>CBDBEN010000001.1:0-107069 GCA_965204405.1 Geminicoccaceae bacterium
CCAGGCTCAGCACCGTCACCAAGGCGACAAGTTGGATCAACTGGCTGGTAACATTGATGCCGTCGGCCAGATCGATGTTGAGGCTTTGCGCAGATGTCTGCGATGACATCAGGAAAGTCGATACCAGGAAAAGCCCTTTGAAGAACAAGCTGACGCTCACTGTCCGTTCACCTCGGCCACAAGGTGGGCTTTTCCATGGCTAACCGGTTTTTCGATGCCGGTCTCAATCAGGGCTCCTGTCTCTGGGCCAAGCAGCAGCAGGTGTTCCTGATCGTCCCTGCGAATGATGACCAGGCGTTGTTTCGAATCAATCGCTAGGCTCTCGATCAGCTGCAGTCGGCCTGAGTTGATTGATCCGCCAGGGAATGAGCCAATCCGGAAGCGCTTCGCTAGCCAAGCGAACAACGCAATAAGGCCAAGAACCAGCAGAAGTGCCAGAACGAAGCGTAGATAATCTGTGGAAATCATCGCCATCGCACGATCAAGGTTTCCGTGCTTGCCGATAGGCGGCATTAGCAGTTCGGCCTTGATGGGCGGAGGTAAGCTCTGCGCGCAGATGCTCAAGTTCTGCCTGATAAATGTCGATGGTCCGATCTACCTCTTCGAGAATAGCCAGCAAAAGTGGCTGCATAGGTCGGCGTGCGGTCATCGGAAGGTCTCTGATCTGCTTGGCACAGGCTTCGATTCTCGGGCCCACTTCCGCAAGGCACTCGGTCTCGCTCTGGTGCAAGACTTGCCTGGTGTGAGCCAAATGAGCCGATATCGCCTTGATCTCTTCCCTAAGGTTTCCAAAGGCATCATCATCGTTGCTCATCTGTTTTTGCTCATATCGTCGTTCACCCGATAGAGATGAGCTAGAATTTCAGCGACGGCGGCGAAAGCTGCGACCGGGATAGGTGCATTGATTTCCAACTGATCCAAGACTTCGACCAGGTTTTGATCGCGGTGGACGGTGATTCCGAACTCCTCGGCAACTGAGATGATTTGCTCTGCGATCGCGCCATGCCCCTTGGCGACAACCCTCGGAAGGTCCCCTCCTTCGGGATCGTAACGAAGCGCAACTGCTGTATCAGGATCCTTGGACACCTAGTCTGCCCTTCAAACTCAACCTGCCGCCGCCCGGCAAAAAAACTCAGTAGTCCGGAGACAATAGCCTCACGCCTTATTCATAAAGTGGTAACCTTAAAAATTCGTTAAGGGCTTCCCTGCATTAGGATCCGATTGCCGATCATGACCTTCAGCGAACAACAAATGCTGCGCTACGCCCGCCATATTGTTCTTCCGGAGCTGGGCGGTGTAGGACAGACTAAACTGCTCCAATCCAGGGTGCTGATTATCGGTGCCGGCGGTCTCGGCTCGCCCCTACTTCTTTACCTGGCTGCAGCGGGTATCGGCAGGATCGGGGTCGTTGATCATGACCAGGTCGATCTCAGCAATCTCCATCGTCAGATCGCTCATCCAACAGCTCATGTAGGGCTGGCCAAGACGATCAGTGCTAAACGAACGGCGTCAGCACTCAATCCGGATATCGATCTGGTCACTCATGAGGAGAAGCTCGGAGCGGAGAATGCCTCCGCGTTGATTGCTCCATATGATCTTATCGCCGATGGCAGTGATAACTTCGTGACGCGCGATATCGTCCACCGCACCTGCCTGGATTTGGGCAAGACCTTGGTCAGTGCTGCGGTTCAAGGGCTCGAAGGCCAACTCTCGACCTTCAAGGCACATTTAGGGGCTCCTCATCCCTGCTATCGATGCGTTTTTCCGGACACGCCGCCACCTGATCTCATCCCAAGCTGTGCTGAAGGCGGTGTCATGGGGCCGGTCGTCGGGGTCATGGGCTGCCTGCAAGCCGTGGAAGCTATCAAGGAGCTGGTAGGCTTGGGCGAAGGCCTTTCCGGGACCCTTCTTCTTTATGATGGCATGGTGGCTGATCTACGGCGCATCACGGTCGTTCGGAATCCTGATTGCCGAACCTGCGGCGCAAGCTCATCAGGCGAATCGCTGCAAAAAGGTTAGAGTTCTTATGAACTTTCGATCCAAGGTTGCTTAAACTGAAAGCCTGTTCACATAGAAGTCACGTTTACCTTTTCTTCACCATTTTATTCTATGCAGGATCGACTTGCGCAGATGGCTTCGCTGAGTTAGGGGAGACGTGCCGAGACGAAGGCTGTCTCTTTGAAACTTCCCAGCGTTCGTCGGTTAGCGGCAACTTTTGTGGCGTTTGGAGGACGCATGTCGGACCTCATTACCGAGGATTATCGTCCGAGTGAGGACGAACCTTATATGAACGATCAACAGCAAGAGTATTTTCGTCGCAAGCTGATGGGCTGGCGTGAAGAGATCTTGCGTGGCTCCAGCGAAACGTTGCGTCAGCTTAAGGAAGAGGACAATCGCTTGGCCGATATGAGCGATTGGGCTTCGTTTGAGACAGAGCGCAGCTTTCAGTTGCGTGCCCGCGATCGCGAACGGAAGCTTCTTTCAAAAATTGCCGCGGCGATCGAGCGGATCGACGATGGCTCATACGGCTATTGTGAGGAAACGCAGGAGCCGATCGGTTTGCAGCGCCTTGAAGCCCGCCCCATCGCAACATTGAGTATAGAGGCGCAAGAGCGTCACGAGCGCCGAGAGAAAGTGTTTCGAGACGAGTAGCCAGCCATCTTGGTGACGAGGCTGGCCGGGGCTCTCAGGGAATTCCCTGTCTGGTCCAAAAGGAGGTTGGATCAACCTGCTCGAATTGAGTTCTAGATTGAGCTAAGAACGACATCACCCAGTCGAGCCACAATATCCGCAGTTTCAGGCTGGCTCGTTTGGGCGCCGATCTGTGTGCAGGCAAGGCCCGCACCGACGCTGGCATACTTAAGGGCTTCGGGCAGCGGTTTGCCCTGATCGAGATTCGCCGCCAGAATACCGACGAAAGCATCACCGGCGCCGGTCGTATCCACCGGTTCGATCGGCAAAGAAGAGATATGATATCGCCCAGCCGGTCCGGCGGTGATCGCGCCTTTGGCACCAAGCGTGATTACGACCGTAAGGTCATGACGCTGGCTCAGTTCCTCTGCAACCGGTATGGCATCTTCGCCAAGCTCGTCGATACCTGCTGCCATGGCGGCCTCGATCTCGTTGACGATCAGAAAATCGAGGGCATCGAGAACGTCGCTTGCAATCGCTGCAGCAGGCGCCAGGTTCAGAATTGTCCTGGCTCCTTCCGATTTCGCGCGTTTCAGCAGGGAAAAGCTGGCTTCCGGCCTCACCTCGTTTTGACAAAGAACGGTAACATCCGGCGTTAAACGGTCATCTGAAACCTGGTCGGGGGATGTATCGAGATTGGCTCCGCTGGCGACGATGATCTGGTTTTCTGCGGCTTGATCAACACCGATGACGGCAATGGCGGTCGCGGCTTTTGACGTTGCAACGGCGCTGCAGTCGACCCCGGCCCTGGTCATGACATCACGGGTGAAATCGCCGAAGCTGTCGGCACCTAGATGTCCGACCATGTTCACCTCCGCGCCGGCCTTGGCGGCGGCAGCGGCCTGGTTGGCTCCCTTGCCCCCCGCAGCCAGTTCGTAGCGCGGGCAAAGCACGGTCTCTCCTGGACGCGGCAGCGTCTCGACCTTGAACAGCATATCCGCATTGAGTGATCCGAAGACCAATAGCATCGAAGCTCCCCCCTTACCATGTTCGTTACCGGCATGATATTTAGCCGGACAGCACAGATCGACTGCCAAATCGTGGAGCGGTCTTTACCCAGTTTACAAGTTGACGGCAGCCTCGAAGCTGTCCCGAATACTCCCGTTACGTAAGGGAAAGAACGTGATGCTTGTCAATGATGGAGTGCCTATTCTAAGTTGCGGGCGTTTTCCTGTCCTCATCGACGAGGACGTTCAGAAAGGTGCTCAATGAGCAAAGTGGTCGAAACAACGAAAGTCGAGAGCAGAAACGTGGCTTGCGATGGCGGTGCGGGTCAATTGGGCCATCCCCGCGTGTTTCTCGCTATCGATGATACCGATAAGGTGACCTGTCCCTATTGCGGCCACATCTTCATCCTGGAGTCCGAGAAAGCCGGCCCCAGTCATTGATCCGATAGCTTTAGAGCTAGTCGCGATCTCAGTGATTGATTGCCCGAAACGCACGCGGCTTATTCCAGACCATTGCGGCCTTGTCCTTCGGTCATCAGCAACAAAAAAACGGCTGCCCACCAAGCAGACAGCCGTTTTTTGATTTGCCTTGGTCTCCGGCTTAGCGCTTCGAGAACTGGAAGCTCCGCCGCGCCTTGCGCAGACCATATTTCTTGCGCTCCACCCGACGGGAATCCCGTGTCAGGAAGCCGCCTGACTTCAGGGCCGGCCTGAGGCTCGGATCGAAGGCAACCATCGCGCGGCTGATTCCGTGGCGAACAGCGCCTGCCTGCCCAGAAAGGCCACCACCATTGACCGTGCACATGACATCAAACTGCTGCACCCGGCCGGCAGCTTCGAAGGGCTGGTTCATGATCATGCGCAACACCGGACGTGCGAAATAGGTTTCGACATCGCGGCCATTCACAGTGATCCTTCCGGCACCGGGCTTCAGCCAGACACGGGCCACCGATTCTTTTCGGCGACCAGTTGCGTAGGCCCGCCCTTGTGCATCAATTTTGGGCTCAGCCGGTGCAATCTCAGCTTCGGCCGGCGGCGCTGATGACGCAACGTTGGCCAGGTCCTTGAGATCGGAAAGGGAACGGGTCGGGTTTTCAGCCATCGCTGTGATCTCTGATGCTGTTCTTTCGATTCATCTCGGCAACGTTCAAAGCGACGGGGGACTGTCCATCATGAGGATGCGCCGCGCCGCTGTAGACGTGCAATTTTGTGAGCTGCTGCCGTCCGAGAGCGCCGCGAGGCAGCATCCGCTGCACCGCTTTCTCGATCACCCGTTCCGGATGGGCGCCGCTCAAGGTTTGCTCGGCCGTCGTGCTTTTGATGCCGCCGGGATAGCCGGTATGGCGATAATAGGTCTTTTGCGCCCGCTTATTGCCGGTCAAACCGACTTTCTCGGCATTGACCACAACGATATGATCGCCACAGTCGATATTGGGCGTGTACATCGGCTTATGCTTGCCGCGCAGACGATCCGCCACCATAACGGCGAGCCGCCCAAGCACCAGGCCTTCCGCATCCACGACGTACCAACCGCGCTCGACATCCTTAGGCGTGGCAGAATAGGTCTTCATCGAAACCGAACCCATATCCATTTAAGAGCTGCCATACCTATGCGCTGCCGAATCAACATCCAGCATGCAACTATGCCAGCTAGCCAACATGAAACCGCCCGGATCGAGTCGATTCGAGCGCTGACCAGCTAGTTAGGCTGAATTCGTATCGAAGTCAACGCTTGGTTCCAGGATTTAGCCTGATTGCGTGAGACCAGGACTTCCCACACTTCGCGTTGCCTTGGCCCGGAGCGGACCATCATGTTCCTGGAGGAAAACCGCCCGAGGTGGAGGGCGCTTCTTCGGCGACATTCTCGTAGAGCATCTGCGCTTCAGGTGCCGGGCCGCGGCGCACGCCCAGGGCCAGAATCCGGACCACACGGATTTCCCGGCCTTGAGGGAAGGTCAGCACGTCACCGGGCCGCACGCGGTAATGGGGCTTGGTGACCAGGGTGCGATTGATTCGGACCTTGCGCCTTGCCGCAATTTGCGCAGCCAAGGCTCGGGTTTTGAAGAACCGTGCTTGCCAGAGCCATTTGTCCAGGCGGAGACCGCTGTCGTCACCTTCGTCCGAAGCTCGGTCTTTTCGCGTCATCCCGTGCCCGTCTCGAATTGGAGATTACGAAGGGCCGCGAAAGGTGAGGCGGCTGCCATTTCTTTCTCGCGACGCTCGACCTTCGGCCGCCGACGTCCCTTCTTCCTGCGCCGGCGATAACGCCCAACCTGATCGCGGAGAAACCCTAATGCCTTGATCACGGGATCGAGATCGCCGGCTGCCAGGCCCGTCATTGCCATGACCGCACCATCAAGCTCAAACGGCTCGCTTTCCCTTGCGCGGCGCCTGAGGTCGGCGGCCAACCGCTCCACCATATCGATACGCAGGGCCTGGCCACCCAAGGCCTCGAATCCGAGAGCAGGAGCAAAGCCATCCGGAAGTAGGCCCGCTTCCATGGATACACGCCCCTTCGCCGGGCTCTCTATGTCGAAACGCCCTTCCTGCACGGCCCAAAGTTGCGCACGCAACTCGATCACCCGGCCTTTGAGCATGGCCGGCACATAAATGTGACGAACGCCGAAACGCACCCCCAGCTTGGAGAGCTTCTTCCGATCCGTCTTGCACAGCCCCTTCAGCTGGGCATGGGCAGTTGCCACCGGGACGTTGCCCAGGCCCTCCACCAAGAGAAAAGCGAGACCACGGCCGGGCCCCTCCAATTCGGCGGCCTGGAGATCGCGCAGGGGTGCGGTCAGCCTGGCGAGGTAGCTGTCGAGCCAAATGGCAAGCCGCCGGCGCACGGCTTCCTTTGCTTCGGTGCCCAATTGATCGCCGGCCAAGGCTTCCAGCCTCGGTGCCAAGGCCGTCGCCCCCGCTACCAGCCGTCCGACCGCCGCCGCTGTCACCGAGTGGTGTTTCCTCTTCGGTGTCTGCCAAAGGATCTGGCCGCGGTTGTCGAGGGAGAAGGCGTCGTCATCGGCGGCCACCAAAGCCTTTACCCGGCGCACGAGTTCGGGGCCGATGATCCGCTTGGCTGCAGCATTCTGGGCACGTCGCTCGAGATCGGGAATTGACGAAGCTCCCTGATCGAGCACCGGGCGCAACCCTTCGATCCGCCCGACCGGGTGCCCCTCGATCACGACGAAGCCGTCACTGCCGACCGAGCCTAGAGGCCCGCCCTCCTGGAGGCTTTTCAGGAGGATCTGGGTCCGCCTGTCGACAAAGCGCTGGGTCAGGCGTTCATGGAGCGCATCGCTCAAGCGGTCCTCGACGGCACGCGCCCGCTCCTGCCAGTGAACGGGATCGTCCAGCCAGTCGGCGCGGTGGGTCATGTAGGTCCAGGTGCGAATATGCGCGAGGCGGGTGGTCAGTGCATCGATATCACCTTCGATCCCTTCCAGCCGCGCGATCTGATCCGCCGCCCAGTCGGACGGCAGCCTGCCGTGATCGGCGAGATGGCAAAAGACAGTATCCAGCAGCTGCAGGTGACTGTCGGTCAACGTCTTCCGAAAATCGGGGATCTGGCAAACGGACCACAAAAGTGCGACGCCCGATGCCGATCCCGTTCGCCTGACGATATCATCCCGCCGGGACAAGGTCTTCGCGCTGACATGGTCCAGCGCGTTGCCGGTTTTTTGAGGCAGGCGAAGGGCGGGGCGGTGTCGAGACTTTCCAGCAATCGATCCAGGGTTCGAAAGTCCAGATCCGCATGGCGCCAGCGCAGTTCCTTCAGAGCCGGGAATTCGTGATTTTCGACGGCTTCGACCACCTTGGGTTCGAGATCGCCGACATCGATCGTCGTGCCGAAAGTGCCATCGCGCATATGCCGCCCGGCGCGGCCGGCGATCTGGCCGATCTCCGGGGGCAGCAACTCCCGGGTTTCGCGTCCGTCGAACTTGACCGTGGCCGCAAGCGCTACATGGCCGAGATCCATGTTGAGCCCCATGCCGATGGCGTCGGTGGCAACGAGATAATCGACCTCACCTGCCTGATAGAGTGCAACCTGGGCATTCCTCGTCCTGGGGCTGAGCGAGCCAAGCACCACCGCAGCACCGCCGCGCTGCCTGCGGATCAACTCGGCGAAGGCGTAGACATCCCGCGCGCTGAAAGCAACCACCGCGCTGCGCTTGGGCAGGCGCGTAACCTTGGATGGCTCGACATAGGAAAGCGTTGAAAAGCGCGGCCGGGTGATGATTTCGGCTTCCGGCACCAATTGTTTCAACAGCGGTCGGATGGTGTCGGCGCCGAGGAACATGGTCTCCTGACCGCCGCGTGCATGCAGGAGACGGGCAGTGAACACGTGGCCGCGCTCGAAATCTGCTGCGAGCTGGATCTCGTCAACCGCCAGAAAGTCGACGTCGAGATCTTCGGGCATCGCTTCGACGGTCGCGACCCAGTAGCGGGCGGTTTTCGGCTGGATCTTTTCCTCGCCTGTGATCAGCGCTACCTGCTGGGCGCCTTTTTCGATCACGATGCGGTCGTAGATTTCGCGGGCAAGCAGGCGAAGGGGAAAGCCGATCAGCCCGGACTTGTGGGCCAACATGCGCTCGACCGCAAAATGGGTTTTTCCCGTATTGGTCGGGCCGAGGACGGCAAGAACGCGATGTCGGTCTTCAATATTCAGGACCATGACGAAACTATGGGACGAACCATCGGGGCTGACAAGGGGAGCGGACACTCAGCAAGCACCCTCTATCTGGTATGAGAACTCAATTTTGCACACCATGGATTGAAGATGCCGGGGCGGACACATCGCCTTCTCCGAGACCGCTTGAAGGTCGCCGGGCCAGCGCCTACATGCCGGCACAGATTGGTTTTCGACGATTGGGTCAAACGGGGGACCAGAGATGACTGCGGAAAAGCAGCCTTTTGAGGCCGAAGTCGGCCGCGTGCTCGATTTGGTGATCAATTCGCTCTACCAGCATCGGGACATTTTTCTGCGCGAACTTATTTCGAACGCATCGGATGCCTGCGACAGGCTGCGCTATGCGGCGATCGGCGACGACAGCCTGATGGGCGAAGGGTCCGAGCTGAAGATCATGCTCACCCCGGATAGCACTGCCGGCACGCTCACCATCGACGATAATGGGATCGGCATGAGCCGCGAGGAGCTGGTCGAGAACCTCGGCACCATCGCGCGTTCGGGCACGGCACGCTTCGCCGAAGCGCTCTCGGGTGACAAGAAGGCGGATGTCAATCTGATCGGCCAATTCGGCGTTGGCTTCTATTCGGCCTTCATGGCGGCGGACGAGGTTGAGGTGCTTTCGTCGAAAGCGGGCGAAAACGTCGCACATCGCTGGACATCTGACGGCAAGACCGGCTTCACCGTCGAAAAAGTCATGGACAAGGCGCCGAATGGCACGCGGGTCATTCTGCATCTCCGGGACGACGCCAGGGAATTCCATGAGGAATACCGTCTTCGCCATATTGTCCGCAGCTATTCCGACCACATCGCCATCCCGATCATGTTCCAAGGAGAGGCGAAGAAGGCTGAACTGGCGGAGGGCGAGGAGGCGTCCGATGAGCTGGTGGTGCCGCAGCCGGAGCAGATCAACGAAGCAAGCGCGCTTTGGACGCGGCCCAAGTCTGAAATCACCGATGAGCAGTATAAAGAATTCTACCATCATGTCGGTCATGCCTATGACGATCCCTGGGCCAGGCTGCATGTCCAGGCGGAAGGCCTTGTTTCCTATCAAGCACTGCTTTTCCTGCCGAGCACGCAGCCGATGGACCTGTTCGATCCGAAGCGCGAACATGGGGTCAAGCTCTACGTCAAGCGGGTCTTCATTACCGATGGTTTGGAAGGCCTGATGCCCCGCTATCTCCGCTTCGTGAAGGGGGTCATCGATACCGAGGATCTGCAGCTCAACGTTTCCAGAGAGACCCTCCAGCACAGCGCCGTGCTCGCCAAGATCAAGAAAGACCTGGTGAAACGCATCCTCGATGAACTGGCGAAACGCGCCAAGGCGGAGGACGGTGATTACGACAGCTTCTGGGAGCAGTTCGGCCAGGTCATCAAGGAGGGCATTTACGAAGACCACGAGAGCCGCGAAAAGCTCCTGGATCTCGCCCGCTTCCGCTCGACTGCCGGCGATGGTTGGGTCAGTCTTGCGCAGTATATCGAGCGCATGAAGCCCGGCCAGGACGCCATCTACACCATCTCCGGCGAGCATATGGCGGCGCTCAAATCCAGCCCGCAGCTCGAAGCCTGCCGCGCCAAAGGCATCGAGGTTCTGCTGCTCGCCGACAATATCGATGATTTCTGGCTGCCCCAGGCCGACAAGTATCAGGACAAACCGTTCAAATCCCTTACCCGCGGGAATGTCGACCTCTCCCATATCGAGAGCGATACCGATGGCAAGGATGAAGAAAAGGACGGGGCTGAAAAAGTCGAAGGTGAGGATCTGGACAAGCTGATCGCCGCGCTCAAGGAGAGGCTCGGCGAGAAGGTTGCCGATGTCAGAACCTCAGCCCGCCTCACCGAAAGCGCTGTCTGCCTGGTCGCTGACGAGACCGGTATGGACATGCGCCTCGAGCGCTTTTTGAAACAGCATCAGCAACTCGGCGAGTTGTCGAAGCGCATCCTGGAAATCAATCCCAAACACGACCTCATCAGGAAGATGGCGAAGATCGGCGTGGCCGGAGAGGCGGGCGCAGCCGGCGACGAGTTGGGTGAGCTTGCCGAACTGCTGCTCGATCAGGCCCTTATCATTGAAGGCGAGCCGCTGCCGGATCCGGGCGCTTTCTCCAGACGGATGAGCAATTTCCTGACCAAGGGATTGGCCGCCTGATCGAACGCTGAAAGGCGCTGATGCGAGAGCGTCGCAGCGAAGACTTGTGAATAATGGTCGGCTGGTCGAGATGGCGACGCTTACGCTCCTATAGCGCGCCATCGGCGACCCGGATCTCCCCATCTCGAGCCCCGCGATGCGAATCCCATCCGAGTTTGGAGCAGGGCACGTCCGGCTTTGCATCGAAGCCGCGACTTCTTTGCTGCTGTTTCCGAAGCTAGTGCATTTTTCGACCTTATGAAGTCACCCCCAGCCCGCTCCCCCTCCCAACCACCCGCAGGATCCCGACCATATCGGGTGGTTGGGAGGGGGAGCGGGCTGGTTCCGTTTGATCGGAAAATGCTCTAATTGATGCGCATTTATCGGAGAGGGCCAGCCACGGATGCTCGCAGCTGCCCCGAAATAATCCGCCAGAACCTTACTTCGAAACCGACCGCTTTTCTGAACAGACCATTCATCCTGCCTTCATAAAGCCATTGCTATCGATCCAATCAGCCTCAAGACAAATGAGCTAAGGGAGCTGGGCGCTGTGATCAATTTTAAGTTGATATTCGATCTGCCCAACAATCTATATGCATGCGCATGACCGATTGACATTGCAGGCTTTGGCTGACCAACCAGTGCGAGACAATGTGTCGCTCTTCAGCCATACCTCGTCGAAAATTTCACCCAAAAAGAGGGCAAATTTTCTGAAATCGAGTTCATCGATTGACAGATTTGCTCTTACAACCTCAAAAAACTCGCCGTCTGTTGAACCAGGAGATGATCATGACGAGAGGTATCGTTTCGGTTGCTTTAGCGCTTGGACTCACAGTGGGTCTGGCACAGATGCAGTCAGCTCATGCGGAGAGCACGGGCTGCGGATTGGGCACGACTCTTTGGGAAGGAAAGTCCGGGCTTTTCCCTCAAATTTTGGCAGTCACGACTAATGATACCATTGCCAGCCAATATTTTGGGATCACCTCCGGGACACTCGGCTGTGACAAGGATGCTGTCATAGCATCAGCCGAAGTACGACAGCTGGCATCTGCCAATCTTGACAATCTTGCCAAAGATGTTGCCCGTGGCGAAGGTGAGACTCTGGCATCGTTTGCTGCTGCCATGAAGGTCGAGTCGCAAGACCAATCCCTCTTGTTCGCAACCCTCAAGAGCAATTTCACGCGGATCTTTCCGAACAATAGCGTCTCAGCTGAGGATGTGCTGGTGTCGATCCATGGTGTGATGGCCGAGGATGAGGTGCTGGCGCGCTACGTCGACGTCTAAGCTTCGTGAGAGGGACACTCGGTAGCCGCCGGATGCGGCGTTTAACGATGCCGGATCGGACCTATGAAGGGGATTGCCCCGGGTTCGGTCCGGCGGTCTCTCGTCGGTCGATCAGGGCACGGTCGCTTTTGACGTTCCTGGTGGCGACGATGATGTGGCTCGGGTCGGGCGAGACCAGAGCTTCATCCGATTATCTGGATCAACTGATTGCCAAAGCAGAAGAACTCAGGCTGGCCGAGCATCCGGCTTGGTATGCACTTGGCCATTACCGGCCCGACTTGCTGGGCCTGGAGCGTCGAAGTCTCGTCGATAGCGAAGGTTTCTTCCTAGCTGAGAACGGAAAGCATGATCCGGCGAGCGAACTCGAGGCGACACTCAATGCCTTCTTCGCGCCGCCGGCCGCCACCGGCCAGCATCCCCAATGTGCGTTCATCGCGCGTTATCGGTGGCTGAAAGGTCGATTAGCATTTGATGGCAGCCGGTTGCCGGAGCGGAGTTGTCCGGAATTCGACACCTGGTTCGAGACCATCGATGCTGCCAGCGCGACCTTGATTTTTCCGGCCGCCTATCTGAACAACCCGGCATCGATGTTCGGACACACGCTGCTGCGCTTCGATCGCCACCACCAAACAGAAGAGACCAGGCTCCTTTCCTATGCGGTCAACTATGGCGCTCAGACCGGCAATGACGACGGCATTCTATTCGCAGTCCTCGGCCTAACCGGGGGCTATCGCGGGACCTATTCGGTCGAACCCTACCATAATCTGGTGAAGCTCTATAGCGACATCGAGAATCGGGACATTTGGGAGTATCAGCTCAACTTTTCGCCGGCGGAAGTCGATCGCATGCTCGTCCATCTCTGGGAGATGCGCGGCCATCATAGTGATTACTACTTCTTCGATGAGAATTGTTCCTTTCAACTGCTTTTTCTCCTGGACGCCGCCCGGCCGGGCCTAAAACTGGTGGATGACTTCGCCTTGCATGTCACACCGGTCGACAGCGTACGCTCTATTCTCAGCCGTAAAGACCTGCTTCGGAAAACGGTGTTTCGTCCCTCCGGCGAGACCAGGATCGGGCATAGCTTGAGCGCACTGACATCGGAAGAGCGGGAGATGGTTCAGGATCTCGCTGCTGCCCGAATCGATCCGGAACAGGTGATCGTCACCGGGCTGCCGGAGCCCCGACGCGCCGCCGTTCTCGAGTTGGCCCAGTCCTTCGTAACTCACCAGCTGAAAACCGACGATATCGAGCAAGAGGCCGGTGAGGCTCGTGCCTGGTCTCTGCTCGCGGCTCGAAGCCGAATCGATGCCAAGGCCGATCAGCCTCCTGTTCCGGTTCCCTGGACTAGGCCTGATCAAGGCCATGGCTCCGCCCGCGCGGCTTTAGGGGTCGGTTTGCGCGATGGCAGAAGTTTTCAGGCGCTGCACCTGCGGCCTGCTTACCATGATACACTGGATCCGAGCGGCGGTTTCGTGCCAGGCGCCAGCATCGAGTTTCTCAACACCGAGCTTCGGCGCTATCAGGGAAGCCGGAAGGTGCTGCTGGAGCAGTTCAATGCGCTCGGTGTTCGTTCGATGACACCAGGCAATGAGCTGATCCGACCGGTCTCCTGGAAGCTGAACATCGGTGTCGAACGGCTGAGAATCGAGGATACGGACGAGGAAGGAGCGCTGATTGCGGTCGCTGAGGGCGGGGCCGGGTTTACCTACTCCATCCCGAGCACGCGTGCGATCTGGTCTGCCCTGATCGAGGGGGGCATGATCGGCGGAGAGGATTGCGATGAGACATGCAGCGTCAATATCGGCCCTTCGTTGTCGCTGCTCTGGCCGATGACCGACCATGCAACCTTTTCCGTTGATGGACGTTATCAGCTTCGTTTCGGAGAGGCTGTGAATGAGCGCTATGAGCTTCGTCTTGGCCAGAGCTATGGCTTTGCCAGAAACCTTGCCGTCAAGCTCGAGGGGACATTGGAGGACGAGGGGGGCGGTGCGCAAACTGAGCTGTTGTCCACGCTTAACTGGTATTTTTGATGTTTCTTTTTGCCCGAATGACCCTGGTCCTCATTCTTCTATCAAGCTTGAGCGCCTGCACCGGCTTTTTCTTCCATCCGATGAAAGAGCATGTGTTCGACCCGAAAAAGGCTGGTTTTACTTATCGAGATATCGATTTCGAAGCCGCTGACGGCACCAAGCTTCATGGCTGGCTCTTTCCGGCTGAGGGTGAGCGGCTCGGAAGTCTGCTTTTCCTCCACGGCAATGCTCAAAACATCAGCACTCACTTCGCCAGTGTCGCCTGGCTTGCCAAGAAGGGCTTCGACGTTTTCGCCTTCGACTACCGGGGCTATGGCCGATCAGCAGGCGAGCCCGATCTCGATGGTCTGCATCAGGATATCGCCGCCGGCCTGGATACGCTGATGACCCTGCCGGAGGTCGATCCAGACAGGGTCGCTGTCCTCGGCCAAAGCCTTGGCGGCGCGCTGGCGCTGACGGCGGTTGCGGGCAGCCCCCGGAAAAGCAGCCTGCGCGCGCTGATCATCGAGGGCGCCTTTAGCGACTATCGGGGAATTACCCGTGATAAGCTCGCAAGCCACTGGCTCACCTGGCCGCTGCAATGGCCGGTCAGCCTGACCATCGATGGTCATTACTCCCCGGTGGAGGCCGCTGCCGCCATTGCCCCCTTGCCGCTGCTGATCATCAAGGACGAGGCGGACCGTGTCATCCCTCCCCATCACAGCGAGGAACTCTTCGACGCTGCAGGCGAGCCGAAAACCATCTGGCGGCTGCCGGATGTCGATCATATCCAGGCTTTCGCGAGCATTGGAACCAGGAACCGGCTGGTGGCCTATCTTGAGGATGTCCTCATCGATTCGAATGAAGAATAGGCCAAAATTCGGACATCGATGAGTATTTTTCTTTATTTTGCCAACAATTCCCGTGCTTTTCCGACAACAAGACCGGGACGAGCAACATCTACCACAAAGAAAATACTGGAATGATTCACAGCAACCTTTAGTTTGGTTTTAATTGAAATGTCATATAGGAGTTCATTCCATGCTAGTTGTCTCTACATCAATGATCGGCGCAGCCATCCTCGCTCTCGTCGCCCTGCTCGCCTCCATTCGGACCCCGCGCCGGAAAGATACCCGGGCCCAGCGGCTTCTCCATGATCTTCTGAAGATGGTCACCGCCGGCGGCCTTGCGACCGGGCTGGTGCTGGTTGCCGTCAGTGTTACCAAGATTGCCCATTTCGGTTCGGATTCCGCCGAGCTTGCCGTCATGCTGGGTGTGCCGGTTATCGCGATCATGCTGCTCCGCGTGCTCCAGGCCTGGTCCCGTGCCGAGGCTGCCAACAACCGGCTGCATGTCAGCGCCGACGCTGCTTGAAGATCGTTTAAATCGACCACTGCCTGGCTTTATTTTCTCCCGAGAGGAATATTACAGACCCGATACTGTATGTATGGCATAGGCGTCCATTCCGAAGTCCCGGCGCGGAACCATTCTTTCGCGCCGGGGGTAGATGTGTTTTACCGCGCGGCGTCTGGGGAGCATTTGCAAGTTCATGATCGACAGCATGTTTTTGGGTATTTTCGCCGGTGTTCTTAGCTGCCTCACCGCCCTGCTGATCAACTACAAGCTGGCTCTTGGCGAGGATGTCGACACGGCTTCGTCCAACGCCCTGGCCAAGACCAGCATGTATCTCCTGGCCACCCTCCTGATTTGCCTCGGCGCCGCCTTCGACGCCACGATCGGCGGTCTTGCGATCTCCGTCTATACCCTTTTCGGCCTGTTCGCCTTCGTCGTCGCCGACGAATGCGTCAACAGCCCCCTCTTCGGCCGCCTCGCCACAGAAACCGAATAGTTTTGCTACTGGTACGGGTTTAAACACCGGGAAAACTGCGGCCTTCGGGTTCGTTTGGTTTTTCCGGGACCCTTGGCGTCGCTCCGGCCTCGGTGAGTGTTGAATAGCATCCGTTCTTCAATAGCTCAGATCAGGAATTTATTCAATATTCCTGTCGGGCCATGCTGATCAAAGGCTCTGCAGAAACTCACCGGCATGCATGGTCCTAGGATCCCAGCGTGGCGTCGCCTCGGTGAGGAGCTTGAGAATATCGCTGCCTTTGGAACAGCGGCCGTCGGGCACGAGACGGTAGACGGCCTCGGGCTCGAGAAGACGCCGTACCCGCAGTGTTTGCGGTAACACCTCTCCCCCCTCCAGCCCGTCAAATTCGTCATCGACAGCGAACTCGATTCCGGCCTCTTTAGCCTGACGTTCAAGAATCCGAAGATCGCTCAAGATCCTTTCGCGCTTGTCGACCGGTCCGCCCGGCCGCGTTTCCCCAACCTTCTGTAAGGCAGTGACGATCCAGCGCTTGATTCCTATTTCTTGTAACAAGGCTGGCATGGCGTCGAGCTGAGCGCGGCGCTTGGGGATCAGGACCGACGTGACCACCAACTCCGTCTCGTCGGACAATCCCGCAACCGCTTTCTGCAATCCATCCACCGTCGAAGCGAAGGCGCCGGTCTTTCGACGCTGTCTGTCGTGCACCTCGGGCTCGGCGGCATCCAGGCTGACCGAGATGCGACCCGGCGCCAGAACACGCAACTCATCGACCCGCTGGGCGAGATGGGTTCCATTGGTGACGAGGGATGCCGGAATGCCCAGCCACTCGCCGGTCGACAGGATGGCTTGGGTGTAGGGGAAGGACTCTGGCAGCAGCGGCTCGTAGCCCTGGACGCAAATTGCGGCAATGCCATCTTTCTTTGCCGCATCACGAATGAAGCAGACATAGTCGTCGACCGACAAGCCTATAGGAGCGGACGCCTCGCCGCGCTGACTAATAAAGCAGAAAGGACAGGCGAGATCACATCCACTCGAGGCTGGAACGGTGAATGTCAATATCGATCCAGTCTGAGACCAAACTCCAGAAGGCAAAGCAGCTTGTACAGTCATTTTTGGCAATATCTCCCAAAAGTAGTAAGGCTCTAGGAGATCGTTTTTTTTTCTGTTGCGCAAGTCTTTTCTAAAAAAAATAATATTTATACATAAGAATATATATAGATTTGCTATTTAATACTGATAAATTCTTCGAAGTTGCAAACAAGAAAGCCTGCTTTGACTAATTCCAAGAATGACTTTTCGGATTCGCATGATTCTACACCGTCAATATGCGCTTTTCCTGCTAGGTAGAATCGTTGAATCATTTGATTTCGAGCAGTGGAGCTAAAATTACGTTTAACTTGAACAGGAAGATTCTCTTGATTCAACTTGTGACCGTAATACTCGACCTTCAAGCAATTGCTTGCGCCATTCTTTGCCGACCCATCTTCAGAATCGGATAGAAAGATAGTTGCGGCTTTTGTCGATGCCCTCGCTTCCACTTTCCCAACAATTGAACGAAAAAACTTAGATGAGTTAAATTTAGTCCTTCTATATACCCCTCGATCAAAGGAGCTGAATCTATCATTGTTTTTAGTCAAATCGTCGCTGGGATTCGCTAAAAAGAAAACGCTTCTTGTCCCAAGCCAACCTCTGCATGAAGAGCCTCTTGGATCTGAAAGTATATCTTTAAATGCTCGAAAATTTTGAGAGGCCTTATATTCATTCAAGCTTTGGATTTTAGGATTGTCATTCTTAGACCCCATATCCAAAACCCAGATCACCAGCCTGCTTTTGTCGCTGTCGATATCTTGGAGTTGATCAATAAGCTCAAAGAACTTGTTTTCTCGATCTCTGCCAATCACTGTGTTTGAGCGGCTTACAGTGATAAGGCATGATGAACTCTCAAATTTCTCTAAAATAAGCTTGGCACTTTGAGAAGACTCTGGAGCTGAAGATTGGTCTACAGGCGGCGTACCTGATCCCTTCTCCGCTGGCTTGGCGCTTGGCATCGTCAGAAGACTCCATAACGTATAAGTTGATCTTCGTGAGAATTACGGGCCAAAAAGCTTGAGATCAGGTTAAAGGTCAAGAAAAAAGCAATCTCAATTGAATTCTTCGAATGCCAAGTGGTTTGTGAGTTTGCAGAACTCGACGACGGTGAGCGCTGCAAGGCGATGATTGCGGAGAAGCGCTAATTCCTCTTTGGGTTTATAGCGCATCGCTGGCTTAAACGGCCTTCCAAGCCGCAATAAGGCTACTTCATGGGCTACACGGAAGGCGTCGCTCCAGCGAACGCCAGGACTAGGCAGTTCGACACAGCGGGGCCTGATCTCGTTGTCGCCGCCACGCAAGGGTGCATGAAACAGATACCGTATATCAGCCCAACTAGCGTCACCTGGTCTCTCCTGCTTGGGCTGCTGTAGATCGCGATGCACTGTGATGGTCCGTTGCCGGATTGCTTCCGCCCCTTCCTTTGAAACCCTTTCGAACCACCTATCCGGTACGCCTTCGATAAACAGGCGATCGGCAGTGATCCAGTCCCATCCACGCTTAGGTTCCATTAGCTCCAGTCCCGCCTGGGTATAGCAAGCATCAATTTCTTCGAAGCGAAGCGTTCCTACGAGAACGACAGCCCTTTGCATGAACCATCGAGCACGGTCCGTCCGTCGGGGATGATCGGTCAGGAGCAGGGAGCGAAATTGTGTTGCCAGGAAATCAAGATTATGGAGGATTGTTTGGGATCCTGGGTCTCCTTCGCGACGCCCTGAATCGACGATCCAGATCAACGCGCGGAAGCGATCGTCGGAATCGTCGATGGCACGCAACTCGTCCATCAAGGTATGAAAGCCAGACATGATGCTGCCGGGATCAGCACCGATGAAGGTGCGCTCGCGGCTTACGGTGATAAGAGCGTCGGATTGCTTGTATAGTGCCGTAATAGCATCACCAGACTCCAGCGTATCGTCCGGAACATCCGCTGACTTCTCGTCCTGACGTGTCGTTTGTGTCGAGAGCGGCACAGTTTCAAGAGCTGCCTGCCGGCCTCTTCTCGGTAATTGGAGACCAGAGCCGCGACCGTTACCGTTGTCGACGTAGATTTCCGTTACGAGGTCTTCGGCGAGCTGATCGAGCTTGCTATGAGGATAGGCCT
This sequence comes from Geminicoccaceae bacterium, assembly GCA_965204405.1. Classification (GTDB taxonomy): domain Bacteria; phylum Pseudomonadota; class Alphaproteobacteria; order Geminicoccales; family Geminicoccaceae; genus JANQPX01. The sequence continues at coordinate 18,765 of CBDBEN010000001.1, forward strand.
GATCCTCTCCTTTTCCGGCGTCATAGCGCCAACGCTCGAGGAAAAGGCTAATCAGATTTCTTAAATCATCGAGCTGCAGGAGTGTCTTGCCGGATAGTTTGGTCTCAAGGGAGCGCACTTCGCGGTTTGAGCCCAGCCAGGTCTTGATTTGGCGAACGCTGCGGCGAGGCTTGCCGCGCAGGTAACCTCCTTGGCGCACCCAGCCGTCGTAGAGCGCTCTGAATGCTACTCCTGGCTGATTTTGGGCATCGATCGTCGAGGAAGTGTCACTTGCAGCATCCGCCAGCAAGTCTTTAAATCCTGGCGCTCCCTGCAACGCCGTTCGCGAAGTCTTTGGAGACATCGGCCTCCTTCCGCACCAATTCTTAAATTTTTGCGCGTAGAGCTTTAGAAGCTAACGCTCTGATTGTTCATATTATTTCAAAAAATGATAATAGCAAGACAAATGCAAAACATATTTGCAGTTTATTTTTGGAATTTTTTTTTAATCCAAACATGCTATATCGAATTCGAAGAAGATTATTTTTATGCTGAGGATAAAAAATACCAGGCCGACGCTAAGGATAATGAGATGCAGTATTCGATGACATGCAAAGCTCATTCTAAAAATAGCTTATGCGCATATTCCTTCTGGCTAGATTTCATCATTCGGTGGCACGATCCTGCAAACAACATTTCTCCTACTTTGATTGTAAATAACGTCATTGTAGATAGAGAAAAGAGCGTAGCGTGCGATGTGATGATTTGAGGAGATAGATGGACTAACGGGGGAGTGTCATGAAACATGCCATGAAGTTGGACTGTAACCCGGTGATGCTCATCAATGTACTGTCCAGCTATGGCCGGGAGGACTGGAAGACGACGTTTTTGTACTTGCCGATACCTAAGCGGGATGCTGATCGGGAGGTTTGGGCTTGGGTGCAGGTGCTGCAGTCGATGGGGGTGGTGCGGAACCGGTGGAATATTTCGCCGGAGCATGCCGAGGCGAACCTGAGGGGGATGCACCGGCATTTGTTCGACCCCTGGCCGGAGCATTTCGAGCTGATCTCGCTCTACCAGGCCCGGCTGGAGAAGGTTCTTCAGAAACTTTGATGTCCTGCTTTGATGCGCCGGCTTCGGCTTCCTGGCCGGTTGTTTTTTGCTCCTGATCGGCTTCAACCAAGAAAAATCAATTCAGCAGGTCATGCCAGCACTTTCTTAAAGTCACGCCTGCAGGCGCTCGCCTGCCTCGCTGCTGTTGCGGGCGAGGTGGGTGCGGAGGTTGGTGGCGGTTTGTTTGGAGATGTGGAGGCCTAGTTTGGAGCGTCTCCAGAGGATGTCTTCTTCGGTGATCGCCCATTCTTCCCGTAATAAAAAATTAACCTCGGCCTCGTAGAGATGGTCGCCGAGATGGCGGCCGAGGTCGTCCAGGCTCTTCGCGTCGGCGAGCAGGCGGGTGATGCGGGTGCCGTAGGCTTTGACGTAGCGGCGGGCGAGCGGGCCGGGGAGCCACGGGTATGTTTTGCGGGTTTCTTCGAGGAAGGCCTCGATGTCGGCGTTTTTGATGTTGCCGCCGGGGAGCGGTTGGCTGGCGGTCCAGGGGCCTTTTTTGAAGCGCATCACCGGCTGGAGCTTTTCTAGCGCATGTTCGGCGAGCTTTCGGTAGGTGGTGAGCTTGCCGCCGAAGACGGAGAGGAGGGGAGCTTCGCCCTTGGACACGTCCAGGTCGAAGGCATAGTCGCGGGTGACGGCGGAGGCGTTGTTGCTGGCGTCGTCGAAGAGGGGGCGGACGCCGGCGTAGCTCCAGACGATCTGATCCCTGGTCACGGGGGTAAAAAAATACCGGTTGACCGAAGTGAGAAGGTAGTCGATTTCGTCGTCGTCGATGGCGATGTCGGCGGGATCACCCTGATAGTCCTGGTCCGTTGTGCCGATGAGCGAGAAGTCCTGCTCATAGGGGATGACGAACACGATGCGGCCATCGGGGTTCTGCAGGATGTAGGGGGCGTCGTGGTCGTAGAGCTTTTTGACCACGAGATGACTGCCCTTGACAAGGCGGACATTGTTCGAGGACGAGACACCGGCCCTCTTGTCCAAGAAATCCTGGACCCAGGGGCCAGCGGCATTGATCAGGGTGCGTGCTCTGACCGTGCGTGTCGGGGCGCCGCGGTTGGACGCGAGATCGGCTTCCCACAGGCCGTCGATGCGCCTTGCCCTGATGCAGCGGGTGCGGGTCAGGATTTTGGCACCGCGTTCGGCGGCATCCTTGGCGTTCAGGACGACGAGACGTGCGTCCTCGACCCAACAATCGGCATAGGAGAAGGCGTGGCGGATCGAGGGCATGAGCGGAGAGGCGGCGGGGTCGGTGTTGAGGTCGACCGATCTGGAGCCTGGCAGGCGCTTTCGCCCGCCGAGATGATCGTAGAGAAAAAGACCCAGCCTGATCATCCAGGCGGGGCGCTGTTCGGGGCTGTGGGGTAGGATGAAGCGGAGCGGCCAGATGATGTGGGGGGCGGCGGCGAGCAGGACTTCGCGCTCGATCAGGGCTTCGCGCACCAGGCGGAACTCATAATGCTCGAGATAGCGGAGACCGCCATGGATGAGCTTGGAGCTGGCCGATGACGTATGCTGGGCGAGATCATCCTGCTCGGCGAGGATGACCTTGAGGCCGCGGCCCGCCGCATCGCGGGCGATGCCCGTGCCGTTGATGCCGCCACCGATGACCAGCAGATCGACGATATCGTTGTCGCTCAATTTTTCTTGCTTTCTAACGTGCCGCCGAGGTTTTCCGCAACGCTGCGGCAGGGGAGGTGTTCAGGAAGCCTGTCCGTGTCGCAAGCGAAAAGGGACAATGCCGGCATTTTCACTTCAGGCGCTTCTATCACGACGCCGCCAGCCCATAAAGCCCGGCTATTTGCCGCCGCGGATGAAGACATGCCCGGCACTGCCGTTGCGGACGCTGCGCTCGATGCTCCGATCCTGGGCGCCGATGCCGTAGACGGTCATGTAGCCGGCGCCGAGGGTGAGCAGCGTGAAGACAATAAAGACGAGCTTAGTCATCGTCGTCATCCTCAAGGACGTCCGCCCAGCGCTGCTTCTCGAAATGCCGGCGATAGAGCGGGAGGCTTGCCGAGGCGATGATCGAGATTATCAGCAGGATGACAAGGTAGCGCTTGACGAAAACCTGCTCGAAGAGACGAATGCCCAATGGCGGAATCGAGCCGCCGGTTTCAGCCGGCAGGATTTCGATTTCATAGTCACCCGCAGCCGGCACCTTGAACAACGCCGCCTCGCGCCTGGACCCTTCGCTCCAATAACCGTCGCTATCCCGGCCTTCGTAGAAAGAGATCTCCTTGCCAAGGGACAGGACGGCTTCATCGGTTTCGGCATGGCTTACCGTGACGTCGTAATAGGCCCAATTGTTGCTGAGTGATGCGGTGAGCTCGAGCTTCATGAGCTGATCGGGGCTCTGAACCGAGAAGGGGAGGACAATCGGGTCACGCGTTGCATCGGTCTGGGTACGCACGAGTTCGCGGCCGCCGCCGGCGATCAGGACGAAGATCAGGCCAAGCAAGGCGATGCCGGCAAAGACTGGGCCGGCTTTCGCAAGGGCCGGCCACCAGCGGCCGCCGTCAAAAGGCTGGGCCGGATGGATGCCGAGCGGATTCGGCGGCGGGTCCAGACCGAACGCCGCATGAACATCCTCGGCCTCGATATAGTCGCCGATGGAATACTCGATCTCGCTGCCGGTCTGCTCATAGCTGAACATTGATGGCGGGTCGATCGCTTCGGCCACGCGGACCTTATCGCCCAATCTGGCGGTCCAGGTGAGTTCGCCTTCGACGTAGGCGATTTCGGCGTTGTAGTGCTCGAACATTTCGAAGGTTCGCGTGCCCAGTTTAATCATCTGCTTGGGCCAGAGTCCGGTCGGCATAGCCGGATCCGGAAGCTCCCGCGTTCTGTAGCTGAAGAAGAAATGGCCGCGGTTCCAGGTCAACCAGCAATACCCGTGCGTGGGGGAGTAAAGCTGAAAGCTGACCCAGCGATAGGTTTCCGCCCAGCCATCTCCCGATTGACGGCTGACATATTCGATCATGCCGATAATGGTGAAGGAAACATCCTTGAGGATGGCTTGCATGCCGATCGCAAGCGGCGTTGCGGGACGGTCCGGGCGGTTTCGATATTGTTGCAGTATCTGAAAGTCGGCATGGCGGTCCATGACCGAACCGCAATAGGCACAGGTCAGGCTTTTCACCCGATGCCCGCCCAGGACGTCAAGGCTGGCCCCGCAGGAGGTGCAGTTGATCGCCTTGACCTCGGACGTCATGACGCTTTGATGCCGAAGGGATCGATCCATCGGCCGCGATGGCAAGCGGTGCGGCTGCGGTCGATCTCCAGCGTGTAGAGGATGCCGCCGGTACCGCTGAGGTGAGCATAGGTGTATTGGTCGCCGACGCTCAGCTTTTCCGGCAGTTCACCCCTGACGGCGATGCAGGTAGCACGGCCTTGTTCGGTGACAAGAAGGTCCTGACCATCGAGCCGTATCGACCGTCCCGGAGCAAGCTCGAAAGCGGATGGCCTTTTCTCGATATCAATGGGTTCCTCAAGAGCAAAATCACCCTCATCGACGCTGATCCAACGCCCCTCGCCATCGCCGCCCAACACCCACCACTCGTCCCAAAAACCTTGGCCGTAGTCGAAGCGTGCGACACCGATCGGCATGAAGCTCCAGCCACGATAGGAAAACGACTGGTGCAGTTGCAGGAGGGACGGGACGTCGGCCATGACACCTTGCTTGCCGGCAAGGCGCACAGCATCGTCTTCCAGGAAAATATTGCTGTCGCAATAATCGCAAGCGAGCAGTTTGGTGGAGCGAAGCTTTCTGCTTAGTTCGGCGCCGCAATTCGGGCAGGAAAATGAAGACGGTTCCGAGAGCTTGTCGGGAAAGTTTTGGGCTGACACCATGTCGTTGTCCGTGATCCGGCTCGGGGAATGACAGATGTCACCGTCGAGCACTAGAGCATGTTCCGATCAAACGGAACCAGCCCGCTCTCCCTCCCAACAACCCACGGGACCCCGACCATATCAGGTGGTCGGGTGGGGAGAGGGCTAGTGCTGGCTTCATAAGGTCGAACAATGCACTAATGCTCCATGGTGTCGATGGATCACGGGTTTGGTACGGCGGATTCCTGCAAAAGTCGAGATCGTCAAGCTGCCGCGTCCGCGTTTCGAGAGCTTGGTCCACCGACCGGTCCCGGGACAGAGGGAGCGGCTGGCTGGTCAATGTGCGGCCGATCCTCTGCGTTGCAGTCCATGAGTTTCGGGTCTCTGGGGTCGGCGGGCTTCAGCGGATTGATTTGAAATCATGAATTCAATCGGATTAATGGGAAGCAGATGATGTGGTTGCACCGTTAGGCAGCACTTTTGCCGTCGATCCCGGCTTCGCTCAAGGCTTGGTCGAGATCGGCGATGATGTCGTCGGCGGTCTCCAGGCCGATCGAGAGGCGGATGACATCAGGACCGGCGCCCGCCGCGATCGCCTGGGCCTCGTCGAGCTGGCGGTGGGTGGTCGAGGCGGGATGGATGATCAGGGAACGGGTGTCGCCGATATTGGCAAGGTGGGAGAAAAGCTCGCAGTTTTCGACGACCTTGACGCCCGCCTCGAAGCCGCCTTTGACCCCGAAGGTGAAGACCGCACCGGTGCCGCCCGGCATATAGCGTTTGGCCGCCTCGTGGTGAGGTGATGACGACAGGCCGGGATAAGATACCCAGGCAACAGAGGGGTGGTCTTCCAAAAAGCTGGCGACCGCCAGGGCATTGTCCGCATGGCGGCGCATGCGAAGCGGCAGGGTCTCGATGCCGGTCAGGATCATGAAGGCGTTGAAGGGTGAGAGAGAGGGGCCCATGTCCCGAAGGCCGATCGCCTTGCAGCGGATCGCGAAGCCGAAATCGCCGAAGGTCTCCGCGAACTTGACGCCGTGATAGGCCTTGGTCGGCTTGGTCATCAGCGGGAATTTATCGTTCTGGTACCAATCGAAGCTGCCGCCGTCGACGATGATTCCACCCATCGAATTGCCGTGGCCGCCCAGATATTTGGTCATCGAATGAATGACGATATCGACGCCGTGCCTGAAGGGATTGCAAAGATAAGGCGACGGCATGGTGTTATCGCAGATCAGCGGCACGCCGGCCTTTTTCGCGACCTCGGCAATCCCCTTGATATCGGCGATCACGCCATCGGGATTGGAGGCGCTCTCGATAAAGATCGCCCTCGTTTCTTTTGTGACAAGAGCGTCGAAGCTCGATGGGTCGGTGGGGTCGGCGAAGTGTACATGCCAGTCGAACTGCGGAAAGGTCTCGCTGAACTGGGTGATCGAGCCGCCATAGAGCTTTTTCGAGGCGATGATCTCGTTGCCGGGCTGCATCACGTTCAGGAGCGCGATGAACTGGGCGGAATGTCCGCTGGCGGTGGCGCAGGCCGCCGTGCCGCCTTCGAGGGCGGCGACCCGTTCCTCCAGAACCGCGACCGTGGGGTTGGTCAGGCGCGAATAGATATTGCCGAATTGCTGGAGGTTGAACAACGAGGCCGCGTGGTCGACGTCGTCGAAGACGAAGGACGTGGTCTGGTAGATCGGCGTCGCGCGGGCGCCAGTGGTCGGGTCCGGCATGGATCCGGCGTGAATTGCCAGGGTTTCGAAGCCGTAGTCGTCGGTCTCATCGCTCATCACGCTTCCTTCGTGTCAAGCCACCTTTCGGGTGCTTCAATTGCAGGGCTTGGCCTTTCCTGGCCGAGATGGTGCGCCGGTTGACACCGATCCAGCCGATCTCACCAAAAAGCCTGCCATATTCGATCTTCGGGCAGCGGTCCATCACCACCTTCAGCCCGGCCTGCTCAGCCAGTCTCGCCGCGTCATCATGGCGAACGCCAAGCTGCATCCAGATCACCTTGGCGCCGATGCGAATGGCATCCTCGACCACGGCGGGCGCCTCTTCGGAGCGGCGGAACACCTGTACCATATCGGGGGGCTCGGGAAGATCGTCCAGCGAGGCGAGTGTGGTCTCTCCGAGAATGTCCTGACCCGCATAGCGCGGGTTGATCGGGATGACCTTGTAGCCTTTGTTCCGGAGATAGAGGGCCGAGAAAAAAGAGGGGCGCATGTCGTTGGCGCTGAGCCCGACGGCAGCAATGGTTTTGACCTCGCGCAGGATCCGCTTGATGGCCTTGTCGTCATAACGAAGCGGCTGGTCGGAAACGTCACTTTCAGCCAAGACGGCCTCCCAATAAACATCAGCCTTTTCGCGGCGCTAAGGTTCGCTCGGTTTTCCGAACCGGGGCCCAAACCAAAGTCAATGTTGGCCGTCGTCACGGCCCCAGGAGGGTTTGCGCTTTTCGACGAAGGCGGCGAGGCCCTCTTCGAAATCCTTGCCGAGCGCGTTGTCGACGATCACCTCGGTGGTGAAGTCGTAAGCCTCCTCCAGGTCCATTTCGAGCTGCTGATAGAAAGCGCGTTTGCCGAGTGCGAGGACATCCTTCGGCTTGTCGAGCAGGCGGGCGATCATGGACTCGAAAGCCTCCTCGAGATCCTCCGGCTTGACCACCTGATTGACCAGGCCGAGGCGAAGCGCTTCTTCCGCCTCGATGAAATCGCCGGTGAGCAGCATCTCCATCGATGCCTTGCGGCTGACATTGCGCGAGAGGGCGACCATCGGGGTCGAGCAGAAGAGACCGTATTTCACGCCGGATGTGGCAAAGCGGCAATCGGTGGTGGCGAGGGCGAGGTCGCAGGCGGCAACGAGCTGGCAGCCAGCGGCCGTCGCGATGCCGTCCACCAGGGCGATCACGGGCTGGGGAAGCTGGGTGAGGGTCAGCATCATTTTGCTGCACTGGCCGAAAAGCCCGAGAAGGGCGTCGCGATTGCGCTCGCCCGCCATCTCCTTGAGATCATGCCCGGCGCAAAAGGCGCGGCCTTTGCCGGTGATGGCGACGACCCGGATATCGGGATCGTTCTTGATGGCGTCGAGCTCGGTCTGCAGCGCCGTCAGCAGCTCCTTGGACAGCGCATTGAAGGCGTCGGGCCGATTGAGCGTGAGGCCGGCGATGCCTTGGGCATCATGACGAAGAAGGACGGGCCCTGGATCATCCGCGACGGCCTCCTGCTCGACATCCTGATCAAGCTCGACAGCATCCGTCATTCCCGCCTCCGTTCATCCGCCATGGTGATCGTCGGGGCTAGATCCCGACCTGTCTTATATAGGGAGGAGGAGCGGGGAAGTGCAAACTTATCGAAACAAACGGTTGCTACTTAAGAGCCCGAATCAGCGAAATCCAATGCGGATGAAGGTGCTTCTCCTGACGGTCCCAAACTTAGGTTCGGCTCATTGCTTCTGGATGAGGCGGTTGCGCTTTCGTCCGATCACGACGAAGCCAGGCGTCCACGACGCGATTCTTGATGTTGGAAGGTTCGAGGCCAGCATCGGGCGCCGGCGTGGCATGCTCTGTTTCGAACCCTTCATCATCGCCTTCCAGCGCGCGCATCGCCTTTCGCGCCTCGACGATATCCTTTGCGGCTGCAAGCGCGCCGCCGGTCACGTTCATTTGCTGCCGGGTGAGCTGCATGCGACCGCCGAAATAGAAAGCGATGATGATGCTGAGCAGTGCCCAGAATCCGTCAGGCATGATCTGATAGGCGCGGGCGATTTCCAGAAAACGGATAGGATCGGCGGGGGCGAGGACGAAGAGGCCGAGAATGCCGAGGGTGATCAGCGGTCTGGGCAGACGGTTCAAGCCGTCAATAAAGCTGTCCCAGGCGGTCGAGGTGCGTTTTGACTGGAACTCAGCCGCGAATTGCTGAAGGGAGGCGAGATCCTGTTCGCCGAGGCTCAGGCGCTCGACATGCTGCCTTGCCGCTTCCTTTTCCGCATTGGGCTTGAAGACTTCCACCAGCTCCTTGGCCGGCCGGAAAAATCCTGTGATTGCGCTCCAAAGGGTCATGCCACCAACCTTTCAATCATCCGGTCGAATTCAGCCAGACGGTTCATCCAGCCTTTGAAAAACACCCGCTGCGAGGGGTCGCGCTCGACGATGAGCCGGTAGAACATGCGCCGCTCCTCCGCTAAAGCGGCAAGGAGCCAGGGGCCCATCTCCCTCTCTCCCGCGACTGCCCTGCGCCTCGTTGCAGGTCCCAGCAGGCCGTCGACGGTGAGCGGGCCGAAGCCCGCGGCATTGCAGACCTGCTGCAGGAAACGGATGGCCCGTCTCGGACCGTGATTGACGGCGCTGTCGAACAGGAAGGCGCGGATGCTTTTGGGCAGGGTGTCGATCCGGGGTTCGAGATAATAGGCGCGCCGGTAGATCTCGGCGGCAAGCTCACGGGAGAGGCGGCGGACATCGTCCCTAGTCACCTTGCGGCCGAGATAACGGGACAGTGTTTTCTGGGTAATGCCGAAATTGGTGGGGCCGCCTCGATCGGCGGGATGGTCGACAAACCCGCCTTCCCGCCGGATGATATCATCGATCATGGCTTCGACGCTCTTTGACACGCATCATCTCCGCTGGCTTATAAGGTGTGATTTGCCGGCGCTTGGCAGGTTGGTTGCTGCCATGCTTCGGGTACTGGCTTGGAATGGGCATCCGGCGCTTTTTTCGAATCTTTGGCGCGGGTGCTTGGCAAATCGTTGAGGAATGAGATGAAAAAGCAGAAAATATTCCTATCATAAAATTCGCTTTTGGGCAAGTTTATTGACCAGGGTATAGAGCGAGGCAGGAGTTGCAGGATGGATGATGATGGATTGGATGGGATGACGGACAGCGACGGCACCGATGCCAAGATCTACGCCGACGAATTCCTGGCTATTGCCAGGGATGGCGTGCCGCTGATTGGCCAGCTTGGGCTCGTGATCGAGAGCTTTGAAGCGGGCCTGGTCAAGGTCAGGCTGCCCTATAGCGATCTGATCCGCCGTCCTGGCGGCACCATATGCGGCCCTGCTTTGATGGGGCTCGCCGACGTCACGCTGTACGGTGTGGTCATGTCACTGATCGGGCGGGCGGATCTAGCGGTGACGACCGATCTCACCTTTCATTTTCTCTCAAAGCCGAAGCCTGTCGATCTGATCGCCGACGGTCGGATCCTGAAGCTTGGTCGCCGGCTCGCGGTCGGTGAGGTGATGATCTACTCGGACGGCAAGGCACAGCCGATCTGTCAGGCAAGCGGCTCTTATGCGATTCCGCCCTCGATCGACTAATGCCGAGCCGGTTTTTCCCGTTCTGATCCGTCCCGCTCCTCTGCCCAACCGCCCCGAGGATTCCGCCCATATCGGGTGGCTGGGCGGGGGAGCGGGACGGCACGGTCTCCAAATATTCAAACCTGTCTTGCCTTGGCTTTCTCCGAATATGAACGCCAGATGAACGGGCCCATCAGGATTGGTTAAGAACCGATTCTCTAATTACAGATTTGACACTGCTATTTGAACGGATGTCGGACGCCGGTGAGGCGAGAGGATGAAGTGATGATGGGAATCAGACTGGTTATCGCTCTTTTCGCAGCATTGGCTCTTCTCTCGGCGATTGCCCTGACGGAAAGCTCGCATCAGGATTTTGGTAGCCGGGCGCCGAAAATCGCACTGCCGACCCTCACATGCGTTGCGCCGAACTGCACGCCAACCTCGAAATCGGCGCTCATGCCCATCGAGAGAACCTGAAGGCCGTTGCGCGCCGCGATTTTGGCGAGCAGCGCGAAATGCATGGCGGGTTCATCGTCCACAGGTGGAATGCACATCAGGCCTGACACCGGGAGCCCGAGTTCGTCCCGGCAAAGGGCAACGAAGGCATCGACGTCCCGGGGCCAGATCCCGGCTTTTTGCGGTTCCTCTCCGGTGTTGACTTGAATGAGGCAGGCGGGGCGTCGGCCCTGGCGTGTCATCTCCTTGATCAGGGCTCTCGCCAGCTTTTCCCGGTCAACCGTCTCGATCACATCGAACAAGCCCACGACCTCTTTGGCCTTGTTGGTCTGGATAGGGCCGATCATGTGGAGTTGGATGTCCGTGTAGGAGGCTTTCAAAGCGGGCCAGCGCGCTAGCGCCGGCTGCACATAATTCTCCCCGAACACCCGATGCCCCTCGTCGAGCGCGGCTAGGATCCTCTCCTCCGGCTGGGCCTTGCTTACAGCGACCAGCGTGACGTCCTCAGGCTGGCGTCTTCCCTTTTCGGCGGCCGAAGCAATCGTTTCGCGCACCCGTGCAAGCCGTTCAGCCACGCTTGTCGTCTGCTCGGCTTGTTCCTGATCGTCCGTCATGCAATTTTCTCCACGCTCGACCCGCCCTCAACCTAGCTAAGCCGGGAGCGGGGTCAATGTGACAGCGGGTCCATGGATTAACGGCCGTGATCGAGCCGACGGCCGTTCCGCCCTTTGAGGCAGACGCGGAGAGGAGTTCGACATGCTCAACATGCCCTTCAGCCTGGATGAGATCATGGCACCCTTGGGGGCCGAGCGGTTCATGAGCGAGTATGAGGGAAAGAAACCGCTCCATCTCAAAGGTGCCGCCGACAAGTTTGCCGAGGTCATGACCTGGTCGCGGCTGAGCGAGCTTTTGGGGCAGGCGACAATCTGGTCCAGCCAATCGCTGATGCTGGTTCTGGACAAGGAGCCGATTCCGGCGGCGAAATATTGTGCGCCTGCGATCGGCCGGGATGGGGGGCAGGTGCTGAGGCCCGATCCCGCCAAGGTTCAAAACTACCTCCGCAAGGGGGCGACCCTCGTTGCCAATGATATCGACCATTTGAGCTCCGGGCTGACGGCATTTTCCAAGGCCATGGAGGTGGCGCTCGGCGGCAAGGTCCAGGGCAATCTCTATTGCTCATCAAAGCGCCGCCAGGGATTTGCAGCCCATTTCGATACCCATGACGTCTATGCGGTGCATGTCGAAGGGACCAAGACCTGGCATATCTATGAGGGCCGGGCGACTGATCCGATCGCGCATCCGATGTTCAAGACGCTTGGGCGCGAGCATCATGAAAAGGCCAAGGGCAAGCTCCTGATGGATGTGACGATGGAGCCTGGCGACCTTCTCTATCTGCCGAGAGGCCAGTATCACGACGCGCTGGCCGATGAAGGTGGTGCCGTGCATATCGCCTTCGGGGTCACCTACCCGATCGGCATCGACGTGATGAGCTATCTGTTCGACAAGGTCATCGCCCGCGACGCTTTTCGTGCCAACCTGCCGAGATCGGGGGGGCAAGAAGATGGCCATCTGGAGGAACGGCTGGCCGACCTCGCAGAAGAACTTAAAACGGTGCTGGCGGCACCTGCAACCAAGGCAGACATCGTCAACCTGCAGAAAGCCTTTGCCTATCCCCGACATGACTACGATCTCGCAACGCTCCTTCAGCCAAGCACCGATCCCGCTTATCGGGTCAATGGCAAGGACATCAGGTTGGTCGAGCAAGGGGGGCGCTACGGCCTGGTCAAGGCCGGCACCCGCAATGCCATCGAAGTTCCGGAAGACGTGAGCGAGCTCGTGGGCTGGGTGCTCAAACGGCCGCAATTTTCGCGAAATGAGCTGGCAAATGCCTTCCCGACACGCCAAAGTGAGGAGATCGACAAGCTGCTAAATGACTTGGAAAGCATGCGTTTGGCAGAACTTCTTTAGTTCACACCGATTCTTTGTGTCTTTTACGCCACAGAGCGACTTATATGTAGCACCGGGCGCGATTACTTTGTTGAACCGCCAGCCTTCAAATGCTTAACAGGTATTGTTGAGAGTTCGCCTTATCGGGTGCTCGAAGGGTGCAGCACTCATCTCAAAGTCGAAAAAGATGCCCTAGTGGGTGCGAGTGGAGAACGGGATCATGACTAAAAATTTACTGCTTGGCAGTACGGCGCTTGTTGGCGCCATCGCAATGGCGGCACCAGCTTTGGCCGACATCGAGGTGACTCTCTCGGGTCAGGTCGAATTTGGCGCTAAGGCTGGTGACACGGACACGAATGCCGATGGGTCCAATCGCGGCTATTTCTTCTTTATGGACTCGGAGACAAAAATTCAGGCGGAAGGTGCTGCCGACAATGGCATCAACTACAGCGCCAAGGTCGAGCTTGAAACTGACGCCGATATCCAGGAATTAAATGCCGATGAAACTGTGCTGGCATTCTGGGGAGGCTTTGGGCGCGTTGAGCTTGGTCGCGATGATGGCGCCGAAGATGTGATGTATGTCGGTGGCGAAGACTTTCAGGCTGGTACCGGTGGTATCGACGGCGATTCTACGAACCTTGATCTTGCCAACATCAATGATTCGAATGATGCCGCGAAGATTACCTATTTCACGCCGCGTGTCGGTGGCTTCCAGGCCGGTGTCAGTTTTACGCCGGATGAGGATGATGAAGAGGCCGGCGCCAACAATGGCGGCTTTGAGAAGTCCGTTGGTCTTGGTCTGAACTATGAGGTTTCTGCCGGCGGCGCCGATGTGACTCTTTCTGGTGTCTATATTACAGCTGACAATGAAACAAACGGCGGTGAAGACAAAGAAGATTATGCAATTGGTGTCGGTGTCGAGTTTGCAGGGTTAGGCATCGGTGCTGGCTATGTCATTCGCGACGATGGTGGCGCGAACGTTGAAGGCGACGGGTTCAATCTCGGTGTCAAATACGGCTTTGGCCCTGCTAATGTTAGTGTTGGCTATTCGTATGACACGGTGGATGACTTCGATGGCACTATAGCTGGCGATCAAGATGAGGAGGTCGGTGTTCTCGCTTTCGCAGCAGATTATAAGTTGTTCCCTGGTGTCAAAGTGAAGGGTGATATCGCCTTCAATGATAATGATATCGATACAAATGACGGCAACAATAATTTTGACAAGACTACTGCCGGCGTTGTGACGATCCAGGTAGACTACTAAGCACCCGCGAGCATGATTGGGGGCGGCGGGAAACCGCCGCCCTTCTTTCGTTTTTTTGGTGTCGCGAACGTTGTTTTCACGGTGTGAAGTGTGGTCTTTTTGCACTTGCGCTGTGGGACTTGAGTTCGCATACTGCTGACGTTCAATGAAGATAGATAAAATTCTTCGACGGGGTTAAGTGAACTCGATGTCCTATGTGGCGAAAACCTTGCTGACAGCAGCTTCTGCGACGATGCTCTCTATCGTTGGTGGCGTGGCTCATGCAGCATCGGATGCTTTCGAAGGTGGCGGCGTGTTGCAGCAGGGTTTTGATGCCCTTCAGCAGACGCTGACACAATCGAGCGCGCCATCCGGTTATCGTCCAAGGCTGAAGATTGTTGATAGGGATGCTTCGTCACTGGGCTTTACGCCTCGATTTGCCGGCGTTCCTATTGAGTTGGCGGACGGGGTCTCTATCGATCGCGGTTCGTTGCTTAAATCACACCTCTCCGGGACAGGTTCATCTCAGAACACAAAAAGCCAGGCGCTGGAGCTAGCGCAGACTCATGATTTGGGCTTGGTCAAAGTCGATCTCTCGGCTATTGCCGGCTTTTCAGACCGTGGTGATCCGGATTATGACCAATCCTCAACAATCGGTGTCGGCGGTGGGTTGAAGTTTGATAGCCTCGGCGGGCTGCGTTTTGATGCCTTCTATAGCCACAAGAACGAAGCACTCGGCCTCGCTTTAGATAGTGTGACAGCTGGCTTGGGGTACGACTTCGGTACTGTCGGTACTCGCCTATCTGTGTCGAATGTATCACAGTATGATGCAAATGGTGTGGCCGCGGATGAACGCAAGGTTTGGTCCGTCGGCGGGCAGATGAAGCTGTCCTCGAGTTTGGTCGTTGGTGGTGATCTCGCCTATAGCACTGGCCTCGACGGCACGGAAGATGCCAGCGGTGTCGTGAATTTCCGCTTCAACTTCTAGGCCCGCGCCACTGTTCGTAGACCCAATCCATAAAGTAAGGATATGCTGGACAGCATGTTCATGGGACGGTGGCGAGGATCAATGACCAGAAAGTCTGTTTTATACCCCCTCTTGGTGAGTTTCGGTTTGTTCGGCTGTGCCGGTGCGGATAGCAGCGACTCGGAAACCTATTCGGCTAAGCAGGAAAAGAAGGAACGGCAGGAAAGCGGCACGATTCACGGCAACAACAAAGGCTTCGTGCTCTTCAGTACCAAGGAGGACGAAGACGGTGGCGGGTCGACGGGAGGCGGCAGTTGGTTCGGCGGCAGTGAAGCCAAACCCGTCATTCGCACCGGTGTCGTCAATCCCTATCTATGGCAGGCCTCGCTCGAAAGCCTGGATTTCATGCCTCTTGCCCAGACGGATTCCAATGGCGGCGTGATCATCACCGAATGGTATGCGCCCGCCGAATCACCGGATGAGCGCTTCAAGGTCACCGTCTATATTCTCGATCCCGAACTGCGCGTCGATGCGCTCAAGGTTGCAGTCTTCCGCCAGGTGAACGGCAAGAAGGGCTGGGTTGATGCGCCAGTTGAGGAAGGCACCGCGAGCGGGCTTGAGGACAATATCCTGACCCGGGCCCGGGAAATCAGATTGGCGACAGCCGGCAACGCCTCCGCATCTTAGGGAGCGTGTTTTCGATAGTATCGGGAATACTTCGCGCGAAGAAGGGCTGGAAATCTAGGGCTTTCTGCCGTACATCACCGGTCTCATGCCTCCTTTAGGGCGTATCTTTGTCAAGAGAAGTCTTCGATGTCCCGTTATCCCTTCAAAGAGTGCGAGGCCAAGTGGCAGCAAGCCTGGGCGGCGCATGGCAGCTTCGAAGCGAAGCTCGATGATAGTCGTCCTTGCTACTACGTCCTGGAAATGTTCCCTTACCCCTCCGGCCTTTTGCATATGGGGCATGTACGCAACTATACGCTCGGCGACGTTGTTGCGCGCTATAAGATGGCTCGGGGGTTCAACGTGCTGCATCCCATGGGATGGGATGCCTTCGGCCTGCCAGCCGAGAACGCAGCCATGGTCAAAGGGATCCATCCGGCCGAATCGACCTACGGCAATATTAAGGCCATGCGTGAGCAGTTCGCCTCACTCGGCCTATCCCTCGACTGGAAACGGGAAGTCGCAAGCTGCGATCCTGCCTATTATCGCCACCAGCAGGCGATGTTCCTCGATTTCCTCGAAGCAGGCCTTGCCTACCGGAAGGAGAGTTCGGTCAATTGGGATCCGGTAGACCACACGGTCCTTGCTAACGAGCAAGTGGTTGATGGCCGCGGCTGGCGCTCGGGTGCCGTTGTCGAACGTCGAAAGTTGGCACAGTGGTTCTTCAAGGTTACCGAATATAGCGAGGATCTGCTGGCAGCGCTGGAAGGCCTGGATCGCTGGCCGGACAAGGTCCGAATCATGCAGGAGAAATGGATCGGACGTTCCGAGGGAGCTCTGATCCGCTTCGCAATTGACGGACGGGATCACCCGCTTGAAGTCTTTACCACTCGGCCGGATACGCTGTTCGGCGCAAGCTTTATGGCGATCGCACCGGACCATCCCTTGAGCACCGAGCTTGCCGAAAGCCAGTCGGCGCTTCAGGCGTTTATCAGTGAATGCGCCAAGACCGGTACTAGCGAAGAGGCGATCGAACAGGCGGAAAAGCTTGGCTACGATACCGGCCTCGTCTGTGTCAACCCGCTGGAACCGACTCAGCGCTTGCCGATCTATGTCGCCAATTTTGTGCTGATGGATTACGGTACCGGCGCCATTTTCGGCTGTCCCGGCCATGATCAGCGCGACCTGGATTTTGCCAGGAAGTATGATCGGCCAGTCACGCCGGTAGTGTTGCCGTCCGGTGCCGATCCTGCCGCGTTCAATATCGATAACGAAGCCTATACTGGCGACGGCACCCTGTTCAATTCCGATTTTCTGAATGGCCTGACGGTCCCCGATGCGAAGCGCAAGGTCATCGACCGCCTGGAAGAGATCCGTGTCGGCGAAGCCAAGATCACGTTCAGGCTTCGAGACTGGGGCGTCTCGCGTCAGCGCTATTGGGGCTGCCCGATCCCAATCATCAAATGCTCGGGTTGCGGCATCGTCCCAGTGCCTAAGGCCGAGTTGCCGGTGACCCTGCCCCAGGACATCGAACTCGGCAAGGTCGGCAACCCGCTGGACCGGCACCCTACTTGGAAGCATGTCGCTTGTCCGACATGTGGAGCGGCGGCCGAGCGGGAAACTGACACGCTCGATACTTTCGTCGACAGCTCCTGGTATTTCCTGCGGTTTTGCTCGCCCCATCACGAAGAAGCCTTCGACCGAGCGGCGGTCGAGCGCTGGATGCCGGTGGATCAATATATTGGCGGGGTTGAGCATGCTGTTTTGCATCTGCTTTACTCCCGCTTCTTCACCCGCGCACTCAAGCGTTGCGGCTATCTCGACATCGAAGAGCCGTTCGCCGGCCTGTTCACCCAAGGCATGGTCTGTCACAAGACGTTTCAGGACGAGACCGGGAAATGGCTAAATCCCGAAGAGGTCGAGCAGGTCGAAGGGGACTCCTGGCAAGTCATCACCGACGGTCGCGCCGTCCGTGTTGGTCGATCGGAGAAGATGAGCAAATCCAAGCTCAACGTCATCGATCCCGGCCCGACGATCGACGCCTATGGCGCCGATGCCGCGCGCCTGTTCATGCTATCCGACAGCCCGCCCGAGCGTGATCTGGAATGGACGGAAGCGGGTATTGATGGCGCATGGCGGTATCTCAACCGGCTTTGGCGCCTGTTCGATGCCGCACCTAGCGGAGACATGTCACGAGAAGGCCCGATGCCTGCCGAACTGTCGGACGAGGCGATCGCGATCAGGCGTGCGGTGCATAAAACTATCGACGCTGTGACTGGCGAGATTGAAAGATTTCACTTCAACAAGGCCGTTGCCCTGCTCCGGGAGCTTTCCAATCAACTGGAGGTGTTCGATCCGGCCGATCCTGCTGCGCCCTGGATCATGCGCGAAGCCCTGGAAGCGCTAGTCAAGATGTTAGCGCCGATGGTGCCGCATCTGGCGGAGGAGCTTTGGTCGAGGCTTGGCCATGAGACGCTTCTGACCGGCACCCCCTGGCCCGAGGCCGATTCCGACTTGCTAATCGAGGACGAAGTGACGATTGCGATCCAGGTGAAGGGTAAGCTCCGCGCAACGCTGAAGCTTCCCAAGGGCACCCCCGAAGAGAAGGCGGTCGCCCTGGCCATGGCGGACGACAATGTGGTGCGCGCCATCGGCGACAAGCCGCTTCGGCGAGCGATCTTCGTGCCCGACAAAATCGTCAATTTGGTTATCTGAGAAGGGTTTGTCCATGACGAGACGCTCTTTCCTTTCCGGTGGTGCGGCGCTCTCTGTTGCAGGCCTTCTTGGCGCCTGCGGGTTTCGCCCCCTTCTCTACCGAGCTGATGGTGATACGATACGGAGTGAACTTGCGGCCATCAACGTGACGGGGCTCGGTGGACGGCTGGGTCAACATCTCGAAATCGCACTCGAAGACAATTTGAACCCGACGTCGAGCCGGGTGCCGAGCCGTTATGACTTAGCGATCAACCTGACCAACACCAACAGCGCGCTTGCCATCCAACTCGACAACACCATCACGCGCTACAATCTGACCCTTACCGCCAGTTTTGATCTGAAAGAACGGACCGACGATCTTTCGATCTATCAATCCACTGTGCAGCGCGTGGCGAGCTATAATGTTCGTCGGGCACCCTTCGCTACCTTGACGGCGCAGAAGGACGCCGAGCGCCGTGCCGCTGAGGAGATCGCTGACGATATCCGCACGCTCTTGGCGCTCCATTTTCAGCGAAAGGCGTCGGCTGCGTGAAAATTGCAGCAGGCCAGGTCGAGCGCTTCCTGAAGGCGCCGAATTCTAAAACGCCGGTTGTTCTGATCTATGGCCCTGATGAAGGGCTGGTGCGTGAGCGCATCGATCTGTTGATCAAAACGGTTCTAGACGATCCGCGGGATCCGTTTCGCTCCAGCGACCTTGCTGCCGATCAGGTCAAGAGCAACCCCGCCCTTCTCGTGGATGAAGCGAGAGCGCTTTGTCTGATGGGCGGGCGGCGGGTCGTCCGGGTTCGACAGGCGGGCGATGCTGTTCGGGTAGCCTGCAAAAACCTCCTGGCGCTGGATGTGATCGATGCGCTCGTGGTGATTGAAGGTGGCGATCTAGGCGGCGGTTCGTCCCTTCGCAAGCTGATTGAGCAGGCCCCGAATGCGGCGGCGTTGCCCTGCTATCGGGACGAGGGCAGAGATCTCGGCAGCCTGGTCGATCGTCTGCTTGGCGAGCGTAAGCTTCGTGTCGATGCTGAGGCGAAAGCCTATCTGGTTGACCATCTCGGTGGCGATCGAGGTGTTACCCGGGCCGAGTTGGACAAGCTTGCCCTCTATATCGGCATGGATGGCGAGGACTCGACGATAGGTTTGGACCAGGTGGCTGAGATCGTTGGTGATAGTGCCGCCGTGGGACTGGATGATCTCGCCCATGCGACCACGCTCGGCGACAAGGTCAAGGTGGAACGGTGCCTAAACCGCCTTTTAGGTGAAGGGCAGGCTCCTGTGCGTCTTGTTCGTACGATGATCAACCATATTGCCCGTCTTCGCCGCCTTGCTTTGCTGATGGAGCGGGGGGAGAGCGCGGATCGAGCGATGAGCCAAGTAAGGCCGCCGATTCATTTTCGCAGGAAGGCTGACGTCAAGTCATCGCTTCGCCGCTGGTCGGGAGCAAGCCTTGGCAGAGCGCAGGCTAAGCTCCTCGAGGCTGAAATAAGCTGCAAGACCACGGGCTACCCGGACGTATTGCTCTGTCGGGAAGCCGTCTTCGCTATTTGCCACCACGCCGGCATGCCAACGAGATAGGGCTGCGCCGGCCCGGTCCCGCCACATCGCCGGGGGGACCTCATTGTTTCATCGGGTTTGCCGGCGCCAGCGGTCGATGGCGTGGTTCAGGAAGGCGTCGTCAGCCTCCTGACGCCAGCTTTCGGAGAATGACGGATCATGGCTCGCTGGGCGCTGTTTCGGGTCGAGGTCGTTGAACCTGATGTGGACCGGCACGGTTACGCCATCGCCGACCACCACGGCTTCCTGGGTGTTGAGGGACGGCAGGCTGTCGACCAGCCAGCGCGAATTCTCCGATAGGGCTTTGCCGACAAAGGCCTGATCGTGCTCGTTGCTGAGGCGCAGGGCAAAGACGGTGTTGCATTGTGCAAGGGAATTGATTGCGAGTTCGGAGGGACGCTGGCTCACCAGGCATAGCGTCACGCCATATTTCCTGCCTTCTTTGGCGATGCGTGCGATGACGCGTCTGGTCGGGGCAAATCCGACGCCGGCTTCTTCCGGTACGTAGCGATGCGCTTCCTCGCAGACCAAAAGGACCGGTGGTGCCTTGCCGCGCTCGCTCCAGACAGCAAGTTCGAAAGTCAGTCGAAAGAGAACCGAGACCACAACATCGACGATCTCCGACGGCAGGCCTGAGATGTCGATGATGGTCAGCGGCTTGCCCTTGGTTGGTATGCGCAGCAGCTGGGCGAGAATCTGCTCCATATTGTCCCGAACGGCGAGGCTTTGGAACATGAAGGCATAACGCTTGTCCGAGCGTAGGTTCTCGACCCTGTTGATCAAGCCAAGATAGGAAGCGGCGCCATCGGCTTTGTTCAGCATGCCCATGCCATCTTTGAGCTTTGCCACGAGATCCGAAAGCCTGTAGGGGACGGGCGTATCCACAGTGATCTGGCTTTCGCCGGCGTTATCGCCGGCAAAGGTTTCTTTGGCGTGAACAATGGCTTCCTTTAGAAGAGCGCTTTGTACATCGCGGCTCTCTTTGGTGCTTTCGCCGAGCAGGACGTGGGCAATTTCTTCGAAATTCAAAAGCCAGTAGGGAAGCTGCAGATTGGATGGATTCAGAAGCTCCGCCAAATCGCCAAAAGCCGGCCCATACTCGTTATGGGGATCCAAGAGGACGATGTGACCGAGTGGGTGCTGATTCAAAATGGATTGCAGAATGACGGTAACGGCACAGGATTTGCCGGCGCCGGTTGTGCCCAGGACAGCAAAATGCTTGCCGAGCAGACTGTCGGTCAGAACAAAGGCCGGAATCTTCGGATTGTGGCGAAGCTTGCCGATATGGACATTCGAGGCGGATGGACGGGCATAAATCGTGGCGATGTCGCGCAGGGTAACGGTGGTGATCGACGCATCCAGCGGCGGATAGCTGGAAACGCCCCGTTGAAAGCCTTTCCGATCATCGGCGATTTCACCGAGGACTTGGATTTCGAACACAGTACGCTCGGCTTGTGAGGTGCCTGCCTGCTGCTCGCGCTCTAAACTGTTGACGATGCCGAACACACGTGATTCAGGACCGCGCATGGACACCAGACTGCCCATGCGGGCTGCTTTCGAGGCCTGACCGCCGACATCGTCGAACAACGCTCCCCAAACGACCGAACCACGGATCGACACGACGCGCCCGATGGTGACCGCGACATCGTCAAAATCATCATCACACTGTTCTTCGGGTTCATCTGTAGCCGGATGGTCGTGGCTGGTCGCTGCAATTTGGTCGTGTCCGGCCTCTGTTGTGTTGATGGCGGTCGTGCTCTCGGAATGGACACTCGTCGGTTCCATCGATGCTGGCATGCTGTTTTGCAGTGGGAGAGCCCCGTCACTGATGCTGGGTTGTTTGGGCTTGGCTTTCCAGCCGCTATCGGGAAAGTCGGTTGCCTGTTCACTATCGCCCATTTCGGCACGCAGCCGCTCGGTGTGTGCCGTGCGCCTCAGCGGACCATCGGGCTGCGCAGGCTCCTGCTTGGCTAAGGGTGATACTGAAGGAGCGATGGGTGTATCTTGATGGGGAGCATTGAGCGGAGGAAGTTGGTCTTCTTCTTGATGAGATGCGGGGTGTAGCCGATGAGCCAGCCTGAAGGATGACCTTCTCCTACCTGCCTGCGGCGCAGCCGCATCCTGGTCGCCATCGGGGCGTTCCGATGCCTGAGCATCGGCGGCCGGGTGGTCCGGCGCCTCGTCTGCCAGCGCCGCTTCATCGATGTTTTTTCCGGTCGCCTCCTCAAGATCGGCGCGACGAATGAGCGTGCCATCAGGGCGCTTTGCAAACCCGAAACGCTTGATGTCGCGGAGTGCCGTCATGGGATCGTCGGTTGGCTCCGGTCCCTGGTCGCCATCGGGCTGGTCATCCGGTGCGGCGCCGGAGTCAAGCGAATCGTCCTCATCCAAGGATGGCTGCCTCTTGCTGAAGGCATTTGAGAATGGGTTAAAGCGCATATTTGACCGCCCTTATCATCGAAACCTTCTTCACTCTTAGCGGCCAAAAGTTCACCATTGATTAACGCTGCACGAAAATGCCGAGGCGATATCCTCGCCGTTAACTGGCTTGAAGTACTGGAGCCAATCGCTCTCCCTCTGATCGGGATAGGCTCCAGCGGCATCGTAAGGAGGGGACACATGGGACGTTTGACAGTCCTTGGTTTCAATCACACGGCTTTTGTCGTGTCCGATCTGGACCGGACCATCAATTTTTTTCAGGATCTGCTTGGATTCGAGCTAACGTCGCGCGCGCCGCGCGATGCCGGGGCCATTCAAGAGATGACCGGACTGAAGGGCGCGGATATCGAGGTTGCCTATCTCAAGGGGCTCGGGCATTGGATCGAGCTCATTCGGTATAAATCGCCGCAAGATCGCGGTGCGGCGCTGCCGAGGATCTTTCAGGATGGGGCAGGTCATATCGCGTTCAATGTCACCGACATCGAAATCGCCGTCGATGCTTCAGCCGATTACGGTTTGAGCCTGGTCGGCGATATCGTGACGATCGACCAGGGGCCCAATCAAGGGCGAAAGGTGGTCTATCTGCAGAGTGCGGACGGGCTGTCCGTGGAGTTTATCGAGGTGCCTCGCCAATGATTTGGTTCCATCAAGAGAGCCTCGGGCGGTTGAATAGAGAGGCCAACGGAAGCCCGAGAACCATGTTCCTTTTTTTTCGTTCCCCAGGGATCCTTCGATCGAAACGATCCATTGGAGCCAAGTCAGAACAACGGGACCTGCTTCATGCCTGATTTGATCGATCTCACCATGCCGATCCAGGATCATTTCCGCTGGCCTGTCGAACGCCGGACCATTGCAGAGCA
This sequence comes from Geminicoccaceae bacterium, assembly GCA_965204405.1. Taxonomy (GTDB): domain Bacteria; phylum Pseudomonadota; class Alphaproteobacteria; order Geminicoccales; family Geminicoccaceae; genus JANQPX01. The sequence continues at coordinate 41,800 of CBDBEN010000001.1, forward strand.
TGCCAAGGGAGATCTTTTTCAGGTGACCTGGCTTGGTTTTGCCGTGCATGGATTTACGCATGTCGACAGCCCGAAACATTTCTTTCGGGACGGCAGGACCACCGATGACCTCTCTCTCGAGCAAACCATCGGCTCGGCTGCTGTGATCGATCTTCGGGATGTGGAGGCGGAGGAGGAAATTACCGCGGATCTGCTTTCAGCACGAGCCGGACATGTGAGGCCGAATGACATTGTGGTTCTCAAAACCTGCTGGGGGCAAAAACGTGCGGTGACGACGCCCGATTTCTGGCTGGATGCGCCGTTTCTCGGCCGATCTGCGGCAAGCTGGCTGCTGGAGAGGGCGCCGAGAGCGGTTGCGTTCGACTTTCCGCAGGACTATTGCATCCGGCTTCTGCTCTCGGGCGAGGTGCGGCCGGTCGAAGAGCATGTCAGCCATGATATTCTGCTTCGCAACGACGTCGTGCTGATCGAGTATCTGACCAATACGGAAGCCTTGACCGCATCGAGGGTGAATTTTTGCTGCATGCCGATAAAGGTGCCGGCAGCAGACGGAGCGCCCGCCAGGGTAATGGCCTGGCTGGACTGAGGAGTTCCCGTTCAGGGCTGCTTGCCGCTGAAGGCGGAGTCTCATATGGCTGTCAGCTTGGATATGTCCCCTTTCGGTTGTAGATCTCGATGGCCGTTGCTGTCCGCTTTGCCCGCGGTTTCAGCCGGCAAATGGCGGTTGCTTCGACCTGCCCCGCCGGCGATCAGGGAACCCCGAATGGCTTTCTGATCTTAGCCGATTGGATGATGGTAACGTCCCAAAATCGGGTTGCCCTGATCTATAACCATTCTTAAATGAGTGCTAGTTCGTTCAATGCGCATTGGAATCATGAAGCTGGATCATTGTTTTCGACGTTGTTACAATGACTTAAGATGTTTTGCGACCGTCATCCCGGCGGTGACATAGGAAAGAGCAGTCAGCGGCTTCGATGCGCAGCACCGTCGATGATCTAAAATTTATTCAAGGCCGGCGCAACCGGATGGCGATGTTGCCTGATCGCTGGGCTGCGTTTGCGCTTTTGCTTGCATTGCTGGTTGCTTTACCGGTGGCGGTGGTCTTTGCGAGTCTCTTCGTTCCGAATATCGAGGTCTGGCGGCATCTCGCGTCGACGGTACTTCCTGGCTATGTCGTTCATACGCTGATCCTGACGGCCGGCGTTGCGGTTGGCGTGACGATGATCGGTGTCGGCACCGCTTGGCTGGTGACCATGTGCCGGTTTCCCGGTCGGCGTCTGTTCGAGTGGGCGCTGATGCTCCCTTTTGCCGTGCCGGCCTATATCATCGGTTATACCTATACCGACCTCTTGCAGTATGCGGGCCCGCTTCAGACATTGCTTCGCGACAGCATGGGCTGGACCCGGCAGGATTACTGGTTCCCGGAAATTCGCTCCCTCGGCGGGGCGATTCTGGTGATGACGCTGGTGCTGTATCCTTATGTCTATCTCCTTTCGAGAGCGGCGTTTTTGAGCCAGTCGAGCTGCCTTCTGGATGTGAGCAGAACGCTTGGGCGTAATCCCTGGCGCCATTTTATCGAGGTGGCCGTTCCCATGGCGCGCCCGGCCATTGCCGGCGGCGTGGCGCTTGCCCTGATGGAAACGATGGCCGACTTTGGCACGGTTCAGTATTTCGGGATCAGCACCTTCACCACCGGTATCTACCGTACGTGGTTCGCGCTGGGTGAGCCGGTTGCGGCCGCCCAGCTGGCAGCCATGCTGATGCTGTTCGTGCTGACCATGCTCTGGATCGAGCGGCAAAGCCGGTCGAAAGCCCGCTATGATCATACGACGGCTATGCGGCCACTCACCTGCTTTGAGCTGGGCGGAAAGCGACAACTTTTGGCCTGCTTTGCCTGTCTTGCCCCGATCCTGCTCGGTTTTGCTCTTCCCGTCTTGGTGCTTGGACAGATGAGCATTGAGCAGAGCGGCGGGCTCATTCAGCCGGACTTTCTGGGTTTGGCCTGGAACAGTTTCATGCTGGCCGCCCTCGCATCGGTGGCGACCGTTGGGATTGCGGTTCTGGTGGCTTATGGCGTGCGGCTGCGTCCGACCAAGCTGATGGCGGCTGCGGCAAGGATCGCAGCCTTGGGCTATGCCATTCCGGGTACGGTGATTGCGGTCGGCATCCTCATACCGTTTGCCAGCTTTGATAATGCGTTGAATAGCTGGACGCGGGCGCATTTCGGCATGAGCACTGGGCTGCTGCTTACCGGCACGATCACAGGCTTGCTGTTCGCCTATGTGATTCGGTTTCTTGCAGTCGCCATGAACAGCGTCGAGGCAGGTTTCGGCAAGATAAACCAGCATCTGGACGATGCTGCACGGACTCTTGGCCAGCGGCAGGGCGGTCTGTTATGCCGGGTCCACCTGCCGCTGCTGCGAGGCGCCTTGCTGACGGGGCTGGTGATTGTCTTCGTCGATGTCCTGAAGGAACTCCCGGCGACATTGATTATCCGGCCGTTTAATGTGGAGACGCTGGCGGTTCGGGTCTATCAGTTCGCCTCCGACGAGCGGCTGGCCGATGCTGCCGCACCGGCATTGGTCATTGTAGCGGTCGGCATCCTGCCGGTGATCCTGCTGAGCCGTGCGATCGCCAAGAGCCGTCCGCGCGATGAAATCTGAAGAAATCGTCTCAGGGAGTCCAAGACAGCTTATGAGCATGTTCCCGTCATTGCTGCTCGCTAATGTTCACATGACCGTCACCGGTGCCGTGAGCGCTGGCGCCACCCGTTCGCCCGCAGTAAAGTCCAGGCATGCTTGACCTGTCCTTGATCGGCGCCATGACGGCTTTCGCCGCTGGCGTCATTTCCTTTTTGTCGCCTTGCGTGCTTCCTCTCGTACCGGGATATGTCTCTTTCGTTGCCGGCAGCTCCTTGGAGGACATGCGGGATGGTGAGGCCTCGCGACTGCAGGCCTTGACCTTGGCCACCATTTTTGTCGCAGGGTTCAGCGTCGTCTTCGTATCGTTGGGGGCAAGTGCGACCTATCTCGGCAGTCTGTTGCTCACCTACAAATATGAGCTTGGGATTGTCGCCGGCGTGGTCGTGACCTTGTTCGGGCTGCACATGCTGGGTCTCACACCATTCAGCTTGATGAACAGCGAAGCACGCTTTCATTTGGATATGCCTGGTGGCCGCTCCTTGAGCGCATTTTTGCTCGGCATCGCCTTTGCCTTCGGCTGGACGCCCTGCATCGGCCCGGTTCTCGGGGCCATTCTCACCCTGAGTGCGAGCACGGCTGATGTTGCCAAGGGAGCGCTTTTGCTGGCGATTTATTCGATCGGGCTGGGCGTGCCGTTTCTGCTTGCCGCCATTTTTACCGGGACCTTGCTGAAGCGCCTTCGGTCACTGGGTAGTGCAGGACGACGTTTGCAGCAGGCAGCAGGCGCCCTTTTGGTCGTCATGGGTATTCTAATGGTCACAGGTCAGCTGGAGATTATTGCGTTCTGGTTGATCGAAACTTTCCCTGCCTTATCGACAATCGGTTAGTTTCGGCGGAAACGAGGGAGTTTTTGATAGTTTTGTCGACAATTATCGTAAAATTCCATTTTTTTGGTGTTATTCAAAGCAATTGGGAAAAATGATCTAGGTATAAGCGACTAATGCGTTATACTGCTCGACTATGCTATGCTGCCTGAAGTTGCTGGTTTTTTCGTTTGAGCACATGGGTTTGGACGTCACGAATGCTATACTTTTTTAGCTCTTTTGCCTTTCGGAGACGGATGCCCCGTTCGGGGGCGCTAGGTATTTGATTTGTTATGCAGGGCTGAGGCACTGGGCTGATGATCAAGGCGATGCTTTTTATCGATGGCGGGTGGCTCTATGCCAATATGGCAGAGCTTGGCAAGGCCGCTGGCAAGACGGACTTTCAAGTAGATTTCGGGCGGCTTCCAGGTGTGTTGGCGGAGGAGATCAGCCGCCAGACTGGGCTTAGGGTCGACATCGTTCGTAGTCACTATTTCGGCAGCTATGCTGAAAACTATGACCCGGTCGATGAAAATTCCGTGGAGCGGCGCAAGGCCTTTTTCGCCCGCCTCAGGGAGGACCATAACTACGAGGTCGAGACGTTCCCGATCGATTATCGCGGCAGGCGTCTGAGGCGGCAGGACCGGGATATCGATGACGGTTTCGCGCCGCGGGAAAAATGTGTGGATGTCGCGCTCGCGGTGACGCTGATGCGCTACGCGGCGATGCCGGATGCGATGGACGTCGCCATCATGGTACTCGGTGATCGCGATTTCGAGCCGTTGCTGCAGGAAGTCCGCCGTTTCGGTAAGCGGGTCGCCCTTGCCAGCGTCGATTCTGCCTGTGCTGCCGAGCTTGCTGATCCGGCTGATCCGTCCCGCGTTCGTGATTTTGAAATCATTTGGTTGGATGATCTCCTTTCGAAGATCGATCGCTGGCGTGACCGGACCCGGACGCCAAGGCCTGACGACCGTGTGGATGAGGAACCCACCGGCCGCTTGCTGAGGGGAAGGGTCAAGAATATCATAGGTGATCGAGGCTACGGGTTTATCGCCGCAGAGGATCATGAGGACTACTTCTTCCATGCCAATGCACTGGAATCGGGGCTGAATTTCGATGATATCCAGCCCAATCACGCAGTTGTCTTCGAGGTCAAGACCGGTCCGACACCATTTCGGGCAGGTGCGGCGCGGCTGGTTCGCGACGATGACGAAGCCGAGCCCTATGATGATGACGACTTGGATCATGTCGACGACGATGATGACGATGAAGAAAGCGACCGGGTCGAAGACGAACCGGAAGCCGTTGTCGACAATGCCGATCCGCGTCGATGGTAAGCTTATGCTTGAAGTCATGGGCCGAGATGCCATATCTTCGAGCAAGATAGGCCGGAACAGGCGGTTCGCCCCTCGGCCATGGTGTTAACTTAAAGGGAAAGAGGGGAACGCAATGGCAGATCCTCGTATCGCTCAAGGTCAGATCGCCGTCGAGAATATCGACGAAGGCCTGCGCAGCTACATGTTGTCCGTTTACAACTATATGGGCATCGCGCTCGCCCTGAGCGGGCTTGTCGCCTACATCGTGGGCACGACGCCTGCTCTCTATGGGCCAATTCTCATGTCACCGCTCAAATGGGTCGTGATGCTGGCGCCGCTCGGTTTCATCTTCTTTCTTGGCGCCAAGATTCAGTCCATGAGCCTGTCGACAGCCCAGCTTACATTTTGGGCATTTGCGGCGGTCATGGGGTTGTCGCTTTCCACCGTGTTCATTGCCTTCACCGGCGCTAGTGTCGCACGGGTGTTCTTTATCACGGCGGCCTCCTTTGGTGCCCTCAGCCTCTACGGCTACACCACGAAGCGCGATCTATCCGGCATGGGCTCGTTCCTTTTCATGGGCCTGATCGGCATCATCATCGCCTCGATCGTCAATATGTTCATCGGCAGTTCCGCTGTGCAGTTCGCGATCAGCGTGATTGGCCTTCTGGTCTTTGCAGGCCTGACCGCTTACGACACGCAGCGGATCAAGGAGATGTACCATGAGCTGGACAATTCCGATGTGATGGGCCGAAAGGCGCTCATGGGTGCGCTCAGCCTCTATCTCAACTTCATCAATATGTTCATGTTCCTGCTGCACTTCTTCGGTGGCAGCAACGAATAGGCAAACAGCTATCGCGTTTCTCGGAAAGGCCCGCAGGCTTACGTTTGCGGGCTTTTTCTTGTCAATTTTGCCGCATTTATTGGCTTCTGGTCTGATCATTGCTGCGAATTCCACGCAAGCATCGGGACAGCCAGAACCTGTTATTGTCGAAGCAAAACCACAAAAAACCCCGGAAAGCAGCGGGCTGGAGCGCAGCGTCCTCACGATCGAGGCGGCCTTCGTTCTTCGCTCCTCCGACCGCCGTTTCGGGGGGCTTTCCGGGATGTGGCTGTCCGATAATCGCGAGCGGCTGATCGCCGTCAGTGATGAGGGGCTGCTTTGGCAGGCAACGCTCAGTCATGATGAGCGCGGCCGTCTGCTCGATGTTAACGGTTGGTCCGTCTCCGGCATTGCCAAGCTGCCGGAGGAACGTCAGGGGCGCGTCAATTTCGATGCCGAGGCGCTCGCTGGCGATGGTGGCGAGGGGGTGGTCGTGGCCTATGAAGGCCATCACCGGCTTCGACGCTTGCCGCTATCGGATCTCCACGCCCTTCCCGATCGCCTGCCGAACCTGGCGGGGCTGGGCGGACCAAGCAATTCCGGGGTCGAATCCCTGGCGAGCCTGCCCGGAGGCCGGCTTTTGGCGATCGCCGAAGGCGTCGGCGCATGGGGAGGTACCGGGTTGGCCGCTTGGTTGATCGATGGCGATCGGGTTGATGACCTGATTTATGTCCCTACAGCCGGCTATGCACCCACTGGCGCGGAGCGTCTGGACGGCACGCTCTATGTCGTTGAGCGGAAATTCTCGCTGCTGGGCGGGTTCCAAAGCGGGCTCGTGACGGTGCCCGTTGACCGGCTCCGTCCCGGCACCCAGGTCGAAGGCGCCTCACTTGCCAGGTTCCGCTATGGTGATCTTGGCGAAAACTTCGAGGCTATTGCAGCAAAACAAGCGCCCGACGGACGGACGCTTATCTACCTGCTTTCCGACGACAATTTCAGCATATTCCAGCGAACCCTGCTGTTGCAGCTTTCACTGTCCGAGAACGCGAGCATCCGAGACGATGACGTCCCGAAGAATACGCCGGATGCCACCAACTAGGCGGCGGCTTCGTCAACCGTGTCCGCACGCGCCGTGACGATGCGCTGCTTCAGCCGGCGAAGATCCGAACTCAACGTAGTGTTCCTGGCTTTCAATAGGAACTCGTCCAGCCCGCCACGCTTCTCGACGGTGCGCAGAGCCTGTGTCGAAACCCGAAGACGCACGGTCTCATTCAGCGATTCGCTGTAAAAGCTCTGGTTATGAAGATTGGGCAAATAGCGCCGCCTGGTTCGGTTGTTGGCGTGGCTGACATTGTTGCCAGTAAGAACGCCCTTGCCTGTAAGGGCACACCGTCGTGCCATGGTCGATTTCCTCGAAAGACAATAGAGAACCGTCGCGCCGCCATTGATCAGCGCCGACAACCGGGAATATCTACGAGGAGGGGCGCAAGAGGTCAAGCATTTCTGCGGATAGCGAGGAAAATTGCCGATGCGTCCCGTCCGGAGCCGCACCCTGCCGTTTCTCCGGCTAATCGAATGCCTAGCGCATTTCCGGGAGAGGCCTGGCACCGCGTAAAACTCAACCGGAAACGCTCTAGGCCGGTCGGGGAGAGACCCGGTAGATGGCCGTGATGGACGAAAACACTAGGCATCGCCTTGCCTGATCGTTATCGAGGATAGATGACCATGTCCCATGCCAAGCGCGACGTTCTGCTGCTGGCGGTTTGCCAGGCGCTGCTGGCAACCGGCAATGCGGTCGTCATCACTACTTCGGCCCTGGCCGGCCAGATCCTCGCCCCCGAAGGCTTGGCGACCATGCCGCTGTTCCTTCAGTTCCTGGCGATCATGGCGGCGACCCTGCCGGCCTCTTTGCTGATGAAGCGGATCGGGCGGAGGGCCGGCTTTTCGGTCGGTGCCTGTTTTGCGGTGGCAGCGGGCCTCTCTGGATGCATCGCCATTCTACAGGGCTCGCTCTGGCTGTTCTGCCTTGCCAGCATCGCCTACGGCACCTTCATGGGGTTCGGCATGTTCTACCGGTTTGCTGCCGCTGACGTGGCCGAGCCCGCCTTTCGCCCGCGCGCCATCTCCTATGTGCTTGCCGGCGGGGTGGTGGCGGCAATCGCCGGACCGGAACTTGCAAAGGCGACGTCCGAGCTGTTTGCCCCTACTCTGTTCGCCGGCTGCTTCGCTGCCATCGCCGTGCTGGGGGCCGTATCACTGCTGGTTCTGGCTTTCGTAAGGATACCTCCCCCTAGCGAGGAGGAGAGGCGTGGGGCCGAGCGCCCGCTTCGGGTGATCATTCGGCAGCCGGCCTTCCTGGTGGCGCTCAGCGGTGCTGCGATCGCCCAAGGAGCCATGGTACTGGTAATGACCGCCACCCCCCTTGCCATGGCGTTTTGTGGACACGGCTTCGACGACACGGCATTCGTCATTCAATGGCACGTGCTCGGCATGTTCGCGCCCAGCTTCTTCACCGGCCATCTGATCAGCCGTTTCGGTACGCTCAACATCATGACATCGGGCGCTCTGCTGATCACCATCTGCCTCGGGATTGCTTTGTCCGGGGTTGAGCTTGCTCAGTTCTGGGGAGCATTGTTTCTGTTGGGCATCGGCTGGAACTTCATGTTCATCGGCGGCACCACTTTGCTGACGACCACCTACGAGCCTGCGGAGAAAGCCAAGGTTCAAGCTCTCAACGATTTCCTGACTTTCGGCACCGCGGCACTTGCTTCTTTGTCGTCGGGCGTGCTGCACCATCTCATCGGCTGGCAGGCGGTCAGCCTGAGCATGATCCTGCCCGTCATGGCGGTGATGATCGCCTTCGCCTGGCTGAAACGTCATCACGCCAAGGCTCGGGCGGATGCAGCGACCGCGGGGTGATCGGGTATAGTTTTCGACCTTGCGGGCACCGGCCCACGCCCGCTTCCAACTGCCTGATACCGGTACATCCTTGGGATGGTCGCGAGAGGGGTGGCGCTTTCCGACCGCGTTTGTTCGGAAAAAGCCTGCGGCCGTAGCAGTGATCAGACGACGGCGCTGGTGATCTTGTCCCGGCCAATTTCCTCGAAGGGAAGCTCCTTGCACGAGCGGCGCGCAAGCTTCAAGCCGCCGCCGTTGCTCTTGGCTTCATACATCGCGAAATCGGCGTATTGCAGGAGGCTTTCGGTATCGAGGGCATCGTTCGGATAGATCGCTATGCCGAAGCTGGCATGCAGATCGAATCGTCGCTCTTCGAGCCTGAGCGGTGTATCGACACGGTTCTGCAGCTTTTCCGCGATGCGGACGGCTGCTGCGATGGAGGTCAGGTCGGGAAGCACGATGGCAAACTCGTCGCCGCCGATACGCGCCACGGTGTCGGTCTCGCGAAGGCCCGTGCGCAATCGCTTGGCCACCGCCTTCAGAACCTGGTCCCCCATGCGATGGCCTTCTTCGTCGTTGATCGCCTTGAATTTATCGAGGTCGACGACGACCACCGCAAGCGGGCTGCCGCTCCTCGCCGAACGTGCCATGGCGTGCTGCAGGCGGTCCTGGAACAGCAGGCGATTGGGCAGATCGGTGAGGGGATCATGCTGGGCGAGATGCAGCATCCGGGCTTCCGCTCTTTTATGCTCGGTGATGTCGGTCGAGGTGCTGACAAAGCCACCGCCTGGCATCTCGTTGCGCTCCACGGCCAGCACCCTGCCATCGGCGCTGCTTTGCTGGAATTTCGAAGGCGCCAGGGGTTCGATCAAAGCTTTGGGATCGAGGGCCCCGCCGGCAACCTTGTCGATCCGTTTCAGATCCTCATCGAGAAACTGGCGCAGATGCGTTCCCGGGCGGTAGAGATGAATGGGATAGCCGTGCAGTTCTCGATGACGGGGATTCCAGGTGAGGAGCCGGCTCAGATGATCGAAGACGGCTACCCCCTGATTGACGTGATCGAACGTCGCCTGCAATTGCGATGATTTTTCCCGGAGCTGGGTGATCAGCTTCTCGTTGACCGCCATGAGGCTGATGCTGTCTATCATCGCCTGGGTCATGGAGCGGCCAAGCGCGATCAGCCCGACGACATAAACCACAGCCAGGACGGCCATCATCATATGGGCAAAGTCGCCGACCATACTGAGGCAGAGGATGTAAGGGATCGCAACGCCGAGAAGAAAGGCGATGAAGGCCGGCATGCTGCCTGTCAGAATGACCAGGGAACCGCCGACCATGCCGGCAAGAACAAAGGGAATGAAGGATTGGGCGATGACCGATTCGGCGGAATAGAGAAGGAGAGGGCAAAGACCCCAGGCACAGCCCGTCAGTCCGGCGCCGACTGTGAATTGACGTTTCGTTCCGGCAACGTCAATGGCTCTATGGCATCTTCTTTGAAATTGAAAGCGGCGCCAGCAGTACAGCCGAAACAGGAGCGAGGCGGACACCAGAGTGAACCACGTCAACAATGTCGACGGCGCTGCCTCGATCCAGAAGGCGGCAACGGTTCCGAGCGCGCAGGTAAAGTTGATTGTCAGAGCTGCGGGAAGGCGCGCAAAAAGCTTGTCCTGAAGCACAATCTCGGCGTCTGTTTTGTCATCGTGCGGCACGGAGCCTCCAGGGGACGTCAATGCGATGTCTGTCGTTGAAGGTGAGTCAGAATAATTTAGAAAAACTTTGGAGTTTTATCATCAACAACAGGGATAATTTAGCAAGATTTATTTTTCTGATCAGAATCAATTTGTTAGCGTGCGTGCCATACGGGTTCATTAGCGTCATACACATTTTTTTGCTGCACTGCACAAAATTTTCCTTGAAGCGGCATTTCCTCGTTGCTATATAGGTTTTGTGCAATGCAGCATTTTAGGAAGAGAAACGACATGTCCGCCAAAACCTCCGCGAAAAACTCACCCTTCCAGACTGTTGATGCCGACAAGGTTCTGGCAGCCCAACAGCGGAATATCGATGCGTTTGCCAATGCCAGCCAGATCGTTGTTGATGGCGCCAAGGCTCTTGCTCAGCGTCAGAGCGAGATGGTTCAGAGCTCGGTCGATCAGTGGATGGCCGCAAGTCAGGGCGCTTTTTCGATGAAGCCCGGCGAGTTCGCTCCCACCGATCAGCTCAACAAGGTGAAGTCCGCCTACGAGACGGCTGTGGCCAACAGCAAGGAAATCACCGACATTGCCATGAAGGCGCAGAGTGAAGCCGCCAGTGTGCTGACCAAGTGCTTCATGGCCAATTTCGATGACATGAAGGCTTTCGGCAAGATTGGCTGAATGACCTGCGAACAGGGCGATCAAGGCCCTGCTTCGATCGAAGCCTGACAACGGCGGCCCCACCAGGTCGCCGTTGTTTTTTCTATCGCCTTTGGGGCACCCACCATTAGTTGACGCCCCGATTCAGGCTTCTTACATAACGCTCGTCGTCAACGATCGAGACAGGCTGGTGGCATGGCCAGATCAGAGGATTCATTCGGGAAGGAATGCAACGCGCTCATCCCACGCTGGATTGCAGAACGCTTCATGAATCCTCTGATGTGGCCATGCCACTAGGTCGGGCTGCCCGATGATCACCGAACTCAACGAACGTTCGAGGCTCATTTTCCGCCAGATTGTCGATGCCTATGTCGCAACCGGTGAACCGATCGGCTCGCGCACGATTTCGAGGCTGCCGGAGCAAACCCTCTCGCCGGCGTCGATCCGTAATGTCATGGCCGATCTGGAAGAGCTGGGCTTCCTCTATGCACCCCATACATCGGCAGGACGTATCCCCACCGATCAGGGGCTTAGGCTGTATGTCGACGGCCTGCTGGAAACAGGTCACCTGACCACTGAAGACCGAACCAAGATCGATGGCCAATGTGCCGGCATGGGACGGAGTGTCGAGGAGGTTCTGGGTGATGCCAGTGCTGCCCTGTCCGGCCTCTCCCGGTATGCAGGGCTGGTGCTGGCGCCGAAAAGCGAACGTCCCTTTAAGCAGGTCGAGTTTATCCCGCTTGGTCCCGGCAGGGCTCTGGTCGTCGTGGTGAGCGACAATGGCATGGTCGAAAATCGCGTGATCAGTCTTCCTGTTGGCGTCGATGTTTCCTCGCTGAATGAGGCCGGCAACTACCTGACCGCCCGATTGAACGGCCGGTCATTGGTGGAGGCCGCCGAGACGATCGAGAAAGAGATGACCGCCGAGCAGGGCGAACTCGACGATCTCACCAGACGGGTCGTGCAGGCCGGTCTCGCCACCTGGGCCGGCGACGTGGAGCGCAACGAAGGCGTCCTGATCGTTCGCGGCCAGGCCAATCTCCTGGATGACGTGACCAATTTGACCGATCTTGAGCGCATTCGCGCTCTCTTCGAGCTTCTGGAAACCAAGCGCACGCTTCTTCGCCTGATCGATCTGGTCCGTCATGCCGACGGTATGCAGATCTTTATCGGCGCCGAAAACAAGTTGTTTGGCATGAGCGGTTGCTCCATGGTCGTAGCGCCTTATGGTACCGGCGATCGGGATGCGGAAACTGGCCATGACGTGGTCGGTGCGATCGGCGTCATCGGACCGACCCGCATGAACTATGCGCGCATCATCCCCATGGTTGATTACACGGCCCGGGTGGTTTCCCGCCTCCTAGGCAATCCTGAGAAATGAGTTGACGACATGACCCAGAACCATCCTCGACAGCACGAAGAAACGCCCGAGCCGGAGGACGAAGCCGTCGGACAAGAGGCTCCGGAGAGCGTCGAAGCGGAACCCGATGAGGAAACCGACCCCGTCGCCGAACTGGAAGCGGAACTGGCGGAAACCAAGGACCGCATGCTGAGAGCGCTGGCCGAGACCGAAAATATGCGCCGCCGCGCCGCCAGGGATACCGACGAAGCCCGGAAATATGCGGTCACCGGCTTTGCCCGCGAGCTTTTGGAAGTAGCGGACAACCTCGCCCGCGCTCTGGAAAGCGTGCCCGGCGAAGCCAGGGACAATGAGCAGGTCAAGCCGTTGGTCGAGGGGATCGAACTCACCCAGCGAACCCTTGCCTCCTGTTTTGAGCGTCAGAAGATCACCAAGGTAGCGCCCGAACCCGGTGAGAAATTCGATCACAATCTGCATCAGGCAATGTTCGAAACCGAAACCGATGCACAGGCACCGGGATCGGTGATCCAGGTCATGCAGAACGGCTATCGGATCGCCGATCGTCTGCTTCGGCCCGCCATGGTCGGCGTGGCGAAAAAGCCGGCGGCGCCGGCTGCTGTCGAAAGTGATGACGGATCAGAGGCACGGGGGCATCAGCTGGACACCAGCGCCTGACCAAATCTCGTGGGTTGACAGAGCAGCCCCGGTCGCCTAATCGGCGTTGATCTAGACCTGAGCGCTGATGCGCTCGGGATTTCTATGTTTGATGCGGGACAAGTGATGCAAGACGACATCAAAAAGGTCGTTCTGGCCTATTCGGGTGGGCTCGATACGTCGGTGATCCTTCGCTGGCTTCAGGATCACTATCAATGTGAGGTTGTGACCTTCACCGCTGACGTCGGTCAGGGCGAAGAATTGGAGCCGGCACGTGCTAAAGCGGAAATGATGGGGGCGACAGAGATCTTCATCGAGGATCTCCGCGAAGATTTCGTTGCCAATTACGTCTTCCCGATGTTTCGCGCGAATGCGGTCTATGAGGGCACCTATCTTCTCGGCACCTCGATCGCCCGCCCGCTAATCGCCAAGCGCTTGGTCGACATTGCTCATCAGGTCGGTGCTGACGCTATCGCCCATGGTGCTACTGGCAAGGGTAACGACCAGGTCCGCTTTGAACTCGGTGCCTACGCGCTCGATCCCAAGATCAAGGTGATTGCCCCCTGGCGAGAGTGGGATTTGAACTCACGGAAGAAACTGATCGATTACGCCGAAAGCCGTCAGATTCCCATCCCGCGTGGAAAACATGGCGAGCCGCCCTATTCGACCGACGCTAATCTCCTGCACATCTCCTATGAGGGGCGCTTGCTCGAAGACCCCTGGGTCGAGCCGGACCCGGAGATGTATGCCTGGACCGTTTCGCCCGAGGATGCCCCCGATGTGCCGACCACGCTTGAGATTGGCTTTCGGCGCGGTGATCCGGTCGAGATCAATGGCGAAAAGCTATCCCCTGCCGCCCTTTTGACCCGGCTGAACGAGATCGCCGGCGCCAACGGCATCGGGCGTATCGATCTCGTGGAAAACCGCTTCGTCGGCATGAAGTCCCGCGGTGTCTACGAGACCCCGGGCGGCACCATTCTGCTCACTGCGCATCGGGCGATCGAATCCATTACGCTCGACCGGGGCGCCGCTCATCTCAAAGATGAACTGATGCCGCGTTACGCTGAGCTGATCTATAACGGCTTCTGGTTCAGCCCCGAACGCCTGATGCTCCAGGCTGCCATCGATCAAAGCCAGCGCAAGGTCAGCGGCCATGTCCGCCTCAAGCTTTACAAGGGTAATGTCATGGTTGTCGGAAGGAAGGCGCCAGGCTCCCTCTACAGCGAAGCACTGGCCACCTTCGAAGAAGACGACATCTACGACCAGCGCGACGCCCAGGGTTTCATAAAACTCAACGCACTTCGCCTCCGCGCCCTCGTCGGCCAATCCGGCGAGTGAGCCGAGCGCGTCTTGGCATCGACACGGTGTCGAGCCGAGCATCCGAGCCGCAGGCATGGAGAACCCACTCTGTTCTTCGACAGGGAGCATGCCGAATGGATGGAAGAGGAAACGACGATGCCACGCAACAAGGGCGGTTTGGTTACGATCGACTGGCAGAGAAATCTGTTGGAGCAGGGTAAAGTTATGGACAAGTAAACATCACAAATGCCTGGATGGCCTTCCCAGGAAAAAACATCCATCTAAGCACAGTTAGCGACGTCCAGCACGTGGAAAGCCAGCCAAACCTACCTAGTCGACCGTAGCAAAGATCGAAAAGAGTGCGCTGGCCACCCTAAAAGCAAGGGAAAAAGGCGAACCGGATCCAAACCAGCCCCTTGCCGACCAACGCACTGTCCGCTAAAAGCTGACATCCGCACAATTACTAGCGCCCGTAGCTCAACTGGATAGAGCGTCTGACTACGGATCAGGAGGTTGGGGGTTCGAATCCTCCCGGGCGCGCCAATCTTTTCAATAGATTACCCCAATTCAGCGGAGAGTGTTGCCCAGAAAAAACGCTTCTGGGCTACATATGGGCAACACCATTGATAGATGTGGCCATGGGTAATCACGGATTGTCACTGGATATCTAATTCGAACGATGACGCACTGAGATTCGAGACTGCCCTTCATTCTGCCGCCTAGTCATCATATCCGTCGATCCATACTAAGAGCGAGCCTCTGGACGAAGATGCGTTGGACGTTGGCAATTTTTGGCGTCGTCCTGGCCTGACACCATACCGCCTAGGTCGCAGCACCGCTTCCCTCGCACAATGTCGATCTCGAAGAAACGTCGGTCTACGGTCTTTCATTAGAAGCCCTCCTGGCCGAGTAATTCCACCTCCGCCGGCCAGGCTCGCAGCCCTGCGAGACATCAATCGGATGCTGATGCGATCCAAGCCTGTAACCCGCATTGCCGACAAGCAGAAGAACGCAAAGCTACTAGGCTCCATCAAGATTCAACTTCATAATTAAAATCGATTTTTACAGACGCTAAACTGGAAGGTACCGACGCCAGACTTCCGACATGCTGACAATGGTCGGGCGGCAAGGTTCAGATATCTGCTTTAATCTGTTCAGGCTTTCATAAACCGATTCACTCAACTCACCCCAAGCAATGAGGAACAATTTCATGCCTTTACGTCTCGCTGCCGCTGCTTTGTTGATTGGCTGTGCCTCTGTCGCCGCTGCGCAGGACAGCAATATGAGCTTCTTCATCACCAGCACCAATCCGGGCGACGGCGCCAATCTCGGCGGCCTCGACGGGGCTGACGCCCATTGCACCGCCCTTGCCGAAGCCGCCGGCGTGATCGGCAAGACCTGGAAAGCCTATCTGTCCTCCAGCACCGAAAACGCCCGCGATCGGATCGGTGCCGGCCCCTGGACCAATGCTGATGGCGTCGTTGTTGCCGAAAGCATCGATCAGCTCCACAGCGAGGACAATAATCTCACCAAGGAAACCTCGATCAGCGAGACTGGCGAGGTGATCAACGGCCGCGGCGATGAGCCCAATCGCCACGACATTCTCACTGGGTCCGCTGCCGACGGCACGCTCGAAGGCGACGCCTGTGAAGACTGGACCAGCACCAGCGCCGACGGTTCGGCGATGGTCGGGCATCACGATCGCACCGGCGGTGGTGATGCCCCCACGTCTTGGAACGCCGCCCATGGATCGAGGGGATGCAGCCTCGAGAACCTTCGCGGCACCGGCGGTGACGGCCTCTTCTATTGCTTCGCCGCGGACTGACGGTAAACGCTCGGGCCGGTGGCGTGGCCACCTCATTCGGTTTCCACTGTCATTGTCGGGGTTGACGGTATGCGCCTGGGTTTGCGGGTGTTGGAGCGGAAGGCTTATGGTGAGGGCATGCTACTGGCTCTGGATGGGGCTATCTGCGAGAAGATCTGATCGATGACGAAACGACCGTTCATGCACTGATGCCTGCACACCGTGCTCAGTCTTGGAGCGGCCGTGTTCCTGCTGCCGCAGGTGGTGCTGAGCGACGAGGCGCCGATTGGCGATCAGGTGAAGGATCCGCCGTTGTTCGATGCTCATCTTCACTACAAGGAACCGGCCTGGGCGCCCTATCCGGTCGAGAGCGTAATCGAGCTGATGGACGAGAGCGGCGTGGCGATGGGGCTCGTCTCGTCGACGCCCGATGAAGGCACCATCAAGCTCTTTGAGTATGCGCCCAACCGCATCGTGCCGGAGCTTCGCCCTTATCACGATGATGTCAGGTCCTCGAATTGGACCAAGGCCGACAACATGGAAGCCTACCTGGCCGGCAGGCTGGAGGCTTATCCGCATGAAGGGATCGGCGAATTTCACATCCACAATCTGGACACCAGCGACGAGCCACTGTTCAGGCGCATTATCGCCATGGCCAAGGATCGCGATATCCTGCTGCACGTGCATTCCGGTGCCGAACCGATACGCTGGCTTTATAGCCTGGACCCAGACGTGAAGATGATCTGGGCGCATGCGGGCCTGGGCGAACCGGCTGCCAATGTTTATGAGCTCATGAGCGAGTTCCCGTCCCTCTTTGCGGATACGTCACTGCGCGAACACGACATCCTCGGCTTTGGCGATGACATCGATCCAGAATGGCGACGGATCATCCTGGACTTCCAGGATCGCCTGATGATCGGCAGCGACACCTGGGTCAATGGCCAGTGGGATCGTTACGCCGACATCATGTCGACCAATCGCCTCTGGCTTTCCATGCTGCCGCGGAGCGTGGCTGAGAAAATTGCCTATGAGAACGCTGAAAAGCTGTTCGAGCGAAAGATCTCGATGGATCAGGTCGGAACGCGGTAAAGCCTGTCCGTCTGACACAGGCTTGTGTGGTCGCACGATCTTCGCTCATGCGCTCCACTTCCCTATGATGATGCCAGCACTGTCCTCATCTCCACGCATTCCGTGGACGGTATCATCGGTCATGGTCACGCGGTTTTTTCGAGCGGTCAGGCGGTCCAACAGGCGGGCGTGCAGGGACTGGCGGGTGGCTTCGTGGCTTGGGTTCCGTCCAAGATCAATGAACTCGTCGGGATCGTTCTCGAGGTCGAAGAGCTGCGGCGGGAAGTGGCGGAAGTGGATGTATTTCCAGCGTTCGGTGCGCAGCATGTAGCCGCGGGCGTCGGACACGCCGACATCGAGTGTTTGTCTTGCCGCGTAGAAGGCGTAGTCGATTTCCGAGAAGACGGTGTCACGCCATTCACTTGCGGTTTGCCCATGCAGCAATGGCTGCAGTGAACGCCCCTCCAGGCGGTGATCGGCTGACGGCGCGCCTGTTGCCTCCAGGAAAGTCGGAACAAGGTCGATCGCTTCGACGAAGGCGTCCGTGGCGGTGCCGCGCATTTTGTCGGCCTCAGGCCGTGGGTCGCAGATGATCAGCGGCACGCGGACAGAGACCTCGTGGAACAGCTCCTTCTCGCCCATCCAATGATCACCGAGATAGTCACCGTGATCGGAGGTGAAGACGATCATCGTCTCATCGGTTTTGCCGGTCTCGTCCAGCCAGTCGAAGAGCCGGCCCAGGTGATCATCGATCTGCTTGATGAGGCCCATATAGGCTGGCAGCACAGTTTCCCTTGTCCCTTGTCGCGAAAAAGTTTCGCTGACCTCCATGCCCATAAACGCCGAAAAAACCGGGTTGGGATCGGTTTTTTCAGCGGCATCCCGGATCACGGGCACGAAGGTCTCGGGGCCGTACATATCGTGATAGGGGGCCGGTGCGATATAGGGCCAGTGGGGCTTGATGTAGGAGAGGTGGCAAAGCCAGGGAGCGTCCCCCATCTCCTCGATGAAATCCCTGGCGCGCATCGTCATATAAGCGGTTTCGGAGTGTTCTTCTTTGACGCGCGCTTCAAGGTTCGAGTTTTTTAGATACCAGCCCGAGAGTACTTCGCCGTTCGGGCCTTCGGCTGAATTCGCATAGTCATTCCAGGGGTTTTCGCCCTCATAGCCCTGTTCGCGTAGCCAGTCGTTGTAACGAAGCTTGCCGCCTTTGTTGCGAAGGAGCGCTGTCGGATGCAGGCCGTCGTCGCGCTCATAGGGGTCGAAACCGGGCTGGCTGATCAGGCAGCCAATCTCGGTCGCCTCATTGAGCCCGAGCCGCGCCATGCCTTCCTTGTCCGGCATCATGTGGGTCTTACCGACGACAGCGGTGCGAACGCCGATGGGGCGGAGATAGTCGCCAAGGGTCAGCTCACCGATCGGCAAGGGCACCCGGTTCCAGGTGGCGCCGTGGCTGAAGACGGTCCTTCCTGTATAGAACGACGTGCGGGAGGGGCCGCAGACGGGCGATTGCACATAGGCGCGATCGAAACGCACGCCGCGGGCGGCGAGCCTGTCGATGTTGGGTGTTTTCAGATGGGGGTGACCGTAGCAGCTGAGGTAATCGAAGCGGAGTTGGTCCGCCATGATGAACAGGATGTTTTTGATGGTCGTCATGGCGTCACCTCATCAGGCTGGGCAGCAGGGTCGCGATAGGCGGAGCGAGGAACAGCAGGATCAAAGCGAACAAGAGGGCCACGATATAGGGCACGACGCCGCGAAAGATGCCCGAAAGCTTGATGTCCGGCAGGACCGATTTGACCACGAAGACATTCATGCCAATCGGTGGGGTAATCAGACCTAATTCGGTGACCAGCACCACGATGATGCCGAACCAGATCATATCGACACCGGACTGGATGAGAGTCGGCAAAAAGACCGGCACCAGCAGCAGGAGGATGCCGATGGATTCGAACACCATCCCCATCAGAACAGCAATCAGGGCGACTGCCATAACCAGGCCGGTGGGCGAGAGCTCAAGGTCCTGGACCAGAAAGACCAGGTCATAGGGCATGCCGGAGAGGTTGATGAACTGCGCGAAGACCAGAGCGCCGAAAATGACGATGAACAGCGCCGCCGTCGTTTTGGCCGCGTCGACCAGGGTGTCGATCCACTGTTCGAAAGTCCGAAGATAGCCGCGGCTGATCGCGATGACGGCAGCCCCAAAGGCGCCGATGCCTGAGGCTTCCGTTGGTGTGAAGATCCGGCCGTAGATCCCGCCCAACACCAGGAGGAACAGGCCGATGATCGGCCAGACCACTTTGAAGGCGCGCCGCTTGTCCTCATCGGATATCGGATCGCCGGCGGGGCCGGCGCCGGGGTCCAGGCGGACGGTGACGGCCACGGCCGCCATGAAGAGCGAGACCAGGAGAATGCCCGGGAGAACGCCCGCCATGAACAGCTCGCCGATATCCTGCTCGGCGACGATCGCATAGATCACCAGCGGCACCGATGGCGGGATCATGATGCCGAGCGTGCCGCCGGCCGCGATCGTGCCTGATGCCAGCCGGTCCGAGTAGCGATAGGCGCGCATGGGCGGCATCGCCACTTTGGTCATGGTCGCCGCCGTTGCCAGGGATGAGCCGCACACGGCGGAAAAGCCCGCGCAGGCGGCAACGGTGGAAAGTGCCAGGCCGCCGCGGAAGCGGCCGAGGCCGGCATAGGCGGCATCGTAGAGATCGCGGCTGATAGCCGCTCGGTGAATGAAGACGCCCATGAGGATGAACAGCGGAATGACGCTGAGATTGTAGTTCATCGCGTCCTCGATGATCTGCTGGCCGGTCATCGCGAAGGCGGCTGACCAGCCGCGCTGGGTAGCGAAACCGACCAGACCGACGATCAGGGTCGCGTAGCCGATGCGAAAGCCGAAAAAGCAAAGGCCGAGCAGGGCGGCAAAACCGATCAGCGCCGTCGTCATAGGCTGGGAGGCCGGTCGCCGGTGCCAGTCGACGATCTGGAAACAAGGCCGAGGATCTGGGCCACCAGGCTCAGGCAGGACAAGCCGGCAATGGCGAAGGCGACGGTTGCAAGCGGCCATTCCAGGACAACGGTGATGCGGTTGTTTTGCTGCGCTTCGATAGCGAATTCGGTGAGCTGGAAGGCGATGATGACCATGGCAATGAGAGAAAACAGCTGGATCAGCACTGGACGCAGCCTTGGTAGTAGGCGGCTTAGCGGGCGGTCGAACAGATCGACACTGATGTGATCATCGGATGCGTTCACCAAAGCGAGGCCGGCAAAAATCGTCATCGCCAGAAGAAACTGGATCATCTCCGCCGCCCCGAAGACCGGGGCGGTGAAGACATAGCGGCCGACGACATCCACGAAGGTGAGGATCATCATCGCAAAGAGGAGAGCAGCCGAGGTCAGCTTCATGAAAGGTAGGAGCCATCCCAAAAACCTCTCGGCATGAGCCGAGAGGTTGGGACGGATACCGGTCGTCACTTCGAGAGTTCCTGCACCCTTGAAACGTAGAAGTCATACGCCGCCTGACCATCGATCCCGGCTTCATCAGCCTTCGCGATCCATTGCTCGGTCACGGCGGAAGCCGCTTCCTTGAACGCTTCCTCGAAGGCGGGCTCGGCTTCGACGATCTCGATGCCCGCGTCTTCGAATTCAACAAGGGCGGTTTGATCGGCCTCGACCCAGTGGCCTGCTGCCATGCGGCCGAATTGGACCCCGCTGACATTCATGATCGCTTCCTGATCCTCAGGCGAGATCTCGGCCCATTTGTCCTTGTTCATGACGAGGGAAAAGCTGGTGGAGTAGATCGAGGCGCTGAACTTGGTCATCGATTTGGTGTAGGGGATGAGGCGGAAATCGCGCACCGCTGTGGGGCTGAGACCGATATGGGCATCGACGACACCGCGCGTGATGATCTCGTTCGCCTGAACCGCTGGGCCGGAGACGACGCCCGCACCGATCGCCTTCATGGTCGAGGCCAACGCGCCTGGAAGCGCCCAGATTTTTCGCGACTTCAGATCGTCCATCGAGGTGAGCGGTGTGTCGGTCTGGCTATAGAGTTCGGCTGGCGTGATCACCCAAAGGGAGAGGAGATGGGCGCCGTCCATCTCGTCCGGGAAAAACTTGTTGCGGGTCTCCCAAAGTGCCTCCGACATAGCAGGCGCATCTATTGTGGCGATGAAGGGGTTCATGGCGACCAGCGGCCCGGTCACGCGGCCCTGGATCAGGCCATTGAATTGGGGGGCGACATCCGCGATGCCTTTCTCGACGGCGTTCAGCTGCTCCGGCGGGGCGGCCACGGATTTGGGCGGAATGATCCCGGTGACCCGTCCTTCGGTGGCTTCTTCGACCTCCTTCAGCCAAGTGGGCAGGACCGATTGACAGACATAATGTTGTGGCGGCCAAAAGCAGTTGACCAGCAGCCTCGTCTGAGCTTCTGCAATACCCGACAGGCCGGTGAGAAGGCCTGCACATAAGACAAACCTGACCGCGAGCTTCATGTCATTTCTCCCTGAGTTTAGAGATCGTTCTTTTCCGACAGCATGTCCTTCAGCCGGGCCAAAGTCGATAGCGTATGGACACCATGGTCAGGCTCCTTTGGGATCACTCGTCCGCACCACACGGTAGCTGAGCGGGAAGAGCTGTAGGTCGAAACGCACGCGAACGAAGCCCCAGACACCCTTTGGCGCCTTAAGCATGACGACGATCGCCACGAGGCCGAGTACCATCAGATAAATCGTGCCGAGGTCGGCGAGTGTTTCGCGAAGGGCGAAGAAAACCAGCGTACCGATAATCGGGCCTTCGATCGTGCCGATGCCGCCGATCACGACGATGAAGATGACGAACGCCGTCCAGTCGTTCACGGAGAAGGCGGCATCAGGGGAGATGCGAAGCTTCTGCAGGAAGATGAGGGCGCCGACCATCGCGGTCAGCGCGGAGGTCACGACATAGACGACGAACTTGGTGCGCCAGATGTCGATGCCCAATGAGCCTGCCGCCAGCTCGTTGTCACGGATCGCTGTCAGCGCCAGCCCCTTCTTCGAGCGAAGAAACAGATAGACGGCGGCAACCACGAGGACGGCCGCACCAAGAGCGAGCCAGTAACTCAGCGACTCGCGCGCCGGGCGCGATCCTGCGAGCGACTTCACGATGCCCACCGGCAAGGACGAACCGGAACCGCCGCCCAATGCCGAGATCTGCGCGAAGCTGAGCCGGAACACTTCGGCGATCACCCAGGTGCCGATGGCGAAGTAAGCGCCGCGCAGCCGGAAGATCAGCGAGGCGACTGGGATCGATATCAGGGCAGCGAGCAGCCCTGCGAGCGCGATGGCGAGGAGCGGATGCAGGCCGCCAAGAATCGTCAGCGCAAACAGCATATAGCCGCCGAAGCCGACATAGGCCTGCTGTCCCACTGATACCAGCCCGGCATAGCCCGCCATCAGGTTCCAGAGACTGGCGAGCGACAGGTAAAGAAAGAGCTCGCCCATCAAGCGCATATCGGCGCGGCCGGCCCACCAGGGTGCTGCGATCAGGATGAGCAGAACGAGGGTGCCGAGGACCGCGGCGACACGGGCAGCCCTCGAGCTTCGTGTGACGTAGAGATCCTGAAAACTCACCCCGACACCCTCGGGAAAAGGCCGTTCGGTTTGACGGCGAGAATGAGAAGGAAAGCGATGTGGCCAGCCAGGAGCTGCCAGCCGGGATCGATCTTGGCGCCGATGGTCTGGGCAACGCCGAGGATGATGCCGCCGGCGAGCGTTCCCCAGAGATTGCCGAGGCCGCCTATGATCACGGCCTCGAAACCGAAGATCAGCCGCGCGCCGCCGATGGATGGATCGAAGCTGGTGCGGATACCCAAGAGGATACCGGCGACAGCGACGACGGCGAGCGACAACGCCATGGCCAGACCGAAGATGTGACGCCGGTTCAAGCCCATCAGCTGCGCAATGTCCTGATTGTCTGAGACGGCGCGAAAGGCGCGGCCGAGCGCTGTTCGATAGAAGGTCCACTGCAACGCTGCGATGATCAGAACGGCGGTCACGAAGGTCAGGAGCGGCAGCACGCCCACGGACAGGCCGCCCAGGCTCACGCTCGCGGTTTCAAGTGTGCCCGCATCCATCTTCTGAGGGTCGGCGGAATAACCCTCGAGCAGCGCGTTCTGGATGATGACCGAAAGGCCGAAGGTCACCAGGAGCGGCGGCAGGATGTCGTCGCCGAGGGTCTGATTGAGAACGCCGCGCTGGAGCAGGTAGCCGATCAACGCCATCAGGGGCACGACGATGATCAGTGCGAGAGCAGGATGAAGGCCGAGCACCACCGATGTGGTGAGGCCGAGATAGGCAGCGAGCACGATCAGGTCGCCATGGGCGATGTTAACGAGGCGCATGACGCCGAAGATCAGGGAAAGGCCGGCTGCGAACAGCGCATAGAGGCCACCGAGAAGCGTGCCTTGCAGAAGAGCATTCAGCCATTCCATGATCACGCCACCCCGAAATAGGCGCGAGAAATTTTATCGCGCGATACGGCGTTGGAGGCGGCTTCCAGCGAGACCCTGCCCTCTTGCAGGCAATAGACGCGGGACGAGACGGACAGCGCCTTCGTAATGTCCTGTTCCACGATGACCGCTGTCATGCCGCCACCGACGATGCCCGGAAGGGCCTCGTAGATCGTCTTGATGATGACCGGGGCGAGGCCGAGGCTGATCTCGTCGAACAAGAGAAGATCGGGATTGGCCATCAGTGCACGGCCGATCGCCACCATCTGCTGCTGGCCGCCGGAAAGCGAGGTCGAGGGCACCGCGCGCCGCTCTTCCAGGATTGGGAAGAGCTGGAAGACGGCTTCAAGCGACCAGGGTCCCTTGCGTCCGACCTGTCCGCCAATCAGGAGGTTCTCCTCGACCGAGAGCGAGGGAAAGAGCTGGCGGCCCTCGGGCACGAGCGCGATGCCGCGCATGGCCACCTGATCGGCCCGAAGCGCACCAACCGCCTCGCCCCGAAAACGGATCTGATCGGCATCACTTTGTATGAGCCCGGAGACCGAGCGCAAAAGCGTGGTCTTGCCGGCGCCATTCGCGCCGATGATGGCGAGAACCTCGCCCTCGGCGACGCTCATATTCAGATCGTAGAGTGCTTGAAAATCGCCGTAATGGGCATCGAGACCTTTGATGGTCAGGATCGGCTCAGGCATCGGCTTCGATCCCGAGATAGATTTTCTGCACTTCTGGGCTCTGCATGATCGCCTCTGGCTCACCCTCGGCGATCTTCTTGCCGAAATCGATGACGATCAGCCGGTCGACCACGGCGAGGAGGGCATGCACCACATGCTCGATCCAGACGATCGACACGCCGGTGGCATGGATGTCCTTGATGGTCTGCACCAGCGAGGTGCATTCGGCCTCGGTCAGGCCGCCGGCGATTTCGTCCAGAAGGAGCAGCTTGGGTTTGGCGCAAAGGGCTCGGGTCAACTCCAGGCGCTTACGCTGGAGGAGGGTAAGGCCACCGGCAAGCGTGTTCGCTTTGTCGAGAAGGCCCGTCTGGTCGAGCACCGAGAGGCAATGATCCTCCGCTTCTCTGCCGGACAGCCCGGCTGCCTGCGTTGCCGCGATCATCGCATTTTCGAAGACGGTCATGCCGGAGAAAGGCTGCGGGATCTGAAAGCTGCGCGCCATGCCCAGACGGCATCGGCGTGCGGCGCTGAACCCGGTCACATCCTGTCCGTCGAAATGAACCTGCCCTTGATCTGGAGAAAGCGTCCCGGTGATGAGATTGAACATCGACGTCTTGCCGGCACCGTTCGGACCGATCACGCCGAGCGCCTCGCCTTGGGCCAATTCATAGGAAAGATCATCGGCGACCTTTACGGCACCGAACGACTTTGCCAACTGGTCCAATCTCAGGATTGCGGCCATCTCCGCCCCGTTTCCGACCGGATCTGCGCGCCGCCAAGAACTATGGCGGCGCGCCTCCTCATCAGAGCAGCTTCAGATCGCCCGTCAGCGGAATTTCGGGCGCCGTCGAATTCGCGACGATCTTGAGGTCAAAGCCATCGCCTTCACGCTGCCACTGGCCGGCGACGAGCGGCGTCTTGGTGACGTTGTTGATCGGCCCGTTCGCCCAGTTCACTGGACCCACGATGGTGTTCAGATCCGTGCCGGCGATGGCGGCGACGATGGCGGCCGGGTCTTCCAGGTCCTCGGCCCGCTTGATGACATCAGCGACGACTTCGAACAACGCATGCTTGAAGCCGATCGGCTGGGTCCAGGGACGGCCGGATGCAGCGACATAGCCATCTGCAAGGTCGCTCGCCGATGCTCCCGTCAACGAAGAGGCGAACGGATGACCTGGCGACCACCAGACCTCGGAACTCAGCCCATCACCGCGCTCACCTAGGGACTCAATCACCGATGGGAACAGCAAGGCCTTACCAATCGTAACCACCTTGGGCGAGAAGCCCTGTTGTGCCGACTGCGACCAGAAGGTCGCGAAGTCGGGTGGGATCATATTGCCGGTGACGATCTCGCAGCCGGCCGACTTGAAGGCAGCGATCTGGTTCGAGAAATCGTCGGAAAGCGGCTGGTAGCGGCCGGGATCGGTCAGGGCATAGCCGGCGTCGGCAAGTGGCTTGGGCAGGCCCAGCTCCGCATCGCCCCAGGCATTGCCGTCGGCATCATTGGGGAACAGACCGCCGACGTTCTTGGTGACGCCGCTCTTGTCCCACATGTCGAGGAAGGCGCCGATAACGTCCTCCAGCCCCCAGAAGAAATGATAGGTGCTCTCGAAGCCCTCGCCAGGGACACCGTTGCGCCCGAAGAAATAGGGCTGCCACGGGCAGTCGGTGGTGATGCAGGGGACTTCGTTGATCTCAGCCTGATCCGAAATCGGATTGACCGTGTCCGGCGTCGAGGCGGCGACGATGATGTCGACTTCGTCGCCCAGAATCAGATCAGCGGCGACCTCGGCGGCGCGGTTCGGGTTAGACTGACTGTCCTTCGAGATGATCTCGACGGTCCAGGTCTTGCCGTTATTTTCGAGACCTGCGGAGAACATCTCGCCGATCGCCTGCAGCACATACTCATCAGCCTCAGCAAATCCAGCGAGCGGCCCGGTGCGCGGGCTGACATGGCCGACCCGAAGCGTGGGATCGGCAGCATAGGCGCGGGTGGTTCGAAGGATGGCCGGCGCCGCCAGGGCGGCCGCACTTCCCGCCATAAATCCGCGACGCGATGGTTTGTTGAATGTCGTCTTCATATTGATCTCCCTTGGTCGGCATCACTGCCGATGTGCTCTTTCAATCCTGAAGAATGTCGTCCAGCCGTGTCAGGTAACGGCCGACCCGGTCTCTCACCGCTTTTGCCTCCTGATCGGTCCAGGCCCGAAATCCCTGCCCGGACTTCATGCCCAGCCGCTCGTCGGCGACGAGTTGCTTTAGATAGGGCGAAGGCCCTTTGCGGCTTTCAAGATCGAACAGCACGTTCTCGTGAATGTCGAGCGTCAGATCGATCCCTACGAGGTCGGCATTCTCCAAAGGGCCGAGAACCGCCAGACGCCGCCCGAAACTGGACTTGATCACCGTATCGACGGCTTCGGCATCGCACACACCGTTCTCGACGAGGCTGATGGCTTCACGCCAAAGCGCATGCTGCAGACGGTTGCCGATGAAGCCAGGCACGTCCTTTTCCACAATTACCGGTTCTTTTCCAACTTGCCTGAGCAGGTCGACCGTCGACCGCGCGACATCATCATCGGTCCACTCGGTCTTGATCACCTCGACCAGCGGGATCATGTGGGGCGGGTTCCACCAATGGGTGCCGAGTGCGCGCTCACGGTGTTTCAGCCCCTGCATGATCTTGGTGATCGGAATGACCGACGTGTTCGAGGCAAGAACGGCGTCATCAGGAGCATGCGCCTCAATGTCGGCAAGAATCGCCTGTTTCAGCGGCAGCTTTTCTGGGGCGGCCTCGAAAACGAACGCTGCACCCTCGACCGCGTCAGCCGTCCCTCCCGAGAGGGTCACTCTCATCAGAGTTTCGGCGATGTCGCCTTCATCTGCGCCAAGCGCCTTCAGACTTTCCGCTATCCGATCTGGCACACTCGATAGCATCTCCTCCGACGGATCGGTGATCCTAACGTCGTGTCCTGCGCGGGCATGCGTAAGCGCAATCCCATGCCCCATGAGCCCGGCACCGATCACAGCGATCTGTTGACCCTGCCCCATCGGTCAGCCCGCCGTATAGCCGCCATCGGCATAGAGAATATGGCCGGTATAGAAATCCGACGCCTTCGAAGCGAGAAACAGCAACGGCCCTGCCAGATCCTCCGGCTCGCCGAGGCGGCCTTTCGGGACACGGGCGAGAAAGCCTGCGCGCACCGTCTTCGCTTTCTCGGTATCTTCGAACATCCAGGCGGTCAGCGGCGAACGAAACACCGTCGGCGCGATCGCGTTCACGGTGATGCCGGTTGGGCCCAGCTCGCAGCCGAGCGCTTTGGTCATCCCATCGACCGCAGCCTTCGATGCGCAATAGGCGGTGTATCCAGCAGGATGCCCGAGAAGACCTCGGGCGGAGGAGACGAGCACGATCTTGCCGCCTTCCCCTTGCGCCTTCATCTGGCCGGCCGCCGCGCGGGCGAGCAGCCAGCTCTGGGTAACATTGGCGTCCATCACCGAGGTGAAGGTTTCAGGCTCCATGTCGTTGATCAGGGCCACCTTGTTCATGCCGGAGGCCACGACGAGAATGTCGAGCCTGCCATAGACGTCGACCGCGCGTTCGACGAGGGCATTACAGCTCTGTTCGTCCTCCGGGCGGGTGTTGACCGCCGTAACCTCGGCGCCCAAGTTGCCGCATTCGCCGGCGATCTCATCGAGCGCCTTTTGATTGCCGGCGGCGAGCACCAGCTTGCAACCGGCACTGGCGAGAACGCGGGCAGCGACCATCCCGAATGCACCGGACGCACCGGTGATCAAAGCGACCTTGTCCTTGACCTCGAACATCGAAAGGGGATTGGCCGGCTGCGTCATGTCGTGGTCTCCGGCGGGTAAGGGATGACCACCAGCATGATACAAACGTCATTCCGCCGGTTCTCGATTTTTCGAACTTCGCCCGGCGGGATCGTGCAGCTGTCATACTTTCGGAGAACGGTTTCCTCGCCGTCGACGATGACGGTCATCTCGCCGTCGAGCACGACGTAAACCTTCTCGAAGGGCGTCGAATCGGGTCCTGCTCCGCCGCCTGGAAGGAACTGGCTCAGCCCCACCCACTGGTTGGCTGGGCCACCATCCTCGAACCCCTGGAGGCGCAGACCGACCACACCGAAATGATTGGGCGCGTCATAGGGCTTGGCGTCCTCGAAACGTTTGAGATGCAAGGCTCGTCTCCCCGAAGACATGCGGATAGTGAACGCGGCTGGCGGCCGGCATCAAAATGATTCGCCGGCCTCGATGCGGTATTTCTGGCCTTTGTCGATCATCGCCACCAGGCGAATGATGCAACCATCGCCGCGGTCCCAGTTCCAGGGGAAGAAGGCGAAGGTGCAGCGCTTGCCGGTGACGGCATCCAGATCGCCACCGACATTCTCGATGCCCATGATGCCGTTCTTGAACAGCTTGTTGTGCACCGGCTCCCACTCCGGGAAATCCTCCTCCCAGCCGCGCCCGCCGGACCACTCTTTGTATTCGGCTTCGAGATGCGGAAGGATCGGGCCGTTTCGCTGCGGGCCGATGGCGGTGGCCAGCGGATGGTCGTTCGCCTGGGTGTCGTGGCCGACCACCTTGACGCCTTTCCCGACGATCCAGTCGGCCGCCGACGGCACCAACCCCGGACAATAAGGGAAGTAATCGCCGTCCTCGTAGCACTTGTGCCAGCCGGTGTTGATGATCAGCACATCATTCTTTCTGATCGCATGCCCGCAGGCCTTTTCGAGATCGTCGCCGGTGATTTGTTCCCACTTTTTCTTGGGTACCGAGACCACCAGCCCGGATCCGAAGAAGTGGGGCAGCGGCACCTCGTCGATGAAGGGCGTGCCCTGAACCACATGCGCCGGCGCGTCGATATGGGTGGTGACATGCATGGTCGTGGTGATGGTCTGACTGAGCACGCCGGACTTCGCCATGTAGTGCTTCCGATCGATCTGCACATCGGCGAAGTAGGGCCAGTTCGGGCACTGAAATCCGTAGCGATGGCTGAGATTGTAGAACTCGAGCCCCATGTCGTTGTCGGTGTTCGCCTGAAACTCGATTCCACGGATTTGAACCATCACCCTCAACTCCCTGAGCGCCGGCCTGGCGCTTGGTTTATTCGGCTACCAGAACAGTTTTTGTGTTCATAAAGCGATACAAACAAACCACATTGCGGTCAATCTATTTTGATTGACAGGCATATTGTATCGTATTGTGGGTTCTTAATCTCTGGAGTAACGTGTTTCCGGCAGATGCCACCGCGGACAAACGATGAGTGACGTAATTGACTGCTGACGTTGGAAAAAGCGAGCGAAGCGGCATACAGGTAATCACCCGGGCTGCAGCGATCCTACGCGCGCTCAGGGACAATCCGACTGGCATGAGCCTTGGCCAAATCGCCGAGCGCGTGGCGTTGCCAAGGTCTACGGTGCAGCGAATTATCAGTGCTCTCGCAGCCGAGCGGCTTGTTATCAGCACCGCGAAGGGAGCCGGGCTCCGGCTCGGCCCAGAGATCAACGCGTTGGCTGAAACCGCCCAATACAACATCGTCGAGCAATGCCGTCCGGTGTTGACAGAACTCACTAAGGAAACGGGCGAAACAACTGATCTCTCCGTTCTCCGGGGCGACAAGATGATCTTTCTCGATCAAGTACCGGGCCTCCATCGTCTGCGGACCGTCTCTTTTGTCGGCGAGGTATTTCCCCTGACGACCACAGCCAACGGTCGTGCCTGTCTGGCGAGATTGCCTGAGAAAAAAGCCCGGCAGTTGATCGAGAAAGAATGGAGCCGAAGCGGTAGGAGCGGTGACATGGCTTCGATGATGGCAGACCTCGACGAAGCACGCGTGCTGGGACTTGCCTACGATCTCGACCAGCACACGACAGGAATATCGGCGATCGGGTTTGCCTTCGCGGATTGGGGTGGCGATTTCCACGCGATATCGGTGCCCATACCATCGACCCGCTTCGATGACGCACACGAAAATGTTGAAGTAGCGCTACGAAATGCGTCGGAAACAGTAGAAGGTATAATGGGCAATAAGAGCGGGTCTTGAGATTGAGGCAGCCTGAACGTCGTTCGTTTCCTCTAAAACCCCTATTGGAAGTTCTCGCGACAACATGTTTGGTTCGGCCTATTTCAAGGTTCAATGAAACAATGGTCATGAGACAATGACCTCACAAATCCTTTGGCTCGCCTCCCACTTTTCCTTCTTGAAAAGCAACTCTCTCACTTAAAAAAACACAATGATTGCTCGCGTTCCCCCAATTTGATGCACGATGTCATGATTGTGAGAATATTGGGATCACGGAAGATGCCGTCTGGTCGCCATGATCGACGTGCACCTTACGGATGGGCAGACCGTATAGTGCCTCTAGATGGCTTTCTGTGAGCATCTCGTCCGCCTTGCCCCACAAATGTTGGTCGACGTCATGCATGAGCAGGACTTTGTTCGCGAGGTGGATGGCATGCTGCGGAAAATGGGTCGTCAGGAGGACGGTCAGGCCATTCTCGGCGGCGACCCGGCGAAGTGTCGAGAGGATGATGTCCTGATTGCGAAAATCGAGAGATGAGGCCGGTTCGTCCAGGACCAGGAGATCGCAGTCGGACGCAAGCGCCCTAGCGATCAGGACCAGTTGGCGTTCACCGCCGCTCAAGCGATCGAACGGCCGTTCCGCAAAGTCGCCGAGACCGAGTTGATCGAGTGCTGTGCGGGCGATCTCGTAGTCCTTGCTGCCGGGTGAGCGAAAGGTGCTGATGTGAGCGGCGCGGCCCATCACCACCATGTCGATGACCTTGTAGGCGAAGGCGACTTCGGTGCGCTGCGGGACGTAGCCAATCCGGCCATGGGTCTGGATCCGGCCCTCCTCAGGCGTAAGAAGCCCGACGACGGCCTTCAGGAGCGTGGTTTTGCCCCGTCCGTTCGGGCCGAGGATGGCAACCATGTCACCCCTATCCGCCTCGAAGCTGACACCGCGATAGATCCAGCGCTCATCGAAACGAAAGCCTGCCTGATCGACCGAGATCACTCGCTGCTCCATCCCTTGCTGGCGGCGCGCCTCAGCAGATTGGCAAAGACGGGAGCGCCGATCAGGGCGGTGATGATACCGACGGGGATCTCGGCGGCGATCGCCGTGCGTGCCAGGTTGTCCACATGGATGAGATAGATTGCGCCAATGATCGCTGCTGCTGGGACAAGGACGCGGTGATCGGGGCCGGTGAGCATCCGTGCGAAGTGGGGAATGACCAGCCCGACCCAGCCGACGATCCCCGCCGCCGCCACCACGGCAGCACTGATCAACGCGACCGCCGCGAGTACGACCCAGCGGATGCGCTCGATGTTCGGCATGAGCGTGCCCGCCTCTTCATCACCGAGCGAGAGAACGTTGATCTGAAAGCGCAGGAGATAGACGACCGTGCTGCCGATCACCACCGGCAGAGCGATCAGCCAGACCTTGTCATAGCTCGCCGAGGCAAAACTGCCCATGAGCCAGAAAACGATGGCCGGCAGCTTGTCGTCGGGATCGGCGACGAACTTGGTGAGCGAGACCAGGGCCGAAAAGAAGGCGCTGGTGACGATGCCGGAGAGCACCAGCATCAGAATCGACGCCTTGCCCTGCTGGCGGCTGATGAGATAGACGATGGCCATCGCCGCCATACCGAAGGCGAAGGCCGATCCGATCAGGAGAAAGCGGCTTTCCGATACCAGTATGGCAAACGCACCGCCGAATGCCGCGCCTGATGACACGCCGATGATCTGTGGCCCAACAAGCGGGTTTCGGAAAATGCCCTGAAGGGCGGCACCCGTCACGGCGAGGCCAGCACCGGCCAGCCCTGCCAGCAAGATCCGCGGCATGCGGATCAGCTCGACCACCCGCGCTTCCACATCGGTCCAATAGGGTTCCGACGGAATCAGATTGGCCAGAAGGATGCCGACGACATGCGAGATCGGCACGGGAAAGCGTCCGATGGCGAGAGAAACCAGCGCACTTGCCATCAGGATCGCGATCAGGAGAGGCCAGAGGCCTATTCTGAACCGCGATGTAAACGCTGGACCCTTGTCAGCAAGATCGACGGCGTGGTTGGCGCGCGCAGGCTTCAACGCGGCGAAAAGATCTCGTAGTTCGCGGCTGATGCGTTCATGTCGAAACGAAGGATGTTTTCGACATCGTCTGCGGTGACACCTTGGCCGTAGATCGACGTGTAGCTCTCGTCGATGCGCTCGGCGAGACCCCAGTCGAAGCTCTCCGGATGCAGCACCATGCTGAGCCAGAGCCAGGTGAGTGGCGATTCCTGATTGGGCGGATCCCAGCGATAGCCGCCGAGCGGCATCTTGTAGACGCGGCGGTTTTTGACGGCGCTTAGGTCAGCCAAGAGGGGATTGCCGTAGACAGCTTCCGGCGACAGCTTCGCCTCGAACCCGTTGAGCAGAATGACTTCGGGGTCCCAAGCGATGATCTGCTCGACGCCGACGACAGCGAACATCCCAAGTTCATTGGCGACGTTCTGGCCACCTGCGAGATCAATATAGAAATTGTTGTAGGACTTGCCACCGGCGACGCGCAGCTCTGAGAGATAGTTCATGAAATAAAGGACGCGTGGCCGATCGGCCGCCTCAATCTTGTCCGTCTCGGCTTTGAGCTCGGCCTGCACGTCATCACGCCAGGCGATCATTTCTGCGGCCTTCTCTTCCTTGCCTAGCACCGTTCCCATGATCTCGAGCCAGCGGCGCGTGAACGCCTCCTGCCCGATCTTGATTAAGGCGACGTTCAGGCCGGCATTGACCAGGGGGTCGATGATGTCGTCGTTCAGATGTCCCCATTGAAAAACGAGATCAGGGTCAAGCTTCAACAGCTCCTCGACATTCGGGACGAAGCTGAACCCCTTACCCGTGAGATTCGACGGTATCTTCAGAGATTCCGGGAAGAACCTCTCGAGAATGTAACCTTTGATCGCCGCCTTCGAGAGCTGATGCATGCCGGCCAGCCGATCAGCACTGCCGTCCACCGCCATGAACATGGAGGCGGCCGGTATCGGAATGATCGCCACGCGCTCGACCTCTCCCTCAAGCTTTACGGTTCGATCCCGCTGATCGACGATGGTGATTGGTTCGGCGAAAGCACTCACGCAGCTCGCCGCCAGGGCCAAGAACGATATTAAAGTACGCATCAAGCTCATATTATCCGTCTCCCGTTGTTCAAAAGAGAGAAGGAGAGAGCGATCGAGTCAAGATGTCTTGCTTGGTGAAGCCGCCGTTACTATCGACGCATCGCCGCTGATCAGTCGATCGACGCCCTCTTAAAGACGGGCAACATCTCGCAACGTTCGGTGAGCCTTGCAAGCGAAGGAAGCGTGGCTGCTTCGAGGGTTTGCGGAAAGATATGATTGACGAAGGTGAACCCGATGGCTGCGGTGATATCGGCCTGGCCAAGTTCAGTCCCATCGAACCAGGTGCCGCCATCAAGTTCGTTCTCAAGCGCGCCGAACGCCTGCCTGGCCTGGCGCAAGAGACGTTCGAGCCGCTCGGGATCAT
The DNA here is from genome assembly GCA_965204405.1 of Geminicoccaceae bacterium. Taxonomy (GTDB): domain Bacteria; phylum Pseudomonadota; class Alphaproteobacteria; order Geminicoccales; family Geminicoccaceae; genus JANQPX01. Next base: position 75,583 of record CBDBEN010000001.1, read on the forward strand.
GTTGCGGGCCGGGACGCCGCCGCTCGGCATTGGCGGCCATGGCGCGATCGATGGCGCCGGTCGCAAGTGCTATCTGGCGAAGCGCCCTTCGTCTGGGTTCACCCTTCGCTGGCACGAGGGCGCGCTCATGTCCGGCAAGTTCATCCAGATAGTCGAGGATGGCGGCACTGTCGATCAGGGTTTCGCCGGACGCCAGGATCAAGGCGGGAACCCGGCCGACCGGGTTGGCGCGTTCGCGCGCCTGCTCATCGCCGATCGCGGAGATGATATTTCGTTCAAAGGCCATGCCGAAATGGTTCAGGGTCACGGCGACACGACGCACATAGGGCGAAAGAAAGCGTCCGAGAAGAACGGGTGCGCTCAAGGGACATCGCCTCTGCTGACATCGTCATCGACACTGAGCAGGTTGATGGCATCGCCATGGGACATGGAAAGAAGGTCGTCCGAAAAGGCAAACTGCAGACGGCGAAACGCAGCCTGCTCGTCGTCAGAAAGCTCTCCAAGCAACTGCCCTCTGCGAAGGGGCACGAACTCGGGAGGCACGACTTCCGGCTTCAATCCCAACGCCGCCGCGCGGCCGTTCCCGGCGATGCGAAAGAAGTAGGCGCCCTTTGCCGCCTCAGCAATTTTGTCGGACGGCTGAACGTCCCGCTCGATGCGGTATTGTTCCCGGGTGACAGCGCGCATCACCATCTCGAAACCGTCGCGTGCGCCGGGACCGGGAAAGGCCGTCGCCACTGATAGTTCGGAACGCTTGATCGGTGCGCCCGATGCTAGGGCGTCAAAGGCGGCCTGCATGACTTTGAACGACACCGTCAGACCGCAGATGCTCTTCGTGCCATGAAATTTCTTGAGATCATCGAAGGTCAGCTCGATGATATCCGACTGGTCCAGTACGCTGAGTGTCTCCATCGAGGGTCCCCGTGTTTGTAAGCGATGGGTCGAAGCTTGCCCAATGGCCCGTGAACCGACAAGCGGCAGATCGGCCTCCGCTCGATGCTCGAACAACCATACATCAATCCCGTCTCAGCCCATCCACGATCAGCGTGATCGCGACGATGGTGATGACGATCGCGAGACCTGGAAACACGGAGAGCCACCAGGCGCGATAGAGAAAACTCTGGGCATTGCTGATCAATCGTCCCCAGCTGATCACATTGGGATCAGAAAGGCCGAGATAGGCAAGCCCTGCTTCGGTGAGAATGGCGGCGCAGGCAACGAGCGAGAGAACGGCGACGATCGAGCGGCTGGCATGTGGCAGGACATGACGCCAGACGATCCAACTCTGACTGCCGCCAAGGGCGATCGCCGCTTGGACGAAGGGACGGCTGCGTAGCGACAAGGTCTCAGCGCGCACGATGCGGGCGAGGCCCGGCCAGGACATCAGGCCCAGTACCCAGATCAGATGGCCGATGGACGCCCCGATCATGGCGGCGACCAGGATCGCGATGAAAAAGCGGGGGAGGATCTGAACGATCTCGGAAAACCGCATCAAGACGTCGTCGACCCAGCCACCGACAAAGCCTGCGATCAGGCCGATCACGACGCCAATCGATGCGGTCAGCATGGCGACCGCAAGGCCGACGGCAAGCGAGGTGCGAGCACCGGCGATAACGGCAGAGAACAGGTCCCGGCCGAGATCGTCCGTACCGAAGGGGTGGACAAGGCTCGGCGCCTGGAACGGTTTTGCGACGCTCAGCCATGGATCGAAGGGTGCGATCTCGGTAGCGAAGAGTGCGGCAGTGGCGATAGGGATCAAAAGGCCTAAGCCGGCCATAAACCGCTTTCGCGACGGCGTGCCGAACGCCGGCTGTTGAATGCAGACGGCGTAACGCTCTGGATGCAGCTCTCTCTTCGATACGACCTCACCCTGCACGAAGTGTCTCGCCCTGGCGCACGCGCGGATCGATCAAGCCGTAGAAAAGGTCGGTGATCAGATTGGAGATAAGCGTCAGCGCGCCGATCACCAGCACGATCCCGAGGATGAGAGGGTAGTCGCGATCGAGGGACGCGCCGACCACCAGGCGCCCGAGGCCAGGCCATGCGAAGACATTCTCGACCAGAATGGCGCCGGCGATCATCCAGCTGACGCGATTGCCGATGAGCGTCACCACCGGCAGCATGCCGTTCGGCAGGGCATGGCGATATTGCGCGGTCGGCACGTCCAACCCCTTGGCGAGTGCCGTCTGGAAATAGGGCTTGGCCATCTCATCGCGAAGCGAAGACGCGGTGATCAGCACGGTGAAGGCGAGTTGGTGGAGCGCGAGCGTCAGACAGGGCAATGCCAGATGATGCGCGATGTCGAGCCAAAGGCGAACGCCGTCATGGGCAGCGCGCGTATCGACCATCCCCTGGATCGGAAACCAGCCCGCCTTGACCGCGAAGCCGAGAAGCAGGAGTTGGCCAAGCCAGAAGACCGGCACCGCAAAGCACAGGAGAATGCAGCCGATAATGCCGAACTCGACCGCGCGCCCGCGGTTCCTTGCGACCACGGCGCCGCCCCAGATACCGGCAGCCGCCGAAAGAACGATCGCGGGAAGCATCAGGAGGAGCGTGGCGGGAAGTCGGTCCATTATTACTGTGAGAACCGGCGCCTTGTAGCCGTAGGACTGTCCAAGCTCACCTTGAAGGAGAAGGCTGAAAAAGCGGAGATATTGCTCGAAGAGCGGGCGGTCCAGACCGTAGAGGCGCTCGATCGATGCCTGATACTCGGCGGTCACGAACTCGCCTGCAAGCGCTGTGATCGGCCCGCCTGGCGTGAGATGAATGAGGAAGAAAACGATCGTGCCGATCAGGAAAAGCATCGGCACGATCATCAGTAGCCGGCGGACCAGATAGCGGCCCATCGAAGAGCGCCCCTACTTGTAGCCCGCGACTTCCGCGAATTGTCCGGTCCAGGGTCTGAAACCGTCAAGCGTGTCGCGATAGCCGGTGACGAAGGTGTTCTCTACCAGCCACCAATAGGGCAGGTCCTCGGCGAGGATTTGCTGCACTTCTTGGTAGAGGTTTTGGCGCGCATCGCGGTCCGACGTCTTACCGGCGGCATCGAACAGCTCGTCGACCCGATCATCTCGATAGGCGGAGGCGTTGGAGAACGGGATCGGGCCGATATTGTTCGAGACGTACATCCGTTTGACGCCGATATCCGGATCGAGGCCGTTGCAGTAGGAGATGAGGTTGGTGTCGAAATCCCGCTGCTTGAAGATGGCGTCAACCGCGGCGGCGCGATCGAGCGGGCGCGATGTCAGCTCGATGCCGACCTTGGCCAGATCCTGCTTCATCACCTCGGCATATTTGCTGAAACGCGGAAAATGCACGATGTCGATCGCAAAGCGCGCGCCGTCTTCCGATATCTGACCGGCTGCGTCCAAAAGCGCCTCGGCTTTCGCCGGATCATGGCTATAGGCCGAAAGGCTGCCTTCGCCATGCGCCCAGCCGATCGCGCTCGAGATCGGCGCATGCGCGACGCGGCCCAGATCGAATTGAACCTGGCTCACGATCCTGTCCCGATCGATCGCATGAGCGATGGCCTGGCGTACCTCCAAAGACTGCATCATCTCTCGCTCGAGATTGAAGGACATGGTGATGATGCAGTTGCCGCCGCCCGGGCCGGTCGAGCTGTCGACCAGGGTGATGTCACCTTGGTCTCGAAGCCGCTCAACGTCAGCGAGCGGGATGCGGTTCACATAGTCGACCTCGCCCTGCTCCAGAGCGAGAAGTTGCGTGGTCGAATCCGGGATGACCCTGAAGATCAGCCGTTCGATCTTCGGCAGGCCGGGTTTGAAGTAGCCGGCATTGCGTTCGAGGGTGATCGTGTCGTCTTGGCTGTAGTCGACGAAGCGATAGGGGCCGGTGCCGATGGGCTGGAGGTTCGCCGGATGCTGATTGGGATCGCCGCCGGCTTCGAAAACATGCTTCGGCAGGATCGGCGCTTCAGTGACATCAAGACGTTGCAGCAGGGGGCCGTAGGGTTCGGTCATGCGAAACACGACGGTATGGTCATCAGGCGTTTCGATCGCCTCGACCACGCTACCGAGGCCGGCCTTGGTGCGCGAGTGATAGTTGAACAGAATATTTTCGAAGGTAAATTTGACATCAGCGGACGTGAACGGCGCGCCGTCATGCCATGTGGCATTGTCCACAAGCTCGAAGGTGTAGACCTTGTTGTCGTCGCTCACCGTCCAGCTCTCGGCCAGATCAGGCGTTGGGGTCAGCTTGCTGTCCAGTGCCACCAGGCCGTTGAACATCGAGTCGGCGACGACATGGACGTTGTAGCCCGTGGTGATACCCGGATTGAAATGTCCGGGGTCCGCTGAGACCGCCACCACTACAGAGTCGGATTGCGCCTTCGCATCGACCGTCAGCGCCGATCCTAAGCAAGCGATGACCAGCCAGGACAGATGATGTACGAGCCGCATTCTCCAATCCTCCCCAATTCTTTTGCTGTTTAGTTACTGTCAGTAGTCGATCCCTGAGAACTGATGTCAAGTTTGAGCTGATCCGCGCGAACAGCCTGGTTAATCGGATCGTGGGGACGTCGCCGGCTCGACATTGTCAAGGACGGTGAGCCAGGCGTCCGGCAGGCCATGCTGCTTTGCGCCTTCTCTCAGAAGAGTGATGTAGCGAAGCGATGGCTTGCCGTCTTTTTCATTGCCGTCGGCGATATAGGTGACGGCTTCGAGCCTTCCGCCCTCTTGGTCCTCGGCGCTGATCCAGAGATGGCGATAGCGGCGTCCGGGCACGCCTTCGCTTGCATCCAGGCGGATGAGATCCCGACGTTTGAGCAGATAGAGAACGCCCCAGACATCGGCGCCGGGGTCGGCCGTGATATTGGCGGGCGCTGCCTTCCCCTTGGGACGGCCGTCGAGATTGAAGCGTAGCCTGTAGCCTTTGATCCTGCCGGCGCGCACTTGCCCGGGCCTCATGCGGCGACGTCCGCGAAAGGCGCTGTCATGCATGTTGGCGCCATAAGCGAAGTACCAGACGTCGTCGTCGGGATGTCCTTTGAGCTCGATGCCAGCCCGGCGATACCATAGCCGGGCGAGCGGCCAGCAGCGTTTGAGCGCGTTGATCAACAGGCTTTTGACCATCCGGCGAAGACGTCTCATGACGACCAGCTCGCAAAGGGCGGACACTGCCCGCGGTCCCTTTAAGTCAGATGGGTCGCCATCAGGGCCGTGGCGAGATCCGAACGTCGTCAGCCCTGTCGACACCGCGGCGCGCCCAGAGTTTCAAGAGTGAAAGGTCGAGACGCTCATACCAAAGTGCTGACATGCCGCTCACGATCACGGTCAGGCGGGACGCGATCGATACCGAGAGCGCCATGGCTGCAGCGGCCTCGATATTCACACCGAATTGCTGCAGCAGGATCACTGCGCCCGCAATGAAGCCACCGATGATCTTGAGCGTCGAAGCGATCACCACGGCGAACCCGAGACAGACCATCACGAACAGATAGTCGAGCGGTGAAAGGTCGACAGCGAAGGCGTATCCGGCGAGCGCCAGATGTGCTGCGGCCATGATTTTCATCAAAAGCGCTGCGCCGAAGATCAGGGCAAGGCTCGAAAGGCTGCCCGGCAGCCCCGCTCCTTCGGCGAACAGAGCGATGAAGCGCTCAACCGGCGCCGACCATCGATCAGGCAGAATTGATAGGAGAGGCTTCGGGACAGCGGAACCGGCTTTGGCAGCATTCGCCCAGCGGAGAAGGAGCAAGCAAAGAGCGAGCAGCAGAACCAGGCTGCCGAATGCGCCCCAGAGCAAGCGCGAGGTCACGCTACCGCCATGCTGATCAAGCGTGATCGTGGTCGCCGCGAGAAGCACCAGCGGCACGAAGACGATGCCGTCGATGACCCGACCGAGCATCACCGTGCCGAGCACGGTCGATGTCGAGACCCGGCCTGCGCGTGCGGCGATCCAGGCGCGCACCAGGAAACTCACCTTCACCGGCACGAGATAGTTCGAAAAATAGCCGGCCATGATCGCGCCATAGAGCCTGATGATCGAAAGCGGGGCGAAGGGTCTCAGCAGCTCGCGCCATTTGACCGCGCGCAGGAGTTGCTCTGCTGCAATGGACAAGGGGACCAGCGAAAGCAGGAGGAGATCCGCGTTCTTGACGGCGTCGAAAAAGCGCCGCCACTCGATGTTTCTGAACAGGACGACGAAGATGACGGCACTGATCAGCAGTCCCGCCCAGACCAAAGCGCTGGAACGTTTTCCGACAGCGCCGATGTCCTCGTTGCGGCCTGTCATCTGATGATCGCCTCTATACTTGCGAGCGCGCTTCTGTGTATTTTCGTCCGCCAGTTCAAATCTGTTCCTCCGACGCCGATATCTTGCCGGATGGGAGGAGGATCAACAACCAAAGGGAAAGCGGACAATGAAGATCGCGACCGTCGGCAAGGGTGGTTCCGGCAAGACGACGATTGCCGGCACGCTGGCCCGGATCTTCGCCAATCGACAAAAGCGGGTTCTGGCGATCGACGGCGATCCCAACCCCAACCTGGCCCTGACCCTGGGCATGAGCCGCGAGGCCGCGGATGGCATCACCTATATCCCGGCGTCGGTCATGAAACGCGGCGATGTGGTCGATGGTGTGACGCAGATGGTGCCGCAGCTCTCCAATAACGAGATCATGAAGCATTATGCCGTCAAGGCGGCTGACGATGTCGACCTGATCGTCATGGGCAAACCCGCCCACGGATCGGCAGGGTCCGGCTGTATGTGCGCGTCGCATCGCGCGGTTCGAGGCTTGATCACCGAGCTCACCAATATCGGCGAGCACACGATCACCGACATGGAGGCTGGGCTCGAGCATCTGAAACGCGGCACCGCCCGTCACGTGGACATGATGCTGGTCGTTGCCGAGCCCTACTACCGATCGCTGGAAGCGGCCATGCGTACGGCGGAACTTGCTGATGAACTCGGCATTCCCTTTGTGCGCGTCGTCGCCAACAAGGTGCGCTCAGAGGAGGACCTGGGCGCAATCCAGGCGTTCTGTACACAACATGGCATGACCGTGATCGGCGCCGTTCCCTATGATGATGCGATGATGAATGCCGAACGTGACGCGAAGGCGCCCTTTGACCATGCACCGGACTCGAAGGCCGTCGAGGCGATCAGATCCATCGCTTCGGAGATCGATGCCATCGCCGGCGCTGCCCAATCCGGATCAGGTCATGCCACGGATGATGCGCGCGCCTGAGCAAGAAAGATCGCATGACGGTGCCGTCCAGATCGGCGAGCTTGCGAACGCGCTTGGCGTTACACCCAAGACACTTCGCCACTACGAAAAAATTGGCCTGATCCCCGAGGCCGAACGTACCGACAGCGGTTATCGGGTGTTCTCCGCTGAAGCGGCAAGGCGAGCCGGCATTGTGGTCGGTCTTCGCGCGCTCGATCTCTCGATCGACGCTATCCGCCGACTCCTGGACGAACCCGATGGCCGCACACTTCGCCAAAGAATGCTCGGCCTCCTAGATCGGGAAGTCCAGGATTACGCGCTCAAGATCGCCGTGCTCCAGGGCCGCCATGACGACCTCGAAGCCCGCTATCACGCCTTGCTTTCGGCCCCGGCCGACAAAAGCAGCGACTGTATTTGCGCCGCGCTAATGCGGCCTTGCACTTGCAAACAACAAGCTTAAATCGGCATTCAGCCTCATTTCGTGTTTGACCTTGCCCTTGGGGCAATCCTCTAGGCTTCAGATTGGACGCTTGGGTCCGGGAGGCTTCTATGGCTGGTGGCAACGGTCAAGGTTCGGGGCATGGCACCGAGGGCAATGGCTCAACGGCGCGCTATATCCCGCGCTTCACCCTTGATGATGGCCCAATTACCGAGGTGCATGCGTTCTGGCTCGCCGGCATGAGCTGCGACGGCTGCTCGATCGCGACCGTCGGCGCGCAAAATCCAACCGTCGAGCAATTGCTGACCGCGTCGATCCCCGGCATCCCCAAGATCATCCTGCATCACCCCGTCCTCTCAGTGACTGCTGGCGCCGAGTTCATGAAGGCGCATCACCTGGCGAAAGCCGGGAAGCTCGGCGCACCTTATGTCGTGCTCTTTGAAGGGTCGGTCGCGGACGAAACGATCGCCGAGGAGTTCGGCGGCTACTGGTCGGCGATGGGTACGGAGGAGCTGGCGGACGGATCGATGAAGCCTATACCGACAGCCCACTGGCTACGCGATCTGGCGCCGGGTGCGGCGGCTGTCATCGCGGTCGGCACCTGCGCCACCTGGGGCGGCATACCGGCGGCGGCTGGCAACGTTACCAATTCGATGTCCGTCATGGACTATCTTGGTAAAGACTATCTAAGCGCCTTGGGCTTGCCGCCGATCAATGTCCCCGGCTGCGCACCACTTGGCGACAACATCACCGAGACCATCGCCTCTGTCTTGATGTTCCTCTCGGGCTTCGGGCCGCTTCCGGAATTCGACGAGCTCGGACGGCCCGCCTGGATGTTCCAGTCGACCGTGCATCGTGGCTGCGTTCGCGCCGGCAATTACGAGGAAGGCAAGTTCGCCGACGAATATGGGCAGAAGGAATGCCTGGTGGAACTCGGTTGCTGGGGGCCGGTTGTCCAATGCAACATGGTCTCACGCGGCGCCATCGGCCATAATGGTGGCTGCATGAACACAGGCGGCATCTGCATCGGCTGCACCATGCCAGGCTTTCCCGATGCGTTTGCACCCTTCTACAAAGCGCCGCCTGGCACCATGATCTCATCGACCATGAGCCGCGGCACCGGTGGCTTCATTTCTTACTTGCGCGGCTTCACCCAACGCAGCCGCAACATGACGTCCCGCTGGAAGCAGGAAGAGAAGATTCCGAGCGGCTGGGCGAATGTCGACGGCAAGACCTCGCCGGTCGATCAGACCGTCAGCTTCTTTTATGAGCGCATCAAACGCATGGGCACGGCATTCTCGCCAGGTTCGGATCGGCAAAAGCAGCTTCAGGCCTCGGCCAGGCGCTATCTGGACGCGCCCAAACAACCACCCGAACGCATCGCGGCGGAATAGGATGGCTCGATGACCCATTGGACACTCGGATTTTTTCTCGGACTTGTCGTCGTCCTGGTCGTGGCGGTTCTTCTGATCGGCATCTTGTATCAGGCACGTCGCATCCGACGACTGGCCTTGGCCGCCTCCGAGATCGTCGGTGATATCGATGTGAACACACGCTCGATCTGGGCGCTTCGCGACACCAACGCCGTCGCCGGTCAGCTTCTCGAGGGTGCGAAGGCCATCGAGGGCAATTGTGCAGCAATCGTCGGTGCCGTCGGGCAAACCCATCGCGGCACGGACGTTGCCTGAGGGGATCGGGACATGCATTTGATCGATGGAACCAACCCGATCACAAGCTGGTGGATCGCCATCGTGCTTTTGATCGTCGTGACCCTGGTTGTGGCCTTCCTCCTCCGCTTGATCATCCAGACTGCCATGGATATCGACGACGTCGCCGCCGAGATCTGGGTGCGCGGCCAGCGTGTGGCCAACAACACGATCCACATCGCCAGTCTGCACGCTACGAAGGATACCGTCGGCGGCATTCTCGGCCGGGCTGGGCGGATCGCTGGTCATGCGACTGCGATCCGCGAGCATGCGGAGAGCTGCCCGGGCTGCCCTTCTTGTATCTGGCAGGGCAAGTCATGAGGGAGGAGCGGTGATGGTCTTCATGACAGCACTGACGGCACTCTCAGCGCTCGCTTTTCTCGGCATGGTCGCTTTTGCGCTCACCAAGATCGTGGCGGCACTCGATTCGATCGGCGGACGGGGAGACTCCTATCTCGCCAAGCTCCGCCTCGGCCTTCGGGCAATCGAACGCGAGACTTCCCACCTGCCGGCAGCAGCCCCGGAAATCAATGCAGGGCTCAACGACGTCGCTGTCGGCCTCGCCGCCGTCGATGCCACGCTCGGCGACCTGCACAAAGCGCTCGAGGCGCAGGAGAGGTGATGTGCTCGCCATCTGGATCATAACGCTCCTGATCGTCCTTCTCGTGATCTTGCCTCTTGCGGTGTCACTGCTTCGGCGCGCCTTGCAGGCGGCGCGCAACATCGAGACCTATTTCCGCGACATGAAGGAGGCGGGCCTGCGCATCGCCGATCACACCGCTGCCGTGCCGGCCCTCGACCAGACGATCGAAACCACTGTGGCGATGAAACCTGTGACCGAGGGAATCGAGGCGAAGACGGGCGTCGTCGCGGAGCTCTTGGCCTTGCGTGCCACCAAGGAGGCCAAGCCGTGATCACCTTCCTGACCGTGGTGACGCTGATCGTCGTACTGGTGATCGTCGCCTTGGTCGCCTACCATCTGATCGGCATTTACGTCGCCTTGAAGCGCGGCGCCGATCACTTGGAAGCGCTTGCCGGCAGCCTTGCAAAAGTACGAGAAAACACCAGCAACCTGAACGCCAAGGTCGACACCATCAATGGCGGGCTTTCGGACCTTGCCCCCGATCTCCTGAAAGCCAATGACAATCTCGCCGCGATCGTCAGTGTCGCGCAAAAGGGCCCGGGCTGATGGCGCGGCCACCTGCGAAAACTTGGGCGCATACCATCAAACCAGGCGATGCCGGTCCAAAGTCAATGAAGTGGACACTCCACAATGTGTTTTGAGAATTTGCCAATCGAGTTCGATGAGCAGGGTCGCGCGCATCTGAAGCCCGGGGTCAAGAACCCGTATGAGTATCAAACCCAGACCATCGAGGAGCGGCAGGAGAAATTGCGCGAGATCGCGGTTAAGAACGGCCAGATCACCGATGTCGATTTCGATCCGGTAACCCGCGTCGCGGGCGCTCTCGCCTTTCATTCGACCGTCGATCTCGAAGCGGGGAAGGTTCTCGAAACCAACTCGATGGCGACGCTGTTTCGTGGGTACGAGGTGATCCTGCGCGGCCGCGATCCGCGCGATGCCGCCTTTATCTCCTCCCGCGCTTGCGGCGTGTGCGGCGGCGTGCATGCGACCGCATCGGCGCTTTCGCTGGAAATGGCGCTTGGCATCAAGCCGCCGCCCATGGGTATCGTCGTTCGGAACCTCCTGCTGAGCTGTGAATATCTCTACGACAACCCGCTGCATCTCTTCGTGTTGTCAGGCCCGGACTACTCCGAGTCCTTGGTCAAGCAGACCAACCCGGAGATCTGGGCCAAGGCCGAGGGCGCGCCCGCCAAATACGCCGATCTCCATGGCTACCGCACGATCGGCGAGATCATGACCGATCTCAATCCGCTGACCGGCAAGCTCTATCTCGAAGCGCTGCAGATGACGCGGGTGGCACGCGAAGCCTATGTCCTCCTCGGCGGCAAATATCCGCATCCCGAAACCATCATTCCCGGCGGCGTGACTACCACGATCACCACGTCGACCTTCAACGAATTCTATCTGCGCATTCAGCAGTTTTTCGACTATGCCAAAAAATGCGTCGGCATCTGGGATGACATCTTCGACTTTTTCTATGAGTGCGACGAGCGCTATCTCGACTGCGGCCGGCTGCCGGCGACCATGATCGATCTCGGTCAATGGGATCACGAAGACTATTACGATGCGACTTATGAAAACTGCGATCACTGGGGCGAGCACCGCTGGTCGACGCCGGGCGTGGTAGTCGACGGCAAGCTTTTGACCACGCGCCTTACCGATATCAATGTCGGCCTCGAAGAATTCGTTGAGCATTCCTACTACGAAACTTGGGATGATTATCCCTTCAAGACCGACCCGCTCGGCAGCCCGCTAAGCCCGAACCATCCCTGGAACAAGACCACCATCCCGAGGCCGGGTTCGCAGAATTGGAAGGAACGCTATTCCTGGTCGACCACACCGACCTGGGACCGACGCACCTTCGAGGCCGGTGCCTATGCGCGCGTTTATCTCTCGGCACTCGCCCAGAAACTGCCGGCAAGCGACTATATCCAATCGACCGGCAAGAGCCTCCGCCTCAACCTCGCCAAGGGCGAGCGGCTGCCGGCGATGGAACTCGAATGGACCGTGCCGCAGCATTGGAATGCGTTCGAGCGCAACCGTGCTCGCGCCTACGCCGTCGCCTTCAATCTGATGGTGACGATCGAAAACTTGTCGCGCGCCTTCGATCTGCAAAAGCGCGGCGAGACGAAGGTGGCGACCCCCTTCGAGATCCCCGACAAGGGACATGCGATCGGTGCGGGCTTCTGGGGGGCGGGACGCGGTTTTCTCAGCCATCACTGCGAGATCCAGGACGGACTGCTCGCCAACTACCAGATCGTCACGCCATCGACGGTCAATGCTTGCCCGAAGACACCTTGGGGGGAGCCCGGGCCCTATGAGCAGGCGGTACTGAATACGCCGATCATCGAGACGAATATTTCCGATCGATCGAAGTTCCAGGGCATCGACGTTCTGCGGGCACTTCGCTCCTTCGATCCCTGCATGCCGTGTACGACCCATGTCATGGTTGAAGGATCGGATCGGATCGTGACGCGCGAAGTAACGACCTGCGCCTGCGGCGTGAGCTGATCCGGCGCGTGGACGACGTCGATGACCTATGAAGGGATGACATTGATCGGGATCGTCGGCTACACGCCGGTGCTCGATTGCTATCCCCTCGGCCCGCGCCTGATGTCGAAGCTGGAGCAATCGGTTGCCGATCGCACGGACATTGCGATCGAAAACATGACCTGGGGTCCGATCCACATCGTCCAACGTTTTCAGGACCCGGAAGTCACACCACCGAAGCGACTCATTCTCATTGGCAATGCCGCAACCTCCCGCAATCCGGGCGAGGTCCAAGTCTACCGCTGGGCCGGCGGCCCACTTCCTGAACAGGTGATCCAGGAGCGTGTCTACGAGGCGGTCACCGGCATCGTCGACATCGAGAACACGCTGGTGATCGGCGATCATTTCGACATCTGGCCGAAAGACTGTTTTTCGATCGAAGTCGACATGCAGGCCGATGCGTTCGGCCGTATGGTGATCGCGGACAGCGAGGGTTGGGCCGATGATCCAGCACTGCATCAGCATTTGGGATTTTCACCGGCTGGCGTGATCGATGGCATCGCCGATCATACCCTCACCTTAGTGAAAAACGATGGCGCTGACTTTGCGCTCCAGTCGAAGTCCGCGACGGACCTTGCTCCGATCTCCACCTTTACGCACAATCGGCTGATCGTCGCGCCGGACGGCGACACGTCGCGGGAAAAGGTGCCGTCATGAAGGAACAGGACACCACGGCAACAGGCCCTGACGCCGCCCTCGCTCGCCTTGTCGAGCGTGAGGAGGTGCTGGAGATCTGCTACTGGTATAAGGGCGAAGGACTGGGCGAGCGGCTAAGCCCTCAGGCGGTGCTGCCCTTCATGACCAGCGATCCCGACCTGGTCGCGGAGGTGTTCGAGCTGCTGGTGAATGACGGGGACTTCTCCGCCGAAAACGGCGCCTATGATTTCACGCCGGCGGGCAAGAAAAAAGCAGCACGCCTCTTTCACGACAGCTTCACCGAATTTCAACTCGGCAGTCACGGCGAGTGCACAGCCGGCTGCTGCGATGGCGACGAAGAGTGCGATCACGAGCATCACGGCCATGGCCCGCTTGCCGGCCACGGCGCATCCTAGCCGATGATGACGGTCTCGGATTCCATCGACACGCCGGAAGATCACCCGCAAGGCCTGGTCGGCTATCGGACCAATGAGGAATGGCAGACGTTGCTCGCGCAGTCCGCAGCGTTGATCGCAGCACTCGACAACATCAAGGATGACGATGTCAGGCGAGATGTTTTCGCGACCTTGCAGACGGTCGATGCCGTTCATCGAGAGGCCCTCCATCGCCTGGTCCGGTTGTTCAAGGAGGGTGTGCTCGATCAGGTGATCACCGATCCGGCCATTCACACGCTGATGGGCATGTACGACCTGCTGCCCGAGGAGGCACCCGCCTGTCAGAAGGTCTGGGATTTTCTGGGCGATGCCGAGCAACCCGAAGAGGAGGCGCCAGCACTCGCTGCCATGCCCGCCGATCCGCCGCACTGGTCACCAGCACCGATCGATCACCCGCCGGGAGATGGTGAAGCGCTGATCTGCCGGATGGAGGAGGGTGCGGTCATCCTCCTCGGCGCTGGCGGTCAACACTACGCCTTGGAGGCCGCCTGCATCCATCACGGCGACGCGATTGCCGGCGGCCGGCTCGACGGCTTCTCCTGGATCTGCCCGGGCGGCCCCGGCTGCGTCTACGACGTCAGAAACGGCCAAAGACTAGGCGGCGGCACCCTCACCTGTCTCCCTCTCAAAGTCGACGATGAAACGGGACGTTTCCTGTTGGGATTTGGTGTGCCGTTCGAGCCTAAGCTGCCGGCGTTTTGAGGGGTGGCTGATGCGGGTGCTGGTCGCCGGTGTCGGCAATGTTCTGAGAGGCGATGACGGCTTCGGTGTTCAGGCCGCCGATCGGCTGAAGATAGATCCCCGCCTCCCTCCCTTCGTGACGGTCATCGAAACTGGGATCGGCGGCATCCATCTGGTTCAGGAGCTGATGCGCGGCTATGACGGTTTTTTGCTACTCGACGCCTTTGACCGAGGCCGGGAGCCGGGAGCCGTCTTTCTTCTCGAGCCCGAACTGCCGGATGTCGGGGCGCTCGATCTCGGCGAGCAGCGCGACTTTTTCGCCGATGTCCACTACGCGGCTCCCGTCCGGGCCCTGACCCTCGCGCGTGAAATCGGCGCGCTGCCGGCATTGGTGCGCATCATCGGCTGTCAGCCCGCCGATACCGAAGTTTTCGGGGAGGCGATGGACGAACGCGTCCGACAAGCGATCCCCGAAGCGGTCGATCTCGCGGTCCAGGTCTTGCGCGAAATCGAAGCGGCATGACCGAAGCTTCCGGCAGCCCGAACCCGCCTGCGACCGGCGTCGAGCTTTTGATACGCGGCACCGTCCAGGGTGTCGGCTTTCGGCCGTTCGTCAGTCGCCTCGCAGACGAGATCGGTCTTGCCGGCGACGTCAGGAATACGTCCGAAGGCGTTGTGATTCGTCTGTTCGAATGTCGTGATGTTACAAACCGCTTCCTAAAGCGACTGGAGGACGAACGGCCATCTCTTGCGCGGATCGAGCAGATCGATCGACGAACCATCAGCGGCGACGCGCCGACGGGTTTTCGCATTCTGGAGAGCATCGAGCGCAGGCCCGAGACCGCGATCGCCGCCGATGCCGCGATGTGCGCGGCATGCAGGCGCGAGCTGTTCGACCCTGCGGATCGCCGTTATCGCTATCCGTTCTTGAACTGCACGGAATGCGGTCCGCGTTATTCGATCATCGAGAGCATTCCCTATGATCGCGCGCGAACGACGATGCGCGATTTCTCGATGTGCGCGCGCTGTCACGCCGAATACACGGACCCCGCCGATCGTCGATTTCATGCGGAGGCGACGGCCTGTCCGGATTGCGGCCCAACGCTCTGGTTTGAGGTCGCCGGTGATCCGACTATCAGCCATCGAGGTGAGGATGCGATCCGAGTGGCGCTCGATCGATTGCAGCAGGGCGACATCATCGCCATCAAAGGCCTGGGCGGCTTCCATCTCGCCTGCCGTGCCTTTGATCAAGACTCGGTTACACGCCTTAGGCGGCGAAAGCGGCGGCTAAGAAAACCCTTTGCCCTGATGGTGCGCGACTGCGTGGCCGCAGCGGCGTTTGTGGACCTGTCGCCGGTCGCGACAAAAGTACTTGAGAGCGCCGAAGCGCCGATCGTTTTGGCGCCACTCAAGCCGAACACGCCGCTGCCGCCTGTCGTCGCCCCTGGCCTCGATCAAGTCGGCATCATGCTGCCCTACACGCCGTTGCACGCCCTCCTGTTCGAGCAAATCGACGAACCGCTGGTGATGACCAGCGGCAATGTCAGCGATGATCCCCAACTGACAAGTAACGGGACGGCGCGTCGCCGCCTCGCCGATATTGCCGACGCCTTTCTCATGCACGATCGCCCGATCGCCAACCGGGTCGACGACAGCCTGGTGCAGATCATCGGCGACGAGGTCCAGATCCTCCGGCGCGCGCGTGGCTATGCGCCGAGGCCGGTGCCCTTGCCTCCCGGTTTCCCCGCCGATCACCCGGAGGTCCTGGCGATGGGCGGCGACATCAAAAACGCGATCGCTGCAGCGGCGCGCGGTTCGTTGACATTGTCGCCCTTCATCGGCGATCTCGAGCATGTCGGGGCCTTCGATGATCTGCAGCTGCGGATCGACGATGACGTCGATGTGTTCGGCCTCAAACCCGACATCATCGCGATCGACGGTCATCCCTCCTATCGTTCAGGGGCGCTCGGGAAGGAACTGGCAGTGACTTGGCAGGCCACCTCCGTGGAGGTCCTGCATCACCATGCCCATGTCGCCGCCTGCATGGTCGAGCACAGGCTTCCGCTCGATCACCCACCGATCACCGCGATCGTTCTCGACGGCCTCGGCATGGGCCAGGATGGTGTGCTCTGGGGCGGCGAGATCCTGCGCGCGGACTATCGCTCATGCGCGCGCATCGGCGCCCTCAAACCGGCCCCACTTCTCGGTGGCGATCGCGCCGCACGCGAACCCTGGCGCAACCTGATCGCCCAGCTTCTCGTCGCCTTCGGCACATCAGGCGAATGGCCCGCCCCCTTCCGAAAACGACTGCGTGACCGGCCCATCGACATCCTGACCGACGCCTGGCGCGCAGGCCTGAACGCACCTGACTGCACATCGGCGGGGCGGCTGTTCGATGCCGTCGCAGCAGCGCTCGACATCGTTCCCGAGCATCAGGATTACGAAGGCGAAGCCGCGATGCGCTTACAGGCGCTGGCGACGACATGGCTTTCGACGAACGCTCGCCCCCGGGGCTACGCGTTCGCTACCTATAAAGATGACGACGGCCTCGCACGCATCGACCCGACGCCGCTCTGGCAGGCGATCGCCGGGGGTCTGGAGGGGGCTGCGCACCCCGGTGAGATTGCTGCGCGGTTTCACCTGGGCCTGGCCGGCGCCCTCGCGAAGATCGTCTCCAAACGTTTGACGAGCACATGCGCGATTGTCGCCCTCACAGGCGGTGCCTGCCAAAATGCATTGCTGGCAAACATGATGCGTGAAACACTCACTGGCTTCGGCTTTGACGTGATCGAAGCTGGATCGGTGCCGACCAATGACGGCGGACTGGCGATCGGCCAGGCGGCAGTGGCGCTTGCTCGATCGATCTGATGGATAAGGGACGACGCTGATGTGCCTGGGCATACCCGGCAAGGTCACGAAGATTGTCGACGCGGAACGCAGCCTCGCGATCGTCGATGTCTCCGGCGTTGCCCGCGAGACGAACATGATCTGTGTTGCCGAAGAGGGTAAGCCCCTGGAAGATCTGATCGGCTCGTGGGTGCTGCTGCATGTCGGCTTCGCCATGAGCATCATCGATGAGGCCGAAGCGCAAAAGACGTTGGAGGTGCTGGAACAACTCGGCGAGGTGCAGGACGAACTCGAAGCCATGCGTCAGAGCGCACTCTCTGGAAACGCATCATGAAGTTCGCCACCGAATTCCGTGATCCTGCCAAGGCCAAGACGCTGCTCGCCGCGATCGAGCGGTCGCTCGGCGACATCGATCTTCCCGAGAACCGCCCACTGCACATCATGGAAGTCTGCGGCGGTCACACCCACTCCGTCTTCCGCTACGGCCTGCACGAGCTAGTACCGGATGCGATCGAATTCGTCCACGGTCCAGGTTGTCCCGTCTGCGTGCTGCCGATGGGGCGGGTCGACGATTGCATTGCGATCGCAGAGCGCGAGGACGTCATCTTCACCACCTTCGGCGATGCCATGCGCGTGCCCGGCTCCAAGAAAAGCCTGATGCAGGCGAAGGCCGACGGCGCCGATATCCGCATGGTGTATTCGCCACTCGATGCGCTCGATCTCGCGCGCAGACACCCGGATCGCGAGATCGTTTTCTTCGGCCTCGGCTTCGAGACCACCATGCCATCGACGGCGCTGACGATCCTCGAAGCCGAGCGCGACAACATCGAAAATTTCTCGATGATCTGCCAGCACATCACGATCATCCCGACGCTGAAGGCATTGCTCGACGATCCCGACACCGCGATCGACGGTTTCATCGGACCCGGCCATGTCAGCATGGTCATCGGCACAGAAGGCTACAGCTTCATCGCCGAGCAGCACAAAAAGCCGATCGTGGTCGCGGGCTTCGAGCCTCTCGACATCCTGCAGTCGCTCTGGATGGTGCTCAAGCAACTCGTCGAGAAACGGGCCACAGTCGAGAACCAATATGCACGGGTCGTGCCTGATGAAGGCAACCCGGCAGCGCTGGCCGCCATGGATCAGGTATTCGAGCCACGCGAAAAGATGGAATGGCGGGGCCTCGGCATGATCCCGCAATCCGGCGCGCAGATCCGCCAGGCCTATGCCCGTTTCGATGCGGAGAAGAAGTTCGACCTGGCACCAGCCGATATCGCCGATCCTGACATCTGTCGCTGCGGCGAGGTCGTCAAGGGGCAGATCAAGCCCTGGCAATGCCCGGCCTTCGGCAAGGACTGCACGCCGGATGCGCCGCTCGGCGCATTGATGGTGTCGTCCGAAGGCGCTTGCGCTGCTCACTATCGCTACGCGAAGCCTGCCGTGTTGGACGCTTGAATGGATGATGATGCGGCAAGGGTGACGATGGCGCACGGCGCTGGTGGACGCGCGATGCGCACCCTGATCGACGAGGTTTTTCTCAATACCTTCTCCACCGGCGAGATCGCCCAGGCGGAAGATCAGGCGCGCCTCAATATCGATCCGATACGCCAAGCAGGCAACAGGCTTGCCTTCACGACCGATAGCTTCGTCGTCGATCCGATTTTCTTTCCGGGCGGCGATCTCGGAAAGCTTGCCGTAACCGGCACGGTCAACGACCTCGCCATCGGTGGTGCCCGGCCGGTTGCGTTGAGCTGCGCGGTTATTCTCGAAGAGGGCTTTCCGCTCGCTGATCTCGAAAGAATCACAGAGAGCATGCGTCAGGCAGCGGATGACGCCAGCGTCAAGATCGTCACTGGCGACACCAAAGTCGTGCAGCGCGGCGCTGCCGACAAGATTTTCATCAACACATCAGGCATCGGCGTGATCCCCGAAGGGCTCGAACTTTCTGCGACTAGGATTTGCGAAGGCGACGTGATCCTGGTCAACAACAGCATGGGTGAGCACGGTGCTGCGATCATGGCGGCGAGAGGGGATCTTCGCCTTGAAACCGATCTCCAGACGGACTGCCGTCCGCTTTTCCCCTTGGTCGATGCCTTGCTGGACGCAGCGCCGAATACGCACGCGATTCGAGATGCGACCCGAGGCGGTGTCGCCACGGTCCTGAACGAATTCGCCGAGGCCGCCGGCGTCGGCTGCTTCATCGAAGAAGCTTGCTTGCCACTGAAGGACGAGGTGCGCGGCCTGTCCGAAATTCTCGGGCTCGATCCCTTATACCTCGCCAATGAAGGGTTGTTCGTCGCCGTCCTGCCTGCCGAAGAAGGCGAGGCAGCGCTCGCAGCCCTACAAAAAGAGGATGGCGGCGCGGATGCCCGCATCATCGGCGACGTACGAACGGAGCCAAAGGGTAAGCTGGTGATGACGTCACTGTTCGGCGGTGATCGCCTCGTCGACATGTTGAGTGGCGACCAACTGCCTCGAATTTGTTGAGAGATGAACGCGTCGCTCAAGCGCCTAATCCTTCAATTAGACACTGAGAATTCGGGCCGCTGAAATGGAATGCCACTGGCGTCCTACTGCCGACTTGGGCGTATTGGATCTTGCTTTTCAGGGCATTGCATGAGGCAGAAGAACCACGCGTCCGAGGTTGCGAAGATACTGTTCAACTTACTGTTTACGGTACAGTAGGTTTCCTCCCCTAACCATCTGACGTTCATACAGGTTCTCCACCCACCCCCTCCTGACCCCGCACCCTCAACGTGGAGGTTACGGGGTCAGGAGGGGGTGGGTGGAGAGTGAGATGAAAAGTGGTCAGGGGAGGAAACAAAAAGGAGGGAATTAAGAATAGAAATATGAAAGTATGGACAGACTGAGAAAAGAGAATAACAAGAAAATAGTGTATAATATATCAAGATGAGGAGAATGGATTTTATTTAGTGCAAGTGAGAATGCGGAGGATGAATTGGTCAGGTTTGAGAAGAGGTGAAGCTGTAGTCTGAGATTGAAGAATGGTGATCGATCTCGATGCCGGACTATGGGCTGGTAGCATGTCGCAAGAACAAAGAGTGACTGGTCCAACCGATCGCAGGTCAATGAAAAGGAACAACGATAGGCGATCTCATCACGGGTGCTCTTAGAAAGGGGCCGCTGAAGGTTCGTCGTCATCGACGATCGTAAATCAGCTGTTCTGAAAATCAAACAGTCGGCACGATCCGATTTCACAAAGCCAAAAGCGTCTTCGCTACGAAAAACCAAAGCATCCCTGTGCAAAGCCCGAGCACTTCAGGCGCTGATGGCGGTCTCCCCATCTTCGCGTTGCTACAGACCGGGAACTCTCCACCATCATCGGTCTGGACCCAGTGGCGCCCACTCACCGGCACGGTGCCTCGTCTCGGTTGCTTGCGTGCAACCGAATTTGCGAAAGGCAGCAACTATTGACATCTTGATGTCTGAAGCATGCTTGCCCGCAACCGACCTTGTCTAAGTTGCGCAACCGCAGTCTGAGAGCTTGGTTACGTCAAGTCGCTATCAGCCAAGGTTCTTATGTGATCGGCCCACACCGAAAGGGCACAACGCTTCTCGACAGCATAGGTTGCGCGATTGTAGATTCCGGCGACGCCAGCTTTGTGGCCGGACAGATGATTGACCGCGGCTTCAATGATGTGCGGCTGGACACCCAACTCCGCCATACCCGTCACGACAGTTCGGCGGATGTCATGAAGCCGCCAACCGCTGACGTCCGAACGTCGATCGAGCCGTGCCTTGGCTTGTGACCAGCCTGAGAATGAGCCTTTGCCTTCACCGAAGATGAGTTCCCGCTCGCCGCGTGGTTCACGGCCCATCAAAATTTCAAGCACCAGATCCGACAGCGGCACGTCATGGGCCTGGCCATTTTTTGTGCGGTCAGCTGGAAGCGACCAGACAGCTCGCTCAAAGTCCAGTTCCGTCCAGCAAATGCCAGCAACCTCTTCTCGGCGTTGGCCAGTGAGGAGCAAGAGTCGAACAATTGTCGCATAGTCGCCTGAACCGCTTGTTGCCGTCCAGATTGCCCTAACCTCATCTTCGGTAAGAACGCGATCCCGCTTTTGTTCTGCCGCCGGCGCTGCTGTGCCTGCAACTGGATTGACCTCGGCAATGCCCTGCTGCATCGCCCATACAAAGAATCCATGGAGTGCGGTGCGCGCCCGGTTTGCTGAAATTGCCCCATGTTTGTCGACGACCTCGGTGAGTTGCATCGCGATGTCTCGACGGGCGAGCTGATGTAGCGGCACGTCGTGTAGCTGCCGCCAACTCTTGCGGAGATAGCGCTTCGTCTCATACTGGGTCTTGGGTCGTTGCCTCTTCTCCACATAGCGCTGAATATAAAGCTCGATCACCGCGCCGAGTGTGATGACCGCCTTGGTCTTCTCTTCTTTCCGCTTGGCCTGTGTGTCCTCGCCAAGGTTGGCCTTCGCAAGCACTTTTCTGGCCTTGGCTCGGGCCTCATCCGGTCCGACGATTGCCGCATCTCCGATAGTGACGCGCCGAACCTTCCTGCCGATCCTATAGACGGCAACCCAGGATCTCTTACCACCACGACGAGCACGTACCCCAAAGCCTTTCAGGTCGTCGTCATAGTATGTTGTCTCGGCCTGCCCCACTGGCACCTCGAGCTTAGCAACAACCGTCCTCGTTAGTCTCACATATCCCTCCTCACCGCTTCTGGGCTACAAATGGGCAACACGCAGAGTGACATCTGACGATCGCACAGGAAATGTGGTGATTACAAGCGTAAGGAGGTGCAGGGAGTTAATTATCTGAAAACATTCAGTAAATGATAACAGATGATCTCTCTTGAGCGCTGGCGAGATGATCGTCTTGTTATTCACTTCCTTCCTACGGATCAGGAGGTTGGGGGTTCGAATCCTCCCGGGCGCGCCATTTTCAAATCACCCATCTGAAACGCCGTTAATGCCTTGAACGGCAAGGATAATTCGGGAGTTCGAAGCCCTTCGCCTCGGCAGTAGGAAATTTGGCCGGAAAATGCCAGTTTGAGCACGGTTCGCTGTAAGCTGAGTTTCCCAGAATCCCACAGCTTGCAAGGATTTTTCAGAAAACCGAGGGCGAGTTCGAACATATCCTCGAAGGTGCGGTTTTCGCGCGTCTTATGTCCAATCTTTTCGATCGTCACCAGTTTTGCTGTTCCAGCGCCGTAATGCGCTTTTCATAGGCCGCGATGACGGAAGGGCTTGAAGCATCCATCACGCGGTCAACCAGATTTTCGATCTGTCCGTCGATCTCGGTGACTTCCTGCTTTAGCTGTGACCGCGTGGAAGCACTTTGTGCCTGCCGTTGCGTCCAGTTGTCCCGAAACACGGCTATTACGGAGTCGAACAGCTTTTCCGTTGGCGGCAGGCCGTGCAGCAATTCTTCGAATTCTTCTTCCAACACATCGCGGCGGATGGATTTGCGGTAGCTGGCGCAGCCTTTTGAGCGGCAGAGATAGTAGGGATGCTTTTTCCCCGTCTTGCTTTTTGACCAGCAGGCCGTCAGCGGTTTGTCGCAATCATTGCACAGGACGAAGCCGCGCAACGGAAAATCGGCATTAATATCTTTGCGGGGTGGGGCATAGGCTCCGGCAGCCAGTCGGTCTTGGACTTTCTGGAAGACCTCTAGAGAAATAAGCCCTTCATGCTGGCCTTTGCGTAACGCGACATCCCAATCCGGCACCTCGATATAGCCAGCATAGACAACCCTTTTCAGCAGGTTGGTAATGCGCTGCGCGTGAATAAGGCCTGTCTTGGTGTCTTTGGGAAATTCGGGACAGCTTTCCAGAAAGCGTTTGACCTCCGCTTGTGTTTCAAACCGTCCCGAAGCGAAGCCTTCCAACGCTTCCTGCAAATATGATGCGATCGGTTCATCACGCACCAGCAAATTACCATGTCCGGCAACGCGCTGATATTTATAGCCGTAGGGAGCCTGAAACACGTAATAGCCATTCAGGGTGCGGGCGCGCATGCGGTTGCGGGTTTGCTCCCCGTTTTTCTGGCGTTGATGCTGGGAGACGCTGGCTAGCAGGTTTTCTACAAGGATTGAGTCGGAGTCCTCGCCAAATTCTATGGAAGGGCTTTCAAGCTTGCCGCCTGCTTCCGACAGGGCAGTGCGTAGCTGCAAATGCGCCTCGATGCCCCGTGCCAAGCGGCTGATGTCATCAATAATGACAATCGTCCCGAATTTTTTACGTTGGCGCAGAAATTTCAGCATGGCCTGCATGCCGGAGCGTGTGATCAGCGACCCGCTCATATTATCGAAAAAGGTTTCGACGATCTCATAGCCCTTGTAACGGGCATATTCGCGGCAGCGTGTTTCCTGCGAATTCAGTCCGTCACCACGCTTGGCCTGTTTCGTACTCGATACGCGGGCGTAGATAACGGCTTTTGTTGTTTGTAAATCTATATCAAATGCCATATTGGTTACTTTCGCTAAGATTGAATTCCATTAAGTAAAATGACCTCGCTATGCCTTTATTTCGTCATTCTCTATCTTTAGGTACAGTTTCCGACAAACCTCATCCTCACCTTCGGACCAATTCAAACCGACCCTGTCAGCTAAAATGGGGCTGTACTCATAGACGTCATCTCGTCCAACGTTACACCAGACCGGCAATATTACATTCCTGTCCTCGATGATTTCTCGTGTAAAGGCGGAATCAAATTCACGTTTTGTCCACCCGCCTTTACTCAGGAAATTAGGTGTCAGAAGAACAATACAGAATTTAGATTCCTTTAAGCCTCTCTCTATGCTATCACGCAGGCTATCGCCAACTACTAAAGAATACTCGTCATACCAAATCGGACAGCGCATCTGCATTAGTTTGGCCGCAATTTTTTGTGCTATGTTTTCTTTATCACGAGAATCATGACTGATGAATGCTCGAGGTTTAATATCAATTTTTTTCATATAAGCCTTATCCCGCAATCTTACGTGTATGTTATTTTTTCTTAATTCATTCTGTATTTTATCACTAACAATCAAATCATCATCGCAATAGATAAATATCGTTCCTGAGAATGGCATCTTTGCCGCATCAATTTTGCCTCCATCTTGAGGATCAACAATTATTCCTAAAGTTTCAAAGTTATTTACTTGTATTGAAAAATCCTTTGGCATTTTTTTGCTTGATGGCAATTGGAAATTATTGCAACCCTGTGGGATAAGGAGCGTATCTAATTGCATCATTAGAGATATCAACAATGGATCAATATGAGATGCCAAATCTCTTTCTATATATAGAGAACAATACTTAACACACGCGTCGATATCGTAATGTAATCGCACAGGTATAGATCTATTTTCTCCTCCATTTCTACCAGACATTTCCTTGCGGGCTGTCATTGTTTGTGGATGGTCAATTTCAAAATGCTCTCTCGCACGTGCCATTAGCAGTCCTGTGGTTAGGTGTTTTGATGAAGGGCAATTATAACACAAACAATACTTTAGGTAGAAAATATTCTATGTAGTTTTCCTAAAAGTTTTTCAAAGGTGTTCTGTGCTTGATACACGGAAGCACAACTATCAGCGCTAGGGGTTGCCCCTGATTTGAAGTTCCAGCTTATCGTCGTTCTAGGCCAGATAGAACACTTTGATGTCAGACACGTCACGCGCTGACTATTACCGTTGCGCGCAAGATGTGTTTTGTCAGACAAAACCATCTTGGCAAGGGGAACCCGCTGCGCGTTCCCCGTTGCATCCCCTCCGGCTCATAGCTCGTCCAGCATTGAGCTTGCAAGCGGTAATGGGGTCTGGCTCCTGAGCTATGTGCGGCTCTCGCCAGACCCCATTACCGCACCCGTAGGTTCAGGGAGTTATGGCTGGTTTGGATCGAGGTTCACAGCCCTAAGCAGCTCATTCCATTCCTGTAAGGTTTCGAACAAAGAGTTCGAACTTTGTCCTTCTACGTGCACCAATCTTTTCAATAAGTTAGAATAAATTTCCTTAGATCTGTTGCCCAGAAAACGGCTTTTGGGCTACACATGGGCAATAGCTGCAAGGTATGTTGCCCAGAGAGATCATGTGCCTTCATTAGATATCTAAATCCGGCAAGGATGTACCGAAGACGGCTTTCTTGGGCTGTTCCATCGTTCGACCGCCGTCATTGTCGGCCCGATAGGCAAGTCGAGCCAAGGTGTCATGAAACGCTTGAGCCTGGCCATCCCCCTCGCATCTCTCGCCTGGCCGTGCCTCGTCGAGGCAGCGCAGACTGGGAATTTTTTCCATAGCTGACCATGCAGGCACACTCATAGATGATGGGAGCCCAGGCGACGGTGAAGAGGGGCAACACGCCTTTCCCACCGATGAGCGATTGCCGACACGATTCAAGAGTGAACGTCGCGTCATCGAGATTCTGGAGGCAGCTTCTCTCAGCGATCAAAACAAATTCTAGCGGCAGGAAGCGGAACAATAGCAGGCAGTAGCCACATCCCTTTGCCGCCAAAAATTGACCCGGTCCGGACCTTAAGCGGTGGGATTCGGCTGAACATTGGCATTTAATCCTATTGCGCTGCGCATTTTGCAGAAAACTGATTCACCCTGGGAGTTCCGACCGACTTCATTCCTGTCGTTGACCTCGATCAGCGGATTTCCTTGAAGAGGTCATGTCAACGAGACGTGCAATAGCCTGGGGAGGGACGTCTCAGATGTCACGATGCTCTGATCGAAACAAGCAATCGGATCCAATGCGGCAAACTCAGCAATCAGCTTCATGATCGGTTGAAGCCGATCTATTTGTTGGCATAGGCGTTATCGAGCTTCTTGCGGAGGTCCGAGATGAACCCATCCGTGATCGTCGCGTCATGGGCGATGGAGTGCCAAAGCCCCGCCTCGTTGACATAGGCCTGCATCGATCGGAGGCCCTCCTCTAACTGATCCCAGCTCAACCCCATCGCCTCGGGTCGAATGTCAAGGCCGATGCCGGCGATGGTGTCGAGCATCTCCTCGGTCCCATCTTCGTGCAGCATCGATCCGACGATCACGCCTAGGCCAACCGGCTGACCATGAAGGAACTTTTTGCCGGTCAGTTTCTCCAATGTGTAGAAGAGAAAATGGTCGGTGCCTTCGATGTGGCGCGGACACCAGCCAGCACCATGATAGCTCGTTCCCCATTTCAAGCCGTCGACCAGGGCCTCGATGCCGCGATCGTTCATCGCTCGGATGTTGTCGATGTTGTCGACGATGCTTCGGACCTTGACCAATGACTGTTGCGCCAGGCCGTCGTCGTAGCGCCATTTCGCCTCGATCTTGCCCTCGCGCTCGGCGTAGCGCCAGTCGAGCACGCCGGTGTGGAAGCAGAGTACGTCACCGATGCCGGACCAGTTGAGCGCGGGCGGGCAGGCGGCGAGCACGTCGTAGTCGATATAGATCGCCTCCGGCACGGCAAAGCCGCGATAGGCCACCTTGCCATCGATGCGCACGCCCGAGCGCTGGCCGTAGACCGCATTGACCGAGAGTGCGGTCGGCGCCTGGAAGAACGGCAGGTTGAGACGCCAGGCGAAATATTTGGCGACGTCCAGTGCCTGCCCGCCACCAAGCCCGACGATCGCTCTGATCTCACCGAGATTGGCGGCCTCGCGGTTCAGGTCCTCCTGCTCGATCGAGCCGCAAAAATAGGGGCTGCACTCGGCGCCCTCGAAATGGTGGCTGAAGATTGACCAGAGATCCTCCATGGTGACCACGAGAAAGGGCGGGTTGACGAAATGCTTGAACTCGTCGAGCAGGCCGCGGCCGAAGATGGTGGGAAAGCCGTAAGCGAGACCGGGTTTTGGATCGTCTGGCTGCATGTCGTGCCC
The DNA here is from genome assembly GCA_965204405.1 of Geminicoccaceae bacterium. GTDB lineage: Bacteria > Pseudomonadota > Alphaproteobacteria > Geminicoccales > Geminicoccaceae > JANQPX01. The sequence goes on from CBDBEN010000001.1 coordinate 102,541, forward strand.
TGTGTTGGAAGATAGGAATCAGTAAGTTGCGGTCAGGCCGCCGTCGACGGCAATCGCCTGGCCGGCGGTGTAGAGGCTGAGGTCGGAGGCGAGGAAGACGAAGGCACCGGCGCAATCGTCGGGCGTGCCAGCCCGGCGGAGCGGAATGCGCCCGGCCTCGATGTAATGCTCGCGAAAGGCGGGGACGACGGCGTTGACGCGGATGCCGTCGACGCCGAAATCGACCGCCATCGAGCGTGTCAGCATCATGAGGCCTAGCGTAAGCGGCCGACTCGGGCACGCCCTGAAAGGCCTGAGTCGAGATGGTGTTGATCACCGAAGGCGCCTTTCGCAGCAGCGGCAAAGCGGCTTGGGTCATCCGGAGTGCGCCGGTCAGATTGACGTCGAGTACCCGGTTCCAGCGGTTGAACGGATCGTCGATCATGCCAGCCGTTTCCCTGTCTCCGCGTCGAACCCGTGTAGCTTGTCCGCCCAAAGACTAAGCGTCACGTCCTCCCCGATGCCGATCTCGTTGCGGATATCGCCGCCTGCCCGTGCCGTCAAAGCGGCCCCATGAGCCGTTGTCAGATGGATCAATGCCTCATGTCCGAGATCCTCGATTCGATCCACGCTGGCCTTGCCGATGGAAACCGTCTCCGCTCCTGTCGCACCGATCATGATATGCTCCGGCCGGATACCCAGGAGGGACTGCTTGCCGGCACCTGATGGCAGGCGGCCGTCGATGACATCCGCGCCGGCAAGCAGCTCTCCGAGGGGAAGAAGATTCATGCGCGGACTGCCGATGAAGCCGGCCACAAAGCTGTTCGCGGGTAGTTCATAGAGCTCGATCGGCGCTCCCACCTGCATCACGCGGCCCTTGTTCATGACGGCGATGCGGTCCCCCATGGTCATGGCCTCGACCTGGTCGTGGGTGACGTAGACCGTGGTCGTGCCGAGCTGGCGCTGCATCTCGGAAATCTCCCCGCGCATCTGCACCCTGAGCTCAGCGTCCAGATTCGAGAGCGGCTCGTCAAACAGAAATGCGGCCGGCTGTCGGATCATCGCGCGGCCAAGCGCCACGCGCTGCGCCTGACCGCCGGAGAGCTGGCGGGGCTTTCGTTCCAAGAGCTCGCCGAGGCCGAGCATCGAGGCGACGCGCTCGACTTCGGATAAGATGGTGGCAGGCGCCGTCTTTCGGATCTTGAGGCCGAAGGACAGGTTTTCGCGCACGGTCATGTTGGGAAAGAGCGCGTAGGACTGAAAGACCATCGAGATGTTGCGCTCGGCCGGCGAGAGATCGTTGGCCCTGACGCCGCCGATCAGGAGCTCGCCTGAGGTGATGGTCTCGAGCCCGGCGATCATGCGCAATGTTGTCGACTTGGCGCAGCCGGACGGACCGACCAACACCATAAACTGCCCCTCATCGACATGCAGTTCGAGGCCCCGGATGACCTCGGGGTCTCGGCCGTAGCGCTTGGCGGCGTCGACGAAGCGGATCTCGCTCATGTGCCCGATCTCCAATCGGGCGATATGGAGACGACGGCGTCGATCTCGACGGTGATATTGGCGGGCAGCGAGCCCATGCCGACAGCGGCGCGGGCGTGACGGCCACGCGAACCGAAAACCTGCGAAAAAAGCTCGGAGCAGCCGTCGATCACCTGGGGATGGTTCGCAAAATCCGGGGTGCCGTTGACCATGCCGAAGATCTTGTGGATCTGGGCGACGTGGTCGAGGGAGCCGAGGATGGTCTTCATCGCGCTGATCAGCACCAGGCCGGTGCGCATGGCGTGATGCTTCGCTTGATCAGCGGTTACGTCATAGCCGACCTTGCCACGCGCGAGCTCGCCGCTTTCCAAAAGCGGTCCCTGCCCGGAGAGATAGAGCGTGGTGCCGTCGATCGAGCCGAGATCGAAATGGCCGACCGGCGCCGGCACCGATGGCAGGCTGAGCCCCATCGCCGCAAGGCGGTCTTCGGGGCTCTGATGATGCTCGGAACTCGTCGCCGTCATGCTGCGAACGCTCCTTCGATACGATCGCGTGCGTCCTCAAGAAAAGTGTCGGTCACCGTGAAGTCATTGGCGATGCCGTAAGCGAGGTTTTCGCTGGTGACGAAGTGCTTCAGCCCTTGCATGGCACCGAAGACGTCGTCCCAGGTGATGCCCATCGCGCTCGGCCGGATGTCGACACCGAGGTAGGTAACGGCGTCCAGGAGCTCATCGACCCGCTGGCCGTGCATCATCGCACCGAGAATCAGGCCGAGGCAGACCGCCTGGCCGTGCAGGAATTTTTTACCGGTGAGGGCTTCGAGTGCATAGAAGATGTAATGCTCCACGCCCTCGATGTGACGCGGGTTCCAGCCGGCCCCATGGTAGGAAGCGCCGCCCCATTGGAGCGCGTCGACCATGATCCCGATGCCTTCCGGCGTAAGATCGTGGATGTCGTCAAGTGCCGCCAGCGCCGCCTTGGCCTTGGCGAGCGAGATTTGGGCGAGGCTGTCATCATAGGGCCAGCATGCTTCGCACTTTCCCTGGCGATCGGCATAGCGCCAGTCCATCACGCCTGTGATGAAGCAGAAAACGTCGCCGACACCGCCGGTATTGAGGGCGCTGGGCGCTGCTTCGAGAATATCGAGATCGATGTAAACAGACTGCGGCACCGCGAAGCCGACATAGCGAACCAGGTTGTCCTCGCGCACGCCGGAGCGGTGGCCGAAGACAGCGTCGACCGAAAGCGAGGTCGGGAATTGAAAGAGCGGCTTGTTCAGGCGCCAAGCAAAGTACTTTGCCGCGTCGATCGCCTGCCCGCCGCCGAGCCCGACGATCGATGCGATGCTTTCGAACATAGGAAGCTCGGCTTCGAGCACGCTCCGTTCCATCGAGCGCACCAGATGAACGTGGGCGTCATCAGGCAGCCGATCGCGGAACAGCGGCCAGAGATCCTCCATGGTCACGACTAGGATCGGCGGCAGCACGAAGCCCGGCACCTCGGCCAGCAAGTTGCGGCCGAAGATCGTGGTGAACTGGGGGATGTCCTCTTCCTTGAACGGCATCGAAATCCCTATCCTTTGACGGCGCCGAGGGTCAGGCCCTTGACGATGTGCTTTTGCGCGACGATCGCGAAGATCAGCATGGGGATGATCGCGATGATCGAGGCGGCGGTCATCGCACCCCAGTCGAGGGCGGCATAGCCGCGAAAGCTGGTGACGCCGAGGGTCACGGTCTGCGCGCGCGAGAAGGTGAGGCCGAGGGCGATCGCGAGCTCGTTCCAGATCCAGATCGCGTTCAGGATCGCGGTCGCGACCAGGCCGGGCAGCGTGCAGGGTATGTAGATCCGGGTCAGGATCTGCCAGTTGGAGCAACCTTCGATCCTGGCGGCCTCGTCGATCGCCGGATCGATCTCGCGAAAGAAGGACGAGAGCAGCCAGATCGAGAGGGGCAGCACATGCACCTGGTACATCAGCGCGAGGCCGACATGGGTGTCGTAGAGCCCGGTCCACTGGTAGAGCGAGAACATCGGCAGGACGAAAAGGAATTCCGGCAGCATGTAGGCGAGGATCAGCCAGCCGCCGACGATGTTGCGACCTCTGATCTTGAGGCGCGCGATCGCGTAGGCCGTCGGGATCGCGATGGCGAGGGAAAGCGCGATGCCGAGGCCGGTGACGATGACGGAATTGAGAAAGGTGTATTTGAAGGTGTCATGCGACCACAGCTTCAGGTAGTTCGCAGCCACCGGATCAAACAGCCAAAGCGGAGGATTGGCGAGCCCGTCGCGCTTCGACTTCAGCGAGGTCGCGAGCACCCAGTAGACCGGAAACAGGCTGAACAGCACCATCGTTGCCGTAAAGATATAGGCCCAGGCGGATGAGAGCCTTTTCTTGAACCAGCCTGTCGTTCCGGTGATCGCCACAGCTGACATCAAGCTTCCTCACCTCGGCGCTGCAGCGCTTGCAAGGCCAATGAAATGCCGAGGATCAGAAGCGAGAACAGGATCATCGTCGCCATTGCCTTGCCGATCTGCTGGTAGCTGTAGGCAGTGCGATAAACGAAGGTCTGCACGACCTCGGTCGCGAGGCCCGGCCCCCCGCCGGTCGTGCCGAAGACGATGTCGAAGACCTTCAGCGTGTCGATCGCCCGGATAATGATCACCGTGATCAGGAGCGAGCGCAGCATCGGAAAGCGGATCTTCCAGAAGATGGTGAATTCGCTCGCCCCTTCGACGCGCGCCGCTTCGACCGGGTCGGTTGGCAGACCACGCAGGCCGGCGAGCATGATGATGAACACGAAGGCGGTCTGCCACCAAACATCGACGGCGACGATCGACGGCATCGCCGTCTGTGCAGCACCATAGAACGCCGATGGGCCGAAACCGAAGGTGCCGATCAGATGATTGATGATGCCGAGAAAGGGATCGAACATGACCTTGGACATCAGCGCCACGACAATGCCAGACACCATCAGCGGCAGCATCAAGACGGCACGGATCAGATCGGTCGGGATGGCGAGCTTGTCGACTTGGACAGCAAGATAGAAGCCCAATGCTACCTCAACGGC
>CBDBEN010000002.1:0-743656 GCA_965204405.1 Geminicoccaceae bacterium
TACCGTCGATCTCATGCTCGGGGCGGATTATGACGACACGGTAATCACCGTCGATCAGGAACAGCTCGGATCCTTGTTCGGGCCGGGCGAGAAGCCATTCGAAGGTGAAGAGATCACCATCCTGACGTTGGACTCGGGTCCAAAGGCGGTATCTCTGGACCTATCAATGCTTTTCGGCCTGTTTGGGAAGAGCTGACCGGCGGTAAGCTCGATATCGCGCTCGTGCCAATCACCGATCTTTACGCCAAGATGATGCTCGATTTGAACGAGGGGCAGGGGCTCTATGACGGGATCATCGTTGGCGCCTTCTTCTATGGTGATCTGATTGCCGGCAATTACATGGTCCCGGTCGATGACTATATGACGAGTGGTGAATATCCGGCCTGGTCCTACGATTCAATGCCGCAATCGCTGAAGAATCTGCACACCTGGAACGATGTGGGCTATGGTGTCTTGAACGATGCGATGGTCAGGTGCTCTATTATCGCCGCGATATCCTGAACGATCCTAAATGGCAGGCTGAATTCAAGGCGGAAACCGGCGAAGACATGGTTGTCCCGCCAAAGACCTGGCAGCAGCTTCTCAGCATCTCCTCGTTTTTCGCCGGCAAGAATTGGGACAGCAACGACGACGAGCCGGATCATGGGACGGTTCTGCACTTGAAGGTCGGCGAGCAGGGCCACTATCACTTCCAGTCCTTCTCGGCACCGTTTGCCATCACCCCTGGCGACAAGGTCGATCAGCACCATAATGTTTACTGGTTCGATCCGACCGACATGAAGCCGCTGATCAACAGCCCGGGGCATGTCAAGGCTCTGGAGCTTTTGCAGGAACTGCATGCGACCGGCCCCGCCGCGCAGGTTGGCTGGAGCTTGGGCGAGGCTTGGGATTACTTCCTTCGCGGCAAGTCGATCTTCGTCTTCAGCTGGGGCGATGTCGGCTCACTCTGCCAGGATGAGTCCAGATCCAAGATCAAAGGTGTTTGCGCATCGGCCATCCTGCCGAGCTCTGACACCTATTGGGATCATGAGAATGGCGATTGGGTCAACACCGACAGCCCGCAATTGGTTGGCAATACGACGGGCGGTTCCTGGCATGGCGTGATCTCGGCCTTCTCAGAAAGCCCGGATGCCACCTATTCCTTCCTGTCGCTGATGGCGCTCAAGCCCGTCTCGATCTGGAATGCGCAAAATGGCTGGACCGGCGTCGATCCCGGCTACAGCTATCAGTTTCTGGAGCCCAATGGCGAAGCCAAGGTCGAAGACTATGTGAAGGCCGGATGGAACGAGGCCGATGTCATCGACTACACCCAGGCCTATTACGACAACTTCACTGCCGACACCATGCTGACCTATCTGCGCATCGAAGGTGCGCCGGAATATTGGGATATCATGGACAAAAACCTGTCGGCGGCGATGAGCGGTGACAAGGGTGCACAGGAAGCACTCGACGACACGGCAGCCGCTTGGGAGGGAATCACGGACCGTCTCGGCCGTGACAAGATCCTAAAGCAGTATCAGGAAGCGATCGGCTTTGATGGCTGATCTTTAGCGTGAAGGCGGTGCTCGGTCACAATGAGCAGGCATCGAGCACCGCCGATCAGGCCCGGTTGCGGAACCTTTGACGATGCGCTGGACGAACAGGATCAAATTTCTCTTCTTGATGCCTGCGGTTCTGTGGGTGCTGATTTTTACGATCTTTCCACTCGGCTATTCGCTCTATCTCAGCTTTCATCAGGTGGACCGTGAAGTGGTCATCACTGGGCGCGAGAAGGTGCCGATGCTGGATGATGCCGGCCAGCCCATCCTCAAGAAAAACGGCGAGCCGAGAACCAAGACCAAAATCTCGCGCGAGCAGCGGACCACCTTTACCTGGAATGGCTTCGCCAATTTCAAGCGCGCCTTTCACGATGAGGAGGTGCAAAATGCCGTCCGGGTCACAGCCCTCTTCGTGATCGTCGGTGTCGCCACCGAAGTCGTGCTTGGGCTATTCCTTGCCTGGCTGTTTAACCGAAGGCTGATCGGCCGTCCGATCCTGCGATCGATCATGATCCTGCCGATCTTCGCTACACCGATCGCGGTCGGTTACTTGTTTTTCACGATCTTCTACGAAGTCGGCGGTCCGCTGGAATTTTTGGGTGTTCCCTGGCTATCCCACCCAAGCTGGGCGCTGGTCTCGATCATTCTGGTCGACATCTGGCAATGGACCCCTTCTGCTTCCTCGTTTTTCTCGCCGCTCTCCAGGCTATTCCCGACGAGCTGATCGAGCAGGCCAGGCTGGATACGAATTCCGAATGGGACCTTTGGCGCGAGGTAATCTTGCCCATGCTGCAGCCGATCATCATCCTGGTGATCCTGCTTCGTCTCGCCGAGGCGTTCAAACTGTTCGACATCGTCGCAACCCTCACCAAAGTGGGCCCGGGATCGCCACGCAGTCCTACAGCTATCTCGCCTTCACCCGTGGCTTCAAGCTCAACGATTTCGGCTATGCCTCGGCGATGGCCTATCTGCTCCTGATTGTCGTGATGATCGTGGTCACGCTCTTTTTCCGCCGCTTGAGGCGAAGCTATGAATAGCCCTACGGAAGCCGAGGCCCCCAAACGCCTCGCCCAGCCTAACGCAATCAGCGATTCAGTATGGTCGATCGTCGCGATTGCGGTCGCCATGATCTTCTTCTTTCCGATTTATTGGGCGGTTTCCAACAGCCTTCGTCTGCCGGCCGAAACCTTTACGGTCGCAGGGCTCGGTATCCCGTTTGTCGATTTTACGCCGACCCTGGAAAACTGGAACTCGCAGGTCAAAGTTCCCGAGGCTATGACGCCTTCGCCAACAGCACCATCATTTCGATGGCCGCCGTTGCCCTTGCGCTTTCCCTAGGCCTGCCGGCTGCCTACGCACTCGCCCGCTTCAAGTTCTTCACAATCGCCAACAAGGACCTGACGGTCTGGTTCCTCTCTCAGCGTGTCCTGCCGCCGGTGGCGACTGCGGTTCCATTCTTCATCGTTTTCTCATCCCTCAACCTTCTCGACACGCGCCTCGCCCTGACCTTGGTCAGCGCCACCTTCATCTTGCCGTTCGCGGTGGTGATCGTCCGGCAGACTTTCTACGACCTGCCGATCGAGCTGGAGGAGGCTGCACTGGTGGATGGCGCCAGCCACATCACCACCTTCTGGCGGATCGCCATCCCGCTTGCCATGCCTGCCATCGCAGCGGCGGCGCTGATCATGTTCGCCTTTGCCTGGAACGAGTACCTCTTCGCCGTCATCCTGACCGTTAAGGATGCGGCCACGATGCCGGTTCATATTGCAGGCGGTGTCGATACGCGGGGTGTGCAGTTCTGGTTCGTCGCCGTGCGCGCCCTCATCGCGATGATCCCGCCGGTTCTTCTTGCTCTTTTTGCGCAGCGCTACATTGTCCGCGGCCTGACATTGGGGGCGGTCAAGGGATAGCCACGTGAGCTTTAAGGCGCGTTGGCGGCAGCGGTCAGGCGAACTTCTTTGCGAAACATGGACGCATTGCCGTGCGTACCGCTTGTTTGTAGCCCCTCTGTAGCTTCAAAGTAGACTTATGGTCGTGCCAAAATTTCCTGCTGATCACAGGATGGCATGTGGCGCCCGTTTGGAGTAGTGGATGGAAAGTTTCAAAAAGCTCTTGGTTGCCAATCGCGGCGAAATCGCGATCCGCGTGCTGAGAGCTGCCAATGAACTCGGCAAGCAAACCGTCGCGATCTATGCCGAGGAAGACAAGCTCTCGCTCCATCGGTTCAAGGCCGATGAGGCCTATAGGGTCGGGGCGGGCAAGGGGCCGATCAAGGCCTATCTCGACATCGACGATATCATCCGCACCGCCAAGGCTTGCGGTGCCGATGCACTCCATCCGGGCTATGGGCTGCTGTCCGAAAACCCTGATTTCGCCGATGCCTGTGCAGACGCCGGCATTGCGTTTATCGGGCCCAAGTCCGAGACCATGCGCCTGCTCGGCGACAAGGTGAGTGCTCGCAATGTGGCGATCACGGCTGGCGTGCCGGTGATACCGGCGACCGACGTGTTGCCGAAGGATTCCAAGAAAGTCGAAAAGCTAGCCGCCGAAATTGGTTATCCCCTGATGCTCAAGGCGAGCTGGGGCGGCGGCGGCCGTGGCATGCGCCCGATCCGCTCGAAGAAGGAATTGGCCGAAAGCGTGCTTGCGGGCAGCCGGGAAGCGGAGGCGGCGTTTTGGCCGGGGCGATGTCTATCTCGAGAAGCTGATCGAGCGCGCACGGCATATCGAGGTCCAGATCCTGGGCGACAAGCATGGTCATATCGTCCATCTGTTCGAGCGGGATTGCACGGTTCAGCGGCGCAACCAGAAGGTGGTGGAGCGGGCGCCGGCACCGCATCTGGATGAGGGCAGGCGAGGGGAGCTTTGCGAACTTGCCCTGAAGATCGCCCGGTATGCGTCCTATGAATGCGCGGGCACGGTCGAATTTCTCGAAGATGTCGACACTGGTGCGTTTTACTTCATCGAGGTCAATCCGCGCATTCAGGTGGAGCACACCGTGACCGAAGAGGTCACAGGCATCGACATCGTCAAGGCCCAGATCCGGATCACGGAGGGCGGCCGGATCGGCCAGATCGACGAGACCGGCGTGCCGCCGCAGCATGGAATTGCGTTGAACGGCCATGCGATGCAATGCCGGATTACCACCGAAGACCCTCTGAACAACTTCATCCCGGATTATGGGCGCATCACCGCTTATCGGGGCGCTACCGGTTTCGGCATCCGTCTGGATGGCGGTACCGCCTATTCAGGCGCTGTAATTACCCGGCATTACGATTCGCTTCTCGAGAAAGTCACCGCCTGGGCGCCAAGTGCCGAAGAGGCGATCGCGCGCATGGATCGTGCTCTGCGGGAGTTTCGGATCCGGGGCGTTGCCACCAATCTCGCTTTCGTGGAGAACCTGATCGGCCATCCGGTCTTCAGGGCGTGCGAGTACACGACCAAATTCATTGACGACCATGAGGAACTGTTCGATTTCGCGCGTGGGCGGGATCGCGCGACGCGTCTTTTGACCTATCTCGCCGATGTCACTATCAACGGCCATCCCGAGACCCGCGACCGACAGCGACCGCCGGCTCATGCCCTGCCGCCGGCCGCGCCTGAACCGATTGTGGAGACGCCGCCGCCCGGCACCAAGCAATTGCTTGACGAGCTCGGGCCTTCGGCTTTTGCCACGTGGATGCTCGAGCAGGAAAGGCTTTTGATCACCGACACCACCATGCGGGATGCCCACCAGTCCCTGCTTGCCACCCGCATGCGCAGCTTCGACATGATCGCGGTTGCCGACGCATACGCCACCAACCTGCCGGGCATGTTCAGCATGGAATGCTGGGGAGGGGCAACTTTCGACGTCTCGATGCGCTTCTTGCAGGAGTGTCCTTGGGAGCGGCTGCGAGGCCTTCGCCAAGCAATGCCGAACATTCTGCTGCAAATGCTGCTGCGTGGCTCCAACGGCGTCGGCTATACCAATTACCCGGACAATGTCGTCCAGACCTTCACCCGTCAGGCTGCGGCCAGCGGCATCGATCTATTCCGGATTTTCGATGCGCTGAACTGGGTCGAGAGCATGCGGGTTTCGATCGATACGGTCCTCGAGTGCGGCAAGCTGTGCGAGGCGGCGATCTGCTATACCGGTGACATGCTCGATCCGGCACGCTCGAAATACGATCTGGACTACTATCTCGGCATGGCGCGGGAGTTGAAGGCGGCGGGCGCCCATATCATCGGCATCAAAGATATGGCTGGCGTAATCAAGCCGGATGCCGCACGCCTCCTGGTGAAGGCGATCAAGGACGAAACCGGTCTGCCGCTGCATTTCCATACCCATGACGCCAGCGGTATTGCTGCTGCCTCGGTGTTGGCTGCCGCCGAGGCAGGTGCCGATGTGGTCGATCTTGCGATGGACAGTCTTTCCGGCCTGACCTCCCAGCCCAATCTTGGCGCGATCGTCGTTGCTCTTGCACGTCACGGTCGCTCGACCGGCTTGGATCCCGCCATGATCCGAAGTTTTGCCGACTATTGGGAAGCAGTACGCTTTCAATATGCCGCCTTCGAGTCCGACATGCGCGCCGGGTCGTCCGAGATCTATCTGCATGAGATGCCCGGCGGTCAGTTCACCAATCTGAAGGCGCAGGCCCGATCCATGGGGTTGGAGGGGCGCTGGCATGAGGTCGCCAAGGCCTATGCGGATGTCAATCAGATGTTCGGTGATGTCATCAAGGTAACGCCGTCATCGAAGATCGTCGGCGACATGGCTCTCTCCATGGTGGCGGCCGGCCTTGATTGCGCCGATGTCGAAGATCCCAAAAAGGACGTTGCCTTTCCCGACTCGGTGGTTGGTTTCTTTCGAGGGGACATCGGCCAGCCGCCGGGCGGGTTTCCCAAAGCGTTGCAGAAGAAGGTGCTGAAAGGGGAAAAGCCTTTGAAGCAGCGGGCAGGGCAAGTGATGAAACCCGCCAATCTCAAGAACCTTCGCAAGCAGGCCGAAACCGAGGCCGGGCGTGAGATCACCGATGAGGAGTTTTGCTCCTATCTCATGTATCCCAAGGTCTTTGTCGACTATGCCCGTAACCGTGCCGAGTACGGCCCCGTCGCCGTCCTGCCGACGCCATACCTTTTTCTATGGGATGTCTTCGGGCGAGGAAATCACCGCCGATCTCGAACCCGGCAAGACCATGATGATCCGCTGCGTCGCCATCGGCGAGACCGATAATGACGGGGCGGCGCGAGTCTTCTTCGAAGTGAATGGCCAGCCGCGGATCGCCAAGGTGCAGGATCGGCATGCCGAGCAGACCTCGAACCGGCCGCCCAAGGCGGATGAAACCAACCCCGCCCATGTAGCGGCGCCGATGCCCGGTGTCATCGCGACGGTGGCCGTCAAGGAGGGGCAGAAGATCAGCACCGGTGATCTGCTGATGACCATTGAGGCGATGAAGATGGAAACCGCAATTCATGCGGATCGAAACGGCACCGTGGCGCGGCTCCTGGTTTTAGCCGGCAGCCAGATCGATGCGAAAGACTTGTTATTGGAACTGGATGCATGATGTCACCGCTAAGATCGCAAGGGAAATCAAAGCCTTGAACGATAGTCACAAGAAAGAGACCTTGACGGTGGCCATCGGCGGGTTTGGTGCGATCGGGCGGGAGATCGGGGCTCGTCTCGATCAAGGCGAGCCGGGGCTGCGGCTCGAAGCCGTCAGTGCTCGTGATGTCAAGAAAGCCGAGGCGGCGATGGCGGGTTTTGGACGCCCGGTTCCCGTTTGGCCGTTAGCGGACCTCGCCCGATCCGCCGACGTCATCGTCGAATGCGCTCCTGCCGCCGTTTTCCGCGAGATTGCTCTCCCCGTTTTGAAGGCAGGCAAGACATTGGTGCCGCTCAGCGTCGGGGCACTCCTGGTGCATGATGATCTGGTGCAGCTGGCAAAAGATCACGAGGCGCGGATCATCGTGCCCACCGGGGCATTACTGGGTCTCGATGCTGTCCGCGCGGCGGCAGAAGGCGAGATCCGCTCGGTGACCATGGTCACCAGAAAGCCGCCGGGCGGGTTGGCAGGCGCTCCCTATCTCGAAGAGCGCGGCATCGATCTTTCCGCTCTCGATGAACCGCTCAAGATCTTCGCGGGAAGCGCTCGTGAAGGTGCACGCGGCTTCCCCGCCAATGTCAATGTCGCCGCTGCCTTGTCGCTGGCTGGTATCGGCCCGGATCGGACCAGGTTGGAGATCTGGGCCGATCCGGCGATCAAGCGCAATACCCATAGGATCAGCGTTGATGCCGACAGCGTCCGTTTCGAGATGACGATCGAGAATGTTCCGAGCGACGCCAATCCCAGAACCGGCAAGATTACGGCGCTCAGCGCACTCGCGGCTCTAAAAGCGATGACCTCGGTGCTGAAAGTAGGCAGCTAGCGGTATGACCAGCCGCTTCCGGTCAGCCGGGACTTGCGCTGGCCGGCTTGACCTTGGATTTCAGATTTTCGATCACATCCAGAGCCGTATAGGCATCGCGTTCACCGTCAGGCTTTTCGCCGTCGAACATCACGATGTCCAGATAGCCGGCATAGCTGTAGTCAGCACGGCCACCGCCAAAACCGGTCGACAAGCCGATGCCGACATTGCTGCTGCCGCCGCCAACACCAATTCCGATACGCGGCGAGGCCCCTCGGACCGATGTCACGACGGGCTCGACCTCCCTGGAAACCACCTTGAAATAGTCGTGCCCGTTTTCGAGCGTCACCTCGGCAGCGCGAAAGAGGGCATAGGATTCGACCGTGTCGCGCGGCGTTGACTGATTGCCGGTAAATTTCACGCTGTAGCGATTGTTTTCGATCTGTTGTTCGCTATAGCCGCCATTCTCTCCAAGCGCCTGGTAAGGGGTCGGCGCGACCGAACATCCGGCCAGCCAAAGGGAGGCGGTAAGAGCCAGGGCAAGACGTCCGGAACTGCGAAGGTCAAGTTTCATCATAGACAGATCCCAAGTTCGAGAGACATGAAAGCCTGCGTTCGATAGATCGGACCGGTTCAAAACGCTGCAGGACCAACCCGCTATTTCCGATCGGGCTCGATGGTCGGGTTGGTCTCATCCACGGCGTACCGCTTCCCTAGATCACCCAATCGGGCCGCCTTACTTTTCGGCGGGCTGGCGAAGGAGCGGCTGCAAACGCTGAAGCACGTCGAGAGCGTCATAGGAGTTCGCATCATCAACTGGCTTCTTACCTTCGGCCAAAACGATGTCGGCTGTGCCGGAATACTCGTTCACCGGGTAGCTGGTGCCGGATACATAACGTGGTCTGAGAAAACGCCTATGCCTGTAACCGCGGCGTCCATGATAACGGCTATATCCAAAGCCGAAGTCATCATCATAGGCGTGGGTATAATAGCGTGTCGAGCGTTCCAGATCCCTATCGACGATGGTGAAGTAGTCGAAGCCCTCCTGCACCGTCAATTCGGCTGCCCGGTAGAGCAGATAGTTCTGAACATCGTCCCGCGGTGTCGACGAATTGCCCTCGAACGTCACGCGATAGCGGTTTTTCTCAAGCTGTTGGTCGGTATAGCCATAGCCGCCATTGCCAGGCTGATACGGGGTCGGCACGGTGCAGGCCGTGAGTATGAACATAACGGGCAGTGCGGCAGCCCAGGTCTTGGCCTTTGAAAAAAGTCGAGAAGTCATGATGGAGCCTCGAAGTTTTGAAGCCTGAATATGGCGCTTCCCGGTGACAAAACCAAGTCAATATAAAAAATGTGAACAATATTCGCCGTCGCCGTGGGAAATAATTCACACAATGCACTTTGTGGTTGCTTTGGATCATCAGCGGGTTGATGGCAAAAGGGTGCGCAATCGATAAATGAGGTCAAGAGCTTCCTTAGGTGTGAGATCATCGGGGGAAGTGCTGTGCAGGAGATCTTCGATAGGACTTGCCAGCTCATCTGGGGTTGTTTCAGCTTCGGGGTTTTGCCGCCTGGACGCCGCAGCAAAAAGCGGCAGGTCGTCGGCGAGAGCGGCCGGCGCACTTTTTGCCTCCCCTTGTTCCAGCTTGTGAAGCACCGCTTCGGCCCGATCCAGCACTGCCGCCGGCAGGCCGGCGAGGCGAGCAACATGGATACCGTAGGACCGGTCAGCCGCTCCCTCGCCAACCTCATGAAGGAAGACTACCTCGCCCTTCCACTCCTTCACCCGCATGCTGCGGCATGCCAAATGATCGAGCTTGGCAGCCAGCGCCGTCAGTTCATGATAGTGGGTTGCGAACAGCCCGCGGCAGCGGCTGACTTCATGCAGATACTCCACCACCGCCCAGGCGATCGAGAGGCCGTCGAAGGTCGCCGTGCCACGGCCAATCTCGTCCAGTATCACCAGGCTTTTTGGGGTTGCCTGGTTCAGGATCGCTGCCGTCTCCACCATTTCGACCATGAAGGTCGACCGTCCTCTCGCCAGATCGTCGGCGGCGCCTACCCTCGAGAAAAGACGGTCGATTACGCCAATCGATGCACGGTCCGCGGGCACGAAGCTACCGGCCTGAGCGAGGACGGCGATCAGTGCGTTTTGACGCAGGAACGTGCTCTTGCCGGCCATGTTGGGGCCGGTCAGGAGCCAGAGCCGTTGCTGTTCCGAGAGGTTGGCATCATTGGCGATGAACGGGGTCTGTTCACGGACCAGCGCCTGTTCGACCACCGGGTGCCGGCCTCCCTCGATCGCGAAACCATCACCGTCATCGACACCCGGCCTGACATAGCGCTGCTCCGACGCCAGGGCGGCGAAGCCGGCGACGACATCCAGCCTTGCGAGCGCCTTTGCGGTCTTTGCAATGGCGTCGGCCGCATCCAGCACGTCCTTGGTCAGGAGATCGAAAATGTCGAGCTCGAGGGTCAACGCACTCTCGGCGGCGCTTGCGATCTGGGTTTCGAGCTCCGCCAGTTCCTTGGTCGAAAACCGCGTCGCGTTCGCCATGCTTTGACGCTGAACGAAGGTTTCCGGCACCTTATCCCTATGGGTTGCGGTCACTTCGATGAAATAGCCGAGCATGTTGTTATGGCGGATCTTGAGGGAACTGATCCCGGTCTCGCCCTGGATCCGTGCCTGCAGCTCGGCGATGTGGCGCTTGGTCTGATCACGAAGTCCCTTGAATTGGTCCAGTTCCTCATGCCAGCCGGCGCGGACGAACCCGCCGTCCCGGGCAAGAAAAGGCGGCTCGTCCACCAGGGCCCGGCCAAGTCTCTCGGCGAGCGGCCCGTGGTCCGCCATCGCATCGCCCGTTTTGGCAAGCGGTGTGTCGGTCTCGAGCAGATGGTGCTTGATCGCCGCCGATGCTTCGAGCCCGTGGCGGATAGCGATCAGATCCCTCGGCCCGCCTCTGCCGAGCGATAGCCTGGAAAGGGCACGCTCCAGATCCGGGCAGCCTTTGAGGCTGGTGCGGATATCAGCTCGAAGGTCCGGTGTCTCGACCAGTGCCTGGACAGCGTCGAGGCGTCTTTTGATCGGCGTCGCTTCGGCAAGGGGTGTCGCCAGCCTCGCCGCCAGAAGCCTGCCGCCGGCACCGGTTACGGTGCGGTCGACCGAGGCCAGAAGGCTGCCCTGGCGCTCGCCCGTCAGGCTGCTCAGAAGCTCCAGATTGCGCCGCGTGGCGGCATCGATCACCATATGGCCGCCAGGCATCAACCGTCGCGGCGGCGACAGGCGGGGAAGGCGTCCCTTCTGGGTCAGCTCGACATAGTTGATCAGCGCCCCGCAGGCACCGAGCTCGGCCCGGCTGAACTGGCCAAAGCCGTCCAGCGCCTTCACCTCGAAGCTTTGCTGCAGCCGCTTCTCGCCTCGCTCCGAGCAGAAGTCATGATCGGGGAGCGGGCTCAGCCGTTCGTCCCAGTCCGCAAGCCTCTCGCGAAAGACATCGTCGCCGAACAGAGTATCGGCGATCAGGAGTTCGCCGGGTTCGATCCGGGCAAGCGTGGCGCCGAGACCGCCATTGACGACCGGTTCGGTCAAAAATTCGCCGGTCGACATATCGAGCCAGGCAAGCCCCAGCTTTTTCTGGCTGGTCGCGACAGCGGCCAGGAAATTATGGCGCCTCGCTTCCAGCAAGCTGTCCTCGGTCAGCGTGCCCGGCGTTACAAGGCGGATCACCTCGCGCCTGACAACAGACTTCGGTCCCCGCTTTTTGGCTTCTGCGGGATCCTCGGTTTGCTCGCAAATGGCGACCTTGAAGCCCTTTTTGATCAGACGCTCCAGATAGCCCTCGGCGCTGTGCACCGGCACGCCGCACATGGGGATGTCCTCATCGCCATGGCGTCCACGTTTGGTGAGCGCAATGTCCAGCGCAGGCGCTGCCTGCTTGGCGTCCTCGAAAAACAGCTCGTAGAAATCGCCCATCCGGAAGAACAGAAGGCATGCGGGATGCTCCGCCTTCAAGGCCTGGTACTGGGCAATCATCGGCGTCGGCCGGCCGCTCGCCGCCACGTTCCTTCTCCTTTGTCCGTCATCTTTCGGGCGTATGTCCCGGATGAACCTCGCTATATCACGGGTTTGTCTCGAAGCACGAGTGGAACGAAGCGTGACGATGCCGAAAAGTACAAAGACGGCGATGAGGAACAGGAACCGCTACTGGACAAGCATCGAGGACGGCGCAAGGATGGCGCTGTCGGGCTTTGAGCGGAGCTCCAGGCCAACGGTTGCAAAGACAGCGAAAGTTCGGATTTGGCGGGATCGCATCATCGTTGCCGGCGGCGGCCAGGCTGCCTCGTCGCTTATGGTCAAGCTCAGGAGCCTCGGCTATCAAGGGGCTATCGCACTGATCGGCGATGAGCCGCATCTACCCTATCAGCGTCCCCCCCTCTCGAAGAAATACCTGGCCGGCGAGATGCCGAGGGACCGGTTGCTGCTACGCCAAGCTGCCTGGTACGAGAAAAATGCGATCGATCTCCACCTCGAGACCAGCATCATAGCGATTGACCGGCAGGCCCAAGAGGTAGAGCTCACCAGCGGCAGGGTGCTTCCCTATGACCGGCTGGTCCTGGCAACCGGGGCGCGGCCGAGGCGTTTGCCGAGCGACGTCGGCGGCGATCTGCCGGGCGTCTATCTGATGCGCGATCTTGCCGATGCCGATGCGCTGCGCGAGGTGATGACGGCAGGCCAGCGCCTCCTGGTGATCGGCGGCGGTTATATCGGCCTTGAAGCCGCAGCGGAGGCTGCAAAAAAAGGGCTCGATGTCACGGTGGTCGAGATGGCCGGACGCATTCTGCAGCGGGTCGCCTGTGAACCGACGTCGGACTATTTTCGAGCGCTCCACCAAGGCCACGGCGTCGACATTCGCGAAGGCCTGGGGCTGGATCGTCTCGATGCCGGAAAGCTTTCGGCGATCGAAGCATCGTTCAGCGACGGCACTTCAGCGCCGTACGATCTGGTGATCGTCGGCATCGGCATCCAACCCAACAGCGAGCTTGCCGCGAAAGCCGGTCTTGCGATCGAGCTCGGCGCGATCGCTGTCGACCCGTTCGGGCGAACCTCGGACCCCTCGATCTTTGCCGCCGGCGATTGCACCGCTTTTCTCTGGAAAGACCGGTTCGTTCGTCTGGAATCGGTGCAGAACGCTACCGACCAGGCACAAAATGTCGCCGTCAACATCCTAGGACCCGAGCAGCCCTATCATCCAGAGCCCTGGTTCTGGTCGGATCAGTATGACGTCAAGCTGCAGATCGCCGGTCTCAATCTCGGTTATGACGAGGTGATCGGCCGCGAAGGGAGCAAAGCTGCCAGTCGTGCTTTTTTTTACTATCAAGGCGACATCTGTCTTGCGGTCGATGCGATGAACGATCCGGTTGCCTACAACGTCACCAAAAGGCTCCTGGCGGCAGGAAAAAACCTTCCCAAAGCGGCCGCAGCCGATAGCGGTCTCGACCTGAAGAGCCTTTTGACAGCCGGCTGAAAGCAGCGGGACGCCGAAGGCTGGCGGTGCTGCGCCTCATGCTCCTGCCTTTTCCGTTAATTCTCTCCGGCTGGTAAGGCTGGGACCTGTCCGATATAGAGGCGGGATCAAGTTTTGTGGTTGTTGGGGAAATCTGTTGAGAATTTGCGTCTTTTGCGGGTCGAGTCCCGGCCGCAGCGGCCGTTATCGAGCTGCCGCCGGCCGGCTGGGCAAACTGATTGCCGATAAAGGCTATGGCCTCGTTTAATGGCGGCGCTTCGGTGGGCTTGATGGGGGCTGTTGCCGACGGTGCCATCAAGGCGGGCGGCGAGGTGATCGGGGTTTTGCCTGAAGCGCTCGCCAATCTCGAAATTGCCCATGCCGGCCTCACCGAGCTCAAAATCGTCTCGTCCATGCATGAGCGAAAGGCGACCATGGCGGCGCTGTCGGACGCTTTCATCGCACTGCCCGGCGGCCTCGGGACCTTGGAGGAGGCGTTCGAGATTTGGACATGGACGCAGCTAGGCCTGCATCGGAAGCCGCTTGGCCTTCTGAATGTCGACGGGTTCTACGACAAGCTCGCCGCCTTTCTGGACCAACTCGTCGACGAGCAATTCGTCAGACCGGAGCACAGGCAGATCCTGCTTTCCGAAGCCGATCCGGATCTCCTTATCGACAGGCTCGTTGCCTATGAGCTCCCGGTCTCGAAGATTTGGATCGACCGAAGCACAGCATAATTGGGGGCAGTGGCACGTTTCCGTTCTGGGTTGGAGCATTTTCGTTTCACCTTGAAGAATACTCTTGGTTGCACTATGTGAACGCCAGTTGGTTTCACGTTGCCGGTTGTCGCTGCTTTGCTAAATGCCTCGTTCGCTGATTCCCTGGACATACGTTGAAACTGCCTCGCGCTTTGGCATTTTGCCTGGTGTGCATCTATATGTAAGGTCAATATCTTGAGTACTGGAACTGTGAAGTGGTTCAACCCGACCAAGGGGTTCGGGTTTATCGAGCCTGAGAGCGGCGGGAACGACGTTTTCGTGCATATCTCGGCCGTCGAGCGGGCTGGGATCTCCACGCTGAACGAGGGTGATCGGCTTGAATACGAGCTGGCCAAGGGCCAGAACGGCAAAAGTTCGGCAGAGGATCTGAAACTCCTCTCCTGACGCCGTCGGAATTAACGAAAGAAACCCCGTGAAGGGAACTTCACGGGGTTTTTTGTTGTAACGGGGGGAGGATCGTGGTCCAGAGCCACTACTATTGCTTGGTGTCTTCCTTGGTAGTCGCAGATCTTAGGTCACGAATTGCCTTCTCGGTCTCTTTCGCCAATGCCACAACCGCATCGACCTCGGCCGCATGCAGAGCATCAGCCTCGTTGTTGCTGAAACTCACGGTCGATGTGTATCGGCTGTCGCCTTCTGCGGAGGCTTCGACCTGTCCATAGGGATATCCTGTAATCGGATCCAGGATGACGGCCGCTGCGTAGGCTTCTGTGTCGATTTTTCTCGAGGGCAGAACGAATGCGCCGATGATCGTGAGATCAGCGAGCGCAAACAGGCTTGTTTCGCTTTCGGACTGCGTGGCGACTTCATATATGATGACGCTATCGAGATGTTGCCGCGCGGCACCGAGCCGAAGCTGGTCCACAGCGTTCAATGACGAAACGTCGAGACCGGTCTTGGTGGCGTCCGCCAGAGCAAGATCGAGCGCCAGCGGATTAATCGGCACAAAAGTGCCGTAAGAAGGCCCAAGGTTAGCCGCCATCTCCGACCATGCCTTACCCTCCTCGGGGGCGAGGGCAACCAGCCGTCCGCATTCATCCCTGCAGCCTATCTTGGCGATGCCAATGCGCGCCGGGAATGAGATCGTTGGCTCGATATTGGCGACGTGGCGCAACGCCTGATCGAATGTCGCTGTTTTTGTCGTGCCGGGGTTCCGCCGGTCCGACGCTCTTTCGATGATCGCCTCACCGGCAATCTGATGTCTTGCAAGATAGTCTCTGCCTGAGGTCGTCTGAGTCGTGTATGAGCAACCCGAAACCAAGCCTATAACGGCAAAAAATGCGCAGGCTTTGGCTAAGGCGTTTCCGCGTCCAAATCTAGGCTGCATCCTGATCACGGCGTCCTCCATTTTTCTGAATTTAATGCAGAGCCATAGCACAAGTGCGAGCCCGCGGGCCCACAATTGTCTTGCAAGGCTTCAGCAAGTTGGTGTCTCCATCGGAGATGATTCAACGCCCTTGCCACCTAGGCGAGGGGTATTTGGTGATAGGATTCCCGCACAAAAGGTCACGTCCTGCGCGATATCAAATGTTTTGGGTCTTCGAGCGAGCTTAGGCTGCCTCAGGTAGTTTCTTAGCGTTTCCGTTTCCCGAACCAGCAATCCATAGACCAACATTGCCGAGTACGTGTCCTAAAAAAATGCTCTTAAGGCAAATCACTGCCAATTGCAGTGACCATTCAAGTGGTAATAATCTGGTAAAATAAAATGTTAAAATAACATTGGAGGAAGAAATAAAGAGGTAGTAAATTGAGAGTGTGTAATTCCATTTTTGGCTAGGCATTAAGGTCTTTTTTTGCTAATTCGACCGGGCGAATTGATATTTTTTCCTTTCTGGATTGAAAATAAGCATAAAATACTCCAATGTATAGGCAGGTAAATGCATAAAGAAAGAACGTCCAAATAGCAGCGCCGGGCCGTAAAACGCGCCAACCAGTATTGCTGGGCCAAAGACTACGGAGATGAATTTCAGTTATGCCAGCCAGGCTAATAAGATCGGTGGCTCGGCCTGTCCTACGGCAGTCATTAGTCGTTCCTCTGGTGCATTATATGCAAGATTTAGCCTAGGGTCCGATGAAGCTTGGTGCAATAGCACCTCAATTGTTTGGGAGCAGCTGAGAAGGGCGCTGATCGGCCTGGCGCTGGTGCGCACCGACCAGACGCCTGGGCTTGGTGCCGCCAAGCGGATCTTCCTCGAGGCCGAGCCGCTGTTCCGGCAACACTGATCCACCGACTCGGTTGAGGTGCTCTGGCCACGCTTTTGGCAAACGGAGCCGGCCGCGGCCGGTGGCGACGCGCTGGGCGATGGCGGTGATGGGGCAGGGGAGGTGGCGTGGCCACGGCAGGGGGAGCAACTCATGGCCCTGGTGCGGGAGCTCGCTGGCTTTGCCCATGACGGCCGCCGGCCGGCCAGCCTGGTGCGACTTGCCTTGTCCTTGGCGATCAAGGAGATAGGGCTCTTGGCCAAGGCAGCGCCGGGTCTGCTCGGCGGCCGCCGGCTGCCCCTCGGCATGAGCGCCGGCTCGGCCGAGGCCAAGCCTTTGACCCCCTGGCTGGTGCAGGCGCTCGAGGACCTCGCCAAGGAAGCCGAGCAGGCGCAAAAGCGCCTGGCGGAGCTCACCCGCCAGCATCAAGCCTGGCATCAGGCGTTGCTCAAGGAGGGCCTGCGCAAGCATGCGCGCGCCCCTGCCGCCCTCGATCTGCTGGCGGCAACACCGGTGCTCAGCATCGGCCTGGTGGCGCGCCATCTCGGCTGCAGCCATGTCGCCGCCGGCTAGATCGTCGCCAGGCTTGCCAATCTCGGCATTCTGATCGAGGCGGCCTCACGCGCGCGCCACAAGATCTATGTCGCCGGCGACCTGCCGGGTCGAGACCGGGACGAGGCGGATCCGGACGCGCCGCTAGCGCTGAGCGCGCCGCCGCCTTCGGTGGATGTCGACGGGATCGGCGCGACTCTGGATGGTCTTTATGCTGATCTCGAACGGCTGAACGAGCGCGCCCGGGATCGGACAGAGAAAGGTGGTGCGGCCACCAAAGGGGACTAGTGGCGTGGCCAAGGCAAAAGAGTCCTTCAGGATGCTCGTAACATGGCTGCCTGTCGTCGATCGTGGCGCGGGCAGGGGGAGCCAACTGATGCGGTCAGACCACTAGCATGCCAATCAAGCCTGAGCTTCAGGGGTTCTACCCGATTGATTGGGAGCAACTCAGCAACGAGATCCGGTTCAAGCGGGCCAAGGGGCGGTGCGAGCGCTGCGGGCGTCCCCATGGCCAGGTGATCTCCTATCTGGGGGACGGGCGCTGGTTCGATGCCGAGCAGGGGACCTGGCGAGACGGGCAGGGGAGGGGGATCGACTGGCTCGATTATCGTGACTATCGGGGGGCGCTTAGGCAAACCAAGGTGATCCTGGCAACGGCGCATCTCAATCACGATCCCAGCGACAACCGTTTACGTAATCTCAAAGCCCTTTGTCAGCGCTGCCATCTTGACCATGACCGCCTTGAGCATCGAAAGCAGACCAGGATCACCATCCTGGAACGGCGGGCGCTTGGCGATCTGTTCACCGGGCCGTACAAGCGATGGTAGGCGCTTACGCTGCCAGGCAGTCTGCGCCCGAACGGGAAGCTCTCGCCGGGTTGGTCGAGCGCCTGACCTTCCACAATGAGGACAATGGGTTCTGCGTTCTGCAGGTGAAGGCACGGGGTCATCGCGATCTGGTGACGGTGGTTGGCCATGCCGCGATGATCAGCCCCGGGGAATTCGTTCAGGCCAGCGGTCTCTGGATCAACGACAGGAAACACGGCCAGCAATTCAAGGCGCAGTTTCTCAAGGCAGCACCACCAACCACGACAGAAGGCATCAAGAAATACTTTGCCTCAGGCATGATCAAAGGGATCGGCCCGAAGAGGGCGGCCAGGATCAAAGCGGGCTGGGGTGATCAAAAAGCAATCCGCGAGATCATGATCTTCCTGCATGCCAATGGGGTAAGCACCTCGCGCGCGGTGCGGATCTACAAGACTTATGGTGCCGATGCCATCCAGGTGATCTTGGACAATCCTTATCAGCTGGCGCGCGACATTCGCGGGATCGGCTTCAAGAGCGCCGATCTGATTGCTGCCAAGCTCGGGATCGATAGGACTGCGGTGATCAGGACCCGGGCGGGCATTCTCTACGCCCTGACTTCCATTTGCGGTCGTTGAGCACATTTGGAGAGGATTTGTGATTTTCTGGGGCGCTATCCCATTGAATTTTCGCCATTCATAGTCGCGGAATTGCGGGTTGGCGAGAAATTTCCCTAGATACACGACTTTGCGTTTTTGCTATTGATAGCAAGCTATGCGTCAGCTATTCGCTAGGTATGTACCTTCGACACACCAAACGGCAGAACCGAGACGGTTCAACGGTTGAGTATTACGCCCTCGCCGAGAACGTGTGGAACCAGGCCAAGCAGCGGTCCGAGACCAAGGTCATCCATAGCTTCGGTCGTGCCGACAACCTGGATCGCGATGTCCTGGAGCGGCTGGTGCAAAGCATTCGCCGGGTCTTGGTCAATGGCGGCGTTGATCGGGCCGCTGCCAGCGGCGAGCCGGTTCAGGTCGCCGATATCGTGATCGATCGCGTGTTTGATCTCGGCGTCGTGCATGTCGCCCAGGCGATGTGGCAAAAGCTCGGCATTGGCAGAGCGATCCAAAAGCATGTCCGCGAGAAGAAACTGAAAGCGCCGCATGAACCCGCGCTTTTTGCTATGGCGGCGCAGCGGCTGGATCGGCCGGGCTCCAAACTCGCCTGCCATGAACGCTGGCTGGATCGGGTGTGGCTGCCTGAGGCCAAGGATCTCGGGCTCTATCAGCTCTACCGCGCCATGGATATTTTGGCCGAACATGGCGATGCGATCGAAGAGGAGGTGTTCTGGAACAGCGCCGATCTGTTCAAGCTCGACGTTGACCTGGTTTTCTACGACGCCACCACGAGCGCGCGACATAGTGCATCCTTTTCTTAGAGACCTGGAAGCTGCAACGTCTTATCATCTTGAAACTTCGACATATTTCTTGGTCGTCGGGCGATAACTTCTCGGACACCTATCTGAACAGCCTCACTATCGAGCGCTGTCACAGGTATTTGCCAGGGTGCTAAAGGCATGAGTTGAGTGCCCGGAAGCACGCCTTCCCGGACGAGCTGGTGAACCGAATCGACGGAGATCTTGAGGCGCTGTGCTGCAGCTGCGATGCCGATTGTCTCCGGAGAGGCGGCGGGGTCGAAGGCGGCAATGCCCAACCGCTCGCGGAGCTCGCGTACGCGGGCCGTGGTCCATGTTTCGTCTTTTTGCGATTTGCAGCGCATCCTGTTCATGGTCACAGCAAGCTCGCGATCAGGCCATTGCCCGCCGAGCTTACGCATGACCTCGACCGGGCTATGCTGGACAGTTGCAAATCCGTGGACGTTCTTGACCCGCGCGACCCTAAGCTCGGTATGTCGTCCGCCAACCCAATGAATGACGACCTTTACCTCATTGGCGGCGTCATCGAGATCGATGATAACTTCCTGGATCAGGATATGCGTCAGCCTTTGCTTGATCCGGGCGTCGGTGGTCGGTGCGTTCCAAGCCGCTGGCAGGTCATGCGCCAGCTGCATTAACGCGGCACGATCGATCTCCGGGCGTGAAGCGGCTTCCATCTCCAAATCGGCGATCCGCTGCTCAAGCTTTGCAACGCGCTCCAATGCCGCATTCCACCGCGCCTCCAGCGTGCGGGCAACATGGCGTTTGGCAGGATCGACCAATTCGTAGCGGCGTGACGCCAAGGTGGCTTCGTATTGGGCTTCCTCGAGCTCGCGCTCCGCTGCCTGGCGGACTTCGGTAGTGGCCTTGGTCACTTGGTCAGCAGCGAGGATCGCTGCATCAACGGCGTGATCTGACACCGCATCCAGGATCTTCTCAGCGACAGCTTGGTCAACACGAATCCCGCCAATGCCGATGCAGAGTTCATCAGCAATTTGAATGTCTTTCCCGCGGCATTGGTAGCGATGGCCGGGGGTAGGCTGCGTCCGATAGAAGACCTGCATCATTCGGCCACAACGTCCGCAACGCAACAAGCCGGTCAGCAGAGCCCGACCGCCGCGTGCCGCCTTGCGAGACCCCCGCTTTTGCATATGGGCATTTTCTTCGAGCAGCCGCTGGTTTGCTTCGAACTGCTCCCAGGTGATGTAGCCTTGGTGATTGTCGCGCAGCAAGACGTCCCATTCCGACATAGATTTGCTATGACCGCTGGTCTTACGTGCCCGGCCATTCACAATCTTGGTCCGACAGCTTCGCCTGCCGAAAGCATAGGCGCCGGCATAGATCGGGCTCTTCAGCGCCTGTATTACCGTGTGATAGGCTGGCACTCGCCAATCGAGTTTGTAGCTGGCCAGATTGCGGCGCACCACGGGTAGCTGAACCTCTGATTGTCTCATCCAGAGAACGACCTGACGTGCGCTACCAAGTTCGCGGAATTTGCGAAACAGAAGGTGGATCGCATCGGCGACACGTTCATCTGGATCCATCTCGATCTGTCCGGTCTCGCCCCAGCAATAGCCGGGCGGCAGGGTGAACCTCAACGCACCACGTCGAGCCATAGAATCCCGGGCCGCGATGCCGCGTTGGCGAAAAAGGCTCAGCTCATATTCCGACATCGTTCCCTTCAGCCCGAGTAACAAGCGGTCATTAATCAAGCGCGGATCATAAACACCGTCATGATCAATCACCAAGACACCGGCAAGAGCGCAGAGATCAATCAAGTGATGCCAGTCCCGACCATTGCGGGCCAGTCTCGACGCCTCGATGCAGTAGACCGCGCCAATCTTATTGGCGCAAACCGCCGCCATCAATTTTTGGAACCCTGGCCGTTCGACCATACCGGAACCTGAGCGTCCCAGATCGTCATCGATCACCATGACCGAAGCGAACCCGGCTGCCTTGGCGGCATCAGCCAACGCATACTGCCGTCGTCGGCTCTCTTTGTTGTCGACCACTTGGCTCATGCTCGACTGGCGGATATAGACAGCAGCACCGCGGCTTTGATGATCAGGCGTGATTTTAGGCGTCATCGACGGTCTCCTTGTCGCCGCGTTGGATCTGTAGGTTCAGAGCAGCGAGCAGCAGATCGGCCAAGGTCTCGCGAAGTTCTTTCGATAACGGCGGCAACAGTGGCTCGGTCGTCTTGCGCTTCAGGTTCAAGGTGAGTTGTGATTGTGTGGACTGGCGTCTCATCGGCGGCCTCCTTCTTTGTGGGAAGGCCTGATGATGCGTGATCTCCACTTCTCTGCGACAGGAACGCCAGGATTGATGACAACTCGATCAGAGCATCGACCGTGACCAACGGCGGACCGATCGTCAATCTTGAGCAGGCTGCCGCGTCACACATCCAGGCAGGCAGCTCGCGGGCAACGCCCGGTCGATCCTCGACTAGGAAAACCTCCATGCCATCATCTTGTCGTGTGCTCCGACAAGCGCGAAGACGCTGTCCTTTAAACGGATGCCATGGATATTCGATCCTGACAGAGTGAAAACTGTATGTTGAATGTTGCTTGGCGGGACCGCTTGGTTCGAGACCGACGACGAAGACGTCGCCAGCCACGAATGGCGAGGTCTCCAATTCGAACCGCTTAGAAAGCGCGGTCACAGCAAGGAAGGCCGGGACAACGATCCTCAAGTGATCATCGCCCTTGCCGTCACCCGAGAAGGCGTGCCGGTTCGGTCCTGGATCTTTTCCGGTAACACGTCGGACGTGACCACCGTGACCCGGATCAAGGATGACCTACGCGGCATGAGATTGGGCCGGACACTTTTTGTCGGTGACGCCGGCATGTACTCGGCCGCCAACCTCAAGGAACTCTCCAAGGGAGCCGGCCGCTACATCCTGGCAACGCCGATCCGGAAGATTAAAGAGATCAAGGACGAGGTCCTGTCCCATCCCGGCCGTTATGCCGATATCGCGCCGAACCTGCGCGCCAAGGAAGTCATCATCGGTGATGGCGAGCGCCGTCGGCGCTACATTCTCTGCTTGAACGAGGACGAAGCCGATCGGCAAAAATGGCGACGGGCCGAGATCCTGAAAACGCTGAAGGCTGAGCTTCAGGCCATGAAGAAGGATCATCCCAAAGCTGCCTGCCGCTTGGTCGCATCCAAGCGCTATGGCCGTTATCTCAGCCTCGATGATAAAGGCCGCCCCTGTCTCGACAAGGACAAGATCAAACGTGCCGAGCATCTCGATGGCAAGTTCGTCTTGACCACCAATGACGATACGCTCTCCGTCGCCGACATCGCGCTCGGCTACAAGGGAATGTGGATCATCGAGAGCTGCTTTAGGAAGATGAAAACCACCGGGCTCGAGGTCCGGCCGATGTTCCATTGGATGCCGCAAAGGATCACGGCACACGTCAAACTCTGCGTGCTCGCCCTCATGATCCAACGGGCGGCCGAGCTTCGCACCGAGATGACCTGGACCAAGATCCAGGCCGTCCTGGACACCCTCAAAGCGGTCTCCTACCGAACCGAAAAACAGGCAATTGTTCAGACCACGAATCCAACCAAATCAGCAGCCGCTATTCTGAAAAAGATCGATATTACAAAGCCTAAGACGATCATCAGCGTCAGCTGAGGCTCCAGAACCCCCAATTCCGCCTAGATACACGCCAAAAAGCGCGCGCCCATAACATGCTGAAAATAAACAGCGATTCCAACGCGTGTTCTACGGACCGCAAACCCGAGCCGGAGTACGCTCGGTCTAAGAGTGCTTGTCGTGCCCATGATACAGGCTGGACTAGGCTCATTTCCACCTTTGCGAGACCGTACGCTTGAGTCTCAAAGTGGCACCGAGCTGCCTCAACCAAAAAACATATTGCCATCGGATCAACCATAGATGTCATCCGATAGCACGAAGGCTTGGCCAAATTCGCCGCCTAGCGGCAAATTTTGACCCGTTCCCGTCTCAAGGTCTGGATGTTCGGGCAATCAGAAGGAGCAGTAAACTGCCTCTAGGCGACCGAGGCAATTGATCGGCAAGGTCGATATAGCATCCTGAGGCGAAGCCCGTGGAATGGAGGTGATTGCTCGAGCGTGCCGCGGGTTGCTCTATCCGGGCCAGAGTGCCGTTTGTGGATGGAACTGCGACCAGGCAAACCAGAAAGCTTGATGGCTGCCGAGATCGGAACCGTCGGCATCGACGGCTCTTATGCCACCAGCTTCAAGTTGCAGACGAATATTCTCAAAAGCGATCTCGTCACCTTTTTTCAAGGCGACAACGGCCTTGCTTCGCTGAAAGGCTACTGGCTTGCCAGAAGCCGTGACGACGCCGATGATGTCCTCATGGACGGGCAGACGTGGATCGAGATCACCGATCGGAAAGATCGGGCCATTGGCATCCCGGTTATTGCGAAAGTCAAAATCGCGACCAAGCGCCAGCGCTTCGACCAGCACAGTTGTCTCCGGATGCGCGTTCTTCCACGTACCCCAATCGGTCGTCACGACACTGGCTTGCTTCAGCTGCAACTTCTTCTCCGCAAGCGGTCCCGTCACCGCGTTGCCCAGAAACGTATCGAACACCGAATATGTCCCGACGTCGTACATCACTTTATTGGACCGAATGAGCAGCCCTGACGTGCGCAGGATGGGCCGATCAATGCCCTCAGGCAGTCGATCGGTGAAATAGGCCTGTGCGGCACCGCACAAGGTGCAATAGGGAATGCCGAGATGTCTTCCGCCCAACGTATCGTTGACCATCTCGCGAACTTCCATGATCTGTCGCGGATAGGCGCGATACTCACCGTTTACCTCGATGCCAAAAACGATATCCTCATCGTCAAGCCACGTAGCCTCTTCCGCACTGCTCACTTTGGGGTTATCGGCTGCGGGAATGCAATTGCACAATTCATCTGTCGTATCGTATTTGCGATCGTCGATTAGCACGCCTCCCCATGAGACGTGTCGCCAGTCGATATCGCCTTCAACAAAGATCCTGTCCCAGCCAGGGATAATACTCGTAAAAATAGCTCGCTTGGCCGTCAAGTAATCAGGAGGCGCTGGAATGTTCCATGCAATGAGGTGATCAGTGATGACGCCCCAGTGATTTTCACCTTGTGGCGCTATGCTCAGCAGCTTGGAGGCGGCATTGGCAAGTTCCGTATTCAATTGCCGATCAGGAGCAATGCGCATCAAATCGCTGATAATCCAAGCAAGCCTCGGATCTTTTGACTCGGAGATTTCGTTCAGAGCTGTCGCCTGATCGCTCCCCCAGGTCGATCGTTCCATACTCTCGATGAAGGCCACCTGTACTGCAGACTGCAACGGATCGGGCAGCGGGCCTTCCGGAATGGCTGGAGGTTGGCCGAATTGCTCAATCACGTAGTCGGGAAGCGGTGTCGCTTCCTGGGCCCGCAGAGCATCCGACAAGAAGAGAGAGAGCGTTACCAACGACGCCATGAAGAAGATGCGGGATCGAGCCCTGATTGCCGATGCCATGGAGGGGCCTTTCGCGTGCGTATTTCTATCTCAGACGCACAAGCCGCCAATGAGGTCGCCCGTGCACCCCGAGGTGCACAGTTCAGACAGACCTCGTCTGGAACGAAAAACTATGCGCCCTGCCTTGGAAAGCATATGTCCTCAGCTTTTCGCATCGCCAATCACGATTCCATCAGCATTCGGTGAACTCTAGCGGAAGAAATTCTTGATGAGGGGGCGGAGTGACCAACGCCTTTCCCGTCTGAGCAGCTTTCTTCACATCACATGAGATCATCGAGAGCGCTGACTATTTTCCTTCTGACCAAAATTGGCAAAGAGCGGTATCAACCAAAAATTATCTTGCAGCAGAATCAACCATAAGTGCTGGTTGGTGGTGCAAGAGCATGGTCAAATTCTCCGCCTAGCGGCAAATTTTGACCCAAGGCAGAAGGAACAAGCTGAAGCCCGGCGACGACTAGCCTTTAGGCACGATCCCTCTCAGGACAAGCTCATCACCGTGAACTTCTCCCGTTGGCTCCAAGCCAAAGCGCTTATAAAACGCCAGCGCATTACCATCGCCACGTGCGACCGACAGGTAGAGCCGTTCTCGTCGCCATTGGCGCGCCTGTTTGAAAGCCAGATCGATCGCTTGGCTTCCATAGCCACGACCTTGATGTTCCCCATCGATCATGAGGCGCCAAAGATAGGCAACATTGGCCGGCGCATAGTCATCGACCTCGGGGTGATTCTCATGAATGTCGATCACGGCAATGAGCCCGGCGGGATCACCGGCTACCCATAATCCACGTGTCCAACAATTCGGCATGTAGCTGGCTTGAGCAATCGTGACAGAATTTGGCGCAACTAGATGCGTTTGATCATGCCTGACGGCGAGATCGAGAAGCTCATCCACGTTGCCATAGGTAATCTCGCGCGCTTCGACTTTGCATATCATGTCGCTTCAATCCGGATGGCGCCAAAATCATTCGGCCAGTATTTCAAAGAATATACCCGACATAAGCAATCTCAAGATGACCAGGAGCCGTGCTGCAGCTTTTCTTGAGGCACCAAGCTGAAGAGACACTCCCGGAGGCTAATCGCTCGAAACCCGACCCTTGTCGGCAGGCCCCAGTGCGTAAAGCTGCCCCTAACGCGACGTTAGCACCGGACATGCTCTAGCTAGACTATTGGCCAACCGAAAACAGCCCAAAATGTCGAAGCTACTGCAATATGCAAGAAAATTCCCAACAACAGTATCGCCCTCGCGAAAGGAGGAGTGAATTGGTACTTTATTTTCTGCAATTCACTTGTTTGTTTTTCGAAATCATTGATCTCGGATATACCCTTTAATCGAAGGTAAAGATCTGGCCTTGAAATTGACAACGATGTTGGAAAAAATATTTCTCTATCTTGTTTGTTATTTTTTCGATAGAATATTTCTGAAAAAAATAGTGAGCAGTATAAATTGCTAAATAAAAAAATGACTATCAATATCAGAGCTGGAAACATTGCGCATGATAATATTAAAAGGGCAGACTTGTTGTTGGCAGCAACGCTAATTAATGCAGCGTTGGCGGTCACCAAAAAGGAAATTGTTGAAATTAGCAAACGAAATAATGACCGATAGGTCTCATAAAACTCAGCGCGCTCGTTTTTCATGCGACGATCATAGTTAGAGATGTTTGCTGCGTTGAGAGGCGGATGCCAACTGGTTATAAGGCCGGGCAACATATATGAGACTGGCGCTGAGAATTGCGGAATCAAGACTTGCACCGATTGAAGGTGCGAACTTCTAACGGCGACTCTTGGCACCAGGCCGTCTCTACGGCCGCCGGCGGCGCATTCACATTCTTGGATCCGAAAGCTGCCCTTGGAGCGGAATTTGCCGGCGAAAACGGACGATTGTCACGCCCTTCCGGCTGCTTTCCAGCATATTTTGGGCACGCGGTTGCAGCGCCGTCGCTCAACAAATTGACCCTGAACGGAAGTAAGACAAGCGCTTGGCAAGTAGCCAAGCGCCCGTTTTTTCTTATTCACACGCCGAATTCTGCCGTGCGTTCTCTAAGCTCACGACTCTGGCGTTTTGCTGTAGTCCATCTCGAGAGGTGACACGCCCCTGACCGGACCAATAAGCTGCTCCATCTGACCGCGGAAGCGCTCCAGCATGGCCCTGTCCTGCATGAATTTGTGGAAATCGACTGGGTCCGTGTTGTGGTGCTGGACCGATTTGAAGCCACCAGGTGCTTCAACATCCACACGCACCGGCCATTGCAACCACTGGCTCTGGAAATCCTTCGATAGCATCCAGCTCATATAGAGTTTCGCTGCCGCCTTGTTCTTTGCCTTTTTCGGAATGGCAGCAAACTGGACCCAGGACAGAAAGAAATCCTCCCGCGGCAGCAAGAACTTCGCTGGGCTCCCTTCAAAGGGAACGAGCCCCCAAAATGTCGTGAAGCTTGCCGGATACCAACCGGCATTGATCGCCACATAGGGCATTGCCGTGCCGCGCACCCAGACCGGTTCGTTAGCGATCAGTTTTTCCAGATAGGCCCACCCATATTTCCGCTTGAGATGCCAGAATTGATAGAGCACAGCGTCATCATCATGTGGGTAGGTGAGGATCACCTTGCCTTTGAGATCCGGGTTCAGATAGTCCGTCGCATCGCGTGGCGCCTCGGCCTCATCAATCATCTCGGTGTTCACCAGATTGCTGAAAGAAAGGCCGTAAAGGCCGGTCCACGGCTTTGTTGCAGAAATCGTCGATGGTTGCGCTGGTGAAGGATGGGCTGATAGGCGATTTTCCCTTTCTGTTCCACCTGCCGAGCTTTTTCATGCCTTACAAATTTCATGATGCCCATCGTCACCATATTCCTAAAGCAAAGTACCGGGTGCGGAATTGGCGGGCGTATAACGCCGGTCTATGTCAGCGAGGTTCGGTTACCCTCTGGCTTTCCGCCGATGTGATTGATGGCTGGAAAGCGCCGAAGCGGGAGACACGAGGTGGCGAGAGGATCTATTCGGACGGTGCTATCGAGGCGATGCTGACGATGGGCGCGGTCTATCGTCTTCGCCTGCGCCAGACCCAAGGCTTCACCAAGAGCCTGTTTGATCTGCTCGGCTTGGATCTTCCTGTTGCCAGTGCGTCGACGCTTTGCCGTCGGCGCAAGGCGCTGTCGATCGAGCCTTGGGTTCGGGATACGTCGGAGCCGTTGGACCTGGTCGTGGATAGCACGGGATTGAAGATCTACGGCCAGGGCGAATGGTGTCGGGCCAAGCATGGCAAGAAACGTCGTGGCTGGAAAAAACTTCATGTCGGCTTCGATGCGAAGAGCGGCATGATCGTCTCGCATCTCTTGACCGATATAGATGCCGGGGATCCAGATCAGATCGATGACATCCTGGCTCAGATCGACGGTCCGGTCGACCGGTTCATGGCGGATGGCGCCTATGATGGCGATCCAGTCTATGACGCGGTCCGGCGGCACTCGCCCGCCCCGATGCCGGAGGTGGTCATCCCACCACGCAAGACGGCGGTTTTATCGAGCGAGGATGATGAGGAGCAAACCGATCGCGATCGTCACATTCTCGAGCTTGCTGCCAAAGGCCGTATCTATTGGCAGAAGGCACATGATTATGGTCGACGCAGCTTGGTCGAGACGACGATGGGTCGTTACAAATCCATCATTGGCGATCGGCTGCATGCCCGTCATGACGACGCGCAGCCGGTGGAAGTGGCGATTGGTATCAACGTTCTCAACCGAATGATGAACCTGGCCAAGCCAATCTCTGTAAGGGTTGCGTAAGCATCAGATACAGGGAGAAGCAGAACCTCTCCATGATTTCTGCAACAACGCTGTCAGCAAGCGCTTTGTGAAAAAGCAGCAGATGCAATGGACGCCAAAAGGGGCTCATTTGCTGCTGCAGACACGCACCAAGGTGCTGAACGATGAATCGGATAATGTGTCCCGTGACTGGTTTCCAAAATTCCGGCCTGAAACTGCCTCCCCCCAGCCTTGTGATGCTCTCCTCTCCATGTAGAATGGGCCAAGATATCGTCAGCTCCCACCCTTAGAATTGCCGCATAGATAAACCTGCAGAAAACCGCTTGTCATCGTCATATTTCTGCTTAACAAAAATTTTTTGACATGAAACTGCAAATGTCAATGCTTAAAGCAACTCGTAGTTATTCAAGTAACTCGCGCCTGATCACATTCCTGTTCCATATTATAGTCAGGTCTTGTGTTATT
The DNA here is from genome assembly GCA_965204405.1 of Geminicoccaceae bacterium. Taxonomy (GTDB): domain Bacteria; phylum Pseudomonadota; class Alphaproteobacteria; order Geminicoccales; family Geminicoccaceae; genus JANQPX01. The sequence continues at coordinate 28,923 of CBDBEN010000002.1, forward strand.
TTGACTTATCTGAAGAGTGCCGCATGTGGATGCCTAAATGCTCCATCTTGGCTGGCTCCCGCTTTCGAGGATGGGCATTGGTACCATCAGAGGCTGCGCGCGCATCAGTAGTCAGAGGTAGTCTGCGATACTACCTCTGACTACACTCTGTGACGACAGCGGCAATGATAATGGCGATAATTCCAATGTAGGTGCCTCAACGGGGAGGGGTAGACATGGAACAGCTAACCAACGCCGTCAGCTGGCTGAATGGCATCGTTTGGGGCGTGCCGATGCTGGTGCTGATCCTTGGCGTCGGTATCTATTTGACCATTGGGCTCGAGCTCAAATCGGTGCTTCGGATTCCGTTTGGATTCAAGCTCCTCTGGCTTGGTCGGCAAGGTGCCGGTGAAGGTGAAATCAGTCCGTTCTCAGCCCTGATGACCTCGCTCTCGGCGACGATCGGAACCGGCAATATCGCAGGTGTTGCGACGGCGATCTTTCTGGGCGGACCTGGTGCGCTCTTCTGGATGTGGATCACGGCCCTGGTTGGCATGGCCACCAAATTCGCGGAAGCGGTCTGCGCTGTGAAGTACCGCGAGGTGGACGAGCGCGGCAAGCATGTCGGCGGGCCGATGTACTACATTAAAAACGGACTCGGTGCGAAATGGGGCTGGCTCGCGGTGCTATTCGCCCTTTTCGCGGGCATCGCCGGCTTCGGCATCGGCAATATGGTGCAAACCAACTCGATTGCTCAGGCGTTGCAATCGAACTTTGCGATTCCCGAATGGATCACCGGCCTCGTGGTTGCCGTTCTGGTTGCGGCCGTCATTCTCGGCGGCATTGAGCGGATCGCCGCGGTTGCCGAGAAGCTGGTGCCGTTCATGGCCATCATGTACATCCTTGGCGGCTTAGTCGTCCTGATCCTGCACGCTGGCGCCATCCCGAGCGCGATCGGCCTGATCTTCACCCATGCCTTCACGCCGACGGCCGCAACCGGCGGCTTCGCCGGCGCCGCGGTCTGGGCCGCCATCCGGTTTGGTGTCGCGCGCGGCATCTTCTCCAACGAAGCAGGTCTGGGCTCAGCGCCGATCGCTCATGCTGCTGCTCAGACCAAAGGGCCTGTCAGCCAGGGCCTCGTGGCGATGCTGGGCACGTTCATCGACACCCTCATCGTCTGCTCGATCACAGGCTTGGCGATCATTTCGACCGGTGTCTGGACCAGTGGAAGCACCGGCGCAGAACTCACCGCTGCCGCCTTCGAAGCTGGTATGCCCGGCTTCGGCGGATACGCAGTCGCAATCGCGCTTAGTATCTTTGCCTTCACGACGATCCTCGGTTGGAGCTATTACTGCGAGCGTTCGCTTGGGTATCTGTTCGGCACAAAGATCATCATGCCGTTTCGGATCGTTTGGTCGATCGCAGCCTTTGTTGGTGCAACGCTAAAGCTTGGCTTCGTCTGGTTGCTCGCCGACACGCTGAACGCGCTCATGGCCATTCCGAACCTGATCGCGCTTGCGCTGCTGAGCCCTGTGGTGTTCGCCCTAACCAAAGAATTCTTTGCGACGAAGGGGGCGTCCGAAAACAACCCGTTCTGATGTGTGGTAGCTTGACGATTCCATCAGTGATCTACCCTAGAAATTTCGGTTCGGTTTGAATTGGAGAATTCGGCAAATTCTGATGTTAAAAAAGGAGATCAGAATAAGCTGAGGAAAGTGTTATTCGACGGAACAGATTATTGGGTTTCTGCAGGAAGCCGAGGTGCTTTTGAGAAAATCGGCGATATCCATCGGAAGCTCGGGATTTCGGAGCAGAGCTACTATAGAAGGCGGAAGACCTATGGAGGCCTGAAGATGGATCGGACAGGTCAGGTCTGTTGGTTGGTTCTGTTCTCTTATTGCGGGCCTTTCGGCAAGTCCTCTTTTTGCTGTCTCTGCCGGCGACACGGTTCTCTCCGGTGTCAGGCATGGGCCTGCCCATGATGGTGCCCGCGCGCGTGGTCCCTGGATGTCAGATACGTGGTCGCCAATCGGCGCCAACAACAGAACCCACAAGGTGACCAACACGCCGTCCCGGCAGGGACATCGACCGCTGTCTGGGCAGCTAGCAGGCGGGAAAGCCTGCATAATTGTAGCTTTATCAAGGCCTTGACCGGTTATTGGGAACGGCTAGGGTTGGGGCGGTCATGTATTTCAGTCGTCCATGGCCTCGTATCCGGCGTGGTTTCGACAGCGCGCCGGACACACCTTAAAGGCATTGAGAACCGACATCTAAGCTTTGCTGCTACATGTTTTCGAAAAATCGATAACCGCAATTCTGAAAAATGGCCGGTTTCTGGCCGAAAAACCGCCATTCAGAGAGGCAGTCTAAGGTTCAATTTTGACCCATTTGGGCTGCTAGCCCGATAGAGTACAATCGAACTGCCAGGTCATATTTGAAGAGCCTGTCGCCGTTGCCTGCCAGGATCAGAACAGAATGATACGCTCGAAATGGTTTTGGTTGATCGTCTTCGTGATCGTCCCGATTTGTGTCTTTGTTTTTCTCCTGCTTACCGGCGAGCGTGGTTTATCTCGAAAGTCGATGGAACCGCGGCCAATCGATGTCAGCCGGCTAAGTGAGGCGGAGACCGAGCGCCTTGGATGGAAACCGAGCGATCTTGACGCAGTGTTCAGCTATGCGGCCGCCTTGAGCACCGACACGCTGATGATCATCACTGACGGCAAGATTGTCGGTATGTTCGGCGACATCGAAAAACGGCGCCATACTCACTCCATCCGTAAGGCGTTGTTGAGCGCGCTGATCGGCCAGCACATTGGCTCTGGCAAGAAGCAAATTAGCCTCGATACGAAGTTGGCGGAGCTTGGCATCAATGATTCCCCTAATCCTCTGACGCCGCTTCAGCGGGAAGCAACCGTCCTGCATCTGCTTAAAAGCACATCGGGGATCAACCACGCCGCCGCTGCCGAAGCCGGGATCATGAAGGCGGAGAAAGATCGTCGTTTGGGAGACGGCGAGAATGTGCCTGGGACAATCTGGGCCTACAATAATTGGGACTACAACGCCCTGACGACGATTTTCGAGATGCGTACAGACAAGAGCATCGCCGAGGCCTTTCAGGCTGGCATTGCAACGCCTATTGGCATGAGCGACCATGTACCTGAAGCCATCGACTACATTGAAGCACCCGAACTGTCACAGCACAGGGCAGCAAGCTTCCATATGTCCGGTCGCGATCTTGCGCGCTTTGGAGAGCTGTATCTCAATGGCGGCATGGTCAACGGCGAGGTCGTTATTCCCGATCCTTGGATCGATCGGATCTCCGACGACTTTACGGAGACCGGCAATGACGATGACCTCAGGAGCGGCCATGGCTATCTATGGTGGATTCCTGGACCGGACACCGGCTTGCCACCGAGCTCTTACTGGGCTTGGGGATTTGGACAGCAGGCGTTGTTTATTGTTCCCGAATGGCGGACGGTTATTGTGCACCTATCAGACACGTCCGAATTCAGGAAGCGCCTCTTCGCGTTGATTGATGACGAGAGCGTCGAGCCAGAGGCGGCGATCGAACAACTCATTCTCTCCTGCCTGAATTCAGCCAATCGAAAGTCCGATTTCTGCGTAGAACATCGCTTCATTCGCCCCAGAGATCTCGCCGAACTGATATCACTGATTGCCAACGCGCGCCCATGAGAAAAAGGCGGTAGCGCTGCTTGGTTGGATCCGCCTTCGGGACTACACGATGGTACCCAATTGTTAGCCTAAGTGTATCGAGTCTTCACGGGAGGCCGACATGAGCAAGGCTTGGATAGGGCTTTCGTTAACTTTGGCTGCGCTTCTCAGCTTGGGAACGCCAAAAGCAGGCGCCGATGGGGTGCGCGATGATGTTCCCCTATTGGAGCAGTTTCCCGCAGATATCATCGATGGCATCCCTGTCGGGCAAGCTGCGCCCACGGCACCACCCCCATCTGGCGTTGATCTTTTCCCAGTTGACAAAGGACATGCATGGGGTGTCCGACATCACAAAGATGGCTCACACGTGATTTTCTACTGTGATGCGAAGCTTGGACACTGCCGGACCATGGACTGGTTACCGAAGGGAACGCAAAAAAAGTGATCTGGTCTGCGGACCTCAAATTGGCAGCTTTCGGATAGAGGAGCGCAACGCGCACCTACAACCCATTCCGGAGAGCACAGCCGTCACGCCTCAACACCAAACTGATTGACGATTTCGTTCCTCAGGTCCTCGACCTGTCTTTCGCCATCTACGCGGACGACAGGACAATTGAGTCTCTGCAGCCAAGCCTCATGGCCAACGCGACTACGACCGGTGAAGTCGTCCTCATCATAATGTGAAGCATAATCGATCAACGCCTCAAACTGCTGATGGTTTGATCCGCCCGGCATGATCGCTCTAAGCCCGCATCGACACAGCTCACGATTGCGCAACCGCTTAAGTCTAACTTCTGACCGCGTGTGGACAAAAATGACGGCATCAAAATTCGGAATGAGCGGGTCACCCCAGCCACACAATGAGCCGCTCAACACCCACTCAGTTCGCGGAACGAACAGTGCGTTCATTAGGGTCAGACGGTCGGTGACATCCCGTTTCTTAAGGAATGGGGGACTGGTCGGTATCCAGAAATAGTCATCGGTATCGTGGTGGGGAATCGCAAGGTCGTCAGCAATCGCTCGTCCGAGTGTCGTTATGCCGGCTCCTGCAGCTCCAGTAATGTGAATACGTTTGGCCTTCATCACGACATGCATATCAGACAATCGCGCTTCAGGCCTCCCCTAAAGCATCAATTCTCCTGCCCAAACTTGGTCGGCTATTCAAATCGCTAGCGTCAGCATTTCCTGCGCACTGGCCCTGTGGCAGGAAACCGGGATAAAGCAGGAGTGTCACGCGAGATCGGATCGTAGGGACCGGTTACCGGCGCATTTTCCGCGCTACGTGGCAGGGCGCTAACGCGGGCTCCTTTCCGGACCTTTTCGTGGCTGAATGATCGAACCCGGCGGGCCAACATTTGCCTTTAGAACATGCTCCCGCCGCAATACTGTATGAGCCGTATCCACAGCCAAGCAGCCACGCTGGAGGCAGTAATGGGAGACGTCTCTAACACAAGCGGCTATCCCGTCGAAGAATGGGATCAGTGGGCAAGAGCCTCCGACGCTGCCTATCCGAGTTCGTGCTGGCAGCGCTACGAGACTGTAGAGCAGGCGGGATGGTCTGAATACGAGCTAGCGGAAGCAAAACGGTTTTCGGAGAAGATCGGATCAGCAGCGGTGATGGTCGTGTTCAACGGCGCCGTGCTCGCGCATTGGGGCCAGATCGAGCGCCGATTCATGTGCCATTCGATTCGCAAGAGTCTATTGAGTGCACTCTATGGGCAAGCCGTCTTGCAAGGCTGCATCGATTTGGACGAAACCCTCGGCTCGATCCCAATCGACGACAATCCGCCGCTAACTGATATCGAAAAAACAGCGCGGATTTCGGATCTGTTGAAGGCACGTTCAGGCGTCTATTTGCCCGCAGCCTATGAATCTCAAAACATGAGAGAGGATCGTCCGGCGAGAGGAAGCCACGTGCCGGGCAGCCATTGGTATTACAACAATTGGGATTTCAACGTCCTCGGCACTGTCTATAATCTAAAGACCGGAGGCGATGTCTTTGAGGCATTCTACCGCCAGCTTGCGAAGCCTATGGCGATGCAGGATTTTCTGCCGCGCCATGGCTACTACCACCTTGAGCCGCAGACCTCGACCCACCCGGCTTACCCGTTTCGCATGTCGGCGCGTGATCTTGCTCGCTTTGGGCTGCTCTACTTGCGCGAGGGCGAATGGCAGGGGCAACAGCTAGTTCCAACAGCGTGGGTTCGTGAGAGCACGCGCGCTTATTCTGACGGGCCTCGTTATGGTGGCTATGGCTATCTTTGGTGGATTGAAGGCGACGCGATCGGTGAGCTTGGCGCCTATTATGCTGCCGGCGTAGGGCACCGGATCTATGTGGTCCCCCACGCTCAACTCGTCATCGTGCATCGTGCCGATACCTATAGAAATCGGCGACGCCCGATCCCTGATGAGGATCTACGAAGCCTGGTCGATAAGATCCTCAGAGCCAGAACCGGGCCGCCCGTCGCGCAGCCAAAGCTGATCGACATTCCTGAATCCGCGCGATCGAGCGAAAGGAGTGTTTTAATAGAGGCCGAGATGGAGGCCCTCTGCGGCGAATATCGATGGAATCGAGATCGGCTGATCATCCGACGAAACAAAGCCCAGCTTGAAATCCAAAGCCCTAGGCATGGTAGGTTTTACCTAACGCCGCGTTCGCCTAGCGAATTCGTCATCGAAGACATGGAGCACCAGGTCGAGTTCGATTGCGACGAAGCAGGGGGGGGAACGCGACTGGCCTGCGATTCTGGAATCCAAGTGAGACAATGCCGCGTTGTTCGTGGCGGCAGAAGTTGGCACGAAGCCCGAACGACCATCGGGGCAGCAAACCGCCGGAAACCGGGCAATTCGGGCGAATCTCGAGCAGCGAGGTTACTTTACGACACATTTCCCGCTGCGAGATAGGGTGCTCGTTCACACCTTTAAATCCAAAATAGCCGCTAGGCTTAACACCCTCTTAGTTGATCCGTTGGATCACTGCCTCACCAACTTTCGATAGCCCTTGCTCTGTCAGAAAATGCGGAGTCGCAACAAGCCGAACGGATTGCTGCGGTTGCGTATCCTGGTTACGTGCCTGATAAGTTTCGCCACTGTCGGTGCCGGCATCCCATGCCCAGAGCGGCAATTCCAGCCGGTCCATCCATTGATTGCCATCATAAAGCGCGATGCTGGACACACCGGTGATCCAATCCGGGCTGGGGGCAATCATGGTGGCAAATGAAACCAAGGGAAACTCTGTTGTCGCAGAGAAAAGCAAGGTAGCCTCGCCCGGGATCGTTTCGATTTCATCGCCTTCAAAGACGGTGCCGATCAGGCCACGATCATCGGCTTCGTCCAACTCGATTCGAAAGATCGACACACGCCCCCGCTCGGCAATAAATTCCAACCCACTCGATCCTGTTTGGCCGTCCTTGAACAGGGCGTAGTCGTCGTTATGCGTCGTGCCGATGATATGCGAGAAGGTCGGATTGGATGGAAATTCGAAGGGATGCGTTTGCGTGCTCCACGTTGCTTTGATCTGAAGCCGGTAGTTCGCTGCCTCCTGCCCGAAGGCTTCTGTCATGGGCGGGGTGAGTGCAAGCAAGAATAGTAAGGCCTTTGCAGTCGTCCCGGCTGGAGGATGTCGAAGATCAACCATATTTCTTCACACCCCCGCCTCGAAGGTGAGATCGGCAGGGGAAATCAGGACACCGAATTGTCGACACCAGATGACCACGCTTGGAAAATCGCCCAGATCAACGCCAGCTGGAATGGGATACTTCTGGCTGCCCTTGAAAGCCCGGAGTCTGCCAAGATCGACGAACATAGTGTTTTCGACATCCCCTGACTTTCGGATCGACGTGTTTGGCACGAGATAGACGTGAAAGGCAGGGCCTGGGCCAACCTCGAAGTCCTGCTCAAGAAACACTACGTCGCTGTAGACGGAGACTTTACCGCTACCGTAGTGAATTGGATCGGATGGGTTTGCGTGGATGAACTGGCCAGAAGCGACGAGGTCATCTCGTTCAGCCGTCGTCAGCGTCTCCATGGCCTCGGGTGGTGGAAACACGAACGGATAGAAAAAGACCGTTGCCACGACCCCAAATGCTGTGCCGCAGATGCCGCCAATCAAAAAAATACCAATCGTCCGCCACATGGTTTCCGCCATCTTGCCGTTGGTGAAACAAGCTCGCTGAATTTCTTTTAGGGCATCGAGTCCGTTTCGAAAATCGGAACATCATCCAGGCAACCGAGGCGTAGGTTTTGACAGCTTCTCACGAAAATTTAGACAGTCACCTAGTGTCCGGGTTTGGCACAGTCCTTCCGTTAGCCTTGTGGCCGTTTTCGGGGGCAGATTGGACAGCACAATTCATGCTTTCAAAAATCGATAAGCGGCATTATGACAATTTTTTTGTAGTGGTTTCAACTAGTTATCAAGTGTTCAGACGCCGACTCAGGCCAAAGCCAGTAGAGCACCAGTCAGAGACACCCCAATTTCCCGCACCGCGTGAGAGCTTTTACTTGCGCCAAGCGCCGACAAGGCCGCGCCAGAACCTACCCTCAATGGCCGCTTCGTGGGGTGGTGCGGACCTTTCCGTGCGAGCTTCCTAGAGGCGATTCATGACCCAAAGGAGCCTCAACGAGTGATCGTCATTGCGGGCAGAGAGACCCCAATCCTCCCGTTCAGGGCATCGCAGGAAACTCCCTTTCGATGGCGCCCTGCTGTTGTACTATCCTATTCAGGACAGCCCGATGTGACGACATTGATATGGAGCGAATCCTCTGGTGGATATCCGGCCAATAGACAGCAGCGACCTCGACGCCTTCATGGATCTCATGGAGGTGGCCTATCTCGACGATTTCGGGGAGGAGCGCCGCAGGCATTATCGCACAATCAACGAGCCCGATCGCAGCTTCGGCGCATTTGATGACGCGCAGTTGGTCGGCACGATCTCTGCCTACAGCTTCAATCTGACCGTCCCCGGCCAACGGACCCTACCGATGGCCGGCACCACGGTCGTCGCCGTCCGACCGACGCATCGGCGTCGGGGAATTCTCCGTCACCTGATCGATACCCATTTCGCCGATGTGCGACGGCGCGGCGAACCCCTTGCGGGGCTATGGGCTTCCGAAGCGCCGATATACGGGCGTTTCGGCTACGGCTGCGCGGCTGACTTCGTTGCCCTCGAGATTAGGTCGGACCAAGCGGACATTGACGGGCCGATCGACGATCGGCTGGACGTCCGCATGGTCGACAAAGCAGCCTTCGAAGACACGGCCAAATCGCTCTATGAAGCCAGACGTTCGGTCGAACCAGGCGCGCTGACCCGAACGGCAAACTGGTGGACGGCCCGCCGCCTTCTCGATCTCGATAACGGGCGCGGCGGCGCCAGCTCCTTTCGCTATGCCTTGGTGCGGCGGCAAGGCTCGCCTGTCGGTTATGTGCAGTATCGGACCAAGGACGTAGCGCGCGACGGCATCGCTGCCGGCGAGATCCGCGTCGCCGAGCTGCTCGCCCTCGACGTCGATGCCGAGCTGGCTCTCTGGCGGTTCCTGTTCGACATCGATCTGACCGTCATGGTGAAGGCGCCGTTTCGCAGCATGGCGGACCCGCTCTTCCATCGTCTCGTCGATCGCCGCACCGTCAAAATCTCGACAAGCGACGGCTTGTATCTGCGCCTGATGGATGTTTCGAAGGCCCTGACCGGCCGCCGCTACGCTGAACCAGGCATGCTGACGATCGAGGTCACCGATCATAACGATATCGCCGGCGTCTATCGGCTGGAGATCGACGCGCAGGGCGAGGCGAACTGTCGGTGCTGCGAAGCGCCTGCGGAGCTGGCGCTCGATGCCAAGACGCTTGCCGCCGCCTATCTCGGCGGCCATCGCATCCGGGACCTGGCCCGGGCAGGCCGAATCATTGGATCGGCAGAGGCCATTGGCCGTGCCGACATTGTATTTTCAGGACAACAGGCCCCGATCGCTCGCGAGATTTTCTAGCGGCGATACATCGCCATCATCACCGTTTCAGAGACATGATGATCTCTCGACTAGATGCTGAAAGAGGTGAACGATCCCAATCGCCCCAGCAACAGTCGAGTTCCAGGCCTGATTGCTGCGCAAGCCGGACAGTTTCTTGCACTCCGCAAAACCGAAGGGTGCTCTTGGACAGGAGCAGCGGCCCCTCATTTCCTATCCGGTAGGTCGTCTCGAACGTGACCAAGCGCCCGTTTTCCTGGAGCACTTTATGGAACATTTCAAACGGCTGACCGTCAGGCGTCGTCCCAATTTGGCGTGAGGGCTCAGGCTCCCACCGGAGCCAAGGCCGCACGGCAGGATTGCGTGTCTCAAAAACAAACCGGCCGCCTTGCCTCAAGAGCCTCGCCACACATTGAAATGCCGCAAGAATATCATGATCATCGAGCAGGCACTGAAACGCATGACCGGTCATGTAGATCAGATCGAAATCATCCTTGGACCTGAAATCCTGCAGCGTCGAACAACGCCAGTCGACATCGTGCTCACCTTCCCGTCGCATGGCGACATCAAGCATCGCCTGTGCTGGATCGATGCCGACGACATCATGACCTTTCTTGCTGAAAGCCACCGTAAGCATCCCGGTCCCGCACCCGGCATCGAGGATGCGTTCATGTGCTCTGCGTGGCAATGACAGATAGAAGTCTCGACCGTCGCTCCAGCCGTTTAGCCCATCATAGAGCGCTACGAGAACGGGGTCAGCATAGCTAGCGTCGATCATCGACATAGGCTAGCTGTTCGGCACTGGACAGGAAAGCTCGTCAAGCCGTTGCGAATGGCAATTCTTGGCACACAGGTGAGCGGGACACAGGCTCGGCTAGCGGAGGAAACCGGCGGAGAGCAGGCGCTACGGGGCAGTTTCGCCTGTTGTGTCTGGAGCTGCTGGGCGAAGCTGACCTGCCTGAACGAGCGCGGGAAGGCAAGGCCTGATCCAACCCGGTCATGGAACCTCTAAGGCTCTTTCAGAACTCGACAGAGGCTTAGCGCCTTGTGTGTTGGACTAGATTTGAGTTAGGCAATCGAGTAGTAGCTGATGCTTGAGGCTCGATTCTCTTGCCTTTGAACTCTGTTCATCGTCAGCTAACGAGCAAGCCGGGCAAAGATAGCGTTGCAGCTTTTGCGATGCGAACTGGCGAAAAAGCAGGCCACGCCGATGGGACGACTGAGAACGCAAGCGAGAAAATTTTTTGTTGGGCTACTCTGCTTCTCGCTTGTGGTCTGGACTGTCGCGCCGGTGGCAACGCACGCTCCGAAAGCGCTTCAAACGATCAATGATCATCTGGAATTGATTGCCGATCACGGCCATTCCCATGGCTTCGAGGAAGATCTGTTCTGGGCCTTGCATGGCCATAGCCATGATGTCACCGATCATGACCACAGCCAAATCGTGCTCTCGGCAAGCATCCGAGTAGGCGGACTGTACGTGGCCAAAGACAAATGGCGTCTCCGCGCCTCGCGCGGTGACCCTTTCCGCGACTTTAGGATCGATCGACCTCCACGGGCATGATCGGCGTCGCTCCGCGCGGCCTTCTCGATCAAACATATGCTCAACGGAGATCCTTCATGACCTCATGTTCTTGGGGCATCGGGGCGCTGGCGTCTCGCCAGACCGTGGCCCTGAGCTTTGTGGTGCTGGCGACGTACCTGACCGCCACCACCCAGGCCCTGGCCCACAACGTCACCCCCGGTGACGCGGGCTATATCCAGGAAATCTGGGGGGTGCACATCATCCCCTTCATGTATCTCGGCGCCAAACACATGGTGACCGGATACGACCACATCCTGTTCCTCTTCGGCGTCGTCTTCTTCCTGTACCGGATGAAGGACGTCGCCATTTACGTCAGCATCTTCGCGTTTGGCCATTCGGTGACGATGCTGGCCGGCGTCTGGTTCGGCTGGGGCGTCAACGCCTATATCGTCGATGCCATCATCGGCCTTTCGGTCGTCTACAAGGCGCTCGACAATCTCGGCGCGTATCAGCGCTGGTTCGGGGTTCAACCCGACACCAAGGCGGCAACGCTGATCTTCGGGCTGTTCCACGGCACGGGCCTCGCCACCAAGATCCTCGATTACCAGATCGCCGAGGAAGGTCTGTTAGCGAACCTTCTCGCCTTCAACGTCGGTGTCGAGATCGGCCAGATCCTGGCGCTTGCGGTCATCCTGATCGTCATGGGGTACTGGCGGAAGTCCTCGGGCTTCTTCCGCCAGGCTTACACCGCCAACGTCGTCATGATGTCCCTGGGCTTCATGCTCATGGGCTACCAGATCACCGGCTACGTCGTGGCCGCGTAACCTTTTGGAGAGAAACATGTTCAACGCAGAAAAGCCGAGCCTTGAGGAGCTGCCAAGCTCCGCCCAGCTCCTGAGGTCCACGGTCATCGCGGCCGCCGGCGCGGTCGTCATCCTCGCCACCGTCATTCTGCCCGCGGAATACGGCATCGACCCCACCGGCGCCGGCCGCGTACTCGGCCTGGCTGAGATGGGCGAGATTAAGCAGGAGCTGGCCGACGAGGCTGAACAGGACAGCCTTATCCATGGCGATCAAAGCTCTGGTCTGATCGAGGATGTCTTGGGCCTGTTCGTCGGTACGGCCCACGCCCAGGATGCCTGGAAAGACACCGTGACCTTCACGCTGGCCCCCGGCGAATACACGGAGGTGAAACTCAACATGGATAAAAGCGACACCGCCGAATACGCCTGGACTGCAGAAGGAGGACGGATCAACTTCGACCTCCATGCCCATGGGAGCGGCCAGTCCATCGACTACGAAAAGGGCCGGGGGAAAACATCTGGCGATGGCAGTTTCGAGGCCCCGTTTGCCGGCGAGCACGGCTGGTTCTGGCGCAATCGCGACGAGGCGGACGTCACGATTACGCTTCAGCTCAAAGGCACCTATCGCGCGCTAAATCAAAGCCTGTAAGATCCTGCCCTGCACGCGCGCTGAGCGCGTGCAGAGTTACAGATGGCAGGCTGCTCTGCATACACACTCGGTCGAGGGTGGAGGGTTTTCTAGGTGGAGGGTGTGATCGCATTGGCCGCCTCGGCCTTTCTCGCTGCGACCCTGCTACCTGCTTCCTCGGAGGCCTTGCTCGCTGGATTGGTCGTCGCCGAGGCGGCGCCTGTCGCGCTTTTGCTGGCTGTCGCCAGTGCCTTCAACACCGCAGGCTCCTGCGTCAACTGGCTGCTGGGACGCGCCGCCGAACGCTGCAAGGACCAATACTGGTTTCCTGTCAGCGCTGACAGCCTCCAGCGTGCACAGGTCTGGTACGGTCGCTACGGGGTTTGGTCGCTGCTCGCATCCTGGGTGCCCATTGTCGGCGATCCGCTTACCATCGCCGCTGGCGTCATGCGCACGCCGATCACGATCTTCTTGCCGTTGGTCGCGTTTGCCAAGACTGCGCGCTACGCCATCATCGTTTGGTTTCTACTCTGAGAGCCTGCTCAGCTCTCAGTTCGGTTTCGCGAGATGATTGAAGATGCACACTCTTGAATAGGAAAGAACCCTTACTACGACCGCGTCATGAAGCTCATTTCTTCCAAAGGTGTTGTCGGTTCGAATGGCAGGAGTTGGCACGGACCGCCATCAAGCAAACGCCGGCTGTAGCGACCGAAGCTGCTGAGAAAAGCGGCCGCAAGCGCGGGGGCTTCATTGAAATGGCTGCTTTACGGCGCACAGCCCGCACTGCGAGCCGGATCTCCAATGCGTAAACCTGACCCATTTCTGCCGGAAGGCTTGGATTGGCCATTGCTGGACAAATCATTGGCTCAAGAGATTAGTTGCATTGTTGCACTCAGTTAATTGCTCGATCGGACGGGACGTGAGAGAGAAGATCAACAAAAGCAGAAACTCATTTGGAGGCCCCCATGCCGCGCGACCTGAAGGAAATGACAGCGGAACGGCTTCGGATACTAATTGGCAATCACGAGCGATTGGGAAGAACGGACGAATCGCAATACATCGACGCCAAGGACGAACTGGATAAGCGTCTCAGCCAGGGACTCAATTTTCAGACCTCGCTACGGATCATCTCCTCAGCTGCGAGGGAGGGGCGCTTCCTAAGCTATAAAGATCTTGCGGATGCTAGCGGGGTCGAATGGGGAAAGGCTCATTATGCCATCGGCGATCATCTCTGGAGGCTGGTCGACTATGCACATCTTCATGGTTGGCCCATGTTGAGCGCCATTGTCGTGAACAAGCCCAACGTCGGAACTGGGCGGATGGAACCCGATACCCTGAAAGGTTTTATCTCAGCAGCAAAAGAGCTTGGACACGACGATATCGTCGACGACGAGGAGTTCATGCGGATGCAGCAAAGACAGGTTTTTGCATGGGCGCAAGCGCGGGCTACGGACGACGTCGAGCTAGGCGCAAAGCCGAACCATGATGGCTGTGAGACCAACTGATGAACTACAGCTTTCCCGACCCAGCAGCAGATATCCCGGAACTTCAGCCTTCCGAGCATTTGTGACCCAGACCGGCCTCAAAGCCGACCGCCTTCGCTAGAGCGACAACGCTTTGATCGGTTGGTCTGGAGATGAAAATGCGTGGTGTTCGCTGGGGCTTGACGGGCAGTGGTTTTGCTGAGAACCGCGATGGGGACCGTTACCACATCTCTCGGGCAACTCTGTCTAGCATCGGCGCCGCCTTGAGAGTTGCATTTTTCAGCCTGTCGATAGAGCCGCCAAACAAGCCCTGATCAAGTGGTGGCCATCCACGCGTTCCGTTCAAAACGTTCTGCACTTCTTGGGCAAACCACGGTTCATGTGATCGTCGCATTTTTCTCCAGGCGAATGAGCCGAAAGGTGCCCAGAGACCATCACGTCCTAATTGAAGCTGAGCATCCACGTGAAGCAGGCACCAAAGATATTCAAAGTCGTCGAAGACATGCTCCAGCTGAGACGCTCCTGTTACCATGTTGGCAAACGGCTCGTGCAGGAGCTCCAAGATATGATCACTCATGGGCGTGAGACGCTTCTCCATGCCCGGAATGAACAATCGAGCATGATCCCGCTTCATGACGCTTTGAGCATAGAGTCTCGCAGGGGCAGGTACGCATTTCTCCGGATCATCTTTGACGACGATGGATCGGGATGCAATTTCGCGGAGAACGGAATAGTTTTCGGATGCGACTGCAGCAACCCCTGCTGCATAAACCATCAACAATGACGAATATTGCTGGAGGTCTATCAACACAACCTTGCCGGTCCTCGAATACGGCGTCTCTGTAAGAACCACGCTGAAGGCGTCAAAGAATGCCCTGGCTTGCCGATCAGTTGCGTGAAAGGCTCCACTGGCAAAGATGTGGAGCATCTTTTCGTTGACTGCTTCGACGCGACGCATCAATCCAGCCATGGCCTCTGGCGCTATCTCCTCGCTCCAAGCTTCAGAGAACGCAAGCTTGGTCGAAGACGACGCTTCTCTTGCTTCGGACATCAGAAAGTCACGAAGCTGAATTCGATGCCGATCCTCGCTGAGATATCGCTTCAGCGTCGCCACTGCAGCCTGTGTACTCATCGGATGGGGGCGGTCAAACTCCTCCAGCGCCTCGACCTTCTCAAGCAGCGATGAGAAGAAAGGGTCGGCACCCTCAATCTTGACGAACTGGGCTCGGTGGAAGGCGACCAGATCCTTTGCCTCCCCGTTGGGCTCGGAGAGCCCAGTCCAGTACATCGGATAGCGGCGCGATTTGCATCGCATCAGCGCGTTGCGCAGAGCGACGTCCCAGTCAGCCGACCAGCCGCACACGATCAACCCATACTCGTCAAAGACCTGATCAAGCAGCCGATCCGTGGTCTCGTCGTACTTTGCCAGCGCCTCTGGCGAGTTCTTGATGCGTTGATCAAGGTAGTCGCCATGCACCTTGATGACGGTGCAGTTCGAGTGGGCCAGTGGTGACGCGCCACGCACTGCATCCGGCGAGGAGATCACGATCGGCTTGATGCCCTCCGCCTCGATCGCGGTCTCCAGCAGGCGGTCGAAGTTGGTGGTGACAATGACGCGGACGTGGCCGCTGGCGATCAGCCGGGCAATCGCCTTGTGACCTTCAGTCGGAAGCTTCTTGCCGTCCTCGCGTTCGTCTTCGGATGGCTCGAAATACCGTCGCAGAAGCTGCTGCTGGGCTGCTGAAGTCGGCGCGATCTCGCCCAGCAGGTCCGAGTAGTCGGGCTCCTTTCCGAACTTCTCCTCATACCACGCAGCCTCGTCGCCATCGAAGCTCTCTTTCTCGATGTGAGCGAGCTTCCTCACCAAGTCGAGCGTGACCTCCCAGCCCGTCGGGATGCCGGCGGTTCGCGAGATGCCAGAGCCAACCAGCAGCGCATAGGTGCCCTTCTGGGCTTGAATGTTGAATGAGAGACTGAGGATGGGGTCAATCATGGGGCGGAGAACTACCGACGATTACAGATTTTCGCAAGGCCGCTGACATCAGATTAGCCACTCAGCGCGGCAGCATTTGGCACTGAGTGTGAGCGCCGCCAGGCTTGGCTAGCGGCAGAAAGCGTCATCGTTAAACGGACAGAAGGCGGGGTGCATCGCTGACGCCGACGGCTGAAGTCGGCTTTCCGACCCATTTTTCGCACGCGGTTGCAGCGCCGTCGTTCAACAAATTGACCCAGATCTGCCCTTCGCCCTGGCGGATGCGGCGCGACAAAAGAGCGGGAAGCGGACGCCGAGAAGATGTCGGGTGGCCACTATGATCAGTGGGTGTCGCGCTATGCGAGCTTCTTTGCGATGATGAACCGGCTGGGCGGGGGGGAGTCGCTGGTTTCGATGATCTTGAAGCCTGCATCTGCAAGATGGCCCTCAAGCTCGGGAATCTCCATGAACTGTACGAACGGAGCTTTCCTGAAGAACTGCATGAGTGGCAGGATCATCAGCATCAGCCGAAACTTGAACGGCGTGCCCTGACCCGGCTTGCAGACCGTCTTGGATATGAACACCCCGCCCGGCTTTAGCAATTGGCTGATCCTCTTCATCGCCCCCGAGGTGTCTTCGATCAGGTGTATCAAGTTCAATGCCAAAACAGCGTCGTAGGGACCTTGATCGAGCGCGGAGCCGAACACGTCCGAGACGATAAAGCTGGCGTTTGACACGCCTTGCGCCAACGCTTTTTGCTCGGCGATCTGGATCATGTTGCCCGAAATGTCGCTTGCGGTGATATGGGCCACGTCAGGGGCCAGGAGCAGTGCAGTCGAGCCTGTTCCGCAACCCATTTCCAAAACGTGATCGCCTTTGGCCAGATAGGACTTTATCCGGGCCAATGTGTATTCATAGGCTTCCATGTCCTTGATGGGCGACTTGGCGTATTTCTCCGCGGTGTTGTCCCAGAATTTCGCAGCAGCTTGCATGTGTCATCTCCTTTGATCGACACATAGCCATGGACAGAACCGAGATAAATTGCCGGTTTCCGTTGGATTGCTATACAAAAATGCATGGACTGGAATCTCGTATCCTTCGATTGGAACCAGGCCCGCGCCTTCCTGGCGACGGTGGAAGAAGGGTCTTTATCTGCTGCTGCCCGCGCTTTGGGGCTGACGCAGCCGACCTTGGGTCGGCAAGTCACAGCGCTCGAAGCAGCGCTTGGAATCGTGCTGTTCGAGCGTGTCGGGCAATCGATGGTGCTGACGCCATCAGGCGCTGAATTGCTCGATCATGTGCGGGTGATGCGTGATGCCGCAAGCCGCATGTCGCTTACGGCTTCAGGGCAGTCGCAGACCGTTGCCGGAAAGGTGCGCGTCACGGCCTCAGACATCTTTGCCGCCTATGTCCTTCCGCCCGTCCTGAGGCGTCTGCGCAAGCTTGCCCCGCAACTCGAGATCGATGTCGTAGCCGCCAACGACATCCGTGACCTGCAGCGTCGCGAAGCGGATGTCGCTATTCGGCATGTCCGGCCGGAACAACCCGATCTGATCGCGCGGCTGCTGCACGAAACAAAAGGGTATTTCTATGCATCGACGTCCTATTTGGACAAACGCGGTCGTCCAGCATCCTTGCAAGAGCTTGTGAGCCACGACTTCATCAGCTTCGGTGATACCGATCGCATGTTGGGCTACATGCATGACGTCGGACTGGCGTTGACGGATGAGAATTTCCGTTTGGGATCAGAGAATGGCATCGTTGCGTGGGAATTTGTGCGCCAGGGCCTCGGCGTAGCACCCATGTCGGAGAATGTGGGTGCGAAGACTATCGGCGTGGAACAGCTGCTGCCCGACATGGACCCATTCATCTTTCCAGTCTGGCTCACCACCCATCGCGAGCTTCACTCCAGCCGTCGTATCCGATTGGTTTTCGATACGCTGGCAGACGAGCTGTCGGCAGAGCGTTGGTGAACGCGAGTCCTCGAAACTGATCCTCATTGCCCCGAGGTCTGCTCGGTTCGTTTTCCGGCCCTTCGCCGCGTTCGCTGGCACTCCATGGACACGCAGCTTGTGGCAGAAAAACGCGGGTAAAGCAGGAGCGACGTGCGAGAGAGAGCCGTAGAGTCTGGTTACCGGCGCATTGCCCGCACTACGAGGCAGGCCGCTAAGTTCGGGACTTGACCCGAATGTATGGATCGGCTGCGGCCCGCAAGGGAGAATTCAGTGGAAAGCGGAAGTCGCTGATATGTATCCGGCCTCTTTGGATCGGCTCGTGGGCCGTGGCCTTGATGGGGCATACGCACGCGCCTTGGTCTCATTAGCAGCAAGGTTGGCGAGCAACCATTCGGGTCACCAGACTCTCGGTGCGTAAATTCATCCGTTCCATAGCATTCTCAATCGCGAACTTTGTTGGCTGGACCGTTTACACGGCCATGGCCTTGTCTTGGTGGATATCGAACCTCCTGTTGTGACGTAGAACGCTCCAAGCGATACGGGCAAGCTTATTGGCCAGTGCTACGGCAAGTTTGTTCTTGTGCAGGCGTGGGGCGGCCTGTTCCAGCCATGGGCCAAAGCTGAACTTTTTCCAGTTGTCCGGCCGCATCAAGATGATATGGGCAGCCTGAATGAACAGCGTGCGCAGGTATTTGCTGCCGCGTTTTGACATCCGACCGAGGATCGGTTTGCCACCGGTGCTATGTTGTCTTGGCACAAGCCCAATCCAGGCGGCAAAATCGCGACCGCGATTGAAGGCCTCGCCTGTACCGATGGCCGACACCGTCGCTGTGGAAATGATCGGGCCGATGCCTGGAATGCTCTTGAGGCGGATGCAGTGCGCCTCGCGATCCGACAAAGCTTCGATTTCACCGGTAATGCTTTCGATCCGCTCGTCCAACCACAGCCAATCCTCATAAAGGCCAATGATGACGTCGTGCATGCGCTGGGAGATCTCATCACGCCGCAGATCCAGGATCGTGAAGAGTGATTTGCGAAGTGCGCCAGCACCGGCCCGAACCGCTATGCCCTGCTCAATCAGGAAGGCCCGGATCTGGTTGATCGTTGCCGTGCGCCTGGAGACAAGCCTCGATCGGACCCGATGCAAGGCCTGCAGATCCAGCTGATCCTGGGTCTTTTCCCGCACCGTCCGAAGGTTCGGTCGGAGTGCTGCCTCGGCGATGGCTTCGGCATCATTATAGTCGTTCTTTTGGCCCTTTAATAATCACGAGGTCCCCATAATGCGGAGGAACGCGGCCTGATTGGCGGATTTTCGCCGATTTTGTCTATGTTCCTCCGCATTATTTCAGAGCGTGTCGAGCCAGGCGAGCACGCTTGCATCGCGCTTCCAAGATGGCTGGCCGCCGGGTGTGGTTGGAACGGCGACCTTTTCCAGGGCTTTCCGCTTCGTTTCCAGGTTGGCCCTGGCATAATGGTTGGTCGTGTCGAGGCTCACATGGCCGAGCCAACTGCGGATGACCGTAACATCGACGCCCGCCGAGATGAGGTGCACGGCGGTGGCGTGCCGGAAGGCATGCGGCGTTACATGCTTGGCACGCAGCGTTGGCATGGTTTCGGCCGCCGCCTTCACGTAGGCGGCGAGCTTGAACCGAACCCCCGAGGCGCTGAGCGGCTCGCCATAGCGGTTGACGAAGAGCTGCTGGTCGGGTGCCCGTGGTTGCCGTCCAAGCAGTTTCTTCAGCAACATCACGGTTTCCGGCCAGAGCGGGCAGATGCGTTCCTTCCTGCCCTTGCCGATCAGGCGCACGCAGTTCGGGCTTTCGAACCGGATTGCTTCGGGGCACAGGTCGAGCGCTTCCTGTATGCGTGCGCCGCTATTGTAGAGGAATGAGAACAGCGCGTGATCGCGCATGCCCTCAACGGTCGAACGATCTGGCTGAGCAAGGATCGCCGTCACTTCGGCCGGATCCAGATAGCAAGGTTCCGACACCGGGGCGCGCTTGATCGGGATGTTGAAGATTTCCACGCATTGCGCGATCGATGCGGGATCCTTGGTCGCCACAAAATGGAAGAAGCTGCGGATCGCGGCAAGCCGGCAGTTGCGCGTGCCGATCGCACCACCACGTTCATGTTCGGCATGACCGAGGAACGCGGTGATTTCGCTGGCGGCCAGATCTGCCAGCGTGATCATAACCACCTTCTTCCCAGAACGCTGCGCAACGAACCGAAGCAACAGCCGCCAGGCGTCGCGTAGGACCGGACTGTGTGGATGGACGCGTTGCGCTGCTCGACCAGCCATTCGTAGAAGAACGCGCGCATCAGGTCCGAGAATCGATCATGCCTGCTCATGACCGCACCTCCTGCCCCAGATTGAGGCATGGTGCGCCAACGACCCGGAATCGCTCATTTGCGTAATGCAGCAGGTCCTGCGTCACCGTGATATAGACCAGTGTGGAGTTGATATCCCGATGGCCGAGATAGGTCGCGAGGAACGGCAGACGATCCTGCGGGTTGGTGCCCGTCCGGTACCATTCGAGGATCCTGTTCACGACCATCGAGTGGCGCAGGTCATGAACGCGAGGACCTGCTTTTCCTCGCAATGGTTTCAACCCAGCGCGGCGTATGACGTCGGTGAGCAGCCAGGTGATCATTTCCGGCGTGTAATGGCCATCGCCTCGCTCGTGCCAGAACAGGCCGGAACGCGCGTCCTGTGATCCACCGGTACGCCGCCGCGCATCGATGTAGGCCCGAAGCTCAACGACGACGCTCTCGGGTAGCGGCAGAATCCGGGTTTTGAAGAACTTGGTCTGCCGGATGGTTATCGTACCGTCCTGCAGGTCAACGTCACCAAGATCGAGACGGGCAAGCTCGCCGCGCCGCAAGCCCGCGCAATAAGCCAGCAACAGCATGGTGTATAGGCTCAGCGGGCGAAGCGGCGCCCGTGGCGACGGGTAGGTGCGGGCGACGTCAAGCATCCGTCGCACGTCGGCAGGCGAGTAGATATGGGGCTTTCGCCATTGCTTGGCGGCCTCCTTCCTCGGTCTCGGGTCCGGTCGCTGCACAGGCATCGACGGGTCGCGGTGACGAAGGATCCTCGCAAAGACGCGCTTGAGCTTTTCGCACTCCTCCGCGTGGTGACGCGTGGCATCCGTTGCCGCCCATCGATCGATCATGGCGCTCAGCGGTTCAACTTCCGGTCCCGGATACAACTGCAGGAACCGGTCGAACCGCAGGAGCAAATGAGGCTGCGATGTGTATTTGTATCCTCTGCGCCGCATCATCGCGACATGCTCGGCCATCATTTCGCCCAGCACGCTGCCGAACGGCTTGGGTTGGCGCAGTTCGGCAAGAGACTGTTCCGGATCCCGCGATGCCAATGCCCGCCAGATCGGCATGCACTGCTTGATATTGCACTCATCGCGCAGAGCGACGACGGGATTGCGTTCAGTCGCGCCGATTTCCACCAGGTGTTCAAGGAACCGGTCAACGATGCGGGTGCGGTGCAAGAGTGTGGACGGCGCCCGGCGAACGGCTGATTCTCGTAGCCAGGCCAGCAGCACATCCTGATCGAGTGCCTCGAAACGTTCGGCGACATCCTGAAAGCCATGCAAGACCTGCCGATAACAGGCTCGGCTTTTCATGCTGCAGAGATCAAGGCTCGCGACGTAGCGGCCAATGGTGGCGCGGTCGGGATCGGGCCAGAGGGCGGTCATGCCAGCGCCTCCATCCCCGGCACGTCAAGCGCGATGGCCCTGAGGTCCTCGGTAGCAAGCTTGAGGTAGGGCGCCGTCGATCCTGTCGAACGGTGTCCCAGCAGGTCGCCGATGACCTTCTGAGGCACTGCGGCCCGCAGCATTTCGACCGCGCGCGCATGACGGAAGATGTGGGGTCCACACTTCCCAGGCGGTTGGACGCCAGCGTCACGGAGCCGCCGCCGAACCATGCTGTAAAGCTTGTCGAGCTTTCGATAGGGCGCGCGTGTGCGGACGAAGATCTCCCTGGCATCGGTCACGGGACGCCCGGAACGCAGATAGGCAAGCACCGCTTCGCCGACCGGCTCAAGAAGGGGCAGGAATGTGCTAGCTCGCGTCTTGTTGTGACGAACATGGATGGCTTCCGTTCGCCAGTCGAAGTCCTCGATCCGGAGATGGCGGATCTCTCCAGACCGTAAACCATAGGCTGCAAGGAGTTGCAGGATCGCATGGTCCCGCAACCCTGCCGATGACTGGTCCTTCTCGGCACTCTCCAGCACGGCGACGATCTGGCCGCGGTCCAGGACCGAAGGGACTCCTTCATATGCATAAAGCATCGGCGCCATGACATGCCCTGACAGGTCCGTCGTGACGCGACCTGTGATGTGGAGATAACGCAGCAGCGAGCGAAGCCGCTCTGCGACAGACTTCAGCGAACAGCGCGTCAGTTTCGGCGCGCGCAGATCCATATAACGGTCAACGTCAACGACGCTCAGCCCCGCCAAGCCGTCGCTTCCATGATCGATCAGCCAGGCAAGGAAGTTCCGGGCTTCCCACATTAGCGCTGCGACGCTGGAGCAAGCCAACCCGCGCTCCTCACGCAGCCAGGTTTCGTATTCGTCGCAGATTGAAAATCGGACCTCATCGGCCACGCAGACAGGCTTGATAGTTGGCGGCCATTGGCCGTGAACAAGCCGCAACAGCGCGCGAATTCCGGAGCGGGGGACCTCGTGCCAGCGCGCGCTGGGAAGTCGCCCACGCTGTCTCTGGAACATGACGATCGCGTGCCGCAGATATTGCTCCACTTGCACATCGATCACGTCCGCGACCGGGATGCCCCGCTGTCCCAGATAATCGAGGAATCCAGATGCGTAGGCGCAGTAGTTCCTCGCCACGACCGGGCTGTATCGCTGACCGATAAGCGAGGAATTGAGTGCGGCGATTAGTTCGTGACAGTTATCCGACATTGGCAGGTCCTCTGTTGGTCGATTGACCCGCAGAGGTTCGACACGGAATAATGCAAAGCAAGTCGATACAAAATCGGCGAAAATCCGCCAATCAGGCCGCGTTCCTCCGCATTATGGGGACCTCGTGATTAGTGAAGCGTAACAAAAACGACGCTGCCGATGCCGAGGCGATCTGTGAAGCAGTGACACGACCGACGATGCGGTTCGTACCGATCAAGAACACGGAGCAGCAATCAGTGTTGATGGTGCATCGAACCCGCGACTTGTTGATGCGACAGCGGGACCATGTTGATCAACGCGATCCGGTCTCACCTTGCCGAATTTGGGATTGTCGCCGGTGTTGGACGCAACGGCATTGAGAAGCTGTTGGCGTTGATTGCAGAAGGTCAGGACGAACGAATTCCACCGGTAGCTCGTGACTGTCTCATGGCGTTGGCCGCACAGTTTGACTTGACCAAGCGCCAGATCCTGGAGGCTGACCGACGCGTTCTTGCCTGGCACAGGAACAACAGCCTGAGCAAACGGCTTGAAGCGATCCCGAGTATCGGCCCGCTGATTGCCAGTGCACTCGTTGCTAGCGTTCCAGACGTCCATGTTTTTCGATCAGGTCGAGATATGAGCGCCTGGATCGGTATTGTCCCGAAGCAGAACGGCACCGGCGGCAAGCAACGCCTCGGCTCGATCTCGAAAGCCGGCAATCGCTATTTGCGCAAACTTCTGTTCATCGGCGCCTTGTCGGTGATCAAGCGCGCCAAGCAGTTGGGCTACAGTCGACATCCCTGGCTGATGAGCTTGATCGAACGCCGATCTGTCAAGATCGCTGCCATTGCTTTGGCCAATAAGGTCGTGCGCATCGCTTGGGCACTGATGGCGCGTGATCAGAATTACCGAGCATCACAGCCAGTCGCCGCGTAAGCGGACAACGAACACGCGGCTTGCCGCGTCAACAGGTTGGAAAGGGCATTGATCTAATAACGCACCCACGCCAGTCGGCCCAAAGATCGGGACAACCCATTTCGTGCCACGGCGCCTCTTGAGCGCGTGCTTTTGACCGGGACCCGTTCTGCGGAGAGCATTATGGCCAGCGGCCATGAACAGTGCCGCACCAGTAGGCCGCACACATGGCAGTTCCGACCAGCCGGGCGCAAAAAGATCAGAAACCCCTTGCCAACTGCGCGGATTACCCGGAACGACTGCCGGTGCCGAACGCCCGAAGTTGCCGGGAAGACCAGACACAAGGTCGATGGATTAGTCCGAAGGACCGCATACCGGCAGCTTTCAGCCATTGGACAACCTGCAGCTACCGGACAATGATGACCCCTTTCGGCCACTCCATCAGCTCGCAGGAGGCTATCTGTGATAGGCTGCGGTGGACCACACATACGCCCGGCTGAAACCTTCGGCGCTTGGCAACGCCCTAACGAAAGCCTTCGGATTATGGAAGACTTGAAACAATCCCAAGCGGCGCGACGAAGAGAATTATACCCACCTGTCGCCCCCTATGACTCTGGTCTCCTTGATGTCGGTGACGGTCATCAGGTGTACTGGGAGCTTTGTGGGAACCCAGAAGGTAAACCAGCAGTCTTCCTTCATGGAGGGCCAGGCGGCGGATGCTCACCTGAGCATCGACGTTTATTTAGTCCCAACCTTTATAAAGTGCTTTTGTTTGACCAAAGAGGCTGCGGTCGATCACTGCCCTATGCCAGCCTTGATGCCAATACGACATGGCATCTTGTTGACGACATCGAGAAACTCAGAACGATGTGTGGCGTCGACAGATGGCTTGTGCTGGGAGGGTCTTGGGGCAGTGGCCTTGCCCTCGCATATGCAGAGGCTCATCCGGAACACGTTTCGGAATTGGTCCTAAGAGGCATCTTCACGCTTCGACGTGCTGAGCTGCGTTGGTACTATCAAGAAGGGGCGTCCTGGCTCTTCCCAGACAAATGGGAGAAATTCGTGGCGCCCATCCCTGAGGCCGAGCGCAACGATCTCATATCAGCCTATCACCGACGTCTAACGAGCCCCGACAGGGATGTGCAGCTTGAGGCAGCGAAGGCGTGGAGTCTTTGGGAAGGCGAAACCATAACGCTCTTGCCTGATGACAAGCTCTCCACGCAGCATGGCTCAGCAGAATTTGCGGTAGCGTTTGCCCGAATCGAGAACCACTATTTCATGAATGGCGGTTTTTTCGAGGATGATCAGCTTCTGCGCAACGCAAATCGTTTGCACTGTATTCGAGGCGCGATCATACAAGGCCGCTACGACATTGCGACACCAGCAAGGACGGCGTGGGAACTTCATCGCGCCTGGCCGGAGGCTACTTTTCATCTGGTCCCCGGTGCTGGCCATGCCTTCAACGAGCCAGGCATCCTCGATTGTACGCTCAACGCTACGGACGAATTTGCCAAGGGCTAGGCGGTCCTCTTGGAGCAACCCTACAGCCCCGTAGCGAGGTTATGCGATCATGATTTTCGATGCCTATGCTCCACGCTCCTTCAAGTTTCTGAAACTAGTCGAGAAGCATGGCTTCAGGATCAAGCTCTATGGCATCCGCTACGGCGGTGGCGATGTCGACAAACCGCTCATCGACGGAGCCTTACCAATCCTGCTTGACCGGTTGGCTTCAGCAAGCCAAGGCCAACAGCACTACGGCGTGGGCTTCGGCTGTATACACCAAGGTAAGACGGGAGATTTTGCATTCATCGATTGGTGGGCCGACGAGAATGAGCTGCACCACCATGCCTACGTCTCGACCGCCGCCTCACCCGGAAAATTCCGTTATGTCACTCCTACCGGTCTTATCGCGTGCGTATGGGATCTCCGGCTCATGTGGTTCGAGCGTGAGGCTTGGGTGAATTGCGCCTTACGCAAAGGTGAAAGACCAGATCTCGACGGTTATCTTGCCTTGAGGCTCGATGGAGAATCGTGACCGGTGAGGCCGCCTGACAGGATCTCTTTGCGATCTTGACCGTTATCTCTAATGCCTGGTCTTGATGCTGTGGATGGCTCCGTCACCGGCATCGCAATGTGCCAAAAGGCGGCGTCATAGCCCCGCAAGAGAGGAGCCATCCATCGAGCCCTATATGGACCGCATCCGCAGCGCGGTATGCCCGAGCAAGCCATGGAAGCAGGATGTGAAGCTGTCGGCCGGACGCAAGGCCATTCGTGACTTCAAGAAAGCCAATGGCGACATGAGCGCAACCCTTGAATTGATGCTGTATTACGTTCGTTGCGGCAATGATTTTACGCTGGAGTTCGGTGATATCGACGGGCCATTCTATGACAGCCTGGTGTCAATGTTCGGCAGCATTGTCACGACGCTGATCCGGCAAGACGACCCTTCGCTGACCCATGAATTCGCTCCAAAGCTGATAGCAGAGTTCGAGCGTATCGATGGAAAAATGGGCTGGGGGTATGCTGAAGGGTTGAGGGACTGGATCGAGGAGCTACCGGTCCCATAGTGCGGCTTAGCCTCGCTTAGCTGCCAGAATGCCTATGCGAAGAAAGTGCCAAAGGCGGACTCAAGGAAAATTATCCCCTTTTCATCGTGACCTTTTCAGCTTGGAACAAGCTCACCTTCAATTGGTCAGGTAACAATCGAAATCTTCTCAACCACATTCTTGGTGATCTTGAATGAATGAAGGCAAGGGGTTACCGGCATCATCGGCGTCAGTAGAAGAAGCGGGCGCCGAGACGGACTTGATGTGACGATGCCGCATCCTCCAGACCATCGAGGTCGTTCTCGAACCAGGTCCAGCGATAGGCTAAGCCAAGCTGGAGATGCCTGTTGGACGCAAATGAAAAGCCGCCTTCCAAATGTGTCGTGAACGACGTCCTATCGTCGTCAAGGTCGCCATTCAGTGCCTGATGAGCGACGCCCATGCCCACACCGCCATAGGGGATGATATCGACACAAGCCGGCCGGTAATTTGGAAAGCTTTTAATGAGCTTCTTGACCCCGGCCGCCGCCAATTCGACGGCATATCTGAATAATTCGGGACAGTCCAAATAGAGAGACAATGTGCTTCGATAAGTCTGGAGATCGGCATCGACTTTCGCATTGCCGATTTCGTCTATGTCCGCACGGCTATATTCGAGTTCCAGATCAGCACGCACTTTCTCGAAGACATAGCCAAACTGGACCGCACCTAAGACACCCGTATCGAACTCGACATCAGCATTCCCTGATTCATTGTCGCTCGTGAAGTACGCTCCCAACGCCATCCCCCAATAGATGTCGTCCGCATCCTGCGCTGCTGCTGGCTTGTTGATGATCAGGGCAACGACGATGGCGGCTGTTAACCGGATGGTATGGGAAAATGACATGATTCGGCCTCATCACAGATAGGCAGTCCGGCACATACCGAATCACCCATTTGGGGATAAAAATTGAAAGATTTTATCTTGATAGTTTTGTACGATAATTTTAACGTAAAATAAGTCAATAAAGTTTTGCTGATTCGATAGGGGTATTAACGATGCGGATAGTGCCGATCGGCAGCCCTGCATGCCATTTGATGTTGACAGCCATCACCTGCGCTTTGCTAGCCGGTTGCTCAGCGCTCGAGCGGAAGACTGTCGCCGAGTATCAAATCGACGCGGGTTCGGTGAAGCTTTCGGTCGCCTCCATCGCGCCCTGGGAGGAGGTGGTGGGTGATCTCAGTCCGAATTTTAAAATAGATGGTAAGAAGGCTAAGGAAGCAATCGAAGAAAACAACGCGGCCCTGGAGCGGAGCGTCGTTGAAAAAATCCTGTTGGCTTTGGCCATCGCGAAGGACGGTACATTTCCTGAAGGTCTCAAGGGTGCCACTCCTCGAAAGGCCGAAGAGCCAGCGACAACGCCCGACCAAACTGACAAGCCTAAGAAACCAGAAGGCGTTAGCCTGGAGCCGATGATATCCTATAAGGCTGCGACGGCTCTGTACCAGGAGGTCGAGCTCCTAAATAGCTACTTGGAACATGCGGTGATCCCGGAGGGGTATCGCCCCTATCTCGTGCGTCTTCAACTCGCTGTCTTGCCCCATCGTCGCAATCAGCCCTTTGACGTCATTACCGATCTTCAATTTGTCCCAGGATCGGAATTGTTGGACAGCCCTCTTCGACCCAATCGGCCAATCTCGGAATTCTCCTTGATTGCGCGGCAAGCAGAAGAGAATGACACACTAGTAGAAGATAGCACTTTCAACGATATTTCAAGCAAGGCTTTTTTAGAATTATTTGAGCGCATAAAACCAGAAGACGAAACAGATCAAAATTCAAAATCGAACAAAATCAAAACACTATTTGAAGGTGCAAAAAATACACCCAATCTTCTCGGTGAAAATGCAAAAAGAAAAAAAGAAGCCATAAAAAAGATTCTTATCAACTTAGACAAACCTGAGCTTTATGAGATCGGTGATGGAGACGATGTAGACGAGAAAAAAAGAGAAGAAGAAGAAACAAAATACTACCTAGAAAAATACAGAAACATAGCTCTTGAAGCCAATGAAATCTATGAGACCGTTGAGAACATCGGTGGCTGGTCGAATGCTTTGGCGAGATTCAACGATATTGAAGGTCAGCTCAGCAAGAAGGACGAAAATCCCAGCTCTCGAACCCTTTCAAGCTTGGCTAATCTGGCGCCAAAGGTCGTGCCTCTGTTGGTAACGGACAGCCTTGAGACAGCACCGGAGCGCGTTACACAGAGGCTGATTAGGAATCTTCAAGTTCTGACCTCCGGCACCTCGGGCGGAACGCCGTTCCTGGCTAATCTTGTCAGCGATCGCGACCAATCCGACCAGACCCTGACAACAGACTTGAACAGTCTCCTTGCCGTTTCACAGATGAACGACAATGCTGTTCGGCTTCGACTCGGAGCCCGCTACGACGCAGCACCCAATCGCTTCGAAATGACGGCACGAACCCATAACATCACATTGTTGGTGAATGTGCCTGATCCTATCGTCTTGCTGCGTGAACAAGAAGATCGTCAGCTTCGGTTGCTCGCGCTCACTAAAATGCGTGATGCCAGGACGGGCGAATTACTGGAAGACGGCCGGCAAGAGAGCAGGGAACTCAAGAAGTCCCTACGCGAATTAGCAGAAGAGTATAATTTGAAAGATCATGAGAAAGGAGGGGAAGAATCCAAGATATTTTGCCTTGGCAAAGACGGGGAAGAAGGGCGAAAAGCCGTCAAGGGCACAAGTATTATGCAAAAACTTCTCTCGCGCCATGTCATTTATAACGATAGGCAACGTTTTTCGGACGTTGTTAGCTGCATGTGGGGAGCGACCCCGGATGAGCCGATGTCTACGCGCGATCAAGAAATGCTTTGGGCAGCATTGACATCGCTTACCCCGGCGATACCGGCTGATCAAGTTAAGGTACCCTTGCCGGAGTCGAGCCGGCCGATCGATTCAATCAACAAGCAAGACCTTGGTGAGGTTTTCTTTGTTGGTAATTTGGAAGGGGGTGGTGAGACATCGACTGTTTGCGACACCAGCAAGACCGGATCTTCTCAGAGTGGCGTTATGTACGAGACCGAGATTCCTATAGAAAAGACAGACCCCGCCGCCACAGAAGAAAAAACGGTCGTTCGTTTCTCTCTCGCTCAGAGCATTGATCCTTCCGGTCTCTTATTGACATTGCGGGTTCCTGAAAAGCCGCATCATATTTTTGTTGCAGAGAACATCGAAATTGATGGCAGTGTTCTGGAAGCCCATTTCCCTTCCCTTGCAAAGTTCAGGGCTCATCACGGTAAAGTCGACAAGAAAGCTATCCTTCGAATTAGTACGAAAAATGGAAATGGGATCGTCAAAGACAGCCATGGAAAGGAGATCTCTCACGAACTCTGCGTTTTTCGTTTCAACAAGAAGGAGGTCGCGGATGAACCAAAAGTCGAGAAGCCCGGGAACCAACAGGTTGTTTCATGCCCCGTGCTGACATTCGATGAACGAAAAAAACTTGTCGACGCCAATATGAACTCGTTGGGGACAGATCATTTCATCGTGATGCGCCATGCTGACAAGAAAACGACCGAACAAGGCACCGATCCGAACAAAGTTGGATTGACCGATACGGGCATTCGACATGCTGAGGCGATTGGTAGTCATCTGAAAGCACTGGGGATCAACTTGACCAGCGAGCAGGTCAGCGCGGCGAGCGGCGTTGATCGAACATGCGCCACGGCCACTAAGATCCTTGCGAAAACCGGTGATGCGACGAGTGGTTCCGGCTCTACGTGCAAGACACACGAAAGTCCGCTCAATGACTATCTTGCCGGCGAAGCAAAGAAAAATGGTATTCGAACTGTTATCTCACAGTCCGGCCAAATAAAAGAGGCTGTCGATACAAAGCCAGATCTCGCTTGCGGAGAAGCTGTCTTTGTGAAACTGGAGGGTAGCAAGATCAAGTGCCTGTTTCGCGCTCTGCCGCATGAGTGGAATGGTGACAAGGTGCCATTGGACTGGCCCGGCAATAAAGATGGCAAGCTTAATGGGAGCTATTGGGAAAACCAAGAAGATTGCAAAGGTGATGCACTTGCGGTGCGGCCAAAAAACTGATGCGGAAAGTCTAGAAATATTTCAAACAAGCTTGCATGGCATGATCTATTCAATGTAGCGTGACGTCGAATAAGGAATCTTTTCCAAATTTGATGATCAGGCCTTTTGTCTAGCGTCTCACTTGGGTCAGCTGCCGAATCTAGCGCCCTCTCGCGTAATGCGGGCAATGTGGCGGTAAGCAGACTCGACGGGCCGGAAGTCTCTTGGCGTTCCCGCTTTCTCGCCGTTTTCTGCCGCTAGCCTTCCTTCTCAAGAGTGCCAGGAGCCGACCAAGTTCGGGTCAGTTGCAGGAGGGGGCGGAATCCTGCGGTAACAGAATTAGTGCTGCCTCTTTGATGCCTTCTGGACCGATCTAACGGAGGATTCCTTGGATTTTCGTTCGCTGGCTGTTGTTTCAGCTGCTCTCCTCCGTGTTTGTGCCTAGAGCATTTTTCGATCATTCGCGGTCATATCCGGCAGCGGCGAAGTAGTTTTCGCATTCTTTTGGCGTGAACAGTTCGATAGCCTCGGCGATGGCTTTCCAGAGATCGTCGATGGTTCGTGCTGCGGTTTTCTTGAGGAAAGCTTTGAACTTTGAGAAGGCCATTTCGATGGGGTTGAAGTCGGGGCTGTAGGGCGGCAGGAAGCGAAGTTCTGCCCCGGTCCGCTCGATGGCCTGGCGTATGGCGACCGGTTTGTGAGCGGGCAAGTTGTCCATCACGACGATGTCGCCTGGTGAGAGCGTGGGCGCCAGGACCTGGTCGACATAAGCGAGGAAAGCCGCGCCGTGCATGGCGCCGTCCAGGATCATTGGCGCGGTCATACCCTCCAGCCTCAGCGCGCCGACGAAGGTCGTGGTTTTCCAGTGGCCATGCGGCACGGATGCCCGACAACGTTCGCCACGCGGCGCCCGCCCATAGAGCCTGGCCATCTTGGTCGATGCCCCCGTTTCATCAATGAACACAAGCCTCTCCGGCTCAAGGTCGATCTGAGTGTCAAACCAGGCCTGCCGTCGGCGCAAGACATCAGGTCTCTGCTGTTCGGCGGCGTGCGCCGTTTTTTTTATAGGTCATGTCGTGGCGATCCAAGAGACGCCAGATCGTGCTCTTGGCAACCTTCACGCCATGCGTCTCGTCGAGATACGAGGCCAGCTGAGACAGGGTCAGATCCTTGGTCTCACGGACCAGCCCCACGATCTCGTCAGCATGAGCTTCGAGTTGATGCGAGCGATTGTCGCCGCCTCGAGCGCGGGGGCGAACATTGCCAGTCCGTCGCTTTTGATCGACCCACTTTATCGCACTTGAAGGCGCAACACTGAAAAGCTTCGCCGCCGACCGCCGGGACATCCCGCCCTCAACAGCCGATATCAGTCGTTCGCGTAAATCCATCGAAAGAGGTTTTGGCATAAAGGCTGGCCTCCTCCACCAGCCCATATCTTGAATCAGATTAACCGCGGCTTGGAAATCCCTCGCGATTCCAGGCGGTCGAAAAATGCTCTAGCAGCCGGTTAAGCTGGCTGACCTCAGTTTTGCCCCGATTAGCCTATGGTTTAATTGGGACACAAAAACTAATGCAACATATTGAAAAGGCGTCGATAGCTTGCCTCTTTCTATGCCGAAAGTTCGGGTGTTGCCGTAGGATACCGCCCCCTCCTGCAACTGACCCGTAGTAAGGGTGGACGGCACGCAACAAAATCATGCTTCGAACGAGGATCAATCGAAGGAGAAGAACCATTTTTGATCAATGCCCGGATGTCTTTCTTCGTCCAATACAATTGGCGAAAAAGGAACGATGCCGGCGAACATTAGTCTCTCTCTTATTTCTTCGGCGTATTTCTCAGCAAAGTATTCTTTATCAAGACTTGGTCTAGCAAAATATTCATCGTGCAGGCCTTGCCAATTCTCGCCATCTCCATAATCCGACGGCATATTAACATCTTGCATATATTGAACGTAGTGGCCAATTTCATGCAAAATTGTTCGATAGAGCTGTGTGTTTCTCTTTGCTTCGGGCGGTGATTTTATGATGTTGCAATTGCGACCTCTAGTTATTTTATGGCCTTCTTCCTCAAGCTTATCTAGTTCCTTTTGATGATCAGGAGTTACGTGTTTTGTTGTTTTGAATTCAGTTTTTTCAGGCTGCGATTCAATTATTACAGAAGGACCGCCATACTCTCCAAATTCGGCAAAATAAGCTAAGCGCCCCCATGTATTGCTGAATATTCTTTCTTTTCTTTTGGGTTGTCGGAAGACAAAGGCGGTAATGTCCTCTCGCTCGCGTTTTGGAACCTCGGCGACAATTTGAAGAAGATCATCGACAGTCACGTAGTATTTGAAATCAGCTAGAACAGGCTCAACAACAAGCGCGAATTTATGGCCCCCGATATTTTGCGGAAGGATAACAGGATTCTTGACCTTCTCCCAGAACGGGCGACTGTCGGCCCATGACGTTGAGATCCGAAACGTATTTCTGTTTTTGAATCCTTGATCGGAGGTTCCGGTTTTCTTATTGCGCCTTGCAGGCCGCCAACCTGATGTGCTCCTACATCCCATAAGCTGCATTCTGCAGTAGAGGTTTGAAGATTGAGTTAGCGCGGGGTGCTTCCTTCCGGATTGGGTCAACACTGCCCGGAAGCACCCCACTCCGTAGCGCGGGGAATGCGCTGGTAACCGGCCACTACGGCCGGATCTCGTCCGTTATGCCAGCTTTCTGGCGCTTTTTTGCCGGAAGCCTTATGGAAAGGATGTGCCAATTTCTGCCTTTAGCACAAGTCGCTCCAAAGGCAGAACTGCTGACGATAGCGGACAATCACTCAATGGCCAACGGTTTCTGCGGCTAGCAACACGCCCGGCGGCTTATGGTCCGGATCTTTGAGCAGTTCGAAAATCGAGTCCGGTCCTATTTTGTTCAGCTTTGGTCCTCCTGAGGACCGCATATCCTTTTGCGGATGACCAGGAAGCGCAGACTATAATTGCGTCTATGCTTTCAAGAACCGACACTTTTCGTCCCCGGATTGAAGCTCTGGATCCGTGGAGCAATGCCGAAAATGATGGGTTCAGATTGTTTGACCGCCAATGCGCCAGCACTCAATGACCAATTAAGATCACGACGTTGAATTAGGAGCCTGTTTGGCGAAGCTTGTCTTGTAGCACAATGCTGTCGCACTTACCCGTCCTTCCTTTTCCGTCAAGTCTCAAGTCCCAATCTTCTGCGTGACGTTTCGGCGAGTGCTGTGACGATACGATCGGCCATGATCGCAATGAACGCGACCGCTAGCCCAGCGATGATACCCTGGCCGGCATTCGCCTTGGTGAGCCCGATATAGACCTCCTGGCCGAGATCGCGCGTGCCGACCAGTGCGGTGATCACCAGCATGGATAAGGCCAGCATGATCGTCTGGTTCAGGCCGAGCAACAGGTGAGGTGCGGCGAGCGGTAGCTTGATCCGCCGGAGCAGCTGGCCTCGTGTGCATCCCGAGACGAGGCCCGCCTCGATCAATGGTTCGGGCACGCTGCGGATGCCGTGGGCTGCATAGCGAACGGCGGGGGCGAGCGCGTAAAGGATGACGGCGATCATCGCCGAGAAATCGCCGACCCTGAACAGCATGACCACGGGGATGAGATAGACGAAGCTCGGCAAGGTCTGAAGTGTATCCATGAGCGCGCCGATGATCCGGCCCGCCCGCTCGTTTTCCGCAGCCAGCACGCCGAGCGGAATACCGACCACGGTCGCTATGACCACCGACACGCCGCAGAGATAAATCGTCACCATCGCCTTCGCCCAAAGCCCGTTCGCGGCGATGAAGGCGGTCAGGAGCATGCCGAGCAAAGCGAGCTTCCAGCCTGCGACTCGCCAGCAGGCAAGGCCGATCGCCGCGATCCCCCAAGGCCAGGGAATCTGCCCGAAGAAGCGTTTCACCGGCAGCAGAAACCAGGTGAGGAAGAACGTCTTGATGGTCTCGAAGGTGTCGAAGAAGTTGACATTGATGTATTCGATCGCCTGACCCCAAAAAGGCCCCGTCGTGAGCGTCAGGGACGCTGGATAGTTCTGAACAGGCGGCAGAAACAAGCCAAGCACAAGCGTTCCCAGACCCACGAAAACGACTGTCGTTAGCCAGGGATGACGCTGAATCACCGTACCGCCCCGGCCGTACCGATCGTTGCCCGCGCGCTCGGCAAAGGCCTGGCTCAGGCGATCGAGCGCGATCGCCATGACGACGATCGCAAGGCCTGCTTCGATGCCGGCGCCGATATCGAGTCGGCGAAGCGAGGCGAGCACGTCATAGCCAAGCCCGCCCGCCCCGATCATCGAGGCGATGATCACCATATTGAGCGTCAGCATGATCACCTGATTGACGCCGACCATCAGCGTTGGCAGTGACGACGGCACCAGGATCTTCCACATTAGCTGGCGCTTGGTGCAGCCGCTCATGCGCCCGACTTCGACCACCTCCGGCGGCGCGCCTTGAAGAGCAACGATGGTGACGCGCACCATGGGCGGCATGGCGTAGATCACGGTGGCGACCAGGGCGGCGACCGGGCCGAAGCCAAAGAGAATTAGTATGGGTACCAGATAGGCGAAGACCGGGACGGTCTGCATCAGGTCGAGAACGGGCCGAAGGGTGCGCTCGACCCAGCGATGGCGGAAAGCGAGGATTCCGAGGATGAGCCCACCTGCGGCCCCGATTGGAACAGCAATCAGGACAGAGGCGAGCGTCACCATGGCGCTTTCCCACTGGCCGAAGATGGCGAGATAGGCAAAGCAGGTGCCGACTAAGCCGGCGAGGCGCCAGTCTCCGGCATAATGGGCAATCGCGACTAAGGTCACGATGATAGCGATCCAGCTCAAAGGCGGAGCGATCTGCACCGCGTTTTCGCCGAGGCCGCGTGAAAAGCCATCGATCAGGAGGTCACGCACGATCTCATAGGGTGCTTCGATCAGAGCGGCGATCCCTCGGGTAAGGTCGCGAAACGTGAAGAGGCCGAAGCTTGCCTGTTCCATCAGCCAGTTGATCGCCGACGTGACATTGGCCTCCATCGGCAGGCGCCAGGCAGCCGGATATTTGATGATCCAGCGCGCATCGAGCGCTTTGTAGAGATCGAAAGACCAGGTCGAGAGCGCCCAGGTGATAAGGAGAAGCGCCCACCAGAAAAAGGCATCCGGCGAGAACAGCCGCTTCGTCATGCACGCCCTACCAAGACATCGATCACCGCCTGTCTCGGCAGGATGCCGATGGGCTCGCCATCAGCCATGATGCGATAGGGTTGATCGGCGGCTTCGACGGCTGATGCGATCTCCTCGATTGTCGCATCGGCCGGCACGTCACCCGCGAACGGCCCGTCGCTTAGCGGCGTCATCAGGCTTCGTGCGCGCACGACCTTGGCTCGGGAGACATGGCGTGTGAACTCGGCGACATAGTCAGTCGCTGGCGAGAGTACCAACTCCTCGGGCATCGCGATCTGCTCGATCGCACCGTCCTTCATGACGGCGATGCGGTCGGCAAGGCGGATAGCCTCGTCGAAATCATGGGTGATGAAGACGATGGTCTTGTGGAGAAGCGCCTGCAGGCGAAGAAACTCGTCCTGCATTTCGCGGCGGATCAGCGGGTCGAGCGCGGAGAACGGCTCGTCCAGAAACCAGAGATCGGGCTCGACCGCGAGCGAACGGGCGATGCCGACCCGCTGCTGCTGCCCGCCGGAAAGTTCTCGCGGGTAATTGTCCTCCCGTCCCTTGAGCCCCACAAGCTCGATCACTTCTTTCGCGCGCGCCTCGCGAGTCGCGAGGTCGACGCCCTGGACATCCAGTGGGAAGGCGGCATTTTGGAGGACCGTCAGATGGGGAAGAAGGGCGAACTGCTGGAAGACCATGCCCATTTTTTTTCGCCGGATCTCGATCAACTCGGCTTCTGATGCTTTCAAGAGATCTCGCCCATCGAACTTGATCTCGCCAGCCGTCGGCTCGACCAGCCGCGAGAGGCAGCGCACCAGCGTCGACTTTCCGGAGCCGGAAAGGCCCATGATCACGAAAATCTCGCCCTCATGGATCTGGACCGAGACATCGCGCACGGCGCCTATCAGGCCGGCGTCTTGGACGGCTTTCAGCGACGGTGCCGGATTGGCCCCCAAAAACCGTTCCGCCCCATGCCCGTAGAGCTTCCAGACATAGCGGCAATCCAGCTTGACGGGTTTTACCATCGACCCTCTTTGCGCTGTTGGATCAGAGTTTATGTCGGCAAGAGAAACGCGCGCGTAGAGGTTAGCACGCGCCTTCTTCTAATCTGCGGGTTACTGTATCCATGCGGACCATTTGGCCTCGTTCACTGCCATCCAGTCAGCGACCACGGCTTCAACTGTCTTGCCGTCGAGATCCACGGCCGAGACCATCGCCCCCATCTCGTCATTGGTGACGGTGAAGTTCTCGATCGCCTTCGCAGCGCCCGGCCATTTTTTAGCAACACCGGACCACGCCACCTTCCAGATTGGGCCGCGGGGCTTTCCGCAATCATAAGCCGCATTCGGATTCACACCGACGGACGGGTCCGCATAGCATTCAGGTGAATAGGGTGGAAATTCGACGAACTCGCCGTCGAACTTCGATGGCGCCCAGTGGGGGGAATAGACCCAGAGAACGATCGGTGCCTCGCGCTGATAGGCGGATTCGAGCTCGGCGAAAAGGGCGGCATCCGTGCCGGCATGGACCACCTCGAAATCCATCTCCAAAGCCTCGACCCGCTCGTCATCGAACCCGCCCCAGGTGACAGGGCCACCGAGATAGCGGCCAAGTGGGGCGGTTTCAGGCGTCGAGAACTCCTGTGCGCAGTCGTTCAGCGCCTGCCAGTCGGGAAGACCAGGGCAGACGTCTTTCATGTAAGCGGGATACCACCATTCCTCGATCGCCTGCATCCCGGTCTCGCCGAGGTTCACAACCTGCCCGGCGGTAGTCGCCTCGTCCATGGCTTCGCGCCCTGTTGTCTCCCAGATCTCCATAGCGACATGCAGATCGCCGGTCTTCAGACCTGCAAACTGGGCAATGTAGTCCGCCTGCACGTATTCGATGTTGTAGCCTGCCTTCTTCAGCACCTCGCCCATCAGGTTGGTAGTGATGAGCTGGCCTGACCAGTCATGCAGCGTGAGCTTGATCGGATCATCCGATTCTGCCGCCAATGCCGGCGTCGTTGTAAGCAACGCGGCCAGTAGAAGTGGTAAGCGTTTCATCATTCGTTCTCCCTGCCGCGGCTCTTCTTTGACATTCGCTTAGGCGGCCGCAGATCGCTTTCGTGTTTCATCATCTCAAAGTGCCGGTTTTTTTCAACAGCGGCCATGGACGTTTGTTGTTTTGCAGACCATAGCAAGTGAGCGTATCGTATAAAGCTGCCTCGCGGGAGTATCAGAGGCTGTGTGAGATGTCTGTTTCTGGCGTCAATCGCTCACTCACAGAGGCTCGCTGAAGGCTGGATTCATGCAGTTTAGTAGCCTCAGACGATCGCAAATCAGGCTGATCTTACCTTGATAGCCACCAAAAAAAGGACTTCTCACACAGCCTCTAAGAACGGATCAGCCAGCTTGTCTGGCCTCTCGTCGCGCAGCCTTGCGGGCTTCGTGCTCGGCGCGTTTGCGGGTCTTCTCCGCCATTTTCCTGCGGAAGCGCTCATGCGACTCCTGCGTTCCGTCATGCAGGCTGCCCATCCACTTGTCCATGGGGAAGTTGCTCTCCCCGAAATTCACGTTGAAGTAGCGGTGGTGCAGGTAGTGCATATAGCGATCGGTCCGAAGGGCCTTTTCGTTCCCGAACACGATCTCATCGAAGCCGGAATGGCTGAGCGCCGGGCCTAGCCCCGTCTGGAAGCCGTTGAACAGCATGTGCAGCGGATGGGTCGGCACCACCAGATGGATCAGCATGCACGAGAAATAAAGCAGATGCTCCACCGGGTGCATCGCCATGCCCGACCACGGCCCCGTATTGACGTTCTTGTGGTGCAGGTAGTGAACATAGTCGTAGAGCGGCTTCCAGTGGATCAGACGGTGAATCAGATAGAAGTGAAAGTTCCGCCAGAACGGCACCGACATCATCAGGAGACAGAACAAGACTGGATGTGCATAGGGATCAAGGTAGGGCAGAAAGTTGTTCGCATAGCCCCACCACAGCCCACACTCGTAAAGGGACCAAATAATCGTCCCGGAATGAGCCCAGAAGATGTTATCGTAGACCTGGTTATTGAAGAGGAAGATCGGACTGTCTTCGGCCTGCCATTTGGCACTGTACTTCTTCAGTCGTCCCTGAACTTTGAAGCTGTAGAACCAGAGATGGAAGGCACCGAACCAGATCCAGAGAAAAATGATATTGCGCGCCAGGATCTCGAGCATCCAGCCGGGCTCGAAGGTCTGCATGCGCTCCATGGCCGGCGTAAACCAAATGTAGGAAACGCCGATCACCAGCATATAAAGCGCAAACCACGGAAAAAAGAATCCCGGAATCCCGGTTAGCCATTTGAAGATCTTCCGATAGTTTATCGGATCGTCGAGCAAAGGCTCTAGATAGACCGGACGCCCAGACCACCACTCCCCGCGACGATCACGCTCCTGACCATGCTCGTCGATGGTAACTTTCTGCCTTGCCATGGCGCCATCTTCCGCAACCCCACCCAATTTTACCTTCTCAAAGGATATTGAGGGGTGTCAACAAATATGGGGGCCAGGGCCTGAGCATCCGGGCAATCGTCAATCCTGACCGGCCGATGTTCAAGGTACTATTCGGAGGCTTTCCCGAAGTGGACGGGATTTGCTAGGAGATGTCTTCGAGGAAGAGGTGGATTCAAGATACGTGCAAAAAGCAGTCGCAAGAGCCTTTGGTCTCC
The DNA here is from genome assembly GCA_965204405.1 of Geminicoccaceae bacterium. Lineage (GTDB taxonomy): Bacteria > Pseudomonadota > Alphaproteobacteria > Geminicoccales > Geminicoccaceae > JANQPX01. The sequence goes on from CBDBEN010000002.1 coordinate 68,212, forward strand.
GGTGTCCAGAAAGAGCTTTCCCGGCCGCCAAAGCAAAATCCTTGTTTGTCAATGCCTTAGGAGCCAAGGAATTGCTATCCAAGACGGATTTCCTCCATGGATGATCGCCTAGTATGACATAAGTTGTTGTGAGTGTGACAATATCATCTAAGGTGCCTCCCGAGGCCGCCAAGACGTTTTTTATCTTGTCAAAGTCCGCCCTCGTTTGCGCTGCGGCATCGCCGACATGCAAGACCTTGAAGCCCGTGTCCCATGCCGCTTGCCCGCTTAGATGAATCCGGCTCTACGACTGCTTGGCTCATGGGGTAACCAGGGCTTCGCCATACTTTGTCGGAATTAACATTGACCCGTGTAACCGTGTGATATGCCCTTTCGTAGTCTCGACTCAACAGAAGCCGATGCGCCGTTTGCATCCCCATAGTTTTTGATCGAACCCTGAAGGGGCAGGAATGCGCTATCGATTCAAAGCTGCCTTCAGCGGATCCTTAGGACTGAAGCCCCCCCGAATGACAGGGATCACCTTTTGTGCGCGGTTGGAGGTCCCCTCAAATCAAACCTCGACCAACGCATGAACACCTGTGGGCTCCGAAACGGTATCGTGTAGATGGATATCAGCGAAGATCTCGAGGATGTTGTTTTCGGGATCTTTGAAGTACAGAGTACGATGAGGCCAGTCTTGAATTGTAGGTGCCTCTATGATCTCGACATTCCTGGCCTTCAGCGTCTCATAAGCAAGGTCTACATCGGCCGGTGGCACCCTGAAGCTGAGTTGGACTGCGGCAGAGTTATAAGGAAGCGTTGGTCCATCATACACGCGTCCACGTGGTCGCGGTTTTGTCAGATTTCAGTCGACGATCTTGATGCGTCGAGGGTAGCTGAATAGTTTGCGCTTCCCCTCGAAGGGAGGAGCATCTTATGGATTGTCCGCATTGCGGCGCGACCACGACGACCGAGCGCCCCGGCCTGACGCTCAAGGCTATCGTCGCTATCGGTGTTCAGCCTGCAAGCGTGGCTTCAATGAGCGAACGGGCACGATCTTCAACCGTCTCCGATATCCGACCGATATTGTTTGCTTGGTGGTGCTCTGACGGCTGCGCTGCAAGCTCAGCCTACGCGATTTGGCCGAGATGTTCTTGGATCGTGGGCTTGAGTTCTGCCATGATGCGGTGCACGAGTGGGAGGGCAAACTGGCTGACGTCTTGGCCGAGGGCCTCCGCGTCAAGCGTCGCGGCAAAGCTGGGGTCAGCTGGTATGTCGATGAGACATACATCAAAGTGAAAGGCCGCTGATGCTATCTGTATCGGGCGATTGACCGCGAGGGTCGTCTGATCGACGTTCGCTTGAGCGAGACCCGCGACATGGCCGCCGCCAAGGCATTTTTCGCCTCGGCCTTGGCGACGGTGGACAGTGTGCCCGACCGCGTGACGAGTTACGCAACGCCTATCGTGCGAGGCAGCGCTGCAAGCAGCTTGTCTCCCTGTCCCGCCAACGGCGCCATCATCGTCGCCAGTTCGCTCTGGCAATGAGCATCCTCCAAGCAGCATAATCAGCAAATCAAGGCATCTGGTGCCGTGTGCCACTACTGTGGACCGAAATCTGACAGAACTGCTCAAACCGTCGATGATCTTTGGAATGGCATCGCCAAGGCCATCGACCTGTTCACACCGACAGAATATGAAAACTACTTTGCTGCTGCCGGATATGACCGCGAATGATCGAAAAATGCTCTAGGGCATTTTCCGAGGGGCGTTGTGCCCCATTTCAAATTTTGTTGGTTTTCGAGGAGCGCTCATTGGGCTTAAGCTATTGAAAGGATTGGCTCCCCGGGCCGGACTCGAACCAGCGACAAAGCGGTTAACAGCCGCTCGCTCTACCAACTGAGCTACCGGGGATCAACTGACTGGAAAGCCTATAGCAGAGAGATGCTTCTCGAAACAAGTCTAGATTGTGCGGCAAACGCATCAAAATGTAAGCAGGCCGATGGGGCTGGCGAGCGACCCGATGCGGTCCTGCATCACAGATGTAGCCTAAAGCTCGAAAGAGGGGTGGAGGCCGGAGGCGGAATCGAACCGCCGATAGAGGATTTGCAGTCCCCTGCATTACCACTTTGCTACCCGGCCATGGGCAGAACTTATCCAGACGAGGTAGCGTGGTCAATGTCGCGTAGCGTCAATAGCTGGATTTACGAACTTCAGCAGGACGATTGCCCGAACGGAGCGACGAGGTTATAGTCCGGTCACTTTTGAACCTTGGATCCGAGTTTCGGCGGATGCCGATGGGGATCTACTTCTGGGCGAGCGATGTCTATGGATTATGCTCGGGCTCGGGCCGTGATGGTCGATAGCCAATTGCGCACCAACCGGATCGATGATCCAGCGGTGCTCGCTGCCATGGCCGATATTCCTCGAGAGCTGTTCCTGCCGAAGAATCTTCACGGCATTGCCTATGCCGATGAAGACCTGCCGTTGCCGGAAGGCCGGTTTCTGATAGAGCCGCTCGCTCTTGCTCGTCTGCTGCAGGGCGCTGCAATCAAGACCGATGACGTGGTTTTGCTCGTAGGGTGCTGCACCGGCTACGTCGCTGCGGTGGCGTCACGGCTTGGTGCAACGGTTCTTACCATGCTGACCGATGCAGCGACCGCGGAGAATATTCAGCCGGTCCTGGACGGGCTGCAGGCCGATAATGTCGTGACGGCTGTTTCTGCCGATCCGGTCGTTGGTGATCATAGCCAGGCGCCATTCGATGTCATCCTGGTAATCGGCTCGGTGCCGGAGATCCCGAAAACGCTGGCGGACCAACTTGGTGAGAACGGTCGGCTGGTCGCCATCGTTGGTGAGGGACGTGCGGGCAAAGGCGTTATCGCGACCAAAATTGATGGTGTGGTGGTGGAGCGTGTCCTGTTCGATGCGCGTATTCCTGCCTTGCCTGGTGTTGGCAAAGCCCAGGGTTTCGCCTTTTGAGTAACGTGGCTGAGAAAAAGCATGCATCGGCTTCATTCCCACTGGAGATTCCTTCCGATGCCTTGGCAGCCTTCCGGCGAGAGCAGAGAGTCCATGCAGTTCTGGATGTCCGCGAGCAGTGGGAACTCGACATTTGCACGCTGGGGGATTGCTTGCATATCCCGCTGAGTGATCTCGCCCAAAGGATCGACGAATTGCCGGACGATCGGCCGATTGTGGTGGTCTGCCATTTCGGGCAGCGGTCGCTCATGGCAACGCGGTTCTTGAGGCAGGCTGGGTTTGCACAGTCGACGAACCTACGTGGCGGGGTTGACGCCTGGGCCGTCGATATCGATTCCGATATGCAGCGTTACTAATGTCGGGAAAAAACAAAATGGGCCGTAGTCGGAGAATGACGTGAAGAACCCCAGGGCAAAGGGCGAACCGCAATTGATGAGGAAAAACGTGGCCTGCAGGCTGTTGGCTGCCACTGCTATGCTGATGGCTGCGGATGCCGTTCGGGCGCAGACGCTGGAGGAAGCGCTGGTCTCCGCCTATTTGACCAATCCCGAGCTTGAAGGTCAGCGGGCAGCCGTTCGAGCGACGGACGAGTTCGTGCCGTTGGCGCTGGCCGGCTGGCGGCCGACGATTAGGGCGACGACCAGTGCGACAATCACCGACGTCAAGAGCCCGGCCGGTGAAGGGCGTACCGACACCATCTCCAATGCCTTGTCCATCGATCAGAATATCTACGCCGGCGGCGAGACCGTGGCCAACACACGCCGTGCCGAACGTCTCGTTCGTTTAGAGCGATCGAGACTTTCGATTACGGAACAGAATGTCCTGCTGCAGGCCGTTGAAGCCTATACCAATCTTCTGAACGATCTCGCGGTTCTTGAACTCGCCATTCAAAACGTCAATCGGCTCAAGCGCCAGCTACAGGCGACGAGAGATCGGTTTGAGGTCGGTGAGGTGACGCGTACGGATGTCGCCCAGGCGGAAGCCAGTCTTGCCGGCGCCATTTCCGAGCGGGTGCGTGCCGCAGGAACGATCGAGGCTTCGAAGGCAAGCTTTCGAAATGTGATCGATCTCGAACCTGTCAGCCTTGTTCCGCCGAAGCCGCTGAAAGATTTGCCGGCATCTGAGGCAAAGGCGCAACAGCTCGCAGAATCGTTCAATCCTAATATTTTGGCCGGACAATTTAACCTAGCGGCTGCAAAAGAGGACGTTTTGGTGGCCGAAGCGGCCCTCTATCCACGTCTTTCAGTTAACGGAGAATTAACCTATACCGAAGAGCCTAGCCTCTCGGTGGACTGGCAGCGGGCGGCATCGGTTGGTGCCACGTTGGCCGTTCCTCTCTATCAAGGAGGTGGAGAATTTGCCCAGGTTCGACAAAACAAGGAGACTGTGCGGCAGCGGCAAAGTGATATGGATGCTGCCTACCGCTCGGTGCGTGAAGAGGTGACAAGTGCTTGGCAGGCTCTGATGACGGCGCAATCCAGTATTGATTCCATCTCCGAGCAAGTGCGCGCTGCGCAGATCGCTCTCGATGGTTCAAGGCAGGAAGCCTTGGTCGGCCAGCGGACCACGCTTGACGTGCTTGATCAGGAAAATGACCTCTTTCAAGCCGAGGTCGACCTGGTAGGGGCTCAGCGCGATGAAATCGTCGCAAGCTATCGGGTCAAGGCAGCGGTCGGGGAGCTGACGGCGAGAGCAATAGAACTGTCCGTGACCCCTTACGATGTCGAGGCAAACTACGAGGATGTCCGCAGTCGGTGGTTCGGGTTGGGGAAAGATCCAGATGACGAGCCCCGGAGGTGATGACCTTGCCCCGGGTAATGGATGATCAGGATGCCTTTGCACTAGATCTCAGGGCAAGACTCCCAAATGGAGAATGACGTGAGTACTCAGCCGAAAGATCAAGAGCCTTCGATGGAGGAGATATTGTCTTCCATCAGGCGAATCATCGCGGACGAGGAGACAGAGGAGTCGAAGCCCGATGACGAGCCCGAAGGCGCATCGGCTTCCGCCGAAGGCGCCCTCGAATCACTGGATGTTCTCGACGACGATGATGATGACGACGCCGATGACGATGTCGGTGACGTTCTGGAACTGACATCTGTGGTCGACGATGATGGCGATATCGTCGATCTTGGTGCGGCTTCCGCAGCGCCGGTCCCGCTTGAGGTTGTTGAAGATCCCGTCGACGACGACATCGAGATTGAAGATGATCTTCCGACCATCGGCGATCTTACCGAGATAGAAGACATCAGTGATCCGGAGCCCGAAGAGCCGGACGCATCGGCTTTACCGGAGATCGACCTGATCCCACTACAGGATGAAAGCCTGGATCTCGACTCGGTCGATACCATACCAGTTAACACCACCGAAGATATTGCCATTCAGGAGGATGAACCAGCCGTGAGCACGAAAAAGGCAGAGAGTGAAGCCCTTCTTTCCACAGGCACTGCGAGCACCACGACCGGTGCTTTTGCAAAGCTATCGAAAGCATTCCGCCCGACCCCGGTCGAAGAGTCCGTCGCCGATGGCGCGGGACGAACCGTTGAGCAGTTCATTGAGGACATGGCCCGGCCCATGCTGAAGGAATGGCTCGACGAAAACATGCCGGCCATTGTCGAGCGTTTGGTGCAAAAGGAAATCCAGAAGATTGCGCGTCGGGCGGAACTCCTCTAGACGCGAGGCTTTGGGCGGCGCAGGTGGTTGCAGATGCGCCGTTATTTCCTTTTTGCCGATAAAGATGCAATGGCGCCTCTCGTGATTGGCTCGCTGGCTCTTCGCGCCGTGTAGCCTGGCTCCTTTGTTCTCTTGTAAGCTGTCGAGGCACTTTTCGGCGCGTCCTAGATTCCGAGGATCATCTAGCAGCGGCGCCTCGGCTTTTCCTCCGGAACGTTGCTCGATCATGCCGGTTGCGAAATAAGCGGCCCGAGTATCTTATTCTGCCGGATTGTCGAAAACGCCGTAAAACATAGCGTTTTTCGAGCGCCTTGCTTGCTCGAAAGCCTAAATTCCCCTATAGCCCAGGACCGGTGCCCGCCGCACCGTTCTTCACATCAGACTATTGGGGTGGTTCAGCGATGCTGGACAAAACATATCGGCCTGCCGACGTCGAACCGAAACATGATCGCCTTTGGGAGCATGAAGGCCATTTCAAGGCCAGTGCTGATAAGGACCGGCAGCCCTATTGCATTATGATGCCGCCGCCGAACGTCACCGGCAGCCTGCATATGGGCCATGCGCTCACCTTCACGATCCAGGACACGCTGATCCGCTTTCACCGGATGCAGGGGAAGGCCGTGCTTTGGCAGCCGGGCAGCGATCATGCCGGCATCGCCACGCAGATCGTGGTCGAGCGCCAGATTGCGCCCAAGACCCGCCAGGATCTCGGCCGTGCCGAGTTCGAAAAGCGGACATGGGCATGGAAAGCCCAGTCGGGCGGTATGATCAATCAGCAGCTTCATCGTCTCGGTGCCTCGCCCGACTGGTCCCGCGAACGCTTCACAATGGATGAAGGCCTCTCCAACGCCGTTCGAAAAGTGTTCTGCGATCTTTACCGCGAAGGGCTGATCTACAAGGACAAGCGGCTTGTCAATTGGGACTGCACGCTGGAAAGTGCCATCTCGGATCTCGAAGTCGACCAGACCGAGGTGGATGGCCATCTCTGGTATATTCGCTATGCGCTGAAGGATGATCCCGGCCGCAGCATTACGGTTGCGACCACCAGGCCCGAAACCATGCTTGGTGATAGCGGGATCGCGGTCCATCCTGAGGACACTCGTTATAAGGACCTTGTCGGACGGCAGGCAGTCCTTCCTCTGGTCGGCCGGGACTTGCCGATCGTTGCCGACGAGTATTCCAATCCGGAAAAAGGAACGGGTGCCGTCAAGATGACGCCGGCACATGACTTCAACGACTTCGAGGTCGGCCGTCGTCACGATCTCGAACTGATCAATGTGCTCGACAACAAAGGCCGCCTGAACGATCAGGTGCCCGAGGCCTACCGAGGCATGGACCGGTTCGAGGCGAGGAAGAAAATCGTCGCCGATCTCGAAGTCTTGGGGCTGATCGAAAAGATCGAGCCGATCCGCCATGCGGTGCCGATCAGTGAGCGCTCCGGCACGCCGATCGAGCCCTACATGTCCGATCAATGGTATGCGGATGCCAAGACACTGGCCAAGGACGCGATCAAGGCGGTCGAGGACGGGCGCACGCGCTTCGTGCCCAAGCAGTATGAAAACATCTATTTCGAATGGATGCGCAACATCCAGCCCTGGTGCATCTCCCGCCAGCTTTGGTGGGGACATCAGATCCCCGCTTGGTACGGGCCGGATGGCGAGGTCTTCGTTGCCATGGATCAGGCCGAGGCGGCCAAGCTCGCCGCTGCCCACTACGGCGACCCGGTGGACTTGGTTCAGGACGAGGATGTCCTCGACACCTGGTTCTCCTCGGGCCTTTGGCCGTTCTCCACCCTCGGTTGGCCTGAGAAGTTACCAGAACTGGAACGTTTCTACCCGACCAGCGTGCTGGTGACCGGCTTCGATATCATCTTCTTCTGGGTCGCAAGGATGATGATGCTTGGCCTCAAATTCATGGACGAGGTTCCGTTCAAGGATATCTACATCCATGGCCTGGTGCGCGACGAGCGTGGCCAGAAGATGTCGAAGTCCAAGGGCAACGTCATCGATCCGCTCGATCTCATCGAGAAATACGGCGCCGATGCGCTGCGTTTCACCATTCTCGCCAGCACAGGTCAGGGGCGCGATATCAAATTCGGCGAGAGCCGGGTTCAGGGCTACCGCAATTTCGCCACCAAGCTTTGGAATGCCGCGCGCTTTTGCGAGATGAACGATTGCGATCTGGATCCGGACTTCGATCCGGCAAGCTGCAGCAACATCGTCAACCGCTGGATCGTCGGCAAGCTTAGTCAGACCAGCCGCAAGACCCGCGAGGCTTATGACGCCTACCGCTTCAATGAAGCGGCCATGATGCTGTATCAGTTCACCTGGAACGAGTTCTGCGATTGGTATCTGGAACTCGCCAAGCCCATGCTTATGGGCGACGACGAGGAGGTGAAGGCTGAAACGCGAAAGACGGCAGGCTGGGTGTTCGCGAAGATGCTCCATCTCTTGCATCCGGCGACCCCGTTCGTGACCGAGGAGCTTTGGGCGCGGCGCTATGGCTCGCCGGGTGGTCCGCTTATCTCGGCTCCCTGGCCGGAATTGGGTTCTGATCTGGTTGATGACAGTGCCGAGAGCGACATCGATTGGCTGGTGCGTACGGTCAGCGCGCTTCGTGCCGCGCGCAGCGAGATCGGTGTGCCGCCGTCTGCGAAGCTCGCCTTGAAGGTTCATGATGCCGGCGAGACCACGAGGTCGCGTCTGATCCATCACCGGACAGCCCTCGAGCGGCTGGCCCGCCTGGATAAGGTGGCGGCGGCGGATGAGGCGATCGCTAAAGGATCGCTTCAGGTGGTCGTGGACGAGGCCACCTACGCCCTGCCGCTTGCCGATGTCATTGATCTGGATCAGGAACGGCAGCGGCTCGACAAGGAGCTTGCAAAGGCGATGGCGGATCTTGCCAAGATCGACAAGAAACTGGCCAACCCGCAGTTTCTTGACCGGGCACCCGCCGACGTGGTCGAAGAGCAGCGCTCGCGTCGTGTCGATATTGAGCAGAATCAGGAAAAACTGAAAGCAGCCCTTGCTCGCATCGCCGATTGATTTTTATTGGTTGGTGCCGACGTGTTCCGGTCCGGCGGCCCGGCAGGCTACCGGTACTAAATCAGGTAGTTGAGTGGGGGGCGGAACCTCGTTCATTCGAAACTGGAGAAGACCGTGCAGGAGTGTTTTGTTGCCGATCAGGATGACGTTGCGGCGACCCCTATCACGGTCGTCCTGGTCAAAGACTTTGATGACTGGCTGAAGAGCCAATCCGATGTCACCCGCGCATGGCTGGAGAGCACCGGCTTTCGTGCGAAGGCGAACAAGGTTGCGCTCATTCCTGCTGCGGACGGCAAACTTGCGAGCGCGGTCATGGTCGTAGGTGAAGCGTCGGAGCTCTGGGATTATGCCAAGCTCCGCCACGTCCTGACGGATGGTGATTGGCGGCTGCCTTCGGACATGGCCGACAGCGAACGCGCGAGGGCCATGCTCGCCTGGGCGCTCGCCGCTTACCGCTTCAGTCGCTACAAGAAATCGGAAGCAAGGCCGAAGCGCCTCGCCCTCGGTGAGACTGAACTGAGCAATGAAGCCCGTATCGTCGCCGATGCCGTCTATCTTGGCCGCGATCTGGTGAATACGCCTGCCAACGACATGGGGCCGGCGGAACTGGAAGCAGCCTGTCGTGATGTTGCCGGTCGATTTGGTGCCGATGTCAGAACGATTGAAGGCGAGGCTCTCCTTAAGGAGAATTTCCCGGCTATCCATACCGTCGGCATGGCCAGCGATCGAGCTCCCCGCATGATCGATCTCACCTGGGGGAAGGCGGATGCGCCGAAACTTACGCTGGTCGGCAAAGGGGTCTGCTTCGATACCGGTGGGCTGGATTTGAAGCCTGCTGCCGGTATGGCCCTGATGAAAAAGGATATGGGTGGTGCGGCCACAACGCTGGCGACGGCCCAGGCGGTGATGGCCCTTGGCCTTCCGGTGCGATTGAGATTGCTGATCGGGGCGGTGGAGAATAGCGTCAGCGGCAATGCGTTCCGGCCGGGCGATGTGATCCGGACGCGAAAGGGGTTGAGTGTCGAAATCGGCAATACCGATGCCGAGGGACGGCTGGTTCTCGCTGATCTTTTAGCTCTCGGCGATGACGACAAGCCTGACTTGATGATCGATTGCGCAACCCTTACCGGTGCTGCTCGCGTGGCCTTGGGCGCTGACCTGCCGGCACTCTTTACCCCGGATGACCAGCTGGCAGACGACATGCTTAAGGCGGGGCTGGCAGTGGATGATCCTCTTTGGCGCCTGCCTCTTCACAAACCGTACCGCGAGATCATCGACAGCCCGATTGCGGATATCAACAATGCAGGTGCTGGGGGCATGGCCGGCACGATCACGGCAGCGCTTTTTCTCAAGGACTTCGTTACCGAGACCAAAACCTGGGCGCATCTCGATATCTATGGCTGGAACCCGAGCGGCAGGCCCGGCCGCCCGAAAGGCGGCGAGGCAACAGCGCTCCGTGCGCTGGTCCAAGCGATCAAGTCGCGTTTCCCGAAAAGCGTCTAGCGTCGCTTCTCCATGCATCACGACCAGCCGCAGCCGCGACATGTCTACAGGGCCTTTTTCGATCTGCCGACCCGGTGGATGGACAACGACATCTATGGTCATGTCAACAACGTCAACTATTACAGCTTCTTCGATACAGCGATTGCCCACTATCTGATGGGGGAAGGCGGGCTGCAGCCGACCCGGAGTCCGATCATCGGCTACTGCATCGAAAGCGGTTGCCGCTACCGCAAGCCGATCAGTTTTCCGGATCGGATGACAGCGGGCATTCGCGTCGCCAGGCTTGGCCGTTCCAGCGTTCGCTATGACATCGGCTTGTTTCGCAACGATGAAGAGGAGACGGCGGCAGACGGTTATTTCGTTCATGTGTTCGTCGACCGCAGCACGGAAACCCCGACCCCCGTACCTGCCGAAATGCGGGCCGCACTCGCGAAGATCGTCGTCTCAGCGGATTGATTGTCTGTCTCCAGATCAATCAGCTTGCCTAAATCCATGCAGTGCCGCTAGATTGCGGCGCATAGCGACCTGTTCGCGGCAGATCATTGGCGAGGTTCATCCTTGGACGAGACCAGAGCGCGGCTTAAAATCAATCTTTTTCAAGGCGAATTCGAGGTCGAGGGCAGTGAAGCCTTTGTCCAGCGTTATGCCGAGCGGATCGATGACTTGTTTTCTCGACTGCATCAAGGCGAGCGTGGAGAAGGGCCGGTTACGCTGAGCGCCGTCGCGGCGCCGTCCGCCTCTCTCTCCGAGGTGAATGGGCAATCGACGATCGATGCGCCCGGCCATATCGGCGAGTGGCTCGAGCATCTGCCGCGCTCTTCGACCGATGTCGATCGCATGCTGCTTGCGGGCTACTTCGCCCAGCTCAGAAGCGGCGATCAGTCCTTCGGCACCGGCGAAGCCAATACGCTTTTGACCGACCAGGGTATCAAGGTGGGCAACCCGTCTCAATGCGTGAAGCAGAATTTGGTCGCCAAGCGGGTGTTTCGGCATCAGCGGCGCTACCGCGTCTCGCAAACCGGGCTGGACCAGCTTCGCCAGCTGCTCGGCCCCATCTTCAAGACCTAGGCCCGTGGCGGGCCGGCCGTTACTTAGGTCGCCGATTGCGCTTGCGGCCGCGCGGGCGGCGCTGATACGCGACGTCGTGGCCAAGGTGGCCAAGCACGGCACGGGGGATGGCGGCACAGCGCTGGACCAAAGGGTCCTCGAGGCGATGGGTGCGGTTCCGCGGGAAGTGTTCGTGCCGATGATGGAGCAGGCCGATGCCTATGCCGATCAGCCGCTGCCGATTGGCCATCGGCAGACCATTTCGCAGCCGCTGATCGTCGCCTATATGACCCATCACCTTCGATTGACGCCGAAGAGCAAGGTCCTGGAAATCGGAACAGGCTCCGGCTACCAGACAGCGATCCTGGCGGCGCTTGCAGGCAAGGTGGTGACGATCGAGAATGTCACCGTCCTGGCGGAAGAGGCCAAAACCAGGCTGACCGATCTTGGCTATGGCAATATCCGTTTTGTCCAAGCCGATGGCAGGCTTGGCTGCGCGGATGAGCAACCCTTTGATCGGATCATCATTACTGCGGCGGCGGAAGCCGTGCCCTCAGCCCTCATCGATCAACTGGCGCCGAACGGCCGCTTGGTTCTTCCGCTTGGCAAGGAGAGCGGCCAGAAGCTGGTCCTGGTGACCAAGGACGAAGCGGGCGCGATCCGGGAACGCCGGCTTTTTTCCGTCGCCTTTGTACCGCTCACTCACGGCAGGGGCTGAGCAATTGCAGGCTTGATCTAAGGAGACCGCCGACCTAAAGTTCCTCCATGTTGACCATCCGCCATAGCGGTGCTTCGCGAATTAGCCACCCGGCCTCTGTTCGAGGTCGGGACCGGGTCGTTCGCCTTGCTGAAGCCGTTATCGTGGAGTGTCGTCATCATGTTCTTTGCCGGACTGCCGTCCAACTCTAAATCTCTGACATCCTCGTCTTCTCGGAAATCCAAACGGATAAATTGCTTTTCGATCAATGCCGAGGCCGATCCATCGGTGCTGCCGCGCATTCTCGATCTGGTCGCGATGTTCGATCGGATCCCGGAGCGCTGTCATAGCACAAGGCTCGATCAGGAACCCGGACGGCCGCTCATGATCGACCTGCAAATCGCCGATCTTTCCGAAGGTGAAGCGCATTCGATCGAGAAAAAGCTGGAACGGATGGTGTTCGTTACCCAAATATTATGCTCGGAGAAGCGTCAGGCGGCGGCTTGATCTTTTTTTGGGTGTCGTGCGCGACATCGAAAAGCCGCTTCGCGGGAACGCAGCTGGATTTGGATGGGAACGCCTTATGGACGGATGTCGATGGTTACTGGCCGGCGCACTGTGCCTTTTGGGCTTTGGCGTTGCCGGCCTATCGCAGGCGTCGGCAGCCACTGAACCTTGCGATCGCCTGTTCGTGCCTGAGGGATACGAGCTTACCTGCACGGTCGAGCGTCAATCGGGCGAGGATAGCTGGGAAGTTTCGGTGCATCCTTTGGACGGCGCCTTTGCCGGGCTTAGCAAGCTGACCTTGACGCCGGTCGATGAGCGTGTGTCCGATCCAGAGGATTGGCTGCAAAAGCAGGTCAAGATTGACGTCAGCGGGCTGGAGAGTGCGCTGACCAACTTTCTCGACGATGAGGACAATCCATTTTCGGCCGAGAGCTGGTGGCAGTCGCTTCAAGGGTTGAAGGACGTGGTGCATTCGTTTTCGGATCTGCCTCTGGATTCTTGCACGCCGCCCAGTGAATCGATCGAGAAAGCTGCCTGGCAAATTGATTGCGATTGGGGGATCGGGTCCCTTCGGCAGTTTCTCAGCGTGTATCTAGTTGAACGTGAGGGCCAATACTATACGCTGCGAATTCAGGCCATGAACCAGCGCCGGTATCGTCACCTGCTGGCGATTGCCAATTCGTTCTGAGTGCGACCACAGATCACGCCTAAGGAAACTCAAGCCATGTCATCGCCAGCCTCGGTTCTCAACGATAAGCCGGAAAGCACTAGGAAAAAGGCGAGCTTCGCTTGGGAAGATCCCTTCGGCCTCGAGGACCAACTCCTGGAGGAGGAACGCCTGGTGCGCGATACCGCCAGGACCTATGCGCAGGAGCAGCTGATGCCGCGCATTCTCGAAGCCAACCGGCATGAACGTATCGATCGCAGCATTTTCAACGAGATGGGGGAACTCGGCCTGCTCGGCTCGACCATCGAGGGCTATGGCTGCGCAGGCGTGAACGGTGTGTCTTACGGGCTGGCGGCGCGGGAGGTAGAGCGGGTCGATTCGGGCTATCGGTCGATGATGAGCGTGCAGTCGTCCCTGGTCATGCATCCCATCCATGAGTTCGGCAGCGACGAGCAAAAGGACAGCTTTCTTCCACGTCTGGCGACCGGTGAACTGGTCGGTTGCTTCGGCCTGACCGAGCCGGATCATGGTTCCGATCCGGGCTCGATGACCACCCGCGCCAAGAGCGTCGACGGCGGTTATCGTCTGAGCGGGGCCAAGAGCTGGATCACCAACGCACCGATCGCCGATCTCTTCCTGGTCTGGGCGAAAGACGATGAGGGCGCCATCCGCGGGTTTCTCATGGAGAAGGGGGCGGAAGGGCTTTCGGCCCCCAAGATCGAGGGCAAGTTTTCGCTAAGAGCCTCCGCGACCGGTCAGATCCTGATGGACGAGGTCTTCGTACCGGACAATCGTGTTCTGCCCAAGGTAAGTGGTTTGAAAGGGCCGTTTAGCTGTCTTAACAAAGCGCGCTTCGGCATTTCATTCGGGGCGATGGGGGCGGCGGAGTTCTGCTGGCATGCGGCCAGGCTCTATACGCTCGAACGCAAGCAGTTCAACCGTCCGCTCGCGGCCAATCAGCTTATCCAGAAGAAGCTTGCGGACATGCAGACCGAGATTGCCCTTGGCCTTCAGGGCGCGCTTCGTCTTGGGCGGATGCTGGATGAGGGCAAGGCGGCGCCCGAGCTGATCTCGCTGATGAAGCGCAACAATTGTGGCAAGGCTCTGGAGATCGCCCGCATCGCCCGCGACATGCATGGTGGCAATGGTGTCGCCGATGAATATCACGTCATTCGCCATGTGATGAACCTGGAGGCGGTCAATACCTATGAGGGGACGCATGACGTTCATGCGCTGATCCTCGGACGGGCGCAGACCGGGCTGCAGGCTTTCAGCGGCTAACGCTTTTCGGATATTGCAGATGTCGCATCACCGATGGGACGCCGACCATATCGAGCGGCCTTGTGTAGCGGTGGGATAGCTTCGTTTCCGGGGCTTAGCCCTACCCGATCCTTCATGCCATCCGGCAGGCGCCGACCTGTCGGCTTTCGCCACGATCTGTAGCGAGGAATCAGAGTATTTGGCCGGAAGCTGCTTTAGCATCGGTCTCAGAATGAAGGCGGTCAGGAAAGGGGTGGCCGGTATCTGCAGCTTGCGTATCACGAAGTCGACCACGCCCAGGATGACCATTTCTGTCATGTGCCGGTTAGCCTGCATGAAAAAAAAATTCATGCTGCTTCTTCGCGTTTTGTTTACTGTTGGAGGTGAGGTTCCTATCGTTGGCAAGGGGTAAGTATCGGGATGGACAGAAAGCGGGAGGGCTGGAGAGATGCAGAGGGCGATATCAGTACCGTTCGCTGTTTCAGCAACCGCAGCAGCGGTTGGAACATCGTCAATGTCTGCGGTCCGGAAGCAACCATGGCTTTCGTCGAAGCACAATTCTCATGCTTGACGAGACCCTGAACAAGATGGGCCTCCGTATCGGGTAGCCCCTCGGCTTAAACGGCGCGGCGTTCGCGCTCTTTTTTTGCCATCCAATCCAGATTTGGTGGGAAGTACGATGTCGTCTGCACGACCAAATATTCTCTTTGTCATGGCAGATCAAATGGCGGCGCCAGCCATGCCGTTTCATGGCAACAAAACCGTTAAGGCTCCGGCAATGAGCCGTCTTGCGGACGAAGGCGTCGTTTTCGAGAATTGCTATTGCAACTTGCCCATGTGCGGCCCGTCGCGCGCCTCGATGCATGCCGGCCGCCTGCCGTTCACGATCGGCATGTATGACAATGCGAGCGAGTTTCGAGCTGCGATCCCGACCTTTGCGCATTATCTGAGGTCGCTCGGCTACCGTGTTGAGATGAGCGGCAAGATGCACTTTGTCGGTGCTGACCAACTGCATGGTTACGACAAGCGCCATACCACCGAGATCTACCCCGCCAATTTCGCCTGGACGGTCGACTGGTCCAAGGGACGGGACTATCGGCCGACCAACCTCACCATGGCGCCGGTGATCGAAAGCGGACCTTGTATCCGCACGCTGCAGATGGATTACGACGACGAGGTTGCTTATCATTGCGTTCAGTCGATCTATGATCTGGCGCGCAAACACGACGATCGGCCCTTTCTCCTGACTGTTTCCTTCACCCAGCCCCACTCGCCGTTCGTGATCTCGCATAAATATTGGGACCGCTACAATCATGACGACATCGAGCTGCCGTCGGTTCCAGAGATTAGTGAGAACGAGAAGGATCACCTGAGCCGCAACCTGCACTATTGCCAAGGGCGCCACGAATTCACCGTCACCGACGAGCATCGCCGCAATGCGCGGCACGGCTATTACGGCATGATCTCTTATGTCGACGACAAGGTGGCGGCACTCAGGGAGACCCTTGAAGACTGCGGCCTTGCCGACAATACCATCATTGTCCTGACCGCCGATCACGGTGAGATGATGGGTGAGCGCGGGATGTGGTACAAACAGCATTTCTTCGAATGGGCGGCCCGCGTGCCGCTGGTGATCCATGCGCCTGCTCGATTCAGACCGTCGCGTGTTGCAAAGAACGTCTCGCTGATCGATCTGATGCCGACCCTGATGGATCTCGCCGTCGATGGTTCGTTTGAGGGCTATGTCGGGGGTCGGATCGACGGCAAATCCCTGACCCCAGCGCTTGCGGGGGATCCGGGCGCGCTCGACGATGTCGCGATCTCCGAATTTGCTGCGGATGGATCCACCGGGCCCAGTCGAATGGTCAAAAAAGGACCCTGGAAGTATATGTATCTCGAAGGCGTCGATGAGCTGCTTTACGATGTCGATTCCGATCCCATGGAGTTGGACAATAAAATTGCCGATCCCGGTCACGCCGCAATCGCCGATGAGCTCCGTTCGATAGCCTTTCGCGATTGGGATCCGGACGCTCTGCGCGAGACGATCAGGCGGGATCAGGAGGGCAGGCTCCTGATCCATCAAGCAACCGGGGGTGAACCTGCCTGGGTCAACATCGTTCGCACCGATGACAATGAGCGCTATATCCGCAATGCCGGTGCGGCCGATACCAAGGCCAAGGCGCGGCTGCCCTATGTGGAGCCGGCAAAGCCGGACAAGGCTTGATGAGCTACGACTACATCATTGTCGGGGCAGGCTCTGCCGGCTGCGTGCTCGCCAATCGGTTATCGGAAAATCCCGATCTCCGAGTCCTGCTGCTGGAAGCCGGCGGCAAGGATAGCAATCCCTGGATCCATGTCCCGGTCGGCTATTTCAAGACACTCCACAATCCAAACACCGATTGGTGCTACAAGACCGAGCCCGATCCGGGGCTGAACGGACGGTCGCTGGACTGGCCGCGGGGGAAGACGCTCGGTGGATCGAGCTCGATCAACGGTCTCCTTTATATTCGCGGCCAAAGCGAAGACTACAATCAATGGCGCCAGCTCGGAAATCGGGGCTGGGGTTATGAGGATGTCCTGCCGTTCTTCAAACGCTCCGAGGGGCATGAAAAGGGTGCGGACGATTATCACGGCGGAGATGGTGGCCTGTCCGTCTCGACGATGCGGGCGAAGCGGAATGTGTGCGATGCCTTCATCGAGGCCGCTGTGGAGATGGGCGTTCCCCGGTCTGACGACTTCAATGGTGCTGTGCAGGAAGGGGCAGGCTATTTCCAGCTCACCGCACGCAACGGCCTTCGCTGTTCCTCCGCCAAGGCGTTCTTGAAACCGGTCAGGCAGCGGAAAAACCTCGAGATCGCAACCCATGCTCACACTGAGCAGCTTCTGTTCGACGATCAGCAGACCCATCGCGTGACCGGTGTGCGCTATCGGCGCGGAGGCGGGGAGCGGACGGCGGTCCTCAATGACGGTGGGGAAGTGATCCTTTCCGCTGGCGCGATCGGATCTCCGCAGATTCTGGAACTTTCGGGCATCGGCCAGAGCGGCGTCCTCGGAGCCGCCGGCATTGCGGTGCGTCATGAACTGAACGGTGTCGGCGAAAATCTGCAGGACCATCTGCAGATCCGTCTGGTCTACGAAGTCAATGTTCCGACCTTGAATGACGAGATCAACAACCTCTTGCGCCGGTTAGGAATCGGCTTGCAGTATGTCTTTAGGCGATCCGGGCCGATGAGCATGGGAGCAAGCCAGGTCTGCATCTTCGCACGGTCCATGGAGGGACTGGACACACCCGATATTCAGTTTCATTTTCAGCCGCTGAGCGCCGACAAGCCGGGGCTTGAAATGCACCCCTTCTCCGGCATCACCTCGTCGGTCTGCCAACTTCGGCCGGAGAGCCGGGGGCATATCCATATCAGGACGCCAAGGGCGGATGATCATCCGAGGATCATACCCAATTATCTATCTGCAGATGCCGACCAGCTCTGCGCGATCCGGGCGGTCAAGTTCGCCCGTGCGATGACCAGGACCAAGGCGCTTGCTCCCTTCATCGTGCGAGAGCATGTGCCGGCGGGTCCGCTCGAGACGGACGCCGATCTCCTGGAAGCGGCACGCAACATTTCGCAGACGATCTACCACCCGACCAGCACCTGCAAGATGGGGCAGGATGACCAAGCGGTTGTCGACGACCGCCTTCGCGTTCACGGCATTCAGGCGCTGCGTATCGCGGATGCTTCGATCATGCCGACCATCGTTTCCGGCAACACCAATGCGCCAACCATCATGATTGGCGATAAGGCAAGCGACATGATCCTTTCGGATCGAGCAGGTTAGCGTGATAGCCAACGGACTTGCCAGGTAGGGACGATTGCTGTTTGCTCGGCCATAACTGAATGACAAAAAATGGGAGGAGCATTCGTCATGGCCATCAAGTCCCGCCTTCTAGGGCTAACGATCGTGGCAGCAACCGGACTATCGATGGGTGCTGTCGCCCAGGAACCCGTCAAGATCGGTGTTCTCGCCGGTGTCACCGGACCGCTTGCGAATTTCGTCCCGCCCATCCTCGATGCGGTTAATCTTGCAGCGACGCAGGTCAACGATAATGGCGGTCTGCTTGACGGCCGGCCGATGGAGATCGTGATCGCCGATACGCAGGCGGCGGCGCAGCCTGCGGTCGATGCGGCCAACAAGCTTGTCGGCGTCGAGAACGTTGCGGCGATATGGGGTGCATTGTCATCCGGGGCAGCGCTCGCGGCGGCGACCTCGGTTGCCATACCCAACAAGGTGGTGATGATTTCTCCGACGGCTACGTCGCCCGAGATGACCACGCTCGATGACGACAACTATGTCTATCGTGTCGTTGCCAGCGACGACTATCAGGGCAAGGTGCTGGCGAAGATCGTTCAGGAAGAGGGGCTGAACAAGGTCGCGGTCACCTATGTCAACAACGACTATGGTGTCGGCATTGCCCGAACCTTCATCGAGGCGTTCAAGGCCGCTGGAGGTGAAATCACCGGCGAGCAGAAGCACGAGGAAAAGAGTGCGTCCTACCGTTCCGAACTTGCAACCTTGGCGAACGGTGAGCCGGAAGCGCTCGTCGTGATCGCCTATGCGGCCGGCAGCGGGATTACCATCGTTCGCCAGTCCCTTGAGAACGGCCTGTTCGACCGCTTCGTCGGCACGGACGGGCTGCGCGACAACAAGCTGATCGAGGAACTGGGCGAGGAGAACCTGACCACCACCTTCTTCAGCTCGCCAACCTCGCCGCCCGGCACCTCGTCTCTTGCGAAGTTCAAAGAGGCCTTTGTCGCGGCCTATGAGACCACGGATGACAAGATCTTCATCGAGCAGTCCTATGACGCCGCGTTCCTCCTGGCATTGGCTGTCGAACAGGCTGGCAGCGCCGATCGCACCGCGATCCGCGATGCCTTGACGGCCGTTGCCAGCCCTCCCGGTGAAGTGATCGAACCTGGCGAGTGGGCGAAGGCCAAAGAGCTGATCGCGGCCGGCACCGATATCAACTATGAGGGCGTCGGCGGTTCCCTGGATTTCGACGACGCAGGCGACGTCACCGGGTTCTTCGGCAAGTTCGTGGTCGAAGACGGCGGCTACAAAGAAACCGGCGTCTACCAATAAGCCGGGTCGGACGCCGACCTCGTGGACTTGGACCTCGTCACCAGGGGGGGCGTCGTGCGATCGCCTGCGGGTGGCAGTCAGCCGTCAGTCGGTGGCAGTCAACCGTTTGCCGGCAGGCAGTGAGACGTGGATCTGATTGCCTTCGTCAATTTCTATCTGATCCCGGGGATCATACTGGGCAGCATCTACGCGCTGAGTGCAGTCGGCGTGTCGCTGTTGTTCGGCATCCTGCGCTTTGCCCATTTCGCCCATGGCGATTTCATGACGTTCGGTGCTTATGTCACGCTTTCTGCCGTGGCTGGAACCGGGCTCTCGGCTATTCTGGTTCTGCCGATCGGTGTCCTGGTGACAATCGCATTGGCCCTCCTGGTCAATGCCGGTTTCTATCGCCCGCTCAAGAATCTTCCCACCATCGTGACCGTGATCTCCAGCTTTGGAATCGCACTGATGGTAAGAGCCCTGGTGCAGCTGGTCTGGGGCACCGACATCGAGTCCTATCGGACCGGTATTCAAAAACCGCTAGTGTTTTTCGAGAGCCTGAGAATAGCCGAGCGGCATATCTGGATCATCGCCATCACCATCGTTCTGGTGATAGTGCTTCACGGATTCCTGACCCGCACCAAGACGGGAAAAGCGATGCGTGCGGTGGCCGACGATCCGACGCTCGCTTCCGTCTCCGGCATCGATATCGAAAGTGTGATCCGCTGGACCTGGGTGATCGGCGGTGGTCTTGCGGCGGTTGCCGGTATCTTCTTGGGCTTGGATACGCAGATCAACACCAATATGGGCTGGGATCTTCTGCTGCCGGTCTTCGCTGCCGCCCTGCTCGGCGGCATCGGCAAGCCTTATGGCGCCATTGCCGGCGGCTATGTCATCGGGATCGCCCAGGAGCTTTCCACCTATCCTTGGCTGGGTGCCGCTCCGCTGGTTGATCCCGGCTACAAGAGCGCGATTGCCTTCGGCATCATGATCATCATGCTGATCTGGCGCCCCCAGGGTCTGGCCCGGGGCAGGCTGCTGACATGATCTCCTCCGGCCTCGTTCTCTACGTTACGTCGCTCCTCACCATGGGTGCCCTCTACGGCATTCTTTGCCTGGGACTGAATGTTCAGTGGGGCATGACCGGGTTGTTCAATGCCGGTATCGCCGGTTTTTTCGCCATCGGTGCCTACACCGCTGCCATCCTTTCAACACCAGCGGCTGCCAGCCATCTCGGCGGCTTCGGATTGCCGCTGCCGGTCGGCCTGGTGGCCGCCATGACCCTCTCGGGCCTGCTCGGCTGGGCGGTGGGGAGAGTCTGCATCCGGCTGAAAAGCGATTACCTGGCGATCGCAACCATCGGTATTGCCGAAATTTTCCGCCTGATCGTCAGAAATGAGGAAAGCGTTACCGCAGGCTCTCTTGGTATCAAAAACATCCCAAAGCCGTTCGAACAATGGGGACCGCCGCTCACCGACATCGGCTATTTCTCCCTGGTTCTGCTGGTGACCGCATCGGTCTTCATGTTTTGCCAATGGATCCAGCATTCGCCCTGGGGCCGGACCATGCGGGCGATTCGTGACAATGAGGCTGCTGCGCGTTCCATCGGCAAGGATGTTGACGCCTACCGCCTCCAGGCCTTCGCCATCGGCTCGGCGATCATGGGGCTTGGAGGGGCGTTGCAGGCTCACTATTTTCGGTTTCTCAGCCCGGAAGCCACTGAACCGCTGCTCACAACCTTTCTGGTCTGGGTGATGCTGATTGCCGGCGGCAGCGGCAACAATAAAGGGGCGGTCCTCGGGGCTCTGGCGATCTGGATCCTCTGGTCGGCAAGCGAGCTGCTTGCCGGCTATTTGCCGGGGGATTGGGCCGTCAAGCTCGCTTACATCAGAATTCTTATGATTGGCTTTCTCCTGCAGCTGGTTCTGCGTTTCTTTCCGGGCGGGCTGTTCCCGGAACAGGCGGGATCCCCGCCGCCAGGAGGGCGCGGTTACCAAGATCGACGATGAACGATCGGGCAACGCCCCTGGTCAAGCTGTTCAATTGTCCCTAAGGTTTTCTGGTTCTGGGAACGTAAAAAAGAATAATGACCAGGGAAGATGATCGTTTCGAGCTCTATGATCTCAAGGTCGAGGTCGTCGCGGGCGACCGGCCGATGATCTGTGACCACCAGATCGGCGACTTCTTTCATGTCATAGGCGAGATGATCGTGTTTCCCGACACTGGCAGGCAGCGGTTCCCCTTATACCCGCTTGCCGCCCTCCTGCCGCTCCTTCCGGCCAAGCAGCGGCCGACTGACGCTTGCGACTGGATGACCACCGACGCCGAGGTCGCCTGCCCGGATCCCCATTGCGGCGGGCGGTTTCGCATCACGCGTCTAGGCAAGCGCAGCTTCAGCCATGCAGAGACCACCGCCGTTCCCCTGCCGTCGGGGACGACGCCTTGACCAGAGTCCCGGGTTTTGATCTTCGACCGGGCTATCGGATATCCAGCGTCATCAAGGGTGGGTGGCAGCTCGCCGGCGATCACGGCACGGTTGATCCAGCTGCAGCCATCAACGACATGGCCGCTTTTGTCGATGCGGGCATCACCACCTTCGACTGCGCCGATATCTATACCGGTGTCGAAGAGATGATCGGTCTTTTCTTGAAGGATGTCCGGCGGAGCAGAGGTGCCGGCATTGCGGAAACCATCCGGGTTCATACCAAATACGTGCCCGACCTCACCGCTCTCGAGGACCTCACGCCTGACCGGATCGAAGCCGGCATCGACCGGTCCTTGACGAGGCTTGGCGTCGAGCGGCTGGATTTGGTCCAGTTTCATTGGTGGGATTACGACGTGCCGGGGGCGCTCGAGGCGCTTCACCATCTGAGCGAGCTCAGGGGCAGGGGCAAAATCCACTATATCGGCCTCACCAATTTCGACCTGGAGCATCTGACCCAGTTCGTTCAGGCCGGCATCGATATCGCCTCGGTGCAGGTGCAGTATTCGCTGATCGACCAGCGGCCGAGCGGCTCGTTCGCCGCGTTCTGCCGCGAGCACGATATCGCCATTCTCGCCTATGGCGTGCTGGCGGGCGGCTTCTTCTCCAGCCGCTGGCTAGGTGCTGCCGATCCCGGCTACAACTTCGAGAACCGCTCGCTGATCAAGTATCGTTTGATCATCGACGAGTTCGGTGGCTGGCCTCTCTTCCAGGAACTGCTTTCGGCGTTATCTGCCATTGCCGGTCGTCATGGCGTGGGCCTCGCCAACGTGGTTCTGCGCGCCATGCTTGACCATCAGGATCTCGCCGCGGTCATTCTCGGTGCCCGCTACGCTCATCATCTCCCTGACAATCTGCGCGCTTTCGAGATTACATTGACCGAACGTGACCGGGGTGAACTGGCGGCGGTGTTGGCGAAACGGCGTGGCCCGACAGGCTCGGTCTTCGGCATGGAACGGGATCAGACCACCCGCCACGGAACCATCTTCAAGAAGAACCTGAACGTCGAAAAAAGCTAAGGAGCGCTGCGCGTCGTCAATGCTTCACCTGCGGGACATCAAAAAAGCCTTTGGCGCCGTAAAGGCTGTGGATGGGGTCAGTTTCGAGGTCGATCAAGGTACGATCGCGGGCCTGATTGGACCCAATGGTGCTGGCAAGACGACACTTTTCAACACGCTGGCCGGCCAGCACCGGCCTGACAGCGGCGAGATCAGTCTGGATGGCCGGAGACTCGACCTTCTGGAGCCGCATGACGTGTTCAAAGCAGGGCTCAGCCGGACGTTTCAGATCCCAAGGCCCTTCCCGGAGATGACGGTGCTCGAGAACCTGATGCTGGTGCCGGAGCGCCAGCTTGGCGAGTTTTTCTGGAACAATTGGGTTCGCTCGAACCAGGTCGAGCGGCAGGAACGGGCGATCTGCGGCCAGGCGAGCGAGATCATCTCGTTTTGCGGGCTGGCAGAGGTCATGGACGACCTTGCCGGCACGCTGTCCGGGGGGCAGCTAAAGCTTTTGGAGCTGGCTCGCGTGCTGATGGCCAACCCCAAAATAATCCTGCTCGACGAACCGGCGGCCGGCGTTAATCCGACGCTTCTCGAGAGTCTGATCGAGAAGCTGGTCGAGCTGAACCGACGGGGACAGAGTTTTTTGATCATCGAACACAATATCGACATGGTCATGGCGCTTTGCGACCCGGTGATGGTGATGGCGGAGGGGCGATTGATCTTTACCGGCAGTGCTGCCGATGCCCGAGAAAACCCTGCCGTGCTTGATGCCTATCTCGGCGATCTGCCATCGTGACGACGACCGCACCGATCCTTGATGTCCGCTCGGTCGTTGGCGGATATCGGCCGGGCCTGCCGATCTTGCACGGTGTTTCGATCGAGGTTCGGCTGGGCGAGGTCGTGACGATCATCGGTCCGAACGGCGCGGGTAAATCGACCCTGGTGAAGGCCATCGCCGGCTTCGTTCAAATAACCGAAGGCGATGTTTGCCTTGACGGCGCTGCGATCACCAACTTTCCGGCGCATGGGCTGATTGAAAAGGGGGTGGCTTTCGTGCCCCAGCGGGAGAATGTCTTTACCTCCCTGACGGTTCACGAAAATCTGCGGATCGGCGCCTATGCGGTTGCGGGCAAGGTCGAGGATCGGATCGATCAGGCTTATGAGATGTTTCCGGTCCTTGCCGAACGCCGCCGCGAAAAGGCTCGGGTGCTCTCCGGTGGCGAGCGGCAAATGCTGGCGATTTCTCGCGCGCTATTGCCGAGACCACGCATCGTCATGCTGGATGAGCCGACAGCCGGTCTTGCCCCCAGAATTGCAAGCGAGGTGCTGGATCGCATTCAGATCCTTGCAGGCACCGGCATGGCCGTCCTGATGGTCGAGCAGAATGCAAAGGCAGCGCTGCTGCGATCCGATCGCGGCTACGTCCTGGCTGAAGGACACAACTATGTAGCGGGGGCCGCGTCGGCTCTTTTGGATGATCCAGCCGTGCGTGCTGCCTTCCTCGGCGGCAGGAAAGCTCAGGCATGATCCTTCAGCACCTGGCAGACGGTATTCTCACCGGCGCCATTGTTTCGCTCGGCGCCATCGGCCTCTCCTTGACCATGCGGATCTTGAAATTCGCCAACTTCTCCCATGCTGAGCTTCTCACCTGGGGAGCGTATGCCGCCTTTGTCTTTCTTACCTTCGCGTCGTCAATGGACAAGGTGCTCGGCGGCCCGATCGGTCCGTTTTCCTTTGGCTGGGCCTTGGTGCTGGCGACCGTCCTGGCAGGCGGTCTTACCGCTGCTGCAGCCCTGGTGATCGACCGCCTGGTCTTTTCCAGGCTGCGCGAGCGGGCAGGGCACATGACCTTGGTGTTCGCCTCCTTCGGCGTCGCTCTCTTGGTCCGTAATCTGATCCTGATCGGCTTCGGCCCCGATCCTTATTATTATTCGCGAACCCTGCAGATCGCCATCCGGCTGCCGGGGGATATTCTGGTCATGCCGGACCAGATTTTTGTTCTGCTGCTTACCATCCTTCTGGTGGTGCTGCTGCATCTCTTCCTCACCAGAAGCCGGGCCGGCATTGCGATGCGCGGCGTCGCCGAGAACCCGTCACTCGCGTCTGCTTGCGGCATCGATGTCGATGCCGTGATCCGCTGGACCTGGATTTTGGGCGGCACAGGCGCAGCGATTGCCGGTGTGCTCTACGGCCTCACCGTCCAACTGCGGCCGGAGCTTGGCTTCAGCTTACTCCTCCCGCTGTTTGCCGCTGCCATCCTCGGCGGCACCGGAAGTATGTATGGTGCCGTGATCGGCGGCCTTGTGGTCGGGCTGGCGGAAAACTTGTCGGTGATGGTGATCCCGGCAAGCTATAAGCCGGCCATCCCGTTCCTGCTGATCCTGATCATTCTCTATGTGAAACCGCAAGGCCTTTTCGGGGAGAGCAAGTGACCGGGCTCGTCTCCTACCTGATCTTCTTCATGATCTTCGCGCTGATCTTCGGGATTGCGGTGCTGGGCCTGAATTTGCAATGGGGCTTCACCGGCTTGTTCAATGCCGGCGTGGTCGGCTTCATGGCGGTCGGCGGTTACGGCACCGCCATTCTGATCGGCAAGCAGCGCGATGCGATCGTCGGCGGCTTCGAACTGCCGTTTGCCCTGGGTCTAGCGGGCGGCATGATCGCTGCCGGCATCGCTGCCCTGATCGTCGGCCTCGCCACCCTTCGCCTCCGCGAGGAGTACCTCGCGGTCGCCACCTTCGGGATCGCAATCTCCATTCAGCTCGTTGCCTTGAACGCCGAATGGTTGACGGGCGGCACGCTTGGCCTGATCGGCCTGCCGCGACCGCTGCACGACTGGTTTCCGAGCCCGCTGCTCTATAATGCCTTCTATCTCGCCTTGGTCGTCGCCATCGTCTTCGCAGTCTATATCGGCCTTGAACGCATGGTGCGCTCGCCTTGGGGCCGCAGTTTGAAGGCCATCCGCGAGGATGAAACCGCCGCTGCCTCGCTCGGCAAGAACCCGACGAGAATCCGCCTCGAGGCCTTTGTTCTCGGCTCCATGCTGATGGGGCTTGCAGGCGGGCTTTATGTCGGTTTCATCGGTTATGTCGGCCCCTTCGACTTTCAGCCGATCGTGACGTTCCAGATTTGGGCGATGCTGATCGTCGGCGGCAGCGCCAACAATCGCGGTGCTTTGCTCGGTGCGGTGCTGGTCTGGGGAATTTGGACCACCAGCGGCTATGTCATCTCGAACGTCGTGCCCGCGACCTTTCAGACCCAGGGCGGCGCCCTCCAGGTCATCTTGATCGGCCTCCTGTTGGTGCTGATCCTTCTCTATCGCCCGCGCGGCCTCATCGGCGAGGAAGACCACGTCTCCCGCCACGCCCGCCCGACCGCACGGCGGCTCGTTGACTTCAAAAAGGGTTTATGATCGCCGATGATAGCTCTATCGTCTCATCAGAATGTCAAGAAACGGAAAAACAGGGAGGATATCATGCGAAAGCTTTTCCTGGTGGTGGCGGCCACCTGCCTCGGCATTGCCGGTCACGCAGAAGCTCAGGAATCATGCCCGATCAAGCTTGGTGTGGTGCTGCCGGCCAGCGGCCCGATGGGCCAGGTGGGCAAACGGATTGCCGACACTGGCCAGCTCGCGGTTGATCTCTTCAACGACGCGGGCGGGGTCAAGGGATGCGAGGTCGAGTATCTGCTGCGCGACACCCAGGGGCAGCCGACCGTTGGCGTCGATGCTGCCAAGAGCCTGATCGATCTCGAGGGTGTGCAGGCGCTGATCGGCGCCGTCAGTTCCGGCGTCAGCCTGCCGATCCTGACCTCGGTCGCCGTGCCGGCCAAAATCCCGCAGGTCTCCTGCTGCTCCTCCTCACCAAGCTTTACCGAGCTTGCGCAAAACGGCGAAACCGACGGCTATTGGTTCCGCACCTACGCCACCAGCCGCACCCAGGCGGCAATGGGTGCCCTTTTGACGACCGAGCAGGAGCGAAAGAAGACCGCGGTGATCTACGTCAACACCGATTTCGGGGTCAATCTCGCCAAGCAATATAAGATGGATCTCGAAAAGCTCGGCGGCACCGTCACCACCATGGTGGCCTATAACGAGAGTCAGCAATCCTACCGTGCCGAGGTGACCTCTGCCTTGGAAGGCGATCCCGATTCACTGTTCCTGGTGGCCTTCCCGGTCGATGGTGCCACGCTGACCCGGGAGTGGCTGTCGCTCGGCGGCACGCCGAACCTGATCGTCAACAACTCCCTTCGCTCCAGCGACTATCTGGAAGCCGTCGGTGCCGAAAACCTGAAAGGCCTGGTGGGCTATGACAGCGCTCAGCCCAGAACCGACTCGGTCGCGACCTTCAACACGCTGTTCGAGGAGCGTTTCCAGGGTCCGCCCGACGGT
The DNA here is from genome assembly GCA_965204405.1 of Geminicoccaceae bacterium. GTDB lineage: Bacteria > Pseudomonadota > Alphaproteobacteria > Geminicoccales > Geminicoccaceae > JANQPX01. The sequence continues at coordinate 95,555 of CBDBEN010000002.1, forward strand.
CCCGGCCTGCATTCGGTGTTCGATGCGGTCAATGTCGTGCTGCTCGCAATGGAAGCGTCCGATGAAATCACCGGGACGTCGGTGCGTGATAATATCCGGGCCGTGACCTCGCCCGACGGTATCGAGGTCTATCCGGGCGTTGAAGGTATGAAGCAGGCAAAGCAGCTGTTGAGTGAGGGTAAGACCATCCGCTACGTCGGTGCGACCGGTCCCCTTCAGTTCGATCAATGGGGCGATGTCTCCGCACCAAAGCTCACCTGGCGCTTCGAGGGCGATCAGAACGTTGAGATCGACTATTACTCGCTTGAGGATGTCGACGCGTTGATCAAGAAGCTGGATGGCTGAACCGGCGTGAGCGGACGTCGTCACGTCTTCACCGGCTCGACTTATGAAGAGCTGGCAGGCTACGCCCGCGCAGTCGTGGTCGATGACCGGATCTTCGTCTCCGGCACGGTCGGCTATGACTTCAAGACGGGCCACCTCCCGGAGAACGCGGCGGATCAAGCCGACCAGGCGCTCGACACGATCGCCTGGTCCTTGGATCAGGCCGGCTCCGGTCTTGCCGATATCGTCAGGGTCCGGGTGTATGTCCCGGACCCAGGCGATGTGATCGACGTGTCCAGGGTCCTGAAGAAGCGCCTCGGGACGGCCTATCCCGCGAATACCACGGTCTGTGCGCCGCTTGCCGTACCTGAGTGCAAGGTGGAGATCGAGGTCGAGGCGATCTTAGGCTCGGCCGTGGTGGAATGACACCGATCGGATGAGCACTGTTCCGTCCCGCTCCCCCTTCCAACCACCCGACAGCGTGCCAGGATAATATCGGGAGGTGGGGAGGGAGAGCGGGACGGAACAGATCAATGTCCGGGATACATCCTATGAATTCATCGCTCGAGCGCGTCACGCTGGCACCGAACCTCGACATCTGCAGGGTGACCACCGGTCTTTGGCAGATGGCCGATCAGGAGCGCGATGGCCGCAGCGTCGATCTCGACGCCATGGCTGATGTCCTTGTCGACTATGCCGAAACCGGTTTCGACAGTTTCGACATGGCCGACCATTATGGCAGCGCCGAACTCGTCGCGGGGCGGGCGGCCGCCCGCATGGTTGACAAGGGAAAGGTGCGGCCCGCGATCTTGACCAAATGGGTGCCTGAACCTGGGCCGATGACTGCGGCGATTGTGCGCGAAGGTGTTCTAGAACGGCTGGAGCGCCTCGGTGTCGAGCGTCTCGACCTCCTGCAGTTTCATTGGTGGGATTACCGGGATCCGGACTATCTCGATGCCATGGAGGCGCTGATGCGCCTGCGCGAGGAAGGGCTGGTTCGCCACCTCGGCGTGACCAATTTCGACACTGCCCATCTTCGCGTGCTGGTCAAGAACGGCATCGAGATAGCGTCAAACCAGATCTGTTTTTCGCTCCTCGATCGGCGGGCCGCCGGTGACATGGCCGATTTCTGTCTGGAGCACGGCGTCCGCCTCCTGGCCTTCGGCACACTGGGCGGTGGTTTCCTGAGCGAGCACTGGCTAAACAACGGACCGCCCGCGGCGGTGGGGGATTGGAGCAAGATGAAGTACCGGCGCTATATCGAGGCTGCCGGTGGCTGGGAGGCGTTTCGAGGATTGCTGCGGACGTTGAAGCAGGTGGCAGACCGGCACGGTGTTTCGATCGCCAACGTCGCCACGCGCTGGGTCCTCGATCAACAGGCTGTTGCGGCTGTGATCGTCGGGGCGAGGCTAGGGGAGAGTGATCATCGCTCTGATAATGCCCGCCTGTTCTCGTTTCGCCTCGATGCGCGCGACATGGCGGAGATCGACCGCTCGATCGCGTCGCTCACACCAATCCCTGGAGATTGTGGTGATGAATATCGAAAACCGCCGTTCCTCACGGCTTCCGGTGACCTCAGCCATCATCTAAGCGGCAAGCGGCAGGCCTATCCCGTCAAGCCGATCGGCGCGCGCGAAAAGCGCCTCCGGGTGGATACGGGCTCGGCACCGGAAGCGGCGTTCGGCTACAGTCGTGCGGTTCGCGCTGGCGATCGTATCCTGGTGTCCGGCACGACCGCCACGCACGGGGCGGGCCACGTCGTCTGTCTCGGTGATGTCGAGGGCCAGACCACCCATATTTTGGACAAGATCGAGGCGGCGATCGTAGCGCTCGGCGGCATGATCGATGATGTGGTCAGAACCCGCGTCTATATGAAGGATGCATCCCGCTGGGAAGAAGCGGCGCGCGCCCACTGCCGGGTTTTTCAAGACATATTGCCGGCCAATACGCTGATCGAGATCAAGGATCTGGTTGGCGACTACGAGGTTGAAATCGAAGCCGAAGCGATCGTCTCCGCCTGATGCGCAAAGCCGATCAACAATGATCAGGCCGTTAAATATTTTAGGCTTGAAATAATGATCATGATACGCCATGCTGATATTGATGCTGTTCCGGGGAGAACGCCATGCGCGTTGCCTGTCTGGGAGGGGGACCTGCCGGGATCTATTTTGCGATCAGCCTGAAGCTGCGCGATCCCGGTCATGAGATCGTGGTTATCGAGCGCAACCGGCCGGACGATACTTTCGGTTGGGGCGTGGTGCTCTCCGATGAGACACTGGACAACCTTCGCGCCAACGATCTGGCGAGCGCCGAAGCGATCCACCGGCATTTTGCCTATTGGGACGATATTGCGGTTCACTACCGGGATACGAAGACCGTTTCGACCGGCCATGGTTTTTGCGGCATTGGCCGGAAGAAACTGCTCAATATTCTCCAGGATCGCGCGGTCGAGCTAGGTGTCGAGCTTCGTTTTCAGACCGAGGTCGAGAGCACCGAAGCTTGCGCCGGCTTTGATCTGATCGTCGCTGCGGACGGATTGAACTCGCGTGTCCGCAATGAACATCAGGACATGTTCAAACCGGAAATCGACATTCGGCGATGCAAGTTCGTTTGGCTCGGCACGCATCAGAAATTCGACGATGCCTTCACGTTCATTTTCAAGCAGACCGAGCATGGCTGGATCTGGGCGCACGCCTATCAATTCGATCAGGAGACGGCGACCTTCATCGTCGAATGCGCCGAAGACACGTTCCAAAGGTTCGGTTTTGGCGAGATGACACAGGATCAGTCGATCGCCGTCTGCGAGCGCATCTTCGAAGACGAACTCGGCGGTCACGGTCTGATGAGCAATGCCGGTCACATCCGCGGCTCCGCCTGGATCAATTTTCCCCGTGTCCTCTGCGAAAGCTGGGCGCATGACAACATCGTCCTGTTGGGTGATGCCGCGGCGACCGCCCATTTTTCCATCGGGTCCGGCACGAAGCTCGCGATGGAAAGCGCGATAGCGCTTGCCGGTCATGTCGATAGCGCGCCGAGCCTGAAGTCCGCCTTTGAGCGCTATCAGGAAGAGCGGCGTCTGGACGTGCTCCGGCTGCAGTCGGCTGCTAGAAATTCCTGTGCGTGGTTCGAGGAGGTCGAGCGTTACCTCGACCTTGATCCGGTTCAGTTCAACTACGCACTCCTCACCCGCTCCCAGCGGGTCAGCCACGAGAATCTCCGCCTTCGCGATCGGGACTGGCTGGAGCAGGCGGAGATCTGGTTCGAGACAGGTGCAACCGGAACGCGGCCGGCCAAGGCAAGGCCGCCGATGTTCACGCCCTTTCGCCTGCGCGAGATCGAGCTTCCCAACCGCGTCGTCGTCTCGCCGATGGCGCAATACAAGGCGATCGACGGTACACCTGCGGACTGGCATTTTTCCCACTATACCAGCAGGGCGCTGGGCGGGGCCGGTCTCGTCGTTACGGAAATGACCTGCGTCTCGCCGGAGGCGCGGATCACGCCTGGCTGCACCGGCCTGTATGCGCCGGAGCATGAAACGGCATGGCGGCGGATCGTCGATTTCGTTCACAAGGAGACGCCAGCCAAGATCGCGGTCCAGCTCGGTCACTCTGGGCCCAAGGGATCGACCCAGCTTGGCTGGGAGGAGATGGATGCGCCGTTGCCGGACGGTAATTGGCCGATCATGGGACCGTCCTCGGTCGCCTGGTCGCCGGCCAACCAGACGCCGAGTGAGATGACACTGGCCGACATGGAACGGGTGCGCGGCGAGTTCGTCAATGCGGCCGACATGGCTGTTCGCGCGGGTTTCGATCTGCTGGAACTGCATTGCGCCCATGGCTATCTCCTCTCGGCTTTCATCACCCCGCTCACCAATCGCCGCGCCGATGCCTATGGCGGTTCGCTGGAAAACCGGATGCGCTTCCCGCTCGAAGTGCTTGCCGATGTACGTGAAGTCTGGCCGGCGCATCTGCCGATATCGGTGCGCATCTCGGCTCATGATTGGGTTGATGAGGATGGCGTTCAGCCTGAGGACGCGGTCCTCATCGCGGCGATGTTCGAGAAAGCCGGTGCCGACATCATCGATGTGTCGGCCGGCCAGACGTCGATCAGAGCAAGGCCGGTCTATGGGCGGATGTTTCAGACGCCGTTTTCCGACCGCATCCGCAATGATCTCGGCATCGCTACGATGGCGGTCGGAAATATCCAAGAACCGGATCACGTCAATTCCATCCTGATGGCAGGCCGCGCCGATCTCTGCTGCCTGGCGAGGCCCCACCTCGCCGATCCCTATTGGACGCTGCATGCGGCGGCGGCGCTCGGTTATGAGGGTATGTCATGGCCCAAGCCTTATCTGTCAGGCCGCGACCAGCTCCACCGCTTGGCCGCGCGCACCGATGCCATGCAGCTAAAGGTCTGAGTGATGAGCGATCTCGACATGAGGAAAAAGAGGCCTGAAACGGCGAGCAAGCAGCGGCTTCGGCTATGGATACGGTTGCTGCGCGTCACCCGCGCCCTCGAAGGGGAGCTGCGTGAGCGCCTTCGCCTGGAGATCGGGACGACATTGCCGCGCTTCGATGTCATGGCGGCGCTCGAGCGGAAACAGGCACCGATGACCATGACGGAACTCTCCCGCTACCTCATGGTTTCCAACGGCAATGTCACCGGGATCGTCGATCGCCTGGTCGACGACGGCATGGTGTCGCGTGTCCGTAAGGAAGAGGATCGGCGAACCAGCATGGTCGAGCTGACCGAGGAAGGCGAAAGCGCTTTCGCCGACATGGCAAGCGCCCATGAGCAATGGGTGGATGAGCTGCTCTCCGAGATCGAGGGGGACGACGTCGATATGATGATCGACATTCTGACACGCTTCGATCACGCACGCCGGGGCGTGGACTCATGACGGCGATGGCGAACTACGCACCGAAACACTTCCTATGGTCGATGCATGATCGGATTGCGGTCGTCCGGCTTGCCCGGCCGGAACGCAAGAATCCGCTGACCTTCGAGTCCTATGCCGAGCTTCGCGATGTTTTTCGTGGTCTTGCCGATGCCGAGGACGTCAAAGCCGTGGTCGTGGCTTCCAATGGCGGCAATTTCTGCTCCGGCGGCGATGTGCACGAGATCATCGGACCGCTGCTGGAGCGGGACATGAGAGGGTTGCTCGCCTTCACGCGTATGACCGGCGATCTGGTGAAGGCGATCCGCGCCTGTTCGCAGCCGGTGATTGCGGCGGTGGACGGTGTGTGCGTCGGTGCGGGGGCGATGATTGCGCTTGCCTCGGACCTTCGTCTCGCCACCGGGGACGCCCGGACCGCTTTCTTGTTCACCCGCGTCGGCCTTGCCGGCTGCGACATGGGGGCCTGCGCCCTGCTGCCGCGCGTGATCGGGCAGGGGAGAGCCGCCGAACTGCTGTTCACCGGCCGTACCATGTCTGCCGAGGAGGGGGAGCGCTGGGGGTTCTTCAACCGGCTGGTCGCCGCCGACGGCCTCGAAGAGGAAGCCATGAGCCTCGCACGCAAGCTCGCCGATGGGCCGGCTTTTGCGCATATGATGACCAAGACCATGCTCAATCAGGAATGGTCGATGGGTGTCGAGCAAGCGATCGAAGCCGAAGCGCAGGCTCAGGCGATCTGCATGCAAACCGGCGACTTCAAGCGGGCCTACGATGCCTTCGTCGACAAGAAGAAACCGGTATTTAGAGGCGATTGAACGATGGTCGACAAGAGCTTCCTGGACTGGCCTTTTTTTGACGAGCGTCATCGCACGCTGTCGGTCGATCTCGAAGCTTGGGCAAGTGACAATCTCGCCGGTCTCGATCACAGCGATGTCGATCAGGTCTGTCGCCAACTGGTGAAAAAGCTGGGTGACGATCGCTGGCTGGAACACACGGCATCGTCGCCGAACGATCCCGACGCCCGGCTGGATGTGCGCACGCTTTGTCTCGTTCGCGAAACGCTTGCCCGCCATGACGGCCTCGCCGATTTCGCCTTTGCCATGCAGGGGCTGGGGGCCGGCCCGATCACGCTGTTCGGCACGGATGAACAGAAAAAAACCTGGCTGCCGTTGACCAGGCAGGGGCGCGCAATGGCTGCCTTCGCCTTGTCGGAGCCACGCTCGGGCTCGGACGTCGCCGCGATCGAGACGACTGCCGAACGGGATGGCGACGGCTATGTCCTGAATGGCGAGAAAACCTGGATTTCCAACGGCGGTATCGCGGATTTTTATGTCACCTTCGCGCGCACCGGTGAACAGCCCGGCGCCAAAGGGCTTTCCGCATTTATCGTTCCCGCTGAAGCACCCGGGCTGGACATCGCGGAACGCCTGGAGGTCATAGCCCCTCATCCGCTGGCCAGGCTGAGCTTCAATGACTGCCGTCTACCGGCGGCAGCGCTGATCGGCAAGCCCGGCGCGGGTTTCAAGATAGCCATGGCGACGCTGGACTTGTTCCGCTCGACCGTTGGCGCTGCCGCCCTGGGCTTTGCCAGGAAAGCCCTCGAGCTTTCTTTGGCCCACGCTCAAGGGCGCTGCTTGTTCGGGGAACCGATGGGCGAGCTGCAGCTCGTGCAAGGGATGCTCGCGGAGATGGCACTCGATGTCGATGCCGCAGCGCTGCTGGTTTACCGCGCTGCCTGGACCAAGGACCAGGGTGCCGACCGTGTGACGAGAGAGGCTGCCATGGCCAAGCTCTACGCCACCGAGCGGGCGCAGCAGGTCATCGACAAGGCGGTGCAGATCCATGGCGGGGATGGCGTCCGCGCAGACCATCCGGTCGAATCACTGTACCGGGAAATCCGGGCTCTTCGGATTTATGAAGGAGCATCGGAAGTGCAAAAAGTGGTGATCGCCCGGCAGGCACTTGCGGCGAACCTGGAGCCGGCAGCGGGAGGAGGTTGAGATGCTTGGGCCTTCAGCTCATACGGATGGTTTTTCGCGCAGCAATCTGCCGCCGGCGGATCAATGGCCGGATCTGCCGTTGGATGAGCCGGCGTTCCACTATCCCGACTATGTCAATGCCGCGAGCGAGCTTACCGATCGCATGGTCGAGAGGGGCTTCGGCGATCATATCGCGCTGATCGGCAATGGCCGGGTGCGCACCTACAAGGAACTGACCGACTGGTCGAACCGGATCGCCCATGTCCTGGTCGACGACTACGGTGTCGAGCCCGGCAACCGGGTGCTGATCCGCTCCGGCAACAACCCGGCGATGGTTGCGGCCTGGCTTGCGGCGACCAAGGCGGGGGCGGTGGTGGTGAATACCATGCCGCTTCTTCGCGCCGGTGAGCTTGCCAAGATCATCGACAAGGCGGAGATCAACCTTGCCCTTTGCGACAGCCGCATGCTTGACGAACTTGAGATTGCCAGCGGCAACAGCAGTTACCTCGAGCGGATCGTTGCCTTCGATGGCACCCGCAATCATGAAGCGGAACTGGACGAAGCGGCGCTGACCCAGCCCGTCGTCTTCGAGCCGGTGGCGACCGGGCGCGATGACGTGGCGCTCCTCGGTTTCACCTCGGGGACGACGGGTGAACCCAAGGCCACCATGCATTTCCATCGGGACCTTCTGATCGTTGCGGACGGCTATGCGCGAGAAGTGCTCGAGGTCAGACCCTCGGATGTGATCGTCGGCTCGCCGCCGCTTGCCTTCACGTTCGGCCTTGGCGGCCTCGCGATCTTTCCACTGCGCTTCGGGGCCGCAGCCGCGCTCCTGGAGCAGGCGACCCCTCCCAATCTGGTGGAGATCATCCAGAAATACCGAGCCACTATCTGCTTCACCTCGCCGACCGCTTACCGTGCGATGATGGCGGCGATGGACGAAGGTGCCGACCTCTCGACGCTTCGGCTGGTGGTATCCGCCGGCGAGACCTTGCCTGCCGCCACCTACCAGGCCTGGGTCGATAAGACCGGCGTCCCGATCCTGGACGGCATCGGCGCGACCGAACTGCTTCACATCTTCATCAGCAACCGCATGGACGACATGGCACCCGGCGCCACCGGCCGTCCGGTCACCGGCTATGAGGCCAAGGTCGTCGATGACGAGATGAGGCAGGTCGCGGTCGGCGACACCGGCAGGCTCGCGGTGCGCGGCCCCACCGGCTGCCGCTATCTCGCCGACGACCGTCAGCAGGCTTACGTCCGAGAGGGCTGGAACCTGACCGGGGATGCCTTCCGTATTGACGAGGATGGACGGTTTCATTTCGTCGCGCGCACCGACGACATGATCATCTCGTCTGGCTACAACATTGCCGGCCCCGAGGTCGAGGATGCGCTTTTGAGCTATGGCGATGTCGCGGAATGCGCGGTGATCGGCGTACCTGACGACCAGCGCGGCGAGATCGTCCGGGCGCATGTGGTTCTGCGCGACGGCGTGCCTCGCAATGAGATAACCGTCAAAAACCTGCAGGATCACGTCAAGGCAACGATCGCGCCGTACAAATACCCACGATCGATCCTGTTCGAAGACGCCCTGCCCAAAACCCAGACCGGCAAGATTCAGCGTTTTCGCCTGCGCGAAGCAGGGCGCTGAGATCGATGGAAAGCCCTTTGCCGATCGACGCCAGCACCGGCAGCTCTCTGTTCGAAGGGACAAAAAAACGCTTTCGGCTGCCCGACGGCGTGATCTATCTGGATGGGAATTCGCTCGGTCCGTTGCCCCTTGGCGTTGCCGAGCGGCTTGCCTCGGCGGTCGAGGGCGAATGGGGTGAAAGACTGATCCGTGCTTGGAACGAGGCCGGCTGGATCGATCTGCCTGGGAAAGTCGGTGACCGGATCGGAAAGCTTATCGGTGCGTCTCCCGGTTCGGTGACGGTTGCCGATTCGACATCGATCAATGTCAGCAAAGCCCTCGCCGCAGCATTGCAGCTCTGTCCGCAACGTCGCGTCATCCTCTCCGACACCGGTAACTTTCCGACCGATCTCTACATGGCCCAAGGTCTGATCGCGACCCTTGGGGCCGGCTACGCGCTGAAGACGGTGGCACCGGAGGATGTCGCGGAAGTATTGGACAGCACCGTCGCTGTCCTGATGCTGACCGAGGTCGACTACCGAACCGGCCGCCTGCACGATATGGCAGCCCTCACGAAGGCCGCCCATGCGATCGGCGCGCTGACGGTCTGGGACCTTGCCCATTCCGCCGGGGCGCTTCCTGTGGACCTGGCTGGCTGCGGTGCCGACTTTGCGGTCGGCTGCGGCTATAAATTTCTGAACGGTGGGCCGGGAGCGCCGGCATTTATCTATGCCAGGCCTGATCATACTGATGATATCGACCCGCTGCTCGGCGGCTGGATGGGGCATGCTGCACCCTTTGCGTTCGATCAGGACTATCGTCCGGCACCGGGCCGTGCGCGCCTGCAGGTCGGCACGCCGCCGATCCTGTCGCTCACAGCTCTCGACGCCGCTCTGGACGTTTGGGACGGGATCGACATCGAAGCGGTACGCGCCCGCTCGATCGAGCTTGGCGATCTGATGATCAGAGAGGTCGAAAGCCGCTGCGCTGGCTTCGGTCTGACGCTGGCCAGCCCGCGGAACGGCAGCAGGCGGGGTTCTCAAGTCTCGTTTCGATGCAAGGAGAGCTACGCCGTCATGCAGGCGTTGATTGCCCTTGGCGTTATCGGCGATTTCCGGGCGCCGGACCTGATGCGCTTTGGCATGACACCTCTTTATGTCGGAGAGGAGGAGATCGTCGCTGCAGCTGAACAACTCGAAACCGTGCTCAAGGATCGCCTTTGGGACCGGCCCGAATTCAAGGTGAGGGCAAAAGTGACATGAATGGAACCAATCCGGCAAATGGGCGGCAGAGCATGGAAAAGTCCTATGGCGGCTATCTCCACCTGGACGGGATTCTCGATGCTCAGACTCCATCGACCGATGCTCATGACGAGCTGCTGTTTATCATCCAGCATCAGACATCGGAACTTTGGATGAAGCTGGCGATTCACGAAATCCGGGCGGCGCGCGAGGCCATCCGCATCGACAAGCTGCAGCCCGCCTTCAAGATGCTGGCCCGGATTGCCCGCATTTTCGAACAGCTCAATGCCGCCTGGGATGTGCTCAGGACCATGACGCCGAGCGAGTATACCCGGTTTCGCGAAGGTCTCGGCCGCTCTTCGGGGTTTCAGTCCTATCAGTACCGGGAGATTGAATTCCTGGTCGGCCATCGCCAGGAAAGCCTGCTGAAGCTTCATGAGGATACCCCCGCAATCCATGAGCGGCTGAGCGCAGTCCTGGCCGAGCCAAGCCTCTACGACGAGGCGCTTCGCCTGGTCGCACGCCATGGCATCCACCTTCCGGCGGCGGTCGTCGAAAGGGATGTCATGATCCCCTATCGGTCTGAACCCGCCGTGATCGAAGCATGGCGTCAGATCTATCAGGCTCCCGAGGTACATTGGCCGCTCTATGAACTCGCAGAGAAGCTGGTCGACTTCGAAGACTACTTTCGACGCTGGCGCTTCAACCATGTCACCACAGTGGAGCGGATCATCGGTCTGAAGCGGGGTACGGGCGGCACCGATGGGGTCGCCTATCTCAAGCGCATGCTGGACGTTCAGCTCTTTCCCGAACTCTGGAGCGTGAGGACCGAACTTTAGTGGATTGGCCGAAACGAAAGATCCCTAAAAACAGCGCCAGAATGTGGCTGCATACCGTCGATCCTGGCCTAAGCGGGGGGAATCAAATGATGTGGTCACACCACTAGTGCTGCGGCTTCAACGAGCGTTTCCATTGACCCGTCAACCGTCGCGAATTTCCAGCGTCTGATCGTGAAAGACACCGACCATGCATGACATCATTCATCCCGATGGCTGGGAACGGGCGCAAGGCTATGCCAACGGCATCGTTGCCGAGGGGCGGCTGTTCTTTCTCGGCGGCCAGATCGGCTGGACCGGGCAGCAGCGGTTCGAGACCGACGACTTCGTCGGGCAGGTCGGTCAGGCGCTTGCCAATATCCGCACGATTCTAGTCGAGGCGGGTGGTGGTCCTGAACATCTTGTTCGGCTGACATGGTACGTTACCGACAAGCGCGAATATCTGGATCGTTTGAAGGAGGTCGGTCAGGTCTACCGCGAGGCTCTTGGTCGCCATTTCCCTGCGATGACCGTGGTTGAGGTCAGCGCGATGATGGAGGACAGAGCCAAGGTCGAGATCGAAGCGACGGCCGTGCTGCCTTATCGATCGTGACATGACGCCCGCCTGAACGGTTCTCTGAGCAGCTCCGTCCCCGCCTGGTCCCCCGATATTGTCGGGATCCTGCGGGTGGCTGGCCGGGGGGGTGGAGTAGGCGAACGGTCTTAGATGTCGTCGGCATGGCGGTCCTCTCTGCGCTGCCCGCTAATTAGTGAAAAATAGAGGGCAATAGCTTGCGTCCGGCTCTTGACCGACAGTTTTTCGAAAAGATTGCGCAAATGAAATTTCACGGTGTTGATTGATACGCTGAGGTCCTCGGCCAGCTCCTTGTTGCTGAGGCCGGTTGCCAGGCGCTCCAGTAGCAGCCGTTCACGGCGGGTGAGGCTGTCGATCGGGTCGCGGCTGAGTTCGCGGACATCGAGGAACGGGAACACCATCTGGCCGCTGGCGACCTCGGCGACGATTGTCAGGAGCCGCTCAGGCGGCTCGCTGCGTGCACAGAAACCGGCAGCGCCCGCGGTCATCGCGGCTTTGGCGATGTCGCCATGCTCGCCATCGGCATAGACCACGATCTTCGGTGCCGATGCCTGCGCCCGCACGATCTCGACCAGCTTCTGCCCGCCAAGCGTGGGCAGGCCCCAATCGATCACACCGACAGCGACATCGGCGCGAAGTGCGGCTTCGAGAAACCCTTCGGCTGTGCCGGCGGTGAAAACCAGACTGAAGCGCGGATCGCCGTCGAAAAACTCGGAGAGCGCGCCGAGCATCAACGGGTTGGTGTCCGCAAGACCGACATCGATAGTTGGCAGGCCGCTCTCGGTCACATCTCTCCTCCCTTTCATTTTCTAACAAAAACTACCCATTTGAATGGGCGCCCAGCGATGTATTTTAGCCAAAACTATCTTTATGGGTAGCTAAAAAGCAATCTTAAAGATAGCTCAAAAGTAGGTTGTTCGGGTGTTGTGAGGATCTGGATAGCAAGGTTCAATTCGATCATGGGGACGAGGCGCGTTGGCCTGATGGGAGGCAGCCTCGATCGAAGGCAATCTGGGGAGCTCATGCATCATGGATATTCATGAATACCAGGCTAAGGAGATTCTCTCCGGGTTCGGCGTTCGCGTTCCCCCTGGCGGGCTCGCCTACAGCCCGGAACAGGCCGCCTATCGGGCACGGGAGATCGGCGGCGACAAATGGGTCGTGAAGGCTCAGGTGCATACCGGCGGCCGCGGTAAGGCGGGCGGCATCAAGCTTTGTGCCGACGAGCACGAAGTTTTCGATGCAGCCAATGCCTTGTTCGGTAAACGCCTGGTCACCAACCAGACGGGGCCTGAAGGCAAGATCGTCTACCGTGTGTATGTCGAGGGCGCGACCTCGATCGAGCGGGAACTCTATCTCGGCTTCGTGCTCGACCGCAGCAGCGAGCGGATCATGGTGGTCGCGTCGGCGGCCGGCGGGATGGATATCGAGGAGATTGCCGCCAAGGAACCGTCCTCGATCATCCGCACCGTGGTCGAACCGGCGGTCGGCATGCGTGACTTCCAGGCAAGGGAAATCGCCTTCGGCCTCGGCATCGATGCCGCACATATCCAGGAAGCCGTGGCCAACATCAAGGGCTGCTATCAAGCCTTTCGTGAACTCGATGCCACCATGGTGGAGATCAACCCGCTCGCGGTCACCACGGACGGTACCATCACCGCCCTCGATGCCAAAATGGCGTTCGACGACAACGCCATGTTCCGGCGCCCGGAAATATCCGAGCTGCGTGACAAATCCCAAGAAGACCCGCGCGAGACCAATGCCGTTGATCGCGGTCTCTCCTATGTCGGCCTCGAAGGCGAGATAGGCTGCATCGTCAATGGAGCCGGCCTCGCCATGGCCACGATGGACATGATCCGTCTCGCCGGCGGCAATCCCGCCAATTTTCTCGACATCGGCGGCGGCGCCAGCCCAGAGCGCGTCGCCAAGGCCTTCCGTCTGGTCCGCTCGGACGACAATGTCCAGGCGATCCTGGTCAATATCTTCGCCGGCATCAACCGCTGTGACTGGGTGGCCGAGGGTATTGTCCAGGCTCTGGAGAAAAATCCCGTCGATGTCCCGGTCATCGTCCGGCTCGCAGGTACTCATGTCGACGAGGGACGCAAGATTTTGGCCAAGAGCGGCCTGCCGATCATTCGCGCTTCTTCCCTCGCAGAAGCGGCGGAACGCGCGGTGACCGCCTGGCAAAAGACCCTGCAGCACGACGTCAAGATGAGGGCCACGTCATGAGCATTCTTCTGGATCGCACCACACCCGTCCTGGTTCAGGGCATCACCGGCAGAATCGGCGCTTTCCATGCCAAGGAGATGATCGACTACGGCACCCATGTTGTCGGCGGCGTGGTTCCGGGAAAAGGCGGCGAAACGGTGCATGGCCGCCCGGTCTTCGACACCATGAAGCAGGCGGTCGAGGCGACCGGCGCCACCACCAGCATCGTTCTGGTGCCGCCGCCTTTCGCCGCCGATTCGATCATGGAAGCGGCGGACTCGGGCATCAGGCTCTGCGTTGCCATCACTGATGGCATTCCCGCTCAGGATATGATTCGGGTGAAGCGCTACATGTTGCGCTACCGGCGGGATCGGCGCATGCGCCTCATAGGCCCCAACTGTGCTGGGCTGATCACGCCTGGTCAGGCCCTTTTGGGAATCATGCCGGGGCATATCTACCAGCCCGGCCGGGTGGGCATCGTTGGTCGCTCTGGCACGCTTGGCTACGAGGCCGCAGCGCAAATGAAAGCGATGAATATCGGTGTCTCGACCAGCGTCGGCATTGGTGGCGATCCGATCAACGGCAGCTCTTTTCGGGACATTCTGGCGCTGTTCGAGGAGGACCCCGAGACCGATGCCATCGTCATGATCGGGGAAATCGGTGGCCCCCAGGAGGCTGCGGCCGCTGAATTCATTCGTGACCAGATGAACAAACCGGTGATCGCCTATGTCGCCGGCCTCAGCGCACCCAAGGGCAAGCGCATGGGCCATGCCGGTGCGATCATTTCCGCCTTCGGCGAAAGCGCCAGCGAGAAGGTGGAGATCCTCCGAGACTCCGGCGCCCGCATCGCACCGACGCCGGCAGAAATCGGCAGCACTGTCGCCGAAACCCTCGTGAAGGCCGCGTAACAGGGAGGATGGACCATGATCATGTCGCTTGCTCGCCAAAGTGACCTTGTTGCCGATGCCGTCATGGCGCTGGCGTTGATGCTGACACGGGGCAAGGGGGCAGCCGCGCGGATGACGTCGCTCCGCGGCAAGACATTGGGGCTTGTCGGCTTCGGCACCGAACTCAGGGCGGTCGCCGGCATCGCTCATCGCGGATTCGGCATGCGGGTTCTGGCGCATAGTCCGATCCCAACCGACCAGCACATCGCCACCTTCGGTATCGAGCAGGTTGCGTGCGTCGACATGCTACTGCAGCAAGCCGATGTCATCTCGCTGCATTGCTCGGGCGATGGCAGCAGCCGTCATCTGATCAATGCGCGCAGGCTCAATCTCATGAGGCCCGACGCCTTACTGATCAATACCAGTGATGCTGCACTGGTCGACGAACAGGCGTTGCTTCACGCGCTTTGGTTCGAGACGATCGGTGGTGCCGGTTTCGATCTGGCGCTGAGCGAGCCGTGTTGCTCGACGGAGCTAGAAGCCTGTGACAATGCCATCCTGCTGCCGGATCCAGGCCATGTCGCGGCAAGCTTGCCCGAGGCCGCAAGCACGGTCTTTGCCGACAATATCGTTCCGTTCCTCGAAGCCGCCCAGAGATCGAGCGGCCGGGTCTGAGCCCGGCTTTGGCGATGACCGGCGTCTCCCCATCGGGCCGTCCTGGCGAACGAGGCTATGACGGATCGGACTATGCCGAAAGCATCGTCGATCTGCTGGACGGATGTCTGAGCGAGATCGCCAAACGGCGAAGCCCCGGTGGCGGGAAGGTCTTCGATGCCGATAGCCAATTCGACGACCTTGATCCCAAAGCCTGTATTGCCGCCCTGCAAGCGGCCGGCATCTGGTTCCATCTCCTGCGCATCGCGGAGGAGAATGCCTCGATGCGCACCCGCCGTCAGATCGAAAAAGCCGGAGGTCCGGACGCGGTCAAGGGCTCGTTTTCCGATGTCGCCTCCGATCTGGCGGCAAGAGGCGTTCAGGCGGGAAAGCTCGAGGAAACCCTTCAATATTTCGACATTTGCCCAACCCTGACCGCCCATCCGACCGAAGCCAAGCGTGTAACGGTGCTCGAGAGCCATCGCCGGATCTACCGAAAGCTCGTCGAGTTGGAAGGCGAGCGCTGGACACCAAGGGAACGTCAGGCGCTTGAGCGTGATCTCCTCGATGAGATCGATCTTCTCTGGATGACCGGGGAAATCAGGTTGGAGCGCCCATCGGTCGAGCAGGAGGTCGCCTGGGGCCTGCATTTCTTCAGCGATATCCTGTTCGAAGCCTTGCCGGAGCTCTATGAAAGGCTCGATGATGCCGTTGGCCGCCATTATCCGGAGCAGCGGCCTGCCATCAAACCCTTCCTCCGCTTTTCGTCCTGGATCGGGGGAGATCGGGATGGCAATCCCAATGTGACCGTGCAAGTGACGCGCAGCACGCTGGCTGCCAATCGGCGGACCGTGATCAAGCATTATCTTCGCCGCCTGGACGAGTTGACCGGAACGTTGAGCGTCAGCACCAATGTCATCGAACTTCCGGCATCGTTTCGCGAGAGGCTGAGCCGCAGCTTATCCGAGGCCGATAGCGACGCGTGCGTTGTCGCCCGAAATCCTAGTGAACTGTTTCGCCAGTATTTCTCGGTGCTCCGCCAACGTGTTGCCGTCACGGGCGGCGAGGACGCTGGCAAAATGAGGCCCTATGCGCGCCCCTCCGATTTCGTGGAGGATCTGCGAATTGCCGAACGGGCTTTGCAGGAGATCGATGCAGCATCGCTCGCACGATCGCGGATCCGGCCGCTGCGATGGGAAGTGGAGACATTCGGCTTTCGCACGGTATCGCTCGACATCCGTCAGAACGCCGCGACGGTCAACGCTGTACTCGAGGAGATTTGGGCAGCAGGCGGCGGTGAGGTGCCGGAACCGCAAGGCCAAGCCTGGAGCGAACGTCTCCGTTGGGAATTGCATGCTCAACACGAGGTGAAGCTGCCCGAAACCGGGCTCTCCGACATGGCGCGCGAGACAGTTGCGCTGTTCCGGCTCTTCGGCGAGATGGAGAAGTCGCCTGATCCCGATGCTCTTGGATCCTTCATCCTGAGCATGACGGGGTCCGCAGACGATCTCCTGGCGGTCTACCTGCTCGCAAAATATACCGGCCTTCACCCGGGCGGGGATCCAAGCGCGCCGGTCATGCTGAAGGTGGTGCCGCTCTTCGAAACAATCGACGACCTAAGGCGTGCCACCGCTATTCTAAAGGCCTTGCTCGAAGTCCCGTCCGCAAGGCGGTCCATTCACCAGAGCGGCAATGTCCTGGAGGTCATGCTTGGCTATTCGGACAGCAACAAGGATGGCGGTTTCCTCAGCTCGACCTGGGAGCTGGCGAAAGCCCAAAAGAAGCTGGTAGCGATCGCTGAAGATCTTGGTGTCGAGCTTCGCTTTTTTCATGGCCGCGGCGGTTCGGTCAGCCGCGGCGGAGCACCTACAGGGCGGGCGATTGCCGCCCAGCCGGCCGATACGATCAGAGGTCGTATGCGCCTGACCGAGCAGGGCGAAGTGGTGTCGTCGAAATTCGCCAATCGCGGCACGGCCCTCTATCAGCTGGAGCTGCTGAGCGCCAGCGCTCTGGCCCACACGCTCAAGTCGCCGGTCGAGCATGAGCTGAAGGCCGCACCCGAAGTCGATGAAGCGCTGGAAGCGCTCTCGGGCATGTCCCAGGCCATCTATGCGGACCTCGTGGGGAGGCCGGACTTCATCGATTATTTCCAGGCAGCGAGCCCTGTCGAAGAGCTGGCGTTACTGAATATCGGATCCCGCCCCGCCCGGCGCTTCGGCGCCAAGGGCATCACCGATCTGCGGGCGATCCCGTGGGTGTTCGCTTGGAGCCAGAACCGCCATCTGATCACCGGCTGGTACGGGTTGGGTAGTGCGCTCGAATCGTTCTCGAACGTTCGCGGCAAGGAAGGCACGGCGTTGCTGCGTCAGATGTTCGAGACCTCGAGGCTCTTTCGCCTGGTGATCGACGAGGTCGAAAAAGCGCTCTACCAGGCTGATCTGGATATCGCCGATTGCTATGCAGAGCTTGTTCCGGATCCGGAGACCGGGAGGGGTGTTTTCGATCTGATCCGCCGCGAATATGAGCGCACATGTCATGGCATAAGCCGGATAACCGGCAGCGACAACCTGGCTGATCGCTTTCCGGCATTCCGGCAACGGGCCGATCGTGCCAAGCCGCTTCTCGACCGGACCAATCACTGGCAGATAGGTCTGCTCAGAACATTTCGAGGATTGCCTGATGGTGCCGCTGAAAAGAAAAAGCTCATGGTGCCGTTGATCCTGTCAATCAACTGCATCGCCACCGGCTTGGGCTGGACCGGGTGAGCCCCGAGATCGGGCAGGATCGGAAACGCGAAACCGAGAATCAAAGATGGCCATGACGTGCAGCAGGCCGACAGGTTGAATGTGGCCTTTCCATATCCGGCTTGCTTTTTTGTCGCCATTTCCAAAGTAGCAATGACCTTTGAGCAGAAACCACACCGAAGGCAAGCCAGGAGTGGACGATTCGTTTCGGATGGAGTAGGGAGCCAGCTTGCTACAATCATGGTTGAGTTAGGATGGGAATCTTTTGATCTCGGTGGCAAGAGCCGGATCGAAAAACCACGATGAGTACGAACAGACATCAAGAGTACCAGGATGCGGGTGCGGCCATGGACTACAAGCTCCTCGACGGACGCGCCATTGCGCGGGAAATCCAGAAGAATATCGCTGACGATGCCGAGGCGCTGGCCTCCGTGGGTTGGCAGCCGAAGCTGGTGTCGATTGCGGTTGGCGAATCGGAAGCTGCAAAGCTCTATATCCGTAACCAGAAACGTGTGGCGGAGAGGCTCGGCATTGCCTTCGAGGACCGGGATTACGACGGCACGATCGGGCGAGCCGAACTCTTGGGCATCGTCAAGGGATTGAATGCTGACCCGCGGGTAACCGGCGTCATCATCCAACGGCCAGTGCCGGAACATTTATCGATCAAGGCACTGCAAGACGCCGTTCATCCTCTAAAGGATGTAGAGGGGATGCACCCGTCATCGATCGGCAACATCGTTTACAATGATCTGGTCATGGGGCCCTGCACGTCGGTCGCGGCTGTCGAGTTGCTGAAACGGACAGGGTTGAAGCTCGAAGGGCTCGAAGTGGTGATCATCGGCCATTCCGAGATCGTCGGCAAACCGATCGCCTTTCTTTTGATGAGCGAAGGAGCGACGATCACGGTCTGCCATCATATGACACGCAATCTTCGGGTTCATTCCCGTCAGGCCGATGCCGTCATCGTAGCTGTAGGCAAGCCTGGCCTTGTCACCGGCGATATGATCAAGCCCGGCGCTGCTGTCATCGATATCGGGATCAATCAGGTAAAGATGGCTGATGGGTCTAGCCGCATCGTCGGTGATGCCGACCATGACAGCTGCCTGGAAACGGCGGGTTGGCTGACACCGGTGCCGGGAGGTGTCGGTCCGGTAACTGTCGCGATGCTGATGCGCAATGCAATCACCGCCGCTCGGTTACAAAAGCGGCATTACGAGGCCGTGCTGGACAAAGCTGATCTCAAAAATATCGACCTTGACTCACCGGGAGCAAGCCCAGGGGGGGCATCAAGTTGACGAGGCAAGCCTGAAAAGGCCCCGTGCCTGATGAGACCTATGCAGCGGTGAGTTCACGAGCTCCGGGTTTGCCGGTGATCATCACCAGAGGCTAGTTATATTGTTTGGCCAGCTTGTTCGGAAGCGCTTGGCTGTGTTCGGTTATTGGCGAGCGACTCTAAAAGCTTTTTTTCCTTAACCATGCTTTAAGACAATTGTTCGAATATGCCGCTTACGAGGCAAGGGTAGTGATGTGCTGGCACTGGCCCCGGCTGGCAGATTTGAACGGGAAATTTCACTCGAAATGCGCGCGCTGGATAAGTTTGATCCACGAAACTGGAGGATTGCGACGCGCCTGTTCGCCGGTTTTGGCCTCGGTGTGACGTTTACCGTCTGCGCCTGCCTCATTGCATGGTCCAATTTCCACCAGTCCGAGCAGGCTATGCGGGCCATCGAAATAGAAACCATCAGCAGCATGGTTAATGCGCTAAGGACAGCCTCCGAAAAATCGGCTCTTTCGGCACTGGCTCCCGATCTCTCCCGCGTGAACTCGGATGCCGAACGCGCCAAGCTTTCGCATCAGCTCGACGAGCAGATGAGCAACATCCGTCATCTGCTCGGAAATTTTCAAGCAGAAAGCTCCACAGACAATCTCGACTCCACAATTGACATTGTCGATGAAATTGACCGTGAGCTTGTCAAGCTGAATGAACGAGCCATGGCTGCGCTGGACGCACGCGATGCGCGCAAGCTTGCCCTGCAGCATGTCCTGGAAAAACATGCCATCGCGATCGAGACCATAGAAGGTCCCATTGAAGATGCCTTCCTCTACATGATGATGGACGCATCGGACCTTGTGGAAATGGCTGCAGAAGACATAGCCGGCCTTGTCGAAACGCAGCGGAAGAGTGCTGATAGTGCCCTAAGGGGGCTTCGTGAACTCGTTGCTGGTCGGTCTGCGCTTTCCGTCGAGGGTCCTGCGGGAATCGAGGATGCAAAGGCAGAGGCATTGGCAGCGCTCGAAGAGGCTGCGGCCGCTGCTGCTGCTACTGCTTCCGACATCAGCGGCGCCAACAGACGAGGTGTGCGCGGTCTATTGACCAACGGCGTCAATCAAATCAACACACTTTTTGCTGCAAAGGCGGAGGCAAACATGGCGGCGGGCATGCTGGTCGCTGCCGGTAACGCCGATGAGGCCGCAGCACTGGATGACATCGAGGGCCGTTTTCGGGAGTCGGCCACGTCGCTTCGCGGCTCGCTTGGTGCCCTGGACGCGGCAAACGAGTACCCGGACGTCGCTGCCGCCGTGTCCGATCTTCTCGCGGAAGGCGAGGGCGATACCAGCCTGTTTGCACGTCGCCGGGCGGAATTTTCAATATCGTCGGATCTCGAAAATCTGGTTTCCCGTCAGAATGAACTTACGGGCGAGTTCAACGATCTGACCGAAGGGCTGGTTGCCAGCGCCCAGGCCAATATGGCACGCGAAACCGCAGCACTTCGCGATCTTTTGGCGTGGAGCCGCAGTCTCCTGCTATTCCTGGCATTGGTGAGCGGTGCTGTAGGCTTATTTGCCGCGATAGCCATTACCCGCTCCGTGGCCAGGCCGATTGGGACGATGTCACGGGCAATCGGTGACCTCGCGAAGGGCGAGGATGTCACCGTTCCCGGTCTAAGACGGCAGGACGAAGTCGGTATTCTCGCTCGCGCGATGGATCAGGTCTATCAGAAAGGCCTCGAAGCAGCCCGGCTCAAATCTGCGCTGGATAGCTGCCGGACCATGTTTCTTGTCGCTGATGCACGGGCGCGCATTGTTCACCTCAACCCCGCGCTGGAAGCATTCATTGCGGCGAACGAAAGAGCTCTGGCGCAGAGCTTGCCCGGGTTTGATCCTCAAGCCCTGATGTCCTCGGATCTGGCCATCCTGGCGGACCGTTTGAACTTGACCATCGTCGACGGAATGTTGGATCCGGAGCGTAGTGGCGGGCTGATCGAATTTGGGGAGCGGCATCTTCAGGTCGAGTGCAGCGCTGTTGCCAACGAAAAAGGCGAACAGATCGGCTTTGTCATTGAGTGGACCGATCGAACTCTTGAATTTGAGGTTCGCGAACAGATCGACGCTGTCCTGAAGGGGGCGGCCGAAGGCGATCTAGGCCATCGTATCAGCCTTGAAGGCGGCGATGCCGGTTATGCGCGTTTGGTCGACGGTGTAAACAGCTTGAGTGATTTGTTGGCGGAAACGATCAATGAACTCAGCAGGGTTTTCTGCGCCGTGGCTCTTGGCGATCTCGAAGCGCGCGTGGATAGGTCGTTCAAGGGTGCCTTTCATCAATTGAAGGGGGATGTCAACACCACCATCGATCGGTTGAACGAAGTCGTTGTTGCCATCCGGACCGCGGCTGTGGATGTTGAAGGCAGTGTGCAGGACATTCGAGGGCAAGCGGATGAGCTTGCGGCGCGTGCCGACGAAGCCTCCTCCCGGATCGAAGAAACCGCGTCTGCCCTTGAAGAAATCTCCTCCGTTGTCCAATCGAACGCCGGTCATTGCAAGAGCGCTGCCGCCGCCGCAGCTCTGACGGATCAGAGCGCGAAGTCCGGTGATGACATTGCACGTGCCACGTCCATGACCATGCGTGAAATCGAACAGGCATTCGAGAATGTCGACGGTCTCGTCGAAGTTATCGAAGGCATCGCCAATAAGACACGCCTCATTGCTCTCAACGCCAACATCGAAGCCGCACGAGCGGGTGAAGCTGGCAAAGGCTTCTCCGTAGTCGCCGACGAGGTCCGCGATCTCTCGAACCAGGTGACCAAGGCCTCTGCCGACGTGCGTGATATCCTCATTGAATGCCGCGATACCGTCAAAAGCGGCGTCAACCGCAGCGAAGAAGCATCCTCGGCACTCCACAAAATCGTCGATGCCGCCCGAGACGTCGATCAGCAGGTCGCTTCGATAGAAACGGCAACCAATGAACAAGCTCTCGGTGTTTCGGAAATAGCCAATGCAATGGCGCGAATTGATGCGGTAACTCAGCAGACCACGAATGTCGCGCAGCAGGGAGCCGCCTCGGCGGAGCGTTTGGAGACGTTGTCGGCAACGCTGATGGACTCTGTGACGTTCTTTTCGCTGGAGGACGATCCGAACAAGTCACCGGAAGCATTAACGATCGCTTGATGTTTCGCTCGTATTCTGGACACGAAGACGATCGCCGCGTCTACAGCCTATTCGGTTCAGACAAGAGCGGTGCCGGCCAAAAATTCTGACGGAGAAAGGACTATGGCGAAATCGAAAACTGCTCTAATGATTGCCGGCTCTATTGCCGTTGCGATCACAGCCCAAGCTGCCGATGCTGAAGCGAAGAGAGATCGAAAAACAGAAAAATGTTATGGCGTGGCGCTTGCCGGGGAAAATGACTGCGCTGCAGGGCCGGGCACGACATGCGCCGGTACATCCAAAGTCGACTTTCAAGGGAATGCCTGGAAGCTCGTTCCCAAGGGGACCTGCCTCGGCTTCAAGGTCCCGGCCATGGCCGATGGAACGCCCCGCGGCGGCTCGCTGAAAAAATTGAAACGGGATCTTCCTGCTTGAGCATCTTCAATAGATGTTGAGATTTGATCCGGCCTTCAATATCGGATCGTTTTTATCCTCGATAGAGCAAGCGTGATTCTAGTGTTTTTTGCCTGAATCCGAGGAAAGGTGGGTGCTCGGTCATCGGTGCCATCCGTCGCTGCCTATGTCTTGAAAGGCGAGCCGGGGGCGTATTCCGATAGCCGCCATGCTAGTGCCATCGCGCCGGTGGAAAGCTTCTTCAGTTGTCTCGAAGCCGGACATGTGCATCGAACCCGCTTTGCAACGCGATGCGAGGCAGGGGCGGCGCATGTTGAAGACATCGGGATCCTCTGTAATCGACAGCGGTGCCACGCGAGCATCGGCTGCTGGATGTCAGCACAAACAAGGAAGGCATAGCGGCTCTGGCTTCATAGATCAGCAATCAACAAAGGCTGCGTCGGGTGTCAGTGAGCAACGGCCGTTTGCTTCATAGAGAAAATGCGATCCGAAAGGCACATCCCAAACACGCGGTCAAATCGGAGACGCTGACCCGGCCGACCGGTTGCACGGGCACGAACCAGTGGCAAAAAACCCTACATTCAGCAATGAATCAAGCAATTGCAGCGCACGGGCCTTTTTCTGTCGAATGTATTAATGGTTGTGAAGCATTTTACATCATTCGCGCTTGATTTGATATGTGTTCCTTGGCATTGACGACGGATTGTCGTTCCGAGCCGTAATGCCAGGCAGCGCCTTTGCCTCGTTGCGGACCATCTTACACGGGGGCTGTGCTTTGATCTCGTTTCGCCGTTCGCTTGGTATTTTTTCGATTTTTCTGCCCGTCACCGCCTGCTTTCCGGAAGATTCCAGCTCGCCGCCAGTTTCCTTGCCGGCTTCCGGTGTCGGCGTCGACCTCAATGATGTTTCCATCCTCCTGTCACCGCCGCAAAACGGTTCGGACCCTGCGATCGCGATCACGGATTTGAGTGTGGCCAGCGGCGATGTCTGGTCGGACAAGGCCTTCGCCGAGTTCCTGGCGATTGCCGGCAGCGGTGCAGGGGCGGTTGCGGTCGAGGACGTTGCCAACAATGATGAGATCGCGCCCATCGATGTTGGAGATTTTGCGAACAAGGCCGATTGGCACATAGCCTCCATCAGGGTCGATCCCGGCGCTCCGGGCCTGTCGCCGGAGATGGTCTCGGTCTTCGGTCGCTCGCCGCAGATCCGCCTGGTGCTTCAGCCGGTGACTGATGGCGACGTGCATGACGTCACGGCGCATCTGATTTTTAGCTACACCAAAAGCGCGGAGCCGGTGGCCGGTTGCCTCTTGCCGAAGCTGATACCGAATGACGAGGCCTTTCAAACGATCATAGACGACGTCGTGGCGCTGAAGACGCGTCTCGCGAAGGGCGAGATCGGCGATCAGCCGATTGGAACGACTGGTGACCTCAGGGTTCATCCCGCCGACGATCCGGCCAAGGTCAGCAAGGAGGCGCGGCTTGCGTTTCATGGAGCGCTAAAGGCTTTTCTCGAAAAACACCTGAATGCCGGCAATCTAAGCGCCATGGCGGTGATGGCGCTTCCAAGGCGCGTGCCTGAGCCTTGGATTTTCGTAGCGATGGCGCAGAACCCAGGCACCGGTGGCTTCGTACCGTTCCCGAATCCCGCACTGAAGCAGGACGACAGGCTGCGCTTTGCCCAGATGCTGGACGTGCGTCCCGGCGTTTCACCGAGAAACCCAAGCGTGTCGCCATTGCCGGTTACCAACAATCTGAACCCCATCGATTGCGCTTTCGAGGTTCCCGTTGATCCAGGCAATCCGGATGGGCCGAAGCCGCCGGCCAATCCAAGAGGTGTCTCGACGGCCGAACTCTTCCCCGACGGTGATGCGGCCCGTATGCGCGAGATTGTGACGGTGATTGCCGATCCGGCCAAAGCGCATTTCTTCAACACCGATTGCGTCAGTTGTCATACCGAGACCAGGAGGGAGATGGACATCCTGGGAACAGACAGCGTTGATGCGCCGGTCGATCCTACGATTTTGCCGAAAGAACTTTGGAATGTCAGGAATTTCGGCTGGTTTCCGTCCTTTCTCAATGATGATGCCGACGTTGCCGCGACCGCAACCAGGCGAACCGCAGCCGAGACAAGGGAGGTGGTTGAAGCGATCAACGCCAGACTTCGGACCCAATAGCGGTTCAGGCCGACGTCAAAATCGCGGCATTGAGACAAGATCCAGGCGCTCTGATCGCCTTCTCCTATGGGCATGACGGGATTTCTTGCGTACCGTTCCAGCTATGCGGAAGAGATCACGATCATGTCATTTCGGTATTGGCCTGTCTCCAATAAACGGCTTCATAACAAGGCCCGCCTTTCTTGCTGAAGCGGCATGAGCGAGGACGCTGTGCGGGTCTCATCCCGGCCATTCGATTTGGTGGCGGTGCTGATCGGGCTCAGCTTTGCGCTCATGTGGAGTTCGGCATTCAGCGTGGTTAAGCTGGCGCTGGACGATGCGCCGCCATTCCTGATCCTGACTGCACGTTTTCTTCTCTCAGGCATGATCGCGGTGATGATCGCCTGGGTGCTCGGCCAGCGCCTGCCCTACCAAAAACGGCAATGGGGTGCGGTGATCCTGCTCGGTCTTTGCCAGAACAGTCTTTACCTCGGGCTGAACTTCAAGGCGATGACATTGGTGCCGGCCGGGCTGGCGGCGATCCTTGCAAGTTCCGTACCGTTGATCGTGGCCCTGCTGTCCTGGCTGCTCCTGAGAGAACGCCTGGGCTGGATTGGCTATCTCGGGCTCGTCCTCGGCTTTGCCGGCGTGCTGACCATCATGACCGGCCGTATCGCGGGTGGCGGCAGCAGTTTCGGTATTGCTCTTTGCCTGATCGGTGCCGTAGCGATGGCAAGTGCTACGCTGATCGTCCGCAAGACCGATCTCGGCTCCGGCCTTTTGATGATCGTCGGCCTACAGATGCTGGTGGGCAGCGTCAGCCTTGTCCCTGTGGTCTATCTTTTTGAAGATCTGGGAGATGTTCGCTTTACCAGCTCACTTGGGTTTGCCTTTGCCTACATCACGCTTGTGCCGGGTTTGCTCGCGACCTTCGTCTGGTTCTCGATGGTGCGGCGTATCGGAGCGACCCATGCTGCGGCCTACCACTTCCTGAACCCCGCCTTCGGCGTGATCATTGCTAATATGCTCCTGGGCGAAATGATCGGCCTTCGGGACGTGATTGGCGTGATCATCATCATGGTCAGTATCCTGGTGGTGCAGCTTTATCGGCCCGGGGCGAAGCAACAAGCAGGACGAGGGACTTCATGATCATCCGCGATGCCGATCCGGCCGAATTTCAGCACCTGGCCTGGCTGCAGATCCGAAGCTGGCGCAGCGTTTATCGCGGCATCATGCCGGATTGGTATCTGGACGAGACAATCGAGGAAGATCTCCTGACCCGTTGGGCCGAGCTGCGGCCCAACGGGAACGATCTGGTTCTCGTGGCCGAGGACGAGGGCATCAAGGGGTTCATCACCGTCTGGTGCCAGCCTGATCCGTTCATCGACAATCTTCATGTCGAGCCGGGTCAGCGCTCGAACGGCACGGGCGGCAAGCTGATGCAAGCGACCGCAGCACGGCTGATCAAGAACAGCTACGACAGCGTCTATCTCTATGTCGCCGCCAAGAATCCGCGTGCGGTAGCTTTCTACCGTCGCTTAGGCGGTGAGTTCGGTGAGGTGGAGCAGTTTGAGCATCGCCACGGCGAAAACGTCGATGCCATCAAGGTGACATGGCATGATCTTCATCAGCTTGTGCGGGCCGGGCAATGAGCCTGGCAGAGGTGTCCCGGGTTGACGCCAAAGACCGCTGAGGACGCCAACCCGCTTTTTGTTTAGCCCTTGCAGGCACTTTCCGCAGCCGTCACGGCCGCGTCGACCGGCTCCAGGGCCGTCGAGAGCTTGGTGTCCACTTGCATGGCGGCAAGATCGGCCCGCCGGTTTTCCTCATAGGCCTGGGCGTACATCAGCATCGCCGTGTAGCTGTCGCTGGGGAGGCCGGCACGCACCTTGTCTTGGACGCATGAGCAATATTCGGTGGACAGGCCATTCCAGTTGACACAGTTGCGGATAGCGGTCTCGTGGGCCTTTTCGAGGTCAATGGCCGAGGCACTGCCTGCGATGGCTAGGGATGCCATGGCAACGATAAGGGCGCTTTTGGCGTTTTTCAGCATGGTTGTCATCTTCGTTTCCTCCCAATTGGGCCTTGGTGTCGTGGGGCGACCACATGGTCAAACGGGAGAGACTAAACGTCGGGCGGCAGCAATCCTTAGCCCCTTTGATGGGGGGAGGTCCAGTCGATGCGCGGGCCTTTCGGCACAATTCTCGTCGGATTAATCGTTTCGTGGCTGCCGTAATAGTGATTCTTGATATGATGGAAGTCGACCGTCTCACTGACGCCGGGCCACTGATAGAGCTCGCGAACATAGGCGAAGAGGTGAGGGTAGTCGGCGATGCGCTTCAGGTTGCATTTGAAGTGGCCGACATAGACGGGATCGAAGCGCACCAGCGTGGTGAACAAGCGCCAGTCCGCCTCCGTCACTTGATCGCCGGCAAGATAGCGCTGACCGGAAAGATGCCGTTCCAGCTTGTCGAGTGTACGAAAAAGCGGGATGACGGCATCCTCATAGGCGTCTTGTGTGGTGGCAAAGCCCGATTTATAGACGCCATTGTTCACATGGTCGTAAACCTCCGCATTGACCTCATCGATTGTGTTCCGCAGTGCCTTTGGATAGTAGTCGCCATCGGTCGCACCGGCCTGATCGAAGGCTGAATTGAACATGCGGATGATCTCTGAGCTCTCATTGCTGACGATTGTTTCTTTCTCCTTGTCCCAGAGGACAGGCACGGTTACGCGTCCGGAATAGGCGGGATGTGCCCTGGTGTAGATCTGGTGCATGAAGTCGGAACCATAGAGACGATCACCAGTAGCGCCTTCGCCCTCCTCGAAGGTCCAGCCGTTTTCCGCCATGAACCAATGAACCACGGAGACGTCGATCATCGCCTCCAAACCCTTGAGTTTTCTGAAAATCAATGTGCGATGGGCCCAGGGGCAGGCCAGCGAGACGTAAAGATGGTAGCGTCCGGCCTCGGCCTTGAAGCCGCCTTCACCGGAAGGGCCAGAGCTGCCGTCGGCCGTGATCCAGTTGCGCAGCTGGGCTTCTGACCGGACGAAGCGCCCCTTGGTGGCCTTGGTATCATACCATTGGTCCTGCCAGACGCCGTCAACCAGCCTGCCCATATCTGTTCCTCCACGTTAATGCTAAAGGGCTCGATGCTTTTTCGTGACATCACGTTCCGCTTGGTCTTCGGCGGCGATGCCCATACCATGCGCGCCACGATGAACCGATGAGGCCCCCTTGGCAACGCCACCCGACGACAACTCGGTCCTGCCGCCGATATTCCAGCGCTGGTTCGACCAGCGGGGCTGGGTGCCCCATAGCCACCAGCTGGCGATGCTGGAAAAGGCTGCGGCCAGGCGCTCCGCTTTGCTGATCGCACCGACCGGCGGCGGCAAGACGCTCGCGGGCTTTCTGCCGAGCCTGGTCGCGCTCTCGGAGCGGGGGGGAAGCGGGGGGCTGCATACGCTCTATATATCCCCCCTCAAAGCACTGACCACGGACATCGCCCGGAATCTGCAGACGCCGATCGACGAAATGGGGCTAACCATCCGCTGCGAGACCCGCACCGGAGACACGCCGCAAAACCGGCGTCAGCGTCAGCGTCAGAGCCCGCCGGATATTCTCCTGACGACGCCGGAGAGCCTGGCGCTGCTGCTGTCCTACCAGGATGCGGACAAAATCTTCCGAGGCCTGACCACCGTCGTGATCGATGAACTGCATGCACTTGCCGGCGCCAAGCGGGGGCAGCTGTTGTCGCTTGGTCTCGCCAGGCTGTCCGCCCTGTCGCCGACGACCCGCTATGTCGGTTTGTCGGCAACGGTCGAGAAGCCTGAGGAATTGCTGGACTTTCTGTCGCTCGGCGAAGCGCCGGCCGAGTTGGTGCTGGGAGCGCCTGGCCCCGAGCCAGATGTTTCAATTTTGCTGCCGGAGGGGCGTCTGCCCTGGTCCGGCCATTACGGCACGTATGCGGCTCCCTCGCTCTATCGGACGATAAAGGCATCGAGAACCACGCTGGTCTTCGTGAATACCAGAGCGCAGGCGGAGGTGATGTTCCGGGAGCTTTGGCGCTTGAACGAGGACAACCTGCCGATTGCCCTGCATCACGGCTCGCTTGCGGTGGAGCAGCGGCGGAAGGTCGAGGCGGCGATGGCGGCGGGCAGGCTTAAGGCGATCATCTGCACCTCCTCGCTCGATCTCGGGATCGACTGGGGCGATGTCGATCTCGTGGTGCAGATCGGTGCGCCCAAAGGGGTGTCTCGGATCCTGCAGCGCATCGGCCGTGCCAATCACCGGTTCGACCAGCCGAGCCGGGCCATGCTGGTGCCGGGCAACCGCTTCGAGGTGCTGGAGTGCCGGGCGGCGATGGATGCCATTCGTGAGCACACCCTTGATGGCACACCGCCGTATCCGGGCGGGCTGGATGTCTTGGCTCAGCACATCACGGGTGTTGCCTGCTCGGGGCCATTCGATGCCGATGAGTTATACAAGGAAGTCACCGGAGCGCATCCTTACCAAGGCCTATCGCGCCGCGATTTCGAGGATGTGCTGGGATTCGTGGCGAATGGCGGCTATGCGCTGCAGGTCTACGATCGCTATCGCCGGCTGCGGCAGCAGGAAGACGGACGCTGGTGTCTCGCGCATCCCAAGCTTGCCCAGCGCTACCGCATGAATATCGGCACCATCGTCGAGGCGCCGATGGTCAAGGTCCGACTCAAAGGGCGCCGCCAGAGCCTCGGCGAGGTCGAGGAATGGTTCGTTCAGTGGCTGACCCCGGGTGACGTCTTCCAATTCGCGGGCCGTGCCCTGGTTTTCCAGCGGATGCAGGAGACCAGCGCCGAGGTCACTTTCGCCCCGCCTGGCAAGGAGCCGAGCGTGCCGAGCTATATGGGCACGCGCATGCCGTTCACAACGCATCTGTCGGAACGCGTGCGCGGCTATCTCGCGGACCCCGGGCACTGGCACGACTTGCCGAACCAGGTGCTTGAATGGCTTGAGTTGCAAAAAGAAAAATCGGTGATGCCGGCTGCCGACGAGCTGTTGGTCGAGACCTTTCCTAGGCGCGGCAAGCATTTCATGATGATCTACGCTTTTGTCGGCTGGAACGGCCATCAGACCCTGGCCATGCTGCTGACCAGACGCATGGAACGCCAGGGCCTGAAACCGATCGGCTTCAATGCCAGCGACTACATGCTCTGCATCTGGGGGCTGGAGCCGGTTACCGACCCTTCGGCGCTGTTCGACGTCGATATCCTTGGCGATGAACTCGAAGACTGGATGGCCGAGAGCAGCCTGTTGAAGCGGACATTCCGTAATGTCGCGGTGGTCGCCGGCCTGATCGAGCGCCGTCATCCCGGCCAGGAGAAAACCGGGCGCCAGGTGACCATCAATTCCGATCTGATCTATGAGGTGCTGCGAAAGTACGAACCGACGCATGTCCTGATGCGCGCGACCCATGCCGAAGCTGCCGTCGGCCTTCTTGACGTCAAGCGTCTTGCCGATTTTCTGGTGAGCGTGCAGGGCAAGATCCGCCACCGCACGCTCGATAAACTCTCGCCGCTGGCGCTGCCGGTGATGTTGGAGATCGGCAAAGAGTTCGTCGCCGGTGAGGCGGACGAAGCAGTTTTGGCCGCCGCGGCTGATGAACTGATCGATGAGGCGATGGGATAGAAAGCCGGGCTAATATTATCGCCTTGAACCGCGTTGACGTATCGTTGGGTTCCAGCCTTTGGGGTGCTTCCGAACCGAATTCACCATTGGGACGTCTCAATCCAAGCCCTGCCATGGATTTTCGGTGCGAGGCGTGCTTGAAGATGATGTCCGCATGACTTGAGTCGGTTCACGTGCATCATATTGTTTTGCCTTTCCATCAGACCAGCCTCATCGCTGACGAGACTGGTGCTCTTGTCTGGCCCGAACAGCGTCTCCTGGCGGTCGCCGATCTCCATTTCGAAAAAGGATCGTCATGGGCAGGACACGGCTCATTCGTCCCGCCTTACGATACCCGCTCGACCCTCAGCCGTCTGGCCAAGGCGCTGATGCGTTGGTCGCCGGAGCGGGTGATCAGCCTCGGCGATGGGTTTCACGATACGGATGCAAGCCGCCGCCTTTCGAAGGAGGATCGGGCGCGTCTGAAGGAGATGACATCCTGCCGTGAATGGACCTGGATTACCGGCAATCATGATCCTCTGCCGCCGGAAGATGTGGGCGGCAAGGTTGCGGATGCGATCGAGCTTGGCGGGCTGACCTTTCGGCATGAGCCGAGCCGGCACGATGTGCGCGGCGAGGTCGCTGGGCATCTGCATCCGAAAGCCAGCGTCATCGCAAGGGGGCGGCGCGTCTCGAGGCCCTGCTTCGTCGCCGACGACAACCGCGTGCTCTTGCCGGCCTTCGGCAGCTACACGGGCGGTCTCTCTTTGTCGGACCCTGCCATCGCTACTCTTTTTCCGGACGACTATCGCGCATACCTCCTTGGGCGTGACCGGGTTCACAAGGTGGCCCGATACCAAGTTGAGCACCGGGCAGGGTAGAGATTTGCCCGTTCTCGACCTTTGGGGGAGTCGAAGGGTGTTGCACTGAGATTTTGAGTTGATTTTGGCGGATCAGATGTCCTGATCAACCCGGAATCATCTGGCTTCCCGCGGAAAATCGGGGAATGGTAAACGATCGGTAACTTGCTGGCTGAACCGTTTGCAGGGCTTTTTATCCGATCGGGTAGCGTTGGTGCCGCTATCGCCTCTTTGTGAGCCCGAACCGACGAGTGTCGCGGCTCCGTTTCACGCTGAACAGACGCCTGCCGAGACGTCATCATCCGATGACGCGCTGCGTCATGCCGGCGTACTCTCGATCGCAAACCTTGCCGCCGAATCGATAGCTTCGGTGTCGGTAAAAGAAAAAGGGAGGCATGGCTGATGAGCTGGTTGACGAATTGGCGAGAGCATCCGTCTCTGGAAGACCGTTGGATGGCCCTCGCTTACGGTATCGCCGGACGTCTGGGCACCGGCGAGCTGACGATCATCGCGCCCGATGGAACAAGCCGAACGTTTCGAGGCGGCGACGAAGGGCCGCGTGCCCAGTTGAAGATCCATCATGCGCGGGCGATCAGGCAATTCGCAACAGGGGGGTCGCTGGGGTTTGCCGAAGCCTATTTGAATGGAGATTGGGATAGCCCGGATTTGGCCAGGCTCTTGGAACTTTTGGCTTTGAACGAGGAAGCCTACATCAATGAATTTCATGGCAAGGGCTGGTTTCGATGGATTGCCCGTCTGCAGCATGTTTTCCGGCCGAATTCGAAGCGAGGCAGCCGGCGCAATATCCTGGCCCACTACGACCTCGGCAACAGCTTCTACAAACGATGGCTCGATCCGACCATGACCTATTCATCGGCGCGGTTCGAGACGGATCACCTCACGCTCGAGGAGGCACAGCGGGCCAAGTATGCAAGCCTCGCCAAAGGCCTCGCCCTCGAACCTGATCATCACGTCCTCGAAATCGGGTGCGGCTGGGGCGGATTTGCCGAATTCGCAGCCGGCGAGGTCGGCGCCAAGGTTACCGCGATCACGATTTCCGATCAGCAGCACGCCTTTGCAGCCAAGCGTATCCAGGCCGCCGGGCTGAACGAGAAGGTCGAGATCCGCCTGCTGGACTATCGTGACGTTGATACCCGTTTCGACCGGGTGGCCTCCATCGAGATGTTCGAGGCTGTTGGCGAGCGCTACTGGCCGGTCTATTTCGACAAGCTGGCCCATGCCCTGAAGCCAGGCGGTGTTGCAGGCTTGCAGATCATCACCATTGCTGACCGCTATTTCGACGCCTATCGGCGGGGTGCTGACTTTATCCAGCGTCACGTATTTCCCGGCGGCATGCTGCCTTCGCCCGCAGCCCTGGACGGCCAGCTCATGCAGGCCGGACTGCAGAAGCTGGGGCAGAGCAGCTTCGGCCTGGACTATGCGAAGACGCTCAATGTCTGGAATGAGCGCTTTCAGGCCGCCTGGCCGGATATCCTGCCCCTTGGGTTTGACCAGCGTTTCAAGAGGCTCTGGGAATACTATCTCGCCTATTGCGAAGCGGGCTTTCGGGTGCGCTGGACCGATGTCTCGCAGCTCGCCGTCAGCCGCGGCTAGAGCATTTTCCGATCAAACGGAACCAGCCCACTCCCGGAAATGCGCTGGTGATGCAGGTGAAAACAAATGATGCGGACATCCCACTAGCGACTGTAGATCCTGACATAGTCGATCTCGACTTCGCCCGGCCATGTGGTCGTATGGTCCGGATCGCCTGGCCAGTTGCCCGCGATTTCCCAGGAGGCCAGGAAATACATGGGCTCATCGATGAAATTGGGTTCGTGATAAACCCGCTGCCCGTCAATGAAGATGCAGATCTCGTCCTCGGTCCACTCCATGCCCCAGACATGCCAACCGAAGAAATCGCCATTGGGCGGGTCGTACCAGTTCACATAGCCGTCTTTGGTCTGTGGTCCATAATTTTCGGCCTTGCCGCCATGGGAGGAGTTGAATTGCAGCGGGTCTTTATGAATCACGTCGATGATGTCGATTTCGGGCGGCCATTTCGGCTCCTCTGCAAGGGTCCAGAAGGTGAAATGCATACCCTTGGAGAAACTATTGAACCGCGCCCTGACCTCGAAATAGCCATATTGCTGCGCAAAGGAGAGCTCGGTCGACAGCATCCCGGCGACATGGGTGTAGTCCCAAAGCTCCGAAGCCGCGGCGGCCGGCATCGGATAGGACCTGAGCTTGATGGTGCCGTCTGACACTTCATGGAGATAGCCGGCCCGATCACCCCACCGCCCTTCCTGGCGAAGATACTCGCCAATGCCGACGGGCATCTTGTTGAAGGTCTCGGCATCGAACATCTTGAAGGCATCGTCCGAATTGCCGGCAAGAGCGCGGGTTCCCCAGGCTTTCCAACCGGAAATCCAGGTCTCACCACCATCATAGCCGAGATCGAAGCTCGGATGATCGAACTCATCCGCAAAGCGCAGCTCATAGCCTTTCGGCAGATAAGGCGAGGGGGAGATGCTCCAGGCCGGGTCGACGATCAACATAGCGGCGAGCCATCCCAGGATGAAACGCTGCGAGGTAGCGGAATATAACCACGAGGAACGGGTGACCCGGTCAACACGGATCTGCCCTAAGAGCGCTCGTTCGTCTCGATCGTCCATATCCTGTGGTTCTCCTCGTTTGGCGTGAATTTTTCGTTAAGAAAAGCGACGGCGGAGCCACATTGTGGCATCGGAGAAACTTTCCGCACCTTGTCGATCACATTGACCCTTCTCATCGGCGTTGCGGTCCCGTGATCAAAAGCTCTGTTATGACCGTTCGCCGTGAAGATCAATGTCGTTCGAGGCGTTTGCAATCTCGTTTTTCAACAATTCCGATCATCGTCACGTGTTTTTTCCGCCTTGGTGGACGGATCATGCCCCGACATGTGAGCAATTGCCTCTGATTCCGAAAAGGCTGCCATCGCAGCATCTCATAGTGATGCAGTAGCAGTGAATTTTAATGGCATTTTATTGATATCTTATGTACATTGGCGCTTCTAAGGCGAAATATCGATTGACCCCACGTTAGCGCTTCTGTTGTCCATGGGCGAGCATTTGCTCGCCGTTACGTGCTCTCAAGATTTCTCAAAAACCTAAAAACTGCGCGTCCTCAACTCCAAGATAAGAAAAGAATGAAACAAGAAAAATCTAAGAGAATCGAAATCATTGATGGCCTGCGCGGTGTCGCGGTCATTATGGTTGTCATTGTGTGCCACTATGTTGGCAATCATTTTGAGATGATGAGACCAAGCGGTGATGCCAATGAGAATATTCTAAAGCAGATTGTTGACTTGAACATAACAGGTGTTCATCTATTTTTTATCATTTCCGGGTTTCTTCTTGGCGGCATTCTTCTGGACAATCGAGGGGCGCAGGGCTTCTTCGGTTCATTTTACGTACGGCGCCTGACCCGAATTCTGCCTCTCTATTTCGCGAGCCTGCTGCTCTTCTGCATCATGACCCCCTTTCTGGATGAACGCTTCGACTGGCTGAGCCAGGAGCGGCTACCCATTTGGTCTTATGCGGTTTTTCTTCAGAACAATGCCATGGCTGCGGCTGATACGTTTGGCGGCAACTGGCTGGCGCCGACCTGGTCGCTTGCTGTCGAAGAGCAATTCTACATCATCCTGCCGTTCCTGATCTTCTACACACCGCCCAGGCATTTGCCCAAGCTACTGCTGGCCGGCATTCTCCTCGCTCCGCTCTTGCGCGCCGCTGCCGGCCTCGGCATTGGCGGTACCGCCTCCATTGTTCTGCTGACATCCTGCATGGATGCGCTGTGTTATGGCCTTCTCGCCGCTTATGCCGTCCGTAGCGAGTCGATCAGAAAGCTCCTGCAGGCCAACCATCGGCTCCTCGGCCATGGAGCATGGCTGTTGCCCGCAGCCGGCTTCGCCGTCTCATATTTCGGCGATGCTCTGGATGTCGGCGCCCGGATCGTCGTCAGTTTCTGGCTGATCACCACGGGCTTCACGGCGCTGCTGCTCTATGCCACGCAACATAGCGGCACGTGGCTGCACCATATCCTCGCCACCGGCTGGCTTCGCTGGGTCGGGGTCCGATGCTATGCCATCTACCTTTTTCACCAGGCGGTGATTGGCTTGCTGGGTGGTTTTCTCGCCGGAAGCAGCGACTTTATGGTGACCGATCTTCGAAGCCTCGCTGTCTGGCTGATGTCGATCGCGGTAATTCTGGCTTTGGCGGCCTTGTCCTGGCGTTTCGTCGAACGTCCGCTCATCGCGTTTGGCCATCGCTGGGCATATCAGCGTCCGCAAACCGCAAGGACTCCAAAGGCCGGTCCGCCGATGCAAGAGGCTTCCGGCAGCGCCATTTAGAGCATTTTCAGGTTGAGGCTTACGCGGCCAGCCCTCTCCCCTGCCCAATCACCCCTACATACCGACCATATCGGGTGGTTGGGCGGGGGAGAGGGCTGGATCGATCTGCCCCGGAAAGGCGCTTGTGGCGCAAGTCAGTGGATCCGGGTGTTTGGTCTTGCCACATCCACCACCACGAGATCGTCCAGCGGCCAGACGGTGAAGGCGTTATTGGCGCGCAGCTTCAAGAAGACATGCATGTGACAGTCATGTCTCTCGCTCCACGCATCCAGGACATAGTCACCGAGCTCGTCGGCGATATGAGAGACATCGACAGGACTGGTATCATAGAAACTGATCAGGATCCGGTCATGCATGCTCTCGACTTTGTAATCGACCGGGTTCAACCAATCGAAGACGACCCGCTCATAAGCGCCATGCATGCCTGTGCGGACGATGACGTGATTTCGCTGGCCCCAGTGCCTGTCTTCGATCTCGACCTCAATATCGCTATCGGTAGCCTGTGAGCTGGTAAGCTGCGCGAAGATAAGAAGGATGACTGATACGAAGAAAAGCAGCGCCGCTGCTGTAAGAATTAGAATCGGCGCATTTTTTCTTCTATATGTCCACATGTCGAGCCCCTAGATGACGTGAAACATTGCCTCTAGAGAGTCACAATAGGTCAGATTTTCTCGATTTCTTCTTTTTCAACTAAGAAGAATGTGGAGATCGACTTTGGAATGCCAATTCCGAGTATGTATTATTTCGAGGTTGAAAATAAACGAGAGCGTAAATCGCTGTTCAGGATAGCGTATTGTTAGTCAAAGAGCATTTTTGAATGGAATACCAGATGCACAATGTTACGCATCAACATGCCAGCTACATAGAGCCCTATGATAGAGCGATCGACATTAGGAGCAAGCCCTCACCATGGAAGGCTCATCAATGCGTTACAAAACTTGGCTGCATCCTCTCGATGTCGATGATGACGCCAAGAGCGAGATGATATGCGAGGCCGCTAGCCCTGGCGGGTTTTCATCCGCGGGTTCGTTTTATTGATTACGTAGACCCGGCCTTTTCTGCGGACGACTCGGCAATTCTTGTCGCGCTTCTTGGCCGTCTTTAACGAATTC
Source organism: Geminicoccaceae bacterium (assembly GCA_965204405.1). GTDB lineage: Bacteria > Pseudomonadota > Alphaproteobacteria > Geminicoccales > Geminicoccaceae > JANQPX01. Next base: position 132,526 of record CBDBEN010000002.1, read on the forward strand.
CTGATCTTCATGGTTTCTCTCGGCCCTTAGCTTTTCTTGCGACGGAAGCTCTGGAAGCGCTTGTTGAACTTGTCGACCTGACCACCACGCTCCAGCAAGCGGGAGCGATCACCGGTCCACGCGGGATGAACGAGCGGGTCAATGTCCAAGGTCAGCGTACCCCCCGGCTCACCATACGTCGAGCGCGTCTGGAACGTTGAACCGTCGGTCATAACCACGGTAATGTCATGGTAGTCAGGATGAATATCTTTCTTCACCCGCTTTCTCCTTTAGGCGACGGGCGGTATATAGCTAATGAAACGGCTCCTCGCAAGAGGGAGTTGGCCGATATCGCTATGCGTTTTAAGGAAGATTTGGCGGTTCACACCGTTGGTAAGCCAGGGATGAACGCTTAGCGTCGCGAAATGATGAGATTTTCGATCGCCATGTAGTGTGGCGATCTTGTTTTGAAGGAAAGAGGCCGGGTTGCATGGAAGGAGCCAATCGATCGATGTCGAAGGACGGGACGAAGCGCGAGGGCAGCAAGAATTTGAACGCCCTCGGCAGGCTTGGACGCTATCTTCGACCCTACCGGCTGCAGCTCGTGCTGACGCTGATCGCCCTGGCGGCAGCAGCAGCGGCGGTGCTCGCCTTCGGTGCCGGCTTTCGCTACCTGATCGACGGCGCGTTCGGAGCAGGGCATGCCGAAGCGCTCGATCATGCCCTGAAGGCTGCATTGATCGTGGTGCTGGTGCTCGCAATCGCTACTTTTGCCCGCGCCTTTCTGGTGACCTGGCTCGGTGAGCGGCTGGTCGCCGATATCAGGCGGGATGTCTATGATCACGTCATCGGGCTGTCGCCCAGCTTCTTCGAGCTGACCCGAACCGGCGAGGTCTTGTCGCGCCTGACTGCCGACACCTCCGTGGTTCAGAGCGTGATCAGCTCATCCCTGTCCCAGGCCCTGCGTAACGTCCTTTTGCTGTTCGGTGGCCTCGCTCTGCTGTTCATCACCAACCTGAAACTAACGCTCCTGATATTGGTGGTGGTACCGTTGGTAGTGGTACCAATCGTGGTGATCGGCAGGCGGGTACGGATCCTTTCGAGGGCCGCGCAAGATAGAGTAGGCGACCTATCAGGCCATGGTGAAGAGTCGCTGAATGCCGTGCAGACGGTTCAGGCTTTTGCCCAGGAAGCGCGCGAGCGCAGCACCTTCAAGGGCCTGGCCGAAGCGGCCTTTCGAGCAGCGGTCAGCTATGCCCGCATGCGTTCAATCCTGGCAGCCGTGGTGATCACGCTCGTTTTCGGCGCGATCGTCGTCGTGCTCTGGATCGGCGGCCATGATGTGATGGCGGGGGAGATCACCGGCGGTGAGCTTGCCGCATTCGTGTTCTACGCTTCCGTGGTGGCGAGCGCCGCCGGCGGTCTCGCCGAAATCATGGGTGATCTCCAGCGCGCCGCCGGTGCCACCGAGCGTCTTTTCGACTTGCTCGACACCAAGCCAATCATTAGCGCACCGTCCGCACCGGCAACGCTGCCAGCACCTTTGAATGGTGCCATTCGGATGGACAGCGTACGCTTTGCCTACCCGCTGGACCCGGAGCGTGATGTCCTCCACGACATGAACCTGGAGGTCGAGCCGGGCGCGACGGTCGCCCTGGTCGGGCCGTCAGGCGCCGGCAAGACCACCATCTTCCAGCTCCTGATGCGCTTTTACGATCCCGAGGCGGGATCCCTGACCTTCGATGGCGTCGATCTTCGGGAACTCGATCCTGTCGACCTTCGGGAAAAGGTGGGGTTGGTACCGCAGGAGCCGGTGATTTTCTCGGCCAATGCCTGGGACAACATCCGCTATGGCCGGCCCGATGCCAGCGACCAGGATGTCCGTGATGCGGCGGCGGCGGCAGCGGCGACCGAATTCCTGGACAAGCTGCCGGACGGCTTCAACAGCTTCCTCGGTGAGAAAGGCGTTCGCCTCTCCGGCGGTCAGCGCCAGCGGATCGCGATTGCCCGCGCCGTGCTCAAGGATCCGACGCTCCTGCTGCTGGATGAAGCCACCAGCTCCCTCGATGCCGAAAGCGAGCGCCTGGTCCAGGAAGCCCTGGAGCGTCTGCGCCAGGGCCGCACCAGTCTGGTCATTGCCCACCGTCTGGCCACCGTGCTCAAGGCCGACCGCATCGTGGTCCTGGACGAGGGCAGGGTGGTGGCCACCGGCAAGCATCACGAATTGATCGAGCAAGGGGGGCTCTACGCCCGCCTCGCCGAGCTGCAATTCGGCCTCGACGGTCAGATAGCCGCCGAATAGCCGGCAAGGCGGGCGCGGCCCGCTGCGGGCATTTGGACCTCGCTCGCATGGGCTTGTTGGCGTACCGGCTTGGCGCGTAGTCTAAAGGCCATGGCTAAGCCGTTATGGACATGAAAGAACAAGTCGACGCAGCGGGCCGCGACCGCTCGATGGCACGGAACGAGATGTGGTTGGCCTATGGGATGCTGGCGCCGACCTTTTTGATCGTGCTGGCGATCGTGCTGCTGCCGCTGCTGGCCAATTTCTGGATAAGCGTCAAACCGGTTGCCCTCGGTGATCTGCGTGCGCCTGCCCCGGTTGCCAATGAACGGTTGCGCGGCAAGGCGGATCAACTTGGTGCCGAGGTGACGCTGCAATACAAGCTGCGCAGCTCCACGCCGAAAAAACCGATCAGTAACGTCCGCCTCGATGATACCATCCCCGATGGCTTGGGAATCGAGGACCTGGATGAGCGCTGCAGCCTCGATGGCCGGCAGCTGAGCTGCATGCTTGGTGATTTCGAGCCCGGTTTTCGAGGCGAACTGGCGATCAAAGCAAGGGTCGAACAAGCTTATCTCGACAACCCGGTCAATCCCAGAGACAGCAAGCCCGAGCTTCGAGGCGATGCCGAAAATATCCTGACGAGCGGTGAATTCACGCTTCAGAACTTTGAAAGGATCTTCTCCTCGGCTGAGTTCTGGGGCGTGCTTCGCGTCTCGCTCTATTACACGATTTTCGGAACGGCGGGCGCTTTGCTGCTCGGCCTGTTTGCAGCACAGCTCCTGAACACCACGTTTCCTGGCCGAAGCCTTCTTCGCGGGCTCTTCCTCTTCCCCTATGTGGCGCCGGTGATTGCGGTCGCCTTCACCTGGGTGATCCTGCTGGATCCGTTTTCAGGATCGCTGAACGCCGTCTTGAGGCAGGTCGGTGCGGCGGACGAGCCGATCAATTTTTTCGGCCAGCGCGCCGTGCCGATCAATGTCTTCGGCCTGACGATCGAGTTCCCGATTGCTCTTACTACCGTGATCGCATTCGAGGCCTGGCGCTATTTCCCCCTGTCGTTCCTCTTCATCCTGGCGCGCATGCAGGCGATCCCCTCGGATATCTATGAAGCTGCCGAGATCGATGGCGCCACGCCGTTCCAGCAGTTCTGGCATATCTCGCTGCCGCAGCTTGCCGGCATCCTCGCCGTCCTGTTCCTGCTGCGCTTCATCTGGACGTTCAACAAGTTCGACGACATTTTTCTTCTGACCGGCGGCGGCGCGGGCACGCGCACCCTGACCGTCGACGTCTATGAGCAGGGCTTTGCGCTTTCCAATCTGGGCGCAGGTGCCGCCGTTGCGGTGGTGATCTTCATCGTGCTCCTGATCTTCGCGACCGTGTTCATCCGCTTTGCTCCAAAGGATGACGGTTGATGCGCCTCGGTATCGGTTTCATCGCAGGTCTCGTGACCGGCCTGATCTGGGGGATGGTCTGGATGACCGTGGTCGGCATCCTCCTGATGCTGGCCTCGGGCGAGACGGTGGTTCCTGCGGTCGGTTTTTCAGGCCTTGCCGGCCTCGTTGGCGCCGGCATCTATATGTCGGTCGAGCCCGGACGCCGGACGGCAGGCTTGAAGGGTGTTTGCGCTATTGCAGTTCTTGCCGTCCTCGGCCTCCTGAGCGTCGCACAGCCTTTCGGTTTGTCGCTGAGCGAAGCACCGCTGTCACAAATGGCTGCACTTTTGGTCCTGACAGCGCTGATTGTCGGCTCGATCCATCTCTGTCTCGACGGATTTTCCGGCGGTCATCTGCCCCGTTATCAGCTCGAGCTCGCGGCAATCCGGGTGCTGAAGGGGCTGGGCTTCGTTTTCTTCACCGTGATCGTGGCTCTGCCCTTTTACGTGATGGTGATGACCAGCCTCAAAAGCCAGCAGGTGCTGCTCACCAACCCGCTCGACTATTCGATTGATGTAACCCAGGGGCCGGCGGCCCTGTTCAGGAGCTATCGGGAGCTGTTCACTCAGTTCCATTTCGGTACGTTTCTCTTGAATTCCGCCTTCGTCTCCGTGGCGACGGTTGTGATCACCTTGCTGTTCTCAGTCCCCGGCGCCTATGCGGTGGCGCGCCTGAAATTTCCAGGCCAGGCCTTCCTCTCCCAATCGATCCTGCTGATCTACATGGTGCCGGCGATCATTCTGGTCATCCCGCTCTATGCGGTGTTTTCGCAAGTGGGCCTGAGAGACACGTTGACCGGTCTTTTGATCATCTACCCCGCGACCACGATTCCCGTCGCCGTCTATATGCTGCAGGGCTATTTTCGCGGCCTGCCGGCGGAGCTGGAGGAAGCGGGGCTGGTGGACGGTTTGAGCCGCATCGGCGTGATCATGAGGATAACGCTCCCGCTTTCGCTGCCGGCACTCGCTTCAGTAGCCCTCTATGTGTTCATGATCGCCTGGAACGAGTTTCTGTTCGCGTTCATGTTCCTGGACGATATCGACATCTTCACGCTGTCCCGCGGCGTGGTATCGCTGAACTCATCCGAGGTCCCGCGCCAGCATTTAATGGCGGGCGCGGTGGTGGCGACCGTGCCGGTGCTGATCATCTTCCTCTGGTTCGAGCGCTTCCTGGTCGCCGGGCTCACCGCCGGCAGCGTCAAGGGCTAGTGGTGTGACCACATCATTTGGTTTCTGCCGCCTTCGACGAATGTGCCAAGAAATCCGAGGGTATACCGGCTTTTCTTGGAAGAGCTTCGGGAATCATTCGTACCGAACATACCATTAGTTTCCCGAACTCGAAGGTTGTCGGATGAAATGCGTCACGGCCGCTATGTCGCGCTTGTTCGACGTTGATCGGACTCTAACTATTATTGAATAGGCAAGTTTTGCGATCATCCGGTTGGGGAGGAAACCATCGATTCGACTGGCCTGCTGGCAGTTCTTATCGCAGCCCTCTCATTCTACCTGATGATTCCGGCAGGCATTCCGTTCATGACGCCTGCTCGTTCGTTCGTCGACCACATCAGATCGCTCAATTTCACGATCGGCGTTCTGGTCACGATTTTCTTGTACCTGAACGATTTCACGCTGCTGGAAAGTATTTTTGTCGGGACCTTCTGGACGGCGTTTCTTGCCTACCTTGCCATGGTCTGAAAACGGCTTGTTATCCACCGGCACCGCTGCGTGACGCCAGCGCTTTGGTGAGTTCGCGTTCGATGCTGCCGGCAGGTTTGGTGAAGCGCGCCAGGAGATCGTAGAGCACGGGCGTTACGATCAAGGTGAGCAGGGAGGCGATGCCGAGTCCACCGATGATCACCAGGCCGATGGCCTGCCGGCTCTCGGCGCCGGCACCGGCGGCGAGCACCAGCGGGATGGCGCCGAGCATCGTCGAAAGTACGGTCATGACAATGGGTCGAAGGCGAAGAACCGAGGCCTCGATGACGGCGTCCCGAACAGTGCGCCCTTCATCCCGGAGCTGGTTCGCAAATTCGACGATCAGAATGCCGTTCTTGGCCATCAGCCCGACCAGGAGGATCAGGCCGACCTGGCTGTAGATGTTGAGCGAGGCGCCGCCCAGCCAAAGGGTGAACAGGGCGCCTGAGCTTGCGAGCGGCAAGGTGATCATGATGATCAGGGGATGGATGAAACTCTCGAACTGCGCTGCCAGCACCAGATAAACAATCAGGAGGGCGAGGCCGAAGGTCAGCGCAACGCCGCTGGTGGTTTCCAGATATTGCGCCGTCTGGCCGGCATAGCCGAGCTTGGCGCCGAGCGGCAGCGTCTCTTTGGCGATTTTCTGCATGAAGACGATGGCAGTGCCCAGATCATAGCCGTCGTTCAAGCTGCCGGTGATGGTCACCGAGGGCAGGCGGTCATAACGGCGAAGGGTAGGGGCTGCGGCCCGTTCCTCCGTCGTCACCAGCGCGCCGAGAGGGATCAGACCGGCTTCGTCGTCACCCCGTTGCCCGCTGCGCACGAAGATGTTGGCGAGATCGGCCGGTGTCCGGCGGTTCTCCTCCTCGGCTTGCAATATCACATCATATTCGCGGCCGCGCTCGACATAGGTGGTGATCTCGCGGGAGGCGAGCATGGTCTGCAGCGTTCGTGCAATCTGCTCGGTGCTGATATCGAGATCATCGGCACGCTGGCGATCGATCAGGACATCGAATTGTGGCTGATTGCGTTCGAAATCGACATCGAGATCGCGAAGGCCGGGATTGGTTTCGGCCTTGGTCACCAGGTCATTGGCCCAGGTCTGAACGCTCTCGTAGTCCGGACCGCCGATCACGATCCGAAGCGGCGTGCGGCTGCCGTAGAGGCCTAGGCCTGATGGCGCAATCGCGACGGCGCGGACGCCGTTGAGCTTGCCGAGTTCCGGCATGAGCGCGCGGCTGATGGCCTGCGTGGAGCGATCGCGCTCGGCCCAATCGGCCAGGCGCACCACCACGAAGGAGCGGTGAGGCGAGCTGCCCCGGCCGATGATGGCGAAAACGCGCCTTGCCGTACCGTCTTCCAGGAGCGGTTCGATGATCGCCTCGACCTTTTTCGTCTCGGCATCCGTGTAGCTCGCCGTTGCGCCTTGCGGCCCCCCAATCGACACGAAGAACACGCCGCGGTCCTCCGTCGGTGCCAGCTCCTTCGGCTGGATCAGATAGAGCCAGTAAGACGCGGCGCCGATGAGAAGTGCGATGGTCAGAACGATCAAGGGAGCCTTTAAGCAGGCGATGAGCAGCTGACGATAAACCCCGCCAATCTGCTCCAACCCAAAGTGAATCCCACGGCGGATCGCCGTCGCCGCCGTCGATCGGTTGTCACGCTCGGCTCTCAGCCATTTGGTGCAGAGCATCGGACAAAGGCTAAGCGCCACAACGGTCGAGATGACCACGGCAATAGCGAGCACGAAGCCGAATTCGGTGAACAGCCGGCCGATCTGGCCATCCATGAATGAGATCGGCACGAACACGGCGATCAGCGTGATCGAGGTCGCGATCACCGCAAACGTCACCTGACGCGTGCCGAGCACGCCAGCGACCAGCGGAGTTTCTCCAAGGTCGATGCGCCGCTGCACGTTCTCCAGCACCACGATCGCATCGTCGACCACGATGCCGATGGCGAGGATCAGCGCAAGCAGGGTCAGGACATTGATGGAAAAGCCGAACGCCTGGATTCCGATAAAGGCGCCGATGATCGCCACCGGTATGGTCACGGCAGGAACCAGCGTCGCTCGGAGCGAAGCGAGAAAACAAAAGATCACCAGAACCACCAGGGCCATGGCGATGGCCAGCGCTTTTAGGACTTCTCTGATCGACTGTTCGATGAACAGAGCGTCGTTGGAGCCGATCTCGATGGTCATGCCCTCGGGCAAGGTCGGCCTGATCGCCTCCAGCTCGGCCTCGATCGCCCGGGCGATCGCGATGGTGTTCGAGCTGGACTGACGAAGCACGCCGAGGCCGACCGCGACTTCTCGATTGGAGCGGACGATGGTCTGGTCGTCCTCGGCACCGCGCTCGACCCTTGCGATGTCTTGAAGGCGGATGGGGTAGTCGCCAAGCCTGGAGACGACGATGCTGCGGAATTCTTCGATGCTGCTCAAACGGCTGACGGTGCGCAGCTGAAACTGGCGCGAACGGCTTCTCAGTTGGCCGGCCGGCAGCTCGATATTGTTGCGGTTGAGCGCTGCTTCGACATCGTCGACCGTGAGGTTGCGCGCCGCCATCGCCTGACGGTCCAGCCAGATCCTGACGGCATAACGCCGCTGGCCGAAGATATCGACCGCCGCGACACCGTCGAGCGTTGCCAAACGGTCGACGATGAAGCGCTCGGCATAGTCGGTAAGCTCGGCCGGATCCATGCGGTCGCTGGTGATGCCGATCCGCATCACAGGGTCATCGTCATCGTCGCTCTTGGTAATGCGCGGCTCGTCTGCATCCTCGGGCAAACGGCCGCGAATACGGCCCACGGCATCGCGGACATCGTTGGCGGCCTCGTCGATGTCACGATCCGGTTCGAACTCGATGACCGTCCGTCCGCGTCCGCGGCGGCTCGATGAGGAAATGGTCTTGATCCCCGCGATTCCGGCGACCGCGCCTTCGACGGTTTCGACGATCTCGGTATCGACAATGCCGGGCGCTGCGCCTTCGTAGCCGACGGAAACCGTGACCACCGCATAGTCGATGTCGGGGAGTTCCCTGATCGGCAGGCCCAACAGGGACGCTATCCCAAAGACCACCGTCAACAGGCAGATTACTGTGGCAAAGACCGGGCGCTTGATCGACAGTTCGGAGAGCGTCATGCGTTTGGTACAACCGTCGACGACTCGTTGTCCTGATCGTTCGTGCCGGTTGCCTCGCTGTTATCGATGGTGACCTCGGCGCCATCGCGGACCCGCTGCAGACCTCTTGTGACGACCTGGTCCCCGGCGCTCAAGCCATCGATGATTTCGACCTTGCCGAAATCCCGCTGGCCCAAGGTTACCAGCCGCCTTGCCGCCTTGCCGTCCGTAACGACAAAAACATAAGCATCGTCGTTCGAGACCATGATGGCCTCTTCCGGCACGCTCAGCGCATCGCGCTTGCGCAGGGTGAGATCCACCAGCATAAACATGCCGGTCGGCAGGGTGAGGTCTGCGTTGGGAATCGTCGCTCTCACCCTGAAAGAGCGGGAGACCCGGTCGATCCGGCTGTCCACCGTCTCGATCTCGCCTTCGAAAGCACGATCACCGAAAGCAGCACTGGTGGCCCGGATGCGCTGAGCGCTTTTCACCTGCCCGAAAAAAATCTCCGGCACACTGAAGTCAACCTGGATTTCGGCGAGGTCGTCGAGGGTGGTCATGACGGTATCGTCGTCGACCCTCGTGCCGATCGTCACCTGTTTCAGGCCGACCTGTCCGGAAAACGGGGCAGTGATACGGCGATCCTGCAATTCCTTTTCCGTTCGCAGCAACCGGGCATCCGCTGCATCATGGGCTGCTTTCAGCTCATCGACCGTCGCCTGGGCGATGGTGTTCCTGGCGGCAAGCTTGACCGCTCTCTCCAGCTCCAGACCGGCTTTCCTGAGTTCGGCCGCAGCCTCTGCCACATCTGCGCGTTCGGCTGCATCGTCCAGACGTGCTAGAAGCTCACCGGCCTCGACCAGGCTGCCCGGCGAGAACGCGATTTCGGCGACCTGTCCGGATGCGGCGGGCCTGACATCGATGGACCGCCTTGCCCGAGTCGTCCCGACTGCTTCGATGCGCTGGATGATCCTGGTTGATTCGGCCAGGGTAACCTCAACTGTCGGCGCTGCTCGTTTCGGCCGTGTTGCAGCATCCGCATCACCGCTGCCAGCCGGGTCGGTTGCGTACCAGTAGCCACCGGTGACGAAGGTCAGCAGGATCAACAAGACGATCGCCAGCTGTTTACCCAATGACACACCCACGTCCTTTGCTGAACCCAAGGCAGAAAACAGTGACCGACACCGGATGCTCCGCTGCGCCAATATTCTGAAGGGATCTAGTATAGCACAGACCCGTTGTCGACGCCGGGGCGATGTCAAGGAGACAACATCGGGGTAACGATCATCAATTCAAGAGCGTTTCCGGTTGAGGTTTACGCGGTGCCAGCCCTCTCGCCCGCCCAACCACCCAACGTACCGACCATATCAGGCGGTTGGGCGGGCGAGAGGGCTGAATCGACCTGTCCCGGAAAGACGCTAGTGTCCAGATTGTAACGTTCATTCGAGCGTGGCGGCTTAACCTCTTGCTAATCCGTTCTTGATAGAACCGATATCGGTCCATGGGATCCTGGTAGGTCGCCCGCTTGCGAGAAAGAAGGGTGAGGCTCGGACTCTCAGGGTCCCATGGACCAGGTCGTATTTGTCTCATGCGAGGATTAAGAAAACGTTAAGAAATACAGGTTGTTAAGCAGGTCATTTGATCTGAACTGCTCTCGTTGTGGGTCTTCGTCAACGGCGTAGCAACCACGCCTTCCTCAGGTTGGGTTGCAATCCGTCAATCCAGGTCAAGGGGCGGGAATCACATGAAGGGGACATTCCACTAGGCGAACAAGAAAAGCTCAGTTAACGTGGTTTCTGCGCATGAACTGTACAATATATCGGCAAATGCCGTGCCGGATGATGCCCGGATAGCGCGGCCTGCCGAATATGGCCGCCTCCGGTAATTGGGGATGAGCAGCGATCAGGGAGCGGAACAGGCTTGGTCAAACCGGCTGACGTAGAATTGAAGTCGATCGTCAAACGCTATGGCACGACCTTGGCGGTTGACGGCATCGATCTCACGATACCCGGCGGCACCTATTGCTGCCTGCTCGGTCCGAGCGGCTGCGGCAAGACGTCGACCCTCAGGCTGATCGCTGGGCATGAGCAGCTATCCGGCGGTGACATCGTCATCGGCGGGCAAACTGTCAATGACCTGCCGCCCGCCCAGCGTGGCACCGCCATGATGTTTCAGAACTATGCACTGTTCCCCCACCTCAATTGCCTGGATAATGTCGCCTTCGGCCTGAAAATGCGCGGTGTCGGCAAGGACGAGCGGCATGCGAAGGCGAAGGAACTGCTGACTCTCGTGCATATGGAAGCTTATGGTGAGCGTCAGCCCGCTCAGCTTTCCGGCGGTCAGCAGCAGCGGGTTGCCCTGGCCAGAGCGCTCACCACCAACCCAAGCGTCCTGTTGCTGGATGAGCCGTTGTCAGCGCTCGATCCATTCCTGCGGGTCCGCATGCGCGAGGAGCTGAAGCGGCTGCAGCTGGAGCTCGGCATCAGCTTCGTTCACGTTACCCACAGCCAGGAGGAGGCGATGGCGCTGGCCGATCTCGTGGTGGTCATGAATGATGGCCTTATCGAGCAGACCGGCGCACCGCGGGATGTCTACAACAAACCGAAAACCGCTTTCGTTGCCCGCTTCATCGGTGGGCACAACGTCCTCTCCGGCAAACTCGCGTCAAACGAAAACGGCCACGCGACCTTGCATGGTACGGAAGGTGAACGTTTTATCGTTGGCGGGACCGAGGCAGCGCCTGGCAGTGTTGTGACCTTCGCGCTTCGGGCTGACAAGGTGGGGATCGTTCGCGACCAAGAGGCACAGAAGGCCGCGGGGGCCGACATCATCGCCAGCAATTCGGTCAACCAGCTGACGGTGTCAGTCGGCTCGGTCGAGTATCAAGGCGCTCTGGTCGCCCTTCGCCTGCATGGCGATGGTGTGGACGAATTCTCGATTGTTATGGATGAAGGCAGATTCTACGAGCAGCCGGTCGCTGTCGGCGAGCGGATCGCTGTTGGGTGGGATGCGAGAGATGCGCATCTCTTGACTTGAAATCGGCCGTATGAGCTGAGCAAGGCTAATCAATCCTGAAGGGAGACATCGATGACTGAGAAAACCCCGAAGACCCCCGTTGCTTCCAAGCCGGGCACAACCCGACGCGCGGTCCTGAAAGGTACTGCGGCTACGGCCGGCCTTGCCGTAGGCGCTGGTGTGATCGACGGCTTTCCCGCGGTGCATGCGGACGATCCGATCACCATCCGCTATGCCGGCACCGGTGTGAACGCTTTCCGGGAGCTTTCCGAAAAGTGCAAGGAAGATATCGGCATCGAGATCCAATACACCACGCTGACCTCCGATGACGTAGTCAAGCGTGCCGTAACTCAGCCGACCTCGTTCGATCTGCTGGACAGCGAATACTGGATGCTGAAGAAGATCGTTCCCTCGGGCAATCTGAAGGGTATGGATATCTCTAAGGTTGCCAACTACGACAAGATCGTGCCGATCTTCACCAAGGGCGAGTTGCCTGATGGCCAGAAAACCTCGCGCACCGGCATCGCACCGATCAAGGTCAGCTATCTAACCGGCGGCGAATCTGCGGAGTTTGCCTCCGAGCCCACCGACTTCATGACCTTGATACCCACGGTCTACAACGCCGATACGCTCGGCATCCGCCCCGACCTGATCGGCCGGCCGATCGACAGCTGGGCGGAATTGCTGAACCCCGAGTTCAAGGGCAAGGCCTCGATTCTCAACATCCCGGCGATCGGGATCATGGACGCGGGCATGGTGGCGCAGGCGACCGGCGAGATCACCTATGAGGACATGGGCAACATGACCAAGGAGGAGATCGACAAGACCATCGCGCTGATGATCGAAGCCAAACAGGCCGGCCAGTTCCGGGCGCTTTGGAAGGAGTTCAATGAGAGCGTCAACCTGATGGCGTCCGGCGAGGTGGTGATCCAGTCCATGTGGTCGCCTGCCATCACCAAGGTTCGCCAGCAGGGAATTCCCTGTGTCTATCAGCCGCTCAAGGAAGGCTATCGCGCCTGGGCTGCCGGCCTCGGTATTCCGACCCATGTCGAAGGCAAGATGCTGGATGCCTGCTACGAGTTCATCAATTGGTACCTCTCCGGCTGGGCCGGCGCCTTCCTGAACCGTCAGGGCTACTACACGGCGGTGCTCGAAACCGCCCAGGCACAGATGGATCCCTGGGAGTGGAACTACTGGATGGAAGGGGCCGAGGCCGAAAACGAGGTCGTGAGCCCGACCGGCGACCCGATCGCCAAGGCCGGTGAAATTCGCGACGGCGGCTCCTATTGGGATCGCATGGGTGCGGTTGCCGTCTGGAACACGGTGATGGACGAGGACCGCTACATGGTCCGCAAATGGAACGAGTTCGTAGCTGCCTAGCGGCAGGCGCTTGATTTGCCTGAGCGGGCGGGGCGGTTGTTGCATCGCTCCGCCTGCTTGATAGGAAGCTCGAACGGAGATTGGCGACGAGGCACGTTCGGGAGGTGCGCCTCGCACCGTCTGCCTGGTAGGAAGCTCGAATGGTGATTGGCGCCGAGGCAAGTTCGGGAGGTGTGCCTCGCACTCTCGAATTATCACCAAGCCGTGTTGGGGGCTTTTCGTGCGGCATGCGCGGCACGATGTCGTGGAAACACCAACATCGACATGGAGATCTCGCGATGCGAACGTTTCTACTTCCCGCTCTCTTCGCCGCCACTCTTGGCATGGCGGCCCTGCCGGCATTGGCGGGCGACATCCTCGCCAAGGGCAGTTTCGTCGGCGCCAGCGATCACGAAACCAGCGGCAGTGTCCATGTGACTGCCGGCAGTGTCGATTTTCAGGATGACTTCAGCCTTGACGGCGCTCCTGATCCGAAGGTCGGCTTCGGCAAGGACGGTACTTACGATCCTGCAACCACGCTTTCGGCGTTGAATGCCAATACAGGCGCCCAGAGCTACGAGGTGCCCGACAGCATCGACCTTAGCCAATATAACGAGGTCTATGTCTGGTGCGAAAAGTTTGCGGTACCGCTCGGCGTTGCGAAGCTGCAATAGCATGAGGGCCGCGCCTGGAGAACTTTGTGCGTAAACTGACACCCTATCTTCAGGCCGGCCCGCTTGCTCTCGTTTTTCTGGCGTTTTTTATCGTCCCGATGATCCTGGTGGTCGTGGTCTCGTTCTTCGACTACCAGGCTTACCAAATCCTGATCCCCGATTTCACCACCCAAAACTACGACGATGTCTTTTCATCGAACGTCACCTGGAAAACCTATTGGAAAACCGTCCAGTTCTGCGTGATCGTCTGGCTGATCACGCTGATTCTGGGATTCACGATTGCCTATTTCCTGGCCTTCCATGTAAAGACGCTGACCTTTCAGATCGCGCTGTTTTTGCTGTGCACGATCCCGTTCTGGACCTCAAACGTGATCCGGATGATCTCCTGGATCCCGCTTCTCGGCCGAAACGGTCTGGTGAACAACGCTCTGGTAGATCTCGGCATCGTCGATCAGCCCCAGGAGTGGCTGCTCTATTCCGACTTCTCGGTAATCCTGGGCTTCGTCCATCTCTACACTCTGTTCATGATCGTCCCGATCTTCAACTCCATGCTGCGGATCGACAGGAGCTTGATCGAGGCGGCCTATGACGCCGGTGCTTCCGGCTGGCAGACGCTTTGGAACGTTATCATCCCCTTGTGCAAGCCAGGTATCGCTATCGGTTCGATCTTCGTGCTGACGATCGTCATGGGAGACTTCGTGACGGTCAATGTGCTTGGCGGCGGTCAGATTGCCAGCATAGGCAAGGCGATCTGGACTGAGCTTAGCTACCTCCAGTTCCCACCGGCTGCGGCCAACGCCATCGTTCTTCTAGGCGTGGTGATCCTGATGATCATTGCACTGATGCGCATCGTCGATATCAGAAAGGAGCTCTAAGCTTTCGCTGAGAGCACGGCACCGGCAAACGGCGGAAGGCCGAGGTCATGCTGAAAGACGCTGGTGGTATGTTCGGTTCGTAAGATTCCCAACCAAAGCCCGCATCGCTTTTGGATTTCCGGGCTCTTTTTTCGAAGGCGGCGGGAACCAAATGAAGTGGACCTTCCACTAGAATGCCTGGCCGATGCTGATATAGATTTGAAAGGCATCGTCGCTGTCACGCCGATTGAGCGGGACGCCGACGTCGAAGCGGATTGGTCCGACAGGACTGAAATAGCGAAGACCGCCGCCGACGCCGATCCGGAGCGGCTCTTCGAAGTCCGGAACCGACGAGTTGTAGGCAGTGCCGGCGTCGGCAAAAATGGCAGCGCCGAGCGAGTCGGTGAACTGACCTCTGAGTTCGCCAGCGAACTCAAGAAGAGAGCGCCCGCCGACAGGGTTGTTATCGTCATCAAGATCGCCGGCAAGTTGAAAGCCGAAACCACGCACCGATCCGCCACCGCCTGCATAGAAGCGCTCGTCGGCCGGCACGTTATCGCGTTCGGCTCCGAAGAGGAAACCGGCTTTGGCACGTGTTGCCAGGATGAGGCGGGGCTTATTCTTCTTGAGGCGGAAATATCGGCTATAGGAGATCAGGGACTTGTTGAACGCCACGTCATTGCCGAATACGTCGACAAAGGGTTCGTTGCTGATGAAGAGCCGTCCGCCCTTCGAGGGATCCAGCAGGTCGTTCGAATGATCCCAGCCAAAGCTTGTCGGCAGCGACAGGAGGCCAAACTTGTCGGTGTCGCCGTCTTGCTCCACCTTGGAGGCGGTGAACGCGAGCCCCACGGCGAGGTCCATGCCGTCACCGACCGAACGCTCAATACCAACGGACGCGCCGATCGACTGTTTGTCGAAGGCCTCGGTCTTTTCGACCGCGATTTCGGAGCCGATCACGAGGGCCTGCCGCTTGGCCAAGAAGTCCGGCTCGCGCGCCTCGCCCTTCAAGGTCCAGCCAAGCTTGGAAGCATCCAGATCGGCGCTCAACTGCTCGCCCGTTCCTAAGAGATTGCGATGTTCCCAGCCTAGATTGCCGCCCAGACCTTCATCGGTCCGGTAGCGAACGCCTGCTTCGATCGAGCGGTGCTTGGTTTCGTTCACATCGATCCGGACGAGGGCACGCCCCTGGTCATCGACCTCGGTTTCAGGCTCGATACGGACACTGTTGAAGAGGCCCGATTGAACCAGATTGAGCCTGGTTTCCTCGAGCCGTTCCGGCGTGATCAGCTTGCCGGGCTTCCAGGCTAGCAGGCGGCGGATATAGCGGGTCTCGACCTCGACATTGCCGCTGATCTCGGTATCGCCGAAATAGATCTTGCGGCCGGGGTTGAGGCGAAGGGTGATATCCATCGTCGCGTTATCATGGTCGACAACGACGCGGCGTTTGCCGAGCTTGGCATTGGCAAAGCCCTGGTTCTTGGCACGGCTGAGCAGCGCCGTTTCAGCTTCAATAATCTTCGTCGACGCGGCGCGTTTATTTTTTTCCAGCCCCAGCTTTTTTGCCGACGGCAAAGTCAACTCATCCTCGCTTGGCGGATCGAGTTCGATGGCAACCTCTTGTATATCGTAGGAAGGTCCCACCTCGATCAGGAATTTGATGGTCGTCGGCGATGTCGTTCGGTCGATATCGAGATCGACCGTTGCCGCATAGTAGGCCCTCGCCCTTAAGGCCTTCATGATGTTGGGAAGATCACCTTCAGCACGCGCGCGAAGGCGGCTGTAGCTGAGCGGCGGATCACTTTTCAGGCGCAGCGTATCCGAGACCTGCTGGACAAGGTCGAGCGTCTTCCCCGAACCGAGGCCTTCGAAGCAGACGGCGTAAGGAAAAGTTTTCGCGGAGACTGTTTCACCGCCATCTTCTTCCGCGTCGTCATCGCCAAAGCCCAGCTTATCCATGATCCATGCGAACATGCCCGCAGGTTCCGGCAATAGATCCTCCGGGCAGACAAGCGTCGACTGCTCTTCTTGCTGCTCGCTGTCGTCTGGTGATTGCTGGGCGGTATCGGACGACGGATCGGCAGCCTGTGCTGCCTGCTGCGCTTGGGCGGAAAAACAAATCGCCCAGAGAGGCGTGATGATGACAGCGGCGAGAAAGGGTTTGGAAAACCGCTTCGATTGTCGGCTAGGCCGAGCAGCTGAGAGATGCATGCGTCGTCATTTCGCCTTTTTCTTCTTTGCCAGATTTCTTCCCAGCGCCAGGACATTTTCAACTTTGTGCAGGAGATCGTAGTGCTCCCGCGTCCAGCCGAAAAGCCCCTTGATCCGATTATTGCCCGCAATCAACCGAGAGGGGCGTCGGCGCGGTGCGGTCCCTCCTTGACCGTGAAATCCACACCTAAAACGTCTTTCAACACGGTGGATTGGGATCAACGCTGGGGCATCGGCTGGCCGCCTGTGGTCAGGAAACGGATGCTGTCCTCTTCCAGGACCGCGCAGGTCAGACAGCCTGTCCAGCAAGCGCCGGTATCGATGCCGATCCGATTGTTGCGGACGGTTGGTTCGGCTTCCACCGTATGACCATGAACAACCACAAGACCCAAATCATCCCCGCAGGAAAGAAAAGGCTCCCGGATCCACAGCAGATCATCCGGTGATTGCTGACTGATCGGGACATGGGGGCGGATACCTGCATGCACGAACAGATAGTCGCCGATCTGGAAGGTGATTTCGAGACCGCGCAGAAAGGCAAGATGCTCCGCCGGCACCCGCTCGGCAAGCTCGGATTGGAGACGCTGAAAATACTGCATGTCGTCACGGGTCATGCCGACACGGACGCCATAGCTATGAAGTGTTGCATCGCCACCGTAGCGAAGCCAACTCGGGCCGATTTTCGGGTCGACCAGAAAGCTCAGGAACCAGGCATCGTGATTGCCCACAAGATAGACGGCGCCGAAATCCGGCAGCGGTTCCTCGATCAGCAAGTCGAGAACATGGCTGCTCTCCAGACCGCGATCGACGAAATCGCCCACATAAACAATTACTTTTTCGGTGCCGGGGGTGAGGTCTTCCGAATCTTCCATGATCATGCGGTGCATTTCGATCATCAGATCCGCGCGGCCATGAATATCGCCAATCGCGTACACGCAGATACCCGGCGGAATGCATGCTGGCCGGTTGCCGACCATCGGGCGTGACCATTGCGCATCATGAGGACGTTTAAAAAGCGTGCGTAGCAAGATTTTCGCTTCGTTACCGGAGGTTAAATCTGACCAGCGAACCGGTCACTGTCCTGGATTCTGCGTTGGCTCTCAACTCCTACTCGACATTACGGAAAGAACACAGAAAAAACGGCTTGTTGCCAGCGTTCAAATTTCGCGTTAAGAGTTAATACTGGATCGTAGTCTATTAAAAAGGAACAGATTTTTAGCATTCAGAGCCTCGTGCACAAACATCTGACAGCGTTTTTTCCAGCGCCCGCCTGTGATCATCGGCAAGCGCTCCACCTAAGGTCGTTACTCCCAGCCTTTTTGGCAAGGGTACAACTTTCACGATTGGAGCTGCCGGCTGCGTCTGAACGGTCCATTGTAGCAGAGAAGCCACGGCTTAGTGCTTTGCTTGTCGCTTTCGGATCGCTATAAACACGGCGCAGTTCAAGAAGAGTTCATCATGGTCCGCTGCATTCGATTGTCGAGCGCCATCTGTCGAGGAGATACTCCGTGACCGTTTCACGTCTTGCCTACAATCTGTTGTTGGTGCCGCTTCTTGCACCAGTCGTCCTCTCGGACATGGCCATTGCCCAGCAGCAACAGGCGCTAGATCCCAATGTGACGGTTCTGGATCGGCCGAGGCCCGAGTATGATCCGATCGGCGCCCGTGCGGGAGCCTTCAGGGTCTTTCCCGAGCTCTCCCTGACCGGCGCCTATTCGGACAATGTCAATTTTGACGACGATGGAGACGAGGAGTCTGACTACATCGCGACGATCAGGCCGAGCGTCGACTTTCAGTCCGACTGGTCGCGCCATGCTCTCGGTCTTGAGGTCGGCGCAGAGTTCGCCTTGCATCAGGATGAAGACGACGAGGACTACGAAGACTTTTTCGTCAATGGCGACGGCAGGTTCGACATTTCCCGGCAAACCCAGCTAAGGGCCGATCTCGGTGCTGAGCTTGGGCATGAAGGAGCCGATGAGATCAACAATGACGGGGTCGAGGAATTCACCTCCGTCGATGGCGGCCTGGCGCTTAGCCATCAATTCAATCGCGTGACCGTGACTCTGGGCGGCGATGCCGAACGTATCGTCTTCGATGATAATGATCAGTCGGACGAAGACAGATACGAGTATAACGCGACGCTGCGCACCGCCTATGATGTGTCCCCGAGGCTCGATGTCTTCGTGGAAGGCCGGTACAATGTCTTGAAGTACGACGAAGCCCAGGACGTTACTGAAATCGATCAGGATTCAGACGGTTATGAGGCGCGTTTCGGTGCAGGTCTCGACATTACTTCAGTCCTGTTTGGTGAAGCATTCGCCGGCTATCGTGTCCAGGAATTCGATGAGAATAACGACGACGAGTCGGGCGTTTCCTTTGGCGTTGATTTGAACTGGAATGTTACCCAGCTTACGTCGATCGGTGTGACTGGAAAGAGGGATTTCGAGCCATCGAATCAAGCTAACGCCAACAGCAATTTCCAGACTGAGCTAAGTCTGGACATCAATCACGAGCTTCTTCGCAACTTCGTCGTCGGCGGCAGCGTCAGCTACGAGAACGATAATTTCCGTGGCGTCGATCGTGAAGACGATACGTACAGATTTGGTGCTCAGGCCACTTACTGGCTGAACCGCAACGCGTCGCTCAATGCTGGCTATGACTACTCCGAGCGGGAGTCGAATCAGGATGGTGAAGATTTCGAAGCCAATGAGATCTCGATTGGTTTGACGCTTCGCCTTTGAGCGCTTATTGAAACCACAGATATGTTCGTTGGTCGGCATTCAGATGCAGATCCAGGAGCTTGAGTGTCAGCGGGCCTAGCGATTTGACAAAGTCGATGTTGGGAGATCACGTAGCAGATGGGAAAGCGGCCATCATGATCAGGTTCCGTCTTCTAGGAATGTTGCTTCTATCGTTTGGTGGGCTGGCAGCTTGCGGTTCGTCAAGTGCTCCGCCGCCTCCCAGTGCTACGGTCAATCAGCAAGTCGTGCCCGGTCAGGTCACGGAAGCGGATACGGTCGCCGGCTACAGGCTTGGGCCGGGCGATCAGGTCCGGGTCACCGTGTTCCGCCATGAAGATCTTTCAGGCGAGTTCGAACTGGACGGCGAAGGATATTTCGCGCTTCCACTGGTTGGCGAGATCAAAGGCGGGGGCAAGGTTGCCCGTGAGTTGGAGAACGATATCGAGGCGGCCTTCAAGGACGGTGGCTATCTGGTTAACCCGCAGGTCGGCCTGGAAGTTCTGAACTACCGGCCGTTCTACATTCTCGGTGAGGTCAACCAGCCCGGCAGCTATCCTTATGTCAACGGCATGACCGTCATCAATGCCGTGGCCTTGGCAGGTGGCTATACCTATCGCGCCAGCCAGGGCAGCATTTCGGTGCAGCGGGGAGGCTCGAGCGGCAAGAAGCTGACGGCTGGCCCGACGACACAGGTTCTTCCAGGCGACATCATCTCAGTGCCCGAGAGGTTCTTCTAAAAGGCCACCGCGCCTTCGGAGATGAAATGCTGCCTCGGCTCAGCTCTCGCCGATGGGATCTCCCGAGTCCTGGAATCAAGTGGACCGGGATCAGTGAGCGTAGAGCGCAGATGATGACGGCAGGAGGGCCTTCGCGATAGATCTGTCTTTCGAAAGTGCTGCCAGGCGACTGAAGGCTTTCGAGGTCTATCTCGACCGGCGGGTCATTGCGGTCCTGTTCCTGGGATTTTCCAGCGGCCTGCCGATCCTCCTGATCCTCAAGACCCTGTCCGCATGGTTGGCGGATGTCGAGGTCGACAAGAGCACGATAGGACTCTTCAGCTTCGTGCTGGCGCCTTACACGTTCAAGTTTATCTGGGCGCCATTCATGGACAGGCTGCCATTGCCGCCGTTCACGACGATCTTCGGCAGGCGGCGGGGATGGTTGCTGCCCACTCAGATCTGCCTCATGCTCGCCATTTTCGGGCTTGGTCAGACGGACCCCCAAACCGACCTCTTCATGACGGCGTTGATGGCGTTCTTGGTCGCATTCTTCTCCGCCAGCCAGGACATCGTCATCGACGCTTACCGCATTGAACTGCTGCGGGAGGATCAGCTTGGGGCTGGTGCTGCCAACGTGGTAACCGGCTACAGGATCGGCATGTGGGTCGCCGGCGCGGCTGCTCTGTATATCGCCGATGTCAGCGGATGGTCGACGGCTTATACAGCCATGGCTCTCTTGATTCTGATCGGCGTCGTAACTGTACTGCTGACGCCCGAACCTGAGCTGCCGACCGGCCATGAAGCGGTAGCCGATCGGAGTGGCTCTCAAGCCATTGCCCGCCAATCCCATATACCGATGATCGTTGCCCTGGGTCTTGCAGGCTTCATCGGGCTGGTCATCGGTGACAATTATGGCTTGCGCGCTGGCATGATCGGCGGGGCTGCCGTGGCCGTTGTTCTGGCGGCATTGTTTGCTGTTTTCGGTAAGTCCACAACCTTTCGCGATGGTGCCATCGAACCCTTCCGGGACTTCTTCCAGCGAAACGGTATGACGGTCGCCCTCGTGATTCTGGCGTTCATTTCGCTGTTCAAGGCCAGCGACGTCCTGCTGACGCTAATGGCCAATCCATTCTATCTGGAAACAGGTTTCACCAAGAGTCAGATCGCGTGGGTGTCAGGATCTTTCGGCTTCTTCGTGACCTTTGCCGGGTCTTACCTCGCTGGTGTCATGATCTATCGGATCGGCATTCTTACCAGCCTGTGGATTAGTGGCGTCCTGATGATGGCCTCGAATCTGATGTTTGCCCTGCAGGCCTATATCGGCGCACATTACGGTCTTTTCCATGTCACCATTCTCATCGAGAATCTCTCCGGTGGCATGGGAACCACGGCGTTCGTCGCCTATCTCGCTTCGTTGTGCAACCGGCGTTATACCGCCGTGCAATACGCATTGCTGACGTCGTTCATGCAGATGCTGGGCAAGTTCGTGATCGTGCCGAGCAGTGGTTTTTTGGTTGAAGGCATGGGATGGATCACGTTCTTCGTGATGTCGTCGCTGGCAGGTCTGCCGGCACTACTTCTTCTTTGGTGGCTGGGCCGGAAGGTTCAAATCACCGAGCCCGGTGAAGGCATGGCAACCTCTCCAGGATCGGCGTAGCGCAGGATTGATTGCCGAGGCGTTTTCGGGCTGAAGCGATCTTCCGCTAGGGAAAAGCCGCCTGCACGTCGACTTCGACTTCAGCATCCGCCAGGGCGTCATCGAGAGATTTCTGGCCGCGCCAGACAGCCTGCAGGTTCCTGGTCAGCGTGTCCTGGATCTCGTTGTAGGATTTGAAAGGCGGAATGTCATGGGTGATCCGGCTGGTCTGCTTGTAGTCGAGCCGATGAGGCAAAGTGGCATAGGCCTGACCTTCCAGAACGGATGTCCGAACGGCGAGATGGCCGGTTCTTGCCCAATCCAGATTATGCTCGTTGATCCAGGTCAGAAGCCGCAGCGTCGCATCGTAAGCGCCCGGGTTTCTGGATTTCAGATCGGCAGGCACCACCCATAGATGCGAGTCGGCCCAGGTTGCGGGCTGGTCGAACAAGGTGGGGAAGTCGGCAACGTCATAGTCCGTAAGATTGACTTCGGTATCGGAGGCAGCCCGATCATAGAAGTCGACGGCCCATGTTCCATTGATCAGGACGGCGACCTCGCTATCGAGGAAGGCCTGTTGGGCCCTTTCATAATCCTGATCCGGGTCTGCATATCCGGCATCGAAGAGATCAGTGATCGTGGTGATAGCTGCCCGCATCTCGGCTGTGTCGATGGCGACCTGGTCGCCGTCGAAAATGTTATGGCCTTGCTGCCACAGCAGGGAGAGGACGGCCCGCACGCCGATGGGAAACTGGACGAAATCCGAAGCCAGGTAGTTCTTTCCGGTTGCATCCTTGACGCGTTTGGCATGATCCAGCATCTCTCCTGGGCTTTCAGGCAGGATCGGTCTGCCATCGCTGCCGACAAGATCCGCTTCTCTCAGGATGGCGAGATTGATATGCCAGAGATTGGCGTGCATATCGAACGGGACGCCGAAGATCGCGTCATCGACACTGACAGCTTTGCGCGCATCGGGCTCCCAATCCGCAATGTCGACACCAGCCAGCGGCAGGTCATCGCCCAAAGATGCGAGCATGTTCGCATCGGTAAAGTCCGGGAGACGATGGCGGTGCATGATGTGGGCGTCCGGCGGCGTGCCGTCGGCATAGCTCTCCTCGAGCTGTTCGTAGTAGCGGTCCCAGTTGGCGGGGCGCATGTCGATCTTGATGCCATTGTCTTCGGCACTGAAGGCATTCAGGATGGCCTGGATAATGCAAGCTTCGCCCTGGGCTTGCTCGATATTTATCCCGGCATCCGGGCAGGGGCCGAAAAAACGCCCTACCGAGATGGATGTCTCGGCGGCATGGCTGCTCATTGCCGATCCAAGGCAGGCTGCACTCAACCCAAGGGCAAGCCACAAGCTACGGTGCTTGTATTTTCTCCGAATACCCATCAACGTTTCAGCGTTGTCCCTGCTTATAAAGATATACAAAAGCCCAAAAAAGCTTTTGTTCTTTAAGACGATGATCGGCCGCAGCACAACCTTGCCCAACTATCGCAATGATAGAATTTCTCAGTTGGCGCCTGTGTGTGTCGTTTCGAGCATAACAAATCTCCTTCTAGTGGTGGGACTGCGTCGGAAGGTTCGCCTGAAGAGGAGCACGACAGTCTGATCCGCTGTTCAAAAGAAAAACCCCCATATGAACATCGAGTGCTGTCGTCATACCTCTAGGAGATCGCCGCTGCCGGCCCTGGGTGCAATTCAGGCATGGCTTCTCTTGGGATGATAGCGCCTCGATGTCTTAGGACTTCTGCGGCGAGCCGATGGCCGTCCAGGGCTGCGCTTCTCGGCGTTTTTCCATGGAGCAGGCCGGCAAGAAAGCCGGCATTGAAACTGTCGCCGGCGGCCGTGCTGTCGGTGACCTGCTCGATTGGTATTGTTGTCACGACCTCTGCCCCGTCGCCGGAGGAAAGGAGACAGCCTTCGGCACCAAGCTTGACCACGACTTGCTCGACGCCGAGCTTGTGCAGGCGTTTGGCAACAGCTGCCGGCTCGGCCGTTGCCATCAGCTTTTGCTCGTCATCGAAGGTCGGCAACGCGATGTCGGTTCTGGAGAGAAGCGCATCGAAGCAGAGGCGGGCCTCATCCGGGCTGGCCCATCCCGCGGGTCTGAAATTGCCGTCGAAGGCGATCTTGCCGCCCCCATTTCGGACCGCGTCGACAAGCTCGATCAGCTCATCGCGTTGAGGCTGGTCCAGGATCGAGAGCGTGATTCCCGAAAGATAGATGAGGTCACAGGTCCGCAGCTGTTCGCGGAGTGCCTTGGCCCGGCCCCCTTTCAGGAGATCTCGGGCGGCGGAGCGTTCTCGCCAATAGGTGAAACTGCGCTCGCCCGACGCATCGGTGCGAATGGTGTAGAGACCGGGAAGGCGGCCCGGCAATCGCGTTACCAGATCGGTGCCGAGGCCCTCGTCTCGCCAAAAGGCCAGCATCGCATCGCTATAGGCATCATCGCCAAGGGCGGTGACATAGTCGACGGCGATATCCTGATTGTGAGCCAGACGGCTGAGATAGACTGCGGTGTTCAGGGTGTCGCCGCCAAAACCGAGCTGCAGGTCTGCCGGCCCTCGATGGGCAAGCTCGATCATGCATTCGCCGATACAGGCAACCCGTTTTTTTTTATCTGCCATGTCGGTAGTCAGGCGGCTTGACGGCGGCCGGGGGCGAGCCCTTCCAGAACATGTTTGGCGATGGCCATCGAGGCAGTCAGGCCGGGGCTTTCGATGCCGAGCAGATTGACCAGACCCGGCACGCCATGGTCCCTCGGCCCCTGGATCACGAAATCCGCCGCCGGCTCGCCTTTGGCGGTGATTTTCGGTCGAATACCGGCATAGCCCGGTTCTATCGCACCGTCCTTCAGGCCGGGATAGTAGCTTCGGATCGCATCGTAGAATTTGTCCGAACGCCTGGGGTCTACATCGTAGTTCAGATCATCGATCCACTCGACATCCGGGCCGAATTTGACCTGACCGCCGAGGTCGATGGTGACATGGATTCCGAGGCCGCCCTCTTCCGGGACCGGGTAGACAAGATGCTTGAAGGGCCTGGCGCCTGACAGGGTATAATAGTTGCCTTTGGCATAGTGGGTGCGCGGCAGGAGATCCTGGTTCAACCCTTCGAGCCTCCGCGCGACCTCGGGCGCTTCCAGGCCAGCGGCATTGATGAGGAAACTGGTCTTCAGTGCCATAGGCTCGGCTCCGCCGACCTCGAGTTCGATGCCGTCATCGGTAATCAGACCCCGCTTGAGGGCTGCGTTGAAGGCGAGGAAGGCGCCGTGATCCTCGGCATCGCCCTGAAAGGCGAGCATCAGGCTGTGGCTGTCGATGATGCCGGTCGAGGGTGATAGCAAGGAGGCGGTGCAGGCGACCTCGGGCTCCAGGGCTTGAACCTCGCTTGGGGACAGCCAGGTCAGATCATCGACGCCATTGGCGGCCGCCTTGGCCTTGATCTCACCCAATGTGTTCTTCTGGGTCTCATTGGTTGCCACGATCAGCTTGCCGCAACGGCGATGAGGCACGCCTTTTTCGGCACAATAGTCATAGAGCATCTGCTTGCCGGCAACGCAGGTGAGCGCCTTCACCGAGCCTTTGGGGTAATAGATTCCAGCGTGAATCACTTCGCTGTTGCGCGAGCTGGTGCCGGTGCCGATCATGTCGGCAGCCTCGAGCGCAATCACCTCGATCCCGGCCGTCGCTAGTTCCCGTGCGACAGCGAGACCTACGACACCGGTTCCGATCACGACGGCTTCAACGCGTTCCATCAATCCAAAAACTCCAGCCCGCGGGCGCGGGCGGCCCGCCCGAGGGGTGACTTGGGTTGGTAACTGATATGGACGGTATACCGCTCCGACCGGCAGCTTGGCAAACGGATCCGGGCGGGAGGAAGCTTGATCAGGCCTGCATAATCTTGTTGATTTCGTCTTGTTTGACACCTGCGGTTGCCGCCGCCTCCAGGATTTCCTGCCAGCTCGTCTCGTCGACATCGACGCCGTTGGCGAGCCTTGTTTCCCGCTGTCTCGCTTCTGGCTCGCCCGGCATCAGGATTTCTTCGAAGCCGTCGCGTAGCCTGGCTGCTTTCGCATGCTTGACCATGGCCTCGGACTCCTCAAGGGATGCCGTCTCATCGCCGATCGCACCGGGATCGATGATCACCGAGAGCATGTTGTTGATGGCACCTCCCGTTCGCGGATGATCCGGCTGCAGCGTTCGTGCGCCGGTAAGGGCACCTGCGAACAGCTCGCACATGATCGCGAGGCCGGAGCCCTTATGCTCTCCCATGGCCAGCAGGGCGCCCAGGCGCTCCGGGAACATGCAGCCGCCGTCCTGGGTGGGCTGGCCTTCGCCGTCGATCAGGCTGCCTTCCGGGACCGGCACGCCTTTGTTCTTCGCGACCCGAACCTTGCCCATGGCGATCTTGCTGGTGGCCATGTCGAGGAGCACGAGCGGGCCGTCCCGTCCCGGCATGGCGGCGCTGTAGGGATTGGTGGACACCACCGGTTCCGCGGCACCATGCAGAGCGACGATCGGGTCGTTGTCCACCACGTTCACATAATGCATCGAGGCGAAGCCCGCATTGGCGCACAGGGTCGACCAATGGCCGATCCGGCCGATATGGAAGCTGTTGCGCAGCGCCACGATGGCCGCACCCTCCTGCTTCGCCTTGGCCATGCCGAGCTCCATCGCCTCATGAGCGATGACCTGGCCGAAACCGCGCTGGCCGTCGATCACGAGAATAGGACCCTGGTCCCGAACCACCTTGGCATGCTGGTTGATCTGCAGGTTATTCTCGGTCCAGCAGCGGACGTAGAGAGGCAGCATGCCGACGCCATGGCTGTCGTGGCCGGCGAGATTGGCCCCCACCAGGTGATCCGCGACCAGCGCTGCTTCGCGCTCGCTGCTGCCGGTGCTGCGGCAGATGGCACGGGTTAGCTGATGAAGTTTCTCGCTTGCGACGATCGGCATTCCTGTTTCTCCCTGAAGGCCCGTTGACGAATTGAGCCTAGTCCAGCCGAGGCCATCGCGCCAACCCGGACCGGATCGGTTGATCGGGCAAAAGGCGAAGCAGACCGCGGCTTTCGGGTTCGTTTGGTTTTTAGCGCTTCGGCAGCAGGAAATGTTTTTTGTCTGGTGGACGGTCAATTTGTCATATAATAGGAAAATATACTCTCGCAGTCCAGAGGCCACTGACTACGGGTGTCGTCTGAACGTCTTGATGGTGTTGATGAGGCCATTGGTCGAGCTGTCATGACTCGTGACTGGGCTCTCGGTGCCAAGTTCGGGAAGAACGACCTTGGCGAGCTGCTTGCCGAGTTCCACGCCCCATTGGTCGAAGCTGTTGATGTTCCAGATGATGCCCTGGGTGAAGATCTTGTGCTCGTAGAGAGCGATCAGGCGGCCCAGCATGTGCGGGGTCAGTTTCGGGTAGAGGATGGAATTGGTGGGCTTGTTGCCTTCGAAGAGTTTGTGGGGGAGCAGGGCCTCAAGATCATCGCCTGACAGGCCTTGGGCTTCCAGCTCATTTCGCGCTTCGTCCGCCGTCTTGCCGAAGGCCAGCGCTTCGGTCTGGGCCAGAAAATTCGCAAGGAGTTTGTCCTGGTGATCGCCGAGCGGTGTCTGGCTTTGAGCGGCTGCGAGAAAGTCGGCGGGGATCAATTCGGTGCCCTGATGGATGAGCTGGTAGAAAGCATGCTGGCCATTGGTCCCGGGCTCGCCCCAGATGATCGGGCCGGTAGCATAGTCGACCCGTTCGCCGTCCCGGCGGATGGTCTTGCCGTTGCTCTCCATGTCCCCTTGCTGGAGATAGGCGGGGAGGCGGTGGAGATGCTGGTCATAGGGCAGAACCGCGTGGCTCGAAGCACCCAGAAAATTGCGATACCAGACGCCGAGAAGGGCCATGATCACCGGCATGTTGCGCTCGAGCGGCGCTGTTCGAAAATGTTCATCCATCTGATGGGCGCCGACAAGGAGGTCGGAGAAGCGGTCCATGCCGATGCTGAGCGCGATCGGCAGGCCGATTGCCGACCAAAGACTGTAACGCCCGCCGACCCAGTCCCAGAACTCGAACATGTTCGCGGTGTCGATTCCGAAGGCCGTGACTGCCTCGGCATTGGTTGAAACGGCGACAAAATGCCTGGCGACGGCCTCGTCGCTGCCGAGATGCTCCACCAGCCAGGACCTGGCTGACGCCGCATTGGTCATGGTTTCCTGGGTGGTGAAGGTCTTGGAGGCGATGACGAACAGGGTTCGTGCCGGGTCCAGTCCGGCAAGCGTCTGGCTTAGATGGGCACCGTCGACGTTCGATACGAAATGGGCACGAAGATCGGGTCTGGCATAGGGTTTGAGCGCTTCGCACACCATCAGGGGACCGAGATCAGAACCGCCGATGCCGATATTGACGATGTCGGTGATCGTGTCGCCCCGATGGCCGCGCCAATCGCCGGCGCGTACCTTGTCGGAAAAATCGCCGATACGTTCAAGAACGGCGTTGATGCCGGGCATGACATCCTCGCCGTTCGCCATAATCGGCCGGTCGGCTCGATTGCGCAGCGCAATATGGAGTACCGCCCGGTTTTCGGTGACGTTGATAGGCTCGCCGGAGAACATCCGATCCCGCCAGGTCTCCAGATCGACCGAACGCGCGAGATCCAGGAGAAGGCGGAAGGTGGTGTCGGTGATCCGATTCTTCGAGAAATCGAGGAGCAGGCCGTCATCCGCAAGCGAATAGTTTCGGAACCGGTCCGTGTCCTCTTCAAAGAGGTCGCGCAGATGCACCGCCTTCATGTCCTCGGCATGCCGAGCGAGTGCTTTCCAAGCGGGGGCTGCGGTGAGGTCGGACATCACGTTCCCTATTCGACGATTGGCATGTGTTGGCAGGCTTTGGTTAAGGTTTGGTAAAGACCGGCCCTTCTTTTCGCAATGAGTTTGGCGAGATTACTTCAAGCCACCCAGAACTTCGCCCAACTCCCCCGCCCAACCACCCGATATGGTGGAAACACTGCGGGTGATTGGGCGGGGGAGTGGGATACAGGGTTCATGCCGATGAAGGCCGGAAGAGAGCCGCCTCGCGTGCCAGCATTTCGATGCGCGGTCCAGTCGCCGGCAGTGATGGCGTCGGCCGGCGCAACCCAGGAGCCGCCGACGCAGATGACGTTGGCAAGGGCCAGATAGTCGCGGGCGTTTTTCAGGCCTATGCCGCCGGTCGGGCAAAAAGTGGCGGACGGCAGGGGGCTGCTCAGGGCTTTAAGATAGCTCTGTGCCGCCTGCGGGCTCGGCCGGGAAGAATTTCATGAAATCATAGCCGTGGTCGAGGAGGCGCATGACGTCGCTGGCGGTGGCGGTGCCTGGCAGAAGCGGTATCGGATTGTCCTTGGCGGCGGCGAGGAGATCATCGGTGACGCCGGGACTGACCGCGAATTTGGCGCCGCGCTGGGCGACGGCGTCGAGCTGGCCGCTATTGAGAACCGTGCCGGCGCCGACCACGGCGCCCTCGACCTCGGCGGCGATGATCTCGATCGCTTCCAGAGCGGCCTCGGTGCGAAGGGTGATTTCCAAAAGCGGCAGGCCGCCTTTGATTAGGGCACGGGCCAGGGGCAGGGCAGTCTCGATCTGCTCGACGATCAGTACCGGCACGACTGGGGCGAGGCGCAGGAGGGGAGCAAGCTGGCTGTTCATCGGGGCCTCACGCGGCGTTGTCGAAAGAAACGGAAGACGCACCCTCTTCGGCACTGGTCACGGTTGAGCGGAAATTGGCGAACAGCTCGCGGCCGAGACCCTGCTGATACTTGGCGAGGTCCGCGCTTGCCGGCTCGCGGGCATTCCAAATGTCGGGCGCCAGCAGCACGTTCAACTCTCCTTTCTGCGCATCCAATCGTATCGGATCGCCGTTTCGGATCTTGGCGAGCGCGCCGTTGTCCAGGGCTTCTGGCGTGACGTGGATGGCGGCAGGGACCTTGCCGGACGCGCCGGACATGCGGCCGTCGGTGACGAGTGCCACCTTGAAGCCCTTGTCCTGTAGAACGCCAAGCTGCGGGGTGAGCTTGTGCAGCTCAGGCATGCCGTTCGCCTTTGGGCCCTGGAAGCGAACCACGGCGACGAAATCCCGCTCCAGCTTGCCCTCGCTGAAGGCGGTTTGCAGTTCCGATTGGTCTTCGAACAGCAGGGCAGGGGCTTCGATCACGCGGGCTTCCGGTTTGACCGCGGAGACCTTGATCATCGCGCGCCCGAGATTGCCGGTCAGCAGCTTCAGACCGCCATCGGCGCTGAACGGGGTGTCGATCGACGCCAGGATCGACTTGTCGAGGTTTTCTCTGGAGGCGTCATCCCAGATGACCTCGTCATCCCTGAGCATCGGTACTTTCGTATAGTCTGCAAGACCCCCTTGCCCGGCGACGGTCGGCACATCGTCGTGCACAAGCCCGGCGTTCAGAAGTTCGCCGATCACATGGGCAAGACCGCCCGCCGCGTGAAAATGGTTCACGTCGGCGAGACCATTGGGATAGACCCGGCAGAGCAGGGGCACGATGTCGGAAAGGTCGGAAAAATCGTCCCAGGTGAGCTGAATGCCAGCTGCCCTGGCCATGGCGATGAGGTGGATGGTGTGGTTGGTGGAGCCGCCGGTAGCGTGCAGGCCGACCATCCCATTGACGAACGCCTTTTCCGACAGGATCTCGCCGGCGGGCGTGTAGTCATTGCCGAGTGCTGTGATCTCGGTCACCCGTTTCGCCGCTGCTTTGGTCAGGGCGGTCCGCAACGGGCTGCCGGGGTTGACGAAGGCGCTTCCCGGCAGATGCAGGCCCATGATTTCCACCAGCATCTGGTTGGAATTCGCGGTGCCGTAGAAGGTACAGGTGCCGGCGCTGTGATAGGATTGACTTTCCGCTTCCAGGAGGGAGGCGCGGTCCACCTTGCCTTCGGCGTAGAGCTGGCGCGTCTTGGCTTTTTCGGCATTCGAGAGCCCCGACGGCATGGGGCCGGCCGGGATCAGAATGGCGGGGAGGTGGCCGAAGCTGGCCGCCGCCATCACCAGGCCCGGCACGATTTTGTCGCAAACGCCGAGGAACAGCGCGCCGTCGAACATGTCATGGGAGAGGGCGACGGCGCTCGCCATGGCGATCACGTCCCGCGAGAACAGCGAGAGTTCCATGCCCGGCTGTCCCTGGGTGACGCCATCGCACATGGCGGGCACGCCGCCGGCGAACTGCGCTACCGCGCCCGCCTCACGGCAGGCTTCCTTGATCAGGGCCGGGTAGGTTTCGAAGGGCTGGTGCGCGGAGAGCATGTCGTTATAGGCGGAGACGATCGCGATATTGGCCCGCTCCGCCCCCTTCAGCGCTTCCTTGTCCTGGGCATCGCAGGCGGCGAAGCCATGGGCGAGATTGCTACAGGAAAGCGCGCCGCGAAGAGGACCTTTGGCAGCGGCCTGGCGTACGCGTTCGAGATAGGCGGTTCGTGTCGCGGCGCTGCGTTCGGCAATGCGCTCGGTCACCTCGATCAGACGTGGATGCATGGTCGCTCCTGTGGAATGTCCACTTCATTTGGTCGCCACCTCCATCGCCAGAATCGGCGGTTTGCGCCCAAGGTTGGTGGGGGCATGTAAAAACGCCGATCAACAAAGAGGCGGCATGTCCGGCTTCACCGTCCAACCGACCCAGGTGTGGGCCGCACCGGGTCGTTTCATTCGTACCAGGTGCGGCCGTCGCGTTCGATGAGGGCGATGGCCGCTGTGGGCCCCCAGGTGCCGGCGGTGTAGGTTTTCGGCGGCTCGCGCTGCTGCTCCCAGCCTTGCAGGATCGGCTCGACCCAACGCCAGGCGGCTTCGATCTCGTCGCGGCGCATGAACAAAGTGGGGTTGCCGCGCACCACGTCCATCAGGAGACGCTCATAGGCGTCGGGATAACGGACCTTGAAGGTTTCGGCGAAAGAGAGGTTGAGGGCTGCATC
This sequence comes from Geminicoccaceae bacterium, assembly GCA_965204405.1. Classification (GTDB taxonomy): domain Bacteria; phylum Pseudomonadota; class Alphaproteobacteria; order Geminicoccales; family Geminicoccaceae; genus JANQPX01. The sequence continues at coordinate 164,182 of CBDBEN010000002.1, forward strand.
GCGAAGGCGCATGCCGCCGGGACCCGGATCCTTGGCCATCAGGGAGAGTTCCATGCCCTCGTCCGGCTGCAGGCGCACCACCAGGCGGTTGGCGGTGACGTTCTCCGCCGGGATGTTGAAGATGGAGTGGGGGATTTTCTTGAACTGGATGACGATTTCGGAGGTGCGCGTCGGCAGGCGCTTGCCGGTGCGGAGATAGAAGGGAACGCCTGCCCAGCGCCAGTTCTCGACCTCGGCTTTCAGGCTGACGAAGGTCTCGGTGAGGCTGCCGTCGGCGGAATCGATCTCGTCCCGATAGGCGGGTACCGGCTGTCCATCCGCCGATCCCGCCCGATATTGTCCGCGGACGGTCTTTTGCGCAACGCCGGCGCCGTCGATCGGCTGGAGGGCGCGCAGCACCTTCAGCTTCTCGTCGCGCACCGCATCGGCGGTGAAGCAGGTGGGCGCTTCCATGGCGACCAGGCAAAGGAGCTGCAGGATATGGTTTTGCACCATGTCGCGAAGCGCGCCCGACTTGTCATAATAGCCGCCCCGGCCCTCGACCCCGATGCTCTCGGCGACGGTAATCTGGACATGATCGACCGCGGACGAGTTCCAAAGAGGCTCGAACATGGAATTGGCAAAGCGCAGCGCCATCAGGTTCTGCACCGTCTCCTTGCCGAGATAGTGATCGATGCGGAAGACCTGATGCTCGTCGAAGACTTCGCCGACGGAATCATTGATCGCGCGGGCCGAGGCGAGATCCTGGCCGATCGGCTTTTCCAGGACGACGCGGGTTTCGGGTGTGTTCAGCCCGAGATCGCCGATGCGCCGGCAGATATCGCCGAACAGGCGAGGGGCGGTTGCCAGATAAAAGACCCGGACCCGGTCGTCCCGGCCGGTCAGCAGCTGTCTCAGGTCCTCCCAGCCGCCCTTGCCAGTGGCATCCAGGGTGACATGCTCGAGACGGCCGAGAAAGCGGGCCAGATGGTGCTCGTCGATCTGAGTGGGATCCACATGTTCACGGATCGCCTGCTCGATCAGGGCCGCATAGCTTTCCTTGCTGTAGTCCCGCCTCGAGATGCCGATGATGCGGCTTTCAGCGGGCATCTGCTGATCGCAATCCCGATGATAGAGCGCCGGCATCAGCTTCCGCTGGGCGAGATCGCCGGTGCCGCCGAAAACGATCAGATCGAAAAGCTGCACGGCGATGATTTGAGCAGTCATGGCGAGGTGGGTTCCTGAGGTTCCGGTAGGGTGATCGATCAGTCCAACTGCGGTTTCGTCAGGACAGGTGGGGTTTGATTGCCGTCACGCAAGAATGCGGAAAGCTTTCTCGCGATAGTTGCAGATCATGCGGTTGGCCTTAGCGAAACTCAGGGAATCCTGCAAGCGCTAGTGGAATGTCTGCGTCATTTGAATTCCACCTTCATCGACGGATCGACAGCATGGGGCCAAGGATGAGGTGATCAGGCCGCCTAGAAGGGGAGGTCGATGGCGTATTTGTCGCGCCAAAGTTCGAAGATGACGAGAGCGAAGAGGCGCTCGGAATTGCGCCGACCTTTTTCCTGGCCGCGTTGCAGGTCGCGAATGAAGGGTTGATTGAAGAGTTTCGGCGAAGCGGCGTCGAGGACGTCCTTCATATAAGCGCCCCAGGTTTCGGAGAACCAGCTTGACGGGATGGAAAAGCCCTGTTTGCGGTCGACATCGAAATCGTCAGGGAGGAGCCGGGAGGCCAGGCGCTTCATCAGGATTTTCCGTCCGCTCGCGGTCGCGCGGAGATGGTCGGGGACATGGGTGAAGGCGAAGTCGATCAGCTTCGGGTCCAGGAGCGGTGCCCGGACTTCGAGCGAGGCGAGCATGCTGGCGCGGTCGACCTTGGTCAGGACGTCATCGGGGAGGTAGAAGGAAAAGTCCGTTGCGGTCGCGGCCGACAGCGGGCTGGTATTCAGCCGGTCGGCATGATGCTGCCTTTCCAGCTCCGGCGCCGAGCGCTGATCCAGGGCTTCCCGCATCTTGGGGCTCAGGAGGGCGCGCCTGGACCAGGCATCGAAATAGACGCGTACATGCGCCATGCAGTTCGAAAGACCGCCCGACATGCCGAGGAGCTGGTTTCGGCTGGGAAAGCCGAGCGGCATGACGCGGCCGGCAAGCGTGGACAGGGCTTGCCTTGCAAAGCCCGGGACGAGCCGCCTGATGCGCGCCTGGGAGGCCAGCCAGCTATAATGGAAATAGCCGGCGAACAGCTCATCGCCGCCATCGCCGCCGAGTGCCACGGTGGCATGGCGGCGGATCTCCTTGCAGATCATGTAGGTGGGCACCATCGACGGGTCGCCGAGCGGTTCGTCATACTGCAGCGCCAGTTGTCCGAGCAGGTCGACATCCTGCTGATGGGCTTCGATCTCGGTGTGCTCGGTGCCGAAATGCGCGGCGATCCGTTTGGCGTGGGCCGCTTCGTCATAGGCGCCTGCTCCTGGAAAGGAGACGGTGAAGGTCTTGAGCGGTGAGGAAACATGCCGGGCGGCAAGAGCGGTGACGACGCTGGAATCGAGCCCGCCGCTCAACAGCACACCTACCGGAACGTCGGCGATGAGGCGGCGCGCGATCGACGTGGAGAGCAGGTCTTCCATCCGCTCCAGGAGATTGTCCTCATCGAAGATCGGGTCGGCGCATCTGGTCGAGAGCGTCCAATAGGGCCAGCTTTTCAGCGCGCCGGTCTCCATATCCAGAGTCATGGCATGGCCGGGGGGCAATTTCGCGATGCCCTGGAGCATGCATTTCTCGGCGGGCACATAGCCGTAGGTCAGGTAGTCGATCAGCGCATCCGGGTTCAGCACCCGGGCGATCGAGGGATGGGCCATCAGCCCCTTGAGTTCGGAGGCGAACAGGAAGTCGGGGTGATCATAGCGATAGAAAAGCGGCTTCTCGCCGGCCCGGTCCCTTGCCAGGAACAGACGCTTGGCGGCTTCGTCGAGCAGGCAAAAGGCGAACATGCCGTCCAGCTTCTCGACCGCATCAAGGCCCCATTGCTTGTAGGCCGCGAGGATCACCTCGGTGTCGCTGTCGGAGGTGAAGACATGGCCTTTTTCCTGGAGCTCGCTCTTCAGTTCCAGGAAATTGTAGATCTCGCCGTTATAGGTGATCGTAAGCGGCCCCCGCGACATGGGCTGGTGGCCGCGTTCGGAAAGATCGATGATCGAGAGGCGCCGCTGAGCCAGGCCGACACGATCGCCGAAGGCCCAATATTCGCCCTGATCATCCGGCCCTCGATGGACCATCGTGTCGCGCATTCTGGTCAGGAGATGGCGGTCCGTGATCGGCGTTGTCGAGGCAATTCCGGCAATTCCACACATGATGTTACCCATGAACCTTGATGAGGGAGCGTCGAGGGCGCTCGGTGGTGTTGATCGCGATCTTGCCGTGTGGTTCGGTGTTGCTCGCCAGCGTTCGGCGTTACACCGATGCTGTTTAGAGGAACGCTTTCGCGGGTGTCAACGCCAGGTGGCGGTGTGGGAAAACCGATCTCTTCGGGATTGTCATTAACCGGCGGTACCCGCGTATGATGGATCGGCACGCCGTCTTGCCTTGCCTGGGCTAACCGCCTAAGCCGGTTGGTGATGCACGGCAATCGGAGAGCCTGTGATGGGGCCTAGCGAAACCGATCTTCCCCGCTTCACCGACAAATATTTCCTGAAAACCCGCGAGATCGTCGGCAGATTCGGCGACGCTCCGGTCACCTATGCGGTGTTCATGCGGCGTCCGGTGATCTTTACGCCGCGTCTTGCGATCGACTGGCTGAAGGCGATGGCCGAGGCCCGCGGGGTCAGTTTCGACATCGAGCTTTGCCACGCCGAGGGCGACTGGGTCGGCGCCGGTGAGCCGCTGATGTATATCAGCGGGCCGTTTGCGCATCTGGTGGATTTGGAAACTGTTTTTCTGCAGCGGCTTGGACCTCCCTGCGTTGCCGCCTTCAACGCTTATCTGATGTGCACCGATCTGCCCTATGTCGGTTTCATTGCAATGGATGCCCGTCATTGCGCCGGCGCCGATATGGCGGAAATGATGGCTTATGCCGCTAGCGTCGGCTCGACCAAGGCCAAGAGCGAGGACGGGGCGATCGGTTTCGTCGGTAATGCCACCGATGCCACGGCCCATTATTTCGGCCTTGAGAAAGGTCTGGGCACCATGCCCCATGCCTTGATCGGCTATGCCGGATCGACCTTGCGTGCCGCCGAGATGTTCCACGATGTCTACCCCGACGATCCCCTGTTCGTGCTGGTCGACTATTTCGGCCAGGAGATCACCGACAGCCTTGCGGTCTGCCGCCGCTTTCCCGAGCTTGCCGCCAGGGGACGCCTCGGCGTGCGTATCGACACCCATGGCGGACGGTTCGTCGAAGGGCTGGATACGGCGACCTCCTATGATGCCCTTGACCGCCATGCCGCCCACGCGATCAGGACCTATCGAACCGAAACAGAGCTTCGCTGGCTCACCGGCACGGGCGTTACGGCGGCCGCGATTTTCCATGTTCGTGAAAAGCTCGACGATGCGGGCTTCGACAAGGTCAAGATCATTGCGAGCTCCGGCTTCAGCCCGCAAAAATGCAAGCTGATGGCGAGTGTGCGGGCGCCGATCGACATGATCGGTACGGGCTCCTATCTGCCGGAACTCTGGGGCGAAACCTATGCGACCGCTGATGTCATCGCCTATGGCGGAGAACAGCGGGTGAAAGTCGGCCGTGAATTCCTGTTTCCGGAGGATGCTGACGGCAGCGAAAGCGGTTGAGTCCCGAGCTTCGGCACATCAAGGTATCGTCGATCGCCGGAAAAACTGCGTTTCCGATTTTCTTGAACTCTATCAACTTCTTATGCCCTCGGTCTCTTTGTCCTTTGCCCTTGTGTAAAATGGCTTGGCGCGGCAGTATGGCGCCGTTTACTTAAAATTGAGAGGTCAGCGGATTGCTGAATCTGAGGCTAAGGGGGACAACCAATGCTCAATGAGTTCAAAGAGTTTATTCTGCGCGGCAATGCGATGGACATGGCCGTGGGTATCATCATGGGCGCAGCGTTCGGCGCGATGGTGGGATCGCTGGTTGAAGATGTGATCATGCCGCCGATCGGCTGGATACTCGGTGGTGTCGACTTCAGCACGATTTTCTTCAGCTTGACCGGCGAAAATTACGCGACTCTCGATGCCGCAAAGGAAGCAGGAGCTCCGGTAATCGGTGTCGGCGCGTTCATCAATGCCTTGATCAAGCTGGTGGTCGTCGGCTTTGCGGTGTTCATGCTGGTGAAGGCCGTCAACAAGATGAACCGCGCCAAGGAAGAGGAGCCCGCCGCTCCCGAGGCCCCGCCCGCCGATGTCGCCCTCCTTACCGAGATTCGCGACCTGCTGAAGAAGTAGGTTGGGAAGCTTGGTACGGCGTTGACACGCACCGGTTGAAAGCGCTTCCGTCCTGAAATAGGTTGGTAGCGCTTTCAACCATCTGTTCTAGGGAAAGATCGATGAACTATCCGATTGAAGAGATCGAAGGGATCGGCCCGGTTTACGGCAAGAAGCTCTCGGATGCCGGCATCACCAATACCAAGAAGCTGCTGGATCGCTGCGCCAGCGCCAAGGGGCGGCGCGAGGTGGCCGGGGCCACCGGGCTTGATGACGGCCAGCTTCTGAAATGGGCCAATCTGGCCGACCTGATGCGCATCAGCGGTATAGGCAAGCAGTTTTCGGAGCTTCTGGAGGCAGCAGGCGTCGACACGGTCAAGGAATTGCGCAATCGCCGCGCCGACAACTTGACCGCGAAGATGCAAGAGGTGAATGCCGAGAAGAAGCTGACCAGGGCTACGCCGTCGGAAAAACAGGTGACCGAATGGGTCAGCCAGGCAAAGAGCCTGCCGCCGGTGATCACACACTGACGATCTCGAGGCAGGGGCGGCTGTTCTAGACGGGCCGGAGCCTGCGGGGAGGCTTCGCTGGCCCGTACTGTCGCTTTATCCGGTATAACCCGTTATAATAGCGAAAATTTAGGGAACGTTGGGAACGGTCGATGAAAGCAACATCAATTATTGGAATAGGTGCGATTGGCTTCGCGATCCTCGCTATACTTGCCGTCATCTTGGCGGGCGGGTGGATGGAAGACGATCTTGCCGAGCGCAGTAACAAGGAACTCTCAGGTGCTGGGCTTGATTGGGCGTCGGTCGAGATGGACGGCCGGGATGCTGTCTTGTCCGGGACAGCGCCCGATGCCGAAGCGGCCGAGAAAGCGCTCCAGGTCGTTTCGGATGTTTGGGGTATCCGGGTTGTTAACGATGAAACGGCCAAGCCGTAGCCGTAGAGAGCGTGATCCGGGTCTTTGAGCCCGCGCTCGACTGACTGACAAATGCTGCCGGGAAGGAAGACCGGCACATGGAATTAATCAAAGATCCGCCGGCAATGGTCAGCATAGAGCCATCACCATCGAGCTGGTTGGTCATCAAGGTAAAGGAGAGGCACCTTGGGCTATCTGATCTTTCAAATCCTGGTATGGATGATATTGGCGGGCGTACTCTGTTTCGTGATCGGCTGGCTGCTGCGCGGATCCAGGTTTCAGACGGAGCTGCAGAACCTGGACGGCCGCTGGCGAACCAAGCTTGGCGAGGTGGAAAGCGAGCGTGACCGTTTTGCGGGCGAGGTGACCCAGGCCAATGATGCCAAGGCCAAACTGGACGCCGAGGTCAAGCGTCTGTCCGGGGCGCAGGATAGCGGCATCCAGCAGGCTAAACGTGAGCAGCAGGCCAGGATCGACGAGCTTGGCAAGGAGTTGGCCAAGGCGAAACAGTCGGGCGGGGATGCCGGCCGCCTCGGCAAGGAGCTGGCGGCGGCAAGCGAGCGGGCTGCGTCTCTCGAAGCCAGTCTCAAGGACGCGAAAGCTGCTAACGCCACCTGCAAGAGCGAAGTCGACCGGCTGAAAGCCGAACTCGCCGATCTCAAGCGAAGCGGTGGTGCTGGCGCTGCATCATCCGGCGGTGCTTTAGGGCTGGTGAGCAGCACCGGCAGCAGCACGGCAGCCACTGGTGGAAATGGCGGCGGCCAGTCCGGCGGTTCGGACACAAGCTATACCCAGCGAGCGGCGGCACCCTCCCATCTCGCCGAGGTTGGCGGTCAGAGCTTCAGCCGCGGTGGCAAAGGCGCTTCCTCCGATGATGACAACGAAGGCGAGAAGCCGGCGGCTTTGACGGCGGCGCGCGGCGGGCAGGCGGATGATTTGAAGAAGATCAGCGGCGTCGGCCCGAAACTCGAGAAGACCCTGAATGGGCTCGGCATCTTCCATTTCTCGCAGATCGCCGAGTTTACCGCCGACAATGTCGCCTGGGTCGACCGTCATCTGCGCTTCAAGGGCAGAATTGCACGGGAAAACTGGATCGAGCAGGCCAAGGTTCTTGCTGCCGGCGGCGAGACCGAGTTCAGCAAGCGTAAGTAGACAGAACCTGGAATAAACCCCGGTCACCAGACATGGGCCGGGGTTTTTTCTTGGTCGTCTTCTCCGGGAGGCCTGACCCATTCCGAACGCCGATTTGCTCGGGCCTGAGGCCGTATTCTCGCCTCAGGGGCGCCATTGCCGTGATTGACCGATGAAAGATCACGCGCAGGTCGTGGTGATCGGCGGCGGGATCGTCGGCTGCAGCATTCTTTATCATCTGACCACGCTTGGCTGGCAGAACGTGATGCTGCTGGAAAAGACCGAGCTTACCGCTGGCTCGACCTGGCTGGCCGCCGGCCATGTGTCCCGATTCGACCCGCTGCCCAACCTCATCAAGCTTCGCGACGAAAGCGTGCAGCTCTACGAGCGTCTCGCTGCCGATCCGGATATCGTTTTCAAGTCCCACCGCACTGGCGGCATGATCCTGGCCTCATCCGAGGAGCGCTTGTCGGCGCTCAAGCTGCAGGCGGCGCGAGGCCGGCCGCTCAGCATGCCCCATGTGATCATGAGCCGGCGCGAGCTTGCCGATCATCACCCGCTGATCGATCCGGCTGGCATCGTGGGCGGCCTGTATGATCCTCTTGCCGGCTATGTCGACCCCTATGATCTGACCCATGCGCTTGCTCGGGCCGCCGAAGACAAGGGAGCGGAGATCAATCAGCGGACCGCGGTGATCGCCATGTCCGAGGAGCCGGACGGCTCGTGGTTGATCATCACCGATCACGGCGAGGTCATGGCCGATGTCGTGGTCAACGCGGCGGGGCTTTGGGCCAACGAGATCATGGCGATGATCGGGCTCGACCTTCCCGTGGTCGCGATCGAGCATCAATATGTGATGACCGACAACATCGAGGAACTCCGAAAGATTGAGGGGCATCTGCCTTCCTTCTACGAGCCGGACGCCTCCTTCCAGCTCCGTTGCGAGCGTGATGGCCTCTTGATCGAAGCCTATGGTGAGGAAGCCCATTGCTGGGCTCTGGACGGCATTCCCGACGACTTCGGCGGTGACCTGCTGCCCGAGGCGCCGGACCGCCTCAAACCTTTTCTTGCCCTTGCCGCCAAGCGCATGCCCTGCATACAGGGTGTCGCCATGAAGTCGCCGATCAATGGCCCGCTGACGGTGACGCCCGATGGCCGACCGCTGCTCGGACCCGTTCCCGGCTTTCGCAACTGCTTCGTCGCCTGCGGCTTCATGGACGGCCTTTCGCTGGCCGGCGGCGCCGGCAAGGCGCTGGCGGAATGGATCATCGAAGGGGAGCCGCCGATCGATCTGTTTGCCGTGGATGTCACCAGGTTCGGTCGGTTCGCCAGGCAAAGCTATGCCATTGCCACGGCAAGAGAAGCCTATCGCCGCCAATTCGCGATCAATTTTCCCCATCGGCGCCTGACGGCGGGCCGGCCGTTGAAGCGCACCGCCATCCACGACCAGCTTGCCGCCAAGGGAGCTCAGTTCGATGCGGTGTTCGGCTGGGAGCGGCCTTGCTGGTTCGCCAAGAGCCGTGGCGAACGCCAGCCCGTTGCCACCTTCAGACGCGGTCCCTGGTTCGGCGCGGTTGGCCGTGAGTGCCGGGGCCTTCGCCAGGCCGTGGGTATCGCCGATTTGACCATGACCTTCGCCAAGCATGTGATCGAGGGACCGGAAGCCGAAGCCTCGCTCGATCAGGTCTTGGCATCGAAGCTGCCGGGCGCCGTCGGTGAGATTAGCGACGTTCTGATGCTGAACCGGCAGGGCCGCATCAGCGGCTTGTTCGTCCTTGCCCGGATCAGCGACGACAGCTTCTACCTCATCGGTCCCGCCGCCACCGAGCGTTTTCACGAGCGCTGCTTCGAGCAGCATCTGCCGGATGCGGGTATCATCTATGCGCCGGTCTCGGTGCGCTACGCTGTCCTGACCATCGCCGGCCCGAAGGCGCGCATCCTGCTGGCGCGGGTGACCCATGAGGACGTGTCCGAAAAAGCTCTGCCCCACAAGCATACGGCCGAGATCGAAGTCGCCGGCGCGCCCGCCCTCGTGATGCGCCTCTCGCTGACCGGCGATCTCGCCTACGAGATCCATCTTCCGATGGAATATCAGGCCACGGTGTACGAGGCTCTATTCGTCGCCGGCCAGGATCTGGGCTTGCTCGATGTCGGCGCACTCGCCCTCAGCACCCTTGGCCTGGAAGCCGGCTATGACCGGTTTTTCGGGGACACCATCGCCGACCTCACACCCGCAGAAGCCGGCGTCGAAAGCCTGGTGGATATGACGAAGCAGGAGTTCGTCGGCAGGAAGGCTCTGGTCGACCTTGCTAACGAGGGAGTGAAACGCAGGCGGGTGCTGGTCGAGGTCGATGCCGATGACGCCGACGTTCTCGGCGGCGAGTCGGTTTATCGGGGCAAGGCCGTGGTCGGCTCGGTGATCGTCGGCGGTTTCGGCCATCATGTCGGCATGAGCCTCGCTCAAGTGGTCGTCGAAACCGAAGCCGCCAAGCCTGGCACCAAGCTTGCCATCGATATTCTGGGGAATCGGCGCTCGGCGAAGGTTCTGGAAAAACCGCCGCTGAACCCGGATAAGCAGCCACTTTCGATCTGACCCGAGAGGGCTCGGGAGCCCCATTTTTGAAGCGGTTCTCGGAAGCTCATCCGCTGCCGATCGAACATGCTCGAACCGGTTCTTTCAAGCACCTTTCCCGCAACCCCTTGATTTTGATCGTCCATATGAGAGTCTGAGGCCTCACCCTTCCTGTTTCGGGGCTGCTGATGCCATGACCAAGACCATCGGAATTCTGACCGCAGGCGGCGACAGCCCCGGCTTGAATGCAGCCATACGCGGTGTCGGCAAGGCGGCGATCGGCGCCTATGGCATGCATGTCATAGGCTTCCGGGACGGTTTTCGGGGCCTGATGGAAAACCGCACTGTCAGGCTCAATCGCGGTGAACTCTCGGGTATCCTGACCATTGGCGGCACAATTCTAGGGACCAGCCGGGACAAGCCCCATCGCATGCCGGTCGGCTCCAAGACCATGGATATGACCGATCTGATGGTCGAGAACTATCACAGGCACCAGCTCGATGCTCTGGTCTGCCTGGGCGGCGGCGGCACCCAAAAGAATGCCTATCGCCTCGCCCAAAAAGGGCTGAACGTGGTGACCCTGCCCAAGACGATCGACAATGATGTTGCACTGACCGACATTACCTTCGGCTTCGACACGGCCCTCGGTATCGCGACTGATGCGATCGATCGCCTGCACTCCACCGCCCATAGTCACCATCGGATTATCGTGGTCGAGGTGATGGGACACCGAGCTGGCTGGCTGACCCTGGGCGCCGGCCTTTCCGGTGGCGCCGACGTCATCCTGATCCCGGAGATGCCCTACGATATCGAACGGGTAGCGGAATCGATCCGCCGCCGTGCCCGGGCCGGCAGCCGTTTCAGCATCGTCGCCATTGCCGAGGGGGCGATGTCGACCACCCAGGCGGCCGCCTACGAAAAAGCGCTGGACGAATTGGAGGCGATCAAGGCCGAGGAAGCCGGCGGGATAGAGATCAAGGGGAATGGGACGAAGAGAGCCAATGGGCGGAAGAAGCGGGCCAAGGATAAACTTGCCGACATCGAAACCCAGCTCAGCCACGCGACCCTCCACCTCTCCGAAGCGCTGGAAGCGAAAACCGGTCTCGAGGCACGGGTGACCATTCTCGGCCATCTGCAGCGCGGCGGCACGCCGTCCGCCGCCGATCGCGTCCTGGCCACGTGCCTGGGCACGGCCTGCGCCAAGATGCTCGAAGACGGCGTTTCCAATGTCATGGTGGCATCGCGCGGCGAAAGGGCCGAACCGGTACCTCTGCAAGATGTCGTCGGCAAGCGCAAAACTGTCCCGCTCGACCACGCCTGGCTGCAAACCGCAAGAGACATCGGCATCTCGCTCGGAGACTGAAGGCTTTTTGAACCCGCGCAATAGAGCGAATGTCGGCATCATGACCGTTGCTTGTTGATCGTCGGCGAGGGGGCGTGGAAAGAGGCCGGGAAAAAACCAAACGGACCAGAGATCCGCGTGAAGCCGGGTTCTTTTTTGGGCCTCCGGCAAAGAAGTCCCATAGCCGCCTCATCGCCTCTCCCGAATTCATGATTGACCGCAGCTTGGTATCTGGTATACCAGATTCCTAACTAAAAAATTCGGGCGGCGGGATGCGACGGGATTTCATCGTTAAGCCGATTGATGGCAATTTCAGTCTGAAGGAGCACATCTACGACGTGCTCAAGGACGCCATCATGGCGATGAACATCTACGCCGACGATGCGCAGCTCAAGCTGGATGAACGCCAGCTTTCCGACCAATTGCAGATCAGCCGGACCCCGATCCGCGAAGCCCTGGCGCGGCTGGAGCAGGAGGGGCTGGTTCGGGTCGTGCCGAGAAAGGGCGTGTTCATTCTTCGAAAATCCGTCGATGAGATTTTGGAGATGATCACCGTTTGGGCGGCGCTGGAAAGCATGGCGGCCCGTCTTGCCGCGGAGCGTGCCAGCGATGCGCATATCGGCTCGCTTCGGAAGCTGCTGGCAAGCTTCAGCCAGGACGAAGCCAAGACCCATCTCGACGAATATTCGGAAGCCAATATCCGCTTTCACCGGCGCATCCTCGAGCTGTCCGGTTGCGCTTTGCTTTTGAGCATGGCGGATGGCCTCTTTTTGCACATGCGTGCCATCCGCGCCCGCACCATGACCGAGGACGACCGGGTCCAGCGCTCGATCGTCGACCATAATCACATCATCGAGGCCATCGAGGCCCGTGATGGGGATCTGGCTGAGCGTCTGGTGCGCGAGCACACACTCAAGCTGCATGCTCATGTGAAACGCACCTGGGTCGAGCCTTCGGCCCCATCGTCGACGGAAACATCAAAGGAGATGGCCCTATAGGGATTTCCCCGAGGGCCCAAGGAGACCTCATCATGTCCGATACCGCCACCGATACACTCAAGCAGAAAAGCCGAAGCACCGACGTCATCTCCGGCGGCCATCTCGCGGCACGGGCACTGAAGAACGAGGGCGTGGATACGATCTTCACCCTCTGCGGCGGTCATATCATCGATATCTACGACGGTTGCGTGGATGAGGGCATCAAGATCGTCGATGTGCGCCACGAGCAGGTCGCAGCACACGCCGCCGACGGCTATGCGCGCCAGACCGGCAAGCTCGGCTGCGTGGTTACCACCGCCGGTCCCGGCTGCACCAACGCCATGACCGGCGTCGCCTGCGCCTTTCGCGCGGAAACGCCGATGCTCCACATTGGCGGGCAGGGCGCCTTGACCCAGCACAAGATGGGGTCGCTCCAGGATCTGCCCCATGTCGACATGATGGCGCCGATCACCAAGTTCTCGGCCGGCGTGCGCTCCACCGAGCGGGTCGCCGACATGATCAGCATGGCGGCCAGAGAATGCTTTGCCGGTGCCTATGGGCCGTCTTATCTGGAAATCCCGCGCGACGTGCTCGACCGCGAAATCGACACTGCGAGTGCCGTGATCCCCGAACCGGGCGCCTACCGCGCCTCCACCAAGTCGATCGGCGATCCGCGCGATATCGACCGGTTGGCCGATCTCCTTGTGAATGCCAAAACACCCCTGCATCCTGCTTGGCACCCAGGTCTGGAACTGCAGGGGGCACGAGGACGCCATCCGCCTGGTGCGCGAGCTGAATATCCCGGCCTATTTCAACGGCTCCGGGCGCGGCTTGCTCCCACCCGGCGATCCCCACTACTTCAACCGCACCCGCAGGCTCGCTTTTAATGAGGCCGATGTCATCGTCATCGTCGGCACGCCCTTCGACTTCCGCATGGGCTACGGCAAGCGCCTCTCCAAGGAAGCGACCATCGTCCAGATCGACCAGGACTACCGCACTGTCGGCAAGAACCGCGACGTTACTCTGGGCCTCGCAGGTGATCCCGGTGCCATCCTCGGCGCGGTCGCTGACGCAGCCACGGGCCGAGCGGACAATGGTGCTGCGTCGCGAAAAAGCTGGTTGGAAAAACTGCGGGAGGCCGAGGGCAAGGCGACCGACAAGCTGATGCCGCTGTTCATGTCCGAGAACGATCCGATCCATCCTTACCGGGTCGCCTGGGAAATCAACGAGTTCCTGACCGAGGATACGATCTATATCGGCGACGGCGGTGATGTCGTCACCATCAGCGCACAGGCGGTCCAGCCGCGCGGCCCCGGCAATTGGATGGATCCGGGTGCTCTCGGCGCGCTCGGTATCGGGACGGGCTTTTCGATCGCCGCCGGGCTCGCCAATCCCAACAAGGAAGTCCTTTGCTATTATGGCGACGGTTCCTTCGGCATGACTGGCTTCGACATGGAGACGGCCAACCGCTTCGGCGTTCCGTATCTGGCGGTGATCGGTAACAACTCGGCAATGAACCAGATCCGCTACGGCCAGTTTGCGAAATATGGCGAGCAGCGCGGCAATGTCGGCAACAAGCTCGGCGACGTGCCGTTCTCCAAATTCGCCGAGATGCTCGGCGGTTATGGCGAGGAGGTGACCGATCCCAGCCAGATCGCCTCCGCCCTTCGCCGCGGCCGTGAAGAGGTCAAGTCACGCGGCAAGTCCGCGGTGATCAACATCTGGGTCGACCCCAACGAATATGCGCCCGGCACCAAAGCCCAAACCATGTACAAGTGAGCAGGCGGCGCCTGCAGGCTGGACTTGGAGTTGAGACCGGAATGGATGGTATGCGCCGCAGACGGGGATCGATGAGCGCCCGGCGGCTTAAGAGAGTGGATGAGGCGAAGCGATGAAGGCACTTGAAGGTGTGAAGATCCTGGATATGACCCATGTGCAGTCGGGGCCGACCTGCACGCAGCTGCTGGCCTGGTTCGGCGCGGATGTCATCAAGGTGGAACGCCCGGGCGTCGGCGATGCAACCCGCGGCCAGCTCCAGGATATTCCTGGAGTCGACAGTCTCTACTTCACCATGCTCAACAGCAACAAGCGCTCCATCACCCTCGACACCAAGAACGAGAAGGGCAAGGAGCTGTTTGAGAAGCTGCTTCGAACCTGCGATGTGATGGTGGAGAACTTCGCACCGGGCGCTATCGACCGCATGGGCTTTCCCTGGGAGAAAATCCAGGAGATCAACCCGCGCCTGATCTACGCCTCGGTCAAGGGGTTCGGTCCGGGCCCTTACGAGGACTGCAAGGTCTACGAGAATGTCGCGCAATGCACCGGCGGCTCGGCTTCGACCACGGGCTTCGACGACGGCCCGCCCTTGGTCACTGGCTCGCAGATCGGCGACAGCGGCACCGGGCTGCATCTGGCGCTCGGCATCGTCACCGCCCTCTATCAGCGCGAACAGACCGGGCGCGGGCAGCGGGTTCTGGCCGCGATGCAAGACGGTGTCCTGAATCTTTGCCGGGTGAAATTGCGCGACCAGCAGCGCCTGGCCCACGGTCCGCTCAAGGAATACCCGCAATATCCCCATGGTGAGTTCGGCGAGGCCACGCCCCGCTCCGGCAATGCGTCGGGCGGCGGTCAGCCTGGCTGGATCGTGAAGTGCAAGGGCTGGGAGACCGATCCCAACGCCTATATCTACGTGATCACCCAGGCCGCCGTCTGGCCGGCGATCTGCGACACCATCGGCAAGCCCGAGTGGAAGGAGGACCCCGGCTACAAGACCCCGGACTCCCGCCTCGACAAGCTCGAGCATATTTTCGATACCATCGAAGCCTGGACGAAAACCAAAACGAAGTTCGAGGCGATGGACATCCTGAACCCGCTGAACGTGCCCTGCGGTCCGATCCTGTCGATGAAGGAGATTGCCGAGGAACCGTCATTGCGCGAGACGGGCACCGTCGTCGAGGTCGACCATCCCACGCGCGGGGCATATCTGACGGTCGGCAACCCGATCAAGCTTTCGGACAGCCCGGCCGATGTAAAGCGTTCTCCTCTCCTCGGCGAGCATACCGACGAGATCATGAGCGGCGTGCTCGGGCTTTCCGCAGATGAGGTCGAGATGTTCAAGAAAGCCGGCGCCGTCGGCAAACCACCGGCGGCAGCGGCGGAATAAAGGCTACAGGGTCTGGCGAGACCCTGCTAAAGAGAGGTTCGAGCATACTACAGTGCGCGCTGCGGCTGTTGCCAAGCAAAGTGCGCCAGGGGAGGTTGGTTGATGCGCATTGTCGTTCACGGACAGCAGGCTTTCGGCAAGGCCGTTCTGGAAAGGCTTCTCGAGCAGGGTGAGAACGTCGTCGGCGTCTTCTGCGCGCCCGACCAGGAAGGGCGGCCGGCTGATCCGCTGAAAGAGCTTGCGCTGGAAAAAGGCCTGCCGCTGCATCAGCCCACGTCCTGGAAGACCGATGAAGCCCTGGCGCTGATGCGCTCCTTCGACGCCGATGTGTGCATGATGGCCTACGTCACCCTGTTCGTGCCCGAAGCGGTGATTAACGCGCCGAAGCACGGGACTTTTCAGTATCACCCGTCGCTCCTCCCGCTGCATCGCGGGCCAAGCTCGATCAACTGGCCGATCATCCAGGGTTCGACCAGGACCGGTCTTTCCATTTTCTGGCCGGATGACGGCCTGGACGAAGGCCCCATCCTCATGCAGAAGGAGGTTGAGATCGGGCCGGACGATACCCTCGGCAGCGTCTACTTCAACCATCTGTTCCCGATGGGCGTGGACGCGATGATGGAGAGCCTGGCGCTGGTCAAGTCAGGCAGTGCGCCGCGTATCGAGCAAGACCATTCCAAGGCGACCTATGAAAGCTGGTGCGGGAAGAAAGATGCCCGGATCGACTGGAGCAAACCTGTTCAGGACGTCTACAATTTGATCCGCGGCTGCAACCCGGCACCGGGTGCCTGGACCCTTAATGGCGACACCGAGCTGCAGATTTTCGACAGCTGTATGGGCGGTGACGTTGGAAAAGAACCCGGCACGGTCGCGGCTCTCGGTGATGATGGCATTGTGATTGCCGCGAAGGGCGGCTCGATCCTGGTACAGCGGGTGCGTCCCAAGGGGGACAAGAAAATGGACGCAAAGGCGTATGTCGATATTGCAGGTTTGGCGAGTGGCACAAGACTGGGCTAGCCAATGACGCATGGTGGTAATAAAAGTCAATTAACATTCATTACAGGAAACAAGAGGGGCTGACCATGCCGAAAAGTGACATCGAAATTGCTCGCGAAGCCAAGATGGTGCCGGTTGCCGAAGTTGGCGAGAAGCTGGGTATCCCTGGCGATCAGCTTTTGCACTATGGCCCGCACAAGGCCAAGCTTTCGATGGACTATGTGAAGTCCCTGGCCGACCGGCCGAATGGCAAGCTCATTCTGACCACGGCCGTCACGCCGACGCCGGCGGGCGAGGGCAAGACCACGACCACGGTCGGGCTTGGTGACGGCTTGAACCGAATCGGCAAGAACGCCGCGATTTGCCTGCGCGAGCCGTCTCTCGGCCCCTGCTTCGGCATGAAGGGAGGTGCTGCTGGCGGCGGTTATGCCCAGGTTGTCCCGATGGAGGACATCAACCTCCATTTCACCGGCGATTTCCATGCGATCGGTATTGCCCACAATCTGCTCTCGGCGCTGATCGACAATCACATCTACTGGGGCCACGAGCCGGCGATCGACAGCCGGCGCGTTGCCTGGAAGCGCGTCGTCGACATGAATGACCGAGCGCTTCGCCAGATCACCAATTCGCTTGGCGGCGTTGCCAACGGTTTTCCCCGCGAGGACGGCTTCGATATCGTCGTCGCCTCCGAGATCATGGCGATTTTTTGTCTCGCAACCGACCTGAACGACCTTGTGGACCGCCTTGGCAAGATCGTCATTGGCCAGGACCGTGCGAGAAAACCGATCTATGCGCGGGACGTCAAAGGCCCCGGCCCGATGTCCGTGCTCCTGAAGGAAGCGCTGGCTCCGAACCTGGTGCAGACGCTGGAAAACAATCCGGCCTTCGTTCATGGCGGTCCTTTCGCCAATATCGCCCATGGCTGCAACACGGTGATCGCGACCCAGACCGCGCTGAAGCTCGCCGATTATGTCGTGACAGAGGCAGGCTTCGGCGCTGATCTGGGCGCGGAGAAATTCTTCGACATCAAATGCCGCAAGGCCGGTCTCAAGCCCGATGCTGCCGTGATCGTCGCAACGGTGCGAGCCCTCAAGATGCATGGCGGCGTCAAGAAGGATGATCTCGGCACCGAAAACGTCGCGGCCGTTCAGGAGGGCTGCTCGAACCTGATCAAGCATATCAGGAACGTCAAATCCTTCGGCGTGCCGGTCACGGTTTCGATCAACCAGTTCATCACCGACACCGACGCCGAGCTTCAGGCCGTCAAGGCGGCAGCGGAAGGCGAGGGGGTGAAGGCGTTCATCGCGAGCCATTGGGCCGATGGCGGTGCGGGCACCGAGGAACTGGCGCATCATGTGGTCGAGCTAGCGGATAGCGGTACGGCAGACTTCCAGCCGCTTTACCCGGACGACATGTCCCTTCGCGACAAGGTCGAGACGATCGTCAAGAAAATCTATGGCGGCGATGGCATCACCTGCGACGGTGCGATCGAAAAACGGTTCGAGGAACTGCAGAAGGACTACGGCCACTTCCCGGTCTGCATGGCCAAGACCCAATACAGCTTCTCGACCGATCCGGACCTGAAAGGCGCGCCTTCCGGCTTTACCGTGCCTATCCGCGAGCTTCGCCTTTCCAATGGTGCGGAATTTATCGTTGCGGTCACCGGCGCGATCATGACCATGCCGGGCCTGCCGCGCATTCCATCTGCCAACAACATCTATCTGAACGACGACGGCGAGATCGAAGGGCTGTTCTGATTTTGTGAGGAATACTGAAGACAACACGCTTTCGCAACGATCACCGATGTCGACGACAGAGGTGCAACGAGGATCGGCCGGTATAGAGTAGGCATGGCCAATCAGGTTAGGGCGTTAAACAACAAAAAAGGGAGAAAGACGTTGACCATCAAGAAAGGAATGCTTCTGGGCACGGCGCTCGCGGTGAGCGCTGCCATGGGCATGAACACGGAGGCTGCTGCCGAGTGGTCGCCGAAGAAACCGGTCGAGTTCATCATCATGGCCGGCACCGGCGGTGGT
This sequence comes from Geminicoccaceae bacterium, assembly GCA_965204405.1. Taxonomy (GTDB): domain Bacteria; phylum Pseudomonadota; class Alphaproteobacteria; order Geminicoccales; family Geminicoccaceae; genus JANQPX01. Next base: position 182,682 of record CBDBEN010000002.1, read on the forward strand.
GCGGATCAGATTGCCCGTCTGCTTCAGGGGTTGATCGAGCAGAAGGACCTTTCGCCGCGCCCCTTCATTCCGATCAACAAGCCGGGCGGTTCCGGCGCGGAGGCGCTTGCCTATATGAAGGGCAAGGCGGGCGACGATCATACCATCCTCGTCACCCTCAACAGCTTCTACACCACGCCGATCATCCAGGAAGATCTCGGCATCGACATCACCGAGTTCACGCCGATCGGCCGCATGGCGCTCGATACCTTCCTCCTTTGGGTCAACACCAAGACCGATGTCAGCGATCTCGACAGCTATGTCGCAGCGGTCTCGGCCAAGGGTAAGGACTGGAATGTCGGCGGCACAGGTTCGGGCCAGGAAGACAGCATCCTGACCGCGATGATGGAAGCTGAATTCGGCTACGACGTCACCTACATTCCGTTCTCGGGCGGCGGCAAGGTGGCGGCGGCTCTGGTCGGTCAGCAGATTGACAGCACGGTCAACAACCCGGCCGAGCAGAACGAGTTCATGCGGGCCGGTGACACCAAGCCGCTGGTGCAGTTCACCGCCGAGCGGATGGAAGCCTATCCCGACATTCCCACCGCCAAGGAACTCGGCCACGACATCGAGTACTACATGCAGCGCTCGATCAATGGACCTCCGGGCATGTCGGCCGAGGCGCAGGAATGGTACATCAATCTCTTCCAGACTCTCTACGAGTCCGAGGAGTGGCAGACCTTCTGTGTCGAGGATGGTCTCTTCTGCGACGAGTGGATGGCCGGTGACGACCTTGCCGCCTTCCATACCGCGCAGTTCGAGCGCCACAAGAAGCTGATCGACGAGGTCGGTGCCGACGCGATCACGTCCGAGTAATCATTCGATGCATGACCGGGATCGTCGGTTGGCGATCCCGGTTCATCGCACCGATAAGCACTCGTCGGGCAAGTTACCAAAAAACGGAGCGAAGACATGACGGTTCGGATGGCCGAGATCGTGATGGCGGTGCTCATGGCGTTGCTGTCGATCACGTTCATGCTCAAGAGCGCCGAGCTCAATATAGGCTGGGTGGCGGATCGGGGGCCGGGCTCGGGCGCTTGGCCGTTCTGGCTCTCCACCGGCATGCTGATCTGTTGTTTGTTCACGATTGTTCGCTGGTTCACCGGCGCGACACCGGAAAGCCGCTCCACAAGCACATTCATTCAATCGTCGGCGCTGACCATGGTGGTCCTGACGGTTGTGGCCCTTACCGTTTTGCTGCTCCTGACCCAATGGATCGGCATCTATTTCGGCCTCATCGTCTTCTTGCTGTTTTACGTCAAGGTCATGGGCGGCCATGGCTGGGGGCTGGCTCTGGCGATCACGATCATCGTGCCGGTGGTCATCTTTTGCTTGTTCGAATGGGCGCTGACCATCTCCTTGCCAAAGGGGATTTCCGAACCGCTGTTCTACCCGATCTACGACCTGATCTACTCATGATCTGATCGATAGCGGCAACAGCCATCCCTCCAGCAAGCCGCGCCGGTTTTATCCGCTGCGCTGTCGGGCAGCAGGGCAGGGGAGAGGGCAGGCGCCGAAGCTAACAAAGAACCTGTGTTTCAGGGAGAGTGTCCATGGAAGAGATTTTCGGCCATCTCATCGGCGGTTTCGGCGAGGCCTTCCAGCCGGTCAATCTCCTGATGCTGGTGATCGGCTGCATGGTCGGCCTCTTCGTCGGGGCCCTGCCGGGCCTTGGTTCAGTGAACGGTGTGGCGATCCTGCTGCCGCTGACCTTCCTGGTTCCGCCCAATGCGGCGATCATCTTCCTGGCGGCGATTTATTACGGCGCCATGTATGGAGGGGCGATCAGCTCGGTCACGCTTGGGATACCCGGCGCCTCGACGGCCGTCGCCACAGTGTTCGACGGACGCCCGCTCGCGACCCAGGGGAAGGCCGACGTCGCTTTGGTGACCGCAGCCACTGCGTCGTTCGTCGGCGGCACCATTTCGGTGGTTCTCTTCACCCTGTTCGCGCCGCCGCTTGCCGAGTTCGCCCTTCGTTTCGGTCCGCCCGAAGAGTTTGCCTTGATGCTCCTGGCCTTTGCGACCTTTGTCGGGCTCGGCAGCGACGATATTCCGAAGACCGTTTTCTCGATCCTGATCGGCCTGGTGCTGGCCACCATCGGTCTCGACATTATCAGCGGCAAGCCGCGCCTGATCTTCTTCGACATGCCGGGCTTCATGCATGGCATCAACTTTCTGGTGCTGGCGATCGGCATCTACGGTATCGGCGAGATGCTGTGGACGCTGGAGCAGACCGGCGGCAATGTCTTGGTGCATAAGGTCAAAACCACCATGGGCAGCATCTGGCGCCACATGGCGGCGTTCAAGAATTTCATGGGCATCACCTCACTCAGCGGTCTGCTCGGCTACTTCGTCGGCATGTTGCCGGCAGCGGGCGCGACGCCCGCCTCGCTGATGGCCTACGGCCTTGCAAAAACCTTCACCAAGGACGGCGACAGCTTCGGCAAGGGCAATCCCGCAGGCGTCGCCGCACCCGAGAGTGCCAACAACGCGGCCTCGACCGGCTCGATGCTGCCGATGATTACCCTTGGCATTCCAGGCTCGCCGACCACCGCCATCCTGCTTGGCGGCATGATCATCTGGGGGCTGCGGCCGGGGCCGCTGCTGTTTACCGAACATCCCGACTTCGTCTGGGGGCTGATCGGCTCGCTCTACATTGCCAACATCTTCAGCCTGATCATCAATCTCGCCTTCATCCCGATCTTCGTGCGCGTCCTGACCATGCCGTTCACGATCCTTGCCCCGATCATCTTCACGCTTTGCATCGTCGGCGGCTATGCGCCGACCCAGACCATGCACGATGTCTGGCTGATGCTGCTCTTCGGCATCGTCGGTTATCTCCTGCGCAAGCTCGACTATCCCGTGGCACCAGCCGTGCTGGCCATCGTGCTCGGCCCGATCGCCGAGCCGGCGATGCGGCAATCGCTCCTTTTGTCCCAAGGAGACCCCACGATTTTCTTCACACGCCCGATAAGCAGCGTGATCATGGTGGTTGCGGTCGTTCTGATCATGCTGCCTTTGTTCAAGCTCATGAGGAATCGATCCGGGGACGCCGCCGCCGCTTGACCGCTGCCGGCGGCCCATTCGTCTTGGCAAAAGCGGTCTCGCCGCTATGTCATAGGGCAAGGGGTTCATTTCGTGCAGCCGCTGAAGGCTGCAAACCGGGGGAGCAGTCATGGCAACAGTGGTCGACATCAAGCAAATGGATCACCGGGAGGAGAGGCGCGATCTGGCAGCCGCCTTTCGCTGGACCGCTCGCCTCAACATGCATGAAGCGGTGGCCAATCATTTCAGCCTCGCGGTTTCGGATGACGGCAAGCAGTTTCTGATGAATCCGGATTGCCGCCATTTCAGCCGGATCAAGGCATCCGAGCTGCTGCTGCTGGATGTCGACGACCCGGAAACCATGAACCGCCCCGATGCGCCGGATCTTACAGCCTGGTCCATTCATGGGAGGATGCATGCCCGGCTGCCGCAGGCGCGCTGCGTGCTCCATGCTCATCCGAAATACGCCACCGTTCTGGCCTCGCTCCAGGACAGCACCATCTACCCCATCGACCAGAACACGGCCCGGTTTTTCGAGAAGATCGCGCTCGACGACGGTTATGAAGGTCTGGCACTCGATGACGATGAGGGCGATCGCCTGGCCTCGAAGCTTGGGAACCGGTCCGTGCTGATGATGGGCAACCATGGCGTCATGGTGGTCGGGGAAACGGTCGCGGAGGCGTTCGACGCTCTCTATTTTCTGGAGCGCGCCGCCGAGACCATGGTCACCGCCTACATGACCGGCAAGCCCCTTCGGATCATCCCCGACGACATCGCGCGTCGCACCGCACAGCAATGGGCCGACTATCCCGATTATGGCGACAAGCACCTAAGAGAACTCAAGCGCATTCTGGATGAGGAAGAGCCGGATTATATGACCTGATGCCCATTTGATGGGCTTGCCGGTGTGTAAAAAGACGCTTCAAAAACCAAGCATGACCCAGGCTTTTTCTGACGTCCCGTCCGCATTCTACCCAGCGAAATCCGAGGGTTTAATCAGGATTTGCGAACGGCTGGTCGTACGTCGGGTAGGGAAGGCTCCTTGCGGAAACCTTCCCCCCCCTAAGAACTGTACGTGCGACTTTCATCGCATTCAGCTCAAGCCCTTCTAAATCGCAGAACCTTTGCGTCCTGCGATCGGCAACCGGCCAAGGAGCCGGATGGTTAGTATGGTGTGCTTGATGGTCAAAGGCTGATGGCAATATGCGCATCGTCCTTTTTGCCGTTTCAGCAAACGTGTCTGTTGCGAGTGCTCCTGGTGTTTCTCTAAGAGCCGCTCAAGGTGGCGCTGTTTGAAGTAAGTATCCCACTAAATCAAATTGCAAAACTTTAAGTTGCTTTTCTCGTGTAGTACCTTGCGATTCCATAACACGCACGCTTGCGGAGGCAACCATGTGCGAAGCACCATTAGATATTTGCGACGTTCTGAATAAGGAGAACCTTCGAAAATTCCTCGACAAACGAAGTGAATGGATTTCTTGGCTCAACGGAGGAGATCAAAACTCAGTTTGGAAACAGTTGACAGCGATGGAGTGGAATCATCGGATCTTCTTGATGATCAACGAGTGCACGGGAATTGCAGCCGGACAAGAAATTTCGGTGGCCGCTCGTAACCTCCTGTTAGCCGAATTCATCAATCAAGGTTATGCCGCAAATCAATCTCTTGGTATTCGGAAGCAGCTCGAGCCAGGCAGGAAGCATGAGCCAGACAAGCAGATCATCTCTCTTCGCAGAACTCTCGATGACATAGCAAGCAACAAACATCTAATAAATCGAGAATGCTACGTTTGTTATGATGGTGTTCCCTATGACTATGAGCCAATTCGGCAGGCATATCACGATGACATGCTCAGTCAAATCGACGAACATTCTGGCCCTGCGAACGAACTGCCATTTACATCGCATGGCGTTCCTATGAACGGACCTCTTGCGTGGAGTAGTTCTGAACGCAGGCACAAAGCTTTCGACAGACTTAGCGGTAAACCACCGGAAGACCGATCTCGGTGTGATTTGATAAGTCCCAGAATTTTTGGATCTCTCTATAAGAAAATCGATAAAGACGCCCAGCATTTTCATGATGTCGTTGAATTTACGAATAAGTATGTAGCGCATGCGGCTGACGAAAATTCCATCAGGACACTTTCTGATGGTCAGCATGGAATTTCCATCGACAAGGTCGAGACTTGCCAGAAGGCGCTATGGCAGGTAACTCAATACGTCAGTTCCACGGTGCTTTACGATACGTATATGGTCCCAGGTATCACGTACCAAGGTGACCCTCTCAAATTTCTAAACCAGCCTTGGATTGCTGATGGTGATCTGGCTGCAATATACGATTTTTGGAATGCCGGCGAGCAGAGCCGTGACGACTGGCCAAAGGATTTTGAAACGGAACTCGAAAGGGAGATGGCCAACTATTCTGAAGCGCCAAAACGTTAGAAAGCACCCTCCCTCGGATGCCCTTGACGAATTCTTGTCGACACGCTTTGACAAGAAAGACCAGCCGCAGGTCAGCCCGGTTTCCCGTGGGGTAACGTTCAAACCCCTATCTCGCCCATTACAGACAAGCCTTCGCTTTTTGCGGCCTCCTCTACCCGCATCGGCAACAGCATTCCTTGCGGTCCGCCTGCCCAGAGGGCACCGATACGGGCTTACCCAGTTCCTCGTCGATAACATGTGTGGGTTAGGTGGCGTCTTTCCCCCGACCATCAGAGTGTCAGCGTCACCGGACAGCCTAGCCTCTTCCCCGCCCACTGCTGGCAGGTTCCGGTCGATCCCCTCACGGCGATCTTCCGCGGGCCGAAGCCCGGAGTACATTGTCAGGACACTTAGCACCCCACCGTTACCAGTGACGCACCGCCCGTAGGCTACTGTTGGCTGAACAACAGGTTCGCTACGCTGATTTCCGCGCATGCCAATAGGTCCGATGCCAAAGGCATCGGGTTCGGCATACATGTCCATCACCGTTGAACAATTATCGACGAAGCTTACGGTCACATACCTTCCTAAAGCCCATGCCGACGACCACGATGGTCATCGGTCAACATCCCGACGTCCTCTCCTTGCGAGACGACGACAGGCTACGTGTCCGTTGAACTGTCCAAAGACAGCCAGACACGGCCTTTAATGCGCCCGTCACGGCGCTGATGTTGAGAAGCAGGTCCTGGTGATAACCAGGATATGGATTTGCTTATCGCTGTCGTGGAAGCAGGGAGCTGCCACACAGTCCGGGGCCAGCAATTCCCTTTTAGGGGATTGCTTTGGGACATAGAAATCCCAGGCGAAATGAAACCAATCTGTTCCTCAAAGGGAACGAGATGTCATTTCTCTTGGTGGGACTTTCAGAAGAAGAGGTCCCGTTTTGGTCTTCTTACCCACCTCGGTTCGCCGGGTTATGGGTGTAGATAAGAGTGACGGCACCTTATCCATGGGCGAGGAAGACAGTCCTAGGGACGCATCTTCCTTCCGAGGATCGCTTTGGCTTCTAATCTATTGATTTGAAACCAAAACTTCGACCAGAAAGAGGACATAAGGGTGTTTCACCATTCATGTCTTCCTTCAACCTCCGGGTCAATGGAGGTCTTTGGTATGCAACCTATGGTCGTACTGGCTGGGGCACCTGGATTCGAACCAGGAGTGCTCGGTTCAGAGCCGAGAGTTTTACCATTAAACTATGCCCCAAGACGACTTCTTGATGGATAGGTAGGCGCCTTGGTGATGTCAAGCCTTCTGCGGCTGAAAGGGGCTTGTTGCCGGTTGTCAGAGGTATTTTTTGCGGGTGCGGCGCTTGAGTTCGGCGAGGCAGGCTTCGCGGTCGGGCTGCATGTCCTGGTCAAGCCACCATTTCTCGATCCGGCCGAGAAGGTCGCCGATCGCCTGTCCGGGCTTCAGGCCATGGTCGATCAGGTCCTGTCCGCGAAGCGGGAAAGTTGGCGATGTCCAGCTCAGAGCGAGTCCCTTGGCGTTCTCCAAGTTTTCCGCCTTGGCATCGTTCTCTGCAGCGGAGAGATAGATGAGGTCGAGATAGTCGTCGGGGCCCAGGCGATAGAGATCCTGCCGGCCTTTCTTGATGGTCGACGACACGCTGACCTTTCGCTCCAGCAACAGCATCGAGAGGCGGGTCCGGTCCTTGTTGGACAGGCGCCAGCGGCTGGCGACCGATGAGGTGGTTTCCTGGGACGCCGATGAAGACCTGAGCAGGGACGCAAGGCGGCGAAGGGCATCGGCGCTCGGCTCAACGGTGAGGAGGCGGGATAGGATTGTCAGATCGGGAGCAGGGGAGGTGGGGAGCACCGTGCCGAGCACGCCTGCTTCGATCATGAGATTCAGAGCCGCGATCGGGTCATCGGCACCGAGCAGCTTCAGCATTTCCGTTCGGATACGTTCGCCCGAAAGGCTCTCGATGCCGGCGATGCCGCGGCGGCAGGCGGACAGCGCGTCGGGGTCGGCGGGTGGACGTCCATAGGCGGCGAAGAAGCGGAAAAACCGGAGAATGCGGAGATAATCCTCCTTGACCCGCTGATCCGCCTCGCCCACGAAACGAAGGCGGCCCTGGGCGAGATCGTCGCGGCCGTCAAAATAGTCGTAGAGCCTGCCGTCCCGATCGACGCTCATGGCGTTGATGGTGAAATCCCGACGCGCGGCATCAAGGGCGAAGTCGTCGGTGAACCGCACCTCCGCATGGCGTCCGTCGCAGGCGATGTCTTCGCGAAGCGTGGTGATTTCGAAGATCGTCCCGCCGCAAATCGCCGTAACCGTGCCATGCTTCAATCCGGTCGGGATCACCTTGATGCCGGCGTTCTTCAGTAGGGCGATGATACGATCGGGGCGGGCAGGGGTGGCAAGATCAAGGTCGCCGTCGGGATCGAGGCACCCGAGAAGCCCGTCGCGCACGCAGCCGCCGACGAAGCGAACCGGATGCCCATCAGCCGAGAGGGCATCCAGGATCCTTCGGCTTCCCTTGGTTTGAAGCCAGGGAACTGCTGCCAACGATGTGGCAAAAGGAGCCTGCATCAGCGCCTCAGCAGATTGGCGAAGATGACCAGCATGCCGGCGGTTGCCCCCCAGATGAAGCGGCCCTCATAGGGCAGCACATAGTAGCTCCGTCGTCCGGAGCCGCGCTGATATGCCTGTTTTTGGTGATTTTGCGGATCCAGCGCGAAGGAAAGCGGAAGCTCGAACACTTCGGCGACCTCGAACGCGTCGAGCGTAAAGGTCACCGGGGGTTCGATCCAGCCGACGACGGGATGAACGCGAAATCCGGTCGAGGTATCATAGGGAGCAAGCCGGCCGACAAGATCCACCCGTGACGGCGGCAGGCCGATCTCCTCTTCGGCTTCGCGCAGCGCCGCTGCCTCGATACTGGCATCGTCGGGTTCTATCCGGCCGCCGGGAAAGCAGATTTGCCCCGCGTGATCCCTAAGATGCTCCGTGCGTTTGGTCAGCAAAATGGTCGTCCCGCCGGGGCGGTTGACCAGCCCGATCAGGACGGCCGCCGGCAGCCCATCACCGCCGGATCGCCCCTCATCACCGCTCCGATCTTCATCCAGAGGTTGATCAAGGTGGAATTTGAGCTGCTCACGGGTGAAGTGCACGTCTTTTCCATCAAGGTATGGTATGAATGGTTCAGGATTCGTGTTCGTCCAAGGAGAAGAATTGACCATCGCTCCAGACGCCATATCGGGTTATGCCGCCTTGCTGATGGGTCTCGCCCAGATCAACCAAATCGTAGTAGGCTGACCTCAGAAACCTACCTTCTAGTTTTGGCCGGATCGACACATAGGGAATCGGAACAGTTGCTGGTGGGGTATCGTTAGGTTGGCGGAGGAAGAGGGGGTGGTCGGGCCCGATGGTGACCCATTCATCGAGATTGCTGCGAACATTGATCATTTGCCGGGATCCAGTTCCTTCAGCTGTCAGCTCGACAATGACGAAAGGCACGTCCTCGACATCGATCCGCCCGCGCTCCACCGGTGTGACCAGCCAGTAGCTGTCGTCGTCTTCCCGCCTAAGAACGCTCGCGAACAGCTTGACCAGAGGTTTTCGCGCGATAGGTCGTCCTTCATGATGCCAGGTTCCATCACGATCGATCCGCATGTTGTAGAGCCGGTCAACGGGAGGAAAAATCGAGCTTTTTCCTCCAGCACCGGGATCGCTGGCGGCCTTCGGGACTTGATCCCGGCACAGGTGTGTCACCATACTCAACAGAAGTTCATCCGCTGCTCTGTCGCTGGCTTACGGGCCACTGCACCCAGCAAGGGATCCTGCCGGACCAACCATAGAGGTGAAGTAGCCGATTATGTCTGATTCTTTAGATACTGCGATTCTTGACCAAATCGACGTCACGATCGAACGATTTTCCAAGGTTCGCACCGAGATCGGCCAGATTATTTTCGGTCAGGAGCGCGTTGTCGAGGAAAGTCTTATCACGTTGTTGGCCGGCGGTCATGTCCTGCTGGTCGGTGTGCCGGGGCTTGCCAAGACCAGGCTGGTGGAAACGCTCGGCGTGGTGCTGGGGCTCAGCCAGAAGCGGGTGCAGTTCACGCCCGATCTGATGCCGGCCGACATTCTAGGTTCCGAGGTTCTGGAGGAGCAGGAAGGCGGGCGTCGCAGTTTTCGCTTCATCGAAGGACCGATCTTCTGTCAGCTTTTGATGGCGGATGAGATCAATCGGGCCAGCCCGCGCACCCAGGCGGCTCTGCTGCAGGCGATGCAGGAACGGCACGTCACCATTGCCGGCCATGATCATGTCCTGCCGGTGCCCTTCCACGTCCTGGCGACGCAAAATCCGATCGAGCAGGAAGGAACCTATCCTCTTCCCGAAGCCCAACTCGATCGTTTCCTATTGCAGGTGAATGTCGACTACCCGGAGGAGGCGGTCGAGCGGCGGATCATGATCGAAACTACCGGTACGCAGGACTTCGAGGCGAAGCCGGTGATCACCGCAGATCAGCTTATGGAAGCGCAGAGCCTGATCCGGCGTATTCCGGTGGGGGATCGGGTGGTCGATGCAATCTTGAAGGTGGTCAGGGCGGCACGCCCCGACACGGCATCGGAAGGCGAGATTGCCCGGATGATCGCCTGGGGTCCCGGACCGCGCGCTAGCCAGGCCCTCATGCTGGCCGTCAGGGTTCGCGCCATTCTCCAGGGACGCCTTGCCCCCTCGGTCGAGGACGTTCTGGCCTTGGCGGCACCTGTGCTGCGCCATCGCATGGCGCTTACCTTCACCGCAAGAGCCGAAGGAGTCACCCTGGACGCCCTGATCGATCGCCTGTGCGGGACGGTCGATTGACGATGCCCGATTCGGCCATGGCACCGTCGGATGCTCGACTTGGCGGGCTTTTGGAGACAAGAGAGCGTGCCGAAGAGCTGGCCGAGCGCCTGCCATCGCTCATGGTCGCCGCCGAGCGGGTCGCGGCGACGGTGGCGCAAGGGGTGCATGGCCGGCGCCGTGTCGGGGTCGGCGAGACATTTTGGCAATTTCGGCCCTATCAGCCCGGTGATCCGGCAGGGCGCATCGACTGGCGCCAGTCCGCACGATCGAGCCAGCTTTTCCTCAGGGATCAGGAATGGGAGGCGGCCGAGAGCGTCTGGCTATGGGCCGACGGCTCGCCGTCGATGGCTTACCAATCCGACGCTTCCTTGCCGAGCAAGGATGACCGCTCGCTGATTCTGGTGCTGGCGCTGGCGTCGCTTCTGATCAGAGCCGGCGAACGGGTTGCATTGCTCGGTTCCGGCCGGCGGCCGGCCGGCGGCCGTGCCGGCATGATGAGCTTTTGCGAGCAGCTTGCGGGCCAGAATGACGAGCGTGACAATCTGCCGGCCGCTCAGCAGCTTCCCCGTTATGCGCGGATCGTGATGGTCAGCGACTTCTTCACGGCCCTCGATGATCTCAAGAGCAGGCTGCGTGGCTATGTCGGCCTTGGCGTTCGCGGCCATCTGCTCCAGGTGATCGACCCGGCCGAGGAGGCGTTACCCTTTAGCGGCCGTGTCCGCTTCGACGACGTCGAGCAGGGTGGCGGCTCGGAGCTGATCGGCGACGTCGACAGTGTCCGCGATCGTTATCAGCAGCGTTTTCGAGCCCATGTCGATAGCGTGCGCGACATGGGCCAGGCTCTAGGCTGGACGGTAGCGCTTCATCGAACGGACAGACCGCCGGAACCGGCCTTGCTCGGTCTCTATAATGTCCTTGCTAACATGGTGCAGGGCTAGGGAATGCTCAATCTCGGGCTGATCGGTTTCACCCAGCCTTGGCTGCTGATGGCCTTTGCCGCCTTGCCGGCGCTTTGGTGGCTGCTGCGGATCATTCCGCCGTCGCCGAAGCTGGTTCGTTTCCCCGCCGTGCGTTTTCTCCTGGGTATCGATCAGAATGAGGAGACGTCGGCGCGCACGCCTCTTTGGCTGCTTCTATTTCGCTTGCTGCTGGCAGCGCTCCTGATCCTGGCCCTATCCGGGCCGGTCTGGAATCCCGAGCCGGAAATAGAAGGTGAGGGGCCGCTGGTGCTCGTGGTCGATGATGGCTGGGCATCCTTTCCCGGCTGGAAGGACCGGGTTCAGGCGATGGAGCGTTTTACCGAGCGGGCTGTGAGGCAGAACCGTGAAGTCATTCTTCTGGGAACGGCGCCTGATCCGATCGAGCCGGTCTTCAGGCGTTTTGGAGCCGCCGATGCTTTGCCCAGCATCACAAGCTGGCAGCCCAAATCCTGGCCGTCCGAGCGGATGGCTGCGCTTAGAAAGCTGGAAACAGAGCCGCTGGAAGATGCGGAGATCATCTGGCTGACCGATGGCATTGCCGACGATGCTGCCGGTCTCGAACAGGCGTCCGCTTTTTCGTCCTCTCTCCAGAAGCTGGGAACGCTGACTGTTCTGGTGGAGCCGGTAACGGAGCGGACCATGCTGCTCCTGCCTCCCGATATCGACGAGGCCGAACTCGTAGTGCCGGTAAAAAGGCCTGAGGCCGGTCCGTCGCGAAATGTCAGCCTCAAAGCCCTTGGACCGGAGGGGGAAGTTCTGGCGCGCCAGCCTCTTGTGTTCGAAGCAGGCGAGGCAACTGCTGACGCGGCGTTCGAGCTGCCGCTCGACATCCGCAATCGCATCGCGCGTTTCGATATTGAACCCAATCAGGGTGCCGGCGGCACGGTGCTCCTCGATGAGCGCTGGCGGCGGCGGTCGATCGGGCTGGTTGGCCTCGGTGCCGAGCGCACCCCGCAGCCGCTGCTGTCCGAACTTTATTATATCGAGCGGGCGCTGCGCCTTCATGCCGATCTACAGCAGGGCGATATTTCCAAGCTCCTGGAGGATGATCTGTCCGCGATCGTGCTCACGGACAGCGCCCAGATCAATGAGCAGGATCGACAGGCGCTGTCGGACTGGGTCGATGAGGGCGGGGTCCTGATCCGTTTCGCCGGGCCGAGGCTCGCCAATGCGGAGTTCGACGATCTCGTGCCAGTGCCGCTGCGCCGCGGCGATCGCTTTCTGGATGGTACGCTGTCCTGGGCGAGGCCGCTGCCGCTGACCAGTTTCGATGAAAGCGGTCCGCTTCAAGGCCTGCGTGTGCCCGATGAGGACGTGGTGGTCAACCGTCAGGTGCTGGCCCAGCCGGGCCCGGCCTTGGTGGCCCATAGCTGGGCAAGGCTTTCCGACGGCACGCCGCTGATCACGGGCGCACAACGCAACAGCGGCTGGTTGGTTCTGGTTCACACCACCGCGAACAGCGGCTGGTCGTCTCTGCCGCTTTCCGGCGTGTTTGTCGATATCCTCAAAAGAATTGTGAGCCTTGGCGCCGGACGGGGAAATGCACCGGAGGGATTGCTGGCGCCGATCGAAGTGCTGGACGCAGGCGGCCGGCTGGTCGAGCCCGGCCCGGCGGCACAGCCTGTACCCGGTGACCAGATTGCCGCCATCGAGGCGAGCGCCGTGCATCCTCCCGGTCTCTATGGGCAGATCGGTGCGGGCGAGGATTTGCCGAGGCAGGCACTCAACCTGGCGAGTGCCGTGCCCGATCTGCAGGCGCTGCGTGATAGTGATCTCGGGGGGCGGACCCGCGGCTTTGGGCGCGCTGCCGAGATCGGCCTGATGCCCTGGCTCTTGTTCGGAGCTTTGCTGCTGGCCTTGGCCGATACGCTGATCGGCCTATGGCTGCGGGGCCTTCTCCCCGGGCTTTCCCGCGGCCGCAGTGCGCGGCCGGCGCTGCAGGCAAGCTTGCTGATCGGTCTGGCGGTCGCGGGCATGCCTCTTCCTGCGATGGAACTGCAGGCGCAATCATTGGAAGATCAGAGGTTCGTCGAAGCCGCGAACGAAACCCATCTCGCCTATGTCGTGACCGGGTTGAACGAGGTCGATGAGGTTAGCCGGGCGGGGCTGGACGGCCTCAGCCTCGTCCTTAACCGCCGCACTGCGGTCGAGGCCGGCGAACCGCTCGCCGTCGATCTGAAGCGGGATGATCTGGACCTCTTCCCCTTGCTCTATTGGCCCATACCGAAAAATCATCCGGATATTTCCGCTGACGTGCGCAACCGGGTGGATAGCTATCTCCGCCAGGGCGGGATGATCCTGTTCGACACTGGCGATGCCGGCAGCATGATCCCCGGGCAGCGGACACCTGGAGCCGGGGAACAGCGCCTCCGGGAACTGCTGGGCGGCATCAATCTGCCGCCTCTGGAGCCGGTGCCGGAGGATCACACGCTTACGCGCTCTTTTTATCTTCTTCAGGATTTCCCGGGGCGCTGGACCGGCAGGCCCGTGTGGGTCGATCGGCCGGAGGCGAGCGTCAATGACGGTGTCTCCTCGGTGATTATCGGCAGCCATGGCTGGGCGGCGGCATGGGCGATCGATCAGCTGAGCCTGCCGATGTTTCCGGTCATGCCGGGCGGCGAGCGGCAGCGGGAGATGGCCAATCGGTTCGGCGTCAATCTGGTCATGTATGCGCTCACCGGCAATTATAAGACTGATCAGGTCCATATTCCGGCCCTGCTGGAGCGGTTAGGACAATGATCGACAGCGCCACTTGGATCACCTTCTCCCCTCTTTTGCCGATTTGGCTGATGATCATGCTGGGCGTCGCGGCCTTGCTGGTCAGCGGGCTGGGTTTTTGGTGCCGGGCCAAAGGCAGCCTGATGCGTGCGGCGATGCTGGCGCTTGGCATGCTGGCGCTTGCCAATCCCGTTGTGATCCGTGAGGAACGCGACTCCCTTGACGATGTCCTGCTGATGATAACGGACCGCTCGCCATCGCAGCTGATCGGCGAGCGCCCGGCGCAGCTTGACGAGGTCGCTACGACCTTGCGGGATCAGCTGAAGGCGCTTCCGGACACCGAGCTGGTCGAAACGACCGTGACCGGCGAAGGCAAAGGCGGGACTCAGTTGTTCAAGGCCCTGGGCACGTCGCTTGCCGAGATCGGGCAGCAAAATCTTTCGGGTGTCGTGATCATATCGGATGGCCAGGTCCACGATGTGCCTGACGAGGTGGAGCGCCTCGGGATCGAGGCACCAGTGCATCTGCTGCTGACGGGCAGGCCCGACGAGATCGACCGGCGTCTCACGGTCGATGAGGTGCCGAGCTATGGCGTGGTGGGCGATCCTCTGGAGATCACCTTTCGGGTCGAGGATCTGGGGCCGGTTACGTCCTCCGAACCGGTGAACGTGATCCTTCGGCAAAATGGCGACATCGTCAGCCGGGTCCAGGCCATGCCCGGTGTGCCGGAGCGTTTGCCGATCGAGCTTGACCGTGCCGGTCAGACCGTGATCGAGCTGGAAGCGGAAGGCCTGGCGAATGAATTGACGGCGCAGAACAACCGCCAGGTTTTCTTCATCAATGGCGTGCGCGACCGGTTGCGGGTTCTCCTGGTGTCGGGACAGCCCTATCCCGGGCTTCGGGTCTGGCGCAATCTCCTCAAAGCCGATCCTGCCGTCGATCTGGTCCATTTTACCATTCTGCGCCCGCCGGAAAAGCAGGACGGCACGCCGATCCGTGAGCTGGCGCTGATTGCCTTTCCTTCGCGCGAACTGTTCGAGGTCAAGCTCGGTGAATTCGACCTGGTCATCTTCGATCGTTACTCCAGACGCGGGCTCCTGCCGCTCGCCTATCTGGACAATGTGGCGAGCTATGTCGAAGACGGCGGCGCTCTTCTCGAAATAGCGGGACCAGAGTTCGCTCACCCGCTCAGCCTCTATCGAACCCCGCTGGCGCGTGTTTTACCAGCAAGACCTTCCGGGGTGATTTATGATCAAGGCTTTACGCCGCAATTGACCGAAACCGGTGATCGCCATCCGGTAACACGTGGCTTGTCGGCGACGACCAAGCTTGATGAGAACGGCGAGACCGAGCCGGGCTGGGGGCGCTGGTTCCGCCAGGTCGATGTCGAGGTCAGCGACAGCGACGTGCTGATGATGGGGGCCGCCGAACGTCCGCTTCTGGTGCTGGACCGGATCGGCGAGGGGCGTGTTGCGCAGCTGCTTTCCGATCATCCCTGGCTTTGGGCGCGAGGGGTCGAGACCGGCGGTCCGCAGGGGCTTTTGCTGCGCCGTCTCGTGCACTGGCTGATGCAGGAACCGGAGCTGGAAGAAGAGATGCTGAGCGCTGCGCCCAAAGGCGAGGCGATCGTGGTCGAACGGCGAACACTGGGCGATATCGCCGGAACGATCAGGATCATATCGCCCTCCGGCGACATCGAAGAAGTCTCTTTGGAAGCGGTGAGCGAGGGGATCGGTGAAGCCGAGCTTGCAGCGCAGGAGCGTGGACTCTACCGGATCGAGGATGACGATCTTACAACCTACGCCGCCATGCGCCCGATCAGCGCTCTCGAACTTGCCGACATGCGGGCAACGGATGCGCTGTTGTCCCCTCTGATCGAGCACAGGTCGGGAGGAATTTTCTGGCTTGACGAGGATGGGCTGCCATCGGTTCGCAAGACCGGAACGAACAGGGCGGTGAGCGGTCGCGATTGGATCGGTTTTGTCCGCAAGGATCGCTATCTCGTGGCCGGCGCCAACCAGCTCCCTTTGCTGCCGGCGGTTCTCGCTTTGGCGCTATTGTTGGGTACGCTCGGATTTGCCTGGTACAGGGAAGGGCGCTGAAGCCTAAGAGCGACGGCAGCAGCCCATGCCAACCTCCTGACTGATCACCTCAAAGGTAGACTGATATCGGGTGGCTTTGTTGGACGGGCGTGAGCTGCCGTCGGCCATTTCTAATTAAAAATATCCGAGGCGGCTTGCATCAATAAATCGGCGGCTCGAAGGTGCTTTCGAGCCGCCGAACCCTGTCAGCCCCGCTGTGGCAGCAAGGCTGAGAACGGTTTCGGGTCACCTGTTTTCCCTGAAATGCAGAGATCGGTATCCCGCTAGTGGTTAAGACTCCATTGGTCGAGTCATAAGGCCAGGGGCGTGGCCATACCGCTAGTTGTCCAAGAAACTTCTAAGTTTGCGAGAACGAGACGGATGCTTCAGCTTGCGCAACGCCTTCGCTTCAATCTGGCGGATGCGTTCCCGGGTGACCGAGAATTGCTGTCCTACCTCCTCGAGGGTGTGATCGGTATTCATGCCGATGCCGAAGCGCATGCGCAGCACCCGCTCCTCTCTCGGTGTCAGGGTCGCGAGAACGCGCGTGGTTGCTTCGCGAAGATTGGATAGCGTCGCCGCTTCCACTGGCTGAACGGCGTTCTTATCCTCGATGAAGTCGCCGAGGTGGCTATCTTCCTCGTCGCCGATCGGCGTTTCCAGCGAGATCGGCTCCTTGGCAATCTTCAGGACCTTTCGGACCTTGTCGAGAGGCATGTTAAGCTTGGTCGCCAGCTCTTCCGGTGTCGGCTCGCGTCCAAATTCATGCAGCATCTGACGAGACGCGCGCACCAGCTTGTTGATCGTCTCGATCATATGGACGGGGATGCGGATGGTGCGGGCCTGATCGGCAATCGAGCGGGTGATCGCCTGTCTGATCCACCAGGTCGCATAGGTCGAGAACTTGTAGCCGCGACGGTATTCGAACTTATCGACCGCCTTCATCAGGCCGATATTGCCTTCCTGGATCAGATCCAGGAACTGCAGGCCGCGATTGGTGTATTTTTTCGCGATCGAGATGACCAGACGAAGATTGGCCTCGACCATCTCCTTCTTGGCACGCCCGGCCTCGCGTTCGCCCTTTTGAACGAGATTGACGATACGCCGAAGCTCGCCGATATGCAGGCCATGGCTGCTGGCGATATCGCCGATATCTGTCCGAATTTTGATAATCTCTTCGGGATAGCGTTCGGTGAACCGCTTCCACCCTTCATTCGGCAGGCGTGCCACGGACTCCATCCAGTCGGGATCAAGCTCGCGGCCGCGATATTCGTTAAGGAAACTCCTGCGGTCGACCTGGCTGGATTCAGCAAACCTCAGGAGCTTGCCTTCCAGGCCATTCAGCTTCTTGTTGACCTGGTAGAGCTGGTCGACAAGGCTATCGACCCGGTTGGAATTCAGCTGAATTTGATTGACGAGCTCTACGACCTCGTTGCGCGCTTCTTCATACTGCGCGTCGAGCTTCTTGTCGGCGGGCTTGTTCTTTTGTGCGCCATCCAGCCGCCTTTCCTGGAGGTCACGCAGGCGGCCATAGGCTTCGGCAATCGTATCGAACGTCGCGATGACACCATCTTTGACGGAGGCTTCCATCGCCGAAAGCGACAGCGTTCCATCATCGAACTCATCGTCGTCGTCTTCGCTATCGCCTTCGGTGGTTTCTCCGTCCTCGGATTTCTTGGCTTCTTCGTCCTCGCTGCCTGCAGCCTGACCGTTCGCCTTGGCAGCAGGCTTGCCGTCCTCCTCGGCGGTCTGCTCTTCGCCCTCTGCGTTGACGTCCTTTTCAGCCGCAGCGCCTTCTTCCTGCGGACCACCGCCATAGGTTGCATCGAGATCGATGACATCGCGGAGTAGGACCTTGCCTTCGCCGATGGCATCCCGCCAGCCGATGATGGCGCGCATGGTTAGCGGGCTCTCGCAAAGGGCCTCCAGAACCATATTGCGTCCGGCTTCGATACGCTTGGCGATTTCGATTTCGCCTTCGCGGGACAGCAGCTCGATACTGCCCATCTCGCGCAGGTACATGCGTACCGGATCATCCGTGCGCCCGAGATCCTCATCGACAGTGCCGGCGCTGTCGTTGTCGTCGTCGTCCGATTTTTGCTCGCCATTGGTATTGCCGTCGCCGCGGGCGACCGCTACGCCCATCTCGTCGAAAATACCAATGAGCTCTTCCAGAAGTTCAGGCGAGATTTCGTCGTCGGGAAGAGCGGCATTAATCTGATCAAGCGTTACCGTACCCCGCTCGCGCGCCTGCTGCACAAGCCGCTTAAGATTGGCGGAACCACCAATCAGCGTTTGCACGGAACTCTTAGCACCACCTTTCGGCGGCGGTGCCTTAGCCGTTGATGTCGCGCTAGCCACAGCGTTTTTCGCCATGCATCGCCCCTCTTTCAAACCGATAAACCGTTACGACCCCCGGCCTCTATCAGGCCATCTTCCTAACAAATGGCCGAAAAGCCCGTCCGCGTTCGACCATTCAATCGAGTTCTGCCAACAAACAATGTGGACCGATGATCGTCATCGGCCACCCCCAACTTTCTTCTTGATGTCTTGGTTGTTGAACAAGCGGTCGATTGTCAAACCTTGCACCCTAGCTTCGTCCTCACGCGCATCGGAAATAGCCTCGGCCAGGGCATTCCTGCTCATTCGGCGCCTTTTGAGCTGCCGATACTGCTCTACGCTTGCCCGCCATGCGTTCAGCACATCGGCTTCCTGCAGATTCGGCCGGCAATACCATGCGGTAGACACTATCGTCGGACCAACTGCCGTCAACTGCCCGACCAAAGCACCAAAACCGTTGGTGCAGAGGTGGTTGTTCAACCGCTCCTGGTCAAGATCTCCATTCTCGCTGTACCAGGAAATTATCTCCTGGCGCAGGCTTTCCAAACCCGGATCGATGAACTCCAGTGCACCGAGCTCTTCCTCGATGTCGGCAAGAAGGCCCGGGTGGACGATCACCGGACCCAAAAGCTCCCGTTCTCCGCGAGTTTCCGGCTGGTTGATCCGTCTCGCCAACTGCGATCCCCCTACACCACGTCCGGTTGTCGGAGCAATATAGGCCGGGGATGAGGAACGCTGGCCCTGGGGCTTTTGTGGAAAACGAGTTCGCCATTGTTGCCGGAATGCATCACGGAACATTTGGCGAACTTCAGTGTCACCGATCGATTTGCTGAGTTCCGACAAGCGATTTCGGAGGGCTGCTTGGCGTTCAGGCGTGTCTAGATTGCGCTGTCTGGTTTCGCTGTCCCAAAGAAAATCGAGGAGAGGGCGGGCCTGCTCCAGCCAATAGTTGAGGCTGTCCGTGCCTTGCTGCCGAACCAGATCGTCGGGGTCGGACCCCTTTGGCAGAAGAGCGAAACGAAGCGACTTGCCCGGTTTCAAATGCGGGAGAGCCCGTTCGATCAGCCGATGGCCGGCTCGAAGACCTGCTTCGTCGCCGTCCAAGCAGATGATCGGCTCATCAACCATTTGCCAGAGCAAGGCGAGTTGGGCTTCGGTGACAGCCGTGCCGAGTGGGGCAACGGCGTTCTCGAAGCCGGCTCTCGCCAACGCAATCACATCCATATAGCCCTCGGCCACGACCACCGTGCCCTTCGACCGTGCGGCGGTTCGGGCGAGCGGCAGGCCGTAGAGCAACTCGCCTTTGTGGAAAAGCGGGGTGTCGGGCGTGTTCAGGTATTTGGCGCGGGCATCGCCCAGAGCGCGACCGCCGAACCCGACGATCCGCCCGCGGCGATCCGAAATAGGGAACATGACCCGATGACGAAAACGGTCATAGGTGCCGCCGCCGTCATCCGGCCGGATCAGGAGGCCCACTTTGACCAATTGCTCGTCGGTGAAGCCCTCGCTGGTTAAGGCGCGCTTCAAGGCTTGCCGGTCCGAGGGCGCATAACCCAAGCCGTAGCGGCTGATCACATCGGGCTCCAACCCGCGCCTTTCGAGGTAGGCCCGTGCTTCTTTCCCAGAGGGACCTGACAAGCACCCTGAGAACCAGCGCGCTGCCGCCTCATTGGCGTGATAGAGGTTCTTTTCCGCCTCCGTGGTTTTTTTGCCGGAGCGCGCCGGTGACGGTAGACCGGTCAGATCCGCAAGGCGCACAATCGCCTGGCCGAACTCCAACCCCTCTACCGCCATGATGAAATCCACTGCATTGCCGTGCTGGTTGCACCCGAAGCAGTGATAGAACCCTTTTTCTTGAGAAACCGTAAACGACGGTGTTTTTTCCTGATGAAAAGGACAAAGGCCGGTGAATTCCCGGCCGTGGCGAACGAGGCGGACGTAACGGCCCACGATGTCCGCGATTGGCAGTCGGGCCTTAAACTCTTCGAGAGAGATCGCGTTACTTTCCATGCAACCCCCAGCTCCGAATTAGGCTGATGTTCGCGTCATCTCATCGGACATGCGTCAAGCGCATCAACCCAGCTGATCGCAGATCCGCCGCTTGGCCTCGGCGAAATCCATTTGTCCCGGGTAACGGCTCTTCAATTCGGTCATCACACGGCCGATATCTTTAAGCTTGGATGCGCCCAGCTCTTCGATGACCTGATTGATGGCATGCAAACTGGTCTCTTCATCAAGCTTCGGCGGCAAGAATCGCATGATGATATCGATTTCCTCGGCTTCGCGGTCAGCAAGCTCCAACTGTCCGGTTTCTTCATATCGGCGCCTGCTTTCCGCTCGCTGCTTGACCATGGATTCCAGCATCAGCACCAAATCCTGATCCGAAATGAGGTCATCTCCGCCCGCATCACGGATTTGATGATCACGTTCTTTGAGCGCAGCTTGAACCAGCCGAATAATGGCGATCGTTCGCTGATCGTCCTGCTCATTCGCTGTCTTCAGCGCGGCGGCCAAGTCGTCCCGCAACTCATTTTGACTCATTGAACTGTTAAACTCCCCACACAGCGAGGCGTTATAGCGCAACATTTCCGAGCAGGCGACCCCGGCAACGCTGCTTGACGGTCGAATCATGCCTACGTAGTGTCTGGCAAATTTGAAGCGCTATCTCGCGGCAGTATCTGCATCGGCTAAAACTCATCTCTCAACACATGGGCGAACATCGTCATGGCTTTGACGCTTGCACCCGACAAAACGGCGGCCCTTGTTCTCGCCGACGGTACGGTTTTCAAGGGCTATGGCCTAGGCGCCGCCGGCAATGTTGCCGGCGAACTGGTCTTCAACACCGCGATGACCGGTTATCAGGAAATCCTGACCGATCCCTCCTATGCCGGCCAGCTGATCACCTTCACGTTTCCCCATATCGGCAATGTCGGTGCCAATGGCGAGGATCTGGAGGCTCTGACCTGCCATGCCCGGGGGCTGGTGCTCCGGGCGCCGCTCACCGATCCCGCCAATTATCGTGCAACGCATCATCTTCATCACTGGCTCGAGCAACAGGGCCTGGTTGGTCTCGCCGGAATCGATACCCGCAGATTGACCCGATGCTTAAGGGAAAGCGGCGCTCAGTCCGCGGCTATCGGCTTCGATCCGGATGGCGGTCCGGATATCGATCACCTCGCCGGCATGGTCAGGGAATGGCCGGGGTTGGTGGGGATGGATCTCGCCTCCGACGTCTCCTGCCGCCAACGCTATGGCTGGGATGAAACCGCCTGGCAGCATCCCGATGGCTATGGCCGTAGAACCACCGATCGCCACCATGTGGTCGCAGTCGACTACGGAATCAAGCGCAATATTCTGCGATCGCTGGCGTCGCTGGATATCAAGCTCACCGTCATGCCGGCTGCGAGCAAAGCTGAAGATCTGCTGGCGTTGGAACCGGACGGGATCTTCTTGTCGAATGGGCCGGGCGATCCGGCCGCTACCGGACGCTTTGCCGTGCCTGAGATAAGGAAGCTTTTGGACAGCGGCAAGCCGATCTTCGGCATTTGCCTCGGTCACCAGATGCTGGCGCTGGCTTTGGGCGCAACGACCGAGAAGATGAAATTCGGCCATCACGGTGCCAATCATCCGGTCAAGGACCTGGCGACCGGCAAGGTCGAGATTACCAGCCAGAACCACGGGTTTTCCGTCGATAAGGGCAGCTTGCCGGACAATGTCGAGGCCACCCATGTCTCCTTGTTCGACGGGTCGCTGGAGGGGCTGAGGGTCAAGGAAAAACCGGTTTTCTCGGTCCAGTACCATCCCGAAGCAGCCCCCGGGCCCGAGGATAGTGCTTATCTGTTCGACCGTTTTCTCCAGCTTATTGAGCAGCGCTGATATGCCTAGAAGAAGCGATCTATCATCGATCCTCGTCATCGGTGCCGGCCCGATCGTCATCGGCCAGGCTTGTGAATTCGACTATTCCGGGACCCAGGCGGTCAAAGCCCTGAAGGATGAAGGGTTTAGGGTCATCCTGGTGAATTCCAACCCGGCCACGATCATGACCGATCCCGAGCTTGCGGATGCCACTTATGTGGAGCCGATCACGCCGGAAATCGTCACCAAGATCATCGAGAAGGAGCGCCCGGATGCGTGTCTGCCGACCATGGGCGGGCAAACGGCACTCAACATTGCACGCACGCTCGCCGAGGACGGCACGTTCGAGCGGCTGGGCGTCGAGCTGATCGGGGCGAACAAGGAAGCGATCGCGAAAGCCGAAGATCGCCAGCTTTTTCGGGTCGCGATGGCCAAGATCGGCTTGGAACTGCCGAAAAGCGCCGTGGTGCGCACCATGGAGGAAGCCAATCAGGTTCTTGGCGATATCGGGCTGCCTGCCATCATCCGGCCCTCTTATACCCTCGCCGGCACAGGGGGCGGTATTGCCTATGATCGGCGGGATTTCGAGCGGATCATCACCTCCGGTCTCGATGCGTCGCCCATCAGCGAGGTGCTGGTCGAGGAATCGGTCCTCGGCTGGAAGGAATATGAGATGGAGGTGGTGCGCGATCCTGCCGACAACTGCATCATCATCTGCTCGATCGAGAATGTCGATCCCATGGGGGTGCATACCGGCGACAGCATCACGGTGGCTCCCGCCATGACGCTGACCGACAAGGAATTCCAGCGGATGCGCAATGCCTCGATCGCGGTGTTGCGCGAGATCGGGGTGGATACCGGCGGCTCCAACGTCCAATTCGCGGTCAATCCTGATGACGGGCGACTGGTCATCATCGAGATGAACCCGCGTGTCTCGCGCTCCTCGGCACTCGCATCCAAGGCCACGGGCTTTCCGATCGCCAAGGTCGCGGCACGTCTTGCCGTCGGCTACACGCTGGACGAAATCACCAACGAGATCACCGGCTGCACGCCCGCCTCCTTCGAGCCGACGATCGACTATGTGGTCACCAAGATCCCCCGCTTCACGTTCGAGAAATTCCCGGAGACGGCGCCGACGCTGACCACGTCGATGAAGTCGGTCGGCGAGGCGATGGCGATCGGACGAACCTTTCAGGAGAGCCTGCAAAAAGCCCTGCGGTCCCTGGAAACCGGCCTCGAGGGCTTGGACGACATCAACGTCACGGAAGAGGGGGAGGGCTGGTCGAAAGCAACGCTTACCGCCGCGCTCAAACGAGCGGTGCCCGACCGGCTTCGCGTGATTGCCCAGGCGTTCAGGGAAGGGCTCTCGCGAGACGAGATCAATGCCGCCTCCCGCTACGAGCCCTGGTTCCTCCAGCAGATCGAGCAATTGGTGGAAGCTGAGAAAACAGTGCAGAAGGACGGCCTGCCGAAGGATCGGGAAGCTCTCCTTCGGCTGAAGTCCATGGGCTTTTCCGATGCCAGGCTGGCCGAGCTCACAGGCCTTGGCGAAAGCAAAGTCGCTGCAAGACGGGGCGATCTCGGGATCTATCCGGTGTTCAAGCGGATCGACACCTGCGCCGCCGAATTCGAGGCGAAGACGCCTTATCTCTACAGCACTTATGAAACCGGGGCCGGTGGTGACGAGCCGGCTGAATGCGAGGCCTGGCCTTCGGATCGCACCAAGGTGGTCATTCTCGGCGGCGGGCCGAACCGCATCGGTCAGGGCATCGAGTTCGATTGCTGCTGCGTCCACGCCACGATGGGGCTGGCCGAGGCAGGCTTCGAGACGATCATGATCAACTGCAACCCGGAGACTGTCTCGACCGACTACGATACCGCGGATCGCCTCTATTTCGAGCCCCTTACGGCCGAGGATGTTCTCGCCGTTCTTGCCGTCGAGAAGGAGGCCGGCACGCTCAAGGGCGTAATCGTGCAGCTTGGCGGTCAGACGCCGCTTAAATTGGCGAGCGCTTTGAGCAAGGCCGGCATCCCCATTCTGGGCACGGCATCCGATGCGATCGATCTTGCCGAGGATCGGGAGCGGTTTCAAAAGCTCCTGAAGAAGCTCGGGCTGCTTCAGCCGGAAAATGCTATTTGTTTCAATGTCCAGGAAGCCGAAGCTAAAGCGGCGAAGATCGGCTTCCCGGTGGTTATCCGCCCTTCCTATGTGCTGGGCGGCCGTGCGATGCGCATCGTTCATGACATCAACGAACTCCGCCAATTCATGGCCAATGCCGCCGAGTACACATCACTTGGCCCGATCCTGATCGATCGCTATCTCGAGGACGCGGTCGAGGTCGACATCGACTGCCTTGCCGACGATGACACCGTCTTCGTTGCCGGGATCATGGAGCATATCGAGGAGGCGGGGGTGCATTCCGGCGACAGCGCCTGCTCGCTGCCGCCTTATTCTCTGACCGACGAGGTCATCGCCGAGATCAGGCGTCAGACCGAAATTCTGGCGCAGGCTCTTGGGGTGCGCGGTCTCATGAATGTGCAGATGGCGGTGAAGGACGGGGAGATCTATATCATCGAGGTCAACCCGCGCGCGTCCCGCACCGTTCCCTTCGTCGGCAAGACCATCGGCTACCCGATCGGCAAGATCGCAGCGCGCGTGATGGCCGGCGAGCCTCTTGCGAGCTTCGGTCTGGAGAACAAAACGCTGGACCATGTCGCGGTCAAGGAAGCGGTTTTCCCGTTTGCCCGCTTCCCCGGCGTGGATCTTCTGCTCGGCCCGGAAATGAAGTCGACGGGAGAAGTCATGGGCCTGGATCGGGATTTCGGCACAGCGTTCGCGAAATCCCAGCTTGCGGCCGGATCGGCGCTACCGGAGCAGGGGACGGTCTTCATTTCGGTTCGCGACCGGGACAAGGACGGCATGGTCGAACTTGGCCGTGATTTGTTGCAGCGGGGCTACAGGTTGTTGGCGACCAAGGGGACGGCGGGCTATCTGCAGGCGAAAGGTGTCGAGGTGGGGGTAATCAACAAGGTCTATGAGGGACATCCCCATGTCGTGGACATGATCCAGGGCGGAGGCGTCGATTTTGTGCTGAATACCACCGAAGGCGAGAAGGCCGTTCGCGATAGCTATACCCTTCGTCAGGCCGCCTTGAAGCACCGTGTCCCCTATTGCACGACCATGGCCGGCGCCAGGGCCGCGGTCCGGGCGATGACGACTTCCTCGACGCGCATGCTTGAAGTTACGCCGCTGCAATCCTATTATTAGGCGTAAGGGGCGAGGTCTTAAGCGCCCATGTGGGCACCTTGAGGGTGCCTTTCTTTATTATGTGATGGTCATCCATGAACGATAGAATTCCGATGACCTCGGGTGGCAGAGAGCGGCTCGAGGAAGAGCTGAAGCGTTTGAAGTATGACGAACGCCCGGCCGTTATTAAGGCGATCGCAGAGGCACGCGAACATGGCGATCTGTCCGAAAATGCAGAATACCATGCTGCCCGCGAGCGGCAGAGTTTTATCGAGGGACGCGTGCTGGAGCTCGAGGACAAGATATCCCGGGCCGAGGTGATCGATATCAGCCAGCAAAGCGGCGCCACGGTCAAGTTTGGCGCCCAGGTCAAGCTGGTCGACGAAGAGACGGACGAGGAGATCGTCTATCAGGTGGTCGGCCCGGAAGAGGCCGACATCCAAAGCGGCCTGCTGTCGGTGACGGCACCACTTGGCCGTGCCCTGATCGGGCGCGAAGCAAGCGATTCGGTCGAGGTCGCGACCCCGCGGGGAACGCGCTATTTCGAAGTCCTGGACGTTAGCTATCCGGGCAAGCTCATCACGCAATAGCAGGTCCATCAATGGCTGAGCCGCCCCTGTTCGCCAGGAGAGATGAGGGCAGGGGAGACGGCGGCGTGGCGCCTCGGGTCTGGATGCTGGCTGACGACCGCCCCGGCAACGTCAACCAGGCACTCGGTCTGGCGGAAGCCTTGGGCGAGCCGTTCGTGATCAAGACGATCGGCTATGGCCAGCTTGCCCGACTGCCCAATTGGTTGTGGCCCGCCAATCTTGCGGGGCTGACCTCGGACAGCCGTGATGGCCTGGCGCCACCCTGGCCCGATCTGGTGATCGGGGCGGGACGGCGCACCGCCCCGGTTGGGCGCTGGCTGAAACGCCAACATCCTGCCCTTCGCCTGGTGCAGCTCATGTGGCCCGGCAGTGCGGAGGATTTCGACCTGATTGCGGTGCCGGAGCATGACAGGGTGCCGGATCATCCCGTGGTCATGCGAACCCTTGGGCCGCCGCACCGGCTTCGTCCGGCGCTCCTGCGAGCTGCGGCTGCCGACCTTGCGCCGCGTCTGAACGGCCTTGCAAGGCCCTATATTGCTTGCCTTGTGGGCGGTACCAGCAAGCATATGACTTTTACGCCTAGCGACGCTCTATCGTTGATCGAGGGAGCGTCGAAGCTCGCATCGACACGAGGAGGAAGCCTCTTAATCACCACCAGCCGCCGAACGGGCGAGGCATGCACCGAAGCGCTGGCTGGTGCCTCTAAGGGGGAGCATTTGCTTCATCGCTGGCAGCCAGACGGCGACAATCCCTATCTCGGCATTCTCGGCAGTGCCGATGCGGTCGTGGTGAGCGCTGATTCGGCCTCCATGTGCATGGAGGCCTGCGCCATCGGAAAACCGGTTTTCCTGCATCGCCCTGCTGCCGGCGTGCCGGAGAAATTCAAGCTTTTGCATGAACGATTGACCGCCCATGGCTGTCTGATGCCGCTCGGCTCGCCTTGGTTCGAGGTGGGGGCGCCGCCCGACAACCCGGCTTCGACCATCGCCTCGAAGATCCGGTCCCTTTTTTTGCATCGAAACGGCGCCGGAATGACTGAGCCGGTAGCGCCCGGGGCAACGGCGTCCTAAAACTGTCACTGACCATCAAGATAGGAAACGAAAGATGGCTGCAACACGCTCTGTCAAGCTTTTGATCATTGGCTCCGGCCCTGCCGGCTATACGGCCGCCATCTATGCTGCGCGCGCGAATCTCGCACCGGTTCTGGTCCAGGGCTTGCAGGTCGGCGGCCAGCTCTCGATCACGACCGATGTCGAAAACTATCCAGGCTTCGCCGATGTCATTCAGGGGCCCTGGCTGATGGAGCAAATGGCAGCGCAGGCAGCCCATTGCGGCGCCGAGATCGTCCACGACCTGATCACCTCGGTGGATTTCAAAAAGGCGCCTTATACTTGCGTTGCCGATTCGGGCGATATCTATCATGCCGATGCAGTGGTTCTGGCGACCGGGGCGAAGGCGCGCTGGCTGGGCCTTCCGAGCGAGGAGAAGTTCGGCGGGTTCGGTGTTTCCGCCTGTGCGACCTGTGACGGATTTTTTTATCGGGGAAAGCCCGTTGCCGTGGTCGGCGGGGGCAATACGGCGGTCGAGGAAGCGAATTACCTCAGCAAGCTTGCGAGCAAGGTGACCCTGATTCATCGCCGGGACGAGCTGCGGGCCGAGAAGATCCTGCAGGATCGATTGCTGAACAACCCCAAGATCGAGGTTCTCTGGGACCATGTGGTCGAGGAGGTCCTGGGCGAAGACGAGCCGCTGGGTGTGACCGGTGTGCGCGTCAAGCATGTCAAGACCGAGGTTGAGCAACGGGTCGATGTCGACGGCGTTTTCATCGCTATCGGTCACGATCCTGCAACCAGCCTGATCAAGGGGCAGATTGACATGGACGATCACGGCTATGTTCTGACCGAGCCCGACCGCACGGCGACAAATGTTCCCGGCGTGTTTGCCGCGGGCGACGTTCAGGACAATATTTATCGTCAGGCGGTTACGGCTGCGGGGACCGGCTGCATGGCTGCCCTTGAAGCCGAAAAATATCTTGCGGACCTGGAGGCTGAGACGCCTGCCGTTCGCGCCGCCGCCGCCGGGGGTGATTGAGGAAGTTGTGATGCCGTTGCAGGATTGGGATCGTGTTCGGGTTTTTCATGGGGTTGCGGAAGCGGGGAGCTTCACGCGTGCGGCTGAGAGCTTGAATCTCAGCCAGTCCGCGATCAGCCGGCAGATCGGCGCGTTGGAAGAAGATCTGGGCATGCCGCTGTTCCACCGCCATGCGAGAGGTCTGGTTCTGACCGAACAGGGCGAATTGCTGCTGGATAGTGCCAAGGCGGTTGCCGGCAAGCTTGCCGCGACCACGAGCCTCTTGAGCGAAACCAAGGGGGAGCCCGCCGGTCTGTTGAGGGTCACCGCCAATCAGGGCTTCGGTTCCTTTTGGCTGACCAGCCATATCCAGGAATTTCTTGATCTCTATCCGGAGATCACCATCAACCTGATGGTCCTCGATACGGAACTCGATCTCGGCATGCGCGAAGCGGATGTCGCCATCAGGCTGACGCCGCCGAGTAAGCAGGACCTCATCCAGAAGAAGCTGCGCACCGCCCATACCCATCTCTACGCGTCGCCGGCCTATCTGGAGACGGCCTTGCCGCTCGAGACGATCGATGATCTGGACCGGCACCGGCTCATCGACTATGGGAGCGGCACGACCCCGCCGCCGGTTCCGAGCCTGAACTGGATCCTGGAAGCTGGTCGCGACGAAGACGATCCACGGCCGCCGCGGGAACCGGCGCTTTCGATCAACAATGTCTACGGCATGCTGCGCGCCGCGCAAAAGGGGGTCGGGATCGCATCTTTGCCGGATTATCTCGGCACGATTTCCAACCGCCTGGTCAGGGTTTTGCCGCAGCTCGAAGGCCCGAGCTTCAACGTTTACTTCGTTTACCCCGAAGAGATGCGCGCATCCGCAAGAATCGGCGTGTTTCGGGACTTTCTTCTACGCAAAATGGGCGAGCAGCAGGTCTGGTAAATCAACTGTTGCGAAAAAAACACAGACCCACATTCACGCATAGCAGCTATGCAATGGAGGTCTGGTATTTTGCGTCATGGGTAGCTATGTATTGCATCGCAGCATGACGACGGCTCCCAGAGTTTGTCTCTGCTGTCTGGGACGTTATCTCCTTCCCTGAGGAGTTGTCCCGCCCTTCAGGCGCGATGCCTGAAGTTTTGAGGGTCTTTGATCCTCACGTCTCCCAGACGTTAAGCCTCCCTGATTAGCTCCGCCGGGCCTTAGTGCCCGGCTTTTTTTTTGATTTTTTTTCTTGTCAGGAAACAAAAATGCATGGAAAGTATCTATAGGGGCTATGACCCCGACGTGAGCGTGTGTAGAGATACACCGAAGCACAGCATGATGACGGCTCCTGGAGTTTGTCTCTGCTGTCTGGGACATGGTCTCCTTCCCTGAGGAGCTGTCCCGCCCTTCAGGCGCATTGCCTGAAGTTTTGAGGATCTTTGATCCTCACGTCTTCTGGACGTTAAGCCTCCCTGATTTATCTCCGCCGGGCCGTCGTGCCCGGTTTTTTTTATCAGGTCGATTCTGAGCAGTCCCCAACAAACGAAACCAGCGCCAGCCCTCTCCTCCTCTCAGCCCCCAAGAATATCTTGGCATCGGTGGCTGAGAGGAGGAGAGGGCTGGCGCCGTAAGGCCGGATGGTGTTCCGGCCGACCAACGACCGAAAAATCACATGAACAGCGGCTCGTCCTGCAAGTCTTTGTAGAGATCGGCGACGAATTCCTCATAGCCGTTATAGAGGAGCGTCGGGATTTTCTTGTCACCGCCAAGAGGTCTCTCTGCAGCCTGGCTCCAGCGGGGATGGGGCACCTCGGGATTGACGTTCGCCCAGAAACCGTATTCCGCAGCCTGGGTTTCCTCCCAAAAGCTCACAGGGCGCTCGTCGGTAAAGCTGAAGCGGACGATCGACTTGATCGATTTGAACCCGTATTTCCAGGGGACGGCGAGGCGAAGCGGCGCACCGTTCTGTTTTGGAATGGGCTTGCCGTACAAGCCGGTTGCGATGAAGGCGAGTTCGTTGGTCGCTTCCTCGATGGTCAGTCCCTCGACATAGGGCCAAGGGTACCAGAACTGGTTCTGACCGCTTGCCATATCGGCATCGTGGAACGTTTCCATGCGCACATATTTGGCGCTGCCCGTGGGCCTGGCGAAATCCACCAGCGCCTTCATCGGAAAACCGCTCCACGGCACCGCCATCGACCAGGCCTCGACACAGCGATGCCGGTAAAGCCGTTCTTCCAAGGGCATTTTCCGGATCAGGTCGTCGACGTCGATCTTCATCGCCTCTTCGACATAGCCGTCGATGATCACGGTCCACGGGCGAAGCTTCAAGGCTTGCGCTGCCTGGGAGATCTGCTTGTGGGAGCCGAATTCGTAGAAATTATTGTAGGTCGTGGCCAGTTCTTCGGACGTCGGCTCGGGAAACCTGTCGTCCAGAATGTAAGCCGGGTTGCGCTCCACCGGATAGAGATCTGCCGTCGGATCGTCTTCGGCGGCGAAGGAGCGGCTGATCCCTGACATGCCGGCCGCGAGCATCGTCGAACCGGCGGCAATGCCCTTCAGGAGCTGACGTCTCGCTAGAAACGTGGCCTCGGGTGTGGCCGCACTTTCGGGTAACTCCCAACCGCGTCGCCGTTTGATCAGCATGTTTTCTTCACCTCAGTGTACTTGATGGATGCCCCGTCCAGGGGATTTCAAGCCTGCTGGAAAAGGCGAGGGGCCACCAGGGGGTAATGTTTCGCCGCCGATCACGCTTTGTTGAGCGGATCGTCAGGATACGCTCACTTTAGCATAGCTGCCGGGAGCCGCTTCGACGATTTTGAGTTTGCCGCCGCCCGGCGTTCTCGCTTGGACCTTGGGGCCGGATTTCGAGCTGACCCAAGCGATCCAATGGGGCCACCATGATCCTTCCTCGTGATCGGCGTTTTCCAGCCAGTCGGTTGGATCGGCAGGCAGCTTGTCATTCGCCCAATAGCCATATTTTTTCGACCCGGCCGGGTTGACGACCCCGGCTATGTGGCCGGATCCGGCGAGCACGAAGGTATTCTTTCCGCGGAAAAGCTGCGTTGCGGCATAGGTGGACATCCAGGGGGCTATATGATCCTCCTTGGTGGACAGCATGTAGGTCGGCGTTCTGATCTTCCTGAGGTCGATCGGCACGCCGCCGAGGGTGACGCCGCCCGGCTCGACCAGCTTATTCTCCTGATAGAAATTTCGAAGATAGAAGCTGTGCATCGCGTAGGGCATACGCGTGCTGTCCGAGTTCCAGTAGAGAATGTCGAAGGGAAACGGCTCCTTGCCGAGCATGTAGTTGTTGATCACGAAGGACCAGATCAGGTCGTTGGCGCGCAGCATGCTGAAGGTCGTTGCCATTTCCCGGCCATCGAGGAAGCCTTTCTCGGCCATCGTCTGGTCCATCGCCGCAAGCTGTTCCTCGTCGATGAACACACCAAGATCGCCCGGGTTTTCGAAGTCGGTGAGGGCTGCAAGAAAGGTTGCGGCCTTGATGCGCTTGTCTTGCCTGGCGGCCATATAGGCCAGCGTGCAGGCAAGCAGTGTACCGCCGAGGCAATAGCCGACCGTATTGATTTCGGTTTCGCCCGTTGCCTGCTCGATCGCGTCCAGGGCCGAGAGAGGGCCCTCAAGCATGTAGTCGTCGAAGGTTTTATCGGCATGCTGCTCGTCGGGATTGACCCAGGAAACCACGAAGACGGTCAGACCCTGGCTGACCGCATAGTTGATGAAGCTGTTTTCGGGCTGCAGATCCAGGACGTAATATTTGTTGATCCAGGGGGGGATGATCAGGAGGGGGCGTTTTAGGACTTTTCTCGTGCTCGGTTCGTACTGGATGAGCTGCATCAGATCATTTTGGTAGACCACCTTTCCAGGCGTTGTCGCGAGGTTTCCGCCAACGTCGAACGCATCTGAACTGCTCATCCTGATCGCAAGCTTGCCTTGCCCGCTTTCCAGATCGCCCAGCAGATGATTGAGCCCTTTCAGGAGATTATCGCCGCCTGATGAGAGCGTAGCGCGCAGAACTTCCGGGTTCGTAGCCACGAAGTTGCTGGGTGCCATCGCATCGACGAACTGGCGCGTATAGAAATCGATCTTCTGACGCGTCTTGTCATCGAGGTCGTCGATGCCGTCCACATATTGCGTCATCCACCGGGATGTCAGCAGATAGGACTGCTTGATGAAGTCGAAGACGGCATTGTCGTCCCAGGTGACGTCTCTGAATCGCCGGTCTTCGGGATTGGGCTTGATGACCGGGGCAACGGAATGCCCGAGGAGCTTCTTGCTCGTATGTTGCCAGAGGTCGATGTAGTTTTGCCACAAGGTGAGCTGCGCTTCGATAACGGATGTCGGGCTCGTCGTCATCTTGCTCATCAATTCATGGATGAGCGGTGCCAGACGGAGCGGGTCGACAGCAGCTCCATCGACACCAAGACGCTTCGGATCCGCTGCGAGATTTTTCAAGAGCCTTTGACTGCGCTCGGCGATTTGTCCCATGATTTCCAAGCGTTCACTACGGTTGTTTCTTGGAAAATTCTCTTCTTCCATGGGTTGTTCCCTTGTTCTCTTAAGCGTTACGTTTAAGCTTCGCTGACAAAGGTCAATCCCGTCAATATCGCTTGGCGGGCGGCAATCGGGTTGTTTTGTGGCAGAATCGATGAGCAGGAACGGATCGCTGATGCTCGGTTGTTTCCCGTCCGGGGGTTCGAAGGAATGGTCCGGTCGTGCTCGGCCGGGTGCCAGGAACAGAGGGGTGCCCTGGAGCAGGCCGCTCTTTCTCTCCTTTGCTTCGCTGCTGATCCTTTCGGCCTGCGCGTCGAAAACGCCTTACCCTGATCTTAACTCCGTAGCGTCATCGCCGGAGACGGCCGCGGCACTGAAGGAGCGCCGGCAGATCGTCCGGGATCTGATCGAGGATCGGGACCATGCACGCCATAACAAGGCCGTCATTCGCCACCGCAGCGGCTTGAGTGATGTTCCACCTCCGAAAGCGCCTGTTTCGACGGCGATCCGCCCCGAGGACATTGTCAGGTCGGAGCAGCCTGAAGCCGACGTGTTGGCCGACCAGGCTTTGCAAATCGAATCCGAGCGCGCCTATCGCGGCCGCGCTCAGTTCGATGACGGCACGCTGAATGACTTCATCCGCAACCTGAAAAAGGACACGGCGCCAAGCGTAGACGATCCAGCCGCCGACGATCAGGAAGGGGCGCCCGGCCAGCCGGATGGGCTTTCCCCGCAGTCATGGCTGTTCGAGAAGCTGCCTTCGGTCAGCTTTGCCGGCGCTATGCGTGGCCCGACGTCGTTGGATCAACCGTTGATTCTCGCGGCCTTTGCGCCGTCGGCTGTTCAAGATGAGGGTGTGACGGTGGTCCGGCTTGCTGCCGATGATGCCGATCCGGGGTTTCTCTGCACCTATCTCGGCTGGATGGTTGCCTGGTCCGACGCCTGTCTCGAAGCAGGAGAGGAAGGGGGGGCAGCCGATGATGCCCTAGAGGATCAGCCGCTGGCTGAGAGTGATGAAACAGCAACCGACGAAACAGGTTCAAGCGACCGTGAGCGCGAGGTCTTGGAACCGCGTCGCAGCCGGCCCGAGGACGAGGTCGTTGCCAGCGAAGACATCGACAGCAGTGGTTCGTCACTGATTGCCGGGCCGCTGGACCGGCTGCGCAACCTTCTCCGCTCCCGAAGCCCGCCCTCCGAGCAGCATTCGACCGACCCGCGCTCCCTCTCCTATGAGGCCGAGGCGCTCCGGCCGCCCAAAGACATGGGGCCGCCTTTGCCGCGATCGAGGCCCGATGTCGAGAGAGATTTGCGCATCGTGCGCAATCAAGAAGTCTTCGAATTCACGCGTACGCCGAGACCAGCCTTCAAACCCGTACAGAAGGCAGAAAACACCGTCATATTCCCCCCACTGTCTCCCAGGTCTGAAAAAAAAACGTCCTCGCCGACGGCGAAGCCCAAGCCTGTTGCAGCAGAGCAAAGCACCACCGACGACGCAGCTCCCAGCGGCCCGTCCGAAACAGGAAAAAACGTTGCCGCTCTTGGTGATTTGAACGAGGCCAAGTCGAGCAAAGCACGGAAGAGCGCTGCCAGCACTGGGACAGGCAAATCGAAGACAGCCGTTTCCGATTCCGCAGAATCAGCGGACCCCTCCCTCCTCGATAGCGAGATCGTCGCTTTTGCACCGGGCTCGGTGGATCCGCCCGTCGGCATTGAAGGCCGCCTCGGCTCGATGCTCAGGAAGGCCAAGGCCAAAGGCGGCAAGCTTATGATTGTCAGTGAAGCCGAAACCGGCAGCTTGGCCATGGAAAGGGCAAGGAGTATTGGCCTCGCTCTTGTGCAACTCGGCGCCACGGCCGATCTGATCGACTATGATATCGTCATCGATGACGATTTGGACCGTTTGACGCTGCTCCTGAGGCTTCCTCAAGCGACGGTCAAGGAAAGCACTCAGGCAAGCGATCTCGACAAGCCCGAGTGATAGACGGGTCCCGCCCCATCACGACGTTCGAAAAAACAGGTCGAATGAGCGTGAGTTTGGTGGATTGGCTTACGTCGAGTTTGTGCTACACATCCCGCCAGGACAAATCCCAAAGACCCAGCCTGTGCCGGAAAGGTCCAGCCGATGCGCGAGCCGCAATTTCATCGTATCAGACGTTTGCCGCCTTATGTGTTCAGCGAAGTGAATGCGATGAAGGCGAAAGCGCGCGCGGCCGGCCATGACATCATCGATTTCGGCATGGGCAATCCGGACCAGCCGACGCCAAAACCGGTGGTCGACAAGCTGATCGAGGCGGTGAACAATCCGAGGACGCACCGCTATTCCACCTCGAAGGGCATTCCGGGGCTGCGTCGCGCCCAGGCCGCTTACTACGAGCGCCGTTTCGGGGTGAAGCTCGATCCCGAAACCGAAATCATCGCAACGCTCGGCTCCAAGGAGGGACTTGCCAATCTGGCGCAGGCGATCACGGCACCAGGCGACGTGATCCTCGCACCCAACCCCTCTTATCCGATCCATGCTTATGGATTCATTATCGCGGGCGCCTCGATCCGCCATGTGCCGATGACACCCGAAACCGACCTTCTGGCAGAACTCGCTCATGCCGTGCAGCACTCCGTGCCGCCGCCGACCGCAATGGTATTGAATTTTCCGTCGAACCCGACGGCGCTGGTGGTGGATCTCGACTTCTACAAGGAGGTCGTGGCGTTCGCCAGGAAGCATGAGATCTTCATCCTCTCGGACCTTGCCTATGCCGAGATCTATTTCGACAAGGCGCCGCCATCGATCCTGCAGGTGGAGGGGGCGAAGGACGTCGCGGTGGAATTCACCTCGCTCAGCAAGACCTACAACATGCCGGGCTGGCGGATGGGTTTTGCCCAAGGCAACCCGCTCCTGATCGACGCGCTGGCGCGGATCAAGTCCTATCTCGACTACGGCGCTTTCACACCCATTCAAGTCGCGGCGACCGAAGCGCTGAACGGGGATCAGTCCTTCATCGACGAAACCCGGAACCGCTACAAGGAGCGCCGCGATGTCCTGGTTCAAGGTTTAACCGCCGCCGGCTGGGAGATGCCGTCGCCGCCGGCGACCATGTTCGTCTGGGCGCCGATCCCGCCCCGTTTTCACAATCTCGGCTCCCTGGAGTTTTCCAAACTGCTCCTGACCGAAGCCGAAGTTGCGGTCGCGCCCGGCATCGGCTTTGGCGAATATGGCGAAGGCTATGTTCGCCTCGGCCTGGTCGAGAACAGGCACCGCATCAGGCAGGCGGTGCGCAACATCAAGACGTTTCTCGGACGCGAGACCGGCTCGTCGACGAGTGAGGATGACAACGCGTCGTCCCGGGCAGTGGCATAAGACTCATGGCAGCATCTCTTAAAATCGGCATTGCAGGCCTCGGCACGGTGGGTGCCGGCGTCGTCAAGCTCCTTAGCGAAAACGGTGCGCTTCTGGCCTCCAGGGCAGGCCGTCCCATCGAGGTCAAGGCGGTCTCGGCACGGGACCGTAACTGCGATCGCGGCGTCGATCTCGACGGTATTCGCTGGTACGAGGACCCGATGGCGCTGGCGTCTGATCCGGAGATCGACGCCGTCATCGAGCTGATCGGTGGTTCGGAGGGCGTTGCCCTCGATCTCATCCGTGATGCGCTGACTGCCGGAAAGGCGGTGATCACCGCCAACAAAGCGCTGCTCGCCCATCACGGTGCCGAATTGGCAGGCCTCGCCGAGGCCAACGGCACCACCATCGGCTACGAAGCGGCGGTTGCCGGCGGTATTCCCATCGTCAAGGCTTTGCGCGAAGGTCTCGCCGGCAATCGCATTGGCCGCGTCTACGGCATCTTGAATGGTACCTGCAATTATATCCTGACCTCCATGCGTGAGACAGGACGTGGCTTCGCGGAGGTTCTCCAGGAAGCCCAGGAACTGGGCTACGCCGAGGCTGATCCAACCTTCGATATCGATGGCATCGACGCCGCCCATAAGCTCGCGCTTCTGGCCGCACTCGCCTATGGCTGTCCGCCTGATTTCGATGCCGTGCATATCGAGGGCATCCGCCATATCAGCGAGCAGGACATCGCCTTCGCCGATGAGATGGGCTATCGCATCAAGCTCCTGGGCGTGGCACGCAAGACCGACTATGGCCTGGAGCAGCGGGTTCATCCGGCGATGGTGCGTATCGGCACGCCGATCAGCCAGATCGAGGGGGTGTTCAACGCCGTTGTCGCCGAAGGCGATCAGGTCGATACCACGCTGCATTCGGGACGGGGAGCAGGCGGCGGACCGACCGCGAGCGCCGTGGTTGCCGACATCGCCGACCTTGCCCGAAACGCGACACCGCCGGTCTTCACACAGCCCGTCAATGAGCTGAAGCACCTCGCTAGAGCCCATATGGGACGGCATCAGGGAGCTTATTACATCCGCTTGATGGTCCTCGATCAGCCGGGCGTGCTTGCCGATGTCTCGGCCCTGATGCGCGACCATAACGTCTCGATCGAGGCGCTTATTCAGCGTGCGAGAAACCCCGGTGAAGCCGTCCCCATCGTCCTGACCACCCACGAAACCACCGAAGCCGACATGATTGATGTTCTCAAGCGCATCGATGCGCTTGATGCCGTTCTGGAACCGCCTCGCATGATCCGAATCGAAGCCCTTTAAGTATCGGCGCCGAGGGGACTTTTTGACGACGTTGCTAGCTGCATTGACCAGGAGTGCCAACGAGATGACGAATTATCAGAGCGAAGACCGCAATTTTGCCCTCGAGGCCGTCCGGGTCACCGAGGTCGCCGCGATCGCCAGCATGCGCTGGATGGGGCGGGGCGACGAAAAGGCAGCCGACCAGGCGGCCGTGGATGCCATGCGCTCCGCCCTGAACGTTCTCGATATCGAGGGTACGGTGGTGATCGGCGAGGGCGAGCGCGACGAGGCGCCGATGCTCTACATCGGTGAGAAGGTCGGTACAGGCCAAGGCCCCAAGGTCGATATCGCCCTCGATCCCCTGGAAGGCACGACCATCACCGCGACCGGCGGGCCGAATTCGATTGCCTGCATAGCCTTCGCGCCTGAAGGCGGCTTCCTGAACGCGCCGGACACCTATATGGACAAGATCGCGATCGGCGGCGGTCTGCCGGCCGGGCTTTTGGACATCACCGCTCCGCCTTCGGAAAATCTCGGACGCCTGGCCGAGGCAAAGAAGTGTGATATCAACGATCTGGTCGTCCTCATCCTCGACCGCCCGCGGCATCAGGATCTTATCGCTGCCGTCCGGAAAACAGGTGCTCGCATCCGTCTGATCGGTGACGGCGATGTCGCCGGCGTCATCGCGACTTCCAGGGCCGATAGCGGCATCGACATCTATATGGGCATCGGCGGTGCGCCGGAGGGGGTGCTGGCGGCAGCCGCTCTCCGCTCGATCGGCGGCCAGATGCAGGGCAAGCTCACCTTCCGCAACGACGAGGAGAAGGTCCGCGCCACGCGCATGGGCGTGACCGATCTGGACCGGGTCTACGATCTGCAGGATCTTGCCAGCGGCGATGTAATGTTCGCCGCGACCGGCGTCACTGACGGCACCATGCTGAAGGGCGTTCGGCGGATCCCCGGGGGCATCTCCACCGACAGCATCGTCATGCGCTCCAAGACCGGAACGGTGCGCCAGATACAAGCTGAGCATTATCTCGAGACCAAGCAGGAAGTCGTCCCGCACTTCAACCGGGCGTGAGGCAGGAGGCCTGCCAGCAGACGGAAGTCGCTCTTCGCCAGGAAACAGCGTTGAACTAAGTCAACGAGCCGGGGCGAACGATCCGCCAGCCTTGAGGACGCGAGGCGTGTCGATCTGAACCCATTCGGCACAGGCGGTTTGTCTGAAAAGAACATAGCCTGGGAGAACAGCCTAACGATGAAACCAGCTCTGAACCAGGTCAACGAGCCGGCCGCGCCGGTCGTGTCGGAGTCGTTCAGTGGGCGGGCGTGGCAGATCCAGCCTGTTGATCAGGAATCGGCCTTGTCGATCAGCCAGCGGCTGGATCTTCCGGATATCGTTGCCCGCATTCTTATCGGCCGCGGGTTCGGGCTGGATGAGATCCCCTCGTTCCTCGAACCAAGGCTTCGCGACTATCTTCCCGATCCTTCGCACCTTCACGGGATGGAGGATGCGGCCAGGCGGATCGCGGATGCCCTCGAAGACAATGAGCCGGTCGGCATTCTTGCTGATTATGACGTGGATGGCGCAACCTCCTGCGCGCTTCTGACCCGCCATCTCCGTGCTCTCGGGGCCAGCGTCGCGATCGACATCCCGGATCGGCTGGATGAGGGCTACGGCCCCAATCCCAAAGCCTTTACGAGGCTGGAGCAGCAAGGCTGCCGGCTGGTGGTCGTCCTGGATAGCGGTACCACGGCATTCGAGGCCCTGTCAGCCGCTGCTGCCGGTGGTCACGAGGTGATCGTGGTCGACCACCACGTCGCAGAAGAGCGCCTGCCCGAGGCATTGGCCGTTATCAATCCCAACCGTGTCGATCAGGAGAGCCCGCTGGGCGATCTTGCCGCCGTCGGGGTGACTT
Organism: Geminicoccaceae bacterium; assembly: GCA_965204405.1. Taxonomy (GTDB): domain Bacteria; phylum Pseudomonadota; class Alphaproteobacteria; order Geminicoccales; family Geminicoccaceae; genus JANQPX01. Next base: position 221,974 of record CBDBEN010000002.1, read on the forward strand.
TCATGCTGGCGGTGGCACTCAACAGGGAACTGCGCGCGCGCGGCCGCCCCGCAGATAACGAGCCCGACCTTAGGCAATGGTTGGATCTGGTGGCGCTTGGAACGGTGTGCGATCTGGTGCCGCTCAAAGGCGTTAACCGCGCCCTGGTCGCCCAGGGGCTCAAGGTAGCAGCCAAGAGCACCAATCCGGGCCTGGTTGCCCTTGCCGATGCCGCCAAGCTCGGTGTGGTGTCGGAGGCTTCTCATTTCGGCTTTGCGCTCGGCCCCAGGATCAACGCCGGTGGCAGAACAGGCCAGTCCCATCTCGGCGCGAACCTCCTGACCGGCGATGACCCGGCCGAGGTCGCCACCATCGCCGCCCAGCTTGATGCGCTCAACCAGGAACGCCGCCGTATCGAGAAGAAAGTCCTGAATGAAGCCTTGCGCCAAATCGAGCCCGCCATTGCCGACGGCCCGCTTCTTGTCGCGGCGGCAACAGGCTGGTCGCCGGGTGTCGTCGGCGTGGTCGCGTCTCGTCTGGTGGAGCGGTATCACCGGCCAGCCATCGTCATCGGCCTTGACGATGAGGGCATCGGCAAAGGCTCCGGCCGCTCGATCAAAGGCTTCGATCTTGGTGCCGCCGTCGTTGCCGCGCGCCAGGGCGGCCTGCTTGAGCAGGGCGGCGGCCATCCGATGGCGGCAGGTCTGACCATTGCGGAAAGCAAGGTCGATGCATTCCGCGACTTTCTCAGGACGCACATGCAGGCCGCCTGGGGGCCGGGTATCCCGCCACCGCCGGTCCTGCAACTCGATGCCGAGCTGCAGCCGAGCAGCCTGACGATCGAGCTAGGTGCCGCGCTGGAGCGTCTCGCCCCCTTCGGCCGCAGCAACCCGGAGCCTAGGCTCTGGCTGCCGTCCGCCATGCTTCGTGACGTAAGGCGCATCGGCGAGAATCATCTGGACTGCAGGATTGGCGATCAACACGGCGCGCGGCTTCGCGGCGTCGCCTTCCGCATCGCCGATCTGCCCCTCGGGCAAGCGCTGCTGAGCGCCGAAGGCAAATCCGTCCACCTCGCCGGCAGGATGAAAATCGATAGTTGGCAGGGAAAACAACGCGTCGGCTTTCAAATCGAGGACGCGGCCCCGGCATAGCGATGGCGAGAGGAAACCAATAATCACGAGCTAAAGCCATCGCACTTCCTATTGATTTTGGTCGAGCTGACGTTTAAATGCTTACCATCACATAAGTCCCCATCGTCTAGCGGTTAGGACACCACCCTTTCAAGGTGGAGACACGGGTTCGATTCCCGTTGGGGATGCCAATATTTTGAATAGGTTAGTGGTGCTGCTTCCTGTAGTTGTTAATTCCATCGGAAAAATTTCGGTAGTAAGCAGGATTAAGCAGCCGCGTTCGTGATCGAACGAATGCGGACAGAGCGCGTATCTCGGCTCCTGCAGCCGTCTTCGGATAAGTTCCTTCTCGCAATGGTCCTCTGGTGATTCTACGTATCGATCGCGGTTGTTCTATGACGAGTTCGTTACTCTCATCGAACCAACCTTCATAAATCGCGCTTGATCTTTGTCTGGCGGACTCGTGCCCGTTTTGCTGATCATGCAAATCAGACTCTGATCTCGAAACGGAAGCCATCCGATTGGCTTGCCCTTGCTTTGCGCGAGGTTGTGTTCCGTCGAGAATGAATTTTTTGAATGCGACTTTGTCCGTCAGGCATTGATTTTGTCCTTCTTCCCGATGAGCAAATCACGACGCGTCGTGCGGCGACGAAGCTTTTCAGTGTTGCGCCGTCGACCGCGATCAAATCGGTCGACCAGAAGCGGCGCACCGGCAGCGTTCGACCGCGTGCTCGAGGCGGCGACCATTGCTCCCATCGTCTCGAAGCCCATGCTGACGAGATTGTGACCTTGGCAAAAACAGCGACATCACCTGACTGGTTTGGCGGTGGAGCCGAGCACGATCTGGCGTCTGCTCGACCGTCACGACATGACGTTTAAAAAAAAACGGCACACGCCGCCAAACAACAGAGGCCTGATGTCTTGCGCCGACGACAGGCTTGGTTCGACGCTCTTGTGAAGCTCTGCGAGCTTGCCTTGATGATCCAGCGTGCTGCCGAGCCCGCCACCGACATGACCTGGGCTCAAATCGGCAACACATTGGAAAGCTTGAAGGCTGTCCATTGTCGCATCGAAAATCAGGCAATTGTTCAGACGATGAACCCGACCAAAGCGATTCTCGCCATTCTGCAATAGCTCGAAATATCAAAGCCTAAGACGATTATCAGTGTCACCTGATCCGTCCTGGCTCAACGGACCGCCCTACGCGCTTGCCGAGCAGGTTTTCGACGAGGAGGACATCACCAACTGCCGAAAGGCGGCAGCATGACAAGGCGGAGTTTGGCTAATTAATTGGGTCGTACCAGCGAAGCACTTTCTTGATCGGCATCAGCCCCACATCCTTGAGGCCAGCTCCGTCTCTTCTTCGCAGCCGGCATTGGCATAGATGGCCGTGGTGGTCAGCTGAGTACCGAGCCCAATCATGCGCACATCCGATTATCGACACAATCGCGATTTTTGCACCGTAGAAAGCTGACCCGCTGTCAGTATAGGCAATTTTGGATAGTGCGCTTGTGTAGGGTGCATCAAATTTCCATTGGTATTGTCGTGGCCAAGTCCAAGAACATGGCCTACCTCATGGGCCATATCGTATTTGCCTGCATTTGCCGCAACGGCGCAAGCAGGCGATCCAGGACGATAGGCACCGCAACCTAGGAACATCTCTTGACCAGGCTTCTCTGCCGGGTCCCAGAGCTGTCCTAAAAAGAACACACAGATGTCAGAAGAGGGCACGTCGTTGAGCAGCTTCTGCAATGCAGACCACTCGTCCTTTCCTGCGACACAGCTCGTGTCGACCCGCTTGAACTTCTTGCGATCTTCTTCCGAAAGCAGTTCGGATCGCCCTGACATAAACCGGACATCGATGTTGTACTGGCCATACACCTGGACAGCGGCTCGGAACTGATCGTGGAACGACACATTGGTTAGGCTGATGCCACGGAAGTGCAGATAGATGGCCTTTTTCTTGCCCGTTGCAGGTCCGGAAGGGGGCACTGAACGCCAGATCGTCGCCGAATTTGCGTCATTCATAGCTATAATCGTTCGGCCATTTCGATCGACACGAGCATCAGGCCGTTTGAACTTTAAGACCGACCTCTGAAAATCCGCAATCATTGCTTCGGTCTTTGGACCACTCAGGCCGTCCACCGTTAGGTGTTGTCGCGAGGTGCCCATGAGTTCATTAAATCGCTTCTGAATGGTCGACACGTCCGCTGACTGGTTACGCCCGCCATGTCCAACCGAGGCACCGATAAGGATAGTACTGGCAACGACCATCGCAAGCCCTCCTTTAATCTGCTAAATCGACGATGCTATCGACTCAGTTTAGTAATACCAAAAAGCCGAACTGCGAACCTGGAAAATCATCTCTGAAGGAAATCCACTTTCGGCCCATTCATCTAAAAGTTATCGGAGAACCATTCTTTACACTTCGCTACTGACTTTAATGGTTTGGAAAGCCGCTGCTGCAGGATGGTGGTTGGCCATGCTGCCAAGCGGGGCAGAAATCTGATCAGGCTGGATAAGGTCCGTCGAGAAGATCACCGAGAGCACGCCGCTGGAGGATGGTGATCCGCGCCTGCCGGCGTGGTCGAGGCGAGCGGCGAAAACGGATGGAAGTTGGGCTGGATCGCTGATACCGGTGGCTTAGATCGGCTTTCCGGCACATTGCCCGTGCGCAGTGGAAGGGTCGCCGTTGAACAAGATGACCTCAATTCGGCAGTAGGAAGGCGGCACAGCCCCATAGCCCTGCATCTGGAGCATTTCCCTCTGAGCGGATAGGCTGGTGCCAACAACGCGATTAGCAGGGAAATGGGATGACCAGTCTCAAAGCGACGTTCGAAGCGGAAGGCTATGCCTCTCCCTTCCGCGTGCTCGACCAGGACGAAGCCGCGGAGGCTGTTCAGGGATACCAGCACTTTCAGCAGCGCGCGCAAAGAACCTTTGGCGAGGAGCAGCGCTTCAAGGCGCATCTCCTGGTCGGATGGATGGATCGCATCGTCCACCATCCGAAACTGCTCGACGTCGTGGAGGACATTCTCGGCCCTGACATCCTTTGCTGGTCCTCCGATTTCTTCGTCAAGAAAGCACGTGATCCGGGGTTCGTCTCCTTTCACCAGGACACGACCTATGCCGGTCTCGAGCCGTTCGACGGCATCGTCAACTGCTGGCTCGCCCTGACACCGAGCGGGAAGAAAAACGGCTGTCTCCGGGTGCTCCCGGGCTCGCACAAGCTGGGCCAGCTCGACCATGACACTACCGCGGCCGAGGCCAACATGCTGTTCTTCGGACAGACCGCCAGGATCGAGCTCGACGAGAAGGATATCGTCGACATGGAGCTCGAGCCGGGCCAGATGTCACTGCATCACATGGCCGCCGTCCACGGCTCGCAGCCCAATCATTCGGACACACCGCGCATAGGGGTGGTGATGCGCTATATCAGGCCCGATGTGCGTCAGAGCAAAGGTGGGGATTCGGCGACCCTGGTGCGCGGCACCGACCGTTTCGGCCATTTCGACCTGGAGCCGCGGCCGGAGACCGACTGGAGCGACGCCGCGATCGCTGCGTTCAAAGACGCCATTACCCGCCCAAGCGCCCTCGGCTAGCCGCCACGGGCGGTCCGTTGACCAGGTGACCTTTTGATCGACGCCGTTACCTACCTCTGGCCTTATCTTCCCGGCTTCTTCAGCGCCAGTTGGCTTGCGCTGCAAATTGCCCTGGTGACGATTCTGGTGAGCTGGCTTTGCGGTCTCATCGCCGCCCTGGCAAAGCGCTCGTCTCTCCGTCCGATCCGCTGGATGGCCGAGTTTTACATCTGGTTCATTCGCGGCACCCCGACATTGATCCAGGTGTTCATCGTCTATTTTGGCCTGCCGCAGCTGGGCGTGAGCTTTTCGCCGTTCCTCGCCGGCGTCATCGCTCTCGGCGTCAGCAGCGGCGCCTATGTTGCCGAAGTGATCCGAACCGGCTTGAACGCCATCCCCAAGGGACAGTTCGACGCGGCGACCGCCCTCGGTCTCGATCGGATCGATGCCATGCGCTTCGTCATCTTACCCCAGGTCGTTAGGATCATCGTCCCGGCGCTGACCAACGAGGCGATCAACACACTCAAGAACACCTCGCTGCTCTCGGCGATCACCGTGGTCGAACTGACCCTGCACGCCCAGACCATGATTGCAGCGACGTTCAGGCCTTTCGAATTCTACATACTCGCAGCATTGCTTTACCTTTTGATGACATCCCTACTAAGCTGGTTCGCAAGCTGGTACGAAGCACGAAATCATCAGGCCTCCTGACGAGGGCCGGACAAAGGAACGGGAGATACCTCATGAAGCGTCGATCACTGATCCAGGTGGGAGCAGCCCTGGCAGCACTTCCTTTGTTGCCTGCAATTCGCCCCAGCTCGGCGCTGGCCGCCGACCTCGAGCTGATTGAGCCAGGGGTTCTGAGCACGGCGACCGAAGGCAGCTTTCCTCCCTTTTCCATTCGTGACGCCAGCGGCGATCTCGGCGGATTCGAGCTGGAAATCATCCGTGAGATCGCGTCCCGGCTCGGGCTCGAACACAAGCCCGTCATCATCAAGTGGGATTCGATCCTGATCGGGCTGGAGGCGGATCAGTACGACATGATCAGCAACCCGATGGGCATCACCGAGGAGCGGCAGCAAGCCGTCACCTTCTGCGACGCCTGGGTCGAATCCGGCGCCCGCCTCGTGGTGAGTGACGACAGCGATATCGCCGAGTTGGACGACGCCGACGGCAAGACTATCGGCGTGATCGTCGCCTCGACCTTCGTGCCCATGGCGGAAAGCCTCGGCGGCGAGGTCAGGTCCTACAAGTCCGATCCCGAAGCGCTGCAGGACCTCGCCAACGGCAATATCGACGCCGTGATCACCGACGCTGTCGCTGGCGCCTATGCCATCAAGGAGGCAGGCTTGCCGCTGAAACTGATCGATGGCTACATCGAAAGCTACCAGATGGGCTGGGCGATCAAGAAAGGCAAACCCAACCTCGTGACAGCCGTCAACAGCACGCTGGCAGCCATGATCGAGGACGGCACATTTGCCAGCATTGCCAACGATGTTATTGGTCTCGATCCGACACCGAAGGAGCCAGTACGCTCGATCATTTGACCGGGACGCGCCCTGAAGTTGGGTGAGAAGCGTTTCGGTTGCCCGGTGTGCGACTACCATCCTTGACTATCAATCGGCTTGACGCTCTTGCTAACCGCTTGATCAAAATTCAGCCATAAGCTGTTGCTCGGAGCACCAACGATGTCACTTGAAGAGGCGATTGCGACACAACCATCCTGGGTTCAATGGTGGATCAATTGGATGGGCATCGTGATTGTCGGATCGATGATAGCGCTGTTGTTTTCCAAGACAACGCGACGAGACTCTGCTGTCATTTTGGTGACGAGCCTGGCTGTATTCTTCCTGATGATGTGGCTGTATCAGCAAGTCGGCTTTGTTCGGCTGCTAGGTATCGTCCACGTCGTGATCTGGACGCCGCTTGCAATTTACTTCTGGCGGCGCCTAAGGAATCCTGCGATTGCAACGCCGTTCAGGCAGGTGATCTGGGTGTTTCTCGCAACGATCATCGTATCCCTCATGTTCGACTATGTGGATGTCGTTCGATACCTGCTGGGGGAACGGGAGAGCATGGTGCCCGCTTAGCACAGTTGCGACCGCAATGCGGCGGCGCCGTCGCTGCCAGAAGGCGCGTTGGTCTCGATTGTTCACGGAAACTTCTTGGCGCATATCTCTCCCCTCGGATGGGCGCAAATCCTCTTTACAGGCGAGTACAGGTGGAGAAATCAATCACCGCGGCGCCTAACTTACGATCTCGCCCTGTACCGGAGTCTACCCCATGTGCTCCCGAACAATGCCGTTGAGGCTCTGCCAGAAGCTGTACGGGCTCGAATAGATGCATGGTGTCGAACCTGCAGAGCTCGATGGGCCCCAAACGTTGCGCGTCCAGGCCCAGCAGGTGGCGTGAAAACAAGGTCTCCGCTACGGCAAGTGCAGCGTCAGCGTCTTCGCGTGCGAACCAGCACCTAAGGTAGCCTAGACTGACATGAAACTCGTAGGTGGCCATGTCCGGGCGATAGATGCCGGTGATCTCTTCCAGTTTTTGACGTGCATCGGAAAGTTTGCGCTGATCCGATCCAGTGGCCGGTTTCATGGCGACGATTCCGGGCGAAGACATGCCAGCCGCGACGACGTCGAAGTCGGTCGGCCCTGCCCAGTTCGATAACCGTTTCGCGTAGGTTTCGGTAATCTCTTCAAGTGACGCCGTTGCTGCGATCCCTTCCGGCCAACCGTCTTCTCCCAAAGGTACCCCGCAGACACCGCAGAAGATCGTCATATGAAAGCTGGGCTTCGGTAGAAACGTATAATGATCGGCAAGAGGCGAGGATTTCAGTTCGTCCTGCATTGCACCGAGCGCATGATAAAATCGGGAGGTTTGATCGATGTGACAAATGAACGTGTTGCCGGGGAAAGGCAAAACCCGGCCGTCCTTGTCGAACTTACCGCCTTGCCCGGGATCCGTAATCGCCTTTGGAAAGACTCTATTTTGGCCGACACCAGCCAGATAGTTCAACTTATCTGACCTCAACGGCTCGGGCATGCGCCAGGATTGCTCAACCACTGGGAAATCCCCCATATGTTCGACGTTGGTGCGCCTGCTCATGCCGACATCTCCTAGTGGCATGTTCGATAGAAAAGGTTTCCGGCCCCTTATCGACAAAGGGCCGCATACACTTGGATTCCCGGGTTCTTTCTTCGAAGGCGGCTGAAACCAGATGATGTGGTCACACCACAAGCGAGGTCCGGCAACTTGATATCGGCCGGCAGGCTCCGTCTGTCGCAGGGCCGAGAAGAGTACCGGCCCTGCGATCCGCGGATCCGGTAGCGCTCAGCGCTCGAGGATCACGTTGTCGACGAATGCTGCTTCAACTTTGCCGCGGAAGGGCTGCACACCCCAAGGCTGAATGAAGGCACGCTGCTCACTTGGAACCAGCGCAAAACTGTCATCTGCAGCGGCGTTCATGGGCGCTGTCCCGAAGTCCTTGTTGAACATCGACTGTGTTTCAGGAGACGTCAGCCAGTTCACAAACACCGCGGCGGCGGCCGGGTGTCCTGCATTCTTAGGGATGGCAACGCCATTGGCGCCGCCATTCATGCCCATCTCTGGAATGTAGAATTTGATCTCGCCACGGACCTCACCTCGTTTCTGCAACCCGGCGAGATGATCTTCCCAAGCAGGCGCCATCCATAATTCACGATCGCTGATGCGTGTGATGTTGTCGGCATTCGACGCGGTAACGACATAGTTTTCAGCGTGCTCGTTGAAGAAATCAAATCCAGGTTTCACCGCGGCCAGCCGTTCGTCAGACACGTCGCCATTCGTGAAATCCACGCCCGCAACAACACGCAAGACGTTCTGGTAGAACGAAGGACCAGAGCCGCCTTTTTCGTAGTTGAAGCCAAACTTTCCTGGGTTTGCTGCCCAAAATGCTGCGAACTCTTCCGGGTTTTGCGGCAGGTCGTCAGCGCCGACATGATCCGGATCATAGGCAATGCCGGATTGGTTGCCCCAGAAAGCCAGCACCTGCTCGCCACCATCGACACCGGTAATTTTCGAGACACGGCCGGCGTCTTCGGGCAACATGGTCAGCGTAGTAAACAAGGGAGCGAGGTCGACGGTCTGGAACCCGTCAAAGCCCCAGGAGAAGACGTCGATATCGCCGGTTTCCCGGTCACGCTCTGCAAGCATCTTTTCAGAGTTTCCGTCCATTGTTCCTTCTGGAATCGTGACGTCGATGCCGTATTCGTCTTCAAACGTCTTCACCGCACGACGAAAATCATCTTGCAGATACCAGACATACCAGGTCAGCTCGCCCTCCTGCTTGGCTTGGGCGACAATTTCGTCCCAGCTCATCGCTGACAAGTCTTCGGCCTGTAGCGGGCCGCTCATGATGCCGACTGTGGCAAGCGTTGTTATGAGTTTCTTGATCATGGCCTCTCTCCGTTGGGTCAGGTGGATATCCCCGCTACCCCTTGCCTGATGACAGGGTTGGGTTTGCGGATTTCATGAGCCGCTCGAGTATCAACATCAAAAAGACATTCGGGACGACGAGGATCAGGGACAGGACAGCGGCGTTAGGACGGACGAAATCCTGCCCCAATGCTGAATACAGGAGGGTCGGAATGGTCACGACATCCGGTGAGCCGATGATGAATGCGATGGCGAATTCCTCGATCGACTGGATAAAGACGATCAGCAACGTCGCCGTGATGCCAGGCTTGAGCGCGGGCAGATAGGCCACGCGGAACCGGGCCGGGAGGCTTGCTCCCAGGTCGCGTGCAGCGTCGATATGGTCCTGCCGAACCTGCTCGAAACTGACGGTCAGAATGCGGATTGCATAGGGCAGGAACAGCACGGCATGGGCGAAGACTATGGCCCCGAATCGCCATGCGGTCAGGCCTAGCTGGAACAGCAAGGAGGCAAAGAAGATCGCGGTGATGAAGGGTGGCACGACCAATGGCAGAAGACAGAGCATCTTCGCGACTTCCCGGCCGGGGAAGGTCATTCTGCCGAGAGCATAGGCTGTCGGCATCGCCAATGTCAGGGCCAGAACCGCTGAGGTCGGCGCCAGCGAATAGGATGAGACGAGGGCCGATTTCAGCGATGAGTTCTGCCACATGTCGACCCAGCGATAGAATGACATTGCAGGCGGCAGAAGCCTGTCGGCTGTCCAGGGCTCGGACGGATCGACCAAAGACCAGAGAACGGCCATGGTGAACGGTATCGCCAGCCAGACAAAAGCGGCAACGATGATCAAGGTCATCAGGATAGAGTTCAGGCGTGCATAGGTCATGTGAGACGCCCCCTCAAAATGACCCGTGCGATCATGGCCAAAACAGCCGACCCGATGAGGGCAATCAGCATCATGGAAACGCCGACGACCGCGGCCGAATGCCAATCGCCCCGATCTTTGAAACTGACCATCAACTGGGCAAGTGATTGGCGGTTGGTCGGTCCCGCGATGGTCTGAAAAGTAAAATCCGCCAGCGCCCCGATGAAGATAATCACCATCGCGGCCTGCATGCCGGAAACCGTCAATGGAGCGATCACTTTGCGAAACCGTGCCCAACTGCCGGCTCCCATATCGCGGGCGGCATCAAGGACGTCGTCAGAGATGCTTTGCACGGCCCCGGTCAGAAGCAGCAAAGCGAATGGCATGTTCTTCCAAGTTTGAAGGATCAGGACACCAATGGCGTGCTGATCGTTTTGCAGGCGCCGCGGGCCGTCCCAAAGACCGATCCCCTGCATGATCTGATTGAAAAGTCCGTTGTAGGAGATGACGTTGATATAAAGAAAAGCCGCAACAAGGCCATGAACCAGAAGCGGCGCTTTGAGGATGGCGCCGATTCCCACCGATCCGGGGAAAGGCTTGCGCAGCCAGATCGCCAGCGGATAGGCCAGCGCCACCGAAAAAATCGCGCTTAGCACACCAACATAGATCGAATATCCAATCGATCGCGAGAAGGCCTTCCGGTCCAGGGTCTCAAACCAGAATTCCGTGCTGAATGCGCCTTCGCCCTGCAGGGCATAAAAGCCGATGGACTGGGCGACGGCTATGTAAACGACGGTCCCGATCAACACCAGGATCAGCCCGAGGCCCGGCGTCAGAAGCGCCATGACCAAGAGCCATTTCCTGGCCGTCACGCCACGTCCTCAAGGAGGATGACGTCTTCGGAGGCCAGGGAAAACCGGATCGTATCGCCGATATGGACATTGCTCGCGCCGGTTTGAATGCGGTAGGTCACGCCATTCGTTTCGACCGAAAGATCGGTGAAATGCCCTTGAAACGCGCGATGCACGATCTTGCCGGTCAAGGGACCATCGCCCAAGCTGGCGCGTTCCGGCCGCCAGCAGAGATGGGTCCGTTTTCCCGGCGCAACTGCCCCCGCAGAACTCCGTATCCTGCCGATTGGCGTCTCGACCTCCCAATCACCCGTCGCGGTCCGCGGCAGTACATCGCCTTCGAGAAGGTTTGCACCTCCAATGAAATCAGCGACAAAACTGGTCTTCGGCGTGAAATATAAGCGCTCAGGCGTATCAATCTGTTCCGCTCTGCCGGCATTCAGAACGACGATCCTGTCCGACATCGCCAGTGCTTCGGACTGGTCGTGGGTCACGTAGATTGCCGTCAATCCATAGTCCTGCTGAATGCGGCGGATCTCAATCCGCACCTGATCGCGCAGCTTTGCATCCAGATTGGACAGCGGTTCATCGAAAAGGATGATGCCGGGGCGCATGACGAGGGCCCGTCCCAAGGAAACCCGCTGCTGCTGACCGCCCGAAAGCTGGTTGGGCAGCTTTTCCATCTGCGGCTCAAGCCCCAGCTTTGCGGCCACGTCACTGACCCGCATTTCCCGTTCGGCACGTGGGATTTTCTTCTGTCTCAGGCCAAACTCGAGATTTTCCAGCACAGTCAAATGCGGAAACAGGGCATAGGACTGAAAACAAAGTGCGGTGTCGCGCGCCTCCGGGGGCGTTCCGGTGACGTCCTTGCCATTGATGGAAATTGACCCCGCCGAGGGGTCCAAAAACCCGGAAATGAGTTTGAGCAGGGTTGTCTTGCCACATCCCGAAGGGCCGAGCAGTGTCAGAAATTCACCTTGTTCGACGTCGAGAGACAGCTCTGACACTGCCTTGAACGTTTCAAACGTCTTGGACAGCCCCCTGATGCAGATCGCCGCCATCTCCCCTCCTTGTGGCTTTGTTTATTACTTGCAGTGTGTGATATTAATATGACACGCGTCAAGTAATAATAGTTTGTCGTTCGCAGCACCTTGCCGAGTGATCTGCTGCCGAGGATGGCCTACGAGGAACAGTCCGGAAAATGAGTGCATTCAAGCCGATCGATGAAAGGCACGCTCTCAAAGCGAGTGAGCGGGCCGTCCTTTCCGCGATCCTGCGCAATGGTCCGGTTGCGCGGTCCAGCGTAACGCAACTGACGGATTTATCGCAGCAATCGGTCCACAGGATCATCGATACGCTCGAGAGCCAGGGGTTTTTGCACTTTCAGGAGCCCGAGATTCGCGGTCGTGGCAAGCCAAGCCCGAGGGTCGCCATTGACCCGCATCACTATGCGACGGTCGGCATTTCGATCGGCACGGAGGCAATACGCGTTTGCGCGATGGATCTGGCCGGGCAGCCCATTGTCGAGGACGTTCTTGCCGTTAGTCCGGATGATCCAAGGCAGGTGCTTGACGCGTTCGAGGCAAAAATCACCAGCTGGATGACGATGAAGGCCGAGCAAAGTCGCCTTCTCGGAATTGGTGTCGCCATGCAGGGATACCGGATCGGTCGGCAGGACATTTTCTATCCCCCGGCCCCGTTGGCGCCATGGTCGGATTTCTCCTTGGCCGGACTTTTCGGAGAGCGCCTTGGATTGCCTGCGTTCTCGGAGAACAACGCCACAAGCAGTGCCACCGCAGAACACTATCTGGGCATCGGATCAGCTCACAAATGTCTGGCGTATCTGTCATTCAATTATGGCTTTGGCGCGGGCATGTTTCTTGATGGCAATGCTTATCTCGGCGGGCATGGCAACGCAGGCGAGATCAGCTCAATCTATGCGCCGGACCAGGAGCGTATTCGCCCGGCTTTGGGTGAACTCGTCAAGCGCATCAACGATACGTCTGCATATAATCTTTCCGTCCAGGAACTCGTTGCCAATTTTGACCCAACACTCGCAACAGTTGCGCAATGGCTTGACGACGTCACGCCTCAGCTTTGCCTTGCTTTACGAGCTTTAAAGGCCGTCGCAGACCCCAATGTGATCGTTTTCGGGGGCGAGGCGCCGGAAAGCCTGAGAAAGATGCTGATTGATCGTGCCGCAAACGCATTCGACCCGAAGATGTCGCCAAACCCGGCGCTGGTGCCCGGAAAGATCCCCTACGATCCTGCACATCTCGGCGCAGCACTCCTCCCGCTGCACAACCTCGTCTATTAGCACCGAACGTATGACAAGCGCTTGTCCTGGGGAGATATCGTGCCAGAATGCCGTAAATCTCGCCAAAATGTGCCCAATGACCGCAATCGGAAGACTGTCGGTGTTCGGAAGGAATGTGATTCCGGCGGGCATGAAGCTCTGCACGAATTGGCGCTGAAACAACAGAAAGGCGATCAAGAACGGGCCGATCGCCTGATCGAGCCGGGCGATGAGGCGACGTTGTGGCGCAAAAGCTGGTGCAGGCTAAGTCAGTCGGAAAAATCCTTCGGCTGGATCAGCAATTGAACGTTTTTCAACGGCTTCTCGAAGAAAAGACTGGCTTCGATCGTGTGCGCTGCCTTTTCGGCATAAGGGCCAAATGGTGCCCGCTCGGCAAACCCCAGGCGCTCGTACATGCGGATGGCATCGGTCTCGTAAATGCCGGTCTCGAGCCGCAGCACGCCAACACCGGCCCGCCCGGCTTCGGTTTCGATGTGCCGCATCAGCGCCGATCCGACACCGGCTCGTCTTGCCGATGGAACCGTGAAGATCCGTTTCACTTCCGCATAGTCCTCGAAAAAGGCGACACCGCCGCAGCCGGCAAGCCTGCCGTCAAGCTGTGCCAGGAAGAAGCGCATGTTTTCCTGCTCCAACTCGTCCAGGGAAAGAGCATGGTTCTGATCGGATGGGTATTTGCCGGTAAGCTCCCGGTCCAGGGCGTGAATCAGTTCTCGGACGTCGGGGCGGCGAGGGGATGTCCTTTCGATCTCGATCCTCATCGAAACCCAATCCTCCCAAAGGGTCCATCAATCCTAGTGGTATGACCACATCTTTTGGTTCCCACTGCCATCGTCAAAATCGACGGTATACCGCCACCTTCCGAGGAAGCCGGAGGAATCTTTTGAATGCGCCGGTGCACTAGCGACCTTGAGCGGATGATAGGCGAGAAGCTTCTATCGTCAACATACCGCCCCGCGAGAAGAGCATAGCTCCAGTGGAATGTTCGGCACGAAAGAGTCCCGACACTATGCTGACGAAAGCCGGCATACCCTTGGATCTCTTGGCGCATTCTTCGAAGGTGGTGGGGACCAAATGAAATGGACATTCCACTAGCTCGGCGCCATCTGCTGGTCCGCAAGGTGAAACCGCTCGAGGAACTCCAGAAACTCGTCGATATTGCGATCCATGTCGAAGCGCTTGGTGACGAGAGCTTTGGCGTTGGTGCCCAGGGTTTGGCGTTTTGTTTGGTCGCCAAGGAGGGTTTTGAGAGCCTTGGCGAGGGCATCTGCATTTTCTGATGGGATCAGAAGGCCGGTTTCGTCGTTCAGAACCACTTCCGGGATGCCGGAGACATTGGTGCCGATGATCGGAACGCCGCAGGCCATGGCTTCGAGCACGACATTGGGGATGCCGTCGCGGTCGCCGTCTTTGGCGATGACGCTCGGGGCCGTGAACACGTCGCTCATGGCCATCTGGCGCAGCGTTTCATGGTGGGTCAGGCGCCCGAGAAAGCGAACCTCGACCCCTTCGGGGAGAGTCGACGCCTCGCGTTCGAGGCTTTCGCGGAGCGGGCCTTCGCCGATGATCGACAATGTGACCCGGATGCCGGCGAGCTGCTTCAGGGCTCGAACCAGATAGATGAAGCCCTTTTGCTCGACCAGCCGTCCCACGGCGAGGATGTTGAGTTTTTCTCCCTCCGCCTTGGCCTCGGCATTCGCCTCCACGGTCGAGAAGTCGAGGCCGTGATAGTTGAGCCTGATCTTGTCCCGATCTTCCGGGCGGCAGATCTCCTGGAGATAGCGGACATTGAAGTCGGTGCAGGTGACGACACCTTTGACCGCGGCGATCTTCTTTCTCAGTTCTTCCTGGGGGGTGAGATAGATGTCCCAGGCATGGGCGGTCACGCTGATCGGGATGTCGGTCAGCTTGTTGATGATCAGCGCCATGGCGGTGGGAATGGTGGCCCAATGGGCATGGAGAATGCCGCCCCGCTTGGCCATCAGACGGGCGAAATAAACCGTTTTGGGAAAGACACTGAGCGCTTTCAGGAGTTCTTTCGGCCTCTTGCCGTAAAGGCTGATCAGCATGATCAGCGCGGCCACATAGCGTCCGGGTGTTGTGAGAAGCTGGGCGAGATTGGCGGCGATCACCCGATGATCGAACAAAAAGCCGGCATGATGAAGAAAAGATCGGTGATCCGGGTAGAGATCGTGGCCTTCCGGCGGCGGCGATTTCAGCGAGAAGACGGCGATATCGGTCCCGGTCCGGCGAAGCGCCTCCACCTCGCGCGCCACGAATGTCTCATGAAATTCCGGGTACATCGACAAGAGGTAGGAGACTTTATCGGTCATCTGGTTTTCTCTTCGGACATTAAAAAATGACGCTTATCGCAGTGCCGGCCTATCAGGCGGCGGTGCCGTAATGGGCTTCATGGCCTTTGACCATCGAAGGGATGGAAAAACGCTGCTCGATGTCGGTTTTGCCGCGGGCTCCCATGCGCCGGGACAATTCGGGCTGGTCGGCGAGCTGCTTGATGGCCTGGGTTAGGGCTTGATCGTCATCGGATGGGAAAAGCAGGCCGTTCTTTTCATGATCGACGATCTCCGCTGATCCGCCGACAGCCGAAGCGATGATCGGCCGGCCGACTGCCATGGTTTCCAGGATCGCGTTGGAAAGCCCCTCGAAAAAGGATGGCAGCACGGCGGCATTACTGTGAGAGAGCACCGCGTCGACGTCGGACCGCTCGCCGAGAAAATGCACCTGGCTCAGGCCGAGTTCCGCCCTCAGCGCTTCCAGCGCCGGCCGCTCCGCTCCATCGCCCACCAGCCAGACCCCGATGTCGCGGCGCCCTTCCTGCTGCAGCCGATGCACCGCGCGCAGAAGGCAGGGCACGTTCTTCTCCGGCCCGAGGCGGCCGACGAAGGTGAGGATGAAATCGTAGCGCCCTCGGGTCTCTTCCAGATCCGGTGGCAGAGGCCGGTCCGCTTCAGCGGTCCTGACACCATTATAGACGATGGCGCATCGCTCCGAGGGCAGGGCCATCCTCTGATAGGCGATATCGGCAGCCATTTTGGAATTGGAGATTACCAGGGTCGATCGCCGCGTGATCCATTGCTTGATTCGCCATTGCAGCTGGGAATAGTCGTCATAGGTGCCGCGGATCGACGAGATAAACGCCATGCCCCCGGCGAAGGGACGGGCGAGCAGTACCCAGAGTTCGGCGGTCAGGCTGTAGGCATGGATGACGTCGAAGCGCTCCCGTCTCAGGAAGAGAGCGAGTGCCATGAAGAATTTGAGGTCGATCTTGCCGCCCTTCGGCAGATAATGAACGCGAATGCCGTGGGCCTTGATTTCGTCCACTAAAAAGGAGTGCTCGCGAAAATAAAGAAGCACGGGCTCGAAGCGGCTCTGATCCATCCCGGTCAGGAGATTGGTGATCTGGCGCTGGCTGCCGCCGACCTCCATCTCGTCGGTCACGATCAGGATTTTTTGTTTTTTTGCTACAGTGTCAATGGGTAATTGATTGGTCATAGCGAGGCCTTGCAAGGCTATTTCCAGGAAGAGAGCTGGCGCCCACGGATGAAGGTCCAGGCACCCAGCACGGTAAAATACATCATGTCGTGAAACGCCCGGATGATGCGGATCGGCAGGAAGGCGCGCAGGCCCTCGAACAGCAGGGACAATAGCACCAGTCCATGAACAATCAGTTGAGCAGCGAAGCTCACCATAAAGAAAGGATGGTCCGCCATGATGAACCAGTTGGCGATTAGGGCGACCACCAGGAGGGCCGGTGCGATCAGGCGCAGCATCTTGTGGGAGACGAACTGCCACCAAAGGGGGTTCTTGATCGGGTTCAGCAGGGCAGGGGAGAGGCTGGGCAGCTGGAAATTGCCGGCGATGGTCCTGGTTTTGCGGCGTTTTTCCCGAGCGGGGTCGCTGGAGGGGATGTCGAAGGCATAGGCTTCGCTCTCGAACAGGACCCGCTGGCCCGCCATCACCGCATTCATCGGAATCAGCACGTCGTCCAGGAGGGTTTCCTCCGGGATCGGGATATAGGCATCGCGCCTCAGCACGTAGATCGCGCCGGTAACACCGACGGTCGAGCTGATGTCAGACTCGCATTTCCGGATAAATTTCTCATAGCGCCAATAGGCATCCATGCCCTTGGAAAAGTCGTTCTCCCCTTCCTGCTCGAACACCAGCTCGCCGCTGACCGCCGCAACGCTTCGATCGGCAAGGGGAGCGATCAGGCGAAGCAGGACGTCTTCGGCCAGCGATTGGCGGCAATCGGTCAGAAGAAGAACATCGGCGCTGGAACTCTCGATGGCGCGATTGAGGCAGGCGGACTTGGTCGATTTTTCCTCGAAATGGATCAGTCGCACTCGCGGACTGTCCACCATCCGCACCAGATCGCAGGTGTCGTCGTCGGAGGCATCCGAGACCACCAGGATCGAGAGGCGATCGGCCGGGTAGTCGAGGGACAGGAGATTGTCGATCTTCCTGGCGATAGTCTTGCCCTCATTATGAGCGATGACCACCGCTTCGACGCTGGGGCGGAAGCTGTCGTCGCGCATCGAGGGGCGGCGGCGCCATCTTGCCAGCAGCCACACCAGAAACGGGTAGCCCGCGAAGATATAGACGAGGAGCAGGGTCGATCCGAAGAAGGCCAGATGGGCGACGGTCATGACGCCTCTCCCAGCACCGAGTTGCGCAGCCGATCGTAGCCCTGATTGCCAAGCAGGCTCTGCCCGGCTTTCACCAGCCGGTAGCGGGCGACGGCCGAAAGCGTGTCCCTGCTCCAGGCACGGTGATAGCTGGTCACCGTCTGCTCGCCGGTTTGGGCATAGATCGGAAAGCGCGGAATGGTGACGTCGTCGACGCGGCGCCAAAGACCGGGGCGCGAAACGGCGAGGCGTTGATAGCCGATCGACCTCGCGACTTCGATGACACGGTCATCATAGCGTCCGCCCGGCGGGGCGAAGACGATCACCGGCTCGCCAAGCGCATCCTCGATCGTTTTTTTCGAGCGCTCCAGTTCCAGATGCAGAGTCTGCAGATCGAGATCGGCGAAGAAGACGTGGTGATGGCCGTGGGACTGGATGCTCATACCGCCCGCCGCCATCTCCTTGAGCTGTTCCCAAGTGACGAAACCAGGCTGGCCGATCACCGCCGTGTTGACATAGAATTCGGCCTGCATGTCAGCTGCCGCCAAGGCCGGGAAGGCATTGGTGAAATGGGTGACATGCCCGTCATCGAAGGTGATCGAAGGTGCTGTGATCGCGCCCGCGTCCAGCACCTGACGGGTGAGCGGGACCGACCGCCTGATCACTGTAAGATGGCGTTCGAACGCGGCTGTCGTCACGGCGTAATGCCGATCGGCACCGTCCAGTTCGGCGCCGGATCCGACGCCGTGATACATATAGACTGGCTTCATTCTTACTTCTTTTTTGACTGAGGCGTTTTTGGTTTTCGGGTCGTGCTTATTTTAGGGTTTCAGGCGGCATCGGCCCTCTCCCAACCCCCCGATATTGTCCGAGTGGCTGGGAGAGGGCCGATGCCGATTAGATGCAATCCGACAGACCGCTAGTGGTCTGTCTTCAACAGACGAGTCCCAACTGAGACTCTGCCAAACTTGGGCGCATACCGTCGATCTTGGCGATAGAAGTGGGAATCAAGTGTTGTGGACATTCCACTAGCCCGTCCGTTCGGCTTTCCAGGTGAGGTAGCGCTCCAATCCCCAGCGCTGCCAGCCTGCGGGCATCCAGCGCAGCTCGGGGATCAGGCGTTCGATGGTTTTGGAAAAGCCGAGCTTGAACCGGTTGATGCTGAATTCGCCGCCGCGTGCCCGGTCGTAGCCGCCGAAGTCATAGCTTTGAAAGCCGGATTCCTTGGCCCATTTGATCGCTTGCCAATGGAGTCCGTGGCCGACGGGCAGAGGCGGGCTGCTTTGATCGATGCTGCCGCCATATTCATAGATAACGCGGGATTTCGAGGCATTCGCAACCAAAAGGATCCCGCCCTTGAAGCAGTCTCCCTCGGTGGCGACGAACAGATGCATGGAGCTGCCGAGCTGGTCTAGGATCCAGGATTTCTCGCTGTCGTCGATGGGCTTGAAGCCACGGTCATAGGCCATGGCGTTGACCATCTCGCAGAAGTCATCGAGAGAAGCCGGATCCTGCCGATAGTCGGCTCTGAGCCCGAGGCGTTCGAAACGGTTGATCTGGGTTTTGAGGCTTCGCCGAAAGCCCTTGCGGATGACGTCGATCGGCTCGCCCAGATCCAGAACGACCGTGTCGTGATAATGCTCTCTGATGGCCTGTCCTTCGCGAAACCCCATCGCTGCCAGGGCTGAGGTGAGGGCGCTGCCCGCTTCGATATCGCCGAACGGGCTGACCTCGATCATCCAGGCCTTCCTTCCGACGTGACGGCGAAGGCTGTCGATCAGCTCGATCGCAGCAGCCTCGGAGCGATAGACCGGCCCGCGCTCGACGAAGTACATCGCTTTGCCTACCAGCGGCAGCCGGCGCCGGCGGACCAGGGCATAGGCATCGCAGCGATCGCCATCGAGGAGGGCAAAGAGCTGCAAGTGCTTGGCGGCAAGGCCCATGCGTCCTGGATGCTGGAGCCAATGGGCGTTCACGGATGTTTCATAAAGGGCAATGGCCGGCTGCATGGCTTTGGCATCACCGCCGTCGATTTCGGCAAATCGCCCGGGCGCGGCGTGGGAGTCGTTCAGACGATCCATGACGTCATCCATCTGCGGACAGCGGGTTGCCGGTGGAAATGGGCTGAGCCCTCCCTGCCGCCTTCCGCTTGCCGCCGGCAAGAACGCTCTTGACCGAACCGAAGCCGTAGCCCTGCTTGATAAACCGATGCATTTTAAGCGGCAGGTCGGCCTGATGCTCAGCGCCATGCAGGCGATTGACGGCATGCCGGTGGCCGTGAATGCCTGCCTGGTCGGGATAGTCGCCGATCGCGGTTTCGGTGGTGAAGGCGAAGTCATAATGCTGTTCGGCAAGATCGAGACAACGCCGGTCGAAATCGCCGTTGGGGTAGGAAAAGGTCTTGATCGGACGGTTGAGCAGGGTCTCGAGCTTCTGCTTGACCTCCACGATTTCCTTGTAGAGCCGATCGTCTTCGAGCTTGGGCAGGATCGAATGGCTAAGGGTGTGAGCGCCGATCTCGATCAGATCTTCCGGCAGAGCGCGGAGCTCGTCCGGCGTCATGAGTTCATGGACGGCGCGCCAGTCACTGGACGGTTCGAAGGACGTCTGGGATCGGATTTGCTCGATCTTGGCGTCGAACGCTTTCTCCGGCAGGGTCTTTAGCGCCTCGACAAGCTCATCGATATCGTCCTCGTCTTCAAGGGTCTGGCCTTCTAGGGCATGGCCAGCATCGAGAGCGAGGGCGAGGCGTTCCCTGATTTCCGCCGGCCAAAGCCATCGGATGTCAGAGGGCAGCGCGAACAAGGTGGCCTTGATGCCGAGCTTTTCGAGGATGGGGAGTGCGACATCCTTGGTGTTCTTCAGGCCGTCGTCGAAGGTGATCGCCACCCTGAGATTGCCTGATGGGTTGGGCTTGCCGATCTCGCTTGCGAAGATCAGCTCGAAATGGGCTTTGAGATAGCGGAGCTGTTTTTCGAACTCCCGGGCGGTGATTCCGGCATCGCAGATCGCGTGATAGAACAGCACGAGCGTCGCGTCGGTCCGGGCCAGACTTGCCGTCGGGTAACCGAGGGACAGGAGACCCCGTTTCAGGAAGGTGCGAAGGCTGGTGCTAAGCTGCATGATCTTGCACCTGAGCTTTTGCTTCGGGGGCAGGGGCGTGATCGTGATCTGATCCTTTGCCGCAGAGATCGCGCATCGTCCGATAACCGGCTCGAAGCGTGCGGTAGGACATGGTCCGCAAGGTCGGCTGGTTCAGCCTGAGATGGATGCGCGTGCGGACCTTGTCGGTGAGGGACTTCTTGTAGTCATGCTCGCCGCGCAGCATGTCGAAGACCTGCATGCCCTCATCGATCGCCTGCTCGATCGCGTGGCCCATCATGACCTCGCCGATCCTGAAGCTCTCATAGGCTTTGGCGAATCCGCCCTGAAAGAAGTAGAAAGCACCGCGCCAGCGATAGCAGTAGTTGGCGGCGATCGCGCCTTCGTCGCCGATCAGGAGCATCAGCCGGAGGCTGTCCTGCTTCAGCATTTCAGCCATGACGTCACGGTGAAACGTGACATAGCCCTCGGTCGAAAAGCCGATATGGTCGGCCCGGTGCTGCCAGCGGTCTTTATGCAGCCGGACGAGATCGGGAAAATGCTGATCCAGCTCTGCCTGTGAGCGCACCACGTGGAAGCGGTAGTTAGTCTGCTCGCGCAGCTTTTTTCGCCCCCGGCGCAGCTTCCAGCGCCGATTCGACGACAGCTTGGCCAGGTAGTCGTCGAAGCTCGGGGGCAGGTCGACATAGGAGATCCTTGCCCCTTCGGCGGTTTCCACTTCGCCCGGCTTTTGCGCCTTGAGGGCGGCGATCAGCGGGGACTGCGGATCGAGATCCTCGAAGTCCGCCATGTCCCACTCGCTTCGCAGCGCATTCAGCCCCTGAATCAGAAGATCCATGGCCTGCTGCTGCCGGTCTGCGTCCAGGATGGGCCCAAGATCGTCAGGTGCCGTATCCCCGCCATAGCCGATCAAACGCAGTTTGCGCAGGCCGATCGCCGGAACCAGATGGGTTCGCTCGATATAGACCGGCAAGAGACCGATGAGCTCTTCCTGGTCGCTGGCAAGGATGATGCGCAGCGCCCTGTCGCCGCCGAAAATCGACCACCAGGTCGTCAGCCAGGCATGGGTCTGAAAGACGCTGCTTTTCGGTGACCGTTCAATCAAGCCGTTCCATCGGTCTTCCAGGGCCGTGAGGGCGTCCGATGTCGAAACAATCGAAAACTGCAAGCTTTTTGCCTCCTTGCCGCGCCCGGCTCGGGCTGCCGGCAACAATCCTCATGCTGACCGGATTTTCTCGTACCAGCCGATTGTGTGGTTGTGGGTGCTTTGCCTCTGGGAACGTTCGAGATGTGGACATTCCCTAGCGCGCGCCATCACCCCGGACCGCGACCCGGAACGTCTGGATTAACACCAAGAGATCAAGAAACAGTGAATAGTTCTTCACGTAATAGAGGTCGTATTCGAGCTTGACCTTGGTGTCCTCGATCGTGGCGGCGTAGGTGAAGCTCGTCTGCGCCCAGCCGGTGATGCCGGGGCGAACGCTGTGCCGCTCCATGTAAAAGGGAATTTCCTCGGAGAGGCCTTTGACGAACTCCGGGCGCTCCGGACGCGGGCCGACGAGGCTCATGTCGCCGCGCAGAACGTTGTAGAGCTGCGGCAGCTCGTCCAACCGGGTCATGCGCAGAAACTTGCCGATTCTGGTGATTCGCTGGTCGTTCTTCTCGGCCCATTTCGCCTTGCCGTCCGCCTCGGCATCTTGGCGCATGCTGCGAAACTTATAGATCTTGAACGGCTTGCCGCCGAGGCCCACGCGGACCTGCGCAAAAAGGGCGGGACCGGGGGAATCCCGTTTTACGGCAATGGCGGTGATGGCCATGAGCGGCGCCAAAAGGATCAGCAAGACGCCGCTGATGACGAAATCGAACACGCGCTTGACGGCAGCGCGCACCCGCCCGCGGCGAAAGCCCGGAGAAAAGATGAGCCAGCGAAGGCTCACCGTATCGACCCCGATGCGCCCGGTTTCGCGTTCGATGAACGAGACGCTGTCGATCACGGAGATGCCGTTCAGGCGGCAATCGAGCAGGGCGCGTTCGGGCAGGGCCTCGTCCGGCCGATCGAAGGCGACGATGATTTCCCGGATGTTGTTGGCCAGGGCATAGTCGGTAAGGGTGAGATCGGTATCCCGGACCCGGTCGTTCGGCAGCCGATGATCGCTGGCCCGCCCGTCCTCGAGTTCGCTGCCATAGCGGAGAAAGCCGAAGAGCTTGTCGGCATGAACCCTGACGGGCTGCATCAGGGCCCAGAGCGTCGCAGCCTGCTGTCCCGTGCCCAGAACCAGGACTTTTTTCTGCAGGTAGCCCTGCAAGCGGGCCGAGCGTCCGCCAATAAACCGTCCCACCGCCGCGAAAAAGCAGCCCAGCAGGGCGGCGATAATGAGCCCGTAGGAAACGGAACCGGCCCCGGTCATCACGTCATGAAAGAGGACGATCGCCGCTGATCCGCCGATGGCACCCGCCGCCACGCGCTTGGCCATGGTTTGGGGGGATTTCCAGACGTCGAGGTTGTAACCGCCGACGACCAGGAGGCAGATCATCACCGCACCGGTTGGCAGGACGACATCGGTCGCGAAGTTGAAGATGCCTTCGCCCCGGACTCCGCCGATGACGAAATACCCGAAAATCAAGAAAACCGAACCGAAGATCAGCGCTTCGACCAGGCTGAGTATAAGCGTCCCGCGGGACACGTAGTGACCAAAAATCGACATCAGGCGCTCTTTTTTTCTGATTTGCGAACGGGCCGGTTTTTTTGACGCGCAACTGGTAAACAGCACCATGGTATGCGCTCAAGGACCGTTATCGGCTGATCCTTATTTAACGAAGGGATCGAGTCAATAACGTATAAAAAGAGACATAAGTCATAGTCTTTCAATTAAAAAACGATGCCAACCTTGCGTCCTGGGAGAGGAGTCATCGCCGTTGCAGGAGGCATGAGGAGCCATCTCACCCTCATAGCGATAAATAACATCCTGAAATTAAGGAATGTTTATCAGCAGGTGAAAAAAAACCGCCTCGCTAGCCTTGAGCTATTAGTGAAGAGGAGAGAGCGCACGCAAAACGTGTGTCCAAGCTCTTTCACAGGCTTTTTTGATGTAACTCGGACACAATATGTTGCTTGTTGGCAACGCTAAAAAGCCGCCTCATGGCGCGGGTGAACAGGTCACCGGTTCCCTCATGCCGGGATGCACATTAAACCAGCCTTCGGGGATGTTCGCTTCATGCCCCGGCCCGACCCCTTGCGGAGCGATGCATGTACCAGCTCAGCGAACTGCCCAATCTGCTCACGCCGTTGCCGGTTTATGGACTGATGCTGGTGGCGCTCATGGCCTGGCGGAGCGGCAAGCTGGTCTGGTGGTGCGTGCTGATCTGGGCGTATGTCATGAGTGTCCCGGCGCTTGCGAGCCTCGCGGGGAGCTTTCTCGAAAATCAGTACCGGCCCCTTGAGGACCTCGATCGCTACAAGGGGTACCCGGTGGTGCTTTTGTCCTCGGGGTCGAAGCGGCTGGACGACGAGCTGGGCTGGGTCAACCAGCTTACCAATTCCGGCTGGGAGCGCCTGCTGGTGGCAACGGAGACGGCGCGAAAGACCGGGGGAGGGCTCGTGATAGCCGGCGGCCCGCCGCCGAGCCCAGGCCACCAGCCGATTTCCGTCACCATGAACAACGTGGTGTCGAGGATGGGCATCGGGCTGGACGATGTCACCGTCGAGACCGCGTCGACCAATACTTATGAAAATCTGGCCAATCTCAAAGACCGGCTCGGCGCAGCACCCTTCATCCTGGTGACCAGCGCCACCCATCTGCCGAGGGCCATGTCGGTTGCAGGCGGATTGGAACTCAACGCGGTTCCGCAGCCTGCCGATTATGTTTCAAGCGAGATCATCGGCATCAGGAGCTTCATGCCGTCCTTGTCAGCCATTCTTCGCTGGCAGACGATCCTGCATGAGGCGGTCGGCCTTATTTACTATAAGTTAAGAGGCTATCGTTAGTGATATGACCGTATCGTCGGCTTCCCCTTGGCCTGAGCAGGATGATCTTCTCTCCGATATGGTGACCGTTCACCGGCATCCAGGCTCTGGGACCGTTTCGTATCGGAGACGCCACTAGTGGTGGAGGAATCCCTGATCCTCCGGGGCACCGACTGGACGTGACCTTGGAATTTGAGTATGCACGCTTCGCCATTTCATGCCTCGGCCCGTCGTGCCGAAATTTGAGCCCCGTCCCCTTTGAAAGAGAGCAGGCGGCCAAGACAACCGGGTAAGCCATTCGATGCCAGCGACCAAGACAGTAGCCGACCAAGAAGCGATGCCGTTCTTCCTGAAATGGGGCATGGCTGCTTTGGCGTTCTACACGGTCGAGCAGATTCATTTTCCGCAAAGCCTGGGTGTCCCGGGCCTCAATGTTCTCAATGTGATTTGCCTGATCGTCTGGCTCATGCATCTCGGAACCGGTAGGAGGAATGACGTCAAGCCGGTCCTGCGCAAGAGGCTGCTGATTCTGTTTGCTGTTATTTTTTATGCCTTCCTGGTGGCCCAGCTGTCGCTGCCCGGCAAAATTATTCAAGATATCAACTATCTCAAAGCTTCCATCTTCTACCCGATGTTCTTCTTTATCTTTTTCTATATTGTAAGAACGGAAGATGATATTCGCTTTATTGTTTATACCTGCCTGGTTGTCGCAATGTTGGCGGGTCTCGAGGCATTTCGCGAAGGACTGGCTTTCGGCGTCACCACGTTCAATGATTTGAAACGCGCTTCCGGTCCCTTCGGTATCGATGCCTTCACCGCCAATCGCGCCGGCGTATTCTTCGCCATGTTCATCTGCCTGTCGACTGCGCTCGCTCTCTATCATCCCGAGCCCGGCAATCGCTGGATCAGACCATTGGCAATCGTCAGCACGTTGGTGATCCTGGCCGGGCTGTATTATACCTTTTCCCGGCAGTCCTACATCATTGCCGGTCTGGTTGCCCCGCTGATGATGCTGAGGCGCGGGCCTGCCCTGATCATTATCGTCCTCGCTGCCGGGCTAAGCTATCAATTCTGGGTGCCGGAGGCCGCCATCAGCCGCCTGACGGATACCAAGCAGGCCGATGAGGACGGTGTCGAGCAGGTCGATGACAGCACGTCCAGCCGCTGGGTGCAGTGGGAGGCTGGCTGGGAGATGATCAAGGACAAGCCGTGGGGGGTAGGCTTCAACCGGTTTGGCTTATTGTCATCGTCCTACGGCGGCAAGAAGGACCTCGACGCGCATAACCATTATGTACTGTTCGCGGCTGAAGCCAGTCTTATCGGGCTTGTGGTTCACCTTGTTCTGGTGCTGTCGCTTTGGTGGTATGGCCATCGCTACTATGCCATGGCCAAGAAACGAAAGAACCCGCTTGGCCGATCGCTGGGCAGCGCCTTCGCCTTCATGACCTTTGCGATGCTTCTCGGCAACATCTACGGCAGCCCGTTTTCCAACGGCGAGGTGATGGGGCTGTATTGGGTCCTTGCCGGGTTGATGGCGAGGCACATGATCATCCTTAAGCGCGGTGCCGAAGCGGTCAGGCCGGAGACGTCACCACTTGCCGAGGCGGCTGACGGAACGAGCGCGCCGACCGTCAAAAAGCGCCCGCGCCGCCGAGGCCGCCGCGACCAGCAGCCAAGCAAACCGCTGATCGACGTCCCGGCGACGGTCGGAGCGGGCGGCGGTTCCGATTGACGGTTCCGGCGAGGTGGCGACGGGTTGGAGTCGGCATCGCCCGGCAAGGGGAGGGCGAGGCTCGGTCTTCCGGGATTCCACGGACCGGATGACCATTGTCCCACAGTTCATGAAGGACGCATGAAGGCTCGGATGCTGCGAGGCGGGTCAGTTTGATCCGACGATATTTACGTCCGCAGCGCACAATCGTGATGATTGCCACTGCTCGAACCAGAAGGGTATGTCGGCGGCCGGCATCGGTCGATTGATGAAAAAGCCTTGGGCGGTGTCACAGCCGACGCCCCTTAGAAAGTCGAGCTGCTCGACGGTTTCGACGCCTTCGGCAACCACGGTCTTGCCCAGGCTGTGCCCGACGCTGACCAGCGACTCGACAATGCTTGCATCACTCGCCTGCCGGGTGACGTTGGCGAGAAATGATCGGTCGATCTTCAGGATATCGACCGGCAGGGTCTTCAGACGCGCCATGGATGAGTAGCCCATGCCGAAATCGTCAATGGCGATGCTCACGCCCCGTTCTCTCAAGGCTATGAGGGAACAGATGACTTTGGCTTCATCGACGAGAGCTTCTTCGGTGATCTCGATGGTGATGTGCCGTGGATCGCAGTCGGTCACATCGAGGCAGCGGTCGACCAGATCGACGAACCCCTGGAGTTTGAGCAGGCTCGGTGAGACGTTCACGGCAATCTTGTTCTGGCCCAGCCCCCTCGACTCCCAGCGCCGCAGCTGCATCGCCGCTTCCTGAAGAACCCATTCGGTCAGCGGGATGATCAGCCGGTTTTGCTCCGTCGCCGGGATGAACCTGTCGGGCTGCATCTGTCCATGTTTGGGATGATTCCAGCGGATAAGCGCCTCGAAGCCGGTGGTGCGATCGTCGGCGATGTTGATAAGCGGCTGGTAGTGCAGTTCGAATTGCTGCCGATCAAAAGCGTGGCGTAGTTCCTGATCCAGGGAACGCTGGGCTTGAAGCTGCCTTTGCAAGCTGGGATTGAAGACCCGCCAGGTGTGCCGTCCCGCCCGTTTCGCCGTGTAGAGGGCAAGATCCGCATTGGCCAGAATCCGTTCAGTGTCGCTGCCGTCGTCGGGATAGATCGCGATGCCGATGCTGATGCCGGTATGGACCGTGAGCCCATCGATGTCGTAGGGCTCGGCTACCTTTTTGGTCATGCGATCCGCCAGATATCTGATCATGGCCGGGTCGCAAGATTGGGTCACGACCATCACGAACTCGTCGCCGCCGAAACGGGCAACCAGATCGCCGCCGCGCAAGCATGACTTCAGACGGTTGGCAACGTCGATCAGCAGTTTGTCGCCGACGGAGTGGCCAAGGGTGTCGTTGATATCCTTGAAGTGATCGAGGTCGAGGAACAGCACGGCGAGCTTCGTGCCGTTACGCCTGGCAGCGCGGCAAGCCCGCTCGAGCTCATCATTGAAGTAGACCCTGTTCGGCAGCTTTGTGAGCGCATCATGCAGGGCCATGTGCTCGATCATCAGCTCCGCCTGTTTGCGCTCCGTGATGTCGAACCGCAAGCCGACCAAGCGCGTCGGGCGACCGTCATCGCCACGTTCGACCACCTTGCCGATGCAGTTGAACCAAAGCCATTTTCCCGACTTGTTTCTCTGCCGCTGTTCGGAACGCAAGATCTCGGTCTTGCCTTCGAGCATCTCGTCCAGCCTGGTTCGCGCCGCTGCGCGGTCGTCGGGATGAAGACGCTTCATCCAGTCGGTCAATTGCCGGGGAACTTCATCGGCCCGATCATAACCCAGCATCCGTGCTGACTGCTGGTCATAGGTTACCTCGCCGCTCACGAGGTCGATGTCGAAGACACCGCCGCTCGCTCCTTCCAGCGCCAGCTTGAATCTTTCTTCGCTCTCCCTCATCACCTGTTCGGCGCGGATCCGTTCGGTAATGTCACTCGCAATCCCTCGATAGCCCTTGAAGGTACCGCTGGCATCGAAGATTGGCGTGCCGCTGATGGATGCGCATATTTCCACCCCGCAGGGTAATCGATTCCAATATTGGAAGTTGTCGAATGGCTCCCTCGCGTTGAGATGAGCTTTGTGACTGCGCCAAAAAGCATCGTCCCTCGGCACGTTATCCAATTCCCACCGGGTCTTGCCGAGAATGTTCTCATGGAAACCGCTGAGCTTGTTTGGCCCTTCCGAAACGAAGGTAAAGCGGTGCTCTGCGTCAGTCTCCCATAGCCAGTGAGTGCCTGTAGAAAGAAGGGAACGTACCCGATCTTCGGCCTCCAAGCGTGCCGTAACATCGCGAACCAAACTCAGGATCGCTGGCCTTCCTCCCCAGAGAATCGTGATGGCAACCGTCTCGACGTCCACGACTCGTCCATCAAGGCATAGTCTCTGAAAGCGTGTGAGGTGGGATTGGCCGCCCACGCCCTCGTCGTAGAGCTGCTTGATTCGCGCTAATATCCGTTCCCGGTCGACGGGGGCGATGAGATGGTACACATCACGCCCAAGGATCTCTCTCGGATCGTTGGCGCCATATTGCTCGGCGGCTGCTTGATTGACATAGACGATACGGCGTTCCTGTTGAATGGAGACGCCTTCCGGTGCGATTTCGATGAGCTGCCGGAGGTCTTCATCGGCTATTTTGCATTTTTCGGCACTGTTGCAAGGCAAGAATTGGTTGGAAACCGGTCCCGGGCTGATGGAAGATCGACTTCTTCGCCGAATTGGTGCATTTGACGCCATGTATTCTTGCCCTGCTCGATTCGGCTGTCAGTCTCGTGACTACATCAAAAACGAGTTGGGCAGGCTAAAACGAGAGGGTGCCCGGAACGCAAGAATTGATGCGGATGCAGTGCTTCGAGAATCAGCTTTGCCAATTGCAAGTTGCTTATTATAAGGATATTTTTAAACTTTCAAGATGTATTTTCTGCTATTTAAAGTGTTATTGTCTGTTTGCTAAAAACAATCAAAGGTTTATTTTTATTGATAGTATGGATAATTTTGGTTTCTTGTGGCTCGAGAAATCAATGTGATAATGATTCGTTCCCAAAAACGGGCCAGAAGCCTGGAGAGTGAGCCAATGCCGGAAAAACCAAGCGTCCCTTCAGAACCCGCCCCGGTCGAGCCAGCTTCCGCTGCTCCGGCTCTCGAAGGTCATGTCGTCGTCGCTGGTACGTTCGATACCAAGGGTCAGGAACTGAACTTTCTTCGCGACCGGCTGGCGGCGCAGAAGGTCCGTGTGAAGACGGTCGATCTCTCCACGTCGGGCAAACCATCTTCTGCGGATTTTCCGCCGCATCACGTCGCGGCCTTTCATCCGGGCGGTGCGCCTGCCGTAATGACCGGAGATCGCGGTACGGCCATTGCAGCCATGGCGCAAGCCTTTGAGGCATGGACCGGAGCAGCGACCGGTATTGCCGGCATGATTTCGGCGGCCGGTTCCGGTGGCACGGCATTGGCGACGCCGGCCATGCGGGTTTTGCCGGTGGGCGTTCCGAAGATCATGATTTCGACCGTAGCATCTGGCGAGGTCGGGCACTATGTGGGCCCCTCCGACATCATGATGATGTATTCCGTGACCGATGTGCAAGGGATCAACCGGATCTCCGCGAAGGTGCTGGCGAACGGGGCGGATGCGCTTGCGGGAGCCGTTCGTTTCGGGCACGAGAACCCACCGGCCGTTCCGGCGGAAAAACCGGCTCTTGGGCTCACGATGTTCGGCGTGACCACACCCGCCGTGCAGCAGATCACCGCCGGGCTGGAGGACCGCTATGAATGCCTGGTTTTTCACGCAACCGGCGTAGGCGGGCGGTCGATGGAGAAACTGGCCGATAGCGGGCTGCTGAGCGCTGTTCTCGACATCACCACGACGGAAGTTTGCGATATGATGATGGGCGGTGTGTTTCCTGCCACCGAGGGTCGCTTCGGCGCCGTCATCCGCAGCCGCATTCCCTATCTCGGTTCAGTGGGCGCGCTCGACATGGTGAACTGGCACGCCCCGGACACGGTGCCTGAGCGTTACCGGGGCCGGCTTTTCTACGAGCATAACCCGGAGATCACGCTGATGCGCACGACGGCGGAAGAAAACGCCCGCATGGGCTGCTGGATCGCCAGCCGGCTGAACGAGATGACGGGACCTGTTCGATTCATCCTGCCGCTCGGCGGGGTCTCGGCCCTGGACGCACCGGGCGGGGCGTTCCATGATCCGGAGGCGGATCAGGCGCTGTTCGATACTATCCGGGGAACTTTTAAGCCAGGAGAAAATCGGGCGTTGATTGAGATCGACCAGCACATCAATGATCCCGCCTTTGCAACCGCCGCGCTCGCAGCCTTCTCCGAAATCGCTGGGCAGGGGGTGGTATAACCACATCATTGTATTCATAGGGAGTCTTGCAATTGAACATGAAATCAACGGCTTACCTCGCTATCCAGGTAAGCCTCCTGCTGCGGTCATACCGCTAGACCATGCCCAGATTCTCGCGCGGTGACCTGATGGCGAAGTTCCGGAAGATGAAGGCGGACGGCGTGCCGATCGTCGGCGGCGGTGCCGGCACCGGCCTGTCGGCCAAATGCGAGGAGGCCGGCGGGATCGACCTGATCGTCATCTACAATTCCGGACGCTATCGCATGGCGGGCCGGGGCTCGCTCTCGGGGCTTCTGGCTTACGGCAATGCCAACGAGATCGTCTTGGAGATGGCACGCGAAGTCCTGCCGGTCACCAGGACGACCCCGGTGCTTGCAGGCGTGAACGGCACGGATCCCTTTTGCCATTTCGACAGCTTTCTGGACGACCTGATCCGCCTTGGTTTCTCAGGCATTCAGAATTTTCCGACCGTCGGCCTGATCGACGGCACGTTCCGCGCCAATCTCGAGGAAACCGGGATGTCCTACGCCTTGGAAGTCGAGGTCGTCGCGATGGCCCATGCCAAGGATATGCTGACCACGCCTTATGTGTTCTCGGCCGAAGACGCCGACGCCATGGCCCGCGCCGGTGCCGACATCATCGTCTGCCATATGGGGCTTACCACCGGCGGCTCTATCGGCGCCGAGACGGCACTGAAGCTCGAAGACTGCCCGGCCCTGGTCGATAGCTGGGCTGAAGCTGCGCTCAGCGTCAACAAGGACGCCATCATCCTGGTCCATGGCGGGCCCGTATCCTCACCCGAAGATGCGGCCCATGTCTTGAAGAACACTGAGCATTGCCACGGCTTTTATGGCGCATCGTCGATGGAGCGTCTGCCGACCGAGGTTGCACTGACCGAACAGACCCGAGCCTTCAAGGCAATCTCGGGCAGCAGGGAATAGGGACCGCCAACGGCAATGCAGCGATTGTCGTATCCGGAAGTTTTTTGTGTTGATTGTCCATTATCAATAATAATGTGCTGAATTATTTATTTCAAACAAACAAGTATTTATGGCGCGATGGTTGATATAAAATTTGGGACATTTGAAATAATTTACTTTGCCATGAAGGGTGAATATTTACTTTTGTTAAGCAGTTGGATCGGCTTTCCGACCTGAACTCGCTCCAGTGCCCTGATCGCAATGTTCGTTCGATGATCTGCCACTGGCTCAGCCGTCGGACCAATCGCTCTTCATCCTTTCTTCATGATCGAGCATCAGGATGGCTTTCCAGGTCCATGGGATCCTGGGAATCTGCCCACCCGCCGAGAAGAAAGGGCGAGGCTCGGACTCCGAGGATCCCATGGACCGAAGTCAATTCCACACCGGTCGGGTTAGCGGAAGATTAAGCTGATGAGATCGAATGAACGTCGACATCAGGACATCAGTGCATTTTTCGATCTCATGAAGTCACCACCAGACTGCTCTCCCCCCCAATGACCTGCAGGATCCCGACCATATCGGGCGGTTGGGCGGGGGGAGAGGGCTGGTTCCGTTTGGTCGGAACATGCTCTAGCGAATCAAGGGATCGAATCCCCAGGAGAATAGAGGTCTGCCGCCGTCTTTGGTGACCTGAATGACGTCTTCCAGCCAGATCCGCTCATGCTCGCCGCCGGGATAGAGCAGATGAACCGGTGCGACCATGTTTTCTTCAAGCATCCAGTCGCCATTGGGCTCGCCGTCTGCGGTCGCAAGCTCGATGTCCATATGGGAAAGGCCGAGGCCGTGGAAGAAGATCAGGGCAAGGCCCGGATCCGGCACGCCTTCCCGGCGATAGATGTCGCGCCCCTTGGTCTGCAGGTCGCTGATGCGCACGCCGGGCTTCATCTCATCCACCAGCATGCTTGCGACCTTGCCGGTGGCATCGGAGAACGTTTTCGCACCCGCCTCGGGCTCGCCGTCGACCACCCAGGTCTTGCCGCCGTCCCAGCAATAGAGATCGAGAGTGCCGTGGCAGTCGAACATGACATGAGTGCCGGGTGACACCTCGGTTTCTTCGAGGGCTGGGGACAGCATCAGCGTTGGATCGGTGCCGCGGGGGTGACCCCAGACCATGCCGCCGGGATCACGGACGAAGCCGCCGAGATCGGCTGCCGCTCCGGCATAGGCGCGATTCAGATCCCGCCAGGTGGCGCCCTTGTCCCAGCTTGCCATGGTTCGCCGTATCGCTGTTTCATTGAGCGCGGTCGAGCGTTCGAGAAGGCTTATTTCCGTCCCGGTCTTGACGGCACGGGCGAACATCATGGGGTCATAGCCGTCTATGACGGTCATGCCCTCGACATTCAGGCGAAAGCCGAAACCCATGTCGTCGAAGGCGACATGTCCTTTGTCGAGCTTCAGGTCTTTGAGCGCCGTCCGTACGGCTTCGGCTTGGGTGAAGCTATAGTGCTCCTTGGCATGCCGGATCCAGTCGATATCAACGGCACCTTCGGGGATGAAGCGGTCGATCTCGTCATGTTCCGGCGGGCGGTCGATCGGCAGCATCACACCTCGAAACGGCCGGATATCCTCGATCCAGCTTGGCTGCATCAGAAAGCTTGCGAGATAATACTCGGCAATGACCAGGATCGGATGATCGGGCTGATGGCGCGAGATGATCACCGAAAACGGCCGGGGTTCGTCCGACTTGTGGGCAATGCCGTTGAACGAGGAAAGGTAGAAGACATTCTGCGCCGAGGTGGCGACGATCCCGTCCAGATTGCGCGTTTTCATCGAATGCACCAGACGTTCGAGATTGCAGAAACGCGGAGGCAGAGCGGTGCGGGTAAAACGGCGATCGGCGTTCACGTCGTCCATGATCAAGCCTCCCAAGATCCCTGTTCAATAAGGATAGGGTTGTTTCGGGCGCCGGCCAAGGGACGGGGGAGACGAACGCTTGGAGAGGTTTTGGAGCCTTGTCAGGTCAGGCTACTGAATAAGCCCATTCGCAGGCGCTTGAGCGCAGGCGTCATGCCGGTGGCGGAGGTACCACGATCTTGTCCCAGCTCTCATCAGGTTTTTTGGGCTTGCGCGGTTTTTTTCTGGCGGGCTTTTTGCCTTTGTAACGGCGCTCGAATCGTGGATCGCCTCTCGTTTCGGCGCGGACTGCGTCGGTACGCAAGAAGGGAATCTCGGTCTTGGTGATCTTGCCGTCGAGGTCCAGGCCGTGAAGAGCCTGCCAGCGAATGATGGCGTCCCGGGTCTTTTCGTCCGGCGTTCCGGTAATCGGGCCATCGTAGGAACCTATTCTGGTCAGTAGTTCCTGGACCTCGGCGTAGTCCTCCCGCGATAAGGCAGCCGGTCCGTTCTCGGGGGCAGGGGCGGGAGCGGGCGTCGGTAGGGCGGCGGTGGCAGGCTCGGCTTCGGGCTTGGCCTTGGTGAAGTAGAAATCACCGAAGATGGACGAGTTTTCCCAGGGGATTTGCCGGCCGTTGGTTTGCTGCGCGACGTCCTGCCGGACCCGCTTGAAAACGTCCTCCAGCTTCAGCCCCGGGACCTTCAGATTCTTGACGATGGCCGCGGTGTAGGGGCTGTTCTTGCCGGCGCCGTCGAGAGCAATCTCGCCAGGGGCGGTGGCATAGGCGACAAAGGTGCCGCGCGGTGCGGAGGTCTGCGCAAGCCCTCTCGAGATCGCCCGGCTACCCCGGTTGAACGGGTTGTTCCGGCAGGCATCGAGGATGACGATGCTGAGATCGGTCTCGGCATTCCCCATGCGGCCGAGGACATGGTCGATCTCCAGGGTTTCCAGCGCCACATATTCGGCGACGGCATCGGAGCGGTTGCTGACGATATCGAGCTTCGCCCCGGTCGGGATCAGGAAATTCCGTCCATTCACCTGCACCGCATGGCCGGCATAGTAGAACAGGCTGACATCGCTGTCACGCATGTCCCGATCAAAGGCCAAAACGGCACGCTGCATTTCCTCGCGCTCGGCATTCAGGACCAGCTTGACCTTGAAGCCGGTCCGCCTCAGCGCTTCGGCCATGTCGGCGGCATCGTTGGCGGGATTGGTGAGATTGCCGATCTCGGGACCATAGCTGCTATTGCCGATGACCAGGGCAACCCGGCGTTCGAAGGACGCATAGGGTCCCGTTGCGTCGCTTGCGAGGCTGGCTGGGCCGGTAACGCTGCTGCGGTCGGCAATGGGGTCTAGGTCGGCACCGACGGTAGCCCGGCTCGTTTCGTCCGGCGGAGTCTCGAAACAACCCGTGAGCAGGAGCGACGCGAGTGCAGGGATCAGGACAAGCGGAGCAAGCCGATGGCGGGATTTGTTTCTGTTTGTCTGCGTCGGGTATTTGGAAGTGTTCATGCTATCGTCTGCTGCTGGACCGTCGAATCATCAGAAACGATACTTCAGATCGAATTTCCCTCGTACGGTCTTTTCGGAGAACACATCGACATCGTCGTCCTTGAATTCGTAAGCTGAATAGTCGACGCCCAGTGAATAACCGACGCCGGCGAGAGCGGTAGAAAGCGGTGCTAGCCCCCCTGACCAGGCAAGTCCGATATTGGCGCCAATGGACTGCCCTTCAATTGTTTGGTTGTCAGCGACAACAACGCCGAGAAGTTCGGAATCGACGGTCGTCTCTCCATAGAGATACGCAACGGAGCCGCTTAGAACCAAGGAGCCAAGGTCGGCAACGGGCAGTGCATATGCACCGCCGAAATAGGGCCCTACATATTCAACGTCAATATCTAGAAAACTATTACCTAGGTTCGCGGCAACAACGGCGTCGTCGCTTACAAAATCGCTTTCAATTTCACTCCGCGCGTATTTGACGCCACCAATCACGGAGACCGAAGGCAAGATTGCATAGCCCAGAGCTAGATTTATATTGAAACGCTCGATTTCCGATTCGACATTGACGTCATCAATGAAATCATCCTCGTCGTAGTCGGCGTCGGTGAGATTGGTCTGTCCATAAATGTCAGCAAAAAAACGACCGGCCTGGACGGTTAGCCCGGCACCGCCGATCAAATAACGGGAATCGACCTCGATTCCACCATCCCCTTCACTATCGAACTCATAATACTCATAGCCAACCGTAACTCTGGGCTGGATTACTAGTCCACTTCCGTCAGCGGGACTCGCACTAACAGGGATGGCAACTCGCTGATCGTCCGCAGCGTCCTGTGCGATGGCAAAGCCGGCGAGCAAAAAATAAGTGGCAATGGCGGCAAACCCGACAGCGATGTGGCGGTGTTTCATTCTTTCTTTCCGACCAGACAATGACCCTGAGCTAATCCGCAAGCCTCTCTAAAGGCGTATGGGAGTATATCAAGGAATGCCGCGCTTTAAAGTCGTGGTTGGGAGATGGTCAGTAAAATGCCTGATTGAGGAAATCTATGGGTAGCATCGTTGCGTAACGGTCACATGAAATAGAACTCCAATGTTTATGTCCTTGGTATCTTTGGTTGCAGATGTTTCAACTCAAAGGAGACAAAAAAATATTCTTTGGGAGGCAAAAACTATTTAATTGTTTTTCCCTTCGGCCATTTCTTTTCAAAGAAAATGGATGTCGCCCCTAATTGTCAGTGCGATCAGTTTACTGTGCCAGGAGCCAGTCGAACACAGGCATTAAGCGTTTGAACGACTTGCGGCAGGTGCCGACGAGATCAGTCTTGGTCGCCTGATCAGGACCGCCGAGATCGATCCACGCCGAGAGACCCTTTCTACGGAGATGCTCAGCATGGGGGTGGTCTTTGGGATAGCCGGCGGGAAGGCGTTTCAGCTCAGGCTTGCTTAGCCGGACGCCATCGCCGACGAGCCTGTCGAGTATTTGACCGAGCTCTTCCCCATCGGATCCGGCCACCCGCTTCCTGAACCCGTCGAGCCCGGCTTTGTCGAAGGCGAAGATGCCGGCACCGAGGGTCAGGCCTTCCGAGTCGAGGCCGAAGAACCAGGAAGGAGGGATGACCACGTTGGATTCAGGTGTGAAGGAAAGATGGATGTGGGTGTTGTAGGGCGTCTTGTCCTTGGCGAAGCGCACATCGCGGTGGATGCGGTAGATCTTGGATGCATGCGGCCGGCCGGTGAGATCGGCCAGGCTTTCGGTCATCATCGCCGAAAACAACGCCGCTGGCCTTTTGATCTCGGCTTCATAGGTCTTCTTGTTCCGGTGGAACCAGTCCCGGTTGTTGTTGGTTTTGAGATCCTTCAGGAAGGCGAGGGCGTTGTTTGAAAAGCCTGTGAAATCCTCTGTGCTCATCTCGAATCTCCGCGTTGATCCTTTATTTCGCCGGCAGCGTGGCAACGAAGGACAAGGCAAGGGTGATCCAATCCTTGAGAGCCTCGTCGTCGCAGGCCTCAGCATCGACGAAGAAAAAGCCGCGCATGCGCCGGCCGCCCATTTCCATGATTTCCGCACCGGGACGTGCCAGGGCTCTAGCGGCATTGTCCTTGCCTACCCGGAACATGAACCGGCGCTGTCCGTCCTTTTGCCGATCGGCACCGCCGACCATATTGCCGTTCACCAGGAAACAGACACCACCCATCATGCGCTTTTCCGAAACGCCATCGATCCCGTGCAGCGCCAGGCGAAACCGGTTGCTCAGTTCTTCATCATAGGCCATGGACAGTGATGTCCTCGCTTGTGTGTCTACAGCTCACATGAGGTTGGCGCCCGCCAGAAGAGCCAGGATCGCAAAGCCGCTCATCGGCAGGAAAGTCATCGCCATGCCGGCCGAGCGACCAGGCCCCCAGCCGGATCGGCGAATCGTGATATAATGGACGAGCCGGCCGGTCAGCAAGAGCCCGCCGCCAAGCCAGAGGAGGAGGGCGTGCGTGCCCGCATACCCGGCCGCGGCCATGGCCAGGAGAGCCATCGGCACCGTTTCGATGAAATTGCCGTGGGCGCGAACCCGCCGGACCATCTCGTCATCACCGCCATTCAGAAAACGAATATCGGTCTTCGTCCGATAAGCGCCGACCGCGACGGTCATCGGGAACTGGATCAGTGCCAGGATGGCAATGAAGACGATCGTGACGGAAAAGGTCATGACCCCGTTTCCTTTTTTGCTGGGCCCCAACAAAACGGCTGAAGCCACGGGCAACGTGGCTTCAGCACGATTTTTCCGATCAACGCCGCTGCTGCATGCTCTCATAGGTTATGAGGGAGATGAGGCCGCCCTGCGGATCCTGGATTGTGCTCATGCGCCCGACGCCAGGCATGTCCGTCGGCGCCGAGACAACCCGACCGCCGGCCGTTTCCGCCCTGGCTGCTGCCGCGTCCACGTCCTCGACCGTGACGAAGATCATCCAGGAGCCCTTCTCCACTGGCATCGGCATGAAGCCGCCGATCGGATCCTCGCCCACCATGATGGCGGGATGGCTCGACCCGTCCTGCATTGGAATCTCGGCGATCGTCCAGCCGATGACATCGCTGTAGAATTTCCTGGCAGCCGCAGGATCGGTGCCGGAATAGGCGATCCAGCCGGTGTTGCCGGGGGTGGTCATCGTCAATGCACTCATCGTTGCCTCCTTGGTTCGACGCTGCCTGCATCATGCAGACACCCCAAGGACGGCCGACCGCTGTCCACGCCGACAATCTTTTTGTATTTTTTATTATGGAATCTATACCAATGCCCTGATTCCAGCTTTTGACGACCAGACGCCTTATGCTGGATCAATGGCTTTTGGGCCTGTTCCATCCTGCTCCAGTGCTGGGCTGAAGCATAGTCAAATGAAGTCAACCCACGCCGACGGTAGCCCCCTCATAGCCGCCCAATAGATCACCTGAATAGTATCGAGTAGCTAGGAGGGGAGCGGGATGGGGCCTTTCCAGGCGACTCGGTATCATTCGGCCGAGATGATCTCTATTCACCTTTTCTTCATGATATCAGGACAGCGTAGCAACCTGGTCCATGAGATCCTGGGAATCCGCCCGCCCGCCGAGAAGAGAGGCGAGGCTCGGACTCCCAGGATCTCATGGACCAAGGATGGTCTTGCAAGGAAAGCGTTACGAAAGGGTTAAGCCGGCTCGAATCTGGGAGCCAGCTCTCATTGCTCCTGAAAAAAGCGCTTCATCATTGCCGCGCAAACTCAGCCTGATCTTTCCAAGCGGCGTGGGGCTCCGTGGCTCCGGCTTTTCCTGGCGAACCTTAGGCCGCTAAAATGGGGAAAGGCCGATGACGGGCGCATGCAAGATCAGCAGAACACCATAGAGTCCAGCACTGATCAAAACTTTCGGCCAGAAGTGATCGATCCCCGGGGCGCCGAGCCCTCGTTCGAAGGGAATGAACGCGGTAGCGCGGAGAACTTCTCTCCAGCCGGTATCCCCGAGCCTTCGCGCCGTGCGGCGGTCGAACACGATCATGCCGAGCAAGGCCGTCAACGCGAACGACCCGAACAGAAGCACATGGGCGAGATCGCCATTGGGGGCCAGATGTGCGAAGGACCAGAGCATGAGCGCCCAGAGAAGCGGATGCCGGGTTATTGCCGCAATGCCAGGTTTGGCTGGATCGAAGGTGGGTTTCGCTCGGCTGCCGAGGGACAGTCCGCCGCCGGCACCCATCCCGAAAACCGTCAGCAGGCAGGCGGGCAGCATAAGGATGAGCGGCACGAGGTTTTGCCATGCCGATCGGTCCCAGAGTGTGAGGTGTGGCGCTCTCGCCGCTGCTCCGATCAGCCAGGCCAGCAGCAGGATCGAGACTGCTGCATAGAGAAGCAGATAAAAGCGCTCCCCCAGTCCAGCCATGAGTCGGCCGCGAATAGCCGGCCGTGCCGGGATCATATGGCTCGCATAAAATGCCAGAAACGCGACAACGAACTCGCCCCAGCCCGACATCCCTCACTCCGGCTCCGCACGCGTCCAGATGAAGGTCAGGACACATAGCAGGACGAGCGCCTGCAGGAGAAGCCCGGCCACCGGTACGCTCAAGGCCAGAGAAAGGGCGAAAACGATGGCGCAGGCGGCTGTCGCTGCCATTTTTGCGGAACGGGCAATGGCGCGATGGCGATGCCAATTGTCGATCATCGGACCGAAGAGGCGATGCGTCACCAGCCAGCCATGCAGCCGGTCTGACGAGCGCGCAAAGCAGAAGGCGGAGAGCAGCAGAAATGGTGTGGTCGGCAGCAATGGCAGGACGATGCCGATCACACCGAGCGCCAGGCTCGTCAAGCCGAGGAGAAGCCAAAAAGCACGCATGGCCAGAGTTCGAGAGGTTAATGAGAAGATTGTCAACATCATCTCATACTTTGTGGTGTGACCACCTCATTTGGTTTTCACCGCGATCGCAGAAAGCACCAAGAAACCCCCAGGGTATGCGAGCCTTTCTCAGGATAGCCTCGGGGGCGTTCACATCGAACATACGGCTAGCCGCTAGGAGATCGGCTCGGCTTGGTTCCCCATCCAGCCATCTGCGAAAGCCGGGCCATCCAGGGGTCTGGTCGGGACCGGGAGGGCGGCCATGCCCCGATGCTCTCAGTCGATCAGCCCGACCCGGTGGCGTATGTCCTCGTTCCTGAGCGAGACGTCCGTGCCGGCGAATTCGGCAGCGTCCTCGGTGCAGAGCCAGGCGATCGCCTTGGCTGCCCAGGCTGGCGGGATGTGCGCGGATGGGTCCAGCTGGCTCACGGGATTGATGCCGGATGCCTTGATCACGACCTGCATGTCGGTTGCGACCGTGCCTGGGCTCAGGCCGACCACACGGATGCCCTGGTCCCGATATTCCAGATCGGCCATACGCGTCAGCGACAAGGCAGCGGCCTTGCTCGAACAATAATGGCTCCAGCCTTCGAGCACGCCGGTCGCCGCACCCGAGCTGACATTGACGATCACCCCGCCGCCTTGCTCGACCATCACCGGTATGGCCGAGCGCAGGCCATGATAGACACCCTTGTAATTGACATCCGCGCTTCGGGCCCATTGTTCCGGATCCGAGTCCGCAAGCCTCGCGATCGGCTCGATCATGCCGGCATTATTCACGAGAATATCGACCCTGCCGAAGCGGCTTCTGCATTGTTCCACCAGACCAGCGACGTCATCATAGCGGCAGACATCGGCGGCGACCGGCCAGGCTTGACCGCCCGACTTGCGAATATCGCCGGCGACGGCTTCGATCTGCTGGGCGGTCCTTGCCGCAAGGATCACGGCGGCGCCCCTACTTGCCAGCTCCAGCGCAGTGGCGGCCCCGATGCCCCGACTCGCGCCGGTGACGATCGCAGCCCGGCCTTTCAGAGACTCCATGCCTGTCGCTCCCAAAGAGAGGTGAAAAAATGGGATAAAGCTTGCTTGCCGAGAAAAGAAAAGGCCAGGCTTCATCGATCAGACGGATTCGTATGGTACACCTTCCCTGGACAGTCGCCGAGCCCACTCTATCATCTTGAGCGGTGAGCGCCGTCCATGAAAAATCGGCACCAACGCGGCGAGAGGAGGATTGGATGGGCATACCGGGCAAAGGATCCATCGTCGTGCTGACCGGTGCCGGGATTTCGGTCGAATCCGGCCTGCCCAGTTTTCGCGGTGCCGGCGGTCTCTGGCATGGTCATCGGCTGGAAGAGGTGGCGACGCCCGAAGCCTTTTCGCGCCAGCCCGCCGTCGTCCAGCGCTTCTACGACGAACGCCGCCGCCAGCTTCTGGCCGATGGGATCGGTCCCAACAAGGCCCATCTGGCCCTGGCTGAACTGGAGCAGCGCTGGGCCGGCGATTTTCTGTTAATCACTCAGAATATCGACGACTTGCATGAGCGGGCCGGCTCGAATTCGATTTTGCATATGCATGGCGAAATCCTGAAAGCGCGCTGTCTCGACTGCGAAGCCGTCAGCTCCTGGCGGGACGATCTCGAACCGGCTCACGCCTGTCCCGTCTGCACCGCCGCCGATCGCCTCCGCCCCCATATCGTCTGGTTCGGCGAAATGCCGCTGGAGCTCGATCGACTCTATCAGGCCCTCGAGAGTGCCGATCTTTTCCTGGCGATCGGCACATCCGGGCAAGTCTATCCGGCCGCGGGGTTCGTCCAGGCCGTGCGCGCGGTCGGCCGTGCCCGAACCATCGAACTCAATCTCGAGCCAAGTGCCGTGCACGGGCAATTCGACGAGCAGCGGATCGGCGCGGCAACCGAGGTCGTACCGGCGCTGGTCAGCGAGCTTCTCGACGTCGATGGCTTATAACGTCAGCTCGATAGCTCTGGCACTGGTTTGTCTGATCACAGCCAGCTTAGAGTCGAGCGCCAGCGCCGACGATGCGGCCGAGTTCATCAATCTGCGGGGCGGCCATGTCGTCATGGGTGATCCTGCAGGCGAACCCGATGAAGTGACAAAAAACATTCGGATCGGACCTTTTCGCCTCATGCGCTTCGAGGTCACCAACGCTGCCTTTGCCACCTTCGTCGAGGAGACCGGCTATCTGACGAATCCTGAGAAGAGCGGGCGCGGCTATGTCTGGACAGGGCGCTGGCAGCTTGTCGATGGTGCCGATTGGCGCCATCCCTACGGCCCGGCAACCGATCTTTCAGGCCGGGCGGATCACCCGGTCATCCAGGTCTCTGCCTCCGATGCCGCCGCTTTTTGCGCGCACTACGGCTGGCGCCTGCCGAGCGAGGCGGAATGGGAATATGCCGCCCGCGGCAGCGATGGCCGCCGCTATCCCTGGGGCGATCGTGATCCCCGTCAGACCGCCGGCAGCGCGATGCTGGCCAATTTCGGCACGGTTCCCTGCTGCGCTGCGGACGACACCGATGGTTTTCTAAAGACCGCGCCGGTCGGCCGGTATCCCGGCGGCGCCGGTCCATTCGGCCATCTCGATCTCGCGGGCAATGTCTGGGAATGGACCAGCAGCCGTTTTCCGGGGCAGCCGGATCAGGTCGTGCTCAAGGGCGGCGGCTGGGGCAACAATCCCTATTGCCTCCGCGCCTCGTACCGCCACGGCAACCCGCCCGATATCGGCCTGGACATGGTCGGCTTTCGCTGCGCCGCCGGTCCGGAGGCGGACAGCCGAAATTAGACCTCCCCATCAAAACTGCCATCCGTAATCCGCGATGCCGGAAGCTTACCAGTCAGTTCCCGCTTTGGTGGCTTTCCGCAAAAGCTGCCTTTTGCTCTGCACTTGCCTCCGTTTGGTGTTCGGCCTTCCAAGTCTCGTAAGGCATGCCGTAGACGATCTCGCGCGCCTGATCATAGGAGAGATCGAGGCCGCGTTCCTCGGCCGCCGCACGGTACCATTTGGAGAGGCAGTTCCGGCAGAAGCCGGAGAGATTCATAAGGTCGATATTCTGCACATCGGTCCGTTTTCTCAAATGACCGACCAAGGTCCGAAAGGCCGCAGCCTCCAGCTCGATCCTGGTTCGATCATCCAACTCGGTCTCGCTCATGCTCTTCCTCTCGTTCGGACCAGTCCACCGCAACGACCAAGTCGTCCTTGGCGATGCCGGCCACGGTTTCCTCGATCAGCCAGTCCACCACCGCACAGCAGGCCTCATGCTCGCTGCTGCCCGCCGCGCGGGCACGGGTGTACACGTCAAGCTGCCGATCGGCGCTGGTGCCGCGTTGCAAAATCATGCGCGCATGTTCGACTTCCGCAAGGCACCCAAGGCGCACGGCCTCTATCTGAACCAGTTCGATGATTTCGTCCAGCAGCTCGCCGAACGGCTTGCAGGACAAGGCGCCGAAGTCCGCAAGCGTGCTATCGATACCATAACGCTGTGCAAGGGACTTGTTTTCGGCAATCAGAATGGTGCGGTACTGCCGCCAGGTCTGATTGCTGGCCCGCGATCGATAGAGAGCGGCGAGGATTGCCTGATAGAGCGCTGCGATCGTGATCGTGTCTTCGAGCCGGGTGCAGATATCGCAGATCCGCATCTCCAAGGTCGGAAAGCGGCTGCTCGGGCGGAGATCCCACCAGATCTTGCTGGAGTCTTGGCACAAGCCGGTCTGCGCAAGCTGGCCCAGCATCTCATGCCAGCTCGCCGCACTCGCGAAATATTCCGGGAGTCCGGTGCGCGGCAGATCGCCGAAACAGGTGGGGCGATAGGCTTTGAGCCCGGTGTTCTGGCCTTCCCAGAATGGGGACGATGTCGATAGCGCCAGGAGATGGGGCAGAAAATAGGTCGCCTGATTCATCAGGTCGATCCGAAGCTCCTCGTCGTCGACCGCAGCATGAACATGCATGCCGCAGATCAGCATGCGGTCGGCAAGGGCCCGCAGATCGGAAATGAGACCGTCATAGCGTTCGTTCTGCACCCGCGCCTGGTCCCGGCAGCGGGCAAACGGATGAGTCGACGACGCCATCATCGCCATGCCGTG
Source organism: Geminicoccaceae bacterium (assembly GCA_965204405.1). Taxonomy (GTDB): domain Bacteria; phylum Pseudomonadota; class Alphaproteobacteria; order Geminicoccales; family Geminicoccaceae; genus JANQPX01. The sequence continues at coordinate 266,141 of CBDBEN010000002.1, forward strand.
AGACCGTGCCGCTTCGGCCACGCCCAAGCGCAGCCTGGTCAGCTGCTGCCGCACTTCGGCGACATCACGGCAAACGGGGGTGCCGACCTCCACCTGGGCCTGCAGCAGCTCATGACCGACGGCGTCGCCCAAGAGCTCCTTGCATGTTTTCATGAAACCCGCTGGCGGTGAGGTGACGAGATCCCGGCTTTCAGGATCGACCAGCAGATATTCCTCTTCAACTCCGAGCGTCAGCGACGGCGGCACAATCGTCATCGGCAAGGCGCCTCCAAGTCCCCCATAGTCGATAGAGTGTGGGATCGGAAAGCGCGGGTTGCAAGACCTGAGAGAGCCGATCGGCCCAAGCTTCTGCACGTTCGCCTGTGTCGATCAGGTCCTGGCGGACCTCGAAAGCGACATTGGGAAAACCCGGACGTTTGGCGTGAAACAGCAGGGAATAGCTGTCGGGATGGTTGCCCGAATAGGGCTGATTGTCGCCTACACAAAGGCTTTCGTCGTCGCGAAGGCGTTCCAGCACAGGCTTCGCCAGCCGGTCATCGTCGGCCCAGAGAACACCCACTTCCCAGGGGCGCCACTGTTTTTGCATGGCTGGCGTGAAACTATGCATGGAAATGATCACCGGGATGCCGACACGGCGCCGAAGAACTGCGATCTCGCGTGAAATGGCTCGGTGATAAGAGATGAAGGATAGGCGGATGCGCCGATTGATCTCGTCCTGATCGAGGTTCCGGTTGCCGGGAACGGTGGTTCCATCGGCGACGTCGGGGATCGATGTCGCGCTTCGCGGATAGCGGTTGGGATCGATCACCAGGCGCGAAATATGGTTGAGGACCGCCGGCGCATCCAGGCGTTTTGCCAGGCGCCGGGTCATGTCCGCTGTGCCGATATCGAAGGCGATATGGCGCTGACGCTCCTCTTCGGGGAGGCCGAGATTGTCAAGATAGGCCGGTATGTGGCAGCCGGCATGATCGGAGATGATCAGGACGGGGGCCTGACCTTGTTGATTGAAGATTTCGATGGCCTCGACATTGCCTCTGTCCAGGGGGCGTTCCCCGGCTGAGACGATCTCGAGGCGATCGTGAAACGTTGGCTCTTGCTCGTACATGGTTCCCGCTTTTGGCTGCTCGATTGTTGCGTCCCTCGAAAACGGTGATGGGACAATAGGTTATCAATGGTGATCCAGCCTTCAGTCAAGCTGATCGGCCGCTCTTTGATTGGGAAGGCCAGAGTAAAGGCACCCTCCCTCATCGGGCTGTGTCGACTGTCACAGGTCCACGATCACCGGTGTTCACGAAAAACAGATCTCCTGACCGGCCACCTGCCGGGTTTCCCTCACTTTCATTGTCGTTTGAGACCGGAATGATCGCTTCGCAATGACGCGATTTCGTCACCGCTTATTCACTCGTCAGTAGCGTAAAACTTCGTGACAGAAAAGCCACAGTGGAGCTGTGCCCAAAAGGCATATTCACATGGATATGTCGCAAAAAAACCACAGCAAGGAGTTGTTGCATTGCAACAATTGATCAAATGGAGAATGCATCAAGTGGGATTGATTTTATCTAAAGGGGCTTTTATTCCTGTGCTAAAAATAAGATAACCCTTTGAAATTCATGAAGTTTTTGTCTAAGCTAAGCTTGGTATTGTCGGATCAGATTGGCCCTTGAAGGGTTCGATCTTCCTCAGCCCCTATCACTGCCCGGTTCACGTCGGGCGGTGCGGCCATGGGAAGTGGTTGCAAGGGGCTGCGGGGCTCGAACCTTGAATGGAATCGGCCTGATCCGGCGTGGTGCTGGAGCCCTGCCCGAATTTCGGACAAAAAAAGGGCCCGGCATCGAAATGCCGGGCCCGCAGGCTTGGGAGGAGGAAGTTTAGACTCTGTTACGCTGGGAAGTGTGGTCCCGCTTTATGCCATGCATCACGAGCAGCCCGTGGTCGAGCCGCAGGTGTCGCATTTGAGGCAGGTACCACTACGTACCAGAGTGAAGTTGGCGCAGCTGGGGCATGGATCACCTTCGTACCCTTTCAGCCTTGCCAGTCTCGCCTGGGCCAGCCGTTCATCAAGAACGGCCGTCTCCGGCGAGTCACTCACGGCCAACGCGGTACCGGCGGCTGCTCCGTCGGCGCCGTGTCGGCTGTGAATAGGGGGAGACGAGGGCGGTGCGGCCGGCTGCTCGTCGGCCGTCTGGCCGCCGCCCTGCAACAGGCGGAGATTGCCGCGGACAAACCCGCTGCTGGCAATCCGGGCAATCGCATCGCTGTCGTCACGTCTGAGTTGTTTTTCCTTCTCGCCGTCACCGAGGCTGTCATGATGCAGGTCGGTGGGGTCGACATGGGCGAGATCGAACCGGTCGAGATAGGAAATCGCAAGCTCGCGGAAAATATAGTCCAGCACCGAGCTTGCCAGCTTCACCGTGTCATTGCCCTGCACCGGGCCTGACGGCTCGAAGCGCGTATAGGCGAAAGCCTCGACATATTCCTCGAGCGGCACGCCATATTGCAGCCCGAGTGACACGGCGATCGCGAAGCTGTTCATCAGGGAGCGGAACGCTGCTCCCTCTTTGTGCATGTCGATGAAGATCTCGCCGATCTGGCCGTCGGCATATTCGCCTGTTCTGAGGAAGACCTTGTGGCCCCCGACGATCGCCTTTTGGGTATAGCCCTTGCGTCGGTTGGGCAGGCGATGCCGCTCGACGGCGGCGCGTGCAACCTTGGTCGCAATCTCCTGCACACGGGTGGCCGCCGCCGGCGCTTCGGCAATCGCCTCGTCATCCTCGTCGTCCACATCATCGCCAAGGGCAATCGCGGACAAAGGCTGGGAGAGCTTGGAGCCATCCCGGTAAAGCGCCATCGCTTTCAAGCCGAGCTGCCATGCTTCCATATAAGAAGAGCCGCAATCCTCGACGGTGGCGCTGCCCGGCATGTTGATGGTCTTGGAGATCGCGCCGCTGATGAAGGGCTGGGCGCTTGCCATCATGCGGATATGGCTGGACGTTGCCAAAAAGCGCTTGCCCAGACGGCCGCAGGGATTGGCGCAATCGAACACCGAAAGATGCTCGTCCTTGAGGCCGGGAGCCCCCTCGACGGTCATCGCCCCGCAGCAAAAGAGATTAGCGGCCTCGTACTGAGTCCTGGTAAAGCCGATCTCCGCCAGGAGATCGAGTTCGAAATCGGCGAGCTGCACGTCGCTCAGGCCGAGCACGTCTTTACAGAAATCCTGACCGAGCGTGTAGGGGTTGAAGGCGTATTTGATATCGAAGGCGCTGGGCAGAGCTTGCTCCAGACGTTCCAGCACCTCAGCCGTGAACCCCTTGGCCATCAGAGTCTGGTGATTGATCTCCGGCGCATCTCTCAGCGAACCGCGCCCGACGGCATAGCGGATGATCGTCTCGATCTGATCCGGCTGATAGCCGAGCGTGGTCAGGGCCCGCGGCACCATCTGGTTGATGATCTTGAAATAGCCGCCGCCGGCCAGCTTCTTGAACTTCACCAGCGCGAAATCGGGCTCGATGCCGGTGGTGTCGCAGTCCATCACCAGGCCGATCGTGCCGGTCGGTGCGATCACCGTGGTCTGGGCATTCCTGAAACCATGGGCTTCGCCGAGTTCCAGGGCCTGATCCCAGGAAGCCTGTGCCGCCTCGACGAGATCGGTCCAATCCACATGCTCCGCATCCAGCGGCACGGGGCGGACCGAGAGCGACTCGTAATCCCGCTTCTCGCCATAGGCGGCACGGCGATGGTTGCGGATCACACGGAGCATCTGCTCGCTGTTCGGCTGATAGCCGGGGAACGGCCCGAGCTCCTTCGCCATTTCCGCCGAGACCTGATAGGTCACCCCGGTCATCAGTGCCGTGATCGCGCCTGCGATCGCCCGGCCTTCCTGGCTGTCATAGCTGATGCCGCGCGCCATCAGCATGCCGCCGAGATTGGCATAGCCGAGGCCGAGAGTACGGTAGCGGTAGGAAAGCTCGGCGATCCGCTCGGACGGATACTGCGCCATCATCACCGAGATCTCGAGGACGATGGTCCAAAGCCTGACCCCGTGGGCGAAGCCGGCCGTGTCGAATGATCCGTCCTTGTTCAGAAAAGTAATGAGGTTCAAGGACGCCAGATTGCAGGCCGTGTCGTCCAGGAACATGTATTCCGAGCAGGGGTTGGATGCATTGATCCGTCCCGAGACCGGGCAGGTGTGCCACTCATTGATGGTGGTGTCGTACTGAACGCCGGGATCTGCGCTTGCCCAGGCCGCCCTCGAAATCTGATCCCAAAGCTCAGGCGCTTTCAGAGTTTTCGAAACCTTGTCGCCGGTGCGCTCGGTAAGCGCCCAGTCGCCGCCGTCCCTGACCCGCTCCAGGAAGCCGTTGCTGACCCGGATCGAATTGTTGGAATTCTGGCCCGCAACCGTGAGATAGGCGTCGCTATCCCAATCCGTCGTATAGGTCGGGATCTCGATCTGGGTGTAGCCCTGGCGTCCATAGAGAATGACCTGCTGAATGGCATTCTCCGGCAGCAGCGCTTTGCGCGCCGCCTTGATCGCCTTTCGAAGCTCGGGATTCTCCTTGGGCTCGAACCGGGCGTCTCCGTCGAGCCCCGCCTTGTGGCAGGACGTCAGAATATCGTTCAGATGGCGATTGAGCAGCTTCGAGCCGGCGACCAGGGCCGCAACCTTCTGCTCCTCCACCACCTTCCAGTTCACGAACTCCTCGATATCGGGATGATCGACATCGACGGTCACCATCTTGGCGGCTCGCCTGGTGGTGCCCCCCGACTTGATCGCGCCGGCCGCCCGGTCGCCGATCTTCAAGAAGCTCATCAGCCCTGACGACTTGCCGCCGCCCGAGAGCGGCTCGTTGGCGCCGCGCAGCTTCGAGAAATTGGAGCCGGTGCCGGACCCGTACTTGAAGAGTCTGGCCTCCCGCACCCAAAGATCCATGATCCCGCCTTCATTCACCAGATCGTCGTCGACGCTCTGGATGAAGCAGGCATGCGGCTGGGGGCGCTCATAGGCGCTGTCGGATTTCTTGACTTCGCCGGATTTTGGGTCGGCGAAAAAATGCCCCTGTGCCGGGCCGTCGATTCCATAGGCCCAATGCAGCCCGGTATTGAACCATTGCGGCGAGTTCGGCGCGCAGCGCTGCGAGGCCAGCATATAGCGAAGCTCGTCATAGAAGGCTTCAGCGTCCGCCTCACTGTCGAAATAGCCCCCCTTCCAGCCCCAATAAGTCCACGTGCCCGCCAGCCGGTCGAACACCTGCTTGGCCGAACGCTCGCCGCCGAACCGCGCGCCCTCGGGCAGCTTCTTCAGCGCTTTCATATCGGGCTTCTTCGCCCGTAGCCAGGCGGGCACGTTCTTTTCAGGCGCCGCCTTCAGCTCGGCCGGAATGCCGGCTTTCCTGAAATATTTCTGCGCAAGCACATCGACCGCTACCTGGGACCAGGCAGCCGGGACATCGACGTCATCGAGTTTGAACACCACCGAGCCGTCGGGGTTCTTGATCTCGCTCGTGGCAGTCCGGAATTCGATCCCATCGTAAGGGGACGATCCGGCGGTCGTAAAAGCGCGCTCGATTTTCATCAACCAGACTCCGTTCCGGCATGAATGACCGGCCCGCCTTTTGGCGAGTCGTCATTATCCTTGAATAGCCGTGGGTCCAGTCTGATCAACACAGTTAGGCTCAACCTCTCTAAGCTCAACTGAGTTTTAGGCCGATCCGGGCCGCACGGCAACGATTAACTCACAAGTTTTCGGGGGAAATCCTGATCATTGCCCTGGAAGCGTCTTTTTGCCCGATCTCATTGAAATGCCCCGAAAGTTCGTCTTTCGGAGGTGATTTTCAGGCTTCTTAAGCAAAGACACCGGCAGCTCTGAAGGAACAATAGCAGGTAACCCCACAACGTCTCTGATCATACATCTATCCATCCAATAAGGCAACAGCCACTAGATGTAGTGTTTTGGTCGTAAAAATACGGGAAATCCTGGGGAAAAACGGGAGGTTGCGACGAGCTGCGGCCCGCTTGCGGCAAATGAACCACGTTGATTTTTGGGATATGGAGATGATTGGATGTGAGGTCGGGTGGAGATTTTCATGCCTGGAGATGGAGATCCAGATGATGGAGGTAATGGATTTGGAACAAAATAAGAACCATTGGGGTAAGGTTATCCACAATCTGTGGGCAAGATTGCCATGACGGAAAATCGAGGCTGGACCAAGCGCTTCGAGACCCTCATAGTGCGCTCCGGTCGATGGACCGCCGGTTTTAGTTCGCCGCTGCCGTTTGGCGGTTTTGCTTGAAGGAGGCTGCATTGCCAGCGCTCGGCACCAACAGTTTCTACACCCTGTTTCGCACCTGGCTGTCCGGACGGCTGGTCGGCGAGGACCAGTACGGCAACCGCTATTATGCCGAGAAGAAGACCGAGGCCGGCCGCCGCGAGCGCCGCTGGGTGGTCTACAGCAAGGAGGCCGAACCCACCCGCGTCCCGCCGGGCTGGGTCGGCTGGCTCCACGGGCGGATCAAGGAAGCCCCCTCCGACGAACCCCTGCCGGCACCCCATTTCGAAGCGGAGCCGATGCCCAACCTGACCGGCACCACCGAAGCCTACCTCCCTCCGGGCGCCGTCCAGCGGGGAGGCACCCGCGCCCCCGCCACCGGCGACTACGAGGCCTGGCGCCCCTGACGCGGGCGCGACGCGCGCCGGCGTTGACTTTGCGTCGGTGGTCTGCACGCAGGCCGGTGCCACAGGGCGCGACGCGCGCCGGCGTTGACTTTGCGTCGGTGGTCTGCACGCAGGCCGGTGCTACAGGGCGCGACGCGCGCCGGCGCTGACGTTGCGTCGGTGGCCGACATGAAAGCCGGCGCTCTTGGGTGCGGAGGCCGGTGCTCTTTGCTTGCTGCGGAGGTGCCGGCTTGCGCCAAGGGGAGGGCAGTCCGATCTGCAGTCGTTACTGCGGCAACAGCGAAGTCACCCGTCTTGACTCCCGAACAACACGCCGGGCTTTTCGACACAAAGGCTTGCAGCCTTACCCGTAACCGCCTGAGACGACGCCTACCCGCCTGAAAGAAGGGGCGCGGCACGGATTCCCAGGATCCCATGGACCACCAAACGATCCTAGCGCGCCATAGTTAACGCCAGATTAAATCGCCCCGGCATCGCAAATGCCCCGCCGACGCCTCAACGCGTCTCGATCTCGTCGATCAGACGCGCCGCTTCAGCCTTTTGGTCGGCCGAAAGCCCGGGCTCGATGTCCCGGCGTTTTTCATCGGCCCAGCGCCGGCCTTGCTTGGCCGCCAGGCTGAGCCAGGCATAGGCCAGCGCCTCGTCTCTCCCAACGCCTACGCCCGTCAAATAAAGCCGGCCCAGATTGAGCTGCCCGTTGCTGTCGCCCCGCTCTGCCGCCAGACGGTAGAGCCGGGCGGCTTCCTCGGCATCCCGCATAACGCCATTGCCCGCGAGATAAAGGCCGGCAAGCCCGACATGCGCCTGCACGTCGCCCGCTTCCGCAAGAGCCGACCAGATCCGAACCGTTTCGGCAATGTCACCCCCGTCAAACGCAGCAAGGCCGTCGAAAAAGCTCTCGTCGTCATTGGCTGCTGCGGAGGAAGAGCAAAGGAGGGCGATGATCATCATGCACAGGCCCGCCAGCCCGCTCCGAAAGACCGTCGGCCCGATGGCCGTCATCGCGAGAGTCCAAGAACCATGATTGTCCGTCCGTCGCTTGCTCCAGCATTCTACCCGGCAACTGACATCCAATCCTAAGCGCCTCGCAACAGAACACCCAGTCAAGTCTCGGTGATGCGCCACTCCTGTGAGCGCCGAAGGACAACGGCGCCCTGCCGGCGAGTTGGGGGGCAAGGGCCGTGGCTTGACCGGGAGCGCCATGCGGAAAATATCGGCGCGTTAAGAGTGCGATAAGGATTCCAGGTTAAAACGGAGGCCGAGCTTTAACCTCCAGAGATTGTGAATCATGCTCCGCACATTCAACAACTTCAAGATCGCGACCAAGATCTATCTCGTCTCAGGCATTTTCCTGTCTGGTATTCTCATGATCGGTTTCGGGACGATTTTCTTTTTGAATCGCCTGGAATTGGAGATTGTCGAGATTGCGGAGGAGGATATTCCTCTCATCGAAGCGCTTACCGTCGTCAACATCGGCGGGCTCGAGCAGGCGATCCTGTTCGAAAAGGCCCTTCCGTCACTGGTCACCAAGCAAGAGCTCGATGAGATCGTCAAGCAATTTAAGCAGCGCGCAGTTATCGTTGAAAAAGCGCTGAGAGAGGCCGAAGCGCTCGCTCTAAGAGGCGTGGACCACGCCATCAACGCCGATTCGGAAGCCGAATTCAAACATCTCTACGAGATAATCAAGAAGATCGAGGCTCACTACGCGGACTATGAAATTCGCGCTGAAGGGCTTCTCACCGACCTAGCCGCAGGCAAGGAACTCGACAAGTCAGCCGCGCGCAATCTTGAAGAGCTCCAGCATGAGGTGGTCTTGGAGATTGAAGAAGCGCTCAAGGAGGTCGAGCATTTCACCGCACAGTCTGCCCTGCATGCAGAACATGCCGGCGCTTTGCTGCTGCAACTGGTGGCCATTGCGTTGGTGGTTGGTATTGTTCTTGGGGCGATTGGTATCTGGCTCTTGGTCCGCGGTCTCGCCAAGCCCGTGATCCAGGTGAAAGACACGATCAAGGATCTTTCGAACGGCGTCGACACCGACATTCCTTGTCTCAACCAGCGTGATGAGATCGGTGACCTTGCCCGGTCCCTTGATGCCGTCTATCAAAAGGGCCTGGAATCGACACGCCTGCGGGCGGCGCTGGACGGTGCCAACACCATGGTCATGGTGGTCAACCGTCAGGCCAACATCATCTACGTCAATCCGGCACTGCAAGGCCATCTCTCGTCGTTCGAATCCGAAATCCGGAAACAGCTCCCGCAATTCAATGGCGCACAGCTTGTCGGTACGAACATCGATAACTTTCACAAGAACCCGTCACACCAGCGAGACATTCTAAAGGGGCTGACGGGCCCTCGTGTCGCCACCATCAACCTGGGTGGACGACGCATCGAGCTGACCGTGAGTCCTGTCCGTGGGGTTGATAATTCCGTGCTTGGTGCCGTCGCCGAATGGAACGACGTGACCCAGGACGAAGCCATCCGGAAAGAAATGGATCAGGTCATCTCCGCAGCCAGCGCCGGCGATTTTTCGAGGAAGATCGACCTCTCGCAGATGGATGGCGCCTACCGCGAGCTGGCCGACGGCATGAACAAGCTGGTCGGGGTCGTCGATAACGCCACAAGCGACATCGGAAGAATGCTTGAAGCGACCGCAGAAGGGCAGCTGGACCAGCGCATCGAAGCCGATTTCCAAGGCAAGTTCGGTGAACTGAAAGACAACGCCAACCGCACCGCGGAGCAGCTTGCCACCATCGTCGAGCAGATCCAGACGGTCACCAGCGAAGTCACGGCGGCCGCAAGCGAAATCACCAGCGGCACCAGTGACCTCTCCGACCGTACGGAGCAGGCAGCCTCCAACCTCGAGGAAACCGCCGCTTCCAGCGAGCAGATGTCGGCCACCGTCCGGCAGAACGCCGAAAATGCCAAGAACGCCAACCAGCTCGCCGACACCGCCAACCAGACCGCCAGCAAGGGCGGCAAGATCGTCGAGCGGGCGGTCGAGGCGATGAGCGGCATCGAAGGCTCGGCCCAGAAGATCACCGATATCATCGGGGTCATCGACGAGATTGCCTTCCAGACCAATCTTCTGGCCCTCAATGCCAGCGTCGAGGCGGCCCGTGCCGGTGAAGCGGGCAAAGGCTTCGCCGTGGTCGCCCAGGAAGTCCGCCAGCTGGCCCAGCGTTCCGCCCAAGCCGCGTCCGACATCAAGACCCTGATCCAGGACAGTAACGGCCAGGTGAAGGATGGTGTGGATCTGGTCAATCAGGCCGGTGAAGCGCTTGGCGAGATCGTCGGCTCGATCGGCGAGGTCGCTTCGATCGTTCGCGAAATCTCCAGCGCATCCCAGGAGCAGGCGGCAGGCGTCCAGGAGATCAACAGCTCGGTCGCCAGCATGGACGAGATGACCCAGCAGAACTCGGCCCTGGTCGAGGAAAGCACGGCAGCCTCGCGGGCCTTGAGCGACCAGGCCAACAAGCTCTCCGAACTCATGGCCTTCTTCAAGCTGGGCAACCAATCGTCAAGACGGCAGCCGGCGGCAAGGCCCGCCCGTTCGACGCCGGTGCAGCCCAAGCCCGCTGCCAGGCCCGAACCCGCCACGGCAGCAACCGACGACAGCGGCTGGGCGGAATTCTAGTGCATCGACCCATACAGATCGTTCAGATCGGTATGGAAAAGTTGATGCAAAACCAATGAACTAGAGCATTTCCCGGACAGGTCGATCCAGCCCTCTCCCCCTCCCAACCACCCGCAGGATCCCGACCATATCGGGTGGTTGGGAGGGTGAGAGGGCTGGCTCCGCGTAAACCTCAACCGGAAACGCTCTAGTGCGCCGACAAGTGAATCATTTGAATGCGCCGGTGCACTAGTGGTGTGACCGCATCGGTTTGACGCAGGAACAGCAGGGCCTTTATTTGCCCTGCTGTTCGCTTTTGTAAGGACCGTTTCGACTGTCGGGCTTATGCCGTGTGATGCCAAGCCGCCTAGACACCGTTCCATCCCGCTCCCCCTCCCAGCCACCCGCAGGATCCCGACCATATCGGGTGGTTGGGAGGGGGAGCGGGATGGAACAGGTCAAAGCCAGGCCGCTTGGCATAAGACCGGCGGCAGAAGCTTGACAAAATCCATATATGAGACAATTTCTCGTATATGGAACAAATGCCAGCCACTCATCAAACCATCGACCGGCGGATCGCCGAGCATCTGAAGGCATTGCGCGCCGAGCGTGGCTGGTCGCTGGAGGAGCTGGCCAAACGAAGTTCGGTTAGCCGGGCGACCTTGTCCCGCCTCGAGAATGCCGAGGTCAGCGCAACGGCTGCCGTGCTCGGCAAGCTGTGCGCGGTCTATGGTCTGACCATGTCGCGTCTGATGCGCATGGTCGAAGACGATTTCGCCCCTCTTGTCCGCCGCGACGCACAGCCGCTTTGGACGGACGACACCATCGGCTTCAGCCGCCGCTCGGTCTCGCCTCCAGCCAGGACATTGGCGGGGGAAGCACTCGCCTGCGAGCTCGATCCCGGTGCCGAGATCGTCTACGACACCGCCCCCAAGCCCGGCCTGGAACATCATCTCCTTCTGATCGAGGGGCGGCTGGATATCAGCATCGACGGCCGGATCTTTGCGCTTAGGCCGGGAGACTGCCTTCGCTATCAGCTCTTCGGCAAGAGTTCCTTTTCGACCCCGAAGGGTAGTGGTGCGAGCTATGTCCTCTTCATGGTGTGAAGCCGCATGACCCGAGGCATCGCCGGGAGGGCGGCCATCTCGCTTTGCACCGGCGTTATGATCGATCGCCATATCCGAGGCCTGAGCGAACTCCTGCACGCCACGATCCACGACGGCGGCGGCATCGGTTTTCTGCTGCCCCACAGCATGGCCGAAAGCGAGGCTTTCTGGCGCGGCGCTGTGCAGCCGGCCGTCCAGGATGGCCATCTCATCCTTTTGATCGCGCAGCATGGCGAAAGGATCGTCGGCGCCGTCCAGCTAGGCTACGACACGCCGGCCAACCAGCCCCACCGGGCCGATGTCAAAAAGCTCCTGGTGCATCCGGCCCACCGCCGCCAGGGCGTCGCCAGGGCACTGATGATCGAGCTTGAACACCAGGCGAAAAATCTCGGCCGCAGCCTGCTGACCCTCGACACCCGAACCGGCGATCATGCAGAACCGCTCTACCGGTCGCTCGGCTATCGGACCGTCGGCGTTATCCCCGGCTATTGCCTCGATACCATCGACCGAAACAAGCTCGATTCCACCACGATCATGTACAAACCACTGGCGGGCGTGATCATGAATGAAAAATCCGTGAGACTATGATAGAGTCCTAAGCAAGAAGTCGGCGTACCACCGTCAGGCCCAAGACCAGCCCGAACACCGAACAACCAAACGAACCCGAAGCGTAGGCAATCAGCGGGATAAAGGCCTGTCGCTCATAAAGCGTGTAAAAATCGAGCGAAAATGTCGAGAAGGTGGTGAAGGAGCCAAGCAGGCCCACCGCCAGGAACAGCCGGACCTCATTGCCGACATTCCAGCCAAGCGCCATCCACTCGACCAGCGCCCCCATGGCAAAGGATCCCACGACATTGACGATCAGCGTTCCGAACGGAAACCCATGCCCGAAAACCTTGGTCGCCGCGATCATGACCAGATACCGGCAAACCGCGCCGACCATGCCGCCGGCCGCCACCGCAACCACACCCTGCATCGCCCTTGCTCCGCTCCTTGATCCCATGTTGCCCCGTCATAGCGGATCGCTCGAAGCTTGACACTGTCGCGGTTGTTTTTATCGCCGATATTGCGAATTGGTGTACAAGACCGACAACTCGCTGATTGATGGAATGGCTATTCGGATCAACCATGCCTGCTTTGCCCCGAAGCGACCGAGGATCGACCGTTCAGAAACGCTCCCTTAGGCGGATCGCCTATCTGATCCTGGCGCCTGCCGAGCCCAACAACGAGGCTGAGCATCGCCACATCATTTGGCTGTCGCGGGCGGTCGACGGCTTTCTGATCACGCTGATCGTCCTGAATGTGCTTGCCGTCATCCTGGAGTCCGTGCCCGAGATCGAGGCCCGCTATCACAGCTGGTTCGCCTGGTTCGAACGGCTCTCGGTCATGGTGTTCACCCTCGAATATGCCGCCCGCCTCTGGTCGACCGTCGAGCGCGGCGATGAGGCCATGGCAGCTCCATGGCGGACGAGGCTCGCTCACATCATCAAGCCGCTCTCCCTTGCCGACCTCCTGGCGATCCTGCCATTTTATCTAAGCAGCTTCTTGAACGTCGATCTGCGGATGCTTCGGGCTCTTCGTCTGCTCAGGGTTCTAAAGCTCAGCCGCTATTCCACGTCCATCGGCCTGCTTCTCGACGCGCTGCGCAACGAAGCACGCGCGATCCTCGCGGCCGTGTTCGTCCTGAGCCTTCTCCTGCTGATCGCCTCGAGCTTTGCCTATCTCGCCGAACACCAGGCCCAGCCCGAGGCCTTCGGCACCATTCCCGATGCGCTTTGGTGGGCGGTAATCACCATGACCACCGTCGGGTTTGGAGACGTGGTACCGATCACGCCCTTCGGCAAGGTGATCGGCGGCATCATCGCCGTAATCGGCATCGGCATGGTAGCTCTGCCCGCAGGTCTGCTGGCAGCGGCTTTTTCCGAGCAGCTTCATGAGCGCGAGCGCATGTTCGAGGCCGAGGTCGAGGAGAAGCTGATTGATGGCAAGATCTCGAAAAAGGACCGAATCCTGCTTGAAGATGCCAGGCGCCGATTAGGCCTGCGCACCGGTGAGGCCCAGGCCATCATGCATGATGTTCTCCGCGACGCCCGCCTCAGCCCGCCAACCTGTCCCCATTGCAGCAAGCCGCTGGTGGCCGAACGCCCGCCGCCGAGATCGAAGCGTCGCCATCATGGCAAAGGGCTCTTGGGATCCTGAGACGGAGCCGTGCCGGCTTCAAGCCGGACAGCCTGTCACAAGGGCGCCATCGTCACCGAATGCCAGCGGCGCCGGCTCGGACAGAATCTCGACATCGGCGCGTCCTTCGATCTCGGTTGCCAGGGCAGGGGAAATCAGGATCTTGTTGAGATGCAGCGTCGAGCGGATCTGGCAAAGCCGCACATTCTCCAGATCAGATCGCCAGCAGGTAGCGACCAGGGTGCGAATGACGGATATATCATCGGCCAGCACCACAGGAATACGGGCGGCCTCGGCGGCCGTTGCGGTGATTGCATTCATGTAGATGGGCATGAGGTCGATAGCGTTCGCCACACCGGCAGTCGTGTAGTCGGCATTGCCGAGGCCGATGGCATTACCATAGGAATCTTCGCTTACGCCCAAGATGGCAAGCTTGTTGATGGCAGGTTTTTCAGGATCCGGCACGCTTCTCATGCCGACCCGGCCGACCACGGCAGGGTCCATGCCCGCACCAGAGATTTCCTTGCCGATGAGTTCCACTACGAGGCCGTCGAGCTGGTCGAACGGCAATCTTGCCGTATATGATTTTGCCTGTTTGAGCAGGCTCTCGTCCGCGGCGGCAAAGTCCTTTGGCTCGACACCTTCGATCACCGCCAGCCGCTTCTCGGCGTTCTCGACAAGGGCAAGGCCAAAGGCGATCGGCGACTGATCGATGGCGATGCGCGCCAGGTCCGGCAGAACTTCGGTATAACCGCGCGGACCGAGCTGATGCACGTTTTGGGCGCCGGCCTGTTTGCCCAGCCCGACTGCAACCAGCTTTGTAAGGCCGCTCTCGATCGGCCGGTCGAAACTGGTATGCGCCTTCACCCGATTGATGCAAATCACGGCATCGGCTTCGGCGGCATTCTTGTCGAAACGGCACGGGATGCCTTGAAGCGTCGCACCATAGCCGACCGTTTCCATGGTCGCTCGGATCGGGGCGCCGACATAGTCTTCCGTTACCCCGAGATGGGCCAGGACATCGACCTGTCCTTCGGCCGTGGCGCCGCCATGACTACCCATGGCCGGCACGATGAAGGGGGCAAAGCCCCGCTGCTTCAAATGTTTGACCGTGGCCGCCGCGACGGTGTGAATATCCGCGATGCCACGGCTGCCGACAGCAACGGCGATGCTTGCCCCTTCAGGCAGATCACCAAGGCGACGGGACGTTGCGAGAGCCGTGTCCACGGCAGCCTCGACATCGGCGACCGGCGCACAACTCGGGTGACGCAGCTTCGCGACCTGCATCGGCGGCAACGGCACGTCAGCTAGATGCGGCAAGTGAATTTTCGGGAAGGTTGGGCTGAGCATGAGTGCAGGTTCCTCTCGTTCGAGCATCAAGCTTACACGCTTTTTCCCGAACATGGATCGAGTGCCTTCCCCGATCCAGGCTTTTTTGTTGCCGTGCATGGGATCGCTAAAGAGGATCAATGCGGTGCAGCCTGTGTTGCCGCGAGATTCATCGCCCGGCCAACAGGCTGCCGCCTGAAGGCTGACAGTATATCAGGACTAGAGCATGTTCCGATCAAACGGAACCGGCCCGCTTCCCCTCCCAACCACCCGCAGGATTCCGACCATATCGGGTGGTTGGGAGGGGGAGCGGGCTGGTGGTGACTTCATAAGATCGAAAAACGCTAACGGCGGGCTTTGTTGAATTCACGAAGTCTTGCAAAGACATCCACGCCAATCTGATGATAGACGTCCAGCAGATCGACAAGAACCCAATTTTCCCGGATGAGACCGTTTTCGCATCGCCAAAAATCGAGACTTCGCATGGTGATTTTCCGATCGCTGGGCGCAATGCCCATCCAGCCGTCACCCGAGATTGTCGCCTTCATGCCGGGCCAGTCGGTGAAGCCGACATAGTCGCCATCGCCAAAAAGATGCCCTTGCCCCATGGAACCAACCCGATCAGGCATCGCGTTCAAGAACGGGATTTGGTGCCAGTTGCGAAATCCTTCGATCCCGCGACCGGTGCCGATTCCCGCCGGGCCGTACCAGCTAAAACGCGGATGCCAATAGTCGGACAGCCGCATTGCCTCGACGCCACCGGTAGCGAATTCACCAAGTCCGGCAAGCATCGTGGAGACGAGGTCGACGCTGCTGGCTGAGCGTCGGGGATCGCGAGGAGGCGGAACCAGGCCGTCCTGGGTGGCAGGGGCCGGAACCTGCCATTCCCGGCCGAGGCTCGGTGCCATCGGCCAGGCGTCGGCCTGCATCATGACCTCCGGAATATCCCAAAGGGCCTGCATCTCGACCACGCTGCCCTCGGCCATGCGGAAGAACTCATGGAACCGCATGGCAGCCTGATGGCCGCTCGGTGGTATGTCGAGCCAGGGTTCAACGAACGTGCCGGTGTAATAACCGCAGCAACCCACCCAGTTCGTATCGGAATCTGATTTGGATGATCCGGCCATGACGATGGTATCGCGGCGCTCGAGGTCCGGGATGGCTTGGTGAAGAGGTGCCAATGCTTCGTTATAGAAGCCGTCACCGCCTTCGAGATCCTCGAATGGAAAGGCGAGGCGAACCTTGGCATGCTCGTGAAAGGTTGCCACCAGCGCTTGCTGGACATGATCGGGGTCATAGTCATACAAGGCCTGGCGAAGAGGCCGAACCAACTCCTTGTTGTGGCTATGGATATCGCCGGCCATTGATTGCCTTCCTTTCCGATGCCGTTGACCTTCCAGTGGGGGAAGGGGGGATAAGGCATTTTACAGATGAGATTGGACGTTCCTTGGGCGCGAGACTAGCCACCATGCGGCAGTCAACAAGACATGTTCGGAGCCTGCGATGAAAAAAGCAAAGCACCAGATGATGCTGATGAGCCTGTCGTTGATCCTGATCGGAGGCAGTTCGACGCTTCCGGTCGATGCTCATAGCGGTGCGAAAGGTGTCGTGAAAGAACGAATGGCGCTGATGAAAGATCTGGCCGGTGTGATGAAAGCCATGGGTCCGATGTTCAAAGGCGAAGCATCTTTCTCCTCCGACGTGGTTGCTGATCAAGCACGCCTTCTCGTCGATCATGCGAACAGGATTCCGGCCCTGACACCCAGCGGTAGCAACGAGCATCCGAGCGAGGCCCTGCCGGCTATCTGGCAGGGCTGGGACAGCTATGTTGCAAGCGCCGAAGAACTGGCCAGGGAGGGCATGAAGCTGGTAAACGTGTCGAGCAGCGGTGCTAATCGGACTGAAATGCGGACGCAGTATGTCAAGATCGGCAAGATTTGCGGTGCCTGCCACGACAGGTTTCGCAAGTCGAAGAATTGATGGAAGGCTGCACGAAAAGTCTGGCTGGAAGAGGGAGAGGAACGAATGAAACGACGTTTGTTTTTAGGGGCGGCAGGGGGGCTTACCCTATTGCCTTGGCGCATGTCGAACGCTGCCGGCCAACCTCGGATCCATGTCTTCAAGACGCCGGTTTGCGACTGCTGCGGGATATGGGTCGACCATCTGAGAAGCAACGGTTTCAAAGTCGATGCTTTGGACCTTGACGATCTCAGCGCTACCAAGCACATGGCAGGCGTGCCGGATCATCTGATCACCTGCCATACCGGAATCATCGAAAGCTATATCATCGAGGGCCATATTCCGGCTGCTGCGATCAAGAAGCTTCTGGCCGAACGGCCTGCCATTCAAGGTCTCGCCGTGCCCGGCATGCCTGCAGGTTCGCCCGGTATGCCGAGCGCTACACCTGAGCGCTATGACGTGATCGCCTTTGGGGCTGGTCGGGACCGTGTCTACATGAGCTTCGTCGGAACCGATCCGGTCTGACGTCGACGTCAGCAACCGGCCTCATGACTCAGGAGGCCGGCGGCGCGTTCTTCTCGAATGGCTTGTCTTCCGCGATGAAGCGTGCGGCAAGAAGAAGCGCGCCCATGGTGAAGTCCTTGCCATGTTCCTTGATCATGTCCGTCGACAGGCTGGCTAACTTCTTGAAGAATATATCCTTGCTGATCTCGTCGGGGCTGAGCTGCGTTGCCATGGGTGATATCTCCCTGTGATTGGCGATTTGTCAGGTCTTGAAGAGCTGCGGCGGCAGCTCGACGATGGCGGCAAGACCGTGGTCGGAACCGAGGGCGAGATAGCCGCCATCCTTCGACCATTCGAGACTGGTGATCGCGCCGTCTCCCTCAGTCTTGAGGATCAATTCGTCTTTTGACCCGATGGTGGCAAGGATCAGCATGCCGTTCTCGTACCCGGCAGCGACCAGGGGGCGCTCGGGATGGGAAGCCACCGCTTCTATAGCGACCAGGCTTGGCTTGCCTGTCTCCATCGCCGACGCGGTCGGTGCTCTGCCGTTGGTTTTGAGCTGGTTCAACGGCCAGGCAATCATGCGAAAGGCGCCGCTGGTTAGGAGCGTGTCGCCATCTGCACTCCAGGCGAGCGAGCGCACAGCCGAGGGATAGTCGGTAAAAGCTATATGGCTGCCATCACGCACGTACCAGATACCGATTCCGCCATGCTCATAACCGACGGCGATCTTTGTCTGGTCGGGACTCCAGCAAAGAACGAGCGGTGGGCCATGTGTTGGCCATGTGCTGATCTTGGCTGGTTCCCCCTCGACTTGCCAGAGTGTGACCGTGTCTTTCGCCGCGATTGCGAGCTGCTTGCCATCAGGCGAAAAGCTTAGGGCTTGGATGGACGAGTCGAGATCCAGGGGGGCGGTATTGGCGTTCCCGCGGCTGACGAGGGCGATCTCCCCCTTATCTGTCGCGCAAGCGAGGAGGCCTGTGGCTTCAGTGTGCTCGAGCGCCGTGATCGCACCGTCTTGCCTGATGGAAAAAGGCGTGCGCTCGCCGCCAACGGTGGTGCTGATCAGTTGACCGGATTGGTCGCCGAGGACAAAGCCATGTTTGCCATAAGCGCTTGCGGCGATCGGCCTGCCGTCCTGCATGGTGAAATGGGTTAGGGGAGGAAGTGGCTTGGACCTCGGAAGAATGCTCGAGCGCCCGTCTTCTGCGCTGATGCGAATTCTCTTGGCAGCAGCTTCCGTGTCTTTGACGCGGGCAATCGCGACCGAGCCGTCGGCAAGCGTATAGGCGACTGCACTGCCGCTATTGTCGAAGGTCGTGGAAATCACCGGCATATCGAGATGCCAGGATCGTCCGAGAAGGCCGAAGAGACTGAAGTCCTCCGCTTCCATCCTGTCCATTTTTCTTTCCACTTCTAGCGTTTCAATCTTTGCCCGGCACCTCGTTCGATGAAGCCTGTGATGAACGCTCATGCTCCGTGTCCAGCTGCACGGCCAATAGCTCGCGATCCAGTTGTTCGAGCTGATCGGCATGGGCTTGCCATTCCCGTTCACAGCCGGCGCATGCTTCACTGGCATGCTGCAAACGCTCTTCCAGCTCGGCACGCCGGGCCAGGCCTTCCCGTGTTTCGCCGTTTCGCTCGATGTCGTTGATGCACCCCTGAAGTTCGACGTCGATGCCTGAGCGTGTCTGGGTGTTCGAAAGCTGTCTTGAATTGATGCTGGCCAATTTCTCGATGAGGGCCATGCGCTGCTGCATAAGCTCAGCGACAGGATTGGCGGTCATGAGCTCTCCTTCGGCAAATCGACGCGAAGCTCACGTGCTTCTTCGACGGCGGCGAGAATTTTCTGGAGGCCGCCCATGCCGGAGATGAAATGGGCCTCGGCCTTCTCGATGTGTGATTGGAGCGTGTTCGAGATGTCGAGACGAAGGAGCTGCTGCGGATCGCCCTGCATCTCCTCGAAGGTTTTGAGATGGAATTGATGATGAAGGCCGATGCCGGTCACCACGAATTCGGCAAGCTCGCTGCCATGGGTTTCGATGAAAGGGAGCAGCAACGGATGATCGCCGAAGGTGATGCCGCGTTTCGCCAGTTCCTGCCGAACGAAGTCCTGAAAGTATCGCTGCAGAATATGCTGGCTTTCGCCAAGAAACTTGACCACGAACACCAGATCGCGTTCGGCTCGTGCCATGATCTCGGCGGTCGGTCCGTTCAACTGGGGTTGCAGCGAGTCGGGAAGATTATCCGGAGGATGCTTGTCCGCCATCCCTGTCACCCTCCTTTGTCATGAAGCGTGATTTCCCATATCGGCATGGCGCCATCCTGGCCGAAAAGACCGGTATCCGCCTCACTGATTCCACCCGGGCTCTCCTCCTCGACAGCCCGGAGTACAAGGTTGGCCAGCTGCCAGGCATTGTCGATTCCGGGGCTCTTGCCGCCAAAGAATTTGCTCGATTTCAGAACCAGTTCGAGATCGCCATGCCATTCAATCACCACGGCGCCGATCGGATTGCCCGCATAGAGGACGAGAAGAGACAATTCTTCGTTTGCTCCCGGCGCTGCGGGAGTCCGGTCGGTCATCTGAATGGCGTAGTGAGACGCCGCCATGATGCCTTCCCTGTTCTTTTGCCAGCGCAGTGCGTATGGACGCTGGCTCATTCCTGACGCATTTTTTTCAATAGTGCAAAAGCTTGTAACCTGCCGTCAACTAAATACCACAATAAAGAACTATCAAAATAGACAGTAATCTTTATGCATCGTTGGTGCGTGGAATGAATATGTATCATTTTGGTACATTTTGTTCTGATGAAACTGTCCCAAAATCGAACGGTGATACAGTTGTTTGCTGCAGCAAAGTTTGTAGATAGCTGAATCTAATAAGTTTTTTTTCTTGGCATGGCCCTTGCTTCTCTTTCACATCAAACAAGCCGGCTCGCAAAATTCAATGGGCCGTCAGAAGAACGAAGGAAGGGAAGCTGGATGGCCCCTGGGGGTAGCAAAGAGATTACTGCGATCACTGGCAGTGTGGCCGTGAGTGACGGCTATGGCAGCGATGCAGATGTTTCTTTGATATCGGGGTCGAATAGCGCGATCCGGGACCTTCGCCATCTCCATTCGATCCGCTCGGTTTTTCCGTATCCGACAACTTGCTCGTGTGTGCTCCTACCCGCACGGGTCGATCGTTGGCGAGCTCATCGAGCGGATCGCCGATTTTTTGCCCGCAGACCTCAAGTGCTGCGGCTGAACAAACGTAGAGCAACGATGCTGGAGGACAGACCAGATGGCTGAAGGCTTGACCCTCAATAAGATCACCTCGCAGCGGGGGATCTCGGTCACCGACGCGGCGAAGAAGATCGCCGATCTCGGATGGAATCCTTCCTATGTGCAGGAAGCGATGACCTTCCCGACCGACTATAAGATTACCAAAGCGCCGAAAGACCCGATGAAGCAGGTGCTGCGCTCGTACTTCCCGATGCAGGAAGAAAAGGACAACCGCGTCTACGGTGCGCTCGATGCTGCCCTTCGTGGCGACATGTTCCGCAATGTCGAGCCGCGCTGGGTGGAATGGATGAAGCTGTTCTTGGCGATCATTCCTTTCCCCGAGATTTCGGCTGCCCGCTCCATGGCCATGGTCGGCCGATTGGCGCCGGGTGAAGATCTGCGCACCGGGTTCACCATGCAGATGGTCGACGAGTTCCGTCATTCGACCATCCAGATGAACCTCAAAAAGTGGTATATGGAAAACTATATCGACCCCGCCGGTTTCGACATCACCGAGGCGGCGTTCGGAAAGTGCTATGCCACCACGATCGGCCGCCAGTTCGGCGAGGGCTTCATCACCGGTGATGCCATCACGTCGGCGAATGTCTACCTGACCGTGGTCGCTGAAACCGCCTTCACCAACACGCTGTTCGTTGCCATGCCTTCAGAGGCCGCACGTAACGGTGACTATGCGCTGCCGACCGTGTTCCTGTCGGTGCAGTCGGATGAAAGCCGGCACATCGGTAACGGCCACTCCATGCTGATGTCGATGTTGAAGGAGCCTGAGAATCATCAGCTCCTTGAGCGCGATCTCAAATACGCTTTCTGGCAGAACCACGCGATCGTCGATGCCGCCATCGGTACATTCATCGAATACGGCACCACCAATCGTGACAAGAACAAAGAATCCTATGCCGAAATGTGGCACCGGTGGATCTTCGAGGATTACTACCGGACCTACATGCTGCCGCTCGAAAAATACGGCATCAAGATCCATCACGACGACGTTCACGAGGCGTGGAAGCGCATCACCGAGAAGATGTATGTCCACACCGTCGGTCAGTTCTTCGCGGTCGGTTGGCCCGTCAACTTCTGGCGCATCGAAGCCCAGACCGAGAAGGACTTCGAGTGGTTCGAGCACAAATATCCGGGCTGGTACAACCAGTTCGGCGAGTTCTGGAAGTGGTACGCGAAGCTTAGCAAGCCTGGTCAGAAGGTCGTGACCTTCAATGAAGAGGTCGGCTACGTCTATCCGCATCGCTGCTGGAGCTGCTTGGTGCCTTGTCTGATCCGCGAGGACATGGTGGTCGAGGAAATCGACGGCAAGCTGCATACCTTTGCCCATGAGATCGATGCTTGGACGGTGAAAACGGCATTCGCCGGCGAATATGAGGGGCGCCCGACGCCTGCCATGGGCCGGTTCAGCGGCAGGCGCGAGTGGGAAACCTGCTACCATGGCTGGGATCTCGCCGATGCCATCCAGGATCTTGGCTTCGTCCGCACAGACGGCAAGACCTTGATCCCGCAGCCGCATCTCCGCTTCGACGACAAGGAAATGTGGACGCTCGACGATGTCCGCGGTCATACGCTGATGAGCCCGCTGACCTTGCTGCGCGAAATGTCCGACGAGGATCGCGAGCAGCATGTCGCCGAGTACAAGAAGGGCTTCACCATCAATCCTTGTAACTAGCAATACCGGGGCCGGCCGGTTCCGGCTGGCCCCACTCTTCTTCTACGTGCAGCGCGAAGAGTTCGAACAGGGTCGAACTCTTAAGAGACAAACCAAGCGCGGGGACAGGGGGCAAATGAGCTCGAAAGAGGTCTATCACGTACGCCTTGAGCCGGTTGGCATCGAAATTGAGGTCGAAGAGGACGAAACAGTCCTGGATGCAGCGTTCCGCCAGGGCATCGCAGTGCCCCATGGCTGCAAGGAAGGCCAGTGCGCCAGCTGCAAATCGATTCTGGTCGATGGTGAAATCGACCTCAAGAAATACTCGACATTCGCGCTCAGCGACATGGAGCGCGATCAGGATCACATCCTTCTCTGCCGCACGCTCCCCTTCAGCGATCTCGAGATCGAGCTTCTGAACTTTGATGAGGAACTGCTCGCTCATTCGATCCCGGTCAAGGACTTCGAAGGCGAGGTGACCGGCATCGCGCCGCTTACCCACGACATCCGCCTTCTGGAAATCACGATCGACAAACCCCTGAAATTCTGGGCGGGCCAATATGTCGACATCACCCTACCGGACCAGAAGATTACCCGCTCGTTTTCCATGGCAAATCCGCCGAGCGAGACGGAAAAGCTTGCGTTCATCATCAAACGATACGAAGGCGGGGCCTTCTCCGGACAGCTCGACGGAGGACTCGACGTCGGCGCCAAAGTCAGCCTCAGAGGCCCCTACGGAACCTGTTTCAGGCGGGAAAACCACGAAGGACCGCTGATCCTGGTAGGCGGCGGTTCAGGCATGTCGCCGCTATTGTCGATTTTCAGGGATCATACGGAAAGCGGTGAGGATCGCCCTGTACGTTTCTTCTACGGCGCCCGATCCGAAGCGGATCTCTTTTATTTGGATGAAATCGCAGAACTTGGCGAGAAGCTTGGTGACTTCAGGTTCATACCAGCCTTGTCGGAGGCCGCCGGTGACAGTGAATGGACCGGCGCCAGGGGGCTTATCCACGAAGTGTTGAGAGACCATCTCGGCGACCTCGATCTGGACGGTGAGGGCGATGCTTATGCCTGCGGCCCTCCCCCCATGATCGATGCGGTCATTCCGGTCCTGCAGATCGGCGGTATCGAGGGTGATCGGATCCTGTTCGACAAGTTTACCCAGGCCATCGGGTAGTCCAAGGCCTCGAAGATCGAAGGTACGACCCGGGGCAAGACAGCAATGGAAGGGAAAGGGAGACAGACATGGCGACCAATCCATCAGAAATCAAATCAGGTGCTGCGGGTGCTGCTCAGTTTGCCGACAGCGACAGCCGGAAGTATCGCTACTTCGATCCGAAGGGCAGGCGGGCCACGCATTATGAAGATATGACGGTCGACGTCCAGCCGGATCCCGATCGCTATCTGATGCAGGATTGGATCATCTCATTCCCCGATGGCAAGGGGGCCTACGTCAAGGACTTCACGGCGGCCAAGAGCTCCAACTGGCATGCCTTCCGCGCCCCGGATCAGGAGTGGGAGCGCACCCACTACCAGCGCCAGTCCACCATCGAAGGCATGATTCAAAACGTCGTGCAGAATGCCCGTCAAGCAGGTGCTGCCAAGCACTTCGATAAGGCTTGGGTCAAGGTGCTGCAGACCCACCTCGGCGCCTGGAAACATGCCGAATTCGGGCTCGGAACATCGCTGATGCAGGCGCAGCGTTACGGCTTTACCCAGATGATCAATAACGCGGTGCTGACCAACTCTTCCTACAAACTGCGTTTCTCTCAGGACCTCACCCTCTATCTCGCCGAGATCGGCATGGACATTGACGGCTTCGATGACGATGCCGGAAAGAAGGCCTGGATGGAGGACGACACCTGGACGCCGACCAGGAAAGCAATCGAGACGATCATGGGGTCTGAGGATTATCTCGAGCAGTATTTCGCCACCAATATCTGCTTCGAGCCTTTGGTCGGCGAGTTATTCCGAAGCGGCTTCATCATGCAGGCATCCGCTTCCAATCGTGACTTCGTAACGCCGGCCGTGGTGTCGGCTGCCGAAGCCGACTACGGGCGCAACCTCGCCAACTGCGTCGATCTAATCCATCTGCTGGTGACCGACGAGAAGCACGGCAAAGACAACAAGAAGCTGTTCGAGGGTTGGCTGAAAAAGCATGTGGCGCTCGGTCGCGATGCGGCGAACAGCATGCAGCCGATCTGGTCGCAGCCCCATGGCAAGCCGATCCAGTTTACCGACGCCCAGGCCCAATCCGAAGATCGTTTGCAGGCGATCACCTCGGAACTTGGTCTCAAAATATAGCGCAGCGAGAAGAGGAGTTACCGATCATGGCTGCTGATACCAACACCGGTTACCACAGCGATACCGTCTTCAAGAAGATGGATGAGATCAAGTTCGACGAAACCATCTCCTATCAATGCGGCATCACCATGAACGATAGCGTCGAGGCACGCGCGATCGCCGAACTGATGGCGAGAAAACCTGGCGTGACCACGACCTATCAGCCGGCGCTTATCCGTATTGACGGCGAGGGAACGCTGACCTTCGACATGGATGAAATCAGCGAGGAACTCGGCAAGGAGATGACCGTCGAGACCTTCGAGGTCAACACGTCCACCCACTATGGCCGGATGGTGAAGGTCGACGACAAGACCATCACGGTCTTCGGCAATATGGACGACGTTTTCAAGTACATCGAATAGTCGGCAGCGCCGACAGGCTCGACTTGAGGAAGACGAGGCAAGGTAGGGAGGTGCGGGGTCGACAATCGGCAGCGAAGCCGGCGACCCCGCCGCCAACCCAATCGCCAAAACAGGAGGCAGCGGGATATGTATAAAACCAAGACCGGTGAAGAGATCTTCATCATCGACGGGCATACCCACATGTGGGATGGCAGCCCGGACAATCAGCGCAATATTCACGGCAAGCAGTTCATCGAGTGCTTCTATGCTTACCATACGGCACTCAGCCCGCCGGAGGAGCTCTGGACGCTTGAGCAGTTCGGCAAATACGGGCCGCAGAAGATGTACAACGATCTCTTCGTCGAAGGCCCCGACGACATGGCGATCATTCAGTCCACCTATCTGAAGGACTTTTACAAGAAGGGCTTCAACACCATCGAGCAGAATGCCGAGGTGGCCAAAGCCTATCCCGATCGCTTCATCCTGAACGGCTCCTTCGATCCGCGCGATGGCGAGCTTGCGCTCGAATACATCCACTTCATGAAAGAGACGTTCGACATCAAGGGCGTGAAGCTCTACACGGCCGAGTGGAAGGGCGACAGCAAAGGCTGGAAGCTGAACGACCCGAACGCCTACCGCTGTTTCGAGCTTTGCGACAAGCTCGGCATCAAGAACATCCACGTGCACAAGGGACCGACCATCATCCCCTTGAGCAAGGACGCATTCGACGTCCACGACGTCGACCACGCCGCGACAGATTTCCAGGGTCTGAACTGGATCATCGAGCATTGCGGCTTGCCGCGCCTCGACGACTTCTGCTGGATCGCGGTGCAGGAGACCAATGTCTATGGCGGCCTCGCGGTGGCCATGCCGTTCATTCACGGCAAGCCTCATTATTTCGCCGAGGTCATGGCCGAGCTGCTGTTCTGGCTTGGTGAAGACAAGCTCTTGTTCGCCAGCGACTACGCGATCTGGACGCCGAAATGGATCGTCGACAAGTTCATGGCCTGGGAGCTGCCGGACGAGATCAAGAAGGAACGCGGTGTCGATCTCACCATGGAAGGCAAAAAGAAAATCATGGGTCTGAATGCCGCCAAGCTCTACGGCATCGACATCGACAAGCAAAAGAAGAAACTGGAGAACGAGACCATCGCCGTCGCCGCGGAGTAAGCCATGACGATGGCATCGAAAACTTGCGATCTCCGCGTCGCGGAGATCTGGAAAAGGCTTGGTGAGGTGACCGACCCGGAACTTGACGAGCCGGTCACCGAGCTTGGCTTTGTCGAGCGGGTGGCGGTCGACGATGACGGGTCCGTCGAGGTCGACTTCCGCCTGCCGACCTATTGGTGCGCCGCCAATTTCGCCTTCCTGATGGTCGACGACATTCGCATCGCAGTCGAAGGAGCCGACTGGGTCCGTAGCGTCCGGCCTCGCCTGCAGGATCACATGTATGCAGACGAAGTGAACCGAGGCGTCGGCGACGCCCTGTCGTTCAAGGAAGCTTTCGGCGGGCTGACTGGTGAAGAAACGCTGGATGCAGTTCGCCGAAAATTCCGCATCAAAGCCTTCCAGCGCCGCCAGGAATCGGTGCTGCGAGCACTACGCATGCAGGGTTTCGACGATACTTCGCTCGTCGATATGGATCTTGGCACGTTGGAGCAGCTGTCGATCGACGACGAGGAAGGGGCCAGGCAGAAACCTCGGTATCTGCGCATCCTCCGCGAATTTGGCCTCGCGTCGGAGGCTCCTGATCTCGCGTTCTTGGCGCCGGATGGCGATCGCATCACCGCGGCAGCGTTACAAAAACACATGGAGGAGTTGAGGGGGGTGCGGATCAATATGGAGTTCAACGGCTCTCTATGCCGGGGACTTTTGTCGACCCGCTACAAGGAAGCGAAACTCGACGGTGAGGAGCCGACTTTAGTTGATTTCATAGCCGGAAACGTACCGCCGCGAGCAGGTTCGACGACGTTGAATAAAGGTGGGTAGGAGAGCGACGTCAGGGACCAAAAAATTGCCGAGACCGGGCTGATCTAAAAAGCCACATCAGACAGGGAGGCAGAGATGGCGAAGACATTACTTCACGATGCCGAGGCCCGCCGCGCGCTGGCGAGGGGGGTGCAAAAACTGGCGACCGCGGTCGAGTGCACGCTCGGACCGAAGGGGATGAACGCCATGATCGACCTGCCTGTGGGCACGCCGATCGTTTCCCGCGACGGGGTTAGCATTGCGTCCGAAATCGAGCTTGCCGACCGTTTCGAGAATATGGGTGCGCAAGTGGTGCGCGAGGTGTCGTACCAGACCAACGAGGTCGCGGGAGACGGCACGACCACCGCGACGCTGCTTGCGAATGCGCTGATCCAGGACGGAGTCGTCGCTGTCGAGCAGGGCGCCAATCCGGTGAATTTGGTCAAGGGAATCAACCAGGCAGTCCAGGTGGTCGTCGACGAGTTGAAAAACACGGCCCAGCCGGTCGGCAATGGAAAACCGCTTGAGGCCGTCGCCTCCATCGCAGCGAGTGATCCCGGCATCGGCAGCCTGGTCGCCGAGGCGATTCAGCGGGTTGGTGCGGATGGCATCATCACCTCGGACTTCGGGGTCACCGTCGAGAACAGCCTTTCGGTGATCGAGGGCATGTCCTTCGATCGCGGCTATCTTTCCCACCATATGGTGACCGACGTCGAGCGCATGGAGGCGGTGCTGGAAAAGCCCTACATCCTCCTGACCGATCTCAAGATCAAGGATCCGGCGGAGCTCGATGGCATTCGCAAGGCCGTTGCGGCTACGGGGCGGCCCCTGCTGATCGTTGCCGAGGAAGTTTCGCCCGAGGTCGTCATGACCCTCTTGAGCCAGGAGGGCAAGGGCAAGATCCTGATCGTGCATCCGCCGGAATATGGACACTGGCGAAAGGCCATGATGGAGGATATCGCGATCCTGATGGGTGGCCGCGTCATTGCCCGCGATCTCGGCGGCCGGCTCGAGAATGTAACGCTGGACGATCTGGGCAAAGCCGAGCAGGTGCGGGCAGGGGGCAGCGAGATTATCATCAGTCGCGGTGCTGGCGATCCGGCGGCTATCAAGGCAAGGCGGGCACAGGTGATGCGGCAGTATCACGAAGCACCGCCCAATATCGAGCAGGATAAGCTCAAGGAAAGGCTCGCCAAGCTGACCGGTGGCACGGCGGTGATCTATGCGGGCGGTGTAACCCCGGTCGAGCAGAAGCGAACCATTCAGCTGATCGACGATGCCTTGAACGCCGCGCGCGCAGCGGCGGAAGAGGGGATCGTTCCCGGCGGCGGCACTGCCCTTGCCCAAAGTGCGCCTGCGCTTGAGCCTCTTCTCGCCAAGGTGAACGGCGATATCGGTGCAGGCGTGAAACTGGTGCAGAGCATCCTCACCAAACCTGTCGCCTGCATCGCAAGCAACGCGGGGCATGATCCCCAGCATGTGGTCGATCGTGTGGTGCAGTCGCCGGCGGGGATGGGGTTCGATGCGGCCAAGGAGGACTTCGCAGAGATGGCGGCGGCCGGTGTGATCGATCCGGTGCGGGTGACTTACACAGCGCTGCAAAACGCCGCCTCGGTCGCGACCCTGGTGCTCACCACCCACACTTTGGTCGGGGACGCGTCGGAATATGTCGACCCGACCGCCGGCCCGGCCCTTGGCGGCGGTGCCGAATATCTCGGCCGCGAATAGGCCCGAACGCGGGCCTCGTTAACTTAAGAAGATGGGAATTGGGGAGGAAAAAAAATGAAGGCCGCTCGCCTCTACGACTATGACGAGAAGATGAACGTCCAGCTCAAGCTGGAGGATGTTGCCGATCCGACCATCAACGGTCCCGATGAGGTGATCGTGCGCGTCGGTGCCGCCGGTCTTTGCCGAACGGATCTGCATATCATCGAGGGTGTATGGCGCGACGTCATGGATCCCGAGGGCGGGCTTCTACCCTATATTATGGGCCACGAAAACGCGGGCTGGGTCGAGGATGTCGGCAGCAACGTCACTTCGGTCAAGCCGGGCGATGCCGTCATCTGCCACCCGCTTCGCTCCTGCGGTATCTGCCTGAACTGCCGCCACGGCGAGGACATGTATTGCGAGAGCGGCTTGTTTCCGGGGCTCGGCCTTGACGGCGGCTTTGCCGATTATTTCCTGACCAGCGAGCGTGCGCTGATCAAGCTGAACCCGAATGTCATGCCGGTCGATGTCGCCCCGCTGGCGGATGCCGGTATCACCGCCTACCGGGCGGCAAAGAAAGCGGCAAAGCTGCTTCATCCCGGCACCTATTGCGTGCTGATCGGCATTGGCGGGCTCGGGCATATCGCCCTTCAATGCCTGCACGAGCTTTGCGGCGGCCGCACCATTGCCGTCGATCGCAGCCAGCACGCGCGTGACCTCGCCAAGAAGTACGGCGCGCATCATGTGCTCGACGGTGGCGACAACATCATCGAGGAAATCCAGGAAATCACCGGCGGCGGTGCCCATGTGGTGATCGACTTCGTCGGCGAACTCGGTGTCGAAAACCTCTGCTGGAAGATGCTGCGTCAGGGCGGGCAATATTTCATCGTCGGCTATGGCGGCCAGATCGAAATCCCGACCGTGCATATGATCATCAACGAAATCCAGGTCGGCGGCAGCCTGGTCGGCAACTACGCCGAACTGGTGGAACTGATGGAACTTAACGCCGAGGGGCGGGTCGAGATGCACTCAAGCCAGTACAGGCTCGCCGACATCAACAGCGCGATCGAGGACTTCAAGGCGGCGAACATTGCCGGTCGCGCCGTGATCGTCCCGTAGGCAGCAATCTGCGGCACCGTTTACTGAAGGGAAAGCGATATTGGCCATGAAACCCGATGTACAGGATGGTGATGTCAACCAAGAGGTGGAGCCCTGTTTCCGTCTTGTCTATCGCAGCCGCAGCCTTCTTCCGGAAGGTTCGAAAGCCAATGAGGAAGGCTTGGCTGAGATCCTTCGGGTCGCTCGCACCAACAACCGAAAATTAGGAATAACCGGCGCCTTGGTGCTCTATGAGCATAAACAGCGTTTTGCCCAGGCACTCGAAGGGCCGGAGGCAGATGTCAAAGCTCTTCTGGCGCGCATCAAAACCGATCCCCGCCACGATAATGTGGAGGTCTGCGAGGCCGAGATGGTCCCCGCGAGACTGTTCAACCGCTGGGCTATGGCACTGGTTGTGGAACATGGCGAGCCCGATGTGCCGTTGGTCGCGACATCCGGAGGAATTTCCGAAGCCGCACCCTGGCGGGTAACACCTGAACAGGAAAGCGTGCTCACCCAGCTTCGTGATCTGACGCGGGGATATGGACGGGGATATTGACGATACCTAAAAAAGCCCCCGCCCAAGGGAGGCGGGGGCTTTACGACCTTGCTGGCCTCATCGGTCCGGCAGGCGCATTGGTGGGTTAAGCAACAGGCGGTTCGCTGACCTTATCGAGTGTGTTGATGCTCACATGCGGCCAGCGAATGAGACCAGGCATGCCGTCGCGGCGATCGAAGAAATCGAGAATGACGACTTGCGAATATTGCAGTCGGAGCACGGGCTTTCCATTGTCGTCGGTTTCATCCAGCTCTTGAATCCAGAAGGTGGACTTCATCGAAGCGGCATTGGCCTCCTTCACGATGAAGGGAATGTTGACGACACCTGCATCTTCGATGGTGGTGTCGACTTCGAGAACGGTTGTCTTGACGACGGTTCTTGGATCGCTGCTGTTGGCGAATTTGAGAATGGCATTCAGGTCGAGAGGATGAAAACCCGGAAACCCGGATAGGGAAGTGGGGACGGTGCCAAAGAACGGGTTGTCGATAAAATGCTTGTAGGGGCGGAGATAAAAGCCGTCCAGATCCCGGCTGGCACCGATCGGGAGGCCATCAAGTGTCGGAATAGTCGGGGGCCCGTTGATCACCTCGCTCTTGCCGAGCGCCATCACGGAATCGCCGTGAGGGATGGTGGCGAGCCGTGCGATGTCGAGACCGTTGGTGGTCTCATTGACCATGTGAAGCCACAAGCCCGGCTCATGATGGATCGCGAGACCATCCGCTCCCGCCTTGCCGCTGTTCGGACTGTCTTCGGTGGCGATCTGACTGATGCTTTGTTCGTAGTCCAGGGTGACGACAAATTGATCGCTGTCCGTATTGCTGGTCTCATCGATGCCGCGGTTAGGGACACCCTTGTCGACGAGTGAGAATTTCAGATCCTCGTCATACTGGTTCATCAGAACCCTGAAATTGGCCGGGGCTTCCGCGAAGGGCAGGGCGATCATATTCCAACCGCGGCCTTTGCTCTGCCAATGTCCAGGCAGCAGCTTAAGGGGCCCCAGCTCTTCATCACCCATCTTGGCAGGGCCGATTTCTCGGGGCTTGTAAGCATACTTCTTGGCTACTTCGGCGACAGCCATCAGTCTCTCCTTTAAAGGTTCGAGTTTAATCGGCGCTATTGCTAGCAGTTCCTCGGGGGATCGCTTGTGAAATGCTTCACTATGGTTGAGTAATATTAAAAATGATAACGATCAATAAGAGAAATTGACTGCTGAGCACCTTGCCTGGAAGCTAGCCGGATCGACGTTCCCGCAAGGCGCTTCGGGTGTCCGGGTAATCGAGCATGGACAACTGCAGCTCTGGTATCCTGGTTTGTCCAAGCTGGTCGCTCAGGACGGTCAGCAGCGACTTGATCCACGTCTCTGAAATATCGGTCGTCACGAAAACCAGGCGCGATCGGCGATCGGCGGTTGGCCAGTAAGGAAGCCAGAAAAGCGGTTGAACAATGTGTTCGATACCGTCGATCAGGGCTGGATGTTCCGGATAATCTTCGACGGCCACGATGCCTTTCAGGCGAAGCAGATCAGCACCGTGGTCGACCATCAGCAGCTTTAGGAAAATCGAGAGGACAGCGCTGCTGATCGGCTGATCCCAGGTGATGGCAAAGAAACGGAAGCCTTCGGCAGCGATCAGCTTTCGAAGACGAGGTTCGCTTTCATCGAGCGGGGTTGCGTCGACCCCCCTTCTTGTTGATTCCCAGCCGAAAGCTGCTTCGCAGAGCCATCGGTCGATATCGATGCTGTGGTTGACGGGGTCGAACAGACCGCTGTCCACCAGCCGGGCGGGGCCGATGTCGCCAAAACGGGCGCGCAGGATGGGTGCTCGCGGGTTGAGGGTTTTAAGGTGGCTGGCAAGGCGCTTGATTCTTGCCGGGTCCTGCTGGTCGGTCTTGGTGAGAACGATACGGTCGGCGATTGCTGTCGCTCGCATGAAATCCGGGTCTTTGCCGATGTCAGCAGTCTCGGTCGCCGCGCCGACCAGCGTCACACCGTCCAGACGGAGCGCATTGTCACGACCCGCATCCGCGGCGAGGGTTCGAAGGAGGCGACGCGGTGCTTTGAGATCGGAACTTGCGAGGACGACCCTGGAGGTCGGTTTGGACTGCATGCCCAACCTCGCGGCTTTCAAATGCTCAAGCCATGTTCCGGTCTCCATGGGATCGACGTCGTGGTCGATGATGACTGTGCCGAGCATATCGGACCGTTCTGCGAATGCTTTGAGCAAGGTCGAAACGCCGCTGCCTCGATGACCCATCACAAGAGAGAGAAAAGTCGTTTGCATCACCGTGCCGGATTGCTGGATCTCTTCTCTTATACGGATTGCGGGCAGGATGAGATCATGCCGCCATCGAGTGATTTTGAGAGGCGACTTTCAATGCCTGCTGCTCATGGCTCGCTTGCTGCCAGCCTTGCTTATCTTCGGGTCATCGGTTGAGTCCGTATTGCTTCATTTTGCGATAGAGCGTGCTTCTGGAGATTTTGAGCTTTTTTGCAACCCGGGAGAGATTGCTGCCGCCGTTCTCAATGGCATGCTCGATCGCTTGGCGTTCCGTATCCTCAAGACTAGCATTTGTGGATAGCAGAGCCGCTTCTGCAGCATGACCGGAATCGTTGGTCGTGGTCGCCTCAGCCTGGCTGATATCGTCTGGAAGATCGGCGAGGCTGACGAGGCGATCGGTCGACATGAGGATCAGGCTCTCGATCAGGTTGCGCAGCTCGCGGACATTGCCCGGCCATGGGTAAAGGCGAAGGGCGGTCCAGGCATCCCGATCGATGGTCAGGGGTTCGACACCGTATTTGGCGGCAAACAGACGATTGAAATAGTCGATCAGGCGGTCGATGTCGGTGGTGCGCTCGCGCAGCGGCGGGATATCGAGGGCTACCGTGCTGATACGAAAATAGAGATCCTGGCGAAATCGGCCGGCTGCGACTTCGTCCTTGAGGTTGCGGTTGGTCAGCGCCACAAGGCGGACATCGATCGGTCTGGGCTTGCCGTCGCCAAGGCGATAGACGGCGCCTTCCTCGAGGACTCGCAGGAGGTAGGGCTGAAGATCGAGCGGCATCTCGCCGATCTCATCCAGACAGAGCGTGCCGCCATGAGCGAGCTCGAAACGTCCGGGGCGGCCGTCCCGGGCAGCGCCGGTGAAAGCGCCGGCGACATGGCCGAACAGCTCGGCGCCCAGCAGGTCCTTCGAGACGGCGCCGCAATTGAAGGCGATGAACGGTGCTTTGGCATCTGCCGTTCCGGCGGCATGGATCAATTGTGCAAACAGTTCCTTGCCGACTCCCGTCTCGCCCTCCACCAGGACGGAGGTGCGGCCCTTGGCAGCGCGCTTGGCCTTGGAAATTGCAATCTGCAGGCGCTCGCTGTCGCCGAGAATATCGGGCAGGCGCTGACGGCTGGGCAGGCTGATACTCGGCGCTGGCTGAGGCCTTGCCGGCGGACGTTTTCCGGAGGCCGTATAGATCAGCACCGCGCCGGACATGTCACCTCCGACACGAAGCGGCTTCAGCCAGGAGGGGCGAAGGGCTTCGGGCAAGCGCTCCACGATGTCCTGATCCGAGCTGGCTTCACCCAGGTCTACCAGGCGGCTGCCGACGCTTAGGTCGAACCCATCGGCAATTTTCGCGCGAAGCGGCAGGGATTGGTCGTTGAGATGAATGATGCGGCCTTCCCGGTCGAGGACGACGACGCCATCGCCGCCGTTGCCGACGGGCATGGTGGAAAGGCAGGCTTCCAGGAGGCGAAGCCGCTCGGCACGTACCTGCTCGCCGAGGGCAAGCTCGATCTTTTCAGCTGCAAGCACTGCAAGAGCGACATTGTGGCGGCGAAAGATTTCGGGCGGTCCGGAAATATCGATCACACCGACGATGCTCCGGTCCAGCGGATCCCGGATCGGCGCCCCTGCACAGGTCCACGCTTTGATGCCTTCGCAAAAATGCTCGGCCGCATGCACGAAGACCGGTTCTCCGGTCGAAAGCGCCGTGCCGATCCCATTGGTGCCGACGATCTCCTCATTCCAGTTTCCACCGGGTTCCAGCTTGATGTCGTGGCCGGCGTCCAAAGTTCGATTATCGCCGCGGGTATCGAGAATGATACCGTCCTTGTCGGTCAGCACGACCATCGCGGACGTCTCTTCGAGCAGGTCCGCCGCATGCTGAAACGTCGTATCCGCAGCGGCAAGCAGGTGGCGATTTTGGTGCCGGTACCGGTTGATCTGTGTATCGTCGGCGACATCCGGCGTGGCGCGTGCATGGGCATCGACGCCCGAAGAAGCGCTTCTTGTCCACGACCGCTCGATGATATGGCGAACCGGCAGGCGCTTGGTATCATTCTCGCCCGTGAGAAACCGTTCCCATGCCTCCATCGTGATCGTCTCGTCATAGACGCGATCGGCGACCGGACCGGCCAATCGTCTCCCCGCATGATGGCCCGCCATTTTCACGGCACTTGCTTTGCAGGGCGGCTTGATCATCGACCCGCTACCCAGCTATGGCCATGTGAAGGATGCTCTTGACGCGCATCGTCCCAAACCGAGCGATTGGAGCCGCTTGATCCGATGCCAATCTGAAGGGACAGCGCTCAGCCAACTGAATTATCCGAACTGGTCGAAGCGCCGGGAGCGATGCCAAGGCGCTCCGTCAGCGTTTTGACAAGATCGTCCTCTGAGAAGCCTTGGACTATCTCCTTGCCGTCTAGATCGATGACCATCGCCCTCAAGCTGTCATCGATCACCGCATAAAAGCCGTTCTCCTTGGTAGCGAGAATGAAGCGTTGATGGCGCCGCGGACCTCGAATTTCTCCGAGGAAATGGAGCTGCCGGCTGGTTTCCTGATCGGCGACGACCACACGGCCATTGACACTGATGCGAACATAAGGCCGCACCGTCTCACGAGCGTCGGTCGCCCGGCCGGTATGAATGATCAGCCCCTCGGGGGCGGGCGCCGATACGGGGCGCTGCTGCCGGCTCGACAACTGCCCACCTGACAGATGATCCATCATTTTATGAATGGTGCCGCGATTTTCCCGAAGCATTTGCTTTGCAGCAACATCTTCCCGGCGAGGTCCATCCCGCTTGGAGATAATATCGACCACTGCCTCTCTCCCTGATTTGCTGGAGGCAAGCGCCGTATGCCGGCGTTAATTTTTCTTGGCAATCAGAACTGTTCTCCTTTCAAATTAGTTGATTAGCCGCTCAAGTACCAGCGCTTTTTAACTTTCGACCATGTGGGAAGCCTATCGGTCGTGCCTCAGCCCACAATCCTACACGCTGTATTCTGATCAAAAGAAATAGTCTGTATTGGGGACGGTTTGAAAATTCCATTTTATGGTGATTGGTATGGATATATTGTTCTCTTAGAGGTAGTTAAGACAGTGTCTTTCCTACGTCAGGATGCCAGCAATCCCTGGCTAACTCATTGGTTTAGTGCTATCTTCTCGGCGCTCAGGTTTTGCCCAAGCCCAAGCCAAAGGCCCTATGCCGGGGTTTATGGCGGCTTGAGGCTTGCTGAATTTGGATGAAGAGACTCCATCAAGCGAATGCCGCGCTGGTTTGGGGGAGGGAAAGCAGACGCCATGTCAATCAATCTGGTCGACCTAGTCATGAAACAGGTCGGGGGGAACCTTCCGGGTGTGCTGGGTTCGCTGTTGGGGGAAAGTGCCGATAAGACAAAAGGCGCCCTCGCTGGCGCTGTCCCGGCCATCCTCGGCGGGTTGATGGGCGTGGCGTCGAAAGGCGGTACTGCTGCGGATCAGCTTGCCGCCGCGGTTGGCAGCCAGGACGACAGCATGCTCGACGATCTTGCGGGTATGCTCGGCGGGGG
Source organism: Geminicoccaceae bacterium (assembly GCA_965204405.1). Lineage (GTDB taxonomy): Bacteria > Pseudomonadota > Alphaproteobacteria > Geminicoccales > Geminicoccaceae > JANQPX01. The sequence continues at coordinate 302,273 of CBDBEN010000002.1, forward strand.
CGATCATCAGGCGATTGCCGATCAGGGTGGTGACCTCCTCAAGTCTCTGCTGGGAGAGGGCATTGCCGGTAGCCTCGTCGGTGCCGTCAGCAAGTTCAGCGGCCTCGGTAGCGGGTCGGTGAAATCCTTGCTTGGTACCCTTGCCCCGATCGTCTTGTCCGTGCTCGGCCGCCAGCAAAAGAGTGAAGGTCTGGATGCAGGGGGACTTATAGGACTCCTCTCGAGCCAGAAGGATCATATCTCGAACGCTATGCCTGCCGGCTTGGCCTCTGCTCTCGGCGGTACGGGTTTTCTGGATGCTCTCACCGGATCGGCTGGTGACGCGGCGGCCAAGCTTGGCGATACGGCGCAGGAAGCGGCAGCTGTCGCTGGTGACGCCGTCGAGCGTGCGGCAGAAGCAGCGGGAGAAGCTGCAAGTTCGGCAGCGGCCGCTGCCAGCAGTGGTGCCGATGCGGCTTCTGACGCCGCTGCCCGCGCTGCGAGAACGATCGCCCGGGCTGCCGCCAATGCTGCCCCGGAAGCCAATCCGGCCGTTTCCAATATGGCTGCGAAGGGTGGTGTCTGGCTTCGTTGGGGTTTGCCGCTTGTTATTCTTCTGGTGTTGATCTGGCTCGCCTTCAGCTTCCTGGGCGGCGGTGGCGAGGAGGAGGTGGTGAGCGATGCCGCCGAGGCGACGGCTTCAGCAGTCGAAACCACGACAGCAGCTGCGACCGACGCTGCCAGCGAGGTCGGAGACGCGGTGAGGTCCGTGACCGAGGCGACGACCGAGGTTGTTAGCGAAGTAGCGACCGACATTGCAGCCGAGATCCCGACCGAAGCCGCTGAACCTGTTGAAAAAGCTGCAGAAACCACGAGGACCTCCGGCAATTTAGAGATTGCGATGGTCGGTGAGGTCGACGTCGGCATGGAATTGATCTCGGTCTTCGAGGGGATGGCCGATGCGTTGGGCAGTATCAAGGATGCGGAATCCGCCGAAGCGGCCGTTCCTGCCCTGGAAGAAGTGAGCGCCAGCCTGGACAGCTTGACAGGTCTTGCAGGTCAGCTGCCGGAAGGCTCGGTCGGCGGTATTTCCGAGATGGTCGGCAGTGCCGTCAGCGGGATTGACGGCTTGATGAGAAAGCTGAATGCGGAACCTGGTGTCGGCGAGGCGATCGACCCTGTCATTACCGAGATCAAGGAAAAGCTTGCGGCCTTTGTCCCTGCTTGAGCAAAGGATTCACCTCACCCGTCGGCACCTGTCCTGTCAGTCTTCAGAAAAGCCCGTAATCATCGGGATACTGGGTTCTGGTGGAAAAGATGTGGCTGTGTTCGTTCGGGGGTGACAGCCTCGGGCCGGCTCTGATGTCGCCGATTTGACGCCAGCGCAGATTGTTGGCGATGAGACGCTGATAGCGCCCGCCGGTAAGATCCCGATCAGCCAGGAGCAATTGCTTGCCTACTCTTTCGAAGGTCAGGTCATCGACATCGAGAGATTGCCAGGTGGCAGCGAGGCCGAGGGCGACGTCGTCTCGGGCGTCCAGCAGCGCCTCCTTGAAACCCATGGGATCTCGCTCATAAGCATCGTCGAATGTCTCTTGGATGATGTCCTGCGCCTCATCGTTCCTCTGCAGGACATCGGCCAGGTCCTCGGTTTGCTCGCTGACCAGGCCCCGGTCGAGCAGATGCTCATGAAAGACGTCGACCAGGATGTCGAACATCGCGCCGGTGAGCGGCTGGGCGAGATGATGCTCGTTGTGCCAGCCGTCCCGGTAGTCGGCCATGCGCTCCCGGTTGTTGGCAAGCCGGATCTGCTCATAGGTGGAGAGCTCGGCTATTCTCGCCAATTGGTTGAAGGTGTAGAGATTGCCGCTGGTGTGGTCGAGAAGCTCGTCCACGACACTATCGAAATGCAGTGCCGAGATCAAAGAGATGACATCGGCGGTGGACTCGTGAAAAGCAAAATACTCGCCATCGACACGATCGAGGTCGGGAAGGCCAAGCAGGCTGAAGATCAGGAGATGGCCAACCTCATGCGCGATCAGATCGAAGTTCAGACTGAACGGGCTGATGCTCCCGTCCTTGGTTTCAGCCGATCCGATTTCCATATAACCATAGCCGGCGGTGGCATTGTCGAAATGGCGCAGCAGAACGATTTCCAGGCGTTCATGGTCGGCGCGGAAATGCCAGGGCACGGGACCGCCGAGATAGGCTTCCCAGATGTCAAGGACATAGCGGGCAGCGCCATAAACATGGGCGGCTTCGAATTCCGGCGTGCCCACGGGAAGATGGTCGAGATGGCCGTCGGGACTGGGCATGACGGGCCGATAGAGTGGACCCTGCCAGGGCGGAATTTGAAAGAGCGGCGGACGTCCGGCTGGAGCGGCGCTGGTGCCGTAGGGGATAGGCTTGTCGATGGGGTCGATAACATACATGCGGTCGTCGGAGGGGCCCTCACCCAATACTTCCGGCGGTGTCGAAAGCCAGACCGTCTCAGGCGCTGCCGCATCTTCGCCAACCGGCGTTTGCGGAAACAGGCGAACGCGGGTGCCGCCGAGCTCATCGACGCGAAAGCCGCGTCTCCCTCTACTTGCCGGCCTGATGCGGTTGAAACGTGGCGCAAGTCTCAATGGCATGACGGCATGCTCCTTCAACAATCGCATGGTCCTGAATAGCCGGACCAGCTCTCGAAATCATCACGACAATATAGAGCCACCTCTACTCTAGAGCTTAATAGGAAGAGTTGAAAGCGACACTATCTCCTCGTCATTGCTTCCCCGAGACAAATAAATACTCCCGGCGCAGGGCTTGGTCGAAATGTTGATGGTCCCCGAAACCGAGGCGGCGCGCATAATGGTTTATGTCGTCCGGAATTGCCTCCTGCCGTTGCTGCTCGAAATACCAGGCGCGGAGTTGTGGCAGGGAAACCGGAAACTCGGACGGGTTCGGATCCATCTTGCCGATGGTGTCGAGAAAATGCCGCTTGGCCGCGGCACGCTCGGCAAGGGGGAGATAACGTCCGTCCAGGCGAAGTTCGTCCAGGATGTGACGCCCGATCCCGGCGCCCTCTGCGACCAACATGGTCTCGATCGCCGTTTCGTCGGCCATGGCTTGTTCGAAGCCGGCGTCATCCAAGTGATGGCGTGCAAGCCAGCTGTCCAGATCGGCGCGCCGAAACAACCCTTCTCGTTGGCGAAACGCTGTCTTTGCCGCAGCACTGCTCTGCTCTGCAGGCTTTATCGGAACATGATCGGCGCGGGACAGATAGCGGAGCAGGGCCAGACGATAGAGCGGATCGGACGGGCCTGCCTGCAACCGGGCTTCCTCCAGCACGGAAGCGGCACACTTGTCCTCATTGCTGTCGGGTGTTTGGAGAGGTGTGCTGTCGGCGTGTTTGACCACATCGTCCCACATCTCAGTCCACTCGAAGTGAAAACCGGGCGGTGGGGGAGACACGGCGCGGTCGAGACAGGCGGATATCGCCTCGATCATCAGGAGCGCATCCGCACGTTTCAAATCAGCTCGATGATCAGGTAGCCATGCCTTGAGGGCTCTCAGAGCTGAGGGATCAAGGCTTGCCGCCTCGGCAGCGGCCAGAAGGTCCGGCCAGCGGCGTTCCTGATAGAACGTTGCTTTCGCCAATCTTTCCAATTGGCCTGATATGGCCGTATCGATGACATTCTGCCGCCTGGCCTCTTCCAGGGTAGCACGAATATTGACCATCGGTTCCGAGAGCGGCAGGAAACCGGCATCGTTAGGGGCGTGCAGGACGGCGACCTCGTCATCGTCGTCGAGCCTGCCGTCGCGATAGGCTTCGAAAACTGCGCCGACGCCCTGCATGCCGAAAACATGCAGTTCGGCCGCGCGCAGAGCCCCCATGCTGGCGCTGCCGAAAACATGAATGCCCTCGGTCATCGCCCAGAGGATTTCCTTGTGCCAGATTGAAGCCTGGCCCTCGAAATAACCGTCGACAATGCCGATTGCGACCGGCTTTTCCCGTGCCGCGCGATAGACGTCGCCTTGCGCAGCCGGCGGCAGGAAGGCGACGCCTTTAGGGGGGACGAGATCGGTCCGAGCAAGGGTGGGGCCGGTGAAGACATAGGCCTTGGGCTTCATAGGCAACCTCTCACCGCCAAGGCTCGCGAGCCTGGAACATAGCCGTCATGATCATCAAGCTCTTCCAGGCCGGGAATGATCACCTTGACCACGGCGACATTGAACGCCGGATTGGTGAGGTCGACCGCAGCCACCTGGTTGATACCGACAGTCTTGAGCCGCTCCAGAAGATAAGTCAGATCTTCGGCGAAGGTTTTGCCGATTGGCTGTGAAGCGGTACCGCTGAAGGCCCGGCCTGGCCCCTGCCGCCGCATCAAGTCAGTTACCGGCCTTAGTTTGCGCGAGCGTCCGGCAGATGTGAACTCGTCCGGTGAAAGGTCGTCGCGGGCGCCAGTGATGTAGGTCATGCGCACCTGTACTGCTTCGGTAAGAGCGCGTAGCAGAGCTACCTCAGGTGCCAGATGGCAGCCGGCCCCAATGCCCGGATGGGAGACATCGACGCGGCAATCGAGTAGCGTTGCGTAGAAAACGGGGATGCCAAGATCGCTGGTCACATCGAAGGCGGCGACCTCAAGCCCCGCCTCATCCAGACGCCGTAGCACCTCCGAACAGGCAGGATCACCAACCGTGTCCAAATCAAGCCTCGTCAAGGTGCCGGGGTCGACGTTCGACAAGGTGACGGCATCGCGCTCGATCACCTCGAAGATGGCGTGGCAAGCGGCTTCAAGCAGGTGGTTGCCGGAGGCCAGGCCGTTGGTGCTCGGGCTGAAGCAGCCGGCACCGGTCGGCGAAGGCAAGGTGAAGTTGGTGTGCACGGTCTCGTAGGGCAGCCACAGCGGAACGCCGTTCAGAAGATCGAAACCCTCGATCCAGAGCATCGGAAGATCCGGATGGTAGTTGCTGCCGGCTAGCTTCGGCAGGCGATCCAGGTCGACCAGGTCGTGGGATGACAGCATGTCGTTGTGTGAGGCAAGCTTCAGCGGGTGCCGGATATGCTCGGCGTGATGGATCTCGATCGCTTCCATGATGCCGGACACTTTGGCTGCGTCGAGATCCAGGCCTTTGCCCTGGGAAACGGCGATCGAGCGGGCATTCGGTCTGGTGACCATGATCACCGGCACGCCAATCCGATCCAGCCCGGTGACATCGGCAATCCGTGTAATGCCCATTGCCGGCAGCAATGGTCTGACTTTGCTCAGCGTTTCGACGGGAGGGACGAGCCGGTGCGTGCCGTCTTGAAAGCGTTTCCTGCCGGGATCGGCATCAATTGCGAATCCATGAACCATCGCGGTGCAACATTCAAATCAATGGCAACGAACGTCGATAATAACTATGCGTTCATTGTCACCGAAAATCAGCACCGCGCAAGGTCAGTGTTTCAGGCACGCACGCGGGTTTTGTCCGGATCGTAGAACGGGAAGCGGACGACGCTGGCGCTCAGGCGCTTTTGCTGGCCATCCAGCTTGCCGACCTCAACCTCCTTGCCAAGGTCTGCATATTCGGTGTTGACGCGGGCGAGGGCGATGGACTTCTTCAGGATTGGTGAGCGGCAAGCGCTGGTCACCTCGCCGATCTGGCCCCGGCCAAGAAAAACCCCATCGCCGGCGCTGGCCGTTTCGTTGCCGAGGAGCTCAAGGCCGACAAGCTTTCTTTGCGGCGTGGCTTTTCGTTGCTCCAGCGCTTTTCTGCCGATGAAACCCTCGTCGTTCTTGAGCGCGACGCTGAACCCGATGCCGGCTTCAAAGGGGTCGGTCTGCTCGCAGAATTCTGATCCGGCGAAGATCAAGCCAGCCTCGATCCGAAGGATATCCAGGGCATCCAGCCCCAGTGGCTTGATGCCGTATTTCACTCCGGCGGACATCACCTCGTCCCAGACAGCCGATGCATCCTTGGGGTGGCACCAGATCTCATAACCAAGCTCACCGGTATAGCCGGTGCGCGACACCATGATCGGAATGCCCCCGAATTCGTTGACACGGGCGATGGTGAAGCGGAACCAGCCGAGTTCTTCGACCGTGGCCTGCGCTGGTGGCGTCCAGACGAACTTCTTCAGGATGTCGCGGCTGTGGGGGCCTTGGACCGCGATATTGTGGATCTGCTCAGTAGCGCTTTTGATCCAAACCTTGAGGCCAAGCTTTTCCGCCTGTTCGCGCAGCCAGATACCGCCGTAGTCATCGCCGCCGATCCAGCGGAAATTGTCATCGCCGAGGCGAAACAGCGTGCCATCGTCGATCATGCCTCCATGCTCGTAGCAAAGCGCGCCGTAGGCGATCTGCCCGACGGCCAGCTTTCTGACGTTGCGGGTGAAGGTGTGCTGCATCAGGGTTTCGGAATCGGGACCCAGCACCTCGAACTTCCTCAGCGGCGAGAGATCCATGACCGCCGCTTTTTCACGGCATGCCCAATACTCATCAAGGGCACCGTGATTGGTGAAGGAGGTCGGCAGCCAGTAGCCGCGATACTCGGTAAAATTGCGGGTCAGCGCCGAGATTTTCGAGTGAAAGCCGGTTTCTTTGGTGAGGGCTAGAGGTGCGTCTGGTGTCATGCGATAGGCTACCGCTTTTTTGAAGAAACAGTCTTTGGGATAAACTCGGACATGGATTTCCGAGAGCTGCCAGCCATTGGCGGCATCGATGTCGCAAGGGCAGGAAGAGGACGCGCAGACCAAGTCGGTGAGGGCACGCAACAGCACATAGTCGCCCGGCCTGGACCAGGGTTCGTCGAAGTAGATGCCGTTCAGGTCATCGACATTGGTGTTGAAGAAGAAATTGATGGCCGGCCAGCCGATGGTCGGATCGATGGCAAAGGGATCGAGCGCGCCATTGAAGTTGTCGGAGCAGTTGGGATGGCCGAAATAGCCCATATCCTCATAGTAGCGCCGGGTGCAGGCCAGATTGAACGTATCATGACGCCCGACGGTGTCGTGGACAACCTCCACAAGGGCCTGCATGTTGGCATCGAAGAATTTCGCGAACAGTCCAGGACCGGGATAGGCGCTACCCATCAGCGTGCGGGTGGTGGTCGCATCAAGGCCACGCAGCCTGCCGCCGTCGAGCTGCCGCCGATCGAACGCCAGAAAGTCCGAGCACTGGCGACCTTCGACATCGATAATCTGGATAAATTCGCCGGCCTTCACCTCATAGACGTCTGCGCTCGCCCTATTAATCCTGACATCGAGCCTGGGCTCTGCCAGCAGCTCCGGCAGGCGGGCAGCACCGGCGGGTTTGATGACAGCCCGGCGCAGGAACACCAGAAGATCGGTCGGCGGCGTCTGCTGATCGATCGGCATCGGACCGCCGGGGGCTGCGATAACGGCGATGGCCTCCCGGCTGGCGGTGAATTTGGCCTCTTCGCCCGGCACCGACTCCTGGCCGAATAGCCGAAGCGCACCCACGCGCCCGAGATCGAGGCCGCGGCGTTCGAGGCCGGCGCGCACGCGGCGCGCATCCTCGCTGTCTCCGCCAAGGATCGCCTGGATTCCGAGAGGCTCGGCATTGGACGAAGCACTGATCGCCGCCAGGTCTTCGCGGCCATCGGGGGCAAACAGCGCCAATTCCGCCTGCTGCCTGCCTTCCGGATCGACGATTTCTAGGGTGTCTCCAGGCTCAATCAGAATAACCTGGGCGCCCCCACCCCGGACCTGATAGCGCTCGACGCCAGGGTCAAGGGCGGGTAGGCCGGGCTCGATGATTTTCGGACGTGCGGCGGTAACAATTGCCGATGCAGTTGCCATGTCAGATCACTCTTTTGATCTCATGAAGCGCTGGGATGCGAGGTCGACGGTTCGTCCTTGCTTTCCTTGACGTTGATCAGGTCGACCTCGACCAGACGATCATGGGTGAGGGCGGGAATTTTTCGCCTTGCCGCATCGACCTGGCGGATATCTAGATCGGCGCTCACAATGCCGGTCTCCTCGCCGCCATCTGCCAGCACCTCGCCCCAGGGGCCGACGATCAGGGAATGACCATAGCGAGCGAGTTTGCCGCCGGCATCGCCGCATTGACAAGGGGCTACGACATAAGCGCCGGTTTCGATCGCTCTTGATCTTACCATGGTGTGCCAATGGGCTTTACCGGTCTTGCGCGTGAAGGCTGCGGGAATGAAGATGATCTCGGCCCCGCCCTTCGCGAGCGTGCGGTACAGTTGCGGAAAGCGCAGGTCGTAGCAGATCGTAAGCCCGAGCCGGCCGAACGGCGTGTCCACCAGGACGGCGCGGTCCCCGGCTTTGATGCTGGCACTTTCGCGATAGGACTCGCCGCCGTCCAGATCCACATCGAACAGATGGATCTTGTCGTAACGCGCCTGGATATCGCCTTTGTCGTCGATCAGGTAGGAGCGGTTGTTGATCAGGCCATCATCCCGCTTGACACCGAGGGAGCCGATCAGCAACCAGCACTCAGCTTGCCGGGCCATGTCGCGAAGGCCCGCAAGGCCAGGGTGCTGCTCCTCCGGCTCCGCACCCACCAGGAGGCGGCCGCGGCCCATCCCATAACAGGCGGCGTATTCCGGGAGGCAGATCAACCGGGCACCATCGTCGGCAGCCTCACCGATCAGCGTTTGCAGGGCAGCGAGGTTTTTCTCGGTGTCGGCGCCCGCACAATGTTGAACGCAGCTAACCCTGAGCGCGTCGGCCATTCGTCGTCTCCTCACTAAAGATAGCCCGGCAACTCGTGCCCAAGCAAAGCCATCCTTCTAGATCATGGCATATCGGTGCCATTGGGCAAGGGGTAGGGTAGGGGATCAACGGCCAAGAATGCCGGTTCAGCAGATGACGAAAGAGACATATGTGCTGAAGGGTTGCTGTCGGCAGGAATGAGGATCAACCTCCGATCAGTGTCCGCTGTTGCTATGTCCCTAATCGATCCCAATGGAAAACCAGATTGAGCAAAATCGATGGGCTTCCAAGGATTGCGCCAGCCTATCCCAGCGGGCGGCTGTTGCGGCTTTCGATGCCGGCATTCATGCAGAGGCCAGCCATGCTCGATTTTGGCAACCTTTGGTAGTAAAGGCTAAACCTGCGAAGAGCTGGATCCAGGCAGCACCCGGCTTCGCCGATCATGGAGGCGGCGATGTTTCCCTTGCCCGCAGCAGAAGCTTTCGGTCACCTGCCGGTCAGGAGGCCATGCTAAATCGCCAATCCTATGCAAGCACACCATAATTTGCTTCTCTGCGAGAAAGTCGCGGTATTTCCATACCTTATTCCAACCATGGCCATGCAGCATGATGAATCATCTTGTAGGAGAATGAATCGTATTTTTTTCTCACAAAAGACTAAAAACCTTCAGTAGATAGAATTTGCCACAAAATCATCTTGACGACTATTTTTTCTCCGAGTACTACCTATCATAGGTTGAGTAGCGGATTGGTCGGCTTATGCTTCCTGTGAGATAGGCGATCGTCGCTAACCAGCGTTGGATGTCCAAGAAGTGTGGCTGCAGGTCTATTGTGTATAAGTCTTATGCGTATTGGACTGAAATGAGCTTTGAGACTACGGCAAGGTTCGATTGGCATTGATTTCACTATCGGAAAATTACGGCAGCTCGCTATCATCAAGCCGCTCTCATTTTTTCCTTCAATATTTCGGATTTTATTGGTTGTCCATAATCACTGTTTCGGCTTTTTCGAGCCCTTCACGCGCGCAAGGGACTATTTGTGGGCTCTAGATGATGATCCAAAACCACTGGACCAAAAAAAGCGTCCTTGTCCTGTCAATGATCGCCGGCATCGTTGGCTGTCAGCAGTTGCCATCGCCGCCGAAGCTTACCGAAGAAGAAATTCTGAGTGCGCCTGAATATCTCATAGCGCCCCTCGACAGGGTGCAGATCTTTGTCTGGCGAGCGCCCGATCTTTCGGTAACGGTGCCCGTGCGCCCTGATGGGCGGATCACTTTGCCGTTGATCGAGGATCTGCAGGCGGCAGGCAAAACGCCGACGACCCTGGCACGCGATATCGAGGAGGCTATCCGGCCCTATGTCCAGGAGCCGAAGGCGTCGGTGGTCGTCGAAGGTTTCGCCAATCAGGCCGGGCAGATGATCAAGGTAATCGGTGAAGTCGCCCGTCCGGTGACCGTGCATTATCAGGTCCATATGAGCGTGCTCGATGTCATGGCCGAAGCCCAGGGGCTCAGCGAATACGCTGACGGCAATGGCGCAAAGCTCATCCGGAAAATCGACGGCAAGGAACAAACCTATCGGCTCCGGCTGAAGGATCTGCTGAACGACGGCGAAATGTCGGCCAACGCAAAAGTGCGTCCTGGCGACCTTATCGTTGTCCCCAAGAGTTTGCTTTGATGCATGAATGGCTGATGCTGCATGATTGATTATCGCGAGCTCCTCCTTCCGCACCTCGCTGCTGTCAAACGCTATCGATGGCATGCCCTTTGTATTGCCTGGCTGGTTTGCCTTGCCGGCTGGCTGGTCTTGGCAACCTTGCCGGATCGTTATGTGTCAAAAGCGCGTATTTACATCGATACCGAAACGATTCTTGGGCCGCTCATGAAGGGTTTGGCCGTGTCACCGGACTTTGGCCATCAGGTCGAGATGATGCGCCGGACCCTCCTGTCCGTGCCGAACATCGAAGAGCTGATCCGGATGACCGATCTTGATCATACGCTGCGCAGCGAGGTCGAACGGATCGAATTGATCGAGATGCTGTCCCGGTCAATCCGGCTGCGCACCCAGGGCGCAAGCCTGTTCGAAGTCAGCTATGAGCATGAGGATCCAAGATTGGCGCAGCGGATCGTGGATTCGATCCTGCAGATCTTCGTGGAGCAAAATCTCGGGCATTCGCAGCGGGATGTCGAGGAAGCGCGTGAGTTTATCGACAAGCAGATCGTCGACTATGAAGAGAAGCTGCGTCAAGCCGAGCTGGCGGTGGCCAAATTTCAAAAAGAGCATGCGGACGAACTCGGCGGCGTCGACCGAAGCCTAAGGGTTCTCGGCCAGCGCGAAGTCGAGCTTCGGCGTTTGAACACGGAGATCGAATCGGCGATTTGGCGCCGTGATCAGCTAAAGGCGGAGATCGCGTCGACGCCGGCCACTGTTGCAGCCTCGGCGGTTGCCGCCGAAGGCCGGCTGAGCAGCGCGCAGATCCGTTTGCAAAGCCTGGCGCAGGAGCTTGAATCCAGGTTGCTGGTCTACACCGAACGCCACCCTGAGGTCGTTGCTCTCCAATCGCTGATCGCTCAGACCAAAGAGCGCATCACCAAAGAGCAGGCAGGTGCTGTTGCCGGCGGTACGGGCACGCGCGTCGCCAATCCGCGCCATGGCGAGCTGGTGGATGAACTGAAGCGTGTCGAGGGAGCAATCCGGGATCTCGAACGCCGCCTTGAGCTTGCCGAGGAAGAGATCGAAGCTTTATCTAAAACCGTTGCCTCGGTCCCGGAGGTCGAAGCGGATCTCACCAGGCTTACCCGTGATTACAGTGTGATGCTTGCTCAATATGAGCAACTAATCCAGCGGCGGGAAAGTGCCGATCTTGCCAAAGATCTGGATTCGGATATCAGCCGGATCGAATACCGCATCATCGACCCGCCCACCGTACCGCTGAAGCCCATCGGCCCCGCGAGGACGCTGTATATGGCGACCATTCTTCTCGTCGGCTTCGGCTGCGGGATCGTTTTTGCCGTCGCAAGGCAGTTGCTGAGCGGGAGCTTCCTTACCGTCGATCAGCTGAAGTCCACCTTCGATCTGCCTATACTCGGCGGTGTCGCCAAAGCGGAATTGCCGGATCAGCGCGGCGTGGCCATGGCAGGCTGGGCCGGGGTGGCGAGTGGTAGTCTGGCGCTGGTCGGGGTCTTTGCCGTACTGCTGTATCTGTCGGAGCTGGCGCCGGCATCGTTTGCCAGAGCATCGTTTGCGGGCAGCACCACCAGCTCGCCACTCCAATGGATCTGGGCCAAGCTCTGATGTTGTTCTCGAAAACGAAAACCAGGCAGCGCAATTCGGCCTATGTCCGCACGCCCTGGACCGATTTGACGGCCAAAGTCAAAGGCGAGCCCCTGCAACCGGATGATGGCGAGCTAATGCTGGACTATAACCGGCTGGCCAAGGCTGGATTCATCACGCCGGAGACGATCGAGCTTGATGTCGCGCGCGATTTCAGCATGGTCAAGCGGCGTCTGTTTCGCCGCCTTTGCTTCTTTGGGCCCGAGCACGAGCAATCTGCCAACGGTGGCAAACGGCGTTGTCCGATCGTCCTTGTGACATCGGGCAACCCAGGCGAAGGCAAGACCTTCAGCTCGATCAACTTTGCACTCAGCCTCGCGATCGAAGAGCAGTTGAACGTGCTGCTGATCGACACCGATCTCGCAAAGCCGAGTGTGACCTCCGTGATCGGCTTTCCCTATCGAAAGCAGGGGCTTTACGATTGCTTGAAGAACCCCTCGCTGCCGCTGAAGGATGTCATTCTCCGGTTTGAACAGCTTCCGCTGTCCGTGATGCCTGCCGGCGAAGCGAAAACCGCACCATCCAGCCTGCTCGGTGGCAAGGCCATGATCGATGTTCTGGCGCGCATCAAGGATATCAACGAGTATGATATGATGGTCCTGGATGGCCCGCCGCTTCTTGCGACCACCGAAGCGGCGGTTCTTGCGCCCCATGCCGATGAAATCGTGCTGGTGATCGGTGCCGGAGATGCAACCGGCACACAGCTCGACGCCTCCTTGGACCTCCTCGGCGTCTCGACTGAGAAGGTCAGCCTCCTGCTCAACAGAGCCGTTATCTCCGAGCGTCGTGCCGGCTATTACGGCTACGATTACGCAGCAGACCGGATTCCCGCCTAGCGATTCGTGCCGGGCATGGGAAGCATTTGAAATCGAGACGCAAGAGCCGCGATTCCTGGAGCATTTGCCGATCAAACGGAACCAGCCTGCCGTTGGTAAGCTCCGAGCACATCGCCAAAAACCTCAGCCTCACCTGCTTCCACTGCTGGGCATGACGGTCCAGGGCGAAGAAGAAACGACAAAGTCCCGAGGCGGTAGATGCGCCCAGCGTGCTTCCTCGTTGACCGAATAGTAAGGCATGTACTGACGTACCTTCATTTGCGGCAGAACGGCTTGGAAGAGGTTGTCCAGGATGTAGATTTCTTCGTCGACATGCACAGCCAGCACCGCGTGCGCGACCTCTCTCAGCGTGTCGCGGACGATGACGATGCGGAGTTGGTCGGCATCGAAGCCCATCTGGCGCAGGCTCACATATTTCATGATGGCGTAGTCTTCACAATCGCCGGAATGCCGGAGAAAGGTGAGGGGGGACGACCAGAAATCCTGCTGTTGATGGTTCACGCTGTCGGTTCGGGGCTGCCATTGATTGACAAAGCGGTTAACGGCGCGGATCTGCACCATCGGTGCCTGTTCCGTCTGCGCGCTGATCATCGCCTGCCAAGCGAGAAGAGCTCTGGGCAGGCAAGGTCCCCGCCCCTCGGCGCAGGCCTGATAGGTCTCCTTTTCCTCCGCAATTTCAGCCAACACCCGGCGCCATTGCGGCAGAGCTTCCAGCGAATCGTTGCGATAGGCGGTGGTTTCGAACAGTGCGGGGAAATCCCGAGCGTTGCTTTTTGCCGGCATTGCAGCAGTCAAGACTGCAAGCACCAGAAACAGGCCCCATTTGGTCATCGATTTCCGACTTTTCTTAAGGGAAGCATCAGGCGTTTTTTGGAAGACTACCCCTTAAAGCTTAAGAAAACCTTGAGGGTTGAGAGTTTATTATCCTGTTCCAGCCTTTGCAGGCCCGCAGCCTGAGGGAGCGGGCTGAAGGAGCTCTCGTAAGATCCAAAAACGCTTTAATTTCAGACAACCAAATGCGTTCTATCCGGTCAGCGATGAAAAGAGCAGGTTTTGGGGCAAAATCGATTGCCGGCGAGAAGCGCCCTCCCTTCGCTATTGGCCGATCGCTTGGATCCTCTCGGGAAACCCGCCGCGGACCAATGCATGCAATGACGAACCGCGATCAAAGGAGAGGGTGACTGCTGATCGTCAGCGCTTCCTTGAGAAGCGTTGCGCCGAAGACCGTAATCAAGAGCCCGCCGACAAAGGCTGCTGCATGCAGCAGCCAGACCAGCCTCTGATCGGTCATGGAAAGGAGCTCGGCGAAGGTTAGCGCTGACTTTCTTGCGTAGACGGAGAGCGTGGCAAGAGCAGCGACCGCGAGCCCTGTACCGATCGACATTGCCGCCACGGCCGCGATTCCAGCCCAGATCAACCCGGTGGCGAAGGCCAGGATCAGCACGATTATCGCGCCGCTGCACGGCCGAATGCCGACGGACAGTACGACGAGGACGATCTCACGGGTTGTCAGGGGCTTTTGGAGAGTGGCGGCGCTTGGGCCATGGCAATGGTGGCAATCGCCGTGGCCGGGTGCGTGGTCATGGGACGAGTGGCCGCGACGCATGAAATGGCGACCGCTTCGCCACATAAGAAACACGCCGATCATGCTGACGAGGCCGTAGCTCAAGACCTCGAGAGCAATGCCTGTTTCTTGCGAGCTGCGAAGTGACTTTTCGAGAACCGTGGCGGTCACGCCGACCACAACGATCGCTGTCACGCCTTGCATCAGCGACGACAGGAAGGAGAGCAGAAGGCCCTGGCCTAGGCGGCTCTCATGGGTGGCGAGATAGGTCGAGATGACCACCTTGCCATGGCCGGGCCCGATGGCGTGAAACAGACCGTAGAGAAAGCCGAGGCTGATCAGCGTCCAATGCGCTGCCGGTCCGGCCTGCTCGATGGCCCGCATGGCCTCGGCAAGTTCCCGGTGAAGATCGCGCTGCATCTGGATCGCGAAGATGACCGTCTTCTGCCAGGCGGCGGGCAGGTCAACCAGCAGAACGAGTGCGGTCAACCCGGCAAGGGCGAGGAGGGTCAGAGCGACGGCCGTCGGACGCCTCCTCCTCATGCTGGCGAACATCAGGAGCAGCGCAGCATGACTGTCTCGGCAAACAGCTCGCCGAGCCCGTCACCAGACGATTCGTCCTTGTCCAGCGATGACGCCAGCGACACCTGCTCAAACGTTGGGTTGGGCTCAAGGATGTCACCGATACATCCATCGCCGCCGTCACCGTCGAAAGCGATGACGTCGCCTTCGATATGGACGATCTCGATGTAATAGGTCGGATCGTAGACGGCGAAGCTGACAACGTGTGACCTGGGATCGATGGGTTCGGCGATCGGTACCTCGAAGCGCATCCACATGCGGCCGTCACGAAGACCCCCCTCGTAGCGCGACACTTCACCGAGCTCGACCGCAGCACCGTCTGCCTTCACCGAAGTGAAATAGTCGTACGCGGCGAGGTTCGAGAGGTTTTTTTTGGCGATCGACGTCCAGGCCTCCTTCGGGACCTCTTCGCCGATGTCCACCTCGTCGGCGATCGCCACCGTGTAGTAGTCATCGAAGATCCAGTCGAACTGCAGCGCCCGCACCCTGCCGGCATCGTCGAGCAGGACCTTGCTTCGAAGGTCAATCCAGGCATGAGGATGGGCCTGGACGGATGCGCTGCCTGATAGGAGGAGGGTTGCCAGGACCAGAAGTCTCAAGATCATAGGCTGTTTCCCGCTCGATAGTGGGCGACTGGAAGTGGATGATCGCGGCTTGGTCTTCCGCCAACATGCTTATTGGCCGTAACGTTGGCGTAGGATCAAGCATGCGCTCTTTTCATAGCCAAAGAACACCATGATAGACAATCACCCACCTGTCCTGACGATCGACAATCTGGTGCAGCGCTTCGGCGAACGCACCGTGCTTCGCTTGCCGACATGGTCCGTGTCCCGCGGCCAGCACAGTCTTATCCTCGGTGCATCGGGCTCAGGCAAAAGTACGCTGCTGCACCTGATTGCCGGCCTGCTCGGGCCGAGTGAGGGGGACATCGAGGTCAACGGTCAGGCACTTTCCGACCTTACCAACCGAGAGCAGGACGCATTTCGGGGGCGGCATCTGGGGATCGTTCTGCAAAATATGCATCTGATACCGGCACTTAACCTTCGGGACAATCTCTCTCTTGCCCAATCACTGGCCGGACGCGCGCCTGAGCCGAAACGTATCGAGCAGCTTCTCGACCATGTCGGGCTGTCTCCTCTCAAGATGCGAAAGCCCGACATGGTCAGTCATGGCGAACGCCAAAGAGCGGCGATCGCGCGGGCGTTGGTCAACGATCCGATCCTGCTGCTGGCCGACGAACCGACGTCCGCTCTGGACGATGACAATGCGCGTAACGTCATCGACCTTTTGATGCTGCAGGCGACGAAATCCGGAGCGACGCTGATCGTCGCCACACATGATCAGCGCATTGCCGGGTGTTTCGACCATCGGCTCACGTTGGAGGCGGCCGCATGAGCCTTCTTGGCCTCAGCCTCGCCTATCTGCGTGCCCGGCTTCTCGGCACATGCTTGAACCTCCTGCTTCTTGCCCTCGGCGTCGGCACGATCGTGCTGTTACTGCTATTCAGTGCCAAGTTCGAGGAGCGCTTGACGCGGGATGCCGCCGGGCTCGATCTGGTGATCGGTGCCAAAGGCAGTCCGCTGCAGCTCATTCTGTCCAGCATCTACCATGTGGACATTCCGACGGGAAACATCCCGATCACGGAGGTGGAGCGCTGGCGCGGCCACGATCTGGTCGAGTCCGTGATTCCGATCGCTTTGGGAGACAGTCTCGGTGGCTTTCGCATCGTCGGCACGGAGGTCGCCTATGCCGAACACTATGCTGCGACGCTGGCCGGCGGTCGGTTCTGGCAAGGGCCGTTCGAGGCCGTGCTTGGCAGCGAGACCGCCGCGAAAACGGGGCTTGTGCTCGGCGATCACTTCCTTGGCAATCACGGGCTGGCGCCGGGCGGTCCTGCCCATGGTGATCATGCTTATGAGGTGGTCGGCCTGCTGGCGCCGACCGCCAGCGTCATCGACCGATTGGTGCTGACCGGTGTGGATAGCATCTGGACGTCCCACGGCATCGAGGCGATCGAAAAGGAACATGCCGAGCATGGCAATACCGATGGGCGTAACGAGCCGGCATCCGCCGACAGCCGACAAGCGGTGACCGCTCTGCTACTGCGCTATCGATCGCCGCTGGCAGCCGTGCAACTGCCGTTCCAAGTCAATCAAACGGCGGGCCTGCAGGCAGCGGCGCCCGCCCTGGAAATGGCCCGGCTGGTCTCGATGGTCGGGATCGGCGTCGACACTGTCCGCGGTTTCAGCCTGCTGCTCATGGCGACGGCAGGGCTCAGCGTGTTTGTCGGCCTCACCAATGCGCTGCAAGCGAGGCGCTACGACCTGGCCGTCATGCGGGTCATGGGGGCGTCGCCGCGAACGCTGTTCGCTCAGCTTTTGCTCGAGGGCTTGCTTCTGGCGATTGGCGGTGCGTTGCTAGGTCTTTTGCTCGGACACGGCGCGGCGAGCCTGCTGGCGGCCAGCTTTTCCGGGGTTGATAGCCTCGGACTGTCCGGCCGGAGCTGGATCATCGAGGAGATCTACGTCGTTGGACTGGCACTCCTCGTCGGCTTGATCGCAGCACTGCTTCCAGCCATCCAGGCCTATCGCACGGACATCGCGGTGACGCTGGCATCGGGCCGCTGATCGACTAAGATGAAGTGAAGGGCGGGTAAAGATTTGGGAGGCCGAAATCAATGAGCGGGATAATGGATCGGGTATTAGGCGAACTTAACGGAAGCTTGGTCGCTGGTGCAGCGCTGTTTTTGGTGATCGCATCTTCGTCGACGTCTAATGCCGAAACGCCAGCGGACAAGGCTGATCCCATCGATCCCGAGGACATCCCCTCGGTTCACAACACATTCTATCAGGTGCCTGAAGATACCGTAAGTTGGGATGTGCTCGGGACCATGGATGTCAAAGTCGAGGTCATCGCGCCGCTTCGGACGCAGATGACCAAGAATTTTACCGAGGAGGTCAAGGCGCTTGACGACCAATCCGTGCAAATCATGGGCTTCCTGTACCCGCTCAAGGGCGGCATTGCACATGAGCATTTTCTCCTGACCGCCTGGCCGCCCAGCTGCCCCTTCTGCCTGCCCGCGGGGCCGACCCTGATGGTTGACGTCCAGGCCGCCGAGCCGGTGGAATTCAGCGAAGGTGCCATCTTGATGGCCGGCAAGTTCGACCTCTTGGAGAATGACCCGTCCGGCATGTATTATCGCTTGGAGGAAGCAACGCTGGTCGAACGTTTCGACGACATTCGCTGGACCGGACAGGGTCTCGACGGCCAAGGCATTCCGCGATAGGCGACCTCGCCGTTCGACTTGCGCAACGACGCTCCTTGAAAGCGACGCATGCATTCTCGCCAGAAGCGGCTAGCGCATTTCCGGGACAGGCGTTGAGTCTTGTCGCCGTTGACTGACCCAAAGTCATGGTCGATGAGGCGAGATAGAGCGTCGGGATCGCAGCTAAAATACGTAGACTTTTCTGCCGACAAGGCGGTCGATCGAGGCACGTTCGGTCTGGGTCATTGGCCGGATCAGGCGGGCGATGCCGATGAAGGCGAGGCTGGTCAGCGCCATGCCGGCGATGTTCCAGGCGAGTTGGTCGGGAAGATAGTAGCGGATGATCAGGCCGATGAGGATGGTGAACACCATGGCACTGGCGATCCGGGCCTGGCCACCGAGATCGAATTTCAGGTCGAAACCGGCATGCCTCAACTGATAAACGATAGCGGCGACAGAGATGATTTCGGGAAGGATGAGCGCGAGTGCGAGGCCATAGGTACCTAGTCCTGCGAAGACCAGGATGAACGCCAGCGGCACCACCAACGGCATCACCAGGGAGGCGCGTCTCAAGATATTGACCCGCTCGATGGTGTTGCAAAGCGCCATCAGTACCTGTCGGTGATTGTCGATTAGCATCAGTACCAAAAAGAGCAGCATGAGACCGTGGGCGTCGGCATATTTACCCTTTGAGAGCAGATCGAGGATCTCGCCGCCATATACGAAAAACACCGCAAGGCTCATGGCGAAAATGTAGTTCGAGATCTTCAAAATCATGATCAATTGTCGATTGAGCTTCTCGAAGCTTCCGGTCTTGGCAAATTCTGCCACCAGTTTCGGGCGGTATAGGCCGGAAAACAGGTGGGCCGGTAGGAATCTGTTCAGTTGCGTGAACAGCGTCTGGCAAAAGCCATAGGGGGCAAGTGCAGCGGTTGCCAAAAGCTGTGGTGCTGCGCTCATCACCGCATGGCCGCTGCCGGACATCCTCAGCACTTCGTTGGCATAGCTGTTCGCGGCGAACCTAAGAACCGTCCGCCAGCGCAAGGAGTAGGCCGAGAGCGGCGGTTTCTCGTAGGGCAGTTGACGGAGTAGAGCTCCGGCTTGAATGAAGGCAACGCTCGCCGCCGTGACGATTGCCGCTATTTCACCATAGATCACGCCGGTCAACGTCAGCGGACCGGGCTGGATGATCAGAGTGAGGAGGATGGCAAGAAAAACCAGATGGCGGACCGATGTGTTGGCCTGGCTATGGGCCTGCTGCAGAAGGGATTGGAAAACCACGTCGCGCAGGAAAACCATCATGGCGAAGGGAACGAGTGCCCAGATGTAGAGATCGAGGGCGGGCAGCCAGTCTTCCTTGCCGCCAAGGCTGAGGAGTTGCTGTCCGGCAACATGGAAGACCAGTGCAAGCGCGATGATGATCAGCGCTCGAAGGCTGGTCATGATGATGATGAAGCGGCGAAGTGTGATCGAGTTCAGGCTTGATCTCAACTCCGGCACATAGCGGTCGACTGCCCAGTTGATGCCGAATCTGGATATGTTGGTCGACAGTTCGATGAAGGCGATCAGCCAGGCATAAACGGCAAAATCGGATTTGGTGAGATTGGCGGCGATCAGGTAGAAAATCGACAGGCTGAGCACCGCATTGATGCCTTTGCCGCCTGTGAATACCAGCGTGTTCCAGCGCAGCCGCTTGACGGAGTAATATTCGTTTTTTTCCGTGTGCGGCATGTCAGCGTCCGGCGTCCGGGCGCGAATGCGTCGAGGCCGGCTTCGATGCCATGCCGAAACGGTTGAAAACGGGAATGACGATGCTTATCAGCGGTGTCACGGGCTGCGGTCTTGCCAAGTTGTCAACCTGCACCAAGCCAAGCGGATAAATCCCGACCCGTCAGCTTGGCAAGCAAACGGATGTCCTCGGCGAAATAGTCTCGAAGTGTCAGGCTCAACCTCTCCTTATCGCCATTCTCGGGACCAGGCTCGCTCGACAGGCCGGCTTCTTGAATTTTGTTCAGCAGGCCGAAGTTCGTCTGGAGGCCAAGCCTGTCCTTTACGGTCCTACCAAACTTCCAGAGCTGGATCATCCTCGGATGCCTAATATGGTGTCGGCGATTGTGAATAGGAAAATCAAGGCGCTGATCGTCATCGAGGCCTAGAAAGCCCAGGGTCTCGCGATAGACCTTCGCCGTATTCTGCGAAAAATCATCCATATAGATGATCTTTAGTTGTTCGGGCGCCACCTTGCCTTGAATCCTCTCGACCTGTTCGCCGAGACGACAGCGGTCATCATAGAAAAGCCGCTTGGGTTCGTTGCAGAGTGCCGGGAGATCGCGGCCCGATTTTCGAGGCGCTATTGCCGCCCAGGCTTTTTCCGGATCCTGGATGGTCTCATAGCCATTTTTCCGCTCCTGCGCATGCATCGCAAATACGATCTCGACAGGATTGCGCAGCATCGCGATGAACTTGGCGTCCTGCCGCACGCCGAGAATGCGGTCGACAGCGACCTCGGAGGCGAGGTAGTCGGTCGTTGCTTCGCCGAGGATCGCTCCCTCCGGGGCATCGTCGAAGAGATCGAGATAGCGCTGATCATCGGTGATCGGGCGATCGCGGAAATCTTCGGCAAAGAACCGCGGCTCCTTCGGCTTGGACACGAAGACATCGTCGCGCTCATCGAGATATTGAGCAAGCGACGACGTACCTGCCTTGGGTGCGCCCAGGATGTAGAAATCAGGAAAGCGTCGAGAGGCCGTCAATGCCGTTCTCTCCTCCACGTTGTCTTATCATTCGTTTCGTGGCGATCCGGGTAGATCGCTCATAGCCAGGCGGATTTAAAAAACGGGTCGGAAAAAGGACCGTCCATACCTCGCTTGGCTTGGCTGACCCTATCAAGAAGATGCCGATAGAGACAAAGAGACAGCCGCTTCGTCAACCCCTTTCAGCCGGTTCTTGTGATCAGGGCGGCCCAGTTGTATACCCTTTGCCTCATTCAAGACCAAACAAGAGAGCGCCTGAAGATGGGGGCTCCATTGGAAACGAACCACCTCAGGTTGCAATTCGGCATGTCTCAAAAACTCTTTTACCGCGAGTTCCAGTACCAAAAACGCGACATGGCACGGTTCCTGTCCGAAACTCATGACTTCGAGCTAATCTACCGTACCGCTAGTCCTCCCGAGAGCCGCCGAACGAAGCTCTTCTTCATCCGCCAAGCTTTTCTCGATCTCGCTTTTCTGTTGAAGCGCCTGAAAACCATCAAGCGCTACAATTATATCCTGGCCCTTTGGCATTCGGCCCCAGCGTTCATGTTTCTCAAGCGGCTGGGGCTGATCGACTATGATAGGCTGCTCTGGTTCGGTTTTTCCGTGCACGCGCCGTTCTGGGCGCATCTCTATAAGCTGATTGCCAAGCTCGACACCAAGACCGCCTGGTTCGTGGTATTCACCGAGCAGGAGGTCGAGGACTATGCCAGGCGCCTCGGCATCGACCGGGATAAGCTGCTGTTCATTCCCCATGGCGACTGGCCGCAACCGATCGATGTGCCGGATGTCTTCTCGCCGGATCCTGATCTGGATCTGGAAACGCCTTTTTATTTTACCGGCGGCTTCACCAATCGTGACTACAAGCCGGTCATCGAAACCTTCCGAAAGCTTGGAGAACGGCTGATCATCGTCTGTTCCAACACTAATACGGATGTCGTCGACAAGGAACTGCCGGACAACATCACGGTGTTCCGTGACATCACATTTCCCGAATTCGAGTTATTGCTGAGAGCGAGCAAAGCGGTGATCATCCCTCTCAAGCACGACAAAGGGGCAGCCGGCCACAGTGTTCTGGTCCGCAGTATGCGCAATGCCAAGGTCGTCATCGCCAATGACTTCGGGATCGTTGAGGACTATATCGAAGACGGCGTCGATGGCCTTCTCATCAGCGATATGAGCGATGCGCTGGAGAAGACGATCAAAGAAATCGAGACCGACAACGCCCATTTCGATCCTGTTCGGAAAGCCGCGTTCCAGCGTTTTCAAGCCAATTATTCGCAAGAGGCGATGGAAGGGATGATGAGCGATCTGATCGAGGGGCGGACGATCAAATCAGGGACTGCAGACGCTAATATTTAACACCTGAAT
Source organism: Geminicoccaceae bacterium (assembly GCA_965204405.1). Classification (GTDB taxonomy): domain Bacteria; phylum Pseudomonadota; class Alphaproteobacteria; order Geminicoccales; family Geminicoccaceae; genus JANQPX01. Next base: position 324,622 of record CBDBEN010000002.1, read on the forward strand.
TCCCCTGATATGGTCGGGATCCTGCGGGTGCTGGGAGAGGGAGCGGGCTGGTGATGACGTCATATGGTCGAAAAACGCTTGAGCTGCCCGCGCATGGCTCTTCGTCTCATGGTGCGATATCGGCGCCGAAATTCTTTTCCGGGTTCAGCTCGTCCACCACATGACCGGACATGCCGGTTAAATCGATCGGTTGTCGCGCGATGAACCGGCCATCGCCCGGGCTCGCGCGCAGCGAGCCGTCATCAACGATACGGCGGCCGCGATTGAGCACGGTCACCGGCCATCCCTTGATCTCCAGCCCCTCGAAGGGATTGTAGTCCATATTGTCATGCATGACGCCGGCCATGCGCACCTCGTTCGGATCCCAAATCGCGATGTCCGCGTCGGACCCGATGGCGATCGTGCCCTTTTTCGGATGCATGCCGTAGATCCTGGCAGCGTTGGTTGCCGAGAGGGCCACGAACTGGTTGAGGGTGATCCGGCCTTTTTGCACGCCTTCGGAAAACAACAGCGGCAGGCGCATCTCGATCCCCGGCATGCCATTGGCGATTTTCCTGAAATCGGCATCGGCGCCAGCGTGAAATTTACCGGTTTCATCGAACCGGTAGGGCGCGTGATCCGATGAGACCAGCGAGAAGGTGCCGGACTGAACATGCTGCCAGAGCGCGTCCTGGGTTGCTCGATCCCTGAGTGGCGGAGAGCAGATGAACTTTGCACCTTCTTTCCCCGGCCTATCGAGATCGTTCCGTGTCAGGAAGAGATATTGCGGACAAGTCTCGCCGAAGATCTTGGCGCCGGACTGACGCGCGTTCTGCACCAGTGCTGCCCCGCCCGGAGTCGAGACATGGACGATCAGCAGAGGCGCGTCGACGAAGCGGGCAAGCGTGATCGCGCGGTTGATCGCCTCCTCCTCGGCAAGTGCTGGATGGCTGACGGCATGGTAGCGTGGTTCATGATGCCCGGCGTCCAACAGACGTTCCGAGATCCATTTGATCATCTCATTGTTCTCGGCATGAACCATGGTGAGCGCACCATGACGCTTTGCGACCGAGAGGATATCGAGAAATTGGGCGTCATCGATCTTGATCAGGTCATAGGTCATGAAGACCTTGAACGAGGTCACCCCGCGCGCGAACGCTGCCGGCAGATCCCGGGTGAGCGCTTGCTCGGTCGGATCGCTGACGATCAGGTGATAGGAATAATCAATCACCGAGTGCCCCTGAGCGCGCTCGTCATAGGTTGCAAGCGTATCCAGGATCGATTGACCCTTCTGCTGGGCGGCGAAGGGGACGAAACAGCTATTGCCGCCGAAGGCAGCCGAAATCGATCCGGTGCGATAGTCGTCCGCCGACATCAGTCCCATGCTGGATTCCTGGGCGATATGACAATGCGCCTCGATCCCCCCCGGCAGCACCAATTTGCCCGCTGCATCGATCACGTCGGCGCCGCCGTCCAGATGCTCGGCCAGCGTCACGATCCGTCCGTCGCGAATGCCGATATCGGCGGAAAACACATCCGTCGCTGTTGCTACGGTTCCACCCTGAATAACGAGATCGAATGTTTGGCCGCTCATCCCGCTTTCCCATCCGGATAGATAACGCCTGTCTGGGTGCCTATGCGCCGGTAATGTTCGATCCGCCGATGGCGTTTGAAGTCGAAGATCGTCGCCTTGCCGAAGGCGCAGGCGTCCATATCGCATGCATGGACCAGGAGTTCATCGCCTTCCGTTTCCGCGCGGGCCACCACCTTGCCGTTGGGATCGATGATCACGCTGCCGCCGATCAGCGGATGGCCGTCCTCGTCGCCTGCCTTTGCAACGCCGACCACCCAGGTCGCGTTCTGATAGGCGCCGGCCTGCATCGATAGCTCGGAATGAAACAGGCGGGTTTCCTGCCCCTCATCGGAAAGCTGTGAGTTCACCGACGGCGTGTTGTACCCGAGCAGGACCAGTTCGACTCCCTGCAGCCCCATCTCCCGATAGGCCTCGGGCCAGCGGCGATCGTTGCAGATCAGCATGCCCATCCAGGCATCCAGATTGCGCCAGACCGGAAAGCCGAGATCCCCCGGCTCGAAATAGCGCTTCTCCAGATGCTGAAAGGCTCTTCCGGTATCGAACTCGCTGTGTCCGGGCAGGTGCACCTTTCGGTATTTACCAATGATATTGCCGTTGCGATCGGTCAGGATCTGCGTGTTGAAATGCCGACCTTCGGGGGTCAGCTCGGCATAGCCGAAAGAAAGAGCTACCCCGTGCGTCCGAGCCTGCTCGAACAAAGGGCGCGTGTCGGCATTCGGTATCTTGCGCTCGAACCACGCATCGACATCTGCCTGATCTTCCATGAACCAGCGCGGAAAAAAGGTGGTTAGGCAAAGCTCCGGATAGACGACCAGATCGGCGTCCGCCGCTTTGGCTTGGTTCAGCAGTTCGATCATGCGCGCCACGACGGCTTCCCGTCCGTCCGCCTTCTGGATCGGCCCCATCTGAGCCGCGCCGATTACGATTTCCCGCATGATTTGCTCCCCCAATGCTGATCAAACGATGCGCGAGGTACCGTCGCCCGTCCAGGGGGAATCCTCTTCAACTCCCTAGAGCGAGCGCTGCAACATCGGGCCAGCCGTCGAACAGCATGCGCCCGGCCACATAGACCAGCACCAGCAGGCCAAGCCACGAGATCATCGGAAATCTGGTCAGGAGCCTCACAATAATGGTTGCACAAAAGCCCATCAGCGCGATTGCCAGTGCCAGTCCGAAGACGAGCAGTGCCGTGTTGTCGCGTGCGATTGCTGCGACGGCGAGCACGTTGTCGATCGACATGGACACGTCGGCAATCGTGATCGAGAGAAGGGCCTGGCCGACAGTGCGTCGCGGCGGGCCTCGATAACCACCTTCGTCCGCTGCGGTCTGGGCTTCCGTTGCCCGCCCCGGCACCTGTTCCCTGATCTCGACGAACAGCCGCCAGCAGACCCAGACGAGCAAAAGCCCGCCGACGAACAGCAGCCCCGGCACCGCAAGCAGATAAGTCGCAAAGATCGCAAAGATGATCCTGAGACCAGCAGCGGCGGCCATGCCGAACAGGATCGCCTTTCGTCTCAATTCCGGTGACAGGCCTGACGCGGCCATGCCGATGATCAGGGCGTTGTCGGCGGAAAGCACGATGTCGGCAACAACGATCTGAAAAAAGTTGGATATTGTAGTGATGTCCAAGGGCGGACACTCCTTTCGGGTCAGGGCCGACCCGATGACTGTGTCGCGGGTCCTGGAGGATGTTCATCTATAACGATTGTTCTTACCTTGCCCATATCTTATTGCGTCGCTGTGCAGGGACTGAACAATCCGGATTTCTCTTGCGCGCTTAGCGAAGATGGTCAAAGTTTATCTGAGCGCTCAAATAAATTAAGGGGGAGCTATGGGGCAGGAGCATGAACGCGGCCCGCCGCCTTCGGACTGGGATCGGCGAGGCTTGCCTGGCTGGGCTTATTTTAACCAGGAACTTTTGGACCTCGAGAAGGAGGAACTCTTCAGGAAGCGCTGGCAGCTTGTCTGCCATGTCAGCGACCTGCCGAAGGCGGGCGACTACGTCACCTTCGATGTTGCCGATGAACGGGCGCTCATCATACGTGGCCAAGACCAGGTCTTACGGGCCTTCCACAATCTTTGCCGCCATCGTGGCTCCAGGGTTGCAGCCGACAAGCGCGGACATTGCCGATCAGCCCTGGTCTGCCCTTATCACGGCTGGGCCTATAATCTTGACGGCACGCTTCGCGGCCCTGCCGAACCGGCATCTCTTCCCCCCCTTGATCCTGTCGAATGGGGCTTGAAGGCTATTGAACTGGAGGTTTGGCAGGGGTTCGTTTTCGTGCGCTTCAAACCCAGCAGCCAGCCGCCGATCTCCGAGATCCTCGCCCGCTTCGATGACGAGGTGGCGCCCTATCAAACCGATCGGCTGCTGCCCGCGGACAGCGGGATCTGGACCGACGAAACGCCGGTGAACTGGAAGTCTGTCCGCGATGTCGACAATGAGGGCTACCATGTGCCGATGGCGCATCCTGGGCTTCATGATCTCTATGGTCACGACTACCTAGACGAGCCTTACGTCAACGGCGCTGCGCGGTCGGTCGGGCGCTTCAATCCGGGGCCGGGCAGGCTTTGGAGCGTGCGCGGCTATAAATCGGTTTTGCCCGAGGCGACCTGGCTTCCCGAGAGTCATCGTCGTGCCTGGGTCTATATTGGTATTTTTCCAAACTCGGTGATCGGTCTCTACCCCGACTCGGTGATTTTCTACCAGGAAATGCCGGATGGAGTCGGATCGACGACGCTGCGCGGTGCCAGCTATCGTCGGCCTGATGAAACCCGCGCCCTTCGCCTCGCGCGCTATCTAAGTCACCGGATCGATGCCGATGCGATCGTCGAGGATCAGCAGTTGACCATCTGGTCCTGCGAGGCGGCCAAGTCGAGCGGGTTCGACGGGATCATTCTCAGCGATCTGGAATATGGCGTGCGCAGCTATCATGATCATTTGCGCGATATTCTGCCTGTGATCACTCTGGAAAACGAGCCGGCATCAGGAAGGCTCAGCGAGCAGAATGCCATCCTCTTGAAACAGGCGGCAAATGGGTATGGAGTGATCGTATGATCTTGGGGTGTGTGGACAAGAGTAGGCGGTACAGGCGATGGCCGGCGGCCTAAGCCTGACGGACGATGACAGGTCCTCATCGAAAGTTGCTCTTGGCGGGCAGCACCGGCGGGCTTGGTTTCGGAGCGACTCTGCAAGCGGTCTGATCCTGGTCAGCCCGACCTTCCTCTACGCCATGTTGCTGCTTGCCGCGCCCTTGCTGATCATGACGGTGATCAGCTTTTGGACCCAGGACTATCTCGACTTCGATCGCACCCTCACCCTGAAGAACTACCAGGAAGCATGGACCGACCCGCTTTACCGCCTCCTCATGCTGCGCTCCCTCGCGATATCCGGCGCGGTGACGGCAGCCACCGTGATACTAGCTTTTCCCATCGCCTATTTCGTATCGTTCCATGTGCATCGGCGAAAGGCTTTGTGGATATTTCTCATCACCATCCCCTTTTGGACCAGCTATCTGCTCCGCGTGTTCGTCTGGAAGGTGATCCTCGGCTATAACGGCGTTCTGAACAGCGGGTTGATGGGGGCAGGGCTGATCGAGGAGCCGCTGACCTTCATTCTTTACAATGCCAACGCCGTGGTCATCACGCTGGCTCATGCCTGGGCGCCATTCGCGATCCTGCCGATTTTCGTGGCGCTGGAAAAGATCGACCGCAGTCTCCTGGAAGCGGCGGAGGATCTCGGCGACGGACCTTTGCGCCGCTTTTGCCGCATCACCTTGCCGCTAGCCATGCCCGGCGTGATCGCGGCTGCGCTGATCGTATTCATTCCCACGGTTGGAGACTATGTCACCCCGCGGCTGGTTGGCGGCACCGACGGGCTGATGATCGCGAACATGATCCAGATCCAGGTGGGTAAGGCAAACAACGCGCCGCTGGGCGCTGCCCTTGCGCTGTCGGCAATGGTGATCGTCGCTGCCGTCGCTCTTCTATTCCTTTGGATCAACAGGCGCTTCATGGGCGGCAGGGTGGCATGAGCGTGCGTCGACGAGGAACCTGGTTGAAAACCTATGCTTGTGTCTATCTGACATTCCTCTATGCGCCCGTCCTTCTGCTGCCGCTCTTCGCCTTCAATGACAGCTCGATCATTGCTTTTCCGTTAAGTGGCTTCACCTTCAAATGGTTCGTTCAGCTCTTCGAAACCACGGTGCTGCACCAGGCGGTGGCCAACAGCCTGTTTGTCGGCGTTGTCTCGGCGGTGATCGCAACCATGCTCGGAACCTGTGCCGCTCGCGCCTCCACGCGGTACGATTTTCCCGCCAAAAAGGGGATCATGGGGTTCATCATGGTGCCGCTTGTGCTGCCGGAAATCATCATCGCCATCTCGTTCCTGATGGTTCTGGTCCAGCTCGGACTCTCGCTTTCGCTCTGGAGCGTTATTCTCGGTCATGTTCTTATCTGCACGCCATTCTCGATCGCAATCCTGACCTCGACGTTCCATAATTTGGACCGGAGCCTTGAGGAAGCCTCCCTGGACCTTGGTGAGACCAGGTTCGGCACGTTCCGACGTGTGACCCTGCCCCTGGTGGCGCCTGGCGTCATTTCCAGCCTGCTCATTTCCTTCACCATCTCGCTCGACGAATTTATCGTCGCGTTTTTTCTAACCGGCACCGAACCGACCCTGCCGGTCTACATTTGGAGTCAGCTTCGGTTCACCGCCAAGCTGCCGGGCGTCGTCGCGCTTGGCTTTCTGCTCCTGGTTCTCTCACTGGTCCTCCTGTTCGCAGCGGAGTATTTCCGCCGCCGCGCAAGCCGGCATGCGGGCAGTGGTGACATGGCTGCCGGAGGTTATTTTTGACATCGATCCAAAGTGAACAGCCGATGATCAATCTCGACGGCGTCGAAAAGCAGTTCGGCACGATCGCGGCCCTTGCCGGCGTAAGCGCCGATATTCGCGCAGGCGAGTTCTTCTCGCTGCTCGGCCCTTCGGGATGCGGCAAGACCACCTTACTGCGCATGATTGCCGGTTTCGATGAGCCGACCAGGGGCACGATCAGCATCGACGGGAAGCCAATGACGGGTGTGCCTGCCAATCATCGACCAACCAATATGGTGTTCCAGTCCTATGCCATTTTTCCTCATCTGAACGTCGCCGAGAATGTTGCCTACGGCTTGAAGAGACAGCGGCTCGACAAAGCAGAGCTTGCAAAGCGTGTCGCCGAGGCCCTGGAGATGGTCGATCTTGCTGGCTACGAGCAACGCGCCTCGCATGCAATGTCAGGCGGCCAGCGTCAGCGGGTGGCCCTGGCGCGTGCGCTGGTCATGCGCCCGAAGGTTCTTCTTCTGGACGAACCGCTATCAGCCCTGGACAAGCAGTTGCGCGAGCAGATGCAGATCGAATTGCGTCACCTGCAGCGCGCTGTCGGGATCACGTTCATTCTGGTCACCCACGACCAGGAGGAAGCGCTCACCATGTCTGATCGCATCGCCGTGATGTTCAGGGGCGAAATTGCCCAGCTTGCGAGTCCCGGGACATTATATCGCCGTCCAGTCTCCCGCGAGGTCGCATCCTTCATCGGCGTGATGAATTTCCTCGACGCGTCGCTGATCGACGAAACCGCTGACCGGGTGACGCTGGACATCGCCGCTCTCGGCAAAGTCGAGATCGAACGTTCTCAGGCACCCGGCGGCATAAAGGGAACCGCTGTCGATGTCGGCATCCGCCCCGAAATGCTGACGCTCCTGCTCGATGACAATGCACATGCTCAACGGGAGATCCAGGGTGAGATCGTCGAAGCCCGATATTACGGCGACATGACCTATTATCAGGTCCGTCTTCCCGGTGTGGCGATGCCTGCCACGATCTCGATGCGCAACACCGCAGGACGTGAGATTCTCACCGAAGGCATGCCGGCCCGTGTCGGCTGGAGCTCCGAATCGATTGTCTTGCTAAGCTGATAGAGCCTTGCCTGATCCTGCCGAACCACCCGTCACGGATGCGGGCTATTCTATTCCAGCCAGCCGACGGCGCCTTGAGTCAGACATGGCGAGATTAACCGGCGGGAGATCAGGGAAGGGCGGCCGTCTTCAGAAGACCTCGTCCAACCCCTCCTGACAGCATCCGTGCCTTGACGACCTCAAAAACCAGCCTTGATCCGCTCGAACTCGGCAATCATTTTTTCGCGAAGATCGGTCGGAACCGGTGCCTGCCAAAGGGTCTTGTCGACATAGGCCTCGAGATTGTCGAAGCTCATGCTGGCAAGCGTCGCCTTGTCGATCTTGCTCATGGCATCGCCATTGGCGTGGCCGTAGCCCCAAGCCGTCACGAGATAGTCCGCAACGCGGTCTTCGTTCCAAGCACTGAGGAAATCATAGAGCTTGTCCTCGGAACCACCGCCATTGGCGAGATTGACATAGCCGCAGACCCAGGTCGAATAGCCCTCCTCGGTGTCGCGGGTCAGAGCCACCGGCTGATTGTCCGCCTGCATGGTGGTCGTTGTCTCGTTCCAGGCCCAGGCCAAGATGACCTCGCCGCTTGCCATCAACTGGGCAAGCGAGGCGCCGTCCTGCCAATAGGCGCGCACATTCGGGTGGACCTTGCGCAAAAAGGCCGATGCCGCTTCGAACTGCTCGTCGGTCGCCGTCGTCCAGTCGGTCACGCCGATCGAAAGGAAACCCAGCGCATAGGCATCATCGACATTGTCACCGATGGAAATGCGTCCTTCAAACTTGGGATCGGCAAAGGACTGCAGTGACTTGGTGTCCGCCTCGTCGACCATGTCGGTACGATAGGTCAAAAAGGTGCCGCCCCAGTCGATCGGCATGACATACTGTTTTCCCTCATGGACGAATCCGGGCATGTCGCGAAAGCCGGCCATCATGCCGTCCCAATTCTTGATCCGTGAAGTATCCAGCGGCTCAATCAGCCCGGCTTCCCGCCACTTGACCACCGATTGGGAGCAGGGATGGGCGAGATCAGCCTCGAAACCGGTTCTCAGCTTCTGAAAAGCTTCTTCCTCATCGCCAAAATAAGCGAAGGTCGGATCGTCGCCATGCTTTTCGGTGTAGGCCGGAAAAAAGGAAGGATCCTCGTAGCCGGCCCAGTCGAAGATGACCAATTCCGGGTCAGCGGAAACCGCTGGCCCCGCAATGCCCAACGCGGTGAGCGCGACAACGCTGCTGAGAGCGGGTGTGATTTTCATGCCTGTTTGCCTCCTTTGCGCATCCGCCGGAGGTTACCGGCGAATAGTCTCCCTAAGCCCCGGCTAGGTTCAGTTTCCAGCCATTGGCTCCCTGATCGAAACAGTATCGATTGCACTGAGCAGACTCAAGTTTATTTGAGCGCTCAATCAAATTATTAAGTTCAAGGTAGTTGAAAATTGTTGTTGGAAACGAGTTAGTCCTTTGATTTCGAGTGATTTTTTCTCGGATGTCATGGAGATGATCATACCACTAGAGCATCTCTCTTTGCACCTTGGCGACGGCATGTTCGAGGATGTCGAACATATCGTCGATCTGCCGTTCGGTGATGATCAGCGGCGGGGAGAAGACGCACATATTGATCAGCGGCCTGACAATGAGGCCCATCTCCTCGCAAGCCGCATCGACCCGCAGTCCGAATTCCTTGTCGATGGCAAGACGGTTTTCTTCGGCCATGTCCGGAGCCGCTTTGCCTTCGATACAGCCGATCAGGCCGATCCCGCGCGCATCGCCGACGATCTCGAACCTCGTCATGCCGGCAAGCCGCGCCTGGAAGCGGGGCGTGACAGCGCGAACATGCTCAAGCACGCCGTCCTGCTCGAAAAGTTCGATTGTCTTCAGCGCTGCGACAGAGGAAACCGGATGGCCGGAATAGGTGTATCCGTTGGAAAAGAGGATATTGTCGCCGGCCTCCGACCTGATCTCGCTCAGCAGCCGGTCCGAGACGATCATCGCGCCGAGTGGGGCGTAACCGGAAGTCAGGCCTTTGGCACAGGTGATGATGTCGGGTGTGATGTCGAACACGTCCTTGGAGGCGAACCAATGGCCGAGCCGGCCGAAGCCGGTCACCACTTCGTCCGAGATGTAAAGCACGTCATATCGGCGGCAGATCTCGCGGGTGCGCTGGTGATATCCGGGTGGCGGCAGGATCACACCGCCTGAGGCCAGTACCGGTTCCGCAATGAACGCCGCAACGTTTCCGGGCCCGGCTTCCAGGATCTCCCGCTCGAGATCGGCCACTTTGGCATCACACCAGTCCTCGATGCTCATGCCTTTGGGGCGGATATAGGGATTAACGTTGGGGAGGATGCGCACAAGGCGGTTCTCGGTATCGAGAAAGCTTTTGTCCCGCTCTTTGCCAGACACGCTGGCCGCGAGATAAGTCGAGCCGTGATAGCCTTTTTCCCGCGCAATGATCAGCTTCTTTTCCGGCTGGCCTCGGAGATTGTTGTAGAAATGCGCAAAGCGCAGCGCGCTGTCGACAGCGGTCGAGCCTCCGGTCGTGAAGAAAACCGAATTCAGATCGTCCGGCGCCAGCTCGGACAGCCGCCTCGCCAGCCTTGCGGACGGCTCTGAGGTGAAGGTCCAAGGGCTGTGGTAGGTGAGCTTTGCCGCCTGCTCGGCCATTGCCTCGCCGATCTCGGTTCGGCCGTAGCCAAGCTGGATGCACCACATGCCTCCCGGCCCATCGATATAGCGCCGTCCTTCGGGGTCATAGAGGTAGATCCCCTGGGCTTCGGTGGCGATCAGCCGGTCAGGCGGCGTTTCGTCCATGGCTTCCCAGGGATGGACAAAGTGGGCATTGTCCCATGTCCGGATCAGCGCAGGGGGCGTTCCGTTTCCACGCGTCGGCAGCTTCTCGTCAGGCTTGTCGCGCATGGTTCGCTCCGGGTTTGATGGACACCACGCCGTTCCGGCCGGGGATGGTGGCAGCGATCACAATCTGTTCAATTTAATCATGCGACAATGAGCAGTAAAGATTCTTTGAGCGCTCAAACAAATTTCGGCTATGATGGTGAAAGCTGAGAATTTGCCCGTCGATGAGCGGATAAGAAGGGAGCACCATGGCGGCAGCGGAGCAAGCAATGACTATTCCTCGCAAGGAGCGTACCGAAAATGCGGCCATGCGCCGCCGGCAGATCATCGATGCGACCCTTCGCTCGGTGGTCCGCAACGGGTTGAGTAACACCACGCTGGCGACCGTTGCTGCCGAGGCTGGCTTGTCGCAAGGCGTTGCCGTGTTCTATTTCAAAAACAAGCAGACACTGCTGAGCGAGGTCCTGCGGCACCAGTATGAGGTCTATCAAACTCATTGGCAGCAGGCGCTGAAAGACGCGGCACCTCGGCCAGTCGACCGCTTGATTGCCCTTGTTCGCGCCGATTTCGATGAGGAGATCTGCAACCCTGAATCGCTGGTCGCCTGGCATGCATTTTGGGGAGAGGCCAATGCCCGCCCCAGCTACGCAGGCATTGCCGAGGCCTACGACCTCACCCGTTTTCACGCGATGCAGGGCATTTGCTCCGCACTTTTGGCGGAGACCGGCGGTCCGGTTTCAGAGGCCTCGCCGATGGCAACGGCTGTCGATGCGCTAACTGATGGATTATGGCTGAGGCTTTATCTCTCGACCAACGCGATGGATCGCAAAACAGCGCTCGGCATCACGGCACGCTATCTCGCAGCAACCGTGCCCCAGCATGCAGAAGCTTTCCAAAACGGCCTCAGCATTGATGAGTAGCTGTTTTCCGGTGGAAACGTGCAAGAGGTTCGAGCGCAGTTCGACATCGCCTTTTTGAGTGGAAGGCAAATCGGATCAGGCAGCCAGGTAGGGAAAAATGCCGAGGGATCATCGCTACGATATCTTGTTCGAGCCGGTGCAGATCGGGCCTGTCACCGCCCGGAACCGGTTTTATCAAGTTCCCCACTGCTGCGGTATGGGACATCTTCGGCCAAGAGCGCATGCTGCGATGCGGGGGATGAAGGCCGAAGGCGGCTGGGCGGTGGTCAGCACCGAAGAGGCGGAGATTCATCCGAGCTCCGATCTTTCTCCCTATCCGGAACAGCGGATCTGGGATGAGAAAGACATCCCAGCACTTCGACTGATGACCGACGCCGTTCATGAGCACGGCAGCCTAGCAGCGATCGAGCTGGTGCATAACGGCTATCATGCCTCCAATCTCTATTCGCGTGCCCCGGCTTTGGCGGTCGCCGATATGTCCTTGAGTTCGGGCTATCCCAAGCAGGCACGCGCGATGGATAAAGCGGATATCCGTGCGCTCAGACAGTGGCATCGCCGGGCAGCCAGGCGGGCCAAGGACGCAGGCTTCGACATCGTCTATGTCTATGCGGGTCACGGCATGACCATCGCCCAGCAATTCCTGCTGCCGGAGTTCAATGTCAGGACCGACGAATATGGCGGCAGCCTGGAAAACCGGGCTCGGTTGACCCGCGAATTGCTTGAGGAGACCCACGAGGAGGTCGGTGATACATGCGCGGTCGTCTTTCGCTTCGCCGTCGACGAGCTGAAGGGCGCCGATGGCATGCAGGCCGAGGAGGAAGGCCGTGCGGTCGTCGAGCTGCTTTCCGAGCTGCCCGACCTTTGGGACGTCAATGTTTCCGATTGGGCTAACGATTCGCTGACCACCCGCTTCGGGGGCGAGGACGGGTTTCAGACGGCCTATATCGATTTCGTCAAGCAGGTCACCAGCAAGCCGGTTGTGTCGGTGGGCAAGCTAACCTCACCTGACTTGATGGCCTCTTTGGTCAAGCGAAAAATCGTGGATTTCATCGGTGCGGCAAGACCTTCGATCTCCGATCCGTTCCTGCCGAAGAAAATCGAAGCGGGCCGCATCGAAGAGATACGGGAGTGCATTGGCTGCAATATCTGCGTTTCCTCCGACAATCTCGGCGTGCCTATTCGCTGCACCCAGAATCCGACCATGGGCGAAGAGTGGCGCCGCGGCTGGCACCCTGAAACGATCCACCAAAAAAAGGGCGACGCGGAGCTGCTGGTTGTGGGGGGCGGTCCTGCCGGCTTGGAATGTGCGATGCAACTTGGACGTCGGGGCTATGAGGTGACCTTGAGCGAGGCGTCCGGGGAGCTTGGCGGTCGTGTGCTCGGTGAATCCGGCCTTCGAGGGCTTTCCGCTTGGCGGCGCGTCCGCGACCATCGTGTCTACGCGTTGCAGCAGATGGGCAATGTCGACATCTATACTGGCAGTAGGCTGTCGGCCGCTCAAATTCTGGAACTTGGCAAGGCCAGCGTGTTCATCGCCACTGGTGCGTCCTGGCGAAAGGACGGCATCGGGCGCAGCCGGCGGCGTGCGCTGCCGGGTCTTGATGGTGTGACCGTCCTGACGCCTGATGACGTGATGTCGGGCACCGGGATCCAGGCAGGGCCCGTCGTCATTTATGACGATGATCAGGGTTATATGGGCGGCGTCCTTGCCGATCAATTGAGCGCTGCCGGGCATGAGGTCACCATCGTGACGCCTGCCAGCCTGGTCTCGCCCTGGACGTCCTACACGCTGGAGCAGGAGCGTGTGCAAAAGCGCCTGCTCGAGCAGGAGGTCACGATCCTGGCCAACAGGACTGCATGCGCTGCAGCATCGGGCTCTCTCGAAACCGCCTGCGTCTTCACAGGCAAAACATCGGCGATCGCCTGCGGCACCCTCGTTCTCGTGACCGAGCGGGAGCCGGCGAACGATCTCCATGCGGCATTGATGCGGGTCTTGGGGGAGGAATCGTCCGAGGTGGTCAAGCTCGGCGCCACCGTCATAGGCGATGCCCAGGCACCGGGACTGATTGCGGACGCGGTTTTTTCTGGCCATCTCGCTGCGCGCAGTTTTGAGGCGGACCTGGCCGCCGTCGACGCGGATATGTTCCGGCGCGAATTGCCGTCACTTTCGGATATCGGGTAGACCGCCATGGAAGCAGAAGACGCGACGATTATTCGGCGCCGTATCGAAAGCGGTGATCTTTCCTGCTCGCTCGAGCGACCCTTCTATGCGTCACGGCATCACTATGAAAATGACCTGCGAAAGGTGTGGGGCAGGAACTGGCTTTGGGCCGGTCATGAAAGCCAGATCCCGGAAATCGGGAACTACTTCCTGTTCGACTTCGGCACCGAGTCCGTCATCGTGGTTCGGGACGGGGCAGGTGACGTTCGAGCTCATTTGAATGTCTGCCGGCATCGCGGCTCGCGGGTCTGTCTCGAGCGTTCCGGCAAGGCGCGTTCGTTTACCTGCCCCTATCACGCCTGGACTTACGGTCTGGATGGCGCTCTGCGCGGCGGGCGCCTCATGCCTGAAGGTTTCGAGCCGGCAGCGCATGGTCTGGGCGCTGTTCACCTCATCAACTTTCAGGGCATGTTGTTTGTCTGCCTCGCCGACAATCCACCACCGCTTCAGCCGGCCCTGGATCGACTGGCGCCAATGACAGCACCTTTCGATCTGGGCAACCTCAAAGTCGCCCATGAGGCTACTTATCCCGTTCCGGCCAATTGGAAGCTGGCGCTGGAAAACTACCTGGAATGCTACCACTGTGCGCCGGCCCACCAGGCCTATTCACAGTCTCACAGCCTGAAGGATCCCCTCTCCATGACGCCGGAGCTGCTTGGCGGTCTGGAGGAGCGATCCCGGAAGATCGGCCTGCCGACCGATGAGTTCAACGAAACCGGAACGGCTGTGTCCGCCGCAGGCTGCGATATTTTTTACCGTCGCTATCCTCTCTATGCCGGCTATGAGACGGGAAGCAAAGACGGGGAACCGCTGGCACCGCCGCTAGGCAAGCTCTCTGGCTTTGATGGGGGCGCGACGGACCTGATGATCGGACCCCTGAACAATTTCCTCATCTATAGTGACCACCTCGTCGCCTATCGTTTTCTCCCGCGAGACCTTCAATCCACGGACATCCAGACGATCTGGATGGTTCGCGGCGACGCCGTGGAAGGCAGGGACTATCACCTCGCTCCGCTGACCTGGCTCTGGCACGTCACCACCGAGGATGACGAGCGGATCATCCGTCATAATCAGGAGGGGGTGAATTCTCATCACTACCGGCCCGGTCCGTTGTCGGATATGGAGCAGGCGATCAGCGATTTCTACCGGGGTTATTTCGGGATGATCGATGATTAGCAGGGGCCGCTACCGCTTGCTGCTTACTCCGCCGCGGCCATGCCGCTGGAGCCGGCTCGTTCCCAATCGGTAATATAGTCCCGAGTCAGCGGCACCGCGTCCTGGTCTTTCGCCAGCTGGATCTGAAACACCATGTGCCCTGCATGGCGAAATGCCAGCTCGGAACCGGCTAGATAAAACTCCCACATACGAAGAAAGCGCTCGTCATAGAGGCCGACGATTTGCTCCCGGTTGGCGGCGACGCGCTCGCGCCAGGCCCTGAGCGTATCGGCATAGTGGAGACGCAGGATTTCGATGTCGGTCACCCAGAGCCGCTGACGTTCGACCACCGGCAGCACCTCTGAGAGTGCAGGTGAATAACCTCCGGGGAAGATATATTTCCGGATCCAGGGATTGGTGGTGCCGGGGCCATCCATACGGCCGATGGAATGAACGACAGCGACGCCGTCGTCGTTCAGGAGACGGTCGAGCTTCCTGAAGAACGCCCCGAAATGATTAATGCCGACATGCTCGAACATACCGACCGAGACGATGCGGTCGAAGCGGCAATCAAGCTCGCGGTAATCGCAAAGCTCGAACCGTACGCGATCCGCGAGGCCGGCTCGTTCGGCTCGCTTCCGGCTGACCTTGAGCTGCCGCTCGGACAGCGTGATTCCCAAGACTTCGCTGGCGCCCGACCTTGCCAGATGCAGCGCAAGCCCGCCCCAGCCCGATCCGATATCGAGGATTCGAAGACCGGGCCTGACGAGAAGCTTTGCGGCAAGATGGATCTTCTTCTCGGTTTGCGCCTGATCGAGACCGGCCTCCGGGTTGGTGAAGTAGCCGCATGAATACTGCCGATCCGCATCGAGGAAGAGGTCGTAGAGGTCGTCCGACAGATCGTAGTGATGGGCGACATGGGTTTGCGCGCGGCCGATCGGGTTGTATTGATACAGTCGTCGCGCCAAGCTTCTCAGCCGGTAAAGCATCCTGCCGGCGGTGCGGGTGTACAGATTGATGTCGGCAAGCGTGCAGATCTTCAAGAAGTCGTAGAGCGTGCCATGCTCGATCGTCAGGCCGCCATCCATATAGGCCTCGCCGATGGCAAGCGCCGGGTTCAGGATGAGGCGGCGGCGCAGGTCGGGACGGTGGAGCCGGACCGTCAGCTCAGGGCCTTCGCCGCTATCGATACGATAACGCCGCCCCCGGTCATCGATGATGTTCAACCGTCCCCAACTGATGACCTGTCTTGTCAATGCTGCGAGAAGCATCCGACCAAGTCCCCGGAGTCCAGCCGGCGCTGTTCATGTTGTGCCGGCTTTGCAAACCGTCTTTCAACAATCCGTAGCATTTTAGCAAACATCGAATTTGGTCGTCAAATCAGTATGTTAATCTGTTAATTTGAGATTGAATAGGCGCTGTTGCTACATGCGCGAAGGTTTGGGAGTTGCCTTGAATGGGCGATCTGAACCGGCTGAGATCGCTTCATGTGAACAGTTCCAAATCATCTGGAATTGTGTTTACGATCCATGTTTCGACAAGACGTCATAGCGGAGCGAGCAATGCCTCTCTTACGGTTTGCGAGGATGGCCGCTTACCTTATTGGAGCATCGACTGGTGGCACCTGAGAGCCTGCCTTCCGAGCGTTATCGGCGCGTGTTCACGCCGGTCGACCTTCGCGGTCGCAGCTTGCGCAACCGGATCGTCTTCGGCGCGCATACCGCCAACATGGCATTGGACGGTCTGCCTACCGAGCAGCATCGCGCCTATTATGTGGAGCGGGCGATCGGCGGGGCGGCAATGCTGGTGATCGAACCCATGCCGGTCCACGCCGCCGCCGTGCTGACCAGGGGTAATTTTCGCCACTCGGATGATGCGGTCATCCCGGCTTTCCGATCGATCACGGATGCCGTGCATGCCGAAGGGGCTGTCATCCTGCAGCAGCTCTACCATGTCGGCCAGCATGGCGATGCGGACAATGCCTATCATGCGGCCTGGTCGCCTTCCGGCCTGCCGAGCTATCACGACAGCGACGGCAGCCACGCGATGACCGAGGGCGAGATTGAGGAGACGATCGACGGTTTCGTGCAGGCTGCGCGGCGCTGCAAGGAAGCTGGTTTTGACGGGGTCGAGGTCTGGGCGGCCTATCATGGGCTGGTGGATCAGTTTTGGACCCCCTGGTCGAACCGGCGTGACGATCGCTGGGGCGGCAGCCTGGAAAACCGGACCCGGATGTCTCGCGAGATCATCGCGCGTATCCGGAAACGCTGCGGCGACGATTTCATCATTGGTCTCGCCGTCAATGACGAGCCGGATATCGAGGTGGCGCTCGGCCGTGAATCCCTCGCCGAAATCGTGGCCCGCCACGACAAGGAAGCGCTGGTGGACTATGTCACCTGCGGCTCCGGCAGCTATTTCGATTTCCATAAGCTGATGCCGACCTTCCTCTATCCGGAAAAGCTTAGTGCTGATCTGGCTTCCGTCTTGAAAGGCGTCGTCAGCCATGCCCTGATCACTGCCGAAAGCCATATCCGCACGCCGGACAATGCCGAAGCCGTGCTCGGCTCGGGTGTAGCCGATCTGGTGTCGATCGTGCGTGGACAGATTGCCGACCCTCACCTCGTCAACAAGGCGAGGGAAGGCAGGAGCGAGGACATCCGTGGCTGCCTCTCCTGCAATCAAATGTGCTGGGGACGGCGCTCGCGCGACTATTGGATCTCATGTCTGGTCAACCCTTCGGTCGGCCGGGAGGCAGCATGGCAGGGCGACCGGTTTACTCCTGCAGACAAAGCGTGCCGGGTACTGGTCGTGGGGGGCGGACCAGCAGGCCTGGAGGCTGCTCGTGTCGCGGCGGAGCGCGGCCATCAGGTGACGCTGAAGGAAGCGGCGCCCGAGCTTGGCGGCCAGTTTCGTCTAGCGGGAATGCAACCGCGCCGGGCGCAGATTTTGGATCTTCTGGACTGGTATGAGCGCCAGCTTGCCAAGCTCCAGGTCAAGGTAGAACGCAATGCCTATGTCGAGGCCGAGGATATCGTGGCCGAGGGCACCGATCTGCTGATCTTGGCGACCGGATCCCAGCCGGACCCCGACGGGTTCCAGCGAGCGCTTCCCCATCTTGACCGTCTGCCCGGGATCGAGCGCGGCCAAGTGTGGTCAGCCGAAGAGGTGATGCGTCGGGAGGCGCGCCTGGGTGATCATATCGTTGTTCTGGACGAGGGCGGCAATTGGCGGGGATGCGGTACTGCCTGGCACCTCGCGGAGCAGGGCAAGCAGGTGACGATTGTCACTCCGGATCCGATGATCGGCAAGGAGCTGCAGCGCACGGCAGCAGATTTTCCCCTCAGACGCCGTCTTGCCAGGCTGGGAGTCGGGTTCGTGGTCGAAAGCGGACTTCTCGAATGGACAAGAGAGGGCGCCAGGGTCGTGTCCTTCCTCGATGAGAAGGAAAGTCTTTTCCAGGCGGACAGCCTCGTGCTGGCAACCACTAATCGCGCCGATGATCAGCTTGCTCGATCGCTTGCTTCAACCCCGCTCGACATCCGCACTGTTGGTGACTGCGTTGCTCCCCGCCAAGCCGCCTACGCGATCTATGAAGGCCGAAAGCTTGCCCTGGAAATCTAGTGAAATGTCCACAGCAGAAATTTTCCGAAGCCGGCAGAACATCTCCCAGGACAGTCCAACATGAGCGCCATGACTGCCGCCAAGCCAAGCATCCGCGTCACCACGCACGCAGCACCGGGTAGCGATCCCGAAATGCGGCAGGTTCCCTGGCCGGACGTGCCGCCGAAGGGGGCGCTGATCAAGATCGGGGCTTGTGGTGTGTGCGGTACGGATCAGCACATCCTGCGCGGTCATTGGCCCAAACCCCTGCCTTGGCCGTTCACTCTCGGGCATGAGCTGGCAGGTGTGATTGTCGAGCTCGGCGCAGACCTGACCACCGACTTCATGGGCAAGCCGATCGAGGTAGGCTCCAAGCTGATGCTGCCGCCACTCATGCCGTGCGGTCATTGCGACTGGTGCCTGCACTACCCCGAGACCGCCAACAAATGCCTGACGCCGGTTTACTACGGCCGCTATCTCGGTTTCGACAAGCCGCCGCATCTCTGGGGGGGCTGGGCCGAATATGTCTATGTCGATCTCGGTGAGTTGCCCGGCACCAAGATCTACAAATTGCCGGACGATATGTCCCTGCTTCTAGGCTCTCTCTCTGAGCCGATGACCTCCTGCATCCGCGCCTTCAACCGCGCTGCCAAGGCGGGCGGATTTCGCTGGAACGACACGGTGGTGATCCAGGGCACCGGGCCAATCGGCATCCTTGCAATCGCCGCGGCGCAGGAGATGGGGGCAGGGCGGGTGATTGCGGTCGGCGCCCCCGAGACGCCGCGTCTCGAGCTTGCCCGTAAATTCGGCGCCGAGGCGACAGTGGATATCGAGGCGTGCAAAACTCCGCAAGAGCGCATTGCAGAAGTTCGAAAAATCGTCGGCGGCTATGGCGCCGATCTTGTGATGGATTGTTCAGGGCATCCGACCGCCGGTCCGGAGGGTATCGAGTTTCTCCGGGATGGCGGCACCTATGTCGAAATGGGGCAGTTCACCGATGCCGGCTCGATCGAAACGAGTTGGCATCGCATCTGCACCAAGGATCTCAACGTCCTTGGTTCCTGGGCGTTTACCGCGAACGACCTCCCGCTTGGTGTCGACATGCTGTATCAAGCGCGCGAAAAATTTCCCTGGTCGGATATGCAGACCCTCTTTCCCTTCACCATCGAAGGGGTGAAGGATGCGGTCAGCCAGGCGATGGCGATGAAGACGGTGAAGTCGACGATCGTGCCGTTCGAGGACTTGCTTTAGGGCGGGGCAGCACCCGTAGTTCTGCGCCGGGCGGCGTCCGGTTGTTGCGATCAATTCAAATCTGAGCGAGGCTGGCGCAGGAATCACCGTTACCGGAGAAACGAGCTATTTCGCACGCGGCTGATTGCTTCGGTAGTAGGTAAGGAGATCGCCGGGCTGACAGTCCAGATAGTCGCAGATCGCCTCCAGCGTGCCGAAGCGCACACCTTTGACTTTGCCGGATTTCAGCAATGAAAGATTAGCCTCTGTGATGCCGATATAAGAGGCAAGTTCTTTCGAGCGGACCTTGCGCTTGGCGAGCATGATATCGAGCGTGACGGTAATAGGCATGTGCTTACACGATTTCCTTGTTCTCCTCGTCGACTTGGCGCGCCTCATCAAGGATAATGGCCATCGCGACGAATACCAAGCCAAGAAAGAGAAAGATAGCTTCAGTGTCAATTGGTAGAAAGTCGATCGCGCTGACTCTTTCCCCCGTTTCGGGCGGGTCTATCAGGATTAAGTGCATCAAATCACTGAAGAAGATCGAAAACCAGACGAAGAATAACGACCAGCCCAACCGGTAAATCGTCGTTGTGGTCACCTGATCGAAAAATTGATCACGGCTGAAGTGAATAAAGAAACAGTGCACGGACCAGAAAACCGCAGCCATCGACGCCAGGTGCAACAGATCAAGGGCGAATCCTACGACAAGCTGCCACGTTTCCGGTTGCTGATCGAAATCAAAATCGAGCTGGTCCGCAAGCAGTCCCCGGTCCTGCAATACTGCAAACACCCAACCCGAAATGATGTCCGCTGAATAGATACAAAACAGGACCAACATCATCACGCGAATTGTCGTCACGATCCAACGGGCATTGACCAACAATCTGAACGTGACCTCCGATGGTTGTTAGTTGTATTATTCTTTGGTGATAAGTAATATCTTCTCTTTAATCATATTTGAGAGATCGAATCCACCCATCACTCACCGTTTGCCGCAACCGAAAGTCTCATGTGAGTGCCTCCCAAGACAAAATCAAAGCCCCATTCATATGGCTTGGTTGGTGCAAATACCATACGCTACCTGTCCATCACATGAACGGCATAGTCACATTCGATTCAATAAAGCCTTGCCATACACCCTATTATCGCAAAAAAGCAAAGTGCAGGGAGTGCTAGTAAGATGGTGCCGGCAACATTGAGAAAGACCCAAAACAACCTCTCCATGGCTGGAGAAGGCAAGAAAATTCTAGCGGACATCACGTTGCCGGAATCAGGCCTGTCGCCTCCCGAGGGTGACCGATGACTTGGCGCCGATCGATGACCGGCAAATCAGCGAAAGATAAGCAAGCAGGCGCTGATCTGCCCCAGGCCGTGCAGCGGGTTGCGTGCTTCTTCGGGTGGAGCGTGGCTTGCGTCGAAACCCATCCGAGCGGCGCCGTCATCGTCGCCTTCATCGCCGATCCCGCTGCTGATGCTAATCGGCAGGGTAGCCTGTTCGAGATCAATCTCGAGTATGTCCACGATATGGCCAGGCAACTGGGAAAAAGGCGTTGCTCATTCCTGAGAAGCCTCTTTAGTCGCTGAATTTAGGGTCGATGTTCCGAGCCGGCAAAGGAGGCCAGGAGGAAGTGCCGGCGAGTTTATTCAGCGGCGACGGGTTCAGCCTCGGCTGTGGGCAGGCGTCGGGGAAGGGCCATGACGGCGGCCAGGATCACCAACGCTGCGCCTGCAAGGATGATGAACAGTGTGTCGAAGCCCCAATTGTCATAGACGAAGGCGATCAGCGGCAGCGATGCCGCTAAGACAGAGAAACTGACGACATAGCGGATGCCGTAGATCCGAGCCCGGGCCGCCCCGCTCGCCATCTTTCCGATCATGAAGTCATTGATCGGAATCTGACCGAACGCTCCCAGCATGAACCCGAGTGCTACCGCAAAGGCAAGACCATCCGTCAAACCGGGCATCAGGGAAAAGAAGATCAGCTGCATCGCGGCGACAACCATGAAGACGCGGCGGGGGCCGTACCGGTCGAGCATGCTGCCGACCACCAGCTGCGCCATCGAGGCAACCGCGAAGACGATGAACGCGAGAGAACCTATCACCGTTGCCAAGCCACCTTGTCCCGTGACTGCAGTGCCATCGGCCCAGGCGGTGAGGTCCCCTGCCAGCCCCTGCAGGCGTTCGTCAAACATCTTTGGGAGCGCAAAGGTTGTCGATTGAAAAATGATCGAAGAGACCGCCGTCGTTAGAAACACGATTGACGAGACGCGGATCAGCAGGCTGCGGTGGGACCCACCCGCCGTTCGTTCGACCCGCGCTTTTTCTGCCTTTGGCGTCGAGTGCTCCGCCTTGATGTTGTCCCAGCGTAACGCCAGATAGGCTAGGCCGACGACGACGGAGAACAGGCCGGGCAGCGCGAAGGCCATGCGCCAGCCGCCGTGATCGATCAGGTAGCCGGTAACCAGAGCAGCACTGGCAACACCCAGATTGCCCCAGACACCGTTTGCTGCAATGCGCATGCCCGTATTGCGCCAGGTCATCGTAACGATCGCCAGGCCTACCGGATGGTAGATCGCGGCGAACATGCCGATCGCGAACAGGCCCATTCCGATTTGCAGGGGCGATGCCGCCTGGCTGGTCATAAGCGATACCAAGCCGATCCCGATGAAAAAGACGCCCATCATCCCGTCACGGCTCCATCGATCAGCCAACCAGCCAGCGGGGAGTGCAAAGACGCCGAATGCGAAAAAACCGGGCGTTGCATAGGCAAGAAGCTCAGCATAACCAACCCCCCATTCCCGATGCAGCGCCAGAGCTGCCACCGTGGCAAAGATCAGCATGAACAGGTGATCCAGGAAGTGCCCGACATTGAGCAGGAGAAAGTACGTGCGATCGCGATTCATTGCCGTCCTCAATGTCATCAACCCCTACATACCGACACGAAAACCGGTGGCCGGCAAGGTTGGCGATCATGGCATACCACACGAAACTTGATCGCAATTGGCGCCGATGATCGTCTTTTGGATTCGCATGAACCGTAGGTCTATGGATAAGGTCAAATCTGGGGCATCATTTCAGGGCGACCCATCCCATCGGCTTAAATGACCTTAACTTGCCGTTGGATTGGAAAAGTGGTTAGTGTTTCTACCGATCCATGCGCCTGCCACTTTGGAACTCTACCCTCAGGGAGATTAAGATGACGGATAAGGTCAATCGCAGAAAATTCATCCGGGGAAGCGCGTTAGCTGCTACGGCGACCGCCGGAACGCTCGCAGCCCCGTCGATTGCGAAGGCTGAACCTACGGTGATGAAAATGCAGGCTGCCTGGGGCGGCGGCATCTTTCTTGAAAACGCCAAATCCTACGTCGATCGTGTTCACGCGATGGCCGGCAAAGATCTGAAGATCGATCTTCTGGCCGTGGACTCGGTCGTGAAGACCAGTCAGATGCAGGATGCCGTTCATCGCGGCGTTCTCGACGCGGCGCATTATGTGCCGGCCTATTGGTACTCCAAATCCAAGGCAGCCTCCCTGTTCGGCACCGGCCCTTGTTTCGGCTGGTCGTCGCAGGAGGTGCTCGGCTGGGTGCACTATGGCGGCGGCCAGGAACTTTTCGACGAGCTGATGGCCTCGCTCGGCCTCAACGTGGTGTCCTTCTTCAACAGCCCCATGCCGGCTCAGCCACTTGGCTGGTTCAAGGACGAGATTACCGACGCCGCTCAGATGAACGGGTTGAAATACCGGACGGTCGGTCTTGCCGCCGACGTGCTTTTGGAAATGGGCATGTCGGTCGTTCAGCTCCCCGGCGGTGAAATTCAGCCCGCGATGAAGTCAGGGCTCATCGACGCGGCTGAGTTCAACAACCCGACGTCGGATCGCGATTTCGGCATGCAGGACGTGTCCAAGCACTATCATTTGGCATCGTTCCACCAAAGCCAGGAGTTCTTCGAGGTCACCTTCAACAAGGAAAAATTCGAAGGGTTGCCGGCTGAACTTCAGGCCATCCTGAAACACGCCTCTGAAGCCGAGAACTCGAACTTCTATTGGCACAACACCAAACGCTATGCGGAAGACTTGATCAAACTACGCGATGAGCAGGGTGTGAATGTCTACCGGACACCGGATTCTGTGATGGTCGAGCAGTTGAAAGCCTGGGACACGGTCGTCGAGCGCCTTTCCTCGGAAGATCCGTTCTTCGCCAAGGTCATCGATTCCCAGAAAGCCTATGCCAAGGATGTGATGAACTACCTCAATCTCAACCAGCCAGATTACAAGCTGGCCTATAATCACCACTTCGGTTGAGTTGCATGATGCATTGCTGTCCGGGAGTCGTTCATCGGCTCCCGGCGGCTGCCATCGGCCGCAGGTGCTGGAGGCGTAGGTGACAAAGATCATTTATTCGATAGAAGGCCTCAGCGTCTGGGTGGGGCGCGCCTTTGGCTGGTGCATCCTGATCCTGACTTTGTCGGTCTCCTATGAGGTGTTTGTTCGCTATGTCCTGAATGCGCCGACGGTCTGGGCCTTTGACATGATGGTGCAGATGTATGGCGCTCTTTTCTTGATGGCCGGCCCCTATGCGCTCGCTCAGGACACCCATGTGCGTGGCGACGTCCTTTACCGGTTGTTCCCCGTGCGCTGGCAGGCGCGGCTCGACTTTACGCTCTACATCTTCTTCTTTTTTCCCGGCATTCTGGCGCTGTTCTGGTACGGCGCGGAAATCGCAGCTGATAGCTGGCGCTACAAGGAAGTGAGTTGGAACAGTCCTGCCCGCATCCAGATCTACTTTTTCAAGACACTGATCCCGGTCGCCGGCTTTTTGCTGATCCTGCAGGGTTTCGCAGAGATGCTGCGCTGCTGGCGTGCCATGAAAACAGGTGTGTGGATGGAGCGTCTGAGCGATGTGAAGGAAACCGAAGACCTGCTGATGCAGGAAACCGAGCACCTCAATCGCTAAATCCCAACGAAAATCCGATCTTTGAAAGACAGCAATGACTGATCCTCAAGTCGCGATACTGATGTTATGCCTGTTTATCGGGCTGGTGCTGCTGGGCTTTCCGATCGCATTCACTCTCTTGGCCATGGGCGTCGGTTTCGGTTACTACGCCTATTATCAAGGCGGTATTGAAACGATTGCCGATATCTTCGACAACAATATCTTCTACCTCTTGAACCAGAACACCTATTCGGTGATGGAGAACGATACGCTGGTGGCGATACCCCTATTTCTGTTCATGGGGTATGTGGTCGAGCGCGCAAACATTGTCAGCCGGTTATTCTATTCCTTGCAGATGGCCGCGCGAAACCTTCCGGGTTCCATGGCGATTGCCGCCCTGATCACCTGTACCGTCTTCTCGACGGCATCGGGCATTGTCGGTGCCGTCGTGACCCTCATGGGCCTGCTCGCCTTTCCCGCCATGGCGAATGCCCGTTACAGCAAGGAATTCGCATCGGGGGTCATTTGCGCAGGCGGCACGCTCGGCATCCTGATCCCGCCGTCCATTATGCTGATCGTCTACGCGGCGATCGCGGAACTGTCGCCTCTCAGGCTCTATGCAGCGGCCGTGTTTCCGGGGCTGATGCTGGCAGGTTTCTATATCGTCTATGTGATCATCCGGGTCACCATCAACCCGTCGATTGCACCGAAGCCCCGGCAGGAAGACGTCCCGCCCGCGAGCAAAATCTACCTGGATCTACTGGTTTCCTTCGTGCCTTTGACGGTGCTCATCATGCTGGTCCTGGGCTCTATCCTCGGCGGGCTGGCGACGCCTGCGGAAGCTGCGGCGATGGGCGCTCTGGGGGGACTTGTGCTGGCCTTCGTCTACCGCTCGCTCACCTGGCAAAAAGTCAAGGAGAGCGTGTTTCTGACCGCAAAGGCCACGGCCATGGTCTGCTGGCTTTTCGTCGGGTCATGGACCTTTGCGTCGGTCTTTTCCTATCTCGGCGGTCATGACGTGATCGAGCATTGGGTTCTCGGCATGAACCTCGAGCCCTGGCAGTTTCTGGTCATGGTGCAGCTGATCATCTTCATTCTGGGATGGCCGCTCGAATGGTCGGAGATCCTGATCATCTTCGTGCCAATCTTCTTGCCCATGCTCGATAATTTCGGGGTGAATCCCTATTTCTTCGCGATGCTGGTGGCCTTGAACTTGCAGACGTCGTTCCTGACGCCGCCGATGGCAATGTCGGCCTATTACCTGAAGGGCGTGCTACGCAGTCAGATCGAACTGGTCCAGATCTTCAAAGGCATCATGCCCTATCTCGGGATCGTTATCTTTTGCATGTTCCTGATGTATCAGTTCCCCGGCATCGCCCTTTGGTTTCCTGATTACCTGTTCGGTGAGTATATTCCCTAATTCGTTTACATGAGGGCTGCTTGATGCATCATACGCTGTCCGCGTCGGAGGCAGGATCGAAGATCCGAACGGGGACGCTGACCTCCGTCGACCTGGTAGAGGCTTGTCTCGCCCGGATCGATGAAACCGATGGCCAGTTGAAGGCGTGGGCGCATCTGGATGCGGATCAGGCACGGGCACAGGCAGCGGAGATGGATGCGATCCGGCAGCATGGCAGGCCCATGGGGCCGTTGCACGGGTTACCGGTTGGTCTAAAGGACATCATCGATTCTCGTGGGCTGCCGGCAGAACGCGGATCGGCCATTTTCGCAGGCCGTGAGCCTGAAAGCGATGCGGCCTTGGTGGAGCGGCTTCGGGAAGTGGGGGCGGTCATCCTCGGAAAAACGGTGACCACTGAGCTCGCCTTCCTGCATCCGGCGGAAACCCGCAACCCCCATAACGCCGACTACTCCCCCGGAGGGTCCTCCGCGGGCTCGGCTGCAGCGGTTGGCGCCTTCCAGGTGCCTTTGGCCGTCGGTTCGCAAACCAATGGTTCGGTCATCCGCCCTGCCTCCTTTTGCGGTGTCTACGGCTTCAAGCCGACGACCGGCGTGATATCGAGGCGCGGCCTGCTGCAGACATCGATGTCGCTTGACCAGGTTGGCGTCTTTGCACGTACACTTGAGGATACGGCCCTCTTGACGGACGCGATCGGTTGCTATGATCCGGCCGACCCGCTCTGTTACGGCCGGCCGCGGCCGAACATGCTCGAAGGTTGTCATGCCGATCCTCCGGTCGAACCTTCTCTGGTCTGGTTCGATCTGCCGTTCAACGACCGGCTTTCTGCCGATGCCCGCGAAGGGCTGGACGAGATCCTGGACGCCCTGGGCGCGAGGGTCGAGAAAATGCCGGCGCCGGGCTTGTTTGCCGATTTGATTGATGTGCAGGGTATTATTCACCACTATGAGTTCTGCCACCATCTGGAGGAGGAACTCACTAGCCATATCGATGAATTGAGCCCGACACTTGGACCGATCGTCGAACGCGGGCGCGCTATCAGCGATGCGCAATATCAAGACGCGCTGGAGGTCAAAGCCTCCGCTACGAAGTTCTTCGGTAGCTTTTTCAAGGACTTCGATGCGATCATCGCCCCAAGTGCTGCCGGTGAACCGCCAGCTTTCGAAGCGGGCAGCACCGGTGATCCGATCTTCTGCACGATATGGACCTTATGCGGTCTGCCGGCGCTGACCATACCGCTTCTGGTCGGCGGCAGAGAACTTCCAATCGGCGTTCAGTTGATTGGTGCTTTGGAACAAGATGACCGCTTGCTGCGAACCGCCAACTGGCTGTTGAGAGAACTCCAGCCGGATGCAGCCTAGGCCGAAGGAGAAGACGCCGTGCTTTCGAAAATGAGCAAAACCATCTTGGGACTGATCGCTACCAGTTTGGTGACCGTATTCGTGCTTGGTTTGGCCCACAGCATCTCGACCGGTTTCGCCGGCTTTTGGGGCGGGCTGCCTTTCTGGGTCATTTCGATCTTGGTGCTGTCCATGGCACTCTATGACTATTGGGATGAATGCCTGCGAAAGGAGTAAGTGGCAGCCGATATCAGCCCAAGTGGCGATTTCATGAGGTCGAAAAGCGCTCCAGCCACTCGATGACGAGGGGAGTGATCCGCTCGACGATGACGGCGACACCCTCGGGCAGGGGATGAAGCTGGTCTGGCTGATTGAGGGCAGGCACGCCTGCGACCCCGTCGAGGAAAAAGGGGTAAAGCGGAATGCCGTGAGCGGCGGCGAGATCCTCAAAAACTTGAGCGAAGGCGTTGCCATAATCCTTGCCGAGATTGGGAGGAGGGAGCATGCCGGCGAGTAAAACGGGGAGGTCACGTTTCTTGAGGCGGCTGATGATCCGGTCGAGATTGTCCCGCATCTGATCCGTCGGCAGCGCTCGAAGGCCGTCATTGGCGCCAAGTTCGACGATGACATGGCTCGGCTGGTCCGCCAGCACCCAATCGAGGCGGGCAAGGCCGCCTGCAGTGGTGTCGCCGCTGACGCCGGCATCAAGCACGTCGCAATCATGCCCCTGATCACGCAACGCCCGCTCAAGCTGCGCGGGAAATCCCTGATCGATTGGAATGCCGTAGCTGGCCGTCAGCGAATCGCCGAGCACGGCGATACGACATGGTGACGCGGCGACCGTCGGAATGGCGCTCATGGCGTGGATTGCGGTTGCCATGATCGCGATGGTGAATGTCAAGGTCTTGAGAAGACGACCTCGGCGGGCCATGTCATGCTCCATGATGTCCAATTCAGAAAATCCATCGATGATGATCACCCTTGACGATGTCCACATGACCCTGACCAGTGCGGCGGGACCGGTCAAGATCCTGCGCGGGGTCGATCTCGAGGTTCCTGTCGGAAAGTCACTCAGCGTCATCGGCCCTTCGGGATCGGGCAAATCGACGCTGATGGCGGTGGTGGGCGGTATCGAGCGGCCGACATCAGGCAAAATCGTGATCGACGGCCAGGATCTGAATGCCTTGAATGAAGATCGGCTCGCCGCCTTTCGCGGACAGCGGATCGGCATCCTGTTTCAGTCGTTTCATCTGATCCCCACCATGACGGCGATGGAAAATGTCGCCGTGCCGATGGAACTTGCCGGCATCAGGGATGCATTTGATCGCGCGGCCGAAGGCTTGGCCTCGGTTCGCCTTGCCGACCGCGGTGATCACTATCCGGGGCAGCTTTCCGGCGGTGAGCAGCAACGGGTGGCGCTGGCGCGGGCGCTCGCCAACCGACCGAAGCTGCTGCTGGCCGACGAGCCCACCGGCAATCTCGATCGATCCACTGGTGACGATATCGTCGAGCTGATCTTCAAGGTGCGGGAAGAGCTGGGGATGACGCTCCTCCTGATCACCCACGAACCGTCCCTCGCCGCGCGATGCGATCTTCGCCTGCGCATGGCCGACGGCGTGCTTCAGCCTGCCGACCGCGACTTGGAAGCTGTGGAGAACGAGGTCGCATGATGGCAAGGCTGACGCTTGCCTGGCGCCTTGCTCGGCGCGAACTGAGAAGCGGGTTTTCCGGCTTTTTCGTGTTTCTGGCCTGCCTCACCCTGGGTGTTGCCGCGATCGCCGCGGTCGGCGTGATCAATGCCGGTGTCCTTGCCGGGCTGGAGGAGGATAGCGCGGCACTCCTCGGTGGGGATCTGAAGATCGAGAGCACCAACCTGCCGATGGACGAGACGGTCCTGCAAGCCTTGGCGCCCTCCAATGCCCGCCGCGGCGATGTGGTGCGCACCAACGCGATGGCGACCGGAGGCGAGGGGCGAAAGGTGATGGTCGGCCTCAAGGCTGTCGACGACGCCTACCCGCTGATCGGCAGCATTCAGCTCGACCCGCCAACCCCTGCCATCGGAAAAGCGCTTGCCGAGCAGGGGGTTGTCGTCGAGCGTGGCTTGCTCGGGCGCCTCGGGATCGAGATTGGCGACCCCTTGCGCATCGGGGAAGGTGATTTCACCGTCCGCGCCGTGGTCGATCGTGAGCCGGATCGGGTTGGCGGTTTTGTCAGCATCGGACCGAGAGTGTTCGTTCACCTGGAGGATCTTGCCAGAACCGGGGTCATCCAGCCGGGCTCGCTTGCCCGTTATGATTATCGTTTTGCCGTGCCTCCGGGCGTTGATGCCGCGCCTATCGTTGCCCGAATCAAACAGAACAATCCTGAAGCCGGCTGGCAGGTCAGTGGTGTCCGGGACATCCAGCCACGCGTCACGCGGGTGGTCGATCGCCTCGCCAGCTATCTGACCATCGCAGGGCTCGCCTCGCTTCTGATCGGCGGTGTCGGGGTGGCGCTTGCCATTCAGAACTATCTTGCGGGCAAAACCGGCTCGATCGCGACCCTGAAATGCCTGGGCGCCCCCAGCGGCCTGATCTTTTGGATCTATCTTCTGCAGGTCCTGGCCCTGACCGCCATCGGCATTCTCATCGGCCTGACCATCGGTCAGGCGATTCCCTGGCTTGTGAAGGCGCTGACCGAGGGACTATTGCCGGTACAGATCAGGACCGGCTTCTATCCCGTGCCGCTCCTGATCGCTGCTGGCTGCGGGCTGCTCACAGCCTTGACCTTCGCAGTCTGGCCTCTGGCGAAAGCACGCGATGTGTCTCCTGCCGGCATGTTTCGGGCCCTCTTGACTCCACCGCGACGATGGCCCTCAGTCGCCACGGTTGCCCTTCTGCTCGCCTGCATGGCTGGTCTCGCCGGACTAGCGGTCCTTGGCGTCAACGACAAATTGCTCGCCCTGGCTTTCATCGCCATTGCCCTGGTGGCCGCCTTGCTGCTGACCGGATTTGCCAAGCTCGCCTTGATGGCAACGAAGTCTATCGGACGGCGCGGCGGCGCTCGTTGGCGGATGGCGCTTGCCAATCTTCATCGACCGGGCGCCCATGCCACCAGCGTGGTGGTCGCGCTCGGTGCCGGGCTGACCGTGCTGACGCTGGTTGCGGTGCTCAACCGGAACCTGAATGCAGAGATCGATCAAAGCTTCAGCGATCGTGTGCCTTCGGTGTTCTTCATCGATATCCAGCGGGACCAGCTCGAACGCTTCGAGGCGACCGTCGATGGCGTGGACGAGGTGTCACTACTGCAGTCCATGCCCACCATTCGCGGGCGGGTGGTGCGCATCAAGGATGTGCCTGCCAATCAGTCCGGGATCAACCACTGGACCCTCCGTCGGGATCGGGCGCTCAGCTATTCCGCTGTCATGCCAGCAGGCACGGAGATCGTTGCCGGCAGTTGGTGGTCTGAGGATTACCGAGGCGAGCCTTTAATCGCGATCGAGGATGATGTCGCCGAGGCATACGGAGTGGATATCGGCGACAAGCTCGCCTTCACCGTACTGGGCCGTGTGATCGAAGCGGAGATTGCTGTCATCCGAGCCGAGATCGACTGGAGCCAGGGCAGGCTCGATGCCGCTTTCCTGTTCAGCCCGGGCATTCTCGATGGCGCACCCCACAGTTATGCGGCAGCCGTTGACGTGTCGGCAGAGGCCGAGCCTGATCTTTTGAATGAGATTGCCGACATCTTTCCCAACGTTACGCCGATTTCCATGCGCGAGGTGAGCGGTCGGATTCGCGACATTATGGAAAAGGTGCGCTTTGCCATCCTTTCGGTGGCGGGCGTGACCCTCGTTTCCGGCCTATTGGTGCTCGCGGGAGCCGTCGCCGCGGCGAGACGGCGTCATCTCCATGAATCGGCTGTGCTCAAAGTCCTGGGTGCCAAACGCTCGGATCTGCTTGGCCTGTTCGCGATCGAATATCTGAGCCTGGGCGCGGTCGCCGCGTCGGTCGGCGGGGTCTTGGGACTGGTCGGTGCCTATATCGTGGTGATCTGGGTGATGCAGCTTCCCTGGGTCTGGGCGCCGCTGGCCATGATCCAGATTCTCGCGATTGCCCTGACACTCACGCTGGTGGCAGGCTTCATCGGCACGTGGCGGCTCCTCGGTCGATCCGCGGGATCGATCTTGCGCGCGCCTTAGCGACTTCCTTCCATGAGGCGCTTACCGCTTCCTTCGGTACTGGTCGTTGTGAGCCGCTGCCCGCGGCGTTGATGACTCAGTGAAAAATTGCAATCTTCCTGCACAAAAGTCATAAAGGCGGGGCAGGGGAGGAGCGTCATGGGTTTTCGTCCGGCATGACCAAAGATATCGTCATCGGCATTGACAGCAGCACCACCGCCACCAAGGCAATCGCCTGGAATGGCGACGGGCATCTTGTTGCCGAGGGGCGCTGCGCCATTGAACTTAGCAACCCCGCACCGCTCCATTACGAGCAGGACGCGAGGGATTGGTGGACGTCGCTGTGCAGCGCGCTGCAGGATCTTGGCCGGGACATCGAATTGGCGCGTACTGCAGCCGTTTCCATCGCCAACCAGCGGGAAACCTGGGTACCGGTCGGCGCTGACGGTGAGCCGCTTCGTCCGGGCATGGTGTGGATGGACGAGCGCGGACGACCGGATGTCGATCTGCTGGAGACACGTCTTGGGCGTGACCGCCTGCTCGAAATCACCGGCAAGACGCCTGGGCCTTTGCCCTGCCTCTATTCCATTCATTGGATGAAGCGCGAGGAGCCCGATCTTTATCGGAAGACGGCGCGTTTTCTCGATGTCCACGGCTACCTCACCTGGCACCTCACCGGTGATTATAGAACAAGTTGGGCGAGCGCTGATCCGACAGCCCTGCTGGATATCGAGGCCAAGCGCTACGCGCCCGAGATCCTGGCGGCCCTTGACGTTGACGAGAACTGTTTTGCCGAGGCCTGCCGGCCCGGCAGTGTCATGGGACAGGTGAGCGAGGCTGCGGCTTTCGCGACGGGCCTTCCCAAGGGAACGCCTGTCGTCGCGGGCGGTGGCGATGGTCAGGCCGCCGGGCTCGGTATCGGCATGCTTGGTCCCGGCCGCGCCTATCTCAACCTCGGCACGGCGTCGGTTTCCGGCGTTTATGGCGAGAGCTACGCCACTGATCCTGCCTTTCGCACCATGTCCTCGCTTTCAGGCGAGGGCTACATCTTTGAACTTTGCCTGATCACCGGAACGTTCCTGACCAACTGGCTGGTGGAGCAGCTTTTCGAAGAAGATCCTAAGAAGAATCCGCTTGTATATCAGGCACTGGAAGCCGAGGCGGCCCGCCTTCCCATCGGTGCTGATGGGCTCATGCTTATGCCCTATTGGGGGGGAGTGATGACCCCTTATTGGGACGCAGATGCACGCGGCATGATGATCGGTCTCTCCTCGGAACATGGGCGCGGCCACTTTTACCGGGCGATGATGGAAGGCATAGCGCTCGACGAGGCGATGGGGCTCGCAGGGATCGAGCAGGTGACCGGTCAAACGATCGAGGAGCTGTTGACCATTGGCGGCGGCTCGAAGAGCGATCTTTGGTGCCGGATCGTGGCCAACGCTACTGGCAAGCCGGTGAAACGCCTGGCCACCGCCGAGGCCACGAGCCTCGGTGCGGGCATTACGGCGGCGCTCGGGGCGGGCTGGTTTGACAACGCCGAAGCTGCTGTTGCCGCGATGGCCGGCAAGGTAGAGGATGTGATCGAGCCGACACCAGCCGCGTCGGCGCGTTATGCCGAGCTGCTGGATATCTATAGGCGGCTTTATCCCTCCACCAAGTCGATCCTGAACGATCTCACGGCGTTCAAGCAGGCGAGCCAATCATGAGCCGGGATTATGGCGGGATCCTGAATGATCTCACCGCCGGCCGCTGGCATCACCCGGACACCGGCGAAAAGGTCACGATCCCCATTGGCGAGATTGCGATTCGCGACACCCTGGACGGGGCCGAAGCCGAGCTGATGGCATCGGCAGGCTTTACGAAGAAAAAACTGGCTGTGGTGAGCGATCGGTTCACCCATGATGCGCTTGCCGGCCGGATCGTTCGCAATCTCGAAGCTGCGGGTTTCACCGTTGACGATGTTGTCTGGCGCAATCCCCATTGCTCAGATGCTGGAGTGGAGGCGTTGCGCGACCTCACCCGAAATGCGGAAGCGGTGGTCGCCGTCGGTTCCGGGACGATCAACGATAGTGTCAAATACGCGACCTTCCAGGACGGCAAGCCATTCGCGACCTTCCCGACGTCGCCGATGACGGCTCACTTCACCGGCACGGCGTCCGTAAGCTTCGGCGGGTTCAAGAAGTCGCTGACCACGCATGATCCGAAGGGCGTGTTCGTCGATCTGGAGGTGCTGCGCGGTTGTCCCAAACGTCTGATCTGGTCCGCCTATGCCGATGTGGTCTGCCGCACCACCGCCCAGGTGGACTGGCTGCTCTCTCACCGGCTGCTCGGCACGCCCTATCGCGACACCGCCTACCATTTGCTCGCGATCGACGAGGCGAAGCTGCTGGACAGCGCCGAGGCGGTTGCGGCTGGCGACTTCGAGGCAATCGCGATGGTGACGCGCATGAACGGGCTGATGGGGCTCGGCACGTCTTTCGGGCGGACCACCCATTGCGGCAGCATGGCGGAGCATATGCTTTCCCATTATATCGATATGTTCGCGGGCGATGCTCATCCCGGCACCCACCACGGCGAGCAGGTCGGGGTGGCTACCTTGGTCATGAACCGGCTGCAGCATGTATTTCTCGACAGGGACGAGCCGCCTGAGCTGAGGCCGACGGTGGTTGACGTCGAGGGGATCGAGGAACGTTTCGGGCCGACATTGGCGCCGGCCTGTCTTGAGCAGTTCGAGGTCAAGCGCTTCGATCGAAAGAAGGTGGATGCGTTGAACCGGAAACTGGCTGATTGCTGGCGCGACCTCACCAAGGAGTTTCGTCCGCTGATGTTGTCCTCAGACAAGATAGAAGATGCTCTAAAACGCGTTGCGGCGCCGACCTCGGCGGGCGATCTGGGGCTGGCGGTCCCTTTTTGGCAGGACGCGATTCGCTATGCGCGATTTACCCGGGATCGTTTCAGCATGCTGGATATCGCTGGCGATGCCGGTGAGCTTGAAGCCTTCGCTCTGGGCGCCCGCTGATGGCGAGGATCGTTATTATCGGCGCCGGCGTCATGGGGACGTCGATCGCCGTACCCGCGCTGGACAATGGGCACGAGGTCACTTTGGTCGGTAGTCCGCTCGACGATGCGATCATCACCGGGCTGACGGGACGTAAGGCGCATCCAAAGCTGGACGTACCGCTGGAGGGTGCGGTCGACTATCTTTACCAGGATCAGCTCACCGCCGATGACCTTCAGGCTGCCGATATCGTACTGCTCGGCGTCAGCAGCGCCGGGTTTCGCTGGATCCTCGATTTTCTCCTGCGCTTCGGCGTGCCGATTCCGCGGCTGATGATGGTCACCAAGGGGTTGGATGTCACCGAGGATGGCGAAGTGCGTACGCTGCCGGCGCGGATCGTGGAAAAGCTGGCCCCACTCGGCGAGCCTTCGGTGGTCGGCATCGGCGGTCCCTGCATCGCGCGCGAACTCGCCAACCGCGCGCCGACAGCGGTTGTCTATGGCTATACGGATCGGGCGGCGGCGGTGTTCTGCAAGAAGACGTTCGAGACCGGCTATTATCATATTCGCCTGTCTGCCGATTTGACGGGCGTCGAAGCCAATGCGCCGCTCAAGAATTTCATGGCGATCGGTGTTGCCGCCACCTGGTCCCGCTTTCCCGATCCCCATAAAGAGAATGCGCGCCAGATGAATCCGACGGCTGCCGTGTTCGAGCAGGCGACCCATGAGCTTGCCCTTCTGACCCAATGGCTGGGCGGCCATCCGATGACCGCCCTTCGTCTCGCGGGCGCAGGGGATTTGTTCGTTACGGTGAATGCCGGTCGAAATTCCAGGTTAGGTTTGAGACTGGGGGCAGGCGACAACGTCAAGGACGCCTTGGAAGGGCCGCTGAGAGGGGAAACCGTGGAAGGCGTGGACACCGGCCGCGCCCTCGGCCCTGCCCTCTACAAGGCCTGGCAAAAGGACCCGGTACTCGCTGCCGAGATGCCGCTGACCCGAGCGCTATTGAACGCCATCCTGCATGACGAGCCTTTCACATTCGATATGGGCGCCTACTGGCACAGAGGGGACTAGTGGTGCGACCACAGCGGATGATTCTCTCTGTGGCTACCATAACATATTGATTGTTAAAGAGAAAACGTCATGCATATGGGAACAAAATGATGTGGTCACACCACTAGGCTTTAGGGAAAATGCCAATGACTGCAAAAAAACTCGTGATCGCCGCCGATCATCTGGGTTTGCCGTTGAAGGACGCCGTCAAAAACCATCTTGAAAAGCAGGGCGTGGACCTCGTCGATCTCGGTGTCAACGACACCGATCCCGTCGACTATCCGGATGTCGGCAAACAGCTTGCCGAGCGGGTCGCCGCCGGTGACTATGATCGTGGCATTCTGGTGTGCGGCACGGGCGCCGGGATGGCCATCGTTGCCAACAAGGTGCCGGGGGTGCGCGCGGTCTGCGTCACGGATCCCTATACCGCCGAACGCGCGATCGCATCCAACAACGCCCAGGTCATCACCATGGGTGCGCAGATCACCGGGCCGTCGGTGGCCACGATGCTGGTGGATATCTGGCTTGCGAATGACTTCAACGCCGAGCGCTCAGGTAAGAAGGTCGCGAAGATCGACGCTCTCGACCAAGAGAAGTAGGCAAGCACCGCCTGCCCGGCACTATGAATGGTCGTCTCCGGCCTTGGCTGCCTGCCAGAGCCTTTCAAGCTCGTCCAGCGGCGTGTCGCTCATCACCTTGTTGTCACGGAGAAGGGCTTTCTCGATGGCGCGGAAACGGCGCTCGAATTTCTGGTTGCAGCGCCTGAGCGCCGCTTCCGGGGCCAGCTTGAGGTGACGGGCCAGATTGACGACCGTCAGCAGCACATCGCCTAGCTCATCTTCAAGCCGGTCTCTGGATGCCCCCTTGTCCATCTCCGCCTTGAGTTCGCCCAACTCTTCCTGAATTTTGTCGAGAACATGCGAGGGTTCGGACCAGTCGAAACCGCCACGGGCTGCTCGCTTTTGCAGCTTCTCGGCGCGCGTTAGGGCGGGAAGGGCAAGGGGGACATTGTCCAGCAGACTTTCCGGCTCGGCCTTGCCTTTGAGCCGGCGTTCCTCGGCTTTGACATCCTCCCAAGCCCTGGACTGAGCTTCGGCATTTTCGACGGAAGCATCGCCGAAGACATGGGGGTGACGGCGGATCATCTTGTCGGCGATGTCTGCCGCGACCGCATCGAATGTGAAACCTTCCGCGTCATCACCGCGCTCGGCGGCCATCTGGCTGTGATAGACGACCTGGAGAAGCAGATCCCCCAGCTCCTCCTTCAGATCGCGCATGTCGCCGCGCTCAATCGCATCCGCGACCTCATAGGCTTCTTCGATGGTGTAGGGCGCAATGGTTTCGAAAGTCTGTTCGATATCCCAAGGACAGCCGCCCTCGGGATCGCGAAGCTTGGCCATAACGTTGAGGAGACGGTCAATGGCAGAGGAAGCCTCTGATGTCATGGAGATCATTCCAACGCTTGGTTTTCGAAGGAAGCGTGAAGGTAAGAGGTGAAGGAAGCGTTACAAGAGCCGTCCCTGATCGTCGTCGCTGTTTCGGGAGGGTTTGGGCTTGGCAGGCTGTTTTTGGCGGGCCGGTCCTTCGCCTGCGGCCGTTGCGCTCAACCGTCCATCGGCAAATTCGAGTTCGAGGGATCGCCGCTTCGCTGCCACTTTGACACTCGTGACCGGATTTCCGGCATCATCCCGAACCAGAGCAAAGCCGCGAGCGAGCACGCCTTGATAGCTGTAGCTGGTCAGCAGGCTCGCGGCATGGCCAAGGTGTTCGGAAGCACTGGTGATTCGACTTTTGAACGCGTGGGCCTGACGCGCGGTAAGGTCGTCGAGGCTGGCTCGGTGGCGGGGAAGGCGGGTCGCCAACTCGTCCAGTTTGAGCCGTGCCGCCAGACCCGTAAAATCTCGCCGATATTCCCTTACCCTGGCGTGCAGACCATGAGGCAGCCGGTCCGCGAGATCATCGAGCCGCTGGCTTGCCTGCCCGAGCAGGGTCGACGGATCGGGAAGGCCGCGCGCCAGGCCGTTGATGCTTTGCTGACGTTCGCGAAGGCCACGATCGATACCACCATAGAGGCGGGATCCGAGATCGGTATTTTTTGACAAGAGCTCGGCGCGAACGGGGACTGCAAGTTCGGCGGCCGCTGTCGGTGTGGGGGTGCGATGATCGGCGGCAAGATCGATCAAGGTGGTGTCGGTCTCATGGCCGACTGCCGAGATCAGCGGGATATCGCTCGCCGCGGCCGCGCGTACCACGATTTCCTCATTGAAGGCCCAAAGGTCCTCTAAAGAGCCGCCGCCGCGCGCGACGATCAAAACATCCGGCCTTGGAACAGGTCCATCCCCGGCAAACCGGTTGAACCCTTCGATCGCCGCGGCAACCTCGTCTTTCGCCTTGTCACCCTGGACTATGACGGGCCAGAGCAGGATCCGTCTTGGAAAACGCTCTTCGATCCGGTGCAAAATGTCTCTGATCACCGCACCGGTCGGTGAGGTGACTACGCCGATCACATCAGGGAGGTAGGGAAGGGGCCGCTTCCTCGCCTGATCGAACAGGCCTTCGGCCGCCAGCTTCTTCTTTCGTTCCTCGAGCAGCGCCATCAGGGCGCCGGCGCCGGCTGGCTCCAGCCTGTCGACGATGATCTGATATTTCGAGCGGCCGGCATAGGTGGTGATCCGGCCAGACGCGATCACCTCCAGGCCGTCTTCCGGCTGGAAGCCGAGCTTGCCGGCATTGCCGCGCCAGCACACGCCGTCGATGAGCGAGCGTTCGTCCTTCAAGGCGAAATAGAGATGGCCGGAGGCGGCACGCTTGAAGCCGGAAATCTCGCCGCGCACCCGCACATAGCCGTAAGCGTCCTCGAGCGTCCGTTTGAGCGCGCCCGAAAGCTCGCTGACAGAGAACTCGGCGACATTCGATTGAGCATGCTCAGGCAGCGGGGCTGACGGCATCACTATTCCCTATGGTTTCGGAACAGGGCATACGCGTTTGCGCTTGCCGGATCAACAGGTCCTACGTCCTGCCAGGACTTGGTGTTTTCTCCGCTCCAACTCGCTCCCCCGCCCATCCGCCTGATATTTCCCAGATATCCTGTCGGGTGGTGGTTGAGTGGAGGAGCGGGCTGGAGCGGAAGATGTCCTCAAAGAGTCGGGCGCTGCAATGGTGCGATGCGGCTGCGCAGCAGCTCAGCGACAAGGCCGAAAGCCAGGCCGGCGGCGACATTGACGAGGACGGAGACCAGGGCCGTCGAGAGGACAATGACGAGGCAGGTCCTGCTGATCTGGGTAAGACGTTGCGGGTGAGCCAACTGAAGGCCGGCAAAAGCCAGGATCGCAGCGACGACGGGCAGGGGCACGAGCAGGAGCCATTGCAGGGCTCGCGGAGCAAGAAACAGGCCCAAAATCAGACAAGCGCTGCCGAAGATGACCGGTGCCAAACCGCTTCTCGCTCCTTGATGATAGTGCGCGGCAAACCCGCCGGCACCGTGGCACATCGGGACCGCGCCGAACGGAGCCAGGAGAAGATTTAGGCCGCCTGACGACAAGGCGAGCTTTTGGGGTGTCACGGGAGGCTGCGCCTTTGGGAAATAGTCCTGGGCAAGAGCCGCGGTCAGGAGGACCGCATTGGCAACGGTCAGCGCAAGCTGCGGCAGAAACGCGACTCCGAGGGCTTCCTTGAAGGCTGAAAGTTCAAACCCCATCAGTACAGGCAGATGCCAGCCGAACGCAGTCGAGGGCAGCGTGGCATGTCCGCCTGCCAGGGACCAGGCAACCGATCCCGTCAGCAAGAGGAAACAGCTGATGGACCGAAGCGCTGTTGTCTGGAAAGCCAGGAGCAAGGCAAGGATCAGGACGCCGAGCCAGAGATGACTGCCGGCAAGCTCGGCGCTGACGACGACCAGATGGAGACCGAGGCCGAGTTGAATGCCGAACAGAACCGTTCGTGGCACGGCACGATGAAGCCTGTCGATCAGGCCAGAGAGGCCGAGAATAAGGAGCGTAGCGCCGAGCAGGAGCCCAGTCGCACTCAAAGCGGCAGCGCTCATGCCGCCGGCAATAGCGAGTGCGGCCACCAGTTTCATCGGCTGGACGGGGATGGGCAGGCGGTAGATGAGCCCGGTTGCCAGCGCGAACACGCCGAAGCCAACCAGCAGCCCCGATGGATCATGATCGCCGATCAACAGCAGACCGATGACCAGGGGTAAGAATGTGCCGAGATCGGCAAAGGCGCCGGAGACATCGCCGATCCACCAGGTTCTCCTCTGATCCCGACCGGACCTAGTCGCCATCATCCCGCCGTTTCATCCTTTTGATTGCCACCCTGTTTGGATACGGGGCCAATTGTTGCAGACTTGCTTTAGCTTCGAAAGCCCTGCAATAATTCCGGAAATGGCTGAGTTTTCCGCTTAGAAGGGAAATTATGCAGGATTTTGGTGAGGCGGCGCGCCTGGCGCTGACGCTCATGCTGTCGCTCGATGCCGATTTGCTGGAGATCATCGGCCTGTCTCTCAAAGTTAGCCTCAGTGCCTTGATGGTCTCCTGCGTGCTTGGACTGCCGCTTGGTGCGTTGCTGGCGATCAGCCGTTTTCCCGGACGAGGTGCCGCACTTTTGGCTGTCAACGCGCTGATGGGGCTGCCGCCGGTGGTCGTCGGGCTGATCGTCTATCTCCATCTCTCCAATGCGGGGCCGTTCGGCTGGCTGCAACTCCTCTATACGCCGGCGGCGATGATCATCGCACAAACGATTCTGATTACCCCGATCATTACAGCCCTTTCAAGACAGGTGCTCGAGGACTTGCATGGCGAATATGCCGAACAGTTCCGGTCTCTTTCAGTGCCGCAGACAATGGCGATCGCAGCCCTGGTCTGGGATGCCCGGTATTCCCTGCTGACGGTGGCGCTGGCCGGTTTCGGGCGGGCCATCGCCGAGGTGGGGGCGGTGATCATCGTCGGCGGCAATATTGCCCATCTGACCAGGGTCATGACCACCGCGATCGCGCTGGAAACATCGAAGGGTGATCTCCCGCTCGCTCTGGCGCTCGGCATCATTCTGCTGATCATCGCGCTTGGTGTGAATGCGCTGGTGATGGCAATCAAAATGACGGCGGCGCGTCATGCTTATGCTTGATCCATCGCTGGACCTTTCAGGCGACATGGCAGTCAGCCGGCCCGCCAATGCACTCCTGCCCTTAGCGGTGAAAAACCTTCGCTTCGAGATCGATGGGAAGGCGCTGATCGACGGCATCGATCTCACGCTCACCGCTTGCGGCTTCACCGTGGTGATGGGGCAAAACGGCGCTGGCAAGAGCCTGCTCCTTCGCCTGCTGCACGGCCTTTTGACACCGAGTGCCGGCGAAATCCTCTGGGGCGGCAAGCCGATGGCGGACTCCATCCGCCGGCATCAGGCGATGGTGTTTCAGCGGCCTGTCCTGCTTCGA
Organism: Geminicoccaceae bacterium; assembly: GCA_965204405.1. Classification (GTDB taxonomy): domain Bacteria; phylum Pseudomonadota; class Alphaproteobacteria; order Geminicoccales; family Geminicoccaceae; genus JANQPX01. The sequence continues at coordinate 365,448 of CBDBEN010000002.1, forward strand.
CGTTCCGTTGCCGCCAATATCGATTTCGTGCTTGGTTTGCGGGGCGAGGCGAATTCCTCCACGCGTGACGAGATGCTGGATCGCGTCCGCTTGCTGGACAAGGCCAAGCAGCCGGCAAGGCTTCTCTCCGGCGGCGAGCAGCAACGACTGGCGCTTGCCCGGGCTCTAGCGCTGGAGCCGAAAATTCTCTTTCTCGACGAGCCCACCGCAAGCCTCGATCCGGGCTCGCTCTTGATGATCGAAGAAACTGTCAAAGCCATCCACGAGCGTGGTGCCAAGGTCATGTTCGTCACCCACGATCTCGGCCAGGCGCGGCGTCTTGCCGATGATGTCCTGTTTCTGCACGAGGGGCGCCTCGAAGAGCAAGCCGAGGCGGAGCGGTTCTTTCGCGATCCGGCATCCGGCGTCGCCAAAGCTTTTCTCGATGGGCGGATTGTCCTTTGATGGCTGTTCCATGAGAAGACTTAGGATGCGTACAAGAATATCGATCATGTTGGCCTCGCTCGTGCTGGCCATGGTGAGTGCTGTCTTGCCGGCCAGCGCCGATAGTGGGTCGATCATCGTCCAATCGACCACATCGACAGCCAATTCCGGCCTCTATGCCCATTTGCTGCCGGCTTTCGAGGCGAAGACCGGTATTGCCGTCCATGTTGTGGCGGTTGGTACGGGGCAAGCCTTGCGTAATGCCCGCAATTGCGACGGCGATGTGCTGCTGGTGCATGCGAAAGCGGCGGAGGAGGCGTTTGTCGCCGGAGGCTTTGGCATGGAGCGCTTCGATCTGATGTACAACGACTTCGTAATTGTAGGCCCGCCTACTGATCCGGCCGGAATTGGCGATATGGACGATGCGGCCAAGGCTTTCTCGATGATTGCCGAAAAGGGGGCTCTATTCGCCTCGCGCGGCGATGATTCCGGCACCCACAAGAAGGAGAGAACGCTCTGGGCCTTGAGCGGCGCAGATCCCAGCGGCGCTTCGGGTGATTGGTACCGGGAGACCGGTTCCGGCATGGGCGCGACGTTGAACACGGCGGTCGGCATGGGGGCCTATGCGATGACCGATCGCGCGACCTGGATCAGCTTTCGTAACAAGAGTGATTTCGTCATCCTCGTCGAGGGAGACGACGCACTATTCAATCAATATGGGGTTATTCTCGTGAACCCGGAAAAATGCCCCGGCGCGAAGAGCGATCTCGGGCAGCGTTTCGTCGACTGGCTGATCTCCAAGGATGGACAGGAGGCGATCAGTGCCTTCGAAGTCGACGGCCAGCAGCTCTTTTTCCCCAATGCCGAGCCGACATCCTAGTGGAATGTCACAACACTTGAGTCCCATTTCAATGCCAAGATAGACGGTATGCGCCGAAGTTGGCGAGGTCTCGGTTGTAAGGCGCCAGCAATCAAGCCCCGTTGAAATACACGTGACCAAAGTTCGAAACATCATATCCTTCGAAGTCCCGAGCGTGGGCTTCGAGCTTGCTTGAGTAGCAAAGCTCAAGAAATCGCTGAAACGCTGGCTCGAACCAAGCATGGCGATCGATCAGGAGATCGAAGCGTTCTTCGATGACCGGTGCAAAGGGCAGCCGATATTGTGCGGCCAGGGCGGCAAGACCGAAAGTGGCATCGGCCTTGTTTTCCAGCACCATGAGGGCCGCTTCATGCTCCGTTCTGGCAGGGGCCGTAAGCGTGAGGTCGGAAGAGTTGAGGCCGGCCTTCTTCAAAAAGAATCGAAACAGACCCTCCGCGCCTGCCCCCTCCTGCCTAGGCGCGAACCGCTTGCCCGGTAGATCGCCGATACTGAGCACTGAGTCCGCAAGCTTTGGGTTCAGGATCAGTCCTCGCTGGCGTTTCGCCCACTCCACCAGGACCACTGGCATCGTGCCGCAACGTTCGGTGATGATCGGGATATTCCAATCATCAGCCGTTGCTTCGTAAAGATGCAGTCCTGCAGCAATTCCCTCTCGTTGCTCGAAACGCGCCAAGCCGTCGGCGCTGCCATCGAAATAGGTGGCGATGCCCGAGTGGGATTCGCGCAACGCCCAATCCAACAGGGGATCATGGCTGCCGAGAAAGATATCCGGCCTTGAACGCTGCCCGTCGATTCCCGGCCCCGAGCCGCTTCTCGCCAGCCAGGCGTTTACCGCGCCGCGTGGAAAGAGCAGCTTACCCATCGCCTTGGTGCAAGGTACGTCCCCCGACGCTGCGAGATCGTACACCTTGCGTTCCTTGATGCGCAGGAGGTCGGCAAGTTCCTTGGTGGTGAGATAGTCCGCCATGAGAAATGGTCGCTGCCAAATGATCAAACATGCATAATCTTGCAAAATTTCCGATCGCCAGCAAGGTGCCCTGCGCCGGATTCCGTTGAACCTCGAAGCTCGTGAACGTCACGCTTGACGTCGACCCCAAAGATGAGGCGATATCCGAGTATGCCTCTGTTCGCCGGCCTTCGACATATCCCCAAAACGCTGGCTCAGCCGAATTTTGGTATTTATGTCGCTGGCAACGGCTTCTCGCTGATCGGCTCCTGGATGCAGCGTGTTGGCGTCGGCTGGCTTGCCTGGGAGCTTAGCCATTCCGGGGCCATTTTGGGCCTGGTCGCCTTCGCCGATCTGTTCCCGACTTTACTGATCGGCCCGTTCGGCGGCGTTCTTGCCGACCGCATGGATCGGCGGCGTCTGCTGATCCTGGGCCAAACCGCCAATATGTGCCTGTCGCTCCTGCTCTTTGCCCTGACGGCAACCGGCTTGATCACGGTGCCGCTGCTGGTGCTGATCATCGGCCTCAACGGTGCCGTGATCGGGATTAACCAGCCGGCGCGGCTGTCCCTTATCTCAAATCTGGTCACGCGTGATCATTTGCCGACGGCGGTCGCGATCAACAGCCTGGTCTTCAATCTAGCCCGTTTCATCGGCCCCGTGGTCGCAGGTCTGGTCATTCTCCGCTTTGGCATCGATTTTGTTTTTCTAGTCAATGGGCTCAGTTTCATCAGCTTCATTACGGCACTCTCGTTCCTTGACCTGCCGGCAGATAACGCCGCCTCCCGGCAAACCGAGCGGGTGTCCATGCTGCGGGCGATCGGTGAGGGGCTTCACTATGTCGCCGGTCATGGAGGTATCGGTCCGATCCTTACCCTGCACGCCATTCTTGCAATCACGACCCGTCCGTTCGTGGAACTGATGCCGGGATTTGCGGGCGAGGTCTTCGACCGCGGCGCCGGAGGTCTCGCAACACTAAGCTCTGCTGTGGGTGTGGGCGCGATTGCAGCCGGCTTGTTCCTGGCTCAGCGTGGGCCTGAGAAGGATCTTGCAAGACCCGCCCTGTTGGCAGCGCTGCTGGGCGCGATATCGACCCTGGCATTTGCGCTCAGCCCGACATTTTGGATTGCAACGATCGCCGCCGCTGCCGGCGGTTTTGCAATGGTCACCGCCGGGGTCGGCACGCAAACCCTGCTTCAGACGTCGGTCGACGAGGCGGTTCGCGGGCGGGTGCTCAGTCTCTTCGGCCTGGTTTTTCGAAGCGGGCCTGCGATCGGTGCGCTGCTCATGGGGTTTGCCTCGGAGTTGGTCGGCCTGCGCTGGCCCCTCGTTCTTGGCGCACTTTTGGGGGCTCTCGCCTGGGCGGTCGTCTGGAAGCGTCGAAAGACCATCAGCCGGGCGTTGCAGCCATCGGTGACCTCATAGGGCACCAGTGGTACGTTCAAAACGCAAGGTTCCTGGGGCTTTCTGGAGAAAAGCTCGCATACCCCTCGATGTCCTGGCGCTTTTTGCGATTACGGTGGAAACCAACCGATGTGGTCATACCACCGGCATCAGAACCATGTGGTCCTGATCGAAGTAGCGGTCACCGACCTTATGGGCCCGCGGCTCATGGCCGAATGTCACGAAGCCGATCTTCTCGTACAGGGCTTTGGCCGGGTGGTTCAGGCTGGCGACGGTGGCAAGAAGCTGCTCCACTTCCGACATCGCCTTGTCAATCACATGGCGGACCACCGCCTCGCCCAGGCCCTGCCGCCTGCCTTTCTTGCTGACATAGACGCCGAATAGCTGTCCTTTATGCTGTTTTTTCAATTGATCGGAACGGCGATAACCGGCCATGGCGAGGAGTTCGCCGTCGACAAAAGCGCCGAAGATCGAGCCTTCGTCCAGCCTGGCACCGATGGCCGTAAGAGAAAGGTCAGCCTCCTCCTCGTAAGCGGCACCGAATTCACAAGGGTGGTTGGCCAGTCCCTCGAGCCTCAAGGTTTGGTAGGCTTTGGCGTTGGCAGCGGTCAACTTCTTCAACAGAGCGGTCATGTTTCCTCCAAGACCTTCGATCAACGGGACATCAGGGAGCAAGGAGGAACGTCGTCGCCTGGCCGTGGCCAAGGGCGAATGATGTATGGATCTCTCTGTGATAAAAGCTCTTGAGGGAGGCATGGTTTCGCAATTCGCTTTGCCGAAATTTGCATGAGTTCGGCTACTGGCTCGATGGCGCCTGAGGCGCCGTTTGGACACGCTTATGCGTTTGCTCGTCGTCGCAAGCGTCGTCGGAGTCGTATGAAAGCGATAGAAACCATGGAGCGCAAATTAGGGTTGATCGCTGTGAATCGCAAGAGGCTCCTGGCCCCTCGTGCTTTCTTCTTTGGCGATTTTTTGCGTTTTCAGGTAGATGAGGCCGGCAGGTCTTGTGAAAAATATCGTATCCGGGGGAAGCCGATGTCGAGGGAAAAAAAGCGGTTCTTTGGTGTCACAGCAATGTTGCTGGCCTGGTTCGCCTGCCTGCACCAGCCGCTGCTGGCGCAGGAGCCTCTCGCTCCGACACCCATGGAGGAACTGCGCAACCCAAGTCAGCCTCTCACCAAAGATACCGTGAACGCCCTGGTCTCCAGGCTTTCCGATAATCAGGTGCGCGATTTGCTGCTGGAGCGTCTCGATGCGGTTGCCGCCGACGGGCAGCAGGACGGCAGCATGGATATTGCCACCAGCATGCAGGGCCTGCAGGAAAAAGCCGATCTGATCCGCACGCGGTTTGCAGGCATGATCGGTGCCGTAAGCGAGCTTCCCTCCGTCTTTCCCCGGGCGTTTGAGAGCTTGCGCGACAACCGCCCTACAAGCTTTTTCTTCTGGCTGAGCGCAGGCTTCGCCGTGATGATGGCAGTCGGCTGGCTAGCCGAGCTGTTTTTCGACAAGATGACGCAATCAGCCAGACAGTCTATTCGAGACGGGCGTCCGGAAACCCTGGGTGCCAAGGTTGGCCTGCTGTTTGCCCGTTTGGGGCTCGACCTCGCCGGGTTGCTGATCTTCCTCGGCGCGGCAATCGCGACATTCTTCGTCTTCTATCAGGGACATGAAATGACCCGTGTGACCGTCATGACCTATGTCGCGGCGGTCGGCTGCGTGCGAGCGTTCAGCCTCTTTACCCGATTTCTCCTAGCACCAAACGAGCCGGCGCTGCGTTTAGCCTATATGTCGGACGATGACGCGAAGGCGCTCCATCGAGCCGGGTTTGTAGCCGCCTGTATTGCCGCCTTCGGTTTTTTTACCTGCAGTCTTTTGAACCTTCTTGGTATTTCCGGGGACGTTCATGAACTGATGATCCACTCCGTCGGCACCGCCATGATCTTGACCCTCGTCTTCGCCACCTGGAAGGGCCGGTCCGGCATCAGGAAAAATCTGACCGATGGTCTCCGGCCCAGCCGGGCAAGGTCGATGTTTGCTGAAGCTTGGCCAATCCTGGTGATCGCTTTTCTGCTCATCTATCACGTCATGATTCTTATGATTACCCTTGCGGGTGGTCAGGTTTCTTTTCTCGCCGGTCTCGGTACGTTGATCGCCGTCATCTTCGTCGCGCCGATCGACAGCATGATCGAGCGGGCCGCTTATGCCGAGAGCAAGGAGGATCAAGGCAGCCAGTTTCAGACAGTGATTCTCCGCGCCGTTCGAATTGCCCTGATTGTCGGTATGGTCCTGTTCATAGCGAGCGCTTGGGGGATCGACTTTCACGCCTTGGCGACCGATAGCGTCGGCGGCCGGTTTGCCGGCGCCCTGATCGACATCGGTCTCGTGATGCTGATTGCCTATGTGCTCTGGGAGGTCTCGCGGATCATGATCGATCGGCAGATGGAGCTGGAAGGCGGTGGCGAACAGGCGGAAATGGGGGATGAAGGCGGCACCGGCGGTTCCCGTCTCGGTACCTTGCTGCCACTGATCAAGCGCACCGTGCAGATCACCATCGCGGTCATGGCGGTGATGCTGATCCTCTCGGCGCTCGGCGTGAATATCGGCCCTCTGCTTGCCGGTGCCGGCGTGATCGGTCTCGCCATCGGCTTCGGTGCTCAGACCCTCGTTCGCGACATCGTTTCCGGTATTTTCTTCCTGGTGGACGACGCTTTTCGCGTTGGGGAATATGTCGATGTCAGCGCTGCCAAGGGCACTGTTGAAAAAATCTCGATCCGCTCCTTCCAGCTTCGCCATCATCGCGGTGCCCTCAACACCGTACCCTTTGGTGAAATCCAGACGCTTACCAATTACAGTCGGGACTGGGTGGTGATGAAGCTCGAGTTCCGCGTTCCCTTCGATACCGACATCGCCTTGGTGAAAAAACTCTTCAAGCAAATCGGCAAGGATCTTTTGGAACATCCCGAAGTCGGGCCGGACTTCCTGGCACCGTTCAAATCCCAGGGTGTGTTCGCCGTTGACGACAGCGCGCTGATCATCCGTGCCAAATTCACCGCCATGCCCGGCAAGCAGTTCCTGATCAAACGCGAAGCCTATCAGGCCGTGCAAAAAGCGTTTGCCGAGAACGGTATCGAATTTGCCCGAAAGCAGGTCATGGTGCAGATCCCGGAAGACAACGGCACCACCATGGAAGACCCGGAGAAACTCAAGCAAGCCGCAGCCTCGGCTCTTGCTCACGAAGAAGCCGATGGGCCAGAGGCCAAACCCAACCCGGCATAGATTGGTTGTGGCCCGAGGCAGAGCCGACTGCAGCGATGATCGAATTAATCTTCCAGCGATATCGGAAGGCAACCGCCGGGTGGGAATCGGTCACATCAGGATGTTCATGAAATGTGCTAAGCTATCACAATCAAAGCTTTCCCAGTGAGTTGTTACCCGATGCCAGCTGATATGAAACCGTCCCGGAGATTGTCCGCATTCACACCTGAGGCGTTGCATCGGGCGCTTGGGCAGGGAAAGGCGGGGTGCTTCGCATTTGAGGGAGCTGCCCTCTTTGCCGATATTTCCGGCTACACCATGCTTGCCGAAGAACTCTGCGGACAAGGCACCACGGGGCGCGAGCAACTGAGCCGTATTCTGAACGATGCTTTCTCTTTTTATGTCGACTGCGTGCATGCCGAAAACGGTGAGATAGCCAGCTTCGCAGGTGACGGTTTTCTGGCTTATTGGCCGGCAGCGAACAAGCCACTCTCGGCCGTCCTGGCGTCGGCGGAAAGATGTGCGTCGGCGCTGCATGGATCCGAGCAACGGTCGTCGAACACTGGTCCCAACTATCCGAGCGTGCATATCGGCATCGCTGCGGGACCACTTTGGGCGGCTCAGCTAGGCGGAGTAGATGGCGTCTGGCATAGAATTCTGGCCGGCGCTGCCGCCGCCAAGGCCTTCGATGCCGCCGCCAAAGCCGGTCCTGGAGAAACGGTACGAATACCTGCTGATAGCTACGATGAAAGCGCCGAAGACGTTGTATCGGGCTTGAGTGAGGCTGCGGCCTGGTTCGTGCCATCGGAACATAAGGTGTCGAAGGGCGATGTCTCCATCATCGAGGATAACGGTATGGTGCCGCGCGTCGTCCGGGAATGGTGGTCCGACAAATGGGCCCTTTGGTTGCCGCAGATCAGAAATATCTCTGCTTTGTTCGTCAAGATCGGTGGCCTGATGCCCGAAGCCGACGACAGCTTGGAGCACTATCAGGAGGCTATTGCCGGGCTGCAGCGCGCTATTCGTCCCTATACGGCATCCACCGGCACGCTCGTGGCGGATGACAAGGGGCTGGTCTTCAAGCTCTGTTTCGGCATGCCCTACAACACCCATCGCGACGACCGCGTTCAAGCGCTCCGCTCGGCGCTGGCGATCAACCAGATACTGGGCAAGCTTGGTTTTCACTGTACTTGCGGTGTTGCAAACGGCGAGGGGGTCTGCATGCCGCTAGGCGGCAGCGATCGTCTGGACTATGCCGCCATCGGCCGATTCGCACATCTCGCTGCTCGCCTCATGGATAGCTCGAAAGCGGGCGTTCTTTGCACCCGCGACGTCGCCGAGCAGGCGAGGCGGGAGGTGAGCCTGATCCATCGATCGCCGATCATGCTGAAGGGTGTTCGGGATCCGGTTGAAATTTATGAGGTCCAGGCGGTATCGGCCGAGCGGGTCGACGGTAAGCCGATGCTCGGACGGTCGGCGGAGCTTACCGTGATCGACGATCATCTCGACCGGCTGCGATCGGGGCAAGGCAGCATCGTCCATATCCTGGGCGATGCCGGCATCGGCAAAACCACGCTGATCCAGGCTCTTGTCAGCTCGGCAACGGCAGCCGATCTCACGGTTCTGGCGGGCAGCTCGACAATGAGCGAAGTCGTGGTGTCCTACAGGGCATGGCGGTCAGTTTTCGCCCGTCTGCTGGGTCTTGATGACGAGACGGGTGTGGCAAGGCCAGTCAACGAAGACATCGATATCAAGCTTGAGGGCTTGCCTGACGATCAGCAGAAACTGCTGCCACTCCTAAATGCAGTGCTTCCGGGCGTCGTTCGTCAGCGTACCGACATCGAAAGACTGTCCGGGGAGGCGCGTGTCGATGCCACGCTGACCCTGCTGACCGGACTTTTTCGTTTCCTGGTTCCGCCCGGCTGCATTCTTGTGCTCGAAGATTGCCATTGGATGGACTCCGCCTCCTGGAGGCTGCTGCAGCGTTTGACAACTGTCGCACCCGACATGCTGGTTGTGCTGACCAGCCGGCCGCATCCTGATAAGCCGATCTTCTCCTCTCTGAAGGCTCTGCCGCGCTTTGCCGAGCTTCACCTTCAGCCTCTCGATCAGGCACTGATCAGGCAGCTTGTTACAACACGGATATCCCTTGATGCGACCAGGCCACATCGCTCGTCATGGGTCGATGAAGCCGTTCGCCTGGCGATGGGCAACCCTCTGTTTGCCCAGGAATATGCCTACCTCGCTTGGACCCGGCGGCAAGCGGGAAGCGGTCCAGCACGGGAGCTCGGCGAAGGAAGCGAGGCGACCGTTCCCATGACGCTGCACAGCCTGATCACCAGCCGGCTGGACTCTCTGGCCCCGCGGCAGCTCATCACGCTCAAAGCGGCAAGTGCGATCGGCAACCGGTTCGACCTGCCGCTTCTCGGTAAAGTCATTCCAGACAGACCGGGGCCGAGCGAGCTTTTTTCGATCATGACGGAGTTGGCACAGCATCATATCGTTCTGGTGGCCGATGAAGACACCAAGACCTATGCCTTCCAGCACGATCTCATTCGTGAAGTGGTGTATGGGCAGCTAACCCGCCAGCAAAAGCAGGATCTTCACGACCGGGCGGCGAAGGCGATCGAAGTGGTTCATGGCGATCGGCTGGACACCCAATTCGCCCTGTTGGCAGATCATTGGGACAAAGCTGATAACGGGTCGCAGACGATGAAATATGCCGAATTGGCTGCGGCACAAGCGCTTGGCTCCGGCGGCTATATCGAAGCGCATCGGCTGCTCGGTCTTTGCTTCAAGCAAGCAGACGCCAATGATCTGCATTGGATGCAGATGTCGAGGCGTATTCGCTGGCATCGTCTTGCCGCGGACGCGCATTTCGGTCTCGGCAATATCGAGGAGCGTGGCAAGGCTGCGCAGATAGCACTCCGCATCATCGGAACGCCGCATGCAAGAACGCGCGCCGGTCATCTTGGCGGGGCGCTGTTGAGGCTGGCTGCCTGGTGGAGTGCCGGCCGGCTCGGTCTCGGGCGATCACCGACCGACACGGAGCTTGCCCTGGAGGTCGCCAGGATCTATCGGCATAGTGCTGCCGTGGCCTGGTTTTCCAACGATCCGATCACCATGGCTGCTGACAGCATCAACGCTCTTTATTATGCCGAACGGGCGGCCCCTTCCGATGTCCTTGCCGGGGCTTGCGTCGAGTTCGGTGGTATTTTGGGGCTGCTTGGCCTGCGCTACCCCGGTCGCACCTTGATGCGCCGCGCGCTCGCGATCAGCGAGGAGGCAGGCGATCGCTCGAGTCTTGCCTATGCTCATCTTCTCATCTGTCTATTCGAGGTGGGCATCGGCGAGTGGGCGGCGACCGATCGGCATGCTCTGGTCTGTGAAAAGCTCTGTGATCAGGTCGGTGATCGCGTCAACTGGTCCAACGTTCAGGCCATTCGATTTTGGTCCCAATACTATCGCGGATCGCTCGATGTAGCCAAAGCTCTGGCCGAACGCCTGAGGCGCTATGCCGATGAAGGCGGGAACAATCAGCACAAAGCCTGGGGACATCGGTTTTGCGCTGCCTGTGATCTCCGTCGCGGACAGCCATCCTCGGCAGTTCATCATCTGGAGCAGGCGCTCGATGCCCTCGGTAATGCGCGGGCGATCAATGAGACACTGCCGGTCCTCGGGCTTCTCGCCCTCGCACGTTTCCGCAGCGGTGACCGTGGAAGGGCCTTCGAGGATGCGCTCGAGGGCTTCGAGCAGATGGAAAGTGTATCGCGGCCGACCGGTCATGCCACGCTCGAGGGGTATGCAGCTCTCACCGAAGTCGCGTTTCATGCGCTGCTGGAAGACCGGCAATCTCCCACTTGGCAGTCAGCTTTTAGGACCTGTCTGCAAAGTTTGCAGCGCTATCAGCGTGTCTTTAGGATCGGCAAGCCCCGTTACTACATCTGGCTCGGGCTTTGGCGGGCTCTCGAAGACAGACCTCAGGCCAGCAGGCGAAAGCTTGAGAAGGCCTATATGATCGCCGGCAGGCTCGCCATGCCGTGGGAGCGGGACCTTGCGGCCATGGCGCTTCGGATCGGGCCGACACAGTTCCTGGACGATCTCCGGCATCAGGCCGCCGAGACGGCCTCTCCGGCTGCAACTGTGCGCTGATCGCCCTTCTCCTCTAAAGGCTGGTCTCGCTCGCTCGATTTTGCATCGGGAAGCCCCGAAAGGATCGTCGGAAAGATATCCGTCGCAGCACATTTTCCCCAAAGGAGGTCCTGGTGACCATAGTCGATGAAGACATGTTTCTTCCAGGCATGGCGCCGGCGCTTAGGGTTGCGGGCCAGCCATTCGGCCATGCGATCGATGCAGTCCCGATGCCAGAGCCGATTGAGGCCGCCGCTGACTAAGGCGAGCCGATCCAGCCGGTCGAATCCTCCGTAGCCGGAGCTGCCGTTGATCAGTGGTTCGGGGAGAGCATCGCTGCCTCCTTGAAGCGTCGCAACGCCTCGGCGGAGATTCTCGGCGCCATGCTGATGAAGGTGCAGCGCCATCGGTCCGAACAAGGTCGGCAGCAGCGGCTCGTCAAGATTGACTCGGCCGACATTGCCGATCGACTGCCCGTCCGCGAACAGTCTCTGCCCTTCCTCGAATCTCCCCTTGCAGCGCCAAAGGGCAAGTTCAGAGTCAGGAGCGCCGCTGAAATCATAGGCCAGCTCGCCGCTGGCGATGGTCTTTGCACCGTCCTTGACTTCTATTCGTGTGCCTTGCGACAATCCCTCGCCATCACCGCCTTCGATCGTTAGCTTAGTAATCGTGTTGTGGATCTCCGGGATGAGATTGCCCTCCTGATAGGGCTCCCCGAACATGAAGCTGATGCGATTGAACATCTCTCGGACGTAGCAGTCCCTTTGCATGATGTTCTCTTGAAGCAGGCGCTCGCGCGCATAGGGGTGACGCCAGGCCTGGTAAAGCTTCTCGAGCTGACCGGGCCAGGGGTTCACCAGCCGCCATCGCGTTTCGCCGGTAGCCGGATTGACCGCCGGTATGCCGTCTTCCCTGACGACGGTCGGATCTAGGAAACGGCGCTTCTTCTGATCGGCGATCACACGCTGCAGAAGATGCGCTTCGGCTTTCAGGCGCCCATTGAGGTTCATCTGATAGAAGAGGCCAATGGTCATCAGGACCACGTGGGAGAGACGGTCAGTCAGATCGAACTGGTCTTCCTCACCGGTGCCTGCCTGAAGCAGTGCCTCTGCTAGAATGGCGCTGCCCATGCAAAAACCGACGGCGGCAATTTTCGGGAGCGGCTTGCCCCGCCTTTCCTTCATCATGACAATATCGATGGCGGCGATCGCAGCCTTGATGTCATGCTTGGCAGCATCGTTGAAATTGAACAGCTCGCCTTTAGGTACTTCCCCAGCCGACCGGCCCTTCAGCCTTTCGACGACATGATGGCTGCTTCGCCAATCCAAAAGCCATGGCTCGAAACCATGATTGAAGAGATAGTCGACGAAGTTCGGCGTGCCGCCGCCACTGCCAGGTCTCGGTGTCAAAAATGTGTCCGCCCCGGCACTCGCACCATGGAGCAGGAGGACGGGGGGAGCCCCTGGATTGGGTTTGCGATGGAGCAGAAGCTCGACCTCGTCCTCGGTAACCAAGTGCTCGCGCGGGGGGACATCTGCTGTGCCGTCTTTCGATAATCGACAATCGAAGGGGATGATCTCGAGATCGGGATCGATCCGCTGCAGCACGGTCTTCTCAAATTCCTTTGGTGGGGTCGAAGACATTCTTCAACATGTCCTTCATGAGATCCGGGCGGCTGACATAGATCCCGGCCAGTTCCTCGGCGTAATATTTGACGAAGGCAGCATAGGCCCAGCTTCGTCTCGCCTGGTCGGCGTCGGCCGGCGTGATGGTGATCGAGCGCAGTTGCTTTTCGAGAAAGTCAATCGGTGCAAGGCGCATGATGCCGCGCTGGGACAGCGGTGCTCCTGGCAAGCCATCATCGAAAATATCGACATACAAGGTTGCCAGGTCCTGCCAGACGTCGAAACGCGAATCCTCTCGAACGATCTTGGCCGCCTCGATGATACGCCGCTGATCGCCATCTTCGCCGGAGCCTCGGACGACCAGGCGGTATCGGAAGTAACGTGTGCTGTCCTTGTCCCGATCCTGGTGCTCGTCAGCCATCGCCGGTGCATGGAAAAAGCGAAGATAGCTTCCCTCGGGCTGGACGTCGAAGCGCTGTCCGTCGATCGTCACGCTGCCCGTGAGTCTGACCTTCTCGGCAACGCTTCGGCGCTGCACACGCAAGAATCGCTCAAGATCATCGATGGTCACGGAGAGGTTCATCGTGACCAAGCGGTTAGCTTGTACGCCGCAGTGCTCTGCCAGCTCGAAGGTCTCGCGATTCTCGTCGACGTTTCGAAGCGTCGTCCAATCCATGACGGCAGGCCTGTCCTGGCCGCCATCTCCTTTCGGACAGTTCGAGGGCGGCGAGAAAAGACCTGAAAGCGTTTCCTTGAACGTCAGTCCAAGGGGGAGGGCGATCGGCGTGGTCTGCGATTGCCAGGGATCGGGTGTGTTGAGTGGATCGAGGTCGAAGTCAGGTGCTCGCTGTTTGATGGTGTCGAGCCAAGTCCTGACGTCATGTTGAGTTGGAGCCTTCGAGGCTGGAGGCGCTTCAACAAAGGTCTCGATGAATTTCTCGACCTTAAATTCAGCAACCGCGGCGATGGTGGCTGACGGATTGACCCCGACGGCGGTCGGAAAAGCGGCTGCGTCCATGACGTAAAGCCCCTCGCAGCCACAGACCTGCCCGGTCTCCTCTGTGACCCGCATCTCCTCATTCTCATGCATGGGACAACCGCCCTGGCTGTGCACGGTGAAGCGCTTTTTCAAGGCGGTCCAAGCGGGGTTGGTGCGCAGTTCTCCTTCCCAGCGCTTGGCGATCGAGCGTAGCAGACGCTCCTGGGCCGTGCGCGATGACGGGGCAAGCGGAGCCGGCAGGAAGGCTTTAAGACGGTCTGTTGAGCGATCGAAACTTAGGCGGCCGCGATATTGATCCCTTCCCATGGTGAGGAGGAGGGCGGTGTGACCATTGCCTTCCCGATATTGCAAGATCCAGCCGACCAGAGGCGCAAGCAGCTGCGCAAGGGATGTCGAATTGCTGGGTATGCTGTCCAGAAGAAGCCGGTTGACTTGTTCCGCCAAGGCGATCTCGCTTCCCCAGAGCACCTGGATCCCCTGGCGCAGCAGGCCTCGAACCAGGGCAACCTGCCTTTCCCTCGACAGATCACCGATACCGGCGACGATGCTGGTCTGAAAGGTCTGTTTGACGGCATCGACATCGAAGCGGTCGACCAGACGTATGGCGACGTCGTCGAGGACGGCTTCGAGCAGGGGGCCGATCATCGGTGCGAGGGTGCGGGCGAACTGATCCCGATCCCTCGCCAGCGCATCGAGCAGCCAAGGCGGCAGAAGTTGCGTGAACGAGGCCTGCAGTGGCTGGACACCAGCCAGGATCGCGCCATCGGGAGATTGGTCGTCGGGAACGGTCGCCAGCTTCCCGGTTTGCTTCGGCACCGCGCCCAGCGATTGCATGGCTGTCAGAAGCGGAAAGCGGGTCGCTTCCTGAGAAGCGGCTAATGCTTCCCGCTCATGCTCGATGTAGCGGTTGCGCCGCATCCAAAGCGGGCTTTTCATGAAGCCGAGAAGCGGCTCGATATCCGTCGGGTAACCGCCATCCTCGACCAGGAACCAATCTTCGAGGGGGCGGCCGTGGCCGAGTGTTTTGCCGAAGCGGATGCGTGTGTCGCCCTTCACGACATAGAGATCCCGGTCCTTCTGGCTATCCGGAGCCATGCCCTGAACAACCATCATGCCGACACTGTTGGGCGTCGATCCATCGCCGAAATCGAAGAGCGGCGGCTGGACCAGGGATGTTTCGACATCGCCGCAAAGAATGGTTGCGCCGGGCTGCAGCATGTCGCCGGGCCAGCCATCCTCGGTCTCCACGCATTCAAAATCGATCACCGATAAGGCTCGGCTCTTCGGCTCCTGATCTGCCTGATGGTCATCGCTTTCTTCGGCCTCGACTTGCCTTTCCCGGCGATAGAGCAAGGCCTTCGTGATCGTCGGCCCGACATCGGCGTGGTGGGGTTCTTTGCTGTCGAAGATGGCGGCAAGGGAGTCGGCATTGGGATGGTAGCGCGAGCCCAGGCGCTTCCATGTCTTCAGCCGGGTCTCGCGATCCTTGCAAGCCTCACAATCCTCAATACCCTTGTCATCGCAGCACGTCTTGCTGACCGGCGGCGCGATGACGTTCGACCGCATCAGCAGTTCCGTCGTGTTGACGGCACCGGCACAGAGAAAGACGTTCTTGGCAAGGCAGGATCTTTTCGTATCCTCGCCGTTCCGATCCGCATTGGTGGTCGCGATCAAACGGTCTTGATAGTGAACGACGAAGCGGGCGCCTGTACCATCGATGTCCGCGAACCCGGTGCGCCCGATCTCTTTGATGTCGGTAACCTCGGCCAGGGTGCGAATATCGGCGAGCGGCTCGCCGGTTAGGGAATCCAGGGCGTCCTCGACAATGGCGAGATAGTTGAAGTCGAGCGAATTCTTGGCCCGCTTGCGACAGCCGAGCCAGCATTGACCGCGCATGTCGCAGATCTCCTGAGGGCGCCGCCAGGCAGGCTCCAGATCTCCCGGCACGTCTGCGCCATCAGCGTCGAGCTTGTCATTCCTCACGAAGTTGACGGCGAGCGGCGGGTCGATCGCCTTGACCGCATCGCGAAGCTCACCGTCGAGGGCAATGTTCTTGAGCTGCTCGGTCTTGCGCAAGCGTGGCGACTTGGGCATGGGCTGGACGTTGAGCATATAGGCGGCGCGATCATAATAATCGTCCAGCTTTCCGTCGCGATAGACCTCCGGCCAGCCCTGCTCGAAGACCTCCCTCGGTGCGCGCAGATGGACATTGGCATAGATCAGTGAGCCGCCGCCATAGCCTGCCGCCTGAACCGCGATGACGTCATCCAGGTCGCGAACATCGTACAGCCCCTGATCGACGGACCACATCCATCTTGCAAGGTCAGGGGGCTGGCCAAGCGGCGCCTCGCCGCCATCGGTATCCAACAGGCTCTCGCTGTTGGGATACATCGGAAAATCACTGGCTTCGAACCGACGGCCCCGCTCAAGCACGCAGATCCGAAGGCCAGCCTGCACCAGACGGGCAGCGGTCACCGCACCTGCGAAGCCCGTGCCGATCACAACGGCATCGAAGACCTCGCCATGCTGTTCATCAGCCGTCTCGGTCATGTTTCGCCCTCCCGATCAGCTGGAGACGTTGGCCTTCTTGGAAAGGTAATGCGCCCCGAAATCGGCGGTTGATCCTTCATGACAAACTTGATGGACTCTTTCGTGACTGGGTTTTCACCGTCCGGCGGCAATAGCCTACCGGCTTCCCTGTCCTTATGAGCTTCCGGCTGGCCTTCGGATCTCTCCCAATTGATTTCGGGATCCGTCATCGTCCGGATGACCTTCCATGTAATGACTGGGACGGCATGATCCGCAGATGTTCCATCCCGGTGCCTTTCGAAGCTGTCCCGGGCTTCGTCGACCTCAATATGCATGATCGCGCAGGCATTGCCGTGAAAGTGATGCAGCTGGCTGTCATACCGGATTTTGCCCTGGCGCGTCCTTTTGCTGGTCGAGGTTGCGAATTGGCCTCTCCGGCCAAGCTCAAGCTGATGGATCGGCCCCCCCGCAAGCTCATGGATGCGCCGCCGTTTCCAGCGCCGCTCCTTACCGATCGCCATTGAGGCGTGGTAGGCGCAATGCATGTCGCCGACAAGGAACAGCAGCCGGTCGATGTCCTGATCATGGATGAAGTCGATGATCTCATCGCGTTGGAGACGAAAGGCGGCCCCGCACCACTTGTCGGCGGCGCGGTCCTCGCTGTCTTCGGCAGATGGATCCGCCGACGATATCACCTCGGCAACGAACGGCACGCTGGAGACCACGAATTTCAAATCATCCCGGTGGCGCACCAGCCATTTTTTGAAGGCGCACATCTGATCGTCGTCGATCATCCGGCTGTTCTCGTGGCGCCGGCGCTCCGTCCTGGTGTCCATCACGAAGAACTGCACGGCTCCATGGCTGAACTCATAATATCGAGTTCCGGGGGGATGACGGCTTTGGACATAGTCTCGATAGGCCGCCATCGCTTCGCCCTTATATCGACCGGCCGCGAAGTCGTCTGGCTCCCAACCCTCAGGGACGTCGTCCTCGTCTGGCGGTTCGCGGTCGAGAGAGAACTGGTCGATCAATTCGTGATCGTCCATGGACATATAGTGGCTGCCACGTCTCAAAAATGCTCGCTGATAGCGGTCCTCGAACCAGGCTTCCCGGTAGGCTTCGCGATAGCGCTCCTTATGGGGAACACGGTTAATTTCGGGCACGTCGAAATAGATCTGATCGCCTGCGTGGATCGTGAATGCCGGCTTCATGTAGCAAGGGGCGAATGGCTTTGAGGAGACAACCCCGGCAACATCGCTGCCTTGAGTCGGCCCGGTCTGATCCACATTCCCGTTGGCCTTGATCAGCCGCTCTCCATCGATGAACTCACCATGTCTGTCCACCATCAGCATGACGCCCTCGACGTCATGTTTCTCCTCATCACCCTCATCCTCGCCGTCGTCTCCGCCGGGCCATGTGCCTACATTGACAGCTGGAGAAAAGGCCAGGATTCCTGAAGCACCGGAACGGGCACCATAGAGGATCTGTCCCGGAGAGGGCCGGCTCTTTCCTTCGTCGAATCGGATTTCATGGCCGGCAAACAGCGCTTCGAGTTTCAAGAATGGGCTGCGCAGAAGCGGTTGTCCCGGCCATTTGCCGCCACTGCCTAGAAAGACAGCGGCATGGCTTCCCCCGATTGCCAAGCTGACAAGCCATCGCCCCCATTTCCTGCCTGTCAGCCAGCGTCCAAAGAGAATTTTCAGTGCTTCAATCTTTCTCGGCCGTGGCGCTGGTTTTCGATCGGAGATGGGGCGTTTAAGGGACTCCCTCGCGGCAAACGCCCCGACGATCTGGAGTGCCTGCATGCCGACATTGTTGATCGAGACGACCGAAAGGTTGCAGCTTCCGAGCAGGAAGGCGAACGGCAGGGACTTCGAGCAGGTTCGGCTGGGAAAGGTGGTGAAATTCGCAGATGTCGTGTGGCTGTCGGTTTCGATACTCCCCGATTTGGATCGGAAGCTCGCGACCAATTCATACTCGGAGGAGGGTTCCAGGTCATGGATGTCGACCGTACCGGTAAAGTCCCGATCCTCCTTCAGGGCGGTATTGTCCGATCGCTGCGGGACAATCCGGTTGTTCGAATCGCGGACTGTATATACCACTTCGCAATGGTGGCGCGTTCCCTGGAACCAGGCTCTTGCCGAGCGGTCGGTCGTGTGGCCGATGACCAGATGTCCGATCGGCATTTGGTCGCGATCGAGCAGTTGCAGGCCGCTGCCATCGATGTCGTCAATGGGATCGCTCATCAAATCAGACCAGGGTAATGGTGAAACACAATCAGCCTGCGAATCGCCCGTGCGTGATGGAGCATGTGCCGTCAATACCGATCAACGGCAATACGCATGTCGGACAAATTAAGCTGTGAAAGGTGGTTACATCTATGAAGTAGTTCACTTCAAGGGTTTTTGTCGGGCTGCCGACCGGCAAAGGTTGGCGTCTCAGCAGCCCTTGCTCTTGGCTAGATGTTGTGCTCAGTGCCGCTCGTCGCTGGTATGGTCGGCAAGGGCCGTGGGCCTGGTGGTCTCCGGCCTGGTGCGATCCTCCATGTCGGGGGAGAGCGTTTCGGACGGCTTTCTCGATGACCATGCATCGCGGGCGAGGAAGCCACCGGACTGACGTTCCCAGAGGTCGGCGTAAAGCCCGCCCTTGGCGAGGAGGTCGTCATGGCTGCCTTCTTCGATGATCCGGCCCTCATCCATGATCACCAGCCTGTCCATCGCCGCGATCGTGGAAAGGCGGTGCGCGATGGCGATGACTGTCTTGCCTGACATGAGGTTGTCGAATTGCTCCTGGATCGCTGCTTCGACCTCGGAATCGAGAGCGGAGGTCGCCTCGTCCAGAACCAGGATCGGGGCATCCTTCAAGAGCACGCGCGCGATCGCGACCCTTTGGCGCTGGCCGCCGGAAAGCTTGACGCCGCGTTCACCGACATGAGCGCGATAGCCTTTTCTGCCGCGGAAATCCATAAGGTCGGGTACGAAGGAAGCTGCATGAGCCTTTTCGGCAGCCTCGATCGCTTCCTCTTCGCTCACTTCCGGGCGGCCATAGACGATATTGGCCATCACGGATCGATGCAGAAGGGAGGTGTCCTGGGTCACCATGCCGATATTCGAGCGAAGGCTTTCCTGATTGACGCGCGCGATGTCCTGACCATCGATCAGGATACGCCCGCCTTCGAGATCGTGGAAGCGAAGGAGAAGGTTGACCAGGGTTGATTTCCCGGCCCCGGAGCGGCCGACCAGCCCGACTTTCTCGCCGGGTTTGATGGTGAGCGACAGCCCCTCGATGACGCCTTTGCCCTTGCCGTAGTTGAAATCGATATCGTCGTAACGGATTTCACCCCTGGTGACGCGGAGTGCTGGTGCGTCCGGTATGTCGACCACATCCTGGGGCTGGGCGATGGTCTGGATGCCGTCCTGAACGATGCCGATGAACTCGAAGACCATCGTCACCGTCCACATGATCCAAGTGGACATATTGTTGATTCTGAGAACCAGCCCTGCTGCCAGCGCAAAGGCACCGAGCGTGATCGCTCCATCCGCCCAAAGCCATAGGGCGGTGAAGCCTGTCGCCACGATCAGGGCGCCGTTGATTGCATAGACGGAAAACTTGAGCGCGGTCAGAAGCCGAAGCTGGGCCAGAAATTTCTCTGTGTGATCCTCCATGGCGAAGCGGGCATAAGCGTCCTCGCGCTCGGCATGGGCGAAAAGCTTGACGGTCAGGATATTGGTGTAGCTGTCGACGATGCGCCCGGTCAGCATGGAGCGGGCTTCCGACATGATCCGCGACCGTTCCTTGATATGGGGCACGAACAGGACCAGCACGGCGATGAACAGCACCAGCCAGATGAGCAGCGGAATCACCAGCCTGAGATCGGCGGAGGAAAACAGCACCGCAGCGCTGGTGACGTAGATCACCATGAACCAAAGCGCATCGGTGATCTGCACCGCGCTATCTCGAAGCGCGCCCGCGGTCTGGACGACCTTGGTGGTGATCCGCCCGGCGAAGTCGTTTTGAAAGAAAGCCATGCTCTGGCGCAGCACGTAGCGGTGGCTTGCCAGCGGATCATGTTGGTAAAGGTCGGCGAGAGTGTCTGGTGGACCAGGAGATCATGGATGAAGAACACCGCAGGCCTGGCGATCAAGGCGACGAAGCCCATCCAGACGAGCATAGTTCCGTGCTGATCGAAAAAGGTTTCGGGATCCGATGCATCGCGAACCAAGTCCACGATCTCACCGAGAAAGGCGAACAGCGAGACTTCGATCAGGGCAGCAGCCAGCCCGACCGCCAGAAGGGCGAGAAAGAGGGGCCAGACCTGGCGCACGAAATACCAATAGAACGGCAAAAGCTCTCGTGGCGGCTGCTCGACGGGATGGTTCTTGTAAGAATCGATCAGCGTTTCAAATCGAGCAAAGAGAGCTTCTATCTTTTTTATCATGCGCCGTCTCCAAGCCTGATCATCAGCCAGCGTTGTCGAACCTGACACTGGCGCTATCGATCTCGATTATCGCTGATTTACCAACCGTTCGGCGCGTCCCATGAAAAGGATCGGGACGCAGCTTTCCGGTCAACAATGATGCGGCATGCGATCTCCTGCACACCCGGTATTCTAAGTCAGCAGACAGCCCCAAAATCTTGATATGGTGGCTTTTAGCCTCGTTTTACAGCCCAAGACAGCGGGCGACCGTCGAGGCTATGGCCCAAATCCGCCCGCCGCCCGTGATCGATGCTCGAGTGATCTTATCGGCTATGGCTCTATCGTGGTGGTACCACTAAAGCATTTTTCGATCTTATGAAGTCACCACCAGCCCTCTCCTCCGCCCAATCACCCTATATGGTCGGGATCCTGCGGGTGGTTGGGCGGGGGAGAGGGCTGGTTCCGTTTGATCGGAAAACGCTCTAGGTCTTGCCTGTTTTGTCAGGTGGGTCGCCACCGCCGGTCATGCCGCTCATGAATTGGCGCCAGAACTGCTCCTGAAGCTGACCAACGCCCTTAATGCTTTCTGGAAACCACGTCTTGAGCATGGTTTCCGGATCGGTATTCGCCAGATGTTTCGAGAGCTGTTCCTGAAGCTGCGCGACCAATTCGTCCTGCATGGACTCGATATTGGGAAGGCCGAGGAAGGCGCGGGCCTCTTGGGGGGTGCAATCGATGTCGATGGTCACTTTCAAGGCAATCGACCTTTCTCATGAATCAGCTCATTGAGTAGCAGATCGACGCCGAATGGTCACCTAGTGGTTTGACCGGCTCATTTGTTACTCATCAGCTTGGGCGGCACATCCTGTCGAGCCGATACGCTGACTGCTGGACAAGGTCCGGGCTACGGAAACCTTCCATATCGTTTTTTACCGCTATGAGTCGGAACGCTCCATAACCACATTTCCTGTTGGATCGAGGATCTGCAGCGTGACCGGGCCAAGGCCGGTCGCCATGGATTGCCAGCGCTCGAACAGGGCATTCATATAGCTGCTCTGGCCCGCTTCGGGGACGCTGGTCCAGGTGTCGGTAGCGATCACCTGAACACCGCCGCCGCCGGTCGAACGAACGTCGGTGAAGAGGTTGATCCCGGCAACGGATACGGCGCGATCGTTCAGATCCACGACGGTCTCGCGGAAACTTTTCACGGCTGCAGGCTCTTCGCCCGGTGCCACCTCGGCCAGCCGCTGTAGCGCCTTAGCGGCTTCGCTCGCCCCGTTTGACGCGGCGGCGCCGTTTGAGGCGGCCGTCGGTGCGGGTGCGGGTGCGGGTGTCGCAGGCGCTGCCGTGACGGCTGCCGGCTGTGCTGGTGCTGTGCCCGGAGGATCCAGGAGCGGGCCGTAGATCCAGCCCTGCTGGTTCAAATTGGTGAATTCGACGAAGACCCATTCACCTTTCGAGGCGATTTCCACCATCGCTTCGCCGGCGTTGATCGTCAGCAAGATCTGGGCATTGGTGCTTGGCCCGGTCCTGACATTGACGTTTTCGCGGCTGACCGACAGGCGGTCGCCGGGGGCCGCTATGGCACGATCAGTTGTCCAAACCGCTGAGCCCAAGAGGGCTGCCAGTGATGCGGCAACGACGGCCAGTTTCATCGGCATCTCCATTTCTTGAAAACCTGTGGCCTGCCGGCCTCTCTCCCCGCCGTCAGGCTGCAACTACCCGCCGCGTCTGATGACGCTCAGGCAAGTAGATCGAATGCTTGTCGAAATAGACTCAAACGCCTTGAACAGCAAGGACCAAACACCTCCGGTTGGCTTAGAGATCATAACTCTTCAGCGTTCCTAACTTCAAAGGTGCAGGCTTCATTACCTCAACTATACCTGGGATTGCTTATACAGAATTTGTCGATGCTGAATATCCCCAAGTGGAAAAAACGACAATGTCCATGGCCAACGGGATCATACCGCCGTAACGTCCCAGAGGGATAGCCGCCTATCAAGAAATGCCAACTTCGTCCGAATGAGGAGATGTGGACATGGCCGACAGTGAAGCCTCGGTGGAGGGATCTTGCCTTTGCGGGCGTGTCCGTTTCCGGGTAGCGGGACCGTTGCGCCCTGTCGTCGGATGTCACTGCACGCAATGTCGAAAGCAGACCGGACACTATTTGGCGGCCACAGGAACGAAGCTTAAATATTTCGAGCTGATCGAGGATCGTGGCCTCAAATGGTATGAGGCCAGCGATATCGCCAGGCGAGGCTTTTGCGGCGACTGCGGCTCGACGCTTTTTTGGCAAGCTCATGGTGCTGATCAAATCGCAATTGCGGCGGGCTCCATCGACGGCCCGACCGGCATCGAGACGGCGGCCCATATTTTCGTTGCCGACCAGGGCGACTACTACACGCTGGACAAGAGCCTGCCTCAGTTCCCTCAAGGTGATGCCGGTGTCCCGAGCCCGGATTAGTTCATGACCGCATCCTTCGATACATGCCAAGCTCTATCACTGGCCTTGGAATCAATGTGTTACACGTCTCGCCCCAGGGGGGCCTTCTGATGTGGCGATACCCCTGGTCGGCGGGAGGCTTTTATCGAAAGAGATCGTCGAGCTCTCGATAATCCGGAAGGGTCCTGTCAATCGGTGTGCCTTGGCGCAGCACGATGCGGTCCGCTTGCGGCCGGGATAGGAGTTCGCTCGGGTTGCGCGCGTTGAACAGCACCAGATCGGCAGGGGCACCCGGCAGGAGGCGTCCGGCGTGTTCCAAGCCCATGATGTCGGCGGGTGTCGCGGTGACGGCTTTTGGCCAAGCACCGATAGGCCGGTCGAGATGGGCAATCCTGACGGCTTCCCTGAACACTTCCAGCATATCGTGGTCGCCATAGCCGTAAAACGGGTCCCGGCAATTGTCGGAGGCGAGCGCAACCAGCGTCCCTTGATCCGCCAATTCATGCAGCAGTGTCACCCCTCGCCAACGCGGCGTCCGTTCCGGCACCCGGTCTTGCAAATAGAGATTGCACATCGGCAGACTGACCACGGCAATTCCGGCTTGCTTGACGAGGTCCAAAGTCCCTGCAACCACCCGCGGCGGTTGGCGGGAGAGGGAACAGCAATGGCCGCAGGTGATGGCCCCCTGGAATCGATTGCGGAGAGCGGCCTTCGCGATCTCGCCAAGGGATACCGAGAAGGGATCGTCGGTCTCGTCAACATGAAAATCGAGGTCCAGGCCACGGTCAGCGGCGAGACGAAAGACGTGATCGAGGCGTTGGTCCAGGTCTGGCAGCATATAGGTCACGGCACCGTAAACGCCGCCAGCATCAGCGACGATATCGGCAAGCTCGCTCGCAAGAGGCTCCTCGACCATATCGATCGACAGGAGGGAAACTGCCTGCAATGTGATGCGCTCGGCCCATTCCTCGCGAAGCTCGGTGAATACCGGCCAGGAAATGCGATGCTGCGGCGGCACACTGTCCAGGTGGGTGCGCATTGCAGTGGTGCCATGAGCATAAGCGCATTTGAGGCCGAACTCGAAGCGCCGCCTTACATCATCTGACGACCAGTTTCGCCGGCGATCATCACCAACGGTGTTCAAAGCGCCAAGGAAGGTTCCGTCAGGGTTCTCGGCCCTTGGCCAGATATGCCCCTTGTCGAGGTGTGTATGCATATCGACGAAGCCTGGCCACACATAGCCACCTTGCTGATCGATCACCGGCACGGAAGCGCTGTTTTCCGGCACGGAGCCTCGTTCGCCAAGCCGGGCAACCTTGCCATCCCGTATCTCGATGGTCATCAGCCCGTCTCCGGACCGGCCTTCCTGACCGTCCAGGAGGCAGACAGGAACGGTGGCGTTGACGATCGAGAGATTCGGGCCGTTCATCACGCTTCAACGCTCCCGTTTGATCGCGCTCTCATGCCATTTCCTGAGCAGAAGATGGGAGAGCAGCGAGAAAAACAGAAAAATCAGAATGCCGGTCACGGAGATCAGGATGAGCGCTGCGAACATTCTCGGAATATTGAGGCGATAGCCAGCTTCCAGGATCCTATAGGCGAGGCCTGAGCCTGCCCCCGCCGTGCCGGCGGCAAATTCTGCGACGATGGCACCGATCAGGGAGAGTCCGCCCGCAATCTTGAGGCCGCCCAGGAAATAGGGCATGGCGGCGGGAAGGCGAAGGAAACGTAAGGTCTGCCAACGGCTTGCGCCATAGAGCTTGTAGAGGTCGACCAGATGGTGATCCGCGCTGTTCAAGCCGAGCGTGGTGTTGGCGAGGATCGGGAAGAACGCGACCAGCCAGGCGCAGATCAACAGGGCCGCATAGGTGCTGTCCACATAGATCAGGATCAGCGGTGCGATCGAGATCACTGGGGTCACCTGGAGGATGACGGCAAAGGGAAAGAGGCTTAGCTCCACCCATTTGGAGAGGCTGAACAAGACGGCCAATCCGACGCCGCCGACGGTCGCCAATAGGAGAGCGGAAAAGGTGATTTGGAGCGTTACCAGCAGAGAGCCGGAGAGTGTGGCCCAATCGTCGATCAAGCTCTTCAGAACTAGGCTCGGGCCCGGGAGGATATAAGGCGGGATCTCGTTGATCCGGACGATGGTTTCCCAAAAGCCGAGGGCGATCAGCCCAATTGCCAGGGGAGAGGCAATGCGCACGATCCGTTCCAGGCGTTTGCTGCTTGGTGCCTGTTGCTGCGTGGCATCGGTCATGAAGTTTCCGGTCCTTCGTCGATCGTCTTGCGCAGCTCGGCCGATACGCTGCGGCAATAGTCGTTGTAAGGAGGGGATGTTCGAAAAGCCTCGGTTCGCGGATAGGGAGAGTCGATCGCGATATCGGCAATCGCACGGCCGGGACGTGCCGCCATCACCACGATGCGGTTGGACAGATAGACCGACTCGTAGACGCTGTGGGTGACAAAAATGACCGTCCAGCGGTTCCCCTGCCAGAGCTGCAGCAGATCGTCGTTCAGCTTGAAGCGTGTGATCTCGTCGAGGGCGGCGAAAGGCTCGTCCATCAAGAGCAGCGTCGGTTCGGTGACGAGGGCACGGGCGATCGACACGCGCATCTTCATGCCGCCGGAAAGCTCACGAGGATAAGCGCCCTCGAAGCCTGTTAGCCCCACCATACCGATGACCGTTTCGACCCGCGATGTCACCGTGCGCTTCGATAGCCCTTCAAGACGTAGCGGCAGATAGACATTGTCCAGCACCGTCGCCCAAGGCATTAGCGTCGGCTCTTGAAAGACAAAACCAACCGCTGGCCGGCGGTCGGTGGACTTGACGGTGTTAGGCCAGGCGATTTGGCCACGGCTTGGCTCTGCGAGCCCGGCGATCAGGCGAAGAGCGGTGCTTTTGCCGCAGCCGGATGGGCCAAGCAGGCTCAAGAACTCATGTTCGTGAACTTCGAGATCAAGCCCGGAAAGTGCTTCGGTGCCGTTGGCGAAGGTTTTGCCGACTTTATCAAGCCGGACAAGCGCGTTGCCGGGCATGCAGGGCGCAAGGGCTTCCTTGATGTCGGCATATGACTGCTCCGGCAATTCCCACCTCTCCCTGATTCTTTCAAGACATGGAACGTCTGCTCGCCCGCGGTCAAGGCCGTGCGAGAGTGCGATGTGTGAGGATGGCCTTTGTACCCCCTTTGTTCTCACACATCATTGGTTGTATATTCATCGCTGCGATTATCATGAGAGGGGCGCATGGCAAAGCGCAAACGGAAACCAACGCCCGAGATGGCGATCGAGCTGCGGCTGGTGCGCTGGATCGTCGTGACCCTGGCATGGCGTTTGCCACGATTGCTGTTTAGGCTGCTGGCGTGGCTTCTTCGAGTTATGGCCGGGCTTTGGCCGGCAAGGCAAGGCGAGCCCGAAACCGCCGATAGTTTCTATCGCTCCTATCAGTGGCGAAAGCTCAGAGTCGCAGCCCTGGAGGCCAATCGCAGCCGCTACGGCATGCTCGCTTGCGAGTGCTGCGGGATGATTGATGCGGCTCCTTTCCATGTGGATCACATCTACCCTCGCTCGACCCATCCCGACCTCGCCCTCGATCCCGACAACCTTCAAGTGCTGTGCGACGACTGCAATATCGGCAAGGGCACGGACTACACCACCAACTGGCGCGGCGGCCCGGATCCCACCCCTGAAAGGCGCCGCGGCTGGCGTAGGTTTTTCTGGGCGCGGCCATAGACCACTGGAGCGAGGCTGTGGGCAGCTACTCAGCCAAGCGTTTAAAGTCAGCCGCCGCCCCCCCCTTCCGGCCGCGGGTTATTGGCCTTTCATCTCCATGCCGACCTTCTTGTTCACGAAATCCAGTGTGTAGACGCCGGCAATGTCGAGATCTGCAGGGTAAATCTCCGCACCCTTCGCGAAATCTAAAAAACCCGCCCAGCGCGCTGCGCTCATCGCGCCGATGCCATGCACCTCGCTGTCGCCGGAATCGACGATGCCATAGGATTTCAGCGTCTCGATTGAGAAGGCGATCTGCTCGTCGGTCATGTCGGGATTGTCGGCCTTGATCAGAGCGTTAGCCGGGGCCGGATCGCCGTAGAGATAGCTGTACCAGCCCTCGATCGACGCATCGACGAAGCGCTGCACCAAATCCGGGTTTTCTTCGACAAGAGGTCTCATCGTCTCGATCATGGTCGAGTAGCTGTCATAGCCGCTGTCGGCGAGAAGATGGACCACTGGCTTGAAGCCTGCTGCCTGTTCGACGGCAAAGGGCTCGGAGGTGACATAGCCTTGCTGCACCGCCTGATCATCGGCGAGGAAGGGAGCGGAGTTGAAGGTGTAGGGACGGATCTGCTCGTCGGTGTAACCGTAGCTTGCCTTCAGCCAGGCCCAGAAGGTGAGACGGGCATCATTGGAGATCAGGATCGGCTTGCCCACCAGATCTTCCAGGCTGTCATGGCCGACGTCCGGATGGGCCATGAGGATTTGCGGCTCTTTTTGGAAGATCGCGGCGACCATGACGGTGGGGATATCGTTCTGGGCATTGTTGAACGCCGCGAACATGTTGCCGGCCATGTTGAAGTCGATTTTGCCGGCGAGCAGCAATTGACGGTGATTGACCTGTGGACCGCCGGGGCGAATGGTGACATTAAGGCCGTGCTTTTCGTAGAGGCCGGTGGCGACAGCTTGATAGAAGCCACCATGTTCCGCCTGGGCTTTCCAGTTGGTGCCGAAGGTGACGTCGTCGAGCGCCAGGGCCGGCGGCATGGTCGAGAGCAGGGCCAGACCTGCGAGGATGGCGGTTTTAAAGATTGTCATGGCGATGTCTCCAGGGTGTCCGCTGCATGGCTGTCGGTCTGAGTGTTATGCTGTGCTCGTGCAGGATCAACGACTATAGAAGCAAATCCGAGGCCGGTCGTCAGCCGCTCTGCCTCGGAATTTTCTGCCATTAGAGAGAAAAGATCATGCTGCTCGTTCAGATTTCCGACCTTCACTACTTGAAAAAAGGCGTTCTTTCCTTCGGCAAGGTCGACACCCATGCTTACCTGGAACGCTGCATCAAGCAGATTAGCGCGCTGGATCCTGAGCCGGATGGTATCCTGATCACCGGTGATCTCACCAATGATGGCGATCTCGAAGCCTATCAGGCTTTGGCAGATATGCTGGCAGCACTGCAGCTTCCACTTTATCCGATCCCCGGCAATCACGATGACCGCGAGTTGATCCGCAAGGCTTTTCCGGCAATCGACGCATTATCGCCGACCGGACCGCTTTGCTACGCGATCGAGCATTTTCCGGTGCGCATCTTAGCGTTGGACAGCTCGGTTGACGGCGATGTCCGCGGTTATCTTGGTGCAGCGCAGTTATCCTGGCTGAACGAAAGGCTGGAAGAGGACAGCGAAAAACCGGCCGTCGTCATGCTGCATCACCCACCGTTCAAGACTGGGATCGGCCATATGGATTACTCGATGCTGGGCGATGCCGAGCAGCTTGCCTCGGTGATCGAGGCGCATCCCCAGGTGGAACGCGTTCTTTGCGGCCATGTGCACCGGGCGATCCAAACCCGCTTTGCCGGAACCATCGCCCAAATACCGCCCGGCACCGCCCATCAGGTCAAGCTGGTGCTTGGCCAGGAGAGAGGACCCTGGAACTTGGAGCCGCCCGCTTTGCTTCTGCATGCTTGGCAATGGGACGGAGGTCTGATCACCCACCAGCTCACCATCGGTGATTTCGGCCCGGAGGGCAGCTTTCGCGACCCGCATACGGAAATATCGGTCTAAGGTACTTGGTCGGTCGATGTCCGGTAGTTTCCGGACAGGAAAAAATCCCAAAGAGCCCAGCCTAGAGCGGCAATCGCCAGCCAGAACCAGAGGCTGCCCGGCTGGTTCCAGATTTCGAAACCGAGCCAAAGCCCGATGAAAACGGTAACGCCGATCCTCCGGGAAAGAGGCTCGAGCCAGGGATGGGGTTCGCTCTTGAAGACCATGGCGGGACCTTAGCACGGTCGGGCCTACTGTCCCATCCTCTCCAGGATGCGTTTCATGCGAGCTTCCGAACCGGGGTGGGTCGAGAGGTAGTCGCTGATATCGTCGCCGTCCCCGGCCTCATCTTCGCCGAGCGCTTCATTGGTCATGCGGATCAGGATGTCGCCTAGTTTTCTCGGGTCGATGTTCATCCTGCTCATCATCTCGACCGCATAGTCATCCGCCTCGAGCTCGAAGCTCCTGGAATATTTGAGCTGGACCATCAAGGTCGGGATGGTGGCTGCGATCGAGGTTAATGATGCGAGATCACCGGTGACGCCGGCAATCGTCAAGGCGACCGTCGAGCTTTGCAGAACGCCTCTCAGCGAGTGGCGATGGCGGATATGGCCGATCTCGTGCGCGAGCACGGCGAGGACTTCCTCCTCGTCGGCCGCTAATCTCACCAGCTCATCTGTCATGATGATGAGACCTGAAGGCAGGGCAAGCGCATTCGCCCCCATCACCGGACTGGCGCGAAACTCGAGCTGAACCTCGTCGCCTCGCAGGTCCGACATGGAGACCATGTGGTCGAAGCCCTGGCGAAGACGGTTCCGATCCGCCAGATCAAGCGTCGACGGCTCGAACATCAGCTCGTCCAGCGCCGCCAGAACGCCGTCTCCCAGCTTCTCGTCCACCTCCCGCGGCAAGGCGAAGGCCACCTGTTTGGCAAGAGCCGGCACGCCATACTCGATCGCCGCCCAGCCGAAGGCGATGGTCAGCGCCAGCATGGCGGCGATCCAGCGAAGCTTGCTCTCCATCACATGCTGGAACAGGTGGAACCGCCCGCCGGGCAAGGCAGGTGCCAGGCCATCGACGGCATCATTGTCGCCGGTCTCCAGGCTTGCACCATCCTTGAAATAGATGAAGCGTGGCGTGTTGCCGACCCTTGGCGCGATCTTGACCTCGCCGAGCGGATAATGCCGGTCGCCATCTGCCACACCTCGAACGCTCAAGCGCTCGCTAGTCGGGTCGAGCTGAACCTGAACGTCCTGCGCGCGGGAGGATTGGCCGTCGAAAAACGATGCGCTGAAGGCGATCGCCATCAGACGCCGAGACCGAGATCGAGATCCATGCCTTCGCCCAGCTCTTCGCCATAGGCGCTGGTCTTGCCTTGCTGCTCGCTCACCAGCGTGTCGAGATCCCCACGGGGGATGAGGCTCATCCGTTCGATCTGATAGCGTGCCATGCGGATCTTCGCCCAAGGGACCATGAGGCCGATCGTGAGGGCGATGACGACGAGATTGGAAAGGCGGATCCAAAGGAGACGCCAAAAACTCAGATCGAGATGGAACCGGTGCTCCGCGACCTTTGTGTTGCTGAAGAAATAGTTTTGGAGCCGTGCGGTGAGATAGGTGTAGCCGATCACTGCCAGGAGAATGGCCAGAGGAGCCATGACCGGCAGCCAGTGAACCGGCACCAAGTCGAGATAGTGCCCATAGCTGGCCATCCAGGATGAGATCATCTGTTCGATCTCCGTGTCGACGGCCTCCGGGTCCATGCCGAACGTCTTTATCGAGATATAAGCACCGAAGACCATGAAGGCGCCGTAGATCACAATGAACGGCAATGCGATCAGCAGAGCGATGCCATAGGCTTTATAATATTCACGGGCAGTTCCCCCGAAGCGAAAGCTGCTTTTTCCGTAATGGGAATGATTGGCGACAAACTCATTCATGCGAAACGCGCTGAAGGGAATGAGGCCGCCCAGCGTGATCAGCGTTCCCAAGGGGATGAGGACGTAGACCTTGGCTGCTTCCCAGAGCTTTCCCGTGAAGTTGAAACGAACGTTTCGGTAGCTGGAGTTGCGTGCATTGAAGGCAAGAGCCTTGATCATCACCCAAGGCGTGATGAGATAGAGCACGATAATAAAGGGAATAACGGCAATGGGATAGAAGTTTTGGCAAAGCGCAAAGGCGGCAAAGATGACGAACATGATGATCCGCCCCTTCAGGATCTGGATCGGCGAGGCCAGATAGTCGAAGGAGCTGCCATTGAGCTTGGTATTGCCATAGAAATAACGCTTGTTGCGCACCTTTGCCCAAGCCGAGTAGATGCCGAGCGTGATTATGGAGAGCAGAATATTGACGATCCAGATGCCGAAATATTCTCCGGCGCGTCCAGTGAAGGAAAAGGGAAGGCCTAGTCGTTGCTCAATGGTGTCAGCCTTGACGTCGGCATATTCCTGATCAAGCGCAATGGCCATCAAATTTTCCTCTTCTTTGGTTTATTGTTTGTGGTGCGATATCAACTTTTGCGAGCTAGTCCGTATAGGGGATAGTCTTCAAATTGACCAGCTTAACTTGAATGGTCGCTGAATATTTCTAAACGGCTGTTCGTGCCAAGCCTGTGAGCTTCGTCACAGGGTCGCGAGAGTGCGTTCGAACGGCGTCTTTTTGTCCGAGGACGAAGGCCGATCTTGCCGAAATCTCCACCATATGCTGGTTTCCCCGCATCGCTTCTCTCGTGCTGCTTGGAATGCCGAACTCATGGACCAGCTTTTTTCAATCGACAACATCTCGACGCTTCTCATGCTCATCCTTCTCCAGGCGGTTCTGGGGTTCGACAACCTTCTCTATATCTCGATCGAATCCAAACGTGTGCCCGCCGAGAGCCAGGCCATGGTACGCCGGATAGGGATTGCGCTTGCGATCATCCTGCGCATCGTGCTGCTGTTCGTGGTCATTCAGGCCATACAGTATTTCCAGGCACCCTTCTGGACCTTTGAGCAAACCGGCATCATCGAGGGGGATTTCAACGTCCATGCGGCGATCACGCTTCTCGGCGGCGCCTTCATCATCTACACGGCGATGAAGGAGATCGCGCATATGCTGGCGATCGACGAGTTGGAGGGCCTTCCGGGACGGGACGGCGGGCGTTCGGTGGTCTCGGCGATTATCTGGATTGTCGTGATGAATCTGGTATTCTCGTTCGATTCCATTCTTTCCGCCATGGCGCTGACCGAGGTCTTCTGGGTGATGGCGACCGCGATCATCATCTCCGGCATCCTGATGATCTGGCTCTCGGATCACGTTGCCGAGTTTTTGCAGAAGAACCGCATGTATGAGGTGCTCGGTCTTTTCGTCCTGTTCATCGTCGGCATTCTTCTGGTGTCCGAAGGCGGTCATCTCGCCCATCTGAAGCTGTTCGGCTATGCCGTCGAACCGATGACCAAGACCACCTTCTACTTCGTGCTGGCTGTTCTGGTGGTAGTGGATATCGTGCAGGGCCGCTACCAGCGAAAGCTGCTGGCGCAAAAGGCCATGGAGAAAGAAGGCGTGTCCGCTTTCACCAGCATCTGACGGGAGCTATGGCTGATCCGGCTCGGGCGCATTCAGCCGTTCCGGCGGCGTGCAATAGCGATAAGGATCGTCGTTGCGCTCAGACTGCAGCTTCACCTCGCGCCGGGCCACGCCCCTTAGATGCACTTCGTCGGGGCCATCGACGAATTGCAGCGCCCGGCCCCAGGTCCACAAGAAGGCAAGGGGCGTGTCCGGCGTCAGGCCCATGGCGCCGTAGACCTGCATCGCCCGATCAAGAATACGGGTCTGCAGGCGCGGCACCACCACCTTGATCATAGAGACATCGTTCCTTGCCGCCTGGTTGCCCTGATTGTCGATGATCCAAGCGGCCCTCAGCACCAAGAGCCGGGCCTGATCGATTTCGATTCGGGAAAGGGCGATCCACTCGGCAACGGTGCCGTGCTCATGGAGCTTTCGGCCAAAAGCCTCCCGCTCGCGGGCGCGCTTGCACATCAGCTCCAGAGCCAACTCGCACTGACCGATCGAGCGCATGCAGTGGTGAATACGTCCGGGGCCAAGGCGTGCCTGAGCAAGGGCAAAACCTTTGCCCTCCTCGCCCAGGAGATTGGCAGCGGGCACGCGCACCTTGTCGAAAATGACTTCGCAATGTCCCTCGGGGGCAATGTGATGCATGATCGGCAGGTTGCGCACCACCGAAAGCCCCGGCGTGTCCATCGGCACCAGGATCATCGAATGGTGCGCATGGGCTTCACCTTCGGGATCGGTCACGCCCAGGCAAATACATATCTTGCAACGGGGATCGTTGGCGCCTGTGATGAACCATTTTCGCCCGGTGATCACATAGTCGCCGCCGTCGCGTTCGATGCGGGTCGCAATATTGGTGGCATCGGAGGAGGCGACCTCGGGCTCGGTCATGGCAAAGCAGGAGCGGATCTCGCCGTTCATCAGCGGCACCAGCCAGGCGTCCCGCTGTTCCGGCGTGGCGAACATATGGAGCAATTCCATATTGCCGGTATCAGGTGCCGAGCAGTTGAAAATCTCCGACGCCCAAAAGACCCGTCCCATCACCTCGGCAAGGGGGGCATAGTCGAGATTGGTCAGCCTGCTGCCGGGCTCGTCATCCCCAAGCGAAGGAAGAAAAAGGTTCCAAAGGCCAAGCGTCTTCGCCTCCTCCTTGAGAGGACCGATCATCGGGGGAGGATACTGACCGGCGGCGACATCTCTTTCCCAAGCGGGTATGGCCGGGATAACATGCTGCTCCATGAAGGCCAGCAACCGCGTGCGCAGCCCGTCAACCCTTGGCGAATAGGCAAAATCCATCAAATTTCCCCAGCTAGTCCCAACATATGACCAACCACGGATTAGAACACCTTCAGGCGAAATAGAACAGTTGGACATGTAGGATAGCAGGCGTTCTCATGCTGACTGTCTGAAAATTGGTCGCGTGCTGATGAAGCGATGTTAACCTTAAGTTAAGAGCTTATGGGCATGATCCGCGCTATGAAGATTTCATCGACCGATCAATTCATATGTTCCGTTGATGCGGAGCTGTTCGAAAGCCTTGAGGACGCTATCGCCTTTGTGGCTGAGCGTGGCGGCGGCAAGGTGCATACCGAACTGGTCGGCAGCCTCCTCGCCGAAATCATTGCTGTGCCCAGCAACGTAGAACTCGTTCCACCGCGTGGCATGGTCATGAAGAAGCAGGATTTGCCGCCTGAGACCTAGTGGTATGTCCACTTCATTTGATTCCCACCGCATTCGAAGAATGTGCCAAGAAATCCAGGGGTATGCCGGCCTTTCTTGGATAAGCTTCGGGAATCATTCGTACTGAACATACCACTAGAGATCTCAGTGGCATGACCAGATCATCTGGTCCCCTTTACCATCGCCGCCAAAATCCACGGTATGCAGCCTTTTTCTGAGGCCCCGAAGGACTCTTCCATATCGAGCATGCCACGGGAAGATGCCTGGAAAACCACGGATTTTCTTCCGGCTCCAGCTAACTGGCCGGCAGAATCTCGAACGTGTTGAACATGATGACGGCAAAGGGTGACCATAGATCACTTTGATCGAGCGGGTAGGAAAGCCGTGCTCGTATCAGGTTCTCCTTGCTTCTTTTGACCGTGTCGTAAACGACGCGATCTTCATCGGCCAAGCCGGCGACGACGAACCAGCCATCTTTCCTGCGTTGATATTGGATTTCGAAGATTGTTGCCGCTTCGTCATAAAGGGCATCGAGGTCATCGGAATTCTCGATGACCGAAATAAGCAATTCACTCCGGCCATCGGTTGTCGTCATGCGTTGTTCGCCGGCACTTATGCGCTCTGTCTGCGAGAGAAGCAGGGTGGGATAGGAGAGGCTATAGCCGAAGTTATCATCACGGTGAGACGTGACGCCGTAGAGGGCGCGCTGGGCTTGGGCTTCCGTCAGCAGGGCAGCCTCCTGCTCATCCGTCAGCACGCCGGTCTGCTCAAGGTCCTGACGTTCCTGATAAACTTTAATGGCCTGCGTGGTTCGGGGCCCGAAATCGCCGTCGATGAGAGCATTGTAGCCACCAAGATACACCAAGGCTTCCTGGATCCGGCGCTTGCCATCCAGCCAGCGGCTGGCGCTCGGTTCTTCGGATGTACCGTCATCGCCAACTTGCAGGGCCGCGGTTTCCGCGGTGCCGTTTTTCTTGCTGCGAACGATCCCATTGGCTTCGTCGAGGCGCAGCTGCAGATTGTTCAATTCGGCAGCAATTTCCGGTAGCTTGGCATTGATGGTTTCAAGCTCTTGATCGATGGTTCCCAACCGATCGCCGATCTGCTCCAATCTGACATTGTCAGCCGGTCGTCGCTTATCACCGATAGCTGAAAGCTCTGCCCGCTCGCGTGTCAGCTCGACCTGTTCCGATGCAAGCCGGTTTTTCCGGATCGAGGCCGCGCGCAGCTCGTTCTTGACAAGCGACTGCAGCAGCTCAAGCCGCATCGTTCCCCGGTTTACGGAGCGTTCGTCATTTGAACCGGCTTGGGCTTGAGCAGCAATGTTGGTCTGTGCTGTCCCCTCGGAAACAGCAATCATACAAGCACCGGCAAGGACTGTGGCGAAACCAAGGTAAATGAGAGGTGCTGCCGACGTCATTCCTATTTCCCCAACATGCCGTTCCCGAGACCTGCGCGTTTTCTCAAGCTTCCGGGCATGTTTCTTTCTTGGCGGACGTTTCCCTGAACCCAAGACCTTGATGATGAACATGCACTATTAGCGTGTTTCACGACGCTCGAACAAGACTGTAGCAGCAAAGGTTAACACATCCTCGCCTGATTGGTTCGTCATGACGCACCGAAGTACGGCAATGCCACGATCAGGCTTCGACCGGCTTGGTCTCATTTCTAGAATTTCGATGCTGGCGTGGAGCTGATCCCCGGGGCGAACCGGCCGCAGCCAGCGCAACTCATCGACCCCCGGTGATCCCATAGCCGCGGCGTTGCCAAGAAACCCGTCGACGAAAAGCCGCATGAAGACGCAAACTGTTTGCCAGCCGCTGGCGATGACGCCGCCATAGATCGAGGTTGTCGCGGCGTTCGTGTCGATGTGAAAGGATTGCGGGTCATAACGCTTGGCGAAGTCGGCGATTTCTTCTGCCGACAACGTCGCAGCACCAAGTTGATGGACACCGCCCGCCTTCAGATCTTCGAAGTAGATTTTTTTCATCCGGCTATCCTTGCATACTCGTCAGGCTGGCGTTGAATAAGGAAAGCTGAAACCATGCCGTGTTGCAATGCAGGACAGATCGATCTTTGGCGGGGAACAGGTGTTCTATGACGGGTTCGAAGATCAAAGCGCTTACCTTCGATGTTTTTGGAACGGTCGTGGATTGGCGAAACAGCATCGCCCGTGAGGCGGAGGCCATTCTCGGTGAGGAAGGCGTCAAGGTCGACGGGCAAGCCCTGGCGCTCGCCTGGCGCGCCCGATATCAGCCGTCGATGGAGGAGGTGAGGGCGGGCAGGCGCCCTTTTGTCAAGCTGGATATCCTTCATCGCGAAAACCTGTTGTC
This sequence comes from Geminicoccaceae bacterium, assembly GCA_965204405.1. Classification (GTDB taxonomy): domain Bacteria; phylum Pseudomonadota; class Alphaproteobacteria; order Geminicoccales; family Geminicoccaceae; genus JANQPX01. The sequence continues at coordinate 401,815 of CBDBEN010000002.1, forward strand.
GGTGCTCGATGCGTTCGGCATTCAGGGGCTCAAGGATACGACCATCGATCATCTGAACATGGCCTGGCACCGCCTCGACCCTTGGCCGGATGTTGTGGCCGGGCTTAAGCGTTTAAAGAAGCGCTACATTCTCGGGACCCTTTCCAATGGCAATGTCGCCTTGATTGTCGATATGGCCAGACATGCAGGTCTTCCCTGGGATGTCATCCTCGGCGCCGAGGTTGCGGGGGCCTACAAGCCGGATCCGAACGCTTACCGGAAGGCGGCTGATCTTCTTGACCTTGATCCGGGCCAATGCCTGATGGTTGCCGCCCATAATGACGACCTGGTTGCCGCCGCCGGGACAAGCATGAGGACCGCCTTTGTTGCGAGACCGAATGAGTACGGCCCCGGCCAGACCAGGGATCTCGAAGCCGAACACGCCTTTGACTTTGTTGCGAATGACTTCCTGGATCTCGCCGATCAACTCGGTGTTTGAGCGGGCATGGCGCAGGCTTTGGCTTTAGGGACACAGAGATATCTCCCTCCAGCCGATCGGGGCTGCTGATGCGGCAAACGGGGCTTACCATCCTGGCATTGGCCGTCGCCGCGATCGTTTTGTTCCCCTTGCTGTGGGGCCTGTCCCTTAGTCTCCGCCCTCCTATCTTGACCTTCGCCGGCAGCGGTATGGGTATACCTTACGTGGACTTCACGCCGACGCTGGAGGCCTGGCAGCGTTTTTTCGTCGAGAGAGAGGCAAGCGCTTCGATGTTTCGAAGTGCTACTGTTTCCCTCTTGGCGACCTTATCCGCGTTGATCGTCGGCGCGCCGGCTGCCTATATCCTTGCCCGCTGTATCTCGAAGACGGCCAGTGACCTTTGGGTCATCGGCTTCATTCTCGTCCGCCTGATGCCGCCTTTGCTGATGGCGCTACCCCTTTATGTCATTTTTCAGCGAATTGGCCTCCTGGACGGTGGTACGGGCCTGGTTCTTATCAACACGGCACTGCTGCTGCCCTTCGTAATCGCCATCATGCGCCAGGCATTTATCGATCTGCCCCAAGAACTTGAAGAAGCGGCATTGCTGGACGGGGCAACCACCGGTCAGGTGTTTTGGTTTGTTGTTCTGCCGCTGACTGCACCCGCCTTGGCGGCAACAGCGTTGATTCTGTTTGCATTCGCCTGGAATGACTATCTGTTCGCGCTCGCCTTTTTCGTTCGTGACTTCAAAACATTGCCATTGCTGGTTCAGGCTGTCGGCAGTCCCGGCCCGATGGGGGCGGCCAGCATGGTAGCAGCGATGGCCCTGCCAGTCCTGGCGGCACTGCTCGCGCAGCGCTATCTTGTGCGCGGAATGACACTCGGTGCGATCAAGGGATAGGCTGGCATGAAGACAACAGCAAACAGCAGCTATCGGGGCAAGGGGTGAACTCGCTGAACCGTTTTGGGGATGAGCAATTATGAAGGCACGGCTTGCTGTTGATATCGGCGGGACCTTTACCGACGTAGCGCTGGAACAGGATGGCCTGCGCTGGACCATGAAAACCCTGACCACGCCGAAGGCACCGGCGGAAGGCGTCATTGATGGTATAAGGCAAACCCTCGCCAAGGCAGGCATTGCCGCTGGCGAGGTCGGGCTCGTCATTCACGGCACCACGCTTGCCACCAATTCGATCATCGAGCGCAAGGGGGCATGCACCGCACTGATCACCACGGAAGGTTTTCGCGACGTTCTCGATATCGGCTACGAGACACGCTTCGATCAGTATGATCTGATGCTGGAGAAGCCGGAAGCCTTGGTACCGCGGCAGCGCCGCTTCGTGGTCAGAGAGCGGGTCGACGTCCAGGGGAGGGTTCTTACGCCGTTGGATGAGGACAGCGTCCATGTCCTGCTGCCTCTGCTGGATGACACGGGCGTGGAAAGCGTAGCGATCGGCTTCTTGCACGCTTACGCCAACCCCGATCATGAACGGCGCGTTGCCGAAATCCTGAGATCGGCGAGGCCTAATCTCTGGGTCACTTTGGCCTCTGACGTCTGCCCGGAAATTCGGGAGTATGAACGCTTCACGACCGCCTCTGCAAACGCCTATGTTCAGCCGTTGATGGCGGCCTATCTCGGCGAGCTTGGAGAGCAGCTCGAAGGGGAAGGGATCACCGCGCCACTTCTGATGATGACCTCGGGAGGCGGGCTGACGACGCTCGAAACAGCCATCAAATTTCCGATACGCTTGGTGGAGTCCGGTCCCGCCGGCGGTGCGATCCTGGCAAGTGGTGTGGCCGCCGCTCTTGGGATCGAGAAGGCGCTTTCCTTCGACATGGGCGGCACAACCGCCAAGATTTGCCTGATCGAAGGCTATGAGCCTGAGAATGCTCGCGAATTCGAGGTCGATCGGTCCTCCCGTTTCATGAAAGGGAGTGGATTGCCGCTTCGCATCCCGGTGATCGAGATGGTTGAGATCGGCGCAGGCGGTGGCTCGATCGCGCGGCTGGATGCCCTTGGACGCATCACCGTTGGGCCTGACAGCGCCGGCGCCGATCCTGGACCTGCAGCTTATGATCAGGGCGGCGAGCAGCCGACGGTGACGGATGCGGATATTGTTTTGGGCAAGATCGACCCCGCCTCCTTCGCAGGCGGCAAGGTTGCCTTGAAGCCGGAACTTGCCGAGGCGGCAATCGTGAGGGTGATCGGCGCGCCAATGGAGTTGTCGTCGGCACTTGGCGCATTTGGTGTGCAGGAAATGGTCGATGAAACCATGGCGAGTGCCGCCCGTGTCCATACGGTCGAGCGGGGCAAGGTCGTGAGCAGCCAGAGCCTGATCGCTTTTGGTGGCGCAGCGCCGCTGCATGCAGCGAGGCTCGCCGAAAAGCTTGGAATCGAGAGGGTGGTCATTCCGACCGATGCCGGTGTCGGCTCGGCGATCGGTTTTTTGCAGGCGCCCATTGCCTATGAAGTGGTGCGGAGCCGTCATCAGCGGCTGAACCAGTTCGATACAAAAGCCGTGAACGCGCTGTTCGACGATATGCACCGCGAGGCCGAAGGGGTGGTCCGCACCGGAGCGCCCGACGGAGATCTTGTCGAAACGCGCCTTGCTTATATGCGGTACTACGGACAAGGGCACGAGGTCGTGGTTACGGTGCCGAACCGCCCACTCGACGCTCCCGATATCGCTCTTCTTCAGGAAAAGTTCGATCAGACTTATGAGCGCATCTATCGCCGCATCATCCCAAGTGCTGACGTCGAAATTCTCTCCTGGGGCCTCACGCTCTCGGCCGAGGTCACGCCGCCATCGCCTTCGCCCGTCGTGGAATCGAGATCCGAAAACCCGAACCGGTGTGGCGACCGTATGCTGTTCGATCCTGAAACAGAGGGTCGGATGACCGTGCCGGTTTATAGCCGGGATTCACTGGTGCCGGGGGACCACGTCGAGGGGCCGGCATTGATTCAAGAGATGCAGACGACGACCCTGGTAACGGCATCCTTTGCCGCCAAGGTCGCCGCGAGCGGATATCTCATTCTGGAAAAACGAAAGGGTACCTGACATGGGTGATGGCGTGGACAAACGCAATGCGATCCACATGCAGGTCATGTGGCACCGGCTCACGGCCGTGGTCGAGGAGCAGGCGACGGCGCTGCTGAGAACGGCGTTCAGCCCGATTGTCCGGGAATGCGGTGATCTTTCCGCCGGGGTCTTTGATCCGCATGGGAGAATGCTTGCCCAGGCGGTAACCGGCACGCCCGGCCATATCAATTCCATGGCGGCGGCAGTCAACCATTTCATTCGTCATTTCCCGCTTTCGACCATGCGGGAAGGCGACATCTACATCACCAATGATCCCTGGATGGGGACCGGCCATCTAAACGACTTTACTCTAACGACACCTTGCTTTCGGGAAGGCGAGTTGGTGGCACTGTTCTCTTGTACCTCCCACCTGACCGATATCGGCGGTGTCGGCATGGGACCGGACGGTACGGATGTGCATATGGAAGGGCTCTATATACCGATGCTGAAGCTGGCTGAGCAGGGAGTGATGGACGAGACCCTGATGGCCATGATCCGCGCCAATACCCGCCAGCCGGTCGAAACCGAAGGCGACGTTTATTCGCTGGCGGCATGCAATGACATCGGCTGTACCCGTCTTGTTGAGATGATGGACGAGTTCGAGATTGCGAGCCTCGGCACGCTTGCCGACTATATCTGTAGCAGTTCGGAAAAGGCCGTGCGGGCAGAAATCGAAAAGCTGCCGGATGGGGTCTATCGCAACGTGATGCGTATCGATGGTTTCGACGCACCGGTCGATCTGGTTGCTGCCTTGACGATCGAAGGAGAGCGCCTCGCCGTCGACTTCGACGGTACATCGCCGATGCAGCGCCACGGCGTCAACGTGCCCGGGATCTACACCACAGCCTATACGTCCTTCGGCCTGGCCACCGCGATTGCGCCTGATGTGCCCAACAATGCAGGCTCGTTGCTGCCCTATGAAGTGATGGCGCCTGAAGGCTCGATCCTGAATGCGCCCTATCCTGCCGCTGTGAATGCGCGGCATATCACCGGGCAGATGCTGCCGGACGTGGTGTTTGGCTGCCTTGCCCAAATCATACCGGAGCGGGTTCCGGCAGAAGGAGCGTCATGCCTTTGGAACATGACCTTTCGCGGCCGCACCGACCGTGCGGCGAACAATGCCAAGCTCTTTACGGTGACGGCCGTAACCAATGGTGGCACGGGCGCCCGGCCGACCAAGGATGGCTTGTCCGCTACCGCTTTCCCGAGCGGGGTCAAGGGAACGCCGGTGGAGATCAACGAAGCCCTTTGTCCGCTAATCTTTCATAAAAAGGAACTCCGTTGTGGTTCCGGTGGCGCTGGTCGTTTTCGCGGTGGCCTCGGACAACATCTGGAAATCAGCTCCGCGATCAACGAAGATTTCGAGCTTCTCGCCGCCTTCGACCGGATCGAGCATCCGCCAAGGGGTCGGCAAGGGGGCAGCGCTGGTGCCAAGGGCAGTGTAGGTCTCGCGTCGGGTGAGAAGATGGCAGGGAAGGGCGTTCAGATCGTGCCTGCCGGCAAGCGATTGGTGATCAAGACGCCGGGCGGCGGGGGGCATGGTGCCGCTGGCGATCGCGTTGCGGCGGCACGCATCGATGACTCCGATAAGGGACTTGTCTCCTGATACGAAACCTGACGTTGACGGTCCATTGGAGAACAGCCTTAACCTTTTAGCTGGTTTAGTGTCCAAGTTGATTCTTAATCAGCAGTTGTCTTGGGCTGTGAGCATTATCCCACGCCGCCAATCCACGATGGTTACATCGTACTTTTCGCTTGACGCTGTTTTGATAGTGAGATGAACATGGCGCACCTGGGCCGCGAGGTCTGATCACAACAACCCCCTCAAGGGAGGCACTATATGCGAAAGCACTTGTTGTCGGCTGTCGCGGCAATTGCCCTGATTGCCACGACGCAGGCTGCACGCGCCGACATGGCGGCCGCGGAAAAATGGGTCGCTGATGAATTCCAGCCTTCAACGCTTTCCGCTGATGAGCAGAAAGCGGAGATGGAATGGTTCATCAAGGCGGCCGAGCCCTTCGTCGGCATGGAGATCAACGTTCTCTCCGAGACGATCCCCACCCACGAATATGAGTCGAAAACGCTTACCAAGGCGTTTGAAGAGATCACCGGCATCAAGGTCAATCACCAGCTTCTCGGTGAGGGCGAGGTGGTTCAGGCTGTGCAGACCCAGATGCAGACCGGCCGTAATCTTTACGACGCCTATATCAATGACTCGGATCTGATCGGTACCCATTCACGTCTGCAGCTCGCGGTCAATCTCACCGACTGGATGGCTGGTGACGGCGCCGACGTGACGTTGCCGACCCTTGATATCGAAGACTTCATGGGCAAGTCCTTCACCACTGGCCCTGACGGCAAGCTCTACCAGCTGCCGGATCAGCAATTCGCTAATCTGTATTGGTTCCGCAAAGATTGGTTCGACCGCCCCGATCTCCAGGAGCAGTTCAAGGAGATCTACGGCTATGATCTCGGCGTTCCGGTCAACTGGTCCGCCTATGAAGACATCGCCGAGTTCTTCTCTGTCCATGTGAAGGAAATCGACGGCGTCCGGGTCTACGGTCACATGGACTACGGTAAGCGTGCACCCGACCTCGGCTGGCGCATGACGGATGCCTGGCTGTCCATGGCAGGCGCCGGTTCGAAGGGTCTGCCGAATGGCGTGCCGGTTGATGAGTGGGGCATCCGCATGGAAGAGGGCTCTTGCAACCCGGTGGGGGCAAGTGTCTCGCGTGGTGGTGCCGCCAATGCGCCGGCTGCGGTTTATGCGATTCGCAAATGGGACGAGTGGCTCCGGCAATATGCCCCTCCGGGTGCAGCAAGCTACGACTTCTACCAGTCGCTGCCAGCCCTTAGCCAGGGCAATGTCGCCCAGCAGATCTTCTGGTACACGGCATTCACCGCTTCGATGGTGGCGCCGAAGTCGGAGGGCAACAACACGGTGGACGACGAGGGCAACCCGCTCTGGCGGATGGCGCCGTCGCCCCATGGTCCGTACTGGGAAGAAGGCCAAAAGCTTGGTTATCAGGATGCCGGTTCCTGGACGCTGTTCGAAAGCACCCCGGTGGATCGCCGGAAAGCGGCCTGGCTCTATGCCCAGTTCGTTGTGTCGAAAACCGTATCGCTCAAGAAAACCCATGTCGGGCTGACCCCGATCCGGGACAGCGACATCCGGCATGAGAGCTTCACCGAGCGGGCGCCGAAACTCGGTGGTCTGGTCGAATTCTACCGCTCACCGGACCGCGTGATGTGGTCGCCGACCGGCGTCAATGTTCCAGACTATCCGAAGCTGGCCCAGATCTGGTGGCAGCAGATCGGTGACGTCAACTCCGGCGCGTTCACCCCGCAGGAAGCCATGGACCGGCTTGCCGGTGAGATGGACATCACCATGGCCCGAATGCAGGCTGCCGACGAGGCAGCCAACATCTATGGCGGCTGTGGTCCGCGCCTCAATGAGGAGAAGGATCCGGAGGAGTGGCTGAGCCAGGAGGGATCACCCAAGGCAAAGCTGGAGAACGAAAAGCCCCAGGGCGAAACCGTCAACTATGACGAACTCGTCAAGCGCTGGAGCGACGGCTGAACGACGTTGTGATAGAGGCACCGCCGGGTAAAACCCCGGCGGTGCTGCCGTTTCACCGGCGGCGAGATGCTATACTGTTGGTAACAAGGCTGGCGTTATGACCCTGACACTCAAGAATGTCGTCAAGCGTGTCGGCGCCGATGTCCATATCTTCGATACCGACTTCGAAATTGCGACCACGGGCTTCAACGTACTGCTGGGAGCGACCGGGGCCGGCAAGACGACGCTGATCAAGCTTATGGCGGGCCTGGAGCGGCCCAGCTCGGGCGAGATCTGGCTGAATGGCGAGAATATTACCACCCTCTCGCCGCAAAAGCGCAATGTGTCGCTGGTCCATCAGTTCTTTATCAATTATCCCAATCTTTCCGTTTTTGAAAACATCGCCTCGCCGCTGCGCGTCGCTGGCTTGGGCCGTGCAGAGATCGAGCGTAGGGTCGGCGAAATTGCTGAGCTGACCAAATTGACACCGATGCTGAAGCGGCGACCGTCCGAGCTTTCGGGAGGGCAGCAGCAGCGAACGGCCTTGGCGCGTGCCATTGTCAAGGACAGCAAGCTGGTGCTGCTCGACGAACCGCTTGCCAATCTCGACTACAAGCTTCGGGAAGAGCTTCGGGACGAGCTGCCGAAGCTCCTGGCCGGGCGCGGCACGCTGGTGGTCTACGCCACATCCGAGCCAACGGAGGCCCTGTTGCTGGGGGGACATACCGCGACCGTTCATGAGGGACGCATCACCCAATTCGGCAAGACCGCCGAGGTTTACCGATCACCCTGTGATCTCGTAACCGCTGGTGTGTTTTCAGACCCGCCGATCAACGCGACCGAAGTGGTCAAGCAGGGCGACGAGATCATCATGGGCGATGTCGTTCGCTGGCAGGCGGCAGGTGCCATCGCCGGGAAAACGGATGGCCGCTATACGGTTGGCGTGCGTCCCCACTTCGTCGTCCCGGCACAGGACGACGATCACAAAGTTCGTCTTCAAGGTCGGGTTCAGGTCACCGAGATTTCGGGATCGGAAAGCGTTGCGCATTTCGAAATCGGCGGCCAAAGCTGGGTGTCTCAAAGCCACGGCATTCATCCGCTTCAGATTGGCGAGCGCCACGAGTTCTTTCTCGACGTCAGCCAATGCCTCTATTTCGGCCCTGACAAAAAGCTGATTGCCGCCTAGATGACACAGCGACCGAAGGAGCCTCTGAGATGGCGATGATCAGCCTTGAGCAGCTTCGCCATAGCTACGCTAAAGATCCCGCTTCCGATGAGGACTGGGCCATCAAGAAGATCGATATCGAATGGTCCAATGGCGGTGCCTACGCGCTGCTCGGGCCAAGCGGCTGCGGAAAATCGACACTTCTGAACATTATTTCCGGCCTGGTTGCACCGACCGAGGGGCGCGTGCTGTTCAATGGAAGAGACGTTACCTCCTTTCCGCCGGATCAGCGTAATATTGCGCAGGTTTTCCAGTTTCCGGTCATCTACGACACCATGACCGTCTACAACAATCTGGCATTCCCCCTTCGCAATCGAGGTGTTGACGAAGCCAAGGTCGACACCCGCGTCCGCGAGATAGCGGTCATGTTGGAACTGGACGACCTGCTGCAGAAGCGTGCCTCTAATCTGACAGCCGACGGCAAGCAGAAAATCTCCATGGGACGCGGTCTGGTTCGGGACGATGTCAATGTCATCATGTTCGACGAACCGCTGACGGTCATTGACCCGCATCTAAAATGGAGCCTTCGTTCCAAGCTGAAGGAGCTGCATCAGGAAGTGGGGGTGACCATGATCTACGTCACGCATGATCAGACCGAAGCGCTGACATTCGCCGATCAGGTCGTTGTGATGCAGGAGGGTGAGGTGGTGCAGATCGGCACCCCGGTCGACCTCTTCGAGCGCCCGACGCACACCTTCGTCGGGCACTTCATCGGCTCGCCTGGCATGAACGTCTTGCCGTGTCAGGTCCGCGATGGCCAAGCGCTGTTGAACGATGTCACCATCGAGATCGGCAACGGCATCGGCAACACGGCCGGTGCTCAGAGGATAGAGATTGGCGTTCGGCCGGAATTCGTTCGCTTCGCCGAGAGCGGTCTGCCTGTCGACGTCGTGAAGGTCGCTGATGCTGGCCGCTATCGCGTTGTCGAAACCAGGGCCGACAATCATCGGATCAACCTCTTGGCCAGGGATGGCGAAGAGATTCCAAGCGATAAGGCCTGTCTTGCTTTCGATCCAAACCGCACCCGTGTCTATGCCGATGGCTGGCTAGCCGAACGGGAGGGTTGATCTGTGAACAGCAAAACCACCAATCAAAAAGCCTGGTTCTTTGTTCTGCCGGTTCTGCTCCTGGTCGCGTTCAATGCGCTGGTGCCCTTGATGACCGTTGTCAATTATTCGGTCCAGGAAACCTTCGGCAACAATGTATTTCTTTGGCATGGTGTCGGCTGGTTCGAGCAGGTGCTGCACTCCGAGCGCTTTCATGCAGCGCTTGGCCGCCAGCTCCTGTTTACCGGCACCATCCTCGTGATCGAGATACCGCTCGGCGTGATGATCGCCCTAGCCATGCCCCGTGAAGGGCCCTGGGTTTCGGTCTGTCTGGTGCTGATGGCGCTGCCGCTCCTTATCCCCTGGAACGTGGTCGGTGCCATGTGGAACATTTTTGCACTTCCGGACATCGGGTTCCTTGGCTACGTGCTGAATGGGATGGGCTTCAATTACAACATGACCCAAGGACCGATCGCCGCCTGGTTCACGGTCATCCTCATGGACGTCTGGCACTGGACCTCGTTGGTGGTGCTTCTCGCCTATGCAGGGCTGATCTCGATCCCTGATGCTTATTATCAGGCGGCCAAGATTGACGGCGCCAGGCCCTGGGCGATCTTTCGTCATATCCAGCTTCCGAAGATGAAACGTGTTCTGACCATCGCCATCCTCCTTCGCTTCATGGACAGCTTCATGATCTATACTGAGCCCTTCGTCCTGACCGGTGGCGGCCCCGGCAACTCGACCACCTTCCTCTCGATCGATCTGGTCAAGATTGCGCTTGGTCAGTTCGATCTTGGACCGGCGGCTTCCATGTCGCTCATCTATTTCCTGATGACACTTCTGGTGAGCTGGATTTTCTACACCGTCATGACCCGCAACGAGCCGAGTTAGGACAGCCGATCATGCGACGCTGGACCTGGTTGATCCCGACCCTCTACATCATCTTCCTGATGCTGCCGATCTACTGGCTCTTGAACATGTCCTTCAAGACCACCAACGAGATCCTCGGCGGCTTCAGTCTCTGGCCCGAGGAGTTCACGCTTGAGAACTACCGGACCATCGTGACTGATCCGACCTGGTATATGGGCTACGTCAACTCGTTGATCTACGTGTCGATCAATACGGTGATCTCGGTCTCGGCAGCACTTCCGGCAGCTTACGCCTTTTCCCGATACCGATTTCTAGGCGACAAGCATCTCTTCTTCTGGCTGCTCACCAACCGTATGGCGCCGCCCGCAGTCTTCGCACTCCCATTCTTTCAGTTCTATTCGGCGATCGAGCTGTTCGACACCCATATCGCCGTTGCCCTCGCCCATTGCCTGTTCAACATTCCTTTGGCTGTCTGGATCTTGGAAGGTTTCATGTCCGGCGTTCCGAAGGAGCTGGACGAGACGGCCTATGTCGACGGCTATTCCTTCCCGCGGTTCTTTTTCAAGATTTTCGTGCCGACAATCACCGCTGGTATCGGCGTTGCCGCGTTCTTCTGTTTCATGTTCTCCTGGGTCGAGCTCTTGCTTGCCAAGACCCTTACCGCGGTTGCCGCCAAGCCGATTGCTGCCACCATGACCAGAACAGCATCGACATCGGGCTACGAACTCGGTCTGCTTGCCGCCGCTGGCTGCCTTACCATCATTCCCGGCGCCTTCGTCATTTATTTTGTGCGCAACTACATCGCCAAGGGCTTTGCCCTTGGCCGCGTCTAAGCGACGGAAAGGAGGGATGTGATGGATCTGAGCTGGATGGCCTGGACCTGGCCGACGGCCGGTTTCTTCCTCTTTATCGCCTTGTGTATCGCAACCATGGGACTCCTTGAGCATCGCTATCCCGGCGGAACCCCGCGGCGGGGTGTTCTAGGCCTGGATACCACCAGAGGTGATCGACTGTTCATCACTCTGCTGGGGGCTGCCTTCATCTTCCTCGGATGGCTAGGCATCATGGGCACGCCGCTTTGGGGTGCCTTGGTCTTAGCGATGATCTGGGGCGCGTTTGTTTTTCGGTGGGTTTAACTTGGGTTATTTTATAGGAAGAGATGGATATAGCTAATCATCATGATACGGTGTAAGTATTCGCTGCAAAGATTAGTCTTTCGACGATCGTCAGCCCGGCCACATCCGCCATGCCTGATGACGCGCTGTTGCCGCAAACCTTGCCGGCCACCAAGCCAAAGAAGATGGTCACGATTTCAACAGCTATCGCTTGTCGTTGAGTGTAAATCTTGGAAAGAGACGTGTCGGGCTCACCGAGCGTCTTTCTAAACTTTTTCCAATTGACCGCGTTCAGCAACGAGTAATACCAGCTGGATTGGCTACCGGCTCGATTGTGAATTCTTTTTTGGCGATACGGAAAAGGCGCCTGGAAAGAGGTGGAGCGGTAGTTCGGCGTCACACCTAATCAGCGCTGCCAGCCTCAGATAGATCCCGAAAAATCTTTAAAAGCCTCCGAAGTCGATGTGGCCCAGAGGTAGGTCGAACTTCGAGGAAGTCTGGTTGGCCGAGAGGCGCGACGATGCCAAGAGAAAATTTGACGGTTTCCTTGCCAAGTACCAAGCCGAATATGACAGGGCCACCGATGGTCTGACCAAGATAGAAGCGCGCTGCCCGCCTTCTATGACTGCCCGGCCGGGCAAAGGAAACACACCCGCACCGGCAACCCTATCGAGAGCATCTTCATTACCATCTGTCGTGTAGCAAAGCCTGCCTCAGCTACGACGCAGCCGAGATCATGATGTTCAAAACCATTCAGGCCAACCAGAAACCGTGTCGTATGCTTGATGGCAAGAGCAGATCCCGATTAGGTGGAATCATGTTAGGGATTCACAATCCTAGAGCATTTCCGCGACAGATTGAATCATCCTTGTGTTTCAGGATGTTACCGGAAACCATGATGTGATTCTCTCCTGGCAAACAGAGTTGGGAGGGATTATGCTGCGAGCTTACTCGTTAAATTTGCGCCATCGTCTAATCGATGCGGCCGAAGTCTGCAGCTCAGCCTGAGGCGCAGCCCGTCGCCTTCAAGTGAGCGCCTCGACCGCGGTCAAATGGGTGCAGCGCAAGCGCGAGACCGGCAGCGTCGAGGCGAAGCCGATGCACGGTCATCCACCGGCCAAACTGGCACCATACAAAGATCGGCTTCTCCGGCTGGTGGTCAAGGAACCGGATCTCAGCCTCAAGCAGATCGGCGAACGCCTGGTCAGCCCGGTTCCTCACGGTCATTGGAAAACCCTGTCTTTCATCGCCGCTCTTCGGGTCGATCGGCTGAAAGCGCCCTGGGTGATCGATGGTCCTATGGATGGTGCCGCGTTCTTCACCAATCTCCGCCATTGCCTGGCGCCGACGTTGAGCCCTGGCGACAGCGTGGTCATGGACAACCTGCCTGCTCATAAGGTCGCCGACGTTCGCAACATTCTTGAGAAAGCCTGGGCCCAGTTCTGCTACCTGCCGCCCTACTCACAGGATCTGAACCCGATCGAAAACGCGTTCGCCAAGCTCAAAACCCTGATCCGAAGGGCCGCCGAACACGCTATTGATAGCCTACAACAACAGATCGGCAAAGCCCTCGATGCCTTCTCTGAAACCGAGTGTGCAAACTACTTCAGGCATGCCGGATATGCGTAAAACTGACCAGGAAAGACTCCAGTGCATTTCCGGGACAGGTCGACCCAGTCCTCTCCCCCGCTTCAACCTCCCGATATGTTCGGCACGTTGGGGCGGTTGGGTGGGGGAGAGGGTTGTTGGTGACTTCATAAAATCGAAATGCGCTCTAGGCCGTGGTGACAATTCATCTGAGCCAGATGGCGATGGAGGCGATTTTGACGAAGCCCAAGAAGTTGATGAGAAGTTTGTCGTAGCGGGTGGCGACGCATCGGAATTGTTTGAGCTTGTTGAAAAAAACGTTCGATGACGTTGCGCTCTTTGTAGAGCGCCTTGTCGTAGGCGTGCTGATGCTTACGGTAACGCCTTGGCGGGATGACCGGCTCGGCACCGGCATCGAGGATGGCGTCCATCAGCTGATCGGCGTCATAGGCTGGATCGGCGAGCACGACGGCTGGCTTGATGCCTTCGACGAGATCGAGCGCTTTGGTCATGTCGTTTATCAGACCAGGACCGACCAAAAGGCGGCAGGGGCCGCCTAAAGCGTCGCTGGCAGGTCGAGAAGCCACCCCTCGGGTGGCCCGAACCCAGAGCTTTCTGGCCCCATTTTCTTCGGCGCGCCGGCCGTGTGCTGGTGGGCGTGGATGATGGTACTATCCAGCATCAGCCATTCGAGACCGGCATCTTGCCCGAGCTCATCGAACAAGCGGTCGATCAGACCGCGCTCCAGCCAGCGATAATACCGCAGTTTGATGGTCTGAAAGGCACCGAAATCCGCCGGCAGATCATTCCATCGCGCCCCGGAGCGCGCCATCCTAAGCGGCGCGTTGATAAAAGGGCGATTATCCGTCCGAGGTCGGCGCTTGCCTTCGCTGCCACCGGGTATAAACGGCAAAATCCGCGCCCACTGATCATCACGCAACGCGTCCCGATCCAAAACAACCCTTGAGAATATTGTTTTGAATCATCATGTTGGACCAGTCACGTAAGACAATAGGCGAATTGTCATCACGACCTAGATCAATGTGATTCAAACTGATGGCTGGGATGAGGAGGCCAGCCATGGATGCCGCGACCTTATAATACTGTTGACCTTCGGGAGCGCGTGGTTCGTTTGGTCGACGAAAGACTCTCGTGCCGAGAGACGGGGAGTCGATTGCACGTCAGCATTAGCTTTGTGATCATGCTGGTACAATGGTGGCGCCGACGCGAGACGGTTGACCTCTGGCCTTTGGCGGCCACAAGACATCGGTGCTTTCGGCGCATGCCGAGCGGGTTCGAGTCATGGTGGCAGCTGAACCGGAGATGACCATCGACGATCTGCGTGGCCGGTTTTACAAGATGGTGTTCAGGCCAGCCGCTCGGTTGTCGGATGCTGCCTTTTTGGCGCTTGGCATGACACGAAAAAAAGGCGTCGCGAGCCCAAGAGCAAGACCGACCGGACGTAGCCGAGGCACGCGCCGCCTGGCAAGCAACGCAGGCCGGGCTATCTGCGGAAAAGCTGGTGTTCATCGATGAAACCTGAGTGTCGAACAACATTGCGCTGCGCGTTGGGCGCGGTCCATGCGGCCAGAGGGCTCTTGGTGCCGCCCCCTTTGGACACTGGAAGACAATGACCTTTCTCGCTGGCCTTCGTCATGATGGGATCACCGCACCTTGCGTCTTCGATGGTCTGATCAACGGCCAGCGTTCCCTTGCTTGAATCGAACAGGCGCTGGTGCCGACCTTGAAACCTGACGACATCGTAGTGATGGACAATCTGACGGCGCACAGGGTGGCCGGCATCCGCCAGGCCTATCGAGGCCAAAGATGCCAAGATCGCCTATCTGCCGCCCTAAAGTTCCGATCCCAATCCCATTAAGCAACTGTTCGCGAAGCTCAAGCACCTCCTGCGCAAAACAAGAACCCGAACAATTGACGCTCTTTGGGCGGCAATCGGTCAACTGCTCGATAACTTCCAACCGGACGAATGCGCCAATTAACTCAAAAACTCTGGCTATGGTCCACCCAAACGGGATCCGCTCTAGAATCTATTATAGGTTATCGAAGACATCAAACTCTCCGACGGCCTCGAAACCATTCGCGATCACGCCGCTACATGATCAGTGGCGACACCGGCAGTCCGGCGCAACTCGTCGAAGAACGGCTGACAGCCGATAGCCAGGGGCGGTTTTTAGGTCTGTTAAGATCGACGATACTCGTTTCCAGGCGAACACGTTCTCGGACATATCGCACTATCACATGCCCCACCGCCCGTGCCTCTGATATGGGACTTCGAATCGCGCAGTGGATGGCAGGGAGACAATTCGCCTTGCACGGAAAATTCTTTGGTCGGCCATTTCTCCGAATCAGCGCTGTATGGAAATTCATTACGGTGGACTCTGTCCGCAAGCGATCTCGAATGAAGCCGGTCTAATATCATTCAATGTTTTCAAGCATCCAACTCAAGATCTGATCGAGGAATGGCGGTGCAAAGGAGGCATGCCCCTTCGTCCGGCATCTCGCCTGGCGGCGTGGGATAGTCGACCTTGCCGGCTCGAACTGCTGTCATGCAGGTGCCGCAATTGCCGGATCGGCAACCACTCTCGATAGAGATTCCATGATGGTCTGCCAAGTTCAGCAGCGACCCACTAGATGGTTCCCAATGGAGTGTCTTGTTTGAACGCAAGAACTTGATCTCAAAGTTTTCCAGCTGGTTGGAATTTGTTGCCAGTTTGGCATCGCTGCCAATACTTGAAGGGCCAAAGGCTTCGAAATGCAGGCGGTCCGCGGGAACACCCCATCCACTCAGCCCTTCGTGCAGCATGTCCATCATGCCGGGCGGTCCACAGAAATAAAAATCATAATTGTTTGAGGGAAGCACCGAGCGAAGCAGATCGATCGAAACGAAGCCTTGATGATGGTAGTCCTGACCTAGTTTGCAGTCATTTGACGGTTCTATGTAGCAAACCATCAGGTGCAAATTCTCGTAGCGATCTGCCAAATCCTTGAGTTGGATCCGTAGCGCGTGTTCGGAGCGATTGCGCATACCGATAAAGAGCCATACTTCGCGGCCTGACCTCTGCGTTACTATCGCATCAAGCATGCTGAAAACCGGCGTTATTCCGATGCCTCCGCCAATCAAGACGATTGGCGTATGATGGCTAAGGTCAACTGCGAATGTTCCTGAGGGAGACTTCATATCGATGAAGTCGCCCTCTTTCAGTGAGCTGTGAAGATAGCTTGACATGAGGCCAGGAGGTTGGTCCGGCCTTTCGGGAGAAGGCCCTTCGCGCTTTACTGATATACGGTAGAAGTCGCGATTCGGCGCGCAGGAGAGCGAATAGCATCGGATTATCGGGTCGCGACGATCAGGGGATTTGACTTGAATTGCAACATGCTGGCCAGGAAAGAACGATGGCAGTGGTTTCTTGTCATGGGGGGTCAAGTAGAATGACTTGACAGCCTCTGTCTCATTCGTGATGGCGAGAACGCGAAACTTTCGCCAGCCGGTCCAAAGTAAATTGGTACGCTCGATGAGGGTGCGGGTCCGCGCCTCTGATTCTTCGGTCAAGCGCCGGAGGTAAGTCAGTTCACTCGCCGCGATTTTATCAACTGCCCTAACTTCCACACGCTGACGGGCCGCCCATGCCAGGATATGGTACAGAATGGAGGAGAGGACCAAAAGGCCTAAACCTTGGATCAACATGCCTTTCCCGAGTGACGTGTCAGCTATTAGAACTTAAAGCGGAGTTCAGTGCGAACGCCTGCAACATCTTCCTCGCTTTCGCGCAGGCTGTAGATGACATCCGATCTAAATATCCATGCGTTCGACAACGGGATTTGATAACGCGCACTTACGGCATATTGATTGCCAACAACTTCTTCGAAGTGTGTAGAAACATCTTCGAGGTTTCGGACGGCAGCGGCTTCGACGACGATCTGTTGGTCCAAGTCAAAGAGGTGCTGAATGCCAACAGCACCGCCATAGGCATTCTGCCCAGTATCATTTAGAAATGGAAAACCCGTTAGCGCGTCACTTTCGAAGGCAATCCCAGTATTTTTTAGAATGCCATCCTGTCGGGCTAACGGCACAGGTCGTTCGATGCCGACGAAGAAATTGCCATAGGGGACAAACTGATAAGGCTTGCTCGTGATGAGCGAATTCTCGGCAAGAATCACCAGTCCGTTTTGATCCTCACCCCGGTCGCGGCTCTGGCCAAAGCTGCCGACGAGACGGAGACTGTTGGAGATCTTGCCGCCGTATCGCCTGGTTAGGGCCATCGTCGCGCTATGATAGTCCTGATCGCTTAGGGAATCTTCGGCATCGACATAGCCGTAGCCGGCCTCGATATATCCCTCGCGGGCCTCTATAAACGTTGCGATGCCGTACAAATTCACATTTGAATTCGCGATATTGCCATTGGCATCGGTCACACCATTTGCGTTGACTTGATCAAAGCCGCCGAAAACGGTGATGTCGGCATTGGAAATATCGAGAGCTGAGCTGTTCAGGGCAGGGAAAGAGAGGGCGCCTCCCAAGAAGGCGTCCTCGACCCAGATACCATTTTGGAACAGCAAGGGAACGAGGCCGGCGGTTACAGGCAATTCCCAGCGCTGATAATGGTCAGTTATTCCAGCTGTTATGGCTCCAAGGTCACCTTCAAAGAAGAGTGTTTGCGGCTCAGGGGTGAGCTCAAATTCACAATCCTGCAAGCTATCGTCACCAGCAAATTCGCAACGGGTGAATGCGCCGTCTTCTTGAAGTGGTTGGAATAGTGCGTGTAACCTTTCAGTCGCCGTAAGACCAAGGTCAATGTCCAGGTTGAGCCTTGTTGCGACTTGAGCACGCTCGTCGCCGCCGTTGTCGTTAAAGGCAACCGCTGTCCGCCAATCACCAAATCCATAGAAATGTGGGAAAAGAAGGTTCTTTTCGCCAACCAGGTTCAGACCGTGGCCTATGGGACCGACCTGATAGAAAGGCCGGCCCAGCTCCGGCAAGGGACGCTGAGCTGGGACCTCGGTCTTCCCACCATAGATGAGGGTCTGATCCTCGGGGTTGTATGGTTCGTTCGCATAGATGGGATCTGAACGAAAGGCGGAGGGATCATAGGCGACAGCCCGAGATGCGATTGGGTTTTTCCCTGCCGACGTGGAATTGTTCTCTTCATCGTCAACGCTCGTCGGCGAAGAGCGTTCTTCATTCGAGATGGCGAGGCCAAGTTGATCAATTACAGGTGATTTCGTGAGTTCGTTCGTGGGGAAGGTTAAAGGGCGGGACGAAAGAGGCCGGGTCTCTTTGCCCTCTGACAAAGGATTCTGAGGTTCGCCGGGCCTGCCGGAATCCCAATAGAGGATACCGGCAGTTGCTTGTCGGCATTCAAACAGCAAGAAACTATGGGCCAGAGCCAATAGGCTGAAAAATGCGAGCGACGCCGGCAGGTGAAAATTGTTGATGTCAGGCGACTTTCTGATCATGGCAGAACATCAATCTCGACAGCATAGGGATGAATATCGATCATCCACTCGTTCATCGCCCGCTCCATCTCTCGCGTGGCATTGACGAAGCGCATGAAGTAGATCGGCTCGGCGCGAGATCTGAGGCGGACCGAGAAGCGATAGGCGCCCGGTTCGTTGAAGACCTCTCCAGGCACAGTGTACCTAGCTTTTCGACTGGCGAGCGGAGGCAGACTTCGGCCTTCCATCCTGATGAACGGCGGATGGTTCAAAACCGTCGTGGGTACGGCGCTGGGGCGGATGAATGGGATCTGATCGATGTCCAAATTGACCGGCAGCGGCATCTCCCGGTCCGTTCCCTTCACATTGGTTGTTAGAAATTTTGTCTGCAGATTGAAGAGCTGATCATCATGCTCGATCAGCCCTGCCGCCACATCCTGAGAATGCAAATCGGCCATGTCGCCAGCGCTGTCGACATAGCCAGACTCCCAGACATTGTTGCCATTGGGGTCTGTTATCGCGACATTTAGCCAAATTTCCGGCTGAGCTCCCAGAGAACCGGACGGCAGATTGTGCCCTGAGTTGGTGTTGGAGACGACATAATGAAACGAAAGCGGCTCGCCGAGGCGAGGGCGGTCATCGAAAAATGGCCCTTCGATTTTTGAGCCATTGTTCATAATTGCCAACCTCAGCTGCCGCTTTTCTTCGAGCATCTTCAGTGCTTCATCGACGACATAGCGGGCATCTTCTCGATCAATCGGATCCTCCCAGGTTTCCGGGAAGTCAGCATCGATCGTGCCTTCTTCGACAGCCTCCTCGAACGTCGAGGTTCCCCATCCGGCGCGCCAGTCGAATTGCAGCCATTCCTCGATCGTCCACCGCTCATTGTCGGGATGGTGTGGAAAGATTCCCGGATGAGCAATGGGATAGCCGGGCCCATAGAAGGCATGGTTGTGATGTATCCGGTCCGGGTTGATAGCCTCGCCGTTGACGACCGCAACTGGCGCTGTCTCAAAACCTTCGGCCCGGCCCGGTGTTTTGCCCATGTGGCATTCTTGGCACGTCACACCCTCATCGAAAGCAGGCGAGTTTCTATACTGATCCCAAACCACCTCGAGCTTGATATTGGGATGAACGGCGACCTGGTGGCAGGACACGCAAAATTCGGATTGCTCGATTTGCGCGAAGGGGCGCACCGCTGTGTGGATCGGGGTGCCCCGTTCCTCTGGCGAGGTCGCTATCCGATAGCTGTCGGGATCAGCGAGGACCTCGTTCAGTACACCATTTCTGCCGCTGCCTGTGACAGGTTGATGGATATCGCCGGGCTCCACGGTTCGAGTGCCGTTCACTTTGCCATATTCTTCCGAAACCCGGTGGCAGGTGACGCATGTCACCCCTTCGCGCGCAATGCCGCTTCGTTCCCATAGAGGTGCTTCGCGGGCCTCGCCGAGTTGCGTGCCGATCTGCTGGTGGCAGCGGACGCAGAAGGCACCAATGGTGCCCGATGCGAGTTCGTTGATCCGCTGCTCGAACTTATGAAACATGGGCGAGATCGATGAATAGGCATGATTCGATGACGCCCATTCACGGTAGATCTGCGTATGACATTCACCGCATTGTGCAGCTCTTGGATAGGACTCTTCAGATAACAGGCTGAAATGCGAATCCGATACGGTCTCTGCCTGAGAAGCAAACGCCGAACCAGCAGACAACAGCAGACCGCCAATCAGGGCACGGCCAGCCTTTGAGCAATACGCCGCTCTCATTTACCACTCCCGAACACCTTACTGGGCGACCGACAGAGAAGGGCACCTTCACCCAACTCTCAATACATTCGGACTGTAGCTGATCGATCGTTAAGATTTGGTATCCATAACGGGGTGATATCGATGGCATGTCACGCAAGCACCTCCGACTGACGTTTTGCCATGGCATTGCTGGCAGGTCGCCATGTCAATCGACTGGTAGTCTTGTCCAGCTATAGGTGTTGGCGCGATCTGGTGGCATGTAACACATGGCTCGTTCATGGCTGCTTCCTCGAGCGCCAGATGCGGCTGATGAACGAATAGGGTGTGCCGGTGGGATCGAGCTTCGGACGTCCAGACCATTGCCTGCGCAGGCGGCAAGATATGGCAAGATGCGCAGGAGCCCGGCCCTGCCTCAGGATCAAAGAGTCTGTCTTGGAATGCTTTGGCCGAAGATTGATCAAGACGACCGACGCCGGCGCCAAAGTCCAGCCAAGCCTTGATCACGGAATCGGCATGGCCCACAGGGCGATAGGAGATGCCAAAGGGCTCTGCGGTCCAGCCGCCGGCTTCAAGTGACTCGAAACTCTCATATTCCTGATTAAACACCCAGCTACAGGCCGGATTGATCACGGTTTCCGGCGTGAGGCCGGCGAGCAAGAGGCCTGGATCGCCATTCCTGGCCTGGATAAGGTCGGCCAGCGGGCGTAGCCCTTCAGTCGCCAAGAGACCGCCGAGCTGCTGATAAACATGGCCGTATGCAGTCATGTCATCAGGATCGACATCCATGAGGAAAGCCTCGATCAGATCCGGAAGCTCAAAAGACACCGCTTCGAAATCCTCGAGATCGATCGTTCTATCGATGCGGCATTGATCGGCAAGGAAGGCACTCGGCTGCTCGATTGACTCCATCTCGGGCCAGGTCAGAAGAAGCAGAGGTTGATCTTTGATCCCGTCCTCGTGGCAGTCGGCACAGCCTTTTTCGAAGCTCGGGATGACGAGTCCGCCGGTTGCTGTTTCAGGCTGATGGCAGGTCAGGCAAGAGGCCGGCTTGTGATCTGCCATCTTCGGCTTTTTAAAATGGACATCGAAATGCTTGGCATGGTCGAAGCTGATCGAGGACCGGGCGAGCCCGCCGAAGCGATCGGGGAAGGGGGGATGCTCAGGGGTACTGCCGTCGGCGAAGCTCTCGAAGCGCGTTTCGGCCTTATGGCAGGCATGACAGTCGGCATCGGGCAGGGGCGAGATATCAGCGTTGTGGCCTTTATGCTCGGTGTGGCAAGCCACGCAGCTTATTTCAGCAGGTTCCTTGTCATCGAACATCCGCAAATTGTGCGGGCGCATGCCAAGTCCATCAAAGCTATGACAGTCGCTGCAGCGTTCGGACATATCCTGGAATTCGACCAGTGCCTCGAGCAGAAACAGACCTTCACGTTCGTGCCCCTCGTGGCATAGGTTGCAGCGCTTGCCGTCGATGAGATTGGCGTGCGCTGCGGTAAGCGGCCCAGGTATCGTAAGGTTGCGATCGAAGCCTAGGATCCCCGAGGAGGTCGTGAAAAAGGCCGCGATCACCGCGAGGCTGCCGCTGGCAGCGATCAGGCCGGCGCGACGCCGTTTGAAGGGGGAACTCGCCTGGGGCCGGCAGGGAGGCCGTTGAGTATAGCAGCTACCATCCGGCTTCGGTCCGTGCTTGCAGGGACCGCCAGCCCAAATTGGCCGGCTGCAGCACCATCGATCGCCTCGGCGGGTTGGCAGGCACTCGCTGACGCCGCCGCAACTGCCGTCGGCGTTCGGCCCTCGTCCGCAAGGGCTGGTCCAGAGCCGCTCGCGGCCGCACCGATAGGGAAAATCGGGCCGTTCATAGGTTCGGCTGCGATGGTAGGCTGTCTCTCTAGCCTTGGCGGACGAAGCCTCCTCTCGGTCACTCATTGGGCGTAGACATGGACCAGGGCGATGTGCCACGTCGCGAACACGTAGAATGCGACGGCTGCCGGCACATGCAGAAACAGCCAACGGCGGAGCAGGCCCTGCAGGGCATAGTGCAGGTCAAGCACGCGCTTTCGTTCGGCAAGGATTTCGATTTGATCGAGATAGCCGCGCTCGACCTCATCGAGGGTCCGGCCGAGCCTCATGGCATGATGGTCGAACCAATGGCGTGCTTTCGATACGCCGATAATATGAGCGAGCTTGAAGCGCGGCCGTCTGAAATACCAGTTGAGCGTCTGTTCATAGGCCAGAGCGAGCGACCTCTTCCCGGTTTTCTCGGTGCACTCGATCAGGAGGCGCTCGACCTCGATACGCACCCCGATGATCTCTCGCGGGATCCGCTCGCGCGTCACCTCGCCGCCGGCAGCCGCGAGGCTGATCGGCAGGACTTTCTGCATCAGCCGTCCGGCAAGGCCAGAGATGGCGACGACATAGAAGACGCCCGCCAGGATCTGCTCGAACAAACCATTCGGCCAGACATGCCCGATATGGAGCCAAAAGGCGGGAAGCAGAACGGCGCCGATCACCACATGCAGTCTCAGCCAGGTGCTCATGAGGCCCGCTGGCAGGGCTGGAAGCCGCTTCCTGAAGGATAAGAGCGTCATCGAAAATGCGAGCAGAGCGAGCATGTAGCCTGTGAGAATGGCGTGGTTGATGATTCGCCAATCCGCTTGCTTCGCCGTCAGAAAGACCGCTGCCAGTATGAGGACGCCGGTCATCGGGATCATGCGTCCTCGCGATCGCCATGCTGGCGTCACCACGGTGTGGTGCCTTCTCTTGGCAGATGAGCGAAGTCGATACGTTTCAAGGCATCCTGGGGGCAGGCACGTACACAAGCGGGGCCGCCGAAATTATCAACGCAAAGGTCGCATTTGGTTGCCCTGTAGATCGATGCTCTGGTCACTTCGTCGACGATCGAGCGACCATCTTCCTCGCAGAGCTCGACCATTCGAATATTTCCATAAGGGCAGGCTTCAGCACAATTGGCGCAACCTATGCAGGTTTCGGGGTTGATGGTCACGGCACCGGAGTCAAGTTCACGATGGATAGCGCCGGTCGGACAATCGATCATGCAGACCGAATCAACGCAATGCATGCAGGCATGGGCGACCATCCATTGATCGTGCACCGGTCCGTCTCTGATGAAGCGAGGATTACCGCCATGGGTCGCGGCACAGGCGCGAACGCAGTCATCACAGCGGACGCAACGTGTGAGATCGATGAGCATCGTCTTGGTGCCGTTGATGAAATGCTCTTCGCCGACCCATTGGAGCAGGGAATCATCGAGCAGCGGCCGCTCTGCCAAAGTTGAAAGCGGCGGTTCCTTCAGATCGACATGGGGGAACAGATGCTCTTCCAGCACATGCGCCGGTATCCGAATGATATCGACATAGCCGATTGCCGAAAGTCCGGTTTCCAGGACCACCGGCTCGACCTTGGCGGTATCGCTTGCAGCCGGCCGCTTCCAATCTCGATATAGCTCGTGCAAGCCGAGGACATCGCCAGGGGAGAGGTAGGTGAGCGTTCGTTGCGTTGAGCCATGCCTGACCCAGACACGGGCAAAGCCGGTGCCGATCAGCAAGAGGCCGTCAACGTAATCTCCCTCCGCGCAGATCGGCGTTTCGTCGTTATCGTTACCCTGCTGTTTGGCGCGTCGCCGTGCATGGTGCCAGTCGAGACTGCCGTAAGTCTCGAACGACGCAACCTCCATGATCTTGTCGAGCGCTGCCTCCGGCATGTCGGCAAAGAACCGGCAGGATTTGAGATGGGCGCTCAAGGCATTTTGCTTGTATTGGCGATCAATGCGCGTGCGCCAGCCGGGGTCATAACGCCGAAGCTCGCGCAAGCCCTGCCAGCGGATTTCCAGGAGAACGGCGGACTCTTCGGCAAAGATCGAAGCCCGTCTCGGCAAGCGGGTCAGGGCCGCGCGCTCACCGATGAGATCACCTTCCTTGATGACCGACGTCCGATGCTGCGCGATCGTCTCGGCAACACCAACCTGGCTTCGCCATTCGGCAGTACCCTCCCAGTCGGCAAGCGCATGATGCGCAGCTCGGTTCTCTCTTGCCTCCGGCATGGGCTTTGCCGGTAGCAGGCCCGCTAACAGGCGGAGCCAGCTACGCTTGCGTTTGCGGCGGCCGAGGGCCTCGACCGGCAAGCTCGGTTTCAAGACGGCACGGAGCTGACCAGAGAGGACCAGGAACGCCGAGTGGCCGTAATCTCCCTCGCGTAGGACGATTTCACCGGGGGCGACCTCGATGATTCTCGTATCGTTTGCGATGATCCCCTGGAGCGGTACGCTTGCCGGCAGCGTGCTCTGGTTGATAGCAGCGAACTCCGGTCGCTTCAGCACCTCCTCGACACGTGCTGCGGTCATGTCCGCGCCAAAGGGCTGGTCCCAGCGCTTCGGCCTCGGCATCGGAGCTACCGCAAGCGGATCGTTCCATGCAGGCTTCGCCGATTTCGTCAGCCGCGAAGGCTGACGAGCCAGTGTCGCCTGCTCGTCGACTGTCACTTGTAGGTGCTCTCGGCAGGCAGATAATTCCCGATTGTAGTGCTGAGATCCTGTAGGCCCATCGAGTTCACGAGCTGGCGTGCGCTCGCTTCCGAGGGGCTACCAAGGACGCCGCCGGCACCAGGAAGTACCCCGATCACGCTTTTCGCCCGGTCAAGACGCTCTTGCAGGGCAGCGTGGTATTTCGGATGGTTGCTCTTCTTCATCGCTTCGGTTGCATCGACGAAAGAGACGAGCTGTCCGATGGCATAGAAGTTGGCAAGCTCAGCGCGGGACATCTTTGCATTGGATTTGACATTGGGCGGATAGAAGCGATGGCGCACCGAGCCCTGTGAATAGCGGACGATTTCATAGTCACCGTTGATGGGATGACCGGCATTGAGCAAAGCGTCGATTTCCGAACCCTTGAGCTTGCTGAGCCCATGACAGCCGAAACAATTTTCGGCGATGTCGTATTTCATGTCCGGCCAGATCATGCCCATCGCCACCGTTTCCTGACGTCTTGCCGGCTTTGGGCGCTTCTCGTTGTTATGGACCTCGATCCAGCTGGTCGCATTGCCGTGGCAGCTCTCGCAGGAGGGGCCGGCATCGGCACGCGCGCGGCCGCGCTTGTCGATCATGGTGTAGTGGCATTGCTGGCAAAGCGCATTCTTGCGAATATTGCCGCCGCCGACCTTGTCGGCGATCTGATCGGCCTTGTCTCGCTTGTGAATGTCACGAAAGGATTTGCCGTGCGGGGAAGCTTCCCAGACTGCATGCTCGGACTTGTGGCATTTCTTGCACTTTTCCGGCCCTAGTTTGACAACGGATGCGCTGATACTGGGGGCAGGTATAGTCGTCAAACAAAAGCCGAATGTGGCCAACGCCAATCCTGTCAGGGTCAAGACCGTACGAAGCTGCATCGCAAGACAATTCCTTCTTCTGATCCGATATGGCTCGTTATAAACTAACCTATAAGTCAATCAATATCATAATATTATCAACTTTAAATAGATTTAACAAAAACTGCTGGGCTTGGTTTGTTTGACCAAATGAAGGTCCCCGAGATCAGGCGGTACCATAGATCAGGCCGACAGCGCTCTGGACCACGCCCTGGCTTTGTCGCGGTAAGGTGCCGCATACGATGAACACTGCGTCTGGCCGACCTGGGGCTGGTCGCAGCCGATCAAGCATATCGGACGGGATTGCCTTTGGTCGTGCGGCATAGCAGGGTTGTCCGGGCAAAGTCACAAGTGGCCGTCGACATATGAATTCAAACGATCAAGAGGCCGGAGGCGGCCTCGCTGCTCTGAACGCACGCGTTCGCGAGGATCTCAGCTGTCTTTGTCGGCCACCCGCAAATTGGGTCGTGCCGCGTGAGTTCCAGGGTGAATCGGCGCTCGATGTACTGATCGTCGGCGGCGGCATGTGCGGCATGCTTGTCTGGTTTGCTCTGCAGTCAGCCGGCATCCGCAATGTCCGGATCATCGATCGCAGCCCTGAGGGTGAGGAGGGTCCCTGGGTGACCTATGCGCGCATGGAGACACTGCGCTCGCCCAAGCATCTGGTCGGTCCGGCATATGGCATGGCCTCGTTGACCTTTCGCGCTTGGTTCGAGGCAAACTTCGGCCAAGCGGCCTGGGACGCTCTCGACAAGATCCCGCGGACCATGTGGATGGACTATCTTCGCTGGTACAGGCACGTCTTGAATGTGCCGGTCGAAAACGATGTCGAGCTGATCCAAGTTCGCCCGGAAGCCGGTCTTTTGCGTCTCGAACTCGGCGGCGAGGGCACCGAGCAGTCGGGCCTCCTGACCAGAAAGCTGATCATGGCGACGGGCCGTGAAGGGACTGGCCATCCCAACATTCCGGCTTTCATGGAAGGCGTGCCGAGAGAGCGTTTCGCCCATTCCTCGGATGACATCGATTTTTCCGAGCTCAGGGGAAAGAGGGTCGCCGTCATTGGTGTTGGTGCTTCCGCTGTTGAAAACGCCGCCGAGGCGGCTGAGGCGGGAGCAAGTGAGGTCAGGTTGCTGGCGCGGCGCAGCAAAATGCCGACCATCAACAAGATGATGGGTATCGGTTCCTTCGGCTTTTCCGCAGGCTACGCCGCTCTTCCCGATGAGTGGCGCTGGCGTTTCATGCAGTATTCATTCGCCACCCAAACACCTGCTCCCCATGGCTCAACCCGCCGGGCTAACCGCCAGGACGCCGTCAGCTTTCATCTGGATGCTGCAGTGACCCGCGTAATGCCGGAAGGCGACGGGCTCCGCGTCGACATTGAAGGTGACCGTTTCCTGGCGGCCGATTTCTTGATCCTGGGGACCGGGTTCACGACCGACCCGCTGGCGAGAACTGAGTTCGGCGACGTCGTTGCCGAGATCCAGCTTTGGGAGGATGTTTACACCCCGCCCGACGACGAGCGTGATCCTGACCTCGGGCGTTTTCCCTATCTGAACCCCGACTTCACCTTCCGCGAGAAGACGCCGGGCACCGCTCCATGGCTCGCCAATGTCTATTGCTTCAACTACGGCGCAACCGCCAGTCTCGGTAAGGTTAGCGGCGATATTCCGGGTATCAGCGAAGGGGCTGCCTGGCTCACCAGGGACATTGCAGCTTCCCTCTACCGGGAGGACATCGAGGTCCACTGGCAGCACCTTCAAGACTACGAAAAACCCGAGCTTCAGGGTGACGAGTGGACCGAAAGCCCCTTGCCCGACCACGAGGAGAAAGTCGCATCATGAGCGGTGACAGGATCACGACCTTGGCCGGGCTCGAAGAGTCGGGCGCTATAGCCCACCGTGCCGACATTCTAACGATGACCGAAGCGGCGAGCGCCGCCGTATTGCGGCCGGCAGAGACGGGGGCTTTCTCTCACGAACGACGCGCAGCTCTTGCCGTCCGCATCGCCCGGCTGAACGGTATGGACGCGTTGGCCGAACATTATGGCCAGGGCATGACCGAGAAGGAGGCGAAGCTTGCCGACCCATCATTCGATGGCGATGATGACGAAGGTCTGCGCGCCATTCTTGCCTTTACGGACCGTGTCGCAGCCAACCCGAAAGGCGCAACCGGAGAGAACATCGAAACGCTGAAACAAGCAGGCATCGCCGATGCCGATATCGTGCGGCTGACCCAGTTGAATGCCTATCTCGCCTACGAAATCCGCCTGGTCGAAGGCCTCCAGCTGATGGGAGCAGGCGCATGAGCGACGTGATCCACGACTTTACCGCCGAGGTGCCGGCATGGCGGCCGCGCGTAACGCCGGTGGATCTCGAAAAGGCAACACCCGCTCAGCTCGACGCCCTCAAGGTGACACCGTCCAACACGAAGGTTTCCGATTACGTCCTCACCCTTGCTCATGACGTCGAGGTCCTGAAGGAACGGTCGCCACTGTTCAACGCGATCATGTACAACCGGGGCGGTCTCGGACGCGCCGAGCGCGAGCTTGGCGCGACAGCGGCATCGGTGATCAATCGCTGCATCTATTGCGCCGCTGTCCACGCCAGCCGCTACAACCAGCTCACCAAGGGCGGTGAGGTCATGGCGGCACTCTTCGCAGACGGCGAGGAGGTTCAGCTTGAGCCGCGCAGTCAGGCGATCGTCGACTTTGCGTTCAAACTCTCGAAAGCACCGTCGGAGGCCACGACGGACGACGTACAGAAATTGCGCGATGCCGGTCTGTCGGAGGAAGAAATCACCGACCTCATCCTCTCCACCGCGCTCTTCGCCTGGGCCAACCGCCTCATGCACATCCTAGGCGACCCCGTTGCGACGGGGAGCGTGGACATTGGCTGAGGAGCCTTCCCTGAAAGTTGGTATCGCGGGCGCGGGCTCGGTGGCCTTCGGCAATGCCGCCCTTTTGGAGCAGGCAGGGCATCGGGTGATGCTCTGGTCGCCCTCTGGCGCGCGCACCGCGAACCTCTCGGCGGGCGAACCACTGGTCGCCGAAGGTGCCGTCGCGGGGAAGTTTCATCCGGCGGTCGCTCATAATGCCGAAGAGCTGGCGGCCTTCGCCGATGTGGTTCTTCTGGCCTTGCCGGCTTACGGCCACAAACACGTCATGGACGCATTAGCGCCCCATCTTCGAAGCGACCAGACGGTGCTGATCAGCTCCCACGCCTCCTTCGGCGCCCTCTACTTCTCGAAGCTCCTGTCAACGCGCGGCGCGCCGCCGCCGGCGATCGTCGCCTGGGGCACGACTGCAACAACAGGCCGCCAACCGGAGGCGACCCGCGTCATGGTCAACACGGTCCGGTCGAAGATCGACATTGCGACGATACCCCATGACGACTCTGCGAAAGCGTCAGCCGTGAGCCGGCGGCTCTTCGGCGACCGTTTCGTGGAGCGCGACGGACTGCTCGCGATAGCACTTTCCAACCTCAACCCGCAAAACCATATGGGCATTGCGCTCGGCAACATGACCCGAATGGAGCGTGGCGAGACCTGGAGCCAGGGGCAAAACGTCACCCCGAATGTCGGGAGGCTCCTAGAGGCGCTTGATCAGGAACGGCTAGCGATCGCCAACAGCCTCGACCTTTCGGTTCGCACCATCTTCGAGCATTTTCATCTGTCGTTTCATGTGCCGGTGGCGAGTATCAGCGACATGAATCAGGAGATGCATCAAGCGGGGCGCGGCGGCACCGGCCCGGCCAGCGCGGATACCAGATATGTGACCGAGGATGTGCCCTATGGTCTTTTGCCGACAGTCATGCTGGGAACGCTGACGGGACAAACCGCAAAGTTGCACCAGGCCGGGATCGACATCTTCTCCGCGATGTATGGCGTCGATTTCGAGCGAGAAAACGAGCTGCTTCCCGCCCTTGACTTGCAGGCAATCCCGCTTGCACAGTTGAAAAAGCTGGCCAAACAAGGCTTTCCGCTCACAGACGGCTGAGCGACACCACCAATCCAAATTCCCAGGGAGATGCTTCCATGGCCAAGATCAACAGACGGTCCTTTATCCGGACAACGGCGGCCTCCGGCGTGGTGCTGGCGGCGCCGGCCTACCTCAAGACGTTGAGCGCCCAGGACAGCAAAGAAGTCAATATCTGGACCTACGCCAATTTCGTGCCCGATGATTTCAAGGCAGCCTTCGAGGCCGAGACCGGGATCAAAGTCAACATCCGCCTGGTGGATGACCAGGGCAAGCAGTTCAACCTGCTCGCCGCCGAGGCACCAAACCCGACCGCCGACATCGTCACCGTCGCCGGCCACCGCTTCCTGCAGTTCATCGACAGCGGCCTGCTGGCCCCGATGGATACCGGCCGCCTCGGCAATTGGGGCAACATCAACCCGGTCTATTCGGAAAGCGACTGGGCGACGATCAATGGCGAGAAATGGGGTGCCCCCATCCTCTCCGGCGCCGAGGTGATGGCCTACAACACCGAGGTGGTGATGCCCGAGGAGGCGTTGAGCTGGGACGTCATGTTCGACGAGAAGTACAGTGGCCAGATCGCCTATATCATCCAGGACATGATGTCCGTACTAATGCTCTACAAAGGCTATGACGGCAACATGGTCGAGTATTTGGATAACCCTGACGAGGCCGCACGTATCGTCACTGAAATCCGTGATCTGATGATCGAGCACAAGCCGATGGTCCGGAAATATTACGATGCCGGCGCCGAGGTGCAGCAGATGTTCATCAACCAGGACATCGTGCTCGCCCATGCCTGGAACGGCCCGATCTCGAAGCTGATCATGGATGGCTTCCCGGTCGCCATGACCATCCCGAAGGAAGGCTCCTACGGCTTCGTCTACACCTTGAACGTCGCCAACAACGGGCCGAATGCCGACAACGCCTACACTTTCCTCGATGCGCTGCTGGCGAGTTCGGAAGTCGGCGCCCAGATGACCAAGTCGTCCGGTTTCATCTCCACCTATAACGGCGCATCGGAGCACCTGACCGAGCTCGAGCAAAAAGCCTCGTCCTTCACCGAAGACGAACTTGCAGGTCTCCAGTTCTTCCGCGCCGAAGCCAACGACATGAAGTACAAGCTGGTCGATCCAGCCGTCGAAGAAGTCAAAGCCGCCTAGCGCGCGGCGGCGTGGCGAGCGTTGACGGGAACGAGAGAAAGCATCGCCGGCGGCAGCGTAAGAGCTGCCGGCGATCACCGTCCCTTTTGGGGGGCTGTAGTCAGCAGTCCCAGCTATCAGGCAATCGCTGATCTGATCTTCAAATCGCCGAGGCGTCAGTTTCTGCTGCTCGCCTCACTGCCGATCGCCTGGGTGCTGATCGCCCATCTCGGCCCGATCCTGCAGATGTTCTGGGTCAGTTTTCTCGACAGCTACCCGCCGACCGTCGGCCAGGAGCCCGGCTGGACCTTGGCCAATTGGACAAAATTCTTCGAAGAGCGCATCTTCATGATGCCGTTCTTTCGCACATTGGCCTTCGCCTTCGTCGTGACGATCAGTACGCTGCTGATCACCTACCCCGTCGCCTATTTCCTGGCCAAGCACGTCAAACGCCGAAACCAGATGATCTTTTTGTTACTTCTCCTCATCCCCTTCTGGGTGGGAGAAATCGTCCGCACCTACGCGATCATGATCCTGCTCGGCAATAACGGTGCCGTGAACCTGCTCTTGAAGTCGACCGGCTTGATCGATCGGCCGATCCCCTTCATGTACACCACCTTCTCGATGAGCCTCGGCATCGTCTACCTCACGGCACTCTACATGCTGCTCCCGCTCTATTCGGCGCTGGAAAAAATCCCGGACAGCTACCGCGAAGCCGCAGCCGATCTTGGGGCTGGTCCCTGGACGCGCTTTTGGCGGGTGACCCTGCCGCTCTCCAAGGAAGGCATCACGTCAGGCTGCACGTTGGTCTTCCTGATCTCCACCGGCTTCTACGCCACGCCCGTCCTCCTTGGCGGGCCGAGCACCACGGTCTTCGCCGAGACCATCGCCGGCTTCTTCCACGTCGCCGGTGACGAATGGCCGGTGGGTGCGGCCTTCGCCAGCATCATGCTGATCGCGACGCTGGCCTTGACCGGCCTCTTCCTCAAGGTCATGGGCAGGGACGGGAAGGGGCTTTTGCAGTGACCCGCCACACCCGCGTCCTGATGTCGGTGATCTACTGGGCCTTCGTCGTCTATCTGTTCGTGCCGCTCTTGCTGATGGTGCTGATGGGCTTCAAGGACAGCAAGTTTATCGGTTTTCCGATCAAGGGTTGGACGGTCGAATGGTACCTCGGCGTCTTTCAAAGTGCCGAGGTGATCGACGTTTTTCTTTACTCCATGAGCATCGCTGTCGCATCGACGGTGCTCTCGCTCGCTATCGGCACGTGGATCGCGCTTCTGCTCGGTCCGAACCGCTTTTTCGGGCGCGCCTTCCTGTTCGCGCTTACCTGCCTGCCGGCGGTCATCCCCGGCATCATCTCGGCGATCTCCCTTCGCATCTATGCGCGCCTCCTGGAGATCGAACCCGGTATGCTGGCGATCATCCTCGGACATACCGTGCATAACGTGCCGTTCGTCGCCTTGGTGGTGATGGCGAGGCTCAGCACGCTGCCGAAAAGCCAGCTCGAAGCCGCGCGCGATCTTGGCGCGGATGAAGCCGTCACGTTCATGCGCATCACGCTTCCCTATCTGAAGCCTGCTCTGATCGGCGCCGCCGTCTTCTGCATGCTGCTCAGCTTCGACGACTTCGTCCGCTCCTTCTTCCTCGGCGGCTACGAGCCGACCCTGCCTGTCCTGATCTTCGCCAAGCTCCGCTCCGGCATGTCGCCGGAAATCAACGCCATCTCCACCGTCGCCCTCGTGCTCACCGCCGTCGTCGGCCTCTGGGCGGAACGCTGGACCAGAAAAATGAAGGTCACGCCGTGACCTGGGGTTTTTAAGTATGAGCTTGGAATCCGATATTGTCGTCCACCTGGATCGCATCACCAAGCGCTTCGGCGACGTGGTGGCGGTCGACGATCTCGACATGCAGATCATGGCCGGCGAGTTCGTGACCTTTCTCGGACCGAGCGGCTGCGGCAAGTCGACGACGCTGCGCATCATCGGCGGCTTCGAACGGCCGGACGCCGGGCGCGTAATCGTCGGCAGCGACGATGTCACCGCGCGTCCGCCGAACAAGCGTGACGTCAACATGGTGTTCCAGGACTACGCTCTGTTCCCGCATATGTCGGTTGCCGGCAACATGGCCTTCGGCCTGGAGCTCAAAGGCAAGAGCCGCACCGACATCAATCGCCGCCTCAACGAATTGCTGACCTTGCTGGAACTGGAAGCCCTTCGCGACCGCATGCCCGATCAGCTTTCCGGCGGGCAGCGTCAGCGCGTCGCCCTTGCCCGGGCCCTTGCCCCCGATCCCCGCCTGCTGCTGCTCGACGAACCGCTCGCCGCCCTCGATGCTAAGCTCCGCGCCCAGGTTCAGCTCGAGCTAAAGGAGATTCAGAGGCGCACCGGCAAGACCTTCTTCTTCGTCACCCACGACCAGGACGAAGCCCTCACCATGTCGGACAGGATCGTGGTGATGAACGAGGGGCGGGTCGAGCAGAGCGGCACGCCGGAAGAGCTCTACCATCATCCCGCGAGCCGCTTCGTCGCGACGTTCATCGGCGAGACCAATCTCTTCTCCGGCACGGTCAGGAGCGTCGACGGACAGCATGGCGCAATCGACTGGCAAGGCGTCACCCTGATCGCCGTCATCGGCCATCAGCGCCCGGCACCCGGCCAAACCGTGACCGCCGCGCTTCGCCCCGAACGCATCAACCTGCACGCCGAACAGCCTGAAGGCGGCAACAGCCTCCAGGGACGCATGATTAAGCAGGTCTTCAAAGGCAGCCGCACCCTGCTCGAGATCGCAATCGGCGAGAGCGCAACAGTCAGCGCCTTCTCCGATGGTCAAACCCTCGATCACATCGACCCGGACCGGTTCTGGATCAGCTGGGAACAGGAGAGCCTGACACTGCTCCGGGACTAGTGGTGCGAACAAGGGCCACATCGCCACCGAGGACGGCCAGCCGCTGCCCAGGGCGAGGGGGTGAGCATGGACTACGTCACCGAGAAGGCCGCCGAGCTCTTGCTGGAGCGCCTTCACGAGAACACGATGCCGCCTTCGCGGCGCTGCTCAATCTCCCCGACCTGCCGCCCACCCCTGAGCAGGTGATCGCCATGGCCGAGATCTCCGACTGCCCGCCGACGCCGCTCCTCATCCTGACGGGCAGCCACTGCGTCGATGCGATGAGAACGGGGGCGTTTTGGGAACCCAGCATGTTGGAGTGATGTTCTGAAATAACAGGCGAAAAACAGGTTGTGGGTTATCCGTCCTGCTTGTTCTCTTGCTCCTCATCATCATTATCGCCGCCAGATCCATCATCACTGTGATCGGGATCAGGTTCGGGGTCATTATCGTCTTTCTCCCAAGCCTTCCTAAAACGATCGAGAATTTCCTTCATGATCTTCGGCATGCAACCCCCTGGGCAAATTGGCAAAACCAGAAAGTTACGCTCGAAACGCTTATAAATAGTTAGCGACTCTGGGTGATTGGTCCCTTGGAAAAACGGGACTTATTGCCCAAATAGGAACATTGACCTATCTTCATATTCGCGAGCAACAAAGATTGAGCGCCGCGAATGCCAGTAGGCAAACCCCCGATTTTCAAGACCCCTGAAGCGATGATGGAGAAGTGCGAGGAGTACTTCGCGCTTTGCCATGCCGAGGGGAGGGCGCCCAACAAGTTCGGCCTTTGCCTGCACCTCGGGTTCAGAAACTGGTCCAGTCTCGCTTACTACGCCAAGCATGATAACGAGCGGTATCGAGAGGTTGTTGCCTGGGTCGATCTCATGCTCAGCGACTACCTGGCGAGCAAACTGTGTGAGGGGAAGATCAACCCCACCGGCATGATCTTCGTGTCCAAGGTTTGCTTCCCCGATAAGCCTGTGAGTGATCGCATCGTCTGGAAGGACAAGGAGGTCGATGAAAAGTCCGATCGGGTGATCGTGGTCGACCGAACCTCTGCTCGCATTCGGTCTTCAGTCGGCAGCCACAAAGCTGCCTTGCCCTCGCGCAAGTGCTGCCGCTGCTCACGCTCGACACCAACCTCGAACTCTCTCTTCTCACGCTCGACGCGCTGGAAGATGTCTTCGGCACGCGACGGCGATACAGCCACGGCCAGTGCTGCGATGATAGTTAGATGCTTGATCATCACGCGACCATGCGCGGTTATGGTTAATTCATCGTTAAGTGAGGATTTTCGGTGTCATGGCCACTATGTGCTGCCTACACGTTCCAGCGGAAAAGGTGAATTTCCTAACTAAGCGGCGTCTTCTTCGTCAGCCTTTTTATCTGGCGCAGGCAACCTCTCAGGAGGTGGCGGCAGCTGTCCAGCATTTTCAGGGGCGGGGAGGGATTTATATGACTTCGTCAGCTTTCCGACAAGTTTCTCGAACCACTCCAGGCTCTTCAGGCCCCATTCAACATTGTCTCTGGCTTCAACTTTGAATGCGAAATAAGCATCCCCTAGCTTTTCGTTCCAGGATCTGCCTTGGTCAACGGCTGAAATAAAGTCATTCAGTTTCTTGAGTAGTTCTTCTCGCTTGCTTTGGGTAATATCTGCTTCGGTCAAGCACTGTTTTATTTGCTCAGC
This sequence comes from Geminicoccaceae bacterium, assembly GCA_965204405.1. Classification (GTDB taxonomy): domain Bacteria; phylum Pseudomonadota; class Alphaproteobacteria; order Geminicoccales; family Geminicoccaceae; genus JANQPX01. The sequence goes on from CBDBEN010000002.1 coordinate 437,023, forward strand.
GTAGTGACGAATCTCAGACTTGAGAGCTTCATCGACAACAAGTCGACTTAGCAAGTTCTTTTTGCGTTGAATTGCGGATAAAATGTTTTCTTCCAATTTCTTTTCTTTATTTTCAAGGAATCCGCGTGCTATTTTTCCAGGCACGCCATTCAGAATATTTTTCAACGTGTTAGGATCGCAATCAATTAAATTGTTTTCATTTACAATGTGTATATCGTGAGGTTTAGTAAAACTTCTTATATAAAATAAATAGGATAGGTCCAATTCAATTCTTGTATATCTTGAACTTTCTGAAAATTCGCCCAATTCATCTTTCACCCATGAATCAAACAATGGAAGCGCCTCCCATGGGTCATCGGGTAATGTGGCGATGAAATCCTCTATTCCTTCAAGCTCGATCAACATATGTGTGTTCCTATTTTGCCAAATTAAACGCCTTTTAGTAGAACAATTTCTCTATTCTCTCAAGATCTGGCCAGCCTAAATCTACCGTCCGCCTTTCTCATATCAGGCATCCCGGTCAATTTGCCAGATATCCCAATTTGCCGCCCCGCTCCCGCCGCAGTCCCGACACCGAACCCGACGCATCACATCAACGACCCGATCGGTCATCGAGCAGCGCCGCCATAGCGTTTGCGGGTAGAGCTTGCCCGTATGGCCGCAGAGTCGGCAGGTCGCCTGGATATAGTGCCATGACCGAAGATCGGTGACGCGCGCCCCATGACGGCGCTTGGGAAAGACGATGATGTTCCCTTTTCGTTCCATTCGCCGATGCTAAGCACCGAAGATTGGAATCGTCTATCACCTTTTTTGCATAGGTGGGGTGATGGCTATGGCCATTTGTGGATCATCTTCCGATTCCTCTCTACCAAACGTTTGAACCGATCCGGCCGCCAGTCGATGCAATCCGTGTTGCTCTTGGTTTGGTTACATCCGCCCACCGTTCGTGATCCACAAAGGATTTGAAGGTTCGGCCAGGCCAACGATAGGTGAGGGTAGAGCGATTTTGGCTTGATATGGTCGACCTGGAACGGCCCTTCTTGGCACCCGCGGGCGTGGCAGTAATAGGCGTTGTTCTGCTTGGCGAACTTCACGAAGTCATACCGCAGCCGGCGCCACTTCCGCTCCCACTCCGGCGACTTGAAAGCGTGGTGAGTGGTGACGCGCGTCTCGTTCCGCCACAGGCGTCTGACGAGCTTGAACAGCTTCCAGAGCAGGATGAACGGCCCCAGGACGATTGCGGCGTAGGCCTCGAAGTCTCGCTGGTAGCTGGCCATCAGTCGGTTTGATAGGTCGACAGAAAGGAGCGGTGCATTTCCGCAGCCACGACAAATTCAATGTTCTCTCTGAGATAGAATTCACCGTTGGTGTAGTCGGTCAGCGAATAGCCATTGCCATCGACTGCCCAGGCAGGATTGCCTTGATTTTGAGTCCAAGGCCCAGGGGTAGCCACAGACTCGCGCTCTTTGACCGGATCCAGATCGAGTTGATTATCCATGGCGACATTCTATCAAAAGTAGATAGAAATGCGCCAGTTTTGCACACATCAAGGTGAGCAAACACGAAAATGGGCAATAGTTCTCTCCACCAAGGGTAGAAAACTGCCCATCTCGGGTTATGGGTAAGGTGTTGAGAAACCTGGGAGAAATATGGAGCGGGCGATGAGATTCGAACTCACGACCCCAACCTTGGCAACGCTCACCTGTACGCTTTAGAGAGCTTTCCGCGGCTATAACATATTGATCTCATAGGCAGTCTGACCCCTCGCAGTTATATAGGAATATAGTCATATCAATTACGCGAGGAGTTACCCGGCATGAGCGGAGTTACTCGGAGCAGGATCGAGAGCCTGAAACCCGGCCTGCACTGGTTTAGCGACGGCCTGGGCATGCGGGTCGGTAAGAGCGGCAGCCCAAGGAGCTGGGTTCACCAGAAGTCCGGCGGCAAGCGCACCACCCTTGGGCGATGGCCGGCGATGGACATTCGGCAGGCTCGGCTTGAGTGCGCGCAGCGCAACATGAACAACATGGTCGAGGAGCAGCAGGTGACGCTTCGCGAGGCCATGGAGCAGTGGGAGCGTCGCCTTCGGCTTCGCGATGGCTCGGAGAATACCATCGCCACGCGATGGGGATGGCTCAACAAGCATGTGCCCGACCACATGGATCTGCCGCTCTCAATGCTCTGCAACCACAAGACGCTGCTGGCGCTGCACCTCGACCTGGGCGAGACCAGCCCGGTCGTGGCAAACAATGTCGTCAGATCCCTTCGGGCGATCTGGAACGTCGTTTCGGAAGACCCATGGCCCGGAAGGAAGGTTCAATTTTTCCGGGACAAGCGGCGCGAGACCATCGTGGAGGACTTTGCTGGGTGGGAGCGCAGCCGACAAAGCTTCGCCAACCCACACATCCGAGCGTTGTGGCTCTTCGTCCTCCTCACCGGCCTCCGCCGAAACGACGCGCAGACCGCGCGGTACGACAACCTCAAAGACGGCTGGCTGCATCTCCCCAGCCCAAAGGGGGGCGAGCGAAGGGCGTTCGATCTGCCGCTGTCGACGCGCGCGGTGGCGTTGATCGAGAGCCTGCCCCGCCTCGGTCCCTTTATCTTCCCTGGGCGCGATCCGAGGAAGCCGATAACGCATCCGATGCCGAACCTCATGCCGACGTCGCTGCACGATCTCCGCAGAACCTACGCGACCCAGGCCGAGCTTATCGGATGTCCGCGCGGCGTCCTTGCCAGATTGCTCAACCATCGGCCCGACAGATCAATAACGGCGCAGTATGTGATCGCCACCGACAACGCCTGCCGGGAGTGGGCTCAGAAGACTGCGGATCGCATCATGGTGTTGGTGAACGGCGAAACAACGGGTCGATCTCGGCCAGACAAGCTATAGTAACGACCATCTAGACGCGATGGTGGTCCTGTTAGAGCAGCTGCTCAGTGAGACCCATGCCAGGCAGGACCGGCAACACCCTTGCAGTAGGGGCAGGCGAAGACTCCCCGTGAGTCGGGACTGAGCCCCGAGGGCGCATCGGTGCCTCTCGTCATCAACTTTGATCCGCTGACAGCGGGTCTGATGACCGGAGATTGCCATGAGCAGCATGGAAGCGCTTGTTCGCGAAGTCGTCCGAGACGAGCTTCACAAGATCCTCCCAACCATTCGTGTGAACGAACACGATCCTGACCAGATGCTGACCACCGTGCAGGTGGCGGCGCTCACCGGGCTGAGCATCTCGTTTTTCGAGTGCGGTCGAAGCCAGGGATACGATCTGCCGGCTCATCACAAGATCGGACGACGGGTCGTTTACCGTCGCGCTGACGTTCAGGCCTGGATGCAGAAGCGCCGGGAGGTCGTGGGCGATGAGTGAGGATCTTAAGAATGGCGCGGCCCCCGTCCCGGCGGACGAGGGCCATTCATATCAAGCGACCACCGATGGGACCAGCACCGGCAGCCAAAAGGACCATGTTCCTAGCATAGGCGGCGGCAGCGAGGCGGTAAAGTTCCTTCGGTGGTTCCGACCAGAGGGGCCATGGATTCTGACAGCAATTGTCCCGGACGGACGCATCACAACCTGGACGTTCTGGCCCGGCAAGGAGGACACCCTGACGGAGTGGCTCTCAACCAAGGAGGGTCGCTCCAACATCTACTTCACCGTGAACTGGACCGGTGACGGGAACCTCACGAAGAAGCCCAAGAAGGAGAAGATCCTTCGAGCCGAGTGGCTGCACGTGGACGTGGACCCGGCAAAAGGGGAAGAACGCGATGTTGCTCGTCGGAGAATCCTCAACAGTTTGGAGAAATTCGCACCAAGGCCGACCTGCGTGATCGACAGCGGCAACGGATACCAAGCGTTCTGGCGGCTGACAGAGGCCGTCACAGTCGACAAGCCATCGGAAGAGGCATGGGCTGAGTTCGAGCGAACGAACCGCTGGATTGCAGAGCAGCTTGGCGGAGACTCTTGCCACAATGTCGACCGGATCATGCGCCTGCCCGGCACCATAAATGTACCCAACGCTAAGAAAGCCAGAGAGGGGCGAGGCAAAAAACCCGCCAGCGCGGTGTGGTTCGATCAGAACGGTCCGTCATTCTCGCTCGACGAGTTTGGGAAGGCCGATCGGGAAGAGACTGAGGTCGCTGCTCTAGCGCGCGGTGTTGAGGCCGCTGACGACTATGACTTTGACGCGCTGCCCGAGCGCGTTCGCGCCGCCGCTAATGAGGGCTGGATGCCGGGCGGACACCAAGAGGACGATCGCTCGAAGGTGGTCCTGTTCTGTGTGGCCGAGTGCATTCGTGAGAAGGTGCCCGATGAGATCATAAAGGCCATGCTGCTCGATCACGATCTCCGCGTTGGGCGGCATGTACATGATCAGAAGGCCCCTGATCGCTATGCAGACCGACAGATTGCGAGAGCGCGAGCCAAGGTCGAGAACCAGGTCGATGAGACCACGATCGACGACCCCTTGGGCTGGATATCGGAGCGATACTTCGGCGCCATCGTCGGTGGGCGATCGCGGTTCTTCGAGGATCGCCTTCCGCTTGAGGCGATGAACAGGGAGGCGATCACTGACGTCCTGAGGCCGATCAAGATTCCAGTCGACACTGGCAAGAAGGACCCGGTCTGGAAACCCGCGTTCCCATTCTGGCTTGAGTCACCCAGGCGTCGCTTCTACAGACGCGGTTTCATCCTCGACCCTGCATCAGAACACACCGAGGACCACTACAACATGTGGCGCGGATACGGCGTCGAGCCAGCTCCCGGCGACCCTGAGCCAATGCTAGGGCATATTCGCGAGGTCGTTGAACCTGACGCCCAGGAGTATCTGATAAACTGGATGGCATGGGTCGTCAGAAACCCGGCGGACAAGCCCAGGGTGGCGGTCGTGCTGCGCGGCGACGAGGGAACGGGCAAGGGTTTCATATGCTCCACGCTTGTGAAGATGTTTGGTGTCCACGGCAGCCAGATGACCCAGAAGAAGCACATCGTCGGCTCCTTCAACGCCCACATGCAGCACTGCTGCCTGATGTTCGCAGACGAGGTGCAGTTTCGTCCGGGCGAGGAAGAGGGCGTCCTCAAGACCATGATAACCGAGCCGACCATGCCGCTGGAGGGCAAGGGCGTGGACGTTCGGGAGGTTGACAGCTACCTGGCAATGATCATGTCCACCAACCAAGACTGGGCTGTGCCAGCCTCGGTCGGCGCGCGCCGCTTTGTCGTGGCGGACGTGAACAGCACGCGAAAGGGCGACGCCGAGCACTTTGAGCGGCTCTTCGCCTGGAGAGACAAGGAGGGCGGCCTGGCGGCACTTCTGCACCATCTGCTCGACGAGCATGAGATCCCGGCTGGATGGCACCCAGAGAAGGACAGGGTGAAGACGCAGGCCCTCGCGGAGCAGGAGGCCGCCTCAATGGACCCGCTGGACCGGGTGCTGTTCAACATTCTCTGGGAGGGCACTGGTCCGGAGCGGCTAAGCACGAGCTGGCTGATAGAGTGCAGTGAGCGACTGGGCAAGACCATAAACGCTATGAATGTCTATCACCGCTTTAGGCGATATCCATCCTGGCAGAAGTGCAATCAGGCACCAAAGGGCTGGCTGTGCCCGAGCGACCTGCAGAAGGCTCGGCTTGAGTTCCGACCGGACGCGACGTGGCCCGACGATGGCCAGCTGACCCTGGACCTTTCTCGGACGGAGATCGATCTGGACGACATCCCCTTCTAGCGATGATCCAGTCGGCGGATGGCTGGTCGCGTCAGCCGAAGCTCAGTCGTTCACAGTCGCCGCCGACTGGTTCTTAGTCGAACAGCTAGTCGCTTGAGCCCAAAATAGAGAAATTTCAGTGGGTTGCATCTCTCTTGCTGCTACTAAACCGACTAGACCGAGTAATATAGACACTGTTGTAAACAGCTCCACCTGATACCTTTGGTTTCATATGTTTTGGGCTGTAGTAAGAAAACATGATCGCAGCGCGTTTATAGACAGCTGGAGCCAGTAGCCGGGCCTAGTCGCTTTAGGGCCTCGCAGCATGACTTACAGGTCCCGCCCATCCCAACCATCTCTTCGCGAAAAGAATCCAGGCCTTTCGCCACTCATGATGAGCGAGGCATAATTTCCTAGATATTGCCGGGCGAGAACCAAGGTTTCTCCGGCCCTGCCACTCGCCCGGCAACCTATCCAAGGTTGCAATCACCCGAGCATTCCGAGGCTCACAGGACACGGGTAACTTTTGGAGTAACTTTCATGCCCCGCAAGACCGGCAAACCGAGGCGCACCAAGCAGCCCATCGAGCCCCTGACCGGAAGGCGAGGTCGGTCGTGAGGGGCAGGACCAGGGGCGGAAGCCGAGGGCGTGTGACCATCGCCCGGCACGGCAACGATCCTCGCAGCGCGTTTTCTCGGGCCAGGGATGAGCACCCCGCTATGGATCGCGAGCGCAAGCGTGTTCGAAAGGAGAAGGCCCAACAAGCCGCTCGGCAGAAGCAGGCGATCGCCCGCCAGACGGTCGTCAGCAAGCTTCGCGCCAAGGGCTTCAGCGATGCCCAGATCACAGCACATCTGGGCGAGGCTGACGACTGATGGCCAGCGACGTTGTCAAAGTGGGCGGAGTGAATGGCGCGGGCAACCGCCTCAAGACGATCGGCCGCCGCGGCCTCAAGATCGTCGAGGAGATGGCCGCCAAGGGACATCCCGACGTCGCCATCGCCAAGCAGCTTGGCATCTTCCGAGGCACGTTCACCGAGATCTGCAAGCGCCAGCCGGAGGTTCAGGAAGCGCTGGAACGGGGCCGTGGTCAACTGGAGCATATTCTCGTCCACTCCCTTCTGGAGCGCGCGGTCGACCCAGGATCAAAGGGAGGCAGCACCGCCGCCATCTTCCTCTTGAAGTCCAGATGCGGATACGAGGGCACGCCGGTCGCGCCGACAGTCCAAAACGTCACCAACACCCAGAACATCCTCAACATCCAGCTCCCGTCCGCGATGGACATGGACGAGTATATGAAGCGCGTCTCCGCTGGATCACCTCCAGTCATCAAGGGCGACGCCAATGACTAGCGCCCCGACCACCCCCGAGCAGCGCCTCTCCCCCTTCCAGCAGTCCGCCCTGCAGGTGCCGGAGGCGTGCAACCTCGCCCTCCTGGGCGCGAGAGGCGGTGGCAAGACGACGGCGGCGGTCTACATCGCCCTCCAGCACATCGCGAAGTATCAGTCCGACGCCTCGGTCCTCATCGTCCGCTCGTCATACAAGTCGCTGACCGACTTCGAGGACGAACTGCTGTCCCTCCTTGGGCAGGCGACGGGCAATCGGCACCGATACAATCGAGCCGAGAAGGTGGCCAGGATCGACCGTGCCACGATCCGCCTCGCTGCGGTTCAGGATCAGCGGTCGTACGATGTCCTGCAGGGTGCCAACGCCACGCTCCTCATCGTCGACGAGGTCACGCAGTATCCCACCGAGCGACTGCTCCGCCTGCTGCGCTCGAACCTCCGCGGCCCCGACCATGTCATCACGCGTGTCGTCTATTTGGGCAACCCCGGCGGACCGCTGCACGGTCGAATCTTCAAGAACCACGTCCAGGATCGCCAGTCCCACGTTCCCTACGAGATCAATCTCGACGATGGCGAGACGGAGCGATGGGTCACCATTCCGTCCGGCCCTCTCGACAACCCGTTCATTGATCAGAACGCCTACGTCAACCGCCTCCGGCAGGCCTGCCACGGCGACCCTGTTCGATTGAAACAGTGGCTTTTCGGCGAGTGGTCTGTCGGCGAGGGTCTGATGTTCGACATGTTTGACCCCGACGTCCACACCCTTGGGCTCCCGGAGAACTTCGCGATCAGTCGCGACGCCTTCACGCCGTACACCGCGACAGACTGGGGAATATCCAGCCCGTCCGTCTGCCTCGTCGGAGGTCGCGCGAAGCGTGCGGTGCAGATTGATGAGAACCAACTGGCCCCGCGCGGCAGCGTCCTTGTCTTCGACGAGGTGACCGACGCGATAACGGACAATCCCGAGGACCTCTCGAAGAGCCTTGAGTGGTCGCCCTCCCGCCTGGGCGAGAAGATCGTCGCCCGCTGCGCCTCCCTGGGCTGGGCGCGCCCGACCGGTGTCATCGACAGCGCCCGCGGGCTCCGCGGCGAGAGCCTGCACGTCGAGGTTCGCAAGGAGGGCTTCTGGGATCTCCGTCCACCGAGGAAGGGAAGGCGATCCGAGGGACACGCGACCATCCGCTCGATGCTGACCGCCGCCGCCGAGCAGGACCCGTCCCGTCCGCACCTCTACATCAGCGACCGCTGCGAGTATCTGCTCGCGACGCTTCCGCAGGCCGTCCGCGACGAGAAGGACCCGGACGACATTCGCGACACGCCGCACTGCCCCGACCACGCCATCGACCCGCTCCGCTACCTGCTCTCTTGGGCGGTGGAGCGACCCACCATGAGAACTGGCCGAACAGTCGGCCTCACCTAGGAAGGAGACGACCATGACCACGCCTGAGGAAACCAACACCCCCGCCGAGCAGCCGCGCAGGCTCCCCGAGCACATGAGATCCCCGATCGACCGGGCAATCGCGAGCCGCAACCGGCCCGGCAGAAGCCCGCACCCCGAGCCGGGCATGATGACCGACACGCGGCGGGTCGAGATGCCGATCGACCACTCTCCCGACAACATCAAAGACGACGGGCAGAGTGCTCGCTTGGCGAAGGACGCGATGACGTCGATATGGAACGCCTGGGGCGCGATCAAGACCGCCGCCGAGGACCCCGGCACCAATCTTGCCACCCTGGGCAATCTCTCCCAGCGCGCCCTTGAGCGAGGGCTGGCGTCCGCCGACCGGGCGATCGCGAGCATCGAGGGGCAGATCGCGGGGATCGAGAAGCAGATCACCGCCGCCGTCCAGCCCCACGTCAGCGACACCCTTGCCGCGGAGATCCGGTCGCACTGGCAGCGCGCCGCCGCCGATCCGAAGAGCCTACAAGACTTGATGAGCGCCGTTCGGATCGACCCTCGCACCTCGTCGGCCGTCCTGGGCGCGCCGCCCTATCTGTCGGGTCTCAAGGACCACGAGATGGTTCGCCAGAACGCCGTCCTGGCCCACGCGCCAGAGCAGCAGGCCAGCCTCGACGAGGCTCGGAAGGCGCTGACAAAGGTAACCGCCGCCCGCGACCGCTCGATGCAGTCCCTTGGGCCGAGGATTGCCTCCTGGAAAGACCCGCAACCCACGGCACTTCGCCAGCTCAGGGAGATCGCAAATGGAAAATCTTGAAGAGATGACGAGCGAGGAGCTTCGCGAAGCCAAGCACCGCGCTGAGATGGCAAGAGCGGGTGCCCAGGCCCAGATCGACAGGATCGCGGCGGACGTTCGGACCGACACCGTGGCGGAACTCGTCGCCGACGAGGAGTTCGCGAACCTCATGAGGGCGAAAGCTTGGCTGCGGCACGAGCCCGACATGACGATCGCCAGGGACTTCTCCGACATGCCGGACGGCTGGCCGCCGAGCGTTGAGGATCCGAGAGCCTACCTCCTGGGCCAGATCAGGGAGCGGGTCGACCCGGCCATCGCCGCGAGGTTCGACGCGTCTCCAGCAACGATCGCCAAGGCCGAGGCAACACCGTCCGTCGAGAAGCTGCGGAGCGTCGTTGGGCGGATCAACGGGGAGGACCAGCCTGATGCCTAGGTTCCGTTCCGACCGACCGCTCGTGAGCTGGCTAACACAGCAGCTCGCGCGCAAGAGAACGACCCGCCAGATCGCTTATCTCAATCGCGAGAAGATGCGAGCGAACCTCAACTTGATGGGCCAGGAGCTGACCGACCGACTGGCGTTCCTCGACGCCGAGATCGCAAGGCTGGAAGCGAGGTTCCGATGAGGGGCCGCGTGGTTCTCGTGAACCCCGAGGCGCGGTTCCGGGAGGGAAGCTCCGCCCGTGCTCGGTGGGAGGAGGCCCTACCTCTCCTTCTGGGCGGCGAGCCGGTTTCCGTGCAGGACATTCTGAAGACGGGTGCCATGATCGCGGACGTTCGCTGGTGGCTGAACAAGGGCCACATCGCCACCGAGGACGGCCTGCCGCTGCCCAGGCAGAGAGGATAAGGGTCATGACAGACGATTTCGACTTTGAGGATCGCCCCTTCAACCCGCACCCCGTCTATAGCGTCGACATGGAGGACGTCATAACGATCGCGATGCAGCGCCTGCATCCTCGCGTGATCCCCGCCGTCGCGGCCCTGACGCAGCTTCCGGCGGAGGCGCAGCCCCCGACCCCTGGGCAGTGCATCGCCGTCGCGGAGGCATTCGAGGCACCAGCGTCGGCCGTTCTAGCTCTGCACGGCTACGTTCTTGCAAGAGATGTTGACGTCGACGAGGTCACGACGCCAAAGATGTGGCGTCGGCAGGCCGTGTTTCATCGCCTGGGCGACTGCGAGAGGGAAGGTGGCGCGCAGACGCACGCCGGCATCGTCGACCCGGAGGACAAGCAGCAGCTGCTCGCCCTGGGCATCAGGAGAGCGATGCTGCCGGACGACTACGGTAGCCTGTCGAAGTTGGGGCAGCGGCCTGCCGTTGGGCGCGGGAGGCGCTGAGGCTGCGCTTCGTGGTGTTGGGCGAGGGATTTCTGGCGGTGGTGATGGGCAGTTTTGTCGGGTGTGGTCAGCACTGAGGAGTGCTAGTTACCGCCATTATACCTATCGAACGGGCGCGTTTGTCCCTTCAGTAAATTGGCGCCAGGAGTCACCCTTCAAAAGGATCAGCACTGGGTCTAGTGTCCAGTCGAGCATCACTATCACAGAGCAGTTCACATGCAAATCTTAGTTGATAAGAGTTATCTGCACGGCAGCACAAAAAACGAAATCTCTCAACTATGCTATGAACATGATGTTATTGTTCCGCAAGTATTGTTTTATGAGTTACTCACTACTACTCCAGATTCTCGCAAGAAATGTGTGTCGAAACTTCCAGAAGAATATGGCGCCTATGACATGATTCCGGGAGTCGGAGAATACCTTTCTCTTGAGGCCGGCAGACAAGAAGCGGCTACTCCAGTTGTAGCCCACAAGATGCCGAATGAACCGAGGATCAATCCCCTATGGGCGAATGATGACTTTCATGTATCTGCGGATCAAGAAATAGCGCGGAGCGAATGGATTAGAGTGACGAGAGAAGGTGTGAAGCTGTTCCATGATATCGCAAAGAGAGTTCCTCAATGGTTTCCAATTCTTAGTAGTGTGTCGGATGATATTGAACGCAAAGATGCATGTAACAAGATCAAAATTGAAGCCTGCAAGGAACCTCAAAATGTCCGAGATTTCTACGAAGGTTTAGAGATCAAAGGTTATCCGCCCGCATCCATAATTTCACCCTCATGGATCGTATTTCAACATACAAAAATGAACCTTCTCTATTCGATCGATCATTTTGCACGACATGGCTTTTCCATCTCCAAAGAACCTCCAAAGCGAGTCGAACAGGAGGTTCATGATCTGGAGTATGTAATCTTTGGCGCACTGTGCGGCGCACTCGCGTCCGACGACCTCGGTATGCAGATGAATTTCCGACTAGCATGTCCTGAGGGGCACCTGCTCTCTCATTCGCGAGAGAGCGGCACCCTCTGATTCCCACCTCGCGCAATACCACCACAAACCCCATCCGCCACCCAACAATCCCCAAACGACCACAGCGAACTGTCGGGGCTTGGTGGGCAGTGTCCTGATCGGCTCGGATCGGAAGTTTGGAGGAGGTCGATACGGGGATTTAGCTCGCTAGTATCAAACGCATTGTATAGCCCTTACCTGTAGGCCAGTCTTCCCTGAGCAACTGAAAAGACTTTCCACCAACGACAAAGTTATCGGAAGCCTCGTTCCGAAGGGTAGCCTCGATCTCGTCCGGTGCATCCTCACCAAGTGCTTTCTGAAATAAGATCTTCAAAATCTTCGCTAGGGAGTCATGCGTTTCCCGTTTTGCTTCTGGATCATTATAGTTGATTGCTAATTTAAGCCGCCTCGCGATCCGTTCATCTCCTTCGACAGTGTAGGTGATATTGTTGGGGAAGAGTCCGTCTCCGACTTCAAGATATTGCGAGCTCGCGAACCATTGTTGGTCATCGAGCGGATCTTGATGATAGTCGCTAGGGGCCAATCCTTCATCGGTCAGAAACTCTCGCGCGAGATGTGGCGACCAACCCTCTTTGATTGGCACGACTTCTGGATTTTCTTCGCGCTGCGCTTGAGTCTTCACCAAAGCGATTGAAGCATCTAACTCCTCGCGATTTGTTGGTTTTCTGTTCCCAATGTTTCGCCTCCACCTTCTCAAAAGATTCGATCGAAAGTGAAAGCTGAAGAGTGAGGTCCGCTTTGCATATCTCCTTAGGGCAGGATCGCGAATCGTAAATTCTAGGCGTCGAAATGTAGTTTCAAAATTCACGTAGATGGACAGTACGAAGAGAAACGGAAGGAACAGCAATGAAAGCAAAATCGGAAGAGTGACATCCGAGAGTGTTGAAGGCTTAGCAAATCTCCAGAAGTCTGTAACAAGGCTGTAGCCGGCATAAACGATCAACCCAAAACCGGCGAGCGCGAGCACTGCGCCAAGCAACGCCTCTACAGGCTTATATTCCTTCTTGGAGCCGGAAAAAGTGTGCAGTGCAACGAGAATTGTTGTGACTGGTACAATCAATAATTCAGCCCAAAGAGAAAATGTGTAGAAACCGACGACGAATTCAATCAACGCAACGACTTTGAAGTTGTCCCATAGGGCATTTCGGAAATAGTGTTCGTCCTCAGCAATTTGCGGGATTCGAAACAACGAGACCAAGGCCACGGTTGCGCCCCAGAGTATTGTATTTTTCAGCTGCCCAGAATCCCAAGCGCCTAGCCGATAAAGGGCAAGGACGACCAAAGCGATATAGGAGACCATCAATCCGAATAGGATCAGGATCAGCCTGTTACAAAGAGCCTTCCACACACCGACAGCAGCACTGCGGACCTCGGAGTTCGAAGCAGCAAAGCCGATGCAAACAAAAAGCCAGATTGCGATTGCTATTTCGCGATTGTTGAAAAGAGCTGTTTCTTCGGCGCTCATGCCGCCTAGCCCACAGTCCATGAGCTGCCCGCATAGTTGGTAGTGCTGCCTGTGCTCGGGATATGCCCCAAACGATGTCTGGATAACATGGACATTGAAAATCAGTTACCAGGAAGTTACTCCGATGCCTGCAGGTAACTCCTGCTGCGCGGCCTTCACCTCCCCAACTCACTGTATTTTCTTGGTATTTTTGGAGCGGGCGATGAGATTCGAACTCACGACCCCAACCTTGGCAAGGTTGTGCTCTACCCCTGAGCTACGCCCGCTCACTTGCGCAAGATCTGCGCTTTGGACCCTGGGTACATAGGAGAGCCCCGGAGGTTTGGCAAGAGGGATTTGGGGTTTGTCCGGAGCATTTTCTTGGTTTTGCGAAAACCTGCCGGGATGGCGCCAACCGTCGGTTAGCGGGCTGCTTGATGACAATCGCCTCTTCCTCTTGATCAGAGCGGGCCGGTTCGCCATGTTAGGGCCAGATTTTTTGCCGGCGAGCGATGGTCCGGAATTTCATCGGGGTAAGGAAATAGGATGGCCTTGTTATCGGGACTTATGGGTAAGGATGAGGCAAGCGGCGGCGGTGCCGACCTCATCAAGGAAAGCGATACCAAGAGCTTCATGACCGACGTCATCGAGGCGTCCCGGGACGTGCCGGTCATCGTCGATTTCTGGGCGCCTTGGTGCGAGCCCTGCAAGCAGCTCGGTCCGCTCCTGGAAAAGGTGGTCAAGGCGGCCGGCGGTGCCGTGCGCATGGTCAAGGTCAACATCGACGAGAACCAGGCCCTGGCGCAGCAGCTCCGCATTCAATCCATCCCCATGGTCTATGCGTTCAAAAACGGTCAGCCGGCGGACGGGTTTTCGGGCGCCTTGCCGGAGAGCCAGATCAAGGCCTTCATCGAGCGCCTCGCCGGTCCGATCGGTCCTGCGCCCACCGAGATCGGCATCGAGCAGGCCAAGGAGGCGCTGAATGCCGGCCAGGTGGATCTGGCTGCCGACATCTATCAGCAGGTGATGGCCGAGGAGCCGAACAACGCGGATGCCATTGCCGGCCTCGCCCGCTGTCACATCGCTCTCGGGCGTGCCGCAGCGGCGCGGGAGCTTTTGGACAATGTGCCGGCCGAGCATAAGAACCACATCGAGATCAACGGCGCCCAGGCGGCCCTTAGCCTGGCCGAGGAAGCGGGCACGCTTGGCGATCCCGCCGAGCTGCAAAGCAGGCTCGGTGCCAATGACGATGACCATGCGGCCAGGCTTGACCTTGCGACCGTGCTGTTCCTTCGCGGTCAGACCGGCGAAGCGGTCGAGCAATTGCTGCAGGTGGTCAAGAAGGATCGTGAGTGGGAGGATCAGGCGGCGCGAAAGCAGCTGGTCAAGTTTTTCGAAGCCCTCGGGCCGCAGCATCCCGAGACCGTCGCCGGACGCCGCCAGCTCTCGGCCGTGCTCTTCTCGTGATTGAGGATCCCATGAGCAGCGCTATATAGACATCAATGACCATATCCAGCGATCAGAGCCTCCTGAGCGGCTTGCCGACCCGCTTTCCGATTTTTCCGCTTTCCGGCGCCGTCGTGCTGCCCGGCGGCAACTTGCCGCTCAACATCTTCGAGCCCCGCTATCTGCAGATGGTCAAGGATGCCGAGCGTGCCGACAAGATCATCGGCATGATCCAGCCGAGCGGCCGCCTCGGCGACGATCAGCCGGATCTATATCCGGTCGGCTGCATCGGCCGGATCACCAGTTTCGAGGCCACCGATGATGGCCGGTATCTGATCACGCTGACCGGTGTCTGCCGGTTCGAGGTGGTGCAGGAGCTGACCGTGGCCACCCCCTATCGCCAGGTGGTGGGGAGCTTCGAGCGCTGGCAGGACGATTTGCAGCCGCCGACGCCCGAGGACAGCCTTCGCCCCTGTCTGACCGAAGCGTTGAAACGCTATTTCGCCGTCCACGACATCAGCGTCGATTGGAACCAGATCGAGCTTGCGCCGTTGAGCGGCCTTTTGACCTCGCTCGCCATGATCTGCCCGTTCGAACCCTCCGAGAAGCAAGCACTTCTTGAGGCCCCCGATCCGGATCAACTGGGCAAAACCCTGGTGTCTCTTCTCCAGATGGGAACGCTGGTCAATGATGAGCGCAGTGTCCATCACTAGCGATGTTTCCCCGACATTCCTCCGTTTTCAGCCCCCCATGCAAAGACCGAGCCTATGACCGACAACGCCGCGACCGACGATGACAAGGCAGCCGCCGCCACATCGGTCGACCCCAAGCTTCTGGACATTCTGGTCTGTCCGCTGACCAAGTCGCGTCTGAGCTACGACCGAAAGCGCCAGGAACTGATCAGCGAGCAGGCAGGCCTCGCCTATCCGATCCGGGACGGCATCCCCATCATGCTCGTCGACGAAGCCCGCACCCTCGGCGAGGACGAAGCCATTCCCGATCAGGTGAAAGCGGCGAGCACGGGCGACGCGCCCGATCGGGATGACGGGGCATGAGCGGCGGCGATAACGAGCCCTGGCCGACCGAGCTTCGGGTCAATCGTGCGGAAAAGCATCTCTCCGTGGCCTTCGACAACGGCGACAGCTTTCAGCTGCCAGCCGAATATCTCCGCGTCGAGAGCCCGTCCGCCGAGGTGCAGGGCCATGGCCCCGGCCAGAAGGTGACGATCGCGGGCAGGCGTCATGTGGGGATCATGGATGTCGAGCCGGTCGGCCATTATGCGGTCAAGATCAAGTTCGACGACATGCACGACACCGGCATTTATACCTGGCGCTATCTGCACCATCTCGGCAAAGAGCAGGAACGGCTCTGGCAGGCCTACCTCACCGCCCTCGACGAACAAAACCTGAGCCGCGACCCTTAACACAGCCTGGCGGCTGTCGCTGGACTTTAGGTGGATCTCCGGGCATCCGCAGCCGTATAGCCTCGCCTTGCTGCCGCCACCGATCATCATCTATGGGACAAGCGAGCGAAAGAAAGTTCGACGATGACCTCGATAACGATAAGAACCACACCGTTTGATGGCCAAAAGCCAGGCACCTCGGGCCTCCGCAAGAAAGTCAGCGTCTTTCAGACACCTCATTATCTTGAAAACTTCGTGCAATGCATTTTCGACAGCCTCGAAGGCTTCGAAGGCCGGACCCTGGTCATCGGTGGTGACGGGCGCTTCCACAATGCCGAGGCCATCCAGACCATCATCAAAATGGCGGCAGCGAGCGGCTTCGGCGATCTGCTGGTGGGGCAGGGCGGGCTGCTCTCGACGCCGGCTGCCTCTGCGGTCATTCGGAAGAACAAAGCGTTCGGCGGGATCATCCTCTCAGCCAGCCACAATCCGGGCGGGCCGGATGGCGACTTCGGCATCAAGTACAATACCTCCAACGGCGGTCCGGCGCCCGAGCAGGTGACCGCGAAAATCTTCGAGAAAACCAAGACAATCGAGACCTACAGGATCGCCGACGCTCCCGACCTCGATCTCGGCAAGATCGGCGTTACGAAAGTCGGTGACTGCAGCGTGCACATCATCGATCCGGTCGAAGACTATCAAGAGCTGATGGCGACCCTCTTCGATTTCGATCAGATTCGGGATCTCTTCCAACAAAAAAAATTCCGTCTCCGTTTCGATGCCATGAGCGCCATTACCGGCCCCTACGCGAGGAGCGTCCTCGAGCGTTCACTTGGAGCGCCGGCCGGAACCGTTATCAACGGCGAACCCCTTCCCGATTTCGGCGGCCACCACCCCGATCCCAACCCCGTCCATTGCAGCGCCCTGGTCGAGGCTCTCACCGTCAAGTCCACGCCGGCGGACGCTCCTGCCCCGGACATGGGGGCGGCGTCTGATGGTGATGGAGACCGCAACATGATTGTCGGCCGGAACATGGTGGTCAGCCCCTCCGACAGTCTTGCCATCCTCGCCGCCAACGCCCACCTCGCACCGGGCTACAGCCGCGGGCTGAGCGGGGTCGCCAGATCCATGCCGACCTCGCAGGCGGTCGACAAGGTCGCGGAAAAGCTCGGCATTCCCTGCTACGAAACCCCCACCGGCTGGAAATTCTTCGGCAATCTCCTGGATGCCGGCAAGGCGACGCTCTGCGGCGAGGAAAGTGCCGGCACCGGCTCCGATCATGTCCGCGAAAAAGACGGCCTTTGGGCTGTCCTCCTCTGGCTGAACATCCTCGCCGTGCGCCAGCAATCCGTCGCCGACGTGGTCCATGATCACTGGCAAACCTATGGTCGCCATTACTATTCCCGCCATGACTATGAGGCCGTGGACACCAGCGCCGCCGAGGGTGTCATGCAGCATCTTCGCGAGCAGCTGTCGACCTTGGCCGGCCGGACCATCGGATCCCTCACCGTCGAAAAAGCCGACGACTTCAGCTACGCCGACCCGGTCGACGGCTCGACCAGTAACCACCAAGGCATCCGCATTTTCTTCACATCAGGCGCCCGCACCATCTTCCGCCTCTCCGGCACCGGCACGGAGGGGGCGACCCTGCGCGTCTACCTGGAGCATTTCGAACCCGACCCCGCCAAGCACGATCAGGATTTGCAGGCAGCCTTGGCGCCGGTAATCGAGGCGGCGGAAGCGGTAGCGGAAATCAAGGTGCGGACGGGTAGGGAAGGGCCGTCGGTGGTGAGCTAGTGGCATGGCCACGTCATTTGGTTCCGGCCGGAATCGAAAAAAGAATCCGGAAATCGGAGGGTATGCGAGCTTTTCATAGGAAGGCCTTGGGGATCGTTAGTATCGAACATTCCGCTGGATCGCTGTGGATAATGCGGAAAGCCTGACTTCTTCGTCCGGCGATCCTAGACCATTACCCCCTGGTCTTCGCGTTCCGGATCGCCGACAGTGCACGTGCCCAAACACAATAAGGTGCCGCTCGTGCCCAAGCTCGCCGACCAAACCAAAGTACTGAGCCCCAAAACGATCATCCTGACGGTGCTGGGCCCCTTTGCCGTCGGCTACTTCCTCTCGCAGATGTTTCGCTCGGTCAACGCGGTGGTCGGTCCCGATCTGGCGCGTGATATCGGCTTGGGCGCTGCAGAGCTTGGGTTTCTGACCTCTGCCTATCTTCTGGCCTTTGCCCTCTTCCAGCTTCCTCTGGGTGTTCTGCTCGACCGGATCGGCCCGCGCCGGGTGCAGGCGGTACTGATCGCTCTTGCCGGGCTCGGCTCGCTGATCTTTGCGGTCAGCGACAGTTTTTTAGGGCTTACCCTGGCGCGGGCGTTGATCGGCCTTGGCTTTGCAGGCGGCTTGATGAGCGGTTTCAAGGCGGTCGTGCTCTGGGTCTCCGAGGAGCGCCGTGCGCTTGCCAATTCGGTGATCATGTCCTTCGGCGCCCTTGGGATCTTGGTCGCGACGCAGCCGATCGACGTCGGCGTGCAGCTCTTTGGCTGGCGTGCCATGTTCATCGGGCTCGGGCTTATCACCTTCGTGGTGGCTGCCTTGATCTTGCTGATCGTGCCGGAAAAGAAGATCCAGTCCGAGGGCGTCAGCCTGAAAGGTCAGATTCTCGCGGTAGGCGGTATTCTGAAGGACAAGTCCTTTTGGCGCCTGGTGCCGCTCCTGGCGACCACGGCCGGCGCGCATATCGCAATCCAGACGCTTTGGGCAGGGCCCTGGTTTCGCGACGTTGCCGGCATGGACCGGGATACCGTTGCCGTCCATTTGATGATCGTTGCGATCGCCTTCATGGCCGGCATCCTCTTGAGCGGCGCCGTCGCCGACTGGTTCATTCGGCGAGGGGTGCATATTCTCTCGGTGATGAACGGGTTTCTCGCGGCCTTTCTCATCTCGGAAGCCCTGATCATCCTGCAGATCGAGAGCCTGATCCTGCCCGCCTGGATCTTGTTCGGCATGACCGGGCAGCTCGCGATCCTAGCCTATCCCTGGCTCTCCTCCCATTACGGTATCGCCCTTTCCGGACGGGCAAACACCGCCATGAATCTTCTGATCTTCATCACCGCTTTCGGTACCCAATATCTGATCGGTGCCATCATCGAGCTGTTTCCGACCAGTGCGAGCGGCGGCTATGCGGTTGAGGGCTACCAGCTCAGCTTCGGCCTTTGTCTCGCTGTCCAGTCTATGGGCCTCATCTGGTACTGGCTGGGGTTCAGCAATCTCCGGTCCAGCCCGCCCCGAGGTGCTGACGCCAATCCTGGTTAGAGGGCCGGATTGAGCTTATCAAACTGTGCTCCAGGGCCACATTGGCTTACCTTTTATTAACCAATCCGATGCTAACCTCCGGGCGCTTCTTGCTGGCATGCCTTGCGCCGCTATACTCGCGCCCCTGCTATCGTCCTAGGTGAAACAGTCATTCTCCAGGAGAGGATTGGAAACGTCATGTGCGGCATTATCGGGATTTTAGGCCGTCAGCCCGCTGCCCCTTTGTTGATCGAAGCGCTAAAGCGTCTGGAATATCGTGGTTACGACAGCGCCGGCATAGCAACGCTGGTCGACCAGCGGGTCGAGCGGCGCCGTGCTGAGGGCAAGCTCGTTAATCTTGAGGCAGTTCTCGAGGAGCAGCCGCTTTCCGGCACCACGGGTATCGGCCACACGCGCTGGGCGACCCACGGCCCGCCGACCGAAGACAACGCCCATCCTCATAGCGCCCGCGGGGTCACGGTGGTCCATAACGGCATCATCGAGAACTTCGAGACGCTCCGCCACGAGCTCCTGCAAAAAGGCCACCAGTTCGAAACCCAGACCGATACCGAGGTCGTGCCCCACCTGGTCAGCGATAATATCGACAAGGGCATGAACCCGATCGATGCCGCCAAGGCCGCCCTCAATCGGTTCGACGGGGCCTTTGCCCTGGTGCTGCTGTTCGAGGGGCATGAAGATCTTCTGATCTGCGCCAGGCGCGGCAGCCCGCTCGCCATCGGCTATGGCGACGGCGAGATGTATGTCGGCTCCGATGCCCTGGCGCTCGCCAATCTGACCGATCGCATTCAATATCTGGAGGAGGGTGACTGGGCGGTCGTTCGTCCCGATGGCGCTAAGATATACGATGCCATCGGCGATCCCGCAGAGCGAGCGATCACGCAAACCGCGTTCTCCGGCGCCCTGATCGGCAAAGGCAATTACCGCCATTTCATGCATAAGGAGATCCACGAGCAGCCCGCCGTCCTCGGCGATACGCTGCGGGCCTTCGCCAGCCCCACGGATCACCGCATCCAGCTCCCCGACCTGCCGATCGATTTCTCGTCCCTCTCAAGGCTGACCATGGTCGCCTGCGGCACCGCCTCCTATGCCTGCATGGTCGCCGAATATTGGTTCGAGCAGCTCGCCCGGCTGCCGGTCGACGTCGATATCGGCTCCGAATTCCGCTACCGTAACGTGCCGCTGGACGGGGAGGGTGCCGGGCTATTCGTGTCCCAGTCCGGCGAGACCATGGATACGCTGGAGGCGATGCGCCACGTAAAGCAGGCGGGATTGCCGACCCTTGCCGTGGTCAATGTGCCGGAAAGCACCCTTGCCCGCGAGGCGTCCTGTTTCGTGCGCACGCTGGCCGGTCCCGAAATCGGCGTCGCCTCGACCAAGGCCTTTACCACACAGCTTGCCACGCTCGCCTGCCTTGCCGTCGGCGCTGCCCGCGCGCGGGGGCATCTGACGCCTGAGCGGGAAACCGCCCTGACCCAGGCCCTGGATGAAGTGCCCGCCAGGGCGGCCGAAGTCCTGATGCAAGATTTCCGCTTCGAAGAGATCGCCCATGAAATCAGCCCGGCCAGGGATGTGCTCTATCTCGGCCGCGGCACCGCCTTCGCCATCGCGCTCGAAGGAGCGCTCAAGCTCAAGGAAATCAGCTACATCCACGCGGAAGGCTATGCCGCAGGCGAGCTGAAACACGGACCGATCGCACTGATCGACGAGGACGTCCCGGTGATCGTCGTCGCCCCGCCGGATCCCCTGTTCGGCAAGACCGCAAGCAACCTCCAGGAGGTGGTCGCACGCGGCGGCAAGGTCATCCTGCTCAGCGACGAGGAGGGCTGCGACAAGCTTTCGGACTATGTTCACACGGCCATCCCGCTGCCGACCGTCGACCCGTTCGTCGCCCCCTTGCTCTATGCCATCCCCATCCAGCTCCTGGCCTACCATACCGCGGTGGTCAAAGGCACGGACGTCGACCAGCCCCGCAACCTGGCAAAATCCGTCACGGTGGAGTGAGGTTGATTTCTTAAGTAAGCCGGCACCGGCCCTCTCTCCCGCCTAACCATCCGATGTGATGGGGCCCATGGGGTGGTTGGGGGGAGAGGTCCGATGCCGATTCAACTCAACTTAGGGGGCGTCGGCGTTCAACGTCATGCTGCTCCTGTCGCCGCCGCGCTCATGCACGTCCATACGCTCGACGTCGGTATTCCTTCCGACGATCTCGATCCGATCGATGAACGCTTTGCTCGGGGACGACGGTTTCGGGGTGAGGGTGATGGTCCAGTGGTCGCCATCTTCGGCATAGCCAGGATCGAACATCGCTCTTAGAGCCTGTTCGTCACCGGCGAACATGGCGCGAAACGGTGTCACCATCGCCGCCAGCACGGGCTGCTGGTCCAGGTCCAGCACCTGCTCTCTGCCATCGACCGTGATGCGCAGCCGGTCGCCTTCGATGGCGTAGATAGCGGGGTCGGGCAGGAGGTCCTGGCGGATCAGGCGATCGGGAGCCTGATAACTGAGTGTCCCCTCGGTGACCAGCACCTCGTCGAGTATGCCGAGGGTCCTCTTCTCGACGAACCGGGCATGGCGCTCCTCGACCTCTGCGAGATCGGCCATAAGGTCCTCGAGCGAACCGGCAAGGGCGCCTTGCATCGTCAGGAAAAAAGCACCAAGCAGGGCGGCAGGCCAAATCATCGAGCCGTCCCCGCCGGCATCATCGGTTCGAGATCTTTCGCCTGCTCGCCGTCGGAGGCGGCAACCGACCCGCCTGGTACGAGCCCAAGCCGATGCAGCCGGAAAATCAGCTTGAACAGGGTAAAGCGCCAGCGAATGCCCGGGGTGCCGAAGATGTCGCCCGCGAGCAAGGAAATGACCGCCTGTTCGATGCCGAGGATATTGCGCGGCTGGAGAAAAAGATGACGCATGCTTGGTGTCTTTGCGCGGTAGATCAGCCAGGAAATGTCGGCGAGGCCCCGTTTCAGGCGCCGCTCCATCCGCCGCTGAACTGCTTTGGCTTTTTTCGGTGCGCGCAGGCGCGTCGTGACCAGTTCCACCGCCTGTGCTGCCCCATGCAGGGCCAGATGAACCCCTGAGGAAAACACCGGATCGACGAAGGCGAAGGCGTCGCCGATCAGGACGTGGTTCGGCCCGACCATGTCCTCGCTGCCATAGGAGTAATTGCTGGCAGCCCGCACCGGCTCGACCCGCCTTGCGGTTTTCATACGCGCGGCGGCCGTTGCCGCTCGCTGGATCGTGTCGTCCAGAAATTGCTCCAGCGGCACAGAACGGCTCTTGAAATAGCCGGTATTGCAAACCGCCCCCACGCTCATCTGATCGCCGGGCAGGGGGATGAACCACATCCAGCCCTGATCGAACCAGTAGATGCTGACATTGCCGGCCATCTTGCCGTCATGGCGCGGCACACCTTCGAAATGGCTGAAGATCGCGGCGCTCTGGTGATGCTTGTTCGGGCTGCGGATCGACAGCTTCCTTGCGATCAGGCTGTCCCGCCCGGATGCATCGATGACCTGGCGAGCCTCGATCCAGCGCCGCTTGCCGTCCGGTTCCTCGATTTCCAAGCGAACCCCGTCCTCACGTTCGAGATCCACCTGCCGGACCGCGGTTTCTTCAAGGACCGAAGCGCCCAGGCTCCTGGCCCGCTTCAAGATAAGATCGTCGAACTCGGCACGTTTGACCTGATAGGCCCGATCCGGTCCTGGTTTCAAAGCGCGGGAAAACAGCATATTGCGGCTGGCGCCGTTGACGTCGGTGAAATCGGCGCCGAATTTCGGCACGCCGATCGCCTGAACGTCCGGGAGAATGCCCAGCTCTTCCAGAATTGGCAGGCTGTGCGGCAGAAGCGATTCGCCGATATGAAAACGCGGGAACCGGCTGCGCTCGGCCAGCAGGACATCCACCCCGGCTTTCGCAAGCAGGGCCGCGGCCGTCGCCCCTGCCGGTCCGCCGCCGATGACGACAACGTCATGGCTGCTCTTGGACAACGCCGTCATCGGAGCTTCAGCAGGCAAGAAATCACGCCCCTCCGTTGGATCAATCGCCTTGATCGTCGAACCAGATCAATCGCGCAGGGCTGCCCGATAGTCAACCCGGCGAAGGAACCTCAGAAAATCCCAAAAGCCCATATGTTCCAGATGATCCAGGTGCAGTCGGCGCACCAGATATTCCGTGACCAGGAGTGTCAGATAGCAGGGCCCCTGGAACAGGGCCGCCGCCACCGCAACGGGGTGGAGGCTCTCGATCAGCAGGCCCGCGATGATCAGCGAGGCAAGCGTGCCGGCGCAAATCGCCCAGGCCGCGGTTGCATAGCGGGTATACCGGGTCGTCTTGGCGTCCAGCTCATGGCCGCGCGCCTGCATCGCAAGCGTCGTCAGCAAGGCGGCGCGTCCCTGCAGCAGCCCCTTCGAGAAGAGAAAGCACAGCACCGCATCCAGCAGGAGCGGCGGCAGGAGCAAGAGAGACGCCATCGGATCCGTTTTCCAGAGATCTCGGGGCCTGAAGGTCAGGCAGCCGATGAGGGTGTCTGCCGCTTCAGGGCCCTTCTTGGGGCTGAGATTGACCCATGCACCGGCTTGACATAGCTTCTGGCCCGCTCGGCGTCAAACCCGGCAACAACCAGGTGGCTCGCCGAGATTAGAGAGATACCGGCACTTGCATCGAAGACTTCTGACCATTTTCTCGAACCTTTAGGGACGTGATTTCATGCCACTGAAGCTGGCCATAGGCGGGATCGGCGATCTTGGCGCCGACGATCGGTGCTCATTAGCTCGAATTCGCTTCGGCAAGGCCCACAAGATCGAAGCGGACCCACGCTCGATCATGATCGGACAGCCCGCCTTCGAGCTGCCCCAGCATACTGACGAACAGTCGCCGGTGGAGCATTGGCAGAGCGCGCGTCCGGTCGAAACCGGGCAGCATGGCGAGATCGCCTATGCAAGCGACGGACGGTTCCTCTTCGGTCATCTTCTTTTGGACGAAGTGCCCGGCCAATCCCTCGAAACACCGGCTCATCATGCCTATACGTCGATCCTGAGCTGCCTTCGGGCGTTCGGCGGCCTGCATCTCCTTAGGATCTGGAATATCGTAGGTGCGATCAATGAGGATCAGGCGGGATTGGAGCGCTATCGCTCCTTCTGCGTCGGCCGCTCCCGCGCTCTTGCCGATCAGGGCTTTGCCGACCAAGCGCTGCCGGCGGCATCCGGGGTGGGCTCAACGGCACCCGGCCTGATGATCAGCTTTATTGCCGCATCCGATCCAGGCCGTCAGGTCGAAAACCCAAGGCAGGTCAGTGCCTTTCGCTATCCCCCCGAACACAGCCCTAGAAGCCCGTCCTTTTCTCGGGCACTTCTCTATCCGCTGACGCCTGATAGAAACCTGCTGTTCATCTCCGGCACCGCCAGCATCACCGGTCACCAGACCATGCATGCCGGATCGCTGGACCTGCAGTTCGAGGAAACCTGCCGCAATCTCGATGCCGTCATGGCGGCGGCGGGAGGTCGATGCAGCCTCGAAGCCCTTCGCGTTTATATCCGCCATGACGAGGACGCACCCGCCGTCGTTGCCCATTGCCGCCGTCATTTCGGCGAGGCGCTGCCGATCATTCCACTTAAAAGCGCCATCTGCCGGCGTGAGCTGCTACTCGAAATCGAAGGGGTGGCATCGGGCCCATGATTTGCCCGCGCACCGCTTGTCCATCCTTGAACGTCCATGCTTAAGTGCGGCCCGTACCCCATCGTCCCATGCGCCCCAAACCGCCGGAAAGCTGATGACGTCAACCCTGCCACTCGACCTTGCTCGCCAGCCCTCATGATCGCCCGGCGTTTCCCGCTTCTCCTTAGTGTGACGCTAGCGCTCGTCACGCCGGTGCAGACCGCCGCTCATGCTGAAAGTAAAGCGAAACCCCTTTGGGAAGTCGGGTTCGGCGGTGGCGCCGGCTGGATACCGGACTACCCAGCGGCGGGACAAAACCATTTCCGCGGCCTCGCTCTGCCGTTCGTGATCTTCCGGGGCAAGCAGTTCCAGGCAGGCGAGCGTTCCTTTGCCCGCGGCCTGTTCGTCGATACCGATAAGGTCGAATTCGATCTCAGCTTCGCCGGCTCCCTTCCCGCCGACAGCGACGACAACGATGCCCGTGAAGGCCTCGACGATCTCGACTATCTGGGCGAGGTCGGCCCGCGCCTCAGCTACTATCTCGACCGCGATGCCGCCGGCAATCAAACCCGCATCGATCTCCAGCTTCGCGCGCTGCTCTCGACCGATTTTACCTATTTCGACTATGTCGGCCTGGTCTTTCACCCCGTCTTCGCCAAGGAGTATGTCGATGTCGCCGGGATCGAAGACCTGGAAGTCAACTGGTCGCTCGGCGCCCGCTGGGCCAATGAGGGTGTCATGGATCTCTTCTACGAAGTGCCGGTGGAGGGCGCCAACGAACAGCGCGTCGCTTTCGATGCCGAAGGCGGCTATCTCGGCTCGAACTTCTATACCGGCGTCAGCTACCAGCTCAATGACCATCTGAAGCTTGCTGTCGGCAGCAATATCGCCAGCTATCACGGTGCCAAGAACGAGGACAGCGATCTCTTCATCGACAAAACCAATGTCGGCGTCGGTGTCGGCTTCGTCTGGACCCTCTGGAAAAGCGAAACCCTCTCCCAAGCGCGCCGCTAGAGTTTTTTTGACCTTATAAAGTCACCACAAGCCCGCTCCCCTCTCGCAACATCGTTGCCGGAGATCTGGAACGGTCACTGCCGGCGCTTCTCGAAACCGGTGTATGGACGCCGGCTTGGCCGGGCCAATGATATCGGGGCGCTTGCGTGTGCCTTATCAAGGCCGGAGCTCATGAACCGATGGAGAGGCCGGGTCCATCAGCAACTCTCTATAGTGATCCGTCAGCCTTGCGATGACATGCCTCGGATCAGGTCTGCCAGCTTCCGGGCCGTTTGGGCGATCGTCTTTTCTTCGACGCCGGCATAGCCCAACAGCAGGCCCTGTGCTGTTGCCTCGTCATGGAAATAGGTGGAAAGGGCAGGGGCCTGAATACCGTATTCGCCGGCCTTCGCTGCAATTGCTCGGTCGTCAATAGTCCGGTTGATCCCGGCGACCAGATGCATGCCGGCATCGGCAGGGCGAAGGCAGAGATCGTCGGTAGCATCGGCCAGGATCTTGATCAGCATCGTCTGGCGTTCCTCGTAGAGGGGCCGCATCCGGCGAACATGGCTGGCGAGATGGCCTTCCTGGATGAAGTCCGCCAGCGCCGCCTGCCCGATCGAGGAGGGGTGCGCGTCCATCAATGTCCGGATCTTCAAGAACGCATCGAGGAGGTGATCAGGCACCACCATATAGCCAAGGCGGATGCCGGGAAACATGACCTTGGAAAACGTGCCGAGATAGATTACGCGGCCATCCTGGTCCAGGCCCTGGAGTGCTGCGAGCGGCCGGCCGGCATAGCGGTACTCGCTGTCGTAATCGTCTTCCAGAACAAAGCTTTCTGTTTCCCGAGCACCTTCCAACAACTCAAGCCTGCGCTTCAGGCTCATGGTGATGCCAAGCGGATATTGGTGCGAGGGGGAGATGCAGATCATGCGAGGATAGGGCTCGAGGCACCGTCCCTGGGCGCAGCTCAACCCCTCGTCGTCCACAGGCACCGGCACGAGGCGCGCACCGGCAGCACCAAGAACCGAGCCGGTCGGATGGTAGCCCGGATCCTCGATCCAGACCGGGTCGCCGGGATCGATCAAAACGCGAGCGGCAAGGTCCAGGGCCTGCCGCGAGCCGGAGGTGATGATCACCTGCTCCGGGCGGCAGAAAACCGCGCGGGCGGTCGCCAGATAGTCAGCGATGGCAGCGCAAAGGGGAGGATAGCCGCCGGGGGCGGCGCTGATCAAAAGATCCCGGGCCGGACGTCGCCAATGGCGCCCCAGGAGCCTTGCCCATTCCTTGAAGGGAAATTGATCGACTTCCGGCAGGCCGGGCGCAAAGGGAACTCTTGGTTCATCCTCCCTCCCCAGGGCCGCGAGGCCGGCGGCGCGTTTCGAAGGATGTACGCGATGGTGCGGCCTGGGCTGATCGTCCTCGGTGTCCGGGCGCTGTTCGGTGCTGATCAATTCCTGAGGAAGGTGCGCCGGCACGAAGGAGCCGGCACCGACCTTGCCGGCGATATAGCCTTCGGCGTTGAGCTGATCGAAAGCGCTCATCACGGTGTTCCTGGAGACCGCAAGATCGCTGGCCAGCGCTCGGCTTGCCGGCAAGCGCGTGCCGGGGCGAAGGCGGCCATCGAGGATCGCGCTTCTGATCTCGAAATAGATCTGGCGATGGAGCGGCACCGGCGAGTAGGGATCGAGGGTCAGTGCCGGCAGCGGCAAGTCCTGAGCTTGTTTGGGCATCTGTGCTTGGAGTCCAATTGGTGCTCTATTCTTAGATGAATTGGCTCTTTTGACCAAGCCAATTTTTTCCTATGGTCAGACCCTGATGTCGCTCAAACGATCGGAGGCCCGATGCTCGAGACCAAGCTCAGTGTCAATCTGAACAAAGTCGCGCTTTTGCGAAATCAGCGGGATGTCGGCTATCCCTCCGTGCTCGACACCGCCCGCATGGTCGTCGCCGCCGGTGCCCATGGGGTCACCGTGCATCCCCGCCCGGATGAACGGCACATCCGGCGAAGCGATGTGCCTGCGCTGAAGGCGCTGCTTGGTTCGGAGCTGGCCGACGACATCGAATTCAACGTCGAAGGCTACCCGACGCCTGACTTCATCGCGCTGATCCGGGAAGTCAGGCCGGATCAGGTGACACTGGTGCCAGACGCGCCGGACCAAAGGACATCCGATCATGGCTGGGACGTCGCACAGCAACGAGATGTTCTGAGCGAAGTCATTGCTTTGCTCAAGCAAAGCGGTGCTCGCGTTTGCCTCTTCATGGATCCAGAGCCGGGAGACATGGCCAAGGTGGCCGCTTTAGGCGCAGATCGGATCGAGCTCTATACCGGCCCTTATGCCGAGATGTTCGAGAGTGGTGACGTTCGCGTGCTGTTGCAGCGCTATGCCGATGCTGCGGCGGCGGCAACCGAGGCCGGGCTTGGTATCAATGCCGGCCATGACCTCTCTCTCGACAACCTGCCGAGTTTCAGGCGGGCGCTGCCCATGCTCGCTGAAGTGAGTATCGGTCATGCGATCACGGCGGATGCGCTGCGAATAGGCTTTCCTGCCGCCGTCGAGGCTTATCTTCGCGCCCTCCAACCCGTCGCGGTCGAGCTCGATTAAGACGCTTTGTCAGGTAAAGAGGGCTGATAAGGCAAGAGCTGCATGCCCAGCTCCTTCGCCATTGAATTGGCTTTGGCGATATGCTTCTTGGCCTCTTTCTTCCGCCCGGCCTGCTCCTCCAATCGGCCCAGCCTCAGCTCCAAATTCGCTTGCAGCGGACGAAGGCCCAGCGTGTCGGCAAGAGACATGGCCGCTTCATAATTGGATTTTGCCGTCTCAATCGCCGCTGCTTCCGGCGAGGCTGCGATGATGTCGCCCAGGATCCGAAGGCCATAGGCTTCATGCCCGCGTTCGCCGCGTTTTCTGGCAAGCGCCAGGTTCCGGTTGGTGATCGTCAGGGCTTCGTCCATGCGTCCGGCAAGTCGATAGGCCTCGCCCAGCTGCATGCCCACCAGGGACCGGAACAGTCCAAGGCCCATGGAGGCGTAGAGGTCGCCCGCTTCCTCGAGTTGCTTGATGCCGTCTTCAAGGTTGCCGTCAAGCGCCAGCACATGCCCGTAAAAGCCTTTGATGAAGGGCGAGAGGTAGGTGAGGCTCCAGGCTTCGACCAGATCGACCGCGGATTTTAGGGCTTCGACGCCCTTATCGATCTCGCCCCGGATCTCGTAAAAATAGCCGAGATCGTAATAGACATGGGCGATATTGAAGGGATGGCCGACCTCTTCTGCGATCTGCAGCGCCTCGGTGCCCTGGGCGAGCCCATTGTCGAAATCGCCCCGCTCCGCCATCGACCAGGCGAGCCAGGATCGGGAAATTACCGCTGGAACGAAGGGCAGGCCGCAGCGTTCAAGGCTCAAATATCCCTTGAGACGCTTGCCGATGGCCAAAAACATCTCCTCGGCCCTGAGATAGTGGGCTGAGGTGACCAAGGGGCAGCCAAGATAGAAATGAGCCGCCACCTCCAGCGAAAGGTCATCACTTTGCCGGGATACGGCGAGCGCCCGTTCGGCAGTCTCCAGGGCTTTTTCCGATCGCCCCAATTGCCAGAGACTGGCGCTTTCGAAAACCGAGACCCAGCCCTTGCGCACCGGATCGTCGAGCTTCTCGACAAAGCGCTCGGAATCGCCGAGATGGGAGAGAATGGCTTCGAAACGCCCGAGTGCCCAAAGCGCGTTTCTGAGTTCGAACCGAAGGTCGATGGTCCGCTCCAGCGTCTCCTTGGTTTCCGGAAGATTGACCGCGATCTGCAGCGCATGCTCGAACTGAGCCGCCGCTTCCCGAAGCGCGGCGCGGTCCATGGCCTTGACGCCGGACTGATGAGCATAGTGAAACGCTTTGTCCCAAAGCTCGGCTTGGGCGGCGTGATAGGCAAGCGTATCAACACGTTCGATATTGGTGCTGTTGCTGTCGATCTCGAGGGCTCGGACGATCCTCGCATGAAGCTTCTGGCGCCGGCTTACCAGGATCGTGGCGTAGGCGGCATCCTGCACCAGGGAGTGTTTGAAACTGAAGGTCGCCTCGGGCAGACGGCCCCTCCGTATGACCAGACCGGAAATCACCAGGCGGTCGAGGTCGGCGCGCAGTTCCTGATCATTCCTACTGCTGACGATGCTGAGCAGATCGTAAGAAAACTCACGGCCGATCACGGCCCCTAGCTGCGCCGTTTCCTTGGCTTCTTCCAATCGATCCAACCTTGCCACCAGCGATGACTGCAGGGTCGCCGGGATGATCTCGCTGATCGGTGAACCATTCTCCGCGGAGACGGATTCCAGCACGGATTTCGTCAGCTCCTCGACATAGAGCGGCACGCCGTCCGATCGGATCACGATCTGCTCGACGATCGCATCCAGCATCTCGGGCCCGGCGACCGATTGTGCGATTTCGGCTGCCTGGCCACGCCCAAGCCGGTTCAGAGTCAGGAGGTTGACATGGGTATGCTCCGGCCAGGGCGGGGTGAAGTCCGGGCGGTAGGTGATCAGCATGTAAACGGGATGATCGACGATCCGCGACATGATCTCGCCGATAAACTCGGCCATCGACGGGTCGCTCCAATGAACATCCTCGATCACGCAAAGGACCGGCTTTTTATGGCTTTGCTCGAGGACCTGACCGATCAGGATGTCGATGATGCGGTTCCTCAGCTGCTGCGGCGACAGCTCTTCAGGTCCGTAGCGCATCGTGCCCGGAAGCGAGAGAAGGGCTGCAAAAACCGGGCCCACCGCGCTGACCTCCAGGCTGTTGCTCGAAAGCAGGGCCTCTAGTTTGTCCAGCTTGGTCTCGGCAGCATCCGCCGATGAAAAGCCTGCGTTCCTGCGAAGACTCTGCACCACGGGATGGAAGGCGCTGTTGGTATGGTGGGGCGAGCATTGATAATGATAGTGGATGCAGACGTCGTCACCGATGCGGTGCCGGAAATCCTGAACGGTGCGTGACTTGCCGATGCCGGCCTCGCCTGAGAGGAGCACCACCTGGCCCTCGCCGGCCTTGGCCCGTTCCCAGCCTTCGCTCAACAGACCGAGTTCATGCTCGCGCCCGACCAGGTCGGTGAGACTGCCGCCGCGGGATGCCTCGAACCGGCTTTCCACGGCAGCCTCGCCCACGACGCGCCACGCCTGAACCGGTTCGTCGAAGCCTTTGAGGTCGAACCTGCCGATATCCTCGAACTCGAAGGCAGTGCCGACCAGGGCGTGGGTCGAGCTGCTGATCACGATCTTGCCGGTATTCGCGATCCCCTGAAGACGCGCGGCGAGATTGGGGGTCTCGCCGATCACCGCTTCCCGCTCGCTGGTGGTGTCCCCCAACAGCTCGCCCACCACCACCTCGCCGGAGGCAATACCGACGCGGGCTTCGAGGTTTTCCTTGTCGTCCAGCTTGACGCTCTCAACGCCGGCAATGGCATCGAGGGCAGCGCGGATGGCACGTTCGGCCTGATCTTCATAGGCACGCGGCCAGCCGAAATAGGAGAGAACACCATCGCCCAAAAACTTGGCGACATGACCGTCATAACCAATCACTGCAGAGGCAACGGCATTCCGATAACGCTTCAGGATATCGCTCAGATCTTCGGGGTCCAAGCGGCGGGACAATGGTGTGGAGCCGACGAGATCGCAGAACATCACGGTCAGCAGCCGGCGCTCGGCACTTGATCGTTCCGTTCGTGCAGCAGTGCCCCCCCCTTCGCCAGCCATTGCGACCGGCGGAGCAGGCTCACTGCCTGGGTCCTTAAGCGATGCCAGCAGGATGCGCCGATGGCCGAGCGACAGGCCAAGGTCCCGCAAATCCTGATCGGTCAGATAAGCAAGGCTCTTCAGATCAACATCGTTGTCCTTGAAAACCTTACCATATTGTTCAAGACCAAGCCTTTTGAGCCAAGCTATCAGCGTGTCACTCAACACTGCTCTCCAAGTGCCGGCAACCGTTCTCATCAATCCTGTAGCAATGTATTCACAAGGACTTTATGCAAAAACTCGATCAAATTGCTACTTTAAAGTGGGCATAAGAAGAGTTTTTCTCCCAATGGTGCGCTTTGTCGAGCAGCCGAAGGGAGAGACGGCCCCGGCTTGTTCGGGATAGGTTTGAGCGGATCGACGCCGCCGTCAGGAAGGGCTGCCGGAGGACTTTCTGCCCATGACCACGGTCATGAACTCATTGGCATAGTCGCGGCGCAGCAGCATGATCGTGCTGCAGAAAAGCAAGGCGCCGAGGGCTATCGATAAAAGCAGAGTCCAAGTCGGCGCGAGTTGGTCGAGGGCAAAGTGTCGGGCAGCGATCAGCCCGCCCACCATCAAGAATGCCGCCGTCCAGATGGGCAAAAGATCGCGGCCGAGATGAACGAGGTCGACCTTGAGGCGCTTGCGCAGCATGAGGAAGTAGACCGGCATGAGGGACATATTGGCAATGCCGCCGGCGAGCGCCGTTGCCGCAATGCCCTTTGGCGCCGCGTAAGCGATGGCGGCGGCGAAGACCACGGCGTTGAGCACTGATAATCGAAGAACGGTCGATGACAGGTCGACCGACAGCATGACTTGATTAGCGATCAGCGAGAGTGCGTAGAAAATGCTGAACAGGCATAGAATTCTAAAGGGCTGAATGCTGCCCAGCCATTCGGCGCCGAAGACCATCGGAATAAACAGATCAGCCGTCATCGACATGCCGAAAAAGATCGGCAGGCATACCAGGCAGGTCAGCCTGAAGGTCGAGATGATCGCCGCATGGTGCCGCGGCACGTCGTGCTGCAGGCGCGACAGGACCGGCAGTCCGATCTTCTGAATTGAATAATAAGTGAGCTGGCCGACCGTGATCAAAATGCGGGTGGCCAGAAAATAGAGGCCGACCTGCCTCGACGGCAGGTAGAATCCGAGAAATAGGACGTCCACCTGACGAAGGCTGAAGCGCAGGATCGCGGCTGCAATGGTGTTGAGGCTGAACTTGGTCAGCTTTCGAACGTGATCGATCGCGATGAAGAGCTTCGGCACCCAGCGCGCGCATATCAGAAACATTGCCGTGCTGATGATCGCATAAGCCCATTGCTGCCCGACCAGGCTCCAGACCTTGTAGTCAAGAACAGCCATGATGGCGGCGACCACGGCACCGCAGATCGTGGCAAAGATGGATGCCATCGCGAAGGCTTTGAGCTGCAGGTCCCGCCTGAGCTTGGCCTGCAGGATACCGCTGCCTGCATAGATCAGCAAAAGGGGCGCTATCGCTCTCAAGACCGGCCCGAACCGAGGCTCGGAAAAGATCCGGGCAATCGCCTCCGAGGCCAGGATCAGCAGGAGGGCCGCGATGGCGGCAAGCACGACGTTCATCCAGAACGCGCTGGAAAAATAGGTCTCGTCGATGCCGTCTCGCTGGATGAGCGCCTCGCCGACGCCCTGGGAGAGAATCAATTGCGCGATCAGGACCAGGATGGTGGCCAGCGCGATTACGCCGAAATGTTCGGGTGCCAGCAAGCGGGTCAGGATGAGAAAGGAGCAAAAGGCAAAAAACTCTGCGCCGACGACCTCGATGATGCGCCAAACAATACCGATCTTGATCTGGTTAACCTGAAACATGCGCTCGTGTTGTCTCCTAACGAGGATCATTTGGCCGCGATAGGCTATCAGGCACCGCAAACTGTCAAGCGTAAGGCGGACATTCCCGCGGCTCATAGTATCATTGGCGGTCACCGGGCCGCCTGGAGGCCGAGGATCGATCGGGTTTTCCAGCTTGACCCCATCCTGAAGCCACCATGGCGAACGCCTCTTTGTGCACGGGGGCTGGGGAAGCCGCCATCCGTCAGGAGGGCAAAACGCAGGATCCCAGGGACCGGATGGCTAGAGCATTTTTCGACTTTATGAAGTCAACCGGAACATGCTCTAGCGTGACTTGGCTCCATGAAAATGGGATGAATCAAAGCCGGGTTGATCAAAAATGGCGTGGACAAACGAGCAAGTTTCCCGATCAGGCCTCTAGACAACAACAAGCGAGGACCGGTCCGATGACGACTGGCGATGATCAGGGAAAACATGCTACCTGATCGGCACTGATTGTATCGTGGCCGCTTCAAGCCGATGGCATCGGGTTCATGCTACGATCCGGGAACAGCCAACCCAAATACGGCAATGCAAGCGGCGGGGCCAGCCGGTCCTTGGGAGTGAATGATGAAGAAAGTAGGCGTCATCGGCCTTGGCGACATGGGCTCGGGCCTGGCCAAGAATCTGATTGCGGGTGGTTTCGACGTTGCCGGCTTCGATCTCTCGAGGCCGCGCCTCGATGCTTTTTCGGCGATGGGCGGTAAAGCCCTTGCATCGCCGGCTGCCGTTGGTGCCGAGACCGAGGCCGTGTTCGTCATGGTCATGAATGGCGATCAGGCCAAGTCGGTGATTCTCGGCGACGGGCTGAAGTCCAGCATGAAACCGGGCGGCGTCATCCTGCTGACAGCCACGATCAAACCCGCCGAGGCGAAGGAGATTGCTGACGGTCTTGCCGGCAGCGGTCTGGAGATGATCGACAGTCCGGTGAGCGGCGGCTATCCGGGCGCCCAAGGCGGCACGCTCACCATGATGGCGGCCGGCAAAGACGAGATTCTCGATCATTGCCGACCGATCATGGAGGCCGTGGGCGAGAACATCTACCGGGTCGGCGATGCCGTCGGCATGGGGCAGACAGTGAAAGCCTGCCTGCAGTCGGTGATGGGCTCCATCGTCACGGCCGTCGCGGAAGCGGCCGCCCTTGCCGCCAAGGCCGGTGTCGACGGCGGGGCCTTCCATGAGGTGCTGAGTACGTCATCCGCCGGCTGCGGCATTGCCAACAACACGATTTCCAACATTGTCGACCGCCAATTCGAAGGCACGGGCAGCCATATCGGCACCCTCTACAAGGATGTCACCATCAGCATGGACTTGGCGCAAAGGATGGGCGTGCCCCTATTCACCGCCTCGGCCGCGATGCAGCTCCTGCAGGCAGGGATCACCAAATATCCAGGCGGCGACAACTGGGTCGTGACCCGCATCACCGAAGAAGTGGTCGGCGCTGAACTCAAGCGGCGCCCTTAGTGGTATGACCACCTCATTTGGTTGCCGCCGCCATCGTCAGGATTGACGGTATGCGGCCAAGTTTTGTGGGGTATGATCAACATGAAGGCAGACCACGATCGTTAGCTGTTGAATTCCCAAAGCCTGCTCCAGACCACCCGAGATGAGGATCGTCCCTTGAGTGTTGAGATTGAATGCGTCGTCGATGCCCATGCCAAGACGGGCGAGGGGGCCTTTTGGGATGTCGAAAGCCAGCGGCTTTACTGGGTCGATATCCCGGAAGGTCAGGTGAATATTTTTGATCCTGAAAGCGGTGACAATCAGCACTACCAGCTCGATGAGCCAGTTGGCTGCCTGGCACCCAGCATCAAGGGTGATCTGATCCTCGCTACCCAATCCGGCTTTTGGCGGTTCGATCCGCAAACCGGTAAAAAAACCGCCCTCCATGACCCGGAAGCCCATCTTCCCGGCAACCGCTTCAATGATGGCGCCACCGATCCCAAAGGGCGGCTCTGGGCCGGCACCATGCAGGATAACGGACAGCCGGCGGATGCGGTCGGTGCGTTCTACTGCCTCGACACGGATCTGACGTCCAAACGCTGGATCGACGGCATCTATACCACCAACGGCCTTTCCTTCAGCCCGGATGGCCGCACCATCTATTGCGCCGACAGCAACCGATCCGTGCAAACCATCTGGGCGGCCGACTATGACCTGGACAGCGGTACGCCTGGTGAGCGGCGCGTGTTCTTCGACAGCCGTGAGGTCGATGGCCGCCCCGACGGCGGCACCGTCGATGCCGACGGCTGCTACTGGATGGCCGGTGTCGGCGGCTGGCAATTGGTGCGTCTGACGCCCGCTGGAAAGATCGACCGCATCATCGAGCTGCCGGTGGAGCGCCCCTCCAAGCCGATGTTCGGCGGGGCGAGGCTCGACACCCTCTACGTTACCTCGATCGGCACGGGCCTGACCTCCGGCACGGAGGAAAAACAGCCCCACGCCGGTGGCCTCTTCGCCATCAGCGGCCTCGGTACCATGGGGCTCCCACAACCCCGCTTCGGCGGCTAATGGTATGACCTTATTCGTTTTCGGTGGCAGTGAGTTCTTCGATCGGCAGAACACGATAACGTGACTTTGATTTCGTGACGTCGATGGTCTAATGTCGCCGGCCGTACCCCTCCGCCAACCAACAAATCAAGACCAAGACTGGAATGATGAAACACGAGTGGGGACCTTCAGAGGACGTCAGGCAGGAATTCCCTAAACTGGAAATACCGCAGGCCCTGCGCGTTCAGGCTCTGGAGAAGTCGTTGCCCGCCATAGGGCTGTCATTCTGTATCGCCGCGCTGATCGTTGTTGTTCTGATCGCCATCGGCCTCGGACCGAAGAAGGCTCTTGGTTTTTTCGCGGTCACGACCGCAGCCGGTATTGTCTGTATGGGCTTGCGGTCATTCCTGCTGGGGCGGCGAACCGTCGATCATGTGACGCGCTGCGGACTGGCTGCCATGAGCCTGGTTATGGCAGGCTCATGGGGTAGCGTCGCCCTATTTGTCTATCATCAGCCCGGTATGATCATACCGTTGCACCTCATGGTCATCCTGCTGGCCTGCGGCGGTCTCATGATGGTGACGCTTTCCGCCCAGTGCTTCTGTGCGACCATCGTAGGCGCGGCCGCTCTATTCGCCCCCTTTGTCTATGTGCTTTTCACGCAGAACCCGGATGACTGGCTCATTTACCTTTTCAGTTCAGCCTTATGCTTCTTCATCGTTGTCGGCTTCGGTTATCATGCCAATACCCAAGCGGAACGTTTTATGTAGCGGTTCAAGGCAGCCTGGACCGGAAGCTTGTTGTGTCCCTGGCGCTTGAACGGCACCACGCGTCATGGTTCAAGATGAAGGCGGCATGGAAATAAAAAGGGAAAAAAACATGGTCACGAAGCTGGAGAAAATCTGGGCGGATGGCGGTGCTGCCGTCAATGGCTGGCTCTCGATCCCGAGCAGCGTCACCGCGGAGCTGGTAGCGCGTCAGGGCTATGACAGTATCGTTGTTGATCTGCAGCACGGCCTGATCGACTACAATTCGGCCCTGCCGATGATGCAGGCCATCAATGCCGGCAGCGATGCGACCATCGTAGCGCGCCCTCCTTGGAACGAGCCCGGAATCATCATGAAGCTCTTGGATGCCGGTGCTTGGGGCATTCTCTGTCCGATGATCAACACGCCCGCCGATGCCGAAGCCTTTGTCAGCGCTTGTCACTATGCGCCAAGGGGCAGCCGGAGTGTCGGGCCGACGCGCGCGATGATGATGTTCGGTCCGGACTATATCAAGCGTGCCAATGACCATGTGATCACTCTTGCGATGATCGAGACCAGGGAAGCGTTCGAGAACGCCGAGGCCATTGCCAGAACGCCCGGCCTCAGCGGCCTCTATATCGGCCCCGCCGACCTTGCCCAGTCACTTGGCTATCCGGTTCAGCTCGATCCCACCAGTGATGAGATGATCCAGGCGATCGAGCATATCCGCGATGCCGCCAAGGCCGCCGGCAAGAAAGCCGGCATGCATTGCATGATGCCGGCCTATGCCAGGGACATGGCCAATCGCGGTTTTGATTTTGTCACCCTCGGCAACGACTTCCGCATGCTCACATCGGAACTCCAGGCCCGCGTGAACGCTTTCCGCGAACCTGCTTAGGTCAAAGCGCTACCGGCGAGTTGGCCCGCTCGACCGCCGAAAAGAGCCCGCCGTTATCGTTGGACAAGGCGGAGTGCGGGCTGGTGCCAGTCCGGCCCGGCGCGATTTTGCAGAAGATCTATTTATGTTGCACTGCAGCAAAAAGGCAATTATGGTAGCTTTCGTGAACCAGCCATGCCATGTTCCGCTCGCACCGAAAAAAATGACTGTTCACTGCTGGATAATTGAAGCTTGACAACTGAAGATACCCCCAAAGATTTGAACGTCATCCCCATCGAAGAGGAGATGCAGCGCTCCTATCTCGATTACGCCATGAGC
Source organism: Geminicoccaceae bacterium (assembly GCA_965204405.1). Classification (GTDB taxonomy): domain Bacteria; phylum Pseudomonadota; class Alphaproteobacteria; order Geminicoccales; family Geminicoccaceae; genus JANQPX01. The sequence continues at coordinate 474,949 of CBDBEN010000002.1, forward strand.
GTGATCGTTTCCCGTGCGCTCCCCGATGTTCGAGATGGTCTGAAACCGGTTCATCGCCGCATCCTGTATGCGATGCGCGAAGGTGGCTACGATCACGGCAAACCGCCGCGCAAAAGCGCCCGCATCGTCGGCGATGTCATGGGTAAATATCACCCCCATGGCGACAGCGCGATCTATGACAGCTTGGTGCGGATGGCGCAGGATTTCTCCATGCGCCTGCCGCTGATCGATGGCCAGGGCAATTTCGGCTCGATGGACGGCGATCCGCCGGCTGCGATGCGCTATACCGAGGCCCGTCTTGCCCTTGCCGCCGACGCGCTCCTCACCGATTTCGACAAGGACACGATCGATTTTCGCCCGACCTATGATGAATCGGGCGAGGAGCCGGTGGTCTTGCCGGCACAATATCCGAACCTCCTGGTCAATGGCCAGGCCGGCATCGCTGTGGGCATGGCGACCAACGTCCCGCCGCACAATCTCGGCGAAGTGATCGATGTCTGCATCGCCCTGGTCGATAATCCGGATCTCGGCTTCGAGGAAATGCTGGCGCTGATGCCGGGACCGGACTTCCCGACAGGTGCTATGATCCTCGGCCAGTCCGGCATTCGCCAGGCCTACGCTACCGGCCGCGGTTCCATCGTCATCCGCTCGCGCACCCATGTGGAGGATGTTCGGAAAGATCGTCCGGCGATCATCATCACCGAAGTGCCGTTCCAGGTGAACAAGGCACGCATGCAGGAGCGCATGGGCGAGCTGGTGCGTGAAAAGCGTGTCGAGGGTATCGCTGAGATCCGGGACGAGTCCGATCGCGACGGCACGCGCGTGGTCATCGAGCTGAAGCGTGATGCCGATAGCGACATCGTGCTCAACCAGCTTTTCCGCCACACGCCATTGCAGGTCAGCTTCGGCGTCAATCTCGTGGCACTGCGCGGCGGCCGTCCGGAGCAGCTCAATGTCCGGGACGTGTTCGAGGCGTTCCTGGAGTTCCGAGAGGAAGTCATCCTCAGGCGGACCGCGTTCGACCTGACCAAAGCGCGGGAACGCGCACATATCCTGGTCGGTCTTGCTGTGGCGGTTGCCAATATCGACGATGTGATCGCCTTGATCCGCGGCGCGCCGGATCCTGCCACGGCCAAGGCGGGACTTTGCGCCCGGGACTGGCCGAGGGGCGATATCGCGGCTCTCCTGGCACTCGCCGAGGAAGCGGAGGAAGGTGCCGGCGAAGGCGAGGGCGGTTACAGGCTCTCCGAGCGCCAGGCCCAGGCCATTTTGGACCTTCGCCTGCATCGCTTGACTCAGCTTGAACGCTCGAAAGTCACCGACGAGCTGAAGGAGCTGGTCGCCAAGATCGAAGCGTTGCTTCTGATCCTGCGCTCGCGCGAGCGCCTGCTCGAGGTGCTCAAGGAAGAGCTGGTCGCGGTTAAGGAAAAATTTGCGACGCCGAGGCGGACGACCATCGAGGATCTCGATTTCGATATCGACATCGAAGACCTGATCCAAAAAGAAGACATGGTTGTTACCGTTACCAAGCTCGGCTACATCAAGCGCACGCCGCTCTCCACCTATCGCGAACAGCGCCGCGGCGGCAAAGGCCGCATGGGCATGGCGACCCATGATGATGATCATCTGGAAGCGCTGTTCGTCACCACGACCCACACGCCGGTGCTGTTCTTCTCCTCGGCCGGCAGGGTCTACAAACTCAAGGTCTATAAGCTGCCGCTCGGCAACCCGCAGGCACGCGGCAAGGCGATGGTCAACCTGTTCCCGCAGCTGACCGACGGCGAATATATCACTGCCGTTCTGCCGCTGCCGGAGGACGAGAGCACCTATGACGACCTCTCCGTGGTGTTCGCGACCTCAACAGGCAAGGTGAGGCGAAACGCGCTTGCCGATTTCATCTTCGTGCCGGCCAATGGCAAGATCGCGATGAAGCTCGATGGCGAGGATCATCTGGTCGGCGTCGATGTCGGTACCGAGAACAGCGATGTCATGCTGGCCGCCCGCGGCGGCAAATGCGTCCGCTTCCCGCTCTCGGGCGTCAGGGTATTCCGGTCCCGCAGTTCGGAAGGTGTGCGCGGCATGGCGCTCGCCGAGGATGACCGTGTGATTTCCATGTCGATCCTCGATCATATCGACGTCGGCATCGAGGAGCGTGACGGTTTCCTTCGCTATGACGGCGGTCTGCGCCGGCAAAATGGCGACGGTCCGCCGGATAAGCCCGAAGACATCGCCGAGGAACGCCTTGAAGAGCTGTCTTCGCGTCAGCAGATGATCCTTTCCGTGACCATCAACGGCTATGGCAAGCGTAGCTCGGCCTATGAGTACCGCGTCACCAACCGGGGCGGGCAGGGGATCATCAATATCGAGACGTCCGCCAGGAATGGCGAGGTCATCGCAGCCTTCCCGGTCACCGAGAAGGACCAGATCATGCTGGTGACCGATCAAGGCAAGGTGATTCGCATCCCTGTTGACGGCATTCGCATCGCCGGACGCAACACCCAGGGCGTTACCCTGTTCAACACCGATAAGAACGAGCATGTGGTCTCGGTGGCGAGGCTTGAGGGTGCAGCCGAAATCGAGGACGAAAACGGGAACGATCGGAACGACGACGAGGACGAAGCAGGGGCCGTGAATGAAGAAAACGGAGATGACGCGGGCAGCGATCCTGCAGACTCTTCCTAAAATCTCGACGGCCGCGATATCGAGGAGGGCCAGCCGATGACGACCAAGCGCACTGGAGTTTATCCAGGAACTTTCGACCCGATTCACAATGGCCATATCGATATTGTTCGTCGTGCAACCCGTGTCGTGGATCGCTTGGTCATCGCCGTCGCTGCCAATATCGGCAAAGACCCTCTTTTGACCCTTGATCAGCGGATCGAGCTTGCCTCATTCGAGGCTGAGGCCTTGATGAAAAGTGATCGCGCCAATGGCTGCGAGATCCTGGTCAAGCCCTTCGACATCCTGCTGGTTAAATTTGCTACTGAACTTGAGGCGACGCTCATCGTCCGTGGGCTGAGAGCGGTTTCGGATTTCGAGCTCGAGTTCCAAATGGCCTCCAACAATGCCCGTCTCGCCCCTGGTATCGAGACGGTTTTCCTGACCGCGTCCGAAAACAGTCAGTTCATCTCGTCGCGCTTCGTCAAGGAAATCCATCGCTATGGCGGCGATGTCTCGAGCTTCATCTCGGCCAACGCCAAGGCCGCCTTGGATCGGCAAAGAACCTGATCTCCTGCCGTCGCGTTTTTCCACCCGATTGACTTACCCCCAAAGCCTCCGGCAATCATGGGGGATGCAACGAGCTGGGAGCGGACGCAATGGATCTGAGGCTGGACGGCAAAAGGGTGATCTTGACGGCGGGTGCAGCGGGCATCGGGCGTGTAACCCTTCAAACCTTTGTTGATGCCGGCGCCGAGGTCTTCATCTGTGATGTCGATGAGGATGCTCTCAATGACATCCGAACAAGTTTCCAGAACGTCGGCACGATCAAAGCCGATGTCGCCGATGCGGATGATGTCGACCGCCTGTTCGACACCGCCCTCGATCGGCTAGGCGGTCTCGACATCCTCCTCAACAATGCCGGCATCGCCGGCCCCACCACCGCGGTAGAGGATGTGGATCTCGACGCCTGGCGGCAATGCATGGAAGTCAACGTCACCGGCCAATTCCTCTGCGCGAAGCGTGCGGTGCCCCATCTCAGATCGGCAGGTGGCGGCTCGATCGTCAATCTTTCCTCCGCAGCCGGCCGGTTCGGCTTTGCGCTGCGCTCTCCCTATGCCGCCTCCAAATGGGCCGTGGTCGGCTTCACCAAAAGCCTGGCCATCGAGCTCGGCCCGTCCCAGATCCGCGTCAATGCCATCTGTCCGGGCGCTGTCGAAGGCGATCGTATCAACCGGGTGATCGCTGCCAAGGCTGAGGCACAGGGCGTCAGCTTCGACGAGATGTATCAGAACTATGCCGGCGTCGCCTCGATGAAGACCCTGATCAATCCTCAGGATATCGCCAATATGATGCTCTTCATCTGCTCCGATGCCGGCCGCCTTGTCTCCGGCCAGATCCTGGGCGTCGACGGCAACATCGAATATCTCCGCTAGGCAGGGTGGCCCTGCAGCCCTGACTTGGTGAATGCGCGTAGGTCGGTAACTTGTGGTCAATGACGGTGACCCGGCTTGGATGGGTATGGAAAAAGGGAGAAGGGGAATGAGGCCGGAGCCGAACAAGGTCGAGAACGTGGCGGTGATCGGGGCAGGGACCATCGGTGCAAGCTGGGCGACGCAGTTTCTGGCCAAGGGGCTGGACGTTGCCGTCTACGATCCCGGTCCCGATAGCGAGACCAGGATAAGAGGCTTCATCGAGAACGCCTGGCCAACCCTTGAGCGCCTCGGGCTGGATGAGCATGCTGACCCGACTAAGCTCCATTTTTTCACCGATCCTGCCGATGCCGTTGTCGGCGCGGCGTTTGTGCAGGAAAGCGGCCCGGAAAACCTGGAAGCCAAACGCGATCTCTACACCAGGCTCGAGGCCAAGTTACCCCCTGCGGCCGTCATCGCTTCCAGTACGTCTGGCTATATGCCGAGCGATTTGCAGGCGGGCAGGGTAGGGCCGGAGCGTTATGTTGTCGGCCATCCGTTCAACCCGCCGCATCTAATCCCGCTGGTGGAAGTGGTCGGCGGCAGGGCCACGGACCCCTCGGTCGTCGATTGGACCGTGGCGTTCTACGACCACCTCGGCAAGGTCACCATCAAGGTCGAAAAAGAGGTGCCGGGTCACGTCGCTAACCGCATGCAGGTGGCCCTCTATCGAGAGGCAATTCATTTGGTTTTGGAAGGTGTGGCCAGTCCCGCGGATGTCGACGCCGCCATCGCCCATGGTCCCGGTCTTCGCTGGGCCTTGATGGGACCGCATGCCCTGCATGAGCTGGCTGGCGGCCAAGGCGGCATGCGCCATCAGCTCGAACATCTGGGGCCTGGCATCAGCTCTTGGTGGTCCGATCTCGGCAAGCCGGATATCACACCCGAAACAATCGACCAACTGGTGTCGGCCTATCAAGCGGGCAATCCGCCTGCAGTCGCGGAGCTGGCCCGAGAGCGTGATGTGCTGCTGATCGAGCTTCTGAAATCACTCCGGACAGCGAGGTCGAAGCTCTCATAATCATGTAGCCGGTGAAAACCTGTCTGCATCTTAACAATCTCTTAGGAAGAATGGACTTAACATCATATTTGTCGAGAATGATTTTCAGTGAGGAGGTTGGAAAGATGGCCCTGATTCAGTGGGTGTATGCAAGTGCGGAAACGGCTCCTTTCAGCCCCACTGACCTAGACGAACTCTTGGCCAAAGCACGGTCGAAAAATGCGGAAGATGGGATCACGGGGCTTTTGCTTTACCATGAAGGATCGTTCCTTCAGATCTTGGAAGGCGATGAAGACAAGGTGGAGGCTACGGTTGCCCGAATCGAGCTGGACAGGCGCCACCACGAGGTGAACCTCATCTTTCGTGGGGTAGTCGAGGAACGAAATTTCGGCGAATGGGGCATGGGCTTCTATCGACCTGTCAAGGCTGAAGATATTCCGGGCTTTGTCGATATCTTTCGATCGATTTCGACCGAAGAGCTGAGCATCGAGGGCAATAGGAAACGGGTCGATAAGCTGATCGACGGCTTCAAAGACGGCCGTTGGCGGCAGAACGTTGCCGCTTAACGTTCATTGCGTCGTTTTCTTCTTCTTATTCTCAAAGAAAAAGCCCCCGGCATCGGCATGCCGGGGGCTTTTTTGTCGGTTCGGGGCTAAGCCTTAGCCAACAATCTTCAGATTCTCTGCCGCGCTCTTGCCGTTTTGGCCGCGCACGAGCTCATATTCAATTTTTTGGCCCTCTTGCAGGGCATCAAGCCCGGCGCGCTCCACAGCGGAGATATGGACAAAGGCATCTGATCCACCTTGCTCGGGCTCAATGAAGCCATACCCCTTGACGGGGTTGAACCATTTGACTGTTCCGGTATTCAAGACGAGTAACCTCTTAGATAGAGTAGAAAACACCGCGCATCATTGCACCGTGCTACACCATCCAGCCACCCGGAAAACCAGCTTCGCACCGGCACCAAACGAGCAGGACAGCATAAGAGCAAATAAGCCGATGACGGCAGAAATACAAGCGAAGAAATGAACACAAACCGGTTATTTTTTTAAATACGAATCACCAACAAAGAGAAATTTGACGTTTGGTTGAGAGAGAATGTGACGCCGTCTGGCTTCGAAGCCTGAACTCGGCTAGGGTAAGCCTTATGAAATTCGTGAAAATTGCTGTTAAATAGGCTGAAGATCATGTCTCCATCCGTTGTGCTCGATCGGAAGCAATAAGGGACAGAATAAACAATGACTTGGGCAGAAGTTCTGAAGCTAGGCCGCGTATCGAATCTCCCTACTGTCTGGACGAATGGATTAACCGGCCTGGTTCTAGGCGGAGGCGCTCTGCTGGACCCGCGGACCCTGCCGCTGCTGATCGCCCTGTCGTTATTCTATGTTGCCGGCATGTATTTGAACGATGCTTTTGACGCGGAGATTGATCGAAAGGAGCGCCCCGATCGGCCCATCCCGAGTGGCGCCATCGACTTGTGGACAGTCTATGCCGCGAGCTTCGCGATGTTCATGGTCGGCTTGTGCCTTCTGGCCTGGGTCGGTTTCGTCGCGGCGAACGGCACGGGCGGATGGCCGAGCCTGGCGGGGCTCGTGCTGATCACCTCGATCGTGGTCTATGACTGGCATCACAAGGGCAACCCCTTCAGCCCTCTGATCATGGGCGTTTGCCGCATGATGGTATATGTCACCGCCGGCCTCTGCTTTCTGGTGCCGCCGCCTGCCTGGCTTCTGCTGGCCGCCGTTCTGCTGTTTTCCTATCTGATCGGCCTCACCTACATCGCCAAGCAGGAAACTCTTTCTGAGGTCGACAGCCTTCGCCCGGCCCTCCTGTTCGCGCCGCCGGTCCTTTATGGCGCCTATATGATCTTTGTCAGCGTCAGCTTCACCATGATCATCTCGTTCCTTGGGCTGATCGCGGTGATCGGCATTGCGATCTGGATGCTGCACCGGCGCCTGCCCGGCGATATAGGACTTGCGGTCTCTGTCCTCATTGCAGGCATTTGTCTCGTGGATGCTATTTTCCTCGCCAGTGCCGGCGAGATCGTGCTGGCCTGGTGGGCGATCGCCGGATTTGTTCTGACACTCCTGCTGCAGCGGGCGATCCCCGGGACCTGAGCGGCGTTTGGCGAGGGAGAAGGCTGATGGTTATCCAGCCTGGAGCTTGACCGCCGTGCCGTTGGCGCTGACCATCAGCATATTGCCGCTGCCAATGGCTTCGTAATCCAGATCGACGCCGACAATGGCATCGGCACCAAGCTCGAAAGCGCGCTCCGACATTTCACGAAGCGCGGCGTCCTTGGCCTTTTTGAGTTCACCTTCATAGGCTGCCGATCGTCCGCCGACGATGTCGCGTATGCCCGCGAACAGATCCTTGAAGATATTGGCACCGAGAACAGCCTCGCCGCTCACCACGCCCAAATAGGCGAGGACCTTCTTGCCTTCAATGCCGTCGGTGGTTGTCACGATCATAAGATATCTCCAATGTTGAGCGGTGAGGCTGGACCAGGCGCATTCGGCACCGGCCTTGCAAAGGTCCGCCTGCTTGTCCTCCCCGGTGCAGATGGCGAGCGGTGGCCGACCGGACAAGATCCAGGCGATTTTTGTCCACATTCTATCAGGACAAATCGATACATTGGGAGGACATGATGGGAAACAACGGAGAGGCACACGGTTTCGCCGGCAAGGTCGCGGTGATCACTGGCAGCACACAGGGGTTGGGCGAGGGCGTCGCCCGATTGATGACCGCCCGTGGCGCCGAAGGCCTGGTGCTTTGCGGACGGAATGCCGAGCGTGGCGAGGTGCTCGCAAAGGAGCTGTCCGACCTCGGCAGCCGAACGATCTTCGTTCGGGCAGATCTCGGCAAGGTTGCCGATGGGCAGAACGTGATCGATCAGGCGGAAAAAACATTCGGACATTTGGACTGCCTCGTGAACTGCGCCGCCGCCACCGATCGCGGCACCATCGAGAACACCACCGAGGAGATCTGGGACAAGCTGTTCGATCTCAATGTGAAGGCCCAGTTCTTCATGGCGCAGCGGGCTATTGAAGTGATGCGCCGTTACAAGGTTGCCGGCACGATCGTCAATATCGGCACGATCGTGGCCCATGGCGGCCCGCCCTTCCTCATTCCCTATTCCAGCTCCAAAGGAGCGCTTTCCATCATGACCCGTGCAGTCGCCAACGCGGTGCGCCACGATCGGATCAGGATGAACACGCTGAACATCGGCTGGACCAACACGCCCCGCGAACATATCGTTCAGACCGAGGTTCATTCCCGCCCTGAGAACTGGCTCGAGCTTGCTAGCGAGTCTCAGCCTTTCGGCCGATTGATCGAAGTCGACGATGTTGCCCGCGCGGTGGCCTTTCTGGCGTCCGCCGAATCGGGCCTGATGACCGGCGCGGTGATCGACTTCGACCAGAACATCATCGGCACCATGGACGAAAATCCCGGCATGTAGGCTCGCGCATCGACCCAAATCGGTCGTTCAGACCGGCTTGGCAAGATTGATGCAATACCAGCAATCCAGTGCGCCTTCACCTGGATCTTTTGAATGAGCTATGAGCGGGCGCACTTGGTCGTTGGCACCGTTTCGCGTTTGCCATCAGTCTCTTGTTGTCGAAGGGTTCGCGATGGTCTGAGGAATGGACTATGCTATGCTGAATGAAAATTTGTCGCTATATCGGCTAATGAACTTGGTTTGAGCATGATGGCTTCGGCCCAAGAAACAGGGGGTAGAGATGATTGAGAGACGGTGGCTGCTGGTCGCGGCAATGGCGGCTTCCTTGGGCGCTGCATCGTCCGGCGAGGTGAGGGCGACATCGGAGAATATCGGCACTCTCCGTCTCGGCGTACTTGGTTTCGGTACCGTCAATTGGGAACTGGACGTCATCAAAACCCACGGCCTCGACGAGGAGCGCAGCTTCACTTTGCATGTCGAAGGGTTCGGTGGCGGCCAGGCGACCAAGGTGGCCCTGCAGGGTGACGCGGTCGATGGCATCGTCAGCGACTGGCTTTGGGTATCGCGTCAGCGGGCCGATGGCGAAAACCTCGTCTTCATTCCCTATTCGAGCACGGTGGGCGCTCTGATGCTTCCGCCAGACTCCGACGTTAAAAGTCTCGAGGATCTTGCCGGCAAGAAGATCGGGGTTGCCGGCGGTGCGCTCGACAAGAGTTGGCTGTTGATTCAAGGGGTGGCTCAGCAGCGCCACGGATTGGATCTCGCAAACGAGGTCGAAGCCGTTTTTGGCGCGCCGCCGCTTCTCAATGAAAAACTGCAGACCGGCGAGCTGGATGCTGTGCTCAACTATTGGCACTTCTGCGCACGCCTCGAAGCACGGGGCTACACGCGGCTTTTAGGTGTCAATGAAGCGGCTGCGGAACTCGGTGTCACCAGTGACGTGCCGCAGCTCGGCTATGTTTTTCGCGAGGACTTTGCCAATGAGAACGCGGATCTGATCGAAGCCTTCGCTGATGCCTCCCGCGCAGCCAAAACGAAGCTTCAAACCGACGAGGAGTGGGAACGCCTGCGCGAACTGACCAAGGCCAAGGACGACGTCACCCTCGAAGCCCTGAAACTGCGCTTCCAGGAAGGCATTCCACTGAGCTGGGGTGAGGCCGAGCGCGCTGATGCCGGCAAGCTCTACGGCATTCTTTCCGAGCTCGGCGGGGAAGACCTGGTGGGCGAATCGCCGACCTTGATGCCGGGCACCTTCTGGCCGAACGTCGCCTTTTAGGCTGCCGCGCACGAATACCTGACGTGGCAAGCAAGACGGAGGCTAGCCTCCCCCAAAAAGACGCCTCGAGCCGACATCATCGGGAAACATGGCAGGCCGCCGGCTATGCCCTGCTGTCTCTTGGGTTATTGGTCGTCGTCTGGTATCTGGCCGCACTCATTGCCGACGACCCCAGGCGCCTGCCGACACCGGGCATGGTAATCCTTCAGATCGTGGACGAGACCGCGAAAGGGGATCTGCCTTACCACTTGAGCGTAACGCTCCTTCGAGTCGCGGCGAGCTTTGCGGTCGCCATGTTCCTCGGAACCGCCATCGGCTTTGCCATGGGGCGGATCGCCTGGCTGGATCAGATGGGTCATGCCTGGCTGGTCTTTTTCTTGAACATGCCGGCGTTGGTAATCATCGTGCTTTGCTACATCTGGATCGGCTTGATCGAAACCGCGGTTGTGGTTGCCGTTGCCCTCAACAAGATCCCCAATGTCGTTGTCACGGTCAGGGAAGGGGCACGTGCCCTCGACAAGAGCCTTTTGGAGATGGCGGAAAGCTTTCGGATCGGTCGCTGGAAAACCTTCACCAAGGTGATCCTCCCCCAACTCTACCCCTATCTTGCCGCCGCCGCACGTTCGGGCTTGGCCCTGATCTGGAAGATCGTCCTGGTCACCGAACTTCTCGGCCGTTCCAGCGGTGTCGGTTTCAAGATCTTCGAATTCTTCGCCAACTTCGATGTGGACAAGATCCTTGCCTACTCCCTTGCCTTCACCATGGTCATCCTGATGATTGAATGGCTCCTGATGATGCCGCTGGAACGCCGCGTCACCCGCTGGCGGCAATAGCAGGGTCGGCATGACTTTAGCCCTTCAAGCCCGCGTGACAGAGAAGCGCTTTCCTCCGGTTGGTGATGCGCCGGCGAAACTGGTGGTGCGCGATCTCAAGCTCGATGTGCCGGAGAATGGTTTCGTCGCCCTGTTCGGACCCAGCGGCTGTGGCAAGACTACGATCCTTAACCTGCTGGCAGGCCTGGATCGGGATTTTGACGGAGAGATTAGCAAACGAGATGATGAGGGCTTGGCCTATGTCTTTCAGGAGCCGCGCCTGCTTCCCTGGCTGACGGTCGAGGACAATCTCAAGCTTGTCCTGAAAGAGCAGGCTGACGACGACGCGCTGATCAGGCAATGGCTTTTGGAAATGGGCCTTGGCGATGTGCGGCATGTCTTCGCCAACCGGCTCTCGCTCGGCATGGCAAGGCGGGTGGCGCTGGCGCGTGCCTTCATCATCCGTCCCTCGCTTCTCCTGATGGACGAGCCTTTCGTGTCGCTCGACGAGCCCACCGCCCACCGCTTGCAGCATCTTCTGCTCGACATCTTGGACCAGCATCCCGCCGCCGTGGTGTTCGTCACCCACAGCCTTCGCGAAGCGATCACACTCGCCGAACAGATCGTCTTTCTCACCCCGTCACCGACCAAGGTCCTGCGTACCGTCGACGTGCCGCTGACGGACGACGAGCGGCGGAACGAAAGAGCGGTCGAGCGGTTCAGGCTGGCGCTGATGGATTTGCCCGATTGGGGGGACGAAACATCGTCCGATATGATGGACGAGAGCTGACCCGCACCGGTATGCCGGTCTCTTTATCCAGGCTTGGTGAACCTCGTCCAGGCGAGGCCGGCGCCGGCCAGCAGCCCGAAAAGGTGACCTTCCCAGGAAACACCTGCGGTGCCCGGGAGAATGCCGCCGATGATTGCAGTCCCGTAGGTCACGCCGACAAAGATGGCGACGAGCGATGAGATCAGCCGGCGTTCCAGAAGGCCGGCGACGATCAAAAAACCCATGAGAGCATAGATCAACCCGCTTGCCCCGATATGCAAAGCGCTCCTGCCGAACAGCCAAAGCGCCACCCCTGATATCAAGGTCAGCATGATCATCGTCGACCAGGGGCGTCGCCTGCTGATCACCAGCAGGCCGAGCAGGATGACGAGCGGAACGGTGTTGGAGAGGAGATGGCCGAGATTGCCGTGCAGGAACGGCATGGCGGCGACACCGGTAAGGCCGGTAATGCTTCGCGGCACGAGGCCCAGTCTTTCAAGCGGCAGGAACAAATCGAGGATGAAAACCGCCCAGATGATCCCGACGAACCAGATAATCGGCAGAACGCGGTCCTGCAGCGACGATGCCGCCCCGCCGTTCCGGCTTCCGCTTGAACTATTCGATCGTTGCCGCATCGTTAGAGCGGGCCTTTCGTGGCATGTTCTACGAAGCCATGATGCCTGGAGCATGACGGGGAGGCAACGGCGCGAAAGCTTGGGCTTGGTCCCTTGACCGGCAACAGACCCGTCGTCAGGTTAGGACCGGCGCTCTGGCAAGGGAGAGGAGCGGGATTGCACGGAAACGGGAACATCGCGCGCAAACATGCCTGACAACCAAGAACTTCGAAAAGAGACCGCGCTGGATGTCGGCGAGCTTAGCCACCGGTTTGGCAAGCGCCACGCCCTGGACAACGTCTCCTTCACGATCGAGCCGGGCATGTTCACCATCCTGCTCGGCCAGAATGGTGCGGGCAAGACGACGCTCTTCAATCTGATCACCAGGCTTTACAACAATCGCGTCGGTCATATCCGGATCTTCGGCACCGAGATGCGGACGAACCCGACCGCGGCCCTCGCCAAGCTCGGCGTGGTGTTCCAGCAGCGGACCGTCGATCTCGACCTTTCGGTTCGCCAGAACCTTCTGTATCACGGCGGCCTTCACGGACTGTCTCGGGGAGAAGCGAAAAGCCGGACTGACGCGGAGCTGGAACGGTTCGAGCTTGCCGACCGGGCGCATGACAAGGTTCGGGAGCTGTCCGGCGGTCAGGTGCGGCGGGTGGAAATCGCGCGCGCCCTGATCCATCGCCCGAAAATGCTTCTCCTGGATGAACCGACCGTCGGCCTTGATATCGGTTCCAGGCAAACCATCCTCGATCATGTGCAAAAGCTCTGCAAAAGCGATGACCTCGGTGTGCTCTGGGCCACCCATCTGATCGACGAAGCCGAGGACGCTGATCAGGTGATCGTGCTGCACCAGGGCAAGACATTGGCGACTGGTTCGGCCAGCGCGGTCTGCAAGCAAGCCGGCACCAAGACCCTTCGCGACGCCTTCACCAAACTCACTGCCATGGCTGCCACGGGCAGCGCGGAAACGTCAGCCGCATGAGCACTACACCGATGATCGAGCAACAGGCAAGTCAACGAGGTGGCAGCACCACCCGCGCCACAAATTTTCTTAGAGCGGCTGAGGTGATTGTCTGGCGCGAAGGGCTGCGCTTCGTTCACCAGCGCGGCCGCTTCATCGCTGCCCTTGTCCGTCCGCTGGTCTGGCTCTTCATCTTTGCCGCCGGCTTCCGCTCGGTTCTCGGCGTCTCCATCCAGCCGCCCTATGTGACCTACGTGCTCTACGAGGTTTATATCACTCCCGGGCTCTGCGGCATGATCCTGCTGTTCGCCGGCATGCAAAGTTCGCTCGCCATGGTGTATGACCGCGAAATGGGTTCGATGCGCGTTCTGCTGGTGAGCCCGCTGCCACGCTGGTATCTCCTGGTGTGCAAGCTGATGGCGGGCGTGGTGGTAGCCGTGCTTCAGGTCTATGTCTTCCTGGTGATCGCCTGGTTTTGGGAAGTCGAGCCGCCTCTTATTGGCTACCTCACCGTGTTGCCGGCGCTTCTGCTTGCCGGCTTCATGCTGGGGGCACTCGGTCTTCTTCTCTCCTCGGTGATCAAGCAGCTCGAAAATTTCGCAGGGGTCATGAACTTCGTCATCTTCCCGATGTTCTTCGCCTCATCCGCGCTCTACCCGCTTTGGCGTGTACGCGAGTCCAGCGTTCTCCTCTGGCAGCTCTGCCAGGCCAACCCTTTCACCCACGCCGTCGAGATGGTCCGCTTTGCCCTCCACGGTCAGTTCGATTTTTTTTCGACATTCATCACCACGGCCTGCGCCATTCTGTTTCTCGGCATCGCCATCTATGGCTACGACCCCGGCCGTGGCTTCATGCAGGCCAAACGCGGTGGCGGTCCCGGCTGATCGGCTCTTTTGAAGGAGGGTTCAGGCGGTCCGTGGCGTGGTGCGGAACAAGCCCTTGAACCACTCCCGAAGCCCCTGAAAGGCCACATACAGGACGGGTATGAAAAACACGCCGATGAAGGTTGCGAAGATCATACCTGAGACCACGACGAAGCCCACCGACACCCGGCTGGCAGCACCCGCACCTGTCGCGAACACCAGCGGCAGGACACCGAAGATAAAGGAGAGGGCGGTCATCATCACCGCGCGGAAACGCAGTCTCGCTGCGACCAGCGCCGCCTCCTGAACACCATCCCCATGCTCGCGCCGCGCTTTGGCGAACTCGACGATCAGGATCGCATTCTTGCTGGCAAGGCCGATCAGCATGACGATGCCGATCTGGGCGTAGAGGTTGTTGTCGAGGAAGGGGATGAGTGCCAGCGGCAGCAAGGCGCCGAAGATCGCGATCACCACCGAGCTGATTACGGATAACGGCAGCATCCAGCTTTCATATTGGGCGACCAGGAACAGATAGGCGAACACCAGTGCCAGCGCGAAGATGAACACCACCAGACCGCCCGCCTCCAATTCCTGCGACGTCGTGCCGGTCCATTCGATCCCGAACCCATCGGGCAGAGCCTCTGCTGCGACTTGCTCAAGCGCTACGATGGCCTCGCCGCTGCTTCGCCCGTCGGCAGGCGAGCCGGTGATCGCCGCCGACTTGAGCTGGTTGTAGCGGGTGATCGACAGTGGACCGAGGATCGGCTCGACCTCGACCAGCGTGCTGAGCGGCACCATGTCGCCCTGGGCATTGCGCACGTGGATTCGGTCGATGTCGTCGATCGTATCCCGCTGGTCGGCTTCAGCCTGGATGGTCACCCGGTAGACCTTACCGAAGAGGTTGAAGTCGTTGATGTAAAGCGAGCCGAGGTTAGCCTGAAGGGTCTGGAAAATCGTCGGGATGTCGACGCCCAGCGTCTCCGCCTTGTCCCGGTCCACCTCCAGGAAAAGCTGTGGGACATTGGCCGAATAGGTGCTGAAGACATCCTTCAGCGCTTCATTCTGATTGGCGCCGAACACCAGGCTTCGGACCGCCGCCGCCAGTGCCTGCGGGCTCTTGCTCTCATAGTCCTGGAGCTGCGCTTCGATCCCGCCGCCGGTGCCGAGGCCCATGATCGGCGGCAAGGGAAAGCCGAAGGCCGTTGCTTCGGGCATGGCTGCTAGCTTTTGGTTTACTTGGCCGAGGATCATGAACCATTGCAGCTCGAACGCGGTACGCTCTTCCCAGGGAGCCAGGATCGGGATGACGAGCGCGCTGTTCGAGGCAGCGCCGGCAAGCAGACTGAAGCCTGCGACCGAGATGGTGTCGGTCACGCCATCGGTCTCGAGCAGCATTGCGGTCACCCGGTCGGTCACCTCTTCGGTGCGGCTGAGCGAGGCGCCGTCCGGGAGCTGGATGTTGACGAAAAACACGCCCTTGTCCTCGAAGGGAATGAAGCCGCTCGGGGTTTTCTGGAACAGATAGTAGGTACCGCCGGCAAAGGCGATCAGGATGAGAAGGGCAAGCGGCATCAGCCGGATCAACTTGCCCACCACCCAGACATAGCCGTCCCTGGCCCGATTAACCAGCCAGGCAAAAGCCCGCAGCGGGCCTTTCGCTTCGTCAGATCCGGGCTTCAGCAGTAGCGAGCAAAGGGCAGGGGCAAGGGTCAGCGCGTTGATCGAGGAGATCACCACCGCAACGCAGATGGTCAGCGCGAATTGCTTGTAGAGTTCGCCGGTGATGCCCGGCATGAAGGTAACCGGAACGAACACAGCAAGCAGCACCAGCGTGGTGGCGATCACCGGCCCTGTAACCTCGCCCATTGCCTTGCGGGTCGCCTCCCTGGCCGTGGTGCCTGTCTCCGCCATCACCCGCTGAACGTTCTCCACCACCACGATGCTGTCGTCCACCACGATGCCGATCGCCAGGATCACCGCGAACAGGGTCACCATATTGGCGGAGAAGCCCGCCACGTAGAGGATCGCAAAAGCGCCGATCAGCGAGACCGGAATCGCCAGTGTCGGGATGAGGGTCGAGCGCCAGTCGCCAAGGAACAGGAACGTGACCAGGACCACCAGAACGAAGGTAATCATCAGCGTCTGGATGACTTCTTGCACCGAAGCCCGCACTGCCAAGGTGGTGTCATAGAGAATGCCGTGGGTCATATCCGGCGGGAAGCTCTTCGCCATCTCGTCCAGCTCGGCGTAGATCTGATCGGCGACGTCGAGCGCGTTGGCCCCGGGCGATTGATAGACCGCGATCGAAGCACCCGGTTGATTGTTGAGCTTCGAGATCGCGCTGTAGGTCTCGGAGCCAAGCTCGACTCGGGCGATATCGCGCAGACGGACAAAGGACCCGTCCGCCTCCGCTCTGATAATGATATTTTCGAACTCTTCGACGCTCACCAGGCGTCCCTTGGCCTGGAGCGTATATTGAAAGGGTGGTGTGCCTTCGAACGGCGGTGCGCCGAGCTGTCCCGCCGAGGCCTGTATGTTCTGGCTCTCGATCGCGTTCGCAACGTCCGCCGTTGTCAGGCCGAGCGAGGTCAGCCGCTCCGGATCCATCCAGATACGCATGCCGTAATCAAGCGCCCCGAACTGCGCAACGCTGCCGACGCCGTTGATTCGGGAAAGCCGGTCCTGCATGTAGATGGAGGCGTAGTTGCTGAGAAACAGCGCATCATGAGTGGCTTCGGGCGAGCCCAGATTGATCACCAGCAGCATGTTGGCGGACTGCTTTTGGGTGGTCACGCCCTGGTTACGCACCTCCTGGGGAAGCTGGGCCGTGGCGATCGTCACGCGGTTCTGCACATTCACCGCCGCAATGTCGGGATCCGTCCCCACTTCAAACGTCACGGTGAGCTGGTAGCTCCCGCTGTTGGAACTGGTGGAGGACATGTAGAGCATGCCGTCCACGCCGTTCACCTGCGCCTCGATCGGCGCCGCCACCGACTGCTCCACCACCTCGGCGCTGGCCCCCGGATAGACGGTCGTCACCTGAACCTGGGGCGGGGTAATGTCCGGAAACTCCGCGACTGGGATGAGGTTGATCGAAATCCCGCCGGCGAGCAGGAACACGATCGAAATCACCAGCGCGAATTTCGGCCGGTCGATGAAAAAGCCGGAAAGCATGGTCTAGCTCCCCTCGGTGACCGGGTTGACGGTCATCTCGGGGCGGACCTTTTGCAAACCCTGCACGATCACCCGCTCGCCCTCCACAAGACCGTCCTCGACCGCCCATGTTCCATCCACCTGATCGCCAATGACGATGCGTCGGACTTCGACCTGATCGGCTTGATTGACCACCAGTGCGAAATAGCCCTGCTGGTCTTCCTGCACGGCAATCTGCGGTACGACCACGGCGGTGACGTTTTCTTTGCGGCGGACCACGACGCTGACAAATTGACCAGGCAGCAGGATTTGCTCGGGATTTGGGAAGACCGCCCGTGCGAGAACGGTGTCGGTGCTCTGGTTGACTTCCGTATCGAGAAAGTCGAACCGGCCGTCATGGTCGTACCGGCTGCCGTCGGACAATGTCAGATGCGGTGCCACCGGCGGGTTCTCGATGTCGATGCCCTCCCGCCTCGCATCGATCAACCCTTTCTCGCTGATGGCGATGGTGACGTAGACGGGATCGATGCTGGTCACGGTCGCAAGCGCGTCGCTGTTCGCGTCCACCAGATTGCCGATGCTGTAGCGTGCCTGACCGATTCGGCCGTCCAGCGGGCTGATGATCTCGGTATAGCTGAGATCAAGCTCGGCGCGGCGAAGGGCAGCCTCTGCCTGCAGAACGCTCGCATTGGCCGTTGCTTCATTGGCCGACGCCGTATCGAGCTCGGCAGCAGAGAGCACGCCTTTTCTCACCAGATCCTGCTTTCGGGCAAGCTCCGCCTTGGCTTCCTTCAGCGTCGCTTCGGCCCCCGCAAGGTCCGCCTTTCGCTGGTCAACCACCACCTGGTAAGGGGCTTTTTCCAGGGTGAACAGAAGATCACCCGCCTTGACCTCGCTGCCCTCGCGAAAATGCCGCTCCTCGACATAGCCCTGCACCCGGGCGCGAAGGTCCACCCGATCCACCGCCTCGACTCGGCCGACAAAGCTGAAGCTCGGCGTGATGTCCCGGCTCTCGATCGCCGCCACGATCACGCTCGGCACAGCACCCTGATCCTGGGCCAGCAACGCGCCCGCAGGCGTAAGGACAATCAAAGCTGCGAGGGAAATCGATCGAGGCGTTGTCATCATGACGGACCTTTTCTTGACGCAGGGCTGTAGTTCGAGCGCCTTCTTTATCGCCCCAACACCCCTTACGTCCAGCCTCGCTGATCGTGCCGCAGCCGTATGATGGCCGGTAAAGCCCTTCAATCCGTCGGCGTGCAGAAGATCAGCCTGTTGCCCGAGGGATCGTCGATCGTCATGTCGTCATACCCCCAGGGCTGCCGCTGAACGCCGGGGCGGGCATGGCGATAGCGTTTCTCGTTCAGTGCCTGGCAATAAGCCCGGACGTCATCCATCTCGATCCGCATCGACGCGCCGGGCGCCGCATCCCCGAAATGCTCGGAAAGATGCAGGTGACACGCATCGCGCCTGACGCCGAGATAAAGCGGCGTATCCGGCTCGAACCGATGCTCGAACGTGACCTCGAAGCCGAGAAAGTCGAGATAAAATCCGCGTGTCGCCTTCTCGTCGAAGCTGCGAAGGATGGGGATGGGGGCTTGTAGTCCGACCAAGGTGTTTCTCAGGTTGGTTTGTATAGCCATATTTCGAGTTTGATTGTCCTATGAATGTGAATGAATGATTCAAGCGCGCAAGTTTAATTGACCCTAGTCCGATTCAACACTTCCCAGGCTACTGCGAAGTCTGGACGGCCAATCTCCCTTTGTTCAATAGCAGTCAGAACAACGAAATGTGTTCCCACTGGTTGAACAAGATCAAGTCTGTACTCGGTTCCACCAGAGCCGGAGCTTAGCTCCTCTACCGTGAAATATACCTGACCGCTGTCCAGTTCTCGCATTTCAGCGCCGCTGAGTTTTGGGTCTTTGTTGGCGAGTGCCACAGAAATTACGCGGGGTGAGCGCAAATTTCCCGCTTCCGTCAGTACAAAACCTTCCCGATTGAGCACATGCGTAAAGCCAACAGGCAATGTTGTCATCAAGCCATTCCGATGGGTCAGGTCTTCCTCAAAGGTCATGACTTTATCTTCCTTGCATGCGGCGGCGAGTAATAAAAGCGATAAGATGATGACATGAAATCTCATGGAAACGACAGACTACTATTCTTAATAGTAATGTATCCTTGTTCGACAAACCAAGCCCAGCCTGTCGTAATGTGATCGTCCCAGGCGGTCGATGTATATTCCGAAGCCAGTGCCTTGATGTTGTCCAGCGACCATTGATGCGAGTGTTGTCGGTATGTTGCAAGGTTGATTGAGGGAAACACTCTTTGTGTTTGTGGCAGGTCTGAGATCCGCATTCCACTGGCTCGATTAGCAACCAATCTTATGTATCGAGCCGTTGCAAAAATATTGAACTCATCCGAAGCCAGCAATCGTATGATCTGTTCGCGATTCAGTTTATCTCGAAAGGCTTTAGGCAATAAATCGGCAAATAGGTCATTTTTTTGTGCTGTTGTTACGACAATTTGCCCTAAGCCGATAGAGGAGTTGTGTTGTTTGACACTTAGTGCCGCCGAGACATCAGCTGCATCTTCATTTAGAGACTGATCGCGCTGCTCGGCTAGAATGAATGCCGCAACGAGTTGAGGCTCAAGATCATGCAGGCGCCCGGCACAAGAAATAACTTGTGAGCGTAGTGGTAGTGGCCCTGAATAGGCATGCGGAAACAAGGTGCTTATTGGTTGGCGAATTAGTATCTGTGCTTGAGCAATCCGCTCATTTGGTGACAGTGATTTTATGTAACTACCCAGATCTCCGGGGATAGGATTTGAATAACGTGCCCGGGTAGCATCATGCCCAGTGATAAGAAGTGCTTTATCAATGAGGCTAACTGACAAACTAGCTGGATTGGTTCCCGTTGCTCCGACGCCAGAGAATGGTGATGCAGGATTTGATGATGAAGGCGCAGGTCTGGTAGCAGTGCCGGTTCGCGTCATGAACCGGTGAATCTGACCTGCGGCATTAAGAGCCGCACATAAGTCGAAGAAATCTGTTCCAGGAAACCCAGACCATTGAACAAGATTTTGAAATCCACTGTTGAAGTACCGTGCCCTTTGAATGGCTTTCCGCACTAGACTCGTTGTCGAAGATGCTCTGGTAGCTAACACAGCGACCAACTCACGCAGCAGTGCAGGATCAGTGACACGCTCCAGCATACGGTGCATACCCGCTGCACGTGACTGTAAATCAGTGATGGTCGCGTCAATGTTAGGATCGGCTCGGAGCAGCGCTAGAACGCGTCGCATCTCTGTTGACGTAACCTTCCAATCATTCCAAGCGTAGGACAACAAAACATCGATCTGTTCACTTGTTGCGGTCATGAATCATCCTCATCAACAAAGAAGAGCATACGCAACCTTATCGAGGCATAGAAATTTTTCCTAAAAGATACTCATTTCTGCCTCGATAATCTATCTATAGGTGTATTTTTCTATTTTCAATTTTTTTCTCATTATGTGATAGAATGTGAAAAGTATATTGGTGTCGAAATATACTTGCGTGTGAGAAAAACCAAACGAACCCAAAGCCCAGCCAATCCGTCGTATTCCGCCGATCAAGCCCCAAGTCAACGCTGGCCGCGTCGGCCCCCGAAAAAAGCAGCGTGTGGGGGGAGGGTGATCTGGGTGGAGGTGAGGTGGGATTGAAAACCGTGTCCGTCTAACGGATCGACGGGGTAGGGGCAATCGAAGATTTGACGGTCTTGGCTCAGGTTGAAGAGGCATAGGAGGTGCTGGTCATCCAGGATCCGCTCAATCGCCAAGATGGGATCAGGCGCTATTGGAAACTTGATGTCACCGCGGAGCAAGGCGGGCTGTGTCTTGCGCCAGGCCAGGAACGTCATGGTTCGGTTGAGGACGGAAGTCGTATCGGCCTTTTGAAGATCGGCCGCACGCGGGCGGTGTTCTTCGGGGATCGGCAGCCATGGTTTGCCGTCGGTAAATCCTGCGGCCTGCTGACCGCGCCCCACCCATGGCATGGGCGTGCGGCAGCCGTCCCGGCCTTTGAAGGCGGGGTAGAAGGCGAGACCGAAGGGATCCTGGAGGTCTTCGAAGGGGATGTCGGCTTCGGTGAGGCCGAGTTCCTCACCCTGATAGAGGCAGACCGTGCCGCGAAGACAGCAAAGGATCGCCGTCAGCAACGGCTGCAGGTTAGCGATGTCCGTGTCGGACGACGGCCGGGCCACGTCGTGATTGCCTAGAGAGTAGCAGGGCCAGCCGCCGCCGATATGCTGCTCGACGGGTTCGACGACATTGCGAAACCCAGCCGGCGTCCGGTCGGCTGTGAGCAGGTCGAAGGTGTAGGCAGCATCGAGGCCGCCGCTACCGGTATAGGCCGCTAGGCGCTCTGCCGTGTCGTCGCCGCTGATCTCGCCGAGGAGGAAAGCGCTGTCGTAGCGGGCGGCCAATTGGCCGAGTGGCTTCAGGACTTTGGCCGGAAGGTCGGGATGCGCCTTTTGGTACCGGTGGATCTGACGGGCATATGGGGATTCTTCCGCCATGCCGCTGCTGATGCCGAGCGTCCTTGGCCGGGTCGGGTTGTCCCGGAGATCCTGATCATGCAGGGCGAAGTCGATGGCATCGACCCGAAAGCCGTCGACACCACGTTTCAGCCAGAACTCGGCCTCGCCGAGCATCGCGTCGCGCACTGCTGGATTATGCCAATTGAGCTGCGGCTGTGATGCCAGGAAGTTATGGAGGTAGTACTGCCCCCGTCTCGGCTCCCAGGTCCAGGCAACCCCGCCGAAGATCGAGAGCCAGTTGTTGGGCGGCGTGCCGTCGTCCTTGGCATCCGCGAACACATACCAGTCCGCCTTTACGTTGTCGCGGGACTGGCGGGCTTCCTTGAACCAGGCGTGCCGGTCGGAGGTATGACAAGGAACCAGGTCAACGAGCAATTTCAGCCCAAGCCGATGGGCTTTCTCCAGCAAGCCATCGAAGTCGGCATCCGACCCGAACATGGGATCGACGGCGCGGTAGTCTTCGACGTCATAGCCGTAATCGGCCATGGGTGATTTGAAAAATGGCGAAATCCAGACGGCGTCGACATGGAGCGAGGCGATATGGTCAAGACGCTTGGTGATTCCCGGCAGATCGCCGATGCCGTTGCCGGTGGTGTCCTGAAAGCTGCGCGGATAGACCTGATAGATCACCGCTCCCCGCCACCATTCATTCCCTCTGCAGTCTGGCATGCCTTCAGCCTCCCTTGACCGAGCCGGCAAGCAGCCCGCGGACGAAGTAGCGTTGAAGCGAGAAGAAAACAAGGAGCGGCACGATGATCGAGACGAAAGCGCTTGCCGTCAGGATTTCCCAATTGTCGCCGCGCGACCCCAAAAGTTCGCGAAGGCGCGAGGTCATGACGATCTGACCATCCGATTTCCCGAGAAAGACCATGGCCACCAGGAGGTCGTTCCAGACCCAGAGAAACTGGAAAATTGCAAAGGAGGCCAGCGCAGGAAAGGAGAGCGGGAGCACCATCTTGGTGAAGATCTGATAGTGATTGGCGCCGTCGATCCTGGCGCTCTCGAAGATCTCCTTCGGTAGCCCGCCGATATAGTTCCTGAGCAGATAGATGGCGAGCGGCAGGCCGAAGGCGGTATGGGCAAGCCAGATGCCGAGATAGCCTTTGGCGCTGACATCGAACATCGCGCCGATGCCATTATACATGCGCAGCAGCGGGATCAGCGACATCTGAAGCGGCACCACCAGTAGGCCGACCACGACGGCGAACAGGAGGTGCCGGGCAGGGAATTCCATCCAGGCGAAGGCATAGGCAGCGAAGGCTGCGATCAGGATCGGGATGGCCGTAGCCGGCAGCGTCACCGTCAGTGAATTGATGAAGGACTGACCAACCCCCTCGGAGGTCAGCACCTCGACATAATTGGCAAGGGTAAAGGTAGGCGGTGTCGCCGTCACATAGAACACCCGCTTTCCCCGCTCATGCTCGAACAGCGTTGGCGAGGTCCAGCGATAACGTCCATCAGCGCTAAGGGTGAAGTCGGTGTTTTCGATCAGGGGAACGGTGTCGCCGGCTTTGAAGGCAGCAGGCTCGCGAATGCTGGTGCCGAAACGCGAAATGTCGAGGCCCTCACCCAACGATCCCTCGATAACATAGACACCGTTCTGCTCAGTTTGAGCATCCGCGGCCGCCGTCCGACCTGCCTCATTGCGTTCGGTGGTGCCGAGAGCAGTCCACCAGCCGGACACGGCGAGCTGGTCCTTGTCGCGAAAGGAGGAGACGAACAGGCCGAGCGTCGGCAATGTCCACACGACAACCAGGAACAGCACGGAGAGATGAACCAGCAGGCGCGCGGGCGTCAGGCCGAACAGCGAGAAATTCTTGCCCATCACTTCAGCTCCTCGTCGCGGAAGCGCTTGATGTTCCAGATCATGATCGGAACCACCGCCAGCATGATAAAGATCGCGACGGTAGAGCCGCGCCCGAAATCGCCGCCACCTCTGAACATCCAGTCGAACATGAGGTTGGCCAGAACCTCGGTGTCCCATTGGCCGTTGGTCATGGCGAGCACGATGTCGAACACCTTCAAGACGATGATGGTGATGGTAGTCCAGACGACCATGATGGTGGTGGTGATCTGCGGGATCATGATGCGAAAGAAAATCCTGAATTCACCCGCGCCGTCGATTCTCGCAGCTTCGAGAGTTTCTTCGGGTATACCTCTGAGCGCTGCGGAGAGAATGACCATGGCAAAACCTGTCTGGATCCAGATGAGGATCGCCATGAGAAAGAAGTTATTCCAGAAGGGAAGGGTGATCCAAGCTTGTGGATCGCCGCCGAGGCCGGTCACGATCGCGTTCAGAATGCCGATATGCGGCCCGTCCGGTCCCCGATAGTCATAGACGAATTTCCAGATCACCGATGCGCCGACAAAGGAGATCGCCATCGGCATGAAGATCAGGGTCTTGGCAATCGTGCCCCACCAGACCCGGTCCGCCAGCACGGCGATGATCAGCCCGAATAGGGTCGAGAAGCTGGGCACGATGATCAGCCAGAGCAGATTGTTCCGGATCGATTGCATAAACTCGCCGTCACCGAACGCCCAGGCGTAGTTGGCAAGGCCGAGAAACTCCTTGCCGCCGCGGTCGAAGAAGCTGAGGCGGATAGTTTCGTAGACCGGATAGATCAGATAGACGCCGAGCAGCAGCAACGCCGGTCCGACGAACAGCCAGGGGCGGATGCGGTTCGCCACCTGCTCCGCGCGCCGCGAGGCCGGCTGGCCATCCGTCCCAATGGCCCGATCGAGGAGCCAGTTGCTACCGGCAAAATAGGCATAGCAAAGAACGATGCTAATGATGACGGCGGCGAGTGCGCCGACGACTTGCTGGATCATGGTTCGATCCTCGACTTGCCGGCCGGCAGGACTAGCGCCGCACTTCGATTCGTGACGGTCCGCCGGTCGATCTCATCCCGTTATTTGATCGAGTCCCAGCTTTCCTGGATTGCGCCTGCCGCCTCTTCGGCCGACGTTCCGGAAGCGTAATCGACCATGCCGGTCCAGAACGATCCGGCACCGACAGCACCCGGCATCAGGTCCGACCCGTCAAAGCGGAAGGTGGTCGCATCAAGAAGGATCTGCCCCATCTTCTTGAGCGTCTCATCCGCATAAGCGTCGGTATTGACGCCCTTGTGGGGCGTAAGAAAACCCGACTGCGCCATCCAGATCTCGTTGGCAAGCGGCGTTTTGAGATAGTCGATCACCGCGCGGGTCGCATCCGAATCCTGGGTGATCGCCCAAAGTGTACCGGCGCCCAGAACCGGCTTGCCGAGATCCTTTTCGCCATAGGCCGGAAAGTAGAAAAAATCAAAATCGGTACCTGCTTCGGATCCCTCCGGGAAGAAGGAGGGGATGAACGAAGCCTGGCGGTGCATGTAGCATTTCGGCGGCACTGCGAAGAGGCCCTTGGGACTGTCCCTGAAGTCGATCGCGCCGACAGAGGCCGTGCCGCCGTCGACATAGGCATCGTTGCGCGCGAACTGGCCGAAGCTATCGATCGCTTCGACGATTCGCGGGTCGTTGAAGGCGATCTCGTTGGTGACCCAACCGTCATAGACATCCGGCGTTTGGGTACGCAGGAGGAGATCTTCGACCCAGTCCGTGGCAGGCCAGCCCGTGGCATCGCCGGAGCCTAGTCCGATGCACCAGGGCACGCCGCCGTCGTCAACGATCTGATCGGAAAGAGCGATCAGATCTTCCATGGTCTCCGGCACGTCGTAGCCGGCATCCTCGAAATTATCCGGCGAGTACCAGACCAGCGATTTGACGTCGACCTTGTAGAAAAAACCGTAATAACGCGGGTTGCCGTCCGGATCGTTGTACGTCCCCAAATCGACCCAGGACTGGCCGGCGGCATAATTGTCACGGACCCAATCAGCCGTCTCGTCACCTAGGGGCACCAACCCGCCTTTTGTCGCGATGTCGGCGGCCAGGCCCGGCTGGGGAAACACTGCAATATTTGGCGGCGATCCCGCTTCCACATCGATCACGATCTGCTGTTCAAAGCTGTCGGATCCTGCATAGTCGACCGTTGCGCCGGTAGCGTGTTCGAAATAGTCGAACAGCGCATCGACATTGTCCTTGTCGACGCCGAGCCAGGGACCGAAAACCGAGATGGTCTGTCCTGATAGATCCATCGCCTCGAAGGCTTTGAGATCATCCCAGTGGAACCTGGAATCGGCACCGATTTCAAATTTGAGTTGGTCTTGGGCATGGGCACCGCTTGTCAGCCCTGTGATAAGCGCCATGCCTGCCGTGGCTGCAACAGAAAGCTTCATGATCGATGGCCTCCCTTTTCCATTTCTTGATATAGGATGTTCTCTTAATCTCACAGCAGCTAAGTTGACATCATCGTACACCGGCTCTTGCCTTTATCGAACCATCAAATGATGAAATCGTTAGCCAAATCTATGTCATATACGTCTTGTGCAGAGAATCAGATGACTGCCTTTGTATCCCGTTCCGCCAACCGAATAGTCCTGTGATGAGCGTGAGGCCGCTTGTTCTCTCCTCACAAGCCTATGGCGATGCAGGCAGGCCTATCGTGATTCTCCACGGCCTTCTCGGCTCCGGCCGAAATTGGTCCACGATCGCCAAGCAGCTCGGCGAGACATATCAGGTCTTCACCCTTGATCTCAGAAACCACGGAGGTTCGCCCTGGTCTGACGAGATGACCTACGACGCGATGGCTGCCGATGTTGCGCATTTCATCGATGAGAGCAACCTCGGACCGGTGAACCTGATCGGCCATAGCATGGGGGGCAAGACGTCGATGCGTTTGGCGCTGGACCGTCCGTCACTGATCGAAAGGCTTGTCGTCGTCGATATAGCACCTGTGGCCTATGAGCATAGCTCCGCCAGCTATGTCGAAGCGATGCGCGCCATCGATGTTGAACAGTACGTCAATCGCAAAGACATCGATGCCCTATTGTCGGCAGCCGTGCCGGAGGCTGGCATTCGTGCCTTTTTGCTGCAAAATCTCGTTCGGGAAGATCGAGGTTTTTCCTGGCGTGCCAATCTCGATGGTCTTGCGAAGGCGATGCCAGCGCTGATGGCATTTCCTTCCACCGGTAAAGATCCGTTCGAACGACAAACGATGTTCCTGGCCGGCAAGAACTCCGACTATGTCCTGCCCAGCCATCAGGGCGAGGTCGCGCGGCTCTTTCCCAGTGCGAAAACCCACCATATTGCTGATGCCGGCCATTGGCTGCATGCCGAACAGCCGGCTGTCTTCCTGGAGATGCTGCAGGAATTCCTGTCCACACCGTCCCGTTGATCCGCAGAGTTCCGACACAGGATATCGGTAGGTGGCATAGGGCTATGCAGAGCCGAACTTGTTTGCGATCCTGGTTATTGCGGTTTGGTGAGGCGGCGTCGGATCACCGGGAAATAGCGATCGCCATCACCAGCCTGGATCGATTTTTCGAAGATGTTCCGGACATTGGCGGCACCACCGGCATCCACGCCGCTCTCCTCCGCCATCGACAGGGCATAGGATAAATCCTTCAAGGCGTACGTGACCGAGAAGGCTTTTTCCGGGTAGTGCTCAGGGAGAATGCTTTTTGTGGCGTGGTTGCGAAGAGCAAAGCTGTCGCCCGAGCTTTTGGACAGGGTTTCGAGAAGGATGGACCCGTCCACGCCTGAGCGCTCGGCAATGGCAATGGCCTCCGACAGTGCCAAGACGTTTTGGAACAGCACCATGTTGTTCATGATTTTTACGACCTGACCCGCGCCGATGCCGCCGCAATGGACGATGTCGCTCCCCATGGTCGACAGGATCGGTTTGATCTCGTCGAACAGGGCGAGGGCAGCGCCGACCATGATCGCAAGCGTGCCGTCTGTGGCTGCCTGGCGGGTGCGTGCGACCGGCGCGTCGGCTACATCGACACCGCGTCCCGCGGCCAGGCTGCCGATCTCGCGCATCAAGGCAGGCTCGGAGGTCGACATGTCGATCAGGGTCTGGCCAGCTGACAAATGATCCAACAGAGCACCGGACCCAAGCACAAGTTCCCTGACCTCGGTGCCGCCCGGCAGGCAGGTGATGATCATGTCGGATGTTTCGGCGAGGTCGACCGCAGATTGTGAAGCGCTCACACCGGCTTGCTCCAGCCGACCAAGCGGTTCGGCGTTGAGATCGAAAGCCTGGATTGACCATGATCCCTTGGCCGCGAGGTTGCGGCACATGGGCTCGCCCATCACACCAAGGCCAATGAAGCCGATGGTCTCGCAGACCCGATCGTTCATAGAGATCCCCTGAATTTCGTGAAGCCGCGCTTTGAGAATGCCAGCATCTATGAGACGATAGGGGAGGATAACAGTAAGCTCAACGCGCTCGAGCCGTCTGATGACATTAGCGGAGGTCCCATGGAATTCGACAGCAAGCCGCTTGTCCTCGATCTGGTCGAATGGATCGGAAAACAGCCGAAATCCTATCATGAAGTCATGGACGCCTGGCGAACTTCCTGTCCGAGATTACAGGTCTGGGAGGATGCCGCGGACCATGGCTTGGTTACGCGCTTTCGCAGCGAGGCAGATCAAGCCATGGTCAAGATCACGGCCAAGGGAGAAGCATTTTTGAAGGCCCATGACCGCGCCTGATCTGGAGCGGGGCATGATGATCCAAGATCTGTCGGTAAGGTAGTATGAGATCGGCGCCGCGCTTCAATATCGACATGGATGCCTTCTGGCGGGATCCCTATCCTACCTTCGCCGAGATGCGTAAGCATGCACCGATCACCCATGTGCCTGAGCTGGGAAGCACGCTGCTGACCCGTCATGACGATATCGTCACCTCCGAACGGCAGATCGACATCTTCAGCTCGCACCAGCCCGGCGGCTTGATGAATAAGTTGATGGGGCACAATCTGATGCGCAAGGATGGCGAGGAGCATCTGAGCGAGCGGCGGGCGATTTTTCCAGCGCTTTCTCCGAAAGCCGTCGGTGCCTATTGGCAGGCCGGTTTTCAAGCCGAGGCCGACCGGCTGCTCGACGAGCTGGCACCGCGAGGTGCCGCCGATCTCGTCAAGGACTATGCGATGCCGCTGTCGGCAGAGGCTCTTAAAGCCGTCACAGGCCTCAACAATATGCGCTTTCAGGATATGGATGCCTGGTCCCAGGCGATGATCGACGGTATAGCCAACTATGGCGGCAATCCGGATGTCGAAGCGCGATGTCACGAGGCGACCGCGAGCATTGATCGGGCGATTGACGATATGCTGCCCGGTCTCGAAAACGAGCCGAATAACAGCCTGCTCGGTGTCATGCATCGGGCCGGCATGCCGATGGACAACATCCGCGCGAACATCAAGCTTGCGATCAGTGGTGGACAGAACGAGCCCCGCGATGCCATCGCCGGCGCCATCTGGGCCCTGCTCGTCCATCCGGAACAGCGGACGAAAGTTCTGGACGGGGCTGTCCCTTGGAGCGCCGTGTTTGATGAATATACCCGCTGGCTTTCGCCGATCGGGATGTCCCCACGACGAATCGCCAAGCCGCACCGGCTGAACGGCATCGATCTCGAGCCCGAGGAGAAGATCTTCTTGATGTTCAGCTCGGCTAATCGGGACGAAAAATATTTTGACGATCCTGATGCCTTCGATGTAACGCGCGATACGTCCAAGAGCATTGCCTTTGGTGCGGGGCCGCATTTTTGCGCCGGAGCCTGGGTGTCGAAAGCCCTGGTTGCCAAGGTGGCATTGCCCGCTCTGTTCGGCCGGCTAAAGGGGTTAAGGCTCGCCGATGGAGCCGACATCGAAATCGGCGGCTGGGCGTTCCGCGGCCTGTTCAATCTTCCCGTGGTCTGGGATGCTCGATAAAGCCCAGCAATGTTCGCCGTGCAGAAGTCAATGCGATGGCCACGCCACCTAGATTGCGGTTAGGCCGCCATCGATAGCGACGGCCTGGCCGGTCATGAAGCTGTTGTCATCAGCGCAAAGCCAGAGCATCGTCGGCACGATTTCGTTAGGCGAGGCGACCCGGCGCATGGGTATGCGTGTGGTGATACGCTTATAGGCTTCGTCGCGATCCGAAGCGATGTCATCCGCCATCTCATTGAAGAGCGGGGTGTTGGCAAAGGCCGGACAGAGCGCGTTCACACGGATGCCGAAGCGTGCATATTCATCGGCGGCCGAGCGGGTAAGGCCGACCACCGCATGTTTTGAGGCGGCGTAGGCCGAGAGCATGCCGGCCCCCACAAGGCCTGCCGCAGACGCGACATTCAAGATCGCCCCTCTTCCGGCGGCACTCATCACCGGCAATTGATGCTTCATGCCGAGAAACACCCCGCCGGCATTGATGCGCATGATCTGCTCATACTCATCGAAACCAAGCTCCGGCAGGCGGGCGAGGCGGTGGCCGACGCCGGCATTGTTGATCGCGATATCCAACCCACCAAATTGGCCGACCGCGGCGTCGACGAGCGCCTTGGCATCGGATTCATCGGCAACATCGCAGCGCATTGTCACGACCTCGACACCACTCGCCAGTGGGATCATGGCTGTGTCGTCGAGCCCCTCTTCGTTGAGATCGCCCAGGACAAGGTTGGCCCCTTCAGCGGCAAAACGCTCGGCCGCCAGACGTCCGAACCCGCTGGCAGCGCCGGTAATGAGCACGCTTTTGCCCTGAAAGCGCATTAGCCGGCCTCATCCAGGAGAGCGATGGCGCGTTTGGCATAGACCGGTACGAAGCGGCCCATGCGCGCGGCTTTTTCGGGGTTGGAGGCATTACCGTCGATGCCGCGCTTCATCACGCCCTGGACAATAGCCGCCATGCGGAAAAAGCTGAACGCCATGCAGAACGTCATGTCCGGCAGCTCGCTCCAGCCCCTGCGTTCGGCGTAGCGCTCGACGTAAGCCTGCTCGCTCGGAATGCCGAGGGCGGCACGATCGACGTTCTCCAGGCCCCGGCCATCTTCGCCGACCGGCATGCGCCATTGCATGCACTGATAGCCGAGATCGGCAAGCGGGTGGCCAAGGGTGGATAGCTCCCAATCCAACACCGCGATGACTTTGGGTAAATCGGGATGGATCAGGAGATTATCGATGCGGTAGTCACCATGGACCAGGCCGGTCCTGCCGTCATCCTCGGGAATGTTGGCCTCAAGCCACTCGATCAACCGGTCCATCGCCTTGATCGGCTCGGTTTCGCTTAAGCGATATTGCTTGGTCCAGCGGCTGATCTGACGCTCGAAATAATTCCCGGGCCTGCCGAAGTCGGCGAGGCCGACGGCGTCGACATCGATCGCGTGCAGTGCTGCGAGGACGCGGTTCATGTCGTCATAAAGCATGCCTCGCGCGCGCGCGTTCATGTCCGGCAGACGCGGGTCCAGGAAATTCCGGCCTGGGACTCGCTCCATCAGGAAAAAGGCGGACCCGATAATCGCCTCGTCCTCGCAAAGATGGTAGGTCTTCGGCACCGGCACGGCACTATCCCGAAGCGCCGTCATGGCCCGATATTCACGATCGATGGCATGGGCGGATTTCAAGAGTTCGCCCGGAGGTTTTCTCCGCAGCACATAGTCACCGCCCGGCGTGGTCAAAATGAAGGTTGGATTGGACTGACCGATCGGCGTTTTCTGGTAGGAGATCGGACCGGTAAAGCTCGGGAGGTGTTTGGATAGGTAGGTCTCGACCACCTCGACATTCAAAGCCGCCGCCGCATGCGCCATCACGGTTCCTTTTCGTTTTTGCGGTTCCGGCCCGCTCATCATCATCCAGCTTTTCCGGTACGCTGCCGGGAAGTTGGGCGGACGCGGTCGGTGGGTCAAGCCCCAGGTGGTTTGATATAATCCCGGATCAGCCATTCAGCGGCTATTGCGGGTTTCTCCTGCCCGTCGATCTCGACGTGAACCTCGTAGGTCGACGTCACCTCACCAGGTCTGCGCTCGTCGAGCGCCATCAGACGAAACCGGCCGCGAATGCTGCTGCCCGCGGGCACAGGCGAAAGAAACCGGACCTTGTCGAAGCCGTAATTGATGCCGATGATCGAGCCTTTCATCGAGGGAAGGGCTTCATCGGCCATTTTGGAAAGCAGAGAGAGCGTGAGAAAGCCATGGGCCACGGCTCCACCGAACGGCGTTTCAGCACGGGCACGGTCAGGGTCGACATGGATGAACTGACGATCGCCAGTTAACTCGGCGAAGCTATCGATCATAGTTTGGTCAATTGTCATCCAGTCGGATCGGCCAATCTCGGTGCCGAGCATGGTGCCCAATGCCTCCGGGCTGACACCATTGCGTTCAGGGTCTGTCGCTGACATTCGGGTTCCTTGACGATTGCTTCCAGCGTTGTCTGTTCCGCATAGCTGCGCATAGGTATAAGCTGATCGTCAACAATGCGAGGTAGTTCGCCGGACGTCGGTGAGGAGAGGGAAGGTTGGTGATGGCTTATCTCGATGAGATCTTTGGTGTGACCGGCAAAACGGCGCTGGTGACAGGCGGCGCTACCGGGATCGGCCGTATGATCGCCACCGCCTTGGTTCAAGGCGGCGCCCGCGTGCTGATCGCGTCCAGAAAGGGAGAGGCCTGCGCCCAGGCGGCGGATGAACTGAACGCCCTGGACGCGGCTGGCCATGCCGAGGGGTTTGCCGGCGATGTCGGCTCGGAAGAAGCGATTGCCGCCCTTGCAGGCGAGGTGCGCTCGAGAACTGAAAAGTTGAATATCCTGGTCAACAATGCGGGCGTGAGCTGGGGCAAGGAGCTGGAAAAATTCCCCCATATGGCCTGGGAAAAGGTGATGAACGTCAATGTCGCCGGCCTCTTTACGCTCACCCGCGATCTCCTGCCTTTGCTCGAGGCTGCGGCCAAGCCGGAAGACCCGGCACGGATCATCAATCTTGGTTCGGTCATGGGCACCAGCCCGATCGGCGCCGGCGCGTATTCCTATGCTGCTTCCAAGGCTGCCGTCCACCATCTGACCCGCATCCTGGCGTCCGAATTCTCTCCTCGTCACATCACTGCCAACGCCTTTGCTCCGGGCCCGTTTCACAGCAACATGACCGCCTTCGCGCTCGATGATCAAAGCCGTGCCGATGCCGTCGCCAAGACGGTTCCCATGGGCCGGCTCGGCATGGCTGAGGACATCGCAGGCGCCACCCTGTTTCTTTGCGGCCGTGGCGGTGCCTACACCACCGGCACCATCATCCCGCTGGATGGCGGCATGGCCAGCGATGCCCCGAAAACCCTGTTCGGCGATTGATTTTTTTTACATTGGCCAACGAAGCTTGCCTTCAAGTTAGCCAAGTCCCGTCGGGACTAGACTTCCAGCCAGTCTTGGCGAATCCGATCATTCGCGCGGAGCGTTTCGGGTGTGCCCTCGAACACCATCTGGCCGTGGCCCATGACATAGACGCGGCTGGCGATGGTCAGTGCGATGGTGAGCTTTTGCTCCACTAGGAGGATCGAAACCCCGCGGGATGCGATCTCGGCCAGGAGATCGGCAACCCGTGTGACCATCTGCGGCGCCAGGCCCTCGGTGGGCTCGTCGACCATGATGAGATCGGGATCACCCATCAGGGTCCTGCACATGGTGAGCATCTGCTGCTCACCACCGGAAAGGGCACCGCCCGGTACGTCGGCGCGTGCCTCCAGATTGGGGAATAGCTCGAACATATCCTCGATCCGCCAGCGCTCCCCGGCGCTCGAGTTCTTCATGCCGAGGGTCAAGTTCTGACGGACCGTCAGGGTCGGGAAGATATCTCTGTTTTCCGGTACATAGCCTATGCCCCGATGGGCGATTTGGTGGGGCTTGAGACCGTTGATCTCCTTCGACTTGAAGAGGATTGACCCTGCCGGTGTGACTTCGCCCATCACTGCCTTGCAGGTGGTCGAGCGGCCGACGCCGTTTCGCCCGAGCAGGCTTACGATTTCGCCCTCGCCGACATGAAAGCTCACACCTTGGAGGATGTGGCTCTTGCCGTAATAAGCGTGGAGATCGATGACATCGAGCATGGCATTGGAGGACCGGGTCCTGGTCATGATCAACCCACCGCC
Organism: Geminicoccaceae bacterium; assembly: GCA_965204405.1. Taxonomy (GTDB): domain Bacteria; phylum Pseudomonadota; class Alphaproteobacteria; order Geminicoccales; family Geminicoccaceae; genus JANQPX01. The sequence continues at coordinate 508,553 of CBDBEN010000002.1, forward strand.
TGGCCGAGATAGGCGCTCTGCACAGCGGGGTTGGCGCGGATTTTTTCCGGCGTGTCTGAGGCGATGATCTCACCATAAACCAGAACGGAAATCCGATCGGCCAGATCGAACACCACGCCCATGTCATGCTCGACCATGACCAGCGTCTTGCCATCGGTCACCTGCCGGATGAGGGCCACCATTTCGGCAGTCTCGGCGTGGGACATTCCGGCGGTGGGCTCGTCGAGCATGATGACATCAGCGCCACTCGCCACCGTGATCGCGATCTCCAGCGCCCGCTGTTCGGCATAAGTGAGGATGCCGGCTGGTATGTCGCGTCGCCCGGCAAGTCCGATTTCTGCAAGCACGGAATCAGCTCGGCGGTTGAGGTCTGTCTCCTGATCAACGAGATGCCAAAAGGAGTAGCGATAGCCGCTGGTCCAAAACAGCGCGCAGCGTACATTTTCGAAAACAGAGAGCCTTGGGAAAATGTTGGTCACTTGAAATGACCGGCTAAGGCCTAGCCTGTTGATCTCGTAGGGTGCCAAGCCTGTGATATCCTGGTCCTGCAGGTAAACCCGACCGTCGGTCACGGCATGCTTGCCGCTGATCAAATGAAAGAGTGTCGATTTTCCAGCACCGTTTGGGCCGATGATGGCATGGCGCTCGCCAGTGGCGATCTCCAGATCGACGCCGCGGATGATCTCGGTCAGCCCGAAGCTTTTTGTAATGTTCGAAAGTCGTAGCGCCGATGTCATCATCATATCTCCGGCGCGTTGGCGCGGTCCCAAGCATCACGAAGCCCCGGGGCGCAGCGAATTAGGCCGAGGATGCCAATGATAGTGAGCATGGCGACGACGATCCATGGCACCGGTGACGCGAGGCCGATCTCGATACCGAAAACCACCCAGACCGCAATCGCGGTCCCGCTAGCATTTAGTTGGTGAACCATTTCCAACAGTGCGATCGTTCCGGTTAGAAATGCAGCAAGCGGCAACAAAGCCTTGGCATAGGGCAACATCAGGCTCTTGAGGCGGCCGGTTCGGAAAGCCGGACCGTGCATCATCACCAGTCCGGTTAGACCGGCGGGTGCGTACATCACGGTCAGCAGAAAAAGGATGCCCAGATAGAGGCGCCAGATCTCAGTGTGGTTGCTCAGCACGGTCTGCAGAAGCGTTAGGAGCACGGCACCGATGATCGGGCCGATGAAATAGCCGACACCGCCGACATAGGCCATCAGCAGGACCCAGCCGGAGGTCACCAGGTTCAAGTTCTCCTCAGTCAGAATTTCATAGTTGATGGCGAACAGTCCGCCGGCGATGCCTGCGAAAAACCCCGAGGCGCAAAAGGAAATGAAGCGGACATATCGCTGGCTGTAGCCAAGAAATTCCGCGCGTTCCTCATTGTCGCGAACGGCATTGGCCATGCGTCCGGCCGGGGTGCGGGAGAAGAGATACATCAGGATCGTACTGAGAAAGACGATAGCGGCAGTGAGGTAATAGACCTCGATTTCGGTGATGAACTCGTAACCGAAGACCTTGGGGCCCATGGTTCGATCGCCCGAAATCCCTTCCTCGCCACCGAAGAACACGACGAAGATGATCGAGCATGCGGCGATCAACTCGCCGATTCCAAGGGAGATCATGGCAAACACGGTGCCGGCTCGCCTTGTTGAAAAACTGCCGACGATCACAGCGAAAGCGAGACCGAAAAGACCGCCGAAGAGCGGGAGCAGGGGGAGGGGTATGGGCCAGCCGTCATAGTCGACCAAGTTCATGACATGAACGGCGAAAAAGCCGCCGAGGCCGAAATAGACGGCATGGCCGAAGGACAGCATCCCGCCTTGGCCCAGCAGCATATTGTAGCTGAGTGCAAACAGGATTGAGATGCCCATCTGGTTCATGATCGTCACGGCGACGGGCGACGTGAAGAAGACGGGCAGCAGGAGGAGAAGCAGAGCGGCCGATGCCCAGACGCCAAGCCGGCGGGCCGAGGCGATCCACCCGGATTGGCTAGTCGCCGTTGTTTCCACTGCTCTCATACTGTGCCTCTTGCCAGCCCATACCAGGGCTGCACATCAAGACAAACCGCAGTGCCCGCGGCACTCATGTTTCGCGGCGGCCCATGAGGCCAGTGGGGCGGAAGATCAGGATCAGCACGAGGAGGAGGTAGGGGAGGATCGGGGCGATTTGCGGCAGGCGGAGCGTCCAGAGATCGCGGAGCATATGATCGGCACCATAGGCGATGCCGAAGAGCTCGAGAAAATCGCTGACGGAAAAGTCGATGGCGATGGCGAAGGTTTGGAGCCAGCCGATCAGGAGGGAGGCGACCAGGGCGCCGCCGAGCGAGCCGAGCCCGCCGACGACGATCACCACGAAGACGATTGAGCCCAGAACGAAAGCCATGCCGGGAAAGGTGCCGAGTGCCGGACCGGCAATAACGCCTGCAAGGCCCGCCAAGCCGGAGCCCACACCGAAAACGCCCATGAAGATCAAAGGGACGTTATGGCCGAGATTGGCAACGGTATTCGGATGGGTGATCGCGGCCTGAATGATCAAGCCGATGCGGGTCCGGGTCAGCACGGTGAAAAGGCCGATGAAAATCCCGATCGCGATCAGGATCATGAAGGCCTTGTAGGCGGGAAAGTTCTGGCCGAAGAGAGTGAACAGCGGGAATTGCAGGATCTCGGGCTCGTGATAGTCCTTGGTTGCCTTGCCCCAGACGAACTGCACGATCTCTTCGATCAAGAAAGCCAGGCCAAAGGTGAAAATCAGCTCGGGAACATGGCCGTAGCGGTGAACGTAGCGAAGCCCGTAGCGTTCCACCAAAGCGCCCACCAAACCCACCAGGACAGGGGCGACGATCAGGCCGGTCCAGAATCCCAGATAGCCGGAGATCGTATAGGCGAAGTAGGCGCCGAGCATGTAGAAGCTGGCATGGGCGAAGTTCAACACGCCCATCATGCTGAAGATCAGCGTCAGTCCGCTGGACAGCATGAACAGCAGCAGGCCCGTAACCAGCCCGTTCAGCAACGAAAACGTCACCAGCTCAACCATGCAGCGGGCCGCTGCATGGTTGACGTATTTTTGGCGCCGTCATGTCTTTCTTGATGGTATGCCGCCTAGCTCTCGGGTCGCTTCATCTTGCAGGTCGTGGGGCTATCCATCCCGGCCATGTCGACGGTTTGCTCGGCAAGCAGGCCGTATCCGGAATTGTCGGCGTCCACCTCGATGCCGTCCTTCGTGTGCACCGAGATATGAATGTTCTGGATCATCTGGTGATCCTCAGGACGCATATAGAGCTTGCCGCCAAGGGGGCTCTCATGTTCCATGCCCTCGAGCGCATAGGCGACGCTGACCGGGTCGGTGTCACCGGCTTTCTCGATTGCTCGGGCAAGAATTTCAATGGTCGAGAAAATTCTGGGCTGGTTGATCTCGTTGTCGGGGTATTGTTCCTTGAAGCCCTTGAAGATTTCCAGAAAACGAGGCTCCGGTGGGTTTTGCCGGCCCTCGTGGACCAGCCGTATGATGCCTTCACCCTTTTCCCCGAAGGTCGCGGTGATGCCGTCCCACGCCGCATAGTAAGTGTAGATCGGCGCATCCACGCCGGCGTCGATCACCGCCTTGCCCAGGCCCACCATATCAGCCCCCCAATTGCCGGTAATCACGGCATCGGCGTCGGATGCCTTGATCTTGGTGGCATAGGGGGTGAAGTCCTTGACCTTGCCGATCGGGTGCAGCTCATTGCCGACGATCTCGATATCGGGACGTTTTTCTCCGAGAAATTTCTCCGCGGCCGCTGCCACCGCTTTGCCGAAGGAATAATCCTGGCCGATGATATAGATCTTCTTGACGTCCTGGTTGTCCGCGATCACGTCGGTGAGCGCATCCATCTTGATGTCGGCATTCGCATCGAAGCGGAAATGCCAGAAATTGCACTTGTCGTTGGTGAGCGCCGGATCGACAGCGGAGTAGTTGAGGAACAGGACACGCTCGTCGGGATTGCGCCTGTTGTGTTTGGCGATGGCATCGGTCAGCGCATTGGCGACGCCGGAACTGTTTCCTTGAACGATGAACTGAATGCCATCGCTGATCGCTCGTTTCAACTGGATCAGGCTTTCTTTGGGACTGATCTGATTGTCCAGCGGCACGATCTCGAAATGACGACCACCAAGCACACCGCCTTTCTCATTGACCATCTTCTCGACGGCATATTCGAAGGAGCGAAGACCGGACTCACCCGTCGTCGCGAACGGGCCGGTCAGGGGATCGATGAAGGCGATCCGAATATTGTCGGCTGCTTCGGCTTGCGGCAGGGCCGCACTGACGGCAACCGCGGCCGTCATCGCCAGCGATAACAGGAAATGCCTCTTCATGTCCGCCTCCCCATTTTTTCCAATAAACAAACTTATACCAAGTTGAGCCCGTGTGTCTTGGGCTGTGAGCGGTTGTCAGTCGGCAAATGTTGTTGGTTGTGTTTGTATGATGCCTGGATGGCTATCTTGTCTTCGGGTGGCGGTCGGGCATGCTATTGAACGGGCGAGATGATCCAGGCTTGGCGTCACGATACATGCGCCTCATCATCAGCACCCCAAGGAGATAATTCTTCGTGAACCGTCAATGATAAATTGACCAAAGCCATCTAAAATTATTGACAACGCTGTGAGAATTTCGCATTGGCGTTGTGTAATTGGATCGGTCCTCGACATTTTTGTCCTCAATTGATCCTTTCGATAAATCAACATTGCAGCAAACGCCTATGAGTCCAAACGTCAAGAGCGGCAAGCCATGCCGATGGTGGAACAATGACCTCCTCGTGGCTTGCAAATCAAGAATCCCGGCTATTCTAGCTTTCGTCCTGGTCGCTTTGGCATCTATTGCCGGGATCGAGGCTGTGTTGTCCAAGGACGACGAACCGAATCTCGGTCTGTTCGGTAAGAAGGTCGAGTTCCTGCGGGAGACACATGATCAATATAATGTGCTCTTCATAGGAACGAGTTCGATCTATCGCATGATCGACCCGGTTGTTCTTGGAGAGGTCACGGCTAAGAGCGGCTGTGACGTCAGGGCATATAATCTTGGCACGTCCAAGCTTCGCCTGACCGAGCTCAGGCATATCCGGGATCACTTGATCGGCGACTATGACCTCATCGTGCTGTCACCGATGGCGGCTTCGGGAATACGGTTCGCGAACTGGCCCAGCAGCCGCGTTCAGCATTTCTCCGATTGGGAGGGGTACACGGCTAGCCTGATCGATCTCTGGGACTATCCGATGACGAAACGTACGCCCAAACTGGCCTACTATTCGGCACTTCTTTCGGGGGCCTTTCTCTACCGGCAGCTGGGGATCGGCCGCTTGACCGGCGGCCTCGACGGATGGCCGCGCCACGGGGCCGACAATGCGACAGGTGATGTCTTCGATGGCGCGGCCATTTTGGATTTCAGCCGGCATGGATTTGTGGCCCTCGACGATGAGCCCCACGATCAGTTCAAGCGGCGCCGACATGGCATTTTGAACAATCCCGGCTATTTCGAAAATCTGAAGATCACTAACCCGGACAGAGCGCAATTCGAGGGCGCTGCGGCCGAGCGTGCCTGGCGTCGCTACCAGCGAGCGATGGCGTATTTTGCCGAATTCGACATTCCTATTCTGATGTTCCTGCCGCCCATGGTGGCCCGTCGGACCCAGAACGAGGCTCTGGCGGATTATGCGTCGGCCGCGGGCATGCCGATCTTGAACTACAATCGGCTTGATCAGTATCCCCAGTTCTTCGACCGAGCCAAATGGTTCGACTTTTATCACACCAATAAATCCGGCGCCGTTGCCGTCAGTGAAATGCTGGGTCGGGATCTCTGCTCATTTTTGAATGTAAATAGGTCTTAGCCGTGCTTTTTATTGAAGCCAAGTTTCTAGTTTTCTTCGCTATTGTTTTCTTTTGTTATTGGCTTCTGCCGGCCCTGTTCTTGAGAAAGCTGTTTCTGCTCCTGGCAAGCTATACTTTCTATGCAGCCTGGGACTACCGGTTTCTTGCGCTGATCGCGGGATGCACGCTTGGGAATTATTATCTCGGTGCCATTCTCTCCGGGACCGACAAGCCACGGACGCGACAATGGATTTTGGCGACGGCTGTTTTGGCCAATATGGGTGTCCTGGTCGTCTTCAAGTATTTCAATTTCTTCGCCGACTCGCTCTTCGCCCTGGGAAACGTCCTCGGCGTCGAAGTTTCCTATACCGCACTGCATATCGTTCTGCCGGTCGGTATCAGCTTTTATCTTTTTCAGACCACCAGCTATGTGGTTGATATATATAGAAAGCATATCGAGCCTTGTGATCAGCTCCTGGATTTTGCCGTCTATGTCGCCTTTTTCCCGCAGCTGATTGCAGGCCCTATCGTTCGCGCCAGCGAATTCCTCCCGCAGCTTGGCCGGATTCACGTTCTTTCCGATGTCCGGATGCGTTTTTGTCTGCTGCTGTTTGCGATCGGCTTTTTCAAGAAAGCTTGTGTTGCCGACAATCTTGCGATGTTCGCAGACCCAATTTTCGCAGATGCGGAGAGCTATTCCACCTACACGCTCTGGCTGGGGGCGCTGATTTATACGATCCAGCTTTACTGCGATTTTTCCGGCTATTCGGATATGGCCATCGCCCTTGCGGGGCTCCTAGGCTTTCACCTTCCTAAGAACTTCCATTTTCCCTATTTCTCGGCCAATCTCGGTGAATTCTGGCGCCGCTGGCACATCACGCTTTCGACCTGGCTTCGAGACTATGTCTATTTTCCGCTTGGCGGCAGCCGGCAATCTGAGCCCAAGACCTATCGCAACCTTCTGACGACTTTCGGTCTAAACGGCCTTTGGCATGGTGGTGCCTGGGGCTTCGTCGTTTGGGGCCTGGCCAACGGTCTTGGCGTCACTATCTTTCGCGCCTGGTCCAGAAGCCGGCTCAGCGCCATTCTCTCGATACCGCATGTCCTTGCCGTTGCGATGGTATTTTTCTTTATTGTCCTGGTGCGCATTCCCTTTCGCAGCCCTGATCTGATGAGCGCGCTCGACATGTATGGCATCATGTTCGGCATTACCGCTGCGGGGGCTGCGACCTTGCCCTTGTCCATCGAACCGGCACTATTGATCCTGGGGATCGTCCACTGGCTTTTTTACCGCTATCCGGTTTTTGACATGGTGCAGAACCTTCCGCGGGTCATTTTCGCCGCAGGCATGGGCATGGCGACGGCTGTTGCGTTGAGCATTCTTCCCGCGGGCTATTCGCCATTCATCTATTTCCAGTTCTAAGCGCAGGAGAGTCGGTATAACCGAGCGTCAAGCTCTCGACAGGCATCAAGTGCGCACGTTAAGAGAACTGTTATGAAAGCTCTCATTCTGAGTGCTGGACAGGGGTCGCGCCTGTTGCCCCTTACAGCAGATACACCGAAATGCCTTCTGCCGATTGGGGCCCACTGCCTGATCGAATGGCAGTTGCGCGAGCTGCTGGCTGGCGGTGTCGACGAGGTTGTGGTCGTTGTGGGCTATGGTGCCGATCAGGTGGAGGAAACGCTGGAGCGGTGGCAAAGGCCGAATGTCAAAATTCGGACTGTGTTTAATCCGTTCTTCAATGTTGCCGACAATCTCGCAAGCTGCTGGCTCGCACGTCACGAAATGGACCGGGATTTCCTCATTCTGAATGGCGATACGCTGTTTGAAGCGGCTATCCTGAAGAAGGTTCTGCAAAGCCCTCCAGCGCCGATTACGATTGCGATTGATCGCAAACAAATTTATGACTCCGACGACATGAAAGTATGGGTTGATGGCGACCGGCTGGTTTCGGTTGGCAAGACCTTGCCGGCGGAGGAGACCAATGGCGAGTCCATCGGCATGCTGCTGTTCAGGGGAAAAGGGCCGGCACTGTTCGTCGAAACGCTTGAACAATTCATGCACACACCCGAAGGCTTGAAAACCTGGTATCTTCGCGCGATTGATCGGCTGGCCAAGACCGGTGTCGTCACGGCGGCCTCGATCGAAGGCAAGGCCTGGGGTGAAGTGGACTTCATTGAAGATCTGGAACGTGCCCGGCAGATGGTCATGCCTTGGACTGAGGAGCCGCCAACGGCGCTGGCATCGTCTTCTTGAGCGGATAACAGGAAAGCTACTGCTGCAGATCCTGCAGTATCGTGGTTATCGACTTACCTTGTCCTAAGGATTGTTTCCGCAAGCACCAGATCCGAAGGCTTATCGACATCGATGGCAGCTTCGGCAAACGGCATGATCACGGCTGCTGCCCTGGCTCCGATCCGTTGCGAGAGGTGGTCGAATGCAGCATCGATGGTGAGCCGGCCGATCAGGAAACGGAGCAGGACGGAAAGGCCAATCGCGGCGATCAGGCGCCAGGGGCGCTTTCGGTGCTGCTCCATATCCTGCCAGAAGGTCACGAAGGCTCCAGCCTTCCCAGTACCCAGCATGAAAAGGTTGCAGCCGCTGAATCCCTCGCCCGCAAATCGATAGAATGTGCGCACGGCGTTCGGGTGCTGTTTCCTGATGACCGAGGCGCTGGCAAGGCCGACGGAGAGGTCGGCGTCATCCGGCGCGGTCTCGATGAAATGCCGAATCATCGACGTCGTCAGAAGCGGGTGATCGGCCGTGGTGACCAGGAGCGGCCAGGCCTCGTCCATATCATGGAACCGCTCGATGACATGAGCCACACTAGCGCTTGGCGAAGCCTTGGGCGCGGCGATCTCGAGGGTACCGTCGGCGATCAGCGCATCCAGCTCCGGGCCGAGACCGTGATCCTTCAGCCCCTGGTCCAGGCTAAGAATGATGTGACGGATATGCTCACTTGCAAGGAGCGTCTGCACCACGCGCAGCAGCATCGGCACGCCCAGGATTGGCACCAGCGCTTTGTGCGGCAACCCCTTGGCTTGGGCGACCGGGTCAGTCGGTCCTCGGCTGCCCGCAAGCACCAGGGCGTGGGTTGGAGCCCTGTTCAAGCGAGGGGCTTTTCGAAGAGGCGGTAGGTCCGATAGGCGTGACCGCCGAGATCCTCGAGGAGGCGGCGCATGGGCATGTTGTCCTCCAGGATCCAGGACATTTCCAGACGCTTAAACCGTTGCTCGACCAGACCATGATGGAGCGACTTGAACAGAAGCTGCACCAGCGCCGATCCGACGAGGGATCCATGATACTTTTTGCGCACACCCATCAGCGGTACGCGGCAGCTCTCGAAGGAACGGGTTTTCAGGCGCCAGAGCAGCTTTGCCCAGCCTAACGGCAGCAGACGGCCGTCAAGGTCGTCGATCGCTTCATAGAGGTTGGGCAGGCAGATGATCATCGCTGCCGGTTCGCCGTCGACTTCGGCAATGTAATTGAGGGCAGGGCGGACGAGCGGGCGCATGCCTTTGGCGATCTGCTGCATCTCCGCGTCGGTGAAGGGGATGAACCCCCAATTGTCAGCCCAGGCCTCGTTGAAAATGTCGAGAATGACTGAAAGTTCTTGCTTGTAGCGTTTCATGTCCACCGGACGGACAACGATTCGGCTTTCCTCGGCAAGGCGCCGCAGCAATTTTTCACCCCGAACCTTGAGGTCGGGCTTGAGATCGAGGGAATAGGCTAGGAGGTCGGTCGCCTTTCCGTAGCCGTTGTCAATCAGGTGCTGTTCGGCATAGGCAGGGGCAAACGGCATCATCAGCATGGCTGGATGCTCGAACCCGTCCACCAGAAGACCGCATTCCTCGTTGATCGACAGGTTGAACGGCCCTCTGCACTTGTCCACTCCCTTCTCCTTTAGCCATTGTTCGGCGGTCCCGAGAAGGCATTGGAAAACGTCGGGATCATTCTCCGCATCGAGCAGGCCGAAATGACCTGTATTGTCGCCGTGACGTTCCAGATGAAGCTGGTCGATCTGTGCGCTGATCCGCCCGATCGCGCGGCCGTCTCGATAGGCAAGCCAGTACTGTCCTCGGGCATGCTGAAAATAGGCGTTCTTCTCGCGGCTCAACGTTTCGGTGCGCTCTAGATTGAGAGGGGCAACATAGGAGGGATCACCGCCATAGAGCCGGTTCGGAAGATCGATGAACGCCCTCAATCCTTTTCGGTCGTTTGCCGGGATGATTTCGATAGGGGCGGTCGCTGGTTGGGTTGCCATGGGAGTATGCTTGTCCGCGTAAAGGGCGACGGTTCATCAATGACCGGCAGATATGCGGTGCCGCTTCAATCGGCTGAACAGGTGAAGCGGCAATTTAATGACAGAGCCGCCAAGCGGCAAGGCGGCAACAGGATGCCAAGCCCATCCCTGCGGTCTCTCCTGCTCACCGATAGTCGATGTCCAGGATCTCGAAGCTCATACCGAGGATGAAATCATTGTCGAACTGCACATGGGAGCGGTTCAGGTCGAACTCCTCCCAGCTCGGATCCAGGCCGATCCAACGGCCATCGATAAAGGCCTCGACCCAGGCGTGGCCGCTCAGGCGGGGGGTGGTGTCATCGCCATTGTAGACATAGCCGGTGGCATCCCGCGCCGGCAGGCCCAAGGCGCGCGCAAGCGTGATGAAGAGCTGGCTATGTTCGGTGCAGTCACCGGTCCGGTTGTCCAGAATATCGAACAAGGATGTCGTGTTATAATCATAGGGGCTCTCCGGTACATTCTCGATATAACTGGCAACGAAATTGAGAAGAGCGCGGGCAAGCTCGGTTTCGTCTTCGGGATCGGAAACGCCGGCCTGAATTTCCTCGGCCAGGGTTTTGACGCGTGGATGATCGGAGGGGTGCATGGAGGTCGGCTTTAGAAAATCGTTGAGATTGTCATCACCAAGAGGCGCGTCGTAATCGCCGAGCCGGATGACGGCCGTTTGCTCATCCACATAGTCGACACGTTGCAAATAGCGATCCCGAATCACCTCGTCGATCGCCAGGGTCGGATCGTCGAGACGGACCTTGAGCGTGAGGTGCTCAATTTCCCAAAGGTCGGTCAACGGCTGGTTCAGCGGCTTTTCGAACTCGGCAAACAGGTCGATGCCCTTATTGGGCTCGCGCGCGACCGCCTCGGTTTCCACGCGTAGTTCGAGCGGCCCGAGGAAAGCATTGACCGCCTCGCCGTTTCGATATTGGGACCTGGCTTTATAGGAGAGAACGTCGCTGTCGGCGGTGCTGATCACATCATGGAAGACATGATCGGCGCCTAAGATTTTCCGGGTGCTGACGGTCTCCACGTGATGTGTGCTGTCGACCAGGGTCTGATGCTCGACATCAAAATCCGTCGTCGTTACCTGATCGCCAATTCCAGGCGCCTCTCGGAGAAATTGAAAAAGGACAATATCCTCCTCATCACAAAGCATCCGCTTGACACCGCTCCAGACCCGTTCGGAGCCGTTCTCGCTCAAGTGGAGGTCGTCGCCGCGCGCAACATACTCGATTAACCGATCTGCCGTCTGATAGCTGCCATTGACCAAGCGGTGGGGTGGAGCGGCCTCGTAGTTTCGGACCTGGGCAATGGACTCCTCGGTCTGCTCCAATTTGAAGGTCAGGTCGAAGCGTAACGAGATCAGGCGTTCAGATCCCTCAATCACCTGATCGCTGGACGTCGTGGCGTGGCCAATCTTGGTGTCTTCGTAATAAAGGCCATACCAGCTTGTGACACCCAAAGGAGGCTGGTCCGGCGACAGAGCGCATAGCGAAGCTTCTGCTCGGGCGACAATCCCAACCAGGCAAAAAAAGAAGCTTAGATATTTCATGGGCAGATCCGAAAGAGGACGTAACGATGAGCCGACAGCGGGGCCTGAATGCGGGAGATGTTTCTTCGGGCAAGTCACGGCGTCAGCATTGACGGAACCATGCACCGATCCTGTCAGTTTTGTCCATGTTCTCATCGGATTAAATTGGGCGCAACTCTTCAACTATCATGAAAGCCGTGGCGATGTTGGCTGTCGTCTCTAAAGTCAGAGTTTGAGCGCATGGTCTGTAGTAAAATGCCAAGCCCCCTTGTGAGGCATGGGTCAATTTCACGCCCCAGGTCAAGCCAGCCATCTCGAAGGTGCGCCCGATCGGCGCGCTGTCTCCGAAAGGGGCGATAGGTCGAGAGTAACGATAGCGTCGTTGCCTTGTGCCAGCCAGGTAGTTCGAAGGTTTGTCAACCGACGTGCCGCGCAGGGCGCTCACAAGCTCTTGGCTCAGGCGGCCTAAGCCGAGGTGGTGGGTTTTCATGTTGCCGATGCCGATCTGACAACGGAGGATGGTCGGTAGCACCTGGTTCGACACGGCCACCTAGAGACCTCCTGTCCCCCTTGCTTTGAGGGGCGCGTGATCGGTTTGAAGCGCTGATTTTCGAGCTGGTAGCCCGACGCTGGCAGTTTTTATTGGCTTGTCGCCCAGATGCCTGGCCATTTCCTTTCAAGCGGGCACAGTTCGCCCCTGCCAATATCGCCATCGACCGAGATTATAGGCGATGCTGGCCCTGATGATCGTCACCTCGGCGCGCTTGATGCCGATGCTGCGGACGGCGAGAATCATTCGGTCCTTTTGGTGAGCGAAGACATGCTCGACTCGCGCTCGTGATTACCTGGTGACGGATGAAACCATGTCGGGCATCGGTGCTGATAGGCGATTTATAACCGAACGCCGGGATCGCGATATCACGCTGCGCCTTGCCCTCGGTGATCTTCATCGTCCAGCGAGCATCGGCATCCTTCTGTGCGGCCTTCGACAGCAGATCAGGTCAAATCTCATCAGCCGACCTCCTAGTCTTGATCGCGTCCTTCTCGCCCCTGGAACTCCGCTGCCTGGAAGCACCAACCAGGACCGACCGGAAGAATTCGACAATCTCCAAAAGCTTCTCCAGCGAATCGCCCTGTGCAGAAAGCTCATCAAGACGATCCTCGACACTCCAAAATCTTGACTGCTTCGGCAACATTCTCTCCCAACAGAATCCGTGGAGGGAAACTACCAAAATCGATCCCGATCGTCAGGTTGCCGGAGGCGTCCAGGTGGCTGAGCGGACCATCCAGACAGGCATCGGTTCTGTCGAGGTTAAGTAGGCATACGTTCGAGACCGCGGCAGCGACCATGACAAGATCCGCTTATCGCCAGCGATCCTGCTGCACTATGCGCGCCTCCCGAAGAGCCTGGGTGCCTTGATCCCCATCCTCTATCTGTGCAGCCGCTAGAGCAAAATCCGATCATTCGCGGTCATATCCTGCAGTGGCAAGGTAGTTTTCGCATTAGGCCGGCGAGAAAAGCTGCTCCGTGCGTGACGCCGTCCAGGACCATAGGTGCTGTCATACCCTCCAGCCTGAGCGCACCGACGAAGGTCGTGCTTCAAGACGATCGGACCTCTGATCCACCGCCCGCGCACGCGGCCGGTGCGCTGCCTCTGGTCGACCCATTTGATCGCGGTCGAGCGCGCGATGCTGAAAAGCCTCGCCGCCGAGCGCCGTAATATACCGCTTTCGAAAGCCGATATCAGCCGCTCACGCAAAACAATCGAAAGAGCTTTCCCCATCCAGGCTGGCCTCCTTCACCAGCCTGCATTTTGAATCACATCAACAATCAAATCGGAATCTGGAGGCTTCTGTGAGGTCGAGAGACGGACGCTGATGACGATGGCGAGTGCGCGCACGACCTCATTGAAGCCGGATTGAGCGAAGCCGCGGGATGGCGTGCTCAGCTATGGGGATTGTGTTGGCGGCGCCTTGCCCGAGAGGTTGTTTCGGCCGAACCGTGAGTGGTCAGCAGGGCTCGATGACGGTGATCGGAGGCGATCGAGTGGGCCGATGTTGCCTTGTAGCGCTGTCGAGGTTGGGCATGGCCGGCGGCTCGATGCACTTCGGTGCCGATTTTGAGCCGTTGCGGCGCGCGCGTGCGACGGGCGCCTGCTGCGCCTGGACTGGCTGATCCGGGAGTGTCGTGGTCGCGACAGATCATGAGGTGTCGTACCAGAAGGGCGACCGGCTCGGCTGCAGGCGTGGTAGAATTATGCGGACAATCGATGTGCTGCCGCAGGCTAGGCAGTGGTCGTGCCGGCGCGATGGAGTGATCTTGTCAGGCGGCTCGGGTGCCGGCGCGGCGAGCAGCCTGCGACATAGCGCCAGTTTCTTGGCACGATGGCCGTTGGCGAGGAAGCCGTAGTGGCGAATGCGATGGAAGCCGTCGGGCAGGGTGTGCAGCAGGAAGCGGCGGATGAACTCGTTGGCGGCAAGCGTCATGACCTTGGCCTTGCCATGATGTCGATAGTCCCGCCATTGAAAGGCAATCTCTCGGTCGGTCATGCTGAGCAGACGGGAGTTGGCGATCGCGACGCGGTGTGTGTAGCGGCTGAGATAGGCCAGCACTTGAGCGGGTCCGCCGAATGGTGGCTTGGCGTAGACCACCCACTCGATGCGTCGCAGTTCGCGTAGCTGGCGGTCGAAAATGGTTGGATCGACAAGATCGGTGAGATCGCCGAAGAAGGCTAGCTTGCCGGCTTCAAATGCCGTCTGCAGCTGCTCCAGGAACAGTCGCCGGAATACCCGCGACAGCACCCGGACAGGTAGAAAGAAACCCGGTCGGCAGGCCACCCAACGGGTGCCATCAAGCGATGGGCCACCCCCCGGCACGACGCAGTGAACATGCGGGTGATGCTGCAGGGTCTGCCCCCATGTGTGCAGCACGGCGACAACGCCGAGTTCGGCGCCGAGATGGCGGGCGCCGACGATACGCAGTGTCTCGGCTGCCGTCCGGAACAAAATAGCATAGACCAGAGCCTTGTTTTGGAAAGCGATCTCGGCGACCGCGGGCGGCAGGGTGAAGACGACGTGGAAATACGCCGCCGGCAGCAACTCGGCCTGGCGGGCGACAAGCCAATCAGCGCGGGCCTGGCCCTGACACTTCGGACAGTGCCGGTTGCGGCAGGAGTTGTAGGCGTGGCGCACGACGCCGCAGTCCGCGCAGCGCTCGATGTGGCCGCCCAGCGCCGCCGTCCGGCACAGCTCGACAGCGCTCATCACCCGACGCTCGACCCGGCCCAGGTGGCCGTCGTGGGCGCGGCGATAGGCGTCGCCGTGCCGGCGGAACACATCCGCCAGCTCCAGATCGGCAGACATGTCGTCGGATCAGGCCGGCGGCACCACCTCGAGCGTCAGCCGGTCGAGTGGGCTCCCGGTCCGTCGGATCAACCCATTCGACACCTGCGTGTAGCGCGCCGTGCTCGACAGGTTGGCGTGTCCCAGAAGCACCTGGATGATACGGATGTCGGTACCACTCTCCAGCAGATGGGTGGCGAAGCTGTGCCTGAGCGTGTGCACCGTCACCCGCTTGTTCAAGCCCGCCGCCGCGCGCGCCGACCGGCAAGCTGCATGCAGCACTTGGACGTCGATCGGCTTACTCGCCTCGCGGCCGGGAAACAGCCAGTGTGCTGGCCGGGCGAGACGCCAGTAGATGCGCAGGATGCCAAGCAATTGCGCCGACAGCATGACATAGCGGTCTTTGCCACCCTTGCCGTGCTCGACCCGGATCACCATCCGCCCGCTGTCGATGTTGGCGACCTTCAGGCCGACCACCTCGGAGGCGCGTAAACCGGCCGCGTAGGCTGTCGTAAGCGCGGCCCGGCTCTTCAGGCTCGGCACCGCCTCCAGGAACCGCACCACCTCATCGGCGCTGAGCACCACAGGTAGCTTGCGTGGCTCCCGCGCATAGGGAATACGTTCCGGGATCTCACTGTGACCGAGCGTGACGCCGTAAAAAAACCGCAGCGCACACACCGTCTGGTTCAATGCCGGCCATGAGATCCCATGCGACACCAAGTGGACCTGGAAGGCGTGCACGTCCTCCAGGCCAAGCCGGTCAGGTGAGCGTCCGAAAAAGCGACTGAACTTCACGACCGCGTGCAGATAAGATCGCTGCGTCGCCGGCGACAGGTTGCGTACCGTCATGTCTTCGATCATCCGCCGGCGCAGAGGGCTCACATCAGCCATCGGGGTATCTCCTGGTTGGTAGATGGGGCTTCAACAACCACCATCATTCCAGCCAGAAGACCTACTGCTTCAACAGCGCCGTTATCCCGCGGCAGCGGGTTCGTTCAATCTCTAATGATCCCATTAGGTTAAAAAATGCGCTAGCAGAGGCTTCCAAGAAGCGCATTCGGACCTGCTCGGCAAGGAAGCGTCCAGTCCTTCACCTGCCGCACTCGACTGATTGAAGGCCGCCCGGAAGGAGGAATTCGAGCGCTGGCAGCAACGCGATCCCTCGGCCAGGCACGACGTCTACATCTGGGCCGACAGCGTCTATCTGCAGGCCAGGATGGAAGTAGAGAAGTAATGCATTCTGGTCCTGTTCGTCACATGCCTGAGGAGCGAAAGGTACTGATCGGCTTTCAATCCGGCTTTCAATCCGGCTTTCGTGAAAGGACCCAATCCAGGACCGAGCTTCTAACCGTTCAGCTACGAGGCGGCCAAGATCATGATGTTCAAAATCATCGAGGCCGTCCAGAAATCATGATGCAAGCTGAAGGACTAGAACCAGCAGCCAAAGATCATCGATGGCATCAAATTCACCAACGGCATCGAAACCGTCCACGATCACGCCGCAGCTGGATCAGTTGCAGTCACCAACATTTCCGCATAGCTCCTTTCATATTCTACTCTGTAAGACTTGACGCCTTATGAGATTCCCCTTAGCTACAACCTCCAGAGGGCGCATAGCTCAGTTGGTAGAGCAGCTGACTCTTAATCAGCGGGTCCAAGGTTCGAGTCCTTGTGCGCCCACCAAACTTTTCAATAGGTTAGGTGGATTTTGCTCCCAAAATTTTCGGCATTGTCGAAAATTGGGAGCACATTGGGAGCAAGTTGGGAAGAGCATTCTCCAGGTCTGCTGTTGCAACTGAGCATCCCCTTGAAACCTCTAGTGCCTGATGATCCTGCCTTTTAGATCGTAATTCCAACTAGCTCAGGCAGCACTGAGTAGCATAGCTGCATCTTGTGTGTGGCCTGACGTCGCTAGGTGGCATGCCATGGATCAGCAAATAGAAAGCCGCGCATCGCGCGTTTGGCTGGGGTCTCCGGGACCAGAGCACCCGGCCTTGCGAGGTCGCCTGTTCACCAGGGCGCCGCAGGCTGGTGTTACCCAGCGTGTCCTGGCTGTTACCTTCCAACTGCACGCCGCGTCTCCTGGAACGGGCTCCCGCAATCGCATCCTGGCGGTGCTCTCCGGTCTGATGCTCTATGCTGAGAGCATCCGCCTTCAGCCCCGTGGGCTTCGAACCCTTGCGCTGGCCTCGGGCAGCGGCGGAGCGCCTTCAAGGCGCAATATCTGGACGATCGCGGCTTGGCTCGCCTGGCGATGGCGTTCAATCATTTGAAGAAGAACCTTCCGGTCGAGATCGCGCTGCTCTGTTTTCTGATGCTGACAGATGCTCAGCTTGTGCGCGTACCACAGGCAAGCGCAAAGCCGAGAGGGAGATCTTGTCATGACCAGCCGTCGCGTCACCCTGAGCGATCACCTGGCGCTGGTGGCAAGGCCGGCTGACAAGGAATACCAGATCCACGACCGGTTGCCGGTCTCATGCCGCGGGTTCAGCCCTCGGGCGCCAAGAACTGGGTATTTCGACAACAGCGGGTGAACGGCCAGCCAAAGCGCGTGACCCTCGGCCCCGACGAGACCATGCGGGTGATCGAGGCGCGCGCTAAGGCCCATGCCTTCTCACCGCCGATACAATGTTCGAGGCGTCGTCGAAGCCCAGGGACCGACCTTCACTGAAGGTGGCCGGGATCTACATGGAACGCCGCGCCACGCAGTGGAAGCGGTCCACGCACTAAACCCTTGAATGCTATCTCAAAAGCACGCTGCTTCCGTTCTTTGCCGACATGCCCATCGACAAGATCACCCGCGCCGACGTTACCCGCTGGTTCCATGAGTACGGTCGGACTAGGCTCGGCGGCGCCAATCGGGCGGTTGATATGTTGCGTGATCTGTTCCATCGCCATGCCTCCTCGACGGAGCGCTATGTGCATTTGGACGGAAGGTTCTTGCTGGATGAAGCCGAGCGAATCGGCCAGGAAATCATGCTCTGTTGCCGAGCTGCCTGAGTTTGTCGCCTGGTCCGACTTCAGGGAGCAACGTCACTTACAGGCGAAGAAAAATAAGGACCTAATGTAGGCTACCTGACGCTACCGATAAGACGTGAAAGGACAAACTAATTGTAAGGGTTGCTGCATGTCTCAGTTCGAAATAAACAGACTATGTTCCGTTAATTCATTCCCATAAGGTTTTGAGTTGCCTCGCACAATCAACCGTTGCGTTTGACACATCGTTATGGCCAAATAAGCCAATTTGGATAGTTGGGAGTGCCGATGAAAGCCATGATCGCGATTGATGCCCAGAACGGATTCGGAGTGCTGTTGCTATCGCCCTGTCTGTTGAAGAGTACAGCCGCCTGAAAATGCTGAATGTTCGGTATGGTAACAAATCAAAACCACTGACGACGGAAGAATAGGAAAGTAAAAAATATGCCGATCAAAGGGCAGAAAGAGAAGCATACAAAAACTATTCCATCTATGAAGGGGCGAATTAGAGGCGTAGATTTGTTCTGCGGCGCTGGAGGTCTCACTCAAGGCCTAGAGGCAGCCAGCATTGATGTCTCCTTCGGTGTAGATATTGATCCTGATTGTGAATATCCCTATCAGGCTAATAACAAGGCCAGCTTCATCCTTAAGTCCGTCGCAGAACTCACAGCATCCGATTTCTCGGGAGCTTTTAAGGGCTCAGCATTTTCGTTGCTCGCCGGTTGCGCACCTTGTCAGCCTTTCTCTACATATCAGCAGGGGAAATATGGTCCCTCTGACAAAAGGTGGAACCTTCTCCAGCATTTCGGTCGCCTGGTAAGAGAAGTCCAGCCTGATCTGGTGACTATGGAGAATGTACCAAGGCTACAAAAACAGAAAATCTTCTCTGACTTTGTTTCAGGATTGGAGCGTGATGGGTACCAGGTTTCGCATATAGTGGTGAATTGTGCCGATTATGGGGTGCCCCAATATCGGCAAAGGCTGGTTTTGCTAGCGTCCAAGCTTGGCTCTATCGAAATGGTCGAGCCGACGACCCCAAATGGACGGCACGCCACAGTAAGGAACCTGATTGAAGGGCTGCCGCCTTTGAAAGCTGGAGAGATCTGTGCTGAAGATCCTATCCATCGAGCTTGCGAGCTCTCGCCCCTAAATCTAAAGCGTGTTCGAGCCTCCAAACCTGGCGGTACCTGGCGCGATTGGGACGAACATCTAATCGCAGATTGCCACAAAAAGAGCTCCGGAAAGTCCTATCCGAGTGTCTACGGCAGGATGACTTGGGATGATCCGGCTCCGACCGTGACGACACAATACTATGGATTCGGTAATGGACGATTCGGTCATCCCGAACAGGATCGAGCGATTTCGCTCCGGGAGGGCGCTATTCTTCAGAGTTTTCCGCGCAATTATAAGTTTGTACCGCGTAACGCTCCTATCTATCTAAAATCAATAGGACGCCTGATTGGCAACGCCGTACCCGTCAACCTCGGCAAGGCGATTGGGCAAAGCATCGTGCGGCACGTCCGAGAATGCAAGGAACAGAAAGAGCGGGCTGCTTGATGTCGC
This sequence comes from Geminicoccaceae bacterium, assembly GCA_965204405.1. GTDB lineage: Bacteria > Pseudomonadota > Alphaproteobacteria > Geminicoccales > Geminicoccaceae > JANQPX01. The sequence continues at coordinate 528,105 of CBDBEN010000002.1, forward strand.
TTGGAGTCGAAACACAGTCCGCCTCACATATCGTTTCGGGACCTCCTGAGCCGGGACAACTTGTCGAAGTTCGTCGGCGGCAGTGGGTGGTTGCAGATGTTCAGGCTTCAGCTGTGATCCACGAACTTGGTTCCTCACAGCACAGCTTGACGCTTTCCTCAATCGATGAAGATGCGCTGGGCGAACAGATTGAAGTCATCTGGGAGATCGAACCCGGAGCCCACGTTATCGAAAAGGCTGGATTGCCGACCATAACTGGTCAAGACGAAACCGAAAAACTTGAAGCCTTTCTGGACGCAGTGCGCTGGGGGGCTGCCACAAACGCTGATCGGGGCTTCCTACAGTCCCCTTTCCGTAGTGGCGTCAGTATAGAAAACTTTCAGCTTGATCCGCTGGTGCGTGCTATTGATATGGCTCGCGCCAACCTTCTGATCGCCGATGATGTCGGTCTCGGCAAGACGATTGAAGCAGGCCTGGTCATACAGGAACTAATACTTCGGCATCGGGCGCGAACGATCTTCGTCGTGTGCCCAGCATCCCTACAAGAGAAATGGCGTCTGGAGATGCTCGAAAAATTCGGGCTGGAATTCAAGATCGTTAATACACAATACATCAAAGAGCTAAGACGCAACCGGGGCATTCACGCGAATCCCTGGACGTCCTTTCCGCGCCTCATTACTTCAGTGGACTGGCTCAAATCGGGAGATGCACTTCGTATGCTTCGCGATGTGCTTCCGATGCACGCAAGTTTTCCGCGTAGATTTGACATGCTGGTGGTCGACGAAGCACACAACGTCGCACCAGCTGGTTCGGCGCATTATGCGTTAGAAAGCCAACGCACGCGGCTTGTCAGGAAAATCTCGCCGCACTTTCAGCACAGGCTCTTCCTCACGGCCACGCCGCACAACGGCTATACGGAATCCTTTACCTCGCTTCTGGAATTGCTCGACGATCAACGTTTCTCCCGAAGCATCCTTCCAGACGACAAGCAACTCTCGCAGGTGATGATCAGGCGACTAAAGACCGATCTCGTCGACAGCGAAGGAAAGCCGCTTTATCCAGAGCGGAACTTACAAGCCCTGTCCGTGCCTTTTTCAGCCGAGGAGCGAAAGATCCACGAGCTCCTGGACACCTACTGCAAAAGCCGCGAGGAATCGGCACGGAATACAGGCTCTACCGGCACGAAATTCGTGAACAGCCTTCTCAAGAAGCGGCTCTTTTCGTCACCGGCGGCCTTTGCTTCCACATTAGAGAAGCATTTCACGACGCTTACCACGGAAAAAGTGGAGAGAAAGCCTGATGCCTTGGCGGAGCGCATCTTGCGCAAAGCTATTTTGAAGGCTGAGGAGGACTATGCGGATGATGCACAGGTCGAGGCGGCACAAGAAGAAGCCGTCGAAGAAGCGAGCAAGCGCAGCGCGCCACTTACTGACGAAGAGCGCCGCTTGCTCACGCAGATGCGCGGCTGGGCGCAAGGAGCCGGCCATAAGGCTGACTCCAAAGCACTCGCGATCGTCGAGTGGATCGAAGCCAATCTCAAGACTGATGGAGAATGGAATGATCGCCGCGTCATCCTATTCACCGAATATCGGACAACTCATCAATGGTTGCACGGGATTTTAGCCTCCTACGGTTTGGGAGGGGAGCGTCTAGGCATCATTCATGGAGGCATGGATCAAGAAGACCGAGAAAAGGTCAAAGCCGCGTTTCAAACCAATCCGTGTGACGCCGAAATTCGCATCCTGCTTGCTACAGATGCGGCCTCAGAAGGCGTCGATTTGCAGAATTATTGTAACTGCCTGATCCACATCGAGATCCCCTACAACCCAAATGTCATGGAGCAGCGTAACGGCCGGATCGATCGACACGGCCAAAAGCAAGACGAGGTTCTGATTTGGCATCCTGTCGATGGCGGAGCAGCGGCTGCTGATACGCTTGGCGGCCATAAAGACGATATCATTCGCGCGCTGAAAAAACTGGAAGCGATGCGTGAGGATATGGGGAGCGTCAATCCAGTCATCGCTCCCCAGATGGCAGGGCTCATCGAAGGAACCAGACGCGAACTCGATACCCGTGATGCTGAGGCGCGGGCCGCCAAAGCCAAACGTTACGTCCGTGCCGAGCGTCAGCTCAAAGAGCGCGTAGCGCGGCTTCACGAACGCTTGCAGGAAACGCAGAAAGATTTTCATCTGACCCCGGACCGCATTTGCGCTGCGGTGAAGGCGGGTCTGTCACTCGCCGAGAAACCATTACTCAAGCAGGTAGAACTGAAGGACGCTCCAAGCGGTAGCGCGTTCGAGATGCCGGCACTGACCGGCTCTTGGGCGCGTTGCATGGAAGGTCTGCGCCATCCTCACACAGGCAAACTTCGCCCGATTACCTTCGACCACGCGGTCGCCAAGAATCGTGACGATGTCGTTCTCATTCACCTCAATCATCGGCTGGTACAGATGTGTCTGCGTTTGATGCGGGCAGAGGTTTGGGCGCAGGACGACGTCAAAAAGCTCCACCGTGTAGACGTGCGCTGTCTGCCCGATGCGGCGCTTGATGCACCTGCGGTCGCTGTCGTTTCGCGGCTCGTCATTACGGGCGGAAATCATCATAGGCTTCACGAAGAGCTCACCGTCTCCGGTGGTTATCTGAAAGACGTTGGATTCACCCGCGAAACCAGAGTCACCCAGGTGAACGAATGGTTCGATGAGGCCACTTCAATAGATGCTGGCGAAGAACTGTTCGGTAGTTTGGCGGGGTGTTTCGAAAAACACGAAGACGCCATCTTACAAACCTTGGAAGCGCGCTCTCGGGATCGGCTCAGGAATCTGGAGAACACGCTTCAGACTCGTAAACAGCAAGAGATCAAGAATATCACGTCAGTCTTGGACGAATTGATGCGTGCGATTGAGCAGGAGCTGAAGAAGGAAACACAACCAGAGCAGCTTTCCTTGTTCAGTGAAGACGAGCGCACCCAGGTGCGCCGTGATGCCGAGGCATTAAAGCTCCGTCTGGCTCGCATACCGGAAGAAAAAGACCAAGAGATCGCTGCGATCGAGCAGCGCTACGAAGGCTTCGCAGCGCGGACCTTCCCTGTCGCCGTCATCTTCCTGGTGCCTGAAAACCAGGCGGGGGGAGCTTACTCATGACAACACTGAGTCAGCACGCCGAGTGGCTCTCCTTGATCGATATTTCCGGGCCTTTTTTAGCTGAACCGGTGTTGAAGGATGCATTTCCGCAAGGTTTGGAAGAGCTGGAGACCGTCAAACGCAGGATGCTACGTCAAGCCTATGACGAATGGCGCGAAACGTTGGAACTGGAAGAGTCAGACCTTCCAGAGATCCATGCAGCATGGATCGATCTTGTTCTAAGGCAGGGTCTTGAACTGGATGAAGACGGAGCAGGCGATGTTTTCAAATCGCAGGCTAATCTGCCAGAGGCGATCTGCTGCAAGGTGCCCGAGTACGAAATAACGCTCCGGCCTGATTATGCCGTGGTGAACGATCAAAAGGTCGATGAGCCTCTAATGCTCGTTGCCGTTTACGATCCCAAAATGCCGCTGGACGAACCCATCAAAGGTGACGGCTGGGCGACGAGTCCGGCCGAGCGCATGGTCGAGCTTTGCCGAGCCACCGGTGTCCGCCTTGGGTTGGTGAGCAATGGCGAGCGTTGGATGTTTGTCGATGCGCCGGTGGGCGCCGTCACCACTTTTGCCAGCTGGTATGCCAGACTTTGGGGGCAAGAACCAAAAACTCTACAGACCTTCGTCAATCTACTTGGAATAAGACGCTTCTTCGTAGATCGCAGTGAGCAATTGCCAGCGCTTCTCGACGAATCTCTGAAGTTACAAGATGAGGTGACCGAGGCTCTTGGCGAGCAAGTCCGCCGTGCTGTCGAAGTGTTGATCCAAGCGCTTGATCGGGCCGATGTTGATCGCAACCGTGAGCTGCTCGAAGGTGTCGAACCGACCGAGCTCTACGAAGCCGGTCTGACCGTCATGATGCGGATCGTCTTCCTGCTTTCCGCAGAAGAACGCGGTCTATTGCTTTTAGGAGACGAGCGCTACGAAGCGAATTATGCGGTTTCTACTCTGCGCATGCAGCTACGCGGCGAGTCCGAAGAGATTTTGGAGCGCCGCTGGGACGCCTGGTCAAGGTTGCTTTCGATGTTCCGGGCCGTTTATGGCGGCATAGAGCATGAAGCGCTGCGACTTCCCGCTTTAGGTGGATCACTGTTCGATCCTGATCGTTTTCCGTTTTTGGAAGGGAGGGCGAAGGGATCTCTTTGGAAGACCGATCCTGCAGCGCCGCTTCCTATCGACAATCGAACGGTACTGCTGCTCCTGGACGCCGTGCAGCTTTTTCAGGGGCGCACGCTTTCTTATCGCGCTTTAGACGTCGAACAAATTGGCTACGTTTATGAAGGTCTGCTGGAGCGCACTGTGGTTCGTGCGAAAGTAGTCACGCTCGACCTAGATGCCACGAAGAATGCCAAGAAGCCTTGGGTTAGTCTCGGTGAGTTGGACGAGGCCGCAGCCGAAGGCGAACAGGCAGTTCAGGCCCTACTCAAAAGCCGCACCGGCAGTTCCGCGAGCCGTGTGAAGAAGGATCTGGCTAAGAAGGTAGATGAAGCCGCTGCCGATAAGCTGCTGACCGCCTGTCATGGCGATCAAGCACTACGGGACCGCATAAGAGCTTATTACCACCTGCTCCGCATTGATCGGTGGGGCTATCCGCTCGTTTATCCGGAAAACACCTTTATGGTGACGACCGGCACTGACCGGCGCGAAACCGGCACCCATTACACGCCGAAATCCCTGACCGAAGCGATCGTCAAGGAAACGCTAGAGCCGGTTGTCTATGTCGGTCCTGCGGAAGGTAAGCCACGGGAAGAGTGGCAGCTCAAAACTCCCTCCGAATTACTCGATCTCAAGATTTGTGATCCGGCAATGGGATCGGGCGCATTCCTGGTTCAGGTCTGCCGCTGGCTCTCCGAGCGACTCGTCGAAGCGTGGGAGCGAAGTGAAGCTGCCGGCAACGCTGTAACATCCGAAGGCGTCGTCGTCGAAAAGCGCAACGGCTATGAGCCGTTACGAAACGACGCTGAAGAACGGCTTCTGACAGCTAGACGTTTGATCGCCGAACGTTGTCTTTATGGTGTTGATGTCAACCCGCTTGCGGTCGAGTTGGCCAAGCTTTCAATTTGGCTAGTGACGCTCGCCAAAGGCCGTCCGTTCGGATTTCTCGATCATAATCTGAGGAGTGGCGACTGTTTGCTGGGTATCAACAACCTAGATCAACTCCATTACCTTGATATGAGGCCAGGAAAGGGAAGCTCCAAAAAGCTCTTCGCTTCGAAGATAGATGAAGCGGTCCAAGAAGCCATGAGCTTGCGCTCCGATCTCAGAAGCCGGCCGATCCGTGACATTCGTGATGTAGAGGTAATGGCAAGGCTGGACGAGCAAGCACGGCAGACCCTTGAATTGCCCGAACTTATTGCGGACGCTCTCGTTGGAGCAGTGCTTGTAGCAAGTGGAAAGGCCGTCGACACGACGGCCCTCTCGATCGAAGCTGGCGGCGCGATGGAGGGCGATGGCAGGAAGATCGAAGCCCTAAAGCAACGAGCCGACAAATGCTTGAGCACGGATCTTTCGCCTGGGAAGCCGGTGCGGCAGCCCTTTCAATGGCCCTTGGAGTTTCCGGAGGTGTTCAGCCGAGAAAACAGTGGTTTTGATGTTTTTGTTGGTAATCCCCCATTTCTCGGAGGCAAGCTGATATCGGGGGCAAGCGGCTCACTTTATCAGAAGTACTTAGTTGCGCACGTTACCCTCGATAAGTTGTCCTCTGTCGATCTCGTCGTTCACTTCTTCCTCAAAGTCTACGCCTTGCTACGTCGTTCAGGTTACGCCGGCCTCTTAGGCCGCAGGTCGATAAACGAAGCCAGGAATCGCGATGTAGGACTTGGCCAGTTGCTCGACTCCGGAGTCGAAATCTATAAGGCCAACACTAATATACAATGGCCCGGAAAAGCGGCTGTTGTGGTCCACCAGATTCATCTCGCAAATTGCGATTGGGCGGGAACGCGTATTTTGGATGGGCAGCATGTCGAAGCCATTTCTGCGGAACTGACCGATTCAGAGGTCTGGGAAGTCGAGAAGCTTGAAGAGAACTTAGGTCGAATTTTTCAAGGTACGATTCTGTCAGGTGAAGGATTCAAAATAGAATCCAGTGTTGCAAATTCTCTATTATCTTCGGACGAAAGGTACAGCGACGTTGTATTTCCCTTCATTGGTGGCAATGAAATAAACAAAGAATCATTACATAGACATATGTGTTGGGTTATTTGCTTCTGGGATTGGCCAGAAGAACGGGCACGTGAATACGCTGAGGCATACGCGATAGTCGAAAACTCTGTGAAGCTCAAGCTGTTGGGTGGAAAAAATCAGGATATCAAATCGGACTGGTGGCTTTACCTTCGGCCTCGGCCAGAGCTGTATCATTCAATAGGCCGCGGTAGTTCCTTTACCAAACATCCCGAATGGTGGAACTCGGAGTCATTTCCTCTCATGCGCAGGGTGATAGCAATATCGACCGGCACTACGAAATATCCTGCATTCACATTTCTGCCGTCTAGCATGATGTACTCTAACAAGCTTTGTATATTGGCGGACGAAAGATTCGCTGTCATCGCTGTCCTGTCTTCCGACATTCATTGCGTCTGGGCTTGGTCGAAAAAAACGACGCTGCAAGCAGACATGCAGAGTATGAGATACGCACATGGGAATATTTTCGAAACCTTCCCTTTTCCAAACAATCTCCTTAACGACGGCGACTCGGTATTAGAACGGCTAGGGCAAAGATTCTTCGAGAGTCGCCAGTCATTCATGGAGGAGCACGATTTTGGATTGACGCGCTTCTACAACCATTTTCATGACCAGGCAAACGAAGACGAAAAACTAAAGGAGATCCGCCACGTTCAACAAGATATCAATAGGGCACTTCTCAAGCGCTATGGCTGGAGCGACATAGATCCAGTCACCGAATTTCATGAAGTCGGTTATTTGCCTGAAGGCAAGAATCTACGTTTCACGATCAGCGAACCTGCGCGTTTAGAAGTCCTTCGCAGGCTGTCGAAGTTGAACAAGGTGCGGCATGAAAGTGACGAGAAACCAAATGTTCAAGCTATTCGGAAGGCAGCTGTCACCGACCACAAGATCGAAGGTTCGTCGGGTGATCTTTTTGAGGAAAAAGCTGACAACCGTGCTCGCTCTGGATCGGGAGTGTAGCTTATGGTGGGGGTTGTTTCACACGGAGAATTGCCAAATGCCGATCTGATTATAGACGCGGTTTATGAAGGCGCGCCCGGAGGCCAGCTTTCCGGTGAAGCACTTTCAAAGTTATTGCCTGGAACTGGCAATCTAGGAGGATTTCGTGCGGCTGGCCGTGGCGAAGACAAGAAATTTGTGGTTCTCTATACGAGTGGCGAGGACAAGGATTGGCCGGATCTTCTTGATCTAAGTACAGGACAGTTCGTCTACTACGGGGACAACAAAACACCCGGACACGAGCTTCATGATACCAGGCCCGGCGGGAACCGCATTCTGAAGCATGTATTCGATCTCCTTCATGCGGCGCCGCCCCGTCGATCGAGAATCCCTCCGTTTTTTATCTTCAAGAAATCTCCAACCTCTATGAGTGCGCGGTCCGTTCAATTCAAAGGCCTTGCGGTACCAGGATTCACAGGGCTTCCAGCAACTGCGGATTTGGTGGCGGTTTGGAAAACATCCAAGGGCCAACGTTTCCAGAATTATCAGGCGACCTTCACCGTGCTTGATGCACCGGTGATAGAGCGCGCGTGGCTACAGGATCTCGCGGAAGGAAGTTCTTTAACAACGAATGCGCCCAGTGCTTGGACGGATTGGGTGCGTAAGGGGCGCTATCACGCTCTGACGGCGGAGAGCACGACCGTCATCCGCAGCCAAGAGGCGCAGTTCCCAGATACGCCGGCGAAGACGGCTATACTCGAAACCGTTTGGAAATATTTCAAAGACACGCCTCGGGCGTTCGAGGCGTTTGCAGCGCATCTGTTCCAATTGCATGACCAGCGGGTCATCATTGACGAGATCACACGCGCTGCTGTCGACGGCGGACGTGATGCCGTCGGGCGTTATCTGCTCGGTCTCAGTGACGATCCCGTCTATGCCGAGTTTTCGTTAGAAGCGAAGTGCTATCGGCCTCCTTTGAACGGTAAGAGAGCCAACACCATCGGCGTGAAAGAAGTTTCGCGCTTGATCTCCCGTATCAGGCATCGGCAATTCGGTGTTTTGGTAACCACCTCGGTGATCGGCCGCCAAGCCTATGAGGAGGTGAGAGAAGATCGTCATCCGATCATCTTTTTTAGTGGCAAGGATATCGTCGATATTCTGACAACCAATGGCTTCAACACGCCCCAACTCGTCGAAACCATGCTGCAGAACGAGTTCAGTGTGACGGGAGGGCAAGCATGAACGATCAAGTGATGGAAATTAGGACGGCGAACGCTTGGATCGCGATCGATGATGACACTGCGTCTAGCGAATTCCCTTATCCGCAATATGCGCTGGAACTGGTCGGGGAACGCAGGCTCTTCGCAGGTATCGCCGAGGGCGATTGGGTATTACTCGCCAGTCCTTCCGGTCACGTAACGCGCGCCGGGCGCGTGATGCGCCTTCGCTCGAATTCGGAGAGAACGACCATCTATTTCGATCGCTTGCTGGTAGCCGAGTCCGAGTCTGCGATCGGCAGCGCGGGTCTCGCTTTGCCCAGTTCGGGTTCGATCGGCCGTCTCCAATGGAGTGAATTCGAGGCCGCGGTGCCGAAGCTGACGAACAAGGCGTTGAACGAAGTGCCTCTGATTCAAACCGAGGCTTATATTCGCGAACTACTGCAATTGGCGGTTATGGACGATTTGCTCGGGCCAGCGAACGGACCGGAAGAGCAGATAGTGGATATGAGCGTTCGGGACCGCTACTTGGTCGGCAAGCTCGCTCCGCGTGACGTTAACGATGGCGGGATCGAGGGGCTGGAAGGTCCTTTGGAAGCGGAAGACGAAGAGGAACCCGACGATCTCGATGTCCATACCGGTCGTCACGAGCCCGGTGCAGAATTCGACAGCACGACGGGGCGCGTAGAAGCGGAAGCCGAGGCAGCAGACGAAATCGATGCCGCTAGCAACCAATCCCTCATTCCATCAAGCTTCGGGTTCACCTTCTGTGTGGACGGTGATGTCGACTCTATCGAGATCGACGCTCGTTGGGGCCAGTACGTTCGGATTTACGACCACGAACACACCAAGACGATCAACAGGAAAATCAAAGATGCTGACGGCAACGTTATCTATACCGAGCAGCAAGAGGTCAAAGTAAAGGTCTGGCAGCGGGTTCCCTGTGGCGGCAAGGTTAGATTGAACCTCGTGGAAGGCTCCGTTCCGCATCAAGCGCCCGACGAAGAACGTCCCGAAGTTCGCATACAGGGCACGATCCGCGGCAAGAATGAAAGCGGCGACCGCTTGGTCACGTTGTTTCTCGTCAATGTTCAGCAAGAACCGAACGAGAACAAGGATAGCGCTTGGATATTCCAGCCCGAGTTGATTGTGAGAGCGGCCCAAGACGCCAAGGACGCGGCGATATTCCGGCGCCGCCTAGCCATTGGCGCGAAAGGAGACGATCCCGAGCGTGATTCCATGGAGATGATCTACCGCAAGCAGGTCGAATTTGCGGTCGGTCACGGCGTCGCCGTTCACGCCCAGATGCTAAAAGACGATCCCGAGCGTGGCTACGAGGTTCGCACGGCGGTGATGCCACAATACGAAGTCCCGGTGACGGAAACACCGGGCCTGCGGCCTGAAGACAGATCCGCCATGAGATCGATGGTCGATAAAGGCTATCTCGATATGGAAGTGCTCGCCGATATGGAGCGGGGGGAACTAATCGAGGCTTTGTCGATTCTTGCTGGAGATTATGGGGAATGGATCGATGAGCAGGCGGCGCGGATCGGAGCCGAGGTGGCCGGCCACGATGTCCCGGCCAAATCCGCATTGGAGCGCTGCAAAGAGATCAAAGAGCGTTTGGAGCAAGGGATCGGCGTACTCGCCAACCCTTCGGACGACAAAGCCCTGGCGGCGTTTCGTTTCGCCAATCGCGCGATGGCGCGGCAGCGCATTCACAGTATGTATGCATTGGCGCGCCGGCGCGGCGACAAAAAGGAGCTTGCCGAATTCGAAGTGCGGAAGAACCGATCCTGGCGGCCGTTCCAGCTCGCTTTCATTTTGCTCTCGCTGCCCTCACTGGCCGATCCGTCTCACAAAGATCGTACCGAACCGTTCGACGCCTATGCCGATCTTCTATGGTTCCCGACGGGCGGCGGTAAGACTGAGGCCTATTTGGGCGTTGCCGCCTTTGCGATGGCGATCCGACGTCTTCAGGGAAATCTCGGTGGCCACGACAGTAGCCGCGGCCTGACTGTCATTATGCGCTACACGCTGCGCCTTCTTACCTTGCAACAATTTCAGCGTGGTTCGACCTTGATCTGCGCAATGGAGCTGCTGCGGCAGGAAGCTTTGGCCGGTGGTGACGACACGCTCGGAGAAGAGCCTTTCACGATAGGGCTCTGGGTCGGGAACAAGGTAACGCCCGGCTCTACGCAGGATAGTCACAAGGCGATCAAGGACATTCGAGACCCGGACAAATTCGATGCCGGCGGCACCTCCCCCGCTCAGCTTACCAGCTGCCCTTGGTGCGGGACCGAGATTTCGGACAAGCGCGACATAGAAGTAGATACGCTAGCCAAGCGCACCACGATCTATTGTGGAGACAAGAAGGGTCGCTGCGAATTCTCGAAAGGCAAGTCTAGCAAGAAAACTCATCCCGGTGTCCCCGTTCTCGTCGTCGACGAAGAAATCTACCATCGACCGCCCTCGATGATGATCGCCACCGTCGATAAGTTCGCGTTGATGGCCTGGCGAGGCGAGGTGCGCACGCTTTTCGGGCGAGCGACCACCGAATGTCCGCGGCATGGTCTGCTCTGGCCGGGAGCCGATTGCACCGGTAAGCATCAGGCGAGCAAAGGGCTACCGCGGACTGATACAAAGAAGATCGCGCCGATAAGGCCACCTGACCTGATCATCCAGGACGAGTTTCATCTCATCAGCGGCCCCCTTGGAACGATGGTGGGGCTCTATGAGACGTCGATCGACGAACTTTCCGGCTGGGAGCTTGACGGTCAAACTGTCAAACCCAAGATCGTCGCCTCGACTGCGACGGTGCGCAAAGCCAAAGAGCAGGTCTATAGCGTCTTCATGCGCCGGGTAGCGGTGTTTCCGCCGCACGGTTTGGAAGTTGCCGACAATTTCTTTTCGGTACAGAGGCCCATCGAAGAGATGCCGGGCAGGCGCTATCTCGGTGTTTGTTCGCCTGGTAGCTCACGCCCCGCGATGCTCATCCGGGTTTATACGGCCTTTTTAACCGCGGCCCAGGCTTTGTTCGATCGGTTTGGTCAGGCGGCCGATCCCTATCTCACGACTGTCGGCTACTTCAATTCTCTGCGAGAGCTCGGTGGCATGAAACGCCTTGCCGAGGACGACGTGCAGACCCGATCCTATCGGGTGCAAATGAGTCTCGTCGATCGGCCCGGACTTGCGCAGCGAAGCGTCAGCAACATCCGCGAGCTCACGTCACGAGTATCCAGCCGTGACATTCCCAAATATCTCGATCAGATGGAGGTAAAATTCAAAGCCACGCTGGACGAGGAAACGCAAAAATATGTGACACAGTGGGAAGAAGGCGAGGATTGGGCAATCGATGTCGTGCTCGCAACCAACATGCTTTCGGTCGGTGTGGATGTGAACCGCCTGGGGTTGATGGTTGTCAATGGGCAACCAAAAGGCACCGCCGAATATATCCAAGCGACCAGCCGTGTCGGTCGATCCTCACCTGGCCTGGTTTGTACGGTCCTCACATGGGCGCGCCCAAGGGATTTGTCACACTACGAAACCTTCGAGCATTACCACGCAACCTTCTACAAGCATGTCGAAGCGCAATCAGTGACGCCGTTCTCGCCACGGGCCATGGATAGGGGGCTCACAGGCGCTCTGCTAAGTCTCGTGAGACTAGAGAACGATGTTTTCAATCCTAATCCGGGTGCTGGCGCACTGGATAAGACGGACAGTAACGAGGTCGTACATGCCACCGATGTTTTGGTGGCCAGAGCATGGGGTATTACCGACCTTTCGAGCGTAAAAAATCTCACTTCCAGTGAACTCAAAGAGCGTATCGACGAGTGGGCGAACGAAGCTGGTAAAGGCGGGCGAACACTGGCTTACGAGAAAAAGGGGCCGAAAAAAGACACGATGGTCGCGCTCCTCAGAAGGCCCGGAATTCAAGCCTGGGATAATTTCACGGTGCCGATGTCCATGCGTGAGGTCGAACCAGGGGTCAGTTTGATCATGAACACCGCTCGTCTTGGCAGTTCTGAACCTGCTTGGACGCCGCCACCGCTCAATGATGACGACGGAGGGCATGGATCGTGAGTAATGACAAAACCCCCGTTGGCGAAATCCGTCCCTCTCAGCTCCTATGGACCTATGGTCCCGGTGCGCTCATCGATTTGCCAAGCCTCTCGGTCGTGACGTTGGGGATCGATCGTTGGGAAGAAACTCGCTGCAAACCGATCGAAGAAGCGCGATTGCTGGCTGCGGTCAGAAAAGTGTTGGGGCCGCAAGTCCAACGGCTTCGAATACCGCCTTTCCAAAAAGAAGAGAATCTGGACCCTTATTCCGCGGAAGCATATATCGGTGTACCGGTAAGGCCGTTCCCGCGTTGGCTTCGCTGCGTGAAATGTGGGCTTTTGTCCGCCTACGATCTCGGCCTCTTCGAATGCAAAGAGGATCGCTATCGACCGGAGCGAACACGTTTCGTCCACAAGGGCTGCAAAGGCTCCAAGGGCGACCGACCCGCAAAGGACGCCGATGCTGTGCCGGCGCGCTTTCTGCTTGCGTGCCGCGACGGACATTTAGACGATTTCCCATGGCACTATTTCGTCCATAGCGGACCGTCCGATTGTAAAGGGACGCTGCGTTTTTTCGAAAGCGGCGCTTCACTCCAAACCGAGAACCTCTGGGTCAAGTGCGATCAGTGCGCTGCGTCTCGAAATATGGCTCATGCTTTCGGCAAGTCCGGGAGAGAGAATCTGCCACGATGTCGCGGCCGTCATCCGCACATGGACCAGTACGACGCGTATTGTAAGGAACAGGCCCGTGCTGTTCTGCTGGGGGCCACCAATAGCTGGTTCCCGATAACACTGTCTGCACTCGCGATACCGCTCTCCCGCGATCCTATCTCTCAGCTCATCGAAGACGGGTGGGACTATTTCGCTGATTTAGACTCCGAAGCCGAGGTCGCGATAACGGTAAAGACCCTCATAAAGACAAGTGCATTACCTGGCATCGACAAACATGCGCCAAAGGCGATTTGGGACGTCGTTCAAACCCTCAAGAGTTCTGGCCCTGAAGCTGGTGTCACCGAAGCAGACATCAAAGGGCCCGAATGGGAAGTATTGACCGATCCCAATTCGCCAAAAGATTGGCCTCATTTTCTGAGCAAATCGGTCACCCCTCCAGCAGGGTACGAAAACCAGCTCGCGGGTGTGCTGCTTCTCGAAAGACTACGTGAGGTCAACGCCTTACTAGGTTTTACGAGAGTGGAAGCGCCAGAAGAGTCTGGAAATCCAGAAGAGCAGCCGGCGAGGGCCGACCTTTGCAAAGCCCTGCCTACATGGGTGCCAGCCAGCCAAGTACACGGCGAAGGAATTTTCATCAGGTTCGATGAGGCCACCTTGCAGAAATGGGAGGCGCGCCCCAGCGTCAAAGAGAGAGACAACAAGCTTTTTGCAGGACATCGTGGCTGGCGCAATTCCCGTAAGCTCGATCCTGACGAAGGCTATCCGGGTGTTCGTTATGCAATGCTTCACACCCTGTCTCATCTTCTCATCAGAGAGCTGGCATTGGAATGCGGATACAATGCCGCCAGCATTCGTGAGCGTATCTACGCCGATGTAGAGGGTGAGGACCCTCAAGCCGGCATTCTTATATATACAGCTGCGGCAGATTCCGATGGGACGCTTGGAGGGCTCGTCGATCTCGGCAAGCCAGAAAATCTGGGACGGCTTCTAAAGCAAGGCTTGAGCAGGGCACAGATTTGTGCGTCGGACCCTCTATGCTCCGAGCACGAGCCAGAAAAAGATAGATCGCTTCACGCCGCGGCTTGTCACGCTTGTTCCTTCGTTTCCGAAACCTCCTGTGAATTCGGAAACCGTTATATCGATCGCGCCCTCCTCGTGCCTACTTTGGACGTCGCTGACGCGGCTTTTTTTTGATTGAGGAGGGGCCTTGCAAGATCTGCTCGAAGCCATAACCGAACTCGTATCCAACAGCCCGCCCAACAAGGTCGAGCAGCTTGCCAACTTGATCAAGAAAACTCCGAGCGGAGACGCTGTAGCCCGGGTGGGCAGCTGGGCTACGACACCGGCAGCCAAGAAGAGACTGGATAGAATCCTTGCCGCTTCCGGCGGTTTCGGAATTCCTGCTACCGAACTGGCCGCAATGCTGATCGGTGCGAGTTACGCCTATCATCAGGCCAAAACTGAAGAATCTGTCGAGCTCGTTTGGACAGGCCCATCGAGCGAATTGGTTGCGACGCGAAAGACTGAGCAAGCCCTATTGCAAGTCATCCAAGCCGCTCAAAATGAGCTCTTCTTGACGAGCTTCGTCGTTTACGACGTGGCTTCGATCTTGGCTGCGCTGGTGGACGCTTTGGAGCGCGGAATCGCGCTCTCGATGTTGCTCGAATCCAGTGACAAGCACGGCGGCGGCATCTCGATCGACGCGATCGGCAAAATGAGAGACATCTTGCCAAACGCCAAAATCTACTTTTGGGGTCAAAGGACCGACGCCTACATCGGAGGCAAGGTTCATGCAAAAGTGGCGGTCGCGGATGAGCGGATTTGCTTTGTATCGAGTGCCAATCTCACCGGGCACGCTATGGAAAAGAATATGGAGGCTGGTGTCCTCGTCAAAGGTGGTTCGATCCCGAGTAAGCTTCACAAACATCTCGAAGCGCTCGTGATGACAAAGCAATTGAAGCGCGTTTGAATGGATACCGTCGACAAGGAAACACGTTCGAAGATCATGTCCTCGGTCGGGCAAAGAAATACAGGCCCGGAGATCATTCTGAGATCGGCACTACACAAGCGTGGATTGCGCTATCGCCTTCATGACCGGAGCCTTCCAGGTAGTCCCGATATCATCTTTCCACGCTACAGCGCCGTGATTTTCGTCCATGGGTGTTATTGGCACTCTCATGGATGCTACCGCTCGACTGTCCCCAAGACGCGCAGGAATTTCTGGACTGAGAAATTTTTAGCCAATAAACAACGTGATCAGCGGAATGTTCGCTATTTGCTTGAAACTGGTTGGCGTGTCTTAACTGTATGGGAATGCTCTTTGACGGGAAGGGCGGCATTGCCGATGGAGAAAATAGCAAGGCGTATCATCGATTGGTTGAACGGCGGCCAGCATCTGGCAGAAATTTCAGGTAATCTTGACTGATCAATATTTGTCGTTTTTTTCAGCAGAGCGCTTCACCCATGATGCTTACGATCCGAACAAATTCACGTTTTTTCCTCGGACAGCATCAGTAGGCTCTCGGTCCGACGGTGGTCTATGAGTACGGTTTCGATGGTCGTAGTGGCGAAGGATATCTGATCCGCGGGATTGTGTCGGGGGCGAATTCCGTTGACAGGTAACGATGACATCTATGGCCAAGAGGGCGCTGACAAGCTGTATGGCAAGCTTGGCGATGATCTCTATGGCGGCGGTGGTGATGACGAGCTGTATCACGGTCTTGGTGCCGACATTCTGAGAGGTTCAACAGGACAGGGCAGCCTGACCGGCGATGGCAGCGCTGATACCTTCGTCTTTGAAACCCCGAGTGCGTTTTAAGATGTGGATACGATTGGGGATTTCAGCACAGGCCAGAATGACGTGATCGATATCGCCAACATCCTGGACGGATTCTATGACGATGCCACCGATAACGGCACCGATAGCACGCTGGCAATCGACCAGGACGGCACCGCGAAAGGCACGAAATTCCTGAACGTGGCGACGATCAAGGGCGTCATCGGCCTCACGGACGAGGCTGCATTGGAAAGTAGTGGACCCTAGTCACGCAATGCTAATGTATTTATACGCAGCTGAAATGTGATTTGGTCGGGGTTGAATTACGATGATTGTCTGCTTGGGCTGGGGCTCGCTGATCTGGAACGCTGGGGATCTTCCCGTCAAGGGTGTTTGGAATGACGATGGCCCGCAGTTGCCTGTCGAATTTGCACGGGTGTCACAGAACGGGCGACTGACCTTGGTTGTTGCAAAAGGCGTTGCGCCTGTACCAGTGCTGTGGTCGAGATTGTCTGTTGATACCATTGATGACGGAATTACGGCCTTGGCTAAGCGTGAAGGTGTATCCAGCGAGAACGCGCAGTTGTCGATTGGGTTTTGGACGCCGGAGCAGCGATCGCAGCATATAGGAGCTGATGACATCGCTGTGTGGGCTGAGATGCGTGATTTTCATGGCGTTGTCTGGACAGCCCTGAAACCGAGATACAATGGCAGCAGCGGCTTGATGCCGACACAGTCGAATGCGCTGGGTCATTTGCGCGGGCTTGTCGGTGAACAGCGTGAAAATGCGGAAGAATATGTCCGTCGTGCTCCTGATCAGATTCGAACAACCTATCGCACTGCTATAGAGGATGAATTTGGATGGGTTTCGATTTGAGACAATTCTGCTAGCGGGATAGCGTAGCGAAACTTCGGCACCAGTCCAGAAGAGCAGGTTAAGGTGGTAGAGTCTTGAGTGGCAAAGCTTTTTTCGAGGCTAAAAGTGCGGCAGCGTGGCAGGATCGCCTTGAACGTGTTGGCTTCGCCAACGCCGTCAAAGCAGCGAAAGCTCCGTTTTGTGTGTCGCCGCTTCGAAACCACTCATGGTCGCATTTGCTAGGAAACGCGGTCTTCGATCCAAATGAGCAAATCCCGGAATCGATAGCCGACGCGTTTCTCGGTAAGTTGGACATATCTTGGCCCCTTCTGATCACGGCGCATACGTCGGAAATGAACCAGCGACAGACCGCAATAGGCGGCAGCGTCGGACTCACTTAGGACACGATAGTCAGCCGGAAGCTTCGAAAGTCTGGACCGCGTTCGGCTGTCGCCTTCATCGATCGACAATTTGGGTTGAATCGTCGCTGTTCTGACCATCTTAGAATAACTCCGATCATGATGATTGAGCACGGTACGTACCGCGGATGTCGTCTTCTTTTGTCGGACCATAGTGGCGACCGTCGAAACTGTTCGGCGAATGTGTCGAAAGAGTGAAGAACTCCCCATCAAGCAGTTGTCGGCAGCCCCGCCAGATTGGAAGCGCTCGGCCGGAACGGTCATGAGATGACGTTGATGCCAACCGCGCTCCATTAACGAACAGCCCTTTTCCACTTCGGTTGCAAACGTGGTCGCTGGGTCCTGCGATGATTGGCTTCATGAATACGAAATCGTCGCTCACGACCTCGCCGATTGATTTCTTGTAGCGTTGGGCCGCTTTGGGGATCGGGAAGGCGGCAATTGCACCGACGGTTGGCGGTGCAAAAGTCCGTACGTAGATGCCAGGTGATAGACTCGATGTGACGGGGTAGAGGAAGAGAGGCCCATCGCAGGCCATGCCGATGATCAGGGTGCTGCAGATGGCAACCGTAGTTACGCCGAAAAGCACCCGTCTCACCTTCGTCATCGCAGTCATAGATACGGTTCCAAAATCATGTCATATGCCGCGTCGCGAACTATGCGGAGTCGAGGCACATGAGATGGCTTAACACCATGGTGTCTTTGAGTTTTTCGCATATTCGATATCGGCATAGTCTTGGCCTCTCCAATTGGCTGATGAACGCAAAAAAGCCGTTATCCGACCCGAAAATCAGGAATTTGAGCTCACTGAGCCGAGTTTGGGGATGCAAACTATGCCGATAAGGATCATCAAGATTCCCAAGGAAAGAGCCAAAGTACTTCCTCGATTCGGCATAGCTCTGCATGCGGCATATGACATGATATTCCGCTAGCGGAATATCATGTCCTTATTGACCAGGATGTTGAGTTTGAATCCCGGTCGCACGGTAATGGTGGGCTGAACGTCGAGCTGGCGGCTGACGATCTCGGAACCGACCGAGGCAGCCTGCTGGGCGGCGGCATCGCCGAGGTCATCGACGAAACCGCCGTCGGCGCTGTTATCGGTGGCGAGATTGGCGCCGGCGCCGATGATCGAGGAGAGGAGAATGGCGCCGACAACACTTGAGATGTGGTAATCAACGCTATCTTCGAGCCCGGCAGCACCGGTCTTGTCGGTGCCGACCATGGCTTCCAACTGGATGCTGTTGCCGTTGGGCATGATCAGCCGGTCCCAGACGATCTGCAGGCGATTCTGGGCATAACCGACATCAGAATTGTAGCGGCCGAAGATCTTGGTGCCTTGTGGCACCAGCAGATACTGGCCCGTGACCGTGTCGTAGACCGGTTCGGTGACCTGACCGACGATCTGGCCGGGAAGATCGCTGTTGAGGCCGGTGATGAGGGCGGCGGGAATGATGCTACCGGCCTTGATCTCATAGGGTGAGACCGGCTTTTGCAGCCCTTGCTGCAGATAGATATCGCTATTGGCATCACCCTTCAGGAACGCCTCATTGCGCTCGGTCGCGGACGGTTGGTTGCCGGGAAACAGGTCTTGCGGCGTCGGCAGCTCAATATCGGCAAGCTTGGAAAGTGCTGAGTTCAAGGGATTTGTCAGCGGCTGTGGCTGGACCTGGCGCAGGGCTTGTGCGCTCGGCGGGAAGAGCGGTGAGCTCCATACAGCCTGCTGCTCTTCGCTCGGACCGGACTGCTGCTCGCGCTTCTGCCCTTTGGCCGGCGGTGCGGGCAGATTCTTTGGTGGCACCTCCGGCTCCTTATCCGGCACGGGCGGGCGGGTCAGATCCTCATAGGTGACATTCGGCATGGCAGTGGTGGTCTTGGGCGTGACCAGCAGGTTCTCGTTGGAGGATTTTGTCGGCGCCTCCGCCTCTTTCGAGAAGCCACGCAGCCCAAGGTTCAGGCCGAGAAAGAGCACGGCCACGGTGCCGACGCCGACAGTCAGCACGGTTTTTCGATTCAGCCGAACTGGCTTATCTGGCTCGGGCCGGTGCTCCGGATCGATGGTGATGGTGTCACTCATGGTTCACATCCCGTGCTTGCCGTCATTATCGTGGCGATCGCTCCGGTCGTGCTGCTCGCCATGATCATCCGAATCACGTCGGAGGCTTTTGCGCTCGGGTGGCGTCGTCAGCCAGCGTTTCCAGCTGAAGCCTGAACTGTCTCGGCTGATCCGGACGATAGTGTCGTCAAGTCGCAGTTCGGCGAGATCGAAGAGACGATCGACCACGTAGTAGCGTTCTTTGGCCCGGTAGTTCACCAGCTGACCATCACCACCATCATCGGTGACGAAGAGCGGCGGCGCTTCGGTGGTAGCGAGGTCTCGGGGAAACTCGATATAGACCTTGGCGCCGTCGTCGAAGGCACGAACCGGCCGCCAGCGCGGCTTGTCACCCTTGATCGTGTAGTCGAAATTCAGCTTGTCGATCGGCACGCCCGCGACGATGGTGTCGGCGCGCCTGTCATTCTCCGCATCGATCGCGGCGACCTGCTTCGAGATGCTTTCTTGCGGATAGGTCCAGGCAATCGAAGCGTTGTAGGTGGCCCCTTTATGGCTGCTCGCCTCGACCAGATAGATGCGCTTGTCGGTCGTGATCACCAGATTGGTGCTGAGCTTTGGCCTGGTGGGCTTGACCAGCAGCAGGGTCTGATCGCCCTTCGCGACATCGCCGACCACCCATCGCGCGGTGTCACCGACAGCATAATTGACCAGCTGTTCGCCCGGCTGCAGGGCGACCGTGGTGACATAGCCAGGCGCGGTGTGCAGCTCATAGAGAGAACCCTCCTGATAGGCAAAATACTGGCTGGCATTGATGAAGCCGTCAGGCGCCGATTGGATCCGCGCATCTTCATGGGCCGCCTCGACCGCCTCCAGCCCCTTAACCTCCGGGCCGTCATCCCCTTCGGACAGTAGCGGCTTTAGAGTCTGCTGAAAGGCCGGGATGGCTTTCGGCTCGACCAGAACCTCGAGCTTAGGTGGCTCAGCGGATCGGGCGCGAACGAATTGTGGCGGTTCGGTCGGCGCACATGCTCCCAACAACACCGTCGTGCCGAGCGCGTACAAAAAGAATCTTGCCATGGTTCATGTCTCCTCGGGTCATGACGGTGTGGCTGGAGCTTGGAAGTCGGGCTGCAGAAAGATCGAGGTGATCATCAGCCCGAGCGGGTTGATCTGGATCTGGCGGGGTTCTTTCGGATCGATGAAGGCGATGCCGATATTGGCGGTGTAGCTTTGGCGACCGCGCCGCTGGCCTTCTCTAAACTGCGTTTCGGTCCAGCGGGCCTGGAAGCTGTCTTCAGATTGCCGGGTGACCGAGACGACCTCGACACTGACAGCCTCCCGGCCGATGGTGTCGGGGTTGAATGCGTCGATCTCGCGGGCATAGGCATCAATTGCTGGTTTGGCGGTTACCGGCACGAATTGATAAACGTCATCCCAGTTTGATCGCAGCACGACCGGATCGATGCTCTTGCCGCGGGTCATCTGGATCCAGCGAGCAATGGTATGGGCGATGACCGCATCATTAACTGTGGTCGGCTCGGTGATGAGGCGATGTTGCCCTGGTTCACCAGTTTGACCATCGATCTCGACGACATGAACCTCGGTCTGACGGGTGGCAGCGACATAGACACTGCCGGCCGTGGCGATGGTGGCGATGCCACCGAGCAAGAATGCGATCTGACGCCAGCCATTGATCTGCTGGCGGGTGTTCTTGAAGCGTGCTTCCATCTCGGCAAGTTGCTTGCTGTAGCGGCCCTCGCTCTCGACGGGCGCGAAGCGGGGTGGTGGACCTGAGAAAGCCATGCTCATGATCAGCTCTCCTTTTTCTTGCTGAGATCGACCGAGGTGCCACCTCCACCGCCGCTGTCACTTGGCATGGCAGCGGCTGCGGCGACGGCCGCACGCTTTCCGGATTGGCGTACCGGCATGGTGTTCGTTTTCGTATTCCCGGTATCAGCACCACGGTTCCCCGGCGTGTTCGATGACTGACCAATCGGAATCGTTCTCGTGACACCATTCGATGCGTTACCGGTGCTACGGCCTGTGATCGCACGGCCTCCTGCCATCACGGCTCGACCCGCGGTGGCGGCTGTGTAGTAGGCGGCGGCTCCTGTGCCGGCGGCAGTCGCGACTGTTTGGCCAATGGCACCGATGCCGAGTGACGGCCCGCCGGTGACCAGCGATGTCGCCAGGCCCGGCGCCTTGATCGACAGCATCAGGAACGTCAGGGCCGTGCTGATGACCGTGAAGGCTTCAGTGAGCGTCAGCTCTTCTGAGAGCTCGAGATTGGGCAAGATGGCGAAGGCGAAACTCACCACCACAGCGAGGGCAAAGATCTTCAGCCCGGCGGCGATCACATAGCCGAGCGCCCGCTCGGCAATCGAGCTGGTGCGATCGAGGATCGCGAACGGCAGGAGTATAAAGCCGCCGAGGGTCACGATCTTGAACTCGATCAGCGCCATGAAGACCTGGAGCGCGATGATGATGAAGGCGAGGCCCATGGTGAGGCCGGCAAGCAGGGCGACCGCGAGATCGCCGAGATTGAAGGTGAAGAAACTGCCGGCGACGTTGATCTGATCGAAGATCTGCTCGGCGATGTTGAAGCCGAGATCGATGATCCGGCTTGGAAAGAAAAAATCGGCGGTGGTCAACGTCACGCCGGCAATCCCGCCAGCGCGGAGGCCCAAAATACCGAAGCTATTGACGACGACGTTGGTCAGGTCCAGCCAGTTCTGGATCAGGAACAGGCTGAATCCGATCAACAACACCTTCTTCAAGAGAAAGTGCATGCCAGTCGAGTTATCGCCGAAGGCGTAGGCGACACCGGCCATGATGATGGTGATGATCAAGAATGTCTGGAACAGAAAACCGACATCGCCCTGCAGGAAGGGAATGGCGGTATTCAAGGCACCCTGGAATTCATCCAGGATGGTGTCGAGAATGCCCGGTTCCATAGCTATTGCCACCCGTCCGGCGTGATGCCCTGATCCCGGCCGATAAAAGTATCCTCCTCATGGAAGCGTTTCCTTGCTTCGTCGGCGGCTTCGCCGGTTGAGGCCTGATGGGCGAGATCCAACGCCTGCAAGCGTTGCGCTGCCAGTTGCGAGCCCTGGATCTGCGCAAGAATGGTGGCGATCTGCCCGGAGATCTGATTGCTCACCTGAATGGCTGCGGTCTGGCCGACGGCACCCTGGGACTCCGCCAGTGAGTCTTCGACATTAGCGATGACATCTTCGATCGCCTCGGCGCTGAGAGATTGGGTCTGTACCGCCTGCCGGCTGGCGTTCAAGAGCTGCTGGGTTTGGCCCCGCACCACGGCGACCACGTTCTCCAGAGTGTCGATCGCCTCAAACGCCTCGGGAAAAAGCTCACGAAATTGCTCCAGGGATTCGGTCTCACGAAAGACCACGGCGGTTCCCTCGCCGAGCACGCGCTGGACGTCGAGAAGTGAGTCATTCAGTTGAGCGGTCAAGGTAAAATCGGTGCCGGTGACTTGTTGGATCAGAAGCTCGATCTGGGTCAGCAGGCGGATTAATTCTGTAACCTGCTGGAGCGTCTGTTGCACATTCTGCTGGAAATTGGCGGCGTCGAAGACGGCGAATTGCGCCTTCGCTGCCGGCGTGGCGAGCAATATACCGGTAAGGGCGGTGGTTGCGAGCAGCTTGGATCGCATTTCAAGCCTCCACGAGGTCGGTGTTGGTGGGATGACGGATCGGCGCATGACGGCGCAGCAAGTCAGCCGCCTCCGGAAGCCCTTTGGTTTCGAGCCAATGCTCGGCAAAGGTCTTCGGCTCTGCCGGATTGATTAGGCCATCCATCAGTCGATGATCATCCGGCGTGCTGGCGCCGCAGAACGCTTTGGCGACCGGGCCTAGCGTAGGGGAGAACAGCCGATTGCCCCGCGGGCTGACCATGTAATAGTCGGACTTCGGCGTGGCTTCGGCGATCAGATCGATCTGCCGGTCATTCAGGCCGAATCGGCGGTAGTAGCCCTGGAGCAGGGACTCGCGTGCTCGCTCGTTCGGCAGGAAGATTTTTTGCGGACAGGCGTCGATCAGTGTTGCTGCGATGGTGCTCTGCTCGATATCGGCGAGGCTCTGGGTGGCGAAGAGCACGCTGACATTCTTCTTGCGCAATGTCTTCAGCCAGGCCTTGATCTGGGCGGCGAACAGGCTGTCATCGAGGAACAGCCAGGCTTCGTCCAGGATAAGAAGGGCAGGTTCGCCGGTGAAGGTCTGCTCGAGGCGATGGAAGATGGCGAGCAGAGTCGGCGCCACGGCACCCGGCAGATCGGCGAGCGCTTCCATCTCGAAGCACTGCCAATGCGCCGATTGCCAGCTGGTGCCGCTGGCATCGAGCATGGCGCCGTAAGGTCCCTCGATGGTGAAGGGTTGAAAGGCTTTTCTGAGGTCCTGATCCTGGACCAGGGAAGAGAGCAGGGTCAGGGTGCGCTGCTCGACCGGGAAGTCGACGAGCGCTTGAAGTGCGGTCCAGAGCGCCTCCTTGATCTTCGGTGAGAGGGCGACATCTTCTCGTCTGATGATGTCGAGCAGCCATTCCTGTGCAAAGGCCATCTCGTTCGGCCGATCGATGCCGGCGAGCGGCTGCAGGCACATCGAGTCCGGATCACCGAGATGAAAATACTGCCCTCCGACTGCATGGGTGATGCCGCGTGCCGAACCGCCCTTGTCGAACAGCATGACCCTGGCTCCCTCATAACGAAGGAACTGTGCTGCGATCAGCGACAGCAATGTCGACTTGCCGGCCCCGGTCGGCCCGACGATCATTGTGTGACCGACATCGCCGGTATGCAGGTTCAAATAGAAAGGTGTCGCCCCCTGGGTCTCTGCGACCAACAATGCGGGTGCGCCCAGATGCGGGTTCCAGGTCTCGCCGGACCAGACTGCGGAGAGCGGCAGCATGTGGGTGAGGTTCAGCGACGAGACGATCGGTCTGCGGACGTTCCGCCAATTTTGGCCAGGCAGGGATGACAGCCAGGCCTCCGTGGCATTGAAGCTTTCAGGTTTGGCGACAAAGCCCTGGCCGTCGATCTCCCGTTTGACCAAGGCAAGCTTGTCAGCTGCAATCGTGGGGTCCTCGTCCCAGACCATGATGACGGGCGTGAGGAACCCGAAGCCGACGCCGTCCTCGGCGAGCTCGGTCAGTGCCGTGTCGGCATCGACGGCTTTATTCAGGGCGTCGGTATTGACGATGGCGCTTTCTTCTTTCGAGAGCATCTCCATCAGGATGCGACCGAGGCTCTTCCGTTTGGCGAACCATTGCCGTTGCAGGCGCTTCAGCTCGCCCTCGGCATCGTTTTTGTCCATGAACAGAAAACGGGAGGTCCAGCGATACTCGAACGGCAGGCTGTTCAGTCGATCGAGCAACGCTGGCATGGTCGTGGTCGGAAAACCATGGATGCCGAGCATTTTGATCCAGCGGTTGCCGAGTTTGGGCTCGAGACCAGGCAACAGATCGGTGTCATAGAGAAAGGAGTCGAAGAGCTGCACGCCGTCCGGCGGACGGACCTGGATTGGAGACCAGGACACACAATCATGCAGATAAGTCAGCGTCGCCGCGTCATCGAGTGGCTCGATCATCGGGAACAACGGCTCAAGCAGATCGACCAACTGGCGCACGGTCTCGCGGAAGCTGTCGATCTGCTCGTCGATGCCGCGATGAGCGCCTTCTGGCTTGTTCTCGAATAAGAGACTGGATGCCTTCGTCGTGCGATCTTCCGGCAGAAGATAAGAGAGCGTTATAAAAAAATCGCTGACCAGCTTGGTGCCGGTCTCGGCATATTGGATGCAACGTTCTCGATCGATCAGCCAGGCGGCGGGCGGCTTCTGAATCAAGTCAGGATAGTGATCCGACACCCGACGACGCGCCTCGACATGCAGTGCCCAGCCGGTCGGCAGGCGGCGAAGCGCATTGTTGACCCTGGCCATGGTGACCGAAAGCCCTGCTTCGGTGGCGCTTGCCAGATCCGGCCCGCGAAAGCGATAGCTGGTCTGAAGCGAACCGTCCTTGTTCAAGATCACGCCTTGCGCCACGAACGTGCCCCAGATCATCAGATCCGAAAGCCTGGCCCGGCGTTTGTTGCTACGTGATATCATCATGCTTCGTAAAACGCCTTCTCGCTGAGATGCCGCTTCAGCACGTCCATCCACCAGGGATCCTGACGGGTCAGCCAAAGGGCGATGCTGTGGGCGATGAGAGCGACCGGGATGGCGAGCCAGATCTGATAGAGACCAAGGCCGATCACCGCGGCGATGGTGACGTTCAGGATGCCGAACGCGCGCGGCACGCCCGCCAGCAAGATCGGGGTGACCAGGCTCGGGTGCAGCAGGGCAGCGCCCTCCGGCTCCCCTTGACTATGATCAGACGTCAGGTCGGATGCCGACATCAGAAGGTCGCCGCGCCGGCAAAGTTGAAGAAGGTCGGGAAGAAGCTGACCGCAGCCGCGGCGATCGAAAGCCCGAACACTGCCTGCAGCAGGCTCTTGGCGCCGGCACTGACATCGGTGAACGCGATCATCACGCCCGAGATCAGAATCGCCAGGATCAGCATGCTCTGCAGTACCGGCCCGCTCATGCTGTCGGTGATCGCCTGCAAAGGCGTCTCCCAAGGCAGGCCGGAGGCACCGGCATGCGCTTGACCGATGGCAACGATGGAAAGGGCAAAGGCGCCGAACAGGGATCGGATCATGGTCATCACTCCTTATTGCTGGGAAAGAGGGCCGAGACGTTGGGCAAAGGGACTGCTGGCTCGGCGGTGAAATAGCGGCCGTCCTGATAGCCATGGACGGCAAGGATCTGCTCAACCCGCCGGCCGCGTGGCGTGCGGGTGATATGGACGATAAGATCGACCGCCTGGCCGATCAGCCGGCACGGCACGTTGGCGGCAACTTCACTGATCAGATCTTCCAACCGGTGCAGCGCGTCGCTGCCGCTGTTGGCGTGGACGGTGCCGAGCCCGCCGCTGTGGCCGGTATTCCAGGCCTTCAGCATGTCGAGGGCGCCGGCCCCGTCCCGGATCTCGCCGATGATGATCCGGTCGGGACGTAATCGAAGCGTGGTTTGCACGAGATCGCGAATCGTAATCGCTGGCGCTGCGCGCCTGGTCAAAAGTTGCAACTGATCATGGGCGGCACATTGTAGCTCGACCGTATCCTCGATCAGGACGACACGGTCGGTCGTGATGGTATTTTCGGCGAGCAGCGCATTGAGAAGCGTGGTCTTGCCCGACGACGTGCCGCCGCTCACCAGAATGTTGCGGCGTTCGGTCAGGGCACCCAGCAGGATCATCGCCTGTTCGTCGGTCATGATGCCGCTCTCGACATAGTCGTCGAGACGAAAGATCGCCTCGGGCTGCTTCCTGATGGTGAAGCAAGGGGCATTGGCGATCGGCGGCAGCACGCCCTGAAAGCGCTCGCCGGTCATCGGTAGCGTACCGGCGATCAGTGGTCGCTCGATGCTGACGGTCTCGCCGATATGATGGGCAACCAGACGGATGATCGCTTCGGCGGCGGCCGGCGGTAGATGCTGACCTGTCTCGGCTCGGCCGCCGCGCAGCCTGTCCAGCCACACCCGACCGCAAGCATTGACCATCACCTCGATGACGTCAGAATCCTCGAGTGCGTCCCGGATAAAGCCACCGAGACGATCGCGAAACGCGTCGGCCAAACGATTTTCTGTAACTGGGTTCATCTCGCGTCCTCCTGAATCGGAGACGGTGAACGAGCCCAAATCGTTCATCGGCGAGGCCAATTTTTTTGTCTTTTAGGAGATTTTTTTTAATTCAAGGCTCTTTTAGCGTTAGATATGTTGTGGAAATCGAACCATCACACCGAGCGGGAAATTCAAAGCAAACGTTAGAAAAAAATGAACATTATCAACAGGTTGATCTTGTAGGCTATTTTTGGTGTTTTTCCGAACCATGATTCGCGTGCTGGCGATATCGCCTCTGAACCCCGTCCAAAAGAATCGAAGATGAGAGCCGTACTTTTGGCCGATGATGGCTAGATCAAGGTTTTCCTATGTCCGGCAGAGCCGGAAAATGAGCGAGCCGTGCCGGAGCACGGCTCGCCGCTTTGAGCTTAATGGTTGGCAAAGATGTGGACCTGCCCGTCGAGTTCAACGGTGAAGATGTCGCCGTTCAACTCCATGTCCCGAGCCATCGCCGAGTAATCGACATAGTACTGCAAATGATCCGGGATCTCGGTGGTCTCCTCGGTCAGCTCCTGGGCGTAGTCGGCAACGCTGTCCCAAACGCCGAGATAATAGCCGTCATCGAACAGACGCCGAACCTCATCGACGTCATTATTCCAGTGGCCGAGAAGTTCGGCGCCGAGTGCCCCATGCTGTTCGATCAAAAGTGCGATCTGGTGAACCTCTTCGAAGCTAGCCCACTCGCTGATATACGCGGCTCCAAAGCCTTCGTAACAGTGGATCGACCATTCCTCCGCGACCGGTTCGGGCGACCCCGCGAGCATCGCCTGAACGTCAGCCACGATCTCATCGGGTTCCTTGTTGGCATCGATCCAAACGCCGCGCAGCGTTCCGGCATTGTAGGCGGCGAGATCGGCGACGTAGATCCTGGGGGTATCGGTCATGATGCCTCTTCCTTCATTGGAAAACTCGGTTGCACACAGCAACCGAGACGAGGCACCGCGCCGGCAAGCGGACAGCGCTGGGTCAAGACCGGTAATGGTGGAGGGTTCCCGCTCTGCAGCAAAGCGAAGATGGGGAGACCGCCATTACCGCCCTAAGGGCTTGGTATTGACGCAGTGATGAGTTGGTTTTTGTTATCTGGTAAGTGTGTTTTGCGTCTTGAAATCTAATCAAACTTTCAGCTCGGCATGCAATCTTCAAGATCCACAATTGGCTAAGCGACATATTCTCACCGACACGACAGGTCTTCTGGTGGCAGCGATGGTCCACAATGCAGACATTCGAGATCGCGACGGGACCGTGCCGCTGTTGACCTCAGTCCGCAAGACCTGGCCTTGGCTGCGTAATGTTCTCGGTGATGGCAGCTATGCTGGCAGCAAACTCGAAGATGCGCTGGTCAAGGCTAGCCAATGGATGCTCGAGATCGTCAAGCAATCTGATACCACTAAAGGTTTCGAACTGTTGCCAACGCGCTGGATTGTCGAGCGTATGCTTGTCTAATTGAACCGCAATCGACGTTTTGCCAAGGACTTGGAGGCAACGCACGCGAGCGCCAAGATATGGCTCATGACCGCGAGTATAAAGCCTATGGCCCATTGGCTGGTAAGAGCACGATCAACTTATTGGATAATGAGTCGGACTCTAAGAAAGTCTGCGTTCGTTTTCCCAAGAGTTACAAAATTGGAGAAACCGCCCGCCAATGTGACATGATGATGAGAGGCTGCTTTAAAGTATCAAGTAAATCGTATATTCTAAACTGACCCCCGTGTAGATTTTACTACAGCAAGGCGGTGAATTATGAGAATGTTCATAGGATTATCGCTTGCCTTATGTTTCATACATACGGCACAAGCACAACAAAACCTTAACGAGGCATTGGGTGTTATTAGCAATTTCGCCGATCGGATCTGTACAGATATACCACTTACAGGAAATGGGAATACTATCGAGTTAGAAGGGGCTGCAAAAGCTGATCTCAAAGGCATAATTGGTAAGATTATTGATCTCGGTATAGAGGGAGCAGCTAAGTACCGGGATTTTGAATATCAGAATGTTTTACAAGAAGATCTTGTTGAAGCACTAAAGGATAGCAGAGACTGCAAGCTGATAATTTGGAAAGATCTGAGAGAAAACCTCTTGGGATCATCTGAAATGCTATTTAAAACCAAAAACTCGACTGCAAGCTTAGAATACTGGCGGGAAATGAATAGGCTTTATAATACACACAACCCAATCATTGCTGCAGCATTTGATGGAACGTCGTATTCTAACCCACTAGATCGAGCTATTGAAGCTAGAAATGGTGCGCGTCGAGCATCAACAGCTCTCGATAATTTTGTCAATGAACAAACGATTTATTCAGTTGTAGGTGTTGATGATGAACTTGCTTTTTTTTATTCTAAATATAGAAGTTTATTAGTTCGAATGAGTGACCATCTCAAAAGAATTGTTAGTTTGTCGAATCAGATGATTACTTATTTTCAGAATGGATTATCGCCTCCTCCAAATTTAATTTTGAGTTTTGATGATCATAACAATTTTGTTGGATCCATAATTCAAGAAATGAACAATCATAGATCAGAGATTGATAATTTGAGAGTAAATCTTACCAAAAAGTTCAATATTGATTTCTCATACTAGAGATATTTTATTTAGCTTTGTCTTTCCTATATTTTTTGTGTCTAGAAGTTAGGATTGACCTGACGGCTCGGTCATGGGAATGAGAAGACCCACTTCATCGACGACGATGGTCGTCTGGCGATAGCGTTCGTGAAGAGCGTTCACGGTGACGTCGCTGATCAGATGACCCTGGACGAACACGGGATCGCCGGATCGAAGATCGCGCGTGGTGGTGACATGGTCAGGATCGATGACTGTCACCGCGTGATTCTCAATGCAGAACGCCATTTGATCGTGACCGTCATCGATTCTTACGGTTTCCGGATCATGATCCAGGCGACCGGATAAGATGACCTGGTTGGCCAAGGCCGTCATAACGTGTCCTCCTGATCAATGAGGCTGTCGTCAAATCAGCCGCTCTTCCGCGATCGCTTCTTCGTCATCATCCATATCGATCAGAGCGCCATGCCGGACCAGTTCCATGACGTCCTCGCGCGGCGGATCGTCGGCGATCAGATCGCGGGATATCAGGTGCTCGATCATGCTGTAGATTCCAGGAAAGGCCTCGCCAAGCTGTTCGACCACACGCTTTTGCTCGTCGTCGAGCTGATGCTCGGCATAGGCCAGCAGCAGACGGTAGAGCTCGTCGTCGAACAGCACCAGGAACCGGGTCAAGATCGGTACTGAGTTGCCGGTGCCAAAATCAAGCTCATGCTGCAATCGAAGCCCGAGGAAGACATCATCAACGTAGCTTTCGGTCAGCGGCATCCCATGGTCGACCAACTTTAGCCGTCTCGCGGCCTCGCGCCAGAATATCGCCGGTGAAACCGTATCGAGTTCAGGGTTTTGGTACATCATCATCTCCGTTCAGAGCGGGTGCTCTATTTCTGAGACGGTGATCGGCGCCGAATCGTTCATTTAAATCGTAAAAAACTTAGGAATGCTCCTGATCAGCAACGGCGGTGGTCGATAACTGTTCGGAATTCGGGAAGGGGGCGGTCAAGACAATGTGGAGCAACTGGCGGCAGTAAAACCCAAACGACCGATCCGACTTGGTAAGTTAGATGTCGGATGCGTAACTCTGCTGGATCTTCTCTGCGAGCCCCTGAAGTTCATCAATGGGCTCGAAGCCGACGACCACAAATCGGTATTTCTGATCGTTCCAATCGACAAGCTGGAGATCGGCACCGTACCGGCTAGGCGTCAGCTGCTTTTCCTGCCCGCTCATATTGCGCATGACACAGAAAGCGAAGAGCTGGCCCTCGTCGTCTTTGTAGGCAAGCTGGGCCACCGTCATGCCATTGATGACCAGCTGACGCGCGCCCATGAAATCCAGGCCCTCGTCCGCCAAGACCCCGGGCAACGGCAAGGGACGGTCGAGACCGAGCGCACTGCCGAGGTCGGCAAGCAGTGTATTGAGGTCGTCTGGGCGATCGATTGAAGCTTCGACCCAACGGCGCGGAGGCTGCTGGGCAAAACGTTGGTGATACTCAGCAACTTGAGAGATCCAGCGAAGGCGATCCTCCAGCCCAGCTAACGTTTGGTCGAGTGTGGCTCTATCGATGGCCTGCTGCGCGATCTGCTGCTGAGCTTCGGTCCAGTTCGTCTGGACCGCCGCGAGTTCCTGCTCGACAGCTGCCAGCCTTTCGCGGTTGGCCTTGAGGGCGGCGGCACCTGTTTCCGCCTGGAGGGAAAGCTCGGCGACCTGTTGCTCGAGGCTAGTCCGACCACTGCGCAATGTCGAAAGGGTCTCCGCCGCCTCGGCCAGTTGGGCTTCGGCATTGCGTTCATTCTGATTGGCAGTGGTCAGTTGCGTTCTGACGTCCGCCAAGTCGTCTTCGAGCGTGGCGAGCCTGGCGTCGGCTTCGGTCAACGTCAGCCTGGCGTTGTCGCGCTCCGTCTCGACCGTCGCGAGGTCGCTTTGCAACCGCCCGACATCGGCGACGAGAGCCGCACGTTCCGTCTCGCTCGCTTGGCGATGCTCCTCGGATGTCTGGACGTCTGTCTCCAACCCAGCAATTTGCTGCTCGAGACCTGCTTGCTGATCACGGAGAGCGACAATCGTACCCTCGG
Source organism: Geminicoccaceae bacterium (assembly GCA_965204405.1). GTDB lineage: Bacteria > Pseudomonadota > Alphaproteobacteria > Geminicoccales > Geminicoccaceae > JANQPX01. Next base: position 559,782 of record CBDBEN010000002.1, read on the forward strand.
CATCAGTGAGCTGCGTCGTCGCGATGCGACGCGCTTCCTCCGCTTCCGCCAGTTCGCTGGCCAGCCGGTCGACATCACGCTCCAGCGTCGCCAGTCTCGTCTGCGCGCCGGTTAGCGATGACTGTGCATCGTCACCCGCCGCAACGGCCTGATCGAGATCGGCCGTCAGCGTTGTAATCTCGTCTGTGAGACCGGCGATCTGCTCTTGCTGCTGTTGCCGTTCGACACCGAGCTGGTCGACCTGCTGCTGCAGCTCTGTTTGTGCCAACTGGGCTTCGTCAAAACGCCCTTGAATGTTTTGAGCAAACCAGACGCTTCCACCAATCAAGACGATGGCGAGCGAGGCCGCCAGGGCATACAAGGTCCTCGACGGCGGAGGGCTCACTGCCGGCAGCATCACGACCTTGGCATCATCCGGCTCTACCGGTTCGTCCTTCTTCGTCATGAGCTCATCGAGAAACTGCTGGATCTCAGGCGAGTTGGGATCTTCCAAGGGGTCGGTGGCTGGCGGGAACAACTCTGCCAGAATATCTTTGCCACGCCGCGCCTTCTCGACCTCCTCGGCAAGCGCCGGGTCGCCCTCCATCACCCCATCGAAGGTGGCTTTGGTGTCCACATCGAGCGCACCGTCGACGTAGTCGGTGATCAGCGCTTCGACGTCGCGACTCTGGTCGACATCGAGACCGCCACCACTGTAGGCGGGAAGAAGCTCGATCGCGACTTGATGGAGCCCGGTCATCGAACGACCAGCCTCTGGGCTACCGTGCGAACCGCATGCACTCTGCTCTTCACCGTGCCCAAGGGCACCTCCAGGATCTTCGCTGCCTCAGGGTTAGTATAGTCCAAAACGAGCACGAGATAGGCCGTTTTCCACTGCTCCTCGGTGACATGCTGTCGGATCAGAGCAGTCGAGTCGCGCGAGATGACGCCCTCGAAGGCGGCCGTCGCGTGGGGATCCGATGTGTTTAGAAGCCTCTCTGTCTCAGCCGGATTGGCCATCCGGTGTTTGTTTCGGCGCTCGGCTTCATCAGCCAGGCAATGATCGAAAATGGTCAGGAACCAGGCGACGAAGTTCTTGCCCGACCATTGGTGTCGGTTCTTCCAGGCACGTTCGCAGGCGGCACCGATCATCTCATCCGCTGTGTCGCCGGGATTGATGTACGAGGCTGCCTTGCCTCGGGCCGCACGGCGCAGGCGCGGCAACAATGTTGCCAGCTCCTGTCGGAAGATCTCGTCGATATCCTTCGCCACGCGCAAAATACCGTCCCATAGCGTCGCCGGTATGGTGACCCACAAGATAAAACCTGATCTGATTTCACTCGATATCAATGGGTTACCCCGGCGCATGCGCTTGTCCCTACTTTAGAGACGGTCACCGAGGCTAAATCGTTCATTGAAAAATGAATTTTTTTACACTTTTTTCGGTGGTGACCGCTGATCCGGCTCTTGCGTCTACGTGGCGTAGCTTCTGAGCGCGCGATCAACCCACAAAAATGGTGCGTCGATCAGGCGGATCTGATAGTATTGAATACTACCAACTACTATGAGGTTCTGTCTTGTCCACCACCGAGAAGCTCAGCATTACCTTGCCGCATGACATGGCCAAGATGGTCCGTGACAGGGTTGGTTCAGGCGCTTATGCCTCGAACAGCGAGGTGATCCGGGAAGCCCTTCGGCTTCTCCAGGACCAGGAAAGCGTGCGCCTCCAAAAGATCAAAGCCCTCCAGGATAAGGTGGCGCGTTCGATTGAGACCGGCGGGCCGTCATTGCCGGCGGATGAGGTCTTCGATCGCCTGGAGGAGCGCCATCGGCGCCGATCGACCGAAACATGAAACTCACCTTTCGGCCGGAGGCGCTGGCCGATCTCGAAGAGATCTACGACTACATCGCCGAAGACAACCCGACTGCCGCCGGTACTTTTGTGGCCGAGCTGCGGGAACGATGTGGCGTGCTCGCCGAGCAGCCTTTGATCGGCCGCGAGCGTCCCGAGCTTCATCCTGATCTCCGAGGCTTTCCAATGGGTCGCTATGTCATTTTCTACCGCGTCCTCACTGATGAGGTCGAGATCGTGACCGTGATCCACGGTGCACGGGACATCGAAAACCTGTTTTGACGCCGGCGATCGTCCCGACAGCCCTGATCTGAGAACGCTTCTCTCAACGCGCGATCGATCCGAGCCGCACCTTGATCTGTTGCACGATGCCGACATTCTTGTTGACGAACACGGCCTCGCCCTTGGGCAGTTGTTTGATGATGTCGGGGTGGATCAGAAAATTCTTGGCACGACGGACCGAGCCAACACCGGTAGCACCCATGCCATCGATCTGAGCCGTATGCTCGATGCCATCGCGCGTGCCGATCAGCTCGGCGACCAACGTCGCATCCTCTGGGGCGTTCATGCGGTGGACCAGGTAGTTGTTGCAGCTGGAGAAAATCTGACGCGTGAAATGGTCCGGCGTGTCAGGCGTGGCCCTGCCGAGATCGGCGACGCTCTGGGTGGCCAGCACGGCATGGATGCCAGCACTGCGTCCCATGTTGATGATGTTCAGCACCTGCTCGCCGGCAAAGACGCTGAACTCGTCGAACACGGCATAGATCGGCACGCGTGCCGCCTTGGGCTTGGCCAGCTGCTCATGGGCGGCAGCTTTGAGGTCATTGATCACCACCTTGCCGAGCGTTTTGGCCAGGGCCGGAAACTGCAGCGTCGGCAGGCAGAAATAAACAACTGCGCCAGCGGCGATCGCTGCTGGAAGCTCAAGGACGGCAGGTGCCGTTGAATCCGAGTGAACGCCAGCGGGCTTGTCGGAGTCTTCCGATCCGCGGCCGGACACGGTGTCGGTCATGAAAAGATGGCCGATTTCTGAACGAGCGAGATTGCGTATCTCGGAGCGGACGTTCTCCGCATGCTTCTCCGCGTCGACCTGTTCTTCCACCTCGTCCATCAAGGTTTGGGCGCTGCCGCCAAGCTTGGTCTCATGCTTCCGGATCAGGTCGAGCAGCTTCTCGGTCGAGAGATAGCCGGCGAGCGTCACCAGGTCGGTCTGAACCTCGCAAGCCGCCAGAACCTTGAACACCATCTGGAGGTAGCCTTCGGCGAGTTTGCGATAGTGATCCTCCGACCATTCCCGAAGCTCGATGATCCGATCCTTCTTGGCCGAGTAGCCGCCGGCCGCGAGTGGGTTGTAGCGGCAGCTGTCACCGGTCATCGCAAACAGGTGGGCGGGACGGCCGTGCGATCTGGCGTAGGTGATAACTTTGGAGGCAAGCGCGTGATCGCCTTTGCCGTCGATGACGATCACGGGCAGGCGGCGCTCGATCGCACTCTCAACCATGTTCAGAACCGCGACCGTCTTGCCGCTACCGGGCGTGCCCAACACGAAGCTGTGGGTGTTGGCGTCGGCATCGCTGAGATGAACCTTCCGGCCGCTAGTCTTGTCGACACCTAATAGCGTGCCACCGTCGACCGCGGCAGGCTGCTTCGGCAGACGAAGATCAGCCCAACACGCCAGGAGGCTCCGACGTTCAAGCCTGATCGGTTTGCCTCTCGCGGTCCTTCGGAGCGGGCTTGCGCCAAAGATCTGCCAAACCGTCAAGGCCGCACCGCCGGCGAAGATGCCGAGCGGTGTGAAATACTTCCAGGACGGCCAATAGGCCAGCATCTTGGTATAATACGCGGCCAGACCATCCATGTCCCAACGCGAGCCGTCGAACAGGTAGATCTGATAGACCTTGGCCATCTCAAGCGCCGGTCCTGCCAGCCATTCCTGAGGGCCGATCAGAACTGCTCCTAACCCGGCGCCGCCAAGGGCAACAGCCACGCCACCGGCGTGTCCTAACCCGGCGATGATGCCGATGATGATCGTTAGCAATGCCACGGCGACGCCGATAGGCCCGAGGATCGCCAGCACCGTGACCACAAAAAACAAGATCAGGATTGCGACATAGACCTGATCGTCCTGCCCGCCCGGCTGTGCCGCCATGGCCGTCTCCGTTCTTAATGACATCGCAGCACGACCTCGCAAGACCATGCCGCCTCTATCTTGGAGACGCTCACTGACGCTGAATCGTTCATGGCTTTTTTTCGTTTTTGTCACCCCCTTTTTCTGTTGCTCCAGATTTGAATCTTCTCCTCTGCCTCTTTAATCTTCATTTTTACATCTTTGTAATGTTGATTTCTTTGTCTTCTTTTCTATCTCTATTTTTGTATTTTAACCTTTTGTCTTTGTTATTTTTTTCTTCTCTTTTTTCTGTTTCTCCATCTTTCCTTTGTAACTTTGTTCTCTTTTTTTCTTTTTTGTTTTTGCCCGCACTCGTACCACAGACCTTCTTTTCGCCCCGCTCTGTCCTGACCTCGCTCGGACCCTTCGTTGTGCGGGCGAGGTCAGGACAGAGCGGGGCGAAATCCTCTAGCAAAATCAAACGGGTGCGGGCTCTTACCTGTTGTTTTCGGAACAATACCTAAAACAACACCCTTGAAAGGAGTGAGATCAGCCTTCAATCGGCATTCACGGAATCTTCTTTCCAACAAAATCGGGACCGTTGAGCGCCCCTCAAGATTTCAATGAACCAAATTGGCCTCCATCGCTGTCTCCTTATCAGAACAACGGCGATAGAGGTACTGCATGAAGTTCACCGAGCGCGACGCCGACATGATTCGTTGGATCAACGGCCACGGATTCGCGACCATTCGCCAGATTTCTCGCTGGATGGGCTCAAGCTATCAGGCAGCCCAACGCCGGACACAGCTCCTTGCAGAATCGGGGTTTTTGGAGCATCAATGGCCGTTCCGCGGCGAGCGGGTCTATGTGCCGACGAGATGCGCTATAGCAAGATCTGGCGACATGCTGCCGCCACTCAACCGCATCTCGCACGGCAGCTATCTTCACGATCTCCAGCTAGTCGATCTCGCCCATCAGCTAGTCACTGAAACCGGTGGTGATTTCTTGCCGGAACGCCGTCTGCGGCACGAACGTGGACTAATCGGCGTTGGATTTTCCGGCCATGTTGCCGACGGCCTCCTAGACCTCAGAAGCGGCAAACCAATCGCCATCGAACTCGAACTTTCGACCAAAGGCAAGAGGCGATTAGCAAAGATCATCCGTGGCTACCTCAGTGACCTGTCGATCAGTGAGGTCTGGTACTTCGCGGGTTCCGTCGCCGTCCGAGGTAGCCTCGAGCGGGCTGCTGGTGATCACACTTTCATCAAGATCTATTGCTGGGAGCCGCAGCTCGACGCGAGTCGAATCCATGGTCTTTTCGGCACGGGCTGATATCGACAAACTCAGACCTTGGTCTGAAACATACGATCCATGACCGTTGGTGCTAGAAACGGCAAAGTCGGGCGTTTATTGAGCGCGTCTCTCGCCGTATCGATGAAGTGATCTATTTCACAAAGATGAAGGCTCGGCTTTGCTAGCCTAACGATTCTAATTTCAAAAATGCTTCTTGTCGGATCTTTGCGATGACATTTTGGTTCGAAATTGTTTACAAAGCCGGTGCTATTTTAATCCTTGGGCTGTTCCTTTGCCTGACGGCTTGGTCTTACCTGCATCATCAACTCAAAGGCAAGAAGCGGATACGGGCGGAGTATATCAAGGATAAATTGGGTGTGACGAGCGGTTACCGATTGCTCGCCATGGAGTGGGCCGACGGTCCGCATGGACGAGACTATCTGGTGCCGATCGGATCGGCCGTATTCATCACGATCTTTGGTATGGCGTCCTGTCTTTTTGCAAATGTGCTTTTGAACATTGAGACATTTTTCGACGCCTCATCGGAGCTATCGCTCTGGAACTGGCATAGCATTTTGCTTACCGGCCTCTACCAAGGTGATGAAGCCGAAGCCCTCCATGTGAGACGTTGGCAGAGTCTGGCTGTAATGAGCCTCGCCTTCCTGGGTGCTTTCGTCTGGTCAGCGCACAATATCATTCGCCGCTACATAAATTATGATCTGATGCCGGTAGAGTACTATCACACGACGCTACGGCTCATTCTTGCTCCGCTTCTTGCCCTGATGATTTCGTTTCTATTGGATGCGGGCGTGGTCGGGTGGGGCGCAAATGTGATGCCGGTTGTTGCGTTCATGACCGGATTAATCCCCGCTGCTGTTTTGTTCTTTCTTCAGGACTGGTTCGTTCGCTTGCTGAAGTCTTATGGGTTCTATGCCCATGATTTACCGCTCAGTATGATCGAGGGCTTGAATCGGTTCCATGAGGTACGCCTCAGTGAAGCAGGTATCGATAACGCGCAAAACCTCGCAAACGCTGATCTAACCGAGCTTGGGCTGTCTACACCTTATCCACTGGAGCAAGTTCTGGATTGGATTGATCAAGCCCGTATCTATGTCCATTTGCGAGATGATCTCGTCGTCGCGCGGAAACATCGGATCCGGACGGCCTCCGATCTCATCACCTTGAATCCTGAGACTATAGAGCGTTTGGAGAGCTTAGAGGGTTTGGCCGATCTGGCAACGGTCGCACACCTGATTAGCAGCGATCCAAGTCAGGGACGGATCATCGAATGGCGGAAAGCTCTCGCTCTTGTGGACAGATCTCCTGATGACGCCAGACCGATCGATGCGAAACAGGTGGCCTAGTTATTTTCGGAATCCCGATCACTTCACTCACGCCCAAAGAGTAACTCCAGATTTATTAGTTTCATTGTGAACAGATTCTTGGAACACTGAAGAAATTGACCTATCGGCATCATCGCGAATAGCAGCAGCTAAAGCCTATGCGATGTCGAGGCAGGGGAAGGATAAGAAATGCAGCGATTTAGAGATCCTACAATAGACTTTGATGACAACGACGACATCCCCGAACCTCAGATCCCCGACTTTTCAATTCGCATCACTTCCCCGAAGGATGGTGGTGGTGTGAAGCAAGGCGAGCAATTCACTGTTCGCGGAACGACATCTCGAGATTCCAGCGTTACCGTCACCGGCGTGGCAGTTCAGTTGGGGGATAGTGCCCCGTTCAGAACCGCGACTGAAATCGGCCAAGGATGGTCAAGCTGGTCCTTCAGGCGATCGGTTTCGACGGCTGGACCAATGAAGATCACAGCCCGTGTCTCTGTTAAGTTTCCATCTGGAGGGCCGGGTGGAGGGAATGGCACAGCCGGAACCTCGGTGTCTGTCGTCGTTGATGGCAGGAAGCCTGCGCTCGCGATTACCTCTGTCATCCCTGGAAATGCAGTGAGTGGCCCCGGTCCAAATTTTCCAGCCACGATCTTAGGTACAGCATCCGACAATCATGAACTCGCCTCGGTGAAGTTGAGCGTTGGCGGCGAATCCTTCCCCGTCTCCGGCATGACTAACTGGCAGTCCAATGTGTCGCTGCGCAGCGAGAACGCACACACGATTGTAGTTGTAGCAACAGATCGCGCCGGCAACGAGACTGAAAGGACAACTGAGGTAATAGCCTCAGATACTGAGGGGCCGGTTCTCGACATTATTGAGCCGGCCGAATTTCCCTCTGAGTTCGAGGCGCCCGTCATCCAAGTGCGTGGATCGGCAACTGACGGCACGGGCATAAATTGGGTCAAATGGCGACTCGACGATGGGGATTTGAGATCTGCCTTCCCAGAAGGCGGTGACTGGTCGCAATGGCGTGCTTTGATTCCAATACCGAGTGTCGGACAGCACACGATCGAGTTTACCGCGGAAGACACTGCGGCTGCCAAGAATCGAACGGCGAATCCAATAACTTGGTCGTTTTCGGTATCGGCTTTGAGCGATCTGCAAGGGATCAGCCCAACCGCCTATCTGCGTGATCTCCTTGATTTCGCTCGCGAGCGTGTCGAGATAGCGGCCGGATCCAAGCTCAACAAAGCGGCCCTAACGGACGCCTTTCTCCAGCCGTTCGACCGCCTCGACGATGCTGCAGTCGAGGACATAGCGACCCGTTCAGTGAGCCAGGTCCGGATCTGTGTCGAGACCTTGCGTCAACTCCGCAACATCGACTCATCCGATGACGAGACGCCTTATCGCAGGGCCGCTTACTTCACCATACTGCGTAACCTCGGCACGTCTTATGAAGAGATCAGGCTTGTTCGGAGTGCAGATGACCATGTTCGTGCAACGCTTGCCAATCGCCTCGGCATTAATGTGCCTCCTCGGCAACCTGCTTCGCCGCCTGATGCCCTGGATCAGCTTTTCCTTGCGCCTGAGGATCTCGCGAACGCGAACGCGGAAGGTCGCTTCGAAACCCTCTTCGGCCTGGTCGACACCCGAACCGAAGTTCGGGATCCGCTTGAGGATGGAGCTTCACCAAAGCTGCTAATGTGGCGAAAGCAGTACCTACGGGGTCAATGGAGGAAGCAGGACGATACGACAGACACAGCACCGGAGCTGATCATACCCCGGATCGATCCGGACCTAATCGCGGAGCCTGACATCAGAAACCCAATAAGCGGTAATCTGGTCTTTGATCTTTGGCATGAACGCAGGCAATGGATCGCGGACGAACTCGCGAAGCTACGAGCAAGACAAAATGACGGGTTCGACAATGTCGTTGCATCGGTTCTGGGATCCATAAAGCTACTCGATCTTGCTGCAGAGCACGTGGCCGGCGGCGACATTGTCGACACCATAAGCTCGGCCGGCCTTAGCCTCGACTCCTTTCTTGTGCTCACCCGTATCGGCCGCCTTGCGACCGCAGGAACGTTGCTCGATTCGGAATGGGAAGACGTATTCGCGATTCTAGTCCAAGCAGCAAAACGAACAAACGTCTATTCGGACTGGCGCATCGAGGAGAACAATCTTGGCATCACGCTCGGCCCAGATCACTTCAAGCTAGCGCTGACCGATGCCGGCTCATCAATCGGTTCAGAAGCACTTCCTCGCTGGCGTGCCGATCTCAGGGAACGGCGCCGCTGGGAGCAAACATTGGAAGCGCGCATTAGGCAGGATCAGGCGCTGGGTGAGATCGTTGCATCCACGGTTGCTGTCACCGAAGAGGCGACATTGCCCCTCCTTCGCGACATCCTAATCGCCGAGACTGCGCCGGACGAAAGCGATGCCGACTTTGGCGATTGGCTAACAAGACGCCTGCAGATTGACATGCGAACCAGCGGTGGGCAAAGAACGACACGGGTACTGCAGGCAATCGAAAGCTTGCAAGGTTTCCTTTTTGCGCTGCGCACGGAACGTCTTGGGAGCCTGGATCCATTGCTCGGCCCGCTGCCATTCACAGGCTGGGTGCTTACTGACGACCAAGATTTTGATGTGGAATGGCGTTGGCTCGGTTCGTATGAGACCTGGCGCGCCGCCATCCTGGTATTCGGCTACCCGCAAAACTACCTCCTGCCCAGCCTCCGCCTTGCCTCGGAGCAAACTCCCGCTTTCCGAGATCTTATCAAGGCCATTCGGCTTAATGTACGTCTGAGCCCAGTTGAGGCCCGCAGGCTTACCGACGCTTATCTCGAATTTTCAGAGGACGATGAGAAAGCGCCTTTCCAGGCACTGGATATTCTGATCAATGGTGATGAATCAATCGAGGGTAAAGTGAATAAACCCTCATTGCCGCTTGAGCAACACATTGATGTGAATGTATTCAAGATCGAGGTCGGCATATCCGAAGAAGAAACACGGGAACTTAAGCGTTCAATAAAGATACTATTTCAAGAGGGTGAATTTGATCCCATTAGGCCGCCCAGCTATGTCGCCGAGATCTGCTATTTCGTTCCGATGTTGATGGGATTACATCTGCAGCGGAGTGGTCATTATCTTGCCGCGTTAGATTATTTTCAGCTTGTCTATGCTTACAATCGTCCACTTGAAGAGCGCAAGATTTACCATGGCCTTACAGCCGAAGAAGGTTTTCAGAAAGAGTTTCGAAGGCCGGTAGAGTGGATCTTGAGCGGTCTCAACCCTCACCAAATCGCTGTTGACCTGTCGCCGCGGGCGAACGCTTATTCGCGCTTTACGGTTATGTCCATTGTTCGCTGTTTTCTCGAATTTGCAGACACAGAATTTACCCGGGCGACGAAAGAGTCGATACCGAGAGCGCGTGCGCTTTATATCGCTGCACTCGACTTCCTGGGAGATATTGAGGAACCCGAAGCCTCCGAAGACGACTCGTCTTCCTTCCCACCTAATCCTGTACCCAAAGCGCTGCGCCTGCACGCAAGCACCAATCTTCGCAAGCTGCGAGACGGTCGTAACATTGCCGGTCTGGAACGGGAAACCGCGCCTGAGCCGCTGGCATCGACTGCGGTCCCCGTCATTGGCGCCGATGGTCAGATTGTCCTGCCGACGGATATTGTTCGCCATCCCACGCCGTACCGTTTCGCCGTACTAATTGCCCGTGCCAAGGAGCTGGTGGGAATCGCTCAACAGATAGAGGCAGCCTACCTCAGCGCTCTGGAGAAGCGCGATGCCGAGGCCTATTCTTTGCTTCAGGCCCGTCAGCACGTTCAGCTTGCCGAACAAACCCTAGATTTGCAGGCTCTACGTGCTGACGAGGCTCATAAAAACATCAGTCTATCTGAACTTCAGAGAGACCGCGCTCGTACTCAGTATGAAACCTACATCTCCCGGATTGAAGATGGTCTGTCCGAAAAAGAGAAAGCATCGCTCGCGCTCATGGGAACTTCGGCTGGTCTTTCGGTCGTGGCTAGTCAGTTTCACGGATTGCACGCTGCTAAGGAAAGCGTCAATGCCGCTCTATCGTTCGGCCTTTCTGGAAGCCCTGAAGCTTCGACTGCCGCTTTCTTCTCCAGTCTAGCATCGGCCGCCTCGACGACAGCTGGATTGCTTGGAACGTGGGCAAGCTTCGAGCGCAGAGAGCAGGAATGGGAGCTCCAAAAGTCGCTATCTCAAAAGGACCTCGAGATTACATCGCAGCAAATCAAGATCGCGCGAGGCCAGCATTCTATAGCCGTCGCTGAGCGTGACATCGCCGACACGCAAATGAACCAGGCGAATGCCGTTGTTAATTTTCTCGCTACGGAGAAGTTTACGAATCAAGAACTCTATGAGTGGATGATCGATGTTCTTCGTGGTGTATACGCCTACTTCCTCCAACAAGCGACCGCCACCGCTGCTCTCGCTCAGAGCCAGCTCGCTTTCGAACGTCAGGAGACGCCGCCGGCACTGATCCAGGCCGATTACTGGCAGCCGCCGTCGGATGAGGGCGGGCCACCGACGGAAGGCGATGCCACATCCGATCGCCGAGGTATCACCGGTTCAGTTCGTCTGCTGCAGGATATCTATCGTCTGGATCAGCATGCGTTCGAGACGCGAAAGCGTATGTTGCAGCTCTCCCAGATGTTCTCCCTCGCACGCCTTGTACCTTATGAGTTTCAGTTGTTTCGTGAGACTGGCATTCTACCGTTCGCGACGCCGATGGAATTATTCGATCGAGGATTTCCCGGGCATTATCTGCGCCTTGTCAAGCGCGTACGTCTATCGATTGTCGCCCTCGTCCCACCCAGCCAAGGTGTTCGCGCTACGCTCACCGCATCTGGCCTATCGCGCGTCGACATCGCCGGTAGCATATTCAGTGATGCATTCCAGACGATTATCATCCGCCGCTCTCCCGAACAGATCTCCTTCACATCGCCTATCAATGCCACCGGCCTGTTGGACCTGGAGCCGGAGGGAGAGCTTCTCCTGCCATTCGAAAGCATGGGCGTTGACGGAACATGGGAACTGGCGTTGCCAAAGGCGGCTAATCCGTTTGACTATACGACAATCGCAGACGTACTTATGACCGTCGAATACACAGCGCTTGCGAGTACAAGCTATCGCGAACAAGTTATCCGCCGGCTCGATCCGCGAGTGAGTGCCGACCGCGCCTTCAGCTTTCGCAACGAATTTCCCGACGCCTTCTACCATCTCAACAATCCGGCCGGGGATGGTGCGCCTATCATCGCTCGCTTCGAAACGGAACGCGATGACTACCCGCCCAACATCGATAAACTAGTCATCGAGCATGTCTCAATATACTTCGTACGCGGCGAAAATGACCGTCAAGCAAACAGCGGCGATGACCTTTTGCCAATCGATATCACAAACTTTCTCTTCGAACCGAAGCTATCCGATGAGGCTTTCGGTGGCCCGGCCGTGTCCGGCAGCGATGGCATCATCAGCACGCGCCGTGAAGAAAATGCTAGCGGCGAACCGATTGGTGGGAACGCGGCGAATTGGGTCGGGATGATACATCAGCATCCTATAGGCACCTGGGCCCTAGAATTCTCGGGCGAGATGCGATCGCGGCTCGAGGACGGCGAAATCGACGATATTATCTTTGCCATCACCTATTCCGGAGAACAGCCATCCTGGCCGTCCTGATACAGATGTAGGATTGATAATCATACTGAAGAGATATTTGGATGGAAAAGAATTCCTCAGGCTCAAATACTCCGATCTCATTGCCGAAAGGTGGCGGCGCAATCAAAGGAATTGGCGAGACCTTTCAGCCCAACCTTTTCAGCGGCACCGGTAATTTCTCTGTCCCTATTTATGCATCGCCGGGACGTGATGGTTTTGGGCCGCAGCTAAGCCTTCAATATAGTACCGGAAATGGCAACGGCCCCTTCGGCGTTGGCTGGCAACTCTCACTACCGCGCGTCACCAGAAAGACAGAAAAAGGCCTGCCGACCTATACCGACAAAGATGTCTACGTCCTATCGGGCGCTGAGGATCTAGTTCCCTGGCTCGAACAGGACCCCACCAATCCCGACAATTGGCAGCCATTCATTGAGGAGAGGGGTGATTTCAGGGTCGAACTCCATCGTCCCCGGACGGAAGAGGGATTCTCGCGGATCGAGAAATGGTCGCATCACGATGGTGACGTCCATTGGCGAGCCGTCTCCAAAGAGAACATCACCAGCGTCTTCGGCCGAACCGAAGTGGCGCGTATCGTCAATCCTAGAGATCCCGTACAGGTCTACGAATGGCTCCTCGAAGAGACCTTCGATGCCAAAGGCAATCATATTTTCTATGAGTATGTCCAAGAAGATCCTTCGCTCGAGCTGCCGGGTCTTCACGAGCACAATCGAACCTACACGCAGGTGTATATACGGCGGATTCTATACGGCAACACGCCAGACAATCTCGAGCCGGGCCTTCGTGCCGGTCCGGTAAGGGAAGCCATTGACCACACCGACACGCTCGCGACCCGAGAACGTCACTACGTCTTCGAGGTCCTATTCGATTACGGCGATCTGTCCTGGCCACCTGCGATAGGCCAGCCGATCTCTTCGGATCCAGGTCATACCATACCATCGCATTGGCAGCCGATCAGAGAAGATCCATTTTCATCTTTTCGTGCTGGCTTCGAGATCCGTACGCTGCGCCTCTGTCGACGCGCACTCATGCTTCATCATTTCAAAGAAGGCGATGTTGATGGCGCGCCATTAGTCAAATCGACAGATTTCAGCTATGCGGTCGACGCCGACACACAGCTTTCCTTTCTGTCGTCAGCAACGCTGTCGGGTTATCGCAAGGACTCGGATAATCCAGATCGTTACCTGCAGCGCAGCGTGCCGCCAGTTGTGTTCGAGTATTCAGCCTTCAGACCGGAAGAGCAGCGGTATCAGTCGGTGCAGGCGGACGGTGGCGACTTACCGCCCAATGCACTGAATTTTCCGGGGATCGCACTGGTCGATGTTTTTGGCAATGGGCTGCCCGATATCTTGCAGACCACAGACAGTGGCTTTCACTTCTGGCAGAATCTTGGTGAGGGTCAGCTATCTCGACGTCGTCCCCAACCCGGCGACAGACCAGCGGTTTTCTCTATACAAGACAATGTGTCATTCGGCGACATGGGAGGCGACGGTCTCGTGGACCTGTTGGTCGACGCGCCGCCATTATCAGGATTCTACGAGAGCACACCGGAAGGCCGATGGACGTCGTTCAAGCGGTTTGACGTCGCCCCTACTTTTGACTTGTCCGATCCAAACACGCGATTGGTCGATCTGACTGGCGATGGCCTAAGCGATGTGCTGATAACGCGTGATGAGCACTTTCTCTGGTATCGCTGCAAAGGCGAAGAGGGTTATGAGGAACCACGCGTGGTGCCGCGGCAGCGTGACCTCGAAAGATTTCCCGACGTCTATTTCGATGATCCCGCTGGACGCGTACGGCTCGCTGACATGTCAGGCGACGGGCTCAGTGACATCGTTTTGATCCACGATGGTCGGATCGACTATTGGCCCAATCTTGGCTTCGGAAGATTTGGTCATCGTCTGACGATGGCCAATTCGCCGCGGCTCGGTCACGATTTCGATCCAAGGCGACTATTTCTCGTGGACCTGGACGGTTCGGGTTGCACCGACTTGGTCTATGTCGCGTTCGATCGCGTGCATTTTTGGCTTAGCCAATCCGGCAACCGGTGGAGCGAACGACGAACCATCCACGGAACACCCCGTGTCTCGGATGTAACGGCAGTTCAGTTTGCTGATTTCTATGGTACAGGCACCGCAACGCTTGTCTGGAGCTATGACTTTGATCGTCAGCCAGGTGGCAATTACAAGATCCTTGATTTCACAGGAGGCCGAAAACCCAACCTACTTGTCGGCATGGACAACAACATGGGAGCCACCACCCGTGTTCAATACGCGCCGTCGACCAAGTTCTATTTGGAAGACAAGACCAAGGGTACGCCATGGTTCACGAGTCTCCCGTTCCCGGTGCAGGTGCTCGAGAAGACGGAGGTCATCGACCACATTAGCAGGACGAAGCTCACAACCACTTACAAATATCACCACGGATACTACGATGGACATGAACGTGAGTTCCGCGGATTTGGACGGGTTGACCAATTTGAGACGGAATCCTTCGATGATTTTTCCGGTTCAAGCCTCCATCAACAGGAGGTCACGTTCGACAACAATCGGAAGGGCTTTCACGTCCCACCTGTTGAGACGCGCACCTGGTATCACACTGGCGTCTACTTCGATCCGGATCGCTATGTCGACCATCAGGAACTGACCGAGCGGTATCGCTCCGAGTACTACCAGGGCGATACGGCGGCATTTCAGCTTGATGAGCAGGTGCTCGAGCAATCCGACGGCGCTGAAGGCATAGGGAGCCGACCACGCGAGCAGTTCCGTGCCCTTCGTGGCGCAGTCCTACGCACAGAGGTTTACGGGAGGGACGAGTCACTCGAGGCCGATCATCCGTATATGGCAACTGAAAATCGCTATCGAACTAAGGAGCTTCAGCCAAGAAATGGCAACAGCCATGGTGTTTATCTCTCAACGCAAAAGGAAAGCATAAGCTACCACTATGAACGCAATCATGCGGACCCGCGTATTGGTCACAGTCTAACGCTGGGCATCGACGATTTTGGAAATGTCACGGACAGTGTGACGATCGGATATCCAAGGCGTGTGGTGCCCGATGACCTGCCCGAACAGGGCGAAACGACGATCGTCTATTCACGCAATGATTTCATCAATAAGTATAGCCCACCGACGGAAACCGCTGCAGGCCACTATTATGTCGGTGTTCCCTGTCAAACGCGTACCTATGAAGTAACCGGCATTCACTGGGAGGTCGGCCAGCAGCAGATAGATGAGCAGCACTTTGAAGAAATCCGGGACCGATCGATCGACGTCGATACGAGTTCGTTCAAGCCCCATGAATGGCAGCGTGACCCGGCTGATTCGGAGGTATTTCGGCGGATCATCGAATGGACACGCGCCTACTTCCGCACCGATGCAGATCCTGATCACATCGACCCGATCGGCAATCTCGACCATCGGCTGCCGTTGGGTGAGATTGAATCATTGGCACTGCCCTGCGAGGCTTACCAGGCGGCGCTGACCGACTCGATACTGCAGCAGGTCTACGGCGAACGTACCTCCAATGTCGATCTGGCTAACGAAGGTGGGTATCACCCCCATCCCAGTTTAGCCTTGGCGGAGGGGGAAGCAGGCATTGATGAGTATTGGTGGATACCATCCGGGCGCCAGGGTTTCGATCGGAGCATGTTCTTTCGGGTCAGCCATGCCCAAGATCCTTTCGGCAATATCGCGACCACAGAATCCGATGCTTACTCGTTATTGATCGAAACCGTCAGGGATGCGCTGCCTGCGCCGCAGACCAACGAGATTTCGGCGAGAAATGACTATCGCGTACTTCAGCCCATTGAAGTGACGGACCCGAATGGGAACCGAAGCCAAGTCGCCATCGACGCCCTTGGAATGGTGGTCGGCACGGCCGTCATGGCTAAGCCCGGAGAGGATCTGGGTGATTCGCTCGATGGCTTCGAAGCCGACCTGACGTCTGAACAAACAGACACTTTCCAAAACGCAGCCGATCCGAAACTTCTAGCCGAGGGCCTTTTGGCTGACGCGTCCAGCCGCGTCGTTTACGACCTCGACCGGTTTTGGCGCAGTAGGCAGGAGCATCCAGACAAGCCCTCCCTTTGGCAACCCGTTTATGCCGCCACCGTTGCCCGCGAAACCCACGTCAGCGACCTCGCGGCTAATGAACAATCAAAGCTTCAGGTCAGTTTTTCTTATTCCGATGGCTTCGGCCGCGAAATTCAGATGAAGATGCAGGCTGAGCCGGGACCGCTCAACGAAGGTGACGTCATTATCAATCCACGCTGGGTCGGCAGCGGATGGATCATCTTCAACAACAAGGGCAAGCCAGTAAGACAGTTCGAGCCATTCTTCAGTGATACCCATCGCTTCGAGTTCGGCGTCGAGTTCGGTGTCAGTCCTGTCCTTTTCTATGATCCGACCGAGCGCGTCGTCGCCACACTGCATCCTAATCATACCTACGAGAAAGTGGTGTTCGATCCATGGCAGCAAACAAGCTGGGATGTGAACGATACGGTCCTAGGCGATCCGCGTACCGATGCCGACATCGAGAGATATACCGCCAATTATTTCGCCAACCTACCCGCCGACCCTCCCTGGCAGACTTGGCACGCACAGCGGCAAAGCGGTGAACCGGACGCCGCCCAGGAGCAGATTGCTGCGGACAAAGCAGCCGCCCATGCCAGCACACCTACCACGATCTTTTTCGATAGCCTGGGACGTCCCATCCTGACCGCCGCCCACAACAGAGTGGCCGCCACCAATCACGATCTCGACGGCACGGAAGAGATCTTTCACACGCGCGTTTTATTGGACATCGAAGGCAATCAGCGCGAGGTGCGCGATGCTATCGAGCAGGATAACGATGCGCAGGGCCGTATCGTGATGCGCTACACCTACGACATGCTCGGCAGCGTCATTCACCAGGCCAGCATTGAGGCCGGCGAACGCTGGATGCTGGCCGATGTGACTGGACAGCCGATCCGCGCCTGGGACAGCCGAGGTCATATCTTCCGAACAGAATACGACCCGCTCCGTCGGCCGCGCCGCTCATTCGTCACCGGAACTGACCCCGACAATCCTGACCAGGGGCTGCTGACTGAGCGCCTCGTCTATGGTGAACAGCACCACGAAGCCGAGCAGCGCAACCTGCGCGGCGGGCTTTATATGCAGCTTGATCAGGCGGGAGCGGTTACGACCGAGATCAACGACTTCAAAGGCAATCCGTTCAGCACGACGCGGCGCATTGCCACCGAGTACAAGCGGGTAATCGATTGGCGTGGCGTTGATGCTGCTCTACCGACCGACGCGGCGGCACTGCTCGATGCTGACGCCCTGGCAGTAGCCTTCGCACCGTTGCTCGAAGCCGACATCTATCAAAGCAGTGGCACTTACGATGCGCTGGACCGGCCGGTGGCGATGACCACGCCGCACACGTCGGCGATGCAGCCCAGCATCATCCGGCCGGGTTACAATGAGGCTAACCTGCTGGAGCATGTGGAGGCCAATCTGAATGGTGAAACCGATGCTGCCGGTAAGCTGGTCTTCACCCCCTTCGTCACCAACATTGACTACAATGCCAAGGGGCAGCGTCAGCGCATAGAGCACGGCAATGGCGTCAGCACCGTTTACGATTACGATCCGTTAACCTTTCGGCTGACCCGTATGCAAACGCACCGCAGTGCAGAAGCGTTGCAGGACCTCGCCTACACCTACGATCCGGCCGGCAACATCACTCACATCCGGGATGATGCTCAACAGACGATCTACTTTCGCAACAAGCGTGTCGAGCCGAATGCCGACTATACCTATGACGCCATCTACCGGTTGATCGAGGCCACGGGGCGTGAGCATCTGGGGCAGGTCGGTGGCGCGCCTATCCCCCACTCCCACGACGATGCGCCCCGCGTCGGCCTCCTGCATCGCGGCGATGGCGATGCGATGAGCACGTATATCGAACGCTACGTTTATGATGCCGTCGGCAACTTCGAGGAAATGCGGCATCTTGGAACCGATCCGATGCATCCGGGATGGGTACGCAGCTATACCTACGATGAACCCAGCCTGATCGAATCGGCCAAGCAGAGCAATCGCCTGAGCAGCACGACCCTGGGCAACGATACGCCGCCTCCGACTACAGACCGCTACATCCACGATGCTCACGGCAACATGATCCGCATGCCCCATCTCGGCGGTACCCACCCCGAGGCCAACATGCACTGGGACTACCGAGACCAGCTCCACGCGACAGGCTTGGGTGGTGGCGGCAAGGCATTCTACACCTATGACGCCAGCGGCGAGCGTGTGCGGAAAGTTTGGGAAAAGTCAGAAAATCTTGTCGAGGAACGCTTCTATCTCGGCGGTTTCGAGATCTATCGAAGGCGGCGGGGCGTGGAGCGGCTGGAACGCGAGACGCTGCACATCATGGACGATCAGCAGCGCATCGCTCTCGTGGAAACACGCACACAGGACACGGAAGGCACTGATACAGCGCCGCAGCAAACTGTCCGCTACCAGCTAAGTAATCACCTCGGCTCGGCCAACCTGGAGTTGGATGACCAAGCGCAGATCATTTCTTATGAAGAATATACGCCTTACGGCAGCACGTCATATCAAGCGGTACGAAGTCTGACGGAGGTGAAACGGAAACGCTATAGATATACGGGCATGGAGCGGGATGAGGAAAGTGGGTTTAGTTATCACTCCGCGCGGTATTATTTGCCTTGGTTGGGGCGGTGGGCAAGTTGTGACCCCTTAGGACTTGTCGATGGACTGAACCTGTTTCGCTATTCACGCAATAACCCCATCCTCCATACCGACCCTAGTGGAACAGGGCCTCATGATGATGATGAATTCAATCCAAGATGGTTGCCTGATAAGCCCCCTCCAGACAATCTCAGCAATCCGTTGCCAATTGATTTTGGCAATGGGCTATCGGGCGCTGTGTCGGTGGGAGATGTCGGTCCTAAAACTCCTAAACAAGAGCCAGATAAAGGGAATGGCGAAGGGAGTGCGTGGTCCTGGTTCAAAAGAAACATTGGTTCTAGAGCTATTGGAGCAGCGAAGGTAGCAGCCGGGGGTGCAGGTTTTTTTGCCGGAGCACTGCTCACTAAGACCGGTGCCGGCGCTGTCGTCGGGATCCCCTTGATGCTGTTGTCTGCAGACGTCGCCGGATCGGGAGTCGGACAAGCTTACCACGGCACTCCGCAAGCGACGGCCTTCGGCCAAGCCGCCGGCCCCAAAGCACAGAAAATCCAAGAAGATATTGTTGATGCTGCTGGGCTGGTTTCGCCTTTCGCAATTTATGCAAACTATAAGTTGAAGATCCCGCTGGAGCATCTAACTAAAGCGCAAAAACAAGCAGCGCAAACTATCTTGCGCGAAGAAGCAGCTGCCAGCAAGGGAGCAAGATCGACCGGTGCTTCAAAAGGTACAGAATTTGGAGTGGTAGGCAATCGATTCGAAGCACATATAGCCGATGCTGTCGGTGAGACTGGTGTGGAGGCTATTTTGGGGACAGATGGCATGCTCACAATGAGCATCCGGACGTCGACAAAAACGCCAAGTGGGGGACAAATGTTTAACGAGGCAATTTGGATGTTTGGCTCGAAGGTCAAAGGAATCCGTGGAGTATGGCGCAATGATGACCTCTATGGAGACAATTTTAGGGCCTTCGAAGCAGCCCTTAAAAAATACCCAAACCTCAGCAAAGAAGAAGTAGCAAGATCCCATACGTTTACTGGTATTATGGCCGGCAAAAATGGTTTTAATAATGTCAAAGTTCTTAATTATATTCCCAAAGTAGAAGCACTTGTGAATTTCACACGATGACAGACAGACGCAGAAATTGTCGAGAGGCTGAAAGTACCAGAAAATCGCTCTCGATCGGGTTCTGTTGAGAGAGAGATACGACGGACAGGATCGATTTGTGGAAGCTTAACGCAGGTGCGCAGCCTGCACATGCATCCAGTCAAAATTCCTGGCGCGTCCGAGGCTAACCCAGCCCTCCTCTTCCCAGAGCTGCCACCATGTGTTGTAGGCAGACTTGGCAAATGCTGCTTGATCACGTCCCCAAGTCAACCGATTGCGGGCAGGGTCATAGTCGACGGCAATTGCCCAGGCATGGGTTGACCAGGAGGTGCCGCCGCGTTTTCTCCGTTTGTTGTAACAACCTCCCCAATGGTCCAATCGAAGTTCGGAAATTCGATTCTGTCCATAGTGGTCGAGAACACGGGTCAGGACTCGGAGTAGGCTGTCGTGAACCTTCTCATGACAAACAAAAGAGGTGATCCGCTCTGAGAGGTTCCAGGCGATCTTGTGGGTATAGGGCAGCGCAATCCGAGTCTGGTTGGTACCAACGTCACCGTAAAAAGCCCGAAGGTCAGCTTCACGCTCGATTGGCCAATCGTTCGGATTGGCCGTCGCCGGTTCCAGGTCCCGCCAGGGTGGCGGGAATTGGCCGTGGAGCTCCAGATAAACAAGCGACTCATAAGCGAAGTCGGTTTGTGGCCCCCAAAACCCATCAATTGACCCGGTATCGATCCCAGCATTGACGCAGAGCAGCTGGATATAGGCAACGAGTTTTCTCTTCTTTGACCAGCCATTCCAATCCGTTGGCAGCTGATTGATCCGCACTGTCAGTGCGCGACTAACGGCGGCTTCGGTTCGCGGACCATGATCGCCATCGATCAAACCTGGCTCAAAGCCGTTCTCACTCAGATGCCGCTGGGCGAGTTTGATCTGGCTCGTGGCGGTTCATCGAAGCCTCCTTTTAAATCCAGCACAGAACATTGGCACATCAATCGGCGAATTGACGGAGTGAGCTCTTGAAGGCTTGGTATTCGTCCAGATACCGTCGATAAGAGGCGAGATCACGATAGGTGACGCCGATAACCCAACGGATCGAACCATCCTGCTCCCGAACATCCTGATAGCTTCGTGTATAGCTGGAATCCTTGGCCTCGATTGTGAAGTGCTTCACAGTCCGGTTCTGACCTTCCGATGTCTCCTCGGCGACGGCTGTCTCTTTGATCTGATCGAGAATGATATCTTCGGCCGTGCAATACCACTGAGCCGAACAGACATAGAAGCTGACCATGCCGTCCGGTGAGGTGAACGTCGCGCTGTCGTATTTTTCAGGATCGTCATCGCTTTTCAGAGACCCATCGGCTTCGAAGTCTGCCGGATAGTCGACTTCGAACCACATGCCTTCAAAAGTGAGCGTGCCGACTTCCGGTGTGTCGGCGATGGAGCATGCAGCCGCGCTGACAATCATGCAAAAAGTCAGCAGGCAACGAACAGGATGGCGCACCGTCATGGATCAGTTCCAAATAAAAACAGGGCTGCATGCCCAAAGACAAAACTATACGATATCTAGGGCGGGCATCCTTGCAATATCCCAATCAGATCGATCGGTTTGAATTGCAACTGTCAGTATATTCCATGTCCAATTTTTCTACTTTAAAAATATGCTCTCTTTCGCCTATTAGCTGGACCTTGCAGCGAAAATCGATGCAAGGTCGAATGGAAAAAAATCTACGATTAGGTCACTGTCGGATGATACCGTGATTCGAGTTATTTCAAAGTGAGGGAATACGATGACGCCAGCAGAATTTGAAAAGAAGATTAATGCCGCCATAGAAGCGGAAGATCTCGAGGCGCTTAAAAAGCTTCAAAACGAGTTCGTCGACGATGGCGAGACCACCTTGCCGTTTCAGCCCTCTGTTCGCCTGCGTGGCAAGGCAGGCGATTCAGCACAAGAGGGTGATGTGGGGATTGCGCTGGCCAATGGGCTCAGTCGCGCTATCCGTAAGATCGAATACAAGTTGAAGCGTGGTTTTGGTTATTCGGGGCCGATCATCGTTTCCGAAGGTGACAGCTGGTTCCAATTTCCAGTCGTGCTCACCGATGTGATCGACAATCTTGCTGAGCGTTTTGCCATCCTTTCCCTTGGTGCTGCTGGCGATACGCTTGCCAACATGTTGGATCAAGGAGAATACCGGAATGCCATCGTCGAAGAGAAAGCTGACTTCTTCCTCTTCAGTGCCTCTGGCAACGATGCCCTCGGCGGGGGAAGATTAGCTGACCTTCTTAACCCCTATGAACCTGGGATGGAGGTTGCCGATATCATCCGCCAAGATCAGCTTGCCGATATCCTGCACAAAGTTGAGGCTGGTTTCGAAACCATCATTCGCGAAGCTATGGCAGCGAATCCAGAAATCGGCGTTCTGTTCCATGGCTACGACAAGCCGGTCCCGCGAACGGACGGGCGCTGGTTGGGTCGACCGATGGCGGAACGTCAGATCCCCAATTTCTTGCAAGGCGAGGTAACCGGCTTTCTCATCGATCGGCTCAATGAACGCCTCTCCGTGCTCGAGGGGCGCTTTCCGGATACGGTTCGCCATGTCGACTGTCGTGGCCGCGTCGGATCGTCTGTACAGAGCTGGTATGACGAGCTTCATCCAAGAAATCCGGGATATGCGCGTGTTGCGGATTTGTTTGAAGCACAGATCGAAGCGATGCGGCATCGCCCGCGGCCCGCTTCTCCAAGGGTGGCGGCAGCACAGATAGTGATGCCCAGTTCCGATGAGGAAGCCTGGACGCTCATCGATAAGGAGCTCGCTCGGAGCGAAGCGGAAAACGAAGCCTTGATCGATCCCAATGCTTCGATGTCGTCGGGAACTGGCGAAAAGCCTGCTGAGCACTTGTCAGCACTTGACCGGGAAATCATCGAGGATTGCAATGAGCTGCTGCGCAGCCAAGCCGAAGATGATCAAGATAAACGTCTCCGCGCCCGCCGTCTTATGGTTCCTGCCGATGACGACAAAGCGTTCGAACGTATCCTTGGCAAATCAAATCTCTTCCCAATCAACTATCTCAGCCGGGGGGCCATCAAGGCGCGTGCTGTTGCCAAGATCCAGCTGTTCTTTCGGGGTGAGATACCAGCCGGTTCGGGCTCGGGATTCTTGGTGGGACCAGGGTTGTTACTCACCAACAACCACGTCCTCGCCACACGGGATGCGGCCCGGCGCGCCAAAGCAACCTTTGACTATCAGGAGAATGACCGCTTCGAGGCGATGCAGACCAAGACGTTCGAAATGACCGACGACGTATTTTTCTCGTCAGACCGCCATGCCCTGGACTTCACCTTCGTCTCGATTCGTCCGGTCAATGATCATGGTCAGGATTTGTCTGAGTTCGGTCAGTTCACCCTGATTGAGGAATCCGGCAAGGCCGTAAAGAACGAACCGGTTTCGATCATCCAACACCCAGGTGGCAGATTGAAAAGCATTGCCTTGCGTGACAGTCGGATCCTCGGCGTTAAGGGCAATTTCATCTACTATACAACCGATACCGAGCCGGGTTCTTCCGGAGCGCCGCTTCTTAACGACCAATGGCTTCCAGTTGCCCTACACCACCGTTCGGTACCGCATCCAACGAATGAAGGTAAATGGATTGCCAACCGCGGTATCCGGATCAGCCGTATCATCGTGACCCTGCGCGAGGCCGTGCAACAAGGCGATGCAGATGCGCGTAAGATCCTCGACCTGCTCGGCGCCGAACCGCAGGAACAGCCTGACTCATCGACGCCGGACAATCGTCCGCTTCGACCACGGGAGATCGACTTCATTCCCTCGGCGCCTGTGATTGCTCATGATACAGGTCTGCCCGTCACTGAAGAGGCAAATTTTCCAGCTGAGCGTTGGCAAGGTATCGACGGTTACGATCCGGACTTTCTTGAAAAGCCCATCCCGTTACCTCTTCCGGATGGTGGCACAAATGTCCGAGAGGTTAATGGTCGCCCAGACCTTCCTTACCTGCATTTCTCGGTCGTCATGCACGGCCGCCGCAAGCTGCCGATGGTCACGGCATGCAATGTTGACGGCCAACGCATCCAGCGCTTGACACGCCGCGGAGATTGGCGTTTCGACCCGCGCATTCCCGAGGCCGAGCAAGTTGGCAATGAGGCCTATAAGCGAAACGAATACGACCGCGGCCATCTCGTTCGCCGAGTAGCGCCTATGTGGGGTACTGAAGAGGAAGCACGCTTTGCCGAGGCCGACACTTTCCATTACACGGTAGCAGCCCCTCAGCACGCGCTCCTGAACCAAAGGCCTTGGCTTGAGCTTGAAAACTACCTGCTTAACTGGGCTGACGATAACAACGCAAAGCTATCAATCTTTACTGGTCCTGTGTTTCGTCCAGATGATCCACTCTATCGTGGGCTTGTGCGGGTACCCGCGGATTATTGGAAGGTCGCCGTGACGGAAAGCGCTGGGAGATTCCGCGCTGTCGGCTATCTGCACACGCAAAAAAACTTAATTCCAACCGTTGAAGAGGCATTTGGCGACTTTAAAACCCATCGGGTGCCGATCCATGTTCTTGCCGAGCTATCGGGCCTCGATTTCGCTTCAATACTAGAAGACGATGTGGCGGGTGGCAGTTTCGAGAGCACAGGTAGCGTTAAGGTCGTGATGGGTCCGGAAGATATAGGCTTTACTGATTCTGGCGGCTCGCAATATCGATCCTAGGTGTTCAGCAAGTCATCAATGCCTAAACTGATTCGTTCGGCATTCTCCCGTGCGATCTGGCTTTCGAGAAATGCGTAGCCTTGAATCGTTTGCGCCTGTGAAACTCCCAACAAAGATCTGATCTCGTCAAGGGTCAGTCCGCTACCGAGTCCTCGGCTGGCGTAGGTGCGCCTTAGATCATGAAAAGTTGCATTTTCGATGCCAGCCGAGTCCATCAATCGTTTCCATGGCTTGTACGGGTTGACCATCGGGCGGCCGGGCCTTTTTCCTGGAACTAGATGCGGATTGTCAGGCATCTCCGGTAGGAGCACCTAGACATGATCGCCTGAAACAACGCTTTCTAGATAGTCTGCCCATTCTTGCAGGGCTCTTCTCTTTTCCGGGCCGTACGTGGCGCGATTATAGACACCCGCAACGCCGGCCTTATGTCCACTGATATGATTGACGACCGCCTCAATGACATGCGGCTGAACGCCAAGTTCTGCCATGCCGGTCACCAAGGTGCGGCGGAGATCGTGCAACCGCCAATCTGTGAGGTTGATACGTTGATCGAGTCGCTCTTTCGACTTGCTCCAGCCCGAAAATGGCCCCTTGCGACCGCCAAATACCAAGTCACGATCAATGCGCTTGGGCAGCTGCTCCAGAATTGCGAGAGCCATAGATGATAGAGGAACATCGTGTGGGCGGCTGTTCTTGGTCCGCTCGGGAGCAATACGCCAAAGTGAGTTGTTGAGATCGAGCTCATGCCACCCCATGGCTGCGACCTCCTCCCTGCGCTGTCCGGTTAAGAGAAGCAATCGAACGATAGCGCTGTAGTCGCCGGGGCCAGAAGTCGCGAGCCAGATGGCTTTGAGCTCATCTGCCGTCAGGATTCGATCACGTGATGTCTCTTGACGTTTAGCCGTGCCGATAACTGGGTTGCCTTCCGCGAGGCTTTCTTCCATCGCCCAGGTAAACAATCTGGAGAGCGCCGATCGAGCGCGGTTGCGCGTGACGGCACTTGCGTCCATTTCGATTTTGGCGAGCTGTTCCGCCACCAGGTTTCGTGTAACTTCATTTACTGCCAATTGGTGAAGTGGTTTCCACTTCACCAGCAAGAGACGCTTGGTCTCTTTACGTGTGGCCGGCTTTTGGTTCTTTTCGACATATCGGCTGATGAATATGTCAATGAGATCCTCCAATGTTGCACCGATCTTCTCCTTTTTGGATCTAATTTCTGTGCTGACGTCTTCGCCCAATTTGGCTCTTGCCAGAATTTCACCGGCATTTGTTCGCGCTTGACCTGGTGAGAGAAGTGCGATCTTGCCAAGCGTAATCACCCGTTGTCGGCGGCCGACACGATATCGAACGACCCAGGATCTGGAACCTGATTTGAGGACCCGTAGTCCAAGGCCGGGCAAGTCGTCATCCCAGTGTACGACATCGAATTTCCCACCATCTGGTAAAGGGAGCTTGTTGACCGTGTTTCGATCCAGCTTGGCCATGATGATGGTGCCCTTTTCAAATTGGGAGCATATTGGGAGCAAGTTGGGAGCAGTCTGACGATCACCAATGATCGCGAAGGTGACTGAAAGACTGCGGGTCCCAAGAGAAAATATAGGATTATGATGCTCCCAGACCAGCAGTGATTTCGTATGATCAGTTTATCCCGCAGTCTCTTAATCAGCGGGTCCAAGGTTCGAGTCCTTGTGCGCCCACCAATCTTTTCAAGAGGTTAGGTGGACCAAAAGTCGGCGAGTGAAAGTTTCCGCACCGTTTTCCGCACCGTTTATTTTTTTAGGATAGAGATGTCCGGGCGATGCCATCCTAAGCGCTGAAGCTTGGTCGAGATCGGCGCCCGAGAACTCTAGTCGGTGTTTCCTGGTGGTCGAAGCTTCGATTTCTTCAAGCTCGGTGACTACGAAGTTACCATAGGATCCGACCAACGCGCCCGTTCTGTCCGACTTTGGCGCTTGTTATCATAGCTTTCTCGCTACCAGATCAATGAGAGCCGACCGACCGGCATGGCCAATGCCTTCCTCAATGACGGCGTCACATGCGGCGAGTCGATCAATCGACAGGTCAGCCGAAGGCTTTGCTGAGGAGGGCTTTCGTGTACACGTTCTCGGGGCATTGTGGCCCACCGGTGCGGTAGTCAACCTGCTAAGGGGCGATAGCCGTGAAAAAAGAGGAGACCGCCTCTACGCAACGTGTACTCCATTCCCTCGAATTTCCGGCCCCGAAGTCGGATGACACCTCAGTGTAAGCGCCGGGGGACCGTTTCCCAGTTGTATCGCGGCTTCGATGCGGTCGGCCGTCGAGCCGGCGGCTTCGTCGCCGCCTCACCGTCCTCCCTCGCACAAGTTGCACTGCGGGCCATGATTCGAGGTCAAACTCCCGGTAATCAAGCTGTTGCTAATCTCATTGCATCATCAAGTCGTGATTGCTCACAATGCTGAGTTTGATCGACGTTTCTTGCAGCGGCGCTTTCCACTATCCATCGAGAAGCCTTGGGCCTGCGATCTCTTCCAGATTCCTTGGCCAAAGGAAGGCCTGACGACCTGCAAGCTGGATTACATTCTTGCGTAGCTCAGTTTTTTTTGATGTCCATCGAGCCCTCACCGACTGCCAGGCCTTCACTTGCTGAGCCTCGACCTTCCAATAAGCGGGCAGGCTGTCTTCAAGGCTCTGCTTGAGACAGCCCGTCAATCAAGTATCCGTATGTGGGCGGTAGGTGCCCCTTTCGACGCCAAGAATCCCTCAAGGCGCGAGGTTATGCCTGGAACCCAGGCGACGATGGCCGACCCCGTCCATGGTTCGTCGATATCGATGAAGACACGCTCGATGTCGAACGAGAGTTCCTTAGCGAGGCGGTTTATGTTGGCGATCCACAGTTTCAGGAGTCCCAGATCGACTACAACAACCGCTTCAGTGATCGGATATGAGGATCACCTTATCTCACGGCAACGAGAAGTTTGCCCGGTGTGGTAGACGATAACAGCGCAGTATGAAGGCATCAGGATTTCGGCACAGGATCTTGCAGCTAGTCGAACTCAGCCTTTGCAGTTTCAGAGAATACCCAATCTCTGTATTCATCATTCACCAAATCAATTTCAATGCCCATTACACTAGGAGTTTCGTAAGGGTGAACTTTGTTGACACATTTCACAACATGATAGAATAGCTCTCTGCGTGTTTTTACCAAAAGAGGCACTTCGTTGTTCATTTCTATGCGGCCTTTCCAACGGTACGAGCTGGCAATACTTTGATAAATATTTGAAGATGCAATCAATCTATGTTTGATCAGAATCTCTGCGATCTCAGTCGCAACGTCTTTGCTTGGGCAATTAATCCATATCTCGATGACTTTCACCATCTGATCCTTATGTCGCCATGCTACTGGAAGATGATGCCGAGATATTCATCTTGTGAGGATTGCAGGCGATCATCTCTTTCACCATTCCTCGACATTCGTCTTGTGCCCTCCCAATTACAGCATAGCCGGTCACCATGTCGCCATCATATGAAGCACCCACCCATTTTCCATAGAAGATCTTTTGTTGCGAGCGATAGTTGAAAAACAAAGATCCCTGGGAAGAATTGTTCTCTTTTGGAAGGGCAAAATACCAACCTACCAGATACCTGCTTTGCGATAGCTGCAGGTAGGCCTCCCACAAATACCCTCCCTTGGGATGCTCAATGGTAGGTTGCAGATTGTGCGCCTCGATTTCTCGCCCGCATTGTTTCAAGGAAATAGGCTGGGTTGCCAGAATTTCCTGACCATTTACCGATGTTTGCCAAGACGCATACCAGTCTCCGGAAATATCGATGGAAGAATGATCTCCTATCCTTGTCGGGGGAGACGACCAAGCCGTGATCTCTTCCGGCGCGACGTCAAGCGCCTGCAAGATCTTCTGTATCGTCGTAAAACGTGGCGTTCTCTTGCCAGTCTCAATATCCCGCAGGGTCAGCGTTTTGATTTTGGCCTTCTGCGCCAGCACTTCTTGAGTCCAGGCTCTCTGGCGCCGGACAGTGCGGATCTTCTCGCCAAGAGTGGGAGACGTGTTCATCACAATCGACACCTAATGGGCCGGCGATTAGGTCGGCCAATGGATCTGACACATAGGCAATTTTAGCATCAAAGTAGTGCTCCAGTGAACCTGTATGTCGTGTTCAGATTTGTGAGGTGATGCGATGAAGAGCGTGAATGAAGGCAAGACTTCAACCTCGCGGATATGCTGGTTATCCGATGAGTACGAGTTGGGGCAATGTTTGCTCGATGGGCTGCTTTCCGCGATCTGTATCGGTTGCCCGACCGCAATCATTATTCTGCTTGGTTGGCTCTGGTCATGAGCGCCTTACCGGCAAGACGATTTCATGACCTGCCTGCATGCTGCCGCATGAGTTACAAGAAGATCCCGATCGGGACGTTTGTCTTGCTGGCACGGTTGCCCAACGACATGATCCATGTGCATTGGCGTACTATGAGAGATGAGGTCGATGTGTTGCCGCCCGCGGAAGCCGAGCAGCATTTTGATCTCATCTGATTCGATGAGCGCCCGGTTGGCGTCAATTTGCATCTAAATCGGTGTCGCGGTCGGCGAGCGATGGATACTGGCCTTCAATATCGCAGCTTTTGCTCTCGGGCGAATACGTAGAAGCCACTGGCCACGATGATCAAGGCGCCGGCCGTTGTTGGCAGATCAGGGAGATCGTCGAAAACGGCATAACCGATCACGATGGCACCGACCAAAACTGTATAGCTGTAGGGTTGCAACACACTTGCTTCCGCTAGTTGCAGTGCTTTGATCAAGCAAAAATGCGCCGTGATCCCAAGAACGGCGACGAGGGCGAAGAGTCCCAGGTCCATCGCATTTGTTGGCATACGCCAATAGAAAGGAACGACCGCGCTCAAACCAATGAACCCCGTGATTGCGATAGAGAACAGGGAGACCTCGGGCGGATCGGTTCGACTGATCAGGCGGGTCAGCGCCAGGTAGATTGCAAACATGAATGCCGAAAGCAGCACCAGCAAAGTGATCGGCTGTAGAACGCCCAGACCTGGCCTCAGGATTACCAGCATGCCGACGAAAGCAACCCCGACGGCACTCCAACGCCTGACACCGACCCTTTCGCCGAGCAGGGGGACTGAAAGCGCCGTCACCAGAAGCGGCGTGATCGCCAGGATTGCGTGGACATCGGCGAGTTCCATCTTGCTGAAGGCGTAGACAACCAGACCAATCTCGATCACCAGGAGAAGCCCGCGTGTGAGCTGGAGCAAAGGCCGGCCTGAGTGCATGCGCATGCCTTTGCGCTTCAACAACCAATAGGCCACCGTGACAAAGAGCAGATAACGAACCCAGAGGATCTGTACGATCGGATAACTTGAAGCCAAGATCTTGCTGCCAGCGTCCATGCAGGCGAATGCCAGCCAGCCGATAATGACAATTCCAATTCCTAGTCGCGTGTTATCTTGTATCGCCCCCGGCGGTTGAGTTCGATCTATTGCTTTCGGCATCAATTTCTCTTCCGAGCTCAACCTTTCGGTAGGGCATCGCGTGGGGCTCATGGATCGGTAAAATCATCGCCATACCTTTTTGTGATCGGCGCTATCGTTCCGGTAAGCATGAGCACACCAACAGTGATGATGGCGCCACTTGAGGAAAGGCGGGCACTCGACTGTTGATTTCCGCTGAGATTTGACCCGTGATCGGCCTAATAGCCAGGGAAACGACCCGCTAGACCTCGAATAGCTGATTGATGATCGGGCAAGCCGCTGTTTCACCACCATCGCATTGACCTGCAAAATCGAGCAACTTGCTTTCAAGCTCTTTGAGATCGGCGATCTTCGCTCGAACATCCTCAACGTGGTCGAGAACCACAGCCTTGACATCGCGGCAGCTGAAGTCGCTTTCGATCAGCCCGAGGAGTTCGCGAATCTCCTGAATGCTGAAGCCGAGCCGGCGGCTTCGATGAATGAACGATAATCTCTTGAGATGGTCGTGGTCGTAGATCCGGTGGCCGCCATGACTTCGAGGTGGTGCTGGCATCAGGCCAATCCGCTCATAGTAGCGGATGGTCTCGATATTGACGCCGCTCCTCTTGGACAGGGCCCCGATAAAAAGATCTGCTGGATGGTCTGGCATCAGAAAAAATCCTTGTATCTGTAGCCGCTACAGATATTAGCCTGTGCCTCGACCCTTGAAAATGAGGAGGCTGTTGGCATGGCTGCTCAACGAAAGATCGAGGTTTTCAGCGCCGGCTGCGCTGTCTGTGAACAGGCGATCGACCAGGTCAGGGATGCTGTCTGTCCATCCTGCGATATCATCGTTCTCGACATACGGGACAAGAGCGTTGCTGCGCGCGCCGAAAGGCTTGGCATTCGACCGGTGTCGGCTGTTGTCATTGATGGTTTGCTTGCGGATTGCTGTGCGGACCGTGGGTTCGATATGGCTATCCTTGGTCAAGCTGGCCTCGGTCAATCGCTGTCCTGATTTAGACAATGGAAACGAACAGGCTTCTCAGAATAGGCATCATCGGGACGATTGTCGCGGCGATCTGCTGTTTCACGCCGGCCCTGGTCATACTGCTTGGCCTTGTCGGGCTATCGAGCCTCATCGGCATGCTCGACTATGTCCTGCTGCCCGCCCTTTTCATTTTTCTCTGCATCACGGTTTACGCCCTATGGAAACGACAAGCCGCAAGATCGAGCTGAGTTCGACGATCACTTGTCCAGAATGTGGGCATGCTGCGACGGAGACGATGCCAACGAACGCCTGCCAATGGTTCTACGACTGTAAAGGGTGCGGCGCGCTCTTGAAGCCCAAATCAGGCGACTGTTGTGTGTTCTGCTCCTATGGCACCGTCGCGTGCCCGCCCATTCAGGAAGGTTCCTCTTGCTGCGGCTAGGGTCGAAGCGTCGGCAAGCAACGTCATTGATGCTGATGAACCGCCTCACCCCAAGCGATCGCCAGATGATGGTCTTGGTGATGACTGCCGGTGGCCATGAGGCCAAAAAAACCTAGTCCTCGGATCTTGTGCGGGCAGGATTCAACAAAGGCTACGACATAACCGTTGTCGCCTCCGCGACGGCGACACGGTCACTGCCTGACCCGAGGGGCGGCGATATCTCATCGGAGGCTGTCCACGCCAGCGCCCTGGCCGCCATTGGCGATTTGTTCGCGCATGTTGCTGCAAAAGCCAGCGATGTGCCAGACTGAAAAGAGCCTTGGGATGACCGGTTCGGGGCACGATCCAAAGCTAGCGTCCATGCTATCAGCGCCCGCTTGAGGCCGCTAAGCAGCCGTCACGGCTGAAACGCGTGCGGCATGACCGCTCTCGTGGACATTGCGACCACGAGCCTGGTGACTGGGTCGTGTCCGCTACAGACCCGAGCGCACTTCGCCCGGCGGTCAGTGCCATCTATCTTGAGCTCACACGTGCTCATACCATGGCAGTCTGTCAGGCTGAACGTTGCATTTGGCTGGCATCGACCATCATAGGAGAATTCCTTGCACAAACCCGTTCTCTGGATCACCCGCAAACTTTCTGCCGCGACGGAGGCGCGCGCCGTGCGCGACTATCAGGCCTTTCTCAACCCCGAGGACGGTGAGCATACGGCCGAAGACATTATTGCCATGTCGGCCAAGGTCGAGGCGATGATCCCTTGCCATTCGGAGACGTTCACGCCCGAGGTCGTGGCCCGTCTCGATCCGCGACTGAAGATCGTGGCCAACCACTCAGTTGGTGTTGATCACTGCGCGCTTGACGCGTTTCGAGATCGCGGGATCATCGTCACGAACACACCTGATGTTCTCTCCGATGCAACCGCTGAGTTGACCTTCACATTGCTTCTGGGCGCCGCACGCCGAGCCGGTGAGGGCGACCGACTGATCCGTGCTGGGCAATGGGACCGCTGGTCACCCGACTTTCTGGTCGGCGTGCAGACCACCGGAAAGCGCCTCGGCATTCTCGGCTTGGGCCGTGTCGGCCGGGTCGTGGCGAAGCGCGCCCGTGGGTTCGACATGGAGGTCCACTACCATAATTCCAGAAGACTGCCTGCGGAGCTCGAGGAGGGTGCCATCTTTCACGATTCGTTCGAGAGCTTGCTTTCGGTCTCGGACTTTCTGTCGCTCCACTGTCCCGTGACCGACCGGACCCGTGGTATCATGACGGCTGAAGCCTTTGGCCGCCTTCCGGACGGGGCGGTCATTGTCAACGCAGCCCGGGGCGATCTGATGGATGAGGACGCGTTGATCGAAGCCTTGGCAGCCGGCAAGCTGGCTGCGGCGGGGCTCGACTGTTTTCAGGTGGAACCTGGCGGCAATCAGAAGCTAGCTTCTTTCGAGAACGTCTTCATGACCCCACATATCGGCTCGGCGACAAGGGATACACGCGATGCCATGGGCTTTCGCGCCCTCGACAATCTGGACGCCTTCTTCGCCGGCCGCGAACCCGGCGATCGTGTTGCTTGACGTTCCATCGGTCAGGGTATCAGACATTCAAGAGAGAAAGATCATCCATGACGTTCGCCAAGTATCCCAGCCTGAACGAAGCTGTTGTGTTTCTTACCGGGGGCGCTTCCGGCATCGGCGAAGAAACGCTTCGCGCCTTCGCGGCACAGGGCTCCAGGATTGGCTTTGTCGATCTCGACGCCGAGCGCGGAAAGGCTGTCGCCGACGAGCTTCGGGCGAAAGGGGCCACCGTCGAGTTTGAAGTCTGCGACTTGCGCGATATCGAGGCATTGAAGCGTGCCTTCGCCGCGCTGGACGCCAAGCTTGGCGCAGCGGCCGTCTTGGTGAACAATGCCGCCCGCGACGATCGCCACGGCTGGGAAGATGTCACGACCGACTATTACGATGAGCGGATCGCGACCAATCTTCGCCACATGTTCTTCGCCATCCAGGCGGTGGCGCCGGGCATGATCGCCGCCGGCAAGGGCTCCATCATCAATCTTGGTTCCAATTCCTGGTGGGAAGCATCCGGGGGCATGCCGGTTTACACCTCGGCCAAGGCTGCAGTGCACGGTATGACCCGGTCCTTCGCGCGCGATCTCGGCAAGCACCGGATCCGGGTCAACACGGTCGTGCCGGGCTGGGTGATGACCCAGCGACAAAAGGAGCTTTGGGCGACACCCGCGGCCTTGGAGCGTCACCTTGAAAATCAGTGCCTGCCCGATCTGATCGAACCCGTCTACTTGGCACGGATGGTCCTTTTCCTTGCCTCTGATGACGCGGCCATGTGTACCGCCAACAACTACATGGTCGAGGCTGGTTCGATCTGAGTTGGGCGCGCCACAAGCTCCTTCCGCCTTGGATCAGGAGTTTGCACAAGTTCAGCTTTTCTCCACGTCGGCTTCTGGATCAGGAATGCCCTCGTTCGATTGCGTCGATCTTGGGTCCGGTCTCACCGGTGGCTTTGGATACAGCAGCTTTGTCGGCTGCGATGGCGTTCCGTGCCATGCGGCCGCTCGAGAACCCACCGGAAATTGAAACCTTGAGAAGCCCGTTACGTACATGTCTAAAGGAGCATCTGAACTTGCCGCGGAAACACACAGCAGAAGGGCCTAAGATATGGACGTGAAGAACAAGACGGCGATTGTGTTTGGGGGCACATCTGGAATCGGTTTAGCTGCTGCCAAGCAGCTTGCCGCTCTGGGCGCCGAGGTGATTGCGATCAGCCGCAATCCTGAGCGGGCTGGAGAGGTGCCGGCGGGCATCACGCTCAGGAAATGCGATGTCCGTGATCGCGATGCTCTGAAGGCGTTGTTTCGAGAATGCGCTCCATTTGATATCCTGGTAAGCGCCGCGACCGGTGGCGAACGCGCTGTCGGACCGTTCCTCGAAATGGATATGGACGGCTATATGTCATCGTTCGACAAGCTCTGGGGTTATGCGAACGTGGTCCGTTTTGGCACCGAACATCTCAGCGAAGATGGTTCCATCATCTTGGTCAGCGGCGCACCGGCCCGAAAGACCAAACCCGGACAGGTCGCCATCGGATCGGTTGGAGGTGCGGTCGAGGCCTTTGTTCGTGCCGTGGCCCCCGAAATTGCGCCGCGTCGACTGAATGTCGTGTCGCCAGGCCAGATCGATACGCCGATGGTTGCGCTAGAAGGCGAGGAACGTGAAGCCCTCTATAAGAAGATGACGGCCAATCATGTCATTCCACGCGCCGGCACAGCGGACGAGGTCGCGCAGGCGATCATTTTCATGATCCAGAACGACTTCGTCACCGGGTCGACAATCGACGTAGATGGGGGCTGGCTCCTGTCTTAGCCGCAGGTCTATGCGAGCGCCCGAGGCGCAGCGTCAGAGCCAGGCTCAGCTAATTGGTACTTAGTCCGCCTTGAAAATTTCTTCAACATATTGAATCGGCGTGATTTTTTGCGGGAACGCTTGTGAGATAATACCGGGGACTGGTTCCTGCAGCCCCAATTTCCGGTGTTTTTCGATGAAGCCTGTCCGACGCGGTCGTTCCAACCCCGATCTCTTTCGTGAGCGCCTCGATGCGATCATCGACATGCGCCATGGCTTGGTGCGTCTGGCGGCGTTGATGCCGTGGTCGGCGTTCGATGAGAGCTTTGGAAAGTTCTTCAAACCGATCGGCCGTCCGGCCAAGCCGACCCGGCTGATGGTTGGGCTGCATTATCTCAAGCACGTCTACAACCTCTCGGACGAAGAGGTGGTCGAGCGCTGGGTTGAGAATCCTTATCATCAGTATTTTTGCGGCTTTGAGTTCTCTCAGCACGAGATGCCGATCGATCCGTCCTCGATGACCCGCTGGCGTAAGCGGGTTGGACCCGAGGCCCTGGAGGAGGTCTTGAAGGCGACGGTAGCGATTGCCCTGGAGACCGGGACGGTGAAGCCCACTAGCCTGGAGCGGGTGACGGTGGACACCACGGTTCAACCCAAAGCGATCGCGCATCCCACGGACAGTCGGCTTTACCTGAAGGCGCTGCTCACCCTTGTGGGGCGGGCAAAAAAGGCCGGCGTCAAGCTCCGACAGAGCCACACACGTTTGGCCAAGAAGGCGGCGATGAAGGCGGGGCGCTACGCCCACGCTCGGCAGTTCAAGCGCATGCGCCGAGAACTCAAGCGCTTGAAGACCTATCTCGGTCGGGTGTTTCGGGATGTCTGCCGCAAGATCGACGGTCACCTCAACCTGGCAGGGCGCTTTTCTGAGCTTCTTGGCCTGGTCGAACGTCTGCTGGCGCAAAAGCCTGATGACAGCAACAAACTGTACGCCTTGCATGCTCCCGAGGTCGTGTGCATCAGCAAAGGCAAGGCGCACAAGCGCTACGAGTTCGGCTGCAAAGTCGGCATCGCCGCGACCAACCGCGAAGGTCTGTTCATTGCCGCCATGGCGTTCGAGGGGAACCCGTATGACGGGCACACCTTGAAAGCCTCGGCCGCCAAGACCGAAGAGATGACCGGCGTCGCGATCCAGCGCCTCTATGTCGACAAGGGCTATCGCGGTCACGACTATGACGGCAAGGCCAAGGTCATGATCTCCGGCAAGAAACGCGGCCTGACACCGACCATGAAACGTGAGCTCAAACGCTGCTCAGCAATCGAGCCGATGATCGGTCATGCCAAGAATGACGGCAGGTTAGGTCGAAATTACCTCCTTGGTACCGACGGCGATAAGATCAACGCGCTGCTCGCCGCCGCCGGCCATAACCTCCGGCTCGTCCTAACGCGCCTGGCGCGTCTCTTGGCCAGATTCATCAGCTCCGTCGCAGGGTTGATGACAAAAATCGGCCTGAGGTCGATCACCGCTGAACCGGAACCCGTGTTTTCGAATATCGGCCTTCGATTCTCGGGCCACACAACTTCAATGGCTTAGGCGTTTTTCAAGACCGACTTCTTAGGGTTGGTTAGCCGACAGAACGGAGAGGCGTTCTGACTTCAGACAGCCGATTTCAACGACGCTCGCCGAGCTCGTGGCCGCTTTGGGATCCAAGACTGTGAATAAGGCCGAGCCAGGTGCAATGCGTAAAGCGTGCTAACCGGCCCCTATGAAGTTCGTTGATCTGTTCTTGGGTTGAGATCCGTCTTGAGTGACCCGCCTGAAAGGCCTCAATTGACTCGCTTGCCCAAGCCCTTGCAGCAGCAATGCGGCGAACAACCGGCACGCCTATCGGCGGATTCCTCTTAGTAGGAAATGCGCCTTGTTGGAGACGCTTTAGATGCATAGAAACCGCCACTCTTGGCTGATAACCTTAATCTAAAAAGCGCCTCAGAATGAAGGAGAAGGTCATGCTGATCCGAAAAACCATCACGACGTTTGCTTTGATCTTTTTGGGTGTGGCGAGTTCCTGGGGCGACGTGCAGGCGACCAAAGGTGATGTCATTCAGCTTGGCCCGCGCCCATTCTACCTGATCGATACGATGGATGACAGCGGCCTCAAGACCTTGCTTCAGCAATGCAAGTCGGGGCCTTTTTCCCGGTCCAATTTCTCGATCGGTCACCGTGGGGCTCCGCTGCAGTTTCCGGAGCACACTAAGGAATCCTACGTCGCGGCAGCGCTTCAGGGTGCAGGGATCATGGAATGTGATGTGACCTTCACCAAGGATCGTGAGCTAGTTTGCCGTCACTCCCAATGCGATCTGCACACCACGACCAACATTCTGACGATCCCCGAGTTCGCCGCAAAATGTTCGAAGCCTTTCACGCCGGCTGATCCTGAAAACAGGATCGAGGCGTCGGCGAAATGCTGCACCAGCGACATCACGCTTGCCGAGTTCAAGACGCTCACGGGCAAGATGGATGGCGCCAACAAGATGGCGACGACGGTCGATGAATATCTTGACGGCACGCCGAGCTTTCGCACCGATTCTTATGCCGGCTCCGGCACGCTCCTAACCCATGGAGAGAGCATCGAGCTTTTTGAGAACCTTGGCGTCAAGTTCACGCCCGAGCTCAAGTCACCGGATGTCGACATGCCTTATGAAGGTGACTACACGCAGGAAACCTACGCCCAACAATTGATTGATGACTACAAGGCGGCAGGTGTGGCGCCAGAGGACGTCTGGGCGCAGTCCTTCAGTCTTGACGATGTTCGCTACTGGCTCGCCAATGAGCCAGCCTTCGGCAACCAGGCGGTCTATCTCGACGGTCGCTATAATGATGAGACGTTCGATGTCGTCAATCCAGAGACTTGGTCGCCGACCATGGAGGAACTGGTCGCTGATGGCATCAAGATCCTGGCTCCGCCGATGTGGATGCTGGTCACAACCGGCGATACCGGCAACATTGTACCGTCGGCCTACGCGAAGGCGGCAAAAGACGCCGGCCTGGACCTTATCGCCTGGACCATCGAGCGCTCCGGTCTCCTGACCAGTGGTGGTGGTTGGTACTATCAAACCGTCACAGATGCGATCGATAACGACGGCGACATGTATGAGCTGTTGGATGTTGTAGCCCAGGACGTTGGGATTCTCGGCATCTTTTCTGATTGGCCAGCGACTGTCACCTATTACGCCAACTGCCTCGGTCTCGAATAAGGAACCCGCAGCCGCCAATCTCTGAGCGGCTGCTTTTGCACGTTTGACTCGCCCCGCCCACTGGTGCCGAATGACCGAAGCTGTCGAGAAAAGCCACCGGAACGGCGGTTGGCTTGCTCTAAAGGCAGGTAACCGGCCCGGAGCCGACACAGATTGGAAGTTAAGATCGTTTCGTCGCGGCCATATAGCCGCTGGCTTCAGAATCCGCAATCGCATCGGCAGCGAACGAGAATGTCCCTTCGTTCTTCACCTCCTGAGCAGCTCTAACGAAAGCTCCGAGAGCGGCTCTGGCCAGTGCACCACCGACGCTAATTCTTTTCACGCCAGCCGATTGAAGTTCTTCGACTGAGAACGTCGACCCTTGCAGGCCCATCACGACATTAACTGGTCTGTCGACAGCCTCGCAAACTGCCCGAATTGCGTCGAGACTTGGCAGCCCTGGTGCATAGAGAACATCTGCTCCGGCTTCGGCAAAGGCCTGAAGACGCGCAATCGTGTCGTTGAGATCCGATCTGCCATATAGAAAGTTCTCGGCTCTCGCGGTCAGAAGGAGAGGTAAGTTTTGCGCTGCTTCTGAAGCTGCTGACACACGTTCAACAGCAAGGCCGAACTCGAATATCGGTTGGTTCGGATCACCAGTCGCGTCCTCTATCGAACCGCCGACAAGCCCCGTCGCTGCGGCCAACCTGATCGATTCAGCGCATTCCTCCGGTGTTTCACCGAAGCCATCTTCGAGATCGGCCGAAACTGGCAAGTGCGTCGCGTTCAGAATTTCTGAGGCATTATCAAGGATCTCAGCACGCGATAGTCCAGCAGACGAATCACGACGACCAACTGAAAAAGCGTGGCCCGCACTTGTCGTCGCTAAGGCTTTGAACCCAAGAGACGTCAATATTCTGGCCGTTCCTCCATTCCATGGATTAGGGATGACAAATGCATCACGGTTGCTGTGGAGCGCTTTGAAATCCTCATATTTTTCAGCCTGTGTTGTCCTCATCCATCCGCTCCCCGCTTTCCAGGCCTTAGGGACGCTAGCACGTAGTCCCTGACACAGCCTGTCAGCAAAAGAGGATAAACTCTGCTAAGGTTGCCTACTAGCACCAGATTGCCTCGCCGGCGGCCAATGCACGGAGTTGCCAGCTAGAGCGGACGCAAGCGCGGTCATCGCGGTCGAATGGCAGCTACCCTGATCCTGCAGCAGACACACCGAATCGCCAGTCTTGCGAGCATTGTTGACCCAAGGTGGACACCCCGTAGCTACTTCCCCAGCTCCATTTGGGCTTATAATAATTGCAATCGCTGTTCCTGCAGAATGATCTGGTGAGACGTGGTATGTCGGTCGAGCTTCATGGCTATCAATACAGCGTCTATGCATGGATCACGCGCTTTGTGTTGCATGAAAAAGGCGTCGGCTACCGATGGATCGAGGTGAACCCGTTTGCCGACGATCTACCAGCGAATTATCTTATGATGCACCCGTTCGGTCGCGTTCCGACGCTGGTTGATGGTGACTTCGTTCTCTTTGAAACAGGGGCCATCGCCCGATATGTCGATGAAGCGTTTTTTGATGGGCCAATGCTTCAACCGTCCACGCTCGAAGCCCGAGCACGCGTTAGCCAGATTATTTCGATCGTCGATAGCTACGTCTATTGGCCGCTGGTAAGGCAGGTGTTTTCGCACGGCGTTATGGGACCAATGATTGGCCGCTCGTCCGATCCTTTGGAAATTCATCGTGGCCTGGAAGCTGCACCACGAATTCTTGAAGGCTTGAACCGTCTTGCATCTGGAAACGAGTTTCTTGTGAACGATACACTTACCTTGGCCGACCTCCACCTTGCACCGATGATTTCCTATTTCATCGAATCAGAAGAAGGACGGGCCATCTTTGGAAAATACGAGCGCCTCTGCACCTGGTGGAATGCGATATCAGCCAGAGAGGCCTTTGCTGAGACAAAACCCAAACTTCCGAAGCCAGGCTCGTAACGTCCAAAGCAAGAGAAAGCTGTCGCTGGTTGGAACGCTAGCTTATTGGCGAATCTGACTTACTCTTGGCACTAGTCGAATCGCTCTACTCTCTTACCAAGGCCAACAAACCGCCGTCGTTCATGTTGTGCGGCTAAGACTGCCTCCTTTTTATCAGACGGGCTATGGCCAACTATGTATCAAACTTTCTCCGAGATCTGAGAAACAAATGGTTGATCTCTTTGCCCTTTTTGGAGTCTATTTCTTGTTGGCACATTTTTCGAAATGAGGCCCAACAATGTCAAAATCTGCTACCTCAATCTCAATCGTCGCGGCTATTTTTATCACGTTGGCGAGCATGACTGTCGCCGCCGAGAAAGGCGCAACGTCCGAAGATGTGGCCATGGTACAAGGCCTATTGGTGCGACTGGGCTACGATCCGGGGCCGGTTGATGGCGTCTATGGCAGCCGTACAACCCAAGCCATTCGCAGATTTCATCAGAGGCGTGGCTTCGATCTGGCGCCAAGTGAGATTGAACCGCTAACGGCGACCGTGGTCAAAAACCTTATGACGGCTTTTGTAGAATATTTGATGGACCCGCCAGAAGCGACGTCAAGCCTGTATCATGCGGCTATTGCAGGTGATGGTGACGCTGCCATTGAACTCGGCTTCGTGTATCTCCAGGGCAATTCGGTCGTTGCTGATCCAATGCTGGCCTACCTTTGGTGGACCGTGGCAGAGAGCACAGGCACATCACGGATCCTCAACTTGAAAGATTGGCTCAAGGGATCTGGCAAGATCAGTGATCACGAAATCGCCTGCGCACGAATACTCGTCGTGCAGCTACGCGACACCATACGCAGCCAATGACAGCCCTGGCACGGACTCCATCGCCGCCTGGATGGCCGTCGTGTCCTAAGCTGCCGGCTATTGCTCTAGCCGACCTTGGTTGGTTTGCCGGCGAGCCTTAGACTCA
This sequence comes from Geminicoccaceae bacterium, assembly GCA_965204405.1. GTDB lineage: Bacteria > Pseudomonadota > Alphaproteobacteria > Geminicoccales > Geminicoccaceae > JANQPX01. The sequence continues at coordinate 601,014 of CBDBEN010000002.1, forward strand.
TTCCAACCGAAAAGGCGGCCAGCAATGCAGCGGCCGAAAGGGCAACAGTGTAGCTGTCGGCATAGCCATACAAGATCCCGGCGAACCAAGGTGCTACGAGTCCAGCCAGCCCCCAACTCGTGAAGATCCGGCCATAGGCAAGCGCATAGAGGCTAGGGCCAAAAATGACCGCGGTGACAATTGGGAAGAGGGCAATAGTCGAACCGTAGGCGAAGCCAACCACGGAAAGCGATGCGATCGCTGGCATCACATCATCGACATTCGCCAACAACAACAATGCCAAGGTGGAAGCGGCGCCCAAACCAGCTAGAAGACGATGCGGAGGATGACGATCCGCTAGAAAGCCAGCGATAAAGCCGCCTAGTGCGTTGGCTGATGTGATGGCAATAGCTCCATTCACGCCATCGGCCACCGTGCCGCCAACTGCCGTGACAATGCCTGCGGCATGGCCCATCGCCATGAGCCCAGCAGCAACGCCGGCACCATAGGTGAGCCAACATAGGGCAAGCTGCCGTCGATCGAGGCTGATCGCGCTGTCCGCCATCGCCAATGAGCGATCAGAGACTTCAGCATCGAACCGCGACCGCCACAGACAAAAGCTGGCGATCGTGCCGAACAGAACGAGTGTCATCGAAAGCCGAAACAGCGCTCCGTCGGCACCAACCTCGGTGATCCAATGGTCGAACACCTTGGCGAAGCCGCTTGCACCGACTGCATAGACGGCGGTCACGCTTCCCATGGCAAGGCCTCGATGCTGCTCCTGGGTCAGGTTGGTGATGTAGAGCGCGAAGCCGTAGCCGACGCCGTTGGCAAAACCAAAGATCAGCCCATAACCAAGCCAAAGGACGAGAGGGTGTGTGGCAAGTGAAGCGACAACGAGGCCGAACGCCGCCAGCAAGCTCGTGACGAGCGGCAACAGGCTAGCTGAAAGCACTCCGTAGAGACGGTGGCCGACCAACACGGCGACGGTGAGCGCTGCTAAGCCGATGGAATAAGCGAGAGAAATCTCAGCTCTGGACGCCTCGATCTGAACTTCAAGCGGTTCGAGAAGAACGCTGAACGCGTGGATCGAGCCGAGGCCCAACGACAGCACGAGAGCGGCGACCAGAACCGCGGTCGAACTGTGTTGACGATCGTTCAAGACAAGCTATCCACCAGCACTCTCCTGTTTTCTTGTTATTTGGCGCTCCACTACACCAACACTCAATCGGATCGGTCTCTTGCATCCTTATCAATATCGGTGCACGGCCAGAAGTGAATTCCAGCGTGAGAGGGGCCTTCATCTCCCTTAGAGCGAACCGTGCAAATCGAATCTGAATGAATGCGCACCGTCGACGAGCTAGAGGCGGGAACGAGGCCGACTGTCATGCATGGCGTCGAGGTCGGTTGGCACGAAATGTGAGCAAGGCCCGGCTCGGCTGGAAGCAGAAAGCGTCATCGCTAATCGGACAGAAGCCGGGATACATCGCTGACGCAGATGACCCAGGTCTGCTTTCCGGCGTATTGCAAGCATGCAGTTGCTGTGCCGTCATTCAACAAATTGACCCAAGGCAGAAGTAACTGTCCAAAGCATGGGATGCATTTCTCGTAGCGGTGGTATGATGCTACAAATTCGAAGGAGGTGGCCTCATGGCATCAGCGAAGATCATCGGTAGCGCGCCGATCCTGCTCGTGGCCGATGTGGTGGCGTCGGCCGAATATTACAGGGCGATACTGGGTTTCAGTTTTGACCGTTTCTGGGGCGAGCCGCCGTGCTTCTGCATGCCCCACCGGGATGGTCACGTCGTGATGCTAAGCCAGGTGGACGATGCAAAGCACATCGTCCCCCACTACAAAGTGGTCCAGAACATGTGGAACATCTACTTCTGGGTCGATGATGTCGAACGCATCTACGAAGAGTTCAAAGGCCGAGGCGCCAAGATCGACTACGATCTCTGCATCCAGCCCTATGGCTGCAAGGAGTTCGGGATTCAGGACCTTGATGGTTACGATATTGCCTTTGGCCAGGACATCGACAAGCAACCGACCTAGCTGAAGCCATAGTAGAACGAGATCTCACGTCGGGAGAGGCAGCTTTCCCGATCCAACAGCCGACACGCCGAAACCCCAGCCTTCCGGGCAATCGTGACCCGGAGCCGACACCACTACTTTCTGACGATTAGATCTATCACTGGCTATAGATCCCAAAAGAAATCATGCCCTCTCAATGGTGTTCCATCTGGATTTATGGCTTCTTCGTCGATTTTGGTTGGATAGTACGCCCTCTTATGATCGAGTTCGTAAAATAGGATGCCATGGATTCCATTGGCATCCGACTTCTTCATTGGCCTTTTCCAGAGTCGATTGAGTGTCGATGATGCTAGCCTATTCCCACTGCGTTTTACGAAATCATCAACAAATTCGATATTTTGGCCATCTTCGGGAAAGATCGCTCTGTCTGAAGTGTTTTTCCTCGATCGCAAAGACGTCATAAACCGTATTCTCTGCTCCATCGATAACCATAATGTTCTTCAGCACATCCCTACCTCGATCGACAGTCTATAAGCAGGAAACATAGCCGTTCAGTGATTCAAAGTACCGGTAAATTTCCAGTGAACAGTAGGTCTTAGGTCGGCTCCTGATGGCACAGAGCGGTATCAATTAGAAATTATGTCACCGCAGGATCAACCATGGACATATACCAGCAGCCTGGAACCCCGACCGATTTCGCCTTCTAGAGGCAAATGTAGACCCATAAGAGCCCTTAGCCTCTAGCGGATTCGGGATCATCTCCTGTTGCATCGGAGACGGAAAAATCCCTCTCACCAGACGAATTTGTTGTAGTCAAAGCAGTAATCAAAAGGAAAAACTTGAGCATAATAAGGGCTGCTGCCCGGATTCCTTTCTCCTTGGTCAGGAGCCAACAATTCAGTAGGCGGACGAGGAGGTGTGTTGCCAAAGCGGTCAGTAGATACGACACGATGGTGAGTTCCAATCTCTCTCCCTACTTCTGAAATCTCAGGCCATACCTGCTGGTAGGCTGAACCAATACAAAGTGAAATGGGCTCTTGGTCTGGTAAACCATACCAAAACCAAGACCCAGGTTGATCCTTCTTTGTAATCTCCGCGTATGACACGTCTAGCAAGACGCAAAGTCTTTCAAATAAATCATCTACCGTTTCTAATCTGGATGGATTTGAGAAAATTTTCGGCCTTAGTTGGAAGCTCACTGTTCCCATCAGAAACTCTCGTCGAATAAAGTGCTGTGGATGATAAGTCTCGAATGTCTTACGGCACGGTATTGATATTAAAATATCACCAAATGGAGTTTGGGACTTTAATAGAATATCCGTTTTTTTCCGAAACGAAGCGAGCAATTCCGAGAAAATTCCATTTTCAATACATTCTTGCAATGGTTCGTAATAACCGTATCTTCTAGGCAAAGCCTCTGGCATTGTTTTGGAAATACATCCAAGCATTGTTTCAAAACCACTTTCATAAAACTCCTCCCCGTGAGTAAAATAAAATGACCCCCAGCCACAACTATCGACTGATGACTCGGTCGATGCAATTTTTCCTGCTTTCCTGGCCGTTTCAAACGTCTCTGTCTGCAAATCAATAAGGATTCCTTTGGCATCTAAAATCAACCCACGCAACCACTTATTCAATACTTCTCGATCATTTTTACTTAAGACACCCTCTATATGAATTTTGTAAAGTATTCTATTATTTCCAAGGATGCCTTGATATGATCTCGGAATGTCTTCATTTTGGATTTTATCAGGCCCATATAATACCACATTGCATCCGATGCTCGTACGCGGAGGTTTGAACATTTGCTGGCGTTTAATGTACAGATCAAAATCATAGCTCACTGTATTAGTCTCTCTTAAATTTTTCTTGCTGGATAGAGTCCAGATTTCTCAGTTGTTCGTCCCGCCTAAGCAAGAGCTCCGGCGATCTAATTGGCAGACTAGGATCTAGGCTGTCAAATTTCGTCGTGGTGCCTTACAGCTTCAGAGCTTCTTTGAGCGGCGAATTTCCGAGCATACGCCAGGTTTTAGTGGTTCGCGATCGGTCGCTGGCCTTTAGCGAGCCAATATCGGCAATTGATATCGATAAACTACGACTATCTTGGACGATCTGTCCGCCAATGGCCGTGTAGTCATTATGTTTACAAATTCGAAGTCACCATCGGCATTGCCCTGAGAGAGCATCACAAAGCCGGGGGAGATGTTCAGGAAACAGTCGCGGCGCGTGATCCACAGGTGTAGGTTGTGGAAATGGAAGATGCCTCTCAAGAATCAACAAATCGGCTTGTCCTGCGCGCGGTACTCAACGATGTCAGTCCGATTGGAGAGCATCACAAATCCGGGGGGGCGACGGAAATCGAGAACAATCAAGAGCCCAGGAATCGGCTAAAGCGAGTTTTCAGGAGCTTAGGATTGGTCGTAAGGCCTCGTTGCCCCCCGGATTTGTGATGCTCTCGCGCTTGCCGTCAAGACGCTCAACCAAATGATGAACCTCGCCAAACCGATCTCCGTAAAGGTTGGATGAGCGGAAAGGGACAAGTAAGACACATCCTCAACAACGAACCACGGAACAACGCCACCTGAACTGATCCTTAGAATTCGGAAGCCTGCGATTGGACCGTAAATGCAGCCCATAAAGAGGGAGGCGCTTCACCACCGAGAGCCGCGCGGTACCAACGGATCCTATCCTTCTGCATCTTATGCAAGGCTTCAGCAGGCGCGATACCTTGTTCGACATAGCTGTAGAACAACAGCATCTGTCGCCTAACCTCAAGATCCCGAACCTTCCAGAGGCTTATGATAAGGTTTTGTGCGCCTGCTATTTCGAAGGCTAATCGAAGCCCAAACACGCCTTCCCCTTGTTGTATCACTCCCATTCCCGACTCACAGGCCGATAGCGTCACGAGTTTGGCCCGCGAGAAATCCATCCCGCTTATCTCAAGCGCCGTTAGGATACCATCCTCACTCGCCATTATAGCACTTGCACTGTTGGCACCGGATAGAGCAATACCAGACCGTACCATGTCGATCTCGTGATCGATTGGGTCATGCCCCGCTTCTACCAAGGCTGCACGGATAGCAGGCTCAGGTATATCGTCGGCATCCCCTAAGAAGTACCCGTGTGTTGCAAAATGCACGATTGACGGATCCGTTACAATCTCCGCCCTGATCGCAGCCTCTGTCGCCGCATCGCGTGTTAGCGATCGAATATTTCCTGCAAAGACACGCTTGATCGCGTCGAGCTCGTCTTTTGAAGCATCGAGAGGAGCGAAGTTCAATGGGTCTTCGGGAAGGCTCGGCCCGAATTCAAGATCTGCCACTATCAGAACATGCCTGTCGGAAGATCCGTATTCGTCAGAGGATCGGCCAAGCTCCTGCGGCGCACCGAGATGCACCACAAGAGACCGCTCGATTAAGAAGCTACTATCCGGATGACGTAGTGCTGCGAACGGCACGAATGAGAGTGCGCCTTCGGTCACAGCAAGCACCATCGATCGATCTATGAGCAGATCAGCCGTTGGCGCCCAAACGATATCGTAAAGATCGGACATGATCTCCAGTTGCCGATCTATGTTCAGATGGTCAACAGCAAGGAAGTCGGACAGGAGATCGTGAATCTTGACATCCAGCACATCGGCATCGCCGAGTGATCGTAGCTCCACTGAGCCATCCGACTGAAGAACAAGTGCAATATAGTCGCCTGTCGTAGAGATCTCGAGTGTGTCGGGGTTAAATGAACCTGTGCGTAGGGTGAACAACATCCCCGTGCCTTCAGATAGGTGGGCAGCGACTTCTCCAGCACCAAGGCTCAGGTCGACATCTAGCTCCCATTCACCAAATTCCTGCAGCGTCAGTACTTCCTCAAGATGACGTATGGCAGACGTGGCCTTATCGATTCGCTCGATATTTGATGTGCCTGTGCGGATTGCTGCGACCAATGCTTTCGACAGGACTCGTCTTTGCTCCAGCAACTCGGATAGATCTGCATCAGTGTGCGCATCCGGCACGTCGCGTCGCCGCGCGGATCGGACACGTTCCGTCCGAATTGTGGCTGCGCGCCAAGCGATTCCAATATCGAAGAGAGCACGCGCTTTATCCTGGGGATCCATCACCAGAGCGTAGATCAACGCCAGGCAGCTTCTCTGCGCTAATGACACTCGTTGGCGATATCTGAGACTGTCCGACAGGTCTGACCAGCGGGCAAACTCCTCAAACTCCGCTCGAGAGATTATCGATGCGGCACGGCAAGTCGTGAGCGTCATCTCAACATCATTCTGAGCGGCCGCTATCACCGCAAAACGCAGAGCGTCGCCGGCCCTCGGCACATTTCCGCTTGCAGATAGAACCTGACCGTAGGCGTCGAACGCAGAATCCAATCTACCTGCCTGAGCGAACAAGTCGCCTCTCGAACGGTAGACGGGTTGGTATGCCGGATGCCCCTTAGGAAAATGGACTTTGAGCAATTGTTCGGCATGCTGCAATGCCACCTCGCCAGCGGCGAGTGCCTCATCAGCGGCTGTCTGGCCTGCGGCAGTGGCGTCACTGTAGGTGACAGCGATCGCCTCGCCAAGGAGCTGCCACACCTCAGCCACTTTGACACTCTGAGTACCGAAGATCTGTTCGCGGATTTCGCGGGCACGTCTTAGATATTGTGGTACCGCCTGGAGAGCCAGCTTGTTATCCGAGCTAAGGTAGAATCGTGACAGGGCAACGAGATCCTCAGCTACCGCGGCCGAGCTCTCACCTGCACTTTCCTCATGAAGCGCAAGGGCAGCGAGAAGAAAATCCTCGGCGGCACTAAAGTCTCCGGCACGGCCATACGCCGCGCCAAGAACCCGCATTACAGTGCCCATAATCAGCGCGTCATCTCCAAGGTTGGCGTCAGCTGCATCAAACGCGTTCTGGGCCATGAAGATCGATGTGGATGGAAGGCCAAATCTACCTGCCAGCACAGAAGCTAAGAGAAATGCTTCAGTATTGGCCGGATGAACCAGTCCCAACTGCGCTACACCAAGCGCAGCAGCTTTCGCGGCGAGTTCGTAAGCGTCCTGAAGATCGCCTTTGCGATCGGCTTCCTCAGATGCGGCACGAAGCTTCGCGATCTCTGCGATGACCTCACTAACGCTCTGATTCTGCACCTCAGCCCCTTTTGGTTCGCCAAAGAGAAACCCTACAAGCAAGGCTGCGATGCAGAAGGATTGCATTAAGGCCTTCCATTGCAGAGGAATGAGAGCCACAGAACGCGCTCTTCTCTCAGCTCACGTTGATTATTGAACCGCGTTGAACGGTATCCATTTCATCGCTTCAATCCGCTTTATCAGTGCGTCTTGCCGCGTACGCTTCTCGCCACGCAGGGTTTTCCATACATCAATTATGGCTGCAATAAATCCGGGAGCCGCTCCAAGTGCCGCTGCGCCAGTCCCTGAACGCCCCTCTCCGAAGATGACAGTATCTGATGCTTCAATGAAAGCCGACATCTCATCACCTGCGCGCTTTGCCAAGTCATCGATAGATACCTGGGTAGCATCCCTCTTGAGAAACTCTAGCTCAACGAGCAATCGGTCGAGGCTTGCATTGACGCGGGCACGTGCCTGTCCGTAGCTTGCCTCAAGTCGCCGAAAATCGGCGGGCGAGACCTCCTTTTCTGCCGATAGCGTATGAAGCAGCTTCACTCGGTTTTCCGTCAGCAATTTGGTTTCAGAGAGCGTCTGTATGCTCTTAAGCAGGACCTGCTCTTTCGTGTCGTCAGCCGCCATTGAAGACCCCCCTTGAAGAAGCGGAATTGTTAGGAAAAGGGCGGACAATAGCCGTCTAATGACGGCTAAAACTATTGATGCTTTCAAATTGAAGTATGATTTGTACTTGCCCACTAGGCTGACCTCTTCGTGGGAGCTGTAATGTCTCCATCAATATAGCAATCTTAGATCTTTTGGTCACGAATTCAGATCAGGAATCGCGGAGATGTGCAGCAAAGTTGGTGACGGCGAGAACACGCCAGGGACAGTCTGGGCCTATAATAATTGGGATATCAATGCTCTGACGACGATCTTCGAAATTCGCACAGGAATGAGCATAGCAGAGGCGTTCGAGACCGGGATCTCGAAACCAACGGGCATGCTCGATCATAGGAGAGCATCAAAATCCGTGGGGCACTTCTCTTAATGCCATCACCGCAGCAAAAAAAGCTGAGCAGTTTCCGCCAGCTTGTTTGCAGTTTTTGACGCCCCGGAAGCTTCCAATTTGTTTGCGATGCTCCAGAAGTGCCCCACGGAATTTGGTGCTCTCCCGATAGCGCGGATCACAATAACTGCAGTGCTGGCTCTCCGACGCGCTCGGCGAAGCTGTCGAGAAAGCGGGCAGCTGTGGGCAACGACAGATCGTCCTCGCAGAAGTGGAGGGTGGCGACGGCGTTGTTGTCGGCGTTCTTCATGAGGACGACGGTCGGACGCCCTGACCGAGTCGGCGGTTCGTAGCTTATGAGCCTCGTTCCAATGAGATTGACCAATATCAGGTCAACGGTGAGATCGCCGCCACTCGTTGTGTTGTCATCGGGCTCGCTAAGTCCCCAGAGGTCCGGGTCAAGAAACACACGCTCGCCTCCACTGATCGACAGAACGGAGACGATGACATTCGAAGCATCGTCCGGTCGGAAAGCGGCGGCAGCAAAGGTCGCGAGGACGCGGGAGCGCGTGTCCTGTTTGCCAGTCTTGTCCTCCGCCCAAGAGATGAATGCGTCCAGGGCTTGAAGGTCGAACCTTGCCGCAAGCTGGCTCGTAGCCGGTGGTGCTGCCATCGCCGCCTCAGGCTGCAGCCGATCGAGATCGGCGACGTGAAAGGGCTGCGGTATGCCCTGATCGACCAAACGCCTCAGATCGATGCCACGCCGATGCGCCTCAAACTTCGCCTTAGGCGACGCTAATATCGTCGATGCGATCGACGACGTTGACGGTGCGGTCAGCTCGCTTCGGGGCGCTGGCGGCTCGGGTAGTGTCGGTGCCGTTGGTCGGGATGACGACGTTGGCGGCTTGATTTCGACCGCCGTCGCCGGCTCAGGCGCCAAGTTCGGCCTGGCGTCGCTCGACGCCCCGGTTGGCGCCTCGCCCGACGCAGCGATAACGGCGATGGTTTGGCCGACGGGGATGTCGGCGCCGGCGCTTGCTCGGATTTCGGTAAGGGTGCCGGCGTGGGTGGCTTCGACCTCCATGGTGGTCTTGTCGGTCTCGACGTCGAAGAGGGGATCGCCGATGGCAACCGTGTCGCCTTCGGCCTTTCGCCAGGCGACGATCACGCCGGTGTCCTGCGTCATGCCAAGGGCCGGCATGATCACCTCATGCGGCACGGAAGAGCACCCCCTGCACCGCGAGACGTGCGCGCTCGACGACCTGGTCGGGGGTCGGCACGGTCAGATCTTCGAGGGCTGGTGAGAACGGCACCGGCACGTCCATCGCGCCCATCCGTTGAACCGGCGCATCCAGGTAATAAAAAGCCTTCTCGGCGATGCGGGCGGCGATCTCGGCGGTGACGCCGTAGCTTTGATGCCCTTCGTCGATCACGATGGCGCGGCTGGTTTTCTTGACCGAGGCGAGGATCGCCTCCTCATCCAGCGGCACGAGGGAGCGCGGGTCGATGATCTCGGCGCTGATGCCCTCGGCCGCGAGCAGATCCGCCGCGGCCTCCGCGACCTGCACCATCGAGCTGGTTGCGACCAGCGTGATGTCCCGGCCCTCGCGCTTCACATGCGCCTCGCCGAGCGGGATGAGGAACGTTTCCTCCGGCACAGGCGCCTTGTCCTGATACATCAGCTTGTCTTCGATGATGACGACGGGGTTGTCGTCCCGGATCGCCGATTTCAGGAGGCCCTTCGCTTCATAGGCGGACGACGGCAGCGCCACCTTGAGGCCGGGGATGTGGGCGACCAGCGCGTGGAGAGACTGGCTGTGCTGGGCGGCGGAGCGGCGGGTTGAGCCCATATTGGTGCGCAGGACCATCGGCACCTTGAGCTTGCCGCCGGACATGTAATGGGTCTTGGCGGCCTGGTTGCAGAGCTGATCCATCACCAGGAACAGAAAATCCCCGAACATGATATCGACGATCGGCCGCATGCCGGTCATCGCGGCGCCGACGGCGATGCCAGTGAAACCCGGTTCGGAAATAGGCGTGTCGATGATCCGATCCGTCCCGAACTCTTCGACTAGTCCCGAAAGAATCTTGAAGGGCGTGCCGGCTTCGGCGACGTCCTCACCAAGGACGATCACGCTTGAATCGCGGCGCATCTCCTCAGCGATCGCCTCGTTCACCGCCTGTGACAGAGTAATTTCACGCATCGAACGATGTCCCAAAAGAATCAGCTGGCGTAGACATGGGCGGCGACCTCGGCGGCGGGCGGGTACGGAGCCTCCAGCGCATAGGCGACCGCAGCTTCTGCTTCCGCCTTGATGGCGTCGGCCATCTCGTTCAGTTCGTCAGCGGCCGCGATCTTTTCCTCGATCAGCCAGGCACCGAAATTGGTGATCGGATCGCGCGCTGTTTTCCAATTCTCTTCTTCGTCCTTGGTTCGGTAGTAGCCGCGGTTGATGTCGCCGACATGGTGGCCGTGATAGCGATAGGTGTTGAGGGTCATGAAAAACGGCCCTTTGCCGCGCCGCGCCCTTGCCACCAGGTCCTGGGCAAGCGCGTTCACCGCGAGCACGTCCTGACCGTCGACTTCATGGGCTTCGATGCCGAAGGCACGTGCACGCCCCAAGAGATCGCCCGCCGCCATCTCCGAGACATGGGTGTACTGGCCGTAGAGATTGTTCTCACAGGCGTAGATCACCGGCAGCTTCCAGAGTGCCGCCATGTTCATGGTCTCGTAGAGCAGCCCTTGGCCGAGAGCACCATCCCCGAAAAAACAAACAGTGACCGCATCGGTTCCAAGCCGCTTGGCACTGAGCGCCGCCCCCGTTGCGATGCCGGCCGAACCACCAACAATGGCATTGGCGCCGAGATTGCCGTTCTCCTGATCCGCGATGTGCATCGAGCCGCCCTTGCCGCGGCAATAGCCCTCCGCCTTGCCGAGCAGCTCGCAGAACATCTCTTTGAACGCAGCGCCCTTGGCGACGCAGTGGCCGTGGCCGCGGTGCGTCGAGGTGATGTGGTCGGTTTTCTCGAGCGCCTCGCAAATACCAACGGCGACCGCCTCCTGGCCTGAATACATGTGCGTGAGGCCGGGCATCTTCGCGGACAGATAAAGCTGGTTCGCCTGATCCTCGAAACTCCGGATGCGCACCATCTGGCGGTACATGCGGAGATAGCTCTCGGCGTTCTTTTCCGGACTCGGACTGGACATCGGCACAGCCTCAGTAAGCGTTGGCGATCGGCAGCGTCTCCGCCGGGAAGTGGGTGATCACCTGGCAGCCCTTGCCCGTGACCACGACCTCCTCCTCGATGCGCGCCGCCGAATAGCCGTCGGTCGCGGGACAATAGGTTTCGAGCGCGAACACCATGCCGGTTTTGATCTCCATCGGATTATCGAGGCTGACCACGCGGCTGATGATCGGGCGCTCATGCAGCGCAAGGCCAAGGCCATGGCCGAATTGCAGACCGAAAGCGGAGAGCTCATCGGGGAAGCCAATGTCCGTGGCGGCCGGCCAGACGCTTGCCACCTGGTCCGTGCCGACGCCCGGCTTGATCAGCTCGATCGCCGCATCCAGCCAGGCGCGGCATTGGGTGTAGGCGTCATGCTGCGCCGGCGTCGCGCGCCCGACATTGAAGGTGCGGTAATAGCAGGTGCGGTAGCCATTGAAGGACTGGAGAATGTCGAAAAATGCCTGGTCGCCCGGCCTGATCACGCGGTCGGTAAAGTTGTGCGGATGCGGGTTGCAGCGCTCGCCAGAAATCGCGTTGATCGCCTCGACGTCGTCGGAGCCGAGCTCGTAGAGCATCTTGTTGGCGAGCGCCACGATATCCGCCTCGCGCACCCCTGGCTTCAGCTCTTCCCAGATCATGTGATAGACGCCATCGACCATCGCGGCCGCCTGATTGAGCAGCACGATCTCATCGATGTTCTTGATTTCTCGCGCGTCGAGCATGATTTGCTGGCCGTCGGCGATCTGCATGCCGGCGTCCTGGAGTGCGAAGATCATCGCGGTCTCGGCGAGGTCTACACCAACCTTCTCTTGGTCAACGCCCGCCTCCCGTAGGAGGCCCATGATTTCTTCGGAATGCGATTTCATGAGACCAAATGACGGGGGAATGGTGCCGCGCATACCCAAGACACCGGCGCGGCAGGAGGACGGATCGAGCCAGTCGCAATAGAGACGATGATGCACCGCGGCCGAGCCAAAGTCCCAGACGACGGGCTCGTTATCCTGGGTCAAAAGCGCAAACCGACAAAGCTTGTCCCGCTCCCACTCGCCGATCTTGGTGCCGGAGACATAGCGGATGTTGTTGACGTCGAAGAGCAGCAACGCGCCGCAGTCGCTGTTGCGTAACGCCTCCTGCGCGCGGGCGAGCCGATAGCGCTGCAGCCTGCGAAAATCCACCCTCGTTTCGAAGTCGACGCCCATCTTCCCAGGCGATGGGATCGCCCGCTCCCAGTTCCAGTTATGATCGGCGTCTTCCGGGCGAAGGATCGTCGGATTGAGCGCGGCCGCCATGCATCGTCTCCCTGGTCTCTTCATTATCAAGACCAGGATCAGAGATTTGACAGGTGCTCGAAAGCGCTAAGACATCCAATATGGATATCTTGGCCGACCGCCCGCAGAACATGGGCGCATACCGCCGATCTTGGCAAAGACGGTCAAACCCAATGAGGTGGCCATGCCACCTAGTAGTGGCCGTGGGAGCGCATCAGCGCATCGGCTCGGTTTTGCGCCGTCTCCAAGGCCATGCCGATTGACTTGGTGCCAAGCAGCATGTCGTGCATCTCTTCGCCGGTAATCTCGATGATCTCGGCGATTTCCGGAACCGGTGGCCTCGGCCACATCTGTACGACGCCGCTTCTGGCCATCTCATCCACGATGGATATCAGAGGTGAGATGCGCATGACGGCCGGGTCCAGCCCGACACTGAAACGCGGCGTCACCAGGCTGCCGTTTTCGATATAGAGCTTGATCGCCTGCGCCGAGGTCAGCGACATGAGCGCCGTCCAGGACGGATCGATCCGCTCGGTTGCGATATTGGATGGGATCGCCAGCGCATAGCCTCCGATGGGCGCGATGCTCCGTCCCTCTGGCCCAAAAGGATGGGGCAAGTAGTCGGTCTGGCCGTAAGCCGGTGAGCGCTGATCAAGCTCGAACAAGGGTGCCAGCAAGGTCGCACAGTAGGCCATTGCGGCGCCGCCGTCGGCATAGCAGCGCGCGCGCTCGTACCAGGACATGTTGAGGATCCCACGAGGCGAGACATCCAGGAGTTCGAGAAAGTATTCGGCCGTGTTGCGCGCCGTATCCGTATCGAACATAGGCCGGAAGTCTTCGCCAGTGACATGCTCGCCATCATAGCCTGTCGGCGTTCGCTTGAGATTAATGATGGGCTGTCCAAAGGCACCCATCACGAACATGAAGGAATGACCGAGCGGCGTGCCGCGGGCCGCATTCCACGCGATGCCGGCCATGCTACCGAACGGATCGTGGAGTTTTCTCGCGGCGGCAATCGTTTCATCGATCGTCCTTGGCGGCGCGATGCCCTTCTCCTGCAGCAGATCGCGCCTGCAGACCAGAAGTTCAGGCGTGGTCTGCACGGGGATGCCATATTGCCCGCCGGCGTAGCGAGCGCTCAACAGAGCTTCTTTATGAAAGTCCGAGGTGTCGTAGCTGCTTTTCTGCATCAGACCATCAAGCGGCAGCAAATGCCCAGCTGCAGCCATTTCGCCGAACCACGGCAGATCGCAAGCGATAAGGTCGTAGCGCGACGAAGTGGCGGCGGCGTTATTGAGAATTTCCTGATGCAGCCGGTCGATGGAAAGCGCACGGCTGCGAATGCCAACGCCGAACATCGTCTCGAACTGTTTTTTCAGGACATGCATGGCCATGAAGGTGGGATCGGCATGCACGAGGACTCGAAGAGCGTTCTTGATCGGAAGTTTGGTTTTGAGAATACAGGGCGGCGGCAGCACGCTGTCGCTTGAATAGGACGCGCCGAAGAAATAGTCGGACAAGTCGGAAGGTGCTTCGCTCCGTGCGCCAAAGACCGTAGCAACCAGCGAATCGCTGCGCCGCGCAAGCTCTTGCCATTCCAGCAGCATCTTTTCCGTCGGATGCAGCGAATAGGATTTTCCGGTGGCCGTGCGAGGCCGTTTGATGATCAGCCCGCGTTCGATCATGGAGCCGATGGTGCGCGTCGCCGTGCCGTAGGTCAGGCCGGAATGCGCGACAAGGGACGAACTCGTCGTGAGCTTGCCCGTGAGGTGATCCCTTAGGAGAGCGATCAATATGCGGATTTCACCGTGACCGGTGCTGATCGTCAGCGTCTGCTCGACTTCATTTTCGAACTGCTCGATGAAATCTAGAAGCCGCGCGAGATCATGACTCGAAATACCGAAGGCCGGGGAGGGATCATCGGTCTCGTATGGACCTTCCGGTTTGCCCCGACACTCAAATCTCGATGGTCGTTCGTCAGGCGTGCGAACCACGCCGCGGCCATGCATGCTGCCTCCCCTGAACGCATCTCTTTGACTTTTTCTTCTTCTTCGAGATGTAACCCGTTAGCTCAATTTATCCAGGCTGGATAATTATTTCCTCCCCAACGTCACTCCTGCTGTACAGGAGTAAGCTCGCGTTTTCTCGTGAGAAAGATATCACGCCGATGATCGACGGCATTCAGCACCTGCTTTCGCCGTTGCTGCGCGTCGAACATGCGGGAACCGGTCTGGAACATGATCACGATCATCAGGAGGATGCCGAGATAGAGCTGGACCATGAAGGCGGGCGTGACGTTGAAGACCAGGCCGGTATTCAGGAAATTCACCGTCAGCGTGCCGATCGCAGCGCCGATGACACCGCCGCGCCCACCGAGAATGCTGACCCCGCCGATGAACGCGGCAACTGTGCCGGCCAGGAGAAGATATTGGAGACCTAGCGCCTGTGCCGTGCCCGAGCGCAGACCGATGATGACACCGCCGAGACCGGCACAGATGCCGGAGATGGTGAAGACGATCATCATCGGACGCTCTAAATTGATGCCCGATGCCAGCGCCTCCTTTCTGGCGCCACCGATCGCATAGATCTCACGGCCATAGCGGGTGTAGTTCATGAAGAGACCGACCAGGACGAACATCAAGATTACGAGAAGGCTCGCCGGCGAGAAGTAGACGAGCATCTTGGTGGTGATGAAGTCAGGCACCGTGAAGTCCGTGAGCATCACCGTCTTTTCTTCGGCAGCAAAGAGGGCGACGCCGCGAAGCAGCATCAAGGTGCCGACCGTCAAGACGATCGCGCGGATACGCAGATAGGCGATGAAGTAGCCTTGTATCAGACCGATCATGCCGGCGATGCCGATCGCGATCAGGGCCGCGGTCGGAGCGCCCAGTGAGTCAGTGAAACGCACGACGATCACGGCAGCCAACGCTGCGTTGGAGCCGATCGAAAGGTCGATCTCGCCGGCGATGATGCAGAGTGTAAGCGCCAGGCCGACAAGGCCGAGGACAGCAAAACGCTCCATGATCGCGTAGGTGGTTCGGTGGGTGAAAAAGAACTCGTTGGTGAAGGCGAAATAGCCATAGACACAGACGGCCAGCAGGATGGCGAAGGCAAGGTCTGGATTGCCGACGATCCAACTTTTCAGTCGGGCAGTCAGCTCTTCGTTTTGCGGTGCGTTGGTCATTCCTGAACCCTGCTTCCACGGCGGAGCAATGCGAAGACGATGATGCTGAAGACGATCATCAAGCCAACCGCCAAAACGCGCGGGCCGCTGTTGAAGCCATGCAGCACCATCATGTTGTCGACGGTCGAGATGAAGATGGCGCCGAGGCTCGAGCGAAGGGTCGAGCCGTAGCCGCCCATGATCGAATTGCCGCCGACCATGACGGTTGCGATGACGAGGATGGTCATGTCACCGGACGAGCCGAACTCGGATGAGAAGTAGTTGGCCTGTGCGCTCGACACCTGCGCCGAAAACGCGATCGCGACGAAGGCGGAGCAGACGGATGCGATGATGCAGGTCTTGATCGCCATGGAGAAGTTCTCATGGCCGGTCGCTTTGCCGGCGGCACGGTTGGCGCCGACCAGATAGACCTGCCGGCCGAAGCTCGTATAGCGCAGCACGACCTCGGCGGTGATCGCGATCAGGATGAAGGCGATGGTGATGTTGGGAAGGCCGAAGAAGGAGCCGGTGCCCAGCCACTCAGCACCATGCGGTCGTCGAAAAGACACGACCAGATTGTCGCTCCACCAGGATGCAAGGCCGAAAAAGAGCCCAGCAGCGCCAAGCGTGACCACGATCGGGTTGCCGCCGAGACCGATCAAAACGCCTTGCAGCGTCCCGGCAGCGATTGCGATCGCCATCGTGAACAGGAAGGCAAGCTCGAAGCCATAGCCGCCCGACATCGCCATGGCGAACGCGATGATGCAAAGCGCCGCCGTCTCCTTCATGGAAAGGAGGAAGAAGTTGCCCGACAACGTAACAAAGGTCAGGCCGACAGCCATGATGCCGACAAGGGCCGCGTCGCGGATGATGGTCTTGATGTTGAAGATGGTCAGAAAGTTCGGGGCGGTGACCATGCCGTAGATGAAGACGAGAGCGAACAACGCGACCAGGATGAGCACCAAGGGCGAGTAGCGGTCAGCGAGGCGCGCCGCCCAGGTCGGATCTCTTTTGGGCCCCTCCTCCGATATCACGCGCGTGCTCATGACCAGATCATCTCAAAGGTTGGTTTCATCGAAGGGATCGGTGATCTGCTTCAAGATCGCCGCAGCGCTGATCTGCTCGAGGCCGATCTCACCGATCTGCATGCCCCGATAGAAGGTGATGATGCGATCTGGCAGATTGGCGATTTCCTGAATGTCGGTCGAGGCAACAACGATGGCAGCACCATCATCGGCGAGATCACGAAGCTTTCGATAGATCTCGGCACGCGCGCCAACATCGACGCCGCGGGTTGGCTCGTTCACGAGGATGATCTTGGGCTCGATCGACAACCACTTGCCGAGCGCTACCTTTTGCTGATTGCCGCCGCTCAGCACACCAGCCTCGGCGTTCAGACGGGTCGCATCGATCGTAAATTTCTCGGCGATGTCATTGGCCAGAGACCACTCGGCCGGCCGCATCATCCAGCCGAACTTGGAAATCGAACCGAGCGACGGCGACGATAGGTTTTCTTTGATTGGTCGTCCTAAAAAGAGTCCATCCAGCTTTCGATCATCGGAGCAATAGGCAATGCCTTCGGCGATGGCTTCCTTCGGACTCTGAGGCAGCAAAGTTCGCCCCGATAAAGTCAACGCCCCGGACCGCGTCCGGTGGGCGCCGCCTATGGCAGCGAGGATTTCGCCGGAGCCGCTGCCGAGCTGGCCGGCGAGACCCAGGATCTCACCGGGATAGATGTCGAAATTGACCGGTTCCAGCAAACCGTCCGGCCAGAGTTCTCGAACTTTCATCAACGGTTCGACACGTCCATTCTGATGTTGTGCCGGGAACATGTTCTCGAGCTCGCGTCCCAGCATGAGCTCGACCAGGGAGTGGACGTTCAAGCTGTCTGCCGTGCGCGCCGGCTGACTTTCGCCATCGCGCAGCACGGTGATGCGGTCCGTGATCTTGAAGATCTCGTCGAGGCGATGGCTGACATAGATGATCGACTTGCCGCGTTCGGAGAGTCTGCTCACCATGTCGAGAATGCGGATGCTGTCCTGCTCGCCGAGCGCTGCGGTCGGCTCGTCCAGGATCAGGACGCGCGGATCGTGGGCGATCAGCCTTGCGACCTCGACCAGATGCTGCTCGCCGACCGACAGGCGATCGACGCCGGTGGCAGGATTGATGTAGTCGAGCCCCACCTCGTCGAGATAGGGACGGGCCATGTCCACCAGCCTGCGTTTGTTGGCGATCGCCGGGACGTTGTGGCCGGCAAGAAAAATGTTCTCGGCCACGCTCATGGTCGGGATCAGGCTCAGCTCCTGCTGGGCGATCGCGATCCCGGCCTGCTCAGCTCGTGCCGGACTTGAGAAACGGACGGCAGCACCGTCGAAACTGTATTCGCCGCTATAACCGTTGTCGAAGCCGCTGATGATCTTGACCAGCGTCGACTTGCCGGCGCCGTTCTCGCCGACCAGCCCCATGACCTCGCCGGGCAGCGCCTCAAAGTCGACGTTCTTGAGCGCGTGGATCGCACCGAAGGAGCGGCTGATGGATGAGAGCTTCAGCAAGGGTTGCATGGGCTTGCCTGTTTCATCCGGCTGGCGTCGATCTGTGACGACATTGCCGAGAGGGTAGAACCCCTCTCGGCCAGCTTGTAGACCTTGTCGGCGGTTGCCGAATCAGCCGCCCCAGGCACCGGAGCAAAGCTCGTCGATGCCGTAGAGGTTGCCGTCGTAGCCGCGAAGCGCTGTTGTCTCCAACGTTTCTTTTGTGACCGCCGGATTCGGCGTGAAGTTGATGTATTCCGCAAGCTCGCCAGTCTCCAGATATTCCTCGACCAGCTTGATCGCGAGCTGTCCTTCATGCAGCGGAGACTGCAGGGTCGTGCCGAACTGCTTGCCTTCCTCAATCAGCTGCTTGTCGCCATTGCAGACGGTGCCGACGGCGACCACGTCTTCGCCCATCGTGTAGCCGGCTTCTTCCAGCGCCTTGATGCCGCCGGTCAGGATAGCGTCATCCATGCCGTAGACGAAGTCGATGCCCTGATCCTTGACGCTGGCGATCAGCTTCGCCGCACCCTTGTAGCCATTGGCCTGACCGAAGCCCTCGTCAACATCGCCGATGACGGTGAGATCGGAACCGGCAATGGCCTCGTTAAACGCATTGATCGACAGCCCGTAGCCGCCATAGGAATGGGGATAGGAGAGGACGATGACATTGAAGCCCTCACCACCCGCAGCCTTTTTCGCAGCCGCAGCCTCGCGCATCATGTAGCCGGCGTTGCGGGCACGCAGGCGATCATCGGGGCCGGCATAGCCGAAGATGTATTGCTTGTCCTGCTCGTTCGGTAGCTGGTTGATCTTCAAGACGGGAACACCAGTCTTGTGAAGGGCGCGCAAGGAGCCGAGGCCAGCAGTCGCATCCGATGGCCACCAGATGAAGACGTCAGGCAGCTGACCGGCAGCCAAGACCTGCTGCACCTGCTGATCCTGCTCGGCCTGATTGAACTGGTTCTCGAAGACCTTGATATCGAACCCCTTGAGTTCAGCGGTTTCCTTGATGCCGGTGATGAACCGGCCGATATAGGCCTCCCCTGCGGGACCGTTGAAGGAAATGATCGAGCCCTTGTCCTGCGCGATCGCCGAACCAACCAGGGCTCCCGCTGTCAGGCAGGCCGCCGTCGCCACGCCGATGGCGCTTCGAAAATATGACATCTTCGTCTCCCTTTTTTTCGTCATGTTGTCCTCCCCGAAACAGCGTGGCCGTCTCGCTAAGCCGATCACCATGTTGCAGAAGATTGAAGCCGCCATGAACAGCGGAGATGTCCAAATTGGATATCTTTTGCGTTTCCTGTCCGGTTGCGGAAAGCAAAGTTGAAAGGGGCTACGAGGCGAAAAGATCCAGGAGGAAGCCAAGATGGACAAAACCCGGCTCACGGGCAAAAACGTCCTGATCACCGGCGGCGCTCAGGGCATGGGTGCGGCCATCGGCGAGTATTATGCGGCACAGGGCGCCAAGATCTGTCTGGGCGATCTCAACGAACAAGGCTGCAAGGACGTTGCCGAGCGCATCAAGTCGGCCGGCGGCGAGGCGATCGGTGTTCCGCTGGATGTCACCAAGCGCGACCAGATGAAAGCCGCCGTTGAGGCGACGGTCGACGCCTTTGGCTCGATCAACGTGATGCTCAACAATGCCGGCATCAACAAGCCGCTGATGTTCCTCGATGTGACCGAGGAAAACTTCAACAAGATCATGGAGGTGAACGCGCTCGGCGTGCTGATCGGCATGCAGGAGGCGGCCAAGCAGATGATCAGCCAGGGGAAGAAGGATTACCCCTACAAGATCATTAATGTCGGCTCGATCCTGTCCCGCCAGGCGTTCGACGACGTCGTGCCCTATTCCTGCTCCAAACATGCCGTGCTCGCCATGATCAATGGCGGCGCCAAGGCACTGGTCGAGCACAACATCACCGTCAACGGTTACGGCCCGGGCGTCGTACGGACCGAGCTTTGGGAGCAACTGGACAAGGACCTGGTGGCGATCGGCAAGTTCGAAAAGGAAGGCGAGTCCATGGATCTGCTCGCCGAAAACATGATCCTGATGAAGCGTTATTCCTATCCCAAGGACGTGGTCGGCACCGCTGCCTTTCTGGCATCGCCAGAGTCCGACTACATGACCGGTCAGCTCTTCATGATCGATGGCGGCATGATCATGCAATAGAGGGCGAAGCGCCACCGTCGTTCCAAAAAAGAATCATCAATTTGGGGAGGCACACAAGATAGGGCGCATGTTTCCGTCGATGACCCGAAGCGGCCTCGAGGCTCAGTATAAGCTCCATTTCGCAAAGTGTTGCGCCGTCCACTTTTAATTTTGCGATTGAGTGAACTGGCTCACAGCATTTTGTGCAAACATATCCAATAATGTTTCACAATGCTGTAAATGTACAATGCGGTTTCACAGGCAATCCCTCAATTGTGACCCAGTGTTTTGGAGGTTTGATATGGCGGGGTCTGGATCTACTGCATGTATAGCAATGCTTGCTGCTGTTGTCTTGTCGCTTCCTGCTTGTATGAGGGTCGATGAAAGACCTGATGAGCCAAGCAATCCAAAGCCTGTGACAAACGGGGAACTGGTCAATGACACTGTGTTTCAACATCCATCAGGCATAATTCTTGGTGCGGCAGAAGGTGCAATATTACCTTCACTGCCCGTTTGGATTGAGGAGGTTTCAGCGCCAAATGAGGACCTAGGGGCCGCCATGATTCCAATTGGCCCCTACTTTAGCGTAGGCGCAGCAGAGACGACGGTAATGCCGTTCGAGACTCCGTTTGCCATTGCTTTACCTGTGCCTGAGGGCATGAATGCGCCCGGCTTGGCGGCCAGTGCCCTGATACCTGAATATCTACTGAATGGCATCGGTGACAGCAACGTTTGGTCGCCAGTTGATGGGACTCATGACGAGGAAAATGGCCTGTACATAGTGGAGATGTCGGCGCTCTTGACCGAAGGCGTGACAATCGTCCTGACACAACGTCCAGATCTCTCATCGCACCTCGTGCATGAATTCGCCACAGCGCTAAAAAAGTATGAAATCATCCCAGGTTTCCGGTACACAGCCGGTAAGAGTACAAATTTTGAGGTACGATGTTATTACTCAGATTGTGAACTCGCATTAAATCGTACATTGGATCAAATAGAGTACGCTTATTCTCAGTATTCTAAATTCTTTGATCCGCCAAAATTCCGTAGAGATCAGGTGAACTATTGCCATGATGTTACATCATCGTCATTGCCCGCATTTTGCATAAAGATCCCGGGACAACGTTTTTTAGGCATAGAACTGTATCCAGAACGTCCTGGACTAGTAAACCCGACCTGTGGTGTAGCGGCATCCACAACATTTATTTTTAGAATCACAATAAGAATCTGCATTGAACCACAGAATCACACTGAAGAATATTTTAATTCGGTTGTCTGGCATGAGTTGTTCCATGCCTATCAGCTCAGTCGTCCTTCAAATCATTGGGATTTTCTGACGTTTGCATTGAATACACATTGGGCGAATGAAGGAACAGCCGCAGCAGCGGCGGGGTCGATCGCTACATTCTTGCCAGATCCAGGATCGCGCATAGTTCGCGGGCAAGCCAACTCCAAACTTCATGTCCGTCGTGTAGACATAAGTCTGTCCAAGAAAATAAAGGACTGGGACGATTATCGTGCGCAGGATTTCTGGGCATACTTAGGTCAGTCGAAGGGGCTCTCATTGGTCTATTTGATGGATATGGTTGCCGAAGGGATGAATAGCTCAGACGTTGATGATCAAATGAAGTTGCATCTTGACAGCGCACTCAGCGATGAATACTGGCGATGGGTCAAGAATCAGGTAATGCTAGAAGACAATATCAATTTCTTTCATCCTGATGTCGTTCCACCTGAGCCACCACTAAATGAAGCGCCTTGCCATATTCAACCAAAGGCTGTCGCACATGATCCAAATACAATGGAGCTTCAGCTTGAACACAGCTACGCAATCGAAGACTACAATGACCGTAGATTTCAGTTGCAACTTGGACCTCTCCAGTCGAATGTTGTTGAGATTTTTTTGCAGACGCCACCGACGACACAATCCGAATTTCGGTAGATGGTGAGGGACACAAGTACAAAGTATATTTAGATCAACCCAGGGATTTAGCTGACGGCGCATGTCGCCTTGTTGATGATGGCCAGCGCGATATTCGAGGTCCCTTGCCGGGCCGCTCCAGAGCCTACGTCCTGATTGCTAACACAGGCTATGATAGCGAAGAGTTGAATGAGTACGTCGTCCGGCTCGACAAGTTGACCGATTAAGACCATTGAGAAACAGATAGCCAGCCGAGTGTTCGAGGTGGAGACGGTTGCGCTCAGATCCACCACGAGAGGGACTTGCTCGCGTGGCTAACTTGAGTAGCAGATGACAATATTAAAGCTTGCCGCGCATGGTCGAGCGTTTATGACACACACATTTCCAGCTCTTGCGTCAGCTCCTGGCAGATTTTGTTGAAAAGTCCGAGGCATCCAAAAATGCCCTCGCAGCTTAGAAACCAGTTCCAATCACAGCGTTTTCATGGAATTTCGTTTCCCAAAGCGGATCTTTGAGGAATGTAATTCTATCGGAATCCCGCTCCAAGTATTCATTCTTACTTTTTCAACACAATCGGCACGACTCAGCCCCGCCGCTAGGCTGCGGCTTATTCACGGTCTTGGATCGCAAAGCCGACGCGGGCCAGGTCAATCTCAGCAAAGCCGGCGGCGCCTGAGAACTGACCACCCAGCCCTTCTGACTGCTTCCTCTAGGAGAAGCATGCATTGGCTGCGATTGGCGCGAATGACGAGGCGCCAACTCGACACTACGCGGGATGCTCATATTCCTGGGAAGCCCTCCGCCCCGAACTAGTGAGCCTAACAGCGCATTGATTTCGGGAAGGGCAATCCAGCAAGAGCGACGACAAGGAAGAAATCTACGCTTAGGACACTTCAATCAAGGACAGCGATCTGATCCATGTTGGATCACGCTCGAGGCCTTCCTGATCATGACTGCCCAGTGCTCCACTTTCTGATGCAGCAACGAATGGAATAGACGCTCGCAGGCGTTTGCTGATGAGCGTCGCTTGGCGACATCGGGCTGGAGGGAAAGGCGTGAGGTTCCGCATCGTCATCGACATGCGAGACGGCTGGAGGGCCAAGATCCGACGAACATTCAAATCCGCCCATACTGCAGCGAAAGCCTTGACTAGCATTCGTGCCTATCTTCGGCATATTCAGAATGTCAGTTGGTCCTATGGATACAAGGCTCGGATAGAGCCATTCATGGAAGAGGAAAGAAAAGGCAGAGAAAGCCATCTCGGACGTCACGTGTCCTACAGCCAATGACCGGGATGCGACGGAACCGATCCAGCAGCTTTAGCAGCCCGTTTTGCTCAAGGCTTCAATTGGTGCCAGTGCACCAACGGTTAACTCTTCTTGCCGGTGATCGCCATAAAGGGTGCCGGCATGCGGCTGACTTTCTGGCTGCCGCAATTGGGGCATGGTGGTTTGGCGGTTTCATGCTCGACCATGGACTCGATCTGTTCGAACGTCTTGTCGCAGGACTCACAACGATAATTATATGTGGGTACTGCCTGCCTCCCTCTGATAGGCCGCCGTGTGAAGGATTGATCATCATGTCTCCATTCACAGCCTATGATCAACGTTGTTGCGCCCGTCCTTTGATTGGCGCAAGGTGATTATTCATTGATCGTTAACTTTGGCCTCTTAAACAGTATCCTTTGATCGCTGGGAGAAAGGCCCGATGATCAGGCCTGACAAATTATCGAGCAGAAAGATGATGCCGAATCAGCCGCCAAATGTGCCTGATGAACCGCCACGCGAACCAATCGTCATCAAGATTCCACCACGTCAGATCAGGCTTCCCGAACAAGATCCGCCGAAGCCTCCTGACCTGCCCGAAATTGACGCTCCAGACCCATGGGATCGGTTCCCGCCTCCGGAAATGCCACCGCCTCCCTGTCCCCAAGATCGCGTTGCAATCCGATAGGACGCTCATCACTACCCCAAATACTTCGTATCCCATTCTACTAGCCGCATCGTCTTGATCCTGATCAATATTTTCGATGTCTTCCGTGCCTAAAAGGACGGGGTGATGAGCACCTATTGCCGGAAACGGAGGTCAACTATGGAAAAGCCGCTTGAGATCAGTTTTCGGCACATGGATTCGTCGCCGGCTGTCGAGGCTCGACTTCGAGAGAAGGTCGACGAGCTGGAGACGTTCTTCGATCGGATCATCGGTTGCCGCGTCGTCATCGAACAGGACCATCGCCAACACCGCCGAGGCAACCTCTTTCGGGTCGGTCTGGATATCACGCTGCCCGGCAAGGAGATCGCGATCAACCACAAGGGCCCAAAGAAGCAGTCCCATCAGGACGTCTATGTCGCGATCCGGGATGCCTTCAATGCCGCCAAACGGAAGATCGAAAATCATGCCCGCGTCAGGCGTGGCCAAGTCAAGGTTCACGATGTTCCGCCTCATGGCCATGTCGTTACCATCAACCGAGAGGGCGGTTTCGGCTTTGTGCAATTGATGGACGGACAGGAAATCTATTTCCATCAGAACAGCGTTGCGAATGGCGGTTTCGAGAAGCTCGATGTCGGCGCAAAAGTGCGTCTCTCGATTGACGAGCATGACGGGGTGGACGGGCCGCAGGCGACCTCGGTTCAATCGATCGGCAAGCACCACTTGCCACCCGTGACTTAATCGAAGGCGCATGTCCCCATCAATCGAGGACAGCCTGCGTCGGCTCGAGGGGCGGCGTCTGCTCTGTACACACTGGCTGGTTGGCAACAGGCACTAACCGCCAGTACGGCCGAGATAGCCATTGCGTCCAAAGCTGAGAAATAAGCGGCCGAAAGCGCGGGCACTTCGCCCAAAAGGCTGCTTACCGACGCATTGCCCGCATGGAGAGCCAGGTCGCCAATGCGTAAACCTGACCCGAAGGAGACCAAATGCCCAATTTCGGATGCTGCAGGAAGGTAACTTCGCCGAAACTTAATAACCGCCGACTTAAAGTCGGCGGGTTGAGTCTAGGGCAGCATGCTTCGCATGCACATCCTGTTGGATTCCATCTGAAGATGGAGGCTTGAGACCGCTTTTTCGGCGAGTCAAAGCGCTAAACCAAGAGCCCGTGTTAGTTAGTAATTATTATTTTGAGTTGACAATGTAGATATTTTTATCAATTTTTAATTGTGTCAGAGATTGCTTCTTAGTTCCGGGAAGGGTCGGCCAGATGGCGGAGTACGCAGAGTACGCGTGGGGGCGCGTGCTTTCCGGCAACTTGAAGGGAGTATCTGATGCGATGGAAGATGGAGGCTCTAAGCCTCGGACTGATGGCGGTGTGCGCAATCATCCAATTCATACGACATTGGATGGCTGGCGGCCCACCGACCATTGAATAATCCTTAGCATGATCCTGGGTGGCTAACGCTTCCCAGGATCATACTCCACCTTTTTACGATCGTGGGAAGTGGCTCCTTATGGCACTCTCGGGAAACGAGCCTAGCGGCAGAAAACGGGCGGTTACCGACCGCCCCGAGCGAATTCCTGCCGTAGAGGCCGGTTTCGGACGCATTCTTCGCGCTATGTCATAGGCCTCCAGATTCGCTTCCTGACCCCTTGCGGCCATAAGAACGGCCTCTACCCATCCATCGGGGAGCGCGCTGCACTCAGTGAAGCTTCAGCTCTGGCTGGGTGCCGCGCATGAAGAGTCTGGCGACCACGTTCATGATCACCCAGCGAAGGCCATGTAAAGCAAGCTGATGCTTTCTGTAGAGTGAGAGATAAGTCAAGCGGGCAAGCAGTCCCTCGATCATTACTGTTCCGAAGAGATTGCCCATGAGATTACCGACAGCGCTGTAGCTCAACGAGATCAGCGATCCGTAGTCCTTGTAGACAAAACGCTGCGCCTGCCCTCGATTGGTGATCATATGCGTCAGCGTCTTTGAGAGTGTATAAGCCTGCTGGTAGGCAGCCTGGGCCCGTGGAGGGACGGGTTTTTCACTGCCGGATCGGGGGCAGGCGGCGCAATCTCCAATGGCGAAGACATTCTGAGAGCCTGCCACGCGAAGGGTCTCATCAACCACCAACTGGTGAACATGGTTTTGCTCAAAGCCGTCAAGCCCTTCGAAAAAGGCAGGTCCTCGGACGCCCGCACACCAGACCTTGATCTCGGCATCGATGCTCTTGCCACTCTTCAAATGCATTTGGTCCTCGGTGACCATAACCACCTGCTCACCGGTCAGGACCTCGATCCCAAGCTTGTTCAGCTGCGCGTCGGTTGCATCCTGCAGCCGCGGTGTCAGCGCCGGAAGGACATTCGGCGCAGCCTCGATCAGGGTGATGCGGATATCCTTTTCCGGATCGATCCGATCGAGGCCATAGGCAACAAAGCCGCGTACTGCACGGTGTAACTCGGCCGCAAGCTCGACGCCGGTCGCTCCCGCACCGATGATCGCGATATGAAGCTGACCCGGCCCGAGCACCTCCGGCTGCATCTGGGCACGCAAGAAATCGTGAAGCAGGCGTTGCTGCAACCGATCCGCTTGATGATGATCGTCCAGAAACACGCAGTGCTCCTTCACGCCCTCGATGTGGAAATCGTTGGCCGTGCTGCCAACTGCGATGACCAGGTAGTCATAGGCGAATGGTCGTCTTGGCACAATTTCCTCGCCTTCCTCATCCAACATCGGCGCCAGCCAGATCGTTTTGCCGCCTCGATCCAAACCTTCCATCTCCCCTTGGACGAAGCGGAAATGATGTTCTTTGGCATGACTGAGGTAGTTGACGCGGTCACTGTCGGATGTGAGCGTGCCAGCCGCGATTTCATGCAAGAGCGGCTTCCAGACGTGGGTTAGCGCATGATCGATAAGGGTCACACGTGCCTTGCCGCTCTTGCCGAGCTTCCTACCCAGCAACGTCGCCAGCACCAGCCCACCGGCTCCTCCACCGACGATGACGATATTGATAGAGGAAGTGTTCACTTTGTATCCTATCGATCCTCGACATCCACCGAATGGCGACGTTAACACGGGCGCTTGTCAACAAGGCGAGCGTTATGATGTCGCGGCAGAACTCAAGCGCCGGTTTTTACGGAATGTTGGATCGCGTTCATATTTGACGGCTTGTCCTGGCGGCAGGAATTGGCACGGAGTCCGCGCGAGGCCTGGCTCGGCTAGCGGAAGAAAACCGGCGTTGAGCGGGCGCTAAGAGCCGATCTCACCTGTAGCGTCCGAAGTTGTTGGGCGAAGCTGTCGTTTAAAGGGTCGCCTCGAGGAAGGCGGAGCATCCCGAAACACCCGGATCCCAGCTGCTTTGAGTTGCCTCTGGAGTTTCGCCAGCATTGGCACACCTTATTTGTAGGAGATTCCTCGAGTTAAGCATTGGCGAAGAAGAATGGTTTTTCTGAAAGACATCGAAATTGCACTAGATGACTTCCTAGATCGACGTATCAAAAAAGCTTCTGCGCCAAGTGTAGAAGAGTATTTTGAAGAGCGTGAAGAACGAATAAACGACGAAAAGGCGATTAGCTTAAAATCTACACTCAGTTATATACATGACGATCTTTCGGCACTTCTCACGCATATATCTGCTATGATCGCAGCGCTCGGTATAACGTTGATTGTTTTTCAGTCGTCCAGAATAACTCAGGTACTTATTTTTCTCGAAATTATTTCGTACGCAATGCTCGCAATTATGTGTGTTTTCAGCTTGAGACATAAAGGCGGCAGCGTTCCAGTTAAAGAGAAATTCGGTACGTTAGAAGAATACTATCAGCATTATCTGCGGCGAAGGTATTTCTATATAACATGTTCAAATGGAGTTATTCTAACAACTATCATCTTCATGCTAACAATTATTTTGCACCTTTTAATGCTGATTTTCCGTGGCTGATTTTTCTGACTGGGATGCACTGTTCATAAAGAGCCGCCACGTTGTCATCGACTGATCGACTCCTGCCGGAGTGTCTCCTTTTTGGAAACGATCAAAGGATCAGCGGTAGATTCCGACTCCGGCGCGACCTTCGATGGCATAACCGTTCCATGCCACTCGTAGCGCCATTTTGAGCGGAGCTTTTGCTCGACAACGAATCGCTTGCTCAATGAGATTAGCTCTATGACTTCTTCGGCTCAATTAGGTCCCACATGTTACCGCAGATATCGAGGAACACGGCCACCGTTCCATAGCTCTCTTCCCTCGGCTCTCCACGGACAAAGTTGATGCCTTTGGCCCTGAACGCTTCGTAATCACGCCAGAAATCGTCGGTATACAGAAACAGAAAGACTCGGCCACCAGTCTGATTGCCGATCCGTGATAACTGCTCTTCGCCAACAGCGCGTGCTAGGAGCAAGCGCGATTCTGACGATCCCGGCGGCGCAACGACGACCCATCGCTTGCCCGATTCCGGCATGTGCGGCCGAGAGACAGGGGTGTCTTCAATCAGATCGAAGCCGAGTTTATTGACATAAAAGTCGATGGCTTCGTCGTAGTCACGGACGATCACCGCTGTCTGAGCGAGAAACTGCTTCATCCTTTGATCTCAGCATGCGTGCAATCTCCCAGCAAGATTGCAGCAATGGCTAGCGGCTCCTTTTGGCACGGTTTACGCATTGCGCCGAGCTTGGCTTGCGTCAGCAAAGCGGCGGTTACCCTCCGTAGTGGGCCAAGATCGCCTGTCGTGTCCGCACCTGTTAGGCGAAGCTGACCTGCTCGAGCGACCACGGGGAGGCGGAGCATGACCCAGAATGGTCATGCGCTCGACATTCCCGCGATCATCGCCACCAAAGCGACGAGATGGATCAACATAATCGCTCGGTCGTTCCAAAGTGCGCCCACGGCAAACCAGCCGATCACGCCGACCAGAAACAGGTACAGGTTCCAGGGCGTCCATCCGAACCCGGCGGCGGTGTAGCCGAGGATCTGGATCACCGATGCCGTCCATTTGACGGCAAAGGCGATGCGCTCGCTCCCGCCAGTCGAAAGAGCGATGTCAGACGGCACGGGTCAGCCCTCCGTCGATTCTCAGGTTTTGGCCAGTCATGTAGCCGCCACCCTCGGAAGCCAGCCAGGAGATCAACGACGACACCTCCCCGGCGCGTCCATAGCGACCCATAGGGATACGCGCCCGCCGGTCCTCGGTTTCGGGCAGGCTATCGATGAAACCGGGTAGGATGTTGTTCATGCGGATGTTGTCGGCGGCGTATTTGTCGGCATAGAGCTTGGCGAAGGCAGCGAGCCCCGCCCGGAACACCCCTGATGTGGGAAAGAGCGGGTCGGGCTCGAAGGCGGCGAAGGTCGAGATATTGATGATCGCACCGCCGCCGTTCCCTTGCATGATGGGCGTGACTAGGCGCGCTGGGCGGATGACGTTCAGGAGATAGACCTCCATGCCCTCGTGCCAGTCCTCGTCGGCGATTTCGAGCACTGGGCCTTTGGGACCATGGCCGGCGGAATTGACCAGCACATCGATGCGCCCCCAGCGTTCCACAGCACCATCGACCAGCCGCTTGAGATCCGCTACCGAGCGGTTCGATCCCGTGACGCCGAAGCCGCCGAGTTCGTTGGCCAGCGTCTTGCCCTTGCCCGACGAGGATAGGATCCCGAGCGTAAATCCATCGGCAGCGAGTTGCCTCGCTGCATCAGCGCCCATGCCACTGCCGCCGGCGGTTATCAACGCTACTCTTTCTACAGCAATGTCCATATCCTGTTCCTAAATGCCCTTTTCATCGCCAATGTAGGTCAAAGTTTCAGGCGCAACGAGGCAGAACATCTGTATCCTTGGGATAGAAATTCTATTGGCTTCATCAAACCCTCTTCCCCCTCTCAATGGCCTTCGCGTGTTCGAGGCCGCCGGTCGGCATCTGAATTTTCGCGCCGCCGCCGACGAACTCGGGGTAACCCAGGGCGCCGTGGCGCAGCAGGTGCGCGGGCTCGAGGCGTATCTCAGTCTTCGGCTGTTCGAGCGGCAGGCCAAGGGCCTCGCCTTCACCGCCACTGGCCGCAGCTATCATGGCCAAGTCGCCGCCGCCCTGAGATCGCTGCAGGAGGCGACCGCGGCGCTCAAGCCCGAGCCCTCCAAGGTCACGATCAGCGTGACGCCAACCTTCGCGGCGAAGTGGCTGCTGCCCAACCTGCCGGGTCTCGCCGGCGATCACCCGGCGATTGACTTGCGGGTGCTTGCCACCGACAGCGTGCTCAGCTTCCACGCCGACGGGATCGATCTCGCCGTCCGTCAGGGGCAGCCACCATTCGGTGCTAGCCTCGATGCGAGACTGCTGTTTCGACAGGAGATCGTCGCCGTGGCGGCTCCGGCATTGATTGCCGAGGAGAGCCTGCCGCTGGTGCAGGATGCTTTCGAGCGGACGGCTCTCCTCCACGACACGCATAATCTCTGGCCGGCGTTCTATCGCGAAGTTTTCGGCATCAGCGATGCAGCGGCCAGCCGGGGAATGAGCTTCAGCCAGACGTCGCTTAGCATCGATGCGGCGCTAGCCGGACAAGGGATTGCGCTCGCCAGCCGGTTTCTGGTCGAGCGCGATCTGCAAGCAGGCCGGCTACACCAGGTCGTCCCCGGAACCCTGCGGGGCAATGGAGATTTCTATTTGCTGGCGTTGAAGACAACACATCGCAATAGATCTGCCGCCGATGTCATGAACTGGCTCGAAGCGC
This sequence comes from Geminicoccaceae bacterium, assembly GCA_965204405.1. Classification (GTDB taxonomy): domain Bacteria; phylum Pseudomonadota; class Alphaproteobacteria; order Geminicoccales; family Geminicoccaceae; genus JANQPX01. The sequence continues at coordinate 632,043 of CBDBEN010000002.1, forward strand.
AAGGCCGACCGGGCGGCTAGGTCGGCGGCTTTTGATAGCACACAGCTTCCGGTGGTCTTGTGGCGGTTTTCGGAGGCAGATTGGACAGGACGATTCGTGCTTTCATGTTAAAGTTCGATATGCGATTTTATGGAAAATATAGCCTCCCAAACAATGGGAAACAGAGACCTCTAAGAACGTACTTCAGTAATTTTTAAGTGAAGAAATCCATGGTCATCATCCATTGCTATCAAAATTCGAGAATTGCCTGAAGCAACATCACCTGAAACTGTTCTGGGTCTTCAATCTGCGGAATATGCCCGACATCCTCAAGCATGAGGATCGTGCTGTCATCGATCACGGCTGCCAGATCCGTTGCCTGTTCGGGAGGCGTTACGGTGTCTTCGTCACCCCAGATGATAACCGTCTTCAAAGAAAAACTAGCATAGCTCTCCCTCCGGGTGCTGAGTGCATCAGAGGGAGTGGCCAGGAGGGACGGCACCCAGTCTGACATCGATTGCGTACTTTCTCGCCGGCTCATGGGCCGTTGAAGGATGTCGACATGTTTGGGCAGGAGCTGATCTTTCCGGTAAATCATCTGCCGCGCGAACATCTTGGTCAGCAAGGGGTTGGTTCCCGTCGTGGCCACGAGAAACGGGCGAATGACCTCGCTCGACAGGGGCCAGATCATGCCGTCTTCATGGGCGTTGCCGAGCCCTATCGCCCCATCGATGATGATCAGGCCTGTGAAGGCCTCCGGCGCCATCAATACTGCTTCCATACCCGCCGACGCGCCGAAGGAATGCGCTGCCAGGACGGGTTTGATTTCGAGCGCTTGCACGAGATCGAGGATGCGTTCAGCCTGTCTCGGGCGCGAATAGTTTCCCTTCGGATCACGTTCGGAAAACCCGAATGGCGGCATGTCGAACGCGATCGCCCGGTAGCCGTTCTTGGCCAGCGCCTCCATCGTTTCGCGCCATAGGCCCGACCAGGCGGCGGTGCCGTGAGCCAGCAGAACAGGCAGACCATCGACCGGCCCGAGTTCCTGCAAGAAAATGTCACCCGAGTTGGTGGCGACCATGCGCCCCTCGGCGGGGAGAATGTCGGCAACCCTATCAGTCTCGCGCAGCGCAGCCGCCATGCGGAAAGCGACCGGAATGCCGATGCAAACCAAGAGGACGATTGTTATAGAAATCTTTGCTATGCGCATCATCACAGCAGCCCAGATATGAATGATCTTCAATGTCGGCATCGCTCGTGGTAAAGCGACGTCGTCACTCAGCCACGATGGGACGATGGATTACAAGGTCGATAGTCTCGCTTCCGGAACGGAGCATATCGAAACAGGTACCGGGAAGAAATTCCGTGCCATCACCAAGCCTATAAGGCTGGATCACAAAGTATAAGGGCGCATGAAGAACTTTTCACGGCGCATGATTTTAGCCGGTGCCGGCGCGGTTGCCGGTGTCTCCGGAGCAAGGTATCTGGCATCGTCCAATCCAACGTTGGATGGCGTTACCGTAAGTGGCGACTTGGAGGAACAAGGACATCTGGACGACGCCAGCCGCCTCAGTTCCACGCCTGTCCACAGACACATCACTTTAGAAGACGACCCCAGCGAACGGCTTGTCGAAGCGCTCCGCAAGGAGATCACCGAGGCCAGATCGGCAGGGCGGCCGGTCAATATCGGCGCCGCGCGCCATTCGATGGGCGCGCAGGCAATCCCGAGAGATGGCCACGCCATCACTTTCAACAACGGCTTTCTCGAGCCCGATAGCCATGCCGGCGTTTATCGCGTGCATGCCGGTGCCAGGTGGAGCCAGGTCATCGCGGCACTCGATCCGATCGGCTGGTCGCCAAAGGTCATGCAGTCGAACCATGATTTCGGCGTCGCCGCCACCTTCTGCGTCAATGCCCATGGCTGGCCGGTGCCGCACGGACCGATGGGCGCGACCGTAAGGTCGTTCGAGATGGTGGTTGCCGACGGCTCGCTCCTGACCTGCTCGCGAACCGAGAATACCGATCTCTTCAACGTCACCATGGGCGGATATGGCCTGAGCGGTGCCATCGTTTCGCTCGACGTCGAGATGGAGAAAAACCTCCGTCTCGAGCCGCGTTTCGATGAACTCCCGGCCGAGGATTTCGGCCCGGCCTTCGAAGCGGCTTTGGCTGACGAGAACGTCAACATGGCCTATGGCCGCCTCAACGTCGATCGCAGCCGTTTCTTCGAAGACGCGCTCTTGATCACCTACAGGCCCTCAGCGGATCAGGACGACCTTCCGGCCGCCTCCGGTTCCGGAATCGTCTCGAAACTTTCCGGTGATGTCTATCGCGCACAGCTCGGCAATGAGCGCATCAAGCGTTTCCGCTGGTGGATGGAAACCGGCCCCGGCGCGATGGTCGGCGGTGGCGCCATGACGCGCAACAGCCTGATCAATGAGCCGGTCGCCACCCTCGATGATGGCGATCCGAAGCGCACCGATATCCTGCACGAATACTTCATCGCTCCCGCAAGGTTTCCCGAGTTTCTCGAGGTCTGCCGGGCGGTCATCCCGAATTCCTATCAGGAGATGCTGAACGTCACCCTTCGCTTCGTGGATACCGATGCGGAGAGCTATCTCGCTTATGCGCGTGTTCCACGTATCGCTGCGGTGATGTCGTTCAGCCAGGAAATGACCGAGCGCGCCGAGGCCGACATGGCGCGCCTGACCCGTGACCTCATCGATGGGATCACGGCGATCGGAGGCAATTATTACCTCCCCTATCGTCCGCATGCGACCGTGGATCAGCTGGTTCGTGCCTATCCAAAAGCCCCCGACTTCGCCGCTGCGAAGCGGGCGATCGATCCGGATCTGGTCTTCCGTAGCAACCTCTGGGATCAGTATCTGGACGAGCTATGACAGTCTTGCAGAAAATCGCTATCGGCTACGCCATCGTGCTGTTTGGTGCCGCATCGATCAACTACATCCCCGGCCTCGTCGATGACAGCGGATTAGCCTTCGGCATCTTCGCGCTCGACGTCTTCGACGATGCGCTGCATGTCGCCTCAGGCCTTTGGGCGCTCGTCGCGGCCTTCGTCTCCCATCGCGCCTCGAAAATGTTCCTGGTCATCTTTGGCGCCCTCTATCTCGGAGACGGCATCTTCGGTTTCTTTACCGGCTATGGCTATCTCGACATGGGCATCTTCACCAATGGATGGGCGGGCCTGTCCTTCACGCTCGTCCGTGTGCTGGCCAACCTGCCCCATATCGTCCTTGGCGCCTTTGCGCTGTTCGCCGGCCTGAAGCTCGATCGCGCCTGATGCGTCTTTTCGGGAAGTTGCTGAAATGGTTGGGACTTGGGCTCGTCTTGCTCATTGTCATCCTGCTGGCGCCGGTCGCCTACAATGAGGTGGCCTGTCGAGGCCAATCAGCGGCGACGGCTTACGAGCCGCAACTCCCCTCGGATCATCACAGACTGGAAGCCCGGACCTTCTTGACCTACCCCGAGTGGCACATCGTCCACGCCTATGACGACTACGCCAAGGTGATCCAGACAGGCGATCCGCACGCTTATGGATTCTTGAGCGGCATCTCGGGATTCTGGTCGTCGCTCTGTGCGCTTTCCGAGCAATCGGCTGCGCATGGCGGCTTCGATTGGCCGACGAAGCAGACGATCTACACCATCGGTGTCAGCTTCTCCCTGGAGCTTGCATTCAAGGCGCTCTATGAGGAGACGATCGGGCGCATCGCCACGTTGATCCGAGGCGCAGAGCGAGCACCGCTCGACGACCTGTCCGCCCAGCAGGCGGCAAGCTACGCACGGTTCTTGCAGCAAACCCCCTGGTACCGTTGGGATTTTTCGTCGGATATCGACGCCTTGTCCGCTGCGAATTCGGCAGTTTTCCGCGACAAGGAGCGGCGTTTCGCGCTCGGTCTGGAATTCGGCGCAAAGGCGAAGTATGCCGACGTCATCACGGCTGCCGTGGCGACCATGGAGCCAGACGCCCTCAGCCTGCGCATGATCGTCACGAACGTCGATGCGCAAACGCTGCGAAGCTATCCGGATATCGTGCTCATCGAGGAGCGGGGCCCGTCATTCGAAATTGAGACCCCACGTTACCGACAACTCACGGAACTGCTTCAGCGATTGGCGAATGACGGGGCTGATGTCGTCGAGATCGCAGGCAATGATGACATCATGTTCACGGCCATCTCGAACCAGGCCTTTGAACCCGCTCTCCACAGTTTCGAGCGTCAGGGCTATGGCGACAATCGTCACCTGATAGCCGTCAAGGTGCGCGATCTCGCAGAACGTCTGAGGACCTTAGGCGACGAAGGTCTGACACTGGAACATATCCATGATTACTAGAGGGATCGGTGTCGCAGTTCTGGTTCTGACGGCTTGGGTCGGCCTCATGGCCGGGGTGATGGTTCTGAGCGATGCTGCTCCCGCAGCCGTGGTGGTTCTGCCGAGCCTCGACTTCCTCCAGAACCTTCCCGAAGACGTTGCCATTCTATCGCAAAATACGGTGTCGATAACCGTCCAGTCCGACCAGACAGAGCTTGGCTTTGCCCTCTACAGAGCAGGCGCCCTCTTGGTGCTTCCCGCCGGCTTGGTCGGCTGCCTGCCTTTGGATTTGCCAAGTGTTCCATTGGTCTGACCATAAACTTCATACGCTTCTTCACGTTTATGCAGGACCTCGTTGTGTCCCAACTGACACCGAATCCTTATGGAGGCTGTGACCTTGCCCGTGGATGGTGTGGGCGCAAGTCAGATGGTCATTTAGCTCTATGAAGAGGGCCGAATGCCCGGCTGCGCCAGACATCGGCCCTCTTCATAATGATAACTTTTAAATACCTACTGACCTTTCTCCAATCGGAGGGCGAGATCACAGCCAGCGGTCGAACGGGCGGCTCATGAGCACTGCGCCATGGCGAAGCACTCGTTGTTGAAACGGTGTTAGCTCGGACCAGGGCCGTGAAAGACAGGCCGGCTCGGGTCCAGGCCGCGGCCAAATGTTCTCCTGCATGTCCGGCCAGACCAGTTGCCCTCCCAATGCCTCCATCGCGAGACTAAGCTGGCGCCACAGATAGGGGTGATATGGTACCCCCGACCAGACATCAGCGATATTATCCTCTATCGAGCAGACGAAGCCAATTTTGGCTTCCGCCAACCGTACCCTGTCACCCTCAACCTCAGGAACCAGACCGGTTTGCCGGCCCAGCTCCGCACAGACGTCATCCAGGCTGGGCACCGTCCCTGGAGCAAACGACCAATGCTGTCCTGATTTACCCATTCTACTGCCCTGCGATGCGTGCGCCAGTGGCGCTGGCGGCTCCAATGACAGTGATTTCGCCGCCAGCGCGAACGCCCATGGCCAAAAGAGACGGCGTTTGCGCCCAGGCCGGGATCACGACTCCGGCTTCGCGTAGCACCTTAGATGCGGTTGTCGTGCAATTCGGGCCGCAAGCGGACCACGGTGTCTTGCCGGCTGCCCTGAGCATGTCCGCCGCTGCTTCGCCGCGCGCAGCTTGCGTTGATGTTACCCGCAAGGGGGTTATGATAAATCCCTCCGATGCCAACGGGGCTTTTTTGGCCTCCATCACGCGGCCACTTGATATGCCACGAAACTCGAACCAGGCTGTGCTCCCCTCTCGCGAAACCCCGACCATGTTGTGACCGATCCGGGTGGGTTGATTGGTTAGCTGCGTCATCGTCTTGGCGTTGGCATAGGCGACCATCACCTTCGGGGCGTCCGAAGTTGCTGCAGACATTGCGATCCGGCGTGATGCTGTCACCGCCATCGATGGTCCAAGCCCGGCAACAAGATCAGCGCCGACACCGATTGCTTCCGCTGTGCCCTCTGGGGCACCTGCGGCGCGCGCAACATTCTCGGCGCCCTGAGCCGTATAGGTTTCAGCAACCTCGCCATACCAGAGGCTTCGGAACCCTGCTGCAATCGTGTCGCTGCCATGCGCGATTAGGATTACCCCGCCAATCGTCGTTGCAGGCTCCGGCATGATAGCACCGCCGATGCCCAGTGCCACTTCCAACCCGCCACCAAGGACTTGCACAGCGCCAACAAGGCGCGCTGTCGTTGTACTCTTTTCGAGGCGATCGTCGATGTTCTTAGGCTGTTGATCAACACCCGCAATCTTCACATTCAAGGCATGATCGAAATCCCGTTGATAAGCATCCTGTCTTGTCGGCATGCCGGTTTCGCTGCGGGGTTGCCCGGTTTGATGGGTCCTGGCTTGCAAGGAGATGTTTCTGCCATGCGGCTTCTCACCAATCGACGGTCGGCCTTGTACATTAGCAAAATCCTGGAGTTTCTGACCTTGCTCCTCGAGCATGGTCCCGCGACCGTTCTGAGAATTGGCTGATCGTTGCTCGGGTTTGCTTTCGGATGTCGTGCCGTTGGCCTGTCGTTCTGCTCGGCTGAAGCCAGCCCTGGCAGCTTTGCTGGGCTTCGGTGATGAGGATGCCGCCGATTCTCCTACGCGCGAATTACTAGCCACACTGCCATTTATCATGAAATAAGCCCCTATCTATCTTTCTCTGCTATTGCCACAAAAACAAAAGAAAACCAATAAAAACTCACATATTATTGATAAAACAATTGTCCGTGTAGAATAGAAGCTCGTATTAATTGACATTTGACTTTGAGTGTCGCTTTCGAGTTGACGTAATGTCTAATTTGTCTTGCGATCACTGGTGCTATCTTTTCCTGGTTCGTGGTTCACTCCTTTGTTTGGGGCGGGCAATGAGGCCCTGAACCCCGCTTGGACACTTACAGAAATCTTGGATAGAGAACGCACAAAGCGTAAGCTCGCCAACGCGGTACAGGCGGGGACGCCGATGACCGCGAACGACCGGAACGGCCTCCTTGCAACCCGATCTCCAAGGGGGCCGTTTTTGCTCAGGCTGGCCAATCCACCATATTGATGTAAAATCCAGCCCCAACAACTACATATGGTGCTGGAAATTCCCTCATGGCCGCCTCGACATCAAAGCCCTTGCAACTCAGCTTATTCCCCAATCATGCCCGGCTGATTGATGCAGGACCTGATGCCAACCACCATCAGTTCTATCTGTTGCGCACCCTGCCAACCCTGTTCGGTGACTGCATTCTCCAGAGGGAGTGGGGAATGTTTGGTTCTCCCGGACGGGTGCGCCGAGACCAGCATCAAACCGAAAGCGAGGCCATCAGCGCCTTGACTAAGCTTGCTGAGCGGAAGCTCCGGCGAGGATACGCCCTTCAAGAGATGCTCTAGCATCGCTGGCGGCTGAATCACCGCTATGATAAGCGGCTATGACATAACCCAAAAAGGGACGATGAGCGCATGGACGATACAGAGGCAAACCAACCCGGCCACCAAGAGATTACCGCATGCACGGCTGAGATTGTCGGGGCCTATGTCGGTTCCCACACGTTAGCAGTCAATGATCTGCCAGCCTTGATCGCGACGGTCGGTCAACAGCTCGCCGGGCTCGGACAAGAACCAGCCGTTCCAGAAGAGGAAAAGCCCAAGCCGGCCGTGCCGATCAAGCGCTCGGTTCGAGAGGATGGCATCGTCTGCTTGCTTTGTGGCAAGACGCAGAAGACGCTAAAACGTCACCTCACCACACGGCATGAGCTCACGCCTGATGATTATCGGTCGATGTTCGACCTTAAAGATGACTATCCCTTGGTTGCGCCAGCCTATGCGGCAACACGCTCAGCGCTGGCCAAGAAGATTGGCCTCGGCCGGAAACCAGAGCCTGTAAAGCCGACAAAGGCACCTCGTAAGAAGACTGCGAGAAAACCTGCAGCGAAGAAAGGCTGAGGGCAAATCGGGAAGGCAGCTTTCTCATTTCAAAGTGCGATAACATCCCGTTATGGAAAGAGACAGGTTTTCTGCTGAAAAAAGCCGTTCGGAGAAATCAGCTTAGGCTCACAATTGCCCCACTACTGCATGGCATCGCTAAATATTAGCGCTATATATGTCATGAAACTTGCATGATAGATGTATGCGTGGCCTGACCTAAGCCAGGAGGAATTGTCTTGGTAGGTTCCATAATTGTGCTGCTGCTGATGTTTGCATTGGGATGGTGGGCCTTCCGGCTTGCTGATAGCAAAGGTCGCAATCCCTACATCTGGATGATTGCGACCGTCATCATTGTTGTCCCAATTTTCGTCTTGTTGATGCTGCCATCAAAGACGTCTACGACGATGCCACAGAGCTAGGATACTTGGTCCAGAGTGCTTTTTTGATCCGGTTTCGAGGGCAGGACGGACAGCACGATTCGTGCTTTCAAAAATCGAGAAGGGGGATTCTGACAAATGGCCAGTTTATGGCAGAAAACAGCCATTTATTAAGTGTGGCTTAGGCTCACAATTGAACATCCCGGCGGAAATTTGAAGTCCCAAAGGTGGCGCGGATCGTGATCGGATTAGGGTTGGATTTTGTATGGCCGGTCGTTCTTGAGCATCTTGAAGATGACGGGACACAGATGTCGTCCGAGTGCCCGGATGGCCTGGTTGTACTTTTTGCCCTCGGCGCGTTTTTTCTCGTAATAGCGCTTTGATTGTGGGCAGAGTTTTCGGTGAATATCGACCGCGATGCGCATGGCCGCCTTGGCTCGAACATTGACATGTTTGGAACGCTTGGAGCGACGTGACTTACCGGAGCTATGATCGAGGGCGGCCATGCCGAGATAAAGGGCGAGGCTGGCTTCGTTGCGGAAACGATCGATGGTGCCGATCTCGCCGGCGAGCTCTGCGCAGCAGATGGTGCCAAAGCCAGGAATGGTATCGAGTTGACGCGCGATCGCTGAGCTGCTGTTGACGCGTGCCATCTGTTTCTTCAGCGCCTTGATCTGATGATGCAGCTCCAGCATCCGCTCAGCATCCTGCTGGATCATATCGCCGACCAGTTCGGCATCTTGGCTGAAGAACGCCTTCTTTTGCCAGGCCTGGATACTGTCAGCGAACCGTTCGCCGATACCAGGTACATTGACGAGGGTTGTGCGCCGAATGCGGGCAAGCTTGAGCAGCCCCTTGCGGCAGGTGAGAAAGTTCAGGAACCAGTAATTGGCGACCTCTCGGGTGATTTCCAACAAACCAGGACAAACCGCCTGGAGGTCGGCCTGCAATGCGCTCCCCAGCCGCGTTCGCTCGTCGACCAGACGCCGTCGACGGCGCGACAGGCGTTTGAGGACATGGTTCTCTTCCGGGATCGGCACGATTTCCTGGAGCACACCGCGCGCCATGGGCAGGTGATCACGTAGCTGGAACAGCTCCAGGGTCTTTTTCGTATCGATCCGATCGGTCTTGGCGGCCGCCGGAAAGATCTCCTTGAAGCGGGCCAGCTTCAGATTATTGACATTGAACAGCGGCCAGCCCTTGGCGCCGACCAAGCTGTCGAGGGGTCTGATGTGACCGTTGTAACCTTCCATAGCCACGGCAATCGGTACGGCATGGCGTTTCGCCGAGGTCTCAACACGACGAAAGAAATCGTCGAAGCCAGCCGCCGTATGCGTAATTTCGAACTCCTCGAGCAGACGGCCATCCGACAGCCCGATCGCCACGTTATGACAACGTGACCCGACATCGATCCCAACACGAAGTTCCAAGGAGGCAGAAGTCGCCAACGATCACTCCTTCAGTCGACAAGGTCCAAAGGGTCATCCTTCGGGTCTTGTCTACCAAAGCCACAATCGCAAGCGATCGGCACCATCCCGGTGGACCCGTTGGATGATGCAGGTGACGGGGGCGGCATTTCAAACTGGGGTGAAACCGGCAAGCCGGACCACAGACCCAAAGAGCCACACTCCCGCCGGACGACAACCTACTTGATGGCCACTACGCCCACCACCTGCATGACGAGAAAAAATCGCGGCCGCCGCTATGGAAATGTGGATAACTCGCTACGCGAGTTACCGCACATTCCCACAGCCCAACAACAGCAACCAACTCGTTATTTCAGTGGTAGACCCGAAGCAGGCATTAAGGGCATTCAAATTCTACCGTATTTTGAGGTTCCGGCGCATACCTAGAGCTGCAAACCGTTATGCTTGACACTCGTTCTCCATTGAAGAGAGCAAATGAATAATTGGATCTCGGAGAGGAAGCATGCGTCTTCTTGCAATTTATCTCATGGTGATTGGCGCTTGTTTGCCACTTCAAGCACAGGATCTCCATTCGGATCTAAGGACGGGTGAATTTCGCAGGCTTGCACTGAAAGGTCGGGCAAGCGCCCAGTTCGAACTCGGTATTCGTTACGAGTATGGCAAGCCTGGGAGAAAGACCGGCACAGATAGCTACGCGAGCGATTCCATTTTCATCCAATTCCTTGAGTTCCAAGTCGCCCAGCACATTTTTGAGTTTGTGTTCGATCTGGGCAAGCAATGGAGGGGCGGTTCTTGGAACTGCGTCTAACACAAAATCCAAACGTTGATCCGCAACCGGAGAAAGCACGATTCGTGACTGAAGTTGGCTACTACTTCCCTCGATCGACACTCGAAGGCGCAGGCGAGCATCCAGTTTGTTGTCATGATCAAGCGAATAATAGCCTGAGCTGTCGGTTGACGTCTCTGCGATGTGCGTTCGCTCTCCAGCGATCGATTCACGCTCTAATTTGACTTTGAGGCTGCATAGAGGATTGAGAGCTTCGCCTAGTACGGTTCCGAATACGCGTGCCACGCCTAACCTTTTTTTTGAATGCACACCGATTCCCTGCGGGGAGTCGCTGGTCAAATTCAGTGTATTTCTAGTTGAATAATGCTCTAAACTAGGAAACTTTGTATCCTACGATTACACACTTCGCAAATGAAAAGCTAATGCCGATTTTTTTGTATTCCATCAAACAGTTCCAGCAGCGATAATTCGAACAGGCTCTGATCGCTAGGTAGGCTAACGCACTCAATAACCGCCGACTTAAGGTCGGCGGGTTGAGTTTGCCGTGATCAATTATTGCTGCTCACCGCCGGCGATCCAAGCAGCCTCTTGGCGGAGACGAGACAGACAGCGCTTAAGGCGACGATCGCTGAGCTAGCGGCAGGGTTCAAACGGCACGACAGGCTAGACAGCGATACGCTTCGGCGGTTTTGATGCGGACCCGTGAAGAGCTTTCAGCGTTGATCGAAGGGCGGTTGTCTTCACCGGCACACTGGCCGTACTAAGAGGCGCGGATCTTCGATCTGCCAAACTTTGACACGCTAATCTTACCCGGTCACCGCTTCAGGATGTTAATTTGCTGACAATCAGCTTCTTTTAGCTTTCGAACTTAATATGAGCGGCAGCGCGAATCAGTCGGTATCTTTGGGGCTGTTTCGGCCGGCAGCTAGAAAGTTGTCCAAAGTCGACTTTTTTGAACCTTCCCAAAGTCGATAGAGTGTGGGATCGGAGAGCGCCGGTTGCAAGACACTAGATAACCGATCTGCCCATGCTTCTGCACACTCCTTGGTGTCGATCAGGTCTTGGCGGACTTCTAAAGCAACATTGGGCAATCCCGGGCGTTTGGCGTGAAACAGCAGTGAATAGCTGTCGGGATGCTCGCCTGAATAGGGCTGATTATCGCCGACGCAGATGGAATCGTCCTTACGTAGGCCATCCAAAACCGGCTTTGCCAATCGGTCGTCATCGGCCCAGAGCACGCTCGCCTTCCAAGGGCGCCATTCGCGCTGCATCATCGGCGTGAAACTTTTCATGGAGATGATCACCGGCACGCCGACCCGGCGGCGGAGGCGCGCGATCTGACGGGAGATGGTGCGATGATAAGGGATAAAAGACAGTCTGATCCGCCGCTTTCGTTCCTCATCGCTGACATGCTGGTTCCCAGGAACCAAGGTGCCGTCGGCGATCGCTGCGATCGATGTCGCCGTGCCGGGATAGCGGTTGGGGTCGATCTGACGTTGCCCCGAAATCTATGGCTGCTGCGAGCGCCTGGTTAGCTGAATTACTCATAACGTTCATATCTATAAAAAGGCGAAATTACTTGATCATTGCCAGCTCTATTGGTTGTATTAAAATTTGCAGCATTGAGATTCATCGATGCAAAGGTATTTGAGATGTGGACATGGCTGAAGCGCACGACCAACCAAAAGACCTTGGCCTTCCTTTGCGGAGGCCTTGCGGCAGCCGCAATCGCCTCATGGACCGTCTACACCCATTTTTATCCGGGTCCATCCAGCGGATCAAAACCAAGCATCCAAGCTGACCATGGCGTGGCGGCTGGCGGCAATGTGGATGTTGGCGGTGATTTGACGATCAGGGAGCAGAACACGTCAGCCGATCCGGCGAAGTGATGTCCCGTTTCCGCTTAGGGGTCTTGCTGGCGGCAGCCTCTTGGCTGGCTCTCCTTCAACCGGCCCATGCTCAGTTGTGGCAGAAGGATTGTGGGCGGGTCGAAGCTGATGGCGGGGTTGCTGCTTGCGGCGATGTCGATGTCGGAGGTGACGTCAATATCGGCGTTACCTCGGAAAAACTTCTCGAAGCGGTCGAGGCTTTTGCAGAAAAAGATAGCCTGAACGCACAAAGGGCTACGGAGCTGCAAGCTCAAGTCGACCAGCTTGGCGCCGAAATTGGCGTGCGCAGCTCAGCGATCGAGAATTTTCTGGGTATTCTCAATGAACAGAATGTTCCTCTAGAGCAGTTAAGCGCCAAGCTCGACGTGATCGCTAAGAGGCACAAAAACCTTCTTGCCGAAGCTGCTGGTGTTCGGTCTAGCGATCCTGAAGTCCAACAACTGCGCGAAGAAACAACAGAGGCGATCAAGAATGGTGATTATGATCTGGCGGAACAGAAACTAGGCGAAGCCCGTCAGGCTCTTCGAGCCGCAGGAGAGCGTCTTCAGATGGCAGTGAATGAAAACAAGCTGGCTCAGGCCTCGATTGAGGACGAACTTGGCAAGCTGCGGCTCACTGAATTGCGTTACCTCGACGCGGCAGATCATTTTGCAACCGCTGCCGGTTTGGCGCCGGTATCGGAAGATCTAGAACGCGCTGCCTACCTCGAACAGCAAGCTCTTGCTCTTGAAGTCCATGGTGATGAAAAGGGCGACAATGATGCCTTGCTGCTTGCTGTCGAGATCTATGTCAAAGTCCTAGCCATCAGGACCCGCAAGCGCGTGCCGCTCGACTGGGCCGGGACCCAGATGAACCTCGGCAACGCGCTTCAAATCCTAGGCTCGCGAGAGAACGGGACGGTTAGGCTTGAGGAGGCGGTCATCGCCTATCACGCCTCCTTGGAGGAAAGGACCCGCGAGCACGTGCCGCTCCAGTGGGCCAGGACCCAGAACAAGCTCGGCAACGCTCTTCGAATTCTTGGTGAACGCGAACGTGGAACGGAGACGCTCCTGCAGGCCATCGAAGCCTATCGGTACGCTCTCAAGGAAGGGACCCGCGAGCGCGTGCCGCTGGACTGGGCCATGACCCAGAACAACCTCGGCAATGCGCTTCGGATCCTTGGTGGACGCGATAGCGGGACGGCGCGGCTTTTGGAGGCGGTAGCGGCTTATCACAATGCCCTGGAAGAGCGCACCCGCGAGCGCGTGCCGCTCCAATGGGCCAGGACCCAGAACGATCTCGGCAACGCCCTTAGGAAGCTTGGAGAGCGTGAGGAGGGAACGGCACGGCTTTTGGAGGCGGTGGCGGCTTATCACAATGCTCTGGAAGAGCGCACCCGCGAGCGCGTGCCGCTCCAATGGGCCAGGACCCAGAACGATCTGGGTCTGGCGCTTTGGAGGCTTGGAGAGCGTGAGGAGGGAACGGCACGGCTTTTGGAGGCGGTGGCGGTTTATCGCGATGCCTTGGAGGAGCGAACCCGCGAGCGCGTGCCGCTCCAATGGGCTAGGACCCAGAACGATCTGGGCAATGCTCTTAGGAGGCTTGGAGAGCGCGAGGAGGGAACGGCACGACTTTTGGAGGCGGTGGCGGCTTATCGCGATGCTCTGGAAGAGCGAACCCGTGAGCGCGTGCCACTCCAATGGGCCATGACCCAGAACAATCTCGGCAATGCCCTTAGGAGGCTTGGAGCGCGCGAGGGGGGAACGGCACGGTTTGAAGAGGCGGTGGCGGCCTATCGCGATGCTTTGGAGGAGAGAACCCGCGAGCGCGTTCCCCTCGACTGGGCCATGACCCAGAACAATCTGGGCAACGCCCTTAGGATGCTTGGCTTCTACGATCGTGGGACGATGCGGTTTGAGGAGGCGCTGGTGGCCTATCGTAATGCCTTGAAGGAATGGACCCGCGAGCGCGTTCCCTTCGACTGGGCAATGACCCAGGAGAATATTGGTTTAGCCTATTGGGCGATCGCGGACAAAACGAAGGATCAGGCGACGCTCGTCCTGGGGATCGAAGCGATCAAAGAGGCTATCGAGGTTTTCGAGCAGGGGGAAGCGAGCTACAATTTAAAAAAAGCGAGATGGAACCTGATGCAGGCCGAGGCTCTTTTGGTACGCCTCGTGACCGATAATCCAGCACAGTAGTCTGTCTTATCCACTGACGATTTGTTGTTAAGTCTCTGCATGACGAATGTGCAGGTGGTTATACATACGTTCCTCACTGACGAAGATCGCCTCAACCGGGGTTTCCGTGTCGTTAAAGGTCCCGTGTGTGCAGGTGCCCTTGCCTGATTTGCCAGTTGTTACTAGTAGCTCTGCACAGAGGTTATGACCGGTTGGGCGTTACCTTCGGATAGGCTCTGGCCATTTTGGTTCGTGCTATTTCAGTTGAGAACATCCAATTGATACGAGCGCCGCTCTGGTTACGTTGCCGCTGCCATTCCTTGATCTCATCGACGAGCAGTTGGCGGTCGGCTATGCGCCGATCGAGGCATTGGCAGCGTAATACCCCGATCTCGATTTCGACCATATTGAGCCAACTGGCATGTTTTGGGGTGTAGTGAAACACCAGTCGGCGCAGGATCCGCCGCGCCTCTGCGGGTGGCAGGGCCTGGTACAGCGCAGCGGCAGAATGTGTCGATAGATTGTCGAGTACGACCCGGATGCAATCAGCCTTTGGATAATGCAGATCGACCAGGTCACGCATACATTCGGCAAAGTCGCACGCGGTTCGCCGGTCCGTCACCTTCACCCTGCGCCAGGAGCGATGAGCGTCGAGGAAGACGAACAGGTTGACGGTGCCGTTGCGTCGATATTCGTAGTCATAGCGTTCAAGCTGTCCGGGCTGTGCCGGGATTGGCAGACGGGTTTCGCCGACCAGTTGGTTTGGGCTTTCGTCGAAACA
The DNA here is from genome assembly GCA_965204405.1 of Geminicoccaceae bacterium. Lineage (GTDB taxonomy): Bacteria > Pseudomonadota > Alphaproteobacteria > Geminicoccales > Geminicoccaceae > JANQPX01. The sequence continues at coordinate 647,232 of CBDBEN010000002.1, forward strand.
AATTACGGGGCGCTTTCGATCCGGTGTTTCAGCATAGAGGTCCAGGACATCTTCCATGCGCGCGACATAGGCGGCATCGACCTTGGGCATGCACCACATCTCCTTGCGCCAAGGCTTGAGGTCGTTGTCGGCCAAACGCCGACGCACGGTTTCACGCGAAAGGCTGTCATGTTCCGTCAGCCTGACCAATTCACCAGCCAACAGTTCCAGGGTCCAACGCGATCGGCCTTTTGGCGCGCCGGAACAGGCGGTGGCGATGAGCCTTGCCTCCTCCTTGCCGGTCAGTTTGCGTGAAGCACCCGGACGGGGCTGCTCATTCAGCGCGGCCTCCAAATTACCTTCCACAAAACGCCGCTTGGTCCGGTAGACCGTCGAACAGCCGACCCTGACGTTTCTCGCAATTTCCTCATCAGCCGTCCCGATGTCCGCCGCCAGCAATATCTGGGCTCGCTTGAGCCTGCGCGCCGAATGCGTCCCGCCGCGCAACAGCGTTTCCAGGTCATCACGTTCAGCTTGGTTCAGATCCACGCGATAGCGTACATTCATCTGTGCCTCCTTCAAATCGAGGCACATCAGATGGATCGAATGGCGAACCCGCGTCTTCTTTTGCAATGCACGCTAAATTCACACCCAAACAGGGGCAGTATCTCGCCTATATCTACGCTTATACTCGCGTACTCGGTCGGCCACCCGCAGAAGCCGACATGCAACGCTACTTCCAGACCAGCCCACCAACCGTTCACCAGATGGTCATCACTCTGGAAAAAGCCGGTCTCATCAAACGGCAGCCTGGCAGGGCAAGGAGCATCAAGCTCCTCGTCGATCCTGAACAACTCCCAGTTCTGAGATGACCTTATTCCAACCGGTCATAATCTCTGTGCAGAGCTACTAGCAGGGATCGGCGGGTTCCTTTGGTCTCTCACCCACCACCAGTCCCTGTTCCAAGCTCTACTGGAGCTTCTTGGGAACCACTACCGCTATCTTTGTCGTTGTCCCGGGCACAAAAGGAAACTCCGCTGATTTGATCCCCCGGCCCCAAGCCGCAGTCCGGGCGGAAGCTTGCCGCGAGAACTTCGTTGTCCTCTGTCATCCAGTTCCACCATCCGACGATCTTATCGTAGAGACTGATGGTGCCGCCCTGGGCTCTGACCGGGAATTGAGCAGGTATCAGTTCGAGGGTTGGCCTCTGTCTTGGATCTTCGCTCTCAGGCAACTCGGTCTTATCCAGATAGGTGATGACGAATTGAGTGTCCGCTCTACGGATGTCGCTGTTCTCGATGGCAGTGATGCGGTCGACATTGCCGCCTGCCAGCAGGTTCTCTTCTGGTGTGTCCAGGGGTAAGGCCCATAGGTAGGAATCGGAAGCCATTCCCATCCCTCGCACAAGCTCGACGAGTTTTGTCGCGTTCGTCCTGGATAGCCGCCAGCCGACGACGATGGCATAATAGGGATTGCTCTCAAGATACGGAACATGCAGCTCGAAATGGATCTGCGGCCAGCGTTCCTGATGTGCTTTCAGTTCTTTCCAGGCTGTCACTGCGGCCATGGAGGCGACGATCACCGCCCACCGATTGGTATCATCGAATTCTTCTGCCTTCTGGAACCAAAGCTCGCGCGACAGTTTTCTAGAAAGCTCGATTTCACCCTCAATGTCTTTGATTGCTTGCTGCAAGTCGGCATCACTTCCATCAGATGCCGTTAACACCGTCTCGAGAAAGAGGCGGCGCATGACCTGCTGTCGCTCGTCGACCGAGACCTGGTCGTCCTGCGATAGTGCCAGGCACTGAAGGTCCAAATCCTGCAACTTGATCAGAAGCGCGTCTGGGTCGCGTGCGTAGCGTGAAACGAGTTCGGTTTCATTGAAAATGTTTAGACCGCGCAGATCGAGAATGCTGATGAACTTACCAAGTAGGTCTTTTGCTATTGCCGTAGTACGCTTCGGTGCTGCTGCCGGTACCGACAGCAATCCGGGACACTCGACGACTTGAGCAGCAGCGCGTTGGGGAAGTATGCACCAAGTGAGAAATATAATTATGACGAAAATTCGAAATGACATAATCAACCTCACGCTTAATATCGAGCCTGATTTCCATTGCAAAATGTCAAACTAATAATCAACCTAACATAATAAAGTTGTACGCGCGACCAATTTGGCGATGAATGCGAACTGTTTCAAAGTTCCTGTTGATAGAGCTTATGGCTTTCCTGTCATGTTGTGTGAAAATCCGATAAGGCTGATTCTGACAAATGGCCGGTTTCTGGCAGAAAATCGCCATTTATCAAGCGTGGCCTAGGCTCGTTTCTGACCCAGCCTGCCACTAACAGGGGGCAGGCTGGAGATGCCTGTGCCTCCTATGAACTCGATCGTATTGAGATTCTTGACTTTTCTCGTTCTGGGTTGAAGCATCAACCGCATGGTTATGTGGATCACTTTGCTACTGGGATGGCTGAGATCGTGTTGCCGGCCACGGCATGAACTCGCTTTAGAGAACTTGGCTCTTCGTCAGCAGCTTTTGATGCTGAAGCGACGCTCGAAGCGAGCTTGTCCATCACGTGGTGATCGCTTCTTTTAGATGACCTTCTCTCACTATATCGAAGGTTGGTGCCAGCTGCTGGTAGCCTTGCACCCTGACACGGTCGTCCGATGGCATCGGGAGGGGTTTCGGCGGTATTGGACGAGAAAAAGTCGTCATGCCGGCCGGCCTGGTATCGACCGAGTGCTTCGAAAGCTCATTTGTGAAATGCAGGCGGCTAATGTTGGTTGGGGCGCGCCGCGTATTCATGGAGAGTTGCTCAAGCTTGGCTTTGAAATTTCGCAGGCAACGGTGTCCAAGTACTTGGTTCGTCGTACCAAACCGCCTTCCCAAAGCTGGCGGAGCTTTTTGAATAATCATCTTTGGGACATCGCCGCGATCGATTTTTTCACGGTGCCAACGGCGACTTTTCAGGTTGTGTATGTCTTCGTTATTCTCCAGCATGGTCGTCGTCGCATTCTTCATGTGAATGTGACGTCACATCCAACATCGCTTTGGACAGCACAGCAGATAATCGAAGCCTTTCCGTTTGATACGGCACCTGGCTATATCCTTCGGGATCGAGGCGGCATTTACGGCAGGGCTTTTCGATGCCGTGTTGCTGGTATGGGTATCAAGGAGGTGCTGATTGCGCCGCGCTCGCCCTGGCAGAACCCGTATGTGGAACGGGTGATCGGCTCTGTCCGCCGTGAATGTTTAGATCACGTCATCATCCTGAATGAGCGTCACCTTCGCCGCATTCTGAGCGGGTATCTGGATCATTATCACGGATCGCGGACGCATCTCTCTTTGGTGAAAGATTGCCCTAATCCCCGACCGGTTTCAGCGGGGCAGGGGACTGTTGTACCTTTTCCAAAGGTTGGTGGCCTTCATCACTATTAGGAAAGGCTCGCCGCGTGACAGCCCGATCGAAACAGTAGAAGGCACAGGAACGTTGTGCCCTTTCCGAAGGTCGGTGGCCTTCATCATCACTACGAAAGGCTCGCTGCTTGACGGTCCGATCTAATTTGTAGAAAGCTCTGGTGAAACGCGGCGTCTTCCACTCGATCCTTGACCTCCAGGCTGCCATCAAACGCTTCCTCGAGGAGCACAATGACGATTCCAAGCCCTTCGTCTGGACCGCCGACCCAGGCCGCATCATTGCCGCCGTCAATCGCGGGCACCAAGCGTTAGAACTGATCCACTAGGCTATGCGTAAGCGGACAAAATACAAATAATGCAAGGCAACAAGGCAACAAGGCAACAAGGCAACAAGGCAACACTGGCTGGCTCACAGCGGTGTGCCTACGTAGCCACGGCGTAGAAGAAGTGGGCTAGAGGGACCCCGCAGCTTGTCAGCTTCTGCCCCGGTCAATGATCTGCTGAACGACTTCTCGGATCGTCCAATTCCAACGGAAAGCGCCTCGGCATCAGGCCTGACTGAAACCACGTAACGAAGGAGTACATCGAGTAGACCGGGATGCCGGTATATTTTCTGACGTCAGCCGCGTAAGGCACCATATTCGTGCATTCCAGGATGATGGCGCCGATGTGTTCATGCTCAGTCACCATCCTGGCAGCAGCATCGAGGAGATCCTGGCTGCAGGCAGCGAAGTCGATCTCGGGGTTGTCATCCAGGATGGCGCGCGTGAATTCGCGCCCGCCGTCAGTGCCAACCACCGGCGTGTCCAGCGGGACGTGGGCAGCCCGCAGGTGGTCGTCGGTCAGCGTAGCCTCGGAGATCGTCAGGATGCCGACCCGTTGTCCCGGCGGCAGCAGAGTTTGCACCATCGGCACCTGCATCAATGACGAGGTGGCGACAGGCACCGAAACAGCGGCGGCCACACGATCTTGGATCAGCGACAGGAAGCCACAATTCGTGGTGATGCCGTCGACGCCCGATGCGACCAGATCTTTAGCGGCTGTGACGAAGGCCTCGGTCATGCCCTCGGCTTGGCGGCGCACCACATGATCCGGCGAAGCACCAGGCACCACGCGGTACTGCACGGGAAACGGCCAGGTCAACGCGTTGCCGATGTCGCCCGGAATGCGCGGAAAGCGGGCTTCCAGCATCAAGATGCCGACGCTTGCCCCATAGATTGCCTTGCCGCCATGTTCGATCGTCACGTCGAGAGCTCCTTCTAGCCCGTTGCTGATGCCGGAACGTAGAGCTGCGAGAAGGCGGTTCTGACTGCCTGGGTTGCCTCCTCGCTCCGTTTGCCGATGTGGCTGCGCAGCTCGTCGACGGCGTGTGCTTCGTCCCTCGCCGCCAAGGCTTCGACGATGCGGACGTGGGCGGCTGGGGTAATGCCGCGCCGTTCGCTCATGTCGATCCAGCGGACATAGCGTATCCTCGCACTGATGTTGGCGAGCATGCGCTCCAGCTCCGGGTTCCTCGCCATCTTCACCAGGCGAAGATGAAAGTCCTCGTCGAGCTCGACGAGGGCCTCGGCTGACGAGGAGCCCGAATAGGCCGCCTCCGTCTCCTCGAGAAAGCGCATGACCTCGGCTATTTCATCATCGCTTGCGCGTGATACCGCAAGGCGCAGCGCCTCGCATTCGATGGCCTGACGGGCTTCGTAGAGAGCGAGAATCTGATCGGGATCGAGCGAACGGCAAAAAAAACCCCGGCCATTCTGAAATGTCAGGAAACCTTCGGCAACGAGGCGGTTGAGGGCTTCGCGAAGCGGCGTTCGGCTGGTGCCGAGCCTGGCCGCCAAGGCCCCTTCGTTGACGCGCTCATCCGGTTTGAATTCGAAGCGTGTGGCCATCGCGCGCACCTGATCATAGACCTCGTCGACACGGCTTTGATTGATTGTCATGAATTTCCAGATCGGAGTCGTTGCTGAGTTGTCGCGGTTATCTGGTATCCTGGTGAAACCGCCCGAGAAAGGATTTGAGCCTCGGATTTTCAGGCGAGACCAGAACCTCTTTCGCCGATCCCTCCTGCTCGATCCGGCCCTGATCCATGAAGACGACCCTATCGGCCACGTCGCGGGCGAACGCCATTTCATGGGTGACCAGGATCATGGTGGCGCCGTCGGCCGCCAAGGCACGCATGACCTCCAGCACCTCGCCGACCAGCTCGGGGTCGAGCGCTGACGTGACCTCGTCGAACAGCAGCACCTCGGGCGACATCGCAAGGGCGCGCGCCATGGCAACGCGCTGCTGCTGGCCGCCGGAGAGCTCACGCGGCAGTCGGTCTTCCATGCCCGAGAGACCAACCCGATCCAGCAGCTCCAAGGCGGTCTGCCGCGCCTGCTCCTCGGGTCTTTTCTGCACCACCGTCTGGCCGACAGTGATGTTCTCCATGACCGTCTTGTGGGCAAACAGGTCGAACTGCTGGAACACCATGCCGAAACGCGCACGGAAGCGGGCTAGTGCCCGGCCGCGCAGCAGGTCTTTTTTGTTACTGTAATCGATCTCCTGGTCGTCCAGCCTGACCTTGCCGGAGGTAGGCTCTTCGAGGTGGTTGATGCAGCGCAGAAGTGTGGACTTGCCGCAGCCGGACGGGCCGATGATCGCCACCACCTGGCCCTGATCGACCACCATCGACACGTCGCGCACGGCCTCGACCTCGCCGTAATTCTTGTGGATGCCGGAGAGCTCGAGCTTGGGCCGGTCCGATTGTCCGGCGGCACGGGTACTATTGGTCACTGCGGGCCTCCAGGCGCTTGCCCCATTGGGTGAGCGGATAGAGGATTACGAAATAGGCGATCGCCACGCCGGTATAGACTTCAAGCGGCCGGTAGGTTTCGGAGACCACCAGATAGCCGGTGTACATCATGTCGGGCACGGCCACGACGTAGAGCAAGGCGGTATTCTTGAATTGGATGACCGACTGGTTGACGAGGGGCGGGATCATCCGGCGCATCGCCTGCGGCATGATGATATGGCGCATCATCTCGGGGTAGGTCATGCCGATCGCGCGAGAAGCCTGCCACTGACCCTTGTCAATCGAGATGATGCCGCCACGGAAAATCTCGGTTGCAAAGCAGCCCATATAAAGCGTTAGCCCGATGCCGGCAGCCAGCCAGGCGGGCAAGTCGACCCCGATCAGGATCGGCAGTGCGAAGTAGAACCAGACGATCTGTACCAGCACCGGCGTACAGCGGAACATCTCGACATAGACATGGATCGGGGCGGTTAGCCACCATCGGTTGGCCAAGAGGCCCATCCCGCAGATCACCCCGATGATCAAGCCGCCGATCACGGTGCCGGTGGCATAGGCCAAGGTGAATAAGAGCCCCTTCAGCCACCAGGCCTCAAAGCCGATGAAGACGGCAGGGAAGTCCCAATTATACATCGCGGCGGCTCATCCATTGTCTGCCCGAAGCGAGTGGGGTGTCCAAGACGTTATCAATGAGAAGTTCACGCGGTGGTCGCACCACTAAAATCTGTCCGGCCGGAAGGGTTCGAGGTCGACGCTGGGCGGCTTGCCGGCCATCAGCTCGGAAATCAGCTTGCCGGTGATGGATCCGAAGGTCAGGCCGAGATGATCGTGACCGAACGCGAAGTAAGCATTTTTGTGGCGGGGTGAGCGGCCGATCGCTGGTTTCGAATCCGGGTGGGACGGGCGCGAGCCCATCCATTCCGTCCGGCGATCGCTCTCCAGGCCAGGCATGAGGGATTGGCCGATCTTTGCGACCATCTTTGCCCGGCGCATGTCGGCCGGCGCATCCGGTGGCGCAAACTCGGCATAGCCGCCGACCCGGATACCGTCCTTCATCGGCGTGACCGAGACATAGCGATCGGCGGAAAGGATACCGCCATTCATGCTGATGCCGCTGTCATGAAACATCGTGTGATACCCACGTTCAGCCTCCAGCGGCACGTTGGTGCCGAGAGCCTGGGCCAGCGGGCGCGACCAGATGCCGGCGGCGATCACCACGTTTTTGACAGGCTCATCGCCCGCATCCGTCCGAATGGCGCGCACGCCATCCGGGCCGATATCGAACCCCGTCACCGCCTGGCGGGAAAGCCTGCCGCCACGCCGCTCGAACAGGCCGGCAAGCGATTTTACCAGGCCACCCGGATCGAGCGTGAAGGTGAGGGTGGGGACATGCATGGCGCGGACGATGTTTTTGGTAAGGCCGGGTTCGACTTCACGCGCTTCGTCGCCGCTTAGAAATTCCATCGGCACCCCATGGCGCCGGCGTATGTCGAGGGCGTAGCTCGCCCCCTCGAACGCCGCCTCGCTTTCGAACGTAAAAAGCAGACCGCCCGGGCAGAGCAGATTGCCGGCACCGGCTTCCTTGACCAGCGGATCGAGCGTCGCATGCACCCGGTTCAAAAGGCTTTGGCGCGCGGCTGCGATCGCCTCGACCTTGCCCCTTGTCGTGTTGGCGATGTAGCGGACGAACCAGGGAGCTGCCTTCAGCGCGTGGGACCAGCGGAGCTTGAGCGGCGCTTTCTGGTCGAGGAGCATGCCCGGCACTTTTTTCAAAATGCCGGGCATGCCGGGCGGCACGCAGGATGCGATGCCGAAACAGCCGAGATTGCCGAAGGAGGCACCGTCGCCCGGCGCCGCCTTGTCGATCAACGTGACCTCGAAGCCTTCGTCTTGAAGATAAAGCGCGCAACAGGTGCCGACCATGCCGGCGCCGATGACCGTTACGCTCTTTCCGTCCGGCATGCGGTCTCCTCGATCCCAGGCCAATGTGACTTGCGGCTTGGTCGGCCCCTTCCAACACCGCTTTCGTGCAGGAAGAGGCGCGATCCCGTCGCTCGCCTACTCGGTGAAGGTGACCGTCTCGGGGATTTCGGAAATGTCGCTGTAATTCAGCATGCCTTCCTTCATCCGGCGCTCATTGTGACCGAGCTTGTTGTTCCACTCGGCCCACCAGTTCAAGAAGTTCTTGAAGCGGGGGTCCATCTCGGAGCGGATGCCGAAATAGCCGGGGAGGGCCGCGCGTGGCTTCGGCGTGTTGAACGTGCCGAGACCCGGGTTCTTTTCCTTGGCGATCATGCTGGAGAGGACGGTGGTGGTGAACGCGTCGGCGCGGCCCGAGGAGACGGCCAGGATGATTTGGGAGACCTCCTTGAACTGGATCTGGGTTGCCTTCGGCGCCCATTTTTCCAGCAGCAGCTGGTCGGAGGAGCCGGCCATGACCGCGACCTTCACATCCGGGTCGTTATAGTCTTCCCAGTTCTTGCCGTCGAAATCGGGGTGGTTCACGGTGACCCACTCGATCCAGTAGATCGGACCGGCGAAATCGATGGCGGTGGCGCGCACCGGCGTTGCCTGCATGCCGGCGGCGAAATCCACCTTGCCGGTCGAGATGGCCAGAACAAGCTCGCTCCAGCCGCCGACCTCGACCAGCTCGAGATCGACCTTCAGCTCATTGGCGACGTCGCGTGCCATCTCGACCAAGGCGCCACCCCATTCGCCACTGCCGGGGTCCTTCACGAAATAGGGCGCATAGGTGAAGACGGCAAAACGCATCTTGCCGGTCTCCTTGATCTGCTCCCAGGTCGATTGCTGCTGTGCGGCAGCAGCGGTGGTCAGCCCGAGGATGAGCATCATCCCGGCAAGCCATGCGCCCAGTTTTTTAGTCAGCCATGTCATGTCAAGTCTCCCTGTTGGAAGGCATGGCGAATTGCCGCTCATGCCTGGTTGTCGTTGGTTACGGCTTTCGGCCTGGCCGCCAGCAAGCCGGCGAGGCCATCGACCGAGGGGGCATCGACGATGGTAGCTGCAGCCTCAGCCAAGGCCTCTCTTCGCCGATCATCGGCAACCTCGCCTACGATTTCATGGAATTTGTTCTCAATATCCGAGTTGGACAATGGCGCTTCCGGATAGCCGCGCGCGATGTCGGCGCGCGCCGTGAGCCGCTCGCCGCCGGCGAGTTGCAGCGTGACCTCGCCGATGTAGAAGTCGGGAAATTTCTGTTCGAACTCACCTTTGTCCCTGATGACCTCGGCACTGTCGGCCAGCCGCCTGACCTCGGGATGGCTGAGACGGCGATCCTCGAACAGGTCGAGATAGGACAAACGGCCATGGGCGGTCCGCACGGGCAGGACATACTGCATGCTATGCCCTCTCAGCGGGTTGTCATCCACGCAGTGAGCACCAGCCTCGGCAAAGCGGAGCTGGATGGCAGCGATATCGCCTGATGTCAGCTTGTGCCGTTCAAGGAGGGTTTCCAAGGCATCGAGGGCAGGGTGCAGGAAGGAGACGCACGGATAGGGCTTGATCGCCAGCTCCATCACGCCGTCCCAGGCCTCGGCGAGGCGGGCGGTAAGAGGGGCGGGGTCGGCGATCCGGCTATAGGCGTTGAGCACACTATGCCCGCCATCGAAAATCCGATCGGGAGCGCCAAAACCGCCCTGGGCGAGGAGGGCGGCGGTCACGCCATTGCGCGCCGCCATGCCCATCTGGAAGGGGCGGGCATCCTCGCGCGGATCGTCCTGCCAGGCCATCAGTCCTGATGTCTGAAGGGCTGCCAGCCCCAGGGCGCTGATCGTTTGCTCGACGTTCAGATCGAGCAGACAAGCTGTTGCGGCTGCAGCGCCGAAGCTGCCGGCGATTGCCGAGGGATGAAATCCAAGCGCATAGAGCTCGCGCGGGTTCATCGCCATCGAAACCCGATAGGTGATCTCGCAGCCGAGTGCTACCGCTGTCACGAAGTCACGCCCGCTGGCGCCGGCCAGCTCGCTGATCGCGAGCGAGGTCGGGATCATCACCGCGATCGGATGGAGGATCGCTTCCGGATGGTGCGGCTCGAAATCCGAGGCATAGCCGAGCGTACCGTTGGCCAGCACCGCATTGACCACATCCACCTTGGCAGCGCGGCCGACCAGCGTGGCTGGCCCATGGCCACCATGTTGAATCGCGAAATCGCCGATGCCGACGTTCGCCGTCACGCTTGGATGGGTGGCTGACGCCAGCGTGCCGATGCCGTCGAAGATCAGGAGCTTGCTGTAGTCGGTGACGGCTTTTGGCAAGCCCGCATGCTTTGCGCCCGCGATGAAGGCGGCCAGACGGCGCGTGATCGCTCCCCGATCCGTCAACGAACACGCCTCCCGGCTTTGCGTTCTGCCACGTTCTCGCCTCACCATGCCTACGGCTGCGTCGAGGAGTGAGCCAGCCGTCGGTCGTGAATTTTTCTAGGTCGCCAAACTCGGAAACGGTATTGAGTTTGAGTTGGTACACTGTACTGTATACAATTTGAACGACAGGCGTCAACGCGAATTCGTCGGCGGGTAAATGGGGCCAGGCAAAGGAAGGAAGCAACGTGCAGGATGATGCCCGCAGCAATATGATGAACGGCGCCGAGGCGATGGTGCGGATGCTCGAGCTGCATGGCGTGCGCCACATCTTCGGCCTTTGCGGCGATACGACACTGCCCTTCTATGACGCGCTCTACCGGCTGGATCACGGCATCGAGCATATCCTGACCCGCGACGAGCGCTCGGCCGCCTATATGGCCGATGGTTATGCGCGGGTCAGCGGTCGGGTCGGAGTGTGCGAGGGGCCGTCCGGAGGCGGTGCGACGTATATTCTGCCGGGTCTGGTCGAGGCCAACGAAAGCTCGGTGCCAATCCTGGCGATCACTTCTGATGTCGGCACGCGCTCGCGCGGCCACTATCCCCTGACCGAGCTGGACCAGGAAGGGCTGATGCGGCCGCTCACCAAATTCAACGCGGTCATCAACCACGCCGATGCCGTTCCCGACATGGTGCGGAGCGCCTTTCGCAAGATGACCACCGGCCGCCCCGGCTCCGCTCATCTAGGCCTCCCGATCGATGTGCAGCGCGGCACCGCCGATCCTGACACCATCTGGGCCGATCCCGCCCATGGCCGCTATCCCGCCTTCCCGTCAGGCCCCGATCCCGTGCAGATCGATGCTACCCTGGAGGCGATTCTCTCGGCGGAATTCCCGGTGGTCATCGTTGGCGGCGGCGTCGTTCTGGCCGGTGGCGAGCAGGCCTTTGGGACGTTTGTCGAGGCGCTTGATATCGCTGTTGCCACCACCATCTCCGGCCAGGGAACGATTGCAGAGACCCATCCTAACTGCGCAGGCGTGGTCGGCTCGAACGGCGGCGTGGTCGCGACCCGCGACCTGGTGAACAAGGCCGACCTGGTGATCTTCATGGGTTGCAGGGCCGGTTCCGTAACCACGGAACTTTGGCGCTACCCGGCCAAGGGCACGCGCATCGTCCATATCGACAGCGATCCCGAGGTGATCGGCGCTTCCTACCGGACCGAAGTCGCGGTGGTTTCGGATGCAAGGCTGGCGCTGGACGCTCTGAACGCGGCCCTGAGCCGCCGGGCGGCACCCCGAGGTTTTGGAGGCGCTGCTGTTGCGGCCCAGGCTAAGAATAAAAAATGGGCGGCGTTCCAAACACTCGCGGCAAGCGGTGATCGCCCGATCAAGCCGGAGCGGACGATGGCAACCCTTCGCGCGGTGCTCGACGACGACGCCATCCTGGTTGCCGATCCCGGCACACCTTGCCCTTATGTCTCCGCCTTCTATGAAATCCGCACCACCGGCCGCACCGTCTTGTCCAACCGGGCGCACGGCGCCCTCGGTTACTCGTTGTCGGCGTCGATGGGTGCGCAGCTGGCGGCGGGAGGGAGAAAAGTGGTGGCGTTGATGGGGGATGGCAGTTTCGGCTTTACTTGCGGCGAGCTGGAGACCGTGGTTCGGAAGAAGTTACCGATCACCTTCATCGTGTTCTCGAACGCGGTCTATGGCTGGATCAAAGCGGGGCAGCGTTCTGGCTTCGGTGAGCGCTACTTCTCGGTCGACTTCGATCGCACGGACCATGCGGCCGTGGCCTCGGCCTTCGGGGTCAAATCCTGGAAGGTCGAGGACCCCGAGAAGCTGGAGAGTGTCTTGCGCGAGGCGGTTGCCTGTGACGGCCCGACGCTGGTCGACATCATCAGCCAGCCGCTCAACGAGGCCAATGCGCCGGTCAGCGAGTGGATTGCCTGAATGAGCGATCATCAGATCGAGACCATCCGGGTCCACCGGGTCAATATTCCGGCCAAGGCTGTGCATTCCCACGGCAGCGGCGATGTCGCCGGGATCAACGCAGTCATCCTCGAAGTCGTGACCGACAGCGGTATCACCGGCTGGGGCGAGGCTTCCCCCTGGCCGGTCTTCACCGGAACCGCCGAAGGCAATGCCGCAGCCCTTCATGTCCACCTCCGTCCGCATCTGATCGGTGAAGATCCGGTGCAGGTGGAGAAACATCTGAACATGGCCGGCAAGGTGATCGTCGGCCATAACGAGGCGAAGGCGGCGCTGGAAACCGCTCTCCTCGACATTACCGGTCAGATCAGCAGCCTTTCGATCACCGAGCTGGTGGGCGGGCGTCAGCGCGAAACCATCCCGATGAGTTTTTCGGTGGCCAACCCGGACTTCGAGAAGGATCTCGACGACATCACCGCCCTCCATGACGATGGGGTGCGCCTCTTCAAACTGAAGACCGGCTTTTCCGAGCATGCCTTCGATGTCACGCGCCTGGAAAAGCTGCGCGAGCGCTTTGGCGATGAAGTCAGTTTGCGTATCGACTACAATCAGGGCCTGCCCGCCTTCGATGCACTGCGCCGCATTCGCGATCTCGAAGCGTTCACGCCGGCCTTCGTCGAGCAGCCGGTCAAGATGCATGAGCGTGCTGCACTTGCTGAAATCACACGGGCCGTCGATGTGCCGATCATGGCTGATGAAAGCGTGTTTGATCCACGGGAGGCGCTGCTCGGCGCTGAGATGCGCATCGCCAATATCTTCGCGCTGAAAATTATGAAATCAGGCGGCATCCGCCGGGCTCTCGAAGTCGCCGCAATCGCGCGCGCCGCCGGCATTGAGGTCTATGGCGGCTGCATGTTCGAAACCGGCATCGCCCATGCGGCAGGCGCCCATTTGATGGCGGCCGTCCCCGATCTGCTGCTCGGCTGCGAGTTCTATATGTCGACCTATTACTCGAAGGAGGACATTCTCACCGAACCCTTCCCAGTGAAGAACGGCAAGGTCCATGTGCCGAAAGAACCGGGGCTCGGCGTCCGAGCCGATCCCGATAAACTCGAAAAATACAGGACGGATCTTTTGTCATGAGCCGGAAAACCCGCTTCGTCATCGCCGGCTTCGGCAATGTCGGCGGGCAGATCGTGAACGCAGTTCAAGCGGATCAAAGCGGTGAACTCGAGATCGCGGCCGTCGCGGCCCGCGATCTTTCCAGGGCACGAACCAAAGCGCAAAAGCTCGGCCTCGACGTCCCGATCATCACCGCCGCAGAGGCTCCCGACCATGCTGATTTCGTCGTCGAGGCTTCAACCTATGAAGGCTTTCGCAACGTCGTGGAGCCAGCCCTGCAAGCCGGTGCCCATGTGATCGCGGTCAGCGTCGGGGCGCTCGCGGTCAATCTCGACCTGATCGACTTGGCAGAACAAAACGATGCGACGCTCCAGATCGCCGGCGGCACGTTGCCTGGGCTCGATATCCTGCGCGCTGCAGCCGAGGGCGAGATCGAGGAGGTCCGCCTCGTTTCTTCGATCCTGCCAAGGTCGCTGATCCACGAAGACTATATCGCCACCCACGGCATCGATCTCGCCCACGCCGAGACCGAGCCCGTCCATGTCTTCAGCGGTTCGGCGCGTGAAGCCGCCCGTCATTTCCCCCGGCATTTCAACGTGGCCGTCTCGCTGAGCCTCGCCGGCATCGGCCTCGATCGCACCCAGGTCCAGATCCATGCCGACGGACGCCTGCCCGGAGCTCGCCACTGCATCATCGTTAGGAGCGATGCCGTCGAGCTGGAGATGACCTCGCAGAATTTTCCGTCGCCCGAGAACAACCGCACCAGCCGCATCGTGGCGCCCAGCATCCTTGCGGCCTTACGGACGATGAGCACGTCGCTCCGCGTCGGCAGCTGAGCGATGTATCTCTCGGACAAGGACAAAGCCTGTCTCGACGGGGGGAACGGCAAGGCAGCACGGCAGGCGATGTCGGCGTTGATCCAGCTTGGCGAAGCCTTCGATGCACCTGATATGGTGGATATCGGCTATGCTCATATTCATGCCGGCATGGCGATGTATCTTGGCGATGTCGAGCTGATGGAGGATCTTGCCGCCGAGGGCGCAGAGATGGCGGTGCCGGTCTCAACCAACATCGCCAATGCCGACATGGGTAATTGGCAAGCGACCGGGGCGCCTGAAAATCTGGCCCGTCTGCAGCAGCGCGCCGAAGTCGCGCACAGGACCATGGGCAGTTCCAGCTGCTTTACCTGCGCGCCCTACTGGGCCGGCCATTGGCCCACCTGGAACATGCATATCGCGTCGATCGAAAGCGGCGTGACGATTTTTTCGAACTCTATCCTGGGTGCGCGTTCCAACCGTGATGGTTTCTTTGCCGTCTATGCCGGCATCACTGGCCGCTATCCGCGCTTCGGCCTGCATCTCGACGACAAGCGCTTGCCGACCCATGGCGTCGTGGTCGATGCGGCCGTTGAAGGAACCGCCGACTTCACGGCGCTGGGCTATGCGATCGGCGCCAAGGTCACCAACGGCATCCCTTTGATCACCGGCCTCCGTTCCCGTCCCAACCTCGACGAACTCGATGCACTCGGTGTCGGCATGGCCACCTCGGGCGGGGTTGCGATGTTCGTTCTGCCGGGGGTCACGCCGCCCTATGCCGACGACTTTCGGCAAGCCGATCTCCGGTCGCTCACGATAACGGAACCTGACATTCGTTCAGTGTACGAAGAGTTCTGCACCGGCGTCGAGGATGGCTTCGACATCGTCCATCTCGGCTGCCCTCACGCCTCCTTCGAGGAGATGAAGCACTACGCCCGTCTGCTGGAGGGACAGCGGATCGCTCCTGGCATTGAGCTTTGGGTGACCACTAACCGTCATGTGCTGCAGATGGCAAAAGATGCCGGCCTGGTCGAGATGATCCGACGCTCAAGCGCCAAGGTGATCGCCGACACCTGTCCGATCTCCTGCCACTTCGCGCGCACCTGCTCACCGGCACCTGCGCTCGGCGTCGTGCCGCCGGAGCTGCGCACCATCGTCGTCGATTCGGCGAAACAGGCCCGCTATGTCAGGGACATGATCCAGTGCCCGACCTTGTTCACATCGAGCGAGAAGGCGGTGGAGACGGCAGTCTCCGGCCGCTTCGTGCCGAGATATTGAGGTGATGGCTGCACAGACGCGTGAATGGATCGGCCGCGGGCTGGTCAAGGGGAACGCTAAAGGTCCGGCTTTGCTCTCCAGGACGCCCTTCTCCTTTCTCGGCGATGCCGACATCCGCACCGGCATGGTGGTGGGCGAAATGAGTGATCTCCACGGCCGGTCGATCACCGGCACTGTGTTGATCGTGCCCGCGACCCGCGGCTCCGCCGGTGCATGGCGTTTTCTTTTCCAGCTCTGGAAACACGAGACTCACCCGGTCGCGATTGTGAGTGACGACCTGCCGGATCCTTCTGTAGTGCAGGGAGCAATTCTCGCAAATATTCCGATCGTTTCAGGTTTGGCGCGAAAGCTTCTTGGTGACATCGATGACGGCATCATTCTCGAAGTTGACGGTACGTTGGGCCGAGTCGTCATTCTATGACGCCATCTTACCAAGCGGTTGCCAGAGACGCAGGCTTCGCTGAAGCGAAGGATATTTCAGTCGAACTGTCGGAGAGAAACGGTGAGCATGACGAACGACAGCTATTCTTGAGATGGCGCTGTCAGCGGAATCGATATTGATCTTGGATTAGCTGAAGTCGTCGGGTCCTCAGACGGCAATCAACGTCCGCCACTCCTTTAGTGCTGCGTCGCGGTTGGCTTTGAAAGTTAATCTGGAGGAACGGTGTCGGTCAATATTGAATGGTTGAAAACTGAAAGATGAATGGCGACGAATTTTTGCAGACTTCGCAAGCGCCGAAATCGAAGCATTGCCCGTTCTCGTCGTCGAAAGGGAAGATGCGAACTCTCGATCCGATTGTTCAGATAGCGTCCGGTTACCCGCTTGTCCTCGTTGCCGATATCCTTCATCACTGCACCATAGGAGGCTAGGCCATCCGTGACTGAGACCTCAGGCTTGCCGCAGCGTTTCATGGCTTTCTTCAGAAATTTTATGGCAGCTGCCTTGTCTCTGGTCTTGGTGACTTAAGCTTCGAGGACCTCGCCTTCATGATCAATGGCTCGCCACAAATAATGGGTTTCGCCGGCGATCTTCACGAAAACGTCGTCGAGATGCCAGCGCCATTGCTTGATTAGGCGCATGGCATAGGCGCGTCGTTTGCGGATCATCCAAGCGAAGAGTGTACCGAAGCGATCGACCCACGTTCTGACGCTTTCATGGCAGACGTCGATGCCACGCTCATGGAGCAGATCTTCGACATTGCGGAGGGAAAGCGGATATCTGACGTACATCATCACCGCAATCTGGATGATCTCGGGTGATGTTTTGAAATACCGGAAAGGCGATTTGATCATGAAGAGGCGGTAGGGCAGGGGATCTGTATGCTCAAGACCGATTCCCCTGACAGCACCTCTTGGAGAACGTGGTTCTTCGTCAGCAACTCGCGATGCTGAGGCGACGCTCGAAGCGCGTTTGTCCCTCGCGTGGAGATCGCTTCTTTTGGATAGCCTTCTCGCGCTATTTCGAAGGTTGGCGGCAGATGCTTTTAGTGTTGCACCCCGACACGCTCGTTCGATGGCATCGGGCGGGTTTTCGGCAATATTGGACGAGGAAAAGCCGTCACGTTGGTCGTCCTGGTATCGACCGAGAGCTTCGAAAACTCATTCGAGAGATGCAGGCTGCCAATATTGGTTGGGGTGCTCCGCGCATTCATGGTGAGTTGCTCAAACTTGGTTTTGAGATTTCGCAGGCAACAGTGTCCAAGTACCTGGTGCGTAGAACCAAGCCGCCTCCACAAAGCTGGCGGAGTTTCTTGAACAATCATGCTTTGGATATCGTAGCGATCGACTTCTTCACGGTGCCGACAGCGACATTTCGGATTCTGTATGTCTTTCTGGTTCTTAGGCACGATCGTCGATGCGTTCTTCATGTGAATGTGACGGCGCATCCGACGTCGTCGTGGACAGCGCAGCAGATGATTGAAGCGTTTCCTTTCGTCAGCGCCCCCAGCCATGTTCTTCGAGATCGAGACAGCATTTATGGAAAAACCTTTCGAAGCCGCGTTTCTGGCATGGGTATCAAGGAGGTGCTGATTGCGCCACGCTCTCCTTGGCAAAATCCTTATGCTGAACGGGTGATTGGCTCTGTCCGTCGAGAGTGTTTAGACCATGTCATCATTCTGAACGAGCGTCATCTTCGCCGAATCCTCAACCGATATCTGGACTATTATCACGGCTCTCGGACGCATCTTTCTTTGGTGAAAGATGCACCAGTTTCTCGTCCAGTTTCGGTAGGGCAGGGGAACGTTGTGCCCTTTCCGAAGGTCGGTGGCCTTCATCATCACTACGAAAGGCTCGCTGCTTGACGGTCCGATCTAATTTGTAGAAGGCACACCTGGTATTCCGCAAATTCGCCGAGGTTCAAAGCATCCGTCAGGTCCATCTTTGGCTGCGCCAGGAGATGATCGATCTGCCGGCTGTGACCTACAGCGTCGAGCACGGTCGCTCGATCGTCTGGAAGCCGCCGGTCTACAACACCGTGCATCATATCCTGACCAACCCTGTGTATGGCGGCGCTTATGTTTTTGGCCGCACCGGCAGCCGGACGACCCTGGAGAACGGGCGCAAGCGCGTGGTCCGTGGTTTTCGCAAGGCCCGTGACGAGTGGGAGGTCTTGCTCCTCGACCATCATGAAGGCTACTTGTCCTGGACCGAGTATGAAAGGAACCAACGCCTGATTGCCGACAACGCCAATGGCACGAGTTTCATGGCGCGCGGCGCTGTCCGGCGTGGCGAGATGCTCCTGGCCGGCATGATCCGTTGCGGGCACTGCGGCCGCAAGCTGCATGTCGCCTATAGCGGCACCAAAGGCGACGTCGGTCGCTATCACTGTCGCGGAGCACTCCTTAATCACGGGACCGAACCCTGCATCTCCTTCGGCTCGCTGCGGGTTGATCTGGCGGTGGGTGCCGAGATCATTCGTGTCCTTCAGCCGCTTGGCATCGAAGCGGCGATCCAGGCGATCGAAACCCAAAGGGACGATGCCGGCGAGCAGCATCGTCAGACCACCTTGGCACTCGATCAAGCCCACTACGAAGCAGCTCATGCCCGACGGCAATATGATGCGGTCGATCCCGGCAATCGCCTGGTGGCAGGCGAATTGGAGCGACGCTGGAACGATGCGCTCTGCCAGGTCCGTGATCTTGAAGAGCAGCTGGACAGACTAGCGAAGCAACAGCCGGCGAGGCTCAGTGACGACGAACGGCGGGCCTTGATGCGCCTCGGCGCCGATCTGGAAGCCGCCTGGCACCATCCTGATGCGACGACAGTCACCAAAAAGCGGATCGTGCGCACCGTGCTCAACGAGATCGTTGCCAAGGTCGAGGATGACCAGATCCATCTGGTGCTCCATTGGCAGGGTGGTGATCATACCGAACTTCGGGTCAAGAAGAACCGGATCGGACAGCATCGTTGGACGATCGATGGTGAGACCAAGGCCCTGGTCAAAGGTCTTGCTCGCATGATGCCTGATCAAGCGATCGCCGCCCTGCTCAATCGCGCTGGGAAGAAAACTGGACGACAAAACAGTTGGACACGAGCGCGGGTCACGAGCTTCCGCAGCTCGCACGGAATTGCCGTCTATCGGGATGGCGAGCGCGTTGAGCGTGGCGAGATCACCCTGAAAGAAGCTGCGGATCTGCTCAAGATCAGCCCGATGAGCGTGCATCGTCTGATCCAAGCAGGCATGCTGCCAGCCGAACAAATCTGCAAAGGCGCACCATGGGTGATCAAAATTGTGGATGTTGAGAGCCAGGATGTGATTAATGCCGCCAAAGCCAAGCGCAAGCGGCCGCTACCTGAAAATCCAGACCAAAAAGTCTTGGCTCTTTAACAACATAGCGAGGTGGGCATTATGAACCAGGACCGGGAGGGCCCATGAGCAGAACGCCGCGCGGTGGCTCGGCGCCTAGGCGACGATAGCGATCCGGTTCGCGCAGGAACTCGACCAGTTCCTCGACCTCTCGCTTGGCGTTGTCCTGACCGGCGACGTCGGCGAACTTGACGATGCTCTTGCTGCCGCTCTCCTTCTGGGTCGATCCGCTTAGGAACTCGTTGGGATCGAGGCGGCCACCGAAGCCGCCCATGGATCTGGCCACGCGCCGCCAGAAGAACCAGTAGACGCCGATGAGGATGATCCACGGCAGAAGGGAGAGCAGGATCTGGCTTGCGCCATTCGACTCTGCGGGCAGAACGTCGACTTCGACGTTACGCTGCTCCAGTAGCGGCAACAGTTCGGGATCGCCGATGGCGGGAATTCGGGTGGTAATGCGTGAGACCGAAGGACCAGATGGGCGAACGACCGTTGCCTCTTTAAGCTCTGCCGAGATCTCGTCCGCGCTGAATGTCACATGTCGGACCTGGCCTTCGACGGTCAGTTGCTTGAACTGCGTATAGGAAATTTCGGCTTCGGTCGGTACGTTCGTGGCTGTGCTGAACAGTAGAGACAGCAGCAGAAAACCGCCGACGATCAAGTAGATGCCCCAGAGCGACTGCTTGTCGATTTGACGGTCAGGCATGATACAAAGCCACTCAGCACTTCCGCAGTGGTTGCTGTCTCACTTTGGCAGGTTTCGCCGCGCGTCCCTTGAGACAGATCAAGGCTGTTGCGGCAATAGAACCGCTGCACCCTGCAGGCGACCGTCCCTTAGTCTGGCAAGCGCTTCGTTGGCCCGGTTCAAAGGGAAGGGCTCGACATGGGCCTTGATGGGAATGCGCGGGGCAAGATCGAGGAATGCCTCCGCGTCCTTTCGGGTGAGGTTGGCCACCGACCGGAGAATGCGCTCGCCCCAAAGCAGCTCATAGGGAAAGCTCGGAATATCGCTCATATGGATGCCGCCGGTGACCACCACGCCGCCCTTTCTCACCGCCTTGAAGGCTGCGGGCACCAATGATCCGACGGGTGCGAAAATGATGGTGGCGTCAAGTTCTTCAGGTGACGGTTCGGTCGAACTGCATGCCCATTTGGCGCCGAGCGCCCGCGCGAACGCCTGCGCCTCGTCGTCGCCTTCGCGAGTGAAGGCGTAGACCTCACGTCCCTGATGCTTCGCCACCTGGGCGACGATGTGAGCGGCGGCGCCGAAGCCATAGATGCCGAGGCGCTCGGCGTCGCCCGCCATGCGCAGCGAGCGGTAGCCGATCAAGCCGGCGCATAGCAAAGGGGCTGTTTCGGCGTCGCTCTCGCCCTGCACCGGAAAGGCGTAGCGGGCGTCGGCGACAGTGTATTCGGCATAACCGCCATCGATCTGATAGCCGGTGAAACGAGCAGTGTCACAAAGATTCTCTTCGCCGGATTGACAGTATCGGCAGCTGCCACAGGTCGAGCCGAGCCAGGGAATGCCGACTTTGTCACCGACCTTGAGACGACGAACGTCGCGTCCTGCTTCGACCACATGGCCGATGATTTCATGGCCGGGAACGATCGGCAGATCAGGATGCTTCAGGTCACCATCGACGATGTGCAGATCGGTTCTGCAGACACCGCAGGCAGTGACCTTGACCAGCACTTGATCCGATCTCGGATGCGGTATGGGCAGCTCCATCAGCTGAAGCGGCGCGCCGGATTTTTCCAATACCATCGCTTTCACGACCTGGCCTCCATGGTGAGCGGATAGTCTCGATCCAAGCTCACCCTGGCACCATGACACGGATCAATGTCACCCGTTGACGAAGGCCGGATGCAATCTCCCAGATTGGCGCATCATACCCCGAAGTTGACTGTAGGGCCGGTTCCCGTGCGATGTTTTCTCATACCGTTGACGTCAACCTTTGATGCTGCGTTAAGGCGCAGATCGGCGACCAGAGGCAGATGGTCCGACGCGACACGAGCGAGGCTGCTCGATGGGATCTCCACATGTTCCACGGCAATCGCGTTGCCAACGAAGATGTGGTCGATTCGCACGATCGGAAGACGCCCGAAAAAGGTGCCTTTTTGCGCGGTCGTCGGCTGATCTGCACCCACATTTCTAAGGCGCTGGCCGAGTTTGCGACAAGCTGGCGCATTGGGCACGGCGTTGAGATCACCGCAGAGCAGGACGGGGCCGCGACAGGCGGGATCGCCGAGCCAATCAGGTCCAGCGAGCGCGTCCGCCTGGGCCTTCCGCTCGCCAGGTGAAAGGCCGAGGTGGGTATTCAAGACCTGAATCTCGACGCCGTCTGCCTCGATCGCAACCCAGAGCGCGCCGCGCGGCTCGAGCTGTCTTCTCGCGGGTCCTGATGGCAGGGCATCAGCCTTGATCAATCGCATCGGCAGATGGGTCAGGATCGCATTGCCGTAGCGCCCTTCTTCAATATGCAGCGACGCGGAGAAAATCTGCTCCATCTCGAGGTGCCGAGCGATCAGCTCGGCTTGATCGACAACGTTCGAGCGTCGTCTGCCGACGTCGAGCTCCTGCAATGCCACGATGTCCGGCACGTGCTGGGCGATCACCCTGGCAATACGCTCCGGCGCTAGCTTGCCATCCATGCCGACGCAGCCATGGACGTTGTAGGTCATCACCCGAAGGTTTTTTTGGGGTCGCCGTACGCAGAGAGCATTGATTGGTTTTTCGACGCGGTCGAGTGCTGTCAACGCTGCCAGTCTTAGATCGAATGGGCGAAGCGGCTTGGCAGGGGTGGTTTCGAGCGGGCTGTCGGCGGGAAGCAGAACGAAGCCATTGGTCTCCTCCGGCCCGGCGCCGCAATGTGCGCCGTTCTCGATGGCGAAGGTTAAGGGCTCGACGCCGAGACGCCAGCCGCAAAGCACCATGGCGCCAGCATAGGCGTGATGGCAAAGCGCTATCAGATCGCGTGCCGCGTCCTGAAGAAACGGATGATCGGCGCCGAGGACCGACGCGGCATCATCAGGCAGTGTGAAGCGACCGTCCTGTGTGTAGGCGAGCGCACGAGCCTTGCTTTGGGCAATCAGAACCATCGGAATGTCGGCCTTTGCAACGAGTTCCTCGGCGATCGCCGTCCGCTCGCGTTCGCTCAGCGGGTGCTGTGGGTAGACCAGCCCGATCGGCCCGAGGGCGACGATCGTTGGGCCTGCGGCGTCATGGGCGTTGGTGTCAGCACTATTGAAAGCAAACAGGCGTTGCAGTTGTCTGCCGCCCAGCCAGCCGGCACGCTGATGGCGCGTGCTGTGATTGGCATCGTTGGCCCGCTCGTGTTCGTGCTTCAGCACCGCGGCAAAGCTGGCCTTGACTGCGTCGTCCACCGAGCGCCCGAAGCGGCGGGTATAAGGGGTGACGGCTTCCTGGCCATGATCGGCGTAGATCCAGACATCGTAGTGGCGCCGTGTTGCGTTATGCGCAGCGCGCCAGAGTCTGGCGATGGCGTCATCGATGCCCTTCAGCGTCCAATGGGCGAACGCGGAGCTGGGGCCGCGCCGATGAGCCTGCTCGTCGTAGCCCAGCAAATTAAGATGCACGATCGGCAGGCCGCGTGCGATATCGATTTTGGCGCCGATGACGATCAGTTCGCGCATGAGGATCGAGATCGCAACCCGCGTCGGCACGAATTTCAGTTCCTTGATCAGATCACGCCGGTCGATGATGCCGCGGATGCAGTCGACGATCGCCAGGGCGAGTTCGAGCGCGAACAGCGCAAACGTTCGTAGGAAGCTATAGGCATTGCTCACGATCAGCAGCATCGTTGCCCAGCGCCTGCCATCTTTGAGCGGCGGCCCCCAGCCGAGTGACGTGGGGCAGAAATGCGCCTCGTCGGCACCGCCCTCATAGACATCCGCATAGGCACTGCCACCGGCCAAGAGCGGCTGTCCACCTTGCTCTGCGATCGACGGTCCGATCGCTGCGACGGTGCTTGGCTCGTACATGCGAACCACACGCTCGGACGGCGGATGATAGAAACTGAAGGCAGGTACGGCATGCCGGACGCCGTAGAACAGCTCCGCTTGTACGGCTGGAGTCGTCGATGGCACACCGGAGTAAAGGCGGTGCAAGCGGTAGTGTTCGCGGTCAAGCAGCCGTTCGAGAAAGGGCATCCGACTTTTCAATGCCTTCTCGAGTTGTGTATGGGAGAGGCCGTCGATCTGGATCATGACCAGGCCGGGCGCGGTCTCCGTACCTTCAGATTGCGACAGCCCAAACAGGCGCACGAACCATTCGCTACGGCCGAAAAAGCGCGCGATGCGTCTTGCCAGGAATTCCAGCTTGGCAATCATTGCTGCGGCTCTTCTCCGGCCCCACCAATGTCGAGACCGGCGCCGACGGCGTCAGCCATGCTTTTGACGATCTCCCATTCGGCCTCGATCAGATGGAGCAGTTTCTCCCATTCGGAATAGGCCTCCCCTTTTGAGGCTGCAGCCTTGCCATGCAAGGCCTGATATGCATCGATTGCCTTTCTTGCCGACGATGTCATCGAGTAAGCTTCAGCGGTTTTTCCGACCTCCCTAATAAGCTCGGTTCTCTCAGCGACCGTGCGTGTCGTTATCCAATCGAGCGCATCGGCAAATGCGTTAGCGTCCTCCTCTTGCAGCAGTCGGCCGTTCACCTTGTCCTGGACGACCTCACGCGCGCCGGAAGCATCGAGCGCCACCACTGGAAGGCCAGCAGCCATCGCCTCGGTCAGGACCATACCCTGCGTCTCGCTCTTTGAGGCGAACGCGAAGATGTCCATGGCATGATAGGCATCGATCAGCGCCTGGCCGTTCAGGCTGCCTGTCATGTGAAGGCGATTGCCGAGGCCGGCGCTTTCGAATAGAGACCGGATCTCCGCTGCTGAAGGGCCATCGCCGACGACGAGGAACGAGGCGCGCTCATTCGATTTGAGAAAGTGTGCGACGGCATTGCAGAGAAAGGCGAGGTTCTTTTCCGGCGCCAGACGACCAAGGTGACCGACGACGAGATCGTCGCTTACCATACCGCAATGCCTGCGAAGTGCCTGTCCGTTTCCATCGGCGAACTGATCGATCTCGACGCCGGTCGGGACGACGGCGATCGGTGCGGTCACGCCTCGCTCTTTGATCAGCTCGGCGATGCTTTCGCTCGGTGCGAACACCTGATCGGCCAGATTTGCATAGTGCGTCGCCAGCTCGATGACGAAGCGTTTGAGCGCGGGCGAGTCACCGGGAACATAATGCGTGTATTGCTCGTAAAGCGTGTGATGGGTGAAGACCAGCGGCAGGTCGCGGACCCGGGCGATACGAAGCGCTGTCATGCCCAGGAGAAAGGGGTGGTGGGCGTGAACGATATCTGGATTGAAATCATCGAGCCGATCGGAGAGCAGGCCTGAGACCGGAAGCACGACAGAGAAATCGCTGCCATTGAAGTGCTGTATGGCTGGGATGCGGACAACATGATCTTCGTGCGCGGGCTCATCCTCGAACACGGGGGCGACGATCAAAACCCGATGGCCAAGCTGCCGATAGTGCCGGGCGAACGCATCGACCGAACGGGCGACGCCGCCGACATGGGGTAGATAGGTGTTGGTCAGCATGACAATGTTCATGCCGCCATCCTAGGGAGTGCTACCGACGTTTGGCCAGCTTCGGCCAAGACCGGGGAGTAGCCGGGCAGCCGCAGCTCGATCGGCGGTTGGCGATCACGCCATGTCGCCTCCCAGGTCACCGTTACGGATTGCGTTTGCGTTTCCGTGGAGATGCGGACCGACATCGTCCCGAACGCCGTCGGTGCAGGCCCGAACTCGAGCGGCGTTCGAGCTTCCAGCCAACGCGGTGCGATGCCCTGACAGAGAATAAGTCGATCCTCTTCCTCACGGACGAAACAATGGCGGATCATGATGATCCATTCCGCTGCCGCCCAGACATGCTGGCCGTCGCCCATGCAGCCGCCGCCAGTTTGCGGGTGGACCGCTTCTGGCCACTGGCCTGTGGGAGATGCCGCTGCGGCGACAGCGTCAATGAGGTCGAGATAGCGGGGATCGTCGTTGCGCAGCAGCACCTCTGCCATGTGGAGGGTCAGATACGGATTGATGCCGGAATGGATCATATCCTGAAAAAAGCCGCCCTTGACCATGCAGTTTTGCAGAAGGAATTCGATGGTGCCAAGCAGGCGTGGATCGTCCGGCGCATGGAGTTGCAGCGGATAGCCGGCAACCAGCGAGCCGATCGCACCGGCATCAAGACGGCGATAGGGTGAGGCGGGCAGGGCAGGGCGGCCGAGATGTGTTGCCACCTTTGCCAGACTGCGGTTGATGGCAGCGGCAAAGGCATCGGCTTCCGCCATCAGTTCTCGGCTCGCCGACTCCTCCCCCCATCCATCGGTGAGGCTAGCCGCAGCGCGAAGGCCGGCGAGCCCAAGAAAGTCGTCCCAATAATAGAAGTCATTGGGGCCGAGATGCTCG
Source organism: Geminicoccaceae bacterium (assembly GCA_965204405.1). Taxonomy (GTDB): domain Bacteria; phylum Pseudomonadota; class Alphaproteobacteria; order Geminicoccales; family Geminicoccaceae; genus JANQPX01. The sequence goes on from CBDBEN010000002.1 coordinate 673,179, forward strand.
GCGCTGAAGCCTGCGGGCAGCAAGCCGGCATGGCGCTCGTCGAGTTCGTCGGCGTGACGCTTCCTGGCGATCCAGCGCGCGCCATCGAGAATTGGCTTTCGCCATGCTTCCTTGATGGGCCGCCCCGTCAACACTTGAAACTGCTCTATCAGCCAGAGCACGGCGCCATTCGAGTCCCATTCGCCATCCTGGGAGTGGAAATAGCCATCGCTCCGTTGGCGATCAGGAAATCTATCGATCGCCCGCTCGGCACGATCGTGCAGACCAACCGCGAGGAGCGCGTTGATGATGAAAGCGGCATCGCGAAACCAGAAGCGTTTGTAGGTGAACGGACCGGGATAGACGTCCAGCGGGGAATGCAGGACCAGCGTGCGCACGGCCGAGTCAAACAGGAGTTGCATCTGTTCGTCGGGAACATTGAGACGGCAGCGACCATGGAGTGCCGAAGCCCAACTTGTTGAAACACCAGTCGACGGTTCAGTCTCGTCGAGTGGCACGTGCAGAGCGACCTGCCGGCTCTTGCCTGCTTCGATCCGAAACATCGCCGCTGCCGTCGCGAGGCCGACGTCGCAGACTCCATCAGTCTCATCGTCAAGATCATCAAGATGGATCGCAACATCACCGTGGCGATAGTTGGATACATGGTGCCGTTCGGCTTTGCCGCTGAGGCGGACGGCATCGCGGTCATCGATAGCCCAACCATCGCGCCCGCTGGTGAGGGTGACCCGATGGATAAAGCTGACCCCTTCGGGATTGTAGGGCCTGAGCGCGATCACCAGCCAACCGCCCAGATCGCTCGTCGCCCGAAGCTGTAGGCGACAACCGGGGACGCCACGTTCGACATCGACCCAGGCTCTGGACGTCAGCGACATCGTGTTGGCTGCTACCGTCGAGGTCACGGCAAGCCCGCGTTCCATGTCCAGGCTTTGCTCGCAGTTCGCTGCCTTCGAGGGAACCAGGCGCGTTCCGTCATCGCTGATCACCCAGGCATCGAGCGACCAGCCGTCGTAATGCGGCGTCAGCAAGCCGCGCGGATCGACGATCGGGAGAGCATTGACGTCCGGCAGGCCGATCGCCGTCCAATTCCGGTGGGTCAGATTGATGTGTGTGGCGGAGAACGCACGTGGCACGAAGGAGGGATCTTCGGGATCGAATTGCCGCTCGATCCAATAGGGCCAGATCCAGTCGAGATTATGTTGCACGACCCGGCTGTTGATCAGGCCTCGGGCATGCATGACGACGCCGGCACGCAGCAGTTCGATCGGCTGTTCGACTTCCGATGGCTGGGCAAGCCGCTGAACGCGCGCCATCACAGCGATGGGATCGAGAAATCCATGCGCGCGGGCAACACGGCGTATGACAAATCGCCAAGGGAGCCATTTAAGCCAGGGCATCGCCGCCATCCTTCTTCAGGGTTTCGTTCTCATAAGCGGCCAGCGCGCGTTGGGCCCAGACGCTGAGATAGACGACGCTCAGCACGGCAAACACGAGACCTGCGCCGTAGAACGCCCATTCCCATACCGTCCTTTCGACGGGCCGCTGGTCGAGAGTCGCAAGGTCGGCGGCGAGCGATCCGAGATAGACATTGTGGACCGAGAGCGGAATTTCACCGATCAGTGTGCCGCCGACGAAACCACGAAGCGATATCCGAGTCATGCCGAAGACGTAGTTTGACAGCTTGAAAGGGAAGAAGGGCACAAGTCTGGTCAGGAGGACGATTTTCCAGCCGTCTGACGCGAAGCGATTGCTCATCGCTTTCAGTCGAGTGTGATGCTGGACCCATGCCTCAGCGCGCTCTCCCAGGCCATATCGTGCCAGAAGGAAGGCTCCTGTCGCACCAATCGTCGTGCCGAGAACGACAACCGCCGAGCCTTCGATCACGCCGAAAGCAAAGCCGGCACCTGTCGTGAACATGACGCCTGGCACCAGCAAGATGACGATCAAGGCCATGACGAGAGTGAATAGTAGCGGCCCGTAGAGGCCCTGATCGTCGATCCATGCCAGCAACGCCATCACTTGTTCCTGCGCGTCGGCGTAGACCAGCATCGCGAGGATCAGGCCGACAAAGACGGTGCTGGCCAGGATCAGCTTGATCATCCCGATGTCGTGGCTCGATCCAATGATCGCATCTCCTCCAACGAACGTCGTCCCGCCGAACCGACGACGGACAATCAAGATATTGATTGAGTAAGGCAGGAATTGCTTTGATCGAGATCAGGAGCTGATCGACACGCTCCCTTCGAGGAATCCGACAATCGACTCCAAAGGCGTTTTGCTCGATGTGGATTGTCCCGATTCGCTTTGCTTGCTGGCGGCTACCAGGCCTGCCGCCTAATGTCGGGCTCGACGTGGACGGGTTACAGCGGCCGCGATCCTAACCCTACGCTGTCTTCGATCGAAGGGTGATCACCTTCAGCCTCCGAAGTGCCTGGACGTTGGAATCGGCGGAATCGCGAAGATGAACGTCGGAGGCCGCATGAGCCTTAAGAATGCAGATGGCAGTCTCCCATTTTCCCGCATCGGCGCGTTTGCCCAAAGCGGTAAGCCTCCATACGCCAATTCTTTTTTGGAGATGGCCCGCATGTGTTGTGATCGAGCCAACCTGCGAGCAACGAGCTCAAACTGCGCCGCCGACGGCAGTGCCCGTGAATCGCGACCACGCCTGCAGAGGCGACGCCGCGATCATCGTAGGCAGATGGGTAAGCGAGTCGACAATGAAGGTTAGCTGTGATCCTGGTCTCGCGACGACCTTGCCTTCACGCATTCGAGGATCGCCTTACGAACATCGCCCGGCTGCTGCTGGATGGCTGAGGTCAAAGCACTCATTTGATGGCGAAGGGCGTACATCTGATCGAGAAGCGACAGCACCAGCGGCATGGTCTCTTCCTCGACCACCATGTCCTTGCGCAGATCGCAGATCATGCGGATGCGTGCCTCGTCGACATCGGAGAACAGTAACTCGGCCGCCGCCTTGGATGACCGATTTGGCGCGACCCAGCCGAGCTCGACCCAGCGCAGGAGCTCGGTCCGCTCGACCCTGCCGATGGCGACGGCGACTTCAGTGAGCGTCTTCATCGACTGCCTCCCCAACCGTCTCTCGGATTGTAGGGGTGATCCGTCTGCCAGTGCTGAAGGATCTCTTCCAATGCCGGGTCAGGATCTTTGGGTAATACAATCCTTAGATGCACATATTGATCGCCGCGTTGGCCGCTGCGCTGGTCGACGATCCCTTTGGCGCGCAGGCGAAGCGTTGATCCGGCATTCGAGCCTTTGGGCACAGTCATGGTCACGGAACCATCGATCGTCGGTACAGATACCTTGCCACCGAGCATCGCTTCTGCTGGGCTCACCGGCAGGAACAGATGCACGTCATTGTCTTTGCGCTCGAAGATGTTGTGCGGCCTGATATGCAACTCGACGAAGGCATCACCCGGTTCGCCACCCTCGAAACCGGGCTGGCCTTGACCCTTCAGCCGAAGCGTCTGACGATCATGCGCGCCGGCAGGAATGGTGATGTCGAGATTGCGCCCTTCGGCCATGACCACACGTTTCTTGGTTCCTTTGGCGGCTTCAAGAAAGTCGATCGTCAGATTGTAGGCGACGTCGGTGCCGCGGGTGCGCATGCGAAAGGTGCGGCGCCCATTGCCTCGCCCCTCGAACAGGTCGGCAAAGAAGTCGTGCAGCGCTTCGTCGTCTGGGAAGCCTTCCTGGCGATGATATTTGGCCCCATCCGGCGCGTCGGCAAAGTCTCGGTAGAACCCCTGCTGCGACCGCTCATGACCTTTGGTATCGATCTCGCCGCGGTCATATTGTCCGCGCTTTTCCGGATCGGACAGGATGTCGTAGGCTGCAGTCACTTCACTGAAGCGTGCGGCGACGTCCGGCTTGTCAGGATTCAGATCGGGATGCAGCTCTTTGGCAAGTTTACGGTAGCTGCGCTTGATCTCGTCCTGGTCGGCGTCACGGGCGACGCCTAGCGTGGCATAGAGATCATCGCTCATGGCGCCCTCTCCGGCCGTGTGCAGTTACTGAGTTGACTACCTTTGGGCACCATTCTCTTGATCAGCCTTGAAGCATCCCAGACAGTTCATGCTTAGGGTGCAACCGTTTGGGCATCAACTCTTCATGAAGATCTTCGTTGGTGTTGAGTCCAGCGCTGCAACATTTAGACGATGCTCGCTCCAGTCATTTGATCCAGCTCAAGGGTAGATGGTGCACCCGTCGCTTCTATCGGCGGCAGTGCCCCATTTCGGCAGCGAGGGAGACATCACCATGCCGGTCGAACGTCCCATCGAACATGGGCATTCCTCCGCCGAAATCGCCGCACGTCTGGCCGATGGCCCGAAGGCCAGCTATCTGCGTGACTGGGTCTATGGTGGTATCGATGGCGCGGTCACGACCTTCGCCATCGTCGCCGGCGTGGTTGGCGCTGATCTCCCGGCGCGTGTCGTCCTGATCCTCGGTATCGCCAATCTCCTGGCCGACGGTTTCTCGATGGCAGCCGGCAACTACTCAGCGACCAAGGCGGAACATGACGATCATGAGCGTCTCCGGCGCATGGAGGAACGCCATATCCGCCTCGCGCCGGAGGGAGAGCGTGAGGAGATCAGGCAGCTCTTTCAGGCGAAGGGATTTAAGGGCGCCGATCTCGAGCGAGCGGTGGATGTGATCACCAGTTCGACCACGCGCTGGGTCGACATGATGATGGCCGAAGAGCATGGTGTGTCTCCGGTGACGCGCTCCCCGATGATGGCCGGGTTTGCTACCTTCGCTGCCTTCCTCCTTTGCGGCCTCGTGCCGCTCTTGCCCTTCGTCGCCGGCCTCGCTGTCGACGTCACGCTTTCGGTCGCCATGACCGCCATGGCGTTCTTCGTGATCGGCTCGCTGAAAAGCCGCTGGTCGACGGCAAGCTGGTGGTGGTCGGGTACGGAAACCCTCTTCATCGGCCTCGCCGCCGCAGGCGTTGCCTATGCCGTCGGCGTTCTCTTGAAGTCGATCGTTTGATCTCCCTCAAGCCCAGCGGCACCGATGTCTGCTCTACTGTGACGGCACTCTTTCAGGCGTACGGACATACACGCAGCATCGCGGCGAGGCAGATAAGGCGGACAGCTACATTCACAGCTACATTCGGTGGTTCGAGGGCCTCAGGCTTAACGACGTACCACTCGTGGGCGGCAAGAACGCGTCGCTCGGGGAGATGTACAGCGAGCTGACCGCCCTCGACATCAAGGTGCCGAACGGCTTCGCGGTCACATCAGGCGCCTTTCGCGACGCCCTAACCGCAGCCAATATCTGGGACGAGTTGCACGATCTTCTGGATGGATTGGACAAAAGCGATGTCGGGCGTCTGCAGAAATGCGGCGCCCGCGCTCGCGACCTGGATTATGCGGCCGGTCTGCCGGATGCCGCCGTCGACGACATCTCGCAAGCCTATCGTGAGCTTCGAGAGGAGTATGGCGATGATCTCAGCGTCGCGGTGCGCAGTTCGGCAACGGCGGAGGATCTGCCGAGCGCCAGTTTCGCCGGTCAGCGCGACACGTTCCTGAACGTGCAGGGCGAAGCGATGCTGATCGATGCGATCCGGCGCTGCAACGCGTCGCTGTTCACCGATCGCGCCATCTCCTACCGCGTCGATCAGGGCTTCGATCACTTCAAGGTCGCGCTGTCGGCTGGTGTGATGAAGATGGTGCGTGCCGATCTGGCCTCGAGCGGTGTCATGTTTTCGATCGACACCGAGACCGGCTTTCGTGATGCGGTCTTCATCACCGGCGCTTACGGCCTTGGCGAGAACGTCGTCAAGGGCACGGTCGATCCGGACGAGTTCCACGTGCACAAGCCGACCTATCGAGAGGGCCATCGGGCTGTGCTGCGCCGTCATCTCGGCGACAAGCAGGTCAAGATGATCTACGCCAGCGGCCGCACCCGCGAGCCGGTGAGCAACATCCCGACGCCGAAGGCCGATCGGCGACGCTACTGCATGACGGACGACGACATGCTGACGCTGGCTGGCCAGGCGATCAAGATCGAGGACCACTACAGCACCAAGGCCGGTGCCTTCCGTCCCATGGACATCGAATGGGCCAAGGACGGCATCGACGGTGAGCTCTATATCGTGCAGGCGCGCCCGGAGACCGTGATCTCGCAGCGTTCGGCATGGGTTCTCGAGACCTATGCGCTTGAGACGAAGGGTGATGTCCTGGCAAAGGGGCGTGCGGTCGGCGCCAGGATCGGCAGTGGTCAGGTCCGCATCATCAAGGAGGCCAACAAGCTCAGCAGCTTCAAGCCTGGCGAGGTGCTGGTTGCCGACATCACGACGCCGGATTGGGAACCTGTGATGCAAACGGCGGCGGCGATCGTCACCAACCGCGGCGGGCGCACCTGTCACGCCGCAATCGTCGCGCGCGAACTCGGCATTCCGGCCGTGGTCGGGGCCGAGCATGCGACCGAGCACCTGAATGACGGACAGAACGTGACGGTGAGCTGCGCCGAAGGGGACACCGGCCGTGTCTATGCCGGTACCTTGCCGTTCAAGCGCGAGACCACCGATCTCAGCGGCATTGAGCGGCCGGCGACGCATATGATGATCAATCTCGGCAATCCCGACCTCGCCTTTCAGACAAGCCTGCTGCCCAATGACGGCGTCGGTCTCGCGCGCATGGAATTCATCATCACCGAGGCGATCAAAGTGCATCCGATGGCCCTGCTCGAACTTGAGCGGGTCGACGACGAGAACGTGCGCACAGAGATCGAGGGGCTGGTCGCTCACCACGACACGCCGAGTGATTATTTCGTCGAGACGCTGTCAGAAGGGGTAGGCACCATTGCTGCCGCCTTCTACCCGAAGCCGGTCATCGTGCGCATGTCCGACTTCAAGACCAACGAATATGCAGCGCTGCTCGGCGGGCGCTGGTTCGAGCAGGATGAGGCCAACCCGATGATCGGCTTTCGCGGCGCTACCCGCTACGCCCATCCGGCCTATCGGCCCGCTTTCGAACTCGAATGCCGGGCGATGCGGCGGGTCCGCGAGACCATGGGCCTTACCAACCTGAAACTCATGATTCCGTTTTGCCGGCGTATCGACGAGGCCGAAAAGGTTCTGGCAATCATGGCGGAAATGGGGCTCGAGCGCGGCAAAGACGGGCTTGAGGTCTATGTCATGTGTGAGATTCCCAACAACATTCTCATCATCGATCAATTCGCCGAGCTGTTCGACGGTTTCTCCATCGGCTCCAACGATCTCACCCAGCTTGTCCTGGGCGTCGATCGCGACTCCGAGATGGTCGCCTTCGAGTTCGACGAACGTGATCCGGGCGTTCTGGCCGCGCTGAAGCTCGCCGTCGAGGGCGCCAAGCGAAATGGCCGCCATGTGGGGATTTGTGGGCAGGCACCTTCGGACTATCCCGAAATCGCCGACTTCCTGGTGCGGGCCGGCATCGATTCGATCAGCCTGACACCCGATCGCGTGATCGAAACGACGCTCGCCGTGCTCGATCTGGAAGAGAGCCTCCAACGCTCGCTAAGGGTTGAGAAGGGACTCCAGATGGTCCGGCAGATCGTGGATGGCGATCTTTGTGAGATCCTTGGTGAGTTCACCGCCGACTTTATTGGCAAGCCTCGAAGGCATGATGCCCCGCAACAGCCCCATGAATGTTGGCGGAGCGACGAGGATCAGGCGATCGAAACGTTGCCTCCGATCCGCCTCTTCGAGAGCGCCGACGACTTCCCTTGCAAAACGCTCTTGCTCGACCTCGCGCGGATCCGTCCGCGGCTCCATGCCGTGGCGACCTTCGCCCGCCCGATCGAACGAGCGTCCGGGGCGATCGGCGGCGAGCTCACGACCGGGTAACGTCGTGCCGTCAAGCTGGATATCGTCTACCATCGCGAGGTCGCTTCCTCTTCCCGTGCTGTCGACGATATGCGCAATGCTGGCATCGGCGATGAGAATCCAGGTGGTCTGACGTTTCTTCGGCATCTCCAATCCTCTCTTGCTCAAAGACGCCTCACCCGGATTCACGATCTAGCTTGGCGGCAAGTGCCTTCAGCTCGGGCGCGATGTGGACGGGGCAAGTTGGTTCGGTTTCCAGGCTACGAAGATGAGGCGGCAATCTGGAAAGATCGTAGGCAGCACGATGCCTTGCCTGCTGTAGCGTCGGCAGAGACTCCAGCCTCTGACCCGCGCGCAGAATCGGCCGGAGCATCGGCTCACCGGTCTTTGGGACATCCTCGAGTGTCAAGACATCCTTCACGATGACGTCCCCTCGGCTGTGCTGGCGATAGACCTGCTTTCGTCCGGGCCACGTCGCTTTGCCCTCGGAGCGTTTGCGTTTCGGCGTGTTGTCATATTCCTGGAGCTTGTAAGCGCAATCCAAGGCCGGCGCGTCCTCGGATGTCGTGAGGTTCGTGCCGATGCCATAACCGTTGATCGGGACGTGATCGCTCGTGTAACGGTGAAGCTGATCTTCGTTCAAACCGCCAGAAGCGAAAATTCGAACATCGTCGAGCCCTCCAGCATCGAGGATCTTGCGGACGGCTCGCGCATGGACGGCGAGGTCGCCACTGTCCAACCGCACGCCGCGTACCGGCAGCCCACTCTTCGCAAGCTCGACGACTTTTCCAGCACCACGTTCGGTATCATAGGTGTCGATGAGATAGATCGCATGCTCCGGCCTTGAGCGGCCGAATCGACGAAATGCCTCTTCTTCCGAAGCATGCGCCTGGATAAAGGAATGGGCCATCGTGCCGTAGGCCGGCACGCCGAAATGCTTCTCGGCCAGCATTGTCGCCGAGCCCGCGAATCCCGCGAGATAAGCCGAGCGCGCCGCCAAAAGGCCAGCTTCGGCGCCATGCGCCCGGCGCAGGCCGAAGTCGATCAGGGTCTTGCCGGGGGCGGCGAGAACGAAGCGCGCGGCTTTGGAGGCGATGACGATCTGAAGATGCAACAGGTTGATCAGCCTGGTTTCGATGAGCTGGGCTTGAGAAAGCGGCGCCGTCACGCGAAGGACCGGCTCGTTCGCAAAGAACACCCGACCTTCATCCATGGCATCGACATCGCCGGTAAACTGCCAGTCGGCGAGGTGGTCAATGAAGTCAGGATCAAAGCGGCCGCTTTGATCCAGCCAGACGAGATCGTCATCGGAAAATCGCGCTTGTTCCAGGAAAGTGATAACCGGTGCCAAACCAGCGGCGAGGAGAAAGCCGCGTCGCTCCGGCAGCCGTCTCACGAAAAACTCGAACACGGCCGTTCGGTCCATGTCGGCGTCGCGATAGGCTTGCAGCATGTTGAGCTGATAGAGGTCGGTCAGGAGCATGCTTTGGCCGGCGAGAAAGGACAGATCGTCGGAAAAACCCACGATGCCCTTCTGCTCTTCGGTCAAGGCGACTCCGGCATGACGTTCGAGAAAGTGCTGCAGCACGCGCCTGAGCTTGGCAGCATGGGCAAGATTGCCATGGGCTCTCGCCGCCTCGATGTCCTCGACGATCATGCGCGAGATGCGGCGTTCGCCTTCAGCCGTGACACAGAGATAATTCCCCATCTCAAGCGCGATGATGTCAGGGACATGCTCATGCTCATGCTCGGCGACCGCGGCGATTTCATCCTCGGTCAGCTGGCACATATCGATGCAGTCGCGGATGGTGAGCATGGCGGGGCCGTGTGGTTTGAGGTCGCTCGGCTCGTCGAAGCCAGCGGTTCTTCAAGCTATCGAAGCGCTGTCGACACCTTACGTCGTTGATCCCGATCAATGCCGACCAGCTACTGGCGAACCAAGTTCGCTTGCAGGAGACCGCTCCAGTCAAGCAGGCGATCCATGGATCAGTTTGACCTCTTTCGACGGCTTGCTCTGGCATTGGCACTTGGCCTCCTGATCGGAACCGAGCGCAGCTGGCACGGTCGCGCGGGTGAGGAGGGAAGTCGGGTCGCCGGCGTACGCACCTTTGGCCTCATGAGCTTGCTCGGTGGGCTCTGGGGCGCCGTTGCCGTCGAGTTCACGGGCGAGACGTCGGACGGCGATAGTGTCTCGCTCGGACTCTCCCTCATGCTCGGCATCGTGTTCGCAGCCTTCGCCGGTGCTGCCGCTTTCTTTCGCATTCGGGCGGGAGGCGAGCGGCAGGACTACGGCATGACCACGTTGATTGCCGCTTATGCGACCTTCGCGCTCGGTTTGTTTGCCGTCATTGGCGACATGGTGATTGCGGCCGCCTCCGCCGTGGCGGTTACCATCCTGCTCAGTCTGAAGCAGCCACTTCATCGGTGGATCGCCGCCTTCACCGAGGATGAGATCCTTGCCGCCCTCAAGCTGCTGGTCATGAGTCTCGTGCTGCTGCCAGTCTTGCCGAACCGGGACATGGGACCATGGGGTGCGATCAATCCCTATGAGCTCTGGCTCATGGTTATCCTGATCGCCGGCGTATCCTTTATCGGCTACATCGCGATAAAGTTGATTGGCGAAAGAAAGGGTATTCTCGTGACCGCACTTGCCGGAGGCCTGGTGTCGTCGACCGCTGTCACGATGGATCTTGCCGGCCGAGCCAAGCGCATGCCCGCTCAGCGACGTCTCCTGGCCACGGGCATCGGGCTGGCGACCTTGACCATGTTCCTCCGGGTGTTCGGCGTGGTCGCGGTCATCGAACCATCGCTGTTGATCCCACTTTGGCCGACACTGGGGGCTGCCGTCCTCGGTTGCGGCGCCACTGCGCTGCTGCTTTGGCCTTGGGGGACGAGGCCTGAGGCTGTCGAACAGCCGACCGCCATCAATCCACTCGAGCTTGGAACCGCGTTGAAATTCGGCGCGCTCTTGGGTGCCATTCTCATCGCGACGAAGGTCGCCCAATTGTATCTTGGGACAGCTGGTGTCTACGGGCTAGCGTTGGCATCGGGGCTCGCCGACGTCGATGCGGCAACGCTCTCCTTTGCCAAAGCCGCACCGACCGATCTTGCAGCGACCGTCGCAGCGACGGCTATCACCTTGCTTGTTCTCAGCAACACGTTTTCGAAGATGGTCATCGCGATCACATTGAGTGACCGTCGATCCAGGCTGGTGCTGATGTTGCCTTTGATTGTGCCTCTCATCGTGGGCACAGTCATCATGTTGGCGACGAGCTTCCCACCGACGGGACAATAGCTTGAAGACGAACGTGGGTTCGTGATTCGGATCGACGGAGCAATCTCCGCTGACCTAAATCAGAGCATGTCACCGTGTTCGCCGCTCTCTATGATTGGATCAATCAAAACAGGCCGCCATTCTTGTCCTTACCCTCATAACAACCAAGGAAACAATGATTGCCGTCGATCCGCGGACGTCTCGTGCCGAAGATCTACCAGGCTGGCGAGGTTGAGGTGGTGACGCTCCGTGGGATCGATCTGGCGCTGTTGCCCCCAGAATTGGTCGTGCTGCTCGGTCCGTCCGGCGGCGGCAACCCGCTGGATGGATCGGTCTCATAACGAGGGAGAGAATGGGCCCGACGCCAAGGAGCTTCGCCGCCGATACTGGTCGACATCGTCAGGCTAGAGCGCGGCCCGATGATGGTGACCTTGGATGAGGAGGGCGAAACCCGGGTGCCCGACGTCTATGTCCTGTCGGCACCGCTGGCCGGTCGCGCGCAGGCCGAAGCCGAGCTCGAACTTGCCAAAAAGTGAAATTGAGCGGGCCAAACGCCTTCGAAGCGAAAGTGCGATCGCCGAGCACGCCCTGAGGCGCCACTGACAGCCCTCTTCCGTGACGGCGAACGCTGGGCGGTCTTCGCCCTGGAGGATGGCCGGGTACGTCTCCGCACGTCGAGATCGGCCATCGTAACGGCCTTGACGCTGAGATCACGAGAGACGTCGACACTGGCATGAATGTGGTGCATCACTCGAGCGACCAGGTGAGCGACGGCGTGCAGATCGAGGAGCACATCTGATCGGGTACGGCAGCGCGCCCATAGATCATCCCCACAGAAGGTCGAAGATCAGAATACCGAGGCTGGCGATGGCTCCCGTCACCGGCACCCAAAGACCGACCGTGAAATGATCGGACGTCGGCGCCGGATCGCGCAGCTTGATGCGGATCAGGGCGACGTTGACCACGGTGAACACGGTGAGCACCAGATAGCTGGTCATCTCGGCTAGGCGGACGATCGGTAAGGTGAGGGCGAGCAGGATCACCACGGCGGCGACGGCGAATGTGGCGATGATCGGCGTGCGCGTGATCGGATGCACATTGGCAAGGAACCGAGGTATCCAGCCTTTGCGCGCGATGCCGTAGAGGATGCGCGATGACATGATGAGCTGGATCATGACGCCGTTCAAGACGGCGAAGACGGCGATCAGGCTGATAATGGCGGCGGACCTGCCGGTCGCTGTCTCGAAGACGAGGGCCAGCGGCGCGTCACTGCCGCCCAGTTGATCAAGCGGCACGAGGGCGACGGCGATCACCGCCACCAGGAAGTAGAGGCCGCTCGAGACCACCAGGGTGATGATGGTCGCGCGCGGCACGGTGCGCACCGGATCCTTCGCCTCTTCGGCGACGTTCACGATGTCCTCGAAGCCGACGAAGGCGAAGAAGGCGAGCACGGCCCCCGACAGGATCGCTGCGCCTTCGCTCCAAGCACTTGGCGATACGACTTCGGGAAGCACGGCAACGACGTCCGGCCCCTTCAGCAGGCCAGCGCCGATGATCAGGAGCAGGCCGACGATCTCGGCGACCGTGAGGATGGCGGCGAGCATCACCGACTCGCCGATGCCCCAAGCGACGATCAAAGCGAGCAGTGTAACCACGCCGACAGTGGCGAGCGTCGACGGCACGGCCACGACCTCGTGAAGATAGCCGACGAATCCGATGACGATCGCACCACTCGAGATGATGCCGGTGATCATTACCAGAAAGCCGATGGCGGTCGCCAGGACCGGTTTGCCGAATGCAGCGTGGACGAACATCGCCTCGCCAGCGCTCTTCGGCACTCTTCCTCCCAATTCGGCATAGGAAAACGCGGTAAAGGCGGCGAGGATGGCGGCGACCAGGAAAGACAGCGGCGCATGCACACCCGTGCCGATTGCGACTTTGCCGACCAGGACGTAGATCCCGGCACCGATCGTGACTCCGATGCCGTAGAGGCTGAGCAGCGGCAGGGACAAGCGTCGCCTTAACGCCGGCGATGATGACGAATGGCGCGCTGGCATGTCCGCTACGCCGGCCTCCTGCGAATGAATGTCCAGACCGTTGCTCATGTCGCGGAATGCCCTTAGTGATGCCAACGAGTTAACGCCGATGTCATCTGGATGCTATCATCAGATTTCATGCTGGCGTTTGCGCCAAATCAACGCGGACACGGCTACGGCATGAGCCTTCCTCCGTCCTAGTCAGCCCACGACGTCCGAAGCAGCGCTGCGAGAAACCGCCTTGGTCCACGTCCCTTTCTTGAGCGAAGTGATCGTCTTTCTGGTGGCAACGGTCGTGGTCGTGCCGCTGGCGAAGGCCCTTCGTCTGAGCCCGATCCTGGGTTATCTCGCGGTCGGTATCGCCGCTGGACCTTCCGGGCTCGGGCTGGTCGAGAACGTCGAGGAGGTCCGCGCCTTCGCCGAACTTGGCGTGGTGTTTCTTTTGTTCGCAGTCGGGCTGGAGCTTTCGTTCGAGCGACTGAAAACCTTTGCGCCTATGATCTTCGGTCTCGGCACCGCCCAGGTCGTCGTGACCGCTGCGGCGATCGGCGCGGTCGCATTCTATTGGGGCAACAGCGTTCAGGTGTCGGTGATCCTCGGGCTTTGCCTGGCGCTGTCGTCGACCGCCATGGTCATCCAGCTCCTGAGTGAGAGCGGCCAACTGGTGACCCGCCATGGGCGCGCCTCCTTCGCGGTCCTACTGTTTCAGGATCTCGCCGTTGTGCCGATCCTGATGCTGGTGACCGTGTTCGGCAGTCAGGGGAATGGCGCCGCGATCGGTCCGGAGGCGCTTTCGGTTCTGGTGAAAGCGCTCGTCGCGACGGGCGTGATCGTCCTGATCGGTCATTTCCTCCTGCCGCGCCTGTTTCATCTGGTGACGGCAAGCCGGACACCCGAAGTGTTTGTTGCGATGGCGCTGTTGACGATCCTCGCGACCTCGCTCGCGACTGGCATGGCCGGTCTTTCCATGGCGCTCGGCGCGTTTCTCGCCGGGCTCCTTTTGTCCAAGACCGAATTTCGCCATCAGATCGAGAGCGACATCGAGCCGTTCAAGGGGCTGCTTCTCGGCCTGTTCTTCATGACCGTCGGCATGTCAATCGATCTCGCTGCGGTTGCGGATCGAGCCGGGTTGACGGCGCTGTCGGTGATTGGGCTGCTCGGCCTAAAGGCGATGATTATCTTCGTCCTTAGCCTCGCCTTCGGCCTGCCGCGCGAGGTCGCGGTCCGGGCGAGCCTGCTGCTCGCGGAAGCGGGTGAGTTCGCCTTCGTGGTGATCGGCGTTGCCACGCTGCAATACGACCTAATCCCTAACGATGTCGCGCAGTTCATGGTGATCGTCGCCGGCGTCTCGATGGTGCTGACACCGCTCCTCGCCCTTGCCGCCGGGAGCATCGGCAGGCATCTGCAGGATCGTCGTGACGCCGACGAAGCCGAGGTCGACGTCGGTGAGCTCAGCGGTCACGTGATCATCGCCGGCTTCGGCCGGGTCGGGCTTGCGGTCGCCCAGCTTCTCGCGTCCCGAAACATCGACTATGTTGCCGTCGATCGCGATATGAGGCAGGTGACGCGCGGCCGGAAACGCGGCATGCCGGTCGTCTACGGCAACGCCACCGATCACGATCTTCTGGAAAGGCTCGGCGCCGAGCGCGCGGCCCTGGTGCTGGTCGTGCTGGGCGATGCCAAGGCCACCACGAGAGCGCTCGAAGCGATCCGCAGACAATGGTCAGGCATCAAGCTTCTCGCTCGCGCCCGCGATGCCAAACACGCGAGAGCGCTTGCCGCCATGGGCGTGGACGACGTGGTTCCTGAGACATTGGAGGCCAGCCTGCAGCTTGGTGGCCTGGTGATGCGCACGCTCGGCGTGCCCTCATCGGCTGTGAACGACACGATCGAACGCGCCCGTGACGACAGCTATCAGGGTGACGTCGTCGTCGGCAAAGCCTCACTGGCCACGGATGAAAGCCGACCGGATCGCGGGTCGTTGTCCATGACCTCGTCAGGGCCGAAGCTTCCAGGTTCGGATTGACCCAGGTCAAGGTCAAGAACGCCCTGTCCGGCGCATCTTCGGCTGAAGAGCCAACGGGTCAATCATCCCGAATTGACATGATGGGAAGCCGGTGTGATGGAACGCCTTCTGGTCGCCCTCGATGGGTCAGCGCATAGTGACAAAGCTTTGGAGTTCGCCGCCGATCTGGCCGAGGCTTATGGTGCCGAACTTCTGCTCACCCACGTCATGACAACGGCGCCGTTGAGCGTTGCCGAGCGCGAGCTTGCGGCGGCTGAATATGCCGACGAGCTCGCATCCTGGACGACCATGCGTCCCAAGATCGGCGGCGCCGAACTCGAAGGCGGCGGTCACGAGCTGCTGCTGCACTACTCGGACCTCACCCACCATTTTCGCGAGACCATGGGCAAGCATCTGCTGGCCTCGGCCAATAGGAAGCTGAGCGACCGGAAGATCGACTCGGTTCAAACTCTACTTGCCGACGGCGATCCGGCCGAGACGATCACCGGCCTCGCCAAGGATCGCATGGTCGATGCGATCGTCATCGGCAGTCGCGGTCTAAGCGACATCAAGGGCCTCTTCCTCGGTAGTGTGTCGCACAAGGTCGGCCACCTCGCCGAATGCACCTGCATCACCGTCAAGTAGCGGCGGGCGGCGGCCCGCCGCGGGGGTCGACATGTCTACTCGGTTTTCAGGTTTTCGATGTAAGCGAGCAAATCATCGATCTCGTAGCGGGTGAGATTGAGCGTCGGCATGGGCGGATGCGGATCGGCGAGCCAGGCGCTGAGTTCATCCGTGCGTTCCGCCGCTGTTTCTGCGATCGCGGCGAAGGGTGGTGCGGCATCACCGCCCGTTGATTGTTCCGTGCCGATAACGTGGCAGTGGCCGCACCATTGTTCAGCAAGCCTCTCGCCATGCTGGACGTCGGCGGCAGATGCGGCGGTGGCCATGACGGCGGCGATAATTGCTACCGATGCGGCGTGTGTTGGTTTCATCATAGGCATCTCAATTGTAATCGAGTGGGAGGCCGTTTTCGTGATATTCCTGTTCGAAGCTCTCAGGCCAGCCGTCGCCCATCCAATAAGGTTTGTCGATGATCCAGCTTTGCATCGCGTCCGGAATTTCCTGCATCGAGAAACCGCGTTGCGCTTCGGGGCTGGCCGCAAAGGCCGCGAGATGGCCGATCTCCTCGCCGGTCAAATCGATCTGATAACCGAGCTCGAGCGCCTGTAGCTCGATCATGGCTTGGGCGCCGTTCCACATGCGCACGACGAAGTGCATGAGATCGAGCTGCTCACCGCCGCCATCGGCATCCAGCGCCGGCGCCGCAATCCCGCCGGCGCCATTGACCGCATGGCATAGCACGCAGCCTTTGGTGACGAACAGCCGGCGGCCGTCCTCGGCGTCGACCAGAGGCAGGACGATGTTGATCGGTTCGACCACAGGGGCCGGCTCGGACTCGACTTCCCCGGCGATCGTGATGGCGGACGAAGCGCTGATCACGCCGGCGGCAAGTGCGCTGACAAGAAAGGGGTAGGGCAGGGCGAAGGCTCGCAAGGTCGATCTCCTACATCTAAGAAACGCGGATTTGTCGCACGATCCGACAGGGCTTGGATTTGACGTCGATCAACTTTCATCAATCGAAACACGGGCATTTGATCTCGCTCAATGGCGATCGTGGCACACAGCCCTACGTCATTCCTGATCGAGCCGGCAAGTTGGGAAGAAGTAATGACGATTCGCAATCTGGACAAACTGTTCAAACCTGGCTCGATAACCCTGGTCGGGGCAAGCAAGCAGCAAGGCTCGGTCGGCGCTGTGCTGGCGAAAAACCTGTTCGGCGGTGGTTTCGATGGTCCGGTGATGCCAGTCAATCCGAAGCATCGCTCAATCCAAGGTGTCCTGACGCATCAGTCCGTCGATAGTCTGCCACTCGTCCCGGATCTTGCGGTGATCGCCACGCCGCCTGCGACTGTTCCAGGGATCATCGGTGAACTCGGCGCAAAGGGTACCAAAGCCGCCGTGGTGATCACGGCGGGGCTCGGTGAAACCGGTGACGATGGCAAGAGCCTGAAGCAGGCCATGCTCGACGCCGCGAAGCCGCATCTTCTTCGCGTGATCGGCCCGAATTGTCTCGGCACGCTGGTGCCCGGCATTGGCTTGAATGCGAGCTTCGCCCATCTATCGCCAAGGCCTGGCAAGCTCGCTTTCGTCGCGCAGTCGGGCGCCGTAGTAACCTCCGTGCTCGATTGGGCGACCAGCCGCGGGATCGGCTTTTCTCACCTCGTGGCGCTTGGCGATATGAGTGATGTCGATTTCGGCGACATGCTCGACTATCTCGCCAACGACCCCGGCACCAGCGCCATTCTCCTTTACATCGAGGCGATCACCGATGCGCGAAAGTTCATGTCCGCGGGCAGGGCTGCGGCGCGCATGAAGCCGGTGGTGGTGGTTAAAGCCGGACGCCATCCCGAGGGCGCGCGGGCTGCGGCGTCGCACACAGGGGCGCTTGCCGGTGCGGACGATGTCTACGACACCGCGTTTAGGCGGGCAGGCATGCTTCGGGTCATCCACCTGGAGGAGCTGTTCGACGCGGTGCAGACGCTGTCGATGGTCAAGCCACCCACGGGCGATAACATCGCCATTGTCACCAATGGCGGCGGCGTCGGCGTGATGGCGACCGACGCGCTTATCGACCATGGCGGGGAGCTGGCGAAGCTCGACCCGAAAACGATTGCGGCGCTCGATCAGCATTTGCCGCCGACCTGGTCGAAGACCAACCCGGTCGACATCATCGGCGACGCTCCACCCGAGCGCTATGGCCATGCACTTGAAGCGGTGATGGATGATTCTGCAGTGGACGCCGTACTGGTGATCAACTGCCCGACTGCGGTGACGTCGCCGAAGCAGGCCGGTGAAGCGGTTATTACTGCGATCGGCCAGCATAAGCTGCCCGTCCTCACCAGTTGGCTCGGAGACGGGGCAGCACTGCCGGCGAGGCAGGCCTTCGCCGATCACGAAGTCCCCACCTTCGAGACGCCGGAAGATGCCGTCAACGCCTTCATGCAGCTGGTCGGTTATCGACGTAATCAGAAGACCCTGATGGAAACGCCGGCCTCGATGCCGGAAGATTTTTCTCCCGACCTCGCAGCGGCGAGGGGCGTGATCGAGACGGCGCTGGATGAGGGCAAGGTCTGGCTGAACGAGCCATCCGCCAAAGCTCTGATGGCGGCCTATGACATTCCGACCGCAAAGACGCTCGTCGCCGGGACACCGCGTGAGGCGGCGACCCTTGCCGTGGAGATTGGCGGCGGCGTCGCGATCAAGATCCTGTCGGATGACATTCTGCACAAGAGCGATGTCGGTGGCGTGGCGCTGGATCTGTTCGGACCGCGGCATGTCGAGGAGGCGGCGGATGCGATGCTGCAGCGGGTGCGCTCGGCAAAGCCGGATGCCGACATCGACGGCTTCAGCGTACAGCCGATGATCCGGCGGCCCGGCGCGCACGAACTGATCGTCGGCGCTATCACCGATCCGACCTTCGGTCCGATGATCCTGTTCGGCCAGGGCGGCACGGCGGTCGAGGTGATGGACGACAAGGCGCTTGCCATGCCGCCCTTGAACATGCGTCTTGCCCATGAGGTCATAAGCCGAACGCGCATCCATCGTCTCCTGAAGGGTTTTCGCGATCGGCCGGCGGCGGCACTCGATGCTGTGGCGGCCACGCTGATCAAGGTGGCGCAGCAGGTGATCGATCACCCCGAGATCGAGGAGCTCGACATCAACCCGCTGCTCGCCGACGACTTCGGCGTGATCGCACTGGATGTGCGGGTGAAGCTGACTCCGACGGAACGATCAGGTCCGGAGCGTCTCGCGATCCGACCCTATCCCAAGGAGCTGGAAGAACCGGTCACATTGAAGGACGGCCGAAATTTCATGCTGCGTCCTGTTCGTCCGGAAGACGAGCCTGCCTTCCATCTCGGCTTCACCAGGCTCACGCCTGAGGAAATCCAGCTACGCTTCTTCACGCCCATGAAGACGCTTAGCCACTTCATGGCCGCGCGCTTCACCCAGATCGACTATAACAGAGAGATGGCACTGGTGCTCGCCGAGGAGGGCCCGCCCGGCGAAGCTGCCATCGGCGGTGTCGCCCGCCTTGCGGCGGATCCCGATAACGAACGCGCCGAATATGCGATTATCGTCGGCCGTGAACTGACCGGCCAGGGCCTCGGGCGGCTTATGATGGAGCGGCTGATCGCCTATGCGAAAGAACGCGGCATCGGCGAGCTCTACGGCGAAGTCCTGCGAAAAAACACACCGATGCTGTCGCTTTGCACAAAACTGGGCTTCGTACAATCGACGGTGTCGGACGATCCGACCATCGTCCATGTCAGCCTCGATCTCAAAAGTAATCGAAGTGCCCGCGGCACTTGATGCGTATCAAAGCGCTGGTCGCCGGCGCGTCCTAAAAGACCTCCATGAGCCGCGCGAGAATTGGTCCCGTGCGGTAACGACTATCACGAGGAGATCGAAGATGTGGTCGCTCTTTCCTTCCGAGCGGCGGAAGACCGAGATGACGCCGGCGCCCGCAGACGGCGATCCGTTCCGTGCCCTACAACGCAGGATGGATCGATTGTTCGACGACTTCGCCGGTGACTATCACTGGCCGTTCGCCAATGGCCGGGGTGACACGACGCCGACGATCGACGTCAGCGAGACCGACAAGGAGGTGACCGTCGAGGCGGAGTTGCCCGGCGTCGACGAAAAGGACATCGACGTCACGCTCACCGACAATCTACTGACGATCAAGGGCGAGAAAAAGCACGAAAAGGAGGAGAAGAAAAAGGACTACCATTTGACCGAGCGCAGCTATGGCAGCTTCAGCCGCTCGATGACGCTCCCGTTCGATGCCGATCCAGCGAAGATCAAGGCGGCGTTCAAGGATGGCGTTCTAACCATCTCCCTGCCGAAACCGCCCGAGGTCAAAGCCAAGGTCAAGAAAATTGCTATTGGCAAATAGCGGGCAGCGCCCGCGGGCTTGACTGTTTGCTCGACGAGGGGAGGCATGATTGTCTCCCCTTCTTCATAGGGTGCGAACGCTGCCCTTTTGGGATCGATTGATCAGCATCAACGCAGAGGTCGTCGGCCTTCGTATCCTTTCTGACAAGGCAGGCGGATGTTGATCTGCCGGTTCAGGATCGGAGGTTTTCCATGCCGCTCACCATCAATCCGGACAAGGTCTGCTTCGTTGTCGCAAAGGCGAGGGAGGTCAACGTCAAGGTCGCGCCCGAAGGGCTCGCCGATGACGGCGACGATATGGAGCGCATCCTCGAAGACTATGCCGACGACGCGACTTATCAGGAACTCAAGGCGTTTCTCGGCGCGCGGAGCGATGACGTCCTTCGTGAGCTGCTGGCGCTGACCTGGATCGGACGCGGCGACTACACCGTGGACGAATGGCAGAACGTCATGGGTGACATCAAAGACGTTCGCGATCAGCACACCGCCGAATACCTTCTGGGGACACCGCTTCTCGCCGATTATCTCGAAGAAGGTTTGTCGCAATTCGGCCATAGCTGCGAAGACTTCGGCGGAAAGGG
The DNA here is from genome assembly GCA_965204405.1 of Geminicoccaceae bacterium. Classification (GTDB taxonomy): domain Bacteria; phylum Pseudomonadota; class Alphaproteobacteria; order Geminicoccales; family Geminicoccaceae; genus JANQPX01. Next base: position 693,919 of record CBDBEN010000002.1, read on the forward strand.
TTAGGGAAACCGGTGCCTCCTCTGCAGCATTGCTTGATCCGCATCAATGTCCGCTCAGCGCAACATGTCATGCTGATTGGTGAAACGAAACGATCGACAATGGGAGATCCGGCATGACGATCCGGGTGTTGCTCACACCGCTCTTTCACAGCCCTGAAGATCGACGTGCCCTTGATACGGCGTTCGTCCTGGCCGATCGCTTTCAAGGCCACGTCGACGCACTTCTGGTGCAGCCGGATCCTATGGATACGATTCCGATGGTTGGGGAAGGCGTGTCCGCTGATACCATTCGTCGGCTCATGGAGAGTGCGGCCGAGGCGATCGAGGAGCAGAGAAAGACAACCAAAGCCGTTTTCGATGACGCGTCGAACGCTGCTGACATCGCCACAGTCGAGAGCGGCGCGATGACGTCCGGCCAGCCATCGGTGGCTTGGCGAGAGGCGACCGGACAGAGCGAAGACGTCGTGCCGGAAAGAGCGCTGTTCAGCGATCTCGTGGTTTTCGCCGGCGCCTGGTCTGAAATGGCCCCTGCACTCCGCCCAACCTTCGAGGCGGTGCTCTTGAAGGCCCGCCGGCCGATCCTACTGGCGTCGACAGAACCAAAAGAGCATATCGGCCATAATGTTGCGGTCGCCTGGAACGGCTCACCAGAAGCCAGGAGTGCGCTCGCCGCCGCGATGCCATTTTTAGAATCCGCGGTAGCGGTCCATCTGCTCACAGCCGCAAGCCCCAAAAGCGATGCGGATACAATCGACGAAGCCAGGGACTACCTCGCCTGGCATGGGATCGGTAGCGATGTCCATGTGCTTGAAACGGGCAGCTCGCCGGTCGGCGAGGCCCTGATGCAGAAAGCGTTGGCGATTGGCGCCGATCTCCTGGCGATGGGTGGCTATGGCCATGCACGTCTGCGTGAGCGCATTCTTGGCGGCGTCACACACCACATCGTCAACCGCCCGGAGCTGCCAATTCTGCTCGCGCACTGACATCGTGGGGATCCGATGAACGTCCTGATCGTCTACGGCACCACCGAGGGACAAACCCGAAAGATCGCAACCTTCATAGCGGACCACATCCGCGATCGAGGCGAAAACGTGACCTTGATCGACAGCACGGATCTGCCGAAAAATCTCAACATCGATGACGTCGACGCGGTGATCGCCGCCGGTTCCGTGCACAATGGTCGTCATCAGGCTGCCCTCTTCCAATTCGTCCGCGATTGCCGGGACGTCTTGCAGGCCAAGCCGAGCGCGTTTGTCTCGGTCAGTCTCTCCATGGCGAGCGACGACAAGGAGGACCGGCTGGATGCAGCCGCCTGCGCCGACCGCTTCTTCGAAGCTGCCGAGTGGAAACCGACCGTCACCCATCTGGTCGCGGGCGCTATTCGCTATTCTCAGTACGACTTTTTCAAGAGCTGGATTCTGAGAATGATCGCCAGCACGAAGGGTGCTTCGACTGACACCAGCCAGGATCACGAATTCACCGACTGGAAGGATCTCGAAGCCTTCGCCGATGCTTTTCTCGCGCAGGTCGCTGAGCATATGGGTCTGACCGCCAAAACTCCTGAGAAACATAGATTGACTACAAACGAGCCTGAGCTGTTCGCTCGAGACAAAGATGCTGAGCGCTGAACCTCACGGACCTCAAGCAAGGACGGACAAGCCGATGACACAGAAATCGACGACACAGAATCATCAAACGATCGAGACCCAGCCTTTTGCCGACTGGTCACAAGCCTACATGGCCACAGCTACGGCCCTTGGCGCTTCCTGGTGTGACTTCGTCGGTGAACGCTTTCACGCCTATGCCCATGTGATCGATGATGTCAGCCATTGTCATGACCTGAACGAAGCCTGGAGTGCCCAGGCGAACTTCGGTCAGCAGACGTTCAAGGCCTATAGCGACCAGGCGGCCAAAGCTAGCGGCCTGATGATGCAGGCTGCAAAAGCCAATGGTTCAAATGCGAAACACTAGGCTCGAGGCGGCAAGATAGATCCAAAGTCCGATGCTTGATCAAGGGGAGGTCATCGCATTCCTGAGCGATGGGCGGGCGTTTGGCCTCCTCGATAAGCCGGTCGAGCGCATCGATACCCATGCCGCGATCGTCTTTTTGATCGGTGATTGCGCGTACAAGCTCAAGCGCGCGGTTCGCTACAGTTTCCTCGACTTCTCGACGCTCGAGAAACGCCGTCACATCCTCGAACGCGAGTATCGTCTCAGCATCCGAACGGCGCCGGCACTCTATCGTCGACTCGTTCCCATCACATGCGATCACGTCGGCCGTCTGGCATTGGAAGGCGAGGGCGAAATCGTCGACTGGCTTTTGGAAATGCGCCGGTTCGACCAGACGGCGTTGCTCGACCGTCTTGCCGAGCAGGACAGGCTTGATGCAATGCTCATCCAAGCACTCGCCGCCGAGATCGCAGAGCTGCACGAGAAGGCGGTGGTCCGCCGCGGTGGCGGTCATGACCCCATGGCGTCGATCATCGGGGGGAATACCGGCGACCTCGCATCGCTCGCTGGCGACATCGGCGAGAGCGATGCGATCGCCTCGCTGATCGAGGCGACCCAGAGCGAACTCTCGCACCAACGCGAACGGCTCGACCACCGTGCTGATGCCGGCTTCGTCCGCCACTGTCATGGCGATTTGCATCTTGGCAACATCTTTCTCGACGGCGATCAGCCCGTGTTGTTCGATTGTCTCGAATTCGACGAAACGCTCGCCACCATCGATGTTTTTTATGACTTGGCATTTCTTTTGATGGATCTCTATCATCGTGGCCTCGACAACCTCGCGATCGATCTGCTGAATGCCTATCTCGATCGCACTGAGGACGACGAAGGCACGGCGCTGCTGCCGCTGTTTCTCTCGATCCGCGCGACCATCCGCGCCAAGATCGAGGGTTTCGAGATCAGAACGGCAGGATCGGCGGAAGACATATCAAAACACCGTCTTGCCGTCGTTCAATATATCGATCTCGCAATAGATCTACTTGATACCGCGCCGCCAATACTTGTCGCGATCGGCGGCCTTTCCGGCACCGGCAAGTCGACTATCGCCCGCCAGTTCGCCCATCGGCTCGGGCGAAATCATTGGCCTCTGTTGCTGCGCAGTGACGTCGTTCGAAAGCATCTTTCGGGCGTCGAGCCAACGACGCGGCTCAGTGCGCGGGCCTACAACCCGTCCCGCTCAGCTGACGTCTATAGGCATCTTCGTGAACGCGCTGAGATGCTCCTTCGGGCTGGCAGGACGGTGATCGTTGATGCGACGTTTCTCGATCCAACGGAGCGCTTGCGCATCGAAGGTCTGGCCGCCGATTTCGCCATCCCCTTCCACGGCATCTGGCTCGATGCGCCGACAGCAATCCTCGAACAACGCGTGGCCGGACGCCGGAATGATGCTTCCGACGCCGGTCTCGATGTGCTCGCAAGGCAACTCGATCGCGACATCGGATCGATGTCTTGGTTGGTGATCGACGCAAGCAGGGAAGCGGATCGCATCGCAGCACACGTCTATAGACGTGTTGCTGTTGATGCTGAGCAAGCCGCCCGGTCAGATCGATAAGGCTTGCGGTGCATCGTCGTCGGCGCATGCCTGCCGATGACCTGTCGGCACCCTAGTACTTTTGCTAGAGATGCTTGCGTTTCAGTAGGTGACAGCTGGCTCGAAGCCGTGACTGTCAGGACGTAATTGTGCCCATGCGGCTGAGGATGAAAGCTTGAAACCGGTTCTGACTCTGACGCTGAACCCCTCACTCGACATAATGACGGCAGTCGAGCAGGTTAGAAGCACGGACAAGTTGAGGTGCGTTGCACCCAAAACCGATCCAGGCGGAGGCGGGATCAATGTCGCGCGGGTGATGACACGACTCGGCGGGGCGGCAACGGCCATCTTCACAGCTGGAGGCCCGAATGGTCAGGCGCTCGAAGAGCTGCTTGCCGTTGAGGGTATTCCCAGTCAGCCGCTTAAGATCGGCGGGTCGACCCGGCAGAGCTTCACGGTGTTTGAAAGCTCGACCCGCCAGCAATACCGTTTCGTCATGCCTGGCCCGGAACTCGATGCTTTGGAATGCTGGCGCTGCCTCGATCACATCCAGGCGTCACTCGACGATGTCGATTACCTCGTTGTGAGCGGCAGCCTCTCGCCTGGCGTGCCGACCGACTTCTATGCGCGTATTGCGCGTCTCACGCTTGAGCGGGGAGCGCGGTTGATCCTGGATACATCCGGCGAAGCCCTCGCGGCAGCCCTGGAGGAACCGATCTTTCTGATCAAGCCAAATGCACGCGAGTTGCGTGCCCTGGCGGATGATCCTTCCCTTGACGACGATGGGCTCGTCGCTTTCGCTAGAGAACTCGTGTCTGCGGGAAAATGCAAGATCGTCGCATTATCGCTCGGCGAGCGGGGCGCCGTGCTGATTACCCGCGATCAGGTACTGGCGGTTTCGTCTCCTCCGGTCGAGATTCAAAGCGCGGTTGGCGCAGGCGACAGCTTCGTTGGCGCGCTGACGCTTAGCTTGGCCAGAGGGCAGGGCTTCGGCACAGGGCTTCGCTTCGGCGTTGCGGCAGGCAGCGCAGCGCTTCTGACCCCCGGCACGGATCTTTGCAGGCGGGAAGACGTCGAGCATCTCTTCAGGCAGCTGCGATCCGGTGAGCTCGAAGCCAACACTTGATCCATTCAGTGCCTTCTGATGGCGCGCTGAAGCCATTCATCTCCCGAAGAAAATGTCTGACTATCCATCATGATGTCGCGGCGCCCTATATTGAAAGAAGAACGGGTTGTCATTCTGACGGGGCTGAGACCATGGACGTGCGCGGGCTGCTGCTAGATCTCGAAGGCGTCCTTTACCAAGGCGACACATCGATCCCCGGCGTCGCCGACGCCATGGACGTTCTAGCGGCATCCGGCTTCGAGATCCGTTATCTGACCAACACCACTACCCGGCCGCGACAGGCGATCGTGGACAGGCTGATCGGCATGGGATTCAATTTGAAGGCAGAGCACGTCTTCACGCCCGGTATCGCCGCAGGCCAACTGCTTCGGAGGAAGAAACTGACCCGCGTTCACCTCGCGGCGGCTCCAGAGCTGGCCGAGGACTTGCCTGATGTCAAAGTCGTCGATGACGAACCGCAGGCGATCATCCTCGGCGATCTTTTTCGGGCATTCGATTGGGATCGGCTGAACGTGCTGTTTCGGATGATGCGCCAAGGTGCGGTGCTGGTGGCGCTCCACAAGAACCGCTATTGTCGCCGTGATGGCGAGATCGCCCTGGATCTCGGGCCGTTCGTCGCAGCACTCGACTATGCTGCCGGCACCCAGGCCAGCATCGTTGGCAAGCCGAGTGCCCTTTTCTTCGATCTGGCGCTTGCTGCTCTTGGCCTGGAGGTGCAGAGCGTCGCGATGATCGGCGACGACATCGAGGCCGATATCGGCGGGGCGAAACGAGCCGGGATGACCACGATCCAGGTCAAGACCGGCAAGTTCACGCCGAAAGATCGAGAACATCCGTCCATTCGCCCGGATTATCTGATCAATTCGGCCGCAGATCTGCCAAGCCTGTTGCTCGATCAGGAAAACTAGAGGCCTGAACCTATGACGAATCAAGATCGCGTCGACGTGGTCGAAGGTGACATCACACGCGTTAAGGCGGACGCCATCGTCAACGCCGCCAATACGGACTGTCGAAAGGCGGTGGCGTCTGCGGCGCGATTTTTGAAGCCGCCGGTGTCGACAAGCTGACCGAGGCCTGCCAGCGCATCGGCGGCTGTCCAACAGGGGCGGCCGTGGTGACGCCTGCCTTCGATATCGCCAGCGCCAAGGTCATTATTCACGCCGTCGGACCGATCTACGCGCCAGATTCAGCGGAACAGTCGCGCCGGCTGCTGCGGTCTGCCTACGAGTAGGCCATGAAGCGCGCCGCCGATAATGGATGTAAGACGGTCGCCTTTCCCGCGATCAGCACAGGCATCTACGGCTATCCGCTCGACGAGGCCTGCCAAGAGGCGGTGGACGTCTGCCTCGCCGAGGCGGAGCGGCTTGGCATGCGCATCAAGATGGTCGCCTTCGATCGCGAGACCGCCGATTGTCTGCGGCGGTATCTGGAGAACGCCGCGCATTGATACGGAGAGGCTATTGATCTCCTCAGCTGCGAGTGTGCGATAGGGCTGTCGCAAGCGCCTTGATGAGGGTTCGCCCGGGATCGTCAAGGTGCTTAGCCAACTCTTCGGCCATCGCCACTAAATGTTTTGGCTCGTCGCTGCTAAAACGCCTGCCGATCGCATTGAAGAGCGCTGCCTGATCTTGGTGATAGGCTCCCTCGACAAACATGTCGGCAATGTCGTCTTGATCGACGTGAACATTCTTCGTCACGACCAAAGCCATGCTCTTCTCCTGATTTGGTGCGTACCGTGTTTAACGACCGGTGAGGCCAGCTTTTTCAAGCGTCGATATCCGCGTACGCCCGATAGGTGTCGATCAGCTCGAGATCTTCCGCGACCGCTCGGCAACAGACATGGCCACCATGGACGTTGACACCTTTGGCGAAGGCCTTGTCCTGGCGAAGCGCATCGGCGCCCTGATTAGCGAGCTTCATCACATAGGGCAAGGTCGCGTCGGTGAGCGCGATCGTTGAGGTGCAGGGATAGGCGCCGGGCATGTTGGCAACACAATAGTGAATGACGCCGTGCTCACGATAGACGGGGCGCGCATGGGTCGTCGGCCGCGCCGTCTCGACACAGCCGCCCTGGTCAATGCTGACGTCAACGATCACGGCTCCCGGCTGCATCGTCTCCACCATGGCTTCGGTGACGATCATCGGCGCCCTGGCGCCCCGGCGTAGGACAGCGCCAATCACGAGGTCGGCATCCCGGCAGTGCGCAGCAACGTGTTCGGGATTGGACAGGACAAAAGTTACGCCTTCGCCGACTTCGCTTCTGAGCTCAGCCTCGCGTTCGGGGTGGCGGCCGAGCAGAAAGACCTCCGCACCCATCGCGTGAGCGGTGCGCGCCGCGTGTCGGCCGACCACGCCGTCACCCACCACGACGACTTTGCCGTGACGGCGACCCATCACCGCGCCCAAGAGCGTGCCCCTGCCTTCGTTGTAACGGGCAAGCCAGAAGCCACCCATGGTTACCGCCATCGTGCCGGCGACCCCGCTCATCGGTGCCAGCAACGGCAGGCGACCCTCGGCGTCCTCCACGGTCTCGTAGGCGATCGCTGTCGTGCCGCGGGACAGCAGGGTTTCGGTAAGTGACTTCTCGACGCCGCTCAAATGCAGATAGGTGAACAGGATCTGATGCATGAGAAACGGATACTCGATCTCAAGCGGTTCTTTGACCTTCAAGACGAGATCAGAGGCCCAAGCCTTGCGTACCGACACGATTTCAGCGCCGGCATGTTCATAGGCGTCATCGTCGAACCCGGCCCCTCGACCCGCGGCCCCTTGCACCAGCACTTGGTGACCGGCTTGGACCAGGTCGGCTGCTCCCGCAGGTGTCAGCGCAACACGATTCTCCTGATCCTTGATCTCTGCGACGACTCCGATTTTCATGGCGCTTCCTCCAGCAATGCGATCAATGTCGCATCTTCCAGGTGCGAAACACCATGATCTGGATCAAGGGTGAATTGGTGGTGGGTTGGCTTGCTGTCATATGCGCCGATAGACCGTCGGACTAAGCACCCTCGGCAATCTGTAGAAGTTTCTTCTGATTCAGCAGTTCGACGGTGTGCGCGTCTGTGAGCCTGATCAATCCTTGATCGCGCAGGATGGTGAAGGTGCGACTCACGGTCTCCAATGACAGCCCGAGGTAATCTCCGATGTCGGCGCGCGGCATCGGCAGATGCACCGGATTGCGCGAATCGCCCCGATGCGGCGCGCGCTTGCTCAAATGTAGCAGGAACGAGCACAACCGCTCCTCAGCGGTCTGACGGCCGAGGATCAACATATGCTCCTGTGCCTCGATCAGCTCGGTAGAAACCGCGTGCAGTAGCCGATGCTCGATCTCCGGGAACTCCGCCGCCAGCGCCTCGAATGATGAGCGCGCAAACCGGCAGAGCTCGACCGGTGTCACGGCTTGCGCCGTGCAGCTATAGCTTTCCTCGTCGGCCACACCGAGAAAGTCACCGGGAAACATAAAGCCGACGATCTGGCGGCGGCCGTCCTCCATCGATTTGGAGATGCTGACCACGCCATCGACGATCGTGAAATGGCTGACAGCCGGATCGCCCTCGATGAACAGGACTTGCTTCGGGGTGAGATGGACGCGCGAAATTAGGGTCTTGAGCCGATCGGCGCAAGGGGGCTGAAGGGCACCGCAAACGGCATACTGCTTGACGCCGCAATGTTCGCAGAGACCGTGCGACGCGCCCTTCAGCCGAATCGGCCGATACCGGCAATCCGGCTTGGTTTGCGTCATTGTCGCCCCCTTCAAGTTGATTCCTAGATTCCAACAATGTCACTGGCACCGAATCATGGAAAGCTGAAGTTGATCTTGACCTGCTGACTTGATGCAGCGCAATGACAAGCCGCGCGATCAACCTATCAAACTTGTCGGACGCCACCAAAAAAGCGCTCAGCGATGACCAGCTTTCCGGCCAAGGATGCGCAGCTTCGGATCTGCCCACTTCGAGAAAGTCAGATCGATCAGGCATATGCGAGCCTCGAGCTGATGGGATTGCCGATGAGCCTTCGGGATTGGCGGCGCTACGCGGGCAATCGCATCAATGCCGGATCTGCAAAGGCAGGTGTGCTGTCGCTTCAATGCAGCCGAGGCTACTTTCACGGATTGCTGAGCTATGAAGTCGTGACCCTTGGAGCCGAGAGTTGTATGACTATCGACCTCTTCCAGACGGTCGCTTATGTGAGCGATAGCGCCGCTGGATCCCTTATGGTGGCTGCCGAATCGATCGCCGTGGAGAAAAGGTGTGTAGATATCCTCCTCGACCTCCTTGATTTTAAGGATTCCACCATCATCGCACTGAAGCCGCGTTCGTTGTCAATCCTTTGTCAGAACGGCTACGCGGTTGATTCGATCCAGTTGTCGAAACGGCTCGCCGGCTAATCCACCTCCTGTGATCGTTGATATTCTCTTGATCCCGATCAAGGCCTCTGATCTCGTAGTCGTCTAGAAGGGTAATTGTTGCTAGGCATCCGAAAGCCGTGGAGATCCCAATGGAAAAGCCGCTCGACATCACCTTTCGGCACATGGATCCGTCCCCGGCGGTCGAAGCGAGAATTCGCGAAAAGGTCGACGAGCTGGAGCGATTCTTCGACCGGATCGTCGGATGCCGGGTCGTCGTCGAGCAGGATCACCGGCAGCATCGCCAGGGCAACTTGTTCCGGATCCACCTGGATATAAGCCTTCCCGGCAAAACCATTGCGATTGATAGAAAAGGGCCCAAAAACCAGGCTCATCAGGACGTCTATGTCGCGATTCGTGACGCATTCGGCGCTGCCAAACGCAAGATCGAGGACCACGCTCGAATTCGTCGAGGCAAAGTGAAGAGCCATGACGTGCCGCCACATGGTCGGGTCGCCCGCATGGATCGGGAAACTGGCTTCGGTTTCATCGAGCTCGTCGACGGTCACGAGGTCTACTTTCATCGGAACAGCGTCGTCAATGGTGGGTTCGACGGGCTAGAAGTTGGCAGTGAAGTCCGCCTTGCGATCGACGAGAAGGAAGGCGAGCGGGGCCCCCAGGCGACGACGGTCCAGCTCATCGGCAAGCACCACCTGCCGCCGACGGGCTGATCGCAGTGTCGGCAGAACGTACCTAGAGGTTTGCTCGGATGCCAATCGGGTCAAGCCGTGACAAGGGATCTCGTCAGCAGCCGCACAGTGTTGGGCAGTCCTGCTCACGCTTTGGCTGATCGCTGGCTCTGCCGTAACCGGGCTCCGTGCCGAAGGCGGTGTACTGGTCGATATTAAGGGACCGATCGGGCCTGCGGTCGAGAGCTTCGTCGTCCACGCCTTTGACGAGGCGCAAGCTCGCCAAGCGCCATTTATTTTGCTGCGCATCGATACGCCGGGTGGCTTGGTTTCCTCGACCCGCGGCATCGTCAGCGCCATCCTGGAATCCGACCGTCCGATCATCGGTTATGTCGCCCCCACCGGCGCCCGGGCAGCGAGCGCTGGGGCCTTCATCCTCATGGCAACCCATGTCGCCGTCATGGCGCCGGTGACCACGATCGGTTCGGCGACTCCGGTCTCGCTGGGCGATGGATTCCCGTCACCGCAGCCCAAGGGTGACGACAATGGCAAAACGACGCCGACCGTCGAAGACAAGATTCTGAACGACGCGAAGTCGTATATGCGTTCGCTCGCAGCAACGCGCGGACGGTCGGTCGACGCGGCGGAGCGCTTCGTCTCAGAAGCATCCAACGTCACCGCCGACGAAGCGCTGGAACAAGGTCTGATCGATCTGCAGGCGGGCAGCGTCCGCTCACTTCTGAACCAGATCGATGGGCGAAGGCTTGAGATCGGCGGCGAGAGCATTCGTCTCGAAACGGCAGAGGTTGACGTGCAAGCCTTCGAGCCGACATGGCGCGATCAGCTTCTCGCTCTCATCAGTAATCCGAACATCGCCTATCTGCTGTTGATGGTTGGCATTTATGGCCTGATCATCGAGGGGAGCAACCCAGGTCTGATCATCCCCGGCGTTATCGGCGCGACGGCGCTTTTTCTTGGGCTTTACGCGCTTCAGATTCTTCCGGTCAACTATACAGGCTTGGCGCTGATTGTTCTTGGAATCGGACTCATGGTCGCCGAAGCTTTCTTGCCGGCTTTCGGCGCTCTCGGCATCGGCGGCGTCATCTGTTTCGTTCTCGGATCGATCATGCTGATCGACACCGACATTCCGGAGTTCGAGCTGTCGCCCGTCCTGATCGGCGCGGTCGCTCTGGTCAATGGCGGCTTGTTTCTAATCGTCCTTTCCTTCGCCGCACGCGCCTGGAGGAAAGCGCCGGTCAGCGGAATCGAGTCGATGACTGGGCTCAACGGCAAGGTTGTCGAATGGAGCGGCGGCCGCGGTCGTGTGCTTGCCCATGGCGAGATCTGGTCGGCGGTCGGACCTGAGAGGATCGAGCCCGATAGCGCCGTCAAGATCGAGCGCGTCGACGGATTGACGCTCCATGTCCGGCCAGCTGACCCCGAGAGTGAAAAGGAGGCGTGAGGTGATTTACGATCTGCTCTATGGGGTTTATGGCCTTGTCGCCCTGCTCCTTGTCTTGATCATCTCGTCATTTCGGATTCTGCGGGAGTATGAGCGCGGCGTGGTGTTTCTTCTGGGCCGCTTCTGGAAAGTCAAGGGGCCGGGCCTGATCATCATTCTGCCGGTCATTCAGAGCATGGTCCGGGTCAGCCTCAGAACAACCGTCCTCGATGTTCCGGAGCAGGACGTAATTTCGAGAGACAACGTCTCGGTCAAGGTCAACGCGGTGGTCTACTATCGCGTCGTCGACCCGCAGCGGGCAATCATCGAGGTCGAGGACTTCCAATTCGCCACCAGCCAATTGGCGCAGACCACGCTTCGCTCGGTGCTGGGCCAGCATCAGCTCGACGAAATGCTCGCCGAGCGCGACCGCTTGAACAATGACATCCGCCAGATTCTCGATGAGCAAACCGATGCCTGGGGCATCAAGGTCTCCAATGTCGAGCTGAAGCATGTGGATCTCGATCAAAGCATGGTCTGCGCGATCGCCAAGGAGGCCGAAGCCGAGCGTCTGCGCCGTGCCAAGGTCATCTCCGCCAAGGGCGAGGCGCAGGCCGCGGCGAACATCCTTGAGGCCGCGGAAGCCCTGCACAAGCGGCCCGAGGCCATGCATATCCGCTATCTGACGGCGATGCTGGACATGGCGAGCGACAAGACTTCGACCGTGTTGTTTCCACTGCCGATCGATCTTCTCGCGGGTCTGCGTGACGGTCGTCTGGGCGAGCTCCTAACTGGCGGCACGGAAAGCAATGAACAGCCCGCCTCGCCTGACGCTTGAGCCCGGGTTGTTGACCGGCATCAATGCGGGACTGTGGGCTCCCTGTCAGTCTCCCTTCAAGTTCCTCTGAATGGAGAAAGCCTATGTCGGCAACCGGTCTTTCCGTGTTCGATTCGACCATCCATCAAACCAATACATGGCTGAAGTCGCTCTTTGAGCCCCTGCACACAGAAGATCGCCACAAGGCCTATCTGGCACTTCGCGTGACCTTGCATGCCCTGCGTGATCGCCTGCCGCCGGAGCTTGCCGTGCATCTCGCTGCGCAACTGCCAATGCTGGTGCGCGGCTTCTTCTATGAAGATTGGCAAATGGCGAAGACACCGAGCACATCCCGCCATGTCGATGATTTTCTGGCGCCGATCGAGTGGGCGTTTCGCAACGATCGCGACGCGGATGTCGAAGCGATCGCTAGAGCCATCTTCGCCTTGCTCACACGCGAGCTCGATCACGGCGAGATCAGAAAGGTCGTAAGCGCGCTCCCGCGCGACCTCAAAGGCCTGTGGCCTGAAGAGGCGCGATCTTAGGGTGCGACCTCATCCGAAGCGCTTTGATCTGGATCATGGGGCGGACCTGCGCCGTGTGGCCGAATGGCCGAAGCCATCGTCGACGCCATTATAAGGGACAGAGCCATGTGGCGAGGAGCCTTGGTCAGCGTTCTCACCGGAGCTTGCCTTCTGCCGATCAGCAGCCTTGCTGAAGACAACGGCCTGGTCGAGCACAAGACGCTCAGCCTCGGTCTTGCAGCCGATCTCGCCGAGGCAGCACTGTTGAGCTGTCAAGACGCCGATTTCCAGGTCGCCGTCGCGGTGGTCGACCGCTTTGGCGTGCTGCAGGTCTTGCTCCGGGATCGCTTTGCCGGCCCGCATACCCCGGACACCGCAAGACGCAAGGCCTGGACAGCCGTCAGCTTTCGCAGTGACACGCAAAGCCTGGTGACACTGACGTCACCCGAGTCGCCGCAAGCGGCGGCGCGTGACATCTCGGGCGCTCTGATGCTCGGTGGCGGCGTGCCGATCGAAGCCGCGGGGTCGATCGTCGGCGGCGTCGGTGTCTCCGGTGCGCCTGGTGGCGAAGAAGATGATCGCTGCGCCCGAGCCGGCATTGATGCTGTGCTTGAACGGTTGGAGTTTTGATCCATGCGCTCTCCTGCCACGACGATTCTCTTGGGCATGACGTTCATATCGGCAGGCGCGATGGCCGAAGAACTGCTCGGTGATCCGATAGCCGGTCGCCAACTGGCCGAGAACATTTGCTCAGCTTGTCACGTGATCGCACCTGGCCAGGTATCGACGACGGACGTCGATGCGCCAGCCTTTCCTGATTTGGCCAACACGCCGCGTGTTACGGCGCTTAGCCTGCGTGTTTTTCTGCAGTCGCCGCATGAGCGTATGCCTGATCTTCACCTCGATCGTGACGAAACCGACAACATCATCGCCTATATTCTGTCGCTGGAAGGCTAGATCAGTCCTCGCCGATAGGTCTGCAGTCGCCGCGATCATCGAATTCGCAACAGAGTACAATTGACCGATCTCAATGCGCGAAGCTTCTGCCATCTACGTTGCTGCATGACGTCACCATAAGTAGGAAAGGTACGCATGTCTCTGGCAAACCAGAAGATTTCGAGGAATGGACTGGCACTGGCGGCAGCGCTGCTCGTTGGCATGTCTGCAGTCGTCGCCATGAACCCTTTAGCCGCGCATGAACATGAAGAGATGTGTGGACCGATCGTTGATGGCGACGGTGAAGCCGTGCGCCAAAGCGACGGCGACATACTCATGCATAGCGGCAGCTTTCCCTGCCCGCCGGAGGAAGTGACGACCGAGCCGGTCGCCGTCGAGCCGGTGAGCGGTGTCGTCCTGTTCGACTTCGACGTCGACGTGCCGAACGGCGACGGCGAATCGGCACTCCAAGCGATTATCGCCGACCTTCGCCAGCGCGCACCCGATCGGGTCACTGTTGGCGGCCATGCTGATCGTGCTGGCACGGAGGCTTACAACCAGGACCTGTCCCAGCGTCGTGCGAACAAGGTCGCGAAGCGTCTGATCGCTGGCGGTGTCGATGCCAGCTCGATCGGGATAGAAGCCTTTGGCGAAACGCGGCCCGCCGTGCAGACCGATGACGGCGTTCGCGAGCCTGCCAATCGACGCGTCGAGATCGATACCACCTTTTGACAGCTCGCCCGATTGATCGACGTCAACGCGCGTTCCTTTGTTTTCCGTTGTCCTGCAAAGAGAGGACGCGCGTTTAGTTTCATGGGAGATTGTCCATGCAAGCCAAGGATGTGATGACGACCAAGCTGATCACGGCAGAGCCGGATACAGCCGTCCGTGATATCGCCAAGCTGATGCTGACGCATCGCATCAGCGGCGTTCCGATTGTGGATAAGAGCGAACGCGTGCTCGGCATGGTCAGCGAAGGTGATCTGATGCGGCGTCCGGAGAGCGAGACCGAGCGAAAGCCTTCGTGGTGGCTCGAAGCCGTCTTTGCGCCGCGCGACAAGGCCGCGGATTACATAAAGGCGCATGGAACTAAGGCCAGCGACGTGATGACTCGGGACGTCATGACCGTCGATGAGGACATGTCGGTTCGGGACGTTGCGCGGTTTCTCGAAGTGCACAGGATCAAGCGCGTGCCGGTCGTCGGTGCCGGCAAGCTGGTCGGCATCATCAGCAGGGCCAACCTACTCCACGGTTTGGTGGCCGGCGGCTCCAACGAACTGCGTCCCGTCGCTGACGATGATCGGTCGATCAGGAAAACGCTCCTACAGACGCTGGCTGACAAGGCAGGGATCAATACCGCCATGGTCAATGTCATCATGAGCGACGGGGCCGTTCAGCTCTGGGGTCTCGTTGATAGCGCTCGCGAGAAGAAGGCAGCGCAGCTGGCCGCCGAAACGATGGCAGGTGTCAAGTCGGTCGAGAACAATCTCGGGCAGATGCCGGCCTGGACGACATGAAGCGCCCAAGCTTTCTCTTTGAGAAGATCGCGTTTGCAATTTTCTGACACTCGTCGTCAGGTCGGTCGCGCCATCAGTGAGCCATCACGACCGGCAGGGTCATCGAGCGCAAGATGGTCCGCGTGGCGCCGCCGAGTGGCCGTAGCAGCCCATGACCAGAAGGTCGCTGTCGTGATCGGCAGCGTGGGATAGCAGCGCGTTCCCGACGTCGATGTCGTTGCCGTCCAGGCGTTGAACGTCGACCTCGACACCATGCCGCGCCAGAGATGAAGCGCGATGTCGGCGCTGGGCAACTCGCCATGGGTGTCTCGCCCTTCGCGCGGACGGAATGTGACCACGTCGACAGCGTCAGCCCATTCGAGAAACGACATGGCATTCTTGACGGCGCGGGCCGCCTCGCGGCTAGCGTTCCAGGCGATCATCGGCCGTTTGCCGAACCCTTCGCGCAGGCCGATGAAGGGAATGACCAGGATGGGTGCTGCCGCGCTGAGCGCAACATCCCCTGGTTCGGGCGCTGTTGGTTCTCTAGCTGACTGATCAGGTTGCCCGATAATCAGAAGATCGGCGTAGCGGCTATGGACCTCCAGCCGATCAGCGAATTCCGCGATCGTGCCGCGGTCAATCCGCGTGTCATACTCCACGTCCTTGGCATCGGCGGCCTGTCGAAACCGGTCGAGAACGGCAGAACGGCTTCGTCCCTTTCGCGTTCATGTTGCTCGATGTCGGTGTAGACATCAGCGCCCATATAGCCTCAGCGGCCACCGGTAAAATGATCTCGGGCACCAGATACAGCGCTGTCAGATGTGCATCGAAGCGGCTGGCCAGCTCGATGGCCGCATCGATTCGCGCTTTGCACGCATTGCTGTCATCCACGTGAACGAGAAGGTCCTTATAGGCCATCCTGACAACTCTCTGGCGAACGCCTGATCATCCGAGCATGCCATTAGCCTAATTGGAATGAGCGGATTCGCCTTTGATCCGGATCAACGTGCCGCTTTCTGAACGCCATCAATAGGAACTGTGCGAAGCAGCCCTGCAGGCAGCCTGCTTCAAGGCGCTTCAGTGGCGATGGTGGTCAGCTGCCAAGCCAGCATGTCGAGCACCAACGCCAGCTCATCGCCCTCGAGGCGGCCGTGATAGCTCAGAAACTCCTTGATGGACTGCCCGCTGTATCGACCTGTGAGTTGTCCATGCCGCATGATGAGTGTCTGTCGCGCGAAGTCTTTTGCCGGTTCGTGACAAAGCCGGCATTTGCCTTGGTAGAGCCCGCCGGACAAGATCTGGCGCCGAAACATGTCCACGATCAGCTCAGCCTCGGCATCCGAGAGTTTCCCGAAATGGCTGGTCAAGGTTTTCAGGACGGGCTTGCCCGATCGAAGGCCCACCACCTCGCCATTTTCGATCGTCAGTTTCTCTCGTGCGAAGATGCCAGCATGTTCATGGCAGCGACCGCATTTCTCCTCGAAGAGGGCGTGGGGATCGATCGGCTGCGATTGCACGGCCATTGGAAGACAGAGGAGAAACGCTATAACGGCGAAGGCGCGGATGGAGACCGGCACACCTTCGTCGGCAAGACCGCCGTCACCCCCTGCCGCCGCCGCTCTCGTCACGATCTCGGTCCTGATCGCCATCATGGTCACGATCCTGCGTGCGGTCGCGATCCTGATCTCGATCGCAATCTGCCCCTTGCTCGCAGCCTTGGCTCGAATCGGATCCCATTGGACCATTCATCGAATCGACACAGCCGGCGAGCACCAGGAGACACGTCAACATCACGGACGCTGTAACACGCATTGGCGTTCCCTCCAGTTCATGGCCCGCGTCGTGATTGCGAGAGGCCATTCTCATGTTCGCCAAGCTGGGCCGCCATGCCGAAAACAACCTTGATCTTGGTCAACGGTTGTCAGGATCAAAGATCCTCGAACGGTGATGGCGTGCCATCGGGCAGGCTTTCGAAGGGTTCCGGCCAATCGTCGTCCTGCCAATGCGGCGCATCGATGATCCAAGCTCTTAGATCCGCCGGGATGTCGTCGAAAGAGAAGGTGCTCTGTGATTCCAGGTCGGAAGCGAAGGCCGCGAGATCGCGAAGCTCCTCGCCGGTCATGCCAATCTGATAGCCAAGCTCGGTGAACTGGAGCGAGATCATGGCGGAAGCGCCTTCCCACATGGCCGCGGCGAAAACCATGGGATCGACCTTTCTGCCGTCCGGCGGCGCATCGATTGGCAGGGCGGCACGGCCGCCAATGCCGTTGACGCTGTGGCAGATCACGCAGCCCTTGTCGACGAACAGGGTCTTACCTGCTGCTAGGTCGCCTGCCGGCCAGCCTGCTTCGTCCGTTGCTGCGACGGGTTCATCTTCGGCAGAATCGGTCGTCATCATACATGAAGACAGGGCCGGGACGAGGACGAACGCTGGCAAGAGACGCCTGAGCCCGTGTCGACTTCTCCTGCCGTAGCGCGACAGTGAACCGTTCGTCATGGCTTTCTCCTGAAGTATATGACGCTAAGTTTGACGCTGCTCGCTCGGGCCAGCCTTATAAGGTCAGACTTGTGACGTTGCCGACTTGATAAAGATCAATGGATCGAGCCAGCGTTACCGTGACTATCAGGCTCTCGATCAACGTCTGAGAAAACATGGCGACATTCATTCTCGACCGAAACCAATTCGACGCCGTTCTCTTTGATCTGGACGGCGTCTTGACCGATAGCGCAACACTACACGCGCTTAGCTGGAAGATGCTGTTCGATTCCTTTCTGGAGGAGCGAGACGGGACCGTCCGGCCCTTCGATGTGGAATGTGACTATCGCGCTTATGTCGATGGCAAACCCCGCCTCGACGGAATCAGGAGTTTCCTCGAATCGCGCCGTATGACACTCCCAGAGGGCGAACCCGAAGATCCACCCGATGCGCCGAGCATTCATGGTTTGGGTAACCGCAAGAACGCACTCTTTCTGCGAGCGCTCGCGCAGCATGGGGTTGTCACGTTCCCTGCAGCCGTTCGGTTTCTCCAACAGACACGCGAAGCCGGTTTCAAAACCGCACTCGTCTCCTCCAGCCGTAACAGCCGGACGCTCGCCGACAAGGCTGGTCTTATCGCTCTGTTCGATGCCTGGATCGATGGCGAGACCGTTCAGGCGAGGCGTTTGAAGGGCAAGCCCGCACCGGACATGTTCAGGGCGGCTACAGCCGATCTCAGGGTAAGGCCGTCACGATCCGTCGTCATCGAAGATGCGATCGCCGGTGTCGAGGCGGGGCGGCGAGGGGGCTTCGGTCTCGTTATCGGCGTCGACCGCACGCATCATCCGGGCGCACTGGCCGAGGCCGGGGCCGACATCGTGGTATCCAGCCTCAATGATATCGCGATTGCTGGTGTCGAAGCCAAGCCGATCGACTCGCTGCCCTCAGCACTCGAGTCGATCGACGCTATCTTCGCAGGCACTGACCACAGGCGGATGGTCGTTTGTCTGGACTACGACGGCACGCTGACGCCGATCGTCGATCGCCCCGAACTGGCGCTGCTTTCCAAACAGATGCAGCGCTGCCTCGATCGCCTTGCGGATCTTGCGACGGTCGCCATCATCAGCGGCCGAGATCTCCAGGATCTTCACGATCTGGTCGGCCTTGATCACCTTTACTTTGCAGGAAGTCACGGCTTCGAGATCAGCAAGCCTGATGGCGAGGAACAAATTCTGCACGGCTTGGACCATCTGCCGTCACTCGAAAGCGCCGAACGGGCGCTCCGTGGTCGTCTCGCCCCGATCCACGGCGTTCTGGTGGAGCGCAAGCGTTTGAGTCTCGCGGTTCACTATCGATTGGCTGGAGAGGATGATCGCCCGAAGATCAAAGCGATCATCGATGACGTTCTTGAGCGACACCCCGACCTCCGGCGCACGCTCGGCAAGATGGTCTACGATCTCCAGCCTGACATCGATTGGCACAAGGGCAAGGCAGTCAACACTCTGCTCGATGCCGTCAAGGCCGAGGGCGGTGAGATCTTCCCGATCTATATCGGCGATGATGTGACGGACGAGGATGCCTTCGAGGCACTTCGCGGTATTGGCATCAGCATCATCGTAGAGGGTCGGCCGGGATCGACATTGGCAACGTTCAAGCTTGCCGACACGGAGAAGGTCGGCCGCTTTCTGGAAAATCTTGTTCGGCGCCTGGAGCGGCGGTCCGGGCTTGGCGAGGGCGACACATCATGTCCGAATGGTTCCTGACCTATGACGGCTTTGATTCCGATCAGGAGGGGTTGCGTGAGGCGCTTTGCGTTCTCGGCAATGGCTATGTCGCCACGCGTGGTGCAGCGCCAGAGAGCGATGCCGGCGGCTGCCATTATCCCGGCACCTACCTCGCGGGTGGCTACAATCGACTGACCACTGAGATCGCCGGCCGCATCATCGAGAACGAGGATCTGGTCAACCTGCCGAACTGGCTGCCGCTATCGATCCGTATCGACGGTGCCGGCTGGTTTGACCTGCGAAAAGTGGAACTGCTCGACTACCAGCAGCAGCTCGATCTTCGCCATGGGATTCTTCACCGGCGGCTTCGTTGCCGCGACGCCAAGGGCCAGGAAACGCGGATCGACCAGCGGCGTCTCGTGCATATGGGCAACCCGCATCTCGCCGCCCTGGAGACGACCATCGAAGCGCTGAATTGGTCAGGCGTCATGGACATCCGCTCATCCCTGGACGGACGCGTGATTAACGACGGCGTCGCCCGCTACCGAAGCCTGAGCAAGCGACATCTTGAATTCGTCGGAACCGAGCATCTTGAAGACGACGTCATCCTACTTTCCGCTCGCACCAATCAGTCGAACACCGAGATCGCCGAGGCGGCACGCACCCACGCCTTTCTGAACGGCGAGCGGATCGACATCGGTCATGGCATCGAAAGCGAGCGGGATACTATCACGGACGGCTTTGGCCTCAATCTGCAACAGGGCGATCGGCTGACCGTTGAAAAGGTGGTCGCCATCCACAGCTCACGCGATCATGCGATCTCCTCCCCGGTCATCGCGGCGACGAACTCGGTGCGGCGGGCTGGGAGCTTCAGAGACCTGCTCGAAAGCCACGCCAATGCCTGGGAGCGGCTCTGGCGACAGTTCGAGATCGAAGTGGATTATCATGATCACGAGGAACACGACGTCGAAGCAAGGCGCATTCTTCGCCTGCACATGTTCCATCTCCTGCAAACGGCATCGCTTCATGTGATCGATCGGGACGTCGGCGTGCCGGCGCGTGGGCTCCATGGCGAGGCCTATCGCGGTCACATCTTTTGGGACGAGCTGTTCATCTTTCCTTTCATCAATCTGCGCATGCCAGCGATCACGCGCTCCTTCCTGAAGTATCGCTATCGCCGGCTGAACGAGGCACGCTTCGCTGCAAAAGCCGCCGGGTTCGACGGCGCGATGTATCCCTGGCAGAGCGGCAGCGACGGTCGTGAGGAGACACAATCGGTTCACCTGAACCCGCGATCGGATCGGTGGCTGCCCGATCACTCGCATCTGCAGCGTCACGTCAACGCGGCGATCGCCTACAATGTCTGGCAGTATTTCGAAGCGACGTTGGATCTCGAGTTCATGGCCGACCAGGGTGCCGAGATGTTGTTCGAGATCGCCCGCTTTTGGGCATCTGCGGCCAGCTACAATCCGAAGATCGACCGCTACGAGATCAATGGCGTCGTGGGGCCGGACGAGTATCACGACGGCTATCCCGATCGCGACCAGCCCGGTCTCGACAACAATGTCTACACAAATGTCATGGCGGCCTGGTGCCTTTGCCGCGCCGTCGATCTCACCGCGCGCCTGCCGCCGGATCGCCTGAAGGACCTGGCTGTGGCCATCGGTCTACTGCCCGACGAGATCGAGCGCTGGCGGGAGATCAGCGGGAAGCTCAGAATCGTGTTCCATGACGACGGCATCATCAGCCAGTTCCTAGGCTACGACGCGCTGGAGGAACTGGATTGGGATGACTATCGTGCCCGCTATGGCGACATTCAGCGGCTGGATCGCATACTGGAAGCCGAAGGTGACACGCCGAACCGCTACAAGGTCTCGAAGCAGGCCGATGTGCTGATGCTCTTCTATCTCTTCTCGGCCGAGGAACTGAGCGCACTGTTCCAGCATCTCGGCTACGACTTCGCGACCGAGACCATCCCAGCCAACATCGAATACTACCGGAAGAGAACGTCGCATGGTTCGACATTGAGCCGCGTCGTGCACGGCTGGGTCCTGTCGCGATCTAACCGGGAACAGGCCTGGCGTCTGCTGCGCGAGGCGCTCTACAGCGATGTCGCCGACACCCAGGGCGGCACCACGGCCGAGGGCATCCATCTGGGTGCCATGGCGGGCACGGTGGACGCTGTGCTCCGCATCTTCACCGGGATCGAGACTCGCGGGAACGTGCTATGGCTGAACCCGCTGTTGCCGGAAGATCTGAAGGAACTGCGCCTTCGCCTTCACTATCGGAGTAACGAGCTCAAGCTTCGCATTCGGCGCGATCAAATCGACATCGAAAGCACCAACTTTCCGGTTCTGCCCATCGCGATCGGTTATCGCGAAAAGACCTTCGAGCTCAAGCCGGGCTCGTCGCGTACCATCAAGCTCCAGCCGTGTTAGCTCTCGGTGATCAGGACATCTGCTCGTCACTCAGCGCGACCCCAGCATGGTGCTCCAGGAAATGCTGCAGAACCTTCCGCAGCTTCGCGGCATGGGCCAGTCTGGACCTTTGGTTGCGCCGGTTTCGCCATCTGCTATGGCATCCCTGATCGTGCTCGAAGCCTTGCCGTCGCTTGCCTTGCTTTACCTGATGGTGATCGCACAGGGCTTCTTCGACTACGCGCTGCCTTCGGTCATGGGGGCGATCGTCAACGAGATCTTCGAGGGGCCGCATTATGGTTCGATCTTCGGCACGCTTTCCGTCGCGCTGATCGGCGGTGGTGCGGCGGGACCCTGGGTCACTGGCGTCCTGCACGACGCCACCGGCAGCTACCGGGCGGCCTTCCTCCTGGCCATCCTCTGCTGCGCGATCTCCGCTGCCGCGATCTGGCTCGCCGCCCCGCGCAAGGTGCGCCTCGTGCCGGGACGAAGGCAGCATCGGTGAACAAAACCGATCGTCAAGCGAGATCGAGCCTTTTCGAGATCGCGCCATGACCTTGTCGATAGTTCACAAATTCCATGCCGTCATCGTAGGCCAGCCCGCCGACATTCTCGCATCGGATCATCGCATCGATGTGATGAACACCGGCCGCTCGCGCCGCAGCCAGCGTCGCTCCGAATAGCCTTCGGCCAATCCCTTGTCCGTGGCGTTCGAGAGCGACATAGGTCGCGATGATAGCCCAGTCCGGAGGCAGCTTGTCAGGTCCCTTCCAGTCAGGGTCAGCCCATTCGATGACCTGGAAGCCGATGACATCTGATCCGTCGACTGCAACGGTACATTTGATGTCATAGGGCGGGCTGATAAACTGCTCGATGATCTGTTTCTTTTCGATGGATCGACGGTGGGCGGTCGTCCCGCCTCGCGCTATGAGAGCGTTGATAAGCGCTGCCATGGGCTTGGCATCGGCGATGTCAGCGGTGCGAATAATCAGGGGCATAGGATATGATGATCATGAATATCAGCGGTGATCAAGCGAGGACGCTTGCCATCCGATGCTCATGCGGCGCCCTGGGCGGTCGGGCCCAAGACCTGCCGAGCGATGATGGCCCGCGCTTGATCTGCTACTGCGACGACTGCCAGGCTTTCGCGCACTTTCTGGGTCGCGCGGACGACATCCTCGACGATCACGGGGGCACCGATATCTTCCAGATGTCGCTGGCCCATCTTCGGATCGACGAGGGCGTGGACCATCTTGCCTGCATGCGCCTGAAGCCGAAAGGTTTGCTCCGTTGGTATACGTCATGTTGCCGAACACCGATCGGCGCCACGCCTCCAACCCAGCATTTATCCTTCCTTGGTCTGAACCATGCATGCATTGGCGTAGGCGACGATCGCGCCTCGCTCGACGACCTGCTCGGTCCGATCCAAGGTGGTGTCTTCGGGCGATTTGCCAAGGGTGATCGGTCGGGGTTGCGAGCGCATCGTGGCGCTCCTGTTTCATTGATCGTGCAAAACATCGGCAAAATCCTGAAGCGAGGGCTCCGCGGCGATCACAAACATACACCCTTCTTCGATTCAGGAACCGGCAAGCCGGTAGCCACACCCACGGTCCTAGGCGATACCGAGCGTCAGCGTCTGGACATCGATCGAGAGACATAAATAGACTTACGTTCGCCTCCTCGGAGGAACCGTGCGGCAGGCAGGCAAGGCATCACGTTCTTATGGATTGGACGTCGATCTCGCAGGATTGCCGATGACCGTTGCACCTGCCGGAACATCTTTAGTAACCACAGCTCCGGCACCGATGACGGCGTTATCGGCAATGGTGATGCCGCCGAGCACGATCGATCCGCCACCGAGCCAGACATTGGTGCCGATGTCGACGGGCTTGGCGATCTCCAGACCAGCTCGCCGTTTGACAGGATCCTTATGATGCTCGGCACAGTAGATTTGGACCGAAGGCCCGAGCAGCGTCTCGTCACCGATCCGCACATCAGCCGTGTCGAGAATCGTACAGCCGGCGTTGAGGAAGACGCCCCGGCCCAGGGTAATGTTGAAACCATAGGCGCAGTGAAAAGGCGCTTCGATCGTGGCATCGGAGGCGGCGCAGGCAAGCAGTCGTCGCAAAGCCGGCGTGATCGCGCCGCGTGCTCCTGGCGCCAGCGTATTGTGCTCGTAAACGCCTTCTCTCGCCTTCATGCTCAAGGCATCGAGCTCCGGGTCGAGGCAGGAATACCATTCACCCGATGCCATCTTCTCGCGTTCGCTCTTGGACAAGCTGCCCCTCCCTCGAGCTCCAGAGGTTTCGCCGTGAAACCGATCTCCTGCTCGATCCGTGTCGATCAGATCAACCAATTAAAACCTAATGCCACGCCTCCGGAAGAAGGCCGGCGCCGACCAGCAAGTTTTCGGCGATTCTCATACGTGCTGTCCGAATCGACTCATGGTCGGGCCCCGAGACGTAGAGCGCGAAGGAAGCACTTGGGACACCTTTTCGTTCGACCCAGCCGGTGAACCAGCCTTCGAAGGGCCCCTCGAAGTCGTCGCGTCGCAGCGGTCCGGAGCCGGTCTTGCCATGGAGCGCATAGTCGCCGTCAGACTTGACCATGCTCACTTGTCGAACGGCGCTCAACGTGCTTGGGGTCACGGCGAAGTGGCCACTGATCAGTCGTTCGATGAACAGCATCTGCTCCCAAGCTGAGATTTCGAGGGGACCGCCAAGCCAAAAGGCGTCGCTCTTGTTTGGCACACTTGCGTTACCGTAGCCAAAGCGCGCCAGATCCGAGCGATATCGATCGGCGCCGACTTCCATGGCAATATCCTGGAAGTACCACGGCACCGATTGTCGAAAGGCCGTTCGAAGCGTGTGGTCCCGGCGCCAGGCTGCCGGCCAATAGGGGCGATCGGGGCGTCGCTTGGGATCCCAGCGGCGGCGATGATCCAAGTCCCGTGCTGCCCCGGTTTCCAAAGCAATGATCAGATTGGCGATCTTGAAGCTGGACCAGGGTGGGTGACGTTTGTCGACATCCTCGGCATCGAGAGCCACAGTCTCGGTATTTGCGAGATCAAAAGCACAGAACGTGACCTCAAGATCGGAAAGCGAGACGGGCAGGAGGTGCGGATCAAGTTCGGCGGGCTCGCCATCGTCTGCCTTCGAAGAACGGCCGAGGAGCAGAGCCGCTGCTGCGGTCGCGGACAGGCCAAATGTCCGCCTATCCATGACGCCGATGTCTGAGGCTTTCGCAGGCAATAGAGGAGAGCTCATCGCATATGGTCATGCGTTCGTCGACGAGCAGTTGAGTGCCGACAGCGAGCTGAGATCCGGCCAGCCATAGGCGATCTCTTGCATCACGACATCGCCGCTTCGCCGTTCCTCGCGTTCGCCGACGATCGCTGCACCCAGAGCCTCATAGAAGCGACGCGCAGGGTCGTTCTCCCGAAGTACCCAAAGAGCAGCGCCGCGATAGCCTCTAGTGAGCATCGCGACCGCCATGGTCGCTATCAGCCGCCGGCCGATGCCTCGCCGTTTGCTTCTGTCCAGCAGATAGATCGCCTCGAACTCGCCATCGAAGCCCGCAGCCCCGAGCTCGGCATCACGCTGCCGCCCGAAGGAGCTGAAACCAACGGCGTCGTCCCGGGCATCGACGGCGATGAAGGCCATCGTACCGCCCGGATTGTTCGTCCCGTCCAGCAGACCGCCCCACCAGGCAGCGCGGCGCTCAACCGAAAGCCCGTCGAGCAGCGATTTCGGTAGCAACCCTGCATAGGTCTCTCGCCACGCCTGGACGTGGATCTCGGCGATGGCTTGGGCATCGTCGACAATCGCGGGTCTCACCTTCATCGCGCACATCCGGTTCGATCTGCCTCCCGACAGGGTGAATGCTCACGGATCGAGATAGTCCTTGGCCAATTGCTTGGCCGCTTCCTGCATCGCTCGTTCCGCGGGTTCCAATGCACCATCGTTACTCGCGAACAGGAAGGCCTGTATCTCGGTCAGGCCACAGCATGGCAAGCGCATACCACATTGTATTCGATCCATTGTGCCAGAGCATCTGATCGCCGCCTGCGAGCTTGGAAGAAGGCGAAACGACCCAACCATAGGCGTAGTTCTCAAGCGTTGGGTGATGAAGCCGTTCGAAAGTTTGTGTACTGAGGAGTGAGCTTTCTCCAAATTCGCCATGCAGATGCTCATCGACGAACCGCGCCCAGTCGGATAGCGACATGTGGATGGTGCCGGCGGGACCGATAGTTGCATCATTGTCCGCCCAGGGACCAGGGGCGACCGACCGTTTGAACGATCCGGCAATGACCTGATGACCCCAGGGGTGATCCAGCCTTTCCGATACGCCTGGCGCGCCGAAGCCCGCAGACGTCATCTCAAGCGGAACGAAAAGCTCCTGCTGCATCAATCTCTCCCAGGAGGAGCCTGTTGCCTGCTCTGCGATGACGCCAGCAAGCGTATAGCCAACATTGGAATAGAGGTGGGCCGTGCCCGGTCGGCTCACGGGCTCTTCTGCCAGAACCTTGAGGACCGCCTCCAGCCTTTTCTTCGGCAACTCGTCATCTATCGGCGGGCGGCTAAAGCGCGAGAAGAGTGGGAAATTGGGAGGCAGGCCTGCTTGATGCGTCAGCAGGTGATCGAGCGTCACGCCTCGATAGCCTGGATGGATCGTATCCGCATACTCGGAAAGCAGCTCCGTCATCGGTGCGTCCCATTCAAGCATGCCCCGTTCAACCAACCGAGCAATCATCGTTGCCGTCATCGCCTTCGTGTTGGATCCTAGATGCCAGCGGTCGTCGATGGTGACTGCTGTCGGATCACCTTTCTTTCGTCTCCCGACAGCTGCGATCTCGACTATCTTGCCTTTCTGGAGAACCAGCCCGGCAAGCGCGATCAGGCCATGCTTTGAGCGAATGTCTTCAAGGAGGATACCCAGGCTGTTCTCCAATGCAGTTGTCCTGGGACTTTGTACTATGCCCAAAATGCCAAGACCCAAGATCGCGGCCAACCAGTAATTTCGACGTCTCAGCATATCGAGCTGTTGACGAGCATGAGGAAATTCTCCTGGAGTATAGACAATGCTTTTCATCATTGGTGGTGCCAGCGGATCTGGCAAGACGAGCTGCCTACCGGGCCTGCGCCACGCGTTGCCGGAAATCGACTGGCATGAATTCGACGAGCGAGGCGTGCCCGCTCCGCCCATTCCTTCGGATTGGCGGATCACGACGACCGAGTCTTGGTTGCGAATTGCGATAGCGAACCAGAAAGCCAACAAAGACACTGCGATCATCGGTGGCGCTGTTTATGGCGAAGTTCTCGCCTGTCCCTCATATCCTGAAATCGATGCGGCCGCCTATTGTCTGCTCGATTGCGGTGACCCGGTGCGGATCGACCGCATTCGTTCGCGCGATCAAGGACGAGACTCTGCCAGCCAGGAGATGCTGAACTGGGCGGCCTGGCTTCGGATGCACGCCTCCGATCCGACATGGCGCCCCGACGTCATTCAGAAGCGTGCCGCTTCAGCCGCAACGATGCATTTCGATCGCTGGCAGAACTGGGAAAAAGGAGATTCCCGCTGGCGGGTGGCTGACATCGACAACAGCGATCTGAGTATCGCCGAAACGGTCGATGAGCTCGTCTACTGGCTCAATGGTGAACGCCGTCGCCAAGCCGTTGGCAGCCTCGCCAAAGCGCGAAGGCCTAAGGCAGCCATTCGAGAAATCCGCATCGAGGATGCCGATCATTTCGCTGCCTTGACCGATGCGGTCATGGCCGAGTCGCCCTTCATGCTGCGCGAACCTGATGAACCCAATGCCTGGCATGATCGCGGACCCGAGATTCTGGAACGCATCGTTCAGAATGAGAACACAACGATCTTCGTGGCTCAAATCGGCGACCATCTCGTGGGCTGGCTGTCCGCGCGCGGCGGCGAGCTCAGGAGAAGTCGTGGGGCGATCTATCTTGTGATCGGCCTTCGAGAGGCGTCGACCGGCAAGGGCATCGGCAAAAACTTGCTCGAAGCTGGCGAGGCATGGGCGCGGGACAGGGATGCGCACCGGCTCGATCTCACGGTGCTCGCCGGAAATCATCGCGCCCGGCGCTTCTATGAGCAGGCGGGTTTTCGCTATGAAGGCCGAAAACCTGCGGCCCTCAAGATCGATGGCCAACTCGCCGACGAATTCATGATGGCCAAGGTTTTGCGATGATCCTTGGCCGCAAGGCTGGATGCCGGTTTCACTAGCTTTGCGTCCGGCCGTCTTCGACCACGCGGCCGGATTGAATGATGGTTGTCATCACATGCACGCGGTCGGGACGAACATCGAGACGTTTGGCGAGCGCGTTGGCCAGGCCGACCTGCAGCGCCTGCACGTTCTCCTCGGACCATAGGGTTGGGAGATACAAGACCGCCATGAGATCGTAGGCAGCCCCGCTTTGGCAAAGGCCGGGCAAGAAATTCACCGTCATGTGCTTGCCGGAAAGCTCGCTTTCAGCGCTCCAGGACAATGTGAAGTCGGCGAGTTCAGTGGCTCTTGCCTGCAACTCTTTTGATACCAGAACATTGGCTATCGGCATGCTTTCTCCATTGATCGGCGAGCTCTGCCCCACCATCGTCAGGTCACCACGATGGCGCCTCTCTCGGTGACGACCAGGGTATGCTCATATTGCGCCGTCATGAATTTCGGATCGGTGACCAGGCTCCAGCCGTCGCCGCCGACCTCGGCCCACCAGGCGCCGGATGAGAAGAATGGTTCGATGGTGATCACCATGCCCTTCTCGAGAACGCGGCGATCAAAGGGCGCATCGAAAGAGGGGATGCTCTTTGGCTCCTCGTGGATCGCCCGGCCGACCCCATGGCTCTGCAGATTTTTGATGATGGAATAGCCAAGCCGCTTGGCATCCCGTTCGATGCTCCTGCCGATGACGTTCATCGGCTTTCCGGCCTTGACCATACGCACAGCGCGATCGCGGGCTTTTCGTGTCGCCCGGCAAAGGGCTGTCTTGGCGGAGGTGGCCGGCGGCGCGATGAAGCTTGCGCCTGTGTCGGCAAAGAAGCCGTCCCTTTCCGCCGAAACGTCGATATTGACCAAATCGCCGGGCGCGATGACGTGCTCGCCCGGAATGCCGTGGGCGATGACATGGTTGACGCTGATGCAGGTGGCGCCGGGAAAGCCATAGGCCAGTTCCGGCGCCGGCCTCGCTCCCTGTCTCTCGAGCCTCTGCCGCCCGATGTCGTCAAGCTCGCGCGTCGTCATGCCCGGTTCGATCATACTTCCCATCTGCTGCAGCGTCTCGGCGACAATCCCACCGATCGTCTTTAGCCCCAAAAGTTCGGATGGTTTGGTGACGGTCATGTTGGTTCGCGTATCCAAAGTCGGTTTTCGTCGAGGCTTACCTGGCCATCATTAGCAACAAGGCTTGCTCGTGTCGGTATCGATCTCCTTCAGTTCGTTAGCTTTTCCAGCGCTACACCGCGCCGACCCGACGCTCACGATGGAAGACATAGAGGCCGGAACCGACAATGATGACGGTACCCAGGCCGGTCAAACCATCGGGAATATCGCCGAATATGACGGCGCCGAGGAATGTGGCGCCGAGAATTTCAAGATATTGAAAAGGAGCGAGAACGCTTGCGGGCGCCAGGCGAAAGGCACGGATCGCCAGCATATGCGAGATCGTGGCGATCACGCCTAGCAGAAAGTGCCATCTCCACGCTTCGGTCGTCGGCCATGCAGGGCGGATCGCGGACCAACCCATCTCAGAACCCGCCGCCATCGCAAGCGACAAAGCGAGCATGCCGAAGACACAGACCCAAAACTGCATCACCTGAGCGTTTTCGGTATGAGCGACGGCTCGGGTGATCGTCAGATAGAGCGCGAAGCAGGCGGCCGCCAGCAAGGGCAGCAGCGCCGCGAAGCCGACCGTCTCGAAGCTCGGTCGAATGACGATCAAGGCGCCGATAAAGCCGACCAAGACCGCGAGAACGCGCCGGCACCCGATCCGCTCGCCGAGAAACAGCTTCGCCATCAGCGTCAGAACAAGAGGCTCGACGAAAAAAATCGCGGCGCTGTCGGCGAGCGGCATATAGGTCAGCGCCCAGAAGAAGGACAAGGCGCGCAAGCGCCAGGAGAAGGCCGCGCAGGACATGGCTCGATGACTGCCAGGGCAGCCGGCCGCGATGGCCGATCAG
This sequence comes from Geminicoccaceae bacterium, assembly GCA_965204405.1. GTDB lineage: Bacteria > Pseudomonadota > Alphaproteobacteria > Geminicoccales > Geminicoccaceae > JANQPX01. The sequence continues at coordinate 723,644 of CBDBEN010000002.1, forward strand.
AAGGATGGGCAGAAGAAAAGCGAACTGAAAGAAGAAGCGGAACCATGCGATCTGACCGGGCGAGAGGGCATCGCCCAGGCCCTTGGCGATGGCATGGATGCCAGGTGCCATGAGCACGCCGATCGCCATCAGGATCATGCCGCGCCGAATGTGTCCCGGTAGTGGCTTCTCTTCGATGATCGATGCCACGGTCTCGGGCATTCGGCATTGTCCTTGATCATGACGACCGTCAACCGCCATGATGCACGCGGCGTGGAGGATCGTCGATGCGCTTGGTCGCCTGGAACTGCAACATGGCGCTCCACCGGAAGATCGAGCCGCTGCTGGCGCTCCGGCCGGATATCGCGGTGATCTCGGAATGCGCAGATCCGGAACGCCTTCGCCGCCTCTCGGCAATCGACTGGATGGAAAGCGATCCCGTCTGGATCGGCCGTCATGCCACCAAGGGGCTCGCCGTCTTCGCCTTCAACGGGTTTCGCGCGGCCTTGTCGTCGGATTACTGGCCGAAGCTCGACTATGTGGCGTCGGTCCGCGTCGACGGTCCGCTCACCTTCAACCTGCTCGCCGTCTGGGCGCAGAATGCCAGTGGCGGGGTGACGCGAAAACACCAGCTGGGGCCGCTCAGGCGTGGACTTGCCCGTTATCGAGATTTCCTGACGGACGGACCGTCGATCGTCGTCGGCGATCTCAACAACAATGCCATCTGGGATCGGCCGGGTTGGCGCATCAACCACATGGCCAAGGTCGAGATCCTTCGAAAGATGGGCTTGGTCAGTCGTGATCATATCTGGGCCAAAATCTGCAAAAATCTTCCTTCCTCGGGAACAAAATTGGCCTCTCATTCATCTAGGAGTCATCAGGATCGCCATCTGCGAGGGGCACGTCGATGGACTCTACATCGAAAAAAATGGCCGTGAGCGTGAATAATTTCGCCGCGACAGCTTTGCCAGCCTTGGTTGTAGCTTAGCAAGTCATTCAGCAATTCAGGATGGCGCCACCGGCGCGAGGCGCGCGCCAAAGGGCACGATGGGCTCGATCGCGGCCATGAATTCTTTTGTGCCGGCTGCATATCGAAACTTCGTGGATAGGTCGCTTTGGGTCCAGTCCACGGTGCTCGATATGCCGACCTGCTCGAGAATGGCAAAAGCTGCCACTAGATCCCAACTGGAGTCGCCCAAGCCGACATATCCATCCACCTCGCCGAGCGCCAGTTGGATCAGGGAGATCACGGCTGAGCCACAGCAGCGGAACGTCATGCGCGCCTCCTCGAGCACGAAGCGCAGCACCGCCAAGCGATCCTCCACCGGGATCACGGGATGAAATCCCACGCCGACCGCGGCGTGGCTGGCATCCAAGCCGTGGCGCTGCTTCAAGGGCACGCCGTTCATGCTCGCCGTCACGGTCTTGCCACCGACGACGATTTGTTTGCGGACGGGTGCGTGTAGGATACCGAAGCTTGGCGTCCCTTGCTCGAACAGGCCAACAGAGATTGCCCACTGATCGCCACCGCGCACGAAATTGAACGTTCCGTCGATGGGATCGATGACCCACACCCGCCCCGAAGTGCCGGTGTAATTGCTTCCCTCCTCGCCGAACACGCCGTCATGAGGATAGGCTTTTCGAAACGCGTCTGTCAGGAAGCGCTCCACTTCCCGGTCGGCAAGGGTCACAAGGTCGAGATGTCCCTTGGATTCGACGGGAACGGTCGACAGCCGTTCAAAATGGCTGAGCGCAATCTGTCCCGCCTCCAAGACGATGCTTTCGGCACGTTCATGCATGATAGATGTCTTCCTTCGGAGGATCGAGTGCAGCGGCACATTCACATGGCTCGGAGGCCAGGCGGAGATAGTCACATTCAATCATGTTTCGACTCATACAATCGCCTTTTTACTTCAAAAAGGCAAAAATTAGCATTCTCATTGACCAAATGTGTCGTTTTATGATTGAATTGAGGCGTTGGCGGCAATTGGGGACGCGCCGATGACGCCAAGGGGAAACACATCGCGCTTGTCGCAGGAAAAAGCACACGCGGCACAGGACGGACCGCAGCTCTCAGCCGTACGGCAACGCCGTTTGCTGGAAATCGTTCGCGAGCGCGGCGCGATGGGTATCCGCGGGCTTTGCGATTATCTGCAGGTGTCGGACACCACGGTCCGACGCGATCTTACCTACCTTGACCGCCGGGGGCTGTTATCGCGCACTCACGGCGGCGTCGTCGCCAATTCCATGGTCGGCCACGACTTGCCCGACAGCGCGCGCCTCCACATCAACGAAGAAGAAAAACGGCGAATCGGTGAAGCCGCGGTCGATCTGCTTGAAGGTGATGAGACCGTCCTGATCGACGCGGGCACGACGGCGCTTCCCATCGCCATGAATGCGCGGCGCAAACCGAACTGCACCTATGTGACGACGTCGCTCGGCATCGCCCAGGTTCTCAAGGATCAGGGCATTGCTAAGCATTACCTGGTCGGCGGCTCTTATCTGCCGGTTAACGACTCCTATTGCGGCTCCATCGCCATCGCAGCGATCCGCTCCCTCTCTTTCGACATCGCGCTGTTATGCGTCAGCGCGATCGATTTGCAGCGGCGGGCGATAAGTCTGGGAAGTGAGGCTTACGCTCATGTTCAAAGGGAAATCGTTTCCGTTTCACGGAAGAATGTTGTCGTTGCCGACCACTCGAAGTTCCGTGCCTCGGCGTTCGTTCAGACCGTCCACTTTGACAATCTCGACGCCATACTGACGGTTCAAGAAGTGGATGACAGCGTCAAGGCAGCGCTTGCCGGAGAGAAGTTGGAGCTTCGGCTGGCATGAGCGAGAACGGCGTTTCACTGAAAATTGCGGGGCTCAGGAAGTCCTGGGGGCAGGTCGAGGTTCTCAAGGGGATCGACCTGGAAATCGAGGCAGGCGCCTTTCTCACGCTTCTCGGCCCTTCCGGCTGCGGCAAAAGCACGGCCTTGCGTCTTATCGCCGGCCTCGACGAAGTCAGCGGCGGAAACATCGTAATCGACGGTGTCGACGTCACCACCGTCCCGCCTGCTGAGCGCAATATCGGGATGGTTTTCCAGAACTACGCGCTCTTTCCGCATATGAGCGTGCGCGACAACATCCTCTACGGACTTCGCGTACGCCGTCACAGCAAGAAGGACCAGGAAAGCGGGCTTCAGCGCATTGCCGCCTTCATGAACCTGGAGCCCTTGTTGGATCGCCGGCCGGGGCAGCTGTCCGGTGGCCAGCAGCAGCGCGTCGCCCTCGCCCGTGTGCTGATTTCCGAACGCAAGCTCGTATTGATGGACGAACCGCTGTCCAATCTGGATGCCAAATTGCGCGCCGAAATTCGAACGGAGATCAAAGACCTCAACCGCACGCTGGGCATCACGGTGGTCTATGTCACCCATGACCAGAGCGAAGCCCTGTCCATGTCCGACAAGGTACTCCTGATGGACGCCGGCGAAGCGGTGCAGTTCGGGACACCCGTGGATCTTTACAATGAGCCGGCCAGCATCACGGCAGCACGCTTCATCGGCACGCCGCCCATGAACATGATTGCAGCCGCGCATATGCCCTCTCATCTTGAGAGGCTCGGGCTCAAATCGCAAAGCGACGATGTTCAACTCGGGATACGCCCGGAACATCTTCGCTTGACCGACGAACCGTCCGATCTGTCGTTTTCGGCCCGGGTCGCCAACACCGAATACGAAGGTAGCCAGACCCTTGTCCGCCTCGTCACGACGCTTGGCGAGTCGGTCAAGGTCACGCTGCCTAGCAAAACCACGCCGCAAGAGGGGATCGGCGTGCGTGTCGAATGTCAGCCCAGTACCATTCGACTCTTCCGGATATCGGACGGAAAAGCCCTCGTGAACGAAACCGGAGCTATCGGCAGCGAAATACCGATGGCTCGACCCAACTGACAACGGGAGGAAAAACGCCATGAGGATCACCAAATTATTGGGCACGGCCGCTCTCGCCGTCGGGCTTGGCGGGATGAGTGTACCCGCCTCCTTTGGCGCGGACCTGGAGTTCTATTTTCCTGTCGGCGTGAACGCGCCTGCGGTGGAAACCATTCAGGCGCTGACTGACGCTTGGGCCGCGCAAAACCCGCAGCACACGGTCAAGGCTGTCTATGCGGGCAACTACGAAGAGACGACCACCAAGGCCCTGACGGCCGCCCAAGCCGGCAGTCCGCCGCAGGTTGCCGTCCTGCTGTCGATCGACATCTTTACGCTGATCGAAGAAGACGTCGTCGTACCCTTCACGGAGATCACCGACAAGGCTGAAGACAAGGCGTGGATGGACGGCTTCATGGAAGGCTTCATGACCGACGCCCGCTACAACGGCGAGGTCTACGGCATCCCGTTCCAGCGCTCGACACCGGTCTACTACTACAACAAGGATGCGTTCCGCGATGCGGGTCTCGATCCGGAGGACCCGCCCAAGAGTTGGGCTGACATGATCGCCGTCGGCAAGAAGCTGGTGAAAAAAGACGCAAACGGCAACGTCACCCAATGGGGTACGCGCATCCCGACCCTCGGGCTCGGCGGCGCTTGGCTGTTCGGCGGGCTGGTTGTCTCGATGGACGACTATCTGTCCACCGATACCGGCACCGAAGCACGATTCGACACGCCGGCGACCGAGGCCTCTCTGCAGTTCCTGCTCGATCTCGCCGCGGAAGGCGTCATGGCACCGGGTGGCATCACATGGGGTGATACGCCGAAGGCCTTCGTCGAGGGCCAGACGGCCTCAATGTGGACCTCGACCGGCAACCTGGCCTTCGTCAATTCCAACGCCGAGTTCGACTGGGGCGTTGCGTTCCTGCCCGGTGGCAAGGGCCCGGGCGCACCGATTGGTGGCGGCAATTTCTATATCTTCAAGGACACCACCGATGAAGAACGCGCCGCCGCTCTGGACTTCGTCAAGTTCATGACCTCACCGGAAAACGCCGCCACCTGGTCCATCGCCACCGGCTATGTCGCTCCGCGCGACGATGCCTGGGAGACGCCGGCGATGAAGGCCTATGTCGAGGAACTGCCGGCCGCACTTGTGGCGCGCGAGCAGGTCGCCCACGCCTATCGCGAATTCTCCGTCTTCCAGCGTCAGCGCGTCACCCAATTCCTCGTGGACGCCATCGAAAGCACGATCGGCGGTGAAGCCGAACCCAAGGCCGCCCTGGAAGAGGCCCAGGCCAAGGCCGACGAAGTCCTGAGCGAATACCGGTAGATCCAGTCGACGACATCTGGCGTGGGGCGGCCGATTAGCCCCACGTCCAGATCTCGTACCGGCACCGGCCGCACCGGAGGACATACATGAACAAGCCGCTCGGCCTCTGGAACGCCTTGATCCTTTTGTGCCTGCCCTGCCTGCTTTTGGCAGCGTTCACACACTATCCGCTACTGCAGTCCGTTCTCGGATCATTCTGGAACAACGGCACCGCAATTCGGCCTTCGCGCTTCGTCGGACTGGACAATTACCAACAGCTTCTGACCGACGAGAGGCTGGCCAAGGTGCTGTGGAACAGCCTGCTCTACGCGCTGGTGACCATCCCGGTGTCGATCGCGCTTTCGCTTTCCATGGCACTGCTGGTTGATAGCAAGCTGCCCGGCAGGCCCTTCATGCGCCTGTCCTTCTTTCTTCCAACCATGTTGCCGATGATCGCGGTGGCCAATCTGTGGCTGTACGTCTACGCGCCGGGCATCGGCCTCATCGCACAGATCCTTGCGCTCTTTGGCTTGCCGTCGGTCAATTTTCTCGGCGATGCCGATACCGCCCTGGGCGCGATGATGGTGGTGGCGATCTGGAAGGAGGCTGGCCTGTTCATGATCTTCTACCTCGCAGCCCTCCAGTCAGTCCCGACAAATCTCAAGGAAGCGGCGCGGCTCGAAGGCGCTGGACCAGTCAGAGTCTTTTTCGATGTGGTGCTGCCCCTGCTGACACCCACAACGGTTTTTGTCGCGGTCAACGCGCTGCTCAACGCCTTCCGGATGATCGACCACGTCGTGGTGATGACCGAGGGCGGCCCGAATAATGCGAGCGCCCTGCTGCTCTACTACATCTATCAGGTGACGTTCGGCTATCGCGACTTCGCCTTTGGTGCGACCCTTACGGTCCTCCTCGCCTGCGGGCTTGGCATCCTCGCCTACATTCAGTTCAAGCTTCTGGACAGACGGGCGCATTATCAATGAGCGGAACCACGCGCACACTGTCGCTGTCGCGGGGCTTCAACAGGCTGCTCGCCTGGAGCGTTGCCGCCGTTCTGGCGTTTCTGTGGGGCGTGCCCTTCCTCTATTCGGTGTGGACGGCATTCCATCCGGAGAAATATTCGGTGAAGTTCCAGCTGGATGCACCGCTGACGCTCCAGAACTTCGTCACCGCGTGGCAAGCCGCCCCCTTCGCGCTTTATTTCACGAACACGATCTTGCTGGTCATCATGGTGATCATCGCGAATTTCGTGCTCTGTACGCTCGTCGCCTTCGCTTTCGTCCGCTACCGGTTCCGTTGGGCAGGGCCACTATTCGGCCTCATCATGATTCAGCTTCTGATTACGCCTGAAATCCTGATCGTGAAAAACTATCAAACGCTGGCGCAGTTGGGGTTTATTGACACCCTTGTCGGCATCGCCTTGCCTTATCTGACATCGGCGTTTGGTATCTTCCTATTGCGCCAGACATTCAAGACCGTGCCTAAGTCGCTGGACGAGGCCGCGGCCATCGAAGGCGCTGGCATGTGGCGGATCCTATGGGATGTCTACGTGCCCCTGGCAAGGCCGGTCTATCTCGCCTACGGGCTGGTCTCCGTGAGCTTCCACTGGAACAATTTCCTTTGGCCGCTGATCGTCACGAACTCCCCCGAGGCTCGGCCGGTCACCGTCGGCCTCAGCGTCTTCGCCACTGCCGACAGCGGCGTGGAATGGGCGCTGGTGAACGCAGCCACGCTGATGACCACCGCGCCGCTGGTCATCGGGTTTCTAATCTTTCAGAGACAATTCGTTGCTAACTTCATGCGTGCTGGCATCAAATAGCGATCCGTTAGTGTCGGCGGAATTGGTGGCGAAAACACTGTGCATTGTGAACAACGACTTCTGCAGCCCTGGTCGGAATTCGACACGGGTGGTTGAGGTAATGCCGAGCTTTTGCTGCAGCTCGAGCTCTTCTTCCCGCACTCGGCGGCGGAGCTTGGCATCGAGGCTGGAGAGCGGCGCGTCGAACAACAGAATTTCGGGCTCCAGCACGACCGCGCGTGCTACCGCGACCCGCTGCCGCTGGCCTCCGGAAAGCTTGGACGGCAGGCGGTCGTCATAGCCGGCGAGGCCGACGAGTTCCAGCGCTGCCTCAACATGCTCCCGACTGGCGCTTTTGGCGGTTCCAGAGACCGTCAGTCCGTAAGCGACGTTCTCTCGCACTCTCATGTTTGGAAATAGCGCATAGGACTGGAAGACGATGCCGACAGTGGTTTCGCCGCGCAGCGACTTCATCCACTCGAAGCCCTCGTCTTCGCCCATGAGCTGGACGACGTGGCGAGCGTCGTATAGGCGGTGTCGGGGCTGTTGGGGTTGGCCATCTGCACCTCGCCGACATAGTCGGTCTTGATCAAATCGGCCTAGCAGGCAGGGGCTTCGAGGCCCTCTTCGGCGCGTAGTTCGCTGTTGTAGCCAAATCCGAGAGCACCCGCGTAGATGCCGACGGTCCGCCCGCCGATACCTCGTACTGGCTGATCGCCCAGGGATGTAGCTCCTCAAGCATAGGGGGTGTAGGCTTCGGTGAGCCCTTCTTCGGCCGCCTGAAGGTGCGGATCGCCAGTGCCGCCCCACCAGACGTCGCCTTTAGGGGTGTCTTGCTCTGCCAGAGTCTGGGCGCAGATTTCGTCACTGCTCTTTCTGGTGATCGCGACTTCGATGCCGGTCGCCTTGGTGAACTCGGTCACCATAAGCTGACACCATTTTTTCCTGTGGGCTGCAATAGAGTATCAGCTTTCCGGCAGCATCGGCTGATCCAACGAATGCAAAGAGCGCGAGCGCGCTCGACATCATTGCGCTTTCATGTCTTGTCTCCCTTTTTGGGCGATCGAGTAAGGGTGTCGATCACCGTGGAATTTGCTGGTGCCTGCTGAAGCAGTAATCAGGTCTTCGATTATAGACTCTTAGCGTGCGCCAGTCCTATCGGGGACAAAGGGTCGCCCATGCCACCTTCGTCATACCGTGCTACGACCAATTGCCTGATAGCACCCAGTCCCGAGGATCGAGCGGCGGCGCTGGCCATGCCGCCGACGGTGGCCACTCATCGAGAGCTGATGGCGCGTCATCGGGGTGTGTTGGAGCAGATCGAGCAGCGCGCACTGTTTGCCGCGCGACCTGTACCGCTGGAAAGCGCGCGGATCCTGTTCTGGAATGCGGAACGCGGCAAGTTTCCGAAGGAGGCTGCCGGACTGCTCGAAACGCTCAATGCCGATGCGCTTCTCTTGTGCGAGCTTGATGTCGGCATGGCGCGTTCCGGCCAGCGCCACACGCCTGCAGCCCTCGCGGACCGGCTTGGGTGCGGCTATGCCTTCGGTGTCGAATTCATAGAGCTCGGCCTCGGTGATCGCGCCGAGCAGGCTCTGTATCTGGGGAGGGAGAACGCGTCGGGTCTCCACGGTGCAGCGATCCTGTCGCCGCACCGCTTGGCCGAGCCGACGCTTATTCGACTGGAAAGCGGCGGGGCCTGGTTGGATGGCAGCCGCGGCGAAAGCCGAGTGGGCGGGCGGGTCGCGTTGCTGGCGTTGCTTGACGTCGGGGGCAGTCCGTTGACCATGGTTAGCGTACATCTGGAAAGCCACAGTGATCCGGCAGCGCGGGCGGACCAGGTCGAGTTGCTGCTCGGTGAAGTCGACCGTTTTGCTGGCGTCTCTCCAGTCCTGATCGGCGGCGATTTCAACACGTCGACCGTCAGCAGGGACTGGGCGCGCGGCACCGGGGAAAAGCCGGTGCTGCCGCTGGAGCGCGTGCTCGATCCGGTGCGCTACGAGCCGCTGTTCGAGGTAATGGCAGCGGCCGGTTATGAATGGCAGAGCTGCAATGCCCTTGGCCTGGCCACCCAGCGCACCCGGCCGGACGGTACGCCGAAGCCGCCGCTCGGTAAGATCGATTGGTTCTTCAGCCGCGGTCTCCATGCGAGCGCTGCCGAGACGATTCCAGCGGTCGACCTCGATGGACAGGCGATCTCGGACCATGAAATCCTGGCTGTGACAGTGCAGCCGAACGCGGCGTGCGGTGCGTGTTGACGAATTGATTCGCCGGGAGTTGGCTGACGTCGAATTTCTGTTAGGCTGGACAACAGAATCACGAGCCATCAACCGATTGGCTTAAAAAAATGACAGGCGAGGCACTATCTCTGGATCGTATCGAGACCGCTTACGGCTCGACCTTGATCTTGAAGGGCGTTTCGCTTGCGGTGGAGCCCGGAGAGTTTGTCGCTCTGCTTGGCTCATCCGGTTGCGGCAAGACCACCTTGCTGCGTGCGATTTCCGGCTTCGTCGATGTTCGTGCCGGCCGCATTCAGGTCGGTGAAAGGGACATCACGCACCTGCCGCCCGAGAAGCGCGACATGGCGATGGTGTTCCAGTCCTATGCGCTCTGGCCGCATATGACCACCGCTGAAAATATCGCCTACGGCCTTCGCCTTCGTGGAATCAACAGCGCCGAGGGCCGGCGGCGCGTGCAGGACGTTCTGGTCATGCTCGGCCTGGATGGCCTCGGCGACCGTGCGGTGACTGCACTCTCCGGCGGGCAGCGACAGCGCGTGGCCCTTGGGCGGGCGCTGGCGATCAATCCGCGCATTCTCCTGCTTGATGAGCCGCTCTCCAATCTCGATGCGCGCATCCGGCATACCGTGCGCCACGAGATCAAGGCCCTACAGCAGCATCTCGGCATCACCACCATCCACGTCACCCATGATCGCGAGGAGGCGATGATCATGGCCGATCGCCTCGTGGTGATGGAGGCCGGTGAGATTCGGCAAGTGGATACGCCGGAGGTCATCTACAATCGACCGGCCTCCCCCTTCGTCGCCGCCTTCATGGGCGCCGACAACGTCATCTGGCTGGACATCCGCGCGGCGGATGGCGGACTGCAAGTCGAAGCGAGCGAACACAGTGACGCTGTGCTGTTGCCACTGTCCGACAAGCGTGATGCCGCCGGCATCCATGTTGAAGGCGCCGCCGAAGGACGAAAGGCCGCCCATTTCAGAAGCGAAGCTGCGACGATGTTGCTGGATGATCAGACACCGCCGGACAGCCTGGTGCTGCGTGGCGTGGTTCGTCAGTCCACCTATCCCGGCGGTTTCTATCGCTATGCTGTCGATATCGGCGATGAAAGGTTCATGGTCGACGATCTAAGGCGGGTCGATCTTGGCGAGAAGGTGAGGGTTGCCCTGTCGGCGGATGCGCTGAGCCTTTTCTCCACAACAGTTGTCGAAGGAGAAAACCAACCGGCGCACTGATCTCGCGCCTATTCAGGGAGGGAAATTGATGACGTTTGATCGTTGGATGACATTTGCTGCCGCCTCGGTGATCGCTCTGACTGCTGCCGCCGATGCCAAGGCCGAGACCGTCTTGAACGTGGTCACTGCAGGCTCCGAGAACATGGTCGACTATGTGACGGACTATCTCGGGCCGATGTTCGAAGAGCAGAATCCCGGTGTCACGGTGAACGTCACCGGCACCGGACCGGGCGATGCAGGGTCCCAGAAAATCTTTGAAAAGCTGGATGCGCAGATGAAGGCTGGTGTCGAGGCCTGGGACGTCGACGTCGCCGTGGTTCATCAAAAGAAGGCGGGCGATATGGTCGAGGCGACCTTGCTTGCCCCTTATCGCGGCGATATCGACACCGGCTCGCTGGTCAGCCGCGATACGGCCAAGATGGCGCTTGGGATCGACGTCGACGGCTATGTTATGCCGATGTTCCACAGCCAGACTGCGATCGCCTATCATCCGTCACTGGTCGCAGAGCCGCCAGCTTCCTATGACGAACTCAAGGGCTGGGTCGAGGCCAATCCTGGCGCGTTCGGCTATAACGGCATCAAGAACGGCATGTCCGGAGTGAGCTTCGTGGTCGGCTGGATGTACGCCCATACTGGCCAGGCCGACCAATTGCAGAACGGGCCTTATGACGCCGCGATCGAGGCGGACTGGGCGGGTGCTTTGGACGAGCTGAAGGCGTTCAACGAGCATATCACGCTGACCCCCGGCAATGCCGGCACCCTCGATATGCTCAATCGCGGCGAGATCGCGATGGGCCCGGTCTGGGTCGACATGTTCTATACTTGGCAGGCCGACGGCCGGGTGTCGCCCGACATGAAGCTGAAGCTGATCGAGCCCGGTATGCCCGGCCAGCCGATGTACTACGTAAGCCCCGCCAAGGCGACCAACCCGGACCTCGCAAAAAAATTCATAGCACTCGCGACGTCGCCTGACGTCCAGGCCGAAGGCATCGTCAAGAATTTCAACTGGTATCCCGGCATCGACGCCGAGCATGTCCAGGGCTCTCTCGACGAGGCCACCTGGAGCAAGCTATTCGCCGATGTGACGCCCGAGGATCTGGCGACCAAGGGCAAGGCTTTCCCGATCGGCCCGTTCTTCGACGACATCAAGGAGGCCTACGAGAAGCAGGTCGAGAACTGATGGTTTCCTGCCAGGGAGATGGGTTTCGGCCCATCTCCCTCGGTTTTTCCCATGCGTGAATCCCGTCTGATATCGCTGGCACTGGTCGCACCGGCACTGCTCATCTTGCTGCTGCTGTTCGTCTACCCGCTCGGCTTTTCGTTGGTGACCGCGTTTGTCGACGAGCAGAACGCCTGGACCGTCGCGAACTTCACGAAGGCGTTCGAATTCTATTCGCGCGATATTCTGTTCACCGTGATGATCGTCGCACTATCGACGGTGCTGATCGGCCTTTCTGCGATCGCGATCGGCGGCTATCTGGTTCTCGGTGAGAACCCGCGCGCCGTCGCTTTGTTGAAATGGCTCTATCGCTGGCCGCTCTTCATCCCGTTCGTGGTCGCGGGCCAGCTCATGCGCACCTTCCTCGCCAAGAACGGCATGATGAACAACACCCTGGTCGGCATGGGCATCCTCGAGCCGCTCCAGACGCAGAGCTTCCTCGACTGGCGCGGCATCGTCATCACCTTCGTCTGGAAGCAGACGCCGTTCGTCGCTCTCCTCGTGTCCGGCGCCATGGCCTCGCTCGACCGCTCGACCATCGAGGCCGCGCGCAATCTGGGTGCGGGGCGCCTGCGCATCCTGTTCGAGATCGTGGTCCCACAAATCCGCACGACCCTGGCCGTCGGCCTCATTCTGTCCTTCGTCACCATGATGTCGGTGCTCTCGGTGCCGCTGATGATCAACGCCCAAAGCCCGACCATGCTCACCGTTGACATGGCCTTTCGCATCAATTCCTACGGCGACTACGGCACCGCCAATGCGCTCGGCTTCATCTCCTATCTCATGACCGGCCTGGTCGCCTGGATCTACCTCCGCCAAGGTGTCCGGGACGCCGGACGGCGATGACTTGGGTCGGGACCTGGCACAGGCTTCGGTGGCTGCCGGTGGGCATTGTGCTCGGGCTCTTGGCGTTCGCCATCTTCGGACCGCTCTTGAACATGCTGCTCTGGGCGGTGGCGGAGAAATGGTACTTTCCGCATAAGCTGCCGCTGGAATACGGCCTCTCCTTTTGGGAGCGGGTCTTTCGGCCCCAGGGCAACGCGATGGAGTCGCTCTGGACCAGCATCGCGATCGCGCTTTTCACCGTCGCCGCCTGCCTAGCCGTCTCGATCCCGGCCGGTTACGCGCTCGCCCGCCGCAGCCTGCCGCTCCGAGCTCTCATCCTGCTCGCCTTCCTTCTTCCTCAGGCCTTTCCAAGCCTCGCCGTCTACATCAACGTCGCCCGCATCTTCTACGGCTTCGGTCTGAACGGCACGATCGCCGGCGTGGTTCTCGTCCACACCATGCACGGCCTGGTATTCTCGGTCTGGATCGCGACTGCGGCCTTCGCGGCCGTGGATCAGGACCTCGAAGCGGCAGCGCGTAACATCGGGGCTGGCCCGCTTCGCACCTTCATGACGATCACCCTGCCGCTCGCCGCACCTGGCATCATGGCAAGCGCCATCTTCGTCTTTCTGGAATCACTAGACGAGTTCACCGGCACCTATTTCGTCGGCGTGCCGGACATCACCACGCTGCCCTTGCTCCTCTTCCGGGCAAGCATGGAAGGCAATTATCAGATCGCTTCGATCACCGCCTTGATCCTGCTCGTGCCCTCGATCGGTTTCATGCTTTTTATCGAGCGCTTCCTGAAAGCCGATGTGCTGGCGAAGATCGGAAGCTGAGTGGCTGTTCGACCCCTGTACGAGCCTGCCTTTGCGGCATCATCGTCCCAAAGCTAAGGTCGATGGATCACGATCACCGTGCGATCGTCGGCATAGCTGCTGGCCGTGCTGCCTTTAGGGCTTGGATAGCGGTCGATCTTGTCGGGATCAATGCGCTCGACTTCTTGGAACGAAGCTTCCCAGGCGGCGACGGACGGTGTCTCGGCCGTCGCAAAATAGCCGTCAGTGAAGAGCTCGATGCTGCTCACGGCCGAACGATCGCGATCGATGACCTGGACCAGGGCCATCGGCGTCTCGAAGCCGTCGAGGACGGCGTAGCTCAACGGACTGCTGGTATTGTTCTGGAAACCGCCCTGGCCTGCGAGAATACCGCCATCGATCAGTCGCTCGATATCGCCGGGCGGGACAGCCGGGAATTGCTGCTGACAGCTCGCCAGACAGGCGGCGCGCAGTTCCGAAAGGAGCGTCTCGTCGAGCCATGGTCGCATGTCGGGATGAACGCGGACGGCACCGTGAAAGGCGCAGGCGCGGCCGACCCGCGCCTGGTCGTCCGGCGTGCCGCCTCTGCTCGCCACCAGGCGATAAGCCTCCTGTCGCAGGCTCGCGGTAGCCCGATCGAGCCCGGTATCGTTCTGCCAGAGCTCGCTGCCGTTGAGCCTGAGCCCGCTGTCGCCGATGAGGATGAAGCGCCAAAAGCCGTTGCCCTCGGCGGCCAAGGTCAGCGTCGCCCCGAAACGCCGCGCCGGCTCCTGCTGGGCCAGGTCAAGAATGCCGTGGCGTTGATAAGCGTCCCGAATGGCGTGCGCTGCTCGCCCAACCAGCTCAGCAGGATCGAGCGCCGTTGCGGTCGGATCGAGCAGGAAGGCCACGGTCGCTTGCTGCACCGTGCGGGCAGCGACCTGGCCAGAGCTCAGGCCGTCATAGCGATGGCTGGTCCTGGCGCTGACCCCGTCAATCACGGCATAGCCGCGGCCGGGCAGGATCAAAAACTGATCCTCATTGTTCGCTGGGTCGTCGGGTGTCTTGGCTTCGGTGAACGCCTCGATCCGCATCGCTTACAGGCACCTTCGGACGGGAGGTAACGCGCTGACCATTGCGCTGTTGAAGGCAACTGTGACAGGTTGGTGACAACAAGGCCAGAGAAGCAAACAGGGAGACGACAATGCCTCGCAACTCATGGAAAGGCTTGGTAGGCGTCGCCGCGACGGCGTTGCTGGTCGGCACGAGCACGATGGCGATGGCCCAGGATGGCAGGGTCAGCATCTACACGGCGCACAAAGCGGAGATCATCGAACGCCTGATCCCCGAGTTCGAGAAGGCGACCGGGCTGACTGCCGACATCGTCAAGGCCGGCTCCGGCGACATCATCAACCGCGTGCGCGCCGAGTCCGCCAATCCGCAGGCCGACGTCATCTGGTCGATCGGCGCCGAGCTGCTGGAGGCCAATGCCGATCTCCTCGAGCCCTACCAGCCGGAAGGCTCCGACTTGATCGACCCGGCCTTTCAGACGGAGTCGGCCTGGATCCCCTATACCGGCATCCTCACCGTGCTGGTGGTCAACACCGACCAGCTGCAGCCGGACGAATACCCGAAGACCTGGACCGATCTTGGCGATCCGCGCTTCGAAGGGAAGATCTCCTCGGCCCGCGCCGACAAGTCCGGCTCTTCCTATATTCAGCTCGCGACCGTCCTTCGCATCTATGGCGACGACCAGGCGGGCTGGGACCAATATGCGAGCATCTTCAACAACTTCGCGCTGTCCGAAAGCTCGGGTGCTGTGCCCCGCTTCGTCAATGACGGCGAAGCCTCGGTCGGGGTCACCCTCGAGGACAACGCCTATCTCTACGTCAAGGGCGGCGGGCCGGTGGCGATCGTCTATCCCAAGGACGGAACCTCGACGCTTGCCGACGGCATGGCCTTGGTGAAAGATGCGCCCAATGCCGAGGGTGGCAAGGCGTTCCTCGACTGGGCTCTCTCCAAGGAGACGCAGGAGCTGGTCGTGCAGGAGCTGGGGCGACGGCCGATCCGCACCGACGTCGCTCCCTCGGGCGACCTGAAGCCGCTCAGCGAGATCGAGCTGATCGACTATGATGTCGAGTGGGCGGCCTCCCATCGCGACGAGTATCGGGAGAAGTGGAACGAGCTCTTGATCAGCCGCTGAAACCGGGCGAGCGGTGCCGGCGCGCGTCGCGCGGCGCCGCACCAGCCGTTTCACCGGTAACCAGGCGCTCAGATGGCGGTCGTTGAACTCGACAACATCACCAAGTCCTTCGGCGCGCTGAAGGCGCTCGATGCGGTCAGTCTGTCGATCCGATCGGGCGAGTTCTTCACGCTGCTCGGGCCTTCCGGTTGCGGCAAGACCACCCTCCTGCGCACGGTGGCCGGTTTCAATCGCCAGGACAGCGGTATGATCCGGATCGCAGGCGAGGCGATCGATCATCTGCCCGCCCATCGGCGCGATATCGGCATGGTCTTTCAGGACTATGCCGTGTTCCCGCACATGACCGTCGAGGGCAATGTCGCCTTCGGGCTCGAAAGCCGCCGATGCGCTCGGAACGAAGTCACCGAACGTGTCGGCTGCGCCCTGGAGCTAGTCCGCCTCTCGGATCTCGGCGCACGCATGCCGCATCAGCTCTCCGGCGGCCAGCAGCAGCGCGTAGGGCTTGCCCGCGCGATGGTCATCAACCCCCAGATCCTGTTGATGGACGAACCTCTCTCGAATCTCGACGCCAAGCTGCGCATCGAGCTTCGAGAGGATATTCGCGACCTACAGCATTCGCTCGGCATCACGACCGTCTACGTGACTCACGATCAGGAAGAGGCGTTGGTGGTCTCGGATCGAATCTGCGTGATGCAGGCGGGCGAGGTGCATCAGATCGGCACGCCCTGGGAGGTCTATAAGCGTCCCGCGACCCTGTTCGTCGCCGGTTTCGTCGGTGCGATGAACCTGCTCGACCCACCGCCTGCGGCTGTGGTCGAGCGGATCGAGGCCAGGCATGGATGCCGCCCTGAGGCCGTCGGCATTCGCCCCGAAGACGTGGCGCTCGACATGGCCGAGGACGCTGGCGGCGATGACATCATTATCAAAGGCGTGGTGGACAAGATCAGCTTTGCTGGCCCCGAGGCCTTGTACTTTGTCAGTACCGCAGAGGGTGCGACCCTTCAGGTGCAGGTGTATCGGCCGACGGCTGCCCTGCTCGGGCAGACCGCTAAGGAAGTTCGCCTTCGCCTGACGGCAGCAGAGCTCCTTCCCTATGATGGCCAAGGCCGGCTGATCGGTGCTGCCACCTCATGATGCAGGGCCGCCGGCTTCCCGACATATGGACGCTGGTTCTCGTACTCGCGATCGCTGTGGTCGCCGTGCTGCTGATCTGGCCGCTGGCCGGCGTGTTCCTGGCGAGCATCAGCGACAACGAGACCGGCGCTTTCACGCTGGACAACTATGCCCGCATCCTCGGTTACCCCTATTACCTGCGAGGTCTGCGCAACAGCCTGGTCGTCGCGATCGGCGGCATGGCCGGTGCGGTCCTTCTCGGGGTGCCGCTCGCCTATCTGACCACCCGCTATGTCATTCTCGGACGCGATCTGATTGCCACGCTTGCGGTGCTGGCGTTGGTGTCGCCGCCGTTCATCGGCGCTTACGCCTGGATCATGATGCTCGGCAACAACGGCTGGATGCGCGCAGCTCTTCGCCCGCTCGGCATCGAGCTGCCCTCGATCTACGGCGTCTTCGGTATTCTGCTGGTGTTCAGCCTGAAGCTCTACCCCTTCGTCTTCCTGCTGACCGCGAGCGCGCTTGGCGCCATCAACCGCTCCCTCGAGGAGGCCGCCGAGAGCCTGGGTGCCAGCGCCGCCCGCCGGTTCTTCCGGGTGACCTTGCCCTTGGTATTCCCGGCGGTGAGCTCAGGCGCGCTGCTCGCCTTCGTCCTCTCCCTCGCTGACTTTGGCACCCCCTCGATCATCGGCGGTGATTTCCGCGTGCTGGCCACCATGGCGTACAATCTTTTCACCAGCGAGATGGGCGGCAATCCGGGTCTCGCCTCGACCGTCAGCATCGTCCTGATCACGGTCTCGATGCTGGTCGTCGGGCTGCAACGCTGGGCGGTGCGCCGCCGTCAGATTGCCGGCTCGCTGGTAAACCGGCCCGAGCGGCAGCGTCTGCATGGTCTGCGCTCCGTTTTCGCGCATGTGATCTGCTATATGATCGTGATCGCAAGCTCGCTGCCCTCGCTGGTCGTGATCTACACCTCGTTCCGCAAGACCAGCGGCCCCGTCTTCCAGCCGGGCTTCGGCCTGGAGAGCTATCGTCGCATCCTCGCCGACGTCCCCCACGCCATCACCAACAGCTTCCTCTTCTCGATCGCCGCTGTGGTGCTGATCGTCGTTCTCGGCACGCTGATCGGTTATCTTCTGACGCGACGTGAGACCGCCCTGACCGGCGCGCTCGACGGCACGCTGATGATCCCCTATGTGGTCCCCGGCGTGGTGCTTGGCCTGGGCTTCGTGGTGGCCTTCAATCAGCCACCACTGCTTCTTACCGGCACGGCGTTGATCATCATCCTGATCCTGTTCATTCGGCGGCTTCCCTACGCGGTCCGGTCCAGCGCCTCTATTCTGCGCCAGGTGAAGGGGAGCATCGAGGAGGCGGCGATCAGCCTCGGCGCCCCGCCCGGACGCGCCTTCCTGAAGGTGACGCTGCCGCTCATGATGCCCGGTATCGTGGCTGGCGCGCTCTTGAGCTTCATCACCGCCATCAACGAGCTGTCCTCTTCCCTCGTGCTCTATGTCGGTCGCACCATGACCATGCCGGTGCGCATCTATCTCTCGGTTCTCGACGGCGAATTCGGAACGGCCGCAGCACTCTCCACGATCCTCCTCGTAACGACCGGGATAGCCGTGTTCGCCATCTTCCGAATTTCGGAGAGCAAAGAGAACGCTTTTGCCTGACTTGCTGGTGGTATGACCACATCATCTGTTTCTCACCGCCTACGCCCAAACCGAAGGTATACCGCCAAGTTCTAGACTGAAGTTCCTACTGCGAATCACATAACTGATTGATAAGATTGAATACTTGGCAGTTAAGCTGCCGAATGTGTCCATGTAATCTGTGGAAAACTATTTGTTCGTTTCTTGTGGGCAATTCTGCTAGAATTGGCCATGTTGTTTCACGCAATTGTCAACCAAACATCTTGGCCCACTTGGCCCCAAACGACCTGAGTAGACCCGAATTGTACCCAGTAAATGCTAACCGCTGACGAGCAAAAGAACGTCAGTACAATGAGTTACGCTCTCATCGAGTAAGAACTTCAGTCTAGAGGGACACTGAGGGAATCTTCCGATGCGGTCGTACCCCTAGCTAGAACGGCTTGGCGGCGGGTGAAAAAACGTTTGCCGGAGCACTTTGGCCTCTGCGAAAATGCCGAATGCTTGAATGACCTCTCCCTGTACCAAGGTCAGGCTACGCGCCACACCGCAGCCCTTAAGCACCGCTCCTCGCCTGTCCGGGTCCGGATCGCGATGAGTCTCGCCACCTTGCAGGACGCAATCCTGTGCGCGGATCGGACCGAGGATTTGCGCGCCGCGGCCGACATCATTCGACGAAGTAAGCGACCCACCTCCCAGGAGCCTGGCACCGTCACCAATCGCGATGGTGGCGCCAGCACCGGCTTTGAGGGTAAACCCGCCTTCTTCGCCGATCTCCACGGAAGCGCCGATCTTGATCGTCCCGCCGTCGCTAACGACGATGCGCGTGCCGCTATGCACGATCGTTTTTGACGCTATCGAGACCGTACCGCTGTCACCTGCGCATTGTATGGTGACACCTGGCCAGATGATCGTCTGCTCGCCGATATCGACACTCGGCGAAACAAGCGTCGAATAGGGATCGACCACGGTCACGCCGCTCTGCCTCAGCTCGATCATCTCCTGAATACTGCGGAAATTGAGTGCCCCACGTGTGTCATCGACACCGGTGTCGATCGCCGCCATCAGTTTTCTCCTTTCCGCACTCTGTTTCGGCCGCCTTGGCTCTTGGTACAGGATCCGGTGTGGGAACACTATTTTGAAGTGCGCTGAGACAGGCTCTCGATCAGGAGGACCAGGTGATGGCGGTTAACGAAAAGGTCGTCCTTGTTTTGGGCGGCAGCGGATTCCTGGGGAGCACAATTGTCCAAGCTGCTTCGCCAGTCCTGAAGGCGGTTGGAACGCATAGATCGCATTCAAGGTTCGACTCATCAATCAGGTTCGATTTGCTGAAGGAAGATCCAAGAAGCCTGCTCAGTGACATCAACCCGGAGATCGTCATCCTTGCTGCGCATATAGAGCCTCTGCTTAAAGAACACTCGCTGCGTGAGCGCGCAGAAACTTTTCTCCAAAGCTGCGCTTGTCGTCGATTGGTCTACATCTCAAGTGACGCCATCTTTGATGGACGGCAGGGCCTCTATGATGAAGAGGATCCCATATCGCCAGTGCACGACTACGGGCATGGGCTTGCTTTCATGGAAGCTGCAGTGCGCCGAAGTTGCGCCAACCATGTTGTCGTTAGGCCAAGCTATCTTTATGGATTTTCGGGTGGAAGGCTGGATTCTCGTCTTGCATCGACCCGCACCCGTTTGCTGGCGGGCCAGGAGGTCCGCTATTTCGATGACATGTTCAAGAGCCCGCT
>CBDBEN010000003.1:0-435000 GCA_965204405.1 Geminicoccaceae bacterium
CATGCCGAATTGCCGGAACGCATCATCGTCGATCACATTGCCGAACGGCCCCTGTTCGTCGCCACGAGGCGCCCCTACGTCCCCGAACCCGTTCTCGCGCCGACCCCGTTGCCCATGCAGGTCCAAGAACAGCCCCCACCGCCTGTCGAACTTGTCGGCTCGATGCTGAACCAGGATGTCTGGACCGTTCTGCTCAGGCATCATGGCGGGGATCTTCTCCGCCTTCGCAAGGGCCAGGATGTCGAAGGCTGGACCGTCGATCATATCGGCAATGACGGCCTGAGGCTGCGTCAGGGGGACCGGATTCACTGGCTGAAACAGGAACTGCAGCTCTCCCCGGAAGACGTTCTGGGACGGCCAAAGGAGTGATGGACAAACCGTTCCGGTCTCAAAATCCCGGCAATCGGGGCATGGCTCTTATTGCCGTCCTCTGGGTGACCAGCCTGCTCTCCCTGATTGCCTTCAATCTCAGCGCCACCGATAGAACCGCCTCGAAACTAGCGTTCAATGCCGTCGAAAAAACCAAAGCGCGGTACTTGGCGGACGCCGCCATCCAGCACGCCATCTTCACCTTGATGACCGAGGACAAGTTCTCATTCGATATTCCAAAGAGCTATCGCCTTGGTCGATATGAAGACTGCATGCTCATAAGAATCGACGATGAAGATGCCAAGATCGACCTGAACAAAGCACCCCAAGAGTTGGTTCAAGGTCTCTTCGTTGCAGTGGGCAGCGGGGAAGACCTGGCTGCCGGCCTGGCTCAACACGTCATCGACAATCGTCCGCTTCTGCGGATCGAGCAGCTCTTCGAGATACCGGGCATGAACGATGCCTTCTACCGGAAGCTCAAACCTCACATCACCGTATATGGAGATGACCAGGGCATTGACCCGCTCCGGGCCTCCGATGTCGTCCTGAGATCTCTTCCCGGCATGAGCGATGATCAGGTCGAAACCCTTCGAGATGGCATCAGCAACAACGAGCCCCTTGAAGATCTTATTCAGCCGATCATCGATTATATTGCTCTGACCACGCACCGAACCTTCACGATTCGAGCCCTTGGAGAAAGCGACAACGGCGGCTTTAGCGTCAGGGAAGCCGTGGTCGCCCTCGATGAGGAAAAGAGCCCCGCCGGAAACAGCGGCGAGGCTCCTTTCAAGATTTTGGCGTGGCGCTATGGCGAGGCGACGCAAAGCGAGTTGCAAGGCAATCATCTATGCGTGACGTAGCTGATATGATTGGCCCCTCTAAGACACCTCCATCGCAACAGCCGTCGGCGACCGAAACCTCGGCTTGGCAAGTTGACAGGGTTGAAAGATCGTGTGCTTGCTATCGGTTGTAAATGAGGCTGACGGGTGAGTTGAGGGCAGCGATGTCGGCTGGAAAAAACGGCAAGCGCTGCCGCGAAAGGGAGGTTTTGACATGAGCTATATGCGCAAGGCTTGGCTTGGCGCGCTTTTGACGGCCGTGCTTGCCATACCGGCGGCACAGTCTCAGGAGCCCAAGCAAGGCGGAACCCTGGTGATGGCGATCCAGCAGACGCCGCGCCATCTCAACCCCGCCGTCCAGTCCGGCACGGCGACGGGCCAGCCGGGAACGCAGCTGTTTGCAGCGCCCTTGCGTTATGACGAGAACTGGAATCCCGAGCCTTATCTCGCGGAGGCCTGGTCCATCTCCGAGGATGGCCTGGCCGTCACGCTCAATCTGGTGAAGGGCGCAACCTTCCACGATGGCGAGCCGATCACCTCGGAGGATGTCGCCTTTTCGATCGACATCGTGAAGGAGCACCATCCCTTCAAGTCCATGTTCGCGCCGGTCGAGCGGGTCGAAACGCCGGACGAGCACACGGCGATCCTGCATCTTTCGAAACCCCATCCAGCCCTGATGCTGGCCATGTCATCACAGCTCCTGTCGATCATCCCGAAGCATGTCTACGGCGACGGCCAGGACCCGAAGGCCCATCCGCAGAATTCGGAGAACGTGGTCGGCTCCGGTCCGTTCAAGCTGGTGGAGTTCGTGCGCGATCAGCATGTCATCCTCGAGCGCTATGACGATTTCTTCATCGAGGGGCGGCCCTATCTCGACAAGATCGTCATGCGCGTCATGAAGGACACGTCGGCGCGGACGATCGCGCTCGAGAGCGGCGAGCTGGCGCTGTCCGGTTTCGAGCTGACCCCGCGGGATTTGGAGCGGCTGAAAAAGAATCCGGACCTGAACGTCTCGGGCGAAGGCTACGCCGCGATCGGTTCGATCGTCTGGCTGGCCTTCAATACCAAGGATGGCAAGACCGCCGATCCCGCCGTGCGCAAGGCCATCGCCTACGCCACCGATCGCGACTTCATCCTGAAGGCGCTCATGCTTGGCGCCGCCGAGGCGGCGAAGACCGGCATCCACCCCGGCAGCCCCTATTATGACGGCACCGTTGAGGCCTACGATATCGATCTCGACAAGGCCAATCAGATCCTCGACGAGGCCGGTTACGAGAAGGGCAGTGATGGGACGCGTTTTGGATTGACCGTCGATTATGGCTGGCCTTTGGTCAAACCCTACGCCGAATATCTAAAACCCCAGCTGAAGAAGATCGGCATCGACGTGACCGTGCGCGCATCCGCAGATTTTCCGACTTGGTCCAAGCGCATCTCGAACCATGAGTTCGACATGACCCTGGACAACGTCTTCAACTGGGGCGACCCGGTGATCGGCGTCCATCGCACCTATGACAGCCAGAACATCAAGGAAGGGGTCATCTGGTCCAACACCCAGCAATATGCGAATACGCGGGTGGATGAACTGATGGAACTTGCCGGCTCGACCTATGACCAGGATGAGCGCAAGAAATACTACGCCGAATTCCAGACGATCCTGGCCGACGAGTTACCGATCTACTGGCTGTTCGCCGCGCCCTATCACACGGTCTCGCACACATCGGTCAAGAACCCGCCGAACGGCATCTGGGGCACGTCCTCGCCGCTCGACAAGGTCTATCTGGACTGATTCTTCGAAAGCGCGGCAGCCGGATTTCGCGTCCGGCGGCCGTGCGGTCGAGGTCGGCGTGATCGGATACTCATGAAGCTCTGGGTCAGCATCATCGAGCGTATCGGCTACGGCTTGCTGCTGCTGGTTGCGGTGCTGGTCCTGAATTTTGCGCTGATATCGATTGCACCGGGCGACATTGCCGACACCATCGCCGGCGATATGGGCGGGGCCGATGCCGGGGTGATCGAAGAGATCCGGACCCGGTACGGACTCGATCAGCCCGTCTATGTTCAGCTCTGGTCGTACCTCTCGCGCGTGCTGACTTTCGATCTGGGCTATTCCTATTTCTACAATGCACCGGTCGTCTCGCTGATCCTGGAGAAACTGCCGGCGACCCTGCTTTTGGTTTTCTCCGCGCAGATCCTGGCGGTTGTCGTCGGCACGATCCTGGGTGTTCTGGCGGCCAAGAAGCCCAATGGAATAGTCAGCCTGACGGTCACGTTTCTCTCACTTTTCGGATTCGCCGCGCCGGTCTTCTGGACCGGCATCCTGCTGATCATCCTGTTCGTTTCGATCATCCCGCTGTTCCCGAGCGGCGGCATGATCGATGTCACCATCGAGGGCGGCTGGTTCGTGCGTATGCTCGACCTTCTGCACCATCTGACCCTGCCGATGATCACGCTCGCCTCGATCTTTCTCGCCCTTTACAGCAGGCTGGCGAGAGCCTCGATGCTGGAGGTCTTGGGAACGGACTATGTACGCACGGCACGGGCTAAAGGCATGCCGGAGAAGACCGTGCTTTACAAACATGCGCTCCGCAACGCGCTCGGCCCCGTGGTGACCGTCGCCGGTCTGCAGTTCTCGGCGGTGATCTCTGGTGCCGTCGTGGTGGAAACTGTTTTCGGCTGGCCAGGGCTCGGCACCCTGGCCTTGCAATCGATCCTGGCGCGCGACACGCCGACGATCATGGGCATTCTGTTCTTTTCCTCGCTGGTCGTCGTGGTCTTCAATATCCTGACCGATGTCGTGCTTCGGCTGATCGATCCGCGGATTAAATCGGGCTGAGGCGGATGCAAAAGACAGCCTCGGCAACCATGCCGAAACCAGCTCATCCGGTTGCCGAATTCGCGCAGATGTTCTTTGCCAATCATGCCGCCGTCTTCGGGCTCGTTCTGCTGATCGCCATTCTCCTGTTCACCTTTGTCGGGCCCTACTTTCACCCGACCGATCCTTTCGAGATGGTTTGGGCGCCGTTTTCCTTCCCCGGTGAGGAGGGTTACCTTTTTGGCACGGACTATCTTGGCCGGGACATTCTGGCGGCGATGATGGCCGGCGGTCAGGTCTCCATGGCGATCGGCCTTGCGGCGGCGCTGATCTCGTTGATCATCGGAGTCACGGTTGGGGCATTTGCCGGCTATTACGGCGGCTTCATCGAGGAAGCGCTGATGCGCTTCACCGAGTTCTTTCAAGTGCTGCCGACCTTGCTGTTCTCCATGGTGATCGTCGCCCTGTTCGGCGCGTCGTTGCTGACCGTCACCTTCGCTATCGGCGTGGTCAGCTGGACCGCCGTGGCGCGTGTGACACGCTCGGAATTCCTGCGCATCCGCGAGCTCGAATATGTCGCCGCCGCGCGCGCCGGCAGCGCCGGCGACAGCTATCTGATCTTCCGGGTGATCTTGCCCAACGCCTTACCGCCCATCATCGTCCAGGCGAATCTGATGGTCGGTTCCGCCATTCTGTTCGAAGCTGCGTTGAGCTTCTTGGGCCTGAGCGATCCGAACGTAATGAGCTGGGGGCAGGTGATCGGCTCGAACCGGCCCTATATTCTCGATGCGGGCTTTGCGGTCGCCATTCCGGGCCTTGCGATTTTTTTGACGGTCCTGGCGATCTCGCTCATCGGTGATGGGTTAAACGATGCGCTCAACCCCAAACTGCGGCGGAGGTAACCTGGTGACGAACGAGCCGTTGCTCGTGGTTGAGGACCTGGTGGTCGATTTCGACACCCGTGCGGGCCCGGCGCGCGTGCTCGATCATGTCGGGCTCAAGGTCGGCAGCGGCGAGGTACTCGGCATCGTCGGCGAGAGCGGCTGCGGGAAGTCGATGACGGCGCTCGCGATCATGGGCTTGGTGCCTACGCCGGTCGGCCGTATCAGCTCGGGCTCGATCCGTATCGACGGTCAGGAACTGATCGGCATGGATCCTGAAGAGATGCGCGCTATTCGCGGCAAGCAAATCGGGATGATCTTCCAGGAGCCGATGACGTCGCTGAACCCCGTCTTCACAGTGGGGGAGCAGATCGCCGAAGCCATTCGACTGCATGAGGGGGCGAGCGCCAGGGCTGCGATGGCACGGGCGATCGAGATGTTCAAAGCCGTCGAGATTCCCGAAGCCGAACTGCGCATCAAAACCTATCCGCACCAATTGTCCGGGGGCATGCGCCAGCGGGTGATGATTGCCATGGCGCTCGCCTGCCGCCCCAAGGTCCTGATTGCGGACGAGCCCACGACAGCCCTCGATGCCACCGTTCAGGCACAGATCTTCGATCTGCTGCAGGTGCTTCAGGAGGAGACCGGCACCGCTATCATCATGATCACCCACGATATGGGAGCCATTGCCGAGCTCTCTGATCGGATCGTCGTGATGTATGCCGGGCGCGTCGTCGAAACCGGCCTGGTGGAGACCGTGCTCTCGGCGCCACATCATCCCTATACCAAAGGCTTGATCGCCTGCGTCCCGCATCTGGAACGGACACCTTCGCCCGAACGGCAGGAGCTACTGGAAATTCCAGGCGTCGTGCCGGCACTTACCGATCTCGGCAAGGGATGCGCGTTTTACCCGCGCTGCGCCGACGCGATACCGGGCTGTGCCGCGGAGAGACCACTGCTTCGTTCCACCGGAAAAGATCACGCCACCGCCTGCTGGGTCGCCCAGGCATGAGCGTCGATTGCAGCCTTCTCGTCGACGATCTGAAAGTGTATTTCACCAGCAAGAGCCTGCTGGGTCGTCCTGCACGCACCGTGCATGCGGTCGACGGGGTCAGCTTTCGGATCCCGGCCGGCAAGACGTTCGGCATTGTCGGTGAAAGCGGTTCGGGCAAGACCACGACGGCCCTTGCGGTCATGCGCCTGGTGGAGATCACCCAGGGCCGGATTCGGATCGGTGATACTGACATTACCGCCTTGGCCGGCAAGGAGCTGCGTGCTGCCCGCCAGCGATTTCAGATGGTGTTCCAGGATCCCTATTCAGCGCTCGATCCACGCAAGCGTGCCGGCACCATCGTCCGTGAGCCCCTGGATCTAATGCAGATCGGCAGCTTAAGAGAACGCGCTGCAGCAGTTGACCGGCTCTTCTCCGAGGTGGGTCTCAGGCCCGAACAGCAAAACCTGTTCCCGCACCAGTTCTCTGGCGGGCAGCGCCAGCGTCTCGGTCTGGCCCGGGCGCTGTCGACGCGCCCGAACCTGATCGTTTGCGATGAGCCGGTCTCGGCGCTCGACGTGGCGATCCAGGCCCAGATCCTGAACTTGATGGCCAATCTGCAGCGCGAGCATGGTCTGACCTACTTGTTCATCTCTCATGACTTAGGCGTGGTGCAGCATATCTGCGATGAAATCGCGGTCATGTATCTTGGCCAGATCGTTGAGCAGGCGGACCGTATCAGCCTGTTTTCCACCCCCCGTCATCCCTACACCAAGGCGTTGCTGGCCGCGGTGCCGAGTGTTCATGCAGGCAAGCGGGACCGGCGTACCCGCATGCGGCTGAAGGGCGATCCGCCAAGCCCGATCGATTTGCCAAGTGGCTGCCGCTTCGCCTCACGCTGCCCTTTGGCAGAGACCCGCTGTCACGAAGAATCACCGCCCTTGCGCCAAGCGCACGAGACACATCGAGTCGCCTGCCATCTCGCCGACTTGAGCTAAAGCTTTTTTTTGGCCTTACGAAGCAACCACCATCCCGCTTCCGCTCCCAACGCCTCGCGGGATCACACCATATCGGGTGGTTGGGAGAGGGAACGGGATAGTTCCGATTGATCGAAACATGCTCTGATGTCCTGAATTGGAAGTTCTTTCGATCTCACCAGCTTAGCCTTTGGTTAACCCTATCGGGGTAGAACTGATTTTGGTCCATGAGATCCTGGAAATCTGTCCGCTCACCGAGAAGAAAAGGCGAGGCTCGGATTCCCAGGATCTCATGGACCAGGAGAGCCATCCTGACACGCACTCATGAGAAAAAGATGAAGAGCGATTGTTCCGACGACGGAGCCAATGGAGAAGCATTGAACGAGCGTCGCGACCGGGACGCTGGAGCGTTTCCGGTTGAGATTTAAGCGGTGCCAGCCCTCTCCCAACCACCCGATATGGTCAGTATGTTGGGGGGGCTGGATCGACCTGTCCCGGAAATGCGCTGACGGCATGTCCACGTCATATACCTCTAGCCATTGTCGACGAAAACGGCCGGAAGGCATCGAGTATCTGGTAATGATGACGATGCAGCAGACTGGGCTTTCCATCGAAGACTGAAGAGCAAAGGACCGTGTCCGAAGACCCGGTGCCGATCGATTTCATGTGCCGGATCGAGGCATGCTCTTGGCAACACGTTTTCACAGCTCCAGCAGGACATTGATCGGGAGGTTCCCGACGGGATGCCCAGGAGCTTTTGGCTACATTGCGCCGACTTCCTTATAGTAACGTGCAGCCCCCGGATGCAGCTGGATGAGCCCGCGCTTCGAGGCTGCAAAGTTGACGTCGAGCACCTTGGCCCAAGGGGCTTCGGATGTCACCTGATCGATATTGTCCCAGAACGCCTTGGTGACCTGATAGACGATTTCTTCGTCCAGATCGGCACGAACCCCGATGCCGACGGCCGTATTGAATGACACGACCACGCTGTCGTTCTTCTGCTCCCCATACAAACCCGGCTGGATCTCATCGCGGTAGCGGAATTTGCCGAGCCATTCGTCGACCGACTCGCCGCTGTCGTCCTCAGGGCCGATGAAGCGGATCGCTTCGGTTTCCGTGAACTGTATGAATTGGCCGCAGGGATCAAGACAGCCGTTGGTGTAGACGTCGACATTTCCGTCCAGAAAGGCTTGAAACCCGGTCTGCCAATTGGCCTTGATGGCCTCGTAATCCTCACCGACCACAAGGCCTGTGCTGACCTCGATCCATCCCTTCGCCGCATTGTAGGCGCCACCGCCCTGGGGCCCGAGAAAGACCGTCGCGCCTTCGATATCGTCGAGGGTCTGGATATCGCTATCCGCGCGCACGGCGAAATGATACTGGCCGTAAGGGAACCACATAAGGAGCTGGAAGTTCTTGGAAAGCTCCGGTGCTTCCGGTTCCTTCGCGTACATGGCCTTGCCCCCGGCCATCAGGTTGTAGATCACGGGCGAGGTCATCGACATGTCGAGGTTACCGCGAGCCACTTCCATCATATGCAGCGTCGCTGCGCCACCGCCAGCGACCTCGATCTCAACGCCATCGACGTGGTCGGTCACGATGTTGGCAAAGGTGGCCATGGTGACTGCCTGGCCAAGACTGGGGGCGATGGTCGCCATTTTAAGGGTAGTGTCCTCAGCGAGTGCCGTGCTCGCAAAGCTGACGGCAGCAGTCGCTGCCAAGATTGATTTGAACATCAAGAGTCGCTCCCTAGTCTCCAACGAATTCCTTCAAGCCGATCTAGCGTCGACCGACGATGGTTCGCCTTTAAGAAAGCGATGTCCCGCGATGAGTGCAATGCTTATCCCCATGGCCGGCATGGCGATGCGCATGTCAGGCACCAAAAGGGCGAGGCCGGCGAAGGTGCGAAGCAGCCGTTCGGCGGTATTGAGGCGGTTTCTTTCAAAGCCCGTAAGTGCTGATGAGAAAAGCCATAGGGACAGGCCGAAGGCGACGGTGATCCAGCCGAGGTCGGCCCACGTGACAAGCGAGACATCCATCATCGCGTTTGACGCGGGAACTTCCTCGCCAAACCATGAGAACAGCACCTGCAATTTGTAGAGCATTGCCGGGTGGTAGACGAAGACAAACGGGATCAGAAAACCCGCGAGCGATAGGCGAGCCGCCTGCAGGCCTGTTTTCATCGGGTTCGCGCCCGCGATCGGGGCGGCAGCAAAAGCGGCAAGGGCAACGGGAGGTGTTACGGTCGAGATCACGGCGAAGAACACGACGAAGAGGTGAAGCGTCAGGGGCGCGATGCCGACGGCATCGATGCCCGAGGAAAGTGCGATCACGATAATGAAATAGGTGGCACCCGGCGGCAGCCCCATACCGAGGACGATCGAGCCGAGCGCTACGACGATCAAGGTGGCAAACAGTGGCCCGCTCGCAAGCTGGGTGAGCAGGAGCGACAAACGGCCCGAAAAGCCCGAGACCTGGATAAGCCCGACGATCAGCCCGATGGCTGCGACGATGATGATGATTGAGGCGGACATGCGCCCGGCATTGACGAAGGCCTGATAAACCTTGCGCCAGGACCGAAAGGCCGGAAAGAGGGCCAGCGAGGCTCCAAGGGCCACGACAAATCCGTAGAATCCGGCCTTGGGCACCGAGGGCTGGGCAAAGAGAAAATAACTGATCGTGCCGAGCGGCAGGATGAAGACCAGGCATTGGATCAGCTCGGATCCGACCAGACCGGGTCTGGCTGCGATCGGAAGCGGACCGATTCCTTGGCGACGAGCTTCGAAGTAAACGGTCAGGAACGTACCGACGTAGAAGAAAAACGCGGGAACGATCGCAGCGACGACGATGTAGCGGTATTCCAACCCGATCTGACCGGCGACGAAAAAGGCGACGACGCCCATCACCGGCGGCATGACCTGACCGCCAGTGGAGGCTGCGGCTTCGACGGCACCGGCGAAGGCTGGCTTGAAGCCGGATTTCTTGATGACAGGAATGGTCATCACGCCGGTCGAGACGACGTTCGAGATGGCAGCCCCACTCAACGTTCCGAACAGGGCCGAACTCGCAACCGCGGCATGCGCAGCCCCACCGGTGAGCCCGCCGGTCAAGCGGTTGGCAATCTTCATCAAGAGCTCACCTGCCCCGCTTGCCATCAAGACAGCGCCAAAGACGATGAGAATCAGTACATTGCCTGAGACGACCTGAAGAGGCTGCCCGAACATGCCCCCGGTCTGCGACCAGAAGTTTAGCACCATCGAGCGCAAGGACTGTTCGAGTGTCGACTGCGATCCCTGAAAGATTCCCGCCCAAGCCGGCAGATCGCCGCGGACGAAAAAATAGACGATCCAGAGAAGGCAAAAACCGACAATGAAAGCGCCGAAAAAACGCCAGGTCAGATAAAGTGTGAGAGCGTTTGCAACCGGAAAGAGCACGAAGTCGACCGGTCGGGCGCCGGGCAAAAGACCGCCGTCGATAGCGAAGAGGTTGACGATCCAGAAAAGGAACGCCGCCGCCGTCAGCACGGTCAGAAGCCAGTTCAGGCAGCGCGACTTGTGCAGCGTGAGAAAGGCGATCGCGAAGGAGAGGATGATTGGAAGGCCTAGAATCAGCCCCGTCGGCAGCAACACGTTCCGCTCGAAACTCTTGAAGCCGGCGCCGAGCCAATGGTCCTTGAAGGCGAGTCGCTGATCACGGCGGGAGAGATCATCCCAACCTGACGTCGTGACCTCGATGAGCCAGCGTACCAATTCGCCAAGTGGCCCCGAGGCGGCGTAGATGATGATGACCAGGACGAACGCGAAAGCGAGTAAATCAGCGAGGCGTTTTTCGATGGTCGCTTGCTCATTCACGTCGGCGTCGGTCATTCGCCTTTCTCGAGCCTGCTCGCTTCCCAGAGATAGCTGTTGCGAGCCGTCGCGTTGACTTCCCTATCCGCCAGGATACGCAAGGCCTTGGCCTTGAGGGCGCCAGCGGGTTCGCCAAGAGCGATCAAATGATCGCAAAGCTCCAATTGCCACTGCAGGTCCTTCGTTGTCTCCGCCGCGCGCATCAGCGCTTCAACGCCACCTGCGAGCGCTGCCATATGTCGGGCGCGATCGGTGCTGGCCAGCGTACCGAGATGGGTCGGGTTGCCGTCATACCACCCGAGCGTTCCCGCAGCGAAGGCGCGTGCCGACCAGGCTGCTCTGCCGTAGAACTCTTTAAGCCATGGTTTATCCGCCAGTGCTGGCGGAAGGGTGATCGACGCTGCGATATCGTCGAGGGGAAGACCCTGGTCCATCCCATCCGCTGTCGTGCGCATCACGTGAACAATGGTGTCCCGCGTGGTGGCCAGCACGTCACGCACCGCCTCTTCGCCAAAAACGGGCCTCGTGTGGCCAGGCGCAAGCACCTTTGCGCCGAGGCCCGCCAGCAATGTCAGGCTTTCCGCCCAGGCGGCAAAGTCACGATAGGGCGTACCACGAATTGCATAGAGATTGGGGAAGGCATGATACCAATTATCACCGCAGAACAGGATTTGGGCTTCGGGGAGCCAAACGACCAAGTGATCCGCCGTCTCTCCGGGGGCGTGAATCAGCCGACCGGTCATGCCGCCGAGGTCGACATCACGATCTTCCTCTACCCACTCGGTCGGCTCCAGATAGCCGGCGCCAAGCCCTTGTATCGGGCGGTCACCCGGCCCGCAGCCAAGGCTGATCCGCTCTTCCGGCTTCAATCCGATTCCGAACTGCGCTTGCGTTCGCCGCATAAGCGCTTTCATGGGCGCAATCCGATCACGGGCCACGTCAATCAGATCGGAGCTGAAACGATGGCTCGCATAGATCGGTGTTGATCCGTCCGAGAAAACCGATGCACCCGATACGTGATCGCGATGCGAATGGGTGTAGATAATGCGCGCGATCGGCTTGTCGGTCAGTTTTTTAAAGTCGGCCAGAATGTTCTCGGCCGCTTTGGTCGATTCCGTCGTATCGATGATGGTGACGCTGTCCGCACCCTCGATCAGATGCACATTGGAGGCTGCATAGCCCACAGCCGTCCAGATGCCGGAGGCAAGATTGACAATATCCTTGCGTGTCTGTTCGGCATGAGCAATGAGATCTGGATCTGGCATCGGCTTTCGCAAAAGTTCGACTTACGCGGCAGCTGCTAACCTGTGAGGGATGGAGATCGCCTCCAAGGTCTGAAAATGGCAGTTTGGCCAAACAGCCTTGTCAGACTTCCAGTAATTCGCAAGCCTCGCAAGATAGCTTTACCTGGAGCAATGACGATCCTGCCCCCTGACAAACTTAGCGATCGAATCATTCAGGTGCCGGCGACGGAAATCCCCTTGCGCTCGACGACAACGCAATCGAGATTTCGAGCTTCAAGCCGGCGACAAAGCGCATCGGCATCAGGCCGGCCATCATACCCGCCCACCTGAAGCTTATAAGCACTATCACCGCCATCGTTGCCCCGCTCGATCAAAGGCTCCAGATCTACGAGGTCTTCGTAAGCACCGGCAAGGATCTGTCTCCAACCACTCCAAACGGAGATTCCATCGGCAGCCTCCATCAGCTGAACACGATATTGCGGCGAATTGGATGCCGGGATGTCCTCCGTTTCGGCAGATGTCGTCGACATCGTTTCCGTCTTTAAAGTCTGCTGGACGGACCGCTTTTCATCAGACGGATCGCCGGAAGCGTACGCCACCGACATGATGTCGCCCCCCTTGAATCCGCCGACTGAAGCAACTTCCAGATTCTTTTCTCGCATGACCTCGGCAAAGTCGCAGCCGCCTCGCTCGGCCAAATAGTCCGGCCAAGGTATCCAATCCACGCTGCCGAGACCGTCACGGCTTGGATTGTCGGCCGTCGTGAAGACGGTTTCGTGAGTTCGTCGTGCAATCTTCTGACCGATATCCTCGCCTCCCCAACCGTCCAGCTCGTAATGGACACCAAGCCGGGAAATGGACGAATCGCGGGCAATCTTGTCCCAAGCACTTTCCTTCTCATCTGATTCCCAGCGCCTGACCAGACCGGGAAGGGCCCTTGGAAAAGACAAGGGGTCAGGATGTTGGCCGACGATGGTGAGATCATTTTTTTCCGAGAGAAGTTCCAGCATCGCCATGCCGGCAGCGCCAAAGCCCGAATGTCCCGACGGGTAGGCAGGAAAGGTGGGTGAACCGATCCTGGTTTCCCATGAGCCCTCTATCCAGCGATTGATCGCACTGACCGGACGCTCGATATCATGCACGAATTTGTTCCACCAAATCAGCGTGCCGGTATCAGCGAGCGCCAAATAAACAAGCGCCATCCAGCGCGCATCGCGCAAGGTATCCGAGGGGAGATGTTGAAGATAATTCGGTGCCATGATGGCAAAATGGTTCGGCGGGCCCTGGTATGAGTCCTCGAAATAAAGAAGGTTCATTTCAAGTTCGTCTGTCCGGCAACCATCTGCATTGTCATTGCCGCCATACGCCCAGACCCCAGTCACTTGGCGCCACCAGGCCGGCATGCCTTCTTTTGGGAATTCCGGCAGGAGATAATCTCTTCGGTTATCGGTCACCAGAAGGCTGGCTTGAGCGGCACCCGGCGTAATTGGTGGAAGCTCATAGAGAAAATGCTCGGCTGGAAGGTCGAGGCCGCCACGGTGGGGCGGGCGGGTCCTTGACGCCGACCAGGGGTGCCGGTCCGACTTATCGAACAGATCGATCGAGGGCCCGTTGGCTGGATATTTGCCATCGGCGGTTCGCAGCTTACTCAATTGATATTTGTGCCAAGGAGTGTCGTTAAACGCGTTGATGGTCGCTTCGGCGCACAGCCTGCCGCGCCTGATTCCTGCGGCCTTGGCCGGACCGCCGTCAATCTGCCCCAACTCGCCAAGAGCCCAAAGCCGAACATCGGCGGAATAGGAGTCGGTCCATTCCAGAAAATGACCGGCCGTGATACGCACAGCTTCGATATAGCCGGCTGCCGCGTCGCCATCACCGGCTTGGGCGATGCCTTGAAGCCATGAAGGATACCCTCCAAGACTTTGCTCGACGTCAGCGCCACAAAGCCCCGCAGCCGCAATCACCGCCCCCTTCCAGGCCTGAACCGGCGGCGGAACCTGCTGTCGGCGATTGAAGCGAAAGACAATCGGCTGGAAACGAAGGACAGGCCCAAGCTCTTCCGGGGCACTCCGCACCAAGGCACCGACCGTGGGGAAGGTGTAGCGGGGCGGGTCCAGGTCCTGATAGAGAGAAGAGCTTTGACAACCCACTAAAAACCCAAGGCAAGAAACAAGGGATAGCCGACAATAGACACCGAACTGCACAACGATCCTCCGACTTTATGTTTTTTCAACTAATATTCTCTGTTCTGTCGCTGTTAAATTGGACCTTGGGTTAGGTGTCAACAGTGGCATGAAAGCAGGTCAAAAAAGTGGGGCCGGGACAGTGCCGCAAAACCATCCATCGAACTGTCCGCTACCGGCCCAACCCGCAAATCAGCAATCCGGATACAGGATGGATCCCCATTTTTCCTGAATCGGCAGCGATTGAAGTGGCAATAAGTTATGCGCTACGCCCTGATAGTCAGAGCGCCAAGGTCCGGCTGCGTTTGATCTGCCCGATCACGATACTGGTCTCGATACCGACAATGCCGGGAATATCGGCAATGACCTCGTGCAGATAATGGTTGTAGTCGCGCATTGAAGCGATGTGCATGATGAGAAGATAGTCATGCGGTCCGGTGACGAGATCGCAGCTCACCACCTCAGGCAGCCGCTCGATCGCCTTTTCAAAACCATCGATATTATCGCGGCTTCGGCGTTCCAGTTTGATAAACACATAAAGTGTCAGATCGAGACCGCAGGCCATGGGATCGACGATCGCCGCATAGCCCTTGATCGCGCCTTCATGCTCCAGCCGGCGGATCCGGCGGCGGGTCGGCGTCGGCGAGAGGCCGACGATATCAGCGATCTTCTCGACGCTTGCCCGCCCGTCTCGCTGCAGCGCAGTAAGGATCTTTCGGTCGATTTTATCCAGGTTCATGAGCAGAAAACCTCTAATTCTTAAGCGTTTTATAGGTGATTTTGGCCAGAACTGATAGCTCGGTGGTGATAAAGTCCTTGCAATGGAGTCGAAAAGGAACAGCCATGCTCGAACGAGCCTATCGAAGAACGCAGCTTCAAGAGCATGAGCTGCACCCGTCCACACAGATGATGTCCTACGGCTATGACCCCTTCATGTCGGAAGGGGCTGTGAAGCCGCCGGTTTTTCTAACCTCGACCTTCGCCTTTCGCACGGCGGAAGAAGGAGCCGCGTTTTTCGATGTGGTCGCCGGCCGCAAGCCTGCTCCCGAAGGCGAGAGTGCCGGCCTGGTCTATAGCCGCTTCAATCACCCCAACCTGGAAATCGTCGAAGACCGTCTCGCCTTGCTCGATGGCGCTGAAGCCGCCGCGGTGACGTCTTCCGGCATGGCCGCGATCAGTGCGGTTTTTCTGGCACTTCTGAAGCCGGGTGACGTGGTCGTTCATTCGACCCCGCTCTATGGCGGCACCGAAACCTTGATCCGGAAAAACCTGGACGGTCTTGGAATCAAAGCCATCCCCTTCGTCGATGGTCTGGACGCTGAGGACATTGCCAAAGCGCTCGATCGGGCTGCAGCCCTCGGGTCGGTTAAAGTCTTCTATATCGAGACCCCAGCCAATCCGACCAATGCCCTGATCGACTTCGCGATCGTACAGCGCGCCCTCGACGTCTTCGAGCAAAGCCACGGCTACCGGCCGGTTTCGATCTGCGACAACACCATGCTCGGCCCTGTCTTCCAGCGGCCGATCGAGCACGGCATCGATCTTTGCATCTACTCGCTCACCAAATATATCGGCGGGCACAGCGATCTGGTGGCCGGCGGCGTCACCGGATCCAAGGATCTGCTGCAAAAAATCAGGCTGACCCGGAGCGCCTTCGGTTCCCAGCTCGATCCGCATTCATCCTGGATGATAGCACGATCGATGGAGACGCTGTTCATGCGAATGGAGAGGGCGGCGGAAAGTGGACGACAGGTTGCGGCCTGGCTGGCATCGAACCCTTATCTGCCGGCTCGCGTTTTGCATAACGAGCATGATCCGAACCCGGCCAGCCGCGCTGTCTATGATCGACAATGCACGGGACCCGGCTCGACCTTCTCTTTCGTCATCGACGGTGATCGCACGATGGCTTTTCGGATCGTCAACGCGCTCAAACTTTTCAAATTGGCCGTAAGCCTGGGGGGCAGCGAGTCGCTCGTTTGTCATCCCGCTTCAACCACCCATTCGGGCGTACCCGAGGATGTACGTGAGATCACCGGTGTGTCGGAGGGGCTGATTAGGCTCTCGATCGGGCTTGAACATCCAGAAGATCTGGTCTTGGATCTCGACCAGGCTTTTTCCCAAGCCATAACCTGACAGGCGGTGGCATCAACGAAGCTTCGTCGAACGAGGCAAATGAGAGGAAACGAACCATGTGCGACGCTTGTGTGATCAACGCGGTCAAGGACCGGATGCTGTCACGCCGACATCTCTTCAAGGGCACGGCAGCGGCAGCTGCTGCAGCAACTGTCGGTACAGCCGCGTCATCGGCAGCGCTAGCTGCCGGGCATGGAGCGGTTCACGACATAACGCATGAGCTGCATGAAGGCTTCCCGACCTATTTCGGCGAACAGCAGTTTTTTACGGAGCAGAAGTTCAACTATGCCGAGCACAAGTTCAATCTGTTCGAGCTTCGCTTAAGCGAGCACGTCGGCACTCACATGGATGCACCCCTGCACTTCTCGGAAAATGGTCATAGCGTTGCCGAGATTCCCACCGAGCATCTCATGGTGCCGCTTTGCGTGATCGATATTCGCGCCAAGGCCGCTGACAATGCCGATGCCGAAGTCACGCCCGACGACGTCAAGGCATGGATCGATGCCAATGGCCCGATCCCGGAGAAAGCCTGCATTGCCATGAACTCGGGCTGGGATAAGCATGTCGCCACCGACAAGTTCCGAAATGTCGGCGATGACGAGAAGATGCATTTCCCGGGCTTTCATGTCGAAGCGGCAACCATGCTGATCGAAGAGTCGGATGCCGTCGGCCTTGCCGTCGATACGTTGTCGCTCGACTTTGGCATGTCCGGTGACTTCGCTACTCACTATGCCTGGCTGCCGACCAACCGCTGGGGCTTGGAATGCCTCGCCAACCTCGAGAGCCTGCCTGCCAAAGGAGCAACCCTGGTCGTCGGTGCACCGAAGCATCGCGGCGGCACCGGCGGCCCGGCCCGCGTCTTCGCCATGGTATGAAGATCGGATGCTGGATCTAGTAGTGTGTCCTCAACGGAAAAGTCCCAGCCATAGCCTCCTAAACTTGGGTGCATACTACAGATCTTGACGACAGAGCCGGGAATCAAATGCTGTGGACAGTCCACTAGACCGGCCTTGCCGGTTTTGGTGATAACGCCGAGTCAAGGTCCTAAGTAAAGAATAGCTTGCGCCGTGTGTGGCCCGTCTTTTAAATGACGGGTGAATTCAACTTCATAAGGAGGGTTTTATGAGGGTTGTTGTCGTCTTCGGAGCTGTCCTGGGGAAGATTACACTGGAAGCCTGACAAGCTTCCTATCGGCAGCCGTCTCATCGGCTTACCTGCTTGAGCAGCGATTTCATCGCGTCAAAAACCTCGATCAGCTCCTGGCATTGCTCTTCTGCGATCGTCGATCAGCAGTGCCTATGATTATGACCACACGTCCCCTCGCCAGGGGAACAGAAGCTGATCGAGATCATGAAAAACAACACAATGAGTCTGGCCGACTACGGTTGGTCCCCTCACTTTCAATCCCAACTCGACCTTACCGACCTAGAAACCTCCATGCCTGTCCGCGTGCTTGCCGTTCATCGCGGGACGATCGAAGTCGCCGGGCCAGCCTTCTCCGGCAGATTTCCGACCAACATGCTGGAGGAGGCGGAGGACGAATCACGGGCAACCGTCGGCGACTGGCTGCTGCTTGATCAGCAGACCCGCCGGCTGACACGGCTTTTGGAAAGGCGAAGCCTCTTCAAGCGAAAAGAGCCGGGCACCGGCCGTAGCATTCAGCTGATCGCCGCCAATGTCGACACGCTTTTGATCGTTTCCTCCTGCAACCAGGACTTCAACCTGGCACGCCTGGAGCGTTATCTGGCGCTTGCGCGTGAGGCTGAAGTTCAAGCGATCATCGTGCTCACCAAGGCCGATCTCACCGATGATTCCGGAGCCTATGCCGCCAAAGCGGCAAAGCTGCTGCCGGGTCTGCTGGTGGAGTGCGTCGACGCAAGGTCGGCAGCCGACATCGAGACATTGAAGCCCTGGTGCGGCCTTGGTCAGACGGTAGCACTGCTCGGCTCGTCCGGCGTCGGGAAATCGACCCTCACCAACACACTCCTGGGCGAAGGAGTCCAGGCGACAAAAAGCATGAGGGAGGATGACGCCAAGGGGCGCCACACGACCACAGGCCGTTCATTGCATCGCCTGCCGGCGGGAGGGTGGCTCCTGGATACGCCGGGTATGCGCGAATTGCAGCTTACCGATAGCGAGAGTGGCGTGAACGACGTGTTCGCAGATATCGTTGCCCTGGCGGCTGCCTGCCGCTTCGCTGACTGCCACCACCAGAGCGAACCCGGATGCGCCGTTCTAGAAGCTGTCGAACGTGGCGGCCTTGAGCCTGCACGGCTCAAGCGTTATCGGAAACTCATCGCCGAGAATGCCCAGAACAATGCCAGCCTCGCTGAACGCCGCGCGCGCGATCGTGCCTTCGGCAAGATGGTTAAAGGGATCATGAAAGAAAAACGCTCTCGATAACCCTCGCCCGCGCAACAGCCGGACTGCCTGTTGCTTTATTGGTCCTGTGGTGTGTGGCGCGTGAAATGGGCAATCGTCAGATCGATTATTTCGTTCGCTGAATCGATCATGGCCTGCGGCTGCTTGAGGGAAGCAGGGAGGGGCGCGCCTTCTCGCATGGCGTCCATCAAAGGACGCGCATCCGAACCTGTTGCCTCAAGAGCCAGCTGCGCCGTACCGCTGGTGCGATCGTAGGTGATGAAGTTGTCGTTCCAATGAAAACCATCGACCGGAGACAGCTTGGTGTTCAGCATGAATGTGACCCGCTGCGATATTTTCCGGTTCAGGAGGTTTTCCCCATGAAGAAACAGGCCATCCGATGGGACTCCTATCATACCTAACAATGTCGGTGCCAAGTCGATATGCGAGGTGACATAGGGGATCTCCACCTGCCGTTGCAGCAGGCCCGGCGCGGAGACGATCAGCGGCACATTGAAAGCCAGATCTGAATGGGCAAATGTGAAACCCAGGGATTGAAATTCATTGACATGGCGCAATCCGTGATCCCCTGCGATAACGACGATCACGTCATTGGTGAGGCCTGCCTCGTCCAGCCCATCGAGGAAGATGCCGAACAAGCGATCCAGCTCGCTGGCCAAGCCGCGAATTTTGGCTTCCGGCCGGTCGTTTTCATGGCTGGGCGGGGCCCGCCAGGGGAAATGGCCGAGGACTGACTGGACGAACACCAAAGCAGGTTGATCTCGGCTCTCGGCGTCTTGGACGGTCATCAGAGCACGCTCGAAGGCGGCTTCCTCCTGCCTGAGCACGCGCTGATAGCTGCTGGCGAACGCCTTGCCTTCGGCAAGGTCTGGAACGGTTGACATATCGAGCATGCGATCGAAGCCCAGGGCCTCGAAGAGACGGTGGTTTCTTTTTGTGCCGGGCATCCAATCGGTACGAAAGGCATCGATGTAGGTCGATGCGTATCCGTGCCTGGCGAGGACGTGAGGAAGCGAGTCCGGTGCGAAGTTGCCGTTGACGTTGCGTCTGGGGTAGATGCCGCTCAGCATCGAAAAGGCTGCCGAGATCGTAAAGGGCGCAACCGTTTGATGCTTTTCACTGACAATGGCCTGCCGGCTCATCCGATGGAAGTTGGACAGGCTGGGATCGTCAAACAATCGATACTGTCGCTGGAACGCCGTTTCGAGGCTGAACATGACGATATGGCGCGGCTTAGTTTGATCCGCCGGGAGTGCCAAAAGCTTGCCGCCGGCGGACCCGTCGTCACGAGGGTAGACGAGGTCGTAATATTGCCGGCGCAAGTCCTCAATGGGAGGAACGGCCATGTCTTCGTAGTCGCGAGACGTGTTTGAAAACAGGGATGTGGCGATAGTGCTCCAATGCCCTCCCTGTACAAGCGGCGTCCGCTCGAAGCTGTTCGAGCCACCGAAGACGTAAAGCAGGCCACAGAAAAGGACAGACAAGATAAACGCTATCGGCGTGTAGGTCTGGAAGCGCGAGGCAATTCGTGACCAGGGCACCCAATGCCGCAGCAGATAGGATGCCAGGACGAGCACGAGCAAAAAAAGAGCCAGAACTCCCCAAGATGCTGCGGAAAGAGGGCGATCCACCAGCGACATCGTCCCTGCACACGCGAGGGCCAGCATGACGATGGATAGAGTGACCCAGAAACACAGCCGTTCCTGGTCCTCCATACGTTGATGGAGGCTAATCCTGGAGAACACATAAGGGAGAGCGCACCAAGCAAGGACTGCCGCAAGCGGGGCTGCGATTCGAGAAGAGACAAAAGTATCGCGCATGTCGGTCAGGATAAAACTTTCGATGGCTTCCGGATCCGACAAAGCCCAACTGATGCTTATCCAAAGAGTTTCGATGGTCAAAGCGGATTTTAGCTGGCTGAAGGACAGCAGATTCGCTATCGCAAAGAACAATAAAATCGGCGTCGTGACGACGATGAGAGTCTTGAAATTCAGGCATAACAGCCACCGGCCCACGATATAGACAAGGGAGGCAATGAAGAAAACTTCAACAATGTCATTGATAAAAAACGATAAAAAATGAATACCACGATCTAAAGCCCCGATAGGCTCAAATA
Organism: Geminicoccaceae bacterium; assembly: GCA_965204405.1. Taxonomy (GTDB): domain Bacteria; phylum Pseudomonadota; class Alphaproteobacteria; order Geminicoccales; family Geminicoccaceae; genus JANQPX01. The sequence goes on from CBDBEN010000003.1 coordinate 20,776, forward strand.
GATAATGCAGCATCACACGTAGATCATAAACATCCTTCAGATAGTTGAGTTTAAAAATACAAGTGGCTCCAACAAGCGTTACAAACCACCAAATGAAGAGATTGAGGTCATTGCTTGCTTTGGCGATCTTCCGAGAGTCACGCATGATCAATCCCTTGAGGCATCCTCCGATGCGTAGTTCCGCGTGATTTTTGGTTGTTTGTTTCTACTGGTTTGGATGCTTGTGATTGAGCAGAACCATTAGCCAAATTTGCTACTATTCAAGTAACAGCTTCACCCAGGCTCTTAATCCAATTTCTGTCGAATTCCCGATAGCCTGCCGACCTGAATGGCATGGCTATGTCATGTGGGACTGTGCGGGCGACGCTGGTATTGGGGCCAGTGATATGAGTACATCATCTGGATCGTGGGGTTTCGTTGCATTGGATATGGGATCAATGCGTTACACTTCTCGCTGTTCGCATCTGTGGTCGTACTGCCAAGCAGTGTTGTTTGTCCGAACTCGATAAAAGGCTTGTCCTCTATAGGAATGTTCCAGATGATCGTAGATGTTTAGAGCCGATAATATCGAAGCAGGTAATAAAGGGGGAACGCACCATGAGGTTGGGAACAATCGAGAGCATCTGGCGCTACCCGGTGAAAGGGATGCGGGGGCACGAAATCCCGCATGTTTATACCGCTTTCAGCGGTTTGATGGGTGACCGGATCTATGGTGTCATCGCAGCTGATGGCGATCCTGCATTCCCCTGGCATACGGGCAGAGACCAGGAAGAATTCGTGCTGTACGAAGCCAGTTTCAAATCGGGCGACGATCTGCTGCTGCCCAAAGACCTTGATGCGTTCGAGGGGCTGGCGCCTGGCATTCACCCGATCTATCCGGACGCCGAGGCCTTCAAAGTCAAGGTAAAAACCCCCGAGGGAGAAACCTACGACATCGAAAGTGCTGAATTCCTGAAAGCTCTCGAAAAAACCACGGATCGGTCGCTTAGGGTTCATGTGACCCAAATGGGACAGCATGACTGCCGCCCGGTTTCGATCTTCTCGCTATCGGCGGCGGCCAAGCTTGGCGAGGAGACCGGCATGGAGGTCGACAAGCGGCGGTTTCGGGCGAATTTCTATGTGGAATGGGAAGATCAGAACGATCCCTATTACGAATTCTCCCTCGTCGGCAAGACGTTGAAGATTGGCGACAAGCTCGAGGTTGCTGTCATCGAGCGTGATCCGCGCTGCAAAATGATCACCCTGGATCCCGACACGGCGGACGAATCACCGAAGCTGCTGCAGCATGTCAGCCGCAACCATGGAGGTGATGCAGGTGTCTTTGCAGCGGTCCTCCAGGAGGGGCGGGTCAAGAAAGGCGATCCCATCTTCCTGAAATGACAAAAATCGGTGGGGAAGGCGCTCCAGCGGCGCCCTCCTATCGACGGCTCACGGTCAAAACGATCCGTGACGAAACGGCCGAGGCACGCAGTTTCAGCTTTGTACCGGAGGCGGGCGATAAGACGCTCTACCGCTACCGGCCCGGACAGTTTCTGACCTTCCGCATCCCTCTGGAAGGCGTGCCGATCATCCGCAGCTACTCGCTCTCCAGCGCACCCTGCGCCGATCCCGAAATGACCGTGTGCGTGAAACGCATCGCCGATGGGCGCGGCTCCAATTGGTTCAACGATCATCTGCGCATCGGCGCGCGTATCGAGGCGACACAACCGGCCGGCCGCTTCGTCCTGCGGGATGGGAACGCACCGATGCTGCTGGTTGCCGGCGGCAGTGGCATCACGCCTTGCCTGTCCCTCATCAAACAGGCACTGATCGAAACCGCGCGCAAGGTCAAGCTGGTCTATGTCAATCAGAATGCGGCATCGATCATCTATCGGGAAATCCTTGAACGGCTGAGCGCCCGCTTCTCCGACCGTTTCGTCTGTCAGCACTGGCTCGATGATGCGGGTGGCCTAATCGAAGCAAGGGACATCGCAGCAGCAGCCGATGGTTGGGAAACGGCGCACAGCTATATCTGCGGTCCGGGGCCTTTGATGGATATGGCCGAAGAGACACTTGGCGACGCGTTCGGTCCGACGGCGACTATACTGACCGAGCGGTTCGTGTCACCGGATGATGCATCTGCCGATCACGACAACACGGAAGAGCCAGCCTCGTCCGAACAAACCGGCATCGAAAGCTTTCGGCTTACCTTGGACGGCAACGAGCACGTCGTGCCGATCACCGGCGATCAAACCCTGCTGCAAGCCGCTCTGGCCGCAGGCATCGATGCGCCCAACTCCTGCATTGAAGGACATTGCGGAACCTGCATGGCGCTGTTGCGCGAGGGCAGTGTCTCGATGGCGACCACGAAAGCTCTATCGAAGCGCAATATCCAGCAGGGCCGTGTTCTGGCCTGCCAGTCGAGACCATCGTCGTCGGCGCCGATATGGCTCGATTTCGATCTCTAGAGATATCATTTGCTTCGTCGTCTTCGTTCGGCATCGTCCCAGGCAGTTAGGGGCTGATAGTCTGGCACGAAGCCAAGCCCCTTGGTTGCATCCGAAGAGACTGCATACTGAGAGGAGACGACGTCGATAAGCGCTGGAGCGTTATCGAGCCCGCGCCGGATTGCATTGGTCAGGTCGGCCGGATCTTCGACCCGCTCGCCATACGCGCCGAGCGATTGTGCCATGGCCGCATAATCGGAATGGCGGAGCAATGTACCGACGACACGGCCGCCATAATTCATGTCCTGATCGTAACGTTCGATATTCCAGGCCGCATTATTCGAGACGATGAAGACGGCCTTGGCGTTGTGCCGCACCGCCGTATCGATCTCCATGGCATTGATGCCAAAGGCACCATCGCCGGTTACGCAAATCACCTGCCGCTCCGGGCAGGCAAGGGCTGCGGCGTTGGCAAAAGGTACGCCGACGCCAAGGCAACCGAAGGCGCCCGCATCCATGTAGGTCGTCGTGCTGAGCCCGATCCGGGCGAAACTGAGAAGATCACCACCGTCAGCGATGCCGATGCAGTCGGCATCCGCTACCTTGCTGATTGCTTCGAAAATCGCCATGGGATGGATCTTGCCATCATCGCCATGCTGCGGGACCGGGCGATCTGCGCCCTTGGCAATCCGTTCGCGGTGCTTGGACTTCAAACTTTCGGCCCAGCCGACGTCCGCACCACCGGCATCGTTGCCCAATGCATCCGTCAGTGCCGTCAGAGCCGGACCGACCGAGGCCAGGATCTCGGGCGCGCCGCGCCGGTTATCGATAAGCTCTCCCGCTGTATCGGCAATGCGCAGGAAGCGTGCGCCTGGAAAAACCGCGGGCGAACCATAGGCGAGCTGGTAGTCAAGCTTCCGGCCGAGGGTGATCACCAGATCCGCCTCCGCCATTGCTGCAGCCCGAACGGCGCCAACGACCGAAGCGTGATCCGCAGGTACAAGTCCGCGGCTCTCCTGCGTATCGAGATAGAGCGAGCCTGACGCCTCGAGAAATCTGATCAGCTCGGCACCTGCCCCCCTCGCACCGCGTCCGGAGACGACAAGGGCTCGGCGAGCGCTTCTGATCACCGCCACCGCCTCTTCGACGACCTCAGCGTTTGGGCTCATGCACCGCTTTGGCTTCAGCCCGAGCCACTCATCGATCATGAGCTTCGGCGGAACGTTTTCGCGCAGGACATCCGTTGGGATCTCGAGATAAGCCGGCCCCGGATCGCTGAAATATCCCGTTGCGCGCGCGATCGCCTCATCCATCTCGCGAAGGACTTGCTCCGACACGCGTGCGGTGCGGGAATAGCGCGTGATCGGCTCCATAATCGCGACATGGGGAATGTCCTGGAGCGGTCCCATATTGGCCTGTGGTCGAGACGTGCAGCCGCCGATCAGCAGGATCGGGGCTCGTGCCAGATCGGCATTGGCGATGCCGGTCACGCAGTTCGTCACGCCCGGCCCCGCGGTTGCCAGGCAGACCCCGAGTTCACCCGTCAGCTCGGCATGAGCGTGAGCCATATGGACGGCAGCGCCCTCATCGCGCACGTCAACGATGTCGATGCCCTGACTGGCAATGAAATCCCAGATGGGTTGGATATGACCGCCCTGGAGACCAAAAACGCGCGAAATGCCTCGTCTCTTCAGGCTTTCGGCGATCCAGGCGGCAACAGAATGGCGATCGCTATTCAAATCGACGCGCTCGGTCTGGGCGGAGGCCGTCATTCTTCTTTCCTTGCGATTGGGGTTGCAGGGAGGCTGCTACGATCGTGAAGCATGTCCCTTAGCCGCCGGTGCAGAACCTTGCCGGTGGCGCTGCGAGGCATCTGGTCAGGTTCGAGAAACACGATCTCGCGGGGACGTTTGAAACCGGCAAGACGATCGCGTGACCAAGCGATCAGTGCTGCTGCGTCCGGCACAGCACCTGGTCGCGGCACAATGGCGGCCAAGACACGCTCGCTCCATCTAGCATCGGCAACCCCGATGACGGCAACCTCGCGAACGTCCGGATGCGTGCTCATCACCTGCTCGACTTCCGAGGGATAGATATTCTCCCCGCCCGATATGATGAGGTTCTTTTTGCGATCGACGAGCTTGATAAAACCGTCGGCATCACGGATCGCGACATCGCCAACGCTCAAATAGTCACCCCGAAGCGCCTCGGCGGTTTTTTCCGGCAGGTTCCAGTAACCGTCGAACTGATAAGGGCTGCATGAGAAAAGCTCCCCCGGCTGGCCATCCGGCACCTCATTGCCGTCGTCGTCGAGCAGGCGGATCGGAGCTGATCCCACGACTTCACGGCCCACCGTTCCGAGATGATCGAACTGTTCGTCGGGATGCAGCGTCGTCACCCACCCGGCCTCGGTCGAACCATAGAGCTCATAGAGGCCGGAATTCGGGAACATTTCCATGATCGCACGCTTGGTCTCGGGAAAGGCGGTCGCCGAGGATACCAGGAGCTTCTCGACCGAGCCGATCACGCCGCGCTGCTCGCTTGGAATGTCCAGCAGCATCATGTAGTGCGTCGGCACGAGCGAGGAAAAGGTAATGCGTTGTCCGAGTGTCGCCAGACAAAGTTCCGGATCGAAGCTCGGTTTCGAGAATATCGTTACCCTGGCACCGCAGTACAGAAATGCGGTGAAGAAATTCAGCGAATTCGCATGGCACATCGGCATGACCAAGAGCGCGTTGTCGCGTCTGTGGAGCCGGAACTCGATCTCGGTCATCAGTGCCAGCATCGCCATGCCGCGATGGCTGCGGATGGCGCCCTTGGGATGCCCCGTCGTGCCGGACGTATACATCAGGCACCACGGATCGTCCGGCAGCACGACGGTCTCCGGCTCCGAGGGTAAGGCCTCCTCGATGACATCCTCATAAGCCCGGTAGCCCGCAGGCGCATTTCCGCCGAAATGAATATAGCGGTCGCACGGCAGATCGAGATCGGCGCGGAAGCTCTCGACCAGATCAACCAGCGCTTCTTCGACAAGAAGTGCTGCGGCTTCACTGTCCCGGATAATGAAGGCGGCTTCCGCACCCGTCAGGCGGAAATTGATCGGAACGGCCACCAATCCAGCCTTGGCCGCCGCGGCATAGATTTCGGCCCACTCCAGCCTATTGAATGCCAGTACGGCGATGCGCTCGCCTTTGGCGAGCCCCAGCCCCTGGAGACCGTTGGCCAAGCGGCAGGCGCGATCGTTCCACTGGCCGAAAGTGAGGCTACGTTCCAAATCCCGAGCCGCCGGAGCGGCCGGCATCAGACGGGCATGGGTCTCAAGCACCTGACCGGCATTCAAGAGAACCGCCATTAGATCGCCGCCGCCAGCCTGTCGATGGATTTGGCAGCGCGTTCTTGCAGCGCCTCCGACAACAGGTCCGCCGCCACGCGGACATGCTCCGTCGCCAACTCCTCCGCTGTTTTTGGATCACCGGCCGCAATGGCATCGATGATGGCGCGATGCTGATCCCAGATGGTCCGAGGTGGTTCGGCATGGCGCAATACATCCGCCATCGCACGACGTAAAAAGCGCCAGTTCGGCTCGGCAGTTTCAGCGAGTACCGGATTGCCGGAAAAGGCATAGATCAGCTTGTGCAGAGCCTCGTCTTGGCGGATCTGATCACGAACGGACACGTTCACGATCGCTGACATGCCAGCTGCAAGAATCGGCCGCGCACTGGATTCGAACTTTCGCGCGGCGGCCTTGCTGCCTTGAACCACGACAGCCGCAGTTCGAGCACCGTAGCCGTCGAGCACGGCTCTGATATCGTAGTGATGACGCATGCGGTTGAGATCGAGCCTGGTCACGGTGAGACCGCGTCTGCCAACCTCCTCGACGAGGCCATCGGCCTTTAGAAGGGCCATGGCCTGCTGGATCGGCTGACGCGAAACCCCCAAGCTCGAGGCCAGTTGCTCCTGAACGAGATGCTGCCCCGGCACCAGCGTGCCCTCGACGATTTCTTCCAGAATTGCGCCGTAAACGCGATCCGCCAGGCTAGGAATGTTATCGAGAGTTCTCACGTCTTCATCTCGCACTCTGAATTCAGAATTCAGCTAACGCAAAGCACCTCAAGGTCAAGGGATGGACCGCGAGATCCCTGCAATCGGCAAGCCCGCTGTCAACCTGAACGGAGCGATCGATCGCATGGCCACGTGCTTCGGCGGCTGCGATTTTTGCCGCCGCGCTCCTAGCATGCGCATCTTTGCCCTTATCCAGCCCCCAAGCAGCACGAACAATCATGAGGCGCGCTACCATGATATCCATCGCCGCCCTGCTCTTGCCGCCCATCCTGGCCAGAGCTAATGATTTTCGAAAGGGAGACGACGGCATGCTGGAAAGCGAAATGCTATGAAGCCCGACAAAGTCATGTCCGCCGAAGAGGCAGTGCGCCTCATCAAAGATGGAGACACCGTCGGTTTGGTCGGCGGTGGGGGTGGATTGTGCGAAGCGACCGTTTTGCATCAGGCGGTCGAGCAACGCTTTCTGCAATCGGGCGGGCCGCGTGATCTTACATGCGTGCATGCGCTCGGCATCGGCGATCGTGACCGCCGCGGCATGAACTGTTTTGCTCATCAAGATCTGGTGAAGCGGGTGATCGGCGGCCATTGGGTCTGGTCGCCGCGCATGCAGGAGATGGCGCGAAACGAGGAGATCGAGGCCTATGTCCTGCCGGGCGGCGTGGTCATGCAGCTCATGCGCGAGATCGCCGCCGGGCGGCCCGGCCTTTTCACCCATGTCGGACTTGGCACCTTTGCCGATCCGCGCCAGGAAGGCGGTAAGCTGAATGCGCGCGCCACGGATGATCTGGTCGAGGTGGTGGAGATCGACGATCGGGAGCTTCTGCGCTATCGTCCGTTCCCGATCAACATCGCTTTGCTCAAGGGGTCGGTCGCCGATCGAGAGGGCAATATCAGCCTGGAGCAGGAGCCTGCCAATCTGGACATCTACGCCATGGCATCGGCCGCCCATAATTCCGGCGGCAAGGTGATCGTCCAAGTTCGAAAGCTCGTCGAGGCTGGAAGCTTACCGGCGCGGGCGGTACGGGTGCCCGGTGCTATGGTCGACGCGGTCGTCGTCGATCCCGAGCAGCGCCAGAGCTACGACATCGTCTACGACCCCTCACTCTCGGGCGAGCAGCAGGGTGTCGCTTTCGACCTTGAGCCGCCGGCGCTTGATATCCGGCAGGTCATCGCGAGACGCGCGGCATTTGAGCTGAGGCCGGGTGCCGTCATCAACTACGGTTTCGGCATTCCCGATGCCGTCGCCGCCCTGGTTGCCGCCCGTGGAGAGACTGAACTCTATTACCAGACCATCGAGCATGGCACCTATGGTGGAGAACTCCTGACCGGCACACTCTTCGGCTATGCGCGCAACCCGACGGCCATGATCGATGCGCCATCGCAGTTCGACTTCTATTCAGGCGGCGGGTTGGACATGGCGTTTCTCGGCTTTGGCGAGGTCGACCAGTTCGGCAACGTCAACGCCTCAAAGCTCGGCGGTCTCACGGTCGGCCCGGGCGGTTTCGTCGATATCGCGCAAAACGCAAGGAAGGTCGTTTTCTGCGGCAGCTTCGACGCCAAAGGCTCGAGATGCCGTATCGAGGGGGGACGGCTGACGATTGAGAACTATGGACAACTGCAGAAATTGGTCGATCACGTTGAACAAATCACCTTCTCGGGAAAGCAGGCGATGATCCAGGGGCAGGACATTCTGTACGTTACCGAGCGCGCTGTTTTTCGTCTCGCCGAGAGCGAGCTTCACCTCGAAGAGATCGCACCCGGCATCGACCTGGAGGCTGATATCCTGGACCGCATGGCCTTCCGGCCAATCATTGCCGATACCCTGAAAACCATGCCGTCGGGGTGTTTCGAGCGATGAAAGATCTCCTCCAAATCGGGCTGATCGGCGCCGGCCTCATCGGGCAAAAGCATGCTGCCTATCTGCAAGCATCTCCGGATTGCTGTCTGGCGGCGGTTGCTGACCCTTCACCGGAAGCAGCTGCCTTTGCCGCCGAACAAGGCACTACTTGCCATGTTCACTTCGAAGAAATGCTGGCGTCATATGACCTCGACGGCGTCATCATCGCAGCACCCAACCATCTGCACGAAGCCGCTGGTATCGCCGCCGCCGCACGCGGCCTGCCGATGATCGTCGAAAAGCCGATCTCTGCCGACAGCAGTTCCGCTGCTCGCTTGACGGCCGCAGCAGAGCAGGCAGGGGTGCCGCTGCTCGTCGGCCATCATCGCCGCTACAATCCGAATGCGCAGCGGGCGCGGGCGCTCATTCGGGAAGGCGCTCTCGGCAAGCTCGTTGCGATCAACGTGCTTTGGGCGGTCAGGAAGCCTGCCCCTTATTTCGAGGCGACCTGGAGAACCAAGTCAGGCGGCGGTCCGGTTCTGATCAACCTGATCCACGAGATCGACATGCTGCGCTTCATCTGTGGCGAGATCACCGAAGTCATGGCGCTGAGCTCGAGCGCCGTGCGCAGCTTCGACGTCGAGGACAGTGCCGGCGTAGTCCTGCGGTTCGAGTGCGGTGCGCTCGGAACAGTGCTGATGTCGGATACGGCACCATCGCCCTGGAGTTGGGAGCAGGCAACCGGCGAGAACCACCCGGTCTTCCCCGAGAACGAACAGAATCCGTCCCGTTTCTTCGGCACCGAGGCCGTGATGGAATTCCCCAGGCTCAAGATCTGGCGTCACGACGGCGCCGTAGATTGGAACAGTCCGCTCGCATCGGAGGAGCTGACACTGCCGAAGGTCGATGTCTACACGGAGCAGACTGCCCATTTCGCCAGGGTCATTCGGGGCGAGGAAACACCGATCATATCGGGCGAGGACGCCAGCCGCTCGCTTTTAGCAACCCTGGCCGTGCTCGAGGCGGCGGGCAAGGGAAAGGCCGTTCAGCTTCGTTGAGCGACTGGGCGCCGATACACGCGCAAGGGGGTCGCGCTCACGTTTTTCACCGGCCTTATTGGGTCTTCTATCGCATCGGTCGCGACTGCAAAGCTTCGCCCGGAGCCGAGCAGGTTGCGCAGCGATAAAACTCCATGCTCGTCGAGGCGGTTCTTCGATGCGGACTTACCCAAGAAGCCCAACGGCGTGAGCTAATTCCCGGCGAAGCTCAATTTAATTGATCCGAAGCCGCTGTCGCCGCGTATCTTCACGGAGCGCAAGCTAACAACCGGCCACGACCAGCGAGCTGAGAGCTTCATAGATGGGATTGAATCGACACAATGCGGGTAGCAATTATCGGGAGCGGCATCTCTGGGCTGAGCGCTGCGTGGCTGCTGAACAACATCCACGATATCGTTCTGTACGAAGCGAATGATCGTCTTGGCGGCCATAGCCACACGGTCGATGTCCCCTCATCCGGCGGTCCCATCCCGGTCGACACCGGATTTATCGTCTACAATGAGCAAACCTATCCCAATCTCGTCGCTCTCTTCGATGTGCTGGACGTCGCATCGAAACCGAGCAGCATGTCCTTCGGGGTCAGTATCGACCAGGGACGCTTCGAATATGCCGGCAGCGACAACCCGGGTGCTCTCTTTGCGCAAAAGCGCAATCTCGTCAGCCCCCGATTTCAACGCATGCTCGTCGATATCGTCCGGTTCAACAAAGCCGCCCGGCAATGTCTTGCCGATGGACGGGAACACAGCCACCTGACGCTTGGCGCGTTTGTCGATCGCGGACGCTTCGGCAGCACCTTCATCAATCATTACCTGCTGCCGATGTGTGCTGCCATCTGGTCGGCGTCGTTCGACGGCATCCGGTCATTCCCGGCGGCGAGCTTGCTGCGCTTCTTCGACAATCATGGTCTGCTCAACCTTTATGAACGTCCAATCTGGCGTACGGTCGAAGGAGGCTCCCGGACATATGTCGAGAAGCTGAGTGCACCCTGTCGACAGCATGTAAGGCTGTCCTGTCCGGTCAGGCATGTGGTCAGGACCGGCGACGAGGTTCTGGTCACCGACGCTTTCGGCGATTGCCAGGCCTTCGATGCGGTGGTTCTCGCCTGTCATGCCGATCAGGCGCTTCGGATGATCAATGCGCCATCACGAGCCGAGAGCGAGATTCTCGGTGCCTTTCGCTATCAGACCAACCGGGCCGTTCTCCACACCGATACCAGGTTGATGCCTTTGCGACGTGGCGTTTGGTCGAGCTGGAACTACCTCTCGGGCACGGAGCCATCCGGAACGGCGAATGCATCGGTGACCTATTGGCTGAACCGCCTGCAGGCCTTCGAAAGTGAGCATCCGGTCTTGGTGTCGTTGAACCCCTTGATCGAGCCGGATGAAGCAAGCGTGATCATGAGCTGCTCCTACGATCACCCGCAGTTCGACCTCCAGGCGATGGCCGCGCAAATGCGCCTGCCGGAAATCCAAGGGCATGACCGGCTTTGGTTTGCCGGCGCACATTGGGGCTACGGCTTCCATGAAGACGGCCTGCTCTCGGGCTTGCATGTGGCGGCCGAACTTGGCGCCATGCCCCCTTGGTGGTCCAACGTCATGCCCCTTCGCACAGCGCCCGCCGCGCGCATGCCCAAATCCGCGGCAATGGGCGGCGATTGAGCTGCCATGGCGCTTTCGCCCTATAGGGAGCCAGGCACACTCTACGTAGGCCGCGTCATGCACGAACGGCTGCAGCCGAAACGGCACCGTTTCGTCTACCGCGTCTTCACCATGCTGCTTGATATCGATCGCCTGGCAGAACTCGATCGGCGGCTCAGATTTTTTTCGGTTGAACGGGCGAATCTCTTCACCTTCTGCAATCGTGACCACGGACCGCGTGACGGCAGGCCGCTTCGGCCCTGGGCCGAGGCTCACCTTCGCGAAGCCGGCATTAGCGAGACGCCGGTGCGGCTGCTGCTGCTCGCCATGCCGCGCATGGTCGGCTATGTCTTCAATCCGCTCAGTATCTACTACGCCCTCGACAGCCATGACCGTCCGTTCGCGATCATCTACGAGGTCAAGAATACGTTCGGCGAGCAGCATGCCTATGTCCTGCCAATCGAACAGCATGATCGCGGGGCAGAGGCGATCCGTCAGCATTGTGCCAAGAGTTTCTACGTCTCGCCGTTCATCGAAGCGAAGGCCGGCTACAGCTTCCGCCTCAACCGGCCGGGCGAACGGCTCGCGGTGCTGATCCGCGAAACCGATACAGCGGGCCCACTGCTGACGGCGGCTCTGACCGGCAAACGGCAGCCCTTGACCGACGGCCGGCTGCTTCGCCTTGCATGTTGGTATCCCTTTCTCACCTACAAGGTCATCCTGGCCATTCACATCGAGGCGCTTCAGCTTTGGCTGAAACGTATCCGGCTGCAGCCGAGACAGCAGGCACCTCTGCCGCTCGCCGATCTCCCCGGCAAGCAGGGTGAAAACGGGTGAACGCGAAGACGCTGATCGCCTATGGTGCGCTTGGCCTCCCGCTGGCCGCGCTCAACCTGCCGCTCTATGTCTATCTGCCGACCTTCTATGCCGGCGAGCTGGGCCTTGGGCTGGCGGCGGTCGGCATCGTTCTCTTTGCAACCCGCTTGCTGGATGCCATCACCGATCCCCTGATCGGAATCCTCAGCGATCGCTGCAGAACAAAGTTTGGCCGGCGGCGTCCCTGGCTGGTGCTTGCCTGCCCGCTGCTGCTGCTGGCAACCTTCATGCTATTCTCGCCGAGCGCACCGATCAGTTCCGCCTATCTCCTGATCTGGACCACGCTCGCCTATCTCGCCTGGACCATGATGCTTCTTCCCTATGCCGCCTGGGGGGCAGAGCTGACCGATGGCTATCATCAACGATCACAGGTGACTGGTTCGCGCGAAGCTTTCGTCGTCCTCGGCATTCTTTTTGCAGCCGGCTTACCGGTTTTTCTCGGCCTGGACGCCGAGACGGAAACCGGACTGGTGCTCGAGGCGCTTGCCTGGATGATGCTGCTGCTCCTGCCGGCCCTGCTCCTGGTCCTGCTGCTGATGGTGCCAGAGCCGCCCGCCAATCCCGAACCGCCGATGCGGATCATTCAGGGCCTGCGCATCGCTGCCCGCAACAGGCCGTTTCTCCGCCTGATCCTGGCCTATCTCCTGAACGGCATCGCCAACGGCCTACCGGCGACCCTGTTCCTTCTGTTCGTCGCCCATGTGCTGCAACGAAGCGATCTGGCGGGCCCGCTGCTCCTGCTCTACTTCGTCGCCGGGATCCTCGGCATTCCCCTCTGGCTCCGCCTCAGCCGCATGATCGGCAAGCATCGCGCCTGGGCGGTCGCCATGCTCTGGGCTTCGGTGGCGTTTGCCGGCGTTCCCCTCCTCGATGCCGATGATGTCCTCTGGTTCGTGATCATTTGCGGCCTCTCTGGCCTGGCGCTCGGTGCCGATCTCGCCTTGCCAGCATCAATCCAGGCAGATGTGATCGATCTCGACCGGCTGCAGAGCGGCCGTCGCCAGACCGGATTGTTCTTCGCGCTCTGGAGCATGGCGACCAAGCTTTCTCTGGCGCTGGCGGTGGGTATCGCCTTTCTGCTGCTCGACCTGATCGGCTTCGATGCTGCGGGCAACAACAGCGGCGGCGCTCTTTTCGGCCTCGCCGTCCTCTACGGTCTGCTGCCGGTCGCCATCAAGATCGGTGCGACACTGATCGTCTGGAACTTTCCGATCGGTGCCGGCGAGCAGGCGGAATTGCAGCGGCAACTCGCGGAGCAGAGCCAAGTCCCGAAGTCAGATAGCCTGCTGGAGGCCAGCCCATGAACAAGCGTTTCTTGGCGATCATCGGTGCCTGCATGACGACCATCGCTTGCTCCGGACCTAGTATCGAGGAATTCGAAGGCTCCAGCCCGACCTTTCGTCCCGAGGAAGTTCTCGTCGGCAAGACCCGTGTCTGGGGCATTTTTCAAGATCGATTCGGGGCGGTCAGACGCCAATTCACCGCTGACGTCATTGGTGATTTCGACGGCAAGATCCTAACTTTGGACGAAACGTTTCAGTATGCGGACGGTGAAACCGACAAGCGGATCTGGGAAATCACCGTGTTGGAGAACGGCCGCTATGAGGGGCGTGCCAACGATGTCATCGGCGTGGCCACAGGCGAAGTAGTCGGCCAGGCACTGCATCTCAGCTATGACGTCGAGATCGAAATTGGCGGCCGCCCTTGGCAGGTGCATTTCGACGACTGGTTGCTGCTGCAGCCTGACGGCGTCGTGATCAACCGCGCTGAGGTCACCAAATTCGGCATCAAGATCGGCGAGCTCTCGGCATTTTTCCGAAAGGTTGAGCCGGTATCAGCGGACTCCGATTCCGATTAGAGCGTTTCCTGGATAAGTCGATCCGGCCCTCTCCCCCGCCCCCCTGAAAACTCGACAGCGCTGGTTCTTGTATTCAGTCTTTCAATGCCAGCGAGCTGCTTGCCAGACGAAGGAGCGGACCGAGTACAGGCAAGCGTCCATAGACCTGCTCGGCCGCATCCCAATAATCGATATGCTCCTGAACGCGCCCGTCTTCAGCGAAATGGACCATCGTTACGCCGTCGATCTGCCAGCGTTCCTTCACAAACCGGCTATGCGGGTGGCAGGTGAAACCCCAGCGGAGGAAATGGACCGGGCCAGTTCCTGCCTGCTCGCGCATTTCAAAGCTGATCTCGGAAGCATCTTCGAACATTTTGGCGAGAAGCCTGCATAGCCGGTCTTGGCCGCGAACATCGTTGAACGGGTCCTTGAAACGGACATCGTCGGTGACGAGTTCCCTGATTCCGTCGACATTGCCGGGCTGTATGTTCTGAAAAAAGTGTCCGTAACTTCGAGCCCTGGCAGCAAAGTCTACCTTCATTGATTGGTCATCCTGGCCACCAAGGGGAAATAGAGGCGATAGGGGAGCATCCGGAGCAATTTCAACAGATAGGCAAAGCGCTTCGGAAAGGTAATCTCGAATGCGCTGCTCTCAAGTCCGGCGACGATACGTGTGGCCGCTGTCTCGGCATCGATTAGAAACGGCATCGCGAAGTCGTTCTTGCTGGTCAGCGGCGTTTCGACGAAGCCTGGATTGATCAGCTGTATTTTTACGCCCTGATGATCAAGGTCGAGTTTCAGCGACTCGGCGAGGTTGATCAGGGCGGCTTTGCTGGCGCCATAGTAGATCGCTGTGGGCAGTCCTCGATAGCCGGCGACCGAGGCGACCAGCGCGATGTGTCCGGTGCGCCTCGGGATCATGTGGTCGAGCAGCGGCTCCAGGCAATGTCCCGTACCGATCAGGTTGATCCGGATCAGTGCATCGAGATCGGCTGCCTTGAAGTCCGGCGCCTTGACGGGATGGTGGGTGCCGGCATTCAGCACTGCGAGGTCGATGCCGTCGTAATCTCGAAGGACAGCGGCCGCCACATCCCGCACTGCCTGTCGATCGGTAATATCCAGGGGGTAGGCACGAATGCTGCCGCCCGTCTTCGCCGCTTCAACCACCAGATCGTCGAGTGCTTTTGCCGTTCGGGCACTTGCGGCGACATGGTTGCCGGCGGCCGACAGCTTCAGGGCCAGGGCACGCCCAATGCCCGAGCTCGCGCCGGTGATCCAGACCTTCCGGCCCGAAAGCCGGCCATGCCCGACCGTCACACCCCTCGCTCCGGAGGCTGGAGCGTATAGTCGATCAACGACCCATCGGCACCTTCGAAGCGCAGCTTGGCCCAATATCCGTCGCTATACCAAAGCCTGCAGGTAATGTCCCCTTCCAGCCGATAAGGCGTTGCCGACACCATCCGGCCACCGGCTTCAATCATCTCCGCCGGTTCCTTGGTGATGGTCGATCGAACGACCTCTCCCTTTTGCGTGTCGAGCCACATCCCGCGGCGGCCGATGGCCTCGCTCCAATAGCTGGTGGGCAGAGTGTCGCCTGGCAGGTCGAGCGTGGCGCCGTCGCTCTTCACCTGGAGCCTGTCGTCAACGGCCTCGGCGATGACGCTATGGGGCGTTCCATTGTCATCGGTCTCTGTCGAGAGCCTGACCAGCCTTCCGTCCTGCCAAATCTCGCGGTTACGATGTCGGTAACGGTAGAGCGGGATGAAGGCGAACTTGACGTCGAACCTGATCTCTATGTCGACGATCAATCGCGCGCCGTCTTTAGAAAAGCGGACGTGATGGTGGCCAAAGGCATCGCCATTGCGAAAAGCGGCAAAGGCGAGCGGGGCGCCGCCCTCCGGTGCGATCTGGGCATTTGCGCCAAACCAGGGTGCTCCAAGCGCAATAGCGCCTCCCGTCATGAGCAGGCTACGACGGTGCATCTCCATGCTCCCTCCTCTCCAGCACATCGATCACGGCTTCTTGACGATAGGGGTCGGTGGCCGTCCTT
Source organism: Geminicoccaceae bacterium (assembly GCA_965204405.1). Lineage (GTDB taxonomy): Bacteria > Pseudomonadota > Alphaproteobacteria > Geminicoccales > Geminicoccaceae > JANQPX01. Next base: position 36,559 of record CBDBEN010000003.1, read on the forward strand.
GAACCGACGTCAGATACGTTCATGCTGCGGCTATGCCGTCAAATGCGGATGAACGGATTGAGCAGCCGGCTGAACCGCCCGGTCAGTCGCAAAGGCGCATCGGTCACGGCCAGGCACAGGCAGTCTTCATCCCCATCGGTGATCGGACTGTGATCGACCTCACCGTCGGCCTCCGCAACGTCGCCGGCCCGATAGACGGCATTCCGGTCGTGAAAGGCACCGCGCAAAACCAAGGTCATTTCGGTGCCGCCATGGGTGTGGGCAGGGATCGTCGTGCCTGCATCGATCCAATAGAGACGAGACCGATACCCTTCCTCATTGATGAGTAGCTCGATCTCCCTGATACCGCCGCGGCGCTTCCATGGAAGCTGGTCAACCGGACCGTCAATGATCCTGGAGAGAGGGGGCGGCAAGGAGAAATCGGCCTTAGACTTACCCTGGTCGGCCACTTGGGGCGCCGGCTCAGGCTGCTCCAGACGCGCCATGACGGCCGCCAAGCTCTCGTCATTGATCGGCTCGGGAGCCAGATCGTCGAGCATCACCCCGCCGACCCGCTCAAGCAATGCGACTTCTCCGGCACAAAGAGGGCACATTGCGAGATGCGAGGCAATCAGCAGCTCGAACGGCGCAGCAGCAGCACCGGCAGCACAATCGAGCAGCATCGCCTCACTTGGATGATGTGTTGGGAGGGTATTCACTATCGTCGTCATACGACCTGTCCAAGGCTTTGCCTGAGCTTTTGCAGCGCCAGGCGAACCCGTGATTTCACCGTGCCGAGCGGCAAGCCAAGGGCCTCGGCAATCATCGAATGCGATTGGCCTTCGAAGTAGCTCATACGAACGATGGCTGCCTGTTCCTCCGGAAGTTCAGCCAGGGCCGATCTGACGATCCTGGCCGTCTGAGCGGCGGCGGCGAGCTGTTCGCCACTCGGCACGACCGGCTCGTGCAGACGGAGTTCATCGACTACAGTGTCCGGACGCTTGGCACGCCGGATCGCGTCGATCCGCTTGTTGCGCGCGATGGTATACAACCACGTCGACAGCGATGCCTTCGCCGGATCATAGGACGCCGCCCGGCGCCAGAGTGTAATCATCGCCTCCTGCATGAGTTCCTCGGCCTGGGCGCTGTCGGCCCCCATGCGGCGCATATAGGCTTTGATCCGCGGGGCGAAATACTCGAAGACCTGGGCAAAGGCGGATCGATCCCGCCGCTCGGCTATGGCCGCCATCATCTCGGCTTGCACATCTTCGTCTTCCAGCATGGAAAGCGAAGTCATGAAAGGCCTTTCCGTCGTTCTTGCCAGCGGCGTTGCGATCACGATCATGGTCAGCACTATCGGAAAATTGTTCCATCCATGACCGATACGCAGGAGGTATGCATATAGATCACCGGACATGCAAGTGCGCCGGGACAGGTTGGTTCGCTACCGGCTTAGCTCTCTCTTATACCAAGCCGCCTAGACACCGACCCATCCCTCTCCCCCTCCCAACCACCCGCAGGATCCCGACCATATCGGGTGGCCCTGAGGGGGAGAGGGATGGAGCAGGTCAAAAGCCAGGCTGGTTAGCATTAGCCATCCGCAGTGGTCTTGCCATCCGAGACCGCTTGTTTCAGTTTCCGGGCCGCTTGAGCATATCCGCCACCGCCGCCATCCAGAAAGTGAAGATGGTCGTCGTTGAAGACCGACGGCACGATGCAGGTCATCAGCGCAGTTTCCTGCCGGTGCAGGCCAAAATCGGCAATTCCAGAGGCTTGAGCCTCCTCCAGCCGGGACTGAATCGTTGCTGCAGCCTCTGTCGTGCAGTCGACCGTCATCATCAAACCGTCGTCATACTTTCGATAGTCGGTGTTGCGCACCATCCGCTGCCGGTAACGCCCAGGCTCGAATCCGATCAATGTCCAATTGGTCTTGAAAAGAACCCAGGCGAGCAGCGCCTTAATCGTGCTTCGGGCAAAAGCCCAGCTCGCATAGCGCTTGGGACCGCCCTCAGCCAGCACCTGAAACATCAAGCGGTCGCCCGGCCACACAATCTCGGGGCCGTCCTCGGGCAACGGATTACTCCTGCCTGACCGGCCCAGAATCGCAAGTATCTCCTGAATTAAAACGGCGAAGCTTGGCTGCTCGGCATCATGCCTCGGTTTCACAATCATCGAGAGGATGATCCCATGATCGCTCGCGACCGGCCCCCATTGACAGGACAGGCCGGTCAAATCCGGCATCGCATCGGGCGCTGCTGCCGCGAGACCGAAATGCCCCGACTTCAGCATGCGCTCCGCCCATTCCACACCGCCGCCGCTGAACATCGCATAGACGGCGCTTTTGGAGGCGGCATAACGAGCGACACGAACGTCATAGCCATTCTCGCGCACGGTCCTGATCGGCACCATGCCGACTCGAAGCTCGAGATCCAGGCTTCGCCGAACCCAGCTCGCCGTCGCCGCCAGAAGCTCGGAAGCCGTGTCGCCGTCTTCCGGCGGAATGGCGAAGCATGCACCGTCACCGCCGAATACGAAAGGAAACGGCTTGCCGTCAAAGGCATTGATCGCTGCACTTATCGTTGCCGCACCAGCCATATTGACCGCACGGTAGCCGCCGGCAATCAAGGTGTTCGTCGAATTCACGACATCCGTGATGCCGATCAGCCAGTCATCCGGCAACGATCGGTAGACGGATGGGTCGACGATCCGTGCAAAGTCATCGAAAGGTTCTATGTCGATGTAGCTGCATGTATCCATCCGAGGCCCCGTCAGCCAGACCAAAGCCACGTCGTGCCGTGACACTTTCCTGATAGTACGCCATGCGGCCACGGTCGGTTCATTATATTCCAGTGGCACCTAACCACATCGCTTACTTTATGCAGGCCCCAGCCGTTGGGCATGAGATCGATGAATTACACCTCATACAAAGTGAAACTTCTGATATAGACGCCGGATTGTCAGCGAGGCGCCGATGCCGACGGTTTCCGGCACGCCGCATTAGTCAATGTGAACCATTTCATATCCGGCATCACTCATTTGCGCCATTCTCACCTCATTGCTCCTCATTTCGGAGCTTTTTTAACCCCATAGGGATATTTGATCATGAATGATATCTTAACCGCCGAGGCGCCTGTCGTGACGTCCCCGCCGGACTCGGTCGGCGAGTTTCATGCGTTGGTCGACAGGACCCACAAGTTCGGCGGCTGTTCGGCCGAAATTCATCTGCCTCCGCCGGTCCTGAAAGCCCATGTCGCCGCCCATCTCGTCGAGGATCATGACGGTGTTTGGGAACCGACCGGGCGCATTGTCGATCTCGGCAGCCGCTGGGGCGTGAGTGTCACCTACTGCATGCACGGGCCTCTTGCCCGGATCATCTGCGGTGATCTCGACCTCACGGTGTTCTGGGACGGCTATGCTCACCTGCCTGAGGGAAGCAAGGCGATCAAGGACATTCGCGTCGACTGCAACAACCTTCCTTGCGTAACCCGCGTCATCGAGCTGACGGGCGAATTCAAGTGCCCGAAGGACGAGGGCATCTATGATCTCGGCATCTGCGCCGAGCTTACCGATGTCTGCAAGCGGGAAAAGACCATCGTTGCCGGCGTCTGCAACCTGCAGGGCGTCAAGCTGAACTGCAAATACGGCTGACCAGCTGCCGGCTGGAAGGGTTACTTTAGCTAAGCTGAGCATTCCTTGAAGATGGACCGGGTGGCAGGCCGAAAGTCTGCCGCCCGGCAAGAACCTAAAAATAGCCCGTCGCGGCTCGCGACCGACCTAGAGAACTAGGTCGGTTGATGGATCGATCACCACCGCCCTGTTCATGTCCACATGCAGATCGAGCTGCTCGCCCGGTTTCTCCGCATCATGGGCCTGGAGTTCGGCCGTGACTTCGATGCCGCCCAGCTCGAACGTGCCGTAGGACCGTGACCCCGTGGGCTGAATGAGGTCGAGCGTGACCGGAAGCGTCACGAGCCCGGCCCGAGCCTCGCCGTTGCGGGCACGGGTCAGATGCTCGGGACGGATCCCGAAGAGAACGTCCTTCCCAAGATAGCCTTGCAGGCGTTCCGCGCGTTCGCCGGGGACCGGCAGACTATATTTATCGACGTGAACATTGACGCTTCCGTTGTCACCGCCGAGTTTGGCCGGAATGAAATTCATCGAAGGCGAACCGAGGAAGCCGGCGACAAAGCGGGTTTTCGGCCGTTCGAACAAATCGAGCGGCGCGCCCTGCTGTTCGATCAGGCCATCGCGCAGCAGGACGATCCTGTCGGCCAGCGTCATCGCCTCGACCTGGTCGTGGGTGACGTAAACCATGGTCTTGCCGAGATCCTGGTGGAGGCGCTTTATCTCTCCCCGCATCTCATCCCGGAGCTTGGCATCCAGATTGGAAAGCGGTTCGTCGAACAGGAAAAGCCGGGCATCGCGCACGATCGCCCGGCCGATCGCCACCCGCTGCCGCTGGCCACCGGAAAGCTGGCGGGGCAGGCGTTCGAGCAACGGCCCGATATCCAGCATTTCCGCCGCCTGGCTGACACGCTTTTTCACGTCGGAGTCAGCGATACCACGGGCCCGCAACCCGAAGGCAATGTTCTCGAACACGTTCATATAGGGATAGAGGGCGTAGTTCTGGAACACCATCGCGATGTCGCGATCACGCGGGCGCATGTCATTGACCACCTCACCCTCGATCGCGATGGTCCCCTGATCGACGTTCTCGAGGCCGGCGATTGAGCGCAAGAGAGTGCTCTTGCCGCAGCCGCTTGGTCCCACCAGGACGGCAAATTCACCCTCGGGGATGTCGAGACTGACCCCGCGCACGGCATGGGTCTGGCCGTAATATTTGTGGAGATCGGTGATGGTCAATCGGGCCATGTCGTTCCCTGTTCTTTACCCATTATCCTTTGACCGCACCCAATGAAATTCCGCGCACCAGATAGCGCTGCAGCATGGCAACAGCAATAAAGATCGGTACCGTGCCAAGCACGCTCATCGCGGCGATCTTGGCCCAGAAATTCGACTGGCCGCCGAAATAATGGGTGACCTGCACCGGGAAAGTGGTGACGTCGGTTCGGGTCAGCACCAGGGCGAAGATGAAGTCGTTCCAGGCGAACATGAACGTAAAGACCGCCGTCGCGAACAATCCCGCACGCGCCATCGGGAACACCACTTTCCAAAGCACCTGGAAGCGGGTCAGCCCGTCGACCAGCGCGCTTTCTTCGAGCTCCAGCGGAATGTCCTCGATATAACCGCGCATCATCCAGATGACATAAGGGAGATTGAAGGCGGTGTAGAGAATGATCAAGCCGTGATAGCTGTCGATCCAGGCAAGGCCGAGCCGGCCAAGCCATACATAAAGCAGGAAGACCGGGAACACGATCACGATCGGCGGGATCATGCGCTGGGAGATGATCCAGATCGCGAGGTTGTCGCCGCCCGTCTTGAAGCGCGCAATCGAATAGGCGGCGATCGTGCCGAGCAGCATCGCGAAGACGGTGGACACGCTCGCGACCACCAGACTGTTCCAGACCGTGACCGCATCGCCATCCTTGAACAGCACCGCATAGTTCGCCCATTGCATGCTTTCGGCGTACCACGACGGTGGCGACGAAAAAATTTCCTCCGGTGTTTTGAAGGAGATCATGAACAGCCAGTAGATCGGGAAGAGGAACAGGATTGTCACCAGCACGGCGCCGAGGTAGCGCCAGGCCAGGCGTATCCTGGCTCTGCGCCGCCAGGTTCCGCCCGTCGGCGATGTCGACGTCATCGGGCGATTTCCATACGTTTCAGAGCCAAAATGACGACCACGGAAAGTAATAGAATAATCATGATGGCGATGGCGGCGGTATAGCTGGTTTCGAACTGCTGGAAGCCCTGGACATAGGCATAGATCGAGATGGTCTCGGTCATCGTGCCTGGGCCGCCTTTCGTCAGTGCCCAGACCACATCGAACAGGCGGATGAGATCGAGCGCGCGGATCAGGATCGCGATCGCCAGCACCGGACGAATGGCAGGCAGCACGATCCGCCAGAAAATGCGCCACCAGCCGGCGCCGTCGATCTCGGCTGCTTCGAGCTGGGACTGGTCGACATTGGAGAGACCTGCCAGCAGCAGGAGAAACATGAAGGGCGTCCATTGCCAGATCTCGGCCAACAGGATGGCCGGGTAGACGAAGCCGGGATTGATCAGCCAGAGAATCGTCTGGGTATCGCCCGTGATCCAGCCGAGAATCTGGTTGATCGGGCCGAAGCGGTTGTCGAACAGCAAGCGCCAGGTGGCGCCTGCGACGATCGGCGAGATCATTACTGGCAGCACCAGTAGCGCCACGAAGATTTGCCGGCCAGGCATGCGGTCCAGGAACAGATAGGCCATGGCGAGGCCGAGGATCAGCTCGACCGGCAAGGCAATGGCGGTGAAGATCAGCGTGTGCAGGATCGACCACCAGAGCCGGCTGTCCTGGAACAGGGCTGCATAGTGCAGCAAGCCGGAAAAGGAGGTGTCCTCCTCCAGCATGGTGATGTTCTGGAAACTGACCAAGAGCGTGTAGATGATCGGGAACAGGCCGATCAGAAGCAGGATCAGGACGGCCGGCCAAATCAGGATATATTTGACGTTCCGATCACCAACGCTGCCGCCGGCCGATGGGTCACCTATCGCCGCCATGACAGGGGTGCCGTTGGCGTTCGTGGTGATGCTTCGGCCACCATGTCCGGCATCACCTCGGACATGGTGGCTTTAGCGCTCGGTTTCCGCTGCATCTGACCCAAAGTCCAGCCAAAAGCGGCTCGCTTTAGTTGCTGGGATAGGCGTTGGGCTTGGAGGCCCAATCGAGATAGGCTTCCTTTTGCTTGTCCACGCCGATTTTTTCGGTGACCGCATCCCATTGAGCAGCAACATCGTCGAGGATCGCCTGCGCATCCTCACCGGCCCAAAGGCGGGAAACACCCTGACGAAGGGCTTCTTCATATTTGTCAGTCTGGATCAACGACAGATCAAGAAGACCGCTGACGGCACCTTCCTGCAGCGCTGCCAGGTATTCGGGCGCTTCCGGCCAGCGGGACTTGTATTCATCGCTCACGAAATGACTGTCGCGGAAGGGGTCGCGAAGCGCATAGGGTAGCTGCACCCGCTGCAGCGAGGTCTCTTCGGAGTTCAGCCACTGAATGAAGAGATACGCGGCTTCCTTGTTCTTGGAGGACGCCGAGACGCTGAGCGAGAAACCGGCAGCAAGCTGCGGATGGCCGCCCGGCGGCAGCGCATAGCCGACCTTCCCGGCGATCTCGGATTTCGGCACCCAGGAAAGCGCCTCCTCGTCCGTGCCGTAGCCTGCGGCCCAACGGCCATAGGGCGGCCAGGAGACGGTCATCGCCGTATCGCCGGCGAGGAAAGCAGCGAGGTTTTCGACAAAGCCCCAAGCCTCGACACCCGGCGGCATGAACTTGTTTTCCTCGCGCATCGCCTCGAAGACCTGAACACCGATCTCGCTATTCACGGTCGCATTCATGGTGTCGTCATCGAAGAACTTGCCGCCCTCGGTGCGAAAACGCTCCTGGAACATCCACTGGGTATAGGGTGCATCTCGGAAGAACGCCGCACCATACATCTCGGGTGCATATTTGTCGGTCAGCGCCTGGGCTGTGGTGGCAAACTCTTCCCAGGTGGTCGGCACCGCCATGCCGTTCTCTTCGAGAATGTCCTTTCGGTAGTAGAAGAGAAAAACGTCACCATCGTCGGGGAAGCCGTAGATGGTATCGCCGACCTTCATCTGATTGTCGCGGTAGACCGGCGCGATCGTCTGTAGTTCATCGCGGTAGCCATATTTGTCGACATACGCGTCCAGCGGTTCGAGAGCGCCGGCGCGGGCGAGATCGGGCAGCCAGGAGGGGATCACATTGAGGGCGTCATAAGCCCCGGTGCCGGCCCGGTGCTCCTGGAGGATCTTGGTGAACATCTCGGCGGTCGACACCTCGATCACCTTGACGTCGATGCCCGTCAGCTCCTTCCACTTGGGCCCGGAAAAGTTGAGCGGATCGAGCGATTGCAGCCCCGCTTCCCAAACGATGGTGATCTCCGTGCCCGCAAATTCCTTGGCCGCTTCGACCGCGCGCTCGGCTGCGGATTGGGCATAAGCCTGCCCTGCAAGGGCCAAAACCGCAGCCGCGGTCAGGCCAAGTTGCAACGTCTTGAACATTGTCACCTCCCTCATTTTGTCAACATCGCCGATCGTCTCGCCGGCGACTCCTATGGCGAGCTGGCGATCAGCCGCCAAATTCCTTTTTGTATCCATCAAGTTTCGCTAGCCAGGCCGGCTGATCGAGCACATCGCGATTGACGACCCCGGTCGGCACACGGCCATGCATGACATCGAACACCGCCTTCACATCGGCAGCGCCATTGCCGGCAAAGCACTGATCGGTCCAGCAAAGCGAGTGGGGGGCCAGGATAACGTTGTCGAGCTTGTACAAAGGATCATCGACGGCCGTCGGCTCTCCTTCGAACACATCGAGCCCGGCCCCCGCGATCCGCCCCTCTTCGAGAACTTTGGTCAGCGCTTTTTGATCCACCACAGGTCCGCGGGATGTGTTGATCAGATAAGCGCTGCGCTTCATCAGCGACAGGCGCTCCGCGTTGACGATGTGATGGGTTTCCTCATTCAAGGGGCAGCTGATCGAGAGAACGTCGGATTCCAGGAACAGCTCTTCCAAGCTGACCAGCCGAATGCCAAGCTCGCGCGCCACCTTGGGATTGGCAAGCGGATCATGGGCGATGAATTTCATGTCGAACGGCTTCGCCATGCGAAAGACTTCAGCGCCGATATTACCGATACCAAGCGAGCCGAGTGTGCATCCGACCAAACCGACGCCCATGTGATCATTGCGTTTGGACCAGCCTTCGGGGCCCTGCCGGGTGAGCTTGTCCTTCACCAGCAGCTTGCCGGTGAGTGCCAGCATCAACGTGATCACCGAGACCGCAACCGGCCGGCGCACACCGTCCGGCGTGATCGCAAGAGCGCAGTCGTGATCCGTGCACGCTCGGAGGTCGACATTGTCATAGCCGACGCCGAAACGGGCGATGAGGGCAAGACGTCCGTCTTTGGGGAAACTGACTTGTTCGATGCGCGGCACCAGGAGAATAAGGGCATCGAAGCCTTCTAGCGCCTCGGCTTTGACCACGCCGTTGACCGGGATATATTCGTAATCGACAGCCGGGTTGTCATCCAACGGCGAAAGGTCGAAATCCGGAAAGGCCTGACTGCCGTCTGCTTTCCTGAAGTCTCCGCTCAACGCCACCCGAAAGCTGCTCATCCCGCTCCCCTCGCTCCTGATTACCTCATCACATCAAAGGTCTCATGCCTTTTTGGTCCTTGACCGGCTCTTGGCCGGCCCGCGCTTGGCGGATGTCCCGGACCTGCTTGCCGGTTTCGCGCGCGCCTTTCTCTTGTCGGCAGCTTCCCTGATTGCCGTGACCCCCGCCGCGACCGCCTGCTGCAATGCCCAGACATCACCAGAATAGCAGATAAAGTCATGTCCCGCCCGGTTGAGTTTGATTCCCTCCTCCACCGTCGGCACCAGACGGCCGAGCGCCTTATTATGTTTTTCACAAGCTTTGGTGACGGTTTTCACGGCATCCTTGAACAGCTTGTGCTCGAACTCGCCGGGAATGCCGAGGGATGCGGAAAGGTCGAAGTGACCGATCCAAAGGCAATCGACACCGTTGACCGCGGCGATTTCATTGGCGTTCTCGACCCCTTCTGCGGTCTCGATCTGGGTAAACAGCGTGGTACGCTTATTGGCGGCCGCGAGCTTCTCCATGGTCGGCCCCTGGGTGTAGCGGTCATGGGCGATCCCAAGCGCCACGCCGCGCCCGCCATCGGGGTAATATTTCAGGCAGCTCAGCACTTCTCTTGCCTGATCCGCCGTACCCACCATCGGCACCATCACGCCTTCCGCCCCCATGTCGGCGGCGCGGGCGATATGGTTGTATTCCATCGACGGGACACGCACGATGGTCGGCAAATCGGCGGCCTGCATATAGCGCAGCACGCTCTTGATGGTCTCGAAGCTGAAGCCGGAATGTTCCGTGTCGAACAGGGTAAAATCGCAGCCGGCGCCCTTCAGAATCTGGCCGATCCCGGGGGTGGCGAACTCGACGATGAAATGGCCGATCTTCACGTCCCGAGACTTGGCCATCGCTTTCAAGCCAGGCGCTGCCATGGGGTCCTTCTCCCGATAGAAATTGCTGCAGCGGGGCTAGGCGAGCTTGTGCTGATCGGTCCCGTCCCGGCAGCCTCAAGACTGCCAAGGTCCAGCATCGACATTCCCGGATCAGACACCGGATCGATCGCCTCATCTCCCCGTATTGGGCCGGAAGGCTTCCCCGGCCACTCTTTGTTATATCTAACTCTGGCGTCGACAGGCCGGCTCGTCAATCGCTTCTTGGTTCAAAGACGGCGTGCGCGCCTCAATCCCGAACCAAGGCGAGGCGAAGGCCGAGGCCGACCAGAACCAGGCCGCCGGCGGCACGGGCAAGCCTCGCCCCCAGTCCCGAACTCTTGACACTACGGACGACGCGATCGGTCAGAAAGATCGTAACGATATCCGCGGAACTGAAGGCGAGATTGACGATCATGCCCAGGATCAGAAATTGAAGGCTGATCGGCAGCCCTGCCTGGGGATCGACGAATTGCGGCAGGAACGCGATGAAGAAAAGGGCGACCTTCGGGTTCAGGATCTCGACGATCATGCTCTCCAGCAATGCCCGTCTCGTCGTCTTTTGCGGAGGCGGAAGAGACGGGTCGCCCTTTGCCTTTTGCCTGAGCATCGAGACGCCAAGCCAGATCAGATAGGCCGCACCGGCAAACTTCAGGGCGAGGTAGAGGCTTGGCACATATTGCAGAATTGCGGACAGACCGAGTGCAGCCGCAAAGACATGAACATAGCAGCCGAGATGAATACCGAGCGCTGCCATGAACCCGGCACGCCGCCCGCCCGCCAAGGTTTGCGCCGCCGTATAGAGCAGTGCCGGGCCCGGAAAATAGGCAAACACGGCTGTCGCCATCGCGAACGGAATCAGCAGTTCCAGGCCCGGCATCGCCGCACTCCGCCTTGGGAATCGTCAATGGATTTCGTCGGCCGCCGACAAAGCCTGCTCCAGCTTCCCGATCGAAAAGTCGGCGCTCCTCGCCGCGGCCAGGATAGGCTCTTCCCGCCGGCCGCAGAGTTCGGCCGCGGCAACGACGTCGCGGGCAACGGCATGGGGAATGACCACGGCACCGTGACGATCCGCATGCACCAGGTCGTTGGAGCAAACCACCATGCCGAAGACATCCACCTGACCGCCGAAGGAAACCGGATGAACCCAGGCATGAGACGGCGTAACCTTGCCGCAAAGAATGTCGAAGCCCGGCGCCACCGCATCCAGATCGCGTACCCCGCCATCGGTCACCAGCCCGGCGCAGCCCAAGCCCAGATGGATCGCCGTGTTGACTTCGCCCCAGTAGCAGCCGAAGCCCTTTTTCGAATCCAGATCCTGCAGCACCACGATCTTTGGCAGGTCACCGTCAGCCATGTAGCGGTAATAGTCCAGGCGCCCCTTGCGCAAGGCCGTCTTGTCGAGATCGGGCTTTTCCATCGCCCGTATCATGCCGGTGCGCGCATAACCGACCATGGGTTTGCGATCGGGAAAAGGACAGACCATGGTTTCGGTGGTAAAACCCATGCTGCGCCGTTCAGGCGCCACCACTTCGAGCGCGTTGCAGATGGTCGGTGTATCGAACTCGGCAAGGGCGGCAAGTTCGGTCGTGGTCAGCGGAGCATCGGACATTCAGGTTTCCTAATCGGTTTTTCTTGCAACGAAACGGCAGCCTCCGAGGCCACCATTGACGACAGTATCGACAAAGAAGGTATAGCCTTCTTCCCATTCCTTTTCACGTTCGGCGCCAAAACGCTCCCGCGTTTGCGAACCCAGCTTTTTGTACATCGCCAGACGCTCGGTCAAGATCGCCTTCAGCTCCTCGCTCCGATCGTAAGCGGTGATGACCTCGAACTCATGGGCTTCCAGCCAGTAGCGATAGGCGGCCATGGTCGCGAAGTTTACCGATGCCAGGGCCGGGCCAAGCTTGGCCATCGCGTCCGGCTCTAAAGGTGCTGTTCTGGTAAGATCGGTAAAGGCGATCACACCACCCGGCTTCAGCACCCGCCCGCATTCGGCAATCACCGCCGCCTTGTCCGGCACATGCAGCAAGGCTTCCTGGCTGATGGCGACATCGAACATGCCGTCCTCGAACGGCATGGCCTGGGCGTCCCCCCGTTGAAAGTCGACCAATTTATCGAGCCCGACAAGTGAGGTGAGGTTTCTGGAACCGTCGATCCGGCTTTCGGTAAGGTCCAGGCCCGTCACCCTGCACCCCCGGTGAAAGGCGACATAGCGCGCAGGCCCGCCCATGCCGCTGCAAACGTCGAGCACATGATGGGATTGCTCGATCCCGGCCTCCTCCGCCAGACGCTCGGTCGAGCCGATCCCGCCATAGTGGTCCTGATCGTAATCCTGGAGAACGGCTTCCGTAAGGCTGTTCGGGTCGTGCCCGTCGAGAATGAGCTTTTCCAGGATCTGCTGCTCATTGATCGGATGAGTGTCGTAATAGGTAACGACCGTTCTTTCGTGTTCCTGCATGGTCAAGCCATCCCCGCGAGGATCATGTCCGGGCGCACCATCTCTCCGGTCTTGGCCGAAGCATACGCCGCCTCACAGAGCGCATAGGTCTTCAGGTTGTCAGCGCCGGACGTATCGGGCTCGCACCCGCTTTGCAGACACTCGACCCAGTGACGCTGGGTCGCAAGGACGCTCTCCTGAACCAGATGCCAGGGCTTCTCGGCCCAGGGCAGCAAGGCGGGCGCCACTGACCGGCGATCCGTGCGTGCCGGGCCGACGACCTTAAGCTGATAGTCCGGCGTCAACGCCAAAGTCCCTTCGGCACCGTCGATCTCGATCAGCGTCTCCGGAAAGGGATCGGGGTCCTGGCGGCTCTGATAGGTGGCTTCGATCACCGAGGTGGAACCACGCCCATGGCCGAGCAGCAGCACCGCCGAGTCTTCCCCTTTGATCCCTGGTTTGACGCTGGCCGTCCGGCAGGTGAGACTGTCGACCTCACCGAAGAGAAACCGTGCCACGTCCAGAAGGTGGATGACCAAATCGAGAATGATGAACCGTTCTTCCAGGGCGAGATAGGGCTGGTTGGCATAGACGTCATAGGCGGTGCGCCAAGTGATGCGGCCATAGAACGGCGTGCCGATCGTTCCGTCCTCCAGAGCTTGCCGCACGGCCTTGAGCGGTGTCTGGAAACGGAAATTCTCATGCACCATCAAGGGAACGGCAGCCGCAGCCGCGGCGTCGACCATGGCCTTGCAATCGGCGATCGTCGGCGCGAAGGGTTTCTGCACGATCATCGGAATGCCAAGGCCTGCCGCAAGCTCGACCAAAGCTCGGTGGGTCGGCATGGTGGTCACGATATCGACGAAATCCGGCTTTTCCGCCGCCAGCATGCTCGCGGCATCGCCATAGTTTGCCGGAACACCGAAGGTCGCCGCTGCCGCTGTAGCCTTGTCTTCATCGAGATCGCAGACGGCGACGAGGTCCACCTCCTCCATCTGCCGCCAGGCATGCAAATGATTGGCGGCAAAAAAACCGCAGCCGATTACGGCGCCACGCAAGCCCTTCCCCATCACCTCTCCCTTCGCTTTATCTGTTCCTATGATCCCGGCTTCAGGCGAGAGGTCAAGCTGCCTTGTCATGCATCCGGTCTAGATGAAGTAGGCAGCAGGGCCGACGGCGCTTCAACAATGCGTCCAGGATGATGATGTGACAGCAGGCTGCCCCATTGCGGCAATCTCCCGCAGCGCTCGTTCATGCATGGCAAGGCCGTCGCTCTTAAAGAGATCGCGCTGATAACCCGCGAACTCTATGGGCTCGACGAACTCGGTTTTCTTCGAAGGTCGTGCTCCACCTCAGCCTTGGTCCCGAGAAGGAGGGAGGACTGAAGGCTGCGGTCAAGAAGGCGGCCATGAGATCATCCAGCCACTTTGCCGCCAGCTTCAAGGCCGCTGCGCCCTCATTGATATACATCCCCGGCAGGACATCCAATCGGCGGGCTTACCAATAGGGCAGGATTTTCGGGCAGGGAATGGGGTTGGGGGAGATTCCAGGCCGCTTGATATGAGGCCGAGATGATGCGGTCCTAAAGCTACTGCCAGCCGTCACCCTCATCAGCGGCCATGAGGTCCGCGGGCGACGGGCTCACTTTTGGTTGGCTCCTCCCGATCGGATTCTGGGACGGTGTCAGATCGGTATCCAGCTTAAAGAAGGCCATCAGATCCGCCAGCTTCTTCGCCTGGTCGCTGAGCGTTCGCGCCGATGCTGCGCTTTCCTCGACCAGGGCGGAGTTCTGCTGGGTCATTTGATCCATGCTGGTGATCGAGCCGTTGATTTCCTGAACACCCGACGCCTGCTCCTGGGAAGCGCCGGAAATTTCCTGAACGATCGAGGTCACCTGGCCAATCGAGTCCAAGATCTCGGACAGAGCTTGGCCAGCCTGATTGACAAGCTCCACGCCGCCCTGGACCTGGCTATTGCTGTCCTGGATCAAGATCTTGATATCGGACGCTGCCTGTGCCGAGCGCTGTGCCAGCTGACGCACTTCCTGAGCAACCACGGCGAAGCCCTTGCCTGCCTCGCCGGCGCGTGCCGCCTCGACGCTGGCGTTAAGCGCCAGAAGGTTGGTCTGGAAGGCAATCTCGTCGATCACCCCGATGATGTCGGTGATTCTTTTTGCCGACTGCTCGATCTGGCTCATCGCATCGACGGCCTGCTCGACCACCTGGCCACCCCGGCTGGCAACCTGATTGGTCGACGCGGCGAGCTGGGCGGCATTTTTGGCGTGGTCGGCATTGTTCCTGACATTGGCGGACATCTGCTCTGAGGCGGCGGCGGTTTCCTCGAGATTGGAAGCTGCCTGTTCCGTGCGATCCGAAAGGTCCGTCGTGCCGGTGCTGATTTCAGCGGCGGCATTTTCAACTTCCATGGTCGTGTTCTGAACTTCGGCGACAATGCCGGTAAGCTGATCGGCCGTGCGATTGGCGCTTTCCTTGAGCTCGCCGAATCGCCCCTGATAGTCGGTGGTCATGCGCCGGGTCAGATCACCTTCAGCCATCGTCTCCAGCATCGCCGCAAGATCGCCTGTCGCCTGGTCGACCACGACCGAAAGCTGATTGATGCTCTCCGCGAGCTTTCGCATAAACCCTTCCTTGCCGGCCAGATCGACGCGGTGGCTGAAATCGCCGTCAGTAGCGGCCGCGACCACATTGTCGACTTCCTTCTCGAGCGCCAGCCTGTCGGTTCTGTCCCACCATTCGACAACGGTGCCGATCCAGTCTCCATCCTCGTTGTGGATGGGATTGAGTTCGATTTCGAATGTGCGGCCGCCTGCTTCGAGCCAGCGGACAAGGGGGCTCGACAATTGCCTGAGGTGATCCAGACCAAGTTCCGGATCTTTGTGGAACCGATCGAAGGGCAACCCCGCAATCTCAGATGCCGCGAAGCCCGGCATCTCGTCGGCGACACGGCCCGCAACCTCGCCGGCGAGGCGTCGAAGGGCAGGATTGGCTAGAACGACGACGCCATGCTCATCGACCATCATCAAACTTCCGGCCGTGCTGTCGAGAGTCTTTTGTGCGCGCAGCGCGGTTTCGCCGGTCTCTCGGATGACCCCCATGGAGCGGGCCATCTCGCCGATTTCGTCGCTGCGGTCGACGCCCGGAATCGTGACTTCGGCCTCCCCCTTGGCGAGGCGCATGATGCAGGAAGTCAAGGCGTTGAGGGGGCGGACGATACTTCTACCTGTCAGGATTGAAACGAAGATGCCAACGACGATCGCCAAAACCGTGAAGAGAAGCATTGCGGTCCGGCCGAAATCGTGAAGGGCCGACATCTCACCGGCCGCCTCCATGGCCCGCTCCTTCGCAATCGCAACCACCCTCGCCTCGACGTCGCGCATGGCCTCGAGAGCAACCGCCTGGTCGGCCTTGGATGCCTTGGCAGCTTGATAGTTTGCGCGATAGGCTGACATCAGTTCCAGCATCGGCTGGATCAAGTCCGCCTGATCCGGATAGTCTTCCGCCATGCCTTGTAGGGTTTCCTCCATGGCATCGGCGATCAAACCAATCCTCTCATCGGTCGCCTGGTCGCCGGTCTGCCGGTATTCATGCTGTGCAAGCCGGAGTTCGGAAAGAAGGCCCACCGCATACATGGCACCGGTGTTGGACGAAACCGCTTCGGCGACCAACTCCCTTGCTTCCGTCGTCTGGGCTTTGAGTGCTCGATAAATATCCTGCTGACTCTTTTGGACCGATGCCGCTGACGTACTGACGTGTTGTGAGGCACCGTCCAGCAGCTCTTTTGAGCCTTCGATATCACCTCCCTCTTCAAGAGCTTCGAAAAACACCTTGAAGGCTTTCCTGTAGCCCACGACAGCCTTGGAAATCTCCTTCACCGACGCAGCGTCTGCCGTTCCCTTGGCCTCCTTGGACATCGATAGTGCCGCAAGGTAGATGGCTTTCATCGAAGCCTTTGCAGAGTCCTTGGCCTCAGCCTTACCGCTCAATTGATACTCGGCTTCACTCTGACGAGCGCGCAGCACCGCCTCGATCAATTTGCCGGCACCATCTTGAAGCCGCTCCACATGCTCCAGGCTGCTTTCTGCAGTCTCCATCGTCTCGAGCGCCTCTTCATACCGCTCGCTATGCAGGTCGTAGATATCCTCGACCGATGATTCGATCTCCGATGTCGTATCGGTCATGGCTTCCCAGCGCTTGATGTTTTCGCGATAGAGAACGCCATAGCGGTCAAGCATCGCCTGATAGCTGCGAAGCTCGTCGAGCACGGTTACCGTTTGCTCGGAGGCGCTTTCGGCCCCTTGGTCCGATCGATCGATCAATGCACCGATGCGATCTTCCGCAGCGATCAGCGCTTCGTCGTCGCCGCTGCGCTGAAACGTGCTGATTTGAACCTGCGCCTGATACAAGTCGGCCTTGAGATCGGACATGCGCTGAGCCTTGACCACACCCGCGGCGTAGCCTTCGAGGCCATACCAGCCGATCACGCCAACGATGCCTGCTAGTAACAATACGCCGGCGAAACCACCGGCAATCTTGGTGGCGATCCGCATCAATCTATCCTTGGAGCGCAGATGACGATGTCTGGCTTAATGCGCCCAGCATGGAAAGTCCTGCATGAGCTTCAGCCTGAGCTCCGGCCTTGGCGATGCCGGTCCAATACTTAGAGCGAATGTCGAACGGTCTCATGAGCGCACCAGCTACCTCTTGCTATCATCAACAGCTCAGCTTTCCGCCGAACCCGACATCGGGTGCGGACTGACAGCACCCGGTCGGCAAGATATCTACCGGAATTCACTTAATATCTGGCTAACGCTGTTGGTCGAAACATCGAGGTCGCTGCCTGATGTCGGCATTGGAGTGAGAGGAGAAACGGTCGAGGCGCTTCGCGTTGGCCCTGTTAACGCATCCTTCAATCTTGAGGGGTATCAGAGAGAGCAGGAACGCAAATCAGACGGATGATGAATATTATGCTTCGCACCTCTTTTAGATCAGCTGCGGCTCTTGGGCTGCTGCTGGGACTCGGGTCCATGGTCATGACCGGCTGCTCGCCCACGTCCACGGATAAGCCCCTCGCACAGGATGCGGACCCAGCCGTCATCCTCAAGGCCAGCTACCAGCGGCCGGCGGAAATTCCGTTCCCCGAGGAAAATCCATTCACGGAAGCCAAAGCCAAGCTTGGCCAGACCTTGTATTTCGATCCGAGGCTTTCCCGCTCCAACATGCAATCCTGCGCTTCCTGTCATAATCCCAGCTTTGCATGGGGTGACGGCCTTGCAAAAGGCGTCGGTGATCATATGCATGAGTTGGGCCGTCGAAGCCCGACCATCCTAAATGCAGCCTGGTCTGAAGCTCTGATGTGGGACGGTCGTTTCGACACCTTGGAAGAGCAGGCGCTTGGACCGATCGAGGCAGACGTCGAGATGAACATGCCGCTCGACGAACTGCTCGTCAAACTGAACAATGTCGAAGGCTACCGTCCTCTGTTTGCTGCCGCCTTCGATGACGATGGCGAGATTACCGCCGACAAGATCGCGATGGCGATCGCAACTTATGAGCGTACCGTCGTATCAGGCGAAGCCCCGTTCGATCGTTGGATCAAAGGAGACGGAACAGCAATCTCGGCGTCGGCTGAGCGTGGCTTCCATCTGTTCAACGGCAAAGCCCGCTGCGCCGTGTGTCATTCCGACTGGCGCTTCACCGACGACAGCTTCCATGACATCGGCCTGGCCGATGGAGATGTCGGACGGGGCAACGAGCTTCCGGGCATCGTCACGATGCAGCATGCCTTCAAAACGCCCGGCCTGCGCAACATCGACCAGCGCGGTCCTTACATGCATGACGGTTCCCTCGCCACACTTCGCGATGTGGTCGAGCACTATGACGAAGGCGGCATTCAGCGGCCAAGTCTTTCGGAAGATATGCAGCCGCTTGGTCTGAGCGACCAGGAAAAACAGGATCTCGTCGCCTTCATGAAGACGTTGACCAGTGACGATGAACCTGTCACCTATGTTCAACTTCCACGTTAGTTGCTGGCCAAGCTCGAGGACTACATAATGGTTCACAAATACATCCTGGCAGCGTTTGGCGCTGCATGCATTGCAATCTCTTCGGCTTCGGCCGGAGAGATCATGATCACCCAAGAGAAAAAGGCCTTCTCGGAGAAAAAATTGACCGTCAAGGCCGGGGACACCGTTGTCTTCAGGAATGACGATCAGGTCACTCATAACGTCTATTCACGCTCCAAGGGGCACAAGTTCGACATTGGTGCCCAAAAGCCAGGGGTTTCGACGCCTTACACATTTGCTTCGCCCGGCAAGGTCAAGGTCAGATGTGCGATCCATCCGCGGATGAAACTGACGGTCCATGTCGAATGAGCGCTGCGATGGGTTTGTGGTCGAGGCTCGGACTTGCTGCGCTGACTGTCATGACGGCTTTGATGGCCTTCTTACCTTCTAAGGTCATCGCGGCGGATCATGTCGTTCGAATCGTGAGTGACTATGAAAATCTTCGCATGACCTTCGATCCGAAATTCCTGCAGATCCAGCCGGGCGACCGCGTGACTTGGATCAATGAGGCCGACGAAGAGCACAATGTGATGACCTTTCCCGACGGTTATCCACGTGGTGCCGAGTCCTTCCAGAGCCCGATCATGACCGCTGCCGGCGAGCAATGGTCTCATACGTTCGACGTGCAGGGGACGTATGAATACCACTGCCTTCCACACCTCCCGATGGGCATGCATGGCCTGATCATCGTCGGCCGCACATCCACCAATGATGAATTTCATAGACCGTCCCCTGAGCAAATCGCTGCCTACAGGGCGTTCCTGCTGGAGTGGTTCGACGATGAGGATCTGGAAGAGCTGGAAACAGAAGACCGGAAAATTCAATAGAGCCGGATATCTCGCCCGGCTGCTGTCCCGTTGCCGTTAAAACATTGTTTACCAATCTGTTCTAGAAAGACTTGAGAACCTTATCGATCACCTTGCAATGCTACCGATAAAAGGAGTTTGACGTTGCTGACCAACATGCTTCGTTTGACCGCTCTTGGCACAGTGCTGTGCCTTGGCGTACCCGGCAGTGCCACTGCCAATGAATACGAACCGCAAATACGCGAGGTCTTCGAGCAGCGCTTGAAGCCATGGCTGCAGAATGCCGCGCTCATTGAGGCAATCACGCAGCAGAATGTCGAGCATAGCGCCTTGACCGAAACCGCTATCGACGCGCTCGACAAGGATTGGCGCAAACAGGCGAAGGCAGGCGGCGGACCGCTCATCGAGAAGCTGCTTAACAAAAAGGCATCGGCCTATCTGGCCGACAAAAAGAGCAAGTCTGACGAGTTGGTGACGGAAGTTTTCGTCATGGACAATAAAGGCCTGAATGTCGCCGTTAGTGACGTCACGTCGGACTACATGCAGGGCGACGAGGCAAAGTGGCAGAAAACCTACGGAACCGGTGCCGGACAAATCTTCGTCGACGAGGTGGAATTTGACGACAGCACGGAAACGTTCCAGTGCCAGGTCAGCGCGACCGTTGTTGACCCATCAACCGGCCAGGCTATCGGTGCAGTAACTTTCGGCATCAATATCGAGATGCTGTAGAGCCGCCATAAGGCCGAGTGGTTTTACGGCTAGAGCAGGTATTCCTATGGCGTTCGAATGCTGCATCATCCTAGAAATGACACCAAGAATTGACGGTGATCCTATAGATGACAGCGACTTCCGCTCTTGCCGCTCTTAACTGCTTGAAAAGACCCAAGCTTGAGGCTGTCAGGGTGAGAGAACTCCATGGAGTCCCAAAGCCACAGACAGTCAGATCTTAGCACCTGACCTATCGCGCTTTTCCTGCCTAGCGCATTTCCGGGACAGGTCGATGCCAGCCCTCTCCCCCACCCAACCACCCCAACATACCGACCATATCGTGAGGTTGGACGGGGGAGAGGGCTGACACCGCGCAAACCTCAACCAGAAACGCTATAGTCATCCAGGGCCGAGGGAAAGAACGCCTTGGCGACCGCCGTGTCGTGGTCTCGCTCAAGCGGACGTCGATCAAGCGGCCCTCATCGTCGATCGCCCGATACAATTAACACCAGCGGCCTTCCACCTTGATGCAGGCTTCATCCAGGTACCAGCAGCCCTTCGGCCAAAACACCCACCAGAGCACCGCCAAACAAACAAACGCCGGTCGGATGCTCCAGGTGGCTGAAAATGGAGCCGACAGCGACGGCAACCTTGAGCCGTCCAGACTTGGGGCCAGGTTGCTCCCATCGTCCCCCAAGACAGGTAGTTCATCGGCGGCTTCTACCATCAAGCGAGCCAAAACTGCCCGGCATGATCACACATTCACCTGCTCCCTATGAAACCTGAGATCCAAGTCAGACCCGTGGCATGGGATCTTACGCACCCCCGACCATCAGCTTGACGATCTCATCATGGGTTGTCTGGTCGATCCGACGTTCACCGGCGGTGCTGCCGCGGTGCAGAACCAGGATGCGGTCCGAGACGGCGAAAATGTCCTGCAGATTGTGGGAAATGAAGATGACCCCGACATCCTGCTCCTTGAGGCGGAGGATCAGTTCCCGAACCTTACGCTGCTCCGGCACACCGAGCGCGGCGGTGGGTTCGTCCATGATCAGGATATCGGCCTGCCAGTAGATGGCCCGGCCGATCGCGACCGCCTGGCGCTGGCCGCCGGAGAGGGTGCGCACCGGACGGGTCAGCTTGCCAGGCGGGATCTCGATCTCAAGGCTATTCAGGATATCGAGGGCGGCTTCCCGCATCCGCTTTCTATCAATTGCCGGAAAGAGGCCGAGATGATGTCTGGTCGGCTCACGCCCGAGAAACACATTGGCGCCGACGTCAAGATTGTCGGCGAGCGCCAGATCCTGATAGATGGTCTCGATGCCGAGTTCGCGCGCCGCGCGCGGGTTGGCCATCCGGACCGGTTCTTCCTTGTACCGAACCTCGCCCTGATCCGGCTGATAGACGCCTGAAATGCATTTGATCAAGGTCGATTTTCCAGCGCCATTGTCGCCGGCAAGGGCCAGAACCTCGCCGGGTTTCAGGTCGAAGCTGACATTGTTCAGGGCCTGAACACCACCGAAGCGCTTGGAAATTCCCTTTGCGGAAAGAATAGGTGTCGAGGCATCAGCACCCCGCCGGCTAGTCGACATCGTTCGCCTCGCCTCTGAGGCGGCTTTGCGACTGGTCTACCAGCACTGAGACGATGATCACCACGCCGACCGCCACAAACTGCCAGAACGGCTCGACGTCAACGAACACCAGGCCATATTGGATCACCGCGATAATCAGCGCGCCGATGACCGTGCCGATGATCGTGCCGGAGCCGCCGAACAGGCTGGCCCCGCCGATCACCACGGCAGCGATCGAGTCGAGCAGCATCGGCTCGCCGGCTTGGGCGGCGCCTGCGGAGAAGCGGGACGTATAGATCATGCCGGCAAGCCCGGCGCAGCCCGCGGCGATCAGATAGATCATCATGGTGTGCCGGCGGACATTGATGCCGGAGCGGATCGCTGCCATGCGGTTGCCGCCGATGGCGTAGGTGTATTGGCCGAAACGGGTCTGGGAAAGGACGTAGTGCAGCACCAGCACCGCGACGATGGTGATCACCACCGGGACCGGAACGCCCAGAAGTTTGCCGTTGCCCATCTCGAACAGCCAAGGATTGTTGACCGGGACGGTGGTGCCGCCGGCGGCCAGAAAGCCGCTGCCACGGGCGACGCCGTACATGCCGAGGGTGCCGATGAAGGCAGGCACGCGCAGATGCGCGATCAGCCAGCCGTTGATCACGCCAGGAATCAGCGAGACCAAAAATGCAGCACCAATGCCGATGCCGAGAGCCGCTTCGGGAGGCAACCCCGCCGCTTCCTGCATGACCCGGGCCATGATCACGGCGGCCAGGCCCATGACGAAGCCGACGGAGAGGTCGATGCCGCCCGAGATGATCACGAATGTCTGGCCGAGACCGAGGAGCAAGGGGGCGGCGGCAAAGAGGGCAATGCTCTGGATGTTGAAGCCATTGAACAGAAACGAGATGCCATAGACGGCCCGCGCCCAGCTCTCGAAGAAGATCAGCAGCACGATCAGGAACAGCCAGGACCAGGCACCTGCCAAAAACCTCAGCAGCGGATGCTCGTCCTCCAGAGTCGCCGGCTCATTCGGGGCGGCCGGCTCGGTCACTTGAATCTGCACCATGTTTACCGCAACGTCACGTCAGGTCGGTTCATAGCTTAAGCGAAAGTCGTCAGCGTTTTTTATCATTTCTTCATTCCCTGCTGCCAGGATTCTGGTCTTGCTGGTCCATGAGATCCTGGGAATTCGCCCGCCCGTCGGGAAAACTATGTTGGGCGCAGACCCGCAAATTTCCTTAGGTTGAAAAGAAATAGCACCAAGGACGAAAGACCAATCCCGGCCAAGCCAACCTGGCACAGTTCGGCTTGGCCCAGGATTGTATCCCACAAGGGCTGAGAAGGAAGAGGCGCATGCCCATCCCCCCAAGCTTCCGTCATCAGTCCGAATAGACGAACTTTTGGATCGCCGGATCATCGATGTTGGAGGCATCCATCACGGTAAAGCCGGTCCCGATGCTGATCGGCACGGACTGATCGGTGAGCGCACCATAGGCGGTCATGACACCGTAATAGCCGATCTCGGCCGGGTGTTGAGCGATCGCCATGTCGATCAAACCCGATTTGATGTCATCGACGATCCGGGTCGGTGCGTCGAAGGCGACAACCTTGATTTCTCCGGTCTTGCCGACCGCCTTGACACCATCCGCGGCACCGATCGCGGAGAACAGATTGGCGCCGAACACGCCGACAAGATCGGGATTGCGCGCGAGCACCGCCTGAAGCTGGGAGGCGGCTTTGTTGGCGTCGTCGTCGTTGAACTGAGTTTCCAGCACCTCGATGTCGGGATAGTCCGCCATCGCGGCAACGAACCCTTCTTCACGCTGGTCGGTGGTCGAAATTCCGGGCTTCACGTTGGAAACATAGACTTTGCCGGTTTCGCCGACGGCCTTGGCAAGCGCATGGCCCGCCATCTGACCACCCAGGACATTGTCGGAAGCCACATAGGAGAGCGGAAAATCACCTTCGCCACGACCATCCTGGTACTGGCCGTCATCGATGAAGGTGTCGACAGTGATAACCTTGATGCCGGCATCGATCGCCTGCTTTAGCGGGGCAATCAGCTGCTGCTTGTCGGTGGGAGCAATCAAGATGGCGTCGGGCTGACGGGCGATCATCGCGTTCAAAACCGGGACCTGGACAGTCGGATTGAATTCCGGTCCGCCCTGGAACAGAAGCTCGACACCCAGCGCCTCGGCTGCATGTTCGGCACCTTTCCGCATGGTGATATAGAAGGCGTCGGTGGTCAGCCCCGGGATCAGCGCTATGGTCAGTTTGTCCTGCGCCGAAGCCTCTTGTACCTGCACCATGCCAAGCATGGTGGCGCCGAGGGCGAGTGAACCCAATAGAATGCGTCGCGTGACTGTCATGGCCGAGCCTCCCGAATGGAATTGCACCGGCTTACCCGCCGGCTCATTTTCTGATGCCTAAAACGCTATCATCGGTACGTGGATGCAGCAAGCCGCGGGGTGCTGCTCATGAGCTTATGCTCCATCTCGATGCCATCAGCGACGGGCCAGCGTGCTGATTTGACGGTTCGGTAGCCAAGCGCTTCGTAGAACGGCACGGCATTCAGACTCGACCAGAGTTGGATGCGGCCGCGACCGGCCCGGCAGGCCGAAGCCTCGACGTCACGCACCAGGCGACGCCCGATCCCCGCTCGGGCTGCCGCCGGCTCCACAAAGACATAGCGAAGCCAGGCGCAATCCGCTTCGCGGCTATCCGCCGTCCAGCCGCCAATCCCAATGATAGCGCCCCGGTCTTCAGCGACCAGGAAGCTACCGCTTGCGAGCAGGGTATGCCGGGTTTGAACGCCGATGCGCGCCCAGGCACGACAAGCCGCTTCACCGTAGATCTCCAGGCCAAATGCCATGATCGCGCGAGTCTGCAGGGCAGCGATGTCGTCGAGATCGGCAGGGCATGCCGGGCGTATGATCGTTCTGTCGGCCAGATTGGGCATGACACGTCCATTCAGGATTTTGGGATCCTCATGGTCAGATCAAATTGTCGCTACCTCACCAAGTTAATATCTTTGGAATGGTAGCCTTAACCTACTCTTCATCTCTTCCCGATAGCCTCGGTTTTCTGGTCCATGGGCCCCTGGGAGTCCGTCCGCCCGGCAAGAAGAATGGGCGAGACAGAGAGTGCCAGGGTCCCATGGACCGGATGTCCTTCGTCACACACGAAAGGTCATGGGATATGAAGCCCTGCTGGCAATTGGGTCAATCTGATCTGACAATTCAACAGGCCGACCGAAGAACACCCTAATTCATGGCTGACGATACTGTGCCCGCCGATATGGCGATAGGAGTATTCTCAAGTACTACGCTCCTCCCATGGGATGACAGGCCCCTCTGGCTTTGGCATGGTTCATGGTGCTGGTGGGTTCGCAAGACCGGGATGCGCATCGCCATGGCAGTTGGTCCAGGGTGAAACAGGCAAAAAAAATCAGGCAATCCGCAATAAACCGGGAATGCCAACGAAAAGGAAGGGGGGCATGAAGACCAAGGTCGGTATCATTGGCGGCGGACCGTCCGGGCTTCTGCTCAGCCAGATCCTGCATCTCAAGGGCATCGATACGGTCGTTTTGGAACGGCAATCTCGAGAATATGTGTTGAGTCGCGTCCGTGCAGGCGTGCTGGAACAGGGGCTGACCGACATGCTGCGAGCGGCCGGTGTGGGTGAGCGCCTGGACAAGGAAGGCGAAATTCACAGCGGCGTCAATCTTGCCTTTGGCGGCCGTCTCGAGCGCATCGATCTTGAAGGCCTGACCGGCGGTCGGACCGTCACGGTCTACGGACAAACCGAGGTGACTCGCGATCTTTACGAGGCGCGCGATCGGATGGGCGGCGTCGTGATCCATAACGCCGTCGACGTCCAGCCCCACAACATCGAGACCGACAGACCTTATCTGACTTATCGAAAAGGGAAGGAAATTCGGCACGTGGACTGCGATTTCATCGCTGCCTGCGACGGCTTCCACGGCGTTGGCCGGCAATCCATGCCTGAGAATGTGCTAACTTGCTATGAGAAAACCTACCCCTTCGGCTGGCTGGGCGTGCTTTCCCGGACCGAGCCTGTGCATCACGAATTGATCTACGCCAATCATGATCATGGCTTCGCGCTGTGCTCGATGCGTTCGAAGGCGCTCAGCCGCTATTATGTCCAATGCTCTCTCGACGAGGACGTAAGCGCATGGTCTGACGATCGTTTTTGGGAGGTGCTGAAAGGCCGCCTGCCTGCGGATGTCGCAACAGGACTGCAGACCGGCCCATCGATCGAAAAATCCATCGCACCGCTTCGCAGTTTCGTTGCCGAGCCGTTGCAGCATGGCCGCCTTTTCCTCGCCGGTGATGCCGGTCACATCGTGCCACCGACCGGCGCCAAGGGGCTGAACCTGGCGGCATCGGACGTCCATTATCTTTCCGAAGCGCTGATCGCCTATGACCGTTCGGGGGACGAAAGCAAACTCAGGTCATACTCCGAGCAGGCGTTGCGCCGTGTCTGGAAAACAGAACGATTTTCCTGGTCGATGACCAAGTTACTGCATCACTTTCCGGACGAGGGTGCTTTCGGAACAAAGATGCAACTCGCCGAGCTGGATTATTTGACCAGCTCGAAAGCCGCAATGACGGCGCTTGCGGAGAACTATGTGGGCCTGCCTTATGAATGAGACATAGCACCAGATCATCGGGGGAGAGCTGGGTTGTCTAAGGACACATCCGATCGTTACGAAGCAGGCATGGCGGCACGAAGGTCAGTGCTCGGTGATAGTCATGTCGATCGGGCGGAGGCCGCGAAAACGGCGTTCGATGAGGACTTTCAGCGCTTTATCACCGAAGGAGCCTGGGGATCGGTTTGGTCCCGGCCGGACCTTAGCAAGCGCGAACGCAGCCTTGTCACGATCGCCCTGCTCGCAGCACTCGGCCATGACGAGGAGGTCGCGATGCATGTCCGGGCGACCGCGAATACCGGGGCGACGCCGGAAGATCTGAGGGAAGTTCTCCTGCATGTCGCGGTCTATGCAGGCGTGCCGGCGGCGAACCGGGCGATTAAGATCGTGAAGCAGGTTTATCGTGATATGGTGAGCGAGGTTGCCTCTTGACCCTGCTCCGCGGCGAGAGCGGCATACCGGCCTGATCACCCCCTGACCACGGTTTTGCCCATGGCGTTTTCCCTTTTCGACCATCCTTATTTTGCGGACTTGCTGCAGCACCGGGAGATCGCGGGGCTTTTCACGCCGGATGCCGAGTTATCGGCGATGCTTCGTTTCGAGGCTGCCCTCACCGACGTGCAAGCTGATCTGGGCATCATTCCGAAAGAGGCCGGCATCGCGATCGGTACGGCGATCAGGCAGTTTCAGCCAGGCACCGACAAGCTTGCCGCCGGTATCCGCCGGGATGGCGTGATCGGACCGAGCCTGATCGCGAGCCTTCGCGAGGAGATGCCCAAAGCCTATCGCGGCCACGTCCATGTCGGCGCCACCAGCCAGGATCTGGTCGACACAGGCCTAATCCTCCGCCTGAAACAGGCTCTTGCCCTGCTTCGGCGCGATCTCGAAGCTGTTCTGGAAAGCCTTGATCGGCTGGCAATCCGAGGGGGCAACATCCCGATCATGGGGCGAACGCGTATGCAGCAGGCCCTGCCGATCAGCCTTGCCATCCGCCTCGGCACCTGGAAAAGCCCGCTCGCCCGTTATCTCCAAGCCCTGGATGGCCTGGAAAACCATGTCCTTGCAGTTCAATTCGGCGGCGCCGTCGGTACTCTCGACAAGCTGGGGAAGCGCGGCCCGGATGTCAGGGCGGCGCTGGCCGACCGCCTCGGCCTCACCGATCCCGGCCGCTCCTGGCATGCGGAGCGTGACCGGATCGCCGATCTCGCCGGCTGGCTCGCCAAGATTAGCGGCAGTCTCGGCAAGATCGGGCAGGACCTGACGCTGATGACGCAAAACGAGGTCGGCGAGGCGGTTCTGGCTTCCAGCGGATCCTCTTCCGTGATGGCTCATAAGCGCAATCCCATTCAAGCGGAGGTGCTGGTTACGCTTGCCCGTTTCAATGCCGGCCAGCTTGCCGCCATCCATCAAGCCATGGTTCATGAGGGCGAACGCTCAGGTGCTGCCTGGACCTTGGAGTGGCTGATCCTGCCCGAGATGATTGCGGCCACAGCGGCGGCGCTGATGATTGGAAAGGACTGTCTCGACGGTCTGAAGATTGGCTCGCCCTTGGCTTAAACAAGCCGGGCTTATCGCCTGGCCCGGAAGGCTGCGGCGACGAGAACCATGCCCTGGGAGCAATGAGCCGCAAGTTCGGGGCGTACCACGAGCATCTACCAATCGCGGGAGCCTAGTCATGCCACCCAACAGGCATCCGCAGGACACACGCTGCCAAACCGCTCAAGTCACCCACCAGGGCGGAGCAGGAGCCCGCTTCAGTCCTGCTTCCTGACGAAGCGGTTCCACCAGCCGCGCCGCGGTTCGGCCTTTTCGGACGAAGCCATTATGGCCGAAGCCTGCACATCCCCATGAGAGGCGACGGGTCCGTCGAAGCTTTCTTCCTTGGCTGGAGGGGGCTGCTCGTCAGCCGTCCCCGATGACGCCGCCGGAACCTGGCTGGGCTCGACGGCAATCGTCGAGGGGATCAAAGGCTCTGCCGGGGGCGGATTGGAGCTCGGCTCCCTATCCCTTCGCGACGAGGCATTGTCGACCGGGGCGGATTGGTCGTCATGAGCGGAACCCGACTGCGGTTCGCTGGCCGTCCCATTTGTTCCCGACTGCGACCGCGATGACGAACTGCGGCGACGGCCGCGCGTCGAGCTCCGCCGCCGTCTGCGTCCCGTTCGAGGGGCCTCGTCGTCATCAACGGATTCGGCCTGCTTGGCCTCGGCATCTTGGGCCGCCGGATCCTTCTCTGCCTGACCATTATCGGCAGCGGCTTGATCGACGGGTTCCTCCGGTGAGTCCGGCTCGATCTGATCCGACTCTGCCCGCGTTTCCGATGACACGGCTGTAGCTTCGGCATCACTGCCGCTGCGCCGCCTGCGCCGCCGTCTCCGACGCCGCCGACGCTGACCATCGCCTTCCTCATCACCTTCGGACTCGGTCTTGATCTCTTCTGCATCCGCCGGCTCTTCAGGGGCTCTTTCCCTGGAGCGCACCGGTGCCCGTTTGCGTTTTGAGGGGGCAGGCTTCGCTGCTGTCGAGACCTCTTCCGGTTCTGCCGTTTCGGTCCGTTGGGTTTCGATCTTGAGCGTGCCGGCAATCAGATCGGCGCCAACCTGCACGTTAACCGCCATGCCGTAGCGTTTCTCGAGAGAAACCACCAGATCACGTTTTTGATTGAAGAGATACAACGCGACGGGCAACGGCAGGGTCACGGTGAGTGAGACGTGATCGCCTTTCATGCCTTCGATTTCGACGGCACGCAGCGCCTGCAACGCCGCCGATTCCACCGATCGAATGGTACCGGACCCGGCACAAATCGGACAAGGCTGGGTGCTCATCTCCAAAAAGCTCGGGCGAAGCCTTTGCCTGGAGAGTTCCAAAAGGCCGAACGCGCTGATGCGGCCAAGCTGAATACGCGCCCGGTCGAAACGTAGCGCATCACGCAGGCGCCGCTCGACGATGCGCTGGTTACGCATCTCGAGCATGTCGATGAAATCGATCACCACGAGCCCAGCGACATCACGCAGGCGCAGCTGCCTGGCAATTTCCTCGGCGGCTTCCGAATTGGTCCGAAGCGCCGTTTCCTCGATGTTGCGCTCGCGGGTGGCCCTGCCCGAGTTGACGTCAATCGCGGTCAGCGCCTCTGTCGGGTTGATTACGATCGAGCCGCCGGACTTCAGCTCGACGGTCGGGCTGTGGAGCGCATCGAGCTGCGGTTCGATCTGGAAGTGATGGAAAAGAGGAAGCTCTTCCTTATACTGCTTGATTCGCCTGGCCCTGGAAGGCATGAGCATGGTCATGACCTTCTTCGCCGACCTATAGCCTTCTTCGCCCTCAACGAGGATTTCACCGATATCGCTATCATAGATATCGCGAATGGCGCGCTTCACCAGCGCCCCTTCCTCGTGGATGGTGCAAGGCGCGATCGAATCGAGCGTGCGGTCCCGAATATCGCTCCAGAGCCTCAGCAGGTAATCGTAGTCCCGCCTGATCTCCAGCTTGTTCCTGCTTTGCCCGGCGGTCCTAACAATCAGTCCCATGCCTTCGGGCACATCCAGATCGCGCGCGATGGTTTTTAGCCTGGCCCGATCTTTGACATTTGCAATTTTCCGGGAGATTCCTCCGCCACGTGCTGTGTTCGGCATCAAGACGCAATATCGGCCGGCAAGCGACAGATAGGTGGTAAGCGCCGCTCCCTTATTGCCGCGCTCCTCCTTGACCACCTGCACCAGGATGATCTGGCGCCGTTTGATCACTTCCTGGATCTTGTAGTTCCGAAGCAGCCGCTGGCGGCGCTTGGCCTGTTCGGCGTAGACCTCCTCGGTTTCCTCATCCGCATCGGTCGTGACCGCTTCGGCGTCGTCTTCACCAGCTTCGTTCTCCTCAAGCTCGGCTGAAGGCTCACCATCGGCAGCCTCCGGCTCGCCCTTGCTGGCTTCTTCCAGCAAATGGCGATCGGCTTGCGGAATCTGGTAGTAATCCGGGTGGATCTCGCTAAAGGCAAGGAAACCGTGACGGTCGCCGCCATAGTCGACGAATGCCGCCTGAAGCGACGGTTCTACTCTTGTGACTTTGGCGAGATAGATATTCCCTTTTAGCTGTCTCTTGGTGGATGATTCGAAGTCGAACTCTTCGAGTTGGCGGTCATTGACGACCACCACCCGGGTTTCTTCCGGGTGCGAGGCGTCGATGAGCATCGATTTGGGCATATAAAAAAAACTCCGTCGACCAGTGGCCCGGCGGCCCGCCCTTCGGGGCGGCGGCCAGGTGGCGTCGATCATCATTGGATCGCCGGATCAACCTTGAGCGCCAGTCCGATCGTAGGTACTGGTTCTCACCGGGAGCCGGCGTCGCAGGATAGAGTGAATCTGATACCATTTCTGTCCAGATTTCCGCATGCCTCATTCTCGAGGCGCGGGCGTTATGATGACCTGCCGATTGAACAGGTAGCGGGCCGATCAGTGGCGAGGCCGCAACAGGGCTCATGCAAATTCACCACGATCGGCGACAAACCATTGTTCGTTAACTATAGTGACTATGCTGATACGCTACAATGCGAATATCGATAACAATCGTTCTTTGGTTGGATACTCCCTTGAAATCGATCGGTCGATATCATCGCGGCTTGGCTAGGATTTCTCAGGAATTGATGTTTTTTTTTGGAAGGCGGCGTGCATGGGCTGGGCAGGTGTGCTCCCCGCCGATGGCACCAATCCGGCAGCTCGCGGCCTGGTTGACAAGTGGTTACGAGAACCGCGCTCTGCTGCAGCACAGCCTGAGTCGTACCGGTCTGCTCGCTGCGTTTTTGCTCTTCAGCTCGATGGGCGCAGCGCTTGCCGCAGGTACGGTGCGGGATGTGACCCTTCTCCCCCATGGCGAGGGCGTGCGTATCGTGGTCGATCTGGGGCGCAAAGTGCCTTTCGAGCAACGCACGCTGGACAACCCGCCGCGACTGGTGCTCGACCTCCCCGATGTCTCGTGGCAGCTACCAAGGCAGCGCGGGACACGGCCCTACCGTTTCGTCAAGGGATTTCGGTTCGGGCAACTTCAGGCCGGCATCTCGCGGCTGGTCGTGGATGTCGACCGTCCCTTCAAGATCGAGAAAGTCTTCGAGTTGCCCAGAAGCGATACCAGCGGCTACCGAATCGTGACCGATCTGCTGCCCCTTCCCCGCGGATCGGCCATGACCCCTGAACGGATGAGCAGCACAGTCGATGTTGCCGAGGCCAAATCTCTACCACCGCGTCCCGTGGCCAAGCCAAGGGAAACACGCCGTCCGGTGCGTGTTTACGATAGAAGAGATGGGCGTAACGAGACGCGTCGAAACCGCCAAGTGCTCTCCGAAAGACTTCCGGTACCGGCACCCAGGCCACGCATCAAGCTCACCAAGCGCATGATTGTCCTGGACCCCGGCCACGGCGGGATCGACCCCGGCGCCAGTGGGAAAAGGGGCACTTTTGAGAAGAACGTCGTTCTCAATATGGCCCTCGAACTGCGCCGGCGGCTCCTGGACACGGGCCGGTATGATGTGGTCATGACGAGGGGAGACGATTCCTTCGTGCGCTTGCGGGACCGTCTGCAGATCGCGCGGGTAAGCGAAGGCGATCTGTTTCTTTCCCTGCACGCCGACAGCCTCGCCAAAGCCGGCAAGGTGCGCGGTGCCGCCGTCTATACATTGTCTAACCAGGCATCGAGCGAGGAGGCGGCGCGTCTTGCGGCCAACGAAAATCAAGCCGATATTCTGAGCGGCATCGATCTCAGCCACCATGAGCCGATTGTGACTCAGATCCTCATCGACCTCGCCCAGAGGGATGCCAACAGCAAATCTTTGAGAATTGCAGATGTTCTGGTTGATGAACTGGCGAATGTGACGACAATGCTGAGGAAGCAGCAGCAGCAGGCCGGTTTCGTGGTTCTAAAGTCGCCGGATATGCCGTCTGCGTTGATCGAACTCGGCTATCTGTCCAATGTCGAAGACGAAAAGCGCTTGAATGACCTTGACCATCTTGGGGATCTTGCAGGCGCCATGATCAAAGCAATCGATCGCTATTTTGATGGTGAGCCATCATAATGCCACACCTAATCAACAGAAGAGGGTAGGATAGACGTTGCGCTTTCTTCTCAAACTGCTCGGCTTTTCCATTCTTACCCTGGTTCTTTTGCTGATCGCCGGAGGGGCCGGGGGCATTTATCTGCTGCACAAATACGGCCATGATCTGCCGGATTATCGTCAGCTTGCCGACTATCAGCCTCCCACGGTCACCCGCATTCACGCAGGCGACGGGCGTTTGCTCGCTGAATATGCCCAGGAAAAACGGGTCTTCGTGCCCGTTGAAGCCATGCCCAAGCGGCTGATCGAGGCGTTTCTGGCAGCCGAGGACAAAAATTTTTACAACCATTTCGGGCTTGATCTGGTCGGCATCGCGCGTGCGGTAATCACCAATGTTCGGCAGATCGGCCAAAACCGGCGCCTGGTCGGCGCGTCGACGATCACCCAGCAGGTGGCGAAGAATTTCCTGCTGACCAACGAAGTCTCCTATGTCCGAAAGCTGAAGGAGGCTTTGCTCGCTTATCGCATCGAACAAGCCTTCACCAAGAACGAGATCCTCGAACTCTACCTCAATCAGATCTATCTGGGTGTCGGATCCTACGGTGTTGCCGCCGCTGCCCTCAACTACTTCAACAAATCACTCGACGATCTTACCACGGCCGAGGCTGCGTTTCTCGCAGGGCTGCCCAAGGCGCCTTCAGTCTATCACCCCGTGAAGGCGCCCGACGAGGCTAAAGGACGTCGCGATTGGGTGATCGGGCGGCTGCTTGATTTGAAGGTAATCGATGAGCAGGAAGCTGAGATCGCCAGGGCCGAGCCATTGGTGATGAAGCGTCGCGACGACACCGAATTGGTGAAGGCCGACTATTTCACCGAATCGGTCCGTCGCCGGCTGATTGCGGATCACGGAGAATCCGCTCTCTACGAAGGCGGCCTGTCCATCCGCACAACAATCCTTCCAGCCTTGCAGGAGGCGGCTGCCCGCGCCTTGCGTGATGGCCTCACCGCTTATGATCGCCGGCATGGATGGCGCGGTCCGATCGCGGAAATCGATCTTGGTCCCGATTGGGCGGTTCGTTTAGCGGAAATCGGCCGTGGCGACGGTTTGTCCGACTGGCAGCTAGGCTTGGTCCTGGAAGCAGGACAGGCTGCAGCATCGGTCGGCTTAATCGACGGATCAGCGGTGGAACTGAAGCTGGATGCCGTCACCTGGGCGCGCACTCAGATTCGCGATGAGACCGATCCCGGCAAGGAGAGCCTTGGGCCGGAAATCACCGGGGTTGATCAAGTCGTGCAGCCGGGCCAGGTCATCTGGCTGGAGGCTGTTCCCGTCGAAGCGGATGTGGCAACGGCCGAACCCCAAGACGTGCCTCTACCAGGTGCCGTGCGTTACGAGCTCCGACAGGCTCCGGTGGTGGAAGGGGCGATCGTGGCGATTGATCCCCATAATGGCCGGGTCCTCGCCATGAGCGGCGGGTTCAACTATCAGCGCAGCGAGTTCAATCGGGCAACACAGGCTCGCCGCCAGCCAGGCTCAGCCCTCAAACCCTTCGTGTATCTTGCCGGTTTCAATCAGAACTATACCCCCTCCAGCACTTTTCTCGATGCGCCCGTGGTTTATGACCAAGGGCCTGACGAGGGCAAGTGGAAGCCGGAAAACTACTCCAACAAGTTCTACGGGACCCGTACACTGAGGTTCGGCCTGGAGAAATCGCTCAATGTCCTCACGGTGCGCCTCGCCCAGTCGATCGGTATGGGGAACGTGATCGAGATGGCCGAGCGCTTCGGGCTCGCCCGCAAGCTGGAGTACAATCTAGCGTCCGCACTCGGATCGTCGGAAGCCGATCTCATGACGCTCACATCGGCCTATGCCATGCTGGTCAACGGCGGCAAGCGTATCGAGCCTGCCCTGATCGAACGCATTCAGGATCGGCATGGCAGAACGGTTGATCGCCGGGACAATCGGCGGTGTCCTGATTGCCGAAACGTGGATTGGATAGAACAGTCGACCCCGATCCTTGCCGACGAGCGGGAACGGATTATCGATGAAGCCCGCGCCTATCAGATGGTGAACGTTCTCGAGGGTGTTGTCGAGCGCGGGACCGGCAGGCGAGCCAAAGCGATCGGCAAACCCGTTGCCGGCAAAACCGGCACGTCGAACGACAGTTTCGACGCTTGGTTCCTGGGTTTTACGCCCGATCTTGCCGTTGGCGTCTATGTCGGTTTCGATACCCCCCGAACCCTTGGAAGAAAAGAAACCGGGTCGTCCGCAGCTCTTCCCATCTTTGTCGACTTCATGCAGCAAGCCCTGATCGACAAGCCAGCGACACCGTTTCGGGTGCCTGCAGGTGTTCGCCTTGTTCGAATCGATGCCGACAGTGGCCTCCTTCCGGGACCGACCACCAAATCAGTGCTTCTGGAGGCATTTCTTCCAGGCACCGAACCGACCGAGGTGACCCCCGAAAACTATGACATTTATGAGGCCCCAGAGAAGACCCCGGGCATCACACCTGGCTCCAGCACCGTTGGTTTCGGAGACAATGTCGAACAGCAGCAGCCGGCAACGCCTAGGGCTGGCGGACTTTACTGACAAGAGCTCCGGACGCGAGCGTAAGAACACCTCAAAGACAAAAAAAGGATCCGGAAATGGGCAAGACATCGGCGAAGGAGGAGGTCTTCAAGCGCTATCGGCTTTCGACCAATGCCAAGAAAATTTCTCTTGGAGATTTCGATACCAGGGATAAAAGCTGTTTTCCGGACCGTGACGAGGCCGAAGCGGCAGCAGCAGCGGACATCGCCCGTATCGATGTCCTGCAGGATGTCCTCTACGCGGAAGGCAAGCACGCTCTTCTCATTGTGCTCCAAGCGACCGATACCGGCGGAAAAGACAGCACGATCCGCAAAGTCTTCGGCCCGGTCGATCCCTTGGGCGTGCGTGCGACAAGCTTCAAGGCCCCTTCTTCGAAGGAGCTATCTCACGATTATCTCTGGCGCGTGCATCAGGCCGTCCCGCCCAAAGGGATGATCGGGATCTTCAATCGCTCCCACTATGAGGATGTCCTGATCGCCAGGGTTCGCGAACTGGCGCCCAAAAAGGTCATCGAGCAACGCTATGATCAGATTAACGCTTTCGAGCGGCATCTGGTCGACAACGATGTGACCATTCTGAAGTTCTACCTGCACATCTCCAAAAAGGAGCAAAAGGAGCGACTGCAGGCGCGCCTTGACGATCCTGCAAAACACTGGAAGTTCAACCCAGGCGACCTTGCTGAGCGGGCGCTCTGGGATGACTATCGGGAAGCCTATGAGATTGCGCTTAGCCGGTGCAGCAAGCCGAAGGCTCCCTGGTTCGTGATCCCGGCCGATCGCAAATGGTACCGGAACGCCGTCATTTCTCGGATTATCCGCTGTACCATGGAAGACCTGGATCTTCGCTACCCGCCGCCGCCGCCGGGACTGGATGAGATCGAGATCGATTGACCCTCGGCTTGGAGGGCGCCGATATTGCTCCGGCTGGAGCACCGTCAGTCAGGTATCTTGATCTGACTTTTTTCAAAAATGAAGAATTCGTAACCTGTGATCGAAATCACAGATTCGGGCAGGTTGAATTCATAGTCTGGTCCGATGTCTTCAGTCATTGTTCGCATCCTCGGTTGTGGCGACGCTTTTTGCAGCGGCGCCCGGCTGCAAACCTGCTTTCAGGTCGCCACGCCGCATCACACCATGCTCCTCGACTGCGGATCGACCGTTTTGCTGGCTTTGCAGCAGCAGCAAATAGATCCCTCGACCATCGACAGCATTCTGCTCAGCCACTTACACGGTGATCATTTCGGCGGGGTTCCGTTTTATTTGATCCATGCGCAATTCGTAGCGAGACGCGATGCTCCTCTCTTGATATTGGGGCCCCAAGGCACCGAGCGGCGAATTATCGACGCTTTGAACGTACTGTTTCCGGACCTCGAAGAAACCGTCTGGCGTTTTCCTCTCGATTTCATCGAGCTGGAGGCGGATCGTGAGGAGCATGTCGGAAGTACGACGATCCTGCCGCGCCTCGTCGACCATCCTTCCGGTGCGCCTTCTCTGGCCTTTCGTTTGGAGATCGAAGGAAAAACCCTGGCCTTTTCCGGTGATACCTGCTGGACGGACAGTCTGGTCGAGATCGCCGACAATGTCGATTTGCTGATTGCGGAATGCCATGGCCTCAAGCCCAACGGAATTCACCACCTGGATTGGCAAACGCTGAATGATCATGAGAACGAACTGCGCGCAAAGCGCATCCTGCTGACCCATATGAGCCAGCCCATGCTGGATTGCCTGCCGACGATCGACCCGGGCCGTTTCGAGTTTGCAAAAGACGGGATGGTGACCGCCCTGTAACGTTTGTTGGCTGGCGCACGGCTGGATCGGAAATGAGTTTGTACCAAGCCGCCCAGACTGTTCGTCCCTCTTCCCCCAACTACCCAATGCCGGGGCACCTACTCTTGGCATCGCTGGGAAGAAAAGGTTCGAAGCAACGTTGGATTTACCAAACGTTAGTCTATTCTTGGTACCGACCATTTTCCGGTCGATGTGATCCTAGGAATCCGTCAGCCTGCCAGAAAAAGAGGCGAGGCTCGGACTCCCAGGATCACATGGACCAGTTCACCTTTGTCCCGCAGGAGAGATAAGAAAGCATAAACCCCAGTTCCGTCATCTGGAGATCAGAACAGGCATCCTGATTTGATGTTGCGCTGAGCCGTTATTCCAAGTTGATCCAACGCAGAATGAGAAAATTGTCAGGACGCTGCTGAACGCTGACGCCCGAGCGCATGGCCCAGACCAATGGCTGGACATGCAGGGGCATATAGACCGCATCGTCTTTCAAGATGGCATGGGCTTCGTCGATCATCGCCTGACGGAGGTCGGCATCGAGTTCCTGCTGAATCCTGGGCAACAGATCGTCGATCCTGGGGTTGCTGTAGCCGCCGAAATTCCAGCTGCCGAGTTTCTTTTCAGGATCGGGTGTGTGCATCAGGAAACGCAGGGGGTGTTCAGCATCGAAGGTGCCGGGCGACCAGCCCAGGAGGTACATATCGAATTTGCCTTCACGAAGCTCCGTCCAATATTGACTGACCGGCACGGCATCCAGGGTAACGTTCAACCCGATCCGGGCCAGCATGGGAATGACCGCCGTGCAAATTGCCTCGTCATTAACGTAACGATCGTTTGGGCATCGAAGGGTGAGATCGAAGCCTTCGGCAAACCCGGCCTCCGCGAGAAGACTTTTCGCCGCTTCCGGATCTGTCGGCAGGCGCGCGTCATCGGCTGATTGATACCCGTTCACGCCCGGCGCAATCAGAAGGCCGGAGGTTTGTGCATTGCCGCGCATCACCTGCTTGACGATCGCCTCGGCGTCGATGGCCTGGTAGACCGCCTTTCGCACCCGAGTATCCTTCAACGGATTGGTGCCGCCGGCATCGCCGAGCGCCAATTCGTCGGAGCGGTGATCAAAGCCGAAGAAAAGAACCCGGCTCTCGATGCCCTGCAGAACCTCGATGTTCTCATTCTGCTGGAGCAGAGGAATGTTCTGGAGCGGTACCGGCTCGATCAGATCCACCTCACCCGAGACCAGCGCCGCCACGCGTGTTGCATCCGAGGACAGGGGCTTGTAGACGGCCCGCGTGATGTCGTGGGTCACCTCGCCCCACCAGGCGGCATGGGGCTCGAGAACGGTTTCGACATCAGGCTCGCGGCTGATGAGCTTGAAGGGGCCTGTACCATTGGCCTCGAAATTGGCAGCGCTTTCGCCTTCACGATTGGGAAGAATGGCGCCCTTGGCCTCGGTCCAGCCCTGATCCATGATCAGCCAATTTGCGATACCCGAGGGAAATAGCGGATCGGGCTTTTTGGTATGAAATTCGACCGTAAGCGGGTCGGGCGCTTCGACGCGATCGATGGTGGCGAAGAAGGATTTGACGTCGGACGTCTCGCCTGCGGCCCGCTGGTAGGAGAAGAGTACGTCATCGGCGTCGAACGTAGCACCATCGTGAAAGGTGACCCCGGCGCGAAGTCGAAACCGCCAACCATTGGTGCCCATCGCTTCCCAACTCTCGGCAAGCGAAGGTTCCAGGCTCATATCGGGTGCGCGACGCACCAAGCCCTCGTAAATATTG
The DNA here is from genome assembly GCA_965204405.1 of Geminicoccaceae bacterium. Taxonomy (GTDB): domain Bacteria; phylum Pseudomonadota; class Alphaproteobacteria; order Geminicoccales; family Geminicoccaceae; genus JANQPX01. Next base: position 75,211 of record CBDBEN010000003.1, read on the forward strand.
TTCAGGAATCCAAGCACGGGTGCCGTCGCGGCGGCATGAGGGTCCATGGTATTGGGATCGCTGCCCGTCGCCCAGATGAAAGGCTCGGCCTGGGCGATCGCCGATCCGGCGATGAAGAATCCAATCGCAAATGTGCCGGCAACTTTCATAGCCATGCCTCCCCCTTTTTGCTTCTTATGAAACCAACAGATCACGTCGGTCTAAGCTTGTCAAAAGGCAAGAAGCACCTAATCGATGAACGCCTCGCGAGCATTGTCTTGTCAGACGCACTTAAACTTGTGTTAACCGAATTCGGCTAAAAACGTTTTCGGTCCATGGGATCCTGGGAGTCCGCCCGCCCGCAAAAAGGAAGGGCTTGGCTCGGAGTCCCAGGATCCCATGGACCAGAGCAGCAGGCTGACGATGAGGAATGAAGATTACGTTAACGCAGTCTATTCGAACGAGCCCAGAATCGCCGAATGCCTATAACGATTAGGACAGGAGCGGCAATCCGGTTCATATCCGCATGGTCAGTGCATGTGCTTAATCGGCAGATTGCCGTGATCGGGAAAACCTTTTGGAGTGTTTTGTGATTCCATAAAGCCACCACCAACCCTCTCCCCCCTGCCAACCATCCGCAGCATCCCGACCATATCGGGTGGCCCTGAGGAGGAGAGGGCTGGTTCCGTTTGATCGGAAAATACTCTAGTGATATCCCGTCAACATGTGAGTGCCGATCATGTTTCCGTCGAACTCGGCTAGCTTCCGTCAAACCTGATGGTGCGTCCGAGGTCGAAGAGCCTTGCTGATCCACACAAATTTCACGTCAGCACACTGAAATCGGATTGGCAAATCCGGTGGATAGCCAGGAAACCAAATGATGTGGTCGCACCACTAGCTTGACGCCAGTTTTCTTGACCGGCAGCGGCCGGCGATAATGAGGGGAAGCGAGATGGCCAAATGCGCCTTTATCGGACTTGGGATCATGGGGTACCCGATGGCGGGGCATCTTCAGGCCAAGGGACACGACGTGACGGTCTATAACCGGACCGCGAAGAAGGCCGAAGCCTGGGTTGCGGAACATGGCGGTAGCCGCGCATCGACCCCGCGTGAAGCGGCGGACGGTGCTGAGTTCGTCATGGCCTGTGTCGGCAATGATGACGATATCCGCGGAATCGCCTATGGCGATGACGGCTTGTTCGCCGGGCTAGGCGAGGGTGCCATCTTCGTCGATCACACCACCGCGTCCGCCGATATCGCCCGGGAGCTGGAAGCCCATGCCAAGGAGCAGGGCCGGTCTTTCATCGATGCTCCGGTTTCAGGTGGCCAAGCCGGTGCCGAAAACGGCGTTCTGACCGTGATGTGCGGTGGAGAGCAGGCGGTGTTCGACCGGGCCAAGCCCGTGATCGACAGCTACGCCCGCGCCGTGACGCTTCTCGGCAGCGCAGGGGCTGGTCAGCTTGCCAAGATGGTCAATCAGATCTGCATTGCGGGCCTAGTCCAAGGCCTCTCGGAAGCCGTCAACTTCGGCATGCGCGCGGGCTTGGACATGGAGGCGGTGATCGGCGTGATCTCGAAGGGAGCTGCCCAATCCTGGCAGATGGAGAACCGGGCTTCGACCATGATCAAGGGCGAATTCGACTTTGGCTTCCCGGTGGAATGGATGAGGAAAGATCTCTCGATCTGCCTTGCCGAGGCCAACCGTAATGGTGCCCTCCTGCCGGTCACGGCATTGGTCGATCAGTTCTACCATGATGTCATTCATGAGGGCGGCGCCCGCTGGGACACATCCAGCCTGATTCACCGCCTGATGAAGTAACCATACCAGGCTGCCTGGAAGCTGCCGCGTCCCATTCAGGTGACGGCGGCACCGGCACTCTCCCCATTCCCAGCCGCCCGATATCGTCTCGATGCGCTGCCGGGCGGCTGGACGGGGGAGAAGGCCGGAACGGCATGGTTATCTTGGGAGCTTCAACACAAGAGTCCCAAAATTTTTTCCTTACTTACATCGTCAATCCAAGCGATGGAGGTGGGACTCTCATGTTGTGGACACTCCCCTAAGCGCTCAGCACATTGCTGCCGAAATAGTGAAATTCCTGGCTCATGCCTTCGATGCCGCCGGCAGCAAGTTTGAGGGTGGCGTTGTCCAGCTTAGTGAAGCTCTTTTGGCTTTCGACCCATTCATCGGCGGAGGCCAGGGTGCTGAGCGTCAAGGTTGTCGCCTCGTTGAGATAGTGGGTGGGGATGACGACCTTGGGCTGCAGACGCTCGACGATCGCATTGCCTTGCTCATAGCTCAGGATATGCTCCGACCCATCCACCGGCAGTGTCAGGACGTCGATTCGTCCGAGAGCATTCCAGACTGCGTCCGGCGGGTTATGGCGGTTGTCTCCCCAGATCAGGGTTCTGATCCCGCCCGTTTCGACCACATACATGACCATGTCCATATGGCCTGGATTGTCCGGCGGACAGGCGTTCTGGCCGAATTCCGCAAGCGCATTGGTCCATTGATACCAGCCCGGCGCTTCACAGGCATGCTTGTCGGCAATGCCGGTAATGCTCACGTCAGCAAAGCTCCAGCTGCCGACCATCCTGTCCAGCACCATGGTGGCTTCCGGGCGGAATAGGGCATCATGGTCGAAATGGGCATGAGTTGACATGCAGACGTCGACCACGGTCTTCGGAAACTCGTTCGGATACCATAGGCCCCAGGCGCCTGAAGGATCATTTCGCCAGGGATCGAACATGACGCTGAGGCCCGAAGGCGAGGTGATCTTGAAGGCGCAATGGCCGAAATAGTCGATCGTGACCTCGCCGTCCGCAGCAGCAGCCGCATGCTGCAGGTCGACAACGTGATTATTGTTGCCTGGCTGCATCCAGGCGGCGGATTGGGCCGATGCCGTTTTTGATGCCAGGACCAGGCCGGCAGCGAGGGTACCGGCGCCTGCGGCACCTGAAGCGAGAAGATTGCGACGGCTAACAGGTACTTTCGCTATTGGATCGTCGGTGGATCGATCGGTCATGAGGTGGCCTCCCTTTTTCCTGTTCACTCCCTAGGGAAGCTGATGGTCAAAGGAGCCGCCGACAATCCCTATCAGGTCAAATTGTTCCGCTGGACTTCGTGACCATCCTGTCAAGCCGCATCGCTGACGCGAACGCCGACGCCCTGAGTGACCATCACCTTGTTCAAAAGCTTGACACAGGCATAGACCGCTTTGATCGAAGGAGCCGGCGTTTCCGTTAGGGTCGCCATCTCGAGGATCGAGCCGATGAGAGCTTCGGTTTCGAGGGATCGGCCGCCCTCGACGTCCTGGAGCATAGAAGTCTTATGAGCGCCGACCGATTCCGCGCCCTGAATGCGTTTTTCGATGGTGTGGCGAAACGTGACGCCGAGCTTTTCGGCGACGGTCTGCGCCTCCTCCATCATCGAGGCAGCGAGATCACGGGTCTCGGCGAACTGGCAGATGTCGACCAGGGTGGCGTGGGTCAGCGCACTGATCGGATTGAAGGAGAGGTTGCCCCAGGCCTTCAGCCAGATCTCGGAGCGAATATCCGCAAGCACACGGGATTTCAGGCCGCTGTGGACCAGGACATCGTGGAGTTCCTTGATCCGCTCGCTCTCCTTGCCGTCCAGTTCACCGATCGGGAAGCGATCGCCCTCGACGTGGTGGATGACGCCAGGTTCGGTCACGGCGGCGGCGGGATAGACCACACAACCGATCAGCCGTGCCGGATCGATCTTTCGCGTGAGGATGCCGGAGGGATCGAGGCTTTCCATTTTCTGGCCGTCATAGGTCCCGCCGAGACGCTGGAAATACCACCAGGGCAAACCGTTTTGGACGGTCATGATCATGGTCTCGGGCTCCAGCATCGCCTCGAGATCGCGCACCACATTCTCCAGGAAATGCGCTTTGACCGCGAGGATCACGAGATCCTGTGGGCCTGCTTCGGCTGCGGTTTCGACGGCTTTCAATCTGGCAACATGCTCGGCGCCGTCTTCCCAGACAAGCTTCAGACCGTTTTCGCGGATGGCCGCGAGATGAGCGCCTCTGTCGATCACGGTGACATCATTGCCGGCCAAGGCCAGCTTGGCTGCCAGAAGACCACCGATCGCACCGGCACCAACGACGGAGACCCGCTTCGGCCCCGGCCGCTCAGCGCGATAGCGAAAGGGAACCGTCTGCTCGAAGACGTTGGTGAGTGTGCCGATCCCGTCGATGGTGACATCGATCCGATTTTCTGGCGCGCGCATGGCACCGACACCGACCGACGTGCCGCAGGCAATCACATCCCCAGGCATCAAGGTCATGTCCTTCGAGAGCATGCTCACCAGCTTTTTCGGCGGAAAGAACATGTCGCTGACCGGGTAGTTCTGTTTTTCCTGACCATTCACCATGGTCCTGATGGACAAAGTGTCGGGATCGAGACCGGTCGCGATCACCGGGCCGAACACGCCGAAGCTGTCGAAGCTCTTCGCACGGGCCCATTGGGCGAAGGTCGGGTTTTTCGGGATTAGATCGGAGGCGGTGACGTCGTTGATGCAGGTATAGCCGAAGATGCAGTCGCCGGCTTCGTCCTCGTTGATATTGCTGCAGCGCTTGCCGATGACGATGCCAAGCTCGCCTTCATAGACGATATTGCCGGCATAGCTGGGTGGCCTTCGGATCGGCTCGCCATGCGCAAGGAAGGCGCTTGGTGATTTCAGGAAATAGAGAGGCTCGTCCGGATGCTGAACCTTCAGGTGCTCCGCCAGGGCATGAAAATTGTTCCAAAGGCAGACCATCTTCGACGGTTCCGTCGGTGTGAGCACCTTAACGGATGACAACGAAACCTGCTCATCGGTCGGTCTGGGGTCGTCGAACATATCGCCGTCGTGAATGGCAATCTGCTCGCCTTTCAGCATGCCGAAACCCGTCTGACCGTCCCGCTCAAACCGGACCCAATGCGCCATCATCGCCCCCTTCTTACTTAGTCAGGCGATATGATGGCGTGGGCGCCCTCTGACAACAAGAAACGCTATGTTTTAGGTGCTTCAAAAAAAATGCGAAAATACGCCCCTAGGCGCGCAAACAAAAAGTCGAGCCAGTCGCGCCGCGACCTAGCGGAAGCGGAAGGGGTGGGCCGGGTAGACGCCGAGTTGCTCGACGGAATGGGAAAAGAAATTGAGCTCATCCATGGCGTTCCGCACCCCGGTTTCCGAAGGATGCCCCAAGATCTCGGCGTAGAACTGCGCCTGGTTGAACTCGGCGTCGACATAGCTCTCCAGCTTGACCATGTTGACACCGTTGGTGGCGAAACCGCCGAGCGCTTTGTAGAGAGCGGCTGGCACGCTTTGCACCTGAAAGAAAAAACTCATGATCGTCGGCCGATCCTGATCGAAGCCTGGATCGATCGGTTCCGGCGCCAGAATCACGAAGCGCGTGGTGTTATGATCGGCATCCTCGATATCGGATTTCAGGATGTCCAGCTTGTAGATCTCCGCGGCGAGGCGTGACGCGATGGCGGCGTGGGCCGGATCGCCGGTGGCTGCAATCTCGGCGGCAGCACCTGCCGTGTCCGCGTGAACGCGGGGTATGACCGGAAGATCGTTCAGGAGCTGTCGGCATTGATTGAGCGCATGCACATGCGAATGGATGAACCGAATATCCTCGAGCACGGTGCCGGGGATAGCGAGGAGATAGTGGTTCACCCGTTGGAAATGCTCACCGATGATGTGAAGGCCACCGCGCGGCATGAGGTGGTGGACATCGGCGACACGTCCGGCCACCGAATTGTCGATCGCGATCATGGCCCGATCGGCCCGGCCCTCGCGCACGGCCATGAAGGCATCGTCGAAGGTCTCGGCCGGAATCGGTTCCAGCTCGGGGCAGGCCTGCTGGCAGGCCAGGTGCGAATTGGCGCCGAGCTGGCCCTGAAAGGCGATTTTTAGCGGCTTTTTGCTCGACTTCGAGATGGTGATCGTCTCCTGGTCGGAGGCACCGGCAACTTGGTCCATAAGCGGCTGTTTCTCTGGCTTTCGGGTTCGTTTGGTCTTTTTGAGATTTTTGATTAATGCGTTTCCTGTCCTCTTCCCGCCCAGTCATCCCAAAGTACCCCAAAAAAGGATGGCGGGGCGGGAAGAGGACAGGAAACGCAGGCACTTAACCGAGAATTCGTCGTGCCTCGGCAAGCTGGTCGGAAGTATCGACACCAAGCGGGACCGTGTCAACGCGCACGACGCCGATGGTCATGCCGTTCTCGAGTGCCCGCAGCTGCTCCAGCCTCTCACGACGCTCCAGCGGGCTCGGGGGAAGGTCGGAGAACCGCTCAAGGACCTGGCGTTGATAGGCATACATGCCGATATGATGGTACACTGGCCCGGGCCCCGACGGTGCAGTGGCGCGGGTGAAATAGAGCGCACGCCCCAGATTTTCGTGGTCGGGATCAAAGGCGATCACCGCTTTGACCACGCTTGGATCGTCACGCTCTTCCGGATTAGTGATGGGTGTCGCCAGCGTGCCGATGTCGGCGCCGAGCTGGTCGAGCGGCCTCAGAACGGCGCGAATGAGCACTGGATCGATGGTCGGTAAATCGCCTTGCAGATTGACGACCCGCCCATATCGCCGCTCGGAATCGAGCTGGTCAAGCGCTGCCCGGATCCTATCGCTGCCGGACGGCAGGCCCGGGTCGGTGAGCACCGCGTCGCCGCCATGCTCCTTGACGGCATCGACAATCGCCTGGTCACCTGCGGCCACGAAAACCGGACCGACATCGGCTTCCATTGCACGATTCCATACCTGCACGATCATCGGCATGCCCGCGATATCGGCAAGAGGCTTGTCCGGCAGGCGCGTCGAGGCAAGGCGGGCGGGGATCATGACGACGGTCGAGAGGCTGGACGGGGCGGACAACAGAGGTAACTCCTTAAGGTTGCTTAGTTCAGCGATAATACACCAAAACGGGGTGCTAATGGGACAAACTGCCGCGATGATCGGCTGGTGACTAAACAAAGCTTGCAGCGCGCGTTTAGAATCTGTTTACCGTCTCAAGTTATTCTGAGAAGCCAACCGCCAGGACAGACAGCTACGCTATGGCATCATCGCTCGAGACCAACAAGATCCTTGCAGCCATTCTCACCGCCGGCATCTTCGCTTCGGGCGCCGGTGTTGCCTCTCGGATCATCTATCACCCTGCCCCGCCGGAAGAACCTTCTTATCTGATCGAAGTTGCGGCAACCGCTGTCGAAAGCGGCGGTGACCAGGGTGAGGCCGAGGTGACGTTGGCATCCCTTTTGCCCGCCGCCGACGTAGCAGCCGGGGAGAAGGTCGCAAAGAAATGTGCTGCCTGCCATACCTTCGACGACGGGGGTGCCAACAAGATTGGCCCGAACCTTTGGGGTATCCTTGGGCGCGATATCGGGGCGGTTGACGGCTTTGCCTATTCGGATGCCCTTACCGGGCTAGGCGGAAGCTGGGATTTCGACAGCCTCGACGCCTTTCTGGCCAAGCCCAAGGACTTTGCACCCGGCACCAAGATGGCCTATGCCGGCATGAAGAATGCCGGTGATCGTGCGGATCTCATCTTATATCTGAGGTCGCTTGCCGCCGATCCCCTGCCTCTGCCCGAGGCCGAGGAGCAGGAAAGTGCCGAGAACATCGAGAGTGAAGCCGAAGGGGCAACGGCGGTCGAGGAAACCGCTGAAGCGGCAGCCGAGGTCGTCGAAGAGACGGCAGCTGTCGTGGCTGACCAAACTGAAGAAGCTGTCGAAGGGGCTATGGAGACGGCCGAAGCGGCGACGGAGGCAGCATCGGACGTTGTGGAACAGGCTGCTGAAGCCGCTGGCAACGCTTCGAAGGCGGTTGCCGATACAGCTTCTGAAGCGGCCGAATCGGCGACAGAGGCGGCGGTCGAGGCCACGGAAACGGTGACCGAGGCTGCTGGCACTTTGGTGGACAGCGCAAGCGAAAATGCCGGTGACGCCAAGGATGCCGTTGCCGATACGGTGACCGAGGCGGCCGACGCGGCAGCGACAATGGCGGCTGACGCAACGGAAACAGTCACCGAAGCAGCAACAGCTCTGGTGGACAGTGCAAGCGAGCAGGCAGCCGAGGTGAAGGATCAGATTGCCGATGCAGCGACGGCTGCTGCAGGTGCCGCCAGTGCTGCCGTCGGCGCGACGGTTGCGGCGGTGACGGAAGGTGGCGAAGCTGCTGATGAAGCTGGCAGCGAGGCAGGCGGTCTGGTCGCGATGATCGCTGGTGGCGATCTTGCAGCCGGCGAGAAAGTGTCCAAGAAGTGCAAGGCATGCCATGTCTTCAAGGAAGGCGGCAAGAAGAGACTGGGGCCGCCGCTTTGGGGGATCGTCGGCAGTGATATCGCCTCCCAGGACGGCTTCGTCTACTCGCCTGCCCTTCAGGAGCTAGAGGGGGATTGGACGTATGAGAAGCTGGATCAGTTCCTGGCAGCGCCCAAGAGTTACGTCCCCGGCACCAAGATGGTGTTTGCTGGCGTCAAGAAGGAAGCTGACCGGGCCAACCTGATCCTTTATCTTCGCTCACTTGCAGCGGAACCGTTTCCGCTGGCCGGTGGAGGCTGATCCGATATAAGGCGATGACCTCAAGCGCAGACGAGCCCAGCGAGTTTCTGGCCTTCGCGGAACGCCTTGCCGATACCGCGGGCGCCGTAATCAAGCCTTATTTCCGGTCCAAGATCACGATCGATCAAAAAGCCGACGACAGCCCGGTGACGATTGCCGATCGCGAGGCCGAGCAGGCCATGCGGGCTCTGATCGGCGAAGCCTATCCCGAGCACGGCATCGAAGGCGAAGAATTCGGTGCGGAGCGGATCGATGCCGACTATGTCTGGCATCTGGATCCGATCGACGGCACCAAGTCGTTCATCACCGGTCGCCCTTTGTTCGGAACCCTTGTCAGCCTTGCCCATCACGGCAGGCCGCTGGTTGGCGTGATCGATCACTGCATGATGAACGAGCGCTGGGTTGGTGCCGCGGGCACACCGTCTCTTTGGAATGGTGAGCCCATCCGAACGAGACGTTGCGAGAGCCTCGCCGACGCAGTGCTCTACGTGACCTCGCCAAAAATGTTCAAACAACCCGGTGAGGCCGACGCTTTCAGCCGGGTTGAGGATGCCGTTGCTCTCCCGATGTACGGCGGGGATTGCTACGCCTATGGCCAGCTTGCCATGGGTTTTGCCGATATCATCGTGGAAGCGGATCTCGACACCCACGACTATCTTGCACTGATTCCCGTGATCGAAGGGGCCGGCGGCATCGTCACCGATTGGGAGGGCAAGGCCCTCACCCCGGATTCGGATGGACGGATCATCGCAGCCGGCGACCCGGCAGTGCACGCCGAAGCGCTGGATTTGCTGGCGATCACGGCGGATTAAACTTAGTTTACCGACCTAGGCTTTGGATCATCCGCCGTCTATATAAGCTTACCCAGGGACGAGCCTTCACGGGTTGGAGTGATCTAATGGTCAATTTTGCCAATATTCGCTATTCGTTTTTTCTTATGCTTGCCGGAAGCCTCGGCGCGTTGCCTACTCTTGCGGCCGCTAACGACGACATCACCGTTACCTCGGCTCTCGCAGAATTCGGAGAGCCGCTCTACAAAGACGGCTTTGATCACTGGCCTTATGCTAACCCGGATGCGCCCAAGGGCGGCAAGATCGTCCTTGGCTCTCCTGGTTCTTTCGACAGCCTCAATACCACAATTTTGAAAGGGAACTGGCCGCGTAGTCTGGGGCTTATCTCCGATACGCTTATGGTGCCGTCAGCAGATGAGCTTTCGGTGAACTACGGATTGATAGCCGAGACGGCCGAATACCCAGCCGATAAGAGTTGGATCATATTCAATATTCGTCCGGAAGCCCGCTTCCATGACGGTGAACCAATCACTTCCGACGATTTCGTGTTTCGTCTCGAAACGATACGTGAATTCGGCCGGCCATTCCTGAAATCATTTTATGAGGACGTGGAAGGCGTCGAAGCGCTCTCCGATCATCGGGTTAAGTTCACCTTTAAGACTAAAGATAACATGAAGCCGCTCTTGAAAGTGGCTGAGCTTTATCCCTTGCCGAGGCACTATTGGGACGAGCGTGATATTTCCAAGACGACCTTGGAACCGCCTCTCGGAAGCGGATCCTACAGGATCAGCGCCGTTGATCCCGGACGCTCGATCACCTATGAGCGGGTCGAGGACTATTGGGCTGCCGAACTGCCTGTCAATCGCGGCCTCTCGAATTTCGATGAAATCCGATATGACTATTATCGCGACCGGGAGGTGTCGTTCGAGGCCTTCAAAGCCGGCAATATCGACTTTCGATCTGAGAACAGCTCCAAGCGCTGGGCAACGGGCTACGATATCGAACAGGTTCAGGACGGTGATATCATCGTCGACGAGATCCCCAATGAAGTGCCGCAGGGTGTTCGGGCCTATTTCTTCAACAACCGGCTGGCCAAGTTCAAAGACATCCGTGTCAGAAAGGCCATCGGGCTGCTCTATGACTTCGAATCGCTTCGGCGCGCCATCCTCTACAATCAATATGAGCGCGTAAAGAGCTACTTCCCAAATTCGGATTTCGGCGTTTCCGGCGCCCCAACGCCGGAGGAGATCGCCATCCTCGAGCCTTATCGATCGGAACTTCCGCCGGAGATTTTCGAACAGGCCTTCGAGCCATCGAAAACAGACGGTAGCGGCAGGATAAGAGCACAGTTTCGCGAAGCGCTTCGCCTGTTCAAAGAAGCTGGCTGGGTTTTCGAAGACGGCAAGCTGGTCTTTGCCGAAACGGGTGAGCAAATGACGATCGAGATCCCGATTCGCTCCCCCGACTCGGAGCGCGTTGGTGCACCCTTCATCAAGAATCTCCGGCGTGCCGGCATCGATGCCACTCTTCGGACAGTGGACCCCTCGCAATATGAAGTGCGCATGGATGATTTCGACTTTGACATGATCTCCGTCGCGCTCAATTTTTTCCCGCCTCCTGGACCGGAACTCCGCTCCTATTTCGGTTCGGACGCTGCCGATGTTCGCGGATCTGCAAATCTCGCCGGCATCGAGAACAAAATTGCCGATGACCTCATCGAGCAGATCGTCGCGGCGAAAGACTTGGAAACGCTGAAAGCGACGAGCCGCGCGCTGGATCGCGTGCTCCTCTGGAATCACTACGTCATTCCCGAGTTCACCAACACGATCTACCGGATTGCCTACTGGAACAAGTTCGGCAAGCCGGAGACCAATCCGAGATATGGCTTGAGCTTTCCCGGTGCTTGGTGGATCGACGAGAAACTCGAGCAGCAGCAGGCCTCGCGGTGATGAAGCTGTTGCGAGGGCGGAACGCAGGCGTTTGCTTGATGTCGTGAGTCGCTGAATGCTCAACTACATCATCCGCCGGCTTCTGCTGATCATTCCCGTTTTGTTCGGGATCATGCTGCTGAACTTCATCATCGTTCAGCTCGCACCGGGAGGACCTGTCGAGCAGCTGATCGCACAGGCGCAAGGAGAGGCAGGCAGCGCGACCGACCGCTTTACCAGTGGTCAGACCGATCTGCCGGGAAGCAGCCAGGATATCCAAGCTTCTACATCGACGGCCGGAACCAGCAAATATCGAGGCGCCCAAGGGCTGGATCCCGAAACTCTTGCCGAGATCGAAAAGATGTTCGGCTTCGACAAACCATTGCATGAGCGTTTTGTTTTGATGCTCGGCAATTATGTGCGCTTCGATTTCGGCGAGAGTTATTTTCGCGACCAGAAAGTGGTCGATCTGGTGCTCGACAAGATGCCGGTATCGATCTCGCTCGGTCTTTGGACGACGCTGCTGGTCTATCTGATTTCCATCCCGCTCGGCATTACCAAGGCGGTCCGCGACGGCAGCACGTTCGATATCTGGACCAGCGGCGTGATCATTGTCGGCTACGCCATCCCGTCCTTCATGTTTGCGATCCTCCTGATCATCCTATTTGCCGGTGGTCGTTTTCTCGACTGGTTCCCCTTGCGGGGGCTGGTCTCGGACAATTGGGCATCGCTCGAGTGGTGGCAGCAGATTTACGACTACCTCTGGCATATGACACTGCCGGTGCTGAGCATGGTGATTAGCGGATTCGCGGCGCTGACCATGCTGACCAAGAATTCCTTTCTCGATCAGATCAACATGCAATATGTCCAGACCGCCCGTGCCAAGGGTTTGAGCGAAAAACGGGTCCTCTATGGCCATGTTTTTCGGAATGCCATGCTGATCGTGATCGCAGGCTTTCCCAGCGCCTTCATCGGCATTCTGTTCACCGGCTCGCTCCTGATCGAGATGATTTTCTCGCTTGACGGCCTCGGGTTACTTGCATTCGAAGCAGCCATCAGCCGCGATTTTCCGGTTATCTTCGGCACGCTTTTCTTCTTCAGCCTACTGGGTCTGGTCATGCGGCTAATCGGCGACATCATGTATGTGGTGGTCGACCCGCGCATCGATTTCGAGAGCCGGGAGGCGTAGCACGTGCAGTTGGAGGGACCTCGAATCAAGCTTGGCCCGATCGGCCGGCGACGCCTTCAAAATTTTCGAGCCAATAAACGCGGCTTCTGGTCGCTTTGGGTCTTTCTCGGCCTCTTCGTTCTCAGCCTCTTTGCGGAGCTTATCGCCAATGATCGCCCTTTGCTGATCAGTTATGACGGGGCATTCTACATGCCCACTGTGAAGCGCTATCCGGAAACCACTTTCGGCGGCGAGTTCGATCTCGAAGCTGACTATACAGACCCTTTCATCCAGGAACTGATCGATGAAAAAGGATGGTCGATATGGCCACCAGTTCCCTTTTCATACGACACTCATGATTTCGACGTGGTCGGACCTTCGCCGCCGGATGGGAGGCATTGGCTTGGCACCGATGATCAGGCGAGAGACGTAGTCTCCCGCGTCATCTATGGCTTTCGCATCTCCGTGTTGTTCGCGCTGTGCCTGACTTTTCTTTCGTCAGTTATCGGTATCACCGCCGGAGCGGTTCAAGGTTATTTCGGAGGTCTGACCGATCTTCTATTCCAGCGGTTCATCGAAATATGGGAAAACTTACCAATCTTATTCATTCTGATCATCATGGCGGCGGTCATTCAGCCAAGCTTTTTTACCCTGTTGTTTATCCTGTTGCTCTCTGCCTGGACCAATCTGGTCGGCGTGGTGCGTGCCGAGTTTCTGCGGGCGCGCAATTTCGATTATGTCCGGGCTGCACGCGCCTTGGGGGTCGGTGACTGGGCGATCATGTTCAGGCATGTGCTACCGAATGCGATGGTTGCGACGCTGACCTTTCTGCCTTTCAGCCTCGCTGGGGCGGTGACCATTCTGACGAGCCTGGATTTCCTGGGTTTCGGCCTCCCGGCAGGATCGCCGTCCCTCGGCGAATTGCTGCGCCAGGGCAAATCGAACCTCCAGGCTCCCTGGCTCGGCATGACAGCCTTTTTTGCAGTGACGATCATCCTGGTGCTGCTTGTCTTTATCGGAGAGGCTGTGCGTGATGCGTTCGATCCGCGGAAGCTGTTCGCTGGCGACGTGCCGCCGGAGGATATCGAGCTGGTGACCGACGAGAAGCCTGGTGCTGTGGCCTCGGACGAGGAGCCACCGCGTGCCCGTGCCGTGGGAGAAAGCGATTGAGTCTCTTGGAGGTCAAGGATCTCTCGGTCAATTTCAGGATCGAGAACGGCACGCTGGAGGCCGTGAAACGCGTGGCGTTCAGCATCGATAAGGGGGAGACGCTTGCGCTTGTCGGCGAGAGCGGGTCGGGGAAGTCGGTGACGGCGCTGTCGATCATGCAGCTTTTGCCCTACCCCAAAGCAAGCCATCCCTCGGGCAGTATCCTGTTCGACAAGAAGGAGATGGTGGGGGCTGATGAAGCGACGCTTCGAAAGATCCGTGGCGATGGTATCGCCATGATCTTTCAGGAGCCGATGACGTCCCTCAACCCGCTGCATACGATCGAGCGCCAGATTGGCGAAACGCTGACCCTGCACCGGGGCTTAAGCGCTCGCGATGCCCGAGAGCGGACGTTGGAGCTGTTGCGCCTGGTGCGGCTTAGAGATCCTGAAGAACGGCTGGGATCCTATCCCCATCAGCTTTCCGGCGGACAGCGGCAGCGGGTGATGATCGCGATGGCGCTGGCAAACGAGCCGGACCTGCTGATTGCGGACGAACCGACCACGGCGCTCGATGTCACAATCCAGGCACAAATCCTGCATTTGCTGAAGGAGCTGCAGGAGCGGATGGGCATGGCGATGCTCCTGATCACCCATGACCTCACCATCGTGCGCAAGGTGTCGGATCGCATCTGCGTGATGACCGGAGGCGAAATCGTCGAGTCGGGAAAAACCGCGACGGTTTTTGAAAAACCGGCGCATGCCTATACCAAACATCTCCTGGCCGCAGAGCCCAAGGGTAAAGCTCTCGTCCATGACCCGAATGCGCCGGTGGTGATGGGCGGCGATGAGATCAAGGTGCATTTTCCGATCCAGCGAGGGCTTTTGAAACGAACGGTCGGGCATGTCAAAGCGGTGGACGGCGTCGATGTGACCATCCGTGCGGGGCAGACGGTCGGCGTGGTGGGCGAGAGCGGATCGGGCAAGACTACGCTCGGCCTTGCGTTGCTCAGGCTTCTGCGCAGCGACGGCGATATCCGGTTCAATGGCGAGAATATCCAGGGCTGGACCAACCGAAAGCTGCGGCCTCTTCGCCGCCATATGCAAATCGTGTTCCAGGACCCGTTCGGCTCGCTTAGCCCGCGCATGTCGGTCGGCCAGATCGTCGAAGAAGGGCTATTGCTGCATGGCATCGGCGACGGCGCCGCCGGCCGGCGTGCCCTGGTGGCCAAGGTGCTTGATGAGGTAGGCCTCGATCCGGAAAGCCAGGACCGCTACCCCCACGAGTTCTCGGGCGGCCAGCGCCAGCGCATCTCCATTGCGCGCGCGATCGTGCTGGAACCGAGCTTCGTTGTCCTGGATGAGCCGACCTCGGCACTGGACATGTCGGTGCAAGCCCAGATCGTCGATCTGCTGCGCGATCTCCAAGCCCGGCGCGGGCTCGCCTATTTGTTCATCAGCCACGACTTGCGGGTCGTGCGTGCGTTGAGCGATCAGGTGCTGGTGATGCGCCAGGGCGAGGTGGTGGAGACAGGTCAGGCCGAGGATATCTTCGAGCGCCCCGCCCATCCCTATACCCAGGCCTTGATGGCCGCGGCGCTGAATGTCGAAGCGGTGGAAAGCGAGTTCGTGGCGACCTAGAGCTCGGCATCTTGAAAAGGTTGGTGCGCACGGCAGGATTCGAACCTGCGACCTCTTGCTCCGGAGGCAAGCGCTCTATCCAGCTGAGCTACGCGCGCGTCACATCTGTCCTATAGCGCAGACCGCGCCGGTCGGAAAGGGCGGAGGCCGATCGGTTTTGCCAAAACGGCCAGTCGCCGCTCAAAGGCACTAAGGAGAGGAGCCTGTTGTGGCTCAATCCGGCCTTTGCATGACTATGGCAAAAATACCACAGAAACCTCTCGAAGGAGGGGCTGGTTTCCCTGGATATTGATAATCTTTTCAGGTGACCTCACTTTAAACTTCTGGTCGAGCAAATGCCGTTGACGGGGACGGCATCGGGGTTGCTCATATTGTGCTGAACGAATGGAGCGTCCTCATGTCGAGGCTATCTGCTGCTTGGTCCCGTTATTTTGCCGCCTTGTCGTTATTTCCCGTCATTGCCGTCCCTTGGCTCGCGCAGGCTTCCGATATTGCAACGATCGGCACCGCGATCGAAAACTCGCTGCAAACGGTCAGCCTTTCCGAAGAAGGCCCTGAGATCGTTCTCTTGGCTCCGCTCGAGGGTGGTGTGTATGTGTCGCCAATCGGGATCGAAATTGCTTTTCAGCCCGAACAAGGGGCGACGGTCGATCTTGGAACGTTGAAGGTCACGGTGGTCAGCAAGACTGCGATCGGTGTTTTCGAGATGGATATCACCGAGGACATTGTCAGCTACGCATCGCAGGAAGGTATCAGCGCCCCGCAAGCGGAAATACCGGCGGGTGAGCATGTCGTCACCATCCAGGTTGCCGATTCCGAGCAACGCCTGGCCGAACGTCAGCTTGCCATCACCGTACGTGAGGAAAGCGTTCTCGAACGACGCGCCAGGGAATAGCACGGCAAGAGCGCTACGTTACTTTTTCAAGCCATCGGCTTCCCCTCGGGCACCATGATGGTGCCTGTAGGCCTGGGGGCTCTCTCCGGTAACACGCTTGAATTCCCGATTGAAGTTGGATTTGGTGCGAAAGCCCGCCTCCTGCATGACATCGCCGATCGGCGCATGGCTCTCCTTTAGGCCTTTGATCGACTCGTGAATGCGATAATTGTTGATGAATTGCGAAACGTTGAGACCGAGCTCGCGATTGATGGCCTCCGAGACACGTCTCGACGGCACGCTCAAACGCCGGGCCAGCCGGGAAAGGTTGAGATCGGGGTCGCGATAAAGCTTTCGTTCGTCCAGAAGCTGGTTGATCGCCTCGATCAGCGAACGGTCCGCCGATGCTTCGGTCTCTGATACCGGTGTTCTGGACGATGCAGCCGACGAACTGCCGCTCCAACGTGTGTGAGGATAGAAGAACGCGGCAGCGGCGAGGGTCGGTATAATCAGGACATGACCGAATGTGACGAGCAACGGAGCCTGGTGCCCCGCATACAGCATGAAGTCCAGAGCGATAATCGTGTCCAGAACGACCAGCCCGGCTAGAACGAGGATCGTTGCGAGAAGCCATCGACGGGTGCGTGCAACGGTTTCGAACTGAGTCGCTTCGAAAACATCGGGCCCGTTTCGAAAGAGCATCGTCAAAAGCAGCAGGTAAACGACATAGCTGGCGGTGATCAGCAGGTCGATGAGGCCGTGGAAGAACGCCGGAACATCTTCGGGTTCGGTTGCAAGCGGCAGGATCAGACAAAAGCTGATGAGGAGCAGGGCAGCACCTGTGTGACAACGCATGATGCTGGATTTGAGCACATCGGGATCGATCAGCGCCCGAAAGCCGAAATATGCAAGCGGCCCAACGGTAAAGGGCAGTGCGCGCTGCAGCGGCGTGACCATTGTTACCCCGTAACCGAAGCGGAGTCCGATGAGGATCGCCTGCAGCGCAAAGCTTGCAAAGAGCAGAGCGAAACACAGACGGCTCGCCTGATTGCCGGCTGAGCTCCTGATAATGAGGAACAAAATCACGAATGAAATCATCGCGGTGATGAAGGAAATCGGCAGCGAAAGAAGCGATGATTGAGCCATAATCTTGTGCTTGTCGACTTGGTTGGTCCTGGATCGCGATCGAGGACCTGAATCCCGCTGAACCGCGGCTGCCAGGCTTTCTTATCGCACATAGCTTGATGGCATCACCCCTTGGAACGGAGTTTTGCCATGCGTAATTGCACCTCGCTTCTCGCGGCCTTCATAGCCCTTGCTGCCGCGAACACCTCGACCGCCTTGGCCGCCGAACCCTACGCCGTTGGCCATTTCGAAACCCAGATTGCCGACCCGAACGGCTTCAGGCCCCTCAACGTCCATTTGCTTTATCCTGCGAAGCCGGACGGAAAGCCGGTCTTATTCGGCGACAACCCTGCTCTTTACGGCTTTGAAGCCATCCCCGATGCGCCAAGGGTAGAGGGGCGTTTCCCCTTGGTGCTTCTTTCGCACGGCCTTTATGGCCGCTGGTCGAACGAAGGGTGGCTTGCGGCGGAATTGGTCAGGAGCGGCATGATCGTCGCAGCACCAACCCATCCAGGCACCGCCTGGGTCAACAAGGATTCCCTCGAAACCCCAAAGCTCTGGGAACGGCCACGGGATCTCAGCCGGATCGCCGACTATCTGGAAGAAGATGTGTCGTGGCGAGAGGCGATCGACGGAGATCATGTTGCCGCGATCGGTCATTCGCTGGGCGGTTACACAGCAGTGGCAATGGCAGGTGCTCGCATCGATCACGCACGCTATGATCGCTACTGCGATGCTCATCCCAGCCGCAACGTCTGCCAATGGACCCGAAAGATCGGCTTAGGCGCAGATGATGCAGCGATTGACAATCTGGAAAGATCGCTTGCGGATATGCGGCTGACAGCGGCCATTTCGCTGGATTTGGGCTTCACACCGGGCCTCGATCCGGTAAGTGTCGTGGCAATCGACATACCCGTCCTGGTGATCGGTGCCGGACATGAAATGCCGGAGATGCCGCTTGCCGAAGAATCCCGTCATTTCGCCGCGATGCTGCCCGAGGCAACGTCAACTTATCGGGAAATCGCCGACATCAGCCATTTCAGCTTTTTTGCCGAGTGCAAGCCCGGCGCGGTCGATCTCCTGGCCCTGGCGGGTGACGGCGACGAGATCATTTGCGGTGATGGCAATGGAAGAGAAAGGAAAGTGCTCCATGAAGAGATTGCCGAGATCATCAAGGCATTTTTGAAGGAAGCTGGCTTCACGACCAGCAGCTGAATGTAAAGCATGACAGGGGGGCACGGATTCTGGCCCGTGTCTCCCTCTTCTTTGAATGTCGACCGGAAAAGCGCTACGCCTCGGTTGAGCCTGTCAGCCTAAGGAACAATTCTTCGAGATCGGCTTCGGCCGTCTTGAGGTCGCGAATGGTGAGACCGGAGGAGCGGACGATATCCAGAAGCTCGCCGACCCGCGCCTGGCTTGGCCGGTAGTTGATCTCCAGATGGTGATCGTCCACCAAAGTTGCGCCCATCTCGGCAAGTGCCGGCGGCAAGGTATCGATCGGATCGATGGTGCTGACGGTCAGCGTCTTCTCGTCGAGCTTTTTGATCAGCTCCTTGGTGTCGCCCCGCGCAACGATTTGTCCTCGGTCCATGATCGCGATCTGGTCGCACATGGCCTCGGCTTCCTCGAGGTAGTGGGTGGTGAGGACCACGGTGACGCCTTGCTGGTTAAGCAGGCGCATATGACGCCAAAGCGTGCGGCGAAGATCGACATCGACACCGGCTGTGGGCTCGTCGAGGATCACCACCGGCGGTTCGTGGATCAGTGCTTTTGCGACCAGGAGGCGGCGCTGCATCCCGCCGGAGAGTGTCCGGGAATAGGCATTGGCCTTGTCATCGAGCCCCACGGCTTCGAGGACCTCCATGACCCGCCGTTCCGACTTAGGCACGCCGTATAATCCGGCCTGGATGTCGAGTGCCTCTCTTGGTGTAAAGAAGGCGTCGAGATTGAGTTCCTGCGGTACGACCCCGATCGACCGCCGGGCGCGGCGGGGATTGGCATCGATGTCGAAGTCCCAGATGCGTGCCTGTCCGGCTGTCTTCACCACCAGGCCTGCCAGGATATTGATCAAGGTCGACTTGCCGGCACCGTTCGGTCCCAAAAGGCCGAAAATCGTACCCCTCGGAATAGCGAGATCGATGCCTTTGAGCGCTTCTTTCGGTGCCTGCTTCTTGCTGGCAGCGTAGGTCTTGACCAGCCCTTTGACGTCGATCGCCAGAGGCGGCGCACCGTAGCGCTCGGCAATCTCGTCGAGGCGGCCGGGTGAAAGAACCTGTGTGTCACTCATCGGCATCAATCCCGGACGGTTTCCCAGCCGCCGCTCTTGCCGGAGCGGTAGATGGCATCGACTACGGCCATGTTTCTGACGGCATCTTCCAGGGGAAAGTCGAGGGTGGCATCGCCTCGTACCACCCGGGCGAAATGATCGCCTTGCAGGGTGTACTGGTTGATGTTCTTGAAGACGAACTCTTCCGAGCCTGCAAAGCCCCGATGACGGCCGTCGTCCAGAAGAACCCGCGAGGTTTCATCCTGGAGCGGGGTAAAGGGGATATCCAGATCGATCCGGCCGGTGGTGCCCAGAATCTGCATGCGCTGCTGAGGCACGAGTTGGGTGGAACAGATAAACTGTGCCTGTCCGCCTGGAAAATGGAGGATTGCCGAGCAGAGCCGATCCGTCTGGAAATCGGGGTCGCGCTCCAGCAAACCGAGTGCACGCACCGGCTCCTCGCCGAAGATGAAGCGGCTGGTGACGATCGGGTAGCAGCCGATGTCATAGACGCCGCCGCCACCGATATCCGCCTGGTTGCGGACATTGGCCGGATCGACGTTCATGTAGCTGAAACTCGCCTGGATGGCGCGAAGCTCGCCGATCCGCCCATCCTCGACGAGCGCCTTGGCTTTATGCCATTGGGGATGATGACGCACCATGAAAGCTTCCGCGATGGTCACGCCGGTTTCATCCCGCGCATCGATCAGCGTCGCCGCTTCCTCGGCATTGAGAGCGACGGGCTTTTCACAGAGCACATGCTTGCCCGCCTTGGCGGCCTCGATCGAGACCGGGACATGCAGATGATTGGGCAGCGGGTTATAGACGGCCTCGATCTCCGAATCCGCCAGAAGCTCATCATAGTTTCCATAGGCCTTGGCGATGCCGAACTCGGCCGCAGCAGCCTTGGCCTTCTCGATACCCCGCGAGGCAATGGCGTCGATCCGAACATGCGTGCTCTGCTGCATGGCCGGAATAACCCGCTCCAGGCCGATCTTCGCCGTGCTGATAATACCGAACCGAACCGGCTCCATGCCCACCTCCAGACGTTGCAGCGTCAGTCTTAGAGGCGAATGCCGGCGCTCGCTAGAGCCAATCCCGTTTGGATGGAACCGGTATCATGTCACTAGCCTCGGCCGGCGAGCGTTTCGAAAATGACCAGACAGGCCTGGTGTTTCTTCGAGTCTTCCTCCTTCGACAAGCCGACCGCCAAGGCTTGCGCCGTACGCACGCGGCCCGGCGAGACATAAGTGGCGTTGAAGCGCTCTTCGCGGGAGCCTTCTTCGAAAATCCTTTGCCAAAGCGTGTTCATACCAGGCCCGCGAAGGATCATGAGATTGTCCAGGCGCTGGCCAAGCACCGCTTGTGGATCGAGATTGAGCCAGGCGACGAACGCATGATTGGTCCTACGGATATCGCGGTCCGTGCTCAACAACAGACAGGGCATCGGACAGCTATCCAGCACACGCGTTAGATCGGCACTGTTGCCGGCCAGACGAAGCTTTTCAACCTCCTGATCCAGGCCCTGGGCACGTAGCTGGGCATGAATCAGGGCGAATGTTCGAAGGGTTGACGCCAGATTGGTCCGCTCCGGCGTGGCCTCGGCGATATCGTTGACGAGCCTGGACAATCGCAGCGACCGACCGTCGGCGACCTCCTTCAGATAGGTCCAGAATTCCTGCTCTAACTTGATCGAGGTGCGAACCTCGCCTATGCGCATGGTTTTTCGAATCATAACCCGAACTAATCCATTATCGCGTGAGCTGCGTACTATGATACAGCTCTTACGGTTGTATCGGAATTGTTCTGATAAACGACGTAAATTAAAATTCGGGTAACAAAACTGTTTTATATGTAGAGGGGAAACTGCCGGCTGATGTCCTCGAACCGGCGGCATGGAGATTTCTATGGCCAAGAACCTCGACGATACCAAAGCGCAAGAAACCGGGGCGACCAGTGACGAAATCGTGGTCGCGCAGAATGTTGCCGAGCCAGCCGGCAGCGCCGGTGAGACAGGAACGGTCGCCGACGGGGCCGATCTCGGCGACGGCTTGCCGAGTGCGTCCAATGACTGTGCCGTGACCGATCAGCAGACGGTCCTGCGCCTGCCCGTGTTGGAGAACGACCAGGCCGCCGGCCAGGATCTCGAGATCATCGCGCTGTCGCAGCCGGACAGCGGTGAGGCGGCGCTTGCGAATGATGGCTCGATCCGCTTTGCGCCGGATGAAGCCGGCCTCCAGGAAATTCGCTACGTCGTGGACGATGGCACCGGCAACACGGCCGACGCCAAGATCAACGTCTTCGTCAATCCGGAAAGCGGCCAGGTCGAGCGGCCGGTCCTCGCCGGTCTCGGCCGTGAAGAGCTTTCCGAGGTTGCCCGATCCTGTACCGACGGTATGGCACTGGACATCGTGCGTCTGGCCGGCGATCAGATCGTCGTCGAGCCGCCGGCACCCGGCCAGCGAATTCAGGTCGCCGCCAGCCCCGGCCAGCAGATCGACATTCGCGATCCGGGCTTCCTCGAGCCGGAATTGCTGCGTGTCGACGGGGGTCTTTTGATCATCGCCGAGGACGGGCGCATGATCTTTTTGGAAAATTTCGTTGCGGCGGCGGAAAACGACAATCCGGCAACGCTTACCATTGCGGATAAAGGCCCCTTTGACGGCGGAACGATCCTCTTGGCGTCCATCGACACCGAGAGCAGCAGCGATGCCGGTATCACCCAATTTGCCGAGGCGGCAGAGGAAAGCCCCAATCCCTTCGAACAACAGCCTGCCGCCGGACCGGATCCCGCCAATGATGGCGGTGGCGCCGGCTTTACGCCCTATGATCCCGGCACGATCGGCACCGGCCTGGACGCCCTTGGCCCTCTCGGGCCGACGGCCCTGAGTTTTGGGGGTGAAGAACGTGTGCTGGCCAATGCCGGTCAGGACGATACGCTCTCGGGCCTCGATGACGACGGCATAGCGCCGATCGATCCCGACATTCCGGCCGGCGATCCCAATATTCCCGGTGATCCGAACGATCCGGAGACCCCGGGCGTCATCGTCAACCAGGCGCCGGTGATCTCCATCAACGCCAATATTTCGGTCGAATTCGGTGAAGTCACCAATGGCGGTCAGACCTTTGTCGAGGCCCAGCCCTTACCTGATTTGAACGAGCGGGATGCCCTAAGCCGAAGCCAGATCAAAACCAACGCGGTCAATGGTGATAATCTCGTGATCGGCGAAGGGGGCGATGCCGCCATCATCTTCCGCGACGAAGTAGCGTTTTATAAGAATAACGTCGGTGTCTACCTGATCGGCGAAAATGGCGAGATGCTCGATCCGAAGCTCGCCTTCGTTGCGGTCGAGCATGCCGATGCGTTTTTCGATGACAATGGCAATCAGCAATTTGCCTTTATCAGACCTGGTGGCGGCAACTTGAGTCCGGGCGATCAAGTGCTGCTGAGCGATCTTTATCCAGGCCTCGACTTGGAGCCCGGAGCGAAGTTCGGCCTCTTCCTGGTGGTGGAAAATGGCAACGGTGTTCCGCTGGATGGCACCGAATCACTGCAGTTCGAGAATAAGGACGGCGGAGCAGCCACCGTTTTCGACGGGTCGCCGCCAACTCTTCTCGCAAACGGCGACGAGGTGCCCAAGGATGTCTTTCATGCGATCGACAACGATTCGGAAAGTTTGGTCGCCAACAAGCTCAATCCCGGTGGCAAAGTGCAGGCGATCTCGGGTCTCGTCGACGACGGCGCAGGCTTGACCATCGCCTTCGAAGACCTCCGCTATCGTTACAGCGATAAGGACTTCAATGATACCGTCGTCGACGTGCTGCCCACGCCGGCGGTTGTTTCCAGTCTGCCGTTCGTGAATCTCGATATCGCGCTGGATGCGACCATCGTCGATGTCGATGATGCCAATCTGACCAGAGCGGTCGTCGAGATCAGCAATGGCGGTCAGCCCGGCGATCTGCTGACGATTGTATCGTCGCTCGACGGCACGGGCATTGCCGCGACGGAAGACGGAACATCCGGCCGCCTGGTACTCGAGGGAACGGCGCCCATCGAAACCTATCAGGAGATCCTGCGCAGTCTGAAATTCCAGTTCGGCGATGGAGAAGGTGAGCGCGAGATCAGCTTCGAGGTCGTCGATGAAGCCGGCAATTCCAGCAACACCGAAATCGTCACACTGAGCCCGACCAACCTCACCGCCGATATCGGGACTGAGGGGGATGACGCGATTGCTGGTGAAAATGGTGTCGACAACGCCATCGCCGGACGTGGTGGGGACGATAGTCTCTTCGGTGACAGCGGCAACGATATTCTCGATGGCGGCCTCGGCAATGACTTCCTGTTCGGCGACGATGGGAACGACATTCTGATCGGCGGGCCTGGTGCGGACAGACTCAATGGCGGCGACGGCGCCGATGAGCATCGCTATTTCTCGATCACCGAACGCGGCGACAGGATCGAGGGCTTCAACGCCGAGGAGGGAGATGTTCTCAATTTCAGCGACCTTCTGGGCAACGATTCCGGCAATGGAAACATTGAAGAGTTCGTGCGCTTCGAGCAGGTCGGCGACGATATCGAAGTCAGTGTCGATGTCGATGGAACCGGCGGCGATTTCGGGTTCATTCCCTATGTCACTCTGGTTGACCCGGTCGGGATCACCACGGTCGAAGAAGCAGCCAGCAACGGCACCGTCATCGCCTGACGCGTGAGAAATCTGCGTCCGGATGTTCACCAAAGCATCCGGACGCCGCGCCAAAGTTGCAAATGCTTGCGGTACGTCAAACGGTCAGCTACAACCACGAAGCACATCGACCGTTCTACCCGGAACGCAGCAAAGGCGACGATTTTCTACTATGGCGCGCAAAAAAATTGCTCTCATTGGTGCCGGCCAAATTGGCGGCACTCTCGCTCTCATGGCTGGTCAAAAACAACTAGGCGACGTCACGCTTTTCGACATCGTCGATGACATGCCTGCCGGCAAAGCCCTGGATCTGGTGGAATCGTCGCCGGTCGAAGGGTTCAATGCCAAAGTTGCCGGCACGAATGACTACGGTGAAGCGCTCGCTGATGCCGACGTCGTGATCGTCACTGCCGGCATTCCGCGAAAGCCCGGCATGAGCCGCGATGATCTCATCGCCACCAATACCGGTGTCATCAAGACCGTAGCCGGCAATATCCAGCGATACTGCCCGGGTGCCTTCGTGATCGTGATCACCAACCCGCTCGATGTGATGGTTTGGGCCATGCAGAAAGCCAGCGGGCTGGCGCCGAATAAGGTGGTGGGCATGGCAGGCGTGCTCGACTCCGCCCGCTTTCGCTATTTCCTTGCTGAAGAGTTCGATGTCTCGGTCGAAGATGTCACCGCCTTCGTGCTCGGCGGACATGGCGATACCATGGTCCCCCTGACCCGCTATTCGACCGTTGCAGGCATTCCCTTGCCGGATCTGGTCGCTATGGGGTGGACCACCCAGGATCGTCTCGATCAGATCGTGCAGCGGACCCGTGATGGTGGCGCCGAGATCGTCAAACTGCTCAAGACGGGATCGGCTTTTTACGCGCCGGCGGCATCCGCAATCCAAATGGCCGAAGCCTATCTCCTTGATCAGAAGCGCGTGCTTCCCTGTGCTGCCTATCTTGATGGGCAATATGGTGTAAAGGGGCTTTATGTGGGTGTGCCGACCGTCATCGGCGCCGGCGGCGTGGAACGTGTCGTCGAAATTGATATGAATGCCGCAGAACGCTCGCAGTTCGATAAATCCGTTCAAGCGGTTGAAAACCTATGCGCCGCCGTCCAGCTTTGAAGTTGGGACTCTTTTCCGAAGCAGCATCCACGAGACCCGTTATGACCAGTAGATCGGGGCAGCGATGAATATCCATGAATATCAGGCGAAAGCTCTTTTGAAAGAGTATGGCGTCAACGTCCTCCGCGGACAGGTCGCCTATACCCAGGAAGAAGCCGAAGCTGCCGCCCGCAAGCTCGGCGGGCCTGTTTGGGTCGTCAAGGCGCAAATTCATGCGGGTGGGCGCGGCAAAGGCGGCGGGGTCAAGCTCGCAAAGTCGATCGAGGAAGTTCGCCAGTTCGCCGGTGATATCCTCGGCATGACCTTGGTGACCCACCAAACCGGCCCAGACGGCAAGGAAGTGCGGCGCGTCTTCATCGAAGATGGCTGCGATATCGACCGCGAGCTCTATCTCGGCGTGGTGATCGACCGCGGCAGTTCCCGTGTGACCTTCATGGCATCCACCGAAGGCGGCATGGATATTGAGGAGGTGGCAGCAACGACGCCCGAGAAGATCAAGATGGTCAGCATTGATCCTGCCATCGGCTTTCAGTCGTTTCACGGTCGTCAGATCGCTTTTGGCCTCGGGCTCGAGGGCAAGCAGATCGGCAAGGCCATTGCCTTCATGGGAGGCCTCTATCGGGCCTTCGTCGAGCGTGATGCCAGTCTTGTCGAGATCAACCCACTGGTCGTCACCAAAAGCGGCGATCTGGTCGCCCTCGATGCCAAGATGAATTTCGACAGCAACGCCATCTATCGCCAGCCAAGAATTGCCGAGCTCAGAGATCTCGATGAAGAGGATCCTCACGAAATTGAAGCCAGCAAGCATGATCTGAATTACATCAAGCTCGATGGCAGTATCGGCTGCATGGTCAATGGGGCCGGTCTGGCGATGTCGACCATGGATATCATAAAGCTGTATGGCAGCTCACCCGCCAACTTCCTCGATGTCGGCGGCGGTGCCACCAAGGAACGGGTCACGGCTGCTTTCAAGCTGCTACTTTCAGATCCGAAAGTCGAAGGTGTGCTGGTCAACATCTTCGGGGGGATCATGCGCTGCGATGTGATCGCGGAAGGCGTGGTGGCGGCAGCACGGGAAGTCAATGTCGGCGTGCCGCTGGTTGTTCGTCTTGAAGGCACCAACGTCGCGCTCGGCAAGCAGATCTTGAATGAATCCGGCCTCGCCATTACCGCAGCCAGCGACCTTGCGGATGCTGCGGAGAAGGTCGTCAACGCAGTCAAAAAGGCGGCCTGATGTCAGTACTGATCAACAGCGAAACCAAGGTGATCTGTCAGGGCTTTACCGGAGCCCAGGGAACCTTTCACTCCGAACAGGCTATCGCCTACGGGACTAAGATGGTCGGCGGTGTTACCCCGGGAAAGGGGGGAACGACGCATCTCGGACTACCGGTATTCAATACCGTCGCCGATGCGGTGGAAGCCACCGAAGCGGATGCCTCCGTCATCTATGTGCCCGCTGCCTTCGCTGCCGATGCCATCCTCGAGGCAGTGGATGCCGAGGTTGGCCTGGTGGTCTGCATCACCGAAGGCATTCCGGTCATCGATATGGTTCGTGTTAAACGGGCGCTTGACGGCTCGAAATCGAGACTCGTCGGCCCCAATTGCCCTGGCGTTATTACGCCCAATGGCTGCAAGATCGGCATTATGCCAGGGCATATCCATACACCCGGCAAGATCGGTATCGTTTCCCGTTCGGGAACCTTGACCTATGAAGCGGTTGCTCAGACGTCAGCTGCTGACCTCGGCCAAAGCACCTGTATCGGCATCGGTGGCGACCCGGTCAACGGCACTAACTTTATCGATTGCCTTCAGCTGTTCGTTGACGACCCGGAAACGGAAGGCATCGTCATGATCGGCGAAATTGGCGGCACGGCCGAGGAAGAAGGGGCAGAGTTTCTCAAACGTTCCGGAACGAAGAAGCCGGTTGTCGGTTTCATTGCCGGCCGAACCGCACCTCCCGGCAGGCGGATGGGGCATGCCGGCGCCATCATCGCTGGAGGTAAGGGTGGGGCCGAAGAGAAGATTGCGGCCATGCGCGATGCCGGCATTCATGTAGCCGACAGCCCAGCGACCATAGGTGCGACCATGCTGGAAGCTATGGGAGCATAAATAGAAAATTAACCAAACTGGTTCAAAGTAAGGTGATCGAGGCAGGACAGGCGGTTGTGCTCCCCAACAGTTGATGTAGATCATAAAGAATGGCCACGAGAATTGAGTTAGAAAGAAATGCCTTCCTCTATGGAGGAAATGGCGGATTCATTGAGGACCTCTACGGCCGTTATCTCGATGAGCCCGATGACGTCGACGAAAGCTGGCGGCAGTATTTTGACGAGTTGGGGCCTGAAACACGGCAACTCTTTCGTCAAAGCAGGAAAGCGTTGGAGAAGCGCCCGCAGACAGCAGGATTTGATGCCTTGCCGTCGGTTGGCGCGAGCAACGTCGATGGTGAGAGCAGCAAACGCCTGATTTTGGATCATCTTCGCGTGGTGATGCTGATCCGGGCCTATCGGGTGAGGGGACACCTGCTTGCCGACTTAGATCCGCTGAAACTAAGCCGTAATCATGCTCATCCTGAACTGGATCCAGCCAACTACGGTTTTGGTGAAGAGGATCTGGACCGGGAATTCTATCTCGACAATGTCCTGGGACTGGAAAAAGCGACTCTTCGCGAGATCGTTGACATTCTTCGCCAAACCTATAGCGCCAAAATCGGCGTCGAATTCATGCATATCCAGGAGCAGGATCAAAAAGCCTGGATACAAGCCGTCATGGAAGGCTCGCACAACCTTCTGAAGCCTACAGCGGAAGGCAAGGTGCGGCTGCTTCAGTCGCTTACGGCTGCGGAAGGCTTTGAGCGGTTTCTCCACGTTAAGTTTCCCGGCACCAAGCGCTTTGGTCTTGATGGCGGAGAAAGCACGGTTCCCGCTCTGGAAGCGATCATCCGTAAATCGGTGGAGCTTGGAGTTGAGGAAATCGTTATCGGCATGCCGCATAGAGGGCGACTCAACGTCCTGGCCAACGTCATGGGCAAGCCCTATACCGCGATTTTTTCGGAGTTCCAGGGCGGTACCGTGGTTGACGACGTACTGGGTTCCGGTGATGTCAAATATCATCTCGGCACGTCCAACGACCGCGAGCTTCCCGGTGGCAGAAAGGTTCATTTGAGCTTAACCGCTAATCCATCCCACCTGGAGGCGGTCAATCCGGTTGTATTTGGCAAGGTTCGGGCAAAGCAAACTCAAAAAGGGGATGCCGAACGGTCCAAGACCATGGGCTTGCTGCTCCATGGCGATGCGGCTTTTGCCGGGCAGGGCGTCATCCATGAAGGCTTCGAGATGTCGGAGCTTAGAGGGTACAAGACAGGCGGCACCATTCATCTGATCGTCAACAATCAGATCGGCTTTACTACCAGTCCCGCCTATGCGCGATCGTCGCCCTACCCTTCCGATGTCGCACGCACCGTTCAGGCCCCAATTTTCCACGTCAATGGTGATGATCCCGAGGCTGTGGTCCATGTCGCGCTTCTCGCTTCGGAATTTCGACAGAAGTTTCAAAAAGATGTTGTAATCGATCTCTGGTGTTATCGGCGCCACGGACATAATGAAGCCGATGAGCCCAGCTTTACGCAACCTTTGATGTATCGGCGTATTGCGCAGCATCCGACAGCGCGGCAAGTCTACGGACAGCGACTCGTTGAAGAAAGTGTTATTGATGCTGATGACGTAGAGGCGACATACAAGAAGTTCCAGGACCAACTGAACGCTGCCTTTGAAGCCGCCGCTGGCTATAAGATGAATAGCGCTGACTGGCTGGAAGGTGCTTGGAAGGGGCTGAGTCGAGCTCCTTCGGAATATGAGCGCGGGACCACCGCGGTCTCTAAAGAGGTTCTTCGGGACATTGGCCTAACGATGACGGCGATTCCCGAAACGCACCACATTCATCGCAAGCTTGACCGTATCATCGGTCAGAGAAGAAAGACGATCGAGTCGGGGGAAAATATCGATTGGGCCACCGCTGAACATTTGGCTTTCGGCAGCCTGCTGGTTGAAGGCCATCCGGTCCGATTGAGCGGGCAGGATTGCGGTCGGGGGACATTCTCCCAACGTCACGCCGTTCTGTATGATCAAGAAACGGAAGAAAGATACATACCGTTAACCCGGATAAATGAAGACCAGGCCAATTTCGAGGTTGTCGATAGTTTTCTTTCCGAAGAAGGCGTTCTCGGATTTGAGTATGGCTATACGCTGGCCGACCCCAATTCTCTTGTGCTTTGGGAGGCTCAATTCGGTGATTTCTGCAATGGCGCACAGGTTTATTTCGATCAATTCATTGCGGCCGGCGAAGCAAAATGGCTGCGCATGTCGGGCCTGGTCTGCTTGTTGCCGCATGGCTATGAGGGGCAGGGTCCGGAGCACAGTTCAGCTCGGCTAGAGCGCTTTTTGCAGCTCTATGCAGATGACAATCTTCAGGTTCTTTATCCATCGACTCCTGCTTCCTATTTCCATGGTTTGAGACGCCAGCTTAAGCGCGATTTTCGCAAACCGCTTATCGTGATGACGCCGAAATCCCTTCTCCGGCACAAGCGCTGCGTTTCATCATTTTCCGAGATGGTTTCCGGTAGCAGTTTCCATCGTGTCATGTACGAAACTGCGCCGTCGGAGAAAGATCAGACTGTCGAACGCGCGATCCTTTGCTCAGGCAAGATTTTCTATGATCTTCAAGACGCAAGGAAAGAAAAGGGGCTGGATGATCGTGTCGCCTTGATACGCCTGGAGCAGTTGGCTCCTTTCCCGGACGAAGTGCTTGCTGAAGAGCTTCTTCGCTACAAGAACTCGATATCACTTATCTGGTGCCAGGAAGAGCCACGTAACATGGGCGCTTGGAGTTTCGTCGCTCCACGGTTGGAAACGGTCTTCAGGGAGCTTGGATTCGATCAATCGCGGCCGGTCTTTGCTGGAAGAAAGGCTGCGCCATCACCTGCAACAGGTTCTCACGAGCAGCATTTGCGCGAGCAAAAGAAACTGATTGATGAAGCATTGACCCTTTAGAGAAAGCTTGCAAGCGGATACAGGCTATTCTTGGTTGAGGAAAGAGATGAGTGTCGAAATTCGAGTTCCAAGCCTTGGCGAATCGGTTACCGAGGCAACAGTAGCCAGATGGTTCAAGAAGATTGGTGAGGCTGTTACGGCTGACGAGCCCCTTGTCGAGCTTGAAACCGACAAGGTGACGCTCGAATACAACGCGCCAGCTAGCGGCACACTGGCTGAAATTCTGGTTGAACAAGGCGGTGAAGTCGAAGTTGGAGCTTTACTGGGAGCTATCGATGAAGCTGGCAAAGCAGCCAGCAGCGCTAGCGAAGCTCCGGTTGTTAAGGGAAATTCCGGTGGCCCAGGCCCGGTCGCTGATGACCAACCTAGCCAGTCGCTAACCTC
Source organism: Geminicoccaceae bacterium (assembly GCA_965204405.1). Lineage (GTDB taxonomy): Bacteria > Pseudomonadota > Alphaproteobacteria > Geminicoccales > Geminicoccaceae > JANQPX01. The sequence goes on from CBDBEN010000003.1 coordinate 105,940, forward strand.
GCCGGCGGTAAGAAAGCTCGCTGAGGAACATGGGCTCGACCTCAGTAAAATTTCGCCAAGCGGCCCCAAAGGAAATATTACAAAAGGCGATATCCTCGCTGCCATTGAGCAAAGCGGTAAAGAGCACCCCGTGCCGAAGGACCGGGGTGCTGCTCCCGAAGCATCGCCACCAGCAATGTCTGGGCCTCAGAAGGCCCATGACACGAAGCAAGCCGCCACAAACGGCACGGAAACACCTTCTCCCCCTGTCGCTGATCATTCGTCAAACCGAACTGACGGAACTGCAGTCCGGGAAGAACGAGTCAAGATGACGCGTTTGCGTCGACGGATCGCCGAGCGCCTCAAAGAAGCGCAGGACACTGCGGCCATACTGACCACTTACAATGAAGCAGACATGAGCCAGGTCATGGCGTTACGCGCGCGCTATCGCGATGCGTTTGTCGCGAAGCATGACGTGAAACTTGGCTTCATGTCCTTTTTCGTCAAAGCGACCATCAGTGCTCTTCGCGAAATTCCGGCACTCAATGCGGAGATCGATGGGGACGAAATCGTTTACAAGCATCATTACGACATTGGTGTGGCCGTCGGAACACCAAGCGGTCTCGTCGTGCCAGTTCTGCGTAATGCGGATCACCTGAGCATTGCAGATCTGGAAAAGTCCATCAATGAGCTTGGCCTCAAGGCTCGTGACGGCAAGCTAGCCATGGAGGACCTGGTAGGGGGAACCTTTACGATCTCAAACGGGGGTGTCTATGGCTCCCTCATGAGTTCCCCGATCTTGAACCCCCCTCAGGTGGGCATCCTCGGCATGCATAAAATACAGGAACGGCCCATGGCGGTCGGAGGTGAGATCGTCATACGGCCGATGATGTATCTTGCACTAAGTTATGATCACAGAATTGTCGACGGGCGAGAGGCCGTAACGTTCCTGGTAAAACTCAAGGAATGCATCGAGGATCCGGAACGCCTATTGCTCGATGTCTAGGTAGTTCGTTGCAATATAGGTTTTGAAGACGTTGGTCCTTTTTGAAGACAACAGCTCCCTTGGGGCGAGACGTGTAAGAAGGCAGTATGTTGAATGGGTGAAGATGAATTCGACGTTGTGGTTATCGGTAGCGGGCCCGGCGGGTACATTGCTGCAATCCGTGCGGCGCAGCTTGGCCTGAAGACCGCTTGCGTCGAGAAAAGGGATACTCTTGGCGGCACATGTCTCAATGTCGGCTGCATTCCCTCCAAAGCGCTTTTGCATTCTTCAGAACTTTATGCCGAAGCTTTGAATGGTATGAGTGCACATGGGATCACGTTGGGGGCCGTCGATCTCGATCTTAAAGCAATGCAAGAGCATAAGAGCAAAGTCGTCAAAGAGCTGACTCAAGGCATTGAATTTTTACTTCGAAAAAATAAGGTTACATCGATAAAAGGCACAGGTCATCTTGTCGGCAAAGGGCAAGTTGGCGTCAATTTGAATGAAGGTGGCAAGCGAATCCTAAAGACGAAGAACATTATTATCGCTACTGGTTCAGATATTGTCCCACTTCCAGGCGTAGAGATCGACGAGAAGCGTATTGTTTCTTCGACGGGAGCCCTTGAGCTGGATACTGTTCCCGGTCACCTGGTGATTGTCGGTGCCGGCTACATTGGCCTTGAGCTTGGCACTGTCTGGCGCCGACTAGGCTCTAAAGTTACCGTTGTTGAATACCTGGACCGCATTACGCCTGGTATGGATTTTGAGGTGGCCAAGCAGTTTCAAAGGCTGCTGTCGCGCCAAGGCTTGGGATTCATGCTTGGAACCAAAGTGACCGGCGTGGACAGCAGTGCGGAACGGTTGGTGATTACCACAGAACCTGCTGAAGGTGGTGAACCTGAATCCATGAAAGCGGATGTGGTTCTGGTTGCCATCGGGCGACGTCCCTATACAGAGAATCTTGGCCTGGAGACTGTTGGCCTTACCACCGATAACTATGGGCGTATCGAAGTCGACAAAAACCTCGCCACCAATGTGGAAGGCATCTACGCAATAGGCGATGTGGTCAGTGGACCGATGTTGGCTCACAAGGCCGAGGACGAAGGGGTCTTTTTAGCGGAGCGTCTGGCAGGCCAAAAACCTCAACTCAATCATGATGCTGTACCGGCAGTCGTCTACACTGGCCCGGAAGTTGCTGCGGTTGGCAAAACCGAGGAAGAACTCAAACAAGCGGGAATTCCTTTCAAGGCTGGAAAATTTCCTTTCTCCGCGAATTCCCGCGCACGGGCTACCGGAAATACGGATGGCTTCGTCAAGATCCTCGCAGATGCGGAAACGGACCGTTTGCTGGGCGTCCATATCATTGGCGAAGAAGCAGGGACGATGATCGCAGAAGCAGCTCTTGCCATTGAGTTCGGTGCTTCATCCGAGGATCTGGCTAGAACCTGTCATGCTCATCCGACTTTGGAAGAGGCGATCAAAGAGGCAGCATTGGCAACTCATGGATTGCCATTACACATCTGAGCGATTTTTTCTGGAACTGTATTGGTGGAATGCTCCCGGTTAGCCTGATGTGCTGGCTCTAACGGACCCGCTCTTCAATATGATTGTACTGTTCTAGGGCTCGGTCTGCGGAGACATGCCGGAATAGCACGCGACACGGCAAGTGCGGCGTCGTGTCAGGGTTGAAATGATGTTTCCAACGGCATTCAATCAAAAACGCTAGGCCTGTGTAAAAGGGAATGTCTGGCGCGGGTGATGCTTGAACTAGGTCGAACTTTGTGATGGGCCTATCAGCAGCATCGCTGATGGAAGATCGCTTGGATCACCTTCTTGTCGGATGAACGGCATCGGTTTTGCCGGTAGCTCCAGGCCTTGAGAAGGCGGAGCCAGGTCTTCGTTCCCCGACAAAGTGGGCGAACCGGCAGTCGCTTTGCGAAGACTGGCCTTTGGGAGCAAGTAAATGCAGAACATCCTTGACGAACTGGATTCCAGGCGCGAGGCGGCGCGTGCAGGTGGCGGCGAGCGGCGGATTGCAGCCCAGCATGCCCGCGGCAAGCTTTCGGCCCGGGAACGGATCGATCTCTTGGTCGACCCCGGCTCGTTCGAGGAAATCGACATGTTCGTCGAGCATCGCTGCAGCGATTTCGGCATGGCGGAACAGCGCATTCCCGGTGATGGTGTGGTCACCGGGGCCGGTACCATCAATGGACGACTTGTCTACGTCTTCAGTCAGGATTTCACGGTCTTCGGTGGATCGCTCTCCGAGGCCCATGCCGAAAAGATCTGCAAGGTCATGGACCAGGCGATCCAGGTGGGTGCGCCGGTCATCGGTCTGAACGATAGCGGCGGTGCCCGCATTCAGGAGGGCGTCGCCAGCCTCGCCGGCTATGCGGATGTCTTTCAGCGAAATGTCATGGCCTCGGGCGTCGTGCCGCAGATCAGCGTGATCACCGGCCCCTGCGCCGGCGGTGCCGTCTATTCACCAGCCATGACCGATTACATTTTCATGGTGAGGGACAGCTCCTACATGTTCGTCACTGGCCCGGATGTGGTGAAAACCGTGACCCAGGAAACGGTCACCCAGGAAGAGCTGGGCGGGGCGTCGACCCATACCCAAAAGTCCGGCGTGGCCGATCTTGCCTTCGACAACGACATCCAGGCGATGCATCAGCTGCGCCGATTCATCGATTTCATCCCTGCCAGCAATCGTGAAAAACCTCCCGCCCGCCCGACTGCAGACCCGTCCGGGCGCAAGGAGGAATCGCTGAATAATTTGGTCCCGCCGAACCCGAACAAGCCCTATGACATGAAAGAACTGATCCGCAAGATCGTGGATGAAGGGGATTTCTTTGAGCTGGCACCGGATCACGCCAAGAACATCCTGATCGGCTTTGCCCGTTTGGACGGTACCACGATCGGGATCGTTGCCAACCAGCCGATGGTGCTTGCCGGCTGCCTCGACATCGACAGTTCGAGAAAGGCTGCCCGCTTCGTCCGCTTTTGCGACTGCTTCAACATTCCGATCCTGACGCTGGTGGACGTGCCAGGCTTTCTCCCCGGTACCGCACAGGAATATGGCGGCATCATCAAGCATGGCGCAAAGCTGCTCTACGCCTTCGCTGAAGCAACCGTGCCCAAGGTCACGCTGATCACGAGAAAGGCTTACGGTGGTGCGTATGACGTCATGAGCTCCAAGCATCTGCGCGGCGACGTCAACTATGCCTGGCCGACCGCCGAGATCGCGGTAATGGGCTCCAAGGGTGCGGTCGAGATTATTTTCCGCGCCGACATCAGCGATCCTGAAAAGATCCGGGCAAGAACCGACGAATACCAAGAACGGTTCGCCAATCCCTTCGTTGCTGCCGGCCGAGGCTTCATCGACGACGTCATCATGCCTGACGAAACCAGGCCGAGGATCTGCATGGCCCTGCGGCGACTGCGTAACAAGAAACTGGAAAACCCGTGGAAGAAACATGGGAACATTCCGCTTTGATAATTCTTGCAAATCCTGAATTGAATTTCGCTTAATTGTTGCTGAAAAAGCGTTTCAAGAAGTATGTTGGCTCGCCTTTTCGGAAATTTTTGAGTTAGCTAAAGGGTTTTTCATGCCGTCGGAGTCTTCCTCGACATCACCTCAGGCATTTTGGAGCTACGCTCACAGTGACGATGAATTCCTCGATGGCGCCATTTGCGCCTTGCATGAGCGGCTGCAGCGAGCACTGCACTATGTGAGCGGCACGCCGTTCGAGATTTTCCTTGATAGGGACGCCATAGAGTTTGGTGAGAACTGGCAAGATCGGCTGATAGAGGGGCTTCTGGGCGCACGATTCCTCATACCTGTGCTCACACCCAGCTATTTCGCGAGCCCTGCCTGCCGGGCGGAGCTTGAGACGTTCCTCGAGCTTGAGGCCTCGCTCGGGCGCAAGGATCTCATTCTACCCCTCTATGTGCGGAACATTGATACGCTGGAAGACGACGGCAGGGCCAGCAACGATGAGCTTATTCGACATCTTCATCAGCGGCAGTACCGTGATTGGCGAGATCTGATCCTGCAACCCTTGCAGAGCGCCGAAAGCCTTGATGCTATCATCAAACTGGCAGAGGAAATCGTAAGAGCGAGCAAGAATCGCTCCGCTGATGACTATTCTGATGAAGTAACGCTCAGTCAGCCCATCGAGGCAAGCGAACCGCAGCATGCCGGTCTGAGCGATGTACCACCGGCAAAGTTCGATCAAAATACGAAAGATCGAGAGGAAGTTCACGTAAAGATCTATCAGAAGAAAAGATTAGCCTTCGAAACATTCTTTGATTTGATCATCAAATTGGATTCCGGATCGCTCGAGGAAAACAAAATCCAGCGAGAGACAATTCATGGCAAGATCATCTTTTTACTGGACAAGCTGGCTGAGATTTTGGAACTCGTCACTGGAGAGGAATGCGGCGCCTGTTTGAAGATGTTCAATGAAGACGGGCTGATTCGAGCAAAGTTTCGAGACAGCGATTCCTTTTCCATGAGACGTTTTGCTGACCGCATGTACTTACCCAGCGATCACCGCGAGCATTCACCCTTCAAAGAGCTTTTTGACGGCGATGTTGGTGATACCTTTTGGTGCTGCAACGATCTAGCGGCGTTGGGAGACAACTATCGAAACCCGAACAAATATTGGCAGAGGCATTATAACGCGACGGCGATTGCGCTAATGAAACCGCCCTTCGCCAAGGTTGGCGATAGTGTTTTAGGGTTCCTCTGCGTCGACAATAAGAATGGCGGGTTTGACGTTGAGGTGACGAGGGAGATCCTTCAGACTTTTGCTGCCTGCTTTTTCTATCTTGATCTCGTCCTAGCCCAAAAAATGCAGGAAGCTCCCGTTGATAAGTCAAGGCGCAGCAAAGAAGCCTGGCGGATCCGTATTAGTCAGTCATTGAGCAAGCTGTTGGGTGAATAGATGAATCCCACAGGATTGGTTACCCTATTCCATTGAAGTACAGCGATAAACCGACCATGCTCCGAATAGCCATCATTCGTGTACGACCAACACGCTCACGAGAAACTTGCAGGTCCTTATGTTCAAGAAAATCCTGATCGCCAATCGTGGAGAGATCGCCTGTCGGGTGATCCGTAGTTGCCGGAAACTTGGGATTGGCTCGGTGGCCGTCTATTCCGAAGCGGATGCGGATGCGCTGCATGTGCGGATGGCCGATGAGGCGGTGTTTGTCGGACCGCCGCCTGCTGCCGAGAGCTATCTCTGCATCGATAAAATCGTCGAAGCCTGCAAGGCGGTAGGGGCCGAGGCGGTGCATCCGGGCTATGGGTTTCTTTCCGAGAATGCTGCCTTTGCCGAGGCGCTGGATGCTGCCGGGATTGCGTTTATCGGCCCGCCGGTAGCGGCTATCGGGGCCATGGGAGACAAGATCGAGAGCAAGCGCCTGGCGATCGAGGCCGGCGTCAGCACCGTGCCCGGCCACCCTGATCCCGTAGACGATGCGGCAGATGCCACACGCATCGCCGGTGAGATCGGCTATCCGGTGATGATCAAGGCGGCGGCCGGCGGCGGCGGCAAGGGCATGCGCGTCGCCTTCGATGAGGGGGATGTCAAGGAGGGGCTGGAGCGCTCCCGCAGCGAGGCCCGCTCATCCTTTGGCGACGATCGGGTTCTGATCGAAAAATTCATCCAGGAACCGCGCCATATCGAGATCCAGGTCCTGGGCGACCGGCAGGGCAATATCATCTATCTCGGCGAACGCGAATGCTCGATTCAGCGGCGTCATCAGAAGGTGATCGAGGAAGCACCCAGCCCGTTTCTCGATGAAGAGACGCGCCGAGCGATGGGGGAGCAATCCGTGGCTCTTGCCAGGGCGGTTGGTTACCATTCCGCCGGCACCGTTGAGTTCATCGTCGATCAGGACAGGAATTTCTATTTTCTCGAAATGAATACCCGCCTCCAGGTCGAGCATCCCGTGACCGAACTGGTGACCGGCGTGGATCTGGTCGAGGAAATGATCAAGGTTGCGGCGGGTGAGCCTCTCGCTTTGAAGCAGGAGGATGTGCGCCTCACCGGCTGGGCGATGGAGGCCCGCATCTACGCCGAAGATCCGAGCCGTGGCTTTTTGCCGTCGATCGGCCGTCTGCAGCGCTATCTCGAGCCGACTGGCGAAGGCGTGCGAGTCGATTCCGGCGTGGTCGAGGGCAGCGAGGTCACCATGTTCTATGACCCGATGCTCGCCAAGCTCTGCACCTTCGGCACGGATCGCGTGGCAGCGATCGATCGCCTGTCGGCAGCGCTCGACGGCTATTATGTGCGCGGCCCGAAGCACAATATGGCGTTTCTGTCGGCCCTTCTTCACCACAGGCGTTTCCGCGAAGGCCGCCTTTCCACCGACTTTATTGCCGCCGAATTCGGCGAACGCTTCGAAGGTGTGCCCTTGTCGGCGAGCATCAAGTCGGGCCTCGCGGCACTTGCTGCCTCGCTCAGCCTCGTCGAGGCCGAGCGGGCAGCTAGGATTTCAGGCCAGCTCTCCGGCTGGAAGCCCAGGGTTCCCGGTGATTGGGTGGTCAGCCTGGGCGATGAGGATGTGGCCGTGCAGGTTGTGAGCGACGAGCAGGGGCTGCATGTCGAAATCGACGGCAAGCGTGCCGATATCGAACTCGATTGGCAGCCGGGTTGGCCGCTCGCCAAGGCGCGCATCAACAGCCGTGACGTAGTGGTTCAGGTCGATCCGATGATCGAAGGCTATCGCCTCACCCATGGCGGTGTCGAGATCGAAACACTGGTGCGGACCAGGCAGGCTGCCGACTTTGCCACGCGCATGCCGAAGAAGGAGAAACCCGATCTCTCGAAATGGCTGATGTCGCCGATGCCGGGGCTGATCGTCAGCATCGCGGTTTCGCCGGGCGAGGAAGTAAAAGCCGGGCAGGAACTGGCGGTGCTCGAGGCCATGAAGATGGAGAACGTGCTGCGCGCCGAGCAGGATGGCGTGGTCGAGGCAGTCAAGGTCGAAGCCGGGGCGACGGTCGCGGCGGATGAAGTGCTGATCGCCTTCGGCTGATGAGGCCTGGAGCGTTTCCGATTGAGGTTTGCGCGGTACCAGCCCTCTCCCCCTCCCAACCACGCGATATGGTCGGGATCCTGCGGGTGGTCCTAAGGGGGAGAGGGCTGGAGATGACTTCATAAGATCGAAAAACGCTCTGGTCTTGAAACCGTGACCGGTCGTCTAATCTTGCAAAACAACACCGGCGCACTCGATGGGGAGGAAAAACCATGCCGCAGCAACGCGAGGTCACGGACGAACTAAGAGCCACCGTGCGAAGGGAACTTCCGGAGGTTGAGAGCATCGGGGATGCCGATCTTCGGCGTAAGGTCGTCGAAGCCTGGGCGCTTTGTCTTGCCCATAGCAGCTTCAACTCGATCGACGAGATAGAGCCTGCCGCCAATCCCGGCGTCAATCGGTTGAAGAAGGGCAAGCAGAGCGATCATATCCGCGGCGTTACCCAGCTCGCGATGATCATGGCCGAAAATTTTTGTGCGCTGATGCCGGACTTGAAGGTGAACCGCGACATCCTGATCGCCGGTGCTCTTTGCCACGATGTCGGCAAGCCTTTCGAGTTCGACCCCGAAAACCGGAAGCGGTGGGAAGCTAGTCCCTACGGATCGGGCCTCCCTGCCATTCGCCATCCCGCCTATGGCGTCCATATTTGTCTGACAGTCGGCCTTCCCGAAGAGGTCGCCCACTGTGCCGCTGCCCATAGCGGCGAGGGTGAACTGGTGGTGCGCTCCCTCGAAAATACCATTATCCACCATGTGGACTACGCTTTTTGGAATGTCTGCCGGGCCGGTGATCTGCTGGTGCCGGAGACCTTGGCGGCGCTGAAGGTGAAGCACTGAAGATTGCCATTCAGTACCAGGCCGTTCCACCTCCCAGCCACCTTGGAGCCACGCTCAGATCGGGCAGCTGGGAAGGAGAGCGGGCACCGGTGCCGGTTTCACAACTGTGTCAGGCGGCAAGAGCTCGTGCCTCGCGGAATGAAACCAGGCGGCCTTGGTCTTCGTCCCAAAGTGCCAGACGGATGGTCCCGAAGCTCTCAAGCAGGGTAAGCCTGCCCTGAGAAGCGAGTATGGGATGATCACGAAGCACCTGCGGCAGTCGGTAATAGGGAATACGGCTGCAGAGATGATGCACGTGATGCACGCCGATATTGGCGGTGATCCAGCGCAGCACGGCGGGCAGGTCGTAATGGGAGCTGCCATGCAGGGCTGCGTCATGCAGGTTCCAGTCGGAAGCTTCGTCCCAGGTCGTGTCCTCGAACTGATGCTGCACGTAGAAAAGCCAGACACCGACCGAGGCGGCGATCAGCATGATCGGCATATGCACGATCAGAAACGGAATCAGGCCGATCAGCCAGATGAGGGTGCCGAAGAGGAGGACGATCGCCAGGTTGGTCAGCATGGTGCTGATCCAGGGTGCGTTGCGGGCAAAGATTTTTCCGAGCGGCAGACGGTGCCTCAAGAGGAATTGATAGGCTGGTCCGACGACAAAGAGCGAGAGAGGATGCCGGTAGACCCAATAGCCAAGCCGTCCCCATGCGGAAAGAGCCCGATATTCGCGAACGGTCAGCGTGCTGATATCCCCGACCCCGCGTTTTTCCAGATTACCGGAGCCCGCATGGTGAATAGCGTGATCGCGACGCCAGGCATCGTAGGGTGTCAGCGTAAGTACGCCGAGGACACGCCCGATCCAGTCATTCAACTGGCGTTTGCGGAAAAGCGTGCCGTGGCCGCAATCATGCTGGATGGCAAAGAGCCTGACCAGAAAGCCGCCGGCAAGCACGACGAAGGCGAGGCTCAGCCAATAGCTGATGCTCAAGGTCGCCCAGGCGAGTGCCCAAAGGGCAATAAACGGGATCAAGGTGATCACAATTTCGAGGACGCTCCGCTTGCCGTTGGGCTCACGGTAGGGCGCAAGGATGCTGATCCAGGCGCGCGCATCGGGTACCGCGTCAGCAGCACTGAGAAGACGCTCGGTCATCGGTTATTTTTTTCCAGAAGCCAACAGGTTGAAGGCGGGTGAGGAAGACGGCAATCCATCGCGCTGATTTTACATCATTGTCAGAGCGATATCGTGGCGAGGACACATCGTTGGCGAAAGCAAGGCCTCTCCTTAAGCCGGTCGTTCCGTGTTGAGCTTGGGGGAATTGAGCGGAGAAAGCAATGTGGCAGAAACCAAAAGTTTCATGTCGCCTGCTTCAGCTACAATATCGATTTCGAAGACGTTCAAGCCTTTGTACTGCCGTGAGGGCGGTGGGCGTTTCGGGAAAAGTCGACTAAATGGCTTCGTCCCTGCCCATCTCCAAGAACTTCTGCCGGCGCTGGTGGCGGATTTCGGGGCCGTTCAAGGCCAGGAGCGGTGCCAGGGCTTGTTCGATCGCATCACCGACGCGAAGAACAGCCTGCCCGGGTGAGCGATGGGCGCCGCCGACCGGTTCCTCGATGATGTCGTCGACCACACCGAACTCTTCAAGATCCTTTGACGTGAGCCGCATAGCCTCGGCTGCCGCCGGCGCTTCTTCGCCGTTCCGCCACAAAATGGCCGCACAGCCCTCAGGTGAGATCACCGAATAGACCGCGTGTTCCAGCATCAGCACGTGATCCGCCGTTGCGAGTGCGATCGCCCCGCCGGAGCCGCCTTCACCGATCACCACGCCGATCAGCGGCACGGTGAGCTGCAGGCATGCCTCGATGGCGCGCGCGATCGCTTCCGCCTGACCGCGTTCTTCGGCCCCCACGCCCGGATAGGCGCCCGGCGTGTCGATCAGGGTGATCACCGGCAGCCTGAAACGCTCCGCCAGCTGCATCAGCCGGATCGCTTTGCGATAGCCCTCGGGGTTGGCCATGCCGAAATTATGGCGGACCCGGCCCTCGGTATCGGTGCCTTTTTCATGGCCGATTACCACCACCGAGCGGCCGCGAAAACGGGCGAGCCCTCCTTGGATCGCCTGATCGTCGCCGAAGGTGCGGTCGCCGGCGAGCGGCGTAAAGTCTTCGAACAGACCCTTGATGTAGTCGCCGAAATGGGGCCGCTCGGGGTGTCTTGCGACCTGGGTCTTTTGCCAGGGCGTCAGCTTGGCATAGGTCTGACGGAGAAGCTTGTCGGCACGCTCCTCGAGCCTCGAGATCTCATCGGCGAGATCAAGATCGCTGCCATGGGCAAGGTGATGGAGTTCCTTGACCTTGCCCTCTAGCTCGCTGATCGGTTTTTCGAATTCAAGCAGGGATCACGCCCCCTTCTTTTCTTGACGTTGCCAAGAGTGCTGCTGCCCACCCGACGCCTGGAAGGATCCAGCGTCGGGTGGGCAAATCCGAGCAGCTCTCGACTTAGGAACCTGCCGCAATCTGATCCGCTTTGGCAACCAGCGCTTCGGCCTGACGGATCGAGGCGATGTCGATCAGCCGGCCATCGAGGCTGACAGCCCCTTTGCCGGCTTTCCGCGCTTCGTCCATCGCTTCGAGGACGCGTCTTGCCTTGGTCACCTCTTCGGCAGGCGGGCTCATCACTTCATTGGCGAGCGCAATCTGGCTCGGATGAATGGCCCATTTGCCTTCGCATCCAAGGATCGCTGCACGCTTGGCGGCAGCCCGGTAGCCGTCCGCATCGCTGAAATCGCCAAATGGCCCGTCGATCGGCCGAAGGCCATGGGCACGCGCCGAGACCACCATGCGCGCGATAGCATAGTGCCACATATCGCCCCAATGGGTGGCTCGTTCCGTGGATTCCGCATCGCCGGTGAGCACCGCGTAGTCGGGATTGGCGCCGCCGATATTGGTGGTGCGCGCCTTGGTCGAGGCGGCATAGTCGGCGACACCGAAATGCAGCGCTTCGTTGCGCTTGCTGGCCGCCGAGATCTCATCGACATTAGCCATGCCGAGCGCGGTTTCGATGATGTGGGAGAAACCCAGCCGCTTGGTGCGGCCCGTCGCATCTTCGCACTGGGTCACCAGCATATCGACCGCATAGACGTCGGCCGCCGTGCCCACCTTGGGGATCATGATCATGTCGAGGCGGTCCGAGCCCTGCTCGATGATGTCGACCACATCCCGATACATGTAGTGGGTGTCGAGACCGTTGATTCTGACGGTCAGGGTCTTGTTGCCCCAATCGATGTCGCCGATCGCCTGGATCACGTTTTTCCTGGCCTGTTCCTTTTGATCGGGCGCTACGGCGTCTTCCAGGTCCAGGAAGATAACATCCGCGTCGGAGGCGGCTGCCTTCTCGAAAAGTTTCGGCGAGCTTCCGGGCACGGCAAGCTCGGAACGCTGAAGGCGCGGGGTGCATTGTTCAACGAGATGGAAACTCAATCATCTTCTCCTCATCCCTCAACATGGCCGCTGCGATGCTGACAGGATTGGTGGCCGTTTCGATCGCTATAGCTCTCATAAGGCGCCGTCACACATTTCACCACCCACGGTGGGCGGGGTATGCCGACACTGGTGCTATGAGATGACATGCAGACGCAGGTGCTTGCCATGTGACCAACGGTCGCCGGTCTTGGACGTTTTGCATGCTCTCGCCCCTGCTATTCCCGCTGTTTGTCTTCCTCACGTCTTCCCAGAGGATGATGGGTTCGCACCGCTTCCGCCAATCTCTCCCCCTGCACATGGGTGTAGATCTCGGTGGTCGCAATATCCGCGTGGCCCAGCATCATCTGAACAGCGCGCAAATCAGCGCCACCTTCGAGCAAATGACTGGCAAAAGCGTGGCGCAGCACATGGGGTGAGATCCGGGCAGGATCGATGCCGGCTTCGGGCGCTACCTCCTTCAAGAGCTGGGTCAGCCTCTGGCGGGTGAGATGCCCTTCCTTGGAGCGCGAAGGAAACAGGAAACGGTTGCCCCTGGTGCGCTTCTGCAGAAATTTGCTGCGTACAGCCAGATAAACCTCCAGCGCGTCGCGCGCTGCCCGGCCAATCGGCACCATGCGCTCCTTGGAGCCTTTGCCGAAGACGATCAGCGATTGCCGGTCCGGCGCGATCGCCGAAAGCGGAAGGGCCAGAAGCTCGGAGACGCGCATGCCCGTGGCATAAAGCAGTTCCAGGCAAAGCGTGAGCCTGATGCCCTCGGCCTCGGGACGGGCCCGAGCCGCCTCGATCAACGCGACCACCTCATGGGCTTCCAGAAGCTTGGGCAGTGGCCGCTGCTGGCGCGGGCTGTCGATCGTCTGTGTCGGATCGTCGGGCCGGTAGCCCTCGGAAAAGAGGAAACGATGATATTGACGAAGAGCCGAGAGTTTTCGCGCTTGAGTCGAGGCGGCGAAACCGGCCCCGGCCAGCGAGTTCAGGTAGGCGCTGATGTGATCACGCCCGACGTCGATGACCTTTTTCCGTCGGCGCTTCAGAAAGATCTGGTAGTCGTCCAGATCACGGCGATAAGCATCGATGGTGTGCTGGCTGGCACCCCGTTCGACCGCCATCATTTCCAGGAAATTTTCGCTCTCGACATCAGACATCACCAGGACCATAAGGCCCTTCAGGCCCGATCGCCAGCGTCAGCGCGGAAATTGGTCATCAGGTAACGTCCGCTCGACCTTGATGGTCGGCGGGGGCACATCCCAAAACGCCAGATAGCCGGCGCCGCCGGCAATCGATGCGACAATCAACAGGAAAAGAAAGCCAATCAGCTTAGCCATGAAGATACCCAGGACGATCAACGAGATATCCCTTGAGGTCTCTTTCGGCACGACGCATCGAAGGCAATCAGGCAGAAGACTTGCCTCAAGGGCATATCGCAGTCTTATATCGGGAGCGTGAGTGTGTTTCAACGTCTGGTCCCAACAAGGTAGGCATTTTCAACTTGCAAGGAAAATCGGCAGACGATCCCAATGCAACCGGAGACAATCTCGGCACCCGGCTCGATCGTCCGATCGTGCTGGTCGGCATGATGGGCTCCGGCAAGACATCCGTCGGACGTCGTCTGGCCAAAGCCCTGGATTGGCCGTTTCAGGATGCGGACTGGGCGATCGAAGATGCCGCCGGCACGACGATCGCCAATATTTTTGCGGAGATCGGCGAGGAGGCGTTTCGTCAAAGTGAACGGCAGGTGATCGCCCGGCTGCTGGGAGAACAGGCTCGTCAGGTTCTCGCGCTAGGGGGCGGCTCGTTCGTTGCGGCGGAGAGCCGGCGGCTGATTCGCGAGAAGGCATTTTCCGTCTGGCTCGATGCCGATGTCGAGATCCTGGTCAAGCGCACCGGTCGCCGTGACGACCGGCCGCTCCTCAGGGATGGCGATCCCAGGGACATCTTAAGCAGGCTGCTGGAGGTCCGGCGTCCGACCTATGAAGAAGCCGATCTCATGGTCGACAGCGGCGCCGGCTCGCTTGGCGATGTTGTTGCCCGGGCCTTGCAGGCCTTGGAGACGCTCATCGGCAAAGAGGCTGGAAAATGACCGGGATGGGCGGCGCGCCCGGCCATGAGAGCCTTACCGTCGAACTCGGTGATCGCCGTTACGACATTCTCATAGGCGAAGGGCTTTTGGCTGAAAGCGGCGAGCTGATCGCGGAGGTCATCAGGCAGCCCAGGGCGATCGTGGTGACCGACGAGCATATTGTGCGAAGCGGCCATCTCGACGCGCTCAAGGCCAGCCTCGGCGATGCGGAGATCGAGCATCACGTCTTCACCCTGCCGCCGGGCGAGCAAACCAAGAGCATGGATCAGTTTGGTGATCTGCTGGATCGCTCTCTCGGCCTCGGCATTGAACGCGGCACCACGGTGATCGCGCTCGGCGGCGGCGTGATCGGCGATCTTGCCGGTTTTGCCGCCGCCACGCTCCTGCGTGGGCTCGACTACATCCAGATCCCCACCACGCTGCTCGCCCAGGTCGACAGCTCCGTCGGCGGCAAGACCGGCATCAATAGCCGCCACGGCAAGAACCTGATCGGCAGCTTCCACCAGCCGCGCCTGGTGCTGGCCGATATCGGCACGCTGAACAGTCTTCCCCCCCGAGAGCTCAAAGCCGGCTATGCCGAGATCGTCAAATACGGCTTGATCGACCGTCCCGATTTTTTTGACTGGCTCGAGAAACATGGGAACGATCTTATCAGGGGCGATGTCGAGGCCAGGCGCCAAGCCGTATTCACGAGCTGCGAGGCCAAGGCGAGTGTCGTGGCCGACGATGAGCGGGAAAGCGGCAGGCGTGCCCTGCTTAATCTCGGCCACACCTTCGGCCACGCGCTCGAGGCGATCACCGGCTATGGCGGTGAGTTGCTTCATGGCGAGGCCGTTGCGATCGGCATGACACTGGCCTTCGAGCTCTCCCATCAGCGGGGACATTGTCCAAAGGCCGATATGGATCGGGTAAAGCACCATTTGGACGCCGTGGATCTTCGGACCCATGTCGGTACGCTGCAGACGGACATCACCACGGAGGCGATGATCAAGGCGATGTCTGCGGATAAGAAGGTTGAAGCCGGCATTCCCCGGTTCGTACTAGTGAACGGTATCGGCCAGGCGTTCCATGGCGCTGAGGTCGAGGAAGGCGACCTTCGGAAATTTCTGGAGGCAAAGCTGGCCTCTTAGCTTTTTTTGAGTTGCGGCGCCGGTCTCTCCCCCTTCCAGCCACCCGATATTATCCCGATACGCTACCGGGTGGTTGGGAGGCGGGGCGGCAGCGCCGGCTGTTCTCCTTCAGGAAACCTCAAGCGCGTGGCGCCCTGGGCGCTTGCTCCATCGTCAGCTCGAAAGGTGCCGGCGCTGCCGCCCCGCCGATGGGCTGCGACGGGTCATTGATGCCGTGACATAGGCCTGTTGCCGGATCGCGGCTGACACCCGAGGGGCAGGCGTAAAGCTTTGGAAAGACCAGGCGTTGGGCGATCTCGAGTTCGAAATGTTCGCTCAGGGCCTGCACGATCTCTTCGCCCAGCCTTGGATCGACCCGGACGGATCCGCGATCCGAAGCATCGAGGCGCGGATGGCTGATCGCCTGCTCGATCGACAGGCCGAAATCCAGCATCAAGGCGGCAATCTGGGTGACTGCGGGCATGATGTGGTTCGCCCCGGAGGCACCGATCGAAAACATGGCCTCGTTATCGACGGTCGCGATGACCGGGCACATATTGCTGGCGTTGATTCTCTTCCTGCCGGCCATCGTCGTCGGAAAGCCTGGGCGCGGATCGAAGTAGCTGACCGCATTGTTCATGAGAATGCCGGTGCTCGGCAGCACGACACAGCTTCCGAAACGGTTGAGCAGCGTGTAGGTCAGGGCTGCCATGTTGCCCTCGGCGTCGACCGCCGAGAGATGGCTGGTGCATCCGCCAATTTCCGTCGCCCGGCCCAGCCTTTGCTTGTGGCTGCGCCAAGCTTTATCGAGGCCGTCGGCGTAAATCTTCCAACTGGCGGGACCTAGGCCGGGCGCAGGGTCAAGGTTCTCTTCGACATACCCGAGAGCTTCGATCAAGCGTGGACCGCCGCTTGTCGGGCCGGCGGTATGCAGAACCGCATCCCGGTGCCGCCCTGCCGGCGCTTCAAACGCCAATGCCTGATAGGCATCGAGGTCGTCCAGATCGATGCGGCTTCCCCCTGCCTTGAGATCGGCGGCAATTTTTTCACCGATAGGCCCTCGGTAGAACGTCTCGGGACCATCCTCGGCAATTGCTTTCAACGTTGTCGAAAGCTGGCCAAGGGACAGAAATTGCTCGGGCTCTGGCGGTGCATCATGGGGCAGATAGACCGCTCTTGCGGCGGTATCGCGGCTTAGATCAGCCATGGCAAGAGCTACTTGGAGCGTCGTGAACCAGTCACAGGGCAATCCGCGCTCGGCAAGCCGAATGGCTGGTTCCAGCACCGTATCGAGGCCAAGGCTGCCGAAGCGCTCCAGAGCATGGGAAAGTCCCCTGACCGCGCCGGGCACGGTGATCGAGCGATAGCCGACCTCATTCTGCCGGCCGACGACGCCAGGAAAACCCATGATGCTGCCGGGCACATCGGCATCGAGCGGGTAATCCGCTGTCTCGATGCTCTCGGGCAGCGTGCCCTGAAAATCGATCGCAAAGGCCCGCTTCTCACGGGCCAGCCAGATCACCATATACCCGCTGCCGCCAAGGCCGCACATCCAGGGCTCGACAGCACCTAGGGCCAGAGCTGCCGCAACCGCCGCATCGATGGCGTTGCCCTCTGCCGTCAGCATCGAAGCCCCTGCCCTGGCGGCCAGATGATGCTGCGCGGCAACCATGCCCGCCTCCGAAGCAACCGTTTTCTTCGTTACCTGCCATTGTTCGATCGCTTCGTTCATGACGCGCCCTTTCCGTTCAGCATCCGGATTTCTTCAATGCCCCGATGACAAGATGCCGGCCCTGCCTGACACTTGCCTCGAGAACACCTCCAGTACCCTATTATGCCACATGGCTGGGCTCGCATCGGACAAAGCCGCTCAACTTCCGGTCCAGAGCCGAATTTTGCCAAGATATGCTGTTACAAAGTACCCGATGATCGCATTGGGAGGCGAGAAGCCCTTGGCGTGGAGGGCAATCATGCTATCGTCATGCTCAATGAAGTGTCTGAATGTCTGGGAGACTTGACGATGTCTTGGAGCTTGCAAACGAGTGCCGTCGCTTTGGCCATTGCAGCTTTCGCCGTCCTGGCAAAGCCTGCTGACGCCAAGGTCGAGGGGGATACGATTACCCTCGGATCGGCCATCTCGCTGACCGGCAAATATTCCACCAACGGGATCCATGCCCAAAACGGGTATGACCTTGCGATCAAGAAAATCAACGAGATGGGCGGCGTCACCGTCGACGGCAAGAGCTACCAGCTTGCGGTGACCTACTATGACGATGAATCGACCCCCGCCCGCGGCGCGCAGCTCGCCGAACGCCTGATCAGTCAGGACGGCGTCCAGTTCATGCTCGGGCCATACAGCTCCGGCCTGACCAAGGCGATTGCGCCGGTGACCGAGCAATATGGCGTGCCGATGGTCGAGGCGGAAGGGGCGTCCCGCTCGCTCTTCACCCAGGGCTACAAATATCTCTTCGCCGTGCTCTCCACCTCCGAGCAGTATCTTGCAAGTGCCATCGCTCTTGCGGCGGAGCAGGCCGAAGCTGACGGCAAGAAAGCGTCTGATCTGAAGGTCGCCATGGCGTTCGAGAACGATCCCTTCTCGCTGGACGTTCGCGCCGGCGTGGTTGCCGATGCGGAAAGCTTCGGCATGGAGGTTGTCATCGACGACAAGCTGCCGCGTGATCTCTCCGACATGTCGGCGACGCTGACCAAAGTCCGCGCCTTGAAGCCGGACCTCCTCGTCATCTCCGGCCATTCCAAGGGGGCGGCGACCGCCGCCCGGCAGATCGGCGAGATGAATATCGACGTGCCGATGGTCGCCATGACCCATTGCGAGGCTGCCAAAGTCACCGAGAAGTTCGGCGATTCCGTGAACGACTTCTTCTGCCCGACGCAGTGGGCTGAGACGTTGAGCTATAGCGGCAAGTATTTCGGCAGCGCCGCCGAATATGACGAGCTCTTCAAGACGACTTTCGAGGGCTATGATGCCGGCGTGCCCTATCAGGCGGCGCAGGCCTCTGCGGCTGTGATTGTATGGAAGGAAGCGTTCGAACAGGCCAACTCCTTCGACCAGGACGCTGTTCGCGACGCCATCGCCAATATCGAGCTCGAAACCTTCTATGGCGGCATCAAATTCGCACCGGAGGGCAACAATATCGCCAAGCCCATGGTGCTCCGCCAGATCCAGGACGGCGCCTATAACGTCGTGGCGCCCTCGAAATGGGCCGCGACCAAGGCCAACCTCTCGTTTGCCGATTGATCTAGCATGTCAAAAGGGCGGCACGGTTCCGCTGTGCCGCCGACATGACGCTCCGCTAACCTTCCGTTAACCAAGACGCAGTAGGGTTCGGCAACCGGCAATTGGGAGGTGGTAACGCGCCCATGCTCGATAATTTCTCTCTCCTCTACCTGGCGCCGACGCTGAACCTTCAGCTTCTGTTCGATGGTATCTTCATCGGTGCCATCTTTGCCCTTGCCGCCTATGGCCTTGCCCTGGTCTGGGGCGTGATGAACCTGAAGAACCTTGCTCAAGGCGACTTTGTGATCATGGGTGGCTACATCGCCTGGTGGCTTGGCACAAAGGGCATCCACCCGCTATTCGGCCTGCCGGTGGCGGCCGTGGTCATGTTCGGCTTCGGCTGGCTGGTCTATCAGGTGGTGATCAGCAGAGTGGTCGATAAAGATCTGTTCACCTCGCTTTTGGCCACGTTCGGGCTGGCGATCGTGCTGCAGCAGGCCCTCAACCTGATGTTCGGCCCCGAAACCCAAACCGCAAACGCCGGCTTCGACACATTGTTCCTTTTCGATAATCAGGTCACAGTCACCCAAATTCGCATTATTTCGCTTATCCTCTGTCTTGGCCTCGCCATCGGCTTGGTCATGTTCATGAAGACCAGCCGTATCGGACAGGCAATCCGGGCAACGGCCCAGGATCCTCGCGCCGCCAAGGTCATGGGCATTGACACCGACCGCGTCTACGCCTTCACCTTTTCCCTCAATGCTGCCATTTGCGGGGTCGCGGGCGCGCTGGTTTCGATGATCTGGGTCATCCAGCCCTTCTTCGGCATCACCCACTCGATCCGATCCTTCGTCATTGTCACGGCAGCCGGCCTCGGCAATCTGCCGGCCGTTATCCTCTCTGGCTTTGGCCTCGGCATGGCCGAACAGTTCGGCGGCTTCATCCTTGGTGCCGAATTCCAGCAGGCGATCGTGGTAGGGCTCTTGATCGGTGTTCTGATCTGGCGCCAGATCCAGATGGGGCGAAGCCGCCAGGTGGTGCAGTAATGTCGAGAGCAGCAACCTATTCGGCAGCTGATATCAGCATCTTCGTCGCCATTGTGGTGATCGGGCTTCTTGTTCCCTTCATCGCACCTGCCTACACGTTCCAGACAGCTGTTCTCTTTCTCATGGTGGTCTTTGCACTCACCTGGGACCTCATGGGCGGCCAGATGGGCTATAATTCGCTCGGCAATATCTTCTTTTTTGGTGCCGGCATGTATGTCTGCTCGATCGTCCAAATCGGGCTTTTCTTTGATGTTGCCGAATACACGGCGCATTTCGGCGCGGTGAAGGTCGACTTCACCAGCTTTCAGTATTTCACCGGCATCACTGTCGGCCTGGTTGCAGCCGCAGTTTTCGCGATGCTCTCCGCCGTCGCGCTCGGCTGGGTCGTGTTCGGCCTGCGTGGTCCCTATTTCGCGATTGGCACCCTTGGCATTGCAATCGCCGCCGGAGAACTGGTGGGTGCCTGGGACTATGTCGGCGGCGGCGGTGGCCTGTCGCTTCCGGTCTATCCGGGCGGGGTCGGGGCCCGCTCCTATTTCTACTACATCCTGAATTTCGGCCTCGCGGTCGTCACCTTCATCTTCCTTCGCTGGCTCTACAGCACACGCTTCGGTCTTGCGATCAACGCCATTCGCGATGATGAGGAAAAAGCCGAGGGAATGGGCATTCATACCAAGCGCTACAAAACCGTAGCCTGGTCAATTTCCGCATTTTTCCTAGGGATTGCGGGCGGCATCTTCGGCAACATGACCGGCTTCGTCGAGCCACTTGAAGTAGCCTTCCCGACGGTTACCTTCGGCATCTTCATGGTGCTGATGGCGCTGCTTGGCGGCAAGGGCACGCTTTGGGGCCCCGTGCTCGGTGCGGTCCTCTTTCATATCATCAAGGAGGTCACCTGGACCTATCTCCTCGGCTGGCAGTGGGTGACCCTGGGAGCGCTTATCATCGTCAACGTCATCTTCTTCCAGCAGGGTATCCTCGGCTGGGCCATGGAAAAATGGCCCAGTTTTTTTGGCCTGGTCGTCGAGGAAGACGCCAATGCCAAGTCAACGCCGGCACAAGCCGCCCCATGATTACCGTCAGGAATGTATCCAAGTCATTCGGCGGCGTGGTTGCCAATCACGACATCTCGATCGACGTCGCCGAAGGCGAGATCACCGGCCTGATAGGCCCAAATGGTTCGGGCAAGACCACGCTGTTCAATTCGATCGTCGGGTATCATCCGATTGACGAGGGCTCGATCAAGTTCAAGGGCGAGGAGATTAAGGACTACCGGGTCCAGGACATAGCCAGGCTCGGCCTTGTGCGTACCTTCCAGCAGACCCGCGTCTATGCCCAGATGAACTGTGTCGACAACATGCTGATCTCCGTGCCCCACCGGCGCATGGGCTGGGCGGATATGTTCGGTCGCCAGACAAGCGAAGATACGGAACGAGCCGAACACCTCCTGGAATTCGTCGGCCTTTTCAAGAAGCGATTTCTGCGCTCGGGCGACCTGTCTTTCGGCCAGCAAAAGCTTCTGGAGTTCGCCATGGCTCTCATGAACGAGCCGGAGATCCTGCTTTTGGACGAGCCCACTGCCGGCATCAACCCGACCCTCATCAACGGTCTGATCGATCGCTTGAAGCGCGCCAATACCGACTTCGGCATCACGCTTTTCGTCATCGAACATAATATGCGGGTGATCATGAACATGGCGGACAAGGTCCATTGCCTCGCCCATGGCGAACTGCTGGCGTCCGGCCCGCCGAGTGAGATTCAAAACGACCAGCGCGTCATCGACGCCTATCTGGGTGCCCACTGATGGTGGTGCTGGGAGCACGGCCTTGACAAAAGAATCTGCACGAAAGAAGGCGGCCGGCTATCACGGTGGTGACGTCGACACCATCATCTCGGTGGATGACGTCAATCGCGAAGCCAAAGCTATTGCCGAGACGGTATCGGTAGAGCAGATCAAAAGTTTGGTGGAAGGCGAGCCTTTTCTCCAATTGCAGGACCTTCGCGCCGGCTATGGCAAGATGGAGATCCTGCACGGTCTCAATCTCGCTGTCGGCAAGGGCCAATCTTTGTGCCTCATCGGGCCGAACGGCGCCGGAAAATCCACGATCCTCCACGCAATCTTCGGCTTTTGCTCGGTCTTTTCCGGAAAAATTCTGATTACCGGAGAGGATGGCCAGCGCGATGTAGCCTCGTTGAGTTCAAGCGAAAAACTGAAAGAGGCCGGAATCGCCTACATCCTTCAGGACAAATCGGTGTTTCCTGGCATGACGGTGGAGGAAAATCTGTGGATGGGCGGCTATCTGATGGATCAGCCAGCCGAAGCGAAGCAGGCGGCCGAGCGTGTTTTCGACAAATATCCGCGCTTGGCGGAGCGCCGTCGTCATCAGGCGAAGGTGCTCTCGGGCGGCGAACGGCGGTTGCTCGAGATTTCGCGTGCCCTGGTGATGAATCCGGAAGTCCTGCTGGTGGACGAACCATCGATCGGATTGGAGCCGCGTTTCATCGACATGGTATTCGAGATCCTTGACGATCTTCAGCACAATGAGGGGAAGACCATTCTCATGGTCGAGCAAAACGCCAAGAAAGGTCTGGAATTTGCCGATATCGGCTATGTCCTGGTTTCCGGCGAGCTGGCGATCGCCGGCAAGGGCGATGACCTCCTGGCTAATCCCGACGTCGGTCGCCTGTTTCTCGGTGGCTGAGCCTTCCTGGCGCCCCTCACGATCAAATGAAACTTCAGGCAAAGCATCGTCGGTCTTTAACCCGCCGGCCGGTTGGCGTATGACTGGAATATGACGTCTTCATCGCGATCGTTTGGCTTTCTGGTTGCCTTTTGGGTTTTGGCCTTGATTCCTTCGGCATGGGCGGCTTGCACCGATGTGCCGGGTCCTGACGCCTATTGGCGGCGGTGCGTCTTCGATCGTCAGGAACTTGCGGGCCTGGACTTGTCCGGCGCGACCATTCGGGATTCATCCTTCAAGCGCGCCGATCTTTCGGACGCCAATTTAACGGATGCGGATGCCAGACGGGCAAAGTTTCTTTCCGCCGTCATGAAGGGGGTGGTTCTGGACGGCGCCAATCTGGTCAAGGCGGATTTCACCAAGGCAGACCTGGCCGGCGCGTCGCTCAAAAGTGCCGATTTGACCCAAGCACGCCTGTTTCGCGCCAATCTCTCAGGGGCCGATTTGACCGATGCGCGTTTGAACGGCACGGACATGCTGCAGACCATCTTCGATGGCGCCACCTGGATCGATGGTGTGACTATTTGCGCCGAGGGGTCGATCGGCCGCTGTCAGCGCAGCCGCAGCAAGCCGGAAGTCGAAGCACCGGATGTCACCGACAGCGAGCCACCAGCCTGATTTTTTGCCACGCTTGCTGATCGGTCCGATTACGCTAGCAGCTTTCGAAGAACATCCGGCAGCATCTCCGGAAGATCCTCGGCTATCAAACCGATGCCAAAGGCTTTGGCAGCTTCGGCATGGAGCCAGGCCGCAGCAGAACCGGCTTCGAAAATCGGCATGTCTTGGGCGATCAGTCCGAGCGCGATACCCGCCAGAACATCCCCCGATCCTGCCGTCGCGAGCGAAGGGGGCGCATTGGTGAGGATCGAAGCACGCCCGTCAGGGCTAGCGACGACGGTATCCGCCCCTTTCAGCAGGACGACCGCACCGCTTTCTGAAGCGGCGGCGCGTGCACGCGTAAGCTTGTCGCCGCCAATGTCGAAGAGGCGTGAGAATTCGCCCTCATGGGGAGTGAGAAGGCAGCCACGACTTCGCGCGATCGCATCGATGAGGGCTTTCCGATGTTCGGCGAAGCTGGTCAGAGCGTCGGCATCCAGAATACATGCCTTTTCGGCGCCAAGACCAGCAGTCACCATCGAGCGGAGACGTTCTCCGACCCCGGCTCCCGGTCCCAGCAGGATGGCATTTTGCCTCGGATCCGCCAGAGCTTCTGCAAAATCCGCCTCGTCCTTGAACGGATCGACCATGATCGACGTCAGCGTCGCTGCGTAGACAAGCAGAGCCGAAGCAGGAGAGAGAACCGTGACAAGGCCGGCACCGGCACGAAGAGCAGCCCGAGCACTCAATCTTGCCGCACCGGAGGACGTCATGCCGCCGCCGAGAACGAGAGCATGTCCATGACTGTATTTATGGCTATTGGCGCACCGCCTCGGAAAGCTCGCCGACCAGAAGGCCGGCAGATTGGCGTAGGTGTCGATCTCCAAATCGCGATCGACGCTCGAAGGAATACCGATATCGGCGACCACCAGACGGCCGACGAACTCCCGGCCAGGGAGCAGATGATGGCCTGGTTTGGCGCGATGGAACGTGACGGTTGCATCCGCTTTGACCGCGATGCCTCGAACGGCACCGGTATCGCCGTCGACGCCGCTCGGCATGTCGACGGCGATGACGGGACTGTCGCGGCGATTGAGCGTTTCGACGATTTCCGCCTGCTCGCCCGAGATCGGCCTTGCAAGGCCCGCGCCGAACAAGGCATCAACGACTAGCCCGGTAGCGGTTGCCGTACGCGCCTCAAGCGGACAGAACTCCCCTGTCCAGCGATTGCGAGCGAGTGCTGCATCACCTTTCAGGTGTTCGGGATCGCCGAGAAGGGCAACCCGCACCGGCCAGCCGGCCTCTTTAAGCAGCCGCGCCACCACTAAACCGTCGCCGCCATTATTACCCGGGCCGCACAGCACCACGGTATCGACCGGTGGGAAATCGCCGAGAATGGTAGATGTGACCGCAGCGCCTGCGTTCTCCATGAGATCGATGCCGGCGATGCCCTGCCTGATCGCCACGGCTTCGGCTTCGCGCATCTGCGCTATGGAGTAGAGGCCGGCATCATCGTTGTCAGCGGGCATGCGATTGCCTCTCGGTCGTTGGCCGACGAAGCCGGTAGTCTGCCATATTCATCAACGCTTTTCGGAGGCTACAACCGGGCATGGCGGGCATAGGCGCCGCGTTCGATCGCCGTCGCGACGAGGCTGTCGACATTCAAGCTGGAGCGCAGCATGTGCAAAAGATTGAGTTCTTCCTCGACAAGGTCGCCATCGGCCGCGGCAATGTCGCAGGCGAGGGCATAGGCGGTCTCGCGCAGCTTTTGCGGCAGCGCCTCGGCAATCAGATCAATGGCTTGATCCAGACCGTCTTCCTGCCGCAGAAGATAGGTGCAGTCCTCGCCGGCTTCGGTCAGCCGGTCGTGATCGAAGTCTCGAAAGATCGGGAGATAGCGAACCAGCCGTCCGATTGTTTCCAGCTCGGTGTCTGCCATGACACCTTCGGCGGCCGACACCAGCACCATGGTATAGACAAGCGCGGTATGATGATCGATCGGCTGTGGCATCGGGATGTCAATCTTTCGTAAGTTGGACCATGAGCAGAGATTCCGGGACAAGGAATGACCGGCCTGCTCCGATGCGAAGCATAGCCCGAACCGAAATGAAAGGCAGCGCCGGAAATGATGAAACTTACGTCAGATCTAGTGGATGGATTGCGGCATGGCCGGCCTGTGGTCGCCCTCGAATCGACCCTGATCTGCCATGGTATTCCGAAACCCGATAATGGCGAGCTTGCGATCGAGATGGAGAACCGCGTGCGCGCAGAGGGGGCCTTGCCTGCGACCATGGCGGTAATCGACGGCGCGGTGAGGGTTGGCCTTGCACCGGACGAGCTGCAATCCTTGGCTGCTGCCGACCATGTTGCCAAATGTTCGACCCGCGATCTGCCGCTGGTCGCGGCAAGCGGCGGGCTTGGCGCCACGACGGTGGCATCCACGATTTATCTTGCCGCGCAACACGGCATCAAGGTGATGGCAACCGGCGGTCTTGGCGGCGTGCATCTCGCAGGCGAGACCACGCTTGATATTTCGGCCGATCTCCATGAGTTGCAGCGAAGCCCTGTTGTGGTGGTCTGCTGCGGCGTGAAGTCGATCCTGGACCAGCAACGCACTATGGAAAAGCTGGAAACCCTGGGGGTGCCGGTGATCGGCTATCGCTGCCGGAAGCTGCCCGCCTTTTATACGGCCGACAGCGACATCGATATTCCCGGCGTCGATGATCTGGATCAGCTGACCCGGGTCATTCGATATCATGCCGGTCTCGGCATGCCCGGTGGGATGGTGGTCGCCGTACCGCCGCCCAAGGCCTATGCGCTGGCGAGGAACGAGGTGGATCAACTTGTCGCTGCGGCCCAGCGTTCCGCGGAGGCTGGTGGCATCAGCGGTCCTGCACAGACGCCTTTCATGCTGCGTTTCTTGGCAGAAGCTAGCGATGGCAGG
The DNA here is from genome assembly GCA_965204405.1 of Geminicoccaceae bacterium. Taxonomy (GTDB): domain Bacteria; phylum Pseudomonadota; class Alphaproteobacteria; order Geminicoccales; family Geminicoccaceae; genus JANQPX01. The sequence goes on from CBDBEN010000003.1 coordinate 132,010, forward strand.
ACGGTCACCTTGAACCGCCATCTGGCCGCGGAAAACGCCTCGCTTGCAGGCAGCATCGCCCGACGCTTGTGCGATGCGCAATGATACGTCGAGCTCCAAATGAATTGACCCGCTGAAAGACTTGAGTCACTTGTTGAACAGAAAAACTCGCGGGAATCATGGGGCGAACAACATGCCTCGGGCTTAAAGGGAGACGTCGATGGTGGTCACCAATGAGGGCAAAATGCTGGGTGCCCGGGCATCGCTGGCAGCGATCGCCGCCTGCCTGTTTGCGCTGCCGCCAGCCGAGGCCGAAGCGGCTGAAGAGCTGAACGCGCTGGTCTGGTGCGATCATACCGACCCCGCTCTGATACAGCCGTTCGAAGAAGCCAACGACGTCAAGGTCAATCTCAAGGATTATGAAGGAACGGGAACGGCGCTGTCGCTCATCGAGCAATCTCAGCCGGGTGATTGGGATGTCTTCGTGGTCGACGGCGTGGATGTGCCGCGCGTGATCGATGCCGGCATTCTCGCCCCGCTTCCAGAAGAGGCACTGCCGACTGGAGATCTCTTCCCGGAACTGGTGATGGAAGAGAACCATACGCGCGACGGCAAGACCTACGCCATTTCCGAGAAATTCGGCTACAACACGATCTCCTACAACAAGTCGACCGTCGATCCCGCCGATATGACCGACATGACGGTCATCTGGGGCGACAAATATAGCGGCCGCACCGCCATCTATGACTACTATCTGCCGGTGATCGGCATGGTCGCCATCGGCCTCGGCATCGACACAAGCGACATCAATGCGGAAAACCTGCCGGCCATCCGGGAGAAGCTGTTCGAGATGAAAGCCCACGCCAAACAGGTGGGCGAGGTCGTCTCCAGCCAGACGGCGATTGCGACCGGCGAAGTCGATGTCCTGGTGGGCGGCGGCGAGTGGGTGACGGCAGGTCTTACTGAAGAGCTGCCGGATCTCGATTGGGTCCTGCCGGAACAGGGAGGCGTTCGCTGGTCCCAGTCGATCGGCGTGTTCGCCTCGTCGGAAAAGCAGGATCTGGCGCTGAAGTTCATCCAATACATCCTGAGCCCGGAAGGCCAGGCCCGTCTTGCAACCTCATCCTGCTATTGGGCGATGCCCGCGAACCAGCAGGCGGCTGTGCATCTGAATGATCAGCAAAAGCAGGCCCTTCGCTGGGACGATCAGGCCGGCTATCTCGCACGCTCGCAGCTCTACCCTGCTCCGGATGCCGAGCTGGATGCTGCCATGCAGGATGTCTGGACGGAGTTCCTGCAGCAATAGGTGGTGCTGGCAGCACCTGCCCAAGTTAGCTCTGTGCTGGCAGCGCACGGGTGGAGAAGACGATGACGGGGGAGCGTGCGAGAGGGGTCGGCTTCGTCCTTCCCGCCCTCCTTTGGACCATGGCTTTCTTCGTGCTGCCCTTCGCCTTCATGGTGGTGATGAGCCTTTGGCGAAGAACCGGCACCGAGCTGGTACGCGCCTGGAACCTGGATAACTACGCCTCCTTTTTCGCCAAGTCGCATTTTCTGCAAGGGCTTGCCAATTCCCTTGAGATTACCGTTCTCGTCACGGTCATCTCGATCCTGCTTGCCTATCCGCTGGCCTGGATCATCTCCGAACGCGTACCGGAACGCTGGCAGCGGGCCGCCCTCATCCTTGCCGTTCTACCCTTTTGGACATCCTATGTCGTTCGCTCCTACGCCTGGCTCCTGGTGCTTGCCAAAAACGGCATCGTCAATCAGGGGCTTCTCGGCGCAGGACTGATCGACGAGCCACTCGAGATTGCCTCGACCCGAGCCGCGACGGTGATCGGCTTCGTCCATTTCTTCGTGATGCTCCAGACGCTCACCATCTACGCCAACCTGAAGCAGCTCTCGCCGAACTATGCGCGCGCCGCAGCCGATCTGGGCGCCGGGCCTGTTCGATCCTTCGTCCATATCATCTTACCGCTCACCCTGCCGGGTGTGATGGTCGGCGCGTTTCTGACCTTCGTGCTCTGCATCGGCGATTACATCACGCCGCAGATTCTCGGAGGCAATAACGAGCTGGTGCTGCCGCAGATCATCATGCTGCAGATCGGACGGCGCGCCGACTTTCCCACCGCTTCCGCCCTCGCCATCATCCTGATGGCCGTGGTGACCCTGGTCTATCTGGCTATGGCACGCTGGCTGAAGCTGGGGCGTGCCTGACCATGAAGCACGTCTCGACATGGGCAGGCGGGATCTATGCAGCGCTGATCTACGGCTTCATCTTTTTGCCGGTCGCCGTTCTGGTGCTGTTCTCCTTTCAAGGCGGACGCTTTCCGATACCGCCGTTCAACGGCCCGTCGACGGCCTGGTATGAGCAGGTCCTGACGGACGGAAAGCTGATCGAGGCACTGACCAACTCGCTTCTGGTCGCTTTGCTCTCGTCGGCTTTCGCCTGCCTCCTCGGCTTCCTTGCCGCCTACGGCCTGGCCCGTCACCGCCTGCCCGTGTCCGGGATGCAGCGGGCATTGATCACCGCACCGCTGGCTGTCAGCTATCTGATCATCGGCCTCGGTCTGCTGATGACGTTCAACTTGCTCGGCGTGCCGCGATCGCTTCTCACCGTCGGCATTGGTCATGCGGTGATCAACATGCCCCTATGCTTCGCCATCATCTACAGCCAGATGGGCGCTCACCAGGTCACGATCGAACGGGCCGCAAGAGACTTGGGTGCTGCTCAGTGGCAGGTCATGATCCTGATCACCGCACCGATGCTGATGCCTGCCATTTTGGCAAGTTACCTCCTGTCCGTAACCTTCTCTTTCGATGAGTTCATCATTGCCTTTCTCCTGTCGCGCTTCGACGTGACTCTGCCCGTCGAAATCTGGAGCCTGCTCCGCTCCGGCCTTAATCCCAAGACCAACGCGGTCGGATCCATCGTTTTCCTGATTTCGATTACGCTCGTTCTGTTGCTCGAAGTTTTTCTGTTACGAAGGGCAAAAAAGCCGTGACGGCGGATCTCGCTATTCAGGGGGTTACCCATCACTTCGGTGACGTCGTGGCGCTCAATGGCGTAGATATCGCCATTGGAGCGGGGCGCTTTGCCGTACTGCTGGGCCCGTCCGGCTGCGGCAAAACCACCTTGTTGTCGATCCTTGGGGGATTTTTGACGCCAAGCCGCGGGCGCGTCATGATCGGCGGAGAGGATGTGACCGACCTGGCGCCGGCGAAACGCCCGACCACGACCATGTTTCAGGATTATGCTCTCTTTCCCCATATGAGCGTCGGCGACAATGTCGCCTTCGGCCTGCGCATGCGGGGATTTCGACGAGCAGCCCGGCATGAGAAAGCCAGGGAGACCCTGGAGCTTGTGGGCCTCGCCGAGGCGTTTTTGCGCCTGCCCCATGAACTCTCCGGCGGACAGCGCCAGCGGGTGGCCTTGGCGCGGGCGCTTGCGGTCGAACCCGATGTCCTCTTGCTGGACGAGCCGCTGGGTGCTCTCGATGTCAAGCTTCGCCGGCAGATGCAAGACGAACTGAAGGCGATCCAGCGTCGTGTCGGCACCACCTTCGTTCATGTCACCCATGATCAGGAGGAAGCGATGGCGGTTGCCGACGAGATCATCGTCATGAACCAGGGCGCCGTTCAGGATCATGGCCCGCCGGGCCGGATCTACCTGCAGCCGAGAACCGCCTTCTCGGCGGCCTTCATGGGCGAGGTGAATGCGATCGACGGGCAGCGCCGGGAAGCGGGGCAGGTGGACACGGCCTTCGGGCTTTGGCGGCTCCCGGACAATATCGCCGGAATCGGCGATCATGGCAGTCCGGTCAAACTCTTTTTCCGGCCGGAACATCTGATGATCGCTGCCGGCGCGGATGGGCACACCGATGTTCTCGACCTTGGAAACGGCACCATCAAGGACATCGCCTTCGTCGGCACCCATCACCGCTGCCGTCTCAGGCTGGATCGATTGGAGGGCCGGGAGATCATCGCGCATCTGCCCCCTGCCGTGACGGTGGCGGCGGATGAGCAGGTCAGGCTGAGGCTCGACCCATCGTCGATCGTCGTGCTGTCGGGAGAGAGGTCATGACGGCGAAAAAAAACATCACGCCCGAGGACTGGTATGAGGTCAAGCGGGTCGGCGACGACGTCACCTATATCGGCGAGCCCCACATCCTGGAATTCTACCGCTGCAATATCTGGCATGTGCGCGGCAGGGAGCGGGACTTGCTGGTGGACAGCGGCATGGGTGTGGTCAGCCTGCGCGAACAGGTACCGCTGGTTACGGAAAAACCCTGCCTTGCTCTCGCGAGCCACACCCATTTCGACCATATTGGCTGTCATCATGAGTTCGAGGAGCGTTTGGTGCATCGAGCGGAAGCGGACCTGCTCGCCAACCCGACCCGTGAGAACACGCTGGCCGATCCCTATGTCACCGACGAGATTTTTTCGAACTTGCCGCCCGTACCCTACCAATCCGCCGAATATGCCGTGAAGCGGGCGCCTGCGACCAGGATCCTCGAGGATGGCGACGTGATCGATCTCGGCAATCGCCATTTCGAGGTCGTGCACACGCCGGGCCACTCGCCGGGCGGGATCGCCCTTTGGGAAGCCGAGACCGGCATCTTGTTCTCAGGCGATATCATCTATGATGGCCCGTTGATCGACAACACCCATGCAGATTATTTCGCCAGTATGAGGCGCTTGCTGGAGTTCCCGGTTCGCCTTGTCCATGGCGGGCATTTTCCCAGCTATGATGGCACCCGTCACAAGGCGATCATCCGGGCCTGGCTGGATGAAAAGGAATCGAGCGCGTGACCAAAGAATTCAACCAGCCGCTTGGCGGCAACGAGATGCCTCGCTTTGCAGGGCCAGCGACCATGATGCGCCTGCCGAGTGCTGCTTCCGCCGAGGGGCTGGATGCCTGCTTCGTCGGCGTGCCCATGGATATCGGCACCTCGAACCGCGCCGGCACCCGCCATGGGCCGCGTCAGATCCGCGCCGAGTCCTGCATGCTTCGCCCTTATAATATGGCGACGGGGGCCGCCCCCTTCGATCGGCTGCAGGTTGCGGATATCGGCGACGTTGCGATCAACACCTTCGATCTCAAGAAATCGGTCGGACTGATCGAACAGGCTTTCGATCATATACTTGCCGATGATTGCATCCCCCTGACGCTTGGTGGCGATCATACACTGACCCTGCCGATTCTTCGGGCCATGGCCAAGAAGCACGGCCCGGTTGCCATGGTGCATGTCGACGCCCATGCCGATATCAACGAACATATGTTCGGCGAGGCGATCGCCCATGGCACGCCCTTTCGCCGTGCGGTCGAGGAAGGCCTGCTTGCCAACGACAAGGTGTTCCAGATCGGCCTGCGCGGGACAGGCTATTCGCCTGAGGATTTCGACTGGTCCCGCCGCCAGGGCTTCACCGTCGTCCCGGCCGAGGACTGCTGGCATAAATCTCTGGCTCCACTTATGGACGAGGTGCGCGCCCGCACCGGTGAGCATCCGGTCTATCTCACCTACGATATCGACAGCCTCGACCCCGCCTTCGCACCCGGTACCGGAACAGTGGAAATCGGCGGTCTCTCGACCTGGCAGGCGCTGGAGATCATCCGCGGCTGCCAAGGGCTGAACCTCGTCGGCGGCGATCTTGTCGAGGTTTCACCACCTTATGATCCGAGCGGCAACACGGCGCTCATCGGGGCGAACCTGCTCTACGAGATGCTCTGCGTTCTGCCTGACAATAGGGAAAAATAAGGGACGTCACGACAGCGCACGACCCGGCAACCCAAAAAGCTCAGGTTGTTTTCTTCTTGTCAACGACGTTCAGGAAGGCAACGCCGCTCTGGCCAAGCTCGGTGATCGCGAAAGGTCCGCCCAGACGGTTATGGCGAGGGTCCAGCGGGTCGATCGGATCTTCGTTGGCAAGAACTTCCTCTGCATATTGCTCCGCATTGTCCTTTGGCCGGTAGCCGAGAAAGCGTGCGCTTGAATTGTCGATCGGCGAGCGGTCGTTGTTGGAAACGCCATAAGCGATGGCAAACCCCGTCACCGGCGAGTCGATCGATTTGGTCACCAGCTGAATGAGATCGTCATAGGAGAGCCAGGCGCCGAGCCCGCGCGAGCTGTTGACCGAGGCGCAGGAATAGATGCGGAGATGCACCGATTCGATACCGGATTTTTCGAAATAGAGGCGGCCGAGGTCCTCGGCGAAGCACTTCGCAAGTCCGTAATAGCTGTCCGGCCTGTGGGGAACGTCCGTGCCGATATTTTCGTTCTTGGGATACATGCCCACCGCGTGGATCGAGCTTGCATAGACGATGCGCTTCACCCCCTGGCGCCGGGCCGCTTCCCAGACATTGTACGCACCGATGATATTGGAATGGAGAATGTCGTCGAAGGGCGCCTCATCACCGATGGCGCCGAAGTGGACCACTACATCGGCCCCTTCGATCACCGACATCATGGCCTCGAGATCGCCGAGATCGGCAGGCTTGAAGGTTTCGCCGGGATAGAGCTTGCCGATATCCTCGGCAATGTCCGTCGACACGAGGGCCTCTGCCATCTTGGCAAGCGGCTCGCGAAGATAGGAGCCAAGCCGGCCGGCGGCGCCGGTGAGCACGAATTTTTTCATGATAGTCGTCCTTCGAAAATATCAGATGATGGCGCGTTCCAGAAAGGGCTCGTTCCTGGCAATGCGGTCATAGCTTAGGGGTGACAGGTCCAGTTCCCGGAACCCGCCATAGGTGATGAGCTCCGACACGCCTCGCCCCATCGCCGGCGATTGCTGGAACCCATGGCCGGAAAAGCCGTTGATGAAGATGAAGTTCTGCACATCGGGATGAGGGCCGATGACGGCGTTCTGGTCCAGGGTGTTGTAGGCGTAGTGGCCGATCCAGCTGTTGATCACCTTTACCGCCTCGAACGCCGGCACCCGGTTGGCGATCGTCGGCCAGAGCTTCTCTTCCCAGATCCCGTGATCGAGATCGAAATCATCGAAAGCGACGGCCGGATCGTCATCCGGAGGGCAGCCGCACAGATAATATTGCCCATCACTGCGCATATGGACGCCCAGCGGATCGATCGTGAGCGGCAAGGGGCGATCCAGGGGTGTCTCCGCATCGAACACGAATGTGTAGCGCCGCCTGGCTTCGATCGGGATATCCAGACCGGCCATCTTGGCGGTAACCGCCGCACGCGGACCGGAAGCGTTGACGATCATGCCGGCCGCGATCACCTCGCCCGAAGCGAGCGTCACACTGTCGACTCGGTCGGATGTCCGCTGAATCGACACCACCTCGTTGGTGATATATTCGACTCCATTCCGGCGTGCCATGCGACGCCACCAGTCGAACATCGTCGCCCCATCGAAATAGCCTTCGTCCCTAAGGTTGTGGCTGCCCAGAACGATGTCGTCCAGATTGTAGAACGGATAGGCTTCCTTGATCTCGTCCGGTGTCATGATCCTGGTGCCGGCACCGAGAGACGCCTGCAATTTCTGGCAATCCTTCAAAATCTCACCGAAAGTGTCGTTACCGGCGAGATAGAGATAGCCGAAGCTCTGCAGGAGAACATCCGGGATATCCAGGGCTTCAATCGCGCCGGACGTCGGGGTCAGCCTGTCTCGAAAACTCTTGATGAACGCTGCGCCGAACTGGGAAATTCTGATATTGATCTCGTTCGAGAATTGCTGACGGATGCAACTATTGGTGCGCGCCGTCGACGTCCACTCATAGGTAGGATCTTTTTCGACGACGAGGACCGAGCCCTTGAAGTCCGGATTGTCGGAGAGAAACCAGGCGGCGGACGAGCCCATCAGCGCGCCGCCGATGATCACGACATCATAGCTCTTATTGTTGGGTTCGCTTTTGATGGGAGAAGGTTTCATACCCGTTCTTTCTTTCGCGGATACTGGTTGAGGCAAACTAAGCGAGGTCCAGATCCATGATCTTGCGCATGTCGTCCGTGGGGGCGGTCGAGCGTCTCGACCGCATATCGAAATAGACGTTCACGCAGTGGCTGGTGGCAAGACATTCGCCGTCACGAAACACGCCGTAGACGGATCGGAGCGAGCGATTGCCGATATGCACCAGACGCGCGCCGACATCGACATCGCCCGGAAATTGGGTCTCGCTCAAGAAATCGATGCTCATGCTGGCAAGAACGGTGTTCATCCAGTCGGGACTGGCCTCAAGATAGGGCTTGATCAACATGACCCGGGCCACCTCGATCCAGACGGCGTAAATCGTGTTGTTCACATGACCGAGCGGATCCTCGTCGGCGCTGCGAATGGTAATGCGATGCCAATGCCGAAAGGTTTTGGGATCGGCGGGATCGAGATTGTCGGGGGCCGTCATCGAAAAATTGCTACCGCCATGATTGCCTTCTCGCTTCGGGGGCCAGGTCGGAGCGAGCCATCCGGCGGGTCCTACCCCCGTCCGATATCGCCGCTACCCTACCGTTTTGCCTGAAGGTCGCGATCCGGTCCATGGGGCAGAGGCCTGGGCCTCTCGCCTGCCGTTCGTCGACAGTCCTGCCGAACGCTGATCAGCGTTCCCGAAGTGCCTGATCCCGGACCCGCAAAATCGGCTTCAGCAAATAGTCCAGGACGGTCTTTTGCCCGGTAAGGACATCCACCTGGGTGGTCATGCCCGGAATGATGGGCAGCGGCTGGCCGGCCTTCTGCAGCATGCTGTCCTTGGTGCGGACACGAACCCGAAAGAAGCTCTCGCCGCGCTCATCGGTGATGGTGTCGGCACTGATGTTCTCGACTTCGGCATCCAGGCCGCCATAGATCGAGAAGTCATAGGCCGTGATCTTGACGACAGCGGCCTGATCCGGCCTGAGAAACGCAATGTCGGCGGGCCTGATCTGTGCTTCGACGAGGAGCGTGTCTTCCAAGGGCACGATTTCCACCAGATCCTGCCCTGGCTGGACCACACCGCTGACGGTATTGACCAGGAGCCGCTTGACGGTTCCGCGGACGGGCGAGCGCACATCGGTGCGAAGAACCCGATCGGTGTCGGTTGCGACGACTTCGGCAAGGGCCGAAGCTTCGGTCTGGACGGTGTTCAACTCCCGCTGAGCTTCGGCACGAAAGCTCAAGAATCGCTCTTCGATCCGCCGATGGGCCTCGCGCCTCGCCAGCTTCACACGCGGGAGTGACAGGCGCGTGCTCTCCAAGTCGCCGTTGAGATCATTGACCTGGCGCTGCAAACGCAGCAGGTCCACTTTGGAGACCACACGCTTGGCTGCAAGCGGCTCGGTAATTTCGAGCTCTTCGGCCGCAAGCTTGGCCGAGCGCGCCAGCTGCTCAAGCTTGTTCTCCAGCTCGGCCACCTCCTGGTCCCGCTGGTTTGCCTGGTTCCTCAAGATTTCGAGTTCTGCTTCCAAAGAGTCCTGTCTTGCATTGAACAGCGCCGTCTCGTCGATGGCCACGCGCCTGGCTTCGTTCATCACCTCATTGGGGAATTCGATGCCTGTTTCGCTGATCTCGGCCTTGAGCCGGGCAATCGATCCCAGAAGCGCAAAATACCGCTCTCTCGCCCCCTTCAAGTCGCTGGCCGCCTTGACGTTGTTGATCCGCAAGAGCACGTCGCCGGGCTCGACGATTTGGCCTTCGCGGACCAGCAGCTCAGCGACGATGCCGCCTTCGAGATTTTGCACGACCTGGACCTGGCTGGACGGAATGACGCGCCCCTCGCCGCGGGTGACCTCGTCCAAAGTCGCCCAGCTTGCCCAGGCGAAGAACAGCACGACGAAGGTGACGACGGTTGCCAGCAGCAGATGAGCAAATCGTCGGGGATAGTGTAAACCGGCGCTGTCGGCGCCCTGCACGAACGGCGCGTCGGCCGGGACCAGCTTGCCTTTTTTCATGCTGCCCCTCTGATCTGGCCGGAGGCAAGGGCGCTTAGAACCTCGTTCTTCGGGCCATCCGCCACCATTCTGCCGCCATCCATCACAATCAGACGATCGACCACCGACAGGAGCGAGGTGCGATGGGTCACGAGAAGCAGCGTCTTTTGCGCAAGGACACTGCTGAGCTGCTGCTTGAAGCGGTTTTCGGCGCTGTTGTCCATGGCGCTGGTCGGCTCGTCGAGCAGCAGGATCGGCGGGTTCTGCACGAGGGCACGGGCCAAGGCGACCGCTTGCCGCTGTCCTCCGGAGAGCTGTCCGCCACGTTCGCCGACATGGGCATCGAAGCCGAGGGGATTCCGCTTTGCGAAATTGTCGACGCCGGCAAGACGGGCCGCTTCCAGCACCGCCTCATCATCGACATGGGCAACGCCAAGCGTGATGTTGTCTCGAAGCGTGCCGTCGAACAGCACCACATCCTGGAGCAGCGCACCGATATTGCGCCGAAGATCGCTCGGATCGATTTGGCGAAGATCAATGCCGTCGACCAGAACCGAGCCGTCATCTGGCTCGAAAAAGCCGAGTACCAGCTTTTCGATCGTGGTCTTGCCGGATCCGACCCTGCCGATCACGCCGACCCGCTCGCCGGCGGTGATCCGGAAGGACACGTCGTCCAGGGCCTGCACCTTCTCGCCGGGATAGGCAAAGCTGACATTCTTGAAGGCGATGTGGCCTTCAAAGGCCGGGCGATGGAGAAAACGCGTGCTCGCGGGGCGCTCGACCGGCATGTCCATGACGGTGGTAAGTGCACGATAGGCTGCGCGCGCCTGATGATAGCGGGTCAAAATTCCGGCCACCTGAGCGAGCGGCGCCATGGCTCTTCCGGTAATGATGGTACAGGCGACCAAAGCTCCGACCGTCAAAAGCCCTTCACCGATGCGGTGCACGCCGAAGATGATGATGCCGACAGTGGTCAGGTTCTGAGCGAACGCAGCGATATTGACGCCGAGAGAGGCGTAGAACTTGGCCTTGGTTGTCGACTGGGCGGTGGCACCGACGAATTGCTCCCATCGGCCCTGGATCTGGCCTTCGGCGCCGACCGATTTTATCGTCTCAAGTCCGTTGATGCTTTCGACCAGCAGACCGTGCTTTTGCGCTGCTTCCTTGAAAGTCTGCTGGGTCACGCGTTTCAGGGGGACTTGAATGAGCAGCCCGGCGATGATGACCGTCGGGATGGCGATCGCGGGAATCATGGCTATGGGACCGCCGATCAGCCAGACGATTGCCACGAACAGCAGGACGAAGGGCAGATCGATCACGGCAACGAGGGTCGCGGATGCGAAGAAGTCGCGAAGCGTTTCGAACTCTCGCAGATTATTGGCAAAGGCACCCGCAGATCCCGGCCTTGCTGCCATTTTGATACCCAGAACCTGTTCGAAAATCCCGGAAGCGAGCTTGATGTCGGCGGCTTTGCCGGCGGTATCGACAAAATAGCCGCGCAAGGTGCGCAGCAGAAAATCGAAGAAGAAGACCGTGACGACCCCCAGGGAAAGAGCCCAAAGGGTCTCGATTGCCTGATTGGGCACCACGCGGTCATAGACGTTCATGACGAAAAGCGGGCTGGCAAGCGCGAACAGATTGATCAGCAAGGCGGCCAGGAGCACCTCGGCGTAGATCGGCCAGGCGGCGGCAATGGTTCCCCAAAACCAGGATCGGCTGCGGCTGGATGTGGATGAGGCGGTTCGTTGTTCCGGGCGAAAGGCCGGTTTGGCGAAAAGGGCGTAACCGGTTTGGCGCGCGGCAAGGTCCGACGCATCGAGTTCGACCTCACCACGGCCGGTCTCGGGCAGCATGACCGCCACCCTGCCGTTTGAGCGGCGCTCGATCAGAAGACAGGCGTCCCGGCCTTCGAGGAGCAGAACGCAAGGCAAGATAGGGGCGGGAATGTCATCGAGCGCACGGCGGCTGATCGCGGCTGAAAATCCGGCTCGCTCAAGAGCACGAACAGCGAGCGCCGGTGTCAGGCCACTTCCCTTGCCTTGTGGCAGTCCGGCAGTCAGGGCCTCCTTGGAACGGGGGTTTCCCAGAAATGCCGTCAGCTCGGCGAGGCAGGCCAGGAGCGGATCACTGCTGCCGGCGGACGACGGCAATGTCCAGGGATCATCACGTACCGATCCGTCGATGAAGCTTTCGTCATCGGTTTCGATATCCATGACGTCAGCTTCTTCCGGCTCTCCTACCGGCATGACCTAGCCCAGACCTTTCTCATCCGATCAATCAACTATAGATATCTCCCTGCCAGCCGGCATTCTAGCTAAAGAATGCGTCAAATTTGTTAATCCCGATATCAACACGGTGCAGTTTGAAACAGATGACAAGAGAAAAGATCAAGAAACGATGGTAGGATCAATGCAAATTTGGTTTTTATATAAATAAAAATATTGAATAAAATTTTCTTAACCTTGTTTCTAAAAATAGAAAACGATCTTTGAACAACAAAAAAGCCTCACTGTTGCAGCCAAACAATTGACGTTATTCATCATTAAATCTATTTACCAATTCAACTAGCGGATAGTGTTTAGGTTTCTCCAGATAACCTAGTTCATCGTGAGATAGGCTTATGCAGCTCACCTGGTCAGCTGAATTTTCTATTAAAAGTTGCGCTATGTCAGCCGCCATCACCGGCGTCTTGCTTTCCTCGCCAACGGCTTTGGCGGCAAGCCTTGAAGACAGCATCTTCAAGGCGCTCGCCTATAATCCGGACGTCGGCATTGTTCAGGCCAATCGGCGGGCGGTCGACCAGGAACTCAGGCAAGCGCGGGCGCTTTACCTTCCCTCGATCGATGTCAGGGCGGCGGCAGGGCCGGAATATACCAACAGCCTTTCGACGCGCGGCAGAGCAACGCGTCCCGCTAACGGTAATGGCTCGTCAACCCTGTTCCGGATGGAATCTCAGCTGACCCTGACGCAGATGCTGTTCGACGGTTACGCAACGGACAGCGAGGTCGCACGTCAGCTGGCGAGAACCGATTCGGCAGCTTACAGGGTTGATGAGGCAGCTGAATTCATTGCCCTGGACGCTATCGAGGCCCACCTCGATATCCTTCGCAACCAAATCCTCGTCGACCAGGCAAGGGACAACCTCCTGGCTCATCAGAACATCATGGGACGCGTTCGCCAGGGCGAGCAGCAAGGCGGCGGATCGATTGCCGATGTTCGGCAAACGGAAGCGCGGCTTGCTGCCGCCGGCAATGTCCTGGCAACGGCCATCGGCAACCTGCGGGATGCCCAAGCCCGCTATGTGCGCGTCACCGGCAGCAAGCCTGACGGTCTGGAAACCTCGACGACGCCGATTTTCGCCCTGCCGGAGGGTCCTGAAACAGCCGCCGCCAAGGCAGCGACCAACAGCCCGACCGTGCGTATTGCCAAAGCGGATATCGATGTCGCCAAGGCCGAGCTCAATGCATCCAAGGCAGGCTATTATCCGCGTTTCGATCTCGAATTGGGCACGGCCGCCAACCGGCAGGTGGACGGAATCGTAGGCAGTAATGTCGAGGCCGAGGCATTGGTGGTGATGCGCTACAATCTCTTTCGTGGCGGCGGCGACATAGCGCGCGAGCGCGAGGCTTTCGCCCGCGTCAGCGAATCCAACCACAATCTCAGAAAAGCCCGAAATGAGGCCGAGGAACAAGCTCGGCTGTCTTTCAATGCGCTGATGACGGCCCGCTCCAGAGTGGAAGCACTCGCCGCGCAGAAACGGGCCAATGCGGCAACGCGCAACGCCTATGCCGAACAGTTCGACCTTGGGAGACGAAGCCTGCTCGATCTCCTGGATGCCGAGAACGAGTATTATCTTGCTATCTCTAACCTGACGACAGCGGAGTTCACCGAGACATTCGCCGTCTACCGGGTTCTCGCCGTCGTTGGTGATCTGCTGCCGACATTCGAGATCGATCGCCCCAAGGAAGGGATCAATATCTTCCGGGACAAGCCGCAGTCCGAAGGCTGACGACAAAGCTCTTACCTTGGAATCCAGCCCCCCTGGATGAGTGGTACAGGACGTGCATTCCAGCTAGTGGTATGATCACGTCAATGGGTGGACAAACTCACCCTTTGCATCAATGCCTTGAAGCATCATCGGGGGGTTAGATGCCAGAGTTCTTCCGTTGCCAATTCATCACTAGACAACGAAGGGGCCACGGAATCGGCTGGAGATGTCGACGTCCAGGCATCCCGCTCTAAAGAGAAAGTCTTTCAAACATATTCTGAAAATCATCCGTACCGTTCCAGGTTATCTAGATAGTATGGTGACATCGGCACTTCGATCATCGCACGGCATGCCTGATCATGCGTTCGTCGAGAGTGGCCGGCACGTCGAGCAGATCGGTCGCCTGCACCTGGAGGATATGATGCGATGAGCGACGAAGCGCCGATGATCGGACAGGCGGCAACCCCTAGCTACTATGCTCCAAAAGGCGGCCTGCCGCCGCAAACGGACTTGTTGACAGGGCGTGCTGTGTTCACCGAGGCCTATGCGGTCATCCCCCGGGGCGTCTTGCAGGATATCGTGACCTCAGCCCTGCCGTTCTGGGAGCGGACCAGGGCCTGGATCCTCGCACGTCCGCTTTCGGGTTTCGCGGAAACGTTCTCGCAATCGATCATGGAAGTCGGTCCGGGGGGCGGTAGCGAATGTCCTGAACCGGACGCTGGTGCCGAAGCCGTGCTGTTCATGCTCGAAGGCCGGCTCGATCTCACCCTGGGTGGCGCCGAGCATGTCATGGAGCCGGGCGGGTTCGCCTATATCCCGCCAGGGGCAAGCTGGTCTCTCAAAGTCAGGGATACGGGGCCTGCCCGTTTTCATTGGATCAGAAAGGCATATGAGGCGGTGGACAGGCTGGATGCGCCGGATCCGATCGTCATCAATGAACGCAGCATTGCGCCGACGCCGATGGCTGGCACAGACGGCAAATGGACGACCACCCGCTTCGTCGATCCCGCCGACATGCGCCATGACATGCATGTGACCGTGGTAACCTTCGCACCCGGCGCCATGCTGCCGTTTGCCGAGACCCATGTGATGGAGCACGGTCTCTATGTGCTCGAAGGCAAGGCCGTCTATCGGCTCAATCGCGACTGGGTCGAGGTGGAGGCAGGCGATTTCATGTGGCTCCGGGCGTTCTGCCCGCAGGCCTGTTACGCAGGCGGTCCAGGCAATTTTCGTTATCTGCTGTACAAGGATGTGAACCGCCATCCCCGGCTTCGGCTCGCGGCATCATGACCGTTATTCGAACCGAACCCCTGACAGCCACGGCGTTTGCCGGCTTCGGTGATGTGCTCGAGGCAACCGGCGAGCCGGACAAGCTTATCAATCAAGGCTATTGCGGCCGCTGGCATGATCTCGCCACGCTCGACATGAGCGATGGCCGCGCCGGCATCAGCCTGTTCAAGGCCAAGGCCCGTTCGCTCCCGTATGCGCTCGATATGATGGAGCGCCACCCCGATGGTTCCCAGGCCTTCCTGCCGATGAGCCAGGATCCGTTTCTGGTTGTGGTTGCGACGGACGAACATGGTCGTCCCATCCACCCCAGAGCTTTCCTGACCAGCCCCGGCCAGGGCGTCAACTACCATCGCGGCACTTGGCATGGCGTACTGACACCCCTCAGCGCATCCGGCCTGTTCGCCGTGGTTGATCGCATTGGCACAGGCGCCAATCTCGAGGAGCATTGGTTCGACCAGGCTTTCTCCATCGAATGCGGTGACGGCCAGGCCGGCTAGCGAAAACACCTTCAAAAATCTTCAAAAAGCCAAAGACGCCTCAATAGAATAGGCTTGTTGACGCCGCTGCTGCCTTGACGATTGGCTCAGATCTTCGGAAGGTCGCAGGCTTGCAGGGAGGAAAAAATGGTCCAGCATCAGCTGCGCGGCCCAATAAATCATGACCGGATGTCAACATTCGGTGCCAGGCCGGAGCATTGCGGCATTCGCTTCGGTCCAGGCGGCAGTAGAAGGCACTGTCATGGCCATTTCACCGGCTGGCAATCATGACCACCCCGGTCGGAGACGAGATCGGCCAGGTTCTGAACGATCGTCTGGAAGCTCTGGCGGCGATGACCGATCAGCCGGGGCAGCTCACCCGCCTCTATCTCTCCCCTGCATATCGGCAGGGATGTGATCAGGTCGTTCAATGGATGGAGCAGGCCGGCATGAGCGCCAGGATCGACGCGGTCGGCAATGTCGTCGGCCGCTATGAGGGCCTTGGTCCGGATCTGCCGACCCTTCTGCTCGGATCCCATATCGACACCGTCCGGGATGCCGGCAAATATGACGGCAGCCTCGGTGTGCTGGCTGCGATCGCTTGCGTCCAAGCCCTGAGCGACGCCGGTACGCGTCTGCCGTTTGCCATCGAAGTCTACGTCTTTGGCAATGAGGAAGGTGTGCGGTTTCCGACCATCCTCACCGGTTCTCGCGCGGTTGCCGGGACGCTCGATCCAGAGACGCTCGAGTCGGAAGATGAGGATGGTGTGAGCCTGCGCAAGGCACTTCTCGCCATCGGCTGCGATCCTGAGGCTTGGCCGGATGTGGCGAGGCGGCGGGACGATCTTCTCGGTTTCCTCGAGCTGCATATCGAGCAGGGTCCGGTGCTGGAGGCGGAGAATTTGCCGCTCGGAATCGTCACGGCGATCAACGGCGCCTGCCGTTACCGGGTCCGGGTCGCGGGCGAAGCCGGGCATGCCGGCACGGTGCCGATGGCGCTTCGCCGTGATGCCCTTGCCGCCGCGGCCGAGATGGTGCTTGCCGTCGAGCGCATCGGCCGGAGCGATACCAAGCTGGTCGCCACCGTCGGCCAGTTCGATATCACCCCGGGCGCCAGCAACGTCATTCCCGGTGAGGTTCGCTTTACCATCGACCTTCGAGCACCTAGCGACGAGCTCCGCGATCGCGCTGCAGCCAAGCTGGAAGGCGATCTCCGCGCACTCGCCGAGAAACGTGGCGTCGATCTCGGTATCGAGCAGTTCTACAAGGCCGCCGCAGCCACTTGTTCGCCGGATCTGATCCGAGAGCTCGAAGGGGCTGTCGAGCGTGTGGGCATCCGGCCTTTGAAACTGCCGAGCGGTGCCGGCCATGACGGCCAGGCTGTCGCCGCCCTCTGCCCGATCGCCATGTTGTTTCTCCGCTGCAAGGAAGGCATCAGCCACAATCCGGCCGAGTCGATCGACATCGGCGATGCGGTCATTGCCATTCGGGTCATGCTCGATTTTCTCACGAATTTGACCCCCGGCCGGTAAGCCGATTGGCACCGCCGAGAGGGAGGCCACCTTCCCTCAAGCCTTACCGTTGGCAGTGCTACGATACCCGAAAAGGGAGAACTCGACCGGGGCGGCTGATGCCAATTTTGCATCGCTTGGACTAAATTCTCTTCTATCTTTCCTTCGTTGTTCCGCGTTATTTCTTATCGATTATGAGGGCAATAGCCTGCACCGGATTGTGCTGCTGCAACCTGCCTCACGAACATATAATGGCATCACGGCGCAGATGGGAACGAAGGTCGCAGCAAGCGGCCAGCCATAAGCGCCAGCCATCCAGGGAGGACCGATCGATGGCCAACAAGACACCGTCAGAAGACCATGTTCCGCCAACCGACGGTTTCGGCAATGCGGTTGATCGCTATTTTCAGATCAGCGAGCGCGGCTCGACGATTGCCACCGAAATCAGGGCCGGCGTCACCACCTTTTTAACCATGGGCTATATCCTGTTCATCAATCCGCAAATCCTGTCATTGGCGGGCATGCCGGAGGCCGATGTCGCGATTGCCACCGCTCTGGGTGCGGCGATCGCCACCATCATCATGGGCGTTTATGCCAACTACCCCTTCGTGCTTGCCCCTGGCATGGGGCTCAATGCCTATTTCACATTCGGCGTCGTCCAAGGCTTGGGGATCTCGTGGCAGGTGGCGCTGACCGCCGTGTTCGTGGAGGGGCTGATCTTCATCGCCCTCTCCCGAGGCGGCGTGCGCACACTGATCATCAACGCCATCCCCCGGGGCCTGAAGATCGCCACCACGGTCGGCATCGGCCTGTTCCTGGCGATCATCGGCCTGCAGAACATGCAGCTGGTGGTGGATCATCCGGCCACCCTCGTCTCCATGGGAGACGTGCAGCAGCCGTCTGTCTACTTGGCCTTGCTCGGGGTGCTGCTGATCGGCGCGCTCCTGGTCAAGCGTGTCAAAGGGGCCATCCTGATCGGCATCCTGGTCCTCACCGCGATCGCCTGGATTACCGGCCTCGCTCCGGCACCGGAGCACTATGTCGGCCTGCCGTCTCTGCCGAAGGAAACCCTGTTCGCGCTCGACTTCAGCCAGATTTTCTCGGCGACTTTCCTGACCGTGGTGATCGCGTTCATTTTCGTCGACATCTTCGACACGGCAGGCACCTTGATCGGCGTCGGCCGGCTGGCCGGGTTTCTCGACAAGGATGGCCGGCTTCCCGGCTCCGATCGCGCGTTTACCGCCGATGCGGTCGGCACGTCTGCCGGTGCGCTGCTCGGCACCAGCACGGTGACCACCTATATCGAGAGTGCGACAGGTGTGGAGGAAGGCGGGCGCACCGGCTTCACATCCGTGGTCGCGGGCATCATGTTCCTGCTGGCCTTGTTCTTCATTCCCCTGGTAACAGCCGTGCCTGCCCTCGCGACGGCGCCGGCGCTGATCATCGTCGGCACGCTTATGATGGCGGGGGCGAGGGAAATCGACTGGGTCCAGATGGACGAGGCGATCCCGGCCTTTCTGACGGTGATCATCATGCCGCTCACCTATTCGATCGCCAACGGCATCACCATCGGCATCGTCACTTATGTGCTCCTGAAGCTCTTTGTCGGCAAAACGAGGGAAATCAGTCCGGTGATGATCGTGCTAGCCGTCCTGCTGGCCGCCTATTATGCGGATGTTGCGGAACTTCTTGGCCTATTCGGCGGTGAGGCACCATCGTCGGAAGGCTGAAATCGTGCAGCCGCGAAGAAGGGACCGGCGGCACGATAAGGCCGATCACATCGCCTGCGAAAACCCGGGTTTCGCGCTGCGCCGCTTCATGATCATCTCTCCCAGGATGGAAAGGGCGATCTCCTCGGGTTCGATGGCACCGAGATCGAGGCCGGCAGGGCCGTGCAAATCCTGCTTGCGCTCCTCGGGGAGAGCGTCGCCGAGCTGATCGAGAAGGGCGGAAATTTTTTTCCGGCTGCCGATCATGGCGACATAGCCGGCCGGCGAGCGAAGCGCTGCCTCCAGTGCCATCCGGTCGCGGCGTCCCTGGGTCGCGACCACGACAGCGTCCCCCTTGCGAAGGTCCAGGCCGGTGAGATCGAAAGCCTCGATCACCTGGTGCGGCGGCTCGGGCGCCGGTTCGCCGCCTCCCTCGGCGCTGGTGACGGTCTGATAGCCCATGGCATGGCCAAGACGCATCAGGGCAGCCGCAACCGGCGAGTTGCCGAGGATCACCAGTCGCAGGCGCTGCCTGGTGGGCTCTAGAAAAAACTCGACCGTGCCGCCGCTTGGGCAGCTCGAGCTGTGAAGCTCGACGCCGTCCCGATCCACGGGCTGATCGACCTCCTCTTTCGGCTTGACCCGCATCAATCGGGGCTCGCCGGATCTCATGGCCTCGATCGCCGCCTTGCGGACAGCACCTTGCACGCAGCCGCCACCGACGAAGCCATGCAGGACGCCATCGGCAGTGACCACCGCCTTTGCGCCTGCCTTGGCCGAAGTGGCGTTCGCGGTGCGCACCACGGTGACCAGGCAGAAATCCTGGCCGCGCCGGCGCAGATCGTCGACGAGGCGAAGAGTGGCATCGAAGGTCAGGCTCATGGCAATACCCTCGTCACAGCCTGGCAAGATCGGCTTCGATCGCCGCCAGGGTCTCGAGCGTGTGGGCGGCGGCGAAATGGTCGATGAACGGCATGGCTGCGACCATGGCGCTGTTGACCGGCTCGTAGTCCCGCCAGCCGAGCAGCGGGTTCAGCCACACCAGTTTATTCGCGCGACGCTTCAGGCGGGAGAGCTCGTCAACGAGGTCGTCGCACGACCCGGTGTCGTAGCCGTCGCTAACACACAGAAAAACCGTCCGGCTGTTGACCGCCGACTTGGCGTAGCGGTCGTTGAAGATGTTGAGACAGGCGCCAAGCCTGGTGCCGCCGCCGAAACCCTCGGCCATGAGCGCAAGGCGGCTCATGGCCCGAAGCGAATCCCGATCACGCACGGCGTCGGTGACCCGGACAAGCCTGGTGTGGAACAGGAAGGCCTCGGTTTCGAGCCAGGTGCAGACCAGGCCTTTGACGAACTGCAGGAAGAAGCGGCTATAGGGCTGCATCGAGCCCGAAACATCGAGAAAAACGACCAATCGGACCGGCCGCTCCGGTTTTTTCTGCTGAATGAGGGTAAGAGGCTCGCCGCCCAGGGAAAGATTGGCACGGATGGTGCGGCGGAGATCAAGGCGGGTGCCTTTTTGGTGGAAGCGGTAGCGTCGGGACAGGCGATAGCGGATGCTTCGTGCAAGACGATAGGCCAAGCGCTCGGCAGCGGCGATCTCCTCGGGGTCGGTCAGATGGCGGAGGTCGGTTCGCTGCAGGACCGCTTGGTTGGACGCGATCAGACGGCCCTGGCCGCCTTCCGCAAGATCCCCATCGTCCCCCACAGCTTCCTGCTGGACACCGGGCTTCGTGTTACCGTCCTTTCGCCCATCCAGATGATCCTGCCAGATCTCGGGATGCTGCTGCCCTGTCGCCGCACCAGGTTTCGAGGGCTTATGTTCGCGCATGCGCCCGCGGCGAAACCAGTAGGCCTCGAACAGGTCGTCAAAGTGCTCCCATTCCTCCCGCCGGCAGGCAAGCAGAATGCGTAAGCAGAGCCTGGCACGATCTCTCGGCAACCAGCGCTCATCGTCGAAAAGACGAAGAGCGGCTTCGGTCTCCGCGGGGCCGACGGTGAAGTCATTGGCACGAAGTTGGGCGAGAAAACCCGCCATGCGCGCTGTGACGCCGGGAAGTGTCGTTGCCATGGTCAGGCTGCCTGCCCGGCAAGACGGCCGACGACCTCCTTGGTCACCGACGCCAGATCGGCTTCGGTCTTCAGGAGGCAGATCAGGGTCTTTCGAACCGCCTCCGGATCGCCGTCCAGGGTTTTGATGTCGAGGCCGACAAGAGCTGCCGCCCAGTCCAGGGTCTCGGCGATGCCAGGGGTCTTTTCCAGCTCCTCCATCCTCAGCGCCTGCACGAAACGCACGATACGCTCTGCAAGCACCGGCTCTATCTCAGGCAGACGCTTTTGGATGATCAGCAGCTCGCGCGCCTCGCTCGGAAAGTCGATATAGACGTAGAGACAGCGGCGGCGAAGGGCGTCGGAGAGTTCGCGCGTGCCGTTGCTGGTCAGGATCACCTTCGGGATCGAGGTTGCCTCGATGGTGCCGAGTTCGGGGATGGTGATCTGGAAGTCGGCCAGGATTTCCAGAAGGTAGGCCTCGAACTCCTCGTCCGCCCGGTCGATCTCGTCGATCAGCAGGACCGGGGGCAGCGTCGCCGAAATCGCTTCCAGCAGAGGGCGCTTTAATAAGAATCGATCCGAAAAAATCTCCGCTTCGATCTCGTCGGCGGCAAGGCCTCCCTGCTCATGGGCCTTGATCGCCAGGAGCTGGCGGCGGTAATTCCACTCGTAGATCGCCTGATTGGCGTCCAGCCCCTCATAGCATTGAAGGCGGATCAGCCTGGTTTCCAAAATTGTCGCCAGCGCCTTGGCGATCTCCGTCTTGCCGACGCCGGCTTCGCCTTCGAGAAGAAGCGGCCGCTCGAGATGCAGAGTGAGCTGAAGGGCAGCCGCAAGCGTGTCGTCGGCGAGATAGCCGACATCGGACAAGCGCTGCTGCAGATCGTCGATCCTGTTCATGATGAGGAAGATGGGCCCGGCGGTGACCAGGGGCAATCCAGCATGCCGGGCCCCTCCTCTCCCCCTAGCCGTGCAGACCGAGCTGCTCGGCTGTCTGCCAGACGCGCCAGTGGTCGTGGGGCATCGCCGTGTGGGTCAGCCCGAGATGCGCGAACGCGTCGTTGACCGCATTGGAGAACGCCGATACGCCGCCGACATTCGGGCTCTCGCCGACACCCTTGGCGCCGATCGGATGGTGCGGCGATGGCGTGACGGTGTGATCCGTCTCCCAGACAGGCGTCTCGACAGCGGTCGGCAGGAAAAAGTCGAGAAGGCTCGACCCCTTGATGTTACCGATGTCGTCGTATGAAATTTCCTGACCCATGGCGATGGCAAGAGCTTCGGTCAGGCCGCCATGGACCTGGCCTTCGATGACCATCGGGTTGATCCGCGTGCCGCAGTCGTCGAGGGCGTAGAAGCGGCGGACCTCGGTGACGCCGGTGTCGACGTCAATGTCGACCACGCAGACATAGGCGCCAAAGGGATAGGTCATGTTAGGGGGATCATAATAGCTGACCGCTTCGAGGCCCGGCTCCAGCCCAGGGATCGCCTGGTTGTAGGAGGCAAAGGCGATCTCGGCCATGGTTTTGGCACGCTCGGGATTGCCTTTGACCTGAAAGCGGTCGACATCCCATTCCAGGTCGTCGTCATGCACCTCCAGAAGATAGGCAGCGATCATCTGTGCCTTCGCTCGGATTTTCCGTCCGGCCATCGCCGTGGCGGCGCCGGCCACCGGTGTGGAGCGAGACCCGTATGTGCCGAGGCCGTATGGCGCCGTGTCGGTGTCGCCCTCCTCGACCGTGATATTGGCGGCGGGAATCCCGATCTCAGATGCGAGGATCTGGGCGAAGGTGGTGGCGTGACCCTGGCCCTGGCTGATGGTGCCGAGACGCGCGATCGCCGACCCGGTGGGATGGATGCGAATCTCGCAGCTGTCGAACATGCCGAGACCAAGAATATCGCAATTCTTGACCGGACCAGCCCCGACAATCTCGGTGAAGAAGGCCAGGCCGATGCCCATCAACGATCTGGTTTCGCCGCGCTCGAACGCTTCGCGATTGGCCTTTTGCTCCGCCCGCAACCCCTTGTAGTCGACGGCAGCCAACGCTTGGCCCATGGCGGTCTGGTAGTCGCCGCTGTCATACTCCCAGCCCAGCGCCGAGGTGTAGGGGAACTGATCCGCTTTGATGAAATTCTTCTGGCGCAATTCGGCCGGATCCATCTCCAGCTTGCGCGCGAGCACGTCGATCATGCGTTCGATGAAGTACGAGGCTTCGGTCACGCGGAAGGAACAGCGATAGGCCACCCCGCCCGGCGCCTTGTTGGTGTAGACGCCGTCCACGCCGACATACGCGACCGGAATGTCATAAGAGCCCGTGCAAATATTGAAAAAGCCGGCGGGGAACTTGGTGGGATCGGCGCAGGCATCGAATGCCCCGTGATCGGCAAGAACATGGCACCAAAGGCCGGTGATCTCGCCGTCCTTGGTTGCGGCGATCTTGCCGGTCATATGGTAGTCGCGGGCAAAGGCCGTGGCGGAGAGATTCTCGATCCGGTCCTCGACCCATTTGACCGGCACCCCCGTCACGATCGAGGCAACAATCGAGCAGATATAGCCCGGATAAACGCCGACCTTGTTACCGAACCCGCCGCCGATATCGGGCGAGATGATGCGGATATTGTGCTCGGGAATGGTCGAGATCAGCGAGGCGACCGTTCGCACGGCATGGGGCGCCTGAAAGGTGCCCCAGACCGTGAGCTTGCCGTTGACCTTATCCATCGAGGCGATGCAGCCGCAGGTCTCCAGCGGGCAGGGATGAACCCGCTGATAGGTGATGTTTTCTTCGGCAAGGATTTCGCTGTCGGCAAGCGCCTGTTCGGTGCCGGCCCTGTCACCGGCTTCCCAGAAGAAGATATGGTTCTTGTGCTTTCTCGGACCGTGCGCCCCTTCCATCTTGTCCTGGATGTCCTCTCTCAGGACCGGCGCATCCGCGTCCATCGCCTTGCTGGGGTCGACCAGAGCCGGAAGCATCTCGTAGTCCACGTCGACCAGCTCGACCGCATCGGCAGCGGCGTAGCGGTCGGTGGCGATGACGAAGGCGACCTCCTGGTTTTGAAACAGCACCTTTTCGTCCGCGAGCACTGCCTGCACATCGCCGGCGAGCGTCGGCATGTAGTGAAGGTTGAGCGGCTTCAGGTCCTCGGCTGTCAGAATGGCCTTGACGCCCGGCACCTTGAGGGCAGCGTCCTTGTCGATCCCCTTGATTCTCGCATGACCGTAAGGCGAACGGACGAAATCGCCGAACAGCATGCCCGGCAGCTTGATGTCGTCGACATAATGGCCTTTGCCTTGCGTGAAGCGGGCATCCTCGACGCGTTTTCGGGCGGAGCCGAGGCCTTCGAGCTTGGCGGTACGTTCGGCCGAGCTTGGGGTCTGGTCGTTCATTCCGCAGCCTCCTTGGCAGCGTTCAAGTCGGCCGCAGCCGCCTGGATCGCCTTCACGATGTTCTGATAACCGGTGCAGCGGCAGAGATTGCCGGAAATGCCGTAGCGGATGTCCGCCTCCGACGGGGCCGGATTGTCCTGCAGCAATCGGTAGGCGCGGGTAATCATGCCGGGCGTGCAAAAGCCGCATTGCAGACCATGATGCTCCCTGAAGGCTTCCTGAAGCGCATGCAGCGTGCCGTCGGGGTTGGCGATGCCTTCGATGGTGGTGACCTCGGCACCGTTGGCCTGACCGACGAAGACCATGCAGGATTTCACCGACTTGCCATTGAGATCGACGGTGCAGGCGCCGCAATGGCCGGTGTCACAGCCAATATGGGGACCGGTCAGGCTCTGCTGCTCGCGGAAAAAATGGATCAAGAGGGTCCGGGGCTCGGCAAGCTCTTCCACCGCCTCTCCGTTGATCGTCATCTTGATGTGCATCTTGGCCATCAGGCAGCTCCCTGGTTGGCGCGGGCAAGGGCCTGCTCGATCGCGCGGCGCACCATCACGCCGGCCACCTTGGTTCGAAAAGCAGCAGGACCACGGCCGTCTTCGGCGGGCGAGGTGATGGCTTCGGCAGCCTGGACAGCGGCATCGATCGCCTGTTTGTCGATGGGGCTTCCGATCAGAGCCATGGCAGCGGCGTCTGCATGGAGCGGCGTGTCGGCGACATTGGTCAGGCCGATTGACGCCTGCTGGCAAATCCCGTCCGCCATGGAGAGAACGACGGCAGCAGCCGCCGTGGCGTAGTCGCCGATTTTTCTTTTTTGTTTCTGGTAGGCATAGCCATGACCGGCGGGTGGCAGCGGGATGCGGATTGCGGTCAGGATCTCTCCTTCCTTGAGCGCCGTGAAGAAAGCGGCCTCGTAGAAATCGCGCGCCTTGATGTCCCGACTGCCGGATGCGCCTTCAACCACATAGGCAGCATCCAGCATCTGCATGACCGCCGGCATGTCATTACCGGGATCGCCATTCGCGACATTGCCGCCGACCGTGCCGATGTTCCGGATCTGCGGATCGGCAATCTGCAGCGCCGTCTCACGCAGGATCGGGCACCGTGCCGCAAGATCGTCCGAGGCGATCAAGGCCGCCTGCGTGGTCATGGCACCGATGGTCGCCACACCGTCCGCGATTGCGACGCCCTGCAGCTCGCCGATATCCTGGAGATCGATTAGATGTTCCGGCATCGCCATTCTGAGTTTCATCATCGGGATCAGGCTATGGCCGCCGGCGACCACGCGTGCATCATCGCCGTGGTCCACCAAAAGCTTACAGGCATCCGGCACGCTGCCGGGCCGGTGATAGTCGAAAGCGCCTGGAATCATCGTCGTCTCCGCTGACCTCGCCTGTTGCTCTGCCGCCCTTGCCGGCGATCATAGGTGGAGATGGTAGGGTCGGATTGGCCGGCACTGCGAGCGGAGATGCACCGGAAGATATCGGCATGCACCAAATACGTCTGGGCTGCACGAAATGCGGAAGGGCCCTGCTAAGCCAACATCAATCCAGGCCCAGCGCCAATTGCACGGCCGCAATCTGCGAACGGCTGACCGGAACCTCGGCGACCTGGGGAGCACTGATGAGACAATACCCCTTGTCGCCGCTCCGCTTGAAGCCGGTGACCCGGCTAAGATTGACCAGGAAGCTTCGATGGGTACGCATAAAAGGCACGCCAGCCAAGGCCTTCTCAAGGCGTGATATTGGCCAGGGGCAGAAGAATTCACCTCTAGCGTTGATGATTTGTGTGTAATGCCCTTGGGCTCGCACGGCCAGAATATCGTCGGGAGCCAGGAAACGGATCGTGTCGTCCTGTTGATAGGGGATCCGCGCCGATGGCGGCTCGGCCGGGTGCGGCTGTTGGGAAAAAGCCTTGGAAAGGGCCGCGTCCCTGGACGAGCGGCCGGGGGAATCCGGCGATGCCGGTGTGATTTCCTCCCGGTTTGCCGGGGATTCGTGGCTGGCCCCTGACGATACGGGTGCGAATTCGTTCGGGGCGATGCCGATGGGCACGGTCATTAGCAGGAACAGGCCGCAAATCACGAAAGCAGCCAGCGCCACGATCATCGCCAGCGTCCCGGAAGAAAGGCTAGGCTCGGCTACGACCTCGACGCCGCTGCCGAGGGTGAAGGTCGTCGACAGCATGGCGGTATAATGCATCGCGGTGATCGTCAGGCCCAATATCGCCGCACCGATGATGGTGAGGCCGAGCGTTCGCCGCCGATAGGCAAATTCGAGCGCCAGGATCGAAGCAGCGACGGCGATCGCGGTGGCCAACAGGACGCCCAGGGGATCGTAGGCCACGATGCAATTGCCGCGAACCGCAGCCATGCCGACATAATGCATGCCGACGATACCGAGGCCGGTCAGCAGTCCCGCCGCTGCAATGCGCCATTGGGTGCGCACACCGAAATGCAGCAGGATCAGCCCGAGCCCAACCACCAGGATCGCCAGGAGGACGGAGATCAGCGTCGGCAGGGCATCATAGACAATGACCACCGGCAGACGGACAGCCAGCATGCCGACAAAATGCATCGACCAGATGCCCGAGCCCAACGCAATTGCTGCCTTGGCGATCGCTATCCGCCGCTGCTGGAGCCCGAGCGCACTGATACCGGTCGTCAGCCGGAGACCGGTGAACGAGGCCATGATCGCGACCAGAATGGAGGCAATCACCAGGACCGGATCATAGGTTACCGTCAGCATTCCTCAAATCGGCGTTGTTTGTTTTCTCTAGAGCAAAGTCGGATCAGCTTAGGAGAGGTGTGAGCCGGTCCGAGTCTGATTGGTCTGACTTTGCTCGAATAATACAGCGACTAGTCGAGACGTTCCACTGACTTATCGCGAGCTTAGACGATTAGGGCCGGTTGCGAGATGCCTCCGGGAAGAATTGAGTAAACACCTGTCAACTCAGATTGTCAGCCTTGCAAGCATGGCTCAACAGAGAAAACCTAAGATCTCATATATTACCCTAAACCTCTTGGGCGATTCTTTGAGGCGTTGACGGGCTGGTGTCCTGCTCCGCAGGTGCCGTCTGTTCGATCGGCAGATAGAATTCGCAGTTGCGACAGGGATGTCTGCCTTGCGGCTCGTCGGTGCCCACGATGATGCGCATTTGCCGCTGATAGCGCTTGTCCATCACCAGCTCCTCCAGGGTCGAGGACAAGAGGCTGCCAATGTTGAAGAGATGAGCGCCTTCGTGGCAGCAAAGCCCGACCGTCGCCCTGGGGCCGATCACCAGACGCTGGTCAAGCCAGTTCATCGAACAGCGCTTGGGCCCCGCATGATCCGTCGGATCGCTGCGCGCAAAGGTGGTAAACCCATGGTTCATATGAATACGCACATGCTGCTTGATAAACTCGGGCGACAAACCGGCATCTAACAGGCGCTCCATCCAGAATGCCCTGTAGGCCTTGTCGTCGAATAGAAAGCCATAGCACTTCAGGCGCATGTGATAGGGCAGGCCGATCTCGATCCGCTGTTCGAGAAGCTTGAGGAGTTCGAGAATCCTGGCGACAGCCAGCTCGAAATCCAGCTTTTTGTAAGGCATGACCGCGCTGTCTAGATTGAGGCCGCCCTGGAGAACGTCATAGCTCTCCTGATCGATCCCGGAGATCGTGGCATTGAGCGAGACTTTCTTGATGACACCGTGGGCCAATGCGCTCTCGACACATTCAGCGGTGCGGATCAAAGCAGGGGTCTTGGGAATTAGCCAATTACTGCTGAAGAACAAAAGGTCCGTGCTGATCCGCCGTTCGATGAACCAGTCCAGCTTGTCCAGAATCGTCCGGTCAGTGAAGGGCTCATTGATACTGTTGAACGCGAACTCGCCAAACGCGCAGCCGTCGAACCGTTCCAGCACGGTCTTGAAGTCATCCAGAGAAAGAACGGTACGGCTCTTCTTGAGCGACGGCCAGACGCAGTTCTCGCACCTGGCTTGGCAAAAGCCCGAAGTATCGATCGATACATCGAGGCGCCTGCTCCTAATGAAGGCCGGGATCAGATCGGTATTGGATATCACTGAGCCATCCTGTTGCAGTCCGCCGTTTCGGTTTGGGCCGCTTCTGCAAGCGACCAGTCAAGCCGGGGACAAAGCGGCCCCGGGAAGTCACGAGGCAAAATGCCTCGCGCGCGCAAGGCCTGCCCGGGTGTGCTGACGGTCTGGAACGACAAGGCACGTTCCGCGGTAAAATAGCGCTTCATAGGGGCAAAACTCGGATCGATGACGGCGATCGTCAGGGTGTAGACGCCGATGTTCAAGAGATGCCCGAGCAGCCGAACCTCGGCCCGGTGAATGCCCGCAGCGAGCCTATAACGTTTATTGTCGGTCCAGCTTGGAACCGACCAGAAGACTAGCGTTCCTTTCGGGCAATAGAGCCCGATAGCCGGGACATAGATCCCGCTTGCGGACGTCTCGAAGCGAAAGGATACGCCGATGGGGGTTTCGACGGCGACGACGCTCGATGACTTGCCCTGGTGATCGATGATTTCGGCATCGAGCAGAACGGCGTTTCGCTCCAGCACTGGTGATAAGGCTTCAGCTCGCGGCGGCACTCCTGATGGCTGACTTTCATCGCCGGTGTCGGAATCGGATAGCTGCGTCGCTTGATGCTTCGGACGCACGGCAAGCGTCGCTTCGACATAGGCCCGGGCGACCTCGTCGACCGCGCCATCGGCTTGGATGCGGCCACCGTCGAGCCAGATGGCGCGATCACAAAAACGGTGCACCGCATCAATGCTATGGGACACGAACAGGAGCGTTCGGTCACCGCCGGTCAGGGTCTGCATCCGGGCCAGGCATTTCTGCTGGAAGCCCATATCACCCACTGAGAGCACCTCGTCGAGCATCAGGATATCGGGGTCGAGATGGGCGGCGATGGAGAAGGCGAGCCTGGCGCGCATGCCGCTCGAATAGAATTTAACAGGGGTGTCGATGAAGGTTCCGGTCTCGGCAAAGCTGACGATCTCATCCATGCGCTGGCCGATCTCGTCGCGGCCGAGGCCGTGAAAGGCGGCGTTGAGATAGATGTTCTCGCGGCCGGTGAGGTTGTCGTTGAAGCCCGTTCCGACTTCGAGAAGAGAGGTGACCCGCCCGCGCAGCCTGGCCTCGCCTTCGGTCGGATAGACCACCCGCGAGAGAATTTTCAGGAGTGTCGACTTGCCAGCACCGTTGCGGCCGAGAATGCCGATCCGTTCGCCGGGATCGACCTTGAAGCTGACGTCCCTGAGTGCCCAGATATGACCAAGAGGCGAGTTGGCTGCAGGCGGTTGCCCTCGGTCGAGGAGGCGCTTTAGCCAACCGCCGCTGGCGGCGGTGCCGAGCTGATAGTGTTTGCCCAGGCCCCGGACCTCAATAATTGGACGGATGCTCATAGCCGGTCCACGAAAGCGCTCTCGGCACGCTGGAACATAAAGCCGCCGATCAGAAACATCGCCAGGGAGACAGCCAGGGCGTAGAGCCAGGGCATGAGCGGGAAGGGCACCGCCTCCATCAGGCAGGCGCGGATCGCCATCAGCGTTCCGCTCATCGGATTCAGCTGCAGCAGCGGTTGTACCGCATCAGGCAGCATCGCAGGAGCATAGATAACGGGGGACAGGAAGATGCCGACATAGAGACAAAGCCCGAGCAGGCGCTGCCAGTCCTTGCTCTGCAGCGATAGCGCCGAGAACAACCCACCGAGGCCGAGGATAAGGAGGGCGCATTGCAGGAGAACAAGAGGCAGGAGAATCAGACGCCAGCTTGGCGGGGTGCCGAAGGCGATCATCAGCACCACCAGCGGAAGAGCTGCAATCGCGAGCGGCACCAATTGGGAAAAAAGCGATATCAGAGGGCTGATGAGTCGGGGGAAATAGATTTTGCGTATCAGCCCGACATCCCGCTGAATGGCATTGGCGGCCCCGGTCGTCGCATCGGTAAAGAAGAACCAGAAAATCAACCCGCTATAGAGATAGATCGGATAAGGCACGCTGACGCCGGTGCGCGCCGCCGAGTAGCGTTTGAACAGGGTGAAGATTGCCAGCATGGTCAGCGGGCGGGCAAGCGCCCAGAACAGGCCCAAGCTGAGCTCCCGGTAATCCAGCTTGACCTGGCGGGCGACCAGGCTCCGCAACAGGCCGCGGTAGGCCCAAAGCTCGGTGACCGGCGGCCAGCCCGCCTGATCGGGCGGGCGTATGATGGTTTCATGTTGGGGATTGGCAGCGGCCATATGGGTCCATTTTGGGCGAAAGGGGCTGCAAAACACAATCAAAACACGTTATAGATGCTGAGTTTTATAAGCTAATAAGTTTATTTGTGACAATGGACCACGACTGCTGGACGTGGCGAGATTGCGAGGAAGCTTGGAGAATGGCCCTGCAAAAGGCGGCGACAGAGACTGCCACGACCCTGTTCGACCAGGACTATTATATCGAAATCAATGAAGCTCGCTGGCAAGCGGCTCTCGCGATCTTGCAGGCATTGCCAGATATCCGGACATGCCTCGATGCGGGAGCCGGTCCTGGCTGGTTTGCCGCCAAGCTGTCAGCCCTGGGCTATAACGTCGTCGGTGTGGAAGGCAGGCCTGAACTGGCCGGAGCGGCGCGCGATCGTGTCGCCAACGTGCCGTTTGCAGTGGTTGATCTGGAAGCGAAGAACGCGGCCGCAGCCCTGCCGCCGATGGACTTGGTGTTCTGCTTCGGCCTCCTTTACCACTTGGAAAATCCGTTTGCCGCGATTCGCCACCTCCGCGTCTTGACCAGACGCTATATGCTGATCGAGACGCAGATCCTGCCGGGCGATGGGCTGGATCTCCGCCTCATCGCCGAGGGGCTGAATGCGACCCAGGGCCTGCATCACCACGCCCTGATCCCGACACGGCAAGCCTTGGTCAAGATGCTGACGGTCGCCGGCTTTCGCCGGGTGCTGCGATTCCTGGGACGGGTCGATCATCCCGATTTTGCCGATCTTCCCGACAGGCATCACCGCCGTGAAATCTTCCTGGCCACAGACGAGTCCATCGATCTGCCTGATTTTGTCGAGGAGGAAGAACGGGCCGCACCAAAAATCGACTATCGACGCTGATGCCGGAAATTAATCACGCGGCATTGTCGACCTTCGCTTCCAGTTGAGATTTGAGTTTGGCAATGACTAGATTGCGGCCCTGTAGTTTGTCGGCAAGCTCCTGACAACGCTGCTCGACTTGACCTTTGGTGACCGATAGAGCGTTGCGCTCGGCCCGATTTCTTTCCAGGAGCGTGAGCAGCACCTCGACGCTGGCAAAAATATCCGGCGTGGGGGGAGCTTTAGCCCGCACCTCCTGTTCCGCAGTGGCCGCGTGCCGAAGACGTGAAAGCGCTCCGCCGTTTCGGCGGCATAGGAACAGATTGCCGTCGCGTGGTCTTGACAGCTCGGCACCGTCGATCACCGTTTCACAGAGCGAATCGTCATAAGCAACGACATCAAATGCGTTCTCATGCAGCGCTATAAGCCATGCTGGCGCAACGTCCTGATGGTTTTTTTGACTGACCTCGATCTGCATGACCAGATCGGGCGACGCGGCGAGTGCTTCTTGTCCGCCGGCGAGAACCGCCTGCTCGCCCCCCTCGACATCGATTTTCAAGAGGTCGATCGGCCGACCACCTTGCTCCAGCCATAAGTCATCCAGGCAACGCGTCTCCAGGTCGAGCACGGCAGCTTCGGAAGAGCGCTCAGTGCGCACAAGGCCACTGAATGCGGAATCCCGGCACGCATGAAAGGTCCGCTGTTCCCGCTTGTCGCTGAGCGCCAGGCAAAAGGAACTGATTCGCGCAGCAAGGCCATTGGCTTCGATGCTACGCTTCAGCAGATCGAAGATCGGCGGGTTGGGCTCGAAGGCGAACGCCCGGCCTTCACGGTCTTTCAGGCCCCGGCCGGCCGCGAGAGCATAGAGGCCGACATTCGATCCCACATCCCAGATCTCGGCGGCCTGACGGGCCATATGACTAAAGAGGGCAAAGTCGGTTGCCTCGGTGATCAAGCCATGGGCAAGGTCAAAACCATAGCGGTCCTGCAGGTCGACGAGGAGGCGAAGGCCATTGCCGGGATCGGCTTCGACGATGCTCGCGCCTTCCGACCTCCGCCACCAGCGGCGCCCCTCACGGCCAATGACGCCGATCACCTGGCGCCAGGCGGGATGGCCTGGCCCAAGGCTCCGCGCCAGGAGATAGAGCGCTTCCAATGACGCCTCGTCCGATTGCTCCGCCGTTTCCTTTCCCGACACACCGTCCTTCTTTGCCATGATGCGCGCCTCCAGAGGCCCCAATCGGCGCCCTTGGCAACCAATAAATTGGGGGTGTCACCGATATCAATGTTGATATCTAAAGTAGATTTATATTAATAGTAATATCTATCAATAATTGATGAACCTTTGCTGGGAATTTTGCCTGTTGCAGGTTGGAAAAGGTTTCGATCGCTTTCACCGTCTACCCGCTGAGGATGACCAATGACCGCATGCGATCTCGCGGTTGTGGTCGGCACTTATAATCGGCTGGATCGCCTCCAGGCTTGTGTCGAGAGCATCCTGACGCAAAGCCGTCGGCTGTCCCGGCTCTATATTACCGATGCAGGTTCGACCGATGGCACGATCGAGTATCTGAAGGGGCTGGACGATCCGCGCGTGGAAGCTGTCCTGGTGGGTGAGAAGCTCGGCCAGGCCCGTGCCTATAATGACGTTTTCCGACGCTTGGACTGCCGCTATGTCGCCTGGCTGAGCGACGATAATGTCGTGGTCGGCAATGGATTGGACTTAGCCGCTCTGACCCTCGATCAGGAGCCGGACATCGGCATGGTCGGACTGAAGGTCAAGGACCAGGTAGGGCCGTTTACTGCAGCCCCATATATTGGCGGCATATCCACTGCCGGTATCCTGAACGTCAATCAGGGGATGCTACGCAGCAAGCTGATGAACGATCTCGGCGGCTTCGATGAAACCTTCCGTGATTACGGCATCGATCCGGACCTGACAGCACGGGTTCTGCTTGCCGGCTATGAGGTAGTCTATACGAGAAACATCGCCGTTCACCATTATCGGGATTGGGCTGAGCCCGGGTCGGGAGATGCGTACCGAGCCCATCGGCAACGGCTCGAAGCAAGCCTAGCACACTATGCCGAACGTTACGGCGATCTGGATGCAGGCGGACCCGGCCTCGTCATCAAAGCCGGGTTGAGACGGTTTTTGCGTGTGATGTACGGCAAGCGCCTGGCTCCCGATGGCGATCAGCCTGTTCTCGGACAGCTGCCGAGGGATTGGCACAATATCTTCAGGGCCCGCTATATCGATCTGCTCGATGGGTATCGCTGCCGGAACAAGCCCTATCATCTCCGCCAGAAGATTCCAGCGCGGGCAAGGAAGCCGATCACTTTGGAACCGAAGCGATGCTGAGAGAGCGGCTTGCCCAGATGAAAGCGCGCTTTCAGAGCCATGATGACGGGCATCGCTTTCGCCTGAGAAGCGGCCTGCCTGATTGGCAAGCACTGCTCGCAACCCGGCCCGATCTTTGGCAAGCCGCCAAAGCCCGCGCCAAAGATGGGCCCCACGTCCTATTAGCCACTCATATCGGCGGCCATGGTCCGGTCAGCGTGGTCGAGAGCATGCTTGCCGTAGCGCTCACGCTCCGAGGCGCGAATGTTCATACCCTCCTATGTGACGGCATGCTGCCAGGCTGCCTCCAGGCACAGCTCAGCCAGCGCTGCAAGCCGGAGCTTCTGGCGGATTATCGTTTAAATGAGCAGCTCTGCCCCGGATGTTTCGCCCGCGGCCGAGCCGTGTTTCATGCGGTCGATCTCGATCATCACCACACGCTTTCCAGCCTCGTCACACCGGAGGAACGGGCACACGCCGAGGCCGTGGCCGCCGCAGTGCCTCCTGATCGGATCGCCGATTATAAAGCCGACGGACTGGCGCTCGGCGAGCATGCCATGGCAGGTGCGCTTCGCTATTTCGCAAGAGGCGACCTCGAAGGCGAACCGTTGGGCGAAACCGTAGCCAGGCGCTATCTGGAAGCCGCCCTGATCAGCCGATGTGCGATCGACTCGCTGCTGGATCGTTTTCCCATCGAGCGCGCGGTCTTTCATCACGGCATCTACATCCCCCAGGGCGTGGTCGGCGAGGTTTGCCGGAAACGCTCGGTGCCGCTCGCCAATTGGGTGGTCGCTTATAGGCGGAATACGGTGATCTTCAGCCATGACGACACCTATCACCACACGCTTTTGACGGAACCGCTCGACGCCTGGGAGGGCATGGCCTGGGATGATCAAAAAGAAGAAGCGGTGCTCGACTACCTGAAAAGCCGCTGGCAGGGCAATCGGGACTGGATCTATTTTCACGAGAAGCCGGATGAGGATGTTGCCGATTTCGCAAACAATGTCGGCCTCGATCTCAAGAAGCCCATTGTCGGCATGCTCACCAACGTCTTCTGGGATGCGCAGCTTCACTATCAGGCAAACGCCTTCGACAACATGCTGGACTGGTGTCTGGCGACTATCGACTATTTTCGCAGGCGGCCAGATCTGCAGCTCCTGATCAGGATCCATCCGGCCGAGATCCGCGGGACGGCACGCTCCCGTCAGCCCCTGGTCGAGGAGCTGGAAAAGCGGATACCGGACATGCCGGGCAATGTTTTCATCCTGCCGCCGGAAAGCCCGATCAGCACCTATGCAGCCATGGAATGCTGTGATTCGGTGCTGATCTACGGCACCAAGACGGGGGTCGAACTCAGCAGCGTCGGCATGCCGGTGATCGTCGCGGGCGAAGCCTGGATCAGAGGCAAGGGGGTGACCACCGACGTGACCGCGCGGGGCGACTACGAAACGATCCTGGACCGCCTCCCCTTCGGCGAGCGGTTGGACGAGGCTACCACCAGACGAGCCCGGCAATACGCCTTTCACTTCTTCTTCAGGCGAATGCTGCCGCTACCCTTCCTCGCTGCCGACGACACCGGCTTCCATCTCGAGATCGACAGCCTGGAAGACCTGATGCCCGGCAGGCACGAAGGGCTCGACGTGATCTGCCGGGGCATTTTGGAGCAAGCACCGTTCATTTATCCCGCAGAAAAGCTGGGCATTCATGATCTCTGATATCGCCGAAAAACCCCTCGCATCGAGTACCCGATCGCAAGCGGTGACCGTAACCTTGAATGCGATGATCAACCCCAGGACGGCAGGTGGGGTCGAAAGCTCTATCCTGTCGATTATCAACAGTTTCGCACAGGCCGATAGCGGTGTCCGCCTGCAGATTCTGACCCATCAGACAAGCAGAGGCGCCTTCGAGGAACATCTGGCGCAACTGAACGCAAGCAAGGCGCATAGCGTCGAGGTCTGGCCTTTTGCCGAAGACCTTCCGGTAACAGCGATCGCAAGGGGGCGTATTGCCGCCCTGCGCAAGCGCTTGCCCCGAGGCCGTAGAACATTCGATCGCGGGCTGAAGCTCTACCGCCATCTCCGCCAATGGCAGCGCCTGCCGGCCCAATCGACGGCCGATCGGTTCATCGCCGGACTTGCCTCCGACGTCATTCATTTCGGCAGCCCGCTGCATTTCCAAACCTCGCGGCCTTTTATCATCGAGCCCCACGACGTTCAGCACCGTCATTATCCCGAGTTCTTCAGTAAGGAGGAGTTGGCCTGGCGGGAGCGGATCTGGTCCGAGGGATGCCGGAACGCGACCCTGGTGCTTTGCGGTGCCCGCTGGACCAAGGCCGATATCTGCCGCCAGTTCGACCTGCCTTCGTCCAGGGTCGCGGTGGTACCGAGGAGTTCCGTCAATGCAAGGGCTGTCGTGCCTGCCGCCAACCAAAAGGCACTCCTGGACAAGCTTGGGCTTGTCCGTCGGGGGTTTGCTTTCTATCCGGCGATGACCTTCGCGCATAAGAACCACATCCGCTTGTTCGAAGCGCTTTCCCGCCTCCGGGACGAGCTCGACATCGAGATCCAGCTGATCTGCACCGGACGGCCCCACAAGCCCCACCATCAAAAGGTGCTTCGTCGTGTGGAGGAACTGGGGCTCGGTAAGCAGGTAAGGTTTCTGGGCCCGGTCTCGGACGAACTCCTGGCCACACTGTTTCGCAATGCCCGCTACCTTCTCTTCCCCTCGCTATTCGAAGGCCTCTCCCAGTCCCTGCTCGAAGCACTGCATTGCAATCTGCCGATCGTCGCAGCCGATCAGGCCTCAATTCCAGAGACGGTCGGAGATGCAGGCGTCCTGTTCGATGGTTTGGACGTCGGATCGATGATGCGGACATTGCGCAATGTTGAAGAACAGCCCGCCTTGCGCGACACCCTGGCTGCAAGCGCGCCGGATCACTTCGCCCGCTATAGCTGGTCACGGGCAACGCCCATGCTGCGGGCCTGCTATCGTCACGTGGCCGGCCGGCGACTCGATTCCGCCGATCAGGCCCTGCTCGACGAGGCGCTCGCCTGATCATGGTCTTGCACAAAGCCTATATCGATCCCGCCGATCATGCTTTTGCGAGTGGCCCAGTTTTTCTGCGGCCGGCAAAAGGAAAGCAAGGGCTTGCCTGGCTGCGTCACCCCACAAGCGCCCGCAGGGTCCGCCAGGTCTGGGCACAATTCGAACGCCAGGCCGAGGTCGATCCCGAGGTTCGCCTTGGCCTTGGCGCCCGTTTGGTCAACCGGGCAGGGTCTGAGGCCGTCCGGATCGGCGGTGAAACTGTGATCCGCGGCGTTCTCCGGAACGAGCAAGACGGCAGCATGACGATCGGTTCCAGGGTCTATGTCGGCGACGGTGTTATCCTAAGTGCCATGGCGACGATCGATATCGGGGACGAAACCTTGATCGCTCACGGCGTCCAGGTGTTCGACAACGATACCCACCCCCTCGATGCCGACCAGCGCGCGTTGGATTTTCGCCGAAAGCTTGGCCACAAAACGGCGGAGCCGATCACGATCGCCAGAGCCCCGGTGCGGATCGGACGCGGCTGCTGGCTCGGCATGAACAGCCTGGTCATGAAAGGGGTCACCATCGGCGATGGCACCGTCGTTGCCGGCGGCAGTGTCGTCACCCAGGATCTGCCGGCTGGTGTCGTTGCTGGCGGCAACCCCGCAAGATCGCTTCGCACTTTGGAAAGAGAGGCTGCCTGATGCTCTCCGTTCTTCGCCGCCTTGATGCCGAGGCCACCACGCCCGACCGCCTGCCGAAGGCGCTCTATCGCAACATGCCGGACCAGGTCGATGCGGTCTGCTACCGGCATGACGATGACGGTCCCGCCTGGTATCCGCCCCTCATGCTCGGCGCTGACACGATCAGCTCGACGATCATCGGCGGCGAAACGCTCAAACAAGCGCTGACCCTCTTGGGAAAGCTTACACCTGATGCCTATAGCGACTACCTCCAGGCCTTCTATCGCGATGGGATGAGCCGGTTCGGTGAAAGCTGGGGCTATGCCGATATCGTGACCACGCTGATCGGTCTCGCCGGATTGCTCCGGCCCGTGCGCTATCTGGAAATCGGCGTTCGCCGCGGTCGAAGTGCTGCCGCTGTCGCATCGGTCGCGCCGGCTTGCCATTTTTATCTGTTCGATCGATGGACGGCGGACTATGCCGGCATGGACAATCCCGGCCCGTCGCTGGTCGATGCCGAACTCGACCGGATGGGCCATTCCGGCAAGCGCAATTTCGTCAACGGCAACTCCCACGACACGCTTCCTGCATTTTTTGAGGAGAATCCGGAGATCGCCTTCGATCTGATCACGGTCGATGGCGATCACAGTCCCAAAGGTGCTGCACGCGACCTCGCGGACGTGCTTCCTTATCTGGCGATCGGCGGTGCCGTGGTGTTCGACGACATCTGCCACCCCAAACATCCGGACCTGGCGATGGTCTGGAACGAGCTCGTTGCCGACGACCCGCGCTTCACCGCCGCAAGCTATGACGGTGCCGGCTACGGCGTCGGCTTCGCCCTCCGGCGCTTCTAGTGGTGTGGCCAATCCAATAGTTGCCTAAGCCAGATACATGCAAGCAGATACAAAATATTTTCAAATAAAATTTAAATAAAAACTCCTCTTTCTTTTAATTTTTACACAATTTTCAAAATAACTTCTTGCGATACCAAAGTTCTTCAGTGTAAAAATAAAACTTAAAGTAGATTATTTTATACCTGAAAAAACTCAAAAGTTTTATCAGGTATGACATCTCGCTGAGAGTTTCATGTCCCCAGTGGTGTACTTTCTATATACGAGTTCCGACCTGGTTCCAGGAAACTTGTCCGCATACCGCCGATCTTGGCGATGGAGGTGGAAATCACATGATGTGGACATTTCATCGGCAGGTCAGCAGCAAGGTCTCAAGGCCAAGTCCTGTTCCGGGCGAGGTGGCTGAGCCATGGCGACTAAGGCGATCGTGCTCGGCGCCTTCGGCTTTCTCGGCCACGCTACCGTAAGGCAGCTGGTTGACGCCGGATTCGAGGTGGCCGGACTTGGTCATGGAGGTGCGGAAGCCAGTACCGTTCAGGCAGCAGGATGCCAGGATTGGCAATCCGGCTCGATCACGATCGCCGAGCTCGAAACGCTGATCGACCGTTTCGGCTCTCCCGATGTGGTGGTTCATGCCGGCGGTGCCGGAACGGTGAGCGAGACCTGGAAGACGCCACTGGCAGCATTCGAACGCAGCGTCGCGAGCACGGCTGCGGTACTTGAGATCCTTCGCCGCAAGGCGCCGGATGCTCTCCTGGTGATTGCCTCCAGTGCCGCTGTTTATGGCGAGCAGCCCGCCCGACCGATCGTCGAGACCATGCCGACGGCGCCGGTATCGCCGTATGGCACCCACAAACAGATGATCGAGACGCTGGCAATGGGCGCTGCCCGCGATTTCGGTCTCAGGATCTGTATCATCCGGTTCTTCTCGCTCTACGGCTCCGGGTTGAGAAAGCAGCTTCTGTTCGACATCTGCAACCGGCTCGCTCAAGGCGAACGTTCGCTTCTCCTAGCGGGTGACGGACAAGAGACCAGGGATTTTTTTCATATCGACGATGCCACCCGGCTGATCGAATTGCTCATCAAGTCCGAGGCCTCGACGTTACGGATCATCAATGGCGGCAGCGGCGTCCCGACTACGGTGAGCCGGGCGGCCAAGTCCCTGATCGACGCCTTTGGATCCGAGGCCAGGCTTGGGTTCACCGGCATCAAGCCGCCGGGCAATCCGGATCATATGTGCGCCGACCTAGCAGCCTGCGAGCGGATCGGCTTCAGCCCCGAGAAGCGTTTCGAAGACGGAATAACCGACTATGTCGACTGGTTTAAGGCGCGGGATGCCAAAGCCGCCTGACCGGCCGGATATGTCGAACACCATAAGCTTTGGAAGACGGCTATGAATTTAGTGCGTGAATTGACAATCGACGGTCGGAGGATCGCCGATGACGAGGATTGCTATGTGATCGCGGAAGTCGGTCACAATCACCAGGGAAGCGTTGAGACCTGCAAGCAGCTCATCGATGCTGCAAAACAGGTCGGCGCTGATGCGGTGAAGCTGCAGAAGCGTCAAAATCAAAGCCTGTTCACCAAGACGATGCTCGATAGCGCCTATAACAGCGAGAACGCGTTCGCCGAAACCTATGGCCGCCATCGGGAATGCCTGGAATTCGACCGCGACGCCTATCAGGCGGTTAAGGCCCATGCGGACATGGTGGGCATCACCTTGTTCGCCACGGCGTTTGATCGGGAAAGCGCCGATTTCCTGACCGACCTCGATATGCCAGCCTTCAAGATGGCCTCCGGCGATATCACCAACACGCCGCTCCTTAGATATGTCGCCAGCCTCGGCAAACCGATGATCATCTCGACCGGCGGCGCCGACATGGCGGATGTCGAGCGTGCCTATGAGGCAATCCATCCGATCAACAGCCAGCTCTGCATTCTTCAATGCACGGCGGGCTACCCGCCGGCCTGGGACGAGCTCAATCTCAAGGTCATCGAGACCTTTCGCAGTGCCTTTCCGGATACAGTCATTGGCCTCTCCTCCCATGACAGCGGCATCGCCATGGCCCTGGCCGCCTACATGCTGGGCTCGCGCGTGGTCGAGAAGCATTTTACCCTGAACCGCGCGATGAAGGGCACCGACCATTCCTTCTCCCTGGAGCCCCCCGGGCTGCGCAGGGTGGTGAGGGATCTGCAGCGTGCGCGCCTTGCTCTCGGCGATGGCGTGAAACGGCAATATCCGAGCGAGGAGAAACCGCTCTACAAGATGGCGAAAAAATTGGTGGCCGCCCGCAGTCTGCCGGCAGGCCATGTTCTGAGCGCGAACGATATCGCGATCAAATCTCCGAATGATGGCCTGCCGCCTTATGAATTCGACCGGCTGGTCGGCGGCAAGCTGCTTCAACCGCTCGATGCCGACGCGGCCTTCAGCTTCGCCATGCTCGACGGCATCGATACCGAGGCCAAAACACCGCCGGCGCCGACCTATCTCTACCCAAAAAATTCGGAAGAAACCTCATGTCCAAGCAAGACGGAAGCAAAGCGCGTCTCGTAGCGTTGATCCCGGCCCGCGCCGGCTCGACACGGGTCAAGGACAAGAACATCAAGCCGCTGGAAGGCCATCCGGCGATGGCCTACAGCATCGCAGCCGCTCAGGCGTCGGGAGCGTGCCATCAGGTCTATGTCTCGACTGATAGCGAGCATTACGCAGCGATCGCCGAGCATTACGGTGCCAGGGTGATCATGCGCCCCCCGGAACATGCAACCGCGACCTCGCCCGATATCGACTGGGTTCTTCACGCGCTCGATAATCTCTCCGCAAGAGGGCAGGACGCAGAGGCGCTTGCAATCCTGCGCCCGACCAGCCCGTTCCGCCTGCCTGAGACGATCGCCCGCGCCTGGCAGCAGTTCTTAGCAGCGGAAGGTGTCGACTCGCTTCGGGCCATCGAAAAATGCCACGAGCATCCCTGCAAGATGTGGGTGATGCGCGGCGAACGCCTGCTGCCGCTCATTCCTCTCGGTCCGGAGGAACAGCCCTGGCACAGCAGCCAATACCCGACCTTGCCCGAGGTCTATGTCCAGAACGCCAGCCTGGAGATCGTCTGGACTGCAGTGGTCCGCTCGACCCGGACCATTGCCGGCACCAGCATGCTGCCCTTCCTTACCGAAAATTTCGAGGGTGTCGATATCAACGCGCCCGCCGATTGGCACTATGCCCGCTACGTGATCGAGCATGAGGGTGCCAGGCTTCCGGCCATCTCGACGATACCCTATCGCGCGCCTGAAGCGGTGCGGGGAGCGGCCTGATGGGAGAACAAAGCCGAAGCCCGGTCCATGGCGAACTATGCTGGGTGGATCCCGAGGAATGCGCGCGCCTGATCCGCGAAGGTATGCCTGCCGCGGAACGTGCCGCCCTGTTTGCCGATCTCTGCCGCTTGAATGTCCTCTACATGGTCGCCGATGCCGGCTCCGGCCATATCGGATCCAGCTTTTCCAGCCTCGATATGGTTTCCTGGCTGCATCTCGGCTATCTGACGCCGGACGACGTCTACTTCTCCTCCAAGGGCCACGACGTGCCGGGCCTTTATGCCGCGATGATCGGCCTCGGCCGCCTGCCGGCGGCGCTCCTGCACGAGTTTCGCCAGCTGGACGGCCTTCCCGGTCATCCGGACGTCTCGACACCCGGTATTCAGGCCAATACCGGCTCTCTCGGCATGGGCATCTCCAAAGCCAAGGGCATGGTGCGCGCCGCACGTCTTCGTCACGGACGATCAGCACGGGTCGTGGTGATGCTCGGCGATGGCGAGTTGCAGGAGGGGCAGTTCTGGGAAAGCCTGATCACGGCTGCCAATGACAGTCTTCACGAAATCGTCGCAATCGTCGACCACAACAAGCTCCAATCGGACACGCTGGTCAGCGGCACGAGTGATCTCGGCGATCTGATCGGAAAATTCGAGGCGTTTGGCTGGTGTGCCGCGAGGGTCCACGGGCATGATATCGAGGCCTTTAAGGAGACGCTGAGCGGTCTGGAACATGACGCCAGGCCGAAAATCATCTTGGCCGACACCGTCAAAGGACGCGGCGTTCCCTTCATGGAGCCTAGCGCCGAGTTTGGACCGGACGAGCTCTACAATTATCATTCCGGCGCACCATCGGCCGAAGACTACCGGGCGGCAACCGAGCATCTGATCGCCGGTATTCAGGGACGCCTGGAGGCCCATGGCGTGGCACCGCTCATGCTGCAGTTCAAAGAGACGGCTGCAGCAGCGCCGAGCCCTGCTGCAGCAAAAGACACCCAGGGGCCGGAGCGCCTAGTTGCGGCTTATAGCCGAGCCTTGCTGGACCTCGCCGAGGATCACCAGGAAATTGTGGCACTCGATGCCGATCTTCTGCTCGATCTCGGCCTGGTGCCGTTCAAGAAGCGTTTTCCCGAACGTCTGGTGGAATGCGGCATTGCTGAGCAGGACATGGTTTCCCAGGCAAGCGGTTTGGCGCTGAAGGGGCTCCTGCCGATCTGTCACAGCTTTGCCTGTTTTCTGGCACCACGCGCCAATGAGCAGATCTACAACGCTGCCAGCGAACGCACCAAGATGATCTATGTCGGCGCATTGGCTGGGCTTGTGCCGGGCGGCCCCGGCCATTCCCACCAAAGCGTGCGCGACCTGTCGGCCCTGGGCGCCGTGCCGGGATTGCGACTGGTGGAGCCATGCTCGGAGAGGGAGACGGAAGCCCTTCTGAACGAAGCCGTCGAGGACAGCGATGAGAGCACCTTCATCCGACTGACCTCGATTCCCGTGACCACAGCCTTCCAGCTGCCGGCGGACTATCAGCCGTCGGAGGGACGGGGCGTCGTGCTGCGCGAGGGCAGCGATGTGACCTTGATCGGTTATGGCCCCGTTCTGCTCAACGAAGCAGCATTGGCGCTGGAGCGGCTCGACGCCGAAGGTATCCACGGCCGGCTGATCAATCTGCCCTGGCTGAACCGTGTCGATCCAGCCTGGCTGGAAGAAGCCGCCGCCACCTCGCCGCTCATTGTGACCTTGGACAATCACTATCTCCACGGCGGTCAGGGCATGATGCTCTCAGCCATGGTCGCAGAACTTGCTTTGGAACAGCCTCCACGCCTGCTGCGCCTTGGCCTGGACCGTCTGCCGGCTTGCGGCCGCAATGACGAGGTGCTCGCCGCACACGGTCTGGATGCGGCACATCTGGCGGCGCGCATCAAAAGCGCTATTTCCGGCTGACGCCGAACGGCCCGCTCGGCATGCGCCCATCATCGCGGACAATCGGTCTTTTCGCCCATTTCGATCCGACCTGGACAGGCGGCGAAAACTACATCCGCAATCTGATCAGCGCCCTTTCCGGCCGGGACGAGGTCAAGATTATTCTCTATGCCAGACCGGAATTCGATACGACCGGACTGGTGGGACCTAATCTGGAGGTCAGGAAGCCTTCGGTTCTCGCTCGTCATAGCCCAGCCTGGTGGTCCTCGAAGATCGCTGAGCGCGTGGACCGGCGCATTCTCGACCCGATTACCCGCATCATCGAGCGCGACCGGATCGATGCCACCTATCTCTGCCCGGTCCATGTCAGCGGTGGGCGCGTGCCGAACGTCCATTGGGTGCCGGACCTGCAACACCGTCATCTCCCGGAAATGTATACCTCCAGCCAGTTTCAAAAATGCGACCAGGTCGAGCAGCGGGCGATCGCCCGCTCGGCGCGGGTCGTTGCCGGCAGCATGATCGGCCGGGATCATCTTCTGGCGTTCCAGCCGTTGGCCAGAGGTAAGATCGACGTTCTGCGCTTTGCAGTCG
This sequence comes from Geminicoccaceae bacterium, assembly GCA_965204405.1. Taxonomy (GTDB): domain Bacteria; phylum Pseudomonadota; class Alphaproteobacteria; order Geminicoccales; family Geminicoccaceae; genus JANQPX01. The sequence continues at coordinate 176,043 of CBDBEN010000003.1, forward strand.
ATGTGCCGCCGGACGCTTTCCTCTATGATCCCGAGGCGGTGTGCCGCCGTCACGACTTGCCAAAGCGCTTTGTCCTTTTCCCCGGCCAGCTCTGGAAGCACAAAAATCATCGGCTGCTGTTCGATGCCATGGTCAAGCTCGGTGGCGGCGCCGAGCGGCCCGTGATCGTCTGTACCGGTGCGACCGTCGATTTCCGTCATAATGCTTATCACGAATGCCTGCTCGCCCGGCGTTCCGAGCTTGGTTTGACGTCGTCAGTGCGTATGTTGGGCTTGCTGCCCAGGCTCGAATTCTATGCCCTCTTGCGCCAGGCGGTTGCTGTCCTCAATCCGTCTCTGTTCGAAGGCTGGAGCACACCGGTGGAGGAAGCCAAAGCCCTGGGTGTCCCACTTTTGATATCAGACATCCCCGTCCACAGAGAGCAAGCACCTGACCATGCCCGTTTCTTCGACCCGCGCTCGGCTGACGATTTGGCTGCGGCCCTGGCTGAAGTTTGGAAAAACGGCCATCCTGCTACGGCCGCTGATTGGGAAGAAGCTGCCTATTCCAACCAGGAGCGGCAACATGTCTTTGCCGAGGACTTTATCCGGATCATGACCCGCACGATCGAGTCGCCGTCGGCACTTGCCGAAGCAGCTTGATGGTTAAATGAAGAAACGACTTTCGCTGCTCCTGAAGACGCTTACAACGATTGTCCTCCTGGCAGCGATGGTCTCCTATATCGATGTCGACGACCTGATGATTACACTGTTGGCGCTGCCGATCTGGGCCTTGATTGCCGCAATCGTGTCCTCCATCGCCTCGGTCATGCTGACATCCTGCCGCTGGCAAGCCGTCCTCGCCATGATGGGCTTTAAGAAATCCCCCGGACATCTGATGCGCCTGACATTAATCGGCTTTTTCTTTAACCAGGCACTACCGTCGACGATCGGCGGAGACGCCATACGCATTTTCATGGTCAGGCAGGGTGGCTTAGGCACCGAGATCGCGGTCCGATCGATCCTCGTCGATCGGCTCCTTGCGCTTTGCGTTGTTTTGGCCATGTGCCTTGCCGGTCTCCCCTTGCTGATCGGCCGGTTGGGGTTCGATTACCAAGGTGCCGCTATTCTTGCCGTGGTCGGCATCGCCTGTCTCGCCTTGGCGCTGATTACGGGCTTGAAGTATCTGCCCCAATCCAAAGGCGGAAGGCTGCTGTCCATGGCGCGTGCTTTCGCGGATGATCTGACAAGCTCCTTTGTGAGATGGGATCTGTTTCCCCGGCTTTGGGGAACATCGTTCCTCTCGCAAATCTTCGCCTGCCTGACCGTTTGGATCCTTGCAATTGGCCTTGGCCTCAATGTCCATCTTCTCGGGATTTTGGCGGTGACGCCGGCCATCTTCTTGCTGTTGATGGTCCCGATTTCGATCGGTGGCTGGGGCCTTCGTGAGGGGTTGATGGTTGTGGGCCTGGGTATTTTGAGCGTCCCCGCCGCCGATGCCCTGGCGCTCTCGCTACTGCTCGGCATAGTCCATATTCTGGCTAGCCTGCCAGGGGGATTACTTTGGCTGATGCGCGGCAAGCCAGAGATCGCTAGCCTGCCTTCGGGTTGAGCAAGGCAGCGTTGCCATAGACCTCGAAGCTCCCGAAGATCGTATCGATCCGGCCCCAGGGCATCCAGCGAGTATTGTCGGTGCGAAGCTTATTCGCGATCAGGGCCAAGCCTTTCCCAACGTCCTCATTCAGCGTCATCGGCAGGATACGCGGGTCGTCGAGATCGGCAGGCAGAGCGACCAGCGCCGAGTCTTCATCAAGCCGTGCGCCGATCACGTCGGCTGCCTCGGCAGGGGACATGGAGCCCAGGCGCTGGAAAACCTCCTGCACGAGCCCGGTCTGAGCGGGCTGGGCGGTGTTCTGCCGGTACCCCGTCACACCAAGCTCGGTCGTGACCAGGTCGCGCTCCGGGAATTTGAGATAGGACACCGCCTCAGCGGCTTCTCGTTGTAATTCGAAAGCGAAGTGATCAAGAGCCTGAACAAATCTGGGGCGCATCTCGTTCAAGTACATCTCGACCTTGCCGTAGGGGCCATTTACCTCTCCAACCGGCCGCCAGTGGTCTGACGAGTTGCGCAAATGATCGCGAAGGGACCGGGCCATGTCGACGGTGTAATCGTCCTTCAGGACAACCGCAGCCTCCGGCTGGGCAGGATCGGCGAGAACAGCGAGGACGTTGATCTCCAGATCCATGCGGTGGTGCAGGGTTGCAGCGATATCGGCTTTGCTCAGATGGAAATAGCCCAGCTCCCATTGGGATTCGCGGATCATGAAGACCATGTTCGATCTGGCATCCTGATCGAAGGCAAGCTGCATCATCGGGATCACGTAGCGAGACGCATAGTCGAAGCCAAGGTCTATCTGATAGGGGACCGAAGGATCTCCGCCGATAGCCGTCGGTTTGAGGGCGCTGAAATGCTCCGCCAGATCCCGGATGAAGCGGGCACGTTTGGCGGCGTCCTCGCCAACCGGCCTGTTGATAATACCACGTTGATGATCGGTTACGGCAATTGCCGTCAGCAGGATGCAGGCAGCCGGCAGGCCAAAGCGAAGGGGCGTCGAGGCACCAAGCTTCGACTGGACCTCGCCGCAAAGGGTCACCGGCGCGACGACGACGAGAACGAGGCCTGGCAGGGCATAGTACATTTGGGTCAGATCGTCCTCCAAGCCGACCCAGAAAACCAGAAACAGCGGCACGGCCATGATCAGCCAGGCGGTCTCGAGCAGGCTGCTACCGACGATCCCTCGCCTCGGCGCATGGCTGAGATAGACCAGACACAAGACCGAAAAGCTGGCGAACGAAAAGGTCAGGCCTCTCAGTAAGAAGGGCCAAACGGTGGTTGCTGCAGTTACCAAAGCACTGCTGTCCAGCGCGTAGCCGGCCTGGCTGTAGAATGTCAGCGTCGGCAGCAGCCAGCGATAGAGAAACCAGCCGATCATGACGGCCAGCGTCAGGCCGACAGCGCCGCCAAGCATGAACGCCCTGGACCAGCCTTGCCTGCGTCCCACGTCCCAGAGATAGAGGCCGATGATTGGTGCCGCGAGGACGAAGATGTAGACCGCGGCGCTGATGCGCGTGAGCGTGGCAAGTGAAGCGAACACTGCGAACCAGATCAGCCAGACCGGACGCTTCCCCCGATCGGAGAGCAAAAGCGCAAACAAGCCCGCGCCGGCGAACAGGACCGCCGGCAAATCCGGCAGCTCGGAAGGATAGCCGTAGAGGGGATCGAAGAAGATGCCGATCGCTAGCCCGGCGCCGGCGGTCGCCAATCCGTAACCGGTTAGTCCGGTCCGTCGACCAACCAGGATCGCCATCATGCTGGCGAAGCAAAAATAGGCAGCACCGTTGAACAGCAGCGCACCTTCCAGAGTGCGCATCATGCGGCTTGGATAGAGCGCAAGCGCGAGAGACCGCAAGGGATCCCGCGGATTCTCGAGAAAAAGGTCGATCGCGGCCGGTCGCCCTTCATTGGCGATCCGCTCGGCGGCGATCAGCCTTTGGCCATGATAGGAGAACGTGTCGCCGGCGAAGGGATTGTGCTGGAAGTAACGTTCGACCGTAGAGGCGCCCATGTGAAAGGCAAGGACCGCCGCGATCAGCCCCGCGAGGACCTGCGGCAAGTAAGGCAGGTTCAAGGCGCTCAGGAAAGCCTGCAGTATTTCCCTGCCGCTTCCGGGGCGGGATGCAGGCCCGCTCTCAATGATCGTGGCCATCGTTCTGCCTTGTGTTCGTCATGTCAGGATGCCAGCCGGTCGGCAGGCATGGCGATCCCCTGATCTACAGGCGACGATATCGCATCGTCTGCGGCAGCCGCCCAGCCGGCCTCGTCTTCCAAGAGATAGAGCGGACGGCCGCGCGCGCTGCTTTCCGCCCTCCAGATATATTCGCCGAGTACACCCAAGGTCACCAACTGGGCGCCGCCCAGAATGAGCACAGTACTCATCAGGGAGGACCAACCCGATGTCGGATTGCCGATAATCGAGTTGGTGATTACCCAAATCGCGTAGAGCAAGCCGGCAAACGCGGTGGCGATCCCGAAGGCCGAGACGATCTGTATCGGCCTTTGGCTGAAGGGAACGATGGAATCCAGCACCAGCTTCAGCTTTTTCGACAAGGTCCAGCCGGAACGTCCAGCGCGGCGCATCGCCTTGCAATAGGTGATGGTGTCCTGGCGAAATCCCATCCAGCTCAGCAGCATCAGGGTACTAATGTTGGCTTCGTTAAAATGCCGGGTTGCCTCGATCACCCGGCGATCGAGGAGGAAGAAATCTGCATTGACCGCCGAGACCACACGTGGGCTCACCAAGCGGCGCACCAAGCCATAATAGAGGCTGGAGAACGCCAGGGAGAGGCGGCCGATTCCCTCCCGTTTCTCGCGGACCGCCCAGACGATCTGCTGTCCCTCGCGCCAGCGGCTCACCAGTTCCGGCAAAACCTCCGGCGGGTCCTGATGATCGGCGGCCATCACCACGGCACAGGCGCCGCGGACATGACGGAGGCCGCAAAGCAGTCCGATATGTGAACCGTTATTCTTTGCCAGTCTCAGGCATCCGATTCGTTTGTCCTTGGCGCTGAGCGCCCTCGCCAGGAGAAAGGTCCCGTCGGTGGAACCGTCGTCGACGATCAGCCACTCGAAGGAAAGGCCGGTGGCCTTAAAAGTCGCAACGAGCCGCTCGTGGAATGAAGCGAGATTGTCCGCTTCATTGAAGCAGGGTGTGATCACCGAGATAGTGGGTCTGGAATCAGCGGAAGCGCTCATGCGGGTTTCTCTCGAACAAGCGCGTCGCCCTGGGCCGCCGACGGTCCGGCGTCCGGCAAGCGCCAGTTGCGAACCTCCTCCTCCAACAAGACGGAAGGATCGGCATGCGTGCCACGAAACCAGTCGACATAGCGTCCCAAGCCATCCTCGAAGCCGACTTCGGGTTTGAAGCCAAGCATCTCCTCGGCCCGTCTGGTATCGGCGATCAGGCTGTCGACCTCGCCTGGGCGCGGTTCGATATAAGTCGTCTGCAGATCGTTGCGCCCGGCGGCCCGCATCACCGCGCCTGCCACTTCCGAGATGGTAATGAGACGGCCATGACCGAGATTGACGATGCCGCCGACCAGCGCATCAGATTTCGCCGCTAGGGCGAGGCCACGCGCGGTATCGCTGACATAGGTAAAATCGCGCCCCTGCCGGCCCGAGCCGAAGATCACCGGCGGCGCGCCGTTCAGGACGCGAATGAGAAAACGCGGAATGACCTCGGCGAGATCGCCGGTATCATGCTCGCGCGGGCCGAAGGCGTTGAAGGGCCGGACAACGACGACCGGCAGGCCATAGGTTTGCCAATATGCGAGTGCATAATGCTCGCCAGTCAGCTTCGCGGCACCGTAAACCGTGGTCGGTGCCGGCAGCGTGCCGTTCTCGCTCAAAAGCCCCTTCGAGGCATTGCCGTACACCTCGGACGACGAGCAGTAGACGAACCGCTGGACGCCACGCGCCCGCGCCGCTTCCAGCACATGAAGCGTGCCGGTGGCGTTGACGTGATGATTGCTGATTGGATCACCGAGGCTGCGGCGCACGCACTCCACAGCGAGATGGTAGACCACATCGCAGCCGTCCATCGCCGCGGCGACGGCTTCTTTATCGAGAATTGAGCCTTCGATGAACCTCAATCGGCCGGTCTGCAGGGCATCATCGAGATGGTGCCGCTTGCCGCTCGCCAGATTGTCCAGCACCACGACATCGCGCCCCTCGCCGATCAGACGATCGACCAGATGACTGCCGATAAAGCCGGCTCCGCCGGTGACCAGCACGTTTGACATGGTTCAAGCCACCTCGCTCAGTCCGTCTTCCCGGTCGATCCGGTTTTGCGCTCCGATCTCGATCGCCTCACCAAGCAGCCCGGCGACGCGCATCTGCTGCTCCTCGGTCATCCCATGGAACAAGGGGAGGCAAAGCCCTCGCGCAGTGAGCTTTTCGCTGATGGGCAGATGCCGACAGGCGCCAGCGATCGCCGGACAATCGCGATCTGCCCCGCATCGCCAGACACCGACTCCGGCATAGGCCGGCTCCAGATGCGCCGACATCACGCCCCGCCTAGTCGCCACACCATGATCGAGCAGATGCTGCATGGCCGCTCTCCGATCGATCCCGCGATCGAGGCGGATCATGTAGGTCTGCCAGTTGACCGATGAACCGAGCGGCTCCTCCGGCAGATCGATCCTGGGTTGATCGGCAAGAAGCCGGTGATAGGCACACGCCAGCCGCTGCCGCTCTTCAACCATCGCCGGGATCTTGCCGAGCTGCACCCGTCCGATCGCTGCCTGGATATCGGTCAGGCGAAAATTGAAGCCCGGAACGTCATAGCTCTCGAACACGACCTCTTTGGCTATATGGCGCGCATGGTCCGGCACTGACATGCCATGTTGGCGCAGCAGGCGAAGTCTGGCAGCCAGAGCCGGATCGTCCGTGCTTAACATGCCGCCATCTCCGGTGGTCAACAGCTTTCGCGGATGAAAGCTGAAGCAGGCGACATCACCATACGGACGACCGATGCGATCCTTCGCTCCTGCCTTGCTCAATTGGCTACCGATCGCACAGGCCGCGTCTTCGATCAGCTTGATATCATGGCGAGCGCAGATGGCATCCAGCTTCTCAAGATCTGCCGGCATGCCAAGCTGATGAGGGACCAGAACCGCCTTGGTCCTAGGGCTGATCGCCCGTTCGACCCTGTCCGGATCCAGATTGCCGCTTTGCTCTTCGACATCGGTGAAAACCGGCGTGGCGCCGACCGCTCGGATGCTGTTCGCGGTGGCGATGAACGAGTAGCTGGCGGTGATCACCTCGTCACCAGTACCGATGCCGAATGCAGTCAAAGCAAGCTGCAAGGCCACGGTACAATTGGAAACGGCGACGGCGTCGGCAGCGCCGACAAAGGCTGCAAATTCTTTTTCGAAGGCCGCGACCTCGGCACCCTGGGTGACCCAGCCCGACATGACCACGTCATGGGCAGCACTGGCTTCCGCGTCACCGAGCCAGGGTCGCATCAGAGGTATCACCTCGGTGCTCATCCCATCGGGCTCGCTTCTTCCAGCGCGCGCTCAGCGATGATCCGGGCGGGCGCCCCCGCAACGGTGGTCAGCGCCGGGACATCCCTGGTGACTACGGAGCCTGCGCCGATCATCGCACCTCGGCCGATGCAGGTACCGGGCATGATGACCGCGCCGACGCCGATGTCGGCACCTTCCTCGACGCGCACCGGCGCGATCGTCAGATCTGTCTGGATGATCGGCAGGCTAGCCGGTACGCAGGTGTGAGACGATCCGAGAACCTTGGCGCCTGGACCCCAGCCGACATGATCGCCGATGATCAGGTCGCGCGCGTCGAAATAGACCTGAGGCCCAATCCAGCAACCTTGCCCCACGACGAAGCGCCCATCGAACCTCCCCTGCAGATAGGCGTGATCGCCGATATGAACGCCATCGCCAATCTCGAAGGTTTCGGGATGACGCAGACCGACATGCATGCCGATAAAGACCGCATCGCCACAGCGGGCCACCAGGGCTCGAAAGCATACCCGGCGCATGATGCGGTCGATCGGACCGTCGGCGCCGGCGAAGCGCTGATAGTCGGTCATGAGTTCCGCCTGACTAAGCCGCGCCTTCAGATCCTGCGCGAGGTCATGCTCCCAGGCAGCATCCCGCTCGACGGGACGACGGGCGTGAATGGCGCTCACGGTACGGCCGCCGGTCATGAACGCACCTTTTGCTGCACTTCGGATTGACCGCTAGCAGGTGCTGTGACGAATTCCCGCCTCGGCAAGGCGCTACCGTCTTCCAGCGCCTGCTCCAGAACGGCGGCCACGCGCGACGGAGCATCGGCCTCCATCTCGGGATAGAGCGGCAGCGACAAGGTGCGCGCAGCCAGATCCTCGGCAACAGGAAAGCTGCCGCGGCGATAGCCCAGATCCTGATAGGCGGGCTGGAGATGCACCGGCAGCGGGTAGTGAATGCCTGAAGCGATATCGGCGCTGGTCAGTGCTGACCTTGCATGATCACGCCTAGCCGTCGCAATGGCGTAGACATGGTAGACATGGCGTTTGCCTGGCAGTAGTGCCGGGCGCTGCAGGGGCAGATGACTTAGCGCTGCGTCATAGCTATTCGCATGGGCCCGGCGGGCTTCCGTCCAGCGCTCGAGATGCTGAAGCTTCACACTCAGGATCGCGCCCTGCAGGCCGTCCATGCGATAGTTGAAGCCTTTGAGGGCATGGTTGTATTTCCGATCCTGTCCCCAGTCCCGGAGCATGCGCATGGTGCCCGCGAGCTTTTCGTTGTCGGTCAATACCGCCCCGCCCTCGCCGCAAGCACCAAGATTCTTGCCGGGATAAAAGCTAAAGCAGCCGATATCGCCGATCGATCCCGCCGACCGGCCCTGATCGCTGGCGCCATGAGCTTGGGCGGCATCTTCGATCACCAACAGGCCATGGCGGCGCGCGATCGCCAACATGGGTTCCATGTCGGCCATCTGGCCATGGAGGTGCACCGGCATAATGGCTTTGGTGCGTGGGCTCAAGGCAGGCTCGACTGCGCTCGCGTCCATGGTCCAGGAAACGGGATCGATATCGACGAACACCGGAGTCGCCCCAGTATAAAGAATGGCGGCAACAGTCGCGACGAAGGTCATCGGCACGGTAATCACTTCATCCCCGGGGCCGATGCCAGCGGCCAGGAGCGCCAGATGCAGGGCGGAGGTTCCGGAATTCACGGCGATGGCATGGTCGACACCGACATAGGCGGCGAAGGCGTCTTCGAACGCGGCAACAGCCGGACCCTGCGCGTAGTGCGCGCTCTCCAGCACATCTAGAGCCGCACGATCAACCCCCTGCTTGATCGATTGATAGCTCGCTTTCAGATCGATGAAAGGAATCACTGCATCTGTCCGCCGCCGATAGCAACCGGTCTGCCGCGCTGCTTCATCGATTGCGTTGCAGCCTCGAGTGTCTCGACGATGCGCAGGCCCATCAAACCATCAGTGACTGGCGCTTTGCCCTGATCGATACAGTCGATGAAATGCTCCGTCTCGGTTTTCAAGGCCTCGGCCGGCCTCAGATTGGGGGCCAACATGTCGCCGGTCCGATAGCTCAGCAGCATCTCATGGATCTGCTCCGGCCTGGTGGCGACGGAAACGCCGCAATCGTAGATTTTTACCTTCTCCGTCGGCTCCAAATCGTCGAATACGATCATCCTTTGACTACCGCCAATGACGGTGCGTCGGAGCTTGACCGGCGCCAGCCAGTTGACATTCACATGGGCGACCGTGGCGTTATCGAAGAACAGCGTGACGAACGCGACGTTCTCCGGCGCATTCGGCAAATGACTGACACCGTTTGCGGAAACTGCGACAGGGCGCTGCTCGATCAGAAAATCCAGGATGGAGAAATCGTGGACGGCCAGATCCCAGATGACATTGACGTCATGCTGGAACAGACCGAGGTTGATCCTCGTCGAATCGTAATAATAGACCTCGCCGAGCCGGCCCGCCTGCACGACCTCGCGGATCAACCGAACGGCCTCAGTATAGCAAAAAGTGTGGCCGACCATCAGCACCAACCGTCTCTTCGCCGCCTCCTCGATCAACTGTTTGGCCTGATCCGACGTCTCGGTGATCGGCTTCTCGATCAACACATTCTTACCAGCCTCGAGCGCCTGCATCGCGATGGGAAAATGGGTATGAACAGGGGTCGCAATCGACACCGCATCAAGAAGTGGATCAGTAAGAACATCGTTGATATCGGTCGTGGTCTGAAGTGCCGGATAGCGCTGTTGCACCTTCTCAAGCCTTGCGGGATCCCGATCGCAAACCCAGTGCAGTCGGCAGGCCGCCGATTCGGCAAAACAACGCACCAGGTTAGGCCCCCAATAGCCGTAACCGACAACCCCCACTCTCATGGGCTTGCCTCACCGAGAACGGCAGTTTCACGCCTCTGCTCAGCGGCGCCTTCGATCGTTCCGGTGACGATCGCCGGCACACCGACAACGATGCTATGCGGCGGGACATCCTTGGTGACCACCGAGCCCGCACCGACGATGGCGCCTTCGCCAATGGTCACACCTGCGATGATGGTCGCGTTGCTACCGATCGAGGCGCCGCGTGCGACCTTGGTTTTCACTACGGACCAGTCCGCCTCGCTTTGCAAATGCCCATTGGCTGCACAGGCGCGCGGATAGAGGTCATTGGTGAACATGACGCCATGGCCGATAAAAACCTCATCCTCTATATGCACGCCTTCACAAATGAAGCTGTGGGAGGAAATCTTGCACCGAGCGCCCACCGATGCATTCTTCTGAATTTCGACGAAGCTGCCGATCTTCGAGGAATCGCCGACTGTGCAGCCATAGAGATTGACGAGGTCGGGGTGAAAAATGGCCACGTCATGCCCAAGAGACACGTCTTCCGTGATTGGCATCAAGCAGTCCAAACCAAGCGGCAATGGGTGAACGAACGATCAATACAAGGCTCGCTAACTTATATTTTAAATTGTATATCTTGATAGATAAAAAATCTACAGTTGATTTATTCTATTGCATGGTAAGCTTGTGAGCGCTCTGCAGTGGTCAAACGCGGTGGGATTCCCGGTTTTTTGCGTGACAAAGAATGCCGAGCGAACAATGTTCCCGCCATACCCGACGATAGGATGGCCTGAAGCCTCTCCGGTCGATCGGACTAACCGCGGGAGCAGTGGCGTGAGACGTTTTTTTCGCTGGCTTGGATGGGGTGCGCTCGGCTTGCTGGGGCTACTTCTGCTGGCCGCGGGTGCCGGCTATTGGTGGCTACTGCAGTCCCTCCCAAGGATTGACGGCGACATCATCGTCGAAGGGCTGGACAAACCCGTTACCATCGTCCGCGATCAGCACGGCATCCCGTATATCGAGGCAGCAAATGTCGAAGCAGGCTTGTTTGCCCAAGGGTTCGTTCACGCGCAGGACCGGCTCTGGCAGATGGAATTTCAACGGCGCGTCGGCGCCGGTCGCCTTGCTGAAATCGTCGGGGAAGCGGCTTTGCCGACCGACCGTTTCATGCGGGTGCTCGGGCTCTACCGGCTGGCGGAAGCAAGCCTGAACCATCTATCGGACGACAGCCTGGCCTGGCTGGACGCTTATGCTACTGGTGTGAATGCCTTTCTTGAACAGCGAAGCGGGCCGCTGCCGCCGGAATTCCTAATCCTTCGCCATACTGAGATCGAGCCGTGGACGCCTGCTGACAGCTTAGTCTGGATCAAGATGATGGCGCTGGATCTCAGTCGCAACTGGCAAAACGAGCTATTGCGGGCGAGACTTGCGAAACGCCTGTCGGCGGACCAGATCGCGGACCTCTGGCCAAGCTATCCCGACGATGCGCCGATCACGCTAGCAGGCCTCACCGCCGACCTCCCGCTCGACGCCCTGGCGGCAGTGCTTCCGCGAGGGCCGGAGCCGGGCATTGGCTCGAACGCCTGGGTGGTTGCCGGCGAGCGCAGCAGGACAGGCGCCCCTCTACTTGCCAATGATCCACATCTCGGCCTGCGTATGCCCGGCACCTGGTATCTCGCCCATCTAAAGACACCGGAACTGGAGCTTACCGGTGCCGGATTGCCCGGCGTTCCCGGCATCGTTCTCGGACATAATGGCCAGATGGCCTGGGGCATGACCAATACGGGCCCGGATACCCAGGATCTGTTCATCGAGAGGATCGATCCGAACGATCCCGACCGCTATCTGACCCCCACCGGCTCGGAACCGTTTTCGGTTCGGGACGAAGTCATTCGCGTCAAGGGGACGGATCAGGTGACGATGACGGTTCGAACCACACGACACGGGCCGGTGCTCTCGGATCTGGTGTCGAATGCCAAAGACATCCTGGAGGGAGATCAGGTCCTGGCACTCGCGTGGACAGCACTGGTCGAGAACGACACCAGCGCGGAAACCCTGTTCAATCTGGCGAAATCAAAGGACTGGCCGGGCTTTGTTGAGGCGACCCAAGGACATCATACACCGCAACAGAATGTCTTCTATGCCGACAAAGACGGCCATATCGGCTTCATCGCCCCTGGAAAAGTGCCGGTTCGAAAACAGGGAGATGGGCTCTGGCCCGTGCCTGGGTGGACCGGTGAATATGACTGGATCGATGTTATTTCCTTCGAGGATTTACCCCAAGAGATCGATCCCGCATCGGGTATGCTGCTCAATGGCAATAACCGGATTGTCACTGACGACTATCCTCATCTGATCACGGCGATCTGGGAGCCGCCTTATCGGGCAAGGCGTATCGAGGCTATGCTTGGAGACGGAGCCCACGATGTCGAGAGCTTTGCCGCGATACAACTGGACCAGCGCTCCCTGCTCGCCACCGATCTTCTGCCGCTAATGCTCGACATGACGCCCGCAAGTGAGGTCGCTTCGAACGTAGCGGAGGATCTGAACGCCTGGAATCGTGACATGTCTTTGGACGCGGCCGAGCCTTTGGTCTTTTCTGCCTGGTATCGGACTTTCAGCCGCCTGGTCTACGCCGATGAACTGGGGCCGCTGTTCTCATCTTATTGGAATATTCGCCCGCTTTTCATAGCGAAGATCCTCAAAGAAAAACCGATCTGGTGCGACGATCAGGCAACCGAAACCATCGAGCGCTGCAGCGAGATGCTATCAAGAGCGCTGGAATTGGCACTGCGCGAGCTGGAAGAGCGCTATGGGGCCGACCGGTCGGCCTGGCGATGGGGTGAGGCTCATCCAGCCCATATGGAGCATCCCCTCTTCGACGGGCTCCCTCTTCTCGAAGACATCTTCAACATCGTCATCCCGACCGGTGGTGACAGTGTCACGGTCAATGTCGGACACTACGCTCTTTGGAACGAGCAGGCCCCTTTCGCCGTCGTGCAGGCGGCCAGCTACCGAGGCCTGTACGACCTAGCCGACCTCGATCGCTCCCGCTTCATCGCCGCCACCGGCCAATCCGGGAACCCATTGTCCTCCCATTATCGCGACTTGGGTGCTTTATGGGCAGCTGGCGAAACCATCCAAATCAAACGTGCCCCCGAACAAGATGCCGGATCGGTAGAAGGGCGCCTCACCCTAAGATCTCGCCCCTAGATCAACGTCGGGTCGGCTTCACCCACCCATTGCGATCTGATCTGACGTTCTCCTGTTCTTGAAGTCTCCATGAGGCAGAGTTCGGCTGTATCAGGCAGCCCCGCGCTCCCACATGGCCGCCCAGCAGCGCATCAGGACAATATCGGTGTCGCGACCGCTGCAAGCGATCAGAAGGTTGAGCCGAACCAAACTATTCTACCACCGCTCCCAAACCCATCCTGAAAGATCTGCACCGTGGGCACGTCTACCCCGCCGGCCTGCCTTACCGCAGAGCTAGAAGGCAGTGCATTGTACGCAAACCATTAGGAGAAAATATGAAAAATTTATCCACAGCCTTGGATGCAGATTGTTTTTTCGATGAATTTATCACAAAAACCGTTCGCGCATTGGTCGATCGATGCAAATTAACGACTTGTTATAGATAAATTTTTCTCGCTGAAGTTGGCTTTTTTTGCGAATCAAATTCTGGACATCAACCATAAATCACATTTTTCTAAAATTTAGTTTTTTGTTTCCCATCAGTCAGTTAGTTGATATTCGGAATTATTTTCCTCAAATTTTAGGTTCTTTTCTCGGTTATTCCTGCGAATGCTATTCAATTTTTTCTACATTTTTTACTAGCGCGATGGTTTCAGTCAGCCTATTTTACTCGTCGTAGTCAAAGTTTGTAGGAAACTCACGCTGGGCGAGAATAGCCGCTCATCGGGGGGTGGAGTTATTGGAAACATGAATCAACTTGTTAATAAGGTTGCAACGACAGGGGCGGCTGGCCGCAGTCGAGCCCTGGATGTTGACCGCTACGTAAGCCTGCGTATTCGTCAGCGACGCATCATGTTAGGCTTGACCCAGCAACAGATGGCCGAACTGATTGGCGTTACCTATCAGCAGGCGCACAAGTATGAGACCGGAATCAACCGAATTTCAGCCGGTCGCCTCTATCAGATAGCCCGTGCTCTGGGTGTCGAGATCAGCTATTTTTTCGAGGATGTGGATCCAGGCGGCGGTGCCCAGACCAGGGCACAGGAGCTGATGCCGCAGCAGCGAATGTTGTTGGAGCTGGCCCGAAACTTTGCCGCAATCAAGAGCCGCAAGCATCAGGAAGCGCTATGCCATCTGGCCAGGGTCCTGAGCGACAGCGAGGCGCGCCGCTAGTGATTCGTTTCGATCACATGGATTCCCTGTGATCGAAACGCAAGCACCACGGTTCTTAGGACTCCAAGCGGTTCCCTCCAACACCTCGCCTAGCCTCCGGTCGTGATATTCTACTAGCGGGGCTCACTTGCAGCGTCTTGACACACCGTCTTGGTCCGACGGTCTGCGGCGAGGTCGATGATGCGAACGGTTTCGGACCAAAGGTCCAAGCTATCCAGGTCCTGCCTGTCGAACCACCGGGCATCGATGGCATCGTCACCAGGCTGAAGATCGGGCGATGAAGCTTCCGCGGTGAAGTCAACCAAGGTGTAGTGATAGCGCACGCGCCCCTGATCGTCCCGGTCGATAAGATCTAAGGTTGCGATGATGTCACCGAGGGCGACGTCGTCGATGCCGGTCTCTTCGTGAAGCTCGCGCCGGGCTGTGTCCGCCAGAAGTTCACCAAGTTTCTGGGCGCCTCCCGGCAGGCTCCACTGACCAGCTCTCGGCGCCTTGCCGCGCTTGATCAGCAATACGCGATCGCCATGCCAGACGACCACACCCACGCCGACCATGGGATGGTCGGGATAGTTCCAGCTCTGAGCGTCCGTTTCTTGTTGAGAGCAAGGCATGGCCATCTGTTTCATTGTCATGGGGGATGATCATAGGCGGACGAGCAATTTACCCGATCATATCATGCTTCCAAAAACAGCGTCAGAACGCCGGCATAGCCATAGAGCCGATTCTCAAAGATTTCGCCATTGGTGAACAGGCCCGCGAGCGGAACCCGGCCCAGCTCCTCCTCGATCATCAAAAGCTCAGTCGACTCCGTGCCGAACATGTACTGCCCTCGTGCCAGGCAGCTATGATAGAGAGCGCCCAGAACCGATCGACCTGCGGCGCGCACCCGAAGATCACCGATCATCCGTTTGAGATCGACTCTTGCGGCCTCGGGGTTACGCTTGACGAAACAGAGATGATCGCCGCGGCTAAGGTCATCGTCCACCAGGATGAGCTTCCGAATCGGATCATTGTCACCTAGCTCCCGCACAAGGTAACCACTTCGGACGTCCTCCCCTTGCGGCCTTGCCGCGAAGATAAAGCCTGCCATGCGATCCGGATTCTTCGCCAGGATGGGCCCGACATCCTCTTTCAAGGCATCAAGTGCCGGGCGGCCATCGAGCGTTTCGATCCAAGGACCATCCATACCGGTGATCTCGCGCATCGGGCCGATCGGCGTACAGCCCTGCGTGAGGCCGGTGACGACAGGCACATCGCTGGACATCAAAACGCCGGAGAGCCCTCCTTCCGTGGGCCTTCCGGCAAGCTGCATCGCGCCATTGCCGCTCGCCGACGTCAGCCCGCCCACCAGAAACGTATCGGCTTCCCTGCTCAATTGTTCGATTATCGAGGGGATTTTGGCCTGACGAGCATCACCGTGAACGATGCCAACACAGCCCGCACTGCCGCCCATCATCGCATGACGCTTATCATCGCCCTGCTCGAAATAACCATCGAAGACCCGAAACCCATGCGGCGGAAGCGCTGCCGCCAAAATCACGATAGCCCCCTGGTCGAAAACGCCTTGACCGCTGGCACACACCGCGCAGCCACCAGTTCCGATCCAATGGTCGATCCCGGTAGCGGTCCTCAACCGCTCAGCGATCAGATCCATGGCATGAGCCAGAGCATCACTTACATAGACAAAGCCGAGGTTGGCGGTCATCGAGAGATCACCAAGGTCGGCAATGCAGGCATCACATGCGGCCAACCAATCGGGTCCGGTCCCCGATGCGGATCGAAACTGGGTCATGCCCCTCTCATTTCCAAGGCAACCCTTCTAGTATGAGCATGTCATCCGGTTTCCATCGCATTTGATAAAAAAGCAAGAATGCCTTGGAGCCCGTGGGCTTGACCGACGTTCCCTCGACAGTCTCTCAAGACGATTAGCCCCACAGATCGGATCGCCTCATTGTCGGGCGCCTCGGCATTCGCTTCTGAAATAGAGCATTTGTTCATCCGGAACAAAAAGCTACAGAAAATAGTAAAATTTGCAAAAAACACTGAGCTTCGTCGTGATCTTTCATAAGATTGCGCTACATCAATGAGGTATTATTCCAGCCCTTCCATGAGGACTATAAAGTTTGCTCTAAGATATTAAGAAGAGATGAAATTGTCGGGCTTATTTTACGTTTTCCTTGCTGAAAATAAGGCAGTCAGGTAATCATGACCTGCTTATCATGACTTTTTCATCGAAAGCTATACTGGTTTCGGTGCGGAGCTTCGGGATCTCGTGCTGCGATGCCTAAGATCGTTGTCGTCGATGACCGGATTGCCAGCCGCAACCTACTGACGCGGTTGGCAATGTCGGTTGAGGAAGGTATTCGGGTCAAGTCGTTTTCTTGCCCCAAGACGGCACTGCTCCGCCTGAAGGATGCGCCGCCGGATCTCATCATCATTGATCTCAGCAAGCCCGGCATGAGCGATGCAGATCTCCTTCAAGCCATCAGGGATTTGCCGGATGCCCACGATGTTCCTGTCATGGTGGTTACCGCCGGCGACAAAAAAAGCGATTTTCAGCAAGCCCTTGAGACCGGACTGACCGATTTTCTCCCTAGCCCCGTGGATCAGCAGGAATTTCGCGCACGGGCACGCAATCTGCTGACCATGCGAAAGCAACAAAAGCTGCTCGAAAAAAACGCCCGGACTCTGCACGAAGAATTGAGCCGGAACAGGCAGTATCCGACGCTGCCGTCCGGGGAACGCCGGTTGCGCGAACTGATCGATGCGACACCAACCCTTATCAGCTCCGTTAACCTTCAGGGCAGGCTGACCCATGTAAACCAGGCCCATAAATCTATCTATGGGATCGATCCATCCGAGATGATCGGCAAGGGGCTGGAGGCGCTTTACGGCGTCGAGGAAGCGACCAGACAGCAGGTCCAAAATATCAAGGTCTTCGAGACCGGCGAAACGCTGGACGGCTTCGAGCAAGACATCGTTTGCCCCGATAGCCGGGAACGCCGTACCCTCCTCGTCACCAAATCACCACTTTTCGACGATACCGGCCAGGTGGCAGAGGTGATCACAGCCGCCCAGGACATCACCGGACTCAGGCCGGCTGACACCGGTCCGCAGCGCAACACAGACCTGGACCCCCTGACTGACCTCCCTAATCGCGGCGTGTACCGGGATTACCTCGAAAATGCCCTCAAAAGAGCACTCCGGCGAGACGCCTGCTGCGCGCTGCTGCTGGTGGATCTCGATCGGTTCAAGGGCATCAATGATGCGTTTGGGTTAACCTTCGGCGACCTGCTTTTGAAAGGCGTCGCCAGGAGGCTAGCCGACCAACTTCGCGAAATAGACGTCATCGGCCACCTCGGCGGCGATGAGTTCGTAATTCTGCAGACCGATATGAGTGGTCAGGAAGATGCCCGGTCCCTGGCAGCAAGCTTGATCGGAAGCTTCAGCGAGCCTTTCATGATCGAGGGTGAAGAAGTTCATATCAGTGCCAGCATCGGGATCACCATGTTTCCCGCCGATGGGCAAAGAGCGGACCGACTCTTGAAGAATGCTGAGCTTGCCATGTATCGCGCCAAGGCTATTGGCCGCAATGCCCTCTGTTTTTACTCACCAAAGATGAATTTGGCGGCAAGGCGTACCGGCCTCTTGGAAAGGGAACTGCGTCAGGCGGTTGCCGCCGGCCAGTTCACGGTCCACTACCAGCCGCGCCGCGCCATCGGCAGCGATCGTATCCTCGGCATGGAAGCTTTGCTGCGCTGGCGGCATCCAAGGCGCGGCATGGTAAGGCCGAGCGAGTTTATAGGCCTTGCAGAGACAATCGGCCTGATCAACCCGATTACCGAATGCGTCCTGGAAGAATCTTGCCGTCAGCACCGTTCCTGGATCGAAGCCGGCCTGCCCCCCTTACAGCTCGCCGTTAATCTCTCGCCAATCCAGTTTCGCGAAGAAGGTGTCGTCGATCTGGTGAAATCGATGCTGAAAAGAACCGGCATTGCACCGGAAACACTTGAGATCGAGCTCACCGAAGGAGTGATGCTCGAGAACAGCAGGGTCGCGATCAACAGCTTGAACCGTCTGAACGACCTAGGGGTCACCTTTTCCCTTGATGACTTCGGCACGGGCTACTCTTCGCTCGCCTATGTTAGACGCCTGCCTATTCAGCGCCTCAAGATCGATCAGAGTTTCGTGCAGCGTTTGGGCAAGGATGGCCAGGACGATGCCATCGTTCGCGCGATCATCGATCTCGGCCACAGCCTCTCTCTGAAAATTACGGCCGAAGGTGTGGAAACCAAGGCACAACTCGACCGTTTGGAAACCCTAGGCTGTGACGAGGTCCAGGGCGACCTGATCAGCCCTCCCCTGCCGGCCAAGGCCTTCGAAGTATTGATCTCAAAAACCGATCCCACCGTCATGGCACCAGGCTGAGTCGAAGAAAAATTTTTGACCAGCTTTTTTGAGAAGCAAACTCTGAAACTGAGCGCCTGGCGGCGCCGTCAATTCAGAATGATGACCTCGATACGCCGGTTTGCGTCTCGACCTTCAGCCGTGGCATTGGACGTGATGGGGCGTGATTCTCCACGCCCTTCAGACGACAGCCGGCGGGCCTCAATCTTGAACTGGTCAATGAAATAGTCCTTGACGAGTTCCGCCCGTCGCTCCGATAGCTCCTGATTGTAGCTGTCATCACCGACAGCATCGGTATGGCCAATGATCAGGACGTCACGCCCGTCATAAAGATCAACCATCTCGGCAACCTGCGCGAGGGTATCATGGGCTCCGGGTTCGACCTCTTCGCTGTTCACGGCAAACAGGATCGTGCCGGGGACGGTCATCGTAATGCCACGGCCATCCGAACGGCCCCCGAGACTGGACAGCAGGCGCTCGGCACGCTCCTCCCGTTTCTGAGACAGAGCGGCAACTTCGGTCGTAGCTGCTGCCGGCGAGCGCGCAGCGCCGCCTGCCCCATCCCGATCGATCCGGCTGGCAAGGGGACTGCTAGCTGCAGGCGGATTGTCTGCGGATACCGGCGCCGGCGAAGCTGCCGGGGCAGCAGCGGCGATGAGCTGCCTTTGTTCTTCAGCCACCGCAGCACGCGCCGGTGTCAGCTTGGGAATCCAAGCTCCGGCCTGAACCGCCTCCGCCTTCTCCACTACATCAATATCTTGCCCTTCGATCGGCACTGTCGGCCCACCGCTTGGGCCCGGCTGGTCGTCTCCTTTGACAGACGCGAGGGCGGCATTGATCTCGTCAATTTGATTCTCTACTGCGATTAGATTCAGCCGGGCAGCATCGGTTGCTTCTCCTGCTGCCGTGCGGAGGATCCCGACCTGCTGCTGCAGCTCTTCGTTCTCCGCACTAACCTGCCTGATCTGAGCTTGGGCCGCCTCTAGATCCTGGCGGAGCTGGCCAGCTTCTTCGCGAGTCACGATGACCTGTTCACGCAGAACCACGGTTTCCTGATTGGCCGCCGAGAGCGATATCATGACCTCATCGAAGGCTTCGCGAGTCGAGGTCAACTCGGAACGGGCGTTGCCCAGTTCCGTAATCGTTTGATCGAGATCCGCAGCCAGTTTACCACGGTCTGCTTTAACATCGTCGGCCTCGCTCTTCTTGTCCACCAGCTCCTTCTCGAGCTCCGTTCCGCGCAGCTCGGCAAGAGACGCACTCGCGCGCGTTGCCTCAAGTTCCTTTTTCAGCCCCGCGATTTCGGCCACCGACTCTTCAGCAGCAAGCGCAAAGGCTTCGATCCGAGTCGTAAACTGGCTTTTCGCCGTTTCCAGCTCTTCGGTGAGCTCGCCTGTCAGCGCTTCCGCACGCGTCAAACTAGTGTTGAGCTGATTGTTCTGCCAGCGGAGTGCCACCAGTTCTTCATCCAGCCGCTTCGCCTCCGCCACCGCATCGGACGCTGCCTTTTCCGATTCATCGGCAAGGCGACCGGAGGCCTGCAGCAACGTCTCAAGTTCGGCATTTCCCGACCTAGCTTGGCTCAAGGCTGTCGCCAGCTCTCGATTTTCTGCCTTGACAGCTTCGAGTTCGTCCTTGAGTTCGCCGGCGACTTTTGCAATCTCAGCCGCTTTCGTCAGCTCGGCCAATCGGGCCCGCGCTGCCGAAAGCGCTTCATTCAATTCCGAAAAGGGAATGTCGCCTTCAGCCTGCTCATCACCGCCCGCGGCTTCGATTGGAGCAGCATCGGTGCTTTGCGCATATTGTTGTCCCTTTGCCGCCACGGCACCAAGAGCCGACAGCCGGTCAGCCCTAGCCTGGTTGGAATCGACCGTGAACCCCAAAGCCATGGTGCCCACAAGCAGACCCAAAAGCGTTGGTCTCGTAACATGGCTAGGCTCGAACATCGCTCAGAATCCCACCGCGTATCGCAAAGGCTAAATAGCCGACTCATACTTTCGGATCACCGATCATGTCGTGTGCTTCCGCTGCGTCAAGTCAAATCTACCAATGGGTAATTCCTATCGACGATACTTGCGATCAGGGCTTGAATTTCAGCTATTTACAAAAATTCGATGTGCTGTATTGTCGCACAAACTTTTGTCATTGGCTAAGTCATCAATAACGAGTAATCGTCTATCTCCCCATCGCGCTTCGCCTTCGAGGCTCGGAGACCTGCCCCGCACAGGAAGGCTGATGGCTATTTTCCCTTGTTTTTCCTAAGCATTGAGGGTTTATGACATCGATAAGGGCGTCATGCAGTTCAATGAACGGCGGCGCGTTGGAAACTAAGTCGGAATAGGGGTCTTTTTTGCCGAAGCGCACGGATTTAAATCATGATTCCAGCGTTAACACCTATGATCGGCAGGCGCCGGTCCCGGACCAAGCCGGTGATTTGCAAGATTGGTCTTGAGCCTAAATCTTGAGATCCCTATGTGACGGTTCGTAAAACGAGTGTCTAGAATTAACGAATTATCGAGCGCGGTCGGATTCGAATTCGCAAATAGCGGTGCGGCGATTGTTGGTCGCGGCTCGGTCTGAACAGGAAAAGGTACGGTTTCAAGCGATGTCGCTGCGTCGACGGCAGTTCATGACGACATCAGCAGGTGCGGCGCTCGGCGTTTTCGCATCTCAGTCCGTTTGGGCCGATGATCAGGCGGCTGACGGTGCTGCGTCCGGTATCACCAATGGCAGCGCCATGTTCGGCTTCGAGCAAGTGCGTGTCCTTGCCGAGAAACTCGCCGAGTCATCCTATCAGGCCCAAGAATTCACCCTTCCTGAGAAGCTCCGGGCGATGGACGTCCCGGCGTATCAGCAGATCAGATATCGCGACGAGGAAGCGCTATGGCGGGACGATCACTCGCGCTTCCGCGTGGTGTTCCGCCATCTCGGCTCCTATTACAACAAGCCGATCAGGATCAATGTCGTTGATCATGGGCATGTCCGCGAAGTTCCCTATCAACCGGACCTATTCGAGTATGGCTCGGATGGTTTTTCGCAGGATTTACCACCCGATCTCGGTTTCGCCGGGCTGACGCTTCACTATGCTGAAGACGGGCCTGTCCATTTTCCGGAAATCGCCACCTTCCATGGTGCCTCCTATTTTCGGCTGCTGGGCAGAGATCAGCAATATGGCCTGTCGGCACGTGGCCTAGCCGTCGACACCGGCCTGCCAAAAGGTGAGGAGTTCCCGCTATTCCGCGAGTTCTGGCTTGAGAAGCCGGCCCCCGGAGCCGACGAAATCAAGATTTTTGCGCTCTTGGACAGCCCGAGCATCACGGGTGCTTACGAGTTTACCCTTCATCCGGGTGTGGTCGCGGTTGCCGAGGTCAAGGCCGTGATCTTTCCACGCCGCCCCATCGAAAAACTTGGTATTGCGCCCCTGACCAGCATGTTCATGTTCGGCGAAAACGGCGGGCGGCGTTTCGACGACTTTCGCCCGGAACTTCATGATTCCGATGGCTTATTAATCAACAACGGCAGCGGTGAGTGGCTGTGGCGTCCGCTCTCCAACCATAAAACACTCCAGATCAGCGCCTTCCTCGATGAGAATCCGCGGGGCTTTGGTCTTTTCCAGCGCGATCTCAACTTCGAACACTATCAGGACCTCGACGATCGCTATCATAAGCGCCCGAGCACCTGGGTTGAGCCGACGTCCCCTTGGGGGCCGGGACATGTGGAACTGATCGAAATTCCAAGCGACCACAAGGACAACGATAACGTCGTGGCGTTCTGGGTTCCCGATGCTCCTGCCGAAGTCGGCAGGCCGATCGAACTCTCCTACCGCTTGCACGCTCAGCTCGACCAGCCCCGCCGCCCGCCTCTTGGCCGGGTCGAGGCCACAAGAATCGGCCCTTCCAAGGAGGGGAATGGCCGCCGGTTCTTGATCGATTTCAAAGGGGGGCGCCTAGACGAGATGTCACCAGGCGCGGACCTCAGCGCGATGGTGAAAGCCCATCAAGGCGAGCTTGGGCCGCTGGAACTCCGGCACAATCGGGAGCTTGGCGGCTGGCGGCTGGCTTTTGATCTTTTCCCAAGCGGCGAGCCGCTTTGCGAAATGCGTGCCCTTTTGAATCTCGATCAGGAACAAGTCACGGAAATATGGACCTACCGTTGGACACCGTCATGAATAATAATAAAAGCGCTTCGAGCCGACACCTTCCCAATCTTGCCGATCGGCAAGCAGCGGAGCAGAAGCTCTGCCGGTTCTTTGCAAGTTTCGGCATCGACGCTCGAGCCGAGCAGGAACGTCTGATTGATCCGTTCGTCACGCGGGCGGCGCATTTTTGGCGCGGCCATGCCGGACTCGATTTCGCCTCGCTAGCTCTAGATGAGGCCGAGGCTGACATGGCCGATTGGTTTTCAAAGATTTTGAGCACAGATGAGAACAGCGAGCCGGTGTCGGTCATGACCGGCCGGGCGGCATTTCTGATGTGCGG
The DNA here is from genome assembly GCA_965204405.1 of Geminicoccaceae bacterium. GTDB lineage: Bacteria > Pseudomonadota > Alphaproteobacteria > Geminicoccales > Geminicoccaceae > JANQPX01. The sequence goes on from CBDBEN010000003.1 coordinate 199,216, forward strand.
CGGGCCCAGGCATTTTGCCGATCTACTCCTGATCCCGGTAGAGGATCTACCCGGTGACTTCATCGATGCCATGCAATCCCATACACCGGCCGCCGTGCCACCGAGTGAGCTTGGCGACATGGATCACCAGCCCTACGAAGCCTGGTCGGTTCGTCATGCCCTTGCCAAGGCGGCTCCCATCGACAAGAGCCTGCTGCAGACGCTTGGCCATGTGATCAGACGGGACGGCCGAGGTTTCGGCTTTGGCTGGTGGCATTCGGGACCATCTTCCTAGCCCTGAGGCGGTGCCTTTTGGACCTGTGGACTACGTCGGCACACAAGGGCGCAAGGGGTATCAAATGACGCGGTCGTACCACTAGATGTCGCGAGCCATCCGCATCGTCGGGCCTCTCCGGCGCCTTGGCCTCACCACGCTCGTCATTCTTGGTACGGCAGCAGCCGTCAGGCTTTTGGCCAGCGTCCTGGCATCGGATGGACTTTTTTCCATACCGGAAGTCGGTATTCTCATTCTGTTCGCGCTGACGTTCGCCTGGATCTCCATGGCGTTCTGGACGGCTATTGCCGGCTTCCTGCTTCAGCTTCTCGGGCTCCGCTCCATGGTGCGGGCGGGACAGTTCAAGAACGCGACATCCGGGTCGTCGATCGAAGGTAGGACCGCGCTCGCCGTTCCCATCTATCATGAAGATGCAGAAGCGGTGGGGCGGCGTCTCGCCGCCATTTATCGATCACTTGAGCGAACCGGCCACCTCAGTGCCTTCGACATCTTCATCCTGAGCGATAGCCAGGACGCCGACGTCGTGTTCGAGGAAGAAACCATGTGGGCCAGGCTCTGTGCCGAGCTTGGCGCCAAAGACAGGATCTTCTATCGGAACCGGATCGACAATCAGGGGCGAAAGGCCGGCAATATCGCCGAATTCTGCCGCCGCTGGGGCAAACGCTACGCCTATTTCCTGTGCCTGGATGCCGACAGCCTGATGACCGGCGAGACCCTGGTTCATCTCGCCAGGCTGATGGATGCCAACCCCAAAGCCGGCCTGATCCAGACCTCGCCGCAGCCGATCGGCGGCAAGACCCTGTTCGCACGCATCCAGCAGTTCGCATCAGCTCTCTACAACCCCCTGTTCGCTCTCGGCACGGCCTTCTGGTACCCCGGCCGGAGTAACTATTGGGGGCACAACGCCATTATTCGAACAGAGGCTTTCATGGCGGATGCGGGCTTGCCGAAGCTGCCCGGCAAGCCGCCGCTCGGCGGTGAGATTCTGAGCCACGACTTCGTCGAAGCAGCTCTCCTGGCCCGATCCGGCTGGTCGGTCTGGCTGGTGCCCGAGGTGGAAGGCAGCTACGAGGAGCTTCCCCCGACGCTTGCCGACTATGCCCAGCGCGATCAGCGATGGTGCCAGGGCAATCTCCAGCATACCCGCCTTTTGCCGATGAAGGGGCTTTGCGTCGTCAACCGCATGCATCTATTGTTCGGAGTCATGTCCTATCTAGCTTCGGTGTTCTGGCTGGCCCTTCTGCTATTGGCCACCCTCGAGGCTGCCTGGTTGCAGACTACCGCCTGGGTCTATTTCCCGGATGCCGACAGCATTTTCCCGACGTGGCCGGTTTCCAAGACTTTTGAGATGCTCGGGCTCTACAGTATCACCATGGGCATGCTGTTCATCCCGAAGCTTCTCGCGCTGGCGACAGCTCTTGCCAATCCGGTTCGCAGACAAGGTTTTGGCGGCACCTGGCGCCTGATCAAGAGTACCCTCATCGAGGTTACGTTTTCCGTCCTCCTGGCACCGATCATGATGTTCCAGCAGACCCAGGCCGTGCTCAACACCTTGCTTGGGCGCAAAGTGAGCTGGAAGGGACAGCGTCGTGGCGATGGCGTCGAAAGCTGGGGAGATGCTGCTTCCAACTATGGAACGATCTCGCTGATGGGCATGGTCTGGGCTTTGGTCGCCTATCAGCTTGCCCCGGCACTCCTTGCCTGGATGAGCCCTGTTCTGATCGGCTTATTTCTGGCCGTACCACTGGCGGTTCTGACTAGCCAGCCCAAGATCGGTGCCCTAGCAAGCCGCCATGGGTGGTTCCTCACACCCGAGGAAACCTCGCCACCGGACGTCGTTGCGGACCAGGCCAAAGCGACCGAAGCTGCACTGAGCCATCATCCGGCCGAATCACAATCGGCAAACAGCCTCACTGCACCAACAGTGCGCTAAAGCAAAACCTGCGCAAAGCGCCGCCGCAGAAGATTATCCTCCCAAAGCGAGATCGAGCAATTTAGCGACATGAAGAGCCTCGCGGCCGCTGCCGTCCTTGATTTGATGACGGCAGCTTGTCCCATCCGCAATGATTACGGCATTGGAAGGTGCCTCACGGATAGCAGGGAGCAGTGATTGCTCGGCCATGGCAATCGAAGATTCATAGTGATCGGCATCGTAACCGAAGGCACCGGCCATACCGCAGCAGCTGGAGTCGATGACCTCATGAGAGAGGCCGGGAATCCAGCTAAGGCAGGCCGAAACCACACCCATCATGGCAAACGCCTTTTGGTGGCAATGCCCATGAACGAGTGCTTGTTCCCATGGAAGCCCCTTGAATGTAAAGGGCAAGTCACCCGGGTTCATTGCGGTGGCCAGGAATGTCTCGAAGAGTTGGGCCGCTTCGGCCAAGGCTGCAACCTCGGGGCCATCGAGCAAGACACCGAATTCGTCTTTCAATGTCAGAAGGCAGGAAGGCTCCAGGCCAACGATCGGCACACCTCGCTCGACAAAAGGCGTGAGTGCATGAAGCATGCGCTTTGCCTCTTCCCTTGCCTCCTCGATCATGCCGGAAGCGAGGTAGGTTCGTCCGCAGCAAAGGGGACGTCCTCTTGGCTCGGGATACAGAACCTCGAAGCCGGCAGCCTTCAGAACACGTGCCGCGGCCCTCGCATTGTCCGGCTCGAACCAGGTGGTGAAAGTATCGGCAAACAGGACGACCTCTTTCCCGGAGGCCGCAATCGGTCTTTCTCCAGCCTCGGGTCGAAAGGGCCGGTCGTGCCAACGCGGCAAGCTGCGGCTGGCACTAAAACCGAGTCCACGTTCGCTGAGCAAGGCGAGGCCGGGCATGGCATCACGCAGATGAAGCAGCCGGCGCAGGCGATGGGCATGAGGTGCATAGCGCGGCAAATGGCCGATAAGCCAGTCCTTCAACTCCACGCCCTGCCTTTGCCGCTTTTGATGCAGGACTTCGATCTTCATGCGCGCCATATCGACACCGGTCGGACATTCCCGTCTACAGGCCTTGCAGGATACGCATAGATCGAGTCCGTCCATCATGTCCTCAGACGTGAGCGCCTCCGGACCAAGCTGGCCGGACAGTGCAAGACGGAGTGTATTTGCTCGCCCGCGGGTAACGTGGCGCTCATCGCCCGTGGCCCGAAAAGACGGACACATCACGCCATCCGTAGCCTTCCGGCAGGCGCCATTGTTGTTGCACATCTCGGCGGCACCAACGAAACCGCCCCAGGCGGACCAGTCCAGGCCGGTTTCGATCGGGACCGGACGATAGTCCGGCTTGAAGCGGAACAGCCGCCGATCATCCATTCTGGGCGCACGAACAATCTTGCCGGGATTGAGGATCTGATCCGGATCGAAAAGATCTTTGACACCTTCAAAGGCGCTGACCAGATCCTTGCCGAACATCCGCTCATGGAATTCGGACCGCACCAGGCCGTCGCCATGCTCGCCTGAGTGGGATCCCTTGAAGCGTTTGACCAGGTCCATTGCTTCTTCGGCGATGGACCGAAGCACCTTAACGCCCCGTTCTTGCTTCAAATTGAGAATTGGGCGCACATGAAGAGTGCCGACCGAGGCATGCGCATACCAAGTCGCGGTGGTGCCATGCCGGTCAAATACTTCGGTGAGCACTGCCGTATAGTCCGCAAGATGCTCCAGCGGCACGGCACAATCCTCGATAAAGGAGACGGGCTTGCCATCTCCCTTCATCGACATGACGATATTCAATCCCGCTTTTCTGACATCCCAGATCTGGGCCTGCTGATCCGGTTTGACCGCTTGCAGAACTGCGTCTGGAAAGCCGAGGTCCGCCATAACCTGGTCGAGCTCGCTGAGGCGTTGGTGAAGCAGGTCCTCCTCCTCGCCCGAGAATTCGACCAGAAGCACGGCGTCCGGCTCTCCTCGGATAAAGCGATCGATCAGGGGACGATAGGCGGGAATGTTGCGCCCAAGCTCGATAATGCTGCGGTCTACAAGTTCGACCGCACTCGGCTCCAGGTCGACCAGCGTCTTAGTGGCACGCATGGCATCGTGAAAACTCGGAAAATGACAGACGCCGAGAACTTTTTTGGCCGGCAGCGGCTGGAGCTTCAGCTTCAGCCGGCGGAATATCGCAAGGGTGCCTTCCGATCCCACCAGCAGCGAGGCCATGTTATGGCCCGCAGGATCGATGCGATCGAGATTATAGCCGCCGACCCGCCGCTGAACCTTGGGGAAACCTGTTTCGATGGCATGGTGATGATGATCGGCAATCGAACGGACCGACTGCACCAGGCGAGCATAGCGATCATCACTGCGAAGCCCCGTCAGATTGCCGGGGACCTCGGCAAAACACGCGGCTTCACCATCAGCAAGCAATGCGTCGATCGCCAAGACATTGTCAACCATGATGCCGTAACGGATCGAGCGGGCACCGCAGGCGTTGTTGCCGGCCATACCGCCAAGCGTCGCGCGGGATCCGGTCGAGATATCCACCGGATAGAACAACCCTTTGGGTTTCAGCCAGCGGTTCAACTGATCGAGCACGACGCCTGGCTGCACCCAAATCGTTCGCTCGGCTTCGTCGAAATCCGAGATTCCGTTCATGTGCCTAGAAAAGTCCAGCACCAGGCTTCTGCCGACGGTCTGCCCTCCCTGAGACGTGCCACCGCCGCGCGGAAGGAGGGAAATGCCCAATTCCCGGCTGATCGCAAGCGCTGCCTCCAGATCGTCATCTGACCTCGGGAGGACGACGCCAAGCGGCTCCACCTGATACATCGACGCGTCGGTGCTGTAGCGGCCGCGATCGAAGGGCTGGAACAGAACCTCGCCCGCAAGGTGACGCTCTAGTCTGGCTTGGAGCGAGGGGTCACCGGGCGCAATGTCGGTGCCGGCGATGCCGCTGGATGGCTGCAAGTTTTCTCAACCTTTCGCTTGACGGGAAGATCAACCACTTTGCTCGATCTTATTGGCTTTCGCCAGATTCCCAAGCATACATAAAGAGAGATCCATGGAGCGGGCACCGCCATCACCGGCATGTTGGCGCGCCCATCGACAAGGCGAGCGGAGATGACCCGGATGTCGAGCAGCTATCGCAGTGGCCGTCACTTTCTTCAGATTCCCGGGCCCACCAATGTGCCTGATCGAATTTTGAGAGCCATGGACTACCCAACCATCGATCACCGGGGTCCTGGGTTTGCCGGCCTTGCACGCGAGGTTCTGGATGGGCTGAAACCGATCTTTCAGACAAAAGCACCTGTGGTGATCTACCCTGCCTCGGGTACCGGTGCCTGGGAGGCGGCCCTGGTCAACACGATGTCTCCCGGGGATGCCGTGCTGATGGCGGAAACCGGCCAATTCTCGACACTTTGGGTGGACCTTGCAAAACGCCTCGGCCTGGAGGTCCATCTGCTGCCGGGCGATTGGCGTCATGGCGCCGACCCGGAAGCGATCGAGACAGCTTTGTCCAGCGATAAAGGCCATAAGATCAAGGCCTTCGCCGTGGTTCACAACGAAACGTCGACCGGCGTCACGTCGCGCATCAAGGAGATCCGTCAGGCAATCGACCGGCTCGGCCATCCGGCCTTGTTGATGGTCGATACCATCTCCTCCCTTGCCTCGATCGACTACCGGCATGATGAATGGGGTGTCGATGTGACCATCGCCGGCTCGCAAAAAGGCCTGATGCTGCCGCCAGGCCTGAGTTTCAATGCCGTCAGCGACAAGGCCCTTGCGATAGCCAGGACGGCGAGCTTGCCCAAGTCCTATTGGGATTGGTCGACCATGTTGGAAGCCAATGCCGCCAACGTCTTTCCCTATACGCCAGCGACTAACCTCCTCTTCGGTCTGAAAGAAGCCAGCACCATGCTGATGGAAGAAGGCCTGCCCCAGGTCTTCGCTCGGCATCAACGCCACGCGCAGGCGACGCGGATTGCCGTTGAGCAATGGGGACTGGAGGTGTTGGCAAAGGATCCGCGGGAATTCTCAGGTTCGCTCACGGCCGTGCAGCTTCCGGACGGCCATGATGCCGATGCTCTGCGCAAATTGATCCTGGAACGCTTCGATCTATCCCTCGGCAATGGCCTTGGAAAGCTGAAGGGGCGCGTCTTCAGGATTGGTCATCTCGGCTGGTTCAACGATCTGATGCTGGCGGGGACACTGTCCGGAATCGAAATGGGCTTGAAGGCATTCGGCCTCGAACCGCGATCCAGCGGCGTTGCCGCCGCTCTCGATTTTCTCGGCTCGGAGGCCCCTGCGCCGATGATCAAAACCACGGCCGCCTGAGCATCAAGCCCATCATGGATCAGATGGCTGCGGAGATGTTTATCGATGCGCTCGGCGCGAGGCATGGCATCGTCGCGATTGTCGGCGCCGGCGGCAAGAAGTCGACCTTGCACAGGCTAATCGAAGCGCATCGCCTGGTTGGAACCCGGCGGGTGGCCCTCACGACCACGGTGAAGATGGCCCCGGCAGCTGCCTCGCTGAAGCTTCCGATGATCGTAGACCAGCCCGAAAGGCTCCTGAATGCCATTCGGCCCAGCGTCGGCACCGAAGGATGCACCCTTATCGCCGGGCCGATGACGACGGCAAAGCGCTTATCGGGGTTGCCAACCAGCCTTATTCAAACCCTGCATATAGAGGGCAGATTTGACGTCACTTTGGTCAAGGCCGACGGCGCGCGCATGCGCCTGATCAAGGCACCGAGCGAAGAGGAGCCCGTCCTGCCGACCGGAACAGCAACGGTTCTGCCGATGGTTTCTGCAAGAGCTCTCGGCAAGCCGATATCGGAACGTCTGGCCCATCGTCCCGAAAGGCTCCTGACAATCATCGACGACGTCTTGGGCGCCAATGTCACACCTCAGCACCTCGCCCGACTCCTCACAAGCGATAAGGGTGCGTTGCAACGGGTTGGGCAAGCCGAAGTCGTTCCAATCATCAACATGGTCGACCACTCCGACCTCTTGCCCCCAACCAGGGAGGCCGCCAGGGCAGCTCTCTCGGTTACGGATCGATATGACCGGGTCGTCCTGACGTCGATGCTGGCAGACTCCCCTCTGGTCGAGGTGGTCCACCGGACCGACACCTCATCGCGCGCTTGATCAGCCGGAGAGGCTAGCTCTGCTCTCGAAGATTCCTTGAGGTGGGCTGTTTCGGCAAGCGCAAAAAAAGCGAGCAGCCTGGCTCCAGGCTGCTCGCCGTTAGTCTCTCTGCCTAATGCGAAATTCTATTCCGCCGAAGGCATTTCGCTCATTTCGGGAATGGTCATGACGGAGTCGTCCGGCACCACCTCCTGCGGAGGTGCGAACTTCTCGCTCACGCCTGGAAGCTTCTTCAGCCTCGGCATCACGCCGCCCGAACCTGCCGGGATGAGACGGCCAACGATGACGTTCTCCTTCAGACCGTTGAGATCGTCGGCCTTGCCGGCGAAGGCGGCATCCGTGAGCACCCGCGTGGTCTCCTGGAAAGAAGCCGCCGAAATGAAGGACTGGGTCTGCAGGGATGCCTTGGTGATACCCTGCAGCACCGAAATGCAGGTCGCAGGCCTGAGATTGTCCTTAACCGCCTTCTCGTTGACGGCATCGAACTCGACCCTGTCCACCTGTTCGCCGGTGAGGAATGTGGTCTCGCCGGGATCGTGGATCTCCACCTTCTGCAGCATCTGACGAACGATCACCTCGACATGCTTGTCGTTGATCTTCACGCCCTGCAGGCGATAGACCTCCTGGATCTCATTCACCAGGAAAGCCGCAAGCGCTTCGACGCCCTTGACCAAAAGGATATCGTGGGGCACGGGATTGCCGTCCACCAGCAAGTCGCCGGACTGCACCATGTCACCCTCCTGGACGACAATATGCCGCCCTTTCGGGATCAGATGCTCCACGGGCTCACCATCTTCCTCCAGCGGCACGATCTTCAGGCGGCGCTTGGTCTTGTAATCCTTGCCATACTCGACCCGGCCGTCGGCCTCGGCGATAATCGCTGGATCCTTCGGACGTCTTGCCTCGAACAGCTCGGCCACTCGTGGCAGACCACCGGTAATGTCACGGGTCTTGGAGGCTTCTCTCGGCAGACGAACCAGCACGTCACCAGCATGCACATCAATGCCACTCTCGATGTTCAAAATGGCACCGACCGGCAGGAAGTATCGCGCTTCAGCACCGGATGCGAGGGTGAGTGGATCACCTTTGTCGTTCTGGATCACGATCGATGGGCGAAGCTGGGTGCCACGGGCCTGCTGACGCCAGTCGACTAGCTCCTTGTTCGCCCGGCCAGTCGCCTCATCGACAACTTCACGGAAGGTGATGCCTTCCACCATGTCGAGGAAGACGGCTTTACCGGTGACCTCGGAGATAATCGGCAGGGTATGGGGATCCCACTCGACAAGCTTTTGCCCCTTTTCGACCTTCTTCTTGGGATCAACCACCAAACGAGCACCATAAGGCACTTTATGACGAGCTTTTTCACGACCATTCACGTCATGCAGAACAAGCTCGGTGTTTCTGCTGAGCGTAACCGAGCGTTTTTTGCTGTCCACCACCAGATTAGCGTTGATCAGCTCCATCGTGCCGTCGACGGTGCTTTCGACATTGGACCGTTCGGCCTGCTGCTGGGCAGCACCACCAATATGGAAGGTCCGCATGGTTAGCTGCGTACCCGGCTCACCGATCGACTGCGCTGCGATCACCCCGATGGCCTCGCCCGGGTTGACCGGCGTTCCACGCGCGAGATCGCGGCCGTAGCACCTGCCGCACACGCCACCCGAACTCTTGCAGGTCAACACCGAGCGAACCCGCATGCTGTCCACCACCGCCTCGTCGATGATCCGCACCAGTTCCTCATCAAGGAGCGTGTTGCGCGGTGCCAGAACCTCGCCGGTCTGCGGGTGAAGCACATCTTCCGCCGTGGTCCGGCCAAGAATACGCTCGGCCAGTTCCTCAAGCACCTCACCACCCTGCACCACCGGTGCAAGCGTGATATATTCCTCGGTGCCGCAATCGTTCTCGACGATGATGCAGTCCTGGGCAACGTCCACGAGACGGCGGGTGAGATAACCGGAATTTGCGGTCTTGAGCGCGGTATCGGCCAGGCCTTTACGAGCGCCATGGGTGGAGTTGAAGTATTCGAGAACCGATAGGCCTTCCTTGAAGTTGGAAATGATCGGCGTCTCGATGATCTCGCCGGAGGGCTTGGCCATCAGGCCGCGCATGCCGGCGAGCTGTTTGATCTGCGCTGCTGAACCACGGGCACCGCTATCCGCCATCATGTAGATCGAGTTTGGCTGGCGACGACGTCCGGTTTCCTGATCGGTCACATCCGCGGTCGCTCTGATTTCCTTCATCATTTCGTCGGCGACTTCGTCGGTGCAGGTCGCCCAAGCATCGACCACCTTGTTGTATTTTTCACCCTTGGTGATCAGGCCGTCGGAATATTGCTGCTCATACTGACGAACCAACTCCTTGGTCCGATCAACCAGCCCTTCCTTGGTGGCTGGGATGACCATGTCGTCCTTGCCGAAGGAAATGCCGGCCTTCGCCGCATGACCGAAGCCGAGTAGCATCAGCCTGTCGGCAAAAATCACGGTCTCCTTCTGACCGCAGTGACGATAGACCTCGTCCACCACGTTGGTGACCTCGCGCTTGGTCAAGATGCGATTCAGGACACGATCAAAGGGCAGGTTCGGATGATCCGGAAGAATTTGGTAAAGCAGCATGCGGCCAGGCGTGGTGTCGACCCGGCGTGTTTTGAGAATTGGCTCGCCATTAATGCCGGTTTCAGCGGCAATGCCGTCTGGAACCCTGCAGGAGATCTTGCTGTGCAAGGTCACCACATTGGCATCGAGCGCTTGAATGACCTCGTCCACACTGCCGAAGATCATCCCCTCGCCCGGCTCCCCTTCGAGCATCAGCGAGAGATAGTAGATGCCAAGCACAATATCCTGCGTCGGCACGATGATCGGCTTGCCGTTGGCGGGCGACAGGATGTTGTTGGTGGACATCATCAGCACGCGCGCTTCGAGCTGGCTTTCCAAGGAAAGCGGCACATGGACCGCCATCTGGTCGCCATCGAAGTCGGCATTGAAAGCTGTACATACCAAGGGATGCAACTGAATGGCCTTGCCTTCGATCAGGACAGGCTCAAACGCCTGAATACCGAGGCGATGAAGGGTCGGCGCCCGGTTCAACATTACCGGATGCTCGCGAATCACCTGCTCCAGAATATCCCAGACTTCCGGACGTTCCTTTTCCACCATACGCTTGGCGGCCTTGATGGTCTGCGCCATGCCATAGAGTTCGAGCTTCGAGTAAACGAATGGCTTAAACAGCTCCAGCGCCATCTTCTTCGGCAGGCCACATTGATGGAGCATCAGCTCCGGGCCCACAACGATGACAGAACGGCCCGAATAATCGACACGCTTGCCGAGCAGGTTCTGTCTGAACCGGCCCTGCTTGCCCTTCAGCATGTCGGAGAGTGATTTCAGCGGGCGCTTGTTGGCGCCAGTAATGACGCGGCCACGGCGCCCGTTGTCGAAGAGGGCGTCGACCGATTCCTGCAGCATACGCTTTTCGTTGCGCACGATGATGTCGGGAGCGCGCAGTTCGATCAGCCGCTTCAGGCGGTTATTACGGTTAATCACACGGCGGTAGAGATCATTGAGGTCGGAGGTCGCGAAACGACCGCCGTCAAGCGGCACAAGCGGACGAAGCTCCGGCGGGATAACCGGCACGATCGTAAGGATCATCCATTCGGGACGATTGCCGGACTCAAGGAACACCTCGATCAGCTTCAGGCGCTTGACGATCTTCTTGCGCTTGGCTTCCGAGTTGGTTTCGGCGAGCTCAAGGCGCAGCGTCTCCCGCTCCGGCTCCAGCTCAATCTGCGACAGCAACTCTCGAACGGCTTCAGCGCCGATGCCAACGGTGAATGCATCCTCGCCGAAGTCTTCCTTATATTTATAGACCTGTTCTTCAGTGAGCAGTTCGTTCTTCTTGAGCTCGGTGAGGCCAGGTTCGATCACCACGAACTGCTCGAAATAGAGCACCCGCTCAAGATCGCGAAGCGTCATATCCAGAAGAATGCCAATGCGCGTCGGCACCGACTTCATGAACCATATATGCGCGACCGGCGCCGCCAGCTCGATATGGCCCATACGCTCGCGGCGGACCTTGGACTGAATGACCTCGACACCGCATTTCTCGCAGACGATGCCGCGATATTTCATGCGTTTATATTTACCGCAAAGGCACTCGTAGTCCTTGATCGGCCCGAAGATCCGAGCACAGAACAAACCATCCCTTTCCGGCTTGAACGTCCGGTAGTTGATGGTCTCAGGCTTCTTCACCTCGCCATAGGACCAGGCCCGGATCTGCTCCGGGCTGGCTATCGAAATTTGAATTTGATCGAACTTCAGCGTGCCACTGGGTTGACCGAAGAAATACATTAACTCATTCATCTGCCGCTCCTTTTCGATTGATCTCGAAAGACTGGTGCCGGCTCAGTGCCGGCCGACCTCGTCTCGGATCAATCGTCGCCCGCTTCTTTTGCTTCTTGTTGCAGCTCGACATTCAAACTCAGCGCCTGGAGCTCCTTCACCAACACGTTGAAGCTCTCCGGAATGCCGGCCTCGAAGGTGTCTTCGCCTCGTACGATCGCTTCGTAGATCTTGGTCCGCCCGGATACGTCATCCGATTTCACGGTCAGCATTTCCTGAAGCGTGTAAGCAGCGCCGTAAGCCTGCAGCGCCCAGCACTCCATTTCACCGAACCGCTGTCCACCGAACTGCGCCTTACCGCCCAGCGGCTGCTGGGTGACCAAACTGTAAGGCCCGACCGAACGCGCATGGATCTTGTCGTCGACCAGATGACCGAGCTTCAGCATGTAAATGTATCCAACGGTCACCTTGCGATCGAACTCATCACCAGTTCGACCGTCATAAAGGGTAACCTGGCCGGATATATCACAGCCGCTCATTTCCAGGTGCTCGACGATGTCCTGCTCGCGGGCACCATCGAACACAGGTGTTGCGATCGGTACGCCATTGACCAGATTACCAGCGAGCTCCTTCAGATCGTCGTCATCGAAGTCGTCAAGATTGCCGCCGCCATTGCCGTCGGCATACATGCCTTCCAGTCCCTGGCGCACCGGCGTCAGATCCTGATCCTGCTGATATTGCCGCAGCATCTGGTTGACCTGCCGGCCGAGATTGCTGCAGGCCCAGCCCAGGTGGGTTTCCAGGATCTGCCCGACATTCATCCTCGACGGCACACCCAGCGGATTAAGCACGATATCCACATGGGTACCGTCTTCCAGATGCGGCATGTCTTCAATCGGCGCAATCTTGGAAATCACACCCTTGTTGCCATGACGGCCGGCCATCTTGTCGCCCGGCTGCAGCTTGCGCTTCACCGCAACAAACACTTTGACCATCTTCAGCACACCGGGCGGCAGTTCATCGCCGCGCTGCAGCTTTTCGACCTTGTTGTCGAAACGCTCCTCAAGCAGCTTCAAGCCATCGTCAAGCTGACGCTTCAACTGTTCGATCTGAACCATGCATTGGGCATCGTCGACGCCGATTTCCCACCACTGGCGCTTGGAAAGCACTTCAAGGCTTTCAGCCGTGACCAAGGTACCCTTGCCGAGTTCCTTCGGTCCGTTGGTCGCGGTCCTGCCCTGCAGCAGCTCGGTCAGGCGACCGTAGATATTGCGCTCCAGGATTTCCCGCTCGTCATCACGATCCTTGGCGAGACGCTCGATCTCCGAGCGCTCGATCGCCATGGCACGTTCATCCTTGTTGATGCCGCGCCGCTGGAAAACCCGGACCTCGACCACCGTGCCGGTCACACCGGGCGGTACTTTCAAAGATGTGTCGCGCACATCAGCGGCTTTTTCACCGAAGATAGCACGCAGCAGCTTTTCCTCAGGAGTCATCGGGGTTTCGCCCTTGGGCGTCACCTTGCCGACCAGAATATCACCTGCATGAACTTCGGCACCGATATAAACGATACCCGCCTCATCGAGATTGCGGAGCGATTCCTCGCCGACATTCGGAATGTCGCGGGTGATCGCCTCCGGCCCGAGCTTGGTGTCGCGGGCCATGACCTCGAACTCCTCGATATGGATCGAGGTGAAGACGTCGTCGCGCACGATGCGTTCGGAGATGAGGATGCTGTCCTCGAAATTGTAACCGTTCCAGGGCATGAACGCGACCAGCACGTTCCGGCCAAGCGCCAGCTCACCGAGATTGGTGGACGGACCGTCGGCGATGATGTCCCGTGCCTTAACGGTATCACCCATCTTCACAACCGGACGTTGGTTGATGCAGGTATTCTGGTTGGAGCGCTGGAACTTCCGGAGATTGTAGATGTCGACCACGGAATGGTCGCTCTCACCTTCGCCGGTCACCCGGACCACGATGCGGGATGCGTCAACCTGATCGACCACGCCGCCACGGCGGGCGACGACGGCTGCACCGCTATCGCGGGCCACCACCGCTTCCATGCCGGTCCCGACCAATGGAGCCTCACTCTTCACCAGCGGCACCGCCTGGCGCTGCATGTTCGAGCCCATCAGCGCACGATTGGCATCATCATTCTCAAGGAATGGAATGAGCGCTGCCGCCACGGACACCAGCTGCTTCGGCGAAACGTCGATGTAGTCAATCTGATCCGGCGTTGCCATGATGTATTCACCGGCCTGCCGGCAACTCACCAGATCATTGGCGAACATCTTGTCTTCGGTCAGCTCGGCATTGGCCTGGGAGATGGTATAGCGCCCCTCTTCCATGGCCGAGAGGTAGAGCACCTCATCTTGAACCTTGCCGTCGATGACCCGGCGATAGGGGCTTTCGATGAAGCCGTATTTGTTGATCCGGGCATAGGTCGCCAGTGAGTTGATCAGGCCGATATTCGGCCCTTCAGGCGTTTCGATCGGGCAAATCCGGCCATAGTGGGTCGGATGGACGTCCCGCACCTCGAAGCCTGCCCGCTCGCGTGTCAAACCGCCAGGTCCGAGCGCGGACAGCCGCCGTTTATGCGTAATTTCGGACAGCGGGTTGGTCTGGTCCATGAACTGGGAGAGCTGCGAGGAGCCGAAGAATTCGCGAACGGCCGCCGCAACCGGCTTGGCGTTGATGAGATCGTGGGGCATGGCTGCATCGATCTCGACCGAGCTCATGCGCTCGCGCACCGCACGCTCCATGCGCAGAAGACCGACCCGGAACTGGTTCTCCATCAACTCACCGACGGAGCGAACACGCCGATTGCCGAGATGATCGATATCATCGACCTCGCCCCGACCGTCCTTGATCTCGATCAGATGCTTGAGCACGGCAAGAATGTCTTCACGGCGCAGCACCCGGATCGAATCATCGGTCTCCAGCTGGAGACGTGAATTCATCTTCACCCGGCCGACCGGCGACAGATCGTAACGCTCGGCATCGAAGAACAGGCCGTGGAACAGGTTCTCTGCCGTATCCAGATTGGGCGGCTCGCCCGGGCGAAGGACACGGTAGATGTCAAGCAGCGCTTCTTCGCGATTGGCGCAGCGCTCGGCTGCCAACGTGTTCCGGACGTAGGGGCCAACCGTGACGTGATCAATATCCAGAACCGGCAGTTCCTGCAGGTCGGTCTCCTGCAGCTTGGCCAGCAACTCAGGCGTCAGCTCTTCGCCGGCATCCGCATGAACCAAGCCGGTCGACTCGTCGATCAGGTCGATCGCGACGGAGCGCCCGACCAACTCCTCGGGTGCAACATAGAGTTCCTTAAGCCCCTGCTCTTCCAGCTTCTTCAGAAGCCTCGGCGTCATCTTTGTACCTGCTTCGGCAAGCACGTCGCCACTCGACGCATCCACAAGGTCGCTGGTCAGCTTTTGACCGCGCAGACGCTCCGGCCGGAAAGCCTGACGCCAGCCATTCCCGGAACGGCTGAGCGTAATCTGGTCATAGAAAAACGCCAGGATTTCTTCCTGGGTCAAGCCAAGCGCCAGCAGCAGTGCAGTTGCCGGTAGCTTTCTGCGGCGATCGATCCTCACATAGAGAAGATCCTTGGCATCGAATTCGAAGTCGAGCCAGGAACCACGATAGGGAATGATCCGGGCCGAGAACAAGAATTTCCCGGAGCTGTGAGTTTTCCCTTTGTCATGGTCATAAAAAACGCCGGGCGAGCGATGCATCTGCGAGACGATCACGCGCTCAGTACCATTGATCACGAAAGTGCCGTTGTCGGTCATCAACGGCAGATCGCCCATATAGACGTCCTGCTCCTTGATGTCGCGCACACTCTTCGCCCCGGTATCGTCGTCAACATCCCAGACGATTAGGCGCAGCGTCACCCTAAGAGGCGCCGCGTAGGTCATGCCTCGCTGATGACACTCTTCTACGTCGTATTTTGGCTCTTCAAGCTCGTACTGAACAAAATCGAGAGCGGCCCGCTCGGCAAAATCGCGAATGGGAAAGACCGACGTAAAAACCTCCTGCAGTCCCATCACCGACTCGACCCGCGCTTCCGGACGAACCAGCATCTGCAAAAAGCTCTCATACGAACTGCGCTGAACCTCGATAAGGTTCGGCATCACTGTCACTTCGGGAATCCTGCCGAAGCTCTTGCGAATTCGTTTGCGACCCGTGAACGAATGTGTCATAGCGAATCCCGTTTAAACGGCTGGCGATCTCTCTTTCGCTCCGGACCTGGTCGGCGGCAATATAGCCTTGCTGCTCCATGGCGACGTCCTGTCGACGTAACCTTCGATGCATGCGGCTCAGTCATCATCCGACGGTGGAACCCCTGAGATCAGACGGGCAGTCTTTTCTTCATACTTGGAATACAGCTTCGGCCCGACCGCCTTTCATCAATGAAAGAACCTCGGGCCTCGGACTGCAAAGCGTCCAGCTTGACATGCCGAATGCGCCGCGAGCTGCCTAGCGGCAGCTGCAGCGCATCAAGCGCGTCACGAACCTCGACGCGGATCTACTTAACCTCGACGCTGGCGCCGGCACCCTCAAGCTGCTCTTTGAGCTTTGCGGCCTCGTCCTTGTCGACGCCTTCCTTGACCGCCTTCGGCGCAGCTTCCACCAGATCCTTGGCTTCCTTCAGACCAAGACCGGTGATCGCACGCACCTCTTTAATGACGTTGATCTTCTTGTCGCCGGCGGCTGCCAGGATCACATTGAACTCGGTCTGCTCTTCGGCAGCCTCGGCAGCAGGCGCTGCGCCGGCGGCAACCGCCACAGGGGCAGCGGCCGATACGCCCCATTTCTCTTCGAGCATCTTCGAAAGCTCAGCCGCTTCCATGACGGTGAGCGCCGAAAGGCTATCGACCATCTGTTCCAAATTCGCTGCCATGACACTTCTCTCCTTCGATCTCAACCAGCCGTCACGTCTGGCGACGGCGTGTGACTTAAGTTATTCAAAAAGGGCTTAACCCTGTTCGGCGTGGGCGGCGAGCACCCGTGCGACCTGACCGGCCGGCGCTTGCAGGACACTCGCGATGCGCTGAGCAGGCGTGCTGATCATGCCGATGATCTTGGCGCGCAACTCGTCGAGCGACGGCAAGGACGCCAGCGCCTTGACTTCTGCTGCCGTCAGCAAATTACCGTCCAGCCCACCGCCGATAACGACCAGCTTGTCATTCTTCTTGGCAAAGTCGACCACAGCCTTGGGCGCCGCCACCGGATCTTCCGAATAGGCAATCGCCGTCGGGCCGCTAAACAGCCCGGCCAGGGGATCGAAGGACGTTTCGGCGAGGGCGATCTTGGCAAGCCGGTTCTTGGTAACCCTGAAGGTCGCCCCGGCATCTCGCATCCCGCGCCGCAATTCCGTCACATCGGCAACGCTCATTCCCTGGAAATGGGTGACCACCACCACACCCGCTTCGGCAAAGACGCCCCGCAGGCTTTCGACAATCTCTAATTTTTCCGCTCGAAGCACTTAGAGCTCCACAAGCTATCTACGTCATCAGACAGCGCCAGCATCACCCCCGACACCAACGCTCCTCTCCATCAAGCAGGCTTGCGCTTGACACCAAAAAACCGCCAAACAGCATTAGCGGCGTGTGTGGTACACACCACGCCGCTTCGACCGCAGGACGTCTATTCCAGCAGATTGTGTTAGGCATTCGACCGAGCACTTGCCAGTAACATTCAACATAATCGCGGTTTTAGCAAGCGCAAGCCCTTTTTTTGTGGAATTGCGCCTCTGTTGCAACAGAGCACTCATGATGCGAGGCCGGCGACATCCAAATGGATGCCTACTCCCATGGTCGAGCTGATCGCAACGCGCTTCATATAGGTGCCCTTGGCGCCAGACGGCTTGGCCTTGCTGACCGCATCGACGAAAGCCTTGATATTGTCGACGAGCTTGGCTTCATCGAAGCTCGCCTTGCCGACACCGCCGTGAATGATGCCGGCCTTCTCAACGCGGAACTGCACCTGACCGCCCTTGGCGGCTTCAACCGCTTCGGCAACATTCGGCGTCACCGTGCCAAGCTTCGGATTAGGCATCAACCCGCGCGGACCCAGAACTCGGCCGAGACGCCCAACCACCGGCATCATATCGGGGGTGGCGATGCAGCGATCGAAGTTGATCTCACCACCTTGAATGGCCGTCGCCAGATCGTCGGCACCCACGATGTCGGCACCGGCAGCCTTCGCCTCGTCGGCCTTATCCCCCTTCGCGAACACGGCAACCCGCAAGGTCTTGCCGGTGCCATGAGGCAGATTAACCGAACCGCGCACCATCTGGTCCGCATGCCTGGGATCGACACCAAGATTGAGAGACACCTCAATGGTCTCATCAAACTTGGCGCCTGCGTTCTTCTTTACCAGCTTGACCGCTTCGTCGAGCCCGTAGAGCTTCTCACGATCGACTGTCTCTGCAGCACTTTTCAGCCGCTTGCCTTGTTTTGCCATGCCGTTCTACTCCACCACCTCGAGACCCATCGACCGGGCGGACCCTCTAATCATTTCCGCGGCCGCATCGATGTCGTTGGCATTGAGATCCACCATTTTCTGCTCGGCGATCTCGCGGATCTGCGCCATCGTCACCTTGCCTGCCGTTTCGCGCCCGGGCGTCGAGCCGCCCTTGCCGAGCTTGGCCGCCTTTTTCAGGAAGTAGCTAGCCGGAGGCGTCTTGGTCGTGAAGGTGAAGGTGCGGTCCTGATAAGCAGTGATCACCACTGGAATCGGCATCCCGGGCTCCATGCCCTGGGTCGCAGCGTTGAACGCCTTGCAAAAATCCATGATGTTCAGCCCACGCTGACCGAGCGCTGGACCGATGGGCGGAGAGGGGTTGGCCTTGCCGGCCGGGACCTGGAGCTTGACGTAGCCCGCTATTTTCTTGGCCATCTCTGGACCTCTTGTAAGCGCGGTACAAACGCGGCCGGGCCCTCCCGGTATCGCTCCCGCACGGGATTTTTTCTTCTATGACATCAGGTCAATCGCGGCGCTCGGCAGCGTTCGATCCGATGCGCAACCAGCTACAGGCGCTCGACCTGCGAATATTCCAGCTCGACCGGCGTCGCCCGGCCGAAGATCGAAACGGACACTTTGAGCCGTCCTTTGTGCTCGTCGACTTCCTCGACCGTGCCGTTAAAGGAGCTGAACGGACCATCAACGACGCGAACCTGATCTCCGGAAAGAAACGTGATCAGCGGACGCGGATGCTCCGTGCCTTCCTGCATCTGATTCTGAATGCGGTCGGCTTCTTCCTCCGTGATCGGCGCAGGCTTGCCGTTCGGCCCGAGGAAGCCCGTGACCTTGGCGGTGTTCCGGACCAAATGCCAAGTCTCGTCATTGAGGTCCATCTTCACCAGCACATAGCCTGGGAAGAACTTGCGCTCTGCATTGACCTTCTTGCCGCGCTTGACCTCGACCAACTCTTCGGTCGGAACCAGCACCTCCTCGAACATATCCTCCAGCCCTTGCTGGAGTGCCTGTTCCTTGATCGACGCCGCCACCTTCTTTTCGAAGTTGGAGTAGACGTGAATGATGTACCAACGGGCCGTCATCTCGTCACCAATTCCATTCTGTCTTTTGTCTAACCGCCAATACCTAGAATCAATTGAATGACCCAGGCGATCACCTGGTCGACCGAGAAAAAGAACAGCGCCGCCAAAATCGCCATGACGAACACCATGGCGGTCGTGGTGATCAATTCCTTTCGGGTCGGCCAAGTCACCTTGGCCATTTCCTGACGTACTTCGCGAACGAATTGCGCCGGCGATACTTTCGCCATGAGATCTACCTAGTCTTTTCCTGATCGAACCCTGGCATCCTGGCAGGAGTGGAGGGACTCGAACCCCCAACCCCCGGTTTTGGAGACCGGTGCTCTACCAATTGAGCTACACTCCTACTGGCTTCGCCAGTCGGGTTAACAAGCCGTCGAACCTGGCCACAAAAAGAGGCACGCCGTGGGCGTCTCCGCCAACAGCGTGCTTTAGCTACGACGTTTCAGGCCCCGCCGCAAGGGGCCTGACGTCAATTATGTTGGAAACTGGCCTATTCGACGATTTTGGCGACGACGCCTGCGCCGACGGTGCGGCCGCCTTCGCGGATGGCGAAGCGCACGCCTTCTTCCATCGCGATCGGGCAGATCAGGTTCACCACCATCGTGATGTTGTCGCCGGGCATCACCATCTCCGTGCCCTCAGGCAGTTCGATCGTCCCGGTCACGTCCGTCGTGCGGAAAAAGAACTGCGGGCGGTAGTTCGAGAAAAACGGCGTATGACGGCCGCCCTCTTCCTTCGTCAGCACATAGGTCTCGGCATTGAACTTGGTGTGCGGCGTGATCGAGCCGGGCTTGCACAGCACCTGGCCCCGCTCCACCTCGTCACGCTTGGTGCCGCGAAGCAGCACGCCCACATTGTCGCCGGGCTCGCCGCGGTCAAGCAGCTTCCTGAACATCTCGACGCCGGTGCAGGTGGTCTTCTGGGTGTCGCGGATGCCGACGATCTCGATCTCGTCGCCCACATTCACGATCCCGCGCTCCACACGGCCCGTCACCACCGTGCCGCGGCCGGAAATCGAGAAAACATCCTCGATCGGCATCAGGAACGGCAGATCCTTCGGGCGCTCAGGCTGCGGGATATACTCGTCCACCGCCGCCATCAGCTCCATGATCGACTTCTTGCCGATCGTGTCGTCGTCCTTGCCTTCGAGCGCCGACAAGGCCGAGCCCTTGATGATGGGAATGTCGTCGCCAGGGAACTCATAGGAGGAGAGCAGCTCGCGCACCTCAAGCTCCACCAGCTCCAAAAGCTCCTCGTCGTCCACCTGGTCGACCTTGTTCAGGTAAACCACGATCGCCGGCACGCCGACCTGACGCGCAAGCAGAATATGCTCGCGGGTCTGCGGCATCGGGCCGTCGGCCGCCGACACCACCAAAATCGCGCCGTCCATCTGGGCAGCACCCGTGATCATGTTCTTCACGTAGTCGGCATGGCCCGGGCAGTCGACATGGGCATAATGGCGGTTCTCGGTCTCGTACTCGACATGGGCGGTATTGATCGTAATCCCGCGCGCCTTCTCCTCAGGCGCCTTGTCGATCGAATCATACGCCGAAAACTCGGCGCCGCCCGCCTCAGCCAAAACCTTCGTAATCGCCGCCGTCAAAGTCGTCTTGCCATGGTCAACGTGACCAACAGTACCAACATTCGCATGCGGCTTGTTACGCTCAAACTTCGCCTTACCCATTTCTTATGATCCTCGACGACAGCCCTCTTCGACCACCTGACGGGCGCCAGTTTCTGGAGTTGGAGCGGGTGGCGGGAATCGAACCCGCGTAGCCAGCTTGGAAGGCTGGAGCTCTACCATTGAGCTACACCCGCATGATGTACCTCGTTCCTCTTTGCAATCTTGAAACGCCTGGGCGCTCCGTCTTGCTTTATCAACCTGCTCATGTCGTTATCGGCGGATCCTTGTCAACCCTAAAGCTTGGCTGAGCCTGGATCTACCGCCGACCGGGCCTGCAAGAACATGGTGGAGGGGGTAGGATTCGAACCTACGTACGCGTACGCGGGCAGATTTACAGTCTGCTGCCTTTAACCACTCGGCCACCCCTCCCTCGTCCTTGCCAAAATCATGCCCGGAAGGGAAAAGAACGCAGCGATCTATCGATAAAGACCACCCTTTGTCAATAAGAGTGTCCCTTAACATCTTAGGATTTCGAAAAATCATGCCCAGTCAACCGTCTGGCGGCCGATCTGCCCGAGGCAAATCCCGGCCATCATCGAAACGAAGAGCCGCAGGCGGCAGTCCAGCGCGCTCATCAAAGAAACAGTTCAGCAGGCCTCTCCCTGATAGCAACCAGACGCGAACACCCCTGCGTAAACCGACCACAAGCGGCGGCAGGCTTTGGCTCTACGGACGCCATGCCGTGGAAGCGGCCCTCAAGAATCCGAGGCGCACCTGCCACTTTCTTCTCGCGACCGAGGAGGCGCTGGAGCGGCTGGATCCAAAAGCCCGCAGCCGCGCTCCCGACATTCGCCGGATCGACCGCTCTGATCTCGACGACAAGCTCGGCGAGCATGTCGTCCACCAGGGCCTGGCGCTCGCCGTTGCCCCCCTTCCCCAGCTCTCCCTCGAAAAAGTGGCCGGGGCCGGGACGCCGGCCGGCGTTGACTTGCCGGAGGCGGCCGAGGCAGGCACGGATCCAAGTCAAGCAGGTGGCGCTGCCACCGCCACAACCATCTTGGTGTTGGATCGGATCAATGACCCGCACAATCTCGGGGCAATTTTGCGCTCGGCTGTGGCCTTTGGCGCTCAAGCAGTAATTGTGCCTCACCGGCAAAGCGCCGAACTCGGCGGCGCCACCGCCAAAGCCGCTTCCGGCGCACTCGACATGATTCCGATTGTCGAGGTCACCAATCTCGCACGCAGCCTCGAAACCCTGAAAGACCTGGGCTACTGGCGCGCAGGGCTTGATGGTCGAGCCCCGCAAACGATCGAAGACGCGCCAAAATTCGAAAAACTCGCCCTCGTGCTCGGCGCCGAGGCCAGCGGCATCCGCCGCCTTGTCGCCGAACATTGCGATCTGACGATCAAACTGCCGATACAGGAGGAGATGGAAAGCCTGAACGTCTCCGTCGCCTGCGGCATCGCGCTTTATGCGCTCACCAGAAAAGGCTGAGTGCCTGGCGAGAATGCCTGGCACTCAGCCCAGAACTCAACACTCAAAAACGCCGATGCTGCCGGCTATTTGTACTGCTGGCGACCAGTCGAGCTGAAATAGTCGGCGACATATTTGCCTTTGGTCGGCTCGCCTTCATACTCGATCAGCTTACCGATATCCTCTAGAACCTCATCGGTCTGATAAACGTCCTTTTGGGCGGCCGGAATACTCGCTCTATCCTGATAGAAGGAAACATCCAGGATCGCCTGATAGCGCTCGACCGTCGAGCGGATCTGGTCGTCATCGTTCTTGTTGTTGAAGCCGCCTGATCCGCCGTAGCCATCCTCAAGGCCGAGATCGACCCGCTGGGTCGGCCGCGAGCGCAGATCGCCATAACGCTCGATCCGCTGGGTCTGATCATTGACCGCCAGATATTGGAAACCTTCTTGATTAGCCAGCTGTGCCGCCCGGAACAGCACATACTGATGCGCTGTCTCCCGCCTAGTCTTGTGATTGCCAGCAAAAACCACCTGGTAGCGCTCAGGCCCGATTTGACGCTCGGCATAGCCGTAGCCATTGCTGGCAGGGCTGTAATAGGTCTGCTGCGCACATCCAATCAGCCCACCGAAGCAAAGTGCCAGTACCATCGATGACTTGAAGCCAGCAAAACGCTTGCTCATAACCATCACTCCCACCTCGATTGTTTCCTCTAGGCGCGCTGTATAACACAAGCATTTGATTTTGTTAAGAAAGCCTGCCACGAACGCCTTCTCTCCTTGCCGTTGACAGCAAAGGTGAAGATGCCGGAGCCTAACGGATCCGCGTAGACATCCCTATGAACCGCTACTTATAGCTCCTCCAATGGCCGGTACCATGATCTCGATCAAATCGATTGTTTGGAATTTGACCACTCGTTAACCATTCTATCATAATGATGCAGTGCAGCACGGGACGGTCCCGGGCAGGAGCAAGGTGCTTCGTCATGGCAAGTTCAGAAAAACCCGGTCTCAGTGCCTGGCAGTCGCTGGCCGACAAGGAATCCGGCGGCAAAGAACTCGGCTGGGACACGCCCGAGGGCATTGCCGTCAAGCCGCTCTATACTGCCGACGATCTTGCCGGCCTTGAGACCATGGACACCATGCCGGGGATTTCTCCCTATTTGCGCGGTCCGAGAGCAACAATGTATGCAGGCCGGCCCTGGACAATCCGGCAATATGCGGGATTTTCTACGGCCGAAGAATCCAACGCTTTCTATCAGCGCAATCTGGCCGCTGGACAGATGGGCCTCTCCGTCGCCTTCGATCTCGCCACCCATCGCGGCTATGACAGCGACCACCCGCGGGTCGCGGGCGATGTTGGCAAGGCAGGGGTCGCAATTGACAGCGTCTTGGACATGAAAATCTTGTTCGACCAAATCCCGCTGGATCAGGTCAGCGTTTCGATGACCATGAATGGCGGCGTGTTGCCGGTGATGGCGTTCTACATCGTCGCTGCGGAGGAGCAGGGTGTTTCTGCAGATCAACTCTCCGGGACCATCCAGAACGACATTCTCAAAGAGTTCATGGTGCGCAACACCTATATCTATCCGCCTGCTCCTTCCATGCGCATCGTTGCCGATATCATTGGCTATGCCGCAGAGCACATGCCGAAATTCAACCCGGTCTCAATTTCCGGCTATCACATGCAGGAGGCAGGCGCGACCTGCGTCCAGGAACTCGCTTTCACCCTCGCTGACGGTCTGGAATATGCGCGTGCAGCGGTCAATGCCGGCCTGCCGATCGACAGATTTGCCCCTCGCCTTTCCTTCTTTTTTTGCATCGGCATGAATTTCTTCATGGAGGTTGCGAAACTTAGGGCCGCGCGCTTTCTCTGGGCCAAACTGGTCGAAAAAGAATTCGCCCCGAAGGATCCGCGCTCCCTCATGCTGCGTACCCACTGCCAGACTAGCGGAGTCTCGCTTCAAGCGCAGGATGTCTACAACAATGTCATCCGCACCACCATCGAGGCGATGGCCGCTGTCCTGGGCGGCACCCAATCGCTGCACACCAACGCCTTTGACGAGGCCTTGGCACTGCCGACCGACATGTCCGCGCGCATCGCCCGCAACACCCAGCTCATCCTCGCCGAAGAAAGCGGCATCCGCCACGTGGTAGACCCGCTCGGCGGCAGCTATTACGTCGAGCACTTGACGGCGAGCTTAGTAAACGAGGCGGAAAAGCTGATCGACGAAGTCGAAAGCCTCGGCGGCATGACGAAAGCGATCGAAGCCGGAATGCCAAAGGCCCGAATCGAGGCAGCCTCCGCCCTTCGCCAGGCCCGCCTCGACAAGGGAGAGGAGGTTCTGGTCGGGGTCAACAAATATCAGCCGCCCGAAGAAGCCCCCATCGACGTCCTCAACATCGACACCACAGCCGTCCGGCAAGCCCAGGTCGAACGGCTGGAAGCTCTCCGGAATGAGCGGAATTCCGAAGCCTGCCAGACTGCCCTTGCCAGGCTTTCCGAAGGCGCTGGGGACGGCGGCAATCTCCTCGCCCTTGCCATTGACTGCGCGCGAGCTCGCGCCACGCTTGGCGAGATCTCCGATGCGCTGGAGAAAAAATTCGGGCGATGGCGCGCCGAGGTTCGGTCCATTGCCGGAGTCTACGGCTCCGCTTTCACCGATGACCAAGAGTTCCAGGATATTCAGCAAGATATCGATAAGTTTGCCGAACGGGAGGGCAGGCGACCGCGCCTTCTGGTCGCCAAGCTCGGCCAAGATGGACATGACCGCGGCGCCAAGATCATCGCCACCGCCTTCGCCGATATCGGCTTCGATGTGGATATCGGCGCCCTTTTCCAAACGCCCGAGGAAGCGGCGCGCGAGGCGATCGAGAACGACGTCCACCTGATCGGCGTCAGCTCCCACGCCGCCGGCCATCAGGTTCTGGTGCCGGCCCTGCTGAACGAACTTCGAAAAGCCGGCGCAGGTGACATCAAGGTCGTGGTAGGCGGCGTGGTTCCTCCCCAGGACTACGCAGCGCTAAGAGAAGCGGGCGTCGCCGCAATCTACCCGCCTGGCACCAACATCCCTGAAGCCGCAAGAGAAATTCTCTCCCTGATCAGTTCCCCCGCCAATGAGACGGTAGACGCGCTCGGCTGATCTCGATCAATGAAGACCTGAGCCGCCGCCCTATTTTGAAGCATGTCCTGACCTACAGCTGCTAGCTGCCCTGGTTCCCTGATCGCGGGTTCACGCGGTAGCACAGCATGACGGTTGAGTTGGCGGACCGCTTGTGGGAAGACATAAGCCCAGATGCAGCGCGTCACCGCTGATGCCAGGTGGGAGTTCAAGGGCGCTGAAAGCGCCATCCGGAGGAGACTCGATGTCCGATATTTTCCCTGTTCCTGAAGCCATTGCCAAAGCGTCCCATTGCGACGAGGCAACCTATCAGACGATGTACCGGCAATCGGTCGACGATCCCGAAGGCTTTTGGGCAGACCAGGCAAAACGTCTGGACTGGCAAACCTTTCCGAGCAAGATCAAGAATGTCGACTATGCCGACAATGCCCGCATCCGCTGGTACGAAGATGGCGTGCTGAACGTTTGCTACAATTGCGTCGACCGGCATCTGGCAAAGCGTGGCGACCAGACAGCGATCTTGTGGGAAGGAGACGATCCGACCCAGGACAAGAAGATCACCTACAAAGAACTGCATGACCAGGTTTCCAGGCTCGCCAATGTCATGAAGGATCTGGGGGTGAAGAAGGGCGATCGAGTGACGCTCTACATGCCTATGATCCCGGAAGCCGCCTATGCGATGCTAGCTTGCGCCAGGATCGGTGCCGTCCATTCGATCGTGTTTGGCGGTTTTTCGCCGGACAGCCTGGCCGACAGGATCAAGGACTGCGATAGCAATCTGGTGATCACCACGGATGGCGGCAAGCGCGGCGGCCGTAACGTGCCGTTAAAGCCGAACACGGATGCGGCACTGGAAAAATGCCCCGATGGCGTTCAGGTCCTGATGTTCAACTACGCCGGCACCGAGGTGTCGGTGGTCGAAGGCCGCGACCATGACGCCTATGCGCTGATGGAGAAAGCGTCAGCGGACTGCCCGCCGGCAGCGATGAACGCCGAGGACCCGCTGTTCATTCTTTATACCTCCGGCTCGACCGGCAAACCGAAGGGTGTGCTGCATACCACTGGCGGCTACCTCGTCTACGCTGCCATGACCCATCAATATATCTTCGATTACCAGGATGGCGACGTCTATTGGTGCACTGCCGATGTCGGCTGGGTCACTGGCCACAGCTACATCGTCTACGGCCCATTAGCCAATGGGGCGGTGAGTCTAATGTTCGAGGGTGTGCCGAACTATCCGGACGCGTCGCGCTTCTGGCAGGTCGTGGACAAGCATGGGGTCAATATTTTCTACACAGCCCCCACCGCGATCCGTGCCCTGATGCGGCTCGGCGAGGATCCTGTGAAGAAAACGTCGAGGGCGTCCTTGCGGATTCTGGGATCGGTCGGAGAGCCGATCAATCCCGAAGCCTGGATGTGGTATTACAATGTGGTCGGTGACGGCCGCTGCCCGATCGTCGATACCTGGTGGCAGACCGAAACTGGCGGGATTCTGATCACGCCGCTGCCTGGAGCCACAGCCTTGAAACCAGGGTCGGCGACCCGCCCCTTCTTTGGGATAAAACCAGCGCTTGTCGACAATGATGGAAAGGTCTTGGAAGGGGCAACCGAAGGCAATCTGATCATCACCGATAGCTGGCCAGGGCAGATGCGCACCGTCTATGGCGATCACGAGCGCTTCATTCAGACCTACTTTTCCACGTTCCCGGGCCGATATTTTACCGGCGACGGTGCCAGAAGGGACGAGGATGGCTATTGGTGGATCACCGGCCGTGTCGACGACGTGATCAATGTCTCCGGCCACCGCATGGGCACGGCGGAAGTTGAGAGCGCGCTCGTCGCCCATCCCTCGGTTTCGGAAGCCGCCGTCGTCGGCTATCCCCATGACATCAAGGGGCAGGGCATCTATTGCTATGTGACATTGACAGCAGGCATCGAGCCCACGGATGAGTTGAGGACCGAGCTTCGGAACTGGGTCCGAAAGGAAATTGGCCCGATCGCATCCCCGGATCTGCTGCAATGGGCGCCGGGACTGCCGAAAACCCGTTCCGGGAAGATCATGCGCCGTATCTTGAGGAAAATTGCCGCCAACGAGCATGATCAGCTCGGCGATACCTCGACGCTTGCCGATCCGACCGTGGTCGACGATCTGGTGGATCAACGCATGAATCGTTGACCGCCGACAATGATTGGGAGGGATGTGATCGGCATCCCTCCCGCTTCATCGCAATAAAAGGAACGTCAAAGAACCGGCAGGATTTGCCTCAAGACCTTCGCTGATCGTTCGGCAACTTCATGGACGAATTTGGCGAAGTCGAACCGGGAAGAAGCACCCGCCAGATCTGAGAGAGCGCGGATTTCCAGCCACGGCACACCCAGCCGCTCGGCAATCTGGGCCATCGCTCCGCCTTCCATAGCGACCGCCTTGGCATCGAACGTCTGGTGTAGCCGCGCCCGTGTCGCTTCGCAATGAATATACTGATCGCCTGCCAGAATGGTGCCATAGACCAGCTTTGCAGCTTCGCTGCCCCCGCCAGCGTCAGCCGAGAGCGGCGGCAAGGTCATACCCTCGAGCCTAGCCCCGACTCGACCTAAGAGATCCGCATCGACGGCATAGCCGAGCCTGTCCGTCGGGTTGAAAAAGGGCACATGGCCAGCCTGGTAAGTTGTAAGTTTCGTTTCCTCGATCACACCGCAATCATGCTGAATTGCGCGATCGCTGATCACCAAGTCACCGATGCCAAGGCTCGGATCGAGGCCACCGGCGACACCACTAAAAACCAGGGTCCGGGCGGAAAAGCGCGAGGTCAGGAGTGTCGCGACCACCGCTGTATTGACCTTGCCTATGCCGGCTTCGGCCAGCACCACTTCGCGACCATCGAGCCTGCCAAGATCGAAGGCTAGTCCACCCAACTCGGCTGTTTCCCGATGATCCAGCTCAGCCCTGAGGTCGACCCGCTCCTCGGGAATGGCGCAGATCAAGCCAATGGGCTTTTCCGACATTCGCTGTTCCTTCTTTTTGAAAACACTTCTTTCTTGGGGTTTCATGAGATTGGTGCAAGAATTATCTTAATTGTTCATGAACAAATCGGGGAGCATCGGACTATGGCGGCCAACATCGCCGGAATCGATCACGCCATTATCGGCGTACGCGACCTTGATCAGGCCAAGAGCGCCTTCGAGAAACTCGGCTTTCGGGCGACGCCGAAAGGACGGCATGTCGGCTGGGGCACCGCCAATTACTGCCTCATGTTCGAGCAGGACTATCTGGAAATTCTGGGCATTATCGACCCCAAGGCTTTTACAAACAGTCTCGACAGCTTCTTGAAAAACCGAGAAGGGCTGATGTCGGTGGCGTTGGGGACCGGCGACCCGGAAGCCACCCGCTCGTCATGGGCGGACGCGAAGCTCAAGCCCGCGAAGGTCAAGGATTTGAGCCGCCTCCTGGAGCCTGATACCGAACTTCACTTCAAAAACGTGATGCTGGACGCCAAGAAAACTGCAGGCGTGCCGCTATTCGCCTGTGCCCATTTGACACCCGATACGATGCGCCAGCCGGGCTGGACAGAACATCCGAACACAACGATCGGCATCAACGCAATCACCGTCGTTACACACGATCCTCGAGATTTCGTCGAGCCGATGAGCCGCGTCTTCGGAGAACCGAGCCTCACCGAGACCGACAACACCCTTGCCGTCCATACCGGGCACGGCGTTCTGCTGTTCGCCAACCCCGACGACCTGGATATGCTTCATCCGCAGCTTCAGTCAGACCTCGACGACGACAATGTCAGCCTCGCCGTCCTCAGCCTGCGCGTTCGCAGTCTGAGCGCTGTCGCCGATTGGCTGGATCACAGCGAGATTCCCTACAAACGCGACGTCAGCGGCGCCATCGGCGTCAGCGCGGACAATGCCCATGGCGTCATGCTGGAATTTAACGAATAGCCACGCCGAGCAGCGGATCTATTCGAGGAGCGCCGGTCGATGCTTGAAGGATCGGCGTTCTCGAAGATCTTTTCGAGATTATCGCCATTTAGCCTGGTAAATGGTTGGGTTGACACGTTCTCCATCTTAGATAGCTTACGCAATTCTCGTCTTTGCCCATCGACGGGCGCGCCGCATTTGGAAGCCGCACCATGGATCAAGCCGCCGTTCAGTCCGCCATCGAAGAAGCGTTCGACCAACGGGATCATATCAACGCCGAGACAACCGGCCCGGTAAGGGATGCGGTCGAAGCCGCACTTGGAGCTCTGGACAACGGGGAGTGCCGGGTGGCGGAGAAGGTTGATGGAACCTGGACGGTTCATCAATGGCTGAAAAAAGCCGTGCTGCTGTCCTTTCGCCTGAACCCGATGACCAGAATCAGCGGTGCGCCCGGCGGTGCTTCATGGTGGGACAAGGTCCCCTCCAAATTCGAAGGCTGGTCGGACGCCGATTTCGTTGGCTCGGGTTTTCGGGCAGTCCCTGGCTGTGTCGTCCGGCGATCAGCCTATGTGGCGCCCGACGTGGTCCTGATGCCGTCCTTCGTCAATCTCGGTGCCTATGTCGATAGCGGCACCATGGTCGACACCTGGGCGACGGTTGGCTCCTGCGCCCAGATCGGAAAAAACGTCCATTTATCCGGCGGTGTCGGCATCGGCGGCGTGCTGGAGCCGCTTCAGGCGGGACCAGTAATCATCGAGGACAATTGCTTCATCGGTGCCCGCTCCGAGGTGGTCGAGGGCGTGGTGGTCGAGGAGGGCGCGGTCCTCTCTATGGGTGTGTTTATCGGCGCCTCGACCAAAATCGTAGACCGTACGACCGGTGACATCCATTATGGCCGGGTTCCGGCTTATTCCGTCGTCGTGCCGGGTGCTCTTCCGGGCGGCAATCTTCCCGATGGCAACCCGGGGCCCAGCCTCGGCTGCGCCGTGATCGTCAAGCGCGTCGATGCCCAGACCCGTTCCAAAACCGCCATCAACGACCTGCTCAGAACATGACTGCCACAGCACGCCCGAACCGCCTTGCCGGCCTCAACGACCCGGCAAATGACACCGTTGTACGTCGTGAGAAAGTCGAGCACGCTGGCACGCCTGACCCTGTCGATGCCGCCGATCCCGTCGCGGTGAGCCAGGCCCTGATCCGATGCCGAAGCGTCACACCGGCCGACGACGGTGCTCTGGCCGTGATCGAGAAAGCACTGACGCCCCTTGGCTTTGACTGCCATCGCCTGCTGTTCGAGGACGACAACACACCGCCGATCGCCAATCTCTACGCCTGCCTCGGCTCCGGCTCGCCGCATCTGATGTTCGCCGGTCATACCGATGTCGTGCCGTCGGGCGATGCCGGCGCCTGGCAAGCACCGCCGTTTGCCGGAGAGATCATCGACGGTGACCTCGTTGGCCGCGGCGCGGTCGACATGAAAGGCGCCATCGGCTGCTTCATCGCCGCCATCGCCCGCTTTCTCAAGACTGCCCGACCGTCGGGCTCGGTGAGTTTGCTGATTACCGGGGATGAGGAGGGCCCGGCGGTCAACGGGACGGTCAAGGTGTTGAAATGGCTGGCTGATCGAGGCGAAAAAATCGATGCCTGCGTGGTCGGCGAGCCGACCAACCCGGAAACGCTCGGCCAGATGATCAAGATCGGCCGCCGCGGATCCCTCTCGGGCTTCCTTAAAGTTGCCGGCACGCAGGGACATGTCGCCTATCCCCATCGAGCCGATAACCCGATCACCCAGCTTGCCGCCATGCTGCGCGCCGTATCCGAACCGTTGGACGAGGGCAGCGAGCATTTTCCCCCTTCCATGCTGGTGCCCACCACTTTCGACGTCGGCAATGATGCCACCAACGTCATCCCCGGCGAAGCGCGCGCGAACTTCAATATCCGCTTCAACGACCGCCACACACCGGAGTCCCTGGAAGCCTGGCTGCGCGAAAAGCTGGACAGCGTCGGTAGCAATTACGAGCTGCAAACCCGCTGCTCCGGCCCCGCCTTTCTTACCAAGCCCGGCCCTCTGACCTCACTGATGGAGACGGTGATCCGGGACGAGCTTGGGATCACGCCCGAACTCTCGACCAGCGGCGGCACCTCCGACGCCCGCTTTATCAAAGACACATGTCCGGTGATCGAGTTCGGCCTTGTCGGCCAGACGATGCATCAGGTGAATGAGCGCGTCAGCCTTGAGGATCTAGAAGCGCTGACGGGCGTTTATCAGCGGCTGCTCAAGACCTATGTCGGTGCAATCTGACATCGTTCCCGATCGCCAGGAAATCTGGTCGTCGATCTACGGTGCCTTTCGCCTCGCCTGTTTTGACGAGACCGGCCATAACCACTTCAACATATCCGTCGTAGGCTTCTGGCACTCCTTTTTCGCCGCCGTTCTGGTGGCGCCTGGTTATGTCTTATTGGCGAGCCAAGGCATTATCGGCGGTACGGAAAGCCTCTCGGTCTGGACGATTCTGGTCCATACCGGGCTCTACATTGCGGGGTGGATCTTCTTCCCGCTGGTCACCTTCTTCATCATCGACCTCTTGAAGCTCGGTCATCGTTACACTGCCCTCATTGTCGCTCTGAACTGGGCTGCGGTTATCGAGACTTCGGTCATGATCCTTAGCTTGGGGTTGTTTGTCATCCTTCCCCCTGGCCTGGCTGCCATGCTTGCTCAGGCCATTGTTGTGGGCCTTGTCGTGTATGGATGGTTTGTCATCAAGACAGCCCTGCAGACCTCCGGTGCCATGGCCTTCGCCTTCGTTCTCCTCAGCCTCCTGCTG
The DNA here is from genome assembly GCA_965204405.1 of Geminicoccaceae bacterium. Taxonomy (GTDB): domain Bacteria; phylum Pseudomonadota; class Alphaproteobacteria; order Geminicoccales; family Geminicoccaceae; genus JANQPX01. The sequence continues at coordinate 231,428 of CBDBEN010000003.1, forward strand.
AGCGCCATGCTGCATCAGCTGGCTAGCCGCCTCCTTTAGTCCCGAGCGAAAAGTCCCGGCAGAGGAAGTGGGCAGCGACTCACGGCCTGATCCGCGCCCAGCTCGCCTCCCTCTCTGCTCGACATGCAGGACAAATCAGATCGATTGTTTTGCATCACCCATTTGCCGGCAGAACTGACGGGAATAATGAGGCTATCCTCGTATCACTCATGATCAAAGATCTGAGCAACTTTCCCTAGTTCAGCATAGGCCTTTGGCCAATCAATTTAATCCGAGCGAAGTCTGTAAAGATTACAAGAATTTGGAATTATCCGGCCTACCGGTCGTTTACGGATCACACCCTCAATTCAGATACAAACCAAAGTTGAAAGGATCTCACGTGAACGGACGAACAAGCCGCGTGCTCGGCACGCTTTTTTCCGTGCTGGCTGCCGGCTGGTTGATGGCCGCACCCGTTTCGGCTGAAGAATACCAGCTTGATGACGTCAAGCTCGAGTCCTTCGTAGTTGCGGCCAAGGCCGTCCATGAGGTGGTCAAGGCATCCGCGCACAAGATCAGCGAGGTCAAGACCGAGGAGGAAGCGGAGGCGCTCCGCATCGAGCTCGACGCCAAATTCGAAGCGGCGATCGAGAAGACCGACGGTATCACGCTCGCCGAATATAAGGAAATTCACGAAGCGGCCACCAAAGACGAAGCACTTGGCAAGCGCATCATGGAAAAGCTTCAGCCGGCCACTACCACACAATAGATCCTCCGAGAGAAAGCGGGCCAATCCCGCTGGATCGAAGAATTCTGCAAAAGACGACAACCGCCGCGACCGACGTCGCGGCGGTTGTTTTTTTACCCGGCAAGCTTTTTTGCAAATCCGCCTGCCTGGGTCTCGAAAAGACGGCGATAGCGGCCGCCTTCGTGCTGGAGAAGGGCGTCATGGGTGCCCTCCTCGACGATCCGGCCCTTTTCGAACACCAGGATCCGATCCACCTGGCGAACCGTCGAAAGCCTATGCGCGATCACCAGGGTAGTGCGATCCCGCATCAGCCTATCCAACCCCCGTTGGATCGAAAGCTCGGAGATACTATCCAGCGAGCTTGTCGCCTCGTCCAGGATCAGGATGGGCAGGTCTGCGAGGATCGCCCGCGCGATTGCCACCCGCTGCCTTTCCCCGCCCGAGAGTTTGACACCACGCTCACCCACCAGCGTGTCATATCCCTCGGGAAGGTCCTGGATAAAGCCGTCGGCCTCGGCCAGGCGCGCCGCCGATTGGATCGCCTTCATGTCGGCCTCGGGCCGACCGTAGGCGATGTTCTCGGCAAGCGAGCGATGAAACAGGATCGGTTCCTGCGGCACCAAGGCAAGGCTTTCGCGCAGGCTTGCCTGAGTGACCTCGGCGACATTCTGCCCGTCGATCGTTATCCGGCCGTCATCCAGGTCGTAAAGGCGCTGGATCAGCTTGACGAAGGTCGACTTCCCACTACCGGAATGGCCAACCAACGCCACCTTTTCGCCGGGCTTGATGATCAGGGAAAGATCATCGAACACCGGCTCACCGCTTTTCGGGTAGCAAAAGCGCACGCCGTCGAAGCGGATCTCGCCATGGGTGACCTGGAGTGCCTGTGCCTCAGGCCGATCCTCGACCTCGGGCCAGGTCAGTGCATATTCGACCACGTCCTCAAGATCATTGACCGCATGCTGGGCCTCCCGGATGTGCTGACCGACATCCCGAAGATAGCCGTTCACCAGCATGAAGCTGGTGAGCACATAGGCGACATCGCCGGCACTGGCACGACCCTGCTGCCAAAGCCAGAGACTGACACCCAGGAGAACCGCCTGAACCACCAGCATCGTGACCGACTGGGCAACACCGGTATCGATCGCAGCACGCCAGCAGCGGATATGAGTCCGGTCCCAGAGGTCGAGCACGCCCGAGAGACGATGGTCCTCCCGCACCTCGGCACCGCTGCTCTTGACCAGCGTGTTGCAGGTGATGCTGTCGGCAAGCGCCCCGCCGAGCTTGGTGTCGTATTCAACAGCCGCCCGCCTCTTCGGTGCGAAATACGCCATGGTCAGATGGATGCTGACCCAGCAGTAGATCGCGCAGCCCAAGGCGAACATGGCAGCCATCTCCGGCCAGCGGAAAGTCATGGTGATCAGCACGCCGAACACCACGGCCGCCGAGGGCAGGAGATGGAAGTAGAACGAGTCGCCAAGATGGTCGAATGCCCAAAACCCGCGTGTGATCTTACGGACCGTTGAGCCCGCGAAGCTGTTGGCATGCCACTCGGCACTGTATCGCTGCACCCGCGCAAAGGCGTCCGAGCAGATGTCGCGAAGGATGCGGATAGCAAGGTAGGTCCAGATATATTCTCCTGCATTGTTCAAAACGACGAACAGTAATCTCAGCGCCAGAATCACGCCGAGAGCAAACAAAGCTGCCTCATAGTCGACAGCAGTCAGGGCATCGATCATCTTGCCGATGAACACAGGGCCGCTGATTTCAGCAGCCACCTTGCCGCCGATCCCAAGCCCGAGAATAGCGAGCGTGATGGGACGACGGCTCCAATGTCGCCAGGAAAAGGCGAACACGTCACGTAAGCCGGGAGTCATGGCTAAGCTCCGAAGGCCAGAATGTGCAGCCGACAAAAAGGGAGCCGGCTTATGTCAGGGGTTTGTCTCGGGGTGAACTAAAATAGGCGGTGCACGGGGGCCGTGACCGCAGCGCAGGCGTTCGCCGTCAGAACGACGGACGTCAAGTTAATGAGTAGTGATCATAAGCCTGTGCATAGATAACTCCTGTCATGATGCGACAAAGAGGAGCATCGTTTGTAGCGGCAAAAAGAAGGGCCCGCAAGTGGCTTTCTCTAGCCTCTCTTAACCAGGATCCGCGAGGCATGTCCAGGGGTCCTGACATCGTGAACGTCATTTGATTGACGATGATCCAGGGCCCATTAATAATCGATTAACCAAGAGTTCTCATAATCAGCATTCCTTATTTGAGTTTTGATAGAGTTCTGGAGGCGAATAGTGGTCATCGACACGATGGAGGCAACCCCGGTTGATGCCGCCGATCCGCCATGGCTCAAGAGCTATCCCGACGATGTTGACTGGCGGCGCTCTTACAAGGGACGTGCCTTTCATGCATTGCTGGATGAGGCGGTTTCACGTTTCCCGGATAGGCCCAGCATCGATTTCCTCGATCGAAAGATCAGCTATCGTGATCTGGACCTGCAGGCTGCGAGAGTGGCCAAGGGGCTGCAGTCGCTCGGGGTCGGGAAAGGCGTCAAAGTCGGGCTTTTCCTGCCGAATTGTCCCTATAGCGTTATTTGCTTTTTTGGCATCCTTCGCGCCGGCGGCACGATCGTCAATTACAACCCGCTCTATGCGTCCCGGGAGATCGAGCATCAGGTCGAGGATTCCGAGACCGACATCATGGTCACCCTCGGCCTCGAAGCCCTGCTGCCGAAAGTTGCGGCACTGCTGAACAAGACGAGGCTTAAGGCCGTCGTTGTTGCGGATATGGCGACGTGCCTGCCTTTCCCGAAAAACTGGCTATTCCCGATCGTCAAGCGGCGGGACGTGGCAAATATTCCTAATGATCCGCCCTTTGTCCGCTTCAATCAGCTCATCGCCAATGACAGCCATTATGACCCCGTCGATGTCGATCCCGACAAAGATATCGCGGTGCTCCAATATACCGGCGGCACCACCGGACGGCCCAAAGGAGCGATCCATACCCATGCGAGCCTGGTGATCAGCGCCGATCAGCTTGCGGACTGGGCACCGGATCTGGAGCCGGGGAGCGAGCGCATCCTCGGCGTCCTGCCGCTTTTTCATGTTTTTGCCGTCAGCACGGTCTTGTCGCTCGGCGTGAGGGTCGGGGCCGAGATGGTTCTTTTGCCGCGATTCGACCTCGATCAAGTGCTACAAACCATTGCCAGCAAACATCCGACGCTGCTTCCGGGCGTACCGACCATGTACAACGCGATCGGTAGCCACAAGGATATCGATCGCTTCGATCTCACCTCGATCAAGCTTTGCCTTTCCGGCGGCGCGCCGTTGCCTCAAGAGGTAAAGAACAGCTTCGAAGCGCGGGCCGGCTGCACGCTAGTGGAAGGCTATGGTTTGACCGAAGCGCCCGTTACCCACTGCAATCCGATCAAAGGGCCGAAGAAATCCGGATCTTTTGGTGTGCCGATGCCGGGTACCACGATCGAGATCTTGTCGCTGGAGGACCGGAAGACCATCTTGCCGGCGGGCGAGCATGGTGAAATCTGTCTGTCCGGCCCCCAGATCATGCAAGGCTACTGGAAAAAAGACGAGGAAACGGCGGCAACCCTTCGCCATGGCCGTCTGCACACCGGCGATATCGGCTATATCGACAAGGACGGCTTCGGCTTTCTCGTTGATCGGCTGAAGGAAATGATTATCTGCAGTGGCTACAACGTCTACCCGAGAATGATCGAGGAAGCGCTCTATGAACATCCTGCCGTTGCGGAAGCCGCTGTTTGCGGTGTGCCCGACGGCTATCGCGGCGAGACGGTCAAGGCGTATGTCATGCGGCATGAGGGCAAGACATTGACCGAAGCTGCCCTCCTTTCGTTTTTGGAAGACAAACTCTCCAAGATCGAGATGCCGAAACTGATCGAGTTCCGTGACAGCCTGCCGAAGTCGGCTGTCGGCAAAATCTTGAAGAAGGAGTTGCTGCGCGAGGAGAGCGAGCTTGCGGATCGTCGTCAATGACGAAGATCAGACACAATAGAGACCGCGGCGCGCATCGCGGGCAGCCATCGAAGGCCCATCAATCATACTTTTGTCGCGCGGCAGGGACGGTCGCTGCAGTCGGTCAAAAAGGACAGGTTTCATGAAGAGTGTCGTGATTGCGGGCTATGCCCGTTCCCCCTTTCATTTCGCCCATAAGGGTGAGCTTGCCAAAGTCCGGCCTGATGATCTCGCAGCACAGGTCGTCCGAGGACTGATCGATCGCACCGGGGTCAAGCCCGAGGATATCGAGGACATCATCGTCGGCTGCGCCTTTCCCGAGGGCGAGCAGGGCTTCAATGTTGCACGGCTGATCGGTTTCCTCGCCGACCTTCCCCTTTCGGTTGCCGGCGTTACCGTCAATCGCTTCTGCGGTTCGTCGATGCAGTCCGTGCATATGGCCGCAGGCGCCATCCAGCTGAACGCGGGCGAAGTCTTCGTTTGTGCAGGCGTCGAAAGCATGACCCGGGTACCGCTCGGCGGCTACAATCCCATGCCGAGCCCGGCACTGATGGAAAAATACCCGCAAGCCTATATGAGCATGGGCATCACGGCCGAGAATGTCGCGCGGCAATATCAGATCACCCGCGACGACCAGCAGGAGTTTGCGGTGAAAAGCCATGCCAAGGCTGTCGCCGCCAGTGAGGGGGGCAAGCTCAGGGACGAAATCGTGGCAATTCAAGCCAACGGTCACACAGTCGAGGAGGATGGATGCATCCGGCCTGGCACCAACCAGGAGGCGCTTTCCGGCCTGAAGCCCGCTTTCGATGAGAATGGTACGGTTACCGCCGGCACATCCTCGCCGCTCACCGACGGTGCGGCCGCCGTTTTGGTCTGCACCGAAGACTATGCAATGAAGCATGGCCTCGACGTCCTGGCACGGTTCAAAAGCTCGGCGGTCGCCGGCTGCAAGGCCGAAATCATGGGGATCGGCCCGGTCGGCGCCAGCCGAAAAGCCCTGTCCCGCGCCGGGTTGGAGATCGGGGATGTCGAGGTGGTCGAACTGAACGAGGCCTTTGCTTCCCAGGCGCTGGCCTCAATGGGTGATCTCGGCATGAACGAAGCGGTGGTCAACTTGGACGGCGGCGCCCTGGCGCTCGGCCATCCGCTTGGTGCTACAGGAGCCCGAATTACCGGCAAAGCAGCCCAGCTTATCAAGCGGGAGGGGGCGAAATACGGCCTTGCCACCCAGTGCATCGGTGGCGGTCAGGGCATTGCCACGGTGTTGGAGGCGGTCTAGTGACGATCAGCAAAGCCGCCGTCATCGGCTCCGGAGTTATGGGCAGCGGCATCGCCGCGCAAATTGCCAATGCCGGCGTGCCCGTGCTTCTCCTGGATATCGTGCCGAACGGCGCCGATGATCGAAACATCCTCGCCAAAACGGCACTCAGCCGAGCCGCGAAAACCGATCCAGCCCCCTTCATGAGCAAGCGGGCGATGAAACTGGTGGAGCCGGGCAATTTTGAAGACGATCTTGAGCGATTGGCGGAAGTCGACTGGATCGTCGAGGTGGTGGTCGAGGACCTCGCCGTCAAACAGAACCTGTACGGCAAGATCGAAAAGGTTCGTCGTCCGGGTTCGATCGTAACCTCCAATACATCGACTCTACCGCTCGGCAAGCTGACGGAAGGCCTGCCCCCGAGCTTCGCCCGGGATTTCCTAATCACTCATTTCTTCAATCCACCCCGCTATCTCCGCCTCCTTGAGGTGGTCGCAGGCCCAGCGACGTGTCCCGAAGCATTGGAGACCATTGCCTCTTTCGGCGATCATAGGCTCGGCAAGACCGTGATCCGCTGCAAGGATACCCCCGGCTTCATCGGCAATCGCATCGGCGTCTATTGGATGCAGGCGGCCTTCACCGAAGCATTCGAGATGAATTTGCCGGTCGAAGAGGCTGACCTCGCCATGGGCCGCCCACTCGGCATTCCCAAAACCGGCATCTTCGGGCTTGCCGATCTGGTCGGCATCGATCTGCTGCCTTACGTTGCAAGCAGTCTGCGCAGTGCTTTGTCGGATGATGATGCCTTTCACGAGATCGATCGGGAACAGTCGCGAATCAAGACGATGATCGAGGAAGGCTATACCGGCAGAAAAGGTAAGGGTGGATTTTATCGGCTGAACAAGGCCAATGGCGGCCGGATCAAGGAAGTGATGGATCTGGCAACTGGTGTCTATCACGCCGCCAAAAGGCCCCGCCTGGAAGGTGTCGATGCGGCAAGAAAGGGCGGCCCCCGCGCCCTCTTCGAAAGCGACGAACCCGCATCCGTCTGGGCTTGGCGGGTGATGAGCAAGACGCTCGCCTATACGGTCTCGCTCGTGCCCGACATCACCGACGATATTACCGCCGTCGATGCCGCCATGCGGCTTGGCTATGCCTGGAAATGGGGTCCGTTCGAGCTTCTCGACAAAATTGGGCCTGCCTGGTTCCGAGAGCAGCTCGCTGCCGCAGGTGAACCGGTCCCGCCATTGCTCGAGAAAGTGGGCGACAGCACGTTCTACACCGTGGAAAACGGCAGGCTGCAATGTCTCACCGTCGATAGCGGCTATCAACCGGTCGAACGGCCAAGAGGTGTACTGCTCTTGGAAGATATCAAGCGGACCTCGGAAAAGCCGCTGCTCGGCAATCGTGCTGCCTCGGTATGGGATATTGGCGACGGGGTTGCCTGTTTGGAATTTCACACCAAGATGAATGCGATCGAGCCCGACATTTTGGATCTCATTCAGAAAGCCGTCTCCTTTGTCGAAAAAGAGATGAAGGCGCTGGTGATCTATAATGAAGGCTCCAACTTCTCGGTCGGCGCCAATATTGGGCTCGCTCTCTTCGCCGCCAATACCGCCGTTTGGCCCATGGTCGAGGACATGGTCGCCAAGGGTCAGAAGGCGTACAGAAAACTGAAATATGCGCCTTTCCCGGTGGTCGCCGCTCCGTCCGGAATGGCGCTTGGCGGCGGCTGCGAAATCTGCCTCAACAGCGACGCCATAGAGGCCCATGCCGAAACTTATATGGGATTGGTCGAGGTCGGCGTCGGTGTCATTCCGGCATGGACCGGCACCACCGAGATGATCACGCGCTGGATGCAGAAGAAAAAGCGTCCGGGTGGCCCCATGCCGGCCATCTCCAAGGTCTTCGAGGCGATTGGCATGGCCGAAGTCGCGAAGTCGGCGGCGCTGGCAAAAGACATGCAGTTCCTCAGGGAAACTGACGATATCGTCATGAATAGGGATCGTCTGCTGGCCGAAGCCAAGGCGAAGGCCCTGTCGCTCTCGAAAAATTATCAACCACCAGAACCCGTCGAAATTTCCCTGCCCGGACCGACGGCCAAGGTGGCCCTTGACATGGCCGTTGAAGGATTCCGCCTTCAGGGCAAGGCGACTGCCCATGACGAAGTCGTGACCTCTGAACTTGCGACAATCCTCTCAGGCGACCGGACCGATATCACCGAGACGGTTGCCGAGAGTGATCTGTTGAAGCTTGAGCGGCAGGCCTTCATGAAGCTCATCAAGACACCGGCCACGCTTGAGCGCATCGAGCATATGCTCGAAACCGGCAAGCCGCTTCGGAATTAAACGGGGAAAAAACGAGATGACGACCTATTCAGCTCCCCGGCGGGACATGCAATTCGTCCTGAACGAATTCTTGGAAATCGAAAAGCTCACCGAGCTTCCGGGCTATGAAGAGGCAACCAGCGACGTCATCGATGCCATCATCGATGAGGCAGCTAAGGTTACAGAGGGGGTTCTATTCCCTCTCAACCGGACAGGTGATCAGCAAGGCTGTGTCTTCGAGAACGGTGTCGTTCGGACGCCCGACGGCTTCAAGCAGGCTTATGACCAATTTGTTGAAGCAGGCTGGGCAAGCCTTTCCGCCGATCCCGCCTTTGGCGGTCAGGGACTGCCGAAGGCAGTAAGACTGCTCGTGGATGAGATGGTCTGCTCTGCCAATCTTTCCTTCGGCATGTATCCCGGCCTTACATCCGGGGCTTACAATGCCATCGTCAAACATGGGACCGAGGAGCAAAAGAACCTCTATCTGCCGAAAATGGTCGAGGGCCGCTGGAGCGGCACCATGTGCCTCACCGAGCCTCAATGCGGTACGGATCTGGGCCTGATACGAACCAAAGCGGAACCCAGCGACGATGGCTCCTATGGGATTACCGGCACCAAGATTTTCATCTCAGCCGGCGAGCATGATCTGACCCAGAATATCATTCATCTGGTTCTGGCACGCCTCCCCGATGCTCCAGATGGCATCAAGGGTATCAGTCTCTTTCTCGTGCCGAAGTTTTTACCCGGCGATGATGGCGAAGCAGGCCCTCGAAACAGCGTGGCCTGCGGCTCGATCGAACACAAGATGGGAATCAAGGCATCAGCCACCTGCGTCATGAACTTCGACCAGGCGAAAGGCTGGCTGGTCGGCCAGCCGCATCGGGGTATGCGCGCCATGTTCACCATGATGAACGATGCCCGCCTCGAAGTCGGCATCCAAGGCCTCGGTATCGCAGAAACGGCCTATCAAAGCGCTGTCGCCTATGCGCGGGACCGACGCCAGGGCCGCGCCCTGGATGGGGCCAAGGAGCCGGATCAATCTGCGGATCCGATCCTGGTACACCCGGATGTGCGGCGCATGCTGCTGACCATGCGGGCCTTTAGTGAAGGTGCGCGAGCGCTTGCCTATTGGGTCGGCATGCAGCTGGACATTTCGGAAAAACATCCAGAACCAGGCGTGCGCAGGGATGCCGATGATCTGGTCGCTTTGATGACACCGATCATCAAGGCCTATTTCACCGACCAGGGCTTCCATAATACCCATCTCGGCATCCAATGCATGGGCGGGCATGGATATATCGCCGAGTGGGGCATGGAGCAGTTGTTGCGCGACGCCCGCATTACACTGCTCTATGAAGGCACCAATGGTGTGCAGGCACTAGATCTGGTCGGCCGCAAGCTGCCCTCACATTTCGGCCGGCTGCTCCGGGCTTTTTTCCATCCGGTCATGGCCTTCATAGAGGAACATCAGACCGATCAGGAACTTCAGGATTTCGTCTTACCGCTGGCGAAGGCTTTTTCCAGGCTTCAGCAAGCCACGCTGCACGTCGCTCAGCAGGGCTTGAAGAACCCCAACGAGGCTGGAGCTGCGTCGGTTGACTATCTCAGACTGTTCGCGCTGGTGGTGCTTGCCTTCTTATGGGTAAGAATGGTCAAGCTTGCGAAAGCGAAGCTTGCGGAAGGCGCAAATGGCGATGCCGGCTTCTATGAGGCGAAAGTCGCCACAGCCCGCTTTTTCATGACCAAGATCCTGCCTGAAAACAGTGCGCTCTTTACCCAGATCATGGCCGGTGCCGAACCGGTCATGTCTTTCGACGACGAAGCCTTTTGATGACAAAAGGTCGGTTCGCAGCAGCTTTCTGCTATTCATTGATAACGATCTGTCTTGCTGCACTGGACGGCTTCGCCTGCACGCCGCCTGAGGAAGAAGCTGTCTACGCCATCCACCATGAGACCTATGGCAATATCGGCAACCACACTCTCACCTTTCATTGCGAAGGCGAGAATCTCATTGTCGAAACCGATGTCAAAGTAGATGTAAAGCTATTATTCCTAACGGTGTATCAGCGCCGTGCTCGTTATCGCGAGGTTTGGCGGCAGGATCAGTTGATTGCCTATGATGCCTGGACCGATGAGGCGGGAGATGAATATGTCACCAAGGCTCGCCTCGAAAACGACCAAATGATCATTCACGGTGTCAAGCCTGGAGTCGCTGTCCCGGCCGATACTGTCTCCAGCCACCCTTGGAACGGCAACGTCGTCGATCGCGGGTTGCTGTTCGGCATGAAGGATGGACGCTTGCTGAGAGTTGATGTCGAACCCGCTGGAGAAGAGGTGATCACGATTGGCGATGAAGCGATAAACGCTAAGAAATACATCGTTCGAGGCGATATCGAACGCGAGCTCTGGTATGATCAATCCGGCAAGTGGCTTCGTTGGCGGCTCGAAAGCAGAGGCGATATTGTTGACATCAGCCGACAATAACGCCGTTGGGGCGTTTTTGTAGGAAATGGGAAAGAGGCGTCGACGTTGATCGTGATGCCTTGAACTGCCAGGCGATCAAATGTGGCCCATCGCTCACCAAAGATGCCCAGGAATGCAAGCAGCAGGCTAGAGCATTTCCGGGAGAGGTCTGGTTCCGTTTGATCGGAAAATGCTCTAGGTTATTGGCCCCAGAGGAACGGCGCCTACTTCGTCCAATCTCAAAATTTGTGACAGCGCTGCACAAGGTTCTACGACCGAGGCCGCTTAAAATTGCGTTTCAAACCATTCCAATCATCGCGATACGTGGTATCGATCATGTCTAGATTGGACGCATAGGCCGTCGGATTCTGGACGTAGCGAGTCTCAAACATGAAGGCCATCGTGCCCGACAATTTCTCTGGCTTCAGTTCTTTGGTGGAGGCTTTTTCATAGGCCTCCTCGTTCGGCCCATGAGCGACTAGAGCATTGTGCAGGCTCATACCTCCTGGGACAAATCCGCCGGGCTTGGCGTCATAGACCCCGTAGATCAGCCCCATGAATTCGCTCATCACATTCATATGGTACCAGGGTGGGCGGAATGTGTTCTCCATCACCAGCCAGCGCTCGGGGAAAATCACGAAATCCACATTCGCCGTGCCGGGCAATTCCGAAGCCGAGGTTAACACCGTATAGATCGACGGATCGGGATGATCGAACAAAGCGGCACCCATGGGCGAAAATCGACGCAAATCATATTTGTAGGGTACGTAATTGCCGTGCCAGGCAACCACGTCCAACGGTGAGTGGCCGAGCTTAGTCCGAAAAAGCCGCCCACCGGTTTTGCAAACCAGCTCACATACCCCTTCGTAATCCTCATAGGCAGCAAGCGGTGTCAGAAAGTCCCGCTGATTGGCAAGGCAGTTGGCGCCAATAGGCCCTCTCTCCGGCAAGGTCAGGGCCTGACCATAGTTCTCACAGATGTATCCGCGAACCGGGCCTTCCACGAGATCAACTCGAAATTTGACGCCCCTGGGAATGACAGCAATTTCGCCCGGACGGACAATGATGATGCCAAACTCGGTGAGTAGCTTGATGCCATTTTCCTGGGGTACGAACAACATCTCGCCATCGCTGTTTTGAAAGTACCGCCGATCCATGGAGGCGTTGGCGACATAGACATGAGCGGCCATGCCCGCCTGCATCGCGGCATCGCCAGCACAGGTCATGGTGGCGAGGCCGTCCAGAAAATCCAGATCCGAGCCTTCCGGCATGGCTACCGGCTGCCAGCGAATCTGCATGGATGGCAAATCACTCTCCCGTGCCGGTCCCGTGCGAAGCTTGCCCGGATCGATTTCCTCGAACCCGGTGCAATGCCTGACCGAGGGCAGGATACGGTAGAGCCAGGATCGTTTGTTCTCGGCGCGGGGGGCCGTAAAGGCCGTACCGGAGAGTTGTTCGCCATACAGCCCCAGGGGAGGTCTTTGCGGCGAGTTCAATCCCATGGGCAGGGCGCCGGCTTCGGCTTCGGTCGAGAAGGTGTTGCCGAAACCCGGCAGATAACCGTGGTCGGGATCTGCCAACTCCATCGAGCCGCCCCGAGCGATATGCTCTTCAAATCTCATGAACCCCTCCCCTTGCTGGCAGTTATTTTATTCTCGGAACGCTTGGAACGCCATCATTCAAAGATCGTACTGAGCATACCAAAAACGAGCGCGCCCTTCGTTTCTCCTTCCCTTTCGAGCGGATCCGTTGCCTGCAGAGGTGGTTGCCGGACCGCTTCTTGCCAAAGCTATCAGATGATCTGAACTGAGCACCACGCCTGCTCCGAGGGTACCGCTTAGTTGAATGGCAGTGACGATAAGGATCCCTGGACGTCACCTGCCTGGTCAATCGATGAGTAACTTCACTTCAGCACTGACTTGAGATTGTTGCGCTTTTGCAAAGACTTGCCGGCAAAATTCAGCAAGGCCTGAAAAAATGTTCGGATGTGGCCCTGTGACTTGCTATCAGGTCCGTCATGATCGTTTCTGGATCGCCCGCCAGCCCCTTCGCATGTCGGTTGAGACGAGGTCAGGCCATCATGGGCCTGGTTCTCGGCCTGACCGTCGCGCCAGCGACAATCGCCTTCGCTCAAGCGGGTGATGAACCACTGTTTCCTGCTGGTCAGATTTGCGGGCCGAGCGCCGAGCTTGAACCCAGAACTGTTAGCCCGCTTCGCCTGTTGCGCTGGCTGATCGCGGTCAGCGACATTAGCGACGCGGCGCTCGATGCGGATCGCAACGGCGATACCTTGCTCGGCGAAAAGCAGCTTGCCCTGGTACAGCCTGATTTTTGCACCGCCGATGTGCGTCGGTCCTGTACCGAGGAAGATGCCACTACTCTGGAACGGATCCAGAAACGCCTGGCGGATTTTGTGGATCGTGCCGGCGGCCCTGACTATGTGTTCGAAAGACTGCGTCGACCCACGATCAAAGAGCGAACCGAAGCCTCGTTTTTAAACCCTTTCTATGAGGTTCCTGGCCGGCAGTTTCAGGTTGCCGAGGTCTTGGACATCACCGGGCGCTTCGTTCAGATCTACTGCACGTCGCCAAAACCTGAAGAAGAGCCTCTGCCGGTCGCGGACATCGCCTCACCGGAACTCGTCGAAGAACCGGAAAAGCCCTACTGGATCTTCAACCCCAGGGATGCCGACGGCCTGCGACTGACCAGCGAGATCGACGATCTGACCAAGGACCGCAATAAGCTTTCGGCGGTGCGCCCGGCTGAGTTCAGCATCACCGCTGACCTCGACAATGACGAGACGCTCTACCAGGTCGATGCCGTGCTGGGCTATAATTTCGAGGTCGAGCGTAGCGATTTGATCTTCACGTCCACCGTTCCCTTCCTACTGTTCGAACGCTTTTTCAATGGATCCGAGAATGAAATCGATAAACTTGGTATCGGCGTTCAGGAGGCCTTGAGTTTTTTCAAGCCCGATCGTTCCGGTTCGGAGTTTGCGGTTACGCCATTGTTTTTGACAGATAGTGACCTCGAGACCCAGATTGGCGTCCTCAAGCTCCGCTGGACGCCCACGCTTCCCACCGACTCGACTTTGCCAATCGGATTTCCGAAGACCTATGGTCCTCTGTCTTTTCAATTGGACGTCGATGCGCTCACCGATTTTGGGCGCGTCTTTGATGATGGCGGCAATGACGACCTGGAAGACGAGGCCCAGTTCTTTCGGATCGGCGGCCGGCTGGGCATGAAATTCAGGGGCGCTGAAGGAACCGGCTTCGACCATATCGAATTCGGCATCTCGAACCGCTATCTTAAGAATGTCGACGACAATGTCGGCGATCTTTATCGGCTGGATGCTTCATTATCCTATTTCTTTACGCAGGCGGAGAACTACCGGCTGTCTTTCTCCTACGCCAATGGCCGGACGGACGATACCCTCGAAGACACCGAATATTGGCAAACTCAGTTCGGCATCCGGTTTTAACGCCTATTCTGAAAAAGCCTCGTCGAGTCCACTCTCTTAGGCTGGGATCCTCGGGGAGGTCGAGCGGTTTGATGCCGGCTCTTTCCAACCTGGAATCGCTTCGGCGATGTGATCACGCCCTGGCTAAGCGAAAGTCAAAATCGACCGAGTAGAACGGCGTGGTCAGCCGCTTTGCCGCCTCCAGATCGGCAGGAGCATCGCCATGGTCATGATGCTCTTGGTAATGCGTCGTCAAATCGCTGCGTACGCCGAACACCGCATCCTCGTCGAGATAGGGATCATCGTCGGGGAACAACTCGGTCACCAGCGTCCGGTATCCCTCGGCCTGAACGATGAAATGCAGATGGGACGGCCGCCAGGGATGCCTGCCGATGGCATGGAGGAGATCGCCGACCGGGCCGTCATCAGGCACGGTGTAAGGGGCTGGACGGACGGTGGTGAAGGCATAGCGGCCGTCGTTTCCGACGACCTGCCGGGCGCGCAGATTGTAATCCGCCTGTTTGGGATCCTGATTGGAATAGAGGCCGCTTGCCGCGGTCTGCCAGATGTCGAGAACAGCTCCCTCGATCGGCTTGCCGTCCGGCGCCAGCACCTGTCCCTGAACGATGACCGTGTCGCCTTCATTATCCCGTTTCAAGTCTCCGCCGACTGGAAGATTGGGCGCGCCTAGAATATGGAACGGCCCGAGCACGCTGGAGGCCGTCGCACCCTCAGGCGAATGGATCATGTCGACCAGAGATGACAGTCCAAGGACATCGGAGAGCAGGACGAACTCGTTGCGCTCCGGCGTGGTGATTTTTCCACATGCCATCAAAAAGTCGACCGCCTGACGCCATTCATCGTGAGTAAGACCGACCTCACGCGTGAAGGCATGAAGGTGATGGGCCAGCCGTTCCAAAAGGAAGCGCAGTCTCGGGTCGGTGTCCTCGCCGCAATAATCGAGAAAAGCCTGGGTTATGGTGTTCCGGTCGATCGTTCGCATGAGCTTTACTCCACCTCAGTACGTCGAAAGCTTGCCCGCATACCCCTGATCTTGACACGCCCGGTCCGTTTCAATGAAGCGGCCACGCCACTAGAGGATACCGATGCTGAGCACCGGAAACCTGATGACCAGGATCAGCACCAGCAGCATCACGGCGGCGAAGGGCAGTGCGCCGAGGAACACGTCCTTGAGCAAGATGCGCTCATCGTCGAGGGTGGCCTTGATCACGAAGCAGGAGATGCCGAGCGGCGGTGTCAAAAGGCCGATCTCGGCACCGATAACGGTGACGATACCGAACCAGACCAGGCTTAGGCCCATCGGCTCGATGATCGGCAGAAAAAGAGGCACGACGATCAGGATGATCGAAGCGGTGTCCAGGAGCGTGCCAAGAACTAGCATCAGCAGGACATAGGCCACCATGATGACGAGCAACCCGGCATCCATCGTGCCGAGGAACGCGCTCAGCTCATTGGGCAGGCCTGCGAAGCCGAGCATGCGGCTGTACATGGAAGCAGCCGTGATCAGAAACAGAATGCTGGCGGTGATGTGCCCGGTCTCGATCAGGGCCTGCCAGAACCCCTGCAGGGTTAGGCGTTTGCGGGCAAGCGCGATGATTAGTGCTACCGCCGAGCCGCCAGCACCCGCCTCGACAGGGGTCAGCCAGCCAGTGTAGATGCCGCCGAGGACGACGAGAATCAACATCAAGAGAGGACCAGTTTTCTCGAAGATTTCGGCCTTGCTCAGCGTCGAGTCAACGTTGGCGGGCGCACCCGCCTCGACCGCACCGGTTGCCCCGCCGATGAAGGCGGGGGTCAGGCGGCCCATCAGGGCGATAGTGGCGATATAGGCCAGCGCCAGCAGCAGACCGGGGATGATGCCGGCAAGGAACATCTGGCCGATCGACTGCTCGGCGACGAAGGAATAGATGATCAGCATCGCGCTCGGCGGAATGATCATCCCCAGCACCGAGGAGCCGGCAACCACGCCGACAGCAAAGCGCGGGTTGTAACCGTAGCGGAGCATTTCCGGTACCGAAACGCGGGTAAATACCGAGGCTGAGGCGATCGAAGAGCCAGTGACTGCGGCAAACACGGCATTGGCGCCAACCGTCGCCATGCCTATGCCCCCCTTTACGCGGCGAAAGGCATCGTTCATCACGTCATAGACATCGGCGCCGAGTCCAGCCTTGGAGACGATCAATCCCATGAAGGTGAACAGCGGTACCGTGGCGAAGGCGTATTCGGTCACGCTGTCGCCGATCGCGATCTTCAGCAGGTTGATCGCGAGATCGACATTGTCGCGGATCAGCCAGATGCCGAGGAACGATACCAGCGCGAGCGCGATCGGGATGTAAAGCCCGAGATAGATCAGCGTGATGATCGCGATCACCGAGACGATGCCGATGTCGAGTGGCTGCACCGCCTAATACACCAAGAAATCGTGATCGGAGATGTCAAGTGTCATATCGGTTCGTCTCGTCCGTACCGGCGGCAGCCGGGCCGCCCAGAGCCTTCCCGATCCAGATCAGGCAGCAAAGAGTGGCACTGAAGAAAATGACCAGCTTCACCGGCCACCAAGGGGCGGTAAAAATACCAGGCGTGCCAAAAAAGTCATCGGTCTCCCAGGCCTCGACGAACTCCGGCCAGATCGCGAAGGCGATCAGTGCCATCAAGGTGGCCGAGATCCCATTGATCGTCCGCCGCAACCATCGGGCGACCTCCGGATATCTTCCGGCAAGTACGACGAGAAGGCCATCGGAGCGGGTCAGGCGATCTACGCGCACAACGTCCGGAAGCTGCAGAAAAACGATCAGCGCCATCGAGAACTGCACGACCTCGACCGATCCACGAAACGGCGCGCTGAAGACGCCGCGGGCAACCACATCGGCATTGACGATCGCGACCAGCGCCAGAACCATCAACGTGCCGCATAGATTAGCGGCGATGGCAAGGCGATCGAGCGCTGGACGTAGCCTGGTCAGCACCGGATGCGGGCCGTCCGCTCAGTTGGCAAGCTCGCCAGCCCAGTCCCGGGCAGGCGTTTCGCCGGCCGCCTTGAGCTTGTCGATATAGGCGAGGAGCATGTCGGAGCCAGGGGCACCCTGCTCATCAAGGCTCTTGGCCCATTCCACCGCGATGTTCGGCATCGACTGCGCCCATGCGGTCCGCTGCTCAGCCGAAAGCTCGACCACCTCGCCGCCGGCAGCCTTGAATTTTTCGAGGCTTGCTTCAGCCCTGGTCATCGCCACCTCGGCAACATGATCGCGATAAGCGATGGCGACGTCCTGCAGCACCGTCTGCACCTCCTCGGGCAGGCCGGCCCAGACATCCTTGTTGACAGTCACCGTCTTGGAGTTCACGGCACCCAGATTGGCCTTGAGCATGTAGGGGGCGACTTCGTGGATCTTGAAGGTCATCGCCGCCTCCGGCCAGAGCATTGCCTGGTCGACCACGCCGGTTTGCAGCATGTTGTAGAAATCGGTCAGGCCGCCGCGGACGCCTGCAGCGCCCAATCCCTCGAGATAACGAAGGTTGAAGCCAGCGCCGGCCAGTTTCTTTCCTTCGATATCACCAAGTGACGCGATCGGCTCGCGGCTGAACACCTGGTAGGTGTCGAGCACCACCCCGGTTGCCAGATAGACCTGGTTCTGGGCTTCAAGCTCGGCGGCCATCTGAGGAAATTCCTTTGCAATTTCATCCACCGCCTTGGCAACGATCCGCGCATCGGTCGAGATGAACGGCGTGACGAAGGCGATCGCCTGGGATGGCAGCTTGGAATTATGAAAGACCGTGGTGACGATGCCGATATCGCCAAGCCCGAGCTTGATGCCTTCGAGCACGCCCTTGGGCTTCACGATGGTGCCACCGTAGGCTTCCTGCCATTCGATCTGGTGGTTGCCAGTCTCTTCGAGCCGCTTGTTGACTTCGGGAATGAAAAATTCGGAAAACTCCTTCACCCACATGGCGCGGGCTGGATAGCCGTCGATCGCGATCAGCTTGATAGTGTCGGCACTAGCCTGGGCGGCGAGCGCTCCGAGCGCCGCGACGGTGATAAAGGCTCTTGAGATCCAACAGCGAAATAGCGCTGACATGATATTTGCCTCCCTTTCTTTCTTGCTTCAAAACCTAGCGCGATCACCGGGCCACAAGGTGGCGTCAGTTCGTTTTTCGGTGCCAGTTTTCCACGACTTCCGTGCCCGCACAGCGGTACAGTTTCGCAAGCGGGCAATATTTCCCGACCTCGGCAGCCAACCTTAGGAGATCGTCATCCGACATGTCTCCATCGATCTCGATATCGAGGTCGACCCGATGAAACGGCACATCGATCTCCTCGCTCAAGGTGACGCCGCGGCGATCAAACGCACAGGTCGCGGCGATCTTCATGCTGCCGAGTTCAAGCCCAAGCTTTTTAGCGCATTTGTGGCCGATGACGTTGGTGCATCCGATGAGCGCTGCAAGCGCCGTCTCCGTTGGTGACGGCCCTTCATTGGTGCCGCCGCGCTCCACCGGCTCATCGATCGAAAACGTCAGATCGCGCACCGTGATGTCGGCTTTGGAATGGGATGGGCATTGCCCCTCGGCCCGAAGCTCGACAACGGTTTTCATAATTGGTTTTGGCATGTTTCCCTCCGGCTCCGGCTATATGATGGCGGAGACAAGCGTTCACGTCGATGGTGGGGCCACTTCATCGATGACAGGGTTGCGCAGAACGCCGATTCCCTCAATTTCAGTTTCGACGATGTCGCCAGGCTTCAGCCACACCGGAGGCCGCCTTGCATGACCGACGCCCGGCGGCGTGCCCATCGCAACCATGTCGCCAGGCTCCAGGGTCATGACTTCAGAAAGGATCGAGATGGTCTGATCCACCGGAAAGATCATGTCGGCCGTGCTGGCATCCTGCATCACCTCGCCATTGAGACGGGTCTGAATATGAAGGCCGGCGGCACCGGCAGGCAGTTCGTCAGGCGTGACCACGACCGGACCGACGGCACCGGTTCCATCGAAATTCTTGCCCGGTGTCCATTGGTGCGTTTTTCGCTGGTAGTCGCGCACCGACCCGTCGTTAAACACGGTGTAGCCAAAAACATGGCCCAAAGCCTCGGCCCGGTCGATATGGCGTCCCCCCTTACCGATGATCACCATCAACTCGGCCTCGTAGTCCAGGCGCTCCGAGCAAGCGGGGCGCACCAGAGGGGCTTCCGCTGGAATCATCGACGTCATGCTGCGCATGAACAAGGCCGGGTAGTCGGGAACATCGTACCCGCCCTCCTTGGCGTGATCTACATAGTTCAGCCCGAGGCAGACGATCTTGCCGCTCGCCTGCAAGGGCAAGAGCGGCTGGATATCACCGGGCGCACCGGCCGGATCGGCGGCGGCAGAGAGCGCTCTTGCTTGATCCATTCCGGCACTGCCGGTCCTTGCCAGCATACTAAGGTCCGACCCGAGATCGGGATCGATGGCGGTCAAATCGATCGCTTGCTCGCCGGCGAGAACATAAACAGCTGCCCCCCTGTTGGATTGCCCGACCATGAAACGCATACCGCCAGCCTTTCTTATCTCATCGCATTGAGAAAAATTGACCATGATTTTGATAATTGTCAATTAATATCGATTTTTTACGCAAAGCAGGACAGCGCTGCTACACTGCTTCCATGATCAGGCTGAAGGGGAGTGCGCGATCATGCCGAGCTGGAAAGATTATAAGGAAATTGCCAAATCACGAGGCGCATTGGCGCTGGAACTCTATGTGATCCATTCGACGCCAAACGGCGATCAGGACCTGCTGAAATCGACGCTTCCGGCCCACCTCGACTATCAAAAGGCACTGGAAGCCAAAGGTACGCTGGTTCTCGCTGGCCCGCTATCGAATGAAACCGGCGAAGAGATGGAGGGCGCCGGCCTGATGGTCTACCGCGCGCCGTCCTTCGAGGAGGCAAGGTCCCTTGCCGAGGCGGACCCCATGCATAAAGCCGGCGCCCGTGTCTTCACGCTGCGCCGCTGGCTTATCAATGAAGGATCATTGAATATGACGCTGTCCTTGTCGACGCAGCGCGCCGTTTTTTCGTAGATCGACGCCAGATCAAATCATGTTCGGTCTTTGTCACCACCGGGAGGACTCACGAACAAGCTCGGCATGTCTCTTCAACATGACACATGCCCTTGATCATCGCGTAAATTGAGGAAGCCCACCGTAGGAAGTGAAATCATCTATTAATCATTTGTATTTATGCGATTGATTTCATCAAAAACCTGACCTTTGATCTGCATTTCTCTTTACAGGCATGACAGTCTCATGAAGCTTTTCGGCCATTCATGGGCTGACGCATGAATCTCTCGGATAATCCAAAGATGCGGACAGCCTATTGGGGAGATTCTTTTTCTTGCCGCCGCTCCGCATCACCCATCTTTCCCATAATGATCAAAAAGGTGGCGGCCCACTCGCCTGTTACCGGCTGCACCGTTCCCTCCTGGATCTTGGAACCCATAGCCGGATGTTGGTACTGGAAAGCCACCGTAGCGATCCAACGGTGGTCGAGGTCGATTCCGGGTTCAGCAGAATACCAATTCACCTCGCCGACCGACTGCCGCTTCGCCTCTACGGCAAACGTATGCCGGATCGCATCTGGTCACCTGGTTGCTTTGGAATCGGTGGCCTGCAAGAGCATCCGCAGATCCGCGACAGCGATGTCATCGGCCTCTATTGGGTCAACGGAGGGTTTCTGTCGGTTAGCGGCATCGATCGCCTGCTTCAGCTGGGTAAGCCCGTGGTTTGGCGCCTTTCAGATCTTTGGCCGTTCACCGGCGGTTGTCATCACCCCGGAAGCTGCGATCGCTTCAAAGAAATGTGCGGGCAATGCCCCCAGCTTGGCAGCGATAGCGAGCACGATCTTTCTGCACGGCAGTTGCGGGAAAAGCGATGCTGGCGGACAGACCGCCTGACTATCGTTGCACCCAGTCGGTGGATTGCCGACCTTGCGGCCGAGAGCGCGTTGTTTCGCAATGCTCAAATCAGACACATTGCTACAGGCGTCGATCTCAGCATCTTCAAGCCCTGTTCGAAAGACGAGGCTCGGCAGCAGCTAGGCCTTCCGGCCAATCGCCGCCTTATTTTGTTCGGGGCCAACAATGCCGTTGGCAACCCTCGCAAAGGTTTTTCTCATCTCATTGATGCTCTGGATATCCTCATCGAGCGCGATCGGGTTCCCGATGTCGATCTGGTGGTGTTCGGAAGTGACAGTTCCTCTAAACTCCCCCTTGACCTTCCTCTTCACGCGATGGGCGTGATCAATGAAGATGCAAAAATGGCGCTCCTCTACAGCGCAGCCGATCTATTCGTTTCGCCATCTCTCGAGGAAAACCTTCCGAACACCATTATCGAAGCGATGGCCTCCGGCACACCCGCCGTTGCCTTCGCGATTGGCGGCACCGGCGAATTGATCGAGCCCGGAGCAACTGGCTATCTAGCGACAGCAGGCGATAGCGAAGACCTCGCCGAAGGGCTCACAGCCGTGCTTGATGAGGCAATGTTCGAAGCGAGGATGGGACGAAGATCCCGGGATGCCATGGCTGCGAATCACGATCAGCGCATAGTCGCCAGACGCTATTTGGATTTGTATGATGAGATCCATGCCGATCAGGCTTGAAGCTACGTGGGTGATCATTCAAACTTATGGATCTTGCCCTGGGCAATAGCTACCGGAAAGTCTGCGACCGAAACGAATGGGCTGCACCAGGCATGGGAGAAAGCATGCGGCTGTAGCAAACAGAATCTCGCTATCATTCATGCAACAATACCCCATCGTTTTACTGTAGAGCAACTCTATAGCGCGATAAGCTCTTGCCCAAAGCGACTTCAGGCGTCAGGTTCAAAGACCGTTTCGAGACAGTCGGATAACCATCGAGCGTAGCTGCTTAATAGCCAGCAACAAGCGGCCAACAAACAATTTTCGAGGTAAGGAGCCTTCCATGGCAAAGGGGGTGGCACTGAGTAGTGAACGCTTTGAGTTTGGCAGAAATTGGCAAGACTTCATCGAAAAACACTTTGGCCAGGAACGCGTCGATACGTCGAAGCAACATCTTCTTGAGTTCCTCGATGCCGATGATCTGAAAGGCAAGACTTTTTTGGATATTGGCTGTGGCAGTGGTTTGCATTCTCTGGCTGCCTTCCAGGCCGAAGCCACTCAAATTACCAGTTTCGATTATGATCCTAATTCAGTAAACAGTACGGAGGTATTGAAGCATTACGCTGGTAATCCCGCCCATTGGTCGCTGTCTCAAGGGTCTGTTTTGGATGCCGGCTTCATGTCGACACTCGAGCCAGCCGACATCGTTTATTCTTGGGGTGTTCTACATCACACCGGAAATGTTTGGCAGGCGGTAAAAAATGCTGCGGGACGCGTCAAACCTGGCGGCCAGTTCTATATTGCCCTGTATTCCGCGGATGTGCAAATCAACCCGTCCCCAGAGTTCTGGCTTGAATTGAAACAGCGATACATTGCTTCGTCGGTGCTTGGAAAGCGCATGATTGAACTTTGGTATATCTGGCGCTTCAGTTTGAATAAACGGATCTGGAATCTCCCCGGCTTGATCAAGCATATTAATGGCTATAAGTCGACGCGTGGCATGTCCTACTATACCGACGTCAAAGACTGGGTCGGCGGCTGGCCGATGGAATTTTGCTGGGATGCTGATGTAACGAGCCGGGTCGAGGCCATGGGGTTCAAACAGATCAAGATCGCGACCGGACACGCAAACACCGAATTCCTGTTTGTTCGCGAGAGCTGACCGCGTGTGTGGATTTACAGGATTCATCGATCTGAAGAAGCGCTATAGCGCCCACGAGCTAAAGCGGCAGATCAACTCTATGGCCGATGCGCTTGCCGCTCGGGGGCCCGACGACAGTCATACCTGGACCGACGAAGCGGCTGGTGTTGCTTTAGGCTTCCGACGGCTTGCTATTATCGATCTTTCGCCTGCTGGCCGTCAGCCCATGGTGTCGTCCGATGGACGCTACGTGGTCGCTTATAATGGCGAAGTCTACAATGGCGGCGAGATCAGGCCCCAGCTTCAGGCAGAAGGCGTTACGTTCCGCGGTCATTCTGATACGGAAGTGCTGCTCGAGGCCTCAACCAGGTTCGGGGTTGAGCAGGCGATCAATAATGCCGTCGGCATGTTCGCGGCCGCCATCTTTGACCGAAAGAATCGAGAGATTACGCTTTTTCGGGATCGCCTTGGTATCAAACCACTGTACTGGGCACGCATCGGAGATGTTCTGTTCTTTGGCTCGCAACCGAAATCGTTTTTTTCCCATCCGGATTGGCGAGCCGAGATCGACCTCGACAGTCTGGCCTCCTATTGCCGCTTCAGCGCCTTGCCGGCTCCTCTGTCGATTTTCCGAAATTGCCGCCAGCTTGCGCCCGGACGGCTTTTACGGATCAGTGCTGACGGCGCGGTAGAAGAGAAGAGTTATTGGGATCCGATCGATGTCGTCGGGGAGGCCATGGCGTCGCCGATTTCGGGCAGCGACGATGAACTGCTCGATGGGCTCGAACGCCAGCTGAGCGATGCGGTTTGCCAGCGCACGCGGGCAGACGTGCCGCTTGGCGCTTTCTTGTCCGGCGGGATTGATAGTTCGATCGTCGTCGCTCTTATGCAAGCTGCCTCCCATAGGCCGGTCAAGACCTTCTCAATCGGCTTCAACGAGGCGGGCTTTGATGAAGCGCCCTATGCGCGTCAGGTCGCGAACCACCTTAGGACAGACCATCACGAGATTTATATCGAATCCGCCGTGGCGCGAGACGTCATAACAGATCTGCCGCAAATCTACGACGAACCTTTCGCCGATTCCTCGCAGATCCCAACCTATCTCGTCTCCAAAATGGCGAAAGCGCATGTAACAGTATGCCTTTCCGGAGACGGCGGCGATGAGCTTTTCGGCGGCTATAGCCGTTACATGCACACGATCGCGCACCTCGGAGACCCTGGCTACGTGCCCGCAATACTGCGACGGCCCATAGCCTATGTGGCACCGATGCTGTCGCCGAGAAATTGGGACCGGCTGGCCCGCCTGCTACCACAACGATACCGACCCATTGCTTTCGGCGAACGGCTCCATCGCGTGGCCGACCGCCTGCGGCCAGACTGGCCGGATCGCTTCTATCTCAACCAGATGAGCCATTGGGTAGAGCCCACAAGCTTGGTTAATGGAAGTCGTGAGCGATTGGCAGATGTCTGGACGGGAGCCGCAAGCGCGCTGCATCCGGACTTTCATGATCGGATGCAATTTATCGATATGGTCAGCTATCTTCCCCATGACATACTGACCAAGGTCGACCGAGCCAGTATGGCGGTCGGCTTGGAGGCACGTGTGCCGTTGCTCGACCATCGGGTGGTCGAGTATAGCTGGCGCTTGCCGAAACGCATGAAGGTCAGAGACGGTGTCTCGAAATGGGCGCTACGTCAAATCCTCTACCGTCACGTTCCGAAAACAATGATCGAAAGACCGAAGATGGGATTCGGCATTCCGCTCCATGAATGGTTGCGAGGGCCGCTTCGGGAATGGGCGGAAGACCTCCTGAACGAACGCCGGTTAAAGGAGGAGGGGATTTTTGACCCTCATCCAATTCGTGAGCGTTGGGATCAGCATATCTCCGGTGACGTCGACTGGCACTATCCGCTCTGGACCATACTCATGTTCCAAGCCTGGAAAAAGCATTGGTGCATAACGTAAGCATGGTGCCGAATTCTTGGGTAACTGCAGCGCATGTAGCGAACAGCTGATGATCTTGTTAGAAACACCCGCGGGCATAGCATGACCCTTTCACCGGAGAGCCGTCAGGCACCTGCTCACGAGCAGCTGGCTACGGATAAGTCAGTTGATCGAACACTGAATTCGGCGCCTTTAGTCCCCAACGCCTCACATAGAGCTGCCGTGGCATCGACCTTCCCACCGGAGAAGGTCATCGAGCAAATGGATCGATTCGTCGAGCAGCATCACGTTACCGGACTAACCGCAATATTCTCAGTGGCGATTCCGGATGAGTTTGTGTCGAAAATCCTCTCGATACCGCAGACCGTGAGCCTCGTCTTTGCTTCACAGCCAGAGAATCTACCGAATATCGACCCTGGACGGATTGGTTGGCTCCATCCAGATGGACAAGTAGGGCGGTTCCCGGATTCAGTTGGCACTTGCATTTTAGTATTTGGTGAGGCGGAAGCATTTGGTTATGAACTAGCCAAGCTGTCATTGAACTCTGGAGCTGGGCGTGTTGCCTTTGACACACCTTTCGGCTTCACAAAACCGCAGCTCCTTTGGCCTATGCTGGCCGACAGAACATTACGGGGGATAGACAGGTTCCTGCATCGCCAAGTCAAAGGCATGACATCCCACCCTATCATTGACCATTGCTATCGAAACGGGCTTGGGCCTCTCGTCAAGACGTTCAATCGTAAGGTCCGGTACGCAAAATTACTCAAACACCTCAGTCAAGAGATTCCGAAAGATGACTGTGTTCTTGGCCGATTGGCATTCGTGACAGGCTCCCTCGGCCCAGGCGGCGCCGAGCGCCAACTGTTGAACACACTGCAAGGTTTGTCCCAACGAGGGAAGTGTGACATGCATCTGCTCGCCGGACGCCTGTCGCCAGAGCCCCACGATTTCTATCTGCCGAAAGCAAGGCAACTCCAGGAGCTTTCCGTCATCGAACTCGGGGCGGCCAACGAACACAGCGATACCGGTCGGGATGATATCAAACATCTCGTCCAACGCCTGCCACCCGCATTTCGTTCCGAGGTTCTTCATCTCGTCCTGATTTTTAAAAGACTACGCCCGGAAGTCGTTCACGCATGGCAGGATGGGCCCAGCGCCAAAGCCGGGCTGGCAGCCGTTCTTTCTGGCGTTCATCGGATTGTCTTGAGCTGGCGCAGCCTCTCACCTTTGATCACCGGCCTCCACCAGCCTTGCTACGCACCCATCCTGCAAGCGCTTGCCGAACGTAACGATGTCGTCCTGCTCAACAACAGTGCAGCCGGTGCCAAGAGCTATGCCAGCTGGCTCGGTATCAACGCCAGCCGGATCAATGTCATCCACAACAGCATTGACCTCTCGAATCTAAAGATGCCTGATGCTGATGTTGTTCGCGACTATCGCGCTCGTCTAGGGATTCCAACCGAAGCTCTTGTCCTGGGCACGATCTTTCGCTTCGGTCCCGAGAAACGGCCGATGCTTTGGTTGGAAACGGCAATTGAGGTCGCCAAGCGTAGGCCGGACGTCCATTTCCTGATGATCGGTGATGGCCTCCTTTATGACCAGGTGAAGACGGCAGCAGCACAGGCTGGCCTTAGCGAACGGCTGCACATGCCTGGGCGCACGGCAACACCTTCCCTGGCGTTGGCCGCTATGGACATATTTCTGCTAACTTCGGAGCTTGAGGGGCTGCCTAACGTCATCATCGAAGCGGGGGCATTGGGTATCCCTGTGGTTTCGACGGATGTCGGCGGTGTGCGGGAGGCGCTCGATCATGGGCGAACGGGATTAGCTGTTCCAACGGCTGAGCCGGGTTTGCTCGCTAATAACATCCTTGAATGCCTTTCGGATGGCGACTGGCTAGATGCCGCTAGAACGCAGGCGCCAGCTTGGGTCCGCCAGCGTTTCAGCACAGATCGCATGATCGACAGGACACTCGAAGCTTTTGGCGGCTCGGAAAGTGCAAAGCCGGATTTGGCCAGTGACGAGCGTTTCGTTGGCGTTGGCCGTGCAAAGGCAACTCCAACTAGCCAGCCCATCCCATGACAATCGAAAACCTCTCTCCGGTTACAAAACCGACATGCTGCATGCCCATGCGCTCAGCATTGGGACGCCGTGGCGAGTCAGCCACTTGGAGCGAACGAACGTGCACTCCCTGATTGAGATGTGGACACGATACCGCCATCTCCTTATCGAGCTCACCAAGCGGGAGTTCGTGGACCGCTATGCTCACCAAGCGATCGGCAGCCTTTGGGCTTGGCTGCACCCGCTATTTTTGATGCTGCTCTACACCGCTATCTTCAATTTCGTCTTTGCGGCACGCCTTGGCAACACGATTGACCTTCCTCGGGATTTTACGGCCTTCGTCCTGACGGGATTAGTCCCTTGGCTCTGCATCCAGGATGTTCTAGGGCGTGGCAGCGGTGCTGTTCTGGATCATGTGAGTTTTGTAAAGCAAATGGCCTTTCCAATGGAAGTGTTGCCGATCAAGCGAGCCTTGTCCTCTTTGCCGATCCTGCTAACTGGCATGTCTTTTTTGGTGCTCTATCAGATCATTGTTTTCGGCAGCCTGCCCTGGACCGTCGTATTTTGGCCACTGTTCTTCCTGCTCCTTGCAATGTTCGCGATAGGGCTGGTGTTCCTGCTTGGCGCGGTCGGCCTTTTCCTCAGAGACTTGCGCGAAATTGTTGGCGTGTTCTGTACGGCCAATTTGTTCATGATGCCAATTGTGTTCATTCCGGACATGGTACCAAGTGCTCTTGAATTGATTTTCTACGCAAATCCGTTCAGCTACATGATTTGGATGCATCAGGACATCATGATCTATGGTCGTATTGAGCATCCGCTTGCCTGGATTGTTTTCCCGACGTTGAGTCTATGCATGGTTCTCATCGGTACAAATGTGTTCCAGCGGCTTCGCCCCCATTTTGGTGATGCGATCTGAGGCACCTCGAATCGGCCGAGGAAGGAGTTTTCAAAAGCCATGACCGATGAGGCAATAGCGATCCGCGTCGAGGCACTGTCGAAGGTGTATAAGATCTATGCGAGTCCGCGTGACATGCTGATCGAGCGCATTACGCGACGGCAGCGACATAAGACGTTCACTGCTCTCCGCGACATCGGCCTTATCATCAAGCGTGGCTCGGTGATGGGAGTTATGGGCCCTAACGGCGCCGGCAAGTCGACCTTGTTGAAGCTGATCACCGGCACAATTCGCCCAACAACAGGCAGCATCGACGTTAGAGGACGGGTATCGGCCATTCTCGAACTGGGGACGGGTTTTACGCCGCACAATACCGGTCGCGAAAATATTCGCATGGGCGGGCTTTGTCTTGGGATGACAATGGATGAAATTCGAGCAAAGGAAGAACAGATCATCGCCTTTTCCGAACTCGATGAATTCATCGATCAGCCCTTTCAAACCTACTCCACAGGCATGCAGGCAAGGCTGACCTTCGCTGTTGCCATCTCGCCCGATCCCGACGTTCTCATCGTTGACGAAGCGCTCGCTGTTGGTGATGCCCGTTTCCAGCAGAAGTGCTTTGGGCGCATTCGGGCGATGCGTGATACCGGCACGACAATCCTGCTCGTCTCCCATGACGATAATACTATCTCCAGCTTCTGCGACGATGCGATTATCTTGCTCAAGGGGAAGAAGGAAGTAGAAGGCCCCGCAAGCGATATGGCGGTGAAATATCACCGTATTCTTTTTGCGACTGAAGCTGCCGAAAAGAATGCAAAAGAGAAGGGAAGAAGGCATGCAGCGGTTACAGCTTCAAAGCCTAACGATGACCTTGAAGCCAAACCAGCTTATTCGAATGGCAAGGCTGAGCTTATCGATTTCGGCTTGACAGATCGTCAGGGTAACAAAATCAGCGAAATTGAGAGTGGTGGACCTTGCCGCTTGTTTTTCCGGATGAGGGCCCTGACCGAGATGAATGGCTATACTGTAGGCATGGCAATCCGTGATCGGCGTGCAACCGTTCTTTGGGGCCTTACCAGTATGACGGAAAAGTTTGAGCTGCCAAAGTTGGAAGCAGGTCAGGAGCTGACCAGCGCGACTGACCTCACAATGTGGCTAAGCGAAGGCGAATATTTCCTCGCGCTTGGATCAGCAGATGCCGAAACTGGCGAAAAACACGTATTCGCCGATGGCAGCCTTTCATTTCGAGTACGTGGGCCCAGCGGTATTTTCACAACTGCCTGCGTAAATCTTCAATCAAAACTAGAAATCACCATTCGAAAAGAATGCGCTTTGCAAAACGAGTACGCCGTCGATGTAGCGTCTTCGGGATGAGTTTTCTTATTCCATGAACTGTTCTACTGCAGGTCATGACGTGATGCTCTGCTGATCTCCCTCGGAGGAACACGATGCTGACAAGAAACGATAGCCAAACGCCACAACCTGTCGAGTGGACACCGGAGCTCGTCGGTAAATTCTGGGATGGCCTTGCCCAGGCCGGCTTGGGTGATACGCTGGTCTTCGGAGCCATGGCAAAGAGATGTATCCACTGGCTTTTGGCACGCCATTTCGTCCTCGGTGGTCGTCATCTTGATTATGGGGCGGGAGGCGGGGAAGTTGCAGCCCACCTCATTGAAAAGGGTTTTCCTTTCGCAATCTTCGAGCCGTCGAACGAACGTCAGCAAAAAACGGAAGCCGTACTGTCCGGTCGCGATGGGTTTCTCGGAAAATTAGGAGATACCCCCTCCGGGGCTTTCGATGTTGTGACTTGTTTTGAAGTTCTCGAGCATGTCTTGGAACAGGATTTTGACACCGTCTGCGACCAACTTGCCGCTCATGTCCGTCCAGGAGGTAAGCTGGTCATCTCTACCCCCAATAACGAAAATTTGAGCTTGAATATGGTCTATTGCCCGATCAGCAATCGATATTTTCATCGTTGGCAGCATGTCAGATCGGTATCGCCAGACTGGCTGGAGGAAGTCTTCGCTCAACGCGGCATCGAGAAAATATGTACTCATCAGCTGGATTTTTCCGAAGCTCTGTACGAACCGTACCTTCATTTGATGGGCTTCCCAGCAACGGAAGCTGCGAGCGACTCTGAAGTTTTTCCGCTGCATATCCATAATATTATCAATGATATCGACGTCATCTGCGGAGGTGCGGCTCAACTGCTATTTATAGGACGCAAGAAAGACTGAAAACTCCGCGCCCTTCCCCCGGATTGGTGATGCCACACTACGTCGCTGAGCTAACGCAAGTCGAACGGATAGAATGCTGCCGTCCAGTAAAGTGAGGCAGCTAACTATTGTCCGACATTATCTTGATTTTGTCTGACATTAGCATAGTGTAGATGTAAGTGCCTGCTGGTTGGATCAGCTTAAGCTCATGACTGCACATAAGACGCCTGCCGATCAGACTAAGGTCCGCCTTGCTGCCAATCAAATCGAAACGCTGGAGGCCGGCAGCAGCGGGCGGGATGTGCTGAATGCGTTGCTGCTCATGGTGGAGCGGGCGGGGCTCGGGATCGGCGATCGACTGCCGCCTGAGATCGAACTTGCGGAGCGGCTGGGCATCGGGCGTGCCAAGGTACGGGAAGCACTGATCGCCTGGCAGAACATGGGCATCGTTACGCGCAATAAGAAGGCGGGCACCATTCTAGCCGCCGAAGTTTCGCGCAAGGCCGTTCAGATACCGCTGACACTGAACGTGGAGGCGGAGAGCTTGCTTCGCACCCATGCGGTGAGGCGGCCCTTGGAAATAGAAGCCGTCCGCCTGGCGACGCGCTGCGTGAGTGATATGCAAGGCCGTGTGATCATCGCACGTGCCGCCGAGCTCATCGCCGTCTATGAAACGGGTGACGATTGGCGGGCTGCCGACAGCCGCTTTCATGATGCCATCCACGAGGCTTCGGGCAACCCCCTCTTCAACCAGCTGATCCGCCAGATTCAAAGGACATTTCACGAGATCTATGACGCGCCCTTTGGCGAACCAGAGCTTGGAAGCGAGACGATTCCCATGCATCAAGGCCTGGCCGAAGCGATCGCGAAGGGCGATGAAGAGACCGCCGCTGCGGTCATGGCGGAGATTATGGATCGTGTCGAAGATGACGTGCGTGCTGTCGTGATGGAAGCAGGTCATGGATGACCGTCAAGACGATCTCGATTTGGCGACAATGCTCGCCGCAGCCCACGTCACCGATACCGGCTCGGTGACGCCACCGATCTATCAAACCTCACTCTTTACGTTCGAAAACTTCCAGGCCTTCGAAGACCGCATGGCCGGACGAACGGACCAGTCGATCTATACGCGCGTGCAGAACCCGACCGTCGCCGCCTTTGAGGCCATGATGGCGAAGGCCGAGGAGGGTGAGGCCACGGTCGGTTTCGCGTCCGGCATGGCGGCGATCGCTTCGACCTTGTTTGCGTTCTTGAAACCCGGCGACCGGGTTGCCTGCGTCGAGCATGTCTATCCGGATACCTACCGCCTGTTCGAGCGGCTGCTTCGCCCCTTTGGCATCGAGATCACCTATCATCCGCCGAAGGCGTTCGCGGAGG
Organism: Geminicoccaceae bacterium; assembly: GCA_965204405.1. Taxonomy (GTDB): domain Bacteria; phylum Pseudomonadota; class Alphaproteobacteria; order Geminicoccales; family Geminicoccaceae; genus JANQPX01. The sequence goes on from CBDBEN010000003.1 coordinate 262,915, forward strand.
ACCCAAACCTTCTCCAAGACGTGCAGCTCGCCTATCTGGAAAGCCCAAGCTCGGTGATGTTCGAGGTCATGGATCTTGCCAAGACCGCAAGCCATGCACGCCGGCATCAAACACTGACCGTGATTGATAACTCTTGGGCGAGCCCGGTTTTTCAGCAGCCGCTTACATCAGGCATCGATGTCGTCTTGCATTCCGCTTCTAAATATATCGGCGGGCATTCCGATACCGTGGCCGGCGTTGTGATCGCATCCGCCGAGCGGATTGCGCGTCTTCGCGACCTCACGTTGCCGCTGCTCGGCGGCAAACTCGCGCCCTTCGAGGCCTTTCTCCTGACGCGCGGCCTGCGCACGCTGACCGCTCGGATGCGTCAGCATCAGACGACAGCCGATTTGTTCGTCGACCGACTGGCGGCTCTGCCCGCGGTCAAGGCGGTCCATTCACCCGGCCCCAATGCCGTGCCGGGGCTGGAGGGGCGCTCGGGCCTGATGTCGATTGAGTTTGATGAAAGCGTCGACATCCCCCGCCTCGCCGATGCGCTCCGTCTGTTCAGGCTGGGCGTAAGCTGGGGCGGTTTCGAAAGCCTGATCCTGCCAGCGAAGGTGGCGCTCACCCAGGTTGGCGAGGAAAATTCGCTCCAGCGTTTCGGCGTATCACCGAAGCTGGTGCGTCTTAGCCTGGGATTGGAGGATAGCGAGGATCTTTGGGAGGATTTTCGAACGGCGCTGGAGAAGAGCAAGACGCCGTGAAACGGTGGTGACAACCAATAACAGTGGAGGATGTGATGAAGATATTTCTTACCGGTGTCAGCTTTGCAGCGATGCTGCTGACGGGAACAGCGCAGGCGGAGACGACGCTGCAGCTGGTCGAAGTGATTACCAGCCCGCAGCGGACCGAGGTGCTGGAGAGCATGATCGCCAAATTCGAGGAGGCTAATCCCGATGTCACCGTCGAGGTCACCTCCCTCCCCTGGGGCCAAGCCTTCGAAAAGCTCGCCACCATGGTCCAGGGCGGACAGATCCCCGATGTCGTCGAGATGCCGGATCGCTGGCTCTCGCTCTACGCCAATAATGACCAGCTGGTCGATCTCGGCACCTATATGGAGAGCTGGCCGGACGCATCCGAGTTGAACGACCGCGCCGTGCAATATGGCAGCTACGTCAACGATACGATGTACATGGTGCCCTACGGCTTCTATCTGCGCGCCATGTTCTGGAACAAGAAGCTCTTTGCCGAAGCAGGCCTCGATAGCCCACCGAGAACTATGGACGACTTCATGGCAGCCTCCGAGGCGATCTCGGCGCTCGACGGCAAAACCGGCTATTGTCTCAGAGGCGGCCCCGGCGGCGCCAATGGTTACGTCATGATGATGGCCAACATGATGGGTCATGACGACTATTTCGACGAGGAAGGCAACAGCAGCATCAATAGCCCGGAGGCAATCCAAGGACTGCAGTTCCTGGTCGACATGTACCAGAAGGGCTATGTGCCCAAAGACAGCGTAAACTGGGGCTTCAACGAAATCGTCGCCGGTTTCTATTCAGGCACCTGCGCGATGCTCGATCAGGACCCGGACGCGCTGATCGCCATCGCGGAGCGCATGGACGCCGACGACTTCGCCGTCGCCCCGATGCCGCTCGGCCCCGCTGGTAAGAGCTTCCCCACGATCGGCTATGCCGGCTGGGCGATGTTCGAAGCCTCCGAGCATAAGGACGAAGCCGCGGCGTTGATCGGTCACCTTTCGTCCCGCGAGAGCAACCTCGATTGGGCGAAATTCGTCGGCGTCATCCCGATCCATCAGGGCGCCGAGCAGGACCCGGCCTTCACAGGACCGCAATTCGAAGGCTGGTTCACCGAAATGAACGACGATCGGTGGACGCCCACGGTAATGCCGACCTATCTCGAAGAGTTCGCCTATTTCGCCGATGTCATGGCGGTACAGGGCGGCCAGGAGTTGCTGCTCGGCGAGCGCACGGCGGAAGACGTCGCCAATGAATGGGCAATCTATCTCGGCGATGCCCAAAAGAAATGGCTCGCAGCCCAATAAGCGGTAGGACCGCTAGCCCGGACTTGACGGTGGATGCCCGGCCTTCGCGTGAGGCCGGGCATCGGTCGCCACGGCTTGGGGTGTTGCTCGAGCCTTACCTCTATCTGAGCCCGGCGCTGATTCTCATAGCCCTCGTGATGTTCGTACCGCTGATCGTCGGGTTGTCCTACGCCTTTCAAAACATCGCCATCCTGAACCCGTTCAAGACCGGCTTCGTCGGGCTCGCCAACTTTGAGACGCTGCTCTTCAAGGACAAGGTCTTCTGGCGCTCACTGGCCAATACGGTCTGGTGGACCACAGGATCGCTGGCTTTTCAGTTCCTCCTCGGTCTGGGCTTGGCACTCCTGCTCAACCGTCCCTTCGCCGGCCGGCGCGTTGTCCAGGCGATCGTCTTCCTTCCTTGGGCCGTTCCCACGTTCCTTTCCGGCCTGACTTTCGCTTGGCTGTTCAACCCAGTGATCGGGCCCCTCCCCCACTGGATGGCGGCGCTTGGCATGCTGAGCGAACCCTATAATATCCTGGGAGATCCCGATCTGGCCATGTGGGGACCAATCACTGCCAATGTCTGGTTCGGTATCCCGTTCTTCGCGATCACGTTGCTCGCCGCGCTGCAAGCAATTCCGAACGAGCTCTACGAGGCGGCCGCGATCGACGGCGCCACGGCATGGCAAGGCTTCTTTAAAGTCACCCTACCCTTCCTCGCCCCGATGATCGCAATCACGGTGCTTCTTCGCACCATCTGGATCTCCAATTTCGCCGATCTGGTGGTCGTCATGACCGGCGGCGGCCCGGCCAACGCCACGCAGATTCTGCCCAGCTACATATTCACGACAGCCTATAAGAAACTCGACTTCGGCTACGCCTCGGCGATTGCGACAGCGCTTTTGCTGCTGCTCTTCCTCTATGCCGCGATCCTGATTCAGATGAAGAAACGCCTACCGGACACAACATGAGCACAATCATGGCCCAAGTGCCAAGGCGCATCCTCCTTAACGTCGGCCATCGCCTCGCCATCCTCCTCTATGTGAGCTTCGCGCTTTTTCCCCTTTTCTGGCTGATCAAGATCGCGGTCACGCCGGACAAGCTGCTCTACAGTGAAGGTGTGCGGCTTTGGCCTTCTGCCACGACATGGGCGAATTTCGACTTTGTCCTGCTGCAGAGTGACTTCCCCGCCTTTTTCAGCAACTCGATCATGGTGTCCTTCGGCACGGCGCTTGCCGTTACGTTGATCGCATCCGGCGCCGGCTACGCCTTTTCTCGTTTTCGCTTCGGCGGCAGGGCAGCGGTCGTCGCCATCATGCTGCTGACCCAGATGTTTCCGCTAGTAATGCTGATCGCCCCGATCTATCGCCTGATGACCCCACTCGGCCTGACTGACAGCCTGATCGGCCTGATCGTCGTCTACACCGCCTTCAACGTGCCGTTCGCGACATTCCTGATGCAGTCTTTCTTCGACGGCATCCCGAAGGAACTGGAAGAGAGTGCAATGATCGACGGCTGCACGCGTTTTTCCGCCCTTTGGCGCATTATCTTCCCGCTCACCCTGCCAGGCATGACAGCCACCCTTGGCTTCGTCTTCACCGCCGCCTGGTCCGAGCTCCTGTTCGCGCTCATGCTGATCAATAGCGAGGAAAAGATGACCTTCGCCGTTGGCCTCCTCACCTTCGTCTCGAAATTCTCTGTCGACTGGGGCCAGATGATGGCCGCCGCCGTCCTCGCCCTAATCCCGGCCTGCCTATTCTTTGCTTTCATCCAGCGCTATCTGGTGCAGGGATTGACCGCAGGTGCGGTCAAGGGGTGAGGCTTGTTGCAGAAGCCAGGTGGTCCGCGAATCGTCGACGAGAACGGGATTTCTCCGCCCCGGCGTCGTGATGCTCTTGTTTCGTAAGAGGGTCAAACCGCTCACAAGATATCCAGCGACACCTTCACCCGATCCATAACGATCGAAGATGTGAACCTGCTGACATTGGATTCATCGAAGAAATACTCTTGCGTGAACCGCTCATATTCTTTGATGTCCTCGACAACGACGACCAAAATGAGATCCGCTTCCCCCGTGGTGTAGTAACATTGCTGAACCGAGGGCGCGCTGCGCATTCTTCGCTTGAATGCATCCAGGCGCGCCCGGCTTTCGCGCTCCAGCATGACTTGAACGATCACCGTCATCTCCCGCCCGAGTTTCGACGGCGAAAGGACGGCAATCTCGCTTTCAATAACGCCCGTTTCGCGCATTTTTTTCAGGCGTTTCTGCACAGCCGGCGCCGAAAGCCCGACCTCCAGCCCCAGGACTTCCGCCGTCAGGCGAGCATCCGATTGGACAAGTTTGAGGATTTCGATGTCTTTATCGTCCATGATCCGATTGGGATCGAAATTTCTAGGAAATGCAACTTTTTTCTTCGCGATCACCCGAAATTCGAGGGGAACCCTCTTTTGCATTTGATAGTATCGAGGCTGGAATCAGGGAAGCGAACACCAACAACGACGTTTGCACGGAAACAACTTGCTCGGTAAGGCTTGATCGAAGGCATCGATTCGGGCCGCGAGAGTTTCCAGAATATCCCTGCCATTGCGGATGATCCGTACGCGTCTCAATCCATTGCTGGCACGGAGGTGAACATGCCATTCAAACTGACCAGAACACTCATAGCATCGGGGCTAATACTGACGGCAAGCGCTCTCGGAGCCGTGGCCGGCCCGCTGGCTGATCGCATCGCTGCGGGCGAGCCGATCCGCGTCGGGTTCGCGAATATTCCAATCTGGGCTTATCCCGACGATGACGGTAATCCCGACGGTTTTATGAACGACATCACGATCCAGACACTCAAATCCATGGGCCACACCAATATCGAGCCCGTGGTCACCGACTGGGGCGGGCTGATCCCCGGCCTGAAAGCCGGCCGCTATGATGTGATCACCGGCGGCATGTATATCCTGAACTCCCGCTGCGAGAACATTTCCTTTTCCGAACCCGTCGGGAGCTTCAGTGACGCCTTTCTCGTGCCCGCAGGCAACCCGAAGGGCATCAACAACTACGAGGATGTCTTGAGCGCCGAAGGTATTCTGGTCACTGGCGCTGGGTATAACACCGTTGAAGCCGCCAAGAAGGTTGGCTTTACCGACGACAATCTCATGCAGGTTCCAGGCCCCACCGAAATCATGGCCGCCGTGAAAGCGGGACGCGCAGACGCAGGTGTCCTGACCTATTTCGAGGCCTCACATCTGGCGCATGAATCCGATGGCGAACTCGAGCTGGGCGATCTTGCGAAAATGCCCGATTGGACCAAGAACTGGGCAGGCGTCGGTTTCCGTCACGATGACGATGACTTCCTGGCGAAATTCAATGAGGCTCTTGGCGCTTATATCGGCACTGAGGACATGCTCGCCGTGGTGGCCGATCACGAATACACGACGGACCACCTTCCCGGCGACGTAACCGCGGCTTGGGCTTGCGAGAATCGCTGATCGAATAGCATGGACAGGCGGCAGGTCCGATCGGCCTGCCGTCATCTCCTCCGATTTGAACTTCCGACGCCTTGGGCAATCAGATGACATTCTTCGATTTCGTCGCCCAATACTGGCCGCGGCTTCTATCGGGCACCGGGGTTACGGTAGCCCAGTTCTTTCTGGCAGCAGTGCTTGGCGTCGCGATTTCGCTTGCCATGGGGCTGCTCAAGCTCTCCGAAAACAAAGCCCTGCGAGGGCTTGCGGTTACCTATATTGAGATTTTTCGCGGTACCTCGCTCCTCGTGCAGCTCTACTGGATTTTTTTCGTTCTACCATTGTTCGGGATCACGCTCGAAAAATTCACCGCCGGCTATCTGGCCGTTGCCATGAATATCGGCGCTTACGGCGCGGAGCTGGTGCGGGGCGGCATTCTGTCCGTGCCCAAGGGGCAATGGGAGGCAGCGACCGCCATCAATATGAGCCCGGCCAAACGAATGTGGCGGATCATCCTGCCGCAGGCGCTGGTCAACATGCTCCCGCCCTGGGGCAATCTGATGATCGAGCTCTTGAAAGGTACTGCCCTCGTATCGCTGATCTCGGTCGCGGATCTGATGTTCGAGGCCAAACAGATCAACGGCACGACATTCCTATCGGCGCAGGTTTTTGGCGCAGCGCTGATCATCTACTACATTCTGGCCCGCTTCATGGTGACGCCCTTCATGCGCTGGCTCGAACAGTTCATGGCCCGCAAGTTGGGAAGGGCCTGATCGATGTTCGACTGGAAATGGGACTTCGTCATCGACATTCTGCCCCGTCTCGTGCAGGCCACCGGCAACACGCTGATCGCGGCCGGCGCCGGCTACGGGATTGCTCTGGTGCTGGGCCTCGTTCTGGCCTTGGCCCAGCGCACACCCTACCCGCTGGTGACCTTCGTCGTTCGGGAAGTCGTCGAGTTCATTCGGTCCACCCCGCTGCTTTTGCAGATCTTCTTCGTCTTTTACGTGGGACCGCAATTCGGTATCCGTCTTAGCCCCTGGGCATCAGGCATGATTGCGATCGGCCTGCATTACTCCTGCTATCTGTCCGAGGTTTATCGCGGCGGCATCGAGAGCGTGCCGCGCGGTCAGTGGGAGGCCGCGACCGCGCTGAACATGACGGTGCTGCAGACCTACCGGCGTATTATCATCCCGCAGGCTTTGCCGCCGGCCGTGGCTGGCCTTGGCAACTATCTGGTCGGTATTTTCAAAGATACGCCGATGCTGTCGGTAATTGGCGTCGCCGAGCTCATCCACACAGCCAATGCGATCGGTTCCGAGCATTATCGCTTCCTGGAGCCCTACACCTTGGTCGGCCTCCTTTTTCTGGCAATTTCGCTACCTTCGGCAGGCTTGATCCGTGCCTTTGAGGGCTTCATCCGTCGCAAGTTGGGAATGTAAGTCCATGGAAGACATGTCCGGCTATCCGATCGAGCTTACCGGCGACGGCACGCCGATGGTGAGCTTCAAGAAGGTGCGCAAGGCCTATGGTGAACTTGTCGTTCTGGACGATCTTGATCTGGATGTTGCCGCGGGTGAAATGGTATCGATCATCGGACCGTCGGGCTCGGGCAAGACAACCGTTTTGCGCATGCTGATGACCTTGGAGCGAATCAATGCCGGCTGCATTTATGTCGACGGCAAGCCGCTGACCCATATGCCGAAAGGGAGCGCGCTCGTCCCGGCCAATGAGCGCCACCTCCGTATGCGCCGCGCCGATATCGGCATGTGCTTCCAGCACTTCAATCTGTTTCCGCACATGACAGCACTTGAAAACTGCATGGAGGGTCCCGTTCAGGTGCTGGGATTGCCCAAGGACGAGGCTCGCGCCCGGTCCGAGGAACTGCTCGAAATGGTAGGCATGATCGAGAAGAAGGATCAGCACCCGTCCAGACTCTCCGGCGGCCAGCAGCAGAGGGTCGCTATTGCCCGCGCTCTTGCCATGCGCCCCAAGGTGATGCTGTTCGATGAAGTCACTTCAGCGCTCGACCCCGAGGTGATCGGCGAGGTGACAGGCGTCATCCGCAGGCTCGTGTCTGAACATAACCTCACCATGCTCATGGTGACGCATCAGATGGGTTTTGCCCGCGATATTTCGGACCGCGTCTGTTTCTTCTACGGTGGAAAAATCGAAGAACAGGGGCCTCCGGCTGAACTGTTCGGCAACCCGAAAAGAGAGCGGACGCAACAGTTTCTAAGTGCCGTCAAGGAAGCCGTTTGACGTCTCGCGGCGATCCCCTATTCAAGATGGCGCCGTGGCCTGAGCCGGTCATATCACGAGGGAGAAATCGTATGTTCAACATGGGTGATGTCGTAACATCAAAGCCCTGGCAGCCGGTCTTGGACGAAGGCGAGCATCATCGAGCCCGGCTGGGATTCATCATGATGTCGACGGATTTGGCGGGCGAGTCCGACTTCTTCAGAATGGCTCCCGAAGGCGTCGGCATTCACATCACGAGGCTCAAGACCGAAGATTACACCACCAATGAAACGCTCTCGCGCCACATCGACCACATGGCCGATGCGGCATCGCGTATTCAGCCCGATATGAAGCCTGACGTGATCAGCTACAGCTGCACCAGCGGCTCCATCGTGATCGGCGAGGAGCGGGTCATGGCCGAGATCAAGAAAGGCGCACCCTGGACGCGACCGATGTGTCTGGTGACAGGTGTCGTGGATGCGTTGAACGAGCTGGGCGCCAGGAAACTCGTCGTGGGCACGCCCTATTTGGATGAGGTCAACACCGCCGAAGCCGAGTTCCTACTCACGAAAGGCTTCGAGGTGCTGGACATTCAAGGCCTCAACATGTCGACGGGCACCGAGATGGGTCAAGTCACACCCGCTTATTGGAAACAGTTCGGGGCGGAAATCGACCAGCCGGATGCGGATGCGATCTTTTTGAGTTGCGGCGGGATTCGCTCGCTCGAAGTCGCCGAGGAGATCGAACAGGCGACAGGCAAACCGGTCATCACATCCAACCAGGCCCAGTTCTGGAGCTGCCTGCGCCGTGCCGGAATCAAGGACGAGCTTGAAGGCTTCGGTCAGATATTTTCCCGGTCCGGCGAGTCGCTGCTGCCGGCATGATCCTGAAGATGCCGGAAGGAAGCCCTCCAGCCGGACCGATCAAAACCCGTCGGATTTGTGGCCAAAGAAGACCTTCGTAACGTCTTCGATCACATCCCAGGTTACGCGGCTGCCGTCATGGGTGAAAAAACTATCTCCTGGGCCCAATTCGGTAACCTGGCCGCTCGCCTGATCGATCACCCGGCACCGCCCGGAAAGGATCGTCATGAGCTCATCGCCCATCTCCGTGCAGTCGAAGACGCCTTTCGTACAACGCCAGATGCCAAATCTGGTTTTGTGTCCGGAACCACCTTCGTCGATGCGGCCGGACGTTCGCGGCGCGCCCTCTTTGATCCGATAGTCACTCATCGGATTGTCGAAAGGCCAATTCTCCAGCGAGCCCACATCATCCCCAGGTCTGTACTTGATCAAAACATTGCTCCCTGGTCATGGCCATGACATGGATGGGGTGCGGCAGCAAACCGATGAGGAACCGCATACCCTCCTCCCCCCGGCTCCTTCTTCAAAGGCTATCCAAGCCAATGACGTGGTCACACCACCACTGGCAATTCCGGTGCAGCCCGGGTGGTGAGCAGTTCAGCACCGTGCTCCCGGATCACGACATTCTCTTCGTGCACCATCATCAACCCCTCGCCATAGCTGAGCGAGGGCTCCAGCGTCAGCACCATGTTTTCCCTAATCACGGTGTCATCGAAAGCAGCGTGTGAGGGCTGTTCCGTCAACTGCATGCCGAGCCCATGGCCCAAACGGCCAACATCGCCGCCGCTGTCGTCCATCTCGGCGATGACGTTGCTCATGGCGATGAACAGGTCGCGGCAGCTGTTGCCTGGACGGGCGGCTTCCAGCCCGGCCTCAGTTGCCCGCCAGAGCACGTCATAGGCACGTCTCGACAGATCATCGGCGCGGGCCACGGCCCAATTCCGATCGAAGTCGCAAAAATACCCGTCCCAGGTACAGCCGGTATCCATCATCAGTATATCGCCCGCCTGCAGCGGACGGCGAGTCGGCGGTGAGATGACGTCGGCATAGCCGCCCTTACCGGCAGACCCGACGAGATAAGGAACATCGTCAACCCCGCGCGCCAGCGCCTCTCGACGGAACGCGCGGAAGGTTTCCTCCAGCGGCTGTCCCACGGCCACGATCTCCGGCACATGCGCAAACGTCGCCGAACCAATCGAGCAGATATGGCCAAGCTTTTCGATCTCGGCCGGCGATTTTACCATGCGCAGTCCCTGAACGATGCCGGTGGCATCGGCAATTTCCAGCCCCGGCAGTCCTGCGACCAGCCGTTCCCAATCGCCAAGCGGCATGCGCAGCGATGTCTCGTGGCCCTTCAACACACCGATCCGCGCCTTGCGCCCGGCCAAGGGAGACAGGAGTTCGGTCAGCAGGCTGATGCCGTCATCGTTCGGAGCGGGCGCGCTCCATGTGCGGATATCCTCGATCCAGCTTTGCCGCATCAGCGCCGCGCCGATCTCCGGGATGACGGCGATCGGCTTGCCTTCTGCAGGGACGAACAGAAACCACGGTCGTGTCGGGCTTTGCCAGAAGAGGGTTTGAAAGCCGCTGAAATAGCGGACCTCCGGCTCTGTCAGGAGCAAGAACCCCGAGAGCCCCTGCCTGGCCATCAAGGCCTGCGCCCTTTGCGTTCGGGCTTCAAATTCGGCTGCGGGAAAGCCTCGTTCCAGCGCTTCAGGCCGCATCTTGGCCGGTCATGATCATGGCGAAAATGGCGGGGTCCGTCACACCTTCGGAACCGATCAGCAGCACGCGGGACCGCCTATCAAGACCAAGTTTTGCTGAAAGGTCATTGTCGTGGCGCGCGGCGATCAGCGCGGCCAGTCCGGCAATCCCGCTTTCGCCTGCTTCGATGGCCGGATCACCTTCGTGCGGCTGGGCCAGCAATCGAACGGTAGGAGCAACGATGGATTCCGGAATTGTCAGGAAGTCCTCTGCCTCTTCGGCAAGAATTTCCCACGCAAGCTCGGACGGCTCTCCGCAGGAGAGCCCCGCCATGAGAGTTTCCTTCAGCACGGTCACATTTGTCGCCGCGCCGGTCTTGGCACTTTCGAAAAGACAGGGTGCCAGTTCGGGTTCAACGATGATCACGCGCGGCGCGTCATCACCCCATTGTTGACGAAACCCGGCCGCCACGCCGGCGGCAAGCCCTCCGACACCGCCTTGCAGGAAAACATGGGTCGGCGCCTGGTCCAGTACGTCACAGATCTCCCGGGTCATCACCCCATAGCCCGACATCACATCGCGTGGCGGCTGGGTATAGCCGGTCCAGGAGGTATCGGAGACAATGAACCAGCCATTTTCCTCCGCCTCCTTCTTGGTCATGGCGAGCGAGGCGTCATAGTCGCCGTCAACAGAAATGACCTTGGCCCCCAGGTCCCGCATCGCCTGTGCCCGGCCTTCACTGACCTCGGCATGGATATAGATGCGGCAGGGCGCTCCAAAACGCTGGCAACCCCACGCCAGGGATCGGCCATGATTGCCGTCGGTGGCTGACACCAGCATGATGCCCGCGCATTCGGCCCGATACTTGCCGGTGCGGATATCGGCGATGGTGATGTCATGCCCGGTCCGCCTGGCAATCTCACGCTGCAGCACCCGCTCTGCAGCATAGGCCCCGCCCAATGCCTTGAAGCTGCCCAACCCGAACCGTGAGCCCTCATCCTTATAAAGGATCTCGCCGACGCCGATCCGCGCGGCGAGTGCTGCAAGCGGAACCAGCGGCGTTGCAGCATAGCCTTCCCATTGCGTAATCTCGGATCTCGCCTCGGCAAAATTCTCGACCGACAGAACCCGGAGAGCGGCATCGCCCGTTTTTCGTGTTGCCGACACATGGTGCAGCTTGGCAGTTGGGAGGTCTGGGGTCATCGAGTTTCCTGTCTGGCTGGAAGGCGATCGCGGACCAGCGCCGCCCAGAAAGCAGCACCAATCGGCAACAGAGCATCGTTGAAATCATAATCCGCCGCATGCAGCGGCTGGCCGTTCGAGCCTTCCTCGCCATTGCCCAGGAGGAGAAAACAGCCGGGAACGGCTGCGGCGAAATGGGCAAAATCTTCGGAACCGCTTATCGGCGGGCGATCATCGATGGTCTCCAGCCCCGCGGTTCGTGCGGCGCGCACCACGGCCTCGGTGGGGACGGGCGCGTTGATGGTCTCGATGAATTCTGCGTTGAACGTCATGGTGACATCGACCCCATGGGCTGCCGCCACACCATCCACGATCTGGCGCATGAACCGCTCGACGGCGAGACGATCTTCAGGCACGCGGGCGCGCACATCGCCTTTGAGCGTGGCATGGCCGGGCAGCACATTGCGCTGCCCATCACTCAGAAATTCCGTTACCGAAACGACAGCGCCTGCACTGGGCGCCAGCTTCCTTGCGACGATGGTTTGTAATGCCTGCACCATCTCGGCGCCCACCGTGATCGCATCGACGCCTACATGGGGCATGGAGGCATGGCCGCCCTGGCCCATGATCTCGATCTCAAAGAGGCTTTCGCTCGCGCAGATCTGGCCGACCCGGGTGGAAACCTGCCCGACAGGTTCACCCGGCATATTATGAATGGCGTAGACCTCGTCGACGGGGAAACGCTCAAAAAGCCCTTCGTCGATCATGGCTTTTGCACCCAGCCCGAGCTCCTCATTGGGCTGAAAGATGAACACCACCGTGCCATCGAAGTCCGGATCACGCGATAACATCTCGGCAGCGCCAAGGAGCATGGTCGTGTGGCCGTCATGCCCGCAGGCATGCATGACGCCGGGCGTGGCCGATATATGGTCGTGCGTGCTGATCTCCTGGATGGGCAGGGCGTCCATATCAGCGCGCAACCCGATCGCCCGGTTGCCGCCGCCTTTTTTGAGAACACCGATAACGCCGGCCCCTTCGTGCACCTCCAGACCAAGCCCACGCAGAACGCCCGCCACCTTGGCTTTGGTGCGCTCTTCCTGAAAGCCCAGTTCAGGATTGCGATGAAAGTCACGCCGCAGCGCGGTCAGCTTTTGGTGAAACTCATCCATGACCAGCCTCCTTTGATTTCCCAACAATTTATAGAACTGGACCGAGATTTGGCGTCAATGATTCAATCGCCGTTGAGAAAATGTGTTTCCAATAGCGCCGGAGCTGATCTTTTTCAGAACGAGGTGATCATACCCCTAGCGATTCACGATCGCATGGGCCGAAAACTCCGCAAGCTCTCCGCGCCAGATCTGGCGTCCGAAGCAAAATGCCTCCCCTGCCTTGTCCCGGATCACCTGCTCCAGCTCCATGGCCGCAAAATGAGGGGCGAGCCCCAGGAGCTTGGCCTCATCCGCGTGAAGAGCACGCATGCGGATCACGATGTCGCCGGTGTGAGCGAAGGTTTCGAAATGCTGCTCCAGAAGCTTCGTCGTCGACTGGCGGAGATCATGGCTCAAGAGCTCCGGAAATCGCCGGGCGATGACATATTCGGTCTCGAAAAAGGCAGCATGCCCCTTGATCCTGAAAAGCCGCGTGTATTCATGAAGCTCCTCGCCGGCCGGCACCGACAAGCCCGCCGAAAGCCGGGCGTCTGCTTTGGTCGTTCCGCAGGATATCAGCTCAATCTCCAGCCCGGCCCTGCTAGCCTCGGTATCGGCGGCAAAACTGACCATATTGCTGACGTCGTATTTCAGACGTTTAGGCGAAACGAAACGCCCTTTCCGTCCTTCGCTGTAGGCAAGTCCTTCGGCCTCCATGGCCTCCAGTGCACGGCGCGCCGTCATTCGGCTGACACCATGAAGTTCGGCCACCACGCGCTCGGAAGGCAGAGCGGCATGCTCCGACAGGCCGCTGGCGATGTCTTGCCTCAACTGATCGACAATCAGCCTGAAGCGCGGCGGGGGTGTGGAAGATTTGGCAGATGGTTCAGGCATCCGGGAGCTGCTCCAAGTTTTTTTTGCCATAACACATCAATTGGTATATACCAAGAACTCTGCTGGTATATACCAAATAGCTCGAATTGGGGAGAACGTCGTGGCGGCCCTTACGCAGGATCAGAAGGACCAGTTCTGGCGAGACGGCATCTTGGTGGTCGAAGACGCCGTGACCCCGGAAGAATTGGAGAAATTGCGCAAGGTATTCACGGGATGGGTCGAAGAGAGCCGACATCACGATGACGACTATGGCGAGACCCTCGACGGGCGCGCGCGCTTTGACCTAGAACCCGGACATACTGCTGAGGCTCCCGCCTTGCGCCGGGTGCAGTCGCCGGAGGAAATCTCCGATGTCTATGCCTATGTCATGCGCAACGCTCGAACGGTCGACGTTGTTGCGGAGCTTATCGGCCCGGCGATCAGGTTTCACCACGGCAAGGTCAATTCGAAGCTGCCGGGAGCAGCGACCAAGGTAAAGTTCCATCAGGACTTTACATTCCAGCCGATGACCAATGACGACCTGATCACGGCACTTCTGTTTGTCGATGAGGTGACCCTGGAAAACGGGCCGCTCGAGGTGGTGCCTGGCTCCCACAAGGGGCCACTCCATTCCCTCTGGCATGACGGCGTGTTCACCGGCGCCGTGGCCGATGAAGTCGTCGACGAGCACCAGGACAGGATCATCAAATGCACGGGCAAAGCGGGCTCCGTTTGCCTGATGCACTCAAGCCTGCTGCATGGATCGGCGCCCAATCTGTCCGACAGGCCGCGCACGCTCTACATCGCGACCTATTACGCCGAGGACGCGATCGAGTTGAGCCCCAACGCCCTGCCCAGCACCTATACGCACGAACTTGTCCGCGGCGTGCCATCAGGCCGTGTGCGCTGCACGGCTTACGAAATGCAGCTCCCGGAGGTTCCGAAGGACACGTCATTCTTTGCGCAGCAAGCGGTGTCGGAGACAGGCTGACCTTCACCCCGTAGAACGAAGGCTGGATCATGAACAATAGCGGCTAGCGTGAGGGCGCCGCCGGTCATTGCCGAAACGAAGACGTGTCTGATCCAGCCCCAGGTAAAGAACGCTTCGCTAGTAGGCACCAGGCTTCTTTCCCCAAAAAAACACTTGGAGCCGGATTGATACCTGCTCTTCCAACAGGAACCCGATCATGCGAAAGCAACTCCCCTCCCATGCCCAAGTCGTCGTTATTGGCGGTGGCATTCATGGCTGTTCGGTGGCTTATCACCTGGCCAAGGAGGGCTGGACCGATGTGGTCTTGCTGGAGCGCAAGCAGCTTACCAGTGGTACCACATGGCATGCAGCCGGATTGGTCGGGCAGCTGCAGGGCAGCCATGCAACCACCGTCTTTGCCAAATACGGGATTGAATTGCTTGAGGAGATCGAGGCCGAAACGGGACAGAACCCAGGCTACCGGCCCTCCGGTTCGATCTCGATCGCGGTGAACGAAGAGCGCCTGACAGAGCTGAAGCGCAAGGCGGATTTCGCCAAGCTTTTCGACATAGAAGCGCACTATCTCGACACGCCCGAGATCGAGCAGCACTGGCCGCTGATGAACCCGGACGGCGTGCTCGGCGGCATCTACATGCCAGGTGACGGTTCGGCCAACCCCGTTGACCTGACAACAGCACTCGCCAAGGGTGCTCGGATGCATGGCGCGACCATCGCCGAACATGTCAAGGTCGAGGAGGTTCTTGTCGAGAGCGGCAAGGCCAGCGGCGTGCGCACCGACCAAGGCACCATCACCGCCGAATTCGTCGTCAACTGTGCCGGCATGTGGGCAAGAGAATTGGGCCGGCAGAACGGGGTCGGCGTGCCGCTTCACGCCTGCGAGCATTACTATCTGGTGACCGAGGCGATCGATGATCTGCCAAGCGATCTTCCGGTGCTGCGCTCCTATTGCGACGGCACCTATTTCAAGGAGGATGCGGGCAAGCTTCTGTTCGGCTTTGCCCATAATCGAGCCAAGCCTTGGGGAGCAGACGGTATTCCTGAAGGCTTCTCCTTTGAAAGCCTGCCCTTTGTCGAAGATGACGTGATGGACGTCCTGGAACTGGCGATGAACCGGGTGCCGCTCCTTCAGGAAGCCGGCATTCGCACCTTCTTCAACGGGCCGGAAAGCTATTCCTATGATGGGCGTTTCACACTTGGCGAAGCGCCCGACATCAAAGGCTATTTCGTTCTGGCAGGCGTGAACTCGACTGGCATTCAGTCCGGCCCCGGTGCCGGGCGGGCTTTGGCACAATGGATCATGCAGAGCCACCCGCCAATAGATCTCAGCGAGATGGACCCAAGCCGCTGCGAGGAATTCCAGGCCCGGGACATCTATCTGCGCGAACGAGCACCCGAGACGCTGGTCCTGACCTACGGGATGCACTGGCCCAACCGACAGCGCGAGACCGCGCGCAACCTTCGCCGCACACCGTTCCACCACGCGCTTAAAGCCTATGGCGCCTGCTTTGCCGAAGTGCAGGGATGGGAACGCCCGGGCTGGTTCGCGCCCGATGGCGTGGTGCCAGAATACCGGTACAGCTTCGGTCGCCAGAACTGGTTCACTTATGCTCAGGAGGAACAGAAGGCGGCACGAGAGGGTGTTGCCATGATCGACTACACGATGCTCGGCAAGCTGATGGTCGAGGGTGCCGATGCCGAGAGCTTCCTGCAGCGGCTCTGCACCAACGACATGGCCATAGCCAGCGGCCGGGTCGCCTACACCCTGATGCTGAATGAGCGCGGCGGGATCGAAAGCGATGTGACCGTTGCGCGTCATGCCGAAGACGCCTTCATGGTCATGAGCTCGATCTCGCACACACGCCGTGACTACCTGCATCTGCACAGCCATATTCAGCCCCACGAAAACGTTCGCCTGCGCGATGTGACGTCATCCTACGGCGTCCTCGCGATCATGGGCCCGAAAAGCCGTGATTTGCTTGCAGCGGTCAGCGATGTCGATCTGTCGAACAGGGCTTTTCCCTTCAACAGCCATCGGGCGTTCCATATCGGTCATGCGAAGATCTGGGCGCAACGCCTGTCCTACTCAGGCGAGCTGGGTTGGGAAATCTTCGTCACCCCCGACTTTGCCGAACATGTCTTCGAGGTCCTGATGGAGGCCGGAAAAGACCACGGCCTGCGCCTGATCGGCAGCGAGGCGCTGAATGCGCTGCGCATCGAAAAGGGTTTTCTTCATTGGGGGCATGATATGGCGTATACTGAAGCGCCGCATCAGATGGGGCTCGACTTTATCTGCAAGCCAAGCAAGGGCATCCCGTTCATCGGGTCCGAAGCCTATCTGGCACGCAAAGCGGAACACGAGGGCCCCTTTCTCTGCTCGATTAAGCTGCGCGACCCCGAACCGCTCCTTCATCACAACGAACCGGTGCTTCGACATGGCGAGGTCGCTGGCTATGTAACCGCAGGCGCCTATGGCTACACGACCGGGGCCGCGGTGGGTTTATGTCTTTTATCGGCGCCGGAAGGTGCAGGAGACAAGACTGCAATCGAAGAAGGAGATTACACCGTAATGGTCGAAGGACGAGAAATAGCCGCCGATGTTGGCCTGACACCGTTCTACGATCCCAAAAGCAAACGCATGTTTACCTAATACCGACCATGCAAAAGCCGAAAGCCGGCTGAGAAGCCAACCACCAACACTCTTGCAGCCGACATGAGCTGCTTCTCAAACAAAAATGGCGATGTGGTGATGAATTTCATCGCGCTTTTCTCGATATTTGCGAATTTCTCTCCTGCATGCCACCTATTCTTGAAGCTGGCATCATCGGTATGGAGGAGATTTGCATGATCGCGGGGCTAGAAACCGACATTGTCGATAACGAGGCGTATGACCGAAATGTCGAACGCTTGAAGAGTGTCGGGCTGGTTCTTCCCCGCCTCTCGGAGCTTGCTGATCCGCCGGCCGAACTCGCCTCGAAAATGGCCGAAATCTCGGATGCCGACCCCGATGCGCCGGATCCGCGAAACCTATTCAGAGTGCACTGGCACAACGGGACTGATCGCAGGAGCCTGGTCGACGTGCCGGAGCACTTGATCCTCCCCGAGGCGCTGACGGGTGTTAAGGCGAAAATTGTCGTAGCGCTCGGCAACCGGTTTCCGATGATCGATACCCATAAGGTTCTCGCCGCCTATGGCTGCCTGATCCCACGTTTGATGTCCGGTGCTTTCGATGCCACCCGTCACCGGGCGGTCTGGCCGTCGACGGGAAATTACTGCCGGGGCGGCGTCGCGATCGCCACCCTGCTTGGCTGCCGGTCCGTCGCCGTTTTGCCCGAAGGCATGAGCCAGGAGCGCTTCGACTGGCTGAACCGATGGCTGGCGGATCCTTCGGATATCTACCGGACGCCCGGAACCGAGAGCAATGTGAAGGAGATCTATGACGCCTGTCATGACCTCTCGCAAAATCCGGAAAACCTGATCCTGAACCAATTCGCCGAATATGGAAATTACGTCATTCACCGCGCGGTCACCGGACCGGCGCTTGAGCGGATCTTCCGGCATGTGAATACGGACGGCAACATGACCGCCCGCGCCTTCGTGGCGGCGACGGGATCGGCAGGCACCCTTGCCGCCGGCGATCACTTAAAATCGGCGCTCGGCACCGATATCGGCGTGATCGAAGCGCTGGAATGCCCCACGCTCCTCTATAATGGATATGGTGAGCACAATATTCAGGGCATCGGCGACAAGCATGTGCCGCTGATCCACAATGTCATGAATTCGGACTTCGTCATCGGCGTTTCGGATCGCACGACCGATGGGCTGAACTTGGCATTCAACACGACCGCCGGTCGCAGCTACCTCGCTGACTACCGTGGCATCGGACAGGAGGATATCGCAGCCCTTTCCGATCTCGGCCTGTCATCTCTCGCGAATATTCTCGGCGCGATCAAATATGCGAAATATCAAGACCTCGGCACCGATGACGTTGTTCTGACGGTCGCAACAGATGCTGCAGCGATGTATCAGACCGAACTCGGCATCGCCGATAAAAAATATCATGCTGGGAAATTCGATCAGGTTCTGGCGGCCGAAACCTTTGGACGTGCCGTCTTGGGAGCGACGACCGATCACATGATCGAACTGACCCGCCCTGAGCGTGAACGCGTGTTCAGTCTTGGGTACTACACCTGGGTCGAACAGCAGGGCATCGACCTCGATCACTTTGACCAGCGCCGCGATCAGTCGTTCTGGAATGACATGATGTCGCTTCTGCCCGTCTGGGATGGCATGATCGACGCGTTCAACCACGCCTAGCGGTGTAACACGCGAACCTCGAAAGCTGCCGTCAGCCACGAGGCACTGGGGCGTTGTATCGTACCGAAAACGTCAACAACGGCTTGCAGACACGCATCTTTTCGAAATCCGTCGCCAATCGGCCAGGATTATCTTGGCGTTCTTGACGACCTGTTCGGATGCGTACGCATTCCTTTCATTTGATTTCAAATCAGCCTTCGGAAAAGCCGCACGCACACATTGATCGAGGCGGGGTAAGCCGCAAGGAGAAGGTCAAAGGATGCAAACCGGTAGACCTGCATCCTTCGCCTGCCGGCAGGCAACTTCGCTCTTGACAGATATAATATATTCGTAAAAAGTATATTGTGAGACAACTGTTCAAATAATGAGACACCAATGCTGGATCGGCATGCAAGCATCTTGGAGGCGGTTACGGCCATTGGCGAGCCGGTTTCGGCCGCTGATCTTGCCCGGGTCACCAAGCTGCCTCGACCGACGTGCTATCGCCTGGTGTCGACGCTTGAAGATGCTGGATTTCTCGAGCGCACAGGCCATGGCGGCAAGTTTGTCCTTGGCGATCGCCTCATTCGTATCGCCATGCTCGGGATGTCTGACAGTCATGTTCAGCGCGCTGCTTCCGACGCGGTCGCTGGCGTGGTCCGTGAGATCGGGGAGACCGGATTCTTTGCCCGGCGCAGGCAGGATTTTATCGATCTTATCCACATCGATACGCCGAAAGATCCGAAGGCCTCATTTATCTATCCGGGACTCGGCAAACGTCCCGTGCATGCTTGCTCATCTGCAAAGATCATTGCGGCTTATGCTTCCGACCAGACGAGAAACGCCCTGATCGACAAGAACCCGGAGCCGTTTACCGGGAACACCAACATCGATCGGCAGGCCATTCTGGACGACCTCGCGCAAATCAGGCGCCAGGGATTTGCGACCTGCGACGGCGAGATCGAAGACGGCATCTTCAGCGTGGCCGTGCCGGTCCAGATCGGCGACACGGATGCCTGCTTCAGCCTGGGCGTCGTCGGCCCATCGAAGCGCGTCAAGAGCAAACCGCTGGACGAACTCGTAACCGTGCTTGAGGACGCCGCAATACAGGCCTCATCGGCAATTCAGCGGGGTCCGCAGGCAAGAAGAGCGCCTGGGGGCGGGTAAGACACAACCTACACACATTTTCATCAATCAAAGTTCGACAACTCGAGGGAGGACAGACATGAAACGACATTATCAAGAGAGACCACTGGGCCGCACGCGACGGCTGGCTCGAGCGATCGTCCTGGCGGGCGGCACAGTCTTTTTGGCGGCAACCGCATCGAGCGCGATCGCGGACGAGACTTGTCAGTCTCCCTACATGCCCAAGATCACCGGCCACGAAGAATTCGTCTATGTCTGGACATTGGGCATGGAAGGTGTGGGCGACGAGTCGGACAAGCTGGTGACGGTCGACACGCGGCCCCAATCCGAAACCTTCGGCAAGGTGGTGAATTCGATCTCGCTCGGCGGCCGCAACGAGGCGCATCATGCCGGCTTCAGCGCCGATCGCCGCTATCTCTGGGCAGGTGGCCTCGACACCAACAAGATCTTCATCTTCGATGTCCACTCCGACCCCGGCAATCCCAAGCTCCACAAGACGATCGACAGCTTCGTCAAGGACTCGGGCGGAGCCGTTGGGCCGCACACCTTCTACGGCCTGCCCGGCACGATGATGATCACGGCATTGTCCAACGATCAGGACCACGGCGGCCGCACTGCGCTGGTCGAGTACACCAATGACGGTGAGTTCGTCGCGACCCATTGGATGCCGACAGCCGAAGACCCGCGCGGCGCCGAACTCGCAAGCGAGGTCGTGGACGGCTACGGTTACGACGTTCGCGCGTTGATCCGCAAGAATGTCATGCTCTCCTCATCGTTCACCGGCTGGTCCAACTACATGATGGATTTCGGTCAGATGCTGCAGGACGAGGAGGCCATGAAGCGCTTCGGTCAGACGGTGGTGCAGTGGGATCTGCACACCCGCCAGCCGAAAAAGGTCATGCATGTGCCGGGAGCTCCGCTCGAGATCCGCTTCGCATGGGATCCCAATCACAACTACGCCTTCACCACGACGGCGCTGACCTCCAAGCTCTGGCTGATCAAGGAGGACGAAAACGGCGAGTGGCAATCCAAGCCTGTGGCCGACATCGGCAATCCGGCGGACATCCCGCTGCCGGTCGACATCTCGATCACCTCGGATGACCAGCATCTCTGGATCAACAGCTTCATGGACGGCATGACCCGCCTGTTCGACATCAGCGACCCCGAAGCGCCGAAGCAGGTCTACGAGAAGAAGATCGCCGAGCAGGTCAACATGGTCTCGCAGAGCTGGGACGGCGAGCGTGTCTACTATACCAGCTCGCTGCTCGCGAACTGGGACAAGAAGGGCGACGACAACGACCAGTACCTGAAGAGCTACACCTGGGACGGCAAGGAGCTGAAGCTGCTGTTCGAGATCGACTTCATCGAGAAAGGTCTGGGCCGCGCGCACATCATGCGCTTCGGCAGCAGCGAACTGTACTCGAGCTGACGGCTTGAAAAGTGGAGCATGGGTTCGCCCATGTTCCACCTGCTCGTCACCTGTGGGAGGATGCGTCCTGTGTTCGGCAGAAAAAAAAAGACGATCGGCGATAGGCTCGGGCGTCAGCTCAACAGTACCGCTCTGATATCGGGTCTCGTGCTCGGCATGGCCATGGGCAGTCAGACTACGCTAGCCGATGCCACGCCGGAAGAAATAGGACAAGGGATCGCCAATTACGCCAGCCTGTTTCCAAGAACGGCCGACTATGACTTCGAGCCACCGGTGCCCGGCAGCTACAAGCTCCACCCACTGAAGGCAGCGCCGGACGGGACGGTCCTCGATCACACCAGCAAAGCCGGCAGGCTGAGTGATATTCTGAACGAAAAAATCTCGCTGGTAAGCTTCGTCTATTTGCTATGCAGCGATGAGCAGGGATGTCCGCTGGCTATGGCTACGCTTTTCGACATCCACGAAGGCAGCGGAGAAGCGGCAGGTCTGAAGGACCATGTACAATTGGTCACAATCAGCTTCGATCCGGCAAGGGATACGCCGGAAGCGCTCGACGCTTTTGCCTATCCGACGCTGCATGGCGCCAATGCCGATCGAAAGCTGGACTGGCAGTTCCTGACGACACGCGACGAAACCGAGCTCGAGCCGATCATCGAGGGCTTCGGCCAGGCCGTCGATCGTTCCGGCGACAATGATGTGATCAACCATCTGCTCCGCATGTTTCTGGTCGACCGGGAAGGGCAGATCAGGAATGTCTATGGCCTCGGGATGCTCGACCCGCGCCTCCTGATGACCGACATCGAAACACTTTTGATCGAGGAAGCGGGCATGTGACTAGTCTGATCCGAACTTTTAGGACAAGCCTCACCGTCGCAGCATTTGTGCTCACGGCCTCGGGAATGCTTCGGGCGGCAGACGGAAGCCTGGCACCACCTTGGGCCAAACAGGCACTGTCGAGGGTAACCAATCCTATCCTTGGATTGCCGCCCATCGTTTTCCCGGAGGAAAACCCACCGACCACGGAAAAGATCGCGCTCGGCCGAAAAATCTTTTTCGACCGTCGCCTGTCGCTCAACCGCACCATGTCCTGCGCCATGTGTCACATCCCGGAGCAGGGGTTCACCAATTGGGAGCTGCAGACGCCTGTCGGATTCGAGGGGCGCAGCATTCGCCGGAACGCGCCCACGATCGTCAACGTGGCTTTTTACACGTCATTGTTCACCGACGGCAGAGAGACGGCGCTGGAAACCCAATGGCTATCGCCGGCAGTGGCAGGCAACGAGATGGCCAACCCGTCCATCGGCTATGTGATCGCGCTGATCCAAAGCCTCGATGATTATGACGAACGCTTCGAGGCCATCTTCGGCGGCCCGCCCACCGCCGATCGCATTGGCATGGCGCTTGCCTCCTATCAGCGCACGCTCACCGCCGGCAATAGCCGTTTCGATCGCTGGCGCTACGGCGATGAACCGGACGTCCTGTCACCTTCGGAAGCGCGCGGTTTCGCTTTGTTCGATGGCAAAGCAGGCTGCACAGGCTGCCATCTGATCGGCAATGACCATGCGCTGTTCACTGACAACGCCTATCATGACATCGGTTATGGATTGTGGCGGGAACAGCTCCGCCAGAACCCGCCGGAGACTGAAATGGTCGAGGTCGCACCAGGCGTCACCTATCCGACACCGCGAGCGACCATCGATGCCGTAAGCGAAAAGAAAGCACCGGACCTCGGCCGCTACGAGGTCACCCAGACGCCAACCGATAGCTGGAAATTTCGAACGCCTTCACTGCGCAACGTCGCCATCACCGCACCCTATATGCATGACGGCGGCATGGCCTCTCTTCGCGATGTGCTGACCTTCTACAACGGAGGCGGGCGGCCTCACGAAGGTCAGGACGAAGCCATCGAACCCCTCGGCCTGTCGCCTCAAGACATCGACGACCTGGAAGATTTTCTGCGCTCGCTGACCTCACCCGATATCGCCCAACTCGTCCGCGAGGCACGAACGGCCGCTCCCGACAATTGGTAGGCAAAAACGCCTGCTTTTCGCGGGCATTGGGGGACGAGCCATTGTCCTGATTTCGATGTTCGTTGGATTATCCGCCGCTGTCTCTGCCGTCGGAACAATCACTCTTCATCTTTTCTTCATCATCGAGCGTCAGGATGGCTTCCCTGGTCCATGAGATCCTGGGAATCCGCACGCCTTTCGGAAAGAGAGGGCGAGGCTCGGATTCCCAGGATCTCATGGACCAAAGTCAGGTCTACTTCGGTTGGGTTAACGAGAGGTTAAGCTCGCGAGTTCGAACGAGCTTCGAAATCACGGCACCGGAGCTTTTTTAGTCCAACGGAACCAGCCCGCTTCCCCCTCCTGCTACCCACAGGATCCCGCGGATGGTTCGGAGGGCGAGCAGGCTGGTGGTGACTGCATAAGATCAAAAAAACACTTTAGAGACCACACCGCTCAAGAAGCCGGCCATGTCTCCAAGCGATAGGCACTGTCCCAGAACATCCATTCCAGCATCGAAGCACGTTCGAAAGAGGCCATCATCTCGGAGCGAATGAGAGGCGTCGTCTCTTCGGCTATGTGATCAGTGATCTTGATCACCTTCTTCACGCTTTCGGCGAACTCATCGTCGGCATAGGTATCGATCCACGCCTGATAGGGGTTGTCGGGGTTGGCGATCTCAAGCAAATGCTTGCCGACTTCCCAGTAGATCCAAAAGCAAGGCAGGAGCGCGGCGACCGACACCTCGTAAGGGGAATTGTGGGCGGTCGACAACAGGTAGTGGATATAATGGGAGCAGGTCGGCGAGGGCTTGGCTGCAGCGGCTTGGTCCGCATCGATGCCGAAGTCCTTGAAAAACCCTTCATGGAGGGCACGTTCGACCACCACGCATTCCTCGGCACTGCGGATCAGCTGGATCATCGCGTCGGGATCGGGTGCCCGGGCGCCGGTTACCGCGAGCGCCTTGCCGAAATAGATGAGGTAGTGAGCGTCCTGCAGCATGTAGTGAACGAAGCGCTCGCGAGACAGCGAGCCGTCCGCAAGCTCTTGGTTGAATCTCATCGCCAGAATTTTTTGGTAAAGCGGCGTGATGTGCTTCCACGCCTCTGTCGAAAAGCTCATGAAGCGCCTCCATGTTGCCGCCAAAGCGCATGGAAATGATGCACCGGCCCGTGGCCGTGACCGACGTCGAGCCGGTCGGCGGCGGCGATGGCCTCACTGATATAAGCCTTGGCTGTATTAACCGCGGCAGGCAGAGCGAATCCTTGGCCGAGCAGTGCTGCGATCGCCGCGGATAGGGTACAGCCGGTTCCATGGGTATTGACGGTGTCGATGCGCTCGGCATGAAGGCGCTGGCGATCCGTGCCATTGTCGAACAGGTCGAAGGAATGGGGTCCATCCAGATGCCCGCCCTTCAAGAGCACCGCTTTGGCGCCAAGCCCGCGCAGCGCTTCGATCGCCTGGGCCATGGACGACTCGTCGCGAGGCGGTTCCTGGCCAAGGAGCACACCGGCTTCCGGCAGATTGGGGGTGATGATGGTCGCGAGCGGCAAGAGATGACGCACCAGAGCCGAGACCGCTTCTGGCTGAAGGAGTGAATCGCCGCTCTTGGACACCATGACAGGATCAAGCACGATCGACCTGGCGCTGTGGTAATCAAGCCGACCAGCAACCACATCGATCACCTCGGGCCTGGACAGCATCCCGATCTTGACCGCATCGATTCGGATGTCGCTGAAGACCGCATCCAGCTGCGCCGCGATCACATCAGGAGGAATGTCGCTGATTGCAGTGACGCTGTGGGTGTTTTGCGCGGTCACCGCGGTGATCACCGACGTGCCATAGGTGCGAAGGGCGGAAAAGGTCTTGAGATCCGCCTGAATGCCTGCCCCACCGCCCGAGTCGGAGCCGGCAATCGTCAGAACATTGGCGATCGGCGGGCCTTCCCTGGTCATGCCGCCTGTTCCTTCCGCGCTGCCAGCGCCCGATCGACGGCGAACTTAAGACTTTCGGCCGCCGCTCTGGGATCGCTGGCGGCCATGATCGCCGAGATCACCGAAATCCCATCGGCGCCGGCTTCGATGGCATCGGCAGCATTACCCGCATCGAGCCCCCCGATTGCCACCAGCGGCAGGGCGGTCAGCGCGCGCGCCTTCGCCATGCCCTCTTTACCGACCGGCGGGCCGGCATCGGCCTTGGATCCGGTCGACGCGAACGGGCCATGGGCGACATAATCGAGATGAGCTGGATCGGCGGCCGGTGTCTGGGCCGGATCGTCGATGGAAAGGCCGATGATCGCCTGGTCGCCCAGGATCTCCCGCGCCGCGGCGGGCGGGAGATCACTCTGGCCGATATGACAGCCGACACCCGCCGCCGCTGCGACATCGACCCGATCGTTGACCAGAAGCGGAATGCCCAGGGGCTGGAGCAGTTGCTTCAACGCCAAGGCCTGATCCAAGAGAGGCCTGGCATCGCTTTCCTTGTCCCGGATTTGCACCAGGCTGACACCGCCTTTGACCGCTGCGCCGACGACATCCAAGAGCCGCCGGCTGCCGATCATCACCGGATCGGTGATCAGATACAGGGAAAGATCGAGAGGCGACGATGGTGTCATGTTATCCTCACACCGTCATGGAGCATCACTTCGTCAAGGGATGCGAGGCAATCCAGCAAGCGCCAGCGAAGACTGCCAGGCCCCTCGGCGGCCTCGGCGGCCCGCTCCGCCGCCAGCCCGTAGACCGAAAGCGCTTCCGCAGCAGCAGCCAGTGGATCGGCTTCCACCACCGAGAACGCACCGACAACGGCGCTCGACAGGCAGCCAAGCGCTGTCACTTGGGTCATCATCGGATGGCCGTTCGCGACCTGCAGAACCTGCTCGCCATCGGTGATCTGATCGACCGCGCCGGTGACCGCCACCACCGTGCCCAATTGCCGGGCCAGCCCCCTCGCCGCGTCGATCGCCTCGTCGCTGCCATGGGTGCTGTCGACGCCTTTGGTCGGCCCGAGGCTCGCCCCCGCGAGCGCCAGAACTTCCGAAGCATTCGCTCGAATGACGGTGGGCTCCATGGCGGCAAGCTCGCTCGCGACCCGCGTTCGGTACGGTGTCGCGCCAACGCCGACAGGATCGAGAACCCAAGGCTTATTCTTGGCATTCATCGCCTTGACGGCTTTCATCATCGACGCGACCCAGGGCGGCGTCAGCGTGCCGATATTGATAACGAGCGCGCTGGCGATCGCAGCGAAGTCAGCCACCTCTTCCTCGGCATGGACCATAGCCGGCGAGGCGCCAAACGCCAGCAGGCCATTCGCCACCACGTCCATCGAGACGAAATTGGTGATGTTCTGAACAAGGGGAGCCTCTCGACGGACGGCTTGCAAGCTTGCCCAACATCGGGCAGCATCGACGTTCATTTCTCGCCTCCTTAGAGCCGAGGACCGCATCGAGACGCTTGGGGAAGGGTCGGTTGCGGCAATATCGGCTCCCTGCGCTGGCATGACCCAGATCAGGTTCGACGGGTTTACTCTCAGTCCCTCCATCAAGGGACACCCCGGCTAGATACAGCATCATGAACGTGGCCCTTTGCCCACGCGCTGTCAACCGGGTGCCTGGAGGCACCGGCTTCTTTGGAAGAGCTGCAAGATGACCATGAACAGACGATCCGTTTTCAAGACAGGCACCGCGTTGGGAGCGACCGGGATTGCGGGCGCCCTCACTCATGGAGCTCCCGCCATCGCAAGTGACAAAATAACTTGGCGCATGGTGACCACCTGGCCGAAGAACGCGCCGGGTGTCGGCGTCAATGCTCAGCGTTTTGCCGACCGCATCGAAGCGATAAGCGGTGGCCGGCTCTCGATCCAGCTCTATGCCGCGGGCGAATTGATCCCGCCCTTCGAGAGCCTGGATGCCGTTCAACAGGGTACGGCGGACCTTGCGCATTCGGCCCCGTTCTTCTGGCTCGGCAAGTCGAGAGCGCTCAACTATTTCGGCTCGATCCCCCTTGGGCTCCTGGAAAGCGAGATCGCCGCCTGGCTCTATTTCGGCGGCGGCATGGCGCTTTGGGAGGAAGCGATGGCGCCTTTCGGCATCAAGCCGCTGTTTGCCGGCTCCAGCGGTATTTCCGCAGGCGGATGGTATCGAAAGGAGATCAACAGCCTCGAGGATTTGCAAGGCCTGAAGCTGCGCATGGCCGGGCTTGGCGGCGAGGTGATGAAACGTCTCGGCACAACCCCGGTGCTGACACCCCCTGCCGAGGTTTTCCAGGCGATGTCCAGCGGCACGGTCGATGCCGCCGAACTGATCGGCCCTTGGAACGATGCTGCCTTCGGCCTGTTCCAGGTTGCCGATTACTACTATCTACCCGGATTTCACGAAGTCGGCCCGACAGCCGAGGTCCTGATCAACCAACAGGCCTGGGATGCCCTGCCCGATGACTTAAAAGCCTTGGTGGAGGGCGCCGCCAAGGCGACCGCGATCGAGTACAATGCCGACTACCGCTACCACAATGTCACGCTTTTGAAGCCGCTCGTCGAGGAGCATGGCGTCGAGCTTCGGACCTTCCCGGAGGACGTCAACAACGCGCTGGGTGCCGCCGCGATGGACGTGCTGCAGGAACTCGGCGACAGCGACGATCTGACAAGACGGATCCACGCCTCGTACATGGCGTTCCTTCGCGATGCCGATGTCTATACCCGATGGTTCGACCGTCCTATTCAGACGATGCGCGCCAAAGCTCTATCGACGATATGAAATAAGAAGACCTAAAAAGACAGGGAGGTTCGCTTGGTCTGCCGAACCTCCCCGTCACTGATCAGCGTCAAACTAAATCGGTAATGATCTTTAGCTGGCCGCGCAAGGATTGCAGGGGTTACACGGGTTGCAGGGATTGCACGGGTTGCAGGGATTCTTCGCCGCGCAGGGGTTGCAAGGATTGCACGGGTTGCAGGGATTGGCCGCTGCACAGGGGTTGCACGGGTTGCAGGGATTCTTCGCCGCGCAGGGGTTGCAAGGATTGCAGGGGTTGCACGGTGTGACGGCTTCAACTGCTGCCGCGGCATCCTCGCCGACACCCTTCGCCGTATTGCAGCCGGAAAGAGCAACAGTGCTGCCGATGACGAAGGTTGTTGCTGCCAGCGTGCGAATGGCGGTGCTTGAGAGAAGTCGACGGTTTTGCTCGCTCATTTTTTGGTCCCCCCTTCGGGATCTATAGAATTAACACCTTATGCTAGTTACACGACCTATAGGAGAACTGCAAATTTATACCATGAACCAATGAAATCCTATGAAGGATTGATGGCTGCTTTGGTCTTGCATAGGTCGCGATGGGCCTCGAACAACCTGGGCATCAAAGCGTCGCCATAGCCGAGCATGATGGCGAGATCGTACCAGCGGCGAATGCTGTCGGCGAGCGGCGCGTAGACATGGCTATCTTCCGCCAGCTCCCAGAAATAGGAGACATCCTTCTTCGCGTTACGAATGGCAAAGGCCGATTGAGACGGATCCCCTTCTCCGGTCAGCAGCCGCGCGAGGCGCTGAAAGGACTCGCTGTCGCCGCCGCTGACCGAGATCAGATCGACCATCATCTTGGGATCGATGTTTGCCTTCCCGGCAGCCGTGACGGCTTCGACCACAAGGGCAGCATTGCCGAGCGTCAGAAAATTGTTGATCAGCTTCAACGTGTGCGCACTGCCGAGCGGTCCGGTATGAAAAATCCGAGCGCAAAAAGTCTCGAGCACCGGCCTGATCTTATCGAGAACAGCCGTCTCGGCGCCGATCATGATGTTGAGACGCCCTTCTTCGGCCTCCTTCGGCGTCAGCGTAACCGGCCCGTCGACCATTATCGCGCCCTTCTTGGTGAGGGCCTCGGCCAGCGCCAGGGTCGAGCGTGGCTCGGCGGTGGTCATGTCCACCAGAACCAGCCCCTTGCGGGCACCCGCCAGGATGCCATTTTCGCCAAGCACGATGTTGCTCATCACGCTGCTGTCGGAAACACAAGTGAACAGAAGGTCGGATCTTGCCGCGACATCGGCGGGTGTTGCTGCCTCATCGGCACCGCGGCTGACAAGATCATCGACCGGGCCCCGATTCTTATGAGCCATCACGGTCAGCGAATAGCTGCTCTCCAGGATATTCTTGGCAGCGCCGTGGCCCATGAGGCCAACGCCGATAAAGCCGATATTCATCGTCATCCCCCTCGTCTCGCACCAACACCCACCTTCATCTATGGCGGACCGGGGGATCAGACGCTAGAGTTACCTTCATCGGGCATGCGCATAGGCTAGCTAGAAAAATCGGTGCCAATCCAGGAGAACAATCCATGCTGGGCGACCCCCCTTTGGTTACTTTGAGACGGCGTTTTCAAAGGCCGGACGCCGGGCAGGTCGCTGCTCTGAACGGCGTGCCGACCGGTTTTGTCGTCGACCTGCTGATGGGCCAGGGTGCAGTCGACCGGCAGATCAAGCCGCTTTGGCCGGACAGCGCCTTCACCGCCCCTGTGCTGACCGCGGATTGCGGTCCGCGGGATAATCTGGGTCTCCTGGTCGCGCTCGAAGTCGCCGAGCCGGGCGATGTGATCGCGCTCGCCACCGGAGGCTTCGAGGAAACCGCCGTGCTCGGTGACCACGTTGCCGCCATGGCGAAAAACAAAGGCGTTGTCGCCTTTGTCACCGATGGCCTGGTCCGCGATGTCGACGGCCTGATCGAGGTGGGTTTTCCGGTCTATGCTGCGGGCGTTTCGCCGAACAGCCCGTATAAGAGCGGGCCTTGCGAAGTGGGCACGGCGGTGACGCTTGGCGGTGTTGCCGTGGCTTCGGGCGATCTGATGGTCGGTGACCGCGACGGTGTCGTGGTCGTGCCCCGGGAGAAGATCGACCAGGTCATCGCCGGGCTTGCCGATGTGCAGGCCAAAGAGGATGAGATGGGCCGTCTTATCGCCGAAGGGCTGACGGCACCCGGCTGGGTGAAAGAGCTCCTGGCATCCGACCAAACCAAGACCTTGGACTAACCCGAACCATCGTCGGACGATCTGCCTCGTGATATGACCACATCACTTGATCCAGTCAGATTCGCAATTAGCCTTTGAATCGATGCGTTAATAGTCCTCACCGATTGAACCTCATGATGTGGTCATACCACTAGGAGGCCCAGCAGCTGATCCAACGGACCGTGAGGCCTCCTTCATTCATTTTATATTTTTCTATGGAACAAAGGCCTCTTGGTCCATGGGATCCTGGGAGGAAAACGGCGGAAGGCGGGGCTTGGCGACTCCTCTCGTATCGCGAGCACTGCTACAGTCTCTTCGCCTCCATCCTATTGCCTCAACCGAGAGCGTCCAATGACAAAAAGAGATGATCGCGATCTCGAAAAGGCCTATGCGATCAAGACACCAGCCGATGCCATCCACCTCTACGATGGCTGGGCGACAACCTATGACGAAAGCTTCGCCAAAGCTTGGGGTTACGTCGCACCACGCGAGATCGCCAACTGTTTCAAGGCAGTCGCGACGTTGTCGGAGCAGCCTATTCTGGATATCGGTGCTGGAACCGGATTGCTGGCAAGCGAGCTGTCCGGCTGGACCATCGACGGCATCGACATCTCAGCATCGATGCTCGAGGTTGCGGCATCGAAAGGGTTGTATCGCGAACGGATCGTCGCCGATCTTACCAAACCCCTCCGCCTTTCGAGCGACAGCTATAGCGGCGTGATCTCCTCCGGCACCTTCACCCATGGCCATGTCGGTCCCGCATGTCTGCACGAGCTGTTGCGCATCGCCCGTCCGAATGCACTGTTCTGCCTTGGGACCAATCCAGGCGTTTTCGATCAGGCAGCCTTCGGATCAGCTTTGGCGCTTCAAGTCGCAGCTGATCGGATCACTCCGGTTACATTCAAGACTATTCCGATCTATGAAGGCACTGATCATTCTCATGCCAAGGATCAGGGGCTGGTCGCCATCTTCCGGAAAATGGATCCCAACTCAAGCGCTGGGATGGGGCCGCTCTGACAGCTCTTGCAAAAATTCGCGAACGCATTTTATGAACTGTGCCATCACCCGTGGACAGATCGACGGGCCGGCTTGCCCTCAGCCTTTCTTCAGTGCAGGTTTTCTCGCAGTCTTCTTTCGGGGCCCCTTTATCGGCTTTGCTGGTTCTGGCTTCCGGCCGAGGCCAATCTTCTTGGCCAGCGCTGAGCGTATTGCTGCATAGGCTGGCGCGACCAGGGGATAGTCGTCATGCTAGAGCTCGAACATCGACCGATAGTCCTCGGGCGTGAATTTATGCCGCGTGGCCAGATGGCGTTTCAGCATCTTCTGCGACTTGCCACAAAGGAGGCAGACGATGCCATCCTCTTGAACCGACCGCTTGATCGGCACCGCCGGCTTAGGCATTTTTTCTTCTGGAACGGCTGGTACTTGTCCGAGCCCGGCAAGCTGTTGACCCACCGTCGCGATCAGAGCTGGCAGATCATTGGCCGCTACTGTACTTGGTTGTGCGAAAAGGCTGGACGGTTTTAGCTTTTTTGAGCCCACCGCCTTCATCATCGGTTTCGTCACCCATGACGCTCGATTTTGCTGTTTCGTGGCACAGAATGGCCCTCATGCCGTCAGATCGACGGATCTGGGCCGGCTGATCGATGTTTGAGGCTGGAGAAGGCTGATCTACGCCCGGATTGCCTGGATCAGCGGCGTGATGCCGAGGATGTTGATCACTCGGGTGAGATTATAGGCGAGCACACTCAATGCTATTTCGGTGCGGACGTTCTTCAGCCGCTTCATCAGAAAATGGGTCGCGCCCATGCGCATCTTGATCGTGCCGAACGGATGCTCGACCGTCTCGCGACGCTGACGCATCGCCTGCGGGTTCTCGTCGAGCCGCTGCTGTACATCCTCCAAAAGATGTTCATGCTCCCACCGGGTGATCACCCGGTGTGTGCTGGACGTGCAGCGTTCCTTTAGAGCGCAATACCTGCATACCTCCGTGGCATATCGCCGGAGATTAGGACCATCGGCTTGCCTCTTATGAGAGACGAACGACAATGTCTGGCCAGCCGGGCAGATATAGACATCATCATCACTGACATAGCGAAAGTCGGGCTTGCCGAACTGCCCGTTGGCGTTCATGCCCGTTGTCATTGGCTTGGGCAGCGTGACGGTGACGTCGGCTTGGCTGCATTCAAGGATTTGTTCGGAACTGAAATACCCTCGATCAGCAACCACATCGAGTTCGTCGACACCCAAGGCTTCCTTGGCCTTCTTTGCCATCGGCGCCAAAGATGCCCGATCACTGCCGCTCTGGATCACGTCGTGAGCAACGATCAGATGGTGCTCCGTCTCGACGGCTGCCTGCACATTGTAACCGACGACGCCTGAGCCGCGGCCGCTGGTCGCCATCGAACGAGCATCCGGATCGGTCAGCGAAACCTGCTCGTCACCGGCCGCCAGCATCTGAGTTTCCAGAACCTTCAGACGCGCCATCTCTTCCTTGAGCTTGCCAAGCTTCTCTTTCAGCCGTGTGACCCTCGACGTGATGGCTTCGCTCGGCTCCTGACGATCCGCGCTGTCGAGCTGGTTGAGATAGCGCGAGATGCTCTCCTCGATCTGCTTCTTCCGCCGCTGCATCTTGGCCTTGGTAAAGTTCCGATCGCGGTTGTTGACTGCCTTGAACTTCGACCCGTCGATCGCCACGCTGGCGACAGCTAACAGACCGATCTCGCGGCAGAGTTCGACGAACCGCGCGCAGACCTTGCGGATCGCTTCGCCGTTGTCCTTCCTGAAGTCGGCGATCGTCTTGTGATCCGGCGAAAGACGCCCTAGCAACCACATCATCTCGACATTGCGCAGTGTCTCGCGCTCCAGCCGCCGGCTCGACTGCACGCGATTGAGATAGCCGTAAACATACAGCTTCAGCAGCACCGAAGGATGATAACCAGGCCGCCCTGGTCGCCTCCGCCAGGTCGAAACCAAGATCAGGGAGATCGAGCGCGTCGACAAAGGCGTCAATCACACGAACGACATTCTCATCGCCAACCCTGTCTTCCAAATGATCTGGAAAAAGCGTCCCCTGATCTCGCGAAACGCCTTCGATGTAACGCTTCATCCATGCCCTCCCTAACGGCGGAAAAGTATAGAGAAAAATCGGATCTTTTGACACGGCCAGGTACGGGAACCGACATAGGTCCCGACGATCTCAGCCGTGTGCGTCGTTATCTCTTGGTGGCCAGGTTGGTTTGCTGCTGTATCATCCATGCGCTCACCATCCATTTAAGTGTTATGTTATAGCCACTTAATCATAGCAGTGATTGATACGCCAGCGATGTTAGAGCATCTCCTGAAGGGGCGTTATCAACTTGAGAGCTGGAGATCGAGAAAGTTGCGAGCTGCCGGCACCCGATCAGGCTGGCTGGTTCAACATGGCGATCTCCTGCCAGATCGAGAAGGCTTGGTTTCGATCAGCACGGAAATCGGAGGCGGGCTCTTGATGGCGTTGAAGGCGGAAGAGGTTGGCGATGGGTTCATGAACGGAGAGAAATTGTTGAGCCTAATTGGGTGATTTGAACCGCTGCATGATCCGTTCGCGCTTTCAGGTCGGGAGATGGGAGTTCTCGGCTCGGTTGTTCAGTCCCTTGTGCCGCCGGTGTTCGACAACCCGGCATGAGGTCTCGCGTCGCTGCGCGATAGCTCTTCAGCTTGTCGGTGATCAGCACGCGCGGCGTGCAGCCCTGCTTATTCAAGAGCTTGCGCATCAATCGCATGGCCGCTTTCTTGTCACACCGGCTCTGAACAAGAATGTCGAGGACGATGACAATGCCGCGTGCCGTCAGCATCCGAAGGCTGAGCGGAAAGCGAATGTAGAGCCATACAACGTGAGCGATGATCTCCGCCGGAAAACGATATCCAGCGAAGAGGGCCGCTTGTTTCGATGTCGTCATGGGCCGCTTCATAGCCACACGATAGGCATCAGACAGCCAACTCAGCCCTCAAGTTGACAATGCCCGCATACTTCATGATCAGAACGTCTTCCGGGGAGAGCTGCAGTTCCTGTTTCAGCCAGTGAATCCGGTCCCCCTGACGCAGCCTCAGGCCGTCATTGCCGATATGATCGACGGTCCAGCCTTCGACATCCTGGCCCTCGCGAAGGCGGAGAAGATCCCCGCCATGATGCCTGAGCAGAACGGTCCAGACATCCTGGTTCAGCATCGAGCCGACGAGTTCGACAGGCGGTGGGGGCTGTTCTTGGACCTGCATGGGCAACGGGGTCGGCGCGAGCACGGGTTCGGGGACGTAGGGGCGCCTCGTGGCGACGAACAGGGGCCGTTCGGCAATGTGATCGACGATGACGCGTTCCGGCAATTCGGCATGAACGACCTCGAGATCGGCAATGCCGCTCAGGAGCTCATTCATCCCCGGGCCGTGATCCGCCGGTGGCGCCTTGGCAAGGGAGAGATGACCTGAGAGCTGGTGGATGGCGACCGCCGCCAGGCCGCCCGCCAGAGCAAGCCAGCTAATCAGGCCGCGCGTACCCGGATAGCGGATCATCCTAGCCTCACCTCCTTCTTGCGGTCGCCATGGCGTTCATCGGCAAGGCGGGACATCACGAATCAGCCGGCCTGCTGTGGCCGAACACATCCAAGCTGACGTCGAGGCGCGGTTCGTCATCCCCGATCATGGTGTCCGGTGACAGGATATGCAGTTGTCCAATCATTAATTTGGGCTCGATGAGCTCGATCTCATGATGCCCTTCGCTTCGCTCAGATCATAATTCGGTTAGTTGGCGCCTCATTGCCGGCCCCAAACCCCGCTAGGATACTTTCCGAAACGACCTTTTGACGCAGAAACCCTTTGCCGTGAATCATCCTGAATGCAGACTCTCAAGCTTCATCCTTTGGTGGAAAACTATCTGCATGAGTAGCCCTTGCGAACATCTGCGACGTACTCAAGATAAACACTATGTAAAATAGAATTCTTGTGATCATTTGATTTAATAAGTGCCAATTGCATACCTTTTTGATTAAGATTAAGAATACTATCTGTGACACGGCAGATATCCTCTCTTATTGTCAATCGTCGTTTTTTGTTATCATATTCTATCGCTCTAATGTATGATGTTTTCAGCACACATGCTTCCATGGACTTATATATATGCTTATTAAAACTTGCTCTTGCTATTTTTTGAAAAACTTTCTCTACATTGAATATACATGCTTCTTTGTCTTGCCAAAATTGCTTGTCATTAAATAATACAAGGGCGTCGATTTCTTCTATGAACCTATGCAGACTCGCCTCATTCTCTCTTTTGACAATGCGATTGACCGATGCTTTGAGCAAAATATAAAGAAAATCATAGAGTTGCATGATTTCGTGTTCGTCGTAGCAGGGAACAAAAAAGCCCTGTCCTGGCTTATGCAGAACTATTTCGTCCCTTGACAGCCTGGATAGTGTTTCCCTGACAGGGGTTGGGCTGATGCCCAGCTTGTCCGCGAGCTTCTCGATGGGCAGTTTCTGACCGGGCAAAAAGACATGACTTGCTATCAGACTCACGACAGATTGTTCCATATCAAATTGATCCATGACGTGCCTCCCCCCTCAATAATTTTTTGATGCAGCTGAGACTTTAGGCATCAGAATCTGTGTTTTTGTCGGCTGTGGGCATGTTCAAAATACACTCAAGCCGCTGTTCAACAGTAATGGAAAAATCCAAGACGAATATCAATGAAAAAATATGCAACTAACTGAACAAATTGCCCTTCTTATTTCCGCAATAGTTCTGCAAAATAGCATATCCATTGATGATATACTTAATAATCATTCAACTCAAAAGATAAAATAATATATTCGCTGCAAAAGATTGATCCGGGGAATTACAATTTCAATCATACCGTTGCTAACGGCTGGCGTTGGCTCCTTGGGCTCCGAATAAATGGAGAAGGTAACGTGCCCCATCACGATTCCAGAGCAGGAAGCACGTTTCCATCTTCGTTCTCTAAAGAAACGAACAGCTTAAGCCCGGCCAACTTCGGATCAAAGGCGACAATCAGCGGAAATAATCTCTAGGGGAGAGCAACAATGGCCACCGTCAAGGGCAATAAGGGCAACAATACGCTGAACGGCACCAACGGCAGCGACAGCATGTTCGGTTATGCCGGCAACGACACGCTGAACGGCAAGGGCGGCAATGACAAGCTTGACGGCGGTACCGGCAACGACCGGCTGGTGGGTGGTGGAGGCGGCGATACCTATGTCCTCGGCTTCAAATTCGGCCGCGAAACCATCCAGGATGGTGGCAATGGTTCAGGCGATATCGCCCATTTCACCAAAGACAATTTCAGGGATGTCAAATCCGCAAGGAAGGTCGGCAACGATCTCGAGATCACCACCAAGAACGGCTTTGTCGACATCAAAAATTTCCAAAGCGGCAAAGACAAGATCGAAACCTTCAAGTTCAAGGACACCACCGCGACTTGGAACGGCAGCAAGCTGGTGGCAAAGAGCGGGGGGTCTACCGGTGGAGGAGGAGGAGGGGTGACGCCACCACCAGTCGTGGACCGCCCTACAAAACCAGTCATTCCTCCCCGCAACGTTACGCTCAGGGGAACCAACAAGGCCGACAAACTTAGAGGCGGTGACGGCAACGATACATTGTACGGGCTTGATGGCAATGATTCCATGTCCGGCTATGCCGGCAACGATAAGCTGTACGGGGGAGATGGCCGCGATGTTCTGAACGGCGGTTCTGGTAATGACTACCTACGGGGCGATAAACATGGCGACCGATTCCTTTTCGGCACGAATTTTGGGAACGACACGGTCGAGGATGATGATGATTCCGGTGGCAAAAATGGTGGTGACATCATTCATTTCGCTCAAGATAACTTTAGAGATGTTCGCTCAGTAAAGGTTATCAATCAAGGAAACGATGATCTGAGAATTACAACAAAGAATGGAACGGTGACGATAAAGGATTATAAGACAAGAAAAGATGGGATTGAACTGTTTCAATTCAAGGACAAGATTGCAATCTGGAATGGCAAGAAGTTAGTAAACCCAAGTGACAGCTGGAGTGCAATGACAGCAAAACTTGCGAAGCATGACCCAAGCCAAAAGAAATTAATCAATAATGTTAATAAATTTATGAATAGCAAAAGCAAATTAGAAAGAGAGGGAATTGCTTTAGTTGGAATGGAAGCGTGTCGGCTTGCGCTAACGAAAGAAAATAAAAGCAGGGGTTTTTTTGGTGATGTTGCAAATGCACTTAATTCAAATTCCTTGTCGAAAGTTCGAGACTATTTGGGATTGCCTAGTGGTACCAATGCAGATGAGGTAAAAGGAATTGCTGGAGTTGCAGTGTTAGGAGCAGTCCTTGGACTCGCAACTATTACATTACCTGCTGCTGCTGCTGCTGCTGCTCCGATTACAGCAGCTGCTGTAGTTATTGATTCTCTGATTGGCGCACATATTGCTATCTCGACTGTCAAATATTCCAGTGCGATTCTTACAATCGCTTCAGAATTCATTGAACGGTCCGCTGATGGCAAAGATGGTAAAGATGGTAAAAAAGACGACAAGGAATTTCCCGGACTCGAATCAAAGCCTGTTCTTCTTGATTTAAATGGCGATGGTTTTATCAACTTAGAATCTACGTCAGACTCACTTGCTTCCTTCGATTTTAACGGTGATGGCCGTCGAGAACGTTCGTCGTGGATCGGTGCGAACACATCGACCGGAGTTGTCGAGGACGGCTTCTTGGTCGCTGATCTTAACAATGACGGCGATATCCAAGGTGCTGAGCTCGCGTTGGCGCAGTTGACCGACGATCCCGGAGATACCGACCTCGGTGGTCTCGCCTCTCGCTTTGACAGCAATGGCGACCGGATTATCGACCAGGCGGATCAGGACTTTGGTCAGCTTCGGGTCTGGCGCGATGGCAATGCGGATGGTGTTGTCGACAACGGCGAATTGGCCACACTTGAGTCATCTGGCATTTCGAGTGTCGATGTTGGTCAAGGTTGGCGCGATATCGAAGGGATGACAGCCGATGAGCTTGCAGCATGGGAGCTGGTCGAAGACAGTGAAGGTGTGCTGGATGATGGCTCCCAGCTGTTTGGCGTAACTACATTCACCAAGAATGGACAGGAGCATCTCGCCGCTGACTTCGCTTTGTCTACAATCCAAGATGGCTCTGAAAGACAGTCGAGCGATGACCAGCTCGGTGGCACCTCAGCCGATACGATCGAGGAAATGGCGAACGAGATTGCGGCGTTGACGTCCACAGTCGATCAGCTGGTAAGTGAGATGGCGTCCTTTGGGGCGACACCGGTAGGCTGTTGCTGTTGCTCGCACCCCCTAGGGCAACGACGCTACTTCACCGATGCCTATGCGGCAAACACACAGGCTGCGTGATCTAAGACTACGCGCTTGAGATCGATGTCGCCCGTTTGCTCTGCCGAACGGGCGACTCATCCCTCAAGATAACCACTTTGCCGTTAGGAATGTTCGATGGACCTAACGATCGCTGAATCCATTGCCTCTTCAGCTCCACGGCCGCCAAAGGGGTACTTTACCCTGGCGCCTGAAGAGAACGTTTTTGAGAGTCTGGTGGTTGACCTTACCCACCGCTGCAATATGGATTGCGCCAATTGCTATCTGCCGAACCGCACCATACCTGATCTTGACGTCGATCGGCTTTATGACGTGCTCGCACGTCTTCCGAACAGAACGTACATTCGATTAATCGGCGCAGAACCAACCCTCCGCGTCGATCTACCAGACATTGTCCGACAGGTGATCAGGCTTGGTCACAAGCCAAGCCTGACCACGAATGGTCTGAAGCTCGGCCGACTGGACTATTGTCAGCAACTCAAGGATGC
Source organism: Geminicoccaceae bacterium (assembly GCA_965204405.1). GTDB lineage: Bacteria > Pseudomonadota > Alphaproteobacteria > Geminicoccales > Geminicoccaceae > JANQPX01. The sequence goes on from CBDBEN010000003.1 coordinate 302,129, forward strand.
CGGCTTACGGTATGTCCTGATATCGATGAATGGCGCTGACGACGATACTGTCTACCGGGTCCTGGACAATGGCAAATATGCCACCTTGAAGACCCGCGCTCTGATCAATGCCTTTCGCTGCGGTTTCATGACCGACACAGGCAGCATCATTGCCAAGGGGATCAACGAGCAAACGATTCGTCGTCAGATCGAAGTCGTTGTTGCCTGCGCGCAAAAGGCCGGCATTGATTTCCGTACGTCGCTGCCCTGGTCCAGGATCTCACCGGTTCTGAGGATAAAGTCTATCGGTAAGATCGGTCGTTACATGGAAGGCCGCAGCTATACACTTTCAGAGTTGACGGCGCTTGCCAAGGAATCAGCCGATATCGAACCAGGCCATGCGCCGTCCAAATCGATTGCATCAGGCCTGAACTATATCCGCCTCAAGGATGACGGACCAACAAATTCCACCTTGCTGCCGGTTCAAACGCCTCTGGGTCGGATCTTCATTCGCGTGATCGATTGGTCGATTGACGATGGTGGTGTGCCTGATCCAGGGAATCGTCATCGTGGTCGCTTGACCGAGGATTTCCGAATCGCTCCCTTTTTCGAGGATGTTAAAGCCAATGAATTCGGCTACTGATCCCGATCTTGAGACCATCAAGACCCAATTCCTGGAGACAGGTTTCGTTCATCTCGCTAGAGCGACACCAGCGTTGCCGGAAGACCTAATCAGCCTAGCGGAAGCTTTCGGCGATCTGTTGTTCACGGAGCGCCATACGGCCGAGCACAAAGCCGTCCAGATCATCAGCGAAGAAGCCCTATTCGCGCGAGATGAGGTCCCTTGGCACAACGACTGGAGCTATGGTGCCGGCAACTTTGTCGGTACGATCCTTTACAATCACAGGAACGCGGAAATCGCCCCAACCTATTTTGTCGACATGGCAACCGCTTGTGCAGCGCTATCTGGCGAAGAAATGGAACGTCTGCGTAGCATCGTCGGCCATTATTTTCCGCCAGAGAACCTCCAGTCGACCTGTTTTACGCCGCGCCAGCTACGGGTCCTGAACCGTGCTCGTGCCTCTCGGCCTTTCGTCTTCGATCATCCGGCAAGTGGCCAGCCTGTGCTGTATTTCAGTCCTGGCACCTTACAGGATATTACGGATGGCGAAGCTGACATTGCAGCGTTGATTACCCATTGTGAGCAATTCACGAGGCCGCATTGTTGGCAGCCAAACGATGTATTGATTTATGATAATCTACGCCTGATGCATCGGCGCCCAGCCTTTCAAGGATCTCGCACCCTCTGGCGTATTCAGTTCGCTCCCCCCTATCCAGCACCGCCAATTGCGCAGCAAGCCGGATAAGGATGGAGTATTGTGAATATGCCATCTTCCTCGCTATCCACGGAAACCGGACAAGACCTCCATATTCGCATCCGTCAGGCTGAGGACGATCGCGATATTGAGACCATCGTCGATCTGGTGCGGCAAGCGATTGGGGAAAGCCTCTTTAGTCGGTTCGATTTCGCTGAAGATCGAGTGCGCCGACAAGTTGCGCAGCGGATCTCGCAAGAGGCCGTTCTTAGCTGCGAGCTTCTTGCTGAAAGAGACGGTGCACCGATCGGGGTACTCACCGGTATGTTGAGCGAATACACCTTCGTCAGTGCCAAAGGAGCGAGTGTGACGCTGCTCTATGTTGCTCCAGAAGGTCGTGGTTCACTCGCAGCGGTAAAACTGCTTCGAGGCTTCCGGCGCTGGGCCGTGCATCACCAGGCAAGCGCACTTTCCGTGCACGTGACAACCAACCATAAGAAAGATCGAACCCATCTTTTCTTGCAGAGGATGGGGTTTCGCATCACCGGTGGCAACTATCTGCTAGCGTTGTGAGAAAACCATGCCAGCAATGGTGATACAGAGGTTGGTTTTTATGTTTGGAGGCTTTCCGAAGCGTCACTACTCGCGCCAGGAAGGTGTGCCTTTACCGCTTGTTTGTTCTGAGTGGGCAGCAGCATGACGGATGTGACGGCGGATGAGGCGGGTGCTGCTGCCGAGGACGAGGCCGTTTCGTCGCTGGATAGCGGTCTTTTATGCCTGGTGATGATGCTGCGCTTTTTGCAGCTGCCCGCGGATCCGGCGCAGCTGATGCATCAGTTCGGGGCGGCGGGTACAGCTGGTCTCGGCAGTATCGAGCTGGTCCGCGCCGCCAAGCGCCTCGGCCTGAAGGGGCGGGTGAGCTGGCTGAAGCCGAAGCATCTGGCGAAGACCCCACTGCCGGCGATCGCCCGGGACCGGGACGGGTCCTATTTCATCCTCGGCAAGGCGGGCGACGGCCAGGTCCTGATCCAGCGGCCGGGCGAGCAGCCGGAGACCCTGGATCTCGACCGGCTGACGGAGATCTGGGCCGGCGAGACGATTTTTCTAACTAGACGCGCGCAGCTTGCCGGCGCCGATCGGCGGTTCGATTTCACATGGTTCATCCCGGCGATCGTCAAGTACAGAAAATTGTTCGGCGAGGTGCTGCTGGCCTCGTTCTTTCTGCAGCTGTTCGGGCTGGTGACGCCTTTGTTCTTCCAGGTGGTGATCGACAAGGTGCTGGTGCATCGGGGACTGACCACGCTCGATGTCCTGGTGATCGGGCTGATCGCGATCACCCTCTTCGACGTCATCCTCCAGGGACTTCGCACCTACATCTTCTCGCACACCGCCTTTCGGGTGGATGTCGAGCTCAGCAGCCAGCTGTTCAAGCATCTGCTCGGCCTGCCGATCGCCTATTTCCAGGCCCGCCAGGTGGGCCAGACGGTGGCGCGCGTCAGGGAGTTGGAGAACATCCGGGAGTTCCTGACCGGCTCCGCCATGACGCTCGTCCTGGATCTGCTCTTCACCTTCGTCTTCTTCGCTGTGATGTACCATATCAGCCCGACGCTCACCTTGATCGTGCTGGGCTCGATCCCGTTCTATGTGGCGGTGTCGATCGCGGTCACCGGCCCCTTGCGCCGGCGGGTGGAGGAGCGCTTTCAGCGGGGGGCGGTGCAGCAGTCCTTCCTGGTGGAGTCGATCTCCGGCGTCGAGACGCTGAAGGCGATGGCGGTTGAACCGCAGATGCGGCGGCGCTGGGAGGAGATCCTGGCGGCCTATGTGCAGGCCTCGTTCAAGGTGGTGAAGCTGGGCACGGTGGGCAGCCAGTCGGTGCAGCTGATCAACAAGGTGGTGGTGGCGCTGATCCTCTGGTTCGGCGCGCATCGGGTGATCGGCGGCGACATGACCGTGGGCCAGCTGGTGGCGTTCAACATGCTGGCGGGCCAGGTGAGCCAGCCGATCCTCAGGATGGCGCAGCTCTGGCAGGATTTTCAGGAGTTCCGCATCTCGATCGCCAGGCTTGGCGATGTCCTGAACACCCCCGCCGAAGCCACCCACAACCCCAACCGCCAGACCCCGCCTCGGATCGAGGGGCAGGTGCGCTTCGACCATGTGAGCTTTCGCTACCGCCCGGATGCGCCGGAGGTGCTGAAGGACGTGGATCTGGAGATCCCGGCCGGCCAGTTCGTCGGCATCGTCGGGCGCTCGGGCTCGGGCAAGAGCACGCTCGCCAAGCTGGTGCAGCGTCTCCACGTGCCGGCGCGGGGCCGGGTGCTGGTGGACGGGATCGATGTGGCGATGATCGATCCCGCCTGGCTGCGCCGTCAGGTGGGGGTGGTGCTGCAGGAGAACGTGCTGTTCAACTCATCCGTCCGGGACAATATCGCCCTCGGCAGCCCGGCCCTGCCCATGGCCAAGGTGATCGAGGCGGCAACCCTCGCCGGCGCCCATGAGTTTATTCTCGAACTGGCAGAAGGATACGATACGGTGCTGGGGGAGCGTGGCTCGACCCTCTCCGGCGGGCAGCGCCAGCGGATCGCGATCGCGCGAGCTCTGATCACCGATCCGCGGATCCTGATCTTCGACGAGGCGACCTCGGCTTTGGATTACGAGAGCGAGCATATCATCCAGGAGAACATGCGGGCGATCTCCGAAGGGCGGACCGTGCTGGTGATCGCGCACCGCCTATCCACGGTGCGGGCGGCGGACCGGATCATCACGGTGGAGGAGGGCTGGATCGTGGAAGACGGCAGTCATGAGGAGCTTTTGGCGAAGGACGGCCGTTACGCCAAGCTCCATCAGCGCCAGCTGGGGCCGGTCTGATGTTCACAGGATTGCGCCGGGTCTGGCAGGTCACGCGCTCGGCCTGGATCGAGGACAGGCAACGCCCGAAGCGGGATCTCAGGCGTCAGGAGTTGGCGTTCCTGCCGGCGGCGGTGGAGGTGGTGGAGACACCGGCCTCACCGGTTGGCCGCGGTGTGGCGCTGACCTTGATGGCGGTGGTGGTGGGTGCCTTGGTCTGGGCGTATTTCGGCCATGTGGATACGGTGGCGGTGGCGCAAGGGCGGATTATCCCGGGCGGCAAGGTGAAGACCATCCAGCCCTTGGAGAGTGCGGTGGTGGCCTCGATCCATGTCGAGGAGGGTCAGGCGGTCGCGGCTGGCGATCTTCTCCTGACCTTCGATCCGACCGAGCAGCAGGCGGACAAGGGCCAGGTCGAGCGCGAGCTGACCGAGGCGTCATTGGAGACCTGCCGGCTCCAGGCAACGCTCGAGGCTTTGACGACAGCCGGCGGTCGGGAAGCTTCGGCCGATGCGCTGTTCGATCAGGCCATGGCGGAGGATGCCTGGCTGGATCCCGATGATCGGACCCTTTTGCCCCTGATCCTGACCCAGCGCTTGCGCCTGCGCGAAGATCTGACCGCCAGCCGGGCGAGACTTCTGGCTTATGACAAGAAAATCGAGCAGCAGCTGGCCGGGCAAAGGGCGATCTATGCGGATATCAGGCGGTTCGAGCAGGTCATTCCGCTCCTGGCCAAGAGAGAGGCCGGCCTTGCCGGTCTTCTCGAGGACGGCATGACCGAGCGCTGGCGCTGGCTGGAAGTCCGTCAGGAGCTGATCGAGTCGAAGGAGCAGCTGGAGGCCTCCCGCCATCGCTTGCGCGAGGCGGCCGCCGCGATCGAGAGCCTCTCCCGAGAACGCCAGGACGCCGAGGCCAGCCACCGCCAGCAGCTCCTCGCCGACCTCGCCGCAGCCCGAACCCAGGCCGACCTCAGCCATCTCGCTTTGCAAAAAGCGGAGCAATGGGAACGGCGCCAATCCCTGAAGGCGCCCGTGGACGGCATCGTCCAGCAGCTCCAGGTGCATACCATCGGCGGCGTGGTCACCCCGGCCGAACCCTTGATGATCATCGTGCCGAGAGACGCACCCCTGGAGATCGAGGCCATGGCGCTCAACAAGGACATCGGCTTCATCGAAGAAGGCCAGCCCGCCGAGATCAAGGTCGAAGCCTTCCCCTTCACCCGCTACGGATTGATCGACGGTGAAGTTACCCAAGTCTCCGCCGATGCCGTGACCGACGAGCAGCTGGGCCTGGTCTACCCGCTCAAAGCCTCCATGACCCGAACCGACATCCTGGTCGACAACCGCCACGTCAACCTCACCCCAGGCATGGCCGTCGGCGTCGAAGTCAAAACAGGACAAAGACGCCTCATCGAGTTCTTCCTCTCACCGTTTCTAACCTATCAGGATGAAGCCATGAGGGAGAGATGACGATCCTTAGCGCTTTTTGCCGAATTGGAACGCCATGTGTATTGGGACTGTTAGAGATAAGCTGCTGTCTTCACCATTTTTGGCAAAATTTTAGACGTTCCAGCGTATGTAAGAGGAAATGATGAACTCTACCAATCAAGGCAGCCCGTCTGCGGCATTGTAGGGCGCTGGTGTCTGGCTCTTCATCAAATCGCCAGTTTACGGCGATCGCCTAGTCAGTGAGCTTGAATGGCGGTTAGGGCATTTTTCGATCTTACGAGGTCACCACCAGCCCGCTCCCCCTCCCAACCACCCGCAGGATCCCGATCATAACGGGTGGTTGGGAGGGGGAGCGGGCTGGTTCCGTTTGATCTAAAAATGCTCTAGAGCATTTCCTGGTCAGGTTTACGCATATCCAGCATGCCTGAAGTAGTTTGCACACTCGGTTTTGGAGAAGGTGTCGAGCGTTTTGCCGATCTGTTGTTGCAAACCGTCGATGGTGCGCGCGGCGGCGCTTCGTATCAGGGTTTTGAGTTTGGCAAACGCGTTTTCGATCGGGTTCAGGTCCGGAGAGTAGGGTGGCAGGTAGCAGAGTTGGGCGCCGGCTTTTTGGAGAATGTCACGAACGCCGGCGACTTTGTGGGCGGGCAGATTGTCCATGACCACGATGTCGCCGTGCTTGAGCGTCGGCGCCAGGCAATGACGGAGATAGGTGAGGAACGCGACACCATCCATGGGACCATCGATTATCCAGGGCGCGTCGATGCCATCGACCCGAAGGGCGGCAATGAAAGTCAGCGTTTTCCAGTGGCCGTGGGGAACCGGGCTGACCAGACGTTCGCCGATCGGACAGCGACCATAGAGCCTCGTCATCTTCGTGGTGAAGCCAGTTTCATCGAGGAACACCAGCCGATCCGGGTCGATCCAAGGCTGAACGCGCCGCCAGGCCTCACGCCGTCTCCTGACGTCCGGACGATTCTGTTCCGCGGCGTGCGCGGTCTTTTTTTAAACGGATGCGGTTGCGCCACAAAAAGGTGTGAAGGCAGCTCTTGCTGACATGGATGCCGTCTGCCGCCAAGCGTTCGCCAATCTGCTTGAGCGTCAGATCCGGTTCATCGGCCACCAGCCGCAGAAGACGATCTTTGTGCGGCAAAAGCTTGGCCGGCGGATGACCATGCATCGGCTTGGCATTGACGCTGCCGGTCTCGCGCTTGCGCTGCACCCATTTGACCGCCGTCGATGCACTCACCTGAAGATGACGAGCTGCGGCGCGTGCCGAACTGCCGGCTTCGACAGCCTCGATCAGGCGTTCGCGTAAATCTAACGAGTAAGCTCGCGGCATGATCCCTCCCAACTCTGTTTGCTGGAAGAGAAACACATCAGGCCTGAACGTAACATCTTGATAGACAGAGATGATTCAATCTGTCGCGGAAGTGCTCTAGAACTCGCTCCAGCCATCGTCGCCGGCATCCGCCAGGGCATCCGGGCGCATCACCGGCTGCTTGGGCTTGGCCTTCGGCGTGGTGCGAGCAGGTTTGGATACTCTTGGGCGTGGCGATGATGCCGGCGGGCGGTGATACGGGGTGGCCGAGCCGTCGAGCTTGAAGAAGGTCATCAGCTCGGTAAGCTTGCCCGCCTGGTCACTTAAGGCACGTGCTGCTGCTGAGCTCTCCTCCACCAGAGCCGAGTTCTGCTGGGTCATCTCATCCATGTTGGTCACAGAACAGTTGATCTCCTGGATACCTGACGCCTGCTCCTGGGAAGCGCTGGAGATTTCGCGCACAATTCCGGTCACCTTGCCGATCGAGCCCACGATCTCGCCGAGGGCCTCGCCCGCCTGATTGACCAACTCCACGCCATCCTTAACCTGGCCGTTGCTGTCTTGGATCAGGCTCTTGATGTCGTCGGCCGCTTGGGCCGAGCGTTGGGCAAGTTGGCGAACCTCCTGAGCAACCACGGCAAAGCCCTTGCCGGCTTCGCCTGCACGCGCCGCCTCGACGCTGGCATTGAGGGCCAAAAGATTGGTCTGGAATGCAATCTCGTCGATTACGCCGATGATGTCGGTGATCTTCTGGGCTGAGCCCTCGATGCCACTCATCGCCGTCACTGCCCGTTCGACGATCTCGCCCCCCCTGCTGGCGGTCTGGTTGGCGGCATCGGCGAGCTGGTCGGCGTTCTTGGCGTTATCGGCATTCTGCCGGACGGTGGCCGCCATTTGCTCGGTCGATGCCGCCGTCTCCTCGAGGTTGGAGGCTGCTTGCTCCGTGCGCTCGGAGAGATCGCTTGTCCCGCTGCTGATCTCGGCCACGGCATTCTCGACCTCACCCGTCACTGCTCGGATCTGCGCTACGATATCCGCCAGCTGGCCGGCCGTTCGATTGACATTGTCCCGGAGGTCGCCGAATGCACCGCGATAGTCAGCCTCGACACGCTGACCAAGATCACCATCAGCGAGAGCCCGCATCTTGTTGCAGACGTCGCTGAAAACAGCGTCCAGGCCGTCAACCAGCTTGTTGATGTTGACGCAAACATCCGCAAGGATCCCTGACTTGCCGTCGATGGACAGTCGCTGGGTGAGATCGCCGTCCGTCACTTTCTCCACAAGGGCAACGATCTCGGCTCCGAACATGTCATGGCTCTTGCGCCTCGCCTCAACTTCCTCCATCTCAGCACAGGCCTGAGCTTCCTTCTCCGCTTGAAGGTCTCTCGCGGCCGTGGCGTTCTGTTTGAAATGGCGCAGCGCCATGGCCATATCGCCAAGTTCGTCCCGACGCCCTTCACCGGAGATCTCGATATCCAGATTGCCATCGGCCAGCTTGCACATGGAAGCCGTTGCCGCACCAAGCGGACGGATGACGATCATGACGATCGTCAGTATCCCCAGGCAAGCAATGAGCAAGACGCCGATCGAAATGAGCCAGATGGTTCGGCTTGCGGCTTGCTGAGCCGTCTCTTCCGCTGTGTCGACGGCCGCCTGCATATTGGAGACCATTCGGTCCGCAGCGTCAGCGACAAGGGCTTCGAGTACCTCGGTAGTCCTCGCGGCAGATGTCTGCAAGGCTCTGGAACGGGCACTCTCTTCGAAGATATAGTTCGCTCGTGCTCGATCGAATGCCCCTTGATCAAGCAAAGACACCGTCCGTTCATGCGATTCACTGAAAATCTCAAGGAGACGCGGCAGATTGCCGGCATTGCGGACGATGAAGCGGTAGCGCTTATCGAACTCGGAAAGGATATCCGCTTCATTGGCGCTCGACATAGCCGGTCGATGAAAAGTTTCGCTTACCTTTGTCAACTCGCGGTCAACCAGCGACGGTAATTCTCGCGCCAAACTCTTGAGTTTGGCCAGGCCTTCCCTGCTGGAAGCCTTCTTGCTCTTTAGAAGAGTACCTTGATGGGCTTCGATAAACTCGACGAGCGCTTCTTCGAAACCATTTACATTGGATTGGATTGCTGCTGTCGCCGCCGAAATCTCGATGCTGTTCTCGTAATTGCCAACGACATTCGAGACCGCTTGGTCACCGATGCCAATGGCATATTGCTGGGCACCAATGGCCAATACACCCAGCAATATTGCCGGCATCACAACGAGCAGGACGAGCTTGGTCCCGATGCCGGAAAGCCAGGTGGTGCCGCCGGATCCGTTTTTGCGTGGTAAGGGTGACTTAGGCATTGTCCGCCATCCTTTCGACAAGGCTCAGCGCCTCGGTCAAGCGGTCATAGACATTGGAAGGCGTGGTGCCGGACGGGATAGGTGCAAGACGAACCTCTTCAAGGTCTCCCGTGGCAATCTTCATGCTCGCGATCTCCGCAAGAAGATCGTTGAGCGCATAGCGCACCTGTTCCGGCTTGATTTTGCCGGTATCCTTAAAGGGAACGGTCAGGCCACCTGCCGGTGCAAGATTTGGGCGGGATTGAACGAGCCGCCTCATGGCAGAGGCGAGCTTGAAAGCATGCGCATAGACGTCATTAGGGTTTTTTCCGGCGCTCTTGGTCATGACGGGCTTGGACGAGATGCCATAGCGTTTGGCCATCGACTCCAATTCGAAAACGATGGTATCAGCGATCTGATAGACATCGTTTGGTACGGTCGCTGGAATACCTAGCCCATCGATCATCGATGACAGCCGATGGAGGGCGGCATAGACGTCATTTGGGTTTTTTTTGCCTGGGGCGGGTGTCGAACCGGGACCGCCTCGCACGCCATAGATAGACTTGAGGCCAGCGATCACCTGAGAAACCTTGTTCACGGCCTCGATCACGTCTCCGGGCGTCACTTCCCGGGTAGGCATGGGCGGGACCGGAGCCGTTCCTCCGCCGTTGATTGTTGCAAGCATATTGGCTTTCGCCAGAACCGTCCGCGCCATCTGAAGAACATGCCGCGGCCGGCGGCTCTCCGGTCGAATGGATGCGACGCCATCTTCGGCACTGGAATAATTAGCGTCGTGCAGCAGGCGAACCTCAGCGATGACCTCGATGACGGCGCGATAAGCCTCAGATGGCGTTGCCGCCTTGGCCGTGGAGACCGGCAGAATCAGGAACAAGAATGCAATCACCGGGAGCAGAGCCACGCGGCGTATGATGCGGATCCGCCAGATCATCGAAGAGAAAAAACTACCCGCCATATCAATCCTTCCTTGGCCGCTAAATCCACCCTATTGGTAATGCATACGTCTTTGCAGACCTGTTTAAGCGAATTAGATGAAGATGGGCTTAAGCTAAGCTATAGAGATTTCAGTTTGGTTACCGACGAAAGAACATCAGGTCCGCTGCTGAAGTGAAATGATCTAGGAAAATTTCCATCGACCACTTGGGCAGCCTACCTTGAACCCAATGGCTTCCGGCCATTCTGGGTCAGAATGTTGGATAAGCGCTCCCTCACCGCATTCGAGCAATGCCCCGATATCCGCCAGCGATGGCCGAACCCCGCCCGTTGTGCCTGCTTTCTGGCGCTTTCTTGCCCGAAGGCTTGATACTCATGTGTGCCGATTTTGTTGATTTAGTCGTTTGTTTTTGAGCAGGCGTCGCTCGACGTGAGGCGAAGTCATGGGCTTGGCGCCGGGCTTCCACCCAGTTTTTTTACGTCTTCGCATCCATAATCGCTCAAATCTCCTTTGTTGTTATGCCAAAGCTGCGGTTGGTTCGAGTTTCGGTCTGAGCTTGGCGAGTTTTCGGAGGTTCTGAGCGGTGGCGGCGAGGAGAAATTCATCGCTGGCACCGCACGGTCCGCGTAGCCGAAGCCGGCCGAGCTTGAGAATGCGTTTCAAATGGGCGAACAGCATCTCGACCTTCTTGCGATCCTTTCTTGAGGCTTCGCCGGCATCAGTCTCGGCGATCGCTCGCGCCATGTCTTTTGCACGTTCATGAACGGAGCGAGGGATTTTGCGAGCGGGCGCTTTCGGGCAGCATTCAGCTTTCAACGGGCAGGCCGAACAATCCGCATTGCTCGCACGGTACAGCATGGTGGCACCGTCGTTCACCAGCGTTCCTGTGGTGGTCAGCACCTTGTTGTCAGGACAGATGTAAACGTCGTCCTCCTGATCATAGAAAAAGTCGCTGCGCGAGAAGGTTCCATCCTTGCGCTCGGACTTGTCGATGATCGCGACATGCGGCTCGATCCCTCGCTCTTCCACCAACCAGCCAACCATCTCCGCAGCACCGTAAGCGCTGTCGCCGGCAAGACGTTCTGGGTAGAGATCGAAGCGATCGTTCACCCGTTCGATCATGGTGCGGGCTGCGCCGACCTCGGCCTGGCGGATCGTCCGTGTCGCTTCGACATCGACGATGATGGCGTTGTCGGTGTCGATTAGATAGTTGGTGGCGTAAGCGAAGAATGCAGGACCACGATGAGCCCCAGTCCACTGAGCGCCAGGGTCTGATGGCGAGACGAACTTCGGCACGACCTCGCTCGCCGCACCAAAGGCGGCATCATCGAGTGTCGAGAGATAGTCTTTCACCGCCTGCAGCGCATCCGGTGGAAGGTCGGCAGGATCCCACTCCTTGCCTGGGATAGAACGTTGCTTGTTGGCATCAGCCTGGATCAGGCTGGCATCGACGGCGAACCCTTCGCCGCCGACAAGCCCTTCGTCGATGCAGCACTGCACCATCTTCTCGAACACGCGTCGAAGAAGATCACTCTCTCGAAAACGGCCATGACGATTACGCGAAAACGTCGAATGATCCGGCACCTTGCCATCCAGACCGAGGCCTGCAAACCATCGATAAGCGAGGTTCAGATGAACCTCCTCGCATAGGCGCCGCTCGGAGCGGATACCGAGACAATAGCCGATGATCAGCATCCGGATCATCAGCTCAGGATCGATCGAAGGCCGACCGATCGAGCTATAATAAGGCTTCAAATCCTGCCTGATGCTCTCGAGATCGACGAAAACATCGATCTGGCGAAGAAGGTGATCTGCAGGGACATGCTCATCGAGGCTAAAATCGTAAAAGAGACGCGCCGGTGACGCCTGCCTGCCCATCATCGTTCCGTTCTCCCAAACGCTCTGCTGAGAAGAACGAATCACTTCGGACTGGCGCAGTCAATAACCGACTAAATCAACAAAATCTGCCAAGAACCGACAAGAGGAAAACATTCCGATTTGCAGCTTGAATTGCCTTTTAGGGAATGTCAGCATCACAATCTCAATAGATTCGTCAAACCCGGAGTGTGATACCAACCATGCTTGTGAAGGCTGATTGGCGCACCCGGCGCCCACCGCTTCCCCTTGCTTTGCGGGGTACGTGATCGGTTTGAAGCGCTGATTTTCGGGCTGATAGCCGGACACTGGCCGTTTTTAGCGGCTTGTCGCCCAGATGCCTGGCCATGATGATCGTCGCCTTGGCGGCCGATGCTGCGGACGGCGCGATTCATTCGGTCCTTTTGGTGAGCGAAGACAGGCTCGACCCGCGCTCGAACCTTGGACCTCTTCGAGTTGGCCCTGGCGGTGCGCTTCGGCATCGGCTTGCCTTCCGGCTTTCGTCGATGGATCTGACTGGTTTTGCCGACGTCGGCGAGAAAATCTTCATTCGCCTTTGATCGATAGGCCGTATCGGCCCAAACCGATGACGCCGTGTTGGTGCGATCGATCAGACCTTCTCGTAATCGAGCCCCGTCATCCGCAAATAGCCGGCATCCTTGATCGCCTGGTCCAAGCGCTCGAACAAAAGCGCCAAAGCACCTTTGCCGATCAAGGTTTCGCGAAAATCCCAAAGCGTGCTCGCATCCGGCACCGGATCGACGATCGTCAGCCCGCAAAATCGCACCCAGGACAGACCGGAAGAGTTCGAAATCGACAATCCAAAAGCTTCTCCAGCGAATCGCCTGTGCAGAATGCTCATCAAGATGATCCCAGACACTCCAAAATCCAGGCTGCTTCGGCAAAATTCCCTCCCAACAAAATCCGTGGAGGAAAACTACCAAAATCAATCCCGATCGTCAGGTTCCCAGACGCGTCCAGATGGCTCCGGCTCCACACTGCTTGACCTGTCCCCTTCAAACCGCTGCATTAGGTTGATCGTCGCAGACAGGCTCATCGAAAACCGACGCGCCGCCTGTCTGACCGAACTGCCATTCTCGACGACCTCAACAAGCCGCTCGCACAATCCAACGACAAGGGCGCCGGCATCGCTCCAAGTCCACTGTCTCAACCGGATTTGTCGAATCACAGGCATCGATTCTACGCAGTAGGAAAGCGCTCTAGACTCCAATCGCCTGCATTCCCACTCGTTCAACCAAACATGATTGTTCTTGGGAACGCGGCCACCTAAGGCTGAGACGAGCCCCCTCTCTCGAGACGATCTCAAAAGATCCAATCACTCGCATGCCAAGCTTTTAAAGAAGGCGAGGTTCAAGCGGCTTGGTCAACAAACCGTTAAGACCGAACAGCGTGACCACGCACACTTTTTACGAGTCATTCAAGCATCAATGCTAAGCTTTCTCCACCCGCCTTGAAAGAAATGTCGGAACGTCACATGCAAGATACGAGCTATCATCACCCAGAGATCATGCACGATCGTGGACAGTCTGCACGACGGACCAAATTCTTTGGATATTTGGCCGCCAGCTTTATCATTGGCACAGTGCTCTGGGGCGCTGCTTTCTTGATGCCGATCACCAAGCAGGGCATGAACCCGATCACGATGGCTTCGCAGGCTATTGGCTATGAACAGCAGATTGAGGATCCAATGCTGGTGGCAAGGGAAAGCCATCTGCGTCTGATCGAACCCGCCGCAGGACCTACCTCCAAAGACTAGAAGGTGAGATGTTGATAGCCTGAGGCGATGCGTTGGTCTGAAGTCTGATCAGGTTGGGTAAGGTCCGTCGAAAAGATCACCAAGGTCACGCCGTTTCAGGACGGTGATCCGCGCCCGTCGACGATGCTCCAGCCGATCATGGCGAAGATGGCAGCGCTGACAAAGCGCCTTCAGATTGCCGAGCCGATTGTTGGTGGGGTCGTGATCAACATGGACCGCCGCCAGCACCACCCGCATTTTCTTCAGCGCCGCATAGTCGCCATAGCTTGGCCAATCGATGGCCTCACCTCGATCATTCCGCCAAAGCTCGCCCTCATGATCGAACCACCGGCCATCACCGAGATGATGAATGGTCTCTCCATGAGGCCGGCCGCAATTGGGTGTGCGATGGGGTCCATCGGCAATATCGGCCGCTTCCATGATGCCTTTGGTGATCCGCCAGCCGCGCACCCGGTTCCAGCTCCACAAGCGTTCGGCTTTCGCCTTTCGACGCTTTTGTGCCTGCCTGAGCTCAAAGGTCAGATCGAGGCGGGTCAGATACTCGCTTGGGACAGGCACGGACCGGTAGACATCATCACGCCGCTTCTTGAGGCTGTTTAGAATGATCCTGTCTTCGGCGAGGTCGACCCGCTCCGGGGTCAAGGCCAAGGCTTCGGAGAGCCTGCAGCTGGTATAATGCAGGGTCAAATGTGCCTCGGTGCACAGCACTGCCAATGAATTGACCGATAGGGGAGCTTAAGAAAACCTATCTAACAACAAATGGCTCGTGAATGGATTAGAGGCTGGTGTTTGCCGAGCACAATGGCATCCACGAACCCTGTTGCTCGAGTACCGCTCGATCTAGAACCTCCAGCCTCACCCTAAAGCAATATTACAGTCGCAACAATCTCGCATAAGTTGAGAGAATTGTATTGTTGTGCACCGCGGCGCATTTGACCCCTTTCCATCGAGAGCACCAATTTCTGTGGGGCACTTCATCAAGCGCTGCACAAAATTGGTAGCTTCTGTGGCGCCGATACAGCAGATGAGCTAACGGGATCAGCTCGGCTCTTGTCCGCTGTGCTGCTGGCATTAAGTGAAGTGCCCAACACATATCGGTACTCTCTCGTAGAATTTGTGCGGCATGAACAGGCGGTCTCCGAGGGCGGGAGGAAAAATCGGAGCCTTCTATGCCATAAAATCCGCTTTAGTGCACCAAACGGCATCTTGCCGAACCCAGACGTGAACACTAGGCTCCTGTCTCAGTTTCAAGCACTGCATCAATCAGGCCGAATATCGCATAAGGCCTAAGCCAAACAAACTCGGCAGGTCAGTTTGACCAACAAGAAAAAACCATACGCCCTGAAGTACCGACCCGATATCGACGGGCTACGAGCCGTTGCTATACTGCCCGTCATATTTTTCCATAGTGGGATGCCGGGTTTCACCGGTGGTTATGTCGGTGTTGATGTTTTTTTTGTTATTTCGGGATTTCTTATCACCAGCCTGTTGGTCCAAGATATCGACGCTGGAACATTCCGGTTTTCTAATTTTTGGATCCGCCGCGCGCGGCGGATTTTACCGGCTCTGATCGTTGTCATGGCGGTTTGCTTGGCCGTCGGGTGGACCCTGGCCTTTCCAGACGACTTCGTGAAGCTGGCTCAATCAACTCTGGCCCAAGCAGTGTTCGCATCGAACCTCTTTTTTTGGAGTGAGACAGGGTATTTTGCTGCCCCGGCCGATGCCCAGCCTTTGCTGCATACCTGGTCGCTTGCCATCGAAGAGCAATATTACCTTCTGTTCCCGCTCATCCTTGTTCTTCTGTCGCGCCACTTAAAGCATTCAAGATTTCGCGTGATTTTCGGTGCGGCTCTTCTCTCTCTCGGGTTCAGTATATTTGGTGCATTCGACCACCCGGAGGCAGCATTCTACAGCATTCACAGCAGGGCCTGGGAACTTCTCGCGGGGTCCCTCCTGGCTTTGCTGGCACAGCAGACCGCCGACTCCAATGCACAACCAACTACGTTCGATAAATGGCTTGGGGGTTTGGGCCTGAGCGCCATTGTGTTCAGTGTCGTTGGGTTCAGCGAAACGACGCCGTTTCCTGGCGCAGCGGCGATGATTCCCACCACGGGCGCTGCAGCGATTATATGGGCTAACCGACACGGTGCGACCGGTGTGGGGGTGTTGCTGGCTTGCCCACAGCTTGTTTGGGTCGGAGCCCTGTCCTATTCGCTCTATCTCTGGCACTGGCCAACACTCGTCTTTGCTAAAACGATTTTCTACCCAAATCTTGACGGACTTCAGACCGCCGCGGCCGTTGGGTTGAGCTTTCTGGCTGCCTGGCTCTCCTATGCCTACATCGAAACGCCAATCCGCCGCCGTGCACTGTTCAGGACTGGCAGGACAATGACCGCTGCGGCTTTGATCGGTCTGGCGACTTTAATTTGCGGTAGCGCTATCATCTGGTCGGCGGATGGTATCAGGTCGAGGTTCAGCGTCGATATCAACGCCATCCTTGATGCACGAACCTGGCCCGCTGATTTATATGGCTGCGCCGGTCTGATAATGGAGCCCTGTCCACTTGGGGCCACATCCTCGACCGGCCGTGTCGATTTCGTGCTTTGGGGTGACAGCCATGCACAGGCCTTGTTACCGCTGATCGACAGTATTGCTCGCGACAGCGGCGTTTCCGGCATCTATTGGGGCACCCCGTGTCCGCCGATCTTTGGGGTAACTCGTGAAAAGCAGGTGGCTCGATGTGCAAAGGGTAATGCCGCGCTGGCGGATATCCTGGACAAAAGTACGGTTCGTCTGATCATCGTAGCGGCGCGTTGGAGCCTCTATACCGAGGGTTTCACCCGTTTCGAGCTCGACACCAATGAGAGCGGCACCCGATATATCGCCGATCAGCATGAGGTTGCCGGGTCTCGAGAGACCGCCAATCAGATCTTTGACCGGTATTTCGCTCCATCGGTGCAGGAACTGGCCGATGGCACCAGGCACGTTGCTATTGTGGCAGAAGTGCCGACCCACGAGTTCGATCCGGTTGATTGCCTGATCCGCAGTCGAACTGTCCTTCATCGATGCTCGACGCCACGCGATCAGATCCGAGAGCGTCAGCTTTTCATCGACAGGCAGCTCACTGCTCTAGGCGACATGGACGGGGTAGCCGTTGTTCGCCCGGTCAATACCTTATGCGATGCGGCGCGATGCCCGACCTGGATCGATGGGCGCGCAGTCTATAAGGACGATGACCATCTAAGCCTTGAGGGTGCCATGCTGTTGAAACCGCTACTCAAGCCGATGTTCACAGACTTGCGCAACAATTTGTCCAATCCGAAGCTGAACGGCAGTCTGGAATGACGGATTTGGTGTTGTTCTCTTATTGCGTGCCTTTTGGCAGGTTCTCCTAAATTGAATCTCTGTTGGTGACACCGTTCTCTCCGGTTTCAGGAGTAAGCCTGCCCATGATGGTGCCGAAGGGGGAGCATGTCATTCTAATGATGCTGTGGACGGGGCCCCACCAGCTTTGACGTGCCATAGGGTGGCTTGTGTTTTGTAGCCACGAGAGGGAACCGTCTGAGATGAATGTTACGACGATTGGTATCGATATCGCGAAGAGCATGGTTCAAGTGCATGTCGTGGATGCTGACGAACAAGTGGTCATCCATCCGCAATTGAGGCACAGTCAGGTCATCGCTTTCTTCAGGAATCTTTCACTATGTCTTGTAGGCATGGAGACTTGTGCGACCTCGATCATTGGGCGCGCGAGCTTCAAAGGCTTGGGCATGATGTTCGACTTATGCTGCCCGCATATATCAAACCGTACGTTAAGCGGAACAAGAACGATGCTGCAAATGCAGCTGCAATCTGCGAGGCGGTAATTCGCCCTTCGATGCGGTTTGTGGCGATCAAATTCGAAGAGCAACAGGGTGCGTTGATGCTTCATCGAACGCTTGAGCTTCTGATGCGACAGCGCACGATGCTGGTGAATGCTATCCGCGGTCACATAGTGGAATTCGGAATCGTCGCCGGACGAGGCTCGGTGAACGCCAAGACACTTCTGGCCGTGATCGCCGACCCAGAAGATGGATGTCTACCTCCGGAAGCTCGGACCTGCCTTCGCCTTCTCGCCGTCCAAGTGACGTCTATCGACAAGGAGATTGCCGAGGCTAGCCAGTATGTTCAACGCCACTTCCGTTCCAATCCGGTCAGCCGGCGTTTAGAGACCATTCTTGGAATCGACCCAGTCATCGCGACGGCGACCGCAGCCTCGGTACCCGGTCCGGCGATTTTTCGATCAGGACGGGAGCTGACAACCTTGACGGCCGTCGATCGCCGTCGCCAGCTGACCTCCGAACGAGCGCCATGGATCAATAGCTGGCGAATGTAACCGTCACCCTTACCGCCACTCGATCTTTGCTGAGGAACAAGCCCAAGCCACGCTGTAAACTGACGCCCGGATGCGAACTGTGCTGCATCCAAGACGCTTTTCGCGAGACCGCTCGCCATAATCGGACCGATCCCCGGTATCGTCGCAGGCTGGCAACTTGCTTCGTTTGACCTGTGTCAGACGAGGAGTTGGCACTCGACGCCTTTTACGCGCCCAGCGACGTCGCAGAGTTGATCGGTCAGAATGCCGAGCATCTGCTTGGCAAGGGCTGGAGAACCTTTGCCTCGGACAGCGAGAATCTCCACCAGTCGATCAACGTTCCGGGGCAGATCCAGGATCGGTGCTGCCTGCTGATCCACCATATTGATCGGTACCAATCGCATCGTCGGTCGCTGGACGGCTTCGCAGATCGGCTCGGCATCAGCCGCATCATTCTTCTGACTCTTTAAATTCTTCCTTGTCAAAGTCGCACCGTCCACACATTGATGGACCACCTCCACTTTCGGAGGGCGCAAAGGAAGGTTATCAATGCTGGTATTCGCCAGAATGGAAATTGCGCGGAGTAATGCTCGAATAGCCTAGAACCGAATGCAATTCGACCAAAAGATGATAAACATCGGCGCCTACAATCCCGAAATCGTTATGACAATCCTCCTGTCGCAATCGAAGTGAGCTATGTCCAACAGCCAGCAACTCCTTCTGCCGATCGAGATAAAAGCCCGGGAATTTGACGCCAAGCTGCTTTTGTCGCTTGCAGCTTGTCGCGCCGGCATACGCGTATTGTTAGGCGAGCGCTATGTTGTCGAGGCCAATATCGGGAGCAGCAAAGGAGCCATTTATTTCGGTAAGGATGTGACGTTGCCGAATGCTCCTCTTTACAGAGAACTCACTTCGCTTGGACACCGTATTGCGGCGCTCGATGAAGAAGCCCTTGTCTACTACACGCCGGAAATTTACAGGCATCGCCGTTTTCATCCGGAGACCTGCGATCAGGTGTCTTGCCTGTTTGCTTGTGGTGACGACAATGCCGCCCTTTGGCAAAGCCTTCCAGGTTACCACGGCACACCTATCATCACCTCGGGAAATCCGCGCTTCGATCTTCTAAGCCCACGCTTTCAGCATCTCTATCGATCGGACGCTGAAGCGCTCAGGGAAAAATATGGCGATTTCGTGTTGATCAGCAGCAATTTCGGCCATGTTAACCCCTTCCGCCAGGGTGAAAAGAAAATGCCGACTTGGGACGAGATTCAGTCCGGTGCGGTTAAGAAGCCTCGCTATTATGATCGGCGGCTTTCGGAGCACCGCAACTGGCTTTTCAAACGGTTTGGCAAGGCTGTGCAGGACTTGGTCGCTGCCATGCCCGGCCAGAAGTTCATCCTTCGCCCACATCCCAATGAGAGCCAGAAGCACTGGCATGATCTCCTCAATGGACGCGATAATGTTGAGGTCCTGCATGAGGGGTCCGTGTTACCCTGGATTCTGGCATCACGCCTGCTGATCCACAATGGTTGCACGACAGCGATCGAGGCGGCCGTTCTAGGACGCCGCACCTTGGCCTATACGATCGATCAGGATCATCCCCATGAAATTCGCCTGCCTAATCGCATCAGCCTGGAGGCTCCAAGCGGAGAAGCGCTCTTGGATCTGGCCAGACGCTGTCTCGACGTTACAGCTACCTCGTCCCTGGATAAGGAACTGGCTGGTCGCAGGCAGCTCCTAAAGACCTACATCGCCGATCTGAACGGTAAGCTTGCCGTCGAGCAAATTTCCGAACACCTGGCAGAGCTGCCGCCGGCAGCTCGGGGGCCAAGTACCATCGAACGAGCGGCGGCTCTGTGGAAAGCTCAGCGACGGCGACGAAAATTCTACAAGAAGGTGCGGCGGCGAAGCGAAGAAAGGCAAGCTTGGCACCGCCATGTGTTTCCACCAACCAACCGGAATGATGTTCTCCAACGTCTCGATAAGCTGGCAATCGGCCTTGACAATTACCAAAGCTACGAGATTATAGAGCACGATTGCAATCTTTTCGAGATGATCCCCAATAACAAAATTAAGAAAAATGCCTAGAGAGCAGACTAGACAGATTATCATACCTATTGAAGTAAAGAATAGAGAGCTGGATGCAGGCATTCTTCTTGCGGGCATTCTTGCGCAGTATGGATGGGAAGTCATTGTTGGTAGTCGTTGGGAGATAAACCGGCAGCTCCACCTCCATCCGCCGTCCCTCTATCTTGCCAAGGATATTACCCATCGTTCCCTCGATTTCTTCCAGCGTCTGAGAGAGCTTGGCCATACTGTCGTCGCCTTGGACGAGGAGGCGCTGGTGATTTATCGGCCAGATACTTATGTCAAACGCCGAGTCGGCTATGAGACTGCTCAGTTGGCAAGAGCTCTTTTTGCCTGGGGTAATAAAAATGCAGAAATCTGGCAGGAGGCATTAGGCGAACGTCCCCCTCCCATTCTGGTTTGTGGGAATCCTCGCATGGATCTACTGCGGGAAAAGTTGCAGCCAAGCTATGCGAGTCGGATCGCAGCATTGCGGGCGACACATGGCCGTTACCTCCTCATCAACAGCAATTTCGGTTCTGTCAACACTCTGGTAGATGAGCTGAAGCGCCTCCCCCATCCCGTTGAAATCTCAAGTGGCAAAACCAAGTGCCCTGAACATTATTCAGAAGAATTGGCCTTGTATCGCCATCGTTGCTTTCATGCCTTTTTGAGGCTTCTTCCGGCCCTTTCCCGACGTTTTCCAGAACTCACCATCATCATGCGTCCCCACCCGGCAGAGCAGCACAACGCTTGGCAAAAGGCTGCGGCTCAACTGGCTAATGTGCGGGTTGTTCACGATGGCGAGGCGGTTCCCTGGGTGCTCGGCGCCGAGGCGATTCTTCACCATAGCTGCACGACCGCTGTAGAAGCCGCCATAGCAGGAATTCCCGTCATTGCTTATCGCCCTGAGGACGGAGGGCAGTTCGAACCCCTGCTGCCGGCCGCGGTCAGTGCCGAGGCGCAAACCGAAGAGGAGGTCGGCGACCTGGTTGCCGCTGCCTTGGAAGGACGTTTCCCCTTGTCGTCCGATGGAGCGCGCGAACGGTTGCTGGGGCAGCATGTGTCGGCTATTTCTGGGCGGCTTGCGGCGGAAGAGATCGCAGAATGTCTGGCGGAACTAGATGATTGTCGCGGAAAAAGAACGCTTCAAGGCCACCGTGAGGCCTTGCGCAGCTGGTGGAAAAACGCCCGCGGTAAGAAAGAAGAGGCATGGAAGGAGGCTTGGAAACGTCACGTTTTTCCGAAGACGACGTTGCAGGAGATCAACGAACGTGTCGCAGCATTGTCCTTGTCGCTGGAAAGCTTTGCCAAGTTGAGCGTGAAAGAACGACATCGTGAGGTTTTTCACATTGCCGGTCTCCACGAGATTGGCGAGTAAGACGACGATGTGGGAAGCTCATCGATGCCTTGGAATCATTCCCGCACGGGGTGGGAGTAAAGGAATTCCGCGCAAGAATTTGAGGCAAGTTGGCGGACGAAGCCTCATCGGCTGGGCCGCATCGACAGTTGCATCTCTGCCGTGGTTGGATGCGGCAGTTCTGTCGACGGATGATGAAGAGATCGCAGCGGAGGGCCGCGCTTTTGGGCTTGATGTACCCTTCATGCGCCCCCATGAGCTTGCGAACGACCAGGCAAGCGGTGTGTCAGCCTGGCAACATGCCTGGAAAGCTGCTGAAGATCATTATGGCAAGCGCTTCGAGCTGTCGATCCTGCTTCAGCCGACAACGCCGCTCCGTCGGCGTGCGGATGTGGAAGCCACGTTAAGCGCCCTAACCGAAGGGGACTATCGGGCTGCAACGACGGTTGCCCCTGTGCCGGGACATTTCGCTTATCAAAAGCAAATGAAGATTGGCAAAGACGGTAGCTTACAACCTCTTGTCGGACAGACTGTGCAGTCCAATCGTCACAATAGCGTCGCCAGCTATTACCGTACCGGCGCCTGTTATGCTGCATGGCGCCAGACAGTTGTCGAAAAAGGCCTTCTCATGGAGGAAGGTTGCGCTGCTGTGCTAATCGAGCCTTTCACTCCGAATATCGACAACGTTTATGAGCTGCTGCTAGCGGATGCAATGGTGCGGGCCGGTTGGTCGTCTGAAGATGGGGATCCTACGGAGGTCAGATCAAGAGCTTAATACCAACCTCAAGTCCCAAACCATAATCAAGCTCCGACCCGCCGAACATGGCAATAAGAAGGGTTTTCCAGGTCAACGGTTTCTTCTGGTACAGGACAGTAAGGCATGACGAGATAAATGATCGGCGCAAGCATGCATCGGTTTTGTCAAAGCCGTCACATTGGCGATGGCTTGACGTATAGTGAGACTTGCGTCTCCTGTAGCTCGGCAAGAACGGAACGGCTCTTCGGTGGGAATGATCTTCTTCTTTGGCCGTTTATCGATCGGCGCCTCAAGGACAGTGATTACCGGCTCTGTCAGGACTGTGGCCTGATCTTCGCGGCAAGGCGGCAGCAACAATCTGTGGCTTCACTATACTACGAGCTCTTCCCTGAACTCGAAGATAGGCGCTACAAACAATATCCACCGCCTGAGGTTTATGTCGAGAACAAGAAAAAGGCAGCATTGCCGCTGGTCGAGCAGATGCTTGATCAGGGCCTGTGTTACCCAGGCATGCGTGTGTTACATCTGCGCTGCGCCAGCGGTGGTCTGCTTGAGCAGATCGGCCGCGAGGTTGCCAATGTCGAACTTTTTGGCCTCGATTATTTCGAGACCAATGTTCGCTACGTTCGGGAACAGGGTATTGCTGAGGCCGCAGTGCTTCCAGCTGGTGATATCGACATTCCATTTGCGGGCGATTTTGATCTCATTGTCGCAAACCATATCTTTACCCATGCCCTAAACCCGGTGAAGGATCTCGCCGCTCTTCGATCGCTGATGTCAGCTCGGGGCGCTTTATTTTGCTACAATGAAAACGATCACCAGCTGATCTTTGATCGTAACAACAAATTCTTTTCCAGGTCCGAAATGAATAACTATCACAAACAGCTGTTCACCAAGCCGAGCTTACAGAAATTTATGTCTCGCCATGGTTTCAACTCTTCTTTTCTGGAAAGAGATCATCACACGATGACCTTAGTCGCCAGACCTGAAAGACCTCTCCAAGGCGGCATATCGAAGACTGCAGACACGCTTGACCTGAAGACAGAATGCCAAGAGATCCGAAGGCTTGCTGCAGAATGGTATATCGAGGTTATAGGCAAGCGCACGAAGCGAAAGATCAAACGAAATCTACCCTTGCCCACGGGTGTCCTGAGGTTTTTGCGGAAGAAGAAAGCCAAGACGGCGCAGCGCACATTCTCTTGACACATTGATTGGTTGACCGCTGATCCAGTTCGGTTTGGGATTAACCAGGAACGCAATTTACGTTATTCGCTTTGCTCAGCGAGGCGCCAGCAATTCGAATGTGGCAAACTTCAAGGCATGGTTCTGGCGGACCCGGTAACGCCGTTTCAGGTTCCGGTACAAGAACTCGACATTCATCTTGCGACCATCGACAAGAAGGAAAAAGTGATTGTGCAGAGATGCTTCATAGAGCAGCAAATCAGCCGCGACCTGATTGCGCCACCGGGTGTTATGAGGCTGGAAGGTCAGCCCACGCACGGATCCCTTGACGTCGGCTGTCGATGGGCCGTCCAGATAAACGAAATCGGGCACGATATCCGGCAAAGTTTCATAATAGTGACACAACTGTCCTTCGTGCTCAGCTATTTGGACGTCGCTTTGCTGTATGGTCACGTACCCGCGTAGAGTGTCTGGGAGTTTTTGCTCTAGATTTTTGATCCATTCCTGGCTTGTGTCGATCGACCAAAGATGTCCTGATTTATTGCGCTCAAGCGCATGGGCCATCACGATCGTAGAAAAGCCTATTCCAAACTCCAGAACTGTCGCAGGTTTCCGCTCCCGGATGATCTTATGCATATTATAGAGATCAAACCAGATGGGCTTAATCTCATCCTCCCGACCATCGAGTATCAGCTCAAGAACGCCCTCGTCCTCAAGATAACGAAGAGCTTTCTTCTCCCAATAGGGAACGAAGAGCTTGCGGATCTTTTTTAGCGGATCCCAGAGCATCAGCGACCGTCCCTTGTGACATTGATACAGCCTTATGCTGAAATCCGGCGAAGAGATCAAGACAGCTTAAATGGAACCGATCTTCCGGAATGAACAAGGTTGGCGTCCAAGATTTAACCTCGATGAACCGATTTGGCCCACCACAGCTTGACCCAAAGGTCTGGCAGTGCGACCAGGTCGGATGAATCCTTTCGCAAAGGGCTAAGGAAGTTAGCTTGACAGCAACAATTAAAATTTTTTTGGCATGGCCAGGAAGTACGAAATGGCTCGTATTTGCCGGTTTGTTTTTCACCTCGCTTATCGAGGGGTTCGGCGTTGCGTCCTTGTTGCCAGTCGTGTCTGTTGCCTTCGAGCCGGCGAACACAAACGGAATCGGGCACGATGTGAATGAATTCCTGCTTTCGATAGGTTTCGTTCCGAAGCTTGAGCTTCTGCTTGGCATCTTTGTCGGACTAATGATGGTCAGGGCGGCTTTAGTGATCGCCGTCAATAACTATATCGTAGCAGCGGTTGCCGATCTCAGTGTGAACATGAGGGCGGAGTTGATCGACCATTTGGCACGCGCGCGCTGGCCATTATTCACCGAACGACCGCTTGGCAGCTTCGCTAATGTGGTCACGATCGATGTAACCCGGGGCTGCAAGGCGATGCAGCATTCGGCAGTGGTCGTAGCCATGCTGCTCCAGACTTTGGTCTATGTCGTCATCGCCTTTCTTATTTCCTGGCAAATAGCCCTTGCCGGCACGATCTGCGGTTTGGCCATCAATGGTCTGTTAAGCCCGTTCGTGAACCGCACACGCAAGCAAGGCAAACGCTTACAAAGCCGCATGATGGAATTGACTGTCTCCTTCAGTGACTTGTTGCAAAACCTAAAGGCGGTCAAGGCGATGGAGCAGCAGAACGCCTTTACCCGCTACTTCATCAAGCAGGCGCGCGCCTTTGCCGATGCCTATCGCAAAAACCTTGCCTATCGACATAATATGAAAGCATTGCGGGAGCCGCTCGCTGCCATTTTCCTAGTAACGGGCTTCTACATAGCGCAGATCTATTTGCCCCTGTCGATTGCTGATTGGATCGTCATGGCTATTGTGCTCAATCGCCTGGTCTCGCGAATTTCAGGTGTACAGGAGAAGCTTCAAGCGGCGGTCTTCTTTCATGCCTCCTTCTTTCAGGTTCAGAAACTCACAACAGCGCTCAGCGCCGAGCGTGAACAGAATCAACATGGCGAAGTCCCAGCGATTGAGCAGGCCTGCAGGTTCCAGAATGTTTCGTTTGCTTATGGGCCACATGAGGTCTTTCGCGACTTCAATCTAGAGTTGCCGATGGATGGCTTGACTGTGCTGATGGGCGAATCCGGTAGCGGCAAATCAACCCTCATCGACCTATTGATTGGATTCCAACAGCCGCAAGAGGGGTGCATCACCATCGATAGCAAGCCTCTCAAAGAAATAGACTTGCATGCCTGGCGAAGTCAGATCGGCTACGTGCCACAGGAGGTTGTGCTCTTCAACGATAGTCTGTGGACCAACCTTGTCCTCGGCGACAATACGATCCTCTTGCCGGTCGTGGAGCAAGCATTGAAAGATGCAGGCGCGTGGGACTTCGTGCAAACGCTGCCCAATGGCTTGGCGTCGTCAATGGGAGAGAAAGGGAGCTTTCTTTCCGGTGGCCAGCGCCAACGTATCGGTCTTGCGCGAGCCCTCATTCGGCAGCCGAAGATCCTCGTTTTGGACGAAGTGACCAGCGCCCTTGATGGGAGAAGCGAAGAGGTGATCAAGAATAGGGTCCGCGAACTCGCAGACCGAATTCCTGTGCTTGTGGTCACTCATGCCGATGGCTGGGTCAACGAAGCCGATCGCGCCTATCTGCTTGCCCCCTTGGCTGAGGCGGAGATCATCCACCCTATGCCCTTGCTACCGTCTTCCGGAGGAAGACGTGTTCTAAAATATGGCAAGCAGTCAACGGACTGAACGTTTTGCTTTTTCCAGGCTGACAGCAGCATCGATGGAAACGCGAGCTCGTCAGGGACAAGGCGCCAAACAGCGTGCCGAACATAGCTGATACTAGCCCTTGATCAGCAAGGGGCGACCACAACGCTCGCAGCAACGATGTCGATCAACATAAGCAGCAAGTTGGGTTTCGACTATTGGCCGCTGCAGACCGGAAAAATATCCTTGCTCTCGCTCAGCGACAGACCAAGATCCTCAAGCCTGTTGAAGCCTTTGTTGAGGCTGAGGATGGTGTCGTCGGCGATCAAATCGCCATCTTCGCCAAAAGCACGAAGCTGAACCATGAAGCGCACAAAGTCCCCCAATTTCTGATTGATCGTTACGCGTTTGCGAAACAGAAATAGCAACGTCAATCAATCGGGCAGGAGATACCGATCCGAAATCTCCCACTGATTGGCATGCTCTTTCCATCAACCCACGAAACAACGCCTATCGGGCGGTTATAAATCGGCCCATGACGACATCGGAACAAGCTTCCCTCTTTGCTGGACATCGGTTTCCAGCAGAGATCACCGCTCACACTATCTAGCTCTATTTCCGTTCTCCACTCAGCCTTCGGATGGTGGATGAAATGCTGGCGACAAGTTGTGAAGCGGCGTGGGAAAATGCCACCAATTAATCACCAAATCTATTTCCACAATTTTTTGACCTTTGCCAGCAACCCTTGCTGCGAATACTTTCTTCGTCCTTCCAGATATGCATCGTAAAGACCGTCCTGTGCGTCGTATATAGCAGTGCAGGTCGCGTCAGCTTTATCGGGGCGGCCTATGATGCTGAGCGAATAGCGTCCCGACGCCCATCTGATACCTACCGGATCATAGTCCAACCACTCAGTGCCATAGCCGGCAGACTGCAGCATGTTTTCCAGGCTCGCTTTTGTCAGGAGCTGCTTGTGGTAACTGACTACTCCTCGGGAAAAGGTCTTTTTCATATCCATGAGAGGAATGTGATCGAGCTCGTTAAAAAATACGATTGCGCCTCCCGGCGACAGTCGGTCACGAAGCAGCTGGAGTAATTCCATTGGATCAAGCGCGTGTGTGAGAAGGTGGTTGGCCAGGATCAGGTCAAACTTCTTTTGTCCAAATGGCAGTTCGTCCAGATAAGGACTTAGCATGTCAACGTTATTCAGCCCAAGCTGTTCGCGCGCATAACGCAAGTTGGAATCGAAGTAGTCGAGCCCGTAAACCTCTTCAATATCATAATCATCGCGCAGTCTCGCCAAATGAATGCCACATTCGCAACGTATATTCAGCACACTGATATCGGGAGAAATCAGTCGCGCGTCTCGCAGTTTGCCAATGAGCCTTTCACTAAAGGCAGTTTGCAATTCGATGAACTCCTCAGGAGGAGGGTAAACAGTGTATTTTCGCTTTTCGATAGCGGGGAATGCAGCATAATAAGCATCAATTTCCTCTCGCTCTTGGCGATTTCGCGCAAACATGAGCTCACACCGCGAGCATGATGCATAGCTCGCCTCCCATATCACAGACGGTCCGATTAGCGCCTTGTGCTGCGTAGTAAGGTTGGTTGCAAGGTCAGTCTCTCGAAGTTCACGCGAGCCGCAAGCTGGGCATTTCGAAAGAACTTTCATTAGGTAGTACGTCCCTTTAAGAACTCAGCGCAAGAACGTGATTCTTCCGCAGATCTACTCTAAAGCCTATCAGTAAGAGTAAAGAAGTACCTTAGCAATGCATCGGATGGAAAAAACGCTGGTACTCAAAAGCCGCTTGCCACAAAACTGACGTTGCTCCCTGAACGCGGACCAGGGCGGTAGATATGATACCGACCTGGAGGGACGAGATGAGTACCGGAGCAATGCGTCGTTTTTCGCCTGAGTATAAGGAACAGTCAGTTGCACGGCTTTCCGAGCCCGGGGCTACGCTTGGCGGTGTTGCCGCGGAGCTTGGGATCACCCCGTCTTCGATCCGTGGTCAGGAAAACTTCGCATCCTCCAACCGCTTGCAGATCATCGTGAGCCCAGTCCCGTCCCGGATCAAACCTTTACCCTGTCAGCGCGTCTTGAGTGGAAGGCGAAAATCGAGCCACCGAACGGATCTAGCTTCAGCTGCTACTGGACAACGGCAGATAAGCCATCCAATCCTTTCCTGAAGTCGACTGGCTTGGTCGCAATGAACACCCGAGCTGGGCCGACCGGCAGGATCACAGCGCTGCCTTCACGGAGCGCAGAACCCTGGTCAGATGCTTGGCCTGCATATCTTCGGGCGCTTTGATCACGGCAGTGCCAAGGTGGATCTCGATCTGTCGCATCGCCGGCGCCTGAGGCCGGGCCGATGAACCGGCTTCGTCGGCAGCAGCCACTACCGGAACGAACGACATCGCTTCTTCTGGAAGCGCCAGCCGGCCCTGCTTGGCGTCATGCCGCCAGGCAAACAATTGCTGCGGAGTCAGGTCGTGCCGGCGAGAAACCTCGGAATCGACGACGCCAGGCTGCATACTCTCCGCCACGATCTCGCCCTTCCGCTCAGCCGACCGCTTAAGCCGCCCAAGCTAACCATTGATCACCTCGAGCCGACGAACCTCAGTGTCACATCTACGGTCTAATCTTGACATCTCATGATCCCCAAAGGACCGCAGGCAAAACAAATCAGGCACGCATCATGAAGGTGACCGCGGAACAGCGCCTACAACAAACCAACACTGCTAGGCCGAGCAGAATGGCAGCGTGAATTGACCATGGAGAAACTGGCCAACAGACTAAAACTGTAGCTAAAATTTTTGACGTCACTGTTCGGTTAGCGGGGAGCGGGGCGAAGTCCTCGTCCCCACCGCAATTCGTTGAACCGCCCCCTATGTCGACTAGCGTTTTAATGGACTACAGGCATCGGCCCAGACGGACAGCAATGTAACTGAGCGAATGGCTGAGGTCTCCATCCATAAGCAGCGAAAGATCTGAACGAGATGAAGTTTGTCTGCTTGTCATCTCGGCAGGCGGATAGGCAATCAGCCAGAGAGTCAAGCGAACATTTTCACTTAGTACGTCAGCTTTTTATCGATGCGGGTTTCAGCTCGTGCAAGTGTCTCCGCAATTCTGCGTCCGGCGGTTCCATCGCCATAAAGGTCGTCCTGTGGTGGTTTATCCGCTGTGAGCAGCTGGCGAATGGAAGCGCTGATCTCCTGGTGGTCATAGGCGCTGTCAATCACATTGCTGCCGCGATCACGCCCTTCCTGACGACTGCCGATATTGATTGCGGGAACTCCAAGATACGCACACTCTCGAATAGCGACGCTTGAGTTGCCGATAATGCCAAAACTGTTGATAAGGACCGATAGAAAGTCCATGGGCTTCAAGTTTCGATAGAAGTGAACATTGCTTAGGACCTGCTTTTCACGATAGGCGCGGATGCACTTCGATGTGCCGTCGGATCCTGCATCGACGTTTGGCCAGAACCAAAGTGTCGGATATCCTTCCTCATGAACCGCTTTGAGGGTTTCCATCGCATGCTCGAAGGCGAGCTCATGCTCGGTGGTCACGGGATGCTGCATGACAACGAAATAGCCATTCGATATATCGATTTCCGGACCGACACCGCCATAATTTGACAAGATGTCCACCACATTCCGAGGCTCTTTTTTCAAGGCGTTACATGCGAGGTCGATCGAAGGGCATCCTGTAACGAAAACGGCTTCAGGACGTTCCCCCATCCGACAAACGCGTTCGGCTGCTTTCTCCGACGCAACAAGATGGATATCAGCCAGCTTGGTGATAGCATGGCGCACTTTTTCATCGATTGAACCAGTAATCTCGCCGCCCTGGACATGGGCGAGAGGTATATTCATGTAGGAGGCTGCAACAGCGGTCGCCATTGTTTCGAACCGATCCGCGATAGTCACGACAACGTCCGGTTTTAGGCTATCGAAGACTGTCGCCAACTCCGCTAGGCCAAAACCTGTAGACTTCGTCGATGTCACTAAGTTCTCGCCGGCAACAATCATGTAGACTTGCCGATCGACTTTGTAACCGTCATCCTCAATCACTTGAATCGTATTGCCGAATCGATCCAGAAGCGCAGAAGCTGCGACAACAATTTGCAACTCAAGCTCGGGATGCGAGCGAATAGCTTCAAGTGCAGAACGAATACGAGAATAGCTGGGACGCGCTGTGATGACGACACAAACTTTACGTGACATACGATCTCCCACCGGTATCAGACCTTAGAAGCTGGGGATGATCTGTGAAACTGACAACACAGATGGAAACTCTTTCTGCAACTGATGTGTTCTTCATATGGCGGGATTTTCTGGCTCAAGATCATCTTCCCTAAGCTGAGCATGTTGTTTCACCGCCCGAGCCAAACGGCGCCCCAAGAATTCTTTATAGCGGGCAGCGCTAATACCGGTTCCGGGCTTTTTTGAGGTCATAAGATTTGCGGTCAGAATTTGCCCGACGGACAGATCACTGGACGCAACAAGACTCTTCATAAAGATTGGCCTTAGTGAAGTGACATCCTCGGGAACCCGCCGCTTGTCGGCCTTATGGCTCCTCATCATTTCGGCGAAACGCACGCCTTTTACTAGCTCAGCCAACCCCTCCGTGGTTAGAGATGCTTTGACGTCCGGACCGAATGCTCGATAAGAAAGTGTTAGGTGAACCTCGATCACCTGGGCGCCCATATAAGCGGCGCAAATTCCTGGGAATATCGTGGCCGAGTGATCCGATAACCCAACAGCAACATCATATCGATCTCGGAACTCTTCCAAGACATTAAGACCGATATCCGAGGCTTTGGTCGGATAGGTAGAGGAGCATTGCAAGAGCGCTAAAGCGGCATTGTTCTCTTTGATCTGCCTGACGCTTTCGTCAATCTCCTCAAAGGCGCTCATGCCAGTGGAGAGAATAAGCGGTTTGCCCGACAGGCACATAGCATCCAGCATCTGGACATTAGTAATCTCGCCGGATGCCACTTTCCAGCCAGCTACCCCCACGCGCCTTAACAAATCGAAGGCTTCCATGGAGAAAGCGGAGCTTAGAAACAAGAGACCCTTCTCTTCTGCATGGCGACTCAAGCCGACCCATTGCTCCTCGCTAAACTCCATCCTCTTCCAATAGTTGAAGCGCGATTCGTCTTGAAGGCTAAAACGCACACGCCAAGGCTCGTCTGGAGAACTTTCCGCTTTCGCTATATGAGTTTGAAATTTGACAGCATCGGCGCCCGCATCGGCAGCTGCATCGATCATCGCATGGGCGGTTCCCAAGCTACCGTCATGGGCTTGCGCGATCTCAGCGATCACCGTGCATGGTGCAAATCGTTCTGGCTTTTGAAGCCAGCTCGCTTTCCGAGACATGTGATAGCTCTCCAGGATGGATCAAACATTCATAAGGCTTGGTGATTCTCTTGATTAAGAGATGATCCCACTCGGTGTTGCTGTTCAGATGCTGAGCTGTAGGATCTCGATCAATGGCCAAAATCCGATAAAGGATAAGGGAAAGTTTAGCAATCCGACCTGTTTAATACTATTTTTGTCGATCATCATCTTCTTCGACACGCTATTGTTGCCGACGGCCTACTTGAAAATTCTTTGTCCTGTTGCTCGGAGAACATGAGATCCAAAGTGTTTCCGCACTTGTCGACATCACAGTATCGGCACATTCAGCCAACTGTTTTGCCATTCGCCTTTGCTGCATACGCGTATAAGAAACGTTATCTACTTTGATATGTTTTTATTCTTTGTAAAGGAATAATTCCAGACGGATGCATGCCATTTTTAGGGCCATTGGTCGAAGGGTGCAGGGATTTTCTCTAAGGGGGGCGAATGCGCTTAGGTGCACTAACAGGCTGCGGAAAAATTACTCTTTGGATGCTGTAAATTTGGAATCGCCACCGAGATGGCGATAAAGTTGACCTGCGATTGTTCCGTCAGGGCGTTGTTGCGCGTGTCCACAGCCACTGACGTCATCCATTTCGTCCTGACCTTGCCATGTGAACGCGACACCGTCTTTGTTGTATCGGCAATCAAGCTCGCTGAACGCCGCGCCGACAACGAACCCGCCTGAGCCATCGCGGGCGAACTGAGTGAAGGCTGGTTCGACCAAGTCGAGATAGTCTCGGTCATAGGCATCGATGTAGTCGATCCGCCAGCGACCGATAAAGGGCTTGTCCAGGCGGCTTATCACGTCGCCTCCTCAAGGAGCTTGGGCATGCTGATGGGATTGTAGGCGGTGAACGCGAAGGTGAAGCTCGTGTCGACGCGCTCGATACCACGGAAGTTCGATTGGCGAAGACCGGAGATCGTCTTCAGCCAGCCGAAGATCTCCTCGATCCTTTTGCGCTTCTTTTGGCTCACGCGATAGCCTCAATGACGGGGTCGATCACCGAACGCCGTTTGGTCTTACCCGTGTCGCAAGCATTCTGCTCCACATGCGGCGTGATGCCAAGCTCGCGCAACTCGATCACGCAATCCTGAGTGTCATACCCCTTGTCGCCGCCTATGGTCTTGCTCGACCTTGGTAAGCTGGAAGCCATTGCCAAAGCCGCCGCACCTTCGGCAGCGCCAAAGGACCGGGTGACCACGCCGTAGACAGCAAGACCATTGCGAGTTTCCATCAAAGCATGGCCCATGAAACGGAGCTGGCTCGCCTGGCCCTTGCATTTGCGATAGAGCCGGGCGTCGTGTCGGTGGTCGAACCATGGGTGTCGTTCGAGCGTGTCTCGCCCCTGAAATCTCGCTCACCATTCCTCCCGGGATCCAGCAGCTCGCCCAAACCAACCTTTGGCCGAAAGCTCTTCATCAAGGCCCAAGCCTGGATGAGCGTGCCATCCACCGAGGAATGCTCGTCGGACATGAGACCATTAATCCATGCATGGTTCAGTACGGCCGCAAAAACTCGCCGGCAATCTCACCATCAAGCAGCCGATCCCTGATCTTGGTGAAGACGGTAACGTCCCAAACAGGATCATCGATACCGAGGCCGGTGAACCAACGAAACAAGAGATTGTAGTCCAGCTGCTCCATCAACTGGCGCTCCGAGCGCTACGTGTAAAACACTTGGATCAAGAATGCCTGAAGCAAATGCTCAGGCGGATCGACGGCCGTCCGATTGGCGAGTAGATTACATCGAAGTTTGTGCTCAACACCGTCAACACTTCATCAACGATCGCGCGAATAGCACGCAACAGGTGCTTTGCTGGTGCACGAGCTTCCAAATCGACAAAGCTGAAATGACTATCAGAACGGATCTCGCTCCCGTGCATCGCAATCTCCAATCAACGCACAGCGACAGAATCACATCAGGTCAAATGCCGCTACCCGTTTCCTGCAGCCTGCTAAGACCGCTTTTGTGGCATAGTTTTCGATTTTTCTTCCGTCATCCGAAGATCGCCCTGCTGACGCAGCGGGGTCTCGTGGTCTGACCAGTTCTTCGCCGCATAGCGAGCCTTGGGGACCGCATGACGGCGGCGAGCGTTGAATTTCTAGGGCATGAGCAGACAAACTCGGATGGTGAGAGCAAATTCGAAAGCCTCTATGCCAGAGATCCGGTGTACTCGCAATCTCGCCGTGAAACCGCACCTCGCCGCTGCGTCCAGCTTCCGCGAGCGCCACCGACGTGCTCTTCTTGTGAAATAAATGTTTAGACCAGTTCTTCTCCGCATAGCGAGCCTTGGGACCGCATGTCGGATGGTGAGAGCAAATTCGAAAGCCAAAGAAATAAATGTTTAGTGTGCCAAACCGCAAAGGCCTGATTGTGTGGTCGTCCAAGTTTGAATAGCTTTTCGATCACCCTCAGAAGGCGACACATGTGACTTTAGGAACGACCATTGCTGACTGATGACGAACTTTGGAGCCTTGTCGACAGCGCTTTTGAAACACACCGAAGACTATTGGCTGATGCCGACGCTCATGCCGCCTTCGAGCGTATAGCACAGAAATGTCTTGGACTAACCGAACGGCGACACTTTAACGCCGAAAACTCTGATCTTCGATTGGAATCTCTTAATCGTGATGACCTGGACGACATCATGGTTTACCACGATCGGAGTCAACCGAAGGGGAAACCGGGATTTCATCACGGGCCACTCGTCATAATCGACATAAACGGGGAGCGCTACGCGATCGATGGAAATAACCGCGTGAACCTGTGGCGGAGCTCTGATGTGGACGGGCCGCATGAAGCGATTATTGTGACGCCCAAAAAGGCCCTGTCGCAAATTCTGAGTTTGGACAGAGTAGGCCTCCCCTCTGGACGCAATTATCCTGCAAGAGCCGCGAATTGCTTGAAGGGCGGCAATTCCGATCATCCGAACTATCGCTTTCTGATCATGTGGGCGACCTCGATGTCCTTCATCGGCCTGGTGATTTTCTTGATGAAGCAGTGGTCCTGATCGACGATGTTGTTCAGGTATTTCACTTGGAGGGGCGTTGTCGCACGAGTCGTTGGGGAGGAAGATGTTTTCCTGTTCGGGGCGTTCATCCAGCCTTTTCGAAGATGGATTTGGCTAGGTTCATCATTCGGTTAAGAACTTTGATGCCAATCGTTAGCTCCACCGGATGCGCGTCGTCATGGCGGGCATGCAGGCGGTCGCCGATGATCGATTTGTACTGACCCATCGTCGTCTCGAACAAGCTTCGCCGACCATAGCCATGGGCCTTTTGCCAAGCCATCCGGCCCTTGGCCGCAGGGTCGAGGATATGACGATTGCGCTTCGTGATAGCTAGGGTATTTACCAGAACGACCTTTTGACGCAGACGATGGAAACAGATCACCAGGAGATCGTGCATACGGAAATGTTCAAATTCTAAACGTTCATCAATCTCTATCTTCGTTCAGTTTCCAAGTGAAAATATCAGCTAAAAGATTGCATTCAAACGGTTATTTCGCCGAAAACTCCCCCTTTTTGTGCATTTTTCGCTCTACAGATTTCACAGCTTCATGAAGCGTTTCTATAAGTCTGGTGGCACAACGATGCCGACGGGGCCTGATCGGGGTCAGGACCGTAGTGAGCGTACCGGAAGAACGAAAAGAGGTCTTGGTAGTTGAAGCCAAGGCCAGAGTGGGGGAAAGTCTGATGTTTTCCAATGAGCGCTTCGGCGTGCGTTCCGACGGCGCGCAGACAGAGGAGGTTCGCCAAAATCCAAAGAGTTCCTCGCCCGGGCAAAAACAAGGATTTTCAGCGATCTACGCTCTCTGTCTCGTCGCCTCCGGCAGTACATTCTCAATGGAAGTACCTGGCGTTACGCCAAGTGCCGTCGCGGTTGGTGAAACTGGTGCTGCCAATGTCTCTGTCCCGATTTAAGTGCCACCAGGTGTCGCCGGCATGCAGCCGACCCTATCGTTGGCCTACAAGAGCCGTGGAAAATCGACGTGTTGGGGGGCGGCTGGTCACTGGCAGGTCTTTCCGTAATCCATCGTTTCCAGAAGACAACCGCCCAAGATGGTGCGCCAAAAGAAGCAAGGGGCATTACCTTTACCGCCAATGATCGGTTTTGTCTCGATGGCCAGAAGCTGATCACGATAACCGGCAACTACGGGGCGGCTAACTCAGAATACAGGACCGAGATCGACGGCGTCTCCTCGGTGTCGGTGGTGCGTGAGGATGATGCATCCTTGGTTATCAACAACGCGGCCAACACGGAAGCGTTGGAGAATTTTTGACAATATATCGCCTGGAGCGCTTAGCGAAATCAGCGGCGGAAAGCCCGGCGCCCACCGCTTCCCCTTGCTTTGCGGGGTACGTGATCGGTTTGAAGCGCTGATTTTCGGGCTGATAGCCGGACACTGGCCGTTTTTAGCGGCTTGTCGCCCAGATGCCTGGCCATGATGATCGTCGCCTTGGCGGCCGATGCTGCGGACGGCGCGATTCATTCGGTCCTTTTGGTGAGCGAAGACAGGCTCGACCCGCGCTCGAACCTTGGACCTCTTCGAGTTGGCCCTGGCGGTGCGCTTCGGCATCGGCTTGCCTTCCGGCTTTCGTCGATGGATCTGACTGGTTTTGCCGACGTCGGCGAGAAAATCTTCATTCGCCTTTGATCGATAGGCCGTATCGGCCCAAACCGATGACGCCGTGTTGGTGCGATCGATCAGACCTTCTCGTAATCGAGCCCCGTCATCCGCAAATAGCCGGCATCCTTGATCGCCTGGTCCAAGCGCTCGAACAAAAGCGCCAAAGCACCTTTGCCGATCAAGGTTTCGCGAAAATCCCAAAGCGTGCTCGCATCCGGCACCGGATCGACGATCGTCAGCCCGCAAAATCGCACCCAGGACAGACCGGAAGAGTTCGAAATCGACAATCCAAAAGCTTCTCCAGCGAATCATCCTGTGCAGAATGCTCATCAAGATGATCCGCTCGTCATCCTCACCACGCGGATAGGTGATCTCATCCGGGCG
Organism: Geminicoccaceae bacterium; assembly: GCA_965204405.1. Taxonomy (GTDB): domain Bacteria; phylum Pseudomonadota; class Alphaproteobacteria; order Geminicoccales; family Geminicoccaceae; genus JANQPX01. Next base: position 338,832 of record CBDBEN010000003.1, read on the forward strand.
GTCGATCCAAAGAAGTGTTGGAAATTCACCGATGATGGAGCAGTCGAAACGCTGCTTGAAGGATATAGCTTCCCCCTCAGCGATTGCGCGGTCCTGCTTGATGCAAGCCAGATCTTCCGAGGCAAACTGAGTAGCGCGATAGATCATCAGCGGTACGATCAACACGGCCATCAGGGCTGCGATCAGGAGGCGCGATTTGTCGAGGCCGGCATTGACGGAGAGATCGATACGTCACTTTTCGTACTGGCGGGCGTAGAAGTGAACAGCGATCCACGAGAAAAAATGCGCCCCAAAACGAATAGGACGACCGCGGCAAGCAGGTGGGCGCCCGTCCAGCCTTCGTATCGTTCGACCAGGTGGCCTTGTCAGCATCCTCGACCGCAGCCCATGGGCATTTTAGAACTAAGGCTACGTTGGCCGCAGCGACCAAGTCGATGATGAAGCCTATGGCAAAAAGTAGCCAATTGCCGCGCAATGCTGCCCGGAAAAAACTGCCGACGAATGCTGTGGGATTGACGTGCCAGCGCGGCAGTGACGACTTTGGATCTTCACAAAGACATCAGCGCAGTAATCGCCATTTTCTTCAGCGAACTTTTTGAAGGGCTTTAGAATTTGGGCATCGTCGCGCATGATACTCATGTCTCGCCCTGAATGCCGCGAAGCAGATCGTCCTTGGTCACGACGCCAATCGATTTGGCATCGTCCATAGAGTTTCCAGACTTTCCTGGCGACCACGACGTCTTGTGAGCTGTTGGGAGTCACGCCCGCGGTTTCTCCCTATTCGGATCGATAAAGGACAAAGCAGTAACGGTAGCAGGCAGACGTTTCATGTGCCCGTCGAGCTTGCCTACCTCCAGTTCGGTTCCGACATCACTGTTTTCGATCGCGATACGCGCCATGGCGATCGCGTGGCCGAGTTCCGGCGAGTAGCATGCACTGGTGATGACACCGACCTTTTCACGCCCGAGGAACACGCCGTCGTCGTGGACAGGGGCTTCATTGCCAGCGAACTGAAGCCCGACCAGCTTTCTTCGCGAAGCGGCCGCATTGCGCTCAAGCGCCGCCTTGCCGATAAAGTCGTTCTTCTTGAAATCGATGGCGAAACCAAGGCCGGATTCCAGAGCATCGACGTCCGGTCCAAACTCGGCGCCTGCAATCATTAACCCAGCCTCAATCCGCAGCATCGAAAGCGCATCGCTTCCCATTGGCACCAGACCATGCGGCTCACCGGCCGTTATTAAACCATCCCAAATCGCCTCGGCATCGCTGCAATCACAAAAAACCTCGTAACCGAGTTCGCCCGTAAAGCCGGTGCGGCAGAGCATGAAGGCAGGGCCGTCCCGATCGTGCAGCCTTGCGAGGGTGAAACCAAACCACTTCAGATTGTCGAGTGCTGGGCGTGTCGGCTGGGTGAACACCACGTCACGCAGGATATCGCGAGACTTGGGTCCCTGGAGAGCTAGGTTCGCCATCTTGTGGCCGAGTGTCAGAACGTGAACTGTCAGCCCCAGACTTTCGGCTTGCTCGCGCAGCTGGAGGGCCGAGTCACTTGACCCGCAACACCAACGAAAGGCGGTGGGCTCGAGGCGGAACAAGGTGCCGTCATCGAGCACGCTGCCACGCTCGTCGCACATCAGCGCGTACATGCCGCGATGCTGCGAAAGCTTGGAAACATTGCGGGTCAGGCAATGCTGCAGCAATTGCTCCGCATCCGGGCCGACAACGTCGAACTTCAGGAGGCTGGACATATCCTGCAGCGTCGCACGCTTGCGGCAGGCCCAATATTCCTCGATCGTCCCTGTCGCATCAAATTGCGTGGCCAGCCATAGGTCGCGCGACACCGCGAAGTTGCTGGTCAGTTTTGAGGTGCATCTATGAAAGGAGGAGTGCTTGGTGAACTGCCCGTCGTCGTCGGGTTGGCCGCGCCAACAGACAGAATGGGTCATCGATGAGTGATCCTCGTAAACGCGGACGTGAATGTCCGTCGGATTCCAGCCATTGATCGGGTCGACGTCATCTGGACAAGCAGTCGAGACGCACACGAGATCGGTGAGAGCTTGCAACACCACGTAGTCGCCAGGTCGGGACCAGGCTTCGTCGGTGCTGATTTTGTTGTCGGTCCAGTCGATCCAGGAATTGAAGAAGAAATTGATCGCTGGCCAAGCTCGCCGCTGTTTGATGCCGAAAGGAGCATAAACAGCACTGATATTGTCGGAGCAGTTCAGATGTCCGGGAAAGCCGCGCTCCTCATAGCCGCGTGCGGTGCAAGCGAGCGCAAAGGTGTCATGCCGGCCCACCGTATCCTGGCGCACGGCCAGGAGTGGCCGTATGTCCTGGTCGAAAAACTTATCTTGCAGACCCGGCAAGGGATAGGCACCACGCACCATGGTGCGTGACACAGCCGAGTCGATGTGACGTTCCAGCCCCCTTTCCAAAGCATCGGCACGCATAGCCATGAAGTCAGAACATTGCTGCCCTTCGACATCTATGACCTGGATGAACTGGCCCTTTTTGACCTCGTAGGCTTTGGCTGTACCACGGTTGACACGCCATTCGTCGCAGACTTGGCCGAGCGGCTCGGGGAGGAGTCGTTCGGTATTCGCGATGCCTTCCTGCTGAATACGCACGCTGAACCGGCTACCGCCCCCGTCCGCCAAGAACCCCTTCGCGACAGGAGCGATAACGAACAACGTCACGTCGGCATTGGTCTTGAAAAGAAAGACCTCACCGGCATCGCAGGATGCGTCGAAAATGCTGAACGCCTTCCCTTGCTCCAACCTCGCATCGCGGTTCGCTGCGATGGAGGCCATCAGGCGATTGTCGAACGCAGCCCCATCAATCAAGACTGGAATAGCTTCAGGTACATCAAGGGGATCGGTTGTAAAACCACGCGCGGAATTACATATCGCCGTGACCAGGCACGACGCCCTACCATCGACATTCGTGATCGAGATGATGGTATTGGCGGTTGCCGAAATGCTGCCGGCTTCGCCCCAAGAGACATCCAGACGCTGGCGGTTCGGTGTTTTCAGACCGACATAGCGGCGCCGATCCATCTTATCCAGCGATGGCTTCTGCAGCACGTTGGCCTCCCTATATGTAACCGGTTTCATTGTTTGCTTGCTCTTTTTTGAAGTCAAGCCAAAATACTTCTCGAGAATGTCGAACAGAGGACGGGTATTGAGGAAAATCGGCAGGATTCGCGATGTCGCCAAGGAAGCCGGTCTCTCGATCGCGACGATCTCCAGGGTGATGAACGGAGCAACCAATGTCAGCCCGGCGACGCGGGAACGCGTGCTCAGCGCTTGCGAGAAGCTGGACTACATGCCCAATCCCGCAGCACGCGCCCTTTCGACCAATAGATCACACACCATCGCCGCGATCATTCCCACCATCGAGCATTCCGTGTTCGCCAAATATATCGCTGCGATCGAGCAAACATTGGATGAGCGCAATTATTCGCTGGTGATGGCGATTTCCAACGCCGATGAGGATGAGGAGTTGAAGGCCGCTCGCAAACTGCTGGGAATGGGGGCAGATGCCTTTATCTTGTCGGGTGCTGCCCATCGTGACGAACTCTTCAAGATGCTCGCGAGGCGTAACGTGCCCTATGTCCTGACATCGATTTGGGATCCAGGGAGCTCAAGCCCGACGATCGGCTACGACAACGCGACTCTTGCCGCAGAAGCCGTGACATTTCTTGCCTCTTTCGGCCATGAGCGAATTGCCGTGATCCATGGCCCGCTCGCTGACAGCGACCGCACTCGGGCACGAAAATCAGGGGCAGCGTCGGTCAGTGGTCAGCGGTCGAAGGTCGACTTCTTTGAAACCATGCTTAGTGTCGCCGGAGGAAAGAAAGCTGTCCGAGAGCTTCTCGATGCCGGATGTCGACACACAGCCGTTTTGTGTTTCTCCGACGTGCTGGCTCTTGGCACGTACTTCGCTCTGGAAGAAGCTGGCTACCGTATACCTGAAGATCTCTCTGTTATGGGCTTCGATAATTTGGATTGGTCCGAGCACGTGGTGCCGCCTCTAACGACGATCGATCTACCCGCCAAGCGCATGGGCGACGAAGTCGCAATTCAATTGGTCAATCACCTCGAACATGCCAAGCCCATCGCTTCGACGATGCTTTCCGGGCAGCTCATCATACGTCAGTCAGTTCGGAAAATTTAGATCGAAGGCCATCCAAGAGCTGCCTCATCTTCCAATCAAGTTTCGTCTTTAAGAAAGCGAGGCTATGAGAATGGGATCATGCCTCCAAGACTCTCAAGCTGGGCTTAATCTGCTCTCGATCCAGGTAGGCGCTATGGGTCATCACCCCGGGTGTGATCTTTCCGCGATAACCGCCACCGCCGGCAGGCCCGCAGCAAAGAAGCGCTTCCACTTCCCAGAGAAGCAACTCAGCCTGTTCGCGATTGTCAGCACGAAGAGCAGCCCTGACGCGTATGTCGTCGACATCGCCTTCGGGGGAGGCATGCGCGCTGCCATGAAGCGCGTTCAGGCCAATTAGATCGAGGCGGAGCGGTGCATTGCATCCATGCAGATGGGTCATGCGCTCTTCGAGAATATCCCTGGCAAGCCTGGCCCGGCCCGTAGCCCCGGGGCCCGCATAGGAAATCCCGGCTTCCGCAAGGAACCCGCCATCGAACGCAATCGTCACTTTGAGCTTCTCAGGCCGCGCTTGCCCGCTCTGCCGATCGGACCCGAACCCTATCCGATGATAATTCTTCTATAGCCACCTGACTGAAGTCGGCCGTTACATCCGGGGTCAAGTAAGCCTTTGGATCATGCACCTCGTAGAGCATCTGTTCCTTGACGGTCCGTTCGGTGACATGACCGCCGGCGTTCTCGAGCTTGGTAATGACCGCCGAACCATCTTCCTCGACTTCGGCGATGGGGAAACCGACATAGGCGAGATCAGGAACATCCTTGAACCCGGGATCGGCGAAATAGCCGCCGGTTACCTGAGCTGCGCATTCCATCAGATGCCCGACAAGGGTGCCGGCGCCAAGCTTGGACCAGTCATTGTCCTGCCAACCGAAGGCGTAGCGGATCGGCGCCAGAAAAAGGCTGGGATCAGCCACCCTGCCGGTGATAATGACGTCAATGTCTCTTTCCAAGGCCGGCAGGATCGCATCAGCGCCGAGATAGGCGTTGGCGCCAACCATCCTGCGCCCGACATCGGCAACCGTCATGCCCGCGACGTCGATTTCGGTATCCGGTCTGATCAGTTCAGTGACATCATCGCCGCCAATGGCGCCGATTTTACACCCCAAAAGGTCGAGATCACGAGCGAGGTCGATGGCCTTGTCGGCAGCGGCATTGGCGTTGGCGACGCCCATATTCGTGATGAGGCGCGTACGGCTCCTGATGCAAAGAGGCAGCACGGCACGCAACCTCCGTTCAAGCAGAGGGTTGTAACCCGATACCGGATTGGCCACTCGGTCGCGATGACCAAAGGCCAGGGTTCTTTCACCGATGCATTCGAAGACGATCGCATCAAGGTTACCATGCCGTACCAGATCAACCGCCGGATCAAGGCGATCTGCTGAAAAACCAGCGCCTGTCCCCAGCCGAAACGGTTTAGCCCCCATGCTTCAGTCTCTCCATTCTCTTTGGATAAACAGCATCGCAATTGCGAGGGGCGCGGGCAAATTCGTTGTCATAAAACCGACTGATGTCCTCGTATCGTTGGCTTAGTCGGCCGCGCGGTAAGCTCAGGGCTTGTTGATTCCGCTTTCATCCAGGTCGAGAATCAAGGGCTCATGGCCCATGGCGCCAATGAATTTCGGCAAATCGCCTGACTTGATGGTCGTCGTCGCCTCGTTGGTCAGCGGATGATAATTCAGCACCTCATGAGAGAGCATGGCCTTGTCGAGTAAAGGCTGCACCCGGTGGTCCTGATCATTGATGAGAGCAAAGGGTGTCACCGAACCGGGTGTCACACCAAGAACCTCCAGAAGAAGATCAGCTTTGCCGAAGGACAGGCGCGGGCATTCCAGAACCTTGGACAGACGGTTCATATCGATCCTGCGATCATCCAGGCAGACCAGCAGCCAAAGCCCGCCTTTCTTGTCTTTCAGAAACAAGCTTTTGCAATGTGCACCCGGCAGGTGCGCGGTGTGCGTCTGCGCTTCTTCGACGGTGAACACGGCGGGATGTTCGATCGTCTGATGCTCGATCGATAACGCACTCAATCGTGCGAGGAGGTCTTCGGAACGGTAGGCCATGAAGGCGGTATAGCCGGGCTCGACTGGGATCGCAATGAGGCGCCCGGTACGAGTAAGCTGGCTAGGCTTTCCCTTTTACCAGTAGGCAAAGGGATGAGATAACAAGAACGAGGGCGATGACCTCTCCGACGCCGATCACCTCCCCCAAAATCCAGGCTGAACTCACGACACCGACCACCGGAACAGCCAGCACGCCCATGGCAGCGACATGGGCCGGAAGCAAGCTGACCAGCTTAAAATAGGCGGTATGGCAAAACACCATGGCAACGAAGATGACGTAGCCGAGGCCCAGCAAAGCCTGCCATCCGAAGTCGTTTATGTCGGGTAGGGGTTCCAGCAGCATCCAGCCGATAACGATGGGCACGCCCCCGATCAGCTGCTGCCAGCCGGTCAAAGCCATGACCGACATGCCGGACCAATCGAACTTCTTGACAAGGACTGTCCCAAGAGCCCAATTCAGCGCAGCCAAGGTCATGAACAGTGCGCCCAGCGGTGCGCCGCCTACGACTTGGAGATCTTCGCCGATAAGGGTGAGAAGCGCTGCCATACCGAGCATCAGGGCCAGAAGCTGACGGCGATCAGGTTTGGTTCGAAGAACCAGGACGCTGAAGATCGAGGCCCAAAGAGGCATCGTGTAGCCGATAATGGCCGCACGTCCGCCACCGGTATGAAGCAAGCCATAGGCCGAACAAAGATGCCAGCCGGTAACATTGAAAAGGGCAACGAGCGCGAGTGCTGCCAGGCGACCACGCTCAAGGGTGATCCTTTGGCCTGTCAGCCGGGTCAGCAGCAACAGCGTGCTCCCGCCGACCATCAGACAAAGGGTCCGAAACGTCCAAACCGGAATGTCCTGCAGCGCCAGCTTCATCATCGGCCAATTCAGGCCCCAGGTGATCGACAGCGCGATCAGGAGAAGAATGCCGGCTTTGGGAAGCCCGCCGACACTTGTCACGGCCAAGTGAGGGCTGGGCTCGTTTAAAGACCGGGCCAATGACCGATCCTGGGCGGGTCTATGGCCGATTTTTCCTGGATTTGCAGGCGTTCGGACGAGAGGGCTTGGCGATCGTGAGGTGAGGTGGTCTGGTTTGTTTGGACAGCTTTTTGATCAGCTAAGGTGTAATCCTGCTGCTGTTGTTGTTTGCTGGGGGCTATGTGGGCAACGCGGAGCGTTGTCCATCATATCCACAGCCCCGGCGCTGCCGGCGAAAATCTCAGTTGGTGTACGATAGCCCAAAGCCTGGTGTGGACGCGATACGTTGTAGAAGCTGATCCAGGAGCCGATACCGGCTTTAGCGGCAGCCACCGTCTCATAGGCGTGCAGATAAACCTCCTCGTATTTCAGCGACCGCCACAAACGCTCGATAAAAATGTTATCCATGCATCGGCCCTTACCATCCATGCTGATCGTGATCTTGGCATCAAGCAGCACGGTGGTGAACGCCTCGCTGGTGAACTGGGCACCTTGATCGGTATTGAAGATCTCAGGCTTGCCATAGCAGTCCAGTGCCTCTTCAAGAGCGTCCACGCAGAAGTCGGCGTGCAGGCTAGTCGAGAGCCGCCAGCTCAGCACGTAGCGGCTGAACCAGTCCATCACGGCGACCAGATACAGAAAGCCCTTAGCCATCGGGATATAGGTCACGTCGGTACACCAGACCTGGTTCGACCGGTCGATGATCAAATCACGCAGCAAATAGGGATAGATCTTGTGGCCTGCTGCCGGCTTGCTGGTTCGGGGCTTTTGGTAGATCGCCTCCAAGCCAAGCAGACGCATCAGACGGCGAACGCGATCACGGCCCACCGCATAGCCTTGCTCGCGAAGCCAGACAGTCATCTTGCGTGAGCCATAGAACGGCGTCTTCAGATACTGCTCGTCAATCCGCCGCATCAACTCCAGGATCGGCGCACCCGGTGCTTTGGGCTGGTAGTAGAGCGACGACCGGCTGATCCCCACCAACCGGCATTGGCGAACCAGCGACACGCGATCATCGGTTCGATCGATCATGGCCAATCTCGCGGCCCGGCTCATAGACCGGACCTCCGTCGCAAAAAATCAAGCTCGACCGTCAGCTGGCCGATCTGCTGGTAGAGTTCTCCCTTCTCCCGCTCGACCCGTTCATCACCTCCGCCGTTGCTCCCGGCGACAAAGGCCGACTCGGCACCGTCAAGCAGCGCCTTCTTCCACGCATAAACCCGATTCGGATGAACGCCATATCGTGACGCAAGCTCGGCGACTGTCGCGTCCCCCTTGATCGCTGCCAACGCAACCTTCACCTTGAACGCCGGCGTATGTTTGTTCCGATTCTTCTTCGTCATCTCCTGCTCCTCAATCGAACTCTCCTAGAGCAGGATTTCCACCTTAGCTACCTGTCCGAATTTCCCAGACCACCTCAAGGTGCAAGGGTTCCAGTGTCAAAAATCAATACACCGGCCACCCTTCTCCCAATCGCCGTAGCGCGTGGGTTCAGGGCCTTTCGGACCACCGACCTCGCTCTTTTTGTCGGTGGCTCGTTTGTCTCTCGATGTTGCGGGGTCTTCCGATACAGACGGTTCCTTCGGCAACTTGGACCGATCTTCTTTCCTGTCTGCCATGCCGCCTCCGGCTACTCGGCCTTGATCTGCTGCAGCGCCTTGTCCCTGCAGTCTTCAAGATTCTTTTTCAAAATATCATCATCGATGTCGATCGACTTTTCGGCGAGATCCGGCCTTATCTTGTCGAACACATCGTCATCACCGGGCGCATCGAAATCAGCCATCACGACGTCCTTGGCATAGGCATCGGCAGCATCCCCGGACAGCCCGAGCTTTTCGGCGATCCAGAGACCGAAAAGCTTGTTCCCGCGATTGCGTGCCTTGAATTGCAGTTCCTGGTCGTGCTTGAAGCGGGTTTCTTCTTGCTTTTCGCGATCATCGAAAGTCGTCATGCCAGCCTCTTTTCATCTGTCCGATTGTGCAGAGCGTGTCTGGGCACAATATAGGTATCGAGCAGCGTCGACGCCAGCACTACCGGCCTGGTTCAATCACGAGATTCTCGGGCGATCGAATCAGGCCGTTAGAATCCTGGGACTTGTGGTCCTTGTGTTTCGATCATACGGGGATCATGCGACCGAAACGGGCGACTAGGAGAGGTCCAAACCCGACACCATGTGCACCCTCGTCATTCTTCGAAGGCCTGAAGCGGCTTGGCCTCTGATTCTTGCCGCGAACCGGGATGAAATAGAGAGCCGTTCTTGGTTGGCGCCCGCCCGGCATTGGGCGGATCGTCCCGAGGTTGTCGCCGGGAAGGACGCCTTGGCGGGCGGCAGCTGGTTCGGGGTCAATGATGACGGCCTGGCTGCTGCGGTCTTGAACCGCCCCGGCACGCTCGGGCCTGAGGCCGGCAAGCGTTCACGTGGCGAGCTGGTACTGGAAGCGCTCGATCATGCCGAAGCGAAGACGGCAGCCGAGGCGCTCTCGGAACTCAACCCCGAGAGCTATCGCCCCTTCAATCTGGTGATTGCCGATCGTTACGATGCCTTCTGGATCCGGCATGCAGGTCGGCGCAAGAGTTTTCGTGTACGGACCAGGGCAGGCGGTTGGCGAGAATTGGATCCGCTGCATATGCCAGGCAGGTTCCCCCTCGATATGACTGATGGCGACGGTGATGCCGCCATTCTTTGCGAGCCCATTCCCTCCGGCCTTTCCATGCTGACCGCGCACGATCTCAACGATCCGGCCTCGCCTCTGATCAAACACTACCTTCCGCGTTTTCAGGCTGCTGGTGCGCCCAATCCCGAGAAGAACGATTGGAGCGACTGGATCGACCTTCTGTCGGATCGCCGATCACCGGATCAGGACCCGCGACATGCGATGACGGTAACGAATGCGGGCGCATTCACGACGGTTTGCAGCCATCTTCTGGCCTTCCCGGCGATCGGCGATCCCAGGATGTCGTTTGCCGCCGGACGACCGGGAGAGGTTCCCTTCAAGCAGGTGGATTTCGATGAGGTAGCGATTCCCGGGCTCTCGGGGATTGTAGAAGAAGCTTAGTGAAATAGAGCGTTTGCGGTTGAGGTTTTCGCGGTACCAGTCCTCTTCCTCGCCCAACCACCCGATATGGTCGGTAGGTTGGGGGGGGCGAGGAAGAGGACTGGATCGAGCTGTCCCGGAAATGCGCTAGACCTCAGAATTCTTTGAGCTCTATCGATCGGAGGTCTGCCAGCGCGGGCTGATCCAAGGAGCCTGGTTGGATCGGGGTAGCGGATCCTTGCCGAGAATGTGATCGGCGGCTTTTTCTCCGGTCATGATGGTGGGGCCATTGAGATTGCCGTTGGGGATGCGTGGAAAAATCGAGCTGTCGGCGACCCTCAGACCATCGGCGCCGATGACCCGGCATGCGGGATCGACCACGGCCAGCGGATCGTCCGCCCGCCCCATCCGGCAGGTGCCCGAGGGATGATAGGCGCTCTCGACCGCCTCCTTGATGAAAGCGTCGAGCTGGTCATCGGATTGCACAGCGTTGCCTGGCGCGATTTCCTTGCCGGCAAAGGGCTTGAAGGCCTCCGTTGCGAACAGGTCCCGCGTGAGGCGGATGCAGTGGCGGAAATCGGACCAGTCCTCTGGTGTGGACATGTAGTTGAAGCAGATGCGGGGAGGCGCCTTGGGATCATCCGAACGGAGTTTGACCCAGCCGCGTGAGGCTGAGCGCATCGGTCCGACATGGGCCTGGAAGCCGTGGCCTTCGGCAGGGGCTTTGCCGTCATAGCGAATGGCCACCGGCAGAAAATGATATTGGATGTCGGGATAGTCCACACCCGGTTTGGAACGGATGAAGGCGGCGCTCTCGAAGTGATTGGTCGCACCGTCGCCGGATTTGAAGAACAGCCATTCCGCCCCGATCAGAGCCTTCGACAGCAGGTTCAGTTTCGAATAAAGCGTGATGGGTTGCAGGCAGGCTTGCTGGATATAGAGTTCCAGATGATCCTGCAGGTTGGAACCGACACCGGGCCGATCCGCCAGCACCTCAATTCCATGTTGAACGAGGTCCGCACCCGGACCGATGCCGGAGAGCATCAGGAGCTTCGGGGAGTTGATCGAGGACGCTGCGAGGATGACTTCCTTCCTGGCGCGAACCGTCTCGACCTTGCCGCTTCGTTCGATCTCGACACCCGTAGCACGCCGGTGTTCGAACAAAATTCGCCTGGCGAAGCCGTAAACCAGGTCGAGGTTCGACCGTTTGAGGGCCGGTTTCAGATAGGCATTGGCAGCGGACCAACGCCGGCCCTTCCAGACCGTTTGCTCCATCGGCCCGAAGCCTTCCTGCTTCTCGCCGTTATAATCATCCGTAATTTCGAAACCGGCCTCGCGACCCGCTTCGACGAAGGCGTGGTAGAGCGGGTTTTTTCTGCGACCTCTCGTGATATGCAAAGGACCGTCCCCGCCGCGCCAGGCGGTCTGACCGTCATCAGCGGCTTGTCCGTGCCAGGATTCCATGCGCTTGAAATAGGGTAGAACGTCGGCGTAAGCCCAGCCATCGGCGCCAGCTTCTGCCCAATGGTCGAAATCCCGGGCATGGCCGCGTACATAGACCATGCCGTTGATCGAGCTCGACCCGCCGATCACCTTGCCGCGCGGACAGGCGAGCTGCCTGCCGCCGAGATGCGGCTCCGGCTCGGTGCTATAGCCCCAGTCGTAGCGGGACATGTTCATCGGGTAGGAAAGAGCCGCCGGCATCTGGATCAGCGGTCCGAAATCGCTGCCGCCATATTCCAGCACGAGCACCGAATGCCGGCCGTCTTCAGACAGCCTGGCGGCCAGCACCGAGCCTGCCGAGCCCGACCCGACGATCACATAATCCGCTTCCATCACTGTTCGCCCTCAATCAGCCGGCTTCGGATACCGCGCTTCGGCCTCCAGTACGTTCAAGTCCATATGATTGCGCATGTAACGCTCGGAAGCTTGCTGCAGTGGTTGAAAATCCCAAGGATAGTAATGGCCGTTACGCAGGGCTCCGTAAACCAGGGCGCGCCGCGCTTGGCTGGATCGAACATCTGCGTCGAATTTTTCGAAGTTCCAGCGGTCGGCGGCGATCGTCATTAGCCTCGAAAGCTCGGTAGCAAACGTCGGATCGTCGGCAAGGTTGGTCTGCTCGTCCGGATCGTTGTCGAGGTCGAACAATTGCGGCGGATCCATGGGGCAGACCGTCAGCTTGAAGCGCTCGTCCCGGACCATAACCATCGGCGCGACCGACCCTTCGGCGGCATATTCCGACAGTACGGCTTGGCTCGGGCATTGCTGACCTGCCGCAAGCGGCAACAGGCTCCGGCCGTCACATGAGGACGACGCGGCTGCCGCATCGCCGCCGGCAAGGTCGACCACTGTCGGCAGGACATCGAGCAACGAAACCGGCTGATCAACGCGGCGGGCCACGCCTGCCTCGCCCGGAAGGCACAGCATCAGCGGCACGCGCGAAGACCCTTCGAAAAAGCTCATCTTGAACCAAAGGCCGCGCTCGCCCAGCATATCGCCGTGATCGGCACAGAACATGATCGCGGTCCGGTCCCGAAGGCCGAGCGCTTCCAACTGCCCAAGCAACTCGCCAATCTTGGTATCCAGGTAGCTGATGTTCGCCATATAAGCCCGGCGCGAGTCCCGAATGTTCTGCTCAGTAATCCCAAACCGCTCGACGTCATTGGCGCGCATCAGCCTCTGGCTGTGGGGGTCCATGTCCGCGATTGGTATCGGCGGAACCGTCGGCATCGGTACTGACATGTCGTCATACAGGTCCCAATACTCCTGCCGTGCGATATAGGGATCGTGAGGGTGGGTGAAGCTGACCGTCAGGCAAAATGGCTTTTCGTCACTTTCTCTTGCCAGCCGGTAGAGGGCGGCCTTGGCGTGGTGGGCCACTTCGTCATCATACTCCAGCTGATTGGTGATCTCAGCCGTACCCGCATCGGTGACCGAGCCCAGATTGTGATACCACCAGTCGATCCGCTCATCCGGTCGGGTCCAATCCGGCGTCCAGCCGAAATCAGCAGGGTAGACATCGGTGGTCAGCCGTTCTTCGAAGCCATGAAGCTGATCAGGGCCGACGAAATGCATCTTGCCGGACAGCACGGTACGATAGCCCAGGCTGCGGAGATGATGCGCAAAGGTTGGAATCGAAGAAATGAACTCCGCCGCATTGTCGTAGACGCCGGTTCCCGAAGGCAGCAGCCCGCTCATGAAGGATGCCCGCGACGGCGCGCAAAGGGGACTGGCGCAATAGCAGCTGGCAAAGCGTGCGCTCTGCGTGGCCAATGTCCTCAGATGCGGCGTTTCGAGAAAATCCGCAGGCCCGTCCGGGAACAAGGTGCCGGTGAGCTGGTCCACCATGATGATCAGGAGATGGGGCGGCTTGGTCATGAGAGCGATTCCTGCGGGTTACCGTATGTATTTCGAAGCTTAAACCTCGCAGCTGGTCTTGACTGCCCTAAAGAAGACCTTCCTTTACCTGCTCCCGCCATGCCGAACTTTCGTGGGCCGCTTCGGTTTGCCTTGTCCAGAAAGCGGCGTAAGCGCCGTCGCGCCTGAGCAGTTCGGCGTGAGTTCCCTCCTCGACCAGCCGCCCAGCCTCGAGCACCAGCAGGCGGTCCATGCCGACGATGGTGGAAAGCCGATGCGCGATCGCGATCACCGTACGCCCCTCCATGAGTTGCATCAGCGCTTCCTGGATCGCAGCCTCCGCGTGGCTGTCCAGGCTTGACGTTGCCTCGTCCAGCACCAGGATCGGGGCATTTTTCAGCCAGGCACGCGCAATCGCCAGACGCTGACGCTCGCCACCGCTCAGCTTGAGGCCCCGCTCGCCGACAAGTGTCGCCAGCCCGCCGGCACGACGCTCGATGAAGTCCAGACAATGGGCGGCTTCGGCCGCTTCCCATATTTCTTGCTCATCGGAATCGGGAGCGCCATAAGCGATGTTATCGCCGACCGAGCGATGAAACACGTTCGGTACCTGCCCGACCTCGCCGATCATCCGGTTCAGGCTATCCTGGGTGACATGGGCAATATTCTGCCGGTCAATCACAATGCTTCCCGCAGCGGGATCGAACTGGCGGGTGAGCAGACGGATGATCGTGCTCTTACCGCTGCCGGACGCTCCCACCAGACCAACTTTTTCACCGGGGCGAATTCTGAGGTTGAGCTTCTCGAAGACCTCCGTGCCGTCCGGATAGGCAAAGTCGATATTCCGAAACTCGATCTCGCCTTTATTCACGACAAGCGCGCCGGCGCCCGGTCCGTCGACCAGCCCGTGAGGCTGCATGATCAACTCGATGCCGTCTCGAAGAGCGCCATATTCCGCAAAAAAATCGACCATGCGGCTGCCGAACATCCGGACCATCATCAGCACATGCATCCCGAGCGAGCAGACCATGGTGAACTCACCGATGGTCATCAGGCCCGCACGCGTGTCGGCGATTGCTCTCGTCACCAGCCAGGCCATCAGGCAAATGCCGAGCACCATATGGAGAAGGCCCATGACCACGAAGAAAAGCCGGGCCCGCCTCCCCCATGCGGCTTCGCCCTGAAGCGTGTCCGCCAGCATCGACTGCTCATGATCGAGCCTGGCAAAACCGCGTACAAGGTCCCAATTGTTGATCGTGTCGACCAGCCTGCCGCTGACCTTGGATATCGCGTTTTGGACGCCCCGGCTCCAATGAACACCGAACCGCCCAATATAGGCGGTGGAACAGAGGAACAGGACGATCCAGATGCCGAGCACCATGCCGTAGCTCGGTGAAAGCGAGCCGATGAGCAGGCAGGCGGTGACGGTCAGGACGAATGTCTGCACCAGCTCGATGCTCAGCATGAGCATCACGCCCTGGCCGCTCGTCGCGGCCTGGGTCACTTTTTGCGCCAGCCTGCCCGGAAGATTGTCCTGAAAATAGTGGGGAGACTGGCCCATCAGATGCTGAAACAGCCGTGCCTTGATGGCGACTCTCAGATGGGGTGCCAGATAAACATTCAACAACTTGGCGAACTGGAAGAAAAGCGGTCCGCCGATCCAGAAAACGAACAGCAGGGCCACTGCTGCGGCGACACCGTCGGCAGCGCCGGGAGCAGCGAGGCTGGCGCTCAAGCTATCGATGAGAAGGCTGAGACCATAGGGCTGAAGCGAAAATAGCACCTGCGAGACGATGGCGGCGATCAGCACCAGCAGAATGCGGCCGAGAAACATCGAACGAATGATGTCCCAGATGAACGGCAGGGCACGCGTTTCAGCATAGCCCGGTGGCAACGGGGCTATCACCGGCTTGGCGTCGAGGCGCATCACCCGCACGAACCAGCCTTTCAGCCGCGTCGAAACAGGCGATGTCGAGATCGCTTGGCGATGCATGAATTTCTCTATGGTTGGTTGATTATGTAGACGTCGAGAATGGCTTAGAGACTAGAGTATTTTCCGGCCCTGCGGAACCTGCTCATTTCTCCTCCGGCCACCCGATGCCAGCGTATCTTCGAGGCGTTGGGAGGGTGCCGACGACGATGCTTGTTAGGACATGGCGTTGTCGGGTTCCGTTGCAAATTTCCGATATGGTTAGGATCTGTCTTTGCTTTGGGCAGAGGCTCGCGAATTACTGAAAGGGTGACAGCCCGTTATGGACGATCTGGTTTTTCGGATGTCGATGAAGCGGCAAAGCCCCGGAGAATCAGAAGGAGGTTGATGTTTTCAAGGCCAACCAGATTGGCGCCACTCTTGTCGATAACCACCTTCTCCGGCACCCCGTTATTCTCGATCGATTGATGGAAGAAGGCAGTGCGGCGGCTTCATCGCGTCGTTCGGACAGTATGAAACCCAAGGTTTGCCGAACTTGGCGATCGCGCGGCACACGACCCCTGACGACCCTGACCAAGCTGCTGGACGGCTTGTGCGGTGGTCAACGAAACCTTCTTATGTTCGCGCTGGAACTGCGTTACGCCAAGGGAAGCTTCGAGTTGCTTGATGGACGCACCGACCGCAGGCTGCTGAACACTGAGTTCCTCAGCCGCTCTCGTAAAGGAGCCATGCCGCGCTGCCGCCTCGAAGACAATGATATGCCGGGGTGAAGAGAGCAGTCTCCAGGGATCTTGCACAAGATCATGTTATCCAGCTGATTAATTTTATCAACGGTTACAATCGATAAAGCAGGGTGTAGCTTTACTTTGCATATAGTGGAGACCATCTAATGGCCCGTCGCGCGCGCGCAGCCCGTAACAGACAATCGGCTCCGACAGGCAGCCCGGCATCGCCTCATATTCGCCGGGTCTTGCCCCCTTTCGACATGCTGGACGAAAGCCAGCTCGCGAAGTTGGACGCGCAGGTCGACTGGATCATGCAGGATGTTGGCATCGCTTTTCGCGACGATCCCGAAGCGCTCCGCATCTGGAAAGAAGCCGGCGCGAAGATCGACGGAGACATCATAAGAGCACCCGCAGATTGGATCCGATCCTTATGCGCGAAGGCGCCCCGTCAGTTCACTCAGCTTGCCCGCAATCCGGAGCGTTCCGTCATCATTGGCGGCGAGAACCAGGTTTTTGCACCGATCTACGGCGCCCCCTTCGTGCGCGACCTTGAGAGCGGGCGCCGCTATGGCGATATCGAGAGTTTCAAGAAGCTGGTCAAGCTTACCTATATGCACCCGAACCTGCATCATGGCGGGTTCGTTGTCTGCGAGCCCTGCGACGTGCCCGTGTCCAAGCGGCACCTGGACATGCTGTTCGCCCACATGACCTTGAGCGATAAGCCTCATCTGGGTGCGATCACCGAGATGTCGCGCGCAGAGGACAGCGTGGGTATGGCGGAAATCGTCTTCGGCCGGCAAGTGATGGATCAGCACTGCGTGATCCTCGGCAATGTGAACACCAACTCGCCGCTGCTGGTCGACAAGGTGGTGACCGAAGCCATCCGCACCTACTGCAGCAGAGGTCAGGGCATCATCGTCGTGCCCTTCATCCTGAGCGGCGCCATGGGGCCGGTCTCGACCACGGCCTCGGTGACCCAGGCCATGGCGGAAGCGCTGATGGTCTGTGCGTTCAGCCAGCTGGTGCGCGAAGGGGCGCCGTTCGTTCTCGGCAATTTTCTATCCTCCATGTCCCTGAAGTCGGGGGCGCCCACCTTCGGCATGCCGGAGCCTGTGGTCAGCAACTATGTCATCGGCCAGATGGCACGAAGGGCCGGTCTGCCGCTCCGCTGCGGCGGCTCGCTCACCGCCTCCAAGATCGAGGATGCCCAGGCCGGTTACGAATCCGCCGACAGCATGCATTCCACCATGCTCGCCGGCGCCAACTATGTGCTGCATGCCGCCGGATGGCTGGAGGGCGGGTTGTGCACCGGCTTCGAGAAGCTGGTCATGGATGCCGATCGGCTCGGCGGCTATCAGAAGGTCCTCGATCAAGGCCTCGATATGAGCGAGGACGCCTTTGCCCGTGACGCTTATAAGGAAGTCGGGCCGGGCGGGCATTTTCTCGGCAGCGCCCACACCATGCGCAACTACCAGACAGCATTCTACGAGCCGAAGCTCTCCAACAGCGAGAATGTCGAAAGCTGGGAGGAGGCGGGCTCGAAGGATATGCGAAAGCGTGCCCATGAACGCTGGACCAGCATGCTCGATCAATACCAACCGCCACCCATCGACGAGGCGCTCCGCGAAGAACTCGAAGCCTATGTCGCAACGCGCAAAGAACAACTCCCCGATGCCTGGTACTAGGTGGCATGGCCACATCATGAACTTCCGGCCGCTTCTGCTTTTGCCTGGATTGATGGTCTGCGGCCTGGTTTTTGAGATGCGTCATGAAGACGGTGGACGAGGGTGCCATGCCTGACATTCAAAGAGACGAATCCGCAACGGGAAAGCCGCTGCCCTCCCACGCCAAGGTGGTGGTGATCGGTGGCGGTGTCGTCGGTTGCTCGATCCTGTTTCACCTCGCTAAATTTGGCTGGAAGGACGTGGTGCTGCTGGAACGCGACGAGCTGACATCGGGGTCGTCCTGGCATGCGGCGGGGCAGATCCACACCATCAGCTCCGATCCCAATATTTCGAGACTGCAGAGTTACACCATTGATCTCTACAAGGATATCGAGGAGACCTCGGGGCATTCGGTCGGCCTGCACATCACCGGCGGCTTCTATCTGGCCTCCACCAAGGATTGGTACGACTACCTGAAACGCGAGCGCTCCAAGGCCCGCTATATGGGCCTCCACCAGGAATTCATCTCGCCGGAGGAGGTGGCAAAGCGCCATCCGCTGATCGACCCGAAACATTACCATGCCGCCCTTTGGGACGATCAAGAGGGCGACCTCGATCCGTCCGGCGCGACCTATGCTTTTGCAAAATCGGCGCGCGTTTACGGTGCCCAATATTTCACCCACTCACCGGTGACCGGAACGCGCCAGCGTGCCGACGGATCCTGGGACGTCACCACGCCAAGGGGCGTGATCAACGCCGAGCAGATCGTGAATTGCGGCGGTCTCTGGGCGCGCGAGGTCGGCCATATGCAGGGCGTGCACTTGCCGGTTCAGCCGATGGAACATCACTATCTGATCACCGAGGATATCCAGGCGATCAAAGATCACCCGACCCGCTTGCCCGCGGGCATCGACTACGAGGCCAATATTTACTTCCGCCAGGAACGACAGGGCATGCTGCTCGGCACCTACGAGCCCAAGGGCACGCCCTGGAAAGTCGAGGGCACGCCGTTCGAGTTCGGTCATGAATTGCTGCCGCCGGATCTCGACCGTATTGCCGATCGCCTGGAGATGTCGTTCGAGCGGATCCCGGCAATCGCCGATACCGGTATCAAGAACGTCATCAACGGCCCCTTCACCTTCGGCCCCGACGGCAACCCGATGATCGGGCCCGTGCCGGGCATACGCAACTATTGGGTGGCGGTCGGCGTGATGGCAGGCTTCTGCCAGGGCGGCGGCGTCGGTCTGACCATGGCCGAATGGATGATCGACGGCGAGCCTTCGATCGATGTATGGGCGATGGACGTGGCCCGCTTTGGGGCGTTCGCGACGCCTGAATGGGGGACGATCAAGTCGACGGAAAACTATGAGCGCCGCTTCGTCATGACCTTTCCCAATGAAACCTTGCCGAAGGGGCGCATGCAGAAGACGACTGCGCTACATGACAGACTGGTCGCCAAAGGTGCTCGGATGGGCCAAAGCTTCGGTCTTGAACATGCGCTCTGGTTTGCTGACGGGCCGGAAGAGGCCCATGAGGAACCGACCTTCGAGCGCAACCGCTCCCATGACTATGTCGCGCGCGAGGTCAAGGCGGTGCGCGAGGCGGTCGGCGGCATCGAAATCGCCAATTTTGCGAAACACGAATTCAAGGGAGAGGGGGCTAGTACTTTTCTCGACCGCACGCTTGCGGGCTATGTGCCGAAACCGGGACGGCTGACGCTAACCCCGATGCTGACACCTGCGGGCAAGCTCTATGGCGATCTGACCGTCGCCTGTCTCGCCGAGGATCATTTCATGATTTTCGGCTCCGGCACCATGCAGGAGGCCCATCGCCGCTGGTTCGAGAAGGATCTGCCCGCTGATGTGACCTATGCCAATATTTCCGACGACTGGCACGGCATCGCCATCTCCGGTCCCATATCGCGAACATTGCTCGCCCGCATCAGCCGCGAGGACGTTGGCGCCGATACCTTCACGTTCCGCGACGTGCCGGTCATCCTGAACCGCATCAGCTTTTCCGGCGAGCTTGGCTACGAGATCTATTGCCGCCCGCCTTACTTGCTGCATCTTGCCGAGGCGGTGGAGGAGGCTGGCGCCGATCTCGGCTTTCGCTGGTACGGAGCGCGCGCCCTAATGTCCCTGCGCCTGGAAAAAGGATGGGGAGCATGGACGCTTGACTATCGGCCGGATTTCGATGCCGTCGAGTCGGGCCTGGATGTCTTCATCAATGGGAAGAAGGACTTCGTCGGCAAGGAAGCCACGGAGAAAGCCAAAGCCGAGGGCGCCGGTCGCAAGCTGGTCACCATGATCATCGATGTCGACGGCATCGATGTGTCCAATGACGAGGCCATCCTCAAGAACGGCGAGGCGGTCGGCTATGTCAGCTCCGGCGGCTATGCGCATCATGTCGGCAAGTCCATGGCGATGGGTTATGTCGCAGCCCACCATGCAGAGCCTGACTCAAAGCTGCAGGTGGAGATTCTTGGCGAGCTATACGAGGCGGAGGTGCTCGGTGCGCCGATCTACGATGCCAATGGCGCCAATATGCGGATCTGAGCGATGAGCGGCCACTATCGCGACCGGCGAAAGATCGACGCCAGCAAAGGCAGGACCCTCGGTGACGGTACGCCCAACGATGCTGACCGGGTCGAGATCGGCCCGACGCTTCTTGCCTACAAGGAATGGGAGGCGGCAGGTCTGGAACTGCCCGATCTTGCTGCCATGCGCAACTTTCGCTGGCAACGTCTGGTGCGGGGGATCGTGGCGCGCGATCTCGGCGGGCTCCTGGTCTTCGATCCACTGAACATCCGCTATGCCACCGACAGCACCAACATGCAGCTCTGGAACACCCACAACCCGTTCCGAGCCGTGCTCGTGCTTGCCGACGGCTACATGGTGATCTGGGACTACAAGAACGGCATGTTCCTGTCGGAGTTCAATCCGCTGGTGCGTGAGCAGCGCTCCGGCGCCGATCTTTTTTACTTCGACCGTGGCGACAAGGTCGACGTGGCCGCAGATGTTTTTTCGAACGAGGTACGCCTTCTCGTCGACGGCCATGGCGGTGGTAACCGGCGTTTGGCGGTCGACAAGATCATGCTGCACGGGCTGCGCGCACTCGAGGCGCAGGGTTTCGAGATCCTTCCCGGCGAGGAGCTAACAGAGAAAGCTCGTGCCATCAAAGGGCCGGACGAGATCAAGGCTATGCGCTGTGCCAGTCTCGCCTGCGAGAAGGCCATTGGCCTGATGGAGCGCTCGGCGCGCGAGGGTGTGCCGGGCGCCCAGATGAGCGAGGACGACATCTGGGCGGTCCTGCATGCGGAGAATATCCGCCGTGGCGGTGAGTGGATCGAAACCCGCCTTCTCACCTCCGGCCCGCGCACCAATCCCTGGTTCCAGGAATGCGGTCCGCGCATTGTCCAAAACAACGAGATCGTCGCTTTCGATACCGACTTAGTCGGCGCCTATGGCATCTGTGTCGACATCTCACGCACCTGGTGGATCGGTGATGAGCATCCTACCGATGCAATGATCTATGCCATGCGCCATGGCGTTGAGCATATCCAGCACAACATGCGGCTGCTGAAACCCGGTGCGTTCATCCCCGATATCGTCAAAAGCTGTCACCGGCTCGATGATCAATATCAAAAGCTCAAATATGGCTGCTTCGTGCATGGCGTCGGCCTTTGCGACGAGTGGCCGCTCCTCGCCTATCCCGATCAGTATGTTGAAGGTTCCTACGACTACAAACTTGAGCCGGGCATGACGCTCTGCGTGGAGGTCCTTGTCAGTCCGGAGGGTGGGGATTTCTCGATCAAACTCGAAGACCAGGTGCTAATCACCGAAGACGGGTTCGAGCTCCTTACGAAATACCCCTACGATCCCGCGCTCATGGGTAACAATTAACAGAGCGAATCGAATGAGGATGGCGCTGATCCTACGTGTGATGGGGCCGGATTCGCCGAGAAAATGGAACCGTGACACCCTCCCAAAATGTGCATTTTGCTGTTCATTGGGAGGCTCGATTTTACGACAGAATGATCGAGGTTAGATGAGAACTGAACAGCCTTGTATTAGGCATAGCCTGTAGAGGGGTTGTGCCGCATTGGACTTATGGACGCTTCGCATCTGGACGCGTCTGGGAACCTGACGATCGGGATTGATTTTGGTAGTTTTCCTCCACGGATTTTGTTGGGAGGGAATTTTGCCGAAGCAGCCTGGATTTTGGAGTGTCTGGGATCATCTTGATGAGCATTCTGCACAGGCGATTCGCTGGAGAAGCTTTTGGATTGTCGATTTCGAACTCTTCCGGTCTGTCCTGGGTGCGATTTTGCGGGCTGACGATCGTCGATCCGGTGCCGGATGCGAGCACGCTTTGGGATTTTCGCGAAACCTTGATCGGCAAAGGTGCTTTGGCGCTTTTGTTCGAGCGCTTGGACCAGGCGATCAAGGATGCCGGCTATTTGCGGATGACGGGGCTCGATTACGAGAAGGTCTGATCGATCGCACCAACACGGCGTCATCGGTTTGGGCCGATACGGCCTATCGATCAAAGGCGAATGAAGATTTTCTCGCCGACGTCGGCAAAACCAGTCAGATCCATCGACGAAAGCCGGAAGGCAAGCCGATGCCGAAGCGCACCGCCAGGGCCAACTCGAAGAGGTCCAAGGTTCGAGCGCGGGTCGAGCCTGTCTTCGCTCACCAAAAGGACCGAATGAATCGCGCCGTCCGCAGCATCGGCCGCCAAGGCGACGATCATCATGGCCAGGCATCTGGGCGACAAGCCGCTAAAAACGGCCAGTGTCCGGCTATCAGCCCGAAAATCAGCGCTTCAAACCGATCACGTACCCCGCAAAGCAAGGGGAAGCGGTGGGCGCCGGGCTGATATCGCGAATTGCAAAGGTCGACACCCCTTCGCCGTCCAGTGTGCCGCTGATCTCGAGGATCGCGGCACTGGTGGCCCGATTTGAGACGTTGTTGAAGGTGAGCTGGCAGCGCATGGGAACGTCTGGGGGAAGAGTGGTGTAGATGTTGTACAGCATCTCCTTTCCACCAAGCTCGATCTTACTGGCGATACAGCTGTTGCCTTCATTGTCGGTGAGCCTTGAGGCGCCGCGAAGGCCATGGTTTGCGTAGAGATCGATCTTTTTTTCGGTCTCCGTGGTCTCGATCAGGAAAGCACATTTTAATGTGCGGCTGTTGATGACACAGATGTCCACAGTGACCTGCCTCTCATTGATGGTCTCGCTCTTATTGCATCATCCTTGATGGCTTCATTGAGCTGCGCGACGCTGCTGGCATCCATGATGCCGCACATGATTTCGATTCGATCTCGGGTCAAGATGGTTTCGTCTTCATTGAGCGCTTCGCAAAAGTAATAGAGCTTGCTCTGCCATTTGACCAAGCCGTCGGGATCATCGGCATCAGCCCCCAATGCCTTTTGCGCATCCGTCACTCGGTATGCGCCCTCGGCCTGGACCAGCTTGGAGAGCGGCCCATTGACCTCCTCCTTGATCTCTGTTTCTGCCGATTGCGCTACCGGCGCATTCGGTCGGGAAGGTGAACAGTCCACGGCATAAGCCGTCTGCGGCAGAAGGATCGCAGCGAACGTCGATGTCAGAATGGACGAGAGGCGCATCGTAATCTTCTGGCTAAAACGTTGATGTCGAGGCGGCATTTGCCGGCGTTCTATGAGCAAAAGCAACTGGCAAGAATAGCCTGTTCGGTCTCTTTAGACGACAGCATCTGACATCATCTATCGGAGCCGGCACTAACAATAGGCTTGGCCAAGTAGAGCGAAGGGTATTCTTGAAATCAATGAGGCTCTTTTGGAAATAATAGTCAAATCAAGCGTCCTCATTGCCACCCCAGTCAACTTGAATTCCTAGAGATCTTTTGACGAAACCAGGGAAGGATCTGTACCACCTCAGCGCTGTACAGTCGGGGATGCCGATGACCGCGAACGACCGGAACGGTCTCCTTGGAGCTCGACCTCCAAGGAGGCCATTCTCGATCAGGCTGGTCAATCCACCATATTGATGTAATATCTACCCCCAACAACTAAATATGGTGTTGAAAGGTCCCATCATGGCTGCTTCGACATAAAGCCCTTGCAACTCAGCTTAATTCCCAACCATGCTCGGCTGATCGATGCAGGACCTGATGCCAACTACCATCAGTTCTATCTGTTGCGCTCCCTGCCAACCCTGTTTGGCGACTGCATTCTCCAGAGGGAACGGGAGATGTTTGGTTCTCCCGGACGGGTGCGCCGAGACCAGCATCGATCCAAGAGCGAGGCTATCAGCACCCTAACCAAGCTTGCTGAGCGGAAGCTCCGGCGGGGCTACGTTCTTCAAGAGATGCTCTAGAGCATTTTCCTATTGCGTGGAATCGATCCCTGTGATTCGACAAAATCGGTTGAGACAGTCGGGCGGGAGCGATGCCGGCACCTTTCTCACAGGCAGTCGGTTCTCGGTGAGCCCGTTGGCGGCAATCAAGCTGATGCAGCGGGTCGAGACGACCGGCAGTCTGGAGCCGGCGCCATCTGGCGGACACAGACCGCCGCTGCTTGAGCCATATGCCGGGGTGCTGACCATCATGGTGGAGACCGAACCTGACACCACGCTTGTCGAGATCCAGGCCGAGTTGGAGTGCCGCTTCGATGTGACGGCTGGGCTCTCGCCCCTTCGCCGCATGCTGCGCCAGCTTGGGCTCAGGCTTAAAAGAAGTCGTTGAGAGCGGCGGAGCAGGATCGGCCTGACGTCGTCACGCAACACCGTCGCTGGCGTGCTTGGCAGCGCTTGATGGATCCGGAGCGCTTCGTCTTCATCGATGAAACCGCCACTACCACCAACATGACCAGGCGCTACGGACGCTGCCCATCCCATATGCGCCTGGTCGCCAAGGCGCCCTATGGCCATTGGAAAACCACCCCCTTCGTTGCCGGTCTGGATCACGGCGCCACCGGTGCTCGATGGGTCGATGACGGGGCTGCCTTCCGCGCCTATGCCGAGCGGTTCCTGGCGCCGGCGCTCAAACCGGATGACATCGTCGTCATGGTCAACCTGTCAGCGTACGAAGTCGCCGGTGTCCGCCAGGCCATCGAGCGTGCCGGCGCGTCAGCGCTCTACCTGCCGCCCCACAGTCCCGATCTCAAGCCGACCGAGCAGCTCTTCGCCAAGATCCAAGGACGCGCTCTGGAACGCCATTGGCATAGCTCTCAAACGATGCGGCGCCAACGAATTCGACGGCTATCTCAGAAACTGAGGCTATGGATCTACGTCAATGAAAAATGCTCTAGCGCATTTTCGGGAGAGGGCTGGCACCGCGTAAACCACACTCTAGCGTCGATGCACTGAATGGGATGCGTGGTGGGCAGTTTTCTCAGGCAGCGAGCGCTGCATTCTTGCCGTTAATTAGGAGGCCGTCCTCATCAGCGTCGACATTGACCGCTGTGTCGGCGGCTATCTCTCCTTCGAGAATCAAACGGGCCAACGGGTCTTGCAGGTTTTTCTGGATTGCCCGTTTGAGCGGCCTCGCCCCATACACGGGGTCATAGCCCGCATTGGCAAGCCAAGTTTTGGCAGCAGGGCTGAGTTTCAGGCTTAACTTTCGCCCTTCCAGCAACGTTGCCAATCGCTGAAGCTGGATATCCACAATTCCGGCCATGTCGTCCCGCCCCAAACGGTTGAACAGGATGATTTCATCGAGACGATTGATGAACTCAGGCCGAAAGGCTGCTTGCACCACCCCCATGACCTCGCCGCGAACTGCGTCGGCCGGCTGGTCTTCATCGAGAGAAGCCAGGAACTCGCTTCCCAGATTGGAGGTCAGGATGATCATCACGTTGCGAAAGTCGACGGTATGACCGTGGCTGTCGGTGAGGCGACCGTCGTCCAGGACCTGGAGCAGGATATTGAAGACGTCGGCGTGAGCTTTCTCGACTTCATCGAACAGAATGACCTGATAAGGACGCCTGCGCACCGCTTCGGTGAGTGCCCCGCCCTGTTCATAGCCGACATAGCCCGGAGGGGCGCCGATCAGCCGGGCAACGCTGTGCTTTTCCATATATTCGGACATGTCGATCCGAAGCATCGCCTGCTCATCATCAAAGAGGAAGGCAGCAAGCGCCTTGCAGAGTTCGGTCTTACCGACACCCGTGGGACCGAGAAACAGGAAGGAGCCGAGCGGGCGATTGGGATCCTGCAGCCCTGCGCGCGCGCGCCGCACCGCATTGGAGACCGCCGTTACCGCCTCGTCCTGACCGACGACCTGCTCATGAAGCTTGGCCTCCATCTCCAGGAGCTTGTCGCGCTCACCTTCCAGCATTTTCTCCACCGGTACGCCGGTCCAGCGGGAGACGACGGCCGCGATGTCCATATCGGTAACGGCCTCCTGAACCATCTCCTGAGCCGATCCGGCCTCGGCGTCGGCAAGCTTTTTCTCCAGGTCGGGAATTTGCCCGTAGGCGATCTCGCCGGCCTTGGCGAGGTCACCCTGCCGCTGGGCCACCTCCAAACCGTGACGGCTTTGCTCAAGCTGCTCTTTCAGTGACTGAACGTCGGCGAGCTTGCCCTTTTCCGCTTGCCATTTTGCGGTCAGGCCCGCGGATTCCTGCTCCAGTTCTGAAAGCTCTTTCTCCAACCTGCCAAGGCGCTCCTCGGACGCCTGGTCGGTTTCCTTCTTCAACGCTTCGCGCTCGATCTTTAATTGAATGATGCGACGATCAAGCTCGTCGATGGCCTCCGGCTTGCTGTCGATGACCATGCGCTTCCGCGCGGCTGCCTCGTCCACCAGATCGATCGCCTTGTCGGGTAAGAAACGATCAGCGATATAACGGTTCGAGAGCGTTGCCGCACTGACGATGGCGCCATCGGTAATGCGCACACTGTGGTGCAGCTCGTATTTGTCCTTCAGCCCCCTCAGGATCGAGACGGTGTCGGTGACAGTCGGCTCGTCCACCAAAACAGGCTGGAAACGCCGTGCAAGGGCCGCATCCTTCTCGATATGCTGGCGATATTCATCGAGGGTCGTCGCGCCGACACAGTGAAGCTCGCCACGCGCCAAAGCAGGCTTCAACATGTTGGAAGCATCCATGGCGCCTTCGGCCTTACCGGCCCCGACCAGTGTATGCAGCTCATCGATAAACAGAATGATGTCACCTGACCCGTGGGTGACTTCCTGAAGCAGGGCCTTCAGCCGCTCCTCGAATTCGCCTCGATACTTGGCGCCGGCAACGAGGGCGCCGAGGTCGAGGGACAGCAATTGGCGATCGCGCAAACTTTCCGGCACATCGCCGTTGATGACACGCTGGGCCAGCCCTTCCGCAATCGCAGTCTTGCCGACGCCCGGCTCGCCGATGAGCACCGGATTGTTCTTGGTGCGGCGGGACAGCACTTGGATGACACGGCGGATCTCCTCATCTCGGCCGATCACCGGATCGAGCTTGCCGTCTCTTGCTTCTGCAGTTAGGTCGCGGGTGTATTTCTTCAGAGCGTCATAACCCTGTTCTGCAGACGCAGTATCGGCGGTTCTGCCCTTGCGAAGCCCTTCGATGGCGCCGTTCAGATTTTGCGGCGTGATGCCGGCCCGCTTCAGGATATCGGCAGCTTTGGTGCCGGCGGCCATCGCCAGGGCCAGGAGAAGGCGCTCCGCAGTGACAAAACTATCGCCCGATTTCTTGGCGATGGTTTCGGCCTGCTCGAAGAGGCGTGCGGTCTCCGGCGCAAGGTAGAGCTGACCGGCGCCGCTGCCCTCGACCTTCGGTATTTTATCGAGGGCCGATTCAGTGAGCTCAAGTGCTTCCTTGGGGTCGCCTCCAGCATTTTTGATCAAATTGCTTGCAAGTCCCTCGGAATCATCCAGCAAGACTTTGAGCACATGCTCGGGGACGAATCGCTGATGTCCTTCGCGGAGCGCCAATGCTTGCGCCGACTGCACAAACCCACGGGCCCGTTCCGTATAATGTTCAAAATCCATGACAGGGATCTCCCGAGAATCGCTCACTGAAACCGACCGATTGTTAACCCAGAGCCGATGGTTCGGGTAGCGTTTCGGCCGCCAGTTGTTCAGATAGGTAACTTTTGAGATTGCACAATAATTAGGCAGAAAAATTTTTGCCTATGATTCGCTCATATCATGATCGGTGTCGGCACGACAAATCCGCCAGACAGTGTTGGCCTGGAAAGCAAGCAATGAATTCGATCATACCGGCCAATCAAAGGGACAAGGCGCCTCTCGCCTCATCCAAGGACAGCCACCAAACTTTCAGGGCATGTTTTTCAGGCCGAGCGAAGCCTTTCTTGGGTTGTCGGTTCCTGCTCAGTGGAGATGCTGCACATGGTCGACATGGCGCACTTGGTTGGGTTTAACGAGCTTGGCCGAGGCAATTTTCACGCTGTGCAACCGAGCATCCAGCGAGGATTCCCAGAAGTTCAAAAACTTTGCCAAAATAGGAAACTTAGGAGCGATATCAAGGTTTTGCCAGACATAAGTCTGAAGAAGGCTTGGGTGATCCGGGAGGTGGTAGAGTATCTCAGCGGTGGTGAGCCGATAGTCCTTTACCATGAGTTCGAGGTCACGCATCAAGCGATCCTCCTTCCTAGTACATCCTGCCTATTTGATCGTTCGTTGCCGAAAAACCTTTCCTGGCTGCTTGGCACTCACACGCATCACCTTAGCACAAATGCCTTAATATTTCATCTTTGCCCTCGCGATTCTCTTAGGAGGCCTCGGCGTTTGATCATCAAAAGCCCTGAGATCCATCGACTTCCTGAGCTTTAGAAGCGAGCACAAGCATCGATAAACGGACCAGGACTGAAGCAAGCTGTCGCTGTGTCGGTGATCATGATGCAGCGAGGCGGCTAGAGCGTCTCCGGTTAAAGTTTACGCGGTGCCAGCCCTCTCCTCGGCCCAATCGCCCGATATGGTCGGTACGTTGGGGTGGTTGGGCGGGGAAAGGGATGGATCGACCTGTCCCGGAAATGCGCTAGCCGTTTATTTTCAACATTTGGATCCCACATTGGGGTCCGAAAACCTGGCCGCATTCCGCCAATCCTGGCAGTGTCGGCGGGAACCAAATGAGGCGGTCACACCATCGCTAGAGTTGGCTGGGCAGAACCCGATCCGGTGGACGGTGGCCGTCGGCGAACGTTTTGATGTTGATCACCACCTTTTCGCCCATATCCAGACGGCCTTCGATGGTGGCGCTGCCCATATGCGGTAGGAGAACAACGTTTTCCAGCTCGCGGAGCTTGGGATTGATAGCGGGCTCGTGCTCGAAGACATCGAGGCCGGCACCGGCAATGTCGTTATTCCTGAGCATTCGGGTGAGGGCCGCTTCGTCAATCACCTCGCCGCGCGATGTGTTGACGATCGTTGCCTCTGGGCGAAGCAGCTTCAGCCGTCTTGCTGACAGCAAGTGAAAAGTGGCCGGTGTGTGGGGGCAATTGACACTGATAATGTCCATGCGCGCCAACATTTGATCGAGGCTTTCCCAGTAGGTTGCCTCAAGCTCGTTTTCGATCGTCTCGTGAACGCGCCTTCGATTGTGATAGTGGATGGAAAGGCCAAATCCGCGCGCCCGCCTCGCGACGGCCGTGCCGATCCGACCCATGCCGAGAATGCCGAGACGCTTGCCGGTAATCCGGTGTCCGAGCATGCCCGTCGGGCTCCAGCCATTCCAATCGCCGGAGCGCGCAAGGCGCTCGCCGGCAACGAGGCGCCTGGAAACACCGAGAATCAGCGCCATCGTCATATCGGCGGTGTCTTCCGTGAGAACGCCCGGCGTGTTGGTGACCGTTATCCCGCGCGCATACGCGGCTTCGACATCGATATGGTCGACGCCGGTCCCGTAATTGGCGATCAGCTTCAGATCGGGGTTGGCGTGGGCCAGCACACTGCCATCCAGCCGGTCGGTGAGCGTCGGCACCAAAACCTCCGTTGTCTTCACGGCCTCGATCATGGCAGCCTTGGTCATAGGCTCATCACCATGGTTGAGCGTGGTGTCGAACAGCTCCATCATCCGGGTTTCGATCGCTTCCGGTAGTTTCCGGGTAACGATGACCTTAGGTTTATTGCGTGCCAATGCTTGGTCTCCGCAGTTGGCGATGGTTCCTAAAAGGCATGGTCAGCCTTTTTCCTTTAAAACCCGTCGATGGGGTGCCGCGATCGTTGCAAACCTCATTCATGATCGACAACAGCGCTCGAATCGAGAGCAACGTCGTGATCATGCTCCCATGACAGATTGGCTCTAGCAGAACTTGGCTTGGATCTGAAGCCAAAGCCGTCGAGCTTGCGACGATGCCAATCTCGCGGTAACCGTGTGTCGTTGACTGGGAGGGCTGACCAGCGCCTTGCCGCGAAAGATCCCACGGATTGGAACGCATGGCACGAATCGGCAACCTGGGTGAGGGCAGCAAAGGAGACATGTGAGCCATGGTTCAGCCTCGATATCGACATGCACCGGCCCTTTTGCTGCTGGTCTTGCTGGCGGTATGGCTGGCCGGTCCCACTGCATTGCTCCAAGCGCAGCAATCATCCGATGCAGGCCGCAGCACGGGACTGCCGGTGCCCCGCTTCGTATCGTTGAAGAGAGACGAGGTCAATGTACGCTTCGGGCCTGGCAAGCAATACCCGATCAACTGGGTTTTCACTCAGCGTGGCATTCCGGTCGAGGTGGTCGCCGAGTTCGACAATTGGCGAAAGATCCGGGATCATGAAGGCGCTGAGGGGTGGATCAATGCCGGCCTTCTGGACGGTCAGCGCACCCTTCTTATTCAGGGCACCATCCGCGACCTCAAGCGAACCGCCAATGCCCAGGCCCGGGTCTTGCTGCGTGCCGAGCCCGGCGTCATTGGGAAGCTATTCGAATGCCAGGAAAGCTGGTGCCGGGTCGAGATCGAAGGACGACGCGGTTGGCTGCAGCGGGGCGACTTTTGGGGCATCCTGCCAAATGAGATTGTTCCGTAAAGCAGCAACAGATCAGGTAGATACACTTAGTCTCAACCGAAGGCCTGTCTGAAACTAGCGCCTGAACAAACCTATTTGATCACTCGCGCCTTAACGCCAAGCTTGCGGATCAAGAGGGTGATCGCCCTCCGTAGAGTTCATTGATTAGCCCCTCATGATGCTTGTAGATGACTTGGCGCTTGAGCTTCAAGGTTGGTGTCATCATGCCGTTTTCGATCGTAAATGGCTCCGGCAGAATCTTGAACCTGCGGACGCGCTCGATCGGTGACAGTCTCTGATTGGCCCGCTTCATCGCCGCACCGATTACCTCCTGAAAGCCGTCGTCTTCGGTCAACGTGGAGAGTATTCCCTGTTTGCCCTCTGCTTTGGCATAGGAAGCGATGAAGTCCTGGTCCGGCACGATCAGGGCCACCAGATGCGGGCGCTTGTCACCATAAACCAGGACCTGACCGATTTCGGGCTCTAATGCCAGAATGCCCTCGACCCGTTGCGGGGCGATATTGTCGCCACCGGAATTCACGATCAGGTCGCGCTTGCGATCAGTGATCCTGATATAGCCGTCCTCATCGATTTCACCAACATCGCCGGTGTGCAGCCAACCGTCGATCAGCGCCCGCTTGGTCGAGGCTTCATCCTGCCAGTAGCCTTGCATCACGGCATCCCCACGCACCAGGATTTCGCCGTCGTCGGCAAATTTCACCTCGATGCCGGGAAGCGCCGGGCCAACGCTCCTAAGCTTGACCAGGCCAGGGGTATTGACGCTGATCACGGGCGAACATTCGGTCTGGCCGTAGCCCTGGAAGACCGGCAGGCCGAGTGCCGTGAAGAAAAGCCCGACGTCGTAGTTCAGCGGGGCGCCGCCGGAAACCAGCGCTTTGATCCGCCCGCCGAACCGTTCACGCACTTTTGTGCGCACCAGGCGATCAAGCAGCGGATTGAGCAGTCGCTCCGAGAAGCTGAGCGAGGCCGGATCCTCATAGGCCTTGCTGCCGATCGCTACGGCTTTGGCAAACAGCTTGGGCTTGAGCCCGGTCTGACGATTGACGCCGTTCAGGATGCGCTGGCGCATGACTTCATAGAGTCGCGGCACGCAAGTCATAATCGTGGGCTTGGCCTCGGCCAGATTGACGCTCAGCGTATCAATGCCCTCGGCGTAATAAATCTCGGCGCCGATTGAGATCGGCAGGAACAGGCCGCCAGTATGTTCATAGGCGTGTGAAAGTGGCAGAAAAGAGAGGAAGACATCGTTGCCGAGGCCAAGCTGAGCAAGGATCGAGTAGGCACTTTCGACATTGGCCTGGATGTTGCCATGGCTCAGCATCACGCCTTTGGGCTTGCCGCCGGTGCCGGAAGTGTAAATCAGGCAGGCGAGGTCGTCTCGACTGAGCGTTGCCGCGGGATCTTCAGGCGGTTCCGATTCCGAGGCACCAAGGGCGAGAGCCTCTTCCATGGTGAGCCGATCGATCTCGAGGTCATCCGTCTTGTTCAGCCGGTCGATCGTCAACAGGAGCGTGACCTCGGGAGATCGTTTGACCGCCGGCAGGAGCTTGGCCGCCAGTTTGTCGTTGGAGACCACCACCATCTTCGCGCCACTGTCGGTCAGGAGGTGAAGGTGGTCGTCAGTGGTGTTGGTGGTGTAGGCGGGAACGGCAACGCCGCCGGCGCGCAGGATGGCAAGATCGATGATCGGCCATTCCGGCCGGTTTTCCGAAACCAGAAGGACACGCTCTCCGGGTGCCAGTCCTTTTGCACGAAAGGCACGGCTCAATCGATGAACTCGATCGCGAACATCCGACCATAGCCAGGGTTGATAGGTGCCGTCGACCTTTCCCCACAGAAAAGGCCTGTCTCCAGCTTTAGCAGCCGATTTCTCGAAGAGATCGACCAGATTTCGACCAAAATCCGGCGTCGTCATGTCATTTCCCACATCAAGCCCAAAAAGACGTCAACCAAAAGCCCAACCTCGTTCGCACAGGTTCTTCTTGAACAATCCACGATTGTCTGCTGCGCTTGAACGTTCCTCAGGCCATCTGATAATGCTTTGCGGCTGGATTGACCAGCGTCCCTTCTTATATGACGTGCAAGCAGCACCCTTCCATTCATGGAGAAATTGATGATCCCGCCGCGCCAAACGCCCGAATACCGCCAGCATGCAGAGCAGCAAGCCGACGGAGCTGCGGAGACTGCTGCGCTGCCGACCTGGAACCTGGCCGATCTTTACCAAAGCATGGATGATCCTGGTATCGAGCGGGACTTGTCGGCGGCCAACGACGAGGCCGAGGCGCTGAACAAGGCAGGCAAAGGCAAGCTTGCCGAGTTGGATGGCGAAGCGCTTGCGGCCTTTATTCGCCGCTATGAGAAGGTCGAAGATCTTCTGGGCCGCGTTTACAGCTATGCCTCCCTTTTGCATGCAGCAAAATCCGACGATCCGGAAATCAGCCGCTTCTATCAAACCGTTGGGGAACGGATCAACGATATCAGTACGACCTTGCTTTTCGTGACTCTCGAGATCAATCGGATCGAGGATGCCGATCTCGAAAACAAGATGCAGAGCGCGTCGGATCTTGCCCATTATCGTCCTTGGCTTCGAGACGTCAGAAGCTTTCGTCCCCATCAGCTCGATGATGAAGTCGAGCGTGTGCTGCATGAGAAATCGATCACCGGACGCGCTGCCTGGAACCGGCTGTTCGATGAAACCATGGCGCGGTTGAGGTTCCCGCTGGACGGCAAGGATCTGACCAATGCCGAGATCTTCGATATCCTTTCCGACAAGGACCGTTCGAAACGCGAGGCTGCGGCGCGGTCGATCGCGGCAACGCTGGACGCCAATGTCAACCTGTTTGCCCTGATCACCAACACACTCGCCAAGGACAAGCAGATCGAGGATGGCTGGCGGAAGTTCGAACAGCCGATTTCCTCCCGCAACCTCGCCAATCAGGTCGAGGACGATGTGGTCGACGCGCTGATCACCGCCACCAAGGACGCTTACCCGCGCCTGGCTCACCGGTACTACCAGTACAAGGCGACCTGGATGGGGCTCGACAAGCTCCAATATTGGGATCGCAATGCGCCGCTTCCCGAAGATACCGACAAACGCATTCCCTGGGACGAAGCCAAGGTAATCGTGCTCGACGCCTACCGCGGTTTCTCCCCGAAGCTCGCCGATATCGTGGATCGGTTCTTCACCGATCGCTGGATCGATGCCCCGCCAAGACCTGGCAAGGATGCCGGCGCCTTCTGCCATCCAACGGTGCCAAGCGCTCATCCCTATGTGCTGATGAATTATCAGGGCCGGCCTCGCGATGTCATGACATTGGCCCACGAACTCGGCCACGGGGTGCATCAGGTTCTGGCAGGACAGCAAGGCCCGCTCATGGCTGGCACCCCCCTCACCCTGGCGGAGACCGCGTCAGTCTTCGGGGAGCAGCTGACCTTTCAATCTGTGCTGGCCGCCGAGACCGATCCGGTGCAGCGTCGCTTGCTTCTCGCCGGCAAAGTCGAGGATGCGCTTAATACCGTGGTGCGCCAGATCGCATTCGTCGACTTCGAGCGGCGGGTTCATGATGCCCGGCAAAAGGCCGAGCTGACGCCCGATGAATTGAGTGCCATCTGGATGGAAATTCAAACGGAAAGTCTGGGCCCAGCGTTCCATTTCGAAGATGGCTACAAGACATTCTGGAGCTATATCCCCCATTTCATCCATGTCCCCTTCTATGTCTACGCCTATGCCTTCGGCGACTGCCTGGTGAATTCTCTCTATGCCGTCTATCAGGCGGAGCCCAAGGGGTTTCAGGATCGCTATCATGATCTGCTTGCGGCCGGCGGCACACTTCGTCATCAGGCGTTGCTGGAGCCCTTCGGCCTCAACGCTTCGGACCCTGATTTCTGGAGCAAGGGGCTATCGATCATCGAAGGGTTGATCGATCGTCTGGAGCAGGAGGCCGGGCTGCAGGCATGAGCAGCGATGCCAGTGATCGGCATGAAAACACGCTGACCGGCAGGGTTCGGCGCTATGCGCAGGTGTCGGGGACCATGGGTGGTCTCGCCGCAAGACTGGCCGGTCAGCAATTTCTCGGCATGAAAATCGACAAGGGGCAGCATGCCGAGGATCTCAAGCGAGCGCTTGGCGGCCTGAAGGGCCCCCTGATGAAGGTCGCCCAACTTCTTGCGACCATTCCCGATGCTCTGCCCAAGGAATATGCTGCCGAGCTTGCGCAGCTCCAATCCCAAGCCCCACCCATGGGCCGCCCCTTCGTCCGCCGTCGCATGGCGGCCGAGCTTGGCGCGGACTGGAAGTCCAAGTTCGATGAGTTCGACCTCGATGCGACCAATGCCGCTTCGCTCGGTCAGGTTCACAAGGCCAAATCGCCGGACGGTTTCGATCTTGCCTGCAAGCTGCAATATCCGGGCATCGAGAGTGCCGTGGAGGCGGATCTTACGCAGCTTCGGGTGATTTTCTCGATCTATCGCCGTTACGATCCTTCAATCAATCCAGAGCGGATCTACGAGGAACTGGCGGAACGCTTGAGAGAGGAGCTGGATTACACCCGCGAAGCCCGCCACATGGCTCTCTATCGAGCTATGCTGAAAAAAGAACAATCGATCCATATACCCGAAGTTTTTCACGACCTTTCAACCCGACGCCTTCTTTCAATGTCCTGGCTCGATGGGCGAAAGCTGATCGAGTTCACCGGAGCATCACAAGAGGTTCGAGACCAACTTGCCTACAACATGTTTCGGGCCTGGTATGTTCCGTTCTACGATTATGCGGTCATTCATGGCGACCCTCATCTCGGCAACTATACCGGACGCGAGGATTTTGGAATCAATCTTCTCGATTTCGGCTGCATCCGTGTTTTCAAACCATCCTTGGTCAAGGGCGTGATCGATCTCTACCATGCGCTCAGGGACGGCAATCGGGATCTGGCCGTCCATGCTTACGAAACCTGGGGCTTTAGCGATCTCCGCAATGAGGTGATCGATGCGCTGAACTTGTGGGCGGCGTTCATCTACGCGCCTCTGATGGAAGACCGGCCTCGCCTGATCGAGGAAACCAACTCCGGCGTCTATGGACGCGAAGTCGCCGAGAATGTTCATAGCCGTCTTCGGGAACTCGGTGGCGTGATGCCGCCGCGCGAGTTCGTTTTCATGGATCGCGCCGCGATTGGCCTAGGTTCGGTGTTCATGCACCTTGGCGCCAAGATCAACTGGCATCAGCTATTCATGGAGCTGATCGACGGCTTCGATGTTGAAAAACTGGAAAGGCGGCAAACGAAGGCGCTGAAGGCGCAGGACCTGCCACTGCCAGTTTAGCATTTGTCACGTAAACGAGGATCAGCCATGAGCTGCATGTGCGGCACGATAGATCCCCGCGACCTCACCGAGTAAAGCCTGCATGCCCTTGGATGTTTTGGCGCTTACTATAAAAGCGACGGGAACCAAGTGATGTGGTCACATCGCTAGTCTGCGATGATGGATGGTTTGGCGACCTCGTGATCACCGATGGCGACAGTCTCTTCCATGCGGGTGCAATATTCCAGACGCTCGATGACACGGTCCATGACGTCCTCGATGGCCTCGTCGGTCATGGCAGCCAGAAGATCGGAGGTCGCCGGATCCAGCGATGTGCCATCCCGTGGTGCCGTGGTCGGGGACTCGTCAAACATGTCCTTGACCGCATAGGCCGCCTCCAACGGATGGGCTTCCTGCAGGAAACGGTAGACGAACAAGGTAACCATCAGCTCTCTATGGGCACTTAACTGCGCCAGGATGGTGAGTTCGAACTGGTTCATGGCAAAGATCTCCAGGCGACATACGAGGCATCGCAATGCCCCCTCACTATCGCCGGAGGACGTTTAAAAAGGGTTAATGCGAACCGTTTGGTTGCTCAGAGGTTCTTCAACTAAAAGCTTCTGCAACGTCGATGCCATGCGCTGCTTGTTCCGGCAGACCTTCTATTATGAATGCTCGTTTTTTGCGGAGCCATCGTCCCCTGCATTGCCGACAAACTTCCTGGCAGCCATGCCCATAGTGGCACCTTGCACGACCACGGAAAAGATGACGACAACATAGGTGACTGTCAGGATCAGGTCGGTCACCGGGCTATCGGGCAGGGAAAGGGCCAGGGCAATCGAGATTCCACCTCGAAGCCCCCCCCAGACCAGAACCGGCAAGGCGCCTCTGGTAAAGGGCATGAAGGGTTTGAGCAGACTGAACGGCACACCGACCGCCAGAAAGCGTGCGAACAGAACCAACGGTATGGCAAGGATTCCGGCAAGGATGAAGTTCTGGTCTAGAACGATTGCTGCGATCTCCATGCCTATCAGTAGAAACAACACGGAATTCAGGATTTCGTCGACCAGGGACCAGAAGCTGGTCAGATGCTGGCGGGTGCGATCGCTCATCGCGAACCGGGTGCCGTAATTGCCAATCAGAAGGCCGGCGACGGCCATGGCGATGGGACCGGCGACATGCAGTCGAAGGGCAAGCGCATAACCACCCATGACGACCGCAAGGGAAATGAGCACCTCAAGGTTGTGCTCGTCGATCGCCTTCATGCTCTTGTAGCCGATCCAGCCGGTCACAAGGCCGAGCAGCGCGCCGCCAAAGGCTTCGACGACGAAGAGCTCGAGTGCATGGCCCGCGGAAAACTCGGAGGCACCGACGGCGGCAGCAACGCAGATCGAAAAGACCACCACTCCGACGCCGTCGTTAAACAGGCTCTCACCGCCGATCTTGGCTTCGAGTTCAGGCGGCACCCGCGCCGATTTCAGAATGCCGAGCACCGCCACCGGATCGGTCGGACTGATGAGTGCGCCAAACACCAAGCACCAGACCAGCGGCACGTCGAGACCAAGCATCGTGCCGAGCATCTTGAAGCCGAAACCTACAATGAAGGTGGAGATGATCACGCCGAAGAGCGCCATAGCCAAGACTGCCCATCGACGCGTCAAGAGGACATCAAGATTGATGTGAAGCGCGCCTGCGAACAGGAGAAAGGAAAGCATGGCATTCAGCAGCACCGCGTCGAACTCGATGCCGTCCAGAAAAGACCGCACGGCGTCGCCAATGCCGAGGCTGGGCAGAGCGGCATCGAGCCCGATCATCACCATCGAGGCAACGGCGCCCATCACGGTCAGCCCGATGGTCTGCGGCATGTGGAAATAGATGTAGTTCACGTAGCCGAGGATGGCGGCGATCACCACCAGAACGGCGGCGGCTTCGAACGGTGTAAAGATTAGCTGCATGATCAAGCCCGTTTGTCATCGCCGGCCAGTCTCCCCATTGCGGCGATCCACGCAAGGGGTTTGTTGTTTTCTTGATCGTACTTCGCGCTTTTTTGGGTAGCTCAAAGCTTACCTGACATACGCAGACCCAAACTGGGAATCTTCACTTTTCAATGCTTTTTCGCTAAGATTTAGTAATTCTAACCAATGCTTAATTTTAGCCTCCACCGGACTATCGGATGAAATGTACCGCCTGCGGGGAGCGTTATAGAGGCAAGGGGCGATTTTGCCCTTTTTGCGGTGTTCTGCTCCACCTAGCTTGCCCCAATTGCGGCCAGTTGAACGGTCGCACCAACAAGGCATGTTGTTGCTGCTCGACCTCGCTCTCACCGCCCATAGATGCGGCCAGTCAGGCTTCTCGGACGATAACGACCGGCCGGCCGCTGGAGCGGCGGCAGCTAACGATCATGTTCACCGATCTGGTGAACTCGGCAGCACTTTCCGACAGCATGGATCCCGAGGACTTTCGAGCCCTGATCGAAGCCCATCGAACTGCAGCCGCTCGACCCATCAAGCAGTATGAGGGCGTGGTGGCCCGCTATCTGGGTGATGGCATGCTGGTCTATTTCGGCTATCCCAAGGCCCATGAAGATGATCCGGACCGAGCTGTTCGCGCGGGTCTGGAGATCGT
This sequence comes from Geminicoccaceae bacterium, assembly GCA_965204405.1. GTDB lineage: Bacteria > Pseudomonadota > Alphaproteobacteria > Geminicoccales > Geminicoccaceae > JANQPX01. The sequence continues at coordinate 377,628 of CBDBEN010000003.1, forward strand.
CGATGCGACCAAAGCGATGAACGCGCGCTGGGTCGGCAAAGGGCGGGGCAGAATCGCTGTCCGGGTCGGCATCCATACCGGCATCGTGGTGGTCGGCGATGTGATCAAGAAGGACGTGCAGGAACCCATGGCAGTGTTTGGCAATGCACCTACCCTGTCATCAAGACTGCAGGCGCTGGCCGAACCAAATTCGGTAGTCCTGAGCCAGGCCACCAGGGTACTTCTACGGCCGACGGTGCGCTGTCTGCCTCGCGGTCAGACGATCCTGAAGGGAATGGCCGAGCCGGTCGAGATTTTTATGGCAGGCGCTACCGATGGTCGCTCCATCGGCGATCGGATCTCCGATAGATCACGCAAAGTCCTTCCATTCGTCAACCGTGAGAAAGAACTGTCAGCCCTTCGGCTGGGCTGGGCATCTGCGAAAAAGGGCGTGGGCAAAGCTTTCCTTCTGGCGGGCGACCCTGGCATTGGCAAATCAAGGCTGATTCGTGCGCTCGAGGAACGGGTAGTCACAAAATCCTATCGATGGCTGGTAGCACGGACATCGCCCTATGCCGTGAATACCGATTTTTTTGCGTTTTCCGAGCTGTTTTACAAGCTTTTGCAGCCGGACCACCCCGAAGATACTGGTATTGGCGGGTACGAATTGCTGAAAGCGGTACTTGGTGAGCATGGGATCGCTGCTCCCGACGATGCGCAAGGCTTTGCGAACTTGCTCGGGGTAGATGTTCCTAGTGCGGCGTCACCAAAAAACCTGCAACCGGAGCAGCTTCGCAGTCTGACGCTTGAGGCGATCACGGGCTGGTTTGAGAAGCAGGCGGCCACTCAGGCGCTGGTCCTGGTGATCGAGGATCTTCACTGGGCCGATGCCTCGACGCTCGAGGCCATTCGTCTTCTGCTGAAAAAGCTTCCGTCGAACCGGATTCTAGTGGTGATGAGCAGCCGCGATCCAGAGATTCTCGGCGGCATCAAGAATCGGGTCGAAACCCTGCCGATCGAGCGCCTGCCGCCGGATTATGCGAGGAGCCTGATCGAGCACGTTGTCCACGACGCGAAACTGCCGAGATCAGCCGTGGATACTCTCCTGGAGCGCGCCGACGGCGTGCCGCTGTTTCTTGAAGAGCTGCCAAAACCGGTCTTGGAAAGCAGGAGGTCAGCTGGCCTTGATGGGGACAGGGATTCCTTCACCCTGCCAGCGACGCTTCGGGATTCGCTGATGGCACAGCTCGATCGGATCGGCAGCGGCAAATCCGTCGCCCAGACCGGAGCGGTCCTCGGCCATAGTTTCGAAGAGACGCTGATGCGCCGGGTCTTCAGCGGCAGTCTTCGACAGATGGAAGAAGGGCTCGATGCGCTAACCGACGCCGGCCTTCTCACCCGGCATGGCGCATCTCCCCATGTCACCTACGCTTTCAAACACGCGCTCCTAGCCGAAATCGCCTACGACTCCCTGCTCCGGCAGGAACGCCGTCAAATCCACCGCCGCACTGCTGATGCCTTGGTGGCTCATTTTCCCGCGCTCACCGAATCCCGCCCCGAACTCATCGCCCGCCATTACGCTGCTGCCGGGGACGCCATCATAGCGTTCGATTACTGGATGAAAGCAGGCAAAGCCGCAGCGCGCCGCTCCGCGAACACCGAAGCAATTGGACATCTGCGCAGTGCCGAGGCTGAGCTAGAGCAGTTGAAGGCAGCTGGTATCGAGGATTTGGATGAGCGGTGGTTGGAACTCCACTTAGCTAAGGCGCCGGTCCTCATTCCATTAAGCGGTTGGTCCTCCAAAGATGTAGAAGATACATATCATGCTATTCTTCAAATTACGGAAGCTCCAAGATTTGAGCACCGCGCAAAATATGAAGCGTGGGCGGGTCTATGTAATGTCTATTTATTAAGAGGAGACCTGGCACGTGCGAGGCGGACTAGCGAGCATATGCACAAAATATCAATATCACATAATGATAAAAAACTTCTTCTAAATTGGAGCAGAGGCAAAGCGTTATGCGATTTTTTAGCAGCCCGCCATGAAGCTGCTCAGCGTCATTTAAGTGATTCCATAGAGAATTATGAAGCTAAAAAGGATTGGGAAAGTTATATTGAAAATGGCATAAGCCCACTGGTTAATGCATATTCTATTAAATCATGGTCAAGCTGGTTTAGCGGAGATAAGTCCGAAGCGGAAAAATCAAGCTTACTTGCGATTAATCTTTCAAATAGAATAAACCACCCTTTCAGTGCTTGCTATGCTCTGTGTTTGACGTCTTCTCTAGCACAGTGCCAAGGTAATTTTTCTTCGGCCCTGCGCCGATCCAGCGATGCTCTGTCTTTGTCGAAAGAGCATCATTTTCCATATTGGCATGCTTGGGCATGTGTTGTGAAAGGCTGGTCTTTGGCGGCTTTGGACCGAACAAATGATGGGCTTGCCCTCCTCAAGGAGGGGCTAGATAAATTCGATGCCATGGGGGCCGCTCAAATGAGAGGATACAGCCTCTGTTTGCTTGCCGAAACCTATCAACGCCTCGAAGTTTGGCAGGATGTAGTCGCGGCGGCTCGGTTGGCTATCGAAGAGGCGGGCCGAACTGGGATCGTCTTCTATGAGCCCGAAGCACATATATTGTTATCTCAAGGTTTGTCCATGCTGGACGGTAATAAGCCCGGTTTCATCCGTCCTCTGATCAGGGCACTGCGTATGGCTGAGGGTCAAAGGGCGGTCCCTCTTTTCTTGCGTGCATCGAAGGCACTGATCGACCAGGCAGATCGTAAGGATCTCTCCAGAATCATTGCGGCCAAAACCAGTACTTTTATGACAAGAACACAGCGAACTCGTAGCTCAGCCTGATGTCAGAATTCCCCGCAATGATTCGGGGATTGTTATGCCGCGAGTAGCTGGGAATCGCTCGCCAACGCGTTATCGTTGTTTGACGCAGAATCAAAATTATGTAATTCTTATAAAGATTTAATCGAAGGCTTGAAGTAATTTGGGGAGCTTGGATTATGCGAAATTTTTTGGTGAAAAATATTATTGGCGTGCTGCTTGTTTTGTCCTTGTCGGCGTGTGCAAAATTTGAGCTTCGTCAGAAGGCTGAAGATTCGTATAAGAACTCAAGGGTAGGGCTACAAAAAAATGCTCTTTTCATTGATAATAAAAGACTGGACAGTGAAATATCAAAGAATTTTTTAGGCGCAGATGATAAGAATATAGAGATAGTAAAATTTGTTCTGAAACTGTTGACGGCTGAGAATGATGGAGCAAAAAAATCATATCGGCACAAGCCAATTTTTGAAGATAAAATCGCTGACCTGCAAAAATCCAATAAACTAATTTCTGAGTTGGGAAGATATATTGATTCAATCGAAAACTCTGACCTTTCTTATGAAGGCCCTATTCCAATAGATGAGTTGAACTCTCGGCTGAGAAGCATTGGAGGATTTAATGGAATTCTAGCTCTCAAGGCATTGGTAGAATGCAATTCCGGGCTTCCAGCTCAACTGATTAGGCTTGGCGATCAGAAGCTTATTGGTAAAATTTTTGAATATACATTCAATCACCAAGCAAACTCTGGCTATATCGGCTACATTGCCGAAAATCGAATTTCATGCAACGGAATAGAAAAGCTGAATGACGTCTATGTTGTACATGTCGCTGTGATTCCATACCATCACGATAGTGCAGAGCCAATCGAATCCAAAGGCTTTCATATACTAAAGAGAGATGAGAATGGGCAATTCCCAGGGTCAGATATTTTCCTGCCAGACGACCCAGACGTGCAGAATCGAATTGAACACCTTGATTACAAATTGCATGCTAGAGGACGGAGTATTCGAATAATTTCAGCCTTCAAAAATGAAAAACTTTTACCCAAGAGCCATCCCATATATCATCAAGATAAAACCAGCTGCATTGATATAATGTTCGAGAAAGAACCGCCCAATTATGAACTTCCTCTACAGGAGGCATATTGCATGGGGCGCTGCGACCAACCGCCGATTATTAACACTGGCTTCTAGTTCTTTGCGCTACACTGTTCTTGCCCTCTTCACCAGCCTAGGCAATGGCGGATTCCTTCAAGAACTTTTTGATGACTTCCGCCATTTCCCCAGGCGCCTCGATGCAGGGTAGGTGGCCGGCGCCATTGATCTGGCAAAAATCCGCACCGATCAATTTGGCGGTGGACTCGACAAGGGCCGGGGGTGTTGCGCCGTCTTCACTGCCGACAAGACAGACGGTTGGGAGGTTCAGTCCTTCGGCGACCATGGTGAGGTCGGCATCGCGGATGGCCTCGGCAGTGCCGATATAGCCCTCGGCCGGGGTGCGGCAGAGCATGGCGCGCCAGATTTCCAGCTCTTCGGAGCGCTGGCTTCGAAAACCCTCGCTGAACCAGCGACCGAGGATCGCATCTGCAAGCGAAGCGATGCCGCCCTGTCTGATCGCGTCGATCCGGGCTTGCCAGATGTCCGGCGGGCCGATCTTGTGGGCGGTGTCGGCGAGGATCAAACCCTTCACGAGATCCGGCCTGGCACCGGCCAACGCCTGGCCGATCATGCCGCCGACGGAAAGGCCGACCACGACCGCTTGCTTGACGCCAAGGCCATCGAGAAGAGCAGCGAGGTCCTGGGCATGATCGTCGATCGAATAGGGGGCTTCGGTGCAGGTGGATAGTCCGTGGCCCCGCTTGTCATAGCGAATGATGCGAAGGCTGTCCGGCAGCAGGGCGACTACCCGGTCCCATATCCTGAAATCGGTGCCAAGAGAATTTGAAAAAACCAGGGCAGGCGCTTCTTTCGGCCCCTCATCGGCATAATGCAGAACAATGCCGTTCGCCGTTGCTGCCTTCATACGCCTATCCCCCTGATATCTATCTGCCGGACATGGGTCTGTAGTTTGTGGGTTTCTCGGACTCCTGGTTAAGCAAGCTCATCCAAGAAAGAACTGCAACAATCCAATGACAGGGCCGCGCCCTAATTCGCCTGGCCCCAAATCGGCGTCAGTCCCGGGGGATTGATCAGCTTGCCGTCAAGCTTGCCGAGAGCGTCGATCCGCTGGACTTCCTCGTCGCTCAGCGTGATGGTCCGGCTTTCGAAATTGGCTTGGGCATGATGCTTGGACCGTGTCATGGGAATGACGACGATGTCACGCTGGATCATCCAGGCGAGTGCAATCTGGGCTGCCGTCCTCCCGTGGGTTTCGCCGATTGCCTGCAGGGCCGGGTCATCCAGAACCTTCCCGCGGGCAACCGGGCAATAGGCTGTGAGCCCAATGTTCAGAGCTCGTGCCGTATCGATGGTCTTCCGTTGGTCGACGAAGGGATGAAGCTCGATCTGGTTGCAGGCGATCCTGCCGCCGGCGAGTTTCTGTGCACGGGTCAGATCGTCAGGGCCGAAATTGCTGACGCCGATCGTCCTGGCATGCCCCGCCTCCTGAGCGTCGACAAGCCTCTCCAGCACTGCTGCCATTTCGAAGCTGGGATGCGGCCAATGAAGAAGGAGAAGATCGACGGAATCGGTCTGAAGAGCATCCAGGCTTCGCTCGACGCTCTCGGCGAAACTGTCGGCGCTGTAATTATCGGGATGGACCTTGGTGGTCAAAAAAAACTCGTCGCGCCTGATCCCGGTGTCCGCGAGTGCTTGGCCGACCTCGGCTTCGTTTCGGTACATCTGCGCGGTATCGAAGTGACGAAAGCCCACTTCGAGCGCCATGATCACGGAGGACCTAGCCTCGTCACCCTGTAGTGGAAATGTCCCGTAGCCGACAAGCGGCATTTCCCTGATTGTCATGCGCCATGATCCCCTGTTTGACAAATATGTCGTCATGAAAGAATAGACAGATGACACGCTTTGGACGAGCCCATGGCCTCAATGAAAACGACGGGCAACATTAGCTTTCGGACTTCATATTTACAGGATATTAAATTGTAAGGCGTTAAAATGCCAAATCTGCTCCTCTATTTTGGATCATTGACTGCGCCGTATCAGAAAAAGAAGCGTTGCTTGATTTTAGGAAAATAAGAGCAGAAGGCGCCTGTTTTTCAAGAACATAGCCTCACACTCACAAATACATGGCCCAAACATAAACGATTTGTCATGCCGCGTTATATGGTCAGCATTCGTAGCTTCGACTACCGTCCGATACACGTCGACTGCCCTGACGGCCCGATAAGCCACGACGTCTTGATCGTCGTTCACAGTGCCGGGCGTGATGATGAAGCCAGCTATGACAATCATAACGTTTCGAGAACGAACGTGGCTTTTCGCTTGCCTTTCTAGGCCTCCTTATCTTGTCCGGGAAGATAACGCATGACCATAGAGCGGCGCTCAGCCAGCGCCTGCGTGCTACCGAAGTCCGAACCTGCAACTCTTCTCGGCCTCGGCACTGCCGTGCCGCCGCATATGCTGGACCAGCGGGAGATTGCTCGTTTCGCTCGGGATATTTTTGCCGAGCGCTACCCGGATTTCGAACGCATGGTCTCTGTCTTTTATAGTGCCGGCATTTGCAAACGGCATGTGGTGAAGCCGAAGGATTGGTACGCCGCTCCTCGCCATTGGCCTGACAGGACGGAAGCGTATCTCGACGGAGCGGAAGCTCTCTTTATTGACGCGGCGAGTGCTGCACTCAAGGCTTCAGGCCTTGCCGCCGATGAGATCGATACCATCGTGACCGTCTCGTCAACCGGCATTGCGACACCGAGCCTGGAAGCCCGTGTTGCGGGGTTCATGGGCTTTCGTGCCGATGCTTCGCGCATTCCCGTCTTCGGTCTGGGTTGTGCCGGCGGAGCTGCAGGCTTGTCCCTGGCCGCCCGGCTCGCCGAAGCAAGGCCAGGGACCAATGTCTTGATGGTTGCAGTCGAGATCTGCTCGGTTGCCTTTCGTCTGGATGAGCTCAACAAAGCCAACATCGTAGCGACGGCGTTATTCGCCGACGGGGCGGCAGCGGCTGTTCTCCGCGCCGATGAAGGGGAAACCGGCATTTGTCAAGTTGAAGGTGCCGGCGAGCATACTTGGCCGGATACCCTCAATATCATGGGCTGGGATGTTGATCCCGAAGGGCTGGGCGTGATATTCGACCGTGAAATTCCGCCTTTTGCCGAAAAGCATTTTGGTCCGGCGATCGAGGAGATTCTCGAACGGATGGGGCTGACGCTAAACGATATCGACCGGTTCTGCTGTCATCCCGGAGGCAGCAAGGTGATCCATGCGCTGGAGGAGACCCTTTCACTGGAGCGCCGGACCCTTGATCATGAACGTGCCGTGCTGGCGGATTATGGCAATATGTCGGCGCCTACGGTGTTCTTCGTCTTGGAACGAATGATTCATGCGGGATTGCCCGAGCGGACCGCGCTTACAGCGCTTGGCCCAGGCTTCTCGACCCATTGCCTCTCCTTGCTGAGAACGGCGTGATGCTTCCGATTATCGTCCTTCTGCTGGTGACGCTGCAGCGGCTGGCTGAGCTCGTCATCGCCCGGCGCAACACGGAGAGGCTCCTCGCCCAAGGGGCGCATGAGGCGGCTCCCGAACACTATCCGTTGATTGTCGTGCTCCATGCCGCGTGGCTGATCGGGCTCTGGATTCTGGCGTACGGTATCCAGCCGAATTTGGTGCTGCTCGGTATTTTCGTCTTTTTGCAGGCCATGCGTATCTGGGTCCTTGCGACACTGGGGCCTCGTTGGACAACAAGGATTATCATCCTTCCCGGTGCACCGCTGGTAACGGGCGGCCCCTTCCGCTTCATCTCCCATCCCAATTATTGCGTGGTAGTGGCTGAACTGTTCGTGCTCCCCTTGGCGTTCGGTCTGCTTTGGTACGGCATCGTCTTTTCCATCCTGAACGCCATTGTCTTGACCATCCGCATCCGCGCGGAGAACGAGGCGCTTCATTCATGACCGAAGCCAGGCCAGCGGGGGGTGCTGTCTGGTTAGGCTTTGGCGCGATGTGTCTCGGCATGTTCATGGCGATCCTGGACATTCAGGTGGTCGTGACTTCATTGCCAGCGATTCAGGAAGCTCTCGGTGTCGAGAAAGAGCTGATGAGCTGGATCCAGACGGCATATCTGATCGCTGAAGTCATAGCGATTCCGCTAACCGGCCTTCTGACGCGCGTTCTGTCAATGCGGGTCCTGTTTGCGGTGGCATTGTCGGTCTTCACGATTGCCTCCGCCGGCTGTGCCATCAGTGGAAGCTTCGAGGCGCTGGTTGCCTGGCGGGTGGTTCAGGGCTTTTCCGGCGGGGTGTTGATCCCGTTGGTTTTCTCCGCGGTGTTCCTGCTTTTTCCGGCAAAGCAGCAGGGAATTGCCACCACCATCGCTGGTGTTCTCGCGGTTCTGGCGCCCACTGTCGGGCCGGTCGTCGGCGGCTGGATCACTGATACCTACACCTGGCCTTGGTTGTTCCTGATCAACCTCTTCCCAGGCATTGTCGCCATCGTCATCGCGACAGCTTGTTTGAAGCGGGAAAAGCCGGACCTCGGTCATGTCAAAACACTGGACTGGATCTCGCTTGCCTTTATGGCCTTGGCTCTTGCTGCCTTGGAAATCGGCCTGAAGGAAGCGCCGGCGCGTGGCTGGACTTCGGGCCTGGTGGTCGGGCTTCTCGCGATCTCAGCTCTAAGCGCCGTCAGTTTTGTCCGGCGCACGATGAAGGCGGTATCGCCGATCGTCGGTCTGCGCATCTTGAAGGATCGCGATTTTGCCATCGGCTGCTGGCTGAGTTTCGTATTTGGTATCGGGCTTTTTGGATCGGTCTACCTGATGCCGGTCTTTTTGGGATTTGTCCGGGACCATGGCGCCTTTGCGATTGGTCAGGTGATGCTGGTGACCGGCATTGCTCAATTGCTGACAGCGCCGCTCGCGGTTCAGTTCGAGCGCCGTATCGACGCCCGCCTTCTGGCCGCCTGCGGTTTTGCCCTGTTCGCACTTGGCCTTGCAATGAGCTGCTTCCAAACCCGCGAAACTGATTTCGACGGCATGTTTTGGCCGCAGGTGATACGCGGTATAGCGATTATGCTATGTCTGCTGCCGCCGACCCGACTGGCGCTCGGCCACCTGCCGCCTGCAAAGGTCGCCGATGCAAGTGGCCTGTTCAATCTGATGCGCAATCTCGGTGGCGCCATCGGCATTGCCCTGATCGACACGGTGATGTTCGCCCGCGTGCCCATCCATGGCGAGGCTCTTGCCGAACGTCTCATGCAGGGTGAGATCGAGGCAGGAAAAATCATCGGCCTGCCAGACGGTATGCTGCGCGGCAAGCCGATCGGCGAAGTGACAGAGCAGATGGAAGAGGCCGTACGTCCCTTGATCGAGAAAGCGAGCCTGGTGGCATCGATCAACGAGGCCTGGGTGATGCTTGCCGCTTTCACCGTCTTGGGCCTCATCGCCATACCGTTTGCTAAAAGACGGGGCGAGATCGACGACGTTAAGACCGAGGATAAGGCGTTTCCAAAGGCAGCCTGATCCATGATTTTAAGAGATGGGGTTCGATTTCAGCGCGCTCTCCTCCAAAGGCCCCTGAAAATTATCCCGCCACTCTAGATTGTTGCAGTTGGTCAGACTTTGCAACCGTATGAAACCGAAGCATTAACCCTAACGTCCAATCAGGAACGGAAACCGCCCGTCATCATCCTGGGTAGGATCGATATTGGGAAAGAGGTCGTCGACCATCTGGCCGATCAGCGCATCGAAGGCTGGATCCTCGATGCTCTCGATGAAATCGAGTCTGCCTCTGACCGAAGTCAGTACGCCTTGATTCCGGCAAAACGCCGCGGCGACGTTTAGAGGTTTGGTCCCTCCTTCGCCGCGCGGCAGCCTTAGGGGAAGCCTGCAAAGCCTGGTCCGCAGAAGCTTTGTTGGCGGATCGAACAGAAACACGACCCGGTAGTCGGTATCGGCGCTTTCTCCCGGCGTGGTGGTATAGTTGGTAGGTTGAGGCTTTGGCGGGTGGTGCGCCAGGATCTCGATCATCGCGGCTTGAAAGGTCTCGTTGCCGAGCCCGAAGGGATCGCCTCGAAATTGGGTCCAAAGATCGCGCCTGGCTGCCCCGTAGCCGAATTCCGACGGGCTGTAGGTCGTCTGCACGAACTCGCCGTAAGTGGTCGGCGCTCCGACACAGCCCGCGAGAGCAAGGACACAACTCATGGCCGACAGCAATTGACGCATAGCCGCTCCTACGCCTGCAATGGTGTCTTTGCTAAACTAACACATGAGGAACCAGGAAATTTAACCGCCTCTCGGTTTTTTGAACCGGTGCGCATTGCGGTGAGTGGAATGTCATCCATGTCCAATGAGACATGCTGTCAAACGGAGGCTAATGGTGAAACTGCATGCTGAGATGAATAAGCGCATTGTCGTGCAAACTCGCGATCTTCTCTGGGCGCCATCGCCGCTTCCGGGCGTTGACCGCCGCATGCTGGATCGCGACGGTGAGGAAGTCGCCCGTGCCACCAGCATCGTGCGCTACGCGGCCGGCAGCGCCTTTTCCGCACATACCCATGGCGGCGGCGAGGAGTATCTGGTCCTGGACGGCGTATTTTCCGATGAGCACGGCGATTTCGCCAAGGGCATGTATGTGCGCAACCCACCTGGCTCGTCCCACACGCCGAGCAGCAAGGACGGATGCACCATTTTCGTCAAACTCCGCCAGATGGATGACGCGGACCAAACCCAGGTCGGCATCGATACGACTGGGGCGGAAGGATGGCAGACCGTCTCAGGATCGACGGCCGATATCCTACCGCTGCATCAATATGGAACTGAAATCGTTCGTATGGTTCGCCTGTCACCAGGTACGAAGCTTGATGCTCATGATCATATTGGCGGCGAAGAAATCCTTGTGCTCGAGGGCGGCTTCGAGGACGAGCATGGCCGTTACAGCGAGGGGCACTGGATTCGAAACCCGCCCGGCAGCAGGCATGAGGTTTCATCTGCCGAGGGCTGCCTCCTTTACGTCAAGACAGGGCACCTCACAGGCTAGTGCGCTTCGATCTTATGAAGTAACCACCAGCCCTCTCCCCCTCCCAACCACCCGCAGGATCCCGAGCCTATCGGAGGGGTGGGAGAGGGAGAGGGCTGGTTCCTCGTAAACCTCAACGGGAAACGCACTAGGCCATGGCTTTGACGGCTTCCAACACTTCGTCGACATGCCCTGGTACCTTGACCTTGCGCCAGACCTTCCGGATAACACCTCCTCGGTCCACGACGAAGGTCGAGCGGTCGGTGCCCATATATTTCTTGCCGTACATGCTTTTCTCCACCCATGATCCCAATGCATCGATCAGGCAGGTTTCTTCGTCGGCGAGCAGGGTGAAAGGAAAATCGTATTTTGCCTTGAACTTGTCGTGGCTTTTTACGCTGTCTTTCGAGAGGCCCACGACGTCCGCACCGGCAGATCGGAAGTCTTCATAGGCTTCCGCGAAACCAAGGCTTTCCTTGGTGCAGCCGGAAGTGTCGTCCTTGGGATAGAGGTAGAGAACCAAGAGCTTCCCCGCAAAATCGGCATTGCTGGCCTTGCTGCCGCCGTCCGTCGGCAGGTCGAAGGCTGGAAGCGGCTGGCCTTCGAGAGTATCGGGCTGGGTCAAGGGGCGTCTCCTGGCAAAAGGTCGGTAGGATCCGGCGGGCAGTGATGGTCGAACTGATCCGCAACAGATTTTTGGAGCGCCGATAACGTCGCGCTAAGGCCGGCGATGTCAAGACCGGGATGAGCGATCTCGGGATCGATAGATGCCGCTCGAACCAGCGCTTCCTGCAGACCTTTCGGGGCTTTGTCCGGATCGACCAGCTCGTCGAGCGAAAGGCGAAGTAGAGCCTGGAGCCTACGATAAAGGCGGACTGCGCGGATGAGTTGCCTGCTGTTGTCTGCCTCAACGCATCGATCCGCAGCCTGCTCGAACACGCCGATCGTACCGGACCTCAGGATCTCACTGGAATCGCTCGCGTAACGCAGCTGAAGATACTGTGCCAGAAATTCTGCCTCGACCAGACCTCCTCGTGCATGCTTCAAATTCCAAGGATCGTCGCTGCCATGCTCCTTGAAGATCCGCTCACGCATGCTGCGCACATCCATGGCGAGCTTGGCAGGATCTCTCGGTTTGGTGAGTGCCTTGCGGATGACGGCCTCGATCTTAGTTTTTAGAGGACAGGGACCAGCAACCACCCGGCCCCGGGTCAGGGCCTGATGCTCCCAAGTCTTTGCGTTTTCAAGCTGGTAGCGCTCGAAGCTTTCGATCGAACAGGCGACCGGCCCGAGATTACCGGAAGGCCGAAGACGGGTATCGATCTCATAGAGGCTGCCCTCGGCGGTCTTGGCGGTGAGGGCGCTGACAAGTCGCTGGCCGAGACGGGCAAAATAAGTGGCTGCCGGTAGAGGACGGGCGCCGTTCGACGATTGATCTGGTCCGGCATCGAACACGAAGATCAGATCCAGGTCCGAGCCGATGCTGAGCTCGCATGATCCGAGCTTGCCCATGGCCAAGACCGCAAAGCTGCCGTCCTCGATATGTCCATGCTGATCTGCGAGCCAGGTCTCGACTTTTGGCAGGAGCTGGCGAATGGTGATTTCGGCGAGCGCTGTGAGAGGTGCGCTGGCTTCGGCCCCGTCGATTTGACCGAGAAGGATCTGCATGCCGATCTGAAACTCCCGCGCCTGTGTCCATCGGCGGGTGGCATCCAGCGCATCCTGCAGATCGTCAGCTTGGGCAATCATCTGCCGGAATTCGGCCTCGAGATCGGCAAGTGAACCGGGCGGCTCGAAAAAATTGGGGGCGAGCATCGCATCGAACAGGCCCACATGGCGGCTTAGGTGATCGGCAAGCCTGGGGGCAATGCCCATCAAGTCGGTGACTAAAGAGAGAAGCTTGGGGTTAGCCCGAAACAGAGAGAAAAGCTGGACGCCAGCCGGCAGGGTCGTCATGAACTGATCGAAGCGCTGAAAGGCGGCATCCGGGTCCACCTGGTCACCAAGTGCGCGTAGGAGCTCGGGCGTCAGCTCTGTCAGCAGCTCCCTTGCCCTTGGCGTTCTGGTGGCGCGGACGTGACCGTGATGCCAGGAACGGATTGCCTTTGCGACATCTGCAGGTTTGCCGAAACCCATCGTGGAGAGCGTCTTCAGGGTTTCGGGATCATCTTCCGTGCCGGTGAACACCAAAGCCCCGCCCCCGCCGAGATCGAGGCTGCTTTCGAACAGGGCTGCGTAGTGCCGCTCGACGGTTTCCAGCCGCTCCTTGACTGCCGCCGCAAAGGCTTCGGCACTGCCGTCATTCATGAAGGTTGCGATATGAGCGAAAGCCCCGGGGTCTTCGGGAAGCTGATGGGTTTGTTTGTCAGCGATCATCTGCAGTCGATGTTCGACCGTGCGCAAATAGACATAGGATTCGTTCAGATCGCGAGCGGTGCCGGCCTCTAGCCAACGAGCCTCGACCAGAGCCTCCAAGGTCTCGATCGTACCACGCAATCTCAGCTCCGGCACCCGTCCGCCCAGGATAAGCTGCTGCGTCTGGACGAAAAATTCGATCTCGCGAATGCCACCGCGTCCAACTTTCAGATCATGTCCCTGAACACGAAGGCTGCCATGGCCCCGGTGGCTGTTGATCTGCCGTTTGATGGCATGGATATCCCGGATGGCGGCGTAATCCAGATGTTTTCGCCAGATAAATGGGCCGACATTCTTGAGAAAGCGAGCGCCAGCCTTCTGATCGCCGGCGATCACCCGCGCCTTGATCAGCGCCGCCCTCTCCCAATTCTGCCCGAACCGCTCATAATAGAGTTCGGCATCGTCGACAGAGAGAGCCAAAGGCTGGCCTGGCGGATGAGGGCGCAACCGAAGATCGGTGCGAAACACGTACCCGTCTTTGGTCCGGTGCTCCAGAACGTAGACAAGTGTCCGGGTCGCACGAACAGCAAGCGCCATCGCGCTTTCCTTGCCTGCCGGAACGAAGCGGGTCGGATCGAAAAGGACGATCAGGTCGATATCGCTGGAATAGTTGAGCTCGAAAGCGCCGAGCTTGCCCATGCCAAGAACGATCAGCCCGGCCTCTGCGGTGGCATCCGGGATATCGGGAAGTACCAAGTCTTCTTTATCCGCCAGTTCGCGCAATGCGAGGTCGAGGGCTCGGCCTGTTGCCACATCGGCGAAGCGGCTGAGTGCCTCGGTCACCCGGTGAAGCGGCCAGGTGCCGGCAATGTCGGCAAGTGCGGCAAGCAAAGCCACCCGTCGGCGCGCGATGCGCAAGGCTGCCATCAACCCCGCGCGATTGGCGTGTGCCTCCCTGCTCAAATCGTCGAGGATCTGTTCGAAGAGGTCATCAGTGCCGGACTTAAGAAAGCCCTTGACGATCTCCGGCTCGGCAAATGCGGCTTCGGTCAGGAATGGGCTGTTGCCGAATAGGGCAGCCAACAGCTTTTCCTCGTTGATTCCAGGTGCTGGCCCAGCGGTTCCACTATCGATATCGAGGCCTATTCGCCTCCAACGCTCAAGATGCTGATCCACAAGGGCACGATCATTCGGCAGCGGGACAGACAGCAAATCAGGTAAGCTCGACATCGATCATTCACGCCAAATAATCTCTAACACGTTCCGAAAGTACCTAGAAAGATCATGATAACACACCCGATCGCGCCCGCGGTTTCAAATCAAAAAACAACCCACTCTCCCGCCGCGCCATAACTATGCCGTTAGGTGCAAAATGCTCCGAAATCATGTCATACATATTGGGGTACGCACAATTATGATCGGATGTTGGTCCGCTACCGGGAGCGGATAAATTTAACGTTGCGACATTGTTGATCAATAAGCCCAGAATCCCTTCTCATCAGGGAGACTTGCGCTAAGATCCGTCCTTGGGGAGTATCCTGGGAGTAACGATGTTACGGGCAGTCTTGCATATCCTTGTCCTTGCGCCTGCACAGTTTATTTTTTGTGCTGTGGCGCTGGGGCAGGCGGATTTGAGTTTATATCTCGGTGCAGGCCAGCCCGGAACCAGGGGTTTCGAACTGGGTGTGGGCATCACATCGTTGATTAAAGTCAGGTTGCTCCCGACCGATGGCATTGATCTGACGTTGGTGGAAACGGCACCGTCGGGCACGATCGGCGACTTTCTCATCACCGATCAAGCGACGATCACAACCTTGTCCGGGCTCGATCCGGTTACACGAAGCTCCAGGGCCGACCTTCGAAGTGTCATGAGCTTCAAACCAAGCAATATCGGAGCAGGCCCTTCCTTGGAATTGGTAGCACGTGCCGACGTCATCGAAGACGCCGTCTATCTGATTACCAAGGTGATCGTAGAAAACAGTGTTTTTCTGGAAGACCTGAACAAGGGGTCCTGGGATCTGACAGCGGATCAGGCGCTTCTCGGCCTAAGCCTCGATCTTCATCCCGGTGCTGCCCGCTATTACGAAGAAATCGGCGAAGCCAGCCTGCCGCGGGGCCTCGCCAGCCGCGGCACTGAAGGCGCCAGCGGCAGTAGCGTTGGGCAGCAGGATTACAGCACGTTTTTCGTCAATTTCGGTGCCGATGCCACCATACTCGATCAAAATGCAAGAAAGCTGATCGCCGAAGCGTGCCAATACGCGAATGTCTTCGAGGCCGAGCAGATCAAGGTTGCCGGTCCCTCGAAGGGATCAAGCGGCGAGGAACATCCGCTTGTTAGCGAACGCGTACGCTTGGTTGCAGCAGCTCTTCGTGCCAATACAAGCTGTGCGGCGAATATTGAGATTGCCTCCGCCGACCAAGTGGACCTCGCGCTGCCCGAAGGTGTCTCGGCCGCCATCGATGACCAGATCAAGGTGATTATCATTCTGCCTTGAGTCCGTTGATCGACGGTGCGGACCATGGGAAGAGACCGCTTGACCGCCACTCACCTACTGCCTAGGTCTGGCATAGCAATCATCATCCGACGTTGACTATGGCCATACTTGACATCCTTCTTGCTCCCGATTCGAGATTGACGACCTGCTGCCAGCCGGTCACCAAGATCGATGCCGATTTGAGCCGACTGCTCGACGACATGCTGGAGACCATGTATGCGGCTCCGGGCATTGGTCTTGCAGCACCTCAGATAGGTATTTTGAAGCGCTTCTTTGTGGTGGATGTCGGTGAGGAGGGCGCCAAGGACCCAATGGTCTTCATCAATCCCGAGATTCTCGAAAAGTCGGAAAGCAGGGGCATCTACGAAGAGGGATGCCTTAGCCTTCCCAAGCAGTTCGGTGATGTCGAGCGTTCCGACAGCATCAGGCTTCGCTATCAGGATCGTGAAGGCGAGCGCCTGGATCTGGAAGCTGATGGCATGCTGGCCCGCTGCATCCAGCACGAGTTCGACCACCTCGATGGCGTCCTTTTTGTCGATCATCTCTCGGCGCTGAAGCGCCGGATGATCCTGAGACGCATGGCCAAGGTGAAGCGATCGAAGGATCAGGGATAGCGGGGTAAGTGGCAGGCCTGCTGCTCGAGGGTAGGATCACCTCGACGATTGGCCAGCTGGATTATTTCTCGACCGGCTGAGCGATGCTGATAGGAGACGCTGCTGGATGACTACGTACAATAATATGGATCTACAGGGCCGTTAACCCTAGTCATCTCTTGGCTTTTTTCGCTGCGCGGCTTATCACGAACATGATCGGTACAATCCGAAGTCTCTTTACGTCGGAACGCCGATCACCTTGGGAGATCAAGCTCGTGGCAGGATCGGCATGAGCGCAGATAGAGGATCGCCGTTGAAGCTGGTCTATATGGGCACGGCAGATTTTGCCGTGCCTGCCCTGCAGGCGCTTGCTCAAAGCCGGCATGAGATTGCTGCGGTCTATACCCAGCCGGCGCGCCCTGCCGGCCGCGGCATGAAGGCAAGATCATCCCCGGTGGAGCGGGCAGCGGCAACACTGGATTTGCCGATCCGAACGCCTATCACCTTGAAAGGGGAAAAAGAGCAATCCATTCTCGCATCATTCGAGGCTGATCTAGCCGTCGTCGCAGCTTATGGTTTGCTTCTGCCCGAAGCCATCCTGGCACTTCCGAGATTGGGATGTATCAATCTCCACGGCTCATGCCTTCCGCGCTGGCGAGGTGCCGCGCCAATCCAGCGGGCTATCCTTGCCGGTGACAGGGAAAGCGGCATTACCATTATACAGATGGAAGCCGGCCTCGATACCGGGCCGATGTTGGCGATGGAGCCGGTGCCGATCAGCGGCACCACAACCGCACAGGATCTGCATGACCGGCTGGCGAATTTTGCCGCCGAAATGGTGATCTCAATGGTGGATCGCCTTGCCGCCGGAGAGGTTGAGGCAAAACCGCAGCCGGAACAAGGTGCCGTTTACGCTCGTAAGATCGAGAAGAGCGAGGGGCGCATCGATTGGACAGAGCCGGCGCTGCTGATCGACCGGCAAATCCGGGCGCTTAACCCCTGGCCCGGATGCTGGACCGAGTTTGATGGACAGCGGCTCCGCATCTTAAGCGGTATCCCAACGGGAAACGCTCCTACGGTTGCAGCCCGTCCTGGGACTGTGCTTGACGATATGCTAACCGTTGCCTGCGGGGAAAGAACCTTTCGTATCACCAGGCTGCAGCGGGCCGGAGGCAAGCCGATGGCTTCTTTGGATTTTCTTCGTGGCTGTCCGATCCCTCCCGGCACCCGGCTCGGCGCATCATGCATCGCTACAAGCTGACTATCGAATATGATGGCCGGCCATTTTGTGGCTGGCAACGCCAGAAAGAGGGTTCCTCAGTGCAGGCCGCCCTGGAGGCAGCGGTTTTTGCCTTTTCGGGCGAAACGGTCACCGTGCAGGGGGCTGGGCGGACGGATGCCGGTGTACATGCCATCGGCCAAGTTGCCCATCTGGATCTTGAAAAAGACGTTCCGCTGGAAAGTCTGCAAAATGCGATCAACTATCACCTCAGGCCCAATCCGGTCTGCGTGGTCCAGGCGGCGTTGGTTCCAGAAGAGTTTCACGCGCGCTTCTCGGCGACCGGACGGCACTATCTCTACCGCATCATCAACCGCAGAGCCCCATTGGTTCTGGAAGCAGGCCGGGCCTGGAATCTGCCGGGGCTGATCGAAGCCGAAGTCATGCATGAGGCAGCCCAGCGTCTGATCGGCAAGCATGACTTCACCAGCTTTCGAAGTTCGGCCTGTCAGGCGCAGTCGCCAGTCAAGACGCTGGACCGGATTACCGTTATCCGAAAGGGAGATGAAATCCGCGTGTCCGTCACCGCCCGCTCCTTCCTTCATCATCAGGTCCGCAACATTGTCGGTACGCTCAAATTGGTGGGCGAGCACAAGTGGCCGATCGACAAAATCGAAGATGCCCTAGATGCCAAGAACCGCGCTGCAGCGGGCCCGACAGCACCGGCCGACGGCCTCTATCTTATGAAGGTCGATTATTAGTGGTACGATCGCCCCATTTTCTGTGAATCGGTTGAAGTCTATGCCTTCGACACAGAAAGCAACAATCAAGAGCACAGCGGAGGCGCTACCTCGATAGAAGACAGTTTCAGCTGTCGCTCCCGAACCAACCGGCTTCAGCCCAAGGTTGCTCAGTCAGCGTATGATTTTCTCCCGAACGTCAGGCCCTTTCAAAACCGCGCTTTACATCCCAATCGCTAACCTCGCGATCCGCTTCGGCCTGTTCCCAGCGGGCGGCATGAACATAGTGGTCGATAACATCATCGCCGAAAGCTCTGCGCAGCATCGACGAATCATTAAGGGCTGCGGCGGCCCCGCGGAGGGTCTTGGGGATTTCCCGAACGTTTTCGCCCTGATAGGCATCGCCGACGAAGGCGGGTTCCAGTTCCCGTTCATTCTCGATGCCGTCCACGCCCGCGGCGAGCAAGGCGGCCATGGCGAGATAAGGATTGAGGTCGGCGCCTCCTACCCGGCATTCGACCCGCACCGATGGGGTGTCTGCGCCGCAGACCCGATAACCGGCCGTGCGGTTGTCCATGGACCAGACCGCTTTGGTAGGAGCAAAGGTCCCGGCGGCGAAGCGTTTGTAGGAATTGATGTAGGGGGCAAGGAAGCAGGTGATCTCGCTTGCATGATGCAAAAGACCTGCCATGTAATGGCGCATGGTCTGAGACATGCCATGCGCAGCCTCCTTGTCAAAAAAAATCGGGTTGCCGTCCAGGTCGCGGAGCGACTGATGGATGTGGGAGGACGAGCCGGCGGCTTCGGTACTCCATTTGGCCATGAAGGTGATGGCACGGCCTTTTGACCAAGCAATCTCCTTGCACGCGTTCTTGATCAGCGCGTGACGGTCCGCCATGGTGAGCGCCTCGGCGTAGCGGACATTGATTTCCTCCTGCCCCGCATCCGCTTCGCCCTTGGAATTTTCCACCGGGACATCGGCGCCCTCCAGGCCATTTCTGATTGCCCGCATCACATCCTCTTCCTTGGTGGTCTGGAAGATGTGGTAGTCCTCGTTATACGCACTAATCGGCACCGCGCAGCGATGACCGTCAACTCTCAGATCTTCGAAGCTTTGCTGAAAGAGGAAAAATTCCAGTTCGGAGGCCATGAACGCCTTCATCCCCATGGCTTCGAGCCGTGCGACCTGCCTTTTCAGAATGGCCCGCGGAGAGTGCGGCACTTCCTGGTGGGTGTGGTGGTCGAGCACGTCGCAGATGACGAGCGCCGTGCCTTCGAGCCAGGGAAGACGGCGGAGGGTGGAAAGGTCGGGCTTCATGGTGTAGTCGCCATAGCCCTCGGTCCAGTTCGTCGATCGAAAGCCTTCGACCGTGCCCATCTCCAGGTCGGTGGCGAGCAGGTAGTTGCAGCTATGGGTTTCCTCATAAGCACTGTCGATGAAAAAATTGGCATGAAAGCGCTTGCCCATCAGCCGGCCCTGCATATCGACCTGTACGGCGAGAACCGTATCGATCTCACGATCGGTGACCGCCTGCTTGAGTTCATCGAAGGTCATTGCTCCTGCCATCGTTCCGTCCTGGCTTCACGTTACAAGAGAAATCCGCGAACCTGACGACCAAGCCCGCGGCAGCGTCACAAAAATTAGGTGTAGCGGTAGGGGGCGGCTTTTTCCATGGCCGCGTTGTAGTCCTTCAGACTGTTGATCGGATCCTTGGCAGCGAACTGGCAGGGGTCCCAGGCACCGGCGGACAGCCATTTCACGCCGACCTGCGAATATTCCGCATCCCAGATCTTGGCGAGGCACCAGTCATTGAACAGCACCGGCACATCGAGGGAATAGCGGCTGGCAAATGGGAAATAGCTGCCAAACACGGTGACCTCGGTCGGGGACGCCATGCTGTCGTCGTCGCTTTGCACGGGATCGATGGTGCCGTTCTGCATTGCTCGGAACAGCTCGCCAGTTGGCACAAGCTGGTCGGCGAAATAGAGCTCGATCTCCATCTTGCCATTGGCAACCTTGTTGAAGCTGTCGACCGCAGGCTCGATCACATGTACGGCCAGCGCCGGGCCGGCATAGGTTTGAAGCTGCCATTTGATCGCGGTCTGGCTGTGAATAGCGGGGCGGCCAGGATGGCCGTCGCGGCACCAGCTGCGGTGGCAGCGTCCGCCTTTTTCAGAAAGTCGCGTCTTTGGGCCATTTTTCTTTCTCCCGGTTGTGAGGCCGAAGCTGACCGTCGGCCTCGGTCACTTTGAGTAGACGTAGTTGGGTAGCCATAGCGCGATCTCCGGAAACGTCATGACAAGCGCAAGCGCCAGGACGATGACGCCGACGAACGGCACGATCGAGCGGTATATATCGGTGAGACCGATCTCCGACGGCGCCAGGGCGCGCATCAGGCGGAGCTTTTCGCTGGTCGAGATATCCCGATCGGCCGCCGGCAGCGGATTACGATGTGGACGATGAAGAGCGCTGCCATCATCAGGCCTGGAAACACACCGGCGAGCCAGAGCTGGCCAACTGGCTGGGGCGCGATCATCTCATAGGACATCAGGGGCGAGCCTTGCCCATGGGTTCGATGTCCACCCCGCGGATGCGGGCGATATCCTTGAAGAGTTCAGAGATGGCCTGGAGCAACATTAAGAAGATGCCAAGGCACATGAGAATCTAGATCGGCCAGAGATAAGGACGCCAGGCGGTAGCGCTACGCTCGCCATAGTGGAGCGAGTAGGCGGCGCCATGGAGGAGAACGCAGAGGTAAGAAATCAGGAAGAACAACGTGAACGCGTCAAACCAGGCTTCATTGGTAGGTGACCAGCTGCCGCAGAAAAGGTCCATGCGGACATTGGAGCCAAGCTGGATCGAATAGGGACCGCCAAGGATATAATACCGAACTGAGTCATCTCCAGGGTCCAGAGCGAGGGAAGAAAGAAGGTCTTGGAGATGGACGACCAGAGCAAGATCGCCATCATCACGAAAATGCCGTACATCATCATCCGCCCAACCCGGCGGTTCAGCGCGTCGACGATACAGATATATTTTTTTACGATGCCCGGCATTTTTCTATCAGGAGGCCTGCCTTCACAACGATGCGACGTCAGTCTTCAAAGCCAGTCATCATCTTGTCAACTGCCGCCGGTCGCTACCTTTGGAAGGTTGACGGGAGCTCGATGCCTTCTTCTCACCTACGGTGGTTGAATTCTTACTACGTTCAACCGGACACTCGCTTCATTGGTGCCTCACCAGACCTGCCGAGCCGATCCAGGGCCAAGCTCACCATTCGAGAGAGGCCCTGACCAAGCTCAGCCTGACCGGCCCGGTCCCGGATTAGGTCGTTGCGGATTTCGATCATGACGTTCAGGAGACCGCGCGGCAGAGCGTGGCGCTGCAGCGTATGAGTGACGCCGTCTTCCGGTCCATAAGGTTCGTTCCGGCGGACTGCGACCGGGACGCCCGGTTCGTCAGCAAAGCCGAGCATGCTGTCGACGAGCCGGGCGTCCCGGTCGTGGAGCAGGCCCAACTCGACGTCTCTCGTGCGGCCATGAAAAATCGGTGTAAAGGAATGGATAGTCACGATGGCCGGATGCAGGCCTGCTGCAGCGGCAAGGTCGAGGTGGTCGCTAACGGCCTGGTGAAACGGCATGTACAATGCTTCGGTCCGTGCTGCCCGGTCGGCCGCTGTCAGATGAGCATTACCGGGAATGTCGTATATCTCACTTTGCGCGGGCATGGCGCTGGGGACGCTGGGCAGTCGGTTGCAGTCATAGACGAGGCGTGAAAAACGTTGGAGAATGAGGGGAGCGTTCAACGCCGCCGCCATGAGGCGGGCCACCGCCTCGGCGCCCGGATCGAAGGCGGCATGGCTTTGCAGCACTTCGTCATCAAGGCCGAGTTCACCCAGCGAGGCCGGGATGCGGTTCGAGGCATGTTCGCAGATCAGCAGCATATCCGAATGGCCACCGGCATTCACGATTTCGACCGGCGAGCCCTCTTCGGGACCGAGGAGCGAAGGGACGGCATTCACCGTTCGAAGTGTCGGCGCAGCTCTTTTCGGCATTTGCATCACCATGATACGACAAGCTCTCGCTGTCATTTTTTAGAGATCAGACAAGAGCAATACATCGACGGTCGCGTCGGTACCAGCTTTCCGATACCTTCGGCAGCTAGGCTCACTTTTCTCATGGGGAGATTTCGGCGCTTTATCAAACTCATCGATATGGACGAAGAAACGCTATGCCGATTGGTAGGTAAAGTTGACAGCGTTCAGGTCTTACTCGCCTCGACCAGACGGCAGGTGTCGCAATGATCAGCTGTTCTTGAAGGTATTCCCTTTATCCAGGCTAATTCCGTCCATACAGTTTAAAGCATCGGCTCCAACACGGAAAACAACCTGTCGATGTCGCCTTCATGGTTATAGAGATGCGGCGTCACCCTCAAGGAATCCCCGCGAAGGCTTACATAGATCTGACTTTCTGCGAGTCGTTCAGGCAAGCCTTCGGGAACACCGCCTGGAAACCGGATGCCTAGGAAATGACCGGCGCGGGCATGAGCAGCCATTGGTGCCAGGCCGATCCGGCGTGCCCGATCGGCGATCATCCCTGTCTTGGCCGCCAGCGTTTCGGCAATGTTTTCGATACCCCATTCGAGTAATTGCCTGATCGCGGCGATACTTGCCGGCATGAGCGCGAAGTTCGAGCGTTCCCCGACATCGAAACGCCTGGCACCTGGCTGATAGCCGTCCTGATAGTCGATCAATCGCGAAAAATTCTCGCTGCCGGCACGAGCAATCCAGTTCTGCTCCAGCGGCTGCCCCTCTTGATGCGCCGGATCCACATAGAGATAGCCGAGGCTGTACGGCCCCATCATCCATTTATAGCCGCCGGCGACCAGGAAATCAGGACGAATCGCTTTGACGTCTAACGGCATCGCACCGATGGACTGGGTGATATCCAGAACCAAAGCACTCCCAAACGTCCGACAGCATTCGCCAACCCGCTCGAGATCGATGATCCCGCCATCGGTCCAGTGACAATGAGGCAGAGCTGTGATCGCTACGCGCTCGTCGAGCTGTTGCAGGATCGCCCGGGTCCAATCGCCGTCATCCGGACGCTCGACAGTCATGATCTCAGCACCGCACTCTTGGGCCAACTCTCGCCAGGTGTAGACGTTCGAGGGAAATTGCTCGGCAAGGATGAGGATCCTTTCGCCGGCCTTCAGGGACAGGTTGCGTGCGGCAACGGCCAGACCGTAGCTTGCTGCAGGCACGATCGCGATATCATCGGGGCCAGCGTTGATCAGCTTGGCGAAAAGAGCCCTCGCTTCCTCGCTCTCGATGAAAAAGTCACTCGGGACGACCTCCCACGGTCTGGCTTTTCGCTTCATCGCCTGGATACCGGATTCGGTGACCGCGTTCATCAGCGGCGACATATAGGCACAGTTGAGATAGGCGACATCGTCGGGAATATCGAAAAGATGGCGCTGGCAGGGGATCATGGCGGCGGAAATCTCCAGGAAGAAGACGCTGATATCCATTGCACGGGATACTGGACGTCGCCCGATTTTTCGGCTTCATGACTATCATTCCGCAGGCCTACCGTCACGCTCTTTGCTTTTCGCCAAGGCCCTGCCTCCAAAACCCCCGTCAACAACTCCGTCAATTTGCGAGTTCTGCCATGTCCGAACGTCCCGTCATTGTCTTCGATCTCGGCGCCGTCCTGATCGATTGGAACCCAAGGCACCTTTATCGCAAGCTGTTCGATGACGAAGCCGAGATGGAAGCTTTCCTGCGAGATATCTGCACACCCGAATGGAATGCCGAGCAGGATCGCGGCCGAAGCTGGGCGGAAGCCGTGGATCTTCTAACCGCAGAGCATCCCGACCATAAAGCCCTGATCCATGCTTATAAGGATCGCTGGGAGGAAATGATGGTGGGGCCAATTCAGGGAACGGTCGATATTTTGGATAGGCTGAAAAATGACGGCTACGAGATTCACGCACTGACCAATTGGTCTGCCGAAACCTTCCCGATCGCACGTGCGCGTTTCGGCTTTCTCGCTCAGTTCGAAACCATCCTGGTGTCCGGCGAGGAACGTTTGAAAAAACCGGACGCTCGCATCTTCGACCTCCTCTTGACGCGAATCGGCCATCCTGCCGAACGCTGTGTCTTTATCGACGACAGCGCCAAAAACATCGAAGCCGCTGCAAAGCTTGGTTTCGATGCAATTCTGTTCGAAGGGGCGGAGAAGCTTGGCCACGCTCTTTCAGCACGGAAGATTTGACCGGGTTTCCAAGGTCGCCAGATCAGCAATTCAGTTGCTGAAGTCGATCATCAGTTCGTGAGGTCCACGCTGTCGGCCACATGGGTGAACGTGCCGACAAGATTGACGCCGAGCGCACCGAGAATAACGATGATCGCAACGGAAATCAGCGCAGCGATCAGGCCATATTCGACGGCAGTCGCACCCTTGTCATCGCGGAGAAATTTGCTGATCACGGTCATGTCCGGACCCTCACCGAGGAACGCGCGTCAATAGTCGGGGTCAGTTATATCGAGAAAACGTTAAGAGAGAGTAAAGTGAAGCGCTGGGTGGGCCGATCAGCCGCGAAGCTTGTGGATGGCTTTGGCATAGTCGGCCTTGCCAAACACTGCGGATCCCGCGACCAGCACATTGGCACCCGCCTCAATCACCGAGTGAGCCGTCTCGGCATTAATGCCGCCGTCGACCTCGATATCGATGGACCGGTCCCCGATCAAGGTTCTAAGGCGGTCGAGCTTCTCGAGCATCGCCTCAATAAAGCGCTGTCCGCCGAAGCCTGGGTTCACGGTCATCACCAGAACCAAATCCAGCCGATCCAAAACATGCTCGATCGCGCTGATCGGAGTTGCCGGACAGAGGGAAACGCCCGCTCTCTTGCCAAGGGCCTTGATGGTCTGCAGGGAACGGTCGAGATGCGGGCCGGCTTCGGCATGGACCGTGATCACATCGGCGCCGGCATCGGCGAAAGCCTGGATGAACGGATCGGCGGGCTCGATCATCAAATGGCAATCGAAGGTCTTGGCTGAACAGGGGCGGATCGCTTTCACGATGTCGGGACCGAAGGTGATGTTGGGCACGAAATGCCCATCCATGACATCGAGATGGATCCAATCAGCACCGGCCTCGTCGATCGCCTGCACTTCCTCCCCAAGCCTGGCAAAATCTGCGGCCAGGATCGAGGGAGCGATCAAGAGAGGGCGGCTCATCGGCAGTCTCCAAAGATGACGCGGGACATCGACGCCCGCCTGCCGGCTTCTCGCCATCTGCTCTCCACTTGTCAAGCAGCTTTCCCCAAGTGAAACGCCCAGATCCTTGCTGATCGGCGGTGTTGGTCTATGTTGCTTAAGTAATGCGAACGGGGGAGAGCGTCGCCATGGGGCTGTCGACAGTCGTGAAATCAACGCTCTGTGCGCTGCTGGCCGGAATTTTTTTCTATGCTTCCTCCGCGGTGGCAGATGTGGCGGACGATTTAAGCGATAGCGATCGAACCGCCATTCGTGACGTGATCCAGGGCCAAATTGCCGCTTTTCAAGCCGATGATGCTGCCCTTGCCTTCAGCTTTGCAGCGCCCTTCATCCAGGACCGGTTCGGCGATGCGGGACGCTTTGTCGCCATGGTGAAACGCGACTATATGCCTGTCTACCGCCCTCGCCAGGTCGAGTTTTCCGAGATTTTCGATGTCGAGGGCAAGCCTGCCCAGCGCGTGGTGGTGGTCGGGCCTGACAACGAGGTCTTCGGCGCTTACTACATGATGGAGCGGCAACCCGACGGAAGCTGGCGCATCAGCGGCTGCATTCTTCGCCCTATCGGCGATCGCGCTATTTAGGCTCGGCATTTCGATTCCGACCCTCAACCCAAAAGGGCGGTCCGGAGCGGGCTCTAATCCAAATCACCCTTATCACAGCTCGGTTAGCAGCCGCCTCATAGGGTGACGAGCACCGTCGCTGGTCTATAATGCGGAGAAATCGATCGCCACGGCCTCGAGCGAGGCCCGAAAAGAGGTTGCCATGCACCGCGTTTTCTCAATGCTCGCCGCCCTGTCGGCAATGATCGGAGGGGCCCTGCCCCTGGCTGCTGCGGACAAGGCCGACTGGGATGCCGTCCTGGCCGAGGCCGATGGCCAGACGGTGTATTTCAATGCGTGGGGCGGCGATGACGCCATCAACGGCTATATCGCTTGGGTGGGCGAGCAGGTCGCCGAGCGCTTCGGCGTGACACTGAAACATGTGAAGCTTGCCGATACCGCCGAGGCGGTAACCCGCGTGCTCGCCGAAAAAACCGCTGGGCGTAGCGAGGGCGGTTCGGTGGATCTGATCTGGATCAATGGCGAAAACTTCGCTTCGATGAAGCGGCAGGATTTGCTGTTCGGCCCCTTCGTTCAGGACCTGCCGAACTTCGCCCATGTCGACGTCGAGGGCAAACCGACTACCGTGCTCGATTTCACCGTGCCCACCGACGGTTTCGAAGCGCCCTGGGGTATGGCCCAGTTCGTTTTCTTTCACGACACCACCACCGTGCCGGCCCCGCCACGCTCCATTCGGGACATGCTCGATTGGGCCAAGGCTAATCCAGGCCGTTTCACTCACCCGTCACCGCCAGATTTCGTGGGCTCCACCTTTCTGAAGCATCTAATGATCGCTTTCATTGACGATCCTTCTGTTCTGCAAAACCCGGTCGATGGTGTCGATTTTGCCGCGGTCACCAAGCCTTTATGGGACACCCTCGAAGAAGTTCGTCCATCGCTCTGGAGGAAGGGTGAAACCTATCCGGCCAACGCACCCGGCCTTCACCAATTGCTCGATGACGGTGAGGTCGATTTCTCCATGGCGTTCAATCCGGCAGAAGCTTCGGCGGCAATCAATGCCGGTAACTTGCCGGACACGGTTCGCACGTTCATTCCGGACGCCGGCTCGATCGGCAACACTCACTTCGTCGCAATTCCTTTCAACGCCGCCCATCAAGCTGGTGCCATGGTTGTTGCCGACTTCCTGATGTCCCCTGAAGCGCAGGTCAAGAAGCAGGATCCAAGCGGATGGGGAGATTGGACAGTGCTGGACGTCAAGGGATTGAACCCCGAAGATCAGGCGCATTTCGATGCTCTGCCGCTTGGGATTGCCACCTTGTCCCCGGCCGAACTAACGCCGGTTCTTCCGGAACCACACCCTTCCTGGATGACCAGGATCGAGGCGGAGTGGCTTCGGCGTTTCAGTAGCTAATCAGATCGGCGTAACCGCGAAACTTACCCTGCCGACGCTGACGCAGCCGACAAAGCAGAAAGCTGGCCTGCTCCATTTTTTTCCCGGGCTGACGATCGCTCTGTTTCTTGGTCCGGTGGTGGCTGGTCTTGCCGGCACGATCCTGCCGTCGCTCGGTTATTTGCCTGCTGTGGGCGGCTTCGGCCTGGCGCTTGAGCCATGGCGGGCGCTCCTGGCGGCACCGGGCCTCGGCAAGGCCGTGACACTTACTCTACTCACAGGGTTGGGGGCGACCATCCTCGCCTTTGTCCTGACCGTGCTGCTGTTCGCGAGCGGCCACGGCACCGCCTCCTTCAATCGTGCCAAACGAGCAATGACACCGTTGCTGGCCGTGCCTCATCTAGCCTTGGCGGTTGGTATGGCCTTCCTGCTGGCGCCGAGTGGCTGGATCGCAAGGCTGATTTCGCCCTGGCCGTCCGGCTTCGAGGCGCCGCCCGATATCGCGCTGGTTCAAGGCCCCTTCGGTATTGCGCTCACTCTTGGCCTCGTGATCAAGGAGATGCCCTTCCTGCTGCTCATGACCTTCGCCGCGCTCGGCCAGATCAGGGCCGATGATCAGCTTCGCGTGGCAAGGTCACTCGGCTACGGCCCCGTCCAGTCCTGGCTTAAGACCGTATTGCCACTGGTCTATCCGCAGATCCGGCTTCCCCTCTATGCCGTACTCGCCTTTTCTTTGTCGGTGGTCGATATGGCCATGGTGCTGGGACCGACCACACCGCCCACCCTGGGTCCGCTGATTCTACGCTGGTTCAACGATCCCGATCTCGCTATACGCTTTCAGGCCGCTGCCGGCGCCGTCCTGCAGCTTCTGATCGTTCTCGGCGCGATCGGTTTTTGGCGGGTGATGGAGATCGTGCTTGCCCACCTGTTCAGGCCTTGGCTGATTGGTGGCGGCCGGGGCAGCGACGGCCGGATCGCCCGCCGGGTCGGCTGGAGCGGTCTCGGGTTGGTTTTTTTCCTGGCAGGCGGCAGCATTCTCAGCATGCTTGTCTGGTCCTTTGCAGGACGCTGGCGTTTCCCGGATGCACTCCCCGCGACCTTGTCGTTCAAAACCTGGATGGCACAGTCAGATGCGCTTATCGAGCCGGCTCTCACGACTTTGGTCGTCGGCCTCGCTTCCACGCTGATCGCCCTTATCCTGGTGATCGGCTGTCTCGAACATGAGAGTCGGTTGTACCGAAAGCCGGGGGCCGGCGCACTCACCCTGATCTACATCCCCCTATTGCTTCCGCAAATCGGTTTTCTGTTCGGCGTTCAGGTCGCCCTGGTTTGGTTGAAACTGGACGGGGGATGGATCGGTCTGATCTGGTCCCATCTCCTGTTCGTTCTACCCTATGTTTTCCTGGCGCTCGCTGACTCCTATCGGGCCCTTGATCCCCGCTATGCGAGAATTGCGCTGACCCTGGGAACCCCGCCTTGGAAGATCCTCCTGCGCGTCAAGCTTGTCATGCTTCTCCGGCCCGTGCTCATCGCTGCTGCCGTCGGCTTCGCTGTTAGTGTGGCGCAGTTCCTGCCCACGCAATTTGCCGGTGCCGGGCGGCTCTCGACCCTCACCACCGAAGCACTCAGCCTTTCTGCCGGTGGCAACCGTCGGGTGGTTGGCATGTTCGCCGCAACCCTGGCGCTGCTGCCGCTCCTGGGCTTCGCGCTTGCCACCTCGATACCTGCGTGGCGCTTTCGCAATCGGCGAGCCATGGGTGTTGGGGTCTCGTCATGACAAGCCTGAAACTCTTGAACATCTCGATCAAGGTCGATGGCCGCCACCTATTCGATCAGTTCGATTTAACTGTCCAAGCCGGTGAGATGACCACCATTATGGGACCAAGCGGCTGCGGAAAATCCAGTTTGCTGAGTTATATCTGCGGTACGCTTGCGCCGACCTTCGACGCATCGGGACATATCATGCTGAACGGGGATGATCTCGGCAGCCTGCCGCCCGAGCAGCGGCGTGTCGGTATTCTTTTCCAGGACGATCTGCTGTTCCCGCATTTTTCCGTCGGCGAGAATTTGATGTTTGCTTTGCCTGCGAATATCCGACCGAAACATGAGCGGAATGCCCGTGTTGAAGCTGCCTTGGCCGAGGCGGATCTCGAGGGCTTTGCCGATCGCGACCCGGCGACCTTGTCAGGAGGCCAGCGCGCTCGGGTTGCTCTGATGCGCACATTGCTGGCAGCGCCAAGATGCCTCCTTCTGGACGAGCCTTTTGGCAAGCTCGACTTCGAGCTTCGCCACCGCGTCCGTGCTTTCGTCCTGGAGCATGCCCGCCAGGCCGGCGTGCCCGCTCTACTGGTCACCCACGAAGCCTCCGATGCTGAGGCGGCGGGCGGCCCAGTGATCAGGCTGACCTGATCGGGATCGCGGGAAAGCAAACGAATTCTCGATAAGAAAACTGTGGACAACTTCGTGCCTTGAGGTGACGCCGAGAGGTGGACGCAGTAACGCTGAACTCATCGAGTGGAGGGCAATAGATGGTGGCTGACATCCAGGTTCGAAGTGTCGGGAAAAGCGAAAGCGAAACAGCGCCGCAAAAGCGCAATGTGTTCAGCAGCGAACGCCATTTGACCCAGCCCGAACTTGATCTGCCGGCAAGCTTTCAGGCCAACGCGCGAAATTCCGCCGATGGATTGGTTTTCCTGCAGAGCCTGGCTTCGAATGCCTTTCCGCTCTGCATTTTCGACCCCCAGTATCGCGGTGTTCTGGACCGTCAAAAATACGGCAATGAAGGCAAGCGCCAAAAGGATCGTGCCGAACGAATCCAAATGAGCGAAGAGGCGATCAAGAGCTTTATCGAGGAGATCGACCGGGTCCTGATCAAGAGCGGCCATCTCCTCCTATGGATGGACAAATATCACCTCTGCACCGGCGTCGCCCCCTGGCTTGAGGGGACCGACCTCGCAACGGTGGATATGATCGTCTGGAACAAAATGCGGATCGGCATGGGATACCGGACCCGGCGCACCAGCGAATATTGCCTGGTCCTGCAGAAAAAACCGTTACGGGCCAAGGGAGTCTGGAAAGCTCATGACATTCCAGATGTCTGGAACGAAAAGCTGCCGAGCCGGGGGGGGCATGCGAAGCCGGTTGGTCTGCAGTCGCGCTTGATCGACTGCCTGACCAACCCGGGCGACATGGTCATCGATCCAGCAGCCGGTACCTTCACGGTGCTCGAAGCTTGCCAGGCGACGGACAGAAATTTCCTCGGGTGCGATCTTCAAGTCTAGCCTAGCTTTCTCCCATGATCGTCGGGTTGGCATCGGTGTCATATCAATTAAGACGGTTTAAAGAGCGAAAAACTGAGAATCTCTTCGGGAAGACTAATCTACGATGCCCGCCTATACGTAGATGATATTGAAAGGTGACAATGATGAAGATAGATGCTTCCGTCGCCTTGAAGTCGAGTTGAGGGTCGACTTAGTTTAGGGGCTGGTTTCTTCTTGAGAGATTTAACTGACAATGTCTTTGGAGGCCAACCGAAGCACATGGCATGCGCGGGAAAACCGCTATCCTGAAAGCTAAGCTTTGATCGCTTTACAGGGGAGGGTGTCCTTGATGGACCACCTGCGATATTCATATCGGAGAACGAAACAATAAGCTTGGGCGCCGATATAGTTTAGCTAGCTCTGGCCTTCGCCCATTCAAGGTGACTGCCGGTGACCTATTGAAAGGCTACTTGGGACTTCGGAATCGACAAATACATTGTCCTCGAAGCCCAGCGGATTTGTACTGATTTTTGAGGGGCGCAGGGCTGTTTCAGACCTCCTTGCATGGGCCTTATGGAGAAAACAGGTGGCCGCCGCCATCACACTGCATTATCAAGGAGCCGAAATCGTCCTCGAAAAAAGCGACAAGCTTGTCGCTGTCCGCGCAAGGGCAGGCATGGCCGGCGACATGCATGATGACATCAAGGCTATCGCACCTGGCTGCGATCAGGCCCAGATACGTAAGGCCGGGGCATTCGACCTTGTCGATCTCACCTCTTCGGCGAACGATATCGAACAGGATCTGGATTGGTTGCGATCACGTCCAGCAGTGGCCGCCGCAAGCCATGTTTTCCATGCCCGATCAACCAAGAAGTTCTTTGTTCCAACCGGCAATATTCGCCTGATCTTCAAAAGCGGTACCCCTGCACATCAATATCAGGCTCTCTTAAGCCAATATCGTCTTCAGACGATCGAAACGCGCGGCTCCGGCGATTTTCTGGTCAGCATCACCACGGGGTCGAAAAACCCTATCGCCACTGCGTCGGCACTGCAGAGCGAGGTCAGTGTTGACCTTGCAGAACCGGAGTTTGCAGCGCGTTAGCGTCTAGATTCCACGCGGGCTGCCCATAACCCCCGCCGAACTCGATCGTGTACCGTGCTTCCTGGTTGGGAAGGAGTAGATCGAATTTCCCTCAGAGCCAGCGGCGGACCGACTTCTTGTAGTCCAGATAGGCTTGGCCCAGATGGTGCTCCATGTGGGCTTCTTCGGGCAGAACAAAGCGGGAATGGATCCACCAGAAGAAGATCGGGATCGGAAGAAGGGAGCCGAGGCTTCCCAAGAGAAGAAACCCGCCCGCCAGGATGATAGCCATCCCGAGATACATCGGATTGCGGGTGAAACGAAATGGCCCTTCGTGGACAACGGTCGTCGATGGCGTGAATGGCTTCAGTCCCGTTCCAGCACGTGAGAACAGACCTGCTGCCCAGACCGTAAGAGCGACACCGCCCAATATGCCGATCAGTCCCAGATAGATCCAAGGTCGAGCCAGCAGGTCGATGATCGGCAGCCATCGATCAAGCACCACCATCGCGAGGATGGCAAGGAGCAAATAGACTGGCGGAATATCGAGGGCGTGGCGTTTGTCAGGCGCTTGCTTCATCAGATTGTCTCAAGCTGTCGTAAAGCCGGCGCTATCGACCGGATAACGATCTTAAGGGCTGGCTTTAAGCGAATCTTTGAAAAACGACACGGATGCCGCAATTCGGCTTTGAGACCACGTCGAACGGCTTAATGATCGCAGTATGGTAGCGCGATATCAATCGAAAATCAGCGATACCGCCAACCGGCGACGAGCACTCGGCTCATTCGGCGACCTCGGCCCTGGCGAGCTTGCGATTGCCGAGTGGCAGGGGCTAGGTCTCGATCTTCCCGATGTCGAGGCGATGCGGGCTTATCGGCTTCGCCATGTGCGCGAGCAGCTTCTCTCCCTTGAATGTCCGCTACGCCACAGACAGCACCAACATGCAGGTGTGGTGCACCCACAATGCCGTGCGCTACGCCTTTGTGGCTGCCGAGGGGCCGGTCGTCCTGTTTGACTTCCATGGCTCGGGGCATTTATCTGACCACCTGCCGTTGATCGACGAGGTGCGCGCCGGCCAGGCCCTGGCATACTTTTTCAACGGCGACGGCATGGGGGAGGCTGCAAAACGCTGGGCGGATGAGATCGCGGATCTTGTCCGAAGCCATGGCGGCGGAAAATGCCGGCTCGCGGTCGACAAGGCCGATCCTCTTGGCACTGCCGGTCTTGAGCGGGCGGGGCTCACGCTGGTGAATGGCCAGGAGGTGATGGAACTCGCTCGCGTGATAAAGTCCGAAGACGAGATCCGCGCCATGCGCTGCGCCATTGCCGCAGCAGAGAGCGGCATGGCAGCGATGCAAGCTCATCTTCGCCCCGGGATGACCGAACAGGATCTCTGGTCCCACCTTCACAATGAAAATATCAAGCGTGGCGGTGAGTGGATCGAAACCAGGCTGCTCGTTGATGCGAGCCTAGTTGCTGCTTCCAGGCAGCGAAATTCCAAAGGCGAGAAGGACGCGATCAAGGCTGGGAAGTCGGCTGATGAGATTTGGCCTGATCTGCTGTCGAAGGCTGCGCAGAAGAATACCGATGTTCGCTGGACGATGAAGATCACCCGGGGCAAGGTCGAAGCTAAGGGCAAGGCGCAGCCTGATATCGCGATCCCGGCGTTCGGCTACAAATCGCAGATCAGCATCGATGCCCGACATGGTTTCATCCGTCGCCAGGCGATCAAGGATGCCGGCTATTTGCGGATGACGGGGCTCGATTACGAGAAGGTCTGATCGATCGCACCAACACGGCGTCATCGGTTTGGGCCGATACGGCCTATCGATCAAAGGCGAATGAAGATTTTCTCGCCGACGTCGGCAAAACCAGTCAGATCCATCGACGAAAGCCGGAAGGCAAGCCGATGCCGAAGCGCACCGCCAGGGCCAACTCGAAGAGGTCCAAGGTTCGAGCGCGGGTCGAGCCTGTCTTCGCTCACCAAAAGGACCGAATGAATCGCGCCGTCCGCAGCATCGGCCGCCAAGGCGACGATCATCATGGCCAGGCATCTGGGCGACAAGCCGCTAAAAACGGCCAGTGTCCGGCTATCAGCCCGAAAATCAGCGCTTCAAACCGATCACGTACCCCGCAAAGCAAGGGGAAGCGGTGGGCGCCGGGCGGCACTCTTCGGCTTTTGGCAGACCGCAATGGACACGATGTCCCTTGTGTTTGCTGCCTCGATCATCTGTGTCTTGGTCGGCTTGCCGCTCGGAATCTGGGTCGGCAAGTTAAAGCGCTCCCAGGTCTTGGCCACGCCGATTCTGGGCGCCATGTAGACCATTCCGTCCTTCATCTACCTCTTGCCAGCGATCACCTTTTTCTCGATCGGCAAGCCGCCCGGCATCCTGGCAACCATCTTACATGGCCGATAAGGTCAGGTCCGTTGAGGATCTGAAGAACCCTGAAGTAGCCGCGATGTTCGACAAGGATGGCAATGGCAAGGGTGAATATTGGGCAGGTGATGCAGGCTGGAAGTCTACGCGCATATGGCAGGTCAAGTTCAACAGCTATGGCCTTTCCGATCTCTGGGAAGCGGAAATCCTGCCTGACGCCACTTTCAAGGGCCAGTTGAAAGCTTCCATCAACAAAGAAGAGCCGATTCTCTTCCATTACCGGACACCTGAATGGGTACACGCGGCCTACGATATCTCGCCAATCGAGGAGCCTGCACGCACCGAAGGATGTGAGGACGTCGACCTTGACGCCCAGAACTGGCTTGAGGCCTCCAACTTCGCCTGCGCAAGCAATGATGCCGAGATCTATGTGGCCTGTTCCAAATCCCTTGAGACCCGCAACCCGCCGGTTGCCAAATTCTTGAGCCAGATCGAGCTTAATCCGGATATTGTCAATGAGTGGGCCTTGAAGATCGGCCGCAATGAAATAGCCCCGCGCAATGTCGCCGAAGAGTGGGTCGAGAACAACATGGACATCGTCAACAAGTGGATGCAGTAGCCGGCGTGCATCGGCGGAGAAGAAAGGGCTTCGGCCCTCCTTTTTGTATGGATGAGCCGGTTCTGCCAGATTTCAGTGCACAATTTTGGCGTGTCGCGAGTGCCTGGATAGCCTGTGCTCTCCCGAAGCCTCCTGAAGAAAAGAGCGTTTTATGGATTGTCCGCATAGCGGCGCGACAACGACGACCGAGTGTCCTGCCCCGACGGCGATCCGTTGGAAGGGCGATAGTCTCTTTGGGCCTTGCGTTTTTTTTTCGGATCATGCAAGCGACTTCGATGCTCGAAAGTGTAACCGCTGCCGAGTGGGAAGCTCTGCCGGATCCGATCCCAGTTTATGATGCTCACCATATTGGCACTCTCGTTTTTTGCTTGGCGCCGAAATCGATCGGCAATCACCGCCTAGAGGAATGCGGTATGCCTAGCAGGCCGCGATATTTTGCGACTGTTCGGCGAGAGACCCGGAAATTCGCTTTGGCGAGCAGTTGGGACAAGCTTTCGTCTGAAAGCGGGCTGCTTGAATTCTCGGTCTTTATCAGGAGGGCGAGGCGTTTGAGAGCTTGATCTCTCGTTTTGGTGTTTGTACTGGCGTTGAGCGGCCGCACGAAGAAGTCGGCGGCATTCAAAACACCATGTTTGGTTTCGATGGTGCATCCATTTAGGGCTCGGCTTATCGTGCTCTTGTTCAAGCCCAACGCGCCCGCGGCTTGGCTGGTGGTCAGCGGCGCGCGGTCGAGGTTGCGTCCTGTGCGGAGAAAGCGATCTTGAACCAGGGCAATATGTTTGCCGATCGACAAGAGAGTATTGGCGCGCTTTTGCAGCGCCGCCACCAGCGATCCGGCACCGCGGTAGCAATCCCGATAATAGGCTGCCGCATTGTCGTCGGTTTCCGCCGCCATGCGCTCGGAGAACAGGGCGTCGTCAGTGAGCAGATTGGGTAAGGCGTCTGGGTTGAGCTTCGCTTCATGGCTACCATGCTCATCCGGCATCATGATCAGATCGGGCCGCTGGATCGCCGCGAGCTCAGGCTCGAACCGATGGAAGGGAGATGGCGACAGACTCCGGATGTCTGCGATCATATCCTGAGCATCTTCCTGATCGACGCCGCAGAGACGACAGATGGCGTCAATGTCCCGATTCGCAACCAGATCGAGACGTTCGAGCAGAACGGTGATCAGGGGGTCGAGCCTGTTCTTGGCCTGAAGCTGCAGGCGAAAACTGTCGCTGAGCGACCAGGCGAATACCCCCGGAGGATCGAGAGCCTGAAGCTTGGCCACCAACTCCCTAACCCTAGGCCCGAGGACGCCGAGATCTTTGGCGATTTCCTTTGGGCTATCACTCATCAGCCCACGCTCATCGAGGCAGTGGACGAGCTCCAACGCCAGTTGCCGCTCGTCAGAAGACAGCCTCATCAGCCCGATTTGATCAAGCAACATCCCGCTTCGCGTCTTGGGCGCCGCCACGTGATCGGTCGGTGGCCTGGTCCCGACCGAAACGACGCCCGGAACAAACCTCTCAGGATTTCCAATCTTCAAGAAAGGGTTTCTTGTCCGCTCTGCTTCGACCTCCTCAACGATATCTCTTTGTTCCATATGCAGGAGATCGAGCGAGTTCCTCATCGTCGGCGTCAAAGAGAACCTTTGGCTAAGGGCCGTTTGCTGGATCTGCTTCAAGGCTGACTGGTCCGTTCGTTGCCTGGCTGGAATGGTGGCGCGAGCTGTGACGGTCCGTCAATGACGGGGTGGTATGACCACATCATGTAATTAAAGCCAGAACCGACATGCGATCGCAACAGCGTTGGCACGAGCGTTGCTTAACTGCTTTCGAACAACCATCGACAGCGGCGAGAGTAACTGTGGCGAAAGTTGGGATCATCGCAAATCCGGTTTCTGCCCGAGACATCCGGCGGATCGTGTCCTATGCCGGCAATCTCCCGATCAATGACCGCGCCAACATCGTCCTGCGGATGTTGACCGGGTTATCGACTGTCGGTGTCGACGACGTGATGATCATGCCTGAAAATGGCGGGATACGCATCCAGTTGGAGCGTACCGTCGCTCGCGCGAAGCACGCACATGGCCATCGCTTTCCGAAGGTGACCTATCTTGACATGCCGGTCACCGCCACCGCCGACGACAGCGCGCTGGCCGCCCGGATGATGCACGATCTGGGTGTCGGCGCCATCGTTGTGCTGGGCGGGGACGGCACCAATAGAGTGGTCGTTCAGGAGTGCGGCAACACGCCGATCGTCGGCATTTCCACCGGCACGAACAACGCATTCCCGGAAATCAGAGAGCCGACAGTCACCGGCCTCGCCGTGGGCCTGGCGGTCACGCAGCAAGTGCCCGGCGATTACGCCTTTGCCTACAACAAACAGTTCGAGGTCAAGGTAAACGATCGCCGGGAGATTGCCCTGGTGGACGTCGCGGTGGTGGCCGAGCGCTATGTCGGTGCCCGTGCGATCTGGCGAACCGAAAGCTTTCGCGACGTCTTCACGACATTCGGACAGCCGGAGGCGATCGGCATGTCCTCGATCACCGGGCTCCTGGCTCCGCTTCGCCGCGATGAGCCACGGGGGAGGCGAATTCGTCTGCTGCCGCTAGAGACCGCGTCATGTCGGCTTTCCGCCCCGATCGCGCCCGGCCTGATCGAAGAGATCGGGATCGGCGCCATCGAAACCATCGCGCCCAATACTCTCTATCTGCCCAGCATTTCGGCCGGTTCCATCGCCTTGGACGGCGAGCGTGAAATTGTCTTTAGCGAAATCGACGATGTCAGCATCCGGCTCCAGGTCGACGCCTTCCGCACCATCAATGTGCCTGACTGCATGGCCTATGCGGCCAAGCATGGGCTCTTGACCAGCGGTCTCGAAGACCCGCTCCGCAAAGCTCACTAACCAGGGAGACCCTCATGAGCAATCCATTCCCGTTGGATAAGGACAAGCTGCTGGAAGCCTATCGTCGGATGAAGACGATTCGCGAGTTCGAAGAGCGTCTTCACGTGGACTTCGGCCGCGGCGACATTCCGGGCTTCGTTCATCTCTACGCCGGCGAGGAAGCCGCCGGCGTCGGCATCATCACGCATCTCAAGGACCATGACCGCATCGCATCGACCCATCGCGGTCACGGGCACTGCATCGCCAAAGGGGTGGATGTGAAAGAGATGATGGCCGAGATCTACGGCAAGACCACCGGCGCTTGCGCGGGCAAGGGCGGATCGATGCATATCGCCGATCTCTCGAAGGGCATGATGGGCGCCAACGGTATTCTCGGTGCCGGTGCCCCCTTGATCTGCGGCGCGGCCCTGGCGGCCAAGAAGCTTGAGCATGACGGGGTGGGCATCACCTTCTTCGGCGATGGTGCCTCCAACCAGGGCACGGTCCTGGAATCGATGAACCTCGCGGCCATCTGGAACCTGCCGGTCATCTTCGTCGTCGAAAACAACGGCTATGCGGAATCGACCTCGGTCGACTATGCCGTCGCTTCGGACTCCTATGTGGACCGGGCCACCGGCTTCGGCATGCCGGGCATCACCGTCGACGGCACGGACTTCTTCGCCGTTTACGAAGCGGCGGGCGAGGTGATCAGACGCGCCCGGGAAGGCGGCGGTCCGACGCTCCTGGAATGCAAGATGGTCCGTTTCTTCGGCCATTTTGAGGGCGACGCGCAGACCTACCGCGCACCCGGCGAAAACGAAGAGAATCGCAGCAAGCACGATTGCCTGAAGATCTTCCGCGCCAAGGTGACCGAGGCCAGCGTTCTGACCGACGCCGAGCTGGATGCCGTCGACAAGGACGTCATGGCAGTGATCGACGAGGCGGTCGAAGAGGCTAAGGCCGCCCCGTTGCCCGGACCTTCGGAACTGACCACCGACGTGTACGTGAACTACTGACACATTTGAGAAAAAAGGAGACAGAACATGGCACGTACACTGAGCATGAAAGATGCGATCAACGAGGCGATCGATCAGGAAATGAGCCGCGATCCGACAGTCGTAATGATGGGCGAGGATATCGTCGGCGGTGCCGGGGCGCCCGGCGAGGACGATGCCTGGGGCGGCGTGCTCGGGGTCTCTAAGGGCCTCTATCACAAGCATCCCAAGCAGATGATCGACACGCCGCTATCGGAAAGCGCCTATGTGGGGGCCGCGATCGGTGCTGCGACTGCCGGCCTTCGACCGATCGCGGAGCTGATGTTCATCGACTTCATGGGCGTTTGTCTGGACCAAATCTATAACCAGGCGGCCAAGTTCCGTTATATGTTCGGCGGCAAGGCGGAGACGCCTGTGGTGATCCGCGCGATGTGCGGCGCCGGTTTTCGAGCAGCAGCGCAGCACAGTCAGATGTTGTCGCCGATCTTTACCCATATACCGGGCCTCAAAGTCGTCTGCCCATCGAACGCCTACGACACCAAGGGACTGCTGATCCAGTCGATACGCGACAACGATCCTGTCATCTTCCTCGAGCACAAGAACCTCTACGGCGCCGAGACCGACGTGCCGGAGGAGGCTTATGCCATTCCGTTCGGGGAAGCCAGCATAGCGCGCGAAGGATCGGATGTGACGATCGTGGCCTATGGTCTGATGGTGCCGAATTCATTGCAGGCGTCGGAAACCCTCAAGAAAGACGGCATCGACGTCGAGGTCATCGATCTCCGTTCACTGTCTCCGATCGACATGGACACGGTGATCGAGAGCGTCGAGGAAACCGGCCGGCTGGTCTGCGTGGATGAAGCCAATCCCCGCTGCTCGATCGCCGCGGATGTGTCGGCGAATGTCGCGCAGCAGGCCTTCAAAGCGCTTAAGGCGCCGATCGAGATGGTCACCGCACCGCACTCACCGGTGCCCTTCTCGCCGTCGCTCGAAGACCTCTACATCCCCTCGCCCGACCGGATCGCCGATGCGGTCCGGAAAACCATGGGGGCCTGAGCGGCATGAGCGATCAAATCACGCCGATCATCATGCCCAAATGGGGTCTCTCCATGAAGGAGGGAACGCTGGCGGCATGGCATGTCGAGGAAGGCACGGAGATTTCGTTGGGCGACGAGATCATGGATGTCGAAACCGACAAGATCGCCAATGTCGTGGAGGCCGCCGATGGCGGCCTCCTGCGACGCCGTGTCGGACAGACGGGCGAGATTTACCCGGTGAGGGCGCTCTTGGGAGTCATGGCGCCCGAGAGCGTGTCGGATGCGGAGATCGACGCTTATGTCCAGGCGTTCGAGGTCCCCGTCGTTGAAGAAGAAGACACCGGGCCAAGCTACGAGTTCGCCGAACTCGCCGTCGGCAAAATTCGCTATGCGGAACGCCGGGGCGAAGGCACGCCGATCCTGTTGATTCACGGGTTTGGCGGTGATCTCGACAATTGGCTGTTCAATATCGACGCACTCGCCGAACAGGCGCCGGTCTATGCGCTGGATCTCCCCGGCCATGGCCAATCCGTCAAGGCGGTGAGCGATCCGGGGCTGGACATGATGGTCGTCACTGTCGTCGATTTTCTGGATCATCTGAAGATCGACAAAGCGCATCTCGTGGGCCACTCCATGGGCGGGCTGATTTCCGGCAAGGCCGCGGTCGATCATCCCAGCCGCGTGGCGTCACTGACACTGATCTGCTCGGCCGGGCTCGGTGACGAGATCAATGCGGACTACATCGAAGGCTTCGTGTCGTCGGCCAACCGCAAGGACCTCAAGCCACCGCTCCTGAATCTGTTCGCTGACAGCAGTCTTGTCAGCCGCTCGATGGTGATGGATCTGCTGAAATATAAGCGCCTGGACGGCGTTCAGGAATTCCTCGAAGGCCTAAAGGGCAATCTCTTCGATGGGGGCAGCCAAGCCGTCAGCATCGCCGATACCTTGGGTCAGATGGAAACCCCGAAACAGGTCATCTGGGGCGAAGCCGATGCTGTCATCCCGAAGACCCATGCAGACGCCGTCAACGGTGCAGCTGTCACAATCATCGCCGCCGCCGGCCACATGGTGCAGATGGAACAGGCCGCCCGGGTCAACGAACTCATCATAAAACAGCTATGACCTTTTAGGAGCAGCGCCTGGCGTTTCTTCCGCCAGGCGCGTTTCCGTCTTGATCGAATGCGAGGGTGGGATGAGCCAGGTGAAGGAAAAACTCAACCAAGCGAATACGCGTCTGATGGCGCTGTTCAAGGCCGATCAGACGTCGATGATGGCCTTCAAGTCGCTTAGCGACGCCGCCGTGCGTGAAGGCAGGCTATCGACGGCCATGAAAGAGCTGATTGCCGTCGCGATCGCTGCGGCAAGGGGATGCGATGACTGCATTCTCTACCACGTGGCCGAGGCCAGAAAACACGGTGCGGACCGCGAAACGCTCGTCGAAGTCGTTGCCGTCACCATCGAAATGTCCGGAGGGCCGGGTGCGGTCTACGCGGCGAAAGCCCTCGAAGCCTACGACGCTCTTTGAGCGAAGTACGGATTTTTTTACAGAAAAGGCTAGGCTACCTCGGCTCCGATTCCGCCGAAGCTTGCACGGCGGCCGAGCCAAAGAGTTAATGACGTGGGGGGAGCTTGCTGATAGTAGTGAAACTTGAACGGAACCTGCTTCATCGCTGAAGAAGTATCGGATTGCTGCCAGTTTGGGGGGCTGACTGCAATGACCTCGGACAAGGCGTTCGACAGCCACATACGCGAGATCATCACCGCGGCCGAGGGGGGCCCCGTCGATCGTGACACGGAGGTCGTGGAAAGCTGGCTGCGTTGCCTGAACAACCACAATCTTGATCCCGAACATAAAGGCGAGGCCCGGATCGTCACGGAGTCTCAGCTTCTGCAGCATCGACAGGAAGCGGAGGATCTTCTCGCCATCGCGCGCTACGGCATGGAAGATCTCTATCGGCGCGTCAATTCCATGGGATATGTGCTCCTGCTGACCGACGCCAAGGGCGTCACCGTGGATTTCATCGGCGATGAAAAGGTCGACCGGGAGCTCAAACGGGCCGGTCTTTACCTGGGCTCGGAATGGAGTGAGAAAAACGCCGGGACCTGTGGGGTGGGAGCCTGCTTGGCATCCGGCGAGGCCCTGACGATCCACCAGACTGATCATTTTGATATGGCGCATACGCCTTTGAGTTGCACTGCCGCGCCCATTTACGATCTCACGGGCGCGATCAAAGGAGTTCTCGATGTGTCCCTCCTGATGTCCCCCACGGAAAAATACAGCCAGGCGCTAACGTTGGAGGTGGTGAAGTCATGCGTGCGGCGCATCGAGCTCGCCAACCTGATGTCAAACCGCAATGCGGACTGGATCGTTCGGTTCAGCTCGTCATCCGAGTTTCTCGGTGTCGATCCCCATTGCGCTATTTCGGTGGCCCCTGACGGTACGATCTCAGGCATGACCCACGGTGCCCAACAGATTATGGCCAAGGCTGTCGGTGTACATTGGAACAATCCTGGTTCGCTCATCGGCAGACCGTTCGAGGATATCTTCGAATACGATTTCAACGACCTGCCCAACCTCATCAATTCGGCAACGCCGGGAGAACAGGCCCTCGAAACCGTCGATGAGCAGGTTCTGTTCGCCACTGTTCAAGCTCCGTCACGAACACCTAGCCGCGCCGCCAGATCGGAGATTCCAGCACCGCTTTGCGAGATCCATGGCGGCGATCCGAAGATGCAGATTCTTGCGGAAAAAGCCGCCAAGGTCGTCGACAAACAGATCAGTGTGATCCTCGAGGGCGAGACGGGCGTCGGCAAGGAACTCGTTGCCAAGGCGCTGCACACATCACGAAAGAAAAAGGGGCCGTTCATCGCGATCAATTGCGCCGCCCTGCCGGAAAGCCTGATCGAAAGCGAGCTCTTTGGCTATGCGCCGAATTCCTTCACCGGAGCCCATGCCAAGGGAAAGAAAGGGCTCATCGAACAGGCCAATGGCGGCACGCTTTTTCTCGATGAGATCGGCGACATGCCCTTGGCGCTGCAGGCGCGTCTCTTGAGAGTTCTTGCCGAACGGGAGGTCATGGCGGTCGGAGGATCGAAACCCATGCCCGTCGACATCCGTGTGATATCCGCATCGAATCGAAACCTCCAAGAGTTGGTCGATGCCGGCCAGTTCAGACAGGATCTTTTCTATCGCCTGAACGGGGTCGTCCTGCGCATTCCCCCCCTTCGCGACAGACAGGATAAAGAGTGGCTCATCCAGCGGATCGCTTCGGTCATCGGCGGCAATCAGAACTTGCGATTCTCGCATGAAGCCATCGCGGCGCTCTGCGCGCATCATTGGCCCGGCAACATCCGTGAAATGATGAACGTATTCGAACTATGCCTTGCCCTGCATGAAGGCGACCTCATCGGGCCCGAACACCTGCCGGAACAAGTCACGGCGAATAGCCGGCCGTAGCAAGCATCCTGATCGCAACAGCCACTGCAATCATCGAGCATCGCGCCACCCCCTGATCGGCTGACATGCCAGGGCATTTGGCACAATCGTTGCCTCATCTCCATCAACAACGAACGACTTTCTCATCAGAGAGATGAGCATGATCGTGGAAAACCTGGGCAGAACCTCGGCTTACCGCCGCCGGGCCTTGAAATCCTCGACCGCGGTTGCTGTCGTCGGTCTCGGCGGTTTTAGCTCCTTGATCACAGCCAAGGGTCTGTTCTACATGGCCAAGAAGGATGCTTAGAACCGTGGCGTCGATCGATATCCAGAATATCACCAAGAAATTCGGCGACTTTACCGCAGTCGACGGACTGTCGCTCGATATTGCCGAAGGTGAATTCGTCGCTCTTCTTGGACCCTCCGGGCGCGGCAAGACACGACGATGAACATGATTGCCGGGCTGGAGGAGGTCACTGCGAGGGCCATTCTCTTCGATGGGCAAGACCTGAGCGGGATCCGCATCCAGGACCGCAATATCGGATTCGTTTTTCAGAACTATGCGATCTTCACCCATCTCAGCGTCTACAAGAACCTTGCCTATGGGCTTGAACTAAAAGGGGGTGAAGAGTCCGAGATCGAGTGCCGCGTGCGCACCATAGCTGACAGTTTGAACATTGCGCATCGGCTAGATCAGCCGGCATCCAGCCTTTCCGTCAACTAGATGCAGAAGCTGGCCATCGGCCGTTGTCAAGCCGCACATCTTTCTTCTGGACGAGCCATTATCGAATCTGGACGCCGGATTTCGAGCCTATATGCGCGCCGAGCTCAAAGTGCTGCAGCACGAGTTAGGCCAGACCATGATCTATGTGACCCATGACCAGATCAAAGCCATGAGCCTAGCCGACAAGATTGCCATCATCGATCAGGGCAAACTCGTGCAACACGGCACGCTCCTTGAAATCTACAACGATCCGCAAAACCGCTTTGTCGCGCATTTCATCGGTAGCCCGCGCAAGAACCTTTTGGACGGCGAATTGCGGGAGGAAGCCGGTAGCCTGAAGCTGATGCTGCATGGCTGCGCCGAGATCCCGCTGCCGGGGAGGGTAAAATCCGATTTCCACACGATCGGTGGCGTGCACAGCAGGTCCTTCGGCATACGCACGCAGGACATCTTTTCGGGGGCTGGCGCGCCGAGAGCGATGTCGAGATGCATGGCGTGGTCGAGGTACTGGAGCGCATCGCCCCGAAGCACCTGGCCTATCTCCACGTTCTCGATACCATGTTCCTGGTATTCGATGGCCAGGATCAGCTCGCCTTGGGAGATGAAGTGCCTTTCCACCTGCCGGCCGAAAACAGTCTCGCCTTCGATCTTGAAGCCGGACACCGTCTGGGTGGGCAGCAGCGATGAATGCGATCGAGCTTGGCAGTGTGGTCAAGACCTATCCGGAGTTCACGCTTGCCCCGATCGACATAACCATCGAGCAGGGCGAGTTTTTCGGAATTTTCGGACCGCCTTCGACCGGCAAAACTTCGATCCTGAAGCTGATTCTCAGTTTCATTCAGCCGGATGAAGGAACCGTTTTCCTGAACGGCGGGGACGCTGCGGGCCTGAACGTCGCAGAATGCGGTATTGCCATGGTCTTTCAAAATCTGGCGCTGTTTCCTCATATGACG
Source organism: Geminicoccaceae bacterium (assembly GCA_965204405.1). Lineage (GTDB taxonomy): Bacteria > Pseudomonadota > Alphaproteobacteria > Geminicoccales > Geminicoccaceae > JANQPX01. The sequence goes on from CBDBEN010000003.1 coordinate 422,549, forward strand.
GCAGGGAGAATATCATCTTTCCGTTGACCGAACGCGGCGCAACAGAACGCGAGATTTCTGAACGGCTGGAACGCATCGCCGAAGTCCTGCATGTCAGCCGTATCCTGCACAAAAACCCGGCGAGATGTCGGGCGGCGAACGTCAGCGGACCACCCTTGGGCGCGCGTTTTCCGCCATCAGCCAGGCCATGCTTTTGGACTCTATCAAATCACTCGATACTCGTCTGTGCGAAGAAATGCGAGTCGAATTGAAGCGGCTTCAGCGCGAAAACAACCAGACCTTCGTCCATGTGTCCCATGATGAGGAGGAGGAGGTGATGGCGATTTCGGACCGGGTCGCCGTGGTGATCGATGGCGGAATCGCGCAGATCGGAACGCCAGACGAGATCTATGGCCGACAGGTTTCGCAGGAGGTGGCGAAAGTCATCGGATCACCGCCAATGAACCTGATCGACGGAGAGATTTATTGAAGACGGAGGCGCCTTCTCATGCGATCCGTTCGAGCGCAACATACCGATCAACGGCGCTACTCATCCAGGAGGCAAGGCTTGGCATTCGTCCCGAGGACATCCGGCTCGCCGAACAACATGACGACGCTGCCTTGATCACCAAGGTGGGCCCGTCCGAGCCCTTGGGGGCCTACACGATCGTCAATGCGTTCGCGAAAGTCAGCATGGCCAAGGTCAGAGCGCCAGGGCAGATCGCCCTGGAGCCTGACAGCGAGGCCCGCATAACACTCGCCTCCCGTCGAGTACATCAGTTTGCCCCTGGAGGACAACGGCTCGAAAGCACCTTAAAACCGGAGGGAGATGTTCAGGAAACAGTCGCGGCAGGTGATCCACAGGTGTAGGTTTGGGATATGAAGGATGCGTTTCAAGAACCAACAAGCCGGCTTGCCCTGCGCTCGATTGCTCACGCCCGTGCCGGCGATAAAGGCAACCGGTCAAATGTCAGCATCTTCGCATTCGACGGCCGCAATTACGCGGCCATTAAAGCCCAAATCACGATTGACCGCCTCAGAAGAGAGTTTCCCAATCTCTTGTTGGGTGAGATCGAACGCTATGAGCTCGACCATCTCTTCGGCCTGAACTTTGTGATGGATCAAGCGCTGGAAGGTGGGGTCAACGAATCGCTAAACCTCGATTCCCATGGCAAATCCTGGAGCTTTCTTATTCTTGGCCTCATAGTCGATCTTCCGGACCAGGACGAAGATCGATCCAGCCCGCCCCCTCGCAAAACCATCTAATGAGGGGCTGTCGCACCGGGTTAAACGACAATACTGTTTAACAGGCGCGGCGCGAAGGAGCAGGCTGATACCGATTTATCTTATCGAGACAGCTTAGCTCTTGCGGGCCCGCGTCTCTTGCTGCTCCAACCAGGCAGCCATCTTGACGAACATGTCAAGGTACTGACGGCCTGCGGCATCGAGGGTCTTGTTCTTCTTGATCTGAGCAGCCCATTCCCGGCAGAGCTTGGTAAAGCCTTGCCCGATATGGCTACCTGAAGCCTGACCGATCAACGCAGCGTGCTTGACCATCTCGGCACTCATGGGCTTGGCTTTGACGGCACGGACCGGTGCCTTGGCACGAGTCACCTTGCGAGCTACGGCCTTCTTCGGCGCTGCTTTGCGCTTGGTTGCCGCACCACCCCTCACCGTGCGCTTGGGCGCAGCTTTCACCTTGGCTGCGGTGGTTCTGGCGGTAGTGGCCTTCTTCACGGCAGCGCGCTTGGGCGCGGTTTTAGCCGCTGATTTGACCGTCCGCTTGGAAGAAACGCTGGTCTTGGCCTTGCTGGCAACGGTCTTCTTGGCTGCCGTCGTCGTTTTCTTCGGAGCAGCGCGCTTGATCGAAGCCTTGGCGGTGACCTTCTTCGCGGCAGCGCGCTTCGGTGCGGTTTTGGCCGCTGTTTTAACCGTACGCTTGGAAGAAGTGCTGGTCTTGGCCTTGCTGGCAACGGTCTTCTTGGCTGCCGTCGTCGTTTTCTTCGGAGCAGCGCGCTTGACCGAAGCCTTGGCGGTGACCTTCTTGGCGGCAGCGCGCTTCGGTGCGGTTTTGGCCGCTGTTTTAACCGTACGCTTGGAAGAAGTGCTGGTCTTGGTCTTGCTGGCAACGGTCTTCTTGGCTGCCGCCGCCGCTTTCTTCGGAGCAGCGCGCTTGACCGAAGCCTTGGCGGTGGCCTTCTTGGCGACTGTCCTGGCTTGAACCGGTGCCTTCTTCTTGGCGGCGGTCTTCGGCTTTCCAGCCGTCTTTGACTTGGGGGTGGCCTTCGGCTTGGCCTTGCCGGCTGAAGCCTTGGTGGTCTTGCGCGGCTTGGTCGAAGAGGCTGCCGCCTTCTTCGTCGGTGCCTTGCCTGTCCAAGGCGGTGTAGCACCGTTAAGTTTGGATGCGACCTGGGTTGCAACTGCCATCAAAAAACTCTCCATTGCGATTCTGATAGCAGTCTTAATTCACTAAAAAGTTGAATTTTTTATTAACAGACCGGCCTTTTACCCCCAATTGCTAAAAAATGGACGGCTAAAACCAAAAATACGCGCCGTGCCTTTGATTTTACTCAAATTTCGGCGACTTTAGCCGGGACGTCTGGGATGAGCAAGAAGCCAGACGATGGCCTCTTCCGCGGCTTTGTCGGGGGGGAAAACCGGATAGATCACATGATCGATGATCCCCTCGGTTACGATCAGCGTGACGCGCTTGATCATCGCTGTTCCATCCACCTCGAACGTCGGAAGATCGAGACTCCTGGCGAAGGCCAAATCAACATCGCTCAAAAGCGGAAAGGGCAGCGTCAGGCGGCTCGCAATCTCGGACTGAACCTCAGGGAGCTGGGTGCTGATGCCGATCACGTCGGCGTGCAGGGCGCGGATATCGTCATATTGATCACGAAACGCCATGGATTGCGGCGTGCAGCCGCGGGCACCGGGGATATCGTCCCAGCCGTCGGGAAGCGGCACGCCCGGCTGACCGGCTTTGGGGAAGCAGTAAACCACCCAGCGGCCAGGGCTGGTGGCAATATCGAAGCTGCCGCCGCTGGTGGATGGAAGCGGCAGGGCATGTAGCGGCCGGTCGATCAGGTGGTCGCAAGCACCGTCATCCTCGGGACGGGGCAAATCCGGTGGAAGGCGGGTTGGGTCGTGGGGTGTTGCGGTCATTCCACTAGGGCAATATCTGTTCAATGGCGCTGGTGATGTCTTTCGAACCCGGTTCGACCCTGGAGGACCAGGCGCCGATGAGTTCGCCCTCAGGATCGACGAGATATTTGTGAAAGTTCCAACTCGGAAGACGGTCTTCGCCAAGCGTTGCAGCAACATGCTTGAAGAACGGATGAGCGTTCTGGCCGGTCACTGATTGCTTGGTGGTCAAGGGAAAGTCGACGTTGAAGTTGACCTCGCAAAACTCTTTGATCTCGGCCTCTTTGCCGGGCTCCTGCTGGCCAAAGTCGTTGGACGGCACGCCAAGCACCACGAGGCCCCGATCGCGATAGCGCTCCCAGATCGTCTGCAGGCCCGTATATTGATAGGTGAAGCCACAAAGGGAGGCAGTATTGACCACCAAGACGGCCTTGCCGGTAAATGTCGACATGGGGAGCGGATCACCTTCGATCGAGGTGAAGACGACGTCATCCATCGGCGCCGACGCTGCCATATCGGCGGTGAATGCCTCTCCAAGAAGGCAAACCGCAGCTGCCAGAAAGACGACAACCCTTCGCTGAACCATCAGCATGCTCCGTCGAACCTCTCCGCCCGCATCATAACCAACGCCTTCATGAGGCAACAGAAAAAATCTTGCGCTTGAGCCGAGCCGCTGCTCCTCATGATCTTCTCCACGGCCGCCAATAGCCAAAAAGCCCAGGAAGACTGCGGCTTTCGGGTTCGTTTGGTTTTTGCGTGGAGGCATCCCATAAGATGCCTTTCAGGCGCGTAGCCGGTACAACACGTTATGCCATAATAGGAAAATTGTCCATTCGCGGAAGCTTTGCTCGATCAAGCGCCACTGAACAAGCAATCGGTATTGCGAGAAGCCCGAACCTTTGCCGGCTTTTTTTGGCGAGACTTCGAAAACGGAGGTGGCATGAAACCTTGTGGGAGCTTGAAGGGGCAGGAAAAGTCGATTTTAATTGCAAGTGTTGTGCTACATCGGTTTTTCTTCAGGTAGCCGTCCTTGGCGGCGTGGGTCTTGCCGATAGCTTTCGCGATGTGAGGGGCGCAGGCTTCGTGCGCAGAATTCGGGATGGGTTAGCTCCTTTTGAAACCGGTTACGCTGGACGTCCATGAAGCTCAGACGACCTCGATCACGAGCCAGATCTACGGTCGGATCCGCGGGGACATCCTGCGGGCTGTGCTCGAGCCTGGACAAAAGCTGAAAATCGAGGAGCTGCGCCAAGCCTATGGCTCCGGATCGAGCCCGATTCGCGAGGCACTCAGTCTCCTCACCTCAGACCGGCTGGTGGAGCGCGTCGATCAGCGCGGCTTTAGGGTTGCCCTGGTGAGCGTCGACGCTTTCGACGAGCTCTTGAAGACGCGTTGCTGGCTCGAAGAGCGGGCTCTTTGCGAATCCATTGAACGGGGCGGCAAGGATTGGGAAGAGCGCGTGGTTCTCGCGGAATATCATCTGTCGCGCACCGATCGATCTGGCGGCCAGCGCTCTTTTATCGCCAGCGAGGAATGGGAGGCATGTCACAAGGCGTTTCACATGGCTCTGCTTTCCTCCTGCGGCTCATCGATTCTGTTGGGCTTTTGTGAGCAGCTCTACGATCAGAACATTCGTTATCGTCATGTTGCGGGGAAGGTTGCTTATCCCAAACGGGACATCGCGAAAGAACACAAGGCGATCATGCGCGCTGCCTTGGATCGGGATGCGGCGTCCGCCGTGTCCGGGCTCACCGAACACTACAAGGCGACCGGCGCTTTCCTGACAAAAGGCCTCACCTAACGGTGTGACCGCATCGGACGATTCGTTGAATTCGAGAAGCTATTGGTAAGCAGCCGGTGCATCAAATGACGCGGTCGGACCACTAGCGCTGCCTGATCATCCCGGTTTAACCTCAACACTCCCTTTTGGCGATAGGAGTCCCCGGCATGACCAGCCTGGCACCGTTACCGAGCTTCCCCCCGATCGAAGGCGATCCGGCTCCTGACGATAGCAACCGCTATTATCTCGAAGAACTGAGCCTCGCTTTTCGCAATCGCGGCATGCCGCTCGAGGCGTTGCAATATCCGCTGACGCCGACGGGGCTGCATTATCTCCTGATCCATTTCGATATCCCCGTGGCCCAGGCCGAGGGATGGCAGGTCGAGATCGGCGGTCTGGTGGAACGGCCGGCGATCCTCGATCTCGAGACGATCAAAGCGATGCCGAAGGTGACCCGGCCCGTCACCATGGAATGTGCTGGCAACGGCCGTGCCAGGATGTCGCCGAGGCCGGTGAGCCAGCCCTGGCTGAACGGCGCGATCGGGACGGCGGAGTGGACCGGGACGCCGCTTGCCGATGTCATTCGGCAAGTCAGCCCTCAGCCGGAGGCCGTGGATATTGTCTTCACCGGCGATGACGCCGGCATGGAAGCGGGTGAGATGCAGCGCTATCAGCGCTCGCTTACCATCGACCAGGCGATGAACGACGAAGCTCTTCTGGTTTACGAGATGAACGGCGCGCCGCTGGAGCCGCAGCACGGTTTCCCGCTTCGGCTGCTGGTTCCGGGCTGGTATGGCATGACCAGCGTGAAGTGGCTGCGCTCGATCGAGGCCATCGATCGGCGGTTCACCGGCCATTACATGGATGGCACCTATCGCTACCGGGACAGCACCGACGTGCTGGGCGAAGCAGTCACCTACCAGCGGGTGCGATCCCTGATGGCCCCGCCCGGCATGCCGGATTTCTACAATCGCAAGCGCCTGGTTGCCGCCGGCCGACACCAGCTCATAGGCCGGGCCTGGGCCGGACCGCTCGCGATCACCAAGGTCGAGGTCAGTACCGATTCAGGCAAGAGCTGGGCCGATGCCGAGCTTGAGCCTTGCAAAACAGCCTGCTGCTGGCAGGGCTGGACATTCGATTGGGAGGCAACGCCCGGCGAAACCACCCTTCAGGTCCGGGCGACCGACGAGGATGGCAATATCCAGCCTGACGAGCCGATCTGGAATATCCACGGCATGGGCAACAATGCCATCCAAAAGGTCGAGGCGATCGTCCGGTAGTGGTGTGACCACATCATTAGGTTTCCACCGCAATCGCAAAAAGCGCCAAGAAATCGAAGAGTATGCGAGCTTTTCTCGATGAAGCCACAGGGATCTTTGGTATCGGACATGCCGTTAGTGACGTATCCCTGTTCAGCTTCTCCACTCCGTGCCCTAAGGTCGGGAATGGCAGGAACCAACGCCGGATGAGGCCAAGATGACCAAGCTTTCGATCGAGATCATCCCTGTTCTAAGCGACAACTATGTCTATTTGCTGCATGAGCCAGAGGCCGGGGTCACCGGTGTCGTCGATCCGGCCGTGGCGGACCCGGTGATGGAGCGGCTTTCGGCTCAAGGCTGGTCCCTGGACTGGATCCTGTCGACCCATCACCATGCCGATCACACCGCCGGCAATATCGAGCTGAAGCAGGCGACCGGCTGCAAAATTGCAGGTCCGGGCAAGGATGCAGCGCGGATCCCGGGGATCGATGTCAAGCTGGTCGAAGGCGATCGCTTTCAGCTCGGCAAGGCGGACGCTGAAATCTTCGAAACACCTGGCCATACATCCGGCCATATTTCCTTCTGGTTCGCCGGCTCGAAGGCCCTGTTCTCAGCGGATACGTTGTTCTCCCTGGGCTGCGGGCGTTTGTTCGAGGGCACGCCCGCCCAGATGTGGGCCTCGCTGCAGAAATTCGCGCCGCTACCTGACGATGCCCTGGTTTATTGCGGCCATGAATATACCCAATCCAATGCACGCTTTGCCCTGTCGGTGGATCCGGACAATGCGGCGCTTCAGGCCCGGGCCAAAGAAGTGGAGAGCCAGCGGGCAGCCGATCAGCCGACCATCCCGACGACCCTCGGCGAGGAACGCGCCACCAACCCCTTCCTCCGCCCGGCGGATCCCGCCATTCGGAAGCAGCTCCACATGGAAGCCGCCTCCGATGTCGAGGTCTTTGCCGAGATCAGACAGCGCAAGGACAATTTCTAGGAGTATGACCACAGTATTGGGTCCCGCCTCCGTCGCCAGGATCGACGGTATGCACCCAAGCTTAAGAGAGGTAGGGCTGGCGCTCTTTCGTTGAGAATACACTACTAGATGATGATGTCACACAACTGGTGTCATGCTTTCGAAGTTCGTTCGATTATCCCCACCGGATCTGCCGTCGGAAAAATAGATCTTCACCTTTTCTTCATGATTGAGTGTCAGGATGTCTTTCTGATCCATGGGATCCTGGGAATCCGTCCGCCCGCCGGAAAGAGGGAGCGAGGCTCGGACTCCCAGGATCCCATGGATCAAAGTCAGTTTTGCCCCGGCCAGGTTAGAAAATGGTTAAGCCGGTGAGATCGAACGAACTTCGAAAGCAGGACACTAGAGCATGTTCCGATCAAGCGGAACTAACCCGCTCCCCTTCCAACCACTAGCAGGATCCCGACCAAATCGGGGAGTTGGGAGGGAGAGCGGGTTGGGTTTAACTTCATAAGGTCGGAAAACGGTCTAGCGTTCCAGCTCGACGGCATAAGCCTCTACGGGCGGCGGGGTCTTGATCAGGCCTTGCTGCTCCAAGAAGCCGGCAAAGCGTCGATAGCGCGCAGTGTCCAGGGCGGCGGGGCGGGTTGCGAAGCGGCGAACCGTGTCTTTCCAGGCGCGTGCATTCAATTCGTTGTCCAGCTCATCGCCGCTTTTCAGGAAAAGCTGATAGCTCTCATCCGGATGGTTGAGGAGAAACTGGGTTCCCGCCTCGACGGCATCGAGGAAACGCGGCAGTCTCGGATCGTCCAGCGCCTGGTTGTTCGCGACGAAAATCAGCTCATCATAGGTCGGCACACCTTCCTCTTCGATATAGAACGCCCGCCCGGGACGGCCTTCCAGATCGAGCTGATTGAGCTCGAAATTGCGATAGGCGCCGATGACACCGTCCACCTGGCCGGTCAGCAGCGCCGGCGATAGGGCGAAGTTAACGTTGATCAGTTCGACCTGGTCGAGCGTGATGCCGTGCTGCCCGAGCATTGCCGTGAGCAGCGCATCCTCGACACCGCCGACCGAGAAGCCGATTTTCTTGCCGGCAAAATCGGCAAGGGATTTGATCGGACTGTCGTCAAGCACCACCAGGGAATTGAGCGGTGTCGCGATCAGCGTGCCGATCCGGGTCAGCGGCAGGCCTTCATTGACCTGAATATGGAGCTGCGGCTGATAGCTGATCGCGATATCGCCCTGGCCCGCGGCCACCAGCTTCGGCGGGTCGTTGGGATCGGCTGGAGCGACGATCTCCACATCCAGATCGACCGCCTCGAAATATCCCTTTTCCTTGGCCACGAAGATCGGGCCGTGGTCCGGATTGATGAACCAATCCAGGAGCAACGTAAGCTTGTCGGCTGCCGAAGCCGGGCTACTTGCAATCGCAAGGCCTGCGATGGCCAGCGCGAGAATGAAACGCATGGTGATGTCTCCTCAGGTCACATCTTTGTTGTCGAGGTCAGGGTGTTTGGGGCCCAGGGCGTGAGGCGGGCAAGAATGCGGTCGACCGTGAGATAGAGTGTAAGCGCCATGACCATCAGTACGATCATTGCTGCGAACATCAGATCGGTCTGCATGCGGCCATTGGCGTGCAGCATCAGATAGCCGAGGCCGGCGCCGGAGCCGACCCACTCGCCGACAACCGCAGCGATCGGCGCAAAGGCGGTTGCGATGCGCAGGCCGGAGCCGAAGGCGGGGAGTGCCGCGGGCATGCGCAGATGCCAGAGCGTGCGCAGCGGGCTTGCGCCCATGGTTCGCGCAAGGTCGAGCCAGCCGCTTTCCGTCCGCCGCAGGCCATCGAACAAGGCAGCGGTGACCGGGAAGTAGATAATGATCATCGCCATCGCGACCTTGCTACCCATGCCGTAGCCTAGCCAGAGAACAAGGAGAGGAGCGAGCGCGAACACCGGTATCGCCTGCCCCAGCACCAGTGGCGGCAGCATCCATGGCTGGAGCGCCGGGATCAGCGCCATGGCAAGCGCGCTCAGGCAGCCGATCAGCACACCACCTGCCAGGCCCATCAGGATCTCGCTCAGCGTAACGAAGGCATGGTGGAGCAAGAGCCCGGCATGACCGCCAAGGCTGGTCATGACCGCAAGCGGTGCGGGCAGCATGAAGCCCGGCACGCCCGTCAGCCAGACCACGCCCTGCCAGACAGCGACGAAAGCCAGGAGCACCAGCCAGGGCCGATAGCCGCTCATGGCGCCGGGTCCTGGGCATTGGCAAGCTTGGCCAGAAGGTCTGCCTGGCGTTCCAGAAGATCTCGATCATCGAGCGATCGCGGCGGTTCACCGTCAGGGAGGGACGCCGCGGATAGGGTGGCAGGACGCCCGGCCATCACATAGATGCGATGACCGAGGCGCAGTGCTTCAAGGGGATCGTGGGTGACCAGAAGGACTGTTCGGCCGCGCAAGAGCTTGGCGGCAAGGGCCTGGAGCCTGATGCGGGTGATTGCATCCAGCGATGAGAATGGTTCGTCCATCAACACCAGCGGCCGGTCTTCCATCAGCGTACGTGCCAAGGCGACCCGCTGGCACTGGCCTCCGGACAAGGTCGCCGGCAACTGATGCGCCTGGGCTTCTATGCCAACATTCTCGAGCAAGCGGGCGGCCCGTTCGCTATCTTGCGAAACGCCTCTCAATCTGGAGCCCAGCAGGACATTCTGCTCGGCCGTGAGCCAGGGAAGAAGACTATCCTGCTGGCCCATCCAGGCGAGCCTGCCTTGAAGCGCGGTCTCGTCGCTGCAACGGATGTTCCCACATTCCAAAGGCAATAGCCCGGCGATTACCCGCAGCAGGCTGCTCTTGCCTACCCCGCTCGGTCCGAGCAGGCAGGTCCAAAGACCAGGCTCCAGGCGAAAATCGAGATCGGAGAACAGGGCCACGCCGTCATAGCTGAGCGCAGCTCCCCTGAGGTCGACCTGGAAAACATTCTCGATGTGAGGGGGAGACAAAATCGTATCGGCCAAGCCGCACGTTCCCTTCGCCGCCGCGCAGGTTCAAAGGGTCGCCCCGCCCATCGGGACCTCTCAGCCTTGTCAAAGGCTCCCCTCGTGCTGAGAAGACCTTAGAATCGACAGCGGCTGCCGGCAAGTCTGCTTGATCAAGCAGGGCGATCCGACGCACATTCGTGGCAGGCTAAGTATCGGGGGCCCTATCTGACCCGCCGATACCGGCCTTCTCGCCCGAGAAATGTCTCGCCACCCCTATCATAAAAGCTTTCGAAGCCGGCCTCACGCAGGACGTCCAGCATCTTGGGCAACTTTTTCCCTTCACTCTCGAGCTTGGCAATCACGCGAGCGGGGCCGATATCATCCAGGAGCTCGAACGGTCCCTTGGCCCAATTGAAACCCCAGCGCATGGCGCGATCGATATTCACGATGTCGTCGGCGATTTCCGGCACGAGATCCGCAGCATAGAGCAGAGTTCCCCCCATCAGATCAGCGGCAAAGCGCCCACGCGCATCATCGGCGAATAGGAGCGAAGAGGCCTGGTCATGGGGGGCATTCACGGTAACGGGTTTGGCAGGGCGCCAGCTCTGATCGACAAGGTCGAAGGTTTCCTTGATGCGGCTGCCATCTTCGGCTTTCAACATCCGATAGAAACCGCCGCCAGTTTTCCTGCCGAGCTGGCCCCGTTCCAGCATCGCCTGCTCGGCCGGCGGCAGGGCGACGAAGGCATGCCCGGCATCTCCCTTCGGGAGATTGGCGGCCAGGTTCTTGCCGACAAGGTCCATGACATCGAGCCCGATCAGATCGATCAGTCCATAGAGACCGGTTTTCGGAATGCCGACCGGCTCCCCCATCAGACCGTCGATCTCCTCCATGGAAAGGCCGTCCGCCAAAGCGGTCTTGGCTTTGTGCAGGCCGGACAGCATCCAAAAGCAGCCGATACGGTTGCCGATGAAATTCACCGTGTCCTTGGCGTGAACCACACCCTTGCCAAGCTTCTCGTGCCCGAAATCCGCCAGGCGCTCGACGACCTCCTTCGAGGTGCTCTTGCCCGGCACGATCTCCAGAAGCTTCATCACCTTCACCGGGTTGAAGAAATGGGTGACGACGATGCGCTCGTTGAAGCTCGCCGGCATATCCGCGGTGATGGCGCGCAGCGGAATGCCCGAGGTGTTGGTGCTGATGACGGCATTGTCGCGGCGAAGCGGTTCGATCCTGGCGAACAGGCCGCGTTTGGTCTCGAGATCCTCGATGATCGCCTCGCAGATCCAATCATAGCCGCTGATCTCGCCAAGGTCGTTCTCGAGATCTCCGGACTTGATCCGTTTCAGGGCAGCCGGGTCGCCGAGCAGAGGGGCCCGCCCTTCGGTCATGGCGGCAATGGATTGATCCGCGCGATCCTTGGTCACGTCCAGGAGAAGAACCTCGCAGCCGGCGTCGGCGCAGGCTGCCGCAATGCCGCTTCCCATGGTGCCCGCCCCCAAAACGGCCACGCTCTCGATCCGCTCGCTCATCCCGTCTCATCCTCCCAAAATCGAGTTCTTTATCCAAGGCAAAGCGGTGGGGACGATAGCCCTCGCCTCTCCTCGGCGCAATGACCGAACAGCGCGACAGGGCTTGCCCGAAAGGACGGGGCACGGCATTTTCCGAAAAATGATCCAGGCGGCAGGAAGGATGAGGAGCGATGGCCTATTGGCTGATGAAGGCAGAACCGGACGACTATACATACGAAGATCTGGCCAGGGATGGCGTGGCCGAGTGGGACGGCATCCATAACCACCAGGCCGCCAACAACATGAGAGCCATGAAAAAGGGCGATCGGGTCTTCTTCTATCGATCGCAAAAGGACCCGGCCGTGGTAGGGATCATGGCGATCGCACGGGAGGCTTATGACGATCCCGACGACCCCAAGGAGAGCTTCGTTCTGGTCGATGTCGAACCGGTCATGCCGGTAAAGCGCGAGGTGTCACTGAAAGAAATCAAGGCCAATCCCAAACTTGCCCACCTGGCGCTTGTTCGGCAATCCAGACTTTCCATCAGCCCGGTGGATGACGAGGCTTGGCGGCTGATTTGCGAAATGGCGGAGACCGACGCCTGATCCGCCGTCAGAGCCGGAGCCCCACCTCCCCCCGGCAAATCGCGGATTTTCATGCTTGCAACCCGAGAAGGTAGCGTCATTCCCTATGATAGGGATGACCGCTCAGGATCGTGCTGGCACGATAGATCTGCTCGGCGAGCATGACTTTGACGAGCCGATGAGGCCAAGTCGCGCGACCGAAGGCGAGGCAAAAGTCGGCTTCATTCAGGAGCGACGGCTCCAAC
>CBDBEN010000003.1:442500-981255 GCA_965204405.1 Geminicoccaceae bacterium
AAGCAGACCCAAGTGCAGCTCGAAGATGTGCGTCAGCAGCTCTCGGCAGCCAAGGCCGAAGAAGCCACCCTGCAAGCCAAGCTCGACGCGCAGCGCGCCGCAGGTGACGCCCCCGGCGACCAGCCGGCGGAAGAGGCGTCCAGCCTGCATGCCCAGCTCGAAGACGCCTTTGCCGAAAATGAACAGCTGCAAAAAGCCCGCGATGAGGCCGAAGCCAAAGTTGCCGCTCTCACAGCCGACATCGTCGCAAAGGACAAGGGCGCCGAGCGCAGCGAGGCCATGTTGATCGCGGCCACGGAAGAGATTGAACGGCTGCAGGCCGACCTTACCGAGGCGAGCGGCAACAGGAGCGATCTGGAAGGCGAACACAAGGAGACTATCGACCGACTGACGGCCATGTTGAACGAGGAGCAATCGGCCAATAACGAACTCCAGCAGCGTGCCGATACCCTCGCAGCTGAACTCGAGCGCCAGCGTGACGACGAGAATCAGAGGAAAGAGCTGGAGACCGATGCTGAGGCCGAGCAGCACGCGACGGCTATAGCTTCGGGTTTAAAGGAAGCTGAGCTTCTCGCGACGATCGAGGACCTGCGCGCGCAGATAAGCGCTCAGCCCGAGCAAAGTGATGAAACCGTCGATGAACTGAAGGCCGAACTGGCGCTAGCCAAGTCCGAAATCGAGACGCTTTTGAAAAATACGCTTACCCGCGCCGGCAAGGATGAAAAAGAGCCGGTGGCCGTCACACCGGCGTCAGCGGCAAGGCCTGCAGACCCAAAGGAAATCAAAGAGCTCAAAACAGAGCTTTCCAATGCGCAGGGTGATATCATCAAGCTGAAGTCGGATATCCGCGCTGCCAAGAAACGTCTTGCAGAGCAGGCGAGCGACCCAACCAGATCAGCATCCAAACCCGACAATTCTGAAAAGCTGGAGCAGCAGCTGGCTTCTACCCGTTCGCGCATTCAGCAATTGAACAAGGCGTTGGCGGATGCCAAGCTTCGCGAGGTTGCGATCGATCTCGCCCTGATCAACGTGGTGCCGTCGCCCTCCCCTCCAGCTCCTCGCTAAGGCCTGCCGGGCTTTGATTTGGTTGGAGGACTGGGGCGTTGCTACGCGGATCCGATCAAAGCTGTTGGGTATCGCCAATGATCCGGGTCAGCTTGTCGAGCGCATCGCCAAGAACGGCGGGATCGATGTTGATCGGCGGCAGCAGCATGATGGTGTTTTTCTGACGCCCACCGCCATAGACCAGGATTTTTTCCTCAAGACACCTGTCCTGGACCAAACGCCTGGTCCCTGGGTCCGGCTGGCCGTCCGGCGTCATCAGCTCGATCGCCGCCGCAGCCCCTACCCAGCGCACGTCGCGGACATGAGGCAGGGTTCCAAGTCTCTCAAGATGCTGGGCAAAAACATCATTCACGGGCCCGGCTGCATGGGCGACCCATTGCTGTTCCTTCATCTCGGCAAGGGTCGCTCTTGCCATGGCGCAGGCGATCGGGTTGCCCTGAAAGGTGCTGGTGTGAATGCCGGCAGGCCAGGATCCGAGAATATCGTCGCGGCCCGCAACGCCGGCAAGCGGCAGGCCTGCAGTGAGCCCCTTGGAAAGACAGACCAGGTCCGGCGTGACGTCGTCATGCTGGAAGGCAAACCAGCGGCCGGTGCGGCCGAAGCCGGTCCAGATCTCATCGACGATCAAGAGAACGTCATAGTCGGTCGCCAACGCTCGCACCTGCTTAAGAAAACCCGCTGGCGGCCGCACAGCCCCGCTGGTGCCCTGGATCGCCTCCAGAATGATCGAGGACGGCAGATCGTTCGCGGCTTTGGCCTCCGCCAGCCGATCGGCCAGGGTCTGCAGGCAAAACGCCGCCAACTCCTCGACGTCCGGTGCCGGCGGATCAGTACGGAACCGGTAGGGATAGGGGATGAAGGTCACAACATCCCTCAGGGTCGAAAAGATCTTGTGCAGGCTTTCCGAGTGGGTGATCGAGAGGGAGCCGACGGTCCGGCCATGATAGCCGCCCTCGAAGGCAAAGATGCGCCGCCGCTTGGTGTGGTATTGCGCCGCCTTAATCGCGGTCTCGACCGCCTCGGTGCCGACACTCACGAAATGGATGCGCGGCAGTACTTCGGGCAGAAGAGCGGCGAGTTCGCCATAAAGCTCGGCCCGCTCGACATGCACCAGCCGGTTGCCGCTGTGGTAGATGCCCCGCTCCATGGCCCGCTCGATCGCCCGGCGATGAGCCGGCAAGCCGTGGCCAAGATTGGTGACCGCCGAGCCGGCAACCAGATCGAGATAGCGATCGCCTGCGTCGGTGAAGAGAAACGGCCCCTCGCCACGCACGAACAATGGCGGGTCTTCGGCGACGGAAAAAGTGTTGGCTGCCGTCGATTCATGCCGCCTGGTCAGCTCGATGATGCGTTCGCGTTCCGTCTCTGCCATAGCCAGCTTCCATCAAAGACCACCGGGCACCCAAAGAGGCACCGCGCCAAAAGCCCATATCGACGGCTCGTCAAACGCCGCCCGATCATGTCGACATTGGGAAATCGGAGATCTGGAAAGAATGGTAGCGGAGGAGGGACTTGAACCCCCGACAAATGGATTATGATTCCACTGCTCTACCGACTGAGCTACTCCGCCACATCACTCAAAGCCATGTAACGCCGACCACCGAAATCGTCAAGGTCATCGGCGATGACAGGCTCAACTTCGGGAAACGGAGACGCTTCATCAGCGATCAGCGGTGCTTGTTTGATCCATCCGCCGCCCAAGATTCTCGATCCCTGGTAGAGCACGCAGGCCTGTCCGGGAGCAACGCCGGTCTGCGGCTCGTCGAAGATGACGTCGGCACCGCCGACAGGGTCGGCTTTGCCGCCTAAAGGGTTTGCGCCGCAGGTGGGGTAGACCTTTGCACCCACAGCCGGCTCGCGAGCACGGTGTTTGACTTGAACCTTCAAGCCTTCATCGCCGGCACAGGCAAGGCCTGCCAGGTCATTGAGGTCACTTAGCTCGATTTTAGCACAAAGTGAGGCAATCCTGGGACCGACGATGAGGCGGTGATGTTCCGGTTCCAGGCGAACGACGTAGAGGGGTTCGCCGACGGCAACGGCGAGGCCGCGGCGCTGGCCGACGGTGTAGTGGATCAGGCCGTCATGGCGGCCGAGCACGCGGCCGTCGACATGGACGATATCGCCGGGCTCGGCCGCTCCCGGGCGGAGTTTCTGAACGATGTTCGCATATGATCCGTTGGGGACGAAGCAGATGTCCTGGCTGTCCGGCTTGTCGGCAACGACGAGGCCGAAGCGTTCGGCGATGTCTCGCACCTCGGTCTTTTCGAGATCCCCCAGGGGAAAGCGGAGGTAATCCAATTGCGCCTGGGTCGTTGCGAACAGGAAGTAGCTTTGATCGCGATGGGCATCGACTGCGACGCGCAGTTCGGGGACTCCATCCTTAACAACACGACGGACATAATGGCCGGTGGCGAGCGCATCGGCGCCTAAGTCTTTGGCGATATCCAGGAGATCCCGGAACTTGACCCGCTGGTTGCAGCGTATGCAGGGGACAGGGGTGATGCCGTCAGCATAGCTCTGGGCGAAGTCGTCGATGACCGCATCCTTGAAGCGCTGCTCGAAGTCCAGGACGTAGTGGGGGATGCCCAGCTGGTCAGCGACGTTTTTCGCATCGTGAATGTCCTGACCGGCGCAGCAAGCACCTTTTTTGCCGACGGCCTGGCCATGATCATAAAGCTGGAGCGTCACGCCGATGACCTCGTAACCGGCTTCGGCGAGAAGCGCGGCAACGCAGGAGCTGTCGACGCCGCCGGACATAGCGACCACGATCCGGCACTCAGCGTTCGGCTTAGCGAAGCCCAAATCGATGGAACGCAAGGTTTCCTCTGGCTCTTGGGTTCGTTTGGTCGCCGGCGTCATGGTTCAGATACCGTCTGGAATCGTGACCACCAAACCGTCCAGATCGTCGCTCATCACGATCTGACAGCCGAGGCGGGAGGTGGGTTTCAGGCCGAAGGCAAGGTCGAGCATATCCTCTTCCTCATCGCTAGCCGGCTTCAGCCGCCCGGCATGATCGGGATCGACGACGACATGGCAGGTAGCGCAGGCGAGGGAGCCGTCGCAGGTCCCCTCAATGCCGAGATCCGCGTCCCGCGCGATCTCCATGACAGAAAGGCCTCTCTGCGCCTCGATGTCCATGCGCTCACCGGCCCGGGTGATAAAGGTAATCCTAGGCACGTCCGATCCTCGTGAATTTTTCGCTTGTCCTGGAGCCGAATGCCACCAAACGGCGACGAGGTCCAGTAGCCGCACCTCGCGTTGGGGCTAGACGGTGAAGGATTCGCCGCAGCCGCAGCGGCCGGCTTCGTTGGGGTTCTTGAATTTGAAGGCAGAGCCGAGCTTGTCCTCGACGAAATCCATCTCGGTGCCGATCAGATACATCACGGCTTTCGGATCGATCACCACCTTGACGCCGTCGACCTCGACCACGTCGGCACCCGCTTCGATGGTTTCGACGAAATCGATGGTGTAGCTCATGCCGGAGCAGCCGGCGGTGCTGACGCCGATCTGAATGCCTTTGGCGCCATCACCCTGGGTATCGATCAGATAACGGATCCGATCGACGGCAGCTGGGGTCAAGGACAAGGCCTGACTACTCATGGCGAGACTTCTCCGTGAATTTTGTCAGCCCGCAAAGCGAGCAGTTTACTCTCCACCGATTATGTCGGATTTGGGCAGCCAATTGCAAGGTCCGAGCCCCGCTTTCAGCCATAGCCGGCTGCCGCTGCAGGCGTTTCGTCAGCCCTGCGCCGCGCCCGGCGCCGCTCGAACAACTCCCGGTACGCCTTGATGAAGCGCTCGGTATCACCCTCGACACTGGCCCAACCGAAGCTTACCCGGATAGCGGTGCCTGCCTCCGCGTCCGGCACGCCCATGGCCGCGAGCACATGCGAGGGACCGACCTTGCCGGAGGAGCAGGCAGAACCCGAACTTACGGCGATACCGGCGAGATCGAAGGCGATGAGCTGGGTTTCGTGGCTCACGCCCGGCATGGTGAGGCAGGAGGTGTTGGGAAGGCGTGGCGACGATCTTCCGAAAATCCGCGTCTCCGGAGAAAGTGCGAGAATCTCCGCTTCCATCCGGTCGCGCAGCAGCCCCACCCGCTCCTTGAAGCCGGCATCGGCAAGCGCAAGCTCGGCGGCAAGGCCAAAGCCGGCGATGCCGGCGACATTTTCCGTCCCGGCACGGCGGCGATCCTCCTGAGCACCGCCTTTAAGAACGGCCGTCGGCTCGAGACCGGGGCGGACGATCAGCGCGCCCACACCTTGGGGACCGCCCAGTTTATGGGCGGAGAGGCTGAGAAAATCGGCGCCGAGATCGGTAAAATCGATCGGGATTTTTCCCGCTGCTTGCACCGCGTCCACATGCAGGAGGATACCTCGCTCCGCAGCCATCCGGGCAACCTCACGGACGGGCTGGATCACGCCGGTTTCGTTGTTGGCCAGCATGACCGAAATCAGTCCCGGCGACCGGCGATCGCAGGCTGAACGAAGGGCGTCGAGGTCGATTTTTCCGGCGTCATCGACGCCAATCAGGGAAATATCGTCAGTCGCGCGCAGAACCGAGTCATGCTCGACCGCCGAGGTGAGGACCGGCCCGTCGACGCTCGCCAGCGCCTGGTTGTTGGCCTCCGTCCCCCCGCTCGTGAAGATCATCGTCACGGATGGCGCGTTCGCCACGGGCGAGACGTTAACTAAAGCGGCGACCTGCTGCCTTGCCTGGTCGACCAGGCGGCGGGCGTCGCGTCCTGAGCTGTGGACCGATGAGGGATTGCCGACAGCGGTCATCACCTCGGCCACCCGCTCGATGACGGCGGGCTTCACCGGTGCGGTTGCGTTGTAATCAAGATAGATCCCGCTGGCTGCCACGCTGGCTGCACCTCGGCAAATGAAGGAAGAGACGGCAGAGGCTTGTTAGGATACCGCGGCCTTACCGCCGCCTGGCAGCAGCCGGCTCGAGGTCTGCCTCAGCGGCTGGCTCGGGACGACCGCCTGTCTTGTCCAGAGCCGGAGAAACCGCCTCAAGATCGGCGACCTTGGCTGCGAGACGCTCGATTTCACCATGGAGACGGTCGAGACTGCGCGCAACGGGGTCGCTCGATGCACCCGGAAGCGTACCATAGGCCGGAAAGCAGTCTTTTTGGTCCATGCTCACATCCTGCGGCCCCACAGGCTTGGCCGGCACACCCACCACGGTCGTTCCGGGCTCCACCTCTTTCAGCACCACCGCATTGGCACCTACCCGCGCTCCCTTGCCGATCGTGAACGGCCCGAGAACCGCAGCCCCTGCGCCGATCACCACATCATCCTCGATGGTGGGATGGCGCTTTCTCGCATCCAGCGAGACACCGCCTAGAGTAACTTGTTGATAAAGCGTGACATTGTCGCCGATTTCAGCGGTTTCACCGATCACCACACCCATGCCGTGATCGATCAGAAGCCGCTTGCCGATCGTAGCACCGGGGTGAATCTCGATCCCCGTGAGCCAACGTCCTACCTGCGATATCCAGCGGGAGGTTGTTATCCAGCCGCGCAGCCACAATTTATGAGCAATGCGGTGCAAGAGAATGGCGTGCACGCCCGGGTAGCAGAGGAGGACCTCGAAGGCCGAACGTGCTGCCGGATCGCGCTCGGTGACCGCGTTGATGTCGTCTTTGAGAGACTGAAACATGAGCAGGTGCCACAGATCGTGATTGCATAAAAAGCTGCGTTTACGCTAAACACGGCGCAACATGCCCTTGATGTTGCTATGATGATGGCAACAGTCAAGCCGGAACAGGTCGTTGCGGTCACGTTACAGCTTCAGGTCACGTTGATCAATGTGGACGGCAACCGTTGCGGTATCGAGGGGATGATGGGCCTGGTTTGACGATCATCGATGGAACGACGCGGTGACACGCGGAGGGAGTTGGAATGCCGGAAGTTATCTTCAACGGCGCTGACGGGCGGCTGGAGGGTCGCTACCACCATGCGGAGGAGCGCGATGCACCACTCGCCGTCGTGCTGCACCCCCATCCGCTACACGGCGGCACGATGAACAACCGGATCGTCTACGACATCTATCACATGTTCGTGAACCGGGGTTTTTCCACGCTGCGCTTCAATTTCCGCGGGGTGGGCCGCTCCCAGGAGAGCTTCGATCACGGCCAGGGCGAGCTTCGCGACGCCGCAGCAGCACTCGACTGGATGCAGCTCTACAACCCCAACGCCAAGGGCGTGTGGGTTGCCGGCATTTCGTTCGGCGCCTGGATCGGCATGCAGCTTTTGATGCGCCGGCCGGAGATCCAGGGCTTCATCAGCGCAGCCTTGCCCGCCAATCTTTACGATTTCAGCTTTCTCGCCCCCTGTCCGTCATCGGGCCTGATTGTGAATGGCGACCGGGACACCCTGGTGACCGTCGATTCGGTCGAAAAGCTGGTGGAGAAGCTCAAGCTGCAGCGCGGTCTCGACATGGCGATGGAGATCATGCCCGGTGCCGATCACTTTTTCACGGGCTATCTCGATCAGCTCAATCAGGTGGTCGAGTCCTATCTCGACATGCGTCTCGCCGAGATCGCCGCCATGGAGCAGACCCAGACCGGCAGCAGGCGGGGTGCCAGGGCAAGGCCGCCCGAAGGGGATGAGGGTACGGCCGAAAGCCCGGCGAATGATGATGACGGCGAAGGTGGCGAACAGCCCGACAGCGAAGAGAAGATCGTCGCCAACGCCAGCTGAGCGCTGCAGCAGCCTTCGTAGCAAGAGTTGATATCATGGTTTCCCATCGATCCGATTTTATTCAGGCCATTGTCGAGCGTGGCTTCCTGCACCAGGCGACTGATCTGGCTGCTCTGGATGAGCTCTGTGCTACGGAGCGGCTGACCGCCTATATCGGCTTCGATGCGACCGCCGACAGCCTGCATATCGGCAATCTTGTCGGGATCATGATGCTCCGGCTGTTCCAAAAAACCGGCCACCGGCCAATCGCTCTGGTGGGCGGCGGCACGTCCAAGGTGGGCGATCCCTCCGGCAAGGAGGAAAGCCGCCAGCTCATGACGGATGAGAAGCTGGCGACCAACATTGCCGGCATCAAGCGGTCGCTCTCCGGTTTCTTCGAGGTCGACGACGCCGGCGAGAAAGGGCTCCTGGTCAACAATGCCGACTGGCTGGATCACCTGAACTACGTCCGGCTGCTGCGCGACTACGGCCAGCATTTCACCATCAACCGCATGCTCACCTTCGATTCGGTGCGGCTTCGGCTGGAGCGGGAACAGCCGCTGACCTTTCTCGAATTCAATTACATGATCATGCAGGCCTACGATTTCGTCGAGCTTGCCCGCCGCTTCGATTGCTGTCTGCAAATGGGCGGCTCGGATCAATGGGGCAATATCGTGAACGGTGTCGAGCTCGGTCGCCGGGTGGATCGGCGCACGCTGTTCGGCCTGACCACGCCGCTGATCACCACGGCGACCGGCGCCAAGATGGGCAAGTCGGCCGATGGCGCGGTCTGGCTCAATCCGGACAGGCTCTCCGATTTCGACTACTGGCAGTATTGGCGGAACACCGACGATGCCGATGTCGGCCGGTTCCTGAAGCTGTTCACCGATATGCCGCTGGACGAGATCGCACGTCTTGAAGCACTCCAAGGATCGGAGATCAACGAGGCGAAGAAAATCCTGGCGTTCGAGGCAACGGCGCTTTGCCGTGGCAAGGCTGCTGCCGAAGAGGCGGCCAAAGCTGCGGACGCCGTGTTCGGGGATGACGACAAAACCCTCGACGGCCTGCCGACGACCAGGATCGATCAGTCCGAGATCGCTGGTGGTCTGAACATTCTCGACCTGCTGCAGCGCAGCGGCCTGGTCATGAGCAAGGGCGAAGCTAGACGTTTGATCAGAGGCGGCGGTGCTCGGCTCAACGACAATCGGATCAGCGACGAGGAACTGATCGTCAGTGCCGACGACCTTCAGGACGGCGCGTTGAAATTGTCCTCCGGCAAGAAGCGCCACATCCGAGTGCTTGCTGTTTAAACAGGCTCCTCGCGTGCCGTTGAAATAGCAGCAAATTATCAACCCGTACGTTTTTTACTGGCGCGATCTATTTTGATATAGAGTTGGGCTATGCTTTGCGCTGCCCGATCGGCTCAATCTCGCAATTTTTGCATCGCTGACAGCCTCCATCCCCTGGTACGCCCGTTCAAAATGATGAATGATGAACGTCTGTTCATATGTCTACACATTCTGCTTTCGACGCGATTAGCTAGGGGATTACGAGGTGAGCGTAACCGCCAACGATGTTGAGACCCTGAAGGATGCCTATCGAGTTTGGAGTACAAGTCACGGCGAATGTTATGAGCATTGGCTCGACCTGATCGCGGATGATTTCGAGAACGGGACGTTGGAAAACGGCGTGCCGGGTTTGGAGTTTTCGATAGCTCGACGCGGCAAGGCGGCGATGCTCGAATATTTCAAGGTCCTGTACCGCGATTGGAACATGCTGTGTCACGTTGCCGAGGAGTTTCTGATCGATCGCGACCGAGTCGTGGTGTTGATCCGGACCACGTGGGAAAATCGGCTCACCGCCGGCGTCGTCGAATGCCCGGTCGCCCATATCTGGCGGTTCAAGGACGGCAAAGCGATCAGCCGGTTCGAGTTTGCCGATAGCCTGGGCTGGGCGAAAGCTGCAGGCGCGGTCCTAGTCACCGTTTAGCATTTTCCGATCAAACGGAACCAGCCCGCTCAGCCGGTTTCGCCGACCTGCTGCCGCCAGCGGTCCTTGTAGCGGTCAAGCCCTGGAATTTGCAAAGGCGGCACCGGCTCCAGTTCGATCGAAACCTGCTCCCGGCGATCACGCCAGCCCCAAAGGAGAGAGGCGCCAAGCGCCGTACCGTCGCTTTCTCTGGAGATCATCACCTCCTGCCGGGGTCTAAGCGCCGACAGCAGACCGGAAAAGAGCGCGTTTCCGGCAGCACTTCCGTCAATCACCACGTTACTTTTGGAAGAAAGAAGGTCGAAATCGACATCCGTTGCAAGAGCGACATAGAGCGCTGCAAGCGCCGACTTTTCTTCCGCTGTTTCCGGCACGGGCCCCTCGATGTGCCCGCGGCCGCCGGTTCCCGGAAAAGGACCGCCGCTGTCGGTGAAGGAAGGGAGCGCCATGGTGCCCCGGCCGATGATGGTTTCGACGTCGGCGATGGTGGGGCTTGCCGCCAGCCCGTCTTGCCCGGCGATTTCAGCGAACTCCCGCCCGCCCATGAAGCGGGTGCAGGCGACCGGACGGCCTTCGAGGTCGGTGTTGGAGACCATATCGCGATCGGGCTGCAGGCGATCGAGTGGCAGATCCGTATCGAAGGTGATCAGCCAGGTGCCGCTCGAAACCAAGGTGAAGCGCTCCAGCCCGGCAGCGAGATAGCGCGCGTAGTTGGCATTGCTGTCATGGATGCCCACCAGAACCGCGGGCGGCTTTTCAAGGCCGGCACGTTTGGCCAGAGCGGGATTGAGGGGTCCGATTTCATCGAAGGCGTAGCGGCGCTGTGGAAAGCGCTTCGCCCACCCTTCCCTCTCCGCGAGATCGGTCGGCATGCCGGTTCTCGGGTTCCAAAGCTGGGTCTGCGCGCCGAGCGACGTGACCTCGGTCGCGGCCTGCCCGGTCAGGCGCCAGGCCCAGTATTGCGCTGCCGGCAGGATCCAGCGCGTCTGCCGGAAAGCCTCGGGAAAGTGCCGGCTTTGCCAGAAGAGCTGGCGCGCCAGGGTGAGTGAGCCCGGGTTGATCGGACAGCAGCCCTCGGCAAAGGCGGGAGCTGCTTTGGCATAGTCGCGCACAATGTCAGGGGGCGGCTCGGCTTCGTAGTCCATCATCGGCAGCACGAGACCGGCATCGTCGATCAAGGCTGCCGTTGAGCCGTAGGCACAGGGGATGATCGCCTCAATCTTGAAGCGGCGGGCCAGATCGGCAAGCGCGTCGGTGAGCCAGGCCCATATTCGATCGACATCGACATGAAGATAGGGGGCGCCGTCCACATTGTGACTGGATGTCTGATGAGACCCGAGGACCTCTCGTCCATGGGGTGCAATCGCAAACAGCCTCACATGCGTCTTGCCGATATCGAGCACGACGACGGCTGGAGTGGTTCCGTTGCCAGCCATGGCTCAGGTCATCCGGTCCAACGCGGCACGTTGGGTATGCATGGTGAGAAAGACGCGGTAATCCCGGTCATAGCCGGCCCGGCGTTCAGGGTTGGGCTCGATGACGGTGCCGGTACGCACCATCGCGGCGGCGGCATGTCCGAGGTCAGGATAGAGCTTGGCGGCAGACGCAGCCACGATGGCGGTGCCCAGCAAAACCGCGTCTTCCTCGGCGGGAGCCACCAGATTGCAGCCGGTGGTATCGGCGTAAAGCTCCATCAGCAGCGGATTTTTGGTATGGCCGCCTGCGATATGCATGTGGTCGATGGTGTAGCCTTTGGCGTTGAGCGCATCGAGGATGTGGCGGGTGCCAAGGGCGATCGCGACGGCGGTGCGAAAATAGAGAGCTGCCAGGCTGTCGAGGGAACTGTCCAACGTCAGACCAGAAATGACGCCGACCGCATGAGGATCGGCGAGCGGCGAGCGGTTGCCGTGGAAGTCGGGAAGGACATGCAGCCGTTCGGCAAAGCTTTTTCCGGTTTCGGCACGAAGCTTGTCGATATGGGCCAGGATCTTGCCATGCGCATCCTCACCCAGTTCCCGCCCTTTGGCATGCCAGGCAAGGATGTGATCGAGGAGCGCACCGCTTGCCGACTGCCCGCCTTCGTTGAGCCAGAGCCCCGGCGCCACCGCCCCGTAGTAGGGGCCCCAGATGCCGGCGACCTCACGCGGGCTGGAGGAAAGCGCCATGTGACAGGTGGAGGTTCCAGCGATCAGGCCGATATGGTGAGAGGCCGACAGCCCGCTTTCCAGATAGGGGCCGAGTACCGCCAGCGCGCCGGCATGGGCGTCGATCAAGCCGCAGCCGACCGTGCAGGCGGTGGTCAGGCCGAGATCGCGTGCAGCCTGCTCGGTGAGCTTGCCGAGCGGCTCGCCGATCGCGGCGGCAGCCGGCGGAAGCTTGGCGCGGTCCAGGAGATCATCAAGGCCCATCTGATGGAGGAAATCCGCCTGCCAGCCCGGCTGTTCATGGGCAAGGTAGGTCCATTTGCAGGCGAGCGTGCAGCAGGAACGCTGATTGGACCCCGACGCACGAAAGGTCAGGAAGTCGGCCAGGTCGAGCAGGCGGTCATAGCGCTGCCATTGTCCCGGCAAATGCCGCTTCAGCCACATCAGCTTCGGAATTTCCATCTCGGGCGACATGGTCTTGCCGACTGAATCCAGGACCTTGTGGCCGGAGGCGGTGCATTCCTCGGCCTCGGCGATTGCCCGGTGATCCATCCAGACGATGGTGTTCCAGCGATCCTCGCCGGTGGTGGAAACGGAAACCGGGCGATCCTCGGCATCGAGAGCGACCAGGGAACAGGTGGCGTCGAAACTGATCCCAAGAACAGCCTCGGAGGGCACGCCTGCTTTCGTCACGGCTTCTCGCGCCGCGTCGCCCACAGCCTGCCAAATGTCCTCGCTATCGTGCTCGGCATGGTCGGCTTCAGGCCGGTTGATCAGGATCGGCCTTTCGGCTCTAGCGAGAAGGGCGCCTTCGCGATCGAACAGGCCAACGCGCGCACTGCCCGTGCCGACATCCACCGCCATCACCGCTTGATCCGTCATGCCGCCCCTCAGAACCTGCCGTTCAGCCCGTGCCGTTTCCCTGACTTTGCGATAGTCTAGCGCCTGGAGCATTTTCGAATAGACCGGAACGGCTCCGGACAATCAGAAAAGCCAAGGGGAGGCTGAGATGCTAAAGGGACTGGACCCGCTGTTGAATGCCGATCTTCTGCATATCCTGCGGGCGATGGGGCATGGAGACGATTTGATCATCGCCGATGCGAATTTTCCGGCGACGACCATGGCAAAGCGCCTGGTACGGCTGGACGGCGTCGATGCGCCTCGAGTCCTGGAGGCCGTGCTGTCGGTCATGCCGCTCGATGATTTCGTCGACGAACCATGCGGCCGGATCGAGGTGGTCGGCGATCCGGAAGCGGTCCCGGAAGTCTGCCAGGATTTTCAAAAGGTCATCGACCGCGCCGAGGAGGGCCGGTTCCAGCTTGCCAACATCGAGCGCTTTGCCTTCTACGAACGGGCACGCCAGGCCTTCGCCGTGGTGCAGACCGGCGAAACGCGTCTTTACGGCTGCGTGCTTCTGAAAATGGGCGTGGTCAGACCGGACTGACCATACCGCCGAGTTGCCGACGAAATCGGCCGTCAGCCGGTTGAGCTGACGCTCTCGGGGAAGATGGGCGACAGGGCGGATCGAATGCCGTCCCGGCAATTTTTCGATAAATGCCGGATAATTACACCATATAGTATGACTATCTCTCAAAGAGACCTTGACCCTATTTTTTTATCCTTATAACCGATGAGGCGTGGTCAAAAAAACGACAATAGGAGAAGACCATGAGGCGCCTCTCTATCCTTCCCGCTCTGTGTCTTGCCTGGATGATCAGCGGGACGGCCTCGGCCCAGCCGACATGCAACGAGCGCTATGTCGTCCGGCCGGGTGACACACTTTCCAAGATCGCCAGGGGCGCTTATCAGGACTCCAGCCTTTGGCGTTATATTTACGACTACAGCGGCAATGCCAGAGCAATTGGCGGCAGGCCGGCGCTGATGTCGGCCGGCACCGTCCTCAAGCTACCCCCTTGCCCCGAAGCTTCGGAGGTAACGTCGGAAGCGTTTCGCCGCATAGCAGGCGGCCTCCGATCGATCCTGGTGGCCGAAACCGAGAGCCCCACCATTGGGGTCGAACGGCAAGCAGAAACGGCGAGCAACGGAGAAGCCGAAGCCGGCGGACCGCTTATTCCGCTATCGGAAGAAGGAACAAACCGTTCACCTGACTTGGGGAACAGAGAACTGAGAGCCGACGACAAGGAAGCCATTCCAACAACACCGCTTCAAGAGATCGCGGCGCTCGAGACGCCGCCCACCACGCCTCTTTCCCTGGCCGAGAACGAAAGAGCTGCCACAACGCGCCTGAGCGTCACCTCGGAGCCTGCAAGCGAAGGCGATCGGACGCTGACGTTCGAGCTTCTGCTGTCCGAGCCGGCCCCGAGGTCGCTTGCCGTCATCTATACCCTCCTGAACGGGTCGGCGACGGCGGCCAAGGATTACCATCATCGCCAGGGGGTCGTGGTTTTCAGGCCAGGGCAGCAGCGATCGACCCTGACCATAGATCTCGTTGACGACGACCTGGTCGAGGAAATCGAGACCTTTAAGCTCTTCACCTCCGGCGACCCCCGTGTCGTCTTCATCGAGACCCGGACCGTCGAGGCCAGCATTCTCGACAATGACGCGTAAGGATTGGTTAGAGCGTTTCCGATTGAGGTTTACGCGGTGTAGGCCCTCTCCCCCTACCAATCACCCGCAGGATCCCGACCATATAGGGTGGTTGGGAGGGGCGGAGGGCTAAATCGACCTGTCTCGGTAATGCGCTGGGTCAGGCTGGCCCGAAGGCCTCCTTCATCCTTTCTTCATCTTTCCGTGGAACAAAGGCGATCTGGTCCATGGGATCCTGGGAATCCACCCGCCCGCCGGAAAGAAAGGGCGAAGCACGGACTCCCAGGATCCCATGGACCAGGAGGTCATCCTGACGCACAATCATGAAAAATAGATGAAGAACGGTCTTTTCGACGGTAGAGCCGGCGGCTGATAATCGAACGAACGTCGAAATCAGGACACTTTCCCGATCAAACGGAGCCAGCCCGCTCCCCCTCCCAACCACCCGATATGGTCGGGATCCTGCGGGTGGTTGGGAGGGGGAGCGGGCTGACGGTGACTTCAAAGGTCGAAAAACGCTCTGAGGCTATCAAAATCCAGGAATTCCAGCCTTCAGCGAGCCCATGTGAGCGAGCGATTGACGTCAAGAACGGACTTCTCACACAAGCTCCAAGGGACAACCCCATTTTTACCTCTTGGCGGTCGAAATGATGCGGCCATACAGCTAGGCTGGCCAGCCTCCGTGGTGGTGGCGGTGGGCATCGACCTGCTCGGCCGTCTTGGGGCCATAGGTCCGGAACGACGGATTGGGGTGCGCCAAAAAGCCCTCTCGCCGCCGTCTGATCGGGTCCTCGAGGCTAGCTTTCATAATAAGCTTCGTGTCCAGCCCATAGGGACCGGCGGCGTTTAGTCCTAGAATTTTGCGCCTGGCCGTTTCAGTGAGCGGCGGATAGCCGTATTTTTCCTGCATCTCGCTCGGGATCTGCAGGGTCCAGAAGGCCTGAAGCGGCGCCGTGGGGCTGCCCCACCAGATCGAGTCGGTTCCCCAGACAATCCTGTCTTCGCCGAAATAGCGCAGCAGCTTGCCGAGCAGATGAGCCGCCTCCTCCGGGCTTCGGGTGTAACGTTGCCAGAAGACCGAGCCCAGCTCGGCATAGACATTGCCGTCGGGATCGTTCGGCCGGTAGCCCTGATCGAGATAGGCTCGGATCAGACGGTTGGTGCCGATGGGGATCTGATCGAGCGGCAGTGCGGCATCGAACGGTCCTTCCATCTCCGCCGGATCGAAACCTGCATGGTAGCACATGAAGGTCACGTCGGGGAATTGACGGGCGACGACCGGAACGTCCGAAGGATCGGCATAGGCGCGCTCCAGCCCCGGCAGCGGGAGCCCGACATGGGCGCAAACGACCTTGACGCCGAGATCCCTTGCTTTTTCGATGAAGGGCCGCGCGAAATCCCGGCTGGGCTCTCGGCCGTCCAGATAATAGCCGATGCCTTCCGATCCCCATTGCTTGTAGATTTTCCAGGCCTTGACGTCATAGGCTCCGGCTTTCTCCTCCATGTCGGCAGCCACGGCATCAAAACCGTCGGGATGATTGGGGATGACACCGCCATGAAGCCAGACCCGCTCCTTGCCACCCAGGCTGTTGATCATATGCGCCGCTTCCCTGGCATATTCGATCGGGGTGGGGTTGGTGAGCCCCCATAGGGCCGAGATCACACCTGCCCTGGTGGGGCTGCGGACGAACACCTCCTCCACCAAATGCTCGGCGTTGTAGCGATCGAACCCGACGGTTTCGCCTTCATCGGCGCTGAAAGGCGTGTAACCGTCGCGGCCTGTGAAAATCTGGGTCAGCACCTTCTTCCAGATTTCGCCATCGCGGCCATGGGCCCAAGCGCCGGAATCATCGACGCAATGCATCTGGATGTCGACCACCAGCACGTCATCGGGAATGGTGACACTGGCCTGGGCGAGCTGCTGGTCGAAAGCGGCATCCCGCGGAATATCGACGATTCCTTGTGGCGCGCCGGCACGCGCATGGGCGTCGCCGATCGCAAGAGCGGTGACCGCAAAGCCGGCGGCACCGGTCAGGAGCCGGCGCCGGCTCAAGCCGGTCCGGTTTGCCGCTTCATCCACCCGTTCATGGGCGAGCGCGATGGCCGCTTTCTGGTTTGCGGTCAGCGGCTGCGGGTAGAATTCGCCGTTGGTCGTGGTGTCGATGGTGATCGGCAGTCGTTTGCCTTCAGGATCGAAATCGAGATCATCGGCCATGCCCCGTCTCCCCTATTTCAATTCTAAGCCTTTCAATTTACCAGATAAATTCCTCTTTGAGGCGAATTTTAATCAATATTGATATAAAATAGCGAAACACGCCTGGGACAATTTCCCCCTGGTTGCGGCGTGACGTCAGCCGTCGCCGGGAGAAGGCGCGCGGCAACGCATCATGTGGTTTGATATAGCTTCAGCCGGCTTCGTGTTCGCGCAGCCTCGGGATTAGCTCCGCGAAATTGCAGGGGCGGTGGCGAATGTCGAGCTGAGCGTTCAGGATCTCGTCCCAGCCATCCCTGCAGGCGCCGGTCGATCCGGGAAGAGCGAAGAGGTAGGTGCCTTTGGCCACGCCGGCGGTTGCCCGGGATTGCAGTGCCGACGTGCCGATTTTCTGGAAGCTGACCATGCGGAACATTTCGCCGAAGCCCGGGATCAGCTTTTCCGCGACCCGCTCCAGTGCTTCGGGTGTGATGTCGCGCCCGGTAACCCCGGTGCCGCCGGTGCTGATCACCACCTCGACCTCGGGATTATCAATCCAACTCTTCAGCTTTGCGGCGATTTGGGCGGGATCGTCTTTGACGATCGCACGGTCGGCGAGTGCATGGCCCGCCGTGGTGAGCCGCTCCACCAGAAGGTCGCCGGAGCGGTCGTCATCGAGGTTTCGACTGTCGGAGACGGTGAGGATCGCGATCCGGAGAGGGTGGAAGGGAGCTTTTTCATCAATACCGGCCATCATAGGTTCCTGCTGCGGCACGGCCGGTAGAAAATCCACCCCGGGGCCCGTCGGCCCCTAGCCGTTGGCGTGGTTGGCGTCGGCGTACAGACCGGGCTTGTCGTCAAAGGCCTGGTAGCCGGGCCAGTCATTACCGGCCATGGCTTCGAGGGACGGCAGCGGCTGGCCGAGGCGAGCCCGGTAGTTCCAAAGGTTCGCCAGAACCTTTTTCACGTAAACCCGGGTCTCGGTAAAGGGGATCATTTCCAAAAACATCATCGGATCCCGCTCCAGGTTGAAGGCTTCGCGCCACTGGAAGACCCGGCCAGGGCCTGCATTGTAGCCGGCGGCGATGAACATCAGATTGTCGCCGATGCCGTCACGGTTCAGGAGTTCCTGGAGATAGGCCTGGCCAAAGGTAATCGCGGTCTCGGGATCGAAGAGGAGATCGGTGCTCTTGAGCGTCAGTTCGGTGCGCTTGGCGATATGCTTGGCGGTGCCGGGCATCACCTGCATCAGGCCGCGGGCGCCGACATAGCTCTCGGCTGCGGGATCGAAGCCGCTTTCGGCACGGATCACGGAGAACACCAGGGCGCGGTCCACCCGGTAGCCTTTGTGGGGCTCCCAGCTTGGTACGGGGTAGAAAGCGTCGAGATGGACGTTGCCCTTGTAGCCGAGACGGTGGGCGAGGCGCATTTCGACCGAGGGGAGATGCAGATTCTGAGCGAGCTTCAGGAGGCCGGCGGTCAGGGTTGACTTGCTGCGCGCGGCCAGGGTGCGGAGTTCCTTCTCGGCAAGCTCGTGACGGCCGATCTGGGCAAGAGCCGTGGCGCGCTTGGCGGCGGGATAGCGAAGCAGGATCTCGGCCACGTCGTCATTGACCCTGACGGCCGGCTTGTGGTCGATCTGCATGCCGAGGCGCTGGCGGGCGAGCAGACCGTAGAAGTGGCGGGGATGTTTCGCGGCGATCTTCAGAAAATGCTTGGCACGGCTGGTCTTGAAGCCGACGGCGCGGGCCGTCCAGTAAGCGGCACGGGCACGCTCGCTCTTGTTGGCTTTCTCGGCCTCGGCGAGCTTGGCAAGATGGGTCGCGGCCATATCGATCTTGCCGGTCCGCCAGGCGCTGAGGCCCACGGTCCAGTGCATTTCCGGCACTACATGACCAGAACGCTGCGCCGCCATTTTCGAATGTTTCAGAGCCTGCTTGAAGTCACGCTTTCTGAAGTGGGCGCGGGCAACGGCCCAGCGCGCGAGGTCCGCTTCGACCTTGTCGATGATATCGTGCAAATCCTGCTGCTTGAAAAGCCGCGTCACCTCGTCGACACGTCCGCGGTCGCCCCGCCGGTCAAGGTCCCGAAGCCAGGCCTGAACCACCGTTTCCTTGGCCTCCGAGCGGCGGATCGACGAGCGGTGGCGATACCGGATGAGCTCTTGGGACTGCTGGCCGCTGCCGGTCATATAGCCTTTGGCGGGCTTGGTCGGCGCCTTGGTGCCCCGGGGACGGCGTTTGAGGGCCAGCTTGTAGATTTTCTTAGCACCCGGATGATCACTGTAGCGATCCAGCCAGCCCGCCAGTTCCTTATAGGATGAGCGGTAAGCGGTCGGATGCATGTAGCGCTGATACTGTACGTGCCCGATGAGAACGGTGTCGTCCAGCCGCGCGATCAGCGCATCGGCCGCCTTCCAGGCGCCATCCTCCTGAAGCTCGAAGATTTCGTTGTAGAGGAGCTTGGTGCGCTCGTTGAGCGGCCTGCTGACCGGCTTCTCCGACTTGTAAAGCGGATCGACGGTCGGCAAACCCGCGACCTGCACGCCTTCGGAGGCGTCGGCGGCAGGGGTTGCGAAGAGAACGGCCGAGACAAATAGAGCGGCGGCGCGCAGCGGATAAGCAAGTTGGGCAACGTGTTTTTTGATCATGTTGGGAGTTATAATAAAAAATAGATCAAATTGAAAGTTAATGCGTCAAGTTTTTTATTTGGCCATTAAGCATATTTATTTACATATTTTTTACAATTTCTTGAATGCTAAGAAGATCCCGCCAGGAGAAGCGTTTTTGCGCCGGCTGTCTTAGTAAATAAGCCGGGTGAAACATCACGATAGCCGGGATTTCCCGGCCATCCGATGCCTCATAGCGAAACGCGCGGCCACGCAGTTTGGTCACGCCCTGGGTCACGCCGAGCAGGGCGCGGGCGGCAATCCCGCCGACGAATACCAGGAGCTTGGGCTTCAGCAGCTCGATCTGACGCTCCAGAAATGGCTGGCAGATGGCAATCTCCGCTGCCGTCGGCGTGCGGTTGCCGGGCGGGCGCCAGAAAATGACATTGGTGATGTAGACCTTGGTCCGATCCAGGCCGATCGTCTCGAGCATGCGATCGAGAAGCTGGCCGCTCGGGCCGACAAAGGGTTTCCCCTGCCGGTCCTCCTGAGCGCCCGGCGCCTCGCCGATCAGCATGATCGGGGCGTCGGGATTGCCGTCGGCGAAACAAAGATTGATCGCCGTTTCCTTCAACGGGCAGCCATCGAACGCCTTGAGAGCGGTTTCGAGCGCTTTCAGGTCCTGGCAAGACGCCGCCAGTGCCCGCGCGTCCTGGGCCGAGCCGCCGAGATCGAGACCCGGAACGGACGAGGTCGTTCCCGATGAGGCCGGTTGCGGTGAGGCAGGCGGCGCGATGCCGTCATCAGCAAGCACCCAGCTTGGCGGCCCATCACCGGACCCGCCGGTCGCCGTGCTGCCGCCCGATGGCGATGTCCCGACATTGCTTCCTTGGCCGCGAGCGTTTTCGGTTGGCCTGCTCGCCGAGGCCGGCGCCCGCTCTTCCGGCTCCGGCCTGCCGAATTGATCGACTGGCTCCTCGGTGACGAGATCCGTCACGCCCATCGCCTGATACCAGTCGAGCCAGGCAACAACGCCGGCTTGATGCGGCGGGATTTTTGGCTGCCCCTCCTTGCTCATCTCTGGCTGGTGCCTTCCTCTTCGGTCCTTCTAACGGCTCGTTTCGAACAGAAGGTTCCTTTTGATCGAAACGCAAGAACCGCGATTCTAGCGGTCTTTGCGTTCAGCCACCCGCGACCCTCCTGATTGAACCAGGCCACGGGGGCGGGCATCTTGTCGCAGTGACCGCGCCGCCATCCGGACACTCTTGGTCGCCGGTAGGGGTTTCTTGTTAACCTTCTCCAGCTAAATTGCCAGACAGTCGTCGGAAATCCCCTTTCGCTATGTACCCGGAGTTCGGGAAGAGCGAAAGGGACTTGCCCATTGAGGCATGCGGTATTGAGGGTGTGATGGAACGAGAGAGCATGGAATTCGACGTGGTGATCGTTGGCGCCGGGCCGGCCGGCCTTGCGGCTGCGATCAGGCTGCGTCAGCTCGGGGCCGAGCAGGATCGGGAGATCTCGGTCTGCGTGGTCGAAAAAGCGGCCGAACTCGGCGCGCACACCTTGTCCGGCGCCGTTCTGGAGCCCCGGTCGCTGAACGAGCTCATCCCGGATTGGAAGGACAGGGGCGCCCCGCTGAATACACCGGTGACCGATGATCGCTTCCTTTTTCTGACCGAGAACAAGGCGATCAAACTGCCGACACCGCCGCAGATGCACAATGACGGCAATTACATCGTCAGCATGGGCCGCGTGGTGAAATGGCTGGGCGAGCAGGCGGAAGAGCTGGGCGCCGAAGTCTATCCCGGCTTTGCCGCCGCCGAGGTGCTCTATCACGAGGACGGCAGTGTCAAGGGCATCGCCACCGGCGATATGGGCCTGGATCGGGACGGCCAGCCCAAGGACAATCACGAGCCCGGCATGGAGCTGCATGGCCGCTACACCCTCTTTGCCGAGGGCTGCCGCGGCTCGCTGACCAGGCAGGTGGAAGCCAAATTCGACCTCCGGAACGGTGACCCTCAAACCTATGCGATTGGAATCAAAGAGCTTTGGGAGATCGATCCTGCCAAACACCATGCCGGGCGCACGGTGCACAGTGTCGGCTGGCCGATGGATCGGCAAACCTATGGCGGTTCGTTTCTCTATCATCTCGAGGACAATCAGGTGGCGGTGGGCTTCGTGGTCGCCCTGGACTATCAAAACCCCTATCTGTCGCCATTCGAGGAATTTCAGCGCTTCAAGACCCACCCGGCCATCCGGGAGATTTTCGAGGGCGGGCGGCGGATCTGCTATGGCGCGCGGGCGCTGAACGAGGGGGGGCTGCAGTCCCTGCCGCAGCTAGTCTTTCCAGGCGGCGCCTTGATCGGCTGCACCGCAGGTTTCCTGAATGTGCCCAAGATCAAGGGCAATCATCTCGCCATGAAATCCGGCATGCTCGCGGCCGAAGCCGCCGCCGCGGCGCTCGCGAACGAGAATGCGGCAAACACGCTCGACAGCTATCCCGAAACGTTCAAGGCCTCCTGGGCCCATGACGAGCTCTATCGTGCGAGAAACATCCGACCGAGCTTTCACAAAGGCCTTTGGGCGGGCCTCGCCTACAGCGCCATCGACACCTATCTCCTGCGCGGCAAGGCTCCCTGGACCTTCAAGAACCACGCGGATCACACCGCGCTCAAGCCGAAGGCCGATTTCCAGCCGATCGACTACCCGAAGCCCGACGGCAAGCTAACCTTCGACCGGCTGTCGTCGGTCTATATCTCCAACACCAATCATGACGATAACCAGCCCTGTCATCTGACGCTAAAGGATCCGGACGTTCCGGTCGTGCTCAATCTCGAGACTTACGACGCACCGGAACAGCGATATTGCCCGGCCGGCGTCTACGAGATCGTCAGGGATGATGACGGCGGCAATCCAAGGCTGCAGATCAACTATCAGAACTGCGTCCACTGCAAGACCTGCGACATCAAGGACCCGTCACAGAACATCGTCTGGACCGTGCCTCAGGGGGGCGACGGCCCGAGCTACACGGGGATGTAGGAGACAGAGCGCCGTCGCTGCCCCCGGCAGAGAAAAGACCTGATCGACGGCTCGGAGCTTTTGGGGGCGAACAGGAAAGAAACGGGCGGCAAGCGCCCGATTATACGCCTTTAAATATCGCCAAATGCAATCGGCTTGCCATCTTGGGCCATGATCATCTTGCCGCCCTCATCCTGGGCAGCTATGTAACGGCCATGACCGACCGCTGTGCCGACATACAAAACGGGTTTGACTTTCTTACCTTCGAACGTCTTACCCTCGCCGCCGCTGCCGCGGGCGGTCGGATCGTTCTTACTCTTATTGGTCTGCAGCATTGTTCACTCCATATTATGCTGGCTACCGACTGACGATGATCACGCAGGGAGGCCATTTTGGCTGTTCACAGTTCCATGCCGGCTTCGGCCTTAACCGTCAAGACCATTCGGACAGGGCTTGGGCCTTCCGGCCGAACGGATCAGGCGTGAGATGGTCATGAAAAGCACGTCCCGCAAGAGGCAGCTCGGTCTTGGCCTCCTGGCCACCTGTCTGATCATATCGGCGTTTGGCCCATCAGGCACGAATGCCGCGAATGAGGAGGCTGATGCCCCGCCTCTGATCGGCAACAGCATCGTCGATCTGCCGAAGGAAGTCGGACCGACGGCGGAGTCGATGCTGGGCGACTATCTCGCCGGCAATTTTGCCTTGGATAACGGCAGTATCAAAGATGCTGTCGGCTATTTCCAACGGGCTCTGGCCGACGATCCGGACAATCTGGAGTTGCGCCGGCAGGTGTTTCTGCTCGATCTTGCCGATGGCCGCTATGACGAGGCTCTGGAAGAGGCGAAAATGCTCGCCGAACGCGATCCCCAGAATGCGAATGAGGACGCGCAGCTTCTTCTCGCCTTGGAGCAGGCCGTCCTCGGTGCCTATGACGATGTGCCCGATGCTCTGAAAGACGTCAGCGACAGGGGTATCGTTGCGCTGGCGACACCCTTTGTTCAAGCCTGGTCGCTGGCTGCGGGACAGGGATCCGAAGATGTCCTGGAAGGTGCGGTCTCGTTGCTCCACGGCGGTGAATCGCTGGGGCCGCTCAATGATTTCCATGAAGCCATGCTCCTGGCTCTCGGTGACAGGACGGGAGATGCCCTGGATAAGATGAAGGATATCCTGCCGGAGACGGGGCCTGCCCCGATCAGGGTCGCTCAGGCATACGCCGAACTGCTGGTCCGCCAGGGCAGGGACGACGACGCGCTGGCCTTTTTGCAGGATCAGATCGGCCAGACGAGGCGGCCGGCACTGGCCAAAGCCCTCGCCGACCTCGAAGCCGGAGGATCGCCCGGCTTTCCCTTCAACAGTGAAATTGGTGGCATCGCCGACGCGCTTCTCGGTATCGCCGAAGCTCTTCAGCAGGAGCGTGGCAGTGCTCGCGCGGTTCTGTATGCGCGCCTCGCTCTCTATCTCAAGCCCGATCTGGCCGAGGGGCAGATCCTGATCGGCGACACGCTCGCCGGCCAGGAGAATCTCGAAGCTGCCATCGACGCCTATGATGCGATCGACCCTCAGTCTCCGCTCGGTGCGGCGGCGAAAATCCGAAAAGCGCAAACGCTGCACGAAAAAGAAGACAAGGACGCTGCCTTCAAGCTGCTGGAAGAGATCGCCGACGCGGACCCGAAGAAAACGGAAGCGCTGATCGAGCTTGGCAATCTCCTGCGAAGGGACGAGCAGTATAAGCGTGCCGAGGAGGCTTACAGCCGGGCGATCGAACGCCTGGAGGAGTCGCGGACGGAGCACTGGACCCTCTTCTACTCCCGTGGCATTTCGTTCGAGCGGACCAAGCGCTGGCCGGAGGCTGAAGCAGACTTTCTCCATGCTCTGGAGCTGCAGCCCGAGCAGCCCTTCGTCCTGAATTATCTCGGCTATAGCTGGGTCGACCAGGGGCTCAATCTCGACCAGGCGAAAGATATGCTGCACCGGGCCGTCGATGCCCGCCCGGACGACGGTTTCATCGTCGACAGCCTCGGCTGGGTCTACTATCGCTTGAAAGATTACGAGAAAGCGGTGGAAAGCCTGGAACGTGCCGTGGTTCTGCAGCCGGGCGATCCGGTGATCAATGACCATCTGGGCGATGCCTATTGGAAGGTCGGCCGGGAGCGCGAGGCGATGTTCCAATGGCAGCGCGCTCTCACTCTCGACCCTGAAGACGACGTAATCGCGACCATCAGGGAAAAGCTCGAATCAGGCCTGGACGACGACCAGTCCTGATTTTCCGGCCAAGGGCCCAGTGCGGAACAGGTCAATAGCCGGGCGACTTGGTATAAAATGCTGCCATGACGATCATTCGGGAAACGGCGCGCGCCAAAATCAACCTCGACCTTCGTGTCTGCAGGCGGCGGGAAGACGGCTATCACGACCTCGACAGCCTCGTCGTCTTCGCAGAACTGGGCGACGAGCTGACATTTTCGCCTGCAGAGTCCCTGTGCCTTGCTCTCGATGGACCGTTCGCTGGAGATCTGCTGCATGAAAACGATAATCTCGTGCTCCAGGCGGTGCGCAGGCTCGCTGTGGCGCTCTCCAGATCGCCGGATGTCCATATCACCCTGATCAAGCGCTTGCCGGTGGCATCGGGGATCGGTGGCGGTTCGGCCGATGCGGCAGCGGCACTTCGGGGGATGGTTCGGTTTTGGGACTTGCCGATGACCACAGGCGATCTCTTTCCGCTTGCTCAGGATCTGGGCGCGGATGTCGCCGCGTGCCTCCGATCAAAGGCCGTCAGGATGATGGGCATCGGGGCATGCCTGGCCCCTATCGAACTGCCGGCTCCCTTGCCGATCCTTATGGTCAATCCCGGAACGCCCATCGAGACCCCTGGTATTTTCAAAAAGTTGAGGCATATGGCCGGCGAGCGCGCAGATGGCCCACCGAGCAGCGGCATGCACTCGCTGCGAAAGGCCTTGCAGGCAAGCACCAACGATCTCGAGGCGCCGGCATGTGATACTGCACCCATTATCGGCGACGTCTTGAACACCATCGCAGGCCAGACCGGCTGCGACCTAGCCCGCATGTCCGGAAGCGGCGCCACCTGCTTCGGTCTGTTCCGGGATGCCCAGTCCCTGGATGGCGCAAGCGACCGGATGCGGGCCGATCACCCCGATTGGTGGATTGCCCCCACCCTTTGCCGATAGCCTCCTCTGCCACGGTTAGGGCTGGCCAGCCTGTGAGATTCGATGCGGAGAGCAGACACTCCTTCGTGCTGACCTGCCCGGGAAACTCGGCCAGTGAGCTGCCGGATGAGGTTTGCGCGGCACCAGCCCACTCCCCCGCCCAACCACCCGATATCGCCGATACTTTGGGGTGGTTGGGCGGGGAGTGGGCTGGATCGACCTATCCCGAAAATGCGCCAGTTTCCTGGTTTCGAAGGTCGTTCGACTCTCCAGCTTAATCTTTCGTTGACGCAACCGGCGTAGAACCGACTTTGGTCCATGAGATCCTGGGAATCCGTCCGCCCGCCAGGAAGAGGGGGCGAGGCTCGGATTCCCAGGATCTCATGGACCAGGAAAGCCATCCTGACGCCCGATCATGAAGAAATGATGAAGAGCGATTGTTCCGACGGCTGAACCAGGGAGGAATTATCGAACGACCGTCGCGATCGGAATGCTCGAACATTTTCCGATCGAACGGGACCAGCGCGCACTACCTTTCAGTCACCCGATATGGTCGGGAGGGGTAGCGGGCTGGTGGTGACTGCGTAAGGTCGAAGAATGCTCTAGCGCAGCATCACGGCAATGGGGTCGTCGGTGCCTCGGCGTTGGGCGTAGTCCAGTGCCGTTCGGCCCCATTGGTCCTTGATCGCCGGCGCTGCGCCATGGTTCAGGAGCAGCGTGACGATTTCCGGGTGGTTTCTAGAGGATGCGAGAATGAGAGGGGTCACCTTCTCCTCGTCCTGCCAGTCGATGGTTGCTCCATAATCGATCAGGAGTTCGGCGACCTCGAGATGGCCGTCGCGTGCGGCGAAGATCAGGGCGGTATTACCGGAATCGTCGGTGGAGTCAGGAGGGGAACCCGCTGCCAGAGCTGCCCAAACGCCAACGCTATCCCC
Organism: Geminicoccaceae bacterium; assembly: GCA_965204405.1. Lineage (GTDB taxonomy): Bacteria > Pseudomonadota > Alphaproteobacteria > Geminicoccales > Geminicoccaceae > JANQPX01. The sequence continues at coordinate 468,851 of CBDBEN010000003.1, forward strand.
CCGCTTGGCGCTGTAGATGAGCTCCTGATCCACACTCGGCCGAAAGGGTGCCGCCAGCTTTTCCACCTGGCTGCAGCCGGCAAGCGCCAGGAATGGAAGGGAAAGAAGGAAGGTTCGTCTAGACAAGGTCATCCGTTCAGATAATTCAGTCCAAGGCCCGCCGTCGGCCAATCCATAGCAACCAGCCGCCCGGAATTCGAGAGCGTAATGTACGCGGTTTGCAGATCTTTGCCACCAAAGCAGATATTGGTGGTCCAAAGATCAGGCATCGGCACATGCTGCGCGTCTTCACCATCCGGTGAGATGATGGTGATGCCGCCGTTGATCAGTGTCGCCACGCAAATATTGCCGGCACTGTCGACGGCAAGGGAGTCGAACCGCTGATAGCCGCCCATCCCCTTCACCAGCCGGCCGCCATGGGGAATGGGCCAAGGTTCCTTACCGAGTTCGCCGGGGGAAAGGATCGGCCAGGACCAGAGGCGGGCGGCCTCGGTCTCGACCGCATAGAGTGTCCTGCCGTCCGGTGACAGACCGATGCCGTTCGGGGTGATCAGGGGGAAGGCCACTTCCTTGATCATCGAACCGTCGGCCTTGGCATAGTAGAGAGCGCCACGATCCATCTCCCGCGGGCGCACCTTGCCGAGATCGGTGAAATAGAAACCGCCCTGATCGTCGAAAACGATGTCATTCGGCCCCTTGAGGCCGTGCTCCAGTGTGCCGCGATACAAGACCTCGACCGCACCCGTCTCGAGATCGACGCGCTCGATCCAGCCGCCAGAATAATCATAGGCCTCGCGAACCGGCTGAAGGCCGGCGCCGGCGCGCGCGAACTCGAAACCGCCATTGTTGCAGATATAGCATTTGCCGTCGGGTCCGATGGCAGCTCCGTTCGGCCCGCCGCCGGTTTCGGCGACGATCTCCTTCCTTCCGTCGGGATGGACGCGGGTCAGTGTCCGCCTGGCAATCTCGACCAGGAGGACGGAGCCGTCCGGCATGGCGATCGGGCCTTCCGGAAACATCAGCCCGTCGGTGATCTCGCGCAATTCGCTCATTTTATGTTGTTCCCGATCTTGCCAATCATCCGCCCCATCCTTAACGGGTTAGGAGCGTGGTGCAAACGGCTTGGCAGGAAAGGCACATGGAAAATGCCGCATCTGACAATCGGCCTCGAATCCATTGCGTATGAAGTTCGAAGGAGTGCCCGGGCAAAGCGTCTGCGGCTGACCGTGCGGCCGAGCGGCGTGGAAGTGGTCATTCCCAAGCGCGCCAGGGAGGCCGACGTCCAGTCCTTCATCGACAGTCACCGGGGCTGGATCAGGAGCAAGGTCGAGAAATACCGGACAATGATGGCACAGCACCCAAGCCCGGAACGGCTGTGTGACGGCGCCCAAATCCCTTTTCGCGGCGAACCGACGCCTCTTTCGGTGGTCACGACAGGGCGGATCCATCCCAAGGTGGTCGAAGGTGACGGCTTTAGGGTCGAGCTGCCGGAGACATGCCCGGCCATCGACCGGGAGGCTGCGGTGGAACAGGCGCTGACCAGACATCTGAAGCGCCAAGCACGCATTGACGCCGAGCTTGCCATCGAGCGCTACGGTCCACCCAACGGGCTCATCCCCACCGCCCTGCACATCAAGGATCAAAAGCGGCTTTGGGGAAGCTGCACCGCCGCTGACGTCATCAACCTCAACTGGCGCCTGATCCTCGCCCCGGTGGACGTGTTCGACTATGTGGTGGTCCATGAGCTCTGCCATCTCCGCCACCGCCACCATCAGCCGCCCTTCTGGCAGGCGGTCGGCGAGGTCATGCCGGACTTCGACACGCATCGCCGCTGGCTGAAGACCCACGGGCACCAGTTGACGCTGAAACGCATGTTATGAGCCTGCGATGAGCCGCTCTCGGCATGCTCGATTCGAAAGAGCCCTCAAGCACTCCTGAGAAAAGCTCGCATACCCCTGGGCTTCGTAGCGCTTTTTGCGATTGCGGTGGAAACCAAATGAGGTGGTCACACCACCGGGATTAGTAGGATGGGGTGCTTTTCAGGAATTCGATCAGGGCCCAGCGCTCGTCCGGTGTCAGTCTCCGGCCGATCACGCCCTGTCCACGGGACTTGTCGGCGAATTCGTGGCCGGTATTGCGGTTGCCGGGAAGGCGGGTGTCCAGCTCGAACAGCCCCTGGCCGCATGCCGTGTCATAGCCGACCTTGACGGGATCGAAGGCACGGCTGCCGACGCAGAACGTCTCCGGCCGCTCGTCTTCATCGATCGGCGAGAGCAGCGCCCAGAGGTTCGGCACGGATCCGTTGTGCAGAAACGGTGGCGTTGCCCAGATGCCATCCAGAGGGCGCGCCTTGTAACCGGCCGGCTGACCGTTCAGACAATTGGGCCGGTTGCCGTTCATGCTGGCCCGTTCCCGCTCCGTCTTCTCGTGCTCATCATACCAAACCGCGGCGGTTTTCTCGACCACGGCTGCCAAGGCCTCGCCGAAAACCGCTTCGGTTACCGTCCCGCCGCCCGGACCGTCGCAGAGCTTGCCCGGATCGATCTCGAGTTTGCCCGGAATCTTGACCTTGCGTTCGCCGAGGATCCGGGCTTGGGTGGGATCGGTGCCGATCACGCCGAGCGGAATTTTCCAAAGCTTCAGATAACGCCCGCTCGCCCCTTTCGGCGTATACCAGTATTGTTCATCCCAAAAGCGCCCCTCGGGATCGTCCACTGGCGGCAGATGACATTTGGCACAAAGCTTCTGGTAAAGGCGGCGGCCGTGTTCGCGCTTGGCAGGGTCGATTTTACCGAGAATCTGTTCGGGCCAGACAGGTGCCCTGAGCCCCTTGAAGCCGGGCTTGCCGGCAAGAGGATCGTCGCCGGCAAGCAGGCGCTCCATCGCATCGATCTCGCCGAGCTGAACCGACGAGGCATAGAGCTTCCTGTCCGGTTTGCTGAGATTGATTCTCGCGGACACGCCAAGCGCCTCGCCGGCATTGCGCACCATCGGCTGCATGATCGAGGCGTCATATTGAACCCAGTCGAACCAGGGCGTGTCCCAGATCGGCGGAAAATTCACCGGCGCATTCGTCGGCGCATAATTGCCGAGGGCATCGACGTCCGAGCCTAGAAGATCGGTGAAAAACACCTGATTGCCGATGCGGTTCAGCGCATCCAGCCGGCCAAATCCTTCCTCGACCGCCTGGTCTTCGAAAGGATCGGTCATCGCCTTCATCGCCTCACCCTTCTTCAAGAGTGCTGCGAGGTCGTCGGCAAGCATCTTCTTGGTCTCGGCGTTGTACCGTTCTTTGAGAACGCGCCGGGCAAAGCGGTCGAACCGGCCGGGAACGTAGTTGGTGTAGACCAGTGCCAGACCGACGGTCTCCCGGAACTTGCCGAGGGCAGTCATGGCGGGTGCACCATCGATTCTGATGCTTACGCCATTATGTTCCAGGTGTCCGGTATGGCAGGCAGCGCAGGTGAAACCGATCTGATCCGGGAGCGGATGCCCACTCACTGGATCCGTATAGCCCGGCGTTCGGGCAAACCCCACGGGCAGCGCGTCATCATTGCCCGGAAAGGCTTTTTCGTCATACACGGCAGCCGAGCCGTAGTTTCGGGCCGTCGCTCCCTGGTTCCCGCTGGCCGTGTCGGCTTGTGCCGTGCTCGGAATGAATCCGAACCGCTGGAGAAAGTCCTGATCCGACATCAGCGGCGGCTCTCCGCTCAGCCATAGTCTCGGCTGCTCCAGAGCCAGGAACCAATCATAGGGGACGGGCAGCGTCGACGTGCCCTGGGTCGCGTGATGAAACCAATGGCGCTCGCTGCCGCTCCAATTCTGGTGAAGCCAGAGGGTTCGTTCCGGCTTGGTGATTTCGGGAAGGCTGGGGGCACAGCCCGCAACTGTCAGAATTGAGAAAAATACGGCTTTGGAAATCCGAGAATGCATAATGTAAATCCCGCTTCAAAATGACAATCAACGATGTTTCGATGGTTTATCAACCAATACTCCAAGTATCAATAAAATATTATCTCCTTTGAGTGGCTAAACTCTCTTACTATAAGTCATGGCGCCAGGTCCGTTGGTTTCATTAACGTGCTGATTGTTATCGTTCTTGTGGCGATCCAAAGACGAGGACGGCGGTTCGCACTCAAACAGCCGTTGCAGAACGGTATAAAAATCTTCATTGTACGAGCGATTCATCCTCTTCGTAGATGAGTGGATAGCTGTTGCTACCTGTCGACATTACGCGGCGCAGCTCTCGACGAATGTAGCTGAGACACAACTCGGCTGAGCGGTGCCAAGATCTAAAGCTCAAGGGAAGAAAAGGCTTTTTGATGACTTGGCTAAAATGGCTATATCAACCCCGTCTGGCTCATGCAGGCGTTCTGCTTACCGCCCTCTCGATCCTTCCCGCCGAAGCGCAATCCCCGGAACGGCAGACCTTTCAGCTGGGTACGGCGACGACGGACGAGCTCTCCCATGCCGTGGGCGTCACGCTTGCCGCTCTCGTCAAGCTGAAGCTGCTGCCGACGGCAGACATCGATATCAACGCCAGCAATACGGACGGGCCCCTCGACAATACGCGCCTTTTGCGGGATGGGGACCTGGAGTTCGCCATCTTGACGAGCTTGAACTCGCTCGAGTCCCTGAAAGCTGCCGACGCTTCGATCGAGACGGACAATAATCTTCGTGTGCTGACCAATCTTTGGCACAAGGCCTATCACATCATCGTCAAGAAGCCGCTCGTTTCCGAGGGGGACTTTGCCGAATTCCTGACATTGGAAGATATCAAGATCGCTCTCGGCAAGCGCGGCAGCGATGACTTTGCCAACAGCCAGGCACTGTTCGATGCGTTCGATGTGGATGTGGACAGGACCTTCAGGGTCGAGGATCTGAGCAGCAGCGAGGCGGCCGCCGTTTTTTTGGAGGGCAATCTGGACGCTTTCGTCCTGACGGCTGAAGCTTCCGACGCCGAGCTTTTCGCCTTCCTCGAGGAAGCCGGCGATGCTGCCGTTCTGGTGCGTGTCAGCGAGGACGATATCGACGAGGCCAATGGCAGGGGACGCCGGGGATGGTCGGGTGCGGACGTTCCGCCGGGGAGCTTTGCCGGGCAAAAGGGCGCGCAGCGGTCCTTTGCCGTCAACTACCTTCTGGGGGCCGCCGCATCGGTCAATGACGAAGCCGCGTATCAAATCACCAAGACGATCTACGACAACCTTCCGGTGCTGCAGGGCATGCATCGCGCTACCGACAATGTCAGCCTGCAATATGCCCTCGCCGAGCTTGTCCTGCCGGTCCATCCCGGTGCTGCGCGCTACTACCGTGAAATCGGCGTCCAGCTGCCCGAGCTGGAACCGATCCGGATCAGCAATCTTGCCGACGGTGAATTTCTCGCGCGCTTCTCGACCACCGAGGAGGCTCGTCTGCGCGTTACGGAAAACAATATCAGCATCATGGGCGGCGAGGGCGGTCAAACCATCGACCGGTTCACCACCGAACTCGCGGGCAGCCTTCCGGCCGGAGCCCTTCGCGTCCTGGGCATCACCAGTCCCGATCCCGCCAACAATATCGCGCAAATCCTCTATGGCAGGGGCGTCGACAGCGCCATTGTGCCGGTGGACATTCTGACCTATGCCGCCGAGGAGGGGATCTACGCGGATTTGCAGCAAAAGCTTGTCTATGCCACCGAACTGTTTTCAGAGGAGTTTCATCTGATCACCACGGCAGATGTCCGGACCACCGAGGATCTGCTCAACAAGCCGGTCAATCTGGGCGTCAAAGGCAGCAACTCCGAGTTCACTGCATCCCTGCTTCTCGACGATCTCAACCTGCCGGTTCAGCCTACCTATCACGAGCCGCGAAAGGCGCTGAAGCTGCTGCAGCAGGGTGATCTCGCAGCGGTGGTAGTGATTGCAGGCAAGCCCTCGCCGGTGCTTCAGGAAATCGGACTGGAGGATGGGCTGAAGCTGCTGCCGGTGCCGGCTCTCAAGGGCCCTGCCTATAAGCCGGCTACCATTACATCATCCGATTATCCAAGCCTGCTCGCTGCCGGTGAAACGGCAGAGACCTTCGGCGTGAGAACAGCGCTGATGACCTATAACTGGCGGGCCGACAACCCGCGCTACGCGACCCTGACGGCATTTGTCGCCGCCTTTTTCGATAAGCTCTCGAGTTTGAGTGACGAACCCGCGGAGCTGCATCCCAAATGGCAGGACATCAACCCTTTCGCGGAACTCGATGGCTGGCGGCGTTTCCCCGGCGCCGAGGACTGGCTGAATTCCGGTGAGGCCACGGTCGGGTCCAACGCCTCCAATTGATTTCCGGCTTTTATCGAGAAGGTGCTGTTCCGACACACTCCCCTGCGCAATCACCCGATATGGTGGGGGAGCGGGCCGGAACGAGTCTTGTCTAACGGCACCTCTGAGCGTCAGGAAGCGCCGAGGGCACGGGCACGATCGGCGCTGCTGGCCAGCCCGCGTACCGATGACGCCTGCGCGAGAACGCCCCGCGTTTCGGTTTCGCCGAGCTGGCGAAGGCCGAGCGTGACCGCTTCGCGATTTTGCCCGGCAAGAGCGAGAATAAGCACCATATTCCGTTGATGCGCCCGCTGCACGTCGAGGGAATCCGTCACCTCGCGCATCAAATCGAGGGCCACCGCATGCTGATTGTCGAGGGCGTAGGATAAGGCGAGATTGCTTTTCAGGTCGAGATGGCCGGGCTCGATGGCAAGCCCGGCCTTGTAGGTCGCGAGCGCTTCGTCATGCCGCCCTGCAAGATCGAGAGCGGCACCGAGGGCGGAAAAGCGGCGAAGGTCGTTGCCTTTTCCCTGCCTGACCAGCTGGTCCAGAAATTGAATGCTCTTGTCGACATCGCCGAGGTCGAGATAGGTGATGCCGAGACCCAAGAGGGCGTCCGGATGGTCGGGTGTGCGGGAAACGGTCCGGCGAAAGACACCCGCCGCACGCTCCGTCGCGCCATGCTCGAAAAGTGTCCAGCCGAGCTTGACCAGGACATCGGGGTTGTCCGTCCTGCTCGCAGCTTGCTGGTACATGGCAATCGCGTAGGTAAGCTCGCCGCGCTCGCGAAGATTGTCGGCGAGCCTGAGCACGCGGTCGACGTCATCCAGCGAGGCGACCGGGTCGGCCCTCTCCGTCAGTTTCGGATCCGCACTGCCACCGCATCCGGCAAGCCCGCTTGCCAACAGCATGCAGATCAGGATGAGCTTCATGCCGCGATGCACGAACAGGTCTCGGATGGGCTCCAACATCGTCATCCCTCCTGATTAGTCGGCCGCGTCGGCATCGATGGCGTCCATGGACGCCTCGAGCTGTCTCGCAGGTGCCCGGACCTCGCCGCGGGTCAGGTGATCCATCTTGATGGTGATCACGGGCTGAACCGTGAACTCGGGTGCCAGGTCCTGAAACGACAGCACCGGCACATGAATATTGTTCTTGACCAGCAAGGCTCTGAGGAAGCGCCGGATGTCCAGCGAGGTCAGAACCACCGGACAAACGCTGTCGGCTGCTAGGCGCTCGGCATGCTGATGGAACGTCGTCAGCAATCTCGCTCCGTCCTCGTCGGACAGCGCAAGATAGCCACCGACCGATGTCTGCCGGATCGCTTCGCGCAGAACCAGCTCCACGTCGCGTTCCAGAAGGAAGGCGTGCAGCACCTTTTGCGAATCGGCATAGCCATTGCAGATCTGGCGCTTGAGGGCGGATCGGACATATTCCGCCAGCAGCACCACGTCCTGCTCCCGGTTTCCCCACTCGATCAGTGCGTCAAGCACGATTCGAAGGTTGCGGATCGAGACGTTCTCGTCGAGCAGCCGCCTGAAGACGTCGGCCATCTTCTGGACGGGCACCACCTTTTGCGCCTCGCGCACCAGATCGCCATAGGCGCTGTCGACCGTCGCCAGAATGGCATGGGTCTCCTGCACACCGATGAACTGGGAGGCATAGCGGTTCAGCGTATGACGAACAGAGGCCGCAAGGCACTCGGCCGTATTCATTACCCCGATGCCGGCTTCATCCAGGGCTGCCTTATGCTGGCCGTCGATCCAGATGGTCCGCGCCCGCTCGATGAAGGGGCCGCCTTTCTCACCCTCGATGCCGGCAAGCTCCAGGTGGTCGGGCTCGTCGCAGAGCAGCAGCTTGTCGAGCGGCAGAGCGCCGTCATCCATCGGCACGTCGTCAAGCTCGATCCGATAGCTGCCGTTCTCCATGGCCTCGTCGACATGGGTATGGATATGCGGGAAAGGGAGACCAAGCTGGTCGAACAGCAGCTTTCGGACCCGCTGCAGGCGCTGTTCGAACGAGGCCGGATCAATCGCCTCATGCAGGCTTGGGGAGAGGCAGAGCCCGATGACTTCCTGGCTCGGCAGCGATGCAGGCGTTTCGTCGGCTCTGAGCGCCTCGGCCGCCAGACGCTCGTCTTCTTCGTCGGCGAGCCTCTGCTCGCGCATATAAAAGAGGATGCCGGTGCCGCCGAGAATGGCTGCGAGCAGCCAGAAAATCGCGGTCGGAAAGCCCGGCACCAGACCAAGGCCGAGAAGAACGATGGCGGCCAGCCTAAGCGTGCGCGAATTGTGGACGAGTTGCCCTGCGATATCGGAGCCCAGGTTCTTGGTCTCCTCGGTGGTGACGCGGGTGACGATGGTGCCGGCGGTGATCGACATGAACAGCGCCGGGATCTGCGCCACGAGGCCGTCGCCGACCGTCAGGAGCGCATAGACCTGGAGCGCTTCGCTCATCGACATGCCGAGTTGCATGGTGCCGACCATCAGGCCGCCCAGAAGATTGACCGCAATGATCACCAGGCCCGCAATGGCATCGCCCTTCACGAACTTCATCGCGCCGTCCATGGCGCCGTAGAGCTGGCTTTCCTTCTGCAGCAGCTGGCGCCGGCGTTTCGCTTCAATCTGGTCGATATCGCCGTTTCTAAGATCGGCATCGATGCTCATTTGCCGGCCCGGAAGCGCATCGAGCGTGAACCTGGCGCTGACCTCGGCGACGCGCTCGGATCCCTTGGTGATCACCACGAACTGCACCACGGTGATGATCAAAAAGACCACCAGACCGACGATCAGATTGCCGGCGATCACGAACTCGCCGAAGGTGTTGACGATCTGCCCGGCATCCGCCTGGACCAGAATGAGGCGCGTGGTGCTGATCGAAAGGGAAAGGCGAAACACGGTCGAGATCAGAATAACCGAAGGCAATGTCGAGAATTCGACCGGGTCCTTCAAATAGATGCCGACCATCAGGAGCAGCACCGTGAGCGCGATATTGATGGTCAGCAGGAGGTCGATCACCACCGTCGGCAGCGGCAGGATCATCATGATGATCGTCATCACCATCAAGACGACCAGGATGAGATCCTGACGTCCGGTGAGTTTGGTCAGCCATTGCTTGATCACCGGCATCGTCATACGGGCCCCGCCATCATCGCCGAAGGCCCGGCCAGCTGCCCGGCAGAGCCATCCCTATCGGTGTCCGCGTCATGGTCGGCAGATTTACTGAAGCCGGCCTTTCTCGCCTCGACGAATTGTCGGAACAGAGCTCTGGCTTCCGCCAGCCGCCCCGCATGCAGGAGCGCCCTTGCTTTCAGGAGACAGCGCATGCGATCGGCGCCGCTGTTCCGGTCCACCCGTTCCAGCCGCTCGATCACCTCCAGCGCCTCGTTCGCCGCGCCGTTGGCGATGAAGGCGTAAGCAAGGGTCCGCATCAGGCCGACATCGTTCGGCACCCGCCTTGCCGCCAGCATGATCAGTGACAGCGCCCGCCGGTTTTGGCCGTGACGCAGATACAGGAAGGCAAGCGCGTGCAGGAGATCTTTTTGCTCGGACGTCATTCGGGAAAAACTCAACTGTCGACCAGGCTGTTCAGATACTTCCAGAGCAGCCGGTGTTTCTTGACTTCGTGGCGAAGGACGAGACCGCCCAGCTTGTCGATCTGGTCGTCGCAGCTCTCGGGATCGCCCAGGTCATCGGTGAGATCTTCGAGGATGCCGAGATAGCGGCTGCCTTCGAACATGGCTGGGTTGTCGAGTTCCGGCATGATGAACGCGAAGATCTCGTCAACCAGCCCTTCGCGGTTCGCCTGGCCTTCCTCGATCGAGGTCGGATCACGCCAGACCGGCTGGAAGCGTTCGAGCTGCACATGGCTGGCTTCCGCCCGATCGCTGCGGCGGACGCGCTCAAGCGCATGATCAAGGCGGACAGGATCGGTTCTCATCGGCGATTTCCTCTTCTCCGCCTATACCGTCACAGCACACGCCGTTTCGATGTGCGCCCGATCACAAGGTGATGGAAAAGGTCTGATCGCCCCGCCGCAAAGTAATCTTCTCGGACTTTATTTGCTCGATTGTCCAGCCGTCGCCGATGTTCTTGCCTTCGAAGTAACGCTGGCCTCCGGCCATGAGATAGGGGGTCCGGCCTGCAAAGATAGCCTCGATCGCGAGCTTGGGAGGTTCGGCTTTCTCGGCCGTTTCAATATCTGGGACCAGCGGCACATCACGGCCGAACGCGCCGTCGAACCAGATCTGCACGGCCTGCCAGTCTCTCATCTGCTCGGGCTCGGCCGTGCCCTTGGCGACGAGGTGGTCTTTCTTGATCATCACGTCGATCGCATCGAGGGATACCGATGCCAGCCTGCCCCGAAGTTCGGCGGCCGCCATGTCCACCGTGATGACAGGCTCAGATGCGAGTTCCAGCGCTGCCGACGGCGGCGCTTCGGCGGCAACGGGTGTCGACGGCAAGGGCAGCGGTTCGGCATTGGCCTTCGCAACGATCGCCTCCGATCCGTCCAAAACCGCCCCGGCGGTGCCGGGTGGGGATGAAAACGAACCGGCGAGCGGGCCATAGGTGTAAAGCCCTGCAACACCGATGATCATCAAGGCCATGGCGGTGAACGCCAGACGCCTTTGCCGGTGGCTCTTCGCTGCATCCTTCGGCGCGCGGATGCTGATGGCTGCGTCCCCGATACGGAATGTGGCCGGCAGACGGAGAGAGCGCTCATCGCCGGGTTCCAAGGCACCGGTTTCGCCGTCGACGGCAACCGATCCTTTGGCGGGTTCCAGGCGCAGGCCCTGCTCGTCCAGCTCGAGAATGACGTGAACCGGCAGCACGTCGGCATCCGAAAGCACGATGTCAGCGCTAAGGTCACTGCCGATGGTGTAGAGACCGGGCTCCATCCGCTGCACGGCGCCAGCATGGAGGCCTGATTCGATAAAGACCGTCAACGACATCAGATCTTCCCTCCCGGACATTTGGTTTTCTGAGCAAACACTGTCGGCACCAGCCCTCTCCCCCTCCCAACCACCCGATATTATCCCGATACGCTGTCGGGTGGTTGGGAGGGGGAGAGGGCTGGTGCCGCTTCTATCCAATCGAGCATGTTCTGGACATGGAAACGGCGGCAGGCGTTGGGGCGCCGGCCGCCGTTCTCACGACAAACTGATCTTACACGCTCGTGCGTGCGGCAGCCTGCTTGGCAGCACCATTCTGCTCCTGCTGCTCGGTCCGCTCCGCGTCCTGCTTCAAACGCGTCTCGGCTGCAGCCTGCATCTTTGCGAGAGCAGCTTCGAACACGGCCTGCGACGGGGCACCTGTCGCGCCGCCGCCGGCCGCGCCACCAGATGCACCATTGCCAGCACCTATTCCACCAGCTTCACCTGCCATAATCTAACTCCTTTCCTGCTGAGCTTGCCAAAGAACCGGCAATAAACTTAATCCCGTACCGAAGGCGGCAAGCAGAGAGCTCAGGCGTTTCGCTTCATCCGGCCCAACGCCCGCATCCAACGCTTTGCGGCAGGCCTTGGATGCGGCATCGATCTGGTTCCTTAGCTTCTGCAGCATCTTACCATCGGGATCATCCGCCAACTTGCGGTCTAAATCGACGATACAAAAATTAGGGTCATCCATATTGATACCTCAACTAAACGCCAAAGAAGCAAAGCTGCTTCCTCCGAACTGGATGACGGCATGAGAGACATAGTTGATTCTGTCCGTCAAATAAAAAACAACTAATTATCTGAAGTTTACTCCTTAAGTTGCCACCGAAGTGCTCATTTCGCCTAATAAATGCCTTAGTTTCACTCGTTAATTGAAACTTTGGATTGCATTTCTACTATTGTTATTTATCTTTTTCTGTTGATTTATTTGCGACTATTCTATATGGTCTTAAGCATTCAATTCGCATTGATCAAAGATTGCCATATCAGATGAAACGCACCCCCAATTCACGTTTGGCTGCTCTCGCCTGTCTGTCCGCTCTTCTTTTCCCGGTCGACGGGGCGGCTGCCGGCGGGCGGGATTGGTCCGCAGAGCCCTACCCCTACACCGTCGTCAATCAGGACGTGCGCGGCGCGCTTGCCGAACTCGGCCGGAATATGGACATGAGCGTCACGATCAGCGATGCGGTGGAGGGGCGTGTGCAAGGCCCTTGGATGTCGGATACGGTTGGGGACTTCCTGCAGCGTATCGGTGAGGATCAGGATCTCGAATGGTTCTTCGACGGCCGCCGTCTTCATGTCTCGGCCGCGGGCGAATCCGTAACCCGAATGCTGCCGCTTAAAGGTATCGAAGCAGGGAACTGGCAAGCCTCCCTCGATAGGCTCGGGCTCGCCAATGATCGCTTTCCCGTCACCATCGACGCCGATCAGGATATCGCCCTGGTATCCGGGCCGCCCAGCTACGTGGATCTGATCGTGCAGTCGCTGCCAAAGCCGAAGCGTGCCGCGGTCGGCCGGGTCAACATTATTTATGGTCGCAACAGTCGAGGAGACGCATCGTGATGAATGCCGCCATTTCCGAGGAAGCCTTTCGAAGCCCCGAGTCCGCCCTTTCGGGCCATGCCCCCTCATATCAGCCGGCGAGCGCCGATCTCCAGCTCCTGGCCGAGATCGGGCTGTCGGCAGCCGTCAAAGGCAGTGTCGAGGTGTCCAAGCCAATCTTCGATGCCTTGTCGCTATCGATGCCCGACCATCCCATCGCCTCGATCGGCATGGCGCTGGCTCATCTCTCCGAAGGCGATGCCGAGACGGCGATCCGCCTTCTCAAGCCGGTGCATCTCAAGGAGCCGTCATCGTCGGAAGTGGCCGCCGTGCTGCTGATCGCCTTGACCGTCGCCGAACGCTGGGATGACGCTCGATCGGTGAAACGGAAGCTGCTCAATGGGCCGGATGGGCCTGGCAAGTCGATTGCCACGCGCCTGGCGCCGATCATCGACGGCTGATTTTTCTTGACGTGAAGTTTCGACAACCGGAGCGTTGATATGAACGATTCGACGAGTATTCCCCAAGGCGGGCAGCAGGCCTCCACCAATGAGCGGGCCAGAGCCGCCAGCAAGCAGCCGATCGATGCCGAGACCGTGCGCGAAGAGGCACGACGCGGCGCGGAGTTCGAACGCGTTTTCCTCGAAGCCGCCGCCACGAACATGGTGTTCGACGGGTTTAATGACGGCGAGAAGATGCGAAGCGAGCAATGGCAGCGTCAGCAGGAAGACGAGACCATCGCCTGAAAGCGGGCTCTTTCGTGAAGTGATGGCGGCTCCGGCCCGCCCCCTCGTAATCGCAATCATTTTATTCGGAGCGATGCAGGATCGATGAAAGCGTTAAGGACCATAGCCGCACCGCCAGGCGGTCGCAGCCATTGTCGAAACGGCGCAAAGCGCCGGATCACGTGGTCGGCTGTCCTGCATCTGCTGGCAAAAGCCCGGCTGTTCGATCGCCTCGTGCGCTCGCTGTCTCGGCGTGCGGGTTATGCCGTGCCGCTGCAGCGCTTCACCTCTCTTTCCCTCCTGCTTATTCCTTTCAAGCCGATGATGCTGGCCGGCCTGCGTTGTGCCGGAGCCGGCGGCGGCGGCCCAGGCGACCAATGCCCGAGACGGCATATCGGTCGGTCTGGACGCCGATATGACATGGAAGCCTGATCACCACCCCTCCGGATGTTGCCATCTGCCGGAGAAGATCCTGGATAACCAAACACTCTTGAAGCACACCGATAGCCGCGCTGACGTTTGTGGAAACAATCCCTCCTGCCGCAAGCGGTCAAAACTGAACCCGGCTGTTGTGAAGCTCGAGTGGAAAGCTGTCAAAAAGGATCGGGTTGCGTGATCACCATCACAGTCGATGTGCCGTCTCACTTATAGTCTTGCTCAAGTAATCAACAGTAAATCCAAGTTTCCAAGTCGAGGGATACGCAGGATGGCCATTGATCCGATAGCAACGACGGGCGGGGCGGCAGCAAAAATGCCGGCCGATACCGATGTTTCGGCTCAAAGCAATACTGCCGCAGGCGGCAGTGCCCAGAAATTCGATGCGGCCATGCAATCGGGTGAAAGCGTCAACATCACCGATTATGCCAGCCGGCAAAGCGGGCAGGGCTTGCCCTTGAACGCGCTAAGCGCGGACGGACAGGCCAAGCATTTCGCGAATCCGACCACCCTTGGCGAAGAAGTCCTGAACTACCTCGAAGGTTTTCACGAGCGGGTCTCCGGCGGCGCATCCCTTGCCGAACGCCTCGCCGTGCCAAACACGGCGGCGGCCACGCCCGTTTCCACCGGCCCTGCCTCGATCCTGCCAACCGCATCGCCGCCGGCCGGCTTGAATGGGGCGGAGAAGGTAACAAACTCTGAGTTTCGTTTCGAAGCGGTCCTGGACGTCATGAAGGAAGTCGGCTTCAGGCATACCGAAACGAACCTGGTCTCGAATGTCGGCCAGCAGTTCTCCAAGGCCATGAACACGCTCATGCGCGGCCAGTAAGCGGCAGACGAGACGACGCTGTAAGTTCCCTTTTGACATGTTGGGATAGAACGGTGAGCCAAGCTGAAAAAACGCATTGCTCGCAATGGTCACGCATGCTCGCTTTGCTGGCTTGCATGGTCTTGGCGGCCTGCAAGGTCGAGCTCAACACCGGCCTGGACGAGCGCGATGCCAATGAGATCATGGCCGTACTCTTAAAGAACGGCATCGCCGCCAGCCGCGAGATGTCCAAGGAAAAGACCCTCACCGTCTCGGTCGAGGAAAGCCGTTTCGCCGATGCCGTCGAACTACTCCAGGCTCACGGCTTGCCGCGCGAGAAATTCAACGATCTCTGCTCCGTTTTCAATGGCGAGGGCATGATTTCGTCGCCGGTCGAGGATCGGGCGCGGCTCATCTGCGCAATCAGCCAGGAGCTTTCGCGCACCATCTCGGAAATCGACGGCGTGATGTCGGCCCGCGTCCATGTGGTGCTGCCGAAGAACGACCTCGGCCGTTCCAACGCCCTGCCCTCGTCCGCCTCGGTGTTCATCCGGCATCACCAGAAAGCATCGATCGAAAAACTCGGTCCCCAGATCAAGATCCTGGTGGCGAACGGCATCGAGGGTCTGGTCTACGACAATGTGTCGATCGCCATGGTGCCGGTCGCCTCGGCGACGCGCGTGACCGCCAAGGCCGGTGACTTCGAAGACGTCGCCGGGATCTGGGTCCATCATACCAGCGCGTCGACCGCCAAGCTGATGATCTACGTCCTGGTCGGCCTGCTCCTGATGTCGCTTGCCGGCAACGGTTATTTCTATTGGCTCCGTCAAGCTCGCCCAGCCGCCCGGCAAGCGCTGCGCCCGGCAAGACATCTCGCGGCTGAATGAGCATGCAGGACCGAAACCCGGCCCAGGCGCAAACCGACGCGATGCAGCAGCTGGCGCTGCTGCGGTTCGAACGGCTGCCGTCCGCTTATGCCCATCCCGAACGCCTTGGCGCCTGTTTCCCGCCAGGTCTTCCGGTCGAACTCCGAGAAAAACTCCTGAACAGCAAGCGGCTGCAGCGGCGTCTCTCCAATCACTTGAGACAGCATTTCGACCTTCGCCCCTGCATAGCGGAAGATCTGGCAACGCCCGAGGGCCGCTTCGTCCAGCTGGAAGGCGAGGCGTTGCGCGCCGCCATTCGACAGATCGGCGCGATCTACCATGCACGCACAATCGCCGCGATCATCCTCGCCGGGCCTCTGAAAGAACTGATCGATTGGCTGGGCCGGGACGTCTATCGCAAGGCCCTTCGCCATGCAGTACTTGCTCCCATCGGCACGGATGGGGACATCACCGGCGGGCAAGCGCAGATCGAGCAGCTTTGCCGGCAGATCGAGCGTGACGGCCAGCGCTGCATCGAAGCCTGGTGCCGGAAACTGCCGGCTTCCCTCGGAAACCGCCTCCTGTTGAAGCTGCTGCCCGCCCCGGCAGACGGTGACGGGGATGTCGATCCATTTAGCGAACAGGGGCTGGCAATCGTCGATCGGGTAATGAGGGAGATGGGCGATGGCATCGGCAGCTGATCAGGTTCGAACAGCCCAGGTCAAAAAGAACAGGTTCCGACCTCGCGGCCGGATTGTCCGTGCCCATGAGGTCAAGACCTGGACGACCGCGCAAGCCTACCTGGAAGCGGCCAAGCGCGAGGCCTTGAGAATGCGCACCGATGCGGCCAGAGCCGCCGAGGACGAAAAGCGCCAAGGTTTCGAAGAAGGCCGAAGGGAAGGGGCAGAGGCAGCGGCCCGTCTCCTGATGGAAACCAAAGCCAGTGCGGATCGCCACCTCGCCGCTGCCGAGGGTCAATTGGTCGACTTGGCGATGGCGGTCGTGCAGCGGGTTCTTGGCGAGTTCGATGTCAAGGATCTCATGCTCAAAGCCGTCCGCCACGCCCTGGCCAGGCAACGGGGCGACCAGCCGCTGTCCCTATATGTATCGCCCGAGATCGCCGGTCAGCTTCGGCTTCAGATCGCGGAAAGCTTCGATGGTGAATCCATGCCTCCGATCACCGTCGAGGCCGACCCGAAGCTCAAGGTCGGTGCGTGCCGTCTCGCAAGCGAGGTCGGTTTTGTCGAGCTTGGTCTGGACGCGCAATTGCAGGTCCTCCACCAGGGGCTCCGCGGTGGTCTCGAACAATCGGTTCACGGGTGAGGGATGGATGTCATGAACCAGGCCGCCGAACCATCGCCTCGCAATCTGCAGCACCTTCTGCAAGTGGTCGAACCGCGTCCCCTCAAAGGACGTGTCACCAAGGCAACCGGCACCGTGATCCACGCCGCAGCACCCGATGTCGCGGTCGGCGAGATCTGCCGCTTGAGAGATCCCAATAGTGGCCGTCAGCTCATGGCCGAAGCCGTCGGGCTCTCCGGTGACACGGTTGTCTTGACACCGATCGGCGACATGACCGGGCTCTCCACCAGGACCGAGGTGATGCCGACCGGCGCGCCGCTGCAGGTTGCCGTCGGGCCTGAATTGCTCGGACAAACCCTCGACAGTCTCGGCCGGCGGCGTGGCGCCGCTGCCGATGGCTTGGTTTCGGTGACTGACCTGGACCAGGGATGGACCACCTATCCCATCCGCGCCGAGCCGCCGGATGCCCTGGAACGCGAGCTGATCAGCCGGCCGATGCCGCTCGGCATCGGGTGATCGACGGGCTTTTGACCTGCGGCGAAGGCCAGCGCATCGGCATTTACGGCGCGCCCGGCACCGGCAAATCCTCTCTGCTCGCCAGCATCGTCAAGGGGGCCGAAGCGGATGTCGCCGTGGTCGCTCTGATCGGCGAGCGGGGCCGTGAGGTTCGTGAATTCATCGAGCGGCATCTGGGGGAGGAGGGGCGGCGAAAATCGGTCCTGGTGGTCGCGACCTCGGACCGTTCGGCGATGGAGCGGGTCAAGGCCGCCTATGTCGCCACCGCAATCGCCGAATATTTTCGCGACCAGGACAAGCGCGTGCTCCTTCTGATCGACAGCATTACCCGCTTTGCCCGCGCCCAGCGCGAGATCGGCCTTGCCGCCGGCGAGCCGCCGACCCGCCGGGGCTTCCCGCCTTCCGTTTTCGCCGAGATGCCCCGCCTTTTGGAGCGTGCCGGTTCCGGCAAAGTAGGATCGATCACCGCCTTCTATTCGGTCCTGGTCGAAGGGGACGGCAGTGCCGATCCGATCGCCGAGGAAAGCCGGGGTATTCTGGACGGTCATATCGTCCTTTCGCCGAAGCTCGGCGGTGCCGGCCATTATCCCGCGATCGACGTGCTGCAGAGCCGAAGCCGCGTGATGGATAGCATCACGGCACGCGATCACGGCGAGGCCGCAACCCATATCCGCTCCCTCCTGGCGCGCCACGGGGAGATCGAGCTGCTGCTCCGCGTCGGCGAATATCAGGCGGGAAGCGACCCGGTTGCCGACGAGGCCGTGGCCAAGATCGAGGCAATCAACGCTTTCCTTCGCCAAGGCGAGCATGACCGGACCGCCTATGCCAACACGCTGGATCAGCTAAAGGAGTTGGCCGCCTGATGCTGTCCGAACTCAACCAGCTCCTGATCTGCCGCCGCGAGCGTGAAAACCGGGCCGCTTCCGAGCTTCGCCGGGCGCGCGCTCATCAAGCGGCCTTGGAAGGTGCGATCGCCGAGATGGCGGCGGAACTGGACATGCATCATCAGGAGCGAAAAGCCCGTCAGGACAAGCTTTACAAGCAATCTATGCGCCATCGTCTGACGGCCCATCAGATCGACGATCTCAATATCGAACTCGATTTGATGGGCGAGCAGACCGAGGCGCTGGTGGAGAAGCTCCGCGCCGTCGAGGAGCAAGCTTTAGCCGCAGCCGACGACGTCGAGCAGGCGGCGGCCGTCTATCGAAAGCACCGCCGGGCGGGCGACCGCTGGCAGCATCTCGTCGACGATGTCGGCCAGAAGGTCCGCCTTGACCGGAACCAGGCCGAAGAGTTCGCCATCGAAGACGATCTTAGCGACCGATGGGCGTCGCATGCACGGGGAGCCTGGTGATGGAGATGAGGGAATCCTGGCCCCAGCAGGCAATCCGGGCAACGGCCGACAGTCCGACAATCTCGAAACTTCACCCGCCCGGGCTCCGGCGAAGAGACGTCAAGCTCGCCAACAGCTTGAGCGTAAAGCGACGCCCCATCGCGTTCAACATCGGCGATGCGGCTGTCTCGATCCGCCCGCTCGGTCTCGGCTCGATACCGTCCGAGAGCGGCATGGCGGACCCCATCAGCATCGGACTCCGCCTGGATGGCTTCCCCGCGTCATTGCAGATGCCGAGCGGCTTGTTCGAGCGCCTTCTCCAACATATCGAGCCGGCACTGCTGGCCGCCGATCTCGATGACGACATCCTGCCGCTTCTTCTCGAGGCGAGCCTTGCCAATGCGCTGAAGATCGCCGAAGCCGAGACTCGAAGCTGGATCGAAATGCTCACCATCGGGCGCGGCATCGCTCCCGTCGATGACAGGCTGGATCTGCTGTTCGAGATCGCCATCGACGGTGATCGGGTGGGAATGGCATCGCTCCGGGCGGACAGGGCTATCGCAGGGCGGCTCGCTGATGCCTTTGCTCAGGCTCCAAAGAATCGTTCGATCGATACGGACCTCCAAGCAGAACTCTCCGTCCGCAAAGGGGCCATCTGGCTCACGCTCGGCGAGCTTCGTTCGCTCCAGCCCGGTGACGTTCTCCTGGCTGATCATGACCACGGGGAAAGCGAGGAACTTGCGGCCGCGCTGGGCGAAACCTGGCTGTTCAACGCAAGGCTCGGTGACGCCGGACTGACACTGACCGCACCGTTCCGCCGCGCCCATCAAGATGACAAGGATCGATGGATGATGACCGATCGCAAAGACCCCTTCGATAGCGACGACGAACTGTCCGATGTTTACGATGGTCACCGGGAAGCCGGCCTTGCCGCCGATCTCCCGCCGGATGGCAATGCCGCCTCTGAGCCCGAGCCGGTACGAACGAACGAGCCGTTGCAGGATCCTCCCCGGCAGGAAGCGGGCTTCGATGACGTGCCGATCAAGCTGGTGTTCGAGCTTGGCCGCATCGAAGTCGATCTCGGCCGTCTGCAGGACCTTGGCCCTGGCCATGTTTTCGAGCTGGACCGGCCTTTAGGTGAGGCGGTCGACGTCATCGCCGGCGGCCGCTCCATCGGCCGGGGGGAGATCGTCAGGATCGACGAGCAGGTGGGGGTGCGTCTGATGCACCTGTTCGGCCATGGGTGAGGATGGCCCCAATCTCCTAGGGATCATCGTCATCGCAACAGGCCTTGGCCTGGTGCCGTTCGCGGTGGTGACGATGACGTCCTTCATGAAGATCGCGGTCGTCATGTTCCTGGTCAGGAATGCGCTTGGCATTCAGCAGACCCCGCCGAACCTGGTCCTCTACGGCATCGCGATCGTGCTCTCGGTCTTCCTGACGTCGCCGGTGATCGGTGAGATCTATGCGAAGATCAGCGACCCCAGCATCGACTTCGCCAACGTTCAGGATTGGGGGAAGGCTGCCGAGGAGGCCCGTCTCCCGGTGCAGGCACATCTCCTCCGCTTTACCGACGAGCCAGCGAGAAACTTCTTTTACGAGGTCACGGCGGAAGTCTGGCCAGAAGAGGCGCACAAGGCGGCGAGCAGCGACGATCTGATGATCCTTGTTCCGGCCTTCGTCATCTCCGAGCTGACCCGCGCGTTCGAGATCGGTTTTCTCCTCTATCTGCCGTTCATCGTCATCGACCTGATCATCTCCAACATCCTGCTGGCGATGGGCATGATGATGGTGTCGCCGCTGGTGATCTCCGTTCCCTTCAAGCTGTTTCTTTTCGTTCTGGTCGACGGCTGGTCCCGCCTGCTGGAGGGGCTGGTGCTGAGTTACAGCTAATGCGGTACCAGCCCTCTCCCCTCCCAACCACCCGACAGCGTACCGGGACAATATCGGGTGATTGGGAGGGGGAGAGGGCTGGAACGGAGCAAGATAAATCGGAGCCATGATTGATGACCGACGCCACCATCGTTCACCATATGAATGTCGCTCTCAGCCTGATCCTGTTGCTCTCGATGCCGCCGCTTCTGATTGCCTCCGTCGTTGGCCTGGTGGTTGGCCTGCTGCAGGCGGTGACGCAGATCCAGGACCAGACCCTGCCGCTCGCGGTGAAGCTCATCGCGGTCATCCTTTGTCTCGTTTTCATGGGCCCGCTCCTGGTTGGCCCACTGCTCGAGCATACCGAGCAGGTGTTCGCCGACTTCCCGTCGCTGACGCGCTAGTGGTTTGATTTGATGGAACCGGTGCGGCGACAACCGAAACGGAAACGCTGACGTGCAGGAAACGATCGAAGGGCTCACCGATCTTCGGGGGATCGTCGATGCCGTCTATGGCTGGTTCATCGCGATGGGACTGACCATGCCCCGCGCCATGGGCCTCGTCTCGGTGGTGCCGATCTTTACCCAGATCGGCCTGACGGGATTGCTGCGAACCGGATTTGTCCTGGCGATCGCCCTGCCCCTTCTGCCCTACACGATCAACGAAATGGACCAGTTCGGCGCCCTGGGTATCGGCCATATCGCCGCAATCGTGCTCAAGGAGGGCTTTCTCGGGCTCATCCTCGGCTTCATTTTCGGCCTGCCGTTCTGGGGTATCCAGTCAGCCGGCGACATCGCGGATTTCCAGCGCGGCCTGATGGGGGCGAGCATCGGCGATCCGTCCCAGACTTCGGAAGCCTCGATCACGGCGACCTTCCTGGTGATCATCATGATCACCCTGTTCGTCGTGGCCGGCGGTATCACGGTGGTGGTCGAGACCTTGTATCGAAGCTACGAGATCTGGCCGATCCTGGATCTGGCCCCCAACCTGTCGCTCGAATCCGCGGGCCTTTTTTTGGCCGCCCTGGACGACATCATGCGCCTTGCCTTCGTGGTGGGCGGGCCGGTGATCATTGCGATGTTTCTGGGCGACGCGGTGCTGGCCGCAATCACCCGCTTCGCGCCGCAGCTCAACGTGTTCGCGCTGTCGATGGGTGTGAAGAGCGCCATCTTCGTCGCCTTCATGCCGATCTATGCGGTGTTCATTCTCGACTACATGGGCGAGGCGTTCGTGCCTTTGGGCAATGTCATCGAGCAGCTCCAAGGGATGATCCGATGAGCAACGACCAATCGGAAGAAAAATCCTTACCGGCATCCGAGAAAAAGCTGCGCGACTCCCGGAAAAAGGGCCAGGTTTCGCAGAGCAAGGACATGGTGATCGGTGTCGGCACCGTCGCCATCCTGCTCTATCTCTGGCTTGGCTGGGATCGCCTGCAGACCAGCCTCACGGCGCTGCTCGTTCTGCCCCACGACACTTACGAGATGCCGTTTCTGCAGGCGGTGGACCGTGTCATCGGCAAGTCCTTCGATCTTGCCGTCGTCACGGTCTTTCCCCTGCTCGCCATCGTCATGCTCACGAGCATACTCACCAATGTCACTGTGATGCGCGGATTTGTTTTCTCCACCGAACCGATCAAGCCCAAAGGCGATCACGTCAACCCGGTCAGCGGCTTCAAGAAGCTCTTCAGCATCAAGAACCTGGTGGAACTGATCAAATCCCTGCTGAAGACCGTGCTTCTGACCGCCGCCGCCGCCGTGCTCATCTGGCTCGGCCTGGAAGCTCTGATCAAGGGGCCGGTCTGCGGCCCGGAATGCGTTGCCTTATCCTTCGGCGCGATCACCAAGCCGCTGCTCGCTGCTTTCGCCCTGATCTTCATCTTCTTCGCGCTGTTCGACGTCGGCGTTCAGCGCTGGCTGTTTCTCCGCGACATGCGCATGACCAAGACCGAGATGAAGCGTGAGCGCAAGGACATGGACGGCGACCCGACCGTGCGCGGCGAACGCATGCGGCAGCGGAGCGAATTCGCCCAGGGCGGTGGCGTTGCGCTCGGCATCCAAAACGCCACAGTGCTGATCATGGACCGGTCATCGACCGCCGTGGGCGTCCGCTTCGTGCGTGGCGAGACGCCGGTTCCGGTGGTGGTCTGCAAGGGCCGAAAGGACCGCGCCGTGTCCATGCTTACCGAGGCCAGGCAGCACTACATCGCCGTCGTCGACGATTCCGAACTCGCCCTCAACCTAGCCCGGACCAGCGGTCTCGGCGACAGTATCGACGAACGCTACTTCCACGAAGTGGCCCAAGCCCTGATCCAAACCAACAGCTCCTAGTGGGATGACCATCTCATTGTGTTCCCGCCGCAAGGTTCTGTTGCACTAAAGGCGTTGGCTTGTGCCTTTATCCCGGATTTTCTTGTTTCATCCGATCCGTTTGACCATAGGCCTGCCGAGGCTGAACATATGGCTGAGAATATCGATTCCCATCATCGCCTCGGTCTTCCGGACCTTCGGGTCACGGGATCGCAAGCTGGGACCGACAATCCGTTTGTGATGAGCTCCTGAACATTCTATACGCCGAAAGAAGCCACGATCTTGATCGAGCAATGGCGGCGGCACTACAACGCTCATCGTCCCCATAGATCGCTCGGGTATCAGCCACCGGCGCCTAAGGCAGCAAACCACTCAATGCCAAATTCGTCCACTGAATAGCACCGAGTTTGCCGGAGGCTCCAAACCTGAGATGTCTAAGCCATAACAAAAATATCGAAACGCGATTCTTCTGGAAATACGCGAGCGAGCTGCTTGCCTGCTGTTTAGGATGGACGGGTTATGTCTAGCTTGAGCGAATTGCCAAAGCCAAAATCAGACCGATAGACGCACCGTCTCAGCTGGGCAATGGCTGCCTATATTTAGCCACCCCCTGAAACGGGAGCCGGCAGTTTCTCTCTTTGCAAAAAGAGACGCGCGCCCTAGCACATGCCAAAAAGCCGTTCCGGTCGTTCGCGGCCATCGACTTCACAGCATGTTCGGCAGCGAAATCCCATCCGGACATTGGCCACACAGGACACAAGCAATTATGCCATTCAAAGACACACCCGAAGTAGAATTTCACTGTTATGAAAAAACTATTTATAGTTATAAAACATCTGCACCAAGTCACAGACCAAATCCACGGCGCGGTTGAACAATAATTGTTGCTGTTTTTTATGTAAAAATAAAATAATAGTTTGCCAGACATAAATAATAATCCATATCTACAAAAACGTGATCACTATCACTGCCTTTTAATACTGCAGATGTGATGGTTCCAGTTATGTCTTTCACAAAGCAAATCACAATCTGCCGACACGAAAATGCATCGACGGAAAAACCGACTGAACAGGAGCTGCAGCTCAGCACGCTGGTGCGACCAGGCATGACTGGCGGGCGCTGGATAAAGCAAATCCTTCAGCCAGGAAAATATACCTACGATCCAACGAAAGATGCCCAGTATTGGTCCGTCGAGCCGACTATGCCCGATGCTGCCGAGAGCCGCCGTGGCAGCGTGCAGCAGCCAAGATTGGTCCGAATTGAAATGGCCTCGTGGCAATGGTATCGAAAGATGACCTGGACAGCGTATCTGGCAAGCACGACCCGAGAAATCTCTGTGCCCGTCCACCAGGCAGATGATGCCACGCTCGGCTACTATAATTGCCGGATCTTGAAACCTGGCGACGTCATCTCGCTCAACCATCGAAGCATCGTTACAG
This sequence comes from Geminicoccaceae bacterium, assembly GCA_965204405.1. Taxonomy (GTDB): domain Bacteria; phylum Pseudomonadota; class Alphaproteobacteria; order Geminicoccales; family Geminicoccaceae; genus JANQPX01. The sequence goes on from CBDBEN010000003.1 coordinate 493,215, forward strand.
ATTTCCTCTATCGTGATGACTATTTCGACAGATATGTGGTTGACGTTGTCGGTGGCTCACTGATCGAACAGCATGCGTTTGCCCATGTAGACACACCCCTCAATACCCGTTCCGGCCATCTGGTGATTGGCAAGATTGATTCCATTGACCAGGCGCTTGAACTAACAGCGTTTGTCGTAAAGCCTGGCGACAGCGTCTACATACCGGCGGGCACGATCCATACCAACGACTATCTCCTGGGCACATGGCAGACTCTGCTCTCGTCAGCTTGCGAGTTCCCAAATGCGAGGCTTAGACAACCTGGCGACAAGCCACTGCGCTTTGTCATTGAACACAATCTATAAGAGAGAAAGACCCAAAACATCCAAGTAATGATATAAATCTACACAGAACTTTTTCGACCTTGCAACTTTACCCTATTTACCATTGAGTCACTTGCTATAATAATCTATCTTTAATTGCCAAGACAAATATCGCTTGGACATTTCTAGATTGGTGTCGGGTCGATGGCTAAGATTCACTCGATCGAAGATAGGCTGAACCGACGGCGGGAGATCGATGGCACTGCGCTCCTGACCACCGACACGAGAAACACGCAGGTTGCATTTCGCGAGGTAATCGAAGCCGCTGTAGATGCAATCGTAGTGCATCGCGATGGTTATATTCTCTACGCCAACCCAGCCGCCATCGATCGGTTTCAGGCGCGCGACCTCGAGGAGCTGCAGCAGCATCCTTTGCTGGAATTCATCCTTGCTGCGGATCGCCCGGCTATCATCAAAGCGCTTGCCGACCTCGACGACACCAATAATGGATCACGAGTTGTCGGCTATCGGTGCATGACTCTGGGTGGCGAGGTCCGGGATATCGAGACCGTTGCCGTCAAGATACCCTGGGAGCGCGGCCCTGCAATCTTGAATATCTGCCGGGATATGACCGAACGCAACCGCACGGCAGAAGCACTCAAGGAAAGCGAAGCTCGATACTACAATTTGATCACCTATTCGCCAGAGGCGACGATCGCGATCTGCAATAACACCATTGTCGTTGCCAATGATGCAGCAGCAAGGCTTCTCGATGCTGCAAGCCCAAGTGATCTCATCGGCATGCCGCTTCGCAAGATCTACGACGACGACACAGCGGCCGAGATTGCCGGGCGTATCCAGGATGTCGCGCGCGGACGCAGCGCTGCAACGACCAGATCAGATCGGATGTGCCGTCTCGACGGCACGGAAATTGACGTTGAGTGCACCTGGATCCCGTTCACCTATGAACGTCAACCCGCGACCTATGCATTGATTCGGGACGTCACGGAGCAGAGGCGCTCAGAGGAATTGCACCGCTTTCTGGCCAGCCATGATCCGTTGACCCAGCTACCGAACCGATATGATTTTCACCAGCGTATGAAAGCAGCTCTGCGTACAGGGCGACCTTTTGCCGTTCACTATCTTGACCTCGATTGCTTCAAGAGCATCAACGACACCTTGGGGCACGCCATCGGCGACCAGCTTCTTCAAACGATGGCCGAGCGCCTCCGGGGCATTGTCCGCAGGGGTGACGTCGTGGCTCGACTGGGTGGTGACGAATTTGCCATCCTGCAGGTAGATTTGAATGATCCATGTGATGCCCGACAGGTTGCGGCAAAGCTACAGAATGCCCTTGGGCAGGTCTGCAGCCTGGCAGGCCACAGCTTGCAGACATCGGTGAGCATCGGTACTGCCGTCAGCCCGGACCATGGCACCGACCCGGCAGACTTACTAAGAAGGGCAGACTTTGCGCTGTACGAAGCCAAGGCGCGCGGGCGGAACAGCGTCGGCCTGTTCACAAAGGCGGCGGAGCACCGTCTGAGACAATGCGACTTCCTCGCTGAAGAACTGTCAAGGCCTGAGACAGAGACGGAGTTCGAGGTCCATTTCCAGCCAATCACGGCGCTAACGAGCGGTGCGATCGTCGGCGCTGAAGCTTTACTGCGGTGGCGGCGTAGAGGCCAGGGGCTGATCGTTGCCAGCGAATTTATTCAAGAGTTGGAGTCGAGTTGCTACGGACAGCAGACATGTATCTGGGCTCTAAGAGAAGCGTGCCAGGAGGCACAACGCTTGCAGTCGGCTGGATTTCACGATTTTCGCATGGCCGTTAATTTCTCAATGTCGATGTTGCAGCGACCGGACCTTGCGGAGATTGTCCTCGACGCTTTGGAGCAGGCCAATCTCGATCCGGCCAAACTTGAGATCGAGATTACAGAGCACATGATTATCAACGCCAACACTACCGACATTTTGCCGACGTTGGCCGCGCTACGGGATCGTGGCACAAAGGTCGCTCTTGATGATTTCGGAACGGGTTATTCGCGATTGTCACTACTGAAAGAGCTGCCCGTTGATCGGATAAAAATCGATCGCTCGTTCATCAACGGGCTCGGCAAACGACCTGAGGACACGGCAATCGCCGAGGCCGTGCTCCACCTTGGCCGTCAGCTCGGGCTTAAGGTCACCGCCGAAGGTGTTCCTGATCAAGTCTGTTGGGAAAGGCTCAGAGAGCTGAAATGTGATGATGCCCAAGGGTTCTATATCGCCCGCCCGATGACCGCTTCCGATCTCAGTGAGCTCTTGATTCAACGGAAAGCAAACGAGCGTACATAAGAATCCGCTCCAGGGAAATTATAGCGAAAGTGGTGCGTTCAGGTTGGTGTGTGTCAAGCTGCCGAAAGCGTCCAATAGCGAAGGTTCTGGCGCGGCCTTGTCGCCATAGCTTGATCGGCCGACGAATTTGCCTCACTCATTCCACCAAAGCTCGCCCTCGGAATCGGACCGTCTGCACTAACATCGTGGGTGAATGACCATAGGGAGCAGGTCACAAGGCCAGCCTGATAAACCGTCACAGTATTGATTTTGACATGGGGAGGTCTATGATCTCGGTTGCTTGATGATTCGGTCAAGAGAATGGATATTTTTTTGTCTAAAGCAGAAGAGTAAACAGATAGTCGGCCATGCTCTAACCCTTTGTTTCTTATATGTGTTTTCAGATGCGGGTGTAGCTCAGTGGTAGAGCAGTAGCTTCCCAAGCTACGTGTCGTGAGTTCGATTCTCATCACCCGCTCCAAACATTTCAAAGAGTTAGCAATCTATCTAGAAAAGGGCGTGTTTCCGGGGCAGCAGATGGGGCAGCAATTGAGCTGTTCTTAGCGAGCTTCCCACGTTCGTGTATCCCTGTTACAGCCCGCAATGGGATTTCGGACGGTGCGCCATGAGACTGCCAACCGTCATCGCCCTGGCCTTCGCCAGCCTCGCTACCAGCTTCCTATTCGGCCTCATCGCAGTGGGGCGCTACTGCATCTGATCAAGCTCGATCCCAAGAAATTTCGAATGCATCCCGATCGCTGCCGACACCCCGGATGTCCAATCTCTCGCTGCAATGCCGGCAGGGACGAGGCTCTGGAAGTTTGCCGCCGACGCCCCTCATGCCGGACTTTCCGCGATGATGAAGCTCAGTTCTTCATCTCCACAGCTCCGCGACGTCATGATCGATCTCCCCAAGCTTCTCAAATAAAGCAATCATCTCCGCATCATGAACCGTCAGCCCGGCATACGGCAGCCGATCTTCAAGGCGCTGATAGGTGCTTTGACGCATGCCAAGCGGCCTGCCATCTCCAACGATCTGTTCGAACTTCTTTTTTTCAGAATTCGCCTCTCCGGATTCTTCGCAGCGCCACGCCCGGATGTAAGCAGGCACTCATAGGTATAGCCGGCGCAAGTCATGCCTGACCGAAGACCCTGGTGCTCGGGATGCTGATAGACGGCCGCAACGCGCTTGCCGCATTCACAGACCCAGAAATGTCGATTGGTGCAGCCGCCTCCTGATATGATTTCCAGGCGTGTCGTCGGGCAAATCAGAGGATCGCCGTCTTGGTGTCCCGGCTCGCGCCACATCTCATCGGCAAGCGCGCCTAGCCCGGCGTTGAGCATGCGCACGCCTGATGCTTTGACCGTCGATCCATCAGGAGCACGAAACAAAGGCGAGACTCAATTCCACGCTGTACGGTGCCGCTTATAGGGTATGCGTGCATCTCGGAAGTCTGGCCGCTGGGGTTTAGAGTTGCTCCAGCCTCTCGGCCTAGGGCCGCCATGCATGCGTTTTTTACTCCACACTGCTTCACTGCCTGGCCTCCCTAACGACACATGAGCACTGCACCTAGTTTGCCATTGCAATGCTGCATTCCGATGCCGTCCCTGTTCTACCAACAATCTGCCAAACTGGAGGCCAAAGTCTCCTCAAGGGCAAGCGTTACGAGCTTCCGCTTTTCCGCTGTTACCGGGAACAAGCCTATTTTCAGCAGTGTGCCGATTGTGATGAAAAAGTCGAAGCGAATACCTGACGAAGAATTTTTTTAGAGTGGCATTCTTCAGAACCGGCATCTCGGAAATCAAATTCCAAGAATATGCTGTTATTGGAACTCGTTTCTAAACCCTGAGAGCATATTTGGGCGGCTCCGACTTTTTCATCAAAATCGGCCAGGTCCGGTAGGAAGGACAGCTCGCTGGTGTGGCTGGTTCTAGTTTCGAGAGCGGCCATTCGAGTGGGATCGGCAATCACACTCTTGCCTGCGAAAAGTAAGATCGCCGGCGCGAGGGGCTGCTTCGTGATCCGCATTTCTCCCGCTACGGAAAGCAAGCCCGCACTCACACTTCGTGCCATTTCCGGCCGCGAGGTTACGTGCTGATATGAAAGTTATGGATCTGCATAGAGATGTCATGTGAAGAGGATTGCAAAGTTCCCACGAGGCCATACATCAAGATGATGCGTGTTGAGATGAGAGGTAACAGTAGTGGCGACCTTAATGGCGTTCTTGTTGGTCCCATTGACTCTTCTGTGCCTAGCTGCTGCGCTCTCGGCATTACGTATTACCAAACTCAATATCTGGGACACGATGTTAAGTGCAGCAAGAGGCCTGTACGCATGGAGCCTTATTGAATTGACGGTGGCTTTGACATTGGTCGTGGCTATCGGATTTATACGATAATTCATGTCCTTGACAATTTCTTGCTGTCTCAAATGGGTCAAGCCCGGTAGGAAGGACAGTTCGCTGGCGTGGCTGGCTCTGGTTGCGAGAGCGGCCATTCGAGCGGGATCGGCAATCATACTCTTGCCTGCGAAAAGTAAGATCGCCGGTACGAAGCGCTGCTTCGTGATCCGCATCTCTGCCGCTACGGAAAGCAAGCCCGCGCTTACACTTCGTGCCGATTTTGTTGATTTAGTCGTTTGTTTTTGAGCAGGCGTCGCTCGACGTGAGGCGAAGTCATGGGCTTGGCGCCGGGCTTCCACCCAGTTTTTTTACGTCTTCGCATCCATAATCGCTCAAATCTCCTTTGTTGTTATGCCAAAGCTGCGGTTGGTTCGAGTTTCGGTCTGAGCTTGGCGAGTTTTCGGAGGTTCTGAGCGGTGGCGGCGAGGAGAAATTCATCGCTGGCACCGCACGGTCCGCGTAGCCGAAGCCGGCCGAGCTTGAGAATGCGTTTCAAATGGGCGAACAGCATCTCGACCTTCTTGCGATCCTTTCTTGAGGCTTCGCCGGCATCAGTCTCGGCGATCGCTCGCGCCATGTCTTTTGCACGTTCATGAACGGAGCGAGGGATTTTGCGAGCGGGCGCTTTCGGGCAGCATTCAGCTTTCAACGGGCAGGCCGAACAATCCGCATTGCTCGCACGGTACAGCATGGTGGCACCGTCGTTCACCAGCGTTCCTGTGGTGGTCAGCACCTTGTTGTCAGGACAGATGTAAACGTCGTCCTCCTGATCATAGAAAAAGTCGCTGCGCGAGAAGGTTCCATCCTTGCGCTCGGACTTGTCGATGATCGCGACATGCGGCTCGATCCCTCGCTCTTCCACCAACCAGCCAACCATCTCCGCAGCACCGTAAGCGCTGTCGCCGGCAAGACGTTCTGGGTAGAGATCGAAGCGATCGTTCACCCGTTCGATCATGGTGCGGGCTGCGCCGACCTCGGCCTGGCGGATCGTCCGTGTCGCTTCGACATCGACGATGATGGCGTTGTCGGTGTCGATTAGATAGTTGGTGGCGTAAGCGAAGAATGCAGGACCACGATGAGCCCCAGTCCACTGAGCGCCAGGGTCTGATGGCGAGACGAACTTCGGCACGACCTCGCTCGCCGCACCAAAGGCGGCATCATCGAGTGTCGAGAGATAGTCTTTCACCGCCTGCAGCGCATCCGGTGGAAGGTCGGCAGGATCCCACTCCTTGCCTGGGATAGAACGTTGCTTGTTGGCATCAGCCTGGATCAGGCTGGCATCGACGGCGAACCCTTCGCCGCCGACAAGCCCTTCGTCGATGCAGCACTGCACCATCTTCTCGAACACGCGTCGAAGAAGATCACTCTCTCGAAAACGGCCATGACGATTACGCGAAAACGTCGAATGATCCGGCACCTTGCCATCCAGACCGAGGCCTGCAAACCATCGATAAGCGAGGTTCAGATGAACCTCCTCGCATAGGCGCCGCTCGGAGCGGATACCGAGACAATAGCCGATGATCAGCATCCGGATCATCAGCTCAGGATCGATCGAAGGCCGACCGATCGAGCTATAATAAGGCTTCAAATCCTGCCTGATGCTCTCGAGATCGACGAAAACATCGATCTGGCGAAGAAGGTGATCTGCAGGGACATGCTCATCGAGGCTAAAATCGTAAAAGAGACGCGCCGGTGACGCCTGCCTGCCCATCATCGTTCCGTTCTCCCAAACGCTCTGCTGAGAAGAACGAATCACTTCGGACTGGCGCAGTCAATAACCGACTAAATCAACAAAATCTGCCAAGAGAAGACACCAGCGAAGCTGCGGCTCAGGCAAGCCCGGTGATCATGGACACGATTTCGTTGCGGTCCGTTTCGGGCGTCCTGCGTATGCCAATCTGGGTGCCACGGCGTAGAACGGCGATCCGGTCGGCGAGACGGAAGACTTGATCGAGGCTGTGGCTGATCATCAGGATCGCGAGATCGCGCGCTTTAAGCGCGGCGATAATGGCCTCGACCTTGGCGGTTTCGGCAACACCAAGGGCGGCCGTCGGCTCGTCGAGCAGGACCAACTTGGTCGCCCAATGGGTAGCGCGGGCGATCGCAATGCCCTGACGCTGTCCGCCGGACAAATCGCGGATGGTTGCGCGGGCCGAGGGAATGCGAACGTCGAGCTCTTCCACAAGCGCTTCCGTCTCGGCGATCATGCGTTTTCGATCGAGGCGCCTTAGCGGGCCGGTCACCAGCTCCCGGCCGAGAAACATGTTCATGTAAACCGGCTGTTGATCCGCAAGCGCCAGATCCTGATAGACCACCTCGACGCCACGCGCACGGGCCGAGCTGGCATCGGCCATGGTCACGGCCTCGCCCGATAGGCGGATGGTGCCGTCACTCGGCGGAAAGACGCCGGAGATCATCTTGACCAAGGTCGATTTGCCGGCCCCGTTGTCACCGACCAGGGCGACGATCTCACCGGGATGAAGCTGCAGTGAAAAATCATCGACGGCGACGATGCCGCCGAAGATTTTTCGAACATGCTCGAGTTCGAGGGCTGGCTGGCTCATGCCGGCCAGGCCTGGGTCTGGCCGAAGCCGTTCTCGATCGAGACGACGATCGGATGGCCGGATGCGGCACCGATGATGCCGGCGACGAGCGCACGGGTAACGAAGGCTTGTCCGCGAAAGCCGAAGATCACGCTGTCCCCGGTTTTTGGTTTGGCCGGTCCGTCCGTGTCGATCATGCCGTAATAGTCGATCGCCGAGGGCGGCGGGATCTCGACGCTGGCAAGCGCCATGTCTCCAGTCGCGGGTTCGGATGTGATCAGGGCTTTGACGTCGTAGTCCGGGAAAACCGGATCGATATACAGGCCGCCGCCGAAGCAATAGGCCTTGCCGCCATGCTGATGGGAAACCTCGGTGAGATAGAGGGAGGCGGGCAGCTCCGGCAGGTCCTCCATCGCATGGAGAGGCGTTGTTCCATGCAGGCCATTGCCCGGTTCGCATTGGGAGGCGCCGGCCTCGGCCAGCGCATCCAGGACGACAGAGGAGGTGGTGCCCGGCGCATTCACCTCGATCCCCGTTCGGCCGGCCTTGGCGAGCCGCTCGATCGCGCGGGACAAGGTGGCAAGGTTTGGTGTGGGGGCCACCCTCTTGTTGTCGTGGTCATAGAGCAGGGCCGGAAAGGTGGTGATGCCGGCAAAGCGGCCGCCTAAAAGCGCATCCAGCCGATCGGCGACGGCGGCGATGGTTCCCGCCTCGAAGCCGCCTTCATGACCGCGATAGAAAATATCGCCCTCGGTCTGGATGCGGGCAAGCAGGTTCTGCTCACGGCCGGCTCGTTTCGCCGCTTCGGCCGCCTCCTTCGCCTTATCGTCACTGAACACCGTCCAGTAGTCGGGCTCCAGCAATGCTGCCGCCGTGCCCGCCTCATGGCGCGGGATCTGCACGAGATGACCGAGATGGCCAATGCTCATGCCGGCCCGGTGACAAGGAAGCGCGCAAGCCATGTCGACCGCCACCACTCGGTCGATCCCGCCACGCTTGATGGCGGCGCAAAAGCCGGAGTGACGCCCGACCTGCTTGGTCATCGCGAAGGTCTTGAGGTCACGCTTCGTGGCTTCGGCGACAAAGGCTCGGGCGTTGGCTTCGATCACGTCGAGGTCGAGCACGTAACAATTCGCCGGCAGCTTGCCTGCCTGGTGAAGAGCGATCACCGCTTCGATGAATTGCGGATTGCGCCGCCTCAAGAGATCCAAAAACATCGAAAATTTCCTTTCATCATGACCGGCCAACCTCGCGCAGGGTCACGGCAACGGCAATCAGGATGATCAGGCCGCGGATGATCATCTGCTCGGAAACGGAAAGCCCCATCAAGATGAGGCCATTATTGAGCATCCCCATCATCAGCGAGCCGACGAGCGCGCCGATGATCGAGCCTTTGCCGCCGGTGAGCCGGGTGCCGCCGACGATAACGGCGGCGATCACGGTCATCAGGTCGCTTTCGCCAAGCGTGTATTTCGCGGCCTGCAGGCGGCCGGCATAGAGAAGGCCGGCGAGCCCCGCGCAAGCACCGCTCAGCATCAGAACGGCAAGGCGCACCCGCGCCGTCTTGATCCCTGAAACCAGCGCCGCGCGAGGGTTGTCGCCGGTTGCCAGGACATGGGCGCCGAAGCGGGTGTGACGATAGATAAAATGGCCGACGACAACGGCCCCGATCGTCCAAAGCACCAGGGACGGTATGCCGAAGAGACGGCCCGAGCCGAAAAAGCCGGTGAAGGCATCATTGATCACGGGGATCGAGCGGAGATCGGTGAGGGTGCGGGCGACACCGGCGAACAGGCCGAGGGTGGCCAGCGTCACCAGGAAGGAGGGAAGGCGGAGATAGGCGACCAGGAGTCCGTTCACGACACCGATCAGGAAACCTGCTCCCAGGCCCGCCGCAACGCCGAGAATCAAAGGCTGGTCTCTCAAGACCAGGGCTGCGACCAATGCCGAGACTGCCACGATCGAGCCGAAGGAAAGATCGATCTCGCCCGCCGAGAGAACGAAGACCAGGCCGATGGCCATGACGGTCGCAGGTGCGGTCTGCAGAACGATGTTGGTGAGGTTGCGCTGGGTCAGAAACCCGTCATTCCAGAGCGTGGCTGCGAAAAACAGAAAGATCGCGAGAAAGCCGAGATAGATCACATAAGGCCGAAGGTCGGTTTTCTCGAACGCGAACGCGGAACGCTTCAAAGCTGTCTCGACTTCGGGGCTGGCAGGCCTTGGGGGGCTGGTGGTCATGGTGCTTTCGGCTCGGAAGATCGGGCCGGGCTGCTGATCGACCACAGCCCGACCCGATGATCGTTGCTAGTTGGCTGCGTCGAGCACGCTGGCGGGCGCTTCCCGGTTCAGCGAGGTCTGCCAGCCTTCGGCGACATTGTCCTTGGTCACGGTGATCGCCGGCGCGATGACGAAGGGCGGCACCTCCTCGCCCAGAAGCGCCTTGGCGCCGGCAGCGGCCATGGTGCGGCCGAGCTCATAGGCCTCATCCGCGACGATCGCAGCGACATTGCCGTCCTTCACCATGTCGAGGGCGACCGGCTCACTGAGATCGAGGGTGACGATCTTGGTATCGCTATTGCCATTGGCGCGAAGCGTGGCGAGAACGCCTTCCGCCGGGCCTGCCCAGGTCACATAGATGCCGTCCAGGTCCGGGTTGCGGGTCAAAAGCGCATTCGCGATCTCCTCGGCGCGGGCAGGGTCACTGATGCCCTGCTCGGCCACGATCGATATGCCCGGGTAATCCTTCTCGATCGTGGTCTTGAAAGCGTTGTCCCGCTGGTTGGTCACGTAATAGTCGGCATCGTGAAAGATCCAGGCGACCTCGCCCTTCCCACCGATGGCCTCAGCCAAAGCGTCGGCGGCCTGCTTGCCCATCTGGAAAAGATCGTCGGTCACGATCGCCGCATAGTCGGCGCCGTGCTGATAGTCCGCCGGCAGGTTGGAAAGGAAGACCAGCTTGACACCGGCGTCCTTGGCTTCCCGAAAGGCTTCCGCCGAGGTCACGGGATCGAGCGGCAGCGTCAGAATTATGCTCGGCTCCTTGGCCATCACGGTTTCAGCATCACTCTTTTGCTTGGCGGCATCGAAGCCGGCATCGGTGGTTGCGACCACCTCGATGCCGAGACGCTCGAACTCGTCGCTCGCGCCCGCGGTCACGGCGTTCACGAAATCGGCGGATGTATGCCAAAGAAGAGCAGCCTTGTGCCCGCCTTCCTTCAGCTTGGCGACCCCTTCATCGGAAACGACCACGTCGCTTGACGGCACGGAGCTTTCGCCGTTCGGGCCAACCGTCTCGGCCAACACCGATGGCGCCAATGCGAGCATCAATGCGGTGACCGCAGCTGCTCCCATCCCTTTCAGTTCCTTTGCATGCATGGTGCTTCTCCCTGGTTTGATTTCTGTTCAGTCATTCCTCGGCCAGGCCGCAATAGCTGGCCATGAAGGCGGCAAACGCAACGATTCCCGCCAAATACTCCTCGACCTGCACATGCTCTTCCAGCGTGTGACAGTTTCTGATGTCACCCGGTGCGCAATAGACTGCGGGGCAACCGATGTCGTTGATCAGAAAAGGCGTCTCCGACCAAAAGGGCGCTCCCTCGATCTGACCGCGCCCTTCGAGAGCAGTCCCCAAGCAGGCACAAAGCTCGCGCACCGCCGGTAGGGCCGGATCGATCTCGACCGGTGATCCGCCGAGCGGATGATCGCGGCCCGCCGGGAAGGCGATGTCGACGGTGATCTCCGGATCGGACACGGCGCCGCGCACGACGCGCTCAAGGTTCCCCGCCGCCTCGTCCAGATCCTCGCCCGGGCGCAGCTTTCGAATGAGCGACAGGGAACAGCTGCCGGGAACCGCGATATAGCCGCCTGCGCGCAGTTCCGTGACCAGGAGAAAGGAGCGCCCGACCAGATCATGCGTCCCTGCCTCGCCGAGCGCATCGGAATGCTCCCAAAGGGCCGACAGCACCTGATGTCCTGCTTTCAAAGCGTCGCGGCCAAGCTCCGGCACACCGAAATAGGCTGATTTGCCGGTGATCTCGATGTCGGCGATGAAAAAGCCGATCTGGGCCGGATAAACGGCGAGGCGGGTCGGCTCCACATAGATCGCGAAGTCCGGTTTCGGTGTTTTACCCCGGGTGACCCGCTCGGCGAATTGCTTGATGCCGGCACTGACCCCGCTGCCCGGCTGACCACTCTCCTCGTCACCGACAAAGGCGAAGCTGACGTCGCCCTGGAGTGTAATCCTCGCTTTGTCCAAGAGCTGAAGAGCCAGGAGGCCGGCTGAGATGCCAGCCTTCAAATCGCCGGCACCCCGCCCCCAGATCGCACCATCGACCATAGCGCCGGCAAACGGATCTTCCCTGGTCGTGCCCGCCCATTTTTCCTGCCAACCCTCGACATGCACTGTGTCGGTGTGACCGATGATCATCAGGTGTCGACCACCGCCTTTACCTTGCCGGTGCCCCCAGATATTCGGGCGTCCCGGCAGAAATTCCTCCTGCGTCAGCACGTCCAGATTGAGGGCAGCCATCTCCGTTTCGAGGAAGGCCGCCATGTTGGCTTCATTGCCCGTGATACTTTCCCGGCCAATCGCGCGCTGCAGGAAATCGGTGGCTGCCGCCTGGTCGAGCAGAGGTCGGAGCTTTGTGATTAGTTCGTTGGTCGCCGTCATTCCGCCGCCTCCGAATTCTGTGCAGCGCGTGAAGAGGGAAGCGGAATCGACCCGACCGGAGCAGCTGCGCCGAAAAGGCCATTATATAAGCGACTCAGCCCGAGCGCTGCTGCTCCTACCAGCGCTGCGCGCGGGCCAAGAAAACTCCTCTCGATCCGAACCGGTGCCATGCTGCAAAGCGGCAGCAGCTCGCGAACCCTGGAGACCAGCTCCGCACGCGCACCGATCGATCCGCCAAGCACGACGAGCTGAGGGTCGATCACTGCCTGTATCGCGAGCACGGCTCGACAAAGAAGCTTAGCTGTTTCGTCGAGGACTTGGCCTGCGGCCTCGTCACCGTTGGTAGCGAGATCGAAAATCTCCGGCACAGTCCGATCAAGCCCGGCAAGGGCCACGTAGCGATTCATGATGCCGTGAGTCGCGACCTCGCGCTCAAAGGCGCCGACATGACGGGAGTTTGGATCGAAAGGATCAGCGCCGAATGGCAGATAGCCGATCTCGCCGGCAGCACCGGATGTGCCGCGCATCAACTCACCCCCCAGCATCAATCCGGCTCCAATCCCGGTGCCGAGCGCAAAGAACGCCAGATTGTCGACACCCTGGCCATGACCCTGCCAATGCTCGCCAAAAACTGCGAGATTGACGTCGTTCTCTACCACCGTCTCGACACCGAGACGATCGCTGAGACGACTCTTGACGTTCATTTGTTCAAGCCCGCCGACATTGGGCGCCATCAGCACCTGACCGGCATCATCGTCCGGCACACCCGGCACGCCGAGGACGGCAAGCCGAATATGTTTTTTGGGAATACGGCGTTTCTTGGCCACCACTTGGCTCAGGGCAACGATCTGCTCGATCAGATCCTCTCCACCCCTGGCTTCGGTCGGTGCGCTCTCCTCGGCGAGAATTCGGCAGGACAGATCGGCAATCGCCACACGAACCTTGGTGCCGCCGAGATCGATCGCGATGATATGGGCCGCCGATGGCACAATCTCATAGGTCACCGCCGTCCGGCCGACATGACCACCAGTCCGCCCCGTTACCTTAACGAAGCCATCCGCCTCCAGCACACGGACAATTTCCGAGATCGTCTGCTTGGACAGCCTCGTCCGCTTGGCGATAGCCGCCCGTGATATCGGTCCGTGATGGATAATTGCCGTCATCACCGAACGTAGCGAAAAATGACGTGAGATCCGAACCGAAGCACTCATAGTCGCCTTGCCTTTAATTCGTTCACTATACGAACTATCTTTCGGCCTGATTAAGCTGTCAACCGAGAATCTGCAGACCACAACTAATCCAGCGGTCACACGAACTCGAAAGACCCTAGTGGCCTATTTGGATCAAGCCCGGTAGGAAGGACAGTTCGCTGGCGTGGCTGGTTCTGGTTGCGAGAGCGGCCATTCGAGCGGGATCGGCAATCATACTCTTGCCTGCGAAAAGTAAGATCGCCGGCACGAGGGGCTGCTTCGCGATCCGCATTTCTGCCGCTAGCCGAGCTTACTCGTCGCTCACATTCCGTGCCAAGAACAGACGCTGGGGGCCTCGTGATCCAACGATCGACTTGCTGCTGACATCGATGAGTCCTTCAGTTAGTTTTTGACCATGAAGATCGAGGCCCTGGACCATGTTCAGCTTGCGATGCCGGAAGGGCGGGAGGATGAAGCTCGTACTTTCTATCGCGATCTGCTTGGCATTCCCGAAATCGCTAAGCCACCAAACCTAGTTGGTCGCGGCGGCGCTTGGTTTGTACGCGGCGGTTTAAAGATTCACCTTGGTGTCGACAAGAACTTCTCGCCAGCACGGAAAGCGCATCCGGCCTTCATCGTCTCGGGGTTGCAAGAACTGATAGTCAGGCTAACTAACGCTGGATTCGAGCCGGCCAAAGATGAACCTTTGGAGGGCTATGATCGCGTCTACGTACACGATCCATTTGGGAATAGAATTGAGCTAATGGAGCCCGTCGGGAAGCTTTTGGGTTGAGCCTCCAAAGATCTCCATGGTGCCATCAGATTCGGACACTCACGGAACTGGACGTGTCGCCTTCATCGAAGCTCGGCGGTCCTGCTCCTCGAACCACTTGGCGAGCGCAGGGTGGTTAGAAGCCCAATCGTCGTGAAATCCAGCGTACTCCACAAGCCCTAGAGCACTGGCAAGTGTGATCGTGCAGAAATTCCAGGCCTGCTTGGGCGCTCGTTCGCGCTGAAAGGTCGTCTCGAAGTGATTGATGCAGCGTTCTGCGCGTTGTCGCTCGACGTCGAGGATAAACGCCGATCTCTCGCTGTCGTCACGGCGGTTCTCACGCGCCCAAGCGACGATCCCATCGAGAAACCCAACCACCATGCTCTCGAACGCCAGCTCCTGCCATCTTTCGCTTTCGTTGTAGGCAAGGAACGTCGATCGACCGGCAATATGATCGAAGTAAGCGCATATGTTTCGCGCTTCACCGAGAACGAGATCGTCACAGACAAGGGTCGGCACACGACAGACCGGACTATGTGCGAGGAGCGGATTATCCGGTGTCCGATTTACGACTGCGACATGTTCGATCTCGTCCGCGATCCCACATTCGATGGCGGCAACGCGCACCACTCGGGCGTAGGGCGAGTTCTTTGAATAGTAGAGCTTCATGGTCTGATTATAGCCAGTCCTGCCGCTCCTGTCGCATCGGTTCGCGAGCTGCAGCCTTGTTTCCGGTCCGGGTCATCGATGGAAACAAGCGCCCTATCTTGTAACGCAGAGAATGCGCAGCAAAGCGGCCTCGCCAGCAAGCGATCTCCTCTTAGTGCCGGCTTTCGGGTAGGTTTCTTGCCAGTAGCCTCGTTCCCGCAGCGTGCCACTTTTGGACGCTTGATGGAGAGCAGTTTTAGTTTGACAGAATGAACTGCCGTATTGCCCTGAAAGCGGGGTCCGGCTGGTCAGCCACAACGCCGTGACCGCACTTAGTGAACCGCTGCAATGTCACAAGATCATCACGTATGGAGCTTGCGATCACCTCGCTGAACTCGGGCGGGGTGATGGGATCCAACTCACCAACAAGAACCAACACCGGGCAAACGATCTTCGAGAGATGATCGCGAAAATCCATGCGACCTTGCTCATTTTTTGGACCATTAAACCAAAGCGCCGTGTCATCCTTCACCAGAGCACGCGAGAATAAGTCCTGAATGCCATCCTTGTTGACCTGATAGAAGGGCGCACACTGATCTCGATATTTCGCTCTCATTTCTGCCGTCGGATCTTCCCAGTAGACTTCAGCGATGTCGCGAATTTCCTTTCCGCCGAGTCGCTCAAAAGCATTGTAGACTGCGGGAAAGTCCATTTTTGCCGATGTGCTGATCAAGATGAGCTTCGATGGATGGTCCGGATATCGGGTGGCATAGGACTGAGCAACGAAGCCGCCAAATGAGGTGGCCAGAACGATAGGCTTTTCAATTCCAAGGGAGTCACATAACCCACGCAGATCATCCCCCCACTGGGCAAGGTTCCATGTGGTCTCGTCGCAAAACTCGCTTCGGCCATTACCTCGGTGATCGTAATAGATGAGCTGGGCGATATCGCTCAGCTGTGAAAATGCTGGCTTGTAGTGCGAGTGATCCATGCCGGGGCCGCCATGGACCAGAACGACAACTGGTTTTTCCCGCATTGCAGGACCGTCTGGAGTAAGAGCAGAGCCTTCAACATCAAAATACAGTCTTGTACCATTCACGTTGACGAACACAGCGATGAGGTCCTTGGTTCGGTGTCGATCTCTGTCGACTATCTCAATGGCGCTGACTCTTTGCAATGCAAGAACGTTTTCGAAGTTCACTGAGGCCGTTCTGGTTCAAAGGTGTGAGCAATCGCCCTAGCTCGTAGCGCGGGCTTTGCGCCGATAAGCAGCCTCCACGGCCAGGTCTTGTTCGTTGCGCTAGCTTTCCCAAGTTTTCTGCCAGAACGCTTGGTTCTCAAGTGTGCCAGTTTTGGGCACGACGCCATCATGCGGATCCTGAAACCGTCCATCCTGACCTCCGGGATTCTCGCTTGCCAGCTTCACGATTTGTTAGATGCCAATCGTATATCTTGATGCTTTTGCTGACGTGCCGCCCATGACCGACGAAGAACGCAGGATTCACCGCATGGCTTACTGCCTTTTCCATTTAGTATGTGACGACGAACGGGCATATGAATTGATTGGCTTGACCAAACCACATCAACATTCCGGGCTATGCAGCATAATGGATACCCTACATGGCGCTGCCCTTGAGGATGATGTAGAATTTGGCCATGCGACGCATTTGTCTCCAGTTGCTTCACATTGTCGTTGCCCGGACTCCATATCCGGGAGACGAACACGTGCCCGTTGAGTGACGATTTGCTGTGTCCCTACGGATGATAAGTGATGTTTTGGCCCTGCAGGGTATTGCATCCCACTGCACGCTTTGCGGGCGGAAATTCGGACGAGTTGCCAAAACGCAGTAACGTATCTTTCCGCGCTGGCTGCAAAAACATCACAAGCTAGAGACGAAGCAGCTGAACCTGCCGAATTTTATTGGCAAGACATACAACCGTGTCAGGGTCGTGATCATCGCCAACGCTTCGGATGATATATACGCTGGAGCGCGTATGGCCGCTATTGAGTACACCCCGAAACTCTTTGTTGTCGCCAAGGAAGGTATCGGCTTCGTCCAGTAAAAGCGTCGGCGTGCAAGCCTCGGTCGCCCGATAGACTGCCGCGGGCGTGATGTTGGCCGCTGGTAGCGGACGCGGGACAAGCTTGCTCAGGATGGCGACCAGCGTTGTCCTGCCGCAGCACTTTTGTGGCGAGGTGATCGCAAGCCGCGGATTGGAGGTCGCCACCGACAGACTAAAGGCGTGCAGCACCCAAAGCGCCAAGGCTTGCGCCGCGTGCTGCGGCAAGGCGATATAACGCTCGAAGGCGGCAACCAGGGCATCCAAGAGGTCGACACCATCGACCGGATTTGGCCATGGCGTGGGATCGTTCAGGACAAACGGTTGCCCTTGGCCGGCAGTTTGCGCCACGTCTGCCGGTCGGCGCTTGCCGACTTCGCTATCGAGCGTGCCGACTCGAACGCCAAGCCGTTCGGCTTCGCTTGTGCGAATGCGGTCATAGTCCATCGGCGGCAGCATCGCCAACCGATTCAGGGATTGCTCGTTCAACTCTTTCGGCAGGCCCGCTGCTTCCAGCATCGCACACACGGCGTCGAGGCCGCGGGCTTCAAGTAGCGTGTTGACATTGGCTTTGCCGCCGTCCGGGTCCGGCAGATCATCCGGCAAGCAGGCAAGCCGCGGCTCGATCCCGCGCGTTCGCAATTCGGCAGCAATCGTCCGAGCCTTCTCCTGCGCGCCGCGATCGACCAGGATTGTTACCGACCGTGTGGACGCTGGTACCGCATCCGAACGAATGGTCCACAGCATGCCAGCGAGAGAGCCGAAGGATTGGCGACGGCCGCCGATAAGGTGGTTTCAGGGCCTTCGCCTAGACAGACATGATCGGCGTCCAGCTTTCCAAGTCGAAGCACTGCACCGGCCGATGATGCGGTAGGCTTCTTTGCTGCCCCATCATTCAAACCGCCCGCGCGAAAACGGACCTTGATGAGCCCTTCCAAGGGGTGAAGACCCTATCAGCGACAAGCCGAGATCCGGCTTTCGAAGCTAAAAGGTATCGCAGCGACAGTGACAAGAGCGCCTTACGATCCGATAGTCTTAAGCCAGTAAAGCGATCAGATTCTCGGAGAATGCGGTGTCACTCAAGGTCATAGGCACAGGGTTTGGGCGCACGGGCACGGATTCGATGCGCTTGGCACTGAATACACTAGGGTTTGGTTTGACCCATCATATGCTTGAAGTCATCGAGAAACCGGATGAGAAAAAGCGTTGGCTGGACGTTGCGCTCGGTACCTCCCCGAATTGGGACAATCTTTTCGACGGTTATTCCTCTTGTGTAGATTGGCCTTCGGCATTCTACTGGCGAGAATTGATCGACGTCTACCCGGATGCCCGTGTCCTACTAACCTGGCGCTCGCCGGAAAGCTGGTGGACGAGTTTCGAGAACACAATCCTGAAGGTTCTCCAGACCTCGGACGATCCGAATACTTTGGGCCGATTACTGGTTGCAGAACAGACTTTTGACGGAAAGCCTGATGACCGTGAACATGCAATCAACGTCTATAAGGACCACGTTGATGAAGTCATCGCAACGGTTCCCGACAGCCGGCTACTGATTCACCAGTTTGGAGACGGTTGGGAACCCCTTTGTACACATCTTGGTGTAGAGGTTCCGGGAGAGGACTTTCCAAAACGGAATGCCAGGACCGAGTTTTTCGATAACCTCAAAGGCCCCCCCCCCGCAACTTGATGCCTGGTGGCTACTGCATTCGGCTTTCCCGCTGCCAGAAAACGGTCACGGCAAGTGAGCATCGGCAGCACTGCGTTAGCTTCAAATCTTTGACCTTTTCCGGTCCAAATGGCCTCACAGCCATCGCCACGAATGTCGCGCAAGCAGAAATCTGAGATCATCGATGTGGGCGGCTTAGGCCGGATGCGATAACGTGCGATGCTACTGGCCTTGCCTGTTGGAGAGCAGTGTTGAGAGCCCAAATCCAAGATGGCTGGATTGCAGAAGAGGATACCAAGAGTTCGCGTTTTACTGGTATGTCTCCGACGAATTTTCCCCAAGTCGTTATTGAGCGACAACAGCTTACATGAACGCTTCTATAAAAGGTTGTTCATAACAATTAACCTGGAAGAGTTATTAAACAGTCCTACAAACGGTCTTATCACTAGGGGCCTAAGCCAGGGCTTCGTCGATTCAGAGACGAATGCCAGTTTGGAACACTGGTGCATCGATCTGAATATGGGTATATCTGCCTGATGATTTGGCACCGCGTGCCGGTGTCGACGTTATGGAGTTGCGCTCCGAACAGCATTTTCTCGTTGCCTCATGTTCGCGTTCTTTGGAAAACCCTTCAACTAAGTCGGCCTAACCTACTAAAAAATAAGAGGAAACATGCCCGATACGATTCTCGTAACTGGTGGTGCTGGCTATATAGGCTCGCATTGCTGCAAGACCCTTGCCTCAGCCGGATATCATCCGGTGGTTTATGATAACCTTTCGAGCGGTCATCGAGATTCCGTAAAATGGGGCCCACTGGTCGAAGGGGATATAAGGGACGGCGAGGCCCTCACGACCGCAATGATGAATTATCAGCCAGACGCGGTCATGCACTTCGCAGCAGCTTCACTGGTCGGCGAATCGGTGTCGCACCCAGAACGGTATTGGGACGTCAATGTTGCGGGCATGCGCGTGCTCCTTGAGGCCATGCGTTCCCGGAACTGTGACAAGCTCGTTTTTTCATCGACATGCGCCATCTACGGAACCCCTGACAAGGTGCCGATTTTGGAGAGCGCTCCGGTCAATCCGGCCAGCCCCTACGGAGCAACAAAGCTGTCGGCCGAGATGATGGCCGAGAGTTATGATCAGGCCTATGGAATGCGATCAGTGCGTCTTCGATACTTCAATGCCTGCGGCGCCGATCCCGATGGTGAGATTGGCGAGAAGCATGATCCAGAGACCCACCTTATACCGTTGGTTCTGGATGCCGCGAGTGGACGCCGCGGACCTGTATCGGTCTTCGGGCGGGATTATCCCACCAAGGATGGCACGGCTATTCGAGATTATGTCCATGTTGTCGATCTGGCCCGTGCCCACCTAATGGCTGTTTCCCATCTCCTTGAGCGAAAATCCAGCCTTGCGGTGAATCTCGGGACAGGCGTTGGTCATTCAGTCGCTGACATCATATCGGCTGTCGAACGTGTCACCGGTCTGAAGGTGCCGTTTCTCGATGCGCCACGGCGGGCCGGTGATCCGTCTATTTTGGTGGCGGCGCCAGATCGCGCAGAAGAGGTATTTGGTTGGAAACCTACCCATTCCGATCTTGATCAGGTCATAGAGGACGCTTGGCGCTGGCATCGCGCTACTCAAGATAAGGCAGCATAAGATGTTGGATCAAAAGGATGGGTCTGAACTTCGATTCATCATCGGAGCTGGGCGATCTGGAACATCACTTGTTTACAAACTGCTGTCCATGCATCCCGACACAGCATGGATATCAAACTATCTTGCCAGGATGCCAAGCTTTCCGTCTATCAGTGCGTTGAATAGGCTGTACAAGACATTTCCCAAACTGCAGCTGATGGCATGGTTCGGATCAGGCGGAACGGCCTATACACCTCAAAGGCGTCTGCTGCTGCGTGCGATGCCTAATCCGGTTGAGGGCGAGTCGGTCTACACATGCTGCGGAATCCCGGAATTTCCAAGTGCCGATTGGCAGGTGTCCGAACAAGAAAAGAACAAGATGAGACACGTCGCTGCCCGTATGCAGGCGGCCCAAGGGGCGCAGATGCTCATCACGAAACGTACAGCGAATAATCGCCGAATTCCTCAGATGGCTGAGATATTTCCGGCGGCCAAGTTTCTACACATTATTCGTGATGGCCGTGCGGTAGCCAAGTCCCTGTTAAAGGTTGAGTGGTGGAATGACCATAAAGTCTGGTGGTGGGACTTGAAGACTCCGCGTCAATGGGTGAGCGAGGGGTATAACCCCATGGAGATGGCGGCCAAGAATTGGGTCAAGGAAATTGAGCACATTGATGCCGGCCTTGAGCATGTCGCTGACGAGAATATCTTGGCGATACACTATGAGGATCTGCTAAGAAGCCCAAGCACTTGCCTGCCCAGGATGGCTGAATTCTTCGGTTTGGACTGTGATCCAGATTGGCTCAGAAATGCCACTGATATACCATTCGCCAACTCCAGGAGAAGCAATGGTAAGCAACCGAAAGACGATGCCGATGCTACCTTGGTCAGAGATATCCAAGGCCCCATGCTTCAGCGTTTCGGATACATCGAGGAGCATGACACCAAGCTGTCGGCTTGAAACGCTATCGATTACGAAAAATCAACCGGGTATCGGATACCGGGATAACGGGCCGTTCGGGTTACGTCACCATTAGGGAATGCGGGTGGGGCAATCACCCTGCAAACCGCTTTGCTGCCTTCCCACAGCCCATCGAGAGCCCGAAGCGCCTTGGCTGAATTAAAGCCCAATCGACGATAGTCGACGGTCAAGTCATGGACGCATCGAAATGAGCAACCGTCTTTTCTGCCGCCGCCGTCACAGCCAATCGCTCCATAATCGCGCATGGCGACGGCTATGGCCCGCATGCCTTTACGGATGTCGGGATCAAGAGTTCTAACCCAGGCATCTATAGCATCGTCCGTGAAATCCCAGACCAAGCGCAAGCCCATCGGCAAACGATCAGCGCCGCCGCCAACATTTCCAGCCCCCTTTAGTGCCGGAGCGACATGCTGTCCCTTGCCAGGGCGGTTCCATGACAAATCAAGTGCGTGAGAAATGAAGCCTCGCTCCAGTTCTTCCGGCAAAATCGTGCAAACTACGGAGGGAAGGCCACATGCCCGGACAGGAATATAGCCATTGGATTTCACGCGGACATCTGCCGGCTGGTCGAGATGGTCGGAGGTGACCCCCCATTGAATAAGATTGGCGCTGCCAACCGTTAGGATGCCGTTTTCGAATGATGTCTGCCAAAATTCATAGCAATGGCCATGCACGCCGATGACGACCACCTTGGCATCAGTATCATCCGGACTTCGCCATGCGGGATTCCAGGGTACCCGCGTATTATGGATGTTGCCCCATGATGGATGTTTGCTTATGCACAGAACATCGTGAGTGGCATCTTCGATTCGATAGAATGCCGGGCACCATTTTGTGATGTTGATATTGGGACCGGCGCCAGCAATCTCATAGAATCTGTGAACGATCCGATCGGAGTTTAAATCGACCGGCAGTTGGCGTGCAGGGATGTTCCACGGGGCATATTTGCCGCCATAGTGGGCAGTTGCGCGACTGTCCGAGGCAAGTGCGGCTCGCCCCAGCGTTACCGTCCTCGGATCGATATCAAACATCGAGACCAGGGCAGCACCAAAACCGCTTTGAAATAGACTTCTACGCTTCATGACTATTCATCATCCCAATATTTTTGTTCGACGCATGCCCTGGCGAATGGACAAGCAAGCTTTCGAAAATCAACAAGATGGATAGTCCGCAGGCAACGCTTCGTCGACCAGCTATTCATCCATGCCCGCTGCTTCATTCAAAGTTTCCTCATTCATAAGCTTGATGACTTGCGCACCGCAAGCACCGCTATTGTCATCGCTTCGCATTTTACGAAGAATGGCACCACTCCTTCGAACTTCGGCGTCTCCATCTTCCGAACGGCTATCATTCTCGTTCGATCTACTGCATATAAAGATCAGCGACTTAGCCACACAATTTCTTCCTTCGGGAAACTCATGATTGGCCGACGCTATCGTTTGCACCGGCCCGGCCGCGCTGATGTTCCGGGCTTGTTATATTTGGATAATCGGGTTTGGTAGAAGGACAGCAATTCAAAGCCAAGACGAAAGAACCGGCCAGTGCGTGATCCAGTTGTAATATTCGCATCTGCTATAATGATCGTGTTATTCCTTGTCGCGGTATACGGACTGGGATGAATGAGGCATGTTTGTCGAGATAGAAAAATGCCTGAAAACTTATGGCTTCTTTTGACGATCCTGTCTGTAGTTTCATTGGTCTTTACTGCATCTCTTACAATATCATATCTTAGTGAAATCAAGAATTATAAATATTATCAGCCGAACATCGCACGCCATATTTTGAACGCGGTTTGGCCAGGCTTTCGTCGATTAAGGTGCGGGCGTAATGTTTAGCGAAAGATACTTTTTAGATGCCGCGGATATCTTTTGATATCACGTAATTCCTCATGCATACCCTGACCAAGCATGCTCCGGGACAAAACACCGACCACGGTGCGCGGGCTGATCAACCTATGGAAAAAGGCATCCAGGACCATCCGGGCCGCATGTAGCGGGCGATCCTTCGCGTATAGATGGCCGAGATGGGATACTTCAAAGGCCAGACGGGCATCAGGGGACAGAAAGTCGCCCATTTCGGTTATGAATCTTTGCCCTCGATCGACATCATCTTTGCTGCCCAAGCGTCCCGGACGCGGGTCATCGTGATGGATCACGAGAGGCTCTTCGACAAGGTTGACTTCTATACCTTTGCGCTCGACGTCGATCAGAAAGGCAAAGTCTTCATATTGATTCAGCACCGTTCGAAATGGCACTTGAAGGGCCAAAGCGGTTGGCAGGATGATCGAGCTGACATGGATCATGAGCCCTTTGGAATGCGCGGCCCGACGATCGGCGACCGGCCGAAGGCGTCGGCGAGCTTTATAGACGAACAGGAAATCGGCGAAATAATGTTTCCGAGGCTTGTGCAAATACGGCGTTATGTTCGTTGGTGATTGGATGGTGACAACTTCCGTCAATGCGCCGCATAGCAGCCGAGCATTTGCATGAGCCTGAATGTACCTGACTTGTTTTTCGAGTTTCGTCGGGTGCCAGGAATCATCCGAGTCCAGGAATGCAACAAAATCTCCCCTAGCGTTTTGAACGCCGGTATTGCGCGATGCAGAGACGCCTTGATTCCGGCCATGCTTGATCACCCTTATCCGGCGATCCGAAAACAGCGATCGATGCGTCTCTTCGAAGCCGTCAGTCGAGGCGTCATCGACGATCAAAACCTCGAATTCTTTGTAAGTCTGATCAAGGCAGCTTTCGACGGCTCGACTAATCGTGTCAGTTCGATTGAAGGTTGGAATAACGATACTGACCAGAGGTGTCATGCCGCCTGCTCGGTTGTGAGGGGGCCGTTGGGGTTGCAAGCCGATCGATAGACAGCTTCGACCTTCCGGCTGACAACGGCGGATTCATAATTGGCCCAGGCTCTGTCCTGGTTGCGTTTTGACGTGGCTTCCATATAGGCGGGATCACGAAGCATGAAGCGGGCTTTGTCCGCGACCTCCTCAGCTGTTATCTTGCCAAGAAAGAGGCCGTTATCCGGATCGTCCATGACTTCAGGCAGGCCGCCAACCCGACTTGCGATGACCGGCAAGCCCATGCCCATGGCCTCGATCGCAGCAGTGGGCAGACCTTCCCAGAAAAAGCTGGGCAGCATGAAGATGGTGGCCTCCGCAAATAGCCGAGCCTTGTTGTCCCCCCGGACATAACCTGGAAAGAGCACCTGATCAGTAATTCCCAGTTCTTTGACGCGGGCCTTCAGGCCATCCATTTCCGGACCGTCTCCACCCATGACGAGTTTCAGCGCTGGGAATTCATCTTTCAGCAGGGACACTGCTTCGACCAGTTCGTAAACGCCCTTCTCTTTGACAAAGCGCGACATGAACAAAAGCTTGGGCTGTTCCATGTTGGGCTTGTTGTCAGCAGGCGCCTTCAGGACCCGCCCGTCAAACATCGTGGTCACGATCTCGATGCGATCACGGTCTACACCCTGCTTGACCAGAGCATCTTGGAATGCCTTGGACAGCACGATCACACCGCTGGCCTTGCGCAAGACGAAAAACAGCCAACGGCGTCGGAATGGTGACTTGGTGATGATCTCAAACTCTTTCCAGTTCCAGCCATGATGGAAGACCACGAACGGACGTCCTATCAAGATCAGTACGAACATGAACAGGCTTTCGCGCGGGAACGAACGCAGATCCATCTCGGGGTTGAAATGCACGACATCGAAGCGCCGGCGCATTATCAGGATGAGGAATCGAGCATAGTCGAGGATCATGCGTGTCAGCTTGCCAAGCTTTCCGGTTTCACCGTGGCGAGGGCCATTGATAAACCGATGAACATTCGTTCCTGGCCGTAGGCGCTGTTTCATGATCTTGATGTAGTTGCCGACGCCGCCAAGATCTTTGGCGTCATGGGTCATCACAAGAGCATTCAACGGTGCAGTGTTGTTCGAGAGCAAAGCGAATCCCCATCAGAACAGGCGACATGCGCGGTCGCGTTTTAATTTTCTAGGTTTTCCGGCAATAAAGTGCGAGTAGCGTGGAGAAAGCCCAAACGCGCAAGGCTAAATAGCTGAATCCATAGCCGACCGAAGAAGCGAGATTATTGAGCAGCTTTTGATCGTGTCAACGAATTGATTCGAAGTTGCCGATGAAAAATAGTCAACGTATCCAGCTTGCAATAGCATAGGCGGTAGATCAAACACTTAAGATCATGCCATCCACAAGAATCTTGAAGGAGCCTCCGTCTTGCTGGGTGCAGGCGGAATCGCCAACTTTGCTGGTTTATCGCTAAGCGGCAGCTACAGCTGCACTAATTATGGGTCTACGTGAAATAGAGGCTATGTAGGCATGCATTATGGGGCAATAAGCCGCCAACAATATCAATGATATATATCTCGAAACATTTTAAACCTCAGATTACTTTTAATTGCATGTGACGCGGCAAGCCGCATCTGCAAGAAGTGTCCCGATCGCGACGTTCGTTCGATGATCCGCCCCTGGCTCTGCCATCGGAACAATTGCACTTCATCATTTCTTCATGATTGAACGTCAGGGTGGCTTTCCTGGTCCATGAGATCCTGGGAATCCGCCCGCCCGCCGGGAAGAGAGGGCGAGGCTCTGATTCCCAAGGTCTCATGGACCAACATCGGCTCTGCATCGGTTGGATTAACCAAAGGTTAAGCCAGTGAGGTCGCACGCTCTGACCGTCCTGTGCACCGGCCTTTGGAAACCGGCAGCTGTTTTCGCGAGATGAAGGCTATTTGGGCGCTTTGCCATCAGCCGCAGCGTGAGTCACCAGTGAGTGCCTGGATGAACTGCGAAAACAGCTCGCCTTGTGAATTTATGCCCAATTTGGCGTAGATGTTCTTGCGGTGAATGCGCACCGTGCCCGGCGAGATTTCCAGAATTTTGCCGATTGCATCGGAAGAATACCCCTTCAGCACGAATTCAACGACCTCACGCTCGCGCATGGTCAGCACGCTTTTGCCGAAAGTGCGGAAGGCATATTCGATGTGGCGCTGGATCCCGGACTGGCCATCTTCCAGGGTTTCGTCGGAAAACCGCCGGTGGAGTTCCGGCCATTGGCGAAGAGCGAGCGCGCGCACGATGGGCTCGCAGGATTGCAGCTCGCGAAATTCGCGGACACTGAAGGGAGGCGAGTGATCGGCACGCATGAGTGAGATGACCGCCATGATGTCCCCGGGGAGACGAATGAAATAGCCGATCTCTTCGGACAAACCGGTCTGGACATAGTAGGAGCGGAAATACTCGCTTTGATAGAACCGGTCCGGGGCAAGATCCTTCAATCGATAGAGACCATCGGCGACCGGGTCGGCACAGGCCAGAAAAAAAGGATCCAGGAGATAGGGACCTTCCTGATAATCGGTGACGAAAATCCGCCGCTTATTGGCGGGAAAGTCGTCATAGAGGTCGATCGGCCGTGCATCTCCGCTATAGGCGAACATCACCGAATAGTCGAAGGCCGCTATGCAGCGGACGGCATTCACCAAACATTCGGCAAATGGCGGCGAGCCCAGGGCAAGAATGCCGTCGGCGACCGTTCGGTTCCAATCCTCCTTCAATGCTGCAGCCTCCGCTGTCTCTATCACAATTGGGATATGCTATGCGGTCTATATACATCGAAACCACTGTCTGGCTAATCTAACCGCCAACGAAGGGCTATATCACGAACGAACGAAAACCTTTGAGCTTTCATAAATTGGAGGGTAGAGGGCTTGGGCCTTAGGGAGGCGACCGATCCGGTGATTGAGTTTCGCCATGTCACCAAGAGCTATGGCGAGGTCGTGGCGGTCGACGATATGAGCCTCGAGGTGGGATCGGGTGAGTTTCTGTCTTTTCTCGGCCCTTCCGGCTGCGGCAAGACGACGTCGCTGCGCATGATTGCGGGGTTCGAGCCGCCAAGCAGCGGCAATGTCTTTTTGGAAGGGCAGAGCGTCAACGACCTGCCCGCCTATCGGCGGCCGGTGAATATGGTTTTCCAGCATTATGCCTTGTTCCCCCATCTGAATGTCGCCGACAACGTCGCTTACGGCCTCCGGCAACGTGCGCCGAGATCATCCAAGCCGGACATAGAGCGAGCAGTCGACGAGATGCTCGAGCTGGTGCAGCTGGGCGGATATCAGAGCCGCCGGATTTGGGAGATGTCGGGAGGTCAGCAGCAGCGCGTCGCCCTTGCCCGAGCCCTGGTCAACAAGCCCAAGGTCCTGCTGCTCGACGAACCGCTCGCCGCCCTTGACCGCAAGCTCAGGCGGGATATGCAGATCGAACTGCAGACCCTGCAGCGCAATGTCGGCATTACCTTCATTCTTGTCACCCATGATCAGGAAGAAGCGCTGTCGATGAGCGACCGCGTCTGCATCATGCGCGAGGGGAAGATCGTTCAGGTGGGCGGTCCGCGGGAGCTCTACGACCGGCCGGTCAATCGCTATGTCGCCGATTTCGTCGGTAAATCGAACTTCTTCGACGGTCGGGTCGCCAGGGTTCAGACCAGCCAGATCGACATTGATCTGGATTGCGGCAGAACGATGATATCCAGCTCTGCCAACAATCCGGAGGGTCTGTCCGAGGGTGAACGGGTCAACGTAAGCGTGCGTCCCGAACAGATGGTCATCGTCCGCGATCCTTCCCGGCTGGACGGGAACCAGGGGCTTAGCGCCGACGCGCTCGTGATGAACCGGATCTTTCTCGGGGAGCACACCGAATATTTGCTGCGCGACGAGGCGCTCGGCGACTTTCTGGCGCTGACCCCGCGACAGAACGAGATCAGTGAACCGCCACTCGAGGTTGGCGAAACGGTCCATGTTGCCGTCAGCAGGGAAAGCGCTCTTGTCTTGAACCAAGTTTAGTGTGGACGGCGTTGCAACCGGGCGTGATTGCCCAGGAAAGGAGAAGAACATGTCGGAGTCCAGTACGCCCATCAGCAGGAAAAAGTTCATCGAGGAATTGATGCGCTACCGGCGTGGCTCGATCAGCAGACGGCACTTTCTCGGCGTGACCGGTCTCGGGACGGCCGCCGCGGTCATGGGGGCAGCCATGCCGAGCTTTCTCGGTCCGCGAAAAGCGTTTGCCGGCGATATCGGTGACCGCGTCGTGCTCGCCACTTGGCCGAACTATCACGACCAGGCCAACTTCGATACCTTCACCGAGCAGACCGGCGCCAGCGTGCAGGTCAACGTGTTCGGATCGAACGAGGAGATGCTGGCGAAACTGCAGGCCGGCGGCAGCGGCTGGGACGTATTCGTGCCGACCAACTATACCATCACCACCTATGTCGAAGCCGGTCTGATCGAGCCGCTCGATCTGGCAAGCTTGCCGAACTATCAGGCCGATGCCTTCGATCCGCGCTTCTCCGATGCCGGGACCGTCGACGGCACGGTCTATGCGGTGCCGAAAAACTGGGGAACGACAGGCTATGTGGTCAATACCGATCACACCGGCGGGAAGGCGCTGACCACCTGGAAGGAATTCTGGGACATTACCAAAACCGACTTTTCAGGGCGCACGATGGTCCATGACTATCAGCTTACCACTATCGGTAATGCGCTGAAATATTTCGGCTATTCGTTCAATTCGGTCGATGAGAACGAGCTTGCCGATGCGGAGAAGCTGCTGCTTGAGGTCAAGCCTCATCTCTTCGCGATCAACAGCGACTACCAGCCCTCGCTCAGAAACGGTGACGCCTGGATGTCCATGTGCTGGACCGGCGACGGCAAACAGCTCAATACCGACATGCCGGAGATGGCCTATGTGCTCGGCACGGAGGGCGGGGAAATCTGGTCCGATTATTACGCCGTACCGAAAGGCGCACCCCATCGCGACGCCGCTTATGCGCTGATCGACTTCCTGCTCGACCCGGCGGTCAACGCCAAGGAAGTTCAGGCACATGGCTACCCGGTGGCGGACAGCCGCACCAATGATCTGCTGCCCAAGGAGCTTCTGGACGATCCCATTCTCTATCCGGCACAGGAACTTCTCAGCGCGCTCGAATTCGGCGCTGCAGCGACCCTGACCGATCCTAACCGGGCCGAACTCCTGGCGCGGTTCAAGTCTGCCTGATCAGCGGGGAGGGCGAGGGTGTCGATGCAGGCCAATCTGACCCGACGGCTCCTTTTGGCGCCGGCGACGGCCTGGTTTGCGACAATGCTCGTTCTCCCCCTGATGGTGGTGTTCATCTTCAGCTTCGGCGAGCGGGGGGCGGCTGGTGGCTACGTGCCGGCCCTCACGCTGGAGCAATATGCCAATCTGCCGGCGCGCTTCACGGCCTTCAAGAATACCATGCTGCTGGCACCGGCCGGCACGCTAGCTGCCCTGCTGGTGGCCTATCCGCTCGCTTATTTTCTCGCGGTGAAGGTCGATCCCAAATGGCGGACCATACTCCTGGTCATGGTGATCGTGCCGTTCTGGACCAGCATCCTGATCCGTACCTATGCCTGGATCTTCATTCTCGGCGGCCGGGGCATTCCCAACCTGCTGGAGATGGTCGGCATCGACGGCGTTCGGCTGATCAACACGCCGTTTGCCGTGATCATCGGCATCGTATACGGCTATCTGCCGCTCATGGTCTTTCCGATCTATGTCAGCCTGGAAAAGCTAGACAAGAGACTGCTCGAAGCCTCTGCGGATCTCGGCGCGCCGCCATGGCGAAGCTTTCTTCAAGTCACGCTGCCCCTGTCTCTCCCCGGCATCGCCACCGGCAGCATGCTGGTGTTCATCCTCCTCATGGGCGAATTTTTAATTCCGGCCCTCCTTGGCGGCGGCAAGGTGTTCTTCGTCGGCAACGCCCTGGTGGACCTCTTTCTGCAGTCGCGCAACTGGGCCTTCGGCTCGGCGGTCGCCGCGACGCTGGTCATGGTGATGCTTATCACCGTATCGCTTTATATGCGCCTGATGATGCGCAGCACCGGCGGCCGCGACGACATGTCGGTTCTGTAGGACAGCCATGAGACTCTATGCCATCGTCGTCTATATGTTTCTCTACGTGCCGATCGGCATCATCGTTCTGTTCAGCTTCAATGCAGGCCGCCACGCCAGCAGCTTCGAGGGTTTTTCGACGCACTGGTACGGCAAGCTCTTGTCCAACCCGTTTGCCATGGATGCGCTGACCACCAGCCTGACGGTCGCGCTGACCACGGCGATCCTGGCCAGCCTGTTCGGCACAATGGCCGCCCTTGCCCTGCAATCCATCGGCGGCAGGCTGCGCGCGTTCTATGACGCCGTGATCTACATCGCCATCATGGTGCCAGGCATCGTCATCGGTATCGCCACACTAATCGCGCTCGTTACCGTATTCGACCTCGCCAATCCGCTGATCGAAGCCGCCTGGCCTGCCGGTCTCGGCCAGGCGCCCAGGCTCAGCCTCGGCTATGGATCGCTGATCGCGGCCCACACCCTGTTCACCATGGCGCTGGTGATCGTCATCGTGCGCTCCAGGCTCGCCGGTATGGACAGAGCCCTGATCGAGGCATCCGCGGATCTCTACGCAACGCCGGCGCGGACGTTCTGGCAAGTCACTCTGCCGCAGATCTTTCCGGCGGTTCTTGCCGGGTTCCTCCTGAGCTTCACCTTCAGTTTCGACGACTTCATCATCGCGTTTTTCGTCGCCGGAGCCGAGACCACCTTGCCGGTCTACGTGTTCTCCTCGATCCGCCGCGGGGTTACGCCGGAGATCAATGCGATCGGCACGCTGGTACTGGCAACCTCGCTGATCCTGCTGATCATCGCTCAATTTCTGCTGCAGAGCAGAGGACGCCGTAAAGTCCGGGGAGAACCGACATGAGCCAAGCACAGCCCGAGACGTCGGGCACGCCGCAAATTCTGGAGGGGCGTGTGGCGGTGATCACCGGGGCAGGCTCTGGCATTGGACGGGCGGGGGCTGAAATCCTGGCAAGACACGGCGCCCTCGTCATCGCCTCGGATCAGGACGGCCCAGCCGCTAATGAGACCGCCAAGCGAATTGTGGCATCCGGCGGCACAGCCAAAGCGGTCGCTGCAGATGTGCGCGGTGATGAGGACCTGAACGCGCTTATCACCGGCACAGTCACCGATTTCGGTCGTCTGGACATCCTCCATTCCCATGCCGGCATTCAGGTTGAAGGTACGCTCGAGCAGGTCGACCCCGCCGGCATGGACGCCTCTTGGCAGGTGAATGTCCGCGCCCATTTCATGGCTGCCCGCCTCGCCGTGCCGCAGATGAAACGTCAAGGCGGCGGCGCGATCGTCATCACCTCATCGAATTCGGGCGTGCTGTATGACCGGGAGATGATCGCCTATGCGACCTCCAAACATGCCGTCGTCGCCATGACCCGGCAGATGGCGCTGGACTATGCCAAGCACAATATCCGCATCAACGCCCTTTGCCCCGGATGGGTGGATACTCCCTTCAACAGTCCGTTCATGAAGCAGATGGGCGGCCGCGATGCGCTGGAGCGCTACGTCAGCGAGCAAATCCCGATGGGCCGCTGGGCCAGCACCGACGAGATCGCCGAAGCCCTGCTGTTTCTAGCCTCCGACCGCTCGTCCTTCATGACCGGCCAGGCGCTAGTGGTCGACGGCGGCGAATGCCTGGGATGATGTCTTGGGCATTGCCGCAACGTATATGTGTTCGAAACCGTTGGGAAAGACCAGCATTACAGGCTGGCCCGTCCCGTACCGGCTCCAAAGACTAATCACTTCGGTCTCTCGAAGGGGCACTCTTCAGCCCCCTACCGCAAGAATGCCCACGCATCGATTAAGGGGCTCCGAGACGTTGTCGGGCGTCTTGTAGGGTGTCCCTTTCTCTCCCTTGCCCTCAATGACCACCGGCAGCACGATGCCTCGTTCGGAAAGGACCATGGCCACGTTCTTGGCACGCTTCAAAGCAAGCTTTTGATTGATGTTTTCGTCACCAGTTGAGTCGGTGAAACCGATCAAGCGAACCTCGCGCAGGCCCTGTTTCTGCAGTTTTCCGATAATCGAATCGATTTTTTTCATGCCGCCGATCGTCACTTCGGCACTGCCGGGATCGAAATGAACTTCGGTCAAGAGTTTAACCTGTCCCTGTGCCCAAGCACCGCCGGGAAGCAGGGCAGATACCGTCAGGGCCAGTCCGAAAGCACCGAAGCAAAGCTGCCTTACCCTCGACCTCTGGCCAGTTGGCCCTAAGTGACTATCAATCATGTTCCCCTCCCCAATTTGTGACCATAGGCAGCAACCGCAATTCCTACCATGTCACCTCAGAATATTGACCAAGCATTCTAAAGGTGTTCTCTCTATGTCTTCAAGTCAGCATAGCCTTAAATATTTCTCATCTTCGATCAGCCTTACGATCAGGTGAAACCTTGAACTCCAGCAGGCTTCAAGCCAATGCCCTTAGCGTCTGCGCGCTGCCGCCGTGAAGCCGGGCATGATGTCGCCATGGGCCAGGAAATGGTAGGCAAGGCCAAGCTGCACATTGCGGGCTGGGCCGAAATCATGGGAAACGTCGGGGAATACCACATGCAGCGCTTCCGGCAGGTCGCGAAGTAGCGCTTCTGCATTTGCGGGCGGCGCGCGCGGGTCAAGGGCGCCGCTGATCATGAGAACGGGCATGTCCCCGCGAACCGGTCCTTGAAACCGATCGCCATGCGCCAGACCAGCCAACGGCGTGCAGGCATCGGCGCCAAGCAGATCGACCGCGTCGCCCAGCGGGCTTTCGGCAGCCTGGGTTGCAATGGCCGCCCGGCGCTGGTCCGAAGCGCCCGAGGCACAGGTAATCGCCAGGCTGGCCAGATTGGTCTGATGCCCACGGCGAATATTGGCGGACCAGCGCGCAAGCCAGGATAGCTCACCTCGAGAAACTTCCTGATAGAGCTTGGGCAATTGCCTGAGGAATGCTGTTTGCCGGGACAGCGTGACGGTGGCGAGAGCGAGGTCGTAGCGGCCGATTTCGAGGGGAAGTTCGCCATCATCGGTGGGCACGCGGACCTCGATGGGATGCTCGTCAAGGTCATGCAGGACCGTTGAAATCAGGGCTGGAAGAGCGTGAGCCTCATTGCTGGGGCCGGTCTTGTCCTGGGACGACCGCTCAAGTTTCGCCAGCTGCTGCTCGACCGTCAACGGCTGCTCGAACATGTCGTCGGGGCCGATCACGGCGGACAGCGCTGCGCGCTCGATGTGCTCACCGTAGTTCTGGATCAGGGCAAAGGCATGGTGCGCACCAAAGCTCTCACCGATGATTTTTATCTGTTGATAGCCAAGGCTGGCCCGGAGCTCATCGATGTCGGCCGCCATGCTGAGGACATGATAGCCGCCGAGGTCGACGCCCTGCTTCTTCCAATGATCAACGCATGCCTCGATGTAGCGAATATGAGTCGATCCCATGATGGACGCAGACAAGGGACTATTTGTCGGACGAGAAAGCAGGCCCGGACAGTCCAGGCGAGGCCGGGACGCTCCCACGCCACGCTGCTCCACCAGAAGCATGTCGCCATCACCGCCGATATCGAGATAGGCTTGATAAGCCGTGACAAAATGATCGATCCCTTCGAGCACCGGCTGTCCCGGACCGCCCGGCAGATAGACGATCGGAGCAGCATTCGTTCCGTTGGGATGTCGCAACCGGACAAAGGCAATCTCGATCATCGAGCTGTCGGCGCGTTCGCGGTTTTCCTGAACCAGTAGCGTTCCCCGATCGCCCTCGATCGAACGATCGCCGACCGTAAACACCGTCGGCGTCATCGACAGCTCAGGCGTATCATGGGCAGACAGACATGATGTCATGACCAGCGAAAGCAACAGGCCGAAGACCGAGATGGAAAGCTGCTTGATCGGCGTTTTACGTATCGACATTGAACTCTGCTCGCCTCCCCAAAAAATCA
The DNA here is from genome assembly GCA_965204405.1 of Geminicoccaceae bacterium. Taxonomy (GTDB): domain Bacteria; phylum Pseudomonadota; class Alphaproteobacteria; order Geminicoccales; family Geminicoccaceae; genus JANQPX01. The sequence goes on from CBDBEN010000003.1 coordinate 527,256, forward strand.
ACGCAGCCACTTCAGGCAGCGCACCCTATGGCAGAACGAGGCGAGGGGCGAGGGGCAAGATCTCAAAAAGATTAACGGGTTGAGTTCATGGGAGGGGCTGCCAACTCATTGGAGACTCTGATGCTGTATGTTGGTTGATAGGTTGAATGGCGGGATCGAACAGGCATTGGTGCCGACCTCGAAACCCGGCAACATCGTGATGATGGATAACCTATCGGCGCACTATGTTCGAAGTAATCGGGATCCGCTCTTGAGTGTCCCGATCGCGAAGCTCGTTCGATCTCACCAGCTTAACCTTTCGTTAACGAAACTGGCCTAGAGCACTTCCGCGACAGATTGAATCATCTCTGTCTATCAAGATGTTACGTTCAGGCCTGATGTGTTTCTCTTCCAGCAAACAGAGTTGGGAGGGATCATGCCGCGAGCTTACTCGTTAGATTTACGCGAACGCCTGATCGATGCTGTCGAAGCGGGCAGCTCGGCCCGAGCCGCAGCCCGTCGGCTTCAGGTGAGTGCCTCGACGGCGGTCAAATGGGTGCAGCGCAAGCGCGAGACCGGCAGCGTCGAGGCGAAGCCGATGCATGGTCATCCGCCGGCCAAGCTTTTGCCGCACAAAGATCGTCTTCTGCGGCTGGTGGCCGACGAACCGGATCTGACGCTCAAGCAGATTGGCGAACGCTTGGCGGCAGACGGCATCCATGTCAGCAAGAGCTGCCTTCACACCTTTTTGTGGCGCAACCGCATCCGTTTAAAAAAAGACCGCGCACGCCGCGGAACAGAATCGTCCGGACGTCAGGAGACGGCGTGAGGCCTGGCGACGCGTTCAGCCGTGGATCGACCCGGATCAGCTGGTGTTTCTCGATGAAACCGGCTTCACCACGAAGATGACGAGGCTTTATGGTCGCTGTCCGATCGGCGAGCGGCTGGTCAGCCCGGTTCCTCATGGACACTGGAAAACGCTCACCTTCATCGCTGCGCTGCGGGTCGATCGGATTGATGCGCCTTGGGTAATCGATGGTCCTATGGATGGCGCGGCGTTCCTCACCTATCTTCGGCACTGCCTGGCGCCGACGCTGAAACACGGTGATATCGTGGTCATGGACAATTTGCCTGCCCACAAGGTGGCCGGCGTCCGCCACATTCTCGAGAGAGCCGGCACCCAGCTCTGCTATCTGCCGCCCTACTCACCGGATCTCAATCCGATCGAAAACGCGTTCGCAAAACTCAAAACCCTGATCCGAAGCGCCGGAGAGCGCACCATCAAAGGCCTGCAGAAACAGATCGGCAAAGCGCTCGACGCCTTCTCCAAAACCGAGTGTGCAAACTACTTCAAGCATGCCGGCTATGCGTAAACCTGACCAGGAAAGGCTCTAGAACTGACTTTGGTCCATGAGATAATGGGAATCCGAACCTCGCCCCTCTTCCTGCGGGAGGGTGGGGCCCATATGCCGAATAGCCTCAGGCAATTCGGCGGCACCGGTCAGAGGTCAATCCAGTAGCGTCTGGACTTGCCGCCATCGCGTGGATCGTCGATCAGATTTTCGAGAATGCCGCTATTGCTCTCGATCACTTTCGCGGAACCCACATTGTGATCGTAACAGGTTACCAGAGCGCGTTCGATGCCGTGTTCACGCAGCTTCTCAAGAGCAAGTTTCAAGATCAACTTGCCATAGCCCTGCCGCTGAAACTTGGGACGAATGCCGTAACCGGTGTGGCCACCGATCTTAATGAGCCAGTCATTCAGCTGGTAACGTACGCTGGCCTCGCCGATGAATGTCTTACCATCCACCAGCCAGAAGACATCGCTCGGGACACGAGGAATGATGTCACCATCCGGCAAGACGATATTGCCGGTTTTCCTCGTAAGCTCGTCGAAAAAAGCCTTCCTGTCGGCCTCAATTTCGTCGATTTCCGATGGTGTCTTCGCAGGATTATCACCCCGTCGAAATCCTTCACGCAACGCTTCTATGTAATCCGCCAGATATTGCGGCGAGGCGAGTACCAATGATGCACCCATGGCTCGAATTCCCCTAGTCGAACAAACGCTCCTGCAATTTTCGGTGGGCCAGGAAAAACATCAGGCCGCCCAGCAGGACTAAAAAGGCAAGGTGGAGCGCGGTCGTCAGGGGATCAAGAGCTTGTCCCGCCGTGAGCGGGCGGATGATCCCGATGACGTGGGTGGTCGGCAGGATCCAGCTCAGCGCCTCGATATAGTCAGGGAAACGATCGATCGAGAAAAAGACGCCGGAGAAAATGAAGTTTGGTGTCACCCAGAAAGTCATGAAATAGCTGACAAACTCCCAATGCTTGGCATAGGCCGTCGCAGCTAGACCGCAGGCGGCGTAGGTGAAGCAGGCAAGCGCCAAAACAAGAAAGCTCAAAAGGGCACCCGGAAGCGAGCCGACGCCCCCCCAAATATAACCGACCACCAGCACACCGAATGCGGAAAACAGCCCTTTGGCAATCGCCCAGCCGGCCTCACCGAGAAGGAGCTCCAGCAAGGTCACCGGGGTTGCCAGAATAGCCCCCCAAGTCTGCTGCATGGTGAGTCTTGAGTAGGCCGAGATGGTAGCTTCGAAGCTTGCGGTGAACATCGCGGAATAGGCCATCATGCCGGGCACCACGAAGGCGAGATAGCTAAGCCCGCCCATATCGCTGATCACGGCACCGAGACCGAAGCCGAAAGCGAAGAGATAGAGAACAGGATTGACCATCTGCATGGTCAGCGACGACCAGACCATGCGCCGCCACACCAGAAAATGACGCCACCAGACGGCGAAGCTATAGGGCAGCAGTTCGAAAATGCGCTGCATCAGTTTTCCCTGAGCTTGCGGCCGGTGAGGCGGAGAAAAACGTCTTCTAGATTGGCAGGTCTGTGCAAATAGATGGTATCGCCCTGGAGTTTCGCTTGCAGCTCGGCCGCGTTCTCGACGTAGAACAGCACGGAATCGCCGATATCCTCGCAGTCGAACTGACCATTAGCGAGCATCTCGCCCACAGGCTTTTGCACATCGAACACATGGCCGCAAACATGCTGCCTGATCAATTCGCCGGGCGAATCCTCAGCCAGGATCTCGCCGCCGTCGATGATCACGATATGGTCCGAGAGCCGCTCGGCCTCATCCATATAGTGGGTGGTCAATAGCAAGGTCTTACCCTGGCGCTTCAAGGCTTGAAGCTGCTTCCAGATCAGGACGCGAGCTTGGGGATCAAGCCCTGTGGTCGGCTCGTCCAGAATGACCAGATCGGGATCGCTCATCAGCGCACGGGCAATCACCAAACGCCGTTTCATGCCGCCGGAGAGCTGCATCACGCTGTGATCGATTTTTTCGCTGAGCTCCATGAAGGCGAGAAGTGCCGGCACACGCTCTGCAATGATCCGGGACGGAAGCTTGAAATAGTGGCCATAGACTTCAAGATTTTGCCGGACCGAGAGGTCGGGATCGAGATTGTCTTCTTGCGGGACCAGCCCGATTCTTGCGCGCTCAGCGCGGCTGATACGGTCCGCAGGCCTGCCGAACACGTTGAGTTCCCCGCCACTGACGGCGGTCAGCCCCATGATCATGCGCATGGTAGTCGTCTTGCCGGCCCCGTTCGGCCCGAGCAAACCAACGCAGCGCCCTTTCAAAACCGCAAGGTCGATCCCACGAACCGCCTGAAAATCGCCATAGTTCTTCTTGAGGCCCTCAGCCCGAATGACCGCCGGCGGAGCCGGTTCATTATTGAGATTGCCAGGGGCAGGGTCGAGAGACTGTGCTTTGGTCAACTAAGATCTTCCGCCGGTTCGTCCACAACGAAAAAAGCCCGCCTCTCGAACCGCCTCAAGATGCCGTCCAAGTCGGGCGGCCTTCAATCGGATAGGCGGGGTCGTTGTAGCCCGGTGTCGAGGGATGACCGGTCGCGATAAGGCTGTCGATCAGCGCCTCATCATCGACCGTGAACTGATAGGCAAGCGCGCCCATATAGTCGTCAAACTGCTCTTCAGTACGCGGTCCGGCGATCGGAGCGGTGACGATCCGATTGTTCAGGACCCAGGCGACGGCAAATTGCCCAGCCGTGATGCCGCGAGATTCGGCATGGGTTTTGATCGTCTGGGCAATAACCAACGATTCTTCCCGCCATTCGGTCTGCATCATGCGGGTGTCCTCGCGCGCCGCGCGGGTGCCTTCGGAAGCCTCGGTGCCGGGCGGGTACTTTCCGGTCAGCACCCCCCGAGCCAGAGGGCTGTAGGGCACCACACCTAGGCCGAAGAACTCGCAGGCCGGCAAATGCTCCACCTCGGGCATGCGGTTCATGGCGTTGTAATAGGGCTGGCTGACGATCGGCCGATCGATGCCCAGGCGGTCGCAAAGATCACAGATCACCGCAACACGCCAGGAACGGTAGTTGGAAAGGCCGAAATAGCGGATCTTGCCGGTCTGGATCAGGTCGACCATGGCACCGACCGTCTCTTCGAGCGGTGTATCGTGATCTTCCTTATGAAGGTACATGATGTCGATCCAGTCCGTGCCCAATCGGGTCAGTGACTGATCGGTAGCCTGGAACATCCAGCGCCGAGACAAGCCATTCTGGTTCGGGTCGGGGCCCATCGCGTTGCACATCTTGGTTGCGAGAATCCAGTGGTCGCGATCGGCACGAATCGCACGCCCGACCACCTCTTCCGAACGGCCTTCGTTGTAGACATCGGCGGTGTCGATGAAGTTCAGTCCCTGGTCTTTTGCCTTGCCGATGATACGGGTCGACACGGGCTCGCTGGTCTGTCCGCCGAACATCATGGTGCCGAGGCAAAGGGGCGACACTTTGATGCCGCTTCTGCCGAGCTTCCTGTAGTCCATCGAAACCATTCCTCTGTACTATCCTGCTATTCCAAAGCACCCTTTGTGCGGCATTGGCCGCCTGGTATCAGAGCATCCGCTTGAAGTGATGAACCCGGCGCATGCCGCCCCGTTTCGGATATTCCCGAATGATCACCCCTGTATCGACAAATCCCGCCTTTTCCAGAACCTTAGCAGATGCCGGATTTTCAACAAAACTATAGGCCTGAAGCCCAGCAAGGCCTAAGCCCCCGGCGATGTCAATCATCGCCAGCACAGCCTCGGTCGCATAGCCCTGGCCCCAATAAGGCCGTCCGAGCGCATAGCCGAGTTCGGCAATCGGCCCCTTTCCACCAAAACCGATAGCACCGATCGGATCATGATCGGTCTTGCGGCGAAGGAAAAAAACATGGCCGCCAGGACCGGTATGTTTTTGTATCCAAACACGCATGGCCGCCGTGGTTGTGGGGAACGGCATCCGCCCGGTTTGCTTGACGGCTTCCCAATCATCCTTGAACAAATTTTCGAAATGGGCCGCATCCGCCTCTTCAAGCGGACGAAGCCAAAGCCTCTCCGTATCGTTGGTCCAAGAAGGCGGCGCCAGGTCGATCATGTTTCCTCGATCGGAGGTCTCGGTGCCGTGCCATCAAGGAATGCGCTGTCGCCGATTGCGTCAGGCTCAACCTTGGCCGAAGCAACGCGGTCGGCCTGATGGGCACGCCAATTCTGCGCTTCGATGAACAGCCGCTTCACGTCGGGATAGCGCGCCTTGATGCCCCGCTCCATCATCGAAATGGTGGCCTCGACCTGATCGGCGCTCAAACCGCCAGCGAAGTCCACGCTGATGGTCAACAAGACCTCCTCAGGTCCGAGATGCATGCTGCGCAATTCGTTCACCCTGATGATGCCGCTCTGCTCCTCCAAGATCTGAAGGATGCCCCGCCGCACCTCAGGCTCAACGCCCTCGCCGATCAGAAGCCCCTTGGCTTCATAAGCCAGCAGACCCGCTGTGACGGCTAGAATCACGCCGATCAGCACCGAGGCAACGCCGTCCAGAACCGGCATGTTCAGCCATTGCCCCAAGGCGATGCCGATCAGCGCCACGACAAGACCGAGCATCGCCGCACTGTCTTCGAACAGCACGGTGAAAAGAGCGGGATCCTTGCTCCGCCTCACGGCTTCGAAATAGCCGAGCTTGCCCTTGGCTTCCCGAAAGGCACGGAAGGCGAACCACCAGGCAACACCTTCGAATACCATCGCGAGGACAAGAACAATGTAGTTGACATAGACGCTCTCGAGCGGCTCGGGATGCAGGATTTTCTCGACGCCGTGATAGATCGATATGCCGGCACCACCGGCGAAAATGAGGATCGCCACGACGAACGCCCAGAAATAGAGTTCCATCCCGTAGCCGAAGGGATGTGCATCGTCCGCCGGGCGGCCGGACCGCTTGATACCATATAGCAGAAGTCCCTGATTGCCGGTATCGACCACCGAATGCACGGCTTCGGACAGCATCGCGGCACTGCCGGTAATGGCAGCGGCAATGAATTTGGTGATGGCGATCAGCCCGTTGCCGATCAGGGCTGCATAAATCACGGTCTTGGAGGAGGAAGCTGCCATGCGGGTCCCGCGTCACGTGGTTCGGTTAGGGGTATGATCATTGGGCGGCAAGTGGCGCAGATATGTGGCCATGCCCTCGACATCCCGGCGCAGAGCTTCATGTCGCCGGCTGGCGTCCCGCTCCTGGCCCCACTGTTCAATCTCGAACAGTTCGTCCAACAGGCTGGCATCAGCGGCGGAGGTTGCATCGATTTCACCGTGCCAGAGGGCAAGTGCCAGCACCACCGAACCCAGCCCGGTCGTCGCTCCATGCAGGCCGACCAGCGGCCAGTCGCTTATCGCCTCGATCAGCCGACGAACACCGTCGATCGTGGCTTTGGGCTGAGGCGTCGGAAGAAGAGAGCCGGTCACCTCGAACATGATACCGTAGCGCCGCTCCATCCAGTCCAGGGGAGGCTGCCAAGCTTCATGTTGCCGGCGTACCAAATCGTCTGGCTTAGGTGCCCGATAGCAAAGAAGGTCCGTGCCGGTATAGTCGGTTATTTCTTGTATCGATTCAGTCCGAAGCCCAGGCATGCGATCCATGGCCGTGGTGGCGAGCCGTGTCACCGGCATCGCGCTTGGCTCAATCGTGTCTTGTTGTTCATCCCACTCGACCGCAACCGCTTGAGCCAGCCCTTTGACCGGCATCACCAGAGTTGCCTTGGCCGGCGTTTTGAGTGGGCGACCATCGAGCAAAGTCCGAAAACCTTTCTCGGTCTCGTCAATGCCGACCTTCTTGTAGAAGCGCTTCATGATCGCCCCATGTCAACGACGCACCTCGTCGACCAAATCCAAAAGCTGCTCGAAGCATTCCAGGACAATGCCGGCACCTGCCTCCAGCAGGGCATCGGCGGGATGATAGCCCCAATTGACACCGATCGGGCGAGCGCCGGCAGCCACGGCCATCTCCATATCAAAGCTGGTATCGCCGAGAAGCCAGGTGGTGTCAGCGGTCGCCCCCGTCTCGCGCATCGCCGTTTCGATCATGCTGGGATGGGGTTTACTCGGATGGAAATCGGCCGTCTGAAGAGTAACGAAGCGGTCCCCGATCCTATGATGCTCGAGCACCATGCGCAGCCCCCGAAGGCTCTTGCCAGTGGCGACGCCGAGCGCGATGTCCGTCTCAGCAAGCTTGTCCAGGACATCCCTTGCGCCGTCGAACATCGGCTCGGAGAAATCCTCGGTCATGCGAAGATTAGCGAACTGCTGCTTGTAGGCTTCGGCCAGATCCCGATGATCCGCTTCATCAAGCTTGGGCGCCAAGACCCCCATTGCAATATCAAGGGAGAGACCAACGATCGATCGCGTTGCCTCCGGCGTTGGCGGCACCAGGCCTTGGGCCTGGAATGTCCGATTCATGGTCTCGACAATCACATGCTGGCTATCTACCAGCGTGCCGTCGCAATCAAAGAGAATGAGACTTACCATGGACGGCACTTCCAACACATGGACCTGCCCCTATAGCAGATCGAAATCGGCAAGGCGCGCACCCGGCAAGCTTTTGTCGGGCTCGAAGCCGATCCAGGAGAACCCCGCTGCCATGATATCGGACAAGGGAGCCTCCAGCGTCAAGCGCCCGCCATCGGGATGAGGCAAATCGAGTTCCTTCGCATGCAGCATCAGCCCTGCGGGCGCCCCATCCGGACGCGCCTTCGCACCGCCATATTTCGGATCACCCAGGATTGGACAATCCATCAAAGCGCAATGCACTCGGAGTTGATGAGTGCGCCCCGAAAGCGGCTGTAAAGCGAGCCAGGCGGACACCTTCCCCGCGCGCGAAATCGTTCGGTAACGGGTTTTCGCCTTCTGCCCACCCTCGGCATCGGCCCGCACCAGCTCAAAGTCAGGCCGGCCATGAGCCGTGGTCTTGAGAAGCGGTTTGTCGATAATGCCATCTTCCAGTGGGGGCAGGCCGGCGACCAGAGCCCAATAGAGCTTTTCCACCTCGTGGCGCTGGAATGCTTTGCCGAGCTTGGCCGCGGACGATGCCGATTTCGCCACCACCAGCACGCCGCTGGTGTCCCTGTCCAAGCGATGCACAAGGCGCGGCTTCTCCCCTCGGTGCAACAGGGCTTCCAGCATGCCGTCGAGGTGACGCTTGGTCTTGGTCCCCCCTTGAACGGCCAGGCCAGGTGGCTTGTTAAGCGCGATCAGCGCATCGTCTTCGTGCAGGATCATGGCACGCAGATCGGCGGCATCTTCAGGCCGTGCGGGTGATGACCTTTGGGCCGCACCCTCGGCCTTATCGAGATTAGGCATGGGCGGTATTCGAATGTTCTGCCCGGCTTCAAGCCTGGCATTCGCCTGGACACGCTTGCCATCGATCCGGACCTGCCCGGTCCGAAGAAGTTTCTGCAAGCGGCCATGGGCAAGGCCGGGAAAATGGCGTTTGAACCATCGATCGAGGCGGAGATCGGCCTCGTCGGCCGCGACCGGTCGAAGCTCAACCGCGCTCAATTTGATTCGTCCTTCTTTGAGCTTGAACCGGAGGCTGCCCGCTGCTTTCGAAGCGCTGACCAACGCTCGAGTTTTTGTTTCAGCAGAGCTTCGGCTCCCTCATCGGTCGGTTCGAAGAACCGTTGACGCTCCATGCCGTCAGGAAAGTAATTCTGGCCGGAAAAACGATCCGGCGCATCATGATCATAGTCGTATCCGCCACCATAGCCGAGATCCTTCATCAGCTTGGTTGGCGCATTCAGAATATGTTCCGGCGGCAATAGCGAGCCGCTTTCCTTCGCCGCCGTCATCGCGCGCTTGAAGGCGCTGTAAACGGCATTCGACTTCGGTGCCGTCGCCAGATGCACAACAGCCTGGGCAAGTGCCAGTTCGCCTTCGGGCGTGCCAAGCCGCTCGAACGCTTCCGCCGCCGACATGGCAAGCGGCAAGGCGGTTGGATCGGCGGCGCCAATGTCTTCAGACGCCATGCGCACTAGGCGCCTTGCCAGATAGCGCGGATCCTCGCCACCGTCGATCATGCGCGCAAACCAGTAAAGTGCTGCATCCGGGTCGGACCCGCGCACCGATTTGTGGAGTGCGCTGATCAGATTGTAGTGTGCCTCCTGCTGCTTGTCATAGAGCGGCATGCGCCGCTGCAGCGTCGCCGCCAACGCGGACGCGTTGAGGGTCGATTCAAGAGGGAGATCGGCCAGGGACTCGACCATGTTCAATAGATACCGGCCGTCGCCGTCAGCGAGTTCGGTCAGACGTCGTCGTGCATCGTCGCTAAGCGGCAGCTTGTGACCGATCGCCGTTTCCGCTCGTTCAACCAACGCCAAAAGCGCCGGCTCTTCAAGGCGATTGAGAACCAAGACCTGCGTTCGCGACAGCAGAGCGCTGTTCAACGCAAAAGAGGGATTCTCGGTGGTCGCGCCAATGAGGATGACCGTTCCGTCTTCCACCTGAGCGAGCAATCCATCCTGCTGGGCGCGGTTGAAGCGGTGGATCTCGTCGATGAACAGCAAGGTCGGCTGGCCGGTGCGCCGGCGTTTTCTTGCTTCCTCATAGACCTTGCGAAGGTCGGCAACCCCGGACATCACCGCTGAAAGCTGGGCGAGCGGCAAACTCACTGCTCGCGCCAGCAACCGTGCCAACGTGGTCTTCCCGGTCCCGGGCGGTCCCCAGAGAATGATCGAGTTGATCTTGCCCCGGGCAAGCATCCGCCCAAGCGGCGTCTCCGCTCCGAGCAGATGATCCTGCCCGACCAGTTCGCCCAACACCTCCGGCCGCAGGCGTTCCGCCAGGGGAGCGGCAGGGCTGTCTGCAGCTACGGGGGCCTTGTCATCCGTAGACCGCTCAAGCGGTGCCTGGGGTGCTTGATGGGAAAAGAGATCTTTCATTGGCCGATCGTCACGCCGAGACGGCGGTCTCCTCGGTCGATTTCGAGACGCCAAGTAGGCGGCAGACGGTAGAGGCTGTCTTCAAGCTGCGCGACGCTGGCAATGGACTCGTCGGCTACGCTGGCGATCACGTCACCTCGACGTAGACCAAGCCTGGCTGCCGGGCTGCGGCGGTTTATCCGAAGGATGACCACCCCCTCGGCGAATAGATCAAGACCCGCATCTTGGTTGAAACCCGGCGAGAGATTGGCAACCGTCGCCCCTCTCAGTGCATGCCGGCCATCGAGCTCGGCAACATCGGGAGCCGGTTCACGCGGCGGCAGCTCGAGAGGCAAGTTTGCCGCAAGCGTCCTACCCTGACGCCAAACATCGAGGCTTGCCGCTTCGCCTAGCTTGCCGACAGCAAGGCGGAAGTTCAGGCCATGATTGTCGACCACCTCAGCACCGTCGATCGAGAGAATTACATCGCCTTTGTCGAGTCCGGCTCGAAAAGCGGGGCCAACTCGATGCACTTGGTTCAGCAATACGCCGACCGGACGCTCAAGGCCGAGATTAGCCGCAAGCTCCTGCGTTACTGTTTGCACCTTGGCACCAAGCCAGGGACGAGCCAGGCTGCTGCCGCCGCCTTCGATCGAGCGGATCAGCGCCTTCACCAGATCAATCGGAATGGCAAAGCCGATACCGATCGAACCGCCGCCTCGGGTAAAGATTGCGGTGTTCACGCCCACCAGCCGACCATCGATCGTCACCAGCGCACCACCGGAATTGCCTGGATTGACGGCAGCGTCGGTTTGAATGAACGACAGGTCGGATCCGACATTCGGCCCGGTCCGGGAGAGTGCCGACACGATGCCGCTGGTCACCGTCTGGCCGATACCGAAGGGATTGCCGATCGCCAGCACCAGATCGCCGACCTCAAGCGCGTCCGAGGATCCCATCGACAATGCAGGCAGCGCTGCAGGCGCTTCGATCCGAAGCAAAGCCAGGTCGGCAGCAGCATCAGCACCGACGATTTCAGCACGGAACTCCCGGCGATCGTTCAGCACCACCATGATCTCGTCAGCATCTTCGATCACATGGTGATTGGTCACGACCAGCCCATCCTCCGCTATGATGACGCCGGATCCGAGGGAATTCTGCTGACGTTTCGGTGCACGCCGTCGATCCAGGCCCTCGAAGAAAAACTGAAAGAACGGATCGGAGAAGAAAGGCGTCTGGGTAGAAGCCGTCGCGATCTTGCGAGTATAGATATTGACGACAGCGGGGGCCGTTTCCTTGACCAGCGGCGCAAAGGATAGATTGATCTGCTCGCGTGAACGCGGCACGTCTTCTGCAGCGCCGATAGATGGTCCGCTGAAGATCTTCGCGGCAACAATGACAAGAAACAGGAAGCAACGACAAGAAACGACAAAACCTTCGGCTAAGCCAAAGGCTCTGTCATCAACTCGATTGAATCGTGAACGCCTTGATCGGAGCAAACGGGCGTCAGGCCGCGACTGCCTCGGCCTCCTCCATGACTTCTTGATGCTGTACGGGACCGCTGTCCTGCCCCTTGGCATCGACATCGCGATCGATAAATTCGATCACAGCCATCGGCGCATTGTCGCCCCGGCGAAAGCCTGCTTTGAGAACGCGGATATAACCACCCTGCCGTCCTTCATAGCGCTGCGCAATTGTATCGATCAGCTTGGCGGCGGTCTTCTCGTCCCGCGTCTTGGCGATGATCTGACGGCGGGCATGAAGATCACCGCGCTTACCGAGCGTTACCAGCTTTTCGACGAACGGACGAAGCTCCTTCGCCTTGGGCAACGTCGTCTTGATCTGTTCATGCTTCACCAACGCCGCCGCCATGTTAGCGAACATAGCCTTTCGGTGACTTGAGGTCCGGTTCAGCTTACGGCCACTTAGGCGATGGCGCATCTTTCAACTCCGTATAACACAGGCGGTTTCTTAACCCGACGAAGTCGGAATAAGTAAACCCCGACCCTCGCAGGGCTAGTAGGGTTCTTCGATTCGGCGGGCCAATTCTTCGATGTTCTCAGGCGGCCAGCCGGTGACTTCCATACCAAGGGAGAGGCCCATCTGGGACAGAACCTCTTTGATCTCGTTCAGCGACTTCCGGCCGAAATTCGGGGTCCGAAGCATCTCGGACTCGGTCTTCTGCACAAGATCACCGATATAGACGATGTTGTCATTCTTCAGGCAATTCGCCGAACGTACCGAAAGCTCAAGCTCATCAACTTTGCGCAACAGATGCGGGTTGAACGGCAGTTCGGGCTTGCTGTCCTGAGACGACGCTGACTTCGGCTCTTCGAAGTTGATGAAGAGCTGCAACTGGTCCTGCAGGATGCGCGCGGCCAGCGCTACAGCATCCTCAGGCGAAACGGACCCATTGGTTTCAAGCTGCATGGTCAGCTTGTCATAGTCGGTGACCTGACCAACACGGGCATGGTCAACCTTGTAGGCAACTTTTCGGACCGGACTGTAGATCGCGTCGACAGCAATCAAGCCAATCGGCGCATCTTCCGATTTGTTCTGGGAGGCCGGCACATAACCACGACCGACTTTAACCGTCATCTCCATGGAAAGCTCGGCTTCCTCATCCAGATGACAGATGACATGATCAGGATCCATGATCTCGACATCATGACCAACCTCGATCATCGAAGCCGTCACGACCGCAGGTCCCTTAGCCTTCAAATAGATCCGCTTTTGCGTCTCGCTGTGCAATCTGATCGCCAAGGCCTTCAGATTGAGCACGATGTCGGTCACATCCTCGCGCACGCCAGGCACCGTGGAGAACTCATGCAGAACGCTGTCGATCTGAACGGCGGTTAGGGCTGAGCCTTGCAAGGACGAAAGCAGAATACGGCGCAAAGCGTTACCAAGCGTCACACCAAAGCCCCGCTCCAGCGGCTCGGCGATGATCGTTGCTTCACGGTCGGGCCGCATTCCGGGCTGTATCTCAAGCTTGGGCGGCTTGATCAGCTCCTGCCAATTCTTTTGAATCACGGGCTTACCTCGAAGATTTACAATGGAAAACCCTGGCATCGTGCCAAGGTTTTTCGGACATCACCGCGCAACAGGCCTGCGACAACGTCCATGTATCAAAAACTCAGACCCGGCGCCGCTTACGCGCCCGGCAACCGTTATGGGGGATCGGTGTCACGTCGCGGATCGATGTGATCGCAAAGCCAACGGCGGAAAGCGCCCGCAACGCCGATTCACGACCGGAACCCGGCCCACGCACTTCGACCTCCAGGGTCTTCATACCATGCTCCATCGCTTTCTTACCCGCATTCTCGGCGGCAATCTGCGCGGCGAAGGGGGTCGACTTACGAGAGCCGCGAAAGCCTTGCGCACCGGCGGACGACCAGGAGATCGCGTTGCCCTGCGCATCGGTGATGGTGATCATGGTGTTATTGAACGTGGCACTCACATGAGCGACACCGGACGAAATGTTTTTGCGCTCGCGACGACGAAGGCGGGGAGCTGAGTCTTTCGTAGCCATGCTTACTTAGTCACTTTCTTCTTGCCGGCGATGGCCTTGGCAGGCCCCTTGCGGGTCCGGGCATTGGTATGGGTCCGCTGCCCATGCACCGGCAACCCCTTTCTGTGGCGGAGGCCCTTGTAGCAGCCAAGGTCCATCAGACGCTTGATGTTCATCGCAACGTCGCGACGAAGCTCGCCTTCCACCCGGTGGCTGCGATCAATGGTTTCCCGGAGCTTGGCGACCTCGGCATCGGAAAGTTCGTTGACACGACGCGCGAACTCGATATCGACCTCGGCCAAAATCTTTTCGGATGTCGTACGGCCAATACCGTAGATATATGTCAAGGCGATGCCGATTGGCTTACCGCTTGGAATGTTTACGCCGGCGATACGCGCCACTTCTTGGTCTCCTCGAACGTCATGCGGGGCCTCATCAGCCCTGATTCATCGATCTTAGCTCATGGGAAAAGGCAACGCTTTCGCGCCAACCGCGCGATTATAGGCCGTTCCCATTCTCTGTCAACGCAACTAACCGCAGATTCCCTTGAAAATCTGGCGGGTTACCTCATCAATCTCACTCATACCGTCGACGGTCATCAAGAGCCCCTTGCTCTCATAGTAGGGCAGGAGAGGGGCTGTTTGACCGTGATAGGATTCAAGGCGGGTGCGCACGGCCTCCGCAGTATCGTCGGATCGGCGCTTGAACTCAGTGCCGCCGCATTGATCACAAACCCCTGCCGTCGCCGGCTTCTGGAAATTGTCGTGATAACCGGCACCGCAATTGGCACAGGCGTAGCGCCCGGAGATGCGTTCGATCAGTGCATCATCGTCTACAGCGATCTCAATCGTCGCATTCAGGTGCAACCCCTTCCTTGCCAGCATTGCATCGAGCGCCTCAGCCTGAGCGACAGTTCTCGGAAACCCATCGAGCAAAAAGCCCTTGGCGCAGTCGGGCTCGTCAATGCGCTCTTCGACCAGCCGGATGATAATCTCGTCGGAGACCAGATTACCTGCATCCATGACGATCTTCGCCTGCCGGCCGACCTCGGTGCCGGCCGCAATAGCCCCCCGTAACATGTCGCCGGTCGAGAGATGAGCAATGCCGTATTTTTCCTTGATACGAGCAGCCTGGGTTCCCTTACCCGCGCCAGGTGGGCCGAGAAGGATCAAAATCATCAGCGCCGCGCCCCGCGCAGCCGCGATTTCTTGATCAATCCCTCATACTGGTGCGCGATCAGATGGGATTGGATCTGGGCCGTGGTGTCCATGGTGACGGAGACGACGATCAGAAGGCTGGTACCGCCGAAATAGAAGGGGACCGCATATTGCGAGATCAGGATTTCCGGAAGGATGCAAACTGCGGCCAGATAAAGAGCGCCTACCGTTGTCAACCGCGTCAGGACATAGTCGAAATACTCGGCCGTCCGCTGCCCCGGTCGAATACCGGGCACGAAGCCGCCATGCTTCCGAAGGTTCTCCGCCGTCTCCTGGGGATTGAAAACGATCGCGGTATAGAAGAAGGCGAAAAACATGATCATACCGACGAACAACAGCAGAAAAAGCGGCTGACCGCGGCCAAGCAGGGCGGTGATCTGAGCAAGCCACTCCGGCCCACCTGCACCGCCGAAGCTCGCAAGCGTCGCCGGCATTAACAGAAGCGAACTGGCGAAAATGGGCGGAATGACACCGGCAACATTGATCTTGAGCGGTAGGTGAGAGCTTTCACCACCGAACATGCGGTTGCCTTGCTGGCGCTTCGGATACTGCACAAGAATCCGCCGCTGAGCCCGTTCCATGAACACGATAAAGGCAATAACGGCGATCGACATCAATAGCAGGAAGATGATCAGGAAACTGGAGATCGCGCCGGTCCGGCCAAGTTCCAGCGTACTTGCAAGGGCGGAAGGAAGCTGTGCAATAATCCCGGTAAAGATGATCAGAGAGATACCATTGCCGATGCCGCGAGCAGTGATCTGCTCGCCGAGCCACATCAGAAACAGTGTTCCACCGACGATGGTGATCACGGTGACGACCCTGAAATACCAACCGGGATCGATCACGGCACTACCACCGGGTCCACTCATCGATTCCAAGCCGACCGCAAGGCCATAGCCCTGAAACGTTGCAAGGAAAACCGTCAGATAACGAGTATATTGGTTGATTTTCTTCCGGCCGGCTTCGCCTTCCTTCTTCAATTGCTCGATGGTCGGCGAGACTGCCGTCATGAGCTGCATGATGATCGATGCGGAGATATAAGGCAGAATGCCCAGGGCGAAGATCGACATGCGCTCCAACGCACCACCGGCGAACATGTTGAACATGCCCATGATACCGCCGGCATTCTGCTCGAAAATCTGCGCCATCACCACCGGATCGATGCCCGGCAACGGAATATAG
The DNA here is from genome assembly GCA_965204405.1 of Geminicoccaceae bacterium. Classification (GTDB taxonomy): domain Bacteria; phylum Pseudomonadota; class Alphaproteobacteria; order Geminicoccales; family Geminicoccaceae; genus JANQPX01. The sequence goes on from CBDBEN010000003.1 coordinate 543,400, forward strand.
GTGCCAAAGCGGTAAACGATCAGACACCCCAGCGCGAACCAAAGCCGCTTCTTTAGCTCCGTCGCCTTGCTGAATGCCGAAAAGTTGACATTCGCTGCAAGCTGTTCGGCCATGGACGCCATCTTGGTCTCCGCTTACGCGTAGCTACGCGTCGTCTTGGGAAGAGGCAGTGGACTCGGCGGCAAACGTCTTGGCCTGCCCAATCCAATCATCACGATCGATCCGTCCCTTGAAACTAAGATAACCATCAACCCAAGCGACATTGTCCGGCGTGAACTCGGCAATTTGCCAGAAATGATAGATGCCAAGCTCGTTCAAGGTCCCCTCAAGCTTCGGTCCAACGCCACCGATCTTCTTGAGATCGTCAGCTTCACCCTTGGGACCATCCAGACCCGCCGGCCGGGTGCCTTCAAGTTCCTTTTCATCGTCGCCTTCACTGGAAGACGTTGCGGGTTCAGCGACAGGTGCCTTAGCCTTAGCTTCGGCTTTCGGCTTCACCTGAGCCTTGGCTTTCGCCGGCTTGGGCGCCGGCTTTTCTGCAACCGCATCAGCGGCTTCGGTCGAGCCCAGGACCAGCTTACCGCCTGCTTTCTCGACAGCCTCGGCCGCCGTCTTTGAAGCACTATCAACCTCAAGGGTCACCGCTGCCTTGAGGTCACCCCGGGCCAGCAGGCGGATACCGTCCAAGCGTTTGCCGATCAACCCGGCAGCACGAAGGGCTCCGAGATCAATGGTTTTCTTCGGATCCAGGCGACCGGAGTCGATTGCTGCCTGCAGACGATCAAGATTCAGCGGTGCATAGGTTTTCTTGAAAGGATTGCTGAAACCACGCTTCGGCAGGCGCCGATAGACCGGCATCTGACCGCCCTCGAAGGCCCTAGTGGCCGTGCCGGAGCGGGCACGCTGGCCCTTATGGCCACGCGCCGAGGTCTTGCCCGTGCCGGAACCGATACCGCGGCCAACCCGCTTCTTTGCCTTGCGCGCACCTGGATTAGGCGCCAGTTCGTTGAGCCTCATCGCTCCAATCCCCAAAACCGCACGGCGGTAGCATCCACTCGATGTCGCTACGCCCGCCGAATCTTACATATAGGTAGTCCGACCGCCGGACTTAGCCCTCTGCCGCTTCAACCTTGACCAGATGATGAACTTTGTTGATCCGGCCGCGAACTTCGGGAATGTCAGGCCAAACCTTGGACCGACCAATCTTGTTGAGACCGAGGCCAACAAGATTCTCCCGCTGCCGGTGGTGCCTGCCGATCGGACTGCCGGTCTGCGTGACCTTGATCAATCCTGCTTTTGCATCTTTCTTCGCTGCCATCAGCCTGCCTCCGCACGCGCCTCGGTGCTGCCTGGATCGCGACGACCGACGATCTCGCCCACCTTCTTGCCGCGCTTGGCAGCAACCGACCGCGGCGAGTTGATGTTACGCAACGCGTCGAATGTTGCCTTGATCATATTATGGGGATTGGACGTACCGATCGATTTTGCCACCACGTCACCAATACCCAGCGATTCGAACACGGCACGCATAGGACCGCCGGCGATAATACCGGTTCCCGGGGGTGCGGCGCGCAACACGACATGCCCGGCTCCAAAACGCCCCTCAACGTCATGATGCAGAGTGCGGCCCTGGCGCAGAGGCACACGGATCATGCTGCGCTTGGCCTGCTCGGTCGCCTTTCGCACGGCTTCAGGCACTTCGCGCGCCTTGCCACTGCCGAAGCCGACGCGTCCCTTGCTGTCACCGACCACAACCAGTGCCGAGAAACCGAAACGCCGGCCACCCTTCACTACCTTGGCGACACGGTTGACGTTAACGAGCTTATCGACCAGCTCACCATCGCCCTGTCTGTCATCACCGCCGAAGCGTGCCATCAGATCTTCCTTTAAACGCTAAAATTTCAAGCCGGCGGCGCGAGCGCTCTCGGCCACAGCCTTGACCCGGCCATGATAGCGATAGCCGCCCCGGTCAAACACGACCGTCTCGACCCCGGCTTCTTTCGCCCGTTCGGCGACGAGCTTGCCGACAGCTTCGGCTGCTGCCCGGTCACACCCCTTCTTGACCTCGCCCTTAAGCGCCTTGTCAATCGTCGATGCAGAAGCCAGCGTACGGCCGGCCTGATCATCGATCACCTGCGCGTAGATATTCTTCGACGACCGAAAAACAGAGAGCCGGGCCCGATTTGTATTCACTTTCTTGAGCGCAAAGCGACTGCGCCGCTTTCTCCGCTCGAACCGTTTTTCTGGCTTGATCATGACTACTTCTTCTTGCCTTCCTTGCGGATGATCGTCTCATCGTCATAGCGGATACCTTTGCCCTTATAGGGCTCAGGCTTCCTGAACGATCTGATCTCAGCCGCAATTTGACCTACACGCTGGCGATTGGCGCCGGAAATCGAAATCTGCGTGGGTGTCGCGCACTTCACCTCGATATCGTCGGGAATGGCCACCTTGATATCGTGACTGTAGCCGAGCTGCAGATTTAGAATCTTACCGTCCAGCGCAGCTCGATAGCCGACGCCCGAAATCACCAGATTACGGGTAAAGCCGGCGGAGACGCCGGTCATCATGTTGGAGACCAGAGTCCGCGAAAGCCCCCACATCGAGCGAGCGCGTTTTCCCTCATTGACCGGCGCGACCGTGATCGAACCGTCGCCCTCAGTGATGCTAACCTCATCGGGAAGCATCTGGCTGAGCTCGCCGAGCTTGCCGGTGACCGTCATCAGCTTACCGGAAAGCGCAACCTTGACTCCATCCGGGACCGCGACTGGGTGTTTACCAATACGAGACATGATCAGAATACCGTGCAGAGGATTTCACCGCCGACATGCGCGTCGCGTGCCTCGGCATCCGACATCACGCCCCGCGGCGTCGACAAGATCGCAATGCCGAGGCCATTATAGATCCGGGGCAGATCCTTGACCCCGGAATAAACCCGGCGCCCGGGCTTGGACACACGCTTAAGCTCTTTGATGACCGGCTCACCATTATAGTATTTGAGCTCGATCGAAAGCTCCTTGTGGCCCTCGTCATACTGCGTAAAACCGCGGATATAACCCTCGCGTTTCAGCACGTCGAGCACGTTCTTACGCAGCTTCGACGCCGGGCTGCTCACCGCATTCTTCTGGGCTGATTGGCCGTTGCGGATACGGGTCAACATATCCCCCAATGGATCGCTCAGCGACATGGCGTCCTCTCCTTCAATACCTAGCCTGCTCTACCAGCTGGATTTGACCAGGCCGGGAATCTGACCGATCGAGCCGAGTTCGCGTACCGCGATCCGCGACAGACCGAACTTCCGATAATAGCCCCGCGGCCGCCCGGTGAGGCCGCACCGATTGCGAAGCCGTCCCTTAGCGCCGTTACGTGGCAAAGCAGCAAGCTGCAACGTGGCTTCGAACCGTTCCTCCGGCTCGGCCTCGCGATTCATGATGATCTCGCGCAGCGCCGTCCGCTTGGCCGCATATTTATCGACCAGCTTGCGACGGTTCTTGTTCTTCTCGACGGCGCTCTTCTTGGCCATCCCCAGGTCTCCTCTTCAAGCCGCAAACGGCATACGAAACTGCTCAAGCAACGCTTTCGCTTCGGCATCGGTATTTGCTGTCGTGCAGATGATGACATCCATGCCGCGAATTTCGTCGACATCGTCGTAATTGATTTCAGGGAACACGATCTGTTCCTTCAAACCCATCGCGTAGTTACCGCGACCGTCGAAACTCTTGGCCGAAACACCACGGAAATCGCGAACCCGCGGAAGGGCAATCGTCACCAACCGGTCCAGAAACTCATACATCCGCTTGCCGCGCATGGTCACCTTGCAGCCGATCGGCATGCCTTCACGGAGCTTGAAGTTGGCGACGGACTTCCTGGCACGGCAAAGATATGGCTTCTGCCCGGTTATCAGGGTCATCTCGGCAACGGCGCTGTTCAGCTTCTTGCTATCCTGAACCGCCTTGCCGACCGCCATGTTGAGAACGATCTTCTCAAGTTTCGGGATCTGCATCGGGTTCTTGTAGCTGAACTGCTCCTTCAGCTTGCCTCGAATTTCATCTTTGTACTGTGTCATTAACCGAGCCATGACTTATCTCCTATCGATCAATGACTTCGCCGGAACGCTTGGCATAACGCACCTTGCGACCGTCTTCGAGGATTTTATAGCCGACCCGTGTAGGCTCTGACGTCTTCGGATCGATATGGGCGACATTAGAAATATGAATGGTCGCTTCCTTGTCGACGATCCCACCAGGATGCTGCGCGGAGGGCCGGGTATGGCGGTGCACCATGTTGACCCCCTGAACGATCAGCCGATCATTCTTGGTCAGCACGCGCAGAACTTCGCCTCGCTTGCCCACGTCGCGGCCACCGGTCACGACGACCTGGTCACCCTTTTTTATCTTGAACTTCTTAGCCATCACGGCGTCTCTTCAATCTATTAAAGTCCAACAGCCTGCCTAAAGCACCTCTGGTGCCAGCGAGATGATCTTCATGAACCGCTTGGCGCGCAACTCTCGGGTTACCGGCCCGAAGATGCGGGTACCGATCGGCTCGCCCGTATTGTTGATCAGCACGGCGGCGTTCCGGTCGAACCTGATCGCACTCCCGTCCTGGCGATGAATTTCCTTGGCCGTGCGCACAATCACTGCCTTATGCACATCGCCCTTCTTCACCTTACCTCGCGGGATCGCCTCCTTAACGGCAACCACGATGACGTCGCCCACCGAAGCCCAGCGGCGTTTCGATCCGCCAAGAACACGGATGCACTGAACACGCCGGGCACCGGAGTTGTCCGCGACGTCAAGATTGGATTCTGATTGGATCATGGCTGCCGCTCTCTAACAACGTGCCCCGCCTCTAAGCGGCAGGCTCCATAACAACTTCCCAAGTCTTTCGCTTGGAAATCGGACGACATTCGCGGATTTTGACCAAGTCGCCGGCCTTGAACCGGTTTTCCTCGTCGTGAGCCGCATAACGCTTCGACCGGGTGATATATTTTTTGTAGAGAGGATGCATGACGCGGCGGTTGACACGAACGACCACCGTCTTGTCCTGCTTGTCACTCACTACCGTTCCTTGCAAAACGCGCTTGGGCACGGCCCTCTCCTTAGTTGGCGGCGGCTGCGGAAGCATCGGTGGTGGCCGTCAGGACTGTTTTGATCCTGGCGATATCCCGCCGCACTTCGCGTACCCGCGACGTGTTCTCGAGCTGGCCACTGGCTTTCTGAAAGCGCAGATTGAACTGCTCCTTCTTCAGCTCCAGGAGCTGCTCTTTTAACTGATCCTGGGTTTTACCCCTCAATTCCTCGGCTTTCATGCCGCCGCCTCCTCACCCGGTCGTTTGATGAACCGAGTCCTGACCGGCAACTTGGCGGCACCACGCTGGATTGCCTCTTCGGCAAGATTGGCCGGCACGCCATCAATTTCGAACATGATCCGCCCAGCCTTGACCGGAGCGACCCAGTATTCAACCGAGCCCTTACCTTTACCCATGCGCACTTCGGCAGGCTTCTTGCTGACCGGATGGTCCGGGAAGATCCGGATCCAGACACGGCCGGCACGCTTCAGATGCCTAGTAATTGCGCGCCTTGCGGCTTCGATCTGCCTTGCCGTAACCCGGGCATTGGTGGTCGCCTTCATGCCGAAGGCGCCAAAGTTCAGGGTCGCACCACCTTTGGTGATGCCATCGTTCCGCCCCTTATGGCGTTTGCGGAACTTGGTACGTTTGGGCTGCATCATGGCGCTAGATCCCCCTAATTCTTCCGCATCGCGGAGGCATCGCCCGCCCGCTTGTCTTGCGCCATCGGATCATGCTCCATGATCTCCCCTTTGAAGATCCAGACCTTGACCCCGTTGGTACCATAGGGCGTGAACGCTGTCGCTCGACCAAAATCGACGTCGGCGCGAAGTGTATGCAACGGCACCCGGCCCTCGCGATAGGTCTCCCCACGGGCAATCTCGGCGCCGCCGAGACGTCCGGTGCAGTGGATACGAATACCAAGCGCACCCAGACGCATTGCTGACTGCATAGCCCGCTTCATCGCACGGCGGAACGTCACGCGACGCTCAAGCTGCTGAGCAATATTCTCGGCAACCAACTTGGCATCGATTTCCGGCTTTCTGATCTCGACGATATTGAGATGGACATCACCGGTCGCCATCTTCGAGAGTTGCTTACGCAAGACCTCGATTTCCTGGCCTTTCTTGCCGATCACCACGCCGGGACGGGCAGTGTGCAAACTAATCCGTGCCTTCTTGGCGGGGCGCTCGATGACGATCTTGCTGAGGCCTGCCTGTTTCAGACGCTTTTGCAAGAAATCCCTGATCTGAAGATCCTCGGCGAGCAGGCCAGCATATTGACTGTCCGAAAACCAGCGGGAGTCCCAGGTTCGATTAATGCCGAGCCGGAGCCCGATTGGGTTGACTTTCTGGCCCATCAGGCCGCCTCCTCTCGCTCTTCGACCACGATCCGGATCCGCGAAAACGGCTTTTCGATCCGGCCGGCGCGACCGCGTGCTCTAGGCTTGAAACGCTTCATCACCATCGACTTACCAACACTGGCCTCGGCCACCACCAAGCTGTCGACATCGAGATTGTGATTGTTCTCGGCATTGGCGACCGCGGACATCAATACCTTCTTGACATCACGGGCGATCGCTTTCCTGGAGAACTGCAACTGGTTGAGCGCGTCCTCGGCTCTCATGCCCCGGATCATCTGAGCCACCAGGTTGAGCTTTTGCGGGCTAATGCGCAAAAGCCTCGCCATAGCCATCGCCTGATTATCCGCCAGCGCCCGTTCGCGCTTATCTTTACTCATGTCGGAGCAATCCCTCTCAAAACCGGCTCAGCGCCGCTTGGCTTTTTTGTCAGCGCCGTGGCCGTAATAGGTCCGGGTCGGCGAAAACTCACCAAGCTTATGGCCCACCATGTTCTCGGTGACATAAACCGGCAGAAACTTCTGGCCGTTATAGACGGCAAAGGTCAGGCCAACGAACTCCGGTACGATGGTGGAGCGCCTCGACCAAGTCTTGATGATATCGTTCCGAGTCGACTCCCGGGCTTTCTCTGCCTTGTTCAGCAGATAGCCATCGACGAAAGGACCCTTCCAGACCGAACGCGGCATAGGCTCAGCCTCCTCTCTTCTTCGCTTTGTGGCGCGAGCGTATGATCAGCCCGTCGGACTTTTTCTTGCTGCGGGTACGAGCCCCTTTGGTCGGCTTGCCCCAAGGCGTAACCGGATGACGGCCACCAGAGGTCCGACCTTCACCGCCGCCATGGGGATGATCAACCGGATTCATCGCGACGCCGCGAACCACGCCTTTGCGCCCGAGCCAACGGGAACGTCCCGCTTTACCGAGGTTGATGTTCTGATGATCCGCGTTGGAGACAGCGCCCATCGAAGCCATGCACTCTGCACGCACCCTGCGGATTTCACCCGAGGAGAGGCGGATCTGAGCATAATCCCCATCGCGACCGACGAGCTGCGCATAATTGCCGGCAGCACGCGCAATCTGACCACCCTTGCCGGCCTTGAGTTCGACATTGTGGATGATCGTACCGATGGGAATGTTTTTCAAAGGTGCGGCATTGCCAGGCTTCACGTCGACTCTGTCATCGGCGATCACCATGTCACCGGCCTTCAAGCGCTGAGGTGCTAGGATGTAGGCCTGCTCACCATCCTCATAGGTGATCAGCGCGATAAACGCCGTCCGGTTGGGGTCATACTCCAAACGCTCGACCGTGCCCTTCACGCCAAACTTGGTGCGCTTGAAGTCGATCATGCGGTAGCTGCGTTTGTGACCACCACCCCGGTGCCAGACCGTGGTTCGCCCGGTGTTGTTACGACCGCCGCTCTTGGTAAGCCCCTTGGTCAGCTTCTTGACCGGCTTGCCCTTCCAAAGCTCCGAGCGGTCGACGATGACCAGTTCACGGAGCGACGGCGTGGCCGGCTTGAAAGTTTTAAGTGCCATGCCTCAATCCTCGCCTCAAATGCCCGTGGTCACGTCGAGGGTCTGGCCCTCTTCCAGGGTCACGATCGCTTTCTTCATATCGTTCCGCTTGCCGAGCCGGCCACGGAAGCGCTTGACCTTACCTTTCTGGTTCAAGGTGTTGACCGCCTTCACCTTGACCCCGAACAATTCTTCGATCGCTACCTTGACCTCAGGCTTGGTCGCGTCCTTGGCAACCCGGAACGTCACCTGATTATGTTCGCTGCCCAAGGTCGATTTTTCGGTGATGACCGGCGCCAGAATGACGTTGTACATCCGTTCGCGATTCATGCCAGACGCTCCTCAAGGTCGGCTACCGCCGACTTGGTTAGGACCAGAGTATCGCCCTGGAGAATGTCATAGACATTGGCACCTACGGACGGCAGCACCTTGATGCCTTTGAGGTTACGAGCGGCAAGGCTAAAATTGCCGTCGATCTCGATACCGTCGATTAGAGTCGTCCGACCCCAGCCATGCTTGGCCATGGAGGATGCGAGATGCTTCGTCTTAGCCTCATCCAGCCTGGCCTCATCCAGCACCACCAGCTTGCCTTCTTTGAGTTTAGCTGACAGCGCCGATTTCAATCCAATCTTCCGAACCTTCTTCGGCAGGTCGTGGCTGTAGTCCCTTGGCTTCCTCGCGAAGGCCCTGCCGCCGCCACGAAACTGGGCGACATCAGCGGATCCGTGCCGTGCCCGACCGGTACCCTTCTGCTTGAACATCTTCTTGGTGGTTGCCTTGACCTCGCCGCGCGTCTTGTTGGCATGGCTTCCCTGGCGGCGCTTCGCGAGCTGCCACAGGACCACCTGGTGCAAAATGTCTTTCCTAACCGGCTGCTCGAACACCGAAGCGGCGAGTTCGATTTTGCCGGCGTCCCCCTGGGACAAGGTCGTGACATCGACCTTCATCAGTCCTACTCCTCGCCGCTTTTCTGCTGGTCCGTCTCCACCGGAGGCGTGGCCTCGGCCTGAGACTTGGTTTCAACCTGAGCCTCGGTTTCGGCGGAAGCGTCAACGGCCGTGCCTTCGACTTCACCCTCGCCAACGATCTGGGTTGCGGTTGCGATCGTGCCGGCTGGATAGGGCGCTTCGGTCGGCAATGCCTTCTTTACCGCATCGGCAATCTGCACCCAGCCGCCCTTCGAACCGGGAACCCCGCCCTTGATCAGAAGCAGGCCGCGGTCCGGATCGACACCCATCACCTGAAGATTCTGGGCAGTACGCTTTCTGGCGCCCATATGGCCTGCCATCTTCTTGCCTTTGAAGACGCGACCAGGATCCTGACACTGACCGGTCGATCCATGGGACCGATGGGAAATCGAGACGCCATGAGAAGCGCGCAAACCGGAAAAACCGTGGCGTTTCATGCCGCCGGCAAAACCTTTACCGATGCTCGTACCGGTGACATCCACGAACTGACCGACGACGAAATGATTGACGGACAGCTTTGTCCCTGGGTCAACCAAAGCGCCTTCATCCACACGGAACTCAGCCAGCTTTGCTTTCGGTGCAACCTTGGCCTTGGCATAGTGGCCACGCATGGGTTTCGAAACCCGCTTGGTCTTTGCCTTGCCATTGCCGAGCTGAATGGCGGTGTACCCGTCTTTCTCAATCGTTCTGTTGGCCGTTACCTCGCACTCGTCAACCCGCAGAACGGTAACCGGAACATGGTCACCATCCGGCGTGAAGATGCGGGTCATGCCAACTTTTTCAGCCAAGAGCCCTAAACGCATAGTTCTTCTCCCGAGCTCCTAACCTAAACCTTGATCTCGACGTCGACGCCGGCCGCAAGATCGAGCTTCATCAGCGCATCGACGGTTTGCGGTGTCGGGTCAACGATGTCGAGCATCCGCTTGTGCGTGCGGATCTCAAACTGCTCGCGCGACTTCTTATCGATATGCGGTGAGCGCAACACGGTGATTTTCTCCATCCGGGTCGGCAACGGGATCGGCCCGCGCACCCGCGCACCGGTCCGCTTCGCCGTGCTCACAATCTCGCGGGCCGAAAGATCTAGCACACGATGATCGAACGCCTTGAGGCGGATCCTGATATTTTGTGCGTCCATGTTCTCTGCTCACCAAAAGGCCGCCCCGGAGGCCGGCCTATTTCCAAATGAAGTTATTCGACGATTTTGGCGACGACGCCTGCGCCGACGGTGCGGCCGCCTTCGCGGATGGCGAAGCGCACGCCTTCTTCCATCGCGATCGGGCAGATCAGGTTCACCACCATCGTGATGTTGTCGCCGGGCATCACCATCTCCGTGCCCTCAGGCAGTTCGATCGTCCCGGTCACGTCCGTCGTGCGGAAAAAGAACTGCGGGCGGTAGTTCGAGAAAAACGGCGTATGACGGCCGCCCTCTTCCTTCGTCAGCACATAGGTCTCGGCATTGAACTTGGTGTGCGGCGTGATCGAGCCGGGCTTGCACAGCACCTGGCCCCGCTCCACCTCGTCACGCTTGGTGCCGCGAAGCAGCACGCCCACATTGTCGCCGGGCTCGCCGCGGTCAAGCAGCTTCCTGAACATCTCGACGCCGGTGCAGGTGGTCTTCTGGGTGTCGCGGATGCCGACGATCTCGATCTCGTCGCCCACATTCACGATCCCGCGCTCCACACGGCCCGTCACCACCGTGCCGCGGCCGGAAATCGAGAAAACATCCTCGATCGGCATCAGGAACGGCAGATCCTTCGGGCGCTCAGGCTGCGGGATATACTCGTCCACCGCCGCCATCAGCTCCATGATCGACTTCTTGCCGATCGTGTCGTCGTCCTTGCCTTCGAGCGCCGACAAGGCCGAGCCCTTGATGATGGGAATGTCGTCGCCAGGGAACTCATAGGAGGAGAGCAGCTCGCGCACCTCAAGCTCCACCAGCTCCAAAAGCTCCTCGTCGTCCACCTGGTCGACCTTGTTCAGGTAAACCACGATCGCCGGCACGCCGACCTGACGCGCAAGCAGAATATGCTCGCGGGTCTGCGGCATCGGGCCGTCGGCCGCCGACACCACCAAAATCGCGCCGTCCATCTGGGCAGCACCCGTGATCATGTTCTTCACGTAGTCGGCATGGCCCGGGCAGTCGACATGGGCATAATGGCGGTTCTCGGTCTCGTACTCGACATGGGCGGTATTGATCGTAATCCCGCGCGCCTTCTCCTCAGGCGCCTTGTCGATCGAATCATACGCCGAAAACTCGGCGCCGCCCGCCTCAGCCAAAACCTTCGTAATCGCCGCCGTCAAAGTCGTCTTGCCATGGTCAACGTGACCAACAGTACCAACATTCGCATGCGGCTTGTTACGCTCAAACTTCGCCTTACCCATCAGTCCTTCTCCACTTTCCCAAGCGCTCCGGCGGCAAGCTCAGGCATATTTCTCTTTGATCTCGTCCGCGACCATCTGAGGAACAGGCTCATAATGGTCGAAAGTCATCGTAAACTGCGCCCGCCCCTGAGAGAGCGAGCGCAGCGTATTCACATATCCAAACATGGTGGCGAGCGGTACCATCGCATTAATGACCTGAGCGTTGGCACGAGGCTCCATCCCACCGATCTGACCACGGCGGCTATTCAGGTCGCCGATGATGTCACCCATATATTCTTCAGGCGTCACCACCTCGACAGCCATCACCGGCTCCAGAAGGATAGGTTTTGCCTTGGCAACCCCTTCGCGGAAAGCAGCACGTGAGGCGATCTCGAAGGCCATCACCGAACTATCGACGTCGTGATAGGCACCGTCATACAAGGTGACTTCCATGTCGACGACCGGGAAGCCGGCCATCACACCGGTCTCCATCGAGGATTTTAGCCCCTTTTCGACACCGGGGATGTACTCCTTCGGAACATTGCCGCCAACGATCTTACTGTTGAAGACAAACCCGGTTCCTCGTTCACCTGGCTCGAACTGGAGCTTGATGCGCGCGAACTGACCAGAACCACCGGTCTGTTTCTTATGGGTGTAGTCGACATCGGTCGGCTTGGTGATGGTCTCACGGTAGGCCACCTGCGGAGCACCGACATTGGCATCCACCTTGAACTCGCGGCGGAGCCTGTCGACGATGATCTCCAGATGCAGTTCGCCCATTCCCTTAATCAGGGTCTGCGCAGTCTCGGCATCGGTGCCCACCTGAAAGGAGGGATCTTCCGCTGCGAGCTTGCCAAGGGCAACCGAGAGCTTCTCCTGATCTGCTTTGGTCTTCGGCTCGACCGAGACCTCGATCACTGGGTCCGGGAACTCCATCCGCTCCAAGATGACCTGCTTTTGCGAGTCGGAAAGCGTATCACCGGTGGTGGTGGACTTCATTCCGACCAGAGCGACGATATCGCCGGCACGAGCTTCCTTGATCTCTTCCCGGCTATTGGCATGCATCTCAAGGATACGCCCGATCCGCTCGCGCTGCCCCTTGACCGTGTTGGTCACATAAGAGCCGCTTTCCAGCACACCGGAGTAGATCCGAATAAAAGACAGCGTTCCAACAAACGGGTCAGTCATAATCTTGAAGGCAAGCGCCGAGAAGGGCTCGTCATCGCTTGACTTCCGCTCCATCGGCTCATCCGTACCAGGCTTAACACCCTGGGTCGGCGGTACCTCTGTGGGAGCGGGAAGGAAGTCGACGACTGCATCCAAGAGAGGCTGAACGCCTTTGTTCTTGAAAGCCGACCCCGAAAACACCGGCACGAAAACACCGGACAGCGTGCCTTTGCGGATACAACGCTTGAGCGTCTCTTCGTCGGGCTCCTGGCCGCCGAAATAAGCTTCGAGCACTTCATCATCGAGCTCGACGGCCGCCTCGATCAGCTGCGCGCGGTAGGTTTCGGCCTGATCCTTCAAGTCATCGGGAATATCGGTGTATTCGAACTCGGCACCGAGACTATCGTCTTTCCAGATCACTGCCTGGTTTTTCACCAGATCCACATTGCCGGCATATTCAGCTTCGGAGCCGATCGGCAAGGTCATCACCAGGCTCGTAGCACCCAGGCGATCTTTGATCATATCGACACAACGGAAGAAATCCGCACCGGTGCGGTCCATCTTATTGACGAAACAGATCCGCGGGACCTTGTACTTGTCGGCTTGACGCCAAACCGTCTCGGATTGCGGCTCGACACCGGCCACCGAGTCAAAGACGGCGACCGCACCATCCAGCACACGCAAAGAACGCTCGACCTCGATGGTGAAATCGACGTGGCCAGGCGTGTCGATGATGTTGATCCGGTGATCTTTCCATGCTGCGGTGGTTGCAGCCGAGGTGATGGTGATCCCTCGTTCCTGCTCCTGCTCCATCCAATCCATGGTGGCAGCACCATCATGGACCTCGCCGATTTTGTAAGATTTACCGGTGTAGAAGAGAATGCGCTCAGTCGTCGTGGTTTTACCGGCATCAATATGCGCCATGATGCCGATATTGCGATAGCGCTCGAGAGGGGTTGTACGCGGCATGGTCGTGTCTCTGCTCTACCAGCGATAATGGGAGAACGCGCGGTTGGCTTCGGCCATCCGCAACGTGTCCTCCCGCTTCTTGAAAGCCGCACCCCGGCTTTGCGCTGCGTCCATCAGTTCGCCGGCCAGCCTGTCGACCATGGTTTTTTCCGAACGCTTTCTCGCAGTCTCGATGATCCAGCGAATAGCAAGTGTCTGGCGACGGCTCGGGCGCACTTCGACAGGCACCTGATAGGTTGCACCACCGACGCGACGAGAACGAACTTCAAGCGACGGCTTGACGTTTTCGAGCGCTTCCCGGAACACCTCCAGCGGGTCGCGGGACATGCGGCTTTCCATCTTGTCGAACGCACCATAGACGATGCGCTCGGCAGCAGACTTCTTGCCGTCCAGCATGATGGCATTCATGAGACGGGTGACAACCTGGTCACTGAATTTAGGATCAGGAATGATCTCGCGTTTTTCTGCAGCGCGCCGACGGGCCATGGCTCTATCCTATTTCGGGCGTTTCGCGCCGTATTTCGAACGGCGCTGGCGGCGATCAGATACGCCCTGCGTATCGAGCGTGCCGCGGACGATATGGTAACGAACACCGGGAAGGTCCTTGACACGGCCACCGCGGATCAGCACGACCGAGTGCTCCTGCAGGTTATGCCCTTCACCGGGAATGTAGCTGGTCACCTCGAAGCCATTGGTCAGCCGCACGCGAGCAACCTTACGAAGCGCGGAATTCGGCTTCTTGGGCGTCGTCGTATAAACACGCGTGCAAACACCGCGGCGCTGAGGACACTCCTGCAAAGCCGGGACTTTGTTGCGCGCAGGCTCTCCCTTACGCGGCTTACGGACGAGCTGATTGATCGTCGGCATTCAATGCTCCAAGCAGCCGTCCTGCCACCCGTCAAAGCAGCAAGACAGCAAACGCCCGAGAAGCCACAGACCTCCTATCTAGGTGGTCTAGCTTCGGACGAGGTTCGAAAAGGCCCTAAAAGATGGATGCAGCGTCTGGACCGTTAGTCCACCACCAGCAACCCAACTGGACAGTTGAGGATGTTACCTAGAGATCTGCTTTTGGATCGTCAACCCTTTATCAACTTATAGGGCCGTTGATTCGCTTAAATTTAAGCAAAGTTGGGATTGAAGTACGGAACGGGCTTCAAAAGCCGATTTCATAGAGTGGAAACTTATGCCGTCGACATTCCGCTAAAGGAAGGGATGGACCGGATTATCAACCGGCCTTGTTAGAAATTTTCCTGCGATTTCCCGGTAGCCATCGCGGTAGTGGAGATGCCCATTCTCTTCGAGCAAAACGTTGCGATGAGACCGGTAGTAGGCAGGCAGAGCGTGCCAGGGAAGGTCAGGACGGCGATGATGGGCGAAATGGAGGTTGTTGTTGAGGAACAGCAGTGAGAAAAATGGCCCCGCCTCGACAATAGCGGTACGTTCGAACGGGGTATGGGCAGCTTTATGCTCCGCGAAGGATCGCACCAGTGTGAGGCTTGTCCCGGGTAGCACAAAAAACAGCAGATACTTCCAAAGGGGCATCGCACAAACACCAAGAACCCATGTCAGAACGACGGCGACGCCGGCCAGGTGCCAGGTCCAGGCGCGCAGATGCTGCCAATCCTTCGACAGGAGAGCGCGGACCTCGCAGTAAACAAACTGTCCGATCGCCAAGACTGGACCTAGAAGCATGCGGCCGAGGAGTGTGTTGTGCCAGATCAGTATCTTCCGAATGATGCGCGGAAGTGCAGGCCATGTGGTCTGGTCGACATAGAATGATTCCGGATCACGGTGGGGATCGGTGAGAATGTCGAAGTGATGATGGGCGCGGTGGGTCTTGCGGTAAATGGGAAAGGGCAGCCAGAGACCGATGGGAAGGATGATGAGGAGATCGTTCAGCCATCGCCGGGCGGCCAAATGCTCGTGTACAGCCTCATGCTGAAAGGATCCGTGCCATGCCAGAAGGACGGCTCCGATGGGAATGAGCATCCAAAAGGGCAAGGACTGGTGGAACCAGGCTGCTAGTGCCCAGCCCGCATAGATCGATAGCAGAAGGACCCCATTCGCCAATCTTGCCATAGCCTCTCCGATTCCGCCGTTGCCCCCAGTTCTTCGAACGACAGCGACCAGGCATGATCAACCGAGTTCGCGCGGTCGAGCTGGGTTTTTTGATACCTGAGAGGATTGTAGCAGCTATTGGCTTCAAGTGATGCCGTTTAATGTCTGCTCGTGCAACCTCAGAGCAGCTCGCCTTCCATCAATCTCAAAAATCGGAACCGAAGGAGACTAGCCTTATTTCCAGCGGGCTGTAGCCTCATCGTCCGAGGTTCTCACATCGACCCATGATGCGCCGCCCTCGGTCTCTTCGAGCTTCCAGAACGGCGCCTTGGTTTTGAGCCAGTCGATGAGAAAGGCACAAGAGTCGAGCGCGGCTTTGCGGTGGGGTGAGGCGGTTGCGACCAGAACGATCGGCTCGCCGGCAAGCATGCGGCCGTAGCGGTGAACGATCAGACTAGCCTGGAGTTGCCAGCGTTGGTGCGCTTCGGCCTCGATCTCGGCGAGCATCTTCTCGGTCATACCCGGATAATGCTCAAGGGTCATGGCACTTACCGACTGATTGTCGGCGAGATCACGAACTAGGCCGGTGAAGCTGGCAACTGCTCCGATATCGGTCCGCCCCGCACTCAGTGCCTGCAGTTCAGCGCCGACATCGAAAAGGGCTTCCTGAACACGGATCATCTGGTCTCGCCCAACACGCGGTCAACCACCGGTGACCGGCGGGAAAAACGCCACTTCATCATCGGGCTTTACCGGATGTTCAGGAGCAGCGTAGTCCTGATTGACCGCAGCACGGATGACGCCAGGTTTGGCCAGCGCTTCGGCAAAGCCCGGGCGATCAGCAGCAAGCCAAGTCATGAGATCGCCAACGGTCGCCACCTCGCCGGGTGGGGCAACTTCTTCGGCGGCACGACCGACCTTGCCGCGCAGCCAGGCAAAATAACGTATTTTCATCAAAACCAATCTCTGATCTCTGGATGTCCAGACCGGCTTGCGCCGCCCCTCCGGTCCGGTTGGAGAGAAGTCTGGAAGGCACCAAACCCATTATAGCCCCCGGCCCTTGCCGGCTCAACGGGCCGTGGCTGCCCCGGTATTCGATCCGTCGCCGGTTGAATGACGGATGCCGATATAGAAGTAATCCAAGCCGGTAAACACGGTCAAACCGGCCGCCAGCCATAGGCCGTACCAGCCAATGTCGTGAGCGAAAGTCCACCAAGGCGCCGCCGTGCCCGCCAAAAGAAAGCCAAGCGCCGTCATCTGCACGGCTGTTTTCCACTTGGCTAATCGGGATACCGGCAGGCTCACCTGCAGCTCGGCTAAAAATTCGCGCAGTCCGGAGACAATAATTTCCCGGCACAGAATCACGAGGGACGGCAGAATTGGTGCCCGGTCGAAATGGACCAGCATCAAAATGGCAGCTCCCACCAGAAGCTTGTCGGCGATCGGATCGAGCATCCTCCCGAAGGCTGATTGCATCGACCAGCTACGCGCCAGATAGCCATCGAGAAAGTCGGTAATCGCGGCAATCGAAAAGATCAGGCACGTCGTCCACTTACCGATATCACCGGGAAGATAGAAAGCGGCCGCCAACGCCGGCACGGCCGCCACGCGACCGACGGTCAGGATATTGGGTGTGCTGGTAATCATGGATCAGCTCCTCATGGCGGTCCGGCACCCCCGGATCACTAATGTCGCGAAGACGGCAATCCCACTCAAGGCAAAAATCGGATCAATGGCGCCACCGTCCGACCGAAAGAGAAACGATGCCTGGTGGGGAAAGGCCACAACATTCACTTCCCTGCTGGTGATGCATCACGTCAACGCGATCCCTTGAAGATGACCGGTTCCTTGATCGAAGCACCCGAAAACTGAATGTTGCGGGCATCCAGCTAATGCCCATCATGAAACACATCATAGATTGCCTTCGCGACAGCCTTACTGATTCCAGGTACGCGTTCCAGATCCAAAAGACCAGCTGTCTCGATCGCTCGAACCGAGCCGAAATGGCCAAGAAGCGCCTTTTTTCTCTTGGCGCCGATGCCGGGAACGGTATCCAGAGCTGAACGCCCCACCGACTTTCCCCGTTTGGCCCGGTGGGTAGAAATCACGAAACGATGGGCCTCGTCGCGAAGACGTTGCAGAAAATACTGGAGCTGATCTCGCTCATCGAGCTTGAACGGCTCCCGATCTGGCAGATGAAGCGTTTCCTTGCCGGCATCTCTATCTGGACCCTTGGCGATAGCGAGTACCGGCACACCCGTTACCCCACACCCCGCTAATGTCTCCATGGTTGCCGACAACTGTCCCGCTCCGCCATCAATGATCACCAGATCCGGCCAGTGGCCGGCACTTCGCTCCGGATCTTCCTTTTGCAGCCGGGTAAAACGCCGCCCGAGGACTTCGCGCATCATGCCGAAATCGTCTCCCGGCGTCAGATCATCCCCCTTGATGGTAAATTTTCGGTAAGCAGACTTAATAAACCCCTCTCGTCCCGCAACAATGAACGCGCCGACCGCGTCGGTGCCCATGATATGACTGTTGTCATAAACCTCGATTCGTGCCGGCAACTCGGCTAGCTCGAGTTCGTCCGCAAGACGCTGCAGGAGCTTGGTTTGCGCCGAGCTTTCAGCGAGCCGTCTTGCAAGCGCCTGTTTCGCATTCAGCTCGGCCAGGGCAACCAGTTGGCGTGGCTCGCCGCGCCGTGCCCATCTGATCTCGACCTTGCGGTCGGCACGGATAGACAAGGCTTCGGCCAGGAGGGCCTTTGACCCGGGTTCGGCCCCCAACAGCACCAACCTCGGCGGCAGGCGTTCTGCATAAAATTGCCCGAGAAAGGCTTCAAGCACGTCGGCAGTCTCGGCGTCCTGGACATGGGCCGGATAATAGGCACGGTTACCGTAATTGCGCCCGGCCCGGTAGAAAAATACCTGAACACAGACCTGCCCGCCTTCACGGGCAAGGCCGATCACGTCGGCATCGCCGACCGAACTGACATTGATTCCCTGGCGTGTGGTGATATGGGCAAGTGCCTTCAGGCGGTCCCTGATCACGGCGGCCTGCTCGAAATCAAGCGCATCGCTCGCCTTGGCCATATCCCGCTGCAGCCGACGCTGGATGGCGTCGCTCTTACCGTCGAGGAATTTTCGCGCCTGATCCAAAAGCTCGGCATAGTCGGCCTTGTCGATCCGGCCCACGCAAGGAGCAGTGCAGCGCTTGATCTGGAATTGCAGGCACGGCCTCGTTCGGTTCTCAAAAATATTATCGGCGCAGGAACGGAGGGGAAAGGCGCGGAGCAGGGCGCCGAGCGTTTCGTTGACCGCCCCCGACGAGGCAAACGGGCCGAAATAATCACAATCCTTCCGCTTTGCGCCTCGATGGCGGCCGATCCGCGGGAATGCATGCTTTTCGGTGATCTTGCCGATATATATGTAGGGGAATGACTTATCGTCGCGCAGCAGAATATTGAAAGCGGGGCGCAGGCGCTTGATCATGTTGCACTCGAGAAGGAGCGCCTCCACCTCATTTGCGGTGGTGATCACGTCGAACTGGCGGGTCAGCGCCACCATGCGCTTCAGGCGCTGACTCAGCGCTGCCGTCTTGGTGTAGGCCGGTACCCGTTTGCGCAGGGATTTGGCCTTGCCAACATAAAGAGCGTCACCACGAGCATCAAGCATCCGGTAGACGCCAGGCTCGTTGGGCAAGGTCTTGACCTTGGCTGCGATAAGCCTGGCACCGGAAAGCTCCGGCTGATCATCTCGCCGGTCTTCCATGGTAACGGGCGCCTCGGTGCTTTGGTGGTCTCCTTCGCTCATCGTTCCCGGACCGGTCATGATTATTCCAAGCAGACCTGCGCACTGGCCGGCACCACCGCTGCTATCCGATATGACTACAGGTGAGGAGGGGAAAGGGGAACGTCAATCTGTCGCGGATCGAATATGTCCGAGCTTCGTTTACTTCCTCCCGGATGCCAAAATATCGTTTCAATCGAGTGCCGAAACAAGCCCCAACTATGCGCTCTTTGTATCGAGAAGCATCCCACCGGCACGATGATTGACCGCTCGCCTTTTCCTCTGCCAAAGTGACACCACGAAACTTGATGATATGTCCCTCGCTCTCGATGCTAACAGGCGCAGGGATTTGTCATAAAGGCATGCTAGTCTTGGGATCGTCCTGGCCTGCAACAGGCTTTGGACCAACAATGGGAGCAAGAGATGACGAAAAAAGCGGTCGGCACCAGCCGGCGCACGTTTGTGAAGGGCGCGGCGACCACTGGCGTCGCGGTGCTGGCAGCGCCTGCCTACATCAAGAACGCCCTGTCCTCATCGGGCGAGGTGGATATCCTGATGTGGTCGGACTACCTGCCGCCCGCCTTCATCGAAGCCTTCACCGCCGAGACCGGGATCACGGTCAACTATACCGGCATCGGCTCGAACGAAGAGATCATCAACAAGATGAAGGCCACCAACGGCCAGGGCTTTGACATCGTCTCGCCGACCAACAACCGCAATCTCCAGTGGGAACCTCTCGAGCTTCTGCAGCCGATCGACATGGGCAAGGTTGCGGTCGACAAGGTCAATCCCGCCATGGCCAAGATCGGCCCCACAGGCTGGGACTTCGGCGGCAAGGGATCGCACTGGCTCCCCCATATCTGGGGCACCGAAGGTATTGGCTGGCGCACCGATCTTTGGACGCCCGCCGACGGTGCGCCGAGCTACGGCGATGTCTGGGCCGAGGAGAATGCCGGCAAGACCATGGGCCGACCCCACTCGATGATGCTGGGTGCCGGGCTTTATATGGAGACCATCGGCGAACTCGAGCCAGGCTCAATGTGGAAAGCCTATGAGTCCGAAGAGGCCATGCGCCCGATCTGGGAGAAGGTCACTGCCTGGTGCATCGCGCGTAAAGGCAACGTCAAGATCCTGTGGAACGACGCCGACACCCAAAAGAATGCGCTTTTGAATGAAGGCGTCATCGTCGGTCAGACCTGGGACGGCCCGCCGCTGGCGCTCAAGAGCGAAGGCGAGCCGGTGATGTACCAGGCACCGAAGGAAGGCTCGATGGCCTGGGTGGACGGCATCGCAGTGCCTGTGGGTGCGAAGAACATCGACCAGATCTATGCCTTTATCGACTTTGCCTACAAGGCCGAGCCCGCAGGCAAGGCAATCGACCAGCATGGATACAACTCGCCGGTCCTCGGCGCCGACCAGCATGCGAGCGACACCTACAAGCAAAACTTCTCCGAGGCTTATCCGGGCGAGTCACTGGGCAATCTCAACCCGTGGCCGGCGGAAGCGCCTTGGTATGCCGAGGTGCGCACGGAATATCGCAACAAGTTCGTGAACGCCTGACCTCTCGACAGACATGCTCCCGGGCTTCTTCGGAGGTCCGGGAGCATGCCTCTTTTCTGCTTCCTGTTCTTTTTCAGTCGCCTACAAACAACAAACCGGTCTAAATACTGGGACAAATTCCCCAACCAGAGGCCAGAGCCAGGCCCGAACAGAGGTGGTGAATGACACGGGGCGTCGGTGTAGACCTTGAAGATCTTTGGATCAGGTTTGGCGATTTTGTTGCTGTCCGCGACGCGAATGTCGGCATAAAGGGCGGCGAATTCTTCAGCTTTCTTGGACCTTCCGGCTGCGGCAAGACGACGATTCTCCGAGCGGTCTCAGGCTTTCTCGAGCCCAGCCAGGGCCGGATCGTCATCGGCGGCAAAGATATGGTGGGAACCGGCCCGAACAAGCGACCGACCGCCCTCATCTTCCAGAATCTGGCCCTCTTTCCTCTGATGAAAATTTGGGAAAACATCGCGTTTGCCCTCGAAGTCAAGGGTGCGACCACGGGCGAGCGCCGAAAACGCGCCGACGAGCTATTGGAGCTGATCGCGCTATCCGGTCAGGGCGACAAGCTGGTGGCGGAGCTTTCCGGCGGCCAGCGCCAGCGTGTGGCGATTGCGCGAGCGCTCTGCGCGGAGCCGGACGTTCTGCTTCTCGATGAACCGCTCTCCGCCCTCGACCTCAAGCTTCGCCAACATATGCGCACCGAGCTTCGAGCGATTCAGCAGCAGGTCGGCCTGACCTTCATCTACATCACCCATGATCAGGGCGAAGCGCTAACCATGTCCGACCATGTTGCGGTGATGCGGGCCGGTGTGATCGACCAAATTGCCGATGGCCGGACCATCTATGACGATCCGGCGACTGCCTTCGTCGCTTCGTTCGTCGGCGAGAACAATGTATTCCGTGGAAAGATCCAGACCGTCGCGGACGACTATGCCCTGGTGACCACCAACCGCAGCGGTACGCTTCGCGCCCGGATGGCGACGAGCGCTCGACAAAATCTCAAAGCCGGTGACGAGGCGATGCTGTTCGTTCGCCCCGAATCCTTTCGGATCGCAGGCGATGCCGGTGAGAGCGACTGCCGCCTGACAGCGAGAATCCGGCATGAAGAGTTCGAGGGGCAGGTCTACAATGTTTTCCTCGAAGGCGAGGCCGGCAAGGAGATCAAGATGTCCCTCGTCAATCAGGGGCAGGCCCGGCAATCGGCGGAGGGGGCGGAGCTGACCCTGGAATACGACCCGAACCAGGCCTTTGTCCTGCCGGCCGGCGATCTGGCTTCCGAATGATTTTCTTCGTACCAGAGAAAACCAATGATTTGCCCGGGGTTGGCCGATGAGGGCGTTTTTCGAGCGCAACGGTCCTCTGCTCGGCGGCTATCTGTTCCTGGCGGTCGGCTTTTGGATCCTGGTGCTGATCGTTCTTCCCCAGCTTGCCATGCTGGACATTTCGTTCCGCTATAATCTGCCGCCCAATCTGGTGGGCTCTGAGCAGGACGTCTATACGCTCTCCAACTATCAGCATTTTCTTTTTGGCAATCCCGGCAATCCGGACCGCCTTTCCATTCTCGGCTATCAGACGGACATGCCGTTCAACAAGATCGATCTCTCGGTCTTCGTGAAAACGCTGGTGGTCGCGATCTTCATTACCATCTTCGATCTCATCCTCTGCTATCCGCTCGCCTATTATCTCGGCCAGTCCGCGTCCGGCGGAACCGGCCGCATCTTTGTGCTCTTGCTGATCATCCCTTATTGGGTCAACGAAATCCTTCGCGCCTTCGCCTTCCGCATCATTTTTGGCTCGTCGGGCGTGATCAATACCGCCTTGATGGGCCTCGGCATCATCGACGAACCCCACGATTTCATCCGCGAGAACATCGCGCTCTATGCCGGCCTCGGCTATGCCTACATCCTGCTCATGATCTTCCCGATCTATAATGCGATCGAAAGCCTGGACCACAACCAGATCGAAGCCGCACGCGATCTCGGCTCTCCCTGGTGGCGGATCCATTGGCGCGTGGTCATCCCCTTTGCCAAGCCCGGAATCACGTCGGGCTGCACCCTGGTGTTCATGCTGACCGCCGGCGCCCTTGCCGCCCCGCAGATCCTGGGCGGACCCAGCAGCCTCTGGTTCACCCAAATCATCTATCAGTGGTTCAACACCGGCCAGAACTGGGCGCGAGGCTCGGCCTATGCCGTGGTTCTGCTGGTCACCTGCATTATCCTGGTCCTGATCCTGATGCGGACGTTCAAAGTCAAAATGGGCGAGATTGGCAAATGAGCGCAGGACGCGGTGCTGCGCCGTTTCTTCGGATCTTTCTGATCCTCTATCTGGTGATCTTCTTCGGCTATCTGCTTGGCCCGCTGGTGATCATGGGGATCACCGCCTTCAATTCACCGAGCTTTCCCCGCGCCGCTCCTTTGGAGTGCTTCACCTTCGAGTGGTTCCGCGTCCTCTACAATGATCAGCGGATCGTCACCAGCATCAAGAACAGCGCGATCGTCGGCGCCGGCACAGTGACGCTTTCGGTGCTGCTCGGTCTTGCCGGCGCCCTGGTGCTAACCCAGATCTGGCCGAAGCTGCGCGCCACCTATTACACTGTGGTCATCGCTCCGATCCTGATCCCAGGCGTCGTGCTCGGCATTTCGACCCTGGTCTTCTGGGGGCGGATCAACACCATGCTCGGCCTGCCGGATGACGGTTTTCTCAGGAACGGCATCTTTCTCACCATCCTCGGCCAGACGACCTTCATCGCCTCCTACTGCATGCTGATGTTCATCGCCCGCCTG
Organism: Geminicoccaceae bacterium; assembly: GCA_965204405.1. Lineage (GTDB taxonomy): Bacteria > Pseudomonadota > Alphaproteobacteria > Geminicoccales > Geminicoccaceae > JANQPX01. The sequence continues at coordinate 566,988 of CBDBEN010000003.1, forward strand.
CAGCGCTTTGATCAGGGCCAGATGGAAGCCGCCCTCGACCTCGGCGCCACCCATGCCCAGGCCTTCCGCAAGATTCTCCTGCCGTTTTTGAAGCCGGCCTTTGGTTCCGCTGCCGTAATCGCGTTCCTGGCCTCGCTGGAAAACTACAACACCACCACCTTCACCTTCGGCACCTATCCGACGCTCACCATCGAACTCGCCCAAAAGGTCCGCTACGGCATCAACCCCTCGATCTCGGCCCTTGCCGTGATCATTGTCGGCCTGACGATTCTGTTCGCGCTGGCGCACGAAGCCTACAAGCGCCGCGAAGCTCTGGCGATGGCTCACGGCGCCCCGGTCGGCTCGGTCTCAGGCGGCTTCAAGCTCCCAGGCTTTCTGGCCGGCAATCCTGCGGCAGTATTGCTGGTCCTCCTCGGTTTGAGCTTCATCGGCACGCTCTGGTTTTCCCAGACCCATGATCCCGCGGCCTGCAAGCTTGAGGTTCGGGAGATCAAACGGCAAGAGGCGGAACAACGTCGCCAGGAGCTGCTGAAGCGCAATGAGGAACGCCGCCTTCAGGAGCAATTGAAGGGCCCCGACATCTTCACGCCGAAAGCGCCGGCCGAGAGCCCGACACCGGGGGCCACCAACCCGGGCCGCGGCAATTTTGGCGATGTCTTCAATCCAGGCAATCTCGAAGGGGAGGCCCCGGCTCAGGATGAGGATGAGGAATCCGGTTCAGACGAGGACCAGGGATCTTCGGCCAACCCGGGCCAGGGCACATTCGGCGACGTCTTCAATCCCGGCAATCTTGGCGGCAGCGATTCCAGCCAATAGCGCAAAACGAAACTAGGCGATCAGCTATAGCGGTTGACCAGGTTTTCCAGCTTCTCCTGCTGGCCCGAAACAGGGGAGGGCTCCAGCCCTTCCTGCTCCACCCTATCGGCAAGATCTTCAAGGGAGCGCTCGCCGTTCAGGATCGCCCGGCCTTCGGCGCTGTCCCAACCGGCATAACGTTGCTCGACATGGGCAGCGAGCTTGCCGTCTTCGATCATCCGGGCCGCCATCAGGAGGCCGCAGGCGCAGACGTCCATGCCGCCGATATGCGCATGGAGCAGATCATCGGGATCGAGGGACTGGCGGCGGATCTTGGCATCGAAATTCAGCCCTCCCGTGCTGAAGCCGCCACCCTTCAGGATGTGATAAAGCGCAAGCCCGACCTCCGGCACATTGTTCGGGAACTGATCGGTGTCCCAGCCGGATTGCGGATCGCCGCGATTGATGTCGATCGAGCCGAAGATGCCCAGTGCCATGGCGAGAGCGATTTCATGCTCGAAGGAATGGCCGGCGAGGGTGGCGTGATTGGCTTCGATATTGACCTTGATCTCGCTCTCCAAGCCGTAAGCCTTCAGAAAGCCGAAGATGGTGCCGACATCGTAGTCATATTGATGCTTGGTCGGCTCCTGGGGCTTGGGCTCGATCAGGAGCGTGCCGGGAAAGCCGATCTTGTGTTTATGCTCCACCACCATTGCCATGAAGCGGCCAAGCTGGGCCTGCTCCCGCTTTAGGTCGGTGTTTAGCAAGGTCTCGTAGCCCTCGCGTCCGCCCCACATCACATAGTTGAGACCACCTAGATCATGGGTGACCTCGATGCAGTGCTTCACTTGGGCAGCGGCATAGGTGAACACATCCGGATCGGGATTGGAGGCCGCTCCCGCCATAAACCGGCGGTTCGAGAACATGTTTGCCGTGCCCCAGAGAAGGCGAACCTTGGCGGAGCTCATCTTCTCCTGAAATAGATCTGCGATGGCGCGAACATTGGCATTGCTTTCGGCAAGGGTGGCCCCTTCCGGCGCTATATCCCGATCGTGGAAGGCGAAGAACGGCACATCAAGCAAACGAAAGAGCTCGAACGCAACGTCGGCCTTGGCTCGGGCCAGGGCCATCGGATCGCCTCCCTGGAACCAGGGGCGCTCAAATGTGTCGCCGCCAAACGGATCACCGCCCGGCCAGCAGAAGCTGTGCCAGTAGCAAACGGCGAAGCGGAGGTGATCCTCCATCCGCTTGCCCAGAACCTCCAGATCCGGCTGATAATAACGGTACGCAAGGGGGTTGGTGCTGTCGGGGCCTTCGAATCGGATAGGATCGTCGATACTGAAAAAACTGCGAGGCATGTCCGGAATCCCCCTTATCTCTGCCGTCTTTCTTTGCCCAAGTTGCGACTCTTGGACGAAAATCGAACCTTTGCCGGTCGATCACCAAAGGAGAGGGCTTTCCGAAACCTGTCAATGGTACCGATGGATGGCTCCTTGTCTGCAGGGCCTGTTGTCACCAAAGTGACGCTGATTGCGTCAAAATCTCCCTAAAAGTTTACTTAAGACGAACCTCCTGTTACATCTCCGCTCCGTTCATGTCCTCTTAGGGGGTGCGCAGCATGAAATTGCTGGCCGCCAATAGCAATCGACCGCTGGCCGAGGCGATCGCCGGCTATCTGAATATGCCGTTAGCCGAAGCGACGGTGCATCGCTTCGCCGACATGGAATTGTTCGTCGACATTCACGAAAACGTCCGCGGGCAGGATGTCTTTCTGATCCAATCGACCTCCTACCCGGCCAATGACAATCTGATGGAGCTGCTGGTCTGCATCGACGCATTGCGTCGCGCCTCGGCCAGGCGAATCACGGCCGTCATGCCCTATTTCGGCTATGCCCGCCAGGATCGGAAAACAGGGTCCCGAGCACCAATTTCAGCAAAGTTGGTCGCCAACCTGATCACGACAGCCGGCGCCCATCGCGTGCTGACCATGGACCTCCATGCCGGTCAGATTCAAGGTTTCTTCGATATCCCTGTGGATAACCTCTACGCCTCCCCCCTCATGGCCAAGGAAATCCAGGATCACTACAACCTCGAAGAATTGCTGATCGTATCGCCGGATGTCGGCGGCGTCGCGCGCGCACGCGGTATGGCCAAGCGGCTTGACGTCGGGCTCGCGATCGTCGATAAGCGGCGGGAACGGGCGGGCGTTTCCGAGGTCATGAATGTCATCGGTGACGTCACCGGCCGTCGGTGCATCCTGGTTGACGACATTGTCGATTCGGCCGGGACGCTTTGTAATGCAGCAAAAGCATTGCTTGACGCTGGCGCAACTTCTGCGGCTGCCTATGTAACCCATGGCGTGCTCTCGGCAGGAGCTGTGGCGAGAGTGAGCGCCAGCCCGCTGGAGGAGCTGGTAATTACTGACAGCATTCGGGCGACTGAAGCAGTGCGGGTGACGAAAAAGATACGCGAACTCAGCGTAGCCGCCTTGATCGGCGAAGCGATCAGGCGGATTAGCGATGAGAGTTCGGTTTCAAGTCTATTCGATTAGTCCGGTATGGCGCTGAAGGCGACGCCGGTGTTGAGGAAGAGAAGACATGAGCGAGATGTTGACCTTTGTCGCAGAGGACAGAAACGCCGCCGGCAAGGGCGCTGCGCGCAGTCTGCGTAAATCCGGTCGTGTGCCGGCGGTCGTGTATGGCGAGAAGAAGGATCAGCTGATGATCTCGCTGGAAGCACGGGCGCTTCGCCGCGAGCTGCAGAACCCTCGTTTCTACAGCACGCTTTGCGCGCTTGAGGTTGGCGGCAAGCCGGTTCGCGTGCTGCCGCGCGAGGTTCAACTTCACCCGGTTTCAGATGAACCCATCCATGCCGACTTCGTCTACGTCTCCAAGGGTGCCGCCGTCACTGTTGAAGTGCCGGTTGTGTTCTTGAATGAAGACACCTGCCCTGGCGTGAAACGCGGCGGCGTTCTAAACGTGGTGCGCCGGGAGGTTGAGCTTGTCTGCCCTGCCGACGCCATTCCGGAAAAGATCGAGCTGGATCTTGGCGAAGCGGATATCGGTGATAGCCTCCATTACTCCCATGCGATTGTGCCGGACGACGTGGCGCCGACCATCACCGATCGCGACTTTACCATTGCGACGATCGCAGCACCGAGCGGCGGTATCGGCGATGGTGAGGATGAAGAGGGTGAAGACGGCGAAAGCGAAGAAAGCAGCGAGGCTGCTGCGAGCGAAAATGGTGAGGATAGCTGAAGCGCTTCCAGCCACGCCGTTCGACCGTTGTTTTTCCGGACCGCCGGCTTTGATGCCGGCGGTCTTTGTTTGGCGGTGCCACTGTTCTAGGTCAGGCCCATGCTCTTGATCGTCGGTTTGGGCAATCCGGGCGCGGATTATGCACGCCATCGGCACAATATCGGTTTCATGGTTGTCGACGCGTTGGCCGAGGCCTATCGGTTCACGTCCTGGCGCTCCAAATATTCGAGCGAGATCGCGGAAGGTCAGATCGGCGGCACCAAGGTGATGCTGCAAAAGCCCCAAACCTTCATGAACCGCTCCGGCATCGCGGTCGCCCAGGCAGCCAATTTCTATAAACTCGCTCTCGACGATCTCCTGATCGTGCATGACGAGCTGGATCTGGCGGCCGGCAAGGTACGAATCAAAGTTGGCGGCGGTGTCGCCGGGCATAACGGACTTCGGTCTATAGCCGCCTCGATCGGCTCCAAGGACTTTCGCAGGCTGCGCCTGGGCATCGGCCATCCGGGTGACAAAGCCAGGGTCACCGGACATGTGCTCGGCAATTTCAGCAGCGCTGACCGGACATGGCTCAATCCTCTCCTGGAAGCCCTGGTCAGTGCCGCTCCATTGCTGGCGGACGGCGATGATGCAGGCTGTATGAACAAAATCGCCCTGATGACCAAGCCCCCAAAGCAAAAACCGCCGGCTCAGGACAGCTGAACAAGGATCACGTGACGTGGGTTTCAACTGCGGTATCGTCGGCCTCCCCAATGTCGGGAAATCGACCCTCTTCAATGCGCTGACGTCGACCGAAGCGGCTGCGGCGGCTAACTACCCCTTTTGCACGATCGAGCCCAATACCGGCCGCGTGCCGGTGCCTGACCACCGCCTTGCCGAAATTGCTAGGATTGCCGGATCGGCACGGGTCATCGAGACCCAGCTCGAGGTGATCGATATCGCAGGATTGGTTCGGGGCGCCAGCAAGGGAGAGGGGCTCGGCAATCAATTTCTCGGCGCAATCAGGGGCGTCGATGCGATCCTCCAGGTGCTTCGCTGCTTCGAGGACGACGATATCACCCATGTCGAAGGGGGGGTCGACCCTGTCCGCGACGCCGAGTTGATCGAAACCGAGTTGCTGTTAGCCGACCTCACTTCTCTGGAGAAGCGAAGCGAGGGATTGATCAAGCGGGCACGCGGTGGCGACAAGGAGGCCAAGGCCCAGCTAGCACTGATCGAGCGGATCAAACCGGCCATGGAGGACGGCAGTCCGGCACGACGCCTGGATGCTGCCAAGGATATGCCGGAGGATCTGAAGGCCCTCGATCTGATGACCGCGAAACCGATCCTCTATATCTGCAATGTCGACGAGGCCAGTGCTGCTGACGGCAATGAGCTCAGTGCCAAGGTCGCAGCGCAGGCGGCGAAGGACAATGCCAGCACGGTGATTGTCTCGGCGGCGATCGAAGCCGAGTTGTCCCAGCTCGGCCCCGAAGACCGGCATGAATATCTGATGTCGCTAGGCCTGGAGCGTCCCGGGCTCGATCGGGTTATTCAGGCAGGCTATCGTTTGCTCGGTCTGTCCACCTTTCTGACGGCGGGGCCGAAGGAAGCCCGGGCTTGGACGATCGTGGACGGCATGACCGCAGCCGAAGCCGCAGGCCGGATCCACACCGATTTTCAGCGCGGCTTCATCTGCGCCGAGACGATCGCCTATGCCGACTACATTCAGTGCAACGGCGAAGCCGGCGCGCGGGAAGCCGGCAAACTTCGTCAGGAAGGCCGTGACTACATCGTGAAGGACGGCGACGTTATCCTCATTCGCTTCAATGTCTAGTGGTGGTGTGACCACCTCATTTGGTCTCGAACTCCCTCGATGGACATGCTCTTTCGCTCAACGGTATGCAGATAGTCTTCGGTTGTTTTCGAGGGCATTGTCCACACTGTTCATGTCGCATTCTTAAGTGAAAAAAGCTGCCCTTAACGTGATATTAACCATGAGCGTGATCAAACCTTAGCCGGATACCGTAACCTGATCCCGGATAGCGCTTGAGGCGGCGTCCGGTTCCTGGAGGATCAAAGGACGTCATGTCGCTGGCTGACTACCTGGCCTTTGCCGGTCGCCATCGCCGATTTTTGGCATTCGGATTTCTCTTGAGCTTTACCTCGAGTGCCGGGCAGACGTTCTTCATCGGCCTTTTCGGCCCGGCCGTACGCACCGCGTTCGAATTGAGCCATACCGAATGGGGCAGCCTCTACCTCATTGGTACCCTGGCCAGCGCGTTTCTTTTGCCCTGGACCGGACAGCTCATCGATCGCGTCGATCTCAGGCTCTATGTTGCCGCCGGTCTGCTTGGCCTCGCTGCTGCCTGTTTGGCGATGAGCATGGCACAGTCGGTCGTCTTTCTGGCATTTGCCATCTTTCTTCTGCGCCAGATGGGACAGGGCATCACCAGCCACGCCGCAGCGACATCAATGGCACGCTATCACGGCCCCGATCGCGGCAAGGCCCTGGCGATCGCCTCGGTCGGCATCGCATTCGGTGAAGCGCTCCTTCCCATTCTCGCGGTTCTCGCTATTGCCAGCCTTGGATGGCGAGAAACCTATGGATGGGCGGGCCTAACGATCGTTCTTGTCCTGCTTCCGGCAAGCCTCTGGCTCCTAGGCGACCACAGGCAGCGCCATGAACAACATTTAGCTATGCTGGCGAGGCCTGGCGCTACAGAGAGACCTTCATCTAGCGACCACACCCGATGGCAAATGCTGTCCGAGCTGCGTTTCTATCTGATCCTGCCGGCTTTTCTCGCGCCGTCCTACATCATGACCGCCCTGTTTTTCCATCATCTCACCCTCGCTGATGGCAAGGGTTGGTCGGCGACATGGATGACGGGCCAATATTGGGTATTTGCACTCTCCGCAACGCTGGCCTCGCTCGCATCAGGGCCTCTTATCGATCGATTTTCGGCAAGACGCATCATGCCCTTGTTTCTGTTGCCTCTTACCATGGCGCTGATCCTGCTGGCACCAGTCAAGGCGCCCCTGTGGCTGCTCCCCTATCTTGCCTTACTGGGGTTCACCGGAGGGATCGCCTTCACCGGGTTCAGTGCCCTTTGGGCGGAGCTCTATGGGGCGAAGCACCTCGGTGCTATCCGATCGCTCGCAAGCGCATTCAGCGTCTTCGCCTCAGCGCTCGGCCCTGTGAGCGTCGGGCTGCTGCTGGATGCCGGGACGAGGATGGAAACCGTCGGTCTGGGCTTTGCAGCCTATTGCCTTGGCGCAACCTTACTGTTGGTTCAAGCGCTTAGAACCTCCGATCGGCGTCATCATTCTGATGGCGTCGCAAACGCTCGATGACCAATAGAACAGTTCCTTCTTGCCGAATGACGCTTTAGAACCGATTGGCTAGGCGAGCGAAGTGAGAAAAGAGGGGAGGGCGTTATGACAAAAGCCGAGCATGTTCTGGCGATCGACCAGGGAACCACGAGTTCCAGGGCTATGATCTTTGACAAAGACGGCCGCCCAGTTGCCACCAGTCAGCGCGAATTCGAGCAGCATTACCCGCAATCCGGCTGGGTCGAGCATGATGCCGAGGTCATCTGGAAAGATACACTGGAGGTCTCGAGGGAAGCGATCGCCAAGGCCGGTCTCGGCGCTGATCGGATAAGCGCGATCGGGATCACCAATCAGCGCGAAACCGTGGTGCTCTGGGATCGCACGACCGGCAAGCCCATCCATCGGGCAATCGTCTGGCAGGACCGGCGCACTGCGGATTTTTGCCAAACCTTGAAAGATGGCGGCCATGAAAGCCTGATTCAGGCGCGGACAGGCCTACTGCTGGACCCCTATTTCTCATCGACCAAGGTTGCCTGGCTTCTTGATCATGTTCCCGGTGCCCGTGACGCAGCTGCGAAAGGCAAGCTGGCGTTCGGGACGATAGACAGCTTTCTTCTATGGCATCTGACCGGCGGCAGCGTTCACGCCACCGATGCCACCAATGCATCCCGGACGATGCTGTTCGATATCCACAAGCAGGACTGGGATGACGACCTCCTGAAGCTGCTCGGTATCCCACGAGAACTTCTGCCCAAGGTCAGGGACTGCAGTACGTTCTTCGGAACGACTCCGGCCGCTCTATTTGGTGCCCCCCTGCCCATAACCGGGATCGCCGGCGATCAACAAGCAGCAACGGTCGGCCAGGCCTGCTTCGCGTCTGGCATGTTGAAAAGTACCTATGGCACCGGCTGCTTTGCGCTTCTCAACACCGGCAACAAGCCGGTAGCATCGACCAACCGACTGCTCACAACCACTGCCTACCGTCTGAATGGCAAGCCGACCTTTGCCATTGAAGGGAGTATTTTCGTTGCCGGTGCAGCCGTGCAGTGGCTGCGGGACGGACTGAAGCTGGTGGCGAATGCCGCCCAGACCGAGGCGATCTCGAAATCGACGGCCGGCACGGGCGGCGTTTACCTGGTGCCGGCCTTCGTTGGCCTGGGTGCTCCCTATTGGGATCCCGATGCGCGTGGCGCCCTGCTTGGTCTGACCAGGGACAGCGGTATCGGCGAGGTGGTTCGTGCCACTCTGGAATCCGTGGCGTATCAGACCAAGGACCTGATGGAGGCAATGAACGGTGATATCGAGGGCGAGGGCAGGCCGAGCGCCGTTCGGGTCGATGGTGGCATGGTCGCGAATGACTGGGTCTGTCAGTTTTTAGCGGACATGCTCGATCTGCCGGTGGAACGTCCCGAGATCACCGAGACCACGGCGCTTGGTGCCGCCTATCTCGCTGGGCTCGAGACCGGGCTTTACCCGTCGACAGAAGCAATCAGCGAAGCTTGGCATTGCAATCGGCGCTTCGAACCCGAGATGACAGGCACTGATCGCAAACAGCTCTACAGCGGCTGGCTGGAGGCCGTCGGACGGGTTCGGACCCAGTCATGAGTTTCGAATCCGCATAATCCTCGACGACGGCGACGGAAGAGCATGCGGAGCACAAGGAGATGGTGAAGAATTTCATAGCCAGACGGCATCTGATCCGATGATAATGCCCCATGATCCCAGCCTCCAAAATGCCCACGCGCTTCTTTTGGCAGCGCCCGGATATCCTGCTTTACATTCTGGCCGCCGGTGTGCCGCTGTCCTTCGCCACTTGGCAGGCGCTGCTCAATAACTTCGCTATTGAGCGCGCCGCCTTTACCGGCGTCGAGATCGGCATTCTCCAGTCGCTTCGGGAAATCCCCGGCTTTCTGGCGTTTACCACCATCTTCGTTCTGCTCATCCTGCGTGAACAGACCTTCGCTCTTGTATCGTTGGCTCTCCTGGGCATCGGAACGGCAATTACCGGGTTGTTTCCGAGCGTTATCGGCCTCTATTGCACCACAGTCCTGATGTCGACCGGCTTTCACTATTTTCAGACCCTGCAGATCTCGCTGTCACTGCAATGGATCGATCAGAGGAATGCGCCGGAAGTGCTGGGGCGGATGATCGCCGTTGCCGCCTTTGCCTCCCTTGTCACTTATGGCTTGATCTATCTCACCAAGACTCTGCTCGACCTCGACTATATCTGGGTCTATGTCGCCGGCGGCGGAGCAACGGTGGTGGTGGCACTCTTCGCGTGGCTGTCCTTTCCCCGCATTGACGGTGAGTACGAACAATACAAGCACTTGGTGCTGCGCAGACGCTACTGGCTCTACTATGCTCTGACCTTCATGTCGGGGGCTCGCCGGCAAATCTTCATCGTTTTCGCCGCCTTTATGATGGTGGAGAAATTTGGCTACTCGGTCGAAGCGGTGACGCTCCTGTTCTTGATCAACTGTGTGTTCAACATGGCCTTCGCCACCCATATCGGTCGGCTGGTCAACCGCTTCGGAGAGCGCACCGCGCTCACGGTTGAGTATATCGGCCTGGTGATCGTCTTCGGAGCCTACGCCTTTGTCGAGAATCCGCTGATCGCTGCTGGTCTCTATATTCTTGACCATGCCTTTTTCGCCATGGCGATTGCGATGAAAACCTACTTCCAGAAAATTGCCGACCCCAGGGATATTGCCCCCACCGCCGGCGTCTCCTTCACCATCAATCATATCGCCGCAGTGTTCCTGCCGGTGCTCTTGGGTTTCGTCTGGATTTTTTCGCCGGAGACGGTCTTCCTCGCCGGTGCCGCCATGGCATTTGCTTCCCTGCTGCTCGCACGTCTGGTACCGAAACGTCCGACTCCGGGATCCGAGGTCATCTGGGCCGAACGGGCCGCCGCCGAACCGGCTGAATAGCCGCTCGCCAGTTTGTCCAACACTCGCAAGGCAGATCCGCTATAAGAGTGCCAGGGACCGGGCCGCTCCCGAAACCGATTTTTCCAACGGGAAGAGCGCCGCCCCTCCAGGAGATAGGACGTGTCTGCGGCGCCGCTTCAATCCATTACCGAAAAGCCGAATGCAGCGATCAACAAACCATTGAGAGGCATTGTCCTGATGTTCCTCTCAACCTTGTTTTTTGCCGCTATGCATGCGGTCATCCGCTACCTGACGGAGGTTATGCACCCTTTCGAAGCAGCCTTTTTTCGTAATGCCTTTGGTCTGGTTTTCGTCCTTCCCTGGTTCATTCGCTATGGCCTGCAGCCGCTGAAGACAGACCACTTTCGCCTGCACATCTTTCGCGCCCTGGTGAATGTCGTTGCAATGCTCGCCTTCTTTTATGCCGTGAGTATCACGCCCCTTGCCGAAGTGACCGCCCTTGGTTTTGCGGCGCCGATCTTCGCGACGGTACTCGCTGCCCTGGTACTCGGCGAAACCGTCAGGCTCAGACGCTGGACGGCAGTGATCGTCGGGTTCGTAGGCACGCTGATCATTCTCCGCCCCGGCTTTGCCGAGATTGGCACTGGACAGCTTCTTGTCATGATGTCCACGGTCTTTTGGGCAATCGCTCTACTGTTGATCAAAGCGGTCAGCCGGTATGATTCGAGCCTCACCATCATCACCTACATGTCCCTGCTGCAGCTACCGCCCTCCTTGATCGCCGCTCTCTTTTTTTGGACTTGGCCTGGCATTGAAGTGCTCCCCTGGCTGCTTGCGTTGGGTCTGCTCGGCGGCGGAGCCCAATGGCTGATGACCGAAGCACTCCGGGTTGCCGACACCAGCGTCGTCATGCCGATCGATTTCTGCAAGCTGCCCTGGACAGCACTCCTCGCCTACCTGGCCTTTGCCCAGGTACCAGATATTTTCACTTGGCTCGGCGGTGCCGTGATCTTCGGCAGCGCGCTCTATATCGCCTATCGGGAACGGATGATCCGTAAGGGCGGTGGAGACGAAACAAGGCGCTAATCTGATCATAGGCGGCGCAAGGGCGCAAAATTGCCAAGCATGATGCTGCGACGTAAGCCTTCATATTACTCGCTATTTTTGCCTAGTCGGTTTGTATGCCGTCTCGACTCGGTTGTTCAATCCCTTTGTCGGGGCTGATCGGCATAAGGGATCACGTTCCCATTCATAGATGGTCTTGGTGGCTTACGTCGACGTCATGATACGCAAGGATCGCCTGAGAACCAACTAAACGGCCAGACGAAACCAATGACGATCTCACACAACAACGTTCACCTTCGAAGGAAGCAAACGCCTATGTCGGAATGAGATAACCTACACTAAGAAATAGTGCAGGCTAATTGAGCGAAAAAAGAAAGGAGGCCGCAGCCTCCGATCTCGAATATTACTCTTAAGAGCCTACTGCATTCGCAGCTTATTTGTAGAATTATAGAATTAAGTAATTTCCACAGAAAAATCAAGTTCAATCGAATTGAATTTCTATAATTTTCTTTCTATCATTAGTTTCTTAATTTCCGCGATCGCTTTGGCAGGATTAAGGCCTTTAGGGCAAGTATTGGCACAGTTCATGATCGTGTGACATCGGAAAAGACGAAAAGGATCCTCGAGATTGTCGAGACGCTCGCCAGCATGATCATCTCGGCTATCGATCAGCCAACGGTAGGACTGCAGAAGAACCGCCGGGCCAAGATAACGATCGCTGTTCCACCAATAACTTGGACAACTCGTGCTGCAGCATGCACAAAGAATGCACTCGTACAGCCCATCAAGTTTGGCCCGGTCGTCTTGGTCTTGCAGCTGTTCCTTTTCCGGCGCTGCAGCTTTGGTTTGGAGCCAGGGTTCGATGGACTCGTACTGTGCCCAGAATTGGGTAAAATCAGTGACCAAGTCCTTGATGACAGATTGATGCGGGAGGGGGTTGATTCGAACCGGCCCGTCAATATCGTCGATAGGCTTGAGGCAAGCTAGCGTATTTTCACCATCTACATTCATGGCGCAGGAGCCGCAGATACCTTCACGGCATGATCGGCGGAAGGTTAGCCCGGAATCGATGTCGGCCTTGATCTTAATCAAGGCGTCCAAAACCATTGGCCCACAGGTCTCAAGATCCACCTCGAAGGTATCAACAGTCGGATTGCTCTCATCATCCGGGTTATATCGATAGACCTTGAACGCCTTCACATTCTTGGCACCATCAGGCACGGAGTGATGTTTGCCCTCTTGAACACGGGAATTGGCGGGCAAGCTGAATTCGGCCATTTAAACACGTCTCCTGGACACAATGCCTCTAGCGGCTAAATCAGTTCATTGGGGCTCCTGCCTCTCACCTCAAACGGTTTGAATGTGAAAGTCGGCAGAACTTAGTCAATATACACGTTTTTGCGGCGGTACCGGCTCAACCTCATTCGTCAGCGGCTTGCAGTGCACAGGACGATCATCGATCCGAGCTTCATAGGTGTCAGCATTGACCCAGCAAAGTGTATGTTTCATCCACTGCTCGTCATCACGCTCCGGATAGTCTTCCCGTGCATGAGCGCCCCGGCTCTCGGTCCGTTGGGCTGCGGAGGCCATTGTCGCTACGGCCTGAAGCATGAGATTTTGAAGTTCCAATGCCTCGACAAGGTCGGTGTTCCAAATCAAGGATCGATCCGAAAGCTTTATGTCGGCTAGAGAGGACGCAACATCGTCCAGTTTCTTACCGCCCTCTTCCAGGATTTCGCCAACGCGAAAGACGCTTGCATAACGCTGCATCGTTCGCTGCATGTTCAGGCGAATTTCGCCACTGGAAAGGCTTCCGCTTGCGTGACGCATTTTATCCAGCCGGTCGATGGCCTGATCGCCGGCATCTTTGGCCAACGGTTTCTGCGACGCGCCCGGTGTCACGATTTCTGTAGCGCGATGGGCAGCGGCTCGACCAAAAACAACGAGGTCAATCAACGAATTGCCTCCAAGACGATTGGCGCCGTGAACTGACGTGCATCCGGCTTCGCCTACAGCCATGAGGCCTGGCACGATGGCGTCGCCGCTGCCATTCGGCATTACTGTTTCAGTTAGGTAGTTGGTTGGAATACCACCCATGTTGTAATGGCATGTCGGAACTACCGGGATAGGCTCCTTGGTAACGTCAACAGCAGCGAAAACACGGGCTGTTTCGGAAATGCCGGGCAGCTTTTCATGAAGCACGGCCGGATCCAGATGCTCAAGGTGAAGATTGATGAATTCACCTTCCGAGCCACAGCCACGCCCCTCGTTAATTTCGATGGTCATGGCACGGGAAACAACATCGCGTGACGCAAGATCCTTCGCGGTCGGTGCGTAGCGCTCCATGAAGCGCTCCCCGTCCTTGTTGGTTAGATAGCCGCCTTCACCCCGCGCGCCCTCGGTAATAAGGCATCCGGCACCATAGATGCCCGAGGGGTGGAATTGGACGAATTCCATATCCTGCAGCGGCAATCCCGCACGCAGAACCATGGCATTGCCATCACCCGTACAAGTATGGGCAGACGTGCAGGAGAAATAGACCCTGCCATAACCACCGGTTGCCAGTACGACCATCTGCGCCTGGAAACGATGAAGCGTGCCGTCCTCTAGGCAGAGTGCCGTGATGCCTCTACAGGACTTGTCTTCCTCGTCCATAATCAGATCGAGGGCAAAATATTCATTGAAGAATTGAACTTTATGGCGAAGGGATTGTTGGAAAAGCGTGTGCAGGATGACATGGCCCGTGCGATCCGCCGCTGCGCAGGTTCGATAGGCTTGGTTCTTGCCGTAGTCGGTGGATTGACCACCGAAGGCCCGCTGATAGATCTTCCCTTCGCCGGTGCGTGAAAATGGCACGCCATAATGCTCCAGCTCGACGACCGCTGCCGGCGCATTCTTGGTCATATATTCGATTGCGTCCTGATCACCGAGCCAATCGGACCCCTTGACCGTATCGTACATATGAAAGCGCCAGTCATCGGCGCCCATATTCCCGAGAGCTGCGTTGATACCGCCCTGCGCAGCAACCGTGTGGGAACGTGTCGGATAGACTTTGGATATACAGGCTGTTTTCAAGCCCGCTTCCACCATACCGACAGCGGCCCGCAGGCCGGAACCACCCGCGCCAACGACAACGACGTCGAATTGATGATCAATGATCGGATAGGCTTTCGCCATGGGTTTTCTTCCGGTTTTCTGGTCAGCTCGTTCAGACGGGCAAGCGCCGAGACCGATCAGCTTCCAAGTGAAGTTTTCAAGATGGCAACGGCGCAAGCTACGCCAAGCGCGACACAGGCCAGCGTTATTCCAAGCAACGCCGCAAGTTTAATGCCCTCGTGATGCACATAGTCTTCGATCACAACCTGAAGGCCGAGCTTTGCATGATAAAAAGCCGATGTAGTCAGGAGCAGCATGCAGGTCGCCGATAAAGGCGAAGCAAGCCAAGCCCGCGTCTCTTCATAGCTGGCGCCGGCAAGGGACACGGAGCTAATCAGAAACCAGGAGACCAGAACGACATTGGCTACTGCCGTCAGACGTTGCATTTTCCAATGACCAACGCCTTCCCTCGCTGAACCGAGACCTCGAATTTGCGCAAGGGGAGTTCGAAGTTGCATCGTCCTATCCCTAACCAATGATCACAATGGCGAGCCAAGTCAGCACCGTAACAACGGCCGCGAAAGCCAGGACTGCCAATCCAGACAACCGAGCAATATGCGGCTCGAATCCGTAACCTGCATCCCAAATCAAATGCCGAATACCATTGCCAAGATGATAGGTCAGCACAAAGGAATAGCCGAGGAGAACGAGCACGCCGAGAAAACTGTCTTTCCACCATTCAACACGGGCAAAACTCTCGGGTCCGCCGGCAAGGGCGAGCAACCACCACGTCAAAAGAAGAAGGCCGAATGCAAGCGCTACCCCGCTTGCCCGATGGGCGATGGAAAGCGCCATCGTCAAGTACCAACGGTAAATCTGAAGATGGGGCGACAAGGGCCTGGCTACTTTAGCCATAAGGCTCTCCAAAGAGTGCAAACCAATGCTGGTCAATGACTGATATTCTTTGGTGGGAGCATAGTCCTCACCCATTGCAAGTCAACGCTATCAACTTCGAGCCTTCCAGGCTCCTGACCCACTTGGCATAGTCAATTTTCGTAAAGAAACTCTAAAGGCTTTGGTGCAAGGTCCCGACCACAAGCCAAGGGTCGCTTGCGTTCATTCGCTGCATGGTGTTTTTGAATAGGGTGGGAGGCTGGTCGTCGCTTAAGCGCCGACCCCAATGAACTAAGGAGACGAGGCGATGACATCACGGCGAACAGCCCTGCTATCCTCAACCCTAAGCCTGGCGTTCTTGACCACCGGTGCCGCCGGTGCCGTCGAGCTTCGTTACATGTGCTACGGCGATGGCAATGAATGCGAGGTCAGCCAGGAAATCATCGATCGATTCCAGGCTGAAAACGCCGATATCCAGGTGATTGTCGACAAGGTGCCCTATCAAGCGATCCTGGAAAGCCTGCCGGTTCAGCTGGCCGCCGGTGAAGGTCCGGATGTCGCACGGGTTACCGACCTTGGCGGCCTAAGTCAGTATTACCTCGACATTTCTCCTTACGTGGACACGGCTTATTGGGAAGAGAACTTCGGCGAGACGCTGAACTGGTACCGCAAAGGCCCTGGCGACCAGGGCATCTACGGGATGATGACCCAGCTCACCATCACCGGCCCCTATGTCAATAAGACACTGTTCGATCAGGCCGGTGTCGAGCTGCCGGGCGACGATGCGGGCTGGGACGCTTGGACGGCTGCCGCCAAACAGGTTGCCGAGGCAACCCAGACCACTTTCCCGATGGCGCTCGACCGCTCCGGCCATCGGATTGCCGGCCCCGCGATTTCCATGGGCGCCAAGATCTTTGCCGAGGACGGCACACCGGCCCTCGTCGACGATGGCTTCAGCACGATGATCGAGCAGTTCGTCGGCTGGAACCAGGACGGCACCATGGCGATCGACGTCTGGGGTGGGCAAGGTGGCTCGAGCTACCAGGATGCAGCCCAGGAATTCGTCAACGGGCAGCTTGTCTACTACTTTTCGGGCAGCTGGCAGGTGGGCCGCTTCGATGAGGCGATTGGCGATGCGTTTGACTGGCAGGTGGTCGGCAGCCCCTGTGGCCCCGGTGGCTGCACCGGCATGCCGGGCGGTGCCGGTATGGTCGGCTTTTCCCAGACCGAACATCCGGAAGCGGTGGCCAAGCTGATGGACTGGTTCGCACGTGAGGACAACCATGCCGAGCTGATCGGGCGCACCAAGAACGTTCCGGCCCATGCTGGCCTGGCGGCCAAGGGCCTCGACTATCCCGACGTTTCGGAGCAGGCAGCTGCGGCGCTCGGCGGATGGGCCCAGCAGGTCCCAAAGCTTTCGCCAGTCGCCTTTGCCTATCAGGGTTATCCAGGCAACCGGGCCATGTTCAACGCCACGGTTACCCGCGTTACCCAGGCGATCGTCGGCGAGCTGACGGTTGAGGAGGCCTTGGAGCGCATCACCGCCGATGTTGCGGAGGCTGTTGCCGAAGCCGCAAAATAACGTTCGGGTTTAGGGGCGTGGGCAGCTTTCTAAGTGGTCTGTTTGCGCCGCTCCTCGCTGCCTTCATGGGGCTTTTCGAGCGCCCCATGGTTCTTGCGCAGAGATGGCTCGGCCAAAGCCGAATCGCCTGGCTGTTCCTTGCCCCCAACCTGATCATTTTCGGCCTCTTTACGTTTCTCCCAATCCTCTTGAACTTCTATTACGCCACGACCGGCGGGGTACAGATTCTGCCGGAGGATCGGGTTTATGTCGGTTCGGACAACTTTCGAGAACTTCTGACCTGCGACGACTATCTGAACCCCAATAGCTGCAATAAGGACCTGTTCTGGAAGGCAATCTTCAATACCAGCCTCTTCGTTACGCTGCAGGTTGGCTTCATGGTATTGTTCTCCTTGATCACCGCGCTGGCGCTCAATGCCGGGATCAGAGCTCGTGGCTTTTTTCGCAGTGTTTTCTTTTATCCGGTTCTTTTGTCTCCGGTGGTTGTCGCGTTGATCTGGAAATGGATCCTCCAGCGTGATGGCCTCCTGAACGGCTGGCTGGTCGGGCTTGGCCAGGATCCCGTCATCTGGCTCCTGAACGCGGATTGGTCGTTTTTTTGGATTATCTTTGTCAGCATCTGGGCACATATGGGCTTTTATACGCTGATCCTTTTGGCGGGCCTGCAAGCGATCCCCAAGGACGTCTACGAGGCAGCCGAAATGGATAGCGCCACCCCTTGGCGCACGTTTCGGCGGATAACGCTTCCCCTTCTCATGCCTAATATGCTGGTGGTGCTGGTCCTGGCACTGATCAAGGGCGTGCAGAGCTTCGATGAGATCTTCGTGCTGACCGGAGGCGGACCGGGATCAGCGACATTGCTGATCGTTCAATATATCTACGAGACCGGTTTTGCCGCCCAGCCGCAGCTGTTCGGCATTGCCGCTGCAGCCTCGCTCATGCTCGCAATCGTGCTCCTGATGCTGACGCTTGCCCAGCTCTGGCTGAATAGAAGAAACGTCGATGGCTAGCCGGGTCATGGCCTTTCTCGTTCGGACACGCGGGCAAAACGGGCCGGATTGGACCGACTGGCTCTGCTACACCTATTTGATCATGGGCATCTTGTTGATGTTCGGGCCAGTTCTTTGGCTGACGCTCTCCTCGTTCAAGAGCCAGGCGCAGCTCCTGGAATTCCCGCCCTCGTTCCTCCCGTATGGTCAGATCAATGTTGAAGTCGAGGGTTATGAGGAACCACTGCCGCTATTCGAGATCACAGACGGCGAACATGCAGGCCGGCAGCTCGCCCAGATCCGAAGAATCGGTATCCAAGCACAAATGGTGGATCCTGCGGATCCCGACGAGCGGATCGACGTCGGTATCAATGAGCGCAAACCGGTCAAAGAGATGGTTTTCGCCTGGTCCAACTACACCGATCTATTTCAGCGCTTCAGATTCATGCGCTATTTCTGGAACAGCGTATTCATCACCGCCGCCGCCACGGTCATCATGCTGCTTTTCAACTCGATGGCAGCGTTTGCCCTCTCCAAATACCGGTTCAAAGGACGAATCACGGTGTTCGTGCTGATCATCGCGACCTTAATGATTCCGCCGACCATCGTGCTGGTTCCGGCCTATCTTGTGGTCTCCCAACTCGGCATGCTGAACTCGCCCTGGGGCGTCATCCTGCCCGGTGCTGCGACGCCGACCGGGGTATTCCTGCTTCGTCAATATATGCTGACCATTCCCGACGAGCTAATCGATGCCGCACGCATGGATCACGCTAGCGAGTGGAAGATCTATTGGCGGATCATTTTGCCCCTGAGCGCGCCAGCGCTGGCCGTGCTGGCGATCTTTGCCATCATGTGGCGCTGGAACGATTTTCTCTGGCCATTGATTATCCTTACTCAAAGCGAGCAATTCACCCTCCAGCTGGCGCTCAATGCGTTCCAAGGCGACTTGAATACCCAGTGGCATCATCTCCTGGCCATGACTATCCTGACCCTGCTGCCGATCACCTTGGTATTTGCCTTTCTTCAGCGCTATATCACCGCCGGCATTGCTACTACGGGAATCAAATGACAGGTCGGGCATTTATCCTTGTTGATCCATTCCCGCGCCGTGAGGATATGATCTTCACCAGCGCCAGCCGCGCCAGACTCGATGCGATCGCAAAACTCCACGATTATTGGGGTGATGGCCGGATGCCCGACGACGAGGTCGAGTTGCACCTCCCTCAAACCGACATCATTATCGGACAAACCCATCTCGACGCTGCACGGATCGAGCGGGCAAAACAGCTGCAAGCAGTCATCAACGTCAAGGGTAATTGGGAACCCCATATCGACTACCGGGCTTTGCAGGCCAAAGGAGTTCACGTGCTCTCGATCGCGCCGTGCATGGCGCCGGCCGTCGCCGAGTGGTGCTTGGGAGCTGCGATAGATCTTGGTCGTGGCCTGACCAAGGCACACGCTCTTTTTCGTGCCGGCGAGGAAGCCTATGGGATAGCTGGCAATCAAGACGCGATATCGCTATTCGGCGCTGAGATCGGTCTTGTCGGCTACGGCAATCTCGGCCGAGCACTTGTTCCGCTGCTTCGGCCATTTTCACCCTTCATCAGCGTCTACGATCCCTGGTTGCCGGAAGGTTTCCTCAAAGCGGAAGGTTTGATCCCGAAGGCGCTCGACGAGGTGCTGGCGACCAGCCATTTTCTTTTTTTGCTGGCCGGCGTCAGCGAAGACAATGAAGGATTCTTGAACAACTCAATCCTTGATCGAATCAAGGAGGATGCCGCCGTCATTTTAGCCAGTCGCGCAGAAATCGTCGACTTTTCCGCATTGATTGAACGGGCCGAGCAGCGAGCCTTTCGGCTGGCCGTGGATGTTTTCCCGGAAGAGCCTGTGCCATCCCAGTCCACGATTCGCACTTCTCGGCAGCCGCTGATGTCAGCGCATCGGGCGGGGGGAATTGGGTCATCCTATGAGCGGATAGCCAACTGGATGGCTGACGACGTGGAGCAGATCCTGCAAGGATTGCCGCCGGTGCGTTTGCAGCGGGCCGAGCCGGCCTTCGCCGCCAAAATGCGAAGCCGTTGAGATGATTCTTTCGGCTGTGGCATTGAGAGGATAGGCATGGCGACGCTGGAATTGGAGAAAATCGTCAAACGCTACGAGGCCACCCAAGTGGTTCATGGCGTCGATCTTCGCGTTGATGACGGTGATTTCTGTGTCTTCGTTGGCCCTTCTGGGTGTGGCAAGTCAACCCTGCTACGTATGATTGCCGGGCTTGAGCCAATCACCTCGGGTGAAATCCGTATCGACGGAACACGAGTCAACGAGGTCAGCGCCGCCGATCGCGGTCTTGCCATGGTTTTTCAATCCTACGCCCTCTACCCTCATATGACGGTTCGCCAAAACCTCTCCTTTGGCCTCGAAAACATCAAGATGCCGGCAGCGGAGATCGCTGTTCGAATAGCGGAGGCAGCGCGCATGCTGCAGATCGAGCCGCTCTTGGAACGACGGCCGGGGCAGCTTTCGGGCGGGCAGCGCCAGCGGGTAGCGATCGGTCGTGCCGTTGTGCGGGAACCCAAGATTTTCCTGTTCGACGAGCCCTTGTCGAACCTAGATGCCGAACTTCGTGTGCAAATGCGGGTCGAGCTTGCCGATCTTCATGCCCGCATCGGTAACACCATGATCTATGTGACCCATGACCAGACCGAAGCTATGACCATGGCAGATAAGATCGTTGTCTTGCGAGATGGCCGTGTCGAGCAGGTAGGCGCACCGCTGGACCTCTATAACCAGCCGGCCAATCGCTTCGTCGCTGGCTTCATCGGCAGCCCCCGCATGAATTTCCTGGAAGCAACACTGGCGGCGCCAGACACCGCCCGCATCGATGGCATGCCGCCGGTTCGCCTCAAAGCCCAAGTTTTATCGATCGCCAAGGATACGCCTCTGACCTTTGGCATTCGCCCCGAGCATGTTCGCCTTGTGGGCGAAGCCGGCAGCATGACGATAGCGACCGCAACCAGTGTCGAGCAGCTGGGCAGCGACAGCTACCTCTATTGCCAGCTGCCAGGCAGGCAAATGCTTGCTGTTCATCATTCCGGTCAGACGAACACCTGTCGTGGCGATACTGTGCATCTCCGCTTCGACACCGACGCCGTGCATCTCTTCTCACCAGACGGCGAGGTGCTGAGGGTATAAAGTCGATAGTACATCGAGAGGTTATCCTGCTCTGAAATTTGGAATAGAGGTCAACGGGCTGATTGACATCATCAAGAAAGTTTACGTCGATTAACAACTGTCCATTTTCTGGCGAATAGTTTGCATTTTAAGCTTATTTAGTTTAACGATCGTTCCCAACATGCAGTGCATGGGATTTGAAGAATGGGTATCGTCGCTTCCTTTAAACCTTCTTCACTTGAAAGACCTCACCAGGCAATAAGCTTTTGGTTGAATTGACCATGGGGAGATGCGGTCAAGCCCCAATTCAACCGCCGTTTTCGCAAGCAAGGGGGACAGCTTTGATGACATATCGTGTGCTTGGACGCCTTACCGGAATGATGGCCTTATCAATTAGCCTTGCTGGCGGGTCATTTGCCGCCATGGCTGATGAACTTACCGAGTCGCCAGGACCATTGAAGCTGATCGTCGATACATCAGACTCTAAAGCCTTGATGATGGCGGTGGGGTTGAGTTCGCTCGCGAAGCTGAAGATCGACATGTTTGATATCGAGACCGTTTGGACGAATGCCGATTTATCGCTTCCCGAAGCGACAAAAGGGGACGATCGCTTCCTTCAGCTCTTGCGTCAGGACCGGATCGATGAGATTCGTCTGGATGCTCAATCAGAGCGCCAGGCAGTAATGCGTTTGTGGCGAAATGAGGAAACGCCGAGCGAGGCCCCGGCGGATTCTGATTCAGGTCATCTTCTTGTTGCAAGCACTGCCGTATCATCAAACGTCATTGAAGCTTTGATCGAGGCCATCCAAGGCAATCAGGGTATTTTGAAGGCCGCTAATGTCGATATCACCAAGCTTGCCCCTTCAATCTCAATGGCAAGCCAGCGTATCGCTCAGCATCAAGGTGCTCTCGACTATCTTGGCGTCGTAGAGCAGGACATTGCTGTTGGGAAAGTGGAGTCCACTGACGAACCCAAGATTTCTCGCGCAAAGGCTGACCTTATCCGACCTGCAGCCAAACTCGACGGTCGATCATTTACGCTTTACTTTGAGAACAATGAGGCAAAGCTCGATCGAAGCGATATGACATCGGTGGCGGAGGCCTGCCGTTACGCGGCGACCCTGCCCAAGGCTCGCTTCGTGATTGCCGGCTACACCGATACCGTTGGTCCGTCGAGCTATAATGATCGATTGTCGAGGCAGAGGGCGGAAAGTGCCGCCAACGCAATCAAGAATGACCCCCGTTTCAGAGAGGCTCTGAGCGTGGTCGAATTTGGCGAGAACGCGCTGGCGGTCAATACGGACGATGAAACACCGGAGCCCATGAACCGAAGGGTCGAAATCACCGTTGTCCAGGCCGAATAGTGCTGGGGCAGCCTGCCCAATAAATTCGTGATGTGGTGGTTGCGCCGTTTAGCCCCTAGCTAGGTGAGGCCTAATTGCAGGAGGCAGCGTGTTGCACTTTCTAGCAGGAATTGCGTATTGGGCCGATTTCCTAAAATGGCAGGACCACATCCAGGACCTGGGTACCGTACCGGGGTTGCTGAACGTCTGTGAGCTGACCACGACCTCCATAGGCGATACGGAGCTCGGCAATTTGTTCGTGGGTAATGGTGTTATCTGGCTTGATATCTTCCGGTCGAACGACACCTGCCACATATAGCTCCCGCACTTCGAAATTGACCCTCACCTCCTGCCTGCCGTGAATGACGAGGTTCCCATTGGGGAGAACCTGCGCCACGACGGCCGCAACGTTCAGCTTGATATCCTCATTGCGCGAAACATCACCCTTGCCCTTGTTGGACAAATCACTGTCCAAATCGACAATCGACCCTTCGGTGACATTGCCAGAAAAAATTCGGTCCAGGCGGTTCTCGATACCTAGTAGACCGCCGATGCCCAGATTCTCAGCATTCGCCCGACTGCGGGTCGTCTCATTCGACAAAGTCGCTTCGTCTTTGATCGTTACATTGACCGTGAGCACATCGCCGATGGTACGGGCACGCTGATCTTTGAAGAACGACCGGGCCCCTTGCCGCCATAACGAGTTTGCTTGATAGACTTCCGGCTCATGGGGCGGCATAGGCATAGTAACTGGTTGGTAGCTAGCTTTTTGAATGGACGCGCCCACCGGACTCAGTGCCGGCTCCCTGCCGATATTCTGGAGTCGATCGAGAGCATTACAGCCAGTCAGCAACCAGCCGGCTAGAAGAGATGCGCCAAGTCTTGATGAAAGATGCTGTGTCATAATAGTGATCCAAATAGGCTGTCGATGCATTTGAGGCGTAAAATTCCCCGGCTTTCGGCCCGGGATACTTCCAACAAAGCGATAATCTTGTCCGGGCGGATGGAAACCAAAGAAACGATCTTGCCACTCGCGTTTCCGGTTGAGGTTTACGCGGTGCCAGCCCTCTCCCGGAAATGCTCTAGCTTCGCTAGAACGGCATGGTCCGCAGAATGCCAGCATGTTAACGGCATCTTTCCCCCGAGGTGACAGAGAAGCACCGGGCTTGGCCCGCTTCGACCCGCCGCAGGCTCGCCGACTTGGAATCTGGAGGAACAGGACATCCTGCTAAGTTCCGGTGCCAGGCATGATACTATGACCGACCGTTACCTCATCGGGGCCAGTCGCAATTCCCAGGACCTGAAGATTGCTCTCTGCATTCAGCACGCGAACTGGCTCACCGAAGGCGCCGTCATCGCGTGCTTTTCCAAGCGCCGTCAATCTAAGATCACCATCGGCGTAGATAACTCGAACAGCCTGGCCGCGCCGGACCAAGCGGGGCGGCCCCAAGTCGCTGTTCGTCAGCACACGACCGGGCTTCAAGCGACGGCGGGCCTCAGTGCCGATGATGTGATCCGGATCGACGAGGGCAGCTTTCGGAAGTTGATCATCAGCCAGTTCGATCCAATCCAGATCATGGGCAGTAACTCGTTCCCCACGCCTCACTGTTCGAGAAAGAACGGCAACGCTGACAAGGGATCGGACTCGGCCTTCAAGCGCCAAATGAAAGCGAGGTGTGGTATCGACAGTGCCCACTAGAAAAGCACTGAAACGCCCGGAGCTCTCGTCAAGGCGAAGGCCATCCAGCACAATCCTCGTTGAGACCCTTTCCTGATTACCCATCGGCAGCCTCGGCTTATCGACCACCACGTCGAAACCGCCTTTCCGGCCAAGCTTCTGCAGTTCCTCCACAATCAGCCTTTCGGCGAAAGCTGAAGTCAGCGGTTCCGATCCTGGCAAGCTGGCCGCCTGGAGAATGGCAAGCGGCATGGCATTGAGGAAAAAAATGAGCAGGGCCTTATGTATCATGACGTCACCTCAGTTGGCTAACGGTCGCCATCATTTCATCGCTTGCGGTAATCACCTTCGAGTTCAGGTCATATGCCCGCTGGGCCGTGATCAGGGCCGTGATTTCCGATACGGGATTGACGTTGGAGCTTTCCACAGACCCCTGCAGAAGAGAGCCATAGCCGTCGGTGCCGGGGGTGGCGATGGCCGCAGCGCCTGAAGCCGGTGTCTCGATTAGAAAATTGTTGCCGACTGCCTCCAGACCTGCATCGTTGGCAAAGGTGGCGAGTTCGAGCTGCCCTAAGTCAACCGGCTCGATCTGGCCCTGCAGCTTGGCTTCTACGGTGCCGTTGTCGCTGATGGTGACATCAATGGCGTCCTCGGGAACCGTAATG
This sequence comes from Geminicoccaceae bacterium, assembly GCA_965204405.1. Taxonomy (GTDB): domain Bacteria; phylum Pseudomonadota; class Alphaproteobacteria; order Geminicoccales; family Geminicoccaceae; genus JANQPX01. The sequence continues at coordinate 591,726 of CBDBEN010000003.1, forward strand.
CCTGGGCTAATCGAGAACCCATCACCGTTCACGATCAGACCATCCGGGCTTAGCTGGAAGCTTCCATCTCTGGTGTAGGCAAATTCTCCGGTCGGCAGTTCGACTACAAAATACCCCTCACCCCGAATGGCAATGTCCAGCTCATTTTCGGTCTGCTGTATGCTGCCCTGCTGGTGGATGCGATAGACAGCTGCCGGTTTGACACCGAGGCCAACCTGGACACCGGCTGGTACAACAGTTCCGACGTCCGAGCTTTGTGCACCGATTCTGCGCTGGCTCTGATAGAGAAGGTCGTGAAATTCAGGTCGGCGGCGTTTGAAGCCGGATGTCGATAAATTAGCAATATTGTTCGAGATGACCTCGACATGGAGCTGCTGAGCCATCATGCCGGTCGCCGCGATACTGAGGGACTTCATGCCACTACCTCTGCTTCATCTTTCATACTTCGATCGCACCCAGCCGGTTGGAAAGACTCGGCAAGCAATTGCGGTATGGTATTGCGCTCGCCTGTCAGCTCAATGAATGTGTGTTGGTTCTGAAAGGTCATTCGTGGAATGTTCCTTTGTGCAAGCTTCTTCGCTGACATCGCATGAGCATGTGTAAAATTTCTTAACGAGGCACATTTTTTATCTGACCACCAAGAAACCAAATGTCGTGCGCATTTCGCTACCCACCAACTTCAAGCATACGCTCAATCATCCTGCGCTCCAGTTCATGGTGGGAGTCGATAATTTTCTGCGTTCCCTGATAGGCTCGCATCGTCGACATCATCTCCGTCATCTGCATAACCGGGCGAACATTCGATCCTTCAATTAGCCCCTGGATGACACGGGCATCTGGCGCCTGCTGGGGTACCTGATCAGTGCGATAGAGACTGTTGCCTGCCTTTTGCAGATCTTGGGCATCGGCAAAAGTGACAATATTGAGTCTGCCAATAACGGTATCCGGCGTTGAGACCGTACCGTCCGGCGCGATGGTGATTGGGCCACTTGCTGCAGGAATGGCCAGCGATGCGCCTCCATCGTCGAGAACGCTGTCACCAGTGGCCGTTGTGATTTCACCAAGGTCGTTCAAGCGAAATTGCCCACTTTTCGTATAACGATTGCCCTCATCGGTGCCAATGACGAAGTAACCTTCACCTTCAATTGCCACATCCAAAGGGTTGTTGGTCGGGATCATTGCGCCAGGGGTTAAATCACGCACCACGGCGACGTCTTGAACGAAGTTAATCGTCTGACGTTTGCCCGCGCTAACGGGGACCTGTTCCGCGAGCAGTTTTTCCGCGCGAAAGCCACTTGCCGTCATATTGGCAATGTTATTCGCTATAATATCCATACGGCGGCGCAAAACCATTTGGCGGGACAGCGCGATATAGGTCGTCGTTTCCATCAATCGTTCTCCATGCGAAACAGACCGCAATTTCCATGCCAGTTTGCAGAATCTGGAAAACAGCCATTCCAGAGGCCGACAAAAACCAAATGGGCAATCTTTGCCGGGTAGAAACTACCAATCGCGGCAAAATTTCCCGCTATTAAGACTCTATTAACCTTGGACACATAATGTCGTTGATAAGGACATCGAATCGATGGGCTCCGACCTGGACCTCCAACGATTTCCACTGGTCTTATCGTCTGCGTCATCGTGTGCAGCTGCCGCGATGATGCTTTGGCTTCAGTCGAGCAGAGTTTTCTCCGAAGAAGGTCAATCGACATGAAACTCATCATCATGATCGCCCTACCGGTCTTACTTCTACTTGGCGGTGGCGCTGGTGCATATTTCATGGGAGTCTTCGACGATGAAGAGGCGGTAGCAGAGGAGCTCGAAGCCGAGGCTGAAATGGCTGAAGTTGTTGTTCCTGAAATGCCGACAGATATCGTTTTTGTCGATTTGCCCGATCTCTTGTTGAACCTCAATGTCACTGGCAAGCGATTGCGATTTCTAAAAGTTGTGACCGCTCTTGAGGTGGTCAATGAAGAAATGGCGGAGATTGTCAGGCAGATGATACCGCGGATCCTTGACAATCTGCACCTTTACTTCCGATCGGTTCGCCCAGAAGAGCTTGCTGGTCCAGACGGTGTTTATCGAATCAAAGAAGATCTGCTGATACGTATCAACGATACGATCGACCCCGCATCAATCCGAGACGTCTTGGTTAAAGAGATGCTTGTGCAATAGCGCTTTATCGCGAAACAAGGAGTCTCGAAAGGTGATGGCTATCCAGGCTACTCGGTCGAAGCCGTCTTTCTTGCGCAAGCCTGTTCGGTACAACGGGACTTATGCTTTAGCAGGTCAATTAGGGGTGACAGGAGCAAGGTGATGGTTTCTCTGACATTGGATATCGCCATCCTTATTTTGCTTAGCATAACCCTCGGCGCAGGCTATCGCTTTCACAAGAGGCTATGCACATTTCGTGCCGACACCGAAGAGTTCGAGCCATTGGTGCAAGCACTCGACAATGCTGCAAGACGAGCAGAAGCTGTCTTAGCGGATTTACGCCAGATCGCTGAAGAAGTCGGCACAAAGCTTAGTACCGAAGCAGACAATACGCAGCGCTTGCTGGATGACTTGGACTTCATGACAAAACGTGCCGATCAACTGGCCGATCAGCTGGATAGCAGTATCAGTGCTGCGCGTAAACAAGGGGAGAAACAACCAACCTCTGCTCATGCAGGAGCCTCGAAAAAATCGAGTGAGGTGCTTACCCCTACCCTTCAAGACCCACGCCGAAGGGCTCCGGACCTTGAGAAAAGACTCAAGACCCTGAGATGACGCTTTCGCATCCGATCGCTGTCATGGGTGACTGGCTGGATCGAACTTTTTCTCTGGGTTCGATCCTGGTAATTGCTACCGCTTTGATCTTGGCAAAAGCTGGAACAATTGCCGCTAGTCTTGATCGCGGACTACCGGGCACATGGCCAACTCTATCCGACCTTTCTGGATCGGATCCGGTTTCTTCAGAAATTCAAATCATTGATGAGAAACAATTTGTGCCCTGGCCCTCTACCTTGCCAGAGCCGGCAGCCGGCCCCGGCGAGGAAGGGGATCTCGCGCCAGGTCGCGATGCTGAAGATCAGCCACCGATCGATTTCTCGAAATTGACGGAAGGAGAAAGCCAGGCGCTACAACAGCTCTTAGCCCGCCGACGGGCTCTAGATGAGCGCGAACAGCTGCTTGACATGCGAGCTGAATTGAATGGCAGAACAGAGGCGAGGTTAGACGAGCAGATTGCAACGCTGACAGACCTCAAAGAGCGGCTTGAGGCCTTGGTGAAAGGCCTGGACGAGACTGAAGAACGTAAGCTTGCCAGGCTGGTTAAGATCTATGAGACCATGAAACCCAAAGCTGCTGCTGCAATCTTCAATCAACTTGATGTCAAAATTCTAATTCACGTGATTGAGAGAATGAAAGAAGCGAAATCGGCGGCTGTTCTTGGCAAGATGGACCCAGTCATTGCAAAACGCGTCACTACGGAACTCGCCAAGAAAAAGGAACGTCCAAAATTGACCAATCTAGTATCCGGAGGCGAGGCTTAGTGAATTGGCCCATTCATGTTCTGCAGTCGGAGATTGGCTAATCCGTTGGCTTTGAGCGACCATACTCAGAGACACCGGATCGGGCTGTTTGAGGCAGTGCACCAGCTGGATGCGTTCAGGCGAATGACTATACTTCGACCGTTTATCGCTACTTTCATGGTGGCATTGGTGCTGATGAGCGGCTTTATTGCTGGTCCATCACAAGCAACAGAGCGTGATCAGGTTACGATACGCTCATTGCAACATAACGACGGTGGCCGGCTCCTGATTGAATGGCCAACACCTGTGAGAGTTCTCCAAAAACGGGAAGGCAATCAGCTGATTCTTCGTTTTAGTAGGCCAATCTCCTCCGACTTCGGGCCGGCTCTTAGGAGCTTATCTGCTTATCTGGATGTTGATCGAACCAAGATTGAGGCGGCTGATCTCATCGTCACCTTACAGACTGGCGTTTCGGCAAATCTGGAGATTAAAAAACAAAAAATTGTTGCGATTGATTTCAGCCGAATACAACCTAATAAACTCAAGGTCGAGTTCGATATCTCTGCGCAGACGAATGGGGTGAGGCTGTCCATGAATTGGCCTCATCCGCAGGAATTCGACACTCACGAGCAAAATGGAAAGCTGTTTGTGACACTCGCGCCCGGTGGCCACATCAATTCCAAGGACCTCAGTTATCTCAACGAGACTCTCCAGCCTTGGTTCAGCAAGGTCCAGTATAAAGGCGAGCATGCGAGAGCTTCCTTGGTCTTCGATCTCCGTCCGCTAATCGTTTCATCGGTACAAGGCAGTGAAAATCGCGTCACAGTTGATCTTACTCGCAACGCCTCAGCGCTTGCCGCCCCGGACAACACACCAATTCCGGCGATTAAACCCAGAGATCATGTTCCTATTTCAAGATCGGTGGGCATTACACTGCCGCCAATACCTGAAAGGCGCCCGGAAACGGCTGCTTTTCCAGTTCATGTGGAGGAAGCAAAGGATGTCACCGCCTCGTCGCCGATAGAGAAACCTGAGGAGCTCATTTTTAATTGGAAACCCTCAGCTGGATTGGCCGTCTTCAAACGTGCGGGCTATCTTTGGGTAGTGTTCGACAGGCCATCGGATTCGTCGATATCAGACTTGCCACCACAGCCTCCAGCTCCACTCGGTGCAGGAGAACTGATGCCGGCAAAAAATGCTACAATCATCCGCTATCGGATGAAATCTGATGCCGACTTCATCACCCGGCACGATGGTCGAGGCCAATGGACAATTCGGCCTCATCTTGATCCGATGGCCCCTGATCCGGTCCCAATCTTACCTGCTGGCCTACCTGGAGCCCTCCAAGCTATTGGCGTGTCAAGCGGTAGGATTATCGATGTCATCGATCCAATTGTTGGTGATCAAATAAGCATCTGGCCGCTCTTACAGGCACGTGTCGGGCAGCAAGGTCGTCGTCGATTTGTAGACCTAGAATTTCTGGAAAGTATACAGGGGCTTGTATGGCGTCCACTTAATGATCACATCAATGTAAATACAAGCTCCGATGGCATCAGGTTTAGCAGCGCTCAAGGACTAGCACTGTCAAGTAGGCCAGCTCGGTCTTTGAAGAACGACGCACTTGCCGGTCAGATACGTCACTCATCCGATGGACAGCCGAAGCTAAAGGAGACTGAAAGTCGCCTGATCACATCAAAACCTAAAGTCAATTTGGAGAATGACCGTACGAAACTGAAACAGACCCCTTCGAAAGCATCGGATCGATCGAATGAAGCTATTGCCTTCCAGCAACAAGTCACTCATCCGCCATCATCATATCTTGATCTTGCAGGTTTTGCTCTGGATCGAGCACTTGTGCTGGAGACAAGACGCCTCTTACGACAGGCGGTCTGGAAATCCGCTGCCGAGGAAAAAGACCAAGCGCGGCTAAATCTCGCGAAACTGCTTGTGGCGGAGAGGCTTGCTTCGGAAGCCAAGATTGTCTTGAGCACAATTGCTGAAAATGCTCAAGATTCGATTGCTGCATCTAAACGGGCTTTGCAGGGCGCCTCAGCTTTTCTTTCCGGAGACCTCGATAGAGCATCTGCCATTCTGGGTGCATCCGAATTCGACAGAGATGATGAAATTGGCATCTGGCGGGCAGCACTCGATTCCCTGGATAAGGACTGGCAATCTGCTGCCAAGGGCTGGAAATCATCCGACAAGGGCCTTAACAAATATCCTCCAAAATTACGCCTTGAGCTTGGCCTTCTTGCACTCGAAACCGCGATCGAGACCAATGACGACACTATGATTCGGAGAGGCTTGAGACGCTTGAAGGAGCTTAAACTCAAGCCTCACGAATTAGCACAGATCGATCGTCTGCATGCCTTGAGAGCTCGGCGAGGCGGAAATTTACCTCAAGCTGAGAAAATCTTGCGTGTACTAGCTGAAGATAACACTCATGAACTCAGTCTTATAGCTGAACTTGAACTCGCTTCGATCGCCCTTAGTAGTGAGACGGATGATCCTCATTTGTTAGCCTCACTGCACGACCGCCTACCGCTTTGGCGCGGCCATCCTCAAGAGATCAGCATGATCGACAGGCTTGCCGGCTGGTATCGAGAAGCCAAAAAGCCAAGAGCTGCTCTTGAGTTATGGGAATATCTTGCGAAGATCCATCCAAAAACAAGGAAGGATTCTGATATTAAGCTTTCTCGACAGAAAACTTTTGCCGAGGCAATTAATCATCTTGCTGGCAAAGATATTAAATTGCTCGACGCTTATGCTATCTATCTCGACTTTAAGGGCCTGTTGCCAGATGGAGAAAATGCAAAAATTATTTATCGTAACCTTGCGGATATTCTAGCTGAATTAGATTTGATAAACGAATCTGCGGACGTGTTAACCCCTCTGATTTCCGGAGATATTAACGATATCGAGCAAGCGGAAATCGGGGCCGAGCTCGCGAGGCTACTCATCCTTCAGAAACGGCAAAAGGAAGCGCTTGCAGTCCTTGTCGAGACTGAGTTATCCGACGACTTAGGGCGAGAAATGTTAGTTGCCGAGCGACGACTTCTAAAGGCAGATGCGCTCATCGGACTAGATAAAGACGAGGAGGCACTGAAGCTACTGCAGGATCTTCAGAGCTTAGCGGCACATCGTCTTCAAGCGAAAGTTTTCTGGAAAAGGCGAGATTGGAGCCGGTTGGCATCTGTCATCGAATCATTTTTGAATGATTCTCGCTTACCAAGTCCATTAAATCGAGACGATCAGAAATTCGTTCTCTGGCTCGCCCTCGCGCAAGGGCACTTAGGACAAGTGGAGAAGCTTGATAGGCTCAGGCAAACCTACACTACCGATATGACATCGAGCACTTGGTCCGAGGCTCTTCTGATAGGAACGCAAGGTCGAAAGCAAGGAGAAGGCATCGTATCAGTTTTGGCTGATGTTGAGAAACAATTAGCTGAGCTTAGGCGCTTTCAAAATGGTGAAGTTAACCCCTAATGTTTTGTCCGAATAATTGCCTTTCCTAGAACTTTTTTTATGGCGTGGAATCGATCCTTGTGATTCGACAATATCAGCTGAGACGGCCGAGTGGGGACGATGCCGGCACCTTTGTCGTGGGATTTAAGAGAACGGCTTGTTGAAGCCATCGAGAATGGGCGTTCGATCAGACAAGCGGCGCTTCGTTACTCAGCGAGCCCGTCTGCAACGGCCAGGTTAATGCAGCGGGTCGAGACAACTAGCGACCTAGAGCATTTTTCATTTACGTAGATCTATAGCCGCAGTTTCTTTAGATAGCCATCGAATTTGTCGGCGTCACATCGTTCGAGGGCTATGCGAATGGCGTTCCAGAGCATGTCTCGGATTGAGATCTCAGCTGTAGGGCGGCAGGTGGAGCACTGATGCGCTGGCACACTCGATGGCCTTACGAACGCTGGCGACTTTGTGCGCTGACAGGTTCGTCACCCGGTTTAAGTGTCGGTGCAAGGAACTGCTCGGCATAGGCGCGGAAGGCAGCCCTCGTCATCGGCCCAGATCGACTGGTGTTCCTGGACGAAACCGGCTTTACCACAAAGATGACGAGGCTTTATGGATGCTGTCCGATCGATGAGCGCTTGGTCAGTCCGGTTCCTCACGGCCATTGGAAAACCCTGACTTTCATCGGCACTTTTCGGGTCGATCGGCCGGACGCACCTTGGGTGATCGATGGTCCTATGGATGGCACGGCGTTCCGGACCTGAACCTGATCAAGATCGCCGTCGCCAAGCTCAAAAACCTGCTCCGAAGTGCTGTCGAATGCACCCTTGGTAGCCTGCGACAGCATATCGGAAAAACGCTCGACGCCTTTTCCAAAACCGAGTGGGCCCATTACACAAGACATGAAGGCTATGCGCAAAGCTGACCGGGAAAGCTGTCTATTTAGCCCACATTTTTCACGGTGCCGGCATCTTGGCGACCTTGATTGCGTGATTTCGTGTATCGATAACGGGCGCATTCGGATTGCACCGTCAGGTTTTCTTATTTGCCGTTCTCGACATGACGGTCGAACGTTTTTCGAGTTGCGATGGCGGTACAGCCCATCCTTCACCGCGATCTCGGCGAGACTGTGTGTCTGATCGCGTTGTTCGGCACATTAGGCAGCCTGATGATTGAGCCGCAGGCAGGCAAGAGCGAACTTGCCTTGATAGAGATAGGCCCGAGCCATGCGCACCAGGCGGCGGCGAACTCTGTGTGGCGAAGGCCGAGCCGGCGCAGTAGATCTTCTCATAGAGGGCCTTGCCGTCGATAGCAGACAGCTTGAGCGAGGTGACGGCGAATCTCTGGTCGAACCTTTGGACAGATGTTCGGCCTTGCAGAAAACCCGCCTGGCTGTTTTTGGTGCGGTAGAGACCGACGCTCGGCACGGCCAGTGGCGCACCATGCCGCCTTGGCCTCCCGAAGTTCAGGCGCGATCCGTTTGATCAGGCAATCGTTGAGCGCCAGGCCAAAGACGTAGTCGATCCGGTTGGTCTCGCACCAGGTCATCAGTTCTTCGCAAGCAAAGCCAGCGTCGGCGCGCAGCCAGATCCGGACAGCGGACGCAGATGTGGGTGACGATCAACTCGACCTCTTCCCTAGCGCTGGCGGAGGCGTCGATGTTCGACCGCCGCAGCTTGGTTTGGACTTCGAGGAACAGGTTTTCGAGCTTTGCCAGGTCATGGCTAACCCTGTGGCAGCGCTCCGGTGATCCGGCCGGCGCACGCTCCAGACGATTAAGCGCTCTCTTGCCGACGAGAACCGCGCAGTCGTATCGACTCGGCTCGAACCTGCCGGCCAGTAGCGCCAGATCAAGACACGGACCGTCGTGATCATTGACAGCCTTATAGCCAAGCTACTATGCCGCCCCGACGAGGCCCGGCAAGCTATGGACAATGACATCTGGAGAACGATGATCGACATTCCGGCAAGCAACACAATCGATCAATTTGATGTTCCGGTCGGCATGTCGAAGCGGCAGTGAGCCGGCATCCAACATCATGGCACCGCCTTCGAAATCGGCGACGACACGCCCCCGCCGACGCCTTTAAATTCGAGCTAGTCAGTCGTACAGTCTGTCGGCATCGGCGCTCCCGCTCGTTTATGCTAAGTGAAATCACTTTCGCAGATCATGGACGCCGATGCTCCATAGCCGGTGAGAAACGCGAGGCTATGGCCCGCTCCCCGATGGCCGAGTACCAGATGTTGACCTACGACGGCACTCGACATCCGTCAATACCCTCCCCGGCCCAAGCCCACTTTCCTCAACTGCGCCCTCAATCACATGAGTAGAGGCGTACCCTAATAACGCATATGCATGGAAAAACGACAGCGCTCATCCCCTTCCATCCAACGGATCCCCGTCGCCATGGCTGTAACCACGTTGCCGGCCATATGGGAGCCCCCCCCCGACACCACGGATGAAGCTTGCCAGCCAGGACAGTTGGAGCCTTATCAGGATGCAATCCAGAGCGGCTGCAACCAGCCTGTAACATTCTACTTAGCCGATGCGATGGCGAGATCGGGCTCCTCGCGGCAGTGGCCGCTATAAGCTGTAACCTGTAGCAGCCTGTTTAGGCCCAAGATCCGTTGGGGTTGAGGCCAATCGATCTCCCATGTGACCATTGCAGCGATAGTGATGGCATCGAGGAAGTTTATGGCGAGTTTTTCGTACAGTGTGGCGATTCGTCGAAAGTTTTTCAAATTGCCGAACTTGCGCTCGCGATAGGCGATGCGGTTGAATAAGATGGGTGTTTTGCGCGCCGCTGTGCTGGGGAAGGCGGCCTCGGTTCAGCACTTTGCCAGAAGACGGAGGAAGTGGTTGGCGTCACAGCCTGCTGGGCAATCCTTCCAATGGCACCGGCTTTTGTGAACGTGCATGATACCACCAATCACCCGTCGGTCGTCGACACGGCGCGCGCCGGGTTGGTTCGTAAGCATCAGTGGTTCGATCGACGCCCAGGCACGATCAGAAAGCCAGTATTCTTCCACCATGACCAATGATCTCCTCAAGAGAAGATCATTGAATCACGAATAAATACCTATATCATCAGCGTGATTGAGCTTTGACTCAAGGGCGCCGCAGTCAATCCATGTCAACGTGAATATTGGCAGCAAAGCCGCAAGGTCGGGGTGGTTGGACAGGTGCACAATCATTAAATTGAGTGCCAACGATAAGAGTCATATTGCGGAAGGTGGATCTTCCGGTTAGAGAAATTCCGCTAATCAAATCGGTACAGGGAGACTGAAGCGTGGGTATTCGTGCCCATTCCAAATTATACCGTACTGCGCTGCTTGCAGTCAGCTTGTTAGCCGCAGTAGTTACACAAGCTGCTGATGAGCTGACGATAGATGTCACCTATCTGACACAGAAAATCGAGCGCCTGCCTCCGCTCTCGCTACTCGATCCCATAGAGATACTCGATAATGGTCTTGCCGGTGCTCGGCTCGGCCGGGATGATAATCAAACCACGGGCGGTTTCTTGGGGCATGACTATCAACTTGAGGATATAACCCTCCCGATAGATGGCGACCTGCTCAAAACCACCGTAGACGCGCTAAATGCCGGCAAGCACTTTTTCCTGGTCGACGCGCCGGCTGACCAGCTTCTGGCTATTGCCGATCTTCCGGGAGCCGGGGATGCGCTGATCTTCAATATCGGAGCCGAAGACGATCATCTGCGCACCGAAGAGTGCCGCGCTAATCTGTTTCATATCATCCCCAGCCGAGCGATGAAGGCGGATGCGCTTGCTCAGTATCTCGTCTGGAAACGCTGGCGGGCGTGGTTTTTGATTCACGGCACTCAGGAGATCGATTTGGCGATGAAAGCTGCACTTGAGCGCGCGGCTACAAAATTCGGCGCCAAGATCGTCGAGACCCGCGCTTACGAGTATGAAGCGACTTCCAGGCGCACCGACAGCGGCCACGTCCAGATTCAGACCCAGCTTCCCGTGTTCACGCAGAATGCCGCCGACCATGACGTGATCGTGACCGCCGACGAAAGCGATGTCTTCGGCGAATACCTGCCGTACCGCACCTGGGACGCCGACCCTGTTGTTGGAACACACGGTCTGCGACCTACCGCCTGGCACCGCTCCCACGAGCAATGGGGAGCAACGCAGATGCAGGGACGTTTTGAGGATAAGGCCGACCGATGGATGACCGAAAAGGACTATGCAGCCTGGCTTGCGATCCGCACGCTCGGCGAGGCGGTTACACGAACTGGCAGCACCGATCCGACAGTGCTTCGCGACTACCTTGTCAGCGAACAGTTCGAAATCGCAGCCTTTAAAGGTGAAGGCCTGACCTTTCGGGCATGGAATCAACAGATGCGCCAACCTGTGCTGCTCGTGGCACCACGGGTTCTGGTCTCGGTTTCACCGCAGGACGAGTTCCTGCATCAGCGCACACCGCTCGATACACTGGGTTTCGACCAGCCCGAATCCAGCTGTGCTTTGAATTAAGAAACAAGGCGGGAGGATGCCTGGATGAAGATAATCACCGTACCTTTCTTGGCCATGCTAACGCTCGCATCCTATGATGCCGACGCTCGAACGATCTTTGTCTCAAACGAGAAGGGCAACTCGATCAGTATCGTCGACGGCGAGAGCCTGGAATTGGTTAAAGAGGTGCCGGTCGGCCAGCGCCCGCGCGGGATCGAACTCGGCAAAGAAGGTAAATTTCTCTATATTTGCGCTTCGGACGACGACACCATCGAGGTGATGGACACATCAACTTACGAGATCGTCGGTACTATGCCATCCGGTCCCGATCCCGAACTGATGGTCATTTCACCTAACGGCAAAACCATCTATGTGGCCAATGAGGACGACAATCTGGTCTCGGTTGTCGACATCGAGAGCCGATCTATCAGGGCGGAGATCCCGGTGGGTGTTGAGCCAGAAGGCATGGGCGTCAGTCCTGACGGCGCGACCGTAGTCAACACCTCTGAGACCACCAACATGGCTCATTTCATTGATACCGCGACCTCGGAAATCACTGACAATGTGCTGGTCGACCAGCGCCCGCGTTTCGCTCAGTTTACCGCGGATGGTGAGGAGGTTTGGGTTAGCGCGGAGATCGGCGGGACGGTGAGCGTCATCGATAACGCGACGCGTGAGATCAAACAAAAAATCACCTTCGAAATCCCGGGTGTGCCACCGGAGGCGATCCAGCCGGTGGGTGTGCGTGTCCTGTCTGATCGTTCCAAGGCATATGTGGCGCTCGGCCCCTCCAACCGTGTCGCTGTGGTCGATGCCCAGACCTACGAAGTTCAAGATTACCTGCTGGTCGGTCAACGGGTTTGGCAACTTGCCTTCTCACCGGACGAGACATTTATCTACTCTACCAACGGTGTCTCCAACGACATCTCGGTGATCGACGTCGAAGCCGATAAGGTCACCAAATCTATCGCAGTCGGCCGCTTCCCCTGGGGCGTGGCAGTGCTCGATTGATTTTTTCTTGCTAGCAATGGAACTAGAACATCATGATCCAAACGTCTTTTCGCATGCTTGCCATGACTGCATTGATCAGCTTGCTGAGTGCCAGCCAGGTTTTTGCTCAAGCTGGCCTCTTGACCGGTGGTGCGACCGAGTTGGAGCCGATCAAGCTCTCCTCCGGCCAGCCATTGACCTCAGGTCCTTATGAGCTGGAATCGGGCAAATATTATGAGATTGAAATCGAGGCCGATGGCTCGGCGGAGATCGCGCTCGCCGGTCCCGACTTTTTTCGCAATATCTGGATCGACGAGATCGTTATCAACGATCTGGAAATCCGCCCACTTGGCGTTGACAGCCTGGAATTCGACGACGAAGGCGTAATGGAAATCTCCTTTGTCACCATCCGTCCGGGCACCTTCATCCTCCAGATTCCCGGAACAACAAGCGACAGCCAAAAAGCAGTGTTCAACGTCAAGTGAACGCCGAACAAAGAAAATAGCAACCGATAGATCCCCGGCGAAACCGATAAGGTCAGAAACCTCGTGGGGACCGGAATGAGTAGAGTTACCGTCCGGGTAATATATCTGCTGACAACCTACCCGGATGGTGGGAGAATCTGAGCTCAGTATCAATAGCTTGAAGAGGACTGAGTGGCTGGAGACCTAGGACTAGCACAATCTTGGATACATCTTTGAGGCTTAATTTGCCTCCTACTGATGCAATTGCGTCACGAGCGGCTCGCATCGCAATTACGAGCATCCTATTGGAAACTCATCATTCGCATTTCAGTTATCGACAGTAAAATTTGAATATAACTCAACTCAAAGGAGATAAAATCAAAACAATGACAGCTCCATCGTGCTATTTCAGCCAGGTAGAGGCTCAGAATAGGCCATTCTTGATTATGCGCTTTCTTTATAATAAGCGTTTACGCCCACCAGCTCTAATTATTTTATTCGATGTTGCTGCCTGAACACTTAAAATTTTTTTCCTTCGTGTTAGGATCCGCCCCTGTCACGTTGCTCGCAGAGACACGCTCTCAATTGTGGGTATGTGGCCTGAGTAACTCTTCTCGCTGGGAGCATAATCGCATGGTCCGTGGGTTTTTGGCGTTAGTCTTTGGCGCGACACTTTTCTCGGGGCCAGTGATGGCTCAGAATGTGGGCTATTATATAGGTGGCGCTGCAGGCTTGTCTTTTTTTTCGGACGTGGAATCATCCTTCGGTGGTGAGTTCGGATTTGACATCGGTCCGACCTTTTCCGGCAATTTTGGCTATCATTTCCGGCCCGATCTTCGGTTGGAAGCTGAGTTACAGTATGCGTTTGCCGACGTCGATGTCCGAGCGGATGATTTGGAGGTTCTACGCGGAACACTGAGCGGGTACTACGAGTTTGCCGATACCTCTTTTTTTCGCATCCCAGAAGTTCGTCCTCATCTGGGCGCCGGCATAGGGTTCGCTAATGTCGAGCTTGATGCTCAAGATGTAAACGAGTTCACTTGGCATGCCGAAGGGGGGGTGTCGATTGGAATCAACGACGCTTTGGATCTTGTTCCGGCGATTCGTATCGAACATGCCTTTCTTGATGAGGAAAATGGGTTCGACAGCGATCTATGGGCTATTCAGCTGAGAACTGGTCTTCGTTTTTATCTGGGCAATTGAGTCAACTTCAAACAATGCCCATCCACACCTGGAATTATCAACCACCCTGAGGCCTGCGGGTGTAAAAATTGGTAAAGCGGTCGGATATGATCGAGGTTGGTGTTTTCTCGATCATTTCTGGACTGCACAGATCACCAGTTGCTCTTCGACTGGCGTTTTTGGTAGGTATTGTGTTGTTTGAATTGCAGGAAAAATAACCTTGCGCCGAGGTTAGCACATTCGTCTTTCACCAATCCCGACGGATTACAGCAAATTTGGACGATCGGTACCGAATAGTCGTGATCGTCAATGAATTCCATCCATGGGAAAGTTTTGCTTCTGGCTTGCTGAGAGACATTGTTTTCAGTGGTTATCGCGATCGGTTTAGTATCGGTCTGATATTGAATGCAGCATTATTGCGGTGAGCCAAGGAAAGGCCGAAATTCTGTGAGTACCTCTTCGTAAACTTCGCGTTTAAACCAAACCACGATGTCTAGGATCTCTCCTGCGCATGCCCAACGCCAGAGACTGAATTCGGGTTCGTGAAGATTCAGGTCTATGTCCCCATCTTCACCCAAAAAACGAAAAGCGAACCAGCGTTGACACTGGCCTACATATCGGTCTTTCCAGTATCTTGGTCGTCGTTCCTTCGGAACTTCATAGCAATGCCATCTTCGGCTTTCTGCCAACATATCGACCTTTTCCACACCAGTTTCCTCAAGCAGCTCTCTCTTCGCCGCATTGATTGGCTCCTCGCCTTCATCAATACCACCCTGCGGCATTTGCCAGTTGTTACCGGCAAGGCCGCGACGTTCACCAATAAACACAAGGCCTGCCCGGTTAATCAAAACAATACCGACACAGGGGCGAAATTGGGGAGGTGGATGATCAGTTCTGACTTTGGGCAAGGCTGGACCCAGAGCTCTGGATATCTGCACCGAGTTGATCGTTTCGCTCGATTAGAATCGTGCTGGCGGGCACCAGCGCTATCCCACGGCTATCAAGCTCAGCTGACCAAATAATAAGCCGCTGCAGGGTAACTGGATAAGCCTCCGCGACACCAATCGCCGTACCCTCTGTTTTTGCTTTTGCTTCCAAGCCTGCCAAGGCCCTGTCGATTGCCTCGATAGAAGGAATCTCGTCGATCCATTGAAGTGCCGACATATAGGCCAGACCGGCTTCTTCAGCTTGATCTCCCAACCGGTCTCCGTCTATTTCGATCAAGCCCACCCCCTTAGCGGCAATGGCTTCAACGATTGGGCCGGCTTCCTGACTGCCACCGAAAGCACCAGCTGCGCCAGTAACCGCAAAGTAACCAGGCGCTCTTGAGAGAATCCAAATTAGCCGCT
The DNA here is from genome assembly GCA_965204405.1 of Geminicoccaceae bacterium. GTDB lineage: Bacteria > Pseudomonadota > Alphaproteobacteria > Geminicoccales > Geminicoccaceae > JANQPX01. The sequence continues at coordinate 607,166 of CBDBEN010000003.1, forward strand.
CGATATTAGCATCGACCGTACCGCTAGCACGGAGTGTGTAGGGACCAGGGTCGCTGGCCGGGTAGTCAACCGGCTCCATTGGCAGCTCTAGAAGCACTTCATGCCCAGCCAGACGTGCGCGCTCGAATAAAGATGGTAGGTCTTCGGTATAGGGTGAAAACGAAAGGCTAAACGGTGCTGGGAGATGAAATGTTGCGTTGGTTGCGTCAGCCTGAGGCCCAAGGCCAGCAATCATAATGCCAACTTTCGGCCTCTTATCGGAAAGGTCAAATGGGCGCCGGTAAGCAAGCAATGGAAGCCTGCCGTCCGTACTGATTCGGGGCAATGGGCCTGAGGGGCTAGCATCCACCAGATCAAGGTCCGGAGCTGCCGGTTTGACCTCATTGGTTTCTGGCTGGGTAAAAGCAGGATTTGCTAGAAGATCATTTAGAGATTGTTCATCTGCAGCAACATTGCTCGGCAGCTCTGAAGACTCTGGTACAATGATCGGCGGACGCTTCGGTAGAGGTTGTTCGACCAAAGCATTAGCTATCTTTCTCAGCTCACCGCCCCCAGAAAATGATCTGAAGCCAAGAGCTAAAGCGATAAGTAACCCCACGGCCAGACAAACCGCAACGAGACCGCCATGGATCGGCATCAGACGGCCGATGATCGACATCAGCTAGCCTTCTTAGTTCGGTCCATTTCTCATCTAACCCACATTACACCAAACGAACGAAAAGCTTCAGCAAACCTATTGAACGGTCTGCGCACCGAACATAGCAATTCCTCGTAGCAGATCGAGAGCCCGCGCAAGCTGGTAGTCTTCACTGCTGCCACCATTACCGGCACTACCTTCTTCATCCCCGGCCAAACCGCCAGAGGTAGCATTATCGCCGCCTGTCTTTTGGTCATTCTCCAGCCTACCGCGGAGATCTGCCTCGCGCCGTCCCGCTGTATCTTCAATCACTTCGATTTTCGACTGCCTAACCTCGATGTCGGGTGAGATGCCTTTGGCCTGAATGGATGTTCCGGCGGGCGTGTAATACCTCGCGGTCGTCAAGCGGATCGCACCATGGCCGGGCAAGGGCATGATCGTTTGAACTGATCCCTTACCGAAGGACTGAGTTCCCATGACAATCGCACGATGGTGATCCTGCAGAGCACCGGCAACAATCTCGGATGCTGACGCCGAACCTCCGTTGATAAGCACCACGATCGGGAGTCCATCGGCCAAATCTCCCCGACGCGCATTGAAACGTTGAATGCTATCCGTACGACGCCCTCGCGTGGACACGATCTCGCCCCGATCGAGGAAAGTGTCAGAAACGGAAACGGCTTGTTCGAGCAGGCCCCCAGGGTTGTTTCTGAGGTCGACAACAAACCCCTTGAGGCTCGGCCCAAGTTCGGCCTTCAAGCTTTCGATACCTTCACGAAGCTTGGTTTCGGTTTGTTCATTGAAGGCGGTTACACGTAGATAGCCAATATCGGACTCGGCGCGGTAGCGAACCGGAGAAATGGTGATCACTGCTCTAGCCATACTCACGTCGACAGGCTCATCGTTGCCAATCCGCCGGAGCGTAAGCGCGATGAGTGTATCGACGGGGCCTCGCATCTTTTCCACGGCCTCAGAGAGGCTTAAGCCCAACACAGGTTCACTGTCGATATGAGTGATGACATCACCAGCTTGAATGCCAGCTCGATGAGCGGGTGTATCGTCGATGGGCGAAACTACTTTAACCAGGCCGTTCTCCATGGTGACCTCGATACCAAGACCACCGAATTCGCCCTTGGTCTGCACCTGCATATCACGATAGCGTTTCGCATCAAGATAACCCGAATGGGGGTCCAATGAGGTCAGCATTCCATTAATAGCCGACTCGATCAGCGTTTCGTCCGTGACGTCTTCAACATATTCGCTTCGAACGCGCTCGAAAACATCACCGAACAGCTTCAACTGGCGGAATGTATCAGAAGAACCTGCCTGTGGGCCCTTCGCCGGTGCCAAATAAATTGCCAAAACGACAAGTCCCATGACAACGGCGCTTACAGCACTTTTGCGCATTAACCCTTTATCCCACTATTGCTTGCGGCCAGCCACACCTCTGGGCTAACCGGTTCGCCGTTCCGCCGCAACTCGACATGTAGCTTGGGTGAACGACCTTGACCGACCGCACCAACAATCTGGCCAGCCCGAATATGATCACCCAACTCTATATCGAGCGATGAAAAGCCCCACAATAACGTATGATATTCGCTGTCATGTTCAATGATCAAAAGCAATCCGTAACTTCTAAAGTTGCTGGCAAAAACAACAAGGCCATCATCGGGAGCCGCAACACGTTGCCGTGGTGTCGCGGGGATCTCGATAGCAGACTGATCGGCGTGACGCAAAACATCTGCCAAGTTATAGCCTATTGTTTCCCGTGTTGGAACCAGCGGGTGACTCTCTTCGATTCTACCCCGTTCAACACCGGATGAGATGCTGTCAAATGGACCTGACTGCATAGCAGCGACAATAGTTTTCTTTTTAGAAGGCTTTTGACTATAAGGTTTTTCTGTTCTTACCTGGGCGTCCCAAGAGGTAATAGCAGCAGATGCCTTTGCAGCAACCACACCTTCAGGCATCACGGCAGCCAAGGGCTGGGCAGGCGGCGAATTACGGCTGATCACATTGTCGAGAGCTGCTGCTTCGAATCGAGGTTCTGCTTTAGTGATAGCAGCACCTTTGATATCGGCGCTTCCGGCTCTCGCTTTCCCAACATTGCGGTAATTGGACACTCCCTGAGTCCGATCCAGCTTGTCCGTCGATGACCTGTCCGTCATCGTTAGGGCTCGAGCCTGCTTGTTCCTCGCCAAATGATGCTCTTCAGCCTTCAACCTTTCGATATCGCTGCTGAGGCCGGCGATTGTTCTAAGCGCGTTGTCACGTCGGCGCCGGAGATCCTCTTGTTTACTGGAAAGGCGATCGACGGTACGGGCAAGAAGCGGTATCTGGAAATCAATGTCGCGATGCTTTCCCGCTAAGCTGTTAGGCAGGCGACGAAGCAACCGTACAGCTGTGGAGGCACGGCGCATTTGGTCTATAGAGGTTTTGCTCGTTGCTAGAAATCTCGCCTTGGTTCTCGCTTTGACATGATTATCTCGACCGATTCTTGCGAATCCAGCGATCGCGCGGGCTCCCTGCTTGCGTAACTCTTCAAGATGAGCAAGGCGCGGCAAAAGCTGCGGCATCAAACGATCAAGTTCAATTTCGTACCCCCGCGCTTGGTCCATATAGCCGGAAAGTGTCGTTAGGGCCGCTTTTCTCTCTAGATACAGCCGATCCAATTCCAGTGACCAAGCTTCAATTTGCTCGTTTAGCTTTTGTCGATGGGCCTTTCGCCCTTCCAGTAGCTCACGAACTTCCGCAAGGCGATCTCTTAAAAACGTGTCGTGATCGACAGCTGCTAAGCCAGACGATGCCATCATTGACAATGGCAATACCAAGCTCAGCGCCAAAAATACGACTTCCAAGATCGATGCGTGCCTAACACGCAACATGGCATTCCATCGTCATAGCCTTGCGCTCACCTCATGGGCCGTCACAGGCCAATCGACATCGTATCGGAAAACATGTGTAAAGATCATCGACGGCTTGTGGCCAGCAGATGGCCGAAAGAAGAAAGGTTATCCGAGAGCAAGCGATATAAAACCTCAGCTCCGAGTTCGAAAAAAGCCACGTTACGAAGCAACAGTCAACGGCACAAGCAAAGCGAACGCCTCATAATATGGTTCTTTAATCATATTGGTGTCTTGCCGCCTTCTTTCTCCAATCAGTCTTGATGGCATTGACCTACCAACCGAGAAGATGAGATGGCCTTTATCTTCCCCCGATATCGGGGGAGTAGCTTAGGTTTGGTTCGGTTAAAAATTCGTTAATTACTAATCTCGTGGAGATGCGCACACCAAACAGTCAGCCTTCCATCAGTTCCAGAGCTTCCTCGGCAGCGAGCCAGCGAGCTTCTGCTGCCTCTACGGCATATTCCAGTTCCGCATGGCGCTTTAGGAGGGCATCGAGGTCGTCGCCGAGAGATCGATAGGTGCTTTCGTCAGCAAGGGTGAGTGCGATCGACGTACGTTCGTTGTTAAGACGCTCCAGATCCTTTTCAGCCGTTCGTGCATTCCGTCTAAGCTTTAAGAGTTCAGCCCTTACGGCAGCAGTCTTTGGCCGGTGCCCGGGCTTTTCTCTTCTTTCCTCGCCTTTTCCTGCTTTGGACGACGTACTGGACGGCTTCATTAGCTGTTCCCGATAGTCACCCAGATCACCGTCAAAGGGCTTCACCTGGCCATTTGCGACGAGCCAGAGCTGATCTGCGGTCAGCTCGATCAGATGGCGATCATGACTAATGAGGATGACACCTCCTTGAAATTCATTGATTGCCTGGACAAGAGCTTCACGCGAGTCGATATCCAGGTGATTGGTTGGCTCATCCAGAACCAAAATCTGCGGATTGCCAGCGCTGATCAGGGCAAAGGTGAGGCGCGCCTTCTCACCGCCCGATAGGCTGCCGACAGGTAGCTCCGCCTTATCCCGGCCGAGACCGAAACCGGCAAGATGGGCGCGCCATCGCTCGGGCAGTGCTTTTGGGAGGAGCCTTGCCAGGTGATCGAGGGACGTCTCGGCGAGCCTGAGATCTTCGATCTGATGCTGTGCGAAGTAGCCGACTTCCAGCTTTGGCGACCGTGTCATTTCACCGGCGAGTGGATCCAGTCGATCGGCAACAAGTTTGGCAAAGGTCGACTTGCCATTACCGTTGGCTCCGAGAAGTGCGATGCGGTCTTCAGGATCGATGCGAAGACTTATCCGATCCAGTACCACCTTCTCGCCATAACCTGCCTGCACTTGGTCGAATGTCAGAAGCGGAGGTGGCGGGATGGTGGCATTGGGAAATCTAAGCACGGTGCCTGGAGCAGCGATGTCCGCACCGATAGTCGCAAGCTTTTCTATTGCCTTGATCCGACTTTGCGCCTGACGGGCCTTGGTCGCTTTGTAGCGAAATCGGTCGACAAAGGCCTGCATATGTTTCCGTTTAGCCTCTATCTTGACGCGCTCCTTTTCCCGCAGCTCCAATTTTTCCCGCCGGATACGCTCAAAATCGTCATAGCCGCCGGTGTAAGCCGTGAGCTTCAGTTGATCGAGATGAATAATCCGCTCCGGCACATGGTTTAGAAGATCACGATCATGGCTCACCAGTAGGAGTGTATGTGGGTAGCGACGAAGATACCCCTCGAGCCACAGCGTCGCTTCAAGGTCCAGATGATTTGTTGGCTCGTCCAAGAGCAGTAAATCAGGCTCCGCGAACAATGCTGCAGCGAGTGCAACCCGCATCCGCCAGCCGCCGGAGAAATGTGAAAGCGGTTGGTGCTGGGCGGCTTCGTCGAAACCCAACCCCTGAAGAATGACGCTTGCTCGTGCAGGCGCCGCGTGGGCGCCGATATCGGCAAGCCGTGTTTGGGTCTCGGCAATTTCTTCCGCCGTCTCGGCGCGCTCAGCTGCAAGCAGAAGTGCAGACCTTTCCTCATCCGCCGCAAGCACGGTCTCACGAGGTGTTTGATGGCCGCTAGGCGCCTCCTGTGCGACCCAGCCGAGCCGGATATTGCTACGTTTGCGGATATCACCTTGATCCGGCTGCAAATCGCCCCGGATAAGCTTGAGAAGCGTGCTCTTACCCGCCCCGTTGCGACCAACCAGCCCTATACGCTGGCCAGCAGGCATGTGGACAGAGGCCCCTTCCAGGAGGAGGTGGCCAGCGATACGGAGTGTCACATCGTTGAGATGAAGCATATTGGCAATGTAGTCAATTTCCTAATGCTGTCGATCATATGCCATCGGGAAATCGCCATTTTTGCATTGGCATTTACAATGCTTGAACGAGGCTGGAGGTCGATTCGGGTTGTCCATGGTCAGCCTCGTTGGATGAATTTACAACAGGACTGAGCAAGATCGCGAATCACCTGCATTAAGCGCTTGCAGATATTTTCAACCTGTAATTGAATACCCTTAGGATCAGCAACGGTCGGGTGTATAATGCCTTCAGAAAAAACGCCGAAATTTCAACCCTCTGGCGTTTCATGTAACACGTGCCAAAGCGGTAAGCGGGCCTTGCAGCAAATGTTGCCTGCGAGCTGGCGCTTTGCCTATCAGACCACCCTCGATCTATTAAACAGGATCGAGCACTTGGCTTGGCATGATCGTGCCGATGCCCTGGACAACTACTTTTCGCGCCAGGCGGACGGCATGCTGGGCGCAGCACGTGTTTCGGCAATGGTGGGGGGCGCGATCAACCCGCTTGACGGCACGCCTGCAGAATGCCAGGGCGATGACCGTGCCGCAGGTTTTGCTGTCTGGTGCCGTGCCATCACGACTGCGGTGATGATTGATCTTGACCAGGACCGCTTGATCAAGGAACCCACCCAAGCGCTGACCTATCTGGTTGCACGTGACTGGCAGTTCGCCAAATCTGCTGCTACCTGGGTTGCGCAGCACGGCATGGCTCCTATCGCAGAAGCGCTCGGCAATCTGCCTGGCTATGCCATCGTTCTCCTGGCTACTAGCCCTAATGACACCGCAGAACGCTTCATGGCACGTGATGCATTCTGGCAAGCGGTACAGAAAAAAACATAGAGGCAAAAATGGAGTGTACCGGCGTGATGGTGACCAAACCACCAGACACTGACCAGTCGAGAAGATCCCTTTTTGCTCAAGATACAGCCTTCTTGCAGTGAGTTATGATCTCTTTATGGAAGTTCACGGTCCTTCCCGGCTTGAACGCTATCGGCGCGCCACTGACCGCAATGACTGATGCGAGAATCGGCTCATTCGTCCGGACCTTCTGGGTTATGTCGGCTACTAGTGTGTATGCTGTTGTCTTCGCCACCCACCTGCCAAGCTGCCAAGCTGACGATCAGCCTCAAGAGTCGGCGCCCAATGTCGGGAAGTGACCATTGATAAGACTTAGCGAAGTCGAGGCCTTGAAAGAGCGATATGTCGTCGGACTGATGACGGGGACGTCGATGGATGGCCTTGATATTGCGGCGTGCTCATTGCGAACGGGAGATCGTCTCGACGTCGAGCTTCTTGCCTTCGAGACAGCGCCGATACCCGATAATTTGCGTGCAGCAATGATGCCTGAGAGACTTATGGATATTGGAGCGGTCGCACGACTCAACCAAGATCTTGGCCATTATTTTGCTGACACGGTCTTCGATGTCCTCGGAGGTCTAGAAGCTCAGCCGCATCTGATCGGTAGTCATGGCCAAACCGTTTATCACGAGAATGGAAAAACCACATTGCAACTCGGTGATCCAGGACCGCTGGCAGCACGCTTTGGCTGCCCTGTCATTCACGATTTCCGTATGAATGACATTGCCGTCGGCGGCACGGGCGCTCCCTTGGTCCCTTATGTCGACCAGCGCCTGCTCGGATCTCTCGGAGAAGCACTCTTGGTAATCAACATCGGTGGGATCGCCAATATCACCGGGTTGCCGGCAGCAGTTCGAGATTCGGGCAAAATCCTTGGTATGGACTGTGGTCCGGGGAACATGCTGATGGACGGTCTTGCCACGCGCTGGTCGGATGGGGAGCTGAATGCGGACATCGACGGCCGTTTAGCAAGGGAAGGACATGTCGATCCAGAGCTGTTCGCCCGGCTAAGACATCACCCCTACTTTGCATCGTCTCCCCCGCGATCTGCCGGGCGGGAGCAATTCGGGGATGACTTCCTGGAAAGCATCCTCGCGGAGACTGATCTTCAGCACGACAATGGTCAAGGCGTTCGCAATCTGATGGCGACGTTCGCGACACTGACCGTATGGGGAATCGTCGACACCTATCAACGCTTCGTTGCGCCAACCTTCCCTGTTGACCGAGTCATCGTCAGTGGAGGCGGCTCCAGAAATCCGGTTCTCATGGAAGGGCTGGCCGAGAAGTTTTCACCGGTACCGGTGCAGACAAGCGATGTTCTGGGTTTGCCGGTAGATGCAAAAGAAGCTATTGCCTTTGCCATTCTCGCATCGGATCGGGTTGATGGGCGAGTGACCAATCTCCCATCAGTGACCGGTGCTCGCCGCCAGGTCCTGCTCGGCAGGATTACCGAGTGCTGAGCTCGGCCGGTTCCCCTTCGGCGCGGAAAGCTCCGCCGTCCAGAAAAGCTCGAGATCCCTCAGCTGAGCATTGAGTTGATCCAGCGGCCGAAGCGTTTCGCTGTCCTGAAGCACCCTGCTCTGGTCATTTAGCATTGCGTTGATGTACCGGCAGAGGTCTCTTCCTTTTTGCGAGAGCCTGATCCTGACCACCCGGCGATCACGAGCCGAACGCTCCTGTTCTACGTAACCGGCATCAACGAGCCGCTTCAGATTATAGGTCACGTTGGAACCGAGGTAATAGCCTCGATTAACCAGATCGCCGACACTGACTTCCTCCTCACCGATATTGGCGAGAAGGAGACCCTGAACGTTGTTAATATCACCGATTCCGACTCGCTCCAGTTCTGCTCTGAGCACATCCAGAAATCGACGATGCAAACGTTCGATCAGATTGATTGTCTCGGCATAGTCATTCGTTGGCATGAATTCTTCCATAGAGATCGGAGGTGTCAACCAAAAGGACCGCCATACTACCCAGCCTAGGGTCGATTGGTAAATCTTCGATTAACGTTTTGGTCGATCACGAATGAAAACTGCGGTAAATTAATCGCTCCCAATGTATGGAAAATCAAACAAAAAATATGGTGTAGACATTGATGCCGGCAGCTCCCCAAGCACGAACTCAGGGAAACCACTTCGCCCAACCCTCTTCGTAGTACTGCAGAAGCGGATGAGCCTGGAGTGTGTTGACTTCGACCGGCAATGACGACATGTCGGGAGAAAAGCGGGTCAGCCTCGGCAGCATTGCCGCGTCCAGAAACTTGAGCCCTTCCGGCAGGACGATACGGGCCCAGTTCGGCTGATGGGCGGCCGCGATCAAAAAGCCCCAGTCACCGAAACTCGGAATATAAGCGTGGTATGGTTGGATGGTCAGTGTCCTGTCCCGGTGATACGGGTTGGGGGTGGCATCCAGGGTTCTAGCAATGCTCCAAAATGCTTTTCTTGCATAAACCGGGGAGGTTGCCTGGGTGGTCAGGATGCCGTCTCGGGCGAGGTGACGGGCGGCCTCGGTGTAGAAGGCGAGACTGTAGAGCTTGGAAAGGCTCGGATTTTTGGGATCCGGCAGGTCGACGAAAATAACGTTGTAGAGATTGCTGTCCGCCTTCAAAAACTCGAACGCATCCTGGTGGATGATCTCGACACGGGGATCGTTCAAGGCGCCAGCGTTAAGGGCCTTGAGGCGCGGATTGTCTCGAAACAGCCTGGTCATTGCCGGATCGAGGTCGACCAAGGTGATGGTCTTCACGCTCTCATGCCGCAGGATCTCTCGAACTGCCAGGCCATCTCCGCCACCAAGAACGAGCACCGCATCAATGTTGCCTGCAAGGCCCATGGCCGGATGGACCAGGCTTTCGTGATAGCGATGCTCGTCCAAGCTGTCGAACTGCAGACTACCGTTCAAAAAAAGGCGCGTATGTCCGTTCTGGTGAGTCACCACGATCCGCTGATAAGGCGTAGTTTCCGCATAGATGATCTCGTCCCGATAAAGCTCCGTCTCCAGAAACCCCACCAATCGCTGGCTCGAAAGAAGGCTTGCCAGGAGCAGGAGGCTGGCGGTGGCGACGATGGTCGGGAACCTCCAGTTGAGAACAGGCCAGAAGATTCTGCAGGCGAGGCCGGCAACCGCCAGGTTCAGAAGCCCGAATAGAAGGCTGGTGCTGATCAGACCAAGCTGCGGCACCAGGATCAGTGGGAAGAGAAGGGCGGCCACCAGCGCACCCACATAATCCGCCGTCAGAATGTTGGAGATGTTGATCTCCAGTGTTTTTTCCTGCTTCAAAATGCGGATTACCAGGGGGATTTCCAGACCGACCAACGTGCCGATCGTGACGCAGATGAGGATCAGGAAAGCTTCATAATTGTCGACATAAGCGAAGGCGAAGAACAGCAGGGGTGCTGCCCCCCCTCCAATGAGGCCAAGCACGATTTGGGTAATCACGAAGGCTTTTTCGAGATGTTCCTCGATGAATCTGGACAGGAACGCACCGAGGCCCATTGCGGTCATAAACAGCCCGATGACGATCGAGAATTGGAAGACACTGTCACCGAGAAGATAGCTGGAAAGGGTGCCCGCGATCAGCTCATAGACCAGCCCGCAGACGGCAATGACAAAGGTACCCAGCAGAAGCGGCAGGTAGGTGGCAGGTGCACCCGCCTCTACTTTGGTCACTGATGCTGTCACTCGACTATTGAATGATGGCAGCGATCAAGAGCGCAAGAGAGAGCATGACGGAGCCGATGACGATGGCAACCGCGACATTGCCTTTTTCCGCCATTTCCTCATGTAGATCGATCGGGCTAAGCCAGTCGATGATAATGTAGGAGAGGATGAAGAGAGCCAGGCCGAGCATGGTGTAGAACACCGTGGCGACGACTTCGGCCGATTGAATATTGGCAAACGCTTCCATGACGATCTCCAGGGTTGACGACATCTCATTACACAGTCGTTTTCCCGGTGACGAGTCCGGTATCTTTCCTTGGGATGATTTTTTGCTCGTCGATTGGTCTTCTCTGTCGGCAGAGCTTCGAAAGGCAGCGCTTCTACACCTGCTTCATCAAATATGCTGCTCTTTGAGATCCCCATATCCGGGTGAACCTTGGATGAATAGGCATTTCAGGATGGTTTCAGGTGGACCGGCTTAAAAAAGATCGGGAATGAGCAAACAAGCGGCCCGGCCGCAACCGGTTAAGGAGGTTACCGATGCAACGCTCTATCGTCCTCAGCCTTGCAATCCTGATCCTGGGATCTACGGCTGCAGCAGCCCTCGAATCCCATCCAAGAGTTGACCGGCGTCAGGATCGCCAGGACTGGCGAATTCAGCATGGAATTGATGAAGGTAGCTTGACCAGGAAGGAGGCCAAAAAACTGCACCGCGAAGCCAAGCAGATCCGCCGCCTGGAGGAAATGGCACTCCAGGACGGCCATTGCCATCCAGCAGAGGTTGACATGCTCTTGGATGCTCTTGACGAATTGAGTGACCGGATCTATCGCGCAAAGCACAATGATCGCTTCTATGGCTATAATGACAGCAGTTATCGTGAAAAAGGCTGGCGTAAATCGTCACCACGTGAGCGTGACGTTCCTTACCATCGCGGTCCGCGTAAGCTGGTTAGGAAATAAGACGAATCCCTCCGGGCCGCCCACATCGATTGTGTCGGGTGGCCCGCTGCAGATCCGAATTAGCAGCGCCGACCTTGACTGATGGTTGTCAGTCGATCGCGTCACCGATGGCATCGAAGGGAACGGCGACAGGGTCTCCAATCACCGGCACGATCCGGGCAACATCGGCGGTGACACGGAATGGCAGCGCCACCGCGCCGCACCCAGCGAGTGTGCTGCAGAGCATCAGCAAAATGATGATACGCATGTCATTTCTCTTCTTCTGGCTAGTGATTCGCTAGCCGAACAGGCGATCGATGCAGACAACAATTGCGACGAGGCAAACCAGGATTATGGTTCCTATCAACATCGACATAATCTGCTGCCCCAGCTCAAGTTATCCGTTTAGCCTTTGTGAATTGCAGCGATTGAATGACCGCTGAAAGACGCGTTCATCCAGTGTTCAGGATCATCCCAAATCACCTCACCTTGAAAGGGAAAACAAACACCCGATCAACTCTCATAGCGCGTATCCCCTCTACGGTTCATATCGATCGGCAGTTCGATGAACAGAGGCTGATGGGCCCGCTGGGCGCAGGCTTGGCGGGGACAGAGATGACAGTTGATCCCGATAGGGCTGAACAAGCGGTTATCTTGGCGATTAAAAGACACCGCATAGCCGATACGGTCCGCATAGCGCAATTCGCATCCCAGCGCCAAAGCGAGGCGGCGGTCCTGGGTTTCCCGACTGAAAACCGGCCGATCGGTGGTGCGGCTGATGGTGAAAAAACGCTCGCCGTCCGGCAGTTCGACGAATTGAGGCAAAATGACACCCGGTGTCCGGAACGCCGTGTGGATGTTCCAGACCGGGCAAGCACCTCCATATTCCGCGAGATTGAAGGAGGTCGAGTTGAACCTCTTGGTGACGTTGCCTGCCTTGTCGACCCTAAGGAAAAAGAACGGCACGCCGCGAGCGCCGTCGCGCTGCAGCGTGGTCAGCCGGTGACACACCTGCTCGAACGAAACACCAAACGCTGCCGCAATACGGTCAATGTCGTAATGTGTGTCCTCGGCCGCCTTCAGAAACGCTTCGTAAGGCATCAGGAAGGCAGCGGCGAAGTAGTTGGTCAGCTCGACATGACAGCGAGCCAAGCCGGTTTCCGAAGTAACACCGCTACTAGCCGTCAGGTCATCGAGCAGATCGGGGATCTCTACCAGGCAGAGCGTGCAAGCAAGCTGGAAGACCCTGTTCTGGTGATCCAGCGCTTCGGCCAGATGAACCTCCGATGCCTCATCGTCATAGACCCGAAGTGCCTGGCTCATTTCTTCGATCGGCCGGGTACGCACCGTAATGCCGTGGACGCTGCCGAGGCGCTGTTTGAGGGTTGCGTAGAGATCATCGGCGGCACAGGGCTCCGCCGCGCGTAGGGCTTCAGCCGCTGCTTCAAGCTCAGCGAAATAGTTTGAATGGTCCCGGAAAAAATCGTGGATAATGGACTCGGGCGAAAGCCCCAGAAGATCGTCGGGCGTGCGCTCGCTGCCGAGGCGCATGATCTTGTCTAGCGCAGTTCGATGCAAGCGATAGAGCTGGAGGAAGTGATCGACGAGTTGCGGCGCGTGATCCACAGCCGCACGCAGCTCCTGCAAATCAGGTATGTTGCTGCCGAACACGGGATCCTGAACGGCGTTGCGCAGATCAGCGAGCGTGATCGAGCTTTCATCCTTGATAAGATCCCGCCAGTCCACCTGATAGTTATCCGACAGCGCCATTAGAATGGGCACCGACAGGCTTCGCTGGTTGTTCTCGAGAAGGTTGATGTAGGCAGCACTGACTCCGAGCGTTTGCGCCATTTCCGCCTGGGTTTGCTTGCGCTCACGCCTCAACTGTCGCAGCCGTGGTCCGACGAAAGTTTTCCTCACGGATTCTCCCGTTTATTGACAATATTACGTAATTGCATCTCTGTTGTATTCACATACAACACATTGACTCGAAAAGTGAGGAAATGCTAGCGATTCGATGCTACCGCTATAAGGTGAAAAAAGGCCGGTTCGACTTCTTCAGAGAAGCCTTCCGGCAGCATGTAGGGCAAAGGAGCGGTGCGATGAGCTGCAAAATACTGATTCTTGGCGCTTCCTACGGGTCGCTTTTCGGCACCAAGCTTTTAATGGCAGGTCATGATGTCACTCTGGTCTGCCGTGCGGCAACGGCCGAGCTGATCAACGAGCAGGGCACTGAGGTTCGCATCAAGCTGAGGGATGAAAACGGGCACCGCTCTATACTGTCGACGACCCTGCCGGGCTCCTTGGACGCCTGTACCCCCGAAGAGACAGATCCTGCCTCTTACGATCTTGTTGTGCTCGCCATGCAGGAGCCGCAATATGGCGTCCATGCGATCTGGACGCTGCTGGTGCGCATCGCTGAGGCGGGCGTGCCCTGCCTCTCAATCATGAACATGCCACCGCTTCCCTATTTGAAGCGCTTTCCGGGTCTGGACACCTTCAAACTCGAGACTGCCTTCACCAATGCTCGAGTATGGGAGCGCTTCGAGCCTGGCTTGGTTACGCTTTGCTCACCGGACCCGCAGGCGTTCCGCCCGCCCGACGAACAACCAAACGTGCTGCATGTCGGTCTGCCGACGAATTTCAAGGCGGCTGCCTTCAGGAAGGCCGAGCATAATGCAATGCTGGCAAAAATGGAGGCGGATATTGCTGCGGTTACACTCGATGGCAAGGATGTGCCGGTGAAGCTTAAGGTTCATGAATCCCTCTTCGTCCCGCTGGCGAAATGGAGCATGCTACTAACCGGCAACTATCGCTGCATCAGACAGGGCGATGCCGTATCGATCCGCGATGCCGTCCATGGAGATCTCGACATGTCACGTGCCGTCTATGCTCATGTTAACGAGATTGCCCGCAGGCTGGGCGCGGACCCCGCCGATCAGGTGCCGTTCGAGAAATATGCGAGAGCTGCCGAGAACCTGTTGAAGCCTTCGTCCGCCGCACGCGCAGTCATGGCGGGCGCCCCATTGATCGAACGGGTGGACAAGCTGGTCCAGCTAATCGGCCGATCCCTCGGCATGACGCATCCTGCCGTCGATGAGACTGTCGCCACTGTCGACGCGGCCCTTGATAATAACCAGGTTCATGTAGCCTGATCCGATGTATGATGTGATTGCTCAGGCCTGAAGCTACCCTGGTCGATCAGCATCCGTCGGTCAGCTTGGGCCCCTATAAGCGCTCAATAGCCAGTCGTGCTGCCAGTCCTAGGGAAGACGAAGCCGATTGCGACAAGGAGTGCACGGGCTAATCGCTAGCCGACTGCCAGCAGCCGCATGATCCTGCCGGCGAAGCCACAGACAAAAGCGCAGATAATCGTGCCGCCTGTGTTGAGAATTGTGTCGAGAATTAGGAACCGAAAAAGTGTCGAACCCTTGGTCGGATCCACAAAGTGCCGACGAAAGGCGAGCACGCCAGGCTGTGCGTCAGTTCGGTGCCATCACCTTGGGTACCGGCTCCCGCTGAACTCGACACGCAACTGCTTGCGGACTGCATGTAATGTCTTCAGGGTCGGTAACCAGGAAAGGAATTTCATTTGAACCGGGCTATCGCGGGAATCCTCTGGGGCTCGGCTTTCGTTGTTCTGGAGTCCATTCAGTTCGTGTTTTTCGGTGGTATTTTCCAGCGTATGAGTTCGTTCCTGTTCGGGTTTCTCGTGTTCGGGCTTGCTGTCTTTTTCTTTGTCGGATGGACCAGCATAAGAGCGCCCGGCCAGCTAAAGACAGCCTTTGCCAATCCCAAGCTTCTCTTCGCGATCAACCTGACTGCCACTTTGGCGTGGATCGCCTTTCTTTCATCGGTTCAGCTCATCGAACCTGCCGTCGCCTATACGATCGGCGCCGGTGTGATGCCCATGACGGCTTATCTTGCTTTTCGGTGCGGTGTGCCCGAAGGCGAGGCTATGCGCAGCAGGACCGAGGCGCTTGGAAATCTACTGGTGCTGTTCGGCATTCTTTATCTTTCCGTCATCACGATCGCTGGCTGGTCAGGCTTCGTCCGCGGCAGTTCTATGGTCGCCTTCGCCGGTGTGCTATTTGCCATTGCCGACGGTGTCTTGTTCACCTGGCTGCTCATCTACTGCCAGCGAATGGACCGCGCCGGTGTTTCATCTGGCGCTGTCTTTGGGCTCAGATTTCCGCTCTATGTCCTCGTAGCAGGTAGCCTGGCTGCCCTGGGGGCCGATAAGAAGATGGCTTTATCTCCCGGAGAGATTGCGATCATCGTTGCCATCGGATTTGCTCTGGTTATCCCACCTCTTTATGCTTTGCAGCGTGCGGTTTCGATGATCTCAACACTGACCATCAGCGCCCTGACAGCGTTGGGTCCGTTTGTGATCTTCGGGCTCCAGATGATCGAGGGACGTGTTGAGCATTCCCTTGCAACGCTGGTCGGTTTGGTCGTCTATTTTACCGGCGCATTGCTCGCTGCATTCGGCGCGGTCCAAGCAACGGCGAAAAGCTCTATAGCCGCTTAGCGATATGCACGATACGAATGCTTTTCCAAGGCATAGTCGAGAATAGCTCGCATATTCGTGGACCTCTGCAGTTTTTCCTCGAACGCGGCGGAAAACAACTGATATGGTCACGCCACTAAGCAAACACCTGCCATAGAAGATACAGGCAAACCAACCAGCTCACCGCGAAGGCAGGCGTGCGCAGATAGGGAACGCCAACGGTATAGAGGACACCATGGGCGAGGCGCGCGAAGAAGAAGATCAATGCGGCCGTGGCGGTGCTGCTGCTGGTCTTACCAAGCAGTTGTAGCATCAGCACCAGGATCGCAAAGGGAACCAAGATTTCGATCAAATTCATATGGGCACGGTGACATCGTTTTGCCCAATCCGGGAGCTTCGATGTCGGCGGCAGATCGGTCGTGCCTGCCCTTATCCCAGCGATACCGGCATAGAGGCCCGCATACGGGATCCAGATCACCAGGCAAAGCCCGACACTGAGTGCCAGCCAAAACATTTCCCCCGACATGATGACTTCTCCTAAGCAGCTTGCGGATCAAATGATTTGAGCGGGGCGACTGCCGCGATGTGCTCGGGCGACAAGCCGCAGCACCCGCCGATGATCTGAACACCGTTTGCAGCCCAACCCGTCGCAAAGCGCTGAAAATCATTGGGCTCGATGATTTCTTCGAACTGCCAGTTAGGCATCTTGAAGTAGCCTGAGTCCGGATAGGCCATGAGCGGACCATCGAAAACGTCGCGCAGGATCGCTATCGCATCGTCGATCGTATCCGAGGGCGAATGCATGATCCCAGCCGCCCCGACCTCGAAGTCTCTGACCACCTGCACGAGTTCGTCGAATGGAATATCCTTCTCCGGCGCATAGCTCAGCATCCGGCCATCTGCACCGCGGCGCACAGAAAATCCGACCCAGATAGGCAGGCCGGTCTCGCTGGCAGCTTGAAGCGCGAGCGCCGCCCTATCGGGGTGACGCATCATTTCCAGGAGGATGAGGTCGCAGCCTTCGTCACGATGAAGGGTAGCGAGTTCTTGGAAGGCCTCAGTCATGACGGTTTCGCTCGGCACCTGATAAAGCTTGGGCTTTGCCGAGCCCTTGACCACCGGCAGCATTTGCGAAAGGGAGCCAGCCACCAAGACATCCGTTCGCCCGCTCGCCTTGCGTGCCGCATATGCAGCGCTGATAGCTGCGCGGTTGATCTTCTCGAACTGGTCACCGAAGCCGGCTGGCCCCAGCATCAGTCGAGAGGAGGCGTAGGTGTTTGCGGTAATCACGTCGGCGCCAGCCGAAATATAGTCCAGGTGGATCGCCTCAAGCTCATTTAAATGACCGAGGGTGGCTGGTCCGCACCAGGCTTCCGGATCCATCGGTACACCCCGCCGCTCAAGTTCCGTCCCCGTCCCGCCGTCAAGAATGACGACACTGCGTTCACGGAGCTTTCGACGCAGATCTTCGTATCCCATGATCCCCCCAATCCAAATCAAATTAACTATCTGCAGCTTGTATGACAGGAACCCTTGGGGCCGCAATGGGGCAACCCACCATCGCTGACGGATGGGGGCCTCATCCCCATCACCAGGACTTCTTGCCGACCACAAAGGATCGGCGCAAAGAGAGGCAACACCCCAGACATCTGCCAAATTTGCAATGCTGCATTGCAACATAAGAGCTTCTGAATATTGGCAATGATCGTCATATAGCGATCGACGGCTTGTTTCGACATCAATAGCGAAGCCGTCAGAACAAGGAGACCTGTGATGACCAGTTTATCCTCTTATGGTGCCTTCACATCCCATCGCCGTTCCGAGGGTCCGATCTTCCTCGGACGTCTGCAGAATTTCTTGAGCGAAATGGCCGTAAAGTGGTCGAAGAGACGTGGCTACCGGCAAACAATCTCGGAACTTCAAGCCCTCAGCGACCATGAGCTGGACGACATCGGGATCAGCCGTGGACAGATCGAGATGATGGCTTACCAGAGCACCTACGAACAAGGTTAACGCGTTTCCTTGCTCAGGCACCGTCAACATCCCGGCTGTTGACGGTGCCGAAGGGCTCGTCGCAACTAGCCTGTACCATCCGACGTCCCCCTCTAGCTGCCCGATATCGTCCGGACGCTCTGTTGAGAGGTGGTGTGGGATGGGTACAGGCTCTTGCGGTTTGACCTCCTTGCTGGGCGGCTATTTTTTGTAGCGGAAGGTATCGTGGCAGTTCGTGCAGCCGTTCCGGCCGAGCGCACCCACCTGCTGGCCGAAAGCAGCAGTATCGCCGCTTTGAGCTGCCGTGATCATCTTGGCACTTTCGTCCTGCATGGCTTTGACGGCCGCCTCGAAATCTGCCCAGCGTTCCCAGACAGCGGGAAGAGCGTTTGTTTTATTATCTGCCTCATAGCCCGACCCTTGGGGGAACAGGCGCAACATGTTCTTGCTCATTTCATTGATCGCGTGTGCGTGACCGACGGCTTCATCGGAAAAGCTGACCTCCCCCTTGGCGACGGCACCGAGCGCGCCCATGTGGCCCCCGATCGCCTTCATGATAGCCTGGCGGTACTTGACGAGATTAGCAGGCTCATCGGCGGCTGAAGCCTGATGAGCACTCAACCCCAACGTCAGTGCTCCTAATGCAATGCAAGCTAACTTAGTGGATCTAAGCAATTCTGCCTCCCTGGATGCTGGATTTACAACGAACGCCCGCGAAACTAAACGGATAGGTTAGCTGCGGCAACCGGCGGCGAAAAAGCTAACGACGCCGGAACTTTCCTGGTCGGGCGAATAGCCTGATCGAGAGAAGCTCCGGTGATATGATCACTAGCTTAAGATCTCAGGAAAGCCTGGAGCCCTGAGTTCCTTGCCGATAGCATCCTCCAGGAGTTTTACCACCATCGGTGACCAGGCATCGCCGCCATAATGGCCCCGCGCACGTCGGAAGCTCTGTTCGGTGAGGCTGGCGAGATCCAGAGGAAGGGCTTGTTCCTGCGCAAGTTTTTGGACGATGGAGAGATCCTTCAGGGCAAGGTCCATGGTGAAGCCGATATTGTAACTACCATTCAAAATGACCTGACTTTCAGTTTCATGGACGAAACTATTGCC
Organism: Geminicoccaceae bacterium; assembly: GCA_965204405.1. Taxonomy (GTDB): domain Bacteria; phylum Pseudomonadota; class Alphaproteobacteria; order Geminicoccales; family Geminicoccaceae; genus JANQPX01. The sequence goes on from CBDBEN010000003.1 coordinate 626,044, forward strand.
CGAACTGGCCTTGATCGCCTGAAACACCTTGGTGAGATCGAGATCCGCGGTCTTCGCGAGCATCAAAGCTTCTCCTGCCGCGACCAGGTGAATGAAGGCCAGCATGTTGGTGATGACCTTGATCACGGAAGCCTTGCCGAGCTCCCCCATAAAAATAACCTCGCCCCCCATAGCTGCAAAAAGCGGGTGATGGGTCTGGTACAGCGCTTCATCACCACCGACCAGGACCGTGATCTCGCCGCTTGCTGCCCTATGGACGCCGCCGGTCACTGGCGCTTCCAGCGTTTTGATCCCCTGATGCTCGGCGCGTACTGCAAGTGCTTTGATGGCATCGGGATCATTGGTGCTCATCTCGATCCAGGTCGCACCGTGGCCAAGGGTGACGAGGATTCCGTTTTCACCGGTCATGACCGCTTCGGTGGCGGCGGGAGATGGCAGGCAGGTGATGACCACATCGGCGTTTTCGGCAGCCGATTTTGGTGTCTCTGCAAAATGTGCCCCCTTCTTCACCAGCGGCTCGGCTGCCTCGGGGGTCAAATCGTGAACGGTAAGATCGAATCCAGCCTCGACAAGGCTTCTGGCCAAGTGGCCTCCGAGGTGGCCAAGGCCGATAAAGGCGATTTTCATACTCATATCGGGGTTTGTTCCATTTCCAGATGCAAGAGCTTGCCGTTGTAAGGATTTTTTCGCGCAACATCCTCGTCGAGAGTAACACCTATACCTGGCTCGGTCGGTGGGGTTATGTAACCGTCTTCCCATCGAAGAGGTGCTTTGAGGATGTCGGCATGGAAGCCCCCGAAGGATTTGATACACTCCAGAATCAGGAAATTCGGGCTGCAGGTGGCGAGTTGGATATTGGCGGCCGCTTCGATCGGGCCGCAATAGAGATGGGGTGCGATCTGCGCGTAGTGAGCTTCGGCCATACCAGCGATTTTCTTGGCCTCAAGAATGCCGCCCACGCGGCCTAGTGCCATTTGCAGGATGGACGCGGCCTGGTTCTCCAACACCTCCGAAAACTCATATTTCGTGGTCAGCCTCTCGCCGGTCGCGATCGGGATCGAAGTCTGACGGGCAACACGCGCCATTTCCCTCGGATTTTCCGGCGGCACAGGTTCTTCAAACCAAAGCGGGTCGTAGGGCTCCAGTCTCTTGGCCAGCCGAATGGCGCCTGAGGTGGTGAGCTGGCCGTGGGTTCCAAACAAGAGATCTGCCCTGTTGCCGACAGCATCACGGATTGACTTGACGAAACGCTCCGAACGCTCGAGATCGTCAAGGGAGAGCTGGCGCGGGTCGAACACGGAATAGGGACCGGCCGGGTCGAATTTCACCGCGGTGAAGCCCTGCTCCACATATTGAAGCGCACGCTCCGCCGCCGCATCCGGATCATTGTATACATGCGCCCTTTTCTCGGACCTGGAATCAGTGGGTTCGGGGTAGAGGTACGTGTAGGATCGGAGACGTTCATGCACCCGACCACCCAGAAGCTCATAGACGGGTTTCCCGGCCTCCTTGCCAATGATGTCCCAGCACGCGGTCTCCAAGCCGGAGACAATTCCCATCATCGAAACATCAGGTCGAAGGGTATATCCGGTCCCATAAGCACGGCGCCAGAAACGCTCGATATGGTGCGGATCCTCGCCGATCAGAAACCGAGCTGCGACATCCTTGATCATCGCCGCGACCACATGGGGATCGAACGGCACCGAATAGACCTCGCCGTAGCCGACCACATTGCTGTCGGTCACAAGTTTCACGAAGATCCAATAGCGCCCGCCGAAATGCGGCGGTGGGTTGCCAACCACGAAGGTTTCAATTTCGGTAAGTTTCATACCGCCAGCGCTCCTTGACTACACTGAGCGGCCGGTGACCGCCGCTGCCATATTGAGGGCACGTATGGCAGCACAGGCCGCGCCATAACCGTTGTCGATATTGCAGACGACGAGGCCAGGCGCGCATGAAGCGAGGGCGGCGTTGAGCGCCGTCTCGCCGCTTCGTGATGCGCCATAGCCGATCGAGGTCGGAACGGCGATCACCAGACCGGGCACCAAGCCACCGACCACACTAGGCAGCGCGCCATCCATCCCCGCCACGACAACCACAATCGGCAGGGGCTTGATATCATCCATGCGCTCAATCAACCGCCAGAGCCCGGCAACGCCGACATCGTGGATGGGCAGGCTCGCAATGTCATTGAACTGCAACGTCCTGATTGCCTCCAGAGCAACAGGAACGTCCGAGCTACCCGCGGTTATCACAGCAACGCTTGGCCGATCCCTGGGCTGTGGCGCCGCGCCGAAAAAACCGGTTCGGGAAATCGGGTCATAGTCGATGACATCGCGGTGAACGTTGGGTAGATCGGCGAAGGCTGCCTCATCAAGTCGGGTCAGCAGCATCCGCTCTTCGGCTGCCGATAGCTGGTCCAAGATCGCCGAGAGTTGTGCGCTGGACTTTCCGGCACAAAAAACCGCCTCGTCAAAACCTAATCTGCGGCGCCTGTCCAAGTCGAGCTTGATTTGATCGTCAGTCATGGGCATCACGAGCCAAAGGTAGAACGTTCCGTTCTCGACCGAACCCTAACAGCAGTAGGCTAAAGTCCGCTACCCGATGGCACGCGATGCAAGCCTATCAAGACACTATGCAGGATCGCCGAGACCTGATGCGAGACGCTCACAGTAGAGCCTAAGATTATCGTATTCGAGGCCTATGCGCTTCAAATCTGTCTCAACCGGAACAAAAAACAGATTGGCCAAAAATCCATAGGCGATGGCATCGATCGTGGTTGGACCGTCGCCAAAGAAATAGGAGCGATTGCCAAGTTGCACGGAGACCGAGCGAAGATCGGTCCGACCCAAGGCATAGAGATCGTCCCGGCTGTGCCGGCCGAGGCCTTGATGATGAAGATCACGTCTAACCTGTCGCCTGATATAGGCTGAGGCAGGGCCACGCAGGCCCGGCGGCAGGAATCCGAAATATACCGGTTGAGTGACGGCCCAACCGGTGGGGTCGATCCAGCGGCTATAGGACAAAATGAAATAAAAATGATCCTCAAATAGCCGCTGCAGGCTGATCGCTTCCGCCCGCTGGCGCTCGGACAGTTCGTGGTCCGGATCTATTTGCCGGGTGCGTTTGAGATGGTCGATAATGAGAGTGCTGTCGGCGACTCGTGTACCGTCCTCGTCCTCTATGAAAGGCAGCTTGCCTTTGGGCGCTTTGCCTGGACTACGTTGCTCAACAATCCGGTAATCGATTTTGGAGAGCTTCAACCAGGCTTCGAGCTTGAGGGTGAATGGGCTGATGTTTACACCCCAGGCTTTGGGGTACTGAAAAAGCTTAATCATGAGCCCCCCATGGAGGCCGCTCAGGCAAGTTTCTTGCTGACCTCCTCAATCGCATCATCCAGAAGCGACTGCCCCTTGGCGCCGGCAACGTTATCGGCCAGCAGACGACCAGTGGTCCTGATCGCAAGGCGGGCGGTCCGGTCCCGGACATCCTGCAGCGCTTTCGCTTCCTCTTGAGCGATACGGGCCATAGCCTGTTCTTCGCGCCGTTTCAAGCTTGCCTGAAGCTCGGTTTTGTGCCGGTCCAGCATCCGCTTAGCCTCTGCCTCGGCCTGATCGATGATCTTCTTGGCCTGATCTTCGCCCCCGCTCAGCTTTCTCTGATGCTCGGCAAGAAGGCTCTGTGCTTCCTCGCGAAGCTTCTTGGCCTCATCGAGTTCAGCCTTAATCTTCTCTGCATGGCCGTCCAGCGCGCCGAGAATCATGTTGTGGGCGCCGGTCTTGTAGATGACAAAGCCGAGAATCACCAAGGCTAGAAGCAGCAGCAGTTCGTACATCAGGCAGCCTCCTTCAACACCGCATCAAGCGCTGCCTTGGCATCTGACTTGTTAACCTTGACGCCAGACAAACGTTCGGTAGCAGCTTGTGCCGTGGCGAGGGCTGCATCATCCAGCTCCTTAAGCGCATCAGCTTTGGCGTTCGCAATCCGCTCCTCGGCATCGGCGATTTGCTTTGCGAGTTTGGCTTCAAGCTTGCCCTGCGCTTCGCTGGCTTCATCCTGCAGCTTTGCCTGGGTCTCGGCGACCCTGGACTGAGCCTTGGCTTGTGCTTTTGCCATCACCGATTCAAATGCGGACATCGCCTCTTCGGCGTCCTTCCGAAGACGCTGCGCTTCGTCGAGATCAGCGCGAATGCGATCGGCACGCGTTTCCAGCACTTCGGCAACACGTGGTAAAGCTTTGCGGCTCAACAGGTAGTAGAGAACGCTAAAGCAGACGATAAGCCAGAAGATCTGGCTTACAAAGGTCGAAACCTCAAGCTGGGGCATCGACAACTCCAGATATTATTGGATGATGTCGCCAACCGACGACACCACCGGCATATTGGGCATCGATCAATTTGCTCGGGAAGATCGTAGCACTAAGACTGCCTTGATCTTGCCCCAACAAGTGGACGATGCCGCTCAAGCAATGTCGCTTCTAGCCGAACAAGACCATGAAGGCGATCAGAAGGGCGAACAGGCCGATGGCCTCCACAAGGGCAAAGCCGATCCACATCATGCCGGAAACCCGATCCTGGACCGAGGGGTTGCGGCCGATGGTCGAGATGGTGGTGGCGAACACATTGCCGATGCCGACTCCGACGCCGGCGAGGGCGATTGCCGCAAGACCGGCTCCGATCATCTTGGCTGCTTCGATTTCCATCAGTTCTCTCCTGCAGTCGAATTGTCTGTTGATGTTGGCGCATCCGCGAAAAGGGCCGCGGCAGCGCTAGTGAAGATGAAGAGCCTCCTGCAAGTAAATGCAGCTCAGCACGGTGAACACATAGGCCTGCAAGAACGCAATCGCGAGTTCGAGGCCAGAAAGAGCGACCGTCAAGGCAAGGGGAGCAATCGCCGGCACCACGAAATAGCCGCCTAGCGCGATGATGAAGCCCGCAAAGGTCTTCAGCATGATATGCCCCGCCATCATGTTGACGAACAGTCGGACCGACAGGCTGATTGGCCGGATGAGGTAGGACAGCACCTCGATAGGCACCAATAGCGGCAGCACCGGCGCAGGCACGCCTTTAGGCACGAAAAACGAGAAAAAATGCATGCCATGCTTGGCAAGCCCGATGATCGTGACCGAGACCACCACAAACAGCGCCATCGTAAAGGTGACGATGATATGGCTGGTGAAGGTGAAGGAGCCCGGGATCATACCAAGCATGTTGCCGACGAGAATGAAGGTGAACAGCGTAAAGAAGAATGGGAAGTATTTCCGTCCTTCACGGCCGGCATTGCTCTCGATCATATCGGCGATAAAGTCGTAGACCATCTCGACCAGCGACTGTAGCCGCCCCGGCACCATGCTACCATGGCGTGAACCCAGCATTACCAGGGCGTAGACGCAGGCGACGGTAATCACCATCCAAAGCGCAGAGTTGGTAAAGCTCAGATCAAAACCCAAAAGGGTAAAGTTCGGTCCCTCCGTAATTAGCGGATGGACTTCGAACTGCTCAAGCGGGCTGTGCGCCTCTTCAACATGCTCGATATGCTCGGCAACGTTATGCGCAGTGTCTTCCAAAGTCTCTTCCGTTGCCACCGCAACCTCTCTCGCTATCGCCTCTTCACCTACCGCCGTCGGGCGGATCGTGTCGCGTATTCATCCGTTTAACGTACCGGAACGCATTCAACATCCCGGCACCGGCGCCCGCGAAGAACATGACCATGAAAAAAATCGGCCATGTATCCAGCCAGCGATCAAGCCAATAGCCGATGAATCCACCAACAAGAATGCCCGCAATCAGCTCGACGCCGATCTGAACACCTGCCCCGTAGCCCTTGGGAGCGACGGGCCGTTCTGGCTCGTCTTCCCTGGCAAGGCCAGTATCCTGCCGCAGCTTTTTAACGCGGCTATCGAAATCATCGAACTTGGACGACTTGTCGTCACGTGCCATCAGCTTTCGCCCGTGCTCCGGACAGCAGCATTTCATGACGAAAAAACGTCGCCGCCGAAAACGCCCGCACCTTAGGTTTTCGGTGTGGATAAAGTCAAGCGAACCGCCTTACCCTGCGTCAGGCGGTCGCTTGTTAGGATACCCTGCCCATAGCTTGCTCCCCTTCCCAATTCAGGAAGATTGCTTCAGCCCTCTTTCCCTGCTGGGCATCCACAAGCGTGTAGGGACCACATCAAGTTTGCCGGATGAGAAAGCTGGCTGAAGCGGAAATTATCTGGTGACGCCTCTGGAGGTACTCGAAAGCAATTGGCTTTAAAGATCGCCATTTCTCGTCGTGTTTCTTGGTCATGGCGCGTCCATCACGGTGTGAATGCGTGTGTGACCAAGAACAACGAAAGTGGACATCTTCGAAAAGCCGCACATTGAAGCGTCACTAATCGGCGAACTGACCTGACCGCTGGTGTTCATTGATGTTTCCTTTCCGTGCCGGTTACTTTCGTTGCCGTTTCGGCCAGATATGGGACCACTTTTCGTCCGGCGAACGCAGTACGTCCGTGCCACCATCGGCATCGGCCGAGATTGTAGACGATGGTGGCTATGACGATCGTCGCCTCGGCGTGCTTGATGCCGATGCTGCGGATCATGAGGTTCATCCTGTCCTCCTGATGTGCAAAGACGATCCTCTACACTCCAAATCCTGGTTGCTTCGGCAAAGGCCCTTACTCGCAAGGTCCGGCGGAGCTTGCTCAAACACCCTTAAATCGCCAGCTTTTCGGAGATGTCCATGTGTTTCCGATCGCGCGGCTCGGCATCAGGATACTGCAGCGACCTTCACAGGCTGGGCCTGGGAACTGCCGTGCCTTTCCGGGGCCAGGCTTGGCATCTATCACGCCAGCCCCTTGAACAACTCTCGAGGCGAACAGTCGATTGGAGAATTTACAGAAAATGTCAAATATCAGGAATTGTCCCGTAATCGGCTTTTACTTTTAAGTTAGACTTGGGAAACGCTGAGGAACGGATGAAGGACGATGAATGCGTTATAATTGGGTTGATCATATATCCGACAGCTCATGTCGGAGGAGTGGTCAGCAAATCAAGAATAGGTTACTTCGGGCAAAGCTACAATCGATCAGGCCCTTTCCTGACCACCAAGCTATAGTAGGTGCTTGGCGGATCTTCCTCTTTTATTTCAACAACTTCATGACCTTGGTCGCGCAACGTTCGGGGCACATTGTCGAGAGGCTCACCTGAGCTCAAACGGATGCTGGCAATCTCGCCAACCTGCATTTGCTCTATCAAAAGCTTGGCTTTCACCATGGTTAAAGGACAGATGTCGGAGGTGATGTCCAAGATGTATTGCGAATCTTTCACTTTTTCTTCCCTCATCTTCAGAAAAAAACATAAAGCTCTTGCAGAAGTAAAAACTTTAAATATATTCCTTTGAAGAATTAACAATCATGCTCGCACAAGGCGCAAAATGTTATGTCCGAAAAGTTGAGTCAAAATGAGCTTCTCGCTCTTACTACCGAAATTGTGGCGTCTCATGTCTCCAACAATACTGTTGCAGTCAGTGATTTGCCCGAAGTGATCCAGAAAGTTTATGGTAGCCTGACCATGTTGTCACCGACGCCTGAGCCGCCGCAGGCAGAAAAGCCGCAACCGGCGGTGGCCGTCAAGAAATCCGTCACCCCAGAATACATCATTTGCCTGGAGGATGGAAAGAAGCTGAAAATGCTGAAGCGCCATCTTAAGACACGCTATGATATGACGCCGGAAGAATATCGCAAGCGCTGGAGCTTGCCTGATGACTATCCAATGGTGGCGCCGAGCTATGCGCAGCAACGAAGTGATCTAGCCAAGAAAATCGGCCTGGGCACCAAGCGCAGTACCGGCAGAGGCCGGCGGGGCGCTGCTTAGGTTTCGGCGCCGTTATCGAGGACTTCATCTGACATTTCTGAGTTGATTATTGGCAAGTACATACTCTGGCTGACCGATGATTGGCTTCGATTAGTGTTGCTGTCACTGAAGCGGCCGGGCGAAAGGCCTTCGACTTGACGAGGCCGCCATGCCTTACCATAACTTAGTTTGGCATAGCGAATGACTGGCAACCATGCTTAAATCGTTTCGTTCCTTTGATTTTCATCCTTCGGCGTTGGGCGGTTTTTGACGCGTGACTAAGAAGCTTTTCATCAAAACCTATGGTTGCCAGATGAATGTCTACGATTCCGATCGTATGGCTGATCTGCTGTCACGCCACGGATATGGGCGCGCGGCCAAGGTAGAAGATGCGGACTTGGTGATCCTCAACACCTGTCACATTCGCGAGAAGGCTGCAGAGAAGGTCTATTCGGAGCTTGGCCGCTTACGACAATTGCGTGAGCAGAAACGGGAAGGCGGCGGTGATCTGATGATCGGCATTTCCGGTTGCGTCGCCCAGGCCGAGGGTCAGACCATGCTTGATCGGGCACCTTTTGTGGACCTCGTAGTCGGGCCCCAGACCTATCATCGGCTACCTGAGATGATTCACCGGCGTGCCCGTGGCGAAGGAGCAGTGCTTGATACCGATTTCCCTCTCGAAAGCAAATTCGATTCGTTGCCCAGTGATATCTTGGGAGATCAGCCGGTAAGCGCTTTTCTAACGGTACAGGAAGGCTGCGACAAGTTTTGCACCTTTTGTGTCGTGCCCTATACCCGTGGCGCTGAAACCTCGAGGCCAGCGGACGACGTCATCGCTGAGGCGAAGCGTCTCGTGCATAGCGGCGTCAGGGAAATCACTCTCCTCGGTCAGAACGTTAATGCCTATCATGGAGACGGTCCGGATGGGAGGAGCTGGAGCCTTGCGAGATTGATAAACTCGCTGGCCGACATCGATGGTCTGCTCAGGCTTCGTTACACCACCTCTCATCCCCGCGATATGAGCGACGATTTGATCCGAGCCCATGGAAATGTACCTGCGTTAATGCCTTTTTTACATTTGCCGGTCCAATCTGGCTCAGATACTGTATTAAAGGCGATGAACCGACAGCACGATGCCGACACCTACCGCTGCCTCGTCGATAGGCTTAGAGAGGCCAGACCAGATCTGGCGTTGTCTTCCGATTTCATCGTCGGTTTCCCAGGTGAAACCGATGCGGACTTCGAAGCAACCATGAAGCTGGTCGACACCATTGGGTTTGCGCAGGCCTTTTCCTTCAAATTCAGCCCGAGACCAGGAACTCCCGCCTCTAAGCAGATAAAGCAGGTGAAGGAAGAGGTTAAGAGCGAAAGGCTCACAAGGCTTCAAGCGCTCCTGAATCGGCAAACCAATGACTTCAACCAAGATATGGTTGGTAAGCGGATGCCGGTTCTGCTGGAGCGCCAGGGCCGGCATGCAGGGCAACTCGTTGGACGTAGCCCTTATCTTCAGGCCGTTCATGTTGAAATGCCGGGTGTAGGCATCGGCGATCTAATCGACGTGGAGATCACCGAGCGTTTCTCCAATAGCTTGGCCGCCGAGGTCGTCAACGCCCATCCCCCTAAGGGCAACGCCGGCCGCCCGTCTGAGGAGGCACTGGCCTGAAACCGGTCCCCGACTCACCCGACACCAGCACGCTAACCTTCGATGACAATGGCCGTTGTGCCTTGCTGTTCGGTCGGCATCATGAGTATCTCGCGCGCATTGAACAGCATATCCCGGCGACCTTGGTGGCCCGTGGCAATGTCGTCACGATTTCGGGCGATGCCGAGCAGATCGCATTCGCCAAAGCCGTCCTGAACGATCTGGATAGGCGCTTGGAAGAAGGGATTGACTTGAGCAGCAGTGAAGTGGACGCGGCGATACGCATGGTTGTCGATGGTGAGCCGGAAGCAACTGCAGACAAAGGTTTCCGCGGCCAGGATCATCTGATCGAAACAGAGCGCAAAAGGATCAGCCCGCGGTCGCCCAATCAGGCGCGCTACATCAGGCTGATGGAAGAACATGACCTGGTCTTTGGGCTGGGCCCTGCCGGCACCGGCAAGACTTACTTGGCTGTTGCTATGGGCGCGTCGCTCCTTCGCCGCCGTGTGGTGGACCGGCTTATCCTTTCTCGTCCGGCTGTCGAGGCCGGAGAACGGCTAGGCTTCTTGCCGGGCGATATGAAAGACAAGGTCGATCCCTATCTCAGACCTCTCTATGATGCGTTGCAGGATATGCTGCCTGAGGGCAAATTCACAACGCGGCTCGAAGCTGGCCAAATCGAGGTTGCACCACTGGCATTCATGCGCGGTAGGACCCTGTCGAACGCGTTCGCGATCTTGGACGAGGCACAAAACACGACGCCTGCCCAGATGATGATGTTCCTGACCCGCCTAGGCGAGAATTCGCGCATGGTGATAACCGGTGATCCGGCCCAGCATGACCTGCCTCTAGGCACGGCGTCTGGGCTTGATGATGCTGTGACCAAGCTCGACAATATGAAGGGCATCGGCATGATCCATTTTACGGAAAAAGATGTCGTCCGGCATCCTCTGGTTGCCCGTATCATCGGTGCTTATCGAACCCGGTTGAACGGTAGCTCCGGCTCCATCGACAGCAGTGAGAGCGATGACTGACATCGCTGCTCAGCTATCCCCGAAACAGAATTTCGAAAAAGATGGACAGCGACGGACCAGATAGAGTCGTTTTGATCGTGGCTACTGCGGAATGGCGGGCGGCAATCGACAATCTCGAAGAGCGTTGCGTCAGGATCGTGAGAGCGGCCCTCGAACACTCGACGGCAGCATCTTGGATAAGAGACGGCGAAGTCAGCATTCTTCTTACCGATGACGACGAGATTCGTGACCTCAACGCTCGTTACCGTAGCCGTGATCATCCAACCAACGTGCTGTCCTTTCCTACTCTCGATCTCGATCGGGGAGAGACGTCCGCGGCACAACCGCCAGGGACAGTGCTGCTCGGTGATATAGCGATGAGTCTTCAGCGCTTGGTGGCGGAAGCCGAGGAGCGGAACAAGCCCATTCAAGACCATTTTGCCCATCTGCTGATCCATGGCGTTCTGCATCTTCTGGGCTATGATCATCTGGAGAATGAACAGGCGGAGTTGATGGAGGGGATGGAAGAAACGATCCTTTCGGAGCTCGGCATGGCCGCAGCCTATGAGGCTCGTGAAGACACCGATTCGCCTGGAGCATTGCAATGACCGCGTCGACGGCTAACGGGCCGCGCGAGGATCGAACTACTTTTCTGAAGTCGCTGATCACTCAACTTCGGATACTGATGCGGCGAAGAAATGGCGATGGCCATTCCCTTCGCGAAACGCTTGAAGAGCTGATTGAGGAGGACGACGGCGACAACGAGCAGAGCCGGCCTGAATTCAGCGACGAAGAACGAGCCATTTTGCTAAATGCCTTGTCCTTCGGCGCGCTGCAAGTCTGGGATGTCATGGTGCCGCGCTCCGACATCGATTCGATCGAGAATACGGCCAAGCTCGAGCAGGTAATCTGCACCATGCGGGAGAGCACCCATACCCGTCTGCCGGTCTTTCGCGATACCCTCGATGAAATCATCGGTATGGTGCATTTGAAGGACCTGCTACCGTTTTGGGGGGATGGCAAAGATTTCAAGCTTACATCGATTATGCGTGAGTTGCTGTTCGTGCCACCGTCGATGAAAGTTCTCGACCTCCTGATGAAGATGCGTGATACCGGCATCCACATGGCAATCGTAATCGACGAATATGGCGGCACCGACGGTATGGTAACTATTGAGGACCTGGTGGAGGAAATCGTCGGGGAAATACAGGACGAGCATGACAAAATCATGCCGCCGAGCCTGACGGAACGTCCCGATGGTGCGATCGAAGCCGATGGCAGGGTTGAGGTCGAAGATCTGGAAAAACATTTGGCCTTAGAACTATTAGAGGCCGACCGACGTGAAGATGTCGACACACTTGGCGGGCTGATTTTCACGTTACTCGATCGTGTTCCAACACGCGGCGAGGTCGTTCGCCATCCAAGCGGCATCGAGTTCGAAATTCTGGATGCCGACCCCCGGCGGGTGAAACGGTTGCTAATCAGGCAACCGGCGACAACACAGGCGGCCAAGGAAACCGTCCCGGCAAGCTCTGCCTAAGCCATGGCAAAAGTGACGGGAAACAATGCGGCGGTCTTGCGTGATATGCCCACGTTCGGCTGGTTTGAGTACCTCCAACGGCATACACTCCTGACGTCCTTGACGCTCGGCATGGTGGCAGGTTTAAGCTTGCCGCCGCTCTATGTGATTCCCGGCCTGCTTGGTTTTGCCGGCTGGCTCTGGCTCTTGATGAGAGCCGGATCGCGACGTCGAAGCTTTTTCATCGGCTGGTCGTTCGGCCTTGGCTACTTCATCGTCGGCCTTTACTGGATCGCCATTGCTTTTTTTACCGATGCAGAAAAATTTGGCGCGCTTGCGGTGCCGGCAGTGCTGCTTCTTTGTGTAGTCATGGGAATGTTTCCGGCACTTGCTGGTTTTGCACTCGGACTTTTTCAGCCGCGCCACCCTCTTGCCGCAGCTTTGACTTTGGCGATCGCCTGGACGATTACGGAGTGGCTGCGAGCTCATTTTCTGTGGGGATTTCCCTGGAACTTGATCGGTTATGTCTGGGTTGGCGTGCTGCCGATGAGCCAGGTGGCTGCCTGGATCGGAATCTACGGATTGAGTCTGGTAACGGTGTTGCTGGGCGCTCTTTTCTTGACGGCCATTGTAGGGAAGGGACGCTCGCGATGGCTTGGGCCTGGTTTGTCGGTCCTGGCAGCTGCCTTTCTTCTCAGCATGGGATTGGTACGCCTCACGTCAAGTGAGGTCGAGCATCAATCCGACATGCGCCTGCGCCTGGTTCAGGCCAATGTCTCCCAGCATCACAAATGGGATCCGGAGTTGCGTGCCGAAAGCTTCCGAAAACATCTTGCGCTGTCCGGGAGTCCGTCGGCGACACCGATCACCCATATCATCTGGCCGGAAACAGCGAGCGCCTACGTATTAGACCAGGACGAGGTCGCCCGAAGCCTGATCGCCGAGATGACACCCAAGGACGGCTTTCTGATCACCGGCTTTAATCGCTTCGATCTGGAAAGCGAGCCGAAGCGGGCCTGGAACAGTCTTGGAGCGCTCAATGCGCAAGGGGACATCGTCGGCATCTACGACAAGGAAAGGCTGGTGCCGTTCGGTGAATTCCTACCGTGGCGGGAGGTTCTGTCCACGATCGGCCTCAAGAAAATCACCTCGGGTACCATTGATTTTCAGCCGGGTTCGGGGACGACGACCATGGCGCTGGGAGGCCTGCCGCCATTTAGCCCGCTGATCTGCTATGAGGTAATTTTCACTGGCGACGTTGCTCGCGAGGATGATCGACCGGCCTGGCTGTTGAACATCACCAATGACGCCTGGTTCGGGCAAAGTTCGGGCCCATACCAGCATCTGGCAATGGCAAGGATGCGGGCCATCGAGGAGGGGATTCCACTGGTCCGAAGCGCCAACACAGGCATTTCCGCAGTTATCGATCCCTACGGCCGGATTGAGGCCGAACTCGGCCTCGGCGAAACCGGCGTTCTTGATGCAACCCTGCCGAAGCCGCTTTTGACGCCGACATTTTATGCAGAAAGTGGTCAGATCGCATTTCTCTTGATGGTGGTGCTTGGAGCAATAATAATCTTTATGATTGAAAAAGTTTTTCAAAATAGCTACGTAAAGTTTAGATAGCTGATGATCCATACCACCGGTACACCGGTGGACACCTCCCATCCATTGATGGTGAACGCCGACCGATGGTAACAAAGCCCAATCCGATCGACGTGCATGTGGGAAAGAGGTTGCGACTCAGGCGCACACTCCTAGGCATGAGCCAGGAGCGTCTTGGCGAACTGCTTAGTCTGACATTTCAGCAGATTCAGAAATATGAGCGTGGGGTCAATAGGATCGGATCGTCGAGGCTTTATGAGCTTGGTCAGATTCTGGACGTTCCAGTATCATTCTTCTTCGACGATATGGCAGGCTCCGCCGCATCCGGTCATGGCCCCAAGCTTAATACCGGCCTCTCGGAAGACTCCGGTCGATTTGGTTACCGCCTTCAAGATGATCTTCCGCTGGAGAGCAGAGAAACACTTGAATTGATCAAAGCCTATTATCGGATCAATGATGCCCAGGTCCGCAAACGCCTGTTCGAACTGGCAAAAGCATTGGGAAGCGGTGAAGCTCTGGTGGCCACGACACAGGATTGACTGTCCTCCGCTGGCGGATTGTCCGCTCCATGAGCCTCCCCGTCCCCACTTGTCAAAGCGGGCTGAGCAAATAGCCCAGCCACAATGATTTTGCAAAGCGGCTTGACGATCAACTGTTGTGAACATTCCTTTCGAACCCGCTTCGAATACGTCGATTTCAACGCCTGCCCCTTGACCAAACGTTACGGTTTCCGGCAGAAGATGCGCCTTGGGTGACGGAATAGAGCACCTACATGTCATTTCATGATCGGATGATCTCGAAAGGGTAGACCTCTCGGATGGAGGCTGCCGCTTTTTGCCAACGTGCTATCAGAGGAAGTCTTCATGGCCCAAGCCGACTATCTCTTCACCAGCGAGTCCGTCGCCGAAGGACATCCCGACAAAGTGTGCGACCGGATTTCCGACGCCATCGTCGATACCTATCTGGCCGGTGATCCCGGGGCTCGGGTTGCAGCGGAGACCTTGTGCACGACCAACCGCATCGTGATCGCCGGCGAAGTACGCGGCGGCAATGGCGTCACACACAACGACATCGAAAAGCTTGCCCGGGATGCCGTGAAGGATATCGGCTACGCACAGGCCGGCTTTCATTGGGCGGATGCCAAGGTTGAAATCCTGCTCCATGAGCAGTCGGCGGACATTGCCATGGGGGTAGACGCCGGCGCCAACAAGGACGAAGGGGCCGGTGATCAGGGCATTATGTTCGGCTTTGCCTGCAACGAGACTGAGGCGCTGATGCCAGCGCCGATCCAGCTCTCTCATAAGATTCTACAGCTCATGGCAAAAGCCCGCCATAGCGGCGAGGCAACGGGCTTTCGCCCCGATGCCAAGAGCCAGGTGACACTCCGCTACGTGGATGGCAAGCCAGTGGGAGCGACGTCGGTGGTAGTCTCGACCCAGCATGCCGATGGCATGTCACAGGCCGAAATTCGTGAAGCCGTCCGACCCTATGTCCTTGAAGCTCTTCCGGGTGGCTGGATGTGCCCTGAGAACGAGTTTTACGTGAACCCTACCGGCAATTTCGTAGTCGGTGGCCCCGACGGCGATGCTGGCCTTACCGGTCGGAAGATCATCGTCGACACCTATGGCGGCGCCGCTCCCCACGGCGGTGGGGCTTTTTCCGGCAAGGACCCTACCAAAGTGGACCGCTCTGCAGCCTACGCTGCACGCTATCTTGCCAAGAATGTTGTGGCCGCCGGTTTGGCGGAGCGCTGCCTGATCCAGCTATCCTACGCGATCGGCGTCTCGAAACCGCTGTCGGTCTATGTTGATACTCAGGGCACCAGCTCGATCGATGAACGGAAGTTGGGCGGCACTCTGATGGAACTGATGGATCTATCGCCGCGGGGCATACGTGAACATCTCGGCCTTGCCAAGCCAATCTATGCGCGTACGGCTGCTTATGGGCATTTCGGCCGCGAGCCCGAGGGGGATGGCGGCTTTTCCTGGGAAAGGACCGACCTCGTCCGCGATCTCCGCACTGCCTTCGTTTGAGCAAAGGCGCTCAGAGCGCGTTGACTTAGGTACATTGCCAGGCTCCACGGTAGGATAATCCGATGACCATGCTGGCCCAACGACGGATTTATGGGCGCCGGCAAAGCCATCGCATCAGGCCGGCAAGAAAACGGCTGCTGGCAGCACGCTTGCCCGAATTACAGCTCGACATTCCGAATGATGGTTCGGTGATCGAGTTGAGTTCGCTCTTCGGTTCAGACTGCAAACGTTGCTGGCTGGAGATAGGTTTTGGGGGCGGAGAGCATCTGGCAACGCAGGTGGCTGCGCACCCCGACGTAGCTTTCATCGGCTGTGAGCCCTATGTCAACGGGGTCGCCAAGCTGCTGTCGCTGCTTGGCGAACAGAATAATGTCCGAGTTGTGATCGATGATGCTAGGCTGTTGCTGAAAGTACTGCCTGAGCAAAGTCTCGATCGTATCTTCGTGCTGTTTCCAGACCCCTGGCCGAAGGCCCGTCATCAAAAGCGCAGGATCGTCAATCCCGACACGGTCGCCGACATGGCACGCGTGTTGAGGCCGGGCGGCGAGCTTCGCCTGGCCAGTGATATCATGGACTATGCGCGGGTCATGCTTCATACCGTCATGGCTGCAGGCTGTTTTGACTGGCTTGCGGAAAGTCCCGCAGACTGGCGCTGTCGCCCTGAGGACTGGCCACCGACCCGCTATGAACAAAAAGCCCTGACGGCCGGTCGATTGCCAGCGTATTTTCGCTTCAAACGTTAATTTCTCACGGAGACCGGCAAGGAAAAAGTCTTGCAGCCTCGTGCTGATGGGCCCATATAGGTTTTGTTACCACAAACTACCGGATGAGGATCGGTGGGCCCCAGGCCCACTTTTTTATTGGCTTGGATCAAATCCAGCAAATTGCAGCGCTAATCGAACCGGCCATGACGGATATGGGCTATGAGCTCGTAAGGGTCATATCGACCGGGGGACGGCGCCCGACGCTTCAGATCATGGCCGAAAGGATCGACCGTGTGGGGATGAATGTCGACGACTGCGCCGAGATAAGCCGGGCCGTATCGGCCCTTCTGGACGTCGATGATCCTATCACCGGCGCTTATCAGCTGGAGGTGAGTTCGCCAGGAATCGATCGTCCGCTGATGAAACCGGCAGATTTCGAGCGATTTGCCGGTTTCGAAGCCAGGATGGAGACGGACCGGTTGATAGAAGGACAAAGGCGCTTTCGCGGGCGCCTCTTGGGCGTGGAGGCCGATCATGTGCGCTTGGCGCTGCCTGAGGGAACCAAGGAAATCCCTCTTGCAGCGATTAGGAAAGCGAAGCTTGTGTTGACCGACGAACTGATCGCGGCAGCCAAGGCAGAAGGAAGGAATTAGGGTCTTGACCGATTTTGGCATGGAAAGCACGGCGGGTATCGGACGGCTCGAGCTGATCCGTATTGCCGAAAGCGTTGCCCAAGAAAAAGGGATCGGCGTCGACGACGTGCTGATCGCGATGGAGCAGGCAATCCAGACGGCGGCCCGGCGAAAATACGGCCAGGAACATCAGATCGTGGCTGAGGTCGATCGCAAAACCGGCGAAATCAGCCTCTATCGCGAACTTGAAGTCGCTGAGGAAATTGAGGATCCGGCCAATCAAATCCCTCTCATCGACGCGCGTGAGCGCAACCCTGCGGCCCAGGCTGGCGACCACATTCTTGAGCCATTGCCACCGATTGATCTTGGCCGCATCGCCGCCCAGAGCGCCAAGCAGGTGATCGTCCAGAAGGTGCGTGAAGCCGAGCGCGAGCGTCAGTATGACGAGTTCAAGGACCGGATCGGGGAAATCGTCGTCGGCGAAGTCAAGCGAACGGAGTATGGCAATGTTCTGGTGGATCTCGGCCGTGCCGAGGCGATCCTTCGTCGAGACGACCTGCAGCCACGCGAGGCATTCAGAAATAAGGACCGGGTTCGCGCCTACATCTATGACGTGCGCGCCGAGGGGCGTGGGCCACAGATTTTCCTCTCTCGAACCCATCCCCAGTTCATGGCCAAGCTTTTCGCCCAGGAAGTTCCGGAGATCTACGACAACATCATCGAGATCAAATCGGTGGCCCGTGATCCGGGTTCGCGCGCAAAAATTGCGGTGATCTCAAAGGACAGCGGCATCGATCCAGTCGGTGCTTGCGTGGGCATGCGCGGCTCGCGGGTTCAGGCTGTGGTCAATGAGCTTGCCGGCGAGAAGATCGACATTATTCCTTGGTCCGAGGATCCAGCGACTTTCGTGGTGAATGCGCTGGCGCCCGCCGAGGTTAGCAAGGTGGTGCTGGACGAGGAAGCCAGGCGAATTGAGGTGATTGTTCCCGATGTGCAGCTTTCGCTGGCGATTGGCCGGCGTGGGCAGAATGTGCGTCTTGCCTCGCAGCTCACCGGTTGGGAAATCGACATCACAACCGAGACCGAGGATAGTGAGCGACGGCAGAAGGAGTTCAAACAGCTCACCGATTATTTCGTCGAGAGCCTGAACGTCGAGGAGGTTATCGCGCAGCTCCTGGTGACCGAGGGGTTCTCAACGGCCGAAGAGGTTGCCTATGTTGAGTTCGAAGAGCTTGCCTCGATCCAGGGTTTTGACGAAGATATCGCCGAAGCACTCCGGGAGCGCGCCGAGAGCTTCATTGCCCAACGTGATGAAGCTTTGCAGAACCAAGCCACCGAAGCCGGGGTTCAGGATGACCTCCTCGCCTTCGAAGCTGAGGCACTCACCTTCGATGCCAAGCTTGAGCTTGGCCGGAAAGGCGTGAAGTCGCTGGACGACCTGGCTGATCTTGCGGGCGACGAGCTGGTTGAGCTTCTGCCGGAGGCAGGCTTGAACGAGGAAAGTGCCGGCGAATTGATCATGGCGGCACGCGCGCACTGGTTCGACGACGAAGATCAGGGCGAGGCCGCTGAGGTCGACGAGCATGTCGTTAAAGCCGAGGACATCGACGGGTTGGAGGGAATTCGCCCGGCTGCATTGCACGAGCCTCTAGGTGAAGCTGATGATCTGAAAAAGATCAGCGGCGTAGGGCCGAAGCTAGAAGCGATGCTCAACGAGCTCGGGATTTTCCACTATTCTCAGATTGCAGCGTTTACGTCGGAGAATATTGCCTGGGTCGATGGCTATCTGAGCTTCAAGGGACGAATTGAGCGTGATGGCTGGCTGGATCAGGCTGGTGCCTTGATGAACAGTAATCCGAATGAGGGGGCTGATTGAACGCACAATCTTCTCCTCCCTTGGAGGTTGATGTCGCTGATCAGAAGCAGGATGCCGTGGCAGCAGCCGATGGTTCGAGTGAGCGCCGGTGTCTGGTGACAAGGTCTGCAATCGATCGGGACCGTTTGATCCGCTTTGTCGTCGATCCGGATGATATTGTCGTCCCGGATGTCGATGAACGCCTTCCGGGACGCGGTATGTGGTTGAGTGCTGAGCGGGATGTGCTAAACAAGGCGGTTGAGAAGCGGCTGTTTGGGCGTGTTGTCCGAAAGCCGGTTAGGATTGTCGAGGGTCTGGCCGATCAAGTCGAGGGATTGCTGGTTCGCCGTTTCTATGGCGCTCTGGGTCTTTCGAAGCGTGCCGGACAAATTGTCATGGGCTTCGAGCAAGTCCAGGCATGGCTGGCGGCATCGAGGGCAGCCTCGCTACTGGCGGCGGCCGATGGCGCTGCTGATGGGCGACGGAAACTTCGGCATCTGGCCTCAGATGTGCCGTTGATCGTGGCCGGTTCGAGAGATGAAATCGGATCGGCCTTGGGACGTGAGAGTTTGGTGCATGCAGCCTTGCTGCCGGGAAAGCTGGCAGAAAGGGTGCAGCGTGATGCTGTGCGGTTGTCCGGCTTTAGAGCCGATGTTGCTGTTGAGGGGGCCTCAAAGGCTTCTGACAAGACTGAACCGAAGGGAACGGCCGAGAAACCATGACCAGTACGAAAGAGCAGGATCGGGGTTCCCGTATTTCGCTTAGCAAAGGATCAGGCAATCGACTTGAGCTTAAAAAGCGAGTCGATAGCGGGGTCGTACGCCAAAGTTTTTCCCATGGCCGTAGCAAATCTGTTGCCGTTGAGGTCAAGCGCAAGCGGGCACCGGGCAAGGGCGAAGCTGGTGGAGAAGCTGCGGGTGGAGGAATACGAACCGAGAAGGAAGGCCGTTTAGCACCTGGTAAATCGGCGCCCGGTACTACTCGGACACCAAGATCCGGCGGCGGTGCACGCCCTGTCGTCCTGAAGCCTCTCACAGATAGCGAGAAGAATGCGCGTGTCCGAGCACTCGCCGATGCCAAAAAGGCGGAAGGCGAGGCGCGCGTGCGAGCCGAGGAAAACGCCAGGCGACAGGCAGAGGAAGCCGAGCGCCGCCGTGCCGAGGAAGAAGCCGCGAATAAGCGCAAGGAACAGGAACTCGCACGTAAGCAAGCTGAGGACGAGGCACGCAAGAAAGCCGAAGAAGCGGCTGCTCGGCTGCTGGAGAAAGAAGAGCAGGAGCGGCAAAAGAACGAGGTCGATGAGACAGTTCAGCCGATATCGACAGATCAGTCCGGGGCTAAGAAGCCCGATGAGCGGGCTCCTGCTACAGCAAGAGCTGCGGTGGTTGCCCCGGCGGGAGCTGGTTCCGTTGAGAAGCCGAGAGCCAGACAAGTTGAAACTGCGCCCAAGGGGAAGATCAAGAGTAAATCCGGCCGCGGCAACGAGTCTGAGCAGCGCGGCGATGGCCGAAACCGTTCTGGTGGCGGCAGACGCGGCGGCAAGCTCATGCTCGATAGTAACGCTGAGGTCATCGAGCGGAGAGCGCCCTCTCTCGCAGCCATGCGCCGACGCCAGGATCGGGAAAAGCGCCAGCAGCAGATGCAGGACCAGCAGCCCATGGTCCGCGAAGTGGTGCTCCCCGAAACCATCCAGGTGTCAGAGCTCGCTAACCGCATGGCCGTGCGCGGCGCTGACGTAGTCAAGTCGCTGATGAAAATGGGCGTGATGGCAACTGTCAATCAAGTTGTGGATGCAGACACCGCAGAGGTGGTGGTCAGCGAGTTTGGACATACCGTCAAGCGGGTTGCCGACAGCGACGTTGAGATTGGGCTCGAAGGCTTGGACGACGAGGATACGGATCTTTCTCCCCGTGCGCCGGTGGTGACGGTGATGGGCCATGTCGATCATGGCAAAACATCACTGTTGGACGCCCTTCGAAAAGCGGATGTGGCCTCGGGCGAGGCTGGCGGGATCACCCAGCATATCGGGGCCTATCAAGTAGATATTGGCAGCGGCCAACCAGTCACGTTCATCGACACACCTGGCCATGCCGCGTTCACCGAAATGCGTGCCCGCGGCGCCGATGTCACCGATATCGTGGTGCTGGTGGTTGCGGCGGATGATGGTGTCATGCCGCAAACGGTCGAAGCGATTAATCATGCGAAGGCGGCAGAGGTGCCAATCGTGGTGGCGGTCAACAAGATCGATAAGCCGGACGCCACTCCGGACCGGGTGAAGCAGGAACTATTGACCCATGAGATTGTTCCTGAGGAGTATGGCGGCGAGGTCCAGTGTATCGAGGTCAGTGCGATCGAGAAAACCGGCCTGGACAAGCTGATCGAGAGCATCCAACTCCAAGCCGAGCTTCTAGAGTTAAAGGCAAATCCGGATCGCAGCGCCCAGGGTGCGGTGATAGAGGCGAGGCTGGATCGCGGTCGCGGCGTTGTTGCTACGGCGTTGATCCAGAAGGGAACGCTGAACGTTGGAGACATCATTGTTTGCGGCGCTCACTGGGGCAAGGCACGAGCACTCGTCGACGATCATGGCCAGTCGATCAAGGAAGCAGGCCCGTCAGCGCCCGTTGAAATTTTAGGCCTGGACGGTGTGCCCGATGCTGGCGACCTCCTCGTTGTCGTTGACAGCGAGAAACGAGCACGGGAAATCACAGAATATCGGGTTCGCAAGAAGCAGACGGCTGCCATTGCGGCTCCCGCTGGCTCGGTTGAAGACATGTTCAGCCAAATGGCTGATCAGAACATCAGTGAACTTCCGGTGGTGGTCAAATCGGATGTGCATGGATCGCTTGAAGCGATCGTCGCCGGCTTGGTGAAAATGAACACTAACGAGGTTCAGGTTCGCGTGCTGCACAGCGGTGTCGGCGCGATTACCGAATCCGATGTGACTCTGGCGATGGCGTCCAGCGCCCTTATCTTGGGCTTCAATGTTCGCGCTAATGCTCAGGCAAGAGACCTTGCCAAACGCGAGAACATCGACATCCAGTATCATTCGATCATATACGAACTTCTGGATGAAGCAAAAGCACGCCTCTCCGGCATGCTCGCGCCGGAATCTAAGGAGAAGACTACCGGTCATGCCGAGATCAGAGAGGTCTTCAGCATCACCAAGATCGGCAAGATTGCGGGCTGCATGGTGACCGATGGTGTGATCCGCCGAGGCGCCCGTGTACGGCTCTTGCGTGATGATGTTGTAATCCATGATGGAGCACTTGGGTCGCTCCGGCGCTTCAAGGACGACACGAAAGAAGTTCGTGAAGGTTTCGAATGCGGCATCGGTGTCGACGGATATAGCGACATCCGTCAGAACGACATAATTGAGGCCTACGAGGTGGAAGAGGTTGCACGGACGCTCTGATTTGATGGAACAGGCCGCCGTGTCTTGGTCGGCGTTTGGCCGGGCTGGAAGCAAGCCGGCCTCATCCGGAGCGCGTGTCATTTGGGAAAATGAGATGGGTCGAGAACAGGCCCCGGATAACGGCGGGCTCAATCAAAGGCAACTTCGAGTTGGTGAGCGTCTAAGACATGTGCTCGCTGATCTTTTCACGCGCGGCGCCGTGCATGATCCCGTTATCGCGGCAACACATCTGACCGTCTCGGAGGTGCGTATTACGCGCGATCTGCGCCAGGCGACCGTATTTTTAGTTGAGCTCGGCGGTGATCTCAGCCCAGAAGTTCAGCGAGCCTTGGTACGGGCTACGCCGTTTCTTCGCGGCGAGGTTGCCCGGCAGTCCAATCTCAAATATGCACCGAACCTGACCTTCAGGGCAGACGAAACCTTCGCCGAAGCATCCAGGATCGATGACCTTTTGGCGGAGGCTCGGCGCGAACATCCTAGCGATGGTGACGACGATCATGGCTAGGTCGCGGCGAAAGGGGCTGCTGATCAATGGCTGGCTCTGCCTGGACAAACCCAAGGGCATGACCTCGACTGCGGCAGTCGGTTTTGTTCGCCGAGTGACCAAGGCTGCGAAAGCCGGTCATGGCGGCACCCTTGATCCGCTTGCGACCGGTGTGTTGCCGATCGCCATGGGTGAGGCAACCAAGACCGTCGCCTATGTCATGGACGGTGAAAAGAGGTATCGCTTCACCATCCGGCTCGGTCAGGCCACTGCGACGGACGATAGCGAAGGTGAGGTGATCGAGACCAGCGATCATCGCCCCGAAACTGCGGCAATCGAAGCAGCCCTTCCTGACTTTATAGGCATGATCGAGCAGGTGCCGCCTTGTTACGCCGCCGTCAAGATCGACGGTGAGCGCGCTTACGATCTGGCGCGGCGGGGTGAGGTGGTCGAACTCAAGGCACGCACAGTCTACGTGCGGGACCTCACGCTGGTCGAGCGGATCGACGCTGATCACATATCTTTTGACATGGTCAGCGGCAAGGGCGTCTATGTTCGCTCAATAGCCCGCGATCTAGGCAAGGTCCTGGGATGTCTCGCCCATGTCACCGAGCTTCGCCGGCTGGAAGTTGGCCTGTTTCGGGCCGATCAGGCGGTTACGCCCGACGTCCTTGAGCGCGTCGTCAGGGATGATACTCTTCCGCAAGTACTCAGGCCGCTGAAAGACGCATTAGCGGCTCTGCCGTCGGTGGCACTGACGGAACCCCAGGCAGAGCGTCTCCGAGCCGGACGATCGATCCGTGTCTCGCCCAATCTCGTTGTCGGGGGTAGCGGTGAGGAAGATACCGTTATCCGGGCCATGGCTTCCGGCGATGTGGTCGCTCTTACCAGGTTCGATGGCAATGAACTCAGCCCGCTAAGAGTCTTCAATCTTTCAATATCAAACCAGAACCACCATATGGTGTCACAACTCAAAGCAAGTGTTGGATAAACGATGTCTATAACAGCAGAACGCAAGCAGGAGCTGATTTCCGAGTTTGCGACCAAGCCCCAGGACACGGGCTCGCCAGAGATCCAGGTCGCCGTGCTGACCGAGCGGATCACCAATCTCACTGAGCATCTGAAAGAACACAAAAAGGACTTTGCGTCCCGCCGTGGTCTCCTGATGATGGTAGGTCAGCGTCGCCGACTACTCGACTATCTGAAAAGAAAGGAAGACAGCCGCTATTCCGCTGTGATTCAGCGTCTCGGTCTTCGCAAGTAACTATCACTTCACGAAACGCGGTCCGCGTATCGATCGGTCCTCTGCTTTTGGCTCTCGGATCGTTCTTTCACGGGTCCGGCGTATATCCGGACAGGCCGGCTATCCATGGTGGATAAGCCGGGCTAGGCTGTTGGAAAGGCAGTAATCTCTGATGTTTAAGATCACACGAAAAGAAATTGAATGGGGCGGCAGACCGCTGGTTATGGAGACCGGGCGGATCGCCCGCCAGGCCGATGCGGCTGTGCTGGTCACTTACGGCGAAACCTCGGTGCTGTGTACGGCTCACGCGGCGCGCAGTGTAAGGCCGGGGCAGGATTTCTTCCCGCTGACTGTCAATTATCAAGAAAAATATTATGCCGCCGGCAAGATTCCGGGTGGCTTCTTCAAACGCGAAGGGCGTCCGACTGAAAAGGATACCTTAACCTCCAGGCTCATCGACAGACCCATCCGTCCCCTATTTCCCGATGGCTTCAAGAACGAAACCCAGGTAATCTGCACCGTCCTGGCTCATGATCAGGAAAACGATCCAGACATCGCCTCGATGGTCGGCGCCAGTGCTGCGCTGACTCTATCGGGTATTCCCTTTCTGGGGCCGATCGGCGGTGCCCGCGTCGGCTATAAGGATGGCGCCTATATCCTAAACCCGACCTATCAGCAGATGGCGGACACCGATCTCGATTTGGTGGTAGCCGGCACTCACGACGCGGTGATGATGGTCGAGAGCGAGGCGAAGGAGCTTTCCGAAGAGGTAATGCTCGGCGCCGTGATGTTCGGTCAGGAAAGTTTTCAGCCAGTGATCGAGATGATCATCTCGATGGCGGAGGAATGCGCCAAGGAACCTTGGGAGCTCCAGGTTGAGGATCACAGCGAACTCTATGGTCAGATTAGAGCGGCACTCGAGTCTGATCTTCGTAGCGCCTATGCAGAGCCATCGAAGCAAGCTCGACAGGAGCTCATTGGTGCAGCCAAGACCAAGGCTGCCGAGCAGTTTGCCGGCGAGGAAGGTGCTGACGAGCCGCTCGTCATGGGCCAGTTCAAGAAGCTTGAGAAGGACATCGTAAGAAACGGCATTCTTGACACCGGAAAACGCATCGACGGCCGCGACACCGAGACGGTGCGCCCAATTATGGCCGAGGTCGGCGTACTGCCACGTGTACATGGCAGTGCTTTGTTTACCCGGGGAGAGACCCAGGCTTTGGTGGTTGCGACGCTCGGCACCGGTCAGGACGAGCAAATCATAGACAGTCTTGAGGGCGACCGTCGCGAAAATTTCATGCTGCATTACAACTTCCCGCCCTATTCGGTCGGCGAGGTTGGCTTTCTGAGATCTCCGGGGCGACGGGAAATCGGCCACGGCAAGCTTGCCTGGCGGGCCTTGCACCCCCTTTTGCCAGCTAAGGAAAATTTCCCCTACACCATCCGCCTGGTTTCGGAAATCACGGAGTCCAACGGATCGAGCTCGATGGCCACGGTCTGCGGCAGTTCACTTGCGATGATGGATGCGGGTGTCCCCTTGGTCAGACCGGTTGCCGGCATTGCCATGGGGCTGATCAAGGAAGGCGATCGCTTCGCGGTGCTTTCCGATATCCTCGGCGATGAAGACCATCTCGGTGATATGGACTTCAAGGTCGCTGGCACCGAACAGGGTGTGACTTCACTGCAGATGGACATTAAAATCGCAGGCATCACCGAGGCAATCATGAAGACCGCGCTGACCCAGGCGCAGGCGGGAAGGCTGCATATACTCGGCGAAATGGCGAAGGGCCTCGAAGGTACCCGCGAGGAGATGCGGGACACGGTGCCGAGGATCAGCGTCATCAACATCCCGCAGGACAAGATCGGTGCCGTAATTGGACCGGGCGGCAAGATGATCCGGGAGATCACCGAAACCACCGGCGCAAAGATCGATATCGGCGACGACGGTACGGTCAAGATCGCCTCCTCCGATGCGCTGGCCTGCCAGCAAGCAATCGACTGGGTCCGGGGTCTCACCAGTTCGCCGGAAGTTGGCCATATCTATACCGGCAAAGTGGTTCGGGTTGTGGATTTCGGTGCGTTCATCAATTTCATGGGCCAGCAGGACGGTCTTTGCCATATCTCCGAACTCAAGAATGAGCGGGTCGCCAAGGTGACCGACGTCGTGAATGAGGGTGATACGGTGAAGGTCAAGGTCCTGAATATCGACGACCGCGGCAAAGTGAAGCTCTCGATGCGCGTAGTCGATCAGGAAACCGGCGAGGAGTTGGAGGCGCAGCCACGTCCACCGCGCGCGGATGGCGATGGTGGCGGCTCGGACCGGTCATCCGGTGGTGATCGCGGTCCCCGACGACAGCGCAGGGCTGGTTGATCGCCGGACGTAAAAGTTACTTACTGGTTGAAGAGGCCGCTGCTCGGTCGGACGATAAGGACTGGGCACGGCCTCTTGTCGTTTGAGGGCATGTCCCCTACATGGCTGAAATAGGTCCTGGATGCCATCTTGTCACCAGCCGGCTCAGGCTGTGACAATGAAATGGCGATGGGCCTTGACGGAGGTTTTCCATCGCCGGACGGAGCATGCGCATTGATCTCGCTAAAACCACTGATGCTATCGGGCAGGGAAGTCTGGCCGCTGATCGAGGGCGGCAAAGGCATTTCTGCCACGAATGGTTTGAGCAGCGGTGCATGGGCTGCAGCAGGCGGCATCGGAACTTTTTCCGGGGTCAATGGTGACTGGATCGACGACAATGGCGAACTGGTGCCGCTGGTCTACGAGGGGAAGACGCGGCTGGAGCGCCATGAAGAACTCATCCGCTATTCGATCAAGGCCGGGATCAGCCAAGCGCGCATTGCTCATGACGTTAGCGGCGGCCAAGGACGGCTGCATATCAATGTTCTTTGGGAAATGGGCGGCTGCGAGCGCGTGCTGCATGGTGTTATGGAAGGAGCCAAAGGGCTGATCCATGGGATCACCTGTGGTGCCGGAATGCCTTACCGCTTGGCGGAAATAGCTGCCCGTTACAATGTCACCTATTATCCGATCGTGTCATCGGCACGTGCTTTTCGGGCCCTCTGGAAGCGCGCCTATCACCGAGTATCCGAGCTTCTGGGCGGCGTCGTCTATGAAGATCCTTGGCGGGCGGGCGGGCATAACGGTTTGTCGAATTCGGAGGACCCCGAGGTTCCGGAGCCGCCGATGCCAAGGGTACAGGCGCTCCGCGATACCATGCGCGATTTCGGTCTCGACGAGACGGCGATCGTCATGGCCGGCGGGGTTTGGCACCTGAATGACTGGACAGATTGGATCGACAATCCCGAGCTTGGCCCCATGGCATTCCAGTTCGGCACGCGCCCACTCCTGACCCGGGAAAGCCCGATCCCGGAGAGCTGGAAGCGACGACTTTTGGGCCTGGACGAAGGTGATGTACTTCTCCATCGTTTCAGCCCAACTGGTTTCTACTCATCAGCGGTCTACAACGATTTTCTGACCGATCTGGTGAAGCGTTCCGAGCGCCAGGTCGACTATGCCGATGAGCCCGATCCTAAACGAGGTCTTGTCACGCCACTTGCCTTCGGTGGCCGCGGTCGCCTAGTGCATGTACGTGCTGACGATGCCGATCGTGTCAGCGGTTGGACAGAGCAAGGCTTCACCCAAGCCATGAAGACCCCGGATTTCACCTTGATCTATGTGGAGCCTGATCAGGCGAGGCAGATCAAGCGGGACCAGGCTGACTGCATGGGCTGCCTGTCTTTCTGCAAGTTTAGCAACTGGTCGGACAAGGATGACAACACGACCGGCAAACCGCCGGACCCGCGATCATTCTGTATTCAAAAGACCTTACAGGGCATTGCCCATATTGGCGACGTCAATAACGAACTGATGTTTGCCGGGCACAATGCGTTCAAGTTCAAGCAAGATCCATTCTACTCCAACGGATTCGTTCCCACCGTTCGTGAACTGGTCGATCGGATCGTCACTGGCAAATAGGTTTTTGCAGTGCACAATCGTCGCACCAGGAGTGATTTTCTGGTGGGGCGCTTGACAGTGGCAACATAGCGGACCAATTTAGTACTGATTTACTTAAGAAGCTGGACGGCAATCCGTTTGCATCCGCCAGAAGCCTTGGGAGCGATTGAGCGGTGATGACGACGCGTACTTATTCACGAGTTCTGGATCGTTTGAAGGTAGCAGGGCTCAGACCGACCCGCCAGCGCTTGGCTTTGGCAAAGCTCCTGCTTGAGAACGATCATCGGCACGTTACGGCGGAAGAGCTTTTTCACGAGGCGCGGGCGGAGGGCATCCACGTCTCGCTGGCGACGATTTACAATACGTTGCATCAGTTCACCTCAGTTGGCCTGTTGCGCGAGGTCGTTGTCGATATGGGCCAAAGCTATTTCGACACGAATACGTCGCATCATCATCATTTCTTCGATGAAACTACCGGCAAACTCTCCGATATTCCTGAAGATCATGTTGAGATCAGCCGCCTACCGATTCCTCCCGAGGGGCAGGAAATCGACCGAGTGGAGGTGATCGTCCGGCTCCGTAGTGTGCCAGACGCCGGATGAGTTGGATACTGAATCATTGCGTCTTTGTCGGCATTGGCCCAAGCATCAGCGCTGGATCGAGGGCCGTCTCGAACCAGTAGAGACCAAGATGCAAATGGGGTCCCGTGACCCTGCCCGTAGCACCGACTTTGCCAAGCTCCTCGCCAGAACGCAGCCTTTGACCGACATCGACTGACAGCTCGGATAGATGGGCATAGATACTGTGCAGGCCATGTCCGTGATCGATCATCACCGTGCCTCCGGTATAGTACATATCCTCCGAGGCCACGGTGACAACGCCTCCGAGCATGGCCTTGACGGGCCTGCCGGTCGGGGCGACGACATCGACGCCTCTATGGGGCGATTTGGGCTTGCCGTTCAGGACCCGCTGGCTGCCGAACACCCCGGAAATCGGGCCGATCACCGGCCAGACTGCGATACCGGCAAAGCCAGGCTCCGGGCTGTCCACCACCTTTGCATCCCTAAGAATGATCCAGTCAGCTTCGATTCGCGCGTGGTCCTGCATGGCCGGGTTCACTTTTCGCGGCGGCAGGCCATCGATTCGCTGGATGTCGTAGTCGCGCTCGGCAGCCCTGACGCTGCGCGTGGTCCTGATTCCGTCGGGATCATCGATCGTTACCTCGATGATGCCCTCGGCGTCCCGCCCGGCGCCAAACAGGAACCGGCCGTCCTCGCTGACCCTGATCGTCCGGCCATCCACCATGACTGTGCTGCCGGCAGGCGCCTTGCCGATCATCAGGCCTCCGGGCATCACCGTGTCACTCAGGTGGATGCGGACACCGCCGTCAGCCAGGCAGGTTGCTGCATCGCTGCCGAGCATAGCCATTATCAGAACCAGGATCAGCCGGAAACGCATGGCGTGCTTCCCATCGTTCATAGGTCGGATGATCCCGTTTATGCCTGATATAGTTTTGGATGATACAATTTTTTCCAGCCGGCAAAACCAGGGCAGTCGACGTCGCGGATCAATCGGGCCATGTTACAGCGTCAGGGTTTAGAAAATGTCGGTCTTCCCGCTGTCTTTGGTCAAAAACGGCGCTAAAAATGGGGGATGATTGCGGGGAGGTATCATTGAGCCGGCTAGACAGCTTTATTAGGCGCCTGGAAGCCCAGCGCGCCTGCCTCGATATGGCGGTACAGGCGATCGACGGCCTGCCTGGACCAGTGTTCGAGCTTGGCCTCGGCAACGGCCGGACATACGACCATTTGCGCCAAGCCATGCCGGAACGGGATATTTTCGTGTTCGAACGCGAGGTTCGGGCGCATCCCGACTGCATCCCCAATGACGATCATCTCATTCTCGGCAGCATCGAGGAAACACTACCGGCTGCCACTCGCCGGTTTGCCAACGAGGCGGTTCTGGTCCACAGCGATATCGGTACCGGTGATGCCGAGAGAAATCAAAGACTTGCTGCCTGGCTCGGCCAGTCTCTTCCTGGCCTACTGAAGGACGGTGCCTGGGTTGTCGGCGATCAGGCACTGAATACGCCGCATCTGTTCTCCCAGCCCCTGCCAAGCGGAATCGCTCCCGATCGATATTTTGTTTATCGGCACAGATCGTCGTGACAATAGTCACATGACGTTAATTCTTCTGGTTGTATGGTAACTGAGGCGTCTCTTGTTTAGCGTTGCTGTTTCATGTTTTTCTGGTTGGGGGACAAGTGATAGATGACCAACCAAGATGAATTTTGGGTCCGTTTTTGGGGAGTCAGAGGCACCGTGCCTTGTCCTGGCCCCGATACCGTTCGCTATGGCGGAAATACGTCCTGTATCGAGATTATGTGCGGCGGCGAATGCCTCATTTTCGATGCTGGAACCGGTATTCGAGCCCTAGGTTCGAGCCTCGCAGGCAAGACTGGCCTAAACGCCCATATTTTTCTCACCCACACCCATATCGATCACATCAACGGCTTCCCTTTCTTCCGACCTGCCTACAATCCCAATAACTGTTTCGAGATTTGGACGGGTCACCTATCTGCACGCCAGGGTGGCTTGCAGAAAGTTTTGTCTAGCCTGATGAGCGGCCCGATTTTCCCCGTGCCGATCGATATCATGCATGCCTGCATAGCGTTTCATGATTTCGGGGCAGGCGAAAGCCTTGAGCCGATCCCTGGCGTCAAGCTCAGAACCGCGTCGCTCAATCATCCTCAGGGCGCTACCGGATATCGGGTTGATTTCGCCGGCAAGTCGATTTGCTATGTGACCGATACCGAGCACCAGGAGGGCATACTAGACAAGAATATACTAGGTTTGATCGATCGCGCTGATCTGGTGATTTATGACAGCACCTACACTGATGAGGAATACGCCCAGTTTCGGACATGGGGCCATTCAACCTGGCGAGAGGGACTCAAGCTTTGCGATGTTGCTGGCGTCAAGACGTTTGTCGCATTTCACCATGACCCGGAGCATGACGACCTATTCATGGATGGTATTGCCACTCAGCTGGAACGCATGCGGCCAGGATCGATCGTCGCCAAGGAAGGCATGGTCCTCCGGCCCTAGTGGAATGTCCACGTCACTTGAATTTCGGCATTCTAAGAGAGGGTATCCCATTGAGTCAGTGCGTTGGTGTGTTGTGAGGATTCGGAATTCGAGAAGCATCTATATTCAACGAACAGCCGGCGATGTCTTGGTGTCGTCTGGAATGATCACAGACCAACCATGCTGAGCAGAAGCCGGCGTCGACGGTTGATGATGGGGCTCTCCACCGTCCTTGGCCTCGGCGAGAAAGGGTTCTTTCTTCCATACCGCTACGCAGCGTCTGTTCGGCCCATTGCCTATCCGGGCTTGGAGATACTTTTCGATAAGGCAAGACCGCAGTTCGAGGCCCTTCTCAACCAGATTGAAGCACTATGTTACGACATACTTGCCCTACCTGGCGGAGCGGCGAAAGCCCGGTTCGATCAATCCTGGTTTCCGGGATTGGACGGTCTGGCAGCCTATGTGATCGTTCGCAATCGTCGCCCGTCCCGGATTGTCGAGATCGGTTCGGGGCATTCCACGCGCTTCATGGCCGCTGCTATCCAGAAGGAAAAGCTGAAGACACATTTGGTGTGCATCGACCCCGCTCCCCGGGCTGCTCTCGATCACCTTGATGTCCAATGGCGCTCTTCGGTGCTACAGAGTGCGCCACCTTCCGACATTGCGGCACTGCAAGCGGGTGATGTTCTGTTTATCGATTCCAGCCATCTGCTCATGCCCGGAACCGATGTCGACTACCTTATTGGTCATGTCTTGCCGAACCTGGCGAGTGGCGTCTATGTCCATATCCACGATATTTTTCTGCCAGATCCGTATCCCGCCTCCTGGGCATGGCGAGGCTACAACGAGCAATCAGCGATTGCAGCTCTCTTGCAGAGCGAGGGCTATAGCCTGATCTTCGCCAGCCATTATGTCGCGACACGCCTGACCGAACACTTGAAAGGAAGCCCCTTCAAAGAACTCGATATTGGCTCGATAAAACTGCAGAGCAGCCTATGGCTACAAAAACGTTAAAGCGAAGCCAACCCGCCTCAAGCTCCAAGGGACGGAACGCCCAGATCGTCACATCGCAGGCAGTCGGGATCTTATCCAAAAGACTTGAAAGCCGGCAAAAACTCAAACCACGCGTGTTAAGAGGTCCTTGCCCGCGGCATAGGCATCGAGATTGGCCAGCATCAGCTCACCCATAGCACGGCGCGTATCAACGGTGCCGCTGGCGATATGGGGGGTGAGCACGACGCGGTCGCTCGCGACCAGCTCGGCGGGAACGTTTGGTTCGTCGGCGAAAACGTCGAGGGCGGCACCGGCGATGGCACCCGTCTCGATAGCCTTTACAAGAGCCGGCTCATCAACAATCGAGCCGCGGGCGATGTTGACCAACATCCCGTCCTTGCCCAAAGCCTTAAGCACATCGGCATTAATGAGATTGGAGGTGCTGCTGCTCGCGGCGGCCGCAACGATCAACACATCCACAGCCGCGGCAAGGGCCACTGGCGACGAATGGCTTTCATAACCAACGCCCGCTTGCTCGATGGCATCATGATAGGCGATCTGGACGTCGAAGCCTTCTAACCTCCTGGCAATCGCCTTGCCAATACGGCCGAGTCCGAGGATGCCGAAACGGAGAGCGGAAAACTTCCGGCCGAGCCCAAGGTTGTCGTTCAACCAACCTCCGGTTCTTACGAACTGATCTCCTTCGCTGATTTTCCGAGTGAGCGAAAGTGAGAGACCGATGGCGAGGTCGGCAACATCGGCAGTAAGGACGTCGGGGGTGTTCGAGACCTGAATCTTGCGCGCCTTGGCCATCTCCAGGTCGACCTTGTCGAAGCCGACGCCGTTGATCGCAATCATTTCGAGGCTTGGCAATCGGCTGATCACATCGGCAGGTGCACCCAGATGACCGCCGGTAACCACGGCTCGAATATCTCCGGCGATCCTATCGAGTTTGGGATCCGTCATGTCGAAGACCGGATGGACCTGGTAGTTGGCCTCAAGTGTCGCCTGGATCTCTGGCATCAGGGGGCAGCGCAACAGGACGGGGACCGACATGATGATTTCTCCATTTGTTTCTGGACTCATGGCACGACCGCAACGAAAGCTTAGCCTTGAGAAACGTCTAAGCTCTTAACTCCAACTAGTGACCCTCCAACGGGCATGACAACCAAATGCTGTGAACGTTCCACTAGAGCGTCGCCAGGACGCCGCCATCGACATAGATGATGTGGCCATTGATGAAACTCGATGCTTCGGAAGCGAGAAAAATGCAAGCGCCCTGCAACTCTTCCACCTTACCCCACCGCGCGGCCGGGGTCCGGTTCTTGAGCCAAGCGTCAAAGTCCGGATTGTCGATCAGGGCCTGGTTCAACGGCGTCTCGAAGTAGCCGGGACCGATGCCGTTGATCTGGAGCCCGTGGCGTGCCCAGTCTGTGCACATGCCTTTGGTCAGATTTTTTACAGCCCCCTTGGAGGCCGTGTAGGGTGCGATGGAGTAACGGGCGGCCTCGCTCTGGAGACTTGCGATATTAATGATCTTACCCTGGTTACGAGTGATCATGTGCTTGGCGACCGCCTGGCTGACGATGAACACCCCATCAACATTGGTACGCATCAGCTCATGCCAGGTCTCCAGGGGGAACTCTTCAAGTGGCTGACGCCGCTGAATGCCAGCATT
Source organism: Geminicoccaceae bacterium (assembly GCA_965204405.1). GTDB lineage: Bacteria > Pseudomonadota > Alphaproteobacteria > Geminicoccales > Geminicoccaceae > JANQPX01. Next base: position 659,742 of record CBDBEN010000003.1, read on the forward strand.
GTTGATCAGGATGTCGATTGGTCCTTCTGCCTGCTCGATCTTCCCGACGGCGGCCTGGACGGCCTCCTGATCGGCAATGTCAAAAACATAGCCGACCGCACCTTCGATCGTGCTGACGGCTTTATCGAGCTTATCTTTGGACCTCCCGTTCAGGACAACTTTGGCACCAGCGGCAGCCAGGCCCATTGCGAGGCTCAAGCCTATCCCCTGAGACGAGCCGGTAATCAGGGCACGTTTGCCTGTGAGGTCGAAGAGCCGTATCGACATGCCGTCCTGCTCCGCTTTCGTTCTTTCTTGTCAAATCTGCTGCCAAGATGCATGTTATCGATAACAAATCAAGCTTGTTCTCAGTATTTTTGGGGTGGACGCGGGACGAGCTCTCTCCGGCGCCAGACCACCAGAGAAGGTCAGTATCTGGTTGAGGCGGCCAGTACCGACGTTTTGGGACAGGACAAGCATCAGGCAGGAGATCATCGATGCGTGCGTTGCAGATTCATGCCGCCAAGGACCTTCGTTTGGCAGATATTGCCGTTCGCCCCCTCGAGGCTGATGAGGTTCGTGTAGCGGTAAAGTCGGGGGGAATATGCGGCTCAGATCTTGCCTACTATTTCAAGGGCCGGGTCGGCGACTTCGCCCTTCAAGAGCCGATGACGCTTGGCCATGAAGTGGCGGGTGAAGTCGTTGAGGTTGGCGAAAGGGTCGAGACACCAGCGGTCGGCGATGCGGTTGCAGTCAACCCAAGCAGGCCATGCATGGTTTGCCGGGACTGTTTGAGTGGCCGGAGCAATCTTTGCAGGAACGTCCTGTTCTATGGGAGTGCGGCGCGCATGCCTCATGTGCAAGGTGCGTTTAGCGAACTCGCCATTGCCCGCGCCGATCAGTGCCATGTCATCCCGACCTCCATGCCCCCCTCGATCGCGGCCATGTCGGAACCGCTCGCAGTAGCTCTTCACGCGGTCAAGCGGGCGGGCGATCTACTCGGCCGTAATGTCGTGATAGCCGGTGCCGGTCCCATCGGCCTGCTGGTGGCTCTTGCAGCGATGCAGGCTGGCGCCGGTAGCATATCGATCTTCGATCTCGCGAATCCACCGCTCGAAAAAGCCCTGGAGATAGGTGTTGACCGAGCTTACTGCGTCAGCGGCGCTAATGATCCGCTCAAGCCATTCGAGGCGAATAAAGGGGCTTTCGATGTCGCATTCGAAGCGACGGGAGCCTTGCCGGCACTTGCCTCCTTACTGCGGGTGACGCGTCCTGGCGGCCGGGTCGTCCAGATCGGCATGCTACCACCAGGCGAAGTTGCGGTTGCTGCCAATCTCCTGATGGCGCAGGAAATCGACTATCTCGGTTCGTTCAGATTTCACGAAGAGTATGAGATGGCGGTCCACTTCCTGACCACCAGCAAAATCGATGTCGCGCCGCTGATCACCGCCGAATTTGCCCTGAGCGAGGCTACTAAAGCTTTCGAGACCGCAGCCGATCGCGAGCAGGCGATTAAAGTTCAGATCAGGTTCTGAGCGTTGAGCGGAAGCGTGGAATTTCAGGGGCGGGATGGGTGCATCATGAAGGCCGACGCTTAGTGGCCGCCAAACCGACCATGCGCGACGTTGCCAAGATTGCCGGCGTGTCGAGTATGACCGTTTCCCGAGTTCTGGCACAGCCGGATTTAGTTGCGGAGAGCACGCGAGAGAAAGTGACACGCGCGATCGATAGGCTCGGTTATGTTCCCGATTTGACTGCCAGCAGCCTATCCAGCAGGAAAAGCGGCTTTATAGCCACCATCCTGCCAAGCCTGAGTAATATCAACTTTGCCGAAACCGCTGGTGGCTTGACCGAGAGTCTGCGCAGTGCCGGATTTCAAATGCTAATCGGCTATACCAACTATCGAGTCGATGAGGAGGAAAACCTGGTACGGGCGATGTTGGCGCGCCGGCCGGAAGGCATTGTGCTGTCGGGTGGCCATCACACCGAAAAAACCGCGCAGCTTCTGGCCGCTGCGGATATCCCAGTGGTCGAGGTTTGGGACCTTCCGGCAGAGCCGATCGGGCACGTGGTCGGTTTTTCCAATTTTGATGCCGGCAGGGCCATGACCAAGCGGCTGATCAAGCTTGGATATCAACACATCGCCTTTCTTGGCCCGCCGGAAAATGAGTCTGGCTTTCGCGATTTCCGCGGCGATGAGCGCCTTGCAGGCTACGTCAGCGCACATATGGAGGCGGGACGATCGAGCGATCTGGTGATCCGCCATGGTCGCGGACCTGTCTCGTTCACCCATGGCGCCGAGAGCCTTGCTGCCTTGCTTGCCAGGCATGGCGATGTCGACGCTATCTTCGCAGTAAGCGACCTCTCGGCTGTGGGAGCGTTGATGGAATGCAAAAGGCGGGGCATTAGGGTGCCGGAGGATCTCGCAATTGCTGGATTCGGCGATTTCGAGATCGGCGGCCAGACCGTTCCCTCCCTGACGACGGTCAAGGTTGATACCATTGGCATCGGTGAGCGTGCCGGTCGACTTCTGCTCAAGATCCTGGCTCAGCCAAAGCACGACTTGGCGATGACCCGCGAAACGATCGACCTCGGCTTCGAACTGATCGAACGCCAATCGACACTGCTCAATTGAGGGCTGGAAAGGGAAACGATGACCGCAATTATTGTCATGGGCGTTTGCGGAACGGGCAAGACCACTGTTGGTGAAGGCGCTGCCAAGGAGCTGAGCTGTCCGTTTCTCGAAGGTGATCACTTTCATCCACAGGAAAATGTCGAGAAAATGCGCGCCGGCATCCGCCTAGATGACGATGATCGCTGGCCCTGGCTAGAAAGACTTGGCCAGGAGATCGGCAAGCAGGCCGCTGGAGATAGACTGGTGATTGCGGCATGTTCTGCGCTGAAACGCAGCTATCGCGACCGGCTCCGTGTCATTGTAGGCGAGGATGTCTTTTTCATCCTCCTTGATGGCGACGCCCAGCTTATCAGAACTAGAATGTCAGCACGCAACGATCATTATATGCCGCCTACACTGCTAGACAGCCAACTCGCAATTCTCGAACGGCCGCAAGAAGATGAACGATCAATGTCATTCGACGTAGCTGACAACCCGGTTGATCTGATCGCCAGGATAGCATCAGCGATTTCCGCCTTTCGTGATGGATCGCACGTCCAGGACAGTTGATCTGCCTAAACAATCGTCAGCTGAGGTTGCCCTACACCATCACTACCCTCGCTACGGGAAGCAATCGTAGCCAAACTAATGTTTGGATAGTCTGGCAATCGTATGGTCGGCGGTGGCCGCCGAAGTCAACGCGGCAGCAAGCGGAGCCCGCATCAACGGTCTATTGAAAGGAGCATTAAGACCATCTTGTCCGCAGAGGCATCATCCCATGTCAAACCACCAGGCAGTAGAAACGAATGAGTTAAAAGCCAGTTTGGCTGGTATATATGCAAAGATAAGATATATCTTTTCCGAGGCAGCAAAGCTTCGAAACGAGGTGAGAGATGATACGACCGACCAAGGTTCTGGTAGGTGAAGTTGGACCGAGGGACGGGTTGCAGATCGAGACCGATTTCATCCCGACAGCAACCAAGATCGATCTCATCAACCAACTGATCGACGCCGGTTTGAAAGAGATCGAATATTCATCCTTCGTCTCACCACGCGCCGTCCCTCAGCTTGCCGATGCAGCCGATGTTCTTGCGGGCCTAAACCGTTCGACGGGCGTTCATCTGGTAGCACTGGTACCCAATGTGAAAGGCGCCACCCGTGCGATCGAGGCCGATGTCGACGAGATTCGTGTGTTTGTCTCTGCCTCCGAAAGCCACAATAAGAAAAATGTCAATCGCGCCATCGAGGACAGTCTTGAAGGCTTCGAGGAGGTAGCGAAGGTGGCGGCTTCCGCCGATATGCCTGTTAGCGGCGCAATCGCCACGTCATTCGGATGCCCCTTCGAGGGTGATGTTGCAGTTGAGCAGGTCGGCATGATTGCCAAACGGTTTCGCGAGATCGGAATGGTGGGCGTCGGCCTTGGCGACACCACAGGCATGGCCACGCCTCCCCTCGTGGCCGAGCGCTGCCGTTATCTCCAGGATCATGTCCCGGAAATGCCCATCACGCTGCATTTCCACAATACTCGAGGCATCGGGCTTGCCAATGTCATGGCTGGTTTGGAAGAAGGCATCGACCGCTATGAAAGCTCCTTTGCCGGTCTGGGTGGCTGCCCGTTCGCCCCAGGTGCCACCGGTAATATCTGCACCGAGGATCTGGTTTTTCTCCTCCATGAAATGGGGATCGAGACCGGGATCGATCTCGACAAACTATGCAACGTCGCAAGGCAGGTCGAGGAAGTGGTGGGCAGGACCTTGCCGGGACAAGTGATGAAAGCAGGACCAAGACTTCATCTGAGCAAGATGGATCAGGTGCGGACGGCGGTAGGCTGATCAATGCCGCTTTCGGGCCTCCGGGTGATCGATCTGACGAGGATCATCGCTGGACCATTCTGCTCACAGCTTCTTGCTGACATGGGTGCCGAGGTGATCAAGGTGGAAGCGCCCGGTAAGGGCGACCCCACCCGGCGCCAGGGCGCCTCTGTTGACGGTCTCAGCTATTATTTCGCTCAGTTTAACCGCAACAAAAAGTCAATTACCGCAAATCTCTATACGGAGGAAGGCAAGGCGATTCTTGCAAAGCTGATCGAAGGTGCCGACGTTCTGCTTGAAAACTACCGCCCTGGTGTGCTGACCAGGATGGGCTTTGGTGAGAGCCGGCTCCGGGCCCTCAACCCAGGGCTCGTCCTCGGCAGTATCAATGGCTATGGCAGCACGGGCCCCTATGTAGATCGGCCGGCTTTCGATTTCATCGGCCAAGCGATGAGCGGATTCATGAGCATCAACGGTCCTCCCGGCGGTGAACCTCTGCGCGCCGGGCCACCGATCAGCGACCTTGTCGCGGGCCTTTACGGCGCCTTCGGCGTGGTCACGGCACTTCTATCGAGAGGCCACGCTGGAACAGGCCACGGTCAGCGAATCGAAGCGAGCCTCACCAATAGCCTTATCAGCATGCTTGCCTATTTCTCCGCCCATTATTTCGCTACCGGCGAGCAGCCGTCGCGGACCGGCAATGATCACCCTATCGTTTATCCCTATGGCTTATTCCAGGCTAGCGACGGTGTGATCGCCGTGGCCCCGAGCAACGATATTTTCGTCGTTCGCTTTATGGAGGTTCTCGGCTTAGAGGGTCTGCTGGAGCAGCCCGAATTTGCCGTTAATCAGCAACGTCTAATCCATCGGGAAAAGCTGCGAAAATTGATAACTGAGGAGACGATCAAAGCCCCCGTCGCCCAGTGGATCGAGCTCTTGAACCGGCAGCGTGTGCCTTGCGGACGGGTGATGTCGCTTCCAGAGGTCTTCGATGATCCGCAAGTTCTGGCTCAGGAGATGATGCTGGAGATCGACCGGCCAGGTCATGAGCCGATCAAGGTGACGGGATTTCCCGTAAAACTCAGCGAGACGCCGGCGGAACTTCGCAGACCGCCTCCCGATCTCGGCGAACACACATCGGTCCTCCTCGCTGAGATCGGCTATAGTAGAAACGAAATCGAAAGATTGCGCCAGGCTGGCATCATCTGATCGGCGGCCAAGATATCCCGGCAAGCCGTATCAGATCTTCATAGTCGCCCCACAATCATCCAAATAAGCACTGTACAAACTCAGAAAATCAACCGAAAATGGTTTTTGATTGAGGAATAACTTTCCTTTTCGACCAGTCCTCTTTCCGTAGATTGGGCCGGCATTTGGCCATTTCGCGCTTGGGAATGAAGCGTGTCTGGGGATCAGGTTATGGCGATCGATGCTATCAGAGGTCTTCTTATTAGCGATTGTTTGTTAAAGGTGGAACCGTTGCGTCAATCCTTGGCGGGCATCACCGATCTTCAGATGACATGTCAGCAAACGCCGGCAGGGCTTTGCGGCCGGGATTTCGATGTCGTACTTCTCGGTCAGTCTGGTTCAGAGGCAGAACAATTCGATGCTATTGAAGGCCTCCATCATCGCCTAGGTTCAATCCCAGTGCTGATTGTGAGCGACCGGAGCGACCAGGCATTCATCGGTGAAGTCGTGCGTCGGGGTGCTCAGGACGTTATATCTTCGGACATGCTCAATCCAAATACGCTCTGGCGAGTCATTCTGACCTCCATCGAGCGGTCGCGACAGGAGCGGCATAGGCTTCGCCATGCCCGCGAAGATGAACTCACCGGTCTTGCTAACCGCCTCCTCTTGGGGGAGCGTTTTGAGCGCGCTGTCGCACGGGCAGATCGGCACGCAACATTGGTAGCCTTGGTGTCAATCGACCTCGATCAGCCGGAGCAGCTGGCAGAATGTCATGGCTGCAATACCCTCGCTCAACTCATGCCGATGATCGGCAAGCGGCTGATGGGAGAGATCCGAGAGACTGACACACTTGCCCGAACACGGGAGGCGGGCTTCACTTGGCTGGTTGAGGGCCTTGCCGCCATAGATGACATTGAAGCTCTCGTCAGTCGTTTACCGGATCTTCTGGCAACACCTTTTCACTTAGGCTCTGGCGACATTCAGCTAACGGCAAGCGTTGGTGTCGCGGTTTCTCCCTTTCATGGCAGGGACTTCAAGACATTGCTCGATATGGCGGAGGCAGCAATGCTGGATGTTGCCACCTTGAATGGCGACGGTCTGCTGATGCCGCCGCTACCAACAATGGCCGAAGAAAGCCGCTCGGCGATGCTCGTTTAGGGGAATACCTCTATATTGAGAAAAGAACTTAATGGCGATCAGCGGATTCGTCGCTATCCACCCCCAAGAAGTCTATAGCTACACGGCCGTAGATTCTCTCTTGCCTCACGAATAGCCCAGCAGGCATGTCGAAAGCTTCTTTGATGGATCGTTCCACAACAAGCCAGCCGGTGGGAGCAAGCCAGCCCTGCTGCAGTATTGAAAGCACGGGCCCAATAAGGCCTTTGCCATAAGGTGGATCGAGAAAAGCAACGTCGAACTGAAATGGTGGCTTCGAGCGGGCCAACACGCCCTGATGATGAAGGCAAATTCTTGAAGGAGAGTCGAAACGGCGGAGGTTAGCCGTAGCGAGGCCAATATCCTGATCCATCAGCCAGACATCCTCAGCGCCGCGGGAGTAGGCCTCCAACCCGACCGCCCCGGATCCACAGAAAAGATCAAGAAATCGCATACCAGCGACCATATTATTATGGCCAAGAATATTGAAAAGTGACTCCCGGACTCGATCACTGGTAGGCCTTATCCATAGATCAGCCGGACTTTGAAGGCGCTTACCACGAAACCGACCGCCGATAATCCGCATCAGAGGGACTCCTATCGACGACCTATGTCGCTGAATATTTCGATGGGTACCATGAGGCTAGCTCGAAAAACGACAGGCTAAGCATGAAGAGACACTTGCAGAATTGATGTTCGGGTTGCTTTCATACTTTGAGAATAAAGCGATTACCGACTGATCGCCACCCTATAGCAACAAGCCGAGGCGAGCAGATCGAATCGAGGCTCTCGAAGGAGGATGACATGGAACGAACACTCCTGATCGCCGCAGCGCAGCTTGGCCCCATTAGTCGCGAAGAAAGCAGAGAGCAGGTCGTCACACGCCTGCTTAGCCTGATGCACGAAGCAAAGGACCGCGGTGCAGATCTCGTCGTTTTTCCAGAGCTCGCTCTTACCACATTCTTTCCCCGGTGGTGGTTCGAAGATGAAGCCGATCTCGACGTGTTCTTCGAGACCGAGATGCCCAGCGCTGCGACCCTGCCTTTGTTCGATGCAGCGAGAAGGCTCGGAATAGCCTTCTATCTCGGCTACGGGGAAATTGTGCTGAGCGCAAAGAGTAGGCAGCGGTTCAACACATCGGTCCTGGTGGACAAAACCGGTAACATTTTCGGCAAGTACCGCAAAGTGCACCTACCGGGCCATGCTGATCATCAACCCTGGCGCCCATTCCAGCATTTGGAAAAACGATATTTCGAGCCTGGTAATCTTGGTTTTCCGGTGTTCGAGGTACTCGGCGGCAAAATGGGCATGTGTATCTGTAACGACCGTCGCTGGCCGGAAACCTACCGTGTTATGGGGCTGAGCGGTGCTGAGGTCATTATGCTCGGCTACAACACGCCGCAACACTATCCTCAAGCCCCCGAGCATGATCATCTAAACCATTTCCACAACCATCTGGTGATGCAGTCCGGTGCTTATCAGAACGGCACATGGGTTGTCGGTGTTGCCAAGTGCGGCATGGAGGAGGGATGTATGCTGATTGGCCAAAGTTGCATCATTGCCCCCACCGGAGAAATCGTCGCTATGAGCACGACTCTCGAAGACGAACTGATTGTCGCCAAATGTAATTTGGAGCGGTGTCGGGAAATCCGTGAGAATATCTTTAATTTCGAACTGCACAGGCGTCCTGAGCATTACGGGACGATTGTTGAGAGATGACAACGTGGCTTGCTTTGACCGTCGCCATCATCACTCATATCATGGCATGGTCCGAGGGAGGGGTTTGACAATATGACCGACAAACAGCTCACCGTGCGCCTGCACAGCGAAGACAATGTCGTGACGGCCAGGGTCGATATCATGCCGGAAACGCCGATACCCGGCGAGAATGTGTTCAGCAAGAGACGCATACCTGCCGGGCACAAAGTTGCTACCCGGTCCATGGCTGCCGGCGATCCCATTCGGAAATATGACCAGACTATCGGCTTCGCGTCCGAAGATATTGCAGCCGGTGATCATGTTCACGTCCAGAATGTCGAAATGCGTGACTTCTCCCGAGACTATGCAATTGGTCAGGAGGTCAAGCGGACGGCCTTCGTCCCGGAGTCCGAGAGGGCAACCTTTGAGGGGTTTCTGCGCGACAGCGGCAAGGCGGGAACCCGCAACTTTATCGGTGTCCTCTCGACCGTTAATTGCTCGGCAACCGTCGCACACTTCATCGCCGAAACCTTTCCCGAGGAAGAGCTTGCTCGGTATCCAAATGTAGATGGCATTGTTGCCCTCACTCACGGAACCGGATGCGGCATGGCAGATCGAGGCGATGGCTTCGATGCGCTCCAGCGGACCCTCTGGGGATATGCCCGCCACCCGAATTTCGCTGGTATTCTGATGGTTGGGCTCGGCTGCGAGGTCAACCAGATCGATTTTCTGCTCGAGGCCTATCAGATCAAGCGCGGCCCACATTTCCAGACCATGACCATGCAGGGCATCGGCGGTACTCGTAAAACTGTCGAAGCCGCTCAGGACGTCATCCGGGACATGCTGCCGGCCGCCAATACCGCCAAGCGACAGCCTATCCCCGCATCAGCCCTCTCCGTTGCCCTTCAATGTGGCGGTTCGGACGCCTATTCGGGGATCACGGCAAATCCAGCGCTTGGTGCAGCAGCCGATCTCCTGATACGCCACGGCGGTACGGGCATACTCGCGGAAACGCCGGAAATCTATGGTGCCGAACATCTTCTCACCCGGCGCGCGATCAGCGGAGAAGTTGCGGAAAAGTTGATCGAGCGCATTCGCTGGTGGGAAGCCTATTGCGAACGCAATGGCGGCGAGATGAACAATAACCCCTCACCAGGCAATAAAGCTGGCGGGCTCACGACCATTCTCGAAAAATCGCTCGGTGCGACGGCTAAGGGGGGAACAACCAACCTCACAGGCGTCTATCGCTACGCTGAACAAGTAACAGAGCCTGGCTTTGCCTTTATGGATAGCCCTGGTTATGACCCGGCCTCAGTGACCGGTCAGGTGGCATCCGGGGCCAATCTGGTGTGTTTCACCACCGGTCGGGGATCCTGCTTCGGCTTCAAGCCGGCACCATCGATCAAGCTTGCGACCAACAGCGACATGTATCTCCGAATGGAGGAGGATATGGACGTTAACTGTGGCGTTATTCTTGACCAGGGGGTTGGTGTCGAGGACCTTGGCCGGCAAATCTTCGAGTTGTTTCTGCGGGTCGCATCGGGCGAACGTACCAAGAGCGAAGCCTTGGGTTTCGGCAACCACGAATTCACGCCATGGCAAATTGGCGCTGTAATGTAGCTTTGTAACCGAGACAATTGGCCTTTCTATCATGCTGCTCTTTAGATCTTTTTGTTGCATTGCCGTCCTCTTGCCTATGGCACTTGCAACCAGCAATGCCGTTGCAGAAGTCGACGACAAACTGCGTGCTAGAGGTTGGGACGAGTTTGTTTTCCAGGACAAGCGCCCTAATCAATTCTCGGCAATTGGTGATAGCGGGATCGAAGTCGTTAGCCAGAGCAGCGTTTCACTGCTGCAGATCCCCGTCAGCGTCGATATAGAGACCCAATCCATACTCCGCTGGCGCTGGTGCGTTACCCAGCCGGCACCAATGACCCAGCTTTCGGTAAGGGGGGAGGATGATCGATCCCTCGCCATCTACGTGGCTTTTCCGTTCGAGGAGGAAGAAGCGACCGCCTTTGAGCGTATGGAACGAAAGATCGTCGAAACAACCGCAGGCGAGGATGCCCCTGGTCGCGTGTTGGTTTATGTCTGGGGCGGAAACGAGGATAGAGGAGCGCTAGTGGACAGTCCCTATCTTGGCGCTTCGGGTATGATGAAAGTTCTTCGTCCTACGAGGACACCTTCCGGCCAATGGTTTTCGGAAAGCATTGATATTGCAGAAGATTATCGTCTTTCTTTTGGTTCGGATGCGCCTAATCCTCTGTATATTGCAATCAGCGCAGATACCGATGACACCCAAAGTACAGCCAGAGGAATCGTGACGAATCTGGAGTTTCTCGGTTCGCCCAAGGTCTTCTAGAGCAACAGGACATCTTTACGCGCAGATAAAATAGTTCATTAGATGGTCTTTTATCTAAGGCGCTTGATCAGACCATCGAGCTGATCCAGCGTTCGATAGGAAATAGAGAGAACCCCACCCTTTCCTTTCGGCTTCAGAGCAACGTTCAATCCCAGGCCGGTAGAAAGCTCTCTCTCCAAGGCCAAAGTGTCGGCATTCTCGCCATGATTAGACGCATTGAAATTTTGGGTTGATTTTTGGTCGTCTTTTTCGCGCTTTACTAATGCTTCCGCTTGCCGAACATTGAGCCCTTTGTCGACAATCATCTTTGCAAGATGCTCAGGATTATCGGCGCCTATTAATGCACGTGCATGCCCAGCTGACAGTGCACCTTCCTCCAACATCGTACGAACCGCTGAAGGAAGCAGAAGCAGGCGAAGCAAATTGGCAATGTGGCTTCGGCTCTTGCCAATAATGTCGGCTAGTTCCTGCTGCGTATGGCCAAATTCGTCGATCAGACGTTGATATCCCTCCGCTTCTTCCAAAGGAGATAGATTCTCACGCTGGATATTCTCAAGTAGGGCGACTTCGAGTGTATCGCGATCCGAAAGGTCTCGAACGAGGACAGGTAGATCATGGAGTCCCGCCCGCTGAGCTGCTCGCCAGCGCCGCTCACCAGCGATGATCTCAAACATGTTCTTGTTGTTAGCCGCGGCCCTCACCAGGAGCGGCTGCATCACGCCTTTGGCTCTGATTGAATCAGCAAGGCCATCGATTTCATCATCTGCAAAGTGCCGCCTCGGCTGAAATGGCGATGGCTTCAGAAATTCAACAGGAACAGTCTTGACACCGGGAACCGGGGCCCTTCCCGATTCGATCGGCATATCGGGTATCAAACTGGAAAGTCCTCGACCCAAGCCTCGCTTCCGACCATTCCCTCTGGTATCCTGCCCTATGTCGGTCATGCCTGGGCGACCTCCTGATCACGACGTAGGACTTCGCCGGCTAGATGCACATAGGCCTGTGAGCCCGGGCAGCGGAAATCGTAGAGTAGGACTGGGAGGCCATGGGAGGGAGCTTCGGATACCCTGACATTGCGCGGCACGATGGTTTCGTAAACCCGCTTTCCGAGAAAACTACGAACGTCTGTAGCAACTTGCTGAGCCAGATTGTTACGCTTGTCGAACATGGTCAGAAGAACTCCTTGAACGTCCAAATCGGGATTGAGATTACGACGAACACGCTCGATGGACCGCAGGAGTAAACTCAGGCCTTCTAATGCAAAAAACTCGCACTGGAGCGGTACTAGTACTGAATTCGACGCTGCCAGCGCATTGACTGTCAAAAGGCCAAGTGATGGCGGACAGTCGATGAGGACATAGTCATAGTTCCGCTCCAATCCTCCAAGAGTATCTTTAAGGGCGAATTCACGCCGTTGCCGCTCGACCAATTCAATTTCGGCAGCAGAAAGGTCAACGACAGAGGGAACCAAGTCAAAACCTGGAATCCTAGTTTTGGTCACAGCTTCCGAAAGCTGGGCATCGCCAAGAATGACGTCATAGGTCGAGACATTGCGATCGGATGGCTGAACACCAAGGCCCGTGCTGGCATTGCCTTGCGGATCGAGATCGATGAGCAGAATGCTTTTTTTGCAAGCGGCCAGCGCTGTACCAAGATTGATGGCGGTAGTCGTCTTGCCAACACCACCCTTCTGATTGGCAATAGCAACAATGCGGCCAATCTCGGACGGCCGCTTATTTACGATGAAGGGGCGCACGTTCAATTTCCCAGAGTTTAAGGACCGAGGCCGACGGATCAGACAAGCTCGGATAGACTTGCGACGCCATCATCCAGCTTTTACCCGCCTCGGTCAATTCATCCTTTCCTCGTTGTCCTTTTAAAAAAAGACATATGGTTTTACGGCAAAGATGGGATGAAGCGAGATCCAGGAGGCGGGGTAGTGGTGCGAGAGCCCGCGCGGTCAGGAAGTCAGGCGACAGATGCGTCAGCGATTCGATACGCTTGGCATGAATAGTGATATCGACTGAGAGACTTCTAGCTGCTTCCCTTAGGAATTGACATTTCCGCTGATCGCTCTCAACGAGATGGACGTTGGATTGGCCGAGAATAGCGAGGACCAACCCCGGTAGTCCGGCGCCGCTGCCAAGGTCAACGATTTTGCATGAAGGCGACGGAAGATAGGTGATGAGTTGAGCGCTATCCAGGATATGACGGCGCCAAGGATCTTCCAATGTTTTGGCGCCCACAAGATTAATAGCTCTCTGCCATCGCCCGAGCAATTCGAGATAGTGTTCCAGGCGCTTCAATGTTTCACGTGAAACATTGACTTGGTCAGCAAAATCTAGCGCACTCAAACGGCGTTGGGTCATGTGGCAACAGCTCTTTTGGCATGCCTATAAAGCAATGCTAAAGCCGCCGGCGTCATTCCGGGAATTCGCGATGCTGCACCCAAAGTGTCGGGCCTGACATCAGCTAGCCGTGCTCGTACCTCGCGACTCAGACCTGCGATCTGGTCAAGGGCAAGATCTTTTGGAAGCAAGAATGCTTCTTCAGCCCGAAAGGCAGCTATATCCGCCAATTGGCGTGGCAGATAGGCAGCATATTGTGCCTCAATTTCGAATTGTCGCGCCACATCCGCACGCAAACCACCAAGGTCCGGGCAAAGGCGGGTGAGAGCTGTCATATCCACCGATGGCAGGCGCAACAGATCAAAACCATCTCGGACCACGCCATCCTGCTTCACCTGCAAGCCGGCTCGTATCGCTGCAGCTGGGCTCAAGCTTAACGATTTAAGCAGAGCTTCTGCCTCTTCCAAGGCCTTTCGTTTTCGGTCGAAGGCGGCTTTTCTCACCGATCCAACCAACCCATATTTCAGCGCTTTCGGTGTCAGCCGGCGATCCGCATTGTCCGCCCTCAGCATCAATCGATACTCAGCGCGTGACGTGAACATTCTATAGGGCTCGCTCACACCTTGAGTCACAAGATCATCTATCAAAACGCCGATATAGCCCTCCGCTCGATCGATGATCATCGCCGGCAATCCCGCTGCAGTTAGGGCCGCGTTGGTGCCCGCAACGATTCCCTGCGCTGCCGCCTCTTCATAGCCGGTGGTTCCATTGATCTGTCCGGCCAGAAATAGACGCGGCAGTCGCTTGGTTTCCAAGGTTGTTCCAAGCTCTCGCGGATCAATGTGGTCATATTCGATCGCATAACCAGGCAGGAGAAGTCTCGCATTCTCAAGGCCAGCGATCGATCGCACAAACTTCTCCTGGATTTCCTCCGGCAGAGAAGTGGAAAGCCCGTTTGGATAAACAGTCCGGTCGTCCAGGCCTTCAGGCTCCAGGAAAATCTGATGACGAGAGCGGTCGGCAAACCGAACCACCTTGTCTTCGATCGAAGGACAATAGCGAACACCGGTTCCAGAAATCTGGCCCGAATACATTGATGACTGGCCGAGGTTTTCCCTTATCAGCGCGTGGGTTCGTACGTTCGTATAGGTTACCGCACAAGACACCTGTGGCGTCGTGATCCGCTCGGTCAACATAGAAAACGGTGTAGGAGGGTCATCACCCGGCTGCATGGCCAGGCCGCAATAGTCAACAGTATCGCCGTCAAGCCTCGGTGGTGTTCCTGTTTTCAACCTCCCAAGCCGAAAACCCGACCGAGCGAGGCTTTCCGACAGCCCTGTCGCCGGCGCATCGCCTTGGCGTCCCGCCGGCCATCGCTTACTACCTAGATGTATTTCCCCGCCAAGGAAAGTTCCCGTGGTCAAGACAACCGCACCAGCTATCCAGCGTCGGCCATCCACCGCTGTTACACCACCCACACGTCCATCATCTCCGATAATTAGATCATCAACATCCGCCGCCTCGATTCTGAGGTCTCGTTCCTCTGCAAGTAACTCTTGTATAGCCTGACGATATAGCTTTCGGTCGGCCTGCGCTCTCGGGCCTTGTACAGCCGGCCCCTTGCTACGATTCAGGACCCGGAATTGGATACCAGCCCGGTCTATCGCACGTGCCATCAAGCCATCGAGTGCATCGACCTCACGGACAAGATGGCCACGCCCGAGCCCTCCGATCGCTGGGTTGCAAGACATGACACCAATTGTCTCGATCTTGTGCGTCAGCAACAAAACCTTGGCGCCAACACGTGATGCTGCCGCAGCAGCTTCAACACCCGCATGGCCGCCGCCAATGACAACTACATCAAAACTGTTCATGACCCCGTTCTGAAAAATAATAGTGCAGTCACTATATAAGCTTGGTCATGAACAGGGGAAAGACTGAACAGTTCTCCGCCTCGCTGCATAATGATGTTTCACGTGAAACATCATTCTGAAATCGTCAAACCACCCAAAAGCTTCCTCCCAATTCAGCTTCATCCTTTCCCTGGGAGATTCTCCACCCTGTGAAATTTACCACCTAGCCAAACGCAAATCGCACGGGCCAGGCTCTTACTCCAGGTGTTTACTACTCGAATTGCCATCGTGCACGAAGCAGAACATGATGGCTCTGATGATCTGCATCCATTGCTCCGACAACGACAACCTTGCCAACCAGATCTTCGGCATCCACAAAATGATAGCCGACACCCAAGGATAATGATCTCGTCACAGTGTAGATCATCGACGAGTTTTGTTTAACTATGGGACCTGGATCGACAACCGACCGGTCATTTATATTCAATATATGGCTGAGTGATTGGGCTATCGCGGCTTTAGATTTATCCAACCTGCTAGGCTTGCCTGTTGGCGAATAATCGGCAACTGGCAAGGTCTGTTTCCGCATAGCCAGGATTCTCATGGCCCCACCAACCTGAAGCCCAGCCCTTGGACTGGGCTGATGGGCTTCAGCACTCGCCTCCACGGCCAGACACACTGCTATTAAGGCGGAGAAAACCCGATACATTGTCTTGAGGCTCCAGCCAGTTTTTTCTTCGTTGATCTGACCAGAAGTAACTAAAATGGCTTAACAAGCTCCTAAGGTCTAACAAAAAATTGTCCATCTCCTTTTACTTGTTTTGATAATGAAAAGTTCTCTAATTTCACTGGTATTTCGACCTTCTATTTACCAATGCAGAATTCACCAAAAATTCGATCCAAGAGATCCTCCACACCGATCCGCCCGGTAATTCTCCCCATGGCGCTCATCGCCACCCTTAAATTCTCTGCAGCCAATGCAAGCTCCAAACATTCATCGCCCGCACCGATGCGGCCAAGTGCTGCTGCAACTTCCTGGAGCGCATGGCGATGTCGCGTGCGCGTCAGCAAAGGCGCATCTCCGACGGCCATGCTTTTGCCTGCTAGCGCTGATAAACTATCAATGAGCCGATCTATGCCTTCTCCGGTGCGGCAAGAGATACAGATGGCTTCCTGTCCACCAATCACGGCCTGGCCAATGTCAGCCAGAAGATCCGCCTTATTCAAGACGACAACGGTCCGATCGTCGATCATAGCAAGGGCTTCCCGGTCCAGATTAGGCCAAACCGCACCATCGAACAGAACCACGGTAAAATCGGCGTCAGCCGCCCGGCTCCGCGCACGTTCGACGCCGAGGATCTCAACCGGGTCGGCCGTCTCCCGAAGGCCTGCCATATCGATAACCGTTAGCGGATAGCCGTCCAGATCCAACGGTATTTCCAGAATATCCCGGGTCGTGCCGGCCCTGTCGGTTACAATCGCAACTTCACGCTTCGATAATCTATTGATAAGGCTTGATTTTCCTACGTTTGCCGGTCCGACCAGCGCGACCTGAAGCCCATGCCGGAGCCGCTCGCCACGATGGTCATCGCCAAGATGGTGTTTGATTTCCTGGCGAAGCTGATGCAAATCGGGCATCAGTTGGGCCATCAGCCCATTCGGCACCTCTTCCTCCGGCGCAAAATCAATCTCCGCTTCGATATGCGCCAATGCTTTGACCATAACTTCATGCCAGCGGCCATAGAGCTTCCCGAGTGCGCCATCCATCTGCCGCCTGGCCTGGCGAGCCTGCTGCCATGTTTCTGCCGCTACTAGATCCGCGAGCCCCTCAGCTTCGGTTAGATCCAGCTTGCCGTTCAGGAAGGCCCGGCGACTGAACTCGCCCGGTTCTGCCGGCCGGACATCGGGTCTCACCGCCAACACCTTGAAAGCTTGTGCAAGAACTGCAGGGCCACCATGCACGTGCAATTCCAGCACATCCTCGCCGGAGAAACTCTCCGGTCCAGGAAAAAAAATCACCAGACCCCGATCAATGATTTCCTCATTCTCGGGGTTGATGAGAACCCTCAACGCGGCTCTGCGTGGCTCTGGTACCTCCGTACCGGTGAACCACCTACAAACTGAACGACAAGCTGGGCCAGATAGACGGATTACAGCCACACCGGCTCGTCCCGCACCACTCGCCAGCGCAAAGATCGTTTTTTCCAGGTTAGATCTATCTAACATTTCAACCTTAAATTTCTTTTTTACGTCATCTTAGCGATCGCTCTTGTCTTCCGCAACGACGGCCTCTGATCTTCTTTGCTTAGAACCCATCGTCAGTGCCTCCAAGCGCTGGTCAATGATACCCATAACCATCCGATCGATCATGACCGAGGAAACCTCCACCAGCGGAGTGATGTCCGCAAGCCCGAGAAAGCGACGCCATTGTGATGGCGTCCATGTCAACCTCACCTCGATATCCATGTCATCCTCTCCAACATCTCCGAAAGGGATCGCTGTCTGCGGTTGGACAGCCCTCCAAGACTGTCGCTATCTTATAGAGTGCCCTAATCCTGGATCCAATCAGCCCGGCCGGATCAAGGACCGGCACCGACCCAATAATCAGCCTTTGCTTGAGGATACGATCTTTTGAAGAACCGTCTCGGCAATACCACAAGCCCCTATCTGATCCAGCATCAGGACAATCCAGTGCATTGGCAGCCTTGGGATGAAGAAGCGCTTGCCTCGGCCAAAAAGCTGGATCGACCGATCCTACTATCGATTGGCTATTCTGCCTGCCATTGGTGCCATGTGATGGCTCACGAAAGCTTCGAGAACGAGGCTATTGCCGAGCTGATGAACCGCCATTTCGTCAACATCAAGATTGACCGTGAAGAGCGTCCTGATCTGGATCAGATATATATGCGCTCGCTCAACCTCCTTGGCGAGCAAGGCGGCTGGCCGCTCACCATGTTTCTGACGCCTGCAGGCGAACCCTTTTGGGGTGGGACCTATTTCCCACCTGAGAGCCGCTATGGCAGACCCGGCTTCCCCGATGTCCTGACCACGATCTCCAACATCTGGACCCTTGAACGCCACAAGGTCGACAGCAACAAGGAAGCCCTGATCCAAGCTCTCGGATCGCTGTCGTCGCCAAGGTCAGGCGAGGTCATGACGACACAAGCTATCGACGAAGCAGCCGGTCAGATCTTACAGGTATTCGACCCTCTTCATGGCGGTATCCAAGGTGCTCCTAAATTTCCACAATCACCGATCCTCGATTTCCTTTTCCGGCGTGCAGTCGCTACCGGTAACAAAACCATGGCGGACACTGTGGTCCATACATTGAACCGCATATGCCAGGGCGGCATCTATGATCACCTTGGCGGCGGTTTTGCACGCTATAGCGTTGATGATCGTTGGCTTGTGCCTCATTTCGAAAAAATGCTCTACGACAACGCTCAACTACTCTCGCTTCTCACTGATGCTTATGCACTGACCGCCGACCCACTATTTGCCCGACGTGCCGAGGAGACCGTTCGCTGGTTACAGAGAGAGATGATGGTCGAGGATGGATTCGCCTCGGCGCTGGATGCCGACAGCGACGGGGAAGAAGGAAAGTTCTATGTCTGGGACGAGGCCGAGATCGATCGGATCCTAGGCAACGACGGCTCTCTCTTCAAACGCACATTCGACGTGACGCCTTCCGGTAACTGGGAAGGAAAAAACATCCTCAACCGATCCTGGCAGCAAGGGCTCTACAAAGGCAGCCAGGAAGACACTCTCCAACCGATGGTCGAGACCCTGCTGGAAGCCCGAAAAAAACGCATCCGGCCAGGGCGTGACGACAAGGTCCTGGCCGACTGGAACGGTTTCATGATTTCAGCCCTTGCCAAGGCTAGCGCTGCCTTCCGTAAACCGAGCTGGTTGCAGCTTGCCGAGAGCGCTTTCGGATTTGTCCGAATGAATATGCAGAATGGTGAACGACTGGCGCATAGTTGGCGTGACGGCAGGGCTCTGGACCTCGGCTTTGCCGACGATTATGCCGCCATGGCCGATGCCTCCCTTGCTCTCTTCCAGCATACCAGCAACACCAGCTATCTCCTGCAGGCGTCATCATGGATTGACTATCTCGATGAGCATTATTGGGATATTGAGCAAGATGGCTACTTCCAAACAGCTGATGACGCTATGAATATCCTCGTCCGCCCCAAAACGGCGCAGGACGGACCATCACCCTCCGGTAACGGTATACTTGCAACTGTTCTCGCAAGGCTTTTCGATATTACCGGTGAGGAGCGTTACCGACAGCGTGCGAACGACCTTATCCGTGTTTTCGCCGGAGACGCTGAGCAAAACCCTATCATTCATGCCACCTTGTTGAACGGTCTGGCCATGCTTGAAAGCCCGGTGCAAATCGTCCTGATCGGTGATGCAACCGATCCAACACTGGATAGGCTAAAAAAAGCCGCCTTGGCCTCAGCAGTGCCCGGAGCGACAGTTCAGATCGTGGCCTCTGACGCCATCTTGCCGCAAGGCCATCCCGCTCACGGCAAGGGCCTCGTAGCAGGACAGCCCGCTGCTTATATCTGCGAGGCGCAAACCTGCCGCCTCCCAGTGACGGACCCGGATGAATTGTCTATTCAGCTCGACCTGAAAAAATCGTTCTCCTGACCAATCACTCTCAGAACTTTGGGATATGAATTTGGTTGAGGCCATTTCGGAGGCGGGCCCGGTCGAGATCCCAGATGATTGCGACCAATCTGAAGGCCAGAGACCAGACCACACACACTGCCTCACTATATCAGTCTATCGGGTCCAATGATTGTGGCAGGTCCTACGTTTCCTTTTCAACATCCCATGGAGGGATAGGGCTAAAACGCTTGAGAAGAGCGTCAATGAAGGCTCGCACCTTGGGAGAAAGATGCCGATTATAGGGGAAAATGGCATAGATGTTGGTGTCGAGCGACGTTGGGCTGACCGTGTATTCGCTGAAGACGATCTCCAGCCTGCCGTGCCGAACATCATCGCCGACCAGCCATGTCGGCAAAACCGCAATCCCCTGACCATCGCGAGTCACACTAAGAAGGGCTTCAGTGTTATTGGTTAGAAAATCGCCCGATACAGCGACATCGTAAATGGAGCTATTGGAATCACGGAAGTGCCAGGCGATCCTATTCATCTGCCGCTTGTAAATGAGGCAGTTGTGATTCGTCAGCTCTTCCGGTGCGGATGGACGGCCGTAGCGGTCGAAATAGTCTGGGCTTGCACAGACCACACGGATATTAGGTGCCAGTTTTCTGGCAACAAGACTGCTGTCTTCAAGCTCACCTATTCGTATCGCAAGATCGATTCCCTCTTCTACGAGATCGACAAACGCGTCAGTCATGTCGAGATCAATCGCAAGATCGGGATAAGTTATCAGGAATTCTCTAAGCATCGGCACGATATGGGCGCGGCCAAACGCTGTCGGGATGTTCAATTTGAGGGTCCCGCGCGGCTCCGCCTCCAATTGCGTCACCGACAGCCTTGCCTCTTCCACTTCGCCAAGAATATTCCGGGCCCGTTCAAGATAGAGCCGTCCTGCCTCGGTCAGACTTAGTCTTCTTGTAGTCCGATGCAGCAACCGAGCCCCGAGATCGTCCTCCAGCGCCGCAATACCCCTTGCCACAGAGGATGGTGCGATGCCCAGGGCCCTGCCGGCAGCTGAAAAACTGCCATGATCAATAGTCTCGACAAGAAAGCTCATCCCCTCAAGCGTGCTCATGGATGTCCTTTTATCTTTGCGAAAATTGCATAGATCATAGACAAAAATACGTAATTAAAACTCCTGGCGCCAAGTATTAAATTCTTCAACAGGCAAACCCGCATGCATGGCGCATCTGGGCCGATGCAAGGAGCCGATTATGGCAAGAACCATCTTCCTCACCCACGAAACCCCTGACGCCAGCGAGATCAACCGGGCTGTGCAACGTGGCAACCGCCTGCGCGCCGAGGCCTTCGCAGCGCTGCTGCGAAGCGTTTACCGTATTCTGACTATCCGACCATCCGCTAAATTTCGACAAAAGCAGCATGCCTACCGGCCCTGCTCCGCAACAACCTGACTAACCATGAACCACCCTATCGAGTAAAAAAAACGGGTGCCGATCGGCACCCGTTTTTCATTGTCAGTCCCTAGCCGGGCCCCAACAACCGCTGGTCCACATCCTAGCTAGGAGTTCATGGTGTCCCAGAATTCTTCGTTGGTCTTTGCGAATTTCATCTTATCGGTCAGGAATTCTATGGCGTCGATAGTGCCCATGGGCGAAAGAATTCGGCGAAGAACCCACATTCGCGACAAGGTTGCCTTATCCACCAATAGCTCTTCCTTACGAGTACCCGACTTGTTGATGTCGATCGCAGGATAGACCCTCTTGTCGGCAAGGCGGCGATCCAGCTGGATCTCTGCGTTGCCGGTGCCCTTGAACTCTTCGAAGATTACCTCATCCATACGGGAGCCGGTATCGATCAACGCCGTTGCGATGATGGTTAGGCTGCCACCATCCTCGATATTTCTGGCCGCACCAAAGAACCGCTTCGGCCGCTGCAGTGCATTGGCATCGACACCGCCAGTCAGCACCTTACCAGATGACGGCACGACCGTGTTGTAGGCTCGGGCCAAGCGAGTGATGCTGTCCAGCAGAATAACCACATCACGACCATGCTCGACCAATCTCTTGGCTTTCTCGATGACCATTTCTGCAACCTGGACATGGCGCTGGGCTGGCTCGTCGAAGGTAGAACTCACCACCTCGCCCTTCACCGTGCGATCCATATCGGTCACTTCTTCCGGACGTTCATCGATCAGCAGCACCAGAAGATAAACCTCCGGATGATTGGCGACAATCGCATGCGCGATATTCTGCATCAGCATCGTCTTACCGGTGCGCGGTTGGGCGACGATCAAGGCGCGCTGCCCTTTGCCCAGAGGCGCCACGATATCAATCACGCGGCAAGAGACATCTCGCGACGGCGGTTTTTCCATCTCGAGAGTGATCTTTTCCGTCGGGTAATAGGGTGTGAGATTATCGAAATGAACCCGATGTCGCGCCCGTTCCGGCGTATCAAAATTGATGGTGTTGACACGCAGCAGCGCAAAGTAGCGCTCACCCTCTTTCGGCGCCCTCACCATGCCATCGACGATATCGCCAGTGCGTAAGCCGAAACGGCGGATCTGTGATGGCGAGACGTAGATGTCGTCCGGACCGGCCATGTAGTTCACATCAGGGGTCCGCAGGAAGCCAAAGCCGTCCTGGAGAATTTCGAGAACCCCTTCGCCTTGGATCGGCACGCCGCTTTGCGCCAAGCGTTTCAAGGTAGCGAATACCAAATCCGGCTTTCGAAGCGTGCTCGCATTCTCGATGCCTAGTTCTTCGGCATATTCCAAAAGCTCAGCGGCTGAGCGGCGCTTTAGCTCCGATAGTTTCATCGGATCCCCGGTATATTCCTCAACGGGTTCCGGTGCAGGTGGCGGGGCATCATCATCAGCTGGCGGCGGCGCTGTCATCAGCCCGCCTTCATCCAGTTGCTCTGTTTGCCCTGCTTCGGTCAAATCGGGCTGCGGCAAAGACGGTTTTTGTGCCGACTGCGACGAGCGTTCTCTGTTGGATCGCGAGCGCGAACGGCGCTTTCTCGGAGGCGGTGCGCTGGCTTGAGGCTCCGCATTTCCGAACATATCTGGATTTGGGCTGTCTTTAGCCAATTGTCTTACCCCTGTCGAACAGTAACCAAGATGCCAGCATTTTTAGGCACGCGCTGCGATCCCGATCTTGATCGTTGCTAGCTGGAATGAATTAGAAAGGTTTGAAAACGGCCAGAAACACGATGCCCAAGAGCAGCACCGTCGGCGCTTCGTTGAACCAGCGAAACCAAGTTTCGCTGGCTGGCCGTTCATCATTCGCAAAAGCTCTGACATAGCGCGCCATAACCATATGACAGGCTGCCAATGCCACCACGAATAAGGTTTTGAGGTGTAACCAAGCCTCGGTCCACTGAGCTTGTATGACTCCGAGAGAGATTCCAAAGAGCAGAGATGCCAGCATGGCTGGCGTCATAATCGCCTTCAATAGGCGCCGCTCCATGATCTTGAAAGTGTCAGAAGCCTCCGTTCCCGTTGCCACCTTGCTATGGTAGACGAACAATCGAGGCATGTAGAGCAGAGCCGCCATCCAAGCGACAATCGCTACAATATGCAGCGCTTTCAACCAGAGTGCCAGATCATTCATCTATCAGCAAGCGTCATCATGTCACAATGTTTGGGATATGAGAGTCAATGAGACCTAACGAAGTCAATCAGGCGCTTGACTGTGTCCGGGCTGGTCGGCGGCAAAACCCCATGGCCGAGATTGAAGATGAATGGCCGCCCCTCAAACGTGTCTAGCAGATGCTTTGCAGCATTCAACATATCTTCGCCGCCTGAAAGCAATGCGATCGGATCAAGATTGCCCTGAAGACACACTTTTTTCAGGGCACCATTCGCCCATTCGGGCGGCACCGTGGTATCAAGACTGACCCCATCTACTGGCACGCGCTCCAAGAACCGCTCGTAGAGGACGCCGGCACCCCTTGGAAAGGCAATAATCGGGATCTCGGGATGGACATCCTTGATGGCATGAACGATTCGGCCAATTGGCTGTTCACACCAGAGATGAAACTGATCCGGCGGCAAAACCCCAGCCCAGCTATCGAAAAGCTGCAGAACTTCTGCGCCAGCCTTTACCTGCGCCAGTAGGTAGTCCGTTGTTGCTTGGGTAACAAGGTCGATCAGCGCCGAGAAAGCTTCCGGATCCCGCCTTGCGAACAGCCTGGCTTCCTGAAACTCCTTCGAGCCGCCGCCCTCCACCATATAGGATGTGACCGTCCAGGGAGCACCGGCAAAACCGATCAAGGCTGTATCTCTGGGCAAGGTTTTGCGAAGACGGCGAATCGTTTCATAAACTGGAGATAGGTGCTGGTGAAGAGAACTGGCATTCAACCTGGAAACCGCACCGCCATCTCTTACGGTCTGAAGCTTTGGTCCTTCCCCTTCGACAAAGTCCACGCCACAGCCAAGGGCATCCGCAATAACCAAAATATCGGAAAACAAGATGGCAGCATCGAACCCATAACGCCGTATCGGTTGAAGAGTCACTTCGACAGCGAGCTCAGGCGTATAACAAAGCTCAAGAAAGCCTGAAACTTGACGTCTGATTTCCCGATATTCAGGAAGGTAACGTCCAGCTTGACGCATCAACCAAACCGGTGGCGGGGAAGAGGGCTTCCCGGCAAGGGTTTCGAGAAAGAGAGAACTCAAACCAAATCTCCGTGTGAGAAGCAGAGAGTTGGCAGTCTAATCCGATCCCGTCAACACCTATATATTTAGAATTAAATAAGGATTGTAGTTTGTAGGAATGAGGAACAATGGGGATTAAAAAACATACGGTATTTAACCACAGGTCGTTGTGAATTTATCTGGATTTTTTGACAAATTGTGTGTCGTTCTGGGGATAACAGGGCTAACGGCCCTATCTTTCTTAGCTTTCAATTCGTGGATTATGAGGAATGACTCACCCATGTCAGTGCGTGTGTCTGCTCGAAAAGCTGATCATCCCCTGACTGCGAAGCATGTTTTCCCTAAGGACAAAAGGATGACCTTTGCCGGCGTTTTTCTGGCATGTTTAATTCATCCATGGTTCATCCCGTGTTGTTAACAGCCCCTCCTGGATAAAATGTCATGCGCCTGCATATGCATCTGGTTTCCGATTCCACCGGCGATACCGTTACGGCTGTAGCGAGAGCGGGCGTGTCGCAGTTCGACGGTGTGGTTCCCGTGGAGCATGTCTGGTCCTTCGTGCGCTCCCAAGCGCAAGTCGAGCAGGTTCTCTCCATGGTCAATGCTCTGCCAGGCGTCGTTATCTTCTCGTTGGTATCGACCGAGCTCAGAAATGCTCTGCAGGAGGGATGTCGGGACCTGAAGATGCCTTGCGTACCGATTCTTGATGGAGTTTTTACCGCTCTATCCAGTATCTTGGGTACGGAAACTCGGCAGCAGGTTGGTCGGCAGCATGCAATGGATGATGGCTATTTCTCGCGAATTGCTGCGATGGATTTCATGCTGCAGCATGATGACGGTCAATGCCCCTGGGACCTGAATGATGCGGATATCGTCCTGGTTGGCGTTTCTCGCGCATCAAAGACGCCAACCTGCATCTACCTCGCAAATCGCGGCCTCAAAACTGCCAATGTGCCAGTGGTCATGGACTGCCCGCTACCTAAGGAACTCGGCGATTTGACTAGACCTCTGGTTGTCGGCCTGACGATCAATCCGGAGCCGCTGGTACAAATCCGCAGCAATCGGTTAAAGCAGATGGAACGAGGCTCGACGCCGCTCAAGCTCTCCGACGACTACACTGAGCTTGAGCGGGTACGGGGTGAATTGGTCTATGCGCGTCGTCTCTTTGCAAAATATGATTGGCCGGTGATCGACGTTACCCGACGTTCGGTCGAGGAAACGGCCGCTGCTGTATTCCAGCTCTTTCAAGGACGAGCCGGCCGCTTGTCTGAAAAACTTGTTGCCAAAGCGCCGCCCGCCTAACGTCGCGGCGATGGCGAGAAAGTTAAAGAGAACTTGGGGAGAATGGTGCCACGTCACTTGTCGCCAGAGGAAAGGGGACCCCAATGAGGTGGCCATACAGATGGCGAAGCCATAGATTGTTGGCAAAAGGGAACCCGGTGATGGGGAGGTGGTGACATACCCATCTCTGGGAGACATCGACTTAGGCGACGCTCATGACACTTGCGCTTGGAATTGATCTCGGCGGTACCAAGATTGAAATTATTGCCCTGGATAGCGATGGCAATGAGATCCTGCGCCGGCGCAAACCCAGCCCGAAAGGAAATTATCAGGATACGCTCGAAGCTCTTCGGGATTTCATCGCAGAGACTGAATTCGAACTCGGCGCTACGGGATCCCTTGGTTTCGGCACGCCGGGTGCCATTTCACCGGCAACGGGACTTTTGAAGAATTCCAACTCTACCTGGCTTAATGGCCATCCATTTGACCTTGATCTCAAGGCTTGCCTGGGACGCGACTTTGCGATCGCGAATGATGCTGATTGCCTAGCCCTTTCTGAGGCGACCGACGGTGCTGCGGCAGGGGCTACCTCGGTTTTTTGTGTGATCATTGGTACCGGCGTCGGTGGTGGATTGGTGATTGCCGGACGACCGGTTTCAGGCCCCAACGCTATTGCCGGCGAGTGGGGCCATAATCAACTGCCGTGGCCGACCGCGAACGAACTGCCGGGACCGTCCTGCTATTGCGGTCTCAATGGTTGCATTGAGACCTGGCTTTCGGGGCCGGGCATGGCGAAGGACCACCTAACGGTTACCGGCAAGGCCGTGGATCCACCGATGATCGTCAAAGCCGCCGAAGCAGGCAATGACGAGGAAGCTGAAGCCACGCTTTGCCGCTATGAAGACCGTCTAGCGCGTGGTCTGTCGATGGTGATCAATATTCTTGATCCGGAGGTTATCGTGCTGGGTGGCGGTCTTTCGAAATTGGCACGTCTTTACGAGAGTGTACCGAGATTATGGGAGAACTATGTGTTTTCCGATCTTGTAAGAACGCGTCTTCGCGCGCCGATGCATGGAGATTCCTCAGGAGTTAGAGGCGCTGCGTGGCTTGGGCGCAGCCTAGCACCAACGCCTTGATTCATCTCTATTCACTGCTCTCCGAACGTCTCGGCACCATTAATGTGGCATCACCGTCCAGGACCTTCGTGTCGCCAACCCTACAGATGGTCTCCAATGTTGCCCGGGCCTTGTCCTTATTCAACGACGTTACGGCTGCGCGGGCTATCACGGTGTCTCCGATGCGTACAGGCGCCAGAAAGCGAAGATTTTGGGTCACGTAGATGGCACCAGGGCCAGGAAGCTTCGTGCCTAAAACTGTCGAGACAAGGCTTGCCGTGAGCATACCATGGGCGATGCGGCCTTCGAACATGGATCGGCTGGCAAAGTCCTGATCAAGATGGATCGGGTTGGTGTCTCCGGAAACACCGGCGAACATCAGAAGATCAGCTTCGGTGATGGTTTTCGAGAAGACTTCGCTCATGCCTTCGCTCAAGTCCTCGAAAAAATAACCATGCCGCTCGTCCATCCACCTCACCTCGACCTAACAACACAGAGCTACCAGCAACATTACCATCTGCCGCCTATCCAGTCTGGTTTGGCTCGCGGGCGGCTGATCTGGCCGTCAGCATATGCTGCTCGATCCAAAACTTCAGCGCGACAAGAGCGCCTATGTGTTTGGCGCTGCGCGGCAAGAAACATACCAGTCATCGATCCTCCCCAACACGATAAAGGGGCGGACGTGCCTAGCTTCCAACCTCTACATCGTCAACCAAGCTAAGGAAAAATCCATCGCTCACTTACTTACGATTGATTCAGGCTTGTCTCAAGTCGCCACACTAGAAGCCTTCTCCCTTCGACATCATGGCTCGTACCTCCAGGGATTGCAGGCTGTGTGTCTGATTGAAGGTTCGGCTTTCCAGTATCGATTTCGAGCCGCCACATTGCGTTGGTGCCGGCCATCTCCGGTAGGATGAATGGGACACTCTCGTGATGGGCGTTGAGCATGATCAGTAGCGTATCATCAGCGAGCCGCTCGCCCTGCTGATCACGGTCCAACTCGCTATCTCCTGCCAGCATCAATCCGATTGAGCGGGCCCAGCCGTTGGTCCAGTCGTGATCCGGTTTTTCCTGACCGTCCGGGCTCAACCAGGTAACGTCTTTGATTCCGGCCGGTGACGTGTCCCGACCATGCAGGAAACGCTTGCGGCGCAGTACTGGATGCCGTTTTCGAAACGCGATCAGATGCCTGAGGAAAGCAAGCTGCATCCGCTCCTCCGGCCCAAGTTCACTCTCGGGCTGGTAGCTTGCTAGCCAACCTACATTGTTGTCCTGACAGTAAGCGTTATTGTTGCCCCCTTGGGAATTGCCGACCTCGTCACCGGCGAGCAGCATCGGCGTACCCTGGGAGAAAAGGAGCGTCGCCAGCATGTTGCGTTGCTGCTGTGCGCGCAGCTCTTGGATGAGAGGGTCGTCGCATGCCCCTTCGGCACCGTGATTCCAGCTGTGGTTGGCGTTATGGCCGTCGCGATTTCCTTCCCCGTTCGCCTCATTGTGCTTGTGGTCGTAGCTGACTAGGTCATTGAGGGTGAAGCCGTCATGGGAAGTAACGAAATTGATGCTCGCGAACGACTGGCGGCCCCGTTTCTCGAAGATATCGCTAGAGCCCAGAAGCGATCGAGCAAGGTCAGGAAGCATGCCGCCGTCGCCGCGCCAAAAACGCCTGAGGGTGTCGCGGTAGCGGTCGTTCCATTCGGCAAAGCCTGGAGGAAAACCACCTAGCTGGTAGCCTCCTGGGCCGACGTCCCAGGGCTCGGCAATCAGTTTTTTGTGTTCAGGACCGGGTCCTGGCGGATCGCGTCGAAGAAACCGCTATACGGATCGAACCCCTCAGATTCACGACCCAAAACCGTTGCAAGATCGAAGCGGAAACCGTCGACATGCATCACCTCCACCCAATAGCGGAGACTGTCCATGACCATCTGCAGGACGCGTGGGTGAGTGAGGTCGAGGGTGTTGCCGCAGCCAGTATCGTTGACGTAGTAGCGAGGATTGTCTGACTGCAAGCGGTAATAACTGGCGTTATCGATGCCACGGAAGGAGAGTGTCGGGCCAAGCTCGTTACCCTCGGCGGTATGGTTGTAGACGACATCCAAGATGACCTCGATGCCGGCATCGTGAAAGCGCTTGACCATCGATTGAAAGTCGCGGATCCCGCCGCTCCCAAGATAGCGAGGTTCAGGGGCGAAGAAACCTATGGTGTTGTAGCCCCAATAGTTGGTGAGCCCTTTTTCAAGAAGATGAGCCTCATCAAGAAATGCATGGACCGGCAGGAACTCAACGGCAGTGATGCCGAGCTTGGCCAAATGATCGAGGGTTGCTGGTGCGGCCATGCCGGAAAACAAGCCCCGTTGGCTTGGTATAACTTCCGATTGCGCCATGGTCATGCCGCGAATGTGGGCCTCGTAGATCACCGTTTCGGGCCAGGGCGTGTCTGGGTGACGGTCATTGCCCCATGCAAAGGCCGGATCGGCAA
The DNA here is from genome assembly GCA_965204405.1 of Geminicoccaceae bacterium. Lineage (GTDB taxonomy): Bacteria > Pseudomonadota > Alphaproteobacteria > Geminicoccales > Geminicoccaceae > JANQPX01. The sequence continues at coordinate 688,914 of CBDBEN010000003.1, forward strand.
CCACCGCTTTTGGCATGGCATGCGCGCTATCGCGGCGATCTTGTGAGAGATCCAGCCGGCCACTGCCTACCCGGTAGCCCATCAGAGCATCGCACCAGCGCAGACGCTTGGCGGTCAGCTTGGCATACGGATCCAGCAGTAGCTTGGCAGGGTTAAAACGGTGTCCCTCCTCAGGTAAATATGGGCCGTGAGCGCGAAAACCGTAGAGCTGACCGGGACCGACCTCGGGCAGATAGCCGTGCCAGACCTCGTCGGTGTACTCGGTAAAAGGGATGCGCTTGATCTCCCGGCCTTTGCGGGAGAACAGACAGAGTTCGACGATGGTGGCGTTGGCGGAAAATAGGGCAAAGTTGGTGCCGCCGCCATCAAAGGTGGCACCCAGCGGATAGGGACGGCCCGCCTGCATCGTAAAGCGCTCCGAAGTCATCTCTATCTCACGTTCTGGTCGCCTGCGAGCGGTAGAGATCGCGGTAGAGATCGGCATAGGTCTTGGCCGGTACCGACCAATCGACCCTGCGTCCCATAGCTCGCCGTTGGACCTTTTGCCAGCGCTGCCGATCTGCATAGAGGTTGAAGGCGCGCTCTAGAGCCGTGCGAAGCTCGGCGGCATCGTCTGGCGCAAACTGAAAGCCGGTGGCGACGCCATCCTGCAGAGCTGCCTGATTAGCATCGATCACGGTGTCAGCCAGGCCGCCGACCCGGGCGACGATTGGCAAAGTGCCATAGCGCAGGCCGTAGAGCTGGGTGAGGCCGCAGGGCTCGAAGCGGGATGGAATGATGATCGCATCTGCACCCGCCTGGAGCTGATGCGAGAGCTGTTCATCATAACCTATCACAACCCCGACCCGACCCGGATGTATTCGTGTGGCTTCCTTGAAGGCGGTTTCGAGTGCTGTCTCGCCGCTGCCGAGCAGGGCTAATTGTCCACCGTTTTCGATTAGTGTCTGCAGAACTCCCAAGAGGAGATCGAACCCCTTTTGCGCAGTCAGACGGCTGATCACACAGAACAATGGCGATGCCATATCGGTCTTTAGATTGAATCGTGCTTGCAGCGCGGCCTTGTTGGCCATTTTGCCGTTCAGCGAACGGCTGTTGTATGGACGCTCGATATAGGGATCGGTGGCAGGATTCCAAATGGTATCGTCGATCCCATTGGTGATACCCGTGAGGACGCTGCTTCGCTCGCGCAACACGCCGTCCAAGCCCATGCCGAGTGACGGCGTGCAGATTTCCCGCGCATAGCTAGGGCTGACTGTGGTGAGATGGTCGGTATACCGGAGGCCTCCTTTCAAGAAGCTGATCTGCCCCCAGAATTCGACACCGCCGAGCGTGAAGCAGGAAGTAGGCAGTTTCAATGCGGTGAGCAATGTCGGTGGAAAAATTCCTTGAAAGGCGAGATTGTGTATCGTGAGAACCGTCGCCGGCGGTGAAGATGTACCATTACGCAGATACACCGGGGTCAGCGCCGCCTGCCAGTCATGGCTATGGATGACGTCGGGTCGATAGCCTTCGATCAAGTCTTGCCCGATTAAGCTGCCGATCCAGGAAAGGGCAGCGAAACGAAAATGGTTATCCGGCCAATCTTTGCCTTCTGGTCCGAGATAGGGATTGCCTGGCCGGTCATAGAGATGGGGTGCGTCTATCACGATCAGCTCGGCGCCATGGGGAGCCTCTGCAGCGAGTAGTCTTGCCGGTCCGCCGAATAGATCATCTACCGCGGCCAGTTCGATCGTGCTGAGCCCGTTCACAACTGAGGGGTAGCCCGGCAGCAACGTGCGCATCCGGATATCGTTGGCTGCGAGTGCCGCCGGCAGGGCACCTGCAACATCGGCAAGCCCTCCGGTCTTGATCAGCGGAAAGAACTCCGATGTGACGGAGAGGACCTGCATCGCTTAGCTCGACAATCCGTCGATCATCGGTTGGGTGATCAGGCAGACACCGCACTCCGTACGGCGAAAACGACGCGCATCCTCCTCCGGATCCTCACCGACGATCAAGCCCTCGGGAATGACCACGCCGCGATCGATCACCACCTTGGATAGCCTCGCATTCCGCTGGATCTCGACATAAGGAAGCGCCACCACACCGTCCAGCTCGCTATAGGAACGTGCGTGGACACCGGTAAACAGAAGGCACCGGTTGATTCTACTGCCGGAAACGATGCAGCCACCGGATACCATCGAGCTTGTCGCCATACCCCGCCGATCCTCTTCATCATGAATGAATTTCGCGGGTGGGGTGATCTCCGCATAAGTCCAAATCGGCCAGTCCTGGTCATACAGATCGAGCGCAGGCGTGAAGTCGGTAAGGTCGATATTGGCTTGCCAATAGGCATCGATCGTGCCGACATCCCGCCAATAGGGGTCGTCGCTGCCTTCAGCACCACTCTTCACGCAGGAGGTTGGGAAACGATGGGCAACGGCCTTCGCGTTCGTCACCAAATAGGGAATAATATTCTTCCCGAAATCACGGGATGAGTTTGGGTCATTCGCGTCACGCTCCAACTCGTCGAACAGGAATTTCGTGTTGAACACATAGATGCCCATGCTGGCAAGAGCCACATCAGGCTTGTCAGGCATGCCTGGCGGGTCGGCGGGCTTTTCCAAGAACCGGATGATGCGATCATTCTTGTCGACATGCATCACACCGAAGCCGGTTGCCTCCATACGCGGCACCTCGAGACAGCCAACGGTGACGTCAGCGCCCGCGTTGACGTGCTGTTCGAGCATCAGCTCATAGTCCATCTTGTAGATATGATCTCCGGCTAGGATGATCATGTAATCAGGGCCATAGCTATCGATGATGTCTATGTTCTGATGGACCGCATCGGCGGTTCCGGCATACCACTTGTCCTCCGAGATGCGCTGCGAGGCGGGCAGAATATCAAAGCCTTCATTGCGCTCCGGCCTCAGGAAACTCCAGCCGCGCTGCAGATGACGGATGAGTGAGTGCGCCTTGTACTGGGTAGCGACACCGATGCGCCGGATACCTGAGTTGAGCGCGTTGGAGAGGGCGAAATCAATGATTCGGCTCTTGCCCCCGAAGAAAACCGACGGTTTCGCACGCTTGTCGGTCAGCTCCAGAAGGCGCGAACCGCGTCCGCCCGCCAGCACGTAGGCCATGGTATTTCTTGCTAGATAAGATCCCCGTTGACTGGTCTTGCCCATCGTTGCCTCCGTTTTTGTTCTGTTTTTTGCTTCATCCTGCGTTCCCCGTTTGAAGGTCAGGTGTCGAGTCGAAACCAGACCGTCGCCAGCGGTGGCAGGGTGATCAATGCCGAAAAGGGTCTGCCGTGACTGGCGACCTCCTCGGTCGCAATCATGCCCTGATTGCCCATGCCGGAGCCGCCATAGATCTCGGCATCGCTGTTCAAGATCTCCCGCCACCTGCCGGCAGCCGGCAATCCTAGCCTGTAGGTCAGGCGCGGTGTGGGGGTGAAGTTGCAGATCACCAGAATCGGGGCTGAGCTGTCGCGCCCCTTGCGCAGCCAGGCGAGCACTGATTGTTCGGCACCGTTGGCCTCGAGCCACGCAAAGCCGCCGCCGTCGCAGTCCAGCTCATGCAGGGCCGGCTCGTTCCGGTAGAGCCGGTTCAGATCACGCACCAGAGAATGAACACCTTGGTGCCAGTCGACGTCGAGCAGATGCCAATCGAGGGAGCGGTCGGCATCCCATTCCGACCCTTGAGCGAACTCCTGACCCATGAATAAGAGCTTCTTGCCGGGATGGCCCCACATGAAGGCGTAGTAGGCACGGAGATTGGCGAACTGCTGCCATGTGTCACCAGGCATACGTGCGAGAATTGAACCCTTGCCGTGAACCACCTCGTCATGGGAAAGCGGCAGTACGAAATTCTCACTGAACGCGTAGAGCAGGCCGAAGGTCATCTGATGATGATGCCAGCGGCGATGCACCGGATCCTTGCCCATATAGTCGAGCGTATCGTTCATCCAGCCCATGTTCCATTTGTAGCCGAAGCCGAGACCGCCAGCGTAAGTCGGCTTGGACACACCAGGCCAAGCTGTGCTTTCTTCGGCCACGGTCACGACGCCGTCATGCTCACCGTAAGCCAGCTCATTGACGCGTTTCAGAAAATCGATCGCTTCCAAATTCTCACGGCCGCCGAAGCGATTAGGTATCCATTCATCCTTCTTGCGCGAATAGTCTAGATAGAGCATGGAGGCGACCGCATCGACCCGGAGACCGTCTACATGGTAGGCATCCAACCAAAAAAGAGCGTTGGTTTGCAGGTAGTTGGTGACTTCCGATCGACCGTAATTGTAGATCAGGGTGTTCCAATCCTGATGGAAGCCCTGGCGCGGATCTTCATGTTCATAGAGGGCCGTGCCGTCGAATCGGCCAAGCCCATGCTCGTCTGTCGGAAAGTGTCCGGGCACCCAGTCTAGCAGCACACCGATACCCGCCTCATGGCAGCGGTCCACAAAACGTGCGAAGTCAGCGGGCTCGCCATGACGTGCTGTTGGAGCAAACAGACCGATTGGCTGGTATCCCCAAGAGCCATCGAAGGGGTGTTCAGTGATCGGCAGTAGCTCGATGTGAGTGAAGCCCATATCTTTAACATAGGCAACGAGCCGTTCGCTGAGTTCGTTGTAAGTGAGGTAGCGGTTTTGCTCACCGCGCTGCCAGGATCCGAGATGCACCTCATAGATCGAGATGGGTGCATCTATCGCTGATTTGGTAACGCGATCACCGAGCCAGGACTCATCATGCCAGTCGAATTGGTCGATCTTGCGGACGACCGACGCGGTTTTCGGACGAAGCTCAGCACCGAAGCCGAACGGGTCAGCCTTCAGCGGCAGAAGCGTCCCGTCCTGGCCGCGGATCTCGTATTTATAGACCGTAGTTTCACCCAGGCCGGGAATGAAAATTTCCCAGATCCCTGTTCCGGGATGAAGACGCATCGGATGACGGCGTCCGTCCCATTGATTGAAATCGCCGACCACCGAGACCCGTTTCGCATTCGGCGCCCAAGCTGCGAAATGAACGCCACAAGCGTCCTGATGCTCCATCAGATGAGCGCCCAGACATTCCCAAAGCCGCTTGTGGCTGCCTTCACCCAGGAGGTAGTTGTCGATATCGCCGATCACTGGGCCAAAGCGGTAGGGATCGTCCACCTCCCAAACATTCCCGCCTCGCCTAGCTCTCAGTCGGTACTCAAATGTAGCCGCTTGATCCTTAACGATGCCCTCGAAAAACCCCGCATCGTCGATTCGGCCAAGTTCTGCAATGGGCTCACCACGATCTTTGTGGATCACAGCAACAGTCTCAGCGCCCGGCAAAAAGGCGCGGATCAAAGTTCCGCCTGTCGTGGCTCGCGACCCCAGGATGGAAAAGGGGTCAGGGTGATCGCCGGTGATGATCGCCTCAATGGCGGCCTTGGAGAGCGCACTCTGACTCATGGGTCAGCGCCCCTCGGCCGGGACACCCCAGATGTCGTGGGCATAGCCGCGGATGGTGCGGTCTGAGGAGAACCAGCCGGCACGGGCCGTATTCAAGACAGCCTGGCGATACCATTGATCCGACCGGCTGAATCGGCGATCGGCTTCCCGCTGTGCCTTGGCGTAGGCTTCAAAGTCAGCAGTAACCAGGAAGTAGTCATGCTGCATAAGGCCGTTGACCAGCGGCTTGAAGCGGTCGGGGTCATCGGGAGAAAATACGCCATTTCCGACCTCGTCCAGCACCTCGCGAAGCGCTGGTATCGTCGCAATTTTTTTTGCCGCGTCATAGCCACAGCGCCTGGTGTCCAGGACCTCATCCGCGGTCAGGCCAAAGATAAAGATGTTGTCGTCGCCGACGCGCTCCTTGATCTCGACATTGGCTCCATCGAGAGTGCCGATGGTAAGGGCGCCATTGAGTGCGAATTTCATGTTTCCGGTGCCGGAAGCTTCCATGCCTGCGGTTGAGATCTGCTCGGAAAGATCGGCAGCCGGGATGATCTTTTCGGCGAGCGAGACGCGGTAGTTCGGCAAGAATGCCACTTTCAGGCGGTCGCCGATCACAGGGTCGTTGTTGATCACCTTGGCGACGTCGTTGATCAGCTTGATGATCATTTTTGCCATGTGATACGAGGCCGCCGCTTTGCCGCCGAAGATTTTTACGCGCGGCTGCCAGCCTGCCTTCGGGCGGGTGCGAATTTCATTGGCGAGCGCCACTGTCCCCAAGATATTTAAGAGTTGGCGCTTGTATTCGTGGATGCGCTTGATCTGCACATCGAACATGGCGGTCGGATCGACGCGAAGACCGATATCACTTTCGATGACCTCGGCAAGCGCTTGCTTGTTAATTTTTTTGACATTTGCAAAGCGCTCTCGAAATGCTGCATCGTCGGCCATCGGGGCGAGCGCTTCCAGTGCAGGCAGGTCACCGACCCAGCGGTCACCGATAGCCTCGGTGATAAGGGCTGCCAGTCCTGGATTACATTGCAACAGCCAGCGTCTTGGCGTGATGCCATTGGTCTGGTTGATGATGCGTTCTGGAAACTGCTGATGCAGTGCGCGAAATACCGTCTCCTTCATCAGCCCAGAATGCAGCGCCGAAACGCCGTTGACGCGATGCGAGCCGAGAAAGGCGAGGTGGCCCATGCGAACGCGATGGCTCTCCTGGTCGATCAGCGAAACCTCTGTCATGGTCTCCTGATCGATTTTGTTCGTGTTGAGAGTATGCATCTGATCGGCATGCAGGGCGTTGATGATCTGCATATGGCGTGGCAGGAGGCGTTCGATCAACGCGACAGGCCAGCTTTCGAGGGCTTCCGGCATGAGTGTGTGGTTGGTGTAGGCGATGCAGCCTCGGGTAATCTTCCAGGCCTCTTCCCATGGAGTGGCATGTTCATCGACCAAGAGGCGCATCAGCTCCGGCACGGCGAGCGCCGGGTGGGTGTCGTTGAGCTGGATTGCCGCCTTGTCCTGGAGATTGGAAAGATCGGGATACTGATCCAAATGCCTACGGATTAGGTCTTGCAGCGAGGCAGAGGTGAAAAAATACTCTTGCTTGACCCGTAATTCCTGGCCGAGTTCCGTGCTGTCATCCGGATATAGCACGCGTGAAATACTCTCTGCCTCGGCCTGATCGGCGAGCGCACCCAGATAGTCGCCACGATTGAATTCCTCCAGCCGCATCAAATCCGGCGAGCGTGCCGACCACAGCCTGAGCGTATTCACCCTTCTACCTTTCCAGCCGGCAATCGGCGTATCGAATGCTACCGCCAACACCCGCCGCTTGGGCAGCCAGCGGGCATGCCGCGGTTTGTCAACACTGTCGCCCTCGGTGACACCGCCATAGCCGATTTCGTAGATGACCTCGGGGCGCTCGAACTGCCAGGGGTTGCCGAAGCTTAGCCAGTCCTCGGGTTTTTCGATTTGGTTGCCGCTATCGAAGGCTTGCCGAAACAGACCATGATCGTAGCGGATGCCATAGCCGAAACCGGCAATCCCTACCGAGCCCATACTCTCCAGGAAGCAGGCAGCCAGCCTGCCGAGGCCACCATTACCGAGGGCAGCGTCCGGTTCCAACTCCTTCAGCTCGTCCAGCGACTGACCCAGCTTGGCAAGGGCGGCGTCACACGTCTCGCGAAGGCCGAGATTGGTGAGATTATCGATCAACAGGCGCCCGAGCAGGAACTCCATCGACAGGTAATAGACCCGCTTCTCCTCATCGGCGTAGATCTGACGCGTGCTTTCCATCCATCGAAGCGCCAGCCGGTCACGAACTGCAAGTGACGTCGCAACCAGCCAATCGCGTGGGCTCGCATGCATCGGATCCTTGCCGACCGCGAGAGTCAGCTTCGCCAGAATGTCCCTTTTGAGCGCTTCATGATCTCCCAGAGGAGGCATTGCTGGCAATGGGATCATGTTCTCTTTTGTCCTTGGACCCATGGTGGCCGGTGGAAGACAAAATGCCTTCCGGCTCCTGATATCGACTGTTGCTCTCACATACCGATCAACGCTGGTCGGCGACGATCAAGCATTTGATAAAAGGATATTGACTTGGTTTCTTGTCGGCAATGAAGGGATTGCACCGCGCCCTGTCGTGGCCAGCGCGCCGACTGCGTTGGCAAACCGGCAGAGTTCGGCAAGCGCTTCGTCATCGTCGAGGACATTGGGGTTGGCCGCAATGCCGGAGAGAAGTCCAGCGACCAGGCCATCACCGGCACCCGTTGTGTCCACTGCCGTGACGGGCAGGCTAGGGACCGTTTGTTCGCCCCTTTCGGTAAGAGCGATACAACCTTGATCACCGAGACTGAGAATCACCAGCTTCAGGCCATCGTGCCAAAGATGCGTGCGGATGGCATCGGGCGATGATTTGCCTGTCATGAAGGCCAATTCGTCATCGCTCAGCTTAACGATTGATGCTCGTTTCAGTCCTTCGCGTATCCCTTCTCTGGCCGCTGCGTCGCTGTCCCAGAGCGGAAGCCTGAGATTGACGTCATAGGAGACGAGCTTTCCGGCGCGCGCCGCCTGGTCGGCCGCGAACAGGGCTGTCTCTCTCGGTTGTTCGGCGGCGAGGCTGATCGAATCGAAATGAAAGATGATCGCCTGCTCTATCGCCTTTTCATCGACCTCATCGGGCTTGAACAGCATGTCGGCTGAGGGGTGGCGATAGAAAAGGAAATCACGCTCGCCATCCCTGGTCAGCGTTACGAACGCAAGTGCCGTTCTTGCCTTACCGTCAGTCCGAACCGGCCCTACGTCCACGCCTTCCCGTCTAAGCGTGTCGATAAGGAGGTGGCCGAAAGCTTCGTCGCCGACTTTGCCCATGAAGGTGCTCAGAGTACCAAGTCTAGCCAGGCCGACTGCAACATTGGCAGCAGCTCCGCCAGGTGCTGGCTTAAAGCTTGGAAGATCGGCGAATTCGAGGCCGCTTTCCGTCGGCACGAAATCGATCAAAAGGTCACCGAAGCAAAGGACATTCACCATCAATTATCTCGCAATCGAACGATAACCAGACTCATAACCCTCAAGAATTGCATCCAGTTCCTTTCGGTGCTCATGCATAGCGAGAAAAATCCCATAGTCCCGCGCATAGCGATCGGCGTTCTCTTGGTCGGCTGGTCGTTCAATGCCATGAGGTACCATGGCCGCTGCCGCAGACCTCAAGTCGTCATGAAAGCCAGCAGCAACCGCAGCGGCCGCGCCTGTACCCAGCAGCACACCATGATCCTGATCACGTTCGATTAGCGTGCAACCTACAGCCACGCGATAGAGCTCCATCAATAGGGGGTTCTTGGTATGGCCGCCTGTCACATGGAGTGTATGGATCGCATATCCTCTCTCATTGAGAGTATCAAGGATATGGCGGACACCAAGCACGATACCCACAGCAGTTCGCCAGTATAGCCGACAGAGACTGTCGAATGACGCGTCAAGATTTAGCCCGCTGATCACGCCGACCGCGTGAGGTTGGGCAAGCGGTGAGCGATTGCCGTGAAAGTCCGGCAGCACGTGAAGACCGGCGGCAAATTCGGCGCCTTCCTCGGCACGGAGCGCCATGACCCGCGCCGTGATTCGGTCATGCATGGCGGCCGTTGGCTCGCCACCCTCGCCATGCCAGCGAATGAGATGATCAAGCAGCGCGCCTGTTGCCGATTGTCCCGCATCGATGAGCCAATGATCTGGGAGGATGGCCGCAAAATAGGGACCCCAGACGCCACTGACCGGTCGAGGGTCTGCTGATAGAGCCATGACACTGCTCGATGTTCCAGCAATAAGGGCGATATGATGATCTATTGCCATATCGTCATCGTCGAAGCAGCCTCCGAGCAAACCCAACATACCTGCATGTGCATCGATCAGCCCGACACCGACACGACAATCGGTTGTGAGGCCAAGGTCTGAAGCTGCCAGACTGGTCAGTGGTCCAAGATCTCTGCCAATTGGACTCGCTACCGCAGGTAGTCGACCCCGCGCCAGCAAATCAACAAGATCGACTTCGGCCAAAAATTCCGTCTGCCAGCTCGGCGTTTTGTGGCCAAGATAGGTCCACTTGGAGGTCAACGTGCATTTTGAACGGTGCGTCGAGCCCGAGGCTTTCCAGGTCAGGAAATCCGCAAGGTCAAAAAAGTAACCAGCGCTGGCCCAACGCTCCGGGAAGCGGCGCTTCAGCCACATCAATTTCGGAATTTGCATTTCTGGAGACATGACACCACCGGCATATCCAATGACAGCATGTCCCGTTGCCGTGCACTCATCGGCTTCAGACAAAGCTCGGTGATCGAGCCAGGCAATCGTATCCCAGGATGCTACGCCTGTTTTCGAAACACTGAGCTGTCGTCCAAGCGTGTCGCGTACAACCAGCGAGCAGGTGGCATCGAAGCTGATGCCTCTAATCGATTCCGGCCGGGCATTGGCGATCTTTCCGGCATCCTTGGCAGCAAGGCAAACAGACCGCCATATATCTTCCGAATCGTACTCCGCGTAGTTCGCTTCTGGCCTGCTCATTCTTATTGGGCATTCCGCACGACCCAGGATGTGGCCCTTACTATCGATTACACCTGCGCGGGCGCTCGTCGTTCCGACATCGATAGCCATGACGAGATCGTTCATCTCGGCAGCTCTCACAATTTGTGCTGTCCTGCAGTCATTAGGAATCGTTTTGTTGCTTAAGCGTGGAATGACTTTGATGAATCTCCAGTGGAATTGACATAGATTGCCATCGTTTTGGCAACACCATCCTGCCAGAGCTTGGCGAGGATAGCTGCGAAGGTACTGCTGAATTCGGTGCTGTCCGCGACGTCGCCGAAGATATCACGGAGCGCTAGGAAGGCTTGCGGCGACGTTCGTGCCTGACGGGCCGCTTCCTGTAGGCGGTCAGCCTGAATGTCATCGATGTCGATCGGTGTGCCTGTTTCGGTCTCGCCATAGCAATAGCGACACCAAAGAGCGCTCTCTAAAGCGAGCCCGGTGATGCTTCTTCCCTCCGTTAGGCGGTCACGGGTGGAAGGTAGGATGAACTTGGGCTGGCGGTTGGACCCATCCTGGCAAAGGCGCGGTATCGTGTCCTTGACTTCGGGATTGGCAAAGCGATGCATGATGATATTGAGATAGTCACCGTAATCGATCCCCGGAACCGGTGGAACAATGGGAATGACCTCTTCACGCATCAGTTTCTCGAGGAACCCGTGAATCAGCGGATGGGCCATGGCCTTGTCGACACCTCGGATGCCGAGCAAGGCGCCGGGGTAAGCGATGGCCGCGTGACCTCCGTTCAGGATGCGAAGCTTCATCAGCTCGAAAGCAGCGACATCGTTCGTAAAGGTAACGCCGACTTCGTCGAGAGCCGGGCGACCGTTGCAGAAATGGTCTTCCATCACCCATTGCCGAAATGGTTCGCAAAACACCGGCCAGGCATCCTCTATGCCGTAGTGTCGCTTCAATGTTTCGCGTTCGCGATCGGTAGTTGCCGGCGTAATGCGATCAACCATGCTGTTGGGGAAGGCAACTTCGTTTCTGATCCAAGCGGCGAGGCCGGCGTCGGTCAGATCGGCAAAGCCGGTGACGGCATCATAAGCGACGTGACCGTTGCCGGGGATGTTGTCACAAGACATGATCGAGAAAGGCGGCGTGCCTGCAGCCCGTCTCGCTTTTAGGGCCGCGACCAGCGTGCCGAAGACATGGGACGGTTTGTCCGAACTAGCGAGGTCGGCTTTGATGTCGGGGTGATCAGAATCGAAGATACCGGTTGCCGGATCGATGCAATATCCACCCTCGGTCACGGTCAGCGAGACGATCCTGATTCTCGGATCGGCAAGTGCCCTCACTATCGCTTGGCCACTCGCTCCAACTGGCAGAAAATCGATCATCGCGCCAGTTACCCGAGCTTGGCTTGAACCAGGTTCCACCTCGACCACCGTGGTCAGCCAGTCCTGCGTTCTGAGTGCCTCGCGCATCAGGGCGTCGGGCGTGCGAAAGCCGGCGCCTACGTAGCCCCAGTCGAGGTCACTTCCGGCATTGAAGAGATCGTCTAGATAGACGGCTTGGTGAGCACGATGGAAATTGCCGGTGCCGATATGGAGAATGCCGGGACTAACCTGTTCGCGACGATAGGTCGGTCGCATGATTTCGGGCTGAAGTCCGGCCAAGGCATCGAGGGAAAGTCTGACTGTCATGGCGCGCGGCTTCCTCGAATGATAGCTGCAAGATGAGCGAGATCGGCGATGTGCTCGGTACCAACCGGTAAGACCACATTACTTTCCGGCCAGAACAGAGTACGCATTCCGGCGGCGATTCCAGCACTTGCTCCGGTTACCGAATCCTCAACTACCAGGCAGTGCGCCGGCTCGGCCTGCAGCAGCCAGGCGGCGCGCAGATAGGGCTCCGGGTCGGGCTTGCCGTCACGAACATCGTTCCGGCTGACGGAGATCAAGCCGGGATCGCTCAAGCCGACAGCGTCGAGATTGGCATTGACCACCATGCGATCGGAGTTAGAGACGATTGCTTGGGCATAGCCCTCAATACGGAGCCGATGAAACAGCTCGACGGCTCCAGCTCTCGACTTTAAGCCCGGTGCGGCGGCGAGATAGGTCCGATACTTTCGACGAAGCCATTCATGAAGGTCAAGATCGAGACCGAGATACCGACGGCACCATTGATGCACCTCACGCGCATCGCGCCCGATGATATGCTGGTGGAAGTCGTCAGGCGGAGTGATGCCGAGCTCGTGCAGAGCCTGAACCAAGGCAGCTTCGTGCAATGGCTCGCTATCGACGAGTGTACCGTCGACATCCCAGAGGATTGTGGTCTGCTCCACGGCCACGTCGGTGCTTTTCTGCCTTAGCGCAATGCCGTTCCATCGGCGTCGAAACGATGGATCCTGGCTGGGTCAGGCGTGATGTATACTGTATCTCCATGGCTGACCCCGAATTCTCCATCGGCTCGGGCCGTTATCTGGCCGATACCATCCGATCGAATATGCAAGAACGTATCCGAGCCCAGATGCTCGGCGACAGTCACGGTGCCCTGCCACTCGCCATTTTCCTTGGAAAGGCTGAGATGCTCCGGACGAACGCCGATGGTTGCGGCATCCCGCTCCGCTGCGACCTCGCCATCGAGCAGGTTCATCTTGGGTGAGCCGATAAAGCCGGCGACAAACACGTTGTCCGGCCTCGAATAGAGCTCCAGCGGTGAGCCGACCTGCGCGATATTGCCGGTGTTGAGCACAACGATCTTGTCCGCCATGGTCATCGCCTCGACCTGATCATGGGTAACGTAGATCATGGTCGTTTCGAGCTGGTTGTGCAGCTCGCTGATTTCAATCCGCATGTTGACCCGTAGTGCTGCATCCAAGTTGGACAGCGGCTCGTCGAACAGGAAGGCAGACGGTTCACGCACGATCGCGCGGCCGATGGCGACGCGCTGACGCTGGCCGCCGGAGAGCTGCCCCGGCCTCCGATCGAGATAGTCGGTGAGATTGAGGACGCGCGCCGCGTCCCGCACTTTCTTGTCGATGGTTTCCCTATCCTGCTGAGCCATCTTAAGTGGGAAAGCGATGTTCTTATAGACGCTCATATGCGGATACAGTGCGTAGGACTGAAACACCATGGCCAGGCCGCGTTTGGCTGGCGGAATGTCCGTCGCGTCCTGGCCGTCGATATAGATGTGACCGGATGTCGTGTCCTCCAGCCCGGCGATCAGCCGCAAAAGCGTGGACTTACCGCAGCCGGACGGCCCGACGAATACCACGAATTCGCCATCCTTGACGTCGAGATCGACACTGGGAATGACGGTGACGTCGCCGAAGGTCTTATTCACCTTCTCCAGCCTGATGCTACCCATGTCGGTTCTCCATCTCTTGGTCGTATGACGACGTCATATGCTGCGTTGATGGCCCAATCACTTCACCGCTCCAAATGTCATGCCGCGCACGAGTTGCTTCTGGCTGAACCAGCCGATGATCAGGATCGGCGCGACCGCCATCATCGAAGCGGCGGATAGTTTTGCCCAGAACAGTCCCTCGGGGCTGGAATATGAGGCAATGAACGCGGTCAGCGGTGCTGCCTCGGACGATGTAAGATTGAGGGTCCAGAAGGCTTCGTTCCAGGCGAGGATGATGTTCAAAAGGAAGGTCGAGGCAATGCCGGGCAACGCCATGGGCGTCAGCACATACATAATTTCTTTCCGGAGCGGCGCGCCGTCCATACGCGCGGCTTCGAGGATGTCGCCCGGGATTTCCTTGAAGTAGGTGTAGAGCATCCAGACGATGATCGGCAGGTTAATCAGCATCAGCACGATGACCAGGCCGGTGCGGGTGTCCAGAAGGCCGGTATCGCGAAAAATCAGGTAGAGCGGCACGAGCACGCCGACCGGCGGCAGCATCTTGGTGGACAGCATCCACATCAAGATGTCCTTGGTGCGCTTGGTCGGCGAAAACGCCATGGCCCAGGCAGCGGGTACCGCGACCAGCAGACCTAGCAGGCATGAGCCGAACGAGATGATGATCGAGTTCATCACGTGCTTGCCGTAATCGGAGCGCGTCTGAACCACGCCGTAGTTCTCCGAGGTCCAATCGAAGAACAAGAAACTAGGTGGGCTCGCGACTGCTTCGATCTCGGTCTTGAAGCTGGTGAGAAAGGTCCAGAGGATTGGAAAGAATATGATGAAGCCCACCGTCCAGCCGATGATGGTGAAGGTGACCTTGCGTTGGGTCGTGGCTGCGCGTGCCATTTCTCAGCTGTCCAAATTCTTGCCGGGGCGAACGTCGCCCGGCGTTCTGTCGATGCCGGCGTTCTGCATGGCTCAGCTATCCAGGTTCTTGCCGATGAGACGGATGAGGAAGATGGCCACGATATTGGCGAGGATGACGGCGACGATCCCGCCTGCCGAAGCGCCGCCGACGTCGAACTGCAGCAGTGCCTGGGCGTAGACCAGGAACGCGATGTTGGTACTCGCCGTGCCCGGTCCACCATTGGTGGTCACCAGGATCTCGGCGAAGATGCTGAGGAGAAAAATCGTCTCGATCAGCACCACCACTGTCAGCGCGCGCGCAAGATGCGGCAGTGTCAGATAGAAGAAAATCGAGACCACGCCGGCGCCGTCCATCTCGGCCGCTTCCTTTTGTTCCTGATCGAGGGACTGCAATGCGGTCAGAATGATCAGGGTGGCAAAAGGCAGCCATGCCCAAGAGACGATGATGATGATCGAGCCCAGCGGCATCACCGTCAGCCAGTCGAGCACCGGCAGCCCGAGCACCTTCGAGATCCAGGCGAACAGGCCGTTCACCGGATGCATCAGCATGTTCTTCCAAACCAGTGCTGAAACGGTCGGCATCACGAAGAAGGGGGCGATGACCAAAAGGCGGACGATGCCTTGGCCGAACATCGGCTGGTCCAGAAGGATGGCCAGAAAAGTGCCACCGACCACGGTGATCAGCAATACACCGCCGACTAGCTGCAAGGTGTTGCCAAGCGCTTCGAAGAAGACCGGATCGGACAGAAAGAAGGAGTAGTTGAAGAAACCGATGAACTCGGTTCCCGGCATCAAGAGATTGTAGCGCAGGAACGAGAAATAGATGGTCATCGCCAGCGGAACAATCATCCAGGCGAGGAGTAGAATGACGGCCGGCGACATCATCAGACGCGCGGCGGTTTGTGTCTGCTGCGTGGCCATGAGCCTTCCCCGGGGCGACTGTTGGATGTCTAAGACGTTGGCCAGTTGGCGACGGCCGGATTTTTTTCGAGCCGCTTAGTCGTGACGAAGAGAGATTGGGCCAGCACCGAAGTGCTGGCCCACATAGAGGGCAGGTCAGTCGATGTAACCGGCCTTCTTCATCTCGCGCTCAGCAAAAGCCTGCGAGTTGGCAAGAGCTTCCTCGACGGTCGACTGACCGGCAAGAGCGCCAGCGATCTGCTGGCCGACGAAGGTGCCGATGCCCTGGAACTCGGGGATCGCCACGAACTGAACGCCGGTGTAAGGCACGGGCTCCAGCGTCGCGTCGGCAGGATTGGCGGCGAGGATCGAGCCTTCCACGGTCCCGGCGAACGGTGCGGCTTCGGTATACATGGCGTTGGCATAGGTGGATTTGCGGGTGCCTGGAGGTGCCGCAACCCAGCCTTTGCTCTCGCCGACCAGTTCGACATATTCCTTGGACGTTGACCAGGCGAGGAACTCCTTGGCGGCATCAGCCTTCTTGGAGCTTGCCGGGACAGCGAGCGCCCATGCCCAGAACCAGCCGGTGCCCTTGTCGGTTACCTCTTTGGGTGCCTGGAAGAAGCCGGTCGTATCGGAAACCTGGCTTTCATCCGGATTGAAGATGAAACCGGCAGCCGAGGTCGCATCAACCCAGGTGGCGCATTTGCCGGTCGCGAACAGCGCGCGGTTTTCGTTGTGGCCGTTCGCAGACGCGCCCGGAGGACCGTAATTGTTCATCAGGTCCACATAGTAGGTGACGGCGTTGACCCAGGGCTCTGACGTCAGCTGGGGCTGCCAGTTCTCATCGAACCAGCGGCCACCGAAGGCATTCACCATCGGGCCGACGAACGCCATGTTCTCGCCCCAGCCGGCCTTGCCGCGCTGGCAGGTGCCATAGACGCCGTTGTCGGGATCATGGAGCTTCGCCACCATTTCGCCGAACTCGGTATAGGTGATCTGCTCACTCGGCGTTTCGATGCCGGCAGCCTCGAAAAGGTCCGTTCGATAGAAGGTGAACGAGCTTTCAGCGTAGAACGGCACGGCATAGAGTGTCCCGTTGGCCGACAGACCGTTGCGGACGGTCTCGTAGATGTCGTCATAATCATACGCATCGCCGAGATCATCAAGGCCGACCAGCCAGTCCTGAGCACCCCAGATCGGTGCCTCGTAAGCGCCGATGGTGATGACGTCGAACGAGCCACCGCCGGTGGCGATGTCGGTCGTGACGCGCTGACGCAAGACGTTCTCTTCCAGAACCACCCAGTTCAGCGTGTGGCCGCTCTGTTCTTCCCACTGCGAGGACAGCTCCTGCATGATGATCATGTCGGAATTGTTCACGGTGGCGATAGTCAACTCCTCGGCGCTGACCAAGGCCGTCGACGCGAGCAACGCGCCGGTAGCCAGTACTATGGATTTCAGTGACACAGCGTCATGACTCCCTGAGAGGTGAGCAATTGCGATTCAACTAAGCAATTGCTCACATGTTGTTTAAACGATGTCAAGGTGATTACCGATTTTTGTCGAGGTTTGATCCAAATATCAATCGAAATGTTTTTGTTTAGCCGGTATAGAGTATTTGGGCATAAGCTCACGGCCTGCATCGTGTGTAAAATGTCGTGGTGAAGCTGATCAGATGCAATCAATCGTTCAACAGTTGCGCTAATGATCAAATCCACGTCAAATGCTCGCTACGGATACTGACATGTAGAGAGATGTTCATGGGGGATGCTGCAGACCAAGGCGACAAACGCCGGGACGAGGCCGCCAAAGCTGCCTGGCTCTATTTCATCGGGGGACGAACGCAAGACGACATTGCCAAGCAGCTCGATTTGTCGCGGCAGGCTGTTCAGCGATTGGTATCATTCGCAGTCACCGAAAAATTGATCAAGTTTCGCATGGACCACCCAATCGCCTCCTGCATGGCCGTGGCCAAGCAAATCGAGGATCGCTACGGCCTCGAATTCTGTGACGTCTCGCCTACCGATACAGCCTCACCTGGATCAATCACTGGCGTCGCGGTTGCAACAGCTATTCGAATGAATAGACTTTTGGCTTCCAAAACACCCACGATCCTGGCTGTCGGCACGGGACGAACGCTACGTGCGATGGTGGATGAGCTGGATGTGCTGGAGCGGCCTCAGCACAAAGTCATCTCCTTGGTCGGCAACATGGCTGCCGATGGCCATGCCAGTCCCTACGAAGTTGCCATGCGCCTTGCCGACAAGATCGGTGCCCAACGATACCCCATGCCGGCGCCGGTCGTTACCGGGACAGTCGAGGAACGCGAAGCGCTGCAAAGTCAGCGATCCTTTGCAATCTTGCGAGAGCTGCGAACCCAGGCACGGGCGAGTTTCGTCGGGATCAGCGAGATCGCCTGGCAAGCGCCAATTCACCAAGATGGCTTTATCGACGATGCTGATATTTCAACCCTCATTGAGGACGGAGCAATTGGCGAAATCACCGGCTGGCCGTTCGACGCTTCCGGCCAACGTTTGGACACGCCGATCTACGATCGTGTAGCGAGCCTGGAGCTGGAAATACCGCCAAAGCGCCTCACAGTGGTCGCTGGCTGCGGACCGAACAAGATCGAACCTTTGAAAGCCGCTCTTGCCGGCGGCCTGATGTCGGCTCTCATTACGGATGACGCGACCGCAAAAGAGCTCTTGGCGGCATCATCAAGTTAACAAACTGTTGGACATCAAGGACTTCCATTTGGATGTCTTCCATGACATCAGGGCGATCGGTTCCCACGTTTTACACAGGAACTCGAAACAAGGTCGGACCGTTTCCATGACGAACGCTATCAGGAAGCGCGTCGCCCCAAGACTTGTTCCGGGTTGACGAAGCTTGCCTGGCATTGGTCGATTACGGAGGATCAAGGCAGTAAGAAGAGGACCAAACTTCCCTCGCCAATTCCATGCCGTCTTGCCGCTGGGTTCAATACCACGATTAAGACAGCAATCAGGCCGCTTCTTTGGACATCTCTCCACCACTCGGTTTGGCTTTCTGATCATTATCGGGGGCGAGTGCCTGCGGGATAGGTTCGATATCGATCCTGGGTAGCTCGCCCGCTTTCAGAAAGAGCCTGCCTGCATAGAGGTGGCAATGGGAGACGACATAGAGAGGAAACGCCATGGCTATGGTTGCCATACTTTCAATAAAGCCAAGGGGGCCTTTCAGCCAAGCCAATACCTTGATCGAGCTGGCTGCCGATCTCAACAATTGACAGGCGGGAAGGGCGAGAATGCCTGCAATAATACCGAGTTCGATTTTGGCGACGGTGGCAAGATCGAGCCCGAACCTCTCCGACATCAACGCTACCACAAGACCAAAGAAGCCAAGCAAGCAAAAAAAGGCCAGAAGGCCGGTTTCGAATCGCAGCCTCCGCACCAGCCTTTGGCCTTTAAAGAACCGATAGCGTGCAACATCCAGGCGCTTCAATATGCCTTGCGAAGGCTGCAGAAGCTCCCCAAAGAGCGCTGCAAAGCGCCAGCTTTCGTACGGGTGCTCCACTCCGTTGGTCCAGGTCTTCTGCTTCTTCTCGAGTTCTTGAAAAGCACGTCTGGTCATGAGATAGCCATCGGCCATGAGCGCGAAAGCTTCGGTATCACTGAACGCATCGAGGTCGGTGCGCATGTGCGCGAGTAGCTTCTGCACACGGCGTTCGACGCCATAGCTGGTAACATCTGTATCGGCGCGGTCGTGAATTATGTGCCCACGATCAGCGGGGCCGATCGGCTTGAATTCCGGGGTTTCCATTTCCCGCATCATATGCATCAGCACTACATTCCCGGGATGCCGCTCCTGCAAACGCGCCAGCTGCAACTCTCGGACCCGATCCATGAGAATGTCGCTGCTGCGCCTGATGGTCGAGGTAATACGGACATCCGGCTCCGCAAGATCCGACAATTGGCCAGAAGCGTCACTGACCAAGAAGTGCGTACATCCCCGCTCGCGCAGCACGTCAATGCCAAGATTGTCATAAACGCCGCCATCGACGAGTTCGGCACGAAGATTGCGGTCTGGTCGTTCGGCATGCGGATAGAGGCGGCTCAGCGGAAAAGGCTCGAATGCGCCGGGAACGGCCGCCGACGCTGCCACTGCCTGACCAAGTGGCATGTTGGCATAGTCATGGTTTAAGTCATTGTAGCGGCTCTGGCAAAGATGCCAGTTTTTATCCACTTCGCGAATCGCTGCCGACCGGGGAGGCTCGCCCATGCGATCGATGCCGAAGCGCCAATTGTGTCCGGTATTGAGGGTGGTGGCGTTGATCATCAGCATCGGCACCTTGCAATGACGCATCCCATTGTCGGTGACTGGATTGAAATCCCGATGGCCTCGAGGATGAATAGCCAGTGTTCGCATTTCGACAGGACGTCCCTGATCACCCCCGAAGACCGGCCGGTAAAGCAGCTGGTCCAGCATATCGCCGAAGCGATCGGTGCGCGAATAGTCAGCGCGGCTTAGGCGGATATTGCTTGCCAAGTTGGAAAAGACACGCCAACGCAGGTTCTTCTGTACCACCGAAAGAAAATGACGCTCCATCTCGCCGACAATTTCGGTGAGGCGCGGCGTATCAACTTCGCCGTGAGCGTCGAGTTCACGCTTGAGAAAGAGATAATAAAGCGCACCGATAATCGATCCGCCGGAAACACAGGAAAGAACGTCGACCTGGCGGAGCAGATCGAGCTCTGCCAGACGCGCCAGCACCCCGATATGGAACAACGAGGCGCGAAAACCGCCGCCGGACAAGGATAAACCAATCCGCCGCCCCTCGACGACGTGATGTGGCTCGGACAATGGCATCGTCGTGATCATGGCTTATGTTTGATCACGAATTGGTAGAGATTTCTATCCTGAAAATATATAATTACCGACAAAAACACAATCCTGACGATATTTTTGAATCCAGCAATGTGACGGTGTAATGACCAAGCCAGTTTCTTGGATCGTATGGTGGACCGATCTCGACAAGCGGATCGAAGCTCTCGGCCTTCCTTTGCCATCTGTAAACGCCGGAAAACTGCCTGCGCGGGGCGGTTTCGATGTCGACAATCTTGGGGGCTCGTTTCAGCTGATCTCGATGATGGTCCGTTGCGGTATTCTGCCAGATGCCCGGCACCACCACATCGATGTGAGCTATCTCTTCGATCGAGGCCGAAAATGGTACGATCGAATTACTGAATACCAAGAAAGGCAGCAGGTTTATCGTTCATTTCCAGCTTTCCTGGATCTCAATCGAACGGCTTCGTATGCGCCCTATGTCGTCAGATCAAACAGCCGGCCGCGTAGCGGATCGACGATGTCTCTCGGATGGGCACGCCGATCTTGGTCGGCAGCCGTCTTGACTGTCTTGGTGTTACGAGGAGCCCCTTCTTTTCGGCGGCCGTATCGCTCCAGTCGTTCCGGACGTTTGCGGTGATCGTTCAAACGTTCGACCATGCCATGAGGGCTGATGACCTGCATTCTCACCTCCGTCATTCAGTATGCTCAATCCTGCTGAACAAAAAATAAGAATCACTTAGATCAACGTTAAAGCAGGGTAAGGTAAACAAAGAGTTAGCAAGGATCTTATTAGGCGCGCTTTTGGTGTCGAATAGCAAGGTCCTTGATATGTTCTATGATACGCTGGGGGGAAGAGGCCGCATTTTTCCTGCGATGGCAGCCTGCTTGTTCCTTGTGGATCCCGCTATCGGTGAAGACATTCTCGACGAGATTGTACCCAGATACTTATCGACATGGCCCGGTTGGGGTATGATTCCTCGATAATAGCAAATCAATGACGTTTTGAGGGCCGGCCATCGACCAGCCGGATCCTCGATTTAAAGGGAGGCTTGCTACCATGCGTCGAGTTCAGGAACATAAATTCGTTGACCTTGCTGGTCCGGCATCAACAACGGGAAGGAAGGATGATGGCGTCAATCGCCGTGGCTTCCTCGCGGCAGCCTCGGCAATAGCCGCAACCACCGCGATGGCACCGGAAGCCTTCGCTCGAAACTTCGGCAATGGCGAGATTGTGCGCTATCCCGACCCAGACATTGTCGTCCTCGACCCGCGTTTCAAATACAAGCTTGGCAATACCCCGATCCAGCGCCTTTACACTGGTACGCTCTGGGCTGAAGGTTGTGCCTGGAGCGGCGTCGGTCGCTATCTCGTGTGGAGCGATATTCCACGTAGCGAAAACCTTCGCTATCTCGAAGAAGACGATCATGTCGCAAGGCAACATCGCTACCCTTCAAACCATTCCAACGGCAACACCTTCGATTATCAAGGTCGGCAGATCAGCTTTTGTCACCACCCTGCCCAGGTGATCCGTTATGAATGGGACGGGACCGTCACGGTCCTTGCCGATAGCTTCAACGGCGAGCAGTTCAATGCCTGCAATGACGGTATGGTACACCCGGACGACGGTTCGATCTGGTTCACCGATCCGGGGTATGGCGGTTTGATGAACTACGAGGGCAAGCGCCACAACACGGATCCCCGTCCATTCCGCAAGGAGGCAGTCTATCGGATCGATGGCCGGAGCGGCGAGCTTAGTATGGTAACCGATGAGCCGTTCAAACCGAATGGCATGTGTTTCAGCCACGACTACACCAAGGTCTTCATCGCTGATACCGGCGCTTCGCACTACAGTGCTGAAGGCGCGGTCCATAAGGTCTGGGTCTATGACGTTGATGGGGCAAAGCTGAAAAACGGCCGTGAATTCTGCAACACCGAGCTGGATGGCAAGGTCGGTGCTTATGATGGTCTTCGCTGCGACGAGGACGGCAATCTCTGGGCGGGAGCCGGCTGGGTCGGTGACGGCTATGACGGCGTCCACATCATGGCACCGAACGGCGACAAGATCGGTCAGATCCGCACACCTGAGATTTGCGGCAATATCTGCTTCGGCGGTACCAAGCGTAATCGATTGTTCATGGCCGCAAGCCAGTCGCTCTATGCGGTCTACGTCGAAACTACTGGCGCCCACATAGCCTAGGTGCAGGTTGCACCGATTTGACTTTGGGTGCGTGCCCTGATGAGAGCCTGCGTCTCTTGGGAGGCGCGGGCCTCGTTATGCCAATACTGGAAAATTACTGATATCATTTGGCAGAGGAACGCGTCAGATTTCGACCTCTACTTCAACCATACCCTGCTCGGCAAGGTCCTGCAGCATAGCATCAACATCGGCTGTAAGCTGCTCGGGATTGGCCGAGAATGCCTGAGCCAATTCATCGACAATGGCCGATACCGAAGTTCGGCCGTCGCACCGTTTTAGAATCTCGATCGCTATATCATCCGGCATGACCACTCGTGCTGGCACGGACACCGTCCATGTCCTTTCCACGGGATCGAAACGCAACTCGACGCCTTGCGGCAGCCTGGGAATAGCGTTTTCGGCGAGTTCCGGACGAATCGACATACTAGCTCCGGTCGAAGAAGGTCAGTTTCCATCCGGAAGCATAATCTAGGGAAGTCTAAAAAATCTAGAGAAAATTTACCCTGGGTTGAATTTGGTGTTGATAACCACTTGCTGACCGCCGCGATATCTCCGATCACTCAAGCTCCTGCCTCTTTGCAGTCTCGTGCCAAAACGCAGAATTCGATTTAGAACTTTCCCAAGGGGCTCTAAGCGCCGGGAGATCTTCCGATCGGCCAGCTTTTGGCGAAAATAGCCCCGTCAGTATCTTGGGCTCGGACGTCAATTTCGCCTGGCTGATTTGGAACGAAAGAGAACCGAATAGACGGGTTTTCGCTTAAAGAAATGTCCCCTTCGATCGACATGATGGTGCGATCATCAAAGCGAACATCGATCTGCTCGACGAAATGGGGTGGAATCCAATTGCGACTGACCGGATCCATCTGCAGTCCCGAGTAGTTGGGGTGACTGATCATCAGTTGAATCTGGTTGGGTTTGCCCGGCGTAAAGGGATTAATCGTCTTGAGCTTCATCTTGCCAAGCCGTGCCATGGCTGCCTCATGGTCTTTCAGGGCAGGCGCCGAGCAGCCGCCTGACGCCTTCACAAAGCGCTTGGCCATAAAGAGTTTGCCGTCATTCGTCTCGGCAATGGCACGAATGTTGGTATATTCGTTCACCCGTATACGGGTGGCGATGGTCGCGATCCCACTCTCAGGCGTCAGATGAAAGATGCCGGCTACAGGGGATGGGTTTTTGTCGATCAGAAGATGAATTCTCCTGATGTAATGTTCCTGAGTTTGCGGAATCTCAGCATTGATCTTGACCGGCACGATTGCCGCATCCTGAGCCCTGTCTGGCGCATCGAGACGGATAACACCAGTGCCATCTAGGATTTCCCGGTCTTCAAAGAGATAAGCCCGGATGTCCTGCCACGGATCATCGTCATCTGCAGCCAGCGCGGGCAGCGCTATAAAAACCAATGCGGACAGCAGTGCAGTTACACTGATCTGCAACGGCTTTAGCGAAAACGTGGAGCCTGCAGCCATAAGCACGCCTCTCTTCGAACATGGTCCATTTCAGTATAGTCAACGTAACATCATTTGAGCAGAAATCGAGCAAAACTGCCGTTATTCCCACTCGAGTTCGGCATAGGCCGCGCTGACATTGCGGCCATGATAGTGCTCAAACAGCTGCCATTGATCCCGCTCATCCTCGAAGGCCAGGGAAGCGACGGCGTCCTCCAGCAGCCCCCCCTCATCCAGGAAACGACGAAGATCATCCCGAAGACGAGTCAGATAGCGGACTTCGGCCGCGAGCGCATCCGGAAACGTCGCCGTGACGGGACCATGACCGGGCACGACGGTCTTGGCCCCGATCGTCGGCAGGCCTTCCAGGACGTCTAGCCAGCCGAGCAAGCTGCCGTCGAGCACCGGACAGCGCTCCATGAACAAAAGATCGCCGGCCCAAAGGAGGCCGCTGTTTTGATCGAGGACGGTCATGTCGTTGTCGGTGTGGGCTGTGGGATATGCCTTCAGCGCCAGTGTCCGATTACCGAGATCGAGGGTTGCTTCATCGTCGACAAGAAGGTCGGGCATGACCACTTCGGTACCGGCTGCAAGATCGCCGAACTCATCCCTCAAATTGTTCAGATAGAAACCTCCCCTAGCTTCGAGCGCACTCGGTAGCTTTCGATGGCCAACAAAGATCGGCTCATCACCCAGGAATGCCGCATGCCCAAACAAGTGATCAGGATGGACATGAGTCGCGATCACGTAGCGAATCGGTCGGTCCGTCACTGTCCGGATCGCTTGTCTGAGCTGTTTTCCATGTAGAGCGGAGCCGCCGCTGTCGATCACTGCCACCGCATCATTGCCGATGACACAGCCGACATTGGCAATGTGACCAAGATTAATCGGCAACATTAGCTGATGTGCGCCTTGTTGGACAAATGCTCCTGATGCCACCTCCGAGAGCATTTTCGACGCTTCTGTCGTTTGAGCTTCCGGTTGGCGGTTGATGAAAAAGGGGCTTTGGGCCAGCAGTCCACCCGCGATCATCAGGCGTCGACGGCTGAGTAGCTGCCTTGAGTAAAGGGGAAAGTGAGTCGCCGACATGATCGATGGTCCCTTAATGAGTGTTTAACTTTTTTGAATGATAACACTGAGGGAGAGCCATCACCAATTGGATGACCGTTTATGTATGATGTCGGCGGGCAAGAAGAGTTCGAGCGGATCCACGTACTCAATCGCTATGAGATCCTGGATAGTGCGCCTGAAGTTGCCTTCGAGCGGGTCACCAAGCTGGCCTCCGAGTTTTTCGATGTGCCCGTCTCGGCAATTTCATTTCCAGTCGACGATCGCCTTTGGTTCAAGTCCATTGTCGGCCTGGACCTTGACGA
This sequence comes from Geminicoccaceae bacterium, assembly GCA_965204405.1. Classification (GTDB taxonomy): domain Bacteria; phylum Pseudomonadota; class Alphaproteobacteria; order Geminicoccales; family Geminicoccaceae; genus JANQPX01. The sequence continues at coordinate 714,354 of CBDBEN010000003.1, forward strand.
ATGCCCGCGCGCAGCCGGCATATGTTCTCATGTCATTGAAAAAGAGACTCCACTGGTGCTGCGAAACGCCGAAAATAGCGAGCGCTTTCATGATCATCCGATGGTTGCAGCAGATCCTCGTGTGCGCTTCTATGCCGGCGCCCCTCTGATAACACCGACCGGGCAACGCGTAGGTTCTCTGTGTGTTGCCGATGTCAAGCCTAGGCCAGGCTTTTCCGATGCCGAAGCCAGCAGACTTCAAGAGCTTGCCTCATTGGTGGTTGATGAGCTCGAGCTCCGCATGGAGCGGAAAAATGCAGAGCGGGCCAACGAGGCGAAGTCTGCCTTTCTGGCGGCCATGAGCCACGAAATCCGTACGCCGATGAACGGTGTGCTCGGTATGGCGGATCTGTTGTTGACCGCCGACGACCTGAACACACGCCACCGTCGCCGCATTGAAATCATCCAGCGTTCCGGTGAGACGCTGCTGGCTCTGCTCGATCAGATTCTCGATTTATCGAAGATTGAGGCCGAAAAGCTGGAATTGAACACATCGCCCTTCGATCTTCGCCAGTTAGTTGTCGATATTCACGCCCTTTTCGAACCGAAAGCACAAAGCAAAGGCCTCTGGTTCGATATGCTGGACCGATTGGGAAACAATCATCAGGTCATCGGCGATCCTTTGCGAATTCGCCAAATTCTTTCGAATTTTCTCGGCAACGCGGTCAAGTTCACTGAGCAAGGTGGCGTCGCGCTTCTGGCCACTAGCCAGCCCGGGCCGTCCAATGCCACAATGGTTCGATTCGAGATCAAGGATACCGGGGTGGGTATTGCACCTGATGCCCTCAAGCGTGTTTTTTCTCCTTTCGAACAGGGAGACCGCATGACTTGGAGCAAGTTTGGTGGCACCGGTCTTGGCCTGGCCATTTGTAAAAAGCTCGCCCGCATGATGGGTGGAGATGTCGGGGTCGAAAGCGTACAAGGAGAGGGAGCGACGTTCTGGATGCAGGTCGATCTCGCTATGCAGCCCGTCGACAAGCCGGCAGTTCTAACCAGTGCCACTCCAGCAACGCTAATGGACTCGCCGGCGAAGAGCGCGTCATGTCGTGATATTCTCGTTGCCGAAGATGATCCGGATATGGCCATGTTGATCGAAGACATGCTGGAGGAAGCCGGTCATGAAGTCACTATTGCCAACGATGGCGCTTCTGTTCTGAGGTTACTTGAGGGGCGGCCTTTCGATCTCATACTGATGGATGGTCGGATGCCGGATATGAGCGGTTTTGAGACTACAGATTGCATCCGTCGTCTGCCGAACGACAGAGCCAATATCCCGATCATTGCGCTGACCGCAGAAGCGATGGCCGGCGATCGTGAGCGTTTTCTGTCAGCCGGGATGGATGATTACGTTTCGAAACCGGTGCAGTACGCCAAACTCATGCAGGCCATAGATCGCTGTGATGTCAAATGCAAACATCGGAAATCCGAAGCAGCTGATGTCTAGAGTATGTCCCGATCAGGCGGTGAAAGGTACGTCCCGAATCTTGCCGCCGAGCGAGGATTGCTGGATAGATTGAGTGGTTCGATGCAATGGGGCTGGTCCAGAACAGCTGGATCGTCGTCTGAGAAAGCCCAGCCTCCTTGGTTATCTACGGATCAACCAATAGGTCACATCCTTTAGTTTGGTCATTAGCATGACTCGATCACCGCTGCGACTTGATCATCCTCGATGGTCCACAGTCGACAGGGACAAGCCCCATCGAAACGTTCTTGTATCAGGCCATCCAGAAAATACCTTATCCTACTCCCAACTCGGCCTTTGCGGATGTGGTCTTTAGACAAAACGCTCTTGATTGATTATCTCTATGATGAACTCAGCGCAGGTCTGGCGAATGATCTCCCGAACCCAGCGCTGGAAGCTCGCCTCACAGGACATTATAGCGAAACCTGGTCGACCAAACGATGTAATAGCGGTGATTGTAAACTCGGCATCCTAGCCTTTGACCTAAATGCTAAAGCGGTTCGTCTCGAAGACGAAGGTTCGAAACCCGATCATGGAAAAGCAAAGCGGTCAGCAACCGATATGGGCACGCGAAAGCCAGGATGCATCCTCTGAAGATTATTGGAAGTGCAGATGGCACCGGATCTGGAGGGGCCGCTGTCAGATCCGCTAAGAGGTCGATGGTGATCTGCAGGCACAATTGTGACGTAGCTGGCTCAGGCTACAAGCCGCAGGCGGTTATAGACGCAGAGCATCACGCACGAAGAGTCTAGAATAACCTAGGACGTTACCGGGCATGCCTCAGCCCTTGATGATCAGTTTTCATTAGGCTGTGGTGACAATTCGTCTCTTGGCTGATGTGCTTGCCCCAAGAAGATGATCCCAAAATATATTTGGGGGGGATGATCATGGATCGAGATGAGCTGCGCGATGACCAGTGGGAGTGGGTTTCGTTGCTGATTCCTGGCGGCAGCGAGGGCAAGCGTGGGCGCGAACCGACAATCGGCGTTTCATCAATGCGCTGCTTTGGATGGCTTACTCCGGAGCACGATGAAAAGATCTGCCGGCCAATTTCGGTGCCTTTCAGACGGTCAATCGGCGGTATTATCGATGGCTGGAGCGCGGCCTGATCGACCGTTTGCTCGATGAACTCGGTCAAGAGGCCGGTCTCGATTAGCTGAGGCTCGACAGCACGGTCATCCGCATCCATCAGCATGCGGCCGGGAATCGATGCCTATGATTCGACAATACCGGTTGAAACAGTGGAGTAGGGGCGATGCCGGCACCCTTATCGTTGGATTTGAGAGAGCGGCTTGTTTAGGCCGTCGAGAATGGCAGTTCGGTCAAACAGGCGGCGCGTCGGTTTTCGATGAGCCCGCCTGCGACGATCAAGCTTATGCAGCGGTTTGAAGGGGACAGGTCAAGCAGTGTGGAGCCGGAGCCATCTGGCGGACGCCGACCACGCCTGCTCGAGCCCCATGCTGGAACATGGTCGAAAACGATCCCGACATCACGCTTGCTGAGATCCACGCCAAGTTGGAGCGCTGTTTTGATGTGACGGCTGGGCTCTCGACCATTCATCGCATGCTGCACCGGGTTGGGCTCAGGCTTAAAAAAAGCCGTTGAGAGCGGCCGAGCAGAACCGACCGAACGTCACCACGAAGCGACGTCGCTGGCGCGCCTGGAAGCGCTTTATGGATCTCGAGCGCTTCGTGTTCATCGACGAGACTGCAACCGCTACCAACATGACCAGACGCTATGGCCGCTGCCCTTCGCATCGGCGTTTGGTCGCCAAGGCGCCGTACGGCCATTGGCGCACGACAACCTTCGTTACCACCTTTCGAAACGAGCGGGATCACGGCACCGCTGGTATTCGACGGGCCGATGGCCGGCGCTGCCTTCCGCGCCATGCCGAGCAATTCCTTGCGCCAGTCCTCAGACCGGGGGACGTCGTGGTCATGGACGATCTGTCAGCACATAAGGTCGCCGGCGTCCGTCAGGCGATCGAAAGTATTGGCGTGTCGGTTCTCTACCTGCCGGCATACAGTCCCGATCTCAATCTGATCGAACAGGTCTTCGCCAAGATCAAAGCCATCCTGCGCAAGGTCGCAGCGAGAACCAAAGACGCGCACCGAAACGCCATTTGCGTAGCCCTCGAACAATGTGACGCTGACGAATTCGAGAGCTACCTCAGAAACTGCGAATATGGCTCTACCTAAATGAAAAATGTTCAAGGCGGCCCCTGTCGCCTTTTAGCCAGTCCTGGTCAGGAAAACGATATGGCCAAAGTGCTCGATCTCTTCAAAAGCATCAAGCCGGGCGCGGTTTTGGCAGACAGGGCCCTGACGCAGATCGCTTGATGGACGCCATCCTGGATGTCGGCGCCGAACCGGTCATCCCACCATGACGCCATCGAAAGCACTAGCACGCCCACGACAAGGCGCTCTGCAAAGAGCGCAACGTCATCGAACGTTTTTTCAAGAAGCTCAAACAGTTTCGGCGCGTCGCCACCCGCTACGACGAACTCCTCATGAACTTCATGGGCTTCGTCAAATCGCCCCATCGCAATCTGGCTCAGATGATTTGTCACCACGACCTAGAGCACTTCCGCGACAGATTGAATCATCCCTGTCTATCAAGATGTTACGTTCAGGCCTGATGTGTTTCTCTTCCAGCAAACAGAGTTGGGAGGGATCATGCCGCGAGCTTACTCGTTAGATTTACGCGAACGCCTGATCGATGCTGTCGAAGCGGGCAGCTCGGCCCGAGCCGCAGCCCGTCGGCTTCAGGTGAGTGCCTCGACGGCGGTCAAATGGGTGCAGCGCAAGCGCGAGACCGGCAGCGTCGAGGCGAAGCCGATGCATGGTCATCCGCCGGCCAAGCTTTTGCCGCACAAAGATCGTCTTCTGCGGCTGGTGGCCGACGAACCGGATCTGACGCTCAAGCAGATTGGCGAACGCTTGGCGGCAGACGGCATCCATGTCAGCAAGAGCTGCCTTCACACCTTTTTGTGGCGCAACCGCATCCGTTTAAAAAAAGACCGCGCACGCCGCGGAACAGAATCGTCCGGACGTCAGGAGACGGCGTGAGGCCTGGCGACGCGTTCAGCCGTGGATCGACCCGGATCAGCTGGTGTTTCTCGATGAAACCGGCTTCACCACGAAGATGACGAGGCTTTATGGTCGCTGTCCGATCGGCGAGCGGCTGGTCAGCCCGGTTCCTCATGGACACTGGAAAACGCTCACCTTCATCGCTGCGCTGCGGGTCGATCGGATTGATGCGCCTTGGGTAATCGATGGTCCTATGGATGGCGCGGCGTTCCTCACCTATCTTCGGCACTGCCTGGCGCCGACGCTGAAACACGGTGATATCGTGGTCATGGACAATTTGCCTGCCCACAAGGTGGCCGGCGTCCGCCACATTCTCGAGAGAGCCGGCACCCAGCTCTGCTATCTGCCGCCCTACTCACCGGATCTCAATCCGATCGAAAACGCGTTCGCAAAACTCAAAACCCTGATCCGAAGCGCCGGAGAGCGCACCATCAAAGGCCTGCAGAAACAGATCGGCAAAGCGCTCGACGCCTTCTCCAAAACCGAGTGTGCAAACTACTTCAAGCATGCCGGCTATGCGTAAACCTGACCAGGAAAGGCTCTAGCGGTCTTTAGGCGCATTTGGGCTTTATTTTTGGTCTGTAGGTCCATGAAGGCTTTGACATGGTGGAGGTTTGTATATGAGTAAAAGCGGGTGTTGGCGAAAGACTTGGTGGGGTGGTCCCAAAGGACGGGCAGGAGAAGAAGCTGAAATGCATGCATGAAGCTGTCTTTTTGCCATGACGGCGCAGCAGTTGGATCGGCCGCTCATGAATTGCGGGGGCTTACCTCCGAGCCCCTTCGAAAGCGCGCTCCCTTTTGGTCACAACTGAAGGCGTGCTGGTTCGGTCGCGGATCTTCCCCTGAAGCATGTCCGACGTCGCCACGGTCACCAAGATCATGGACGGCATTCGCGGAATGTGATTGGACAGGTCGCTTCGTCCTGGCCGCACCGATCCAACGCGCCACGGATGGCATCCTCGGGGGTGGTGAATGCCGGCGGCGCTGAACGAGGATGAAGCCGGTCGGAGGAAACGGCGTCGGGTCGAGGTGATCAAAACGCTCAAAGCCGCCTGCTGCCTGGCCGCGTACAAACGCTTCGGCCGTTATCTCAGTCTTAACGACAAGGGCCGCCTCTATCTCGATCGTGGCAGGGTCAAGCCAGCCGACCATCTCGATGGCAAAGTCGTTCTCTCTACCGCCGCAAGGGCCGATACCATTGGCCTTGCAAAGTCACCTCGCTGGATCTTCACAAAGAAGGGGTAGTGCAGCAGAAACCTGCCTCGATGGCTTGGCATTTGTTAGAGATGGGGTGCTCCAATGGCGTGCGCATCGTGACAGCCCCTTGATTAAGGTGCATGCCTTCGTGCAGATGGGGCCATGGTGGGTCAGATTTCATTGTCCATGCCTGCGAAACGGCCGCGGCTTGGGCCGAGGCCGCTGGCGCTTCATGTCGCACAGGCGGAGTGGGCTTGGCGGGCCGGTGAAGCGGGGCGCCTTGCCGATTTTTTTCAGGGCGTAAAAGCCTATCGGCATCATCCCTATCGGCGTGTGATGCCATCCAGGCCGTCGGTTTTGCGGATCGGGAACACACAGCTTCGGGACTATGGTCCTGGCGCCGGCTGGCCGCTTCTCGTGGTGCCTTCGTTGATCAATCGCGCCTACGTGCTTGATCTCATGCCCGATGCCAGCCTGCTCTCCTTTCTAAGCGAGGGCGGCCTTCGCCCGCTATTGCTGGACTGGGGCGAACCGGATTCCCTGGACCGGCGCCTTTCTCTCGACGACTATGTTCAAGGACGGTTGGAGGCAGCCTTCGGTTGGGCTCTTGACGAGACGGGCTGCCGCCCCCTGGTTCTCGGCTATTGCATGGGAGGAACGCTGGCGACGGCGCTGGCATGTAGGCGGCCAGCCGATTGCGCGGGGCTGGCGCTCCTTGCTCCTCCTTGGGATTTCAAGGAGCATGGATCGGCAGTTGGTTCTATCCCATGGAGCAGCCAGGCTCTCGCTTTTCATGCCGGTTTGGTCGGCAGCGCATCTATCGACTTGCTGCAGACCCTGTTCGCAGCCATCGATCCCCTGGCCGTACCTAGGAAATTTGCTGGTTTTGCGAGAATGGAACCGTCCTCGAAAGAGGCCTTGTGGTTTGTCGCGATCGAAGACTGGCTAAATGATGGCGTGCCCCTCGGTTCTGATCTTGCGGCCAAGTGTCTCATCGACTGGTATGGCAGCAACAGCACTGCATCCGGCACTTGGAAGGTGGCGGGTGAGCGTATTCAGCCGGACAAGCTGAATTTGCCGAGCTTGCTTGCGATTCCCTTTCATGACCGCATCGTTCCAGCCGGTTCCGCGCTTGCCCTGGCCGCCGACCTGCCCTGCGCCGAGATCATCCGCCCCCGAAGCGGCCATATCGGCATGGTTGCCGGCCGCCATGCAAAGAACGAGCTCTGGCAGCCGCTGCTGACCTGGCTACAGCGGATTGCTGCAACGCAAAAAAATGATGGTTAAAGCTTGGTTCAGTTATTATTCTTATTTTCGGGTTCTGCGCGGTCCTGCGGATCAGCCGTGATCGATGATCTTCCTGGCATTTATCGTCATTGGGACTCGGGTTCGCGTCGGGAATGGATGAAACAGGCCAGGGTCGCCATGTTGGGGAGTTGCATATGTCTGAAATCGTAATAGCGAGCGCTGCGAGAACGGCGATCGGTGCTTTCAATGGTGGTCTCTCGACGGTGCCTGCCCATGATCTTGGCAAGGTCGCCATTCTAGGCGCCTTGGAGCGGTCAGGGGTCGATGCTTCCGATGTTTCCGAGGTGATCATGGGCCAAATCCTGAGCGCAGGTCAGGGGCAAAATCCGGCGCGCCAGGCATCGATCAATGCTGGCGTTCCGATCGAGGTGCCGGCTTGGGGCGTCAATCAGCTTTGCGGCTCAGGTCTTCGAACCGTCGCATTGGGCTATCAGGCGATCAAGAATGGCGACAGTCAGATCGTGGTGGCCGGCGGCCAGGAGAGCATGAGCCAGGCCCCTCACTGCACCTATCTGCGCGGCGGTGTCAAAATGGGCTCAAGTGAACTCGTCGATACCATGATCAAAGATGGCCTTTGGGATGCCTTCAACGGCTATCACATGGGCAATACGGCCGAGAACGTCGCTGAAAAATGGCAGATCACCCGGGATGAGCAGGATGCTTTCGCGACCAAGTCGCAAAATAAGGCGGAGGTAGCGATCACATCAGGGCGGTTCAAGGATGAGATCGTCCCCGTCACGGTGAAGAGCCGGCGCGAGGAAAAGGTGATCGACACTGACGAGTTTCCGAGATTTGGCGCAACCTTGGAAGGCATGGCAAAATTGCGCCCCGCTTTTGCCAAGGACGGCACGGTCACCGCGGGTAACGCATCGGGCATCAACGACGGGGCTGCCGCTGTCGTCATGATGACGGCGGATGAAGCGCAAAAGCGTGGCATCGAGCCGCTGGCCAGGGTCGTGTCCTGGGCGCAGGCGGGCGTCGATCCGGCAATTATGGGCAGTGGTCCCATCCCTGCTTCCCGACGTGCCCTCGAGCTTGCCGGCTGGCAGGCCGGTGATCTCGATCTTATTGAAGCCAATGAGGCCTTTGCCGCGCAAGCCTGCGCCGTGAACAAGGATCTCGGCTGGGACACTGACAAGGTCAATGTCAATGGCGGTGCCATTGCGCTTGGTCATCCGGTCGGCGCCTCCGGCACGCGTGTGTTCGTGACTTTGCTGCACGAGATGATCAAGCGCGATGCCAAGAAGGGATTGGCGACACTCTGCATCGGTGGCGGCATGGGAATTGCCCTATGTGTCGCGCGTGATTAGATCATTGCGTCACGCGTGATCGGGTCTTTCGAGACTGGGATCAGATAGGATGTCTCTTGAAGGCATCCTGTCATTCCTTGGCACAATGTAAATCGGGCGCGGGCGGCTTGTGGTGGCGTGGCATGGATGATGTTTCGCCAAACTGACGGAAAAAGGAGAAAATTTCATGACACGGATTGCCTTGGTTACGGGCGGCACCCGCGGTATTGGCGAAGCGATCTCCGTCGGCCTCAAAGAGGCCGGCTATAATGTTGCAGCCAGCTATGCCGGCAATGACGAGGCCGCCAAAGCATTCACCGATGAGACCGGGATCCCAGCCTATAAATGGGATGTTGGGGATTTCGACGCATGTCGGCAAGGCGTTGAAGCTGTCGAAAAGGACCTCGGCCCCATCGATGTCTTGGTGAACAATGCGGGGATCACCAGGGACGCAACCTTGCATCGTATGAAAGTCGAGCAATGGCAGTCCGTGATATCCACCAATCTCGACTCGCTATTCAACATGACCCGTAATGTGATCGAGGGCATGCGTGAACGTGGATTCGGGAGAATCATCTCGATCAGCTCGATCAACGGTCAAAAGGGTCAATTCGGCCAGGCGAATTATTCGACGGCCAAAGCGGGTTTGATAGGCTTTACCAAAGCGGTCGCCCAGGAAAATGCCGCCAAGGGAATTACGGTGAACGCTGTTGCTCCCGGTTACATCGGTACAGAGATGGTGCGCGCGGTGCCGGAAGATGTCCTGAATAAAAAAATCCTGCCTCTGATTCCCGTCGGCCGGTTGGGCGAGCCGGAGGAGATAGCGCGCTGCGTGACATTCCTGGCGGGTGACGGGGCCGGGTTTATTACGGGGTCGACGCTGTCTGCGAATGGCGGCCAATATATGGCCTAGTATTCTGACGCATTCCTATCACTCATACCGTTGCCGCTGACGATTGTGGTCGCCCGGCAAGGTACATGCCCGAACCTGCTCACGATGGTAGGCGTCGTTGTCGTCATATGTCTCGGTTGACCTATCGTGATGAAGGCGCCTTCATCACGCTCTGAACTAGGTTCCGAGACTTTTGGCGCTGTATTGGGCAGGGCATGGAGATGGTCGACGTCTTCAGGATAGGTAGTCCAGCCATGTAGACGGGTGCGCCCTTCGGCCTGTCAGAGGACCTCACTGCCTTGATCGCGTAAGAATGCGTTGCCCTGACGGTAGGGTGCGAAGTTGATTGGCTTGGAGGGGCGGTCGCTCAAGAGCGCTTCAATGTCACCGATAAGCTGCTGTCGCTTCAACCTTCCCAACGACGTCAAGGTGGATTCGTCCAGTTCGACGACGATGCCCTCTTTTCGGATACGGCAGCGCACCGTCTTCGGCGCCAGACTTTCGCGAAGATGCGTTTCGATCCGATCGATCACCGGCAACAGGACAGGATCAATCCGAAGTCCGGTCTCGACCCGGCTGGACAGGCATGGCGCCGACGGCAATTCGGCGAGATCGTCGAGCTGGAAGTGAGCGGCCAGGCGGCGGACGCTTGCTTTGTCGATGGAGGCTTCGACGAAGGGATGGCGCACACCCTGGGCCTCGGCAGCCTTCAGTCCGGGCGCCAATCACCGAGGTCATTGAGATTGGTCCCGGAAAGGAGCTGGCGATCGGTTGCCGAAGCGAGCGTGCCGTAGAGATTGGACTTGCAAAAAAAACAGCGATTGGACGGATTGGCCATGTAGCGCTCATCCGCGAATTCGCCGGCATCAAGGACGGTCAAAGCCCAGCCTTCGGCCGCTGCATAGGCCTTGACGCGTGCCGTCGCGCTGCTCGGCACAGCGGGCGATACCGCATGAAACATGGCGACATCAGCCCCGACCCTGCGATGAGCAATAAAGGCAAGCGTCATGCTGTCGACACCACCGGAAAGGGCGATGGCAGCAGGGCGGCTATCATCAAGGCTCGCGTGCAGTGCGTCGAGCGGCGTTGACCGGACGCTCATTTCCGCTGCTCCGGTATTCGTAGGCTCAGTGCCGAAAGCTCCGCCGTCTGCCGGCGTTGCTGTCTTGCATCATGGCTGGAGAGCATTGCGACATCATCACTTTCGGCTTTCGCCGTCAGGCTGCCTTCCGGCCGGGTGGCGAGCTTGACGCGGGGTCCGGCATCCGTTTGCAGCGAGCGGCGTTCCAGGATTGCCCTTGCTTCGATCGACCAGCGGATACCAAGGGTTGTCGTTTCGCGAAAGCAGGCATTGATGACCGGCTCGATTGCATCGGCCCGAACCAGGAGGCGGATGGTAGTGACAACACGGCCTTTCTTCCCGAAAGCCGGTGTCTGCAAGATATCTAGGACGTCATCGCGCTCGCGGAGATGATCGAGCCCGATGGCCAGATCCTCGGCCGTCTGATCATCAATTTCGAAGTTGACAACACCGACACGGTCGTCAGCGCCCGTCGCTTTTAATACCGACTCGAATGCTGAGACGCGCAGGACATTGCTCATCCCTTCGAGCCGGCGAACGCCGAAGCCATAGCCGGTGCGCAGCAAGCGTCTAGGTGCCGGATCCAATCCCCTGTCTGGCTGCAGATGGCACAAGATGGCCGCCCCCGTCGGCGTGACCCGCTCGCCCGGGCGGCCGTCATCGTGAAAATCGAAGCCCTCCAGCAGACGCATGGTGGCAGGCGCGGGCACCGGCAGTTCACCATGAGCGCAGCGCACAGTGCCACGGCCAAGAGGCAAGGAGCCGACGGACCAGTTTTCAGCATCGAGAGCTTCGATCAAAAATGCCGCGGCGACGATATCGGCGATCGAATCCCAAGCTCCCACTTCATGGAAGGTCGCCTCATCGACCGGAACGCCGTGCACTCCGGCCTCCGCTGCGGCCAGGTCCGCAAAAATCGTGATAGCTCGTTCCCCAACGCCCGGCGGCAAGGGCGCTCTTGCAAGTCGGTCGCGAAGGCTGTGCCAATGAACGTGATCATGATAGCCAGCCGGCTTGGCATCGGCGTTCTCCTTGCGGACGGCAAAGCGGCTGCCGGTAAGAATGCCGTCATTGAAGGCGATATGTCGGAGATGCACATCCTCGTCCAGACCCGCCATCCGAACCGCCTCGATGGCTCCCTCGGCCAGCTCGGGCCAAGCATCGAGCAACGCCGCGACGAACATGTCACCAGCCATGCCGCCAAGACAATCAAGGTGAAGGTGCATTAGGTCCCGCCAGTTGCCTGCCCTTATCGCAACAGGATTTCGCCATGCCGCTCTATCTTAGAGGAAACATAGCTCAATTGATCAGCCTAAACAGCCTTCAATCCATGGCAACCGGGACGGTGATATATCGTGAACATCCCTTCAGCCCGGCAGGGATCGTCATCAACGGCGGTCGAAGTCATGATGCTCCTCCCTGAAACAGCCGTATGATCGGATCATGACCGAGATTATCTTGCATCACTATTGGCAATCGCCGGTGGCCGAAAAGGTCCGCATCGGACTAGGCATCAAAGGTTTGTCGTGGCGCTCCGTGGAGATTCCACGTCTGCCGCCCAAGCCCTTGCTGATGCCGTTAACCGGTGGCTATCGACGCACACCGGTGATGCAGATCGGTGCAGATGTCTATTGCGATACGCAATGTATCTTGCGTGAGCTGGAAAGGCGCTACCCAGTGCCGACTTTCTATCCGGGAGGAAGCGCCGGCATGGTGTGGGCGGTCAGCCGCTGGACCGATGCCATCCTGCTCGATCTCGTGATCAAGGTCGTTCTGGGTTCAGCTCCGGATGAACTTCCGCCGGCTTTTGCTGCAGATCGCGGCCGGCTCTATTTTGGCCCTGAGCATGATCTCAAGACCATTCAATCTGAACTGCCGCATACGCTCGCTCAGCTACGCGCCCAATTCGGCTGGATCGACCAGCGCCTCGCGACGAGCAGGCCCTATATCCTTGGCGATCAGCCTGGCCTGCCCGATGCGCTGGCCTACTATCTCGTCTGGTTCCTGTGTGGTCGCTGGACGGATGGCACAGCATTCATATCGGAATTTCCGGCGATTGAAGCCTGGAGGGATCGCATGGCCGCGATCGGCCACGGGACGCCAACGAATCTTTCGGCAGAAGACGCCCTCGAAATTGCCCGGACACATAAGCCCGAAGCGGTGAAGAGGGGTGATTCCATCGACTATCAGGCCCTCACACCCGGCATGAGGGTCAGCATCCGCCCGATCGAAGATGGCGGTGATCCGATGGTTGTCGGCCGGATTTGTCACCTCGACGCTGAAACCATCGCCGTTTCGCGGCAAGATGAACAGCTGGGGGCTATCGTGGTCTATTTCCCACGGGTCGGCTACCGGGTCGAGGCGGCCTAGTGGCTCGTTTCGTTCACTGGGAAATCTCGTGATTGAACCGGACCACAGGGCCGGAGGCGCTACTGATCCCGTTGATTATCCCGCTGCCAGGGTAGTCGCAGCCTAGTCGAAACCTCCCGATCCCGCTCCCAGGGATCACGCACGGGATCGCCTTCCTTGGCTTGCCGAAGTGGCCGACGCCGTTGTGGGGTTTCCGTTTGAACATACTCAACCTCGGCAATCCGCCGTCCCCGGCGAATTCTCTCAACCCGTACCTTCACGCTATGCCTCATTCGATGGTGGGAATGACATGAGCATAGCATCATAGCGCGATTAATAAATTTCATTATTCAATCTTAAGTAGATAATCTTTAGCTATGGCTTTGATGCCACGTCCTATGTTGAGGATGATGCCCGGAGCTCGTTTGAAAACCATATCACCACTGTCTTTTCTGGCTTAAAAAATTTACACGCTTATAAGGAGAATTTTACTAAAAAAATTTTCCTATTGATTGATGGAATAGATGCGAAAGCAGTATGTTTAGTAGATTATCTACAGGTAAATAACTATCAAAAGTTTGGATTTGCCACAATGAACAGCTCCTCACTGGACCAAGCCGTTATTCAGACCATGAACGAACTCATGCGGGCGAGCAGTGACTGCGCAGAGTTTGATCCCGCCATGTCTGCCAAATTCGCCACCGCTGCCAAGGATCTCGGCCGCGATTTGGGGGTTACACTGGTGAAGCCCGATACCTCCGACGCTGGAACCGGGGCGGACCAAAATCAACGACACGACGACGACGATGATGACGAAACCCGCGAACTCCTTCATCTCCTGGATCTACAAAAAAGGGCGATTACCGAGACCGACATCGAAATGCCCCAAAGAAATCGCCTGAGCTGGCTAGGTTTGGACGCTTGGTCAAGGTGGTAGCCTTCGCCTCTGTCCGCGCAATCGGTGTACCAGCAGACTATCCGCAGCAATTGCTTTCTTCATCACTAGATGATGGCCTGCGGGCAAATTTGGCGGGCTCTGATGGTGCTCCTATGTCGAAGATGCGCCATTGGCGTGCGTCCTGTTTAGGTGACAATAGCATCAACTTGCTCCTTCGCCTGGTCGAAAACATGCGATAACACCTGCGGTGAAGATGGCTTCGGCATCGAGTGTGTATTGGTGTCATTAGCTCTTTTGCCCGAGCAAGGCTTTGGCTTGCATGCAGTAAGGGCAGTAGGCTTTGGTGTAGAGCGTAACGTCAGGGAACATTGGACACTCCGTTGGATGCTTGGCAGCAGAGCGAGAAGCGCCAGTGATGCGAGGGCGATCATCACTGGTTCCGGAACAGCTTTCGTTCAGCGTGTCTGATCGGCAATTCGCTTGAGCGCGTTGCCCGAGAGAAAAATCGCACCCGCCAGCAACACGACGTCTTTGAGGATAAACTGTCCGGGCACGACAGACAGCGCCGGGAAACCGCCAAGGCTCTGCTCCCAGCCGGGGGCAGTGAACAGAAAGCTGATTGTCAGCAGGAAGGTGGCTGCTGCTGCCAGTGCGCCTGCAAGAGCCGCTTTGGGGAATTTCACACCCAGCACGATCAGGAGCGCTGTTGCGATTTCAATCGTGCCGATCAGGTTTGAAACACCTTGTACGGACGAGAATTCGTAAAGCCAGCTCATCAACGGGCTGGACTGAACCAGGCCCTGAATGGCGCCCGCCTCATAGGCGGTAAATTTCATCGCACCAATCCAGCCCAGTACGGTCGCTCCCGAAAATCGCAGGGCTTCGATGCCGAATCGGCTGATTTTGTCGCCAAGGGCACCGACTTGCTCGGCAGTGTAGCTGCGGACAATGAGTTGGGTATTTTCTGCGGCAAGGGTCGTCGACATCGGTTTGACCTCCTATATTGTTAACCATTCAGTCAACAATTGGTGAAAAAAATGTGGCGCTCAGCGCTAACATCAGCCATATACACAAATAGGAACCAAATGGTCAACAATAGGATTATCACAGGTGCGTGAACATAAAAAGACCACCGGGTCGCCAGGACGTCCGCGTGAATTTGACGAAGCCGACATCCTCGCCAAGGTCATGTCGCTGTTTTGGGAAAGAGGCTATGAAGGCACAAGTCTCAGCGACATCATCACGGAGACCGGCTTGCAAAAGGGCAGTCTGTATAAAGCCTTTGGCAGCAAGCACGACATGTATATTCGGGCGCTGACACACTATGAGCATCTGATCGTCGATGCCGCTGCCCATGCCCTAAAAAGCGGCAGTGATCCGATTGGGCGCATTCGCACTTTTCTCAGTGCGCCGATTGAGGCTGCCTGGAACGAGCGTGACAGGCGTGGATGCTTTCTCTGCAACGCCTCGGCTGACCACGCGGCCCTTGATCCTGAAACCCAGGCACTGGTGACCAGGGGCTATGCCAAGCTTGAAGGCGCACTCAAGATCGCGATTGCCGAAGCCCGCTCCGACTGGACGGTCGCGATGGTCGTTGAATCGGCGCAGCTTCTTCTATCAGTCTATTCCGGTCTGCGGGTGATGGCGCGCGCAAGCGTCGAACGTGATCGGCTTGAAGGTGCAAAGGAAGCAGGTCTTGCCGTGCTTGCTCAATGAGCAAGGTGCCAGGCTTGGTATTCTGAATCTCATCGTATCAACATAGAAGGCGCTGATATTTGCGCCCTAATTCCGTACCGTTCAAAGGCCCGGTTTTCCTCGCTTTCTGGAGATGGTGCGCCAGCCATGATGTTTGCACCGAAGCCAAGATCAAAGACGTGTCGAATCGATCACAATCCCTCTCGATTTCACAATGAGCAATTGGAACCAGGCCGCCCTGTGACTACATGTTAGCGGCAGTCGAACAGATTTTGTCTGTCCTGCCCTTCAGGCGCGATGCTTGAAGGTTTGAGGATCTTTGATCCTCACGTCTCCCAGACGTTAAGCCTCCCTGATTAGCTCCGCCGGGCCATTGTGTCCGGCTTTTTTTTGATGGTCCAGAACAATGGCTCCACGGAGAAACTGCATGCTTTGCTGTAGCAACCATCATATAGCTGCTAAGGATCGTTCCGCGCCGTCCATATCGCTCGGTAAGAACGCCAGAGGCCAACAATGCGCTGGTAAAGGAAGGCAGTAGGCGTCGATGACCCGGGCATAGCCTGACAGGCTCAAGCCCAACTCTGCCGCAATTGCCGACATGGCAATTACCGCCGCCTTCACGTCAAGCTGTATAAGGAAAGCCGCCATGCCGAGTGCCGCAGGCAACATGGAGATTTCCTCGGTGTCAGGAAAATCGACGAACACGAGTCGACCCAAGGCCACGACTTCATATCCTAATCAGGAGCAAAGCCGACGAGATAATCAAAAGCAAGCCCATCGCACGGTCGAACCATCGTCGAGACCGCTCATCCTGGAAGAGACCGGCGATCGCTAAGCCGACAGACGCCCAGAGGCTCAAACATACCCCGCAGATGAGGACCAGAAGAGTAGCGAGAACGAGAAATCCGAAGGAATTGTTCGATGCGGCGGTCACTGTTGCCACCAGGGTCCATGCCTTCGGGTTGAGGAGTTGAAAGATAATCAGGCCCAAGACGGTCTTCGGCAGCTTCACCGCCTGTACCGTACTGACGTGGTCATCCTGACGGGATGCTTGCTGAATGAGGACTACGCCAAGGCTGCCAACATAACAGGCCCCCATGATCGCAAGAATGGACGGCAGAGACGGCACGCGCTTGAAAGCGATCTGCGCGCCGAACCACACCAGCACCAGCAAAACCAGACTGCCGCCAATCACGCCCAGCATCGCCGGAAGGGCTGCTTTCAGGCCACCATGCCTTGCTGAAGTGAGGACGATGAAATTGTTGGGTCCGGGCGTGATCGCGGCAACGATCAGAAATCCAGCCACGGCGAAAAGCTGCTCCATGATGATTTCAAACCTCGATTGGCTGTAGTGTGGTCGGCTCGATGGCTACCGCCTTGCCTGTCCGCCCTGTCAGCTTGGCTGGTCCGAGCGCTGCCCGGTCATGACGAGCACGCAAGTTGACATCGGGCAAAGCCGCGACGATGCCGAAGGGATTATGGGCCCCGTCATACCGATAATATCCTTCGAGAATTGCTGGGAAATCGACCGTCTCTGCAATGCCCCGGAAGCCATAGAGATCGCGCAGGTAGCCCCATAGATGCGGGTAGTCGATGAGGCGTTTGCGCGTGCATCTGAAGTGGGTGGCATAGACTGTGTCGAACCGTACGAGCGTCGCGAACAATCGCCAGTCGGTCTCAGTGATCACGGCACCGAAAAGGTAACGGCAGCATGCGAGACGCTGTTCCAGCCGGTCAAGCATGGTGAAAACGGTGATGACAGCTTCATCATAAGCTGCCTGCCGTTCCGCTAGACCGGCGCGATAGACGGCGTTCGAAAGGCCCCGATCGATGTCGTCATTGAGAGCATCGATCTCACCCAAGAGGTGCTTTGGTAGAAAGGTGAACGCGGCCAAGCCCTTCTGGACTCGAGCTACATCGAAGCTACGCATGATCCTCGCTGAATCATTGCTGATGATGCACCCCGCCGCAGCATCCCAGAGGACGGGCACGGTCGCGCGGCCGGTATAGGCAGAAGCACTCAGGCTGTAGAGCTGATGCACATGCCGAATGCGCGCATCGGATCCCGGAACCGGCCATGTTTGTCCCTGATCGACGGCATAGCCTTCCACCCTCGGGCCACCGGCGATCTGTACCGGAATGTGGTCGTCGAGGCCCTTTAGCCGATGCATGATCAAGACCCGATGGGACCAGGGGCAGCTTCGCGAAGCGATCAGATGATATCGACCGGGTTCAGAGAGCGATGCGCCAAGCATTTCCGGTTCGAGATCCTGCCCGCATTCACTGACATGCCTGACGAAAACGCCTTCCTGGATCTGTCGATCGTCATTAGTCCACCTGCCCTTAACTAGCATGCCCATGGATTCGCTCTCCTAACTGGATAATGGATCGATGGTAGCTGCTGTTAGGTCTCTTTTCCGTTCTCTTCCACGAGCGATTTGGTCTATTTTCAAGGCCATGAGAAATTTGCCTTTGAACGCCCTTAGGGCCTTCGCTGCAATCTATGAGGCGGGCGGCATCCGCCCTGCCGCCCGATTACTGCAGGTCACCCATTCGTCGATCAGCCGCCATGTCCGCGAACTGGAGAGCTGGATCGGCCTCCCGCTAATCGAGGTGCCCGAAGGCAGTCGCTCCCTTCGATTTACAGACCAGGGCGAGGCTTTGGGGCGGTCCGCTCTTGCCGGCTTCCGTGAGCTGGAGACCGCTATTGCCGAGGTAAGGGAAGCCAAACGCGGCAATTCGGTCATGATCGCAACCACACCCTCATTTGCCTCTTGTTGGCTCCTCCCGCGCCTGCCGGATCTGGAGGCGACCCATCCATGGATCGAGCTGTCGATAATCGTAGATCAGCGGCGGGCCGATCCATCTGAACAAGGCGCCGATTTCGGCCTCCGGGTCGGTCGCGGCCCCTGGTCTGGCCTCGTCTCGGAGCCATTCATGGACGATGCTCTGTATCCCGTCATGAGCCATTCTTTCTGGGAGGCTGCCGGCAAGCCAACCGATCCTTCGGATCTTCTAGTGCTTCGTCTCCTCCATGACCGCGATCCCAGTTCGACCTGGGAAGCCTGGCGAAAAACCTATGGCCCAAACGATCTGGATCTAAGCCACGGGCCCCGGTTCACCTCGACCGATCTCGTGCTAAAGGCGGCAACAAAGGGGCTGGGTGTGGCCTTGGCACGCGATCGCATGGTCCGCGGGGACATTGATGCTGGCCTCTTGATCAGGCCATTCGGCGACGCTGAAGTCGTAATTCGAAATGCCTACTGGATCGTTCTCCCGGAGAACGCCGTCATTCGAAGCGCTGCCAACAACGTGATCGAGTGGCTGAAGCTGCAAGCGTCGAAACCAGCAATATCTGCTGATCAAATCAACAATAACTGAAATATCTGATCAACGAACAGATAGGGGCGGCCCGATTAGCGTGAGCGATTGGAAGCCGGGCAGGTGTGCGCCGCGATAAGACGGCGCTTTTACAATATGTGCAACCCCACCCGGCAGACAGAGGCCGCTAAGCATCTCAACCATGCGTGACCGGGTCCAAATGACGGCAGCGATGCAGGGGAGGAAGGCGTTCGGATTGGAGCATGACGCATCGTGGCCCACGCAGACGGTATCGTCATCTTGAGCCGAGTGAGAAAACGGAGCTACGGACGGGCTACCGAGGCCCAGCAGACGAAAGGGGCGGGAACAGATACGCCGATCCTAAAGCCGTGCCGCGTCCTGCTCCACCAAATTCTGGAATGCGAGGCTCGCCTTGAAATGCAAATCATGCACAGTACCGCGGACGCACCTCCCCCCGAAGGATACCCGGTTGACGGACACTGGGCCGGTCCTTTTACTGCCTCATCCTGACATAGTTCATCAATGCCGGGATGAGGCGCCGACGTCCACGTATCATAGTTAGACTTCTGGTCCCTTCGGTTTGGCTGGCACCTGCTGCCAGTATTTGCCAGCAGCCACGATGCAGCTCATTCCTTCCGGGGCTGTCATGACCATAGTCCAGTTCTCGCCGTCTTCGGTCGCGAAAACCTGCAATACCTTGCCATCCGAAGCCAACCCAAGTGATTTAGGTGCCTCGGTGTATTTCTTGCTGAGATGCTCGGTCATCTTGTCATGCACCGCACATGCTAGAGCCTTTCCTGGTCAGGTTTACGCATAGCCGGCATGCTTGAAGTAGTTTGCACACTCGGTTTTGGAGAAGGCGTCGAGCGCTTTGCCGATCTGTTTCTGCAGGCCTTTGATGGTGCGCTCTCCGGCGCTTCGGATCAGGGTTTTGAGTTTTGCGAACGCGTTTTCGATCGGATTGAGATCCGGTGAGTAGGGCGGCAGATAGCAGAGCTGGGTGCCGGCTCTCTCGAGAATGTGGCGGACGCCGGCCACCTTGTGGGCAGGCAAATTGTCCATGACCACGATATCACCGTGTTTCAGCGTCGGCGCCAGGCAGTGCCGAAGATAGGTGAGGAACGCCGCGCCATCCATAGGACCATCGATTACCCAAGGCGCATCAATCCGATCGACCCGCAGCGCAGCGATGAAGGTGAGCGTTTTCCAGTGTCCATGAGGAACCGGGCTGACCAGCCGCTCGCCGATCGGACAGCGACCATAAAGCCTCGTCATCTTCGTGGTGAAGCCGGTTTCATCGAGAAACACCAGCTGATCCGGGTCGATCCACGGCTGAACGCGTCGCCAGGCCTCACGCCGTCTCCTGACGTCCGGACGATTCTGTTCCGCGGCGTGCGCGGTCTTTTTTTAAACGGATGCGGTTGCGCCACAAAAAGGTGTGAAGGCAGCTCTTGCTGACATGGATGCCGTCTGCCGCCAAGCGTTCGCCAATCTGCTTGAGCGTCAGATCCGGTTCGTCGGCCACCAGCCGCAGAAGACGATCTTTGTGCGGCAAAAGCTTGGCCGGCGGATGACCATGCATCGGCTTCGCCTCGACGCTACCGGTCTCGCGCTTGCGCTGCACCCATTTGACCGCCGTCGAGGCACTCACCTGAAGCCGACGGGCTGCGGCTCGGGCCGAGCTGCCCGCTTCGACAGCATCGATCAGGCGTTCGCGTAAATCTAACGAGTAAGCTCGCGGCATGATCCCTCCCAACTCTGTTTGCTGGAAAAGAATCACATCACACCTGAACGTAACATCCTGAAAGACAGGGATGATTCAATCTGTCGCGGAAGTGCTCTAGCTTTTGCGCACTTGGAGCCTGCTGTGCGTGTGCCGCCTCGATGCTCATCATAGCGGCGATTCCCAATAAGATTGCAAATGTAAAAAATTGAACCCCGAACACGCGAAAACCAACAGACCGGTAGGCATTATTTCGGGTTGGTATCGTCATCACCAATTCCTCCATCTCCTAAGTCTTCCGCTGCGATTCGAGACATCAAGCAGCACGCTTCATCAGGAATAGAGAGAAATGAACCATGGGCATGTGATCATTCATACAGATCACAAAAAGTTCAACGCGCGTTATTTGGTCGATACCCTGGTTTCATCTTGTTAGTCGAACATTATCAATCCGTTCGGGGCATTCTCCGCACACCTCTCCCGACGAATACTGACCTGCGCCTCGAAGTTCTTGCTTTCTGATACAGCCGATCCAGCCAGTGATGGGGACTCGACAGGCCGAACGTCAAAGACGGCTAACGGGATGGACCTGCCGCTTCATCGGTCGTTCTGACGTGCTTTCGTCAGATCATGAACAAGAGAAGCAGCGATGACATCACGAACTTCGGATTTTTCCTGCGGTGTATGTTATGCCGCTATCATCTTGCACTTTTGGATATAAGATGGGGATCTGCAATCTTCTATCATTTTTCTGATTGCTACTGTTGTCAGAATATCGAGCATTGGGTGAGTGCGTCAAAAATGCAGCAATGCTTAACACACCGAAAACCATCCGTAGCGATATAGTGCCAGGGATTGAAGCGCTCGGCCTCATCGCAATTTCGATTATGGTCGCAAGCTATGCGCTGGAGCATGTCCATCATCTGCTCATCGTGGTTTTTGCGATGGGATGCGTGTTAGCGGCATTCTACGCTTATCTTATTGGCTCCTATCCTTTCTTGATAGCGGAAGGTATCTGGGCTGTGATTGCTTTTAGACGATGGTGGCGCGCGGCATCGAGCCCTTGACCGGTGTTAGGTTCGGGCCACATCGATGTGTTGACGGCCTCTCTGGGCGGCGCCTTTCCAGCGTTTCGCCTCCAGGCCGGTTTTCCGCCGAAAGGCTTAGCCCTCGAGTGTGCCACAGTGGCCATCAGAAGGGTTGCCCCGCAATCTCCGCCAAGCATGGCATCGTTGGATGCTGCGGCAGATCCGGGTCCGGCCGGTGCCAAGGTTGGGCCGAGCTAACCCACAGGCTCCCATTGCTGCAATAGTCCGACGGGTCATCCAGTGTTCCGACCTTGATCGCTCGCATCTCCGGTACGGCACTGTTCCAGCTGATCATATGCACGCCGCAGGTTGGACAGAACTGACGATAGACCATGTTCCCACTGGCCACTGTCAAGCTGAAGGTCGAAGGCGTTCCAGTGGTCAAGGTCAGCGCCTTGGCAGGAAACATCAATCCGTGGGCCGGCGAGCCACCTGAGGTATACTGGCAGTCTCGACAATAGCATGCCCCGCCAATGACAGGATCACCCTCGATCCGGTAGTGGATAGTCCCGCACAAGCACACGCCTGTTCTTATTTCAGTCATCGCTGCTCTCCTCCGCTCCGTATTTTTCGATCATCGTCTCCATCACCGCCCGCGCTGTCGCCACATCGCCGGGCGCTAGGCATGCCGCCACACGCGCAGTCACTTCGGATTCGCGTGTCAGGATGTCGGCAATCAGCTGTGCGCCTGAAGGAGTCAGTGCCATGAGGGCCGAGCGTCGATGCGCAACGTTCCGCCGCCGCTCGACTAGCCCCTTCGCGGTCAGTTCGTCTACCGTCTTCTGGATGAATTGGCGTGGCGCGATCAGCGCATCGGCGATCCGTGGGACGGGCTGGGAACCACCGTCATGGATCTGCTCGAGCACTGCACGTCCGGTTACCGTCAGATTAGTCTCTTCCAACCCACAAGCCACTGCGCCTTCCAGCACCTTGTATAGCGGGCGAACCAACCGGATCAGGTCATACAAGTCTTTGGCTTCAGTTGCCATGACATCAACAATGTCGTAATGACATTGTTGATGTCAAGTTTTTATCTGGTCAGCACGTGCACAGCATTGGCATAGATGGTGATCCCGCGCATCGGCTCAGGCGCATGTCATGTCGGTGACTGTGCACCGTGTCGGTTGCTGGATCGGAAAGCTGCTGATACCGGGTGAGCTATGAGATTGCGGGCACGACTGCACCTGGCGCTATGCCCATTTTTCCCGGCAGCATCGGAAATATGAGAAGGCTCACCAGCGCCTGTCAAATGGGCCTAGCGCATTTCCGGGAGAGGACCGGCACCGGCTTAGACCTCAACCGGAAACGCTTTAGTTCCGGCCATTGGTTTGCTGCTTTATGGTGATGAAAACAGGTCTTGGGTGACGAGTGCTTCAGGTATCTAACGCAATGAACAGGCTTCATCCGCGTGGAAGCTATGGACGGTGTTCTAGATTGGCATCAAATCGACGGCTCGATCAGCGACAGCCATCGTCGGAGCATTGGTGTTGCCGTGGGGAACAGTCGGCATCAATGAGGCGTCGAAGACATGGAGACCGCGAACACCCTTGACTCCGGTATCAGGGGTTAGAACGGCATCGGGGTCATCGATTTTGCCAATCCGAGCCGTGCCGCAGGGATGCCAGTTGGTTTTGACGGTGGCACGACAGTGATCTTTCAGGGCATCGTCATCGACGGCATCGATGCCCGGCATCAGCTCTTGCTTGATCGTATCGGCCATGGGACGGACGGTCATAATCTCGCGGGCATAGCGGAGGGCGGCGACCTGGAGGTTCATGTCATCTTCATGGTCAAGATAGTTGGGGTCGACCAGTGGCAAATCCTCTGGATCGGCTGAGCGGAGACGCACCGAGCCGCGGGATTTCGGCTGCAGCACGCAGGCCGTAAAGGTGACGCCGTGGGTGGGCTCCTGGCCGAGCACCTCCTTGTCACCATAGATAGAGGGCACACAATAGAGCTTGATGGTCGGCTCGCCATTAGGATCGATCGGATTGATGAAGGCGCAGGCCTCGACGCCGGTGCTGGCGACCGGACCGCCCTTGAACATCAGATAGTTGAGGCCGTTGACCAGCATGCGGAAACCGCTGTCTTCGCCAAAATATCCGTAGGCGCGGTCGGTGGTGGCGATCAACGGCACTTCGTGATGGTCATGCAGGTTTGAGCCGACGCCGGGCGCGTCGACCAGCACCTCGATGCCATGTTTCCGCAGGTGATCGCCTGGGCCAATGCCCGAGAGCATCAGAAGCTGTGGCGTGACGAACGCACCAGCAGTGAGGATGACCGCGCGTTCGGCGCGGGCCTCGAACAGCTGATTATTGCGATGATAGGCGACACCCGTCGCCTGTCTCCCATCGAAAAGGACTTTCGTGACCTTGGCGTTAGTTCGCAGATCGAGCTTTGGGTCATTGCGCACCGGATCGAGAAAAGCGCGAACCGCGCTGCAACGTTCTCGCGGGAAGGTGGTCGACTGCATGAAGCCGACACCGCGCTGGTCGCCTCCGTTGAAGTCATCCACCAACTTTACACCAAGGGCTTGCATCGTCTTGAGGTACAAAAAACTCATCTCGGAGAGGTGCACGGGATCAGAGACCTTGAGCGGTCCGTCCATACCGTGGGCGTCGTTGTTGAGCCGTTGATTGCCCTCCTGACGTTTGAAGTATGGGAGCATATCGGCATAGCTCCAGCCGGTGCCGCCTGTGACCTTATCCCAGTGGTCGTAGTCCGAGGGACGGCCGCGCATATAGACCATGGCGTTCACCGAACTGCCGCCGCCGAGCACGTTGCCCTGCCAGATAGAAATGCTGCGGCCGCTGAGGTTCTTCTGCGGCACCGACACATGCTCGGTCAGAAACGGGCTGCCGTTCAGGAATTTGAAAAAGCCTGCAGGCATTTTGATGAGCGGGTGCTTATCTTCGCCCCCCGCTTCGAGCAACAACACACGAGCTCCATGCTTCTCGACCAGGCGGTTGACGGTCACGCAGCCGGCGGCACCACCACCGACGACGATGTAGTCGTAGGATCCTGAAACTGACGACTGCCTCATTCCGCCTCCCAACTTTTTTAAGGGCTGATTGGATCAGCGCCTTCTTCTTCCGAGTGTGACAGCCGGGGATAACAGCGCCTAGCCCTGGCATATAACAGTGACCAACCCTACTATAAGAATTCACGGAGCGTTCAATAGTACAGGCCGTTCAATGGGCTTGGCGATGATAAGAATTAGGGGAGGCTCACTTGGTCAGACATCATCTTCCATCCTTCATGCGCGCAAACAGCCGGATCACGCGGCGGCATTTCATCGGCGCCTCTGGCCTGCTCGCTGGCGCCGGATGGCTATCGTCAACCAACATCCCGACCTTTTCGCGCGCTTATGCCGACGAGATGATAGAGCACTACAAGTCGGCTGCGATTGACTGGCGCCAGGCCGAGGGGCAGAGCATCGTGCTCGGTGGGCTTGAGCATCCTTGGATGAATGCGGTCCAACCGCTCCTACCTCAGTTTACCGAACTGACCGGCATCGAGATCAGTGCCGAGCTGCAGTCTGAGAGCGAGTATACCGCTGAGATCCCGATCAAGCTCGGCGGTGGCAGTGCCGTGCCCGACGTCTTTATGGTTTTCTCCCTGGGACAGGCGATCGAGGCTGGCTGGCTGGAGCCGCTCGATCAGCATTATGGCAATGCCGACCTATTCGATGCCGCGTGGTATGAGGAGGATGACATCTTCTCCTCCGCCCGCTCCTTTCCGGTCTGGCATGACGGCGAACGCTATGTCATGGCAATCACGGCGGAGGCGCAAACCCTCTTCATCAACCAGCCGATGCTCGATGCTGCTGACGCTTCGGTGCCCACGACCTTCGACGAACTCTACGACACCGCCGTTGCTCTCAAGAACGACAACACCGCCGGCATCGCCATGCGCGCCAAGGCGCCGGATGGCGGCCCTTGGCCGGCTGGCGGCTTTATCTTTTCGCACGGCGGCGTAATCGTCGGCGCGGATGGCGTAGTTAAGATCGATAGTCCGGAAGCGATTGCCGCGATCGACATCTATGGCAAGCTGCTGCGCGATGCCGGGCCGCTCGGGGTCGGCAACTACCATTGGTACGAATGCCTGAACGACTTTATGACCGAGGCAGTAGCCATCGGCCTGGATTCAAGCAACTTCGCGACCGACATTGCCAATCCGGAAAAAAGCCTGGTCGCTGGAAACGCGGTTTATGGCGCCATGCCCAGCACTGGCGACAAGCCTGCAAAGGCGAACATGTGGCACTGGCTCGCAGGCATTAACAGCAAATCCGAGCACAAAGAAGCCGCATGGCTGTTCATGCAATGGGTGACCAGCAAGCCGACCTCGGCCCAAACCGCGGCAGCCGGCCTCGCCACGCCCAGAAGCTCCGCCTGGCAGTCGTCAGGCTTTCGCGAAGCCTTCGGCGAACAGGCTGCGGAAGCTGCACTTGCCAATCTCGAAGGAGCCGACGGTGACGTCATGAAAGCCTGCTGGTTCCATCCCAAGTCCGGCGAGATCCTGGAGCCATTCGGAATCGGGATCAATGAGGTGGTCAACGGCACTAAGGACGCCGAGACAGCGATGAAGGAGGCCGCCGAGAAAGCCAATGCCGCGATCAAGGCCTGAATGAACGGAATTCTTCTGGCGGCGCGCCGGCGGTTCATCTTTTGGATGCTGCTGCCAGCGGTCGTCTTTCTGCTGTCGCTGACCCTTTTCCCGTTCATCGTCGGCGCATTTTTGAGCTTTACCGACTACTCGCTTCTGGAGAGCGAGGCCTGGTCGTTTCAGGGATTCTCGAACTACGCCGAACTGATGACGTCTGCCGACTTCTGGTCGGCTTTCCGTGTGACGGTGATCTTCACCATTGCGGCCGTGCTGCTGCAGCTGGTGATCGGTGTCGGCATTGCGGTGCTGCTGCATCAGGAAACCAGAGCAGCACCCTGGCTGCGCGCGATATACCTTCTGCCCATGGCGATCACGCCGGTCGCTGCGACGTTTAGCTTTCGCATGATTCTCAATCCAAACCTCGGCGTGATCAACCACTTTGTTAAGGCGGTGGGCCTCCCACCTCAGGCTTGGCTTGCAGCACCCGAATTGGCGCTTCCGACGCTGATCTTGGTGGATAGCTGGCAGTGGACGCCCTTCGTCGTGCTCATCACCGCAGGCGGTCTCGCGGCCATGCCGGAGGAACCCTTCGAAGCCGCGACCATCGACGGAGCCAATGGCTGGCAGAGCTTTTGGCACGTCATGTTGCCGATGCTCCGGCCCTTCTTGGTAATCGCTGTCACCTTCCGCGCGATCGATGCCTTCAAGACCTTCGACATCATCTTCGTGTTGACCGGTGGCGGCCCCGGCATCACTACCCGTTCACTCAACCTGCTCGCCTACAATCAAGGCATCAAATTTCTGTCGATGGGCTACGCCGCCGCTATCACCATCCTGATGTTGATCGTCACCGTGGTCGCCTGTCAGATCTTCCTGCGAAAAACCCAGATGTTCCAGCCGAGCAGTTCGTGATGACGATCGTCCGCCGTCTCGTTCTGGCTCTCTTCGCGCTCTGGTGTATCTTCCCGATCTACTGGCTCTTGAACACGTCCCTCAAGACAGCACGAGACGCCATCGCCCGGCCGCCGCGCTTCCTCTTCACACCCATCTTCGACAATTACCAGAAAGTCCTGCAGGAATCCGATCTCTGGACCTTCTTCTTGAACAGCACAATTGTCGGCTTTGGGAGTACATTGGCGACCCTTGCCGTGGGCGTCCCGGCGGCTTACGTGCTTGCACGTTTTCCCTTTCGCGGCAGTGCGGATGTCGGCTTTTGGATCTTGACCACCCGCATGACACCGCCGGTCGCGATGCTGATCCCATTCTTCGTGATGTATCACCGGCTCGGCCTGCTCGACACCCATATCGGCGTGATCATCGTCCATGCCGGGCTTAACCTCTCGATCGTCGTCTGGATCCTGCGCGGCTTCTTTCAGGACTTGCCCCGCGAGCTGGAGGAAGCTGCCTATATCGACGGTTGCACATACTGGTCTGCCTTCGCCAAGATCATCCTGCCGGTCGCCCGTCCCGGCATCGCAGCCGCGTCGATCCTCACCTTCCTCTTCAGCTGGAACGAGTTCCTGTTCGCCCTGGTGCTGGCCGACAGCAACGTTAGGACGGTGCCGGTTGGTCTTTATGGCTTCGTCGGATATCAGCAGATCCGTTGGGGCGAGCTTTCGGCTTCAGCGATGATTATGCTGATCCCCGTCCTCATCTTCGTTCTCTTCTTTCAGCGACCGCTTGTTCGCGGTTTGACATTCGGTGCGGTAAAAGGATGACGTCATCGAGATCAGACCGCAGATGAACGCAACAGCATACTCCCGTAATTTGTCCCGTCCTGCTTGGACTCGCTTTGATGCCAAGCAAGGAGGCCTCGATGGTAAGCCCAGGGATGACCGAGATCTCAGCAACTTCAAAAGCAAAAAAAATGACGCCTAGCAGAATCCCTTCAGGAATATTTAGGCTTCCTCGTTGGCAGAGAGAGAGGGCAGGCTTACATATCCTGGCACCCCCCTTTGGGGATTAGCCATCTGTATCCAAACCACCCTCGACAATCGTTCCTTCATCTCTGAGCGAACCGCTGGCGTTAAAGGAGCGATATTTGTTGCCCTTGATTAAAATCTTCGAAAGGTCGCCACAGTCCCATTCGGAACTACGATAGAGTTCCTGGCAAAACTTGCCATCGCGGACCTCCCACCGGCGCTCTACGACTCCACCGCGTGCCGGGCTGACGATCTTTCGTCCATCCTTGGTCCAGGTTGCTGTCCAGCCAGGACCTTCCAAGACAAGACCTTGTGCATGCAACGCAATCGTTTCCGCATCAGTCAGCTCTTTCCAGCCTTCTTCCCTTGCGCGGTCCAGAGGCGTAGCGCAACCGGCTAAACCTAAGATGATTGCCGAGATCGCGATCTTACGGAACATCATCTGCTCCAAATTGGTGAGCAAGCTTCTTTGTTTGAGTTAATTGGCTACTTGTATAAGAGTGCCATAGCTCAAAAGCGCCCCCAAGGAGATGCCGAAGAGAAACACTGTCTATTTTCTCATCCTTAGATTAGCAATCGGTTATTTGTTGTGCGCTTGCAAGACCTGATCGAAATGGACACGGTCCACATTAGATTGTCGATCCAAACGCTCGGGTGTTTAGGCGCCGCTGGATCATGAGGACCATCTTGCAGGTGTAGGTCTCAATTCAATGGTGTGAGAAGATTGTAGAGTACCGTTAGGAGGATGGCGGTCGCTCCCATCGGCAACGCCAAATGCCAAAAGATAACCTTCACCATCTCCCAAAAATCGCGCATCTTCACCCTCGCTTGGACGTCTGGATGACGATATGGTGACATCATAGAAGCAGCGCGCGAGCGGTTAACGACGAATGGACACAGTCTCGTGTAAAAGTTGGTAGCTGCTAAAGCTCTCAATCCATGCCAGCGGCTCGTTAATTTGACGATCGTACAGATGCACCCAGCGTTTGAATTACGGCACGCGTAGCCGACTCGATATCGGATTCTGCTGACTTCAGGATCTCCAATCGATCGAATAGATCAGGATGAGCGTCTAACGTTGCGCGGACTGCTCGACCGAAGATCTGGCGCAATTCAGTGCCGATATTGAACTTACAGATCGCCGAACCTGCCGCGAGGCGCTTTCGTTGGTTTGTAGATACACCGGAGCTGCCGTGAATCACCAGCGGCAAATTGGTCACGGTCTCGATCGCTCTTAGAACCGTCACGTCGAGCTTCGTTGCGGAATCTCGCTGCAGATGAATATTGCCGATAGAGATCGCCATCGCATCAACGGAGGTATCCTTGGCGAAGCGTGCAGCTTCTTTAGGATCCGTGCCGGCTGAGCCTTCACTATCGGCATAGCCGACAAAGCCGATTTCGCCCTCGCAAGAAACGCCGGCCTCGTGGGCCATGGCGGCGATCGCAGCAGTCTCATCGATGTTCTGCTCAAGCGGTTTTCTGGAACCGTCGAACATCACCGAGGTGAAGCCAAGATCGACCGCGTGTCGGCATTCATCGTAGCTGTATCCGTGATCGAGATGTATCACGACCGGAACAGACGCCGCATCAGCGAGATGACCGAACATTGCCGCCAAAATTGGAAGGGGTGTATGCTGCCGGCATCCTGGTCCTGCCTGCAGGATAACTGGGGCCTGCTCGGCCTCCGCTGCCGCGACATAGGCGCGAGAATCCTCCCAGCCGAGGCAGACGAGCCCCGGAACGGCATAGCCTTCGCGAAGCGCCGGCTCCAGAACTTGGGCCAGTGTGGCCCTCACTTGAACTTGGCGATCATGTCTTTGATGCCGGGTATGGTCTCGATCTGATAGGCGTGGCTCGGCTGGAAAAACTGCACCAGCGAACGCTGTGAGAGGCCGCCAAGGATCGTGAAATAATACATCTCATAACCTGGCAACACGCAACAAGGATGGTAGCCGTTGTCGAGACAGATCGTCGAGCCATCGACAATGTGATAGGCATCGCCGGGCTCGCCATCTTTGCGCTGCAGCATCTGGACGCCCGAGCCGTGGTTCGGGCGGAAGCGGAAATTATAGGTCTCGTCGTGGCGGCTCTCGTTCGGAAGGCGGTCAGTGTCGTGCTTGTGGCTAGGAAAGCCGGACCAGCCGCCAGCACCGACAGTGAACAGCTCCGAGACCAGCAGACGACCGACCTTGTCAGCCTGTTTCTGGCCAAGGATATGTTTGATTTTTCGGTGCGTCTTGGTGTCGTCAGAGCCGTATTGAACCAGGTCGAGCGCGTCCGAACGCACGTCGAATGGCTCTAGTACTTTTTCGTATTTGGCGCCGGCGACGAAGATTTCAGTTTCGTCTGAGACCGCCACAATCTCCGCTTTGGCGCCTGACGGTACATAGACACCCTCCGGCTCACCATCCCAGACGTCAACGCCGCGTCCGCCTATTTTTTCGAACATTACACCTTCGACGTTCAGATCCACTGTGCCGGTGGCCGGCACGATGCAGGTCTCATAACCAGGGACCTGAAAGTCGAAGCTCTGATCCTTGGCCAGCTTGACGATGTTGAAGTAGTTGAGTGGAACCGTCTGGTTGTCGGCATCGACGATCGGCTTGTTCTGATTGTCGTAAGGGGCAATGTGCAAGGGGCGACTCCTCGGATGGATCAGCGGCAGATCGTTCGTTCAGCCATAAACTGGTCTAGCTCTGTTGTGGTCGGCATGGCTTGGGCACAGCCGACACCAGCAACCGTGATTGCAGCCGCGGCCGCGCCTCGATCGACAGCGACTGAAAGGTCCAGCCCCTTGACGAGAGATGCCATGAGACCTGCCATGAAGGCATCGCCGGCACCGTTAGGCTTTAGTGCCTCGACCGGGTAGATGCCGGTCTCGAACGTCTCGTCGGCGGTTATCGTGATCGAGCCCTTCTCGCCCATTTTGTAAACGACAATCGACGCCCCCTCGGTGACCAGGGCCTTCGCCTTGTCCAGACCTTTATCGCGCGAACCGGCCATGAAGCCGAACTCATCGTCATTGCCGACGATCACGTCGCAATAGCTGGCAGCAAGCGAATAGACCTTCGAGGCTTCCTCGGCTGACTTCCAGGAATAGGGGCGGTAATCGACATCGAAAATCAGAGGAAGGCCTGCGCCCCGAGCTTGGTCGAAGGCGGTGAAAGCGGAGGAACGCGACGGTTCGGCGGCAAGAACTGTGCCGGTGGTGATCAGCCCGGCGAAGGTGTTATAGTCAGGTTTTGCGACATCCTCTTTTGTGAGCTGGAAGTCTGCTGCACTATTTCTATAAATCACCGTCTCCTTCAGATCGTAGACCGCGAGTGAGTTTCGATACTCACCGCCAACCGAGCTGACAAAGCGGGTGTCGACACCATAGTGTTCCAACTGCTTGATGCAAAAGCGGCCAACCAGATCATCGGAAACGGGGGTGACGATAGAGGCCTCGCAGCCCTGTTTCACCAACCCGGCCGAGATATTGGCCGAGGAACCGCCGAGACCAGCTGCGAATATCTCACAGTCTTCAGCGCGCACGCCTTGTTCGGTCGGCATAAAATCCATGCCTGCCCGCCCAATCACCAAGAACGTTTTGGATCGGTTGCGGAAGAGGTCGGTAGCGGTCACTTAGACCCCCTTTCGCTGGCGGGTGCGCCCGGCTTCAATCTCGGTATGGGCTGCCATCACTTTCTCATGCTCGGAGACGTGGGGTGTGCCGACCTCCCACCAGGCGTGGCCTTCGGTGGTCCAGCCTTCATAGGCGTCGACATTCATGACGATCACTGTCGTCTTGTCGCCGGCCTTCGCTCGCTTGAAGGCGTCGGCCAGATCGTCCGGATTGGCGACCGTCTCCGCTTCCGCACCCATTGCGCGCGCATGGGCTTCAAAGTCGACGGCGAAGGCGTCTGGCACGGTTGGACAATCGGTGAACAAGCAGTTGAAGCTCTCGTTACCCGTGCCATTCTGGAGCTTATTGATCACGGCGAAGCCACCATTATCGAGGACCAGGACAATCAGCTTTTTCCGGGTTAGGACCGAGGAATAGATGTCCGAGTTCATCAAGAGATAGGAGCCGTCACCGCAAAAAATGATGGTGTCCTTCTCAGGCTCCCTCTCGCTCTGGGCGATGCGCGCGCCGAAACCGCCGGCGATCTCATAGCCCATGCAAGAGAAGCCGAATTCGACGTCGACCGTACCGATGTCGAGGGTACGCCAGTTGGCGGTAATCTCGGCGGGCAAACCGCCTGCCGCCGCGACGACCCGATCGCGCGGATCACAGAGTGCGTTCACCACGCCAATCGCTTGAGCATATGAATTCGGACGATTGGTGTCGGTCCTGACATTGTCGGCGACATAAGCGTCCCAGGTCTTTCGAACGGCTTTTGCTTGCTCCATCCATTCCAATGGTGTCTCGTAACCGCCGAGTGCATCGCTAAGCGCAGCGATTCCGCGCATGGCGTCCCCAACCAAAGGGAGCGAGCGATGTTTGCCGGCATCGTGGCGGGCGGCGTTAAGCGAGATCAGGCGGGCGTCTTTGGCGAATGCGCTCCAAGAGCCGGTCGTGAAATCCTGCAGGCGAGTGCCGACGGCAAGGATGACGTCGGCTTTCTCAGCGATGGCATTGGCGCTGTCTGACCCGGTTACACCGATCGGTCCGATATTGAGCGGATGCTCCGCCACCAGATTGGCGCGCCCGGCGATGGTCTCGACAACCGGAATGCCGTGCTTTTCGGCGAAGCTGGTGAGATCGGCAACGGCCCCTGAATACTGCACCCCTCCACCAGCAATAATTACAGGGCGGGTCGCTTCCCGCAGAAGCGCGGACGCCGCGTTGACTTCTTCAGCATCTGGGGATTGCCGGCGGATGTGATGAGTTTTTTCCTCAAATAGCTCAAAGGGGTAGCTGTAGGCCCAGCCTTGGACATCCTGAGGAAGCGCCAGAAAAGTAGGGCCGCAATCGGCGGGGTCGAGCATGGTGGCGAGCGCTGCGGGGAGCGACTGGATGATCTGTGCCGGATGTGTGATGCGATCCCAATAGCGGCTGACTGCCTGGAAACCATCATTCAGGCCAATGGCTGGATTGCCGAAATGCTCAAGCTGCTGCAGTACCGGGTCCGGCAAACGAGTGGTGTAGGCATCACCGCAGAGCATTAGGACAGGCAGGCGGTTGGCATGGGCGAGAGCAGCCGACGTGTACAGGTTCGCCGTTCCGGGGCCAGCGGATGCCGTGCAGAACATGAAGCGCCGGCGCAAATGGTATTTGGCATAGGCAGCGGCGGCAAAGCCCATGCTTTGTTCATTCTGACCACGATAGAGCGGCAGCACATCTCGATGGTCATACAGTGCCTCGCCCAAGCAGGTGACATTGCCATGACCGAAAATACCAAAGCCGCCGCCGCAGAGACGCTGGCGTTTGCCGTCGATCTCGATGAACTGCGCGGCCAGATACCTCACAATCGCCTGCGCCGTGGTCAGCCGGATCTCACTGCTTGCTTTGCTCAAACTCGCCTCCCCATCGACAAATCACAGATGTTTGTCGAATAGCCATTGACGACCGCACCCGAAGAAAGATACGCATTTTGCAACCGGTTGCAAATAATTTGTCGGCGATGCTGGTTCAAGTGGGAGATCGGGATTGGGCAGGGAAATCGGTATCGGTATCGTCGGCGGCGGTTACATGGGCAAGGCCCACGCCGTAGCCATGTCCGCGGTGAGCGCCGTGTTCCAGACAGCTCTACGTCCAAGACTGGAAATGATTACCGGCTCAACGGCGGAGAGCTCGAGGCAACTTGCCAAAAAATTTGGTTTTCGTCGTGCCGCCAAAGACTGGCAGGAACTCGTTGCAGATCCGGCTGTCGAGGCGGTCATCATCGCTTCCCCGCAATCAACTCACCGTGTCATCGCCGAAGCCGCCTTCGCGGTCAAGAAGCCCGTTCTCTGCGAAAAACCGCTTGGCGCCTCACTTGACGACGCGAAAGCCATGGCATCAGCGGCGGATGCTTCAGGTGCCGCCAATATGGTCGGCTTCAACTACATCCGCTCGCCAGCATCCCAGTACGCGCGAAAGCTCATCGAAGACGACATGATCGGCGACGTTACCTGGTTTCGCGGCGAGCATACTGAAGATTTCGACGCCGATCCCGAAGCCTCGGGCACTTGGCGTAGTCAAGGGGAGGCCAATGGGACGATGGGCGATCTCTCCCCGCACATGATCAACGCCGCCCGCGCCCTCATGGGGCCTATCCGGGAACTCAATGCCGAGATGGAGACGGTGCATACGATGCGCGGCAACGTCAGGGTTACCAATGACGACCAGGCCCATCTGATGTGCCGGTTCGAGCGCGGCACCATGGGGCATCTTTTCTTCAGCCGCGTCGCGACCGGTCGGAAGATGGGATACGCCTACGACATCTACGGTACCAAGGGCGCGATTCGCTTCGATCAGGAAGACCAGAATGCAGTTTTTCTGTACCTGGCCGAAGGGCCAGAAAGTCAGCGAGGCTTCAGGAAGATTCTCACAGGTCCCGAACATCCCGATTATCTAGCGTTCTGCCAGGGGCCGGGTCATGGCACTGGCTTTCAGGACCAGGTGATTATCGAGGCCAAGTATTTTCTGGCTGCCATAGAGACCGGTCAGAACATCTGGCCCACTTTCCAGGAAGGCCTGGAAGTGGCACGTACCATCGCTGCGGCCAGGAAATCCCACAGCACCCGGTCCTGGCAGGCCGTCGCTGATTTTTGAGCCTTAGGAGAGCGACCATGACGATCCGCATCGCCAATGCCCCTTGCTCCTGGGGTGTTGAGTTTGCTGACGATCCGAGAAACCCTGACTGGCGGTTGGTGCTGAAGGAAAATGCCGAGGCCGGTTACCAGGGCATCGAGCTTGGCCCGGTCGGCTTCATGCCGGAGGACCCGACGGAGCTAGCAGACGCGCTCGCCGAGCATGGGCAGGAATTGATCGGCGGTGTCGTGTTTCGGCCGTTTTACGACCCTACTCATTGGAGCAAAGTGGTGGATGGCGCCATCAGAACCTGCAAGGCGCTGAAGGCGCACGGGGCCGAGCACCTAGTGCTAATCGACAGCATATCCGAACGGCGGGCGCCAACTGCAGGCCGCGCATCCGAAGCCGAGCAGATGAATCGTCTCGAATGGGGCGCGTATCGCGATCGCATCCGAACCATCGCCAAGATGGGCACCGAAGAATACGGCCTCACCGTTGCGATCCACGCCCATGCTGCCGGTTTTATGGACTTCGAGCCGGAACTCGAGCGCCTCCTTGATGAAATCGACGACAGTATTCTAAAAATCTGCTTCGACACCGGCCATCACTCCTATGCCGGTTTCGACCCCGTTGCCTTCATGCAGCGCCATATCAATCGCATCGGCTACATGCATTTCAAGGACATCGACCCCAAAGTAAAGGCTGACGTGATCGAAAGGCGCACCGGTTTCTATGACGCCTGCGCTCAGGGAATTTTTTGCAAACTCGGCGAGGGCGACGTCGACTTCCCTGCGGTGCGTCAAGTGTTGCTCGATGCTGGCTTCGAAGGCTGGTGCACGGTCGAGCAAGATTGTGACCCGGCAGGCAATACTTCACCGGTTGACGATGCGAGGTTCAACCACACCTATCTGCAATCTATTGGTTTCTAAGGATATTCCCATGAATAAATTGAACTGGGGCATGATCGGTGGCGGGCAGGGCAGTCAGATCGGCCCCGCTCATCGCCTCGGCGCCGCCATCGGCGGCGGCTTCGCTTTCGTCGCCGGTGCCCTCGATCATCGCCCCGATGAAGGCCGTGCCTATGGCAACTCGCTCGGCATCGCCGAGGATCGTGCTTATGGCGATTGGCGGGAGATGCTGGCTGGCGAAAAAGACAGGGAGGACCGGATCGACCTCGCGACTATCGCCACACCCAATGCCACCCATTTTGAAATCACCAAGGCGTTTCTCGACGCCGGCTTTCACGTGCTGTGCGAGAAGCCGATGACCATGACCGTCGAGGAAGCTGAAGAGATCGTGCGGGTTGCTCGCAGTGCGCAAAGAATCTGTGCGGTGAATTATGGATACAGTGGCTATCCGCTAGTACGCCACATGCGTGCCATGGTGGCCCGCGGCGATCTTGGCAAACTCCGGGTGATCGTCGCCGAATTCGCTCATGGCCACCACGCCGATGCCGCTGATGCCGATAATCCGCGAGTACGCTGGCGCTACGATCCGGCCCAGGCAGGTGTCTCTGCCCAGTTCGCCGATTGCGGCATCCATGCCCTTCACATGGCAAGCTTTGTCGCCTCAGATGAGGTCGAGCGTCTATCTGCCGATTTCGCCTCCACTATTCCCAGCCGCGAACTCGAGGACGACGCCATGGTGAACTTCCGTATGGCATCAGGCACGGTTGGACGGCTCTGGACTTCATCGGTCGCCGTTGGTCGCATGCATGGACTGACGCTTCAAGTCTTTGGCGAGAAGGGTGGACTCAAATGGGTACAGGAACAGCCAAACCAGCTGATCTGGACACCGACCGGTGACCGCAACCAGATCATCGAACGCGGCGAAGCGGGTCTTTCGCCCGAGGCAGACCGCGCCAATCGCGTCACCATCGGCCACCCCGAGGGCATGCCGCTCGCCTTTTCCAATATCTATGCCGATCTTGCAGAGGCTATCGGTGCTGCCAAAGATGGCCACGCCCCAGACTCCGCGGCCAATCTCTTTCCAAAAGCGGAAGACGGCCTCCGCTCCATGGCTGCCGTGCACGCCTCAGTCGCCTCTGCAAAGGCCAACGGTGCCTGGGTTGATGCCCGCCCTCCAATGTTTCAGACTCCTTGATCACCTCGTTGGCGAGGTAACCTAACGACGCGCCTTCAACGTCCCGCGCTCGACCACCTCACATGGAAACAGCCGCGCTTCGGGTTTTTGATCCGGTTCATCGAGCATGGCCGTGATCAGATCAATCGAGGCTTCGATGATTTCACCGATCGGCTGCCGGATGGTGGTCAGATCGATGTTTTGCCAACCGGCGATCTCCATATCGTTCAGGCCAATCAAACCGATGTCCTCCGGCACACGCCGGCCGTGGCTTTGGAGGGCGGAAAGCGCGCCGATCGAAAGCACGTCGTCACCACAGAAATAGGCCTCGGCAGGCGGTCCTGCTTGAAAGAGGCGGGTCATCTCGATACGGCCGGCTTCGAAGGCGTAAGCGTCCGCGAAGCTGAAACTCGCCTCGACTTCGGGATGTTTGCGCGCCTCATCTAAAAAGCCGGTGAGGCGGTCCTGTGTCGAAGTCGCTGCCTCCGGACCTCCGAGAAAGGCGATCCGCCGGTAACAGCGCTCGATCAATGTGCACACTGCCATACGACCGCAAGCGACATTGTCGATTCCGACCACATGGACATCGGGGGCCACAGCATGGCGGCCAAAGGAGTGGACGACCGGCATATCAGCATCACGAAAGGCACTGGCGAAGCTAAGCGGTAGGGTCGAGGAGGCGACAATCACGCCATCCACCGAATATTGCCTGAGCATACGCACGGAATTTTCCGGATCGGTCTCGTCGGTCAGATTAACCAGGAGCGGGCGTAAGCCCCGATCCTGGAGGCCGCGAGTGAAAAGATCAAAAACCTCCAGAAAAATGGGGTTATGGAAGTTGTTGGAGATCAGACCGATCATCTTGGTACGGCCGGTGGTCAAGCTGGAGGCGAGCGCATTTGGACTATAGCCGAGTTCGATGGCCGCCTGCTCCACCTTCTTTCGGGTCTTTTCCGAAACCGAGGCACCTTCGGTGAAGGTGCGCGACACCGCTGAACGCGAGACGCCCGCTCGCTCGGCAACCTCACGCAAGGTCACAGGCATACGGGGCTCCAAAGAGGTTCGAGGGCTTGCGGGCAGACATCTCCATGCCTGAAGCCTACCAAAGAGCATTGCCGAATTGCAACCGGTTGCAAAATGAAGCTGACTGTGTTCATTTTGAGGATAGGAGATGCAGCACAGCCGCTCCTTGAGCCAGAATCACATAAATCAAAATCTGGGAGACCTTTATGAGATTTTCCAAAAAAGCCCTTGCCGCGGCCGGTCTAGCGTCGCTTCTGTCCACCAGTGCCATGGCCGAGAATATCGGCGTATCGATCTATCTGTTCGATGATGTATGGACGACGGTGATGCGCAATGGGCTCACCGAACATGCCGATACCCTCGATGGTGTCGATGTCCAGGTCGAAGATGCACTCGACGACGTCGCGAGACAGCTCGATCAGATCAACAATTTCGTCGCCTCGGGTGTCGATGCAATCATCGTTCAGCCGGTCGACACCTCCGCCACTGAGGCAATGACCAATGCTGCAGCCGAGGCCGGCGTTCCGCTGGTTTTCGTCAACCGGCAGCCAATCAATCTTGACACCCTGCCCGATAATCAGGCCTTCGTCGCTTCGAACGAGATTGAATCGGGCACGCTTGCAGCCTTCGAGGGCTGCAAGCTTCTCAGAGCCGCCGGTAAAAGCGGCGGAGCGCGTGGCTACATGCTTATGGGTCAGCTCTCCAACCAGGCCGCGGTGCAGCGTTCCAAGGACGTGCATGACGTTATCGGCATGGATATGTGTAATTTCGTCGAGCTGATCGACGAGCAGACAGCCAATTGGCAACGTGATGAGGCGCAGGACTTGGTGACCAACTGGCTCTCCTCGGGCGAGCCTTTCGACGTCATCTTCGCTAATAATGACGAGATGGCCATCGGCGCGATCCAGGCGATGAAGGCAGCAGGGATCTCCATGGAAGATGTCGTGGTGACCGGCGTAGATGCTACTCAGGACGCGCTGGTCGCGATGCAGGCCGGCGATCTCGACGTCACGGTCTTCCAGGACGCTCGCGGCCAGGGGGCAGGAGCCCTCGATACGGCGCTCGCACTGGCACGGGGCGAGGAAGTCGACAATAGCGTCTTCATTCCGTTCAAGCTCGTAACGCCGGGCAATGTGGACGAGTATCTTACGAAGAACTGAGCGAGACGACTAATGGGTTTTGGAGCGGTATGTCGTTGCCGCTCCGGGCCCGGTCGGATCACATATCTCGAACGGAGGCGATAAGGGAGAGAGCCCGTGGCGAAAGCGGCCGAAGGCACCGGGGGGCTGACCTTCGATACGTCAAAAAGGCACTGGCCGAACGAACTGAACGTCTTCGCGGCCCTGGTACTCATCGTTTTGGTGTTCGAGGGGCTCGGCGCCCTCATCATGGGCCAGAGCTTTCTGTTCGACAGTAACGACCGGTTCGACAGTATTTTCAACGAAGCGCGCCTGAGAATTATCATTCTTCAGGTTTCGATTATCGGCATCATTGCGCTCGGCGTGACCCAGGTCATCATCTCCGGCGGTATCGATCTGTCGTCAGGGTCTGTCGTCGGGGCGACGGCCATGGTCGCCATGTCGTTCGCCCAGGTGGCGGAAGTTAACGGCGCACCGAACCCCAAAGCCATTTTCGGGCCGGCCTTCATGGACCTTCCCTGGCTTATCCCCCTGATCGTCGGTCTGCTCTGCGGAATTCTGGCAGGCGCCGTCAACGGCTTTCTGATCGCCTATATGCGCATCCCCCCCTTCATCGCCACGCTCGGTATGATGGTGACGGCACGCGGCATGGCCAAATGGTGGTCCAAAGGCAACCCGATCTCCTTTCCGACCGAGGGCTATGCCGGCATCGGTTCCGGCATGATGCCGGTCTTCATTTTCATCGCACTCGCCGTTCTGTTTCATCTCGTTTTGAAATACACGGTCTACGGCAAGCACACCTATGCCATCGGCTCCAACGAGCCTGCGGCCCGCATGTCGGGCATCAAGGTCGATCGCCATAAGGTACTGGTCTATACGATCGCCGGCATGTTGGCCGGCTTGTCTGCGATCGTTCTAAGCTCCAAGAACCTGACTGCCCAGGCGGGCATGGGCATCATGTATGAACTCGACGCCATCGCGATGGCGGTGATCGGCGGCGTCTCGCTGGCAGGAGGCCGCGGCTCGATCATCGGCACCGTGATCGGCGCCCTGATCTTCGGCGTTATCATCTCGGGCTTCACCTTCCTCCGCTTGGATGCCTTCTATCAGGAGATGGTGAAGGGTGCGATCATCGTCGGTGCAGTCGCTCTCGACCAGTGGCGGCAGCAGCGCGCAGCGGCGCGGGCATAGGGAGGCAGTCATGAGCGACGACATCATTCTCGAAACCCGCGACCTGACCAAGCATTATGGCGGCGTTCAGGCACTGGAGGGCGCTGACTTCATCTTGCGCAGGGGTGAGCATGTCGCTGTCATGGGCGACAATGGCGCAGGTAAATCCACTTTCGTCCGCCAGGTCACCGGCGTCGAGCAGCGCACCCGCGGTGAGATCATCTTCGACGGCGAGCCGGCAGACTTCAAAGGACCGTTGGAGGCACGTGAAGCCGGGATCGAGACTGTATTCCAAACGCTGGCGCTTGCCGATGATCTCGACGTGCCGGACAATCTTTTCCTCGGCCGCGAGATGACCAAGGTTAATCTCGGCCCCTTTTCGATCCTTGACTACAGGGGGATGCGCGAGGCGACGCTCGCAGGTTTGGAGAGAACAGCGGTCAAGATCCCCAACATCCGTAACACGATCCGCAACATGTCTGGCGGACAGCGGCAATGCGTGGCCATCGCCCGTACCGCGACCTTCCACTCCAAACTCACCATCATGGACGAGCCCACGGCAGCCCTGGGCGTTCAGGAAACCGTACAGGTAGAGAATATCATTCGCACGCTGAAAGAGGCGGGCGAACCACTCATCCTGATAAGCCATAATATGCGCCAGGTCTTCGACCTCGTCGACCGAATCGTTGTGTTCCGGCGCGGCCGCATCTGCGCCAATTTGCAGAAGGACGAAACCGATGGTCAGGACGTCGTCGCCTATATCACCGGCGCCAAGACTCAGCCTGAATATGAAGGTTCATTCGGTGGCGCTGTGTAATGCCGTCGGTCTTTGATCGAGGCAGTGCTCGGCGGGTGCAACTCGATCATTGAGCGATGATTGTGGTCAAGCAGCTGAGGTCACCATCGGCATCAAAACACTGAATTGGATGATTAGAGCTGCTTTGCCGATCTCGTTTCGTGGCCGAATTCATCGCCCCTAAGGGCAATTGCACTCCCTCTCAGATCGATACACTAAAGCCAGCCCGACCTCGCTTTGCCGGAGACAAGGAGAAACCGCCTACGGAATTGTATGGTGTAAGAATCAGGCCGCTGGTTTGAATGGGTTTAGTTTCTTCCAGAAAGCCGAGCGCCGATGGCGCCGCTCCGATAGGCGTACCGCTGCTTCGTCGGTTACCCAGTTCAGCTGCAGGACCCGACGTATGCCCTCAAAGGAGCCGTGACCATGCCAAGCATTGGCGCGGTTACGGAAGCAGACCATGGAACCGGCCTCAGGTGGCACCTCGGCGATCATATCATTCAGGCTATCCGATGAGCGCAGAAGCCGAAGGCGTCCGCCATCTGCCTCCCAGCCTTCATTCAGATAGACAAGGACAGTGATCAGCTTTGTATCGCTGTCGGTATGGATCTGGCCATCCTTTGCCCGGCATCGGCCCCGTACAGTCAAGGTCGTCGGCCGGTTGCTGAGGTCAAGTTCAAACTTTTCAGCGAAGGCATCGCGAAGCGTTTCCCCTTGCAACTCGTCGCAGAGGTGCTCGAAGACCGGCCCA
This sequence comes from Geminicoccaceae bacterium, assembly GCA_965204405.1. Lineage (GTDB taxonomy): Bacteria > Pseudomonadota > Alphaproteobacteria > Geminicoccales > Geminicoccaceae > JANQPX01. The sequence continues at coordinate 756,012 of CBDBEN010000003.1, forward strand.
TAATGCAGGGCGACCAGCGGAAAACTTCCGCCTTTCTCGATCGCCGGATAGTCTGCCAGGATCGCCGCCAGCTCGTTTTCTTTGACGAAACCCGGCACGGTCAGATATTCGAACGGTTCCGTTTCAAGCTTGGCCTTTCGAAACGCTTCGACGTTCAAGAGCGACATGGAAGCCCTCCTTGATCTTCGGTGATGCGCCGCCAAACAACCATCGGCAGGGCTTGGCCGCAAGGGGGCTCATCCGACAAACGTGATCGGAGGGATAGCTGGCCGTTTCATGGTCCCAGGATATCTGTCCGAAGACTTGCCCTTTATCGTATCTACCCCTAGATATTCGTTGTCGCTTTCCAAGCGGGCATAGCTCAGTGGTAGAGCACGGCGTTTACACCGCCGGTGTCGGAGGTTCGACCCCTTCTGCCCGCACCAATGTATAGGCAACCGGCATCAAAAAGCTCGCCTGTCTCTTCCTTCCCTATTTTTCGACTCGATGCCGAGCAGGTCGCCATACTGATTAGCTGCACGCCGGAGATCAAAAATCCTGCGGCGGAAACGACGGCCACTCACTAACTTGATGACGACTTCCTGCTCATAATACCCAGGCTTTGTTGAGATAGCGCTGATTGCCCTGGTCTGTCACCGAAAGCCGCGTCCGACCATTTGGCGCGGTAATGATATGGGTTTTCGCCGTTTCGATTTTGGCCACGCCATCGAGCGCTTCGACTAGAATCCGACCATCAATATTTGTTGGTTGCTCAATGCCGAGCAGATGAAGAATGGTCGGAAGGATATCGATGTTGCCGGCAGGGGTCGAGAGAACTTGGCCAGTCTTGAAACGCGTTCCTGCCATGGTCATCACGTTCGCCAGTTCGAACGAACTCAAGCCGCCATGGCAGCCGCCGCCTACGGGATAGGGAGCATCATGGGGTGTTGTTCCAATCATACCCCAGCCGTTCTTGTCATCGGCACTCCGCATCATGACGTAGAGATCCGGCGCCCGATCATGAAGGGCACAAATCTCGTCAATGGTCAGGGTTCCTCCTGCTCCCGTCCGCGAAAAAATCGGGCCGCACCAGGGCTGCTCGATCAGCCATTCGATGATTTTTTCTACAAGGACGTTGTCACTATCTCGGACCCAGATACCTCCGGAATTACCGACAACGACTGTGTAATCGACATCTGCACCCGGCGCCACTGCCGCTGTGAAACCGGCATCGTTCAATAGAGCAGGGAGGTCGAGCGGCTGTCCTTCTAAGCTGATCTGTCCATGATCGGACATGGCGACGATTTGCAAACCGCCGGACTGAATGGCGCTCTGTTGCGCCTTGAGGATGCGCCCGAATTCGGCATCGACATGCCTGATCGTAGCGAGCGAATCGTCGCTGCCGATGCCCTTGTAGTGAAAACTCTCATCCGGCTCGCAGAGCCAAAGGAGCATCACATCGGGAGCGACTTTAGGCTCAATGTACTCAAGATACGCATCGACTGCCCAGGTTATCCACTCGATCGCCGGCAGATGATAGTTCGGCAAGGAACCGATACGTTCGATAATATCGGCAAGCGCCGAGGCGGGCACCGTTGCCTCCGGGCAGCGCATGGCAAGGCGAAAGCTGCTGTGTTGTTCGGCGGTATGATTGATCAGCCGTCCGCCGCCCGGTGTCCCGGCACTGAGTGCCGCGAAACGTCGTCCGGCACCGGCGAGCCATTCACCTAAGGTCGGCATTTTGACGAAACCGCCAGGGGCCTTCGCAAAACTCTCAGCAATCTGATCGTTGATCCCCGTATCGATAACCTGGCCGGAAAGGATGCTCTCATCCGGAAATTTGTTACCAACGATGCCGTGCTTTCGCGGATAGCAGCCGGTCAGAACGGCGGTCTGATTGACCCGCGTTTCGGTTGGGAAAGTCGAACGGCTGTTTTCGAACCGAACACCAGTTTCCGCAAACGCACAAAGGTTTGGCATGAGATCGGATCGGACGAATTCAGGCCGAAGGGCATCGAAGACGACGATCAGAACTTTGGTGGTGTCAGCATCCATAAAGCTCCCCGCCAATTGCCGATGGTAACGTCATAATATCAAAATCTCACGCACAGTCGCCCCATCATCCAATCGATCGAGGGCGGCGTTCAGACCGTCGAAACCGATAGTACGCGACATCAGCCGGTCCACCGGCAGTCTTCCGTCTCTGAAAAGTGCCAGGAATCTCGGGATATCGCGCGGCGGTACGCAGCTTCCCATATACGAGCCCCTGAGCGTGCGTTCCTCAGCGGAAAGGCTGAGATGGGGAAGCGTAAATGTAGAGTCCGGCCCCGGCATTCCGGCGGCCACGGTCGTTCCACCACGTCTGGTTACCGCATAGGCGGTATCGAGCGCGCGTGAAGAGCCTGCAGCTTCGATTGCGATGTGGACACCGCCATCGCTCAGGTTTCGGACAATCTCCACACAAGCATCAAGGCTGGCACTGACCACATCATGGGCCCCTAGCTTACGGGCCAGGTCCAGCTTGTCTTGATGGACGTCGATTGCGATGATCCTGGATGCGCCTGATGCCTTCGCTGCCAGCAAAGCACTCAAGCCCACACCGCCAAGGCCGACGACCGCAACTGACTGGCCGGCACTAAGCTTTGCGGTATTGACCACCGAACCGACACCGGTCACCACAGCGCAGCCGAACAATGCTGCATGCTCTAACGGGATCGTCTTGTCGATCTTGACCAGCGCATCCTTCGAGATCACAGCATACTCAGCAAATGCCGCAACACCGGAGTGATGATGAATGCGTTGTCCGTTTCGATGAAGTCTTGTGGTGCCATCGCGCATGGTGCCAGCAGCATTGGCAATGGTCGCCGGCTCACATAGGGCCGGACGGCCTTCACGACACATCTCGCATTGGCCACAGCTTGAGACGTAGGCAGGCACGACATGATCGCCCACCTCGAAACCGTCGACGCCAGGGCCAAGTTCGGCAACAATACCTGCCGCCTCGTGACCAATGACCATGGGCGTCGGCTTGGCACGCTCGCCATTGATCGCGACTAGATCGGAATGGCAAAGGCCGGCAGCCTTGATCTGGACGAGTACCTCACCGGCACTTGGAGGATCGAGGTCTATCTCTTCGATACGAAGCGGGCGGCTTTCCGCATAGGGACGGGGTAGCGCTGTCTCCTGCAGAACAGCTGCTTTGATTTTCATTGTTTCACTCCCGTACGTCCAGGCTCAGCGACCACGCTCTTCGGCAACCTGATCGAGGGAGGCTTCGAGAATATCCAGCCCTTCATCGACCAGTTCCGTCGACGCTGTTAGCGGGACCAGGATGCGGATGACGTTTCTGGTTGGTCCGGCTGTAACCAGAACCAAGCCCTTCTCCAGTGCGATCGCAGCGACCCGTGACGTCAAATCGCCATCCGGTTCGCGTGTCTTCCGGTTCTTGACGATCTCGAAACCGTTCATGCATCCAAGGCCACGAACGTCGCCGATGAAATCCAGTGTCTTTTTCCGGGTAAGCGCTTGGAGCCTAGCATCGATCTGCTTGCCGAGTGCTAGCCCCGCTTCCAGGAGGTTATCGCGTTCGATGACATCGAGCACGGCAAGGGCGGCGGCGCAGGCGAGCGGATTACCGCCAAAGGTGCCTCCGAGACCACCCGGCGGTACGGCATCAATGATCTTGGCACGTCCGACGATGCCGGATAACGGCAGACCGCCGCCGATGCTTTTTCCGATACAGGTGAGATCGGCGGCGATGCCGAAGTGCTCCATGGCGAACATCCTGCCGGTCCGCCCCATGGCGCTTTGAATCTCGTCAGCGATCATGACGATGCCATGCTCGTCGCAGAGTTGTCGAAGATATGCGAGGAACTCGGGCTCGGCGATGTTGTAGCCACCTTCGCCTTGAACAGGCTCGAAGAACATGGCCGCGATCTGATCCGGCGGCGCATCGCTTCGGAACAGGGTCTCGAACGCCTTGATCGTGTCGTCGAGCGTGACGCCGTGATAGGCGTCGGGAAAGGGCATGCGATAGATCTCGGCGGGGAAAGGCCGAAAGCCAACCTTGAATGGTACCATGCGTGCGCTCAATCCCATACCCATATAGGAGCGGCCGTGATAGCCATTGGTGAAGGTGATGAGGGCCGGCCGCCCGGTATGATAGCGCGCAATCTTGACGGCATTTTCCACCGCCTCGCCGCCAGCGGAAAAGAACAGCGACTTCTTTACAAAATTACCTGGGCAAAGCGCGTTCAGCCGCTCGGCGAGTGCTATATAGCTCTCATAGGGGCTGACCTGAAAGCAGGTGTGGGTGAGATCATCCAGCTGTGCTTTGATTGCTTCGACGACCTTCTCATGACGGTGGCCGACATTCTGGCATCCAATGCCGCCGCAAAAATCGATATAACGTTTGCCGGTGACGTCCCAGACTTCGGCATTGCTCGCGCGCTTCGCAACGAAGGTCGATGAATAAGCAATAGCTCGTGCGACCGAATTATCGCGTCGCGCTTCAAGCTCGTCGTTGGTTTTCATGTTGCCTTCCAAACTATGGCGAATCGGCCGGCTCCTGGATCTGTTCGGAACTCAGAGCTTCGCCGTCGAAAGAATGTTACTCCCGGTGGACATCGCACAACTTGACCATTTGCTTTGGCATGCTTCATCAACTTCACCCGGAAGATTCAGAGCCTTGCCAGCCACAAGACGATATCCGGGAACAAGATCAGCGCGCCGAGGCAGATCAGCTGCAGGACAACAAAGGGTATTGAGGATCGATAGATTGTCCTTATATCCACGCCTTCAGGCGCCACGCCCCGAAGGTAGAACAGCGAATAACCGAATGGCGGTGTGATGAACGAGGTCTGCATGTTGACGGCCGCCAGCACGGCAAACCAGATCAAGAGTTCCGAGCTGGTCGCCTCGAACCCGAAGTCGAGCCCGGCGATGATCGGGGCGAACAGCGGCAGCACGATGAAACTGATCTCGATCCATTCCAGAAAGAATCCCATGACGAAGATCAGCCCCATCATCAGGAACAGAAGGCCGTAGGGGCCGTAGCCGGTGCCGATGAACAGCTCCTGGATCATGTCGTCCCCGCCCAGCCGCTTGAAAACTGCGCTGAAGCAGGTCGCACCGATCATGACGAAGATCACCATGGCGGTGGTTTTCGACGTATCGCGCACGACCTCGCGCATGACGGGGAGGTTCAGCTGACGAGTTACGAGCGCCAGCAGCATGGCGCCGGCAGCACCGATGCCCGCCGCTTCTGTCGGCGTTGCCAGACCGATCATGATCGATCCGAGCACGGCAGCGATCAGGAACAAAGGTCCAAGCAGGTTCTTCAAAAGGTCCAGGAACAGATTGCCGTCGGCGTGGGGAGCCCCCGCCACCTCACCGTTCCCCTTCGGCACCGGCGCACGGTGGGGTGTGAAGAAGCCGACGCCGAGAATGTACAGCATGTAGACCGTGCCCAGCAGAAGTCCCGGCACGAAGGCTGCCTTGAACAGACCGCCGATCGAGACCTGTAGTACCGCTCCCATGAACACGAGCATGATGCTGGGCGGGATCAGGATGCCGAGCGTGCCACAGGCCGCGGTGACCCCGGTTGCAAATCTCGGATCGTAACCCTGCTTGAGCATGACCGGCAGAGCGATTACGCCGAGAAGCATGACCGATGCGCCGACGATGCCCGTGCTCGCCGCCATGACGATACCAAGCAGAGCGACGGACAAAGCTAGACCGCCCGGCAGCCTTCCGCACAGCCGCTCCAGGGTTAGAAGCAGCCGTTCGGCGAGGCCCGATTTGTCGAGCATCAGGCCCATGAAGATAAAGAGAGGGGCTGCGAGCAGAAGCCAGTTGGAAAGCGTTCCAGCATAGATCTTGGAAACAACGGTTCCCATGAAGCGAAGGGGGATGCCGGAAAGTATGGCGAAAAGAATGCCCAGCCCGCAAAGCAGGAAGGCGACGGGATAGCCGGTGAACACGCCGACGACCAAAGCGATGACCATCGCGATTGCCCAGCTATATTCGGCAATAAACTCCAATACTTTCGCCTTGTCGCTTAGCTGTCGCTTGCTTCCGGCTGAGCTTCGTCATCGATGAAGCTCCTTATGACCCGTGCCAGAACGACCAAGAACAGGATGGTAAACCCAATTGGAATGACCGATTTGATGGCAAACCTGTCGATCATGCCGCCATAGTCGGACTTTTCCGCCGCATTATAGGAGCGGGTCACAAATCCGATCGAGAGCCAAGTCATCGCTGCCGCAAAGGGAAGCAGCAGGAAGACATCGCCCAGGGTGTCGATCCGCTTTTTGGCCCGCTTCGACAAGCCCGAATAAATGAGGTCCGAGCGCACATGCCGATTGTCGATATAGGCATAGGTACCGCCGGCCATGACCATGATGGCGAAGAAGTGCCATTCCAGGTCGAAGACATCATTGATCGTCAGATCGTCGCCAAGCAGGGGGATATGTACCCCCCAGCTCAGCATCACATTTGCGCCCATCGCACCGCCAGCGACGGCGGCAAGCACGGAGACCAAGGTGCAGAGGACCAGCCAGCTCGTGACCTCACCCAACCACCGACCGAACCGCTCGATCGCGTTAAGGACAACCAGCAGGTTTCGCCTGATCATGACCCTAGCCTCCGCAGCTGCGCGGCGCAGCCCCTAGTCCAGGCTTTGCAGGTCGTTCCAGGCATCAACCTTGGCCTGATGCGCCTGAAGAGATTCGTACATCTCCTTGACGACAGGCTTTTGCAGCTCCTCGTCAAGCACCTCCTGCCATGCCACACGCAGACGCTCCATGACGCTTTCCGGGAGGCGATTGGTGATCGCACCCTTTTCCGCCATGCGCGCGATCACTTCCGTCTGCTCGGCCGGGAGGCGATTGAACGTGTACTGAATGGTGGCCTGGCAGGCCAGATCGACCTGGGCTTTGACCTCGTCGCTATAGCCGTCCCAGACGTCCTTGTTGATAATGAACGAGAACCAGCTTGCGGACTGGTGCCAGCCGGGGAAGTAATTGTACTTCGCGATTTCATAGAAGCCTAAGGCTTCGTCCACCGTCGGAATGGCAAAGTCGGCCGCATCCACACGTCCCCGTTCGAGAGCAAGATAGGTCTCGCTGCCCGGCACAAGCTGGGTCGACGCGCCGAGCTTGGTCAACACCTTGGCACCCAGGCCGGAAATACGAATGTTCATGCCATCGTAGCTCTCCGGGCCGGTGATCTCTTCGCGGTACCAGCCGGCGGTTTCCTGAGGCTCGATGAAGCAAGGGAAGACCATCACATTATGCTTGGCGTATTCGCGGCGGATGATCTCAATGCCGCCACCCGTCCACATCCAGGACGAGGACACCTCCGAGGTCGGCCCGAATGGCAGACCGCCATAGAACTGGGCGACCGGCACGACGCTCGACCAATAACCCATCCAGTCCCAGCCGGCATCAATGGCACCGCTGCTGACGGAGTCGAAGACCTCAAGCGTGGGCACCAGATCGCCGGGCTCATGGAGTTTGAGCGTCAACTCGCCCCCGGTTGCAATGGCAACATTCTCGGCAAATTTGACGCCCATCTGCCCCAAAAGATTGGTGGTGCCAAAGGTGCTGGCAACATCCAGTTCTTCCGACAATGCCGGAGACGCGCAGGTCATCAAAGCAGCGCAAGCTGCTGCGGTTACGTGATTTTTTTTCATCCTTCTTTTCTCCCTAGTTTCCGGCGGCCGGAATGACGTAAGTCTCCCACGGCCGTTCACACCATTGGATTGATTTTTCCTATGGTACGTTGAGGGTGCATTCAGCCATTGGCAAATCTTGAATGACAACGGTAGATCTGTAAAATCACAATTAGCTTCAATTAATCTCAGGTTTTCTTATATTGCCTCCCTACCGCCAACTCGTCTACGTCGTCGCCGTCGCCGATCATGGCAGCATATCGGCCGCTTCCGAGTTTCTCGCCATTTCCCAGCCGGCTATCAGTGCTGCAATCCAGAAAGTTGAATCCGAGTATCAGATGAAGCTGTTCAATCGCGAACGGCCGCACAAGGTTGTTCTTTCTCCCGTTGGGCGAAGATTTATCGCCCAGGCCAGGCGGTTTCTCGAAAATGCACAGGAGTTTGACAATGACGTCCGCGATCTTAGGGAAACACCGCGCGGCGTGATCGATGTGGGATGTTTCGTGCCGACGGCGCCCTTCATCGTGCCCATCATTTTGAAGGGGCTTAGAGACCGCGGCCTGGACATCTCAATTCAGATTCATGAGGCCGATCTGGATGAACTCAATCGCATGCTGGCTCAAGGTACCATCGACGTCGCTCTGACCTACAACATGTATCCCAGCCCGGCGGTTGAGTTCGAAGCCCTGATTGATGCATCGCCTTATGTGTTGCTTCCAAAGAATGATCCCCTGGCGGGAAAGGCATCGGTTTCCCTGCATCAACTCGAAAATCGCGACATGGTCGCTTTGAATCTGCCGATTACTCAGCAGTTCTTTCTTTCCCTGTTTTCGCTGGCAAACCTGCGTCCCAAGATAAGGCATCAGGTCAAATCCTATGAATTGCTGCGGAGTCTTGTCGGCGCAGGCGAAGGCTATGCGATTTTGATCATGAGGCCTGTCAATGAGCGGACCTATGACGGCAGCGAACTGGCCTATGTTCCGCTAAGCGGTGACACACCCATAGCGCAATATGGCCTGGCCTTTGCCAGCCGCTCAACCCCCACCAAACTTGTGGAAATCTTTTCCGGTGTGTGCAGGGATTTACTTAAACTTGTAGGGCAAGCCGACAAATACTATGTCCGGCCGCCAACATCATGACCATCTGAACCGAAGCCTAACCGCCGGCGAGTCGAAGCTTTCGCTGCTGGCGGCGGGAAAGGGATGGTCCGGTCTTTTCAGCGGTTGCGTCCCCATCTTGGTGGATCGGGAGCTTGACCGCCCTGGCGAGGTTCGGAAAGTCTAGATCCGCATGGGGAATGGCGATCGCTTTCATGAAGTGGTCCTGAAAGCGCGGTTCAACAGCGGTCTCGATCTTCTCGATCCGCCGAACGACACTTTCGATCTCCTCGCGCGCCTTGGCGTTCAGGAGGGCTATCCGGGCCCCGGTGCCTGCCGCGTTGCCTGCCGACGAGACCTTGTCCAGCGGACAGTCCGGGATCATGCCGAGCAGCATGGCGTATTTGGTATCGATATGGCTGCCGAAAGCGCCTGCGAGCGAGACGCGGTCGACTTTGTCGATGCCCATATGGTCCATCAACAATCTGGCGCCGGCGAAGAGGGCGGCCTTGGCGAGCTGGATGGCGCGTATGTCGGCCTGGATGATACGGATCTCAGGCTCGCCCGCTCGGATAAGGTAGGAAAATGTACTGCCATCGGCCTGAATTCGCTCGCTTCGCGCCGAAAGCGTCCCATCAATCACGCCGTCGGGTTTGAGGATACCGGCCAGATACATCTCGCCGAGCGCCTCAATGATGCCCGAGCCGCAAATCCCGGTAACGCCGGTTCGCGCGATGGCCTCCTCGAACCCCTCTTCATCGGACCAGGGATCGGAGCCGATCACCTTATAGGTCGCAAGAAGCGTCTCTTTGTCGATCCTCAGCCGCTCGATGGCGCCTGGTGCGGCGCGCTGGCCACAGGAGATTTCCGCCCCTTCGAAGGCCGGACCCGTCGGCGAGGACGCGGCCAGCAGGCGTTCGCGATTGCCGAGGATGAGCTCGGCGTTGGTGCCGACATCGACGATCAGCGTGATCTCGTCTGAAAGATGCGGGCTTTCCGAGAGCGCAACCGCCGCCGCATCCGCCCCCACATGGCCGGCGATGCAGGGGAGAAAATAGGCGCGCGCACCAAGGCCGACATTGAGAGAGAGGTCTTCCTCGGCATAGACCTTGACGGCGGAGTTGGTCACCAGGGCAAAGGGAGCGGCCCCAAGCTCCGTCGGATCAAGGCCCAGGATCAGATGATGCATGATCGGGTTGCCGACAAGCACCACCTCGATGATATCATCGGGATCGATACCGGCTTCGGCGGAAGTTTCACTGATCAAACCGTTGATGCACGCCCGCACCGCCTCCGCCATCTCCGACACGCTTGTGGGTTTGGACATGACATAGGAGACGCGGCTCATCAGGTCTTCGCCAAAGCGGATCTGCGGGTTCATGGCGCCCGCGATCGCGAGCACGTCGCCGGAGGCCATATCGACCAGCTGGCAGGACACCGTGGTCGTGCCGACATCGATCGCCAGGCCTAGCAGGCACTCCTTCAGGCCGGGCCAAAGGCCGACCACTTCATCATACCTCCCGAGCGTGTGGCGAACGGCCGCCGTCACCTTCCAATCATCTTCGCGCACGACGTCCTGAAGACGGCGCAGCACATGCAGATCGGTATCGTGAAGCTCGATATCCCAATCCCGCTTCAACGCCGCATTGAGCCGCTCGAAGTCGCCGGAGGGATGATGGAGGTCCGGCTTGTCGATTTCCACATAATAGGGCTTCACCACCGGGTCGATCGTGATCGCCCGCGCCTCGGCGCGCTTTCTTACCACCTGGCGATGAACCTGGCTTTCCGGCGGCACGTCGATCACGACGTCGGCGAGAAGCTTGGTGTTGCAGCTCAGTCGGCGGTCCAGGCCTAGTCCTTTCACCTGGTCGTATTTTTCCTCCGCTGCCGAGAGACGGCTTACCGAGGCACTGGAGCTTACGATGTTATGCTTGGCGAACTCCCCTTCGGTGACGATGACCTGGCAACGACCGCACAACCCGCGCCCGCCGCAGACCGAGTCGAGATCGACCCCAAGACGTCGGGCGCATTCCAGAAGGGGCGTGCCGATCTCGAACCGACCACGCCTTCCCGACGGTGTGAACACGACATAGGCGGCATCCTTGGACATCGCGACCGGCCCTCAGGTGGAGAGCTGGCCGGTGCGCAGCTTGCGCATCATCCTGCGGCTTACCGTGGGTGCCGGGGGTGCGTCCGTGATTTTGGGGGCGGGCGAGGCGGCTGACGCGGCGGCACTTGTCGGCTTACTGAGATCCCAGCCCTTGCAGGCTTTGATCCATGCCTTGCAGCTGGCGTCATGGGCCATCACGACATCCGCTCCTTTCACCGCCTCCATCTCCGGCTGATGCAAGGGGTTGGTGATCGCGGATGTCATGCCGGCACCGATCGCCATGGAAAGGAAGGAGGCATTCAGACCGTGTCTGTTGGGCAGACCGAAGCTGAAGTTGGAGGCACCGCAGGTGGTGTTGACCTTCAGCTCCTCGCGCAGGCGGCGGATCAGATGGAGGACGGAAGCGCCTGCGCTGTCCACGGCACCGACGGGCATGACCAGCGGATCGACCACGATATTGTCGCGCGCTATGCCGAAATCAGCGGCGCGCTCGACGATCTTTCTCGCAACCTCGAAGCGCACATCCGGATCTTCCGAGATGCCGGTCTCATCGTTGGAGATGGCAACGACGGCCGCGTCATGCTTCTTCACCAGAGGCAACACGGTTTCGAGACGCTCTTCCTCACCGGTAACCGAGTTCACCAGAGGCTTGCCGTCATAGGCCTCCAGCCCGGCTTCGAGGGCTGCAACGATCGACGAGTCGATACACAACGGCACATCCACGAGACCCTGCACCAGCTTGATGCACTCTCCGAGGATCTTGGCCTCGTCAGCCAGCGGAATGCCGGCATTGACGTCCAGCATATGCGCACCCGCCGCCACCTGCGCCAAGGCATCCTGTTCCACCCGTGAATAGTCCCCGGCCTTCATCTCCTCGGCGAGTTTTTTTCGACCCGTGGGGTTGATGCGCTCGCCGATAATCACGAAGGGTTCGTCGAAACCGATCGCGACCTCCTGCTTGGGAGAGGCAAGGACGGTTCTGGTCATCAAACCGCCTCGCTCATCTGGCTCGCGACCAGCTTGTGGACCGTCTCGACGGCGTGCGGCGCGTTTTCGCCATAGCCGTCGGCATCGATCGCATCCGCGAACTCCGCATTGACCGGTGCGCCGCCGACGATGACCGGAAACGTCGATCCGACCTTCCGAAAGAGATCGACAGTCTTCTTCATCGACGGCATGGAGGTGGTGAGCAGGGCCGAAAGGCCGACCACATTGGGGTTCAGCTCGTTCGCCTTGTCGAGAATGTCCTCCGGCGTCTTGTTGACCCCGAGATCGACCACCTCGTAGCCGGCCCCCTCCAGCATCATGCCCACCAGATTTTTGCCGATATCATGGACGTCGCCTTGCACGGTGGCAAGCATGACCAGGCCTTTGGGCGGCGCACCGGTATTGGTCAGGATCGGTCGCACGACTTCGAGCCCAGCTTTCATTGCGCGTGCCGCCATCAGCATCTCCGGCACGAAGATCTTGCCCTGGGAAAACTCGTCGCCGACCTCATCCATCGCGGCGATCAAACCTTCTTCCAGGATGTCATGCACATCGATCTTCTGCTCGAGCGCCTGGTTGACAAGATTGACGGTTTCGTCATCGTCCAGATCGATCACCGCATCGAAAATACTGTCCAGCAGCTGGTCCTCCGGTGACGATGCCGCTTTGGCCGCCGCCGCAATCGCGCTTTGATCGATCTGGACCGTTGTCTTGCCAGTATCGCCCCGGGCTTCCGGCGTGCCGGCGCGCCGCTGGCCTGCCCAGGGACGGTTGCCGGCGCGGAAATCCTTGCAGGCCTCGATCGCGACCCGCACGTTCTCCGACGGCGTGACCGCCGAGAGCGAGCAGAGGTAGAGACAGCCTTTCCCAACCTCCTCGATCGCTTCCATATATTCGTGGATGCGCATGCGGATCTCGTCCTCCGGACCATGCTGGAAGACGTTGTTGTCGACACCGAGCACGACGGGAAGGCCATTTGCCTTGGCATAGTCGATGACCGGCTGCACACCGACCTTGAAGAGATCGGGGTCCTGGACCTTCAAGAACGGTGGTGTTGCGCGCAGTTTTTGCGCCCAGAAGCCGTGCAGGTCGTCCGTGAAGGAATCACCCCACCAATTGTCGCAGATTGCAGGCTTGATGGTCTGTTTTTGCAGCCGCTCGATATAGCCGAGCGCAAACTCGTCCAGCATGCCCTGGGTGATGAAGGGCAAGGAGGCGACGGCATCGGAACCGTCGGCGATCGGCGCTTCCGGGAATTCCTTCAAAACGGCATTCATGTAGGGGGCGAGCACCTCGTCCACCAGGAACGTCATCAGCTTATGTACGAAGGCCGGGTTTTCCTGCATTTGCACGATGAGGTTTTCAAACGTCATGACGTGGGAGGCAAGCGTGAAGGGTGCGCAGTAGCAAGGAAAAGGCGTCATGCCGGCCACATCCTTGATCTCTTGCATGACCTCGAACACCATTGGCATCCGGCCCGACGTGTAAGGATCGGTCGGCTTCAGCTTGGCCAGATCTTTTTCGGTGGTCACCAGAGGCGACGAGTTCTCAATCGCCGGTGCCATGTCCTTGAAAGGCACGAACTGGCAACCTAAAGCCTGAGCCTCGACGTTGTAGACATCCCAAATGAAGGACGGTGTATCGAAGCCGAAGCGCTCGGCAACTTCGCAAACGCCGCGTACGAATTTCTTGGCATCAGTATAAAATTCATCGCCAGGAATGCCGCTCTCACGCATCGCGAATTCATGCATCTGCGCGATGAAAGGGACCTCCATCGATCCCGTTGTCATCGCAGCCGATTGCCTGGCGACACCCTCACTAAAGTCGAAATCCGCCATCTGCCCTCGCCTCCCACATGGCGCGTCCTCAGCGACCGCGCTGGTTTCAGGCCAGGTTGTTGGAATTTTGGATTTGCAAAAAGACCCAAATGGTGCATTTTGATATATCCACTTTGGAACTGCGTTTATTATGAAGCCGACTAGAAGACAAAAGGGCGCCGCCCTCTTGTCGACTCTGCAGCTCGATCCCAGCGATCGCGCGCCCCTTTACCGCCAGCTGGAAAGCAAGATCAGACTTCTCATCCTGGACGGGAGTCTTTCCCAGCATACCCGGCTGCCCTCTTCGCGGCAGCTCGCCTTAGATCTTGGCGTCTCCAGGCTGACCGTGAAGAATGTCTACGAGCAGTTGTTGTCCGAAGGTTTCCTTGAAACGCGGCGCGGATCCGGCACTTATGTCGCTCGGTTTCTAAAAAGTGAGCTTCCACCTCCAGATCCGGCACTGACGAGCTCACAGACTCATGTGCCCTTATTGATATCGGACCGGCTAAGTGCGATCGCTCGATCTAAGTCCACGACGCGCCTAGGGGGTGTTCACGCTTTTCGTCCCGGCGTCCCTGCACTCGACCACTTTCCCAGGCGCGCCTGGGCAGCAGCCTATTCACGAGCTATGCGCAGTTGCGCCAATGACCTCCTCGGCTACGGGCCGACTGGTGGCCTGCCTGATCTGAAACGAGCCATTACAGCCCATGTCCGCGATCACCGAGGGATACGTTGTAAAGAGGAGCAGATCATCATCACTGCCGGCGCGCAGCAAGCCTTTACTCTGCTCGCGACCGCGCTTCTCAAGCAAGGCGATGTGGTTTGGTGCGAAGATCCCGGGCATATCGCCATCCGGGACGCCATGCGGCTGCTCGGCGCTGATGTGCGCTCGGTGCCGATCGATCAGGATGGCTTCGATCTTGCCTATGCTGCTGATCGGCATCGGACAAGCCGGCTGATATTCGTCACGCCATCCCATCAACACCCGCTCGGCACCACGATGAGCTTAGGTCGGAGATTGGAGCTTCTGGATTACGCCAGGCAGCATGGTTCATGGATTGTCGAAGATGATTATGACAGCGAGTTTCGCTACTCAGATCGAGCTCTCCCCGCCCTGCACGCCCTCGATCACAACGGCCAGGCGCTCTATGTCGGCAGCTTCTCCAAGTCACTCTTTCCTGGTTTGAGATTAGGCTACCTCATTTGCCCACTGGCCATCGCTTCCTCACTGGCTGCAGCTCAAACCCTCCTGTCACAACATGTGTCGCTCATCCAACAAAGCGTTCTCGCCCAATTCATTCTCGATGGTGGCTTCAACGCCCATATACGCAAAATGAAGCTGCTCTACAGGAAACGACGCGACCTTCTGATCGATCAGCTTACAAAAGTAGCCGCTGACGTTCTAATCCTCGAGCCTTGCAATGCAGGCATGCACCTTATCGGCTGGCTTAAAAATAATAAGATATCGGATAGGCTGGCAGCCGAAACGATCTGGCAACGTGATGTCGATTGCTTGCCTGTAAGTATCTATTGCGACCAGCAAGTGTTGAAGCCGGGGATCATGTTCGGCTTTGCATGTGCCTCAGAAGACGAGATCGAGAATGGCACCGCTGAAGTCGCCAACAGCCTGCGAACCCTCGACAACACCGTGGACTGAAATCTGACAGATCCCAAGAGAATCGCTCACCACGAAAACGCCACGTTCCTTAGCGCCGCAGCCTTCTTGCCTCAGAGCTATTCAATGCTGACGATTTGAGGGTGGATCGAGGTATTTTCACGCTAATATGGGTGTGATTTATGGATGGCGTTCGCAAACTATGGGATTGCCGTTATGTCATCGGGTTTCTTGGATATTTTCGCCACCATCACCGATCCATATCGAGCGCAAGGCAAGATGCAAGGCCTGGCTCCCATCCTTATTGATCAGTTTTGCAACGTTAGGAATAGGGCCGAATGTACAGCGCAGTTGGACATTCGGCTAATTGAGCTAAGCCGCTCAGCGATGTCGGCGCCCTTGGGGAGTATAAGCTCGTGGTGTTCGATAGCTCGGCAGTTAGTGGCGACGTCGGTGCTGCGATCGACGTTTGCTGGTCGGGTTTTCGTGGGCTGGCTCTGAGATTGAGGACTTTTCCGGGGCGATTCTGATTGGCTCAGCGTCACGCTCTGGTGATTTGGCTGCGCGGGATCGTCGTCCCTTTGGCAGGGCGATCGGTCTGAGCCAGCGGTGATCGAGAGATGAGGGCCGCATGTCAGGGCGGCCTCGTCGACCAAGTGGGCCGGATCAACCGCAAGATCATGACCGTCTGCATCCAACCTCACGCACAGACCGCGCATGTCATTATGTCGCGACCGGTGAGGCGTTCGACCATGGCCTCAGCGGTTTCCCTGGCCTGCACATCGGGTTCGGATTGTCCGAGCAAGGCTCGGTAACGCGTCAGTTTGACTTTGCGGTGACGATTGGCGAACAAGCCATAGCGGCGAATGCGCATGAAGCCGGATGGCAGGCCGTGCAGCAGAAAACGCCGGATGAATTCGACGGCGTCGAGTTACATCACTTTGACAGTCGAGCTATCGCGATAGTCGCGCCAACGGAACAGCGCCGGCCTGCGCGCCTCCGAGGTGGTCCGCTTGAAGGTTAGCGATATCGACCGACAGCGCATGTGTTTGCGGATCGAGCAGGGCAAACGTGGGAAAGATCGCTATACCCTGCTGTCGCCCAAACTCCTGCCGGTGCTGGAGGACTATTGGCGTCGCTACCACCCAAAGGACTGGCTGTTTCCCAGCTCGAGAAAGGGGCGACCGCTTTCCCGAGTGTCAGCCTATCTCATCTTTCAGACAGCCAAGACGAAAGCTGGAATCGACAAGGCAGGCGGCATTCATAGCCTCCGTCATGCCTTTGCTACGCACATGCTCGAGGCAGGCACTGATCTCCACACGATCCAGCGTTTGGCTTAGTCACCGGTGGCGGCCTGACGTCGGACGGGCAAACGTGGCGCTCGGCGCAAAAACGCTTCTTGTTCCCGGTCAAAGCGCTCTCCAAGGTCTTCCGGGCCAAATATCTGGAGCTCCTGGCTCATGCCGGACAACAAGGAAAGCTTCGCTTTGGCGGCTCCACCCAGCCTCTGGCCGATCGCCAGGTCTTCGCTGCCTTTATCGCAAATCTCAAAGGCACCGACTGAATCGTTTACGCCAAAGCACCTATTGCCGGACCTCGCCAGGTTGTCGCCTATCTCGGTCGCTACACCCACAGGGTCGCAATCTCGAGTGAGCGCGTCCTGGGCTTGGAGACGGCCAGGTTCGGTTCCGCTGGCGCGACTATCGTGATCGATCGACGATCAAGATCATGCAGCTTGATGTCACCGAGTTCATCCGCCGATTCCTGTTGCATATCTTGCCATCCGGCTTCATGCGCATTCGCCACTACGGTCTGTTCGCCAATCGTCACCGCAAGGCCAAGCTCGCGCGTTGCCGAGCTCTGCTCCGACAACCCGAACCCGAGGTCCGGCAAAAGGAATCCGTCGAAGCCATGGTCAAGCGGATCACCGGTCATGACATCACGAGATGCATGGCCTGCGGGCGGGGCCAGATGAAGGTCGTCACGAGATTACGACCAATCCGGCCAACCTGGTCGACCGGGCCGCCCTGACATGAAGCTCTCGTTGTTCGATCACCAAAGGCCCGTCCCGGTCGCCTCAGAAAAGCGACAACAATCTCGCTCGAATCAAGAAACAGAAAACGCCGCCGACAACACCGAAATCATGCGGTTGCAGACGTTGATCTTCGCCCCAGCAAGGGAAAGCCTGTACGGCAACTGGCGACCAGAGCAACAACGCCAGCCATAAACCTCAGCCAACTGAGCGGCTCCAACTTACAATCCCCAAGACCACCTCATCGCAAAGCGGCTTAACTCAATGAGCCCAATGCCCGGCTGCGCCAGACATTCGGCCCTCTTCATATTGTTAAACGAAGTTGATTTACACTTCCTTGATCTAGAATCTTAGTGGTCAAGTGACGGTAGAACGCTGCATTGCGGTGGAGAAGCCCCTGGCCACATACGTGGCCCGGGGGCAATGATTTCTTAGTTTCCGTCGGCGGGGCTGCCTGCGCCAATAGTTACTGCTACCTCATCCTCTTGACCAGGCGATCCACCCAGGCCATCTAAAGCCGGACCGCATACGGGGTGACCAAAGCCTTTGCCCGTGATTCCATAATTGATGCCATCCTGGTCATTCGGACCGACGCCAGCTGGGACGGTATCTAGGCCAAGCTCCTCGCGAACTAGCCAGGCAATGTGGTGATCTGCGCGGGAGCTGTCCCCGCTTACCCCAAGTGCACGGACAAGGGTGGTTCCGGAATAGAGCGCCAGACCGCCACCAAACACATTGAAGCCGCCGATCTTCTTGCCGACAAGCGGATCATTGGCGTTGCCGTTGTTACGAATAGGAAGCTTACTGCGATAGTGTAGCATGTAGATGAGAGTCTCGACGAACAAACGCTCACAAAACGATCCCACTAACTAATGGCTGATATAAGGCCGACATAGCTCGATGCGTGGGAATTACATTGGCTGAAAATCGCAATGAGATTTCCAACTTTTTGGATATTTTTTGAGCCTGCTGTGGCGTGGAATGATCACCTCGGGCATAGGATCGGGCGAATGCCGCTTGACCGCATCATTAACCGGTTCGCCATCATAGGCGCCATCGGCCATGAACTGGGACACTGAACAATAGATCTGATCCAGAAGATCATCGACCTGGTCGGGATCATCGGCATCCTTGTCGGTTAGGAGATGGGAGACGATCATCCCGCTCTTCACGTTGAGACCGACGTGGAGCTTCTTCCAGTCCCGAGGCTTTCGGCCATGCCTGGTCCGGCACCATTCCCCTTGTTCAAAGACTTTCAATCCAGTTCTATCGACAACCAGAAGCAAGGGCTTTGATACCTCGCGAACCCAGGGCTCGATCGATAGCGTCTTTCGCCGCCGGCAAAGACCGGTACTGTAAGACGATCAGTTCCGGACCTGGTACTGCGTCTTGGGAATATGGTGTCGATGGGTGTCATGGTGTTGGAAAGACATGGTGGCTAACTCGATCGTCGGAAATACAGCCGACCTCACCTATCACCTCACCCCCGGCGCCGGCAACTCGGACGACCGATGGAACAACGCCGGTGGTTGGGCCAAAAAAGGAAGACGCCGGAGGCGTTGCAGCCTCCGGCGTCTCTCTCTTCCTGCGGGGAAGCTCAGAAACCCCAGTTCAGGCGCAAGCCGACGCCGAACTCGGGTTTGGCGTCGGCGTTGTGGCCCGGTTCGTTGCGGGCGAGCGCGTAGTTGGTGACGTCGAGGCTGTCCGCAAGCTTGCGGGTGTAGGCGAGCTGCAGGTTCAGTTCACGGCCGGTGGGCTGCAGGCTGACCGTTTCATTCGTGGTCACGATCGTGCCGTCGGCGTTCACCGAGGTCGGCACCAACAAGGTCGCGTCAGCGCCACCCTCGACCCGAAGCGGTTGGCTGAAACGGAGCCCGATCCGGTCCTGATCATCGATCACGCCCTTCTTCACCAGACCCATCGCAAACGCACTCGACGTCGTCCGCTCGAGGTCCGCGACAAAGCCGCCGTTCACCCCGGACAGATCGGAAATGCCAGCGGTGGCGCTGCCGAACGCCTCGATGTCAGCCCCCAGAGGCAGACTGCCGGATAGTGTATAGAATTGGCTCTCCGTCTTCGTGTTGTCGGCAAACGCGCCGCTCGCCTCGGAGCCGAGGAAGCCTTCGCCCTCCTGGGTGAAGGAGGCCGTGAGGCCAAGTGCAGCACCATTGCCGAAGCTGTGATTCAGATCCGCCTGAACCGTCGAGCCAGCCCCTTTGCGGTCGCCAAGCTGCTCACCGGCCGCAAGAAAGCCAACCGTAAGCGACGTTGATTCCGTCAGATCCTGGCTAAGGGACATACCGTTGCCCTTGCCTAGGAAGTCATGCTGCGGATTCACAGCATCGCTCTCGAACAGGAACAGGCCCCTGGTGGCCTCAGAGGCTGGATCTGCGGTCAGTTGTTGGCCGGCGGTCAAGTTGACCCCGCTGGACACCTCAAGACCGGGCGCCACCTCGCCGGAGAGGCGAAGGCTCTGCAGCTGGTTTTCCCGATCATAGGTCTCCTGCGCCGAACCGAAGGCGGC
The DNA here is from genome assembly GCA_965204405.1 of Geminicoccaceae bacterium. GTDB lineage: Bacteria > Pseudomonadota > Alphaproteobacteria > Geminicoccales > Geminicoccaceae > JANQPX01. The sequence goes on from CBDBEN010000003.1 coordinate 775,845, forward strand.
AAGCGGCGTGTCGAAGCTGTTATTGCCGCCCTCGCGAAGGGAGAGCGTCACCTGATAGCCATCGGGGTTGACAAAGGTCTCGGTCTCGATGTCCGAACCGCCGAGCGCGCCTTCCAGATTGATGCCGCGCTCCTCGGCCACCACCTGCCCACTCAGATCCGCCTTGAATGGACGCCGGAACTCATCCAGGAAGAAGCTCTGACGAAGCGACGCCGCCTTGCTGAATGCATTGCCAAACGCCCCACTTAGACCAAGCTTCGAGCTGCTGAGACGATAAACCTTGCCCCGGATGTTCTTGCCGGTCGCCAAGCTAGCCACACCCACGGGCTTGACCGCCCGTTCCAAGTTCAAAGCGCCATGGCCGAAGACGTCGTCGACACCCTCCTCGCCGAGATCGTCGGCGGTCACTTTGACGAGCTCGACGGCCTCTTCCGGATAGAGGGTGGGGAACAGGTCGAGAAGAAGGGCGAGACCGCCGGAAACCGTGGGGGCGGAGAAGGAACTCCCAGTATTTGGGCCAATGCCACCGCCATTGTTGGCCGTTTGGACGTCCTTGCCTAGCGCGACAATGCAACTGTCCTTGGCCGATCCGCAGCTGTTGAACAGTATGTTCTGATTCTCATCGATCGCGGCAACAACCAGCGCCAGTTCTTTCGTGCGCGGATCGGTAACGAGCGAACCCTGGAATTGCGTAACACTCTGCGCTACTTCTACCGGATTACCATCATCGTCGACACGGTCGTTATTGCCTCCGGCGAAAACGACGATCCTTCCTTCGCTTGTCGCACGGATCATGGCCTCCCTGACAGCATCTGAGGGTTCGGCGGTATTGCCAAGGCTGAGATTGACGATGTCGACATCGGCTTCCCTTGCAGCATCGAAGGCTGCAGCCAGCGCCGGGTCGAGGAAACCGCCTCTTGCTAGCGAAAGAGTAGTATTCTCGTCCGCCAAAGCGGCCTTTAGCAATTTGATGCGCTCAGATTCTTCATCATCGTCATCATCATCCGATTCATTGTCCGCGCTCTCGGATGAATCGTCATCATCATCCGATTGAACGAACCCGCTGCCGCGGGATAACGGCGCTGTTGAAGCAGTAGGTCTTCTGGCTGGAATGATGGTGGTTGTTGAAGCCCCATCTACCAACCAGGAGATACCCCGATGGCTGATGTGAGCCCTCTGCGCCGGCGGATGATCGAAGACATGACGGTACGCAACCTGTCGCCGGCGACGCAGCGATCTTATCTGCACGCGGTCGTGAAGTTCAGTCGCTTTTTCGGACGCTCACCTGACCGGCTTGGCCTGGAGGACGTGCACGCCTTCCAGGTCCACTTGGTGTCGCATGGGATCTCATGGCCGGCATTGAACCAGACGGTGTGTGCGCTGCGGTTTTTTTACGGCGTCACGCTCGGTCACAGTGAGATCCCGGAACGTATTCCCTATGCGCGGGAGCCACGCAAGCTACCTGTGGTGCTCAGCGCCGATGAGGTGGTGCGGTTCCTGGAGGCGGTGCCGAGCCTGAAGAGCCGGGCCGCGCTTACGACAGCCTACGCGGCCGGTTTACGCGCCTCCGAGGTGGTCGGCCTGAAGGTCGCCAACATCGACAGCGGGCGGATGGTGATCCGGGTCGAGCACGGCAAGGGTGGCAAAGACCGCTATGTCATGCTGTCGGCGCAATTGCTTGGCATCCTGCGCATCTACTGGCGTCTCGCCCGGCCAGCACACTGGCTGTTTCCCGGCCGCGAGGCGAGTAAGCCGATCGACGTCCAAGTGCTGCATGCAGCTTGCCGGTCGGCGCGCGCGGCGGCGGGCTTGAACAAGCGGGTGACGGTGCACACGCTCAGGCACAGCTTCGCCACCCATCTGCTGGAGAGTGGTACCGACATCCGTATCATCCAGGTGCTTCTGGGACACGCCAACCTGTCGAGCACGGCGCGCTACACGCAGGTGTCGAATGGGTTGATCCGACGGACCGGGAGCCCACTCGACCGGCTGACGCTCGAGGTGGTGCCGCCGGCCTGATCCGACGACATGTCTGCCGATCTGGAGCTGGCGGATGTGTTCCGCCGGCACGGCGACGCCTATCGCCGCGCCCACGACGGCCACCTGGGCCGGGTCGAGCGTCGGGTGATGAGCGCTGTCGAGCTGTGCCGGACGGCGGCGCTGGGCGGCCACATCGAGCGCTGCGCGGACTGCGGCGTCGTGCGCCACGCCTACAACTCCTGCCGCAACCGGCACTGTCCGAAGTGTCAGGGCCAGGCCCGCGCTGATTGGCTTGTCGCCCGCCAGGCCGAGTTGCTGCCGGCGGCGTATTTCCACGTCGTCTTCACCCTGCCGCCCGCGGTCGCCGAGATCGCTTTCCAAAACAAGGCTCTGGTCTATGCTATTTTGTTCCGGACGGCAGCCGAGACACTGCGTATCGTCGGCGCCCGCCATCTCGGCGCCGAACTCGGCGTTGTCGCCGTGCTGCACACATGGGGGCAGACCCTGCAGCATCACCCGCATGTTCACTGCGTCGTGCCGGGGGGTGGCCCATCGCTTGATGGCACCCGTTGGGTGGCCTGCCGACCGGGTTTCTTTCTACCTGTCCGGGTGCTGTCGCGGGTATTCCGGCGACTGTTCCTGGAGCAGCTGCAGACGGCATTTGAAGCCGGCAAGCTAGCCTTCTTCGGCGATCTCACCGATCTTGTCGATCCAACCATTTTCGACCGCCAGCTACGCGAACTGCGACGCATCGAGTGGGTGGTCTACGCCAAGCCACCATTCGGCGGACCCGCTCAAGTGCTGGCCTATCTCAGCCGCTACACACACCGCGTCGCGATCGCCAACTCCCGTCTGCTCAGCATGACCGACCGAGAGATTGCCTTTCAATGGCGGGACTATCGACATCATGGCAAGGCCAAGGTCATGACGCTTGCCGCCAACGAGTTCATCCGCCGCTTCCTGCTGCACACCCTGCCCGACGGCTTCCATCGCATTCGCCACTACGGCTTCCTCGCCAACGGCCATCGTGCCAAGAAACTGGCGCTATGTCGCAGGCTGCTCGCCGCGCCGGCACCCGAGCCGCCTGACAAGATCACTCCATCGCGCCGGCACGACCACTGCCTAGCCTGCGGCAGCACATCGATTGTCCGCATAATTCTACCACGCCTGCAGCCGAGCCGGTCGCCCTTCTGGTACGACACCTCATGATCTGTCGCGACCACGACACTCCCGGATCAGCCAGTCCAGGCGCAGCAGGCGCCCGTCGCACGCGCGCGCCGCAACGGCTCAAAATCGGCACCGAAGTGCATCGAGCCGCCGGCCATGCCCAACCTCGACAGCGCTACAAGGCAACATCGGCCCACTCGATCGCCTCCGATCACCGTCATCGAGCCCTGCTGACCACTCACGGTTCGGCCGAAACAACCTCTCGGGCAAGGCGCCGCCAACACAATCCCCATAGCTGAGCACGCCATCCCGCGGCTTCGCTCAATCCGGCTTCAATGAGGTCGTGCGCGCACTCGCCATCGTCATCAGCGTCCGTCTCTCGACCTCACAGAAGCCTCCAGATTCATCGTCCGTGTTCTCTGATGAATCATCGTCGTCATCATCATCCTCGTCCTCAGCGAAATCCTCCTCCTGCAACTTGATGATCGACAAATCATCAGCGGTTGTGGGGGCAAGAGGGGCGACGACAAAAGTGTTGCCACTCTGCGCCACCGCTTCCAATTCCTCCAAGCTATTGATGGCGCTTAGGGCGTAGCTGTCAGCGCGTATTCCAACAAGCGCCGCATCGGGCGCAATGCCATGAAAACCTTTGCCATCGCGCGGCGCAGCAATCACGCTTGCCACCTGAGTACCATGGCCGGCATTGACGAACGGCTCAAGCCGGGATTCCAAGCCATTGAATAGTTGTTGTAGAGCTTCATTGCCCAGTGCCGATTGGCCAAACCTGTTGTTTTTGGTGACATCGATGAGGTCAATAATGCTTGGCTCGAGCTCGGGGTGATCAAGGTCGAAATCCTCGTCTACCACGCCAACTATAACCGAGCCGCCATCCGCGCCCTTGGCGTAGGCAAACTGCGCCTTGGCGGTCGCGGCGGCGTTGCTTGCCTTGAACTCCTCGGTTTCAAAATCGCTGGGCCTTGGCCTCCTGAGCTCATAGTTGCCGTCTGGTCGGTGACGGCGGTAACGGCTTTTCGATCCATAGCGGTAAGAACCACTCCGGGCATAAAAACGCCCATCACCGTTGCCGGAGGCGCGCCAATAGGCAGCATCGTCAGAACCGGGCAGCTCAAGCGCCTCATCCGCGCTGCCGGCCTGGGACAGCCCCATCGCGCCAAGAGGAATTCTCGGCTGTTCCGTAGCACCGGACGAGTCGGCCTGGACAGCCGTTGTCCAAACGCTGCCAGCCGTGACAAGGGCCGTGGTCAGCAGCAATAATTTCGTTCTGCTCATGAGATTTCCCCGCTTTGGTGATTGATTGTCCTTTTTTGGACTGTACGCAGTGCTGGCCTCAGCCGACTGCTTCGTCGAAGGTGTCACTCAGATCGCCGTCACCCAGAAAGTCGTTGGCATCCAGATCGGTGGCATCAACGCCCTGCAACCTAACCGTGTCGTCATCGCCAAAGGCGACGAGCACGTCGTCGCCATCCTGCGTGAGGCTGACTTGGCCAATGGCCGCTACGGGCGTGGCGCCGAGAAAGATATCGATGAATGAAGGCGCTGGCTTGTCGACAAACTCAATCTTGTCGACGCCGGCTTTAAAGTCGGTGATGACGTCACTGTCGGAATCGCCTGCGAAGACAAAGATATCCGCGCCGCTGCCACCGGTCAGCGTGTCGTTGCCCGTATCGCCGCTCAGTTTGTCGTCGCCGCCGCCGCCATTGATGAAGTCATTGCCGCTGCCGCCGAACAGCTCGTCATTGCCGTCGTTTTCGCTCTCATCCCGGCCATCACCAAAGATGAAGTCGATGCCGCCGCCACCAAAAACAAAGTCGTCGCCCTCGCCTCCGGTGATCCGGTCATTGCCCGTACCGTCGCCTATAGCGAGAAACTGGCTGTTGTTATTGATTTGATCGCCAATGATCGTGTCATTGCCGGTGCCGCCATCAATGATATCGTCCCCACGGCCGCCAAAAATCAGATCATCGCCACCATTGCCGAGAATAACATCGTTACCCTGACGGCCCGATATAGCGTCGTTCCCATTATCGCCAAACAAAGCTGGATTACTGGCTGCGTCTCCAGAAATGACCGTGTCGATCTCGATGCCTGAATCGGGAGGAAGCTGTCGGACGTTGGTCGTCTTGAAGGCTTGCACCTCGAAGCCCTGTTCGGTCGCCCCGCTGACAAGCCTGATCAGCCCGTCTTCGTTGGTAAAAAATTGCGTCTTGCCGATATTCAAGCCTAGAGCTTGAGCGTCGCCAGGGACCAAGCTCACCAGAGGATCACTGTCGATGCCCCGCACGATGTTGACGTCTTCGGGGAGGCCCTCAAAGACCTCGCTTGCGTTGGCGATAACCTGCTCAGGCGTAACCGATCCATTGATGCGAACAGCCTCGATCGTGAAGTCACCCACTGAGATGGGCGAAGGCGCTTGAAATGTGATGAATGTCTGTCCGGTACTTGATTGGAAGACATTGATCGTCGTCAGTTTGTCGGCGACTTGCGTGACGTCCAGCTTATCCTCGAAGAGCTGGAAGTCTGCAAAGACGTTGAAGGGCAAATTCGAATCAAACGGATTGACGTCGCGGTCGAGAATATGAAGCGTGTCGCTACCGGCCCCGCCGACGATCTTATTCAAGCCTTGGCCGGGGATAATGTGATCATCGCCAGCCCCGCCGAAAAAGAAATCCTGGCCGTCCGAACCACGCAGAACATCATCAAATTGCGAGCCGGTCAACTGGCTGTTGCCTTTGCCAGCTTGGATATCCACGGGACCATCACTGTTACTCTCGTTGGTGACGACAGGGTTTCCTTCGCTGGAAGGCACATTGTCTTCTCCTTCGACAACACGCCGATCGGTGTCATCAATTGCCTGGCCGCCGATTTTGCTGATAGCCATTGTTCCCTCTCCGTTTTTTCTCGTGGCTGTGTTCTGTTGAAGCGCTGAAGCTGGCTATACGGCAGGCGGGCCATTTGGCCCGCCTGTGCTATGGCCGGCTAGGCCACGTACAAGCAACAGCGAAAGCCCGGCTGCACCTGAGACGAGACATTTTCTTGCAAGCGTAGCGCCATTGCCCGAGCCAAGTGGCCGATATTTCTTGCTCTGCACTTGTTCCTCCCCCTTGGCATGAGCAATGTTTGATGAAGGGGAGCTTACTGACAATAAAATCCTGAATGAAAGATGAATGATTTGTTCATAAATATAATAAAAATACCAATATAAGATTTTATTATATGCCTATAGAAGAAATATATTGTAATAATGGTACTATTAAAAAATAATGCTCATCATCATTAATTTGTAACTCTTCTTGTCTTTTCATCGATAAAGCTTTGTAATAAGTAAAGATGTTGCGTTTTAATGATGCCCTGACATGCTTTGCTCTATCAAAAAGTGATTTTTGGACATGGTAATAGTCGACTGGAAACTCTCATGATCAACCACTAATCGAGCAAGGCGTCTCATCAAATGACATGCTCCTTTATACGTTCATCGATAGATCTGCGGACAGCCTTCTTCGTTGAGACGACGAAGAGGGCTAAGGCTGCGGAACGCGTCACATACTGCTAAGAATGGGTTCTCGATTGCCGCCACCCAACGCAACTTCTTATGATGTCGCCAGGCTCGCCGGCGTGAGCCAGTCAACAGTCTCGCGAGTCTTTTCGGAGGACGGCCGAGCCTCCAAAGAAATGCGAGCGAAGATTTTGGCAGTCGCGGAACAGCTGAACTATCGGCCCGATCGAATTGCGCGTTCTTTAAGGATAGGACGAACTGCCCTCGTTGGCATGATCGTCTCGGAGCTTACCCAGCTGAATTACCTTGCAGTGGTCAAATCGATTACCGATGCCTTGCGGGATACCGGCGGCACCGTTCTCCTTAAGGTCATCGAAGGCGATCTGGTGTCCCAGGACACGGTGCAGCAGCTCCTCGCATACAAAGTCGATCTTGTCCTCTGTGCGGCGGCGCTGACCGAAGAGGACGCTCGTCTCTGTATCGACGAGCACATCCCGCTAGTAATGATCAACCGGCCGCTCGCTCTGCCCGGCATAGATCAGGTGCTGTCCGACCACCACGATGCCTCCAGGCAAATAGCACTGGGCCTGGCTTCTGCAGGCGTAAGAAACTGTGCCTATATCGCTGGAACGCAGGAAAATCAGGCCAGCCAAATGCACCATCGAGGCTTCCTAAAGGGCTGCCAGATGGCCGGTCTCCCCAAACCTTCACTGGCGATCGGCGACTTCACTTATGAAAGCGGCTATCAAGCTGCTCTGGAGCTAACGGACGTCGGTCCGTATCCGGACGCCATCATTGCCGCCAGCGACCCAATGGCCGTCGGCGCGATCGACGCACTGATCCACGAGCGGGCGCTTTGCATTCCGGACGATATGAAGATCGTCGGTAATAACGACACCGAGGTTGCAAGCCTGGAGGCCTACCAGCTGACATCGATCCGCCATCCGATAGAAGATATGTTGCGGCAGGCGGTCGATCTAGCTTTGAGGCGCGCCGAAAGCCCGAAGAGAGCGACAAGACGCATCGTTCTGCCATCGACTTTGGTCATGCGGCGAACGGCGAGATGGGTGGTAGCGGAAGGCGGGTAGGCAGGCAGCCCTTGCCACGCTATCGAGCCGTCGCAGACGACATTGCTGGCGATCCGGATTTGGTTGAGGGCGTTGTCAACAGCTACGCAATAAGAGAACGGAACCCTAGCGAATGTTCGGCCACGTGTCGGTGAGGCGATAGCCTTCGGGCCATGGATCATCGGGGTCGAGCATATGTTGGTGGGTGCCGGTGATCCAAGCACGCCCGGTAATCGAGGGGATGATCGCTGGTTGGCCCGCAATAAGTGTTTCCGTTTCGATACGGCCGACAAAGCGCGAGCCAATGATCGATTCGAGCGTCAGGCTGTCGTTGACCTTCATGCAGCCCTTGGCATGCAGGATCGCCATGCGCGCGGAGAGAGCGGTTCCGGTGGGTGATCGATCGATCTTGCCGGGCCGGATGGCGACAGCGTTTCGGCTCTTATAGATGTGGCCTTCTCGTTCTACCGGGCCGGCAAACGCGCAAAAGGAGATATGGCGCCATGCCTCACTTCCCGGATGATCAAAGCCGAGTTGTTCATTAGCAGCGGCTATCAGCCGGACGCCGGTTTCAGCAAGGTCGCGAGCCTCGTCCGGTATTATGGCGAAACCCAGTGCGGTGGCATCGATCACCACAAAGCTGTCGCCGCCAAACGCTGTATCGACATTGAGCGTTCCCAGACCGGCAACGTCGATCGTTGCGCCGAGGGAGACGGGAAAGGAGGGCACGTTCCGCACCGTGATCCGTTCGGCTTTATTATCCCGACAGGCTGCGGTCACCTCGATCAGCCCCCCCGGCGCTTCCAGTGTCAGATGCGTGTTCGGCTCCGTCATGGGAAGAATGCCGCTATCCAAGAGCACTGTGGCGACGCAGATCGAGTTGGAGCCAGACATCGGTGGCGTGTCGGCGGGTTCCATGATGATGAAGCCCATCTGTGCTCGTGGATCCTTAGGCGGAACCAGCAGGTTCACATGGCGAAAGACACCGCCACGCGGCTCGTTTAGCATGAAGTTTCTGAGTGTCCCGCCCTCGTGGATAGAAGTCCGCTGGTCCCAAAGCGTGTCACCATGAGGTGGCGCCACGCCGCCGACAATCACATCTCCGACTTCGCCTTCGGCATGGCAGCTAATCACATGAATGGTTTTGATACTTCGCATAGCTCGATCCATGTGAGCCAAGATATCGTCGAGCTAGTCGGGATCACCGGTATCCTTGTCCGTCATCAGGTGCGACACGATCATGCCGCACTTCGCTTCGAGACCGATATGAACTTTTCTTCAACGCCGATCCCAAACCTCTCACACTTTGGCATGCTCTCATCGGTTTTGCTGGAAGCACGAGGGCGACCCCGAAAGTTGCATTGCTTGTATCACGAAAAGGCTGTTCACGTTTTGCCGGAAGAAATGATATCTTGAGCTTCGCTCCGAAGCATGTCGGCGACGGCATCAGCACATCTGCGGGTTGAGCGGCGCTGACTCTGATAGAGACAATAATTACCGGCAAAATGCGGATTCGTAACACGGAGCGATTTCAGATTTGCAGAATTGCCGATTAGAGACACCGTACCTTTTGGAAGCAGGGAGCAAAATCGCCACGTCTCAATATATTTTGACAGAATCGCTGCATCGCTAGCTTCTGCTTGAGTGTTAAATTCAACGCCCTGTTCAACAGCGAAGTATTCCATTTTGGCTCGAAAAGGATGTTTCTTTGCCGGTAAAACCAGCGGTACATCAGCCAGTTTGGAGAACGCGACCTGACCTTCCGGGCCCTCAAGAGGGTCAAGCATTTCCTTTGATCCAAACAGAAAGATCGGGATCTCAGCCAAAATCTCGCACGAAATCTCCGGCAACTGGGGAATCTCCGGTAAAATCGCCAAATCTGCTCTACCGTTCAAAAGCGCTTCTATAAAATCGACCTTTCCCTCATCGCGATTAAAGTGCAGCCTGACTTTTGGAAAACGGTCATATACACGATTGATCAATCCTGGGAGAAACAATTGAGATGTCGTTGCAGAAAGCATGATCAACACATCTCCTGATATCTCCTTGCCAGCCGAAACTGTTTCTGCAACTGCCATGTTTACTTGATTTAATATGGCCATAGCATGTTGATAAAATATCTCTCCCGCTTCTGTTGGGGCTACGCCGCGCGGGCCACGGTCAAGAAGTTGCACGCCGACATCATCATCAAGAGCCGATAGCTGCTGGCTGAGTGCAGGCTGAGCTACATTCAGGATGCGGGAAGCTGACGAAAGCGTCCCTCTTTCGACTGCAGCCACGAAGTACTTCACCCGGTGTAGTTTCATCCTGAGGTACTCCGGCTCATTATAAGAACATCTTATATATATTATACACACTATATTGTTTTCATACACACTGAAAGTGATAAGCTGGATCTATCGAGATGGTGTAGCGGACCGTGCTGGCGGGTTGGAGACGTATAGGACGTCTCTTTTAAGTTGAGGGAGGAGCATCATGAATTCGCTTTGCCGATCCATTCTGTCTGGCCTGATCCTACTCATGCATGGTTTGGCAGGCAGCGTTGCATCGGCGCAAAGCGATTGGCCGCAAAAGCCGCTGAAGGTCATTGTGGGATATAGCGCAGGCGGCGGCACAGATACTTACGCACGCATTGTCGCGAGCCTTATTCATGAAGAGCTAGACGGCATGCCGATGGTCGTTATCAACAAGCCGGGCGCGGCAAGTATGATCGCCTTGAAGCACGTGGTCGAACAGCCTCGTGATGGCCACACCCTTGTCATGCAAGCTGTAGGGGCGGCAATTTCTAACGAACTCATTGACAACTCGCCGGCAAAGTTCCGCGATGAGTTCATAGCGATCGGAACACTTGGGCAGGTACCTGCCGTTATCGCCGTGCCCTACGACAGCCCGTTGCAAACGCTAGGCGATATGATCGAGAGCGCACAGGCCAATCCTGACTCTTTACGATATGCACATCCCGGCAGGACTGATTTTCTAACTATGGGGTTTGAAAAGACTTTGTCTCGACACGGGATCGAGCTCCAAGACGTGCCGTTCAAAGGCGGCGCTCCGGCAAAGGCGGCGACAGTTGCCGGACAGGTTGATATGGGACTGATGAATATTCAACACCTAGAGGGTTTTGAATCGAAGTTGCGTGGGCTGGCAGTTCTCGCGTCGAACCGCAGTCCGATCAAGGATGATGTTGCGACGATGGAGGAGCAGGGCTACGACTCGGTCAATGTTGTCAGCCAATATGCTCTGTTTGTCCGTACAGGCACGCCTGAGGAGATTGTCGAACGCCTGCGGAACGCTGTCGCCGCGGTGGTCGAAAAGAAAGGCTACAAACGGCTGATCAAGAAGGCCGGCCTCAACGATGGCTATCTTGATGCAGAAGCCACGCAGGAATTGGTAAACGCGACATTCGCTAGCTTGTCAGAGTAAAAAATTGCCGCGCAATCGAGGTGGGCGAAGCGTCACGAGTCAGCAATGGACTTGCTAGCTGGATTCGCGACCATCGCCAACGCACCCGGGACATTGTCCTTCATAGCCCTTGGAGTCGTTGTTGGCGTCTTTGTCGGAGCTATGCCCGGCATGTCGATTGCTGCGGTTATTGCATTGATGGTTCCGATTACGCTCTATATGTCGCCTTTGTCGGCGCTTGCATTCCTGTACGTGTTGGGCAAGGCCGGCCGCTACGGGGGGTCCATTTCAGCTATCCTGTTCAACACGCCTGGCACCGTGGCTGCTTCCGCCACAATGCAGGACGGCTACCCATTATCCAAACAAGGACGCGCCAAGGCGGCGCTGAGGATGTCAACAACTGCCTCAGCGATTGGCGACCTCATAGGCGACATGTTCTTGATATTTGGCGCAGCATTGATTGCATCATTCACCGAGAAATTCGGACCTGCTGAATATTTTGCGATTTACATAATGGCGTTCATTGTAATTGGCAGCGTCGTGTCGGCTTCCGTGTCGAAAGGCTTGATCAGCGCTGCGTTTGGCCTCCTGGTGTCTTTCATCGGGACAGATCCTATTACAGGCTATTCGCGACTGACTTTTGGCAGCCTCGATCTTGCGAGCGGAATCGGATTGATCCCGCTGCTTGTTGGCGTTTTCGTCATCTCTGAATTGATTGATCAGGCTAGCAGGACCAGACAAGACGCATCCCAGACACCGAAGAGCAGCGCTGAAAATGGCGGAGCTATAACAGCTGACGAGTGGCGCCTCTGCACCCCGGTCATTTTCCGCTCATCGATCATTGGAGCCGTAATTGGGATGTTGCCTGGACTTGGTTCGGCGGTTGCCTGTTTCGTGGCCTACAGCGAAGAAAAACGCCGCGCAAAACGACCGAAGCTCTGGGGCAAAGGGGCCATCGAGGGCGTTGCGGCGCCCGAAGCAGCAAATAACGCGGTTTCCGGCCCCAGTATGATCCCACTACTTGCCCTAGGAATTCCAGGCAGCACGGTTGCAGCCCTCTTGATGGGTGTATTCCTAATCCACGGAATCCAGATTGGCCCATCAATCTTCGTTACCTCGCATGACATGATTTTTGCCTTGTTCGCTGCGGGGCTTCTAGGAATATTCGGCTATTTTCTTTTGGGATTTCTTCTTGGACCAATCATCGGTGCCTATATCTCTAGGCTCGACGGCAAATACATATATCCATTTATCTTCATAACATCACTTGTAGCAGCTTATACCGCTTCGAACAATTTCTTCGATGTCTATGTTATGATGATCTTCGGCGTCATAGGTTACTTGATGCGATGGTTCGGGTTTTCGACATCAGCATTCGTTATCGCCTTCGTTCTTGGGCCAGGCGCAGAAGAATCCTTACGTCAATCCGTGCTCCTTTCTGACAACGGAATATTCGTCTTTTTGGAGAAACCCGTTGCTACAACCTTTCTCCTATTGGGATTAGCCGTGTTTCTTTACCGCTCGTTTCGTTCATTTGCGAATCGTATCGACTCTGAGACAGGCTATTGAACAAAGAGGGCAGAAGTCAGTTGAGATTAACACTCCTCGGAACCGGCAACCCCACACCTTCACTAAAGCGCATGGGATCAGGATATATTCTTGAAGTTTGCGACGATATCATAGCTCTGGATCACGGGCCGGGCGCCCATCATCGGCTTCTGGAGAAGGGAAATTCCGCAACAGATATCACCCATATGATGTTCTCACACCTACACTATGATCATTGCCTCGATTTTCCACGACTGGCTCTGACTAGATGGGACCATGGGGCAGGAAAATTGCCGGATCTCAAGGTCTTTGGGCCAAAGGACACAAAGGCTTACGTGGACAGGCTTTTCGGCAAAGACGGGGCTTACCACTTCGACATCGTTGCACGTTGCGAGCATCCCAGCAGCCAGAACGTTTATAGCACCCGAGGCGGAGTCCTGCCGCGCGTCCCGATGAATATCGACGTTACCGAATACGAACATGGCAAGGTTATTGAGACCGACGCCTGGAAGCTAAGCATCGCGGAAGTGCCCCACGCTCAACCATACCTAACTTGTCTGGCGCTTCGGTTTGACGCTGATGATGGTTCAATTGTTTATTCGGGGGATTCAGGCCCTTCAGAAAACCTCGTGGATTTAGCCAAGGGATGTGACGTCTTGATACATATGTGCTGCTACTACAGTGGGTCAGTTAGCAACAAGGCACTGTTGAAGGGTAACGCTGGGCATCTAGAGGCGGCTAGAAGTGCGCGAAGTGCTGAAGCGAAATCTCTGGTCGTGAGTCACATTTACGAGCAATTCGATTTGCCAGGTGTTCGTGAGAAGATGGTGAAGGAAATGGCGGAGGTCTTTGATGGCACAATTATCATCGGCGAAGATTTGGCTGAGATCCAACTGAAGCCTTATGAGCTAAAAAGATTTAGTTGACCGGAGCTTCGAATGAAAATTGGTGAAAAGCACCTGCCTGCAGAAGCAGTGTTCTCACTGGCCATTTGTGCGATCGGCGTTGTTTTCTTTTGGCAAGGTCAAGTCACGCGGGTTGACGAAATGGGCGTTAACGCAAGAACGATGCCATCGGTCATTTCGATCATTCTTATCGTCTATGGAGCATTCAGCGCTATCTGGTTCCTAAAACAGAACGTCGCTTCCGCCCATGAAGGCATTGAAAACTCTCTGCACAAGGTTTTCTGGACGGCAGTTTTGCCGCTTTTGGTTGAAATGGCTCTTTATGTTTTTCTGATTCGTTTGATCGGCTACCCACTCGCGACTTTCTTGATCATGCCAAGCGTATTTTGGACATTTGGTTTGCGATCCATCTGCACAATTCTTGCCCTATCGGCGGTTTCCTCACTTATAGGGTGGATCATATTCATCCAGTTGCTGGGAATGTATGTGCCGCCTGGTAGTTTTTGGGAAGCTCCCACGGCAGTTCTGTCAGATTTGAGTTCACGATTTTGATTTGGCCTGAGCGCACAGCGCTGGTTGCCGTGGTTCGCTGATTATGCTGCCTTAAGGATGCTCATTGCCAAAGCAAATTGACGGCGATGGTGGCACCGTTGACGGGACAGAGAAACATGCTGTTTGCAGCGCCGTCGGGCACGGTAGGCGCTCCGCAACTCGTCATGCGCCCGGCAAAATCGGCCGGCACAGATAAAGTTCTTGAAGCCGTGCATCGACCGATAGCGATCCTTGATCCCTCGGTGATCCTGTTCCAACCGATTGTTCAGATAGCGGCTGGTTCGATGCTTGACCTTCTTGCCCAATTCGTCACTGATCGCTTTGGGGTACGAATACATGGCCATCGGTGGTCACGCGGTCTGGTACGCTGCCCACGATTGCCAAAGCTGAGGCGAAAAATGCCTTGGCGGCGACCATGTCTCGGGTCTCTCTCAGACGACCATCACGATCGATCGCCCGATATAGATAACACCAGCGACCGTTCACCTTGATGTAAGTCTCATCGAAATACCAGCTGATTCCAGCCTTGCCACGACACTTGACACGGAGGCCCTCGGCCAGGACGTCAGCCAGTTTGCCTTCCCATTTGTGCACCGCGTCATGGCAGAACTCGAGTCCACGATCCAAAAACATCTTGGCCAGATCACGCAGGCTGAACTTGTAGCGCACCCGCCAGAGCACCACCAAGCAGACCACATCAGTCGGATACTGCAGGCGGTTGAAGATTGTGCCTGTTCTTTCATTGAAGCCGCGCTTGCGGGCTGAACGCCGATAGCGACGATAGCCTTGAGCTGTCAGGTCGGGACGCTCGGTCGTCGATGTCGTGCCGCAATGTGGACAATCAATAAAACGCTCCTCTCTTCGAGGTAGCAATGACTATCCAGTTACCCTCGACACATCAAGACCGTGGACTGAAATCTGACAAAACTCCCAAGGATCTGTTTCAATCGAGAGGCCATCACGTAGGTGCCTCGCAAAGGCGGTTAGGACACTTGATCTGCCGACATCACGCCGTTGCGAAGCAGGGCCTGAAAGCCGTCATAGGTCGCCTGAATACCCTCATCGAGCGACATGTGCCCGAAGTCACCGAGGAAGTCGCGAATAGGCTCATCCGAGAGTTCGGCGGGGAAAGGCAGGGCCTTGCCATTGACATGGAGATCGGCTCCTGGTGCGACCTTGCGTACCAAGGCGATCCAATCCTCAACTGTGCTTGGGATACCATTGTGATCGAACACGATGGCTTCACTCCGGTCCGCCGAGACCGACTTGATGAAGGCGCTCGCCACTTCGCCTGCATGCAATCCGGAGACAGCGCCCGAAAATGGCACGGAATAGGGCTTGCCGGCAGCAGCAGCGAGGATCGCCACCGTGGTCTTCGAAGTCATGCCCTGGTCTCGCCCGATCCCATAAACGACGCCAGGGCGGATTCCGATGCTTGGGACGTCCCAGTCCTGGAAGTAGACTTTGCCGATCATCTCGTCGCAATATTTGTAGGCGCCGTAGAGCGTGGGCAGCCATGGCTGATCGGCAAAGAAACTGTGAGCGGCGATCGAACTTGCGAAGGCCAAGCGTTTCAACCCTTGATTCCGCGCTGCTTCGAACACATTCACCGTGCCGACGACATTGACCTTCGCACCGGTGATCGGATCCGCCCTGCAAAACGGCACTTGAAGTGCTGCAAGGTGTATAATCGCTTGCACGCCGTGATCGCGAACGACTTTCCGCACCCGGTCGCTGTCGGCGATATCCCCCACCTCCCAAGGCAACTCGTCAACGGCTTTGTCCTGCATCAACAGGCGAGGGCGGCGCTTGTCGTCGGTTAAATCGAACGCAACGGCGGGCACACCGGCTCGTCTGAGCAGCGCAAGCACCCAGGCACCGATGCAGCCCCCCGCACCAGTCACAAGTACGGGCGCATCGAAATCCGCCGCGTCAACCGGGTAGCGATCCAAGCCTATCATGCCGTCCCCCCTCGATGATCAGCAGAGTAGGTGATTGGCAGCACCTGACAACCACTATATGAGCGGGTAAAGGCAGTCTTGTCGATTCCAGCCTATTATCTTGGCGTGAAGTAGAAAGCGGTCAGCTTAGGCTTGGCTGTTTTGCGCTGCTATCAATGTATTCCTGAGCAGGCAGGCGACCGTCATCTGACCGACGCCACCCGGAACCGGCGTGATCGTGCCCGCGACTTCGACCGCTTCTGCGAAATCGACATCGCCGACCAGACGTCCGCGACCATTGTTTTCCGGACCTTCGATCCTATTGATGCCGACATCGACGACCGTGGCGCCCGGCTTGATCCAATCCCCTTTGACCATCTCGGGCCTGCCGACGGCGGCCACGAGAATATCGGCACTTCTGCAAAGACCAGGCAAGTCTCTGGACCTCGAATGTGCTGTCGTCACGGTGCAATTCGCCGCCAGCAGAAGGGCACCGACCGGCTTGCCGACGATGTTGGAACGGCCGAGAACGACAGCATGCTGACCGGAAAGCGTGTCGCCAAGCGTTCTTTGCAGCATGATCAGGCTGCCCATCGGCGTGCATGGTACTAGAAGTGTCGGATCGATACCGCTTTTGGCGGTGAAGAGACGGCCAACATTCATTGGATGGAAACCGTCCACATCTTTTGCCGGATCGATCGCACTCAGCACCACGGCCTCGTCGATATGATCCGGAAGCGGCAACTGTACCAGAATACCATGAGTTGCGGGGTCGGCGTTGAGATCCGCAATGGCACCAAGCAGGTCTGCCTGGCTGGTGCTCGCCGGTAGGCGGTCGACACCGCCGGTGATACCAACCTCCTGCGCATTCTTTTCCTTGGTACGCACGTAGGCCTGGCTTGCCGGGTTGTCGCCAACCAGAAGAACTCGAAGACCAGGCGTCCGGCCAGTAGCTTGAACCAGCGTCGCAACATCCTTTGCAACTTCGGCACGAAGCTCCGCTGCGATCACCTTACCGTCAATGATACCCGCACCCAACGTTCACCCTCCTCTAACCCAACTCTATATACCACTTTCTTCTAGCACCAGAATCTCCTGGAGCAACGCCTGATCGCCTTCAGCAATCTCGATCACCTTTTGCCGTGCTGTTGCCCCGCTTGCCAGGGAAAAGCGTCCGGCAGCCACCTTCCAACGCTTGGCCAAAAGCTTGATTACCGCCGCGTTGGCTTTGCCCTCCTCGGGGGCAGCGGTCACGGAGACCCTTAGGAGGCCTTTTCCATCAGCATTGACTTTAGGGGCCTTAACTTGGTGTCGCTTTGCCCCAGGCGTGACCTTTAGAGCAAAACGCAACCGACCGTCCTTAACGGAAGCCCAAGCGACCAAGATCCAATTCCTGTGCCGGGTATGGCCAGTCAGAAGACCCAGGAGCGAAGAACATGGCGGGCGAACTCGATCAGGACAATCAGGATGATCGGGGAGATATCAATGCCGCCGAGATCGGGTAGCGCGTTTCGAATTGGGCGCAGAAAGGGCTCTGTCAGCCTGTGCAAGAAATCCCCGATCTGATTGACATAAGGATTCGATCGGTTGATCACACCGAACTGTAGAAGCCAGCTCATGATGACCGAAATGATAATGGCGACAAGGAACAGCCAGAGAAACGTGTCAAGCAGGTAGTGGATTGGATTCACTTGGGACATTCCCAAAGCTAGGGGTGGTCAGGTGGGCAAGAGCCTCTACATCCGGTATTGTACGATCCAGTGACGGATATATAGCGAGCCATGGCCGCTGCCGCTAGGTTTGTCCTTATTTCTATTATCTTGAAGCCTGCGCGGGGCAATCGGCTGAAATGACCTCAATATCCCGTTGGATGTTTCGAAGGAGCCAGAAGGACGGCAGATTTGACCCAAACGAATCAACGCCTCTTGACAGAAAACTCGGGCGTCACCATACCACACATCATGAGCGGGGCCGTAGCTCAGTTGGGAGAGCGCTAGAATCGCACTCTAGAGGTCGTCGGTTCGATTCCGATCGGCTCCACCAGCTTGGCAATAGGTATCGTTCGTCGTTAAGATACTATCCTGTGGGGCCGTAGCTCAGTTGGGAGAGCGCGACATTTGCAATGTTGAGGTCATCGGTTCGATTCCGTTCGGCTCCACCAATTTCTTAACTATTCCATCATCTGGATAGACGTCGCTCGCCGCTTTGGATGAGTTGTGCTGTGGTCACAGCCAGGCAACCGGCATCAGCGTTGAATCTTCACGCTGTTGATCAGAGTTTCAACGTCAGCTCCCGTCGAAATCGAGTTGCCGCAAAAATAGCCGTCTATGAAGTTTAGGTAGGAATCTAGACTATTGTCGGCTCCCGGTTGCCCCCATCCTTGAATGAACCCAACACAAGGCAGGTCATCAATTTCAAACATCTGATAATTGGCAGTGCCTCTGCCTGTTTGGACCCGCCCCTTTTCCGCCCAGATCAGCTCCGGCGGCTGATCTATCTCTTCCTTCCCCGGCGCTCGGCTGTCAAAGATGGCCTCTATCGTTTTCTCGACCGGCTGTTCGCGGTACTGGTAACCAGGCCCCGCTCTATGGCGTCGAAGATATGCTAAATACTGGCCAGTATTATAAAGAGAAACATAGGTTGTTGTGGCGGTGTGCACGTCTTTAGCTTCGATGAATGTTGTTTTAGAGCCGTCGAAGCGCTCTCCAACGAGTATGATTCCCGCCTCGTCTACCGCTACCTCCTTGACTTCAGGCTCCGCTGTTGCACAAGCAGCCAATGAGCCTGCAAATAGCAAGATGGATAGAGATCTAATTTTTGATTTCATCTTTGGCTGCCTCTTCCTATTTTTTTGTAGAAACTGGCCTCTATTGTGAGCAGAAAAACCCATCATCTAATGTGCTGTTTGAGTTATTCTGACGACACACGACCTGATTCCAAATATAGTCAGGCGCACAAAATAAATTAACCTAATGACGCCATCTCGTTTAATATTTCAATAATAAATCTAGATTATCCGAAAAATTTAAAACCACAAAGAAGAAAACTGCACAGACTAAAACCGGAAAGTTGATTTTCTTTTCGCTGGCCTCTGTTTTGGTCATTGCCGGACGCTTCGTTATGAAGAATGGGCGCATCATTCTGACTTCTTTTCTCCTGCCGAATGCCTTCCTTAAAAGGCTTTCGGATGACAACGACTTGCGATGCACGTTAGGTAAGGAGCTATTCATCGAGACACTCAATATCAACGGTGGCTTATCAAATCGCCGCACGACACTCTTTCGATGCCTCGTCTCAATGC
Organism: Geminicoccaceae bacterium; assembly: GCA_965204405.1. Classification (GTDB taxonomy): domain Bacteria; phylum Pseudomonadota; class Alphaproteobacteria; order Geminicoccales; family Geminicoccaceae; genus JANQPX01. Next base: position 795,221 of record CBDBEN010000003.1, read on the forward strand.
CTCTTTGTTCTTTGGTTTTAGTGGTACGCAGCAGTGCAACATCCTGAGCCTCCGGTATCCTCTCAACTGTAGGATCGCGAAGTCATCACGGAGCTTTCGAAATGTGCTGTGAGTGTCGGTATCAACTTTAGATGCAAAAACTCAGATTTCCTTATTCGGTCGCCCGGCGGTTATTCTGGATTGATATGCAAGCGCCTGATCAAGATAGCTGGCCAGTCTCAAGGCCAGGGCCACGATCGTGAGCGTCGGATTCGCGGCACCACCGGTAGTGAAGACGCTGCTGCCAGCAATGAACAGATTTTCCGTGGTGAATACCCGGCAATCGGCGTTCACGACACCCGTTGATGTGTCCGAACTCATCCGAGTGGTCCCCATGTGGTGATATCCACCGATCATCGGATCGTCATCGGCGATGTTTTCTTCCAGAAGCCACGGCGGCAGGCCGACACGTCCCTTATCGATACGACCCAGTTCCTGACCGATTAGATAGGCTATTTCGCTAATTGATCTCTTGTCGATCTCGCTTAACCGCCAATCTAGCCTAACGCGCGGTAAACCCAGAGCGTCGCGGCTATCGGATAGGGTGACCCGGCTATCTGGATTTGGCGCCTGTTCAGCCTCCGTATAGAGATAGACGGTTGGATCGAAGCGCTCCTCCAATGCTTCCTTTAAGCCAGCAGCATCCATGATGAGATTGGAGATATGCCCCCCCAGATTATCGGGAAGGCGCCTCCTAAGCCAAGCCATCTTGATCTTGTGTAGCGATTCATAGGCAACAGAGCGCTCACGCGCATGAAAGAGAGGGCCTAGGCCAATGGCGCTTCCCAAGATCTGACGCCGGATTTGCTGTTCCCGGCTGGCCACCAAGTACGCCCGATATTGACGACCATCCCTAAAAAGCGAATCGTAGGAGCCGGACCATTTATCATCATCCGTTGCTACCTGGCCTGCTTCTGCATTCAAGTGCTCCATAAAAAACCGGCCGACAAGATCCCGCTCATTGCCGATGCCTTGAGAACGTTCGGACCTTGCACAAAGCAACAATCGAGGGTTTTCAAGGCCGCCCAATGCCAGGACAAAATGCCGTGCTCGAACGGTCGTCGTCTTTCCTTGATAGCTCCGGACCGCAAAACCGCTGACTTTCCTGCTCTGGGGCTCAAGCTCGATATCGACAAGATTGGCATTCAGCAGGACATCGAGCGAGGCGGCCGCTTCCAGCTTGGCCCGGTGTTCTACCCCGAAATTGGTGGGCGGCCGGCTGAAATGCCACATCTTGTGACGTAGCCTCTTGTCATCAAAGGGGAGATAGCGCGTTCCGTCGGGAGAAATCGCGTCCCGCCTATAGTCGAATGGACCAAGCTCCAACCAGGGGTGGGCCCGTTCATACCATGGCTTCAAGTCCTCGAAGCCAATCGGCCAGCCGCTATAAGGGATCCAATCCCGTTTCTCGAAATCATGCGGATCAAGATGTGAGCACATGCCTCCCCAGTGGTTGGTCGATCCACCGAGAAAGCGAAGACGGGTCGTTGCAATGTCGTGATAGGGGCGACCGATATTCTCACCAATGTAGGGATCTTGTGTCTCTTCCTGGTAATCCAGCCCCCCGGCTTCCAGGAGAACGACTTTGTGGTTCCTGTCGGCGAGGCTCAGCGCGGCGGCAATACCCGCAGCACCTGCTCCCGCGATACAGACATCACAATGGATATCTTCGCTGCTGTCATACTGCCGAAAATCGCGTATCACGCTTTCGCCTTCAATCATTTGGGTCGACAAATGATCGATAAAGCATCAGCGTTAATTATTTCTTACCGTTGACGATCTATGGTTGATTCAAGAGAAGCATTACATTTCGCCAAGATCCCGTAACGCCAAAACCTTGATGTTGTCGGCGACTCCGCAAGCTGGATGGACCATGACGTCATCAGCAGCTAAGAGGACTGATTACACGGATCATACTGGAGCGCAAAATGCCGATATCTCCCGAACTCGAGGACCCGATGCAGCGGCCTCGCTATACCGGCCTTCCGACATTTATGAGAGCTCCCTATCTTGAAACGCTGTCAGGCGTGGACATCGGCATGATCGGTGTGCCCTTCGATGGCGGGGTCACCAATCGGCCCGGAACGCGGCATGGCCCGAGAGAGATCCGTAACCAGTCGTCTCTCATGCGTCGTATCAACCAGGCAACGGGCATCTGCCCCTATGACCTGTGCAGTGTCGCTGACATTGGTGACGTTGTGGTCGAAAAGCCGTTCGAACTGATCGGCGCTCTCAATGAAATTGGCGTATTCTACCAGCGTCTTGTCGACAACAAGGTTGTCCCGCTGACCGCTGGTGGCGATCATGCCATATCCCTGCCAATCCTGCGCGCAGTCGGCAAAGAGAGGCCGGTCGGCATGGTCCAGATTGATGCCCACTGCGATACCGGTTCCAATTATCTCGGCTCCAACTATCACCATGGAGCGCCATTCGCGCGGGCCGTTGAGGAAGGTGTGCTGGATCCGAAGCGCGTCGTTCAGATCGGCATTCGGGGCGGGATTAACGATAGAGACATTTGGCAATTCAGCCATGATAGCGGCATGCGTGTCATCTACATGCATCACGTTCACGAGATGGGCCTGAAGGCGGTGATCGACGAAGCGAGGCGGATCGTCGGGGATGAGCCAACCTATTTGTCGTTCGATATCGATGGTCTCGATCCGACCTATGCTCCTGGTACGGGAACGCCTGAGGTCGGTGGCTTTACGTCTCTCGAGGCGCAGGTGCTTTTGAGAGGGCTGAGAGGGGTCGACTTTATCGGTGGCGATGTGGTCGAGGTATCGCCGCCATTCGATCCGAGCGGGCTGACGGCTTTGACCGGCGCAAGCATGATGTTCGAAATCCTCTGCCTTCTCGCTGAAGCTCTTGATCAACGAAAGCGCCGGTCGTCAGGCGACTAGAGCATTTCTAGGACAGGTCGATCCAGCCCTCTCCCCCGCCCAACCACCCGATATTGTCGGTATTCTGGGGAAGTCGGCGAGGGAGAGGGCTGGCACCGTTTAAACCTCAACCAGAATCGCTCCGGCGGCATGACCGTGTCGTCTGCCCGTCTTGGTCTGAGTATGATGGCTTTCTTTGCCCAATATGGCGGTTGACCATCGAGGTTCAGGTCGCGGGAGCTTGCTGTATTGAACCGAGCCCCTGTGTCCCGATCACCAATCGCCCGCCCTATCACTCAGCCCTCGGCGAGGAGGTGATCCGAGCTTTTCCGGAGGGCGTCGGCCAGGCGTTTTGCCCAGGCCTCCTGGCCCTTTGGATCGGTGATCAAGTCCTGGCGCACCTCGAACTCGAGAGAGGGGATGCCGCGTCGCTCACCATGATAAGGAACGGTAAAGTCCCTTTCATAGTCAAGTGCATAGGGTTCATTGTCGACGACGACAAGGTTCCCATCCTGACGAAGGACGCTGCCGACCAAAGCGGCGAAGCGGGGGTCCTTCGCGTAAAGTAGACCCAGATGCATCGCGCGCCTTTCACCAAGGAAAACCGGCGTGAAGCTGTGGACGCTGATAAAGACGACTGGCTTTCCGGCTCTGCGCCGCCGATCAATCTCCTGCTCGATCCGCCGGTGAAGAGGCCAATAGATTTCGTCGATCCGTGCTTGTCTGTCGCTTGACGATAAGCCCTCATTGCCGGGAATCGGTGTCGCTTCGCTCAAGATCGGGATGAAGCTTTCGGCCTCGATGGAGCGATTGCAATCACAAACGAGACGAGAGTAGGTCTGGGTGATCAGGGGCGCGTCGAGCAATGCCGACAAATGCCGCGACATTCCCTCTGCGCCGATATCCCAGGCGATATGGCGCCCGCGCTCGACGGCATCGAGGCCCATGTCGCCTAGTGATCGGGGCAAGCGCTTACCGGCATGCTCGCAAACCAGGAAGATCGGGCTTTGGCCATCGAGATTATGGAGATTAACCGGGTTGGGTTCATCCTCTGCCAGAAGTTGTTCACAGGTCATGATGCGCTGAAGCCCAATTGTCGACCAAAGAACTGTTGATAAGGTTCCCGTCTGCTCCGGTCAAAAAGAATGTTGCCGAGACAGGTGCTTCGGATGATGTGTCGAAGCGGAATAGGTACTGGACAGCGGGCTCTCGTCATGTCCAGATTGGTCAGAGGTACCAGATCGACGTCAATAAAGATCTTGGGCCGGCCAGGGAAGACGCGCATGAACAAGGCCTTAAAAGCCGCCTTGATTGATAGAGTCGTCAATGTGATCGCTGCAAACGCCGACGCATTGACCAAGCTCGATCAGGCTATTGGCGACGGCGATCACGGGATCAACCTTAAGCGTGGGTTCGAGGCGATCGCTGCGGAGCGCGATCAACTCATCATCTTGGATGACGCTGACGCCTTGCAAAAAGCCGGGATGATTCTGGTGATGAAGGTAGGCGGGGCTTCCGGGCCGCTCTACGGCAGCCTTCTGATGGGCATGGCCAAGGCAGCAAAAGCGGGCCATGATGTTGAGGGGCAGTTCCAGGAAGGGATCGCAGCGGTAAAGAAACGCGGAAAGTCCGATCGCGGCGCCAAGACGATGCTGGATGTCCTGATCCCGGTGCAGGAGATGCTTCGGGAACATCGTGAACTCTCCGGGCCTGAGTTGGTGATGGCCGTTCGTCAGACAGCCGATGAGGCACGCGAAGCGACCAAGGATATGTTGGCAATGCGCGGGCGCGCCTCCTTCCTGGGCGAACGCTCGATCGGTCATTACGACCCCGGCGCAACCTCCTGCCAGCTTCTCATCAACGCAATCTGCGATGTGGTGGAGGAATAGGATTGAGTGCTGTCGTCGGCATCGTAATCGTTTCCCATTCCACCGACATCGCCAAGGGGACGGCCTCCATGGTGCGGCAAATGGTTGGCGAGGAGGTCCCACTCGCCTTTACCGGCGGCGACCCGGCTGGCGGGCTGGGCACCGATGTCAGTGCGATCAAGCATGCGATCGAGCAAGTTTGGAGTGAAGCGGGCGTAGCAGTCCTGGTGGATCTCGGCGGAGCGGAAATGAATGCGGAGATGGCAATCGAACTGCTCCCGGAGAGCCAGAGCGCGTCGGTTCGGATCTGCCAGGCACCCATCGTCGAAGGCGCTGTAATCGCAGCGACCGAGGCGTCAGCGGGCAGCCACTTGGCCGAGGTTTGCGCCACGGCCGAGGAACTCTCACCGTGAGGGCGGAGGGTGGCATCGTCAGCACGTCGGTCGTCATTGGCCATGAAAACGGGCTGCATGCCAGACCTGCTGTCAAGTTTACCAAGCTCGCCAAAACATTTCTCGACACGGCGATCCGAATCCGGGGCGGTGACGAACTCCTTTGGACCGACGCAAAAAGCATTGTCAAGGTCATGGCGCTGAAGCTTCGATCTGGGACGATGCTGCAGATCGAGGCCGAGGGCGAAGGTGCTGAAGCTGCCGTTACGGCACTCAAAGGGTTGGTCCAGCGTCATTTTGACGAGGCTGATGGAGGCTGATGGCGGAGAGACGCTTTCGAGGGAAGATGGCATCAGGTGGCGTCGTGATCGGCCCTGTCACGACATGGTGCGAAACGGCCTTTGCCATCGAAGAAGCGTCGGTAGATCCAACCCAGGAAGAAGCCACTTTGCGTTTGGCCATGAGCAAGGCATGCGCGGATCTCCAAACGCTTGCCGAAGTTGCCTCGGGCGATGGTGCCGACATTCTCGCCTTCCAGATCGAGATGCTAAGGGACCCAGCGCTGATCGAGGATGTTTTGATCGATATCGGAGGTGGCCGGTCTGCGCTTCAAGCCTGGAAAAGCGGGCTGCAGAACCAGGTCGAGGACTATGAGTCTGCTGAAGATGTCTATTTTTCTGCACGCGCCAGCGACCTTGCCGACCTGAAGGATCGTGTGGTGAGGGCGCTCACGGGTGTGGCCGAGGTCATGCCTGACCTTGCCGATGGGGCCGTCCTGCTGATGGCAGAGGTAACGCCTTCACAGTTTTTGGCCTTGGATCACAGTAGGCTTGGCGGTCTCGCCCTCCTTTCGGGCAGTACCAACAGCCATGTGTCGATGCTCGCAAGAGCGCGCGGAATCCCCATGGTCGTGGGGCTTGGCCCTGAAGCGGCCGAGGGCGTTAAGGAGGGAATCGAGGCTGTTCTCGACGCCGATCAAGGCCTCTTGGTAGTCGCGCCCGTATTGAAGACGCTTGGCGTCTATAGGAAAAGGCTCGTTGAGATCACTGAACAAACACGCGCTTTCGCCGTAACAAGACATCGACCGGCGATCACCAAAGATGGCCAGCCAATCGACGTCATGGTCAACCTTGACGATCCCGAAGCGATCGATGATGAGACGCTAAGCGCCGCCGACGGTGTTGGCCTGCTGCGCACCGAGTTTCTCTTTCTCGGACGTCCGGATCTGCCGGACGAGGATATTCAGTATCAGACTTATGCCCACCTTCTGGATCGTCTTGACGGTCGGCCGGCCATTATTCGAACGCTCGATATCGGCGGTGACAAGCCGCTTCCGGGCCTACAACAGATCAACGAGGCCAATCCTTTCCTCGGGCTGCGCGGCCTCCGATTTTCCCTAGAGCATAAAGTGCTTCTTCGGGCGCAGGCGCGAGCCTTGATGCGGGCAGCAAGGGGACGGCCGCTGAAAGTGATGCTGCCGATGGTTACCATCCAAGCCGAGATCGACCAGGCCAAGGTGATCTTCCGGGCCTGTTTGCAAGATCTTGAAGATGAGGGAGTGGCGGCTGAACTGCCACCGATCGGCGTCATGGTCGAGACACCGGCCGCGGCGATTGCAATCGATCACCTGGACGCCGCTTTCTATTCGATCGGTTCCAATGATCTGGTCCAATATGTGATGGCAGCAGCAAGGGATGCCACAGGCCGGGTCGCCGACCTTCTGGATCCTACTCACCCGGCCGTCGAACGCCTGATCAGGCAAGTGGTGACCCATGCCGATACTGCTGGTCGAGAGGTAAGCCTTTGCGGCGATATGGCATCCGATCCGAGAATGCTGCCAATGTTGCTAAATGCTGGTTTGAGGAAGATCTCGGTGGCACCCGCTGCCTTGGATCGGGTCAAGGCTGGGATCGCCGGTATCGATCTGACCAAGCCGCTGGGATCACTGCCTTGATCGATCCCACGGTCCGCCGCACCAGGAGATCAAGGTCACAAGAATCCGGGAGGTAATGCATTGAAAAAATTCATCAACAATGTCGACGACGTTCTGAGCGAAGCTTTGGCAGGTTTCGGGCGCGCTCACAAGGATCTGGTTTCCGTCAACCAGGAACCGGCATTTGTCACCCGGTCGACACCGACCCGGCAAGGCAAGGTTGCGCTGATTTCCGGCGGTGGATCTGGCCATGAACCGCTGCATGCCGGTTTCGTCGGCAAGGGCATGCTGGATGCAGCCTGCCCCGGCGCTGTCTTCACCTCTCCAACGCCGGATCAGATGGTGGCCGCTGCCGACGCAGTGGAGAATGGCGGTGGCGTGTTGTTCATCGTTAAGAATTATGAAGGCGACGTCATGAATTTCGAGATGGCCGCTGAGATTGTCTCATGCGAGCAGGCGACCGTGCTCACAAATGACGACTGCGCGGTCGAGGACAGCACGTTCACCACTGGCCGGCGCGGGGTGGCCGGCACTATAATCGTCGAGAAGATGGTGGGGGCTCTCGCAGAACAGGGAGGTGATCTCAACGCCTGCCAGGCGCTTGGGCAAACAGTGAACGGCCAGTCCCGGTCCATGGGTGTTGCGCTCACAAGCTGTACGGTGCCAGCAGCGGGAACTCCGACATTCGACATTGGCGATACGGAGATGGAAATGGGGGTCGGCATCCATGGAGAGCCTGGCCGAAAGCGCGTACCGCACAAATGCGCCGATGATATCGTTGCCGAGATGATTGGCGCCATCACCTCTGACCTCGATGCAAAACCGGGGAGCGATGTTCTTCTTCTGGTCAATGGTTTCGGCGCGACGCCGGCGATGGAGCTCTATTTGGTCTATGAAGCGGCCGCAAATCGCCTGGCTGACAGCAAGCTCACAATTGGTCGCTCCTTGGTGGGCAATTACTGCACCTCGCTGGATATGGCCGGCTGCTCCTTGACGGTGACCGTGCTGGACGATGAGCTCTGCCGCTATTGGGATGCGCCGGTGCACACCGCGGGCCTGCGCTGGTAGACGGCAATGATCGACTATCAAAACCTCCATCGCCTCGATGGCCGGGTAGCGCTGATCACCGCTGCGGGCGCCGGATTCGGCGAAGCGACAGCTCATGCGCTATCACAGGCAGGGGCCAGAGTCATGGTCTCCGATATTGACGGCAAGGCGGCTGAAAGGGTTTCCGGCGAGATAGATCAGGGCGATGCATTTTGCCTGGATGTCACCGACGAGGCAGCGGTGGAGGCTGTGATTGATGAGGTTGCCGGTCGGTATGGCCGGATCGACATTCTGGTGAACAATGCAGGTTTGGGAGCAAGAGACGCAACGATTTCTCTGGAAACGGAGCGTTGGCAGGGAGCGATGGAAATCGGGCCGTCAGCGAGCTTTTACTGTTCGCGCGCCGCCGGCCGTCACATGCTGAAGGCAGGGCGTGGTTCCGTCGTCAATGTCGCCTCGATCATGGGGCTGGTCGGGGGCGCCCATTATCCGAACCTGGCCTATCACGCAGCAAAAGGGGCAATCGTCAATATGACCAGGGCGCTCGCCTGCGAATGGGCATCCAACGGAGTGCGTGTGAACGCGGTAGCGCCGACATTCGCCCGTACCCAGCTCACTTCCAAGCTCCTGGCAGACAATACGATGGCCCAGCAACTCTTGGAGGCAACACCTATGGGCCGATTTGTCGAGCCCGAGGAAGTCGCCACTGCCATTGCTTTTCTCGCAAGCGATGCTGCTTCCATGGTAACTGGTGCAATCTTGCCGATTGACGGCGGATGGATTGCACGTTAAAGTTGAAAAACTATAATGTGCTGATGTGATTTTCTGACATTTGTTCTGCAGCTATAGCTGAAGTTACCGCAATTATCTCATCTATATACTGAGGGCATGCTCGAAGGATCGAGATCCTTTCGGTTGCCCTACGGTTTTATCTGTGCTTTTGATGTTTTTTCGTCAATTCGGAGACAGATAAGGGATCGATGCATGACCCTCACGAGGAGGCGTTATGAATTTTGGCCGGCAAGCGTTCTATTGGCTTGCCTGCTTCTGCTAGCCGGTTGCGGAAATAGCAGCACCTATCAGGGCGGTGCTACGCGCATCAAGGTCGGTGAGCCTTATCAGATTAACGGTCAATGGTACTTCCCCCAGATGGTCGATCACTATCGCGAGGTGGGCGTGGCCTCCTGGTATGGTGTTCCCTTTCATGGACGTAAAACCGCGAATGGCGAGATCTATGATATGCATGGCATGACCGCAGCGCACCCGACCCTGCCGCTACCGAGCCTTGCACGAGTTACCAATCTGCGAAATGGCCGCAGTGTCGTGGTCCGTATCAACGATCGCGGTCCTTTCGCCAAGAAACGAATCATCGACCTTTCCCGGCGTGCGGCTTGGGAACTCGGCTTCAAGGACCAGGGAACAACCGAGGTCGAGGTTGTGTATATGGGGCTCGCAGACGGCCTTGAGAAGCGTCATCGGCAAGCACGGAAACAGGGGCGATTTGCGTCGCTCAACTGATCCGAACGATCCCGCAAAACATGGAAATCGCGATGACGGCAAGACGCTCAGCAGCTCAATGCTTTTTGGTTAATCAACCCTTGCGCCAAAATCTTGAGAAATTCTTTAGATTTAAAGGCGATAACAGAAATGATGCCAAAGAGCAAAACCAAAAAACTATGAAATCTGCCTGCAGGTATGTCCTACTGAGTGCGCTGCAATTGGGCGGGATAGCTACCGTCCTGACCCTCGGCGCCTGCTCGGCGACAGCGCCCGAGAGCACGGCAAGGCCAGCGGCCCTGGGCGAAATCAAACCGTCACAGGGACCGGTCGCGAGGGCCAGTATCCATGCTTCTTCGAAATTCGATTTCCGTCCATCCAATCCACGACCTAGGGCTGATCTCCCGAAACCCTTGCTTGCCAAAGTCGTCACGCCCGAGCAGCGTCTCCAATGCGTGCCCTATGCACGCCGGCTTTCCAATATACAGATCAGAGGCAATGCCTGGACTTGGTGGGAAAAAGCCGCAGGGCGTTATGCGAGGAGCGGCGCGCCTGAAGCAGGTTCGGTCTTGGTGCTAAGACGCAAGAATCAGGCCAATAGTCTGGGGCATGTTGCGTATGTAGAAGACATCATAGACAGTCGGACGATCGTCGTGAGTCACGCCAACTGGCTGAACAAGGGACGTTTACACAAACATACGCCTGTACTCGATGTGTCCGAGGCCAATGACTGGTCCAAAGTTCGTTTCTGGCATACACCGGGCGGACATTTCGGCGGGCAGATCTATCGGCCCTATGGCTTCATCTTGCCGAACCAGACGGTCGCTTCTCGCTGACCCTCTCGGCTGATCTCAGCGGGACTGGTCTTTCTGCGCCTGTTTTAGCCTGCTGAGTTCCTTTTGCAAAGCATCAATCTGTTCGCTTATATCCTGAATGTCCTTCGAGATGTCGGTCTTAGGCGAGGGGCTGCTGGAGGCATCATTTCGTTCCGATACAGCCGGATTGAACATGGTCGCTGCCTGCTGGAACAAAGTAATGTTGCGTTTGGTCATGTCTTCAAATTGATTGATCGGAAAGAACTTGCCGAATGTGCCTTCGATATATTGGCGAATTTGTTCCTGATTATCCGAAAAATTCTCCATGCTCATTTCCAGATAGCGGGGCAAGAAGGCACGAAGGCTGTCGTCGTAATAGCGAATCAGTTGGCGAAGAAAATTGATCGGCAGAAGATTACGGCCCTTGCCGTCCTCCTCTAAAATGATCTGCGTCAGGATTGACCTGGTCAGATCTTCGCCTGTTTTGGCGTCGTACACTACGAAATGGTCGCCATCGCGCACCATTTTGCTAAGGTCATCCAGCGTGACGTAGCTGCTCGACGCCGTGTTATAGAGGCGTCGATTTGCATACTTCTTGACGACGGCAACATCGTCTTCCGCAACGCCGTTGCTCTTGCTCTTGTCAGCCATTTTCAGGCGAGGCCTTCCACCAGCACCAAAATTGGCCCGAGCCTAGATCAAAACCAGCACCACCCGCCAGTTTTTTTTGCAGCGCGCCATAAGGGGTCATCCCAGATCCCGGTACTCGCGAACCGCCTGCTTCAGCTTTCCTCGCTCTCTTCGGCTTCACGAAGCTCCGCCCCCATATCAGCAAGCTCGGCTGCAGCTTCCGCAGCTTCCGCTGCCTGCGCTGCAGCATAGGCGGCGGCGCGATCGGGATCAGCCTGAATTTCGGCTTCCTCCTCCGACCGGGCAACGTTCACCTTGACACTGACATCGACCTCGGGGTGCAAGGCAACCCTTACATTATGAAAGCCAAGTGCTTTCAACGGCTGCGTCAGGCGCACCTGCCGACGATCGAACATCACGCCATCGGCAGCGAATGCCTCGGCGATGTCACGTCCGTTGACCGAACCATAGAGCTGCCCGGATTCGCCAGCTTGACGAATGATCACCACCGAGCGCCCATCGATCTTGCCGGCCAAGCCCTCGGCTTCCTCCCGGCGCTTGAGATTGGTGGCTTCGAGTTCGACCTTCCGGCGCTCGAATTCGACAAGGTTCATCTTGGTCGCGCGCATGGCCTTGCCTTGAGGAACAAGGAAATTACGGGCGTAACCGTTCTTTACGGTGACCAAGTCACCCATTTGACCGAGTTTCTCGATCCGCTCCAGCAATATGACCTGCATGGCAAGGTCCTCCAGTAGCTCTACATGTGACGGCGCAGATGCGCCCAATCTTCAACCAAGCCCAGGGCCACGACCACAAGGATCGGCCAACTGAACACGACGATGCCGGCATAGACGGCCGTCAGACCCAATTGCCGGTGAGACCAACGATTGGCAAACTTGTGAATGACGGCCAAACCCAGAAACGCAAATGGTGTAGCCAGGACAATAAGAGCCGATCGGCCAAGCAAACCCAGGTCGCCGCCACCGAGAGCAGCCAGCAAAACTGCAATGCCCATCAAGGGCCATAGCCAGAACGGCAGTTCGAGCAAGGGAAAACTCGGGCTGGGCCTTCGATTTCGTCCTGTGCGTACTGCGACGGCCTGCGCAAGGATGGCATTCAGCACGGTCATGATCAGCCAAGACGATGCGATGGCGGCAGGAACCATCCATAGTCGTGCCCGAATAGGCGCCAGATCCGGCACGGTCTGACCTGCGGCTTCGGTCAGTTGCAGGATAGCTTCGGTGAGCGAACGATCGATCAGCCCCAGAAGACCGCCCGGCTCGTCCATAGGCATCACGAACCCGAGGACGAGACCGCCTACTGCGAACACGGTCAATATCGCTAGGACGAGACCCGGCGGATACCATTCCGTCGTACCGTGCACCACCCTTGAGAGCAAAGCTTGCCGGACAACGATGATCGCGGGCACGACCAGAGTGGCGAGAAAGATGAACGCACCTAGAGGACCGATGATGATGGCTATCACCAGAGTAGCGCTGACAGCCGCGATCGCCGCCGCTGTCAATCCCAATGTCAGCCCTGCCAGCATCAGGGGGAGCTGGACGAAATAGCCGAGAAAGATCAGGCCGAACGAGCCCGCCAGCGGCATAAGCGCCATGCCGCCGCTGATGATGCCGGCAAGAACAGCGAGCGCGAGGGCCTGGGACATGATGGATCACGACAAGCTGTCTTCTAGATCGGTCGAGCTAGCTCAAGACGAAGGGCAACAGAGCGAGAAGACGAGCCCGCTTGATCGCCTGGGCAAGCGCACGCTGCTCCTTGGCGGTCACTGCCGTGATCCTGCGCGGAACGATCTTGCCCCGCTCCGACACGAAACGCTGCAGCAACTTCACGTCCTTGTAGTCTATTTTCGACGCATCCTTGCCGGAGAACGGGCTGGACTTGCGCCGCCGGAAGAAAGGACGGCGAATCGTGATGTTTGGCGGCTCGCCGCCCGGAGATCTCTGCGGACGTCCACCGAAGTCGCCGCGATCGCCGCGGTCACCACCGGTACTAGGCTGTGCTTGATCACTCATGATGGGTTCATTTCACTGAAATCAGTCTGTCTGTTCGGCTGCTTTTGCTTCAACGGCTTTTGGCGCGCTTTCCGTACCTGCATTGTCAGGCCGCTCGGCACGCTCAGCACGATCGCCATATTGACGGCGCGGGCCGTCATGGCGTCCACCATCGTCTCTTCTGGAACGCTCTTCCCTAGACGAGCGCACTTGCATCAGGATGGACGGGTTATCATCGAGTTCATCGACGCGCACTGTAAGATAGCGGATGACATCATCGCTGAGTTCTTCCTGACGTTCCAACTCGGTAATGACATCACCGCCGGCCTTGAAGTTCAGGTGAAGGTAATGACCTTTCCGATTCTTCTTGACCCTATAAGCAAGATTGCGGAGCCCCCAATACTCATTCTTGGTCACTTCGCCGCCATGCTCGCCGATCACACCGGCATAGCTCTCCGCCAACGCCTGCGCCTGCTGGGGCGAGAGGTCTTGCCGGGCAATGATTGTATGTTCGTAACACCGCGTGGCGGTCACTACTACGCTCCTTGACCTGTCGGGATGCAGCCATACAAAAATCGGACCGTGCCTAACAGCACCGGCCCGCCAAAGGCTGCACTCCAGCGTGATTGGATCCAAAGACCCTAACTGGCGCGGCACTATACAAGAAATCCGCTGTTCGGCAAGCCTGCTTGACAGCAATTGGCGACACGCTAGACCTTTTCCTTCCCCAGGGCTTTTTTCGAGGCTATTCATAGCATGGCATCAGCATTCCTGTTTCCCGGCCAGGGATCTCAGACCGTTGGCATGGGCCGAGCGCTTCATGACGCCGTGCCGGAATCCAAGGCCGTCTTCGACGAGGTCGATGAAGCGCTTGGCATCAAACTGACCAAGGTGATCTTCGAGGGACCGGAGGAGCAGCTTCGGCTTACCGAGAATACCCAGCCTGCGCTGATGGCGATGTCGCTTGCGACCGTCAGAGCGCTGGAGGCAAGGAGAGGCAAGCGCTTGGCCGATCTCGGCAAGTATGTCGCCGGGCATTCCCTGGGCGAGTATTCAGCGCTTGCAGCTGCCGGCGCACTCTCGATTGCTGATGCTGCCCGCTTGCTTCGCCTGCGCGGCCAGTCGATGCAGGCAGCGGTACCGGTCGGCGAAGGTGCGATGGCCGCCGTCCTCGGGCTCGAGCTTGACGACGTCGAAGCGGTGGCCAAGGAGGCTGCGGGCGACGAGGTCTGCGATGTCGCCAATGATAATTCGCCCGGCCAGGTCGTCGTGAGCGGCAGCAAGGCTGCGGTCGAGCGCGCCGTCGAGATTGCAAAGAGCAAAGGAGCGAGGCGGAGTATGCTTTTGCCGGTAAGCGCGCCGTTTCATTGCGCTCTCATGGCACCTGCTGCCGTTGCAGTCGGGGCGGCATTGAAGGACATTGCCTTCAAATCACCGGCGTTGCCGGTGATTACCAATGTCGGGGCAGCACCGGAAAATGATCCGGAAGCCCTGAAGCAGGCGCTGATCGAACAGGTGACCGCCAAGGTTCGATGGCGCGAAAGCCTGGTCGTGATGCAAACCCTGGGAATCGAAACCGCGTTGGAGTTGGGCGCTGGCAAGGTTCTAGCAGGCTTGGTCAAGCGGACCGTCAAGGACATAAAAGCGGTCTCCCTCGGCACACCTGACGAGATTGATGGTTATCTGGGCTGACCTGCGACCCTCGTCTTCATGCCTTCATCTCATGATTTGAACGGCTCGCTCTCTGGAGAAAATATCGATGTTTGCACTTGAAGGTAAACGAGCCTTGGTCACCGGTGCGTCGGGGGGCATAGGCCGAGCGATTGCGTGCCAGCTTCATGAGCAGGGGGCTCATGTCATTCTGAGCGGGCGGCGGAGGGATGCGCTGGAAAAGCTCGCCGGCGAGCTTCGCGATCGATGCAGCCTAGTGGTCGCTGATCTTGGATCGAGCGACGGTGCCGTGACGTTGATCAATGCCATCGAAAAAGACGGGCTCGACATCTTGGTCAACAATGCGGGCCTGACCCGCGACAATCTTGCCATGCGCATGAAGGATGAGGATTGGCAGGAGGTTCTAGACGTCAATCTCTCCGCAGGATTTCGCCTTATCCGCGGATTGCTCCGCGGCATGATGAAGCGCCGTTTTGGCAGGATCATCAACATCACATCGATCGTTGCCGTCACCGGCAATCCCGGCCAGGCCAATTATGCCGCAGCGAAGGCAGGGATGATCGGGATGACCAAAGCGCTTGCTGCAGAAGTCGCGTCGCGCGGTATCACGGTCAATTGTGTGGCCCCTGGCTTTATCGAGACCGCCATGACCGATGTTCTCTCCGAGGATCAAAAAACCAAACTTCTCGCCCAAATTCCGAGCGGTAGACTGGGGGATAGCAAGGATATCGCCGCTGCCGTCGGCTACCTTGCAAGCGAGGAAGCGGCCTATGTCACCGGACAGACCCTGCATATCAATGGGGGTATGGCGATGATATGAGCTTGTGGCGGCCGTCGGTTGCCCCTAAATGAAGACTGCAGATATGGTCTAAACGCCTAGTCAATCCTGGCGAAACTGTGTTAGGAAGCGACGCTGCATCGGGGCAATTCGCTCCGCGGCGTCAGTCATGGGGCTCATTGGCAAGTTGTTGCCCGGAGCCCAGTTAATTGAGGAAGCTCCCCTATGAGTGATACTGCTGAGCGCGTCAAAAAGATCGTGATCGAGCATCTCGGCGTTGATGAAGGTAAGGTCAACGAGAATGCGAGTTTTGTTGACGATCTTGGTGCAGACAGCCTGGATACCGTCGAATTGGTCATGGCCTTCGAGGAAGAATTCGGCTGTGAGATCCCGGATGAGGCGGCCGAGAAGATTCTCACCATCAAGGATGCCATCGGCTATATTGATCAGCACTCGCAAAGTGCCTGATCCTGCCGTTATAGGGCCGGGGGATGCTCTGGTTCTTGTCCTGGCCGGAAGTGAATAGGTCGTTGTATGTCGGCTAGACGTGTCGTCATTACGGGAATTGGCCTTGTGACACCGCTTGGCGTCGGTGTCGACGTCAGTTGGCGACGGCTGATTGCCGGTGAAAGCGGTCTTCGCGAGATCGATCGTTTTAGAATTGATGATCTGCCCGCAAAAGTCGGAGGCCTTGTGCCGCCGGAAGGTGCGGAAGGAGCGTTCAACGTCGAAGACTATATGTCGGCGAAGGACGCCAGGCGAAATGATCCCTTCATTCTTTATGGGATTGCTGCTGCCTGCGAGGCCATCGAGGACAGTGGCTGGAAGCCGGAGAGCGAGGAGACGCGGTGCCGAACCGGCGTTCTGATCGGCTCCGGAATCGGAGGTCTCGGCACGATCGCCGATACCGCTGTCGACCTGGAGACCCGGGGGCCGCGTCGCGTCAGTCCGTTCTTCATTCCTGCTTCGCTGATCAATCTGGTGAGCGGCCAGGTCTCGATCCGTTTCGGCTTCAAGGGCCCCAACCATTCGGTGGTTACGGCCTGCTCGACCGGTGCTCATGCGATTGGCGATGCATCCCGTCTGATCCAGCTCGGCGATGCCGATGTCATGGTGGCAGGTGGTGCCGAGGGTGCGATCTGCCGCTTGGGTATCGCCGGCTTTGCTTCGATGAAAGCCCTGTCAACCAGCTATAACGAGACGCCCACGCGCGCATCCCGTCCTTGGGACAAGGGACGGGATGGCTTCGTGATGGGCGAAGGCGCCGGCATCATGGTGTTGGAGGAACTTGAGCATGCCCGCGCCCGCGGCGCCAAGATCTATGGTGAGGTCATCGGATACGGCCTTTCCGGCGATGCCTACCACATTACAGCGCCCAGCCCTGACGGTGATGGTGGCTATCGCTCGATGCGTATGGCTCTGGCTCGTGCCGGGCTCGAGCCCGATGCGATTGACTATGTCAACGCTCACGGCACATCGACGCCGCTTGGCGACGAGATCGAACTCGGTGCCGTGAAACGGCTTTTTGGCAAGGCCGCCGATCGCCTTTCCATGTCGTCGACCAAATCCGCCATCGGCCATCTTCTTGGGGCGGCCGGAGGGGTCGAGGCTATTTTCGCGTTGCTTGCCCTTCGTCACCAAATTGTCCCGCCGACCTTGAATCTCGATGATCCTTCCGAAGGGTGCGATCTCGATCTCGTGCCACATCGAGCCAAGGAGCGCGAGGTGCGAGCTGTTCTCTCGAATTCCTTCGGCTTCGGAGGCACCAATGCGACGGTCGTGCTGACCCAGCCACCAGAAAACTAGACCGGATCTTCGTGTGCGACGACTGCTTCTCCTCTGTCTTCTCCTGCTGGCGGGAGGCGGAGGATACGGCTTTTTCGCCTTCAAGTCCTATACCGACTCACGTGGCCCCAATGCCGACGAGACCATTGTCCTCCTACCGCGGGGCTCCGGACTTTCGAGCATTGCTGGCCGCCTCGATCAGGCAGGGGTCATCGATCATCCCTGGCTGTTTCAGCTCGCCGTCAGGCTGGGCGGGCATGATCGCGGGCTGAAAGCGGGCGAATATGCCTTTTCCCCCGGGATCACGCCGAATGAGGTCATCGCCAAGCTGACTGAAGGCAAGTCTCTCTTGAGGCGCCTCACCGTCATCGAGGGCCAGACCGTTGCCGAGGCGTTTCGGACGATCGATGCCGCCGATGGCCTGGATGGTGAACTGCCGGAAGAGAAGCCGGCCGAAGGAACGCTTCTGCCCGAGACCTATCTCTACGGCCAGGGCGACACGAAGGCCGAGCTGGTCAAGCGGATGCAACAGGCGATGGCCGACGTTCTCCTCGAGGCCTGGGCTTCGCGCGACGAAGGGCTACCGTTTGAGACGCCGGAGGAAGCCCTGATCATGGCCTCGATCGTCGACAAGGAGACGGCCGTTCCCGAGGAGCGTTTCAAGGTTGCTGCCGTCTTTATCAACCGCCTTGGCCTGGGCATGAAGCTGCAATCGGATCCCACCATCATTTATGGCTTGACCAAGGGTGAGGGGCCACTGGACAGGGAACTGACGCGCCAGGATTGGAAGCTCGACGACCCATACAATACCTACAAGATCAAAGCCATGCCACCAGGCCCGATCGGCAATCCCGGACGCTTGTCGATTGAAGCGGTCATGCACCCCGCCGATGTCGATTATCTGTACTTCGTGGCGGATGGCACAGGAGGTCATGCCTTTGCGCGCACATTGGATGAGCATAACGACAATGTGGCACGCTGGCGCCGGATCAAGGCAGGCGAAGAGCCAAGGCCTGTGAAACCAAGCCCGAAACGTCCGAATACCGATCCCGATTTAAGCTCAGCTCCTGAAGCTGCTCCCCCCACGAAAGATGCTTCAGCGGACACTCGGTCCTAGCGGTGTGACCAAATCATATGGTGCCCACCGGCCCGAACAAATTTTGGCTTTACGTCAATGCTCTGAGGGTCATTGATATCTTAGCGCTTAGGGTTTCCAGGTTTCAAACGGCCACGAAAGAATGGGCCTGGAATCACCATCCCCGTCCGTCAACGGGAAGGAGTTCCGGAAGGGTCAAGGATTGGCTCATGGTGGTCAGTACGCTAAGAGGATGAACGACCTAGCCCAAAGATGTCATTCCTGTTCAGCCGACAACGAGGTTTCATGCCGATGAGCCCGACAGCACCTCCCGTCTCGCCCATAAAGGTCAAGCGGCGCGGGCTTATGTTGGTACTTTCCTCGCCCTCAGGGGCCGGCAAGACGACAATTGCGCGGCATCTGCTCGATGCCGAACCGGAACTGACGCTCTCGGTTTCGGTCACGACCAGGCCAAAACGACCCAGCGAAGAAAACGGTGTCCATTATCACTTCATCGATCGCGGCCTTTATGACGATATGATCGATCGCGATGAGTTGCTCGAACATGCCGAGGTCTATGGCCATGGTTACGGAACACCCAAGGCGGCCGTCCAAAACGCGCTGGAAGAAGGCAGGGATGTCCTGTTCGATATTGACTGGCAGGGTGCGCAGCAACTCAGGCAGCAGGTTTCCCAGGATATTGTTTCGATGTTCATCCTGCCGCCATCCAAGGCCGAATTGGCAAGGCGGTTGCAGCGGCGCGCCGAAGATTCCGACGATGTGGTTGCCAAGCGGCTGGCCCAGGTATCCGCCGACGTTACACATTGGGCGGAATATGATTATATTATGATCAACTACGAGCTGGATAAAAGCATCGATGCTGCCCGCTCGATTCTTACCGCCGAACGCCTAAAAAGACGGCGCCAGGTCGGCCTCGCTGATTTTGTCGGGCAGTTTCGAGAAAAGCCGGAGCGTGCAAGCTAGAGCGTTTCCGGTTGAGGTTTACGCGGTGCCAGCCCTCTCCCCCGCCCAACCACCCCAACGTACCGAACATATCGGTTGGTTGGGCGGGGGAGAGGGCTGGATCGACCTGCCCCGGAAATGCGCCAGTGGCGGTCATGCCACTAACCTGCGAAAGCCTCTGCTAGCCGGCAAAAGCCTTCAATATCGATCTCTTCGGCCCGGGCGGTTTCCGCGATGCCGGCGGAAGCAAGCAGCGGGAGTGGATCGCAGCCAAGGGTTTTCAGGCTGGTTCGCAGCATTTTTCGCCTCTGCCCAAAGGCTGCTGCGATGACTTGTTCAAGTAAAGGCTTGCTTGCCGGAGCAAGCGGCTCATCATGCGGCGTTAGCTGAATGATCGATGAGGCGACCTTTGGGGGCGGCACGAAGGCTTTGCCTGGCAGGTTCATCATCCGCTCAACGCTGCAAAGCCACTGTACGATTACCGAAAGACGACCGTAGCTCCGCGTGCCGGGTGCGGCGAGCAGGCGCTCGGCAACTTCTCGCTGAAACATCAGCGTCATCGATTCGATGTGGGATAGACGGTCGAGCCATCGAAGCAGCAGCGCGGTGCCGACATTATAGGGCAAGTTGGCAACGATGGTGAGCTGCTGGTCGCTCAAAGAGGCCAGATCTACCTGCAGCGCATCCGCTTCGATCACCCGAAGCCGACCGGAAGCCTGATCGCTCAACTCGCCAAGGGCCTCGATGCAGCGTGGATCGGTCTCGATGGCAACGATATGTTCGGCATCGGTCGCCAGAAGTGCGCGGGTTAGTCCGCCGGGTCCGGGACCGACCTCCAGCACGGTGCGACCGCTAAGATCGCCCGCGAATGAGACGATGCGCTTAAGAATATTAGCATCCAGCAGAAAATGCTGGCCAAGCCGCTTATCGGCGCGAAGGTTATAGTCGCGAATGACCTCGCGTAGCGGCCGGTCCTGCACGTCCCGAAGACCGGGTACTAAAGACGGACGTCAATGAACGCCTGCTTGCGCAGATCCCGCAGATACCGCCTTGCTAGGCGATCGAGGCGCTCTCTCTCGAGGTTTTGCGCAAGCTTTTCCCGCTCCTCCTCCGAAGCAGAAGCGGCTGCCACCTCTTCATTACCGCCTCGACGATCGCAAACCATCAACAAATGGACCCCCGCTGGTCCCTGAAGAGGTTCGCTGATCTGTCCGATAGCGAGATTGCTGACAGCGCTTGCCAGCACGATCGGCAGATCCCCGATCTTAAGCCATCCCAAGTCACCCGATGCGGGCGCCTTTAGTTCTTCGGCGACCGCATTTACCGCCGCGCAATCGGTCAGCTGTGCGCGAAGCGCGTTCGCCGCATCAGCGCTTCTCGTCAGGGCCGCTTCATTTTGTGTGTCGGCTTGGAACAGGATCTGGCTGATTTTAATTTCTTCTGCAGCGCCATTTTCGGATGCCGCTTTGCCGAGGCGGCGATCACGGAGCTGGAAGATAAAGAAGCCGACTTGCGAGCGCAGAGGCTGCGAAATATCGCCGGGACGCAGGCGCTCAAGGGCACCGACAAGCTCTCTTGGCATTTTGGAGGCCTGGACCCAGCCGAGATCGCCGCCGCGACGAGCCGTCGAAGCCGCCGAGACCTGACGGGCCAGGGCTTCGAAACTGGCACCCTCGGAGAGCGTTTGAACCAAACGCTTGGCATCGGCAGCGACGGTTTGCTCATCAGCAGGATTGTCGACGGGCAGGACGATTTCCGAAAGCAGGTATTCCGGCTGGCCTTGATTGCGACGCGCCTCCTGAACAGCGATATCGAGCTGATCGACGGTGACGTTCACCTGCGGTCTTAGCCGCTGATTGACGACTTTCAGCCAGGAGATCTGCGCACGAAGCTGATCGAACAATGTCTTCGGGTTGATGTCGTTTTTCACCAGAAGCTCTTGCAACTGCTCCGGCGTCAGCTTGTTGCGCTGCGCAATGTCGACAACAGCTCGCTCGATCTCGGCCGGTTCGACCCCGATGGAGAGGCGCTTGGCTTCCTGTAATTGCAAGGCCTCCTCGACAAGGCCGCGAAGCACTTGCTGCGACAAGCGAGCCCGGGCTTTTTCCTCATCGGGAATTCTACTGGTCAACAAGACCAGGCCAAGCCGCTCGTTCAAATCCTGCAGGCTGACCACATCGTCATTGACGATGGCAGCGATCCGTTGCTCGACGGCGGCGGAGGCCGTGAATGAAAAGACCAAAAGAATGAGGGGGGAGATTAGTCGGCGCAGGCTGATGTGCATGAAGGTTTCCGCTCTCCTGACAAAGTCCGCATCACCGTAGCAAGCCTCGGGTCAAAATCCAGCAAGGGACGTCTGACCGCCAATTTCACCAAGATTCTCAAACGTGAGGCGCAGCGAGAAGGTAGTTCCATCACCTGCATCCCTGTCTTCTGCAAACTGCTGCTCCACGCCACCAATCACGAGGAGACAAGGATGTCGATAGATGAGACCAAAGGTATTGGCAACCGTGCTGCTGGCCTCCAGGTCCCGTCTGGTTTGCGCTCGAAATGTCAGATCATTGCCCAGGCCAACCTGAACACCGGCCGTAAGCTCCTGACGGGCCCTGAACTCCTCATCGGATACCGAGGGATCATCTTCGAGGGAGAGGTAGTTGCCGTAGAAGCGGAGCCAGGAGGGCCCGATAGAGCCCTGGACCTCATTGCGAACAGGGATCAGATTGGCGCGGTCGAGACGGAAGCGATAACGCCCCTGAAGCCAGGGATTGGGCGTGAATTCCAGCCGTCCTACGAAATCGGAAAAACGCCCGTCCAGGCCCGTATCCTCATCGAACTGGTCATCTTCCTGAAAGCGGAAGCTCTGCCCGAACAGGGCGTTGAACTTTTCTCCCGAAGCGCCGATTGTCGCGAAACGACCGCCGTAGGTGATGCGCGATCCTTCCTCGATGCGATCCAGGCCGGGAAAGCGGCTTTCCTCGAAGAGGTTGGTATCGTCGAATTCCAGATCCAAGCTGTCTTCGTTGGGAATGTCGCCGTCGTTCAGCCCGGTTGGCGCAAGCGTCAGGCTGGCGATCGGTTCAATGACCGGCGTAAGGCCGAACGTATCCCCGATCCAAGGCCAGCTCCAATCCAATGTTGCTCTCGGAATAATTCTGTTTTCTGTGCGCTTGTCGCCATTTTCGAATGTGTCAGGATCGCCGTCGAGATCGTAGTAGTCATCCCTCAGGCTCAGCCGAAGCCGATATTGATCACCGAGCTGACCGACCCAAGGGAGCTCCCAGCCGCCGGTGACGGAGAGACGCCGCGTGTCTAGGCCATTAGTTCTGGTAAGGGCCAAAAGGCTGCTATCCAGGAAGAAGCGCGAGCCCCACAGCAACGGTTCGCTTGATAGCTCAAGGTCAAGGAGCGGCAGGACAACTGGGATCAAACCTTGATCGTCATCCTCACGCAATCCCTGAAAACCGTAACCGTTGACCGCCACATAATCTCGCCCGTCGATACGCTCAGCATAGAGGCGGTTCTCGAGAATATCCTGGTCGCTGAAGTCGTAGCGCTCCAGATAGGTGTCGTCTGAGGCAAGAAAGAGGTCAAACCCGCCGCCCCAGCCGTCGCCGAGGGCGAGCCGGCCCTCGCCTTCTACATGGCCGCGAAATTCATCCTTGCTCGACTGATCGTTGTTGTCGGCCTCCGCCTCGCTGCCCCGGGTAATGCTGCCTCCCA
Source organism: Geminicoccaceae bacterium (assembly GCA_965204405.1). Lineage (GTDB taxonomy): Bacteria > Pseudomonadota > Alphaproteobacteria > Geminicoccales > Geminicoccaceae > JANQPX01. The sequence continues at coordinate 818,328 of CBDBEN010000003.1, forward strand.
GTTCGTACCGGCCATTGGTGACGCGGTGACGAAACTCGCTTGCCAGCACCGGCCCCTCCTTGCTTGTAAAAATCGGAGCAAGGGTCAGATCGTAGTTGGGTGCTAGGGCAAAGTAATATGGCGTCTCCAGCGTGAAACCGAGGTCTGCGTCGCTTTTAGCGGAAGGAGAGATAAATCCAGACTTGCGATCGACGCTGTGATCGGGCTGGGAGAAGTAGGGCGTGTAGAATACCGGTACGCCGAACACCTCGAAAAAGGCATGCTTGTAGGTGATCTCATTGGCTTCTTCATCATGGGTAACCTCGGATGCGCTGATTTGCCAAAGGGGGTCCCCCTCGGTCTCGGCGCAGATCGGGCAGGGCGAATAGACGGCCTGGTCCATTTCAGTTTTGGTGCCGTCAATCCGGCGCGCCGACGTCGCGACGACGCGCGATTCGCCGCCGAGGCGCGCACGCAGCTGCTCGATCAAACCATCCTTGAGGTCGCCGCTAAGCGACATTAGGTCGGCATAGATGGCTTCTCCACTCGGCTCCAGCAGCGTGATATTGCCAACTGCTTCAATCCGGTCTTCGGTTTCGAGATAGCGAACCTTGTCGGCAAGCAAGCGCCGGTCGCCCCTGGTGATATCGACATTGCCATAAGCAATGATGGTCCGACGCTCCTCATCGACTTCCACCTCGTCTGCGAGCAACAAGATTGGCCCATCTCCAAGGGTGATGCCTTGGGCTAATGCGGATCCCGCTAACGCATTGAGCAGCAGCGCTATCAGCATTGTGGCACGAGGGGCTGGCCATACAGGATGACATCTTTTCAGTTTCCTCTTCATGCCCTGTATGTCAGCCCTTCATCCGTCTTCGAGGTGCAGCAACGTCGTTATCCCTAACAGAATAGCGATCCCTGCAGGAGTCCAGGCTGCCATCGGCGGCGGCAGGCGGCCTGACAAACCCAGTGCAAAAATGACGTCCGATAGAATGTAGAAACCGAAGCCGGTGAGCAACCCGCCAGCGACAAGAATGCCGGTTCCCCCCTTGCGTACCAAACGAAGCGAGAACGTCGCCCCAATCAGCAGCATGGCCGCGAGCAGTAAGGGCAAGGTAAGCAGGCGGTGCCAATAGAGGCGATGCTCCCGCGCCGAGAAGCCTACAGCTTCCAGTGAAGCAATGAAGTCCGGAAGATCCCAGAATGAGGTTGTTTCCGGTGCTTCGAAGCTTTCCTGAATCCGATCGGGCGTAAGATCGGTCGGGATTTTCATACTCTCCAACGTCCGGCTGCTGCCATCTGTAAGGCTGTAGATAGGGTTGAGCATGTTCCAGTAGCCATTCTCCAGATTGGCCGACGCTGCATCGGACCGTGCGGAGAAACGTTTCTCCTCGTCGAAGAAGAAAACCGTGACATGCTGAAGTCGGGGGGGATTTCGGGTCATCTGCCGCGCATGCAGGAGGAGTTCGTCGCTGCCGCTTTGCTGACGCAGCCAAAGGCCTCCACGCGACACGGCAACCAAGGCTGCCTGATGGGAAAAAAAAGTCCTCTCCATATGCTCATACTTGCCGACCAGAACCGAGCCAATGGGATTGAGAACCGTCACGACCACGATGCCAAGTGTGACCGAGACCGTCAGCGCTGGTGTCAGGAACTGCCATACTGAAACTCCGATTGCCCGTGCAGCGACTAGCTCAAGGCTTCTCGTCAATCGCTGGAAGCTGAACATGGCACCGAAAAGAACCGCGAAGGGCAACAGCTTCTGGAGAAAGAACGGCAAATGAAGCCAGGCCATCTGGAAGACGACGGCGAAGGTCGCATCGGGACGGCTGCTGGATCGACGAAGCAGCTCGATCAGGTCGACCACGACGGCGATCATCCCCAAGGCAAACAAGGCAACAACAATACCGAGAGCCACCTGCCTGGCAATATAGCCGGAAAGCGTCAGCGACAGTCGCACCGTGCCTGGGGGGTCGGAAGCTGCCTTTCCAAATCCAGCGATGAGGGCTTGTGGATCAACCATGGTCATCGCTTGTCATGCCGGCTTCAGCCTGAACAGTCGCTGAACCGTTCGGAAAGGTCGGTTCTTCAGCAAGAAGACGCCGCACACAAAGATTGGTGCCAGAGGGAAGATATACAGCAGCGGCACCAGAGCTGGCTGTCGAAGAGCCAGGCTGGATGAGGCAACACTCAGAGCTTGGATGGTGATCACCGAAAGCAAGGCTACCAGCATCCCTTGCCACGGTCCTCTTCGATCATGGCGCCTGGTCAGCATGACCGTCATGCCAATCATGGCGAACACCAGGGCATTCAGAGGCCAGGTGATCCGCTTGTGACCTTCTGTAATAAGCCGTCGCTGCTGCTCGGGGCTGAGTGTCTTGTCCGGATAAAACAACTCGCCCAAAAAAAGCTCTTTGGGCTTCTTATTGCGCCGACCGGCCGATTCTTCTGCTGTGGCCAGATCATAGGTAAATGAATCGAAGTGCAGCAGGGACAGACTGGTCTGATCTCGCCCCTTCACGTCGAGCTCTTGACGGCTGCCATTTTCCAGCACGATGGTGGGGCCATTGTCCCCTTGAAGCAGCAGGCCATGCTCCGCAATCATGGTAACGGGATGATCGGGCACGGTCTCATCATGGACCAATATGCCGCTGAGCTTGCCTGCCTCGCTGGCCTCACGCACATAGATCGTCAGGTTAGGCACCGGTGCATTGAAGATGCCCGGCTGCAGCAGTAAATGTGAGCGGTCGCGTTTGATTTCGAACTGCAGGTCTCTGAAGTCGCGGAAGGCCTTAGGCATAAGATAGAGACTGTTGGCGTATCCGATGCTCGTGAAGACGACTCCCAGCAACAAGCCTGGGACAGCAAGCTGGATATTGCTTAGTCCGATAGCTTTCATTACGACCAACTCACTCTCGACCGTTAGCCGTTGATAGGCAAATAGAACCGCGCAGAACAGCGCGAAGGGCATCACGACCAGGAGCAGAGAGGGAAAAAGCAACGTTGTGAGATAGAGAAATGTAGTGATCGGCAATCCTTTGTTGACGATAAAGTCGACAAAACGAAGGGACTGTGACAGCCACACCGCGCCGGAAAAAGCAACAGTCGCGAGCAAAGCCGGCAGAACGAGCTGCCGGACCAGATATTTGAGATAGATTTTCATCGATAGCCATCATACAGAGACATGATCAACAAGCCATAAGGCAAAAAAGAGCGTCCTTGATATGCCGGCCATCTTCTATCCGGCAACTCACAAACGCGGATAATGGAGCCGCCTGATGAATATTGTTTTTGCACCAATCAACGTCCTCCCAAACACCGGCACTGTAGTTCTGCTGGGTTCAGCAGATGGTCAGCTAGGCGATGTCGCCGATGGTCTCGACAAGAAGACTGGCGGCGCCATCAGACGCGCCATCGATCTTGCCGGCGATAAATTCAAACGGGGCGCCGTCGACCTCGTCTGTCCAGCAGGTACGGATTACGATCGCTTGGTGCTTTTTGCTCTCGACGAACTTGTAGAAGGCCCGGTCGTCGATCTCGAAACATTAGGTGGCAGAGTTGCGATCAAGCTCAATGCCCTGGGTATCAGGACCGCTCACTTTGTCATCGAGAAAATAGCAGAATTCCCGGCATTTGGAACCCAGACCACGATCGCGATCGCAACCGGGATCCGCCTTCGTGACTATCGCTTCGACAAATATCGAACCAGATCGGACGAAGAGGCCGAGACGCCGGAGAAGGGGCTCTCGGATCTTACATTTCATCTCGACCAGCATGATGCAGCCAGCGGTGCCTGGGAAGCCGCTTCGGCGATTGCTGCCGGCGTCGAGCATGGCCGTGATCTGGTTACCGAGCCTGCCAACGTCCTGACACCGGCGGCCTTTGCCGATCATTGCCGGAAGCTTGCCGACGAAGTTGGTCTTGAGGTCCACATCCTAAAACAGTCCGATCTCGAAAAACTTGGCATGCGTGCGCTTCTCGGCGTTGCGCAAGGCAGCGTCAACGAACCTTATGTCGCCGTCATGAACTGGAAAGGTGGCGTCGAGGGTGAGTCTCCGATCGCTCTCGTTGGCAAAGGCGTCTGCTTCGATACCGGGGGCATCTCGCTCAAGCCCGCGGGCGGCATGGAAGAGATGAAGTGGGATATGGGCGGGGCCGCCGCCGTATTCGGCGCGATGAAGGCGATCGCCGGGCGAAAGGCCAAAGCCAATGTTGTGGGCGTTTTGGGTCTGGTGGAGAATATGCCGTCCGGAAATGCTCAACGCCCTGGCGATGTGGTGACCGCGATGTCCGGCACCACCATCGAGGTCATCAACACCGATGCTGAGGGACGGTTGGTGCTGGCCGACGTGCTTCACTACACCGTTGAGAACTTCAAGCCCAAAGCGATGGTCGACATGGCGACTCTGACCGGCGCGGTGATCGTCGCCCTCGGTCATGAGCAAGCAGGTCTTTTTGCAAGCGATGACACCATTTGCGACCAGTTGACCGCGGCCGGTGATGCTGTAGGCGAGCGGGTCTGGCGGCTACCGATGGGGAGCGATTACGCCAAGCATGTGAAGTCTGATATCGCCGACATCAAGAACACAGGCCGTGCCCGCGAGGCTGGTGCAACGGCAGGTGCCGTATTCCTGCAGCGATTCGTCGGTGACGTGCCCTGGGCTCACATCGATATCGCGGGCGTTGCTTGGTCGAAGCGCGACTTGCCGCTTGCCGCCAAGGGCGCAACCGGTTTCGGTATCCGCCTGCTGGACCGCTTCGTTGCGGATCATTTCGAAAAGTAGGAAGGGTAGACGCCGTCCATGGCCGAGATCGGCTTTTATCATCTCACCAGGACGGCACTCGAGCCCGCTCTTGGCCGCTTGCTAACGAAAGTTCTGGCAAGTGGTCAACGGGCGGTGGTCATGGCCTCGTCGGCCGAACGGGTCGAAGCGCTCACAAGAGCGCTTTGGACCTATCAAACCGACGGCTTTCTACCCCACGGCTCCGCCAAGGACGGCCATGCCGAGCACCAGCCGATCTACCTGACTGAAAAGCCGGAGATCCCGAACGGCGCCTCGATCCTGGTACTGGTGGACAGTGCGACCACCTCGCCGTTGCCCGATGGCATCGGGCGTGTGCTGATTATGTTCGACGGCCAGGACCAGGCCTGTTTGGCACATGCACGGGAAGCCTGGAAGGCGCATCAGGATCAAGGAGATAAGCTGATCTATTGGCAGCAGACCGAGCGGGGAGGCTGGAAGAAGGCGCGGGAGGCTTGAAGTATGACGCCAGCCAACCTGCGACAGCGCTGACCTAGCAAGAACAGCGCGGGCTGGCTATAAGGCGGCAAGATCATCCCAACATCAGCAAAAGTCGAGGGAGTTCGGCCCATGGCCATCGAACGCACGCTTTCCATCATCAAGCCCGATGCAACAAGGCGCAATCTGACCGGCGAGATCAATGCCCGGTTCGAAAAGGCTGGTCTTCGAATCATTGCCCAGCGTCGCATTCAGCTCACCCGCACTCAAGCCGAGGCTTTCTATGGGGTTCATAAGGAGCGTCCGTTTTTCAACGATCTCTGCAACTTTATGACCTCAGGGCCGGTCGTAGTCCAGGCTCTGGAAGGTGAGGATGCGATCGCGCAGAATCGAAAGGTCATGGGCGCCACCAACCCAGCCGAGGCGGAGGCTGGCACAATCCGCAAGGATTTCGCCGAGTCAATCGAAGCCAATTCCGTGCATGGCTCAGATGCGCCGGAGACCGCGAAAGAGGAAATCGGATTCTTCTTTGCCGGTGTCGATATCGTCGGTTGAGCTTTTCAGGTTCTCTGATCGATCAATGTCACGAGGGGGGATGTCCCCCCCTCGATTGTTACCTGCTCGCCTTCGATCCGTACATGTCCCGATGCGATCAGGTCGAGGGCCAGCGGGTAGCATCGGTGCTCGATGGTTAGCACGCGTGCAGCCAGGCTCCCCTCGGTGTCGTCTTGTTCCACCGGCACAGCACCCTGAACCAGGATCGGACCATCGTCGAGCTCGGCACGCACCAGATGCACGCTGCAGCCGTGAATGCGCACACCAGCAGCAAGGGCGCGCTCATGGGTGTTCAAGCCTTTGAATGCCGGCAGCAGTGACGGGTGGATGTTCAAGAGCCGGTCCCGCCAGCGCTCGACGAACCATGAACCAAGAATGCGCATGAAACCGGCGAGGCAGATCATCTCGACGCCTGCTTCCCGGAGCGCATGATCTAAAGCACCGTCGAACTCACTGCGACCCGAAAACATCGTATGGTCTATCACCGCGGTCTCGATGCCCGCTGCCCCTGCCGCAATCAGCCCGCCGGCTGACGGCCGGTTCGAAAGGACCAGCACGATATCGAAGGCGGCATCGGGCGCTCGGCTGCCGGCAATCAGCGCCTCCATGTTGGAGCCGCGGCCCGAGATCAAAATGGCCGTCCGCATCCTTTTCTTGGCTTGGATCATTTGCCGGATCCATTTTTTGAGGCCTGGGATGCCCGTTGCGGGGCTAGCGGTGTGTCTTCAAAACCGTAGGAGGCACGCAATTGGATCTCATTTCGTCAATGCAAACGATGAGGTGAGAATCGAATATCGTGGGCATTCCCCTAGGTCTGCAAGCCTTCGATTTCGACGCAGGCAGGACCGTCTCCCGGAATCAGCATGCCAAGTCGGTAAACGGTCTCACCTTGGTCCTTCAGGTGATCGGCAAGGTCATCGACATCCGCCTCGGATATAATAGCGACCATGCCGATGCCACAGTTGAAGGTGCGCAGCAGACTTTCCGGCGTCATGCCGGCGGCTTCGTAGATCCAGCGAAACACTGCCGGTGCCTGCCATTGCCGGGCATCGATCTTCGCGTTGAGACCATCGGGAAGGATCCGCGGCACATTGTCGATCAGCCCACCACCGGTGATATGGGCGAGGCCTTTGATGGCGCCATCGCGCAACGCTTTCTTCATGCTGGCCACATAGATACGGGTCGGTGTCAGCAGAACATCGGCCAGAAGCTTGCTGTCATCGAAAGGGGCCGGATCGCTAAGTGCCAGGCGCCTGTTGCGCAAGATCTTGTTGACCAGGGAATAACCATTGGCATGGATGCCGCTCGACGCGAGACCGAGAAGCACGTCGCCCTCCTGCATGTCGCCCTGGGGGAGCATTTTGTCGCGGTCCACTGCACCGACAGCGAAACCAGCAAGGTCAAAATCACCGGGCTTGTAGTGTCCGGGCATCTCCGCCGTCTCACCGCCGATGAGCGCACAGCCCGACAAGCGGCATCCCTCGGCAATCCCGGCGACCACGTCCTTGGCGGCAAGCGGGTCAAGCTTGCTGCTGGCGAAGTAGTCCAAAAAGAAAAGAGGCTCCGCTCCTTGCACGAGCAAGTCGTTGACGCACATGGCGACCAGGTCGATCCCAGCCACTTTGTGCTGATCGGCTTTGGCAACAAGCTGCAGCTTGGTGCCTACGCCATCAGTGGCGGCTACCAGGACCGGCGATGTCAGCCCCGCTTCTTCGAGGTCGAACAGACCACCGAATCCACCAAGCGCACCACTGGCACCGGGCCTCGCCGTCGACCGCGCAAGAGGCGCAATAGCTTTTACGAACGCATTGCCGGCATCAATATCGACACCTGCCTCCCGATAACGGTCGGCACCCATTATTCGATCCTTCACATGTGTCATGATGGCATGCTTGAGTCTTGTACGCAGCGAACCCAAATGGTTCAGTGTCGACACCTTAGGTGATCTGGAACGCATTGCAATGCTTCAATCCACACGTTTTTGCTTACCATTTCTTTCCATCTTTGTAGTTTTATTGGGCGGCGATGCGCCCGCAGTTGCGCAAGCAACAGGGCTCTATACCGTCAAGGACATCTCGGTGGATGTCACCGCTGGCGATGCCGTGTCTGCGCGGGAACAAGCCCATCTGGAGGGCCAGCAGGCCGGATTGGAGCGCCTCCTGCGTCGATTGGTACCAACGGCCGATCAGGCGCGCTTGCCGAGTGTCGGGCGGCTGCCGGTTGAGCGTTATGTCCAGAATTTTCAAATTGCCGACGAACGGCTTTCCAACACGCGCTATTTGGCCAAGATGACGGTCGCCTTCGATCCCGAGCGCATTCGCGATCTATTGCGCTCCGAGCGTCTGCCTTTCTCCGAAGAGGTATCGGCCCCTCTATTGGTGCTTCCACTTTTTGACGATCCGGGCGGGCCACAGCTCTGGCCTGAGAACAATCCCTGGTGGGCCGCCTGGGCGGAAGAGCTCGATGGTGACAGCGGTCTACGCCTAGTGATGCCGCTCGGCGATCTCGAGGATGTCAGCGCAGTCTCCGTCGAGCAGGCTCGGGCGGGTGATGCCATAGCCCTTCGCAGGCTTGCCAGTCGTTATGGCGCCAAAGACGCCATCGTCATGAGTGCGGCGCTCGCAGCCGATCCTGCTGTCGGCGAACAGGTCAAGGTCCGCCTTGGTGCTCGCCGTGTTGGTGGGACCGAGGAAACCGGCCAGTCGTTTACTCTAGAAGGAGCTCCCGGCGAACCATTGGACGCTGTCCTCAGAAGCGCGGTCGTCCAGCTGCAAAATAATCTCGATGAACAATGGAAAAGCTCCCATCTCTTGCGTTTGGATACCGGCGGCCTCATGTTTGTTGAAGTCCCTATCTCCAGCCTCGGCGATTGGGTCAAAATCAATCGGGATCTGGAAAACCTCGCAGAAGTCAGCCAAATCGAGATCGCATCATTTGCCCAGCAGCGGGTTCAGATCCAAATCTACTACGTAGGTGACGAACAGGGCTTCGAGCAGGCACTGGGTCGACTTGGCCTGTCGCTAACGCGGGAAGGTGAGGAATGGCTCTTGCAACCAAGGGGGACAAGCCCGGGGTTCAGCGATCCGCAGAGCGGGACGTCGACCTCGTCCTAGCGTCAGCCTCTCCTTATAACGTGGCCAACCTGATCACCATAGGCCGCCTGCTGCTGGTGGCTCCCCTCATGTGGCTGATCATCAGCGACCACGTCTGGGCCGCTTTTTGGGTGTTCGTTGTGGCCGGGTTTTCCGATGCGCTTGATGGCTACATCGCCAAAACCTTCGACCAGAAGACCGAGCTCGGTGCCATTCTTGATCCGCTTGCGGACAAGCTTCTTTTGAATGGGATCTACATTGCCCTGACGCTTTCTGGCCATTTGCCCCTTTGGCTGGCTTGGCTGGTGGTCGGGCGGGATCTGTTGATCGTTATCGGTGTGCTGCTGATCAGGCGGCGTGACCCGGTATTTCGCCCGCACCCGCTAAGAATAGGCAAGCTCAATACATTCGTTCAAATCCTGCTTGCGGCGGCAGCGCTTGCGATCTGGGGCAATGTTGCCGATGTGCAGGACTGGATCCAGCCCTTGGTCCTCCTGGTCGCCGCCATGGCTCTCATCTCCGGCGCAAGCTATGTTGTCCAGGCATTTCGCTATGCCGATCTGGAGAAGCCTTCTTGAGTTGGACGTCAAACCGAGCTCTGCGATTGTCACTCCTGGTGCTGGTCCCGCTCGCCCTCATCATCCTCGGTCTGGTGCTGCTGAAGCAAATCCTTCTGCCCTTCCTGGTCGGTTTGGCCGCTGCCTATATGCTCGATCCTTCGGCAGACCGCCTGGAGCGCCTGCGTTTTTCCCGCACGTCGGCGACGGCCCTGATTACGATCGGCTTTTTTCTGGCGCTCTCCATCGTCGTGCTTCTTCTGCTACCGCCTCTTGCGGCTCAAGCTACAGCGCTCGCAAAAGAGTTGCCGGGCTATCTCGAAAAGCTGAGGGACAGCCTCCTGCCTCTGCTCAAGAGCCTGATCGAATGGCCGTTTTTTGCCAATGTGATTGAACGTTTCGACTTCGGAAACGAAGCTTCTGCCGAAGGACTGATTAGGGAGCAGGCGGGGAAAGCGATCGGCGTTTTCATGCGCTCGGCCACCGGCCTCCTGCAATCGGGTGTCGCCCTTCTCAACTTCGTGGCGCTGATCTTCGTAACGCCGATCGTCACATTCTACATGCTCCGCGACTGGGACCGGATGGCAGCGAAGGTCCGAAGCCTGGTGCCGCCGCAGCATGTCCAAACCTTTGAAAGGTTGCTTGACGAGATTGATGAAGTTTTGGCCGGGTTCCTGCGCGGCCAAGGCCTGGTTTGCCTGTTTCTCGCGGTCTTCTATGCGGCCGGGCTCTGGATGATCGGCCTGAACTACGGCGTGATCATTGGTATTCTGACAGGCCTGTTCTCATTCATCCCGTTTATCGGCATGGCGATCGGCATGGCGGTTGGGCTGACGGTCGCGGCGTTTCAGTTCCAACCGGTTTGTTCGCCAACGGAGATTTGTCAATCCCTGGACCTTTGGAAGATTCTTATCGTTGCCGGCATCTTCGGGCTTGGCCAGTTCATCGAGGGAAATCTGATCAGCCCGCGCCTGGTCGGCAGCCGGATCCATTTGCATCCGGTGTGGATGATTTTTTCGGTTCTGGCAGGCACCACGTTGTTCGGCATCCTCGGCACCCTTTTGGCTGTGCCCTTCGCTGCCGTCCTTGGCGTGATGATCCGTTTCGGTTTGGAGCAGTATCAAAGCAGCGCCTTTTTCCATCTGCCCGATCATCAGGAAACTGCCTCCGATGTTGCCAACAATGCGAGTACGGATCAGGGAGGCTCCATGGCTGACGGGCAAAAAACCGGAACGATGGGATGAGTGCCCCCGGTCAGCTTCCTTTGGGCTTTACTCATGACGCTGCGTTCGGCGCCGAAGACTTCATGCCGGCGTCAAGCAACCGGGATGCTCTTGCCTGGCTGGAACGATGGCCGGATTGGCCGGGGCCTGCATTGATCCTTCACGGACCGCCGGGCGCAGGCAAGAGCCATCTGGCCGCAATATGGCGCGTACGCTCGAAAGCCATGGTGCTGGATCGAGCCCAACTTGGCACTACCTTGGAGCTCGATCCTTCAAGCTGTTACTTGATCGATCCCGCAGAACCTGTCGTCGACGAGGTCGCTCTCCTGCAACTCTACAACCGGCTCCGTGAGGAAAAGGGGTTTCTTCTTTTGACTGCAAGGCGTCCGGCGGGGCAATGGGGTCTTGGGCTTCCGGACCTTGCGTCGAGGCTCGCGGCAGCGCCGTCGGTCGCCATCGGCGCACCCGACGACGGCTTGCTGGCAGCACTTTTCCTAAAGCTGTTCGACGACCGTCAATTACAGGTGCCGGAACCTGTGATCCGTTATCTTCTGATCCATATGGAACGTTCCTTTGCCGCAGCCAGGCAGCTTGTAGATGAGCTGGATCGCTTGTCCTTGGCCCGCCAAAGGCCGATAACGGTGCCGCTAGCTCGTCTGGCACTCGACACGCCCGCCTTCTGGCAGGAAGGCTGACAGGGCAGGAGCAACCACGGAACGATCATCAGGGAGAGTGTATCGATGGATCTTGGAATTGCCGGCAAAAAAGCGCTGGTCTGTGCGGCGAGCAAGGGGTTAGGGCGCGGATGTGCGATGTCACTCGCGCAAAATGGCGCCGACGTCACCATCACTGCGCGCACCGAGGCTATCCTCGAAGCCACCGCAAAGGACATACGGGATACCACAGGGGCCAATGTCACCATCGTTGCCGGCGATATCACCACCCCCGCCGGGCGCCAGGCTGCTCTGGCCGCTTGTCCCGAGATGGACATTCTGGTGAACAACGCAGGCGGGCCGCCGCCCGGCAATTTTCGGGACTGGACCGAGGAAGATTGGCAAGCCGCCTGCAACGCCAACATGATTACCCCGATCGAGTTGATCAAAGCGGTCGTCGACGACATGATGGGACGGAAATTCGGGCGTATTGTCAATATCACCTCGTCGTCGGTTAAGGCACCGATCTCCATCCTCGGCCTTTCGAACGGCGCCCGTTCCGGACTGACGGGCTTCGTCGCCGGCATCGCACGGGAAACGGTCGAGCATGGGGTGACCATCAACAATATTCTGCCGGGCCGGTTCGACACCGACCGGCTCCGTTCCGGCTTCGCTTTTGGAGCAAAGAAGTCCGGACAAGCCGAAGAAGACTTGGCGGCGGCGGCCATGGCGGCCATTCCGGCGAAACGCTTTGGCCAGCCGCATGAGTTCGGCGAGCTCTGCGCGTTCATCTGCAGCGCCCAGGCAAGCTATATCACTGGCCAGAACTTCCTAATCGACGGTGGGGCTTATCCCGGCACTTATTGAGACGAGCCGGCACCTTTTTGGCGGTTGGTGCTGCGATAGCCACCTGATCCATCTTTACAGAATCAGGTGGCTAAGAGCATAACGCCGCCATGAAAGTGCATCGCTCATATCGAGACCTGCCTGAGCTTTCGCGTGGCAGCGTCGTCGCGATCGGCAACTTCGATGGGATCCATCGAGGCCATAAAGCGCTGATCGAAGCGGCGCGGCAGCAAGCGGGCAATCTTGGAGCAAAGCTCGGGATCATCACCTTCGAGCCGCACCCGCTCCAGATGCTGAGTCCGGACAAGGCACCGAGGCGACTGACGCCGTTTCGGACCAAAGTGAAGGTTCTGGCCGAGAACGGCGTGGAGCGGATCTTTGCGCTCAAATTTGACCGGGACATGCGAGAAAAGAGCCCGGAGGCTTTCGTTCAAGACGTCCTGACCGACGGCCTTGCCGCACAGCATGTCGTGGTCGGCTACGATTTCCGCTTCGGGCATATGGCAAAAGGCGACGCGGTGCTCCTGACCGAACTCGGCAAACGGTACGGATTTGGCGTCACTAAGGTCGAACCGGTAAGCTGGCGAGGTGAGGTTTGCTCGTCCAGCCGGATCCGATCCGCGGTGCATGATGGCGACATGGCTTTAGCCGCCGATCTTCTGGGCCATCCCTTCACTCTGGAGGGACGGGTCGTACCTGGTGACCGGCGCGGGCGCGAGCTCGGCTTTCCCACGGCGAACATCCGGCCTCCGGGAAAGCTGGCGCCTAGAGGCCCAGCACTCTGGCCGCCTGCCGGAATCTATGCGGTTCGCGCTGCTTGGGACGAAGGAGGAGGGCTTATTCAGGCGGATGGCGCTGCTAGTCTAGGCTTTCGTCCGAGTTTCGATGATCGGCAGGGCAAGTTGCTTGAAGTTCACCTCCTCGACCGGCATGCGGATCTCTATGGCCGGCGCCTTTGCTGTCGGTTCTTTGCCCGTCTTAGAGGTGAGGAAAAATTTGACGACCTCGGCACTCTCAAGGCGCAAATGACAAAAGACTGCGATGATGCCAAAGTCGTGCTGGCCAAAATGCCTTTCGATACCTACATGACACCGTGAGTTGTTGCTGGCGGCAGGTGGCGTGATGAATAGGTTGGCTCATTTTCTGGGAGAATGTTCCCGATCTGCAGAATTCCTGGAAGCTTTTCATCCAGGTCTGCGCTCGGGTTTGTCCATTTAACACTTTGTCTTTGCCCCGCTATCGGGGTGACTTTTCAGGAAACTCGCGTAAACAAGGCACGGTAGCAGGCTAAAAACAGCCTCCTGTAGCCGACATTGATGAGCTGACCCGATGACCAAAGACTATCGCTCGACCGTCTTTTTGCCCAAGACTCCTTTTTCCATGAAGGCAAGTCTGCCGACGCGCGAGCCGGAAATTCTGAAGCGGTGGGCAAAGCTGGATCTCTACAAACGCCAGCGCGATGCCGCCAGGGGCAAGGAAAAATTCATTCTTCATGACGGGCCACCCTACGCCAATGGTCATCTGCATATGGGAACGGCCCTCAACAAGATCTTGAAGGATGTCATCAACCGCAATCAGCAGATGCTGGGCAAGGATGCGAACTATGTGCCCGGCTGGGATTGCCACGGCCTGCCGATCGAATGGCAGATCGAGCAGAAATACCGAAAGGCCGGCAAGGACAAGGACGCCGTGCCCATCGCCGAGTTCCGCAAGGAATGCCGGGAGTTCGCCGAGCACTGGCTGGACGTGCAGCGAAATGAGTTCAAGCGCCTTGGCTGTCTCGGGGACTGGGATAATCCCTACACCACGATGAACTACAAGGCCGAGGCCGGCATCTTTCGAGAGCTGGGTAAATTTATCCTCTCTAACCAGCTTTATCTCGGCCGGAAATCGGTGATGTGGTCGGTGGTCGAGAAAACCGCTCTGGCCGAAGCCGAAGTCGAGTATCACGACCACACCTCGACGACGATCATGGTCCGCTTTCCCGTTACCACCGGCGACACGGCAATAGATGGGGCTAGTGTCCTGATATGGACGACCACGCCTTGGACCATGCCGGCCAACCGCGCGGTCGCTTATGGCGAGGACGTCGATTATTGCGTGATCCAGGTTACCGATGTTGGTGAAGGCTCCCATGCCGTTATCGGTGAGAAGCTGGTTTTTGCGGCCTCGTTGCTTGGCTCCGTCACGGCTGATGCCGACATTACCGGCCATGAGGTACTCGCCGAGTTTAAAGGATCGGCCCTTGCTGGCGTGATGGCGAAGCATCCGTTTCATGGGCTTGGCGGCTATGAGTTCGAGGTCCCGCTGCTGCCTGCGGACTTCGTTACCACAGAACAGGGCACCGGCATGGTGCATATCGCACCGTCTCATGGCGCCGATGACTTCGAGCTTGGCATGCAGCATGGCTTGGATGTGCCGGACACAGTCGCCGAAGATGGGCTCTATACTGCCAACGTGCCGCTGTTCGAAGGCATCCATGTCTTCAAGGCTGCTGAGCCAGTGATCGAAAAGCTGATCGAGAACGGATCGCTCCTCACATCAGGCAAGCTGGTACACAGCTACCCCCATAGCTGGCGCTCCAAGGCTCCGCTGATCTTTCGGGCAGCCCCCCAGTGGTTCATCCCGATGGACGGCGACGGTGAGCTTCGGAAAAAGGCGCTTAAGGCCATCAGCGACACGCGCTGGGTCCCTGGAACGGGTGAAAACCGCATCCGTGCCATGATCGAACAGCGGCCGGACTGGTGCGTCTCCCGCCAGCGTGCCTGGGGTGTTCCGATCGCGGTCTTCGTCGAGAAAAGAACCGGCGAGGTGCTGCGCGATCCCGAAGTGGTCGAGCGGATTGCAAACGCATTCGAGCAGGAAGGTGCGGATGCCTGGTTCACCTCGGACCCCGGCCAGTTCCTCGGTACCGATCGCAATCCCGCAGATTATGATCAGGTCACGGACATTCTGGACGTGTGGTTCGATTCAGGCTCGACCCATGCCACTGTCCTGGAACAGCGAGACGACCTGCAATGGCCGGCCTCGCTTTACCTTGAAGGTTCGGATCAGCATCGCGGCTGGTTCCATTCCTCGCTTCTGGAAAGCTGCGGCACTCGCGGGCGGGCACCTTATGATGCCGTGCTGACCCACGGCTTCGTGGTCGATGCCCAAGGCAAGAAAATGTCGAAATCGGTCGGCAATGTCATTTCTCCGATGGACCTGATGAAGACCCAGGGCGCGGATATTCTTAGGCTTTGGGTGGTGAGCGCCGACTATTCCGAAGACATCCGCATCGGCCCGGAAATCCTGAAGGGCCAGGCGGACGCCTATCGAAGGCTCAGGAACACGCTCCGCTACCTCCTTGGTAATCTGCAGGATTTCCAAGAAAGTGAACGCCTGCCTGCGTCCGGCATGCCGGAGCTTGAGCGGTGGGTGCTCCATCGGTTGGTCGAGGTCGATCGGGTGGTTAGAGAAGCGAACGAGGCCTTCGATTTCGCGCGCCTCTATTCGACCATCCACAATTTCTGCGCCATGGATCTTTCGGCCTTCTACTTCGATATCCGAAAAGACGCCCTCTACTGCGACCGTTCCGACAGCCCGAGACGCCGGGCAGTACGTACCGTGCTGGATCAGCTGTTTTCCTGCCTTACGGCCTGGCTTGCACCTGTGCTGGTCTTTACGACCGAAGAAGCTTGGCAGACACGGTTTCCGGACGACAATGACAGCGTTCACCTCCGGATTTTCCCTGAGATCCCGTCAAGCTGGCATGACCAGGTCCTGGCTGAAAAATGGGACCGCATCCGCCGGGTAAGGCGGGTGATCACCGGGGCATTGGAGGTGGAGCGGCGGGAAAAGCGGATCGGGTCCTCGCTCGAAGCCAAACCGACAGTATTCGTCACCCAGCAGGATGCCGATCTGCTTGCAGACATCGACGGTGCCGAACTTGCGATCACCAGCGGACTGGACGTGGTGGTCGGCGAGCCGCCCGTCGACGCGTTCATGATGGACGATATCCCAGGTACTGGTGTGAAGCCCGCACTTGCGAGCGGAGAAAAATGCGAACGCTGCTGGCAGGTCTTCGACAAGCTTGAAGCGGATGGTGTCTGCGCCCGTTGCGCCGATGCTGTCGCAACCCTCGAAGCGGCGTAGAAGGGAGAAGCGGTGGCGGTATCTTTGGTAACCCCGGCCCTTCGGAACGGCCTGCTGCTGGCGGTCGTCATTCTTGTTTCGGACCAGATCACCAAGTGGGTCGTGCTTGAGCCGCTCGATCTTGCGAACAACCCGTTCGCCGTCACATCCTTCTTCAATATGGTGCTGGTCTGGAATCGTGGCGTCAGCTTCGGCATGTTCAGCGAGGCAGGTTCCGCTGGCCCTTGGATCCTGACCGCATTGGCGGTTGCCGTCGTAATAGGCTTGACCTACTGGCTCCGCCAGGCGGAGGGATGGGCAACGTTGACCGGCCTTGGCCTGGTGATCGGTGGGGCTCTTGGTAATGTGATCGACCGTGTCCGGTTCGGGGCTGTCGTCGATTTTCTGGACTTCCATATCGCCGGATATCACTGGCCTGCCTTCAATGTCGCCGATGCTGCGATCTGTGTCGGTGCCGGGCTGTTGCTGATCGCCGGCTTGTTGTCGCCCGAGCGGCAGACTACATAGGTATGGCGAGCAAATGGCGTGGAACATTAAGGAGAGGTGATTTGCCTTGTCCAAGTCGGTCGGTCGGTGTCGCTGCTGCAGCCTTGGTCCTTTCCCTTGGTCTCGGTGGTTGCGGCGGTGGTGAGACGGTTGGTGAAGCGCTGGGATATGAACGCGCAGGTCCCGATGAAATGACCGTCATCAAACGCCCCCCCCTGACGGTTCCTCCTGACTATAATCTCCGGCCTCCCCGCAGCAATCAGCCTCGCTCACAGTCGGAGGCAGCGAGCACAGCCGCCCGCGAGACTCTGATTGGCCCATCCTCAACCGTCGCTCCGGAACCTTCTGATGGTGCCGGTCAAGCCTCAGTGGACAAAGCCAATGCCAGCGAACGGGCCAAGGCGACATTGACCGGAAAGGAGGTGGCTGGCGCCGAAAGCGCGGCGAGCGCCGGCCAGAGCGCCCTTCTCGACCGGACCAACCGGGTGGAGGGCAATCTGGAGGCTCTGACGGAGACGCGGCAGGAGAATCGTGTCGATGGCTCCCTGCTTCGCCGCCTCGTTACCTGGAAGCCGGCTCCTCGCGACCCGGAGGCTGATGCCGCGCAAGCTTCCGACGATGTCGTGAAGATCGTGCGCAGAGAGCAAAGGCCGGCCAGCGTCGGCGTCAATTAGGAGTTGTTCGTCACGTGATCATCAATGCCTTCGGACGGATCAGCGCCGGCATCACGCTTGCCGCCTCTCTGCTCGTCTCGGGCCAGCAGATCGAGGCCGCCGTGTTCAACCCGGAAACCTTCACCCTTGCCAATGGCATGCGGGTCGTGGTGATCACCAATCGCCGGGCTCCGGTGGTGACCCATCATGTCTGGTACCGCATCGGTTCCGCCGACAGCCCGCCCGGCAAGTCAGGACTTCCCCATTTTCACGAGCACTTGATGTTCAAGGCGACCCACGAGATGGAATCGGGGGAGTTTTCGCGGGAAGTCGCGAGAAACGGCGGCAATGACAACGCGTTTACCGGCCCCGACTACACCGGATATTTCCAGACCATCGCCAGGGACCGGTTGGAGCTGGTGATGCGCATGGAAGCGGACAGGATGACGAACCTCATTCTCGGCGAGGACGAGGTCGTGCGCGAGCGGGATGTCGTCCTGGAAGAACGTTCCATGCGTGTCGACAATGACCCGAGCTCCCGCTTTGCTGAACAGATCAATGCTGCTCAGTTCCTTCATCATCCCTACCGCATGCCGGTGATCGGCTGGCGACACGAGATCGAGGATTACAGCAGAGAAGACAGCCTCGCCTTCTATCGCACTTGGTACGCCCCCAACAATGCGATCCTGCTTGTTGCAGGCGACATTGATGCTGCCGAGCTCAAACCATTAGCCGAGCGATATTACGGCGTGATCCCGGCAAGAGAGATCCCGGAACGCAAACGGGTGCAGGAACCGCCACAGTCGGCATCCCGGGAAGTCGTGATGAGCGATCCGAGAGTGCGGCAGCCTTCGCTCATGCGCTCCTATCTGGCGCCAAGCTTTACCCGTGGCGAGACCAAGCATGCCTATGCACTCGACGTCCTGGCGGAAATCCTGGGCGGCACCAGCACATCCAGGCTGTACCGCGCCCTGGTGATTGACGAAAAGATTGCAACCTCGGCAGGCGCTTTCTATAGAGGCAGTGCTCTTGATCTCGCAACCTTCCGTATCTATGCCAGCCCGCGTCCCGATGTTACCTTGGACGAGTTGGAGGCAGCTGTGGATGCAGAGCTGCAGCGCTTGAAGGACGAACCCTTCACCGATGAGGAAGTCGCACGGGCGACCAAGCGGATGGTGGCTGAGGCGGTTTATGCGCGCGACTCACTGAGCGGGGCCGTACGAAGCTTTGGCATCGCGCTCACCACGGGACGAACCGTCGAAGACGTCGAGGCTTGGCCGGAGCGTATCGCTGCCCTGACGGCTGCAGACATCAACGAAGCGGCTGCCTTCGTCTTGAAGGAAGGACAATCGGTCACCGGGAAGCTTCAGCCCGCACCGATATCCGACGTTGCCATGGAAAACCCATCACCGGACCAGCCCACTCTTCAATGATGGTTCGTCTCTTACGGATCGGCTTAGAGATTGCATGACATGTTCAAGCTTATTGGTTCCGCTTGCTTTGGCCTCGCCATGACCGCAGCAACCATCGTTATCGAGGCGGATGACGCCCAAGCCGCCGCCAAGGTGCAACATGTGGTCAGCTCGGGCGGGATCGAGGCCTATCTGATCAGCGAGCCGGCCATCCCTTTCATGTCGCTCGCCATGCGCTTCAAGGGTGGAGCCATCGGCGACCCTCCTGGCAAGGAAGGCCTCGCCAACCTGCTTTCCGGCGTTCTAGACGAGGGTGCGGGCGATTTGGACAGCCAGGCTTTCCGTATCGAACTCGAAGACCTCGCCATCAGGCTGAGCTTCGATGCCGGGCGTGATGCGTTCAGCGGCGATTTAAAAACGCTGACTGAAAACCGCGATCGCGCCTTTGAGCTCCTTAGACTGGCGCTGAACGAGCCTCGCTTCGATGACGAACCGGTCGAACGCATCCGAGGGCAGATTCAGGCGGGCCTGAGACGGCGATCGCAGGATCCCGACTATCTCGCCTCCAGAAACTGGTTCGAGACCGCCTTTGATGGCCATGTCTATGCCCGTCCCGTTCAGGGTACCATCGAAAGCGTGGCCGCGATCACGCCAGATGACCTCCGGGCTTTTACATCGAGCCGTCTCGCCAAAGACAATCTCCTGATCGGCGTTGCCGGTGATATCACCGCGGAAGAGCTCAGTCCCTTGCTCGACCATGCCTTCGGCGCGCTGCCAGAGACCTCTACCAAGCTTTCGCCTACCAAGACTGAACCTAGAGGGAACGGTACCAACATCGTTCGCCAGGACGTACCACAAAGCAAGGTCCTGTTCGGTCAGAAAGGACTGGAGCGGGATGACCCCGACTTTTATGCAGCCTATGTAACCAACCATATTCTGGGCGGCGGCGGGTTCACTTCCAGGCTCACCAACGAAATCCGTGAAGCGCGTGGCCTTGCCTATTCGGTCTACAGCTACCTCTATCCGACCGAATTCGCTCCGATCTGGCTGGGGGGGCTCGGTACCGCCAATTCCTCGGTTGCCGAAGCGCTGGATGTCGTGCAGCAGGAGCTTCAGCGCATGGCTACAGGCGATGTCAGCCAGGCGGAGCTGGATGATGCCAAGACCTATCTGACCGGATCCTTTCCACTTCGGCTGACCAGCAATGATCGCATTGCCGGCCTTCTGGTCAGCATGCAGGTTAATGACCTCGGCACCGACTATCTGGACAAACGCAACAGCTTTATCGAAGCGGTCACGCTCGATGATATTAAACGCGTAGCCGCCAGGCTCTATGATCCGGCGAATCTCTTCACGGTCGTGGTCGGTAATCCCCCCGATCTCGAAGGCTAGTATTTTTGTAGTTCGACGGCACCGGCCCACTCCCCCGCCTAACCACCCTATATGATGGGATCCTGCGGATGGTTGGGCGGGGAGTGGGCCGGTGCCGCGATTCCATAAAACAAGACAAAACGAAAATTTAACAATAGAACTGGCAACATCGAGCTAACCGAACGAGGGAACGCTTTGATTCGCCTTCTGCCAGCTCACATCGTCAATCGGATTGCCGCCGGTGAGGTGGTCGAGCGGCCCGCATCCGCTGTCAAGGAACTGGTCGAAAACGCGATAGACGCCGGCGCCACTCGAATTGCCGTCGAGCTTGCCGGCGGTGGGCGGAGCCTTATCGCGGTCACTGACGACGGCAAGGGCATGACGCCCGACGAACTCACCCTTGCGATCGAGCGCCACGCGACGTCGAAGCTGGAAGGCGATGATCTGCTGAAGATTGCGACCATGGGCTTTCGGGGCGAAGCCCTGGCGGCGCTCGCCGGTGTCAGCCGGATGCAGATCACCAGCAGGCCGGAAGACGCCGAGGCAGCCTTCGTCATCAAAGTCGAGGGTGGGGAAGCCATGGCGCCCGTGCCAACAGCAGGCGGCAAGGGCACCCGTATCGAAATCCGTGATCTGTTTTTCGCCACACCTGCGCGGCTGAAATTCCTTAAAACCGATCGCAGCGAAAACCAGGCAGCCCGCGAAGCGGTCGAGCGGCTCGCCATGGCCAATCCCGGGATCGGCTTCACGCTTACGATCGACGGCCGTCAGATCTTTGGTCTCGGCGAGGGAAGCGGTGAGCTGTTCGAAATCCTCGAGCGGCGGGTCGCCGAGATTATGGGCAAATCCTTTTCGACCAATTCCCTCCTTCTGGAGACCCAGCGGGACGGTATCCGGTTATTCGGTCATATAGGTCTTCCTACCGAAAGCCGGCCAAACGGCCGCTTCCAGCATGTGTTCGTAAACAGGCGGCCGGTTCAGGACCGGCTGCTGAAAGCGGCTCTCCGCGCGGCTTACGGCGATTTACTGTTTGCAGGCAGGCAGCCGATGGCAGTGCTTTTCCTGGCGCTGGATCCCGAACGGGTGGATGTGAATGTTCATCCCGCCAAAGCCGAGGTGCGCTTTCGCGAGCCCGGTGTTGTGCGCGGCTTGATCATTGGCGGGATCAAGCACCGGCTAGCCGAGGCGGGCTGCAGAACCACATCGAGCTTGGGTGATGCAGTTCTTGGTGCTTTCACGGAAGGACCGAGACTGCCACCCAGCGGATCGTCGTTCGGCGGTGAGGCCCATGGGAACAGGCCGATATCACCTGGCCTGGCGGAGGGCAGCCGGAACTTTCAAGCACCTTTCGTGTCGAGTGCCGGTGCATCGACACCCCAGCCCCCCTCTCATGCAAGGTTGGACTTGGGCCCACCGTCGGCCCGCGCAGAGGATGACATGTCCGATGGTGATGACTTGGGTCAGAGCTATCCGTTAGGCGTCGCCCGGGCGCAAATACACGATGCCTATATCATGTCGCAAACATCGGATGGCATCCTCCTCATCGATCAGCACGCCGCCCATGAGCGGCTGGTCTATGAGCGGCTGAAAGCGCACGTCGACGATCAGGGCGTTCCTCGGCAGGGTCTCCTGCTGCCGGAAGTAGTCGACCTCGAAGATGATCTGATCGAGCGGCTGCAGTCAAGGCAGGAGGAGCTACAGCGCCTCGGCTTGACCCTCGAGACCTTCGGCCAGGGAGCGGTCGTTGTCCGAGAAATGCCAGCGATGCTGGGCAGGGCCGATATCAAGCGGCTGGTTCGGGATCTCGCCGAGGATCTGGTGGAGATCGATGAAGCGAGAAGCCTCGCCGATGCCCTTGAGCGGGTTGCAGCCACCATGGCCTGTCATGGCAGCGTTCGTGCCGGCCGCAGGCTGACCATGGCCGAGATGAATGCGCTGCTGAGGGAGATGGAAGCGACGCCCAACAGCGGCCAGTGCAATCACGGCCGCCCGACCTATGTGGCGCTCAAGGAGACTGATATCGAGCGCCTGTTCAAGCGGCGATAGTCGAGTGTCAAATCAGGTGAACGGTTTCGGTGCTCTTCTCCGTCCAACCATCCGATATGGTCGATATCCCGCGAGTGGTTGGGTGGAGAAGAGGACCGAAACCGTTCACCTGTAAAAGCATTTCGATCCCCTGGACAAGCTCGACATCACACGCCACATATGGCGCAGAAAATCGTGGCAAGAAAACTTGCGGTCTCTGGAGTAACCATGACCTACGTCGTTATCGAAGCCTGCATCAGGTGCAAATATATGGACTGCGTCGAGGTCTGCCCCGTGGATTGTTTCTATGAGGGCGAGAATATGCTGGTCATCAATCCTGATGAATGCATCGATTGTGGCGTTTGCGAACCGGAATGCCCCGAGGAGGCTATTCTGCCCGACACCGAAGAGCAGGCTGAAAAGTGGCTGGAACTTAATCGTGAATATTCGACAGGCCCCTGGCCCAATATTACCAGGAAAGGCGAGCCCCCAGCAGACGCCGACGACTTCAAGGAAGTCGTGGGCAAGTTCGAGAAATACTTTAGCTCAAAGCCCGGAAACACGGCTTAATTTGTACCGGTGATTGTATCTCTTGCCGAGCAGCGCTGCATCAACGTAGCTAAACTCTAGGTTAAAGCGAAAAGAGTTGTATTTTTAACCAATTATGTGATAGATTGGTTAATAATAAATTTTCGGCAAACATACGGAAGATTCGAACTTTGGTCAGTTCGACTTCCAACCCGGCAATGATGTGGTTGCTGTGAACCCCGCAGCAAATGCTTCGTTTGACCTGGGTTGAGGAAGGTAGGAGATCGATCGGTATGGGAAAGGATATGGCCTTTGCTGCGGATGACTATGTCGTTTATCCGTCGCATGGCGTTGGTCAAATCAAAGCGATTGAAAAACAGGAAATCGCTGGTGATATGCTGGAAATGTATGTCGTGTCCTTCGAGCAGGATCGGCTAATCCTCCGTGTTCCTGTCGGCAAGGCACCGAAGTCCGGCATGCGCAAGCTTTCCAGCAAAGACAAGATTCAGACGGCAATGAATGCGCTCAAGGCGCGTCCGAGGCCGAAGCGTACGGTGATGTGGAGCCGTCGTGCACAGGAGTATGAAGCTAAGATCAACTCCGGTGACCCTGTTTCGATTGCTGAGGTCGTACGGGAGTTGCATAAAGGTGAGGACGTCGAGCAAAGCTATAGTGAGCGCCAAATGTACCGAGCCGCGTTGGAGCGTCTCGCTCGTGAAGTTGCTGCGATCGAGCGGATCGACGAAGAAATGGCTACCGAAAAGCTTCAGAAGGTTCTAGCCGCGGCTGCTTGATCTCTTCTTGGATGATCTGGCAGGAAACCAGTGTCTGCGCTTTCTTGCTGAGAATTCGGAATAGTTCAGCGCTAAGTCGATGTTATCTGCCGTCTCCGTGACGAGCTTCGATGGCATCCCAGATCTTCGCTTCGAGAGGCGTGCCGTCGAAGCGTCCGATTTCCTGAAGCCCGGTCGGTGACGTGACATTGATTTCGGTCAGCCAATGGCCGATTACGTCAATACCGACAAAAATAAGCCCCTGCTGCTTGAGCACCGCGCCGATCGCTTCGCAAATCTCATGCTCGCGGTGCGTCAGGGTGGCCCGCTCGGCCCGACCGCCGACATGAAGGTTCGCCCGAGCTTCGCCTTCAGGCGGAACTCTGTTCAGAGCACCGGCCGGTTCGCCATCGATCAGGATGATACGCTTGTCGCCGGCTCTGACCTCCGGAAGATATTGCTGCACCATCAGCGGCTCGTTCAGCGCCTGATCGAACAGCTCCAGCAGGCTGGTAAGATTGTCGTCTTCGGGCTTGACGTGGAAAACGCCGGCACCGCCATTTCCGTAGAGCGGCTTGACGATGATGTCCTTATAGTCGCGTCGGAATGCTTTGATCTGATCGTGATCATACGTGATCAGGGTAGGGGGCATCAGATCCGGGAACCGGGTGACGAAGAGCTTTTCAGGTGCGTTTCGAACCGAGGTGGGATCATTGACCACCAGTGTTTTCGGACGCACCTGCTCCAGCAGGTGGGTCGCGCTAATATAGCTCATGTCGAAGGGTGGATCCTGGCGCATGAGGATGACGTCGAGCGTGGAAAGATCGACAGGCTCAGGCGAGCCTAGCGTCGCGTGATTGCCTTTTTCGCGCCGGACTTGAAGCGGCCTTGCCTTGGCCAGGACCCGGCCCCGATCGTAAGTGAGATCCCTGGGTAGATAGTGATAGAGGTCGTGACCTCGTTTTTCGGCTTCCAAAGCAAGAGCGAATGTACTGTCCGCATCGATGTCAATCGTCTCGATCGGGTCCATTTGGATCGCAGCGGCTAGTGTCAAGAACGGCTCTCCCTATGCTCGCGTCTCGCATGAGCTGCGCGGTGCCGGCGGCAGCGTCTTGACACTGCCGAGGTGGGTGCGCTTTGTCCAGTAAGCGAGGCGATCTTCGAGCAACTCGAAAAGCGGAACGACAAGCGATGGCCTATGACGAGAACAATATTTTCGCCAAGATTCTCCGAAGCGAAATCCCGTGCAGGAAAGTCTTTGAAAACGAGCACGCACTTGCCTTTCATGATATCAATCCCCTGGCACCTGTTCATGTTCTGGTCGTCCCGAAAGGTGCCTATGTCTCGATGGATGATTTTACCGCCAAGGCTTCGGGTGCCGAGATCGAGGGATTTTTCCGGGCCGTGGGTAATGTCGCACGGGACCTTGGGGTTGCAGAAGACGGTTATCGTCTCATTGCAAACACTGGCCACAATGGCCATCAGGAAGTTCCGCATCTGCACGTCCATATCTTCGGTGGAGCCCAGCTTGGCAGCATGATCAAGAAGGTTGAAGCGTAGGTCACTGCAGGATTGCGCGACCAAGAAGCCAATAACGCCCCACATCAAGGCTATCAATCGAGGAAGCCATATATGACCGACTACACGCTTCACTGCTTCGCCCAGTCCGGCAATGCCTACAAACCGGCCTTGATGCTCAATCTCTGCGAGGCCGACTGGACAGCCCGCTTTGTCGATTTCTTCAAGGGAGAAACACGGGGTGAGGCTTTTCGAGCCCTCAATCCGATGGGCGAGGTGCCCGTTCTCGAACATGAGGGACGGGTGTTGACCCAATCTGGCGTCATGCTCGACTATTTGGCAGGAAAGTTTGGAAAATTCGGTCACAGCAATGAAGATGAGCGCCTGGAAATCTTGCGCTGGATGCTGTTCGACAATCACAAGCTGACGGCATCGATTGCCACCTACCGATTTCTCCTGCGATTTGCCAAGACGGGCCAAACGCCGGTCACCGATTTCCTAAACGGCCGTATGACAAGCGCGATCAAGGTGTTGAACGACCATCTTGAAGGACGCGAATTCGTGGCGGCTGACCGACCGACGATCGCCGACATCTCCATGTGCGGTTATCTGTTCTGGCCGGAGGAGTTCGATATTTCCTGGGGCGACTATCCAGGAATCGGTCAATGGCTGGAGCGCATCAAGGCTCTTCCGGGCTGGGTCCACCCCTATGAGCTCATGCCGGGCCATCCCTTGCCGGATTGAGTTTTTCCCGAAATCCGGGGGCAGCAAGAAAGGAGAGGCGATTACACCTCTCCTTTCTGCACTATGGCGATGCTCGTCAGCATCGCGTTGAATGGCAACCGGTCAGGATTTGCTGATCATGCTCTTAACGATGCCGACAATAATCATCAGGACGCCGCCGCCGACCCCTGAGCCTGCAATATTGCCGATCAGGGCACCAAGATCGAGCCCCGCGCCTTCGGCCCCCATCATCGGACCGCCCAGCCCCAGGAGTTGCCCTCCCAACCCACCACCGATGATCCCGACAACGGCGTTGAGCAACGTCCCAAGGCTGAAGTTCTTCAGGACAGCGCCCGCGACATTGCCACCAATCGCGCCGCTGATAAGACTGATGATAAGTTCCATAGTACCCTCCCAGTTCCATGATTCTCTTGTTTAGAACAGATAGTCCAATCGGATTATAAACAATATCGCATAAAATTATATACTTAGGGTAAAGACTGCCGCTTTGCGCGTTCAATGCCATCGAGCATGAACTGCCGGGCGTGACGGGCCAAATCAATTGGATCAGACCAAAGCTGTCGCCATACGGCGAGTTCGGCATTGAGCTTCGGGGCGCCGATTCCCGCCGAAAATGCTTCGAAGGTAATCACACCGTCATAGCCATGCAGCGCGAGCGCCCGAAACAGATTATCAAAGTCGATGGTGCCGGTGCCCATGTAACCGCGATGGCTCTCGTTCACATGAACATAGCCGAGGCGGTTGCCCAAGCGGCCGATCAGGGGGCCGGGCGCGCCATCTTCGATATTCATATGATAGCTGTCGAGGTGCACCACCATATTGTCTGCGCCTATCGCCTCGACGAGAGCTAGAGCATCGTCTCCGGAATTGATCATGTTGCTCTCATAGCGATTGACCGCCTCAATCCCCAAGGTAATGCCAGCCTGCCTCGCTTTGTCCGCCAATCTTTTCAGCACGCCTAGGCTGGCTTTCCGGCCGGGTTCGCTCACGGGTTCGCTGTATTTGCGCAAAGCGGAGTAGAGAACGCCGCTCAGCATGGTCGACCCGAGGTCGCGAGCGACCGAAAGCGCATCGTTAAGTAGGGCTTCGCCGCGTGCTACGGCCGCCGCATCACCGCTTGAAATATCGGTTTCTATACCCAGACCAAGGGATGTCACCGGGCGGACGCCGGCAGCTTCCAGGGCTTTGGCCGTTTTACCGGCATCGATCGATCTCGGATCGAGGAGCGGTATTTCCAGATATTGGAAGCCGCAGTCAGAAGCCTGCCCGATCGCCCGGGAAGCTTCCTGTTGAGACCAGCCACTGACAAACACCAGCGCATGAACGCCGAGCGGATTCATGGTCGGCTTCTCCTCTATCGTTCGTATTCCCGTCACCCTCACGAGAGAGAAAGCCGGGCAGACCTTCGAATGACGCAGCTTTGGG
Source organism: Geminicoccaceae bacterium (assembly GCA_965204405.1). Classification (GTDB taxonomy): domain Bacteria; phylum Pseudomonadota; class Alphaproteobacteria; order Geminicoccales; family Geminicoccaceae; genus JANQPX01. Next base: position 845,542 of record CBDBEN010000003.1, read on the forward strand.
CCATAAAGAGTTGGGTTAAAGTTCCTTGGCCACGCGATCCAAAGCGGCCTCCAGTCCACGCACGATCGCATCGACTTCTTCTTTGGTGATCGTGAGCGGCGGAGAAATGGCAATGATGTCACCGCCCGGAAGCGGCCTTGCAATCAGGCCGTCAGCATAAGCTTGCTGCGACACTTTCGGCGCAATCTTGTCGGTTCCCTCGAAGGAACGCTTGCTTGCCTTGTCGGCAACGAATTCGATGCCGAGAATCAAGCCAACCCCGCGTACATGGCCGACAAGCGGATGATCGGCGAGGGCTTCCCGCACCCGGGCCTGCATATAGCCGCCCACCTCGTTCGCATTCTCCACCAGGCCGTCACGCTCGAAAATATCGATATTGGCCATGGCGGCGGCGGCGGCGATCGGGTGGCCTCCATAGGTATAGCCGTGGCCGAACGGTCCAGCTTCTTTGGACTTATCGAGCAGCACTTCCCAGACTTTGTCGCCGACCATGCTTGCCGACATGGGGATGTAGCCGCTGGTCAGCCCTTTCGCGATGGTGATGATGTCCGCCTTGATCTTGTAGAGATTGGAGCCGAACCAATGGCCGAGGCGCCCGAAGCCGCATATCACCTCGTCGGCGATGAGCAGAACATCATGCTTTTTCAGGATCGGCTGGATCTCGTCGAAATAGCCTTCAGGCGGCACATGCACGCCGCCCGCCCCCATCACCGGCTCGGCGATGAATGCGGCCACCGTCTCCGGCCCTTCCCGCTCAATCGTCTCGTCCAACTCCTTGGCGAGTTGTTTCGAGAAGTCTCTCTCGGACATGCCGTCCGGCTTCACCCGATAGGGGTCCGGGCAGGATACATGCAGCACGTTAGCGATTGGCAGATTGAAGGATTTGTGCAGCAAAGGCAGTCCTGTCAGGCTGGCGGATGCCACGGTGACCCCGTGATAGCCCTTATCGCGGGCAATGATCTTTGCCTTTTCCGGCTTGCCCCGAAGGTTGTTGTAGTACCAGACGAGCTTGACATTGGTATCATTAGCATCCGACCCGGTATTGCCGAACAGCACCTTGCTCATCCCTTCCGGCGCCAGCCGGATCAGCCGGTCCGCCAGGCGAATCGAAGGCTCTGTGCCCATTGACGAGAAGGTGTGGAAGTAGGGCAGCTTTTTAGCCTGCTCATAAATGGCATCAGCAACCTCGGTGCGGCCATAGCCGACGTTCACACACCAAAGCCCGGCGACCGCATCCAGATAACGCTTGCCGTCGGGATCCCGAACCCAGACCCCCTCCCCTTCACTGATGACCCGGACGCCCTTCTCCTGATGATCGGCAAGAGCAGTATAGGGATGAAAGAAACTCTGCCGGTCGAGTTCCTCGAGAGATAGGTTGTGGCTCGGCTGCAGGAGGGTCATGCTGGTTTTCCGTCAAGAGGGGCTTTTGGTGTGCTTTGCGAAGCATAGCCGTCCACGCCGTTTCGGCCAATGTTTCTCGATGCGGATGAATGTGGGGCGAAGCGTCAAGTCATGCCTGAAATCCTATAAATATCACGCGCCACATGGCAATAAATACTTAGCTAAGAAGCAATAGTTAAGGAAAATTAGCACTAAATATAAAGCTTAATATTAGCATTTATGGTTAAATATTGACAACAATAATAATTTGTCTTATATTGTTTTTGTATTTCATTGGCGGAGGTGAAAATGATCAAGAGCCTTTTCTGCGATCAACGTGGTGCAACCGCAGTGGAATATGCCATGATTGCAGCTGTCTTGAGCGTTGCCGTGCTGGCAGGAAGCTTGGCGTTGCGTGGGGAAATCATCACGCTCTACCAGGGCGTCGGTGAGCAGGCAGGCGAAACACTCGCTCCCACCCCAAAGCCTTAACGAAGAAATAGGGCTGGATGGAAGCCCACCGGTGCAATTCCGTGTTATTCCAGAACTAGATCACCGAATCCATCGGCAGGCTCAAACCCAAATACCCGGCCATAGAACGCAAGCTCCGCGCTGCGGACTTTTTGGATAGTCTCCGCCTTTCGAAAGCCGTGTTGCTCGCCTTCGAAAGCGAGATAGGCTACCGGAATGCCTTTCTTGCGAAGCGCTGTCACCATCATTTCGGCCTGATTGGGCGGCACAATCACGTCCTCCAAGCCTTGGAAGAAGATCATCGGGCTGGTCAGTCCGTCCACATGCTGGATGGGCGAGCGGGCCTGATATAGCTCTATGGCCTCGGGATAGGGCCCGATAAGCCGATCGAGGTAGCGGCTCTCGAATTTGTGAGTTTCCTTGGCAAGCGCTTCAAGGTCGCTCACCCCGTAATGGCTGGCGCCGGCTTTGAACAGGTCATCGAATGTCAAGGCGGCCAGAGTAGTGAAGCCTCCGGCGCTGCCGCCGGTGATCGCCAACCTCGCCTCATCGGCCTTGCCGGCTGCCACCAGATAGCGTGCCGCATGAAGGCAATCCTGAACGTCGACCTCTCCCCAGCGTCCGTTTAGCCGTTCGCGATAGGCTCTACCATAGCCGGTGCTGCCGCCATAATCGACATCACAAACCGCAAAGCCGCGCGATGTCCAAAATTGCGTGGCCAGGTTAAGCTGGCTGGAGGTGTTACCCGTCGGCCCACCATGGCTCTTCACGATCAGCGGCGGCGTTTGTCCATCCGGCGCCTCAAACGACGGATTGTTCGGCGGGTAGTAGAAGGCATAGGCAGTCGCGCCGGATTCGGTAGGAAAGGCCAAGCTTTCAGGAACGGATATCAGTGTCCGGTCAACTGGGAGATCGCCTGCGCTCTTAAGAAGCTCGACAGAGCCATCTTTGGGATCGAGCTGTATGATGGCAGCCTGGGCATCGATCGCGCCCACGCGCATGAAAGCTTGCCCCAGATGCAGAGAAAGTCCCGACAGGCTGACGAAAGGGAAAGGAACAGGCTTTGTCCCTCCACTTGCGGCATCGATCGTGACCAGCTTCCAGCAGCCCTCCTGGTAGTAGCCTGCCAGCAGGCTGTCCTTGCTCAGGAAATCATAGGTGCTTTGGCCGAACCCCCAAGCAGGCACACCGAATTCAGCGTCCAATGGACAGATTGGAGTCGTGCATTCTGATCCAAAGCGATGGATGTTCCACCAGCCGCTGCGATCCGACACGAAATAGAGCGTGCCGTCAGGCGAGAATTTTGGTTGGACAACCGCCTCATCGGCAGCACCTGCAACCTTGGTGATGTCACCGAGGCTGCCATCGTCACGCAGGTCAGCAATCCAAAGCTCGGTGCCATCCCAAGGCATGTTTGGGTGATCCCAGGACAGCCATGCGAGCCGCCGGCCATCGGGCGAAAGGCGGGGTGCGCTGAAGAAATCGTGCCCATTCGCAATCACCTGGCCGGAATCCTCCTCACCTGTAAGGTCGATCCTGACGATCGTATTCACCGCCTCACCACTGCCTCGATGATCCTCTCTCACGGCAAAGGCCAGTTGTCTTCGCGAGTCGATCGACGCATCCGCAAAGCGAAGCCTTCCTTCACTCTCGGGAGTCAACGGGACCGGTGGCGATCCCGGACGGAGTCGATAGAGGCGCTGATCGGCAAAATTCGACGCCAGCACGATCCCGGCACCGATGGTAACGGCGCCGCCGCCATATTCATGGGCACGGGTTCTGACATTGAAGGGAGCAGGCGTGAGATCGTCTCTGGCCTCTCCATTCTCGAGGCGAACGAGGACCTGTCGCCCTGCTTCCTCCGGGCGACCTTCCAGCCAGTAGATATCGCCTTGATCTATGATTGGGCCGGAAAGCCCGATCTGCGCCCTGGTAAGCATCTCAGGACTGATAGGCGAAGGCCAGGTTCCGTAGTCGGCGAGTGTCGGCATGGCAGTGTCCTTTTCTCCAAAACCTGCTCGGAAGGTAGACCTGTTGTCCATTAGACGGAAGCCATTTGCGCAGCGGCATTCACATGGCTGTTCTGGTTGGCAATTGCGTTGCGATTCATGATATAGCGAAGAGAATGTTCTTGCTTTGTTCTTTTGTGATTATAGAATTGATAAAATGCATGACGAAAGCGAAGCGACATTAGTTCCGAGGAAAGTCCATAAGGGTCGGGGAGCGACCCTGAATCCCAAGGTTCGCTTTGAGCGGCATGGTTTCGAGCCTTTCGATGACGGCTGGGACTCACTGGCCGATAGCAAAGACCAACCGGGCCGGCCGAAAACCGAGGTCCATGCCGATCATAGTCGAACCGTGATTGCCAGGAATACCTCTCCGGACATCCCTTTCAGCCAGTCGATCAATCCTTATCGAGGCTGCGAGCATGGCTGCATCTATTGCTACGCTCGACCTTCCCATGCCTATCTTGGCCTGTCGCCAGGGCTGGATTTCGAGACCAAACTCTGGGCAAAAAAAGATGCAGCAGAGCTCCTGAAACAGGAACTCGCCTCGCCGGGCTATCGCTGCTCGCCGATCGCTCTGGGAGCCAACACGGACCCCTATCAGCCGATAGAGCGCAAGCTCGGCATTACTCGGCGCATCATCACGCTTCTGGCCGAGTATCGTCATCCCCTGACCATTGTCACGAAATCAGCCGCGGTGCTGCGTGACATCGATCTACTGGGGTTGATGGCCGCCTCGAATCTGGTCACCGTGGCGATTTCGATCACGACTCTTGATGCAAAGCTGGCGCGGGTCATGGAACCGCGTGCATCGGCTCCCTACCGGCGGCTCGATGCCGTGGCTGCTTTGACGGAGGCAGGCATTCCGACCGCGGTGATGGTTGCCCCGATCATACCAGGATTGACCGATGACGAACTCGAACGTGTTTTGGAAGCCGCAGCAGGACGCGATGCGTGGCATGCTTACTACACTCTGATACGCATGCCTCACGAAATTAAGGATTTATTCATCGATTGGCTGATAAACCATTTTCCGTTGAAGGCAGATCGCGTGATCTCGCTGCATCGGCAATGCCGCGAGGGAAAGATGAATGATACGCGTTTTGGACAGAGGATGCGGGGAACAGGTGTCCATGCCGATTTGATTGCCAAGCGTTTCAGGCTGGCTAAGAAACGCTTGGGTTTGGATCGAAAATTGCCGCATTTACGGACCGACCTCTTCGACATCCCGGGCCGGCAGCTCCGTTTACTATAGGATGAGGGATATTGGGAGACGAGATATGGCGTCAGATCGAACGGCACCGCACAAGGGGGGCAACGGGCGCGCTCAATTTGTGACCCAAGGTGAGAAAAAAACGCTGGAGGTCCATTTGGATCGGCAAGGCTTTCGCCGCCTTTTGGAAACTTTGGAGCAACTGGCTCAAACCGGCGACCAGCAAACGTTCAAGAAATCAGGCCGCAAGCGAAAAAGCCAGGCCTGCGCAGTCTCTGACGGCCTATCCTTCGACAAGCTCATTTTCTGCTTCGACGATACACTCGTGCGCAAAAACTGATCTGGATAGCAATTTTCTTCAGGATTGCTGACCTCGTCTGATCGACAGGGAATTAAGCCGGACCATTCAGCCGAAGTGCCTCTTCCAAGGGGCTTAATCGTCGGGTGTTCAGGCGACAGCCTGCATCAAAAAACGCCTTTGGAATAAACTTACCGGATCAAGTTCAATTGGCCTGCCTGTCAGATAACTCTTCAGTTTAGCTTCATTCTAGGATTGAAGGCAGGATCGTGTTTCTCTGATCTTTTTTCCATGATTTTAGCTTGACAAGACAGGGCCGATGAACACATTAATCTAGCAATTGGGACCTAATTGGTCCTTTTTAGCTGGAGAGGCAGAGTCGTGTTCCGTCTGAGCAAGCTTGCGGACTACGGTATCGTCATCATGACCGGTCTGGCGCGACGCCCGGAGCGGCAGTTCAGTGCGACCGAAATTGCCAATGAAAGCCTTATCCCGCAACCAACAGTGAGCAAGGTTCTAAAGTCCCTGACTCGTTCAGGACTGCTGATCTCTCATCGAGGTGCCAGGGGCGGGTACGGCTTAGCAAGGCCGGGTGAGGCGATCACGGTAGCTGAGGTGATCACAGCACTTGAAGGACCGATTGCGCTGACCGCCTGTATTGAGGAAGGCCCCGGCGGATGCGACATTGAGAGCCTTTGTCCAGCCAGGGCCAATTGGCAGCGTATCAATGATGCGATACGCGGTGCGCTCGACGGCATTACGATGGCCGAAATGGCCCAGACCATACCGGAAGCCTTTGCAGCCCCCGCTGCACCAACTGATGCTTTTGACAAGCGATCTGCCGACATCGATTCGGCAAAGATCGGCTAGGAGACGAAACGAATGGCGACAGCACTGGAATCGGTCAAGGATTACTCAGGTGGTGAGTATAAATACGGTTTTGTGACCGATATCGAGGCCGACGTTGCTGCCAAGGGCTTGAGCGAGCAGACGGTCCGGTTGATCTCTTCGAAGAAGAGTGAGCCGGATTGGCTTACTGAATGGCGCCTTCAAGCCCTGAAGCGTTTTAGCGAGATGGAAGAGCCGGATTGGGCCAAGGTCGACTACCCACCGATCGACTTCCAGGAGATCAGCTACTACGCCGCACCGAAATCCCAGGAGGATCGCCCCAAGAGCCTCGATGAGGTCGACCCGGAACTACTGCGGACATATGAAAAGCTTGGTATTCCGGTGAGAGAGCAGGAGATCCTTGCCGGCGTCGCCGTCGATTATGTGTTCGACAGCGTCTCGGTGGCGACGACGTTCAAGGAAAAGCTGTCAGCCCTGGGCATCGTCTTTTCGTCGATCTCGGAGGCAGTTCAGGATCACCCGGAGTTGGTGAAGAAATACCTGGCCTCAGTGGTACCTCAAGGCGATAACTACTTCGCAGCGCTGAATTCGGCGGTCTTTTCGGATGGCACGTTCGTCTATATTCCGAAGGGTGTGCGCTGCCCGATGGAACTGTCCACTTACTTCAGAATCAACGCGGAAAATACCGGCCAGTTCGAGCGCACGCTGATCATCGCTGATGAAGGATCCTATGTCAGCTATCTCGAAGGCTGCACGGCGCCGATGCGCGACGAGAACCAGTTGCATGCCGCTGTTGTCGAGCTGATCGCTCTCGATGATGCCGAGATCAAATATTCAACCGTGCAGAACTGGTATCCCGGTGACAGCGAAGGCAAGGGCGGGATCTATAATTTTGTCACCAAGAGAGGCATCTGCCGCGGAAAAAACTCAAAGATCTCATGGACACAGGTTGAAACCGGCTCGGCCATCACATGGAAGTATCCGAGCTGTGTGCTCCAAGGCGACAATTCGGTCGGCGAGTTCTATTCGGTGGCACTGGTCAACAATCTGCAGCAGGCAGACACCGGCACCAAGATGATCCACATTGGCAAAAACACCACGTCCCGGATCGTCTCAAAGGGCATTTCCGCCGGCCGCAGTGACAATACCTACCGCGGCTTGGTTCGCGTGCTGAAGGGTGCGGAGAATGCCAGAAACCACACCCAGTGCGACAGCATGCTGATCGGCGATCAGTGCGGCGCGCACACCGTCCCCTACATCGAGGTCAAAAACCGGACGGCCGAGGTCGAGCATGAGGCGACCACCTCCAAGATCAGCGAGGATCAGCTTTTCTATTGTCGCCAGCGCGGTCTCTCCGACGAGGACGCGGTCGGGTTGATTGTCAACGGTTTCTGCAAGGAGGTAATGCAGGAGCTGCCGATGGAATTCGCGGTTGAAGCCCAAAAGCTCCTGGCCATCAGCCTCGAAGGCAGCGTCGGTTAGGAGGCAACCGCCTCCAGGGACTACTTGCCTACGGCTTGCTGGACGAGCGTTGAGCCAAGTTACAAGAAAAGGTTGAGAGAGCATGCTGAGAATTGACGATCTAAAGGTGTCTGTTGGCGATCAGGCTATCTTGAAGGGCTTCAGCCTGAACGTTGAACCGGGCGAGGTTCACGCCATCATGGGACCGAATGGTTCCGGTAAAAGCACGCTTGCCTATGTGCTGGCCGGACGTGACGGTTATGACGTGACAGGTGGCAGCGTCAACTACGAAGGCGAGGCCTTGCTGGAGATGGATCCGGAGGAGCGCGCTGCGGCGGGGCTGTTCCTGGCGTTTCAGTATCCGATCGAGATTCCCGGTGTCGGTAATATGTACTTCCTGCGCACCGCCTTGAATTCGATCCTCCGCGCACGCGAGCAAGAGGAGATCGATGCGGCCACTTTCCTGAAGCTGGTGCGCGAAAAAGCCAAGGTCGTCGGTGTCAAACCGGAACTCCTGAAGCGTGCAGTCAACTTTGGCTTCTCCGGCGGTGAGAAAAAGCGCAACGAGATTCTCCAGATGGCTGTGCTGGAACCGAAACTTGCCATTCTGGACGAGACGGATTCAGGCCTCGATATTGACGCGTTGCGCACCGTTGCCGACGGCGTCAACCAACTCCGGGATCCGAAACGATCCATGGTGGTGATCACCCACTATCAACGGCTCCTCGACTACATCGTACCGGACAAGGTCCATGTCATGCTGGATGGCCGAATCGTCCGCTCCGGCGGCAAGGAGCTTGCGCTGGAACTGGAGAAAACCGGCTATGCCGGGTTCAATGGCGAAACCGCCAAAGCGGTGGCATGATCCCCATGACGATCACACGCCCGATTCCGAACCGCATGCTCGCAGCGCCCTCATCCTATGAAGGTGTGTTCGCTGAAGCACTGCCGTCTCTTCCCGGCCACCAGCTTGCCGAAGTCAATGGCCTCAGGCAGCAGCATTTCGAACGATTCCAAGCTACAGGCTTTCCTGGCCCCAAGATCGAAGCCTGGAAATATTCTCCTGTGGGCCCTCTTGCCAAGGAGGCCATGGGGAAGGCGGCTCCCGTTGATCTTCCTGCCAGTGAGATCGAGCCCTATCTGGCCGATGAACCGAACATTCAGCGCCTTGTGTTCGTCAATGGTCACCTTCGCGCCGACTTGTCGGCCCCTTGCTGCGATCAGGGCGGGATGATCGTCGCCACGATCGACGATGCCCTGGCGAATGGCCTGATAGCGCCTTCGGATCTTCTTGCCGAAGAGGATCGGAGCAAACGGGGATTTAGTTCGCTCAATGCGGCGTTCGCCGGCAGCGGTGCCGTCATCAAAGTTGCCGACAACGTTGGCCTTGATCGTCCTGTCCAGCTTCTCTTTATAAGCGTCGGTGATGACGTTCCAACCATGACCAACCCGCGCCTCGTCATCAAGCTAGGACGGGAATCTCGGCTGGGGTTGATAGAAACTCATGTCTTCAAGAAAAGCGGGCGGCAACTGACAAACCTGGTGACTGCCTGCATCCTGGGAGAAAAGTCCGAGCTTCGCCACGATCGCCTTCAGATCGGCGATGTTGAGGGCAGTTTCATCGGCCGCACCGATTATGATCTGGCAGCCCAAGCCAAGCTCGTGCAGACGCTTGCCACACTCGGCGGTGGGTTTGTCCGCAACGAGATCGGCGCCAGGCTCGGCGGATCCGAGATCGATGCGCAGTTCAACGGCCTTTATCTTACCCGCACCGGTCAGCATATCGACAACATGCTGCAAATCGATCATGCGGCGCCCGGCAGCGTCAGCGATCAATACTACAAGGGCGTGCTCGACGGCCGGGCAAAAGCGGCTTTTGCCGGCAAGATACTGGTGCAGCGGCCGGCACAGCAGACCAATGCCTATCAGACCAACAACAACCTCCTGCTCTCACCGGATGCGGAGATCAATACCAAGCCCGAACTCGAGATCTACGCCGATGACGTGAAATGCTCTCATGGCGCCACGGCGGGCGAACTCGATGAGCGCGAGCTCTTTTATCTCCGCACTCGTGGCTTCGGTCCCGAAACTGCTCGCACCATGCTGACTTTCGCCTTTGCAGATGAAGTACTGGAACGGTTTGCCAGCAAGCCGCTGCTCGCGCAGGCCAAACGGGAAATTCTCCGCTGGCTGCCGGGCGCCGATATCCTGCGGGATATGGGAGATATTGCGTGAGCGAAGCAGCCAGGCTCGAGCATCCCGGGGCCGGTTTCGACATCGAGCGAATACGTGCCGACTTCCCATGTTTACAGCAGGAGGTCCACGGACACCCCTTGGTGTTTCTCGATAGTGCCGCAAGCGCGCAGAAACCAAGGCAGGTGATCGAGGCTCAAGCCGATGTGCTGCGCCACAGTTACGCCAACATTCATCGCGGCGTCTACAGCCTCTCGGAACGGGCAACCGAGCTTCATGATGGAGCCCGCGAGAAGGTTCGTGCGCTTCTAAACGCGCCGAGCAAACGCGAAGTCGTGTTCACCCGCAATGTCACTGAAGCGATAAATCTGGTCGCACAGAGTTTCATCCGGCCGAAAGCGAAGCCCGGCGACGAAATCCTGATCACCGGCATGGAGCATCACGCCAACATCGTTCCCTGGCAGCTGCTCGCCGAGCAGACTGGCGCCAAGCTCAAGGTGGCCCCGATCACGGATGAGGGTGAGCTTATCATGGAAGAGTTCGATCGTCTGATTACCGATCGAACCGTCCTGGTTTCCGCGACCTGGGTTGCAAACGCCCTTGGCACGATCAATCCGATCGAGACCATGATCGATCTCGCCCACGCCAAGGGTGTGCCGATCTTCGTCGATGCGGCGCAGGCGGTGCAGCACTTGCCGATCGATGTCCAGGCCTTGGATTGCGATTTCCTCGGATTCACCAGCCATAAGCTCTACGGCCCATCCGGCGTCGGCGTGCTCTATGGCAAGGCCGCCCATCTCGAAGCCATGCCCCCCTATCAGGGCGGCGGGGACATGATTCTCTCGGTCAGCTACGAGAAAACCGAGTTCAACGATATCCCCTACAAATTCGAGGCCGGCACGCCCGCGATCGAGGCTATTGTGGCGCTGGGCGCCGCCGTCGATTACGTCACCGATATCGGTCTTGCGGAGATTGGAGCCCACGAAGCGGCTCTTCTAGCCTATGGCACACGCGCGATCCAACAGGTTCCGGGCCTGAAGCTGGTGGGTACGGCACGAGAGAAATGTGGTGTCTTGTCATTTGTGATGGACAATGCCCATCCCCACGACATCGGCACGCTTTTGGACCTGGATGGCGTCGCCATTCGTACCGGCCATCACTGCGCTCAGCCGGTTCTGGAGCGCCTGGGACACAATGCAACCGCAAGAGCATCGATTGGCATTTATAATACCGAGGCCGATTTTGATGCGCTGGTGAAAAGCCTGCATCGCGTCGCCTCGATGTTTAGCTGACGATAGGGGAAGAATCGGCATGAGTGACGAGGAGAACCTGGATCGTGCCGCGGCAATGCTGGACGGTGACGATGCCGAGAAAAAACGCCAGGCCGAGGTCGACGCGCTTGGTGAAAAGATCATCGACGCGATTCGCACCATCTACGATCCGGAAATTCCGGTGAACATTTTCGAGCTGGGCTTGATCTACAAGGTTGATGTCGAAGATGATAATCGCGTGCGTATCGACATGACCCTGACCTCGCCCCATTGCCCGGTAGCGGAAATTCTGCCGGACGAGGTTCGGCAGAAAGTCCATGCCGTCGACGGCGTAACGGATGCCGAAGTCGACGTCGTCTGGGACCCACCTTGGAATCCCAGCATGATGAGCGAGGAGGCGCAGCTGGAACTCGGCTTCATGGGCTAGCCGAGCTGAAAGCGGTGGTTTAGGTCTACTGCGTAAAGACGCGCAGGTGCCGACTTAGAATCCTAAAGAGTTATCCAGGCGTTTCGTCATCAGTGCATTCTATTGGCATGATCAGCAGCAGCGTCGCCGATAAGGACGACATCTGTAGCAATGCGGATGGTCATGATAGTGATGCGCTGGACCGTAGGCTCGTCCGCACGAATAGAGATGTCTGTGTCGAACAATCTGCCGTATCATCCATGGTGGAAGCATCCGATCGGCATAGGTACTGCCGCAGCCACAATGCCCGTATCTCTCAATCGGCTGGTAAGATGCAGCTTGATAGGGCCTCGGTTGACAGGCACCATGCAGAAGCATGCCTGCGAGAATGGTTAAGAAAATCGAACCCCGTCTTGCCCAACATCGCTGCGCCATTGAGCCTCCGAGAGTATCAAAGATAAAATCGTTGCGATGTTCCCTATAGGTCAACGTAATTTGATATCGGCCTCGGGCAAGTACACGGGCCGCAAGCGCTCGTCATACAATACGTACGTCATTATGGATGGTAGTCAGGCATAAGTGCTGCGGCATTGTTATGCTCGGTGATACGGCCACAGCGGATAATTCTTGCTGCAAGCTGTTCCCAATAGATCTGGATAGATTGGTCAAGAACAGCAGGCGAGCCTAACTGATGATGTGGTCACACCACTAGCCGCCGGTGACGCTCATATGCCGGCTGACGGCGGGCTGATTGTGGCCGCGATCGATGACGAAATCATGTCCTTTGGGCTTGCGGGAAATCCCCTCAATGATCGCCTGCTTGACCAGGTCGTCGCCCTCGGAGGACCGAAGCGGGGTGCAGAGATCGGCCTCATCCTCCTGGCCCAGACACATATACATCTGGCCCGTGCAGGTGACGCGCACCCGATTGCAGCTCTCGCAGAAATTATGGGTCAGCGGGGTGATGAAGCCGAGCCGGCCGCCAGTTTCCTCAATACGCACATAGCGGGCAGGGCCACCGGTGCGGTCGGGAAGGTCCGTCAGGCGCCAGCGTTGTTCGAGATCAGCCCGGACCTTGGAAAGCGGCAGATACTGCTCGGTCCGATCGCCATCGATTTCGCCGAGCGGCATGGTCTCGATCAAGGTCAGATCGAAGCCTTCGTCACCGCACCAGCGGATCATGTGGTCGAATTCGCCATCATTGACACCCTTGAGCGCCACGGCGTTGATCTTGATCGCAAGCCCCGCCGCCTTGGCCGCCTGGATGCCCGCCATGACCTTGTCATATTTGCCCCAGCGGGTGATCTTTTCGAAATTCTCCTTATCCAAAGTATCAACCGAGACATTGACCCGCCGGACCCCCGCTTCTACCAGCTCGACGGCAAACCGATCGAGCTGGCTGCCATTGGTGGTGACGGTTAACTCCTTCAGTGCCCCGGTTTCCAAATGCCGGCCCAAGGATCGAAACAGGCTCATGATATTGCGCCGGACCAGGGGTTCGCCGCCAGTGAGTCTGATCTTCTTTACGCCGAGATCGATGAAGGCCGAGCAAAGCCGGTCCAATTCCTCCAACGACAGCAAATCCTTCTTGGGCAGGAAGGTCATGTTTTCCGACATGCAGTACACACAGCGGAAATCGCAGCGATCGGTCACCGAAATTCTGATATAGTCGACGACACGCTCGAAAGGATCGATCATCATGCGCGGCGTTGCTCCCTGCTAGCGCATCGACCCAGATATAACGATCAATTATGTCTGGGAGAGTTGATGCAAATCTGAACCTCGGGGCACCTCAACATGAATCTTCCGATTGCTCTGGTGCATGAGGTTCGCCCCGTCGCCACGACGGGGCTTTCTCCATTGATTCAGATCATAGCTCAAATCCGTCATTCATGGCTATGGCTGAGCAAGGAGCGGGGCGGCTCGCCTACAGATATAAAGGCGGTAACTTCCCTTGTGTATGTCGATAAACTAGCGCCTGTAACCTGTGGCTTGCCGCCTTGACGATCGGCAAGCAGTCACACCAAAGTACGCACCCTGGAAACTGAAGGGTCTCGAATACCTGTGATCCCCTTGAGGAGCTCTCGGATTTGACCGACACGACCACCGATGAGGCTATGTTCAAGCCCGATCTTTCGAAAATCGGCTTCAGGGCCGCCGACACGCCGGAAGCCCAGGATGCACTCGCCGACCTCAAGGCTGTCCACGGTGACAGCTCCGATGAGGAAGCTGATGTCCTGGTGGTTCTTGGTGGTGACGGCTTCATGCTGGAGACGCTCCATAGCATCATGGAGCGCCCGATACCGGTCTACGGCATGAATCTCGGTACGGTCGGCTTCCTCCTGAATGAATATCAGGGCGATCAACTCATCGACCGGCTGCAAGAGGCAGCGCCAGTGGCATTGCATCCGCTGCGTATGCGCGCCGAGATGCGCGACGGCACGATCGAGCACAGCCTTGCGATCAACGAGGTCTCGTTGTTCCGGGAGACCCGCCAAGCAGCACAGATCAAGATTGCCATCGACGGCGTGGTCCGCCTTCCCGAACTGGTCTGCGATGGCGTCCTGGTCTCAACCCCCGCCGGCAGCACTGCTTATAACCTCTCCGCCCATGGCCCAATCCTGCCGACCGGCGCCAATCTTTTGGCTCTCACCCCGATCAATGCCTTCCGGCCTCGCCGCTGGCGTGGCGCTCTTCTTCCCTGCAGCAGCCATTTTCGTTTCGATATCATGGATCCGGAAAAAAGGCCGGTAAGCGCCGTGGCCGACTACACCGAACTTCGCAATGTGGCCAATGTGGAAGTCTGGGAGGACCAAACCAATAGCCTCACATTGCTGTTCGACCCGGAGCACGATCTGGAAGAACGCATTCTCAACGAGCAGTTCGTTCCCTAACGGTACGACCACTGCATTTGGCTTTCAGCCTTATTGAGCATTCATCGCTGAAAACGAACAGATTGAAGCCTATCATTCTCAATCGTTCTATTGCTCACCGGGAGGACCTGCCGGCCATCGAAACCGAGGCTGGCCGCCGCTGACGCTGAACTCTCTGTGTCTGCGAGGGCTGGCTTCTGATCTGCCGCTGATTACGGGCATCGTCTTCGACACCACCGCCATGGCCATGGTAGAGCATCGCGGTATGGCTTGCCTCGGCAAAGAACAGCCAGCGTTCCAGCAAGACGCCGATCATGCCTGAAATCATCGCCAACAGCGCCACGAGCGGAACCGGCCAGCCTTCCAAAACCAAGGCTGGAACCGTGAACAACACAGGACCGAGCAAGCCGAAAAGATAGACCAGCCTGCGAATGCGGCCGGCATGTTTCCGGCCGATCTTGAAGCCCATATCCTGAAGCAGGTAGTTGGCCTCCGGATGTGGTGGATCAAGCATGCTGACCAGCCCGAACTTGCCGAGGCCGGTCGCCGTTTCCAAGCTGGTGACGGACTGCTTGGTCCGAAGCTCGTACCAGAGCAGCGACTTCAGGACAAAGACCAGAATCGTGGAGGCAAGAGCGAGAATGCCGGCCCAATCGTTTCTAAATCCAAAAAGTGCGACCAGAAAATGGACGGCCAGGGCGCCAGTCATCAAAGCGAAACCAAGATAGATCGGCGCTGTCAGTCCATGATGCCAAGCACGGATGGGCGGCAGAGAAGCATAGATCATGCCGGTGCAGCAGACGGTGAGGATTGCGCCCAGTGCAGTGAGCGCTGCCATCGTGCCAACGAGGCCCGGCGCTGTCTCGAAAAACACCCAACCGATGCCGAAGGCAAGTGCTGGAAGGTAGGTGACGACGGCAGCCAGGCCTTCGCGCGACAACCAGGAGCTCCGCCATTGTGAAAGCGCAAGCCAGGCATGCCGAGGATGCCGGAGGTGAAAGGTTGACGCAACCAGCCCGGCGGTGACGGCAGTAAGGGCGAGGCCAAGGGCAACTGCGCCAAAAATCCATGACGTTGGCGGGATGAAACCGGCGAGCGTGCCGAGAGCCAACACCATCAGCATGCCGTAGCCAAGCCCCGAACTCGTCGTGAACACGACAATTGACAAGGGTGGATTCATGGCAGGTCCGAAAGTGCCCGGTCCAGCCAGCCCAGGAAACCACCTTCCGCTCTGGGTGCCAGTGCCTCCGGTGCGCCGATCCGCTGATCTACCGTCTCGGACGATCGTGGCGGCAGATATTTACTGGTCGGATGATATCCCATCTCCGGCATAAGATCGTAGCCGGTCCGCTCAGCGGTGAGGCGCGACACGTTCGAGGTTTCATCGGCAAAATCACCGAAGTGCCGAGCCCGGGCGGGACAGGTCGTCACACAAACCGGCTCGCGCTCATCCGGTGGAAGGGTCTCGTTATAAAGACGGTCGATGCAAAGCGTACATTTCTTCATCACCCCATCGACTTCATCAAGCTCTCGCGCACCATAGGGACAAGCCCATGCGCAAAGACCGCAGCCGATGCAGCGGTCCGCATCCACCAGAACGATGCCGTCATCCTGCCGTTTATAAGAGGCGCCGGTCGGACAGACCGTGACGCAATGAGCGTCCTCGCAGTGCATGCAGGATTTCGGAAAGTGGACCGTCCGCCCAGCTTCCCCGTCATCGACCTCGAACGTGTGCATGCGGTTCAGCCAGGCTCCATGGGAGGACGCCTCTTGGGAATCTTGACCAAGCAGCGAAGCGGCATCGCCCCCACTATTCCATTCCTTGCAGCTGACGACGCAGGCATGGCAGCCGATGCAGATATCGAGGTCGATCACCAAGCCCAGGCGTTTTTCCGGTTTTTCGCTCGGCAGACTGGTCACGGCGCTCTTCTCTTGGTCGTGGTGTTGGCGGGTTCGAAGGGAACGGCTGGCGCTGACAACACGCTGGGATCCACGACCTTGATCTGCCCCCGCGCACGCTGCGGCGGCCGGAGTTGGTCGAACTGCGGTTCTGTTATCGCCGTTTCCGCCGGATCTGCAGCTTCGACGCGAACCCGAAGATCGTACCAGGCGGCCTGGCCGGTGATCGGATCAGCTGAGGCATAGCGGTGCACGCCAATCTGGGCAGGCAGCAATTCGTCGATCAAGTGGTTGAGCAAGAACCCTTTTTCCGTCTCCGGGGCGTCTGCCGGCAAGTTCCAGGCGCCCTTTCGCTTACCGATTGCATTCCAGGTCCAGACCGTCTGATCATTGACACCATCCATCAGCCGGACTTGGCCTTTCACCTTGCCATGGCGCGAGCTGATCCAGACCCAGTCGTCATCATTGATACGTAGCTCGCTTGCCCAGGCACGACTCATATAGAGACGATTGCTGTCGTGGATCGGGCGCAGCGAGGCATTCATCGAGCCCCAGCTCTGGTACATGGCCATGGGGCGTTGGGTGATTGCATGCATTGGATAATCGTCCTCCTCGTTGGTAAGGTCCTCAAACGGCGGATACCAAAAAGGGAGCGGATCGAAAAACGTTCGAACGCGCTCACGATGGGCCTCGGGCGGACTAGTGTCGCTGTGGCCTTCGGCGGCAAGTCGGAACTTTTGTAGAGCCTCGCTGTAAAGCTGCAGCGGCATGGGTAAGGCGGTGTCGATAAAGCCCCTATCCACGGCGTAATCGAGATAGGCCTGATTGGCGTGTTTGAAGAAACGTGCGTTGGGCGGTATCTCGTCCTGCCAATAGCACCCGTTCTCGATATAGCGCTGGAGCTGCTCGCTGTTGGGGGCGCCCTTTCCTTTCTTCTTGCCGGCGGCGCCGCGCCAGCCCATGAGACTGCCTATACCGGGCCTGCGCTCGTGATTGACGAGATAATCCGCGTAGCCACCCGGAAAACGCGGTTTACCCTTGTCATCGGTCATACCGGGCAGACCAAGGCGTGCGCCCAGGTCCAGCAGCACATCCTGAAAGGGACGAACGTCGCGGTCGGGCTTGAGCACCGGCTGCCGAATGCCGTCGGCTGGTCCATCTGCCGAACTAATCGGCCGGTCCAGCATGGAGAGGCAGTCCCAGCGCTCCAGATAAGTGGTGTCCGGCAAGATCAGGTCGGCATAGGCGACCATCTCCGAGAAAAAGGCATCGGAATAAATGATCTTCGGGATCCGGTAGTTTCCGCTCGCTTCGTCCTGCTCAGTGAGCATGCGGATCGTATCGCCAACATTCATGGCCGAGTTCCAGGCCATGTTGGACATATAGAAGAACAGCGTGTCGATCGGGTAGGGATCACGCTTATAGGCGTTGGTGATGACCATATGCATCATGCCCTGAGCGGCAAGTGGCGCTTCCCAGGAAAATGCCTTGTCGATCCGATGGGCCTGGCCCATCGGATCGACAAGGAGGTCATCGGGGCCGGTCGGGAAGCCAAGCGGCGGGCCGGGCATCGGTTTTCCCGGCACCACCTGATGGGCCTTCCCAGCAGGCTTCGGACCAGGCGGGCTAGGTTTTGGAAAGGGCGGTTTGTAGCGAAAGCCTCCCGGACAATCAATCGTGCCCAGAAGAGCCTGCAGGAGATGCAGGGCCCTGCAAGTCTGGAAACCGTTGGAATGGGCCGAGATCCCGCGCATTGCATGCATCGCGACCGGCCGACCGATCATCTTGTCATGGCTGCGCCCGAAGGCATCGGTCCAGGGCTGCTCGATGACTACCTCCTGCTCGAAGGCGACCGTTGCCAGCTCGGCGGCGATTCGGCGAATCGCCGCGGCTGGAATGCCCGTTTCCACAGCGACCCTTTCCGGGTCGTACATTGGATCGAGATAGCGCTCGGCCAGAAGCTGAAACGCCGGCACGACGGTTCGCCCGCTTGCCAACTTCATTCTTCTTTTTAGAGCCGGCTTGGCTCCGGGAGTATCGAAGGGCAAAGGCCGGTTACGCTCTCGGTCCCAGATGATCGGTTTATCATCGGCCGTGCGCACGAACAGCCCGTGTGCTGCCCCTTCATCCACGATGACAAGCCAAGGCGCATTAGTGTAGCGGATTAGATAGTCGAGATCGATCTTTCCCGCTTTCAGCAGTTCCTGGATGATTGAGAGAATGAACAGCCCATCGCTTCCCGGGCGGATGCCGAGCCACTCGTCCGCAATTGCCGCATAGCCGGTGCGAACAGGGTTCACCGAAACGAATTTGGCGCCGTTCTCTTTTAGTTTAGAAAGCCCGAGCTTGAGCGAATTGCTGTCATGATCCTCAGCACAGCCAAACATCATGAGGTAACGGGTTCGTTCCCAGTCAGGTTCGCCAAATTCTCCAAAGGACCCGCCAATTGTGTACGCGCCTCCGGCTGCGATGTTGACCGAACACAAACCTCCGTGGGAAGCGTAGTTGGGCGTGCCGAACGCTGAGGCCCACCAGCTGGTCAGAGCTTCGCTTTGGTCACGCCCGGTGAAGAAGGCAAGCTGCTTCGGGTCCTTGGCACGGATCGTACCCAGCCAACTCGCAGCCGTGGCGAGTGCCTCGTTCCACTCAATCTCTTTGAATTCGGCTTTCCCGCGCGGGCCGACCCGCTTCAACGGCTTGGTCAGCCTTGCCGACGCATAATGCTGTTTGGCCCCGGCCGAGCCCTTGGCGCAAAGTACCCCCCGATTGACCGGATGGTCGGGATTACCTTCGATGTAACGGACTTCACCGTTTTTAAGATGGACCTTAATGCCACAACGACCAGCGCACATCTGACACGTCGTCGTTTTGACCTCGTCGCCGACCGGCAAGGACGTGGCTGCTGGTTTTCTTTCTTGCAGACTTATGTCTCCGAACCCTAAGTCATTTCTTTTCATTTCGAACAGGTAGATCAATCGCTAAGCTCTTAGCATGACCTAGCACTGGGTCAAAAGACGAGGCGGGCGAGACGGTATGTTTTATCGGTGTTCCCAGAGGATAAACCTCTTTCTAGCGATCAGATGCTGTTTGGATTCAACCATTGACTGAAGCCGCCTTCATTTCCGGCTCGACCATGCGCCATATTACTGTGATGACCGGGACTGCGGCCCTCGGTCTCATGGCAATTTTTCTGGTCGATCTCGCCGATATGTATTTCCTCAGCCTTCTCGGCGAAACCGAGCTTGCTGCCGCTATCGGCTATGCCGGCTCCGTCCTGTTCTTTACGACATCGCTTTCGATCGGCCTCGCCATTGCCATGGGAGCTCTCGTGGCACGCGCCATTGGTGCCGGTGAGGAAGAGCGTGCCAAGCGCTATGTCGGCACGGTTGCCGTCTTCTCACTATTAGTCACGATACCGGCGGCACTTCTCGTCTGGCTTTTTGTCCCTGATCTGCTCAAGGCCCTCGGCGCGAAAGGCCGTGCCCTCGAGCTTGCTTCGGATTATCTCCGAATCATCGTGCCCTCGATGCCTGTTTTGGCTTTGGCAATGGCGGGCGGCGGCGTGCTGCGGGCGATCGGCGATCCGAAACGCGCGATGTACTCGACCCTTGTCGGCGGTCTGGTCAATGCAGCGCTCGATCCATTGTTCATCTTCACTTTTGGCCTAGGTGTTCAGGGTGCTGCGATCGCCTCGGTGATTGCCCGTTTTGCGGTTCTAGCGGTCAGCCTTTTCGGCGTCGCCAAAGCTCACCGGATGCTACAGCTCTGCACGTTCCGGCAAGTCAGGGACGACTTCGGAGCGATTGCCAGAATTGCCGGACCTGCGATGCTGACCAATGTCGCAACTCCGATCGGCAATGCCTATGTCACCGCGAGCATCGCACAGTTTGGCGATGGCCCCGTTGCTGGCTATTCGGTGATCGGCAGGGTCATTCCGGTGGCGTTCGGCGCGTTGTTCGCGATGTCTGGTGCCATCGGCCCCATTGTCGGGCAGAACTTTGGTGCGGGAAAGCTGGCTCGCGTGCGCCGCTCGCTCTTGGACGCCCTTTTGCTGCTCGTCGTCTATGTCGGGGCGGTCTCGCTCCTTTTGTATCTCGGACGGAACCAGATCGCTGCACTCTTCAACGCCGGGCCAGAAGCGACTGCGCTTATCGGCTTTTTTTGTACGTTCATCGCGCTCAGCTTTGGCTTCAACGGTGCTCTTTTCATCGCCAATGCGGCCTTCAACAATCTCGGGCGCCCCCAATGGTCGACCCTCGCCAATTGGGGGCGGTCCACCCTGGGCACGATCCCGTTTGCTTGGCTTGGCGCCAAGGTTCTTGGGGCCGAGGGTGTGCTCGTGGGCCAAGCCGTCGGCGGCGTTCTGTTCGGTCTGGCCGCCATGGTCGCCGCCTTCAGGCTGCTCCGCCAGTTACAGGCACCGCTCGATCAGCCGATGGAGCACCGCCAGGGCTGGACGTTTCGTGTCCCGCTCGCCGCCCATACACCATGCCGCGGCTGGATGGGAATCTTCAGGGATGAATGACTAAGACTCCAACGAAGGAAATGACCAGAGCCATGTCCACTGTAGCCAGTACCACCGACGCAGAACGCGATCCTCGAGTGAAGGCGGTCTTCGACGACATCCGAAAAACTCGGGGAAGCGACTTCATTAACAATCTATGGCGCTATCTTGCCTTCGACCCCAAGCTCCTGGAGGAGGTCTGGCGGGACGTCAAGGATGTCATGGCGACCCCTGGAGAACTGGATCCTCTGGTCAAGGAAATGATCTATATGGCGGTCTCGATCGCCAATTCCTGCAGCTATTGCGTGCACTCCCATACCGCCGCCGCCAAGGCGAAAGGCATGACGGAGGCCATGCATGCCGAGGTGCTGCGCGTGGTTACGCTGGCGGCGAGAACCAACCATCTCGCCAATGCCCTGCAGCTGCCGATCGATCCAGTTTTCGATAAGGAAAGTCGATAGATACGAGTGTCGAAGCAACATGCGGGTCGTAAAGAGACGGCTTCTTCCGGAAACCGCTGCGACATCTCGCCTTTGACGAGAGCATCTCTTGACGGTTCTCTAGCGGCCAGCGATGTTGCTGCTGCGATCTCGGCAAGCTGCTTTCCCGATCTGATTCGAGCATCTGATGGATATTTACCTTCCGATTGCGGAAGTTTCGGTCAACCTGTTTCTGCTGTTGGGCATGGGTGGTGCCGTCGGCTTCCTGTCCGGTATTTTCGGTGTTGGTGGCGGCTTCCTGATGACACCGCTGCTTATCTTCATTGGTATTCCCCCTGCTGTCGCCGTCGGCTCCGAGGCCAGTCAGATTCTGGCATCGTCGAGCTCTGGCGTGATGGCGCATATGCGACGCAAAAATGTAGACGTCAAAATGGGCGCGGTGCTGGTCGTCGGCGGCGCTGTCGGATCGGCCTTCGGAGTCTGGTTGTTTCGTGAACTTCGTGAACTCGGCCAGATCGACTTGGTGATTGCCCTTTCATATCTGATTTTCCTCGGCACGGTCGGCAGCTTGATGTTTGTCGAATCCGTCCGTGCCTGGTTTCAGGTCAAGCGTACCGGTGGGCGTGGCAAGCTGCATCGACATCATTGGCTCCACGGCCTCCCTTTCAAGATGCGCTTTCAGCGCTCAAGGCTGTATATCAGCGCCCTCACCCCGCTCGTCCTCGGCTTTCTGGTTGGCATCCTGGCCGCCATCATGGGTGTCGGCGGCGGCTTTCTGATGGTCCCGGCCATGATCTACGTCATCGGCATGCCGACCCAGGTCGTGGTCGGCACGTCGCTCTTCCAGATCGCCTTCGTTACTGCGGTGACCACCTTTTTGCATGCCATCAACAACTACACCGTCGATATCGTTCTCGCTCTGTCCCTAATTGTCGGTGGTGTTATCGGCGCGCAGATCGGCACCAGCTTCGGTGCCCGTCTGCGTGGCGAGCAGATCAGAATCCTGCTGGCCGTGATCGTGCTGGCAGTTTGCGCCAAGCTTGGCTACGATCTCATCATTACACCCGATGATCTCTTTTCTCTCGGCGCGTCCGGTCATTGACGATGAACGATCACCGTTTGAACCGTACTCTGGTCATAGTTGTCTTGCTGTTGGTGTTCGCTCAAGGCGTATTCCATAGCGACACTGCGCGTGCCAATGGCCTTTCTGCCGACGTGTCCGATCGCCTGATTGCCATCACCACCGCGTTCGTCGGCGGGGATGTGGTGGTTTTTGGAACCACCGAAACCGAAGGTCCGATCATTATCACCATGCAGGGACCTCGACAGTCTCAGATGGTGCGCAGGAAAGCGCGTGTTGCTGGCATCTGGATCAACCGCGACCGTATCGAGTTCAGTGATGTCCCAAGCTTCTTTGCGATCGCGACGAGCGGGCCGCTCGATGAGATCGCCGATCCGGCAACTCGCGACAGGCTCGAGCTTGGCGTCGATCATCTTAAGCTGGATATCGTTGATGGTTCCGGCTACAGCGATGAGGAATTGGAAGCATTTGCCAAAGCTCTCATCCGCAATAAAGAACGCGAAGGACTGTACACGGTCACCCCGGTAACGATAGGATTTCCCGGTCCGAAGCTTTTTAGGGCAACGTTCGAGTTTCCAGCCAATGTACCACCGGGGCTTTATCGTATCGAAGTTTTTCATGTCAAGGACGGACAGGTGATCGGGGCGCAGCAAAGCAGTCTGCAGATCAGCAAGGTCGGGATGGAGGCCGAAGTCTTCGATTTTGCCAGGAAAAATGCGGCGCTCTATGGCTTGGTGGCGATCTTGATCGCGCTTGCATCAGGCTGGCTCGCGGGTGTGATTTTCCGAAAGGCATGACCATGCCAGAGAATGCAGATCTTCCTCCGACCGAAAACGACGACAACGACCCGGCCCCCGGCCCTGGCGAGCGTTTATTCTTGGTCGTGGTCGACCAGACCGAGGAAATGAAGACGGCACTCTACTTCGCCTGTCGACGGGCGGTGAGGACCGGCGGGCGCGTGGCTTTGCTTTACGTGATCGAGCCACCGGAGTTTCAGCATTGGCTCGGTGTCGAGCGTGTGATGGAAGCGGAGGCTCGCGAGGAGGCGGAGCGGGCGCTTCAGGTGATGGCCGAGCACGTGCAGGCCATCGTCGGCAAAATGCCGATCCTTCACGTCCGACAGGGGCGAAGGCGGGATGAGCTTCTGGCACTGATCAATGAAGATCCGGAGATTTCCGTACTCGTCCTCGGCACCGCCGCAGGCCATGAAGATCCCGGTCCGCTGGTGACCTACCTGATTGGGCAATTAGGGGGGCAACTCAGGCTTCCCGTCATTCTTGTCCCAGGCCAACTCACCGAGCCGGAAATCGACGCCGTCACCTGATACGAGCCTGCCGTCCTTGCAGCCATCCGATAGTGTCCCGACAAGCTGTTGGAAACGCGCAGATTCGTGAAGGCTCGCCGCGCTTCTTTTGCTTGCCTAGCCCAACCCAATTGAACATATCATAGAAGGTCAACAGGCCGAGCCTTGCCGGGTTGCCGGCACGGGTTCAGTCGGTTGTCGATGCAGAACGGGGACAGGGAGAGCATCGTCATGATTGCGAGTAACGCCTTGCCATCATTCGGACTATGGATTGTTCTTGCATGGTCGCCGACCCTGTTCCTTGCGCCTCTCCATCAGTCCGCTGCGAATGAGGCGACGACCGCAGCTGAACAGGTCGTCCGGGATCTGGCCGATGATGTCTGGGCCAATGCCGGGCAATCCAACGCCGCTGGCCGGAAAGGCCGGCTGGCGAAGGCGATCAAATCCAGAACGAATGTCGATGTGCTAAGCCGCTTGGCGTTGGGCAAATACTGGCAGCGCTTGAGTGAGGAGCAGCAAAGTGACTATCAGCGGCTGTTCGCCATCGTCATCATGAACAATCTGGCTGACCGGCTGGATGCATATGTCGGCGACCTGTCAGGACCGCTTGGTGATCATTTCTGGATTGCGGACAGCATGCGTGTCGGCAAGCGCGACGTTCTCGTCCGATCGAAAGTCGTCTCAGCCGCTGGTATTCCCCTTGCCGTCGATTGGCGTCTTCGGCAGTTCGAAGAGGGGCCGGTAATCATCGATCTGGTGATCGAAGGAGTCAGCCTGCTGGTATCCCAGCGTGCTGAATTCGCTTCTGTCATCGAAAAAAAACGGATCGAAGGCCTGGAGCTCTGCAAAAGCGCGCACCTGAAACCAGATCCTGATTGGCTTTTCACCCGGTTGAAGACAGGGTGAAACAGGTTCTTAGCAGCTCGCAGCGGCATTGTGGCCAAGCGGTTCCTCCCATGCCGGAGAACCTGAATAGTGCAAGCATGATCCACGAACAACGCAGTGACTTTTGAAGTAAGACCATTGCGCAGTCCGTAGGTTGGAAGTGCTTCTACAGCATTTCCTGGTCAGGTTTACGCATATCCAGCACAGTTTTCGGTTTTGGAGAAGGTGTAGAGCGTTTTGCCATCTGTTGTTGCGTCGATGGTGCGCGCGGCGGCGCTTCGTATCAGGGTTTTGAGTTTGGCAAACGCGTTTTCGATCGGGTTCAGGTCCGGAGAGTAGGGTGGCAGGTAGCAGAGTTGGGCGCCGGCTTTTTGGAGAATGTCACGAACGCCGGCGACTTTGTGGGCGGGCAGATTGTCCATGACCACGATGTCGCCGTGCTTGAGCGTCGGCGCCAGGCAATGACGGAGATAGGTGAGGAACGCGACACCATCCATGGGACCATCGATTATCCAGGGCGCGTCGATGCCATCGACCCGAAGGGCGGCAATGAAAGTCAGCGTTTTCCAGTGGCCGTGGGGAACCGGGCTGACCAGACGTTCGCCGATCGGACAGCGACCATAGAGCCTCGTCATCTTCGTGGTGAAGCCAGTTTCATCGAGGAACACCAGCCGATCCGGGTCGATCCAAGGCTGAACGCGCCGCCAGGCGCCGTCTCTGACGTCCGGACGATTCTGTTCCGCGGCGTGCGCGGTCTTTTTTTAAACGGATGCGGTTGGAGGTGTGAAAGCTCTTGCTGACATGGATGCCGCCAAGCGTTCGCCAATCTGCAGCGTCAGATCCGGTTCATCGGCCAACAGAAGACGATCTTTGTGCGGCAAAAGCTTGGCCGGCGGATGACATGCATCGGCTTGGCATTGACGCTGCCGGTCTCGCGCTTGCGCTGCACCCATTTGACCGCCGTCGATGCACTCACCATGACGAGCTGCGGCGCGTGCCGAACTGCCGGTCTCGATCAGGCGTTCGCGTAAATCTAACGAGTAAGCTCGCGGCATGATCCCTCCCAACTCTGTTTGCTGGAAGAGAAACACATCAGCCTGAACGCTTGATAGACAGAGATGATTCAATCTGTCGCGGAAGTGCTCTAGCACATTTTCGGGACAGGCCGATCCAACCCACTCTCCCGCCCAACCACCCGATATGGTCGGTACGTTGGGAGGGGCGGGGAAAGGGCTGGCACCGCGTAAATCTCAACCGGAAACGCTCTGGAAGAAGCTAGCGACTACACCCAACCGGCGCCTGCTCAAAATCGATATTCGACCCAAGAACGACTTGCCAGCCTACTCGGTGGAGCCATAGGGCTATATGATAGAGCCCAATGAATTAGAATATTATGGAGGAGCAAATGAAAACGATCCCGATGACGGTAGCTGCAGTAATTGCTCTGAGCAGCGTAGCGGAAGGCAAAGATCTCAGCCTTGCCTATTTCATGGGGCCGAAGCATCCGATGAACGCCGGGCTGATGACGCCTTTCGGCGAACAATTGGTTAATGCTACGGATGGCGCGCTGACGGTTCAGCAATTTCCGGGCGGCGCACTGAACTCTGTTCCACCCAAGCAATATTCGATTTTGCTCGATGGCGTCGCCGATATCGTTTTCGCCCTGCCGGGTTATACCGCCGACGCATTTCCCAAAACCAATGTCGTAGGCCTGCCTGGCGTTTGTGATAGCGCCCTCGCCTGCACGGAGGCGCTGCAGCGTGCGCGTCCGGAGTTGGAACAGGAATATAATGCGAAGGTTCTGGCGATCTGGGCCAATGCTCCACCGGTGCTGATCACCAGGGATAAACCGGTAACCAGACTAGCGGATCTCAAGGGTATGAAGGTCCGGGTGACGTCGAAAGGCGATGTGCCGTTTGTCGAAGCGCTCGGTGCTTCGGCAGTGGCGCAGCCTGTGAACGTGATCAACCAAAACCTCGCCAATGGCGTGATCGACGCGATCATGATCGATCCATCGGCGATCGGATCCTTCAAGCTCTATGAGCCGGCAAACTACGTGACAACCTGGTTCCCAGGCTCAGGTTCGGCCTTCGTTCTCCTAATGAACAGCGATGTTTATGATGGCCTCTCGGAAGCGGAGAGAGCAGCGATCGACAAGGTGTCGGGAGCCAAACTCTCGCTGAACGCGGGGCGTGCCTATGATGCGGTAGCAAGCAAGGGAGTTGGTGCAGCAAAAGAAAACGGTGTCGAAATCGTCGATTGGGCGGAAGGCGAACGAGAGAAGGTTCAGGCCGCAATCGATGCTGCCATGACAGCTATTGCTGGCAACAGCGTCGGTGACAGGACGGTTGGCGAGATCATGACCTTGATGAAGGGAGACTAGGTCTGCCCCCCTTGCCGGCGCTCGTTGAAAAACTGCTTGGCCATCTCGTTGCCGCCCTGGCGTTTATCGGATCTCTTGGCGTTGCAGCGCTGATGGTGATCACGGTCGTGGCTGTCATCTGGCGTTATCTGCTAAAAAACCCGATCTTTGGCATTGGGGATTTGTCGGTCCTCACACTAACCATCGTTGCTGCCGGCGCAGTTGCTTACGGTACCGGAACCGGTGCTCATGTCAGCATGAATGTTCTCAATCGCTTTTTCAGTCGCTCCATCACGCGATGGACGGACGCCGTGATGCGGCTCTTGGCAGCGGCGGTATGCTCGTTGGCTGCCTTTGCGCTGGTCGATCGTGCCTGCGGGATTGAAAAAGCCTGCATCACCGAGAATCTGAGTATCGAGCATAATCTTTTTTATTATGTCCTGAGCCTGGCGATGGCCGTCATGGCCGCCACCTACATGCTTCACTTTTTCATTGGCCTGGCTCACTGGCTCGATGCCGATCCGAATGAAATCGCCGACTGATGGACGAATTGCTTGTCGCGGCGCTGGGCTTCGTTTTCCTGTTCGTCCTTCTCTTCATCCGCATGCCGGTGGGCCTGGCGATGATGCTGGTCGGCACCGCCGGCATTTTTCTGATTCGCCCACAAGCAGCCTTGCCGAAGCTGGCGGGCGAGATTTTTGGTGAGGCGTCCAGTTATCCTCTCACCATCATCCCGCTGTTTGTCCTGATGGGCAATCTGGCCGGCGTTTCGGGTATGAGCCGTGATCTCTACGCCGCTGCTTACGTGTGGCTTGGACATTTGCGGGGAGGATTGGCCTCGGCCACCGTCGTCGGCTGTGCCGGGTTTTCCGCGCTTTCGGGATCGTCATTGGCAGCAGCCTTAACGATGGGGCGGGTCAGCCTCCCGGAGATGAAACGCTTCCGCTATGATGATGGTCTCGCGACAGGGGCCGTTGCAGCTGGCGGCACGCTCGGCATCCTCATACCACCGTCGGCCGGTTTTGTGATTTACGCGATCCTGACCGAACAAAGCATCGGCCGGCTGTTCTTGGCTGGTGTCATACCGGGCCTGCTACTGACCGGTTTGTTCATCCTGGCGATTTGGCTGATCGTCACCCGCAGCCCGGACAAGGCACCGCGATCCGCTGTCGTTATTCCTCTGGCGGAACGCTTGATCGCGCTCGGTCGCGCCGGCTGGATCATCGGGATCATCGTTGTGACTATCGGCGGCATTTATGGAGGTGTATTCTCCGCCGTGGAGGCCGCCGGGATCGGCGCCATGTTAGCATTTCTCGTCTCCGTGCTACGGAGAAGCTTAAATCGCCGGACGCTGCAGGATGTTTTTCTCTCTACGCTCAGATCATCCGGCACACTGTTTCTCATTCTTTTTGGTGCCTTCGTCTTCAAATCCTTCGTCGGATTCACTGGCATCGCCTTCGCCATGTCGCAATGGGTCGGTGCGCAGGGCTTCAGCGGCATCCAGATCGTTCTTGCTTTCCTTGTGGTGTTCATCCTGCTCGGCACGTTCATGGAAGGTTTTGCAATCCTGGTTTTAACGGTGCCGCTGATCCAGCCCATCATCGAGCCATTGGGTGTCGATCTGATCTGGTTTGGCGTGCTGATGGTGATTGCCCTCGAAATGGGTCTCATCTCGCCGCCCGTCGGCATCAATGTGTTCGTCGTGAAAGGCATCACAGAGGATGTACCGCTTGGCGTAATCTTCCGGGGTATCTGGCCCTTTTGGTTTGCGATGCTGGCTGCGCTCATCCTGATCGTGCTTATCCCGGAGATCGCACTCTTCCTCCCTGGCACCATGTTCGGTTGAACAACACCACCGGCTCGCTTACTCGATCGCTTTAAGAAAGCCCACCAAGCCGGGCAGGCGTGCATGATGGAGCCGGCGCCTCGGCGGTTTAGAATGCTAGGCGACAGCGACCCGTATCAACGAAAAGCGGGCTGCTTCCAGGTGCTCTTTCATATGCCAGGCAGCTCGTTCCGGCTCGCGTGCCCGGATGGCGCCGACGACCTCACGGTGCTGACGATTGTAGCTGCCCATCATCCCCTGGTTCAGCGTGAGATAGCGCATACGCGACCATTGTTCATGATTCCGGACGGCGCTGATCTGGGAAATTGTCCAGATCAAGAGGCTATTGCCAGTCGTCTCGGCAAGAACGCGGTGGAATTCGGTATCTTTCTTCGCAAAACCGACAGGGTCGTCGACACCTGCCTCCATGTCATCCAGCAATGTCTCCATCCGATCGAAGTCGGCAGGCCGGCCATGAAGTACCGCCAATCGGCAGATGTGAGGCTCGAGAGCAAAACGGGCATCGATCAGTTCCAGCGGACTTGCATTGGCAATGATCGGATTGGCATCGTTCGCTCGGTCGACCGCCACATAGGTGCCGCTCCCGGGCTTGATATCGACCAGCCCTTGAGCAGCAAGCTGATTGAGTGCGTCGCGGACAGTACCACGCGCCACCTTGTAAGCGTCGGCGAGTGCTCGTTCCGCCGGAAGGCGATCGCGTGCGCCATAGATACCGTCGGCGATTTCCCGCCGCAACATGCCCGCAATATCCACCGCACCGACGCGTTTTCTCTGACGCTCAATCATCTTCACTCCCATATCGAACCAAAAATGTACCAATATATGGCAATTCAGGTCAACTGCTTTAGAATTGGAATAGGACAAGCTTGTTTTTCGACATGAACGATCTTAGCCTGTCGGATAGGAGGTCGCCGCTTCAGGGGTTGGTGCAACCTTGGAATACCGCCACACAAGGGCGGATTCGGACACATCTAAAGAAGGGATGGAACGGCCATCAATCGGCCCAGGGGCATCAATAGGGAGTGCGAACCCAATCAACAGGGAATGGTGGTCATCCCGGCCACCAGGAAAATGGAGGCGATGAATATGAATCATCTAGGAAAACTCTTAGGAAGCGTTGCCCTCGGCGCTCTTCTCGTTTCTTCAGGTTCAGTTCTGGCGGAAGACAGCAGCGATCCTATCGTTATTCCAATCCATAACTGGTCGAGCCAGATCGTGATGAGCCACGCGGTCGGTCAAATCTTGGAGTCGACCGGCAATAATGTTGAGTTCGTGACGACCGACAGCCAGGCGGTCTATGAGTCGGTACGCCTCGGCGATGTCGCGTTGGAGCTGGAGGTCTGGGAAGGGGCATTCGGCGAATCTTTCAGGGCCGCTCTTGAAAAGGGTGGTTTGCATGATGTTGGCGACCACGATGCCGTCACGCGCGAAGATTGGTGGTATCCCGCTTGGACCAAGGAGGCATGCCCGGGCTTGCCGGATTGGGAGGCGCTCAACGAGTGCGCCAAGCTTTTTGCGACGGCGGAGACGGGCGACAAGGGGCGTTTTCTCGGTGGCCCCGTCGACTGGTTGAAGCATGATCAGGAAAAAGTCGATGCGCTCGGTATGGACTTCGTGGTTGTGAATGCCGGTTCCGCAGCTGCACTTTGGGCCGAAATCGGTGCAGCCGAGGCGGACAAGAAGCCAGTCGTGGTCTTCAATTGGACGCCGAATTTTGCCGAAGCTGTCTGGCCCGGTGAATTCGTGAATTTCCCGGAATGGGTCGAAGGCTGCGATACCGACCCCTCGGTCGGTCCGAACCCGGACGCAACTTATGACTGTGGCAATCCGGCAAGCGGCTATCTCAAGAAAGCTGCTTGGGACGGCATGAAGGACAAATGGCCAAATGCTTACAACATTTTGACCAGAGTGAGCTTCACCAACCCGCAGATTGCAGAGATGGCCAAGCTTGTCGACGTCGACGAAATGGAGCCGGAGGATGCAGCTGCAGCCTGGCTGGAAGCCAATGAGGATGTCTGGAAGCCTTGGGTTGATTCAAGCTCATAAGCCGTTGTACTAATAAGGCTATAAGGCTTAGACCGCCCCGGTGAAGCAAGCCGGGGCGGTTTGCAATCGGGGAGAAAAATGACATCAGCCGGGCCGATCATCGCCTGCCGCGGCGTCTGGAAGCTGTTTGGTGACAAGCCGGAGGACTATCTGGCTTCACTGACCGGCGAGGAGACCTTCGAAAGCCTGAGACAGGCAGGTTATATTTCGGCGGTCAGGAATGTTTCGCTGGAGATCTCGACAGGTGAGATTCTGGTGATCATGGGGCTTTCGGGTTCCGGCAAGTCGACCCTGGTGCGCTGCATGTCGCGCTTGATCGACATCACCGGCGGCGAGGTGATGGTCGACGGGGTAGATATCGGTTCGCTCTCCGAAAAAGAGCTCATAGACCTCAGACGCAGCAAGATGGGCATGGTGTTCCAAAACTTTGGCCTCCTGCCCCATCGTACCGTGCTGGACAATGTGGCCTTCCCTCTGGAAATGCGCGGCCAGGATCGGCATGAGCGGCGCAAACGGGCGCTGGAAGTCATCGAACTTGTCGGGCTTGCCGGACGGGAAGACTATTTCCCACGCGAACTCTCCGGCGGCCAGCAGCAGCGGGTGGGCATAGCCCGAAGTCTTGCGATCGAGCCGGACATTTGGTTTTTGGACGAACCCTTTTCAGCGCTCGATCCTCTAATAAGACGCGACATGCAGGATGAATTTCTGCGCCTTCAGGCGATGCTCGGCAAGACGATCGTGTTCATAACCCATGATTTCGACGAAGCGCTTCGCCTCGCGGATCGTATTGCGATTATGAAGGATGGCGCGGTCGAGCAATGTCAGTCACCGGACCAGATCGTCCTGAATCCGGCAACGGACTATGTGGCAAAGTTCACCGAAGAGGTCGACAAAGCGCGTGTGGTTCATGCCGGTGTTCTTGCCAAGCCGGTCAACGGCACATCACCGATAGGGGAGCCGGTCCCAGCGGAAGCCACCATACAGGGGCTTGCAAGGCTGCTGGTCAACGATAGCCGCGAGCATCTGCCGGTAAAAAACAAAGAGGGTACGCTGGTTGGCCTTCTTGAGCGAAACATGGCCCTGGATCTGCTGTTAGGTGAGGGCGATGAACACGCTCGCGACAACCGCTCCGCTTGATGTTCGCGGGCTGAGCCGGCGCCAGGTCGCGCTCGTCCTTTTCCTCGTTGCCCTGTCGCTTGCGATGCTCCGCCCTTTCCTTCCGGATTGGTTGGTGCGGCTTCCAAGCGAGGCTATTCTGCCGTGGGATATCTGGCTCCAGAGTGCCTTCGACTTTATCAGGGACGACCTCGGGCTTATCCACCTGACCCGCACCATCACTGCCGCCCTTGAATGGCAGCTTGATGTCACCGCCAATCTACTCTACGGCAAGAATCGCTGGCCTCATATCGGCCCCATTCCATGGACGGCGATCGTCGCCGCCATCACCGTATTGGGCTACTGGCTTGGTGGCTGGCGGCTGGCGGCTCTTGCCGGCGCCACCTTCACCTGGACAGCGTTGATCGGACAATGGAAGCTGGCGATGCAGACCATGTCCGTCATTATCATCGCCGCACCGATTGCCGTGGTGTTCGGGTTGCTGCTCGGCGTTCTCGCTTGGAAATATCGCTCGATCGAGTCGTTCCTCAGGCCGTGCCTAGCTGTTCTTCAAACGCTGCCCTTCTTCACTTATCTCCTGCCGGCAGTGATTTTCTTCAAGGTCGGGCCAACAGCCGGTGCCGTCGCGACCATCGTCTTCGCCCTGCCGCCGATGATCTTGATGACCACGCTCGGCCTGAAAAAGGTGCCCTCCGATATCGTCGAAGCGGGAAAGATGAGCGGCACGACACGCTGGCAGATGCTTCGGCATGTCTATCTTCCGGCAGCCCGGACCGACCTTCTGGTCGGTGTCAATCAGGTCATTATGCTTTGTCTTGCAATGGTGGTGCTGACCGCATTCATCGGCATGCCGGGCCTCGGCGCAAAGCTTCTGGCGTTGATGAACTCGTTCAAGCTGGGCCGAAGCCTCGAGATCGGCATCACCATCGTGCTGCTCGCGATTACGCTTGACCGCCTCTCGAAGGCCTGGGTGGTCATGCAGCCCGAGCATTTCGAAAAGGGAACGCCATGGTGGCGGCAACACGCCTTTCTGCTGGCGGGACTAGCCGGCTTTGTCGGCTTTATCGTGATCGCGCAGTTCGTGCAGGTTGCCGACCATATCAAGCGCACTCAGGATCTCTCGATGGGGAAAGAGATCGATGTCCTGATCAAGGCTTTCCTGGATATCGATGCCATCGAAGCCGTCACTGACTGGCTGCGCTGGTTTTTGAGCACCAAGGTCCTCATCCCATTTCGGAACGGCCTGCTGTGGCTGCCAAGCCTAAGCATCATCCTGGCCGTCAGCGCGTTGGGTTATCTCGTCGGCGGCCGGAGATCAGCACTGATCACCGGGACGTTCATGATCATCGTTGCGCTGACCGGATGGTGGGATCGATCGATGATCACCCTCTATGCCGTGATTGCCGCCGTTTTCCTGGCGTTGATCATCGGCATTCCACTCGGCATCTTCGCAGCACGCCGGGAAAGCTGGGCCCAGCGCATTCTTCTCGCCTGTGATACGGCTCAGACTTTTCCGAGCTTCATCTACCTGATTCCGGCGATCATGCTCTTCGGCGTGAACGATGTGGCCGTGATCTTCTCGATCCTGATCTTCGCAGCGGTTCCCTTGACACGCTATACCATCGAAGGATTGCGCGCGGTTCCGCCCAACATTGCCGAAGCCGCGGATATGTCGGGCGCCGATCGGCGACAAAAACTTCGCAACGTGCTCATCCCTCTTGCCTTGCCGACCATGGCGATTGGGTTCAACCAGGCAATCATGTTCGCGTTCTTCATGGTGATCATCGCTGCTTTCATCGGCACGCAGGATCTCGGTCAGGAACTGCAGAAAACACTTGCGGGCAATGAGCTGGGCAAGAACTTCGTTCTTGGCATCAACGTCTCGCTCATGGCGCTCACCTTCGATCACATCATCATGCGCTGGGTTGCCGACCGTAAAGCGACCTTAGGCCTCGCATGAGCGAGCAGGCATCACGCGGCGTTCGCGCTCGCCGGAAAAGCATCACCTTGCAGTGGTGTACTCCCGTCTAGACAGAACCGTTTCCAGCTCAAGGTGTCTGCGCTGTTTAGGAGACCCAGGCGATGCGCAGCAAGTTGGTGGCGCCGGGGGTACCAAACGGCATGCCGGCGGTGATCACCAGGCTTGAGCCGGGCCGGGCCAGCTTGGCGCGGACGGCGGCATCGCAGGCTTGGTCGATCATTTCATCGATATCCTGGGCATCCTTGCAGACCATCGGCGAAAGACCCCAGAGGATGGCAAGCCGCCTTGCGGTCGCCTCGCGGGTGATCAGGCCGAGAATCGGCCGGTCCGGGCGCTCGCGCGCGGCTCGAAGGGCGGTCGAGCCAGTGGTCGTATAGGTGACGATCGCTGCCGCCCCCATGGTGCTGGCAACGCCACTTGCCGCCATCATGATAGCATCTGCGGTAGTGCGTTCGGCCTCGGCGTGATAGGCGTCGAGATAGCTTCGATAGAGTTGACCGCCTTCCACCTTGTCGATGATCCGGTCCATCATCGAGACCGCCTCGATAGGGTATTGGCCGGCAGCAGTTTCGGCGGACAGCATCACCGCATCGGCCCCGTCATAGACGGCCGTGGCGACATCGGAAGCTTCAGCACGGGTCGGTGAAGGCGCGCTGATCATGCTCTCCAGCATCTGCGTTGCCACCACCACCGGCTTGCCGGCATCTCGGCAGGCGCGAATCATCCGCTTTTGCAGGCCCGGCACGTCCTCGGGCGGCATTTCCACTCCGAGATCACCGCGCGCGACCATGACGCCATCTGCCATCTCGATGATCTGATCCAGGTGATTGATCGCCGCCGGCTTTTCAATTTTTACCATGATCGCCGCCCGGCCCGCGATGAGGCGGCGCGCCTCTGCGACATCTTCAGGACGCTGGACGAAAGATAACGCCACCCAATCAGCACCAAGATCGAGACCGTATTGCAGATCCCGCCGGTCCTTGTCGGTGAGCGCCGAGAGAGGCAGGACAGCGTTGGGTACATTCACGCCCTTGCTATTGGAGAGCGGCCCGCCGGCGACCACGCGGGTCTCAGCGAAATCCTTGCCCAATTTCTCGACGGTCAGCCTGATCTTGCCGTCATCGAGCAGCAGTTCCGTGCCCTCGCTGATCGCCTTGAAGATTTCCACATGAGGCAGTGTCACCCGCTTTTCCGTGCCGGGCTTGTCCTCCATGTCCAGTCGGAAGGTTTGACCGGCTTCGAGCAGGATCTTGTCGTCCTCGAAGCGGCCTACTCGGAGCTTCGGCCCCTGAAGGTCCATGACGATGCTGATCGGCCGGCCCATCTCGGCCTCGACAGCACGGACAGCCTCATAGCGAGCCTGGTGATCCTCATGGGTGCCATGAGAAAAATTAAACCGGAACGCATCTGCGCCGGCATCAAAGAGCGCTTTGATCTGCTCCTTGGTCGAACTCGAGGGACCAAGCGTTGCCAGGATTTTTGCGGAACGCCGATGGCGCATGAGCCTACTCTGCTATTACTGCCAACGTCGGGATGACGTTGCATATTATGCGAAGTAAAGCAGTTGTTTGGCGCCAGCAACCAAGAGTCGACGAGATGTGACGCAACATCGCGTAGGAAAAAGGTGAGCTTATTCCAAAGCTTCGAAGGCAACGCTGCCGGTGATGTGATCGAGGATGCTGCGCATGTCATCGATCTGGCCTTGGGGAGAAACGCCGATAAAGCCTGCGACAACACCGGTTTCACTCACGATCGCGCGCCCCTCGCTGCCGAAGGGCTCAGATGCGCCCAGGACATTGTAATTGATCACGAACCCTTCGCCG
The DNA here is from genome assembly GCA_965204405.1 of Geminicoccaceae bacterium. GTDB lineage: Bacteria > Pseudomonadota > Alphaproteobacteria > Geminicoccales > Geminicoccaceae > JANQPX01. The sequence goes on from CBDBEN010000003.1 coordinate 881,249, forward strand.
TCGACACGCGGGGCGCCGATCGGCTGAAGCGTGATGCCGTTGCCAAGAGGGAGAGATTGGGAGAGTGATCCTTGGGCTTCTTTGACCGAGCCGGGCTCCGCAGTGGCGAAAATGAAGGTCTTGTTGTCCGGCGTCATGGCAAAAAATGTTCCGCCCGGCGGCAGCATGCCGCTCCACCCTTCCGGCACGGTAAATTCGAGCCCGTAGGCTTTGGCTTCGATCAACGCTTCGCCTTGGTAGGTCTTGCCGATCTCCAGTTCGAGGGCGTCCGCGAGGCCGGTGATACCTGTCGAGGTCAGCAGAGCGAGCGGAAGCGCCGCGTGCCTGGTCCACTTCCTGATGAGGTTCTTGATCATCTGACGTTTCCTTCCGCGTGCGATCATTTTCTGATCCGTTGCGCTCATCCATACCCGCAGGAAAGAAATTTAGAAAGCCGCTGTAAGGTCTACAGCCCGGCTGATGGCGGCTTGCTGCTCCGGAAGCAGATCGTGGCCGGGCGTCGCTGCCAGCCGTTCAGCCATGGGGTCGATGATGCCGGTCTTGTGTCCGACCATGGTTTCAAGGATTGCAAGCGTGCAAAAGGGAGCATGGGTTGGCGCATAGCCGCCTTCGTGGCAGGCGACCAGACGGTCCCCGCAGAGGTCGGTGGCGGCATTCATCAGATGCTCCGTCATCTGCCGGTAGGTTTCGCCCGAGCACAGCATGCGCCCAAGCGGATCGCGTGCGGCGGCATCGACGCCCGAAGCGATCATGATCAGCTCTGGCCGGAAGGCCTTCAATGCCGGAACAACCACCTGATCGATCGTCGCTATATAAGCACCGTGGCCGCTTCCAGGCGGCAGCGGGACGTTGATGTTGGCCCCTTTGCCAGCGCCATTACCTGCCGCGTCAACCTGGCCGCGGTCGATCGGATAATTCCGATCTTGGTGGATCGAGATAGTGAGAACGTCGGGGTCGCCGTAGAACGCATCCTCGGTGCCATTGCCGTGATGGACGTCCCAGTCAATGATCGCAAGGCGTGCCACGCTATGGGTTTCTCTTGCATGGAGAGCGGCGAGTGCCGTGTTGCCGAAGACACAGAAACCGCGTCCCTGGCCGGCTTCGGCATGGTGCCCCGCCGGCCGTACCAGGGCATAAGCGTTGTCGACCCTGCCCTCGAGCACGGCATCGACCGCGATCAGGCAGCCGCCGGCCGCCAGCGCTGCAATCTCATACCCGCCCTCACCGATCGATACACTCTCGCCGACCGAGCCGCCGCCGGCACGGCTGACCTGCTTCACCCGTTCGACATGATCGGCGCTATGAAAACGCCTGATCTCGGCCTCGCTCGCCGGCCGAGGGGCTAGCATGGTCAGATGCCCGGCAAGACCGCTGGTCTGCACGAGGCTGTAGATCCGCCGCTTGGTTTCCGGGGTATCCGGCCCTGGAAAGGGCTCGGCATCTGGGCCAAGCGGCATTTGCCCCTGCTGATGCCATGCATAGCGTTCGTCCCAGACAAAGCCGGTGGTCATGTGTCATTCCTTTTTGAAGCTCGCCGTTCCAGCCCGCGCGCCCTCCCAACTACACCTTTTTGGTTAAGGCCTGTTCCGGCCCTCTCCCCCACCCGGCCACCCGATATTATCCGGTACGCTGTCGGGTGGCCGGGTGGGGGAGAGGGCCGGAACAGACGCATTCCTAAAGCGTCGGTTCCAGCCTGCAATTGACCATCAGTTCTGCGACGACGGCATGATCCGGCAGCGCCATCACGGTGGCGATCGTCTCCGCAAGGTCGGCGGGATCGATCATTTCCTCGCGGGGGACCTTCGACCAGCTCACCATGTCGGTGGCAACCAGGCCCGGACAAACCGCCGTGGCGCGTACGCCATGATCCCAGCCGATGCGCCGGGTTGCATGATGGAGTGCAAGGGCTGCGTGCTTGCTCATCGCGTAGCCGGCGCTGTCGTCGCTCGGCACGCGCTTGCCGGCAAGGGAGATGAGATTAATGATCCGCCCGTGGCCGGCATCTTTCAGATGAGGCAGGGCCAGCTGGATCAGACGGAGGGGACCTTTGACATTGACCGCCCAGAGACGGTCGAAATCATCCTCCGCACCATCCTCGATGCGCGCGGTGATAAAGACACCGGCATTGTTCACCAGAGCATCCAGCCGTCCGAAGCGGTCGAGCGTCGATCTCATCCACGCTGCCGCGGTGTCCGGGGCTTCGGCATCATAGCGGGCAGTCAGGACGTCCTCGCTGCAGAAACCGTCGAGCTGCTCGGGCTGCCGCGCGCCGAGGCTCAGGCGATAGCCTTTGTTCATCAGACACTCGGCGATCGCTCGTCCAATGCCGCGATTGGCCCCGGATACCATCACCACCCGATCTTCGACCTGCAACATCATCTGCCTCCTTCAAGTCAACACTGCGGCGTGAACGTCGCGCCGCCGAAGGTTTGCTCGGTCGGCTGGATTTCGATGGTATTGACGTTCATCCGCCAAGGCGCATCGAGAGCAAAAAGAATCGCATCCGAGATGTCCTCTGATTTCAAGGCCTGGATGCCGGTATTTTCGACCTGCGCGACTTTCTCGGGATCGGCGATCGAAGCGCCGAAAAACTCGGTTTCAACCCGTCCAGGACAAATCTCCGTGACGCGCACGCCGCTTCCACGGAGTTCTATCCTGAGATTCTGGTTGAGGAGATGCACGGCCCCCTTGCTTGCACCATAGATTGCTGTGCTGATCGGGTAGAGGCCGGCGACGGAGCCGATATTGACCACATGACCGCGCTTTCGCTCGACCATGCCGGGCGCGACCGCACGTAGCACATGCATCAGGGCCTGGACATTGGTTTCGAGCGTAATGTCGATATCCTCGGGAGAAGCGCTCAGGAAACCATCGAACCCGCGGCCGGTTCCGGCATTGCCGATGAGAATATCGACATCCAGCGCGGACAGACGTTGGTAGATGGCGTCGCGGTCGCGAAGATCCAGGGTGATCGGCGTGCAGCCGGTCTCTTCCGCTAGAGCGCCTAACCGATCCTTGCGCCGGGCAAGCGCATGAACGGCAATGCCGCGCTCGGTGAGTGCTCGGACCGTAGCAGCTCCGATGCCGCTGGAAGCGCCGGTTACCAAAGCGGTCTTATAGTCACTGAGCGGCATGAAGAATTCCTTTTTTGGAGGATTGAGTTTTGATGCGGGATCTAATGGAAGGCGTCCAACGCCAGCGCCAGCTCGGCGGCCCCGCGAAAGTCCGAGGGTACCGGCAGGCCCTGTCTTCGCGCATTTTCCCTTGCCACGGCGCGGTTTTTCTCGGCCGGAATGAAGCTGGTGCGCTTTCCTCTGCGCTTGGCTTCCAGGAGTTCGTCCCGGGCGATCGGGCCGCCGCCGATAGCGATGAGGATATTGCTGACCTGGACGTTAATCTCCGACGTCGGTGATAGTTTTTTTGTATCCTTCAGAAAACCACCCCAGGTCTCATCTTGAACGATGAAAATATGATCGGCGAAAGGGGAAAGAGTGACAGCGTGTCGGATCGCTTCCGTTGATACGATGCCAGTGGTCATGAAGCCTCGATCCTTCGCAAGTTCAAAGATTGCGCCGATGCCGTCTGGCGTTGCGCCGATATTGACGATGGTGCCGGAAGGGTCGAAATCGTCGAGATGATCAGCGGCGGTCTTGAGCAAGAATTCGGGCTTTTCGTAGCCAGATCCGGAAAAGCCCAGAAATGTCAGAACAGTCTTTTGCCGCTCTGCAAAAAAAGCCCCTATCTCTTCAGGTTTGCTGGCTTTGATTTCCGGCCCATCTTCACTGGTCGTCATCACCCCCTACCTCACACCGCCTCTCCGGGCACGCTTTTCTCCACGACATATAAAAAAACATCGTCTTGCTTTTCCTCGCGCAGCAGCTTGTGGCCGGTGGCCTCGATAAACATGTCGAAATCACGCTTGGAGGTCGGATCGGTCGCGAGGACACAGATAGTGGCACCTGGCTCGACCACCATCAGGGCCTGCCGGGTCTTGATCAGCGGCATCGGGCAGGCGAGCCCGCGTGCATCGATGAAGACGTCATATTTCTTGTCGGTCAACGGTCCCGGTCCTGATAGGGTATGGCATCGCGAAGTCTTGAGCCTTGGGTGGATTTTGTCCTAGTGATGAAAGGCTGTCCACCACTCGCCCGTTTCACCTCACCGCGAAGAGAGCATCGAAGGAGCGCTGCCATGAAGCCCGATCAAGACCGGCAACGCCGATGAGCGAGGCTGAACCGATTATCCGGCTCGACAAGGTCACCAAGCGCTTTGGTGATTTTTCAGCCCTGAAACAGGTGGATTTTACTGTCGATCTCGGCGAGCGGGTTGTGGTGTGCGGGCCTTCGGGCTCGGGCAAGTCCACGCTCATCCGTTGCGTCAATCAGCTCGAGCGCCATGATGAGGGCCGTGTGCTGGTCGACGGTACGGAGCTGAACGATGACGTCAAGAACATCACGGCCGTGCGCCGCGAGGTGGGCATGGTGTTTCAGCAGTTCAACTTGTTTCCCCATCTGACTGTGCTCGACAATCTGATGCTGGCGCCGATTCGTGCACGAAAACTGCCCCGCTCCGAAGCCGAGGCCACGGCCAGGAAATATCTGGAGCGCGTGCATATTCCAGAGCAGGCGGACAAATACCCGACCCAGCTGTCCGGCGGTCAGCAGCAGCGGGTCGCGATTGCCCGCTCTCTTTGCATGCAGCCCAAGATCATGCTGTTCGACGAACCCACCTCAGCCCTCGATCCGGAGATGATCAAAGAGGTGCTGGATGTGATGATCGAGCTTGCCGAGGAAGGCATGACCATGGTGTGCGTGACCCACGAGATGGGTTTTGCCAAAAAGGTCGCCGATAAGATGGTCTTCATGGATCAGGGCGAAATCGTCGAGGTCGGAACACCAGCCTCGTTTTTCTCCAATCCAAATAATGAGCGGACGAAGCGTTTTCTCGGGCAGATTCTCTCCCACTAGGCCAAGGAGTCCGCGCCTCTATGCTGCCTATCGAAACACTGCTGCCTTTCATTGCCGCCTGCATCGCCATCGTGATCGTGCCAGGACCTTCGGTTACCGTCATCATCGCCAACAGCCTTCGGCATGGAACACGAGCCGGTCTTTCGAATGTTCTCGGCACCCAGTTCGGACTGATGGTCATGCTTGCGGTCCTGGCGGCGGGTCTGTCCACCATCGTTGATCATATGGGAACGGTTTTCGATTGGCTGCGTCTGCTCGGTGCCGCTTATCTGATCTGGCTTGGCATCAAGCTTTGGCGATCGGACGGGCAAATCTCCGCCGACGGCACGCAAACCCCTCGTCAGAAAAACTTTTTCTGGCAGGGCTTGCTGGTCATCTGGTCCAATCCGAAGGCGCTTTTGTTTTTCGGCGCCTTCATTCCGCAATTTGTCGATCCAAACGGCGATACGCTCATCCAGACCTTGATGCTTGGTTCGATTTTCATGATCACCGCCACGGTGCTGGATAGCGGCTATGCCCTTGCCGCCGGCCGTGCCGGCCATTGGCTGACCGGCAATAAAGTCCGCTGTCTCGAGCGCATCAGCGGCAGCTTCCTGATCGGCGGCGGCCTCTGGCTTGCACTTAGCCGTAGGGCATAGAGCATGGTCAGATCATGCTGAACGCGATGCCTGTCAGGATCGCGCCGCTCAAGCCGAATGCGATGTAGGACAGGAAGACCGGCGGCTTGACCAGGGACCACACTGCTGCCATCGCTGGGATGCAGCTCACGGCGCCGGCCATCATGAACGCCATGCCGGCACCGGCGCTCATGCCTTGCTCCATCAGACCGGCGACAAGTGGTGGGGCGGCGTAGCTGTTGAGATAAGCAGGAGCGCCGACAAGAGCGCCAATCACGATCGGCATCAGCCCGCCGCCGCCGACCGCGGCGCCTATGAGTTCAGCAGGAACATAAGTGACCAGAAGGCCTTGCAGGAGGTAGGCAAAAGCTAGCCATTTCAGAAGAAAGAAGCCGTTTTGCAGAGCTTCGCTTCTGAAGGTGCTGACCCGCGTTTCGTCATGCCAGAACTGCCAGACCGGATGTCCCTCAAACGGGGAAGCCTTGGAACAGCAGCCGCCACCCGCCTCGCGCGGTCGGAGCGGATCGGCAAACAGGCCGTGGCTTACCAGAAGGCGCACCGCGAAGCCGCCCAGGAGCCCTATGCCGACAGCGCCGATCATCTTGCCGACCGCGAAGTCCCAGCCAAGTGCCGAGGCGGTGATGAAGAGCGTCGGCGGATCGATCAGGGGAGACGACAACCAGAAGGCCATCACGGCGGACAGCGGCGCGCCCAGGGCAAGAAGCCCTGCGATGAACGGAATGACCTCGCAGGAGCAAAAAGGCGCAAGCCCGCCGAACAGTGCCGCCAACAGGATCATGCGGGTCTCGCGGCCTTCGAACACCCGGGCGATCATCGCCTCCGCACCGCTCGCTTTCAGAAAAGCGATCAATAGGACGGCAACGAGAATATATGGGGCGGTTCCCATAAGCGCCGTGATGGCGATTTCGACGATGGTGGTGAACTGGGCAGGATCGATGATTGCGAGGCCGGCCAGGATGAGGCCGATCAGTCCCCATACCGATCGTAGGTTGTCGGCACTACGACGCCAGAAAGCAGGCGTGCTCAAGCCGATATCGGTCATGACAAGCTCCCGGTTGGGCGATGATGATGGGACTGGACAGTCTCATGAGGGGAGGCCGACTCGCTGCAGCATTCCTTGAGCAGAAAAGCGGCCAAGGCTTCGATGCGGGAGAAGGCCGCGCGATTACGCACGACCCGTCCCTGCTTTTCCTGCTCGATCAATCCGGATGCTGCGAGGAAGCGCAAGTGATGAGCAAGGGTCGAGGCCGGCAAATCAAGCCGCTCCTGGACTTCCCCCACCGACAAACCTGATGGCCCTGCACGAACCAGAGACAGCAGCACATCGAGCCTGGGCTCCGATCCAACGGCGGCAAAACCTTGTGCAGCTTCTTCGAGCGCAAGCATGATCGTATCCAGTCTATTATCACGATATAACTAGAATAGTAGTTATTTAAAACTTTTCAAGAACAGATCACCGGATAACACGCATTACAGATGAAGGCTGTGCCTGAAGGCATACCTGCGTTGCCGGGAAAGAGTTTTATGTCTTTTTGGTTGAATATCTAACTTGTTTTGGCGCCAATTTAGCAATATCACATATCGTATTCAGGGGTTCTCGAGGAGGAGGAGCTGGCATGGAGAGAGAGGCTGCGATCGTCATCATGTCGTTGCTGATGAGCGGCGGGTCGGTGTCTGCGGATGAGATCATCGATCAGGTCGAGATCGGCAAGCAGCATTATGTCGAGGGCAATTACGCCGCTGCCATCACCGAATTCGAATTCGCCTTGGGCACCCTCCGGGGCAAGCTATCCGCCCTTTTTGTTGCAACCATGCCCGATCCGCCGGTTCTCTGGACTGCCGAGGAAGCGGATTCGAACAGTGGGACTGCTTTGTTCGGGGGGGGCTTGATGATTACGCGCGAATATCATGAGCAAAAGGGCGAGGGAAAGGTCAAGGCCGAACTCGTAATCGACAGTCCTATGGCTCAGGCTTTCTCAACAGTGTTGACCAGCCCGGTCATGGTCGCGAACGAGCCACAGGTCGAGCGTATAAGGCTGGGCGAGACGAATGCGCTTTTGAACTGGGATCCCGATGAGCGATCCGGTGACATTTCCCTGTCGATCGGCGGTCGAGTTCTTGCCAAGATGGAGGGAGACGGTTTGAGTGACAAGGCCGTGCTGATCGATCTGATGAAGACCTGGGATCTAGATGCTGTCAAGCATGTTGCCGGGCTTTAAGGTTCTCGTGCAAAGTCAGATCAGGTTGGTTTGGTCCCGGAAGCACGTTCGATGCGAAAGATCCCGAGGCTTTTCTGAGAAATGCTCGTATACCCCTCGGTTTCTTGGCGCTTTCTGTGAGTGCGAATAAGGCAAAATGAGGTGGTCACACCGCTATCTGTCCGGCTGGAATCCGAGATAGAGGCTGTAATTGGCACCGCTCGCATCGCTGGAGATTGGTAGATGCAGCGTTAGCTCTTCGCGCACGCTGTAGGCCGCCTGCTCAGGTTGCAGTTCCAACGCCACATCCAGCAGCTTCTTGTCGACGATCTCGCGCTTGGGATCCACCGTGGCGATATAGTAGGTCAGGTTGATGGGTTCCTCCTGGAAGGCCGGTCCGCGCTCGGCCTTGACATCAAAGGCCAGGTCGACGGCAACATGGTCCGCATTGACGCTGCAGCCGCTGACCAGTTTTTCGAGAGTCGCGACATAGCGAATGTTGCCCTCCTCGTCACTGTGCCCAATGCTGTCCGAAGGGACGGCAAGCTGCGTCGGTGGACAGGCGGATCCCAGGTCGGCGGCAGGTTTCGGGCTGCAAGCACCAAGCGACATGATAGCGGCGATAATGGCGCCGGCGCCAAGCTTTGAAGACATGATGCTCATAGGCTCTTATGAGTGCCGTCGCAAAACGGTTTCTTGCCGGCGGCCTTGCAGCCGCAGAGATAGGCTTTGCCGCCCTTTTCGGCCTTGAACATAATCGGCTGCATCGAGGTTTCCTTGTGGGAACCGTCGCAAAAGGGCTGCTTGGCGCTTCGGCCGCAACTGCACCAAGCATAGGATTTTCCAGCCTCCAACTCGACGACGAACGGTTCCTTTTGCGCTATGACAGCCTCGCTCATAATCACACCTTATCCTGTTCAAACGCATCTGCTGACGACTCCAGCTACCCTGATCATTAGCCATTCTGCAAGAAAGAACTCTCCCGAAGGCTGTCCTTTTAACTAAAATCACTCTAGCTTTGCGTCACATATGTCGAATTCCAGTGAACATTCCTCCCTGGGCGGGCCGATATCGGCGGACCCTGTCTTGGCAGCCCTCGACCTGGGGACGAACAACTGTCGGCTCCTGGTCGCGCGCCCGGCATCGGGGCACGAAAATTTCAACATTATCGACAGCTTTTCGCGCATCGTCCGGCTTGGTGAAGGGGTCGCGCGGTCCGGGTTGCTCAGCGCAAGCGCCATGGCACGAACGATCGGTGCGCTTCGCGTTTGCGCACGGCTCATCGCCCGGCATCAGGCGACGGACGTTCGCTGCGTGGCGACGGAAGCCTGCAGAAGAGCCGCCAATGGTGAGGACTTTCTCGATCGGGTGAGAAAGACGACCGGCATCGAGCTGGAAGTCCTCGGGCCGAGGGATGAGGTCGCCTTAGCCCTTCTCGGCTGCCTGCCCCTGATCGACCCGGCCGCGGATCATGTGCTTCTGGTGGATATCGGCGGCGGCAGCACGGAGCTTGCCTGGCTGGATCGCAGCATTTCGGATCCAGCGAAATCCATACGCCTTGCCGTATCTCTGCCGATCGGCGTGGTGTCGCTGACCGAAATGTTTTCTCCGGAACCGGACGAGGCCGCGTTCGAGGCGATGGTTCTGCATATCAAAAGCTTCCTTGAGCCGATCGAATCCGGTCATCAGTTCAAGCCCCAGATCGACGGCAGGCAGCTGCAGATGCTCGGCACATCCGGCACGGTCACGACGCTTGCGGCCGTACTGCTCGACCTTCCCCGTTACGACCGGCGGGCGATCGACGGGCTGGTGCTCGATCCCGATGTGATGCAAACGGTGGCCGACAGCCTTCGGGGAATGACAAATGCGTCCCGCGCGGCGCACCCTTGCATCGGTCCCGGCCGTGCGGATCTGGTGGTGGCGGGTTGCGCTATTCTTGGCGCCATTCTGCAATACTGGCCGGCAGATACGCTTCGCGTCGCGGATCGGGGCCTGAGAGAGGGGATCCTGCACAGCCTGATGGGTCGTACCCTGGAGACGGCGCTCGCTGCCGAGAAGCGGCAGGCAGCTGCCCCGGATACCCGAGTCGATTAGGCCCACAGGTAGCATGGCACATCGCACCACCAAAACCCGTGTCCGCCCGACCAATCAGCGCAGCACCGGCTCCACGCGTTGGCTGCAGCGCCAGCTCAACGACCCCTATGTTCAGCGGGCCAAAAAAGACGGCTACCGGTCGAGGGCTGCCTATAAGCTCCTGGAGATCGATCAAAAACATCGGATCCTCAAAGCGAACGCCCGGGTTATCGATCTTGGCAGTGCGCCAGGCGGCTGGGTGCAGGTTGCGCTGGAGCGCAACTGCAGCGTCGTCGGGGTCGATCTTCTTGAAATCCCCGCCATCGACGGCGCAACCTTGCTTCAGGCCGATATCGAGGATGAAAAAACGCTGGCCATGATCCTCGAGGCATCCGGCGGCAAGGCTGATCTGTTGCTCAGCGACCTTGCGCCGTCGGCAACCGGGCAGCGCGCCGTCGACCGGCTGCGTTCCGAGGCCATGGGCGAAATCGTCCTGGAGATCGCTCCCGATATTCTGAAGCCGGGCGGTCATCTCCTGATGAAGCTGCTGCGTGGCGCTGATGCGGTGCTTAGCGCGAAAGCAAGGCAGGCGTTCAAGACCGTTAAAATGGTCCGCCCCGAGGCCACCAGGCGCGAATCCTCGGAAATCTATCTTCTGGCGCTCGACTACCGCCCGGCTTGAAAAAGCCTCCCGCCGGATCTTGCATGCATAGGCGAAGTCCTGGATAAACCGCGGACGAAATCAGCCTTTATGCCCGCCGTCGGAGAGCAGCCCGCCATGACCGAGTGGATCGAAGAGACCTTGCATGACGACTTTCGCTTCAAGATGAAGGTCGATCGCGTTCTGTTCGAGGGACGCTCGGAAAACCAGCATGTCGCCGTGGTCGAAAACGGTACCTTCGGCCGCACTCTCTATCTCGACGGCGTCCTTCAGACCAGTGAGCGTGACGAATTCATCTATCATGAGATGCTGACCCATCTGCCCATCCTTGCCCATGGTGATGCGACTTCCATCCTGATCATCGGAGGCGGCGACGGCGGCATGCTCGAAGAAGTCCTGAAGCATCGCTCGGTCGAGACCGTCACCATGGTCGAGATTGACCCCTCCGTGGTCGCGATGTGCCGGGAGCATCTACCATCGATCTCCGGCGATTCCTTCGACGATCCGAGGCTAGATCTGGTGTTCGCGGACGGTGTCGACTATGTCCGAAATACCGAGAAGCGTTTCGATATAGCCATCATCGATAGCACCGATCCCATTGGCCCGGGCGAAGTGCTATTCACGGAGACTTTCTATCAAGGCGCCAAGCAGGCCCTAAGGGAGGGGGGCATTCTGGTCACGCAAAACGGCGTGCCCTTCGTTCAGGGCGATGAACTCGCCCAGTCGGTCCGTCTGCTGAAATCGCTGTTCGCTGATGCAAGCTGTTATATGGCCACGGTCCCCGGCTATGTCGGTGGCCCCATGGCATTCGGTTGGGGTACGGACAACAAGGAACTCCGCCGCCAGTCCCTGGATGTCCTGGAAAGCCGCTTTGCGGATGCCGCTATCGAGACAGACTACTACACCCCCGAAGTCCACCAAGCAGCCTTTGCCTTGCCAGGCTACGTGCAGTCACTGATCAGAGATTAGTGGTATGACCACATCATTTGGTTCCCTCTGCTATCGCCTAGATCGACGGTATGCGGCCAAGTTTTCTGGCGCATCGCCGGGGCTCACCTGTTGAAGACACGCCACTAGAGCGTTTCCGGTTGGGTTTACGAGGTGCCCATTCTCCCCCGCCCAGCTGCCCCAGCATACCGACCATATCGGGTGGTTGAGCGGGGGAGAGAGGGATCCAGCTGGCCTGGAAATGCACTAGCGAAGCCAATCCTTCCGCTGTACCAGAACCGGCTCCACAAGGGATTAATCAGATCAGGTCGGTCCGGTCTCCCAGGGTCCCATGGGCCGAATAGCTTTGATTCCAAAGAAAAATGAAAAAGATAAAGGAATCGCTGCCGACCGAAGGGGTTGCCTGATCTGACGTTGCTCTGCCTAGCGCGAAGGCCATGGCGGTGAAGGCATCTTCCAGCGCCAGAGACCCCGTTTTGCCGCTCTGGCCTCTTCTTCCGTCGCGAGATAATCCGTGGTGACTCCGCGGTCGGCGACGGCCCAGCCGGTATGGACCATGTTGCGATTGAGGCTGAAGCCGCCGGCCGTGCAGAGGGCTGGCATGGCGTCTACATCGTTTGTGGCGATATCGTCTTTTGGGACGCAGGTGACTTCCAGCCCCGCCGTCAGATCGAGAAGTGCCGTCGTCGCAATTCGCCCGCAATCGAAGCTGTCGCCGTTTTCCTTCCAACAGTTCGTGCCGGGCTCCGGCGAATCGATCCCGAACAGGTCGAAGCGCTGTCCCCTAAGTTCCAGGCTATCGCCGTCAATAATGGTCGGTTCACCGAGGATATCGGCGGCCGCAGGCATGGCGAACAGGGCTGCGGATAATGCAAGACCGCCCGCAGCATGCCGGTATTTGGACAGAGCACTCCGCATCGAATTTCCCCTGGGATCGTTGGACGTGAAAATCTACCGTCAGATGTTAAGATGAGACAATGATATCATTCGAGGAGGCAAGGCTATGATAGGCGATCCGGCAAAGCTGGTGATCAAAAGACCGCGAGAACCCATCGCATCGTCGATGATCGAGGCATTCTCAGCCCGCTCTGCTTCCTTCGTGGTCGATGCCATGGAAGGCAGAGGCGCGCTCGATCATCGGATCAAACCGATCAATGCCGGGAGCAGATTCACCGGCACGGCCCTGACCGCGCGTGCGGGACCGAGGGACAATCTGGCAGCTCTTGCCGCACTTGACTTGATCCGGCCCGGTGACGTGCTGGTAATCGCCACGCAAGGCTACACCGGGACGGCCGTACTCGGTGACAACATGGCACGGATTGCCAGGCAGCGCGGCGCTGTCGCCGTCGTGACCGATGGTGCTGTGCGTGACATCGACGAAATCAGGGAAATCGGCCTTCCGGTTTTTGCCGCTGCCGTTACGCCGAATTCAGCCTTTCCCAGCGGACCTGGCGAGGTCGGTCTGCCGCTTGCCATCGGCGATGTCGCGATCGATGCTGGTGATCTGGTTCTAGGAGATGCGGATGGTGTCGTGGTCGTGCCGGTGCAACATATCCAGGTCATTGCCGACCGTCTGGCCGAGGTCGATGCGCTGGAGGGTGACCTTCAAGCCAAAATCAAAGGCGGGAGCTTTGAAACGCTCCTGAGCCCAGCGTTGCAGCAATCCATCCGCTATGTCGACTGATGGTGTGACCACATCAGAAGCTTCACATCAATCAACGATGTGGTCGTATCACGATGGCCGTCCCATCAGCGTTTCTTGAGGAGCTGCTGCTGACGAAGTGTGCCCCCAAGTGCCTCCAGAGCCTTGCGCAAATCGGGATCCGCCACGGTTTCCACGGTTTTCGTGATCACCTCCTGCTCTTCGGATGACAAGGGCTTCAGGGGAGGCGGAGCTCGATCGATCAGTGTCCGCCGTGGACGGGGGGCTTGGCGAAGGCGCAGCCGGGTCACCGTCGGACGTCCGAAAAACATGTTGATCCGCTCGACGATCTGCAACTCGCTGTGCTGTACCTCCAGAGCGGCATTGCCACTGACATGAAGCTGAAGCAGTCCGTCTCTGGTCAAACCAACAGGCTGACAGTGCTTCGCGATCTCCGGGCCGATGATGCGAGCCCAGTCGGTCAGCAGCCGCGCCTCGGCGAGCCCGCGCCGCTTGGCCGCCGGCCCGAGCAATCGCCCCAGAAGATCCGGCATGCGCCGAAGACTGCCACGGCGTCGTTCATTGCTTCGCTTGGTCCCCGTTTGAGTGCCGGGGGCTTTGGCACGGCCAGGCAGGGTAGGCCTCCTTCTTTGAGATCCTGTGTTCTGATAGACGATGTCCTTACGGCATGTCCACAGCATGGACATGTCGCCGACGAACCTCCACACGACTTCACACAGCTTCGGACTATCGGAACGGCTTCCCGCCATGCAGCCAGAGACCTCGCTACCTTCTCTCGACGAAACAAAGACCCGGACGCTGCTTGAGCGGCTTCTTGCCTGGTATGACGATCACAGGCGGGATCTCCCCTGGCGTGCCGGTCCGAATGCGGAGGCAAATGCCTACCACGTCCTGGTCAGCGAGTTGATGCTGCAGCAGACTACGGTCGCGACGGTACGCCGGCGCTTTGATCCGTTCATCGAGCGCTTTCCGACCCTGACGTCGCTTGCCGAGGCCGACGAGGCGGACGTTCTGCATGCCTGGCAGGGCCTCGGCTATTATCGCCGCGCCCGTTCCCTGCATGCCTGTGCTCGAACGGTGGTGGCGGATCATGGCGGGAAATTGCCAGATGACGTCTCGGTCCTCTTGAAGCTTCCCGGGATCGGTGCCTACACGGCCAAGGCCGTGGCCGCGATCGCCTTCAATCAGCCAGTAGTCCCGGTCGACGGCAATGTGATGCGCGTGCTGTCCCGATTGTTTCGCATTGAAAATCCGCTGCCGAAAGCGATGAAAGAGCTTCAAGGTATCGCGTTACAATTCGAACCCTGTCCACGTCCCGCCGATACCGCACAGGCGCTGATGGATCTGGGCGCTATGGTCTGCCGGCCACGAGATCCGGACTGCAGTGCCTGTCCCTGGTCGGATGCCTGCCTTGCTCATGCAGCAGGTGTGGCCGCAGCCTTGCCAAAGCGGGAAGTGAAGCCTCCGAAGCCTGTGCGGCAAGGTGTCGCGTTTCTACTCACCCGGCCCGATGGCGCCGTTTTGTTTCGAAAACGTCCGGCCAAAGGGCTCCTGGGCGGTATGCATGAACTGCCGTCCAGCGCTTGGGAGGCGGTGCCGGTCGATCGGAAGGTGGCCCTTGCAGAAGCCCCGGTCACCGCGACGTGGCGATTTCACGAGGACAAGGTGCGTCATGTCTTTACGCATTTCATTCTTGAGCTCGATCTGGCAGAAGCCATGGTCCAACATCCTCCGGACGGCCTTTGGCAACCGGCCGGGACCTTCGGTGAGCTTGCCCTGCCCACGGTGATGAAAAAACTGCTGCGCAAGGCAGGGCGCCTCTAATGCTAAGAGAATAACCGGAGCACATTTTGTTGATAAAGGAGAAATCAACAGGCAAAGGTTGCCTTTTCCAGTCTTGCGGTTCACTTTCGCGGCCGTGAGTGGATAAATCCACAATCCGACTGGCGGGAAATCCACTTGACGGATGTTTTCGATCTTCTAGGTCTGGAGGTTTCTACGATGATTCGAAACATGGGGCTGCTCTTCGCCGGCTCTTTACTCCTGGGTCTAGGTGCTTGCACCACGGCCTTGCCCCCGGAAAAAACCGAAGCATTGGGCATGCCGTTCAATGAGGAGCTGAAGAGCCGCTATCTGCAACTCGCGGCTAGTCGCCGGGATAGCTTGGATTGGGACTATTTTCATTTCCGTGAGAAGGCTGAGGCCTCTCTCTTGGGTGACGTGGTTCGTCCCGATTCGGTCGCCGATCACGATATCTGCCTTCCCTGGCAGCCGGACGCCCTCGCGGCTCGCGAGCGTTTGATGAGCTTACTGGAGAGCGGGGGGCGTTTCCAGTCACCCGGCACGGCAGCGGAAGCTCAGGTGGACTACGATTGCTGGCTTGATGAACTTCAGGCGCAGTCTCAATTGTCAGCTTCCTGCTCCAATGTCAGTAAGGAAAGCCCGTCCAGCCAGTGCAAGGACCGTCTCATGGCCAGCCTCGATCTCATCGAGAGCGACGTGGTTGATGAGAGTGCACCTTACAACGTCTACTTTGCCAGCGGCAGCACCGCTGTTGATCCGGATGGCATGGACGTCTTGGCCAAGGTCAAACGCAATGCCGAACTTCTGCAGCCATCGCGTATTCTCATCGTCGGCTATACTGATCGCCACGGCATTGCCGCCGACAACAAGAAGCTTGCTGATGAACGGGCAAGAGAGGTCGCCAAGGCGCTCATTCAGCAAGGTGTTCCCGCTGCGTCGATTACGGTCGACTCCTGGGGGGAAACCACCGGCAAAGAAAACCTGGATGAGAATCGCCGCGTCGAAATCACTTTCGAAAGCTGATTTTTTCTAGCTAGAACCAACGTTTGCTAACTCAAATCTGTTCTTGAGGTTCAGCCTTGCTCGTCAGTGGCGTTTTTTTGACGGCCTGACGAGCAGGCGGAACCAACGTCTTTGTTCGGATTCCCAGACATGCCCTTATCGAAATTGGCCCGACGGCTCGTTTTCTCTCTTACAGCGATGGCGCCCCTTGTCGGCTGCGCCGAAGGCGACGGTAATGGTGCCTGGGTCGGCAGTGCCGGCCAGGTTCTTCAAGGTGTACTGGCCGGAAATGGCGCAGCGCTCGGCAGCAGCGAGATCGCCGCAGGGCTCAAGGAAGCCCTGAAGGTCGGCACGGACCGGGTTGTGACGTCGCTTGGTCGCGAAGATGGGTTCAACGCCGATCCCAAAATCCACATTCCCTTACCTAGTGTCCTTGCCCAGGCGCAGTCTTCCTTGCGCCTGATCGGAGCATCAGGCCTGATCGATGATCTCGAACTCCGCGTCAATCGTGCCGCCGAGCAGGCGACACCGGTCGCGAAAGATATCTTCTGGCAGGCGATCACCAGCCTGACCTTCGAGGATGTCAACGCCATCTACCAGGGCCCGAACGATGCCGCGACCCAATATCTCGATCGCACCACGCGGACATCACTGAATGGGGCGATGCGGCCCATCATCGACCAGGCGCTTGCGGATGCCGGCGCCGTTCAGGCCTATGATTTGATCATCGATCGTGCCCAGGCAGCACCCTTCCTGCCCGATCTCAAAACAGACCTCACCAACCATGTGCTTAACGGTGCCATGGATGGGCTTTTTACCTATCTTGCAGTCGAGGAAGCAGCGATCCGCGAGGATCCGTTGAAACGGAGCACAGAGCTCTTGAAACGCGTCTTCGGCAAGCCACGTTGACATCACGGTTGCTCGAAACCTAATCAATAAGCATCTCCTTCACATCGGAAACCGGGCCCGGCCGTCCGTGGGCCCAGTTTTCAGCCGGCGAGACAGGGCATGAAAAAGTTTTTTCTCCTACTAGCTATCCTCGTGATCTTGGTTGTCGGCGCGATTGTCGCCGTTCCCTTCCTGGTACCGACCGAGACCATCAAATCGGAACTCACCGCGCAGGTGGAGAGCGCTACCGGCCGGAAACTGACCGTCGATGGCGACCTCAGCCTCTCGGTCATTCCTAATGTCGCCGTCGAAATGAGCGACGTTCACTTTGCCAATGCCCCAGGCAGTGACGTGGCCGATATGGTTTCGCTCGACAAGCTGAAGATGGGCTTGAAAATCCTGCCGCTTCTCTCGGGCGCTGTCGAAGTCAGCGAGTTCGTCCTGCTCAAGCCGAAGATTCATCTGGAGGTGGACGCCGAAGGCCGGCCCAATTGGGAACTGGAAGGCGATAGTGCTGCAGCCGAAGAGACCACGAGCAGTGAGGGTGACAGCAGCGGCGGTTCGGACAGCCTGCCGATCAGCGAACTGAAGCTTGGCGACATCCGCTTGGAAAACGGCAGCCTGACCTTTGTGGATCATGCCGCACGGACCGAAGAGAAAATCGAGGCGATCAACATGAAGCTCGGGCTTGAGGACCTCAAGAGCCCGCTCGAGATGCTGGGATCGCTCGACTATAAGGGCGAGACCATCGAGCTGGACCTTGGCCTCGACAATCCGAATGCGGTTCTGCAGGGAGATCGTTCACCAATCAAGCTTGGCGTCAAATCAGCCCTTCTTCAGCTTGGTTTTGCCGGTGATCTCAGCAACCAGGGCTCGCCAAGTGCGGCGGGCGATATCGATCTTTCCGTGTCCTCGATCAGGAAACTTGCCACCTGGCTCGCTGAGCCGCTCGACCTCGCAGGCGAGGGCTTAGAATCGCTGACCATTGCAGGAAAGTTGAATGGATCGGCGGAGCGGGTTGCGTTCACCGATGCCACCATCAGCCTGGATGAAATTCAGGGTAAAGGTGAAGTGACTGCCGATCTTGGCGGTGCTGTTCCCAAAATCGGCGGGCGGCTCGACCTCGGCGCTGTTGACCTAGCGCCATACATGCCCGCACCCGCCGAGGGAGGCGAAGGCCAAGGCGATACGGCAGCCCAGCCTGCAGGCGATGACGGTGCTGAAACAGCACCCGCCGCCAGCACTGATTGGTCCGACGAGCCGATCGAGCTTCCGCCTCTGGACGGCGTGGATCTGACCTTCGAGCTGACGCTCGCCTCCCTCAAGGTTCAGGACATCAAGCTCGACCGCACGGTGCTTGCTCTTGCAATGGCCAACAACGTTCTGACCGCTGATCTGAAGGAGTTCGGGCTCTACGAGGGCAGCGGCAATGGATCGTTAATCCTGAAAGTCGCCGATGGCCGTCCGACGATCGAGGAGAAATTTTCACTCAAGGGCCTTCAGGCCCTGCCGTTTCTCACCGATGCTGCCGAATTCGACAAGCTGGAGGGGACGGCGACGGCCGAGTTCAGCCTGACCACCACGGGCGGGACCGAACGTGAGCTGGTCAAGAACCTGAATGGCGATGGCCGGGTGGTGTTTGCGGACGGGGCGATTTCCGGGATCAATATCGCGGCCATGGTCAGAAACGCTGCGACGGCTTTTCTCAGCGCCGAAGCTAATGAAACGCGCAAAACCGACTTTGCCGAGCTCTCCGGCAGCTTCACCATTCAAAATGGCATCCTGTCCAACCAGGACCTCAGCCTGCAGGCGCCGACGCTTCGTGTTGCAGGCTCGGGAACCGTCGATTTGCCAGCGAGGCAGGTTGACTATCGGATCGACCCGAAGGCTGCAGCCACGTTGGAAGGGCAGGGAAGCGAGGCGGACGTATCCGGGCTGCTCGTTCCTGTCACCGTCACCGGGCCCTTTGATGATCTGAGTTATCAGCCCGATCTCAGCGGCGTGATCAACCAGGCGATCAAAGACCCCAAAGCTCTGGAAAAGCAGCTTAAGGAGCAGGTCGAAGGGCTTGGTGTTTCGGGCGATGACATCAAGGACCAGCTAAAATCGATTGATAAGGATGACGCCAAGAACCTGCTGGAAGATCTGGTCAATCCCGACGAGGACGCGAAGGACTCGCCGGCAGGCAATCTCCTAAAAGGCTTGTTGAAGTGATGAAGCCTCCGTCTATTGTCACCAGCCAGGTCTCCTGAGCTTGATAGTCGGACACCTGTATCCTGATCTTTCCGGCGAGCCACGGCAGGTGCCGTGCGCGGTTCGGCATTTCCTTCCGCCTGGCCGAATAGAGCGCTCATGTCAAACGTTTGCTGGGCGGCCCGTTGATCGTCGCAGCCAAAGGAGCGAGCCATGACGCAGGATGTAAGTGGGTGTCCGGTTGATCATACCGCCGCCGGAGCGGTCGAACGCAAACGGATCGTTGCCGTCACCGGGGCGAGCCGGGGGATCGGCCATGCGATCGTCAAGACGTTCCATGAAAATGGCTGGGAAGTTCTGACGCTCGCGCGCACGCCGTTCTCCACGGTCTGCCCCTGGGCGGAAGGCATCGTCAGGCATATCGAAACCGACCTTTCCGACGAGGCCGCGGTCAAGGACAGCATCGGGCGTCTGAAGGACCTGCTCGGTGATCGCGGCCTGAACGCGCTGGTCAACAATGCCGGGATCTCACCCAAGGGAAAAGATGGTGCACGATTGGGCGCGTCCGAAACCTCGGCCGAGGTCATGCATCAGGTCATGATGGTCAACATGATCGCGCCGATGCTGCTGACCAACGGCCTGCTGGACCGGATCAAGGCGGTGAAGGGGGCTATTGTCAATGTGTCCTCGATCGCCGGATTTCGGATCCATCCCTTTGCCGGTGCCGCCTACGCAACTTCGAAAGCTGCCCTTTCCGCCCTGACCCGCGAGCTGGCCTATGACCTCGGCGACAGCAATGTGCGGGTCAATTCGGTGGCGCCAGGAGAGATCGAAACCTCGATCCTGTCGCCTGGCACCGACGAAATCGTTCAGCGCCAGGTGCCGATGAAGCGCATGGGCAGTCCGGAAGAGGTTGCCGAAGTCGTGCATTTCCTCTGCAGCGACGCGTCATCCTATGTCAATGGCACCGAAATCCACATCAATGGCGGTCAGCATATCTAGTGGTGTGACCACTAGGCCATAGCGCCCGCCCTCCCCGCACCGCTCATGAGCTGTGCGTGCTGGCGGATGAACCGGACGATCAGCAGTGCCGCTGCGACTGCAAGCGCGATGATAAGGCCGGTCCAGATGCCGACGCCGCCCAAATCCAGTCCGAAGGCGAGCCCGGCGCTGCAGCTCAATCCGATGAACCAATAGGAGATGATGGCATAGAGCATCGGAGTCCGAGTGTCCTTCAAACCGCGAAGGCAGCCTATCCCGACCACCTGGCCGGCATCGAACACCTGGAACAACGCGGCCATCATCAGGAACGTCACGGCAAAGCCGGCAACCTCGAGATGGGCGTTTCCGGTTTCGTCCAGAAAGAGGGCGACGATCGCTTCCGGCCAGCTCAGCATGATTGCCGCCATGACGGCCATGAACAACATGCCCAGGACGATGGCGGTCATGCCAGCTCGGTAGACGGCGGAAGGGTTCTCCCGCCCTACAGCCAGGCCGACGCGGATCGTCGCCGCCTGGCTCAGCCCAAGCGGTACCATGAAGGTCACTGCGGCGCATTGAAGCGCAATTTGATGGGCGGCGAGTTCGGCAGTGCCAATCCAGCCCATTAGAAAGCCTGCCGACGAGAACAGCCCGATCTCCATGACCAGCGTGATGGCGATGGGCAAGCCCAAGCGCCAGATTTCGGCGAAGCGTTGCCAATCGGATCGCCAAAAGCGGCCGAGAAGGCTGTAGCGGCGAAATTGCCGATCAAGCAGGATGTAGCCGAGCAGGCTGATCAGCAAAAACCCTTCGGTCAGGGCCGTTGCGATCCCGGCACCGAGTAGGCCGAGTTCGGGCATCCCGAATTTGCCGAAGATCAGCGCATAGTCAGCTAGAGCGTTGAACAGAATCCCGATGAGGCTCACCACCATAGCGGCAGCCGGCCTTTCCAGGGCGGCGATGAAGTTCCTTAGCGTTACGAATAACAATCCAGGAAGGAAACCGAAGACCGCGGCGTGCGCATAGGGCTCGGCGAGCGCGATCAGGGCCGGGTCCTGACCAAGGATGCTAAGGATGAGGTCGATCCGCCAGATTAGGAATGAAGCCGGCAGGCCGACGATAATGGCGACCCAAAGCCCCTGGCGTACTGTTCGCCTGACCTCACGAACATTGATACGGCGCCGGCCCAGGGCCTGTGCCATCATCGGAGAGATGGCGGCAATGATGCCGATCGAGAACAGGAGCAGGACGAAACGAACATTGGCCGCGAGCGCCGAGGCCGCCAGCTCTTCGGCACCGAGCCAGCCGATCATCACGACATCGGTGGTTTGAATGACCACGCCGCCGATATTGGTGAGAATGATCGGCCAGCTTAGCTGAACGAGGCGTGCTGCCTCTTCCGCCCAGCCCGCCCGGAATTGTTCGATCGCTGTCGGCGTTGCCATGTTTGGTACTGTCCCGAAGAAAGAGTGGCCGCTAAACTCGATTCAGCCCGCGATGGCCGGGTGGTGAGTTGACGGTCTCCGTTGCTGGCCACTATGAGTGGTCGTTTTTGGCATCAAGCTTGTCAATCAGGAAACCGCACATCGATCCCGCATGGTGCAGGAAACCTCGATTCTTCCCACGATGCGGTTGGATTTCCGTCATGATGTCCCGCTGATCGGTCCCCAATTTAGAGGCGAAGGCAAAATCAAATGGGTTTTGCGTTATGATTACGTCTCGCAGCCTTCCATAGGAGCCCGCTGGAAGGTTGGGCATGGTAGGTCATTTTTGATTTTTTTTGTTAGTCTGCTGCTGCGATGATCTGGATTCTTACCGACCGCATCGTTTCTCACGGTCTCCTTCCGCCTTGATGGCCGGGCGTTGGACTGGGTGCAAAAGATCATGCTCAACCAAGGTGAACAAGGGATGATATCGGATCGGCCGCGACGCAATGAGGCAGGATTGGCGGCCTGATGACGTTCGCGCGCTATCTGCTTCAGGGGCTGGTCTGGGCCGTCATCGCCCTCGGTCTGGCAGTCGGTATCTTTCTTGGCCGATTGAGCACGGGACCAATTGCACTCGACTGGATAAAACCCAGAATCGAAGAAGCACTGATCCCAGGCAATACCGATCTGGACGTCACGGTTGGGCGAACCGAACTGCGCCTGGCCGAAAATCACCGAACGATCGAGCTCGTTGGCCTTGCCGTGAGTTTCCGCAGCCCGGGCGAGCCAGTCTTTCTCACCTTTCCGGAGGTCAAGCTGACGCTCAGCGTCGAGGCGTTCCTGAAGCATGGCTTGATTGCTGCATCCCATGTCGAGGCGCGTGCGCCATCTCTTCATCTGACACGCAGCGAGGATGGAAGTATCGGCCTCTATTCCAGTGATGCCGATGATCAGCAAACGTCGTCCGACGCAGACATCGCCGCCTTTCTGCGCCATGTCGTGCTGGCACCGGAGTCCGACGATCGTATCGCTTTCCTAAAACGTCTGCAGATCAGCGGCGGCCGTGTCGTCTACCGTGATCGCGCGCGCGCCGACCTATTGACGGCCGAGGCGGCGGATCTCGTGCTGAACCGATGGGACGACAAGGTCAGTGGCTGGCTGAAGGCCGACCTCCTGCAACAGGAAGGGCGCGCCTCCATCCAGTTCCTCGGCCGTGCCGACGTCCATGCCAAGCGCGTCCATCTGGATATCAAAGCGACAAATCTCGTTGTTGGCGATCTGGCTGAGAGCTGGAGTGGCGGTTCCGACTGGCTGCGCCCCGAATTCAAAAAAGTCCGATCGCCGATCGAGGCGTCGATCGCGACCGAACTGGACCTCGACGGTACTTTATCGCCCATAAAAGCCGATCTGCGGATGACCGATGGTGTGTTGGATCTGCCTGACCATCTCGCCAATCCGCTCGACATATCGCTCGGCGAGTTCCAAGGGGTGATCGCGCCGAGCTTCGATCGTGCCGATATCGAACAATTCCACCTTGTGAGCCATGGGGCTGAAATCAAGGCAAAGGGCCGGGTGTCCTGGCAGGATGACGATCCGGCCATCGATCTGGAGGCCGTGGCGACCAACGTTCGAGCGGAGGATCTTCCGACCTTCTGGCCTCCTGACCTCGGAGCGGATGCTCGCGGCTGGGTGGTCGACAACATCAGGACAGGCCTTGTTCCTCATGCCGAAGCCCGGCTCGATCTTCGTGCCGAGGACTTCGGCCAATCGCTGCTTAGAGAAGATGCGATCAAAGGCACGTTCGCTTTCCAAGGATTGAGCGTTCGTTATGTCGATACCATGCCGGCTCTGACAAAGGGCTCGGGCACGGCGACCTTCAACGCCGATAGTCTGTTTTTCGATGTTACGGAAGGTGAGAACGGCGGCGTTCGTCTGGACGGTGGAACGGTCTCGATTTCCGGGCTCGGCAAGCCTGGAAAATACGAAACCCCGCTCGAGGTTCTGGCCGACATCAGTGGCCCGATCGACCGGGCCCTCTCGGTTTTGGACCATCCTCCCCTGGATGTCGCCAAGGAGATGGAGATCGCGCCCGAACAAACAGCTGGTGTGTTTAGCGCCAAGCTCGAGGTGCGCATGCCCATCTACAACGAAGTGACTGATGAGGAAGTCGAGGTTCTCGCAGAGGCAGCGCTTGGCGATGTTGCCATAGATGGCTTGCCCAGGTTGGGTGCTGACAGCCGGTTGCGAAACGGCCTTTTCCAGCTTGTCGTCGATACGTCGGCGGTGACCCTCGAAGGCACTGCCGACATCGGCGATTTACCGCTGACCCTCGATATCGAGGAACCCCTGGACGATGGAGCCACCAAACGCCGAATATCTCTTGAGGGCGAGCTTTCACCGGCGACGCTCGACAGCTTCTTCAAGCTTCCGGATGGCATTGACGGAGCGCTGTCTTTCGAAGCCGTACTGACCGAGACCAGCGACAATCTATGGGTCGACCTGGACGCCGATCTGAGCGATCTCGCAATCACTCTGCCTGGGCTATCCTGGAAGAAGCCGCTCGGCCTGGAAGGAAATCTGCTGGCATCGATTGTCGTACCGGATGAAGGGGCGATCGAGATCAAGCAATTCGAGCTTGCCGCAGAAGGCCTTCGGGCTATTGGAAGGCTGGATCTGTCACTGGCGGACTACAGCATCGGAACGCTTACGCTCGACGACCTTGAGATCGGGACCAGCCGTGGCGCGCTAACCATGCAACGTGACGGAAAAGGCGGTCTCGATATCGCCATCGAGGCGGGGGCGCTTGACTTGGAAAACCTACTCGCCCCTGACGAAAACCAGGACACCGGCTTGGATCCCGGACGCCTGCGGCTTGCCGTGCGAGCTGATCACTTCATTTATAAGGGCCTTGAGCTTCGGGACGTGCAGGCCGATGTCTTCCATCGTGACAACGAGTGGCGCTCGGTAAGCTTCGAGGGCATCCTCGCTGGTGGCGATAGGATCACGCTGGAGCTTGCCCCAGACGAGAACGGCCGTCGTCTCGATCTCAGGAGCGATGATGCCGGGGCGTTTATCAGGGCGTTTGATCTTGGCCAGCAAGTCGAAGGCGGCGACTTCCACCTCTCCGCCATCCTAGCATCGCAGGATCCAATCACGGCTGAAGGCCGGTTGGAGATAAATGGCTTTACTCTCGCCGGTGCACCGCTGCTGGCACGGCTTCTGACCGTCGCTTCGCTGACCGGCATCGGCAATCTGCTGGAGGGGGAGGGCATCCAGGTCGATAATCTGATTCTGCCGTTCACAATGGAGAATCAAAAACTCACCTTGACCGACGGATTGCTGCGTGGCTCACAGCTTGGCCTGACCACGATGGGAACCATCGATTTTCGAAGCGATGCCCTCGATCTCGCCGGTACCATCATTCCGGTCTACAGCCTGAACAGACTCTTGGGGCAGGTTCCGGTCATCGGCCG
Organism: Geminicoccaceae bacterium; assembly: GCA_965204405.1. GTDB lineage: Bacteria > Pseudomonadota > Alphaproteobacteria > Geminicoccales > Geminicoccaceae > JANQPX01. The sequence continues at coordinate 906,164 of CBDBEN010000003.1, forward strand.
CATCCTGACCGGCAGTGACGGGCGAGGCGCTTTTGCAGCCACCTATCAGATCGATGGGCCGAGAAGTAACCCTTCAGTTTTCGTCAATCCTCTGTCCATCCTCGCACCGGGCCTGCTGCGCGATCTGTTCGGCGGCATTGTCAGCGGAACCCTCCCTCCTCCCGAGCTGCGCGAAACCGACGACTGATACTGATCGAGCCAGGTTTTGACCGGTTTCTTCCTTGGGCCAATCAACCGACATGGTCGTCCCGCTGGAGCATCCATTCTTTATATTTCCGTGGGGCAAAAAGCATATGGCCCATGGGATCTCATCAGTTTGGGTCTCAGTCTTCTTCATGACGGGCGCATGCCCGGGATTCCATGCACAGGAAAAGGCGCTTTTCAGGGAAAGTTTAGCATTTGGTGAAGACGATCGCTCCCGGAGCGGGATGGAACAGGTTGGTGTCCAGGACGGATGGTATAGCCAGGGCCGAGCCGACCTGATTGACGGTGGCTCGCTTCGTTCACATGCCCTCCATCCGATCGGGGCACGAGAATAGCATTGCTGGGAACCTGGTCGTCTCAGCGAGCAATGACTTGGGACGCTGATGATTGAACCGGGCCACCAGCCTCGAGGCACTAGACCGTGATCGTGATGAACCTCAAGTATGTATTTAATCTATTGCGTGACATTCTAGTATTAGATGTCACCGGTAAATTGAAACTATGTATTATTACTGAGAAGATATCGATTTTAATTGACCAATGACATAAAATTTCAATTGATTTTTCTTTGAATTCATGATTTATTAAGATGACTTTTATGGACTGATTGGGGTCGGCTGTAAAAGCAGGTTCGAGGTGATAGCGCCATCTTGCTCATTTGAGCGGCGACAAGTCATCTCGGCCGCATGATGGCGTCGAGGCCGGCCTCCGATTTGAATGGCGGCGTGCCTCGGAAAAAACAATGCTCGTCAATCGTCCAGACATGTCCGATGAGCATGGCCTATTCGTTCAATCCTTAGGAGGGAAGATAGATATGTTTGCTGCTGCATTAGGCGTTGCCGCCAGTTCAATTTTCGGAGGCGCTGCCAAAAAGGGCATGGATAAAATGTTCGGCAATCTGCTTGGTGGCAATGGCGGGCTGCATGGGCTTGTCTCGAAGCTGCTCGGCGGCGGAAAGCACCCGGGCGGTCCCCATCAAGCTGCGAGCTTGCTTGGCGATATCAAGAATATGCTGACCCAGCTCGTTCAGGACTGTGGCCAGCAAGGCGGCTGCCATGGCGCTAAGGGGCATAGCGGTCATGACCATATGCATGGCGGTCGTGGCAGCGATCGTATGCACGGTGGTTGCGGCGACGATCACATGCATGGCGGTCGTGGCAGTGATCGGATGCATGGTGGTCGCGGCGACGATCACATGTATGGCGGTCGCGGCAGTGATCGTATGCGCGGTGGCTGCGGCGACGATCACATGCATGGCGGCCGTGGCAGTGATCGGATGAATGGTGGCTGCGGCGACGACGACATGGATGGCGGCCGGGGCCGTGACCGTATGCGCGGTGGCTGTGGTGATGACTACATGGATGGTGGCCGAGGTAGCGACCGTATGCGCGGTGGCCGTGGCGACGATCACATGCATGGCGGCCGTGGCAACGACCGCATGTATGGTGGCCGAGGTGATGACGACCTCTACGGAGGCCGAGGCAATGACCGGCTCCATGGAGGGTCAGGCCATAACCACCTGAATGGTGGCCGGGGCAATGATACCTATATCATCGCCGATGGCAGCGACAATATCATTTCCGACAGCCGCGGTCGCGATACCATCAAGCTTGATGGTTGCCGCAGTGACTATCGCATGGAGCGGGTGGGCGATGACATGGTCATCACCAGCCGTGATGGCGGCACGAACGTGACCGTGGAAGGGCATTACTCAGGCTCGTCGGTCGAAGCGGTCCGATTCAGTGATGGGGCCGTCAGGGATTTCGACTTCCATGAGCATTGGCACTGATAGGACGTGATCCCGGTCATGCGCCCAATCGTCCTGTTTCAGACGATTGGGCGTAGAGTCCCTTAAAACCGCTGTTCCAGCATTGATGGAATTGGCCGGGCTGATGTTCCGGCCATCTTTTTATCGATTATCCCTCTTCAACGGCCGGACTTCCAGAATTTCGGTCGATCGCTGCTTGGTCAACTCCTGCAGCCGGGGCAGGTTTTGCTCGGCTCTGGCGACATAGATCCGGTTCTGCTCTTCTTCTTCATTGTCCATCTTGATCAGGATCAGGCAGGTCGCGATGCCCCAGATGGGAAGCATGGCCCAAAGCCAGACGACATGGTCACCAAACATGCCGTAGCCTAACGTAAGCTGGTCCATAGCCAGTGACAGTGTCTGGCTCAAGGATAGGTAGATCTCCATCGACGTTCCCCTGCGAGACCAACCAAATTAGGTTTTGGCCTGTTCCAATCCTCTCCCGATGATGTCGGACCGGCAATCTTGAGCGTCCTTAACCATCCCGGAAACGCTAGGGCAAAACCTGCAAGCTGGCAGCAGCAAAGAGCAGGGAGTCGGCATACCTGGTTATCGCCTCCGCCAATTCTTTGCAGGCACCGATGCACTCGTGGTCCGGTTCAATCACCCGGGCTCCGGGTGATTGATCAGCAAGATCATGTGGATCCAAGAAATCGCCAGGACCATGGCACATCGTCCGGTGGCGCATTTCAATTATCCCACCAATGAAAGAGCCAACGCTCTTAATTTCAATCCATGATAGAATTAATAACATTAGCTCGTTACCCATCCATCGTAGAATGACTGGCTTTAACCCCGGAAAAACATGCGAAAGTCAAACACTCCATGAGGTAGCCCTGTACGCGGCCTCATCTTTCTTGGCCTCGTGGGCTTTGCGCGTCTCACGCGAGGTCTATATCAACAGGGAGGAGTGAAAGGCCCAGGTAGAAGAGTGCATCGCTCCCAAGGGGAACATGACATGAACTTACATCGCATGCTGGCACGCCGTGCGGAACAGGGAGAACCCGTCAGGGTGGGGCTGATTGGCGCTGGCAAGTTCGGCTCGATGTTTCTGGCCCAGGCGCGCTTGACGCCAGGTCTGCATATCCAAGGTGTTGCCGATCTCGACGTCGACCGCGCCAAGACCTCGATGCGCCGGCTGGGCTGGCCGACGGCCCAGATTGATGCGCCTTCTTTGGAAGCGGCCGCCGCCAGCGGCGGGACCCATATCACCGACGACGCATCGGCCCTGATCCGTACGCCTGGACTCGAGGTTCTTATCGAGGCGACCGGTGATCCCGGCGCCGGTGTGCGCCATGCCCTTCTCGGCATCGAACATGGCCGCCATCTCATCATGGTCAATGTCGAGGCGGATGTGCTGGTTGGTCCGCTGCTGGCCGAGCGGGCTGCAAAGGCCGGTCTGGTCTACAGCCTCGCCTATGGTGATCAGCCAGCCTTGATCTGCGAAATGGTCGACTGGGCCAGGGCCTGCGGCTTTCCGGTCGTCTGCGCCGGCAAAGGAACGCGCTATCTGCCGATCATGCATCAGTCGACGCCGGCAACCGTCTGGGGGCATCACGGCTTCACCGCCGAAGAGGCCGAAGAAGCCGGTATGAACGCCAAGATGTTCAACAGCTTCGTGGATGGCACCAAGTCCGGCATCGAGATGGCAGCAGTTGCCAATGCCTGTGACCTGGAGGTTCCGACCAACGGCCTGAGCTTCCCCCCCTGCGGTATCGATGATCTGCCTTATGTCTTGCGTCCAGCCAGCGTGGGTGGCCATCTTGAGCAGGAAGGCACAGTCGAAGTGATCACCGACCTGGAGCGGGATGGCCGCCCTGTTCCCCGGGACCTCCGCTTTGGCGTCTATATCGTCTTCAAGGCACCAACCGACTATGCACGTGCCTGCTTTGGCCAATATGGCTTCACGGTGGACCCAAGCGGACACTATACGACCATTTACCGCCCGATCCATATGATCGGCCTGGAGCTCGGTATCAGCGTTGCTTCGGCGGCCCTGCGCAACGAACCCACCGGATGTCCCGACGGCTTCAAGGCCGACGTCATCGCCACCGCCAAGCGGGACATGGAGGCTGGTGACGTGCTCGACGGTGAAGGGGGAGCGTGTGTTTGGGGCAAGCTGATGCCGGCAAGCCGGTCGATTGCCGGTGACTACCTGCCGATTGGCCTTGCCCAGAATATCGAATTGGCCCGGCCGGTTGCAGCCGGCACTTCCCTCACCATGGCCGATGTGATTCTCGATCCCGGCGACCAGATCATGGCTCTCCGCCGCACCATGACGGGCGCTGAGCCATGAGGCATGATACGAGGGTTATCTTCTGGCGTATTAACACTGTTTTAAGATTGCCTGGCCATAATGACGATGACCTAAATGGAGAATCATCGATGGCCGGTTCACAGCAAGGAATTCTCGACGAAGCGCCGACCGTGTCGGTTGACGAGTCTGACCTGCGTCTTTCTCTTCCCGAAGCAACCATGTTCATCGTGGCCTCCTCGGGCGCCCTTTGGGTCCTGCTCTTCGGTGTGATGAATTTGCTGCTGAGCTAGTATTCTGTCCCTTTTAATTCCCTACATAGCGGGGCGACGTTGTGGTGCTTGGCCCTGGTAATTGCCGTCCCGACGAGGGCTGAACGAAGGTATCGTATCCTGCAGGTCGACAGCTCGCTCCTGATAAGAGGTGAGGGCGCCATAGCTGCCGAGCCTGTTCGCGATCATTGTCCAAGTCTGGCCATCCTCTCGTTCTGCCGTGTCTGAACGATGATAATCAGCACGTTGCCATATTGGTCAATCATACATCGGTCATAGAAAATCTCGCGGTGGATCGCTGCAACAAACAGAGAATCAACCTTTTTTCCGAGCCCCGCACCGTCTCTTAGCTAGCCTCTATTACAATAATTGGCCGGCAATTCCTCGACCTTCCGAAGGATCAGGCTGAAGCAATATTAGAGCCAAGCCGCATTTCCGGGACAAGCCGATCCAGCCCTCTTCCCCGCCCAATCATCCGATATGGTCGGTACGTTGGTGTGGTTGGGCGGGGAAGAGGGCTTGCACCGCGCAAACTTCAATCGGAAACGCTCTAGGCTATGTCGCTGATCATTTCGCTACGAAAATGATTGCCTTGGAACGGATCGGAGCGTGAGGGAAACGTGACGATGCCAGGCCGCAGCATCACCATGCCTGGCTCGCTCAGTTCCGCTATCAGCTTTGATGAGATAATTCTACGGCCGTAGATTTCTAAAATGGCAACACCCAGCCGCGGAAGCTTCCAACGTGAACAGCAGTTCCAGAAGGGTGGTCAAGCAATAATATCCGGCAGGAGGTGGCTCTCCAGCCGTACGATAACATCCTTAAGGGCGAGCTTTTGCTTCTTCAGCCGCTGCATCTCAATCTGGTCCGGGAAGTTGTCCTGAACCAGCTGCTCGATCCGAGAATCGAGTGCTCGATGGGCAGCACGCAACTCGCTAAGCTTGCGTTCGATCCCAGATGACTCCGTTACTACAGCCATCACGACAATTTATTCACGATGACGCCCTGTGTTAAACTTTGCAGCAACACTAGCACTATACTAACAAACATTTCATCAATAAACCGTTAAGCCGAATTTTACGCATTTGACAACGCAAAAAACCACTGAATTTGGGCAATGGGACGCCAAAACGCTGAAGATCAGACGGTTGATCCTGACGACAGGCTGGTTCATACCCCCTTTTGAATTCAGTATCTTCTTTTGTGATCTGCCGGGCTGCATCGCAGGAGGATGTCTTTGTTGATGGGAGGGTAGCTCGATCGTCTCTCTGCAACGCCTCGTCAGTGATATTGGCGGCACCAATGCACGCTTTGCACTGGTCAACGACGATGGTCGGTTGATCGATGAAAAGTCGCTGAGAACAAAGGATTTTCCTGGTATTGTCGATGCCGCAAAGGCCTATCTTGATGGGCGTAGAATTCATGGTGCAGTCCTCGTGGTTGCGGGACCGGTGGAGTCGGATCACATTGCGCTGACCAACTGTCCTTGGGCCTTTTCGCTACGGGAAGTCAAGGCCTCACTGGGAGTCGAAAAGCTTATTGCAATCAATGATTTCGTGGCGCAGGCCTTGGCAACGATAAAGCTGGACCAGCATGACGTGGAAAAGATCGGCGGCGGCGAGGCTCTTTCGGATCGGGCGATTGCGGTGATTGGTCCTGGCACGGGGCTCGGGGTTGCAGGGTTGATCAAGGTAAGCGGGATCACCCATCCAATCCCGACCGAAGGCGGCCATGTCGCCTTTGCGCCGAAGGATGAGGTCGAAATAGGCGTGCTGCAGCGACTACAGAAGCGGTTTGGCCATGTGTCCAATGAGCGTCTGCTGTCGGGGCCGGGGCTGGTAAACTATGCGCAAGCCCTTTCAGAGCTTCAGGGTCAACACCTTCCTATCGCTAGCCCTTCGGAAGTGATTGCCCGTGCCGAAAAAGAGAGCTGCCCGATCTGCATCGATGCTCTCCAACGGTTTTGTTCTCTCCTCGGCGCTGCCGCCGGCGATCTTGCTTTGAGCTACGGGGCGCGAGGTGGCGTTTATCTAACAGGCGGGATGATTGCCCATCTCGGCTCTTGGTTTGATGCCGATCGCGTGTTGCGCGCTTTTCTCGACAAAGGGCGTTTCGAAAGCTATCTCGCCGCCATTCCAGTTTTTCGCGTGCTTCGCACCGATACCGGCCTTATCGGTGCAGCAGCTGCACTTTAGGACTGCTACGGCAACAGTTATCTCCCTCACTCGATTCCCCTTCAGTTTACCTAGTCGAATTTAGCGGCCGGTGGAGAAAGGACTGGCGCAAGTCTATTTCAGAGCCAGATCCAGGTCCTGCATGAGGTCCTCGGCAGCTTCGAGACCGACCGAGAGACGAACCAGATCATCGGAAATGCCGAGTTCGTAACGTTCCCCACGAGAAAGACGTTGATGGGTGGTGGTGGTTGGATGGGTGATCAGGGATTTGGCATCGCCGAGATTGTTCGAAATCGCAATCAACCGGAGCCGGTTCAGAACATCGAAGGCCCGGTTCTGATCACCGCCGACACGAAAGGCGACGAGACTGCCATAGGCTGACATTTGCCGCTTGGCGAGATCATGCTGCGGATGGCTAGAAAGACCCGGATAAATGACACTTTCGACGTTGGCATGATTTTCCAGGAACACCGCTATTTGCTCGGCAGTTCTGCATTGCTCGCGAACGCGAAGCTCGAGCGTTTCCAGGCCTTTTAGCAGAATCCATGCATTGAAGGGACTGAGTGCCGGGCCGGTGTGCTTTAGATAGGGTTGTACAACGTCCTTTCTGTGCGCTGCCGTGGAGAGGATGGCCCCACCCAGACATCGGCCTTGGCCGTCGATATGCTTGGTGCCCGAATAAGCGATGAGATCGGCGCCGAGTTCCAGGGGTTTTTGCAGAACGGGCGTTGCGAAGACATTGTCCACGATCACCTTGGCGCCGGCTTGATGAGCGAGCGCTGCAACCGCCTCGATGTCGATGATCTCGAGCGTCGGATTGCCCGGTGTCTCGAAAAAGACCAGTGCCGTTGGCTTGCCGAGTGCCTGTTCCCATTGGTTGAGGTCCTGCCCGTCGACCAGCACCACTTCGATGCCGAAGCGCGGCAGGATCTCGGTCAGGACATAGTTGCAGGAACCGAACAGACAGCGCGCGGCAACAACCCGGTCACCGGCTTTTAGCGCACTCATCAATGAGGCGTGAACCGCAGCCATGCCGGTGGCCGTCGCCGCCGCTTCTTCGGCGCCCTCGATCAGGGCAAGACGTTCCTCGAAGCAACGGACCGTCGGATTGCCAAGCCTGGAATAGGTGTAGCCGTCCTGGCGATCGGCAAAGCGATCCGCGGCATCTTCCGCCTGCTGATAGCGAAAGCCGGAGGTTAGAAAAAGTGCTTCTGCATTCTCGCCGAACTGCGAGCGTTTGCAGCCGCCGTGGAGTGCCGCTGTGCGTGCATGCCAGCGACGGGCGTCGCTTTCGGAGAGTGGACTGTGATCGGTCATCGGAGAAATCCCGCCAACAAAAAACCCCGGCCTCTGGCCAGGGCGTCATCAGCGCAACCCGACCTTTTAGCAGTTTCTTTAACGTGGTCTGCAAGCCGGCCGGCCCAAATCACCACAACGATCCGGACGATAGAATGCCGGCGGTGTTGACGTCAATCACTTTGTTGAACGGGAAACGCGATCTCGATCGTATCAAGCGGCGACGGCTGCAGAATCGGACCCGATAGCGGCTTCGAAATCGCTGAATCCATCCCGCTCAAGGCGTTTGCTGAGGTCGTTCAGAATTTTTGGAATCACGGGCGGGCCGCCGTAAATGAAGCCGGTATAGAGTTGAAGAGCCGAAGCACCGGCTCTGATCTTAGCATAAGCGCGCTCGCCGCTGTCGATGCCGCCAACACCGACTAGCGGGAGACGGCCGCCGGTGAGTTGGTGAAATCGTCTGATCTGGTTGGTTGAACGCTCAAACAAAGGGCGGCCGCTGAGACCGCCGGTCTCGGTGCGGCTGCAATCGGCAAGATCTGCCGGACGATCCAACGTGGTATTGCTGATGATCAGCGCATCAACGCCGAGGCTCGTTGCCACTTCTGCAATATCCTTCTCATCTTCCGGGACAAGATCCGGGGCGATCTTGAGGAAGAGCGGTTTCTTTCCGGACTTTCCTTCAAGGCCGGCACGTTGCGACAGAAGCCTTTCCAGCAGGCTGGTGAGATGCTGCCGCCCTTGCAGATCACGGAGACCGGGGGTGTTGGGCGAAGAGACATTGATCGTAAAATAATCAGCAAGGCCATAAAGGCCTGCAAGGCATTCGACATAGTCCGAAATGGGATCTTTCGATGTCTTGTTGGCACCAATATTGGCACCGATGATACCAAACGAGGGGTTCCTTTGCCGAAGGCGGCGTTTTGCCGCCTCAAGCCCTTGATTGTTGAAGCCCAGGCGGTTGATCAAGGCCCGGTCTGCGGACAAGCGAAACATACGTGGTTTCGGATTACCCTTTTGAGGAAGCGGTGTGATCGTGCCGACTTCGAGCCATCCGAAGCCAAGGCGCGAAAGTCCCGAGAGCGCTTCCGCATTCTTGTCGAACCCGGCTGCGAGACCCAGTGGGTTGGGCAGCGAGAGGCCGGCGATCGAGATTGCGAGCCGCGGCCAGGCGGTTTTCGCTTGATGCCCCACCAGCCCGAGGCGCAATCCCAAAATGGCCGTGCGATGGGCACGTTCGGGATCGAGGCGATGCAATGCCTTGGTCAGTATAGAGGAGGCGGTCACGGCGAGGTGTTCCTTGAGTTTAAATCAACCATTAATTGAAAAACTCTCTTTACGAAAACATTCCGATCTGCCAATGGTCTGGACTGGCCATCTTAGTATTAAACGAAAAACTAGGCAGCAAAGCTCTACCATGGCGCTAACATCCAACAAGCCTTCCGCCCTTAACCTCGCGCGCAGCCACACCGTCGCTTTCTCCGGCATCGACGTCAAGGATGTTGATGTCCAAGTGCAGATCAGCGCCGGCTTACCGGCTTTCATGATTGTCGGTTTGCCGGACAAAGCTGTCGGCGAGTCGAGGGAGCGGGTGCGCAGTGCCCTTGGGGCTCTGGGTCTAGGCCTGCCGGCGAAGCGAATCACCGTCAATCTGGCGCCGGCCGACTTGGCCAAAGTAGGCAGTCATTTCGACCTCCCGATTGCGCTTGCGGTACTGGTAGGCATGGGCGCATTGCCGGGCGACGCCATTCAGGGCTATCTGGCTCTGGGCGAGCTTGCCCTGGACGGCGTACTGCAGCCGGTCAATGGTGTCCTGCCAGCGGCCGTCGCCGCCGCTGCACGGGGGCAGGGCCTGATCTGCCCCGAAGTTTGCGGTGGCGAGGCTGCCTGGCTGGGCAACGACGTCGAAGTTCTGGCTGCCCCGAATTTACTGGCCCTGATCAATCATTTCAACGGCGCGCAGATACTGACGCCGCCTGAAGCTCGCACCCGAGATAGCGAACCCGACTATCCGGATCTGACCGACGTTAAGGGGCAGGAAACAGCAAAACGCGCCCTCGAAATCGCAGCAGCCGGCGGCCACAATCTGCTGATGGTCGGTCCGCCCGGTTCCGGAAAATCGATGCTGGCCTCGCGCCTGCCCGGGCTTCTGCCGCCACTCGATCCGGCCGAGATTCTCGAAGTGAGTATGGTACAGAGTGTGGCCGGGATGCTGGAGGACGGCCGGTTGACCGAACGCCGGCCCTTTCGAAGCCCCCACCATGCCACTTCGGCGGCGGCCATGGTCGGCGGTGGAACGCAAGCACGGCCTGGCGAAGTGTCGCTTGCCCATAAGGGCGTGTTGTTTCTGGATGAACTGCCGGAGTTCAATCGTCCGGTTCTGGAGGCACTTCGCCAGCCCCTGGAAGCCGGCGTGATCACGGTCGCCCGGGCGAATCACCATGTGACCTATCCGGCACGCTTCCAGTTGATCGCGGCGATGAATCCCTGCCGCTGCGGCTATCTGGACAATCCTCTGCTTGCCTGCGCGAAGGCGCCTCGTTGCGGTCGAGACTATCAGGACAGAATCTCGGGACCGATGCTCGACCGGATCGATCTGCACATCGAAGTACCAGCGCTCATACCGGAGGAGATGACCCAGCCCTCGGCCGGCGAAACCCGTGCTGCGGTAGCGGAAAGGGTGGCAACTGCCCGCGAGGTTCAGGCCGAGCGATTTTCGGACCTGAAACATGCAGACATACGCACCAACGCCGAAGCGGAAGGGCAGGTGCTGGACAAGATTGCGGCTGTGGATGACAAAGGACGGGAGCTGCTGCTGCGGGCGACCGAACGTTTGCATCTGACCGCCCGTGGCTACCATCGTGTGCTCAGGGTCGCCCGAACCATCGCCGACCTCGACGGCGCCGACCAGATTTCCCGACATCACATCGGCGAAGCAATTTCCTTCAGGCGGGTGGGTGTGGAACAGAAGAGTTAATTTTTGGGGATACTGCTCCGAAAGGGCCGATTCGATCCTTGCCTGCGCCCACAGAAATGGTGTCTCGTACGAGGCCTGATCCCAAAGAGTCCCGCTGGCTTCGTGCGAGCTGGCCCGCAGATCTCCAATCCTGGTTGCGATGGCGGGGAATTGGATGAAGGGGAAACCCCGCTAACTGCTGGGTGCCTTGCCGGTCAACCCTGGCAGGTCGGGCAAGGCCAGCTTGCCTTCTCTGGTGAAGGGTACGGGTTTTGTAAACCATCCGCCGATCTCAGCCTTGCCGGCCAGCTTGTAGTCGAGACGCTGGCCTGTTCCGATCGCGACCAGGCGCTCGATCAAATCAGTGGTGGGAATGGTGACAGCGACCGGCAGCACGACGTCGCCAAGGCTTGGAATGGTGACGTCCTCTTTGGTCGATCCGTCGGCAAAGGCGGCGCCATTGACGTCGAGCGCGAAGGCCAGGCCCTCGATGGGGATATCGAACTCATTGGGATTCTTAAGGCGTAGCTTCACCGTCAATACCTGCTCGAATAGTCCTGGTTCCGCAAAGCTCATGCCGGCAAGGGAAACATCCGGTATTTCGACATCAGCACTGGAAAGACCGCCAAGGCCGCTACAGGCTGTAAGGGCGAGCATCGTTGAAGCCAGAAGAAGCGAGCGACGTCCGAACATTCAGTATCTCCCAAAAAGCATTGCTGAACCTTAAGGCAGGTCGTGCAGGCTTTCCAGGGCATGGTTAGCGATGGATCTCAATCCCAGCCATGGGCTTGAAAGAAATCAGCGCGCTCCAGGACATCCCTGCCGAAGTTCTGGTTCGTGGTCACGGCATCCACATCGAGCCCCTGGCGCGTTGCATGTAATACATGTTCGAGACCGCAGTCGAAGGCGGCGAACGCAGCGCGGAGGAGGCCGAAGCCTTGAAGCATCGTGCGCTTACGCAGATAAGCACGGTTGGTAACGATGGCATCGCAGGCTGCGACGATATTGGCTTCCGGGTCTTGCCATTCCCTTCCCCGGGCGATGTCATGCTCGTCATAATCCAACTGCATGAGGCCGCGAGCAAAGCCATCACCATCCGGAGGCAGAACACCTTGCCGTTCGCCGGTCCGGTAATGCCGCGGCGCGAAGTCCGTGCTGCCGAAGGGGCCCAGCGGCGAAAGATCCAAGCCCCAGCCCGATTGGCGCGAACCGAACCCGGCAATGACCGACGGCAGCAAGCCGCAATCTGCAGCAACCCGGTCGATGATGCCTCCGTAGTGGCAGACAGCCTCGACGTGCTGATCCAATGTCGATCTTCCTGATGGGCTCCTTCGTTGCACCAAGGGCGTTGGTCGGCTGTGAGAGAAGAAAATGTCCGGGTCGTCATCGGCGAGAACGGTATGTCGATCGTGAGCAGAAAGCCTGGATGTGGGCATGATGCCTCCCAGGAATATGATCAGTCTCTTGGCACACCTTCTTTCAGGTGAGTGCTTTTCGTCAAGATCAACTTAAGGTTGAATATGCTTTTCATCTCCCACTATGGTCTTTTTTACACTTTCAGCTCAATTTCAACGAACACGAACTCGCCGTCATGGTCATTAATCACATCATGTTCGACGCCGGCCTTGCGGAAATAGGACTGACCGGCAGTCAGATCGGAGAAGGTTTCGTTCCCTTTTCCGTCAACGATCTTGAGCCTGCCCGTCGTTCCCGGCACCACGACATAGTCAAACTCATGGCGGTGAAATCCGGTAGCAGCACCTTTGGCAAAGTGCCATTCAGTCACTCTTACCCTATCATTATCGGTTTGCACGGTTGGTACAGCATTCTTGTCCATCTTGGTTCCTTTTCGGGGTGGAAGGCTTATCGACGGCTTCATTGGTTCGAGAAGAGTCAGGGTTGATCGATCCTGGCGATGGTCTCGTTGGAGAGCCGGCGTTCGCGATGAAAAACATAAAGGCCTGATGCCACGATAATGCCTATGCCGAACCAGGTCGCAAGGCCTGGGAACTCTCCGAAGATGAGAACACCAAGCAGGGTCGCCCCGAGTATCTCCAGATACTGGAAAGGTGCCAGGATGCTTGGTGATGCGCGGCTGAACGCACCAACGATCAGGAGATGGCCGGATGTTCCAATCAATCCGAGTAATGCGAGCATCAGCCATTCATAAAGGCTGGGCCAGGTGGGATCGACGATATCAACCGATGCGGCTTCGCCAAAAACGAGGGCAATCAGTAGTGTCAGTCCGCCGAAGACGCCCGCCCAGACCTGCATGGTCAACACGCCGTCAGTCTGTGCGACCGTTCTGGTAAGGGCTAGATAGACCGCAAAGCAGCATGCCGCCGCAAGAGGCAGGAGTGCTGGAAGGCCAATCGTCTGAAAGCTCGGCCGGATAACCAAAAGAGCACCGATGAAGCCGATTATGATCGCCGACAACCGGCGCCATCCCACACGCTCACCGAGGAAGATTGCCGAAAGCAAAGTCAGGATCAGCGGCTCGACAAAGAAAATCGCAATTGCATCGGCGAGCGGCAGATATTTCAGGCCCCAGAAGAAAAACAACGTGGCACTGCCAATCAGAGCGCCGCGGCAGGCGTTCAACAGGAAGTGTCGGGAGAACAAGCGCCTGCCAGTGATCAGGACAACCGGCAACAGAAAAATCAGCTGGAACAGAAAGCGGCTGGCCGCAATCTGTCCAGGCGACAGGCTTGTTGAGAGATGTTTGGCGATCGCATCGATACCGGGAATGACGACAACACCAGCTGCCATCATCAACATCGCCGTCTCAGTCGTTGACCGCCGGATCGTCTGACCGGCAAGAACTGTTTTCGACATTAGCCGGCAACATCGAAGTGAAAAGTGCTCAAAGTCGAGTTGGTCAGCGGAGCATATCCCGAATGGCCCGCCCGGCATCTTCCATCGAGGCCTTGGCTGCTTGAACCCGATTGGTCATTTGCAGGAAGCCGTGAACCAGGCCCGGACAAGCGATGCACTCGTGAACGACACCTGCCTGATCGAGCCGTTGGGCGATCTCCCTTGTATCGTCGGCAAGGGGATCCACCGTGCCGTAGTTCAAGAAGAGCGGTGGCAGGCCCGCCAGATCGGCCTCCATGGGTTCAGCGAGCGGATTGCCTTTGCCATGAGCCCCGAGATATTGATCCCAAAACCATCCCATTTCCTTGCTGCTTAGCCGATAGTCGCCGCTACCGAATTTTTCGTGAGAGCGGGTTCCAAGCTTGGCCCAGTAACAACCATAGAAAAGAGCAGCACCGACCGGCATCGCCTCACCCGCGTCGCGCATGGCGAGCAGGCAGGCAAGAGCCAGATTGGCACCGGCGGAATCGCCGCCAAGAACGATTCGGTCAGGATCCAGCTTCAAATCGGCTGCCTCCGCCTGCAGCCACCGGACCGAGGCCAGACAATCATCGAGCGGGCCTGGGAAAGGGTGCTCAGGTGCCAGGCGATAGTCGACCCCGATGACCGCGGCACCGCTCTCGATTGCCAAGAGGCGCATCAGGCGATGGTGGCTTTCGAGCGAGCCCAGAACCCAGCCGCCTCCATGAAAATAGAGAATGACCCCGTCACTCCGAATTTCCGGCGGGCGCAGCAGGCGAAGCGGGATACTGCCGGCGGGGCCGTCAATGGCGAAATCCCGAACGTCAGTCATGTCTGGCAGGGGATCGTTCCAGGCGAGGCTGCCCGCTTCCATTTGCAGACGGGCTTCCTCCACCGGCAGGCTAGCCCGGTCAGGCAGGTCTATCTCCGCCATTTCCTCAAGAATAGCGGCGGTCTCCGGTTCCAGATAAAACGCTTCGGGCTGATCATTCATGGATGCATCCTGCCTTGTCAGATCTCCGGCGCCGGCAGCGGGCCGGTGATCGCTTCGAACAATCCGCCGATATGGAACAATGTGGCATCGCCGCCTGCAGTTCCGACGAATTCCACACCAACCGGCAGACCGCTCGCCGTCAGTCCGGCGGGAACGGTAAGGCAGGGAAGGCCTGCGTTGCTTGGCGGATCAGTGTTGCGGATATAGGTCATGAATGTCGAGACTTGCTCGCCATTTAGATCAACAGTCTCGTCATCGCCGATCGGACGCGCCGGCAGCGGTGTTGTTGGAACCACCAGCGCATCGAGCTGGTTGTCCTCGAAATAGCTGGCATAGGCTCGCTGCAATGCCGGGCGGCCTTTGGTCAGGACCTCGCGATAGAGACCTGCCGGCACCGCGTTGTCCCCCATCAGGGATCGGAGCAGACCCTTAACGTCCGCACCCGCGACTTGATCCACTAGTTCTGGAACCGACATCGGATTGCCGTGGCGATAGAGATAGGCGCTGAGTTCCCTGAGGACTTCGAACAGGGCAATCGGGAAAGCGACCGACTCGTTGAGAGTTTGAATATTCTCGATATCGACGTCGATCAACTGCACCCCTTCGCCCCTAAACCGCTCCAGGGCCTTGGCAACCACCGCTTCCAGCTCGAAATCCAGACCCTCGTAGAAATAAGCGGCGGGTACGCCGATCCTGATTTCCTCGATCGGCTTTTCGAAGGCTGCGAGCGGACTGCCCGAACAAACGCTGTCCAACAGAGCGATGTCGGCGACCGATCGGGCCATCGGGCCGATCGTATCGCGGGTATGGGAAATGGGGATCACGCCCGTCTGATTGTAGCGTCCGTGAGTCGGGCGAAAACCGACGCAGCCGCATAAGGCCGCTGGGATACGGCAGGACCCGCCTGTATCGGTGCCAAGCCCTGCAGGAGCAAGCCTCGCTGCGATCGCCGCCGCTGTGCCGCCGCTGGAGCCGCCGGCGATCAGGCTCTGGTCGTATGGGTTTCTGACCGGACCATAGGCCACATTGTTGGACGTGATGCCAAATGCCAGCTCGTGCATGTTGGTCTTGCCGGCAAGAAGAGCGCCTGCCTTGAGAAGGGCTTGGATCACCGGTGCATCGGCAGGAGGAGTCCAGTCTCTAAGAGCAGGCGTACCCCCCGTAGTCGGCAGTTCTGCGGTATTAATATTGTCCTTGGCAACGATCGGCAGCCCTAACAGCGGGGCGGTGTCATCACCGGCATCGAGACGCTTGTCGGCGAGCTTGGCGGCTGCACGCATTGCTTCACCGTCCCGATTGATAAATGTGTTGAGAAGAGCAAAATCATCGCTCCGTTTCAACAGCGCCTCGACATAGGATGAGGCCGTAAATTCATGGGCCTTCAACCCCGCCAAGGCCTCGGTTGCCGTCAACCTGGTCAAGCCGATCGATCCGGCGGCCCGTGCCTGTCCTCCAGACCAGGGACGGGGCAGCGCCCATCCAGCAGCGGCGGCCATCGATCCTGTCAGGGCCACCCGCCGGCTCATCTCCACCGCGCTCACGGCTCGTCTCCCTTCGCTCATCCTGATCCGTCATTATCATTACTAGGCTTTGCAACTCAAAGCTTGGCTGAAGCCTTGTAATCACGCAAGCCGTTGATATCGAACAAGAGGAGACCGTGAAGAGAAGACGCTGGAGCTCGGCATTCGGCCAAGGCTTCCAGGGGCTTTTCCTGAAGGGCGGAATCACCCAATCTCCAGCCTCTTTTCAGAAGGGAGCCGTCCTAACCGCGCTTCGTTTTATTTTTCGGGCCGCAGTGGAAACCAATCAACGAAGTTATCCCGCGACTAGCTTTCGCAGCCCGGCCCCTTCCAGCCACAACGATCCCGTTCAAGCTGCTCGGGCGTCTTCGGACGCTTGTGGCGGTGCCTATCGTGATAATGGCGGTCATGCCTGTCATAGCGATCATAGTAACCATGGGATGCGCCATAACTGCTGTAGCCACTATCGTAACGTCCGCCTCCCGAATATGCATCGGCTCGATGGGCGCCATAGAATTGATAGCGAAGAGAGACGCCGAAAATATGAGACTCAAGTGGCTCGGTCTGACCACCGATATCGCTGTCGATCCATTGATAGCGATAGACGGGAGCTAGCGAGAAATGGTCGGTCACCCCAATGGCGAGCCCGAGTTCACCATGCCAAGTGAAGGCGGAGTCCTCGTCCTCGAAATCATCATCAGCTTTCAAGTTCGCAACACCGAAGCCACCTCCGATATAGGGAACGAAATTGACAGCCAGCGGTAAATCGACATAGCCGTTGAGAGTGAAGCGTGTGATGTCCACATCGGAGTTGACGTCGTTGCCACTCTCCCCCTCGGCTAACTGAACGCCGAGCTCGCCTCCCAGCCTGAAAGTGTTGAACTGATAGCCGAACTGCCCGGCAAAGACGGGGCTGGTATCATACTCGACCTCTATATCATCAGCTTCCACATCGTCGGTCTCTGCGCCGGCAACGAGCAGCGACAAATAGGGTCCGTCAGTCGACCACCCTGTTGCTGGAAGTGATACTGTCGCAATGAGAATTGTAGCGGCGCCCACCAGGATCGTGCTTCGCTCGAACATGGGAAACCTCCAAGAGTCTCTTGTAAATTCGATTTCTTTGTACAGATCCCAACCTGAACAGAACCTAACCGGCCCTCATCAGTATTGAGCAGAATGGCGTTTCGGACATGTGAACGTATCTGTCCCGCCCGCCTTCGGCTGGTGCGACGTCATCACGCAGGCTTCGGCGCGAGCCGGGCAACGGGCCGCTCATTAATCGGTAGGTGAATAAACGCCGCAGCGAGCCCCAGAATAATGCCCGCCCACCAGACCGGATCATAGTTTCCGATACGATCGTAGAGGTAACCCCCCAGCCAAACACCTAAGAAGCTGCCTAGCTGATGGCTGAAAAACACAATCCCGAACAACGTGGCCATATAGCGAATACCGAAGATCTGGGCGACGATTCCGGTGGTCAGCGGCACCGTGGAGAGCCAAAGAATGCCCATCGCCGAGGCAAATATGTAAATCGTAAGGTCGGTCTTTGGCGCAAGCAGAAGGCAGGCGATGGCAATCGCACGCAGGAAATAGATGACACTCAACCCATTCTTCTTGCTGCGTCCCTGCCCATAGGCTCCCGACAGGAACGATCCCGCGATGTTGAACAATCCGATCAAGGCGATCGCGTAAGCCCCGGTTTCGGCGGAAAGACCAAGATCCCGCACATAAGCGGGAAAATGGACGGTAATGAACGCGACATGAAATCCACAGACGAAAAAACCGATCGTCAATAGTACAAAGCCTCGATGCCCCGCCGCTTCGCGCAAGGCATTGGCCATCGTCTGGTCGCTGTCGGGCTCTCCTTTAGCCGAGACATCACTCGGCAGCACGAACGCCAGCGGGATGATCACCAAAGCGGTTGCTGCCAGCATCAACAGTGCGTCATGCCAGCCAAAGGAGGAGATCCAGCTCTGGGCGATCGGCGAGAACAGTACCTGGCCGAAGGAGCCGGCGGCCGTGCCAAGGCCGAGGGCCAGCGAGCGTCTTTCCGGCCCGACGACCCGTGCCATTGCGGCCATGGCGATGGAAAATGCTGTAAAGGCAACGCCGAGGCCGGTGATGATGCCGGCAAAAAGATGAAGTGCCAGCCCGCTCTGCGCTTCGGCCATACCCCAGACGCCCAATCCGTAAACAATGGCGCCTGCCGCGAGAACCCGCGTGGGACCAAACCTGTCGGCAAGCGCACCGGCGATCGGTACACCAGCACCCCAAAGCAGGTTTTGCAGAGCGAGAGCGAGTGCGAAAGTTTCCCGGCTCCATCCCTGATCGATCGTCATCGGCTCCAGAAAAAGGCCGAAAACCGAGCGCAGCCCGAAGCCAACCGTTGAGATCATGCAGCCGGCAACAATGACAAGAAGCGGCGTCCGCCAGGCCCTGGCCGATGACGAAGCTGAAGTCGTGGTCATGGAAGGTATTCCTGCACTGGGACGAGGCGCTGCCCCCTCACGTGGGCTGAGGTTCAAGCGGACATTCAATGAGGGCATATCGGATTCCCATCGTCCTCGAACACTACTCTTGCAGGAAGATTTTTTGAAATCAATGACAAGCGAAGCCTGACCCGAAGGCAGGGTTCTCATCGATTGGAGCATACCTTCTACTGCTCCGCTGCCCAGTCGGTGCCTCTGAACGGATGGCAGGACGCGGCAGGTCGATATCCGGGTCAAATGATGTTAGCGCTGTTCGAAGAGCTGATCGCGTGCCTCGCAAACCGTCTGCGGGCAGCGGCGCAGCGCCTCTCTCAAAGAGTCGTGGCCCTGTCGGCAGATCGTCAAATCCCGGCCGAGGCGTTCGGCCTCTTCTTGAAGGTTCTGCAGCTGTGACAGCAGTTCTTCTCGGATTCGTTCTTCGACATGGGAAAGTGCCTTGTAGGCCTGGGGCAGAGGAGGCTCGCGACGCTGTGAGGGGCTTTCACCGGATCTGCGATGGCGGAGCCGGAAAAAAGCACCGAGCGCGGTCAAAAGGCTGGCAATCGCCGTCAGCACCGCAGGATCGCCAGCCCAGGCCGAGAATGCCCACAAGAGAGATACCGTCTCGCCGGACTGGCTCAAGGCGTCAGGACCGTTCTCGATCATTGCACCATCCTCCGCTTAAGAGCACGCAGGCCCAGGATCCCAAAAGAGCATGAACCAAATAGATGGCAGGGGCAGTGCTATGGGGGAACTCGCTGGTAAAAACAGCGAACACCGACCACCAGAACGGCATCGAAATCCAGCAGGCCGCCAAGCGCAAGCGATGCCATTGGGTGATCAGGCCCAGTAAATGGACCGTTCCGCTGGTTCCAGCCGCCAATGCCCAGCACCAAAGCGGCGCCACAGCTGCATGGGCACGCATATCGAACCGAAGAAAGCTCTCCAAGGGCATGGCGAGGGTTACCGCCCAGGCAAGGCCGGACATGGCCATCAGGCATTCATAGCCTTCGCTCCGATCGCCGAGCAGGCGGTCGACGCGCCGATGGATCGGCTCGGTCATGGTTCATCGCTCCGTTGGATGGCGGTCTCAGGCGGGGCCGATGGCGGGATGTGGGCTGTTGCAGCCCATGTCTATCATTATTCTAAGAATAAATACCTATTTTTGTTGTGAATGTCAAGATCATTCCTCAAATCACATCGACAATTCACTGATATCATCCGCCGCTGGATCGACACCCAACTAATGGTCATTGGGTGTCCGGCAGGAAGGGGCCGGGTTGGCCTCGTGTCTCGATGGCCTTTCGAAGGATCTTGTGCACTGTCGGGAAAGCAAGGTCATCCCAGGGGATGTCCCCCCAGCCAAAGAGCCCCAATTCCAGAGTTTCCACGCCTGCGTACATCTCGGGAGAAAGAAGCTTGGCACGGTAAAAAATCTGAACCTGGCTGAGGCGGACGATGTTGTAGAGTCCAAGGAGCCCCACGATTTCGATCCGGGCCGTCGCCTCTTCCCAGGTCTCGCGAATGGCGCCGTCTTCGGTGCTTTCGCCAACCTCCATGAAACCCGCCGGAATGGTCCAAAAGCCGGTTCTCGGCTCGATCGCCCGGCGGCAAAGCAATACTTTGTCCTGCCATTCACAGACCGCACCGACGACGAGCTTTGGGTTAATGTAGTGCACTGTCCTGCAAGCGGTGCAGACATGGCGGTCCGCGGTATCGTCCTTCGGACGGGTAATCTCCAATGAGGCACCGCAATCATGACAAAAACGCATCAATGGAGGCCCGTCATCCGTCTCAGCTCTTTTTCTTGAACAAGGCTTCGGCGGCGCTGCGTACCGAATTCTTGGTTTCGATTTCAGCACGGGCTCTTGCCATCTCGACCTCGAGGCGGGCGATATAGGCCTCGAGTTCCTCAACCGACCAGCCGCTGATGTCAGGTGGCCCGACCTTCGCTCGCCTCGGTGCCGTCTCGTCGTTATCAATCATAACGAATTCCATTATTCCAGGTGCTTAGGGGGCTTCCAGGTCATGTTCTTCGGCCACATGGTCAACCATATCGCCCAGCATTCTCAGCACATGCTCGTCGGTAACCTGATAGAATACCTGCCTCCCCTGACGTTCGGCCTGCAACAGGCGAGCTGCGCGTAAAAGACGCAAATGATGGCTCACCAGAGAGGGGGAAAGCTTCAGCCGCTGAGCCATATCACCGACCGACACCTGCTCTGCAAGACAGCTTAGGACTATTCTAAGCCGGCTCGGATCGCTCATCAGCCTGAACATTTCGGACAGTTCATAGACCTGATCTTCGCTCAGTCGCTCAGAGCTCTTCTCGCCCGAAGAGGCGTTGCCATGTCGTTTAAGCATCTCGGGTTCCAGCATTGCGGGGCAATGTTCAAAATATCGAGCAGCCGGCCCGACCCTTCCGAAGGGTAAGGAAAATTGGACGCGATGTACAGCATATCAGCGCTACGGCAAAGGCCTGCAATCTTGACAAAGAGATCCGCAGCGCAGACTTATCGGGCGCATCATTGATCAAGCGAGAGAACGCCCGTGTCAGAGGAACCACGCCGCTATTTTCCCGTGTCCTGGGAAGAGATGCATCGCGACGCCCGAGCCCTTTCCTGGCGGCTCGCCGACAAGGGGCCCTGGCAGGGGATCGTCGCCATCGCCCGAGGCGGGCTGGTGCCGGCGCAGATCGTCGCGCGTGAGCTCGAGGTTCGGCTGATCGACACGATCTGTATCTCCAGCTACGACGATCAGGTGCAGCGCACACCGCAAATCCTCAAAAGCATGGACGGGACCGGCGAAGGCTGGCTGATCGTCGATGATCTCGTCGATACCGGACGGACCGGCCGCATCGTCCGGGAAATGCTGCCAAAGGCCCATTTTGCTACGGTTTATGCCAAGCCCGCCGGACGGGAGATCGTCGACAGCTTCATTACCGGGGTCAGCCAAGACACCTGGATCCTGTTCCCCTGGGATCAGCAGCCGCAATTCGCCCAGCCGATCGCAACCCAACCCCGCAACACCGGCTGATGCTAGCTGATGACGTTTCAATCTTGACGGCAATTGACATCAACGACGGCTTTGCTCGACGATGGTTCGGCGGATGAGATAGGCTCCTCGCGCCGGACCGAAGAGGCATTTGTGACCCAGCCAAGCTACAAGCCCCGGAATTGGGCGTCGCAGCCGCCCCTCAGCTACCCCGATTATCAATCGACCAAGCTTCGGGCACCGACGAAGCCCCTCGTCCCACTTCCAGCCTCCCTTTCCGAGATCACCGGGCCGGTCTTTGGCCATGAGACGGTTGATCCTATCGATGCCGACCTAACCAGGAATGCCATCAAGAACGGCGAGCCGATAGGAGAGCGGATCATCGTCGAAGGTCGGGTGCTCGACGAGGATGGGCGTCCCGTTCCGAGCACGTTGATCGAGATCTGGCAGGCCAATGCCGCAGGGCGTTATGTTCACAGGCAGGAAATCCACGATGCCCCGCTGGATCCGAATTTTCTGGGCGCGGGCCGCACCGTCACCGACGCCGACGGCCGCTATCGTTTTATCACCCTGAAGCCCGGCTCCTATCCCTGGGGCAATCATCCGAATGCCTGGCGCCCGGCTCATATCCATGTATCGCTGTTCGGTCCGAGCTTCGTGACCCGCCTGGTTACGCAGTTCTATTTCGAAGGCGATCCAACCTTTCCCTTCGATCCGATCTTCAATAGCACGCCGGAGGAGGCCAGGGATCTTCTGATCGCCAAGTTCTCCATCGATCTTACCGAGCCTGGCTGGGCTCATGGCTATGTCTTCGACATCGTGCTGCGCGGCCGGAATGCGACACCGATGGAGGCATGAAATGACTGCCAGCAAATCCGGATCTCGCAAGCTGATCCAGACCCCGTCGCAAACGATTGGTCCCTTTTTCGCTTATGGCCTCACGGCAGCACAATATGGTTACGCCCACAGCACGGTCGTCACCCCCGAGCTTGCCGGCGAGTCCACCCAAGGTGAACGCATTCGTCTGATCGGCCAGGTATTCGACGGCGAGAACAATCCGATCGATGATGCCATGATCGAGATCTGGCAAGCGAATGGCCATGGCCGCTACAATCATCCGGCCGACGATCGCGAAGACAACCGTCTCGATCCCGGCTTCGTCGGCTTCGGCAGGTCTGGGACCGGCGCCGATCCGGCGCATCGATTTCTGTTCGACACCGTAAAGCCAGGCCCGATCGGCGATGGCCAGGCCCCGCATATCAATATGATCGTGCTGATGCGCGGACTTCTAGCGCATGTTTTCACCCGTGTTTATTTCGAGGACGAAGCTGAAGCCAATGCTAGCGATCCCATACTGCAATCCGTCCCGCAGACGCGTCGCTCCACCTTGATCGCAAAACGTTCCGACAGCGTTCCAGGACAGGTCTACCGCTTCGATATTTATATGCAGGGTCCCAAAGAAACCGTATTCTTCGACGCTTGAGCCAAGGAAATTTTCCTGGTGTGAAAATCAAATTCTCTTGAAGAAATGAACTTTCGAGACGCTCTGCCATTTCAGGCCCCTGGCATACCAGAAATTTTTACTCTAGATCTGTTAAAGGATCTGGCATGTGTAGCCATAATGGGCGCAAGCGCGGCTCGATTCCTATGGAATAGATCTGAGTTGGGGCAGCTTCAATGACGGACAAAATCACCTTTACTCTGGATGGATGTGAGGTCGATGCCCTGCCTGGTGAAACCATCTGGCAGGTGGCGGCGCGCCACGGTGTTGATATCCCTCATCTTTGCTGGCTGCCCGAGCCTGGTTATCGTGCCGATGGCAATTGCCGCGCCTGCATGGTCGAAATCGAAGGTGAACGGGCCCTGGCGGCGTCCTGCATCCGCCAGCCGACCGCCGGCATGACCGTTAATAGCGCCAACGATCGGGCGGCCACGGCTCGAAAGATGGTGATCGAGCTCCTGATGGCCGATCAGCCCGAGCGCAAGGTTGCTCATGATCCGGCGTCCCGGCTTTGGCAGACGGCTGATGACGTTGGCGTGACCGCCAGCCGTTTTCCTGAGAAATCAACGCCCTCGTGCGACATTAGCCATCCGGCGATGGCGGTCAATCTCGATGCCTGCATTCACTGCAATCTCTGCGTTCGCGCCTGCCGCGAGGTTCAGGTGAACGACGTGATCGGCATGGCTTATCGCAACAACCAGGCCAAGATCGTGTTCGATATGGATGATCCCATGGGGGCGTCGACCTGCGTCGCTTGCGGCGAGTGCGTCCAGGCCTGCCCGACAGGGGCGCTGATGCCGGCTGCGGTGGTTGATGAGAATGGTGTCGGCGATGTCGAGGTCGATCGGAAGGTGGATAGCGTTTGCCCCTATTGCGGTGTCGGATGCCAGATCACCTATCACATCAAGGACGACAAGGTTCGCTATGTGACCGGCAGAAACGGTCCTGCCAACGAGAACCGGCTCTGCGTGAAAGGGCGCTTCGGTTTCGACTACGTTACGCATAAGGACCGGTTGACCAAGCCGCTAATCCGCAAGGAAGGCGCTGCCAAGAGCGTCGATGACGATATCGATCCCGCCAATCCGCTGACGCATTTTCGCGAAGCAAGCTGGGAAGAGGCTCTGGACCTCGCTGCCAAGGGTCTTCGTGACATCAGGGACAGCCGCGGCCGCAATGCTCTTGCCGGCTTCGGTTCCGCCAAAGGATCGAACGAAGAAGCATATCTGGTACAAAAACTGGTGCGCACCGGTTTCGGCACCAATAATGTCGACCACTGCACCCGGCTTTGCCACGCCTCGTCAGTTGCCGCTCTAATGGAAAATATCGGCTCAGGCGCCGTCACAGCTCCCTTTACGGCTGCGAAAGATGCCGAGGTCATTATCGTGATCGGCGCCAACCCGACCGAGAACCACCCCGTTGCCGCCACCTATTTCAAGCAGGCGGCCAAAGCCGGTAAGACACTAATCGTCATGGATCCGCGCGGTCAGGCTCTGAAACGCCATGCCACTCACATGCTGCAGTTCAAGCCCGGTGCAGATGTCGCCATGCTCAACGCGATCATGCACGTTATCCTCGAAGAGGGCCTCTACGATCAGCAATATATCCAGGCCCACACTGAAGGCTTTGAGCAGATGCAACAGCATCTCACCGGTTTCGCGCCGGAGAAAATGGCTGATGTCTGCGGCATTGATGCAGAAACGCTGCGCACCGTCGCCCGAACGTTCGCCACCGCGCAGCGAGGCATCGTTTTTTGGGGCATGGGCGTGTCTCAGCATGTTCATGGCACGGACAATGCCCGTTGCCTGATCTCGTTGGTCTTAATGTGCGGCCATGTCGGTCGCCCTGGGACAGGCCTGCATCCGCTACGCGGCCAGAACAACGTTCAAGGAGCGTCCGATGCCGGGCTGATCCCCATGGTGCTTCCCGACTACGGCGCCATCGGCAACGATACGATCCGCGAGCGGTTTGAAAAGCTCTGGGGCCAAACCCTCGACCCCAACCCGGGCCTGACGGTGGTCGAGATCATGGACGCTGTGCACGCGGATCAGATCAGTGGCATGTATATCATGGGCGAGAATCCGGCGATGTCGGACCCGGATGTCAGTCATGCCCGCGAAGCCCTTGCCAAGCTCGATCATCTCGTGGTCCAGGACCTGTTCCTGACCGAAACTGCGAAATATGCCGATGTCGTTCTCCCAGCCTCCGCCTGGCCGGAAAAGGACGGCACGGTGACCAACACCAATCGTCAGGTGCAAATGGGACGGGCGGCCTTGCCGCTACCCGGCGATGCCAAGCAGGACTGGTGGATCATCCAGGAGATTGCTAATCGAATCGGACTGAACTGGACCTACCAAGGTGCCGCCGACGTTTTTGCCGAGATGAAGCAGGGCATGAACTCCCTGGACAATATTACCTGGGACCGCCTCCAAGCCGAAAGTGCCGTGACGTATCCTTGTGATGACCCGACCCGACCCGGTAATGAGATCGTGTTCGCTGAAGGGTTCCCGACCACTAGTGGCCGCGCCCGATTTGCGCCAGCCGAGGTCGTTCCGCCGGACGAACTGCCGGACGCCGAGTACCCGATGGTTCTCACCACCGGCAGGCAGCTAGAGCATTGGCATACGGGCTCGATGACCAGGCGAGCCTCCAAACTCGACGCCCTTGAGCCCGAAGCCAATGCCAGCCTTCATCCGAAGGAACTCAGGCGTCTCGGCGTCGAACCCGGCCAGACCATCAGGGTCGCCACCCGGCGCGGCTCGATCGAGCTTCTAGCCAGGGCTGACCGGGCCGTTGCTGAGGGGATGATCTTCATCCCATTCTGCTACGCAGAGGCTGCTGCGAACATCCTCACAAATCCACAGCTCGATCCCTTTGGTAAGATTCCGGAGTTTAAGTTCTGCGCAGCCAAGGTCGAAAAGTCCGACGAGATGATGGCGGCCGAATAAATCCAACTGACCCGCTTTGGCCAGGTATTGCCTGCTCTTCAAGAGTCAATAAATAATTAGAAAAGCGGTGGCCGTACTTTTGAATGGCGTTGAATCCAGCCGCCGGTCGGGGAGAGCAGGGGATGGGCGATATTGCCGCGACGCTGGCAACGGTCGAGCTTTTTCAGGATCTGGATCATGAGGAGCTGGTCAGGATTGCCGGGACGTGCAGGCGTGCCGACTATCTGAAGGGCCAGGAGATCGTCTGCTATCAGGACGCGACCACAGATGTGTATTTCATCAGGTCCGGTCGCGTAGGTATCTCCATTCTATCCCAAGGCGGGAAGGAGATCGGGTTTCGGCATTTGACCGAGGGTCAGATGTTCGGTGATCTTGCAGCAATCGATGGAAGTACCCGCTCGGCGTCAGCGCTCAGCTTGTCGCCGGTCAAGCTCGTTCGCATGTCGAGAGAGGATTTTCATCGCATGCTCGTTCACTATCCGGCCGTCAATCGGCGCCTGCTGCAGCGCCTGACAACGCTCATCCGGGCGCTTTCCGAACGAGTCTACGAATTCACGACGCTTGGTGTCTATCACCGCATTCATGCAGAGCTCTTGCGTTTGGCAAAAGCACATATGAGTGGTCCGACCGTTGCCAATATCTACCCGGCACCCACGCACGCAGATATCGCCAATCAGGTCAGCACCCATCGTGAAGCCGTGTCCCGTGAGTTTAGCCGTCTGGCGAGTGAAAAGCTCATCGAAAGGCGCGGACGCAATCTGATCGTTCATGACGTCCCACGTCTGGAAGAGATGATTAACGAGACTGAAAGCTGAATCTTGTGACAAATCCGTTGACGTCCGGCTGAAGATGTGGGCGGTCTCCTCCGCGAAGCAAGATACCAAATCTGTGGTGAAGATGCTGTTCAGCAAGCGCGGTCGCAATAGCGCCGAAAACGTTGCCCGGAGAATGTATGCTGCCTGCTATTGGAAAATTTGCGCGATCGTCGCCAGGCGACCAAAACATCGTTGCCCGGACTGTAAGAGCAACGAAGTCAAGGCGCCGACGCTTTCCTGACTGGTCGCAGGCAGAGTGCCACCTCCGTAGCCAGCCTTCAACAAGGCGACAATACCCTTGCAAGTTCTCCAAAGCCTTGATGTATGTGGACGGCCACCCTATTTCTATGAACGGTCAATAGCTTGGGAGTACGTAGGTTCTATGCGTGCGTGCATTTATCAACCGTCAAAAACTGCCACTTCATCCGGCCGCGCGAAAAGCCGCCTTTGGATCCTAGAAATGGAACCAGCCGCAAAAAAATCCATCGATCCTCTCTGTGGCTGGTCGGGCTCGGGCGATACGCAGCAGCAGGTCCAGCTCAAATTTTCAACCAAAGAGGCGGCAATAGCCTACGCAGAACGGAACAATCTGGAAGTGAGTCTGCCACCTGCCAAAAACCGAACCATCCGTCCAAAGTCTTACGCCGACAATTTTACCCGTGGCTGATGGTCAAATGGCAAGCAACAATGTCCTAAAAGCTGTAAGAATCATCTGGATCATAGCAGCTTAAGAGTCCCCAAAATATCCAATGCGCCCTTAGCTCAGCTGGATAGAGCATCGGCCTTCTAAGCCGACGGTCGCAGGTTCGAATCCTGCAGGGCGCGCCAATCTTTTCAATAGGTTAAAAGAAAATTCGAAACCTCTGAGACTTGCCTGGCCATCACATGGCCATCACGTTTAGTGCATTGAAACCGCTTCGAGCACACTGAATCGGTTTCTTCTTCGCAGCTTCCGATTTCAGCACGCACGTACTCGGCGTCGTTGCTTTTCACCAAATCAGGGCTGGAGGGAGAGGCAGGCTGGGTTGTGACGAATCGTCGAAATGGTAAGAAGAGCGTCGAACGAGAGCTGACTAACGACGTACGATCTCTTCTCCATTGAATTCGATCCTATTCTTATTCTCATAGTCAAGGATCGCATCGATCGGGTATTTGACCTCCCTCCCGCGAATACGGCCACCGAAGAAAACTGGGCCGCCACCACGGGATCGATAGTCGCGCAGGGTATCGATGCTCAAACCCCAACGCTCGGCAAGTTGTTCTTGCGTCAGGAAGGCGAGATTTGGCTGCCGCTTCAGATGCTCCGGGACCGAAGCTGCGTTCAACAGATCGGCGAGATCTGAGAGAGCTATCTGAGCATCAATGCCTCGATCTGACTGATGCATGATTCTAGATCCCGTGATTCTATGCAGTCGATAAGTCAAGTGAGCGCCCTATTAGGGCGATCCTTCCATCAGGGTTTCCTGCACGAGATTGTTCAGGCTTCTATACGAGCCTAGAATTTGGCCCAGTCTTATTGGGCCAAAATGTCTGCTATCGAAGCTTCGCTGATGCTCCGAAACGGCAAAGAATTCGTCACGACGTAGCTGTCGGCATTCATCCCAAACTGGAAGCACTTCGCTCAACCTATTCCACATCGTCGCAGGATGAACCGGCTCATCATTGATGAACAATCCTTCCCCAACTTCGTTGCAAACGCTGTCCCCCAATCCCGCAACGATCGGCTTCATGAAGAGGAAGTCGTTATGCACATCTTCGCCAATCAACGCCTTGTAGAGTTTGGCTGCTTCGGGCACACGGAAGGCAACTATCATGCCGACTTTCGGAGGTTCAAAGGTCCGCACATAGAGGCCCGGTGGCAGGCTCGGCGTGATTGGGAAGAGGATCAGCGGCGCTTGGCTTGTCGTTCCCAGCATGAGCGTGCCACAGATGGAGACGGTAGCTGCTCCAGCCAGGATCTTTCGCCTCCTCGTCTTGCCACTCATCGGTAAGGCTCCAGTACAATATCCCGGCCGACCAGGATGTTGAGCCTGAAGCCGGGTCGGACGGTGATGGTCGGTTGGATGTCGAGCTGGCGGCGGACGATGTCGGAGCCGACGGAGGCGGCTTGTTGGGCGGCGGTGTCGCCGAGGTCGTCGATGAAGCTGCCGTCGGCGCTGCTGTCGGTGGCGAGGTTGGCGCCGGCGCCGATGATCGAGGATAGCAGAACAGCGCCGGCCAGGCCGGGAATGTGGTAGTCGACCTCATCTTCGAGACCGGCAGCGCCGGCTTTGTCGGTGCCGACCATGGACTCCAGGCCGATGCTGTTGCCGTTGGGCATGATCAGCCGATCCCAAACGATCTGGAGCCGATCCTGACCGTAGCCGATTTCGGCGTTGTAGCGACCGACGATCTTCGTGCCTTGTGGGATCAGGAGATACTGGCCAGTCACTGTGTCGTAGACTGGCTCGGTGACCTGGCCAACGATCTGGCCGGGAAGGTCACTGTTGAGGCCGGTGATCAAGGCGGCCGGGATGATGCTGCCGGCCTTGATCTCATAGGGTGAAATCGGTTTTTGCAGGCTTTGCTGCAGATAGGCGTCTCCATCTAGACCGGTTGCCAGAAAGGCTTCGTTTCGCTCGGCGGCGGAAGGCTGGTTGCCGGGAAGGAGGTCCTGCGGCGTCGGCAGCTTGATGTCGGTGAGCTTGGCAAGCGCCGCGTCGAGGGCACTGCCTGCTGGCGCCGGCGGCTGAACCTGGCGCAAGGCTTGGGCGCCCGGAGGAAAGAGTGGCGAACTCCAGGCTGTGAGCTGCTCTTCACTCGGTCCTGACGACCTTTGGATGCTGGTTTGGCGAGCCGGTTCGGGATCTGGCTGTTTCACTTCCTGGATCGGCACAGGATCTGGAATCTTTGGCTGCGTGACATCGGCATAGGTCAGATTCGGTATGGCCGTCGCAGGTTTCGGCGTGGTCAGCAGATTTTCGTTGGTCGGTCCCGTAGGTGTTTCGGCTTCCTTCGAAAATCCACGAAGGCCAAGGTTCAGGCCGAGAAACAGGACCGCGATGCCTGTCGTGCCGACCGTAAACACGGTCTTTCGGTTCAACCGCACCGGCTTGTCTGGTTCTGGCCGCTGCTCAGCATCAATGGTGGTGGTGTCAGTCATGGCTCACGTCCCGTGCTTGCCGTCCATGCCCTTGTGATCAGCTCGGTCATGTCGGTCGCGATTCTCACCATGATCGTCGGGATCGCGTCGGAGGCTGGTGCGCTCGGGCGGTGTGGTCAGCCAGCGCTTTCAGCTGAAGCCGCCGGCGTCTTCTCTGCTGATGCGGACAACGGTGTCGTCGAGCCGAAGCTCGGCGAGATCGAACAGGCGGTCGACTACGTAGTAGCGTTCCTTGGCGCGATAGTTCACGAGCTGGCCATCGCCGCCTTCATCGGTGACGAAAAGCGGGGGCGCTTCGCTGGTGCCGAGATCGCGCGGGAACTCGATATAGACTTTGGCGCCGTCATCGAACACGCGGACTGGACGCCAGCGTGGCTTGTCGCCCTCGATCGTGTAGTCGAAATTCAGCTGATCGAGCGGCACGCCGGCGATGATCGTGTCGGCGTTGCGGTCATTCTCAGCGTCGATTGCCGCCACCTGGCGAGACAAGCTATCCAGTGGATAGGTCCAGGCGACTGAGGCATTGTAAGTGGCGCCCTTGTGGCTGCTGGCTTCGAGCAGATAGATTCGCCGATCGGTGGTGATCACCAGATTGGTGCTGAGTTTGGGCTTGGTCGGCTTGACCAAGAGCAGGGTCTGATCGCCTTTGACGACATCACCGACGACCCATCGCGCGGTGTCGCCGACGGCGTAGTTGACCAGTTGCTCGCCCGGCTCGAGAGCGATGGTCGTGATGTAGCCAGGCGCAGTGTGCAGCTCGTAGAGAGCGCCCTCCTGATACGAAAAATACTGGCTGGCGTTGATGAAGCCATCGGGGGCGGATTGGATGCGGGCGTCGGCATGCGCCGCCTCGATCGCTTCGAGGCCCTGGACATCCGGCTCGTCATCACCTTCGGACGGTAGTGGTTTTAGAGTTTGCTGGAAGGCCGGGACGGTGTCCGGCTCAATAAGGACTTCAAGCTTCGGCGGCTCAGCCGGTTGTGCGCGAACGAATTTCGGTGGCTCGGTCGGGGTGCAGGAAGCGATCAGTGCCGTGCTGCCGAGCAGGAAGAGAAGTTGGCGTGCCATGGCGCATGCTCCTTTCGTCATGACCGTGGTGTCGGCCTAACGACCATTGGTCGTCGGCTGGAAATCGGGCTGGATATAGATGCTGGTGATCATCAGCCCGAGCGGGTTGATCTGGATCTGTCGGGGTTCCTTCGGATCAATGAAGGCGATGCCGAGATTGGCCGTGTAGCTTTGGAGGTGCCGCCTCTGACCTTCCTTAAAGAGCGTCTCGGTCCAGCGGACTTGGAAGCTGTCTTTGGATTGACGCGTGACAGAGGCGACCTCGACGCTCACCGCCTCTCTCCCGATGCTGTCGGGATTGAAGGCATCGATGTCGCGGGCATAGGCGTCGATCGCCGGCTTGGCGGTGACCGGCACGAACTGATAGGCGTCATCCCAATTTGAGCGCAGGACGATTGGGTCGACGCTCTTCCCACGCGTCATCTGAACCCAGCGGGCGATCGTGTGGGCGATGACCGCGTCGCTTGCCGTGGTCGACTCGGTAATCAGCCGATGCTGACCTGGCTCACCGGTCGTAGCATCAATCTCGACCACATGTACCTCGGTCTGACGGACGGCGGCGAAGTAGACACTTGCGGCTGTGGTCGCAATGGCAATGCAACCAAGGATGAACGCCACGTTGCGCCAACCGTCGATCTGACGGCGGGTGCTGCGAAACCGGTCCTCCATTTCTGCGAGCTGCTTGCTGTAGCGACCTCCGTCTTCGGCCGGCGCGAAGTTCGGCGGCGGGCCTGTGAAAGCGGTGCTCATGATGACTTGTCCTTCTTGCTGCCGACGCTGACCGAGGCACCACCACCGCCGCCATTGTCGCGGGGTGCGGCAGCAGCAGCCGAGACCGCCGCGCGCTTGCCGCTCTGGCCGACGCCGGTCGTATTGGTGGTCGACGTAGTCGATTTCGTGCTGCTGCCGACTTGAGCGGTGCGCGTGACGTTCGATGAGCCGCTGCCGCTCCTGCCGGTGATCGCTCGGCCGCCCGCCGTGACCGCACGTCCAGCGGTGGCAACCGTGTAGTAGGCGGCAGCGCCTGTGCCGGCCGCGGTCGCGACGGTCTGACCGACCGCGCCGATGCCGAGGGATGGGCCGCCGGTCACAAGTGACGTTGCCAGGGCCGGCGCTTTGATCGAGAGCATCAGGAAGGTCAGCGCCGTGCCGATCACCGTGAAGGCCTCAGTCAGTGTCAGTTCTTCCGAGAGCTCCAGGCTGGGCAGGATGGCGAAGGCGAAGCTGACCACCACGGCGAGCGCGAAGATCTTAAGCCCAGCGGCGATGACATAGCCGAGGGCCCGTTCGGCGAGCGACGTGGTGCGATCCAGGATCGCGAAGGGCAGCAGGATGAAGCCGCCGAGGGTGACGATCTTGAACTCGATCAGCGCCATGAAGACCTGAAGGGCAATGATAATGAAGGCGAGGCCCATGATGAGACCGGCTAAGAGGGCCACCGCGACGTCGCCGAGATTGAAGCGAAAGAGACTGCTCGCGACGTTGATCTGATCGAAGATCTGTTCGGCGATGCCGAACCCGAGATCGACGATGCGGCTCGGAAAGAAAAAGTCGGCGGTGGTTAGTGTCACCCCGGCAATGCCGCCGGCGCGCAGGCCCAAAATGCCGAAGCTGTTGACGATGACGTTGGTCAGAAACAGCCAATTCTGGATGAGGAAGAGCGTGAAGCCGATCAGCAGGACCTTCTTCAAGAGAAAATGCAAACCTGCCGAATTGTCGCCGAAAGCATAGGCTGCACCGGCCAGTGCGATGGTGATCACCAGGAACGCCTGGAACAGGAAACCGACATCGCCTTGCAAGAAAGGAATGGCGACGTTCAAAGCGCCTTGGAACTCATCGAGGATGGTATCGAGGATGCCGGGTTCCATCTCTATTGCCACCCTTCCGGCAGGATGCCCTGATCGCGGCCGACAAAGGCGTCCTCTTCATGAAAGCGTTCGCGCGCATCATCGGCAGCGTCGGCGAGCGACGCCTCGTGGGCGAGCTGCAGGGCCTGCAGTCGTTGGGCTGCCAATTGCGATCCTTGGATCTGGGCGAGAATCGTCGCGATCTGCGCTGAGATCTGATTGCCGACCTGGACAGCCTGGGTCTGGCCGACCGCGCCCTGCGATTCGGCGAGTGACTCCTCGACATTGCCGAGGACGTCTTCGATCGCCTCGGCGCTAAGTGACTGAGTCTGCACCGCCTGCTGGCTGGCGTTCAGGATCTGCTGCACCTGACCGCGGACGACCGCGACGACATTTTCCAAGGTATCGATCGCCTCGAAGGCCACGGGGAACAGCTCGCGAAACTGCTCGAGCGACTCGGTCTCGCGAAAAACGATAGCCGTGCCTTCACCGAGCACGCGCTGGACGTCGAGCAGCGAGTCGCGAAGCGGTGCCGTTATAGAAAAATCGGTGCCGGTGACTTGCTGGACCAAGAGTTCGATCTGGGTCAGCAGCCGGATCAATTCGACCACTTGCTGGAGCGTCTGTTGGACATTCTGCTGCAGATTGGCGACGTCGATCACCGCGAATTGGGCTTTGGCGACCGGCGAAGCAATCAGCATGCCGGCAAGCGCCGTGGTTGCGAGCAGCTTGGCGCGCATCACGAGGCCTCCTTCAACTTGGGTTCGATCAGGGATCGCTGGCGAAGCTGATCGGCAGCTTTCTTCAACCCCTTTAGCTCCAGCCAGCTTTCAGCGAAGGCCGATCGCCCCGCCGCTTCCATCAACGTTTGATCCTCAGGACGGCTTGAGCCGCAGAACGCCTTCGCGGCCGACCCAAGGGTCAGCGAGAACAGCCTGTTTCCCCGCGGGCTGACCATGTAGTAGTCGGACTTCGGCGTGGCCTCGGCGATTAGATCGATCTGCCGGTCATTCAGACCAAAGCGGCGATAGAAGCCTTGCAGCAAGGCTTCGCGCGCGCGTTCGTTCGGCAAGAAAATCTTTTGCGGACAGGCATCAATCAACGTCGCAGCGATGCTGCTTTGCTCGATATCGGCGAGACTCTGAGTGGCGAAGAGAACGCTGACATTCTTCTTTCGGAGCGTCTTCAGCCAAGCCTTGATCCGAGCAGCGAACAGACTGTCGTCGAGGAATAGCCAAGCCTCGTCGAGAATGAGTAGAGCCGGATCGCCGTTGAACGTTTGCTCCAAGCGATGGAAGATCGCGAGCAGGGTCGGCGCCACCGCGCCAGGCAGATCGGTCAACGCCTCCATCTCGAAGCATTGCCAGCGGTCATCGCGAAGCTGCGTATTGCTGGCATCGAGCATGGCGCCGTAGGGACCTTCGAGCGTGAAGGGCTGGAAGGCTTTTCGAAGGTCCTGGTCTTGCACCAGCGAGACCAGAAGCGTCAGCGTGCGTTGCTCGGTCGGAAAATCGGCGAGCGCTTTCAGCGCCGACCAAAGTTCTTCTTTGGTCTTCGGTGACAGAGCCACACCTTCGCGTCGCGCGATGTCGAGCAGCCATTCCTGCGCAAAGGCCATCTCCTCGGCACGATCGATCGCGGCGAGCGGCTGCAGACTCATGGTGTCTGGATCGCCAAGCTCGAAATACTGTCCGCCGACCGCATGCGTGATCGCCCTGGCCGAACACCCTTTGTCGAACATGACGATCCGCGCGCCGCGGTAACGAAGGAACTGGGCGGCGATCAGGGCGAGTAGTGTCGACTTACCGGCACCGGTCGGGCCGACGATCATGGTGTGGCCGACATCGCCAGTGTGCAGATTGAGGTAGAATGGTGTGGCGCCCTGGGTCTCGGCAACCAGCAGTGCTGGCGCATCGAGATGCCGGTTCCAGACCTCACCCGGCCATACCGCCGATAACGGCAGCATGTGGGTAAGATTTAAGGACGAAACGATCGGCCGGCGGACATTCCGCCAATTCTGGCCAGGCAAGGACGAAAGCCAGGCTTCGAGCGCATTGAAGCTCTCCGCTTTGGCGACGAAACCGAGTCCGTCGATCTCGCGCTTGACCAAGGCGAGCTTGTCGGCGGCGATGGTCGGATCGTCATCCCAGACCATAATGACAGGGGTGAAAAAACCGAAGCCGACACCATCCTCGGCGAGCTCGGTCAGCGCCGCATCGGCATCGGCAGCCTTGTTCAAGGCATCGGTGTTGACGATGGCGCTCTCTTCTTTCGAGAGCATTTCCATCAGGATGCGGCCGATGCTCTTGCGCTTAGCGAACCACTGGCGCTGCAGGCGCTTGAGCTCGCCCTCCGCATCGGTCTTGTCCATGAATAGAAAGCGCGACGTCCAGCGATAGGCAAACGGCAGGCTGTTCAGCCGATCCAGCAACGCCGGCATGGTCGTCGAGGGAAATCCGTGAATGCCGAGCAGCTTGATCCAGCGATCGCCGAGCTTCGGCTCCAGGCCGGGCAAGAGATCGGTGTCATATAAGAAGGAGTCGAAGAGCTGCACGTCGGCTGGCGGCCGAATGCTGACTGACGACCACGAGATGCAGTCATGTAGGTAGGTGAGCGTCGCCGCATCATCGAGCGGCTCGATCATCGGAAAGAGCGGCTCCAGAAGATCAACCACCTGACGGACGGTCTCACGGAAGGTCTCAATCTGCTCGGTCATGCCGCGTTCGGCACCGGCAGGCTTGTTCTCAAAGAGCAGCTTCGAGGCTTTCGCCGTTCGATCTTCCGGCAGCAGATAAGAGAACGTCAGAAAAAACTCGCTGATCAGTTTGGTGCCGGCCTCGGCATATTGAGCGCGCCGCTCGCGATCGATCAGCCACGCAGCCGGCGGCTCTTGAACGAGATCCGGATAGTGATCCGAGACACGACGCCGAGCTTCGACATGCAACGCCCATCCGGTTGGCAGCCGGCGAAGCGCGTTGTTCACCCGCGCCATCGTGGCGGCGAGGCCAGATTCAGTGGAGCTCGCCAAATCCGGCCCGCGAAAGCGGTAGCTGGTCTGAAGCGATCCGTCCTTGTTCAGGACCACGCCCGGCGCCACAAACGTCGCCCAGATCATCAGATCCGAGAGCCGAGCGCGGCAATTGGATGTTCTTCGTGCGATCATGTCTCGTAGAACGTCTTCTCGGTGAGATGCCGCTTCAGCACGTCCATCCACCAGGCATCCTGACGGGTGAGCCAAAGGGCGATGCTGTGGGCGATCAGCGCCACCGGCACCGCGAGCCAGATCTGGTAAAGTCCAAGACCGATGATCGAGGCTGATGTGACATTGAGGATCGCGAAGGCCCTGGGCACG
Organism: Geminicoccaceae bacterium; assembly: GCA_965204405.1. Lineage (GTDB taxonomy): Bacteria > Pseudomonadota > Alphaproteobacteria > Geminicoccales > Geminicoccaceae > JANQPX01. The sequence continues at coordinate 942,608 of CBDBEN010000003.1, forward strand.
CCGCCCAACAGGATCGGTGTGACGAGGCTCGTATGGAGGGCGGCGCCCTCGGGCTCAACGTGATCGTGCTCAACCATCAGAACGTCGCCGCACCGGCGAAGTTAAAGAAGGTCGGAAAGAAGCTGACGGCGGCTGCGGCGATCGACAGACCGAACACCGCCTGCAGCAGGCGCTTTGCTCCAGCGCCGACCTCGGTAAACGCGATCATCACGCCGGAAATCAGGATTGCCAGGATCAGCATGCTCTGCAGCACCGGACCGCTCATACTGTCGGTGATGGTCTGAAGCGGTGTCTCCCAGGGGAGACCGGAAGCACCGGCCTGGGCCTGGCCAATGGCAACAAAAGACAGCGCTACGGCGCCGATCAAGGATCGGTTCATGATGACGACTCCTTAGTGATGGAAACGAGTGCCGAGACTTTGGGTAAGGGAACCTGGGCCTTGGCGGTGACATACCGACCGTCCTGATACCCCTGGACGGCCAGGATTTCCTGGACGCGCCGACCACTCGGTGTGCGGGCGATATGCACAATCAGGTCGACCGCCTGGCCGATCAGCCGGTGCGGAACGTTGACCGCAACCTCGCTGATCAGATCCTCCAAGCGGTGCAGCGCTTCGCTGCCGCCGTTGGCGTGCAGCGTGCCCAGACCGCCGCTGTGACCGGTGTTCCAGGCCTTGAGCATGTCGAGCGCCCCGGCCCCGTCCCGGATCTCACCGATGACGATCCGATCCGGTCGAAGACGAAGCGTCGTCTGGACGAGATCACGGATGGTGATTGTCGGTGCCGTGCGCTTCGTCAGCAATTGCAGCTGATCATGAGCCGCGCATTGCAGCTCGACAGTATCCTCGATCAGGATGATGCGATCGTCGACGATTGCCGGCTCGGCGAGCAGTGCATTGAGAAGTGTGGTCTTGCCTGATGACGTGCCACCGCTCACCAGAATATTGCGATGCTCGGCGAGCGCATCCAATAGGATCATCGCCTGCTCGTCCGTCATGGCGCCGCTCCCAACGTAGTCGTCAAGACGGAGAACAATCCCTGGACGCTTTCTAATGGTGAAGCTAGGCGCCTTGGCGATCGGGGGCAGCACACCTTGAAAGCGCTCACCAGTCAGCGGGAGTGTGCCGGCAACCAACGGCCGATCCTCGCTGACGGTCTCGCCAATATGATGGGCGACTAACCGGATGATGGCTTCGGCCGCGGACGGCGGCATGGTCTGGCCGGTCTCGTGACGGCCGTGTCTCAGCCGATCCAGCCAGACCCGACCGCAGGCGTTGACCATCACCTCGATGATGTCAGGATCTTCGAGCGCGTCCCGAATGAAACCGCCGAGGCGATCACGAAAGGCGTCGGCTAATCGATGCTCTGTAACAGGGTTCATCTCGCGTCCTCCTGAAACGGAGACGGAGAACACCCCCTGTTCTATTCACGCCGAAGGCCAACTTTTTTCGTTTTTAGGCGATTTTTTTCTGATTCAGGCGCTTTGAACGTTAGTTGAACTGTGCAATTCGCCCCGAATCTGCGCCTTTTTAAGCCACCGTCATCGATTCTTTGTCGTTCCCGCTGAAAATATGATATCAATGATATCGTTTGATTGTGTCTTTGTAGATGGGAGCCGATGTGGCGAGCATTCTAATCCGTAATCTGCCGGAACAGACTAAGGAACGCCTTCGTCAGCGCGCGGCACGGCATCGGCGAAGCCTGGAAGCGGAACTGCGCGACATCCTCGAACGCGTGGCCGATGAGAAAGAGTCTGCCGTCGAGCCCGCTGAACGCTTTCCGGACTGGTTCATCGAGGCCACGCGGCCGGGCATCGATCTCGACGAAGTCATCGAAGAAAACCGAATGCCCCATCAAGGCGTCGATCTTTGATCCTCCTCGACACCAATGTCCTGTCCGAGCTGACTAAGCCAGCGCCCGATGAAAAGGTGGTCGACTGGCTTCGCCAAACCGAGCCAGCCTTGGCCATTCCGACCTTTGCCATCGCTGAAATGGCCTACGGCATCGAGAAGCTGGCTGAAGGTCGCCGCCGCGAACGCTTGCGCATGGCTTTAGAGCGCCTGGCCGAACGTTTCGGCGACCGGCTGTTGTCTTTCGATCTGCGCGCCGCTTGGGCTTACGGCGATATCCTCGCGACCGCAAGAAATGCGGGACGGCCGATGTCGGTCCCGGATGCCGTAATGGCCGCGATTGCCAAGACCCACGACTGCGCCCTGGCAACACGCAATATCAAGGACTTTCAGACCACTGGCGTCGAGCTGGTCAATCCCTGGACATAGCAGCAGAAACGGGCCGCGCCTTGGCACGGTTCGCGGTCGTCATCAGTGGTTGGCGAAAATGTGGACCTGGCTGTCGAGTTCGACGGTAAAGATGTCGCCGTTCAACTCCATGTCCCGCGCCATACCGGCATAGTCGACGTAGTAGCGAAGCGATTCCGGTATCTCGACCGTTTCCTCTGTGATCTCCTGAGCGTAGTCGGCGACGCTGTCGAAGGCGCCGAGATAGTAGCCGTCATCGAATAGACGGCGGACTTCCTCGACGTCATTGTTCCAATGGGAAAGCAGCTCAGCGCCGACCGGGCCATGTTCCTCGATCAGAAGCGCGATCCTGTGCACCTCCTCGAAGCTCGCCCACTCGCTGATGAAAACACCGCCGAAGCCCTCATGGTCGTCGATCCGCCATTCTTCCGCGACCGGTTCCGGCGATCCAGCGAGCATCGCCTGCACCTCGGCATGGATAACGTCGGGCTCCTGGGTGGCATCGATCCAAGTCCCGCGCAGCCTCCCGGCATTGTAGGCGGCGAGATCGGCGACGTAGATTTTTGGGGTATCAGTCATGGTGCCTGTTCCTTTCCTTGGAAAACTCGGTTGCGCACAGCAACCGAGACGAGGCACCGCGCCGGCGAGCGGACAGCGCTGGGTCCAGACCGGTCATGGCGGAGGGTTCCCGGTCTGCAGCAAAGCGAAGATGGGGAGACCGCCATGACCGCCCGGAGGGCTGGGTCTTGACGCAGGGATGCTTTGGTTTCTTTGGGTTTTTGCTATCGGTTCAAAAGGTTTGATCTCTTGAGATCCGGCCGAGCATCTGGCTCGGCCATGGGGATGAAAAGGCCGGTCTTGTCCACAACGATCGTCGTTCGTCGATAGCGCTCATGCAGCACATTCACGGTGACGTCGCTGATCAGATGACCTTGAACGAACACCGCGTCGCCGGCTCGAAGGCTGCGAGCGACGGCGACATCATCGGCATCGACGACCATGACCGCATGCTTGTCGATGCAGAGCGACGCCCGATCATCTGTATCGTCGCCCCTGATGATCTCCGGATCGCCATCCAAGCAGCCGGACAAGATGACCTGATTGGCCAAGGCCGTCATGACATGACCTCCTGGTTGCTTCACCGCAAATCAGAACAGCCGCTCTTCCGCGATCGCGTCGTCATCATCGTCGACATCGCGCAAAGCACCGTGACGAAGCATTTCCATGACGTCCTCACGCGGCGGCTCGTCAGCGATCAGATCGCGCGACGTCAGATGCTCGATCATCGCGTAGATGCCCGGAAAGGCTTCGCCCAGCTGCTCGACTAAGCGTTTTTCTTTGTCGTCGAGCCGATACTCGGCATAGGCGAGCAGCAGCCGATAAAGCTCGTCGTCGAACAGGACCAAGAACCGGGTCAGGATCGGTGCCGATTTGCCGGCGGCGAAGTCGAGCTCATGCTGCAACCGCAGTCCAAGGAAAACCTCGTCGACGTCGATCTCGGACATCGGCATCTCAAGATCGACCAGCTTCAGCCGCCGGGCCGCCTCGCGCCAGAAAATCGCTGGTGAAACGGTCTCAAGATCGGGTGTGTTGTGCATTGTCATCTCCTTCCTGAGCACATCGCTCTGATTCGGAGACGGTTGAGAGGGCAAAACTATTCACGGAAAAATGAAAAAACTACCTAATGCATCGAGCGAAACTCTGCATCACACAAAATGCGGCATTGGATTTACCAACAGAAGTTGCCGCTCGCGCCCATGGCGGTGTATTTATGCCGTAGTGCAAAGGACGGACTATCGACGTGATCGTCGGCAGAGATGCAGGATCGAGATATGAATTCGGGTTTAGTTTTTGTCATTGAAGGGCCAGATGGCGTTGGCAAGAGTTCGGTTGCTTCTTCTCTTTCAGACCATCTGGAATCAAGAAAAATTCCACATTCTTCACTGAGTTTTCCTGGCCGCGAAGTTGGTACTTTGGGACACTTGATCTATGAGTTCCATCATGACCAGGGCCGTTTCGGTATCGAGAAAGTAACTACTGCTGCATTGCAAAGTTTACATGTGGCTGCGCATGTGGATGTTATAGAACAGCGTATCATTCCTTTGCTTGAGGCTAATACACATGTGATCTTGGACAGGTATTGGTGGTCAACCCTCGCGTATGGACTCGCTGACGGCGTTGACGAGCAATTTTTGAATAAGTTGATAGAGGTTGAAAAGCTCAAGTGGGGTCCTCATCAACCTTCGTTGGTGCTTCTTATCGATCGTCATAGTCCGATTGGACGCGACGAAGATCTCCAAAAATGGCAGAAAATTCGCCAGCAGTACCTTAAAATTGCGTCGAGAGAGCAATCAAAGTACCCCATAAAGATAATTGATAACGACAAATCACTAGAAAGCTTGATTAAAGAAGTAGCCAAAAATGTAGACAAAATATTAGAATAATTCGATAGCATAGAACGGAAATTTCAAAAACTAGATCAAAAGTCCTCTATGGTATATAAGTATTTTTTATCTTATACCTCGATTTGAAATAATGACGCTAAAGCAGCTCGTAATGCAACGGTGATCGCTGCCAAAAGCACTGCAAACAGGATGCCGAGTATTGTGAGGATGCGAAACTGACGCTTATCTACTATATGGATACGGTCGCCCAACTCGACACACTTATCAGATAGTTTTTCAAGTTCATTGCGCATTCGTTTGTCGAGAGCATAGATTGAGTCAACTACACCAGTGATATTGTTAATCGTCGAAGGCGGTATCTCACCAGGGCCTGGTTTAGTCTTCCGTTTGTTTGATGCATCGTCGAGTTTTGAAATCCACAGGAGAAACAACGGCAATCCACGCCGCAAATGGACAGGGGCTGGACCAGCATTGAATACAGCGAAGATCAATTGCCCGGACCACCCCGGATCGACATGAAAACCTGACACATTGACCAATCCTCTTAGCTTATAAGTCGCTTTTATCGATATGAAGCCCATCGTTTCCGGCGGTATCGTCACGGCCTCCTCAGTTAGCAGAAATGCGAACTGCCCGGGCGGAATCGCAAATGGTGCATCAGGATCGAGCAACTGCTTCGTGTGAGAATTAGGCGTCGGCTGTTCGAGGCCAGGAGTGATATAGATCTCCCTGCCAATCCTCAGTGTGAGGGCATTGCAGTCGACCAAGTTGGGATCCGGCTGATCAACGAGTGTGCCCAAGTTCGCTTCTAAAGTTTGACTGCTCCAAAATGTCATGACGCCACCTCTACAACAAAGAATCGGTCCATATAACAACTTATGATTTAGCATAAGGTTATAACCGGAGGTAGGGAATAGCTTTTTCTACAGGGGCAAATTCCCTGCATAGGTTGGGTGCAAGGAGGCTCAGCTGCTTCGGAGATGGTCCTATTTCGGAAATGACGTTCGATCGATCGTTCGATTGGACTCGGACACGATCTTTTCACAGTTAGCATGCAATGTTTTGAGTTCGGACTGGTTCGCGCCAGCAGTGTCAACCTCAGCGTGGGTCGATAAGATAGAGAGACTACCAACACTGACATTCGCTTCGCTAGCAACAAACGCCATCAATCGGCCCAGCCCAATTAAATTTCCTAGCAATTTCTCTGTGTAATAATGATTGCGATAAATTGCCGACAATAGCAGGTGATTATCCTTATCGAGCTTGAAGCTTAAATAGCTAAGACATTGGCCTCCGCGTGGAGAACCACTAGAATCTTTCAATGGATTATAGATTGGCAGTTCATAAATATTGCGATAAGTCGACTCTTTGCAGACATTTTTCTTCATCTTCGCAACGAGATCTTCCAGTAAGTTGATCGTACCATTTGGCGACGGATAAGCTATCATGCGCTCGAAGTAGCGCCCCCAATCCTGCGACGACCGCTTTAAGCGTGGAAAAATTTTTTCAATATACACCTGATAGAAGTCTGGATGTCCGTGTTCCTCATATATTGCTTGGGGAAATATTGTGTTCGCGACCGTCTGGACTAAAAATCCATTTCCGCTATGCGTGCGGAGATAATCATCTAACACGGCGACCACGGTGCGATCCTGGTCAGACATGCAAACGGGATCATCTACATCGATTACAATGTGATGCCCCTCGTGTCTGGGTAGCGAATGGACAGCACGCGACGCTGCCAGCCAAGCATTTGCGCAGCTATGCTGCGAGATCCTGGGTAGGAACATGAACTTCGTCCGTGAGAAGGATTAAGCGCGTTAGTCTTGGCCCGATGAAATCTTCAAGGAGCCAGGCATGGCCGTCGACGCCCCACTCGGTGCCCCAACTATTCCGGACTAGAATCGCACGTGTCCCGTCGATCGTACCGTGACCGACCGCGACTACAGCATGCCGTCGGGCAGGGTCCGGCAGTTCGTCACGCAGTGCTCGAACTGTCCCGTCATCTCCTGGACTATAGAAAGCATCTGACAGTGTCATAAGGACGATGCTCGGTTGACCCGTCTGAAGATGTTCAATGATCTCATTGACACCAGTCGGACGCGGCTCGCCCTGGCGACGAAAGACGATGAGTTCACCTGGTGGCCTATAAGCTTCGATGTTGTTCGGCAATGCGAACAGATATGGCCAGTCGCTTTCAATCGGTTGCCCATCCTTCTTCAATGCCGTCAGCATCGCGGGAAGTATTGCTCCCGTGGACGGCGACCGGCCAGCACGCCTCTGGGCGTGATAGAACGCGAACTCACTGGAGAGAGGGCACCAAGGCTGCCGAAGCGCAGCATGCGCATCGCTTGTGGCAAACGCCAAGCATGTGGGCCGAGCACCTTGGTCGCGCGCGCTTCCGAATCGGTCCCGGAGATCGGACAACGTCACAACCGCCATCAAGCCGCCTCCAGCGTCTGTCGATGTTGCTGCCTCTGCTTTTTGTACCAGCCTTGAGGTTCAGCTCCCGACAGATCATACTGCATAGCGAACGTGTTGAGCGGTTTGGTTTTTTGCCAAGGCCGCACCTCAGCCAGCCGAAATTCACCTATGCGACGATCGCGCCCCGCTGCGGTGATGAGTCGTGTAGTCGCTCCTCCAATTCCTTCTGGATCATTCTCCACTCGATTGTCAGCCACGATGGCAAGTGCTTCGCCATCAATCGATTCCACCCGCCAGAGATATCCAGAGCCGCTGTGTTCCGCCAATTGCACGACGAAAAGGTCCTTCGGGCCGGCATTAAGTTTTAAGTCGGAGTCGCGCTCCGTTACCAACCAGACATCGACACGAAACGTTTCTGGAACGTAACCGCGCAAGAGCTGCTGCTTAAGCTTCTTCACTTCGATCTTCGCTAACTTATTTGCGGTCCGACGATCGAACACTTCGTATCGGTGCAGCGTCCAAACCGTCGCTGCGTAACTCGTCCCAACTCTGAGCGCGAGTTGATAGATAAGCGTCGGATCTTGAAGATGTGCGTCAGTCCAGCTTTGCCGGTCACAATGCCAGTCTAGCAGCCATCGCGGAAGTAGAAATGCAGCGGCAAAGGCTTCTGCCTCGACCTCTTGCAGGTCATCACCGGATTTTGCTTGGAATGGCGCACGCCGAAGGATGCTTTCGTCGTCCAAACTTGGCCTGTGACCAAGCTGGTGATGACCAAGTTCATGCGCCGCTGTGAAGCGTTGCTGGCACAGCGGCCGTTGTGTCGTGATCAGCACACCTGGCGAAGGCTCACGGTAGTAAACGCCAAGCAGCCCTTCGAGCTTGGCGAACATCAGTTGGACACCTAGGCGGCCAATCACATCATAAATCTCCACACTCCCCGTGCCACGAATAACCTTCGCTTGGATAGCAAGATCGCGATGGAGGCGCGTTGCCTCAAGCGCGGCCTTCCGAATCGCACTGGCATATTCGACCATTATTGCTTCCCTGGTGTCGAACGCGCTTTCAAGAACTCGGCGAATCGGCCGAGCTCCTCGCGATCTTTTGTCGATAACTTCGCGACCTGACGGGCGAGAAGGGCAACGTCGGCAGGCAACGACGCGGCATCATCTTCACCTGTGAAATGCGCGACTGGCTGGCGATAAAGCTCGGCTAAACGCTTTAACTCCAGCGCCTCCACCTTTCTTTGTCCGCTCTCAATATTTGTGATCGCAGTACGTGGCACCTTCAGAAAACTTGCGACCTCATCTTGAGAGAAGCCTATATATTCTCGCGCATCGCGTAGCTTGCTTCCAAGAAGCTCTCGTTCATTACCGTCATCGGAAACATCCTGTGTCATCATGACCTCCCCTTTTCATGAAAGCTTTTCCATTTGCTTTTGACGCCGCCAACAACATGCGTCACAGCAGCATTAATTGATCCGTAGCCGCCGGCCCTCACGACATTTTCAGTGACCTTGAAAGGCAGAATGTCATCTAGATGTGCAAGCATCTCGACGACCGTGAGCGAGTCGATTTCGACGTCCAGAATCGCCAACTCATTGTCAGCCTTTGGAAGAGCGACGCCTCTACGTCGTGACCGTGATCGAACTGCGCACACTAGTCCATCCCGCAAAGCCGCAGCGACTTCTACAGCAGGGTAGGAGGGGGTCGTTCTCGCATCCAATGTGGTCGTGACAGCCATGGGCGACTCCTGAGGTCATCAAGAACCATAACAGACGAATGTCCGAAAATCAAACATTCGTTGTCCGTTTTGATTTTTCTGCTATAAAGAAACATGATTGGAGGCGCTGGCATGATCGTAGGGATTGGAACAGATTGCTGCGTTGTGGAACGGATCGAAGATGCGATCGAGTCGCATGGCGATCGCTTCCTGCACCGGTTGTTCACTGAGGCGGAACGATCTGCAGGAGCCTTCCGCCCCGAACCAGCCCTCTATTTTGCAAGGCGTTTTTCGGCTAAGGAGGCCTGCGCCAAGGCTCTTGGAACGGGAATTGGAGGTTGCGCCAGATGGTGTGAAATTGAGGTTTTGAATGATGTTAAGGGGCGGCCAACCATCAATATGAAAGGTGGAGCTTTGCAGTTACTTAACCGGCTTGTACCCTCTGGGTATCGACCCTATCTGCACCTATCCCTTGCCGACGACCCACCGATGGCGCTCGCGTTTGTCATTATTGAAGCTCGTACCGACAGTTGACCGCTTTTGTAACGTAGGGCAGACGTGCAATAGAAAAGGGACCGCATGAGCATTTTCATGCAAGCCGAGACTATTGAGTCGGCCTTGAAAAACGTCTAACCCCTTGAAGTTGTGTGTGCCGGCAGTCGAAGGCTAATATTCGAAAACACGGGTTCCGGGTCTCCAGCGATCGACATCTGGCCGATTTTTCGTCATCAACCCTGCGACAGTGCTGATGAATCCGGCCAAAAGACGCGCCAGGCGCGTCAGGACGAGCCGTAGATTGTGGCCGGCGGCGGTGAGCAGCGCGTTGATCTTATCACCGTCGGTACCGAGGAGGTAATTTCGACCCAGCCTGCCGTCATTCTTGGCATGACCGATCATTGGCTCGATCGCTGAGCGGCGTTTGAGCTCACGTTTCATGGTCGGTGTCAGACCGCGTTTCTTGCCGGAGATCATGACCTTGGCCTTGCCGTCATAGTCGTGGCCGCGATAGCCCTTGTCGACATAGAGGCGCTGGATGGCGACACCGGTCATGTCTTCGGTCTTGGCGGCAGAGGCTTTCAGCGTGTGGCCGTCGTAGGGATTGCCCTCGAACGCCATGGCGGCGATGAACAGGCCCTCACGGTTGGTCGCGGCGATCCCGACTTTGCAGCCGAACTCGTAGCGCTTGTGCGCCTTGCCTTTGCTGATGTCCCGGTCTGCAGGAGCGAAGCTCCGAAGATCCGGCATGACGGGCCCGACCTTCACCGCGATGCGGCTGCAGGCGGGGATGCACACGACCTCGGGGGCGTGCAGCGCGTACAATTTGTTGCTGTCATCAGGCTTTTGCGCCAACAGGCGTTCGACCAAGCCAAGAAGCTCCGAAAAGCGCGCCGCCAGGTCGATATGGCCGTCGATCTTGCGGCAGACATCCCGAAACACCCTGCCGAGATAGGTCTTCAAGCGCTTGAGTTCCCGGCGCATGCGCTTGAATTGCTTGGCATGGGCGTAGCGACCTGCCTTCATCGCCGCCTTCTTGGCCAAACGTGTGTGGCTCTGGCGAAGCTTGACGCCGGCCTTCTTGGCCTGGCCCACCAGGATGAGCAACGCCTTCAGATAGAGCCTGCTGTCGGTCGGATGCGCGATCGCCTTGGGTTGAACGGTGGTGTCCACGGTCACCCGTTCCAGGCTGGAGGGCTTCACCGTCTCGGTTTCCAAGGCGACCGTCACCGTCGCTTTCAACACCTCCTCCAGCGCATCTGGCCCGACCCGTTTGCGCCATCGGGTCATCGAGGAGGGATCGATTGGCAGCTCGTGCTGAAAGAACTCAAAGCCGCAGAAATACTGCCAATAGGCATTCTCCACCCAGCGCTCCACGACCTCCTCGTCCGAGAGATTGTAGACGTGCTTCAGATAGTGGAGACCGACCATCAGCCGTGTCGGCTTCGCTGGACGACCGATCGGTTTGAAGAACTTTCCAAAGCTCTCATCGAACGCCGACCACGGCATCAACGCCGCCAAACGAACCAAGCCATGGCGCATGTTGATGATTGCATCGAGGCGCTCACGAAAGAGATCGGGATTGCAACGACCACGGCTGGCAGGCTTCATGGAAAAACACCGGAAACTAGGGCTGCAGGAACCAGTTCCCGGCATTCTCTCACAAGCGTCCCAGCAAAAGAATCCTACCGATTCAATAAGTTGAGGAATTTTTCAGGGCGGACTATTGACGCTCAAAAATTTGCCAATTAGTCAAGAAAATCTATTCTGCCCTCGTCAAGGTCGACCCTGATACGCCCGCCATCTCCAGCAGCAACGGCGCGCCAGACAGTGAACCCTTGTAGAATTGCCTGCTCCCACTCTCCAGTAGTACACTGACTAACCTCGAGATGCGAGGTCATATCCTTGATAGTCCGCAACAATTGGAAGTCGATGGTGGCGACTCCCTCAAGCATGCGGTGACGGCGCGCATAGTCAAAGCATAATGCAGCTACTCCTTCCTCTATAACGGCCGCACGCCCTCCATCTTCGACTTCGTCGAGGATTGGAAGACTCTTGCGCTTTCGGCGGAGAAGAGCCCGTGTAATCGGCGACCAGCCCAGAATCGCAGCACATGCGAAGTGGAATACATCATGAAACCGATATCCGTCGGGATCATAGGCGTTGTCGGTAAGTTCGGAGCCAAAACTCTTGCCATTAATCGTGACTCGAACGCTTTGACGACCATCTTGCGTGGTGTCAGTGAGTTCAACGTCAAAGCGTCTTGGAAGTTGCTCTTGTTCCGGCATTGTCTCGTCGAACCGTAGCGGCATTGAGCGCTTCGTCGCCCAACGCGCACTAACCTTCGCGATGTTACCCGCTGCAATGTCAGAGAGCTTCAAATCAAATTTGCTCGCAACGTTGGCCAAATACCAGAGAAGGTCTCCGAGTTCCTCAGAAACGCGTTCTTTGAAAAGGCGATGTGCTTCACCATCGCGGAGGTGTTTCTTGTACTCGCTGAGCAGTTGCCCGGTTTCCCCAGCCAAGCCCAGCATTGGGATGATGAGCGAGAGTGTGTCCTGTAGATCGATATCTTTTGGAACACGATCGGTCTGAGCGGCCTCTTTCTGATAGATATTGAGATCCATCTGAAACTCCACTGGCTATTTAGCTAGCGACGACGTGGGCTGAGAGCCTACTAGGTGAAGCTTCATGCCGCGAGTCAGCAATTCTATCGTTTAGGTGCCATTTGGGCGGGTAGAAGTACTCTATAGGTTTTGGAGTTGGCTGAAATTTCTGCTTGATGCGTGAACGGCCCGTCAGCCCCGCAATCTCTGGGTGCGCGACCCGCGCGAACTTGTCCACTTCGCAGAAGAGGTTCTGACAATCAATAAGTTGGAGGCTGCGCCCCCAGAGCGACTGAAAGTTCAGGCCAAGCCGGTCGAACTCGCCTTCCTGACGGTCAGCCATCAGATGAATTAGCTCGGTTTCACTAAAGCCACCAAAGTCTGCGAAGCATTTGCGCAGACCGTCTCGAGCGCCTGGGCCTGGCACAACGAAGTCCATCTCGTCGAAGTCTACAATTTCGCTATAGTTGATGTCGGTGATAAGCTGATAGGCTAGGAAATTGCCAATTGTTGGATAGCTGAGAAGGTGCTCAAATCCTTCCCGCATATTGCGCGCGTGTGCTAGCCGATCAGGTAAACTATCGGCCAACATGCGTTCCAGTAACAAAAGATGATTCTGATGTTTTAATGTTTGACCAAAGGCACTGCTGCCAGGGGGCATTATATATGCAGCCGAATAGATGCGGCGACCAGCTCGCATCGCGCCGGTCAATACCGAGTCGTAACGAGCAAAACTATAGGTCTCAGCTGTTATTGGACCGAGTGAACTTTCGAGCAGCTCCCAAGTCTCAACCTTGTTAAATAGCTTAAATAGAACAATACGAAAAAAGACTTCACTTGAAGTATTTGGCAAGTCGCTTCGGTAAATGACCTTTCTAATCAAATATTGACTAACCCTGTCGGATGCACGATACGCATTGGTGAATTTATGAGTTTGAATTATCGGTTCGGATGTCCATGGCCATGGTTGGCCATTGATACGTCTGAAGAAGATAGCCTGCCGTTCAGCTGCAAAGCGCCAATAGCTTTCGTACACATCAGTGGTCTTCGCCGGCTCATAATGCTGGAAGATCATCGGAGTAATAGGCGGCCGCGCGTCGGAAGGTATCCCCGGTCGTTTCCTTGCAGCATCCGCACAGCAGTTTTTAGCCCTTGTGCTCTCTTTTTGCCGGACTCTGCCACGCACTGGGTTGAGTCGTCCGGTATCGGGCATTCTCGTCAAGATGCCGCTCCTTCCAACGAATACAGTCCTGATTGTCGGCAAATATGCGCCCGAGCAGCTTCATTCAGCATTATGCCCCCTCCTAGCACAGATAGCTTGCACACCAACTGGTTGAGAATATACGATGCCCTTTTGAGGAATACCACTAGAGGCTTTGCTCGACGCTAGCATCAGTTTAGCGGTTCAAGCCTGAATAGCTGGGCCGCGGGTAACCTTTAGAACCTGGCCAACCCGAGCCAAGTTCATGCCCTCACCGCAACTAAGGAAAAGTTGCCGCGCTTCGTTCTCCATTTCGACTCACACGTGAAGCACTGATATTAAATGGCGAGATCGTAGCTCTTCCGAACCTCAACGGCTAAAGTAGTGAGTTGGTCCGCCGTTTCGTAACCCACAACCACATATTGAAACTCCGGATCACGCCAGTCCACGAGACGGAGGTCGGCACCGAAGGTGCTTTGGGTCAGGTCTTTGTCTTGGCCGCTCATGTTGCGCATGACGCAGAAGGCCAGGAGCTCATCGTCTTCGTCCTTATAGACCAGCTGGGCGACGGTCATGCCGTTGATAACCAGCTGGCGGGCGCCCATGAAGGTGAGGCCGGTCTCTTGTGAGGCCAAGCTTTCGGGCAGCGGTAGAGGGCGGTTGAGGCCGAGCTGATTACCGATGTCGGCGAGCAGAGTGTCGAGGCGCTCCGGCTCGTTGATCCCGGCTTCAACCCAGCGTCGCCGAGGCTGCTGGGCGAAGCGGGCGTGATATTGTGCGACCTGAGACGTCCATTTCAGGCGGTTCTCTAATGACGCGACTTTGGTATCGAGCTCGGTGCGAGCGATGGCCTGCTGGACGATTTGCTGTTGTGCCTCCTCCCAATTGGTCTGGACGGTCGCGAGTTCGTTTTCGAGCGCTGCCAACTGTTGACGTCTGTCTTCGAGCAGACCGCTTCGTGCTTCAGCTTGAATGGCCAGGTCGGCAATCTGGCTCTTAAGATCAGTCCGCTCAGCGCGCATGGACTCCATCGACGCGTTCGTCTCGGCCAATTGTGTTTCGGCAGTCTCGCGAGCTGTGGTCGCCTCCGCGAGCTCGGTGTTGACGCGGGTGAGATCATCTTCGAGTGATGCGCGTTGGCTCTCCGCTTCGGAGAGCGTCAGCCTGGCATCGTCTCGTTCGGCCTCAACAGACGTTAGCGTTTCCTGCAGCGTCGCAAGGTCGGCCGTGAGAAGGTCGCGCTCCGCTTCGATCGCCTCACGCTGCTCATCCGATGCCGCCGCCTCCGTTTCGAGTCCGGCGAATCGTTGCTCGAGACTCTGCTGCTGACCGCGCAGGCTTACGATCGTGCTTTCAGCATCAGCCAGCTCCGTGGTCGCTGTTTGCCGAACCTCGTCGAGCTGAGCGAGATCGGCGGACAGACGTTCGACGTCGCCCGCGAGTCGGGTGCGCTCACTTTCGACGGCTTGTAACTGATCATTCGAGGAGTCGAGATCCGAACGCAGACCGGCGATCTGCTCTTCGAGGGCAGCACGCTCCGTCGCTGCGGCATCGCGCGCTGCTTCAGCAGATGCCAAGTCCGATGTCAGTTTCGCGCGCTGTTCGTCCAGGTTGGTGATCTCTTCTCGTTGAGCCAGCAACTCATCGCTGAGTTGTTCAATCTCCTCCTGCAGTTCAGCCTGGGCGACGCGTGATTGTTCAAAGCGATCTTGAACTGTCAGGGCAATCCAGCTGGCGCCGCCAATCAAGGCGATCGCAATCGACGCTGCCAGGGCATACCAGGTTCGGCTCCGCTCAGGCCGCGCGATCGGCAGGGGTACGACCTTGGCCTCTTCCGCCTCCTCCTTTGATCGCTCGGCCTTGGCAATGATGTCATCGATATACTGCTGGATCTCAGGCGAGTCCGGATCTTCCAAAGGCTCGGTCGCAGGCGGGAACAACTCGGCCAGAATGTCCTTGCCACGACGAGCTTTCTCGACTTCTTCGCCGAGTGCGGGGTTGGCCTCGATGGCGCGATCCATCGCCCGTTCGGCTTCGGCATCGAGCAGACCGTCGAGATAGCTGGTGATCAGCGCCTGGACCTCACCGGACTGGTCAGCATCGAGCTCGCCCCTGGTATAGGCTGGGATCAGGTCGAGAAGCTCGTGGGTCGAGGCGACCATCAGCTAAAGAGCTCCTCAATCTTGAGGCGGACCTTATGCATGCGGCTCATCACGGTGCCATGCGGGATCTCAAGAGCAATGGCGGCCTCCCGATAGGTGTACTCCAGCATAATCACCAAAACGGCGACTCGCCATTGGGGCTCGGTGACGGCGTCGCGCAGTTGTCCCCATTGCTCGCGCGTAACCATCTGGGTCAAGGGATCAGAGATCGTCAGATCCGGCTTATCGGCGAGTGCGTCAACCTTGCTCGGATCGGCGACAATGTAGCCTTCGCGAAACCGCCCCTCATCGGCGAGGCGCGAATCAAGGATGGTCAGGATATAGGCCGCGAAATTCTCACCGCGAAACTGGTGGGCTCGCTCCAGGGCGCGCAGACAGGTGTCCTGAACAGCATCCTCGGCGGTTTCGCCGGGGTTCAAGAAATATCTCGCCTTCGAGCGGGCAGCACGCCTCAGGCGCGGTAGAAAGGCTGCCAGCTCGCGGCGAAACGGGTCAACGGTCTCCAACATCGGCCAAACAACTCTCACACGGGGCGGTGGCCAAAAAGCCCACATAATGAGAGTTGATCTGGTAGCGAGGCTTTTCAATGGGTTGATCCAATCGTAACGACATTCTCTGAATTGGAGACGGTTGAGACCGCCAAACTATTCACGCTTTCGGAAGTTTTTTTTCGGGAGTTCAGAAATCCCTGCTTTTCCGCTGGAATTATGCCACGGCCTGGCTGCAGCTCTGTCGAAATCCGCAGCTTCGGCACTGTCCTGGCGTTGGGTTTACCCGTGCCGGTCTATTCAGGTCGGCGCGTTGACGCCGGAGCTGGTCGGCAAGTTTCAGGGTGCGACGTCGAAGCGAACCTGTATTGCGGATTTTGTGCCGGCTGTTGTCCGCCAAGATCAACGTGCCGAACGGCGGGCGGATGCCGTAGGCCTCCTCCACGAGAAGCAGATAGACGCCCAGTTGCACTTCGAGGCTCGGATAAAGTCGCGGTGCCGATTTCTTCTCTTCCGGAATCACGGCACCGTTTCGAAGGCGGATCAAACGATCGGGCCGACCGGATAGGCCTAAGCTAGTCGACTTGAGATACTTCTGGTCTCGGCTCAGCACCTCAATCTCACGAAGCTGCCAGGCGCGCCAAAGCGCCAACCCGGCGGCGACCAAAAACAGCAGGGCGAGAACGAGGAGGACAGTGGTGATGTCCATGGCGTCGCTTACCGCGCCAAGGCGTGGAAGAGAATGGCAAGGGCAGCCAGCAGCAGCGCGATCAGCAGAAGGCGCCCGGCTCGTGAGAAGGCGCGAGCTGGTGCTGCATCTTCCCAGTCCTGCCAGCGCTCATGCTGACGGTGGCCCTCCGTCATACGTCGTCGCGCAACCGAATTCGGCACTACGCCGAGCGCCTTTAAACGTGCTGATTCCGGGCAAAACACGAACTGCCCGAGATCTGACGCCGACACCGTCTCTGGAGCATCCACAACCTTGTCTTTACTGATCATGTTTGTGCCCTTCGGTCAGCTAGCGATTCGGCCAAGCCGAACTTTGATCCGCTGGATCGTGCCGATGGTCTTGTTCACGAAGATGGCTTGCCCCCTCGGCAGCTGCTTGATCTCGTCAGGATGGACGATGAATGTCTTGGCTCGGTGGACTGAGCCAAGACCAGTGGCGCCCATGCCATCGATTTGAGCGGTATGCTCGATGCCGTCTTTCGTACCGATCAGCTCAGCGACCATCTTGGCATCTTCGGGCGCGTTCAAGCGATGCACCAGATAATTGTTGCAGCTGGAGACCACCTGCCGGATGAAGTGATCCGGCGTCTCGGGTGTGGCGCGGCCGAGATCGGCGACGCTCTGGGTGGCGAGCACGGCATGGACGCCGGCGCTCCGGCCCATATTGATGACGTTCAGCACCTGCTCACCGGCAAAGACGCTGAACTCGTCGAAGATCGCATACATCGGGTGACGTTCGAATTCCGGTTTGCCGAGCTGTGCATCGGCCACGGCTTTGAAGTCGTTAATGACGACTTTGCCGAGCACCTTGGCAAGGGACGGGAACTGCAGGGTCGGTAGGCAGAAACAAACAACCGCACCCTCCTCGATCGCCTTCGGCAATTCGAGGAGGGATACGGTCGTACCGGCATGATGATCGTCACCCGAATTGTCCTCGGTCGGCAGCTTGAACAGATGCCCGATCTCGGAGCGGGCGATATTGCGGATCTCGGCACGCAGGCTCTCGACGTGCGGTTCAGCCGCCTGCTGCTCGTTGATCTCGAGCGCAAGCGCTTTGGCCTCGTCACCGATCTGATCCGGACGCTCTCGGATCAAGGTCGAGAGCGCCTTGACGCTCATGAAGTCGGCAAGCGTGATCAGGTCGGTTTCGATCTCGCAGGCGGCCAGGACCTTGAACACGGTCTGCAGATAACCCTCGGCCAGTTTCCGGTAGTGATCCTCGGACCAGTCGCGAAGCTCGATGATCCGATCTTTCTTGGCCGAGTAATCGCCGGCGACCAGCGGATTGTAACGGCAGCTCTCGCCGCGCATGGCGAAGAGATAGGCTGACCTGCCCTGGGCACGAGCATAGGCCGTGATTGTCCGCGCAAGCCCATAGTCGCCTTTGCCATCGATATAGACCACCGGCAGCTTTCGATGGATGGCGCTTTCGACCAGGTTCAGAACCGAGACCGTCTTGCCGCTGCCGGGTGTACCCAATACCAGGCTGTGGGTGTTGGCATCGGCGTCGCTGATCTCGACATGCCGACCGGTCGTCTTGTCGACGCCCATGAAGGTGCCGCTCCCGACTGCCGCTGAGACCGTCGGCATCGATCGCGTCGTCCACCATGCTCGCCAGCTCGGTCGCTCGGTCTTGGGTGGTTTGCCCCGCGCCGTCCGGCGAAGCGGGCTTGACCAATAGAGCTGCCAGGCGGTGAGTGTGATCCCGCCAGCGAAGACGCCGAGCGGCGAGAAATAACTCCATGCCGGCCCATGAGCCAGGAGCTTTCCGTAGTACGCCCAGAGACCCTCCGTGTCCCAAGTCCATCCATCGAACAGATAGACCCTGTAGATCTCGGCCATGTCCTTCATCGGTCCCATCAGCCAGTCCGTCGGGTCCACCATCACCATGCCCATTCCGGCACCGACCAATGTGACCACAGCACCACCGGCATGACCGAGACCAGCAATCGCACCGATCATTATGGTGGCTCCCGCCACCAACAACCCGATCGGTCCCAACAGACCGATCACCACGATCCCGCAGAGCAAAATCAGGATCGCCACATAGACCTGATCGTCGTCTCCATTTGGCGTCGCCATCGTCAGTTTCTCCGTCTTCGATCCAACCCTCGCAGCACAATTATTGCTGCGCTGATTCGGAGACGCTGACCAACGCCAAACTATTCACGCCTTCATCGATTTTTTTGATCCAGTTCCAGCCGATGACCTGTTTTGTTTATCTTGGTTGTTGTGTATTTTTTCTTTTTGCATTTCTTGTTTGTATTTTGTTTTTTTATTTATATCTTTTTCTCTTGTTGTTTTTTTTTATTTTTCACTTTTTATTTGTTGAATCCGTGTCTTCACACATCTTTTTTCTCTATCTTTTTTCATCTTTTTGGTAATGCCCGCACCCGCTCCTTTGTCCTTCGCCCCACCCCCTCCTGACCCCGCTCGGACTCCACGATGTGCGGGCGGGGTCAGGAGGGGGTGGGGCGAAATTCTCCAGCAAAAACAAGCGGGTGCGGGCATTACCATGCTGATCCTGCATCAGCACCCCTTTAAGCACCCTTGGTGGTTGGTTTTTTAAGATCCACGAGTTGGGCGCGTAGCGCATGTCATGGCGTCCATGTGCTGCGCTGGAAATTCGGATGAATAGAATCGTCGCGTTCACCGTCTCCGATTCAGAAAGATCGATCGAAGAGGTGAATCATGAACTTTACACCACGCGATGCGCGCCTGCTCCGTTGGATCAATGGCCACGGCTTCGTCACCGTGAAGCAGGCGGCGACTTGGCTCAACAATCGATACCAGACATGCCATCGGCGTTTGAAGCGACTGGTCGACGGTGGCTTCCTCACGACGACACGTGTTGGCCACAGCCGCTATGCATTTCGCCTTACCAAGGCCGGCGTTGTTGAAAGTGGCGACGATCTCCCACCGCTAAAGCTTATTGCGATGGGAACTCACAATCACGATTGGCAGCTCGTCAACTTGGCAATGCGTCTAGAAGGAAGACTTGGCGGGCGCTTCGTTACCGAGAGACGTATCCGGCAGGATCGTTGCTCGTCGGGTGTCGGCGTACATGGTCATGTGCCGGACGGGCTGTTCCTACTCGATGACCGAAAGTCGATTGCTATCGAGTTGGAATTGTCGGCCAAAGGATGGCGGCGACTACAGGGCATACTGTCCGGCTACGCTGCAGATCTCGATATCGGCGAGGTCTGGTATTTTGCCGGCTCGAAGCCTCTTCGACGTCGATTGCAGCGGGCTGCTGTGGGCTATCCCTTCATAAAGATTTACGATTGGCGTTCAAGCGAGCAGAACGTCATCGACGACGAATTTGAAGACGTCATACCGCCCATTGCACCGTCGCGGCACCGGTCCCCCAAGACAGCTGCTGGGGAGGTCTAGACCGTGGTGGGATCTCCTGATTCTGACTTGATGATGCTTGATCGTCTTGGCGTCCGACCCGTTGCTGATGCTATGGGCCTCTCGTGTGAAGCCGTTCGTCGGTGGCGCAGCCGGGGAGCCGTTCCTGACCAACGAAAAAATGAACTGCGACGTCTCTACACCAACATGGTTCAGAACGTGGACCAATCAGGTTCCAAACCAGATCAGGCAAACACATTCGGGGTTGGAAATGATTCGGAACCGAGGCTACCGATGGTGGTTCCAACGCAGGTATCGGCCACAGACGATCTCGTCGATCTTCGAAGGATTGATGGCAAGGCGGCTGTGTCTGAAGCTGAAATGGCTATCGCCGAGCGGCGCGCCAATATCACCGGTCGGGCTCTCAAAGCAGCGACCTGTCGAGCGATGGATGGCCCGATTGGATCAAATCGGCACTGGTATCCACTCAAGCTTCTCGTCCTGTTTCTTCTCGAATTCCCGGTGCTGACGATGGCTTTCGTGCCGGTCGCACAAGTTTCGCCTGTTGTCGCTGCATGCTCTGCGGCGGCGCTGGCTTTGTTCCTCATTCTTGGTGCTCATGCGCTTGGTCATCCGTTGAGGTCGATTGGTGATCGCCTAAGCGCATCTTGGCGCGCCGTGATTGGAGCCGTTACCATTGGATTTCTTATCGTCGGCATTGTCGCCATAATTCTTGATCTCCGTATCAAGGGCCTTGAACTTGACGGAGCCGCTCTTCAGCTTGGGAACAACCTCGTCTTCGGCAGCACGCCCGTCTTCAGCTCGCCTGACGACGTCGTTGCAACGCTTTCGGCTGCAGCGGCACTCGTCACCGTCGGCGGGACGTTGTTCGGCATCATCTGGAGCTATCAACATCACAGCCCGAGGAACGACCAAGCGAAGGCCGAAGACGCCTATCGGCGCAGTCTACTCAAGCTGGCTAAGTTCCGCGCACGAAAGGCCAGGAGAAATCGGAAGACAATAGCAGGGGCGATCGCGTTGCCTTTTCTGATTCTGATATCATCACCAGAAGAAGGTCACGCCAGCTCGTGTTCCGGTAACACGATCGCTGTCTTGTTTGATGCGACGACGGCCTACGATGAGACTGACCGTGGCGCTATCGTACCGGCCCTTGAGAAAATGGCTGCCCAGCTCCAGGCTGGCCAGCGGCTCATCGTTCATACCGTCAGCGATAATCCCCAGTCCAGCTATGTCCTCTTTGACGACTGCCTTCCGGGCGATCAAGGCTTCTCCTGGAGCGCAACAGGCATCTGGAGCTGGCTTACGTCAAGCCCGAGCCAGGCGAGCCGGGAAAAGGAGGTATTCTACGAGGATCTCCGGGCCTCTGTCCTACCAAGGCTTTATGGAGACTTACCTTCAAAGAAAACGGCGCTCGTTGAAACGCTCGTCCAAGTTATTACAGCAACCTCCGATCTTGGTGCGATCTGGCTGCTGACCGATCTTCTGGAAACATCGGTGGTAGATGCGGAAACGCTAATCAGTGGTCCCGATGACGTTCTACTAAGGGCCTCACCGTATCAACCTCAGCTAGATGGGGTGGAGGTACATGTCGCCGGGGTTGGTCGCTTTCATGACCGCAACCGACGCCATCTGACATCATCAGAACGACATTCCCTTATAGGCACATGGCGCCACTTCATCACCACATATGGAGGGCGTCTCAAGACCTTGGAGGGCCCTACTCAAGATGGAGTCTCGTCACAAAGTTTGCGGAAAGACGCCAAGAGCCCATCCGGAAAGAAGTTGAGCGAAAACAATCTGCTATGGCAACCGTGCTCTTCCAGGAATCAGGGGAACATCGTCGATTTGGATTACTTTTGCTCGAACGCACTATGAGCGCTCGAACGTTCACTACGTAAGTGACGTCACCGACGATGAAGCATCTATCGCCTCACGGCCTTTTGACGGAGCTCGAGAGATTGCTATCACCAGACGCAATGAGCTTGAAATTGCTTTTAAACCTAAGATAGTACAACAATACAAATGTATGCAGCTTATAGGTGGACTACTCGGGGCTTTTTACATATATGTCGTGATAATTTCCATTGATTCGTGGCGATCAAAATGGACCCTAGACGTGCACTTCCTGCGATCTCGGTGACTCTGGCTGTAACGTATTTGACTGGCTGTGGTCCGGGCCCATACGCCTTGTCGATCAGCGACTACAATGACAGTGGCACTCAACGCCCGGCCGTCATCCAGATTGGTGATCCTCAAGTTTTCGCTCGCGAAAGCCTCATTAATGATCGAAGAAGCGAAGCCGACTTAATCAAGAAATTCCTAGTGCAAGCTGACCTAGAGTTTGCAAAGTCCGAGTTTAAACCCGAGATTCGTCGCCAGCTTGAGTCGGTGAGAGCAATCGCGGCTCAGCTAAGTGTCGCAGTTGATCCACTGATGGGATCTGCTGTCGAACGGTCCGAGGCTCTCGGTGAATTAGATCAAGAGCTTGAGGTGCTGAAGCGACAGATCGAAATAGAACGCAGGTCGCAGGATCTAGCCGATCTGAAGAGTGGCGTCCATCAACCTACTGATCAAGTATCTAAGAGTGACACACCCTCATCGCTGAGCCAAGGCACCGAGTCCGAATCAGATTCGCAGCCTGTCGCTTCGAGCACAGCACAAGAGTCACCGAACCCTGACCCCGAAACAACAACAGATCCTTCGACTGAGGGTACATCGAACGCGGGAACAGAGTTGACGGTCTTGCTCCCTGCTCTAGAGGAGCTGCAAGAAGAGGTTGCAGAACTCAGGTCTAACCTCCAGAGCCGTTTAACTGGGCTCAGTATCTCCAGCGACGGCAGCGAAGGGGGCACTCCATTAGAGCGATTCAATGACCTTCAGGCCTATCGCACGACGCTGCGTTCGGCCCTCTCCGAAGTCAGTCTTGATGACCTCCACGACTACCGCGGCAACGCTCTCTATCGTCTTCAATTTCAAGCGTCGGTAATGCCAGGAGAGGACAAGGACAAATTTGGCGTTGCGAGACTAACGGTGCTGGATCCTCATGTGGATCTCGATGCTGGCCCAACGATCGATGAATTTTCCGATGTGTATGCTGCGTGGATTAGTCATGTAACCAAGCGGCTTAATGAGCACTTGGATCCTGAGACGTCAACAAGTCCAATCGAAAGCTTACATCAATTGAGTAGCGGTGCTGGTCTATTTGATATTTTCTCTTTAAGATCGAGGATGGAAAACAAGAAGGTCAGAATCGCTATCCCCCCCTCGCTTTCCGCAAAACTAAGGGGACCATGGGCAGAATTTCGAGCATACTTCGAAGAATTGGATACTAATAATCGTGCCGAATCTAGAGAAACGACGTCTTCGAACAAGCAAAACCCGACGCAACCACATGGTTCGACTGATGAGTGCAAAAGCACTACATCTTTTGACAAAGAATACAAGACGGTAAAAGATAACCTAGAAAAATCTATAGAAGGTGTATTCGCAAAATATGACTATGAAGCCGCCCCTCAATGCAAGGGAGCTTTTCATTTGCATGCAGAAATTATAGAAAAAGCCATCGATTTGGCAAACGAGAACAATCAGGAGATAAGTTTCCAATTAGAAAGAGAAAAAACCAGATTTCAGAACAAATGCAAAAGATTTATTCTGATTGAAGATAAAAACAGAGATGGAATAGAAGATGAAAATAAAAATAAAATTGAATTTTACGGTAAATACTATGATGTAGATTACGTTTTTAGAACTGCCCGGTATTACATAAGGCTGGCATCTGGTCTTTCTGTGGCATTGGTTTCGTTAGATGAACATCGAAAATATTTGCATGAGAGTGATTTGGAAGAGTTTGAAGAAATTACCAAGCCAATATTTAGGATCGCATCCATCTCACGTACTTTTATAGAGATAGTAAAAAGAATAAATAATAAAGAAAGGATAAATGAAAGATATGGTAAGTGCGGCGATTTTGGTGTTCGAACATATGTGGCTGATGGGCGTGAGCCTCCGCTCGTCTTCAATGAATATTTGGCTGAGGCGGTCGAACGCAGCAGGACATATGCCTATTCAACAACGCCAGTTGTAGAGTCACAAAGGATTTCAACAACGGCAAAGGCGGCTCAATCATTGGAGCTCGCAGTGGCAGCAGCCGCAAATTTGAGGCGATATGGTGTTAAGGGTGAAGGTGCGGTCGGCGCTCTAAGAACATCAGCAGCGGCCATCGATGCAACTGAACGAGCTCCTTTGGTGGTTGGTTTCTCGGACCGTCAAGCTGAAGGTGATTGGCAACGTTTTCGCCAGCACGGGGCCCGTCCGGAGATTCGATGCCGTGACGGTAAACAGTGTCCTCAGTTTGGTTGGATTTTCGGGCCGAAGCTTCGCCTAAATCCAGAGCAAAATCGACTAGAACTCGTCCAGGTACCGTCGGCGCATAAGCTATTTGCCGACATTTCATTACCGGCTTGGTGGCCAAGTGTACGGCTACGTCTTGATACAGCCTGGATCGGGAGCAACTGGCATGGAAAAGGTCAGATAGTCGATCTGATTAGGCCAGGCATGTTTCATAGCGAGACATTCCGTGTCGCATTACCGCTCAACAGCTCGGATCTCGATGCGCTTACCAGCTACTTGGCTTCGAGGACTACGAGCCAATTCGTTAACGATATCGAAATAGCTAATGTGCAACCGACCAGCGTAGGCGCATGCGGTGAAGATGTTAGTTTCCTCATCAGAGGAGCCAACGTTTGGCGAAGTTCTGAGGTGTATCTGTCCGGCGTAGAGGGGCGAATTAAGGTGCTTCCTGATATGGAAGGTGTCCTCGCGACCTTCAAATCCAAAGAACTATTCGGAACGAGAAGCACGTTTTTTGGCGATATGGTCCAATCGACAGAGTTGACTCTTTGGACTCGCAATGGCGAAGACAGCATCGAAGCCTCCCTTATTGGTCGTTTGGCCAATGGAGCCTGCACGGCGTCTATTGAAATTAGTGCTGGAAAGTCGGCTCAATCGCGCTTTTCGGAAAGACCTTCGATTAGCTCAGTTTCGCCAGGTGTGATCAGCGCATGTGAAGATGAACCGATGATCACGGTCAGCGGGCATCGTTTAATCACTGATCAGAGCGGTCGGTTCATTGAAAAAGCTAAGATCAATGTCCTTGTCGGTAATGTCAAAGCTGATAAGACGGATATTGACTTCATTAGTCGTGGATTTGATGGAACCTCCAACAATGATCAAATGGACGTGTTTAGCGTCAAGTTCGACAAACCATTCGATAAGACAAAGTCAGATTCCGAAGTTGCACTGACAATCGCGAATCAGCACGGCATTGCAACGGTACCCATTCGCCCGGAGGCCTGCTCGACTAAATCAGCGAAAAGATCGCCTATTGTCGTAACTCCCGAGGCATTAGTGATCGTGGCCGACAAGCCTGCGGGAAAAAATGAACTCCGTACAGGAGGCCTGGACCTTCTTGTTCCAGATGGGAAAATTCCGGCTAACGTCGGCGATATTCGTGTGGGCCTCCTATTCCCTGAAATTCTGCCGGACACATGGTTTGAGTCAAAGGATCATGTAACAAACGTTCTGATTGGCGATGGGGCCAATCGCCGGCTTTCTGGCATCATAGAGATCAAGAGCGACCTGTTCAGTAGGGACTGGGTAAAGCTCGACAAAGCTCAAAAATTGAAGGTAGCGTTGTTTCTCCGTGGAAAGGCTGATGATAGACCAGATATTGTGAGAGCAAAGGGCACAGCATTTTACTATCCAGATACGGCAAGTGCAAAATTGTCTTTCACTACAAAGAAACTCGAAAAGATAGTGGGAGAAGAGGTGGCGTTTGAATATCCCGCCTTTTGGGAGACAGTTTTTCCCGGCTTAAACAATGTCGACTTTGAATCTAAGATTGAGGAACTCGATTTACCGTTGAAGGTGAATGTTACCAGCTTTCCAAATGCGGCAACTGCGGGAGAGCGTGCCAAAGGTTCGCTTGAGATGGGCTTCATAAAGCCAGAAGATGCTCAGAAAGTGGAACTGGACACAGAGTATAAAATTTCCATTACAGTAATGCCAAAGAGCAGGGCCGGCCTGCCTGACGAGATCGATGAGAGAGTGGAGGTTCTATTAAAGATGCCAAAGAGTTAGTCAAAATTCTCATCCAAAAAAACACTTGGAGTGAAAAACCTTTCTGACATCTTGATATTTGAAGAAAGCCAATCTTTGAAAGATTCAAATTCTAGCTTTATGCGAGCGTGACAATGATTATTGCTAGCAACAATACCCCATGGAAGGGGATCAGTGTCTTAGAGAATGTAGCTTGTGTCCACCCGCCTGCACGCGTCGACACGTCTGAAGTGCTCATAGTGAAATCAACGTCGTCTTCAGCTTTCTTCCTGACGACGTTGTAGAGCTCACGATAGAGCCGCTCCTGTCGAAGAAAGTAGCCATCGAGGCCCCAGAATATTATGGCCGGGATGTAAGCAAGCAGGACAAAGCTCTTGTTGGAAGCCTGTGTAGAAAGGGCGAAGAGCGCTGAAACTAGGAGTACACTCCACCCTTTGAGTAAGAACGAATTCGTAGACAGGCGGTTAATCACACCTTGTATAAATTCCAAATGTTTTAATTTTCTATCCATAGTTGAAAAATTTAGGCCCATTAGATTTTTTCGCGTAGTGTCCGGATGATCCTTGGTTGCTGTTTGCGTTGCGCGCAATCAAACAACTTTACATAGTTACTATGCGCATGGAATAAGCAACTTGAAATTATCGAAAGTGTCTGATGGCAATATGACCCTATGACCTTCACCGCCCGCATCTTTGTCTCTTATGCACGAAGCGATGGCAAGGATGTTGCACGAGAGATTTGCGATCGGCTGCGCGAAGAGGAAAATCTAAAGTTATGGTATGACCTCGCCGATATGGAGGGTGGCAGGGACTGGTGGCGCCAAATCGCTGAGGCCATTGACCAGGTCGAGCATCTTGTACTCATCATGACACCCAATGCCCTCACGTCTGAGATCGTCCGTCGCGAATGGCGCTATGCTCGTCAGGTCGGATGTAGCGTCACTCCGATAATGGGTGGACCTGAACTCTCTTTCAATGATCTCCCGGGTTGGATGCGCCACCACGCCTTCGTCGAATGGTGGGAACCCGAAGCATGGACCCGGCTAGTCCGACGCCTAGAGTCCGAGATGAAGATCCCGCGTGTGCCCTTTATGGCTGAAGATCTTCCAGAAAACTTCGTGCCACGGCGAAATGAACTCGATGAGCTGATTTCTAAACTAGTGGACAAGGGGCAATCCGAGCCTGTGGGGATTAGTGCTGCTCTCAGTGGTGCCGGGGGCTATGGCAAGACGACACTCGCCCGAGCAATTTGTCATAACGAAGCCATCCAGGATGCCTACTTTGATGGCGTACTTTGGGTCACGCTTGGCGAAGATCCCGGGGAACTGACTGGTCGCATCATCGATTTGATCCACATTTTGACTGGTGAACGAGAAACATTTGAGACGACGATTGCTGCGACCAGCCGCTTTAAGGAGCTCTTAGCCGAGCGCCATCTGCTTCTTGTGATCGACGATGTTTGGAATCAGGCGCATCTCCGCCCCTTTCTGGAAGGCGGATCGAATTGTGCACGCTTGATCACCACGCGCTTCGCTACGGTGATACCGAGCAATGCATCGCAGACGATGGTCGATGCTATGCAACTAGACGAAGCGATTGGCCTTCTTCGGCCGGACGCGGCACCTGACGCCGATGATGCTCTGGAGAATCTAGCCAAGCGTCTTGGGCAATGGCCACTTCTTCTAAAGCTTGCGGGTGCAATGTTGCGACGACGTGAGATGTTAGGGAGTTGTCTGGATGATGCGCTTCGTTGGGTGAATAAGGCACTCGATCGAAAAGGGGTTACGGCTTTCGACGCGTACGATGTGAAGCAGCGAGATCAAGCAGTCAGTAAGACGCTCGATGCTAGCCTTGATCAACTTGACGACGATGAACGGCAGTTGTTCGTCGATCTAGCTGTATTTCCAGAGGACGTTGATGTTCCTCTAGCAACATTGGAGTTGCTTTGGGGTTTGGATGATTTTGAGACCGAAGAATACTGCCAGCGCTTTTTTGAATTAGGTCTCCTTTGGAGCCTTGATGTTGTTGCGCAATGTTTGCGGCTGCATGACGTGGTTCGAGCTTACCTTCGAGCTCCTGACGACGATCCGCGTTCATTCGATGCGAAGCTGGTTACGGCCTATCGAGAACGATGTGGGGGAGCGTGGTACAATGCGCCTGATGACGGTTATGTGCTCGAATGGTTACCGTCCCACCTCGTTGGTGCGGGCAAGCATGATGAACTCGCCAAGCTTTTGTTTGATCTTCGTTGGTTGAAGCGAAAACTCGTGGGGTGCGGCATCGATGAGCTCATCGCTGATGCCATGCTGGTCTGTGATGATGATGAAGTCGACCAGCTTAGTCGAGCCCTACGTCTCTCGGCCCATGTACTATGCCATCAACCTGAACAACTGCCAGCTCAGCTCATCGGACGGCTCGATCGAACTGGAGGCAAACGATCAGGGAATCTTATAGCACAAGCAGAAAACTCTAAACCATGTGACGGGTTAATCCCGTTGGGCAAGAGATATCTAATCTCTAGCGGCCCGCTGATCCGGATTTTCCAAGATCATTCCAGTTGGGTAAGAGGCGCGGTGCTACTAGAGAATGACAAATGCGCGCTCTCATGGTCTGATGACCATACTCTCCGCCTCTGGGATCTCTACAGCGGCCAAAGCCAGGAACTCGAAGGACATACCGACAGGATCATGGGAGCGGTGATCCTGAGCGACGGCAAGCGTGCCCTTTCTTGGTCTGATGACAGGACTTTGCGCCACTGGTGCCTCGACAGTGGCCAGAGTATGAAGCTCAATGGTCACAGTGACATGATCGAAGGTGCGGCCATCGTGGACAATGGTAAGGGTGCGCTATCTTGGTCTTCTGACAATACTCTTCGCCTCTGGGATCTCGAAAGCGGCCGGAGTAGGGAGCTCAGTGGACATAGAGACTCGATCAAAGGCGCGGTGATCCTGGACGACGGCAAGCATGCGCTATCTTGGTCTTTTGACAATACTCTTCGCCTTTGGGATCTCGGCAGCGGTCGGAGCCAAGAACTCGAAGGACACAGTGAAGCAGTCGAGGGAGCAACGCTCTTGGACGATGGCAAGCGCGTCCTCTCTTGGTCTTCTGACAATACTCTTCGCCTTTGGGATCTCGGCAGCGGTCGGAGTAAGGAGCTCAGGGGACACAAAGACTCAGTCGAAGGCGCGGTGATCCTTGACAATGGTAAACGTGCGCTTTCCTGGTCCCAAGACAGTGCACTTCGCCTTTGGGATATCGAAAGTGGTCGGAGCCGGGCCCTCCAGGGACACAGTGACTCGGTCGAGGGAGCATTGATTCTGGATAACACTAAGCGCGCGCTTTCTTGGTCTTGTGACAACACCCTCCGCCTCTGGGATCTTGATTCTGGGAAGAGCCGGGAACTTGAAGGACATAGTAGTTGGGTCCAAGGCGCGATGATCCTGGACGACGGCCGGCGCGCACTCTCCTGGTCGTTGGATAATTCGCTTCGCGTTTGGAACCTCGACAGCGGCCGGAGTCAGGCTCTCGAAGGACATAGCCACTCAGTCTTTGGCGCGGCGATCTTCAGCAATGGCCAGCGTGCGCTCTCATGGTCCCAGGACAGCACGCTTCGCCTCTGGGATCTAGGCGACGGAGAGAGCCAGGCCCTCGAAAGGTGCAGCGACCTGGATCGCGATAGTGGCCGGAGCCAGGCCCTCGAAGAACACAGTGATTTGGTCGAAGGCGCCGCGATCCTGGATGATGACAAACGTGCGCTCTCGTGGTCCCGAGACAGCACACTTCGACTTTGGTGCCTCACCAGCGGCCAGAGCTGGGCCCTCGAAGGACATGGCTCTTCGGTCGAAGGTGCAGTGGTCCTGAGCGACGGCCAACGCGTGCTCTCATGGTCCCAGGATGGTACACTTCGCCTGTGGGATCTCAGTGACGGAGAGAGCCAGGTCCTCGAAGGACACAGCGATTTGATTAACGGCGCGGTGATCTTAGATGGCGGCCAGCGTACGCTCTCATGGTCCCAGGACAGCACGCTTCGCCTCTGGGATCTCGAAAGTGGTCAGAGTCAGGCATTCAAAGGGCATACCCATCGTGTCAGCGGTGTAGTGCCTTTGAACGATGGCCAACGCGCACTCTCATGGTCTTCTGACAATATGCTTCGCCTCTGGGATCTCGAAAGTGGTCAGAGTCAGGCACTCAACGGGCACAGCGACTCGGTCGAAGGTGCCGTGATCCTGGACGATGAAAAACGCGCGCTTTCCTGGTCTTTTGACAACACGCTTCGCCTTTGGGATCTCGATAGCGGTCGGAGTCAGACGCTTGAGGGGCACTGCAATCGGGTCCAAGGTGCAGCGATCCTGTGGGACGGCAAACGCGCCCTTTCTTGGTCCTATGACAACACGCTTCGCCTTTGGGATCTCGCCAGCGGACAGAGCCAAGCCTTTGAAGGACACAACGACTCCATCCAGGGCGCCATGATCCTGGACGACGGAAGACACGCACTTTCCTGGTCTTTTGACAACGTGCTTCGCCTTTGGGATCTCGATAGCGGTCGGAGTCAGGCGCTTGAGGGTCATAGCCGCTCAATCCAAGGCGTAGTGATCCTAGACAACGGCCGGCGTGCGCTTTCCTGGTCTTTTGACAAAACGCTTCGCCTATGGGATCTCATGTCATCGACTCAAACACGGTGCTTTGTCGGTGATGACGCTTTGACTACGTGCGTACTGAGTTGTGATCGACGGCTCGCTCTCGTAGGCGACCGACGAGGGCGCGTTATGTTTTTCGCTCTTCCAGAGTCGTGACGTAAGCGCGCGATGATTCTTGACTTCGGAAGAGGTGGTTGCAAAAACGCGCGCCTTTCGACAGCAAAGAATTGGCCCTGTGCTACCCTGGCTCAAGATTCCTCTTCGCATCGAGCGCAGCGGAAGCCAAGGTACAGACTGCGACGACTTGGCTCACTTCTACCGCGATACGCCGAGCGTACCTGTGGCTCGAGTTCGTTCCAGGCTCCTCCCCGCACCACGCGGGCCCTACCATTCGCGGGCCCTTTTGGATCAGTCACAGCTTTCGATGGATAGTCTCCATACCAGTCGGCACACCATTCCCAAACGTTGCCATGCATGTCTTGAAGCCCCCAGGCATTCTCAGGAAAGCGACCTACCAAGCTGGTTTGGCCATATAAGTCGCCGTAATAGTCGCCAAAATTGGCCTGCCTCTTTGTGATTTTGTCACCAAATGCGTATGCCGATCTAGTGCCAGCGCGGCAAGCATACTCCCAATGTGCTTCGCTCGGTAACTGATACGAACGGCCCGTCTTCTCGCTTATCCATCGGGAGTATGACAAGGCATCATCATAACTTACGTTGATCACCGGGTGATCACCGCGCCCCCAACCTCGATCATCCGCTAGTCGTCGCCCTGTTTCTTCGCAGAAATAGTCATACTCATTGAAGGTCACCGGATGTCTAGCAAGGGCAAATTTTCGGCTAATTGTCACCTTATGTTGAGGTAATTCAGCATCGAATTGATCTTCCCCAACTTCCTCTGAACCCATCAGGAATGTTCCCGCAGGCAGAACAACCATTTCAGGGCACCAGGGCGCATCAATGTCTTTAAAAGCTTCAAAGATCTCTCTTTGACGATGAGAGCATGTATGGGAATGGAGGACTGCCGGAGCCGTCAACGTCTGCACGGATCGTTTGGGTTCGCCGTTTGCAGTGACCGTATCGGGCATCTCTACAGCCCTAAGGTCACTGCTGCGCGTCTGTTCTATCTGTGTCGCTAATGCTTCAAGTTGCTGAGCGACAGCGGTTTCGGAGAACTCCCGATACCGAAGCTCACGCCAATCCGAACGCTGACGCTCGTCAATCGCTTTCGCCAAGTCGTCTTTTGCCTTCAATAAATGATCTTCCAGAACTGGGCACGTAATCCAATAGATAGGCAGGATAAGATCCTGTCTGCCCGTCTTGTACTCTAGCTCAAGAAATCTTCTCAGCTCATCCCGACAGTGATCACTATTGAAGAATTTAGGTGTCAGAATCGGTATAAAGAAACGCGATTGACACAACATGTCAGTGAGCACTATTTGAACATTCTGACCAATGCCGACTTCCTTCGTATCTTGGAAGATATTGAATGAATAAGCTGAAACCTCCTCTACCGCATCGCTAAGGTAAGACCGAAACGCAGTAATCTTGCCGTTGCGGTCGTCGAAGCGCGAGTAGCTCAAAAAAGCATCAGGTTTATCTTCCATGATACTGCGAATCACATCTCTATCTCTCCAACAGGCCTGGTGATGGCTTTCATATAATCATCGGCTCCTAGGTTGGTGAGCAGTGTTCGTAACGTGGGCCTTGCGCATCTTGGGAAAAAAATTTGAAGATAAGGCCATTGAGTTCTATTCTTATTGTGCATTAAATGATCAATAAGTTCTGATGACATTCCCATTTTGTCTTGATCAATACAATCAACAGTCAATTTCATACTTTCTTCAATATTGCACCAAAGAAAATTCGAATATTTCCATTCAAATTTTTTATATTTAATGTTCAAAGTATGTCGAACACTGAATCTCATATCAAAGATCTTTCTTTTGAAATAGAGTAGGCTGAAATAAAGAATGGGTCATGTATTTCGCCGTCTCCTATCATTTTTTCGATCTCTTCAAGGCTGTACAATCTCAGCTTTATTACGCCTTCCTCAGAGCTAACTCCAACATTTTCTATTTCAACGTAGTATAGTTCAACAAATTCGTTAGAAAGGCCGGAATTTGTGTAGATGCCACCGATGCGCTCGGCCTGACAAATTTTACCTCCAGTTTCTTCCTCTACTTCTCGTCTAATAGATGTTTCACTTGGTTCGGATAATTTCCCAAATCCTCTTGGAGTCTCCCAAATTACCTTACGGGCCGGGTAACGTTCCTGCTCCAAGAGAAGAATCTTGCCATTCGAAATAACAATTGCAGCCACGCACTGCCCTGTCTGAGGAGCCATTTCCATTCTTAGATAAATTCCGAGCTTACCACTGGGAAATATGACTGCATCTCTATAGATGTTATAGAATTCCGCAGATAGCTGGAGGCCAAGATCCATAGAGATGTCTAACAAACCTTCTTGCTGACGCCACTCCTTGGCTGTTTGCTTCGCCTGCGGTATGCGAGGATCAGTCTCTGAAAGCTTTCTGAAATTGAGCTTTGTCATCGCGCCTTACCCCACATAGTCAAATAGGCTCATGTCTTCGGATCTGGAGGATGCAGCCTCATTGATTTTTTCTTCATCACCGTACCAATTAAAAGAAGTATATTCGATCAGTTTTTCTTGAAGTTCCTTAAGTTGATCTTGCGGGTTGCTCATATATCCTCTAGAGATTTCGAACGCCGTGCCCAATGATTGCGCCGTAAAGTTCTTCGATCCAACTACACACTTAACAACATAAGGAACCGACCGATTCCACGACGACCTCAAGAGGCTTAAACCATCAAACTTCATAGAGGCGCTTCCTGCATCAATCTCAACCGAAAAGCCGCCAGTTTCTATCCGAAATGAGAGATTGCTACACCACTCCTCGTCCAAGCGCCTATCACGGCTATCTTCTATCGTCTTTACCAGGCTCTCATAAGTATTTAAGAGGCCTTGAGCAGTGGCATCCTGACCTGATTTGGGAATCAACGAACCGGCGAAATCTGAGCGAGCAGTCCGCATAAAACGACCTAGGTAGTCAATGTAGTCTCGGTATGCACCTGTATTCCGAATTCGAAAAATGTCGCTACTGTTGAGTAAATCAAGACGCGTTATTTTATACGCGGGCCTAATTGCATCGAAAGCAAACTGGCGAAAGCAACGCGCCAATTCTTCTGGATTCATATCTTCGCCATTCGGTGACGATGCATCAAATTCTTGTAGGGCGCTCCGATTTAGTGTTTCATTTGGCGATGATGACAGAATTCCAAATGATTCTGACGAGTTAACATTATATACAAGATCTGCGAATTCCTTCAAAGCTAGGCGAAGCCGGTCACCTTGGTAATGTCTTGACGCGACACTACCGCCCTCAGTGATGACAAAGTGCTGGTATAAGTCATTGCGGCTAATTGATTTTCCCTCGAATGCAACCTGACGGTTGACATATTCTACGAGTAGCCCAAGTGACCTGCGAAGCGATGTAGCCTTTGATTTTTCTATGCCAAGATCAGCACATGCTCGACCAGGATCGACCCCGCCTAGAGAAAGGAGCCTCTTAACAAAAGGATTATAAAGATACTTCGCAAAATCGGCCTGATTTTCTCGATCGTCCCAAGACAGTCGAAGTGCAGGAATTGAATTCGCCCGGACGCACGTATCCCTCCATGCCTTTTCCACTTCTTTAACATTTTCAATTGGAAAGCTTGGAAGCTGCGTAGGCGACTCTTCATTGACTAAATGAAGTACTATTGAGCCATTTTCCAGAAGTTTTGCAAAGCTTTGTCTTGTTTCCAGATCTGACAAATATTCCGCTCGTAGAATGCTGCTATTGAATATGTAGGCGCGATTAATTATTACGCGTTCATTATCTATCAGAGAGCGCATGAACTCGGAGCGTGCTTGCTTATCTCTACTGGGCAGCCAATCGTCAGGCGAGGTTCCGTGTTCGACAATATCTTCAAGAATCGATCTTGGTGCCCATTGATTGTCAATAGCCGCTGGGATCGCGGCAAGAGAGTCCGCAACGTCGGAGCGGCGCAACTTTCGTATGTTGACCCCATCGGCCGTCTTGGCAATCGGTACATTTCCAAACATGCTGGCTGTCTCTTGATGTCTTCAAGAATTCTGAGGCTATGTTTACCTTAGTTTGACGTTAATCAAAAGTAGAAATAAAAAAGGAAAAATTCTATCAATAGTTTTATGTCGATCTCAGCCTTCAAAACAGTTAGGCATATCTCCAGACCAAATGTTCTTAGGCGGACATTTTATCTAGGAATGAATAGTGCTTCGCTCAATGAAGTTGCCGCTGGGACGCACATGACATCAAGCTAACGGCAGAATTGCAGTCCCTTCCAAATGCCACCAGACTTTGAATGCCCCGGACGCTCGAAGCTAATTGAGAGCCGGCGCACGCGCACGAGTGAGTGCAATTGATGATGGCACGAGACGCGCGGCCGACGCTGCTAGCTATCGCCAGTAGCGTCGGACGTGGCATTCAGTAGTTGATGAATGCCAGCCCCGATGCGTTCGGCGTTTTCTCGTGCAATCTGACTTTCGAGAAATGCATAGCCCTGTGTTGTTTGCGCCTGCGAATGCCCCAGTAAGGCGCCAATTTGCTCGAGCGTCAGTCCGCTTCCTAATCCATGGCTTGCGTACGTGCGACGTAAATCATGAAAAGTAGCGTTATCGATACCTGCGGACGCCATCAATCGTTTCCAAGGTTTGTACGGATTGATCATTGGGCGACCAGGTCTTCTTCCAGGTATCAGGTAGGGATTATTCGGCACTTCAGGCAGGGCATCAATAACGGCCAAAGCCTGGGGACTGAGATAGATTACCGGATCGCCGGCCTTGCGGTCCCGCAATTCCAGCACGCCATTGTTCCTATCAACCATGTTGCGCTCAGCATTTAGGATCTCTCGAAGACGAGCGCCCGTGAGCAGAAAAAGCAAGACAGCTCCAATGAAGTATGGGCTCTCACCCTCTTCACTGGCTTCCTTTAGCGCGTTTCCAAGTCGCTGTAGCTCATCGAGAGAGAGATGCCGGGTGCGTCGCTCACCCAAATGTACCGAGATTCGAATGCAGGGATTTGTGCCTGGATCGCGCATTGCGAACCAGGGCGCTTCATCAAGGGGAGCATGCCATTTTATGGGGAGTCGTTTTTGGTTGGTATTGATGCTGGTCAATTTTGTCTCTGAGCTGATGTGTTCCGCGATGTTGGGACCAAGACGTTCAGGGAGGTATTGTTCGTGCATTTCACCATTCATCTTCGGCAGGTTGACGATCAAGGAATCCCGATGAGCGACGAGACCATTTTCAGTCTCGACAAAGGCATCGACCAGCTTGCCGAGATCGGGCTCAGTCTTGAAGAGGGGAAGACTATTTTGGCGGGGCTTCAGCGGCCGATCATCGAGGCGCAAATCGCTGGCTATATGCGCCAGCACGGAGATTGCGCTCATTGTCGTCGCCGTCTTTGGCGCAAGGGCTCATATTCGGTAGCTTTCCGGACGCTGTATGGCACTGTGACGCTTGCCAGCCCACGGCTTTATCGATGCCCTTGCAGGCCTGGAAAGAAAAAGACCTTCAGCCCGCTGGCCGCTTTGCTCACCGAGCACACGTTGCCGGAGCTTCTTTATCTCGAGAGCAAATGGGCATCCTTGGTGTCTTTTGGCGTGACGGTGGATCTCTCTGAAGGACGTGCTGCCGATCGACTGGGCGAATGTCTCGACGGTTCGTCGTCATCTGAACAAGGTTGCTGCCCGGGCTGAAGCCGAGCTTGGCCGCAAGCCGGCCCGTTCGGAGCCAGGGGAGCCCTGACTTTCGGCTCGACGGCGCCGATCCAGTGGTTATCGGGATTGATGGCGGCTATGTACGTAACTGGCACGCCAAGAAGCGGCGTTTCGAGGCGATGGTCGGTAAGGTAAATCGATCGTGAAAGATCAGAACGATCGCTATTTCGGCCTGGTCCAAACTCATGATGACCAGCCCAAGCGCCGCGTGGCCAGGGTTCTTCGAGAACAGGGGTTGTCCATGACCGAGGAAATGACATTCCTGACCGACGGCGCCGACAATGTCAGAAACCTCGCTGTCGACATGTCACCTTCTGCGAAACATCTCCTGGACTGGTTCCATCTGAGTATGCGCCTGCACATCCTCAGCCGATACAACGAAGGGCTGAAGCATCACGATCCCTAGAAAGCCGCCGATCTTGCCGGCCGTCTCGAGCGGATCAAATGGTGCCTCTGGCACGGCAAGACCGACGAGGCCTTGCGCCGGATCCGCGTCATCGCCGACGATCTCACCAAGATCGAATCCGCCTATCCCTACATGAAGCGCTTCGTTCGAAAGACAGGCGAGCTTCTTACCTACGTCACCAACAACCAAAGCTCGATCCCGGATTATGGGAAACGCCGACGCCAAGGGAAACGGATCGCCACCTCCTTCGTCGAATCAACCGTCAATACGCTGGTCGGCAAGCGTTTCGCCAAGAGCCTGCAGATGCAGTGGTCGAGACAAGGCGCCCATCACATGCTGCAAATCCGTGCCAGAACGCTCGATGGATCGCTCCAGACCCATGTTCAAAACATGGTTCCCGGGCATGGCGACAAACGATCAGAAATCCTCAGGACTAGCCGCCGTGGCATAGACTCCCCACGAAATGGCATGCTCCCGTTTCGATCGCAAGATCGGTATAGATCGGATCACCCTTCGGCGTACACTTGCCGGCAACCGTCCAATGATCCGTCCGTCGTCGGCAATCCAGATCCGAAGATCGCCATGCTGACGCAACGAGGCTTCATACTCAGGTCAGTTCTTCACCGCATAGCGGGCCCTGGGGATATGGTGACGGCGGGCGGGGTTGAACTTATGCAAGATGAGCAGGCTATCTCGGATGGTGAGAGCAAATTCGAAAGCCTCTTTGCCATAGAGACGAATTTCATGCACCAATGCGGTATTGTGACTAGAGGCTTCCCGCTCCTCCATAGCTCGACACCAACGACCCAACAATCAGATACCAGCCGTCAACGAGAACAAAAAAAATCAGCTTGAAAGGCATGGAAATCAATACCGGCGGCAGCATCATCATGCCCATCGACATCAGCACCGACGCAACCACCATGTCGATGATCAGGAACGGAATAAAGATTAGAAAACCGATCTCGAATGCGCGGCGCAGCTCGCTGATCATGAAAGCTGGGATCAGAGCGCGGAGGGGCGTGTCATCCGGGTTTTCGATCACCGGAGGGGCGTTCGTGTCCGGGTCAGCGGCGAGTTCAAGAAAAAGTTCAAGGTCCTTGCCGCGAACATGCTCCAGCATGAAATGCCGAATGGGCATTGCTGCCCGCTGAAATGCTTCGATTTCGTCGATTTGCTCATTCAAAAGAGGCTCGAGACCCTGCGAGTATGTCTGCTCCAAAGTAGGCGCCATAATGAAGCCGGTCACGAACAAGGCGAGTGAAACCAAAACTGCGTTCGGTGGTGTCTGCTGCAGGCCAAGAGCTGTTCGTAAGAAGGAAAGAACCACGACAATCCGCGTAAATGACGTGACCATCACAATGATGGATGGCGCCAGGCTCAGCACCGTCACCAAGGCGACAAGTTGGATCAACTGGCTGGTAACACTGATGCCGTCGGCCAGATCGATGTTGAGGCTTTGCGCAGATGTCTGCGATGACATCAGGAAAGTCGATACCAGGAAAAGCCCTTTGAAGAACAAGCTGACCCTCACTGTCCGTTCACCTCGGCCACAAGGTGGGCTTTTCCATGGCTAACCGGTTTTTCGATGCCGGTCTCAATCAGGGCTCCTGTCTCTGGGCCAAGCAGCAGCAGGTGTTCCTGATCGTCCCTGCGAATGATGACCAGGCGTTGTTTCGAATCAATCGCTAGGCTCTCGATCAGCTGCAGTCGGCCTGAGTTGATTGATCCGCCAGGGAATGAGCCAATCCGGAAGCGCTTCGCTAGCCAAGCGAACAACGCAATAAGGCCAAGAACCAGCAGAAGTGC
>CBDBEN010000004.1:0-1470140 GCA_965204405.1 Geminicoccaceae bacterium
CCGCTGAAGGCAGCTTTGAATCGATAGCGCATTCCGGCCCCTTCAGGGTTCGATCAAAAACTATGGGGATGCAAACGGCGCATCGGCTTTTGTTGAGTCGAGACTACGAAAGGGCATATCACACGGTTACACGGGTCAATGTTAATTCCGACAAAGTATGGCGAAGCCCTGGTTACCCCATGAGCCAAGCAGTCGTAGAGCCGGATTCATCTAAGCGGGCAAGCGGCATGGGACACGGGCTTCAAGGTCTTGCATGTCGGCGATGCCGCAGCGCAAACGAGGGCGGACTTTGACAAGATAAAAAACGTCTTGGCGGCCTCGGGAGGCACCTTAGATGATATTGTCACACTCACAACAACTTATGTCATACTAGGCGATCATCCATGGAGGAAATCCGTCTTGGATAGCAATTCCTTGGCTCCTAAGGCATTGACAAACGAGAATTTTGCTTTGGCGGCCGGGAAAGCTCTTTCTGGACACCGGAGACCAAAGGCTCTTGCGACTGCTTTTTGCACGTATCTTGAATCCACCTCTTCCTCGAAGACATCTCCTAGCAAATCCCGTCCACTTCGGGAAAGCCTCCGAATAGTACCTTGAACATCGGCCGGTCAGGATTGACGATTGCCCGGATGCTCAGGCCCTGGCCCCCATATTTGTTGACACCCCTCAATATTCTTTGAGAAGGTTAAATTGGGTGGGGTTGCGGAAGATGGCGCCATGGCAAGGCAGAAAGTTACCATCGACGAGCATGGTCAGGAGCGTGATCGTCGCGGGGAGTGGTGGTCTGGGCGTCCGGTCTATCTAGAGCCTTTGCTCGACGATCCGATAAACTATCGGAAGATCTTCAAATGGCTAACCGGGATTCCGGGATTCTTTTTTCCGTGGTTTGCGCTTTACATGCTGGTGATCGGCGTTTCCTACATTTGGTTTACGCCGGCCATGGAGCGCATGCAGACCTTCGAGCCCGGCTGGATGCTCGAGATCCTGGCGCGCAATATCATTTTTCTCTGGATCTGGTTCGGTGCCTTCCATCTCTGGTTCTACAGCTTCAAAGTTCAGGGACGACTGAAGAAGTACAATGCCAAATGGCAGGCCGAAGACAGTCCGATCTTCCTCTTCAATAACCAGGTCTACGATAACATCTTCTGGGCTCATTCCGGGACGATTATTTGGTCCCTTTACGAGTGTGGGCTGTGGTGGGGCTATGCGAACAACTTTCTGCCCTACCTTGATCCCTATGCACATCCAGTCTTGTTCTGTCTCCTGATGATGTCGGTGCCGTTCTGGCGGAACTTTCACTTCTATCTGATTCACCGTCTGATCCACTGGAAGCCGCTCTACGACTATGTTCACTACCTGCACCACAAGAACGTCAATACGGGGCCGTGGTCGGGCATGGCGATGCACCCGGTGGAGCATCTGCTTTATTTCTCGTGCATGCTGATCCATCTGGTGGTGCCGACCCATCCGCTGCACATGTTGTTCAACGGCTTCCAGACGGGGCTAGGCCCCGGCGCTCAGCCATTCCGGCTTCGATGAGATCGTGTTCGGGAACGAAAAGGCCCTTCGGGACCGATCGCTATATGCACTACCTGCACCACCGCTACTTCAACGTGAATTTCGGGGAGAGCAACTTCCCCATGGACAAGTGGATGGGCAGCCTGCATGACGGAACGCAGGAGTCGCATGAGCGCTTCCGCAGGAAAATGGCGGAGAAGACCCGCAAACGCGCCGAGCACGAAGCCCGCAAGGCTGTGCGACGAGAGGCCAGACAAGCTGGCTGATCCGTTCTTAGAGTGTGACGGCGGAAGAGAGAAACACCATGTTCCTGACGTTCCTGCATAGAGCGGGTCGCTAGTGAGACCGTTCAGAAGTTGGGGGTTGCTGCAATCAATTATGGTACCCAAGCCGAAACGTGATGAGGAAGGGGCGAGACGTTTGGGCTGGAAACTGATGCTGTTATGCGACGAACGAAATGAGAGGAAGCGCTGCGGTCGAAATTGCCGATTTCGGGAAGATTGGCGCGCCTCATGGGTTGGAGGCTCTCGGATTGTAGTTGACGACGGCAAAAACGATCCTGCAAGAGGTTCAATCGGCGATCGCCAAGCTGCAGGAGAAAGCACTCCATGCTGCAGCGCAGAGGCTTATCGGGCAATGTCCAAGGATACGCGTGAAGGACTATCGTGTTCGGCAGTTCCATACTTTGTTCGGCCATCTTTGTCTCAGAGGCTGTGTGAGAAGTCCTTTTTTTGGTGGCTATCAAGGTAAGATCAGCCTGATTTGCGATCATCTGAGGCTACTAAACTGCATGAATCCAGCCTTCAGCGAGCCTCTGTGAGTGAGCCGATTGACGCTAGAAACAGACATCTCACACAGCCTCTGATACTCCCGCGAGGCAGCTTTATACGATACGCTCACTTGCTATGGTCTGCAAAACAACAAACGTCCATGGCCGCTGTTGAAAAAAACCGGCACTTTGAGATGATGAAACACGAAAGCGATCTGCGGCCGCCTAAGCGAATGTCAAAGAAGAGCCGCGGCAGGGAGAACGAATGATGAAACGCTTACCACTTCTACTGGCCGCGTTGCTTACAACGACGCCGGCATTGGCGGCAGAATCGGATGATCCGATCAAGCTCACGCTGCATGACTGGTCAGGCCAGCTCATCACTACCAACCTGATGGGCGAGGTGCTGAAGAAGGCAGGCTACAACATCGAATACGTGCAGGCGGACTACATTGCCCAGTTTGCAGGTCTGAAGACCGGCGATCTGCATGTCGCTATGGAGATCTGGGAGACAACAGGGCGCGAAGCCATGGACGAGGCGACTACCGCCGGGCAGGTTGTGAACCTCGGCGAGACCGGGATGCAGGCGATCGAGGAATGGTGGTATCCCGCTTACATGAAAGACGTCTGCCCTGGTCTTCCCGACTGGCAGGCGCTGAACGACTGCGCACAGGAGTTCTCGACGCCTGAAACCGCCCCACTTGGCCGCTATCTCGGTGGCCCTGTCACCTGGGGCGGGTTCGATGACGAGCGGGTCGAGGCTTTGGAGATGGATTTCGAGGTGGTCCATGCCGGCACGGATGCCGCCCTTTTCGCCGAGCTCGAATCCGCCTATCAGCGCGAGGCACCGATCGTTCTCTGGGTCTATTCCCCCCACTGGGCGCCATCGAAGTTCGACGGCGAGTTCGTCGAATTTCCACCCTATTCACCTGAATGCTATGCGGACCCGTCCGTCGGTGTGAATCCGAATGCGGCTTATGATTGCGGAAAGCCCCGCGGCCCAATCTGGAAGGTGGCGTGGTCCGGTGTTGCTAAAAAATGGCCGGGCGCTGCGAAGGCGATCGAGAACTTCACCGTCACCAATGACGAGATGGGGGCGATGGTCTCGGCCGTGGATCTCGACGGCAAGACAGTTGAAGCCGTGGTCGCTGACTGGATGGCTGTGAACGAGGCCAAATGGTCCGCATGGATACAGTAACCCGCAGATTAGAAGAAGGCGCGTGCTAACCTCTGCGCGCGCGTTTCTCTTGCCGACATAAACTCTGATCCAACAGCGCAAAGAGGGTCGATGGTAAAACCCGTCAAGCTGGATTGCCGCCATGTCTGGAAGCTTTACGGGTATGGGGGGGAACGGTTTTTGGGGGCCAATCCGGCACCGTCGCTGAAAGCCGTCCAAGACGCCGGCCTGATAGGCGCCGTGCGCGATGTCTCGGTCCAGATCCATGAGGGCGAGATTTTCGTGATCATGGGCCTTTCCGGCTCCGGAAAGTCGACGCTGGTGCGCTGCCTCTCGCGGCTGGTCGAGCCGACGGCTGGCGAGATCAAGTTCGATGGGCGAGATCTCTTGAAAGCATCAGAAGCCGAGCTGATCGAGATCCGGCGAAAAAAAATGGGCATGGTCTTCCAGCAGTTCGCCCTTCTTCCCCATCTGACGGTCCTCCAAAATGCCGCCTTCCCACTGGATGTCCAGGGCGTCGACCTCGCGACTCGCGAGGCGCGCGCGAAAGAAGTGATCGAGCTTGTGGGGCTCAAGGGACGGGAGGACAATTACCCGCGAGAACTTTCCGGCGGGCAGCAGCAGCGGGTCGGCATCGCCCGTTCGCTCGCGGTCGAGCCCGATCTCTGGTTTCTGGACGAGCCGTTCTCCGCGCTCGACCCGCTGATCCGCCGCGAAATGCAGGACGAGTTTCTTCGCCTGCAGGCGCTTCTCCACAAGACCATCGTCTTCATCACCCATGATTTCGACGAGGCTATCCGCCTTGCCGACCGCATCGCCGTCATGAAGGACGGTGCGATCGAGCAGATCGCGATGCCCGAGGAGTTGGTACTCTCGCCAGCGACTGACTATGTCGCCGAGTTCACACGCCATGTCTCCCGAGCCAAGGTCGTGCGCGCACGAAGCCTGATGACGCCGCTAAGCGACGGGCCGTTCGCGGGTGACGTGCCGGCCGATGCGACAATCGAGGAGATCGCATCAGCCGTCGAAGCCGCCGATCAACCCTATCGCATC
This sequence comes from Geminicoccaceae bacterium, assembly GCA_965204405.1. Lineage (GTDB taxonomy): Bacteria > Pseudomonadota > Alphaproteobacteria > Geminicoccales > Geminicoccaceae > JANQPX01. The sequence continues at coordinate 4,518 of CBDBEN010000004.1, forward strand.
ATGGCTGATGGCGAGCCCATCGGCATCCTGCCGAGACAGGCGGTGATCGATGTCTTGGTAGGGCGTGCATGACGAAGCGGCTGTTCTCGCCGGATGCCTTTTTCTGGTGGGCGCTTCTCCTTATCACCTGGGCGCTCTCGACCTGGTCTTTCGATCTCTACAAAGCGCTCGATGCGCGCTGGATCATCAAATATCCGGCTGCCTGGCGCCTGCCGATGGAGGCCAATGTCACGTCGGCGATCAACTGGCTGATGGAACAGGCAAGCTTCGGCCTCTTCACGTTTCGCGACCTTACCCGAGGGATCGCCGCTCTGATCGAAGCACCCTATGAGATCGTGCGTGACCTCCTGATCGATGGCTTTTCACGCGGCCTCGGCGAAAACGCGGTGCAGATCGCTCCGCCTTTGAGCTGGATCGCTATCATCGTGACCTTAGTCGCGATTGCCCATTATGCCGGAGACTGGCGCCTCGCCGGCTTAGTCGGCACCTGCTTTGCCTATCTCGCCATCTTCGGCCAGTGGGAAAGCGCCATGGTGACGCTCGCCTCTGTCCTGATTGCTGTTCCAATCGGGGCCGCAGGTGGGCTCATCCTCGGAATCCTCGCTTTCCGCCATCGCTGGGTCGAGCGCACCCTTCGGCCCGTTCTCGACCTGATGCAGACCGTCCCGGTCTTCGCCTATCTGGTACCCATTCTAATTCTCTTTGGCTTCGGCCCGGTCGCCGCCCTGGTCGCCACCGTGATCTACGCCATGCCGCCCATGGTGCGCGTCACCATCGTTGCTCTTCAAGGCGCGCCGCCGGAGGTGGTCGAAGTCGGGCGCATGAGCGGCTGCACCAAGCGCCAACTAATGTGGAAGATCCTGGTGCCGTCGTCACTGCCAACACTGATGGTCGGCGTCAATCAGGTGATCATGCTGACGCTCAATATGGTGATCATCGCCTCGATGATCGGGGCGGGCGGGCTTGGCTATGACGTGCTCGCCTCGCTTCGCCGACTCGATATCGGCGCCGGCATCGAAGCAGGCCTTGCGATCGTCGTCATGGCGATCGCGCTCGATCGCCTGAGCCAGGCCTTTGCCGAGCGCGCAGGCAACGATCGGTACGGCCGGGGCGGTACGGTGATTGAGCGTCATCCCTGGCTAACGACCGTCGTTTTCGTGGGTCTGGGAACGCTTGTGCTTGGGTTGTTTCTGCCGCCTGTTCAGAACTATCCAGCGTCCCTGACGCTCACGACGGGGCCTTTTTGGGGTCAGGCGATCGAATACATCAATGTCAACTTCTTCGACACCTTCGAGACCATCAAGACGTTCTTCCTCACCTGGTTTCTGCTGCCGGTGAAACGCTTCTTCGGGCAGATTCCCTGGCCTTGGGGGATCGCGGCGATCGGCCTTGCCTGCTGGCGAGTCGCAGGCTGGAAGCTCGCTTTGCTCGGCATGCTCCTGACCGCCTTCATCGCCGCGAACGGGCTTTGGGCAAAGGCGATGGTGACGATTTATCTCTGCGGCGTGTCGGTGGTCATTGCGACCGTGGTCGGTATTCCGCTCGGCGTGCTGGCTGCGGAAAACGAGCGGGCGGGCCGGATCATCGGCGCGCTCATGGATACACTTCAGACCTTGCCGAGCTTCGTCTATCTCATCCCCGTGGTCATGCTGTTCAGGGTCGGCGATTTCTCGGCGATGATCGCCGTCATCCTTTACGCGCTCGCCCCCGCCGTTCGCTATGCAGCCCACGGCATCCGCAGCGTGCCCGAACCATTGATCGAGGCGGGCCTCGTCTCGGGATGCACACGAGGCCAGCTGCTCCGGCGGATCAAGCTACCGCTCGCCGCACCTCACCTGTTGCTCGGCCTGAACCAGACGATCATGCTGGCCTTATCCATGCTGGTGATCACCGCATTGGTCGGCACGCGCGATCTCGGCCAGGAGGTCTATATCGGGCTCACCAAGGCGAATGCCGGCCAGGGTATCATCGCCGGGCTAGCGGTCGCGTTCATTGCGATCATGGCCGATCGTATCGTCACAGCACTCGCCGAAACGTCACGCAGAAGATTGGGACTTGAGACTTGACGGAAAAGGAAGGACGGGTAAGTGCGACAGCATTGTGCTACAAGACAAGCTTCGCCGAACAGGCTCCTAATTCAACGTCGTGATCTTAATTGGTCATTGAGTGCTGGCGCATTGGCGGTCAAACAATCTGAATCCATCATTTTCGGCATTGCTCCACGGATCCAGAGCTTCAATCCGGGGACGAAAAGTGTCGGTTCTTGAAAGCATAGACGCAATTATAGTCTGCGCTTCCTGGTCATCCGCAAAAGGATATGCGGTCCTCAGGAGGACCAAAGCTGAACAAAATAGGACCGGACTCGATTTTCGAACTGCTCAAAGATCCGGCCCATAAGCCGCCGGGCGTGTTGCTAGAGCACTTCCGCGACAGATTGAATCATCCCTGTCTTTCAGGATGTTACGTTCAGGTGTGATGTGATTCTTTTCCAGCAAACAGAGTTGGGAGGGATCATGCCGCGAGCTTACTCGTTAGATTTACGCGAACGCCTGATCGATGCTGTCGAAGCGGGCAGCTCGGCCCGAGCCGCAGCCCGTCGGCTTCAGGTGAGTGCCTCGACGGCGGTCAAATGGGTGCAGCGCAAGCGCGAGACCGGTAGCGTCGAGGCGAAGCCGATGCATGGTCATCCGCCGGCCAAGCTTTTGCCGCACAAAGATCGTCTTCTGCGGCTGGTGGCCGACGAACCGGATCTGACGCTCAAGCAGATTGGCGAACGCTTGGCGGCAGACGGCATCCATGTCAGCAAGAGCTGCCTTCACACCTTTTTGTGGCGCAACCGCATCCGCTTAAAAAAAGACCGCGCACGCCGCGGAACAGAATCGTCCAGACGTCAGGAGACGGCGTGAGGCCTGGCGACGCGTTCAGCCGTGGATCGACCCGGATCAGCTGGTGTTTCTCGATGAAACCGGCTTCACCACGAAGATGACGAGGCTTTATGGTCGCTGTCCGATCGGCGAGCGGCTGGTCAGCCCGGTTCCTCATGGACACTGGAAAACGCTCACCTTCATCGCTGCGCTGCGGGTCGATCGGATTGATGCGCCTTGGGTAATCGATGGTCCTATGGATGGCGCGGCGTTCCTCACCTATCTTCGGCACTGCCTGGCGCCGACGCTGAAACACGGTGATATCGTGGTCATGGACAATTTGCCTGCCCACAAGGTGGCCGGCGTCCGCCACATTCTCGAGAGAGCCGGCGCCCAGCTCTGCTATCTGCCGCCCTACTCACCGGATCTCAATCCGATCGAAAACGCGTTCGCAAAACTCAAAACCCTGATCCGAAGCGCCGGAGAGCGCACCATCAAAGGCCTGCAGAAACAGATCGGCAAAGCGCTCGACGCCTTCTCCAAAACCGAGTGTGCAAACTACTTCAAGCATGCCGGCTATGCGTAAACCTGACCAGGAAAGGCTCTAGTCGCAGAAACCGTTGGCCATTGAGTGATTGTCCTCTATCGTCAGCAGTTCTGCCTTTGGAGCGACTTGTGCTAAGGCAGAAATTGGCACGTTCGACTCATAAGCCTTATGGCCAGAATGCGGCGGAAAGCCGGCACGCCGAGCGATTTCCCTCTGTTGGGTCCGCTTACCAACGCATTGCCCGCGCTACGAAGTGGGGTGCTTGTTTCCGAGGTTGACCCTAAACGGCCGTTGACTTCAACGCTCAAGCGTATTCAAGGCTCCTAGTATCACCGATGACGTCCTCAACTGATCGGGAAAACACGTATTGCGGCAGGTTATGGTCCAACCAGTCAATTGCTTCCGCCAGCAAGTTAGAATGATAAAATGAAAGTGCGTCGTCCAAATGATGTCCGTGCATACTAAAATCGAAGCCAATCGCCGGCCTTCGACTGGCAGAAGAAGAATCGGATACAATGCCTACCGCCGACAATAGGAGCATTTCCTGCCGAGCCAAAGCAATAGTGCGGTCACGGTGCGTCAAGGCCTTGACCGGTTCGGCGCATGCGATCGAAAGAAAATTCATCAGGCTCGGGCGGCCTTTTGAAAGAGGACCAAAGTTGAGCCCATCGCAAAGCCAAGATGGCATCGGAATGCGTTGGAAGTCACTCGCGCTTAGAAATGATCGGTTATAGTCAAGGCCAAAAGAATGCCAAGCAAAGTACGGGAACTTGTATCCGAGATGCCGCCAAGCAAAATACAAATCATCAGGATAACGCGAGTCTTTGAGCTCATCTAACTTATCGTCTTTGACAAATAACGCAATCCACATATCCCGGGGGAGGGATGCCGACCACCAACGCCAAGCACCTTGATGATCAACTTTATTTCGCCTGAGAATATCTGCGATATTTGAATATAGATTCTTTCGCAGTCTCATTCCAAAGGGGTCAAACAGCAACCAACTGGCTAAGCCTAGGCGCTGAATAAGCGCTGCAAGGTCAAGGAAGGAAGTTGCCCAGCGATTCCATTCTTCTGATTTGTGCTTGGCAGGAAGCCGCTGAAAAAGCTCAATGAGCAAAACAACGGCTGCGCGTCCTATTCGATCGGACGCAGACAAAGCCTCCTCCCGCGTAACACTTTCTCCGTTGCTACTAAAAAAACGAAACTCTTGAGCTATACCACGGTCGAGCCTGAGTTCTGGCTTTTCAAGCCATTCCAAATTCGCCGAAAGAGCTGCCATCGCGCGGCTGATCCGTGATTCGGATATTCGCTCCTCACGCTCGTAGACAGTGTCAAGTTCGATATCGTACAGCTGCCCAGAGCCGCCTTCCGTGGGCTCTCCCCCAGGAAGGTCTGGTGGGCCATCGCCACCGGTATCTTCGCGACCACCACCACTCAGATAGCTCCGGCGAACAAACTCTGCGACTGAGGCAGCTGTTGGGAACGGGATTTCGCCTTCGGCATCCATCACTCCAATCTGGAAGGAGCCGCGAGTTGCAGCAAGCGCTATAGTCGCATCATCGATGAATTCTGGCTGAAAAGAAGGTGGGCTAACAAATATCGATCGTCCAAACTCATTAGTTGTCGGCGTCATCATTATTTCGATACATCGCCACGACGCGAACGCCCTACCAGCATATGGATCAATAGAATCGATATACCAAGCCTGCATCATCTCATCGCACTCGGCCTGTCGTAGTAACAACCACGGTTTGGATGCCGTTTGCTGATAGCGCCTCCACGGCCTTACGTCGCTGATTCAGATAGGTAATCTCAGCGAAGGACGGTGTTGGGCCGTTATGAATCCTGTCATTGATTGTATTGGCAGCAGCAGCTTCGGCGCTCGCCAATCTCGCTGTTTCTAAGTCGCGAACGCCAAAGGAACCCTCCTTAAGGATTTCGATGTAATCCTCATCATTCAAAACCCCTTCGGCGATCTGGCCAACGGTCAATCTTCTGGTCTGAGGACCATAGTTTGAGAGCACCTTTACCGTCGCGATAGCTCCAACCTCAGACCAGTTGCCGGCGAGCTTTTCTGCTTCGTTTTTCATATCGCTTTCCGTTTGTATGCGCTCCGAGATGGGCCGCCTTACAAGATCGTACGAATTCCTGTCCAGCACGACAGTATCGTCACCAATCTTGTCTTCCGATAGAATGAGACAGATATCGCCGTAAAACCTTATGCCAGCACCGGAGACTGTTGCTGCCCCAAAATATGTGCCTGCCGGCGATTCAACTGGTAAAGCACGATCCACCAGCTCACGGATCTTGGCCGAATCACCAGATTCAGAGCCGCATCGATACTTCTTAAGGTCGTAACCATTCTTATAACCGTCGCTGCAAAATGCGGGAACATGAACGCTTGCGATGTTCACCGTCATCCGCATACCAGCGCCTTCAACGAATTCGTTACTGTCTGGCCACAGCCCAGAGACGGTCCGCTCAATTGCATCAGCATTCGCTTCTGCATACTCTCTAGCCGCCTGATCCTTCCCTCCGAGCCTTTGGCAGAGGCTTCGGACATCCTGTGTCCAATCCTTCTTTCTATTTCTCGCAGATCGTAGCCTAAGTCCTATCCTTTGCAGACGATGGGAGACCTGTTCCAACAACGAATGACCAAGATCCCGAATTTCCTGCATCCAATTCTTCTTTTTCAAGTTGGTCATCGCCTGAGGTCTCCTACACTACTGCGTTGGCCCCACTGACGTAGTTGCTTGAGGCGTAACAGATCGATACTGAATATTGCTCGCGGTAAAATCACCAATCAGTATTGAACCAACAACGAAACCTACAACTTGACAAAATTGACTTAGTCTGCGCAATCGAGTGATCTGTTTTCTTTTTGTTCTCCCATTCTCGAATTCGCTTTTCAAGTCGTAGTCACGGTAGGAGATATAGAACCTCTCCCAACCATAAAGATTGCCGAGGCCGCCAGCCATAGATGCAGCCAAAAAATACCAGCCAAATTTCAAAGTGGAAATATCAGTTCCGGGATTCAGGGTCGGCGGAAATGCTACTGTGAATGCGAATACGCCTGCTGTAATAGTGAGAAGTATTTTGCTAAATTCTAGCCTATAGTTATTGGCGAGAGATATGTCCCTGTGAACTTCTTCGTAGGTCGGAGGGCGTTTTGTGGTAACTGGGTCATTTTTTTGGCTTTTCATGACAAAAGCTTTCAATAAAATTCTTAATTTACCATATGCCAATTGATGCGTGAGATTATGATTCCGTTTGCACAGCCGATATGTCAAGCAGAAGCGCTTCATTGTAGTTGAAAACTGATGGCCAGCTACGAATTCACGGCAGTCTGCTTTTGTGAAGGTTTGTCGGACGCCGATACAGCACGGACGGTTCTGCATTCACGACGTCCGGCGTCGGACAAGCGCCAGTGCAGGAAATCTCGGGGTTGAGCTTCGGTTAGGCTTGCTGCGGCTTATGGGGATTGATGTTGGTGGTGTTGGCTTGCTTTATTGCTTGCCATGGATTTGAGGCCGGGGTGGCGGTGGTTGCATGAGGCGCTGGTGGTCTTGGGTGGCTGCGATGGCGTTTGATCTTGGCTGATCGGTGCCGTTTCATGCGGTGAAGGGCGTGTTGGGTACTGGTTTGGCCGTAGCCGGCTGTTGCTCCGTGAATTTCGGACCTAAGACGTCGATATGAAGTCATCGCGGTGCTCATGACGGCGTGATCCTATGCTCAGGTGGCGCGCGCTGGTGATGGGCGGCCGGCTCGGCTCCGGGTTCGAAGATTTCGATGATGATCATGCGACCGCCGCAAGAGGGGCAGAATAGCTTGGTCGTCTCTTGCTCATCGGCGGTTTTGTCGGCACCGACATCGGGGCGCGGATCATGGTTTTGTGCGGCCAGCAACCGGCGAGCCAGGGCGATATTGTCGGCGCGGCTGCCATTGGCGAGCAGACCGTAATGCCTGATATGGTGGAACCGTTTGGGGAAGACGTGGATCAGGAAGCGCCGAATGAACTCATGGATCGGCAAGGTCATGGTCTTGTAGCGTTCCGCACCTTCGGCTCGATAGTCCTTCCAGGTGAAGGTAACGGTCTTATCGTCGACGCTAGAGCATTTTCCGATCAAACGGAACCAGCCCGCTCCCCCTCCCAACCACCGGCAGGATCCCGACCATATCGGGCGGTTGGGAGGGGGAGCGGGCTGGTGCTGACTTCATAAGATCGAAAAGCGCTCTAATCAGTCGGCTGTTGGCGATCGCGACCCGATGAGTATAGCGTGAGAGATAAGCCAACACAGCTTTCGGCCCGGCGAATGGCTCCTTGGCATGGATCGCCCAGTTGGTCTTGTAGAGCGGTTTGAGATAGGCGTTGAAGGCGGTTTTGTCGGCAAGTGCTCGGTGACCGTTGAAGAACTTCAGGCGACCATCGGCATGAGCTTTCTTGAGGCCTTTTAGGATCAAACCTCTAAACAGACGCGAGAGAACGTGCACCGGCAAGAGGAAGTTGGGCCGGCAAGGCACCCATCTTGATCCATCCATCGAGATCCCGCCGCCGGGAACAATCATATGGATGTGTGCCCTCTCGCGGTTTGCTGCGCAAACCACTGCCGGGTGAGAGATGGTGCGTCATTGCCGAACCCCAGCTATGGAGAACCGAGGTGAAGCCGACTTTGGCGCCGAGATGTTTGGGATCGGCGGCGATGGTAAGCATGGTCTCGGCGCTGGCTTTGAACAGCAGATCGTAGATCACCCGCTTGTTTTGATAGGCGATGTCGGCGATGAGGCCAGATAGCGTAAACACGAGATGGAAATAGCCGACCGGAAGCAACTCGGCTTCACGGTCAGCAAGCCATTTCCTTGCGGCCGCACCTTGGCACTTAGGACAATGCCGATCACGACAACTGTTGAAGGCGATCACTTGATGATCGCAGTCCTCACAACGGGCGACGTGGCCACCGAGTGCTGCGGTACGCCAGCGCTCGATCGCGCTCATCACCTTGAGCTGGCCGAGGCTGACATGACCAGCGTTAGCATGACGCCATGCAGCCCCATGGTCGCGGAAAACATCTGCGACCTCCAGCCTTGGACGACGCATGGAACGGGCGGGTTACGCCGGCTCTGGGACTTTGCCTTTCGCTTTCTTCCTCGGCTTCGGGGTCAGCAGGTCGAGCGGGCTCTCGACCCTGGCGATCATCTTGGTGGCGACCCGCGTATAGCGGGCGGTCACATCCAACTTGTTGTGGCCGAGCATCGCCTGAATCACACGAATATCGACACCGCTCTCCAGAAGATGGGTGGCAAAGCTGTGTCGAAGCGAATGCAAGGTCACCCGCTTGGTGATCCCGGCCATTCTCACGGTCTCGCGGAACAGGCGACTGAGCTGGCGGGGTGAGGTCGGTCCCTCATCTTTCCAACCCGGAAACAGCCAGCGTTCCTGAAGCGGCGCGTCGGCGTCGAGACGCTTGGATCGAACGCTCCACCAGGCCTTGAGCAAGCCAGGCAGGTCGTTGGGCAGTTTGACCTGACGGTCCTTCTTGCCTTTGCCTTGGACAACCCGGATGATCATCTGGTCGGTATCGACATCGCCAACCTTGAGCCGGCATACTTCGCCGGCACGCATGCCGGTACCATAGGCGATACTCAGCATCGCCTTGGCCTTGAGCGGTCGGGCAACCGCCAAGAGACGCTTGACCTCGTTGACGCTCAAGATCACCGGCACGCGCTGCGGCTCGTTCAGATGGTAGATCTCCTCCGCAAGATCGAGGCGTCGGAGCGTCACACGGAACAGGAACTTGACCCCCGACATCACCGCATTGCGCGTGCCAATGCTCACCTTCTCCTCGGCGAGGTGCCAGCTGAAACCGCCGAATGTCTTCGCGCGAGGCCGTCTCCGGCGAACGCCCCAAAAAGGCGGCAAACCGCTTGCAGCTCCGAATATGCGCCCGCTGCGAGCCAACAGAAAGCCCACGGGCGTTCATGTCCTCGATCATGCGGCGGCGAAGAGTACTGATCCTTTCGGTCATCACGACTACTCCCGTTTGAGGTTGTCACCCCAATCGTCGGGAAGGCGCCAAAAGACTTCAGTACGAGAGTTCAGTGGAAAATGGACACGTAGCTCGAGCCGCAAATCCAGTTAGCGCGTAGCGATTTCGTGCACTGACCCACAGCAGACCTCCGCTCGATCGGTCGTTCCGGAAGGAAAGAGCGGATAGCGGACCTTTGCTCACTGTCGTTCTGTTGCGGTCATTTCTGAGATACGCTCCAGCCAACCAACCGCAGAACTACACCAGAATTGTCTCTTGGGAATGAGCTGACCTCTCTGCCTTATCGTACCAACCCGGATGCCGAGCTTGCGTGGGCCCGCTCCGTTCGAGGTTGCGTATATTGGGGTCCCGCAGTCGTCACAGAACGCCTGCTGTCGCTCATTTCCGCTGTCCGAGATTTTCACGTAGACTTTTGGTGTGCCGGATAGCAGCGCAAAATCCTTCTCCTCAACAGGAACAATGACGCGGAATGGCGCTCCTGAAAATTACTGACAATCTGTGCAGTGGCAAATTCTGGTTCGCTCTGGATCAACTGTCGCTTCGAATTTTATCTGGCCACAGTGGCAGCTTCCATCAACTTCCATGCTTCTACTCCCCCAAATATTCAAAGAAGTGCGTGATTGACGCTGATATTGGCTTAGGCGGATTTTAACGAAAACGCATGCTGTGGAAACAAAGTCCGCTTTGCCGCACTACCCACTTTAGCACGATCTGATTATCCAACTTTGATTGACGTAGGAGCTATCCATTGCACCGATTGTCCATGGGGTCCGGACCAAGCTATTGGTTGCCCATTTGCAGTCAGCAGGAACATATCATCATTGACCGTGCCCGCCTTCTTGGCGAATTGTGGGAAAATATGTGGCGCCTCGCTGCTGAGCCAAATGACACCAGCATCAACCAACATCCTCGCAAAGTCGTCCCGGTCCTTCTGATCCGAAACGTAGCTAAGAACTGCGGCATGAAAGATGACGATCGTCGCATCGGACGGCGCTTGCGCGATTAACTCCAGCAGATCGTGTTTAAGGTCGCCGGTCTCGACACGTGGCGGATTGCGTTGAGCCACCAAGATGGCTGCGCGGAGCCTGGCTAATCGGCTCTCATGCTCGGGCCAGACAAGGTGCTCAAGCCAGGCGACATCTTCATCATTTGAAAGATCCAGAGGGTTCAGATCGATACCCGCTCGCCATACGCCTCAAGCATCTCGGCTTCGAGCGCCTTCAGCTTTTCCATTTGCTCCTTGAGGACCTTGATCTTGTCACCGAGACGCGCCTTGCGCGCTTCAGCGATTTCTGGTTCCTGGCGGTCGGCCGTATCCATCATCACCATATAGCGGTCGATGCTCTTCTCGGTCTGCTCCAAACGCCGCTTCATCTTGGCGACCGTGAAGTTCCGGTCCCGGTTGTTCACCGCCTTGAACTTGCTGCTGTCGATTGCGACGAGCGCATCCGAGAACAAGTTCAGATTTCGACAAAGCACCACGAACTCCCGGCATACCCCACGTAACGCCTTGGTGTTCTCCTTGCGGAAATTCGCGATCGTCTTGAAATCCGGCATCAACCGGCCGGTCAGCCACATCATCTCGATGTTGCGCTGGGTCTCCTTCTCCAGCCGGCGGCTCGAAGCAATCCGGTTCAGATAGCCATAGATGTAGATCTTCAAGAGCACCGAAGGATGATAGGATGGCCGGCCCGTCGCTTCCGGTACCACCCCCTTGAAACCAAGCTCTCCGAGATCCAGCGCATCGACAAATGCTTCGATCACCCGGACCGGGCTGTCCTCGTCGACATACTCGTCCAGCGATGCCGGAAACAATGTGCTCTGTGCGCGATCGTCACCCTCGATAAAACGCTTCACTGCCAATCCCCGACTTCGAATTGGCAGGATCATAAACTATCACACGTTTTGACACATGGCGGAATTCCGGGCTTGCGCCTCACCCGGCCTTTGGTCCCGCTATCCGGGACAGATGAGGCCGATCCTGTGACGGCCATGGAGCGATGGAGATTGGATGTGGAACATTACGTCGGACTGGATGTGTCCCTGAAGCAGACCGCGATCTGTGTTGTCGACCAGACGGGAGCGATCAAGAAAGAAGGCATGGTAACCTCGGACCCTGAGGCGATCGCAGCCTTTGTGAACATTCATGCCGAGAAGGCCATCCGTATCGGTCTGGAAAGCGGTGCGACGTCGACGTGGCTTTGGACTGAGCTCAACAAGTTGGGGCTACCCATCATCTGCATTGATGCTCGCCATGCCAAAGCTGCGCTGAAGATGCAGATCAACAAGAGTGATCGTAATGATGCCATCGGTATTGCCCGGATCATGCAAACCGGCTGGTATCGGGAAGTCCGCGTGAAGGGTCTGGATAGCCATGCGATCAAGGGCCTCCTGGCTAGCCGGGCTCTGTTGGTCAAGATCAGGCGTGATATCGAGAACCAGATCCGCGGTCTCCTCAAGAACCTCGGCCTGGTGATCGGCCGCGCCAAGAGGAACCCTTTCACGATGCGCGCCAAGGAATTGATCGACGGTAATCCAGCGCTCACGGCATCGGTGGAGCCTCTCCTCGAAGCTCGTGAGACGATCATCCAGCAAATTGCTGATCTTGATCGCAAAGTGCTGCGTTTGGCGCGCAGCGACGTCCAGGTGCAGCGTTTCATGACGACGCCCGGTGTCGGCGCCATCACAGCCCTTTGTTACCTGGCAACCATTGATGATCCGACCCGCTTTAAGAAGTCTCGAAGTGTTGGCGCCTATCTCGGTTTGACGACGCGGCGCTTTGCGTCCGGCGAGATCGACTGGACAGGGCGGATCTCAAAATGTGGCGATGTCATGCTGCGCACCTATCTGTACGAAGCCGCCAATGTGCTGCTGACCCGCGTCGAAAGCTGGTCGACGCTCAAGGCCTGGGGGATACGGCTAGCCAAGCGCAGCGGCATCCGCAAAGCCAAGGTTGCCGTCGCACGAAAACTGGCTGTCATCCTCCACCGCATGTGGATCGACGGCACTGACTTCAATTGGACATCCAAGGAGACTATAGAACAGCCAGCTTAGCTGGACACAGAGTTCCCGCAGCCAAGCGGGAAGCAGCGTCCCTGCCGGGACGATGGCGGAGGTGAGATCGTTCTTGGTTTGGCGATGCTCAACTGAGCAAACGCGCTTCACACATTGATCCACCCACGTCAGTCGCCGCCATCATGCGGAGGAAGTACACCTACCGCGGAGAGAACTATGGATCCGGCAAGGACAACCTAAAGAGCTTGACAACAACGCCCGGAATTAGAGAACCCTCGACCCATTTGAGACGTAAGAGCTTGCTCGACAAACGCGGAATATTCACATTTTGTCGTGGATTATGATCTCGCTCTCGATCGCTTCGGGAATGTTAGACTCCTCAATCTCTAAGTCCTACTTTGTGTAGTGCTGCGCTCGCGCAACATCTGATAGCGTAGACGCCGCCGAAATGCAGGAACAATCGACGTACCGTCTCGTAGGAGACATCGAGCCCGCTCTGTGCAAGAAGCTCTTCCACGTCGCAAAGGATGAGGGTAAAGCGAGCACACATCCTGACCGTCAGCTAATTGATCTCGGGTGGAAATCGATAACCGCGATAGAAAGAGAGTTGTTCATCCTGCGATTCGTATCATCGGGCGCAGACCCAGGCAACGTGACAACGTTAGCGTCAGGCCGGCGCACGTCAAAGACGCTGCGCCTGGAAAAATTTCCAAATCTCCTCGGCAGTCTCGATCGTCTGGCTATGGCTGCCGCCGTGCGGGCCACGTCTGCCGCCGGACACGGGCTGCAGGGATGGCAGTGAATGTCCGCCGCCTTCAATTCTGTAAAAGCGCTGGGGCGATGGACTTTTGCACGCCGTCCAGTCCAGGATCATGGCTCGCGTCTGGTCGGACGGCTCGCGCGAGGCGATCATGTTCACATCGTAGCTCGTACAGCCTCGCTGGCGCCGCCAGAACTCCAGTGTCTCTGGGATGGACAGGAGACGGAAGTGCTCTGTGATCGCCCCGTCATAGGGCTGCATCCAGTCCTCCGTGCCCGCGACCACGACCAGCGGCACGAGCCGCTCCGGGCTGCAATGCTCCACCTGATGATCGACCATGCCGCTGATCAGCGGCGCGACGCCGGCAAGCCGTTCGGACATTTGGCATGCCAGGGTCCAGGCCATCAGCCCGCCATTAGATAGACCGGTTGCGTAGACGCGCGACGCATCGACGCCTCCCTCGGCAACAAGCTTGTCGACAATAGCATTGATGAAGCCAACATCGTCGATCCGTTCATCCTTCTGCGGCAATCTGACCGGCAGGCTCTCGTCGAAGGACCAGTGCCCTTTGAGCGCCATCGGATAGAGAACTGCGAAGTTTTCCCGGTCGGCCAGGGGCTCCATCGCGAGGGACCGCCGGACACCTTCGACGGCCTGATTGAGACCGTGCAACGCGATGACAAGCGGGACGGCGCCTTTTTGTGTAGGCGGCTTATGCAGCAGGTATTCCCGTTCGACACCCTGATAGGATATGGACGAAAGGCCGGCTGGGGACGGCGCAGCGTCCTGCGCCATGACCGTGACCGGACTGGTGAGAAGCGATGCCAGTAGAACCCAAAGTCTTATCCTCGTCACGGAGCTTTCCTTCCATTGCCGATATGCCCGCAAGGGCGCGATGATGCAGACCATGGGCCTTTCGAGAGATAGCTAGAAATAGTGACCCTGCACCAGTTTTGAGAGAATATCATATTAGCTTTTGTTTTTCTGGGAGCGTAGCTGTGATCGTGACCGCAAGTGTTGCTGCTGATATGTTGGGGGTAAATGTCGAAACGCTCAGATCATGGATAAAGCGACGTATCTATGAGATACCTGAACATCAGGGTAGGTGGCATTGTCGCCTTGGCTCCATCGGAACTGCATTGTAGATGGAGTGGATGCAAACGCCGTCCCTTGACGCCTTCAAAGGCTACCGTTTTCCTCGCGAGATCATCAGCCATGCTGTCTGGCTGTATTACAGGTTCTCGCTCAGTCTTCGCGATGTTGAGGACATCCTTGCCTACCGCGGCATCGACGTCAGTCACCAGACCATCCATGGATGGGAGCAGCGGTTTGGTCCGTTGTTCGCCGATGTCATTCGGCGAAACCGGCCAAGGCCGGGCGACAAGTGGTATCTTGATGAAGTTGTGATCAAGATCAACGGTGAGATTTTTTATCTCTGGCGTGCCGTGGATCAGCATGGTGACGTGCTCGATATCCTGGTGCAAAAGCGGCGCAACAAGCAGGCGGCCAAGCGCTTCCTTGAAAAGCTGGTCAAGGCTTATGGCTGTGATCCGAGAGTGATGACTACCGACAAACTTCGAAGCTATAGGGCCGCTGCCAAAGACGTCATGCCTGGTGTCGATCACCGGCAGCATAAAGGCTTGAACAACCGCGCCGAGGCGTCACACAAAGCCACAAGACGACGAGAAAGGGTGATGCAGCGGTTCAAATCTCCGCATCATGCTCTGCGATTTTGTGCAGCTCACGATCAGATCAACACCTTGTTTCGTCCCCATCGACACCGCCTTTCCAAAGCAAGTTATCGCCATGCAAGACATGATGCTTTCGATCTTTGGGAGACCTTCTCCGAGGAATTGAAGACGGCCTGATAAACGGAAAGCCGCTATCTCCGCGGCCGACGTTCAACAAGGCGGCAATGCCCCCGCCATTGGTGTCAACGCGTCGATCGCACGCGCGTTCAATCGGATTGTTGGCATCGTTTTTTGCTACCCGGATTCGGAGGCCGCTTGCTCGCTATAGGTAACACATAGGTAACAAATCGACGAAACTTGGGCAAGTATGGTGAAACAGCTAATGCATATAACACTATGAAATATATATTATATTAGAACACTATGAAACATAGCAGAAACACGTTTTTAAGCGGCTGTTAACAGCTTTGTCGCTGGTTCGAGTCCGGCCCGGGGAGCCAATCCTTTCAGGATGTTAGATGCTAATTGACAGGTTCAATTCTGAAAGAACCTTGAAATTGGCAACAAATCTCAGTCGCAAGAGCCCATGCGGGAAGTCTGATTTTCGCCCGAATTACCTAAGATAATCTTTGGACCGTCTTCGGAGATCGACATGCGTGCTGTCGTCAATGGCATCTTCTATCTTCTTCGCACGGGTTGCCAGTGGCGTTTTACGCTCGGCCTGCCGATCGCCAGTTGGGTCGCACCGGCCAAGCTGTCGGGCAAAAGAGGCGCGAAAAGGTTGATCGCGGGTCTGGGATCGCTTTGGGTGACTATTCGAACGGTGATCGCTGATGGTGGGCACAAGAGCACAAAAGGCTCGCGGCCGAGGTCAAACGCCGCGAGGGATGGAAGCTGGTCATCGTCAAACGGTGTGAGGGCGCCTTCAAAATCACCGGATTGACCTGGGCCATCAGAGAAGACCTTTGCCCGGTAGGGCCGCTCTCGACGTCTCTCCAAAGATTATGAGCGTCTCGTGCATATGTCAGAAACCATGATCGATATCGCCACCTTACGCATGATGCTCGACAAATTGGCGCCAAACTGACCTTTCCACACAGCCTCTGACAAGCCAGCTTGATCGAAACCTAACGCACCAGCACCCCGTCCGGTCAATAGGATCGCGGCATCCCCAGGACATGCTCGGCGATGTAGCTCAGCACCAGGTTGGTCGAGATCGGAGCGACCTGATAGAGGCGGCATTCGCGAAATTTGCGCTCGATGTCGTACTCTTCTGCGAAGCCGAAGCCGCCATGAGTTTGCAGACAGGCTTCGGCGGCGGCCCAGGACGCATCGGCAGCGAGCATCTTGGCAAGGTTGGCTTCCTCGCCAGGCGTTTCGCCGGCTTCGAACAGACGAATGGCTTCGCGCAGCATCAGTTCGGCCGACCGCATATCCGCATAGGCTTTGGCGATCGGAAACTGGATGCCCTGATTCTGACCGATCGGACGATCGAAGACGACACGCTCCTTGGCGTAGCCTGCCGCCTTTTCGATGAACCATTTGGCATCACCGATGCTTTCCGCGGCGATCAGAATACGCTCGGCATTCATGCCGGAGAGAATATAGCGAAAGCCCCTGCCCTCTTCACCGATCAGATTGGTGGCCGGCACCTTCATGTTGTCGAAGAAAACCTCGGTGGTCGCGTGGTTCATCATGGTGCGAATCGGGCGGATCGAGAGCGTTTTGCCGAGCGCTTCGCGCATATCCACTAGGAGCACCGAGAGCCCTTCAGTTTTCTTTGCCGCCCGATCCCTCGGCGTCGTCCGACAAAGTAGCAGCATCAGGTCGGAGTGCTCGGCCCTGGATGTCCAGATTTTCTGACCATTGACCACATAGTGATCGCCCTCCCGGACCGCGGTCGTGCGCAGGGCCGTGGTGTCAGTACCGCTGGTGGGCTCGGTCACGCCGAAAGCCTGAAGGCGAAGCTTGCCGGTGGCGATACCCGGCAGATAGCG
Organism: Geminicoccaceae bacterium; assembly: GCA_965204405.1. Classification (GTDB taxonomy): domain Bacteria; phylum Pseudomonadota; class Alphaproteobacteria; order Geminicoccales; family Geminicoccaceae; genus JANQPX01. The sequence goes on from CBDBEN010000004.1 coordinate 21,439, forward strand.
CTGCTTTTGGTCTTTCGATCCGTGCCGCAGCATGGTGCCCATGGTATACATCTGGGCGTGGCACGCACCTGCATTGCAGCCGGCGCGATGAACCTCCTCGAGAATGGCGGCACCGGCCGATATCGGCAGCCCCGAGCCGCCATAAGCTTCCGGAATGAGTGCCCCGAGATAGCCGGCGGTCGTCAATGCCTCGACAAAGGCTTGGGGATAGGCCTGCTCGCGATCGCATTTTTGCCAATAGGCGCCTGGAAAACCTTCGCATAGCTTCGAAACGCCTTCGCGAATATCCTGATGGTCAAGCTCGTAGGTCATACTCTGCCCGTCGATGTCAGTAACTCGGATTGATCCTTCAAGGCATGCTACCGGCAGATCCTTCCCCATTCAAAGGCCCAGCATCGATATGTTCACAGCGATGGAAAAAATATAGTGTGGTCATCAAGATCCAGGTCCCGACGACGATCGGGTCCCCTTTCCGGCCATACCTCTCTATGAGCAGCGACCAACCATGACCGATGGCGATTTTCCAACCCTGCTCCTGACTGAACCCGCATCCCACGTTCTGCAGGTGACCCTCAATCGACCAGAGGTCGCCAACGCGCTGAACACGCAGATGGGCAAGGATTTGTTCCGCCTGTTCGAGGATCTGGCCTTGGATCCGGGCAATGTCCACGCTGTCGTCGTTACCGGCGCAGGTGAACGGGCGTTCTGTGCCGGAGGCGATCTGAAAGAGCGCAATGGCATGACCGACGAGGCCTGGGGTCGCCAGCACCTCATTTTCGAACGTATGGTCCGAGCGCTCATCGCCTGCCCTCTCCCGCTGATCGGCGCCATCAACGGAGCTGCCTATGCTGGTGGCTGCGAGATTGCGGCGACGCTGGACTTTCTCTACGCCGCCGAGAACGCCAGATTTGCACAGACGGAGACCACCCTTGGCATCATTCCGGGAGCAGGCGGCACCCAGACCCTAGCACGGGCGATCGGTGAACGCCGTGCCAAAGAACTCATTCTGTCAGCCAAGCCGTTCAGTGCAGCGGACGCTCTGGCTTGGGGTTTCGTCAACGCCATCTTCCCGCATGATCGGCTTCTTCAAGAGGCTCTGGCCGCTGCTGAACGTATTGCCGCCAACGCACCGATCGCTGTGCGGCAAGCCAAGCAGGCCATCCATCACGGCCTGCAGCTCTCGCTGGCCGACGGCCTCGCCTTCGAGATCGAAGCCTATAACCGCACCGTGCCCACCGAGGACCGGCGAGAAGGCGTGCTGGCCTTCAACGAGAAACGAAAGCCGGCCTTCAAGGGGCGTTGAGGGGTCAAATGAAGACAACGTCGTTTGCGGGAGGAAGCCGATGACAACCTATACAAGCTATGATCTGGTGACGTTCGGGAAACCAATCGAAAAACGCGAGCGCCCGATGCCGACGCCGAAGGGGACGGAAGTTCTGCTGAGAGTACGGCGCTCCGGCGTTTGCCATTCGGACCTGCATATCGGCGAAGGGTTTTTCGACCTCGGTGAAGAGGGGCGGCTCATGATGGAGGACCGCGGAATCGAGCTGCCGGTCGCCATGGGCCACGAAGTTGTGGGCGAAGTCATCGGGGCCGGCCCGGACACCCATGATGTCCCAGTCGGCAAGACGATGCTCGTCTTCCCCTGGATCGGCTGCCGCGAATGCCGGGCCTGCCAGGAGGATCGCGAGAACGATTGCATGAAGATGCGAGCGATCGGTCTGGTTCAAGATGGCGGCTATGCTACCCACATCCTGGTCGAGCACCCTAAATTTCTGGTCGACATCGATGGCGTGAGATCTCGACATGGCCGCCCCTTATGCATGTTCGGGGCTCACTGTCTACAACGCGCTCAAGAAGCTCGGCTCAATGCGTGAGGATGAATGGTTTGCCGTCATGGGCGTGGGCGGACTCGGCTTGAACGCCATCGCGATTGCGCGCGCCATGGGCCATAAGCGCATTCTTGCCATCGACAATGACAAATCGAAGCTGGACACGGCACGATCGATGGGCGCAGATGCCGTGCTCGACAGCTCGGACGGCAACGCCTTGGAAAAGCTGCGCGCGCTCACCGACAACAAGCTGCTGGCCGTCCTCGACACGGTTGGCGTTCCGTCCACATCGAAGCTGGCCGTCCATGCGCTGGTCAAGACCGGACGCTACGTGGTCGTCGGCCTGCATGGCGGCGACTTCAAAATGCCGCTTCCCTGGCTGCCGCAAAAGGCCCTCACCGTCCGTGGCTGCCATGTCGGCAGCAGTGGTGAACTGCGTGAACTGATTGCCCTGGTCAAGGCCGGCAAAATCAGGGACATCCCCGTAACCCTCCGCCCACTGGCGGAGGTTGGCGAGGCTCTCGACGACCTAAAATCCGGCAGGGTCACCGGCCGCGTGGTGCTCAACGCCGATTAGAGCGCCTCTCCAATCCGGCCCAGATAAGCTTTCTATTGAGGCCTTTTGGCGTAGGCCTCCTGCTGAAACGTATCGAGAAATCCGGCGAGATCATTCGCTGGCATAGGCCTTGCTAAATGAAACCCCTGGATCTCATGGCAGCCTTCGCTACGCAGCAGTTCCAATGTTTCCGAACTCTCGACGCCTTCGGCGGTTACTCTTTTGTTCATGCTCCGGCCGAGATTGGTCACCGCGCGGACAATGGCGGTATCATCGGCATTGGTGCCGAAACCCGCAACAAAGGAACGATCGATCTTGATCCGATCGATCGGCAGATCCTTCAAGAGGGCAAGGCTGGAGAAACCCGTGCCGAAATCGTCGAGGGCGATGCAAACGCCGAGTTCGTGAAGCTCGGCCAATTTGCGTTCGATACCCGATGCACCAGCCGTGATGACCATGCGTTCGGTTAGTTCCAGTTCGAGCAGGCTCGGATTGAGATCGAATTCGGCAAGGTATGTGCGTACCAAGTCCACCAGATCCGGCCGCTGCAGCAGCGGCATCGAGAGGTTCACGGCGACGCGAAGGCCGGTCAGATTTTCCTTCTCCCAGGCCTTGGCATACTCGCAGGCCCTGCGCAGGACCCAGGCCCCGATACGCTGTGCTTCGCGGCTGACCTCGATCGCATGAATGAAAGCATCCGCCGGCAAGAGCCCCCGCTCCGGATGATGCCAGCGGAGCAAAGCTTCAACGGCATTGATTCTGCCTGAACAAAGGCTCGCGATCGGCTGAAAGAAAACGTCGAACTCGCCCCGCGCTTCGGCTCTGATGAGCTGAGTAATGAGTGAGTCCCGCTCCCGCACTTGGATGTCGAGATCGTCACTGAAGAAGCTGATCGCGTTACGGCCTCGATCCTTGGCGCGGTAAAGAGCAAGGTCAGCACGTCTTAGCAGTTGTTCGGGGTCATCGCCGTGATCGGGAAAAAGGGCAATCCCGATCGTCACCGATGTATGAAGAAGCTCATCGCCAATTGTATAGGGCTGCTCAATGGCTTCTTGAAGCTTCTCGGCGAGCTTTGTGGGTGCACGCGGCTGCCCTGCGTCGCGCTGCAGGACTGCAAATTCGTCTCCACCCAGGCGTGCGACCACGTCAGACGCACGCACCGAATTCCGGAGCCTCGACGCCACCGTCTGCAGCAGCTTGTCACCGACGTGATGTCCAAGGGTATCGTTGATGGTCTTGAAGTAGTCGAGATCCAGATAGTGGATAGCGAATTCCGCTCCGCCGGCTCTCGCCTCTTCTACGATGGATTTGAGGCAATGCTGGAATTCCAGACGATTCGGTAGCCCGGTCAAAGCATCGTGACTGGCAAGGTACCGATGGCGTTCCTCGCTCTTCAGCCGTTCGGTGACATCGCGAAAGATCAGATAGGCGGCCGGCTTGCCGCTGAAGGCGAAGGGAATGGACGTCCACTCGACATCGACATCATCGCCGGAAGGCTTGCAAAGCCTGCCGTAGGATTGCCTGGGAACGGCTTCTCCCTCTTCCTCTTCGAGGCTGCTCTGAATTTCACGAAAAGCCCGGCCTCCCATCCTCTGATGGCAAAAGTCGAGAATGTCTTGGCCTAGCAAATCGCCTGGATCGTCGATCCCAAGAAGCATCGCAGCAGCTTGGTTGGCGATGACGATATGCTGATCGCAGATCGCGATCGTAGCGTCCGGCGAATGGTCGGCAAAGGCACGAAATCGTGCCTCGCTTTCACGCAGAGCCAATTCGGTCTTCTTGCGCCTGGTAACATCACGGCAGACATTCAGCGTCGCAGCACCGCCCGCCGACGTGATCTTGGCAGCAACTGTTTCGATACTGCGCCGCTGCCCGTCTGCACCGACCCTGACATAGGGCACGATTTCGCTGGTGCCGCCATGGGCCATCACGGCATGGATCGCTTCGCCGAGATGATCCCGGTCTTCAGGCGCCACGAAATCGAACACCCTTCGCCCGATCAGTGCTTCGGGCGCCTTTCCAATCATGCTGGTGCCTGCTGCCGGGTTGGCATAGATGATCCGGCCATTGCGATGGATGATGACAGCATCGGGAATGGCTTCAACGACTTGCCGAAAGCAGGCCTGATCCGAACCCGCCGTAGTCTTCGCAAACGATCTCATCATCCTGCTCAGATCGTCGATTGCAATGTCGACCACCTGACTGTCCACATCTTCCTGAACGTTGCCAACGTCGCTTCTTATCAACCGAAAATCCTCTCCCTCGGGCAATCGGCAGTCCTCAAAGCCAGGCTAAAAAACCAGGAGGAGACCGATCTTCTGCGGCCATAATAACATTGGACGCCAAGAAATAACTTCAAGTAGGTAGTCATTTATCAAAAAAACAACGTTAAAGATAGCAACAATGTATCATTGTTACAGAAAAACATTAGTACATCACCAATGCGTTATTTAAAGGACTAAATTTCATCTCATGGTTGCTTGGAAATTATGGAACACCGATTCATAGGCTCGAAGAAAGTCGACTAGTCCCCAGCGTGAGAAGATATGACAAAGGATGGAGCGATCCAGCAACCAAATGACCGGCCCTTAAGTTCTTTCTTTGTAGCCTATGGTCTCCAGGAGGCTGTCCGATTCCCTTCCAACCACCCAAGGGATGCCACCATGTTGGATGGTTCGGGTGGAGGAGAGGACCGGGCAGTCCTCTCTTTCCAGTCCGGGGAGTGGGATGTGCTCTAGTCGGATGCGGCCTGTTCCAGGGGCGCAGGGCGTGCCTCATGCCAGCCTGCATGGTAGATCATGTCCGCCATGGTATAGTTCGATGTTCCCGTAAGCGGCGAAACGAAGTCCGTGTTCATGATCGACGCCGGATCGGCTCGGAGCAGCCCGATCATGACCTCGGCAACGATGCGCCCGCCGACGGCTCCTAGTCTCTCGCCAGCGCCCTGCAGGCGGGACTCCTCCATAACGTAGAGGAACAAGGGCGCTTCATTGCTGCCTTTTTCCCACTCATAGCCCCACTCGGAGCATGATGTCATATTAGCGCAAAGCCCCATCTCCTCATTGCTGATCGGTGTGAGCCCCATGCTTGCTGCAACCGCTTGCCCGCTAGGCAGACGCAGGGCCTTGCCGCGCTGCAAATTCAACGACGCCAAGCTCAAGACGTCACGATCAGGTATCAGCTGCTCCTTTAAAAGGTGCTCTGGCACAGGACGACCGAGCATCAGGAACTCCGGAATACGCAGCATCGGCCGCGCAAGAAAGCGATCGATCTTGCGGCTTACCTGCAGTCCTTTGAACTGATCTTCGTCGTCGTCCAAGTCGCCTTGAATCGAGGTTTCGAAATCAAAAAAGCGATCCCAATCGATCTGCCGCTCCTTGGGGATAGGACGGTGACCGATCAGGCTCCGGTCAAGCTCTTTCGGGCTCAAAGGGAACAACCGGACGCGATCGGCACCTTCATTGTCGTTGAGGGTATAGCGGCCGCGAACGATCGAGTGGCCGAAGCGGAAGGCCGCCGCTGAAAACTCGACCGGCACCACGCCGTCCCTGGCCATGCTTTCGGCGTAGACCTTCGGCCCGTTTCTGATGATGTCATCGATCAAGTCGGGCTCGACGAATATCGGCAAGAACTCGGTCAGGGCAATCGCCTGCCAATGAGCAATCGTGAGCGCGCGTGCCCGCTCGAATAGCGCATCGCTGTCGCCGACATCGCCGTCTTTTCTCAAACGCTCCACCTGCGCATTGTGGAACTGCATCACCACGGCCGTGAGCTGCGCAACATTGTTGTTCTGATCATTGCGCTGATCGGGTATCAGAGCCCGGCCTTTTTCATCGCGCGCAAAATCGCGCTCATTACCGATATCATTGCCGAGCAGCAGCTTCGCCGGATCAGTGGGATCCCGCTCGGCGGGCCTGCCGGCATAGTTGTAAACGACGTCGAGATCGATCCAGGGGGTCGAATGATTTTTGATGTCACCAGGCGAGAATTGACGATCAAGCTTGGTGTCTTTGTCCTGCGAGATATCGTGCGTCAGCAGCTGGCCGACATAGGTATGCCCAACGGGGACTCGGGAATTGTTGTCTGTCCCCCGAAACTGCGAGTCCTCCATGTAAGCTGGGTTATCTTTGTCATAGGATGAGAGACCGACATCAAGCAGCGTGTCATTGGCAATGGCCTGTTCGCCCAATTTGCCGAAGAGGCTGCCAAAACGGAATTCCAAGTTTGGCTGCTCGGCATAAGTCGACTGACCGCCAAGCGACAGGCAGAAAAGACATAGCAGCGATGTCGCAGCATAGTTGGATCTACAAGTCATCGTTTCCTCCAAGCCCACTTTGCTCAAGGCTTCCCGCCATCCCGGCGGGATCGGGCAAGCGACCACGCCTGGCCGCGCGCCCAGGTTTCTTTTCTTGCATAAGTGCTTGCTATTCTTAATTGATTTACTCAAAAAAACTCCAACACTGTCAACAAAATAAAACAACACGGGTAAATTTGTTTAATTATATGCCAACAATTATTTGTATTATGGTTTTTTTATTTAATTCTTGCCGGTCAAATACTTGAATGGACCCACCTACAATTAATGCTAACTTCGACATTTCCCCGGAAAGATGAGCTTTCACCTATTGCTTTAGCGACAATCGAAGGCTTTCCCTCCGGATTTGAGACTATTCAACAGCGATCAAGGCGAAGAACCTGCTTAAGCAGGCGGTTTTCAGCCAGTTTTTTGAAGGCCTGTCTGCTGACCGGGCTCTTGGTATTGGCTGCTCGACGTCCATCTTGGCTTGACGACAGCGCAGTCTTGGCGCTTCTGTCTTGCGTTCGAGACTGGAACGGAAGGAAGGGATAGGCTCATGCCCGTGCATATCATTGGCGGTGGTTTGGCCGGCAGCGAGGCGGCCTGGCAGCTTGCAAAAGCAGGCGTCGCCGCAACACTCCATGAGATGCGCCCTGAACAGGGAACCGATGCCCATAAAACCGGCACGCTCGCCGAGCTGGTTTGCTCCAACTCGTTCCGCTCCGACGATGCGATGAACAATGCGGTTGGTTTGCTTCATGAGGAAATGCGGCGGCTAGGCTCCCTGATCATGTCATCGGGTGATGCCCACAAACTACCGGCGGGCGGCGCCCTTGCCGTCGATCGGGATGGCTTTGCCGCCGCGGTCGAGGCTGCGCTGGAGGCCGAACCTCTGGTGACCATTCAGCGGGAAGAGGTTGCAGCCCTGCCGAGCACCGATGATGGTCTCGCCATCGTCGCAACCGGCCCGCTCACCTCCTCTTCCCTGGCCCGTTCCATCGCCGAGTCGACCGGGGAGAAAGCGCTTGCCTTCTTCGATGCCATTGCCCCTATCGCCTATAAGGACAGCATCGACTTCGATATCGCCTGGTTTCAATCACGCTATGATAAGCCCGGCCCTGGCGGGTCGGGCGCCGACTACATCAACTGCCCTCTCGATCAGGCGCAATATGAGGCCTTCATCGACGCGTTGCTCGAGGGCGAGAGCCATGACTTCAAGGAATGGGAGAGCTCGACGCCCTATTTCGAGGGTTGCCTGCCGATCGAGGTGATGGCATCGCGCGGGCGTGAAACTCTCCGCTACGGGCCGATGAAGCCCGTCGGTCTCACCAACCCGAGGAGCGACCAGCCGCCCCACGCTGTCGTCCAGCTCCGTCAGGACAATGCGCTCGGTACGTTGTTCAACATGGTCGGATTTCAGACCAAGCTGACCTATGGCGAGCAAAAGCGGATCTTTCGGATGATACCAGGCCTGGAACAAGCCGAGTTCGCGCGCCTGGGCGGCCTGCATCGCAACACTTTCATCAACAGCCCGAAACTCCTGGATCAGGAGCTACGCCTGACGTCAAAGCCGCACATCCGTTTCGCCGGGCAGATCACCGGCTGCGAAGGCTATGTCGAAAGTGCCGCCGTCGGCCTGATGGCAGGACGCTTTGCGGCTGCGGAAGTCCTTGGCAGGACAGCCAGCCTCCCCCCGCCGACGACAGCGATGGGCGCTCTCCTGAACCACATCACCTCCGGGGCGGACGCATCGACTTTTCAGCCGATGAACATCAATTTCGGCCTGTTCCCGCCGCTTGCGCAAAAGGTCAAGAAAAAGGAACGGAAACCCGCCATGGCGAAGCGCGCCCTCACCGATCTCGAGACATGGCAGGCGGGAGCAAAGCGCCCGACCGCAGCTTGACCAACGATCCGGAGGGGCCTGCGTTACGGCGGTGCTATGCCACCGTCACGCCATATTCCATCCCGGCATTCTCCAGCCATGCCCAGAGATAGTCGGCGAAAGACCGGCCGACATAGAGATCGATCGTGTTCTCGTCGGTAAGATGGAACAGGGCCGTGATCTTCGCAAGAACGCTGCCGGCAACATAGCCTGGCTTCACCACCCTATCATGCAAGTCCAGCGGGCAACCCTTGGCCAGCACATCCCGCGCATTCGCACCACTTAGGCGAAAGATGGTACGGCCGGCGCTGACATCGGTCACCGCCGCATGCACCGCCCCGAGCGCGTCATCCAGGCCTTTCATGACATCAGCAACTTCACGCCGCGGGCAGGTGATCAACCACTGGTCCGGACCAAGCCAAAGAGCATTGCGCTCACCTTGCCTGATCGAGGTACAGGGTTCCGTGGGTAAGAGCATGTCCAAGGCCCGCCCGGCGGCACTCATGAAGGCACGGTCCGATGGATCGCCTCGAAGGTCGATCTTTCCGAGATCCCGGATCTCGGCGATACGGATGCCGCGTGCCGCAGGCGCTCCGGCAAGCGCCCCTCTTTGGACCAGCATCTCAGGCATTGAGCCGTGCTCCTTCCTTGTCGATGAACACCGGATCGGTAACCGTGACCGCAGAGGTCCGGTCGATCATGGGCACATAAAGCGTCTTGCCGTGCAGCGCTTTGCCTCCCTTGACCATGGCAAGGGCAAAGCCGCAGCCAAGCTCCGGGCTCCGATAGCTCGACGTGACATGCCCGATCATGGTCATCGGCACGGTCTGGTTGGGGTCCGCAACGATCTGCGCTCCCTCTTCGAGATGGACGGCCGGATCCTTGGGCAGCAGACCGACGAGCTGCTTTCGATCATCCCGCTCCATATCGGCGCGGGCAAGCGAGCGCTTGCCAATGAAATCAGGTTTTTTCTTCGAGACGATCCAGTCCATGCCTAGGTCTGCCGGCGTCGCGGTGCCATCCGTATCCTGGCCGGTGATGATATACCCCTTTTCGGCGCGCAGCACATGCATCGCCTCGGTACCGAAGGGGGTGAGGTCATAGCGATCGCCAAGTTCTACGCAGCGTTCCCAAAGCGCTAGGCCATAATCCGATGGAATCTGGATTTCAAAACCCATTTCGCCAGTGAAGCTGATCCTGAAAAGGCGCACCGGAACGCCGCCGATCCTGGCCTTCCGAACGCTCATATGCGGAAAAGCCTTAGGATCGAGATCGACATCCTCGACAAGTTCCTCGACCAGATCGCGCGAGCGCGGCCCGGAAAGGGAAACCGTCGCCCATTGCTCGGTCACCGACGTCGCGAACACTTGAAGCTCCGGCCACTCGGTCTGAAGGTAGTCCTCCAGCCAGCCAAGCACCCGTGCTGCCCCGCCTGAGGTGGTGCTCATCAAGAAGTGATTTTCACCGAGACGCGCCGTCACACCGTCGTCGAACACCATCCCGTCCTCGCCCAGCATCAGCCCGTAACGGCAGCGGCCAATCGCGAGCTTGGACCAGGCATTGGTATAAACACGGTTTAGAAACTCCGGGACGTCGCGCCCGCGAAGATCGATTTTTCCCAAGGTCGAGGCATCCAGCATGCCCACTGACGCCCGTGTCGCACTGACTTCGCGATCGACCGCGGCAGCCATGTCCTCTCCGGGTGCCGGGTAAAACCGGGCGCGCTTCCACTGACCGACATCCTCGAAGACAGCTCCCTTCGCTTCGTGCCAAGCATGCATCGCCGTTTTTCGCACCGGTTCAAACAGCGGGCCGCGATTGGCCCCCACGAGCGCCCCGAAGGTAGTGGGTGTATATGGTGGACGAAAAGTGGTGACCCCAAGCTCGGCGATCGGCTGGCCGGTCGTCTCGGAGACGATGCCGAGCGCGATCACGTTGCTGGTCTTGCCCTGATCGGTCCCCATACCCGTGGTGGTGTAGCGCTTCACATGCTCGATCGAGCTGTAGCCTTCACGGAGCGCCAGCTTGATATCCGCCGATGTGACGTCGTTCTGGAAATCGACGAAGCGCTTGGCTTCGGCCTCCGGCTTGGTGCTCGGCACCTGCCAGATCGTCTGCGCTTCCGCCTCGGTTTCCTGATCTACCTCCGGAATCGACGGCAAGTCGGCCTTGAAGCCGGCATCGCGTGCAGCCGCAGCGCCAGCTTCCACGCCACTGCGGAGCACCTCCCTCATCGGGAAAATACCCGTACAGCCACCAGCCGAGCGCTCGGCTTGTACCGGCTGGCCCGGCAGGAACATGGCCCGTTCGGGATCGTAGACTGGCCGGCCACGGGACTGCGAATGGAGATGGATGGTCGGATTCCAGCCGCCTGAAACAGCCACGAGGTCACACTCAATGATCTCGGTGCCACCGCCGACGAAGCCATCCAGCGTTGTATTCAGCCGCCTGACCTCGACGGAAGTTACCCGCTTCCCTCCTTTGGTCGCCCCAATAGCCGAGCCGTCGATCCGCCGAATGTCAGCCGATGCCATCTTCTCTGCCAAGTCGCCACCGGCGCTGCCTCTCACATCGACAACGGTGACTTCAGCGCCTGCGGCCCTGAGATCGAATGCGGTGGCATAGGCACTGTCATTGCTGGTGAAGATCAGAGCCCGTTTACCCGGACACACGCCGAAACGGTTGATATAGGCCCTAACTGCACTGGAGAGCATAACGCCCGGGCGGTCATTGCCGGAAAACGTGAGCGGACGTTCGATCGCGCCGGTTGCCAGAACCACTTGTCTGGCACGAACCTTCCAAAGCCTCTGTCTCGGCAGGTGCGGGGCCGCACCTGGCCCTACATGGTCGGTGACCCGCTCCAGCAGGCCGAGATAGTTATGATCGTAATAAGCGAACGCCGTGGTACGCGGCAGCAGCGCAACCTCGCTGGCAGCGGCCAGCTCGTCGACTGTTTCTCTCAGCCACCCACCAAGCTGCTCCTCCGCCGCCGATTCATCCAGCAAACAGCCGCCGAGCTCCGGCTGCTGCTCCGCCAGGATAACGCGCGCGCCGCTGCGCCCCGCAGCAAGGGCGGCAGCAAGGCCGGCAGGGCCTGCCCCCACCACGAGAACATCGCAATGGGCGTAGCGATGCTCATAGCGATCCGGATCCGGATCCGTCGGCGCCTTGCCCATGCCCGCGGCGCTGCGAATGATCCGCTCATAGACCGGGTTCCAGAAGGCGGGCGGCCACATGAAGGTCTTGTAGTAGAAGCCGGCGGGGAAAAGCGGCGAAACGAGCCCGTTGATCGCCCCGACATCGAAGCCGACGCTCGGCCAGCAATTCTGGCTTTTGGCCACGAGTCCGTCGAACAGCTCTGTCTGGGTGGTGCGGATATTGGGCTCCGTCCTTGCCCCTTCACCCAGCTGCACCAGCCCAGAAGGCTCCTCGGCGCCCGAGGTGACGATCCCGCGGGGGCGGTGGTATTTGAAGCTTCGTCCGACCAGGTGGACATCGTTGGCCAGCAGCGCCGATGCCAGCGTATCCCCCTGATACCCCTGTAATTTCCGATTGTTGAATGAGAAGTCGATCGGCCGCGTGCGGTCGATACGGCCACCAGCTGCCAGCCGGTTGATCTGGTCGGCCATCAGCCCTCTCCCTCCGACAGCGGCGGACAGGTCTCGCCCATCTTGTAGAACGCAAGGAATCGATCGCTGCCCGTGTCCCGCGCGGCGTTGAACCAGCGTCCGCAGCCGGCCTCATGCCGCCAGCGTTCCAGATGCACCCCCTTCGGGTTCTTGCGCATGAACAAGTAATCCGCCCATTCATCGTCGGAAAGCGCCGATGGCTGCGGCGGCCGGACGATATGCGCCTCGCCGCCGCAGTGAAACTCGCTTTCCTCACGCTCCCCGCACCAGGGACAGGTGATCAACAGCATCTCTTATCTCCTCGGCACTTTTTTGCACCGTGTCTAAAATCCGGCGGCACCAGCCCTCTCCCCCGCCCAGCCACCCGCCGGATCCCACTATATCGGTGGCTGGGCGGGGGAGAGGGCTGGTGCCGCAAGCATCCCCTAATGCGCGACGGCGGCAGCGCCGTGCTCATCCACCAGCTCGCCACTCATGAAACGATCCAGAGCGAAGGGGGCATTGATCTCGTGAGGCTCCCCCGTCGCCACCGTATGGGCGAAGACGTGCCCGGATCCCGGCGTTGCCTTGAAGCCGCCTGTCCCCCAACCGCAGTTGATGAACATGTTCTCGACAGGCGCCTTGCCGATGATCGGGCTCCGGTCCGGGGTGACGTCGACGATCCCGCCCCATTGGCGCAGCATGCGCATCCGCGAAAAGGACGGAAACAGCTCGAGAATCGCCTGCAGTGTATGCTCGACCACATGCAGGGAGCCGCGCTGGCTGTAGGAGGTAAACTGGTCCGTCCCCGCACCGATCACCAGCTCGCCCTTGTCCGACTGGCTGATATAGCCATGGACGGCATTCGACATGATCACCGTATTGACGCAAGGCTTGACCGGCTCCGAGACCAGCGCCTGAAGCGGAAAACTCTCGATAGGCAGCCTGAAGCCCGCCATATCGGCAATCACGCTGGAATGCCCGGCGACCACCACCGCCAGCTTCCTGCAATCGATCTTGCCGCGCGTGGTCTCGACCCCGGTCACCCTGCCCTGCTCCGTCAGCACGCTCGTGACTTCGCAATTCTGAATAATGTCGACGCCGTGGGCATCCGCACCCCGTGCATACCCCCAGGCAACCGCATCGTGACGGGCGGTGCCGCCGCGCCGCTGGATCGAGGCGCCCAGGATCGGATAACGGGTGTTCTTTGAGGTGTTCAGCAGCGGCTCGATCTCCTTGACCTGCTCGGTGGTCAAGAAAACACTGTCCACGCCGTTCAGCCGGTTGGCATGGCTCCGCCGGCTCACTTCCTGCAGATCATGAACATTATGGGCAAGATGCATCACGCCGCGCTGGCTGAACATCACATTGTAGTTCAACTCACGGCTTAAACCCTCCCAGAGCTTGACCGCATGATCGTAGATCCGGGCACTTTCATCCCAGAGGTAGTTGGAGCGGATGATCGTGGTGTTGCGCCCGGTATTGCCGCCACCGAGCCATCCCTTCTCCAACACGGCGACATTGGTGACGCCGTACTCTTTCGCCAGATAATAGGCCGTTGCCAGCCCATGACCGCCGCCGCCCAGCACGATCACATCGTAACCGGGCTTGGGATCCGGGCTTCGCCAGACTGCCTGCCAATCCTTATGACCGGAAAGTGCATTTCTCGCGAGGCTGAAAATTGAGTAGCGTTTTCCCATGGCAGATGTCCGATCGATAAGCTGCGCAGGAGTCACAGCAGATCCAAAAGAAACGTTGTAACCCCGCAATGCCTTCCCCAAAAGATCGATACCGACGGCTTTGACGTGAGTCTTTGGAAAAAGCGACCTTTTGCCTTGCTATGGCAACATCACGAACAAGAAAGTTTTTCTACACCTTATTGACAACAGGACAACGTATTTGCGACATGATTTTCTTTGAGATGTCGGTCACGTGCCGGCCAGCAATGGGGTGGCCCAATGGCGAATCAGGGTTCGTCGCCGATTGATGGAAGCTGGACCCAAGCGCCGGATCGTTTTGCGTTTGTCCTCATTCCAAATTTCTCGCTGATCGCGTTTTCTGCGGCCCTTGAACCGTTGCGCTTGGTCAACCGGCAAATCGGCCGCGAACTCTACAGCTGGCAGATCGTCTCCCAGGATGGCGGGCCGGTAAGGGCGAGCAACGGCGTCGTGGTCTCGACCGATCAGAGTATTGCCGACGTCAAGCTCAGCCCGGGCGGCACCAACCCGACGGTGATCCTCTGCAGCGGCGCGGGTGCCGAGCATTTTCATAGCAAGGAGCTCTTTGGCTGGCTGCGCCGCGCGGATCGGGCGGGTGCCGGTGTTGGCGCCCTTTGCACCGGCGCTCATGTGCTCGCCCGGGCAGGGTTGCTCAAGGACTACAAATGCACCATTCACTGGGAAAACCTTCCGGGCTTCATCGAAGATTTCCCCGAGATCGAGGTGGCAGCCGACCTGTTCGAGGTCGATCGAAACCGCCTCACCTGCTCAGGGGGCACCGCAGCCTTGGACCTCATGCTGCATCTCATTGCGGAAAAACACGGGAATGAGGTCGCGACCAAGGTCTCCGAGCAATGCCTGCTCGATCGCATCCGCCAATCCCACGATCACCAGCGTATGCCCTATCGGGTCAGGCTCGGCGTTCACAACCCAAAACTGATCAACGCCATCGAAATGATGGAAAGTAACATAGAAGAACCGTTGAATCAGGAGATGCTTGCGCGCTATATTGGTTTATCACGACGTCAACTGGAACGCTTGTTCCGGAAACATTTGGGGCGAACGCCGGCACAATACTATCTGGAGCTTCGATTGGAACGGGCACGACATCTTCTCTACCAAACGAGCATGCCGATCATGAACGTCGCCTTTGCCTGCGGTTTCGTCTCCGCCTCGCATTTCTCGACCTGCTATCGGCAAAAATATGGTCGAACGCCGCGCGCCGAACGCGTCGCCCTCGGCGCCTGAGCATCGTGCCGATGCTGGCTTTACCTGGACCTCGTTTTCCTTTGAAGTGCCTGGTTGGCGTAGCATTGCCTGCTATCTTGCTAACCTCCTGCGCGACGACCCCGCCATCCAATCCTGACAATCTCTGCGACATCTTCTACGAGAAGGACGGCTGGTACGAGCAGGCAAAACGCACAGAAGAACGCTGGGGCGCACCGATCCACGTCAAAATGGCGATTATGCGCCACGAAAGCTCCTTTCGCCACAATGCCAAGCCGCCGCGATATTATTTTCTCGGCTTTATCCCCTGGGGCCGTATCTCAAGTGCCGAAGGCTACTCCCAAGCGCTGGACAGCACCTGGGCCTGGTACCAAAAGGCCAACAAGCGTGTCCGCGCCAACCGCCACAATTTTCAGGACAGCCTCGATTTCATAGGCTGGTATCTGCATACCAGCAAACGTCAGATCGGTTTGAGCCCGAATGACGCCTATAGCCACTACCTCGCCTATCACGAAGGCCAAACCGGCTTCAAGCGCGGCACTTGGAAAGCCAAGCCGAGCATCCAACGCTACGCACAAAAAGTCGCCGCTACCGCCAACAGATACCAAAGCCAGCTCGACGGATGCCGGGAAGGATTGGAAAATCGGGGCCCCTGGTGGTGGCCATTCGGCTAGCAGCGGCGCAATGGGCCGCGGCAGTCATTTAGCGCGTCTGGCTCTGGTCTTTTTCTTCGGCTTCGGTTTACCAAGCCCGATCTTTTTTGCCAGCGCAGATCGTGTTGCCGCATAGGCAGGAGCGACCATGGGATAATCGTCCTTCAATCCCCAGCGGTCGCGATATTCATCAGGCGTCATGTCATACCGGGTCTTGAGATGCCGCTTCAGCATCTTCAATTTCTTACCGTCTTCCAGGCAAACGATATACTCATCCGTGACCGATTTTTTGATCGGCACCGCCGGCTGAAGCTTGACTTCCTCGACCGGTTCCCGGCCAAGCAGCCTCAAGTTCTCAGCGATCGTCGAGATCACGCGCGGCAGATCAGCGGTGGCAACCGCATTGTTGGCTACATAAGCTGAAGTAATTTCAGCCGTCATGGCCACGAATGAAGAATGATCGTATTGCTCCTCGGAGTCCATTTGATTTCCTAATAATGATGTCAGACAGCAATGACATAAAATCAGTTGAGTAAAGTTTCAATAGCATAAAGCTATTTTATCACCGCCATTCAATGAATAGTATTTTAGCCGATATAGAAACAAATTGCATAATAATGCCCCTGACAGCGCACCAGCTTAAATCAACAGGCTAGGTCTAACGATGATTGTTGCCGCGGTTCACTGCATTGATATACCGCCAGCGCTTCCTAAACGAGTTAAACAATTAGTATAGACAACGCATATTGATAGCATCCGAGAAACGCTCAACAACTTGAAATATAAAGCGGATATTATCTTCCGGCTCGAAATTCAATCAGCCGACGCAAGAGCTAGCGAGCTGTAGATCACAAAAACGAAGAGCATACACTTTTTATTAAGACAGTTCCGTCATCTTTCTCGAACCACGTTCATATGAATAGAGGAACGTTTCATGAAGACCATACACAACTTTCTGAAAGACGATAGCGGCGCAACCGCCATCGAATACGGCCTGATCGCAGCCCTGGTTTCAGTCGCGGTCATCACGATCCTGGGCACACTGGGCACCAACCTCGTGTCGACCTTCACGACCGTCTCCAACAGCCTGGGCACTACTGGCAGTAGTGGCACCAGCGGTGGCACCAGTGGTGGCACAACCACCCCGTAACTCACTCTCTACAAGCTCCAGGTTCCGGCATCGGCGGCAAGACAAACCCGCCGATGCCGATCCTCATTCTCGACAAGACCTGTCCGCTCATCGACCCGGAGTTTGGAGAAATTCCCTTGATCGCAGGACTGCATCGATTGTTGACCCACTGCAAAAATAGCTCGGTCGCCGTCAAGACCTTTCGATCCAGCGAGAGAGGGGCTGTAGCCCTTGAATACGGCCTGATCGCAGCTCTGGTCGTCGTCGTCGTCATCGTTGCCCTGGTGCAGCTTCGAACCAGCCTTATCGATCTACCTTTGCCATCGTTGAATTCGGCCTTTGAAGCGGCCCTGTCATGATGATCGGACCTTCAAAGTCAGCATCGACTCCTCCGGCCACCATCATGTCTGCTCCTCTCCTCGAAGATAACCGGCGATGATTGTCACCTGTATCATTATTCTTGCCGCCCTTCTCGTCATCGGGGCGATGATGGATATCAGGAGCCGGCGACTTCCCAACTGGCTGACTGCAGGGGTTGCAGTTCTCTATGTTGTCTACGCAGCGATCTCGCCCACGCCCGTCGACTGGTTCAGCTCCTTCTCAGTCGCGGGCGCATCCTTCGTCGTCGGTTTCGCCCTCTTTACCTTCAATTTGATGGGCGGCGGCGATGTCAAGCTGATATCAAGCCTAGCACTTTGGGCTGGCGTCGACTTCATCGCCCTCTTTCTTCTCGTGACCGGGATTGCCGGCGGTCTGATGTCGATCGCCTATTTGCTCTTTCGCCATCTTGCGAACCACCCTCTTCTGGTCACCGTCTGGCCATTCCTATCGGTCATGATGGCCGATCGATTGGGCTTTGCTCTCCCCATGCGTTTTTTGCCTGGCGGGCCCAATACCAGCCAAGCCGACCCTGCCACCGTTTCGCTGCCCTACGGCGTTGCCATCGCTGCCGGCGGGTTTGTCGTTATTTATGCTCTTTTGAAACTCTAAGGAGGCCCCAATGGGTCCGCGTCGCATTATCATTCTGTTGCTCGCTTTCGTCATTGCAGGTGTTACTGCCATCTACGCTCGCAACTGGGTCAATAGCCAGCAGCGCCCCGTCACCGTCATCGCAGCACCTCAGCCAGTCGAGGAAGACTATAGCGAAGTCCTCGTGGCAGACGCCGATTTGCCCGCAGGCCGATTTATCAAGCCGCAAAATGTCCGTTGGCAGCCCTGGCCCACCGATGACATCCCCGAGAACTATCTGATTAAAGGCGAGGCCGATAAAGACCTGGTCGTCGGCGCCGTCGTCCGACGAGGACTGGCCCCCGGCCAACCTATTACGAACGCAACAGTGGTCAAACCTGGAGACCGTGGTTTCCTGGCAGCCGTTCTGTCTCCCGGTAACCGGGCCGTGTCCGTGCCAATCAATGCAACCTCTGGCAATGCCGGGCTCATCTTCCCCGGCGACCATGTGGATCTGATCCTGACTCAAACCCTTGAGGGAGACGATGGCGAAGTAGCAAGACGAGTTAGCGAGACCGTGCTCGCCAACATTCGGATCATTGCCATGGGCGTGGAAACCGGCGACGTCGCCAAAGACGGCAAGAACCATGAAAAGGCGAGGACAGCCACATTGGAGGTTACCCCGAGCCAGGCCGAAGGTGTCGCTCTCATCACCGAGTTGGGCAAATTGTCACTGAGCCTGCGAAGCCTCGCCTTGAACGAAAATGAAGAGGCCGTGACAGCGGAGGTTTCGGACACGCCGACCTGGGACAAGGATGTTTCGAGTGTGCTGCGCTCCGGCAATCTTCCAACCTCTCGATTGCTCGTGCTGCGCGGCAGCAATACTGAAAATGTTAAGGTTGAAGGATCGAATTGATGTATGGCATTTCAGCGCCCCCATCCTATAAAGCCCAATCTGGAAGTATTTCTTGGTGTCTCTCATTTGCCGCCGCCTTTGTGGCGAGTTGCATGTTCCTGACAGAGCCTGCTTTCTCTCAAAGTGATTATGCGGAAACCATAGAAGCTGCGGATCAAGTCCAAATCGAAGTCGGCAAGGGGCAGGTCATAAGGCTTCCCCGTCCCGCAGCGACCGTGTTCGTCGCGGATCCCGAAATCGCCGACGTACAGGCGCAATCGCCTTCCATCATCTATCTCTTCGGCCGTAAAGCCGGTTCCACCAGTCTGTTTGCGGTCGATGAGGAAGACGAGCTTCTGTTGCGCTCCGCGGTGCAGGTGGAACACAACATCGAAGGCCTGGAGGAAGCCATCACCCGCTTATTGCCGAACGGCGCGGTTACGGTGAACTCAGTGGATGGCAGCATCGTTCTGGACGGGCTGGTCGACAGCCCGACCCAGGCCGAAGAACTCCGCAAACTCGCAAGCAGGTTCCTCGGCGAGGAGGAAAGTCTGCTCAATCGGACCCGCGTGGGAGCACCTACCCAGGTTCATCTAAGAGTAAGCGTTGCCGAAGTATCCCGCGAGGTCATCAAGGAATTCGGTTTCAACTGGGAAAGCCTTTTCAACAGTGGAAACTTCAGTTTCGGATTTGCCAGTGGGAGGGACATTATTGGTACGGGCGGAAGTATCTTTCGCGCGCCATCTAATGCGGGCGGCAATGCACCCGGAATCGGCTTCGGAAGCTTCAATTCCGGCAGCGCTTCCGTCAGCGCCGCCATTGATGCTCTAGCCGAGGAAGGCCTGGTTACGGTTCTGGCCGAGCCAAATCTAACCGCTCTCTCGGGTGAAACCGCAAGCTTTCTGGCCGGCGGCGAATTTCCGATCCCTGTGGCCAGCGAAGACAATCAGGTGGAAATCGAATTCAAGGAGTTCGGTATCAGCCTGGCCTTTACACCAACGGTCCTGAGCGCCAACCGGATCAGTCTTCGTGTTCGCCCCGAAGTGAGCGAGCTATCCGAGAACGGTGCTATTACTGTCAATGGCCTGACCATCCCCGCCCTTGCAACGAGGCGCGCAGAAACCACTGTCGAGTTGGGCAGTGGTCAAAGCTTCGCGATTGGTGGCTTGCTATCGAACAATGTTCAGAATTCAGTAAGCAAATTTCCGGGCCTGGGCGATCTTCCGGTTCTTGGCACACTGTTTCGGTCGCAGCGTTTTCAAACCAGTGAAACTGAACTCGTGATCATGGTCACGCCCTATCTGGTCAGGCCTGTCAGCGAACCAGTTCTTGCAAGCCCGATCGATGGATATCAGGCACCCAGTGATATTGAACGAATCTTGGAAGGCCGTCTTCACCATGCCCGATTGCATCGCGGCCGGGGAGCACCGTTTGGCCCGGAAGGGCAACGCCTGGTCGGTCCGATCGGTTTCGTTTTGGATTAGGAGAATAACGTTGAAACCGTATAACATTGTCAATATCAGCAAAATCCGGCCACGGTCTTCCAGACCTGCTCTCGTCGTCCTTGCGTTCATCGGTCTTAGTGCATGTGCACCGGTCGACGGTCAAATTAATACGACAAGCGGCTGGCTACCGGCAAGCTCACCGAAACAGCTTGATGTCGATCGTGCCCAATATCGTCACGTTGTTTATTTCAATACGGACCGCGATGAGATTCGAGCTGACGAGCGAGATCGTCTTCTCGCGTTCATTGATGCTGTCCAGCCCATGAATCAGGACGACATACGCCTCGAAGGCCATGCGGATGAGCGTGCGAACGATGTCTACAATATCGACCTCGCAGCAAGGCGCATCGACACCGTTAAGAGGTTCCTTTCCAGAAACGGCCTTGATGATGGCCGTATCCACGCGAGTGCCTTTGGTGAACGCCTCCCGGCTTCTCCCGGAAGCGATGAGCGTGCTTGGTCACGAAACCGCCGCGTCGAGATCGTCCTCGATCGCTACGTTGTGACACCACCTGCCTGTCCGGACTGGAGCCGCAGAAGCGGTCTCGACTTTGCCAACCAGCCGCACAGCAATTTTGGCTGCGCGACCGAGACCAATCTCGGGATGATGATCGCAAACCCGAAAGACCTGATCAAAGGCCGCAAGCTCGGATCGGCCGATGGCATTCATCAGGCCGAAGGTATCGTGCGCTATCGGCAGGGACAGCTCATCGAACTGCAAGAAGAGAGGATCGACTGATGGCTACAGCAATCGCAAGCGGTGAGCGGGCCAAGGCCGGTCAAGATCACTTTCTAGCCTTCTGCAGCGACTCCGACAGTTATGCAGCCGTGGATCGGGTTGTCGGTGATATGATGTTGCCGCACACATCGATACGCAAGGGAAGCATCAAAGATGCTGTTCGTTATCTAAGCGAGCATCCATCACCAAAGCTGCTCATGATCGATATCAGCAGCTCGGACCTGCCCCTGTCTGATATCGACAATCTAGCCAACGTTTGCGAGCCTGGCGTCACGGTGATTGCGTTTGGCGAACGTAATGACTGTGGTCTATTTCGAGATCTCCTTCATCACGGGGTTGCCGACTACCTGGTCAAACCTCTCTCTCCCTCCCTGCTTCAGAAGGCCATCTCAAACATCACTGATCATTCCGAGACAGCCAAGTCAAATAACAAGCTTGGCAAGCTCGTCGCAGTCATGGGCGTCAGGGGAGGCGTTGGGGCAACATCCGTCGCAACGAGTATTTCCTGGATCGTAGCGCAGCAGCGCCGACGACGCGTTGCCCTCATTGATCTCGATCTGCAATTTGGCACGGTCGCTCTGTCGCTTGATATCGAGCCGAGCCACGGACTTCGCGAAGCCCTTGAGAACCCGGATCGGATCGATGGCCTCTTCATGGACCGAGTGCTTACTCAGCATTCCGATCGCCTCTTCGTCATGAGCGCGGAAGAAAGCCCAGATGAGACACTTCTTATCGACTTCAGCGCCGTGGAGTTGCTCACAAGTGAACTCCGAAGCAAGTTTCATTACGTCGTTGTCGACCTGCCGCGCAATATAACACCGAGCAGCCATCAAATCCTTGAAAATGCTACAGACATGGTTCTCGTTACGGACTTGTCGCTGGCAGGGATGCGCGATACCATGCGGATCGTAGGCATGCTGCCAAGCCTGAACGCATCATGTAATATCGTCATCGTTGCCAATCGGGCGGGCGAGCACAAACAAGGCGAAATGCCACGTTCGGAATTCGAGAAGGGCATCGGCCGCAAGATCGATTTCATCTTGCCATTCGATGCCAAGACTGTGGCCACTGCTACGAATTTTGGACAGCCGGTGGCTGCAGGCAAAGGACCTGTGGCGAAGGGCATCTGCGATATTACCGACCGCCTTTGTGGGCCTGCAGCCGGTGATACATTGACGCGCACAAATCTGTGGCAAAAAATCCTTAGCAAGACGTAGGGGTACTCATGTTCGGTCGACGCTTACAAACCGATACGCCGGAAGTCCCATCACAGCCGCAATTGCCGTCAGATGGAACCGAAACGGCGCGGGATATTCCCGAAACTGAGCAAGCGAAAACAATTCGCACTCCGAAAGGGCCCGACAACACTGCCTCTCGAAACAAACGAGCAGCTGCAGCGAAAGCGGTCTTTGAACGAATCCAGTTGGGGCTCTTAGAACGCATTGATGCGAGCGCAGCTGCCAAGTTGCCGAGAGATGAGCTTCAGCGCCAGATCGCTGAACTAATCAGTGAGATTGTTACTGAGGAAAAGCTCTCCGTAACCAGCCGCGAACAACAGGAACTGACGATAACGCTTGTCGACGACATGGTCGGTCTTGGGCCTTTGGAGCCCCTTCTTGCCGATGAAGGCGTCAATGACATTATGATTAACGGGCCAAGCCAAGTCTATGTCGAACGTAAAGGCAAACTTGAACTGACCGAAGTCCGCTTCCGAGACAATGCTCACGTCATGAACATTGCACAGCGCATTGTGACCAGGGTCGGACGCCGAGTCGACGAAACTTGTCCGATTGCCGATGCCCGCTTGCCTGATGGCTCCCGTGTGAACATTATTGCGCCACCGCTGGCCATTGATGGTTGTTCGATTTCCATCAGGAAATTCGCAAAAAAAAGCATCACGCTTGATGTCATGGAACGTCAGGGAAATATTTCGGAAAACCTAGCAAAGGTTCTGAAGATAGCATCAGCTTGCGGACTCAATGTGGTGATTTCGGGTGGTACGGGTTCCGGCAAAACGACCATGCTGAATGCCATGTCACAATTGATAGACCCCGGCGACCGCGTTGTGACAATTGAAGATGCCGCCGAGCTCCAGCTTCAACAGCCTCATGTCGTAAGGTTGGAGACCCGTCCGCCCAATCTTGAAGGTACAGGCGAGATCAATATGCGTGATCTCGTAAAGAATGCACTTCGTATGCGTCCGGACCGGATCATTTGTGGCGAAGTCCGCGGCGCTGAAGCGCTCGATATGCTTCAGGCTATGAATACTGGTCACGATGGCTCTATGTGTACACTCCATGCGAACAACCCAAGAGAGGCCTTGACCAGGCTGGAAAACATGATTGGCATGGCCGGCGTTAATTTAAGCGGCAAGGCTGTTCGAACTCAGATTGTGGGCGCGGTCAATCTGATCGTCCAGGTCTCGCGTATGCGCGACGGCGTCCGCCGCGTCACCCATGTCACTGAAATCATCGGCATGGAAGGAGACGTCGTTACGACGCAGGATCTTTTCACCTTTGAATATGAAGGTGAAAATCGAGATGGCACACTTAAGGGGCAATATAAATCAAGTGGCGTACGCCCACACTTTATAAAGAGAGCAGCCTATTTCGGTCTAGATAGGACATTGCAGCAGGCGATGATGGCATGACAGCTTTAATTGACGCACTTGGAGCTAATACCGACATATCCTTGATGATAGTCGTTGGAGGCGGAATTTTTTCTGTTCTCATTCTGCTATTGACAGGATTTGATCTTTTTGGAGGTAGAGATCAGCGATTGCGTCAACGGATCGATCAAATCGTCGATCCAAGAATAGGGCAAGTCGAGGCCGCTACAACGCCGACGAAAAGCCTCCGTCGTAACATGTCGGACAGCAAAATCGTGGCGGTGGATCGCCTTATCAAAGGGCTTCTTCCCAAAGTTAGCCTTATGCGCGAACGCCTGGAACGAAGTGGTTGGCCGCTTCGGGTTGGTGATTATCTACTCATCTGTGCAGTTTTTTGGGCAATTTCGACAGGATTGATCTGGCTGCTATTCGATTTCTCACTAGTCATTAGCCTTTTGTCTGGCTTTGTTTGCGGTTTTGGTTTCCCTCACTTTGTTATTAGCCGACAAATTGCCAAACGTACAAAAAAGTTTGCAGGCCTTCTTCCTGAAGCTTTGGATCTTATCGTCAGGGGGGTTCGCTCCGGACTACCTGTTGCTGAAACCATCAAAACAATTGCTGAGGAAATCGAAAGTCCAGTTGGATCAGAGTTTCAGCGCATTGGCGATCAGATGAAAATTGGTATTTCTATGGATGAAGCAATGTGGGCGACAGCCAAAAGGCTTCAAATAGCTGAGTTCAATTTCCTGGTAATCAGCATGTCCATCCAGCAGGAAACCGGTGGCAATTTAGCCGAGATACTTGAAAACCTATCGAATATGGTGCGCCGGCGTGAGCAGATGCGCCTCAAGGTCAAGGCCATGTCGTCAGAGGCACGTGCATCGGCCATGATCATTGGCTCTCTACCTTTCATCATGTGCGCCGTGATATCATTTATCAATCCTCGCTATATGAGCACCCTCTTCGTAGATCCCCGAGGATGGATCATGATTGGCATGGGGCTGACAAGCCTTTTAATCGGCCTCTTCATAATGGCTAAGATGGTCAGGTTCGAAATATGAGCGCTCTCAATGAAATCCTGCCGTTTGGCCTGACGGCAGATAGTCTCCTCATCGTACTTCTTTCGGCCATGGCATTCACCACCATCATGGCCATATGGTTTGGGCTGATCGAGCGACATCCAATCGAAGCACGCGCCCAAAGAGTGGCTCAACGACGCAATGAACTAAAGGCCGGGCTTCTGAAACCTGGAAACCAGTCCAGTCGTCGGGTAGAGAGCCTTAGTGTCATCAAGCGAGTCGTCAAGACGTTGAAGTTGGCGCAAAATCAACAAGTCGACAAAATACAGGATCGCTTGGCGCAAGCTGGCTTCCGATCGCGTGATGCCGTCATATTCTTCTTCTTCTTCAAGATCATCACGCCTATCGGGTTTGGGATCGGTGCATTCATTGTCTTTTATTTGCTCAAGCTTGGCGATCTTACACCTACATTCAACATGTTAGGCATATGTGGTGCTTGTGCTCTTGGACTTATCGCCCCTGATCTATACCTGTCAAATACAACGACAAAGCGCCAACAGACACTCGCAAAATCGCTGCCAGACGGTCTGGATCTCCTGGTCATCTGTGCCGAATCGGGTTTGTCTTTAGATGCAGGACTCGAACGAGTTGCAAAGGAGATTGGTAACGCCAGCCCTGAGTTGGCCGAAGAACTCCAACTGACATCGGTTGAACTCGGTTTCTTACCCGAACGCCGGCAAGCTCTTTTGAATCTGAATCGACGGACGAATCTTAGTGCGATCCGGGGTGTAGTGAATACGCTCGTCCAAACCGAAAAATATGGAACACCGCTCTCCCAGTCTCTGAGGGTGCTCGCCAACGAATTTCGCGATCAAAGACTATTGAAAGCTGAAGAAAAAGCGGCACGCCTACCCGCTACACTAACAGTTCCCATGATTGTTTTTATCCTGCCAGTTCTTTTCATTGTTCTAATTGGCCCCGCAATCATCAGTGTCATGGACAATCTATCGTAAAAGCATCTCCACGAGTCGCTTATCCCTTTAGTTCTGCTGGATCAACATTTGGTATGAAGCATGGTCACGCTTGACGGCGATGCTGAGGAGTGATGCGAAGGCGGCTTGTGGTGTTTTTCGTCGATTGAAGCGGAAGACGAACTCGTCCAGATAGCGCTGCAAATGAGGCGTCCGGAGGCCGTGATAGACGCCCATGGCCCATCGTTTGGCATTGCCAAAGACCCGGTGGATCCAAGGCAGCAGGATGTGGGCTGCCATAGGACCGACGATCTTCGGCTCATGCTTGACATCCTTCAGCCTCAGATAGCCCGACCAACCGTCGCTGATCGCCGTGCTGCCTGGCACAAGGTTGCCCTCGACAAAGGCGCCGAGCGTCTTGGCCGAATAGTCATCGATGACTTTGAGGCGAAGCCGGCCGGGCGCCTTCTCGTGGATCTCGACAGCACCTGCGATCATCATTTTGCCTTCGTGCGAGCGGCCGGGTTTCGGGTTGATCGGCGTGTCGCTCGTGCGAAAGGGCATGCTGGTCTCGTCCACCTCCACCAAGCCGGAAAGCGGCGACCGATCCGGGGCGATCATGGCACGGCGCAGTTTCTGCAAAAGCAGCCAGGCCGTCTTGTAGGACCCGAGGCCAAGCTGAAGCCAAAGCTGGCGTGCAGAAATCCCATTCCTGTGGGTGGCCACCAGCCAGGCCGCCAGAAACCAAACCTTGAGGGGCAGATGGCTTCTGTGAAGCACTGTGCCAACGGTCACCGAGGTCTGTTTGCGGCAGCTGGCACACTGATACATCAACACCCCGCGACCGAGTTCGAAACCTTTGCCATGACCGCAGGCAGGACAAACGAAGCCGTCAGGCCAACGTTTGTTCGCCAGCCAGCGCGCGCAGGCTTCATCGTCGGAAAAACAGGCCTCAAACTCACGTAACGAACTCGGATAGTCGTTCATCTCGCCACCCCCAAAACATGATGCCGAATTCTACATCTCGGTCATGCAGATCCAAAGGGATAAGCGACCTCCACGATATCCGGACAGTGAACGTAACCTCCGGATGTCTGTCTGTTTGTCGCCGATTGAA
Source organism: Geminicoccaceae bacterium (assembly GCA_965204405.1). Classification (GTDB taxonomy): domain Bacteria; phylum Pseudomonadota; class Alphaproteobacteria; order Geminicoccales; family Geminicoccaceae; genus JANQPX01. Next base: position 48,143 of record CBDBEN010000004.1, read on the forward strand.
GGAGACCGACGGTGTTGAAACAGATGCAGTACAAGCGTAAGCGCTTTCCTTTCCCCTTGCCCTATGCGGCTGACCTCAGGTTTTATCTTGCCCCGCGCGAGTAAAACCTCCGCTTCACGCAGCTTGCCAATGATCTCTTCTGCCGAATGCTTCTTCCGTGGCATCGATAACCTCCTTCATAGCCCAGCTAATCTCATAGCAGCTGGATCGGTCTGAAGGGGACAGGTCACGATGCCGGCACCTTTATCACTGGATTTGAGAGAGCGGGTTGTTGAAGCCGTCGAGAACGGAAGTTCGATCAGACAAGCAGCGCTGCGTTACTCGGTGAGCCCGTCTGCGGCGATCAGGTTGATGCGGCGGGTTGAGACGACCGGCAGCCTGGAGCCGGAGCCATCGGGTGAGCGCAAGCCGCTCTTGCCCGAGCCTTATGCTGAGACGTTGGCCGGCATGGTCGAGCCCGATCACGACATCACACTTGTGAAGATCCAAGCCGAGTTGGAGCGTTGTTTCGATGTCGTAGCCGGGCTCTCGACCCTTCATCGCATGGTGCGACGGCTTCGGCTCAGGCTTAAAAAAAGCCGTTGAGAGCGGCGGAGTCTGCCGTAAGGCGGGGATTTCGCAGCAGACATTTTACCGTTGGAAGAAGCTTTACGGTGGTTTGATGCCGTCGGAGATGAAGCGCCTGAAGCAGCTTGAGGAAGAGAACGGCCGCCTCAGACGGATCGTGGCGGATCTCTCGCTGGATAAAGAAATGCTGCAGGATGTGATCCGCCGAAAGCTCAAAAGCCTGTGCGGCGTCGAGAGCTGGTGGACGATGTCTGAGTTATCTGGAAGGTGAGCATCAGGCGGGCCTGCAAGCTGTTGCAGGCAAACCGTTCGACCTATCACTATGTGTCCATCGGTCCGACGCAGGCTGATTTGAAGAAGCGGATCAAGGAGATTGCCGAGACGCGCGTCCGCTACGGCTACCGGCGCATTCATGTGCTTTTGCGTCGGGAGGGTTGGCCGGTGTATGCCAAGCGGGTTTACAGGCTTTATCGGGAGCTTGGCTTGCAGCTACGCAGTAAGGCGCCGAAGAGGAAGGTGAAAGTCAAGCTGCGTGAAGGCCGTGCCGATCCGGAGCAGAGGAACGATGTCTGGGCGATGGATTTCGTTCATGATCAGCTCTACGACGGCATGAAGATCCGCGTGCTGACCGTCATTGATGCCTTCACACGTTATGTGCAGCGATCGATGTTCGGCGTTCCTACACCGGCGCGGATGTTGTGGACACGCTCGAGAGGGTTTGTGTCGAGTTCGGCAATCCCAAATCCGTCCGCATCGACCAAGGGCCGGAATTCATCTCGAAGGCTCTCGATCTGTGGGCTTACGCCAAGGGCGTCGAACTTGACTTCTCACGGCCTGGCAAACCGACGGACAACGCCTTCATCGAAAGCCTGAACGGCAAGTTCAGAGCCGAATGTCTGAACGCTCACCGCTTCATGAAGCTTGCCGATGCGCGTCGAAAATGCAAGTCTTGCCGGATCGACTACAATACCTGCCGGCCACACAGCTCAATCGGCTACAACGTCCCGGCAGTGTTGATGAATAGCTCAGGGCGACCCAGCCCACCCTGAGCAAATCAGGCGGGATTTTCTCATGCCAGGTGGTCCGGTCAAGCGCATCGCCTGCCAGATCTTGTGGGCCTTGGCCCGCGATACGCCACTCACTTCTGCCATGTTACGCACTGTCCAATGGATTGCATCAGCTGTCGGCGGAGCCTCGAAAGTAAGGCTGATGACCTCGGCCACTTTGTCATCATCGAGTGGCGGAATGCGCGAAGGCAGCGACTTATCGCGCAACAGCCCGACCATGCCCGCTTCGATATAGTGCTCCTGCCAACGCCACACCGACACCTTGGACAATCCTGTCTCCTGTATGATGCCAGCCGTGCCGATGCGGTCGCCGGTCAGCAGCACGACCTTTGCTCGCCGAACATGCTTCTGCTTGCTGTTGCGATCGGCAACAATCGATGCAAGACGCTTACGATCGACCGACGACACAAACAGACCGAGGTTCCCGCGCATGGCGACAGCAGAGCAGCCGCATCAGAAAACGAGACTCTTATGTTGAAGACAACACTGTAGCATCAAGCAATCTGGCGCTTCGTTTTGTCAGGATTCCAGGAGCGGTCGTCCACATGACCACCCACGCATCGTCACAAATCCTCTTGCTGTACAAACAACTATCTCGCCAAAAAATGATGCTACACCTTTAGCACACACACATTTCTCAAGAATGGTTATCTATAAAGATAACAAATTTAGATGCCCTTTCGATTGCTCAGGAAATTTCGCTTCTATTCATAATAAATTTATGAAAGCCTTATAAAATGCAGGCAATAGGGTTCAATCTATAGGTAACAAAACACAAAATTTACACTATATGGCTTAACATTTCTAAATATCTAAAAGTGAAACATCGTGAGCTGCATCAAAAAATACAATGTCCAACTTCGATCGTGCTCAAAGCTTATTAATAAATACAAATTTTGGAGAAGATTTTCCGACACCTCATCTCCGCGTCTGGCCAAGGAGTTGCTTTGCTAGTTTTGAGAAAAATTCTAAAATATTGGATGGCTTCAAGTTATTTCTCTGATCATCAGAAGATATCGCATAAAATTATCTATCATAGTTCATTCTTAGGCCAAATCGCTGGAGGGCCATCAATCCTAACCAAATGCCAGGTCCAAAGACTAAGGCCTTTAACTAATAATCAATATACTACACATGATAACGGGCTGTTTCTTCCTCGCACAGTGCAGATTGTTGGAATCGGATCCAGAACAATGTTCATGGGATGGTTTCAGCCCTTTCGACCGGCAACGATGCCTTACACGCCTTTGATCTTTCAGGGGGTGGCGAAGAGGGCTGAGTTCCATCGAACCGAGCGTGTACTAAAGAGCCAAGGTTCTGCAGGCTTGTCCGTAGATTTCGAGTTGGCTGCAGAGTTGTTCAGCGTTCTCTTCAGTGGACAATGGGCCAACCAAGAGCGGCTGACGACCCTGCTCGGCTCCGGCCAACCGATCAAGGTCTCCAAGGAGTTCTTCATGTTGAGCTCGCATTTTCTGCCATGCGGAAGCAACTTGGCCATTGCTGGAAAAGTCACCGAGGTTAACAAACCAGCGGCCGGTTGGCATCAAGGCAAGCTCAAGCCCCTCACCTCCAAGAGCCAGCGCTGTCAGACGATGCCCGGTTTCTGTCCCACTGCTCGAAACGGAGCTCGTCGACGGCCGGGTTCCCAGAGCGGCAGCGCGCTTCCGTTGATCATCGATCGCCGCCAATGCAGCGAAATAAGCAACATTGCTCTGCACCGATTCTTCATCCAGGTCCAAGCGGCTGATCCGTTCCGCAGCAGCCAAATCACCGGCCAAGCCGTGTGCCAGCGCCAAGTTCTGTCGATTGCGCGCTCGAGCACCAGGTTCATCTGCGACGATACGCAGCAAAGAAATAGCATCTTCATGATCACCGGCAAGGGCAAGCGAAAGGCCCAAATTGTTGCGCAGCAACATACTGTCCGGAGCAATGGCAAGGCCGTCGCGGTAGACTTTTTGGGCAGCCCGGTGCTCACCAGCGAGATCGTAGGCCACTCCCAACCCATTGTGAGCCTGAAGGTTTCCCGGTGCCTGTTTCAACGCCGTTTCATAATGGGAGATCGCCGCCTCGGGGCGCTGCATAGCGAGCAGCACCCTTGCATAGCCGAGACGAGCGGTCAGACTGCTGCCGTTCCTCTCCAAACTCTGCTTAAAAATCTCGGCCGCCTGATCATAGGCTTCGAGATCGGCCAAAGTGTCACCAAGGAGCGTATAAGCTTCGGGCCTCCCTCGATCCAGAGAGATGGCTTGCTGGTACATGTTGACCGCTGCGGCCGGATCACCGGCGGAACGTGTCGACGATGCAAGCCGCAACAACGTTCCATAGCGCCCCGTTTCCTGTTCGGCCGCAGTCAGAGAACTATCAAGCCGGGGAGCTTCGGGGCTTACGACGCTGTTAGGCGCACACGCCGACAAGATGATTGCCAGCCCGCCGGCAAGAGCCAAACGAGGCTTGTGCAATCGCGATTTCGTGGTCATGAAAGATCCTCCTCATCAACCAAAAGTCGATCTTACCCTGAGGCTTTACCCTTAAGAAAAGGTGAATAGCAATGGTTTTATCGAACAAAAATCAACCTTGGGGAGAGAAAAAATGGCTTCACCCCAGAGCCAGCCTTCTCCGTTGTGATGCTGGTCAAGCCATGGTGGAATTTGCCCTGATTGCACCCATCTTCTTCGGGCTGGTATGCGGTATTCTTGAGTTTTCCGGGATTCTTTTCGCTCAGACGCTACTCGAAGGCGGTGCGCGTGAGGCGTCGCGCTACGGCATTACGGGCTCTACGGTCGAGGGGGTTGGAAGAGATGCCAAGATACTCCAGATCATCGAAGACAACACCTTTGGCGTTATCGATACCGATGAGCTCAAGGTCGAGACTCTCGTTTACGAGACGTTCGCCGATGTCGGGCAGCCCGAACCGTTCACCGACGCAAACAGCAATGGGATTTTCGATGCAGGTGAGGAGTTCGACGATATCAATGGAAACGGCATTCGGGATGAAGATATGGGCGTTGCCGGGCTGGGTGGTCCCGGCGATGTCGTTGTTTATCGATTAAGTTACGATTGGGAGGTTATGATACCGGTGTTCGAGCCGATTTTCGGCGACGATATCACGCTGGATGCCAGTATTGCAGTCCGGAACGAGCCCTTTGGAAGCTGAGCTTAACTGAGGAGTCATTATATGCCCGGGCATTTGGCCATATCAGCCACGGGGTTAGCCAAAACTGATCAGCGCCCCGAAGTGACGCGAAAAGTTCCCTCGCTCAGCTATCTTCGCGCACTCTCGAACAGTCTGCGCAATGACCGAGCCAATGTTGCGGTCGAGTTTGCCTTAGCACTGCCCGTGCTGCTGCTCATGTTTCTCGCAAGCGCCGAACTCGGCCGTTTTGTCCTCCTTCACCAAAAGGTCGACCGTGTCGCCGTAACCATCTCCGATCTGGTCGCTCGCGCCGAAACCATCAGCGAATCCGAGCTCGATGACATTTTCAACGCTGCAGCCCAAGTTGCCGAACCTTTCGACCTCAACGGTCGCGGACGTGTGCTGGTATCGTCCGTGATCAATGCCGATGGCGAGGGAGCGACAGTTGCCTGGCAGCGGGCCGGCGGTGGAACTTTCAGCTCATCCAGTGATATCGGTGTGGAAGGCGGTACGGCAACATTGCCTGACGATTTCGATGTCCGTGAGGGCGAGACCGCCATCATCTCCGAGGTCTTCTTTGATTTCGAACCTTTTCTGAGCAGCATGATCGTTGCCCCTCGCGTTCTATATCGACGTGCGCACCATAGACCTAGGCTTGGTACGCTGGACACGATCGAAGCAGGCTAGTGGTATGACCACACCATTTGATGAGCGGCGGCTTGAACGCGCTTGTTATTTGAAGCCATATCGGAAGGCGGGCTTCGGGAATCTCCTTCCTCGAACGAACCACTAGGAAGGCACGCGTAAAGCCCAGATGACGGCGATGAACAAGCCCTTCGCTCGGGGTAAAATCAAAAGACAAAGAGCCAAACTCAGGCTCAGCAAGCTGGCGACGACAAACCAAAAAGGAAGGTCATCGTTGCGCACCATGTTCAAGATCACCGGTGCCATGAGATGGCCGACGATCAGGATGGTTAGCCAGGGCGGCGCATCATCGGCGCGGATGTCGTGCCATGGATTGCCGCAGGCTGCACATTCATCCACCTGTTTCAGATAACTCCGAAACAACCGTCCCTTGCCGCAATACGGGCATCGCCCGCAAATGCCGCGCCAGACTGCTGCCGGCAAAGGGCGCTTCTCGTCGTTCAAGACGCTCGTCCGATCTGCTAATGCTCCACCGAACAGACATAAGGTCAGCTACGTATTCTGCAAAAAAATAACGGCGCCCCGGACAACATGCCTCAGGCCGCCGTTATCGTTTTACCAAAGTCTCATGCGGCTTCCGAATGCCGCGGCCCACGCCGACGTTACCACTAGGCTACGACGGCGTCTTGAGAGGACCTATTTGATCAAGTCGGTCTTCCAGGCACCGTCATCCCCGACGGTGTTAACCGAATAGATACCGCCGACATCGCCATTGTCGTCGAAGTCGCTATTGCCGGAAGCCCCTTCATAGTTGATATCTTCGCCGGCAGCGATAGCAGCCTTGGCCTTTTCCCATTCACCCGGACGGATAACGGTGCCGGGGCCGCTTGCAACCTCCCGAAGTGCGGCACCGATCGCAGCCCGATCAGCGCTGCCGGCCTTCTCGATCGCAAGCGCGATCAGGAAAGAGGCATCGTAGCCGTGGGCGGCATAGGGCGCCTGCGGGTTGTTGCCGGTGGCCTCGTAGGCTTCGGCAAACGCCTTGTAGCTGTCATCACCATAGTCTGATGCCGACTGTGTGATGAAGATGTTGCCGCGAAGAGTGTCGGCACCGATCTGCTCGATCACGGAGGCATCGAACATACCATCGGCCGCCATGAATTTTTCGAAGAGGCCATTTTCCAGCGAGTTGCGGATGATGGTGATGCCGCTGCCGCCATAATAGGCGAAGATGGCGAGGCCTTCGGCACCGTTTCCTGAAAGCGTGGACAGCTCCGAGCGATAAGAGGCCTTGTTGGGCTCGTGAGCCTGGTTTGCCGTGATCTCGCCACCGAGATCCTTGAACGCCTGCTCGAAGACGGCGGCAATTCCAGCATTGTAATCATCGTTCGAATAGGTCATCGCCAGCTTCTTGTAGCCGGAATCGATGGCAAGCTGAGCGATCGCGAGACCTTGATAGGCATCCGAGGGCGCAACGCGGAACACCGTGTCGTTGTCGTCGAGCTCGGAGATCGAAGGTGCCGTTGCCGAGTCGGAGAGAGCGACGACCCCTGCCGGAATGGTGACGGACTGCACCATGCCGTTGGTGGCACCGGAGCAGCTTGCGCCGATAATCGCCACCACCTGCTCGACATTCACCACCTTGGTGCCGGCATCGACCCCAGCCTTCGGGTCACACTGGCTATCGGAAAGAACGAGGTTGTAAGTATCACCGCCCAAGAGGCCGCCTTGGCTGTTGACGTGTTCGGCAGCGAGGTTCCGCCCGGCGACAATTGGGGCTACCAGTTCAGCGATCGGGCCGGTGACCCCTGCGACCGAGCCGACATTGATGTCGGCTGCCTGACTAGCACCTGTCATCAGTGCGAATGCCGATGCGGCAAGGGTTAGTTGCTTTAGTTGTGATGTCATGACCTTGGCCTCCATAATTCACTCGTTACGAGGTTGACGTGTTGGGCTCCCGCCCCGTTTCAGCGGCTTTCTCCCGCCGCTCGGGTAAGATGCCGTTAGGAAATCGCTGCAAAACGATCTGCAACAATAGACCGATCAGAAAGACACGAACATAGGCTGTTCGTATCGCCAGCTCATCGGGCAGCCGACTGGTGAGCAGCTCGGTCGCTGACCAAATGGTCCAGATCAGGATCGCTCCCAGGATCGCCCCTTTGTTGTTGGCGCTGCCACCGACGATCAGCATCACCCACACCAAAAAGGTAGCGGTGAGCGGGTCAGCGGCATTGGGGTCGATGAACTTCAGATAATGCGCGGTCAGCGCGCCACCTAGCCCCATAAACATCGCTCCAAGCACGAAGGCTTCGACCCTCAGCCGATCAACGTCTTTGCCTGCCGCGCGGGTCGCCGCCTCATTTTCCCGGATGGCGGTCATCACACGCCCCCAAGGCGCTTTCCGCGCACGCTCCAGCAAAAAGTAGAGACCGACAACGATCAGCAGCACCAGCGCCATGAAAGAGAGGTGGTTCCAGGGCTCCGGCAATGTCTCGAACGGCTTCGGTACCAGGGACACACCGCGCGGGCCGTTGGTCGCCCAGGTCTCGTTCTTGAACATCAAGCGCAGGATCTCGGCGATACCGAGCGTGGCGATCGCCAAATAGTCGCTGCGCAATCGGATGCAGATACGGGCAACCGCATAGGCAATGATGCCGGCCAACACCATCGCGGCGATGAAACCGACAAGGAACGGCAGCTCGAGGCCGCCGAGATGGCGCTCGGAAGCCGCGGTGGTGATCATCGCGCTCGCATAGGCACCCACGGCGAAAAAGCCTGCGATGCCGGCATTGAACATGCCGGTGAAGCCCCATTGCACATTGAGGCCGAGCGCCATCACCGCATAAATCCCGCCGAAGGTCAAAAGCGAGATGACGTAGAGGCCGATGCCGTAGAGCTGATCCATCTCAGAACACCCTGCCGCGGAACAGGCCCGATGGCCGCCAGATCAACATGGCCACCATCAGCGCAAAAGCTACGCCCGCCTTGTAACCGGGTGACACCAGCGGGCCGTCGCCGAACCACGGGTAGGTGGAGATTTCCTCGGCAATACCGATCACCAGCCCGCCCGCCATGGCACCGTAGGGACTGCCGACCCCGCCAAGGATCGCAGATGCGAACAGCGGCAGGAGAATCTTGAAGCCCATCATGGTCTCGACATGGGTGTCGATCGCAAGAAACACCCCAGCCGCTGCCGCCAGGCTGGCGCCGACAACCCAGGTAGCACGGATCACCTTTTCGGTCTCGATGCCAGTGAGCTGAGCAAGTTCGGGACTGTCGGCCATCGCGCGCATCGCCTTGCCGATCTTGGTCCGGGTCAGGAGGTAGTGAACGAGCGCCATCAAAATGAGGGCGGCGATGACGATGACGATATGCTTCGGCGAGATGCGCAGCGCGTCGAAGAAAATATAGGGTCGTTGAATGCCCGGTTGAAAGGATTGCAGCTGGACCCCCCAGCTGAACTGGGTCACCGAGCGCAGCATGAGCATCATACCGAAGGATGCCATGACCAGAATGATCGTCGGACTAGCGCGAAGGGGTTTGTAGAAGACCCGGTCGATGCCAAGGGTGACAATTGACGTGACCGCCATGGCAAGGGGCAAGAGAGCAAGAGGATGCCAGCCGGTCAACCAGATCAGGGTCAGAGTCACATAGACCGAGAATGTCATGACCTCGCCGTGGGCGAAATTGGCAAATCGCAGAATACCGAAAGTGAGCGTAATCCCGATCGCGCCCAGCGCGTAGATGCTGCCGAGCACGATCCCGGGAATGAGGTGAAAATTCAAGAACTCGATCAAGCCCCGCCCCCGAGAAACATTTCACCGACCTCCTTATTGGCAAGCAGGCCTTGACCGGTGTCATCCAATCGGTTCCGACCATCAACCAGCACGTAGCCTCGGGCGGCGATCGAGAGTGCCTGCTTGGCATTTTGCTCGACCATCAGGATCGGCGTGCCTGCAGCGTTGATATCCTTGATGATCTGAAAAATCTCGCCCCTGAACTTCGGTGATAGACCTGCCGTCGGTTCGTCCACCAGGAGGATCTTCGGCTCCAGCATCAATGCCTTGCCCATCGCCACCATCTGCCGCTGCCCGCCGGAAAGCGTGCCGGCGACCTGGCGGCGTTTCTCCAGGAGCGGCGGGAACATCTCGTAGATTTCACCAAGACGGGGGCGAATGTCGTCGTTCCTGACATAAGCCCCCATTTCCAGATTTTCCTCGACCGTCAGGGTCGGAAATATGTTGGAGGTCTGGGGAACGTAGCAAACCCCCTTCTTTACCACCTGATCGGGCGGCGTGTTGGTGATCTCCTGCCCATCGAGGCGCACCTTGCCGTCGCTCAAGCGAAGCAGGCCAAACACGGCCTTCATCGCGGTCGACTTGCCGGCGCCGTTCGGTCCTATGATCGCGACGATCTCCCCTTCGCCTACGGTGAGCGAGACACCATGCAGGATCTGGGTCTCGCCATAGCCGCCGACGATGTCGTCGAGCTCGAGAACCGCGCTCATGCCACGGCCTCGTCTTCGCCGCCGCCAAGATAGGCATCGAGCACGCGGGGATCCTTCCTCACCTCTTCCATCGTTCCTTCGGTAAGAACCGTACCCTCGGCAAGAACGATCACCGGGTCGCAGAGGCTGGCGATCAAGTCCATGTCGTGCTCGATGATACAGACCGTGTATCCGCGCTCGACATTCAACCGCTGGATCATGTTGCGTATTTCGCCGAGAAGCGTCGGATTGACGCCGGCGCCCGGTTCATCGAGCAAGACCAGACGTGGCTCGGTCATCATCGTCCGCCCGATCTCCAGGAGCTTTTTCTGACCGCCGGAAAGGTTCTGAGCAAGCTCGTCCCGGACGCGCGTGAGATTGAGAAAGTCCAGCACCTCCTCTGCCCGCGCCTGTACGTCTCGCTCCTTTGCGCGCACCGCCGCTGGTCTCGTCCAGAGCTGAAACAACGCCTCACCCGGCTGATCGGCCGGCACGACCATCAGGTTTTCGAGAACCGTAAGCTTGCCGAACTCGTGGGGGATCTGAAACGTTCGGACGATGCCGCGGTGGAACATCTTGTGGGTCGGGAGCCCGGTGACGTCCTCGCCATCTAGTAGGATTTTCCCGGACGTCGGCGGCAAGGCCCCTGCGATCATGTTGAAACAGGTGGTCTTGCCGGCACCATTTGGCCCAATCAGGCCCGTAATCGAGCCGGCCTTGATCTCGAAGCTGCATTCACGGACGGCAACCAGCCCGCCGAAACGCCGCTCAAGCTTTTCGACCTTCAGCATCGAAAAAATGCGCCTGTCGAGATGGTCAATGCCGTTAACGCAATATTGTACACATGCACTCCTGAAAGACGCCTTCTTCCCTGTTCCCGCCTTGATGGCTTTCCTGCAACCTAGCCTCCTGGAAGACCAGGGATCAACCGTAGAATCGGGGTCTGCCTGAGACCGTCATTCCAAATCCTCACGGGGATAGCTGATCATCGAGAGAAACCGGATCGGCAATTTGACAAGATCCTCTGGGCCATGGGGAGCATCCGCGTCAAAAAACAAGCTGTCACCTGGGGCCAGATGATAGGTCTTGTCGCCATGGCGATAGGCGACCTCGCCTTCGAGCATGTAGATGAATTCCAGCCCTGCATGCTGAAACAGCGGAAAAACATCCGATTCTTCCGTCAGGGTGATCAGATAAGGTTCGACCGCCAAGCGCTTCGACTGGGTGTGACCAAGAAGCTGATATTGATGCCCTGCCCGCGTGCCGCGCCGCTCGATCGCGAGCCCGTCACCCGATTTGACGAACACGGCGTCCCGCTCCTCCTCATAGCGACGGAAAAAGGCTGTCACCGGAACATGCAGCGCCTTTGAAAGTGCACGCAAGGTGGCGAGCGACGGTGAGGTCAGGCCATTCTCGATCTTGGAGAGCATGCCGGAGGACAGGTCTGCGGCACGCGCGAGTTCAGCGACCGTCAGTTCCTGCTTGATCCGAAAGCTGCGCACCTCGCGGCCGATCGCCGATTCCAGGGCACTGTCCTTCGCCCCGTCAAGCGCATGAGGATCCTGTTGATACGACTGTTCCGTCATCTCAATACGCTACCTCTCTTTGCCCACGCGCTTTGCCATAAACTCGCCACCGCAAAGCCCGCTGTGCATGATGTCACATCCCTTTTTGGTACGGATCGAATCATCATAGGATGGCATGATTGACTCAATCACAATAACCAACATGAAATTAACTATTCCAGGGGGAAATCGACGATCAAGATATTGGCGATCATAACACCGGCTGTGGCCTTGTCACTCAGCGCCTGCAGCATACAGGACCCTTTGGTCGGCACCGGACCGATCCAACTTAGTTCCGGCATGCAGCAGGGGTTTGAACAATATCAAAAGGAACGGTCACCTGGCCATTTTGCCGTCTCGACCGATGGAACTTATGCTTCCTATAATTATTGCCCTGACGGTCGATGCTTTCGCGGCTCGAAACCAGATGCAATTCACCATTGCGAGGAGGGAAGCGGCGGCGTTCCCTGTAAGATCTACGGCGCTCATGGCAAAGTCGTCTGGAACAGCGAAATTGAGGCTGGGGACTAAAAACAGGAGGTCTGGCAGTTGCCCCCTGCCAGTCTGACAAGCGAGGGCAAGCCTACCGGTCAATTGCAACCGAGTTCACCACGTCCGGCGAGGTGTTCCGCATCCGGCTTGGGCGATGCTGTCACGAAGAAGATGGCAGGCTGCCCCCCCCAGCCTAACCTATTACGGATGGTGATCGCCATACTCTTGGCAAGAGATTCTGCGCCTTCTTCCAAAAGGCAAGCCGAAGCATTTTTCATGATCAAGAAATGGACAGCGAAGGCCGCCCGTCCGCCAATTGCCGTTCCTGATCGTTAGAGCGTTTTCGGTTGAGGTTTACGCAGTGCCAGTCCTCTCCCCCCTCAGCGCCACCCGATATGGTGGAGATCCTGCGGGTGGTTGGGCGGGGGAGAGGGCTGGATCGACCTGCCCCGGAAATGCGCTAGATGGCATGCTTTCGAGGCAGGAAGCATTCAAAAGAAAAGGCCGGTGACAAGCACCGGCCTTTATCACCTCGAAGAACGTCCGATCAGTCGAGCCGTTGCGTGCGCATCACCCGTTCGACGTCCGTAGGTTTGGCCAGCTTGGCCATGTCGTCGTCATAGGTCTTTCGCTCGAACCCGATTTGCCAGACATGGAACCCGACCCAGAACAGCAGGCCGAGGATGAACCACATCATCTCGGTGCCGACGAAGGGATAGATCGGGCCGACGGTCGCGAGATCGACGGCCCAGGTGGTTACTTCGGTTGTTGACATGGTCTCGTTCTCCCTCAGTCGTCACCGCCGGCAGGCTTGGGCAGCATGCCCCGCTCCACGGCTTCCTTGATTTCAGCGTCTTGAACATCCTTCTCATCCAGATAGCGGCCGTGATAGTCCGCAAGATCCAGACCCACCAGCTCAACCTGGTAAGGAATGCGCAGCGCCCCGAAGCTCTTCAAGATCCCCGCCAAAATCCAGGCCGGCAAAAAGCCGAGCACGAAGAACATGATCACCGCACCCGCAAACTGACCCAGCGGGTTGATCGCCGCATAACCCTCGAAACCCGAGCTTGGGTGACCCCAGAGCATGAAACCGGCGATCACCAAGCCGGCAAAACCGGCATAGCCATGCACCGCGACAGCCCCGACGGCATCGTCGATCTTGAACGTCCGCTCCACCCAATTGTGCATCTTGTAGGCGATCACCGCACCGGCAGCACCGATGAACATCGCCTGGATCGGATGGTAGAGATCATTGCCCGCAGAGGCCGTGATGATGCCGGCAAGACCCGCGCTGTAGGTCCAGAACGCATCACCGCGCGACACGATATAGCCGGCAATCAGCCCGCCCGAGAGAGACATCAGGAAGTTGAACACGATCGCGGACAGCGTGGTCGGTGTCAGATAGATCGTGGTCGCGGTGAAGCCGACACCGGTCGCCCCGATATCCGTCTCAGCGATGATCGGCACGTTGCAGGCCACGTAGAAACCCCAAAAACCAGTGTAGATCAGGAACAGGCCGATGGTCACCAGCCAGGGGTTGTGGGGGGCGATATTGCGCGGCGTGCCATCGGCGCGGAACTTGCCGATGCGCGGGCCGAGATGCACCAGAACGCCAAGGGCCGCACCGCCGGCGATCGCATGGATCACGCCTGATGCATAGGCGTCATGATAGCCAAGCATCTTCACCATCCAGCCGTCCCAATGCCAGCCCCAGGCGGCATCGATGATCCAGGTGCAGGACCCCACCAGCACCGCGATCAGCCAGAACGCGGCAGAGCGGATCCGCTCGATCACCGCACCCGAGACGATCGAGGCCGCCGTCCAGGAAAACAGCAAAAATGCCGCCCAGAACACGCCGTTGATCCTGGCCCAGAACGCATTGTCGTCCGCCGTGGTGCTGTCGGTCGCAGGCGGCCCGCCAAGATGCGTCCCCATCAGTTCCGACCACGGCACCGCGTTCGAGGTCGCCTCCACCAGACCCTGGCCGTTGAAGATGAACGGACCATTGGGAAACGCGAAGTAAATCCACCAGCCAAAGAAGAAAAACGTGATCGTCACCAAAGGGATCACCATCGTGTTCTTCATCAGCGTGTGCATCATGTTCTTTTGACGCGACGCGCCAACCTCATACATGCAAAAACCAACATGTATGAGAAACATCAACGGTATCGTCACCCAATAGTAAAATTCCGTGAATATTACCGTCAGGGCCCCAATATCGGTGTCCATAGCTGGTAGCTCCTATTCTCGGGCTTCTTGAAGCCCTCTCTTCTTGGTGGCCCACAATCACTCAAACCTTTGTGGACCAATTTCATGATTTGCCTTGGCGACGGTAGCGCCAACGCACTGTCTTATCAAGTTTTTCCAATGTCGCACTGGAAAATGCACTGCCCGTATAGCGCAAATGACTTGCCAATTAGTTAACGCGTCGGTCGCCCCACCCCGATCAAATCCCGGCGGGCCCGATCGAGATGTTCGATGGACACGCGCATGGCAGCACTCACATCCCGCCGCCGGATCGCCTCCACCAATCGGCGGTGTTGCGCATTGTAGATTCCGATGGCTTCCCCGTTGAGAATCTTCTGTTTCATCTCATTCCACTGATCGTGGCAGCGCACTTCGTTAATCCGGCTGTAAATCCAAACCATCAGGGGATTCCCGGTGGCCTCGGCAAGCACGAGATGAAACCTTTCATCAGCCCCTGAAAAGGCCCCCTGATCGGAGGCAGATGCTTCCAGTTCCCCGAGCGCTTTCTCAAGCAGATCCAGGTCCTTGGCAGTCGCATGCACGACTGCCATTTTCGCGATATAGGGCTCGATAGCCTCGCGAACCTCCACCAGTTCCAATGGGCCGGTTATATTGGCAATATCACCGCCAAAATCCGGCGCCGGCCAATGCACAAAGGTGCCACTGCCGACTTTTCTGATCACCAGTCCATCTTCTTCCAGCCGGCGCAGGGCTTCTCGAACCGTGGTTCTAGAAGCGTCGAAATAGACAGCGAGATCCCGCTCCGCCGGCAAGCGTTGCCCATGACCATAGGCCCCGGCCTCTATTGCCTCTCTAAGCTTGGCCACGATCACGGCAACACCGCTGCCGCTCGCCAAAGGTAAAGTCATGGCGCCACCTCCCAATCACCCGCTCTCGAGCATAACACATTTAAAACCAATGCAAACCAATTTTAAATAATGGCAAAAAATTGGTTTGCATTGTCCTACGATTTGTATCACTATCCCACCATCTTGAGCCTGCCCTTTTTGAAGGGCATCGCGTTACATGGGAGGTCTTAATGTCGTTGCCTGAGGGGGTCCCCTACGTCGTCATTGGTGCCGGTATTCACGGCCTGAGCACGGCTTATCATCTTGCGCTCGCGCTGAAGCAGCAGGGCAAAGGTGACGGCACGGATATCCTGGTTCTGGACAAAGGCGGTATTGGCTCGGGCGCTTCCGGGATTGCCTGCGGTGTCGTTCGGAACAATTACTACCAGCCGGCGATGCGTGAGCTGATGGCCCACTCCGTCGAGGTTTGGGAGCGCGATCCCGAGGCCTACAGCTATCACCCCGTCGGCTATATGCAGATCAGCCCGGAAAGCATGCGCGAGCAGGTCGCCGAGATCTTCGAGCAACAGCAGGCGATCGGCTATGAGAGCACCTTCATCGAGGGAGCCGATGCATCCGCCGCCTATATGAAGGATATGTTTTCGGACTGGCAGGCCCAGGACATAACCTCGGTCCTTCATGAAAAGAAGGGCGGCTACGCCAACAACACCAAGAGCATCTACGGCTTGGCGGCGAAAGCCGAGAGTGAAGGTGTGCGCATCATCACCGGCCTGGAGGTCAAAGGCTTCGAGCGCGGCAACGGCTCCCAAGCCATCACCACCATCGTTACCGAGCGCGGCAAGATCGCGTGCGATCAGGTGATCATTGGCGTCGGTCCGTGGGTGAAGCAGTTTTGGGACATGCTCGACCTGCCAAAAGCCATCAGCGTCAAGAAACCCGACGGCACGGTTCGCGACGGGGTGCCGATGTGGGTCTACTGGTCGCTGCAAGAAGGGACGCTTGGGGTTGATCCCGATCTGCAGAAGACCAACGACGGCCGGATGCCGCCGGTGATCCATGTGGACAGCAACGTTCCGCTTATCTCCGACGTCGACGGTTCGCTGATCACCGATCAGATGTGGGGCATCTACTACAAACCCGACTTCAACTTCGGCGGTATTCAAGGCGGGGCGGCACCGTTCAAGGTGGCGACCGATCCCGACAAGGTGGCGGTCGACCCCTACGGCCCGGACAGCCCGGATTACATCGTCGACGATCATTTCGCCCATATGTGGTGTTCGGCGCTGGCCCATTGTCAAAAGCGCTTCGAGGGTCAAATTCCGAAATACAAGAATGAAGCATCGGGTGGCATCGGCTGCTTCACACCCGACAGCTTCCCGGTATTCGACCGGTTCTGCGAGAACGTCACGATCATCGCCGACAGCAATCACGGTTATAAGATGCTCGGTGTTGGCGAATTGGTCGCAGGCGAAGTCTTGGGGAACCCGTCCAAGCTGCTGGAACCGTTCCGCTTCAGCCGCTACGCCGAGGGCAGGCTCCACCCGGTCTCCAACAGCCCCTACCCATGGAGCTAACCCGCTGTGAGCGGGCACACTAACTTCTTTGTTTTGGAGGAGCTTGCGGTCAGGCTGATCTGAGGTTCGAATTGGTGGGTACAACAACAGGGAGAAGAGACAATGGCCACGACTGATCTTGAGGCCCATGTCGGGGCACCGGGCCGCGACAAGCTGGTCAAGGAAGTTCGGAAAAAAATCAACGAGCTCGGCATCACCTACATCTATTACCAGTTCATCTCGGTCACCGGGCGGATCGTCGGCAAGGGCATTCCGGCGGATCATTGGGAGCGTACCGCAGAGAAGGGCTTTCAGCTTGTCTACGGCTCGACCGCCAACCTCTTCATCGACCGCCATGGCGACTATATCGGCTATGGGCCGGAATCATCCGAGCTGGTGGGCATTCCCGACCCCGAGACCTTCGTGCAGCTCCCTTGGGACAAGCGCGTCGCCCGCGTCTTCTGCACCTGCTTTAGAAATCGCGAGGAAGACGAGAACCCCGGCGGCCATCTGACCTCCGACTGCCGCGGCAATCTCAAGATCCATCACGACGAGTTCCAGGCCAAGCACGGCATGCAGCTGCGCGCCGGCACCGAGCCGGAGATGATGTGGCTGACCAAGGACGAAGCCGGCAAGGTTACCGGTGGCTTTTCCAAGCCTTACTGCTATCACATCGATCAATTCGAAAGCCTGCGTCCGGTTTTCATGAAGGTGATCGACTACTCCCGCGCCATGGGCCTCGACATCATTCAGGGTGACCATGAGGACGCGCCAGGCCAGCTTGAGCTGAACTTCGCGTTCGACGATGTCCTCAGAAATGCCGACCGGCTGGCCACCTACCGCCAGATCTGCGCCCAGGTGGGCCGTGAGTTCAACCTCATCGCCTGCTTCATGACCAAGCCCTATATGGGCGTGTCGGCATCGGGCTGCCATCACAACATATCGCTCTGGTCCGGCGGCGAGGGCAAGGTCAACCCGCTTGGCCATGACAGCGTGCCCGGCATGGAAGAATCGTTCACCTACATGTCCGGCGGCGACAACCACTTCATGCCGGATGAGGCCCATCACGCCAAGAAACCTGGACCGGTCGGCCTCCACTGCATCGGCGGGGTGATCGATCACTTGCCGGCGCTGACCGCGATCGGCTGCCCGACCGTCAATTCCTATCGCCGTCTCTGGGATCAGGGCTTCTGGGCACCGGTCTATGCCGACTGGGGTTACCAGAACCGCACCTGCGGCCTGCGCGTCTCCGCACCGGGACGGTTCGAATACCGCGCGGTCGACAGCATGGTAAACCAGTACATGATGGGCTCCGCGATCCTGAAGTCGTTCGATGACGGCCTCGATCGCAAGCTGGACCCGGGCGAGCCGGAAAGCCGCAACATCTATGATGCCATGCAGGCCGGAAAAGAGGTTACCAAGCTGCCGCTCACACTTGGCGAAGCCTTGGATCGCCTGGCCAATGACGAGGTTATCAAGTCCGCCATGCCTGGTGAGATGTACAAGGTGTTCAACGACTACAAGGCCGACGAGTGGGCCAAGTTCAATGCGACCGTCACCGAATGGGACGTCGAGATGTATATGGACTGCCTGCCTTGATGCGTTAAGTCGACGCCGGCCGCTTTTCCGCCCCCCAGCCCAAGTCAAGGCAGCCGACCCCATCGGCTGGGCGGGGAAGCGGGCCGGAGCCGCCTGATCCAGGAAGGGCGGAGGAGCAAGCTGGAACCATACCCCTAGACCTGCGTTTCAAGACCGAACCGAAGGGAGAGCCCAACCATGTGTGGAATTGCTGGCTTGATCCACCGCGGCAAGAGCGGTGCGATCGGCAAGGAAATGACCTCGATGCTGCAAAGCTTGAAGCATCGCGGCCCGGATTCGACCGGTTTTGCCCTATACGGCAAGCCCGACAAGAATCCGAAGACCCATATTCTGCGCTTTAAAGTCGCCGAACAGGAAGACCTCAAGACCGGTTTCGACATTCATCACCAGGTCAAGGCGAGAAAGGCCGAGGTCGACAAGCGGCTTAAGGAATTCGGCGCCAAGGTCAAGGAAAAGGAAGAGGCGACCGAATACGCCTTTCGCTACTTCCTGCGCTATGACGGCGAACTCAGGAAGCTGATCGACTATATCGAGGACATCGATGGGGTCGAGACGCTCTCCGTCGGCCAGGGACTGGAGCTTATCAAGGACCTGGGTGATGCCGGCACGGTCGCCGGCGACTACAATCTCAAGAAATTCAAGGGTACCCACGCGCTCGGCCATACCCGCATGGCGACCGAAAGCGATGTCGATATCCGCTCCGCCCATCCCTATTGGGCCTACCCGTTTAGCGACGTCTCGGTTGTGCATAACGGCCAGCTCACCAACTACTGGACCAGCCGGCGCGGCCTGGAGCGGCGCGGCCATCGCTTCATGTCCAACTGCGACAGCGAACTGATCGCGGTCTATCTCGCCGACCGCATGGATCAGGGCGACGAGCTGGAAGAGGCGATGACTCGCTCGGTCGATGCGCTCGACGGCGTGTTCACCTATCTCGTGGCAACCTCGGACAGCCTGGGCATGGCCAAGGACGTCATGGCGGCCAAGCCGATGGTCCTTTATGAAAGCGACGACTTCATCGCCCTCGCCTCCGAGGAAGTCGCGATCCGAAGCGTCTTTCCTCACGAGATTGACACCCATGATCCTTATGAGGGGGAGGTCCGGGTATGGACAAACAAGTGACCAAGGACAGCGCATCCTTCGAAATGGGGATGCACACCGAGCAGCTCGGCGGGCGCACCCAGCAGATGTTCTTCTCGCCGGAGGACGGTGAGAATTTCCTCTATCCGGACAGCCCGGAGCTCGACTACAACAAGCGTACCGAGTTCGACGCCGCGGATCTGGACGCCAAAGGCGTCAACAAGAAGATCCGCGAGCTTGCCGGCGAAGGTTTCGGCACGATCGTCATCAAGAATCCGGGTGCCAAGCACTCGCTCGGGGTTGGCATCCTTCACCGCCTCCGGCTCCACTTCGAGGGCTCGCTCGGCTATTTCGGCTGCGGCCTGATCGATGGGCCCAATATCCGCATCAAGGGCCGGGTCGGCTGGTCCTGCGCCGAGAACATGATGTCCGGCGTTATCGTGATCGAGAAGAATGCGGGATCCACCTTCGGAGCCGCCATCCGCGGCGGCGACCTGGTGTGCATGGGCGATGTCGGCTCACGCACAGGGATCGACCAGAAGGGCGGCACCATCATCGTTGGCGGGCGCACCGGTGCGTTCTCCGGCTTCATGATGCAGCGCGGACGCATGGTGATCGGCGGCGATGCCGGCGCCAATCTCGGCGACAGCATGTATGACGGCACCATCTTTGTCGGCGGCAAGATCGACAGTCTCGGCGTCGATGCGGTGGAAGCGGAGCTTACCGACCTCGACAAAGCCTGGCTGAAGAGAAAGCTCGCACCCCATGGTATCGAGCCGAAGTCCGGCATCGAGAACATGACCAAGATTGTCGCCGGCAAGCAGCTCTGGAATTACGACAATCTCGAGCCTGCCGAGAAGAAACTGGTCCTTTAACGGAGGAAGCAATCATGGCGACTAAGAGAATAGAAACCTCCGGCGCGACCAGTGAGGCGCCGGCGCGCAAGAAGAAAAAAGGTGTCAAACGGGATACCAACCGGATCGGGAGCAGCTTCATGTTCCCGCCGGAGGTGATCGACGACATCCATATCAAATCCGAGCTCGGCCGCTACCGCATGCGCGGCTTCTCGCTGTTCAAGAAAATCCCGAGCTGGGACGAACTGACCTTCCTTCCGGGCACGCTGACCCGCTTCGTCATCGAAGGCTACCGGGAGAAATGCCTGACCAAGACGGTGATCGGCCCGCGCGCCAAGCGCCCGCTGGAGCTGGACATTCCGGTCTACGTCACCGGCATGAGCTTCGGTGCGCTCTCCTTCGAGGCCAAGACCGCCCTTGCCCGCGGCGCCACCATGGCCGGCACGGCCACCTGCTCCGGCGAAGGCGGCATGATCCCGGACGAGCGCCGCTATTCCTCGAAATGGCTTCTATCAGTGCATTCAGTCTCGCTACGGCTTCAACCCGCACCACCTGCGCCTCGCGGATGCTTGCGAGTTCTTCATCGGCCAGGGCTGCAAGGTCGGCCTCGGCGGCCATCTGATGGGCCAGAAGGTCACCGATCAGGTGGCGGAGATGCGCTCCTTGCCGGCCGGTATCGATCAGCGCTCCCCTGCCCGCCATCCCGACTGGCTGGGACCGGACGACCTGGCGCTCAAGATCGAGGAGATCCGGGAAGCCACCAACTGGGAAATCCCGATCCAGCTCAAGCTGGGCGCTGCCCGCGTCTATGACGATGTGCGGATGGCCGCGAAAACCGATCCCGACAGCATCTATATCGACGGCATGGAAGGCGGTACGGGTGCGGGTCCGCATCTGGCAACCGAAGAGACCGGCGTGCCCGGCATTGCCGCGATCCGTCAGGCTCGAAAGGCGCTCGACGATGTCGGCAAGACCGGCGAGATTTCGCTCGTCTACGCAGGCGGCATCAGAAACGGTGCCGATGTCGCCAAGGCCCTGGCGCTGGGCGCCGATGCCGTGGCGATCGGCCACTCGGTGATGATGGCGCTCAACTGCAACAAGGATATCCCCGAGGCCGATTTCGAGGAGGAAATGGGCGTCGAGGCCGGCCATTGCTACCACTGCCACACCGGCCGCTGCCCGGTCGGCGTCGCGACCCAGGACCCGAAGCTCCGTGCCCGGCTCGATCCCGATGCCGCCGCAGAACGGGTCTACAACTTCCTCCACTGTCTTGCCATCGAGTGCCAGATGATGGCGCGCGCCTGCGGCAAGACCAACGTCCACTCCCTGGAGCCGGAAGATCTGGCAGCCCTGACCATGGAAGCCTCAGCGCTCGCCATGGTGCCGCTCGCCGGTTCCCAGCACACCGTCGGCCAGCCCGACATGACCCGCTACTAGTGCGTGGGTGGCGTAGCCATCTCAATGACTTAGTGGCATGGCGACAGTATTGACTTAAGGGAGAAAGATCATGGCCAAGGCCACCAACGGGAAATCCCCCGCCAAGGCAAAAAAGTCGGCGACCCGTAGGACCGCGAAGAGCAAACCGACGCCGGTGGCGTCGTCGGATACGGATATCGACCACTTCCTGAAGGGGGATGGTCTCGACAGCGAGCGTGAAAAGACGATCGGCCAGCATATCGGCTATCGCTACGACGTGAACCTGCTGCCGGACTACGAACGACTCACCCCCTTCTTGAAAAAATACATCGAGATGATGGGCTGGGACGACCTCAACTGGCTCGAAGATGTCCATATGGGCTACGAGGAAAATCGCCCTGCCGTCTTCGACCGCAACATCAACGGCTGGGTGACGGTGCCAAAAAACATCAAGCTGCCGGACAACCAGCAGGATCGGGACATGATCGCGCGCGAACTGCTGATCAAGTTCCAGATGTCGCCGAAGCATCCACTGTTCGAGCTGAAGCGTGCCTACGGCAAATTCTAGTGGAGTGGCGTGTCCACAGAAGCTGGTTCTGTCCGCCACCGCCAGGCTTGACGGTATGCAGCCAAGTTTGGTGAGGTTTCGGTTGGAACTTATATGTTAAAGGCACGTCACTAGCGCACCACCCGCCGGATGACAGGTCCCTGAACCGGCCATCCGGCGGTCAGTCCGTACGACTACATGATAATATACTGATGGTTGCCCCGTGCGGACGGACGTCCCGCCTGGGCATCTCAAGCAGCTCTGCTACCACCATCTCAGACGCCTGAGCCAGCAATCTGCAACTACCTGTCAGGCTGCCGACAAGGCCGTCAAAACTTACTCTCTTCCCTTCGAAAATCTTGTGTTGTGGACAGGTTGCCGGGTGGCTTAGTGCTCTCGGCTTCCCGGAAAAGCCATGCCTTGAAAGCCTTCACCTTGGGGCGGCTAAGATTGGCCATTGGACAAACGATATAATACGCAAATTCGACCGGAAGCGAGACGTTGAAGGGCTTCACCAGACGCCCTGAGGTCAGGAGATCTTCAACCAGGACACTGCGCGCCAAAGCCACGCCGTCGCCTTGTTCAGCCGCTTGGATCGCCAGGTTGGAGTGCTGATAGCCCGGCCCTTTGCGCGCATCGACATCGAGTTCGTTCACGGCCATCAGCCACATCCGCCAATCCTCGCGCATGTCGTCATGCAGCAGGGTATGGTTTTTCAAATCCGACGGTCGTTCGAGCGGCGGCCCCGATTGCAGCATGCCGGGCGCACATACGGGAAAGACCTCCTCCGTCATCAGGCGTTCGACACTCAAGCCCGGCCAGCTGCCGGCACCGTAGCGAATCGCCAGATCGGCACTCTCCCGCGCAAAATCGATGCTCTCATCGGAGGTGGCGATCAGCACATCGATATCGGGATATTCTTGTCGAAACCGTCCGAGCCTCGGCACCAGCCAGCGCGCCGCGAACGAATCCATGGTCGTTACGGTCAACTCCCCTGCCCGATCCTGATGATGCAGCCGTTTGACGGCAGCGGCCATCAACCCCATGGCCTCACTAACGGCAGGGAACAGGGCCTGCCCTGCAGCGGTGAGCGCCAACGCGCGGTTCAGCCGCTGAAACAGCGGCATCCCCAAGTCATCCTCCAGCGCTTTCACCTGATGGCTTATGGCTGCCTTGGTAACATTGAGTTCATCGGCCGCGCGGGAAAAGCTCAAATGCCGCGCGGCCACCTCGAAAGCGCGCATTGCATTGAGTGAAGGTAGTCGCTGAGCCATGAAAATCAGGTAAGATATGATATTCCACGCGTCAAGGTCATTTTGAGTGACTAGGAAAAAATCATTTAAAAACAAATTATTAAAATCATGATCGCGGCATCATGTTTAGTTTTTCTAAACCGAATAACAAGAAATATCGTTTGTGAACGCCGCTCTTCAAACGTAAGTCAGGAGATGTGAAGCGCTCATCAACAGAGGCTTCCCCCTCTTGGCAAGACGATCAGCTATGGAGCACGGCTATGACCAATGTACAGGCAAACTGCACACCCCAAGCGGCGAATTCCAGGACCTTGGCTTGGCCTCAACGGCTTCAAGCGGCTGCCTACGAAATCATCCGTTGGCACGACCGCGTAGCAGAACGCCGTCATCTCCGCGGCCTTGATGACCACATGCTCTCCGATATCGGCCTGACCCGCAGCGATGTCGATTGGGAGAGCAGCAAACCGTTCTGGCGCGCTTGACGGCAAACAGGCTGTCCGAAGGAAGGGACTTCATCGTCATGACGACAACACCGCTTTCGTTACCACTTCATCTTAAACGCGATGAAACCGGTCCCCATGCAACTTGGGCGATGTTCTTCGTCGCTGCTATCCTGGCACTTTTGATTGGGCTAAGCGCGGTTGACATCCAAAGAGACCGCTCGACCGCTGCCCATCAAGCGGAGAACCCGGTACAGGGCAATGTGATCCTTGATGGGCGCGGCAAATGGGGCGGCTACCTGTAAAGGCATTAGCCGTGCCACCGGCCAAGGCACGGCTTTTGCTTCATCCTCATGCCTGCAAAAGGATATTGAAATTCTCGCGTATCCGGAGATCGGCATTCTTCGCAATATAGTCGGGCTTGTGTGTCGCTAAGATCATCTTTGCTTTGTCTTTGGCCGCGGACCAGGCATCTCTTGCGCCATTTGCCGCCCAGGTCCGCGGCTCGTCACGGTTGGCAAGAGAGGGATAATAATAGTCCCGCTGCATGGCCGCGATGGTGTGATCCGAACCCAGGAAGTGGCCCTCACCTGTCACGGCGGCACGAATGGCCTCGAAACCAAGTGTTTCCTCGCTAACCTCGATGCCCCTGATCATGCGATGCACATGGCTCAGCATTTCATCGTCGAGAACGAAAGCTTCGAACGAAGCGCCCAGAAGGCTCGCCATCATGCCGGAGGATTCGTAGATCATATTGGCGCCGGCCAGCCCGGCGGCGAGTGCTCCAAGCGCCTTTTCAGCGCCCATCTGCGCATCGACAGCCTTCGCATCCGCCATGGAACAGGCGACGCCGGACGGCAGGCCGAAATGGTTGGAGATCTGGGCAGAGGCGGCATTCATGATCGAGATTTCGCCGCCACCGCCGCAAAAAGCGCCACTACGCAAATCAATAACCAATGGCCAGTTAGAAAAAATCATCGGGTAGCCCTGCTCGAGCAGATTAACGAGCGCCAGGGCTGCCAGGGTCTCTGCGGTCGTTTGTGCGAGCATGCCGGCAGGAGCGGCAGGTGCCGTCGCCCCCGATTGGGCCGCAATGATGGCGTTGATCGGGACGCGCCGGTTTATGCAGGCCATGGTAACAGCCACCGCATCCTCGCCAAAGCGAAGCGGCGAAATCACCGGCGAGATATGAGCTTTGCAAAAAGGCCGCTCGGCGAACTTCCCCTCTCCGCCCAAAGCGATATCGAACATGTCGATGATCGGATCCACGCTGTCGGCGACGGTAAAGCTGGTGCCCACCGGCTTGGTCGTACCGGCGAGCAGCGCGTAGGCCGTGTTGACATCGAGATCGAAGGTGTCTTCGACATCGGTTGCCACGCAGCAGCGGGTGAACCAGCTCACATTGTCCAGGGTGTCGATCAGGCGAGTGAAATCCGCAAGGTCCTGCAATGTGGAGGGGCGATAGAGCCCCGTTTCCAGATCGAGGGTCTGCACCGCGGCACCGCCGGTACCGAAACGCACATGATCGCCGCCAATATCGAAATCATGTTTGGGATCGCGACCGAAATAGGTGAAGGTCTTGGCAGCGCCATCGATGATATCTTCGACCAGGGAGCGGGAGAAGGTGAGGCGCCCGAGAGCGTTCCGTGACGCCCCTTTGGACAAGGCAAGCTCTTCGAACGACGGCGGCACCTCGCCCATGCCGATCTCGGCAAGAATGCGAAAGCCCGTGTCGATCACATCTCGAAGCTCGGCCTCGTTCAGCGGCTTGTACTGCCCACCGATTTGTCCCGGCGGACAGGGATTGATCACCGCCCCCGGCGCCATCCTCTCCGCAACCCGCGCCGCCCGTCCTCCCGATCGCCTTCCTTGCCGCGCCAATGTCAGCTCTCCATGCCGGTACCGAGCAGGCCAGGCCTTGCCCCGTATTTCAGAAACGATTCCGTGTCAGCACCTTCCGCCTACCACGATGGCTTCTCCGATATCCATCAAAAGCAGGCCGCCGCTTCGTTTACCAGCCGCATTCATAAGGTTCACGTCATGGCACGCTATCCAGCGATGCAACCATTTCATCACCTCTCGGCTGTATGCCGACTTTTCTGATTAAGCCTGGTCGTCCAGCCCGTGACCGCTGGTCACCCTTTGACAGCGCCAGTCATGCCGGAGACGTAGTATTCGACGAAGAAGGAATAGATGACGGCAATCGGAATGGAACCGAGCAGCGCGCCGGCCATGAGGGAACCCCAGAAGAAGACGTCGCCTTTGATGAGTTCGGAGGTGACGCCAACCGGAATGGTCTTGTTCTCGGGGGAATGAATGAAAACAAGGGCGTAAAGGAACTCGTTCCATGAGAGGGTGAAGGCGAAGATGCCGGCGGAAAGAATACCGGGGACGGCGAGCGGCAAAATAATCCAGACCATGGCCTGGATGCGCGACGCGCCGTCGATCCTCGCGCATTCCTCCAGTTCCTTGGGAATGGTCGCGAAGTAGCCCATAAGCAGCCAGGTGCAGAACGGCACCAGGAAAGTCGGGTACGTAAAAATCAACGACCAGGACGTATCCTGCAGCCCCATCCAGGAAATGACACCGGTGAGCGGGATGAAGAGGAGTGTCGGCGGGACGAGATAAGTGACGAAAATAGCGATGCCGAAGGTGGTGGAGCCCGGGAATACCATGCGGGACAATGAATAGCCGGCGAGCACACCCGCAAACAAAGAAACCGATGTCGAAGCGATGGCGACCCAAAGGGTGTTGACGGTCCATTCCCAAAAGAGCGTGCCTTCGAACAAGGCCGTCCAATGCTCAAGCGTCGGCTCGCGCACCAGGAAGGGGGACATCCGGGGATTGTAGAGTTCCGGGTCCGGCTTGACCGAAGTGATGAACATCCAGAAGAAAGGAAACAGCATCGCGGCGACGAACATGAAGAGCGGGATATAGAAGACGATCAGCCGCCGGAAGTAGGTTTCGCCAACCATATTATTCATGGCCACTCCCCAGCGCGGCGCAGGGCGCCTTGCCGTTACGCTGTCGCGGTGAAGCGGGTTGGTTTGGCGTTCCCCTGTCCTGCTCTTCGAACTGACTGGCCAAGAATTGATGGTCCGGGGCAAGCCCGAGGCGCACGTGGGTGACGGGGCACGTCAAGCAGATCATGCCAATGATCATTTGTTCAAGCCCTCGCGCTTCAGATACCAGAGCTGGAACACGATCACCATTGCCAGGATCGGCAGCATGAAGAGGGCGACGGCGGCACCCTGGCCGATATTGCCGGAACCCATACCGAGTTGGTAGGCGAGGGTTGCAAGGAGATGGGTCGCGTTGTTGGGACCGCCGCGTGTAAGGATGTAAACAAGCTGGAAGTCGGCGAAGGTGATAACGATCGAGAAGACCACGACGACGATCGCGACCGGCTTCACCATCGGCAGCGTGACGTGCCAGAACTTCTTCCAGCCGGTGGCACCGTCGATGTCGGCAGCGTCGTAGAGTTCGGGCGGGATGGTTTGCAGGCCCGCGAGAAAGGAGATCGCGAAGAATGGCAGACCGCGCCAGACATTGACCAAGATCACCGAGAACATCGCCCAATGGGGGTCACCAAGCCAGAGCGGACCGCGAAAGAATCCCCAGTTCTCCTTGAGGACCAATCCAAAAAAACTGATTTCCATCTGGTAGAGCCAGCGCAGCACCCAGTTAAAAACGCTGAAGGTGGCGTCGAACATCCAGAGCCAGGCAAGCGTGCTCAAGACCGTTGGAATGATGAACGGCAGCAGGACCACGGCTCGGGTCACGCGCGCGAATTTGAACTTTCTGTTGAGGAGCACGGCCAGCCACATGCCGAGAGCGGCTTTAAAGATGGTGGCCATGGTGGTGAAGAAGAGGGTGTTCCAGATCGCGGTGTGGAAGATATCGCTTTTGAACAGCTGTGTGTAGTTGCCAAGACCGATGAACTCACCGGGCGTGCCCACCAGCTTGTCGGTCAGCGACATCCAGATGCCGAGGACGAACGGGTAGGCAATGAATATCATGATGAGCAGGAAGGCTGGCGTCAGAAGGACGTAGCCCAGGATCTTCTCATCTTCGAGGGCTTCGTGAACCCTTTCCCTCAATGACAAGGGACGTACGGCTCTTGCCGCCTGAACTTCGGCGATATCAGCAGGCATGGGCAATGTCACCGAAGTTCATGGTCCGCTCATCAGCCTCCAGCTGATGGCACGGCGGCCGGAGCGAGCAAAACGCCACACTCCGGCCACCTGCGCCATCCACGTCAAAACAACGATCCCGCCGTTCGGGGGCGGGTCAGGCGCCGTAGACGTTTTCGAGTTCCTGCTGTGCCCAGGCAGCCGCCGTCGCCGGATCTTCGCCCTGAACGGCACGGGCGAACATGTCGACGATGATATATTTCTCCTGCGCTTCGCCGGATGCCCGGTTCCAGGGTCCGGCAAAGCCGGAGGTTCGGCCGTATTTCGGGTTGTCCCGATAGATGGTCAGCGCCGGATCCGATTCCCAGATCGGATGGCTCTCCCACTTTGGCAGCGAACCCTGGACGTAGCCCTTGTTGACATTCATGAAGGCATCGAAGTTGTCATCCTGCGCGAAGAAGCGGATCAGATCAGCCGCCGCATCCTTCTGCTCGGAATACTCCATGATGCTGAGCGAGCGCGGGCCGACAAAATGGTAGCGTCCATTCGGACCTTCAGGGTTCAGGAAATGGTCGAGATTATCGGCGAAGCCCGGATATTTATCCTCATCCCGACGCGCGACGAAGTAGATGCTGGCACCGTTCAGGGTGGCACCAATCGTCTGACCGAGGAAGGCGCGGTTGTTGGAGCCATCATCCCAGGCAAGCCCGCCAGGATCGCAGGCAGCCTCCCAGAAGCGGGCCGCAAACTCGAGCGCCGCCTGGGTTTCGGCGGAATTGACGATGACTTTGCCGCTTTCGTCCACCTCCATGCCGCCATAGCTCCACATCAGCGGATAGGCGAAGGTCGGCGCATCACCAAAGGTATGGCCAAGGGTCTGGCCGACCGGCAGGTTGGCGTTCTTGAGCGCCTCGCCGACCGTCAGATACTCTTCCCAGGTATTGGGAACGCTGAGACCGAGCTCTTCGAAGATGTCCTTTCGATAAACAACAGCGTTGCCGATATTGAACAGCGGAATACTTCTCGCGACCCCATCAACAGTTACAGCCCCTGCTGCCCATTCATAAAAATCGTCACCGCCCATCTCGCCAAACAGC
This sequence comes from Geminicoccaceae bacterium, assembly GCA_965204405.1. Taxonomy (GTDB): domain Bacteria; phylum Pseudomonadota; class Alphaproteobacteria; order Geminicoccales; family Geminicoccaceae; genus JANQPX01. The sequence continues at coordinate 77,126 of CBDBEN010000004.1, forward strand.
GCGCCATGATCGGCAAGGCCGCTCGCATAGAGGTGCGGCTGATTGGCGTTCATTTGAATGACATCGGCGCCGCTGCCGCTCTCGATCGCGGCGGTGATGCGCGCTGCCATATCATTCTGATTGATAAACTCGACCGTGACGTCGACACCGGTCGCCTTGGTGAACTCTTCGGCCTGACGGCTGATCTCGGGATCTGCGTCGCCGATGAAGCTGCTCCATTGGAGATAGTGGAGCTTTCTCTCCTGGGCATAGGCTGGCGCTTGGCCTCCGAGGAATGAGGCTGCAGCAAAAGCAGCACCGGTAAGCGCCGTATTCTGCGTAAACTGACGGCGGGTCAGTCCCTTGCCAGTCGTCGTTACGGTTTTTTTCGAATCGGTTTTCTTCACGGATTGTCCTCCCTGTTAAAGCATCCCTGAGGCGGCGGGCCAGCTCCCGGCGATGGATTCAGCTCTGTTGGTCTGGCCTCAATATTAGCTTAAGGCTAGGCCGTTATCGGAACAGGATCAACCACCTTCGGCGGCCATCCGCTCACGACGCCCTCGAAAGCCAGTCATCGATCGCTGCAAGACCTGCCTTCTTCACCGGCTCCGGTGCGCCGCTATGGCTAAACGATGTACGCGCCATCGCCGCCAATTTCTGATCGTCCATCGCCATCGCATCCCGGCAGAGCACGAATTCATCCACAAGGTTCGGACCGAACAGGAGAGGATCGTCACTGCCGAGCGTGCACGGAATGCCTGCCTCGATGAGCTTTTGAAGCGGATGCGCATCCGCCGATGGGAAAACACGAAGCAGGAGGTTGGATGTCGGGCAAACATCGAGACAGACTTTTCGCTCGGCCAGCTTGTCGATCAGCGCCTCGTCTTCGATGGCAAGGACGCCATGAGCAACACGATCGGCATTTAGATACTCAAGTGCTGCTGCCACCGAGGCAGCCCCTTCGCCGGGGACAGGCGCAATCTCACCGGCATGTGGAGCCGAAATCAGGCCGGTGTCATCCAGAGCCAATTGAAAAGCTTCGGCAAACGGCTCGGGCGGGTGACCGCCTTCATTGCCATGCAGGCCGAACGCAACGATCCCCGCATGCTCGCCAGCGAAGCAGGCCATGCCGCTTTTGATCTTATGCGCGTTGTTGACGACCATATCCCTGGTCACGCGCGCGCGCTTAAGCGCTTCGTCCAACGGCTTGATCCGATCAATCGCCGAAATAAAACCAATCCCGACACCGGTGGCGTTTGAGGCAGCTTCGGCAGCTCTGAGGGCAAAGCCCCACCCTTCCTCCTGCGTCTCGAAAAGCTTGAAGGGGCTCCCTTCTCGAAGGTCGCTGTAACGATCAGCATCGAAGGCAGGCTCGATCCACCAGACGCCTTCGGCGGCTGCATCTTCGGCAACCTCCAGGATCAGCCTCGCCAGGTCCTCCTTGGACCGAACCGCTTCGCAGGCGGCCCAGTACATCTTCAAAAACCCGCCGAAGTTATCGAATTCCTGGTACTTGGTATCAGCCGGGTGCTCGATGCCGTAGCGGGCGCATAGCTCCGTCAATGTCGCGCCGCGCATTGCCCCTTCGAGGTGGATATGCAGATGCGCTTTCGGCAGGGTGCGAAGATCGCGCTTGGCTGTGGGTTTCATCGATAATCTGATCCAGCTTAAGATGGAGACCTCAGGGTGGCCGACCACAGACAAAGGGGCGGCGTCGGGCGGCAACAAATAATGGAGGCAGAGCATGGCCAGGATCAACCGTGCGATCGAGCTGCTGGAACAGAAAAAACCGATCTTCTTCACCGGCATCACCGAACTCGGCTTCGAGAGCGGCAAACGCCACGCCGACACCTGGATGGACTATATATGCATCGATCTCGAGCATCTGCCCTTCGACATGACCGCCCTCTCCGCCTTTATGGATGGTTTGATCGCGGCAGGCCCCGCCAAAAGCGGCCACCGCACGCCGCCGGTCATCGTGACCCTGCCCATGGACGGCACCGACGAACGCGCCGTCCGTACCAATAGCTGGATGATCAAGCAGGTTCTTGCCACCGGCGTCCACGGCCTCATGCTCTGCCATGTCGAAAGCCCCGATGCCGTTCGCGCCTTCGTCGAATCCGCCCGCTACGGCCATAGGCCGAGTCTCGACAAGAAGTTGGGTGTTGGCAGACGGGGGTCCGGCGGCCAGGAGCGGGCGGCCGAGGTCTGGGGTATCCCGACGTCCGATTATCTGGACCGTGCCGATGTCTGGCCGCTCAACCCCGAGGGCGAGCTGATGCTAGGGTTGAAACTCGAAGATCCCCGCGCCCTCGATCAGGCTGAAGCCTGCATCGCGGTTCCAGGCGTTGCGCTTGCCGAATGGGGGCCCGGCGACATGGGCATGGGTTTCGGCCTGAAGGAAGCCCATGATCCCCCCTACCCGCCCGATATGCTGAATGCACGCCGTCTTGTCAAAAAAGCCTGCGATAAGGCGGGTGTCGCGTTTCTCAATATCGTTACCGAGGAGACGGTCAGAAACGAACTCGACGACGGGGTCATGGTCGGCGCTGCTGCCACCAAGGAAGCGGCGAGGATCGGGCGCCAGCATAGCGGACGGGAGGCATGATGAACGAAAGAAAGACCACGGTCAGCATCGAAGGGGAAGCCTTCCTCATCAATGGCAGGCCAACCTATGCTGGCCGATCCTACCAGGGAAAGAAGATCGAGGGTTTACTGCTGAATGCCCGGCTGGTCCAAGGCGTTTTCGATGACCTGAACCCGGAAACGCAAGCGCGCTGGGCTTACCCTGACGGCCCCTGGGATCCCGATCGGAACACCAGGGAATTCCTGGCGATGATGCCCACCTGGCTATCGGCAGGCATGATCGGTTTTACCATCAATCTGCAGGGCGGCAGCCCCGAAGGGTACAGTAAGACTCAACCTTGGGATAATGCCGCTTTTACCCCCGAGGGCGATCCCAGACCGGCTTATCTCGATCGCCTCGGACGTATCCTGAATAAGGCGGATGAGCTGGGCATGGTGGTCATCCTCGGTCTTTTTTACTTTGGCCAGGATAACCGCCTTAATGACGAGGCCGCAGTCGTCCGGGCCGTCGAGACGACCACCCGCTGGCTGATCGACGAAGGCTACCGCAACGTTTTGGTCGAAATCGCGAACGAAGCCGATGTCGGCCACTACACCCATGACATCATCAAGGCGGGGCGCTGCCACGAATTGATAGAGCTTGTCCAGTCCCTGTCCTATGGAAAGATCGGCAACCCTGCCGGCAGGCTGCTGGTTAGCACCAGCATGCGCGGCGGCACGCTCCCTCCCGATCCGACGCTACGCGTGGCCGATTTCATCCTGCTGCACGGCAACCATGTCGAGGACCCGGACCGCATCCGCGAGATGGTTCGGGAATGCCGGGCGAATGCCTGCTACCAGGGACAGCCGATCCTGTTCAACGAAGATGATCATTTCGACTTCGACGCCGATGACAACAATATGCTGGCCGCCATCGGCGACTATGCGGGCTGGGGTTATTTCGACTACCGGATGGAAGGGGAAGACTTTGATGACGGGTATCAGAGCGTGCCGGTAAACTGGTCCATTAGTTCTCCGCGCAAGCGCGGTTTTTTCGAACTTCTCGGCACAGTGACAGGTGCCGCGTCTTGAAACGCCGATCTCATTGAAAGACCAACGGGAAAGCCCAATGACAAAGGAAATTGCGATCGTCGGCGTGCAGCGACCGGTTGTTCTGGAAGCGCTGGAGCAGGCATTCACCGTCCATAGCGTTCATGACGCGCCGGATATCGCAGCGGAACTCCGGCCGATCGCGGACCGGGTGCATGTGGTCGTGACCAACGCCATGGCGGGGGCCTCAACCGAGATCATCGATACTCTGCCCCATCTGGAGCTCATCGCGATCATGGGGGTGGGCCTGGAAAAAACCGACATCAAGCGTGCCAAGGCGCGCGGCATCACCGTCACCACAACACCGGTGCTCTATGACGACGTCGCCGATCTCGGCATCATCCTTGCCATGTGCGCCTGCCGCCGCATCGTTCGCGCAGATCGGTTCGTCCGCTCCGGAGAATGGCTTGACGGGCGCTATGCGCCTTCGATGAAATTCTCCGGCAAACGCGCCGGCATTCTAGGGCTTGGCCGGATCGGCAAGGCGCTGGCCAGGCGCCTCGAAGCCTTCGGCATGACCATCGGCTATTACGATCCATTGCCAATGGAAGGGGTTACCTATCGTCGCTATCCCTCCGAAAAGGCACTGGCTGCCTCTTCGGACATTCTATTTCTGGCAGCCTCGGGCGGTCAGGAGGGCGGCCATATCGTGACTGCCGAGGTCCTGGCGGCGCTGGGACCGAACGGTGTTTTCGTCAACATTGCCCGCGGCTGGCTGGTCGACGAGGCCGCCCTGGTGGCGGTTCTTACAAGCGGGAGCATCGGTGCAGCCGGCCTCGATGTCTTTTATGATGAACCCCACGTGCCGGAAGCCCTATTCCAGCTCGATAATGTGATCCTCACGCCCCACATTGCCAGCAATACCGAGGAGACCGTGCAAGCCATGGGAGACTGCGTACTCGACAATATCCGCTCATGGATGTCCGGCAACGGCGCCATCACCCCCATCGACTGAAGGAGAGAAAGACGGGGCTTGCGCGGATGGCAAGCCTCGAAAGGACAACGATATCGATAAGCTTCTTGACCCACGCGTTGATTTCTTTGCTACAAAGCCCCAACTCTGAACCAGTGACATCCAGTGCAGGTTTCCATGGTAGAGATCCTCAATCGAACGACGCCAAGCGGGCTCAAGCGAAAACCACCTTGGATAAAGGTGCGTGCGCCAAACTCGGATGGGTATCACGCGACGCGCAAATTGATGCGGGCCAAAAACCTGCACACCGTCTGCGAAGAAGCTGCCTGCCCCAATATCGGCGAATGCTGGACCCAGGGCCACGCGACGGTCATGATCCTAGGCGGCACCTGCACGCGCGCCTGCACCTTTTGCAATGTCAAAACCGGCCTGCCCGGCCCGGTGGACAGGCTGGAGCCGGAACATCTGGCAGAAGCGTTAACCGAGCTTGGCCTGAAGCATATCGTCATCACCTCCGTCGACCGTGACGACCTCGACGACGGCGGCGCATTCCAGTTCGTTCGCTGCATCGAGGAGATTCGGAAGGCCTCGCCGGGCACCACGATCGAGATCCTGACACCGGACTTTTTGCGAAAACCGTTCGAGGCGATCGCGTCGATCGTCGATGCGGCGCCGGATGTCTACAATCACAATCTGGAAACGGCACCGCGGCTCTATCGAAGCGTGCGCCCCGGTGCCCGCTACTACCATTCCCTTCGCCTGCTCGACCGTGTGAAGGAACGTGATCCCCGCCTGTTTACGAAGTCCGGCATGATGGTCGGGCTGGGCGAGGAAAAGAGGGAGGTCTATCAGGTCATGGACGACATGCGTGCAGCCGGTGTCGATTTCCTGACCATCGGCCAATATCTCCAGCCGACACCGCGCCATCATCCGGTAGAGCGCTTTGTCGAGCCCGCCGAGTTTGAAGATTACGCGCGCATGGCCCGCGCCAAGGGCTTCCTGATGGTGTCGGCCTCCCCTCTGACCAGGAGTTCCTATCTCGCCGGCGATGATTTCGCCAAGCTCAGAGCCGCGCGCAACGCCAGCCTGGAAGCCGCCGATTAGGTGGCCCAGCCACCCTCGGTGACCTTGATCGTGCGCTCTCCAACACCTACCGCGATCAGCTAAGACATGCCGACGCATGCGGAAAAACGGCATCTGCCCTACAGCCAGAAGCAGCTCTTCGATCTGGTCGCCGAGGTCCATCGGTATCCCGAGTTCCTGCCTTGGTGCACCGCATGCAGGATCACCAAACGCGAAGGCAAGGTTTTCTTCGCCGACCTCGTCGTCCGTTTCAAAGTCTTTACGGAACGCTTCGAGTCCAAGGTCACGCTCCACGAACACGAACAGGTCGACGTCGAGTATATCGATGGCCCGTTTCGCTACTTGAACAACCACTGGCGCTTCATCCCGAAGGATGACGGCAGTTGCGTCATCGACTTCTTCGTCGATTTCGAATTCCGCTCCAAAGTTCTGCAAGCGTTGATCGGCCTGCTGTTCAACGAAGCGGTCTCGCGCATGGTCAGCGCCTTCGAGGCGAGAGCCCGAGATCTCTACGGCGATGCCGAACTCCCAAACCTCGACAGCCCGCCAGCTCCCTCCAAAGCCTAGTGGTGTGACCACATCATTTGGTTCCCACCGTATTCGCAGAATGCGCCAAGAAACCGAAGGGTATACGGGCTTTTCTCGAAGAAGCCTCGCGGGCCTCCGCCGCGAACATGCCTTCGTCTATCGTCGAAGATCGACCATGTTGGTTTTTCCGGTCCAATCCTCGCCGCGGACGAGGTAGATCTCCCGCTCGGCAAGCCTGGTATGGACATGCTGCGAGCCGACCTTCGCTTCGCCACGATCGAAATGCGAGGTCGCCGGCATGTAGCGGATGACGAACGCGGCACGGCGCTTCCTCGATCGGTTGGGTTCGGAACCGTGGACCAGGAAGACATCATGAAGAGATAGGGCGCCCGCCTGCAGATCGTCGACGGCCGCCTCGGCAAGATCCACCTGGTCTGCAGCAAGGGTTGCGTTAAGTGCGGATTCCTTGCTGTCGTCACGAACATGATTGAACAACCGCCGCTCACGCTGCGAGCCGGGGATGAACTGCATCGCACCATTTTCCAACGTGACATCATCGATCGCGATCCAGACCGAGCATGTTGCGAGCGGTCGGATCGGCCAAAAATGTCCGTCCTGATGCCAAGGTACGGCAAGCCCGGTTCCGGCCGGCTTGCAAAAGATCTGACTGCCCCAAAGAACGATGTCGGAACCGATCGCCTGCTCGACAAGATCCAGCAGCCTCGGCAAGGTGCAGAGCTGAAGCCAGTCGTTCGCCAAGTCTTGCGACAAACCATTCATTGCCGCGATATGCGGACAAACGATGCTTTCCGGCCGTCGCCCTTCGGTGGCAGCCAGCGTCGCATCCAGGAGTGCTTGGATATCGGCAAGCTCGTTCGGCGCAAAAGCCAGATCCGGGCGCACGAGCCCGTCCTGGCGATAGATTCGCATCTCGTCGGGGCTGAGGCGCCAGCCCGGATTGATCGGTGTTTCGCTCTGCTCGAATGCCTGCATCTTGCCCCCCATCGTCTTTATCGAAAATGGCTATAGAGTTAAGAGCCTAACAGAACAGAGAAGATCGGCTATGTCGGAACTCGATAAGGATGCGCTGAATGCCCTCGCCCAACGGATGCTCGACGACTACGACGCGGCTGATCCGGGCACTGTTTTCGCAGAAGGCCTGAGGCTGTCGATTGCGGATGCCTGGCGGCTGCAGTCCGCTGTGGCCAAGCTCCGAGAGCAGCGTGGTGAAACCGTGGCCGGCTACAAGATCGGCTGCGTCTGCGCGGGCAACCAGCAGATGATGGGGTTGAAGCACCCGGTTTCAGGGTGGCTTTGGTCCACCGAGCAGCATGAAGAAGGCGTTAGCCTCAAAAAAGCGAACTTCGCCAATCTCGCACTGGAGGCCGAATTCGCCATCACCCTCAACCGTGCCGTCAATCCGGAGCATGCGTCACCTAACAAGCTATTGGCGTCGGTCGGTGCGGTCTACCCTGTGATCGAACTCCACAATCTGCTGCTGCGCAGCGACCCGCCTCATGGCCATGAGCTGATCGCGAATAACGCCATTCTTGCAGGTATGGTCAGCGGCCGGGGCATCTCGGATCCAATCGAGCCGCTCACCACCGACCTTGCCCTGATCTTCGATGGCGAAACGGTTGACTCCTGGGCCTCGCTGCGATGGCCGGACGACATCCTCTCCGCGATCGGCTGGCTTGCCGGCCAACGGGCCGAGGCCGGCGAGCGCCTGAAGAGAGGCGATGTCATCATGACCGGCGCCTTCGGCCCGCCGATACCTCTCGCCGACAAGACCCGCGTGGACGTTACATCCTCCGCCTTCGGCAATGTGAGCGCGACGTTTTGCTAGCCGGGCGACAGCATCAAGAAAATCACCTGTCGAGGTGTAGATTGCATTGAGCAGGACTACGCCTGTATCAATTGATGCGATCATGTCACCAGTTCGTCGTACACCCACCTATCGCGAGGAATGCGATGCCTCCTCTTGACCGGCGATCCTTTGCTGGCGCAGCGGCTTCATCGGCGCTTCTTGGGTGGATAGGGCCTACCAAAGCGAATGAGACCATGATGACCGTACCGCCGGAAGAGGCGCCGCATGCGCGAACCTTCATGATGTGGCCGACAAGCCGCAAGGTCTACGACGACGACGTCTTTCTCGACATGACCCGGCAGGTCATTGCGGATATCGCCAACACGATCTCGGACTTCGAGCCGGTGGTTCTGCTTGCTGCAGGAGACATTCACGCAGCCATGCGCAAGAAAGTCTCGCAAATGGTCGAACTTTGGGACGTGCCGACGGAAGACCTCTGGTGTCGTGATGCAGGCCCGCTGTTCGCCCGGCTCGACGATGGTCGATTGGCGGTCAGCCATATCCAATTCAACGGTTGGGGCGACAAGCAGGTCCATCGTCATGATGGGCGTGTTGCCTCCGAGATCACCGAACGGTTGGGGCTGCCACTGATTCCAAGCAGGCTCGTTGGTGAGGCCGGCGGGGTCGAACATGACGGGCATGGTCTGCTGATAGCTCATGAGAGTTCCTGGGTGAACGCGAACCGCAATCCCGGCCTTTCCCGCGATGACATAGAGGAACGGTTGCTGCGCACCTACGGTGCCGAGCGGATCGTCTGGTCCGATGGGGTTCGGGGTGAGGACATCACCGATTATCACATCGACTCACTGGCAAGGTTTACGGGACCGAGGCGGGTTCTCATCAACTTGCCGGAAGGGCCCGACATGCAGGATCCGTTTCATCTTGCCGCGCTCGATACGCATGCACGACTCATCGAAGCGGGGCTGGAGGTCGACGTGATACCGGAACCGGTTGAACGCCGGGTGGAAAGCACCGAGTTCGTAGCCTCCTATGCAAATTACTATGCTTGCAACGGTGCAATCATGGCTGCCGAATTCGGCGATCCGAGAACCGACGAGATGGCCAAAGATGCCCTCTCCCGGCACTATCCCGACCGGGAGATCGTGACGCTCGATGTCGATCCGCTGGGCGAACTCGGCGGAGGCATTCATTGCGCTACTCAGCAAATGCCGGAAGTCTGAAACCCATTCACTGCGTCCCGTTGGTCAAGATGGCGGTTGACGTTCCAAGAACTGCTCGATGGGTTGCCAGATAGCTTCAATGTCGGCGCAAGGGTTTGCCGCGACATGCCGAATCCAAACCTGACCGCCGGCGGCGGTTCGCGAAGCCGAGCCTGCCGGCAGCGATGCCATGGCGCGATCGATGTCGATGCTGCCGGAAGGTCGCCACAGGACAACCCCGCTGGTTTGCGGGCCGAAGAGTTGGGCCTTCGAGTGAGCGTCCAAGCGTCGCCAGAGGTCATCGGCGAGGCTCATGGCACGATTGATCCGCCGGGCGAGGCCGGCTTGTCCCCAAGCCAGCATGGTCGCCAAGAGAGGTACGGCGGCCGAGCCATGGGAGCCAAGAAGGCCAACATTGGGTACCGCGAGATAGGCGCCGCCAAAGCTCACGGCCCGATGCGCTGCCTCGGCATCTTTGAACAAAATCAAGCCTGATTCCTTGGGTTGGAAAAGCCACTTGTGAGCAGAAACCGCGACCGAATCGGCTACAGTGATCCCTTTGAGACGCGATCGATGAGTCGCCGAGAAAACAAGAGGGCCCGCCCAAGCCGCGTCGACATGTGTCCAGGCCGCCTTGCCCGCGAGCGCCAATTCGTCGATGGCGCCTGCACTCGTGGTTCCGGCCGTCAGGACCAGCGCCGCCTCCGACAGATCGTCCTCGACAATGCGAGCCGTCAAGCGCCCTTCTTCGTCGGCAGGCAGGGCACGATAATCCAGGCCCAGGATATGCGCAGCCTTGGCGATCGACAGATGGGATGCCTCGGAGGCGATCACGGTCTTAATGGATTTCAACTCTCTCGCCGCCCAGAGAGCGGTCAGGTTGGCGACCGTCGAGCCGGGCGTCATATGCCCACCGCCCATCTCAAAATGAGGTGCGACCCAGGAGACCACCAGCTCCTCGATCCGGCGCGCGGCCGGCGAGGTGTCGGGGTGGAGAAGGTTCTGGTTCAGCGAGGCGTTCCACAGCGCGGTCGCCCATGTGATCCATGGCGTCGGCGGATCCATATGGGCGAAGGCGTGAGGCGCGCCAAGCTGCTGCGCACCGCCAAGAACGTGCGGCGCCAGCATCTGAAGCGCCTTACTCTCTCCGATCCCGTCGACTGGGAAGGCATCCGGCAGTTTGCCGCTTTGAGCGAACGTGCCGGGCGCGATCAATGCATCGACGGATTGCTGGAGGCCCTCGACATTGGTCTTGAAAGCGTCGTCATGCACGTCCTGATCCCTCCACGGCTACAACGGGCGACGTCTCCATCGAGCGGAATTCTAAAAGACTCAACCTGCTGATAAAGATTGCATGGCTTATTCCGGCACACAGCGACCTCAGCCGGCAACAAGCTGGCCTCGTGAATGGAAACGCGTCAAGCCGGACATAAGCTGGAGATGGAAGCAAAGTGAACAACGATGACCCTTGAGACGACCTTGGCATTCATCGGAACCTTGCTGCTCCTGGTGCTGGTTCCCGGACCTGCCATTTTGATGGTTGTCGGGCGCTCGCTCACCAATGGATTTCGCGCCACCTTCAGCCTGGTCGCCGGCATCTTGCTGGGGGATCTCTTTTATCTCACCCTGGTCTTCACGGGCCTGGCGGCTCTCGGACAGATCCTCGGCGAGTTTTTTGTCGTCGTGCGCATTCTGGCGGCGCTTTTTCTCATCTATTGGGGCATCTCCCTGTGGCGAAAAAACCCGCAGCGACAACCGCCAGAAGCCACCGCCGAACCCAATGATGCCTTCATGAGCTTCATGACGGGATTTGCGGTCACGCTCGGCAATCCGAAGGCCATCCTGTTTCACCTGGGATTCCTGCCGACCTTTTTCGACTTGCCGGCCCTGACGCATTCCGACGCTGTCACCATCATGGCGATTTTCGTGATGGTGATCGGCACGGTCCTCACCGTCTATGCCTATGCCGCCGGCAAGGTAGGGGCGTTGGCAAACAATCCTCGAAAGATGCGTGTCCTCAACCGATGTTCGGGCACATTGCTGATCGGCGTCGGGGTAACTGTGTTGTTGAAACGATCATAAGACCAGCCTTTCCGCGGCCCTCGGGTTCGTTTGGTTTTTTTTGTGCATTACAAAGACGACGGGGAACGTAGGCCGGCTGGACATGGAGATTGTATCTTATCCTTAAATAGGATTTTTTTCAATTTTCAGCATCGCATATCTTGACCTGAGCATCAGTGGGCACCCTTTCCAGCATCCGAACGCATCTTTTGCCCCGAAGAAGTCATTCGCCAGGGCTTATCGGCCAGGTAGAGTAGATGCCCTCGATGTCATTCACCAATGGAGGATGCGATGGAAGAGCCTACAGCCGGCGGATGTTTCTGTGGGGAAATCAGGTATGAGATCACTGGAGAAGCGGCGCTCCAATTGTTTTGCTTCTGCAATGACTGCCTCTCGATTGCGGGCACCGACGGCTATGCGGGATACATGGTCAGCCAATCAGACTTTCGGTTGGTTTCGGGAGACCCGACGGTGCATACCAAAACTTCAAAAGAAGGACGGCAGGTGCATCGCCATTTTTGCGGCACTTGCGGTTCAAATCTTTGGGGTGTGACAGAATTCGGTTTGATTAGCGTTGCCGCAGGATCGTTGGATGATCCGGATATCTTTAGACCGACGAAGAAAGTCTTTGTTTCGGATGCCCCTCATTGGGCAAGAATTCCGAACGAACTCGAGGAGATGTAGGCATGCGCAACTCGAGGTATTTTTCAGGGATATAGAGCCTTTTCTGCACGGATGCGTTGGTTCAAAGATTGCCCCACATCCGTCATTAGCAAGATCATCACAATGATCACCCAATAGCTCTCGTTTTTGTTTGATTTATCTTAAGAGCAGTCAGGATGGCATGCGCTTAGCCGATGAGTTCTCGGTTCCGGCCGGCCTGAACGCAGCTTGGCCATCATCCCCACGATGTCACCATCACGATATGACCGAATAGTAGGCCTGCCCTAAGACTTCCTTAGCAATTTTATGAAATACAGAAAGTAGAGAAGATCACAATCCTGTGGGACATAGAGAATGTTTAACGGAAAATTTAAAATTGGCGCCAAGTTCAGCGCTGCATTTATAGCAATTATTGCAATATTTTTATCAATTTCGGCGGCTACCTACTCTTCACTTAAGAGCATCGAGGATGCCGATGCATGGAATACCCATACCCATAATGTACTCGACCATGCGAATGTTCTCATCGCATCCGTTGTGAACGAGGAAACCGGTGTTCGAGGTTTTCTGGTATCCGGAGACGAAAACTTCCTTGAGCCTTATAAAGCCGGCAAGGAGGATTTCCAGAATGCCCTCCAAAAGCTTCTGACCCTGACTTCGGATAATCCCGCTCAGCAGGAGCGGCTCCGTCGTGTCGAGCGTTTCGAGAATGAGTGGCGGACGGCTATTGCGGAGCGTGAAATCTCCTTGATGCGTTCGGCGGCGACGCGTGAGGAAGCGCGGGCGCTTGAAGCGTCAGGCGCTGGCAAGAGCCTTATGGACCAGCTGCGCGGTGCTCATCGAGAGTTTGATCAGGCCGAAAGAGGGCTGCTGGACGTGAGGACCGCTAAGAAAGAGGCGGCTGCATCTTTTACCATATGGGCTATCGGCCTCGGCACCGTTTTGATGTTGGCGCTTTCAATGATCATTGGCTGGACGCTGACACGCAATATCGCCTCGCCAATCGCCGTTATGACAACAGTGATGCAAGATCTAACCAACGGCAAGACGGATGTGGCCATCCCGGACAACACGCGGAAAGATGAAATCGGCGATATGGCAAGCGCTCTCAAGGTGTTCCGAGCGAACGCCGAAGAGATGAAGCGCCTGGCAGCGGAAAAAGAGGCAACCCAAGCCGCAAAAGAACAAGAAGAAGCAGCGATGCGGGAAAAAGAGGCAGCCTTCCAACGGGAAATCGATGCTGTGACCGAGGCAGCAGCCAAGGGAGAGTTCAATCGACGGATCGCGACTGACAATCGCGAAGGGATCTTCCTCAGTATTGCCACACGGATCAATGGGCTCAATGACACGGTGAGGCAAGCAACCGACGAACTGGACGCTATGCTCGCGGCAATGGCCAAGGGAGACTTGAGTAAGCGGATCAGCTCCGACTATCAGGGGAAATTCGGCGAACTCAAGGACAACGCCAACAACACTGCCGCGCAGCTCACGGACATTGTGGCTCAGATCCAGGCTGCATCCGCTGAGGTTGAAACTGCCTCTGCAGAGATCAATGGAGGCACAGAGGATCTAGCCGGTCGTACCGAGCAGGCGGCGTCCAATTTGGAGGAAACCGCAGCTGCAATGGAGGAGATGGCGACCACGGTCAAGCAGAATGCGGACAACGCCAAGAACGCCAACCAACTCGCTGACGAAGCCAACAATTCGGCTACGAAGGGCGGCCAGGTCGTCGAGCAAGCTGTCAGCGCCATGGGCGGTATCGAACAGTCCGCGCAGAAGATCACCGACATCATCGGGGTGATCGACGAGATTGCCTTCCAGACCAACCTTCTGGCGCTTAATGCCAGCGTCGAGGCAGCACGTGCCGGCGAGGCGGGCAAAGGCTTTGCTGTGGTTGCCCAGGAGGTTCGCCAACTGGCGCAGCGCTCAGCACAGGCCGCGTCCGATATCAAGACGCTGATCCAGGACAGCAATGGACAGGTGAAGGACGGCGTGCAACTGGTCAATCAGGCGGGTGAATCGTTGAGTGAGATTGTTGGCTCGATCGGCAAGGTTGCTTCGATCGTCCAGGAGATCTCCGCTGCCTCTCAGGAGCAAACAATTGGTGTTCAGGAGATCAACGGATCGGTGGCCAGCCTGGACGAAATGACCCAGCAAAACTCTGCCTTGGTTGAGGAAAATACGGCTTCCGCCCGAACCCTAGCAAATGAGGCCGGCAAGCTATCGGAAGCTGTCTCATTCTTTATCCAGGGCAAAGGACCAGCCGCCAAGATACGGGTACCGACAACGACAAGGTCATCCCGCGCCGCACCAAAGATGCAAAGCTCTACACCTCAACCAGCGAACAGGGCTCCAGCACCCGCTATGGCCGGCCAAGATGACGGATGGGCCGAGTTCTAGTCATCGTCATCGAGCACCATTCATCGCCGAACAGAAACAACCGTGAAGCGAAGTGGGAAATCAATGAGCAATATCGCGATCTCCGACGCCGATCCCCAAGATCACAGCCAGACAAGATCGAGCGAAGCAGCCGAGCAAGCTTGGTCGCAGTATGTGACTTTTATGATCGATGAGCGTTCCTACGGCATCGAGATCACCAAGGTTCGTGAGATCAAGGGATGGAGCGAACCGACCGAACTGCCCAGCGCTCCGCATGCCATGCGTGGGGTTCTCAATCTTCGCGGCGTGATCGTGCCAATCTTCGACCTCCGTGCCCGTTTCGGTCGGGGCGAAACCCAGGCAAGCGAAGAGCATGTCGTGATCATCGTGGCGTTGGGTGATCGCCTGATCGGCGTATTGGTCGATGCGGTGTCAGATATATTGACCTTTGAACCGAATGAAGTCCTACCCGTACCTGAGATGAACGCAGGAACAGATCAACGTTTCATCTCAGGGCTGGTCTCCAGGGACGACCGGTTGGTGGCCCTCCTCAGCCTTGAGGAGCTGTTTGATCTTGGCGATTTGCCGTCAGATATGACCTTCTGATCCGGGACTGCGCAAGATGCCGTGTACCATCGCTACCGGCAGTTTGCTGAAGTAGAATCTTAGCGCGACAGCCCTCTATTTCGCCCGCTTCATCTCGAACTTGATCTGATTTTCGATCAACGCATTGATCCGGACGATCTGTTCGGTGATTTCGCGAACTTCGCGTTCGGCATCGTTTTCTTGTTTCTTCTGCTCATGCACAGGCTGACTACTCGGCATAGCGCTAATCTCCCAGCGAAAGCAGGTCACTATAGACCGATCATTCCAGGAGTCGCCTGGAATGGCGAGCTCACACTTCGCGTGGGAGGTGGATTAGGAGACGGGCGCACGCATGCACGACGCTATCTCAGCTCAGAAATCCGTTGATGAGATTGGAATTGCTGGACTCAGAATGAGTCTGATAAGATCAGCTGCGTTCCAGTGGGCGACCGTTTTTGCCTAAACTCCGCACATGGCACTACCTATCCGTCAGCCTTGCGGCAGAACCCGCCCGAAAACCGCCTCCCCGAGCGATTTCTGGCCTTAGAGGTCGGTTTCTGGCGCATTATCCGCACGACGAGCAAAAGCGCTCGTTGCCGCCTTTGACCCAAAGCCCTCCTAACGAGGCGTAGGCGCATCAGTTCTCTAATTCCTCACGCAGCGCACGCTCAGCAGCAGAGATCGCATGTTGGACGTCGCAATCATTTGGTGTGCCAATTGACGACGCTGACATGCATAGCCCAGCGTCCCTGCGAGCCTGTTGAAATCGGCGCGACCATATCAATGGTGCGGTGCAGCTACGACCCCTTTCTTGCGATTTGAGATTCCCCAGCGACGTCAGCTCTTGATGGCACCAAGTACGCATGGGCCTTGTGGGGTACGCTGCTCAACAGGCAAATTAGGTGTGAGCGGCAGCGCATGCTCTTGTGCCGTTTGGGTGCTATTCCAGCTTACAGACTTTTCATCAGCTCAG
This sequence comes from Geminicoccaceae bacterium, assembly GCA_965204405.1. Taxonomy (GTDB): domain Bacteria; phylum Pseudomonadota; class Alphaproteobacteria; order Geminicoccales; family Geminicoccaceae; genus JANQPX01. The sequence continues at coordinate 92,992 of CBDBEN010000004.1, forward strand.
CTTGTCTGCGCAAGTTTCGGGTGGCCTAGCCTTCCAGGCGCCTCTAGGCATGACGTCCAGGCCACCGAGAAAACCAACATGCCTCCTGAAGAAGAAGCAATCAACCAAACCATGGTCGCCACCGATTGAGGCTTGCTCGTTTTGCTCTCGGTACTGTGGGGTGCCACATACTTTTTTGTGGCGGTAGCCGTGAACTATTACACGCCGCTGGTCATCGTTCTGGAGCGTGTCGGAATAGCAGCGTTTGCCTTGGTTCTCCTCCTGATCGCCATGCGCATTCCGATAACCCGTTCAACCTCGGTTTGGGGTGCGTTTTTCATCATGGGGATTTTGAACAATTTGACCCCATTCACGCTCATGTGACGTGGGGGCAAACCCACATAGCAGGCGGCCTGACCGCGATTCTGAATGCCTCAATGCCCCTCTTTGCAGCCGTCGTCGCGCACCTGTTCACCGAGGATGAGAAGCTCACTGCCGGATGGGTTGAGGGGCTGGTCATCAGGTTTGGCGGCGGGTCGGCGTATCGGCACTGCAAGAGCTTGGATCGGAAACGATCACGCAGCTTGCTGGAGATTGGCGCAGTTTGGGTGGATTATAGAAATTTATCGAGGTTGATCATGACCCTCAATCAGCCACCGGCAGGCGTTGGAGAAGAGACGCTCAGCTCCTGTGAAATACTTCACAGGCCCGGAGATACCCTCCTGGTACGGTCCATCATTCCTAGCACTGAGCGAGGGCTGGCTGAGAAATCGGTCATCTGACTGCACTGCTGGATATCGGCATAGACATGGATATTAGGGATACGATGGCTATGGCCTTGCACAACAAGATGTTTGAGAAGCGAAAAAAGTCAGCTGACATTCATGACGAAAACTTGGCTGCTGCGAAGCTCGCATCGCTGTGCGATTCTTAACCGAGGTAATTGCAGATGAAGGTTTTCATACCGTTAATACTGGCTGTGCTCATTGCAATGACCAGCTCCCCCTCGGCGCAAGATTCGATGGAAAACAATCTTGTCCGGATCGAGCATGTCTCTGATGCCGATTGCGCATCACCTTGCAGTCGAATCGCTGTGATCTTCATTCATGGGATTACAGGCGGCCAAGACACCTGGCTCAATGAAGACACGCAGGCTCATTGGCCCAATCTTATTGCCACTGATCCGGCATTCGAGAGTCTGGTTGATGTCTTCAGCATCGACTATGATAGCGCTCCATTTTCGGGACCATCGTTCGTTACCATTCTCAACGAGCTTGCACGTCAACTTGACGACGTTCTTATGAGGAAAAACTATAATAAGGCTATCTTCGTGGGACATAGCCTCGGGGGAAACCTTGCCCGAGCATATCTGCACCATCTCAAGACACGATATGGTCATCGAGCACTGTCCACATTTCGATTGGTTGTTACCCTGGGAACACCCAATAAAGGCTCCTCGTTAGCAAACTTCGCAAAATGGCTTAGTGGTAATGAGCAAGTACGGGTTCTCACCACGGTTACAGAGAACGATTTCCAGCAATACCTCAATGTGTCGACCGACGATATTCTGGCTAAGCATGAAGGCTTTTGCCCCGACTTATCTTTCTTTAGCGCGTATGAAATGAATGCTATGCCACTTGTGGGGATTGTTGTTTCTCAGGAAAGTGCGACGGCATTTTCTAATGAATCGACAATTAAGGGATTCGAGATGAATCATTCGGAGCTAGCCAAACCAAAAGGCCGCGATGATCCGATTTATCGATGGGTTGCAGACAGAGTTTCCGATTGCTTGGAAGGCAATCGTCTTTGCGGCGGTACGTTTGACGACGTGTGCACTCAGATGGGAGGGCCAAACCCAACATTGGCGCTTGACGACTAGGGACGGCCTTTTTGGTCAGTTAAAGTGGAATCCTGCTGTTGTTGTTTGCTTTGGGCGCATCACGTTTTAGAAGCTGATCCAGGATCGGATACCGGCTTTTGCTTCGGCCACTGTCTCATAGGCATGCAGGTGGAAGGGTGTGCGGCGAGACTCGTCTCTTGACGCCGGGGCGGCGTCGACCGCTGCATGGCAGGCGCGGTTGAGTCGCCGGACATAGCAGAGCTGATCCACGGCCTTGGCCCGGCGAAGCGTAACCTTGAACAAGAACCTGAGCGCCGACACCATACTGCTGATCGTCGCTGCGCCAATGCCCTGGTTCCGCATACGAAGCTGATAGCGACATAGATCCTCGAAGCCGGCTCGATCCGACGAGGCGCCGAAAAAGCGCGTGAAGTTCTTCACCGCGCGAATATAGTCTCTTTAGGTTTTTTATCCGATGCTGCGGATCTTCGTGTCTTCGATCATGCGTCGGCGCATCGGACTGATGGCTTTCTCGGTCATCGGAAACTCGTGTCTCTGTGGATCGATGGCTGTCACCAACGATCCTGGGAGGCAAGGCTCCCGCTGCCATCGCTAAACGGCTACGGCCGAGCTACGCCAATACCGCGCGAGTGGTTTCGTTCGTTGCCCCACAGCTGACAGTCATCGCCGGCGACATGCTGACCAATTGCCGCAACATGGGATCTCAGTTGTTTTTTGAGACCGGCCTGTGGCCGGTACAGTCTGAAGGTTACCCTTCGCCGCTCGTTATACATCGTATCGGCTATGATGCATTGCGCCGAGCACCGATCTTAGCCACCGACGATATCGCCCGTGTGAACCATTTCACACCTGTCGGTTATCAGCCGCGCTAGGATTGATAGACAGTTCGAATTTATAAGATGAACGGATTAACCCATGGCACACATATCAGGCTTACATCTCGACGTTGTTGCTCCACGATCAAAATTCTATCAAGGGCCGTTTGGTCGAATCTGCCCCGAGCTTGATCCTTGGGAGCCCGAGGGTACGATCGAACAGCAGGACGCGTTTTTTCTACAATTCGCAAGAGAGCAGATGGTCGAACGGCCCGAACTCGACCCTGCCGAAATAGCGGGTAACAACAGCATCATCGCTGAACTGGAAGAGGAATTCGGCTCGCATATTCCGGCTGGCTATACTTATTTCGGACAATTCATCGATCATGACATCACATTCGATCCGACCGCATTGATGATGCGGCGTACGGATCCTAACGGCTTACTTAATTTCAGAACACCGCGACTCGATCTGGATTGCGTCTATGGCCGAGGACCTGCAGATCAGCCTTACCTCTACGATGAGGCATCGGGCAAGCAAAAGATGCTGATCGGCAAGATCGCTGGCAGCAACCTTCGCGATCTGCCTCGAAATACGCAGGGTCGCGCACTCATCGGCGATATGCGCAATGACGAGAATTCGATGGTAAGCCAGCTGCAGCTCGCCTTCCTTCTCGCCCATAATGAATTGGTCGATCGCGCCAATGCTGCGGGAATTAGCGATCCCTTCAGCGCTGCGCAGCAGACGCTTCGGTGGCTCTACCAGCACACTGTCTGGAATGATCTACTCCGCCGCATCACCGTGGATCAGGTTCATAAAGCTGCGCTGACCTTGGTCGATACGCCCGACGGCCGAAAGAAGTGGGAGTTGGGCCTCGGCGATGTCTATCGCTGGAAGCATCAGCCTTTTATGCCTGTCGAGTTTGCTGGTGCTGCCTATCGCTTCGGTCACTCCATGGTCCGAAACAGCTATCAAACTAACCATCCGCATCGCGGTTTCGGCAACTTTGCGCCGATCTTCGACAATACCGGCGCGCCGCCTGCGCCTGACGATCTTCGTGGCTTCCGTCCCATGCTGAAGGAGAACACGATCCAGTGGGATTGGTTCCTGCAGATGACGACGTCCCAGGGACCCTTCCCGCAGTTGGCGCGAAAGATCGATACCAAGCTCGCCAACGCACTCGCCCATCTGCATGAAGGACCGCCTGGCGCTCGAGAAAACGTTCTGGCTTTCCGCAATCTCAAGCGCGGTGTCATGTTTGGCTTGCCCTCGGGCCTTGCCATGGCCGACAAGTTCTGCGTCAGGAAGGCAAGTATTCAGGAAGGTGAGCCCGAGTCGCTCTGGTTCTATCTGCTGAAAGAAGCGGAGACTGTCCCAGGCAGCAATCGCGGGGAAATGCTTGGCCGGCTCGGTTCTGTGATTGTATGTGCCGTTTTCGCCGGGCTGCTGAAGGGCGATCCTTGCTCGTTTGTCAATATTGATCCTTGCTGGACACCAAGCGACGACCCACTTCTGAAGCCTGGTGAGGACAACATCGATGACGACAGCTGGACGCTTGCATCAATCATTCGTCTATCCGGCCTTCCGGTCGATACGAATGACGTGGAAGAACAGACCTAGGGTCGAAAATCATCATTCGCTCTCGCTGCTAGCTTTACGACAGTCTTATGCAATTTGATGCTCGGCAACGCGGCCCAAGGCCAACTTCAAATGAAGAAAGGACCGTCTAGCGCCTTTCCGGGACAGGTCGATCCAGCCCTCTCCCCCCACCCAACCACCCGATATGGTCGGCAAGTTGGGGTGGTTGGCGGGGAAGAGGGCTGGCACCGCGTAGACCTCAACCGGAAACGCTCTAGCTGAGAAAGCTGAGTGACTGAATGTGGCACGAGGCACGAACAAGGCTCGTTTCTGCAATCTGGAGAGTAGCTGACCCTACGAAAGCCTGCCGATCGTCTAACAGATCGCTGTTTCGTTCGACCAGCCGGTGTCAAGCCTTGTGAATCACCTGCAGGGGGGAGCGATCTGCAGGGCTAGTTGGCTGTCAACGTCTTCGGGAAAGCTGACGGCGAAGATCCCCTCTTGGGTGGAGATGGTTTCGTGAACAAACGGTTTCGAGATGACGTGGTCGCCAAATTTAACGAGCATCGGCTTGCCAAGATGAGCTTCTGACTCCAGTCTCAAGCGCTCGGCCGCATCCTTTGAAAATTTGACGGCGACCACGCTCTGATCTCCTGCATCAGTCCTCAAGGCAACGCTTATAATATCATCATTTTCGAAGCTCGATCCGCCGATCGTGACGGTTTTGCCATTCGCCGAGTCATGCCGGCAGAGCTTTTTGAAACCATCATCGGCAACCGCCATGTCGGCCGTGTTCCAAAACGGTATGTGGCCCGCGGTCGAAAGCAGCCAGGCGATTGCGAAGATCGCAACACCGCCAAGGCCCAAGAGCAGCTTGACATGTTGTTTCATCGGAGCCCCCGAAGAACGGATAGCAGCCGGCCAACGGGGTCTAGCACATATGCCCAATCGCAATGCAGAGCCCGTTCCCGCCTGCCATCACGGAATAGCTCATCGATGCTGAACCCGCGCTGAATTCAGGCGGTCGCTTCTAGCGCATTTCCGGGAGAGGTCGAACCCACCCTGCTTGGTATGGATTCGCAATCAAATGATGTGGTCATACCACTAGCAATTTTCATTGGAAAAGACTAGGAAGTCGTGTCGATTCGCCATCGCTGGCGACGGTGTTGGATCAGGCGGCGACACACCGGCAGGAGCGGGCGTGCGGTGCCGATCTGGCCAAGCAAACGAACGAAGACGGAAACCGATCTTGCGGACCATCGTCAGCCAGTCACGTGGTAGATTGTTCCTGGTCAAGCTGCTGCTGTTCATGATGATACCGGTCGTGGTCATCACCGGCTGCACCCGTTACCAGCCTCTCGGACAAGGATCCCGAGTGCCTTGGGCCAAGGCTCTGTCGGCTGACAGAGGCGGGCCGATCGATGATCGCCATTACCGGGTTGGCGAAGGTGACGCCTTGAGTGTCATCGCCGAAAGATACGGCCTGCGGCTGGCGGCGCTCGCGGCGGCGAACAATATCCAGAGCCCCTATGTCCTTTACCCAGGCGAAGTCCTTCGCATACCTGCGGCAACGGTCTATCCGGAAGAACCCGTGCGGGCGCAGAGCACGGCACCGATCAGGCAGACGGCACTGCCCGAACCTCGCCGCGAGCCATCGGCCGCGAACGCAACGCCGCGCTGGGAGCCCAGGCCCCGGGCCGATCGGACGACGGTCCGTCCCTTGGCGAGACCTGAACAGCCGGGAAAACGCTATATCGTCGACCGTGGCGACAGCCTTTCGGTCATTGCCGAGCGTCACGGCCTGAGCCTCGGCGAGCTGGCAGCGGCAAACGGATTACGTCCGCCCTTCAAGATCAGACCCGGTCAGGATCTGGTCATCCCCGCGACCGAAACCGAGCATCGCCGGCAAGCCGAAGCCAAGCCTCCCGTCGAAAGACCGCTAGCACCGCCGCCGCCGCTTAGTGCCGAAGGTTTCCTTTGGCCCGTTCGAGGTGAGGTGATCGGCACGTTCGAGCAAAACAGCGCCACCGGCCGAAGCGGCGGGATCACCATCAGGGCACGAAGAGGCACGCCGGTGCGGGCTGCCGACAACGGCATCGTCGCTTATGCCGGCGAGGCGCTCAAGGGTTATGGCCAGATGATCCTTATTCGCCATGCCGACGGTTATGTAACCCTCTATGCCCACAATGACGTGCTGCTTGCCGGCGAGGGACAAGTGGTTCGTCGGGGTCAGCCCATTGCCGAAGTCGGCAGCAGCGGCGATGTGATCGACAGCCAGCTTCACTTCGAGCTGCGCAAGGGCAGCGAGCCGATCGACCCAACCAAAATCCTGGCTGGCCTCCCTGGCCGGGAGGTCGGACGGCTCGAGACGTTCTAGTGCATATCCCTGACAGGTCGATCCATCCCTCTCCCCCGCCCAACCACCCGATATGGTGGGTACGTTGGGGTGGTTGGACGGAGGAGAGGGTTGGCACCGCGTAAACCTCAACCGGAAACGCTCTAGTGCGAGGAACACATCGAGGGCGTTCTCTTTTGAAGCGCTCGAACTATTGAGCTCGAAGTGGGATTTCCTCGTCCCGGTCAATCGAACCAAGTGGTATTATCATCTGGCTTCGGCCAAAACGGTGCCGATGGACCAGCGTGTCACTGGCCATCAGCGCTCAGCCTGCGGGGACGGCGAATATCGTGATAAAGCCGAGCGCGGCTGCTACCGCCGCCATGCCGACACGCTGGGTTCCGGATTTGCTCACGCTGATCGCCACCAGGCATTGCAGGAAGTAATAGAAGGCGAACGCCCGGGAGGCGAGGGCCAGGATCTCCAGCGTGTCGGCCGACCATGTCAACGCTATCGCACCGCCGCCGACCAGGATACAGCCCCAGTTTGCCGAAAGATGCCCGTGCGTAACTTCCTGCAGATTGCCGGTCGCGGCATGCGTGTCCGCAACCGCTGCCGAGAATTGGCTTAGTGCCGCTGCAATGATCAGCGGAATAACGAGCGGACTTACCGCGATGCCGACGAGGGCGATCAGGCTGTTGTCGTCATACTTGCCATTCAGCGCATGCACCACCGGCAGCGCTGCCGCCACGAACATGACGTAGACTGCAGTCGATATGATCTGCGACCAGCGGGAAGCGCTCACCCGAACATCGGCGTCGAAGGAGTCGCTCAGATAGCGGGGCGTCTCGAAGCCTTGGACGACGATCAATGTGCCAGCAACGATCGTCACGACCTTCCAGGGCGTGTGGCTCTCGGCGTTGGCAAGCGTGATGCCGGACGCAGACTGCCAGGCCGTCCAGTCGTAATAAGCGAAACCGATGAGCAGCAGCACGATGATCAAAAGCGTGATCCAGAGCCCCCACGCTTCGAGAACATCGAGCACCTTCAAGCCCTTGATAACCCCGATCGCCGTGATGATCGCGATGATCGCCGTGGTCATGAGGTTCTCGTTGAGTACGCTGTCCGCATTGAGGCCACCCAGCACGAAAGCTGAGAGTATGTGCAGATAGAGACAGACCGATATGACGTAAGCCAGAACAAGAGCCAGATCGGAAGAGCGCTCGAGTGACAATGTCGCCGTGCCCGGCGCATGTGCAAGGATCGGCTCCGCATGCTTGATGTTGAACCGGATCACGCTCCCTACCGCATAGGCAAGCGCGCAGACCCCGGCCATGGCGAGCACGGAATAGGACCCGACCGCGCCCGCAAGGATCGGCACGATGACAAGGAACCCGCTGCCGAAAATCGACGATAGCGGCGTACTGGTGGCGTTGATGATCTTGTTCATTACGTTCGACATTTCACAACATTGCTGTCAAATCTCATGGCCAAGCAAGTAATTTCAAATGAGGAGGGGCACATTGACTGAGACCGCGCTTACCACTTTCATTGCGGCGCTGTTCTCCATGATGAATCCGATCGGCAATGTCGGCATCTTTGCCGGCATGACGGCAGATCGGGACAATGCCGAAGCAAGGCTGATTGCCTGCAAATGCGCCATAGCCTGCGCCATCACGCTGCTGATCGTCATCTGGACCGGCGGCACCCTGCTCGAGTTCTTCGGAATCAGCGTTCATCAGCTTCGAGCCGCCGGTGGTATTATCGTCCTGCTGATCGGCCTGCACATGCTGTTCAACAAGAGTGAGCACAAAACCAGCGCTGCCGAGGCCGATGATGCGAAGGCACGCGAGTCGATTGCGGTCGTCCCGCTTGCCATCCCTCTTGTCGCCGGTCCTGGAACCATCGCCACAGTCCTCGTTGCAGCCCAGCGGCATCCCGGGATCATGGCACGGGTCGAGATCTCGATCGCCGCCGCCGTTCTATGCGTTCTGACGGGACTGCTTTTCGCCTATTCCAAGCCTATCGCGAACTGGCTCGGCGAAAGCGGCATGGCTGTGGTGACACGTATCATGGGCATGGTGCTGGTGGCGATCGCCATGGGCATGCTGGCGGAAGGCGTGACCAGCTTGATTCCTGCGCTCGCAGGATAGCGCATGTCGAATCCAGCACACTGACATAATCATAAGGCTCATGTTGATGGCGGGACGTACTTCGGCAGTCATCGCCAGGATGAAGGTGTACCTGGGCATGTCACGATGACATCGTGATCACGCCGAGATAGCCGGCATAGCCGGCGAGCAGCAGACCGCCTTCCACCCGAGTGATCCGCCAACTTGTCATCGCAAACATGATGAGAGCTGCTGTTGCACCGAGCATGACCCAGATGTCGAAGCCGGCGATGTCGGTGGGGATGGCGAAGGGCTGAACGATCGCCGTCGCGCCGAGAATGCCGAAGCTGTTGAAGATATTGGAGCCGATGATATTGCCGAAGGCAACGTCGCCCTCACCCTTGAAGGCAGCGACGATCGTGGTTGCCAATTCCGGCAGCGACGTGCCGATAGCGACAACGGTGAGACCGATCACCGTCTCGCTGACGCCGAGCGTGCCGGCAAGATCGACGGCGCCCAGGACCAGGAGATCTGCGCCATAGATAATGCCGCCGAGACCAAGCAGCGCCAGAGCAACGTTGATCGCGAGCCCGCGGTTCCGATTTTTCTCTTCCCCCACTTCGTTTTCAGGATCGGAGGCTGATTTGTCGCGATCGCCTAGGGTCGTCCAGACCAGATAGGCGACAAGCAAAAGCATCAGGACCGTCCCGATGGTCCGGCTGATGGCGCCGCTGATGACGACAGCGGCGCAGGTCAGCGCGGAAACGGCAATCACCGGGCCATCGCGCTTGAAGGCGTTGGGCGAGCAGACGACCGGGCTCAGCAGTGCTCCGATCGCGAGGATCAAGAGGACGTTTGCGATATTCGAGCCGATGATATTGCCGATGGCGATCCCCGGCACGCCCTGCAAGGCGGCATCAATGCAGGTGACCAGCTCCGGCGCCGAGGTGCCGAAGCCGACCAGGGTCACGCCGATGACCAGCGGCGAGACGCGAAGCCTCTCGGCTGTGGCGACGGCGCCGCGCACCAGCAACTCGCCGCCGGCGAGCAGCAGGGCAAGGCCGGAGAGCAGGGACAGGATCATGGAGAGCTATCCAAACAGATCAGACTTAACGAAGTGTTAACGATCAAAACGTCGCTGTTCAATCATCGACAAACGGCTCGCCCGATTCGATCCGTCCCTGCCCTTCGTCGATGACCGTTCGTGATGAAAGCAATGCGCCGCTTCGATAGGCGGCACGGCCGATCAGGTGGGCAGCGACCGGGGCGGTGAGCAGAAGAAAAAGGATGATCAGGATCGCCTTCGTCGTGACCATGAGATCGCCGAAATGAATGGCGACACCGATCACCATCAAACCGACGCCAAGTGTGCCGGCTTTGGTCGACGCATGCATCCGAAGCAGCACGTCAGGCAGGCGGAGCAGGCCGATCCCGGCGACGGCGGCAAACGTGCCGCCAGCGATAAGGAGAAAGGCGGTGAGGAGGCCGGTCAAGGAGCCGTTTCCGTCATCTCGGCGATCTTGTCCGAACGCTTGGAACCTAGTTCACTGCGGTCTTCATGCCGCCTTGGCCGCCGCTCGGCATAACGAGCGAAGGCAACAGTGGCGAGGAAGCCTACCAAGGCAAGTGCCAGACCAAGGTCGAGATAAGCGGCTTCCCCGGTGGTCAGCGCCAGAATGGCGGCGATTGCCACGAGGATGATCGTGACCAGGTCGAGAGATACCACACGGTCAGTAAGGCTCGGCCCGAGCACCAGGCGGATGCAGCCGGAGATCGCCCCGACGATCGTGAGACCGAGCGTTATCGCTGCGGCGGCCTCAACAACGTCGCTCAAAGGCAGTTCGATCACCGGAGAGCCTCCAGGACACGGCGTTCCATTTTGGATTTAATACCCTTTCGGATTGTCTCCGGATCGTCGACGAACATGGCGTGGACGTAGAGGGTTTTCCGGTCATCGCTGAGGTCGAGGGAAAGCGTACCCGGCGTGAGAGACACCAGATTGGCAAGCGTGGTGATTTCAAGGTCGCTCACGGCATCGATCGGCACCGCGACGATGCCGGGACGGCTCCGATGGGTCGGTGTGAGCACATCCCAGGCAACCTGCAGACTGGATGCCAGGAGATCCCAGAGGAAGTAAACGCCCAGACGTACCAGTCTGAACAGCCTTCGGCAGTAGCGGCTGTCTGCGAAAAGCGGGCTTAGCACCCAGAGGATGGCGTAGCCGACGGCAAAACCGGCCGCCAGGCTTGGCAGGGTGAAAGCACTGAAGAGCGCGGCCCATCCGATGGCGAGAGCCAGGTTAATGACGAACGGCGTCATGGGCGGCGCTCCGCAAGGCTGGTGATATCTTCCCCCTTGCCCTCGCCGAGCACCGCCTGGAGATACGCATCGGGCTCGAGGATATCGGCGGCAGCGGTGCTGGCGACCTGCAAGAGCGGCTCCGGCATCAACCCGATCACCAGAATGAGCCCCACAAGGCCGGCTGCCGGCAAGGTCAGCAAGCGAAGCTCGGACCGTCCCATATCTCCCCTCAAGGCAACGCCGCCGGCCGTTGCCGGCACCGCCGACCAGAAAGCATGGGACCAGATGCGCATGAGGGGGATGAAGGTGAGGAGACTGTAGGCGACCACCACGGCGATCGCGAGACCGGCACCGGCTTCGAGGCCGGCCTCGATGATCATGACCTTCGCCCAGAAACCGGAGAGCGGCGGGATGCCGATGAGGGCGAGCGCACCGAGGAGGAACGCGATCGCGAGGCCGGGACGGCTCCGGTAGAGACCGCCGAGATCATCGAGTTCGAAACTGCCGGATTCGCGGCCGATGATGCCGAGCGTCATGAAAAGCTGGGCTTTCAGGAGGATGGCATGGACCATGTAGAAAACAGCGGCGGCCAAGGCCAGTGGACTTTGCAGAGCAAAGCCCAGTAACAAAAAGCCGATCGAAGCGATAACCTGGAAGGCAAGGATGCGGCGGATGTCGGTCTGAGCGATCGCGCCGAGCACGCCGATGGCCATCGTGGCCAATGCAGTGACAAGAATGACTTCGTTGATCAAGCCGGTGCCGGCGGGGAAGATGAGCGTGAAGGTCCGGATCAGCGCGTAGACCCCGACCTTGGTCATCAGCCCCGCGAAGACGGCGGAGACCGCGACGGGTGGGGTGTGATAGCTGGCGGGCAGCCAGAAGAACAAAGGGAAGACCGCGGCCTTGATGCCGAAGGCGATCAGGAAAAGGACGGCAACGACACCAAGCAGGCCCTGGTCATCGAGCCGGGCGAGCCGGCCGTGCAAGTCGGCCATGTTGAGGGAGCCTGCCAGGCCATAGAGCAGACCGATCGCCGTCAGGAGGAGGACGGTGGAGATCAGGTTGATCGCGACATATTTGACGGCACCATCGAGCTGGCGCTTGTCGCCGCCAAGCGTCATCAGGGCAAACGAGGCGATCAGCATCACCTCGAACCAGACGTAGAGATTAAAGAGATCGCCTGTCAGGAAGGCGCCGACGACGCCGGCCAGCAGCATCTGGAGGAAGCTGTCGAAGCCGCCGGCCGCCCGCTCGTGGTCGATGTCGGCGAGGGCATAGATCGCGACGGCCAGGCCGACCAATCCTGTGGCAAGCACCATCACCGCACTGAAAAGGTCCGCAACCAGGGTAATGCCGAACGGGGCGGGCCAATTGCCCATGTTGGCAGCGACGGGGCCTTCGAGCCAGACGGTCTTCAACAGGATCGCCCCCAGCAGAGCAAGCGCGCCGCTGCCGACGATGCTGATCTGGCCTCTGACCATGCGGTCCGCCGGCACGAGAAAAACCAGCGCAGCCGTGACCATCGGGGTGAGAATAGGGGTAACGAGAAGCCAGCTCATGCCGCTTGATCCAGACTGATCACCTCAGCCTCCTTGCTATCGCCGTGGGCCGTCGTCCGCTCCGCGACATTCATGGCGTCGATGTTGACGGTGCCAAGTTCCTGATAGGCACGAAGAGCAAGGACCAGGGTGAAGGCGACCAGGCCGAAGCCGATGACTATGGCGGTCAGGATCAGGGCTTGCGGTAAGGCGTTTGCCACGGGTTCTGCAGGCGCTGCTGCCCCTTCGTCGATCAAGGGCGGGACACCGTAGGTAAGTCCGCCGCTTGCGAAGATGACAAGGTTTGCCACATTGCCGATCAGAACCAGACCGAGCAGGAACTTCACGAGATTTCGGCTGAGCATCAGCCAGACGCTCGCAGCCATCAGGACGCCCGCGAGCGATCCCAAGAGGATCTCCATGACCTAAATCTCCTCCTCGAGAGCGATCACCATGCCGAGCACGCCGCCGACCACCACCAGATAGACGCCGACATCGAATAGGAGCGGCGTGCCGAGGGCCAGGCCCTTGTCGCCGGGCGTGGCGCCGATGAAGGTCCAGAGGCCAGTGAGAAAGGGGGCGCCGGTCAGGGCTGCGATTAGCCCCGCGGCGATAGCGGCCAGGAGACCGGCCATGGCGATCGCTCTCGGGTCGATCCGGAGAATCCGGCGAACGGCGGCTGGGCCGTCGGCGATGCCGTAGACGATGATGCCCGCAGCCGCCACCAGGCCGCCGATAAAGCCGCCGCCGGGCTCGTTATGACCACGAAGCAAAAGAAAAATCGAGAAGAGCAGCATCAGCCCGACGAGAAAACGGCTGATGGTGCGCAGGATGAGCGAGTTCATCGGCGGCCTCCGGCGGGATGGCTCGACGGGCGCACTTTGAGGAGCGCGATGACCGCGAGTGCTGCCGTCGCAACCACGGCGATTTCACCGAGCGTGTCGAGGGCGCGAAAGTCCACGAGGATGACGTTGACGATATTGCGGCCGTACGCTTCAGGGTAGCTCGCCTGCTCGAAGAAGCGGGTGATCTCGAGGTCGAGCGGCGTGAGGGCGACGCCAATAGTGACGAGCGCCACCACGAGGCCGGCGCTGGCCGCGAGGACGGAGTCGCGCAGGCCGCCGAACCTGCCCGGGTGGGCGTTGCCGGCAAATCCCGGCAGCCGGAGGAGGACGATCGCGATCAGCACGACGAATAGCGTCTCCACCATCAGCTGGGTGATGGCGACGTCGATCGCGCCGAACATCAAGAAGATGAGGGCGACGCCGATACCCACGAGGCCGAGCGCACAAATCGCGAGCAGGCGGGACGTGGTGACCACGATCACGCCGGTGGCGATCACCATGATGGCTGCGACCACCCAGGCGAGCGGCGGCACCGGCGTTGCCCGATCCAGATCGAGCTTGACGTCCGCCCCGATCAAGGCTGCGCCGCCGCCGGCAGCGATGACGACGAAGACCACGGTAAGATACCGGCCGAGCTCGCCGGACTGCAGCCGAGCGGTGACAAATGCCGCGAAGCGCTGGATCGTGTTCAAGATTGCCTCATAGGACCGGTCGCCGGTCAGCGGCAGCGCGTCGACCAGCGCGTCGATGCCTCTGCGCACGCGCCTCGCCTGCCAGAACAGCAGGGCGCCGGCCGCAACGGTGATGATGCTCAGCATCAGCGGCAGATTGATCCCATGCCAGAGTGCGAGCTTCACCGAGGTTGGCTCCCGCAGCACACCGGTGACGGCTGGCTCGATCACGGCTTTCGAGATGAGCTCGGGAAAGATGCCGGTGACCAGGCCGGCCGCAGCCAGGACCAGTGATCCGAGCCACATCAGCGTCGATGCTTCATGTGGCGCATGCGCCAGGGCTTCGGCATCTTTCGGGCGGGGTTTCAGAAAAACTCGGATGACGATGGCCATGGCGACCGCGACCATCATCGCGTTGGCCGCGACCGCTGCTCCCGCGATCAGAAAAGGCTCCTCGGCGATGGCGAGCGCGCCTTCATATTTCAGCTCCTTACCGATGAAGCCTAGAAAAGGTGGAAAGCCTGCCATCGACAGCCCAGCCGCAGCAGCAATCAAAGCGGTGAACGGCATGGCACGAACAAGGCCGCCCAGCCGGTCGATATCGCGGGTGCCGGTGGCATGGTCGACATTGCCGATCACCAGGAAGAGGGCGCATTTATAGAACGCGTGGACGATCAGAAAGGTCATCGCCGCGAGCACCGCTATGCGCACATCCGAGCCCAGAAACATGGTAAGCGTGCCGAGCGCCATCACCGTGGTCCAGGCGAGCATCAGCTTGAGGTCGGTCTGGCGAAGCGCCATCAGCGAAGCCCAAAGCGCCGTCACGGCACCTGCTACCGTAAGGGTATAGAACCAGGCATCCGTGCCGCCGAGCGCAGGCTGCAGTCGAGCCAGCAGATAGATGCCGGCTTTGACCATGGTCGCCGAGTGCAGATAGGCGCTGACTGGCGTGGGCGCGGCCATCGCGTTGGGTAGCCAAAAATGGAACGGAAACTGCGCGGATTTGGTGAAGGCGCCGATCAGGATCAAGGTGAGGATTGGCAGATAAAGCGGGGCCGAGTTGAGCGCCGGGTCCGCGGCGAGGATGTCCGAGAGGAGATAGCTGCCCGCCGTTTCCGCCAAGAGGATCAGGCCGACCAGCAAGGCGAG
Organism: Geminicoccaceae bacterium; assembly: GCA_965204405.1. Taxonomy (GTDB): domain Bacteria; phylum Pseudomonadota; class Alphaproteobacteria; order Geminicoccales; family Geminicoccaceae; genus JANQPX01. Next base: position 108,176 of record CBDBEN010000004.1, read on the forward strand.
GCCGCCGGCACCGGTCACCAGCAGGGCCTGCAGCGCCGACCGTCTGGCCTTGGCGTTCTCGTGATCGAAGCCGACCAGAAGGAAGGACGTGACGGTGGTCAGTTCCCAGAAGACGAAGAGCAGGATGACATTGTCGGCGGTGACCAGACCGAGCATCGAGAGCATGAAGGCGAGCAGCAGGACCTGGAGCCGCCCCATATCCTTGTGATGTCTGAGATAGGCGGCGGCGTAGAGCACAACGAGCACGCCGACGACGCTGATCAATAGAGCGAACAGCAGGCTGAGACCATCAAGACGAAAGGCAAGGTCGATGCCCAGGCTCGGCACCCAGGGCAGCAGCAGTGCCGTTGCCTTGCCAGATGCGATGGTGGGCACCTGGGCGGCGAAGCCAAATGCGAGACATGCTGCAGCGGCGAGCGCGACAAAGAATGCGAAGGGCAGCCTTCGCACCCCGTCTCCACCACTCGTCAAGGTTGCCGTGTCGGCCATCTGGTCCTCATGTTCACCGGGCGTAGTGGCTCGATCGCGTTCGGAGGGACGCGGACGGCCTGGCAAGGAAGGAATATCTGCCGTCGAGGTTTGCGGGGCGGATTCTTTAGCCGCTCCGCCGGATGCTCAAATCGTCGATGCGGCTATTCCTGCTGCTGCGCGCCAAAGAACTGAAGGAGGAGCATGAACAGGTTGATGAAGCTCAAATAGAGGGACAGTGCGCCCATCACGGCGAGCTTGGACAAGGCCTCCCTGCCCGCTCCCTCGTCATAGAGTTCCTTGATGCGCTGGTTGTCGTAGGCAGTCAGGCCGGTAAACACCAGGACACCGATGATCGAGACCGCGAAGTGCAGTGCGGAACTCTGCAGGAAGACGTTGACCAGGGAGGCGATGATCACGCCGATCAGCCCCATGAACAGGAAGGAACCCATACCGGAGAGATCGCGCTTGGTGGTGTAGCCGTAGAGGCTCATCGCACCGAATACCGCCGCAGTGATGAAGAACACGCGGGCGACGCTCGCACCTGTATAAACCTGAAAGATCCAGGCGATCGACAGGCCCATGACGCCGGCGAATGCCCAAAAAAGCGCCTGCGCTTTGGCTGCTGACATGCTGTCCGCCTTGAACGAGATGAAGAACACGAAGGCGAGTGGCGCGAGCATCACGACCCATTGAAGCGGCGTGCCGAAGATAGAGTTGTAGAGGATGGGCGTGCCCGCAGTGAGCATCGCCACTACACCGGTCAGCAGAAGTCCAAGACCCATAACGTTGTAGACCCGGAGCATATGCTGACGAAGACCCTCGTCATGGTCGGCGCGATCGGCCGGACCGGAATAGCCGAGGGGTCGTCCATGGGCGTTGGCGGTCATTGGATTCCTCGTTGGTTCAAAGATGCTGTGCGGGTTGCCGCGGCAGGCAAGACAGGTGCGGCGATCGTCTGACTAGGAAGTTGGGGCGGACCGGGCTTCCTCTCCAATCGTTTGGTGGCAGTGTATTGATTGAAAAAAATGATCAAAAACTCGTTTCTTGATTGGTTGAGTGTTTTCGTTTGATCGATGCATCGATTCCGACCGGCAAGTGGCCGGCCATCAGGGACAGCCGGCCAAACGCCATGGCGGGGTGGGGCTAGTGGTGTGACCACATCATCTGGTTCCCTCTGCGATCGCCAAGACCGACGGTATGCAGCCATTTTCTGAGGATGCTGAGGGAATCTTTCATTTCGGTCATACTACTAATTGGGCAAAATGACCTGATCGATCACATGGATCATACCATTGGAGGCCTCGATGTCCGGCTGGATCAAGGCCGCCTGTTCGACCTTGGTCATCCGCCCGGCTGAGTCGATCTCGATCAAGCCGCCCTGGACGGTTTTGAGTTCCTTCATCTCGCCCGCGATGTCCTCAGCCATCACCTTGTCCGGCACGACATGATAGGTGAGAACTTCGGCCAGTTCCTCCCTGTTATCGGGTTGTAACAGCTCGTCCAATTTGCCTTCGGGCAGCTGCGCGAAAGCGTCATCGGTCGGCGCGAAGATCGTGAACGGTCCTTCACCGCTCAGAGTTTCGACCAGGCCGGCCGCCTCGGCCGCTTGCAGCAACGTTTCGAACTGACCCGCATCCTTGGCCATGTCGACGATGGTCTTGCCGCTGGTCTCCGCGTCGGCATGGGCCGCCATTCCCAAGACAGCCAATGGGCCGGCGAGCACGGCGGCAAGGACGATATGTCGGGTCGCAAACATGTCAGGTCTCCTGATGAGTTATGTTGGTCCGATGAGGCCGGCATCGACCCGCTGAGCAGGCGGGGAGTTAGGGTCGGGTCAATAGCAAAACTGATCTTCACCGGCCTCGTTCATGGAGATAGACATAAGACATCGATTGCTCCAATTGATAAATTGAGCTTTTTTGATCGGTTAATCCTATTGAAAAACGAGCCGTTCAAGCCCACCCTTGATCGATGTAACCCCTTTCACCGAGATGCATCCATGCCGACGCTCAAGCAGTTCCGCTATCTGGTCACGCTCGCCCACACCCTGCATTTCAGAAAGGCCGCCGAACAGTGTCACGTCAGCCAGCCGACTTTGTCCGGTCAGCTTCAGGAACTGGAGGAACGCCTCGGCGTGCAGCTGGTGGAGCGCAGCCGGCGCAGCCAGGTGGTGCTCACCCCCATCGGCCAGACCATCGCCGAACGTGCCCGCATCGTGCTGCGCGACGTGCAAGATATCGTCGACCTCGGCAAGCATGGCCAGCAATGGCTGGACGGCACCATCAAGCTTGGCGCACTGCCGACGCTGGGCCCCTATCTCCTGCCTCACGTTCTGCCGGAACTGCACCAGAGCCATCCTGGCCTCAAGCTCTATGTGCGCGAGGGCATGCCCATGCCGTTGATCCGGAGTTTGGAGGACGGCGATCTGGATCTGCTGCTGTTTCCGATGCCGATCAGGGAAACCGATCTCGAGAGCACACGTCTGTTTCGGGAGCAGCTCCTGGTGGTCATTCCCAGCGAGCATCCCCTTGCCTCCAAGGAACAGATCGACCGCGCCGATCTCAGAGGCGAGACCGTGCTGGCACTGGAGCCCGGCCACCGGCTCTATGAACAGGTTGCGGATCTCTGCCGTGAATTCGGCGCTGATCTCTCCCATGATTTCGAGGGCACCAGCCTCGACACCCTTCGCCTCATGGTCGGTATGGGCATGGGCATTTCCTTCATGCCCACCGTCTATGTCCTCTCTGAAACGCCGAAGGACTCCCAGGTGGTGGCCCGTCCGATGAGCAGCCGCCCGCCGTCGCGCACCGTGGGCCTGGTCTGGCGCCGCCATTCCGCCCGTGGTGACGAATATCAGGCGCTGGCGAGCATCATCCGCGGTATCCTCAGGTCCGAATTGCCGGCTGTCACCGTCGTTGATTGAAGGCTGGGGCTAACGAGTCATTGCAGACCTGAGAAGGTACTGGAGCGTTTTTCGACCTTACGAAGTCACCGCCAGCCCTCTCCCCCGCCCAACCACCCGCAGGATCCCGACCATATCGGGTGGTTGGGCGGGAGAGAGGGCTGGTTCCGTTTGATCGGAAAATGGACTAGATCCTCGCTGATCGGCCCTACCGGATTTGCAAGGAGTGTGCCGACGTCCGGCCGTCTGGTTGCTCGCGGCTCATATTGACGCTCTTATGGTCTTTGCCGGATGCTCGATCGAATCGGTATTGGCAGCCGCTCGATGGCGCTTGCTGCGCGCAAGGGCCGCAAGGAAAATCGACAGATCGTCTTTCTCCAGATCGGACACGACCGCATAAACCAAGTTGCCTTCATGCCAGATCATGTTGCGCACAAGATCGACCTGATGGACGGACCGGCTGATGGCGAGGCGCGGCTCGAAGGTCGCCTCCGGGAGGGGCAGGTCGTGAGCCGCCATCACATAGACGGAGATCATCTGATCGCCACGCTGATAAGCGAGTGCGCTGACGCGGCGGTCGAGAAACCAGCAAAGACGCCCGCCGACCAGCTCGAAACCAGCGATCCGCGCCTTGATCCTGGGCGGTTCGAAGGCGAGGCGCTCCTCGAACCAGGCTTCGACCACAGCAGGATTCCGGCTTTCGACGTCGAGCCCCCGCCCGCTCAAACGGTAGGTGGTGAAATCCTGAACCGGAGCGGCGATGACGGAATAGTCGGCCTGGGCTTGCCACCATGCCACGGTGCCGCCGACACCCAGCAGTAAGACGACCGAAGCCGCCAGCGCGAGCGGGCGCACTCGATCATACCACCAGGCCTCGAGTTGGACCGGATCGGCGTTTTCGGCGGCTGGTGGCAGGCGCCGTTCGATCTGTGTCCAGAGATCCCAAGGCGCTTGCTCGGCGCCAAGCTCTCTCCGGACCGTCCCGGACAGCGCACGCAACGCATCGACCCGCGCCTGGCAGCCGGCGCAGTCCATCAGATGGCGCTCGATGAGGCTGGTCTGCTCAGACGATGTCTCGCCGTCCACGAAGGCGTCGAGCCGATGGTAGATATCAGGGCAAGCCATGGTTTTCGATCTCAAGCAAACAACATGACGACGCGGCTCACATCCCGACGAGTCGCCTTGCCGGGACGGTGGTCCAGCACGCTGCTCAGCCTTCCCTGCAGTTCGGCCCGCGCGCGATGCAATCGCGAACGCACGGTACCGATGGGCAGTTCCAAGCTTTCCGCTGCTTCGGCATAGGTCATCTCCTCGACCAGGATCAGCATCACGACCACGCGAAGCTCGGGCCCGAGTGCCGACAGGGCATCCGCGACGACGGCACCGACATTCCTCCCGATCGCCATGGCTTCGGGTGTGGCACAGCGGGATAAGAGCGTCGTTGCGCCAACCGATTCCGGCAGGCCGTCGATCGGTACGAAAGTGGCGCCGGCCCGCCGCCGCAGCTGGTCGATGCAGAGATTGGTCAGGATGCGGAAGATCCATGCCTTGAAGTTGGAGCCGTCCTCATAGCGGTCGAACTGTGCATAAGCCTTGAGACAGGCATCCTGCACCAGTTCCTCGGCGACCGGCCGATCCTCGACCATTCGAAAAGCGGTCCGATAGAGGCTGTCGAGAAGCGGCTGCACCAAAGCAGCGAACCTCTCTCTTTGCGGCGGCGTGTTCGATCCTCGGTGCAACGAGCCAGTCTCCAGCGGTCATCGACCTGTCCTACCAACTACAACGAAACGATCAAAAAGAAGTTCCGAGAAATATCGCGTTCGTCAGAAAGGTTTCTGTGGGTGATGATCACCAGGAGGATGCAGAGAAGAGAAGACACAATCATGTGAAGCGCGCCCCTCCGTACGACGTGACATCGCCAGCTGCATCAGAAAAGGACCGTCGGCGCCAAGACCGGCATCTCTGCGCATTTTCTGCGAACTTTTTGCCAGCCCCTTCGTTATAGCTTTCGGATCGTTCAAGGAGGAGCAAGCCGTCGCCATGGCGAAACAAGGAAAGCGCGCAGCAAAACGCCCGAACCAGCATAAGAACCGACCGGCAGCGAAGGCGGCCACTGGCGCACAATCGCTCGATCGACGCAATGTCCTGGGTAAGATGCGTAACGCAGCACTGGCCGCCGCCGGGGTCGGTGCGGTCGGCTGGTACGTCGTTTCGGAGGTACGCGCAGGTATCCAGGAGGCGGACCTCACCAGGATCGGTAATGGAATTCCCACGATCGTCCAGATCCACGACCCGCAATGCCCGGTCTGCCAGGCGCTGCAGAAGGAGGCACGGAAGGCACTTGCAGAATTCCAAGAAGGCGAACTGCAATATCTGGTCGCCAATATCCGACAGGACAAGGGACGCCGCCTCGCCACGCAGCATGGCGTCCAGCATGTGACCTTGCTGCTCTTCGACGGCAAGGGAGAGCGGCAGGAGATTCTGGCTGGCCCAAACACCAGTGCAGATCTGGAACGTGCTTTCCGCCGGCATCTCGAGCGTGAAATGCGCAGCTGAGTGACGAAACGCGACCAATTGTGAATCGCCTCTCCGGCGGCATTGGTGCTAAGGGCTGCCCAACCACCAGAAATCGCTCGAAAATGAAGCCGACCCCGCCATAAGGAACGGGACATCTGGGCTGACTTCCATCTGCGCGCCGCAAGCGGCGGGGAATGTAGCCAAAGAGAGTAAAATCAGGAAAACCTGTTGGTGTCCTGAAACCGACGTTCGTTCGATCGCATCGGCTTAACCTTTGGTTAACCGTACCTGGGTAGAACTGATATCGGTCCATGAGACCCTGGAAATCCGAGCCTCACTACCCTCTCCCCGGCGGACGGGTGGATTCCCAGGGTCTCATGGACCGGAAAAGCCATCGTAACACTCAATCATGAAGAAAAGATGAAGAGCGATTGTTCCGACGGCGGTGCTAGAACGTTTTTCGGTCTTGTGAAGTCGCCACCCGCAGGAAGCCGACCATATCGGGTAGTAAGGAAAGCGGGCTGGTTCCGATCGATCGGACAATGCTTTAGCAGAGGATAATCGAACGGACGTTGCGATCAGGACACTAGCCGAAACTCGCATTTTACCTCCTAAGGCAAGCTCGCATCCGGACCGTGGCAAACGAGACCTTGACCTAAGGTCTTCGATGTCAACGAAACGCTTCATGCCAAAGCCCTCTTGAAATACTTTCGGGGCAGTGACGATGACATGCGCGAGGATTGGCCCAATTCGGCTTATCAAGGCCGTGACTGCGATACCACGCCGTTCCTTTATGTGGGCTTGGTGGTTGATGTCTCGTTGATGCCCCACGGTCCGGCGAACTCGGCTTCCTTATCCTGATTTTGGCTGTTCCCATGTATGGACGCATACCGGTGCATCCCATATGACCTGATATTATGCGTGCCTCCATTGTTATTTCTGCACTTGTCGCGGTTCTCGTCGGCTTTGGCGGATCGGTTGCGATCATTCTTGCGGCGGCGAAGGCCGTTGGCGCAACGCCGGATCAGACGTCGTCATGGGTTGCTGCGTTATGCCTCTCGATGATGGCGACAACCGCAGCCTTGAGCACGTATCATCGCATGCCCATCCTGGCGGCCTGGTCGACGCCGGGGGCAGCCTTGATCGCCACCTCATCAGGCGTTACCATGGAGACTGCGGTCGGCGCATTTTTTCTGGCCGGTTTGCTGATCCTGATAACCGCCCTCTTTCGTCCGCTAAGCGCGTTGATCGAACGCATACCCGGGTCGATCGCCTCGGCGATGCTGGCGGGCGTCTTGTTTTCCTTTGTCATCGCGATCTTCAGCCATCTCCAGCAGATGCCGGCGCTCGTGCTTCCCCTGCTGCCCGCGTTCGCGATCCTCAGACCCTATTCACCAGCCTGGGCGGTCATTTTTGTGCTCGCGGCCGGCATTTCCCTTGCCTATGCCCTTGGGCTGACCGAGCCACTCGGGGGCCTACGCCTGTCGAGTTTCGTCTGGGTCTCACCGGCGTTCGACCCGGCGACCCTGGTCGGGATCGGCCTGCCGCTCTATCTGGTCACGATGGCATCGCAGAACCTGCCTGGGCTCGCTGTGCTGAGAGCTGCCGGTTATGCGGCGCCGACCCAATCCATTTTGACCATCACGGGGCTGGCTTCGCTGGCGACGGCCGGCTTTGCGGCTCACACATCCAATCTGGCCGCGATCACCGCATCGATTTGCACCGGCGTGGAAGCTCATCCCGACAAGGATAAGCGCTGGTTATGCGGGCCGATTTACGCTTTGGCTTACGGGGTGCTTGCCTTCTTCGGTGCTTCGCTCGTTGCCATTTTCGCCAGCTTCCCGGAAACCTTGATCGTGACCATCGCCGGAATCGCTCTCATCGGTCCTTTCATCAACGCGCTTCAAGCGGGGCTCAAAGATGAAAACCGACGCTTCGCCGCCACAACGACATTCCTTGTCACGGCTTCAGGAATCAGCGTGTTTGGCATCGGCTCCGCTTTCTGGGGCCTCGTCGCCGGCCTTGCCGTTGTCGTACTGGAAGGTATCAGCGCGAAAAGACATGGCTGAAACCGGCAGTCCGAATGACAACCTTTGCAGGCCGAAACATGCCTTTGCCCTATGGCCGGACTACTCAGGCAAAACGCATCAGCGCCTGAGAATCCATTTCAAGAAGCCACGCGGCTGAAAGAGGCGGCAGAGCCAGGCCACATGGCTTTCGCGGCCATCATGCATCGCCTTCCGCAAGGCAGCTTTTCGCGAGCGAGCATCCATATCGCGCATACCAATGATCTGCTCGGAACACCCGCACCCTTCACCGACTGCGACTTTTTCGAGATAAAACCGTTCGAAGCTCTGGCGTTGCATCTGACGATCCTCAGTTGCCTCAGACCTAACTATAGCCCGTTCAATCCGGTTGCCCAATCGGGATCTCCTGCACAGCATCTCCACCGGCTGGCTATAGCGTTTTCGACCTTGTGAAGTCAGCATCAGCCCTACGCACAAGGGTGAGCCGGGAGGCGGAGTCAACGGATCGAAGCAAGGTGATCCGAATGGCTTGCAACGCGGGCAATGGCTTCGATGTGAACACCGGCGCAGTCAAGCGTTTCAAATCCAACTGCCTGTCCATCGAAGGCGAGAAAGAGATCAGTGCCCCCCAGCAAGATAGTCTCGGCACCCCGATCCGTCAGCGCCTGACCGGCATCGTAGAAGATCTTGCGCTGTGCATCCGTAACGCGTGCAGCGATCGCCATATCGACGTAGGCGCGATGGACCTCGTTGATCGCGTTAGGCGGCGGCACAAGAATTTCCGGGCCGGCCACGCCTCCGTAAAAACGCGTCGTCATCACCGTGTCGGTACCGAGAAGACCGACGCAGCTGTATCCTTGCGTCTTGAGATGAGCGTTCATTTCCTCGATCAAATTCACGACGGGCAATGTTGAGCGCGGGCGGAACTGCTCGATGCAAAAATGTCCGCCGATCGAGGTGATTGCGACGAAATCAGCACCCGCCGTCGCCAAACGCTCGGTCAGATCGACGAAAATATCTGCCTGGGCTTCCGGCCGCCTAGCCTCGAAATTTTGCACCAATGTTGACGCATGAGCATGGGCAATCGTGAGGTCGAATTCCAATTTCCGCCTCTTCATCGCGTCGTTGAGCCCACGGTAATAGAGATCCGTTGCCGCAAGTCCGATACCACCGATAAGCCCTATATGCACAATGAGCCTCCCCTTGCATTTTTGATGCTTGCCATCTTGCATCTATCTGATCTGTATTCAACCAGGCTGCATAATGGGGGCTGCAAAAGAAGTATCCTCGGTTCAAGGCCCTTGCGGACAATGCTAAGACCGACGGGAATAAGCCGCAAAGACTCACTGCTGCAATTTGTTCATTAGCAAGTACTCGATGGTCGCCACCACCCGGACCTTCTTCTCGACCTGACTGGTTTCCAGGATAATTGGGGAGGGATCGCGCGGCAGGATCTGAAAGATCCCCTGTCGGGCTCGCCTGATTCCAACGATCTGGCCATCGATCTCCCGGGCGAACTGCTCGGCGGCAGTGCGTGCGTTCCGGTTGGCGGCCACCAGCATTTCAGGCTTGATGTCGTTCAGCTTCGTAAAAAGATATGAAGGCCCGCCATTGTCCACAAGGACGACACCTCGCTTGACCAGCGCGCCGATCTCCTGGCTGAGGTCGGCGACAAGCTTTATCTTTTGGCTGCGCAATACGATGTTCTGGGCGATGATGTATCGGAACTGGTCGCCGCTCTCGCTTTGATAGGGCTGGGCCAGACGATCGATGACCTCGACCCGCTGCGGACGGACTTCGTCACTATCGAAGCCCCGCTCGAGGAGAAAGGCTCGCACGCCGTCGACATCGCTGTCGATCTTGTTCTGAACTTGTTCGAGATCACCACCGGTTGCCGTCACCCGCAAGGGCCAGATGGCGAGATCGGCCTCCACGAAGCTCTCCGCCAGCCCTTTCACCGTGATGTAGCGATCAGCAGTCCTTCCATCACGAAATCCTTCGCCGACGAACCAGCCGGCCGCCACGAGGCCGAGCCCCAAGAACAGCGCGGCTGCGATCAGCGGCCAGGCATGGGAAGGACGATCGGAGAGCCCGGCATTCACCATGGCGAGGCAAGCACCAGCAAGTGGCCCGTGCGGCACGTGTCTGGAACGTTAGTCATAAGAGCTACCCCCTTGCGATAGCCTGACTCATCACGGAAGACTTTAACATAGCCAGCGAAAAAAGAGCAGCAGAGCCAACCACATACACCATGACCCACGAAATGCTAATGTCCGTGGCCCTGCCCATCATCAAGTCGATTAAAGGCATCGCCTGCACGCTCTGGCAAGGGTCGGTCCGATGCTTGACTGGCCGGATCCAATGCGGGCATGAGCTGTCTCAATAAACCCAACCCTATCGCCGACCGGCAGGCTGCTTGACCCGATGGCTCCATTGGCGCAGCCTGCCGCTATCAAACACATTGAGCCGTCCGGGAGATTTATGATGCGTCGATACCTGCTGCTGCTTGTATTCATTGGCCTGTTGCCGGCGGGATCAGCCCGCGCCGCCGATATTGCCGCAGGACTGACCGAGGCACTCGTCATCGGTACTGATCGTGTCGTGGAACAGCTGGGCAGTCAGGGCGGCTTTCTCGATGATCCCAACGTCAGGATCCCACTGCCAAGCGTTCTTGGTAAGGTCCAGTCGGCCCTGAAACTGGCGGGCATGTCGGGCATGGTCGACGATCTCGAGGTGCGCATGAATCGCGCCGCCGAGCAAGCGACACCGGTGGCCCGGGATCTTGTTGTCGATGCCATCAGGGGGCTCACTTTTCAGGATGCTGCTGGCATTTTGAGCGGACCGGAGGATTCAGCCACACGTTACCTGGAAGGCAAAACCGGCGGTCAGCTGGCGGAGCAAATGTACCCCATCGTCGATCAAGCGCTGGCGGACGCCGGCGCAGTGCAGGCACTCGAGAGCGTGGTCGGCCAATATCAGTCAATTCCCTTTGCCGACAAGCTCGATGTCGATCTTTCCGACCATGTCGTCAGCTACGCCAAGAAAGCCATCTTCGGCTATTTGGCAGAGGAAGAGGCTGCCATTCGGACCGATCCGGCGGCGCGAACAACGTCGCTGTTAAAAAGCATTTTCGGCGGCTAGAGCCTTTCCTGGTCAGGTTTACGCATAGCCGGCATGCTTGAAGTAGTTTGCACACTCGGTTTTGGAGAAGGCGTCGAGCGCTTTGCCGATCTGTTTCTGCAGGCCTTTGATGGTGCGCTCTCCGGCGCTTCGGATCAGGGTTTTGAGTTTTGCGAACGCGTTTTCGATCGGATTGAGATCCGGTGAGTAGGGCGGCAGATAGCAGAGCTGGGTGCCGGCTCTCTCGAGAATGTGGCGGACGCCGGCCACCTTGTGGGCAGGCAAATTGTCCATGACCACGATATCACCGTGTTTCAGCGTCGGCGCCAGGCAGTGCCGAAGATAGGTGAGGAACGCCGCGCCATCCATAGGACCATCGATTACCCAAGGCGCATCAATCCGATCGACCCGCAGCGCAGCGATGAAGGTGAGCGTTTTCCAGTGTCCATGAGGAACCGGGCTGACCAGCCGCTCGCCGATCGGACAGCGACCATAAAGCCTCGTCATCTTCGTGGTGAAGCCGGTTTCATCGAGAAACACCAGCTGATCCGGGTCGATCCACGGCTGAACGCGTCGCCAGGCCTCACGCCGTCTCCTGACGTCCGGACGATTCTGTTCCGCGGCGTGCGCGGTCTTTTTTTAAACGGATGCGGTTGCGCCACAAAAAGGTGTGAAGGCAGCTCTTGCTGACATGGATGCCGTCTGCCGCCAAGCGTTCGCCAATCTGCTTGAGCGTCAGATCCGGTTCGTCGGCCACCAGCCGCAGAAGACGATCTTTGTGCGGCAAAAGCTTGGCCGGCGGATGACCATGCATCGGCTTCGCCTCGACGCTACCGGTCTCGCGCTTGCGCTGCACCCATTTGACCGCCGTCGAGGCACTCACCTGAAGCCGACGGGCTGCGGCTCGGGCCGAGCTGCCCGCTTCGACAGCATCGATCAGGCGTTCGCGTAAATCTAACGAGTAAGCTCGCGGCATGATCCCTCCCAACTCTGTTTGCTGGAAAAGAATCACATCACACCTGAACGTAACATCCTGAAAGACAGGGATGATTCAATCTGTCGCGGAAGTGCTCTAGAACGCTTTTCGATCTTGTGAAGTCATCTCCAGCCCTCTCCCCCGCCCAACCACCCGATATGGTCGGTACGTTGGGGCGGTTGGGCGGGGGAGAGGGCTGGCACCGCGTAACCTCAACCGGAAATGCTCTAGCCTGGAACCGCCGGGATCTCCCGTCGTAAATCCGGCTCGTCGTGGATGAAAGTGACATTCAAGGATGCAGTTGTGTCGGACGGCTTCGGCAGGCTTTTCTCAACCATCGCCTGAATCTTGGCGGTGCTGTCATCGTCCAGCTTGACACCTGCCTCGGCGACACGGCGCTGAAATTCATGGAGCCGCAATGACGGCAATGAACATTGGATAGTGATGGCAATGTTTGAGAAAAGCGTGTGGTCTATCACCCATCCGCCAACGGCTGAAATCGCGTCGTTGATATCCGCCGTAACCTCATGCCGATCTCTCCTGGCAACGCCGGAGATCAGCAAGAATTCCTGCCTCATGCCGCCTACCCCATCTGTCGCTTGCCGATGATTTTTGTTGCGAAGCAGTATAGCCGATGGCCACATCGATCAAAACGGGTCAGGCACAGCATCAAGCCGGCGGAGCTAGTGGTATGTCCAATTCATTTGATTCCCACCGCCTTCGAAGAATGTGCCAAGAAACCCGAGGGTATGCGGGCTTTGCTTGGAAAAGCTCCGGGAATCATTCGTACCGAACATACCACTAGAATAGCTGCAGCTGCCGACAGCTTCGAACGCCACGGCCCTGTCAGCCGCAAGAAGGAAGGTTCGCCATGTTTGTTCGCACGCTCGACGATCTCGAAAAGCGCGGGCGCATCAAGTTCCCAGCCGACGAATCTTTCCGGTCGGCACGCTTTCTTACTGCCAGTGACAGCATGGGCTTTTCTTACAATGAGAACAAAGTGAAGAAAGGCACGAATTTGGTCGTATGGCTAAAGCATCACTGGGAGGCCAATTACATTATCTCCGGCAAAGGCGAGGTCATCGATCTGACGAGCGAAGAGAGGTGGCCGCTTGAAGCTGGCGTCCTCTACGTCGTCGGACCCAATGACCGGCATCGATTGCACCTGACGGAGGACGAGTGTCACATCAGCATCTTCTGCCCGCCGCTTACAGGTGATGAGCGCTTCGACAAAGACGGCTCTTATGAGGCAAGCGGTCCCATCGAGAAAACCGCGCGGCGGATGTTCGTCAAACATGCGGACGAGATGCGGCAGGCTGGCGGCCAGATGGTGACGGACGATGGCCAGACGCGCATGATCCCCATGCTGACCGAGACGGACGATGTCGGCTTCGGGGTCTCGGACATACATCTTCAGGCAGGTGCCGAAACCACCCTCTCGCACAAGAATCGCCGGCAAGCGAACCACATCATTTCCGGCGCCGGCGAGGTGACGGATGTCTCCACCGGCCAGACTTGGGAACTCGGCCCCGGCATGGCCTATAATGTAGGCCCCAAAGATCGCCATCGAGTGCGTGCCCGAACCGACATGCATCTCTTGAGCGTGTTTTCCCCAATGCTCGCGGGAGACGAACTGCAAGACGAGGTCTCGGGCGGCCCTGTTCCGCCCGTATTGTCAGGCTCTTGAAGGGAACAGCTAATCTTGATCCGATGCACTCGTGCCGGTGAACAAGACAAATCTTTCCTAAGGACTCTCAACAGGGAGGTGTATGAGCCGATTGTGGTCAAGCAGTTCGGCACCTGGAACGATGCCTTCCAAGACAGGGTCTTCGAAGAAAAGTGGGCGGTCCAAAACTATCAGATCGTCGAACATGCCGGCCAAAGAGTAGGCGCGATCTGGGTCACCAAGGAGCCGGATCATCTCTGGCTGCGGGAGATACAGATTTCTCCACCATATCAGAACCGAGGCATCGGCACGAAATTGCTGATGAAGGTGATGAACGAAGCCGCACAATCCGACTTGCCTCTTCGCCTCCGGGTGTTGATCGAAAACCGTGCCAAGGCCTTATATGAACGCCACGGCTTCAGAGATATCGGTATGTTCGGAAACACCCATTATTGGATGGAGCATACGAGGCCGCCGCAATAGCCACAGAACCCCTTCGCATCTCGGTCATGACGAAGCACGTCGGCTTGAGCCTTTCGAGATCCGCAGCGAACAGATGTTGACGATCACTTAAGTTCTACGGACGAATTACATCGATCTTTGAAGCCGTTACCGAACGATTGTAACAAATTGTGTCAGCATCCGGCATCGTCACGAATCTCGACAAAATAGCGGCTTTGTCGGCATAGTCTGGTGACATCTTGCTGATCTTATAGCGCCATCGACAATCGATCAGTGAGGATAGATCATGAAGACCCATACCAAGATTGCTATCGTTACCGGTATCGCCGTCATCGGCGGTGTGGCAATCGTCGGCACCGGCATGGCGCGCGGCGGATTTCACGGCTTTCATAAAGGCCACGGCCCCTTTGGCGGCGGCGCAGCGCTCATCGAGCAATTCGACACCGATGCCAACCAGAAACTGACCAGGGACGAGATCGACGGCGGGCTTCAAAGGCGCGTTGCCAAGGCCGATCTCAATGGCGACGGCAATCTCGACCTCGAAGAGTTCCAGCCCCTGCTCGTTGAGGTCATGCGGCCGAAGATCGTCGACGGCTTTCAGTTCCTGGATGCCAACGGCGATGCCGTCATCACCCCGGATGAAATCCAAAAACCGGTGAACCGCATCGTCAGCCATCTCGATCGCAACGATGACGGCGAACTGACTTCCGAGGAGATGCGCATGAGGCATCGCGGCTGGGGCCGTGGTCATCACGATGATCATGACGATGACGAGGATGACAGCTAAAGCCTTTCTCGAAAGGCCGGCGCCGCACCGGCGGCAGCGTTGGAAACTGCCGCCGGTCGACGTTTGCCATTCGCCATGTTAAGCCGGCCGCGCAGCGTTGACGATGAGGTGGACATTCCCCTTGAGCGAACGTAAGGACACCCCCCTGGTCAGTCTGATCACCATCGTCCTGAATGGCGGCGATGCTCTCTCGCGCACATTTGAGAGCGTGTTCGCGCAGACCTACCCGTCGATCGACTATATCGTGATCGACGGCGGGTCCACCGACGGCAGCCTCGATCTCATCGAAAAACACAGCAAGCGCATCGCTTATTGGGTGAGCGAGCCCGATGAGGGGATCAGCGATGCCTTCAACAAAGGCATCGCCGCGGCGAAGGGTGATTATATCGGTTTATTGAACGCCGATGACTGGCTATCACCGGATCAGATCGAGGAAGCGGTTCGCACGCTGAGTACCAGCGAGGCGAGCTTCGCCTTCGGTGATCTGCTCTACCATGCGCCCGATGGCGAAGCACTGCATGTCATCCAAGGCGACCCTCGCTATGAGCAAAAAATCGCGAGCCTGATGCCGGCTCTCAATCATCCAACCATGCTGGCCAGGCGGGAACTGTTCGACGACATCGGCGGGTTCGATCCGCGCTACCGGGTGGCAATGGATTATGACTGGGTGCTACGCGCGCATCGGGCCGGGCATCGAGGTGCCTATGCAAGGTCTGTCCTCGGCCATATGACCCTTGCCGGCACCTCCGACATACAGTTCGTCAAGGGACTCTCGGAGGTCCGCGACATCGCGATAAGCCATGGCCAGCGGGCTGCCAAGGCGTGGCTGCTTTTCGGCTACCGCGTGGTCAAAGGCCTAGCGCAGCGCCTGCTGCACCGCATGGCGCCACCGTCCTTCTATGAATGGTTGCGTGGCTGGTTCAATCGGGACTATCAATCCCTCGGCAATGATCGGTTCAAGAGAAGCGGCCCCGCTCCATGACAAGCAACAGCGATATCGTCCGCGAGCTGACCCAGTTGCCTGCCGATGTTCGGCCCCTGCAGTTCGGAAACCTGGTGACCGGGTCGCAATATCTGCCGATTTACCGGCTTGCCAGCCGCTTTGCCAAGCCTGGCCTGAAGGCCTTGGATTGGGGCTGCGGCAACGGCCATTTTTCCTATTTTCTCCTGCGCCGGAACCTTCAGGTTCAAGGGTTCAGCCTTGAGCCGGAGGGCAATGCACTTTCGGGTTATCTAAGCGAGCGGTTTTCCGACCATTACGCCATGGCTGGGGGCGATCTGGACAACCCGGTTCATCTGCCCTTTCCCGATGAAAGCTTTGATCTGGTCTTTTCGATCGGCGTTCTGGAGCATGTCCGCGAAACCGGAGGCTCCGAAGAGGCGAGTCTTCGGGAGATCGTTCGCGTTCTGCGACCGGGCGGTCATTTCGTCTGCGGCATGCTGCCCAAAAAATATAGCTGGATCGAATTCCTGGTGCGTCAGACGCGACCCGACAAGCACGCCCATCTCTTTCGCTATACCAGAGATGATGTAGGGCGGCTTATGCAGGGAGCCGGGCTCAAGCTGGTCAAGGCCAGAACACACGGCTTTCTCCCGCGCAACAGCTGGAACCACCCGCGCTTGAAAACGCTCAGCAGCAAAGCGCTGGTGAACCGGTCGTTCAACGCCATCGACCGCACCCTTGCGCAATGCGCAAGGCCCATCGCTCAGAACTTCATGTTTGCCGCCCGCCGCCCGGACTGACGGAGGTTCTCTGTTACCAGAGAGCGATTCGGCCGATGGCGCCAAGCGTGATCGAGTCTTCATCGGCACCATCAATGTCGCTGAACGCATTGAAGATATAGTTGCCGTGGATATCGAGATGGATTCTCGGCAGGACCTCGATATCGATGCCGACACGCGCTGTATAAAAAGGATCGGACCAGTTGTCGCCTTCAAGCTCGTCGTTGTAGGTCACGCCGATCCCTAGCCCGCCATAGATGCCGCCGCCGACCAGAACGAAGGCCTGGGGCGCGACCGCGCCGGCATTGCCGCCACCGAAACCGTCGGTGAAATATTCGACGTTCGCCTCGAATGAAACCGGTCCGCCGGGTACCCATTGAAGCGAGCCCAGGAAGGATGCCCCACTATCGTCGATATCGATATTGTCGACTTCGATGTCGTCGAGCGCGGTCCAATAGTGGATGCCGCCTCCCACCCTCATCTCGGCTTGAGCCGGCGACCATGTCAGCAGCACCATCGACAGGAAAGCAATCGAAGCAACACGGAGCATTCTTCAAATCCCTCTGAGCTTGCGAATCTCGATTCTTCTTCTCAACTAACAGCACCAAGGGCAAATCTCTCTAAAGTTGTTTCCAAATGCGATCTTTATCACCACCAAGTGTTGCAATGAGGTGACGGTCGACGATAGCCACGGCATGGCTATGTCAAGGCTATCCCCGAGGAGGCGCCTTGGCCCTTTGCGCGAACATGATGCCGCCGAGAACCAGGGCAAGTGCGACAGCATGGTAGATTTGGAAGGATTCGCCCAGCAGCAGCACAGCCAGAAAAGCACCGAAAATTGGTACGAGATTGACGAAAAGCCCCGCCGCATTGCCCCCGATCAGTTCGATGCCGCGGATAAACAGCGCCTGGCCGATAACCGAAGGAAAGATCGTGGTGTAGAGAATGACGCCCCAGCTTTTCCAGGTCGTCGGCCAGATCAGATCGGGTGTGGTCGCTTCATAAACCGCAAGCGGTATCGAAAAAACCGCCGCAGTCACGCTCAGCATGGTCAGGAAGCTCAGCCAGTGAAGCGCCGGCTTCGCGTGAAGGACCGATGAGTAGGTGGCGTAGACGAGGCCTGCCAGCACCATGATCATATCGCCGCGATTGACATCCAAAGCGGCAAGCTGCTGCAGATCACCCCGGCCCGCCGCCACCAATACCCCGAGCAGCGTGACCGAATAGCCGATGATCTGGGCCGATCGCACCTGGGTTCGGAAAATCAGGAAGTTCAGGGCAAAGATGAACATCGGAATGCCCGCCTGAACGATAGTCGAGTTGATGGCGGTGGTGTGGGTCAGGGCTGTGTAGAGCAGGCCGTTGAAGGCGGCAAAGCCGGTGGCCCCCATGAACATGATGTAGGGAAGGTGCTTTAGGATCGTGGCCCTGTCCCTGATAAGCTGCCGCCTGGCAATGACCAGCAAAATACCGGCACCAAGGATCCAGCGAAGGCAGGTGAGCAGCAGCGGTGAGACTTCGCCCACCGCGAACCTGCCGGCAACCGCATTGCCGCCCCAAAATATCATCGTGACCAAGAGGATCAGATAGGCATTGTCGGTGAAGAATGAGAAGGGGCGTGACAAGTAGGATCCTCAATGTTTGTCCGAAATGCGATGAGGCCCGGCGGCCAAAATCGAGAGCACCCTAGCGCAGCCTGCCACCGGCGTCTTGATCAGGGCCTTGCCTCAAGCCCCCAAACGCGCGCATTACTGAAGGAGTTGGCGATCAAGCGACGCCTTTTCGAGATGGATTTCGGCAACATTGAAACCTGAACCGGTTACCCTTGCCAAGATGGACGTCACGGTCTACCGGGCGCCGATCGAGCAACCGGTACGCACCGCGTTCGGCATCATGACCGACAGGCCGGCGGCGATCGTCAAGGCGACCGGGCAGGATGGCACGGTCGGCTATGGCGAAATCTGGTCGAATTTCCCCCAATGCGGCGCCGAGCACCGCGCCCGTCTGGCCTTAAGCTCGCTGGTCCCGCTGATCATGGAGCGGACCTGGGCATCGCCAGTCCAAGCCTTCGACTTTATGAGCGATCGACTTCGAACCCTCGCCATTCAGTCGGGAGAGCCGGGGCCGATCGCCCAGGTGATCGCCGGAATCGACACAGCCCTTTGGGACCTGGCAGCACGGCGGAAAAACCTGCCGCTTTGGCGCCTGCTTGCCGGCGATGGGAACGGCCGCATGCCAGCTTATGCAAGCGGCATCAACCCGGAGGGCACGCTGGCCCAGGCGAAAAAGGCTGCGGATTTAGGCTATCGGGCGTTCAAGCTGAAGATCGGCTTTGGCCGTGAGCGCGATCTTTCGAACTTGAAGGCGCTGCGCGAAGAGCTAGGTGACGACGCATCAATCATGGTGGACGCCAATCAGGCATTCGACCTCGATGAGGCGATCGCGATGAGCGAACTTCTTGCGCCCTATAGGCCATCCTGGCTGGAGGAGCCCCTGCCCGCCGATAGCCCGCTGGGTGATTGGAAGACATTGGCAGCAGCCTCCCCGGTACCCCTTGCCGGCGGCGAGAACATCCGGGGCGATGCCGCTTTCGATGAGGTGATCGAGGCCGGTATTTTTGCGGTCATTCAGCCGGATCTTGCCAAATGGGGCGGCTTCTCCAAAGGCCTTCCCCTCGCAAAACGCATCCAGGCGGGAGGCGCGCGCTATTGCCCGCACTACCTCGGCGGCGGGGTTGGTCTTTTGGCCTCCGCACATTTGCTGGCGGCAGCCGGCGGCGATGGCAGCCTCGAGGTCGACTGTAACAACAATCCCCTGCGTGAGGGCTTGGCAATGCCCTACCCTGCTCTCGTGGATGGATGCTTCGTGCTGTCCGATGCTCCCGGGCTCGGTGTGGCTCCCGATCCGGCGGTGGAACGCTATGCGCTTCCCATTTCGGCATGATAGCC
Source organism: Geminicoccaceae bacterium (assembly GCA_965204405.1). GTDB lineage: Bacteria > Pseudomonadota > Alphaproteobacteria > Geminicoccales > Geminicoccaceae > JANQPX01. Next base: position 127,774 of record CBDBEN010000004.1, read on the forward strand.
ATAACCTGTAGTTGCTCCACGGACGGCCTGGCGATACGGCTTCAGCACAGGAACCCGACCGGGGACCGTGAAACTTGGACGCAGATTGCCAATCTTAGCGATGGCGGTGGAAATTAAATGCTGTGGACATTCCACTAGGACCAGAGAGACCCCAATGACGATCCTGTTGAACGGCCCCGTGGCGAGACGCGGTCTCGATCTCATCCGGCAATATGACGGCGGCGATGTCGGCGTCGTGGAGATTACCGGTGACGAAAGTGATGCGGAGCGTGCCGAAAAATTTGCCGAGGCAGCGGTGCTGGTCACGGTCGATTTCGATGCAAGGAAGCTGCCAGACACGCCTAAGCTCGAACTGATCCATCTGCCGGCATCCGGGCTGGAACTCATCGAGTTTTCAACGGTTCCCAAGGGATGCCGGGTCTGCAATGCATACGAGCACGATATAGGTATCAGCGAGTATGTCATGTCGGCGATGCTGCACTTCACGGTGGGCTTGAGCGGGCGCAGCGAGCGTTTCAAGCGTGGTGACTGGCAGGACACGCCGCAGCTTTTCGGCGCGTTTCGCCCGGAGCTTGCCGGCAAAACACTGGGATGCATCGGCTACGGTACGATCGGACGGGCCGTAGCCGCGCGAGCGAAAGCCTTCGGCATGCGGGTCATGGCGGTGACGAGAACACCCCGCGCCTTTGATCCGGAACCGGATTGGCTGGGTGGCCTCGGCTTGACCGAAGCCCTTGTCGAAGCCTCGGATTTTGTCCTCGTTGCCTGTCCGCTGAACGCTGAAACCCGAGGGCTCCTCGGCAAGCGCTATCTGAGCGCGATGAAGCCCCATGCGGTTCTGATCAACGTTGCACGCGGTTTGATCGTCGATGAGGACGTCCTGTTCGATGCCCTGAAATCGGAGAAAATCGGCGGCGCCGTCCTCGATACCTGGTATCACTATCCCACGGCCGATGACCAAAACGTTAAACCCAGCCGGCATCCCTTCGAACAGTTCGACAATGTCATCATGACCCCCCATTGCTCAGGCTGGACCGAAGGGCTCATAGGACGCCGTTTTGCGGTCATTGCCGACAACATTGAACGCCTCAAGAACGGCCGGGATCTTGTGAACCAGGTTTTCCCCGACTGACCGCTACAGACGACCTGAACATTTTTCCGAACCGGGCAGGCTGCACCAGCAAACCCCAAAAGGTGTCAGTCACCCCAGATGTCAATTAACCCAGGCGTTAACCGTTCCTAAGGGAATGATGTGTAGATCAAACGCTTGCAGGTTAAAAAATGGGGTGATCCATGTTTCGAAAATTGCAACAAGCGGCGCTGCCTCTCGCAGCTCTGCTCACATGTGTCGCGGGCGGCGTCTCGATGGCGGAGCCCGGCGTCACTGACAAGGCGATTTCCTTCGGTCAGTCTGCAGCGCTTGGCGGCCCGGCATCCGCACTTGGCAAAGGCATGCAGGCCGGCATTCTGGCTGCCTTCGAAGAAGCAAATCGCAAAGGCGGCGTCGCCGGCCGAAAACTCGAGCTCAAGAGCTACGACGACGGCTATGAGCCCAAACGCGCTATCGACAACACCCGCAAGCTGATCGAGCAGGATCAGGTTTTCGCCCTGATCGGCGCCGTCGGCACCCCGACATCCAAAGCTACGCAACCGATCGCCACGGAAGCCAAGGTTCCGTTCATCGGCCCGTTCACCGGCGCTGGCTTCCTGCGCGACACCAGCCTCGGCAATATCGTCAACTTCCGGGCAACCTATGGCCAGGAAACCGAGGCCTGGATCAAGCACTTGACCGAGGACCTCGGTCACAAGCGTATCGCCATCCTCTATCAAGACGACAGCTTCGGCCGTGTAGGTCTTGCCGGGGTACAAAAGGCGATGGAGAAGAGAGGTCTTTCGCTGGTCAGCGAGGCGACCTACAAGCGCAACACGACGGCTGTTAAGTCCGCAGTCCTCAAGATCCGCAAAGCCAAGCCCGACTCAGTCGTGATGGTCGGTGCCTACAAGCCGATCGCAGCGTTTATCAAGCTCGCCAAAAAGACCGGCGTCGACGCTACCTTCGTCAACATCTCCTTCGTCGGATCGAAGGCGCTTGCAAAAGAGCTCGGTGACAAGGGAGCCGGCGTCGTGGTCACGCAGGTCGTGCCCTTCCCCGGAGACAAAGCTCTGCCGGTGGTCGCCCAATACCAAGCGGCCATTCAGGCGATCGATCCGAATGCCGAGCCGGACTTCGTGTCGCTTGAAGGCTACCTGGTCGGCCAGCTGACGATCAACGCCCTCGAAAAGATGGGCGGCAGCTTCACCCGCAAAGATTTCCTGAAGACCGTTGCCTCCATGGGCAGCTTCGATCTCGGCGGTATCGGCCTTTCCTTCGGACCGGACGACAATCAAGGCTCTGATGATGTCTTTTTGACCGTCATTCAACCCGACGGCACGTTTCGCGCCGTCGATCGTCTAAGCCCGACGAGCTGATCGCCCCTGTCCCGGCGGTCGACGACCGTCGGGACAGTGATCGATGATCGTGAAACCGCTACGCTATTTGCTACACCGGAGGACATTGGTGTCAATCGCTTCTTCGACGTCCAATCCGTCCAAATCCAATAACAGGAACATGGGCATCAGAGGCAGGCTGATGCTGTCCTTCGGCGTGGTTGCTATGACAACCATCCTCGCCAGTATCATCGGCTTTTTTTCCTACGACCGAATCGAAACCGCCTCTCTCAAAATGACCGAAGACAGCGTCCCGGCCATGGCTGCGGCTCTCCAATTGGTCGAGGAAGGCTCCGCGCTGACCAACCTTGCCTCCACGATTGCCGCCTCGTCCGATGTGGATGACCATGCCGAAATGGCACCCCAGATCGCTTCCCACCGAGAAGACATGGATTGGCTTATCGAGGGACTAGCCGCCTCGGAATCGGCCGCCGACCAGATCGAGACGTTGACCACCCTTACCGGTGACCTTTTCGGAGCGCTCGGAAATTTAGACCAGCGGGTCGGCAAACGGCTGGCAATGGCCGCGCAGATGCGGGAAGCCATCGAAGAGATCGACAGAAACCACGATGAGCTCATTGCTTGGCTGATCCCCAAAATCGATGACGCGAAGTTCGATCTCGTCATACAAAGTGAGGAGACCACTTCCAGTCTCGGCAGCCAAATCGAGACGCTCATGACCGATGGGGTCGGCGGGCTGCAATCTGCACTAACCATGAAAGCCGAAATCAATCTGATGGCCGGTATTCTGATCGAGGCCATCGTCGCGCCGAATAGAGGCGTTCTGGAAGAAGCTGCCGACCGCTTCGTTGCAACAAAGGCATCCATTGACGAGCAGCTTGCTCAATTGAGCGGGCAAAACAACGTTGCAGCACTCCAAGAACCGTTGGCGGCCTTGATCAACCTGGGTGAAGGTCCGGAAGGCATCTTTACAAAACGCCGTACTTGGTTCGAGAACTCGGCCGCCTCAACAGAACGGAATCTCGGCACGGATGTAGCGGCCTGGACAAAAAAGATTTACGAGCCTCGCGAGGCCGTGCTTGTCGTTTTGGAAGGCATGATCGATGAAGCTAGCTTTGACATCATCATCCTGAGTGAATCAGCGGTCGAGGATGGTTCGAATACCATCAACAGCCTGGTCGACCAGTCTGTCGCGACAATGAACGGCTATCTCGGGATGGCAGCGGAAGCCAACTGGCTGGCTGGACTTCTTCGTCAAGTGTCGGCGGAGCAGAATGCCGATCGGCTGGTGGTTATTGACGAACAGATCGATGCGGCAATCGCCCGCCTTTTGGACTATCGGGACATGCTTGAGGTCTCCAAGGACACAAGCGCCGAGCTTGATCAGCTCCTGCAACCGATGCTGATGCGAACCGACGGCCCTCAGTCGATGTCCGCCTTGCGCCTGATTGAGCTGGATCTATTGGAAAAGCAGCAATCGAGCGTCGAACTGACGGGAGACCTGGCTTCCATCTTGACCGAAGCCGTCGACGAACTGGTTGGCTCGACTTATGCCGACGTTCTGGTGAGGAGCGAATCCGTCCAGCAGGCGATCACGACAGGACGCTGGATTCTAGTGGGCTTGTCCGCTGCGGCCTTGATGATCGCTGCCGCCGTCGTTTTTGCCTATGTTGGTCCGAGGATCATCAACCCGCTTCGCGCCATGACCAAAAGCGTCGGTCAGCTGGCCCAGGGGCGGCATGTCGATGTGCCGGGAACCACCCGTAATGATGAGCTTGGCGAACTTGCGCGCTCGCTCAACGTGATCCACGAGCGAGCCGTCGAGGCAACTCGCATCCGGCTGGCCTTGGACAGCGCTGACGCATCGGTCATGGTTACCGATGCGGATCAGAAAATCATCTATGTCAATGCCCGCCTGAACAAGATGCTGTCAGATGCCGAAAGCGACATCAAGCGCGAGATTCCTGCATTCGCGACAGATAGGCTGATGGGTGCAAGCGTAGAGTTCGTCCACAAGCAGCCGGAAGCCATCCGGGATGTGCTGGAACATTTGGACGAGTCGCATCATGAATCGATGAATCTCGGAGGCCGCGACCTCTCCTTTATCGCCAATCCCGTCATCGGTGCCGATGGCAAACGACTGGGCTCGGTGCTGCAATGGCAAGATGAGACCGATGAGCGAAAGCTGCGGCAAGCAATTGACGAGGTTGTCGAAGCGGCCGGTGCCGGTGACTTCACCAAACGTGTGGAGACGGCGGGAATACGGGGCACAATGGCCGATTTGGCGGGCGGCATAAACCACGTCACCGGGCTCGTTGAAGGAGCAACACAAGATCTCGGCAGCATGCTGGCCTCCCTTGCGAAGGGCAACCTCACGCAGCGCATCACTGCCGAGTACCAAGGAACCCTTGGCGAACTGAAGGACAATGCCAACCAGACGGCTGACCAGCTCGCCGAGATCGTTTCTCAGATCCAAGGTGCCACCCGAGCGGTTGGCGATGCAGCGGCCGAGATCAGCAGCGGTACTGCCGATCTCTCCAACCGCACGAACCAGGCGGCCACCAACCTCCAGGAAACGGCGGCATCGACGGAGCAGATGGCCGCAACGGTTCAGCAGAATGCGGAGAACGCGAGAAGCGCTGACCAACTTGCCGCATCGGCGAATAAGACTGCCGATGCGGGTGGCGACATCGTCAAGCAGGCCGTCATGGCGATGAGCGGCATCGAGGGATCAGCCAAAAAAATCACTGATATCATCAGCGTTATTGATGAGATCGCGTTTCAGACCAACCTGCTGGCTCTCAATGCCAGTGTCGAAGCAGCGCGGGCTGGCGAGACCGGAAAGGGCTTTGCGGTCGTTGCTCAAGAGGTTCGCCAGCTTGCCCAACGTTCGGCACAGGCAGCCTCAGATATCAATACACTCATCCAGAATAGTAATGGGCAGGTCGAGGAAGGCGTCCGGCTGGTCAACCAGGCTGGCGAGTCTCTGGGCGATATTGTCGGCTCGATTCGCAAGGTTGCCTCGATCGTCAGAAAGATCTCCAGTGCCTCGCAGGAACAGGCTTCCGGCGTCCAGGGAATCAACAACTCAGTGACTAATATGGAGAACATGACCCAGCAGAACGCCGCCTTGGTAAAAGAGAGTACGGCGTCAGCATCCGCGCTTAACGACCAAGCGGGCAAGCTCACCGAGCTGATGGCTTTCTTCAAGATTGATCAAGCCAATTCGACGGATCGACATCAACTGGAGATCTCGTCGACAGCGACAGGCTCAAGTCTATCAAAAGTCATGTGAGATCTCTCCAAAGGTCAAAGTTAATACCCGAATCATCAATGGCTTATGCAACAGACAACAATGGGACGGGTGAGAAGAAACCGGATATTGGTTATGTCCGAAATTTTCGATCTCTCATTAAGCTTTTGCGCAATCTGATCACCTAAGATAGGCCCATCCACCGTATATTGGCATGACAACAGAGTTGAGATGGCAAGCTACTCCACGAATCATTCAGATGGCCAAACCTTGCTGCAGCGCTATGCTTCACTTCTAGCAAGTCGTCGAGCGGAAACCTTTGTCAGCATCGCTCAGGAACAACGAGCAAAGCTGCAGCAGCTTGATCTCTTGATGAAGAGCATCGTCGATCAGAGCTTCGACGGTATCATGGCCTTCGATGAGCAGGGATTCGTAAGAATTACCAACGAAGCAGCTTGTCAGCTTTTCCGAGGCTCTCGCCATGATATCGTCGGCAAGCACCTCAAAACACTTCTGCCCGATTTCGGTACTTTTCGACGGTCGATTCACGCCGACACGGCACGGTCGGAGGAATGTGGCGACCGTCTGGAAGGACTGGCTTGCCGCCTGGACAAGACAACCTGTTCAGTCGAAATTGCTCTTCGCAAGATCTCGATCGGCCAAGAAAAATGGCTGATGGCAATTCTGCGGGACATAACCGCTGCAAAGGCGTACGAAGAGAAACTGAAGCATCTTGCCCTTCATGATACATTGACGGGGCTGCCTAACCGTCTGCTTCTCAAGGATCGCCTGGATCAGGCCTTGCGGGCCGCAAAACGCTCCGATCAGCCTATTACGCTCGCCATCCTTGATCTTGACCGATTTAAGGAGATCAACGACACGCTTGGTCATCAGGTTGGCGATGCGTTGCTGGTCGATGTCGCAAAACGCCTCATCGGCTGCGTGCGTGATGGCGATACGGTTGCGCGGTTGGGCGGCGATGAATTCGCGATATTGCTGCCTCATTCCAACAACGACCGCTCAACGAGCGACATAGCCAATCGCGTGGTTAAAGCAATTCACGAACCATTTTCAATCGCCGGCTGCATTGCGCTGGAGGTCGGGGTCAGCATCGGCCTTGCCGTCTTTCCCGAAGATGCCGATAGCGAAGGCAAGCTTATGCAGTGCGCCGATGTGGCCATGTACGATGCCAAACGCAACACCACTGCCATTGAGCGATATGATCCGGCAAAAGATATCAATTCCGTACGCATGCTCGTGCTTTCGGGCGGCTTGCGACGAGCGATCGACGACGGGCAGTTGTCGTTGGTTTTTCAACCAAAACTTGACTTGCGGACAGGCAAGATCAGGTCTTTCGAGGTTCTAACCCGTTGGGACCATCCCGATCATGGCGCCATCTCCCCCCTGGAGTTCGTTCCCCAAGCGGAGCAGAGCGGCAATATCATCCCTTTCACGCAATGGACACTGGAGCAGACGCTCACACATCTAACCATCTGGCGAGAGGCAAATTTTGACATAAGCCTTGCCTTGAATCTCTCTCCAAGAAGCCTGCACTCCAAGCAGATCCTGGCCTTTATGGAAGACTTGATTAGAGAATCCCAACTCTCCCCGGACCAACTTACGCTAGAGCTGACGGAAACCGCAGTAATGCTGGACCCGGATGGTGCCAGCACAAGCCTGAAAAAGCTTCATGAGCTTGGCTTAAGATTGTCGATCGATGACTTCGGAACCGGATACTCCTCCCTGTCTTTGCTTCGTCAGCTGCCTCTGAACGAGATCAAGATTGACAAATCCTTCATCGAGAACATGGTCAGCAATGCACAAGATCAAGTCATTGTAAGCTCGACGATTAATCTGGCACATAATCTTGGCCTCGACGTGGTCGCCGAAGGTGTGGAGTCGGAAGACCAGATGGCCAGACTGCAAGATCTCGGCTGTGATTTGATCCAAGGCTACCTGATTGCGAAACCGATCCCCGCGAATGCCCTGGCCGACTGGACGAAGCAGGCACCCTGGCCGCTGGGCAAGCTGTGCGACGCTGCTTAGTCAAATCCGGTTTGTTGGCCTTTGGCGATTGACCCAGAGCATTTTCAGATCAAACGGAACCATCCCGGTCACCCTCCCAACCACCTGCAGGATCCCGACCATACTGGGGTGGTCGGGAGGAGTAGCGGGATGGAACAGGTCATGAGCCGGGAGGGTTAGTAAATCAGGTGTTTTCCAGAGAAGTAGAATTCGACGAGCCGCAGGCACCTGTCATGTCAAGGTTTCGTCGACCCGGAGCACGATTTTTCCCGTATTGGCATTCGCCTCCATCATCCGATGGGCGTCGGCGGTCTTGGCAAGCGGCATGACCTCGTGAATCACGGGCTTGAGCTTGCCGCTGACGAAGTGATCGAGCGCCTGGTCACGGAAAGCTTGGGTAAGGGCTGTCTTTTCGGCGGTGGATCTTGCGCGCAGGACCGAGCCAATGACACGCTGGCGCTTGACCATGAGGCGGCCGATATTGAGCTCGGCTTTGGCACCGCCCAGAAGACCGATAATGACGAGACGGCCATAGACGGCAAGACAGGCTGTATTCTGCTTGAAATAGCCGCCGCCGATATGATCGAGGATGACATCGGCACCGCGCTTGTCCGTCAAGGCCAGAACCCGCTCGGCAAAATCCTCGTTCTTGTAGAGGACCGCATGATCCGCCCCCAGATCGCGGCAGGCCTGGGCCTTATCCTCGCTGCCGACGGTCACGATAACCTTCGAAGGACCCAGCACTTTGGCAAGCTGGATGGCGGCTGTCCCGACACCTGAGGCACCGCCATGCATCAAAAGGGTCTCTGAAGGCTTGAGGCCAGCCTCGCGAAAAATGTTGAGATAGGCTGTCAGGAACACTTCGGGGATTGCTGCCGCCTGCACCATGTCCAGCCCGTCGGGAACCCTCATCAGCGTGCCGGCGGGCGCTTTGGCATAAGCGGCATAGCCGCCGCCGCCCAAAAGGGTCATCACCCGATCGCCGACCTCCCATCCCTCGACCGAACTGCCGACGGCCTCGATCACACCGGATGCCTCCAGCCCCATGATCTCGCTGTCGCCGGGCGGCGGGGGATAATTGCCCTCGCGCTGGTGTGTATCAGCGCGGTTGACGGCGGTCGCAGCAATCTTGATCAGAACATCACCGTCGCCCGGAACCGGCATCGGCGCCTCGCCAAGCTTGATGACGTCAGGGCCGCCCACACCTTCGGGTTTAATGGCCTGCATGACGCGCTGCTCACTCATAGTCCTCTCCGTTCCGGCCTTGCCGGCGGTGTTGATGGTTCGGCAGGACCGGCTCCGGTTGAGCCGGGCATGCCCAAGACGTCCCGCACCCGATAGCGGACATAGAGAAGCGAGGTCAACGCCCCAATCCAGGCAACGGCGAAAATACCCCAATAGATGCCCGGCAATCCGAAGCCGAGCACCGGGTCGAGCAGCCATAGCACCACAAGAGGGCCGAAGATATGGCGAAACAGGCCGATCAGCATGGCAAAGACCGGCCGTTTCATGCCTTGAAGAATGCCCGAGCTGATCATCAGCAGCGCATAGGCTTTGAAGTTCAGAACAGCCACGCCGAGATAAGCGCTCCCCAAACGGACAACTTCCGGATCATCGGTAAAGAGGGCCATCAGCTCGGCGCGAAGGGGCCAGACCAGCAAGGCACCAACCACCATGCCGACCACGCCATAGCCGAGGGCGGTTCGAGCGACGATCGAAACGCGCGAAAGGTTGCCGGCACCGAAGTTTTGCCCCACCAGACTAAGAGCTGCCGTGTTCAGGCCGATCAGGGGCAGCATCGCCACCTGCTCGATCCTAAGGGCGATGCCATAGGCCGCGATCGCTATTTCCCCATGGCGTCCCATGAAATAGGTAATCGCGAACAGGCCTATCCCGGTGGTCAGCATCTGGCCGGTCACCGGCAGCGCCTGACGCAGCAATGCGGCCATGACACCGGAGTCCGGGGCAAGATCCTCCGCCGAAAACAGCCTGCCCAGATCGCTCCTTCTGCAGCGGGACCAAAGATAGGCAAACTGCAAGGCTTGGATCACGATCGTCGAAAGCGCGATACCGAGTACGCCAAGGCCCGGAACAGGTCCGAGACCGAACATGAAGAGCGGGTTCAAAAAGACGTTCAGGAAAGCGCCGAATATCAAGGCATTGCGAAAAGGCCGTGTGTCACCCTGGGCGCTGAGAAGGCCGTTGCACACACCGTTCAGGATGAAAAACGACGAGGCGAACAGGATTGGCAGGAGGTAGGTCTTGGCGAGTGTCAGCGATTCCCCCTCGACTCCAGCGAGGCGAAAGAGCTGATCGGCGAAGAACAGCCCGTAGAGAGCAACCAACCCACCGGCGATCAACGCCAAGAGAAGCGCCTGGCCCAAAAGACGGCAGGCATGCTTTTGCTTGCCGCCGCCGATCGCATTGGCAATCAAGGCGGACGCACCGGTGCCAACGCCGATCATCAAGGCAATGACCAGAAAGTAGACGGGGAATGAGACCGCAAGTGCCGCCAGAGCTTCGGTCGAGATCAACCCCGCAAACCAGGTATCGATCACGTTGAAGAGGGTCTGAAACACCATGCCGGTGCCCGCGGGCACCGCGATCTGCCGAATCAGGCGCGGGATCGAATCGTGGGTTGGACGAAGAGGCGCCTTGCTCATGCAGCGGACAGGCTTTGCCGGGTTGCCATGACGGCATCGGCAGCTTTATGGCCCGAACGCACGGCCCCCTCGATGGTGGCAGGCAAGCCGGTATCGGTCCAATCGCCAGCGAGATGGAGGTTGGGCCATCTCGTTTCCGTGGGCGGTCGTTTGGCGACCTGGTCAGGCGTTTGCGAGAAGGTCGCACGCTTTTCCTTGATGATGCGAAAGGGAGGCGGCGCTGACGATGAACGCCCAAGCGCTTTTGCGGTCTCGCGCCAGAGAATCTCTGCAATCACCTCATTCGGCTCATCCGCCAGCAGATCGGCGGCACTGACCGTCAGGCTGGCAATCTGATCCCGCAGGAACAGCCATTGCGCCGTGCCGCCGACGAGCCCCAAGAGCTTGGAGCGGCCGGGCAGGCGCGTTGGTGCGGGTAGCTCGAAATGGGCATTGACGATGGCATGGCTGGCACTCGGCACCTGGACCGCCGGCAAGAGATCGGCAACCTGCTGGGGCGGCACTGCCAGGATGACATGATCACCTGGCTCAAGAGTGACGGCGAGGCTGTGAAACTGCAGGCTGCTCACATGCCGGTCGATATCAAGCGCGCGCAGGCGCTGGCCGAAGAATAGATCGGCATGGTTCTTCATCAAAAAGGCAAGGGCAGGATCGACGAAGGATGCTGCGAGGCTTTCACGGGCGACCAGCGGCGTGCAGGCAGTTCCTCCCTTGGCGAAGCTCTCCCTCATTGCCGCCCACAGGAGCTTGGCGGAGCCGATGTTGCCCGGCGTGTTCAGCACTGCCGTTGACATGGGATCCCAAAACCGATCCCAAAGAGCGCCGGTCGAGCTTAAGCATTGAGCGACAGTCTTTTTCTCATTGGCCATGGCAAGCCTGGCGATCGCCAGATAGCTGCCGAGGCTGCTGTCCGGCACTCGATTGTTCGCATTCATGATCCAGAACGGCAAGCGTCCCCGGTTGATGCACACGCGCCAGCGCTTGCCGCTCTTGAGATCGAAGAACGGGTACCTGGCTTCGGCAGGCCCCAAAAGGCTGTCTTCAGCACCGATGGATCGCAGATAGCCAAGCGCGCTCCTGTTGCCGCTCAGCAGAAGGTGATTCCCGTTGTCGATCACCCGGCCGAAGACCTTGTCGTCATAGGAGCGGCAGCGCCCGCCTGCCTGGGGGGCAGCCTCGTAGATGACGACTTTTTGTCGATTCGAAGCAAGACGGACCCCTGCTGCCAAGCCCGCAAGACCGGCACCGACGATGTGCACGGTCATGACGATTCAAAGCCAGCCATGACGAATACCGATCCAAAGACGTTCGATCTTACCCAGCTTCACCCGCTGGTCGAGCCGCGCCCAATCCCGCTGCTTCAGCCTTTCCAGGATCCGGCGGTAGCTGTGCATCATGATCAGCGCAGGCCTTAGCTTTTCGCGCTCGCCTTTTGCCAGCAGCCGGTCCGCCTGCGCGAAACATTTTTCGGCACGGCTGGCCAAAGCTCGGCAGACGCCTTTGATGTCCGGGTGTAGGATCGCGTCGGCGGGCGGATTCGGTTTGATGCCATATTGCATCAGCAGCTCGCGCGGCAGGTACAAACGCTGGATCTTGGCGTCCTCATGGATGTCACGCAAGATATTGGTAAGCTGCAATGCCTCGGCGAGCGCCAGGGCACCACGGTCGAGATCACCGCCGCGCTGGCCGAAAACCGACATGGACAGCAGCCCGACCGTGCCCGCGACGGCACGGCAATAGCGTTCCAGATCCACCATGCCGGGGGCAATCATCAGCCCTTTCGCGTCCATTTCCATGCCATCGATCATGCGCAGGAACTCATCCTTGGGCAGATCGAACCGGGCGACGGGCTCCAACAGTGCAAACGTCGTCGCACGGCTGGGACGCTGCCGATAGAGGGCCTCGATTTCAACACGCCAAGCATCGAGGGCGTAGAGTTTATCCTCACTCGGCTCGCTGCCGTCGGCGATATCGTCCACCTCGCGGCAAAAGGCATAGATCGCGAACATCGCTTCGCGCTTTTCCGGCGGCAAAAGCCGCATGCCCCAATAGAATGATGTACCGGATCGTTTCACCAGCCCTTGGACATGGGATTTGCCGGCCTCCAGATCGGTGCCCGACGGCACGCGCCGCTCCGAAGCCGGTCCGGCGGCCATGCTGCTTGCGGGCGAGCGGCTCATTGGATCGTCTCCTCGGGCATCCGCATGGCGTCATGACGCCTGCGCCTCAGCCAGCGCAGACGGCCAAGTCCCTTCAAGGCGGCGAATATAAAGGCCGGCTTGGCGAGCTCGACCCGCCGGGCAATCGGATCCTGCCGCCTAAGCAAGCTTGAGAGCTTTCCGGCCATCTCCAGAATGACCGCGGATTCCGCACCAAGACGGCGGCTTTGCAGGGCTTCCGGCAAAGCGGCGGCCTTTTGCAGAAGGGTATCGGTGCCGTCGAGCGTGGCATCGATGACGCTGCGCAAGGCAGGACTCGACGACGGCGCTGTCAGGGCGGATTGATCGATACCTGCTTTCTTCAAGAAATCCCCCGGCAGATAAAGGCGGTCCAGCTCGGCCAAGTCATCGGCACAATCTTGAAGATGATTCAGGATCTGAAGCGCGTCGCAGAGGGGGTCGGAAAGGTCATAAAGGGCGGGATCCTCGCGATGAAGATCCAGCAGATACCTGCCGACCGGCGAAGCGGAATGGGCGCAATAGTCGAGCAGTTCATCCCAGTCGGCATAGCGGGTCTTGACCGCATCCTGCTTGAACGCCTTAAGCACATCGAGCGCGTGGCGGCTGCTCAATCCGGTTGCTTCGAGCGATCGGCGAAGGGTGGCGGCTTTCGGCAGTGCTGCAAGCAACGTCCGATCGCCGAGAAGGGCCTTCTCGAAAACCTCAAGGCGTTCGAGCTTTTCTTCCCCGCTTAGTTTCGGATTGTCCGCAATGTCGTCAGCTGCCCGGACGAAATGATAAAATGCCATGACGTGAGGACGATGGGCGGCCGCCAGCAGCCAGGAGCCTACGGGGAAATTCTCGTCCCCTGCTCCTTTTCCCGATGGCGTTTCCAAATCCGTCATGCCGTTCATCACCCAGCTTTTCGGCAGGAGACCGCCGATAGACGGCAACAACCTACTGGTTTGGTGCGGCCGATGCCACTGAAAGAGGGCGAATTCCAGCAACTATATGTCGCGCGCTGATATTGCCGACGGATCGGCGAAGGCGTAGCGAGGAGCGAGACACCGCCATGGGTAATTGCCATGGCCAATCTGGGAACACGTCATGATCGCTGCCGTTCTCTCGAGTTGGGCATTGTTTCTCGGCATGGCCTTCTTGATGATCGCCAATGGGCTGCAGGGCTCGCTTCTCGGAGTCCGAGCCTCGATCGAGGCCTTCCCGACAACGGTCACCGGCCTGTTGATGTCGGCTTTCTACCTCGGCTTTCTCGCTGGGTCCATGCTCTCGCCCAAGATGGTCATCCGGGTCGGTCATGTCCGTGTTTTCGCAGCCCTTGCATCGCTCGCGTCGACCGCGATCCTAATCCACGCGGTTATCGTCAATCCGGTAAGCTGGGCGATGATGCGGCTGGTGAGCGGGCTTTGCTATGCCGGTCTTTATGTGGTGGCGGAGAGCTGGTTGAATGAAAAAGCGACCAATGAGAACCGCGGCCAACTCCTTTCGGTCTACATGGTCATCTCCATGGGCGGCATGGCCGTCGGCCAGGGATTTCTGAACGCCGGCGATCCGGGCCGGAGTGATTTGTTTATCCTGGTTTCCATTCTCATCTCGCTGGCCCTGATCCCGATGCTTCTCTCGGTCAATCGCGGCCCGGTCATGGACGCGCCGGCGCCGATCAGCATCAAGGAAGTCTATCGTTCCTCGCCCACAGGTGTGGTCGCCGCCCTCGCGAACGGCATCCTCCAGGGCGGCGCCTTCAGCATGGGTGCAGTCTATGCAGGCCTTCTCGGCCTCCCGATCTCGGCAATTTCGCTGTTCATGATCACACTGCTGATCGGCGGCGTCCTGTTTCAATGGCCGATAGGGCGCCTCTCCGATCGCTATGACCGCCGGCTGATCCTGACCATCGTCACCTTCGCCGCCGCCGGGCTGGCATTCCTGGCGAGCCTTGCCGCGTTTTCCTTCACCATGCTGCTCGCCGTCTCCTTCCTGTTCGGCGGCATGATGGTGCCGATGTATTCGGTCGCTCTCGCTTATGCCAATGATCATCTGAAGCCGGAGCAGATGATCGCCGCCAGCGGCACGCTGGTCCTGGTCGGCGGAATCGGCGCCTTCCTTGGCCCGACTCTGGTGGCGAGCTCCATGGATCTCTTTGGTCCGAAAGGCTTTTTCTGGGCGCTTTCCGCAGTCCATGCCATCCTCGGCCTCTTTATCCTGTATCGGATGACGCAGAGGTCGGCTCTTCCGGCTGAAGAGCAGGGCAGCTACGTTCCGATGCCGGCGAGGACCACCCCGGTCGCCGGTGAGATGTATGGCGAGGTCGCGACCGAAATGAGTGAAGAGGCCGACGAAGAGATCTTGATCGATGAAAGTGACCTGCCCGAAGGCCATCCGGCAGCCCATCCAAGCTCGCCTTGAAGGTCGAAATTCAGATCGCGAAACCCAGTCGCCCTGCTTGCCAGTGATCGACACCTCCAGCATGATAAGGCAGAAGAAAGTCGAGACGGGGAGGCCCCGACATGCGCGTCATGAGCGCTCTTTTCGGCCTGGTGCTGATCATGTTTGCGCTGGTCCAGTATAATGATCCCGACTTCCTGGTCTGGTTCGTGATCTATGCGCTCGCGGCGGCCTGGTGCGGTATTGCCGCTTTCAAGCCTTATCTTTTGACCAGCAACGGCGCCCTTCGCGGTTTCTTTGCCCTTTGCGTGATCGGCGCTGTGGTTGGCACTTTCTACTACTGGCCGAGCAACGAAGCCTGGTGGACAAAGGACGTGATCTGGGACAATGAGCTTGTCCGCGAAGGGCTCGGCATGGCGATCGTGACGATCGGACTGGTCCTGGCTGGGTTGACCTGGTGGCGATCAGGGCGCCACGCCTCTGTATGACCGATGGGGTCGCCAAGAGACAGCCTTGCATCGGACCATCCCCGCAATGTCGCATTTTCGGCCAAGCCCTGCCGTTTTTGAACGCTGCGCGAACGCCGGCATCATCTAAACTTCAGCATCGAATGAAACGTCTTGGTGTGACAGGGGGAAGCCGGCGATGAATTTCGAGGTTTTTATCACCGCAGCCGTGACCGGCGCTGCCGATACCGTTGGACGCCATTCTGGCGTTCCAGTGACGCCGGAGCAAATCGCCGAGGCCGCGATTTCCTCAGCCAAGGCGGGGGCCGCGATCGCTCATTGCCATGTGCGGGATCCGGCAACCGGCAAGGGGTCGCGCGATCCCGCTCTCTATCAGGAAGTCGTTGAGAGGATCCGCTCGGCTGATATCGATGTGATCATCAACCTCACCGCGGGCATGGGCGGCGATCTCACCCTCGGCAAAGGTGAAAAGCCCCTTCCCTTCGACGAGACCGGCACGGATCTCGTCGGCCCTCTCGAAAAGCTGGTCCATGTGCAGGAGCTTCGCCCGGAAATCTGTACCCTCGATTGCGGCTCGATGAATTTCGGCGAGGGCAATTATGTCATGATGAACACACCGGACCAGCTTCGCGCCGGTGCTGCGGCGATCAAGGATCTCGGCGTGAAGCCCGAACTCGAAGTGTTCGATACGGGCCATCTCTGGTTCGTCAATCAGATGGCGAGAGAAGACCTGCTCGCCGATCCGCCCATGATCCAGCTCTGCATGGGCATTCCCTATGGCGCGCCAGCGGACATTCAGACCATGCAGGCCATGGTCAATCAACTGCCGGCTGGCAGTATCTGGAGCGGCTTTGCCATCGGACGCATGCAGATGCCGTTCGTGGCCGCAGCGGCCCTGCTTGGCGGCAATGTTCGGGTTGGCCTCGAGGATAATCTCTACCTGGACAAAGGAATCTTTGCCTCCAACGCTCAGCTGGTGGAGCGCGCCCGGAAAATCCTGGAACGCCTGGGCTGCCGCATCCTTGGTCCCGACGAGGTCCGCGCCAGGCTCGGCCTCACCAAACACGGCTGATCGACCATGCTCCAAGATATCAAGACCGTAGCGCTGGTGGGAACCGGCGTGATCGGTGCCGGCTGGGCCGCTAGGTTCATGTTCCACGGCCTCGACGTCATCGCCACCGACCCCTCGGCCGACGCGGCCGGGCGGTTACAAGAAGCCGTCGACAATGCCTGGCCGGCGCTGACGTCCCTTTTCCCCAATCCCACGAAGCCAGGCAGCCTCCAGTTTGAGCCAGACCTTGCCAATGCCGTCAGCCATGCCGACTTCGTGCAGGAGAATGCGCCGGAGAACGAGGATCTGAAACGGGGGCTTCTCGCAAAGATCAGTCGTCATACGCGTCCCGATGTTCCAATCGCCTCCAGTTCTTCCGGCTTGCTTCCGTCGCGTATCCAAAGCGATTGCCTCGCGCCGGAGCGGGTGCTGATCGGGCATCCGTTCAACCCTGTCTATCTCCTCCCGCTGGTGGAAACCCTGGGCGGCGAGCAGACCGCCCCGGCCGTGCTGGACAAAGCGGAAGCGTTTTACACATCAATCGGCATGCATCCACTGAGAGTCCGGCGCGAGGTCGAGGGTTATATCTCGGACCGGCTGCAGGAAGCGATGTGGCGGGAAATCCTGCATATGGTGAAGGACGGCATCGCCACCACCGACGAAATCGACCGTGCAATCGCCTACGGACCCGGCTTGCGCTGGGCCGGCATGGGGACCTGCCTCACCTTTCACCTTGCGGGCGGCGAAGGCGGGATGCGCCATATGCTGGAACATTTCGGCCCGGCATTGCAGCTTCCCTGGACCCACCTGAAGGCACCGGAGCTGACCCCGGAACTGATCGGGCGCATGGCCGAAGGCTGCGAGGCGCAGGCCGCCGGGCGCTCCGTCCGGGACCTGGAACAGCAGCGGGATGCCTATCTGGTGGCCGTGCTGAAAGCGTTGCGCGACGAAGGCATCGGCGCGGGCCAGACGCTCGCCGAGCACGAAACAAGACAGAGCAGCAGTTAGGGAGGTCCGCCATGGACTTCGGTCTTTCCGAAGAGCAAATTCTGGTGGTCGACACCGTCCGCCAATTTGTCGAAACCGAGTTCTATCCGCTTGAAGCTGCTGTCGAGCAGGGCGGACATTGTCCTCGCGAGCTGGGACGGGAAATTCAGAACAAAGTCAAAGATATCGGGTTCTACGCGCCCAATATTCCCACCGAATTCGGCGGCGGCGGGCTCGACAACCTGACCTTTGCGCTTTTGGAGCGGGAACTTGGCCGTGCCTCGATGGCGCTTTCGGTCTGGTGGGGAAGGCCTTCCAATATTCTCTGCGCTTGCAATGACGAGCAACGCGAACGCTACCTCCTGCCCGCGGTCCGCAGCGACAAGATCGATGCGCTGGCGATGACCGAGCCGGATGCCGGTTCGGATGTAAGAGGCATGAAAACCACCGCACGAAAGGACGGCGGTGACTGGGTGATCAACGGCACCAAGCATTTCATCAGCCATGCCGACATTGCCGATTTCGTGATCACCTTCATCGCCACGGGCGAGGAGCAAACGCCGCGCGGCACCAAGAAAAGAATAACGTGCTTTTTGGTGGATCGCGGCACACCAGGCTTCGAGATCAAGAAGGGCTACAACTCGGTCTCCCACCGGGGCTACGAAAATTGTATTCTCACCTTCGATGACTGCCGCCTGCCCGCCTCCCAAATTCTGGGGGAGGAAGGCCAGGGATTCGAGGTTGCCAATGAGTGGCTTTATGCCACCAGGATCACGGTCGCCACCATGTGTGTCGGCCGGGCGCGGCGCTGCTTCGACCTCGGTCTGGACTGGGCGGCAACCCGACAACAGTTCGGGCAGACCATCGGCCGCTTTCAGGGGGTGTCGTTCAAACTCGCCGACATGATCACCGAGATCGATGCAGCGGACTGGCTCACACTCTCCGCCGCCTGGCGCCTCGACAAGGGGCTGGACGCCAACCGTCAGATTGCGCAGGCGAAGCTCTATGCGAGCGAAATGCTGGCGCGGGTCACCGACGAGTGTCTTCAGATCCATGGCGGCATGGGCCTGATGAGCGATCTGCCGCTGGAGCGATTCTGGCGGGATGCCAGGGTCGAGCGTATCTGGGACGGCACCAGCGAAATCCAGCGCCACATCATCTCCCGTGACCTCCTTCGCCCGCTTGGCTCCTGAGCCTTGAATCTCGACCGCCTCCTTCGCCCATCAACCATCGCCACCATCGGCGGCCGCGAGGCCAGGGCGGCCTTACGCGCCTGTCGGCGCATGGGATTTAAGGGCGAGGTTTGGCCTGTGCATCCCAAGGCAGATGAGGTCGAGGGGCTGGCCAGCTATCGCTCGATTGATGATCTGCCGGCAGCGCCTGATGCAAGTTTTATCGGTGTCAATCGGGAGCTCACGGTCGATGTCGTGCGGCACCTGGCTGAGGCAGGGGCCGGCGGTGCGGTCGCTTATGCATCGGGCTTCAAAGAGAGCGGCGAGAATGGCAAGCACCTCCAGGCGGCCCTGGTTCAGGCAGCCGGCACCATGCCGGTGCTCGGGCCGAACTGTTATGGGGTGATCAACTATCTGGATGGGGCGCTACTCTGGCCGGATCAGCATGGCGGCAACAGAGCGGAACGCGGTGTGGCGCTGATCATGCAATCCAGCAACATCGCTCTCAACCTCACCATGAACCGCCGCGCGCTGCCGATCGCCTATGTCATCTGTCTCGGCAATCAGGCATCGGTCGGTCTTGCAGACGTGATGCGCGCCGTCGCTGATGACCCGCGCGTCTCGGCGGTCGGGCTCTATGTCGAAGGCATCGGCGATGCCGCTCGGTTCGCGGACGCCGCCTTGGATCTTGCCGGGCGCGACCTACCCATCGTCACGCTGCTCGGCGGGCGAAGTGAGGCAGGTGCTAAGCAAGCCGTCAGCCACACGGCCTCGCTGGTTGGTGACGGTGCCGTGATGAGCGCGTATTTGGCTTACCTCGGGATCAGTGAGGTCACGTCCCCAGCCGTGCTCCTGGAAACGTTGAAACTCCTCCATGTTCATGGCCGTCTCGCCGGAGGGAGGGTCTTGTCGCTGAGTTGCTCGGGCGGTGAAGCAGCGCTGATAGCCGACAGCGGGGCGGACGGCAAAAATATCTCATTTCCCCCCTTCTCCGACATCGTTCGGGAAAAGATAGCGAAGACCACCCATCCTCTGGTCACGGTCAGTAATCCGTTCGACTACCACACCTTCGATTGGGGGAGGCCGGATCGGCTAAAGGCAACCTTCGATGCCGTTCTTGCCGCCGATGTCGATATCGCGGCGCTTGTCTGGGACTGGCCGAGAGACGATCGAACCGATCCCAAGGCTTGGCAAGCACCCCTCGACGTTTGGCGTGATGCGCTGCATCAAAGGAAAAAAACCGGCGCCGTCATAGCCATGCTGCCGGAAAACCTGACCGAAACCATCGCGAGCGAGCTGATCGATCAAGGCATTGCCCCGCTCCAGGGCATTCCCGACGCACTGCAGGCAATCGATGCGGCGGCAAGACAGTCCAGGGACCGGTCCCGGCCTGCCCTCCCCGTTTCAGCGGATTCCAGTCGATGGAAAGGAGCGATCGTCACCCTCGATGAGCAGGCGGCGAAGACAAAGCTCAAAGACGCCGGCATCGCCGTGCCCGACGGTGAACGGGTTACAACGATCGAGGCCGCCGTCCAAACGGCCGATCGCATCGGCTATCCCGTCGTGCTCAAGGTTCTCGGCCTCGCCCACAAGACCGAGGTCTCGGCCGTCCGCCTCGATCTGCGCACGGCCGAGGCTGTCAAATCAGCCGCGAAGGAGCTTCTCGAACGCGGCAAGGCGCTCCTTGTGGAACGCCAGATCGAAGACGGCGTAGCGGAGCTGATCGTCGGCGCGTCGATCGATCCGGCGATCGGCCTTCATCTCGTGATCGGTTCAGGCGGCATCCTGGTGGAGCTGGTGAATGATAGTGAGGTCCTTATTCTGCCGGCATCCAGGGCCAGCATTCGATCAAGCCTGTCAAGATTGAAAGCCGCCAGCCTTCTCGCCGGCTATCGCGGCAAGCCTGCCGGCGATGTCGAGGCCGCAATCGATGCCATCTTCGCCATCCAGGCGTTTCTCTCGGCCGATCACCAGCAAGTCGTCGAGATGGACATCAATCCGCTGATCGTGCGACCGAAGGGACAAGGCGCCGTTGCCGTTGACGCTCTGATCCGCACGATCCAGCCCCCGTGCGAAGCCAGATCATGCTGACGCGCCAAGATGGCCTACAGGCATTTATCCTTTCTTCATTCCTATGTGGGACAATGGCTAGCTGGTCCATGGGACCCTGGAAATCCGAGCCTGGCCCCTCCTCTTGGCGGGCGGGCAGATTCCCAGGATCCCATGGACCAGAAAACGGAGACTATCGGAGAAAGATGAAGGTTTGATTACTTTTGCGGTGGCCAAACACAATGTCAGGCGGGGCCGCGTGAAACATGGTCGGCGGGCTATCGGCAACGGCGAGTTCACCGAACTTGCCTACCGGAGTCGTCACCATGATTTGCAGTGCGGAAAGGCTGAATGTCGACCCTTCGGGCAAATTTGGTCATCCCATGGGCACCGATCACCTGTTGGCCAAGCAACAAGCGGCTTTGTCGATCGCGGTGTTTGACAAGCGCATGCGTAGCCTGATTGGACTACGCTCCAGCAGCAATCAAAAGGAAAAAAACATGCCGGTCCATGTACGAAAAGAAGGTCAGATCCTTGAAGTCACCTTGGACCGGCCGAAGGCTAATGCCATCGACAATCCGACTAGCCGGGAGATGGGGGATATTTTTGCGGGTTTTCGCGACGATCCTTCGCTGCATGTCGCCATCGTGACATCGGCTGGCGAAAAATTCTTTTCAGCCGGCTGGGACCTCAAAGCGGCGGCGGAAGGTGAAACCCCGGACAGCGATTATGGGGTCGGTGGTTTCGGCGGTCTGCAGGAACTTCCGGGCCTCAACAAGCCCGTGATCGCTGCGGTCAACGGCATGGCGGTAGGCGGCGGCTTCGAGCTCGCTCTTTCGGCTGATCTGATCCTGGCAGCCGATCATGCGAGCTTCGCGTTGCCGGAGATCAATGTCGGCCAGCTCGCCGACGCCGCGACGATCAAGCTGCCGCGCCGCATTCCGCATCATGTCGCGATGGACCTGCTTCTCACCGGACGATGGATGACGGCGGAGGAAGCCAAGCATTGGGGCCTGGTCAACGAAGTCCTGCCGATGGACGGGCTGATGAGCCGGGCGAGAGAGCTCGCATCCCTGCTCGCCGCCGGTCCACCGCTGGTGTTCTCGGCGATCAAGGAGGTTATCCGGGAAACCAGCGAGCTGCCGATCCAAGCGGCCTTCGATCAGGTCACTCAAAAACGCCTGGCCACCGTCAAAACCCTGTATGAAAGCGACGACGTCAAGGAAGGAGCGCGCGCCTTTGCGGAAAAGCGCGCGCCCTACTGGCAAGGTCGATAGGTCCGACTGCCAATATTTCAAGTGAACGGAGCGCCGACAGGCATCCGGCAGGCATCAAGCGGTAGGTTCGATGCTGAAGTTCACCAGCACCTAATTAAGGAGAGCCTACAACCCACTGGATTCCTTGACGCTTTTCGCAAACGCGGCAGAGCCCGGACGATATGGTCAAACCACCTTTTGCTGCTGCTCGCCCAGGCCGTCGATGCCGAGCCGCATCACCTGCCCGGACTTAAGAAATACGGGCTCGGGCTTGATGCCGAGACCGACGCCTGGAGGCGTGCCGGTGGAGATGACATCGCCGGGGAGCAAAGTGAGGTGGTGGCTGAGGTGGCTGACCACGGTTGGGATATCGAAGATGAACTGCTTGGTGGAGCTGTCCTGATAGCGGTGCCCGTCGACTTCGAGCCAAACCCTGACATCGTGGGGGTCGGCGATCTCGTCTTTGGTGACCATCCAGGGGCCGATAGGGGCGAAGGTTTCGGGGCTCTTGCCCTTGACCCATTGCCTGGCCCCGCCATTCGCCTGCACATGACGTTCCGAGACATCGTTGACGATGGTGTAGCCGGCCACGTAGTCCATGGCATCGGCTTCGGAAATGCTAGCGCAACGCTGCCCCATGACGATCGCAAATTCGACCTCCCAGTCGGTCTTCACCGATCCCTTGGGGATGCGCACATCGTCATTCGGGCCGATGATCGAGCCGGTGTGCTTCATGAACAGGACAGGCTGATCGGGGATCTGCGATCCCGTCTCGGCAGCATGATCTGCGTAATTAAGCCCGATGCAAAGCAGATTGGGGATGAAGGCGACCGGCACGCCCAGACGCGGTGAACCGCTCGCCAGAGGGAGCGAAGTCGGATCGATGGCGGCAAGCTTGGCAAGGTTCTCGGGGCTAAGCTGATCCGGCGTAACGTCCGCTATGTGCCCGGAAAGATCGCGGATCTGGCCATCTGCATCCAAGACACCTGGCTTCTCCCCGCCCAAATCGCCATACCGCAATAAACGCATCGCACCTTCCCCTCATGATTCACTTTGGCATGCCGGCTTCATAACCGGCAGGTTCTCTCAGTCCACAGCAGCACTCTAGGCGAGAACCGCTTGCCGGCCAATGCCAGGAAAACTTTCTCTTGAAAAAGCTGTATAAAAAAGCGCGAAATGCCCGCTTATGTCACGTAGGCTCACTCATGTTTTTACTACGAAAAGTGAGAAAGAAGCCGGGAGATTTTAGATGAAAGGCCGGCCATTCTCCCCTTGCCGCAAAACTCAATCGGCGAGAGAGCCATGGACGCGTTGTAAATTTATTGCGAAACACAACTTGACGTTTATTAGAAATAAAATTATACAACCTTTTATATATCCCTCCCTCCATAGAACTCGCGCCGCCATCTGACCCTCGGATGGTGGCATTTTTTTGTCCGGGGCTCCCATTTCAGGCGATGATGCCTCTTAAATCAAGGGGCTGCGGTCAAGCCGCAGCCCAGGCTATCGGCAACTCCTCCGGCCCGCGGACGGAGAGACCTGGTTTGTAGGCAACATCTTTTTGAGCCAGGTCGAGCCGTGAAAAGTTCCGGAACACCAGCCCGAAAACGACCCTCATCGTCAATCGGGCCAGGGCATTGCCGAGACAAAGATGGGCCCCCATGCCGAAAGCCAGGTGCCTGTTGGGCTGCCGCTCAATATCGAAGACATCCGCTTGCTCAAAGGCGCCAGAGTCGCGATTGGCAGCGCCGTAGAGAAGACCGAAGGTGGTGCCAGCACCGAATGTCCGGCCGGCAAGGGAGATATCTCTGGTTGCATGGCGATGGAAAAAAGGTAGAGGCGCTTCAAAACGAAACATCTCCTGGATCGCGTTGGGCAGCTTCCCCGGATGCTTCTGCAAAACCTCCAAGGCATCGGGGTTCTTGAGGAGGACATGCATGCCGCTACCGAGCGCATCGATGGAGGAGCCGTGGCCGGCCATGAGGATGAGCATGCAGGTCGAAATGAATTCGTCTTCGCTATAGGCTCCGTCGGCTTCGTCGCGGATCATTTTCGTCATGAGATCATCCGCCGGCGATCGGATCCGGAGAGCCTTCAACGCAAGCAAATAGTCGTGGAATTCACGCGTGGCTCGCTCGGCTTGCTCCTTGGCTTTCGCCGTGCGATTGACGTCGAAATAGCGAACCACGTCTTCCGACCAGACCCGCATTCTCGAACAATCCTCAGCGGGCGCCCCAAGGAGCCTGCCGATCACGAATCCGGGAATATGCAAGGCGAAATCATTGACGAAGTCGATCTCGTCACGGCCTTTCAGATCGTCGATCAGCGCTTGTACGAACGAGCTGATAGCGGGCTCCAGGCTGGCGATATTTCTTGCCTGAAGCGCACCGAAGACCTGCCTTCGCAGACGCCGATGCAAAGCACCGTCGCTGTCCAGCAGGCTGAATTGCACGAAGCGCTCATGATAGGGCATGTCATGAAAATTGGCGGCGCGCTGGCGTTCGGCCAATTCTTCTTCAGTCTCAAAGCCTCTTAAGGATCGCACCAGGGAGCTGTCGCACGCCGCGGCGGCTACGTCGTCGTAGCGCGAGAGCAGCCACATTTCTTGGCCTTCGTAGAAGAACGGTCCTTCCATCTCGCGAAGCTGCCGGTAGACCTCATAGGGGTCCTGACGAAAATTTTCTCCTAAGGGGTCAAAGTCAAAATCTGGCATGTCGTTCCCCTTGAGCACCGTCGGATTGTTTTGTTCGGTCTGTCTGGCGGTATGACCAAACCATCCGATATGATCACATCACCCGGCTGAGGCTCCCGCAGCGATCGTCTACAGTAAATGGTCATCTTTTCCCGATAGTCCCGGCGGAAAGGTAAGGGCGAATGTAGGTGTCTGCACTGCCGGTCGGGTCAACCCGAACTGACTTTGCTCCAGTCATTCTGGCTTAGCGCCTTTCCGAGACAGGTCGATCCAGCCCCAAGGAGCAGGATATCTGGACTGACTTCCATCTGCACGCCGCAAGCGACGGGGAATGCACTTAAAGAGATTCGATGAAGGTCAGCGGCAAGCACTCTCGGATTGATCGAGCCCCAGCGTATCGAGGTGGTTGGTTGCGTGCAGAAATTGGGTGAGTGGTGCTCGGTCGATCACCGCATTGTGAGTGTGCAGCAGGATCGGCTGGCGGAGCTGGCGATTCCAAGGGCGAAAACTGCCGGGGGCGCCTTTATAGGTATCGAGTGTGAACTCATCCGACATCAAAAACTTATGCAGCAACTTCGCCTCGGTCGATTCCGTCCTGGTGATGGCCTCGACCACGGATTTGACCGCTGCCCAGGCCGCCCAGTCCGTCGCCTCCATAGTCCGTTCCGCCCTCTTGCCGAAGCGCTGATTCAACTGTGGTGCGCCATGCCGTTCCCATGTCCAATGCCAGCCGCTAGCACTCAGTCCCTCGCTGCCGACGACCGGTCTGGCAAGATAGGTTGCGAAAGGCACATAGCGGCCAAACTCGCCAAGACTATCGGCAAGGTAGACGACGTCGTGATCCGGCTCACCGGTCATCAGCGCGATATTGTTGCGATCCCGGTTGCGCGGATCGTTGCTCAGGAGAAAGTCGCGTTCCGCAACGACCGTCAGGCCGAATTTCGCAGCGGCATTGCGAAATGCGTCTGCATCCCTGCTATCACCTGCTTCCGGGCCGGTCAGCATCAGAATATTCGACCAGCCCTTTTCCCTAAGATATTGAGCAAGCGCGTCGGCTCTCATCGCCCGGCTGGGAAGCATGTAGAAAAGATTAGCCTGACAGAAGCTTCGGCGAAGCTCGATGTCGGGATGGCGGACATCGAACATTAGGGCGGATTCCTCCACCATAGCGCTCGCTAGATCTCGCATCTCCTCCAGCGGCAGATCGAGCACGAAGATGGCATGACCATCGGTCATTGCCTGCCGGACGGCATCGGCAGCATTTTGGCCATCATTCAGTTCGACCTCGAACAGTTCAAAGTTAAGACCGAGACGGCGGCCGAGTACCTTGCTTTCACGAAGCCCGGCGCGGATTCCGTCGATCGGCCGTTTGCGTTCGCGCAAAGTGAGGCCGGTATAGGCGCGCCTGGTTTCGTAGTGGGGATCTTCAGCGCGTGACACGTAAGTGAAGGTGAACGGCGTTCGCTCTTTTTTCCTCTTTGTCTCCGCCTCGGCCGCCGGCATCGTGAGCAGTAGCATCAGGAGCCCCGTCGACAACAGACCGAACACCCTCCGAAAAGAGGACAGGTTCGTCGATGCCTTCCCGAAGCCCAATGAGGTGGCCGCGCCACTAATCATCGATGAGGATGCCGTAGGGGACAAGGCCGACGGGTAGGGATTTTGTGACTTTCAGGCTGTCGGCATCGATAATCGAGATGTCGTCGGAGAGGCCATTGGCGACGTAGAGTTTGCTTTCATCTCGTGTCAGGGCCAGGCCCCATGGCCTGCTGCCGACCAGGATATACTTTTCGACCTTGCGGGATGCGACGTCGACCACGGCGACGTGGTTGGCGCGGCCAAGCGCGACATAGGCACGGCTGCCGTCTTTGGTGATCAGGAGATCGACCGGGGTGACCTGCTCCTTTCGAAAGCCGGTCGGCAGAAGCTCTATATCACCACTCAGCTCGAAGCTGTCGAGGTCGATGATGTTGACCATGCCGGCCAGCTCGGCCGAAACCCAGAGCTCGGTCTCGTCCTTGTTGAGCGCGAAGCGGCGGGGACGCGTGTCCACCAGAATGTCATGGATGACCTCGCCCGCCTCGGTGTCGATCACATGCACCAGATTGGCGGCCTCGGAAGCGACGAAGACCAGCTTGCCGTCCGAGGTGACCTGCACGCCTTCCGGTTCCTCGCCGGTCTCGTATTCGTCCAGGAATTCGCCTGTCTCGACATCGTAGAGCGTCGCTGCCGCGTCCTCCTCGTTGGAGATGTAGAGATGCCGGCCATTGGGATGGAGATCGAAGGTTTCAGGCTCCTCCACACCTCGAATGCGCTGTACAAGCTCACGGCTCTCGACGTCGTAGACGGCGATCACCGAGTCATCTGCGCAGCCGACATAGAACTGGGTCCGATCATGGCTGAAGTGCACGCCGCGCGGCCGGGCGCAGGTTTCGATGGTCTCGATGACCGTGTCATCAGGGCCGAGCACGGTGATGGTGTTGCTCTTCTCGTTGCTGATGAAAATATTGCCGGTATTCCTGGCTTCAGCCCCCAAGCCGGTGACGACAAGAGCCAATGTTAGACACAACGCATATCGATTCCTCGCCATCAGCCTCCTGTAGCCTCCCTGCATGTTCAACTCCCAATGCCTCAGCAGAGATCGCCGCGGCGATCTCTGTAAACGGCCTCTCTCACCCCCTGAGCCCGTCATACTACGATGATTGAATGGCCAAAAGAAATGTGCCACGCTGGAATTTGAATAATCGTCGACGGGCGCAAGCAAGCGTTCGCCCTTACATACCCTCCGGGAGACTTCGTTCCAATGCTGAAAAAATCTCTACTAGCCGGCCTGAGCGCTTTCGCGCTGCTGGCGAGCGGGTCGGGTGCTTTTGCCGCCGACGAGACAGGCAGCAGCACGCTCTATGGCGACATGCTGACCGTTACCCAGGACATGCTCGACCGAGCCGCCGGTGACGGCAACAATTACTTGCACACCAATGGCGACTATCACCAGACCCGCTACCATCCGGCCCGCCAGATCAACACTTCCAATGTCAAAGACTTGCGGCCAGCCTGGATCTTCCAGACCGAGGTCGTGGACAGCCTTGAAACAACGCCCATCGTCGTGAACGGCGTAATGTACGTCACCACGTCCTTCAATCACGTCTATGCGCTGAATGCCCGGACCGGCGAACAGATCTGGCATCACAAACATAATATGGGTCCGATCACCACCTATTGCTGCGGCCCGAACAATCGCGGCGTCGCGGTCTATGGTGACATGGTCTATATGGGCACGCTGGATGCCAAGATGGTGGCACTGGATGCCAAGACCGGCAAGCAGGTCTGGGAGACCGAGCTAGCCGACCCGGAGCTCGGCTACAGCGAAACCATGGCGCCGACCGTGGTCGACGGTAAAGTGTTGATCGGCACCAATGGCGGCGAGTACGGTATTCGCGGCTTTGTCAAGGCACTGGATTGGAAGACCGGCGAGGTGCTTTGGACGTTCCATACGACACCCGAGGACAGCACCGGCGTCTGGGCAACCCATGACGCCACCGGCCGCGACATGCTGCGCGACATCGAAGCCGAAAAGGCCGCGTTGAAGGAACAGGGTGATCCCTACAAGACCCTGGGCGGCGGTGTCTGGCAAAACCCGGCGGTCGACAAGGAAACGGGCCGGATCTACTTCGTGGTCGGCAACCCGTCCCCCGATCTCGACGGCTCGCTCAGGCCCGGGGACAATCTTTACACCGACAGCCTTGTCGCAGTGGATCTCGAGACCGGCGAGTATGTCTGTCACTTCCAGTATATCGCCCATGACGTCTGGGATCTGGACGCGGTCAGCCCGCCTATCCTGATCGATGTCGCCAATGAAAACGGCGAGATGGTGCCCGGTGTCCTGCATGCCGGCAAAACGGGACATGTCTACGTCCACAACCGGGACGACTGCAGCCTGATCCGCCATTCCGAAGCGATGGTGCCCCAGGAGAACATGTGGGTCCTGCCGACCGCCGATGGCGCACGCATGCTGCCCGGTGCCAATGGCGGTGTTGAATGGTCCCCGATGGCGGTGAATGAGAGCCTCGGTCTAACCTATGCGATCAACCTGCATCAGCCCATGACCTATCATGTCGAGAGCACGCCTTATCCTGAGGGCAAGCTCTGGCTCGGCGGCGCCTTCAAGGTCATCCCGGGCGAGCAGCAATGGGGCAATGTCGCCGCGGTCGACTACAACACCGGCAAGATCCGCTGGAAGGTCAAGACCGAGCAGCCGATGATCGGCGGCATTCTCTCGACCGCAGGAGGCCTGGTATTCACCGGCGAGGGCAACGGCCAGTTCAAAGCCTATGATGCCGAAACCGGGAGCCAGCTCTGGAAGTTCCAGGCAGGTGCGGGCGTCAATGCACCGCCGTCTTCCTATACCGTAGACGGCCAACAATATATCGTGGTCGCCGCAGGCGGCAACGCGCAGCTGGACTTCAAGCGCGGCAACAACATCATCGCCTTCACCCTTGGCGACTAGGTGACACGCTCTATCTAAAGAAAGGGTCGTCTTCGGGCGGCCCTTTTTTTTGTTTTTGCAACATGCCTCGATCGAACGGATATGTCGGATGCCCAAAATACACACTTTCGTTGCTGGTTTGGCTGCCTTGTTTCTCACCAGCGGCGATTCTCCTGCCCAGGAAGAACAATCTACCGAAGAACTGGTCGAACTATGCGTCTCCTGCCATGGCGAGGAAGGGCGCCCGATCGAACCGGATTACCCGATCCTTTGGGGTCAGGAGTTCTACTATCTCTACGTTCAGCTCAAAGACTACAAATCCGGCCGGCGCGAAAACGAACTCATGCAGCCAATCGTCGAAGACCTCAGCAAGGACCAGATGAAAGCCCTGGCCCAGGTCTTTGCCGACAAAGAATGGCCGCGCATCAGCTATGCGGCCAGCGAGGAAGACATCAAAGCCGGGCAAAGAGGCGCCAGTGCTGGACAATGCACCCAATGCCATCTCGGCGGTTATAACGGCAACAGCCGGATCCCGCGCCTCGCCGGGCAAAACCCTGCCTATCTGGAACGCACGATGCTGGAGTTCAAGAATAAGATACGCCTGAATGCTCCTGATAAAGGTGCATTGTTTCGCGCTTACGAGGATGAGCAAATCAAGGCGATGGCCAACTTCATGGCCGGCATGTAGGCAGCTATCGATGGCTTTGCACCGAGGCGATCATCGAAGCCCTGCTGCTACGCTCCCTCGAGCAAGGTCCGTATCGCCGGGGACGCGGCAAGATCAATCGCCCGCTTGCCGTCATTGTCCTGCTGATGAATGTCGGCGCCTGCATCGATAAGATGCCGGACCAGATCGGTATGGCCACGCTCGGCGGCAATCATCAGCGCTGTTCGGCCCCGATCATCTCGACGATCGATATCCGCTCCTCTGGAGAGCAGCAACTCGATGGTTCCAAGGGCCTCCCTGCTAGGAACGTCATTGGTATGGCCAGCCGCCCACATCAAGGGCGAAAGGTCGTGAGCGTCTGAAAAATCTACGGGAACGCCGGCGTCGAGCAGCTGGCCGACAATCGCCTCGAAGCCCTTGCCGGCAGCATAGATGATCGCGGTCTTGCCTGTACGATCGGCGTTGTTCGGATCGGCACCATGATCGAGCAGGAGCTTGACCAAGCGATCATTGCCGTTGAAGGCCGCAGCTGTGAGCGGCTGAACATCTTTGGAATTGGTGACGTTGGGATCGGCGCCAGCTTTGAGGAGAATCTTCACGGCCTTTCGGCGATCGCTGTCGACGGCTCGCAGAAGAGGCGTACTGCCGGCGAGGTTGGCTTGGGCGAGGTCCGACTTCTGCTCCAGCAGATAGCTGATCAGATCGGCATGGCCCATCCGGGCGGCAATATTCAGGGCTGTATTGCCGAAACGATCCCTGGCACCGATCCTAGCACCCGCTTCGATAAACTGCCGCGCGAGCTCAAGACAACCACGCTCCGCAGCATCAAAGAGGTAGAAATCCAGCTTCCGAGCATTCTGGGCACCGCCTGCCGTGCGATAAGATCGATCGAGATCTTCGCAAAGATGGGCATTCCTGCTCATTGGTGCTGGCTCTGCTGCCGTCGTTGCGACGAAACAGGCAACCACAAGCACCAACTTGCCGGCCCATCCAATCCATGTCGTCATCTCTTTGGCACTCACGCGTAAAAGCCAACCGTCGCTGATCGGCTATCATCTTGATCGATAGGCATAAATCGGTTGCCACATCGCCCTGCTCTCCGTCAACTACCTTTCCGGGAAAAACCTAAGGAAAAGACCATACTTCGCAGCATCGGGACCGAGACAATCGAGCAAAAACCATCCTCCTTTCAGCGAAATACAGGCAGTGACCTCATTGGCTTTTAGGGATATTTCGTTAATCTCACGTTAACCTTGCTTGTGGTTTGATCTCCCTAATCATCCCAATAGCTGGATACTAGGGGGCGCTGCTTCCCTCTTTTGGAGAAATAGTCATGATGAGAACGGCTTGGATCGCATTTGGCTGCCTTGCACTGGCAAGCTGCACGACAAACCCCGACGGCACCCAATCCGTAAATCGGGCTGCTGTTGGCGGCGCGATTGGCGCCGTTGCGGGCGGTATCATCGGCAATCAGATCGATGACAGCGGCAGCGAAACCGGCGGTACCATCGCCGGTGCAGTCTTAGGCGCTGCCGTTGGCGCAGGCGTCGGCTATGCTCTGGACAGCCAAGAGCAAGCATTTGAAGAAGAATTGGCGCAGGAACAAGCCACCAATCAAATCGAGATCGAGCGGGTCCGCGACGACCTCTTGAAGCTGACCCTCGATAGCGAGGTGTCCTTCGATTATGACAGCGCTGAGATCAAGCCGAGTTTTCAGAGAAGTCTGACCAAGCTTGCCAATGTGCTGACCAAATATGATCGCAATATCGTAACCGTCGTCGGCCACACCGATTCCACAGGCTCGGACACTTACAATCAGAGCTTGTCGGAACGGCGCGCCGAAGCCGTTGCCGATGAATTGGTGGCCCGCGGCGTTTACGGTGGAACTCTGGCGGCAGAAGGCCGCGGTGAGCGGGAGCCGCGTGCGGACAACAGCACGGAGGCCGGCAGGCAGCTCAACAGGCGTGTCGAAATTCTCATCCAGCCTGACCCGTCCACGGTCTGACACGTGATTTCCAGTCGACGATTGCGGCTGAGCCAAGCCTGAGATCGAAGTGTCGTCCTGATCTCCCTCGTCCGACGGGCGAGGGAGATCAACGCGAAGCAGCGCGTTCTGGGGTCCATTGTCTTCAGGATGCATTGGCATATAGAAGCGGATAGCTGAACCGGCGGGTAAAAAATTGCGCCGCCAAAGCCCCCCCGAAGTCGCCGCGAAAATGCTGCTTGACGCTCTACTGGTCCTATTCAGCCAGATCCAACGAACAAACAACCTTTCGCGCTTTCCACCACACCGCCCTCAGCGGGCCGATGAATGTTGCTGCACTCCTGCCCGGAGCGTTCGCGGCGTTTGCGTTCGCTATTATGTGACGGCTTGCGTTATAGGGGTGACGGACGCGAATCGTCTTGACATGCTATGTTTCGAAATTTGGTCAGGAGCATATCGGTTGTGTGCTTTTGAAGGAGTGAGGCTGGATGTTTACGGTCGGCATGAACTTTTCGTTGGGTGATGAGATCGAAGCACTTCGCGACATGGTTCAACGCTGGGCACAGGACAAGCTTTCGCCGCGTGCAGCCGAAATCGATGCCACCAATAGCTTTGCGGCGGATCTCTGGCCGGAGCTTGGTGAGCTTGGGTTGCTTGGCGTCACCGCTGACCCTGACTATGGCGGCTCGGGCATGAGCTATGTCGCCCATGTCGTGGCTATGGAGGAGGTTTCACGGGCGAGTGCGGCAATCGGGCTTTCCTACGGCGCACACTCCAATCTTTGCGTCAACCAGATCAACCGTCACGGTACAGCAGAGCAAAAAGCGCGTTACCTACCCAAGCTCTGCACAGGCGAGCATGTGGGTGGGCTCGCCATGTCCGAGCCTGGCGCCGGGTCGGACGTCGTCTCCATGAAGCTCCGTGCGGAAAAGCGCAATGACCGCTACATCCTGACCGGCAGCAAGATGTGGATCACCAATGGACCCGATGCCGAAACTCTCGTGGTCTACGCCAAAACCGCGCCGGATGCAGGTGCACGCGGCATTACGGCTTTTTTGATCGAGAAGTCGATGGCTGGATTCTCGACTGCACAGAAGCTGGACAAGCTGGGTATGCGCGGCTCCAACACCTGTGAATTGATCTTCGAGAACTGCGAAGTGCCCTACGAAAACGTGCTCGGTGAGGAAGGTGGCGGGGTCAATGTGCTGATGTCCGGCCTCGATTATGAACGCGTGGTGCTGGCTGGCGGACCACTCGGCATCATGGCGGCGTGCATGGATGTGGTGGTGCCGTATGTTCACGAACGCGAGCAGTTCGGCCGGCCGATCGGCGAGTTCCAGCTCATGCAGGGCAAGCTCGCTGATATGTACACCACCATGAACGCATGCCGTGCTTATGTTTATGCCGTGGCCGCAGCCTGTGATCGGGGCGAGACCACGCGCAAGGATGCTGCCGGCTGCATTCTTTATGCCGCCGAGAAGGCGACCTGGTGCGCGCTCGAAGCGATCCAGGCTCTCGGGGGCAACGGCTATATCAACGACTACCCAACCGGACGATTGCTGAGAGACGCCAAGCTCTATGAGATCGGTGCCGGGACGTCGGAGATCCGACGCATGCTGATCGGCCGTGAGATGTTCAAGGAAACCGCCTGAGATGGCGATTCTCACCTCCTCGGTCGCGATGCGCGACAGCGCTTACCAGACGAATCGGGAAGCGATGCTAGCCTCGATCCGAAAGGTCGAAGAAGCGGCGGCATTGGCCCTCGAAGGCGGTGGGGAGCGTGCCAGAAAACGGCATACCGATCGCGGCAAGCTACTGCCCCGCGATCGCATGTCCAGACTGCTCGACCCCGGCTCGCCCTTTCTCGAAATCGGCCTAACTGCCGCCCATGACATGTATGACGGTGACAGCCCATCGGCAGGACTGATCACCGGCATCGGCCGGGTCGCCGGCCGTGAAGTGATGGTTGTCTGCAACGATGCCACGGTGAAAGGTGGCACCTATTATCCGATGACCGTGAAGAAGCATCTGCGTGCTCAGGACATCGCGGCGCAGTGTAATCTGCCCTGCCTCTATCTGGTCGACTCCGGCGGCGCCAATCTGCCGAACCAGGACGAGGTATTTCCCGACCGTGACCATTTTGGCCGGATTTTCTTCAACCAGGCCACTATGTCGGCGAACGGCATTCCGCAGATCGCCGTGGTGATGGGCTCCTGCACGGCCGGCGGCGCCTATGTGCCCGCCATGTCGGACGAGACCATCATCGTCAAGGACCAGGGCACGATCTTTCTGGCAGGCCCGCCTCTGGTAAAAGCCGCCACCGGCGAAGAAGTCTCGGCCGAAGACCTTGGCGGTGGGGACGTCCACACCCGCCTCTCGGGCGTTGCCGACCATCTGGCCAACAACGACGGCCATGCCTTGGCGCTCGCAAGGCAAGCCGTTGCCGCGCTCAACCGGCCAAAGCATGTCGAAGTCGAGAGATGTTCTCCGGAAGAGCCGCTCCATGATCCGAACGAACTTTTGGGCATCATCCCCGCCGACTTGAAAACGCCCTACGATATCAATGAAGTGATCGCCAGGGTCGTCGACGGCTCACGCTTCGACGCGTTCAAGGCGCGCTACGGCCAGACGCTTGTCACCGGCTTTGCACACATCCAGGGAATTCCCGTCGGCATCCTCGCGAACAACGGCGTGCTGTTCTCGGAAAGTGCGGTAAAAGGGGCTCACTTTATCGAGCTTTGCTCCCAGCGCCGCATTCCCCTGGTGTTTCTACAGAACATCACCGGCTTCATGGTCGGGCGAAAATATGAAGCGGAGGGCATTGCCAAACATGGCGCCAAGCTTGTGACTGCCGTCGCAACGTCGTCCGTACCGAAAATCACCATGCTGGTCGGCGGCTCGTTCGGCGCCGGTAATTATGGCATGTGCGGCCGTGCCTATGATCCTCGTTTTCTCTGGACCTGGCCCAACAGCCGAATTTCGGTGATGGGCGGCGAACAGGCGGCCGGCGTGCTGGCAACCGTCAAGCGGGATGGTATCAGCCGCAGGGGCGGGCATTGGTCGGATGAGGAGGAGGCAGGCTTCAAAAAGCCGATCATCGAGCAGTTCGAGCATCAGGGCCATCCGCTCTACGCCTCGGCCAGGCTTTGGGACGACGGCATCATCGACCCGCGAAAAACACGTGATGTCCTGGGTCTCAGCCTGTCCGCAGCATTGAACGCACCCATTCCCGAAACACGCTTCGGCGTCTTCAGGATGTAAAACCGATAAGATGTTCAAAAAAATTCTGATCGCCAATCGAGGCGAGATCGCCTGCCGGATCATCACGACGGCCAAACGGATGGGCATCGCCACGGTTGCCGTCTATTCCGATGCGGATGCCGATGCCCGGCATGTCGCTATGGCCGATGAGGCCTATCCCATAGGCCCGCCGCCCGCAGCCGACAGCTATCTTTGCTTTGAAGCAATTTTGGAAGCCTGCCGGGCTTCAGGAGCCGATGCGGTACATCCGGGTTATGGATTCCTTTCGGAGAACCCGGACTTCGTCGACGCTGTCGAGGCGATAGGACTTACGTTCATTGGACCGTCCGCACCCGCCATCCGTGCCATGGGGTTGAAGGATGCTGCCAAGGCGCTGATGGAGCGATCCGGGATCCCCGTTGTTCCAGGCTATCACGAGGATGATCAGGATCCGGACGCACTTGCCCGACACGCTCTCGCCGTCGGTTATCCCGTTTTGATCAAGGCGCGGGCGGGCGGCGGCGGCAAGGGCATGCGCCGGGTCGATAATCCGAGCGACTTTCAGACCGCTCTCGCTGGAGCCGCCCGCGAGGCCGAGGCGAGCTTCGGCGATGGGCGCTGTTTGATCGAGAAATACCTGACCAAGCCGCGCCATATCGAAATCCAGATCTTCGGCGACGACCACGGCAATGTCGTGCATCTGTTTGAGCGGGATTGTTCGCTGCAGCGGCGGCATCAGAAGGTGATCGAGGAGGCCCCTGCCCCCGGCATGTCCGAAGACATGCGCGCCGTCATGGGCGAGGCTGCGGTACTGGCTGCCAAGGCGATCGACTATGCCGGTGCCGGAACGATTGAATTCATCGCCGATGTCAGCGACGGTCTTCGCGCCGATCGGTTCTATTTCATGGAGATGAACACGCGGCTGCAGGTGGAGCATCCGGTGACCGAAATGATCACCGGTCAGGATTTGGTGGCCTGGCAGATCCGTGTTGCCGCCGGTGAGCCATTGCCCCTGTTGCAGGGCGATCTCGAGATCAATGGCTGGGCGTTCGAAGCGCGGGTCTATGCCGAGGACGTGGCAAGAGGTTTTCTTCCGGCGACGGGGAAGCTGGGGTATCTCGCCTTCCCCGAAAGCGGTGTTCGGATCGATTCAGGGGTCCGTCAGGGCGACGAGATTACACCTTTCTACGACCCGATGATCGCCAAGGTGATTGTCCATGGCGAGAATCGGAATCAAGCGCTTTCCCGGCTTTCCCTGGCTTTGGCAGAGACACGCATCGTCGGAACCACCACCAACACCGGTTTCCTCGCAGCCCTCGCCGCTCATCCTGATTTTGCCCAAGGTGACGTCGATACAGGCCTGATCGATCGTCATGTTGATCAACTCGCCGAGGAGCCCGATCCACCGGCACCCGCCTTGGCCCTTGCAGCTTTATGCGCTCTTGGTTTTTTGAGCAGCCCGGAAACAGTTGTTGACGGAACCTTCGATCCTTGGGACCGGAGGACCGGCTGGCGACTATGGGGCCCGGCTACCGAGACGGCGGTCCTGGCGAGGCATGACGATGTTGTCGAGGTCGATATCTCCATTGCAGGTCCGGGTGCGTTTCATGTTGAGACACCGGATGGAAGGCTCGATCTCAGCATCGTGGAAAGCAATGGTACCGACGTGCATTGCCGAATCGATGGCATCAAGGCCACTGCAGGCGCCGTTCGCCTCGGAAAGGCCGTAACGATCTTCATTGATGGACAGGCGTTCGTCTGGACAATTCCCGATCCGCTGATGAAAACCTCGGACAGCCATGCCGGCAGCGATCATCTGAGAGCACCCATGCCCGGCCTTGTGAAGCACGTTCATGTCGATGCCGGCGCGCCTGTCACAAAAGACGCGCCGCTCCTGGTACTGGAGGCGATGAAAATGGAGCACACCCTCAAGGCACCAAGGGATGGGATCGTCGAACAGTGCTGCGTCGACACGGGCGATCAGGTCGAGGAAGGCGCCCTTTTGCTGCAGCTCCAATCGGAGTGAAGCCAGCCAGCTCCCCGCCGACCTTGGCCGCTACCCGTCATTCCAGGTGATAGAGGTAGCAACCAGGTGGTGTGAAAAGTCCCTAGTTGGTGGCGGTTCTGGTTGCCTCGATCAGCTGAGCGAGACGCTCTTTGTCAACAGCGCCCGGCACCAAGGTGTCACCGATCACGAAGGCCGGCGTTCCTTCAATACCGAGAGCCGACGCAAGCTGGTAGTTGGCTTCGATCGCTTCGGAAACCTCGCTGCTTTCCATGTCTTCGCCAAGCTGATCCGGATCAAGGCCCATCTGTTCGGCGAGCTTGTTGATGCCATCAGCCGACAGATCGTTCGCGGACATCAGAGCAAGGTGAAAGTCCAGATACAGGTCGGCATCCTGCTTGCGGCTGGCAAGCGCGGCGCGCGCTGCACGTACCGAGTCTTCGCCAAGTACAGGAAGCTCCTTGAACGCAATCCGTAAGTCCTGATCCTCCTCCATCAAGGCCTGCATCGAGGACAGAACCCGGCGGCAATAGCCGCAGCGATAGTCGAAGAATTCGACAAGGGTGACATTGCCATCAGGATTGCCGGCGATCGGTGTTGCAGGATCATTGACCAGCTCGTCCTGTCTGCTGACCAGCATTTCCTTGCTTTTTTGCGCCTGCTCCTCGGCCTGGCGTCTTTGCAGCTCTTCGAGCGCCTCATAGATAATCTGCGGCTCGCGCATGAGATAGTCGCGAACGATTTGCTCGACCTGCTCCACGGGCAAGTCGGTGGCTGTGGGCGTATCCGCTGCCATGGCACCCGGTGCCATCATCCCCAACAAAATCCCAGCACCCAAGGTCCTGGCTTTCAAACCAGCCATCATTTGTCCTAGCCTCTCTAAAGCGTTTCACACCAACTTGGTCAGGATGACCCTAATCGCCTCTTTCGAGATCGGCCATTCACAATCAGGTTGGGTAGGGTGAGTTGTAAATAGGGTTATTCATTCTTCTTCGATTGCGCGCAAGATGTCCTGGAGCTGAAACCACCCGGGATCGCTCGGCCCAATCAGGTTCTCCGCCCTCCTGGCGTAGAGCTTGGCATCATCCTTTTTGCCCCGAAGCAGCGCCCATTCAGCAAGGGACAAGGACGCCGGCCCTTCCTTGCCGGCCTGCCCCTGGGCGATCCCCAAAAGCCGCCAGGCACCGGCATTGTCGCTCTCTTCGCTGAGGGCTGCCTCGAGCTGTTTGATTGCCTGAAGTCCCAATTGGGAATCGCCGCTTTCGATCAAAGCCTTGGCCAGGCCGAAACGAAGGATCGGCGCTTTCGCCAACCTCACAGACTCGCGATAAGGCTCGACCGCCTCCTTGACGCGACCGTTCTCGAAAAGCATCTGCCCTTTGAGTTCATGAAAGTAAGGGTCTTCCGGATAGTCGCCGATCAGCCCGTCGATCTCAGCAACGGCTTTTTCGAGATCGGGCAGGCGATAATAGGCTATTGCGCGTGCATATCGGTCCGTCAGGCCATTTCCTTGATAGTCCCGAAGCGTTCGTCCGGGGTCACCCAGAAACGCCTTGAGTTTCACCACCATGCGCTGGTGCTGTCGTGCCCAGTCCTCCGGAATGTCATTGCCCAGATCGCCCTGGTTCCTAACGGCCGTCTCGACGAAACGGATGCGATCGCGCGTAAGGGGATGGCTCCTGAGATAGGGGTTGCCGTTTTGAGCCGTAGTCAGAAGGTTTTGCTCGTCCAGAATGTGAAAAAACTCGGCCAGCCCCTTCGACGACAGGCCATTCCTATAGAGATAGTTGACCGCGGCTTGGTCTGCGGCCTGTTCCTGGCTACGGGTAAAACTCACGAAATTGTGCTGGCCCAGGGTTTGTCCACCGGCAATGATCGCAGCCCCCACGGCCGGTGCGCCGGCAACGGCAGCGGCCGCTCCCAACACGGTGGAAAGCAGCACCTCGCCGATAGCACGATTTTGTGCGGTTCCGATGCGGCTCAAATGGCCGCCGGCAATATGTCCAACCTCATGGGCAATCACGCCGACAAGCTGCCCCGTATGTTCGGTTCGCTCGATCAGGCCTGTATTGATGAAAAGATTCTGACCGCCCGCGACGAACGCGTTCAGCCGCTTATCCCGAACGAGGTAGATCTTGACCGAAGCAGGCGAAATGCCGGCAGCCTGGAGAATCGGCTTGGTCATTTGATCCAGGGCCGCCTCGATCTCGGCATCGCGGACCAGGCTGATGCCCCCTTTGCCCTGAGCCAAGGCCGTACCAGACCATGCCAGGGTGCCGATGAGACAAAGCACCTGACCGAAAACCCGGCAAGCTCTGCCGGAAAAGGCCTTCATGCAGGAACCGGCAAGCGCAAGGTGGCGCCCATACGCGACCTTCGTGATAGGTGCATTATCCAAGAGAACTGTGCCTCCCTCGACATTGACCCCGGGCTCGACTTCGAGCATAGGGCTTCGCAGCTGACCCCTTCATGAACAATACACCTGCTCCTGGGAAAGATCCGTGGCTGCGATCCATTCAACATCTACCATGCAAACAGCTGATACCGGAAGCCGATGCAAAATATCCACTCGATCCGGTATCGATCCCTTTATCGTGATGGATGTGCTGAGCGCCGCGAACACCAAAGCGGCCGCCGGCCAGGACATTATTCACATGGAAGTGGGCGAACCTTGCGGTGGTCCCCCGGGCCGCGTGCTGGAAGCGGCGAAGCGTACCCTGGGCCATCGGCCGCTCGGCTATACCGAAGCGTTCGGTAAACCGGCGCTTCGACGCGCGATCGCCGATCACTATCTGGGCCTCTACGATCTCGAGGTCGATGCCGAGCAGATCGCGGTAACCGTCGGAGCCTCCGGGGCATTCGTCCTGAGTTTTCTTGCGGCTTTCGATGCCGGCGACCGCGTGGTGGTACCGGAGCCTGCTTATCCGGCTTACAACAATATCTTGTCGGCCCTCGGCGTCGAGGTGGTGCGTCTTGGTCTCGGCCCTGATACCGGCTTCAAGCCGACGGTGGAGCAACTCGACCGGATCGAGGGCCCGATTCATGGGCTGGTCATCGCCTCGCCCAGCAACCCGACCGGCACCATGCTCGCTGCCGACGACCTTAGAGATCTTGCCGGCTATTGCGAGCAGCGTGCGATCCGTTTGATCTCTGATGAAATCTATCATGGTATCACCTACGGCCCTGCGGCCCGAACTGTGCTGGAATATGCACCAGATGCAATTGTTATCAATGGCTTCTCAAAATATTTCTGCATGACCGGGTGGAGATTGGGCTGGGTCGTTCTCCCGGAAGATTTGATCCGGCCGGTCGAGGTGCTGGCCCAAAACCTGTTCATCTCCCCGCCGGCCCTCTCGCAGGAAGCAGCCCTGACGGCATTCGATTGCAGGGCCGAGCTGGATCTGCGCCTGACCACATACAGGAAAAACCGAGATGTCCTGCTGCGGCTGCTGCCCGAAGCGGGCTTCAAGCATTTCGCCCCTGCCGACGGCGCCTTCTATCTCTACGCCGATGTCAGCCACCTCACCGACGATTCAAAGCCATTCTGCGAGCGATTGCTTGACGAGACCGGCGTGGCACTGGCACCTGGGGCTGATTTTGACAATGTCAACGGTCACCGCTATGTGCGGCTCGCCTTTTGCGGCGCCCATGACCGCATGATCAAAGCCGCCGAACGGCTAGGAGACTGGTTCGAACGTCAGGCTTGAGATGTTTTTGTCAGCGGAAGATATCGCTTTCTCAAACCTGACGCTACGAAATGCCTGCTAGAGCTGCCTTATGAAGCGAACCACCAGCGCTCGCCGTTTTTGTGTCCGTCAAGCTCCCAATTGTTCGCGATCTGCTCCGGCAGGCCGATCGACTTGGTGGCGGCATGGGTGTAGGCCATGAACATCGGAATGACGGCCCCGCCATCGTCATGGACCAGCCGCTGCATCTCGACATAAAGCTCGCGGCGCTTGGCCGGATCGAGCTCGCTTCGCGCTTCCGCCAGGAGCTGGTTGAAACGCTCGTTGGCCCAGCGGGTTTCGTTCCAATCGGCACCGGCAGCGTAGATCTGGGAAAAGATCCAATCCTCGGTCGGCCGACCACCCCAATAGCTGGCGCACCATGATTTCTTCAACCAGACATTCGACCAGTAACCGTCATCAGGCTCGCGCACGACCTCGAGATTGATGCCTGCTGCCTTGGCGGACTCAGCATAGAGCTGACCGGCGTCGACGGCCCCCTCAAAGGCCGTATCGGCAAGGTGAATCTGAAGCGAGAGATTCTCCATGCCCGCCTGTTTGAGATGGAACTTGGCCTTTTCCGGATCATACGGGCGCTGCGGCAGCTCTTCGGGTGTCGCCCGGTAGATATTGGCAGGGCCGACCGGGCTGTCATTGCCGACCTCGCCCTGGCCCTTCACGATCTTCTGCAGCAGCTCCTCGCGATTGACCGCATACTTCAGGGCACGGCGAACGTCGACATTGTCGAACGGCGCCTGATCCGTCAGCATCGGCAAGGTGACATGCTTGTTGCCGGTGATCGGAAACACCTGAAGGTTCTGGTCGCGGCGAAGGAGATGCTCCGTCTTGAGGTCGAGATTGGACATCGCGTGGATCTCGCCGGAACGGAGCGCATTGGTTCTGGCAACGGCATCGGCGATGAAGAGGTTTTCGATACTCTCGAAGAACGCTCTTCCCTCTTTCCAATAATTCGGGTTCTTCGTGACCCGCGTGTTGACGCCCGGCTCGAAGCTGTCAAGCACATAGCCGCCTGTGCCGGCGCCGGATTGCCAATCGATCGTGCCGTCCTCGTTCGCCGGGCAGATCACGAGATGGTAATCACTGACCAGGAACGGAAAATCGGCATTGCCGGCTTCCAATGTCACCACCACCGTATCATCGCCATCGGTGGCGACATCCTTCACGGGGGCAACGATCCCTTTGGCTGCGGACTCGGTATCGTCGCCGCGATGATGGTTCAGTGACGCTACCACATCATCCGCCGTCAGCGATTTGCCATTGTGGAATTCTACGCCTTGGCGAAGCTTGAAACGCCAGGTCACCGCATCGTCAGACGCTTCCCAGCTCTCGGCAAGTTCGCCAACCAAGTCGCCGCTTGGGGATATCTCCGTCAGATTATTGCGGAGCTGGCCTGAGCTGACATTGATCATGTAGCTGTCGAGTGTTTTCGCCGGGTCGAGCACATCGCTGGTTGCGCCGCCGGTGAGCCCCTGCTTGAAGTCACCGCCCGCCGTCGGCGTTGCCGCCTTGGCCTCATCGTAATAGGCGATCGCCGCCGCTGCCGACACGCCTGCAGCGGTCGCTTGCTGGATAAAGCTCCTTCGATCGATCCTGTGCTGTTCCAGGATATCCTTCATGCCCGTCTTCTCAGTCATTGTCGCCTCCTCGCTGATCATCTTTCAGCCTGCCGAGCAATGAAAATCCCTGAGTAACGCCCGGCTTGTTTTGTTCGAGAACTGCTGTCGAGAGAAGCACGCTCGGCTCCCCTCGTCCAGCCGGCTGAGCGAGATTTCCTTAGGCCGATGGCCCGATTCGACCGGTCCGAAAGGCGATCCTAAATCGAATGTCTTGGACATGCCCCTAGGATTTCACCGGGAAAAATGTACTATAAAAAGAAAAAGGGAGGTGAGCCGTGGTCTGCATGGCGCTGAATATCCGCTGCGACAAAGCGGCTTCGACGGCATGAAAACCGTCGCAGCGGCGGCGGCATCGCTTGCGCGATTCAATGACTATCTCCTGCAGCTCTGCAAATATTTGCTGATTGCCATCGTGGCGGTAATCGCCGTCATCATGGTGCTCGCTGTCTTCTATCGTCATGTCCTCGACAACTCGATCACCTGGGCCGAGGAAGGCTGTAAATATCTGATGGTGTGGCTGGCCCTGCTGGGAGCGCCGATCGCGCTTCGCCACGCCGCCCATATCAATATAGACCTGCTCATCCAGCTCTTTCCCCCGCGAGGCCGGCAAGCCTTCTATCTCCTTATCCATGTGATCATCATTGCCACCATGGGGCTGCTTCTCTGGCAAGGGGCGGTGTTCGCTCAATCAGGTGCCCGCCAGGTTGCTTCGAGCTTCAACCTCTCGATGGTCTGGATGTATATCGCAATCCCGATCGGCTCGATCCTGACCTGCCTGGTGGCGGCCGATCACGCGCTCAAGGCGCTTTGCGGCATCGTCGATCCGAGCCAGGGCCTGTCCGAGGATCACGCCGCCGTCGTCGACGAACCCGAGCCGGGCCGGGCCGGCTAAGCCATGGCGCTGGTGATTTTCTACTTCCTCCTGGCCTTGATGGCATTGGGTGTGCCGATTGTCTTCGCCCTGATTTTCGCCCCCATCATCGGGGTCTGGCTGAACGATCAGACCGTCTTTCTCTCGATGATGCCGCAACGGGTTTTCGGCGGGATCAACCAATTTCCGCTGCTCGCCATCCCGATGTTCATTCTCGCCGGAGAGATCATGAACCAAGGCGGCATCACGCTTCGCCTGGTGACTTTTGCCAAGACCCTGGTCGGCCATCTCAGAGGCGGCCTCGCCCATGTGAATATCGTCTCCTCCATGCTGTTCGCCGGGCTCTCCGGTTCTGCGGTCGCCGACACTTCGGCATTGGGCTCGATCCTTATCCCGGCGATGGAGAAGGATGGCTACACCAGGCGCTTTGCCGCTGCGGTGACCGCCGCTTCGTCGGTGATCGGCCCGGTCATTCCTCCCTCGATCATCATGGTTGTGTACGCCTACATCATGGGCGTCTCGGTCGGCGGTCTGTTCGCAGCGGGCTTCGTGCCAGGGGCGATGATGGGCATCGGGCTGATGGTCGTGAACGGATTTCTCGCCAAGAAGCGCAACTTTCCGCGAAGTGCTGAGCGGGCCGGGATCAGTGAAGTCGGCACCGCATTCGGCAGTGCGTTCCTTCCCCTGCTCACCCCTTTCATCATTCTCGGCGGCATTCTCACCGGCGTGTTCACCCCTACCGAAGCAGCAGCAGCAGCCGTCGCCTATGCCTTGCTGCTCAGTATTTTTGTCACGCGAACATTGGAAGTCAGCCGCATCCCGGAAATGCTCTACCGGGCTGGCCTCGCCTCCTCCAGCATCCTCCTGGTCATCGGTGCCGCGACCGTCTTCGGCTGGGTCACCTCGCTCTCAGGCGCGCCGTCGACGATTTCCAATCTCCTGACCACAATCAGCGACAACCCGCTGATCGTGTTGTTTTGCGTTAATATCCTGCTGTTCATTGTCGGCATGTTCTTCGACGCCGGTCCCGCCATCCTGATTCTCGGCCCACTCCTCGGCCCGACAATGAACACCCTCGGTATCGAGCCGCTCCACTTCGCGATCATCATGTGCGTCAATCTCACGGTCGGCCTTGCGACGCCGCCGATGGGCTTGGTTCTGTTCGTCGCCTCGACGCTTACTAGGCTTTCCATCCTCGATATCGCCAAAGACATGTGGCCATTCCTTTTGGTCCACGTCGTGGTGATCTTCCTGATCACCTATTTTCCAGCACTTACCTTGACCCTGCCGCGCCTCTTGGGCTTTGGGGTCTAGTGGTATGACCACGTCAGAACCTTCACTTGACGACGAGTACAACGCCTTGATTTTGTGTCCAGACGTAGAACTCCGTGTAAAGTCAATGATGTGGTCATACCACTAGGTAATGGGCAGCAACGAAGAGAAAGGG
The DNA here is from genome assembly GCA_965204405.1 of Geminicoccaceae bacterium. Lineage (GTDB taxonomy): Bacteria > Pseudomonadota > Alphaproteobacteria > Geminicoccales > Geminicoccaceae > JANQPX01. The sequence continues at coordinate 172,455 of CBDBEN010000004.1, forward strand.
AGGTTTTCGATGATAAACAACAGACTGGCGAGCAGCGCCATCGCCCTTGCGATAGCAGCGCTCATCATCCCAAGCACTGGCAGCACCGCCGGCGCCGCCGACTACATCCTGAAATACGGCCACCCTGGCCCGGTCGGCGATGACAGCGACGACCATGTTGCCGGTGAGTTCCTGAAGAGTTTCCTCGAAACCCGGTCCAACGGGCAAATAGAGGTGCAGATTTTCCCCGGCTCCCAGCTCGGCAGCTTCCGCGAGATGGTCGAACAGGTGAACGCCGGCACGCTCGAGTTGGCCCATACCGCACTCGGTGGCCTGGTCGGCTTCATGCCGGAATTGCAGGTGATTGAACTCCCCTATGTGATCCGCGACGACATGGTAGCGGAATGCATGATCGACGGACCATTCTTCGAAGATGTGCGCACCGGCTTTCTCGCCAAATCCGGCAATGTCAATCTGATCGGCATCGGCAACACCGGCCGGTTCAGAAGCTTCTATACCGCGAGCAATCTGGTAAAATCGGCAGCCGACCTGAAGGGCGTGAAGATGCGGGTGATCAACTCGCAGCTTCCCGTCACGATGATGGAATTCTATGGCGGTAATCCGACACCGGTTGCCTGGGGCGAGCTCTACACGTCCCTTGCCACCGGCGTGGTCGAAGGCACGAAGAACGCGGTGACCGACATTATCCCCAACAAGATGGACGAGGTCCTGAAGTATGCGACCTTGGACGAGCACGCCTATCTCTGGGGCTTCATGGCGACGAGCCAGTCCTTCCTCGACAGCCTGCCGGATGATCTAAGGGCGCTGACCGTCGCCGGCATTCGCCAGATGGCCGACGTGCAGCTCGAGTTCAACAAGGGCGCCGAGGGCCGCCAGACCAAGGCCTTCGTCGAAGGCGGCGGCGAGATGTATGTGCCGACCGCTGAGGAAATGGAAACATTCCGTGCGGTCAAGGAACCAATGGGAACCTGGTACAAGGATCAATTCGGTGCCGAGTGGCACGACAAGTTCACCGGCGCTGCAAGTGATTGTGAAAGCTCGGTCGACGCCCAGCTCGCAGCCTGGGGCAGCAAGTAGTCCGAGACGGACCGCCAATCCGGGGCGGACCTTCGCTCCGGAACGGAGGTCTCTGACCTGATCCCGAAATTTGCGCTCCTCTGAAAGGAGGGGCGCATTTTTTATGGGCGCTTGCCGAGGCTGGAGAGTCCTTGAGACCGGAAACCGCCAGCGCTTCCTGGAGGGCCATCAAACGAAACCGCTTCGACTGACAGCGTGCGAGCATTCACTCTTTCTCAATTTCCGTGAGGGACAAAAGCCGTCTGGCCCATGGGATCCTGGGCATCCGAGCCTCGCCCAACCTTGCTTGTCAGGCGGGCGGATTCCCAGGATCCCATGGACCAGAAAACTGACCCACTACCCTATCGGCAAGGGATTAACGTTTGGTTAAGGCTATCGCTCCAAACCGTCGGCGTAGAAAGGCGGCTTCGACATTGACCTTGCGCCTGTCTTGAAATGCCGGAACCATCCCAGCCCAGTAACCTGATGTGGCCGGATTTGCGCGCTGTGTGACCTTTACGAGTCGTTAGGCAAAGGGGGAAAGAGCGTTGTCCCTCAGCTCATCAGGTACCAACGAATCTGGAGCGTTTCCGGTAGAGGTTTACGCAGTGCCATCCCTCTCCCCCGCCCCCCCCCAACGTACCGACCATATCGGATGGTTGGGGGGGGAAGAGGGATCGATCGGCCCGTCCCGGAAATATGCTAGTCTTCGACGATCAGCCTGCCTTCTGCGGGTTGGACGGTCACCGTCGCTCCACTGGCGACGACCCTGGTGATATCGACATCGAAACGGTCGATCATTGAAAGCCCGGCGAAAGCGATGCCCTGGGCCATGATCGGATTGGCTGCATTCAGGATCAACGCGGAAGGAGCGATGCCGCGTTCAATCATGTCGCGGAGCATCCACGCAGTGGCCACACCTCCTTTGGCGGCGTTCAGGATCAGGACCTTGTCCTTGTAACTCTTACCGAAAAGCTTGTGACTTGGTCTTGAGAAAACGCCCTTGATCCGGTCCAGATCGTAGCGTGCGGAAAAATTGTCGTTGGCCACCAATGCTTCGCCAGTGAGCCCTTCGCCGATGCCGACATGCCCTTGAAAGGTGCGCTTCATGCCGTGGCTCCGACGATCTTGCCTTGCACGGCACACTCGATGCAGTGCCCCATTCCGGCCAGAACCGGCTCATAACCATAGCCGCCAAGGATGTTCACCAACTTTGCCGAGTTGCTCATCAGCCGCTTCCAGCCGTTCGCTTCGCCGATCTCGCGGGCATACATCTGATAAAAGCAGACACCTTCAAGAACGAGGCCACCGGCCTCCTCGATCTTCTTGATCATGCCCAAGCGGGTGGCCGCGGTCTTGATCTCGGGCGAGGTGGTTGCAAGGAGCGCTACGTCCTTGTGAACCCTCCTCCCTTCGAGAAGCTCAGCAAGCGTCTGCATCTCCATCAAGGAGAGCTGCGGCCCAGCAAAAACCACCACATCAAGCTGATCATCGCCTGGCTGGTAGCTCTGGATCAGCGCATCGACGTCCCGCTTTTCGAGAAGCTTGCACGTGGGCGGTGTTCCATCGAACACTTCCTTCAATGTCGGCGCTTCCGGTGTCACACCGATCATATGAAAGAGCGGCGTCGAGCCGAAGCTGGCAAGCGCCGCTCCGAATTGCTTCAGTTCATCCGATGTCGGTGTCGTCTCGATCCCGGCGATCACCGGCACGTCCCAATAGGATCCCATCTCCCGGCCGATCAACGCACCAAGAGCCCCCCACTCCGCAAGATCCCGCGGCTGAAACCCGACGTCGTATAGATGCCGGCCCAGCCGGTGCTCATCCAGATGAAATCCATAACGTGCCGTCCTTCCGGTGAGGGCCGCCGCCAAGGCAGAAGGGCCCCCTTCGAAGTTGGTGCGAGCACCTTGCACGCTGTTGGCGTAGATCGAAGAGCCGGTATCGCCGAACGCGAGGTGCTCACCGAAAACCGGCGGGCAGATCGTCTGATAATTGATGCAGGTATTGGTCATCATGAAACCAAACGCTTCGAACGCGCCGATGGCCCGGCACTCCAATGCCGCCATCTCATCGCTTTGACCGAGGCGTTTATAAGCCGCGAAATCGACGCCGCGGGGATCGGTGATCGAGGGAACCCGAACACGCCTCTCTCCGATTGGGCAAGCGGCCAGTTCCTCCAGGAACTCGACACCGGCTTCACCCAGGGATTCCGGGTCCGCCATCAAATGAACTTGGGAGACCGGCACGGTATCGGCGGCATCGAAAAAGCCGCCGACACGGACGATCTGCTCCATCGCGAACTGCCTTGGACGCCCCTGGTCGCCGGCCAGCATCGCCTGCTCCACATCGGTAAGCTTCATGGCCATGCTCTTTCGATCTCTTCCTTCGGTTACTCAGTGATGCTCATTTTTGGCCGGGCCAATGCTGTCCAACATGACCGATGTCACGAATTCTGCAAAGCAAGGAAGAAGCTGGAAATCCCGATAACCGAACACCGCTTCTTTTCTCCAGGGAACAAGATGCTATCGTTGCTAACGATGCCGAGCGGTCATCGAAGGTTTGGGAACGGGAAAAACGATCATGCGCTTAAACAACAAAATTGCTCTCGTCACAGGGGCGGCTTCAGGTTTCGGTGCCGGAATCGCGGAGACGTTTGCACGGGAGGGTGCGAAAGTGGCCGTGGTCGATATCAATGGCAAGGGTGCCGCCTCGATCGCCGCCGGGATCGGCAATGCCGCGACCCCGTTCACCTGCAATGTGGCCGATGGCAAGCAAGTTCGAGAGACGGTCTCAAGCGTCGTTGACACCTTCGGCAGGCTCGACATCGTCGTCAACAATGCAGGTGTGAGCCACAAGAACAGCCCGGTCCTGGATGTCGACGAAGACGAGTTCGACCGTGTCTACGCCGTCAACGTCAAGTCGATCTTCCACATGGCTCATGCGGCTGTGCCGGTGATGCGCAGACAAGGCGGCGGCGTCATCATCAACATCACGTCCACCGCCGGCATTCGTCCGCGCCCGGGCCTCGTCTGGTATAACGGCTCGAAAGGGGCAGCCAATGTGATCACCAAATCGATGGCAGTGGAGCTTGCGCCCGACAACATCCGTGTTTGCGGCATCGCTCCGGTGATGGGCAACACCGCTCTCCTCGAGACCTTCATGGGCGCCCCCAATACGCCGGAAAATCGGGCGAAATTCCTGGCCACCATCCCGATGGGACGCATGAGCGAGCCTCGGGACATTGCCAACGCAGCACTCCATCTCGCCTCCGATGACAGCGATTTTCTGACCGGCCTGATCATGGAGGTCGACGGTGGGCGCTGCGTGTAGTGGCATGCCCACGGCACGGACAAGCTGCCGCAAGCCTTTTTAAATATTGATCCGGCCCAGGCCTAAAGAAAAACCTCCGCGCCTTTTCCGGCCGGCAAGGGAGCCGGTCGTTCGACATCGCTTTCGATATCGAGATGGCGTCCTTCGGCTGACGATCGTTCCAGAGCGTCCATCACCTCCAGCACGTGAAGTGCAAGATCACCGCTGGCGCGATGCGGACGTCCTCTCCGCAGAGCCGCTGCCATATCCAAAAGCCCGATGATCCGATAGTCGGCGACCTTGCTGCCGTCGCTGGTCTCACGATTCGGCGATCCAAAAGCGAAAGAGGAGATGTTGAGGGCGGCCCATCCGCCTCGCGCGTGGCAGAACATGGGCTCACCGCCAAAAAAATTGGGGTCGGGCACCAGCATCGAGCCTTTGGTTCCGTAGATTTCGATCGGGCGGCGCTCATGCTTCCAAACATCCCATGACGTGCTGAGCGTCACCACGGCGCCATTCGCGAAGGTCAAGATGCCATGAACCGTCGTCGGCACCTCGACCGCAATCGTCTTGCCGACCATCGGACCCTCTGCGGTGACGGTTCGCCGAGGAAAAGCCCTGGATGTCTCGGACACGACACGGCGCACAGGCCCGATAAGGTTGACGAGTGCGGTTAGATAATAAGGCGCCATGTCCAGGACCGGCCCGCCGCCTTGCGTGTAGAAAAACGTCGGATCGGGATGCCAGTGCTCCATGCCGTGGGTGAGAAAGCTGGCGGCACCGCCGATAACCTCGCCGATCGTGCCCTGGTCGATGGCATGACGGCAGGTTTGGTGAGCGGCGCCCAGGAATGTATCTGGCGCCGTGCCGACCCGAAGCCCAGCACATTCAGCTGCCCCGATCACTTCCCTGCCCTCGGCAAGGGTCGCTGCCAGGGGCTTTTCCGAATACACATGCTTTCCGGCATCGATGATCTTCCGACTGACCTCGGCATGGGCAAGCGGCACGGTCAGGTTGACGACGATATCGATCCCGTCATCGGCCAGCAGGTCATCGACCGCAACGGCCTCCACGCCATAGTCCTTGGCTTTGGCCAGGGCCGTGTCGCTGTTCAAATCGGCGACGGACTTGACCGCAATCTGATCGTAACACCTCGCCCCAGCCAAATAGCTGTCACTGATATTGCCGCAGCCAATCACGCCGATCCCGGTCATGCTCATGGCTCCCTCACGCCGTCATGCTGGCAAGGTAGGTGTAACTGCGCGCCGCGAAGCGAACGGGGTCTGCTGGCTTGTCATGCTCGACCACCATCCAGCGGGCCCCCTGGGCACGGCAGACCTTCCAAAGGGTCTGCCAGTCCAAGACGCCATAGCCGACATCCGCCCAGCCGTCTTCCTCCCGTCCTTCACCATCTCTCGCTATGTCCTTGACATGAGCGGACTGCAACCGGTCGCGATAGCGTTCGAGCCAAGCTGTCGGCTCGGCCCCACCGCGTGCAAGCCAGGCGACATCGGCCTGCCAGGCAAGCGGGCTGGTCCCCGCTGCCTCGAACAACAGTTCCAGCGCTGTGGCCGCTCCCTCTTTCGGTGCAAGCTCCCAATCGTGGTTGTGATAGCCAAGCTTCAATCCGTTGCTCAAGAAAGCTTCCGACAAACGGCCAAGCTCCAGCCCCAGGTCACGCCAGCCCGCCGCCGCCATATCACGGTCTTCGGCGGGAACGGCAGGCATGAAGAGAGCGGTGATGGCGAGCATTATTGCCGCATCCTGCATCGCGTCGGGCCGGTCACGAAGCTGTTCCAGACTGACATGGGCGGAAGAGGCTTTGAGCCCGCGCGCTTCGAGTTTTCTTTGGATCTTCTCTGCGTCATCCAGATGGGTGCCCAGCAGTTCGACGTGACTGAAGCCGGCACTCGCCGCCGTATCGAGCATGAGATCGACATCGCCAAGGCTGCGCAAGCTATAGAGCTGTATGGACAAGACATCCGGCAATCCCATCGGCAATCCTTTCGTCTTGAGGCCTGTTCACGTTATCAGAGCCGATTGGATGGCCGATGTCGACCTGTACCGGGTCGAAGAGCCGGTGTTGCTTTGACAGTCTCCAGAGTAGGGCCTTGTTCTTCGCTCGAACCTTCCGCAGGATCGGTATCTACAATGATTGGAGGGTGATGGTGGTGGATGTGTTGGTCAAAGGCGGGCGGGTCATTGATCCGAGCCAAGGGATCGATCGATTGGCGGATGTCGCGTTCAGCGGCGGCAGTGTCGAGCGTATCGATGCCGATATTTCTCCCGACAATGCCAAGATCCTGATCGATGCGACCGGAAGGATCGTCACACCGGGGCTGATCGATCTGCACACCCATGTCTATTGGGGCGGCACGTCGATCGGCATCGAGGCGGACAGCATCGCCAGAAGGTCGGGCACCACGACCTTTATCGATGCGGGCACGGCGGGTCCTGCCAATTTTCTCGGGTTTCGCCGCCACGTGATTGAGCATTCCCGCGCTCGGATTCTCGCCTATCTGAACATTTCGTTTGCCGGCATCTATGCCTTCAGCGCCAAAGTGATGGTCGGTGAATGCGATGACATCCGTCTGTGTGATCCGGGTGAGGTGGTGCGGGTTGCCCGTGATCATCTCGACCTCACGGTCGGCATCAAGGTGAGAATCGGCAAGATCGCAAGCGGCGCCGATGCTGCGCCCTTCGACCTTGCACGCATGGCGGCAGACGAGCTGTCGATACCGCTAATGACCCATCTCGATCTGCCGCCGCCGACCCATGCGGACATCGCGCCCAAGCTCAACAAGGGCGACATCCTCACCCATTGCTTTCGTCCCTTCCCCAACGCGCCGATCATCTCGGATCGTCAGATCAAATCCGAGGTGCTCGCCGCCCGCGAGCGCGGCGTGGTGTTCGACATCGGCCACGGCATGGGTTCGTTCAGCTTCGATACCGCGCGCGCCATGATGAATGAAGGCTTTCTTCCGGACGTCATCTCCAGCGACGTGCACAGCCTCTGCGTCGACGGTCCAGCCTATGATCTCTTGGTTACGCTTTCAAAATTCGTCTGTTTGGACATGCCGCTTGCGGACATCATTCACGCCGCGACCGTAGCGCCGGCTGCAGCGATCAACCGGCCGGACCTAGGCACGCTAAAACCCGGAAGCGTTGGCGATGCCAGCATCCTTGAACTCCGAAACGGTGCTTTCGACTATGTCGACTCGACGGGAAAGCCGATGACCGGCAACCACCGCCTGTTCTGTGACGGCGTGATGATCGATGGCGAATGGTGGCCCAACGACTGACGGTCGACGAGTATCCTGCTTTCGAAGTTCATTCGATCTCACCAGCTTAACCTTTTTCTAACCTGACCGGTGCAAAACTGACTTTGGTCCATGAGATCCTGGGAATCCGAGCCTCGCCCGCCCGCCGGGAAGAGGGGCGGGCGAGGCTCGGATTCCCAGGATCTCATGGACCAGGAAAACCATCGTGACACACCATTATTAAGAAAAGATGAAAAGCGCTTGTTCCGATGGCAAAGTCGGTGGTGGATAATCGAACGAACTTCGCGATCAGGACACCTAGAGCATGTTCCGATCAAACAGAACCGGCCCGCTCGCCCTCGCAACCACCCGCAGGATCCCGACCATATCGGGAAGTTGGGAGGGAGAGCGGGCTGGTGGTGACTTAATAAGATCGAAAAACGCTCTAGGTTCCGATACGCTTCTCAATCCCACTCGATTTTGCCGTTGTGCAGCCGTGCGATCCCATCCGTCCGTCCTGCGAGCTCGGGATTGTGGGTCGCCACCAGGAGTGAGCTGCCTTCTTCACGGATGGTCTTCATCAACGTGTTGAAAACGATATCCGCGGTCTCCTCATCGAGGTTACCAGTGGGCTCATCGGCGAGCATGACGGCGGGACCGTTTGCCATGGCACGAGCAATCGCTACCCGCTGCTGCTCACCGCCGCTTAGCCTTGCCGGGCGATGGCTGGTGCGCTCGCCGACACCTAGAGCGCCCAGCAGCGTATGGGCCCGATCGACAGCTTCAGAACGGCTCTTACCGGCCAACATTTGCGGCAGCACCACGTTTTCGAGAGCATTGAATTCGGGCAGGAGGTGATGAAACTGATAGACGAAGCCCAGCTTTTCCCGCCGGATTTTCGTTCGCGCGGCATCGGAAAGCTTGGCACAGTTTTCGCCGACCAGGACAACGTCGCCGCTGTCGGGATGCTCCAGCAAGCCTGCGATCTGAAGCAAGGTCGACTTTCCGGCACCCGAAGGCCCGACCAGGGCACGGACCTCGCCGGCCGGCAGTTCCAAATCGACGCCGCGCAAAACGTCCAACATCACCTCGCCCTGATGAAAGCGGCGATTGATGTTCTTCAGCTGAAGCGCTGCCGTGGTTTGCTTCGCTTCCGGAGTCACCGCCCCGACGGGCATGATGCCATTGCTGCTGTCATGGCTGTCGAGAGGCTTGCTCAGGGGTGCATCATTCATAGCGAAGCGCCTCGACCGGATCGAGATTGGCAGCGCGCCAGGCAGGATAGAGCGTTGCCAAGAGGGAAAGAGCGAGGCCCATGCCAACCACGCTCAAGACATCAGGTGTCTCGATCTTGGTCGGCAGGTTGGAGAGGAAATAGACCTCGGCCGCAAACAGTTCATTGCCGGTGATCGTTTCGATCCAGCCTTGGATGGTCTCGATGTTTCTCGCGAAAAGAATACCAAGGATAAAGCCGAGCAGCGTTCCCGTGACACCGATCGCCGCCCCGCTCATGAAAAAGATGCGCATGATCGTGCCGCGGGTCGCCCCAACCGTTCTGAGAATGGCGATGTCTCTCCCCTTCTCCTTCACCAGCATGATCATGCCGGAAATGATGTTGAAGGCGGCCACCATGATGATCAGGCTCAGGATCAGGAACAGGACGTTGCGCTCGACCTTGAGGGCGTTGAAGAACTGGTTGTTCATCTGCTGCCAGTCGATCAGGCTGCCGACCGTACCGACCAGCGGACCGATATCCTCCCGATAGCCGGCAACGCCGTCAGGGTTATCGACCATGATTTCCACCAGGCTCGCCTTGCCCTCGAGCTGAAAGTAAATCTGCGCATCTTCCATCGGCATGAGCACGAAACTGTTGTCGTAGTCATACATGCCGACCTCGAAGAGAGCCCCGATTTCATAGGCTTTCATGCGCGGCACGGTGCCGAATGCCGTCGCGTTTCCCTGCGGCGAAATCAAGGTGACCTTGTCGCCGACACCCACCCCCATGCGCAGCGCCATGCGGGTGCCAAGAGCGATGCGCTTGTCGGAAATCGCCTCGATACTGCCGGCAATGATGCTTCTCGGCAGGAGTTTCTGATTGAGCAGGTCCTGCTGGCGCACGCCGCGGACTACAGCTCCGGACGCCACCCCGTTGGCGGTCGCCATCACCTGACCTTCGACCATGGGCGTGACAGTTTCGATACCGTCGAGCATGCGTAATCTGGACGTAAGGCCGTCAAAATCGTCGATACCCTGCGGCCCGGAGCGCACCACGAAATGTCCGCCCACGCCCTGCAGAACCCCCATGATCTCGGCGCGGTAGCCGCTCATCACCGCAAGCACCACGATCAACGTTCCGACGCCGAGCATGATTCCCAAGAGCGAGAACAGCGCGATCACCGAAATGAACCCTTCCTCGCGCCGAGGACGAAGATAGCGCCCCGCAACCCAGCGTTCGACCGGCCCGAACATCAGCCTGCGAACCGCTGGACGAGGGCTTCCGGGGAGAGTTCGGCCCGCTCGCCAGTGGCGCGCTGCTTGAGTTCGACAACGCCCTCCTTCAGACCACGCGGTCCGATCACCACCTGCCAGGGCAGGCCGATCAGGTCCATTGCGGCAAATTTGGCACCGGGACGATCGTCGCGATCATCAATCAGGACGTCGAGGCCGGCCCGTTTGAACTTGCCTTCCAGATCGGCAACCGTGCTATCGCAGGCCTCATCGCCGGGGCGCAGATTGATGATCCCAAGGTCGTAAGGGGCGACAGTCTCCGGCCAGATGATGCCGGCATCGTCATGAAATGCTTCGATCAGGGCACCAACGAGGCGTGACACGCCGATCCCGTAGCTTCCCATCTGGACCGCGACCTCGTCGCCATCCGGGCCCATCACCTTGGCGCCCATGGTGTCCGAGTATTTCGTGCCGAAATTAAAGATATGCCCGACCTCGATGCCGCGCCCCGACCGCAGGCGATCGGCCGGCACCGGACAATTGTCCGGGTCATGCTGGTCGTCGGTCGCTGCATAGAGCGATTTCAGCAGGTCGATGTCGAGATTGTCCGCAAGGAAATCGATGTCCTCGAACGCGGCATCGTAATAAGCGGCACTTTCGCCGGTCTCGGCGAGGATCTGGAATTCGTGGCTCAGATCACCGCCGATCGGTCCGGTCTCCGCACGCATCGGGATCGCGGTAAGGCCCATGCGCTTGAAGGTCTTGAGATAGGCCAGGAACATGTTGTTGTAGGATTTGATCGCGCCGTCGCGGTCCAGATCGAAGGAATAGTTGTCCTTCATCAGGAATTCGCGGCCGCGCATCACGCCGAAACGCGGCCGGACTTCGTCCCGAAACTTCCACTGGATCTGGTAGAGATTCTGCGGCAGGTCCTTATAGGACTTGATGCTGCGGCGAAAGATGTCCGTGATCACCTCTTCATGGGTCGGGCCATAGAGCATCTGACGATCATGGCGATCGCGAATCCGCAGCATCTCCGGACCGTAAGCATTATAACGCCCGCTCTCCTGCCAGATCTCCGCCGGCTGGATCGACGGCATCAGGACTTCCTGGCAGCCGGCGAGATCCATTTCCTCGCGAACGATCTGCTCGACCTTGCGCAGCACCTTGAGTCCGAGCGGCAGCCAGCTGTAGATACCGGCCGAACTCTGCCGGATCATGGCGGCGCGCAGCATGAGTTGGTGAGAAATAATCTGGGCCTCCGAAGGCGTTTCCTTCAAGAGAGGCAGGAAGCAACGTGATAAGCGCATGATTTCGGGGCTCGATGTCGAAAAATGGCCAGAAAAGACACGGGAAAGCGGCGCTAATCTAGGAGCATCGGACGGGTCTGACAATCGCACCTTTGTCGTGATCGATGGGTTCGTGGCGACAATCATGGCCAAGATCCACCGCTGAAAGCCGGCACTGGCCGAGGTCAGGTCAAGTCTGATGTATTTTTGGTTGAAAAAACAAGGCGACACCGTGGAACAGCATTGATCAAGCCTCCGATAGGCCAATGATGGCTCAGATGACCTTGCAGCTCGTTCTTAACCAATTGTTTTATTTTTATTTCCTCACAAAACTACAAAAAAAGTAGCCGCGTCAGCGAACTGACGCGGCTAAGGTAGGGAGGAAACGCCTCAAGTCGGGTGTCACAGGGGAAACATCCCATGAACACCCCCTCAATATGGCGGGGGCATTTCACCTTGGCAAGAGAAAAATGAACAAAAAACAAGTATTCAGTGCATTATTTTTACATCTTCATTGAATATAATTTTTCATCAAATTTTATTCGTATTTCTTTTTCTTAAGTTTAACTAGTAACTTAAAGAACTGATCGACATTAACTCTCGTATTTTTTCCGATTATGTCGGTTTTTTTTACATGGCGAACAAACAAAAGTGTTCAAGCATTTTACGCCCTAACCGACGAGAAATAGCGATCGGTAGCCGCACGGCCAGCAAAATAACCAGAAGCAAGAGCGGATCGGACGATGCGCTTTGGCAGCCGATTGTCATATTGTTCAACCAATAAGAGATTTTTCAGTGCCAGCCTGCAAAGGCGGCTGTGGTCAGTTGGGCCTGATTTCGATCAAGCCGCTCTGCATGAGCCAAATGACGGCCGCTGTCACAAAGACCGAGATGAGCGTGGTGATCAGGATTTTGATCAGCATGCGGGGTCTGGCGGGCGCACTACTGGCGTTCCCAGGCTGGACGTCTTCCGAAGGTGCCGCACCAAACGGCAGAACCATGAACAGCACCAACCACCAGACAATCACGAACGTCAGGGCGGTAGTGAAACTGTCAAAGCTGTCCATGGATCACATCGTTCAGGCTTGTTCCAGCTCCACCAACGTGCCGCTGAAGTCCTTGGGATGCAGGAACAGCACGGGCTTGCCGTGGGCGCCGATCTTCGGCTCGCCATCACCCAGGACCCTGGCACCGCCTGCCAGCAGCCTATCGCGGGCCAAGGTGATATCCTCGACCTCATAACAGAGGTGATGGATGCCGCCTTCGCGGTGTTTCTCCAAAAAGCCGGCAATTGGGGAGGCGTCGCCCAAGGGATGCAGCAGCTCAATCTTGGTGTTAGGCAACTCGATAAACACCGTGGTCACCCCATGATCCGGCTGGTCCTCGGCGGCGGAAACCTTGGCGCCCAGCAGGTCACGATATTGTGCCACCGCTTTTTCCAAATCCGGCACGGCAATGGCCACATGATTGAGACGACCGATCACGATCCGTTCCCCGACTTCATGACGCCGCGTCCTGTTGGAGTAATCCTTCCATGGCGCGCTGGTCCAGCCTGGTGATCTGGACTTCGATGATCGGGCGTTTGTGACGGATCAGGCTGAACGATCGGCGAACCACGGCACGCACCGTGTCGCGGACACGGTCATCATCGCCGACATCGCGGTCGTCCAGATCCTCGATCGCCTCTTCGAGGTCGCCGCGCACATTGTCAGCCAAGCCCGCTTCCCGCTGTAAGTCGACGGCGCCGAAGGCGGAAAGCTGCGGCGTTGCCAGGAGGCTGCCGGCCTGATCCAGAACCACACCCACCATGATCGTGCCATGGGAACTGAGGCGGCGCCTTGTACGGTAGAGATCGTCGCCCGCGGTGATCAGGTCATCGTTCTCGAGAACCAGTCTCCCTGTCGGCACCTCATCGATGACCGCAGCCTCTCCTGGGGCCAAACGGACCATATCGCCATTTCGGACATCCACGGTCTCCGCAACCCCAAGCTGCCGGGCAAAAGCGGCATGCTCATGCAGATGCCGCGCTTCGCCATGGACCGGCACCGCAATTTTGGGTTTGATCCAGCGATACATCTGCTCGATTTCGTCTCGGCAAGGATGGCCGGTCACATGCACGAAATGGTCTTCTTCGGTAATGACCTCGATGCCATGGCCGACCAAGGTGTTATGCAGATTGTAGAGGGTTCGCTCATTGCCTGGGATGATCTTGGACGAGAAAATCACCGTATCGCCGGCCTCGAGCTTGACGCTCGGATGCTGGCCGTAAGCGATCCTGGCCATCGCCGCCCTCGCCTCGCCCTGGCAGCCGGTCGCAACCCAGAGCACCTCGGATCTGGGCAGGCTGGCCGCGGTCTTCTCGTCGACCAGCGGCGGGAGGTCTTTCATATAGCCGAGTTCTCCGGCTACCTGCAGCATGCGCCGCATCGAGCGGCCGACGGCGCAGACCTGACGCCCGGCAGCAGCGCCAACCTTGATGGCGGTCTCCAGCCTTGCGACATTGGAGGCAAAGGTGGTGATCACGACCCGGTTCGGCAGTTTCGCTACCAGCTCGGTCAGACTGTCGCGAACAGCCGCCTCCGAGCCCGATGTCCCTGGCGTCAGGACATTGGTGCTGTCGGCCACCATCGCGAGCACACCGTCCTTGCCGAAATCGACCAGATCGTCGATGCCGGTCGTCTCACCGAGCAGCGGAGCGGGATCCAACTTCCAGTCACCGGTGTGCAGAACATTGCCGAGGGGCGTACGGATCGCAAGCGCATTGGCTTCGGGGATCGAATGGGTCATGTGGATCAGGCTGCAATCGAAGGGCCCGATCGAAAACCGCTCGCCCGGCTCCTTGACGTGGATCGGCACCTCGTTCGGCCGAAGATCGGATTCATCCAGCTTCCGGCGAAGAACATTCGCGGTGAACGGCGTGCAATAGATCGGGCAGCGCAACCTCCCCCAGAGGTGGGGAACGGCGCCGAAATGATCTTCGTGAGCATGGGTCAGCACCAGCCCCTTCAGATCATCACTTCGCGCCTCTATGAAACCGGGCTCCGGCAGCACGATCTCAGCACCGGGGAGAGCCTCGTCAGCAAAACTGATGCCGAGATCGACCATCATCCACTGCTCATCCAATCCGTAAAGATTGAGATTGAGCCCGATCTCGCCTGCCCCGCCTAGCGGCACAAACAACAACTCCTGATCCATCAACGCCCCGTTCTCAGTCATTCGACTGCAAATCCCGCCCGGCATGAAACAGTTCGACCAGCCCGGCCATGGTCAGATCACGATCATAATGCTCGATGGAATCGGTCCCGTCGGCAAACAAGCCACCAAGCCCGCCTGTGGCGATCACCGTCATCTCCGTACCAAACTCCGTCCGGATCCTTCGAACCATGCCCTCGATCATGCTGACATAGCCCCAGTAGACTCCAGACTGCATCGCCGTCACCGTCGATCCGCCAATCACTCGATCGGGGCGTTCGACCGCCACCCGCGGCAACTTGGCCGCGGCTCTGTTCAGAGCTTCGAGAGACAGGTTGATCCCGGTTGCTATGACGCCGCCGCAATATCTACCATCACCATCGACCACATCGAAAGTGGTTGCGGTGCCGAAATCGACAACAATCAGCGGCCCACCATAGCGGCTATGTGCCGCGACCGCGTTCACCAGGCGGTCAGCCCCCACCTCACGGGGATTATCGATGGCAATATCGATGGTTACACCAAGGTTCTCACCCACAATCTTGGGGATGCAATCGAAGACATGCCTGCACATGCCCTTAAGGGCCGGCAAGGCCTGAGGCACCACCGAGGAGATGACCACATCGCGGACTTCCCGATGATCGATGCCATCAAGCGCCATGAGCTGGGTGAGTGCAGCGGAATATTCGTCGCCGGTACGATCGCGGATCGTTGAAATCCGCCACTGCCCCAGCGGTTCGCGATCTTTGTAGATGGCAAAGACGGTGTTTGTATTGCCAACGTCGACGGCAAGAAGAAAGCGATCCGTCACGACAGGTCAGCGGTCCGGATAAACCACATCACCGGCGGCAATCTCGCGGCGGCGACCATCTGGCTGCTCGATCAGAAGCGCCCCTCCCTCAGTCAGATCGACGAACACGCCATCGATCTCCTCCCGTGCGAGGCGAAGACGGATCGGGCCTCCGAGCCCATACGCCTTGTCCCGCCACGCATCCCTGACACCAGCAAACCCGTCCCGTTGCCAGCGGTCAAGCCAGATTTCCAATTTCTCGATATAGACCGCAAGAAGATCAAAGGGCGACAATGCCTGAAATCCAGCATGGGCAAGGCAAGTCGTCGGATAGGAAACTTCTGTTGGGGCGGCTTGGATATTCACACCTGTACCGATCACCACGAAAGCCGCGCGCGCGCCATTGCCCTGGGCATTCTCCAGCAGAATACCTGCAGCCTTGGCGCCATCGACCAATATATCGTTCGGCCACTTAAGGGCGAGATCAAGACCGTCGGGGCCAAGATCGGCAAGCGCCTCGCCGAGGGCAACGCCGGTCAGCAGCGACAATCCGGTGGTAGCATTGAGCGAGCAATCCGGCCGCCAGATGACCGAGGCGTAGAGATTGCCTGGCGGCGAGATCCAAGTGCGCCCCAGCCGGCCGCGGCCATCGGTCTGGCGATCAGCCATGACAACCGTCCCTGAAGGGGCACCGGCATGGGCCATCTTGGTGGCCTCGTCATTCGTACTGCCGATTTGATCGATATGATGAAGGCGGAAGCGTTCAGGCAGCCGATATGCCGGCACCTCCGGCGCCGGTTTCAGGCAGGGAGACGTCACGAGAAAAGGGCAAGTGCTGCGCGCTCGGCATGTCCCAAGAGCAGATTGGGGTTCAGGCAAAAGGCCAGGTTGATGACGGCAGTAACGCCGACGATAACGGAGAACTCCCGCCCGATCGAGCGGTCCAGCGGCTCCACCGCCTCGTCGAAATACATAACCTTGACGATCCTGAGATAGTAATAAGCCCCCACCACACTGGCCAGAACGCCGATCACCGCAACTGGCACCAGATCGGCATCAACCGCTGCCATGAACACATAGAGCTTGCCGAAAAAGCCGGCAAGCGGCGGGATGCCGGCAAGCGAAAACATGAAAATGGCGATTGCGGCTGCAAACAGCGGCTGCTGGCGAGCCAGGCCCCTCAGATCATCGATCTCTTCCACAGGCGCACCATTTCGGCGCATCACCAGCACGCAGGCAAAGGCGCCAAGGGTCATCACCAGATAGATCGCAAGATAAACGAGAACGCTGTAGACGCCCTTTTCCGTGCCGGCGGCAAGACCGACCAGAGCAAAACCGATATGACCGATGCCGCTATAAGCCAAGAGCCGCTTGATGTTACTCTGTCCGATCGCAGCAAAGGCACCGAGCAGCATCGAAGCGATGGCGATGAAGACCACGATCTGCTGCCACTGGCTGACCCAATCACCGAACGGCTGATAGAAGACACGGATGGTCAGCCCCATGGCCGCAATCTTAGGCGCCGCTGCAAGAAACGCCGTCACCGGTGTCGGGGCTCCTTCATACACATCAGGAGTCCACATATGGAAGGGAACGGCTGCGAGCTTGAAGGCGAGGCCGGCGGCAACGAAGACCAGGCCGACCACGACGCCAGCGCTGATCGCACCATTGCCCAGAGCCTCCGGCGACAGGGCTGCAGCGAGGCCCGGGAACGACAGGGTTCCGGTGAAGCCGTAGACCATCGAACAGCCGTAGAGCAGCAGGCCCGATGCCAGAGCGCCGAGGACGAAGTATTTAAGCCCGGCTTCGCTCGCCCGAAGCTTGTCCCGGTGAAAGGCGGTCATCACGTAGAGCGGCAGGCTTTGCAGCTCCAGGGCCACGTAGAGCGAAATCAGGCTGTTGGCGGAAATCATCATCAACATGCCCACGGTCGCAAACAGGGCGAGCACGGAATATTCGTACCGGTTCACCCCTTCCCGCTCGAGGAAGCTCGGTGTCATCACGAGACAGACCGCGGCGCCGATCAGAACGAGCCCTTTCAGGAAAGCGGCAAAGCCATCGCTGACGAAGAGACCGCCGAAAGTGACGACCCGTGTCTTGTCCCCCATCCAGACGATAAAAAAAGCGACAACCAGCGCCATGATCGCGAGGGATGACACGAACCGATGGGTGTCCTGCTCTTCGTCACGGAAGGCACCGACCATGAGAAGCGCCATGGCGACGCAGATCAGAAAAATCTCCGTCATGGCGGGGGCCAGATCAAACATCGCGATATCCCACATATCAGCGCACCGCCAATTCGGTCTGCGGCAGGGCCGCCTGGTTCAGCAGGTGATCGACCGACGCCGCCATCGGATCCAGAAACAAAGCAGGATAGATACCCATCAGCAGCACCAGGATCACCAGAGGCGCAAAGCAGGCAACCTCGTGCGGCCTCAGATCCTTGATCATCAGGAGATGTTCCTTGGTGAGATCGCCGAAAATGACCCGGCGGTACAGCCAGAGCATATAGGCAGCGCCCAGCACCATGCCGGTCGCCGCCAGCAGCGCTACCCATTGATTGATCTGGAACACGCCGATCAGCACCAGGATCTCGCCGACGAAGCCCGATGTGCCTGGCAGGCCCACGGAGGCCAGCATGAACAACGCAAACACAACGGCATAAGCCGGCATGCGCTGCACCAGCCCGCCATAATAGTCGATATCGCGGCTATGCAACCTGTCGTACACCACGCCGACGCACATGAAGAGGGCCGCGGACACCAGACCGTGGCTCAGCATCTGGATGATGCTGCCTTGAATACCGAGAGGATTGAGCGTGAAGATGCCGATCGTCACGATCCCCATATGGGCGACGGACGAATAGGCGATCAGCTTTTTCATGTCCGTCTGCATCAGGGCGACGAGCGACGTATAAATGACGGCGACAATGGAAAGCGTATAGATCAGCGGTGTGAAATAGGCGGTCGCCTCGGGCAGCATGGGCAAGGAGAAGCGAAGAAACCCGTAGCCGCCGAGCTTCAGCAGCACGCCCGCCAGAACCACCGAGCCCGCCGTCGGCGCTTCGACATGAGCATCCGGCAGCCAAGTGTGAAACGGCCACATCGGCACCTTCACGGCAAAAGACGCGAACATTGCAAGCCAGAGCCATTTCTGCAGCGCCGGATCGAAGGTCGCCGTCATCAGGGTCGGTATGTCGGTGGTGCCTTCTTGAAGATACATCACCAGGATGGCGATCAGGAACAGCACCGAGCCGAGAAGCGTATAGAGAAAGAACTTGAACGCCGAATAGATCCGGCGCGCCCCGCCCCAGATGCCGATGATCAGGAACATCGGGATCAGAATGCCTTCGAAGAAAATGTAGAACAGCACGAAGTCGAGCGCGCAGAACACGCCGATCATGAAGGTCTCCATCACCAGGAAGGCGACCATGTATTCCTTGATGCGATGCTGCACCGATTCCCAGGAAACGCCGA
The DNA here is from genome assembly GCA_965204405.1 of Geminicoccaceae bacterium. Lineage (GTDB taxonomy): Bacteria > Pseudomonadota > Alphaproteobacteria > Geminicoccales > Geminicoccaceae > JANQPX01. Next base: position 191,278 of record CBDBEN010000004.1, read on the forward strand.
TGCAGATAATCGTCGTCAGCGTGCTCAACAGGACCAGGAACAGGGAAATCCCATCAATGCCGACATGGTAGTTGATGTTGAGGCCGGCGAGCCACTGGACCTGCTCCACCATCTGAAAATCGGAGCGTGAAGGATCAAAGTTCCCCCAGACGATCAGCGATACGATGAAGGTGACCAAAGCCGTCCAAAGGGCCATCCACTTGATGTTCTGCTTTTCGTAATCGGTGTCCGCTCTGCCGAAAAGTATGAGTACGACACCGGCAAGCGGCAGGAAGATCATCAAGGAGAGCCAGGGCACATCACTCCACATCAACCCGCCCTCCTAAAGCTTGAACAGATACCAGGTGACCAGGGCGGCGACCCCGATCAGCATGGCGAATGCGTAGTGATAGACAAAGCCGGTCTGAAGCGCCGTTGCCCGTCGGGCGACATTCAGCGCCGCTGCCGCGAACCCATTCGGTCCGAGATGATCGATGATGCCGACATCGCCGGTCTGCCAAAGGTTGTAGCCTAGACGCTTCGCCGGCCGAACGAACAGAAAGTCGTAAAGTTCGTCGATATACCATTTGTTGAGCAGGAACTGATAAGCGCCCTGCATTCTTGCGGCGAGTTTGCGGGGAAGGTCCGGCTGCATGATGTAGAAGACATAAGCGAGGCCAATCCCGATCACCCCTGCCATAATCGGCAGCACCTTGATCAGGAACGGCACATGATGGGCTTCCTCGATGATGTTGGGCTCGCCCAGCATCACGATCGCCCCGCCCCAGAAAGCTCCGTCTGCCGAGACCATGGGCAGGCCAAGGAAGCCCGCTGCGATCGCGCCTACCGCAAGCAGCATGAGCGGTATCGTCATGACATAGGGCGATTCATGGATATGGCTCATGACTTTCTCGCTCGCCCTTGGCGTGCCATGGAAGGTCATGAAGAGGAGGCGCCATGAATAGAAGGCGGTCATGACGGCTGCTGCCATGCCGAGCCAGAAAGCGTAGCCGGCAAATGGACCATGGGATGCCCAGGCTGCCTCGAGAACCAGGTCTTTCGAGAAATAGCCGGCAAAGAACGGCATGCCGGCAAGGGCGAGCGATCCAATCCACATCATCGCGTAAGTAATCGGGATCTTCCGCCAGATACCGCCCATGTTGCGCATGTCCTGCTCGTCCGACATGGCGTGGATCACCGAACCAGCGGATAGGAACAGCAGAGCCTTGAAGAACGCATGGGTATAGAGATGAAAGATACCCGCGGAATAGGCACCAACGCCGCAAGCGAAGAACATGTAGCCGAGCTGCGAACAGGTAGAGTAGGCGATGACACGCTTGATGTCGTTTTGCACCAGACCGATGGTCGCCGCGAAAAACGCGGTGCTGGCTCCAATGAAGGTGACGAAGCCAAGGGTCCAAGGAGCAAATTCAAAGAGCGGCGAGCAACGGGCCACCAGGAAGACGCCGGCGGTCACCATGGTTGCGGCATGGATCAGCGCGGAAACGGGGGTCGGCCCTTCCATGGCATCAGGCAGCCAGGTATGCAGGCCCAACTGGGCGGATTTCCCCATCGCGCCGATGAACAGCAGCATGCAGATGACGGTGAGCGCGTGGAAATCACCGCCGAAGATCAGGAGGTGATGCTCGGCAAACTCCGCTGCCCGGCTGAACACCACATCGAACTCAACCGAATCGAACAAGAGGTAGACCCCGGCGATACCGAGAGCAAAGCCGACATCGCCGACACGGTTGACCAGGAACGCCTTGATCGCAGCCGCGCAAGCGGAAGGCTTGGTGTACCAAAACCCGATGAGCAGGTAGGAAACCAGGCCGACGCCTTCCCAGCCGAAGAAGAGCTGGAGGAAATTATCGGCGGTGACCAACGCGAGCATGAAGAAGGTAAACAGCGAGAGATAGGCCATGAACCGCGGCACATGAGGATCATGGGACATATAGCCGATCGAATAGATATGGATCAGGGTCGAGACGGTCGACACCACGAACATCATGATGCCGGAAAGCGGATCGATACGGAGAGTCCAGTCGACCTCGAAGGTGCCGGCGTGGATCCAGGTCAGAATGTCGACCTTGTATCCCTCCGTGCCGACGACCCCGAACAGCACGATCCAGGCACAGATGGCAGACAGCGTCATGCCGAGGCAGGTAATGACCTGCGAGGCGCGATCCCCGATGAAGCGGCCGAAGAAACCCGCGATGATCGCGCCGAGAAGTGGAAAAAAGACGATGCCGGCTGCGGTCATGGCTCAGCCCTTCATGAGGTTGATGTCGTCAACCTCGATACTGCCGCGATTGCGGAAATAGACGACAAGGATGGCAAGGCCGATCGCCGCTTCGGCCGCGGCCACTGTAAGAATGAACATCGCGAAGACCTGGCCGGAGAGATCACCCAGATAGGCGGAGAAGGCGACGAAGTTGAGGTTGATCGCAAGCAGCATCAGCTCGATCGACATCAAGATGATGATCACGTTCTTCCGGTTCAGGAAGATCCCGAAGATACCGAGCGTGAACAGGATCGCCGCAACGGCCAGATAGTGGGAAAGCGGGACTGCCATCTCCATCAGGCGCCACTCCCCGGCTGGACTTTCTTGAGCTCGATTGCATCCTTGGCGGAGCGATGGACCTGTTCGCCGATGTCCTGTCGGCGCACACCTGGACGATGGCGCAGGGTCAAGGTGATCGCCCCGATGATCGCCACCAGCAGAATCAGCCCTGCTGCCTGGAACAGATAAAAATATTCGGTGTAGAGGAGGTCACCCAGCGCTTCGGTATTGCTGACCCGAAGCGGTGCCGGCTGCTCGAGATTGGCGGTGATCGGCTCCAGGACCCAGCCTCCGATCACCACGATGAGCTCGACGCAGAGGATACCGCCGATCAGCAGGCCAACGGGCAGATATTGCAGGAAACCTTCGCGCATGCGGACGAAATTGATGTCCAGCATCATCACCACGAAAATAAACAGCACCGCCACCGCACCGACATAGACCACCACCAGCACCATCGCCAGAAACTCGGCGCCGATCAGCACAAACAGGCCCGCTGCATTGAAGAAGGCGAGGATCAGGAACAGCACGGAATGCACCGGATTTCTTGCCGAGATGACCATCACCGCGGACGCGATCGCGACGAAGGAAAACAAGTAAAACACGAGCTGTTGAACGATCATCTCTTCCTCGATGCGCAGCCTCGCAGCGCTTTATACAGTCGGCCCGGTGTCATTGGCGCTTCAGGGTTTAGCGATAAGGGGCATCTGCTGCAAGATTGGCAGCAATCTCCTTCTCCCACCTGTCTCCATTCGCCAGAAGCTTCTCCTTGTTATAAAAAAGCTCGACGCGACTTTCGGTGGCAAACTCGAAATTCGGCCCCTCGACGATGGCATCCACCGGGCAGCTTTCTTCGCACATGCCGCAATAGATGCATTTCACCATGTCGATGTCGTAGCGTGTGGTTCGCCTGGATCCGTCAGGTCTCGGCTCGCTTTCGATCGTGATCGCCTGAGCCGGACAGATCGCTTCGCAAAGCTTGCAGGCAATGCAGCGCTCTTCCCCCGAAGGGTATCGGCGAAGCGCATGCTCGCCGCGAAAACGCGGGCTAAGCGGGCCTTTCTCATACGGATAATCCAGCGTTACGCTCTTCTTGAACATGTATTTGAAGGTCAGCGCAAAGCCGGAAACCAGCTCCTTCCAAAGAAGCGTGCGGGCGGCGCGGTCCAAAAAAGCCATCAGGCGTCTCCACCCCTCATTTCGGCAGCATGTCGAAAGCGACCAGGAAGCCCGAAGTCAGAACGACCCAGAGCAGCGACAGCGGCAGGAAGACCTTCCAGCCAAGCCTCATAAGCTGGTCATAGCGATAACGGGGCAGCGTCGCGCGTGCCCAGATGAAGATGAAGAGCACGAAGCAGATCTTGAGAATGAACCAGACGGGTCCCGGGATCCAGGTCAGGGGTGCTATGTCGAGCGGCGGCAGCCAGCCACCAAGGAACAGGATCGAGGCGATCGCGCTCATCAGGATCATGTTGGCATATTCGCCAAGGAAGAAGAGCGCAAAGCCCATGGCCGAATATTCGACATTGTACCCCGCGACCAATTCGGCTTCCGCCTCGGGCAGATCGAAGGGATGCCGGTTGGTCTCCGCCAGGATCGAGGCGATGAATATCATGAACATCGGGAAATGAGGCAGGCAGAACCACCAGGTTTCCTGCGCCATGACGATCTCGGAAAGGTTCAAGGAGCCGACGGTGATCAGTACATTGATGATGATCAGCCCGATCGCGATCTCATAGGAGACCATCTGGGCCGCCGAGCGGAGGGCACCCAAAAAAGCGTAACGGGAATTGCTGGCCCAGCCGGCCATCAAAATGCCGTAGACGCCCAGCGACGATACAGCGAACAGATAGAGCACGCCCACATTGATATCGGCAATCACCAGGCCTTCACCGAACGGAATAACCGCCCAGCCGATCATTGCAAGGGTGAAGGTCACGATGGGGGCAAGAATGAACACCACTTTGTTGGCGCCCGTCGGCACCACGGTTTCCTTGAGCAGCAGCTTCAGGCCATCGGCAAGAGGCTGCAGCAGGCCCATCGGACCGACCACCATCGGCCCCTGGCGAAGCTGCATCGCAGCGATCACCTTGCGCTCGGCGAGGGTCAGATAGGCGACCGCCAGGAGCAGCGGCACGATGATCACCACGATCTGCATCACGATCCAGATCGTCGGCCAGAGATAGACGTTCCAAAGCTCAGCCATCGGTCCCAGTGGCCTCCTCGCTTGGTGCATGCAGCGCACTGCATTCGGCCATGACCGGCGATGATCGGGTAATCGGATCGGTGCGATAGAAATCCTTGATCAGCGAAACAAAAGGCGAGGCCAGCGGCTTGCCCGCGCGCCCACACCCTGTCCAGGGCGCGGTTTCGATGATGTCCGGAGCGGCTAGAGCAGGTGCGGTCTCGACCATTCTTGCGCGCACCTGGGCCAGCGTATCCATGGGCAGCTTGTGGCCAACGGCCTCCGAGAGGGCCCGAAGGATTTTCCAGTCTTCCTTCGCATCGCCCGGCGGGAACACGGCAAGCCTCGCCCGCTGCGGACGGCCTTCGGTATTCACGTAAGTCGCGTTCTTTTCGGTATAAGCGGCACCCGGGAGAATGACATCGGCTCGCGGCGCGGCACGATCACCGTGATGCCCCTGATAGATCACGAACGCATCGCCCAGCCCGTCGACGTCAAGTTCATCGGCACCGAGAAGATAAAGAACTTCAATCTCACCCTTCTCAGCCGCCTTGACCATCCCAGCCACGTCCTTTCCGCTCTTGCCAGGCACGAGGCCGAGGTCGAGCGCGCCGACACGCGAAGCGGCGCTGTGCAGAACGTTGAAACCATTCCAGGCTTCGCTCACCAGCCCGTAACGCTCGACGATATCCCCTGCCATCGCCAGGATGGCATTCCCGTCCGATCGATTGAGAGCACCCTGCCCTAAGATCAGCATCGGGCGTTCGGCTTTCTCCAGCACCTGGGCGATCTCGTGACTGCCGTCGGCAATCTCGCTCAGCGTCTGTGCCCCAGCACCAAGTTCTCGGACCGGGTAGGTCAGATCCGCAGGCTCGCCGACACGAGCCACCGTGAACCCGCCCATGCGCTGGCGTTTTCTGAGACGCGCATTGACAAGCGACGCCTCCAGTCTCGGATTGGTGCCAATGAGGAGGCAGAAATCCGCCTCTTCGATGCCGGCGATGGTCGTGTTGAAAAGATAGCTGCAACGGGGCTCGCTGGTGAGTTTGGAGCCATCCTGGCGCGCATCGATGTTGGGGGATCCGAGCGCCGTCATCAGGTCTTTCAGCGCAACCATCGCCTCACAATCGGCAAGATCGCCGACGATCGCACCGATCTTTTCGCCGCTCAGACCTATCATTCTGGCTGCAATCGTCTCGAAGGCTTCGCGCCAAGTCGCCGGCTGCAGCTTGCCGTCCCGCTTGACCATCGGCACGTCGAGGCGGCGCTTTTTCAGGCCATCATAGGAAAACCGGCTCTTGTCCGAGATCCATTCCTCATTGATGTCCTCATTGAGCCTGGGCACGATGCGCATGACTTCCGTGCCACGGGCATCGATGCGGATGCTGCATCCGACAGCATCCAGGACATCCACCGATTCGGTCTTGCGAAGCTCCCAGGCACGGGCACGATATTCATAAGGCTTGGAATTCAAAGCACCTACCGGACAGATATCGATCATATTACCGGAGAGTTCGGAGCTGACCGCCTTTTCGACCCATGTCCCGACCTCCATATGCTCGCCGCGCCCGGTCGCTCCCATTTCCTCGACGCCCGCGACTTCATTGGCGAAGCGGATGCAGCGGGTACAGTGAATGCAGCGGGTCATATGGGTGGAGATCAGCGGGCCGAGTTCCTTGTCTTTGACCGCGCGCTTGTTCTCCTTGAAGCGGGAATGATCGGGCCCGTAAAACAGCGTCAGATCCTGGAGATCGCACTCCCCGCCCTGATCGCAAATCGGGCAATCGAGCGGGTGGTTGATCAGCAGCATCTCAAGCACGCCTTTTCGCGCCTTGTGTACCATCTCGGTACCGGTACGAATCACCATGCCGTCGCCCGCCGGCATGGCACAGGATGCGATCGGTTTCGGCGATTTTTCCATTTCCACCAGGCACATGCGGCAGTTTCCTGCAATCTCGAGCCTTGGATGAAAGCAGAACACCGGAATTTCGCGGCCTGCTGCTTCGCAGGCCTGGAGCACGGTCGATCCCTTGGGAACCTCGACCTCGTCCCCGTCGATGGTGAGTTTGATCATGTCACTCATGCTCAAGCGGCCCTCCCGGCATCCTGGACGGCCTGCAGCCGGCGTTCCAGTTCGGGGCGGAAGTGACGAAGCAGTCCCTGGACCGGCCATGCCGCAGCATCGCCGAGAGCACAGATCGTATGCCCTTCGATTTCCTTGGTGACCTCCTGCAGAAGATCCAACTCCTTAATCTCGCCCCTGCCCTCGCCCAGCCTGGTGAGCATGCGGTAGAGCCAGCCGGTTCCTTCGCGGCAAGGGGTGCACTGGCCACAGCTCTCATGCATGTAGAATTTCGACAGGCGTGCGATCGCCTTCACGATATCGGTGGATTTGTCCATGACGATGACCCCCGCCGTGCCAAGCCCGCTCTGCACCTCGCGAAGGGCATCGAAATCCATCAGCACGTCGTCACAAACATCTTTCGGAATCACCGGCACCGAGGAGCCGCCGGGGATAATGCCCAGCAGATTGTCCCAGCCGCCGCGGACGCCGCCGGCATGTTTTTCAATCAGCTCCTTCAGCGGAATACCCATCGCCTCTTCAACCGTGCAGGGCTGGTTCACATGGCCTGAGATGCAATAGACTTTGGTCCCCTCGTTCTTCGGTCGGCCGAAGCCTGCAAACCAGGCGCCGCCCCGGCGAAGGATGGTCGGCGTCACCGCGATGGTCTCGACATTGTTGACCGTGGTCGGCCGGCCATAGAGACCGCAGGCAGCAGGAAACGGCGGTTTCATGCGCGGCTGGCCCTTCTTGCCTTCGAGGCTTTCCAATAAGGCCGTCTCTTCGCCGCAGATATAAGCGCCAGCACCGCGATGCAGATAAAGCTCGTAGTCATAGCCGGATCCGCAGGCATTCTTGCCGAGAAAGCCCGCCTCATAAGCCTCGTCAATCGCTATTTGAAGGCATTCGGCCTCGCGAATGAATTCGCCGCGGATGTAGATATAGCCAGCCGTGCATCCCATAGCGACACCAGCGATCAGGCAGCCTTCCACCAGCTTATGAGGATCATGGCGCATGATCTCCCGGTCCTTGCAGGTGCCGGGCTCGCTCTCATCGGCGTTGACCACGAGATAAACCGGGCCACCGCCGCTCTCCTTGGGCATGAAGGACCATTTGAGACCTGTGGGAAAACCGGCGCCGCCGCGGCCGCGCAGGCCCGATGCCTTGACCTCATCCACGATCGCTTCCCGGCCCTTCAGGATCAGATCCTTGGTGCCGTCCCAATCGCCGCGCTTTTGCGCCGCTTTCAAGCCAAAAGGCTGATCGCCGTAGAGGTTGGTGAAGATCCGATCCTTGTCGCTCAGCATCAGTCGTCGCCTCCCTCATTCACCATCGAGGTCAGCGTGGTACGCCCTTCGATCGGCATGGATCCCTGGCGGCCTTGGGCCGAACCGGGCTTCGGCTTCTTGCCGGCCTTCAGATCCTGCAAGATTTCCTTGGTTTTTTCATAGTCCAGGTCTTCGAAAAAATCGTCGTCGATCCAGAGGATCGGCGCATTGGCGCAAGCACCAAGGCACTCGAACTCACGAAGGAAAAACTTGCCGTCTTCGGTGCTCTCGCCAATGCCGATGCCGAGTTCGTCCTTGCATGCTCGGACCACATCATCCGAGCCGCAAAGCCAGCAAGGCGTGGTGGTGCATGCCCTGACCTGAATGCGCCCCACCGCCTCGGTATTATACATGTCGTAAAAGGACGCGACCTCGTAGACCCGGATATAGGGCATGCCAAGATAGTCGGCGACGTAGTTCATGACATCGGTCGGAAGCCAGCCATCGGCCTGCTTCTGGGCAAGCGCAAGCAGTGGCAGCACGGCACTTGCCTGGCGTCCCTCGGGATAGCGGGCGACGATCTTCTTCGCCTCAGCCTGGTTCTCTTTGGTGAACGCGAAGCCGTCGCTGCTCATCGGTCGATTTCTCCGAAGACGATGTCCATGGCGCCGATGATCGCCGGCACATCCGGCAGCATATGGCCTTTGGATACCGGATCCAGGGCGGCCAGATGTGCAAAACCCGGTGCTCTGATCTTGCATCGGTAAGGCCGATTGGTGCCGTCCGAGACCAGATACACGCCGAACTCACCCTTGGGCGCTTCGACCGCAGCATAGGTCTCGCCTTCCGGCACATGAAAGCCTTCGGTGTAAAGCTTGAAGTGATGGATCAGCGCTTCCATCGACCGCTTCAGCTCACCGCGCTTGGGCGGCGTGATCTTCTGATCCTGAAGCTTGATAGGACCTTCGGGCATTTCCTTCAGGCATTGCTTGATAATCTTTAGGCTTTCGCGCATCTCCGCCATGCGGATCAGATAGCGATCGAAGCAATCACCATTCTTGCCCACGGGAATATCGAAATCCATGCGCTCATAGACTTCATAGGGCTGGCTCTTCCTAAGGTCCCAGGCAAGGCCCGAGGCTCGCAGCATCGGCCCGGTGAAGCCGAGGTCTAACGCTTCCTCGGCGCTGACCACACCAATGTCGACGGTACGCTGTCTGAGAATGCGGTTGTCATTGAGCAATCGCTCGATGTCGTCCATGACCTTGGGATAAGTCTCGCACCAGGCTTCAATATCTTCGGCCAGCCCCGCCGGCATATCGCGGGCGACGCCGCCCGGACGGAAATAGTTGGCGTGCATGCGGGCACCCGAAACACGCTCGTAGAACTCCATCAGTTTCTCCCGCTCCTCAAAGCCCCAGAGCAGCGGGGTCATGGCACCGATGTCGAGCGCCATGGTGGTGATGTTCAAGATGTGGTTCATGATACGGGTGAGTTCGGAGAACAGCACCCTGATATACTGCGCCCGCTCCGGCACCTCGATGCCGAGCAACTGCTCGATCGCCAGCACATAAGCATGCTCCTGGCACATCATCGAGACGTAGTCGAGCCGGTCGAAATAACCGACGCTGTGGACATAGGGACGGTATTCGATCAGCTTTTCGGTACCGCGATGAAGAAGTCCGATATGGGGGTCTGCGCGTTCCACCACCTCGCCGTCGAGTTCCAGGACCAGGCGCAAAACACCATGGGCCGCCGGATGCTGCGGACCGAAATTGATGGTGTATGTTTGAAGATCGACTTCTGGCATGGGCTTTTTGCTCAGGTCCGTCTTGGCTCGATGGAGAACATCACGCGTCAGGTCTCGGCATCGCGGGCTTTTTCGTCACCCGGAAGAAGGTTTTCGCCTTCCCATGGGCTCAGAAAATCGAAACTTCGCCAGTCCTGACGGAGGGCGACCGGCTCATAGACGACCCGTTTTTGCTCATCGTCATAGCGCACCTCGACATAACCGGTCTGCGGAAAATCCTTGCGGAGCGGATGGCCATCAAAACCGTAGTCGGTAAGAAGGCGCCGGAGATCCGGGTGATCCGAAAAATAGATCCCGTAGAGATCCCAGGCTTCGCGCTCGAACCAAAGGGCGGACCGAAAGACGCCCACGACCGAGGGCACCGGCGTCGCTTCGTCGGTGGCGATCTTTACCCGTATCCGCTGATTGAGCTTGACCGAGAGCAGGTGATAAACCACCTCGAAACGCTTCTCGCGTTCCGGATAATCGACGCCGCAGACATCCACCAGCATCTTGAACAGACAGTTGCTGTCATCGCGAAGAAAAGTCAGAACCTTGATGATGGAGGAGGCAGGCGCAATGAATGTAAGCTCACCGCGAACGACATCGGCATCAATCGTGATATCGCCAAGCGCAGCCAGGATCTCGTCGCAAAGCTCGCGCAGGCTTTCTTCACGTTCAGCTAGGGTCGGTACGGCCATCTGAAGTCACCTGGCCCTTTTGGAATAGAAGAAAGACATCACCGCTCAAGCGTCCCCGTTCGCTGAATTTTCCGCTGCAGCAGCATGATGCCGTAAAGCAGCGCTTCGGCGGTTGGTGGACAACCAGGAACGTAGATATCAACCGGTACGATGCGATCGCAGCCGCGCACGACGGAATAGGAATAGTGGTAATACCCGCCGCCATTGGCGCAGGAGCCCATGGAGATGACATAGCGCGGCTCCGACATCTGGTCGTAAACCTTGCGCAGTGCCGGCGCCATTTTGTTGCAGAGCGTGCCCGCCACGATCATGACGTCCGACTGCCGGGGGCTTGGTCGAAAAACGACGCCCAGGCGATCCATGTCGTAACGGCTGGCGGCAGCATGCATCATCTCGACGGCGCAACAGGCGAGACCGAAGGTCATCGGCCACATCGAACCGGAACGCGCCCAACCCACCAGCCGCTCGGCCGAGGTCACGAAGAAACCCTTGTCCTCAAGCCCCTGATTGACCCGCTCGAACAGGCGAGCGTCGTCTCCGCCGGATACTGCCCCGGCAGGTTCAGTTTTGGTCAGGGGAGCATCCCCGGCGGCTACTCCCATTCGAGGGCTCCTTTTTTCCATTCATAGATGAAGCCGATGGTCAGCACGCCGAGAAAGATCATCATCGACCAAAAGCCGAAGACGCCGATATTGCCGAGCGATACCGCCCAGGGAAACAGAAAGGCAACTTCTAGGTCGAAAATGATGAAGAGGATGGCAACCAGATAGAACCGCACATCAAAACGGCCGCGCGAGTCCTCGAAGGGCTCGAATCCACACTCATAAGACGACAGCTTCTCCGTATCCGGACGCTGCCGGGCGACGATAAAAGATGCCAACATGATCAACCCCGCCAAGCCGAGCGCAATGGCGAGAAAGATCAAAATCGGCAGATAGTTGAGAAGCAAAGCGCTCATGCGTTCTCGATCTCTGCGGTTCAATTCAACGTTTAAGGCTAATCAGTTACCTGCCTCGCTCATCGCGTGATAACGACCCAGCCATGCTCATTGCCAAACTTGGTAGCACTCACTGGAGTACACACGCAAGCCTAGTTTGGTGCAGTGCAAAATGCACGCACGACGCGATGGTCAACAAGGCAAATTTTAGGAGAATATGGCGCGAGTGGCGGAGCTTGAACCTGCATCCTCCACCACGATGGGCAAATATCCTAATAATAACAGCACCCTCAGGCCATCTCATACCCTTCCGATGGCTCCGGGTCTCATTAGGTTACATCGAAAATGGCTGACGAATCGGGCTGTTGGACGTGGTTCTTCACGTCTCGGTTGCTGATCTGTGTCAAATCAGCACGGTCCGGCAAAATGCCTTCATTGCAAGACCGCGTGCCGGTTGACAGACCGCCGCGAAGTTTAAAGCCCAACCGACATACGCCGTTCCGTAGCCCGCAGCCACACTGCAGCTTGAAGGTCGCCCATCGAGGACCGCCTCCGATCATTAACGGTTGCCATCTTATTCGATATGAGATCCTGGTGCTCTCAGCGGTGAGGCGATCGGGAGAGGTGCTGTGACACGACAAATCCGTTTTCAATCATCAATGGGGCCGGCCGAGCATCGTCAGGAAGATAGAAGCCAACGGCGCCTTTCGTGCCGATGGGCCTCAAGACCCCTCATTTTAGCAGCTGCCGTGCTATTGCCGATTCTTCCTTTCTCGAATGCATCATCACAGCAGCTGACGGACTGCTCCGATATCCGCTACCTGATTGATCAGTCCAGATCCCGGTTTGTGGAGATACGGGGAAGCGCAGACAGCGACTATGGCGATTATGATACGACCTTCGTATTGCCCGACGCCTGGTACTGCGTGATTCTCGAAGATGTCGAGAAGTGGTCTTACCGATGTGTTTGGAAGTATCCTCGCGGAGACACACATGCCGACACGACATTTCAACACTTCGTGGAAGAGATGAGAAGTTGCATCGGAAGCATATCCGAGGAACATACGGACCAGTCCGTTAATCACCCTGATTTTTATGCCTCTTCCTACTTTCAGCTACCAGACAGCACGGCGAGCGTCAGCATCAAGAACAAATCCAAGCTGATGAGCACATTGGTGTCGATTCGAATTGATGGCTTCACAAGGTTAAAATGAGCCATCAGAGACGGTGATGATCGTCTTCGGCTCAAGGGCTGGCATGGGATGCCAATTGGTTTCTATCGATCAAAGCTTCGCGGGGATGGCCTTACAGGTGTGACCTCAGGTTATTGGCTCTTGCTCGGACCGAAGCTGCAGGGTCTCTTGTCGCAGAGTCGAGAGCTTCCTCTGCTCTGTTGGCATAGGCTGAATGATGGGCCGACAGGTGACATAGGGCATCAAGAGACCAAGCTCTGAGAAATGGCCGATTGTGAGAGAGCAGTGGCAACAGCCATCGAACAATTTCCTCAGCTTCCTGGGCGTTCGGTCTTAGATATCTAACCACCTGGCACAGATGGAGCTGTGAGGCCCAGTCCTCGACTGCCTCCAGTTTCGAGACCAGCATCCCGTTTTGTGGTTTCGTGAAGTCACCGCCCGCTTCAAGATAGGCCTTAACGAGCCAAGTTGCTCCTTGAGAAACCCGGCCATCGGTGACTTCAGCAAGCGCTACAAGACCATCGAGATATCTTGGATCACCTCCATGGCGAGCGGCGATTTCACCAAGCGCTGTCAAATTCCGGCCATCGAAGGCCAGCAGATCCCGTTTCAAATCGGCGATCATTGTTTCCAGATCGATGCCTCCAATTGCCATCGGATGAATATGTCGGGATGTGAGTGTATCATATGCAAGGAAGACTGCAGGATCGATGCGGTTAACAAGACCTGTGCCGGGGCGTGCGATCTTGCGGATCTCGAAATGGATGAATGACCCTAACATTGGTGAAAGGGGCAGGAAGGCAAACAGGAAGGGCTCCGGCCGAGCACAAACGCTTGCCGCCTGTAACAAATGCCTGCTTCGTCCGCATCGCGAAAAAAGCCATCATTTGCGCAGATAGTCGGGCCAACCTCGTGCGAAGCTGCTGTCCCCTTCTTGTCTCAGATGCTTCAGCCGCTCGAACGCCTCTCGAAAACTGGGCCTTCCCCGGATATTGACATTCCAAATAACGAGTTGGGGTGCCTCTACCGGTTCAAACCACTCATCCTTTCGCCTCAGAAAATCGCCGTGAAGCGACGTAAACGTGAAGTCGTAAAGGTGATCGATCGATCTCCAGACTGAAACCGTCGCTGACACTCTATCGTCGTGGCCTAGTGCTATAAGTTCAGCTGCCGCATCAGCGTCCGGAATCCGCCAAACAAAACCTTCATGCTCTTCGGCCAACGCATAGACAGTGCTCAATGCCGAGTTAAATTCGACCATGCGCTGATCGGTCAGCGAATATCTCAGTCGTCCCCAGTTCATCTGCGCGATGGTCATCATCATCTCCCCAAATCCGGCATCACGTTGACCCGGCCATCCTATCAACGCAACGGCGCCCATCGCAGCCAGGCCGGGCCCGCAGCCCGCGCTGGAGCATTTTCCGATCAAACGGAACAGCCTCTACGGTTGGATCTTTGCTCGGTATGTCAGGCGTGGGCGCAACGAGGAAGCTACGTAGTGGCAGCGAATAAGGCAAAGCTGCCTTTCGCCGGAAGGCACTTGCTATTATAGCAAGCACCAATGAATTGCTGTGGCTATGACATGAAACCGAAGCTTAGAGTGTTGATATGAAAGTTTTGGTTACTGGCTCATCTGGCTGGCTGGGTCGCCATCTGGTGCCGATGCTGAAGGAAGTCGGATATCAGCCGTTCGGGCTGGACGTCGTTCGCTCCGAATGGACAGACATGGTTGCAAGCGTCGCAGACCGGGAGTTGGTTGCAGAACTGATCGCGCAACACACATTCGACGGCGTGATACATACGGGAGCGCTGCACAAGCCCGATATCGCACGATATCCGCAACAGGCATTCATCGATGTGAACGTCACAGGGACCCTGAATCTCCTGGAGGCGGCGGTCGAAAACACGATCTCCCGCTTCGTCTTTACGTCCACCACATCGCTGATGATCAGCCAGAGGATTCGGCAGGAAGTGTCGGATGAGGCGGTTTGGCTGGATGAAAAGTTCTTGCCGGTTGAGCCTCGCAACATCTACGGCGTGACAAAGCTGGCGGCCGAAGGGCTTTGCAGGCAGCATCATCTGGAGCATGGCATCAACGTGATCGTCCTGCGTACGGCCCGGTTTTTCCCGGAGGACGATGACACGTTGAAATACCCTAGTGGCCAGAACCTGAAGGCGAATGAATTCTTGAACAGACGAGCAAGTGTTCGCGACATGGCACGCGCTCACATTGCAGCGCTTGAGAGAGCCGGTGACATGGGATTCGGTTTGTACATCGTTTCTGCGCCAACGCCGTTTTCCCGGTCATCCGTTCGGCGCATAAAAGACGATGCAGCATCAATGATCTGTGAAATGTTTCCGGAAGCGCAAGACCTATACGGAGCGGCAGGGTGGCAATTACCAAGATCGATTGGCCGTGTATATGACGGTTCACTCATAACACGTGAACTTGATTTTCAATACGAAACCACGTTCGACACTATATTGTCGGCCATGCGAGACGGCCGGCCAGCGCCGATTGATCACGATGCGACTTACAGCTCGCCACTTTGGCAGAGCAGCTAAGGGTATCGCTTGGATCAGTCGATCGTGAGTGCGATCGAATGCCCGCATCGGCCTCCTTTCCGACATAGGTACCCGGGGCCCGACATAAGGACTAGGCGTTGGCGGAAGGAAAGAACGTGTTGCGAACGTTGCGGTGCCGCGCTTGCTGAGACAGGCGGCTTCCATGCATAGACGTAACGACTTAAACATTCGTCCATTTGAGCAGGCTGACTTGTCTGCTCTCCGCGATCTCATTTTCAGAACAATCGATAGAAGCTACCCAGGCGTTTATCCCCCGAGCGCCATCGACTTCTTCAAACAATTCCACTCTGAAGAAAAGATTCTTGGACGCATGGCCGCTGGTACGATTCTCGTGGCTGAGCAAGATGGCCAATTGATCGCAACAGCGAGCCTCGACGGCGCGGAAATCTTTGCCGTCTTCGTTGACCCCGATCATCAGAGGAGAGGACTTGGAAAGAAACTGATGGGGCTTCTGGAGGGCCAAGCCTGCAAGAACGGCGTGACGAAGACCGTTTTGAGCATCTCACTCCCGTCCAGGCGCTTTTATGAGGGGCTTGGGTATCAGGTTGTCGAAGAGCGTTCGAGAGACCTAGGCGACGGTCAGAAACTCACGTTTTGGAAAGCGGAAAAGCAGGTCATCCCTTCGATCAAATGACGCCCCTGTTGACCTTATATTCCTCGGCGGCCCACATGGCAGGCTCCATGCCGCAAAGCCTTCTTCGCTCGACGCGATCAAAAGCTTCATGCAGAGCAATTTTGTCAGACCAAGATATGGTCTAAAAAAATGTAAGCTGCTGGCCGGCGATCGAGTCGAAGCTGCTGCCGACGAAGCCGAGAATGGCATCGGCGATCGGTGCCAGCTGTTTCTCCTGATAATGGGCATAATCGGGCTTGGGGATGCCCTCGACGACCGGTTCCGGGCCGTGGCGGGTGATCACGTAGCGAATCCAGCGGCCGGGATGCTCGAGCTTCCGCGCAGCCTGCACGTGAGGCGGGACGTTTCGGGTATAGTCGTGCAAACCGCGGCGCAGGCGCTTTCGATAGACCAGCTCCTCATCGAAGCGGCCGGCGTGCATGTCGTCGACCGTCTGGCGCACATAGGTGTCATAGGGCTCGTCGAGAAAGATGCGCCGGTAGAGTTCCCGCTGGAAACGCTGCGCCAAGGGCGTCCAGTCGGTGCGCACGCTTTCCAAACCCTTGAACACCAGCGATGTCGAGCCGTCCTGCAGGCGTACCAGACCGGCATAGCGCTTCTTGCTGCCGGTTTCGGCACCGCGGATGGTCGGCATCAGGAATCGGAGGAAGTGGGTCTCATATTCCACCTCCAGGAATGATGGCAGGCCGAAAGTCTTCCGGATATGGTTTTGCCACCACGCATTCAGATGATCGCTGAGTGCTTTGCCGGCTTCGTCGATCTCCTGCTCGCCGCTGATCCCTTTCGGCAGGATAAAGAGGGAATCGGTATCGCCGTAGATCACCTCATGACCCTGCTGCTCGATCACATCCCTGCTTTGCTGAATAATCTCATGGCCGCGCCTGGTGATACTGCTGGTGAGCCTGAAATCGCGAAAGCGGCAGCCGGTCGCGCCGAGCACGCCGTAGAGCGAGTTCATCAGAATCTTGACCGCCTGAGAGAGAGCCGCATCGGAACGAGCCTTGGCGCGATCCCTGACATCCCAAAGGTCCTTGACCAGATCCGGAAGGATCGCCCTCTCGCGGGAGAACGCAGCCCCTTGAAATCCGGGCACCGGATCATCTCCCGGCTCGGCCAGCGCCAGGGGATCGATCCGGAATGTTCTGATGATGCTCGGGTACAGGCTCTTGAAATCCAAAAGCAGCACATGATCGTACAGACCCGGCCGTGAATTCATGACATAGCCGCCGGGACTGCCGCCGTTTTCGGATACGGCGTCGACATCGGGGGCAACGCGTCCTGCCCGGTGCAGGCGCGGCAGATAGAGATGATCGAAGGCGGCAACCGACCCGCCATAACGATCCATCGGCAGGCCCGTGACCTCCGCCCGCTCGCGCGCGAATTCCAGAAGATTGGCCTTCTCGAAGATATCCAGCACCAGGCGGCAGTCCTCGAGATTATAGGCAGCGAGGCCGGCCGGATCCTCCCGATAGAGGCGATTGATTTCAGCAACCCGGCTGTCCGGTGTCTCGATCGCCTTGCCGCGTCCCAAAAGCTGCCGTGCGACAACCTCGAGTTCGAAGCTCTCGAAAGACCAAAAGCCTGCGCGCAAGAGCTCGATGCCGTCCAGCACCATCCGTCCGGGAATGCGGGCGATGGCGATTCCGCGCCCTCCTTCCGGCTGCAGGACCGTCGCCCCTTCGAGATCCCGCGCGACGGCAAAAGGCCGGCCAAGTGCCCTGCATTTGCGTTCGATGAAGTCCAGATCGAAGCCGGCAACGTTCCAGCCGAGGATGAGATCGGGATCAGCTTTGGCCAACCAGTCGAAAAAGCCCTGGAGAACGCCTGATTCATCGCCGCACCAGACGATCGGCGTCTCATTTTGCGCAGCACCGGGCGGTGCCGCCATGAAAACGATAGCGTCGTCCGGTGTCGCAACGGCGATCGAGTAGAGCGCGCCGTCAAGGCCGGCGGTTTCGATATCGATCGCCGCATGCCGAAGCTTTGGGCGATAAGAGGCGCGGGACAGGCGCGGGTTCCGATAGTCGACAAAGCCCTCGCGCTGGATCGCCTCGCCAACGATCGCGCAGCCGCCGGTGATGAACCGCTCCATCAGATAGCGATCATTGGGCTTCACATCGGATTCGTAGAGGCTGATCCCCTGATGCCGCAGCCTGTCACGCAAGGTTCGAAGATCGCGCTGCTGCTTCAGGTAAAGCCCGTCCACAGGCTTGCCTGCCAAGGTCTGCAGATCGAGCGGCCGACGATCGACGGAAAGGGCCTGTCCGAGATCGAAGGCTGCCTCTTGCTCCACGAAGCAAACGACGTCCTGGCCGTCGATGACAACACGAGCCGGGCCGTCATCGGTGCTGAACCAAAAGGAGAGCTCGTTGCCCCCCGACCGGTCCCGCCATTGCCGTGTGAGAAGGAACCCTAGAGTCCGCGTGCTGGATGTCATTCAGGCGTCTTTCCGCAACTTATCAACAGAAAAGGTAGCCCAGAGGCCCTTTGAGGGCCAATCCCGGCGTTCTCCTCGTCTTTGCTATGCCGAAAGGTTGTGATATGGGAGCGAGACTTTATCAACGAGCTGACCTGGAGCTTCTCATGAACCTTGATGACCTTAAAGGTGCTGTTGCCAGCAAAACCGATATGAGCAAGGCGGATGCGAGCAAGATGATCACAGCACTATTTGATAGTATCCAAGACACGTTGCGGCAGGGCGACAAAGTGGCCATTCCCGGATTTGGCACTTTCGAGGTCTCCGATCGCCCGGCACGCCAGGGACGCAACCCACAGACTGGTGCGACCATCGAGATTGCCGCCAGCAAGGCAGCGAAGTTCAAAGCCGGCAAAGGCTTGAAGGACGCCCTGAACGGCTGAGACATAACGCCTGCTCATCATATCGAGATGTCGTCATCAGTGATGGTGAGAAACAAATCACTTTGCACCTGCACCGCTGAAGCCGCGGATTCCCAGGTTTAAAGTCGCCCTGACTGCCGGCACAATCGGAAGCCGGCATGTCGAGGGACCCTTCATCATTCCTCACATCAAATCCAAATGAGGGATGCATGAACCAATGTGTTGCGGCCCGCTCCCCTTCCCGTCCTGCCCCTGAACGAAAACAGGAGGCAGCGGGGATGGTGAGCGGGCTTTTTGGTTCAGTCCTGCCGACAGAAGCTCGAGTGTTTTCCGAGCAAGCGACGTCGGTTCCGCAAGATCGAAATAGCTCTAACCCCTTGGCGCCATCTTCCTGAGACGGCCGAGATGCTCGTCCCAGCCCGCATCAAGGGCCGTGAGCAAGTGGAGAGCGGCGTCGCCCGCAACAGCGAGACCTTCATGGGTCAGGGTCAACCTCGTTCCCCCATGAGCGTCGTTCAGCACCCAGGTGACCGTGGTCATGGCGCCATTCAGGGGCTTGACCGTAAAGCTGTAGACCAGCTTCGAGGGCGGATCCCAATGCTGAACCGTCCCCCAGCATTGCTTCTGCATCCCCTCCTCCGCCGATAAATCGACAAGAGCATAATCCCCGCCTTCGACAAGATCCGCTTCGGCTGGATGAAACCATTCCGCAAGCTTGTCTTTCTCCGTGAGGAACGCCCAGACCGTTTCACGGGAGGCCTTGAAAAAAACCGTCTTGGTGATCGTATCAGTCATCTATCTGTCCTTCTTTTCTATCGATTGCCTCTTCAAGGAGCCCCAGGCGCTCGTCCCAGAACCGGCTGAAGTAGCCGATCCAGTCAGCGACAGGCTTGAGACCTTCCGGCTCCAGATGGTTGATCCGCTCCCGTCCGCTGGCACGGACCGAGATCAGCCTGCCCTCCTCCAGAATCGTGAGATGTTTCTTGATCGCCGCCCTGGTCATGTCGAAATGGCCTGCGACCTCGCCGATCGTCATATCCCTGTCGGAAAGATGCTTGAGGATCATCCGCCGACTAGGATCCGCTAGTGCCCGAAAGGCAGCCTGCTGTTCGACGATCATTGGCTGATCGGCAAGAAATCGAACTTGCCGTCTTGATAGTTAGGCATGATGCACCTCCAACATAGAACCAAAAGGTATTTCTTATATATGATACCATTTGATTCTATGTCAAGATTATTTCACGCCTGCACAAAGACCGCTTTCTCTAAACAGAGCATTCCATTTCTGTCTGGAAACGATGTGCGTCGGGGATCGTCAGGCGAGGAGATCTGTCCTGTAGGCCGCCAATCTGTCCGGGTCGACCTTGACGCCGAGCCCCGGTGCCGTCGGCACATGGACGTCGCCGTTTCTTACCGGAAAGGAGTCGATCAGGATGTCGTCTCGCGAATAATAGGTCGGCATGTAAAATTCGCACCCCAGCAGCAGATCGGGCACGGCCGCCATCAGATGGGCACCTGCTGCATGGGCGATGCCGGTTTCGAACATGCAGCCGCCATAGACCTCGATGCCGGCGGCACGGGCGATCGCGGCGACCTCGAGGGCGCGGCGGATGCCACCGGATTTCATGATCTTCAGGGAAAAGATATCCGCAAGGCGCATCTCGGCACCAAGCAGTGCTTCCCTTGGACCGAACACGCTCTCATCTGCCATGATCGGCACGTCGACCGCACGGGTGATTTCGGCAAGGGCCGCGCGTTCATGTCTCTTGACCGGCTGCTCGACGAAGGTCGGCGAAAATGCTTCCAGATCACGGATGCGGCGCACCGCATCGAAGGCGGGCAGGCCCTGATTGTAGTCGATGCGCAGACTGATCTCGCCGCCGAACTGTTCGCGCAGTTTCCCCAGGCGCATGACATCGAAAGCATGTTCGCCAAAGCCGGTCTTCAGCTTGAACAGGCGCACGCCGTCGTCATGGAGGGCAGCGATGTCGTCGAGGTCCTTTTCGAAATCCGGGTTGGCGACCGAAAAGCTCATCGCGATCGTCTCGCGCTGGCAGCCGCCCACCAGCTCGCTGATCGACAGGCCGCTGATCTGGCCGGTGATGTCGAGCGGCGCCGTTTCCAGCGCGGCCTTCGCCTCATGGTGACCAACGATGATCTTGTCCGCCATGGTCAGGTGCTTTTCCACTTGCACCGGATCCCTCGCCGATCAGATGCGGGCGCAGATATTGATGGAGTGCCGCCGCATTGCCTTCCACGGTACCGGTAAAGACCGGCCAGGGCGAAGCCTCACCCCAGCCGGTGATGCCGCTGTCGGTTGTGACTTCGAGAATGACCGAATGGATACCGGCGACGTCGCCGCTGCCATGCGAATGCACCGCCTTTGCCGGGATATTGATGAGATGAACCCGGATGATCTCGATAAGATGGCCGCTCATTCAGGCAATCCATTCGCTGACCGGTGCGCTGGCCTCGTTGAGCGGTTGGCTGATGATATCGACCAGGGTCGGGCCTTCATGGGCGACGGCCTCTTTTAGGACGGCCTGCAATTTCCCCGGGTCTTCGACCCTCCAGGATTTGACGCCGAAAGCAGCGGCCACGGCGGCATGGTCCGTCCGGTCGAAATCAACGGAGAAATAACGCTCATCGAAGCCTGATCGCTGCCCCGCTTTGATCCAGCCATAGACCGCGTTCGAGAACACGACGAAGGTGATCGGCAGGTCCTTGCGCACCACCGTTTCCAGCTCGCCGCAGGTGAAGCCGAAGCTGCCATCGCCCATCAGCGCCACCACTTTTCTTCCATTCGCCGCCATCTGCGCGCCCATCGCCGCCGACAAGGAATAGCCAAGCGCGCCATGCGCCCGATTGGAAATGAAGGTGCGGCCGGTGGTGCGGATCTCATAAAATGCAGAGACATAGGGGCAAGGTGTTCCGGGATCGGCAACCACGATCGCATCATCATCGAGCACGGCACGCAGTGCAGCGATGGTCCGCTCCGGCTTGATCGGTTTTTCGTCACTTGCCGCGAGCGGCTGGAAAGCCGCCCATTTTTTCGCCTTGGCTTCGGCAATGGCAGCAGCGCCCCCAAAGCCTCCGGGTGCTACCCGGTCGGCCAATGCCGCGTTCAGCGCATCAAGCGCCAGCCTCGCATCCGAGACCAGAGCGACTTCTGTCCGATAGGACGCACCGATGACCTCGGAATCGCTGTCGATATGGACGATTCGCGTACCCTTGGCAGGATAGCGCCAGAGTTCGGTCGTGACCGAGCCCGCGCGGCAGCCGATGAAGACGACCAGATCGGCCCGGTTCACCAGATCACGGGTGGCTGGAACGCCGCCGTTGGAGCCGACCACGCCTGCGCAATTCGGGTGTGTCTCCTCGATCGTGCCCTGACCTGAAATCGTCGTGGCGACCGCGATATCCAAGCTTTCGACGAAGCTCTTGAAGGCAGACTCGCCGCCTGCCAGCACAACGCCGCCGCCAACGATGACGACCGGAAAATCAGCCGACAGAATCGCCTCGATCGCCGCATCGACCTGCTTCGGATCGGGACCGGAGGGATAGGCCGGGTAGCAGCCATGGATTGGATCAGCCCAGATGGCGTCCGGATCGGTATCACCGCGCTGCACGTCGATCGGAAAGCCCAGATGAGCAGCTCCAGGGCGCCCGGTGGTCATCGCGCGAAAGGCGCTGCGCACTCTGTCGGGAACGGTGTCCGCATGATTGATGACCGCATTGAATTTGGTCAGCGGCCGCATCAGGCCTTCCTGATCGAGCTCGGTCAGCGGATAATGGCCGCGTGAGCGCGTACCGACATCCGAGGTGATCGCCAGGATAGGCACCGAGCTTTCATTGGCTTCGACCAGGCCCGGCAGAATGTAGGTCGCTCCGCCGCCCGATGGCCCCTCGCACACCCCGACCCGGCCGCTGACCCGCGCATAGCCATCCGCCATATAGGCAGCAGAGCGCTCATCTCGGGTCAAAATATGCTCGATGCCATGATCGAGCCGGTAGAGGGCATCGTAGAACGGCAGCGTGGTATCCCCGCAAAGACCGAAGATGTGACGCACGCCGTGCAATTCCAGCATACGGACCATCGCCTCGGCGCCGGTCATCACATTGCCTCGCGGATCGTTCTGCACGTCGTTATCTTCCCTTTGGCTGGCAGTGAAGCTGCGCTGACGGGTTTTCTGAATTTGTAGGCCGTGTTCCCTGCCGAACGCAATCATCACCAGGGATCAGAAAGACCACCGCCGGCACCGAGCCTCCAGAACGCCACGCCACACAAATCATTCAGTTGACGTCAATCCGATGCAAGACCGACGGCATGGCAGGCGCCAAGCCACCGCGCGACGCAAAGATCTGATACCGTCGACGTCCCCCTAAGCCCCTTTTGCCTTCCCATCACCGATCGATGTCTGGCGCAAAATGCCACCATAGATCTCGTCGTCGCCGATGATGCCGATCATTTTGCTGTCATGCATCAAGAGCACGGGATGGCCGGTGCGGTGGCGCAGCTCCAGGGCGGTTCGAAGGGTAATGCCCGCCGGCGCCATGGCAAACTGCCCGGGCTGGATGCCGGCGACCTCCATGTCGGGAACCCAGGGGAGCAAGGGGACGGAGCGACCGCCTATGGTCGCATCGACCGGTTTGGTTGCACCATCCATGATCAGGCGAACACGGCCCGCGGGATCAAGGAGCAGGTTGCCGCCCTTGCTCGCAAGCTTGGTCACCGGCGTCATCACGGAAATACCGCGCAGCACGTTCAGCGGGTTCATATGGGCGACGAAGTCGGCGACATAAGCATTGGCCGGCTTTAGAACGATGGCCTCGGGCACACCCTGCTGCACGATCCGTCCATCCTCCATGATCGCGATGCGATTGCCGAGCTTCATAGCTTCATCGAGGTCGTGGCTGACGAAAATGATGGTCTTCTTGAACTTCTTCTGCAGCGCGAGAAGCTCGTCCTGCAGCCTGGTGCGGATAAGGGGATCGAGCGCGGAGAACGGCTCGTCCATCAAGCAGAGATATCGGCATCGGTCGCAAAGGCGCGCGCCAAGCCGACCCGCTGCTGCATGCCGCCGGAAAGCTCGTTGGCATACTTGTCCGCCCATTGGTCCAGGCCGACCGTTTTCAGGGTGTTGGCGATGACCTCCTCGCGCTGAGGTCGCTTCATGCCGCGGATTTCCAGGCCGAAGCCGACATTCTCCTTGACCGTGCGCCAGGGCAGAAGGGCGAATTGCTGGAACACCATGGCGATGCGCCGGGTGCGAAGATGCCGAAGCGTTGCCGCATCGCAGGCACCAACATCGACGAACACATTGCTGTCATTGATCAGGACGCTGCCGCGGGTTGCCCGATTCAGCCCATTGACGCAGCGAAGCAACGTCGACTTGCCGGAGCCCGAAAGCCCCATCAAGACATAGATTTCCCCCTGCTCAATCGAGACATTCGCACCGGCAACCCCGATGACCTGGCCGGTCGCCTCGAGAATTTCCGCCCGGCCTGCTCCCTGATCGAGCAAGCTAAGCGCCTCGTCGGGCTCGTCACCGAAGACGATATCGACTGCCTCGAAGGCTACTTCGGTCACGGTCATGTTCCACCCTGCCGCTTGCCGGTTCGGCAGAGGCGATCCAGCAAAATGGCGACGAGAACGATCGACAGGCCCGCTTCAAAGCCCTGGGCGACATTCACAGAATTAAGTGCCCGCACCACGGGCTTGCCCAGCCCGTCCGCTCCCACCAGAGCGGCGATCACCACCATCGATAGCGAAAGCATAATGCACTGGGTCAATCCCTCCATGATGCTGGGAAGCGCTGACGGCAGCTCGACCTTCCAAAGCTGCTGCCCCGGTGTCGCACCAAAGGCCTCTCCGGCTTCAAGCAGCGGCTTCGGCACCCTGGAAACGCCGAGATAGGTCAGTCTGATGGGTGCGGGAATGGCGAAGATCACGGTCGAGATCAGACCAGGCACCACGCCGAGGCCGAAGAGGATCAGGGTCGGGATGAGGTAGACAAAAGGCGGAATTGTCTGCATCAGGTCGAGGATCGGACGGATCAGAGCATAGAGCCAGGGCCGGTGGGCAGCGGCAATGCCGATGGGTACGCCGACCAACATGCAGACCAGCGCAGCGAAGACCACCAGCGACAAGGTTTCGGTTGTTTCCTCCCAATAGCCGAGGTTGATGATCAGGAGTTGGCCCAGAACGATGAAGATTGTCAGCAGCCAGGAGCGATGAAGGACAAAAGCCAGGAAGGCGAAAAAAGCCACCAGCACCAGCGGAGGACACCACTGCAATCCGTCGATCAACCCTTCGATCATCAAGCCGACGGTGGCTGCAAAGGCATCGAAGAACCAGCCCGCCTGGGAACTCAGCTGGTCAACCAGCCATTTGATCCCCTTACCCAGCGGAATCTTATTGTCGGTAAGCCATTCCATCGGCATGTCTCTCCCCCTGCCCCATCACTATCTTGAGGTTCTCTCGAGGCAGTTTCCCAAATGCTTCATGTAAGAAAGAGCCGGGCATCATGACCCAACTCTGAATCCCAATGGGCTCAATCAGCGCCATAGGTCTCCATGAACGACGACAATACCGTGCCCGCCCATGGTCAGATCGCGCCGGCCAGCCCTCCCTTCCAACCACTCGCAATGATCGCATCACCCGATGGTACGAACCGGGCAGATCTGGAGGTGGTTGGAAGGGAGAGCGAACCGGAACCGGTTTCATCCAATCGGATGCTCTAAGAGACGGCCAGTCGCGCTACATACCGAGATGAGAGCGAACCGCGGCAAGGCCGTCTTCGCCGGCTGCCGTGGTCACCCCCGCAAGCCAGCCGTCCAGCGTCGCGGCATTCCCGGTGAGCCAAGCTCTGGCGGCGGCTTCCGGTTCTTCACCGTCGTTCAGGATGGCGCCCATGATCTCATTTTCCATCTGTAAGGAGAACACGAGATTGTTCAAAAGTTTGCCGACATTGGGGCAAGCTTCGAGATAGCCGGCGCGGACATTGGTGTAGACCGTAGCACCGCCGAAGTCCGGCCCGAACCAGTCGTCACCGCCGGAGAGATAGGCGAGATCGTAGTTGCTGTTCATCGGATGAGGCGCCCAACCCAGGAAAACGATCGCCTGATCGCCACCGACGGCGCGGCCGACCTGGCTCAGCATGCCCTGCTCGGAACTCTCGACGACCTCGAACCCGCCAAGACCGAAGGCGTCTTCCTCGATCATCTGGAGAATCAATCGGTTACCATCGTTACCCGGCTCGATCCCGTAGATCTTGCTGTCCAGGTCACTTTCGAACTTGGCGATATCGGCAAAATCCTTCAGCCCCTTCTCGGCCAGATAGCTGGGCACCGCCAAGGTATATTTCGCCCCTTCGAGATTGGCCCGAACCTGCTCCACGGAGCCGTCGTCGAGATAGGGCCGGATGTCAGCTTCCATGGTCGGCATCCAGTTGCCGAGGAAGACATCGATGTCCTGGTTCTTCAAGCTTGTATAGGTGACCGGAACCGAGAGAACCTCGACCTCGGGCTCATAGCCCAGCCCCTCAAGAACCACCGCGGTCGCCGCCGTCGTCGATGTGATATCGGTCCAGCCGACATCGGACAGGCGAACGGCCCGGCATTCCTCCGGATCAGCCGCTTGCGCCACGCCGGCGGTCAGCAAAACCGCTGCCCAGCCTGCCGCTTTCCATGTTGCCCTCATGAAACCTACCTCCCTGTTCGTGTCCACATTACCCTGCGGGAACACCGCTTCTGCGAACCACCCTAGTCGACATGGAGAAAGGGGCAAAGAGGGAGCGGAGCGTTCCGTCAGTTCAGTGCTTCAAGCTTAATCACGATCGGGGGCGGGAAAAAGGCTTCTGGCTGCGGTCTGCAGGAGTTCGATAAACTTCGGATCGTCGGGACTGGTGGCCTTGGGGGCGCGCCCCTTGATCGAGGACAAGGCACGTTCCCCCTGACAGAAAGCTAGCGCTGCCCGGGTCTCATTGTCCTGGCTGCTGCCTGCCCCCTTGCCCCGGCAGATGTCGGGACCGGTCATCGCCTTCGGGCCATTCAGCACCACATGGACAACGGATTCAGTCTGCCCGGCCTCGCTCTCGACAAGGGTGTAGCTGGGATTGATCACACCGGGACGGCCGTTGATCGCCTTTTGCACGGCGCTGCGGACGGCCTCCGGCGAACCAACGCTCGAAGCTCCTTCGACAACGAGAAGAATATCGCCGGCGCCGCGTGCATAAGTGGCAACGCCCGGAACGTCGCTATGAAAACTGTTGGCCTGTTCGACCATCACCTGATCGTCACAAGCAGCCGTCAATAAGGTGATCGAGAGCAGAAAGCCTCTTCTAAACATCCAGATCTTTGACCAGCTCGGCGTTGTTTTGAATAAACGCCATGCGAAGCTCCGGCTTTCGGCCCATGAGTTCCTCCACCAGCTGGGTGACCA
This sequence comes from Geminicoccaceae bacterium, assembly GCA_965204405.1. Classification (GTDB taxonomy): domain Bacteria; phylum Pseudomonadota; class Alphaproteobacteria; order Geminicoccales; family Geminicoccaceae; genus JANQPX01. The sequence continues at coordinate 218,456 of CBDBEN010000004.1, forward strand.
GATGGCCGGTCTCGGGATCGATTCGGATCTGCTCGAGGACCCGGGTTTTCGGATCCATGGTGGTTTCCTTGAGCTGCTTTGCCGACATCTCGCCCAGGCCCTTGAAACGGCCGATATCCACTTTCCTGTTCTTGAAATGCTTGGCGATGATCCGGTCCCGGTCCGCCTCGTCCTTGGCGTAATGGACATCGGCACCGGCACTGACCCGGAACAAAGGAGGCTGGGCCAGATAGAGATGGCCCTTCTCGATCAGCTTCGGCATCTCCCGATAGAAAAACGTCATCAGCAAGGCTGCGATATGAGCACCGTCGACATCGGCATCGGTCATGATCACCACCTTATCGTAGCGGAGATCCTCCTCCCGGTACTGCCGCCCATGCCCACAGCCGAGCGCGGTCAGGAGGTCGGACAATTCCTTGTTGCCCCGCATCTTGTCGGCAGTGGCGCTGGCAACGTTCAGGATCTTGCCGCGCAATGGCAGGATTGCCTGGGTGTCACGCGAGCGCGCCTGCTTGGCGGAGCCACCGGCGCTGTCACCCTCGACCAGGAAGATCTCGGTCCCTTCCCGCCCGCCCGCGGAGCAATCGGCAAGCTTGCCCGGCAGACGCAGTTTTCGAGTCGCGGTTTTTCTAGCGACATCCTTGGCCTTTCGCCTCGCCAGCCGCTCATCCGACCGATTGATCACATAGTCAAGTAGCGCGCGACCGGCCTCGGGCTGGGCGGAAAGCCAATGGTCGAAACGGTCTTTCAGGGCCTGCTCAACCAGCTTGCCGGCGGCAGGGGCCAGCAGCTTGTCCTTGGTCTGGCCCTGAAACTGCGGATCCGGGATGAACAGCGACAGCAGAATGCAGGCGCTGCTCAGCAGATCATCCGCGGTCACCTGGGCCATCTTTTTTTGATTTTGGCCGGTGAGTTCGCCAAAGCTGCGAAGCGCTCGGATCATCGCGCCACGCAGCGCCTGCTCGTGGGAGCCGCCCTGCGGCGTCGGCACGGTGTTGCAGTAGAGCCCCGTGTATGGCTCCTCATCCTCCGGCCAGGCAATCGCCCACTCGACCCGGCTCTTGCCCTTACCGAGGTCGGTCTGACCACTGAACGCAACCTCGGTCACGCACACACGCTCGGCAAGCGTGGCATGCAGGAAGTCTTCGAGGCCTTTCGGAAAGTGAAAAACATCCTTTTCGGGAACGCCGCTTTCTTTCTCCAGGAGGCTCGGATCGCACTGCCAGCGGATTTCCACACCCCGGAACAGATAGGCCTTGCTGCGCGCCATACGGTGCAAAATAGCCGGCTTGAAGCGCGGCGACATGCCGAAAATCTCGGGATCGGGCCTGAATGTAACCAGCGTGCCGCGCCGATTGGCGGCACTCCCGACCTTCTCGAGCTCGGTTTCGGGCTTGCCACGGGCATAGCACTGGCGCCAAAGCGTCTTGTTGCGCGCCACCTCGACGATCAGCTCTTCGGCAAGCGCATTGACCACCGAAACGCCAACGCCATGCAGCCCGCCTGCAGTATCATAGGCCTTATTGGAAAATTTACCGCCAGAATGTAGCGTGGTGAGAATCACCTCAAGGGCTGACTTCCCCGGAAACTTGGGATGGGGATCGGTAGGAATGCCCCGGCCATTGTCACGCACGGTCACGCCGCCATCCGCATCCAGCTTCAGCTCGATCCAGTCCGCATGGCCGGCAACCGCCTCGTCCATCGAATTGTCGAGGAGTTCGGCGACCAGATGATGGAGAGCGCGCTCATCGGTGCCGCCGATGAACATGCCAGGCCGACGCCGGACAGGCTCCAGGCCTTCGAGAACTTCAATATCCTTGGCCGAATAGCCGGCACTCGACGCATCGGCCTCGGTGCTTGTATCAAAGAGATCGTGCATAGCAGCCCATATGCCGTGGCGGTTGGTGGAACACAAGAGTATTGATAGGCGAAAAAGTCAATATACAGTAGGGCTTTTGTTGAATAGCTGTTGAATGGCGCAAGATATGGGAAAGAATGACCAAGGCATGTCGGACGTTCAGGAAAATCGGGGCGAGCCAGCCATCCGTACGGTCGCGATGCCGGCGGATACCAACTCCAACGGCGATATCTTCGGCGGCTGGGTCCTGTCGCAAATGGACCTCGCCGCCGGCATCGTGGCCGCCAGGCGCGCCAAAGGGAGGGTTGCCACGATCGCCGTCGACGGCATGACCTTCCATCGTCCGATCAGCGTTGGCGACGTGGTGAGCTGCTACGCCCATGTCGCCCGCATCGGCCGCACGTCGCTCACCATTCAAGTGGATACCTATGTGATCCGCGGCCGCATCAACGACGAAGTCAAGGTCACCGAAGGCCGTTTCACCATGGTGGCGATCGACGACCAGGGAAAACCCAGACCCGTCGTCGGCACGGCCGATGCGGTTACGAATTAACGACCGCGGTGAACCAGAACACCGTGCCCCTAACCTAACCCGCTTTCCCGTCCAACCACCCTGATATGGTCCCGACCCTAGGGGAGGCAGGACGGAGGAACGGTACCGGAAGCGAACACCTAGAGCGTTTCCTGTTGAGGTTCAGGCAGTGCCGGCCCTCTCGCCAGCCCAACCACCCGATATGGCCAGTATAATGGAGTCGTTTGGGCGGGGGAGAGGGCTGGATCGACCTGTCCCGGAATGGCGCTAAGCGATAATGTCTCGATCCCGAACCTCGCTCAGTTTCGGCAACTTAATCTTTTGCTAACCCCACCTCGATAGAACCGTCTCCTGGTCCATACGACCCTGAGAGTCCGCCCGCCAAAAAACAAGAGCGAGGCTCGGACTCCCAGGATCGTATGGACCAGGAGACTTCGATCTCACAGGAAACTTAGGAAAGTATGAAGGTCCCCCATCCGGGATACCAAGCCGATAGGTCTGCTGCCAGATCGGACAACCCGATCCGGTCCGCTACCATTCTCTGGCGACTCACAAAAATCAAACGCTGTAATAGAGCTGGTATTCTACCGGATGAGGTACGGCCTCGAGGGCGTCGATCTCGCCACGTTTCAGGCCAATATAGGCGTCGATGAGATCGTCGGTGAAGACCTCGCTCCTGGTCAGAAAATCACGGTCGCGATCGAGGGCCTCCAACGCGCGGTCCAGTGTCCTGGAGACGGCGGGCAGCTCGTGAATCTCCTCTGGCGGCAGGTCGTAGAGATTGCGATCCATCGGTTCGCCCGGATCGATTTTTTGCTTCATGCCATCGATGCCTGCCATCAGCAGGGCGGCAAAGGTGAGATAGGCGTTGGCGGACGGATCGGGGAAACGTAGCTCCACCCGCTTGTCGTCGGGTCTGGCAGCAAAGGGCAGGCGAATCCCAGCGGAGCGATTGATCGCGGCATAGGCAAGATGGCGCGGAGCCCCCTGCCCCGGCGCCAAACGGCGATAGCTGTTGGTGGTCGGGTTGGCAAATGCGTTCAGCGCATGGCCATGCTGCAGGATACCGCCGATGAAATGAAGGCAGCTATCCGATAGATCGGCATAGCCTTGGCCTGCGAAAATCGGTGTGCCGTCTCGCCACAAGGACTGCTGGATCTCGAAGCCCAGGCCTGGCTGGTCTCCCATGGGCTTGGGCATGAAACTTGCCGTCTTGCCATAGGAATGGGCGACGTTGTGGACGACATATTTGTAGATCTGGACAGCATCGGCACCCTGGAGAAGAGGTCTCGCCGCCAGATTGATCTCGCTTTGGCTGGGCGCCGGCAAATGCTGCTGCTGCCGTGTCATCAGGCCCATCGACTGCAGCATGGTCACGATCTCGGCGCGAAGATCGGAAAGATGATCCGCAGGCGGCACGGCAAAGGGGGCGGCTTTGGCATAGCGATGGCCGCTATTGCCGACGTCATAACGGGTTCGGCCATTGTAGCTGCCCTCATCGGAATCCACCCGCCAAAAGGCCTCGTTGGCAGTGACGTCGCTTCGCACGTCGTCGAAAATCGAAAAGGCCATCTCGATGGCGACCATCGCCTGCTCGGCGAAGCCTGACGCAACAAGCGCCGTGGTCGCGCGTTTGGCAACCGAGCGTGGGCAGCGGTCATAGCCAAGACCGCTTCCGGGCTCGGCGACGTCGGCGATCAGGATGAGGCTAGGCTGGGCGCTGAACGGGTCGAGCACGGCAGTCTCAAGGTCCGGAATCAGCATCATGTCGGATTGGCTGACATCCCGCCAGCCAGGGATCGCCGAGCCGTCGAACATGATGCCCTCTTCAAGCACCCGCTCGCCGATACCGGCCGCGGTAAAGCCGACATGCTGCCAACGTCCGAACAAGTCGGTAAACCGGACATCGATCGTTTGAATATCGTCCTGCTCGATGCGCTCAATGATCGACGTCGGATCCATCGTCTTTTCCCACTCAGCTATCGACCCTGGAGCGCTTTCTGCCCAGGGAGAGCAACCAGCAGATAACAGCTCACAAAGGTAAAGCAAGTGCCAAGCGCAACCGTAAGGCCTATGACCCTGAGGACGGAGATCGAGGAAAAGGCCAGAAGGGCAAAAACGATGGTCGTCGACACCGCACAGATAGCAATGCCGTGAAAGGCTCGAAGCCGCTCCTCCGGAATGTCGGGCTTCCAGCTGAAGAACAGGCCATAGTCCAGGCCAATGCCGATCACGACCAAGCTTGCCAGAATGTGAAAGAGGGAGAATTTCTCGCCGAGAAGGAGCAGCACGCCCGCGGTCACCGCCAGGGCGCTGATCATCGCAACGAGAATACGCATGGCAACCAGGACGTCCCGGCGTATCAGCAAAAGCAGCGCCAAGATCACCGCCATCCCGGCAAGGAGCCGGATCAGTGCTTGATTCCTGAACGAGGCAACGGAGGAGGCCGAGACCTCTTTCAGATCGACGAAATCGACACCCTCATGACGATCCGCCGTGGCTCTTAAGGCATCCAGCCCCTGAACGGCACTCAAAGGCACGAAGCCGAACCAACGGCCATCGCGGTCAGCGACGAGATTGAGCATTTTGGGCCAAAGCGGCGTCTCTTTGAATAGCTTGAACCCTTCCTCCAATGTCAGGGGCGGCAGCGCCCGGCTGGCTTCGATCGACTCAAGAAAAGGAGCGAAGAGCGATGCCTCCAGGGACATCGTTTCCAAGAGATCGTTGAAGTCGGCATCGAGGTTGGCCTGTGGCGGCAATCCCACCTGGCGCTTCAGTTGAGCGGCCTGGCTCGGCAGATAGCGGTGAATGGCGTCGAAGCCGCCGATGGCCCCGTCCATTTTCAGCGCCGCCAGATCCGGGGCCAGCGCCTCGCTGCGCTGCAGCATGCTCTCGGCATCATCACCCGAAACCAAAAAGAGATAGCGAAGATCGGGGGCGCCGAGATCTGCACGAAGGGCGCCGTCCATCACCTTGGCCGAGGGCGGCACGGGGCTGAGCGCTGCGAGGTCACGCTCCCAGATGGCATCTCCCCGGGTTAGAAGAAGAAGCAGCGCCGCCGCACCCAAGCCGACAAAAACCGGCGTAAGCCAGCCCGGCGGCTTCCAGCCGCGGCTAGGCACGGCAGCGCCAGCAAAGAGGCGCCGATCGCCGGCCACGCTGGGGAGCACCCAAAGAGCGGTCGCCACGGCGGCGACCAGACCCGCGCCGATGAACACGGCAAGCTGAGCCAGCCCGGCAAAGCCGCCGGTGCCAAGGACGATAAAGGCGGCAACGGTGGTCAAAGCACCCAGCAGCATTGGCGGAAGAATGCGCTTGGCGGTCGAGCTTAGATGCTCGTCCTGATGGGTGTGCGAGAAAAGATGAAGCGGATAGTCGATCGCCACGCCGAGAAGCGTGATCCCGAAGGCGAGCGTGATCCGATGGATCGAATCGAAAACGACCAGCGTCGCCATCAGGCCTAGAAGAATGCCGCTCGCGATCGGCAGGGCCCCAAGCAGCAGGATCCTGAAAGACCGATACACCCAAAATAGGAATCCGACGATCATCAACAAAGCCAGGACCGTCCCGATCATCATTTCCCGGGCGACGGATTGGCGGGCCTTGACCGTACTGACAGGCGTGCCCGCCATCATTACATCGACATCATGGCCAGTAGCTATGACGTCGAGCGCCGTTTCCAGCTTGCCCACGGTCTCGATCTGGCGATCCAGCGTATAGCCGGGATCGGCCGTTTCCAGCAGCAGCAACGTGCGGCTGCCGTCGGGAGACGCCCAGACCCCGCCGTCCTTCGGCGGCGGTTTGGTGCCGTCGCGCCACGAAATCAGGAGATCGCGGAACTGCCCGGTCGGATCCAGCGTCGCCTCTTTTTCGTAGATCTTGGCGAATGGCGAAGCGAGCTGGCGCTTGCGCACCATCAAGGCAGCCTCGAGCGTTTCCCGATCAAAAGCATCGCCGTTCATCAGGAGATAGCGATAGTCGAAAAGGGGGCCGAAACTGCCCGGCGTCATAGCTTGCTCGCCATTGCTGGCTCTTACCAGTTCGTCCCAGGCCGAAAACTCGGCTGCCGCAGCCTTGCTTGCCGACCGGCGCCCTTCGGGCGTACCGCCCCCGAACGCGACCAGGATGAGCCTTGCCGCCGGTCCTTCGCGCAACCGCGTGAACAGCAAATCCTCGACCGGAGCGCCTTCGCTCGGAAGAAAGACGGTGAGATCGTCATCGATTCTAAGGGTGGTTGCAAGCACGATCGCCGCCAGGGCAACCATGGCGGACCAAAGAGCGATGATAAGCTGGTTCGAGGTCAAGGGGTACGCTGCGATCGGCTTGGTTGTGAGTTGGGAAGATTGAGCTGGCGATGACAACGGATCAGCGCCGACACCATGATGCCGCCTGCTCTGCTTGGCAAGGGTGGATCCCAACTCGCCTCGGAATCAACCAACATGATATAACAAGATCGTGTTCATCCAGGCTCTTGAAATCCTTACCGCAAACGAACGAACGCTCGCCGGTGATTCACATAACTGCGAGCTTTCCTGCCGGCTCCGACGCTTTGTCGCATTTCGAAGAGAGTGAGTCGCGACAAAACAAGGCAAGTTCGTCCAGAAAATTTACTTGGAAATGATAGGCTCAAGATCGGTACAGCGAGAGTGGATAGGGTGTCATGGCCGACGATGATGATCTGGATCTAAGCACGCTCGACGATGACGAGCTGGTCAAGCAAATGCAGGACGATCTTTATGACGGTCTGAAGGAAGAGATCGAAGAAGGCGTCAATATTCTTCTGGGACGCGGCTGGGCGCCCTATGATGTGCTGACCAAGCCCCTGGTCGGCGGCATGACCATCGTCGGCGTCGACTTTAGAGACGGCATCCTGTTCGTGCCCGAGGTGCTGCTAGCCGCCAACGCCATGAAAGGCGGCATGAAAATCCTCCGCCCGCTGCTCGCCGAAACCGGCGCGCCGCCGATGGGCAAGATGGTGATCGGTACGGTCAAGGGCGACATTCACGATATCGGCAAGAACCTGGTTTCCATGATGATGGAAGGAGCCGGTTTCGATGTGATCGACCTCGGCATCAATTGCGACGTCGACAAATATCTGGCCGCGCTTGAAGAGCACAAGCCGGACATCCTTGGCCTGTCGGCGCTGCTGACCACCACGATGCCCTATATGAAGGTCGTGATCGACACGCTGAAGGAGAAGAACCTTCGGGACGATTATGTGGTCCTGGTCGGCGGAGCGCCATTGAACGAGACCTTCGCCGAGGCAATCGGAGCGGATAGCTATTGTCGTGATGCGGCCGTAGCCGTGGAAACGGCCAAGGACTATATGGCTAGGCGCCATAATCAGCGACCGGCCAATACCTCAACAGCCGTCGCCTGATCGTTCAAGCTTGCAATAGAGATTAGTCGGCACCAGCCCTGCCCCCCGCCCGGCCAACCGATATGGTCGGGATCCCTTGGTGTGTGGGTGGGAGACAGGGCTGGTGCCGACTTCACCCCAAATACCGAGTGACGCCATGACCGACACCATTGTCAGCTCAGCGACCAAAGAAATCGCGATCGGCTTCGAGCGGCCGTTTTGCGTGATCGGCGAACGCATCAACCCGACCGGCCGCAAGAAACTTGCCGCCGAAATGGCGACCGGCAATTACAGCACGGTCGAGACGGATACGCTCGCGCAGGTTGCCGCCGGCGCTAATATGCTGGACGTCAATGCCGGCATTCCGCTAGCCGACGAACCGGCGATCCTGGCGGAGACCGTCAAGCTGGTGCAATCGCTGACCGATCTGCCGCTCTCGATCGACAGCTCAATCGTCGCCGCGCTCGAATCCGGCCTTTCGGTCTATCAGGGCCGCCCGCTGGTCAATTCGGTCACCGGCGAGGAAGACCGTCTCGAGGCGGTTCTCCCCCTGATCAAGAAATATGATGCCGCCGTGGTCGCTATCTCCAACGACGAAACCGGCATTTCCGAGGATCCGGATGTGCGCTTCGAGGTCGCGAAAAAGATCGTCGAGCGCGCCCAGGACTATGGCATCAAGCCTTGCGACATCGTGGTCGACCCGCTGGTCATGCCGATCGGCGCTCTGGCAAGCGCTGGCCGCGCTGCCTTCCACCTGATCAGGCGTCTGCATGATGAACTGAAAGTCAACACCACCTGCGGTGCTTCCAATGTCAGCTTCGGCTTGCCGAATCGCCACGGCATGAACGCTGCCTTCCTGTCCATGGCCATCGGCGCCGGCATGACATCCGCGATCATGAATCCCCTGCACGCCGAGGAAATGACAGGTGTCAAAGGCGCCGATGTACTGATGGGCCATGACCCGGACTGCCGCACCTGGCTCAAGACCTTCCGCGAACCCTCAGCAGAAGGCGATAACCGCCGCGAAGGCCGACGCCGACGCCGCGCCTGATTGTTGATTTATGGCCGCTGGCCTGGCCCTGCCCAACAGTGCTTGGCACTTAGAATGTGATGAGATTAGAGTGTTTCCAGTTGAGGTTTACGCGGTGCCGGCCCTCTCCCGGAAAGGCGCTAGCGTCCGGGACGAACCGATGGTGAAAGATGGGTTGGCAGCGCACGGACTCCCGGGATCCCATCGACCAGTAAATCATGGGCTTTTTAGGGCAAGAGGGTTAAGAAAAGGCTAACGGAAATGGTGGCTCGCGGTTCACGGCCCAGGGTGCCGCTCCGTGCCATTTCCATTGACCGTGGGAGATTTTGAGCCTTGAGCGACAACACCGCGCTGATCGTTTTTACGCCGTCCGGCAAACGTGGCCGGTTTCCCGTCGGCACGCCGGTTTTGCAAGCCGCACAAAAGCTCGGGGTCGACCTGGATTCGATCTGCGGCGGACGCGGCTTGTGCGGGCGCTGCCAGGTAACCCTCGGCGAGGGGGAGTTCGCCAAGCACGGCATCATTTCAAAGTCTGATCACGCCTCGCCGAGCGGTGCCGTCGAAGCCCGCTATGATGACCGCAAAGGTCTGAAGAAAGACCGAAGGCTCGGCTGTCAGGCAAAGCTCGCCGGCGATCTGGTGGTCGATGTGCCGGCGGAAAGCCAGGTGCACCGGCAATTGGTGCGCAAACGGGCCGAGGTCCGGGATATCGAGCTCGATCCGGTGGTCACCCTCTACTATGTCGAGGTCGACCAGCCCGACATGCATGCCCAGGCAGGGGATCTCAGCCGGCTGGAGCGTGCGCTGGAAGAGCAATGGGCTCTCATGGGATTGAGCGCTGATCTCCGCGTGATTCAGAGCCTCCAGAAAACCCTGCGCGAGGCGGAATGGGGCGTGACCGCAGCCGTGCATGCGGATGAGCGCATCATCGCGGTCTGGCCGGGTTTGAAGGAGCATGCCTATGGTGTCGCCTTTGATGTCGGCTCGACCACCATCGCCGGTCATCTGATCAAGCTGCGCACCGGCGAGGTCGTCGCCTCGGCCGGGTTGATGAACCCGCAGATCCGCTTCGGCGAGGATCTGATGAGCCGGGTCAGCTATGTGATGATGAACCCGGGCGGCGATCAGGAGATGACGCTCGCCGTGCGCGAAGCGATCACCGCCATGGTCGGCCAGCTTGCCGCCGAAGCCCTGATCGATCCCAACGACATCCTGGACCTCACCTTCGTGGGCAACCCGGTGATGCATCACCTCCTGCTCGGCATCGACCCGACCGAGCTTGGTGGCGCCCCGTTCGCGCTCGCCACCGATGAGGCGCTCTTCTTCTGGGCAAGCGAGCTCTCGATCAATGTCGTGAACCCGACCGCTCGCGCCTACATCCTCCCCTGCATCGCCGGCCATGTCGGGGCGGATGCCGCCGGTGTGATTTTGAGCGAGAGCCCGCATCTCAATGATGAGATGACGCTGATTGTCGACGTTGGCACCAATGCCGAGATCATCCTCGGCAACAAGCACCGCCTGCTGGCCGCCTCCTCGCCCACAGGCCCCGCCTTCGAGGGCGCCCAGATCTCCTGCGGGCAGCGCGCGGCTGCCGGCGCGATCGAGCGCGTGCGTATCGACCCGGAAACCTTGGAGCCCCGCTTCAAGGTGATCGGCTCCAACGCCTGGTCCGACGGCTCAAGCGGCGACAATACGGACTTTGATGAGGCTGGCATGACGAGCACGACGACCGCCGCCACAGGGATCTGCGGGTCGGGCATCATCGAAGTGATTGCCGAGATGTATCTTGCCGGCATCATTCGCCAAGACGGCATGATCGACGGCAGCAAAGCCGCGATCAACCCGCGCATTCAGGAAGACGGGCGCACCTTTTCCTATCTGATCCAGGCGGGCGAGCCGGAGATCCGCATCACCCAAAACGATATCCGCGCCATTCAGCTCGCCAAAGCCGCACTCTACGCCGGCGCCCGTTTGCTAATGGATCATATGGACATCGACCAGGTCGACCGCATCACGCTGGCCGGTGCGTTCGGCAGCCATATCGATGTCAAATACGCCATGGTCCTGGGCCTCATCCCGGATTGCAATCTCGAGAAAGTGGCGTCAGCTGGCAATGCCGCCGGTACCGGCGCAAGGATCGCTCTGCTCAATCGGAAGGCAAGGCGGGAAATCGAAGGCCTGGTGAGCCGCATCGAAAAGATAGAAACCGCGGTCGAGCCCCGCTTTCAAGAGCATTTCGTCCAGGCCATGGCCTTCCCCCATGCCAGTGCTTCCTTTCCCAATCTAAGCAATGTCGTAACGCTGCCTAAACCGGCGGACCTGCCCGAAACCACCAGCAAGCGAGAGCGCAGGCGGCGAAAAGCCTGACGGCTGTCCCCGAAACGCCCTTCAGCCGCCGACGTCCAGACTCAACGGATTGCCGGCCAAGCGGAACGAATCCCCCTAAGCTTTTCCGGGACTTTCCAAGATTACTGTGGGAGCCACAGGATGTAGTGTCACACCGCTAATTGAGGTCGCGGGCCACTCTGAAGCCATTGGTATAGTAGCGAACCTGGGCATCATATCTGAAGCGGCTGGTCGACGTGACGTCGTTGACATCGCTTCGCCAGGAGCCTCCCCTGAGGACACGCTGCGGACAGAAACTCAAGGCCCGGGCGGCACCATTGACCGGCGCATCCCGGTAATTTCCAACCCAGCAGTCGGCCACCCACTCGCTGACCCCGCCATGCATATCGTGCAGGCCGAATAGGTTCGGCTCGTAGGAACCGATATCCGAAGGCCGCTTGCGATTCCAGTCATCGCCGCATTCGGAACAGTTCGCGCGGCCATTTTCGAAAAGATCGCCCCACCAGAACCTGGACGAACTGCCGGCCCGCGCCGCATATTCCCACTCCGCCTCGGTCGGCAACCGATAAGCCTGTTCCGTTTCCTTTCTCAGCCAGGCAACGAAACTTTCGGCGTCAGCCCAGCTGATATTCTGAGCAGGTCTCTTGTCGTCGTTGGGACCGGGGTCGGAAATCGGACGGCAAAATCCCGCATTCACACATGCTTGCCATTCACCAAGCGTAACTTCGTACTTGCCCATCGCGATAGGCTGATCTATCGCGACCTGCCGAACCGGCTGCTCCGCCGGATCGCCCTCGGCTGACCCCATCTGGAAGCGTCCTTCCGGCAGGGCAACCATGGCCGGACAATTCTCGCACTCGACGAACTCACCGACTTCGAACGCGGTTGCCGCATCGACGGCGGCGTATCTCTGGTCCTTTTTCTCCGCGGGCGCCGCTGTTGGCACCGCGGTTTCCTCAGTCAGCGCGGCAACGTTGAACGGCTGGCTTTCGATCATACGCACCAGACTTCCGGCGATGTAGCCGTTTGTCCCGTCCAGCAGCTCGATCCGATACCAATTCCTGCCCTCGACTTTCTCGATGAGCTTGAGCTGAGCACCTGCCGGCACCTCGGCGATCCAATCATTGTCGGAGCCGGGGCCGCTTCTGATATTTGATGCAGTCAAGGTTTCGAGAAAGGAGACCTCGGATTCCTCGCGCACTCTCGGCGGTTCGGCCCTTGCCGGCTCGTCGGCATCGTTGATGTCCGGTGCGGTATTTCTAGTCTGCACATCCAGGTTTGCATTTGCGGTCTGCACCGCGTTGTTCGAACGGCCATCGTCGGCAGGGGCCGCCGTTTCCGTGAAAATTTCGTCGGCCAGCGCGGCCAGACCTGGTCCCGGCAACCGTAGCCTCACCGATGATGAGGAGACGCCACCATGATCATCGGCGACATCGTAAGCGAACTCTCCCGCCGCCCCGGTGCTGGGGTCGAAGGTGAGCCCGGCCAACGATTCGACGGACAGCTTATCACCCTCACTAACCACCTTGCCGCCATTCTTGACCTCGCCCAGCGTCGGCACGGCGGTCACGGTGATCTCCAAGGGATCGCCGTCCGGATCCGTTGGCGTCTCGATCCCGAGCGGTATTTCCAGCCAGACAATGTCATGAGGCTCAGGCACGACCGGCACCTCGTTCGACCGGACCACATCGATCGGCACCCGCCCTGCGGTCACACCGCCTTGTCCGTCGCGCACGACGAACAGAAACGCACCGGCTTCCCCGATCTTGCCTTCGTCCGGATCGTAGGTCAGTGCCTGCAATTCTTCGATCGTGAGTTCATCGCCGAAATTGATCGCCTCGCCTTCGCTTTCCATGGTGCCAAACGTCGGCAGGCCCATGACTTCTATGGTGAGGCCATCTTTGTCGGCATCGGACGGCGGGCCGATCTTCACGCTAGTGGCACCGGCGCCATCCTCGACGATCAGAGGCTCAAGCTCGCCCAGCTCCGGCGGCTGATTGGACTTGGGGGCTGTGAAATAGAACGGCTTGGCGCCAAGCGCATCCAAAGTCCTGGGTTCCTGACGATTGGCCGTAATATCGAGAACGGTATCGCGAACCTTGCGGAAGAAGAGGTTGAGCTCCAGCCCCGGCTCTTGGATATGTTTGACGAGGGCGGACGTAAAGGGGCTAAGTTCGCCGGCACCGTCATAGGCAAGCTGATTGAAGCGTGTCGAAAAAGCGATGAGCGTATCGGGAGGAACATCTTCGACGCGCGCCATGCCGAGTCCGATCAGCTTCGATCTGACAGGCCCCAAGGATTGGCGTAGATTCTCTGCCAGTGGATTATCACGGCAGGCGTCCAGAATGACCATTCCGAGCTGCCTGGCCTGAGCCACTTCCGCCATGACGATACTGAGCGGCGTCGCCTCATAGATCAGATCACGCTCGCGTCTTAGCTGCGCATCCGTCGGCAGGAGATAGTTCTGGCTGGCGACCTGAATACCGTGACCTGCAAAATAAACCAGAGCGATATCCGCTGTTTCCGCTTTCAAACCGAAATCGCGGAGGGCCGCCTGCATGTTCCTCTGATCGAGATCGATATGCGTGGTAACCGTAAAGCCAACCGCCTCTAGGGCAGTGCCAATGGCTTCGGCGTCATTTTCTGGATTTGGAAGAGCATCTGCGTGTTCATAATTGGAGTTTCCGACGACAAGCGCAATACGTTCCTGCGCATAGCCGGTGCCGCTTGTGCAAATCGTAAGAAAGACGATGCTCAGAAAAAAGATTCCCCCCGCGATCCGCAATGTAACACTCTCCTTGTTGTAGAATTCGGAACATAACTGAAATGGCGAAGTCCTACAATCACCTGCAGCCCAACTTCTACACCGTCACGGTTGCCTCAATATAGGATTGAAGTATCCAAAATGAAAGGCAAAAGAGCCAACGCCACTTAACGCTATGCGCTAACATCTTCGTGATCTCACATATTGATGAATGAGGCGATATTGCCTTGCCTTTCATAGACACTAAACTGACAATTAGCAGTCATTTCACAATTCTAAGTATGATCTCCATTCCGGAATCATCAACTATAGGTTTTGTTTTTCGGTGACTTCTCTTTTATCACTCGCTTCTGCATGCCCGTTCAAGTCGACTTTTGCACTAGCATGCTCAACGCCGGCTTGGCGTGAGCGAGGGCCAGGTGACGAAGGTCTCGATCCATCAGCAGCACCAGAGCTGGGTAAATCAGGGCACCAAGGCCAATCTTGACGAAAAGGCGAAGCGCTCCTTCGGGCATATCGACCGCCGTCACCGCCATATACATCACAAGAGCGGCCAACAGGTAGATCGTCACAGCTTTAAGGTCGAACCTGATCGTCAAAACTTTTCGGCCGAAATAGATGTTCATACCGGCATAGAGCAGGAAGGAAGCAAGGGTTGCGACAGCGGCACCTTGCAGTCCGAAGTGGGGAATAAGGAGCGGGTTGAGCCCCAGATTCAAAAGCGCTGCGCAGACCACGATGCCCATCATCGTCTTGGTGCGTTTCTTGATCGTCAGCCCGGCCGCAGCAATCACCGCCACGCCCTCGATCAGCATGCCGACGATGATATAGGGGATCACGTGATGCCCCTCGGTGTATTTCGCTCCCGCGAGAAATTGGATGAGATCCTGGCCGACGGCCGCGATACCGAACGCCGCCGGAATGGCGAGGCACGAATAATAACGCATCACCAGGGCAAGAAAGCCCTCGGTTTCCGCCTTACCGTCATTTTCCCAGCGGTCCATATACATCGGCGTCACCGCCGTCACCATGGAGGCGACGAAGATCGTCTGAATATAAACGCAAAGATTCGAGGCAGCCGCATAATAACCAAGCGGCTCGGTTCCGAGAAAATAGTTGATTTGAATACGGTCACCATAGGCAAAGACATGCCCCACGACTTCATAGCCGATGAGGGGAAGACCGTAGGCAAACAGCCGTCGGTTCATGGAAATGCTTATGCGTCCTTGAAAGATCGCAAAATACCGATGACACAAATAGATAGAAATAAGCAGAAACAGAATCCCATGAAGGCCGCTCAAAAAATAAAAGGTAAAAAGCTTGTCTTGCGCAAAGAGCAATCCAGGGACGATGACCAAAATCAGACTATATTTGCTGATGACATTGAATATGGAAATCGTGACGCTTTTCTTCTCGGAAATGAAGATGTTGTAGACACCGCTTCCCAGCACGTCACTGATCACCATCATGCCGGCGACGATAAAGATCAGGTAGGTCCGCGGATCCCCGACCACGCTCAGGGGAAGAAATTGACTTGCCACCGACCAGATAAGCTGGATCGAGACCACGACCATGAACATGCTGACAAGCGCCGTCAGGTAGACGTCGGCCTCCCTGAACCCTTTGTTGCCCGAGCGCGCTTCGCTGCCGAATCGTATGATCGAGGTCTGCAGGCCCGCTTTGCCCAGCCCGACCAGGACCATGATGGTCAGGGAGATCAGGTTGAGAATCCCATATTCTTCGACACTCATGACGCGGGTGACGATGGGAAAGGTGATCAGGCCGGCGATCGCCATGAGAAAACTGCTGGCACTATAGACAGCCGTATGAAATGTCGCCGTTTTCTTCATTAGCAAAGCATCCTGGCTTCAAATGTCCCAACCACGATGGGCTCTTGGTCCATGGCAGCAAGCCGCCGCGCGTAGTTACCGTCGATGCCCTGGCTTGTCGACGCCGGAAGCTGTCACCAGGCTGATTTCATACCCGACCGCATGTGCAAAGCGTGTCCATGCTGCCGTCAACGCACTATGCAAACCCAACCGTTAATAAAAATTAAATAAAGACTATCTACCTTTAATTGGCTTTCGCTGTGTCGGGCACGCAACATCGCTTGAGATACATCCCCGATACGGCCGCTTGGGCATTCGACAACTGCAACTTCAGTGTAAAAAGGCCAACAAAATTTTCAGCTTTATGCGTCAAGATCAATCATCGAAGCGCCGTTATGCGTAGAGCTGGAAGATTGGGAGCCCAAAGCGTCCTCATTCCGCACGGCTCCACCCGTTTGACGAAACTATAGAGGTCCAGAACGTGTCCGCGACTGGATGTTTTTCACTTTTGGGTATGTGATCGCAATGGTTGTTGGCCTAGGTGATTTTGTCGTTGCCAAGTTTAAAAACCCACCAAAGGACTGGGCGCATCTCGTCAAAAGCTGGCATTGGCCGCGCATTGGTGAGCAGGCCCAGGTTCCCGAAACCTTCGATATCGCGCCGACGATCAAGGCGGCCACGGTTGGCAGCGCTCTCGGCGAAGAGCGAGCCGGAGACTGGCGGTTCATCCTCGAGCAGCCGCTGGCGGACGTCACCGCAGAGACGGTCATCGGCGGTCACACCGAGGGCTATCGCGGCAAGTTCGCGCTGGTCGACGTCAACGCCGAAACGGGGCGTCTTTCGGCCCACACCGATCCGATGCGCCAGATCGCCCTGTTTGCGCTCGACGCGCCCGATGTCGTGGCAATTGCCACCGATCTCCGC
Organism: Geminicoccaceae bacterium; assembly: GCA_965204405.1. Taxonomy (GTDB): domain Bacteria; phylum Pseudomonadota; class Alphaproteobacteria; order Geminicoccales; family Geminicoccaceae; genus JANQPX01. The sequence continues at coordinate 235,098 of CBDBEN010000004.1, forward strand.
CTTCTGACCCAGCTTCCCGGGTGGCAGCCGGAGGTTTCCCATCAGGCCATCTATCATCACCTGAATTTCGGCTATGTCCCGACACCGTTCACGATCTACGGCAATGTGCGAAAAATCCCACCGGGCTCCCGCCTGACCGTCGACGATGGCGGTATCAACGTCGAGCGCTATTGGCAGCCGAGCTACCCTGCCGATCTCACCGGCAGCGAGGAGGGCCTTGCCGACCAGCTTCGCGATACCCTCCTCTCGGTAATCGGCGGCCATGCAGCCCCCGGCCAGGACCCGGCCTGCTTCCTGAGCGGCGGCACCGACAGCTCGACCATCACCAGCATTCTCGCCCGTACCGCAGGCCCCGAAAACACCCATGCGTTCTCCATCGGCTTTTCGGAAAAGGACTTCGATGAGCTCGACTATGCAGTAACTGCGGCAACCGCGTTCGGCGTCGACCATCACCAGCGCCGGATCGATGCCAAAGAGACCCTATCCGCCATCGATCTGCTGGTGGACGCCTTCGACGAGCCCTTCGGCAATTCCTCCGCCGTGCCGACTTATTTCTGCGCCGATCTCGCGAAGCAGCAAGGCTACAGTTGCCTGCTCGGCGGTGACGGCGGTGATGAAATCTTCGGCGGCAATGAACGCTATGCCAAAGATTATTATTTCCAGCGCTATCACAGCCTGCCGGCCCCGGTGAAGGCGATGGGCGGTCTGATTCGGCTGGGTCTGAAGCCTGTCGACCGGCGCTTTGCCAACAAGATCAAGAATTTTCTGAACCGGGGCGCGCTTGCCAATCCGGAACGGTTTTACACCGACGACAGCTTCGCTTCGGACTTTTACGACGAACTTCTCTCTCCTGCCTTCAAGAAGGCATGCCCGCGCAACTCCTCACTGCAAATCCTCGAGGATCACTTCGAATCCGCCGACGCAGAAGCCGACCTCAACCGGCTGATGTATATCGATTTACAAATGGCCATCGCCGATAACGACCTCACCAAGGTCAACCGAAGCGCCAAGGCCGCCGGCGTCTCGGTGCTCTACCCCTATCTGGCCCCGGATCTGATCCAGCTGATGGGACGCATGCCCACCAGGCTGAAGGTCAACCGCACGGAGAAGCGCTACCTCTTCAAGAAAGCCGTAGAACCGCTGCTACCGGACGCGATCCTGAAGAAAAAGAAGCAGGGTTTCGGCCTCCCCTTCGGCTACTGGTTCCGCCACGATCCCAAGATCAGCAGCTTTCTCGGCGATATTCTCCTCTCCCAAGATTGCCTGGAGCGCGGCTATCTGGAGCGTGATTTCGTCGCCAATCTCCTGGACCGCCACCGCCAGGGTGTCTGGGATTACAGCAACGAGCTTTGGCTTCTTTTAATGCTGGAGCTCTGGCACCAACGCCACGCTGACGGCCACGCGGTCCAACGTCATGCCGCCTGAGAATCCCGCCTGCACGCAGCTCCCCCGCCATGTCCTGATGGTGCTGGAGAGCGATTACCCGACGATCGATGGCGGCGGCGCCGAAACCCAAGTAGAAACCCTGACCCGCAACCTGCCGGAGGGCCTCGGAGCCACCGTCGTCACGCCGCTGGTGCCTTACGGCCCGGATGAAGTCGATGGCATCGTCCATGGCGTGCCCGTTCACAGGATCCCTTATCCCCGCCTCCCATTGATCGGCGGTGTGGTCATGCTGTTCCGGCTTGCGCTCTTGATCCTGGCCGAAAGGCGCAGGATCAGCGCCATCCACTGCCATATCGCCCACAACATGGCGGCCGTCTGCTCGGGCCTTGGCTGGCTCCTGGGTATCCCGGTGGTGGTGAAGCTCACCGGCATGCTGGAGCTGGAAAACGGTATCCTCAGCGACAGCAGCTCACCAAGCGTCGGCATCAAGCGCTGGCTCATCAAACGGGCAAGCGCCCTCCAGGCGATCAGCGCCGACCTCGAAGCCGGCCTGATCCGAAAAGGCTTCGATCGAGCCCGTATTCACCGCATCCCCAATGCCGTCGACACCCGCCTGTTCGCGCCCGATGCGGATCGCACCGCCGAAATCAAGCAGCGCCTCGGCATCGACGCCGATTTCATCGCCTGTTTTGTCGGCCGCCTGGCCCCCGAAAAGGCGCATGATATGCTGATCCGCGCCTGGGCCGAGACCTTGCCGAGGGAAGCAAAAGCCAATCTGCTCCTGGTCGGCGGAGGTCCGCTCGAGGACGATCTTAAGGCACTGGTCAACGATCTCGGCATTGATCACCAGATGACCTTCGCAGGTTTCGTCAATGACAAAGCCAAAATCGCCGATTTTTGGCGCATCGCTGATGTCGGCCTGCTGACTTCGGATTTCGAGGGCCTTTCCAACGCCCTTTTGGAAGCGATGGCCTCGGCCGTCCCCATGATCGGCAGCCGGGTCAGCGGCAATACCGATCTGATTATCCCTGATCAGTCCGGCTGGCTGTTCAAGCCGAGACGGCGGGATCAGCTCGCATCTTGCCTGGACCAGGCCTTTCGGATGGAGCGTTCCGCCCGCCTGGCCATGGGCCAGGCTGCCCGGCGAAAGGCTCTGGAGACTGTTGGCATCGATCATGTCTGGACAAGGCTTTCCGGCCTTTACCAGCAGAATGTGCCGGAGGGCATGGCGTTATGTGCGGAATAGTCGGCGTTTACAGCGACAGCGGCAATCTGCCGAGCGAGCAGCATTTCGCCGCGGCCTGTACCACCATTCGCCACCGCGGCCCTGATGATCAGGGCATTTTTCGCAACGAGACCGTTGCGATCGGCCAGCGCCGCCTGTCGATCATCGATCTCGATAGCGGTCACCAGCCGATCCATAATGAGGACCGGTCGATCTGGACCGTCTATAATGGTGAGATCTACAACTACATCGAGCTCAGGGACGAGCTTGAAGCCCTGGGGCATCACTTCTATACGGCGAGCGACACCGAAGTCATCGTCCACGCCTATGAGCAATGGGGAACGGATGGCTTTGCCAGGCTTCGCGGCATGTACGCCCTTGCCCTTTGGGACAGTCGTGACCGCTCGATGGTGCTGGCCCGCGATCCGCTGGGAAAAAAGCCGCTCTATGTCACCGCTCAGAACGGCCAACGTGCCTTCGCCTCCGAACTGAAAGCGCTGCGGGCACTCCCCGACCTCGCCTTCACACTCGATCCCGAGGCCTGCCGAGATTTCGCACTGCTCGGCTATATCCCGACGCCATCCTCCATCTATCGGGAGGTCAGAAAGGTCAAACCCGGCCATGCCCTGACCTTTCGCGGCGAAACGGTCGTGGAAAAGGCATTTTGGCGCCTGTCCTTCCTGCCGAAGCATGACTTGAGCGAGGCGGCGCTTCTGGAGCAACTCGATCAGCATCTTAATGATGCCGTCAGGCTCAGGCTTCGAAGCGACGTGCCATTCGGCGCCTTTTTGAGCGGTGGGCTGGATTCGTCGATCGTCACCGCTCTGATGGCAAAGCACATGAACCGGCCGGTCAAGACTTACTCGATCGGCTTCAAGGAAGCGGCTTTCAACGAACTCTCCGATGCCCGGCAGATCGCGGACCATATCGGTGCCGAGCATCACGAGCACATCGTCAGCGCCGACGCCGTCGCCCTTCTCGACAAGCTGGTCTGGCATTTCGACGAGCCCTTCGCCGACAGCTCAGCGATCCCCACTTATCTCGTAGCCGAAGCCGCGGCACGGGACGTCAAGATGGTGCTCTCAGGCGATGGCGGGGACGAGGCGTTCGGCGGCTATGAGCGCTATCTGAAGCAACAGGTGATCGAGCGCCTTCGCCGCCGCTCCTTCGGCCTCGCCGGTGCCGGCCTGAAGGCGCTCGGCCGGATCCTGCCGGCGAATCTCGGCACCCGCCTCGCCTGGCTTGGCGAACGCACGGCTCTCCCCTTCCCTGCCCGCTATCTCTCGGGCGTTGCGCTCTGCACGCCTGCCAATGCCAACCGATGGCTGGCCAACAGTCGCGGCGATGCCGGCTACGGCGCGATCGAGCGCTGTTTCGATCATGGTTACGACGATCCCAATGACGAGATGATCCACGGCGATATCGAGAGCTATCTGCTCGACGACATCCTGGTGAAAGTCGACCGGATGACCATGGCCAACTCACTGGAAGCCCGGTCTCCGCTGCTTGACGTCAAACTGGTAGAATGGGCGGCACGCCTGCCTAACGACATGAAGATGCGGGACGGCCGCGGTAAATATCTTCTTCGCCGGCTGGCCGAAACCTATCTCCCGCAAGAGGCGCTGGACAAAAAGAAGCAGGGCTTTGCCATTCCGCTCGATCATTGGTTCAGAACTGATCTTCGGGAGATGATCGGCGACACCATAGAAAGCCGGGATTTTGCCGACGCCGGCGTCTTCAATCATGACGTCGCGAGAGACCTGCTGCGCGAGCATCTGGCAGGCAGCAAGCAGCATGGCGAGAAGCTCTGGCAGATGCTGGTCTTTTCGCTCTGGCACAGAGATCAGACGACCTCGCCCCAAGCTCTGCCGATCGCCGCCGAAGCATGATGTCAGGAACAGGATCGCAGACAACTGCCCCCTTCGAACCGAATAGACCCAAGGGAAGACGACGATGACAGCCATGACCGATGACGACATCCTGACCCTTTACGCATCGATCGTCTCGCCCGAAGCGGCTGCGGCGTTCGACAAGAGCGAAGGCTGGTTCAGCCGCTATAACGGCGCACTCGCCGATCCCGTGATGGGTCGTCGCTACGTGCGCTCGGTACGCAACAAGCTTGGGCATTTTGCCGATGGATTGGCAAAAAAGACCGTCTTGGACATCGGCTGCGGCTTTGGCATGACCTGCACCACCATTGCTGCCTTGGGCGCAAAATCTGTGCATGGCATCGATAATTTCCAACCTATGGCCGATACTTTCAAAGCCTACGCCCCGACCCTGCCGTTTGCCGACCGCCTGCATCCGGCGCAGGGCCCCGCCGACCAGCTTCCCTATGACAGCGACCAGTTCGATATCGTCATGACCGTCGAAGCCCTTTCCCACATCTCCAACACCAAGGGCTATATGGCCGAAGCTCATCGCGTTCTGAAACCGGGCGGCGTTCTCCTGATCGCCGACGACAACAACGCCGCCAACCCGACCATCGTGCAGCGCAACAAGGAAATCTGGGAGGCCTTCGAAAACGGCCCGCCAACCAGTGATATTCACGGCCACACTGTCCGCGTACCCTACATCCGGGATCGCGAGCGCATTCTTCGTGAAGCCTATCCGGATCTGAGCGACGACGAAGTGCAAAAGCTCGGGCTCAACACCGCCTACATGGCCAAGGACGAAGTTCTGGAAGCCGGCAGGCGCTATGTCGACGAGCAGATCCTCCCCGACAGCCGCTACACGCCGGACCGCTGCCCTATCCAACCGGAGACCGGCCACACCATGGAAGCGCTGCTCGATCCCTATGATCTGAAATCGGAGCTGGATGGCATCGGCTTCAAAGCCCGGGTCAAGCCCTACTTCTTCGGCGAAAGCCGGGGCGGGCTGATTTATCAGACCAACCAGATGCTGGGCCGGCTGCTGACCAATTCGCTGCTGTTCCGCTATTGCGAGGGGCTGCGTGTCATTGCGGTCAAGACATGATCAAAGCCGGCTTAGGTTGACCATCCCCATCAAAGACAGCCGGCACCGATGTTCTGGGGATGCGTTTAGGATTTTAAGAAGAATCACCCCCATACGGGACAATGACGACAATGCAACACGATAAGAAACAAACGCACAAGACGACGGGAATCAAGGCATCAATGATCGGCCTCGTTGCGGCCGCCGCCCTCTTTTCGGCGGCGTTGTCGCCGAGCCAGGCGCTTGAGATCGAGGAGTCCGGTGATCGTTTCGACGTGACCGGCGGCGCCTACCATTGGACCATCTCGAAGACCGCGTTTACGGTGATCGACCAGGCAAGCCGAAAAGGCGTCGCCACATTCGAAGGCGGCGGGGCAAGCGTCGATTTTCTCGGCGGCACCTCGACATTCGGTCCGCCTAGCACGTTCCTGACAGGCGAGGACTGGATCGAGCTTCGCGGATGGGCGGATCGGGAAAAGCAGCTCTGGTACGTTGCCCGCTACCGTTTTTTCGATGACAAGCCATTCACCCATCTGGCCCTGTCCCTCATGGACCGGCATGACAACTACACCACCGAAGGGCCTTGGGACGATTACTGGATCGATCGGATCCTCTCGAACTACAAGGTCACGCTCCGCACCGCCACTGATCTCGACGGCCGCTATTTCACCCAATCCTCTTCCTTCACCGGCCGGGAGGTCGGCGTCGATCCCGACATCATTCTCTATGCCAATGAAGGATCGCCTTACCAATGGCGCCGCGACCCCGCCGCCGACGGTATCGAATTGCTCCACGACGTCACCGAGGATCCGGATCGCTCGGCCGGCAGAACCAATTCGATAACCTGGATACCGGGCTATACGGGCAAAGCGAGGCTCACCGCCCTGCTCACCCCGGGCTTCGGCTACCAGGCCGCGGAGGATGTTGTCTACGAAGTCCAGCACCCCCAAGGGGTCGAGCGGTTCCTCCTTGATCAAAACAGCGGCGAAGTCGACATCGGCAGTTTCGCGCTTGACCGGAATTCAGCCGTTTCCGTGTTCACCGAGAGCACGTCGGTCGACAACGGCATCGTGCGCGCCCGCGCCCTGCGGGTGGAGCCGGAGGACGGGGCGCCGTTCGAGGTGACCTTCAAGCGCCTTCCCGACGATGCCCTGAGCGATAGCGGATATGGGCTCGGCGTCGTCGATCTCTGGCAACATCACCCGATCGAACTGTTCTCGTCGGGCCGTGAGCTGAGTGTCAATGCCATTGCCGAGCCGGCTCGATGGATGGGCGGCATGGGCTTGACCCTGGACCTGGCGATCATCATGGACGCCGAACGGAGCCAGGAGGCCATGGCGGCAATCAAGGCACCGCCGGCCGAACGCAGCCTGCCGGACTGGTGGAGTCCGTTCGACGGCACAATGGCTGCCGACGACGCCTATGACCAGCTGATCGAGAGGGCCTATCCCTCCATTATCGCCGCCGACAACCTTGATGACAGTTATGGCTGGCGCGGCTATGGCGATTACCAGATCGGCTTCAGCTACTCCTGGGAAGACGTTGCCTATCAAAATTGGGGCGGGCTGCAATATGACTTGGTGACAGGCCTTCTCATGGGCTGGATGCGCACCGGCGATGAGCGTCTTTGGCAGAGGGCGCGTGCAGCCCTTCGCCACCAAATGGACCTCGCCATGGTGAAATTCGCGCCCTATGCGCCAAAGCGGAGCGGCCAGCTTTTGCGCAAGGGCGAGTGTCCCAAAGACAATCTCATCACCTGCCAGGAAGGGATTCCCGAATTCGGTTATGGCTATCGGGGCCTGCTGCTCTGGCATCATTTGACCGGCGAAGCCTGGGCCAAGGATCTGGCGCAGCAGCAGATCGACGCGCTCGCCTATTTCGGCGCACGCTCAGGAGACACGGTGCGCAGCGTGACCGACTGGCTGGTAGAGGAGGGTTCGCGGCCGGGCGGCTGGATCCTGAAAGCCCTGATCACCGGCGCCACTGTATTTCCCGAGGGAACGCAGAGTTTCGACGAGGCCGGCGAGTGGATCAAATTTCCGAAAGGAACATCCTATCAACAACTTCTAAGCGAACTCCTGGACAGCTTCGTACCCTATATCAACGATAAGATCGGGCACTATCCGAGCTCGCAACCGGTCTGGTCCGGACAGGGGATCGAAGCTCTGGCGATGGCCTATCTCGGCTTCGACGGCTATTTTCGCAACGATGCGCTAAGACGCGCAGTCATTTCCAGCTGCGAGGATCTCTTTGCCTCGATGCGAGGCGGCGGCGCCTATGAGTTCGCGTACTATCGCGAGGGCAATGACATTCAGGAGTGGACCGCGGAACCGAATTACGGGTGGCTATTGCTCAATGCATTTTCCGCTTGTGCGGAGATCGAAGGGGCCCCGCGCTTTTTGGAAGCAGCGGAAGATCTGTTTGACGCCAGCCTGTCCCATTATAGCGCAGCTGAAGAGATCTCCATTCGTGAATGGTCATCGATCCTGGGCTTCGGCGGCCATTATCTCCATAGGAAGAACGGCGGGGCATAGTCGCCTGGCCAGCGCCTTTCCGGGTCAGATCGATCCAGCCCTCTCCCCCGCCCAACCACCTCAACGTACCGACCATATTGGGCGGCCCAAAGGGGGAGTGGGCTGGTTCCGTTTGACCGGCAATTCTCTACCAGTAAAACTGAATTATCCGACCCATGGAGAACCCCGCAATCAGACGTAAGATCAATGTATTTTACGAACAGCTCTTGGATGTTGACCTGTTCCCGCCCCCTTGGCCTTGGCTTTGAGCACATGAGCCGCAGGCTGATCACGCACTTTCAAGGTCGGCGATCGACAGCAATTCCTGCCTGACCGCCTGATAGGTCTGCTCAAGGACAGCGAGACACCGCTCGATATCGGCAGGCTTATCCAGGTCCTTGGTCGATGTCTCGATGTCCAGACATTGTTTGGATAACTCAGCCGCCCCCAGATTGGCGCTGCTCGATTTCAGGCTGTGAGCGAGGCGGGAAATCTCGGACATATCGTTGTTCTTCAAGCTATTTTTCATATCCGCCAAGAGCCCGTCGCCATAGCTTGCAAACTTGGTGATGGTTCGATGAATCAGGCGTTTCGACCCATCGGGGTCCAGCTCTTTCAGTAGTTGGAGCGGCTTTTGATCCAGCGACGGTTTGGGCACCGATTGCTGCGGCTGGGTATCAGGTGTTTCGGCCTTTTCATCCCCAGGACACCATTTATCCAGCAGAGCCTCGAGTTCCAGGCGGCGAAACGGCTTGCTCAGCATATCGTCCATGCCGGCATCGAGGCAGGCCGGCTTCGAGCCATCGACGGTATTCGCCGTCAGTGCCAGAATGGGAATATGCCTGCCATCGCCTTCCCAGGCGCGAATCCTCCTCGCCGCTTCCCAGCCGTCCAGGACCGGCATCTGGCAATCCATCAGGATGAGCTGAAACCTGCCAGGTTTCGCCGTTTGATAGGCCTCCAGGGCTTCGGCGCCATTGTCGACGATCGTCACCTCGCAATGGAGACTCTCCAAAATCCCCAACGCAACTTCCTGGTTGACGGGATTATCCTCCGCAACCAGTACGCTAAGGGGACGTGTCGTCATCGGCTATACCTTCATCAAGAACACTGACCCATTCGAATGTCACATGACTTGGTTAAGAAAGATTGAAGATCAGTCGACTTAAACGTCGTCCTGGACGCTGACCCATTCCGTCCCTCTTCTCCCTACCAACCGCCCGATATTGTCGGGGCAACTGGGGAAGGGAGAGAGGAACGGAACCAATTCTCGGCCCTTGGATCAGCCAAACAAGCCGTGCAAATACCATCTCGGCAGGGTCGCCTGCGACGATCGGTAGAGCCCTTCACGGAACAGCCAGAAACGATCACCATCGCTGTCCTCGACGGCAAAATAATCACGCAGGCGCCGCTCTTCCTCCATTTTGCTCATGATCTCATGGCTGATCGACGGCTGCTCATGCCCCGGAATACGCCACCAATCCGGCGCCACCCTCTCCGGGCCCTGGGCACGGACGATCCTGTGCAATTCATGGCGCCAGCGAAACAGGATCGGCGGCTCATCCGGCAGCGGCGCGACCGCTTCGATCGGCTCCGGCCGGCGGAGGAGGCGAAGCGGCCGCGGGGGCTGCTGCTGGGCCACGGGCTCTTCATCCGGCACCGGCATGAGCTTGAGGGCTGCTGCCGAACGGCCGGAAGCTGCAACAACTGGGATGGCAGGATCATGAGCGCTCCGGTTCAAGGTGCTGCAGCAGGCGGACATCGCTCGACCACGCTCCCGACGGCTGGGCATCAACACCTTATGCGCAAGGTCTCGTATCGGATCGGCACCGTTCGTGCCGAGCCCTCGCCAGGCAATCGTTTCCGGCAGCAACGGCTCGATCTCGACCGCATCCAGGATCGCCCGCTCGATGCCGAAGCCCGGATCGACATCATCGGCCTGCTCAATCAAAAGTCGGCTCAGCCGATGGGTCTGGCGTGAGGGGCGATCACTGCCGATGGAAAGCGTGACCGGACTGCCGTCGATCCGGTAAAGCGCGAGCGTCAACCGACGAGCCCCCAGTCCCGCCGCCTCGAGCCCCACCGATAGCTGGCGCACCAGTCTTTGGATCGATGGGCGAAGCGCATCGATGGTCATGACCGGATCGGCAAAGATCAACCGGGCCTGCTGCGCCGGCAAAGGCGCATCGGACGCTATCGGCTCGTCGATCAAGCCGAGAGCCTGGTCCAGTCTAGTCACGATGCCTCTACCGAAACGGGCTTCCAGCACTTGTCTTGGAAGGGGGTAGAGCGCGTCGATCCGATCCATCCCCTGCTCCGTCAGGCTCAACGCTTGCTCATCGGTCAGGCGAAGGGCAGCAACGGGCAAGGAAGCCAGCGCAACCCTGGCGCCGTTGACCGGTAAAATCTGCTGCTTGCCGGTGCCGAAGCGGGCCATCGCCCAGGCAGTGCCCGGATGATCGGCGATCGCTGCCTTGGCATGAATCCCCTGGTCCGAAAGCCGCCCGAGCAAATCGGTCAGCAGATGTGCCTCGCCGCCGAACAGATGCGCCGCATTGGCCATATCCAGCCAAAGAGCATAGCCCAAGCCCCCGTTAAAACTCCGATCGACGGCCACCCAGGGCGTATAGCGCTCGCACCAGACCTTGAGCGTGTCCAGCAGATGGCGATCAGCTTTTTCGTCGCGCGGCAGGGCAGTCAATCCCGGCGCATGGGTACGGGCATCATCAAGGGTTATGCCGGGTTTTAGCCCCGACCGCTCGGCAAGCGGGCAAAGATCCGCCAAACGATAGCAGCCGCCGGTCCTGGAGAAGGTCGAAAGCGGCCCCTCCCCCTTTTCCGACCGTCGCTGGTCCCGCGTGATCCGATCCGTTGCGAGGTAGGGCAACCAAAGCGACAAAACCCTCGAACCCATGCCTTTCCTCCTCTAGCATGCCGTCAGTCAATGCCATGCCGGCCAGCCAATCCTGGGATTGACCGCTCCATCCCTCTCTCCCGCCCAAACACCGATATGGTCGGGAGAGAGATGAAGCAGTTTCTAAGCGGCTTGAATTATCCATAATGTTCTTGTTTTGTTCTATACGGACACTCGCTCATGTCAAGCAGAGTTCAACGTCGATCCGATCACGTTTGCCGATGGGACCGAGCCTCCCCGAGGCGAGGATTGCGTGTGGATAATATTCCTATTTTTGAGTAAGCTAGAGACCTGCCGATAGGCCATTCAATCATCCGTGCCGTTTATGAATGGGCTAACAGCGCCGAAGGCGGCGGTCCCTGCCTGGAAACCAAACGAACCCGAAACCCTTATGCAGCGCCGGTTTTCGCCCTATCGTCAATCTTGGATGATGTCAGGGACAGCCGAAGGAGCCTTGCTGATGGACCATATGGATATCATCGTGATCGGGGCCGGGATCGCCGGCGCGTCCGCCGCTTACGAGCTGGCCGGGGCCGGATCCGTCCTTCTACTGGAGCGGGAGGACCAGCCAGGCTATCACACCACCGGTCGCTCGGCCGCCGTGTTCGCGCCGGCTTACGGCAACGGGCCGATCCGCAAACTGACCCGCGCGAGCGAGGCGTTCTACGAACAGAGTGCCGGCGGGCTTGCCTCTCATCCGGTCCTCTCGCCTCGGGGCGAGCTTTTGATCGCAAAGGCCGATCAGCTCGATGCCCTGGACGAAGCCGAAAAGGCGCTGGCACCGGAACTCGCCGGCCTGGAACGCCTTTCCGCTGCTGACATCATCGACCGGGTGCCTGTCCTGAACCCCGGCTATATCGCCGCCGGTCTTGCCGATGCCTCGGCGAGAGACATGGATGTGGCGGCAATTCACCAGGGCTTCCTGAAAGGATTTCGCAGCCGCGGCGGCAGGCTGCTGGCGGATGCCGAGGTATTGTCACTGAATGAGCAGCCGGGTGGATGGGTGGTCGAGAGCAAAGCCGGGGTTTTCAAGACGGATCTTCTCATCAACGCCGCCGGAGCCTGGGCCGATGAGATCGCCAGCCTTGCCGGCGTGCCGCCGATCGGCCTCGTGCCCAAACGCCGAACTGCCTTCATCTTCGACCCGGAGATCGCCATCGATGCGACATGGCCGGTGGTCTGCGACGTCGACGAAAAGTTCTATTTCAAGCCCGAGTCCGGCTTGCTCCTCGGCTCTCCTGCCGATGAAACCCCGATGCCGCCTTCGGACATTCAACCGGACGAGCTGGATGTCGCTATCGCCATAGATCGGATCGAGCAGGCCACCGGCTGGCAAGTTCGGCGTGTGACAAGGCGATGGGCTGGACTTCGAAGCTTCGTTGCCGACAAAACCCCCGTCGTCGGCAAAGCCGCCTCCAAACCTGATTTCTTCTGGCTCGCCGGGCAAGGCGGCTATGGCATACAGACAGCCCCTGCGATCGCTCGTCTCGTGCTCGCTCTTGCAACCGGCCGTGATATCCCTGCTGATATTCGAGCGACCGGCCTCGAACCTAGCGACCTCGCCCCTGACCGAACTTCACTCAATCGGAAGAGGCATTAGGGTGACAAGCTTTATTCCCTTAAAAATTGTATAAATTTTTATCTATATGATATTTTCAGAGAAAATAATCTGATTGATTGATTGAAAATGCAATTGATCACCATTAAAAGGCGATAAATGATTTTAGCATGCTTTATTGGCTGGCTATGCTACCGCCGATGTTAGAAGGATAACACCATGCTGGCAGCCCGTGCTTTGGGTCGCTCGACCGGACGTTCCATCTGCAGCCTCGTTGCCTCCGCAGCCTTGTTTGCCGTGATGATATCATCTGGATATGCGGAGCCGGGGGCTGGATCTCCGACCACTAGCCTTGCCCTGGAACATTGGGATGGAAAGGGCGCGGTCACCATCGAAGAGCTGAAGAGCCACACGATGAAGATCGGCGAGCTGCTCGATCACGCCAGCAGCCGCGTCGACCGTCTGGCTGATCAGGCCGTCGACGGCACGGATGGCGACAAGCTGGTTGCTGCCATTCGTCAGGAGCTCAATCTCAGCAGAAAGTGGAACCGCCATCTTACCTCGATCCTGATCGAGGTGACTGAGGCGCGCCGGAATCTCGGGATTCGCGAGCGAAAGGCCGTGGCCGAAATCAACGAACTGACTTCGATTGCCGAGCAAGCCCGGCGCGAGCTGGTAGCCCTCAAGAAGTCGCTAGTCCCGAAGAGCCCCCTGCCATCGGAAGATGGGCTGGATTCCGATCCGGCCGAGGCATCCGGGACCGATCAGCAATCTTCCCTCAAGGCCGGGCCTCGACGAAATGACCTGGTCACTGAGGAATTGGCCGGTCCCGATGCCACGATCGAGGATGCCCGCCGGACTCTGGACAAAATGGCAGCAGCTCAGAGGATAGCCGCCGGCGATATTAAGGTGATCCGTGCCAAGATCATCGATGCTCTTCATGTTCTCGCCCCCCATCGAGCCAAGCCGCCCAAGGTCGAGGCACCAAAGGAACCCCGGACGGAAAGCAATCTCACTTCGGAAGAAATCACCGCCTGGGCAGCCTCGATCGCCGGCAAGCTTCATCATGAGGGCTTTGAGGACGAAGAGCAGGCAATCAGCTTAGCCAAGCCCTCCCTGGCATCAATAACAACGACCTATATCGAAACCATCTCTATGGAAGGTCGGACTTCGGCAGCCGCGGTCATTCGTGCCGCCCCCGATCATCGCGCTTCCCCTATCGCCACGGTGACAGCCGGAAGTTCGCTTTCGGTGACCGGCAAAGTGTCTGGCCGGGACTGGTACCGGGTCGATGTCGAGGGGCATCGCCATGGATTCGTGTTCGGCGATGTCATCAAACGATACCCGGCGCCGGCAGCTCCTGCGGAGCGCATCAAGGCATCATCGGTGACACCTGCTCAAATCAGCGACGTGATTCCGGTGCGATGAGATAACGTCAATTTTTCTCTCCGGCTCGCAATTAAACTTCGAGATTATCGGCAAACAGGCTTCTGCGTAAGAAGCTGTAAACTTTCGTTACAATCTTTACTTAACCTCTTTATGCCTTTGGTTGATATTTTGCACGAAGGCTTGTCGTTGTCTGGAAACGACTCTATGACAAGCGCTCCATCTCGAAGAACCGTCCCGTGATAAGGGCATCGGGAACAAGGGGCGTAACAGCTATGTCGAAACGCATCGCATCATCGGAAATTTCATACCGTCGGGCTTGTCTTTCGGTCGGCTTGGCACTCGGTTTGAGCATGGCAGCCACATACGCTTTGGCGCAGGAAACACCAACGACCGATCCTGTCGTCGATGACGGCCTCTTGATACCGGCGGCCAAAGAGGAAGCTCTCGACGAGCCAATTGTCGAAACCGATTTTCCCTCGACAACGCCCTCGTTCGACGAACTTGATTCCGCAGCATCGGATTTGAACGAAGCTCTCTCCGGCGCGCGTGCCAAGCTCGATGAGCTTCGCCAGGCCACCGAACTGGCTGCCATGGCGGCGGAGCTTCGCGAAGAGCTTGAGCAGAGCATCCAGGAAAATAACCGGCTGGCGGCGTCGCTCGCCGAGGTGCAAAGCGAGCGCAGTGTTCTGGAAACTCAACAGAACACGGCACAGCAGGAGCTTCTCGAACTTAGGAAAGCGGTCGACTCGTCGAAGATAGAGATTGAGAGACAACAGCAGAAGTTGGAGCAGCGCGAAACCCGGATCACAACGATCGAAGCTGCACAGTCCGATGCTGAAGACCAGATCCATAGCCTTGAGGGCGATCTCAGCTCTGCAAGCCGCGAGATCAGCGATCTCAACGGCAAGATTGCCGAACTGACAGGCGAGCTCGAAACAGCACGGGCCAAGCTGGGAGACGCAACCACGGAAGCCCAGCAAGCACGGACCGCACGCGATGAAGCCGACCGTGAACTTGCCAAGGTTCGGATGCAGATTGCAGGCATGCTCCGCTCCGTCCTGCTGGGAGGTGAGCCGATTGATGTCAGCGATCTCGAAGATGCCGAGACCGTCGAAGACCTCAGTGCATCACTAGGACTTGGCGCACGCTACGAAACCATTCGATCCTCCAACGTCCGCGCGGCACCGAGCCCGGACTCCAAACGTATCGGCTTCGCCGAACCTGGTGACGTGGTCACCGTCATCGGCAAGGTCGACGGCAGGAACTGGTTCGAAATCGAAACGTCCGACGGCCTTCGCGGGTTCATCTTCGGCGACCTGATCCGCCCGGCCGCCTAGCCTCTAGGAACCATGGCGCCTCACCAAAAGGACGCCTTCGGCTCAACGGGCCGGGGGCGTTTTTTTTTGCCTCGCCGGTTTGTGACGCACCACACTATTGCTACCGCGCAAGATCACGCCAAGCTGGGCAGCAGTGAACCATGTGGAGCATGATCGATGTCTCTTGGCCGCTTGATCTTCGGCAGCCTGCTTTGCCTTGGCGTGTTCGCAGCCTCACTGCGGGCTGAGCCGGCCCTCGAAGTTCTGGCCGAGATCAAACCCTGGCCAGTGATTTCCCGTCTTATCGGCTATGACGGCAGGCTCTGGTTCGCCAATAGCGTCAAGGGGCGGAACCACAATTCTGCAGATCTCTACAGCTACGACCTCGACAGCGGCGACATCCGCTTCGAGCGCCATCTGTTCAGCCAGGACGCCGGACGGCCGGTCGTCTTCGAAGGTCTCCTCCATTGGCCCTTCGAGGACGCCCGCTTCAGCCTCGGCTTTGGCCATTTCATGGTCACCGACGGCAGACAATGGCGAGAAAAGATCATTCCGACGGGCCGTATCTTTCACACCCATGCCATGGCGGCAACCGACCAGCTGATCGCCGCAACCTCTGCCTGGCGGGCTCATCTCGACCTGTCTCCCGACGGCGGTGAGACCTGGCAACAGGCCTACGATCATCCGACGCCAGATCGGCGGGTCAGCCGGATCGTCGATCTTGTCACACAGGACAACCGTGTCTTCGGCTCGCTGGTCAGCAAGGACCAACGCGGGTTGCTGCAGCGCCGGGAAGCGGTCGTCGAGCCTGTGCCGGGCTGGCCTGCCGACCGCGGCATCAGAGCAATGACCACGTTTCAGGGTCATGTTTACGGCCTGGTCCAGACGTCGACCGGCACCGCCCTTTGGCGAAGCGATGGCGATCGCAGCGAGGAGGTCACCAACCTCACAACGATCGATGGGGTTAGCGCCGCTGGTGGTGCCCGCGACCTGATCGCCGATGAGCGGGGTCTTTGGCTGTTGACCGCCGATGAGACCGGGGGAACGGTCTGGCGAGGTGATGACGGCCGGAACTGGGAAAGATGGTACGATTTTCAAGGCGGCAGCGCGTTCGAGCTTGGAAGCTATCGAGGTAGGATCTTTGTCGGCGGCTCCAATCGACAAACCGGAAGCGGCATCCTCTGGGGATCGACAGACGATCCGGACAGCCCTCGGGGCAGTGAGCCCGCCGCAGCAAAAATCTCATTGCCGACGCTCCGCCCAAAGAGCGCCCCGGAGACCGACTGGGTTGCGGCGGGTGCGGAACTGGACAGGCTTCTCGCCGCACCCTCCACCTATCAGGATCGAGCATTAATCCTACGCGACACGGTGCTTGATCTTGGCACGAGAAACCCGCCGCCCGGCTTCTTCGCCAAACGTCTCACCTCGCCAATGCCTGACGCGCGAATGTCCTTGATCGGCGGCGCGGTGCAAATCCCGGCTTCCAAGATGGGACGCGCCCTCCTTCTCTTCGGCATGACGCTTCAGGGCAGAAATGCAATCACATCGACCGCCCGAATCCCAATCGAGATGCTACAGACACCCTGGACCAGGCCTGCCAACAAGCCTGAAAAGTATTTCGACACGTTGCCTTTCGCCCTTTGGGCGGCCGGCAACTCAAAGCAAGATGACAGCAAGACCATCGACGCACTGATCACACGCCTTGCGGATGAGGATGACCCGCTCTGGCTGAAGGGTGACATCGTCGGCGCTCTAACCGCGATGACCGATCAGCGTCATGCCTACGACACCCGGGCCTGGACGTCCTGGTGGGCTGAGGCGGGAGCACACGGCGATTGGAAGATCAAGCGGTGATCATGTCACCTTTGAAGGTATCGGCAATCTTGGTCTTCGGCATCGGTTGCCAGCCGGATCTGGTGAGATGTTCGAGGGGACGAAAGCGGGCTTTATAGTCCATCTTGGGGCTGCCGGCGATCCAATAGCCGAGATAGACGTAAGGCAGCTTGAGCTCGACCGCTCGCCCGACATGCCAAAGAATGATCAGCGTTCCGAGCGATCGCTTGGCCTCGTCGGGGTCGAAAAACTTGTAGACGCCGGAGAGCCCGCTCTTGAAGTGATCCGTAATGCTGACCCCGGCTAGCGTTGCGTCGGCCCGACGCCATTCGACGATCCGACTGTTCTTCGGACTGTCCTCGACCATCGCCCGATATTCGTTCCAGCCCATCGACGCCATGCCGCCATCGGCGTGGCGACTATCGAGATAGCGCTCGAACAGCGTGAACTGCTCCTCGGTTGCTTTCGAGGGCTTTTCGACCACCTGGAGGTCGCTGTTTTGCCGAAGGGTCCGGCGCCAGCTTCGAGTCATGACGAAGTGATCGACCGGGATGCGGATGGGAACACAGGCACTGCAGCCCGGGCAGGTAGGCCGATAAGCATAATTTTGCGAACGGCGAAAGCCTGCAAGCACCAGCCGGTCATGGCTGTCGACGTCCGTATCATCCTCCAGCGACACCACCAGCCGACGCTCCAACCTATTGTCGAGATAGGGGCAGGCCGCAAGGTCGGTGCTGAAGTAGAGGTTCATCGGAGCAAGCGTTCACCAGATCATATGGCCGGTCATGTCTCTCGGGCTGATCAATGCAAGATATCGCGCCGATCGTTGCCCAGGACAAGCAAAAGGTGGTGTGCCGGAGCTGGATTGAAAAGGCTCGACCTCGAACCTTCTCCCTCTATCCTTTGTTGACCCCTAACCGTTGTTCGGCCGATCTTGGCACTTTGGAAGAAATCTTATCAGGAGCCGAGATGGACGTTCGCAGCATCGACGTCGAAGGACCGGATCGCCGCTACCACATGAGCTACACGGTGTTCGGCGAGGAAAACACCGAGCGTACCATTGTCTGTGTCCACGGGCTTACCAGAAACGGCCGGGATTTCGATATGCTGGCAACGGCTCTCGCGGACAACGCCCGGGTCATCTGTCCCGACGTGGTCGGGCGCGGGCAAAGCGACTGGCTGGATGATCCCGCGGCCTATGCCGTGCCCACCTATATCGGTCATATGGTGCAACTCATCCAGCATCTCGGCGCGTCCAAGGTGGATTGGATCGGCACCTCGATGGGCGGGCTGATCGGCATGGGTGTCGCCTCGCTGGAGGCCAGCCCGATCGAACGGATGATTCTGAACGACGTCGGTCCGTTTTTGCCCAAGGAGGCACTTGAGCGGATCGGTACGTATCTGGGACTTGAGCTCAGCTTCGACAGCCTGGACCAGCTGGAAACACATCTTCGGCAAATCCACGCGCCCTTTGGGCCGCTCACTGATCAGCAATGGGCCCACCTTGCCAGGTTCAGTGCGAAAACGGGCGCCGATGGCCGAATCGTTCTGAGCTATGACCCGAAGATCGCGATCCCGTTCAGGGCAGAGGAAGCTGAAGACGTCGATCTTTGGCCGCTTTGGGACGAGATCCAATGCCCGGTTTTGCTCATTCGCGGCGCTGACAGCGACCTGCTCCCCAAGAGCACCGCTCTGGAGATGACCAGAAGAGGACCGAAGGCCGATCTGATCGAGATCGCAGGCGTCGGCCACGCACCGGCACTCATGGATCAAGACCAGATCGCGCAAGTGACCGCCTGGCTCGGAAGAGACCGATGAAGCCGGTGGGATGAAGATCGCGGCCAAGGCACCGGAAACTCCGAGCCGAAATCAGGAATGGCGACATGCTTGTCTTGCCATGCCAATGCCTTGGGAAGCGGCTTCTTTGTTCGGTCGCTCACTCAGACCAAACCGCCGAGCAACGGCCCCATCCCGTTCCCTCGCCCAACCATCCGATATGGTTCGGATCCAGCGGGTCGCTGGGAGGGTAATGGAAAAGCTCAAACCCTGGTCTTGTCAGGTATCAGACAGGCGCACCACGGAGCATGCGCGCTGGCTCGGCCTGCTCTCCACCGAGACCTGGCTGATCTACCGACTTGCTGCCGAGACTGGCGGTCAAGGCCCGAGCACAGCCGACGACCGCAACAAGGATCATCCAATCGAAGCTATGCTTTTCCATGAGGACCGGCTCGGACATGCCGATCGTGAGTATTGCAAAGCAGGTAAGCGTGATCAGGACGGCAGGTGTGGTGCTCGGATAGTAACGGGCCAGGACAATCGCTCGAAACATCGTTACCAGGATAATGCCCAGCATCAAAAGGGCTGCCGGGATACCGAGCGCGATCATGATTTCGAGCCAGCTATTGTGGGAGTGAGGTGTGCCCCAATAGGCCGAATACTGAGCACCGGGACTGAGATCGCCGTTCCAGAAAGCCTCATAGCCATAGCCGGTGAACGGCCTTTCGAGCGCATATCGCAGCGTATACTCCCAAATCTCGGTCCGGCCGGTGAGCGAAGCATCCCTCCCCAGGGCCTCGAGAATGAGGTCATAATTGGCAAGTCCGATGAGAAGGCCATGCCAGGCGACGGTCAGCACCGCCAGCGTCACCAAAACGCTCTTCAGAGCTTGCCCGCGCACCATGCGCACTACGATAAGGCCGGCGATCAGAACCAGTGTGCCAAGCATGGTTGTCTGCGAGGTCGTTCCAGCAATCACTATCAGCACGACAGCACCGACGCCTAAAAGAAAAGCACGGTTGATATCCGTCCCGATCCAGGCAGCAATCACGATCGCCAAACCGAAAACCATGACCCGGCCGGTGGTGTTCTTGTGAAAGAAAATACCGCGCCAAACCCCGGCATGATCGGCATCGGCATGGAGACCATAGTCGGGTATGGCAATCGCCCAGACGACACAGCCGACGGCCATGATGGCGACAATGACGGTCAGAAACTTAAGCAGGCTCTCCAGGTCGAATCGAACGAAAAGATAGACCCCCATCAGCGTGGTGACGGAGATCGCGATGCATCGCCGATAGGTGATTTCTTCGGCGACCGTCCAGATATTGGAAAGCCAGGCAATCGCAACCAAAAGCACGATCGGCCAGACAAGCCCCAGGCCGATGATCATTTTCTGCCAATGGATTACAGAAAGAAGCGCCACGATGATGTAGGCGAGCAGGAAGACGTTGCGGATAGCGCCTTCATACGCCGCCAACTCTTCGAGCGTCACGCCGGCGGGAACCCCAAGCATAAAGTAATAGGCGTTGGTGCCGGTCAGAATGATGACGGCGAAACCGGCCAGGACCAATTCGGCAAAACGCAGCACGGCAATCCTCGCTCATGTCTTAATTAGGTTACGATTGGTTCGGCAGACCAAAACGCCAAACGCCGCTCTTCTATCCCATTTCGCCTGACAATCCCAGTCTTCAGCCAGTTTTTTCACTTGTTTTCGCGGGCACTCTTACAAGAAGGGCCAGGTTTGAGATTGCAAAGCTACCATTGGCTGGATGCACGTTCCGATCAAACTGGCCTGCCCGCTCCCCTCCCAGCCACCCGCAGGATCCCGGCCATATCGGGTGGTCAGAAGAGGGAGCGGGATGCTGTTGGCTGCGTAAAGTCGAGAAAACGCACCGGCCGGTCACAAATCTATGTTTTGTCACGACGGGCGCTACTGTCGCCTTGCTCCCGTGCCGGATTGAAACCCATCAGCAACTCTTGAACCTCGAAACGGAGGGCTTCCGGCTCCAACGGCTTCTCCAGCAGAGGCAGGCCGGTTTTATCGAAAAAGTCGTCGAGACCAAAGGCAAGCGTATCACCGGTCATGAACAGCATGCGTTTGGCGATGGCCGGATGGTGCTCCAAGAGAAGGCGGTGCAGGTCCGGGCCGCCCAGGCCCGGCATGCGCAGATCGCTGACGATCAGATCCGGTTCTATCGCCTTGACCCTGGCAAGAGCTGCGCGGCCACTCAATGCGACAATGACGTCATGACCATCCTGCTTCAACATCTCGGCAACCATTTCGGCAATCTCCGGCTCGTCCTCGACCACCAGAATCCGCCCCCGCTTCTTGGCACCGACACCAGTACTGGTTTGGTTGCGGGCGGTTTCCGCCAAAGCCGTCATATCCTTTCGGGGAAGACAGACCCTAAAGAGAGCACCGCCTTCGAGCGTGGAAGCGACGGTGATCTCGCCCTCATGGGCGGCAACCACGGAATGACAGACCGATAGGCCGATGCCGGTCCCCACCCCTTGCGGCTTGGTCGTAAAGAAGGGTTCGAAAATTCTCTTGACGATGGTGCCGTCAACCCCGGCACCATTATCCGCAAACTCCACCCAAACGGTCTGCTCGTCCCAGCCGGTCGAAATCTCGAGGCGTTTGTCTCCTTCCCGATCCTGAAGGGCGTGCTGTGCATTGACGATCAGGTTCATGAACACCAGCGTCAGCTGATCGCCATCGCCCCAGAGGTTCGGAATATGGGGGGCGATCTGCAGATCGAGGTCGATATCCGCGGTGCGCAATCCGTAGCCAGCGATCTCGAGAGCAGCATCGATCACATCGGAGATTTGGACCTGTCCGCGGATATCCTGTTTTTTTCGGGCCATCGCCAGGAACGTGCGCACGATCCGGGCACAACGTTCCGCGGCCGCGTGAATTTTTTCGGCCCGCTGCCTCGATGCCGGATCGCTGGAAAGATCGAGCTGCATGGTGGCATAGCCCACCACGACCGATAATGGATTGTTCAGCTCATGCGCAACACTGGCCAGCAGCGATCCGAGCGCGTTCAGCTTCTCCGCTTGATGGAGAGCCTCCCGTTGGCGGGCGATTTCAGCCTCCGCCCGCTTTTTATCGGTCAGATCGACGATACTGCTGACCAGGGCTTCGTCACCCTCGTAATCCATCAGTCTGCAGGTCACGGCCGTCGGCAGAACACTGCCATCGGGACGGCGGACATCGATCTCGACATTCTCCACCGCATGCCACTTGCTGAGAATTTCCGCGAGCCGCCGCCGATCGTCGGGCGTTGCGTAGAAATCACGAAGATCCGTCTGATACAGCGCCGAGAGCGGGAGGCCCAACAGATCGGCGAGCGGCGGGCTGGCATAAAGCATCTTCTGGTCTGAGCGGCGGACAATCGCCAGCGGCACCGGATGCCCCTCTGCAATCGTGCGGAAGCGCTGCTCGCTTTGTTCCAATGCCTCCCTTTGCTGTTCGATCTTGGCTTCCGCAGCCTTTTTCTCGGTCAGATCGACCACACCGGAGATCACCGCTTCCTCCCCTTGAAACTCAATCGCCCTCGATGAAACGGAGGCGAGAAACGGCGAGCCGTCATCACGTTTCAATCGTTGTTCGAAACTTTGAACCCCGCCCTCCTTGCGCAGGCTCAGGATGCGGCCGTCACGGTCTCCGGGATTGATGTAATATCGGTGGACATCGCTGCCGATCAGCGCATCGAGCGGCGTTTGGAACAGATCGGCAAAGGCCCGGCTTGCATGCAGAACCCGCCCATCGTCCTGCTTGATAATGGCCACCGGCACGGGATGGGCTTCCGCCATGGTGCGAAAATAGGCTTCACTCTCCAAGATCCTCTGATTGGCCTCATGCTTCGCAGTGAAAGCCTCGGAAACCGTCGCAACCCAAGGCCGCCACATATCGGGAAGCTCCGGTGGCGGTTCCGGCCTTTCCTGGCTTTCAGCCTTCACGTAGTCGGCAAGGGCTAGGGCCGGACCGACAATCAGGCGCTGCCTCTGCTGCTGCGCCAGAACGAAGGTCAGAAGCAGGCCGATCAAAATCACGCCATAGGGAACGAACCGAGGCAGGATCAGCTCGGTCACTTCCCAAGGCTCGACCACGTAAAGAAGATGCCAGGGGGTTGCCGCGATCGGCCGGCTCAGCACCTTCACATTGTCAAACGTCTTGAACTGTCTGGACGGTGCGGTCAGCGCATCGATACCGACGCCTGAAAGCGCCTTCGGCAGGACATCATCGGTGGTCAGCAGCCGCAGACCGGCGACACGGCGTCCATCAGAAGCCGCCAGGATCTGGCCCTGCTCGTTCATCAGCCATATCTTGCCGCAAGGATAGTCGAAAGCCCGAACGAAACCGGTCAGAAAATCCAAAAGCACTGCTGCGCCGACAACACCTGTTCCGCCCTCTTCCAGGGGGACCTCGGCAGCATGAGCCACGACCCATCCGGCCCCCGCGGGATCCAGATAGGCAGGCGTCCAATAAGAGGAAGGCGGCGCTGCCGTCCCGTCTGCCACCTCTTCTCGAGTGATGATCGGCTGCGCGAACATCGTTTCGACAACCGTTTCGTTCGGTGCGGTACGCAGAACCCCGCCTAGCGTTTGATATTGCCCGGCGGGATAGAGTGAAAAGAAACGCTCATCATCGGCAAAGTAGTAGCTCCAGCGAAGATAAGGCATGGCGCGGTGGGCGAGGCGCATATGCTGAACCAGCCCTTCGGCCAGCCCGAGTTCCTTGGCGCTCAACGGTGCCGAACCATTACCGCTGAAGAACACCTGGCTGTCCCTGGGCCGCCATGTCCGGAGCGGGTCTGACGGCTGCTTTATCCCCTGATCGCCGGCCCCGGTTTTCCGGTCCAAAGCAGCCTCGGCGCTGAGCCCCGGCTCCTTTTGGTAGATGTCGGCCCAAGCGCGCATGGAGCGTACATGATCACGGACAGTGCCGATAATGTTCCCGAACAGCGTCCCATGCTTGACTACCTCGCTTTCGAGGTCCTCGATCAGCTGATCGTGCTGGCTTCGAAACTGGAACCAGGCAAGAAGCAGGATCACCAAAATCAGAGGAATGATGCTCGCTACGGCGATCAGTGAGTAACGCCTCGATAGCGCATGACCTGGTTGTGACGGCATTGTCACGTCGGTTTCCTCATGGGCGAAGCCAGTACCATAGAGCGTCGCCGGGATCATCTCCCCGGCGGCGGGAAACCTAGCATAGCGCAGCCCCGACATGGCGTCAGGAGCGATCATGCGGCTGGATCGCAGGCACCAAGCGCCGGGACCCTGATCCCCGCCAGCTCGCCATACTCGCCATCGACCGGCTTTCCAGACTATGCTGCTGACGGATCAATCGCCGGTGACGGCCAAAAAGCAGTGTTCGAAAACAATGAGGTAAGATGAATGGGCGGCAGCCAGCATATTGTGGTCGTCGACGACGAGCCGGAAATCAGGACCATGCTCGACGATTATCTGAGCCATGCCGGTTTTCGGGTGAGCACAGCCGACGGCGGTGAACGCCTGACATCCATTCTCGAGGACGACGATGTGGATCTCGTTATCCTCGACGTCAACATGCCGGGCGAGGATGGGTTTACGATCGCCAAAGCTCTGCGCGCCGTGGATAAGGATCTCGCCATCGTCATGCTGACCGCGGCAGGCGATGTTCTTGACCGGGTGGTCGGCCTGGAGATGGGCGCCGACGATTATATCGCCAAGCCCGTCGATCTCCGAGAACTGCTGGCGCGCATCCGTGCAGTCCTGCGGCGGGCAGCACCCCGTTCAGACGATGTTCATCAATCCCGGGATAAAAGCACATCTGAGACTTGGTTTGGTGCGTTTCGCCTGGATCTGGATAGTCATCGACTCTATGCCGCCGACGGTGGCGAGGTTCCCCTGACCAGCATGGAATTCGATCTCTTGAAAGCCTTTGCCGACCATCCGGGCCAAGTCCTGAGCAGAGACCGGCTGCTGGATCTTGCCCATAATAAAGACTGGGAACCGTTCGATCGCAGCATCGATATTCGCATTGCCCGTTTGCGGCGCAAAATCGAAGACGACGCTGCCAAGCCACAGATCATCAAGACCGTGCGCGGAGCCGGATATATCTATGTCGGGGACGCGTAATTCTCGCTGTTGCTTGAAAACAACATCATGTTTCATTTTAGACACAATGCGATCGATTCACCCTATCAATCTCGAAGCCAGCCGATGTATAGAATGGGGCATAGAAACGAAAGAAAGAAGGAAACAACGCCATGCGACGACTTCTTTTAGCAGGAATTTTGGCCTTGGCCTTCAGCTGTGCCATTTCATTAACGGTACCCTCGCAGTATGACCACGCAGCACCAAGTTCACTCAGTGAAAGATTGTTGCAAAAGGATCGTCAGGAGGCGGTTAATCCGCTGGGGTAACGCCTTGATCCATGCTGTCCTGGCCCGGTCGGCCGGAAGCAAGACAGGCAGCCTGTAGATGTTCCAGAGTGGAACCCATTACTGTTGTACTTTTAGCACATTTCGATTTCAGACCGATCAGCCGCAACGTCCAGCTCATAAGACCGTGAGGCATCGACCTTCGTCTCTCCAAATGTCATGATTGCGAAGTTCGTTGGGTTTCACCAGCTTAATCTTTGGTTAACCCAACCGCTGTAGAACTGACTTTGGTCCATGCGATCATGGGAATCCGAGCCTCGCCTTCCTCCTTCTGTTGAGCGGGCGGATTCCCATGATCGCATGGACCAGGAAAGCCATCGTGACATGCCATCATTAAAGAAAGATGAAGAGCGCCTTCCCGACGGCAAAGCTAGTGTCGGACCATTGAACGAGCGTCGCGATCAGGATACTGGGGTGTTTCCGGTTGAGTTTTACGCGGTGCCATCCCTCTCCCCCGCCCAACTGCCTCGGCGTACCGACCATATCGGGTGGTTGGGCGGGGGAGAGGGATGGATCGACCTATCCCGGGACCGAACAACTAGGCTCTTGGCAGACCGCAGGTCCATTTCTTGATGTCCCATCCCGGCATGGCGACGACCCATTGAGATAGGCGAAACTGGGCATCGCGCAGGCAGACCATGATGCCCGTCGGCCGTTCGAAGGGAATATGAAACTCGTCGCATCTCGCCGGCTGTCCAGCCAAACAGGCAATGATGAGAAGCTCGTACATGCCATCTCCTCCCGACCGAAACCCAGGACGCATGCTTACGCCGGGGAGTATCTCGGCCTAGCCGCTCCCTAAAATATGAGCGGCGTCGGCAAGCAAGGCAATATCTCCATCGACCTGGCATGAGGTGAGACCCGCCTTCGCCTCTCCACCACATCGCCTCGCAAAGACGCTGGGCCGCGCCCAAGTCTGCCGCCGATAGATATCCGTGTCCTCGCCAGGCGGTCTGGTTCGATGACCATTCGGCCGGCGTATATGTTTCTCTGAAAGATAGGGTGAACGAGCAAATTCTACGCCTGTTCACTCGATGCGGGAAAGAGCCTGCTCTAAGCGGAGATTACACCATTACACCCCTTCAAATTGGTGCTAGTGGTTGGGAAATCTCACGTCCACCACCATCAGAAAGAGGACTTCCGATGTCGTTGCAGCTTGGCGATACAGCACCGGACTTCGTGGCGAAAACGACCGAAGGCGAGCTTGCTTTTCATGACTGGATCGGCGACGGCTGGGCCGTACTCTTCTCCCATCCCAAGGATTTTACACCGGTTTGCACGACCGAGCTCGGCTATATGGCCAAGCTGAAACCGGAGTTCGAGAAGAGGAATACCAAAGTCATCGGGCTTAGTGTCGATCCGGTCGATAACCATGCGCGCTGGTCCAAGGATATCGAGGAAACCCAAGGCGTTGCCCCGAACTATCCGATGATCGGCGACACCGAGCTCGCCGTTTCCAAGCTCTACAACATGCTACCGGCCACCGCCGGCACCAGTTCCGATGGCCGCACCGCCGTCGACAATGCCACCGTGCGCACGGTCTACGTCATCGGCCCGGACAAGAAGATCAAGCTGATGATTTCCTATCCGATGAGCACCGGGCGGAATTTCGACGAGATCCTGCGTGTCCTGGACTCGCTCCAGCTTACCGCAAAGCATCAAGTCGCAACGCCGGTCAATTGGCAGCAAGGTGAAGACGTTATCATTGTGCCTGCGGTCTCCGATGAAGCTGCCAAGGAAAAATATCCGGATGGCTGGAAAACACTGAAGCCCTATCTTCGCATCGTTCCCCAGCCCAAGAATTGACGTTCGGAACGGACCGGGCGGCCATGAGCCGCCCGGTCAGCGCTGCGAGCCTGTTTTAAGACCCAAGTCATTTTTTCCGGCGTGGCCCGAAAACCATCTCCCTGATGGTCTCCCCCGATCTTTTGCCGATTTCCTTCGAGCGTTCGGGGTTGCAGAACCAAAGCTCGCGGCTATGCCGCATCAGCAAGGAGCCGAAGAGCGCGATCAGGCCGGTAACGATAGCGATCATACTGAAATCGAACCGGCCGGCCTGTTCGGCTGCCAGGGCCGAGCCATCGGCAAATAGCCCCGCCAGCCCAAGAGCAAGAGAGCCCAGACCGAACAGGCAGCCCATCAGCCGTATCGGCCACTCACGCCCGCGCCATCGCATCACGGCTTCTTCCGAATGGCGAACTCGAGATGAAAGCGTCTGCCGAGCAGAAAAGACCGGTGGCATGCTTGTCGAAACGACTTTCGACGAAAGCACCCCACCCCGCCTAGCCGGTCCATTGAACCACCCTCACCTGCCTGGATCTCCGAAGAACAAACGCCGTTGAACCTTGTCATTCCTCGAATCTTGGTATCAAGATAGACAAGGCGCAACAGCCTCTTTGCATGCGTCATTGTTTTCGACCCGATCGGACATCTGCGTTTCGGCGATGAAAAGGTCTGGTCCCATCATAAAAATGAAACATGACAAGGGAGGATATGAGATGGTCAATTTCACAGGACATCCCATCGCCGGACGGGCCAAAGCCGGCCTTTTGGCAACGGTGATGGCTTTTGGCATTTCCGGTGCCGCCGGGGCACAGGAAACGTTCAAGGTCGGCGTGGTCACCTTTCTTTCAGGCGGTGCTGCCGAGAGCTTCGGCGTGCCGGCGTGGAACGGCGGCAAGCTCCTGATCGACATGCTGAACGAAGGCGGCAAGCTGCCGGCACCTTATGATCAGAAGGGCTTCGGCGGCATGACCATCGAGGCTATACCGGTCGATGAGGCAGGCGGTGCGACCAAGCAGGTGCAGGAATTCCGCAACCTCGTTCAGCGCGAAGAGGTGGACACGGTGCTGGGCTATGTCAGCTCCGGCGACTGCCTGGCCATTCCGCCAGTTGCCGACGAACTCAAAGCCTTCACCATCCTCTATGACTGCGGCACGCCGCGGGTGTTCGAAGAAGGCAGCTATGAGTATGTCTTCCGCACGGCAGCTCATGCGGCGATGGACAATATCTCGCTTGCCAAATATCTGGATGAGCGCGGCATTGAGGTCGGCAGCTTCGCCGGCATCAATCAGGACTATGCCTGGGGGCAGGATAGCTGGGCCGACTTCGTCGCCTCGATGTCCTTCATCCAGCCTGATGCCACGCCTGCCACAGCCCTTTTTCCAAAGATTTTTGCAGGGCAATACGGCACCGAGATCTCGGCCCTGACCCGTGAAGGGGCCGATGTGGTGCACTCCAGCCTGTGGGGCGGCGATCTCCAGGCCTTTGTGCTGCAAGCGGCACCACGCGGGCTGTTCGAGCGCAGCCAAGTGGTGTTTGCCGCCGGCGACCATGTGATCCCGCAGCTTGGCAACAAGATGCCCGATGGGGTGATCATCGGTGCGCGCGGCATGAACGGCCTTGCGGCGAAGCCCAAAGCGACGGAGCTTACCAATATCCTCTGGGGCGCCTACGAGGCCGAATACGATACCTTCCCTGTCCAGGCGCCGTTCCGCATGTGGCAGGGTATCCTTGGCCTGAAGACCGCGGTCGAAAAGGCGATGGCGGATAATGGCGGCAAGAAGCCGAACGACGAAGAGCTGGCCGCTGCGATGAAGGGGCTGGAATGGGACGCACCTTCGGGAAAGATCCAGATGGTGCTTGGCGACGGCCATCAGGCCATTCAGCCCAACGCCATCGGCACCACCAAATGGGACGACGCGGCTGATGCGATGACCTTGGTCGACATCGAGTATTACGCCGCCGAATGCGTAAACCCGCCCGACGGCACCAAGGCGGTCGACTGGATCAAGGCCGGATTCCCCGGCGCCCAATGCTAGTGCCGCACCGCAGCAATGGTTGACTGGTCCTTTTCCGCTTGGGGTTTGATCTCGCTCATGCCGGCGGTTTGTTTGTGACAGCTTTTTCCACAGCCTCACGCAAGAACAAACCGCCGGCAAGCTTGGCACGCGAAGCGTAAACCGACTGCCGGGGGCAGGATGGAGTTAGCTGCTTTTATTTTGGTGGACGGCCTGATCTACGGGGCCTGGCTGTTCATCGTTTCCGTTGGCCTGACCCTGGTGTTCGGCGTTCTGAACATTCTGAACCTGGCCCATGGCAGCCTCTATGCGATTGGCGCCTACGCTACGGCGAGTGCAGTGGGTGCCTATTTTGCCCTTGGCGGCGACGCGTTTCCGCTGGGCAGCTATGCCGCCATGATCCTTGCCGCGATGCTGGTGGCGCTGGTGTTGGGGCCGCTGCTGGAGTGGGGCCTGCTTCGCCATTTCTATGATCGGGACCATGTCATCGTGGTGCTTGTCACCTACGGCGTTTTCTTGATCCTGGAAGACGTGATGAAATTGATCTGGGGTGTCACGCCGCTTTTTGTCTCGGAACCCTATGCGCTTCTCGGCAATGTCGAACTCGGCCCTCTGTTTTATGTAGCCTATGACTTCCTCGTCATCGCAGTTGCGGTCATCGTCGGCCTTGCCGTCTGGTTCGTGCTTAACCGCACGCGCCGGGGCAAGGTGGTACTCGCAGTGATCCATGATCGCGAGATGAGCCAGACCATGGGCGTCAATGTGAATGCGGTGTTCATGATCTCGTTCATGATCGGTGTGTTCCTGGCCGCACTCGGCGGCGCTCTGACCGCACCGATGATTTCGGTCTCGCCCGGCATCGGCGTCAATGTGATCATCCTCGCTTTCGCCGTGGTCATCATCGGCGGCCTCGGATCGATCGAGGGAGCGGCGATCGGCGCCGTTTTCGTGGGCATCGCCCGCGCCGCATCGGTCCATTTGCTGCCGGAGGCCGAACTCTTCATCATTTATCTGGTGATGGCCGCCGTGCTGGTGTTCCGTCCGGAAGGCCTGTTCCAGAGAACGCAGGCGAGGAAGATCTGAGCGTGACTAGGTCCGTCCCCCTTGCCTCTGCCGCCGCCATGGCGCTGTTGGTCGCTATCGGCCTGATCCTGCCGGAGTGGGCCATGTTCCTCACCACGATGGCCTTCGCCAAAGGCCTGGTGGCGCTCGGCATCATCTGCATGATGCGCGCCGGACTCGTGTCGTTTGGTCAAGGCCTTTACTTTTGCCTCGGTGCCTACGTCTCCGGAATGATGGCCAATTGGACCGGGGTGACGGACATCTTCCTGCTGAGCGCACTCGGCATCGTCGCCGCCGTCGTCATCGCCCTGATCTTCGGACCGCTGCTTGCCACCTACCGCGGTATCTTTTTCGCGATGCTGACCTTGTCGCTCTCGATGATCCTCTATGGTTTCCTCTCCAAGATGACGGCTCTCGGCGGAACGGACGGCCTGAACGTCATGGCGCCGACGTTCCTCGGCTATGCGCCCGAGGGCCGGGAGCTTGGCCTTTCGCTCTACATTTTCACCTGCTTCGTCGTGGTTGTGGCAGGCGGCTTGATCCGGATCTTCTTTGACAGCGAGCATGGGCTGATTGCGCTCGCCATTCGGGACAACGAACTGCGCGTCGACTATCTCGGCGCCTCGGTCCGTAACGAAATTGCCGTGAGCTACGGGATCGCTGCCATCCTTGGCAGCTTAGGCGGTGTGATCGCAGGGCTCGCGATCGGTCATGTCGATCCGGAATTCTCCTACTGGACCACGTCAGGCGAGTTCGTGTTCGTTGCCATCCTCAGCGGCTATCTCTCGGTCGGCGCGGTGTTCGTCGCGTCGGTCTTGCTCGAGGTCGTACGTTCCTTCTCCAACCTCTATTTTCCCACCACCTGGCAGTTGTCCCTCGGCATTTTTCTGCTCATCGTGATCCTCCTTCTCCCGAACGGCCTGGGTTCGATCCTGACCCGGTTGAAACGAAGGAGAGAGGCATCATGAGCGGAAATGTTCTGGTCACCGAGGCCGTCAGCAAGACCTTCGACGCCGTCACCGCCGCCAATGATCTATCCGTCACTGTGCCGCCTGGCGCTGTCTGGAGTTTGATCGGCTCCAACGGGGCCGGCAAGACCACCTTCGTCAATATGGTCACCGGTTATGTCAAGCCGGACGCGGGCCGCATCCTGTTCGAAGGCAGTGACATCACCAGGCTGGCTCCACGGGAGATCACCCGGCTGGGCATTCGCCGCTCCTTTCAGATCCCGCAACTCTGTGCCGAGCTCTCCGTTGTCGAAAACATGCTGGTCTCCCAAAGCTTGAATGCCCAGGCTCCACCATCCTTCTGGCGTAAAGCCAGGTCCGCCCCGGACGTCGATCGGGCGATGGATATGCTGGAGAAATTCAAGATCGCCGACAATCACAACCGGCTGATGGGAGAAATTTCGGCAGGGGTACGAAAGCTCCTCGACATTGCCATGGCCATCTCGGGCAATCCCAAGGTCATGCTGCTGGACGAGCCCACCAGCGGAGTCGCGGCGGAGGAAAAATTCCCGATCATGGATCTGGTGATGGATGTCCTTTCCGCGGCCGACGTCACCATCCTGTTCGTCGAGCACGACATGGATATCGTCACCCGATACTCGGAACGTGTGCTCGCCTTCTATGACGGCAGGATCATCGCCAATGATGACCCCGACGAGGTCCTGGCGGATCCTGAGGTCCAGCGCTATGTGACGGGAACGGCCAAATGATCCTCACGATGGACGGGATCGACGTCCGCCTTCAGTCCGTGCCGATCCTGCGTGGGCTCAGCCTTGCTGTCGGCGAAGGCGAGATCGTCGGCCTGGTCGGGCGAAACGGCGCCGGCAAGACCACGACCATGCGCACCATCATGGGGTTGACCCGGCCGGTTGCCGGCTCGATTGCTATTGATGGCGAGGAGGTCACCCGCCTCGATGCGCACCGCCGGCCGAGCCTCGGCTTGGGTTACATGCCCGAAGACAGGCGGCTGGTACCGGAGTTGACGGTCGAGGAAAACATGCTGCTGCCTGCCTGGGTCAATGACCGGCTGGACCAGGCAGGCGGTCTGACATTCATTTACGACCTCATGCCCGAACTGTTCGACATGCGCACACGCAAGGCACTGCTGCTGTCGGGCGGCCAGCAGAAAATGGCGGCCTTGGGACGTGCACTCCTGGCAGGCACTCGGCTGCTGCTGCTTGATGAGCCATTCGAAGGGGTGGCGCCTGCCCTGGCCCAGCGTTTGTCAGAAGTCATCTCGAGCTTGAGGAGCGAGAAGCGCTCCGCTCTGATCGCGCAGTCGGAACTCAGCCATGCCGTCTCTCTGCTCGACCGTGAATATACGATCGAGCGAGGAGAAATAACCGACACAGCCCGCGGTAATAAGGGAGCCGGGGCGGATCTGGCCTCAGTTTAGATCAGGAGAGAGGCAGGCGCCAATGTCCTGGAAGATAGGAAACGGCCTGACGATCAAGACGGAGCGTCACTTCGGCGACCGCCAGGTCGAATGCTTCACGCCCCGTCCCAAGAGCCTGGATCAGTTGCTCCGCGATGCCGTCGCGCGCAGCGGTGAAAGGGAAGCCATCGTCGATGGCACCCGAAGATGGTCCTATCGAGACTTGGACGCCAGTGTTGATCGCATCGCCGGCAACCTTGCAGCACGCGGCATCGAAAAAGGCGATCGCATCGCCCTTCTGCTCCGCAACTCGGCGGAATTCATCCAGGTGATCATGGCGGCTGCCCGGATCGGTGCCATTTCGGTGCCGATCAATGTCCGCTCGCAAACACCGGAACTTGCCTACATCCTCGACCACGCAGCCCCCAAGGTTCTAATCCATGATGCCAACATGCAAGCCCGCCTTCCGGATATCGCCGGCATCGGCCATCGGTTTGCCGTCGGCCTGAAGGAAGCTGATGAGAACAGTTTCGCAACGCTGCTGACGACACCGCCCGGCCATGCGCTCATTCCACCCGACACGGATGAGGAGAATGTCGCGATCGTTCTCTACACGTCGGGAACGACGGGAGAGCCCAAAGGGGCGATGCTGACGCATCTCAATATCGTGCATTCGGTCATGCATTTCGAAATCTGCATGGCGCTTACCGCCGAGGAACGCTCGATCCTTGCCGTACCGGCATCGCACATCACCGGGCTGATCGCCAATATTTTGACCATGATCAGAACCGCCGGCTGCATCATCATCCTACCCGAATTCGACGCCAACGCCTTTCTCGATCTCGCATCACGGGAACGGATGACCCATACGGTCATGGTGCCGGCGATGTACAATCTCTGCCTGCTGCGCGCGGATCTCGAGAACCATAACCTTTCCGCATGGCGCGTAGGCTGTTTCGGCGGCGCGCCGATGCCCGAGACAACGATTACAGCGCTCGCCGTGCAGCTTCCCGGTCTTGTGTTGATGAATGCTTACGGGGCAACCGAGACCTGCTCCCCGACCACGCTGATGCCGCCGGGCGAAACGGCAGTCCGTCCCGACAGTATCGGCAAGAGCGTTCCTTGCGGCGATATCAAGATCGTGGATCGGCTTGGCCAGGAGGTTGCCGTAGGTACTGCCGGTGAAATTTGGGTGTCCGGCCCGATGGTCGTGCCCGGCTACTGGAACGATCCGGGAAAAACCGCTTTGGGGTTTTCAAAGGGCTATTGGAAATCCGGCGATCTCGGTTCGATCGATCGAGAGGGGTTCGTTTGCATCCATGATCGGATCAAGGACATGATCATCCGTGGCGGCTACAATATCTACAGTGCCGAGCTTGAAAACACGCTCAGCCATCATCCCCAGATCATGGAATGCGCTGCCGTCGCTCAATCCGATGATGTGCTCGGCGAGAAAATCCATATGTTCGTTCGCTTAAAAAAGGATATCATCACCGCCGACGATGTGCGTCAGTTCTGCAGGGATCGCCTTGCCGACTACAAAGTGCCGGATGTCGTGACGTTTCTGGACGAGCCTCTGCCGCGCAATGCCAATGGCAAAATCATGAAGGGCTCTCTTCGCGAATGGGCAGCGCACAGGCTCCAAGGAGTTTCCTGACGATGACCGAGGAACAAGCGCTTTCACCGGCCGATGCCAAATCTCTCCTGGAAAACAGGCGCCTGGAGATTCTGGCACTGATCGATGGTCACGGCGACGACAGCCGCCCGGTCGAACTCGATCAGACCCGTGTCGGCCGCTTGTCGCGCATGGACGCTCTTCAGGGACAGGCGATGGCCAAGGAGACGGAACGCAGGCGTCATCAGGAGCTTGAGCGGATCGATCTGGCCCTCAAGCGCCTAGCCGACGGGGACTATGGCGACTGCCTGGAATGCGGCGAGCCCATTGCCGTGAAGAGACTGATGTTCGATCCAAGCGCTGCGCTTTGCATCGACTGTGCTGGCAAAGGCGATCATTGACCGGATCCAAACCGGCAGCAGGGCAAAATGGGCACCAAGCTTCACCTCGCCTACTCCCCAGCTGTTTTCATCAAATCCCCTTGATTGGGGGTTGACCGCAACCGTGATCCATGCGGAAAAGCGCGGTTCATTGTCGACCTCGTCGACATAATCTCAACAAAAGCGGAGCCTCGTTGCATGCGACGCATCGTTCATCTCATCTGGAGCCTTTTCCTCGCCATGGCCATCACCAACGGCTCGACCGAGGCTGCCGACCTCGAAAACACGCTCTATCTCGATACCGCCCACGGTCGCGTTGTGATCGAACTTCGTCCGGATCTGGCGCCGAAGCATGTCGAACGGATCAAAGAGCTGACCCGCGAAGGCTTCTATGACGGCATCGTCTTTCATCGCGTGATCGAGGGGTTCATGGCGCAGACCGGCGATCCCACCGGCACAGGTACTGGAGGTTCCGACAAGCCTGATCTCCCGGCTGAATTCTCCAGCGCCGCCAAGTTCGAACGAGGCACCCTTGGCATGGCGCGTTCGCAAAACCCGAATAGCGCCAATAGCCAGTTCTTCATCAACTTCACTGCCACGCCTTTCCTGGATGGTCAGTACACCATCTGGGGTCAGGTGACGGAAGGCATGGAGTTTGTCGACAAGATCAAGCGCGGCGAACCGCCGGTCGATCCCGACAAGATCATGAAGATGCAGGTTGCCGCGGACGTTTCCTAAGCCACACGGGCTTGTTGCTCCAAAGCCGCTGAAATGAAACCGCCCGCGCCGCCCGAGATCGTCATTCACAATCTCGAGCAGGCGCGGGCGGTTTTGGCTATCTCCGACGCGATCAAACGCGACGTTCAGCTGCGCAGCGATCTCGATGCTGCGGCTTATGCAGGGGTCGGGTATCTGCATGGCTTGAGCGAGGCTCTCGGTCACGAACTCCTTGTCGATTGCCATGATGATGCCGGTTTGGTGATGGCCGCCCTACGCACCGGTTGCCGAAAAATAACCTTCTCCGGCAGACCCGACATCCATAAACGCCTCGCCGAGATGGCAGACCAGCAAGGTGCTGAAGTCAGATTCGAACCCGAGCACCCTGAGCATTGCCTGCTCCTGTCACCTGAGGACGATGACGAGCGCATACGGCAATGGCTCGATCGCTATTCCGGCGGCTGACTCGGATTGGTGCTATTCCGCCCTGCCCTCTTACGGCTTATCCTGCAATCTGCTTTTTGGGGCCGGCTCGAAATGGCTGCTTGCCGTTAACGCTGAATGACGTGATGGCCTCCCGCCCTTCAGGAGAGGTCAGCCAATCGGCGAAACTAACCGCGCCGCGATTGTTGGTCTTCGGGAAGCGCTCCGGATTGGCCAGGATGATGCTGTAGAGATTATCCATCAGCGCATCATCGCGATCGAACAATGTTTCCAGATCGCCCCGGTTCTTGAAGGATGCCCAGGTAGCCTCATCCGTCAGGCAATAAGCGCCCAGATTAACGGCAATATTCAGCGTTGCCCCCTGCCCCGAGCCGCTTTCACGATACCAAACGTTCAAGGCGGGCTCAGTCCCCAAATCGACACTGGCTGCTTTCCATAGACGCTGCTCGGCCTTGTGGGTACCGCTCTGATCACCTCGCGAAAGAAACAGCGAGGCGCTTTCGGCAATGGCGGCGAATGCATCGGCAGCCCTGGTCTCGCCGCCGACACCGGCAGGATCCGCCTTCGGTCCGATGATCACGAAACGATTATGCATCACCGGACGGCGATCCACGCCATGGCCTGCAGCGACAAAGTCGGTTTCAGCCTCCGGCGCATGGACGATAATAGCGCTGACATCGCCCCTCGAGGCCATCGCCAAAATGGCGCCCGTACCTGCGGTCACCGCGCGCACGTCGAGATCATGCTGTTGATGGAAGAGTTGGAGAAGATGCCCGAACATGCCGGAATTTTCGATCGAGGTTGTCACCCCGATCAGGAGAAGCTTCTGTTCAATTGCGATAATCGGCGGCGCGACGAGCGCTCCAGCGATCAAGCTCGCTGCAGTCCCGCCGATCATCGCCCGCCTTCGCATCACACGCCTCCCCGAAGAATATGATGCAGCAATCCAGTCGGTTGGTTCCTTGCTGTTGCGCAACCGATTTGGGCATCCTGAAAAGGAGAAGGCTGTTCGATAATCAAACTCACCCGGCGAGGAAACTCGAAAACGGCTCAGCCCTGTTGTTATAGGGATTTTCGTGACGCGTCACCTGGCCCCGACCGCAGACAGCTTGACGGAAACTGGACACGGCAGCAAGCACCGCTGTACGCCTCGGCAATCGAAGCGTTTTCGATCTTATGATGTCGCCACCAGCCCTCTCCCCCTCCCAACCACCTGGTATGGTCGGGATCCTGCGGGTGGTTGGGAGGGGGGAGAGGGCTGGTTCCGTTTGATAGGAAATGCTCCAGAACGGGAATTGGGCGAACTCCGCTGTCGAAGCCCGCCCATCACCTAGACGAAATTGTTTCTTCAAATAGCGTTAGCCTACAGAACGAAGCGCAGCCTTGGTCTCAACGACAGCATTGATGGCGACAAGTAATTCCTGGGTCCGAAGTTCCGCCCTTGCCTGAATCAGAAAGGGACGAAAATCTTCCCGCCCTGCAAAGATGGGATTCTCGATCAGTTCACGACACATCACAGCGCGCTCTGTTGACGTGAAAAAGTTATCCAGGATGTTCTGCACATAATGCCAGTAGGAAATGGCGACATCGTAGTGGCGCAAGATGTCCGTTGCGCCGACATGCAGGAGGAACTGCTCATAAGCATAGGATTGGGAGTCTCGCAGAAAGCGGTCCCCTCCGCTTTCCAACCAGTTGACGACGCACTCCCCGTGACGTCTGCTCATCTTCGTACCCCGTCATAAGCGATCAGCTTTACATTTCTGCAGTTTAGAACGTCTATTAAAGACCTGGTGTGAAACAGATCACAGTTAGATAGATTTTGTCTCGATTTCTATCAAACAACCCTACATCTCATTGATAAAAAACACTTTTCGTTTTCTCGAAAGCTACAAATCAGCCTCTATCCTGTTAAGAGAACAGAAAGACAGCATGATGTGCCGAAGAGATCCGCTTAAGCCGAAACGCGTTCTCGTGATCGTCAACCCCGTCGCCGGCCGCCGACGGCAAGGTCGGCTGGCGGAAATTCTTGCGCTTCTTCATGATCGGGGCTGCGATCTTGACGTGCGGACGACATCTGCCCGAGGTGATGCGGAGATGATGGCCAAGTCCGTTGACAGCGGACAGGCCGATGTTCTTGCCATCGCAGGCGGTGACGGAACCATCAACGAAGTCCTGAACGGAGTCGGCCCTGCTGCTCCGCCTGTTGCCATTATCCCCATGGGAACGGCCAATGTTCTGGCTGCTGAAATCGGGCTTGCGTCGACGACATACGAGATTACGGACACGATCATCCTCGGCCATCCCCGAAGGATAAGCCTGGGCCTGGCCAATGGACGCCGATTTGCCGTCATGGCAAGCGTGGGGCTCGATGCCGAAGTCGTGTGTCATGTCAATCTCACACTCAAGCGTTACCTCGGTAAAGGTGCCTATGTCTTTGAAACCATGCATCAATGGCTTAGAGCTGCGCCGCCAGTGTACAGCCTTTCTCTCGGAGCTGGACACCGCCAGGCTTATGGTGCGGTCATCGCGAATGGGAGATATTTTGGCGGTCGCTTCATCGTCGCACCGGAGGCATGCATCGAAGAACCAAACTTCGATATTTGCTGCTGCATCAGCGGTGGCCGAATGGCGGCGCTTCGCTATCTGACTTCCATGGTTCGAGGCAATCTTGCCAGCCGGCGGGACTATGAGATCATCAAGGGGACCGATATCCGCATTCACGGCCCCGACGGTGCAGCCGTGCAGGCGGATGGTGACGTGATCACCCAACTGCCGGCGACGATCACTATGCTGCCGAGTGCCGTCGAATTGATGTTTCCACGATCCCCAATCAACCAAGTTGCTTACCCCTCACCGCCTTCCTCAAGACCACTCGAGCCAGAGTGCTGCGAAGGCGATCGGTAGCGCATAGGGTACAGGTGCTTTCGGATCGAGCAGGGGCTGGAGGGAAGATGGTGTATGGCCACTACCTCCCATCGCTGCAATGACTGCTGGCCTTCTAGCCGCCAGCAGCAGCAGAGCCAGCAGACCGCCGGCGAGGCCGGTAATGGTGATGAAGCTGGCAAAGGCGGCAGGCTCGAACCAAAGTGCCAGGGCTGCGATCAGCTTGACATCACCACCGCCAAGCAAGCGGGCTGCGAATGCGAGCAGGCCGAGAACGAGGACAAGGGCAAACAGGAGGAAGTGAGCGATGAGCGGCTCGACCTCCATGCCGATACCAATCTTCACCAAGGCGAGAGCCACCACCAGGATCGGAATCACGTTCGGAATTTTAAATTGGGTTAGATCCGATAGGGTTGCGGCGAGCAGCAGGCCGCTTAGCGACAAGGATAGAACGACCATGATCAGTCCTCGTAGTCCTGGTCCGCCTCCAGCGTTTCCAGGAAGGCAAGGTTGCGTCTTGCTTCCTTGAAAAAGCCCGGATCGACCTCCAGCGCACTCAGGAACAGACTCCTCGCCTTTGCATGATCGCCCCTCAAAAGAGCCGCGTAGCCGACATTGTTCATAACCGTTGCGCGTTCGCTTGTGCTTACGCCCGCAAGCGCCGGCGCATAGCGCCCTTGAAGCGCCAGGGCCAGTCTGAGATTGGTGGCGGCGACGTCCAGGTTCGGATTGAGTTCCAGCGCCCGCCTGAGGGACGTTTCCGCATAGATGGGATCACCCGAAGCAAGGAGCGAGAAGCCAAGGTTGTTGTGCAGCAGCGCAACCCTCGGGTTGATGTCGATCGCCTGTCGATAAGCATACCGAGCCGCCGCGTAGTCCTTCTCCGCGTCTCGCAGGCGACCGAGGCCATTCCATGCCCGCCACAATTTTGGGTCCAGTTCGATCGCCCGGTTCAATGCCTCCTCGGCAAGCCCGTGATGCCCCCGACGAAGCCAGATGATCCCTTGTCCCTGCTCTGCCTTGCCGCGAAGAGCCGATGTGCCGGCCTGGCTGGCCTGTTCGAATTGGACGAGCGCATCATCCAGACGGTTCTGGCCAAGCCTCGCCTCGCCGAGACCGAGCATGGCGTCGGCATCATCATCCTGTTCCTTGAGGATCCGCTCGAAATAGGAGGCGGCTTCATCATAGCGCTCGGCACGAATGGCGGCCCAGCCATGATCTCGATGGAGGTCGACCGCGAGCAGAGTCACCTTGTCCTGCCGTGGTTCTGCCTGTTCGACCGACGGCGGCGGTGCAGCACAAGCGCTGAGCGACATGATTGCGATGGCTATCAGGCAAGAGCGTGGGGTGAATGGCTTCATGATGGCGGCATACTCCACATCAAAACGAAGGTTCTTTTTGTCGATTGGATGTTGACCAGGGATCGAACAGATCGCTGAAGTCAATCAGCGCCTTTTCCGGTGGCCGGACTGGTTTTTGCTGCGGAGGTTCGCTGGCGCGAACAAATTGCAGGCCGTTGAGCTCGACCGTCGACGCCGTTTTTCGCTGCATGGTGAAAACGGTTGCGGCGGGGCCATCCGATGCGATCGCTTTGCTTGAGACTGGCGCGTTGATCGATGTCTCGAGCCGCTTTAGAACATCGAGATTGCCGGAGATTTCAGGCGCTCCGCTTCGGCCCCGCTCGGCTCGCTCAAGATAGTGGCGGGCAAGGCCCACCTCCTCACGCCGCAGCGCTGCATAGCCGATATTGTTCAAGGTCGCAGGATCGTCAGGCGCAAGGGCAAGAGCGTCGGCGAAAAACCCGGCAGCGAGATCCGGGCGGCCAAGTTCGGCATGCGCGACGGCGAGCCCATTCAAGACCGGCAGCGATGGCCCGTCTCGCCTCAGCAAGGTTCGAAAGGCGGTTATCGCTTCGGCGACCTTTCCTTGTTCGATCAGTTGCGTGGCATGCCCCAAAGAGGCTTCCACGACTTCGGTATTCGCCATATTGAGTATTGGTTTCCGCTCGTATTTCGGCGCGCAGCCCAGAACCCCCGTCAAGAGGAGCGCGATCAAAGGAGTGACGATAACCTTCATGTTCACGGTCTCAATTGATCGGCAGAAGGCCGCCGGAGAACATACGAACCAAGCGGATCATGACCGGCGATAGCGCCATCAGAAAAATTGTCGGCAGCAAGAATATGACCATGATCACCGACATCTTGACCGGGAGCTGATTGGCCCGTTCCTCCGCGGCTGACATGCGCTTGTGACGCATTTCTCTTGCATAGGCCTGAAGTGTTGAGGCGATGCTGGTGCCGAAGGCGATTGACTGCAGAATGACTTTGGTAAAGACCGAGATCGCATCGACCTGGGTACGGCTTGCGAGATCGGACAGGACCTGATCCCTTGCCTTGCCGGCGCGAAGCTCGAGACCGACGATCACGAATTCTTCGGCAAGGGCCGGATGGGCATGCTTCAATTCATTGGCCACCCTGGCAAGCGCCGAGTCGAAACCGAGGCCTGCCTCGATCGCTACTTGCATCATGTCGAGCGCATGAGGAAAACCATCGCGGATAGCCTGCTGACGCGAGGCGATGCGCCGGCGGAGCCAAAAGGGAGGGCCGTAGAAACCTACCACCAGCATGGCACAGGCGAGCAGAATGCTGGTGCTCATATCGAAACCGAATACGGGCAGGCGTGCTTCGGCAGCTTCCGCCGTAGCCGACGCGGCGAGAGCGCCGAAAACCAGCGGCAAGGGCAGCAGCAGGCCAAGAATAGTCCTGATCAGATAATAGCTCATGAACGCCTGTTCGCTTCGAAAGCCCGCGCGGACAAGCTGCTGCTGGACACGCTGCCGCTCATGCGTATCCATCGGTGTGATAAAACGTGTCAGGCCGGCTCGTTCGAGCCCGTCCCCCCCTTGGCGGAGAGGAACCTGCACGCCCCCCGCAAAGGGCCGTTCCCCGGCGGCAGACTTTATCAGACGCCGCTCCGCAGGGTCGGGAGGTGCCAGCAATGCGCGGACGCCGAAAACCGAGATCAAGACACCGAAGAACACGCCAGCAAGGACCATAAGCTCGACAGGCCCGCCCGCGAGTTCGATCAGAGGTGACAACGACAACGTCTCAACCATGATGGTTCGCCTCAAATATGGAATCTGACCTGCTGCCGGAGCGCCAGGGCATTGGCTATCGTCAGCAGGATGCCGATCCCGAAGAGCGGGATGAAAAGTGGATCATCAGCTACCTCAGCGTAGTAGCTGGGTGTCGTTAGGTGGAGAAAGGCGGCGAGTGCGATTGGCACGAAAGAGACCACAAGCGCCGTGATCCTGCCCTCGGCGGAAAGCGCCTTGATCTTTCTATCCATGGCGAACCTATCCCGGATCACACTCGCAAGTGATTCCAGAACGGTGGTTAGATTGCCGCCGGTGCTATGCTGGATGGTGATCGCCACGGCAAGATAGTTGAAGTCTTCCAATCCGATCCTGGCGGCCATCTCATCGATCGCGGTGGTAAGGTCGTCGCCATAGCTGATGGCATCGGCCACGATGCCCAATTCCCCGGCAATCGGATCCGACATCTCGCGCGCGATCACCTGGAAGGCCGGATTGATCGGATGTCCAGCCCGCAGGCTTTGGACCATCAGATCGATGGCATCAGGAAGCTGCTTGGACAATTCGGCGCGGCGGCGGCTGCGTCGGAGCTGCAACATCAAGACCGGAATGACGACACCGATCAGACCGGACATAATCGATGCGAGAAGCCAGCCAAAGAGAGACGAAAGCAGGAAA
Source organism: Geminicoccaceae bacterium (assembly GCA_965204405.1). GTDB lineage: Bacteria > Pseudomonadota > Alphaproteobacteria > Geminicoccales > Geminicoccaceae > JANQPX01. Next base: position 277,452 of record CBDBEN010000004.1, read on the forward strand.
GACAGGATTGCCGTCAATAAGCACATAATGAAGAGCAGATGGTCCGGGCGATAGGCAAGGCCAGCCTGTCGAACCAGCGTCGGCCATCGGCGGAGGATGGGCAGACGGCCCAAACCGCGATGGTCGCGCCGACGCCGGAGCAGGCGCAGTACTTCCTTGGGATCGGCGCCCGACGTCAGCGTTTGCAGGCGTCTCTTGATTGCTTCCTCAACCTGGACACCGGTGATGCCCAAAAGCTGCGCCACACTGAATACCATCAACAGGACGCCACAAAAAATCATGCAGCTTACGGCAATCGTGATTGGGTCCGCACTCATGCCACGCCGCTCACAGCTTCTTTTGGTTCGAGAAGAGATTACCCGGTAATTCGACGCCGAATGACCGGAGGCGATCAGCAAATTTCGGCCGCACGCCACTCGCCTCGAAATGACCAATCACTTGGCCATGCTCATCGAGACCAAGACGGCTGAACCTGAAAATCTCCTGCATGGTGACGACATCGCGTTCCATGCCGGTGATCTCCTGCAGACTGACGATCCGCCGCTTGCCGTCGGCCATACGCTCGAGCTGAAGGACGACATCGATCGCGGACGCAAGCTGGGCACGCATGGAATGCAGCGGAAACTGAACGCCGGTCATCATGATCATCTGCTCGAGCCGGCTAAGAGCATCTCTTGGCGTGTTGGCATGAATTGTGGTCATCGAACCGTCATGGCCGGTGTTCATGGCCTGCAGCATGTCCAGGGCTTCCGCACCTCTGACCTCGCCCACAATGATCCGATCGGGCCGCATGCGAAGCGCATTACGCAGAAGCTCGCGCTGGGTGACTGCGCCTCTGCCTTCGATATTCGGCGGCCGCGTCTCCATGCGCGCGACATGAAACTGCTGTAGCTGCAGTTCAGCTGCGTCTTCTATCGTGATAATTCGTTCGCGCTGTGAAATGAATGAGGAAATCGCGTTCAGCATAGTGGTCTTACCACTGCCGGTGCCGCCCGAGATGATCACGTTCAACCGTGCACGGGTGATCCCCTGAAGCACATGCGCGATCGGCTGGGTTAGTGCGCCCTTCTCGATCAGTTTTTCGATCGTCATCGGTGCCTTGCCGAATTTTCTTATCGACAATAACGGTCCATCCAGGGCGCAGGGTGGTACAATCGCATTGACACGGCTGCCGTCGGGAAGGCGCGCATCGACCCAAGGCTGCGATTCATCGATGCGCCGGCCCACGGCCGAGACGATCTTGTCGATAATCCGAAGGAGATGTCGTTCGTCCTTGAAACGGACACCGGTAATCTCCAGCCGACCCTGCCGCTCGACATAAACATGATTGTGCGTGTTCACCAGAATATCGGTGACGCTCGGGTCTTTCAGCATGGGCTCGAGAGGGCCAAGTCCCAGCACCTCGTCAAGGATCTCCTCGACGATTTGCTGAAACTCCTTCGCATTCAGGCTGACACCTTCCTTGGACAAAAGCTGGTTGACGATGGTCGACACTTCACGCCGAAGATCCGAGGGCGCAACCTTGTCGATCGCCGAGAGATTGAGCATATCCAAAAGGCGTTCATGCAGCCTGGTCTTAAGATCGATCCAAAACGTGCCGCGAGGATCGTGATCGTTGAAAGCCTCAACCGGATCGGCTTCACTTGCTGCGCTTGGAGGAAGCGAAGATGAGGCCTCATCCTTCGAAGGTTCGGCATCGGCGTTGATCTGGCTGAATTGACGAAACATGGTGCCCTACATCCAGCTACATCAAGTGCGTAGGTTTGAAGTCGCGCGCGGCAAGTTCCCGGCGGCAATCGCGGGCCATGTCGCGGATCGTTCGACAGATTCGGGCACGCCGACGTACGTCGGCAAGCGGCACGCCACGATTAACCGCTTCGAGAACCGTACGCTCATCCTCGGGCAGATAGTGATCGATCGTATGTTCGAGCGCCTTGCTGCACTGACGGATCCGCGCATGCTCGTTGAAGCGCTTGACATAGCGATTGAGAACAATCGACACCGGCAGGCTATAAAGCCCTTCATCCTTAAGAATATCGATAAGGCGCTTGGTCTGCCTGATCGCCGGCACATTCAGCTGCGTGACCAGATAGAGCTTGTCGGTCATATCGAGCACCATTTCGTGCCATGCGGCCAGGGCGAGCGGCAGATCGACAACCACATAGTCGAATTCCTGCTGGGCCAGGTCGATCAATCTTCCGACGGTCTCGGTGCGGAGTGCCTCCAACGGTATGGGCTCCACCGGTGCCTGGAGTACTTCGAGCCCGCTTTCATGCTCGGTCATCGCGCTCAGCAGCAAAGCTGTGTCCAGCCGCGTCGGCTTTTGAACGATGTCGAGCAGATCCGAACGCGGGTCAAGGTCGAGATAAAGGGATGCATCGCCGAACTGCAGGTCGAGGTCGAGATAGCCGACACGCTTCGGTTCCTCCTTCCCGATCGGAGTCATCAGGTTCAATGCCAGATTGATCGCAAGTGTCGTGGCCCCCATCCCACCCTTGGCACGTGCAACGGTGATGACCTGACCGCTATTTGCCCCGCTGCGATTTTGGCGGGCTTTACGTTTGGCGATGTCGATGGCGTCTAATAAGCTATGCTGATCCAGCGGCTGCGGCACGAAATCGTCGATCCCCTGGCGGATCAACTCGCGCACGCCATGGGCGGTGACTTCACGAGATGTTGCAATGACGGACAACCGTCCCTGACTGTCAGTAATGATCTGACGAAGCGGCACCAGTTCTTCCGGATCTTCGATATCGAGATCAACGAGAAGCATGCTGGCACGGCTCAAGCGCTCCATGAAAGCCGGATCAAGGGATTTCAGGCTGCCGACTTCGGTTTCCAGCGAGATGTCGTTCCGCTCCATCAGAAGCCCTGAAAGCGCGTTCTTGACTTCATTGGACCGAGCCAGCGCGAGCATGGTGGTTACAATGGTCGCCATAGCCGGATCACTCTTGCTTGGGGTTGTTCAACTGTCCTCATCCGGGCCCACCTTCAATCAGATCTTCAGCCGGCAGGGTTGCACGCATTGTCGGCATGGAGGGATTGTTCAGACCGTTGCCTCCGCCGTAGAAAGTCTGAAGCAACGGGCCAAGAGGTGTAATAAACGGCACCTCAACATCATCATTGAGCTCAACCGAGACCAGAGGCACGTAGGGGCCGCCGAGAAAGCCCAGATCGGCAAAGCTGTAAGTAAACTGAATGTCTTCAGCTTGAGTGTTTGCCGGCAGGAATGGCCCGACCCGGCCGAAAACATCATCAAACCCGCCGCTGATTGCGGCCGCACCGCTGCAAGTGACTGTTCCGGGATCGGCGCAAAGACCGGGTGACGCTGCGCAGCTCGATCCGAACGGCAGATCCAGCGAGGCATCGAACGCTCGATCGTTGAAGGTCGGCACGCCGGCACAGAGTGGTGGCCTTGCGACCGCGAGCCGGACGGCAAGATGGGTTGCTTTTTCCGCTAGAATCCAATGAAGGTAGATCTGGCCGAAATCGATGATGGCGAACAGAAGGATCAAAAAGAGAGGCAAAACGATGGCGAACTCGACCAGCACGCTGCCGCTATTGTCCAATCGAAACGCACGGACCCGGAGCATCATCTCATTCTCCGAGCCAACGGGTGCGATCGGCAACGCTGAAGCTGATGGTGTCGCCCTGATCGGGATTGAAGAGCCGAAAGACCGGCGCGAATAGTAGCGGCAGATCAACGGTGGCCGTTGTCTGAACGATCGCGAAGCATGGATCCGTCGTGATGATTTGCGGCGCGGCAACGTCAATGTTTGCCTCGGTCCAATTGGCAATCAGAGGCGGTCCGCCATCGATCAAGCCGCTGATGCCGAGAGTCTTTGCGGAAGCCGTGGCGTTGGCCAAAGCTGTGCCATCAAGACCGCAATCCTCATCAAACAGGAGCGGTACCCGGCTGAGATAACGGGTGGTGTCTCTTGCTGCTTTCAAGGAGATTTCGTGACGCCACAGTAAATTACCGCCTTCAATCACCATGGCGATCATCAGCATGAACGGCAGCAGCAGAGACGGCCATCTCGGCCAACGGGCCTCCCCGGTCATCGCGCGCAATGGATATGATGGCATCTTTAAGCATCGCCCTAGCGCACCAACTGGACGACATCGCGGATCCGCCCCGTGCCAAGGCCCTCCGAGTCCGGTCGTAATGATTGAACTTCCTCGGCCCACAGCGATACCACATTGCCGCTTGGCGATAGTTCAGCCGGCTCAGTCATGAAAAGCTGCACATAGTCGAGAACCGGCACATTCTCGACCAGCCCACTATTGGGCACCCCTGAACCCGGACTGCAATCAATCACGGCTACGTTCAAAAGACGGCGATCCGGCCCCTCCGGGGTTGGGCTGGTGCCACCTCGAAAGCAGATCGGCGCTCCGGTCTCCTCCGACGTGATTTTCTGGAGGATGCGGTCGAAGGATGGAGCCGCGGCAACCTCTTCCTGATAGAGTTCAAACCGCGTTGCCGCGACGGGCCTCGGGGTTTCGTGATTGATGGTCCAATAATCATCGAGTTCAGCCGCGGTGATCCCGATACCCAGCCCCGAGCCGGTATCGCTGCAAATACCGCTGGGCTCGAAACAGGCATCCCGAGGCAACGGGACGGAGCGTGTGTCGGCGGGCAGTACGCTTAGATCGGTTACGTCGTCCAGATCATCGACACATGAGCCGCCGTCATCCGGTGATATCCCTTTGACCACGCTTGGGGCAGGCGCGAACCGATCGTCGTTCTGCAGCCCGGTTAGCTGGGAAAGGTAAATATCGAAGCGGGAATTCAAACCGCCTGCAACCTGACTGGCGCTTACTGTATTGACGATCGTGACGCCGGTCGGATCGAAGCAGCGCGTGACGTTCTCCGTAATGCCGGTGATGCAGCTCACGACGGCAGCGCCCGCGGTGCCAATGTTGCCGCAGGCGCTGCCCGGTTCGAAATTGCCGGCGAGAACACCGAAGCCGCCCGGCTGCCAGAGCCCGTTCATCTTCAAGTGAATCATCCGGCCAGGCTCCGGCTGGTAGGCGCTGCCACCAGGGGCACAGAAAACGAGGGGCGTGGTAGCGCAGGCCATTCGTTTTCTTCCAGCGATCGCACGCGCGGTTACCAGGCTGTCCGCGATCGTCGTGCCGAGAAGCGCATTGACCACACCTGCAAACAGATTGGTCACCGTGCGTGGCGTGACGTCCACCGTTACATAGAGCGCCTCTCTATCGCTGGTCGTGACATCTGTCACCGCCGCGGTGTCGTCATCCGGAATGCTGGCATAGAAGGTCAGCGTGACATCATTGGAATCAAGCGCTGCACCGCCATCACCAAAAGTCTGTAAGTCATCGAGATTGCCGCTTGCAGCCACGGCTTGCGCAGCAGCGATCGCGCCAATGTCGCCATCCAGTTCAGCCGCCGTTGCGAGCGCAAGATGATCGGCGAAGGATTGCAGTTCCGTAGCAGTGTTGATCGTTCGCCCGACGTCCCAAACGAGCGCCATAAAGCCAAAAATCAGGCCCGTCGATACGGCAAACAGCACCAGGATGCCACCCTGTTCATCCTGTGCAAATCGACAGCACTGGCCTCTTCGACGGATCCACGTTGAGGGGCGCATCCTGGCTTACTCGTCGCGGGTAAACACTTGGATCGGCGTATCGACACTGTCGGTCTGGTAGCGCTCGGCGCTAAGGGCTCGCCGCACGCCCGGCGCCGGTCCAAGCGCCTCGATCTCCCGATCCGGGTAGGCGATTTGAGCTTCCATATTGTTGCGTACCGCCAAACCGAACCCCTCCGGCGCCACATCCGGCAAAGGTGGTTCGGCGCAGGCGTTCAGAAGAATGAACGATGACAGTGACAGCCAGCCCCGATGCATAGCCCCCTCCCCTATTTCAGAATATAGCCGTAAGGCCCGACGATACCGGCAGCGCTGACCAAGCCAGGTGGTGCAGCACCCCGACCTTCCCCCGGACGACTGCGCCCTTCGGTCTGGCCCATCAGGAACAGCTCGGCCGGCGTCGGCGGATCGAACAGCTCATCAGGGCTTAGCAGCGCCGAAGCCTGAACCGGTCGCACCAGATGCGGTGTGACGATGACCACGAGTTCGGTTTGACCGCTCTTCCATGCCGAGCTTCTGAACAGCGTCCCTAGAACCGGCACGTCGCCGAGAATGGGAAATTGGCGGACCGCGTCCTCGAAATTCTCCTCCAGCAGCCCTGCAATCGCAAAGCTCTGGCCATCGCCGAGTTCGATCGTCGTTTCCGCGCGGCGCACCTTCAGGCCGGGGATCACCAGGTCATCGACGAGAATCGACGTATTGGGATCGATCTCGCTCACCTCGGTAAAGAGTTCGAGGTTGATGAAGTCACTGGCCAAAACAGTTGGCGTGAAGGAAAGACTGACACCGAATGCCTTGAACTCGATGGTGATATCAACACCGCCGTCATCATCCTCGTCCCGGCCGACCGGAATGGGAAACTCGCCACCAGCGAGGAACTGGGCACTGTCGCCGGATAGGGCGATAAGGTTGGGTTCCGCGAGTGTCTTGATCACGCCCTTGTCTTCCAGCGTGTCGAGGAGCGCATCGATCGTGACATCGCCGATGGTCGCGGCGATGTCGACGATGGCGAAACTCGCCGGGCTGGATGTTATCCCGTCCCCGCTTGCAATCACCGACTGAACATCATTACCATTAACTGCCAAGGCGTTGGTGAAGCCGAGCTGCTTGACCACCGAACGCTCGACCTCGGCGAAACGAACGGCGAGCATGACCTGCTGGCTGCCGGTGACTTCGACCAGATTGGTGACGCGATCCGGCGCATAGCGGGACGCGATGGCGAGCGCACGGTCAAGAGCCGCTGTGCTGCTGACCTGTCCGCTCAGAACCAGACCGTCATGGGCAGGCCGCACCTCGAAGCGATGACCGGGAACAAGCTCGTGAAGCTGCTGCTTCAATTCATCGATGTTGAAGGAAACCACGAGATCGACCACCGCCATGACCTGCCCTTGCGAGCCGGTGACGGTGAGGCTGGTGGTGCCGAATTGCTTGCCGAAAATATAAATCGAGCTGGTAGTCAACGGCACCACATCGGCAATCTCGGGATTGCCGATCGAGACCTCGTCATAGGGGCCGTCCAGTTCGATCACCTGGGACATGTTGATCGGCACGAGCATTTCGCCGGCATGAAGGTCGGTCTTCAGGGAAAAAGACGAACCGACATGCTTCGGCTTGGGACGGCTTTGTGCCGTTTCGACCTGTCTGGACGGCCTCGACACCTCATCTTGACGTCTGTCACTCGGCAACCGTCCAAGGTTGGAAGGATCAAGGGCGGCTCTCACAAACTTGTCGGTATGAGCGAGAAGCGCTTCCATTGCCGCGTCAGTCTCAGCAGTGAGGGATGCAGACCATGAACTGCAAAGCCCAAGAGCGATCGCGGTAGCCATGAGAAGACGCGAGAAGGGAGCAGGTGACGACATCGATCACGTCCAAGACGAGGGGTGGTTAACGCGTTGATTGGGTCCGAGAGGAAGTGCGAGTGCGCATTTAAGATCTCAGCCGCTTGGCACTTCGATCGTCGTGCGCTCGCTACCGCGATTGACCACGATGGAGGGCAGGCCCGGCCGCTTGACCCTGGGCCTCGGCTGATCCTCTCGCGCCAGGTCGCCCACGCTGATTGTGTTGAGCACCGGACGGTCGGCGGACTCCAAGTGACGAAGGCTGAGGCTTAGTGTGCCTGCTTGCTGTGCAAGGGCCAGTTTCTGTGCATCGGCAGGCTTGACCTGCACGGTTACGGTCTTCACCACCGAAGGCTTGCTCCCAGCGCCATCGGCCGCCTGATCGATGCCGAGCACCTGGACATTTTGTAAGATAGTGGACGTAGTCAGACTTTGATCGATGGTTCGGGTCAGCGTGACGTCGATATGATCGGACGGCGCAACAAAGCCGGCGACACCGGTCACATCATTCACTCTTATGGCCACGGCTCGCATCCCAGGGGCAATTTTCTGGGTGATGGTCACCCGTTCACCGAAAGCCGCGACTTTACTTCTTAGAATGAGATCGCCTGCTGCAATTGCACGCTTTGCCCGGCGAGGATTTTGCTCGTCGTCCCCCAGAAGATCTTCAAGCGATGTGAAAGCTCCATCGGGAACTGCATGTGCAGGCCAGGAACGCAAAGAAAGCTCATCTGCTCGAATGGCATGGCCGAAAGCGATGTCGTTTTTCGCTACCACTATCTCACGCATAACCTGAGGTGATGCCGACTGTGTCATGGTGACACGAGTATAGGCGACGGCGCTCCCGGCGATGATGATACCGAGCAACAACGTTAGAAGAGCACGTAAACGCATCGACATTCCTCCTTTTTGAGTAAGATTGAACCTTGATTAGAGGGCGAGATGAGGCAGGCTGGCGGCCCGCGGAAGGCAAGCGAACCACCAGCCTCTTAACCGACTTGGGAAGATTGGAAGCGTTCTCTATTCAGTTGACGCAGCGAAAATCCGCTTTGACTCTCACATGATCATCTCTCCCGACGCCTCTTAGGGGGCGCCTGGAACCAGAGCCACTAGGGGGCGCCTGGAACCAGAGCCACGATGGCAGTGAGAGCACCGGTAATATTGGTAAACACAAGATTGAGCTGATCGGATACCAATCCTATTGTACCGATCGTACCCGCCAAGAGCACAGCGAAGATCACGGCGTATTCGACGAGGGCGGCGCCGTTTTCATCCTTTGAAAACTGCTGGATCAGCTTGATCAGATGAGACATGGAATTCCTCCGATGACATTCTCGTTTGAGGGGAAAGCGGCGGATCCGCAGGCAATCCACACCGCGACTATGGCGTTCATAATAATCGAGATATTAAACTATAAAATTGCACAAATGCAGGAAAAATCTATCCTGATAAGATACTCGCAAAAAATACTTAGCCTTTTAGGCGAATAAATGTGACATTTTGAGCACAGTTAAGCTTTTTGCGCTATGAGTGAACAAATCTGATGTTTTGTGACTTGAGCGTTGGTTTCTTCATGGCTATCCACGACGTCAAGCAGGCTGATTGCCATGTCAATGAATGAAAGAAGGAGCCAACGCCTTGGTCACTCTCGCCCCCAATCACACCGTCGTCTTTTCAGCGCTTGATCAAACCTATGGGTTGATCGACGGAACCTCCCGCTGGCCGGAATGCCTGGAGACACTGATCGATCTCACCGAGATCAAAGGCTGTTCTCTCTTTCTCTATGACTGCGGACGGAGCCAAAGCCAGCTTATCGAGAGCAGGGGTGACGTCCGGCAGGAAAGCGGCGCCGGCGGCAGCCTTACCCTCGACGACTTTCTTTGGCGTTCAACGCCAGGGACGATCTGGTCACCACCTGCCAAGACCAATCAAGCTGGCGGCTCCGAGCGGATGGCGATCCCCACCAGCGACCATCATGCAGGTGCGTATACGGTCATCGATCGAGACCATACGCACATTCTCTACCTCGCCTTTGCCGGTCATCGGCCCGACCGGCAGCTCGATGCAAATGCCAAGGCACTCCTGGAAGGCCTTCTTCCCCATCTGCACCGTGCCTGCCGCCTGCAGCGCTCGGCACAGGGCCAAACCCTGCTTCAGCTCGCCCATCCGGACCATCTCACCCCGATCGGCTCGGTGGGCCTGCCGATCGAGCTGCGGCTGCGGCGGCGCTTCAAACTCTCCAAGGCGGAGGCGCGTGTTGCCAAGCTCTTGGCGGAAGGCCTGGCACCACGGACGATCGCGGATCGGCTGCATGTCTCTATCCACACGGTCCGCAGCCAGCTCCAGTCCATCTTTCAGAAAACCGACACCTGCAGGCAAGCGGAACTCACCAGCCTGCTCCTGCGCGAGACCGAAATACCTACGGCCCTTTGCCAGGCGCAAACCATGCCTATCGAAGACCGGGGGCGTCCGTCATGTCTTTGAGATTTCGCCTCGCCCTTTGGATCGTCGTTGCCGAGACGGTGTTCCTGGCACTCCTGCTTGTTGCAGGGAATCAGTCCGCCGGCTTCACCAAACTCAATATAGGAGCTCCTCTGTTCTTTATGGGCATTGCGATCAATGGTCTCATCGCCCTCACCATCGCCCATGTCTTCACCAGACGCTTGAGCGAACTTGCCGATGCCGCTGATGCCATTGCCGCCGGCACGCCCCATCACTGCATCGTCACTTCAGGCGATGACGACATCGCCCGCCTGGGTAGAGCGTTCAACAATATCGTCGCGCGCATGCAAAGCCATCTGAAGCATGTTCGGGAATCCAGAGACCGGCTTATCAAGCCGACCGAAGCGATGTCCGAGGGCTTTGCCCTTTGGGATCGGAATGATCGCCTGCTTCTCTACAATCAGCAGTTCCGGCGCATCTTCAAGCCTATCGAATGCTCGATCCGCCCCGGCATGAGCTTCAGCCTGTTCGCCCGCCTCGTAAGCGATTGCCTGATCGAACATGATGACGAGGTTGGAAGGGAGCAGTGGCTTGATGACGTCACGCTCCAGCATAGCGATCCCAAGGGCACGCGTGAAATGCATTTCCACGGCGACCGTTGGACCTCAGTTTACGAGTTCAAGACGCCGGATGGCGAAATCATCGGGATCTACTGCGACATTACCGAGCGCATGGCGAGAGAGCAGGATCTCGAGGTTGGCCGAACCAGGCTCCGCGCGATCATGAACTCGGTCGTCGACGGCATCCTGACGATCACTGCCGACGGGCGGATCGAGAGCTGCAATCATGCCGCAGCCGACATGTTCGGCTATCCCGAACCGGACATGCAAGATCGCCATTTGAAGGATCTGATCCCAGAGGTCGCCGCGATGGATTCCGCCGGGATCCTATCGGTCCGGGGAATGGCGACCATGCCCAATGAACACACGGTCGAAGTCCAGGGCAAACGACGGGACGGAACGACCTTCCCGATCGAGCTTTCGGTCACCGAAAGCGATCTTCAGGACAGTGGCAATCAGGGCGGAACAGCGAATGCCGGCCATGCCTTCATCGCAACAGTTCGCGACATCACCTTGCGCAAGGAAAACGAGGAGCTCATCCGCTATCAGGCAACCCACGATGCCCTGACTGATCTTCCCAACCGTTCGGTGTTCGATGCCAAATTGGAAGATTGCCTCGATATGGCGGCGAGGACCGGCGAGCGCCTCGCAGTCCTGTTCCTTGATCTCGACCGCTTCAAGATGGTCAATGATACACTCGGCCACTCAGTCGGCGATGCTCTTCTGGTGGAACTTGGCAAGCGGCTCAGAAGCTGCCTTCGGGAAACCGATATCGTTGCCCGCATGGGCGGCGACGAATTCATTCTTGTTTTGAGGAACCTGTCCAGCCGCAGCGATGCGACCCATAAAGCCAATCAAATTCTAAGTGCCATCCAACCTCCATTCAATCTCGAAGGCAACGAGCTTCATGTGACGGCGAGCATCGGGATCAGCATGTATCCAGATGACGGTAAGACGTCGGAGCACCTCCTGAAGATGGCGGATCTCGCTCTCTACAGGGCCAAGGACGCAGGCCGTAACCGCGCGCAGCTATGCACGCCGACCATGGATGCCTCGGCGCAACGGCAGATGCGGCTGGAAAAGGAACTCCGTGTCGCCCTCGAGCAGGAGCAGCTGAGCCTCGTCTACCAGCCTCAAATCCACCTGGGCACAGGCGACCTGGTCGGTGTCGAAACGCTGGCGCGCTGGCATCATCCCGACCTCGGCTGGATTTCCCCGACCCAATTCATCCCGCTCGCCGAAGAATCCGGCTTGATCTACGATTTGGGGCTCTGGGTCCTGCGCTCCGCCTGCCGGCAGCACCGGCGCTGGCGGGAAGCAGGCTTTGCCAACCTTCGTCTGGCCGTTAACATGTCCGGACGACAGCTCCAGCGGGCCGGCATCGAAAAGGACTTGGTGAGTGTTTTCGAGGATACCAATATGGATCTCAATTGCCTTGAGCTGGAGCTCACGGAGAGCATTTTGATGCAGCCCGGCGAAAGCGGGGATCTCCTATCGCGCTTGACAAACATGGGTATCAACCTTGCCTTGGATGATTTTGGAACCGGCTATTCCGCCCTCAGCTATCTTCGCCGATTTCCCATCGACCGGATCAAAATCGACCGTTCCTTTGTCAATGATATCGACACCAATCAAAGCGATGCTGCTCTTGCTCGCGCCATTGTCGGTATGGCTCACGGTCTGAACATGCAGGTGATTGCCGAGGGCGTGGAGACCGATGCCCAGCTCGATCTCCTGAAGCACTATGGCTGCGATGAAGCCCAAGGGTATCTCTTGGCAAAGCCCATGGCCGCCGCCCAGATTTCAGACTTCGCTCCAGATATGAAGCGCCCTGCCCATATCATGGCCGGGGCTGAGTTGGTTTGAACCTGAACTGTCAAGAGGCGGGCAAGAGTATGCATAACAGCTCATTATCGGGCTTTCACGCTATTGTGAGGTATAAAATACGGTAACGGTTGATTGCATGTCCAGGTCGGTTCAATTAAGCACGAATAAGGGCAATTTGCTTCTCATTTCATATTGAAGTGGCTGCCTCGTTGCCATCCAAGCCGCAATTCTGGAGTTTGCCATGCTGAAACTTGCTGCCACCGCCTTTCTATGCTGCTTTTCCTTTTCAGCCATGGCTGCCGAAGGTCTTGTGGTAAAATCGAGCAATCATTCAGTCTCCGAGACCATCGATCGACTTCAAGCTTTGCTTGAGGAAAAAGGGCTTAAGATCTTCGCCCGCATCGATCATCAGGCAGGAGCCGCCGGCGCTGATCTTGAACTTCGCCCGACTGAGATCCTGATCTTCGGTAATCCGAAATTGGGCACGCCGCTGATGACCAGCGCACAGACGACCGCGATCGATTTGCCGCAAAAAGCCCTTGCCTATGAGGACGAAAATGGCGGCGTATTTCTGGCCTACAATGATATCGGCTATCTGACCGCTCGCCACGGTATCGAAAATCGCGATGAGGTGCTGAACAAGATCCGCGGCGCCCTCGGCAAATTTACCGACGCCGCAACGAAATAGTATAGCTTCCTCCCTCCCTGTCCCGAGTGGATTTTCTCAGCTTGGGACAGGCGGGCTCGACCCCAAGGGCACGTCAGCCCTATCCGCCGAAATAGATCAAGGGCTTCGGGGTACCTACCTCAAAACCTTGTACGAAATCGACACCGAGATCTTGCAAGATACCAAGTGTCTGCCGGTCCTCGATGCCTTCAGCGACCGTCTCTATTCCAAGTGCCTTCGCCATCTGATGAATAGCTGCAACCATGGCCCGGCTACTGGCGTCATGGCAAATATCGCGAATGAATGTGCGATCGATTTTCAAGAAATCCACGGGCAGGCGTTTCAGGTAATTGAGGGATGACAACCCGCTGCCGAAATCATCCAACGCAAATTCGCTGCCGGATGCCTTCAATTCCCGGATAAAAGCTTCGGTCTTGACGAGGTTGCGGATAGCAGCGGTTTCGGTGATCTCAAAGCAGACCCGATCTGCCGGCACGTCCGCCTGCTGCAAGGCCTGGAGGACAAAGTCGAGCAGTGTATCGTCGCTGAGCGTAGCTCCGGAAATATTGATATTGACCCGCAACCTACTCGATTTCTTCGACTTGTCCGCCAAATAGGCGACCGTCTCGCCGATGACCCAGCGATCGATTTCTTCCATGAAACCGTAACGCTCCGCCGCCGGAATGAAAGAGCCAGGCATGATCAACTGCTCGGTGCCGCCGGTCATCCGCACGAGAATCTCGACCCGCTCGGAGCGGTTTCCCTGTTCAATGGCCCTCTCTATGGGCTGGGCAAAAAGGACGAACCGTTCCTGATCCAAGGCCGCTCTTATGCCACCTGCAAGTTGCATCTCCTCCCGACGCCGGCTGAGGAATGCGTCATATTTCTTATAGATATGAACACGATTGCGGCCGTGATCCTTGGCGGCATAACAAGCGAGGTCCGCTTGAGACATGACCTCGCTTATATCCCGGGTGTAACGATTGATTACTGAGATACCGATGCTGGCACCGACCTCGAAAACATGCCCTTCGTGAAAAAAGCGGTAGTCGTTCAACACCGAGACCAGCTTTTCTGCAGCCCGCTCTGCCCTCCTCAGCGAACATCCCTGAAGCAGCAAGCCGAATTCATCTCCCCCCAAACGGGCCAACACATCGCCGTCACGGACTCGATCTTTCAACAACTTGGCAACTTGCTGAAGCAGTTGGTCACCGATGAGATGACCGGCCGTATCATTAATAATCTTGAACTGGTCGAGATCGATGAAGCAGAAAACAGCTGACCGGCAGTTATTAGCGGTATCGTCGATCGCTTTTTTGAGATGCTGCTCGAAGGCTTGACGATTGGTCAAACCAGTCAACACGTCATGACTTGCCTGATAGGCAAGTCGCTCCGACAATCGATGGGCGTCAGTGACATCCCGAAGTGTTGTAACAGCCCCTGAGATCGTGCCATCAATCTCACGATAGGGCTGAAGGAGAATTTCCAGAATCAGGCGATTACCTGCCTGGTCGCTGCTGGCGCGCATGCTCCTGACGGTCTCCCCGGCAAAGCAGCGGTCAAGCTCGGGCTTGCTGATCTCTGAAAAGTGAGGTTTTCCGATAAGATCAGCGAGATGTCGCCCTATGAAGGCTTCGGGCGGCTTTTGATAGTGGTCGAGATTGGCCTTGTTGGTCAGCCGGTAACGATAATCTGTGCCGATGACCGAAATACGGTCGCTCACCTGCTCGACGGCGGAAGCAAATAATCGAAGCTGCTCCTCCGTTCGTTTGGCTTCGGTGACGTCGCGTACGGATAGAATGGCACCACTGATCGTACCATCCGGCTCTCTGAACGGCTCACCCCTGACCTCAAGGCAACGCTGTTCGCCATTCGGATGCTCGATTGCGTGTTCGAAAACCTGACCGGCTTCGCCAGCGAAGCACTTCTCCAAGAAAGGCTCGGCATAGTCTTCGAACAAGGTATCGCCAATGGTCTCGCGCAAATGAACACCGATCAGCTCATCCAAACTTCGCTGACGGAACTCCAGATTTGCCTTGTTGCTCAGGCGAAAGCGGTAGTCGGTGCCGATTACCGAAATACGATCGCTCATCTGATTGATGATCGCCTCGTAGAGATGCAACTGCCGGTTAGATTTCTCAAGGGCCTCAGTGCGCTCCCGCACCTGCCTCTCCATGGAGGCCTGCATCTGCTTGAGCGCTATCGCTTTTCGTTCCTGATCATCGACATCGATGACGGTGCAATGAAACGCGTCAATACCATCCCATTTGATCGTCCGGACGAAAACCTCGCCCCAGATGATCCGTCCGCTGCGATGTTTGATCCGATAGCGGTAGCGATTGGGCACATCGAGACCTGCCCTGCGTTCAACTGCATAGCGGCAGATGCGCTCTTGATCGGCCTCATGAAACAAGGGCTGTAGGCTCGGCATCGCCAGGACTTCGTCGGAGGTGTAGCCGAAAAGATCTACCCAAGCATGGTTGACATATAATGCCTTTTGATCCCGATGAATGAGAATACCTTGCAGCGCATTGTCGGCCATGTCCCTGAAGACATCGGACGCCATCGAACCATCTGTAATCTCTCTTGGACCAGAGCGAAGATCGATGCCGCCACCGCGCGGCATGGGCAACGGCAATGCCAAAATGTTATTCGCTTTTTCTTGAGTCACAAAATCAAGCCAAAACTATGGGGGATAGGAATGCAGCCAGAAAAGCAACTTGGAATATAACAATAGGTTAGGAGATTTTCAAAGGCTTTTTAGTTAAATTAACCTCAAGATATTCAATTATTAATTTTAATTTTATATAGGCATTTGGCTCCTTGGAATTGAGACCAAACCGGTGCAACAGCATCTAGATAGCCTATGATCCAGAAGGCAGTGCTTCACCAGCCTATGCCTAGTCTGCTCGAGAGCTTCGCTCCATCGACCCGGAGACACCGCTCGGATATGCTTCTCTTAAGAGAAGAGAAAGATCATGCAGCTTTCGACCAATCAGGTGAAGGCTTAAGCGCTCGGGGAGAACGGGATGTCCTATTCATATCTGGCGAGGGAACTGGAAAGGCACGTCGCCAGGCAAGGACCGATCACCATAGGCCTTGCGGGTGCAGGACAGATGGGAACGGACATCGTAGTGCAGGTGTCGCTGATGAGCGGCATACGGATCGGCGGGATTGCTGAGGTCAAAGCCGAACTCGCGATCGAAGCAGCCCTTCTTGCCGGTCACGAACGCCGGAAAATTACCGCAGCGAACTCAGCAAATGCCATCGATACCGCCATCGAGTCAGATGGTATTGCCGTAACCGATGACCTGAACGCACTGGCTGCTGCCGGCAGGATCGATGTGGTGATCGATGCTACAGGCAACCCGAATATTGGAACCGAGTTCGCTCTCGCGGCCATGCGGCACGGCAAGCATGTCGTCATGCTGAACGTAGAGGCCGACATCACGATCGGACGAGCACTTAAAAACGAAGCCGCGAAGGCTGGCGTGGTTTACACCGGTGCCGCCGGCGACGAGCCGGCCTGCGTCATGGAGGTCATCGGCTTTGCCGAGAGTCTGGGCCTTGACGTGATTGCTGCTGGCAAGGGCAAAAACAATCCTTTGAAGACCGATGCTGTTCCCGCCGACTATGAAGCCGAAGCCGCCGAGCGCAACATGAACGCCCGCATGCTGGTGGAATTCGTCGACGGTTCCAAGACCGCCATCGAGATGGTCGCGATCGCCAATGCCACAGGGCTGGTTCCCGACGTGCCAGGTATGCATGGACCGACAGCGACACGTGAGCAGCTTGCCGCCGTACTCTGTCCCAGGGAAGATGGCGGTATCCTGAATGGCAAAGGCGTTGTCGACTATTCGATCGGCAAAGGTGTTGCACCTGGCGTTTTTTGCATTGTCGAAACCAGACATCCCCGCATTTTGGAACGCATGATCGATCTGAAGGTCGGGAAGGGTCCATATTTTACGATTTTCCGACCCTATCATCTCACCAGCCTGGAAGTGCCGCTGTCGGCTGCGCGCGCCGTTCTCCATCGAACAGCGGATATGGTGCCGTTGAACCGCCCCATCGCAGAGGCTGTCGCCATCGCCAAGAGCGATCTTGTCCCTGACCAGCGACTGGGCAAGATCGGCGAGCACGACTATCGGGGCAGCGCCGCGACATGGGAGGATGCCAGGGGAAATCGAGCCCTGCCCATCGGCCTCGCCGAGGGTGCGCGGGTGCTTCAGACGATCAAGGCGGGCGAGGCGCTGACTTATGAGAACTGTGCGCCTGATAACGCGATGCTTGTCACACAACTGCGACAGCGTCTGGACGACCTTGATACCGAGATGATGACCTCAGCCGCCTGAACGATCCGGATCCTCTCCCATGAATGATGTCGTCATCGGGGTCGACGCGTCGACCACCGCCGTCAAGGCGATCGCCTTCACCAGTGATGGAACAGTCCTCGTTGAAACCCGATCGCCCTACCCTTTAAGCCACCCGCACCCAGGCCATGTGGAGCAGGATCCCGAAGATTGGTGGCAAGCGCTTGTTCAAGCCCTTAAGCAGATGACGGCCAAGATCGACCCATCCAGAGTCGCCGCCATCTCTCTGGCACACCAGCGCGAGACCTTCGCGCTGATCGATCGGGACGGCCAGGCGATCAGACCGGCCATACTCTGGATCGACGAACGCGCGCGCGACCAGGTTGCCCGCCTTGCCGGAGAACTCGGCCGTGACTGGATCCGCGATATCAGCGGCAAACCCCCTGACCCGACGCCGGCCCTTTATGCGTGCGCCTGGCTCGCCGAACATGAGCCTGACGTCCTAAAGGAGGCCTTTGCTCTAGTGGACGTGAGCGGCTATCTCATCTATCGCCTCACCGGCCGGCTGATCACGAGCACCGCCAGTGCCGATCCGCTGGGGCTGATCAACTTGAAGAATCAGGACTGGCAAGAGGATTTGGTGAAAGCCGCCGGGCTTCGGCCGGACCAGCTTCCAAGCCTCGTCGAACCTGGCGTAGTTGCAGGCCAACTGATGGGCTCGGCTGCGGATCTTAGCGGGCTTCCCGAAGGCTTACCCGTTGTCGCGGGAGCCGGCGACGGACAGGCGATGGGCCTCGGCATGGGTGTTTCCAATGCAGGAAAGGGTTACGTCTCCTTGGGCTCAGGCGTTGTCAGCGGCACTCATGCCGAGGGCTACGTCACGGCAGATGCCTTTCGCACGCTCACGTCGCCAACTGGTGCCGGTTTCATGCTGGAAACCGTGCTGAGGTCGGGCATGCAACTTGTCGACTGGGTCGTTCGGACCACCAAAGCAACCTCGGTTGTCGCTCTGGAGAAGGAAGCCAGAACGATCGCGCCTGGAAGCGATGGCCTACTGGTCATGCCCTATTGGAGCGGTGTGATGAACCCGCATTGGGACGAAACGGCGAGAGGCGCCGTCCTGGGTTTTTCCCTCGACCACAGGCCCGCTCATCTTCTGCGTGCCGTTCTCGAAGGCATCGCTTTGGAACAGGCGCTCGCGACCGAGGCGATGGAGTCCAGCCTCGGCGAAAAGGCGACATCTGTGATTGCGGCAGGCGGCGGCACCAACTCGACACTGCTTATGCAGATCCTGGCCTCGGTCCTGGAGCGCCCGATAGCCCTTTCGGAGGTTCAGGAGGCGGCAGCCCTGGGGGCCGCGATGCTTGCTGCGTCAGCTGCCGGCTGGTTCCCATCAGTCGTGGCAGCCAGTGAAGCCATGACGCCGAAACCAAGCCGGCTTATCGAGCCGGACGCCACACTCATAGCCTTTTACCTCATGCGGAAATCGATCTACCGAGATGTTTATCCGGCAACATGTGACATCCACGCAAGGCTTCACAAGCTTTAGTCGACAGCAAAAAGGAAACGGGCGAGACTCCGGAAAGAATCTCGCCCGTTATGACTGACGACCCGTCAGCTAGCTCCGAAAATCTAGCCCGTCGTCGCCGACGACTAGCCGCGGAAGGGGGCGGCTAGTTCGTCGGTTTCCTTGGCGATGACTTCCATCGCCGCTTCCGGAGTGTCGAACTGGCCGGCGAGCAGTTCGCCAAGACGCACGGGAATGACGTTGTTGGCAATCTCGGCCCAGGTCGGGATATCCGGCTCGGAGCCCATCCGATTGTTGATGGTCCACTCGATCGCCGGGAAGTGGCGGGTGGTGCCGGCGCCGGGCTTGGCAGCGGCGAGCACGCGCTCGTCCTTAAAGGCAGAGAGCCGGACCGGCGAGGCACCGCCGCCAACAGTCGAGCTTCTGGCGACCACATCCTTGGAGGTGACCCACTGCATGAACAGCCAAGCCGCATCCGGGTTCTTCGAATACTTAGAAAGTGCGATCGAAGAACCGCCTTGATGACCGATGTGAGGAATCTCGTTGAAGCCGGCATCCTCGGGCAACCGCAACGCAGCTTCTTCTGGCGGGATGGCTGCTTCCATAAGGCCGCCGCCAACTTTCGAGTCACCGCCGTCCAGGCCAGGGAAAAACTCGCCCCAGGAAATGCACTGCGCGGCAATACCTTGTGCCATGGACTGCCACTGGCCGTCCCAGGTCCAGGTCTTGGCCGCAGGCGGCATATAGTCCACCAGCTCGAGCATGTAGCGAAGGCCTTCCATGCCCTGCTCATCATGGCCGGAGAACATGCCGTCCTTGTTGAAAATCGAGCCGCCATGGGCCCAGAGCCAGATCGTCCAATCGCATTCCAGCGAATAGTGGCCTGACTTCAACTCGCCGGTGGTGCCGTGAATACCGTTGCCGATCTCGGCCTCATGCAGCGCCTTGGTGGTCTCCATGAAGGCGTCCATGGTGGTCGGCACCTCGAGTCCATGCTTGTCGTAGAGATCCTTGCGATACATCAGGATGGCGATCGGGATGTCGAACGGCACGCCCATCATATTGCCATAGGCAGTGGCGATGCCCTCGACCAGCGGCGGCGAAAAGTCGTCCCAATCGTAGCCGGGCATGGCAAGCTCGGGCTTGCTGTCGTAGAGTTCGCGCGGGTTGATGGTGTCCGGCGAGAACAAGGCTGCCCAGGCCTGATCGAGATAGTAGAGATCATAGGTGCCGAGCTGTCCCTGAGCATCGAGGGTCGCCTTTTGCAGAACCTGCTCCAGCGGCACGATCTCGATCTCGACATTGATGCCGGTCAGTTCCTCGAATTCGGATTTGAGTTCCGAGGCGACGTTGGTCGGCGGGGTTGCTTCCGAGGTATAGCGGATCGTCTGGCCGGCAAAGGGTTTGCCGACATCCTTCAGCCAGGCGGCGACATCGTCCGGCGTGTTCGCCATGGCAAGCGGCGTCCCCAGATTGGTCAGCCCGCCGAAGGGACGAACGCCGCCGAGGAAGCTTGCGGAAAATGCGGAAAAGCCGACACCGGCCATGGCGGCCTTCTTCAAGAAATCCCGCTTGGTCATGCCGCGCCGGCCGAACCTTCCAGCCAGGTCGGCGATATAGGTTTTTCGATCATAGTCTCTAAAGCTCATGGAAACCTCCCTGTTTGAGCTTGGTGTTATCTCGCTCGCGGCCGCTCAGCACGCCTACCTCACTCCTTGAGCGAGCCAAGCGTCAGGCCGCGGACCAGATGGCGTTGGACAAGCATGATAAAGATGAAACTCGGAACGAGCGCTGCACTGCCAAGCGCGGTAATCAGCCCCCACTCCGTGCCCGTCGAGGTTACGAAAGTCGTGATCTTGACCGGGATGGTGCGGATCGAGGTGGTCATCTGCAGCGAGATCAGGAACTCGGTCCAGGAAAAGATGAAGCAAAGGACGGCTGTTGCCGCGATCCCGCCCTTGACCAGCGGCAGAACGATCATACGGAAAATACCGAACCGCGTGGCCCCGTCCAGCATGGCGCTCTCGTCCATCTCCTTGGGCACATCGTCGAAGAAGCTCTTCAGCAAGAGCGTAGCCAGCGGCAGGTTGATCAAGGTATGCGCAAGAATCAGGCCCAGATGCGTGTCGCGCAATCCCATATCCCTGAAGATGAAAAACAGCGGGATGGCGACCGCGATCGGCGGCATCATGCGTTGAGCAAGCACGAAGAACACGAAATGGTCCTTGGCCTTGAACGTGAATCGGGAAAGACCATAGGCAGCCAGTGTTGCAAGAAAAACGGCAAGAACCGTAGACCCCACCGCAACAATCATGCTGTCGACGATCGAAGGAATGGAATAGTAGCTCGATGCGCCCCCCGTCTGCCCGCCGATACCGCCCTCCAGGGTGATTCGGGACTTGCCCAGGATGGTGATCGCATAGTTGTCGGTGGTCGGCGTGAAGTCGGTATAGATCGGCGGGTTGTTGAAGATCGCCGTGTAAGGCTTGAAGGAAGCGAGCACCCACCAGAACAAGGGAAAGATGAACAGCAGCACCACGAGCCAGGCCAGAACGTCTCGGAAAATCTCTGGTCCGCGGCGATGGGGCATCAGAACTTCACCCGGGCTAGCTTGATGAAGACGAAGCAGGTGAGATTGAGCAGGATCAGCGTGATCAGGCTAAGCGTCGACGCGTAGGAGAAGTCGGCGACACCGAAGGCGCGGCCGGCATAGAAACTCAGCGTCTCGGTCACCGTACCCGGCCCGCCGGCGGTCATCGCATAGATGTAATCGTAGATCCGAAAGAGATCGATCGTCCTTATCAGCACGGCGACCGCAAGCACCCGGCCCAGCATCGGCAAGGTGAGATGCCAAAAAGACTGCACGGCCGTCGCGCCATCAATGGCAGCAGCCTCGAAGGGTTCCTTCGGCAGGGCCCGGAGACCTGCCAGCATGATCAGCACCATGAACGGCGTCCACTGCCAGATATCGGCGAGCATGACTCCGCCAAGGGCGGTGTAACGGTTGGCGAGGATCGGGTTGCTGGGATCGGCGAGCCCGATCAGCCCGAGATAATAAGCAAGCACACCGAATTGCGCGTCTTCCATCAGGAGAAACATCAATCCAGTCACCGCCGGAGGCACGACCAGAGGCAACGTCATCAAGGCCCTAAGCAGCCCATAACCCCGCCGTTCGCTATCCAACAGGAGAGCTATCGCTAACCCAAGCAGGACTTGGATAACGAGGCAGACCACGGTGTAGGTAAAGGTGACGGTCAGCGAATTCCAAAGCCGCTCGTCGCCAAAGGCCTTCAGCCAGTTTTTCGCGCCGATGAATTCGATCTTGCGGGTGAAGCGGTTCTGCTGATTCATGGTCAGCCAGATCGCATAGACCAGCGGATAAAGACCGAAACAGGCGATCATGGCCAAGAGCGGCGCCAGCCAAGGGAAAGGGTGATCGCCGGTCAGCCAGCGAGGCAGCAAGGCTGAACCCTGTCTTCTTTCTTCCTCAACGACCGCTGTCGCCAACCCTGGATGTCCCCTCGATTATCGCCGTTGGACGTGACCCATCGTCGGCTGATTGAACATTTGTTTTTTGGACGAAAGAAGTTTCACGGTACGCCGCAATAGAATTGCCTGTCAAGCAACCCACCAACTGCCCTGTTTTCGTCCTTGCCGGCGAACACCTTCGAAGCTTCCTTAGACAGATCAACCTGCCTTGCTTGCGCCCCGGCAACACTCTCGCCCAGTCGACGCCTAACACAGATTAGATTGTCGGTTCCGATGCTTACAAGCCCCAAAGACAATGTGCGCCCTGCACCAGAAATTGAATGTTATGTTGTCATCCCTCCGCAACCCTCTATCCTCATCAAGAGGATCCGGGAATTAACGACGAGGCGTCGATCCAAGCGCCCCGCCCTTAAGATCTGGAGCCATCGAAAGATCAAAAGGGAGATCAGGCATGCGGCATCTCCGCTACCTGCCGTTGTTCGCTGTCATTGCATGTGTCCCGCTCGGTCTCCTGCTGGGCCTCGCGACGCCTTTCTGGGGCGGCTTGCTTTTCGGCGTCGGTTTGCTTGCTTCAGCGGTCGGTCTCTACGATCTCTCGCAAAACAGCCGTGCTGTTTTGAAGAACTATCCCCTGGTTGCCAGAATCCGTTTTCTCCTGGAGGGCATCCGGCCGGAAATCCGCCAGTATTTTCTGGAAAGTGACCATGACGAGGTGCCCTATTCCCGAGAGCAGCGTGCACTGATCTACCAACGTGCCAAGGGCATGGAGGGGCTAAGGCCCTTCGGCACGCTGCTCAATGTTCACCAGATCGGTCATGAATGGATCAATCATTCAATGGCGCCGTCACATCTGGATGGTTCCGATTTTCGCATCGCCATTGGCGGCCAGCAATGTCAAAAGCCCTATCAAAGCTCGGTCGTGAACATCTCCGGCATGTCCTATGGCGCCCTGTCGCCAAACGCCATTCGGGCGCTGAACAAAGGCGCTAAAAACGGCGGTTTTGCCCACACCACCGGCGAGGGCTCGATCTCGCGTTTTCACCAAGAGCATGGTGGCGATCTGATCTGGCAGATCGGCAGCGGCTATTTCGGCTGCCGAGATGAAGCAGGCAACTTCGCACCGGACGTTTTCGCAGAGCAGGCTGCCTCGGATCAGGTCAAGATGATTGAAGTCAAGCTCTCCCAAGGCGCAAAGCCCGGTCATGGCGGCATTCTCCTTGGCTCGAAGGTGACGGAATTTATCGCGGAGGCAAGAGGTGTTCCTCAAGGCGTCGATTGCATAAGCCCAGCCAAACACAGCGCATTCTCCACACCTTTGGAGCTTCTTGGCTTCGTCGATGTGCTACGGACAAAGTCCGGCGGCAAGCCCGTGGGCATCAAGCTTTGCGTCGGCCATCCTTGGGAGTTTTTCGCGATTGCGAAAGCGATGGTCGAGACCGGCATTACACCGGATTTCATCACCATCGACGGATCGGAAGGCGGCACGGGCGCAGCGCCTGTCGAATTTGCCGATCACACAGGAGCGCCGCTTCGGGAAGGTTTAATGCTCGTCCACAATGCTCTGATCGGCCTCGGCCTGCGCGATCAGATCAAGATCATCGCGTCAGGCAAGCTGGTGAGCGCTTTCGATATCGCCCGTATTTTCGCACTCGGTGCTGACGGCTGCAACATGGCAAGAGCATTCATGTTCGCGATCGGTTGCATCCAGGCGCAGACTTGCCATACCGGCAAATGCCCGACCGGGGTCACCTCACAGGATCCGGGCCGCTACCGAGCACTCGTGGTCGATCAGAAACATAAGCGGGTCACGAACTTCCATGCCAATACCCGTCGTGCCTTGAGGGAAGTCGTTGAGGCCTGCGGTTTAAATCACCCGAGCGAGTTCACGCCGCACCATCTGATGATCCGTATCAACAGCCGCGAGGTTCGCTCGGCCGCCAGTCAATATGAATGGCTGGAACCGAACGCGCTTACGCGCGGTGACGTGGACCATCCGGCCTTCACCAAATTTTGGAACATGGCGCGGCCGGATACATTTGCAAGCGCAACGTAACACCTGAACAATCGATCTCTATGCGGCACGATCCGGCTTTTCATCGCCTTGCTTCCGTTCCGCCACACGCTCCAGGGTGAAGAAAAAGGTCGTACCTTTGCCCGGCTCGGATTCGAGCCAGATCCTGCCGCCGTGATTCTCGATTATTTTCTTAACAAAAGTGAGGCCGGCGCCCGTGCCCTCGCCATAGGCCTTTTCACTATTTAGCCGCTTGAAGAGACGAAAGACATCGTCTTGGAACTGCTCTTCAATACCGATACCGTTGTCGCTTACGAAGAATGTTTCACGCTGGGTCGAATCGCCGTTTCGTGCATCCGGCACCAAGCCAACCTCGATGATTTTTTCCTCTGCATCGTTGTATTTCGTGGCGTTGCTGATCAGGTTCTGAAAGAGAGCGGCGATATGAGCGCGGTGGCCATTGACGGAGGGCAAATGTTCGGGAATTGAAATCCGGGCGTTCTGCGAGGCCAGCATTTCAGCGAGATCGGCTTCGATCCCGGCAATCACCTTGTTGAGATCGAGCTGTTCCATCGCCTGGTCACCGCGCCCAAGCCTTGAGAAATAGAGAAGATCCGCGATCAGCTTTTCCATACGCCGGCTGAGCTTGATCATTCGGTTCAGGCGCTTCTCACCGTCTTCGCCGAGCTTGTCCTGGTAGTCTTCAAGGAGGAAGCTCGCGTGATTGTACATGGCGCGCAGCGGCTCTTTCAGATCATGGGACGCAATATAGGCGAACTGATCCAGCTCCCGATTGCTGCGCTCGAGTTCCTTTGCATAGTCGGCGAGCTTGATCTCCGCCGCTTTACGATCGGAGATATCATCGATCGAACCCGCCATGCGGGTCGCCTTGCCATCTTTATCCCAAATCGCCTGACCACGGGCATGAATCCAGACATAGTGACCTTCGTCGTGGCGGTGACGATACTCGACGTCGTAGGGAGCGCCGCTGGTCAGATGGTCCTGAAACCTTTTTGCAACCCAACCCTGATCATCTGGGTGCAATCTCGTCCGAAAGGTATCGAAGTCACGTTGTCCGGAAGCATCGGAGACGCCGACGATCTCCTTATAGCGATCAGACCAGAACAACGCCTTGGTCGTGACATCGAAGTCCCAGATACCGACGAATGATCCATTCACCGCGAGCTCATAACGGAGTTCGCTCTCGGCCAGCCCGGCATTGGCGATGTCGAGGGCATCATTGACCCGGATCAGTTTCTCATTCGTTCGTTCGACTTCAACAAGCCGCTCAGCAAGCTCGCCTTCGGTCCGGCGCAGCTCAAGGGCGGTCCTACGGAAAATCTCGGTCGCCCGTGCCATGTCGGCCAGTTCATCACCACCAGTTTGATCGATGGCGACATCAAGATCGCCGTCCGCCAAGGAAATGGTGGATGTCGCGAGACGTTCGAGGCGATGCGCAATGTCTCGACTGATCAACCGCCACCCAATCCAGACGACGGCAAGAAATGCAACGATAGAGAGCACGGCGAGGGTGGAAACGGCAATGACACTGCTGCGCTGCGAAGCTTCGGCATCTCTGAAGAAACGCTGTCGGGCATCGACAACGATTGCGTCGATCAGATCGGTCATCCCTGTCAGCAGCGCGGTCCGTTGCCGGTTCAGGTCGTCTAGCCGTTCACCTGCGGCACCAAGTTTTTCCCATTGATCTGCGACACCGCCGGCACCCAACCCCTTCTCGTTAAATGTCGGCAACGACGCTGCTATGGCCTGCCGCTTTTCCTGATCGCGAAGTTTCAAGACCAACTGCGTCAGCCGGCGAAACTCCGGTGCAAGTGCTTCGCGCGATGTACGCGCTGAGGACAGCGAACGCTCGGCACCGCCTCGTCCGACCACATGAAGAAACCGTTCCGTCGCGAAGCTGATATCCGTAAGCAGCTGGACTTCGCTCAGCGTCTCGGCCAGCTTGTCTTGCTCAACACTATCAAGTTCTCCTGGTCTCTGCACAACGTCGATCAAGACCAGCGAGGCTTCGAGCACAAGAGGTACGAGGCGGTCCTGCAGCAGCTGCCCTTCTTCACTAAACTCACGTCGAAGACTAGTCAGGTTCTTTGTTGCTTCGATCTTGGTGCTGAGCACCTCCTGATAGGAGGCCTCATGAGCAATCAGTTTGCGCACAACGTCATTCAATTCCTCGACGTTTTCTTTCTGGAGACCATGCTTAGCGAGATCGAGAAGGCCTCTTTGCATGGCTTGACTTTGGTGTTGATGACGAGCCAAGGCGTGGGTTAAGCGGGACTGGGTATTGATCGTCTCCAATTGCCGGGAGGTTGAAGAGAGGCGAATGGCGACCTTTGATAGCTTTTCAATATTGACCAGTAGCGGTGTCGTCTCGTCGAGAAACTGTTTTTGCGCTCTATGGCTAACGAAAAAGGTTATGCAGCCGACGAATAATGCCAGCAGTGTCAGTCCGGCCATAGCAATGAAGGCGAATTGAAGCCGCTTGATACTCGACGTTGGAAACACGTTTTGCCGCTTTCGGTCAAGAATGAAACTTGTATTACAAGTAGAATAATAGCTAATATAATTCTATCAAAAATATCCTATCATAACTGGACAAAGAGACGATGGCTGGGATTCATGAGGCGCAGGACTTGGGGTTCAGCCGTCGACGGACGCTGGCGGGAGCCTTGGGTGCGGTCGGCGGTCTCGCATTTTTCCCACTGACCGCAGCAGCCAGACTTTCCTTGGACGGTTTGGATCGGCGTGCGGCTGAACAAGCGGCGGAATTGGCGGCTGGCCGTGAGGCTCGGTTACGCTTGCTGGCCCCCAACGGATCGCAAGGCAACGTCGAGCCGGTGATCGCTGCCTTCAAGGAAATGAGCGGGATCGACGTCGAGCTGATCGTCACGGCCGTCGATGACGTCAACACCAAGCTCATGCTGGACCAGATGAGCGGCGACGAAGGTTACGACCTTGCCCTGCCGGCAACCTTCGGTATTCCGGAACTGGCAGAGGCTGGCGTTTTGTTCGATATCGGCGCTTTCGCTGCTGCTTACGAACCGCAGACGTTGCGCAAGCACTCTCTCTACACCGTCGGCGACAGCTATGACGGGCGGCTCTACGGCTTTCAGGCCGATGGCGACGCCTATTTGATGTTCTACAACAAACCGTGGCTTGAGGATGAGGACAATCAAAAACGCTATGCGGATCAGTTCGGTGAGCCACTGGACATCCCGGAAACCTGGCCGGAGCTTGATCGGCAAATGGCCTTTTTCCACAAGCCCGAGAAGAACCGCTTCGGCGGGGCTCTCTTCCGCACGCCGACCTATGTCGACTGGGAATGGTGGATCCGCTTCCATGCCCACGGTTCCTGGCCATTCGATGATGACATGAACCCACTGATCGACGGCGAAGCCGGTGTGCTCGCTTTGGAGGAGCTTATCGCCGCCTCCCAGTTCCTTTATCCCGAATCGCAACGTGCCGGCCTGTTCGACAACTGGAAGGCTTACGCCAAAGGGAACATTTACTGCAACATCGGCTGGGGCGGCACTCAAAAACATCTGAACGGCCCTACTTCCAAGGTTCGGGGCAAGCTTGCCTTCGGCGTCACACCGGGCGGCCTCATCGACGGCAAGAAGCTGACGACACCCTATTTCAATTGGGGCTGGAACTATGTCGTCACAAATCAGAGCGCCGAGCCAGAGATCGCCTATCTTTTCGCGCTGTTCGCCAGCAGCCCAGGACAGTCCACCCAGTCGGTCCGCGATCCCAATGGCTATTTCGACCCCCACCGCCCGGAACATTATCAGGATGAGGGGATCATCAAGGCCTATTCAAAACCCTTCCTGTCAGTCCATGAAACCAGCATGCGCGGCGCCATTCCGGATCTCTATCTCGATGGGCATGGCGAGTATTTCGGCACGTTGAGCGACGGAATCATGGCCGTTCAGGAAGGGCGAAAGGATGCAGCGACCGCACTGGGCGAGGTAGCCCAGCACTGGACCATCATCACGCACCGGCTCGGCCGCGAAAAACAGCGAGCGCAATGGCAAGCGCTACGCTCGAAATACCCTAGCGATGTCGCAAAACGCCTGAAGCCGACAATGGGAGCCGGATAGTGATGCAATCACATCATTTGCTTCATGCCTAGTTTCTAAACCGGGTATGAGCCCAATGCCGTGGTCACATCACTAATGCGCAGCGTCCCAGTCGATCCCTGTGCCCACATCGACAATGAGGGGAACCGAGAGGTGAGCTGCATTTTCCATGGTCTGCCTGATCAGGTCGGACGTCGGCTCGATTTCACCTTCGGGCACCTCGAACACCAATTCGTCATGAACCTGAAGCAACATTTTCGCGCCGAGGCTTGAGCTGTCCAATGCTCGGTCCACCTGGATCATGGCACGTTTCATAATATCGGCAGCAGTGCCCTGGATCGGCGCGTTGATGGCCGCGCGTTCGGCATAGCTTCGCCTTCCCGGATTGCTGCTCTTGATCTCGGGCGTATGACAGACGCGGCCGAATAGCGTCTTGACGAAGCCGCTGCTTTTCGCATCCGCCTTCGCTTTGTCCATATAATCCTTGATCCCCGGATATTGTTCGAAATAGGCGGCTATATAGTTCTTCGCATCCTCGTATGAAATGCCGAGCCGCTGAGACAGGCCGTAGGGACCGATGCCGTAGATGATGCCGAAATTGATGGTCTTGGCACGGCGGCGAAGTTCGCCATCCATCTTGTCGAGCGGGACGCCGAACATCTGAGAGGCGGTCGTAGCGTGGATATCCGCCCCAGCCGCGAACGCCTCCTTCAGCGCCTCGATATCGGCGATGTCGGCGAGAACCCGAAGCTCGATTTGCGAGTAGTCCGCCGACATCAGCACATGCCCAGGCTCGGCGATGAACGCCTTTCGAATCTTCCGGCCTTCTTCGGTGCGAATCGGGATGTTTTGCAGGTTAGGATCGTTCGAGGACAGCCTGCCCGTGGATGTAACGGCCATGGCATAGGATGTATGGATCCGCCCGTCTTCCTCGTTGATCTGCTGGGCCAGCGCATCTGTATAGGTACCGGTCAGCTTCTGGAGCTGGCGCCAGGCGAGCACGGTCGCCGGCAGTTCATGCCCTTGGGCGGCCAGTGCTTCGAGCACCTCGGCTCCCGTCTGATGACCGCCGGACTTGGTTTTCTTGGCTCCCTGGATCCCCAGCTCCTCGAACAGAACTTCACCCAACTGCTTCGGAGATCCGAGGTTAAATTCGTGCCCCGCCTGTTGATGAGCCGTCGCTTCCAGTTCTTTCATCCGCTTGGTGAAATCGCTGGACAAACGCTGCAGCGTGGCACGATCCACCTTGATGCCTCGGCGTTCCATCTTGTCGAGCACCGCGACCAGCGGTCTTTCCAGGGTTTCGTACACCGTGGTCCGGCGCGCTTCGATCAGACGCTGTTTCAGGAGTTGATGCAGACGAAGGGTGATGTCGGCATCTTCGGCGGCATAGGTGCTGGCTTTCTCGATCGGCACGCGATCGAAGGTAATCTGGTTTTTGCCCTTGCCGCAGAGATCCTCGAAATGGATGGTCTGGTGCCCGACATGCAGTTCCGCTAACTCGTCCATGCCATGGCCATGCTGGGTGCCGTCGACCACATAGGAAAGCATTAGTGTGTCGTCATAGGGCCGAAGATCGAGGCCGGCGCGGGCAAGAATGCCGAGGTCGTATTTCAGATGATGGCCGACCTTCAGGATCGAGGGGTCGACGAGGAACGGACGAAGTTTTCTGATGACGCTGTCATGGTCGAGCTGACCCGCCACAAGCTGCCCGAAATCGTCTTTATGCCCAATCGGCACGTAAGCCCCCTCGCCCGGCTCGACCGCAAGGCATACCCCCACCAGTTCGGCCTTCATGACATCCAAAGAGGTGGTCTCGGTATCGATCGCAAGAATGCCCTTGGCTTTGGCCCGCGCCAGCCACTCATCCAGCACGGCAAGTTCGGTAATAGTTGTGTAAGTGCCATCGGCACTGGTTTCACTTGAGTCACCACCAGCAGACGTCCCGACCCCGGCCACAAGGGCCTCCAAGCGCTTGCTCAAGGTGTTGAAATTATAGTTGCGGGCAAACTCGAGAAGTTTGGCATAGTCGACATCGACGGTGTCGATCTCGTCGAGCTTTTTCGGAACCGGCGTCTCTTCGCAAAGGGTCACCAGCTTTTGCGAGATGCGCGCGAGATCGGCAAATTCGATCAGGTTTTCCCGGCGTTTTTTTTGCTTGATGGTCTCGGCGCCAGCCAGCAGATGCTCCAGATCGCCGAACTCGTCGAGGAGCAGTGCTGCAGTCTTGACGCCGATGCCGGGAACACCTGGCACATTGTCCGAGGTGTCGCCAGCCAAAGCCAGCACGTCACGAACCTTCTCCGGGCCGACGCCAAATTTCGCAATGACTTCGTCCCGTCCGATCTCCTTAGCTTTCATCGGATCATACATCTCGATGCCGTTGCCGACCAACTGCATCAGGTCTTTGTCAGACGACACAACGGTCACGGGTCGTCCGTCGGCAGCGGCTTGGCGGGCGTAGGTCGCGATGATGTCGTCAGCCTCGTAACCTTCCAGCTCGACCACCGGCACCCCGAAGGCGGTTGCCGCCTCCCGGACCAAGGGGAACTGCGGAACCAGGTCCTCCGGCGTCTCGTCACGGTTCGCCTTGTACTCGGCGTACATATCGTTGCGAAAGCTGTGGGAGCCCTTGTCGAATACGACGATCATCTGCTCGCCAGGCCGGTCCTGGGCGAGCTTGAACAGCATGTTGCAAAAGCCGAAGACAGCACCGACTGGGGTGCCGATCTTGTCGGTCAAGGACGGCAGCGCAAAGAAGGCACGGAAGATATAGCCTGAGCCGTCGATCAGCAAAAGTCGGGGTTTTTCGGACGACGATAGGTCCGCTAAAGCAGGCTCGGCCATGGGATCACCAATGTCTGAAACCGTCGGAAAGCGGTACCATAGACGAGTGGCAGGACGCTTTCCAGCCTGCGTGATGCCAAGCGCCAACATCCCCGGAGACGCTTGGCATCATCGAGCTTCAAGTCATGATCGCCAGGCCGCGCCACCACGCTCAGCAAGCCGCAGATTGGTCCCTCACAATGGTGGACGCAGCTGCCCCTATGTTGCCTGATAAGCCTCTGCAGTGAGCACCACATAAAGCTTGCGCACCGGCTCCTTGACATCCCAAGTGCAGCGGCAGCCGCGTGGCATCATGAAGCTGTCGCCCGCCTGGTAGGTTTCGACGCCGCCGTCGCTGTCGATCACGTCGATACGGCCCTGGAGCAGATAGACGAACTCATCATAGGGTGCTGCTTCGATCACATGCCTGTTCGGCTCGCATTCCCAAACACCGGCATCGAGCTGGCCGGTCTGGTCGGCATAGAAGCTCTTCCCACGCTCCTTCGGCTCGCCGGATTGTACCGTATCGAGGGGAATGTAATCGGTCGGCTCAAGTCCCGAAATAACACCGCCGGTCGGCAGTCGGATGCATTTGGCTTTGGTCATCATCAATCTCCCTGGTTGTCGATCTTTAGTGCCATTGATCGGGCATGGACGCTTTCTTCCGCGCCATGAAATCCACAAGCGCCTCGTCGATCGCGGGATCAAGGGGCGGTGCCTGGTAATCGGCCAGCATTGCCTGCCAGCGCCGGTGGCTCCTTCGCTCCAGATCGAGGCTGCCTTCCTCCGCCCATTGCTCGAAGGACGAGGTGTCCGCAAGATCGGAGAGGTAGTTGGCCGCCTCGAAATGGGCAAGCGTGTGGGCCGTACCAAGATAGTTGCCGCCTGGCCCCGCCTCCAGGTAAGCGTCGGCCGCAAGGCTGTCGGCGTCGATGCTCAACCCCGCCAGCATCTTGAGCATCATGCCGCAATGATCGAGGTCGGCTGCGAATTTCTCGTAACCCATGGTGAGACCGCCTTCCAACCAGCCAGCCGCATGGAAGACAAAATTCGAGCCAGCCATCACGCCTGCCATCATGCTGGCCACGGACTCCTGCAACGCCTGACCGTCCGTCACCTTGGAAGCGGTGAGATGACCGCCGCATCGAAGCGGCAAGCCGAGCCGCCGGCAGAGCTGGGCAATCGCGAAAGTAGAAAGATTGGCCTCCGGTGTGCCGAAGGTCGGCGCCCCGGTCTTCAAGTTCATGGTCGTCAGAAAATTGCCGTAGACGACAGGCGCGCCCTTGCGGACAAGTTGACTGAGCGCAATCCCAGCCATGGCCTCGGCATGGGCCTGGGCAAGAAGGGCCGGCTGCGTAACCGGCCCCATGGCACCGCCCAGAATGAACGGCGAGATCACCACGCTCTGATTTGCTCGCGCGTAGGCTTTTAGCGCGCCGGTCATGATATGATCATATACCAGCGGCGAGTTGACGTTGATGTTGCCCTGTATCACGCAATGCCGATCCAGATAGGCTTCCCCGAAAACGAGCTTCGCCATGGCGATCGAGTCCTCGGCCCGCTCAGGTGCGGTTACCGAGCCCATGAACGGCTTGGTCGAATACCGAAGATGAGCGTAGACCATGTCCAGATGGCGCTTGTTGACCGGCAGATCGACTGGCTCGCACACCGTTCCGCCGGAATGATTGAGCCAGGGCGAGGCATAGGCGAGCTTCACGAAATTGGAGAAATCCTCGATCGTCGCATAGCGGCGTCCGCCCGCGAGATCGCTGACGAAGGGCGGGCCGTAGGCGGGCATCAGCACGATATGATCGCCGCCGAAAGTGATCGAGGAGGCCGGACAACGCCCCTCCATCCGAAACGTCGTAGGCGCCGTCGCGCATAAATGTGTCGCAAGCCCATGATCGAACCGTACCCTTGTGCCGGTGACCGTGGCCCCTGCCGCTTTGAAGAGCTTGAGCGGCTCTTCGTCGCCTGGAAACTCGATGCCAATTTCCTTCAGGATCCACTCGGCATGATTCTCGAGCTTTTGCAGCTCTTCGTCGTTCAGCAGCTCGTAGGTGGGAATCCTGCGTCTAAAGAGATCAGGTCCGGCCGCAGCGACCGACGCTGACCGACGCGCAGTCCGACCGGCACGACCACCCGTGCGGCCACGTCTCGGCAGGGCGGTTGTAAGATCGGAATCAGCTGCAAGCATAGGCGTTTTCCTGGATCAGTTATTTTAATCAACAGCTGACGATCGGTGATTCTGAAGAATCATCAACACCTCTTCAGAACATCAACTATCTAAACATCAGAGCGCGTAATCATCGAGTGATGCAAACCAAAAGATTTGCTCTTATCGTTCAATATTATTAAACAATAGAAATGCGCTTTCGATCCTATGATAGCCTCCGCCTGTTCGACGTGGTCGCTCGCCACCTATCGTTCACCGCAGCAGCGGCGGAATTGAATGTCACCAAGGGAGCGGTGAGCTACCAGATCAGCCGATTGGAGCAGGATCTCGGCTTTCCGCTGTTTCTCCGGCAGCACCGTGCGATCACGCTCACCGAGAAGGGCAAGCGGCTTTGGCATGCTTCACAGGTAGCGTTTCGCGATCTGGAACGTGAGATCACCGAGCTTCGCGAAGCGGCGCCTGGGCGGATTACCGTGGGCATGTCGACCTATTTTGCCTCGAGATGGCTCTCGCCGAGGCTTATGCGGTTTACCGCCGATCATCCCCGCATCAGCCTTCGCCTGCAGCCGCTGGTGGATCTGCTCGACCTTCGCACTCATAATATCGACATGGCCATCCGTTGGGGCAACGGGGACTGGACCGATCTTGACGTTGAACAGCTGTTCGCCTGCCCGGCCTTTCCGACAGCGGGCATCGCTCTTGCTGAACGGCTCGACGAGCGGCAGAGTGGCGGGCTGCTCACCGGCTTACCCCTGCTTCACGATCGCGACGACAGCAACGCCTGGCAGGATTGGCATGAGGCAGCCAACCTACCCTATCGATCGCCTCGCGACGGTCTCGTCATTCCTGATCCGAATGTGCGTGTTCAGGCGGTGATCGACGGGCAGGGCGTAGCGCTGAACGACGCGTTGGTTGCTGCCGAAATCGAGACGGGCAGGCTGGTTCGGGCCTCGCCCGTGGCTTTGGATAGCTACGGCTATTTTCTCGTCTATCCAAAAGGATCGCTCGGCACCCCTGCCCTCAAAGCGTTCCGCGATTGGATCATGGCGGAAGCGGCGCCTTGTCTTCATCTCTGATCTGTGTCCTGTTGCCTTAATGTACGGGTCTTATCCAACCGACGAAACCTTCATGCATTGAGGCGCGTCATGGCAGACTATTATGCGCTTGGCTCCTTCACCTGGCCGATTTCCACCTCGAGTACCGAGGCACAGCGCTGGTTCGACCGGGGTATCATCTGGTGCTTCGGCTACAACCATGACGAAGCGATTGCCTGTTTCGAAAAGGCGCTCCAGCATGATCCGGACTGTGCGCTCGCCCACTTCGGCATCGCTTATGCCATTGGGCCGAACTACAATCGGCCCTGGATCCTTTTCGATCCCGCCGCCAAAGAGCAGGCGCTGGCACGTGCCTTCGATGAAAGCCACGCAGCCCTAGCCCTGAAAGAAAAGCTGACGCCGGTCGAGCGAGCGCTGGTCGAGGCCCTGCCATCACGCTACCAGGCGCGCGAACCGATCGAGGATCAATGCAGCTGGGACCGTGCCTTTGCCGATGCCATGCGCGAAGTCTACGCTCAACATCCGGGCGACCTGAATGTCCGGGCCTTCTTCGCCGAAGCGATCATGAACCTCACGCCCTGGAAGATGTGGGACCTGGCAACCGGCGACGTTGCAAAAGGCGCCGGCACCGCCGAGGCCCAAGCTGTGCTCGAGGGCGCCTTCTCGGACATGACGGCGGCCTGGGATCATCCGGGGCTTCTCCATCTCTATGTCCATTTGATGGAGATGTCGCCATTTCCCGAGCGTGCCCTTCGGGCCGGTGACCGTCTACGTGAGCTGGTGCCCGATTCCGGCCATCTGATCCATATGCCGACCCATCTCGACGTGCAATGCGGCCACTATGCCGATGTCGTCCATTGGAATCAGAAGGCGATCGAGGCTGATCGGAAATTCCTGGAACGCCAAGGACCGATGAATTTCTATTCGGCCTACCGCATCCACAATTATCATTTCGCCATCTACGGTGCGATGTTTCTCGGTCAATACGCGCCCGCGATCAGTGCTGCCGAGGAGCTGATCGAGACGATGCCAGAAGCGCTTCTTCGGATCGAGTCCCCGCCGATGGCGGACCATCTGGAGGGCTATCTTTCGATGAAGCAGCATGTGCTGGTGCGCTTTGGCCGGTGGCAGGAGATCATCGAGCAGCCGATGCCAGCCGACGCCGATCTCTACCGCTGCACCACAGCTTTGACGCACTACGCCAAAGGCGTTGCCCATGCGGTTCTGGGCAACATCGAGGAAGCCGAAGCTGCGCGGAAAGCGTTCCAGGCCGCCAAGGCACGGGTTCCCGACACGAGGCGGGTGCACAACAACATCGTTCCCGATCTTCTAGCCATCGGCGAAGCGATGTTTGACGGCGAGTTGGAGTATCGAAAGGCGAATTACGACACCGCCTTCGCTCATCTCCGCCGCTCGGTCGCGCTGGATGACGCTTTGCCCTATGATGAGCCGTGGGGCTGGATGCAGCCGACGCGCCATGCGCTCGGCGCTCTGTTGCTGGAGCAGGGGGAGATCGAGGAAGCCGAAGCCGTCTACCGCGCCGATCTCGGCCTGGACGGCAAGCTCAGCCGCGCCTCACAGCATCCGGACAATCCCTGGAGCCTGCATGGCCTGCATGAATGTTTAAAACGACGCGGCGAGAAGATCGAAATCAAGCTGATCAAGCAGCGCCTCGATCTGGCGTCAGCAAGGGCCGACATCCCGATCACGGCGTCCTGTTTTTGCCGGATGGATCGCGCTGCCTGAGGGCCGATGACGGCATTGGACCAGTTCACATCAAGAGACGCTGCCACCAGCCAACGTCATGCCATCGGCCGAATTTGAAGCCGACCTCGCGATAGACGCCGACGGGCTCGAAGCCCAAGGCCTCGTGCAAGGCGATGCTGGCGGGATTGGGCAGGCCGATGCCGGCGAACGCTGCGTGATAGCCCTGATCCGCCAGCTTCGAGAGAAGATCATCATAGAGCGCGCGGCCGATCCCTGAGCGCCGTTCATGTTCGGCCACATAGATGCTGACATCGACCGACCAGCGATAGGCAGGGCGGGTGCGGTGCCGTCCCCCGTAAGCAAAGCCGACGACCCGTCCTTCCCGCTCCGCAACCAGATAGGGATACGCCTCAAGGCAGGCAGCAATACGGAGCGCCATCTCCTCGACGGAAGGCGGCACTTCCTCGAACGAAATGATGGTCCATTCCACATAAGGCGCATAAATGGCCTGGATTGAAGGTGCATCAGCGACACTGGCGCTACGGATGACGGTCTTGAGCGGCATGGAACGACTATGCCCGACAGTCCATGCCACCACCAATACTAATAGGAACCGGTGGAGGCCGCTGCCTCCCCCTCTAGGCGGCGGCGGTGTCGGGATTGGCTGCGTAAAGGCGTTTGTAGAACGCCGCCGGCGATTCGACTCCATCCCAACGAAGACCACGGGATGTGTCGGTGTCGAGCAGGTCGTTATAGCGAACCGTCAACCCGTCCGGGCGCATGCGCAGGACGCGAATATCGGACGTCGCCGGCCGCTCGACCGGCGCATCGGCAAGCTGCCCCTCCCGGTCCGCCTGCAGCAGCATGCTGAGCCCATCGTCGATCATGACCTGGATACCGGCCTTCTCACCAATCTCGATCAGCCGCGGCAATTCCCGGTAGATCGCGGGAAACAACCGCGGATGCAGCCGCCCAGGCTTGGTCCGCCGAAACTGGATCAACGGCGCCAACGCCCAGCGCTTGATGCCATAGCGAGCCAGCACCTCCGGGATGCCATCGAGATACTCGTACTTGTCCGGCTGAACCACACTGCTGACGGTAATCCGATCACGAAGTTCCGGCAGCTCCGAAGCTGCTTCAAACCCCTGAATCAACACATCATAAGCACCCGGTACCCGTCGAGTAGCATCATGATATTCACGCGTCCCATCGAGACTGATCAGCACCTGATTGTTCCTGCTCGCCAACTCCCGGCTACGTTCCGCCATTTTCGTCCCATTGGTGACGAGCGCACTCGGGAGTTGGTGTTGATCGGCACAATCGAGAATGTCTCGCGCGACCGGCCAAGCCTCATCAAGTGTTGGTTCATCGCCTACGATGGCAACGCCGCAGATTAACTTTTCCGCGACTAAACCAGAAATCAGTTCGCTATAGTTCGAAGTTTGAATAATCGCCGTATTTTCGAAACGTTCGCGCCTCGCATTTACAGCACACCAGCTACATTTTAAGTTACAGCCTCCAGACAACACCAACGTAAGAAGGTCACGCTCAGGAAGTTCAGTGAGCTGATGAAGAAAAGCATTGACAGCGCTCATACCCACAGCACGACTCCTCGCTTAGAATGCAAACTATCTGCGGATAGCTGCATGCTGACAAACTGAACTGCATTCGTACACAGCATAAAGATTACAAACAAAGGCGTTAATAGATAAACTGATAAAAACTCTAAAGTAATCCGTGAAATACTCCGTAGATACTACACACTAAAATGAATCTTTATCCAAATCACTCGATACAAGCAAAATCTTCTGAAACTCCATTATTGAGAGAACATGCCACCCCATCTCTAATAAAGTGTTAAAGCTGAGGCGTGATCGATCATCGTCGGAAAAACGAAGATGAAACATAACGGCTTCGTAAATAGCACCATATGCGAGGTCATAATCAGGGCCCGGAGAAGTTTCTGCATTGAACACCGGCAAGCCGGTAGTGTCTGCAGTTTCCTCGTGATCACCTCCAGGTCGATCAGGAAACAACCAATAGTTTAGCCTCCCGCCCTTTGGGCGCGCGCTTTCCGAATCTGGCTCGATACTGACATTGAGGCCAAAATTCTGGTCACGATGCCTGCGAACCAGTCGATGATTATTTAGGACAATCGGCAATGATGTAGGCAAAAAGTAACTAGGCTCGACATCGATAAGATCTTCATCGATTGCTCCTCCACGAGGATCGACGCCTGTCACCCATTTAGGCAATCCATGAACAGCGAAAGCGCCATGTCTTATGATCATATCCCAAATATCCTGAGCTCTTTTTCGCTCGGCACCACGTTTCCTGCTGAGCCGAAAATACCAGTTTGTCAGGCACGCCGAATATGCCGCCAGCGAATGAAAGGCCTGATGAAACTCCGAAGTCTCACGGATCCCCCTAAGCCGCAACACCCAAATTAGTAATGGTAGGGATTGACCTTCGGCGTAACGTTGAGCGGCAGCTTCGAAAAACTGCCCCACTAGATTTGAAAACCCTCCATATGTGTTCGAGGGGGATAGGTGTGCCGCTGTCTCACCTTTCGTCGGTATGATAAGAGCTAGGGATGATCGTCCGCGTTCCTCAAAAAAAATCTCAGGCGGCACTCCCACCGGCTCTTCGAGGAGCAATGTGTCTTCGCCTTTAAAGAGTGTGTGCAGCAGATTTTCTCGAATAGCATCCAGGTCGTTAGCGTCGGCTGGCTTCTCCTGGATCTCTGTCTGCAGAGGCAAAGCCGTTGCCTCCCATCCCGCACCCTTCTGCCTCGCAACATGCCACGTCTCCAGCATCACGTCGATCAGACTGCTCGCGTCCGCCTGCGACAACGGTGCGGTGCCATAGAGCTTCGGTTGAAGGTTTCTTACTGGTGGATCTCTTTGCAGCAGCTCGTCACGCAGCGCCCTGAAGCTGTGGGATGCGATGCCCGATCCCCGGCCGAGCGAATGCCAGACACGATGGACGCGGTAGAGAAAAGCACCCGGCCTGAGCTTGGCTTCGGGCACCCCTGGAGGATCGGGTCGCTTGGCGAATTCCCAGAGATGGCGCTCGACCTCGGCGACCTCGTCTGCGGTCGAATGATCTGTACGTCGATCGTGGATACGCCTACCCATCTATCCTGCCATTCAATCTTCTGTCGATGGTGGCAACTCAAACTAT
This sequence comes from Geminicoccaceae bacterium, assembly GCA_965204405.1. Taxonomy (GTDB): domain Bacteria; phylum Pseudomonadota; class Alphaproteobacteria; order Geminicoccales; family Geminicoccaceae; genus JANQPX01. The sequence continues at coordinate 316,837 of CBDBEN010000004.1, forward strand.
TGTTCGTGACAGCAGTCGAATATTTTTTTCATTGCCGACGCGCCTGACAAAATACAACCAAACGAATACCTAGCATACAATAGTTTATCATAGGCAATACAGCGTGCAAGTCGCATTTTAACGTTTGTATTGAATTTTGACGATACATACGATACACTCTAAGCATAAAACAAGTAAGAGATTGACCCAAGATTATTACAACTTTTCTCTGGTAAAGTTGCTGCGGGGAGCATAACAATGATGGATTACTCCTTTTCGGCACACATCACTTGTCGATAGCTAAGCATGCTCTGTATCAACTGCATGCAAGCATCCCCCCTTCCTTCTCGACGGCACCTTCGAGGCACGCGGCACCACCTGCCCGGCGATCTAACCAGCCGGGGCAATTTAGCTACCTGGTTAAGTACTGGAAACTTTAATAGACTTCGCGCCGATCTAGTCAAATCTAAAGGCTGATGTGTCTCGTATGCTTTGTAGTCTGCGTATTGACTACACACGATATAGCGCTTTCATCATGAACGAATACTAAATTGGCATGCCTGTCCATATCTGTTTCCACTAAGCCAAAAATTATAAAATTGTTTATTTACAATAGTTTAGAAGAATCGTAACCTCATCGGAGAAAAGCCGCTGAACTGCTTTTCATACTCGTGAACGCAGTTCGGCTTACCACGTCAACCACCGGAGGGTCGGGGGATGAGGTATGCGGTTGGTTTTTTGGATTATTCGGCGCTGGCGCTGCTCGGGGATCTTTTTCTGATCAGTGTTGCGGTCGTAGCCCTTCTTTACCTCTTCCGTGCCGCCGGGCGGTTGTTCGCATCCGTCGTGAGTTCCATGGCGGGCATGCTCAGTTGGGCGATCGCCGTGGTCGCCATTGCCTTTTTGTTTGTTCGATTGGCTCGGTTCTTTATCTGATCCGGCGATGCCGGCTGAGACGTGGTCGCGCCGAGAACTTGGGAGTATTGGATATGTCCAGGCAAAGCTTACCGATCAAGCGTTTCGACGGTTCGGTCACGATCGAGCCGCTTCGCCCGAGCCTCGCCGCTTTCGGCTTGTCCTCCGCCCGACGCCATAATGGCCCAAGACGCGGGACGCCTGCCGATGCGCAGGTTCAGCGGGCAAAGATTCTGCGGGACATCGCGATTCTGGTGCTGCTGGCGGTCACGATCCTTGCGGGCAGTGCCGTGGTCATCGGCACGCTCTGGCGTGATGCGGCCGTTGCGGAAAGCCAGGCGCGCATGGTCGAGGCCGAGCGGTCGGCTACCGTCAGGCTGGCGGAGGCGGAACTGTCCGCAGCCCACGCGGGTCTTGTCCAGAAAATGATCATCATCCTTGCCGCGGCCGGTATTGCGATCATCCTGCTCATGCTGGCCCGGCCCGGCATCACCCCTGAACGATAGGGCGACCATCGGACGACCATCATGCCACGCCACCCTGCCCCCATCGATGCCAAAGCCGCCAAGAAACTGCTGCGCGGCTATGCTATCGCGATCCCGCTGACGACGCTGGTCGGCGGCTGGTGCACCCTTCTGCAACTCGCCTGGGTCGCGCTGCCGGCCGGTGCGGTCAATCACATCCCGCTGGCGGTCAGGGCTGCGGCTGCGGTGGTCGCGGTCGTCTGGCTGGTCTGGCTCTATCGAACGTTCAAACGCCTGCCGGCGCTCATCGACGAGATCCTCGAGCGCGGCCTGTCGCTCAGCGCCGATCACACAAGCGAAGCCGATCACTGGCTCGGCCGGCCGGGCAATCATGAATAAGTTAGATCAAGTGATGTACATCTTTTGGACGACAAACACCCCTGAGACCTGGCGTTCAATCATGGACGTACATCCAAATGACAATCGAACAAATGTAGAATTCTCTCCTAAACTGCACTGTGATGGATTTTACATCATCCGAGCCTTATCGAATGGCTTGATGCAGACATAATGGAGAGTTCTATGAAGACGCTTTTCGTTTCGACCCTTGCTGCTAGCTTCATGGCATCGACCGCTTTTGCCGAGCCAGTGCAACTCACCGATACGCAGCTGGATCAGGTCGCTGCGGGCGCCTATGAAGATAATTACGATCATGGGGGCTATGACGGTGGCAAAGGGCATTATGGATATTACCCTTATTTTTACAATTTTAATGATAACGACAACGATAACTACAATGATAATGACAACGACAATTACAACTACAACCAAAACAACATTTATATCTCTATCCCCCTCTTCTTTGGCTATACGGGCGGTTATCCCGGCGGCCACTATGGGGGCGGCGATACAGCTTATGGCGGCCACGAAGGCAGCTGATGCCAATGGTATCGATCTCGTCAATCCTGCCTGATGGCGGTCGTGATCGATGCCCTCACGTTGCGTTCGAATAACAGTCGCTTGGCGTGACGGAGAACCCAGATGAGATCGGGCGCCATGCCGCCGAATGAAGGTGGCATGGCGTTCAAGCGACGTTCAGTCCGCGGCACACCCGTAGCAGCCAATGATTGCCTGCGGACCTTGAAACCAAACTACTGCGCTTATTTCACTAGCCGTGTTAGCAGGCAGATATCGAGACGCATCAGTATGTTTTTTTCCAGGCCACGCATGGCAAATCCCGTAATCGCTGGCTTAATCGGCGGGCTTGCCTTCCTGCAGGCATCGATTGCCTTGGCCGTCGGCGATCAGCCTGTGCGGTCGCTTCTCGAGACCAGGCATGATCGCGTCGTCGTCCAAGAGTGGGATTTGAGTTGCGGCGCCGCTGCTCTGGCCACGCTCCTGAACCATCAGCTCGGCGACGGTGTATCGGAGCGCGACATAGCCCGCGGCCTGATGAAGCGCGAGGAATATCTGAAAGACCCCAACTTTCTTCGCTTCCGCCAGGGCTTTTCCCTCCTCGATCTGAAGCGCTATGTCGACGGCCGTGGCCATCAGGGGATCGGATTGGGCAAGCTGACGATGTCGGATCTCGAGAAACAGGCACCGATCATGGTCCCGGTCGATTTCAACGGCTATAAGCATTTTGTGATCTTTAGAGGTGTCGGCGGCAACCGTGTTCTCCTGGCCGACCCGGCTTTCGGCAACCGCACCATGTCGATCAGTGCCTTTGAGGAGGCCTGGCTCGATCATCCGAATCTGGGCAGGGTCGGATTCCGCGTTGCGAGGGCTGATGGCGCAGACCTGCCCAATCGCCTTGCGCCGCAAACTTCGGATTTCGTTACGTTTCGTTAGTGCACGGCCATAGCGTCTTGCGTTGATGAGACGTGCTTAGAGTATTGGCTCTACTTTTCGATGCTCCTTGACATCGGACGCCAGGAGCGATGTGCAAGTTACCAAAATAAGATGCGACAAGGGCTTTCCGCCCGGAACTCAGAAGAAAACGTTGGGAAACGCATTGACCATGATCAGAAAAATTTGGAGTGCCCCTGCCGAGCCTGAATTCTTCAGGCAGACCGACAAGACAGCGCCGCGTGTCCGTCAGTTTGCTTCCTTTGCCGGAGGGACAGCACTTGCCTTGACTTTTGCCAGCCATACACTGGCAGCCGAGCCGGCAAGTCAGCCGGACGCCGCCCTTGTGCCCGTAAAAAAGCAGACCTCGATACAGGTGGCGTCTCTGGACCCGGAAATGATACCGATTGCACCTGATGTCGCGATTGCGGCCATCGTCCGCCATGAGCGCAGCGATCGGCAGGAACGTTTAATACTCGACTTCAAGAAACCGGTTCTGCACTCCATGCAGCTTGATGGTGATGAGCTTGTCATCTGGTTCGATCAGCAGGCGCGGTTCACACTGCAACACCCCAGAACCGGCAAAACAAGCCGCTTGCGCAGTATGGAAGCAGTTGGCGGTGAGGCGACGCGCTGGATGATTCTCCGCCTGGCACCGAATAGCCGTTATTGGAGCGAGGTCGATCATCAAGGACGCCGGCTGGTCATCAATCTCGGCGCCAGGAACGAACAGGCAGATTCTGAGCAAAAAACGAAGCCAGCAGCGGACACCAAACCGCTAGCTTCGCTATCGAACGCCCGCCGCTCAACCGGATGGACTCCTCGTCGACGCACCTCTGCAAAACCGGAAGCTGTGGCTCTGAAACCCGATAGCGATGCTGACGATAACAGCAGCAGTCCCGTTCCACTTGCCAAACCCCGAACGGCACCCACAATTCAAGTACGCCAAGCCGCTCCTCTTAAAGCCGCTCCCGTGGCGAAGCGCCTCTCTCCCAGAAAAGCGCCAATCGTCCGTGCTGCCGCTGAAAATCCCCCCCCCCGGTCATCGCACAAAGCAGCACCTGGCCAATTCGACATCGACGAACAGGCGCTCGATCGCGCGCTGGAGCGCACACTCACACGCGAAGGCGCCGTGCTTCTTCCCTTCGGCTCGATCGAGGTCGAACCGAGCATCGCCTATGTTCGCCGGGAGTTCGACGCGCCAACTCTTGTCAATCTTTTCGGTTTTCCAGCCTTTGGCGAAACCGTGGTGCAACGGAACGAGGTGGTCGCTACTCTGGCTACACGCATCGGCCTACCACTGGATGCTCAACTCGAGGTCGACGTCCCCTACCGTTATGTCGATCAATCGGTCATGACCACCATTGGCTTCAATGCGCTCGAAGAGACCGACACGGACGCCTTTGCCTTCGGTGATATCGGTGTCGGCCTCGCCAAGACACTTATCCGGGAAGATAAATGGTGGCCGGACGCCGTGGCTAGAGTGCGTTGGGATTCTGGAACCGGAAAGACAGCGGACAATGGTGTCGCCCTCGGCGGTGGGGGCGATGAAATCATCGGCTCGCTCTCACTCGTCAAGAGCCAGGATCCGCTCGCATTCTTCGGCACGGTCTCTTACGAAAAAACGTTCGAGGAAAATGATATCGATCGGGGCGATAGAATCGGCGTCTCCGTAGGTACGGTGCTGGCGGCTAGTCCAGATACGTCGCTTCGTGCTTCCATCCGACAGGACTTCATCGGTGATGCAGAAGTCAATGGCGAGGATGTTCCCGGCTCTGATCGTATGGCCGCAACATTGAGCATCGGCGCGTCCTCGGTCCTGGGCCAGGGTCTGCTGCTCGATGCATCCGCCGACATCGGTCTGACCGATGACGCGCCGGATTACGCGGCGCGCGTCTCCATGCCCATTCGCTTCAACCCGGGTCGGTATTTAGCCCACATGGGCAGGGATGAGCCTGTCGTGCAAAAGCCTGCCGATAAAAAGCGTAAGGAACCGGGTGCTCCAATGGATTTGATGAAATAGACCGTTTTGCGATCTTATGAGGTCACAACCAGCCCCTCCCTCCGCAGGATCCAACCATGTCGGGTGGCTCGGAGGAGGAGCGGCCTGGGTTCCGCTTGGTCGGAAAATGCTCTGGCCCTGAAGCCCTTGGTTTCAAAGCGACCAAATCTCGTCCAGCATGAGTACCAGATAATGTAGCCGTACCGCTAAACTGGCCGGACAGCAATCACAGGGAAAGCCGTTGATTGGCGGTCCCGTCAGTCTTGGAACAGATAGGCGACCTCGGTTCGGTTGATGGCGCCGAGCTTGGTGAGGATACGATGGACGAAAACCTTCACCGTGCTCTCACTGATCTGCAGCTCATGGGCGATGATCTTGTTTGGCTTTCCCTGCCGAAGCCGTTCGATCACATCCATCTCACGGGGCGTGAGATCGCGCGTAACTCTGGACTTTACCGCTTTCGAACAAGGCCTCGCTGTCGGAGCCACATCCTGAGGCCCGACATGGGTCAGGGCACTCGCCGGAACATAGGTGCCGCCGGCACGTACGAAGCGCAAGATCTCCCAAACTTCCTGCCGATCAGAGCTTGTGGGCACATAACCCCGGATCCCAAGCCGCAAGGCTTCCGCCACGTCACCCGGGTCATCTTGGTCTGCGAGCAGTACCAGAGGAGTTTCCGAAAAGCGTTTCTGCAGACCCTGCAGTTCCTGCCGGCAAGGCGTGGAAGCTACAGAACGTGCGCCGACACTCCAGAGGATCAGGTCGGCGATCTCACCCTGATCGGCAGCCTCGATCGCAGCATCGCTTGAAGCAAAAGCCTTCAATCCGACATCGCCTGCCCGATGCTCAAGCCAAAAGGATAGGCATTGGCGTGTGAGCAAACGAGGCTCAATAAGCATCAAGACCGGACCGCATCCAAGGGGCTGATTCTTGATCGAATCATCTCCTGAATGATTTGACATGACACTCGATTTTCTTGCCCGACAATCCAAACACGTCCCACCCGCATCAAATTAGCAGCCTGACGCCACCTTTTTTCATCAGTTTATTTTCAGATTGATCGCTCTATAACCACTATTGATTATAAAAACTATAATCACCACAGAACAGGGTGACAAGATGTTTTTCAGAAAAGCCATGTAGAATAAGAATTTACTGAAGCTCTTATAGGCTAGTCTACTGTCTTATTCTCTCTCGGCGAGACACCGCCTATTGCAGCCGGACCGTTAGTCACCGCAGGCTTCAATTTCGGTCGCCTCCATTTCTCGGACGTGCCGCTTTTCCTGCTCAATATGAACTCTTGCATATCCGCCGGGTTCGAGCTGCAACCGATTCAATAGATCCGGGTTGCCGATGACGACATTGCCAGCACTGATCGCCCAACCCCTGACGGACCGAAACTCTGCGCCGTTGCCCACGGCTAGAATGACCGGCTGACCTTCGTCACGACCGACTTTACCAGCCATGATTTTGCTCATGAAGGATGTGCGAATGGTTTTGACATGGCGGCTGGTTGCCCTGACGAGCGGTCCGCCGTCGAGGAGATCCACGGCACCTTCGAACATGAAGCCCTCGTCCTCCAGAAACCAAAGTGCCTTCGCACCATCCTGATGTGGACGGCCGAGGGCGGCAGTTGCCGCTGTCCCTATTGCACCTAAGCATACTGGCGACGTCGGTAGCATCGCATTCAGCTCGGCTTGACGACCTTGAGCGCTAAAAGTGTCGGCTTCCTCGTAGGTCAGTTGAAAATGTGGTGCCAGCACCCCGTCATAGAACGGTGAATGATTGTCATCGTCGATCACGCCGCGCAGTTCGGAAAACAGATGATGGCCAAATCTCGGCAAATCTCCGGCAATCACAAGATAGCGGCTTCGGGCTAGCCAGCGGCCGACACCGTACTGCCGATAGTCCGGATGAACCAGGAGCGAGCCGACTTCGGTGAGATCCGAGTAGAGTGAGGTTGGTTCGAGCCATTGCCGATGATCATCGACGAGGAAATTCAGGAAGTCCGAGCGGCGTCCCTTACTTGCCTTGATGGCAGCACAGCCGATCACACGGCCGGCATCAAGATCCTCCAGGGCCAGCATCATCGTTCCACACTCGCCCTGGAAAGCCGGTGTCGAACGACGCAAGCGCTCGGCGAGGAGATTTTCGTCCAGCGGAAGGCTGGTGAAACCAGCGCCAGCGACCAAGGCGAGGTCGAAAAAATCGGAAAGGTCACCAATATCAGCCGCTCTGACAACAAATTCGGGGGTCTTCAGACCAGTCATTTCGGACGTTGCCGACAGCGGCTTTTGGTGCATGCGCGCCTGCCTCTCCTCGCCAAAGGCGATCTTCGAAAGATAAGCCCTATCCATTGATGTAGGGCTGGTGGGCAGCGCTGACCAACTCTTGATGGACCACCGGCCCTGTCCCGCTATGCCTCAGGGCTGGCTATCCGTAGATGATGCCGGGCAACCAGGTCGCCATGCCCGGCATCGTGGCCAGGAGACAAAGCATCAGCAGCTGAAGGGCAATGAAGGGTATGATCCCACGATAGATCTCAACTGTGGAGATCTCCTCTGGTGCAGCGCCTCGAAGATAGAAGAGTGCGAGACCGAAGGGCGGGGTGAGGAAAGATGTCTGCAAGTTCAAGGCGATCATCACCCCAAACCAAATGGGATCAAAGCCCATCTGCAACAGCACCGGACCGATGATCGGCACCACCAGAAACGTGATCTCGATAAAGTCCAAAAAGAAACCGAGGACGAACAGGAGGACCATCACTGCCAGCATGGCGCTTGCCGCCCCGCCCGGCATGGTCGTCAGTAAGTCGTGGACCCGGTCATCACCGCCAAAGCCACGAAACACCAGGGAAAAAAACTGAGCACCAATCACGATCATGAAGATCATCGAGCTGATTCTGGTGGTTTTTTGCATGACCTCGCTTAGCACGCCGTTCCGATAGCCGCGCATCACCGCCGTCAACAGTCCCGCTGCGACGACGGCAGAAAGCCCAAGCGCCATGGCAACGCCGATCCGGTCGGCAAGCAGACTCTGCGTCCGCCCCCAACGGAGGTCGAGCACTTCGTTCAACAAAAGCAGCAGGACCAGGCTGAGGCCAGCCGCGCAGATCCAAAATGACTTCTGCCGATCAAAACGGTGGCCGGCAAGCAGGATAGCGCCTGCAGCACCGAGGCCTGCTGCCTCCGTCGGTGTGGCAATACCGAAAAGGATCGAACCCAGGACAGCGATAATCAAGATGATCGGTGGGACCAATGCGGGAATCAAGCCCCGAGCAACACTGTCACCGCCTACTTCGCCCAACGATGGAACGGGTGTGAATTGGGAGCAAAATCTGGCCTTGATCATTTGATAGAGACTATAGAGGCATACCAGCGCCATTCCCGGAAGCAGAGCACCCGCAAAGAGATCCCCGACCGTCACCGGTGCTACGGACCATTGGCCGGACAGCCTTGCCGCCTCCTGATGGGCATTCGAGATCTGATCGCCCAGGATTACCAGTACGATCGACGGCGGGATGATCTGCCCAAGCGTTCCAGCAGCTGCGATGGTCCCGGTTGCAAGTTTCGGGTCATAGCCGTGCCGCAGCATGGTCGGCAGGGATAGCAGCCCCATGGTCACCACGGTCGCACCGACGATTCCGGTAGAGGCCGCGAGCAGAGCGCCGACCAGAGTAACCGACAATCCGAGACCGCCGCGGACACCGCCGAACAGCCGCCCCATGCCATCCAGGAGATCTTCCGCCACCTTGGAACGCTCCAGCATGACGCCCATGAATACGAACAGCGGGATGGCTACCAGGATCTCGTTGGTCATCACGCCGAAGAGCCGGTTCGGCAAGAAACCGATATAGGCCCCATCGAAGACGCCCACCAGTGCACCTAGCACCGCAAATACCAAGGCGGTTCCCGCAAGCGTGAAAGCCACGGGAAAACCGAAAAGAAGAAGCAAACACAGAGCGGCGACCATGGCGAGATCAAGCCACTCGACGAGAACGCTCAATGTGTTTCCTTGGCGCGGATGTCAGCAAGACGGAGCCCGGCATGAACGGCCATCGACAGCCCTTGGAGGCCCATAAGCATGGCAAAAACAGGTATTAACGTCTTCAGCAGAAATACGATGGGAAGCCCGAGCCCGCCTCTGGAGGACCCTTCAAGAACCGACCAGGCATTAATCACATAGGGCAAAGAGGTCCAGATGATCGCCAGGCACATCGGCAGCAAGAACAAGATCGCGCCGGCCCCGTCGATCATCGCCTTCCGCAATGGCGTCGCCTTGCCGTAAAAGATATCGCAGCGGACATGGCCGTCGTGGCAAAGCGTGTAACCCGCTCCCAGCATGAACAGGCTGGCATGCATATAAATGATCGCCTCCTGCATCATCACCGAGCCGACACCGAACACGTAGCGCATCACCACCACGACGAGCTGCAGCAGCACCATCGCCAGAGCCAGCCAGCTTACGGCCCGCCCGATCCGCTCATTCAGCCGGTCCACCATCGAGGTGAACGTTTCCAGCAATGCTCCGTCGCTCCCAGCCCTCTCCGATGGATAGGCTCTACCCCTTGAATCAAGGACGTATCAAGGGTTTAAGTCGTGGTTCCCATCAATGCTTCCAGCGAAGAGATCAGACATGAGCATCAAACGCATCGACGTCGGCCCACGTATGAGCCAGGCTGCTGTCCACGGCGACACTGTCTACACCGCAGGCCAGGTCGCGCAAAATGCACCCGGCGCCTCAGTCGCCGATCAGACCAAGGACATCCTAAACGCGATCGACCGGCTGCTCGGCGAAGCCGGCACCGATAAATCCAAGCTGCTCACCGCCAGCATCTGGCTCTCCGATATCGGAACCTTCGATGAGATGAACGGCGTTTGGGATGCTTGGGTCTCGCCCGGCAACACCCCCTGCCGCGCCTGCGTCGAAAGCAAGCTCGCCAGCCCCAAATTCACGGTCGAGATCATGGTGACCGCGGCACTTTAGGTCGAGCTCCGGACCTGTTCCGGCCCGCTCGCTACCAGGCTAATCGAATGCTGGTAGGCGAGCGGGCTGAGATTGCCGAGATCACATTGTCCAAGTCAAAGGCGACCTTGTTCAGGCCGCTGGAAATCAAATGAAGTGGTCATACCACTAGAAAGGAATTTCATCGTCCAGGTCGTCAAAACTACCGCCCGATGATGGCCCCTGGGATGAAGAACCGCCACTACCGCCGCTGCCACCACCGCCGTATGAACCGCCGCTACCGCCGCCCATATCATCTCCACGACCGCCGATCAGAGTGAGTTCACCGCGGAAACGCTGCAGGACGATTTCGGTCGTGTATTTTTCCTGGCCGGACTGATCGGTCCATTTCCGGGTCTGAAGCTGGCCTTCGATATAGACCTGACGTCCCTTGGAGAGATATTTCTCGGCAACCTCGCCCAGCCTGTCATTGAAGATGACGACCCGATGCCATTCGGTTTTTTCTCTGGGCTCACCACTTTGGCGATCACGCCAGCGCTCTGATGTGGCGATCGCCAGGTGCACGATCTTGGTGCCGTCCTGAGTCTGCCGAACCTCGGGATCCCGCCCGAGATTGCCCAACAGAATGACCTTGTTGACGCTCCCGGCCATCATCCATCTCCTTCATGTTCGAAGCAAGGATCGGAAACTAGCAGGCTCGCTGTCATATCGGAACGGAATTTTGGAAGTTATCCCCAGCGTTATGAAGCCGGGGCGGGTTCCGCAGCAACAAAAAACCAACTCTATGGTTTTGTTACAGAGCAAAGTTACCAAGAAGCAGCGGCACGACACATTCGAGAAAAAGCCAACAGGATCAGAAATTAAGAACCAAAAATACCACTATTGGCAAAGAGGTGATTGACCCAAAATATCAACTATTAATTGATCATCGACATCACCAAACCATAAGGATTTTCGAAAGCATTGCTGTTTCTCCTAAAGCGCTTTAGGTTAAGCCGCTTCTTGTCAGCGTTATACACTTTGCCAGTAGTAAATTACTTGACGCGCTTAGCTATCTGAATTGCAAGGAGTCCTGACATGAGTCGAGGTTTTTGGCTGTTTGGCCTTCCCTTGCTGATTATCGCGATCGTCGCGGGCGGCACTGTCTGGACACTTACGGCACGCGAACATCCGCCCGGGGATCCGGACGACATTGATCAGGTCGCCCTTGGCAAGGCTGCCTATGATCGGGATTGCGCCCGCTGTCACGGCGGCGATCTTGGCGGCGAGTTCGGATGGCTCAAGAAGGAGATCCAAACGGAACTCTCCGACGCCGAGATAGAACTCATGCTGCAGAGCCTGGATGACGTCGCCCCGGCGCATGACAGCAGCGGTATGACTTGGCGGCATAATGACGACATACTCTTTGCCATCATCAAGGATGGCCCGGCGATAGCGCTCGCCAAGGAAGACAGCCGCATGCCGGGCTTTGGAGATCAGCTCGGCGACGACGAGATCTGGGCGATTATCGCCTATTTCAAGAGCAGCTGGCAGGATGATGGCATCACGTCGAAGTGATACACACCGCCGTAACGATATGCTGCGGCTGAATGCCTGCAGATGAAAGTAGCAAAATACCGACCCTCCTGACACCTTCTGTCAGGAGGGTCGGCTATGATGCCGGCGATTTCAATCGAACATGTCACCTGCAGGCAAGAACAGAGGCACACCGCTGATGAACAAACCGTCCAGCATCCTCACCGACCGCTATATCGACTTCATCAAGGCGCAGAGCTTGTTTTTCGTCGCCACCGCCGCCCACGATGGCCGCGTCAATCTCTCGCCCAAAGGCATGGACACGCTCCGCATTCTCGACGGTGACCGTATCGTTTGGCTCAATCTGTCCGGTAGCGGCAACGAAACCGCAGCGCATCTTGCCGAACATGACCGCATCACCTTGATGTTCTGCGCCTTCGAAGGCCGAGCCCTGATCGTCCGCGTCTACGGCCATGCGAGGGTTATTCACCCGCGTGATACCGAATGGAACGATCTGATCGATCTGTTTCCCAAGCTTGCGGGCTCCCGCCAGATCATTGATATAAGCGTCGATTTTGCCCAGCAATCCTGCGGCACCGGCGTTCCGCGCTATGAGCTGGTGGAGGAGCGGGGTCCGAGCGAACTCCTGCCTTTCTATGACAAGATGGGAGAGGATGGGGTCGAACGCTATTGGGAAAAGAAAAACCAAACCAGCATCGATGGCAAACCGACCCATATCCTGAACCAGTAATACCGGCAACGAGTGCAAGGCTTGCATTTCCATGCATCGCGATTATCCACAGCTCTCTTTTAGCGGGCTCTTGCCGAGATCCGGGCGAAGGTGCATCTAAGATCTGGCGGCGCCCTTTCCGGTTCTCTGATCGGCAGGGCAACCAGGCTTCCACAGGCGATAGGCTTCATGGACGATTTCATCCGTATCCGCGGGGCGCGGGAACATAATCTTCGGTCTGTCGACGTGGACCTGCCACGCAACAAACTGGTGGTCATCACCGGGTTGTCTGGCTCCGGCAAGTCATCGCTCGCCTTCGATACCATCTATGCCGATGGCCAGCGCCGCTATGTCGAGAGCCTGTCCGCTTATGCGCGCCAGTTCCTGGAACTGATGCAAAAACCGGACGTGGACAGCATCTCCGGCCTTTCACCAGCGATTGCCATCGAGCAGAAGACCACGTCGAAAAATCCCCGCTCCACCGTGGGCACGGTCACCGAGATCTACGATTATCTGCGCTTGCTGTTCGCCCGCATTGGCATCCCCTATTCGCCGGCAACCGGGCTACCGATCGAAAGTCAGACCGTATCGCAGATGGTTGACCGTATCGCCTCGATGGAGGCGGAATCGCGCCTTTACCTGCTGGCTCCGATCGTTCGTGGCCGTAAAGGCGAGTACCGCAAGGAATTTGCTGAACTTCAGCGCCAGGGATTCCAACGGGTTAAAGTGGATGGCGAGCTTTATGAGATCGATGATGTTCCGAAGCTCAACAAAAAGCTGAAGCACAACATCGAGGTAGTCGTCGATCGCCTCGTGCTCAGCGAAGGGTTGGAGCAGCGGCTTGCCGACAGCATCGAAACCGCACTTGGCCTCTCCGACGGCCTGCTGCTCGTCGAGAATGCAGACGGCGGCGAACCTCTCGTCCTGTCCGCAAAATTTGCCTGTCCGGTCTCCGGCTTCACGATCGACGAGATCGAGCCTCGCCTGTTCTCCTTCAACAACCCGTTCGGCGCCTGTCCCACCTGCGATGGCCTCGGGCGAAAACTCTATATGGACCCGGATCTCGTGGTGCCGGAGCCGGAACGGACACTCGCAGGCGGTGCGATCGAGCCCTGGAACAACACGACCTCCACCTATTACGGCCAGACCCTGGCCGGCATTGCGGATCATTTTGGCGCCAGCCTGGACACCCCCTGGCAGGATCTGAGCGCCGAGACCAAACACGTCATCCTCTATGGCTCCGGCGGCAAGCCGATGGAACTCGCCTATGACGACGGCTTTCGTCACTACACCACCAATAAGCCGTTCGAAGGCGTGCTGCCCAATCTTGAGCGGCGCTGGCGCGAGACCGAAAGCGCTTGGATGCGCGAGGAGCTTGCCAAATACCAAAATACCGCGATGTGCGAAGCCTGCGACGGCCACCGGCTGAAGCCGGAAGCGCTCGCGGTCAAGGTCCATGGTCATCATGTCGGCGAGTTGACTGAGCTTTCGATTCTGGAAGCCGGCGCCTGGTTCGAAGCTCTGCCACAACACCTCACCGACAAGCAGAACGAAATCGCCACCCGGATCTTGAAGGAAATCAACGAACGCCTTGGCTTCCTCAACAATGTCGGATTGGGCTATCTAACCCTGTCCAGGGATAGCGGCTCGCTGTCCGGCGGTGAGAGCCAGCGCATCCGGCTTGCCTCCCAGATCGGATCGGGTCTGACAGGCGTCTTGTACGTTCTCGACGAACCGTCGATCGGCCTGCATCAGAAAGATAATGAGCGGCTCTTGAAAACGCTGGTTCATCTGCGTGATCTCGGCAATACCGTGATCGTGGTCGAGCATGATGAGGATGCGATTCGCGCCGCCGATTATGTCGTCGATATGGGTCCTGGTGCCGGCGTGCATGGCGGCATGGTGGTGGCGGAGGGCACGCCGGATGAGATCATGGCGGCGGCCGAAAGCTTGACCGGACAATATCTGGTGGGTCATCGCCAGATCCAGATCCCGGCCAAACGGCGAAAAGCCAAGAAAAAACGCTGGCTGTCCCTGACGGGCGCCACCGAAAACAACCTCCAGGACGTGGATGCGAAAATCCCGCTTGGAACGTTTACCTGCGTCACTGGTGTTTCCGGCAGCGGCAAGTCGACCCTCATTCTGGACACCCTCTACCCGGTCTTGGCGAAGCACCTGCACAGAGCCAGGAAACACCCAGCCGCGCACCGCGACATCAAGGGGCTGGACCATCTGGACAAGGTGGTGGATATCGACCAATCGCCAATCGGGCGCACGCCGCGTTCCAACCCCGCGACCTATACAGGCTGCTTTACGCCGATCCGCGACTGGTTCGCCGGACTGCCCGAAGCCAAGGCTCGAGGTTACAAACCAGGGCGCTTCTCGTTCAACGTCAAGGGCGGGCGCTGCGAAGCCTGCCAGGGCGACGGGCTGATCAAAATCGAGATGCATTTCCTGCCAGACGTCTTCGTCACCTGCGATGTCTGCGACGGCAAGCGCTTCAATCGCGAAACCCTCGAGGTCAGCTACCGGGACCAGTCGATCGCGGATGTCCTGGACATGACCGTCGACAGCGCGGTCGAGTTCTTCCATGCCGTGCCGCCAATTCGCCACCGGCTCGCCACGCTGCAAAAGGTCGGGCTCGGCTATATCAAGCTCGGCCAGGCGGCCACCACCCTTTCCGGCGGCGAGGCGCAGCGGGTCAAGCTAGCGAAGGAATTGGCGAGGCGCGCCACCGGCGATACGCTTTATATCCTGGACGAACCGACCACGGGGCTCCATTTTGAAGATGTGAGGAAGCTTTTGGATGTCCTCCATGCGCTTGTGGAGCAGGGAAATACCGTGGTGGTGATCGAGCATAATCTTGAAGTGATCAAGACGGCGGATCATCTGATCGATCTCGGCCCCGACGGCGGCACCGGCGGTGGTCGAATCGTCGCCTCGGGCACGCCCGAAGACGTTGCCGCGACCGAGGGAAGCTATACCGGCGACTATCTCCGTCGCTCGCTCGGTGCTGTCATGACCAACGACAGCAAGAAGCGCCGTGCCTAGCGGTATGACCACGCCATCCGGCTCCCATCCGCTAGAACAGAGGCACCGCTGCCAATCACGTAATCGGAGGGCCGTTGGACTCTGGAGCTAGGGATTCTCACATCTCGAACACAGCACCCGCATCGCTGTGCCGCGACCACCTTTCCCTCGTTGAAGAGTCCGGCACCTTGCGAACCTCTTCCTCTCCTGGTTCAACAATAGTTCATGGAAGCGAAACGCTGCCGCTTGATCGGCGGTCCAAGACGTCGTCGATCCCGTCAAAGGAAATTGCCCATGTCCGACCCTTCAGCATCGCCCCTGAAAGAGTTCCGCAAGAGCATCGACAATCTCGATGCCACGCTGATCTACGTATTGGCGGAGCGCTTTCGCCTGACCAAGCGTGTCGGCGAGTTCAAGCGGGACAGCGGCCTTCCCTCGACCGACAAGGGGCGCGAGGAGAAGCAGATTGCCAGACTGAGGGCCCTCGCTGCCGATGCGGAGCTGGATCCCGAATTCGCCGAGCGCTTTCTGCGCTTCGTCATCGACGAGGTCATTCGTCACCACGAGCGGATCAAGAGCGAGCCCGGCCAACCTGACGGCGCGCCGTAGTGGTATGACCACCTCATTTCATTTGTTATGATCCTTGCCAAGTCAAACACCCGATGTGACAGCACCATCATGCATGAACAGCATCGAACCGCCGGCGACATTCAAAGACTTGTTCCCTCGGACGCGCTGAAGACTTTACGTCAGCGCCAGGATCATGCGGGTCTCCTGTTTCTTGGAGGCCATGGCCTCGCGCTCCTGCTGACCGGCTTGCTGGTGAATCAGTCTCTTGGAAGTCCCTGGCTGCTCGCGGCAATGTTCGTCCATGGCGTGGTGATCGTCCATCTGTTCGCACCTTTCCACGAATCGACCCACGGCACCGCCTTCCGCTCCCGCTGGCTAAACCGCTCGGTCGCCTGGTTCACCGGTCTCGCCCTGCAGCTCCCGCCGACCCACTTCACCCTGGAACATGCTGCCCATCACAAGTTCACCCAGGATCCCGACCGCGATCCCGAACGTATTCCAGAAGCCTACAGCATCAAAGGCTATTTGATCTTCGCAACGTCGATCCCCTATTTTCGCGGCGCGATCGCGAATCTCGTCAACCATGCCCGCGGGGCGTTCACGGAGATGGAACAGAGCTTCATTCCCCCCAACAGCATGGCGAAGGTCACCCGCGAAGCCTGGGTCATCTGGTCAGTCTACCTGGCGGTCCTGCTGCTATCCCTTGCGTTACAGAGCTGGGCTGCGGTCATCTACTGGATTGCGCCGCGGATCATCGGCGAGCCGGTGATGCGCATCATCCGCATGTCCGAACATGGTGCTTGCCCTCTGGTGCCGGACATGCTGCGCAACACGCGCACCGTCATCACCTGGACACCCATACGCTGGCTCAACTGGAACAACGCCCACCACGCCGAGCACCACGCCATGCCAGCCATTCCGTTCCATGCGTTGCCAAAGCTGCATCGCCATCTCGGGACACATATCGAAGAACTGCGGCCAGGCTATATCGACACACAAGCCCATCTCCTGCGAAGCGCTTCACGCTAAGACTTCTGTTCCATCCCGCTACCTTGCCTAGGCACCACGATCGTAGCGCGAAGCCCGCCTTCGGCACGGTTGGTAAGCTCGATATCACCACCATGGCTACGGATGATGGACCGGGCGATCGCGAGGCCGAGGCCTATGCCCCCGGTCTCCTCGCTCCGCGACTCATCCAATCGGACAAAAGGCTGGAACATACGTTCGATATCGCTCGTTGGAATGCCGGGGCCCTCGTCATTGATGGTGATCAGCAGCCGGTCGTCCCGAACAATCAGCGCAATGTCCGCACGTTCGCCATAGCGAAGCGCATTTTCGATGAGATTGCGAAGAGCCCGTTTCATGCCATGCGGCCGGCAGGCATAGGTGATTTTTTCCGCCTCCCGAACATGAACATCGTTGCCAAGATCCGATAGATCGGCAGCGACACTTTCCACCAGCGCTGCGATGTCGACTTCGCGCGTAGCCTCAGCCTTCGCCTCTTCGCGCACAAAGGCAAGCGTCGCCTCGGTCATGCGCTGCATCTCTTCCAGAGTTTCGAGAATCTTGCTGCGAGTTTCCTCGTCGTCGATGAACTCGGCGCGCAGCCGAAGGGTGGTGATCGGCGTTCGCAAGTCATGGGACATGGCCGCCAGCATACGCGTGCGATCCTGGACAAAGCGCTGCAAACGGCCATGCATGCGATTGAAAGCGCTGGTGGTCTGGCGAACGTCCAGAGGCCCAGCCTCCGGCAGAGGATCGATGGTTTCTCCCCGCCCTGCCCGCTCGGCGGCAGCGGCAAGAGATGCCATAGGCCGTGTGATCCTTCTGACCATCAGGACGACGACCGCCGAAATAGCCAGTGCCATCAAACCCAGCCAGGTCAGCGCCGGCAGCTTCCAGCCAAAGCCGGGCGGCGGCAGCCGGGTCTCGAGATTGAGCCAGCCAGTGTCCTTAAGCTTCGTCGACATCACCACACTGAAGGGGCCGTGATGATGCCCGTCTTCCCAGTCATCATCGTCATCATCAAAGTGCTCGCGACGCGGACGGTCTCGCCACCAGCCGCGCCAGCCGTCATCATCACCGAAGGCAATGCGCACCTCGCGATCGATATCTTCGCCAAGCAGTGCCGCCAGCCGCTGCCTTGCCGGGTGATTACGGTCCCGGCCGGTATCCGCAGGCACGACGCTGTCGCTCGAAATCCAATAGCGCAGCCGGGGGCTGCCGGCTGTGTCGAGAACCTGCTGATGGAGGGATGGCGGCGTATTCTCCAACAGCCGGACAATCGACACCGTCCGTCCGAGAAGCTGCGCCCGATCCGCGGCGCGAACGGCCAGACGCCGCTCATCTGCAAAGATCGCGATCGTGATGATCTGCGCCAAAACCAGAGCGATCAGCAGCAATGCGATCATCTGCCCTGCCAGGCGCTTTGGCCAAAGACGCTTCAGCCAGTGCATTAGGCTTGCCCGACGTCGGGCGTGAAGCTGTAACCGCCGCCCCAGACCGTCTTGATCAGCGCAGGCTTCTTCGGATCGGCCTCGATCTTTCGGCGAAGGCGGCTGACCTGATTGTCGATGCTGCGATCGAAAACCGTCGCGCTCCGGCCACGCGTAAGGTCGAGAAGCTGGTCGCGGCTCAGCACCATTTTCGGATGCTGGATGAAAACCGAAAGCAGCAAAAATTCGGCCGTGCTGAGGGGCATGGCGATGCCGTCCTCGCCGATCAGTTCCCGCTGCCCGGTGTCGAGCACCCAGCGATCGAAACGAAGCCGCTCACTATCCAGCCGCCCGCGCTCTTTCGGCAGGCTGTTGCTCCGGCGAAGAACCGCCTTGATGCGCGCCAATAACTCCCGTGGGTTGAACGGCTTGGTCAGATAATCATCCGCCCCCATTTCCAGCCCGACGATCCGATCGGTTTCCTCTGCCATCGCGGTCAGCATGATCACCGGAAGATCCGTGGTCGCGCGAAGATCCCGGCAAAGCGCCAAGCCGTCCTCACCGGGCATCATCAGATCCAGCACCACCAGATCGATGGCACTGGCCGCCATCACCCTCTTCATCGCCTGACCACCGTCCGCGACGCTGACCCGATAGCCGTGCTTGTCCAGATATTTCGCCAGCAGATCGCGAATATCCCGATGATCGTCGACTATGAGGATATGATGTGAACTTCCACCGGAAGCGCTCATAACGTGTTGTTTTTCCTCATCTTCACTTCCACCTAAAGACTAAGCTGTAACGACCAATAAGATCCAGTCACCATATAATCATAGAGTGGCTTGTGAGCAGCTCCTAACAAACTGGAGCATTCAAAGTGACCGACAAACCAGTATCATACTTTTCACCGACACCCCACGAACCATCGCATGACCGCATCCATTCCCTCGACGGATTGTGTGCGGTAGCGATCTCGATCCTTGTTGCTTCTCACATCACGAAGATCGACGGCATTCCAGGCGGCTTCGGCGTCATGCTGTTCTTGGTGATATCAGGATCTCTGATCACCACCGTTTTTTGAAGGAGTTTGACCGAACCGGAAGCATTGATCTGCTCGCCTTCTACAGACGGCGGTTTTTCCGGTTGGTGCCCGCGATCGTCACGGCGCTGATTGTCGCCGCGCTGATAGAGCGGCATGTCGGGAAAGGCTGGATCGACTCCAGAAGAGCGCCCGCCTCCCTGCTCTTCTACAAATTACAATCTGAACCGGTGCCAGTTCCAGGGACCGCTAGGCCGGCACTGGAGCTTGTGAGCGTGGAGGAGCACTCCTACCTCCTGTTTCCAGCACTCCTTCTGTGGCTGGTGTCGACCGTACGGCCGGCGGTTCGCGTTCTCCTCGGCCTCTGCCTCGCCGCCCCGGCGACCCGCGTTGCCTACGTGTGACGCTTGACCTCGATGGCAGCTTCATGAGGGAGCACATCGACTGCTCGTGAGGTGCCTGGATGTCCTAGGTTTGAAAACTGTCCGCCTAATATTCGTAAGGCTCAGTCTCGTCGAGAGTCATCATGTAGCCGACATCGGCGAGGTTACTGGAAAGCGAGGCTGTCTGGAGGGTGCCCGTGATCCACATCGGCTCGTACATCCCGCCGACCTCGATCCCTTCCTCGCTGGTGACATAGATGATCTGGTTCGGCGGCGGTGGTGGCACGTGAATGCAGGCGCCGACATAGGGGACGAGGAGGAACTCCTTGACCTCGGTCGCCTCGAAATCCAGCGGCAGGACATAACCGGCAATTTTGACCTGCACGTCGTTGAGTTCTTCAACGACATTTGCGGTATCGGTAAGGTCAGGGGCCGGCGTCATGCCGTGCTCCACTATACCGCCTAAATCGGGATCGTAGATCTGATTGTCTGTCAGGTCATCATCACCGAAGTCCAGATCCTCGGGCATCACTGGCTGCTCCGTCTGCGGCATGAGATCCGGCCAGGCGATGATCTTGGGCTCTTTTGCCGCCCAAACTGGCGACGCCGTGGCGACAAAGGCAGCGAGAGGCAGCCAACGCAACATCATTTTTCGTCCTTTCTCATGTCCGCACCATCATGCCATCGGCCAAAGACAGGCGATAGGCATAGAGCGCCGGCAGCAGGCCTGCCAAAAGGCCCACAGATATAACGGCAAGCAGGGAAAATAGTTCCCTTGCTGTCAGCCAGCCAATGTCCAGATAGAGACCATAGGCTGCATCGACCAGGGGACGCACGATCAAAAGAGCGAGATAGAGCAGGACGACACCGAAAACGGTGCCCAGAAGACCGAGCAGTCCGGCCTCTGCGACCAGCAGGCCCAGCACGGTTCTCGGACGCGCACCGACAGAGCGCAGGATCGCCATCTCGCGCCGGCGCTCGTTCAGGGTCGCCAGCACCATGGTCACCATGCCGAGAAGCGCCGTGATCACCACCATGATCGAAACAGCACCGAGGGCGGTTTCAGCCGTGCCGATCAGCGACCAGAGCTGTTGCAGGGCTGCGCCCGGAAGGATCGCGGACAAGGGCTCTTCCGCATAGTCGTTGATCTCGCGCTGCAGCTTGAAGGTCGAGAGCTTGGACTTCAGGCCGACGAGCGCGGCGGTGATGCCATTCGGCGTGAGCTCCATCTTCCGAACCTCGTCCGCCGACACCGTCTGTCCCGGGATCTGAGCACCACTTTGCCAATCCACATGGATGGCTTCGATCGCCTCCAGGCTGACATGCACGGTGCGATCCACGGGCGTTCCCGTCTTCTCAAGGATGCCGGCGACCACGAAGGGTTTGTCGTCGTGTTCGGTGAAGGAAACATCGCCGAGGCCGTGGGCCACGATGATCGGATCGCCGAGCTGATAGCCAAGCGCTGCGGCGACATCCGAGCCCAGGACGGCGTCGAACAGATCATCGAACGGCTCGCCGTCCGCGAAAGTCAGGTGCCGGTCCCGGCGATAGCGGTAGTGTTCGAAATAGTCCCGGGTCGTGCCCATGACCCGAAAGCCGCGATGGCTGTCGCCGAGCGAGAGCGGGACGATCCAATCGATAGCGTCATCGGCGGCGATGTCCCGATAACTCTCATAGGTCATATTGTTGGTAGCGTTGCCGATCCGGAAGACCGAATAGAGCAGGAGCTGCAGATCGCCGCTGCGCGCGCCGATGATCAGGTCAGTGCCGGAAATGGTGTTGGCGAAGCTACTGCGCGCGCCCGTCCGCACTTTCTCGACGCCGAGCAGCAGCATCACGCTGACGGCGATCGCCAGGACGGTGAGAACCGCCGTCACCCAGCGGTTCAATAGGCTCTTCCAGGCCAACCTCAAAATAATCAAGGCATCACCGATGCATGGGTTACAAGAATGTCTGTGAGATCGACCACGCGATCGAACTCCGGCGCAAGCGTCTCGTCATGGCTCACCATGATGACGGTGGTGCCGGCCGCATCGGCCTCGCCGAACAGCAGTTCGAGAAAGTGCCGCTGGTGTTTGCGGTCAAGTGCCGAGGTTGGTTCATCCGCCACCAGAATTTCGGGCCGGCCGATCAGCGCCCGCGCCGCCGCAACCCTTTGCTGCTGGCCGACGCTGAGGCGAGCCGCTGAGCGTGAGGCGAGAACGTCCGCACCCAGTCCCAACCGCTCCAGAAGGCGGCGCGCCTCGGCGTCGACGGATGACGTGCCTTCCGCTGCCTGCCGCCGGCGCTTTCCAGAAAAGGACAAAGGCAGCAGCACATTGTCGATCACCGAGAGATAGGGAAGCAGATTGAACATCTGAAAGATGATGCCGAAATGCTCGACCCTGAAGCGATCCCTGACTGACGCGTCCAGGGTCGCAAGGTCGGCGTCGAGCACGCTGATCCGACCGTCATCCGGGATGATGATGCCGCAAAGGAGGCTGAGCAGGGTGGACTTGCCGCTGCCGCTTGGCCCGATCAGGAGGAGCCTCTCAGCGGCCCTGACGTGAAACGCGTCGATGGCGAGCGAGAAACCTTCGCGTCCAGGCCAACGGAAACGGATGTCATCCATTTGGACGACATTGGCGAAGACATTTGAGGAAGGCTCTTTCAAAATCTGCGCTGTGATCGCATCACCTCACATCACGGCCTGGAGATCGACACTCGGCGCATCGCGCTCCACCTCATAGCTGGACTGCCCCTTCTCGCTGATCACCGTGACTTCGACCTCCTCGGCACCGGCGAAGCTTTCGAAGAAGGCAGCGAAGTCGATGCCATCCAAGCCATCAAGGGCGCTGCAGGTCAAGGCGTAAGCAGCATGAAATTCGTTGTGTGACGCCTCACCTTCATCTTCGTCGTGGCCGGCTTCGGCGTGCTTGTCTTCCTCGTGATCCTTCTCCTCGGCATAGGCTTTCTCTGCATGTTCATCGTGATGCTCTTCGCCCTCGATTTCGACCGAAGCGCTCTCGACGGAGCAGCCGGCATCGGCGGGAAAGGAGAACAGGGACAACGGTTCGCCGAGCCTTGCTTCCGCCTGTTCCACCGCCGCCTTGTCTTCCTCGGACTTGGCCACATGCTCGAAACCGACGATGTCGGCGCCGGGAGCTGTCATCTCCATCTCAATACGATTGCCCTCGATCGCGATGTTGAGCACGCTGTGTCCATGCTCATGCGCGTCAAGCTCACGCTTTTTGCCTTCAGCCAAGGCCTGCGCGACGCAAAGTGACACCAACGACGCAGCAATCCCTAACCCTTTCTTCATGACAGGCCTCACGAGCTTCCCAGTCTAAAAAAATGATATAACATCACATTACAGGACATGGCAAGATGGAAGCTTGCTTGGCATGCCCCCGATGGTCGTACAACGACTTCTCCATCAATGATCAGCAAATGACAAGCGCCTCGATCGAGATCTATGGATTCAAAATTGAAGGTCGAATGCCTACATTTCGTCTATTTCTCAGCATGATTATTTCGATCAGCGTAGTGTATTTATTATTAGGCATCTTTTCTTTATTTCTGAAGCGAGTATGACACCGCCTGCTGAATGCGCCACGTTTTTTAAACTAATGACTGAATTATAGAAATTACCGCAAACACACCAGGGCGATGAAAGGAAGCGCGGCCCGGTGCTAACTCCCCGATTTTCGCCTTCGACAAGCCCCCTCAAACCGACCGGGTAATCCCACCATCGACACGAATATTCTGCCCGGTGATGTAGCCGGCACCCTCGGAGGCCAAAAAGGAGATCACGTGGGAAATCTCTTCCGTTTTCCCGTAGCGCTCCATTGGGATGCGGGCGCGGAATTCTTCTTTTTCTGGCCGGCTGTCGATGAAGCCCGGCAGGACGTTGTTCATTCGGATATTGTCAGCGGCATATTTGTCGGAGAACAGTTTGGTATAGGCGGCGAGCCCCGCTCGGAAAACCCCGGAAGTCGGAAACACCGGATCGGGCTCGAAGGCCGCAAAGGTCGAGATGTTGATGATCACGCCGGCCTTTTGCGCCTGCATGGTGGGGGTGACCAGCCGGGTCGGACGAACGACGTTCAGTAAATAGACTTCCATTCCCTGATGCCAGTCCTCGTCCGTGAGTTCCAATATCGGTGCGCGCGGGCCGTGGCCTGCACTATTCACCAGAACGTCCATGCGTCCCCATTTGTCCAATGCCATATCGGTCAGGCGCTTCAGGTCGTCACTCGATCGGTTGGACCCCGTGACGCCAAGCCCTCCAAGTTCACCCGCCAGTGCTTCCCCCTTGCCGGATGAGGATAGGATTGCCACCCGGAACCCATCGATCGAAAGCTTGCGAGCGGCTCCTGCCCCCATACCGCTACCACCTGCCGTAATGATAGCGACTTTCTCCGTGGACATGATCCACCACTCCTTCTCGAGTATGCAGGTTGTTATTTGCTCCTATGTGTGCGGCACGGTACCAGGGAAGCGTCCAAGCGGAAACGCCTTTCACGAGGGTGAGCCGGAAGCCTGCCAGACCTGCTCGGGACACGAGCGGAACCTTCTACAAGCTCAGTGCCGCTCTGGTCCTGGGGCCGACGATGCCGTCGTCGTTCAAGCCCTGATGACGCTGGAACTCGCGCACCCGGGCGTCCGTCCTCGGTCCGAAAATGCCGTCCACCACCAGCAGCGGCAGGCTGGTCGGCGGTTGATTGTTCAACGCGTTCTGGACAATGTCGATCCCATTGCCCGACATGCCCTGTTTCAGGATACGTCCGAGGATTTGACCGCAACGGACGCGAACCTGGCGCTCGGCTCTTTGATATTCCGCCCGCGTATCACGGCCGCGAGCAGCGTGCTGCGTCAGGCGGCCAAACACATCGGCAGCCCGTTGCTGGATCATTTGCTGCGTTCGCTGGAAATCCGCCCGCGGCCGCCATCCGGTAGGCGACACCAGAATAGCCGCAAATTGCGCATCCGCCCGCAGCTCTCGATCCATGCGTGGCATCAGCCTTTCATTGTCCCGCACATGCCCCTGCTCATGCTGCAGCCAGACATTGCGCGCGCACAAGCTGAGCCCACGAGAAAGGTAGACGGTCTGCCGAAGCGTCAGCATGAGCGTGCCCGTATTGAACCGAAACTCAGTTCCGTTATGCCGGGTGTGGTATTTCAGTCTCGTCTGATTGACTTGAATGACCGGAAGGGTGAAGCCGACGGCCGTGCTGCCGGCAGGAACATGAGCGCCCGAGGCCGCGGCCAGTCCGGCAATATAGGCAGGGTGCTCCAGGATCGGCGCCCCGACACGCGTGATGGAGGTTTGAATGATCAGCGTGATCGCCTTGCTCCCCTCTTGGTTTTATCCAACGCAATTGGGTAGGTCGGCCGCGCTCGATGCAGCTTGACTAAAGCATATGACAATGTGCTCGATCGAACCAGGGATGACTTGGCTCGATGGTTCTCGTCTCAACTTCCGGCACTACAATGCTCGGTGCGGATCCAGCTCAAGAAGATTCAACGCCGCTCGATAACGTGAAGGTGCCACGTTTGAATCGGATGGTGTCCTCAATGATGGCGACGATCGCGCCGAGGCTGACAAGCGCACCTGAGATCGGAAGGATCATCACCGCATATTTCTTCGGCATGTAGTTCGGATGGAAGACAAACCAGCCATTTTCCCAGGTAAAATGCCACATTTCCCAATATTTGCCGCCCATCTTTGAGACGACATCCATGCCGTAGATGCAGATCACCAGACCAAGGACGCAGATCAGGCCGGTCCAGAACTGCTGGACGGCGAAACCGACAGGCTTCGGCAAACGCGTGTAGATGAGATCGAGGGCGATATGCTGCTTTTCGCGCACCGTGAGCGCAAGGGCGATGAACACCAGCCAGATATTGCTGAGCACGGTCAGAAGATCCCCCCAGACTGGCGGGTCCTCGAAGACGTAGCGCATGACGACCGTATAGACCGTAAAGATGACCATCATCAGCAGCATGGTCATGCAGAATCCTGCGAAGAGCTTACGGACCCAGCGATCAAGAGACACGAAGAAGTTGGCCATGGAAATGCTTATCCTCTTTCTATCTCACAAAGCCGAGGAGGGTCGGTAGCCACATGGTGAAGTCTGGGACAACGACGAGGATGAACAGGAGGAAGAACAAAGCGACCAGATAGGGGAGCATCGCCAGGGCGACACGCTCCAAGCTGGCATTGGCGATCGCAGCGCCCGTGAAATAGGCGACGCCGAGCGGCGGCGTCACGGACCCGATCAGGAATCCGACCACACAGACCATGGCGGCTTGCACATCCGGATAGCCCGCCTTGACCATGACGTCGACGATCACCGGGCCCACGACGATGATGTTGGCGGCCGAATCCATGATCATGCCCAAGACATAGATGAAAATGACCAACACCAGAGCAAAGAGAAGCGGGTTGTGGGTAAAGCCGAGCAGCCACTCTTCAAGCTGGTTGATCGCGCCGAGCGATGTCAGCAGCCAGCTAAAAGGTCCGGCGGCGGCGATGATGATGAACACGGTCGCGGTATTGCGAAATGCGTTGGTGAAAGCGCTTTTGCAATTGACCCAGGTGATCGTGCGATAGACGAATAAGCCGATGAACAGCGCGATGGTGGCGGTGATCGCTCCCGCCTCGACAACGCCGGCAACCCCGCCAACCACTGACCCGACCAGCACCAAGGGGATGAGCAGCGCAAAGGATGCCTTCACCCCCGCTTTGCCGATCGCGCCGAAGCTGAAGGGCTCTTCGCTGCGCTCAAAATTGTTTTTCGCCGCGATGAAGTGATTGATCACCATGAGGAGCACGCCGATCATGATGCCCGGAATGATGCCCCCTGCGAACAGGGCACCGACGGAAATGCCGCCAGCGTTGGCAAGCACGATCATCATGATGCTCGGCGGAATGATTCCGCCGATCGTCGAGCTGACGGCGGTAATGCCGGCTGCAAAAGCTGCGGGATAGCCCGCGCGTTTCATCGCCGGGATCATCAGCGACCCTACGGTCGCAGTGTCAGCGACGACCGAGCCATTCATGCCAGCGAAGAACATGCTCACCAGGACGTTCGCCTGAGCCATGCTGCCACGCATCCGTCCGATGATCCGCTGGCTGAGCGCAACCAACCGATCGGTGATCGTGGCGCTGGTCATCAACTCGCCGGTGAGCATGAAGAAGGGAATGGCGGTCAGCGGCACCGAGTCGATCGCGCTGAACATCTGGCCCGGTATCAGGATGAGAAGGTTGGGGTCCGTGAACATCAGATAGACGGTCGGCAAAAGGATCAGCGTAAAACCGACGGGCGCTCCCAGCAGGATCAGGACGATCAGTAGCCCGAGAAGGATGATGCTTTCCATTAACTGCGAGGTCCTTCGTTGTTGGTTTTGGGCCCGACGATGTCGACGAGCCTGATTTTCAGCCGATCGGCAGTCTTTCGCGGCAGCCTGATTGCCCAGCCGCCGAAGCTGGCATCAATTCTCGCGGCGTCTTGTTTCGTTTGGTCCGACCATGGCTCGATTTCAGCTATCTCAGCATCTATCACTGCCCAAACCGAGCCATCTTCCTCCGGTTCACCCGCACGGAGCGAAACAATTAACCCGCCTTCCGATTGGGCCGTAACATCAAAGGCGGGATTCATCTCCAAATCATCCGCGCGGATCGGCTTGGCATCGTCGAACCGAACCGCTTCGAATAGTCCTGCGAGGTAGTCGATTTGAAATTGGTGCCGGACTTTGGTGCCCGCCGGCGGGTCTTTCAAGTTCAGCTTTGGAGCTGTTGGCTTGTTGCGAGACAGGGCAACGACATCACCGTCTGCATGTCGAAGGGTCAGGTTGGTCAGTCCATTGGCTTCAAGATTGATCACTTCGCGGTCTGACCATTCTACCGCATCGAAACGGACATCGGGTGATCCTTCCGCCAACCAGGAACGCTGATCGCCTGGCAGACGTATATAGCCCCCTTTCTGATCCGACGCTCGACCGCCTTGTTTCGGCTTGCCAACAATAACGTCTGCGAGCAGAGCACCGGTGGTATTCCTGATAGCGACCCTCGTCGACACGGCACCGGCAGCAACGTCTTCAACGCCGAGTTTGGGATGAAGATGGTTACGTTCCGTCTTGGGTGCGACGTATCTAAGACCTGCCAAAGCGGCGATGACCTGATCGATATGCGCCGCTTGTGCCGGATAGCCACCAATGCCCATGTTCGCCCATCCATTTCCCTGACGAGAGAGAACGAACTGGCCCGTGGACCGCGTAACTTCAATGTCGGATATCGTATTCACCTGACTTTGCAGCTCGGGAAACACAAGCTTGCCTTCATGCTGACCAAGCGTTGATTCCTGATACCGCTTGCCGAGCGCGATCCAGCATGAGGCAGCCACGATTGCCGTGACGGTCGCGAGCATGAGCAGACCACGTGTCGGCATCTCAAGCCACCGCCCTTTTTCGGACCGCCCTATGGTAACGGCGTCGGCGCATGGCGCGCATGGCGCCGAGCATGAGCGCAATCCCGGAAACGATGATCGGAACGAGGCCGATATTGATGAATTGCAGCCACGTTTCCAACCTTTCGACATCTTCCCGCAAACGACGCTGAACCGCGCGAAGCTGCTTTCGAATATCGAGCATCTCTTGCTGCAGAACTTCCATCTCAGCTCGTTCATCAGAAGTCAGGGCGACATCCACTCTTAACTCGCCGGTCGCTGGGTCCTTTGAGGTCCGTACGCCTTCCAGCTTGGCGACTTCTTCTTGTGTTTCCTTGAGCTTGTCCTGCAATTCGCGTTCTTTGTCCTGCAAGAGCCGCTCTGCATTTTGCTGGAGTTCCTTGACCCTGGCGAAGGGGCGCTGGGAAACACCGCGCGACCGCAATCTCAAAAGGTCGTCGCCTCCGGCAAGATTGCCAAGCGCATTGATGACAAAGCTTGCATTGCCGGCGATCTGCTCCTCAACTTCGCGGCCGAAGAATTGCTGCTTCTGCAGCCAGAACCGTTCTTCAAGCAAATCAGCATCCGCGACCAGAATGACGTCGATTGGCCCATCCGATGTCATCCGATGCGGACGGTCTGGGTCCTCGGTGCGTTCAAGATCGGATTTCTCAATGGTTCTGGGCGGCGGACCATCCGGAAAGGCGGTTGTTACGCCACCGGTCAATCGCGCCGCCATGACATAGATTTGACCATCCGGCTGGAATCGATCCAAAAGGCCAAGGACATCCGGCCTCGCCCCCCTCACCTCCTCGGTTGCGACGGAACTCGAATTCTTGGTCGAAGACATCAGTGGAGTGAGGGTAAGCGGCGAGTTGTCATCCTTGAGAATGAAGCCCGCACTTGAGACATTGAGTACGGGCAGCTGGCTCGTTACGGGATCGTCCTGTCTCATCTGCTCCTGCGGAACCCCAAGCCATACCAAATAATCCGCGGGGACCGGCTGTGCGGCCGATCCGGCATTGATGCGTAATGCCAACGACCGGTCGCCGACCAGTCGCCCTGTGGGCACCTGTATGCCCCAATGTGCGAGAAGCGGTTGAAGGCCATCAGCGGAGCTGGAGACCTGATCCGGAGCAGCTGCCGGATCCGTCTCGGCTCTTGGGTCTAAAAAGAACATTGCGCGACCGCCCCGAAACAGAAACTGCTCCAACTCATAGAGAGCCCGTTGGCTCATGGAGCGGGGATGAACGACCATCATGACGCTGACCGCCTCAGGCAGCCTGTCGATTGTTTCGGGTAGATTGATCAGATCGAAATTGGCGCTAAGCGGTTTGGCAATCGCCCAAGGCACCAGCACGCCGCCCTGCATCTGAGCACGCATATCGCCCATGATCGGCAAGGAACTTATGATCCCAACCACGGTAGGCTCCGGGTTCGAGAGAGCATGGATCATCTGTGCCAAGTCGTATTCAAGGAGCTTTTCACGCTCCGGCTGAAAGAACGGCACGCGTTCGACATCGTCGACCGAGTTGGTGCCCGCCAGCCCGAAATAGGCGAGCTCGCCGCTCTGATCGACGGGAATGCCCTGGATGCCGAGCGCGACCGCGGCGTCCTCATCGCTGCTGAACGGCTCCGGATTATGCTGATGCAAAATTACCTTGCCATCCGAGGCTGCGGCGATTTCGACCAAAAGCTCTTGTACACGACGTCCGTAGGAGGCAAACAGCGGCACCTCCCGCCCAAGCCTCTCGGAGAAAAAGAAGTCCAGCTTGATGGGTTCATCTACCTTGGCAAGGGTCGCTCGCGTTCCCTCGGAGAGGGTGTGCAGGCCATCTTCGGTAACATCGAGCCTGAGAGCTGGCGCCGAGACACTAAACAGCGTGTTGGCCGAGAGGTACAGGATCGCGGCGAGCAAGAGGCCGACAAGGGAAACCGCACCGATATGTACCATCGGACCGGCCATCCTCAACCGTTCTTCCGATGCTCGACAGCAATGACATTGGCAAACAGGAAGAACAGAATCGTGGAAAGGAAAAACACCCCGTCGCGCAGATCGATGGCGCCGCGCGCAATATCCTTGAAGTGTTCCAGAAAACTGAAATTAGCCACCGCAGCTAGAACCGCCCCGGGCGCCCAGCCGCTGAAGAATTCCAGCACCACACCGAGGCCGCTTGCCGTAAACAGAAAGCAGAGTGCTGCTGCAACAATGAATGCAATCACCTGGTTCTTGGTCATGGCGGAGACAAAAGCACCGATCGCAAGGTAACCACCAGCCATGAAAAAACTGCCGAGATAACCGGCAGCAATGGCACCATTGTCGGGCGATCCGAGATAGTTGACGGTCAGCCAGATGGTTGCCGTAAGAACAAGTCCGAGCCCGGCTACGGCCCAAGCAGCGAGGAATTTTCCGAGGACGGCGCTGACCGTGGTCACCGGCAAGGTCAGGAGCAGCTCGATGGAACCGCTTTTCAGCTCCTCCGCCCAAAGCCGCATGGCGATCGCCGGGATAAGAAACAGATAGAGCCAGGGATGAAACTGGAAGAAGCTTTCGAGGTTTGCTTGCCCCTGGACAAAGAAATTGCCGAGAAAGAACGTGAATGCTCCCAAGGAGGCGAGAAAGATGACGATGAACACATAGGCGATCGGCGTCGAGAAATAACCGATCAGCTCGCGCTTGCAGATCGTCCAGACGTCCCACCCCCGCACCGCGGGAGGGGTCATTAGATGAGCTTTTGAGTGGAGGGGGCTGCTGGCCGCTGCTATGCCGGTCGTGACTCGGCGGAACACCTCGTCGAGGGACACGCGCTTTCGCCCAAGCTGTTCGAGCGGCCACTGACGCTCGCGGGCAAGCGGTGCAATGGCGGGCAGAAGGTCTAGGCCGTTGTTCGGCAAAGCGGTCAACTCCACGAGGTCGTCGTTGCGACCACTCACCTCCACCGAAGTAACCCCGGACATGGCTTCCAGTTCCCGGCGAACCGCGTCGACAGGCTCCGGCGGGAGCGTCATCGACACTGCGTTGTAGTACCGGGATCGACGCTCGATCTCTTTAGGCGTCCCGTCAACGACGATGCGTCCGTCTGCAATGATCAAAGCGCGGCTGCAGACGGCTTCGACCTCCTCCAGGATGTGGGTCGAGATGATGATCGCCTTGTCCTCGGCGATCTCGCGGATCAGAGTTCGAACTTCGTGCTTCTGGTTGGGATCGAGACCGTCGGTCGGCTCGTCAAGAATGAGCACATCGGGATTGTGAAGCAGCGCCTGGGCCAGCCCGACGCGACGCTTGTAGCCCTTTGATAAAGTATCGATGGGTTGATGTAAAACGTCGACGATATTGGTCCGGTCGACCGCCAGATCGATCGCCTGCCGCCCGGCAGTTCCAAACAGTCGGCGAATATCCGCGATGAACCTGAGATAGGCGCCCACTGTGATATCGGCATAGGCGGGAGCACCCTCGGGAAGATAGCCAAGGTGCTGTTGCGCCTCGATGGGATTTATCAGCACGTCGATGCCACAGATTTCGGCACGACCGGCGCTTGGGGTCAGGAAGCCGGTAATCATCTTCATGGTGGTTGATTTTCCCGAGCCATTGGGCCCGAGAAAGCCAAGGACATCGCCCCGCGCCACGGTCAGCGAGATATTGTCGACAGCCTGAAGATGTCCAAAACGCTTACTCAGACCCTTGGCGGCCACCATGGTGGTCATGGCATCACATCGCCCCCGAACTCATGCAGGAAAACCGTTCTCGAAAATGATGTCCGCGCGACACCCGAAGTGGGCGCCGCGCGGGGTATCTTGAACCTCAAGCGAATAATGGACCGATTCGCTTTACAGCGCGTCGGCTTTCTTGAGAGTGGCGATAAAGTCGTCAAGACCTTGCTCGGCCAGGGCACGTTCCGCGAGAGCCGGATCGAAGGTTCCCTTGGCGTTTTTCCAAGCACCTACCGCCCCTTCGCGCCACAGCGCCAATTCTTCATCGGTGGGCTCGTACCATTCCGTGACTTCTTGCTTGATGGCTTCAATGCCGTCCTGCACCCACTTTTGATCAAGCTCGCGCACCTTGTTGCCGAACTCATTGGTTGCTTCATGGACCCACGCCTTCTCGTCTTCGCTCAGCGCTTCATACTGCGTGACGTCCATCGCGATCTGATTGCCGGACCAAGAGCCGCCGATCTTGGTGTAGTACTTCGCCACCTCGTGCAGCTTGGCGACATGCTGCCAGGGAATGGCGACATATTGGCCGGAAACGACGCCTGTCTGCAGTCCCTGATAAAGCTGCGTCCAGTCATAAGGCACCGGTACCGCACCCCAGTTCTTGATCAAGGTATATTCGATCGGGCTCTTGGTGACCCGCCATTTCAGGCCTTCCATGTCGCTCGGCACGTGCACTGGGCGTTCCGCGTTGCCGAGTTCCCGAAAGCCACCGCTGGAATAGACTACGAAGCAGATATGCCCCGTCGTTTCCGCAGCGAGCTGGCATTGGGATTCGGAAAGCCAATCCTCCGAGATCTTGTCCGCCGCCTCGATGCTGTCAAATAGATAAGGCAGATCGAAGATCGCAAGCGCCGTGCCGAAATTGCCGAAGTTGGCGGTCGAGCTCGTCCAAAGCTGCAACAGTCCCTGGTTGGCCTGCTCGCCGCATTTCTGCTCGCCGCAGAGGGAGCCGCGGTAGTGCGGTTCAACTGTGATCGCGCCACCGGAGAGCTCAGCTGCCTTGGGAAGCAACGCTTGCTCGATCGCATCGCCGATCGGCATGCCCAAACGTCCAACGGTACCGAGCTTCAACACCTTCTCGGCACTGGCACCTTCGGCGCTGAGCGCCAAGACCATCGCGGCCGCCAGTGCCTTTAAGACCGTATTTTTTCTCATGACGCTGTTCTCCCTGATAGCGAACGATATAGAGGGCTGATGCATTCTTGACCTCGATTGCCCCCAGCGGAAGTGACAGATTGCTCGAATGGTGAGGACAGATGATGCCTCTTGTGACAGACTACGCGATCGGTAGGGAGATTCCAAACGCACAAAGCACCTGGCTCGCCAGTATCGCTGCGCGAAGGGATCAGACACGGAGACCGCTCCATGAGCACGATGGCGCCTCAATTCTCCAAATTGGAAGGTGTTTCGGGCCTCAGCCTTAGGGATCAGATCTGCGAAATCGTGAGTTCCGCCATCACTTCACGTGCACTGGCGCATGACAGGCCGTTGCCATCCTGCCGGGAACTGGCGGATCAGCTTGATGTCTCTCGAAACACGGTCTTTGCAGCCTACAGCCGCCTCATCGACCTAGGGCTGCTGATTTCACGCGACCGATCAGGTTATTATATCAACCCTAACGCGCAATCCCTGCCGCTCTGCGGCTCGAAGGACGGTGAGCGGCCCACGACAACAAGCGATGCACCTGCGCCTGTCACATTCGAACCCTCAAGGCTTGTGCCGGTTGATAATCCCCTGGATTGGTCCAGCTATCCCTACCCCTTCATCTATAATCAGATCGATCCCAATCTGTTTCCCGTGGACGGATGGCGCGAATGCTCCCGCCAGGCGCTTGGCCGCAAGCAGATGCCGATCTGGACCGGCGACTCGGTCGAGAGCGACAGCCCGCAGCTCATCCAACAACTGCGCCAGCGGCTCCTCAGCTATCGCGGCATCTACGCCGACGACGATGAGATCCTGGTCACCCTCGGCGCCCAGAATGCCCTGTGCATTCTCGGCATGGTATTCTCGAACTTCCGCAAGCCCATCGCGATCGAAGATCCGGGCTTTCCTGGGGCCAGGAATGCCTTTCAGCTGGGGGGAAACAGTGTCGTCGGAGCACCGATCGATCAGAATGGGCTCATTCCCTCCGCCATACCGCCCGGTTGCCAGCTAGTCTTTACGACACCGAGCCATCAGTTCCCAACGATGGTAACCATGTCGCTACCACGGCGCCGAGAGCTGCTCGAAGCAGCAGGCAGCCAGGACTTCCTGATCGTCGAGGACGACTACGAGGCGGAGATGAACTACTTCGTCAAGCCGTCTCCGTCGCTTCGATCGCTGGATCAAACCGGCCGGGTAATCTATATCGGCAGCCTCTCCAAAACGGTGTCGCCGGGGATCAGGCTCGGCTTCATGGTCGCGCATCGCGACATCATACGCGAGGCTCGCGCCATCAGAGGCGTCATGATGAGGCATCCGCCGACCATCGTGCAGGAAACGGCGGCGCTGTTCTTCAGGCTAGGACATTACGATGCCCATGTGCGCCATATCGAGCGCCGCTACAAGAAGCGCTGGCACACGATGCGGGATGCCATCGATCGCCATCTGGATATGTTGGATCACACCGACACCGAGGGCGGCACATGCTTTTGGCTAACAGGCCCGGAGGGGTTCGATGCAACCGAACTCTCCTGTCGGCTGCGGGCAAAGGGCGTGCTGATCGACAAGGGACAGACCTTCTATCTCAGCAATGATGTGCGGAACAGCTTCCGGATGGGCTTTGCCTATGTCCCAGTCGACAAGCTTGAAGAAGGTGTAAAAATTGTCGCCGAAGAGGTTGAACGCCTGCTTTGAAAAATGCGCTATCTGTCCCGTTGAAACCCCAAACCTGTCTCTCGCCGCTCTAGACATTGTTTGGCTTGATACCCTTGAGATCAGCATGAGGCGATTCGGGACCAATCAAATGGCGGAACTCATCACGACATGACGACCACCCTACCTTTCCAGTTCCATGTTCCCGAAGAGACATTGTCGCATATCCGAACGCGTGTCGCCGATTATCCCTGGCATGAGATGCCTGACGATGGCGGCTGGGACTATGGTGCCAATCTCGACTATATGAAGGAACTCTGCGCCTATTGGGTGGATGAATTCGATTGGCGAAAGCAGGAAGCCGCGATCAATCGCTTTACCCATTTCACCACCCCGATCGATGGCATCGACATCCATTTTATCCAGGAGAAGGGAAGCGGTCCTGCTCCGTTGCCGCTGATCATTTCCCATGGTTGGCCGGGTGCTGTCACCGAATTTCTGGAGATCATCGAGCCGCTTGCCCATCCCGAACGCTTCGGCGGCAGCGTGGACGATGCATTCGATGTCATCACGCCATCCCTGCCGGGTTTCGGCTTTTCGGGACGCCCGCCGCGCCCTTACGGTCCCCGCAAGATGGCTGGCCTGTTCAACACGCTGATGACCGACGTCCTAGGCTATAATGGATACGTCGCCCAAGGCGGTGATTGGGGCGGTGCAATCTCATCCTGGCTTGGCTACGATCATGCACCGGCCTGCCGCGCAATCCACCTCAACATCATGACGATGCGCCATCCCGACGGACCGAAAGGCCCGGCGGAGGAAGCCTGGGCCGCCGAATTCAAGCGCGAGCAGATCATGGAGAACGGATACAGGACCCAACAGGCAACGAAACCTCAAACCCTTAGCTACGCCATGATGGACAGCCCCGTCGGCATTGCCGCCTGGCTCGTCGAAAAGTTCACTTCCTGGTCGGACACCGAAGGCAACGATGTCGAGAGTGCGCACAGCAAGGACGCGCTACTGACCGACATCATGATCTACATCGTAACCCGCACCTTCAACACGGCGTCCTGGATTTATTTTGGACGGCGCGAGGAAGGCGGGCGCGTGCTGTCGCCCGAGGGCAAGCGTGTCGAGGTACCGACGGGATGCGCCTTGTTTCCGGCAGAGCTTCTGTCCTGGCCGCCCCGCAGTTATGTCGAGCGGGTCTATAATGTCACTCACTGGACGGAGATGCCCCGCGGCGGCCATTTCGCAGCCATGGAGCAGCCAGAGTTGCTGATCGACGACATCAGAGCCTTTGCCCGCAGCCTGCGTTAGAGGCGCAAGATATGCCATAGAAAAAGCGCACCGTCGCCAGCGCGCTTTTTCATTGTTTACCGTTTGATCCAGAGGTCAGCCGGCAGCAGCACGGGCTTCCTCGAGCCAGCCATCGAAGGCGGCTCGATTGTTGGCGATCCATTCATCGACATGACGATCGATGTCCTCGACCGAATCTTCGCCGTCCTGCATCGCCTTGTTCTGAGCCGAGATGTCGTTGATGTCGAGGCTGGCCACCTCGAACAGCTTGGCGGCAGCGGGGTTGGCGGCAAGGAAGTCATTATTGGCCACGACGCGCAACTCGTTCACCGCAAAGCCGAGATTTTTACCGTCGAATTCGGTATTGTCGGTACGGTCATCCGGGAGCGAGGAGTAGGGAACTTCCAACCACTGAACGTTATCACCGGGCACCAGCACACCGGAGACCCAGTAGGGAGTCCAGGTATAGTAGACAATGGACTCACCGGCATCGTGACGTGCGATGGTATCGGCGATGATGGCTGCATATTTGCCCTGATTGTGGGCCACGGTGCCGCGGAGTTCATACTCGGTGAGCTGATGCTCGATCACCCGCTCACAGCCCCAGCCGGGAACACACCCGGCAAGATCGGCCTTGCCGTCGCCATCGGCATCGAAGCGCTTGGCGGTCTCGGGGTCTTTGAGATCGCCAAGATTTGTCACCCCTGCCTCGTATGAGGCACTATCGACCAGATAGCCTTGAAGCGCACCCTCGA
This sequence comes from Geminicoccaceae bacterium, assembly GCA_965204405.1. GTDB lineage: Bacteria > Pseudomonadota > Alphaproteobacteria > Geminicoccales > Geminicoccaceae > JANQPX01. The sequence continues at coordinate 353,702 of CBDBEN010000004.1, forward strand.
TATAGTGACCGACCTTGGTCAAGGCCGCCTCGCCACCGGACTCCTCGAAGAAGGCAGCATGGAGCGGATCCCAGTGGACGGCTGTGAAGTCACCGTCGCCGGAGCCAAGGGCGAGATGCATGGTAGAATACTCGACCTCCTGCGGATCGGCGATCGCGTAGCCGAGTTCCTCGAGGGCGCGATAGAGGATCTTGTGCTGGAATTTCTCTTCGAGATTGGTGCCTTCGACCGGGCGCACCGTCACACCTTCGCCGGGCTGATGACCATCGGCCAGAGCAGCGCCCACTAGCGCGACCGAGCAGACGGCGCCTAGTGCCGCCGATTTCAGATGATGCAAGTTCATGGATGGTCTCCCTTCTTGATTGTAATACGTTGATTTCGATTGTTGTCTTCAGGCTGTGCGCCCTATGGCCCTCAGCGCCAGACCAACGGGACCGCCTTGCCACCAGTGGCGATGGCCGCGCTCCCGGCCGCTTTGTCCGATGCCCTGGGTGATCCGGTCCAGGACGATGGCAAGGATCACGATGCCGAGGCCGCCAACGATCGACTGGCCGGCATCAAGTCTGCCCATGCCCTGCAGCACCTCGAGTCCGAAGCCTTTGACCGAGATCATCGAGGCGATGACCACCATGGAAAGCGCCATCATGATGGTTTGATTGAGGCCGGCCATGATGGTGGGCGTTGCCAGGGGCAATTCCACCTTGAACAAAATCTGTGTCGGGCTCGCACCAAAGGCACGCGCTGCCTCCACCACGCTCGGATTGACCTGACGGATGCCAAGCGAGGTCAAGCGGATGAGAGGCGGCACAGCAAAAACGATCGTGACCAGGACACCCGAGACATTGCCGATGCCGACCAGCATCACCACCGGCACCAAATAGACGAAGGGCGGGATGGTCTGCATGGTGTCCAGCACAGGCCGCAGTCCTACCTGGAACCAGTCGACCTTGCCTGCCAGCACACCGAGCGGCAGACCGACCAGCGCGCACATGATGACCGCCGATACGACGATCGCAAGCGTGGTCATGGCAAGTGACCAGGCATTCGGGTCAAGCAGGCTCATGGCGACCAGGCAGCCGAGCACAATCCAGGCAACGCGCTTCCCTCCCATCTGCCAGGCGATCAGTCCGATGATCACCATCATGATCAAAGGAGGCGTTGCCTGCATCCAGCCATCGATCGCGACGATCAGCTCATTCACGACGCCTTTGATCGGTTGAACCAGACCACGGTTGTCGATCGCCCATGCCTTGATGCCATCGGCCCGATCGGCAACACCGAGATCGATGCCGGCGAAGGGGTCAAGAATGCTGAAGGATTGTTCTTCCGCCATTCCACTACTCCTTGCTGTCCCAGCGGCCCTGGATGCCGCGGATCAGCGCCTTCTTGCTGACGATGCCGATCACCTTGCCGTCATCTTCGACGGTGAGCGGCTTATCGGTGTCGATGGAAAGGTCGGCTAGGCGGTCGAGATCGTCATCCGGCCGTACGCGCAACGAGCCATTGGCCTTGAAGGGGCCATGCTCGGCCTCATAGGCCGCGATCGGCTGCATCACCTTGGCGGCGGTGACCAGATGAAGGTTCGATATGCCGGCGACGAAATCGGCGACATAGTCGTCGACCGGCTCGGTCACGATCTGCTCCGGTGTGCCGATCTGCACCAGAGCACCATCCTTCATGACGGCGATGCGATCACCAATGCGGATCGCTTCATCCAGGTCATGGGTGATGAACAGCGTGGTTTTCTTCATCTCGGCGGCGAGCTTCATGAACTGGTCCTGAAGCTGGCGCCGAATTAGGGGATCGAGGGCGGAGAACGGCTCATCCATCAACAAGATGTGCGGATCGGCAGCGATCGCGCGGGCGAGGCCTACTCGCTGCTGCATGCCGCCGGAAAGTTCATCGGGATAGCGATCCCCCCAACCCGAAAGCTCAACGATCTCGATCGACTGATCGGCGATCGCACCGCGCTCCTTTTTGGCCATACCGCGGACTTCCAGGGCAAATCCCACATTTTCCCGAACCGTACGGTGGGGCATCAGCGCCATATTCTGAAAGACCATCCCGATCTTCGAGGCGCGAAGGTCACGAAGCGCCTTGGCGCCAAGGCTATTGATATCGGTTCCTTCGATCAGAACTTGGCCCGAAGTCGGCTCGATCAGTCGGTTGACATGGCGAATCAGTGTCGACTTGCCGGAGCCCGACAGCCCCATGATGCAAAAGATCTCCCCCTCGACGACCGAAAAAGAAGCATCCCGAACCCCGACCACACAGTCGAATTCCTCTCGAATCTCGTCTTTGCCAAGCCCCCTGTTAAGAACGGCTTGCATCGCTTCTTGAGCACGGCCGCCGAAGATCTTCCACAATGACTGGCATTCAATAACCGGTTCCGGCGGCATAGCGCCTCAGCACTCCCTTGATTCGCGCAGCAGCGAATTTACATTGTATACGATATGTATTTTTTTCGTAGAACTTTTGTGTTGACGGTTCACCATGTCGCCATTGCTTCATTGGGCTTCGTTCACCATCGGCATCTTCATGGTCGTCGCAAAGAGGAACTTCAATCAAGTTCAAATTTCTTAAGAAGACTTCAATTTTATTAAAATGCAAATTCAAGCCAGGCTTTACAAGCGCAGCAAAGGCTGCTCTCTCGTCGCCATCGTAATTAGGGCGTCGATCAAACGGATGGTTTACCGACGGGATGGCTAAAGGCAGCAAGGAACGGCTCCACGCAGATCTGAAGCGAAAGATCCTGACCCTCGCCTTGGAGCCGGGCGCACATCTGGATGAAACGCGGCTCAGCATGGACTATGGGATTTCGCGTACGCCGCTCCGCGAGGTTTTCCGTCAGCTTGCAGGAGACGGCTATATTCAGATCCGCGACAATCGCGGCACAATCGTGTCGCCGATGAGTCACAAGAGCCTGCGCGACTTTTTCCTGACGGCGCCGCTAATCTACGCCTCTATCGCACGTCTTGCAGCGCAGAACGCAACGCCGGAGCAAATCAAGTCGCTACGCGCTGTTCAGACAAAGTTTCGAAAGGCCGTGAACGCCGGCGCACCAGAGGAAATGGTGTTCTGGAATGACCGGTTTCACTTCGACATGGGCGAGATGGCCGACAATCAATACCTCATGCCGAGCCTCCAGCGCCTGCTGATCGATCATGCCCGCATCGGCCAGACTTTCTGGCGCGCCCGGAATGATGGCATGCGACAGCGCATCCTCGAAGCGGCCGATCATCATGACCAGTTCATCGAGGCCATCGAGGCCCGCGACGAGGATGCAGCGGTGGCGCTGACCCATGATCACTGGTCTCTGTCGCGCCATCATATGGAGACGTTCATCCGGCCCGATCCCCTGCCGACCGATGTGACCTTGTCAGCCTGACTACGGCATCAATGGCGTGCCGAGGAGGTTCGCGACCGAGGGGATCTGGTCCAGCGCCCATCTGAGATTTTGGCCATGCAGACCTGACAGTTCAGATGGCTTAATGCGATTCGAAGGCGGGATACCATTGTCGAGGTCGCTCAATTGCTGCCGGAGAATCGTGTTTAGAATGATCCGATGCGCTTCGATCAGATTGTTAATAGCCTCTTTTCCGTGATCGAGATATTTGGAGGCGGCCGCCAGGCGCCCGCGCGTCGAGCGATCAGCGATCCCGAAACGAAGTGCCAATACACGGGCTGTGGAAAACAGCGCCATGAGACCACCTTTTTTCAAATCGATCCGCCCCTCTTCCAGTTTGAACCTGCCAAACCAACCAAGCGGCGTTTCGAATTCGGCTGCATGGATGGAAAGAGCCCCGAGAAACGGCAGGGAGCGACCCGCCGCTCCCCTCGCCTCCTGCATGAGAGTGTTGCCAAGCGTCTCGTCACCATGAACCGAACAGCCATCGAAAAAGATATCGGCATTCAGGATATTGCCCGGACTGCTGATCTTGATCCATTCAGCCACCGTCTTTCGCCAGCGGGCGGCATCCATACGCCAGACTGCGTTGGATGCCATCACGCCGCCCTTGCAATAAGCGACGCCGGCATCATCAAGGATGGCGGCAACACGTTGGCCGAGTGCCTCGAACCATCGATCTGCTGCTCCTCCCGGCTCGCCTTCTCGATAAATAATCGCGTTGTCCTGATCCATGGCAAGCAGGCTTTCGCCACGCCCGCCCGAACCCAGAACCAGCATGGCGTAGGGAACAGGCGGCTCGCCCCGGCCGCTTTCGGACAGCTCGCGCTCGGCAATCACACAAGCCCGTCTCGTCAGTGCCTGCAGCTCGCCCGAAACAATGGCCGCAACCTCATGAGCATCGACACCTTCTTGCACGAGTGTATCCGCAACGGCGGTAAGTCCTCCCCAGATCTTGCCAAGCTCGGCCGCCGTTTGTGCCTTGTCGATCGTGTCGCTGAGAGTGATGGCATCGCCGGCGCGTCGCTTCAGCAGATCGCGAGCGCTGAGTGCCCCGACTACATCGTTTGTTTCACTCCTGACACCAAGATGGCGAAATCCCTTGGCGGCCATGGAACTCATCGCACGGTAGACGAACTCATCCTGATCCAGCGTGATCAGCGGCCGTGTGGCGTAGCCGCTGGCAGGACTGTTCAGCGCGTCGGCTCCAGAACGGTCGATGGCGCGGAGCACGTCGCGTTCCGTCAGGATGCCGTAATCTCCGCAATCGCGAAGCGGCGGCAGGAAGACCGAGCTGGTCCTATGCTCCATCATCAGGCTAAGAGCTTGTGCCAAAGCCATGCCGTTCGCAATCATGACTGGCGGCGAGTGCATGATCTCGCGAAGTTTGTGCCTATAGGGGAAGCTGTCGATCCGGCCACGCCCACCGCCTGCGAGCGGTGCCATGCCTTGCCTTGATTCAATAGCGCTCCGCCAGCCAGCCCGCGCCTCTTCATCGATCCTGGAGGTCAGTGTCAGGCAGGCACGCTCAGCCTCCGCGAGCGTAAAGATACCCTTGGCACGCAGCTTTGGCAGAATGGCGAGATAGATCTCCGCGGTCACCAAAGCATCGCCGATAGCACGATGCCGATTTTCGATATCGATGCCAAGCCAGGCTGCAACCGGATCGAGCGCCATCGAAGGTAGATTGGGCGACAGGAGCTGCACGAGATGCGCGACATCGAGGCATCGGGGTGGCTGCCAGGATAGGCGTGCACGCTGATGTTCAGCCATCAGCACGGCAAGGTCGAAGCCAATGGAATAGCCGATGACAACACTTGGGCCAGCCCATGCTGCGAAGGACGGCACGACCTCGGCAAAGCTTTGCGCATGCTCGATATCGCTATCGCTGATCCCGTGAATCGCAGTCGATCGTTTCGGGATAGGAACGCCTGGATCAACCAGCTCATCAAACATGCCGGATCGATCTACTCTGCCTGCAACCAGCCGTACTGCGCCAATCTGGACGATACGATCGTTAGCCGCATCGAGCCCCGTCGTTTCCGTGTCCAAGGCAATGGCTGTCATCGACTTGAGCGGCACGGCAGATAGGCCTGGATCGAGCATCTTGAACATCATGCTTTCTCCATAGCTGCATGGAATCGGAAAATAGACTGAGTCAGCACTTACTCATGATCGGCCTTGAATTTGCACGCCCTCGGTCACCTCATCGCTCGGGTGCAGGATCACGCGAGCCCCTTCCTTCAAGCCGCCGGTAATTTCAGCCTCCAATCCGTTGCGCCTGCCGACCTCCACTTTGCGAAGGCGCGCCTGCCCGTCCTCTTCCGCAAAGACCGCCCACCGTTCGCCATCACGAAACAATGCGGTGAGTGGTAGCGTCAGCGCCTCGTCAGCTTGCCAAAGGATAATTCGTGCCTCGACGCGATAGCCGTGGCTAAGCTGACGCCGACCGATGGCCTGATCGTCGAAATCAATAATGACATTGACCCGCTGTTCTTCGATGCCGAGTGCCGATACCTTGGTGAAGCCGGCCGGCTCGACCCGCCGGACCCGTCCCGATAGCGGCTCGCCGCCCCATTCCTCGATGATGACATCCTGACCAGGCTCAATTTGGACAGCATCTGCCGAGAGAAAGTCGGCAACGATCTCGAGGTCATAAGGATCGCCAATCTCAATCAGAGGCTCGCCGGCTTGCACCACGCCTTCACTTTCATGAATGATGTTGAGAATTTGCCCATTCACTGGGGCCGTGATCGACACGCATTCGCAAGCCTCTGCCTGGACGGACGTCTCCGCCGGAGACATCAATTGAGCGCGTACATGCTCGAGTTCGAAGCGGCGCATCTCCAAAGACGACGCGGCCATCGCAACAGCTGCCGTCTTAATCTTATAGGTGCTCTCGGCCGCATCGAGCGTGCGCGCGGCAATAGCGCTCTCACGTCTGAGGCGACGCGCGCGCTCTACCTCGTTGCCGGCGAACTCCCGCTCGGCTTCGGCCTGTTCAAGCTCGGCTCCGGCAAGCTTGAGGGCTGCAGCAGCAGCTTTCTCCTGAGCCTCGACTTGCGATCTGCTGCGAAGATCCAGAAAGCTTGGTTCGGTCGGCCGGATGCGGGCAAGCACCGTCTCATTTGCGACGACCCGGTCACCCACATCGCTGTCGATGCGCAAGGCCCGCCCTGCAACCGGGGCCGAGAGGACATAGACATCGCGCACCTGGGTTTCACCCTCTTCGTCGATGGTCACGGTCATCGGACCGGAAGCCAACGTGACGATATCGACCAGGATAGGCTGTGGCCTGAAAGCGTAGATGAGCCCGGCAACAATGGCCAAGCCCAGCACGCCCCAGATGGTCAGACGCCGCCAGTTCACGCTCATCACTCCCTTGTTTTCAAAACGGCGATAAGATCCAGCCGGTCAAGGCGACGCCGTATCAGGGCGGCCGACAGGATTGTCGCCGCCAAGATCAGGAAGACGGCTGTTCCATAGGTGCTCGCTTCGATGACGAACGGGATTCGGTAGAGTTCCGTCTCGAAGGCCGACGTAATCAGCCAGACCAGCCCCCAGCCGACGAGGCAGCCGAGTGGCAGGGCGATGATGATCAGCAGGCCGAGTTGACCGAGCAGCACATAGGAAATCTCCCAGCGAGTGAAGCCCAGGACGCGCAAGGTCGCAAGCTCGCGGCCACTTTCGGAAAGAGCGATGCGGGCACTGCTGTAGACCACCCCGAACCCCAAAAGTGCAGCGAAAAAACTGAAGAACGAGATGAAGATCATCATGTTTTCGCCAATCGTCTCATGCATGCTGTCGATCGCTGCACGCCTGATGATCACCGATGCGACCGTCGGTGTTTCCTTGAGTTCGGCAAAGAATGCCGGAAGATCAGGCTCGTCGACCAGCACGTTGACGTAGTGAACGGTCAAAGGTTCACGCAGCAGCCGATTGAAGGCACGGAGATCCATATAAGCCGGCATGCCGATATAGGTTTCGAAAAGGCGCACGACAGGCAGTGTTCTCTCGGCCCGCCGACCTTCGAGAACGTTGACGGTTACCAAGTCGCCCAGACCGACATCCAGCTTTTCCGCGAGCTTGGTCGACAACACCAACCCGTCGGGCGGCAAGTCGACCAGCCGTCCGCCGGCGCCGTTCCGCTCGCCGGCGTCATGAATCGGAGCAAGGGTCGCGTCCGGTGTTACACCGTTGAGAGCCCCCCGGTGCCAGCGTGCGCCCGCTTCGAACCGGACACCGGTCACCCGCATCGGCTCGACCGCGAGAACGCCCGGCAAATGCTCGACATCATGCAGCACGGACCGGAATTGCGGCTCCACCAGACCGACGATCACATCTTGATGCTGCGCCTCCATGAAGTAGACCTTGATCATGTGATTGATCGAGTCCAGCCATTGATTCGACATCACCAGAACGGCGACCGACAGCGCCACGCCTGCCGAGGTCAAACCGGACCTGAGCGGCCAGCGCATGACTTGGCGAAGAATGATCCGGGTCGGCTGATCGAGCCAGCGGGCAAGGCGGGTATCGCTGAGCCGGCTTCGGCGATAGACCGGCGGTGCCGGCGGGCGCATCGCCTCGGCCGGTGGCAATCCCGCCGCCTGCCGTACCGCACCGACCGTGCCGAGCAGCGCTGCCGCCAGACTGACCATCGCCGCGATGGCAAAAGGGGTCAGGCTCGGGCGAAACAGCAGGAAGGGAAAGCTGTAGAATTCGGCATACATCTGGGTATTGAACCGTCCAAGCCAGGCGCCGGCCGCCCAGCCGATGACGATACCGACCATCGTCATCGCGATTACCATCTTGACGTAGTGCCAGCCGATCTGGAAATCGCTGTAGCCGAACGCCTTGAGCAGCCCGATCTCGGCGCGCTCGGTGGCGATCAGCCGGCCAAGCACCATGTTGGTGAGAAACGCGGCGACGGCGAGGAAGATCGAGGGGAGAATGGTCGCCATGGTCCTGAGCTGATCCAGCTCATTGGCGACGAACCAGGCGGAAATCTGATCTTTTCGCGCGATCGCGCCAACCCCGCCATAACGCTCGAGCAGCAGATCGACACGTTCGATCACCGCCTCCGGCGCCGTGCCGGGAAGGAACGACAAGGTCACGTCGTTGAAGGCGCCGTCCAGGTCATAGGCAGCGGCGAGCGCATCGCGGCCCATCCAGATGATGCCGAAGCGCTTGTCGTCGGGTACAAGCGCACCCGGCCCGATCGCGTACACGAATTCCGGCGAAAGCGCGATGCCGACGATCTCCAGCGGCCGCTTGGCGGCGTTGATCACCGCCTCGATCCGATCACCCACCTGATAGCCATGGGCCTCGGCGAAGGGTTCGCTCACCACGACCTCGTCGGGCCGGCCAGGCTCCACCAAGCGCCCCGCACGGAGTGCAAGCTTGTTAAGCAGCGGCTGACGCCCCTCCGGGATTGAAACAAGTTGGCCGACCACCGGCTCCTCGAACCCCTCGATGTCGAGTATGGCTACCCTGGTGATCCGGGTTTCCACAGTCTGGACACCGTCGATCAACGCGATCCGGTGTGCCAGACGTTCCGGGGCTCGTTTCGCACCGGCGAACACATCAGCAAAACGATAGCGCTGATAGTAAGCTGCCGCCGTTTCGCTCAGCGCCTCGAGGGCAGTGAGCGCCATCACCAGGACCGCAACGCCCGAGGCAACCACCAGCGCAATAGCCAGGACCTGACCTCGCAGCCTCCAGAGGTCGCGCATCAGCTTTCGATGGAGTGGTGTCAGGCGTTGGAACAGAATCATCGAGATCTACCAGGCCAGTTCGCGTGGTGCGCGTCGATCTGTGTTCGGCCTATCCTCGACAATCCGTCCATCGCCCATGATCAACACGCGATCGGCCATATCGCCAATGACCACATTGTGGGTGATCAGTGCGGTGGTGGTTCCAAGCTCGCTGCTGACCCGCTCGATCGCCTCCAGCACGATGACCCCGGTCTCGTTGTCGAGGGCACCGGTTGGCTCATCGCACAAGAGAACATCCGGCCGCTTGGCGATCGCCCGGGCAATGGCGACACGCTGCTGCTCGCCGCCGGAAAGCTGGGCCGGAAAGTGGTCCATGCGATCGCCAAGCCCGACGATGTCGAGAGCCTCCGTTTCGCTCATCGGATTCTTGGCGATTTCGGTGACAAGTGCCACGTTCTCCCGCGCGGTCAGGCTCGGCACGAGATTGTAAAACTGAAACACAAACCCGACATGGTCGCGGCGATAGCGGGTCAGCACAGCCTGGTCAGCCTTGGTCAGCTCGGTTTCGCGAAAAAATACGCGCCCCTCCGTCGCCGTATCGAGGCCGCCGAGAATGTTGAGGAGTGTTGATTTACCGCTACCGGACGGCCCGAGCAGCACCACGAGTTCGGACGGATCAAGGTCGAGGTCGACGCCACGCAACGCTGCGACCTCGACCTCGCCAGTAAGATAGACCTTGGTCAACTCGCGGCTTCGAAAAATGGGCAAATCCTTCGCCCCGTCCTTGGTTCGAGCAGATCCGCGCGACATCGGAAACATCACCCGTCAGCGTTTGGTCCATTCCTACTCATCATTGTTACCCTGCAATGCTGTAGGATCTTAGGCGTTGATGTAGATCAGTAACCCCGTTTCCTCCAGCCCCAGCCAACAGGCGGTTTTTGATTTCCTTGAGAAGTCAGAAAGGCTTAGGTTGGAAGACGTTATCGTTTCTCAATCGATTTGATGAAGGGAAAACGCAAATGAAATTCATAAAGACAGCCCTGATTGCCGCCTGCATCGCAACGTCACCGGTGACAGCCCATGCACACAAAGTCGGCGAAAGTAATTTCGCATGGGTATCGGATCTAGCCCAAGAAGGCTTTGAACCCTTTGCCGTCAGCGGAACCGGCAAGGCTAGTTTCGGTATGATGAAAGGAACGGATATGTATCTATGCTTCATCGCCGACAGGAAAGAGCATCAGGCTATTCGGCAGAAGAAACTCCTTGCCAACATGAAAAAAGACAATTCGAGCAGGGCAGTTCCCAACATTCCCGTTGCTTGTGTTCTGGCTCAGTAAGATCACCACCTGATTTCAGGTACCGGCGCGAGGCAAGAACGCGCCGGCTCTTCTTTTTTTGGTGCTGAAAAATTTCGCCTGGAACGGCGCTAGCCTGCAGCTGGAATTGGCTGCGCTTCAAACGCCGAATCACGCCACAGCCGAACAATTTCAGCGCCAGCCTGACCGAACGCGACGATCTTAGCCGGATCCCATTTTCTCCTAATAATTGCCAGTCGGCGCTGAAAATACAAATCCCAGCAAAGACCTGAACCAAAGCGTTCCTGATCGTCTTTTGGCGGCAGATATTCGAAGATCATGCTTCTCATTCTAAATTTCTCGAAGCCATCATTATCCGTCAAAACCAAAGGCGTGAGCTTTTCTTTTTCACACATGCTCTCGATCGTCGGGAGTATTGCCTCGATCTCGTCTTCCGGCAGGCCAAAGATCACCACGGCGAGGATCGGCCGCGCAGGCCTGGTTTTCTGATGAGGCACGAGAGCAACAGGGCTGGAGGATCCGGAGCCCCCTTCCCTGGCCTTCGACGGCAATGCCGAACCGACGAACTGCCGTGCGCGGCCAATCAGATCGCCCGCCTCCTGCATCTTTCCGGCTAAGCGGCTGCCATGCGCCAGCCAACGGCCCAACATCGCGCCCGGGGCCACGCTCGCCGATGACCGTTCGTGACGGCCAAGCTCCCTGTTCAGGGATTGAACCATGTCGGTATTTTCCTGCAGGAGACTAGCGAGCTGGTCCAACTGACCTTGCAGGTTGCTGATCCGACGTTCACGCTTGTGGAGGGTTTCTCTCAGCTCTTCAACGACTTGATCACGATCATCACCGTTTTTCTGATGGCCGTTTTCTTGCTGATCGGATATCGCCGCAGCCACCCGATCGTGCCCCGTCTGCGCGTCTTCCGGCGGAAATCGGTTTATCTCATTTGCCACGCCGGTCTTGACCTCCTAATAAAGATCGCTGTCTCAAGCTTCGTTCGGCATGGATCGATGTGCCGTCCGGTCTGTCCTTTTGTCAACCTCGTTGCGCACGGCCCCATGACACGCCGTGTCTATGGCTACTTTGAAGATCGACCAATTTCCATGACCGATCATCAGTACGACATCGTCACGATAGGCGACTTTCGCTTTCCCGGTGGCACCTCGACGGCCATTGCTGAAGAATTGCGTGCGCAGGCGCACGCAGGCTATCGAACAGGCCTCCTACAGATCAAAGGGCCGATACTTAGATACCCGCACCCGTTTCACCCACAGATTCGAGCCTGCATTGATGAGGGTCTTGCCGAGTTGCTCGATCCCGAGCAACGGGTCAGCTGCAGTCTCATTCTGGCCCATCATCCAAGCTTGTTCGCCAACCTGCCCCGCCGCCGGCTGTTGATCGAGAGCGAGCAGCGGCTCCTCATCGCTCATCACCCGCCGTTCGATGCGCAGGGCATGCCAGCATACGATCTGGAACGCTGCGCCGCCCATGCAGCAGAAGTACTCGGCGGCGATGTTATTTGGGCGCCGGTCGGGCCGATGGTACGGCAGCAGCTTGCCTCCGCAACCGCCTGTCCGCCGCTACTGCCGTATGACTGGCACAATGTTCTCGATGGGTCGAACTGGTTCACGCCGCGAGCAGAGTTCTCCAGCCCAAGGCCTATCATCGGACGCCACAGCCGCCCTGATTACCTGAAATGGCCAGACGACCGTAAAACCACGCTCGAGATCTATCCCGATGATCCGAGCATGCTTGTACGAATTCTCGGTGGAGGTCCGTATTTGCGAGACCTAATCGGCCCCTTCCCCGAGAACTGGCAAGTCTGGGCATTCAACGAACTCGATCCCCGCAAGTTTCTCGGCATGATCGACTTCTTTGTCTATTTCCATCACAGCCATTGGGTTGAGGCCTTCGGCCGCACCATTCTGGAAGCGATGGCAAGCGGCGCCGTTCTGGTGCTGCCGCGATATCTGGAACCGCTGTTCGGCGAGGGGGCGTGTTACGCCGATCCGACCCAAGTGCAAAGCCTTGTTCGGGATCTTCACAACGATCGAGTTGGCTATCTAGAACAAAGCCGTCGAGCTGTCGCGATTGCCCATGAAGGATTTGGGCCTGACGTCCACCTGCGAAGGCTACACGAACAAATCGGCAAGGTCTCCACCAAGTTGGCAACGAGCGGCTTTACGCAACCATCGAGCAGCGCGGCAGCCTCGCCTATTACCCACGGAGACACCTCAAGACGCCGTGTACTGTTTATGACTTCGAATGGTGTCGGCATGGGCCACCTGGTGCGGATGTTAGCCATTGCCAAGCGCTGCAGCGCGGCAATCCAGCCGATCTTTCTTTCGATGTCCCAAGCTCTTAGTCTGGTCAGGAAGGAAGGCTATCTTGCGGAATTCCTCCCCTTTCATCGATATCTCGATGTCGAGAACTCAGCATGGAACAACTACCTTGAGGAAGAACTCAGCGAGTTGATTACTTTCTATGACCCGGCAGTTGTGGTTTTCGACGGAAATGTCCCCTACACAGGCTTGATTAAAGCCATCAATGCCAATCTGGATCCCCTATTCGTCTGGAGCCGACGCGGGATGTGGCGCCCCGGTGCAGGCGAAGACACGATCGGCCGCGAGCGCCATTTCGATGCCGTGATCGAGCCTGGAGAGCTTGCCGATGCCTATGACAAGGGTGCGACCTTAGCCAATCAGGGAAAGACCGTTCACGTCCCACCGGTCCGCCTGCTCGATACCGACGAGATGCTCTCCCGAGAGGCGGCGCGTGCAGCATTGGCCCTTGAGGAGAACCGGCCCGCTGCTCTGATGCTTCTTGGCTCGGGAAACAATTTCGATTTCAGCTCGCTTCGTCATTGCGCTATCGCTCGACTGACCGCCCCGCACAATGCGCAGATCGTCATTGGAGAATGGCTGATCGCCCAGCAAGAACAAGAAACGGATGACGGCTACCAGCGACTGCCTTCATTCCCTTTTTCCCGCTTCTTCAAGGGATTCGATCTTGTTATCAGTGCTGTCGGCTACAACTCGTTCCACGAGCTTCTCTTTGCCGGCGTGCCAACGATCTTCGTCCCGAACAAGAATCCCGAAATGGACGACCAGGGCGCACGTGGCAGATTCGCCGAACGTCGAGGCATGGCCATAGTGGTTGAGCCCCATGAGGTCTACCGCATGTCGGATGCCATCGATCATCTCCTCGAGCCAGCGAAACGAGTCTCTGTCCAGGAGCGTTCAACAACGCTGAACCGCCTAAACGGCGCTAAAGAAGCGGCACGTCTTATCGAAGAAATGGCGCTTGGCGTAAGGGCAGACTACTAAGAGTTGCTAGGCGACATAAGCAGGAAAACAGCCAGCGGATGGCATCGGCTTGGCGTTGGACGTCAGGATGACTGTCGAGAGTTTTGATGGTCAGTCGAGGGGCTATACCGATGACAATACTTGGCTGCATTGCGTCGGCTAAAGTCGCAGTCTGACACAGACTCGCTTGTCCGGCTGACGACCAAGATATTGATATATAGTAAAATCTCTGGTCGGAGTGAGTGGATTCGAACCACCGACCCCCGCCTCCCGAAGACGGTGCTCTACCAGGCTGAGCTACACTCCGATTTTCACATCTTTGTCTATAGACCGATCCGCAACCAAGAGCAATGCACCGGCTAGGCACTGGTGTGCGATTCGATCGCCTCGTTCCACGTTGGGGCCGTGGTTAGTAGATCCGTTCTATGCAAAAGTCGACCAGATCGAGCATGGATTGCTTGGCTGGGGTAGGCTCGAAGGGAGCAAGGGCATTCTTTGCTCGGTCTGCAAATTCGGTCGCGCGGTTCATGCTGTCCCGCAGGGCATCATGCTGTTCCAAAAGGCCTATAGCGTGGGCTAGATCCTCTTCGGCCTGCTCGCCATTTTCCAGCGTGCGCTGCCAAAAACTGCGCTCTTCTTCGGTACCGCGCTCGAAGGCTAGGACCACCGGGAGCGTGATCTTACCATCTCGAAAGTCGTCGCCGACAGTCTTACCAAGATCGGCTTCTTTGGCGTTGTAGTCGAGAACGTCATCAACCAACTGAAAAACAACACCGAGATTTTGACCATAGGCCCGGAGCGCCTCAGCATCCGTATTAGGGCGATCGGCAACCACGGCACCAAGTTCCGCAGCAGCGGCAAACAATGTCGCGGTTTTGGCGTTGATCACCTCCATATAAGCGGTCTCTTTGGTCTCCGTATCGTTAGCAGTGATCAACTGCGCCACTTCCCCCTCGGCAATCACCGCGGAAGCGTTGGAGAGAATGCGCAGGACTTCCAGCGAGCCATCCTCGACCATCAATTGGAACGCACGTGCGAACAGAAAATCTCCGACGAGAACGCTCGGCTTGTTACCCCAAAGCGCATTCGCCGTCGCCGCACCGCGTCTGAGATCGCTTCCGTCAACAACATCATCGTGGAGCAAGGTAGCAGTATGGATAAATTCGACTGATGCGGCCAATCCCTGATGACGCACTCCTTGATAGCCACATAGCTTCGCCGCAATCAGAGTCAGCATAGGCCGAACCCTCTTGCCGCCGGAGGCTACGAGATGACCGGCAAGTTCCGGGATCAGACTGACGGAGCTGTCCAAGCGGGCAACAATCAACCTGTTCACCTGCTCCATATCCGCAGCAACCAGCTGCTGAATGGGCTTCAGCTTATCGGGAACAGGCTGGTCTCGAAGCGTCGATCCGGCTGCGGTCAAGCGAATGTCTCCTGGGAAAGTTCAACCGATACCCTGCTGGCCTCTTGCTAGCAGTGCCCGGGGCAATGCGCAAATCAAGGATTAAGGCTTTAGTGCTATAGTCCATATAGATTTTTGCTCCAGTGAAGAAAGCATTGATGCCCCCGGTTTTTCAAACCGATACATGAAAGCTGGTGCCGGGTTGCCAGTGCTTGCACCGAGTATTGCCGAGCAAAAGCTCATCGATCAACGGTTATCCATTCTCGATCGCAGTTGCTGGAATTTGGTTCAAGCAATGGCTGGTCATCGCCATCAAAATCGCTAGGATCGGGCCGATGAAAGAACTCCGGCGATCCAATGATCTGGTTTATGTTTCATGGGTACGGGCGACCCTTGAGGCAGATGGTATAGACTGCATCGTCCTTGATGAGCATATAAGCGGTATTGAAGGAGGTATTAATGCCTTCCCGCGGCGCATCATGGTGGAAGACCATGTATTCGATGCTGCTTGGAACCTACTACAGACGGCGGAAGCGAAACTGAATGGCGCTTGATCAGGTTTTGAGTGAAGACGCCTTGCTCGGCGGCCAGCTTCGTTTTTATCAGCCGGAAAAGGGTTACCGTGTTGCGATAGATCCGCTGTTTCTTGCAGCCGCGGTGCCCGCCGGGCCTGGCGAACAAATCCTCGATGTCGGTGCCGGAACCGGTGCAGCACTTCTCTGCCTCGCAGCACGCATGCCTGAATGCCGCTTGATCGGAATCGAATTGCAGCGTGACCTCTTCAATATTGCGAAGAAGAATATCGAAGCCAATCGCTTTGATCAGCGAGCCGAGATGATCGCAGGTGACCTTGCCAGGCTGCCGCCCAGACTACAGGCGGCAAGTTTCGATCACGTAATGTCCAACCCACCATTCCTCAGTCCCGAGGCCTCGACGGCACCACCAATACACCAGCGCGCCGGTGCTCATGTCGAGAGTAATCTGAATTTGGAAGATTGGCTCCGCATGTCGATTCTCATGCTCAGGGATAGTGGCTCGCTCACACTGATTCATCGGTCGGAGCGCCTTGGTGATATTCTCAAGGCTGTCGACGGCCAGCTTGGAGATATTGTTGTGTACCCACTCTGGCCCAAGAACGATGGCCGACCGGCTAAGCGCGTTCTTGTTCAAGGCTGGAAAGGCGCCAAAGGACCTCTGAAACTGGCGCCTGGCCTTGTTGTCCATGAAGATGACGGACGGTATTCGCCGATGGCGACCAACGTGCTTCGTGCCGGGAAAGCCATGCCCCTTCGCCCTCCCCGTCAGGAGCCCGCACCTCATGCTTGACCGGATAAAATCGTTGTCGACACGTCTGCGATGGCCGCCTTGGGGCAGCAGAGGACCGGTTGTTCCCGTGATCAGGCTGGCCGGCACAATCGGCAGCGGCGGTGGCGCGCTACGTGGCGAAGGACTATCTCTTCACAGCATCAACGGTAGTCTTGAGCGAGCGTTCAAAATCAAGGGCGCAAAAGCCGTTGCACTTGCCATCAATTCGCCCGGCGGTTCACCGGTTCAATCTGCGTTGATTACCGATCGCATCCGTTCCCTTTCGGCCGAGCATGACGTGCCGGTCATCGCCTTCATCGAGGACGTTGGTGCCTCTGGCGGTTACTGGCTTGCCTTGGCCGCCGATGAGATCTTCGCGGATGCCAATTCATTGGTTGGCAGCATCGGCGTCATCAGCGCCGGCTTCGGCTTTGTCGAGACGATGAAGTGGCTGGGTGTGGAGCGGCGTGTCTATACGGCCGGCGAATCCAAATCTCTGCTTGATCCGTTTCGCCCTGAAGATCCGAAGGGAATCGATCGCCTGCGGGTCATTCTCGACGATGCCCATGTGAACTTCAAGGAGATGGTGCGCTCCAGGCGCGGTGACAAATTGAAGGGGACGGACGAGGATCTATTCGAAGGGCAGGTCTGGTCCGGCGCACGAGCGCTTGAGAACGGGTTGATCGACGGTCTCGGGAACCTGCACGGTCTCTTGAAGGAGCGGTTCGGCGACGATATCAAGATGCCGATGATCTCTAAGCCCAAGCCCTGGTGGCAGCGGCGTTTTGGTGTCGGGATGGACGTCAGCGAGCCCCGTGCTTGGATTGACGAAGCTTTGGATAGCCTTTGCGAACGCGCTCTCTGGGCACGTTTTGGGCTATGAAGGAAAGACAAGCTGGAATTCTAAGAGATGTTATCGCTTAAGAGCCTCATCTTCACGATCTTTGCCGTCGTCGCGATTTGGAAAGGCTTCTCGCTGATCCAGCGCTTCAGCAACCAGCGACAAGGCTCGTCCACCCCAAGCAAGCCGTCGGAGCGATCAACCAGCCCCGATCAGAAACCGACACCAGGTGCGATCGAACTTGTGCCCTGCAGACGTTGTGGTGCCTATGTCGATCCCAAGCAGGGCTGCGAATGCACCACGTCAAGCGCCTGAAGCGGAAAACACCGTTTCCTTGACCCTATGACAGCGGCTCAGTAAGGTCCGCCTGCCTGAAATTCTGCCCATGAATCCAATGAGATTTTAGCCAGTGACCGCATCACCTGCCACCAGCTTTCAGGATATGATCCTGACCCTCCAACAATTCTGGGCGGAGCAAGGCTGTGTCCTCCTGCAACCCTACGATATGGAGGTGGGCGCCGGCACGTTTCATCCCGCGACCACGCTTCGCGCTCTAGGTCCCGAGTCTTGGAACGCCGCCTACGTCCAGCCGTCGCGTCGACCCACCGACGGCCGCTACGGCGAGAATCCGAATCGCCTACAGCATTACTACCAATTCCAGGTCATCATGAAGCCGTCACCAGCAGACTTGCAGGACCTCTATCTCGAAAGCCTTAAGAGAATTGGAATCGATTTCGAAAATCACGATATCCGCTTCGTCGAGGATGATTGGGAAAGCCCGACGATCGGTGCTTGGGGTCTTGGCTGGGAGGTCTGGTGCGATGGCATGGAAGTTTCGCAATTCACCTACTTCCAACAGGTGGGTGGCTTCGACTGCAAGCCTGTTTCGGGCGAGCTAACCTATGGCCTGGAGCGCCTCGCCATGTATGTCCAGGGCATCGAGAACGTCTATCAACTCGACTTCAACGGCCGCGGTTTCACATATGGTCAGGTGTTCAAGCGTGCTGAAGTCGAGTACTCCGAGCACAATTTCGAACGCACCGACACCGAACGCCTGTTTCGCCATTTCGCAGACGCCGAGGCCGAATGTGACTCCCTCCTGGGCAAAGGCGCCGGCGACAACACCCGCGCCCTGGCGCTTCCTGCTTACGACCAGTGCTTGAAGGCCAGCCACCTCTTCAACCTTCTGGACGCCCGCGGCGTGATCAGCGTCACCGAGCGCGCTGCCTATATCGGGCGCGTTCGCGCGTTGGCACGAGGTTGCTGCGAGGCCTGGATCGCCAGCGGTGACGGTCTCGACCAGGAGGAGGTGGCCTGATATGGCTGAGTTTCTCCTCGAACTGCTCTCCGAAGAAATTCCCGCGCGAATGCAGGTCCGGGCCAAGGGAGATCTTCAGGCTCTGATTTGCAAGGCACTGGATGATGCCGATCTGGCCTATGGCCGGGTCGAAAGCTTCGCCACGCCGAGACGCCTGGTTCTGGCGATTGATGACCTCGCCGGACGGCAGCCGGACCTTGATGTCGAGCGCAAGGGGCCGAGGGTCGGCGCGCCGGAAAAGGCGCTTGAAGGCTTCAAACGCTCACTCGGCGTCGAGAGCTACGAACTCACTGAAGAAGAGGACAAAAAAGGCGCGATCTACGTCGCCCGTTTCAGACGGGCCGGCCGGCCCACGGCTGACTTGTTGTCGGAAATCGTGCCCGGCGTTCTGAAGAACTTTCCCTGGCCGAAATCGATGCGCTGGGGCAACCACGACGTCCGCTGGGTTCGCCCCCTCCAGAGCATCCTCTGCCTCCTTGATGGCGCGGTCATACCGTTCACGTTCGGGCCGGTGTCTTCGGGCAATAAAAGCTGCGGCCACCGCTTTCATGCCCCCCACACCTTCGAGGTGACCAGCTTCGATCAATACGGGAAAGAACTGGCCCGCCGTTTTGTCGTGCTCGACCGCGATGAACGCAGGGACGGCATCAAGGGACAGGCCGAACTGATCGCCAAGCAAAAAGACCTTCACCTTCGTCAAGATGATGGATTGCTGGATGAGGTCACGGGATTGGTCGAATGGCCGGTAGCCGTCTGCGGCTCGATCGATGCCGAATTCATGGAACTGCCGAGTGAAGTGCTGGTCACGTCCATGCGCGCGCATCAGAAATACCTGGCGCTTGAGGATGACGACGGAAAGCTTGCCCCGAGGTTCGTGGCGATCGCCAATCTCGAAGCCAAGGATGGCGGTGAGGCGATCATCGCAGGCAATGAGCGGGTTCTGCGGGCACGCCTTTGGGATGCCAAGTTCTTTTGGGACCAGGATCGGCGACGGCCATTGGGTGAACTGGTGCCGAAGCTTGATGACATCGTGTTTCACGCGAAGCTTGGCTCGGTTGGCGAGAAGGTGCGGTACATTAGCAGACTTGCGGGATGGCTAGCCAATCAGATTGAAGGAGCTTCCGGGAGCAGTGCCGAGATAGCGGCAGGACTGGCGAAGGCCGACCTAGTAACCGGCATGGTCGGCGAATTTCCGGAACTCCAGGGCGTCATGGGGCGTTACTATGCCGAAAGGCAGGGTGTCGCCCCTGAAGTAGCCATTGCCATCGGCGAGCACTATTCACCGCAGGGACCAAGGGACATCTGCCCATCGGCGCCAGTCAGCATAGCTGTGGCGTTGGCAGACAAATTGGATTCCCTCGCAGCATTCTTCTCCATCAACGAAAAACCGACGGGATCCAAGGATCCATTCGCGTTACGGCGAGCAGCGCTTGGGGTAATCCGTTTGATCTTAGAGAACAGGATTCGACTGTCGCTTCGCGATGCGCTGGCAGAAGCTAACTATGCTCGCTTCAGCGATCGATTTGGTGGCGAAACTGCAGACCTGGATGATCTTCAATCGTTCTTTATTGACCGCCTCAAAATCCATCTTCGCGAGTCCGGCGTGCGTCATGACCTCATCAGTGCGGTTTTCGCTACCGGCGATGATGATTTGGTGCGAACCTTGGCACGGGTCGAAGCTCTGGAGAATTTCCTTGCTACCCAGGATGGCGCCGATCTCCTAGCCGGCTATCGTCGCGCCAGCAATATCGTACGGATCGAGGCTAAGAAGGATGGTATAGATCTAGATGGCACTGTCGACGCCTCCTTCCTGGAAGCGACGGAGGAGCGAGTACTCTATGAAGGCCTCGCTGCTGCCGAGCATCGGATAAAGCAAGCCCAGGCGGACGAAGATTTTGAAGGAGCCATGGCAGCACTCGCCGATCTCAGAAAGCCAATCGACAGTTTTTTCGATAAGGTCATCGTCAACGCCGATCAGCAGAATATTCGGCGCAATCGCCTCAACCTTCTGAGCAATATCCACCGGTCAATTGAGACGATTGCCGACTTTTCACTGATTGAAGACATCACCACCGAGAATCACAACCAGCGGGTTGCATGATGAGCAAGTGGGTCTACAGTTTCGGCGCTGGTAAGGCGCATGGCGATGCATCGATGAAGGCACTGTTGGGCGGCAAAGGGGCCAATCTTGCCGAGATGTGTGAGCTTGGTCTGGCCGTGCCGCCAGGCATGACTATTACCACCGATGTCTGCACACACTATTACGCGAACGACAAAACCTATCCCGGCGAGCTTGAAGACGAGGTGACTGCAGCGCTTCGCAAGATCGAAGAGACTGCCGGTGCGAGGCTTGGTGATCCGAAGAACCCGCTGCTTCTCTCCGTCCGCTCCGGTGCGCCGGTTTCCATGCCGGGGATGATGGACACCGTGCTCAATCTCGGTTTGAACGACGAGACCGTCGAGGGACTTGCCGCTGAAAGCAGCGATGCACGCTTCGCCAAGGACAGCTATCGCCGGTTCATCCAGATGTACGGCGATGTCGTGCTCGGCGTCGATCATTATCTGTTTGAAGATCAGCTTGACGAGATCAAGCAGGATCGTCGCTGCAAGCTCGACAACGAACTCACAGCCGATGACCTGGGTGACCTGATCGGTCGCTACAAGCGGATTGTGAAAGAGGAGACAGGCCGGGATTTCCCAGAGGATGTTCAGGCGCAGCTCTGGGGTGCGGTTGGTGCCGTTTTCAGCTCTTGGATGACACCGCGCGCTATCACCTATCGCCGCCTTCATGACATCGACGAAGCTATGGGCACAGCGGTCAATGTACAAGCCATGGTGTTCGGTAACCGCAACCAGGATAGCGCCACCGGTGTCGCTTTTACCCGCAATCCGTCGACGGGCACTCGTCGTCACTATGGTGAATTCCTGGTCAATGCGCAGGGCGAGGATGTGGTCGCGGGCATCCGCACGCCGCAGCCTTTGACAGAAGCAATGAAGGCTGAAACCGACAGCAATCTTGCCTCGATGGAAGAGGTGATGCCGGAAGCCTTCGCCGAGCTTGCAGCCGTGTTCGACAAACTGGAGGCCCACTACCGCGATATCCAGGACGTCGAATTCACGATCCAGGACAAGCGCCTCTGGATCCTGCAAACCAGATCCGGCAAACGCACAACGCCAGCTGCACTCAAGGTAGCCGTGGATATGGCGGAAGAGGGGCTGATTACAAAAGACGAAGCTGTAAGCCGGATTGACCCGGCATCGCTCGATCAGCTTTTGCACCCCTCCCTCGATCCCGATGCCGCGCGAGACGTAATCGCCAAGGGATTACCGGCATCACCCGGTGCGGTCTCCGGCAAGGTGGTGTTCGACAGCGATGAAGCTGAGAAGCTCGGCACTGCTGGCCTCTCGGTCATCCTGGTCAGGATCGAGACTTCGCCCGAGGATATTCATGGCATGCATGCCGCGAAAGGGATCCTCACAGCCCGCGGCGGTATGACCAGCCATGCTGCCGTGGTGGCACGTGGTATGGGCAAAGCCTGCGTTTCGGCCGCCGCCGGGATCGAGATCGACTATGCAGGGCAGCGATTGCGCGCCGGCGGTCACGAGATCAAAGCAGGCGAGCCGATCACCATCGATGGCGGAACGGGCGAGGTCATGCTCGGCACCGTGCCGACGGTCGACCCTGAAATCTCCGAAGATTTCGCAACGATCATGGGCTGGGCCGATAAGCGTCGCAAGCTGGCTGTGCGCGCGAATGCCGAAACGCCTGAAGATGCGAGGACAGCTCGCGCGTTTGGAGCTGAAGGCATCGGTCTGTCGCGCACCGAGCATATGTTCTTTGATGATGACCGTATTGTCGCCATGCGCGAAATGATCCTTGCGGAAACTGTCGATGGCCGCCGCGCAGCGCTGGAGAAGATCCTGCCGATGCAACGGCAGGATTTCGTTGATCTTTTCGAGATCATGACCGGCTGTCCACTCACCATTCGCCTCCTCGACCCGCCGCTTCACGAGTTTCTTCCTCACAAGGATGATGATATCGACGATGTCGCCAAGGCATCCGGGATCGACGCCGATGCGCTCCGCCGCCGAACGCATGAGCTAAAGGAAGCAAACCCGATGCTCGGCTTCCGCGGCTGCCGCCTCGGCATCCTGTTTCCCGAGATCTACGAGATGCAGGCGCGCGCGATCTTCGAGGCTGCCGTCGAGAGCGAGAAGAAGACCGGTAACGCGGTGATGCCCGAAGTGATGGTGCCGCTCATCGGTACGGCGCGAGAATTCGATATCTTGAAAGCTCGTATCGATAGGATCGCAAAGGAAGTGATTGATGAAACCGGCGGAACGCTGACCTATCAAACCGGGACGATGATCGAGGTGCCGAGAGCGGCGCTTCAAGCGGCCGAAGTGGCGAAGTCCGCTGAATTTTTCAGCTTTGGCACCAATGATTTGACCCAGATGACCCTGGGCCTTTCCCGTGACGACAGCTCGAAATTTCTCGAAACCTATATCGAGCAGGGTATCTACGCCGCAGACCCGTTCACGACCGTCGACATTGACGGCGTGGGTCTGCTGGTCAAGCTCGGCGCCGAGCGCGGCAGAAGTGTCCGGCCTGATTTGAAGCTGGGCATTTGCGGCGAGCATGGTGGCGATCCGGCAAGCGTCGCTTTTTGCCACAAGATCGGCCTCGACTATGTCTCTTGCTCCCCCTACCGCGTCCCGATCGCCCGCCTTGCTGCGGCCCAAGCCGCCATTAACGCATCGCGTTGACGAATAACCAGGACCAAACACTGCTTGAGCCGCTTCGCACCGGCGGAAAACGCGCCATGGCGGAAGCGCTTGTCCAGATCGAAACGGAAGGCCAATCGCCCGCAACCATCGATCTGCTCGATGCGGCCTATCGTGGTGCGAAAGGCCATGTTATCGGCATTACCGGCCCTCCCGGCGTCGGTAAATCGACGCTGATCGCAGCACTGATCAAAGCCTATCGAGCCAGGAATGAAACCGTCGGGGTGATCGCTGTCGACCCATCGTCGAGGCACTCAGGCGGCGCCTTGCTTGGGGATCGTGCGCGCATCGATACTGATCCAAGCGATCAGGGCACGTTCGTTCGCTCTATGGCTGCACGCGACCGTATCGGTGGCATCGCATCGATTACCACGGCAGGCATGGTGATCATGCGCTCGGTCTATGACAAAGTGATTGTCGAAACCGTCGGGGTCGGACAGTCCGAGACCGACATTGCGGCCCTTGCCGACAGCGTCCTGTTCTGCGTTCAGCCCGGTTCTGGCGACAGCCTTCAATATATGAAAGCCGGCATTGCCGAAATACCAGATATCGCCGTGGTGACGAAAGCCGACCTCGGTGCCGTCGCCAAGCAGACCGTGCGGGACCTGACATCTGCCCTGACGACGACAGGACGGACGACCGGGATCGAGCACGGTGGTTGGCAGGTGCCCGTTCTGACGGTTAGTGCTGCCGAGCAGCAGAGCAGTACTGAGCTTGTTGAAGCCCTTGATCGCCATCAGCACTCTTTGGCAGTGGACCGGCGAACCGAGCACCGTCGCAGGCAAGCAGAAGCATGGGTCAGACTTGGTATCCAGGAAGCCTATGGACGAGAAGGCGTCAAAATTGCCATGAAGCATCTCGGTGACGACCGACCGGGAATATCCGAGTTCCCCTTTCGAACCCTGCGCCAAGTCCTAAGCCTTCTAGACGGTCTGCTGTCGGCGAAGGTCTCCTCGAACGATCTGCGCTAAACCTGACGCTCGACCATGACTTCCAACAGCGCTGGGCGTCCGCTCTCGACCGACATTGTCAGAGTATCCCGGATCTGATCCGGCGCCTCGATCCGATGGGCAGCCATGCCAAGTGAGCGGGCAAGAGCAGTGAAATCTATCGGCGGGTCATGGATATCCATGCCGACATAGTTGTCATTTCCATGAAAAGCGAGCAGGCGCTGCTTTAGGATCCGGTATCCCTGATTATTGGCGATGACATAGGTGATGGGCAAATCGAGATTAGCGGCCGTCCAGAGCGCCTGAATCGAATACATCGCGCTGCCGTCACCGATCACCGCGACGACTGGCCGCTCAGGACGGGCAAGCTGAATGCCGACAGCTGCCGGCACGGCCCAACCGATACCGCCGCTGGCGAAGGCGTGATAGCCGTTCAGATCTCGAAATGGCAGCATATCAAGCAACGTATTGGCACTCGTCAAACCTTCATTGACCACCACGACGTTCGGCGGCAGGGTGCCTGCGATCTGCATCATGAGCCAGTCCGATGCGATTGGTCGTTCGGTGGCGTGGGTGGAAGCTATCGAGCGTCGCTGCTCGCTTTTAGCAAGCCAGTTCTGCCGCTCGATAGCCTTCAGTCGCTCGACGGCCTTTTCAGCGAGCTGCGCACCTCCTTTGATCTCCAACACCCTGAGCAGAGCGCTGATTGTCGGCTTCAAATCTGCCCGAATCGCCATTTCGCAGGGATAGTTCTTGCCCATTTCCCAATCCAATAGGCCGAGTTGAACGACTGGAAGGTCGGGCGGCAGCGGATCGGTCTCGCTCCACACTGACATGCGCAGCACATCCGCGCCTGCAACGATTAGCAGGTCGTAGGGATCGAGATCCGCTCTTACCTGATTTTGATCGCGGGACAGGGCTCCCATGAATGCTGGATGCTCGGAGGGAAAATGAGCGCCGTAAGGTACGGTTTGCTGGAAAACCGCAGCGCCCAGCATGCCGGCGAACTCGGCCACCTCATCAAACGCGTCGGAGGTGACGACTTCATGTCCAACCAGGAATGCCGGTCGATTTGCGTTTAGTATCCTATCGGCGAGTGCCTCCAACGCCTCGTCAGTAGGCCGAACGACAGCATCGACTCTGGTGCTCCGCCCGAGATCGATCCCTTTTTCATCATTCAGCACATCGCCTGGGAGCGATAGAAAAACCGGGCCGGTCGGTGGTGTCGTCGCTATCTTGGCGGCGCGGCGGACAATCCGTGGCATGTCTTCGAGGCGGGTGATCTCGGTCGCCCATTTTACCAAGGGGGCGGCTATCGGTACGAGCGGATCGTACAGCAGCGGCTCGGTCAGACCATGACCTTGTTCTTGCTGGCCGGCCGTAATGATCAATGGTGAGCCGGTAAACTTGGCATTGTAGATCGAGCCCATGGCATTACCGAGGCCTGGGGCAACGTGGACATTGCAGGCGGCAAGCTTACCGGAGGCACGCGCGAACCCATCGGCCATGGCGACCACAAGCGCTTCCTGAAGGCCGAGCACATAAGTGAGGTCGGCATGATCCTTCAACGCGTCCATCACCGGTAATTCGGTCGTTCCCGGATTGCCGAACAGGTGAGTGATGCCTTCGTCCTTGAGGAGGGACAAGAAGGCGCTGCTGCCGACTATCCTGTTCATCAAGTTCCCCCGAATGTCGCCGATGATCACGATGGAGGATCAATGATGCACGAACTAGGATAAAATGGACAAGACAGCTTAGGTCTCCAATGAAATGTCCGAGGAGTTCGGTCGATCATGCAGAGTGCCTTTGATCTCAATGACGAGCAGCAATCGATTCGCGATAGCATCCAAAAACTATTGCGTCCCTTCGATGATACCTATTGGCTTGCTCGTGATCAGGAGGCGTCCTTCCCCCATGCCTTCAGGCAGGCGATGGCCAAGGCAGGCTGGCTCGGCATTGCCATGCCAACGACCTACGGTGGAACAGGGCTTGGCGTCATCGAGGCTTCCATCATGATGGAAGCCGTGGCTAATTCGCCTGGCGGCATGGCGGCATGGCGGCTGCCAGCGCTGTCCATATGAACGTCTTTGGTCCATTATCAATCGTTAGGCACGGAAGCGAAAGACAGCGGGCGGCATGGCTTCCCGACATCATCAATGGCGATCTCATCACTTGCTTCGCCGTCACCGAGCCGGATGCCGGCCTCGACACCACCAAGATCAAGACGACAGCCAAACGTGATGGCGATGGCTATCGCATTGATGGCCAGAAGATATGGACGTCGACGGCAAGGGAGGCCCACCGTGTCCTGCTGCTTGCAAGGACCACGCCGCTGGATGAAGTAACGAAGCCTACGTCCGGCCTGACCTTGTTCTTTGCCGAACTCGATCCTTCCCATGTCGAAATCCGAGAAATTGAGAAGATGGGCCGCCATGCAGTCGACTCGAACCAAGTCTTTTTTGATGGCTTGCCGGTTTCGAGCGCCGATCGGATCGGCACAGAAGGCGAAGGCTTTTCCTATCTTCTGGACAGCCTGAACCCGGAACGAATTCTGATCGCGGCTGAGGCCATCGGAGTTGGGCGGCAAGCCCTTACCCGGGCCATAGCCTATGCAGGCCAAAGAGAAGTTTTCGGGCGTCTGATCGGGCAGAACCAGGCTATCCAGCATCCCCTTGCCAAGAGTTGGATGGAGCTTGAAGCTGCTTGGCTAGCTACCTACGAGGCTGCTGCCTCATATGATATGGGCAAACCTGCCGGCGTGGCAGCAAATATGGCAAAATATCTTGGAGCCGAGGCCGGCTATCACGCGTGCGAGAATGCTATTTTGGCTCATGGCGGCATGGGCTACGCCAAAGAATATCATGTCGAGCGTCTGTTTCGTGATGTCTGGATCAATCGTCTGGCACCGGTCAGCCAGCAACTCATCCTCTGTCACATCGCAGAGCGCGCATTGGGCCTTCCCAAATCCTACTGATCATCAGACAGTCAACGTGAATAGCCATATGAAGTGGTCATTAGTTGACCAACCGTGCCTTAGCACATGTCTTCGCAATCAAAAATTATTCGTCTAGCGATCGACGCCTGCTCGGGCTAACCGTCAGCAGATCTTCTTAATCGCTGGTTCGGTCTCTGCGGATAGTAAGCCGGAAATATCCCAGAGACGAATGGTCCTGTCGGCGGAGTAGGTCAAGACCAAGGTCTTGTCACGGTTGAAAGTGATCCCTTCGATGGGTCCCTGATGCCGTATAGGCTCTCCGATCGCAGAGCCCGTTTCAGCATCCCAAAATCGAGCAGTTTGATCTGCCGAGTAGGTGAAGATGAGCGTTTCGTCCTTGAAGAAATAGGCTTCCCCAACAGCCCCCTGATGCCGCAACGGCCGGCCTAGCGCTTCGCCTGTTTCAGCATCCCACAGCCGCGCAGTCTGATCCTCGGCGTAAGTAAGGATCAGCGTCTCATCACGATTGGAAGAGGCGCCTTCAACGGCGCCTTGGTGCCTCAATATCGGTCCGGCAGGCTTGCCGGTCGCGACCTCCCACTGCCGCACAGTTCCATCGCTCGAATAAGTGAGGATCAAGCTTTCGTCGCTGTTGAAATCGGCACCGCCAATGGCTCCCTGATGACGCATGGGACTTCCCACAGGCTGACCGGTCTTGGCCTCCCACATGCGCGCTGTCCCATCGTCCGAGTAGGTAAGGATCAAGCTCTCATCACTATTGAACACGGCTCCGCCGACAGGCCCCTGATGACGCATGGGGCTGCCTACTGCGAGGCTGGTTTCGGTATCCCAAAGGCGTGCCGTTCCATCACTTGAATAGGTGAGGAGGAGGGTGCCATCTTGGTTGAAGGCCACACCGCCGATGGCGCCTCGATGAGGAAACGCCCCGCCAACACGATCGCCACTGTCAGTATCCCAAAGACGAACAGTGCCATCGTCCGAATAAGTCAGAATCAGATTTTCGTCAGCACTAAATTCCGCCCCGCCAACAAGCGCCTGATGACGAAGCGGTTCCAATACAGGTTTCCCCGTTGATGCATCCCAAAGTCGGGCCGTTTTATCATCCGAATAGGTTAGGATCTGCGTCTCATCCGTACTGAAAACAGCCCCACCAATCGCACCTTGGTGACGTAGAACAGGTCCGGCAGGCTCACATGTCGTGGCTTTCCAGAGGCGCGCTGTCCCATCATCGGAATAGGACAGGATCAAGCTTTCATCGTCGTTGAAAACTGCACCTGTCACTTCAAGCTGATGACGCATGCCACGCGCTTTACGCCCCTGCCCTCGAAAATGTCGAGGGACCGCATTGATCCCGGCGATCGCTACGGGGTCTCCGGCCTGTGTTACATGATCCTGATCGCCGGGTCCCGCCATGACACCAAAATCGGCAGCCAATCCAGTACCAGCTATCAGGCAAAACCATAGGGCCATTAGGCAAAGGAAATAGCCTCCCGGACCATGCCTTCGGTCTCTCGTTGCGATTGAGTCACACTTGGTCAAATAAGACGTCGCGGACATGTCGTTTACCAATTGATCTATTCGACGAACGATTTAAGAAATGCGGTCTCTCAATCATAGCCGAAAGTGACATCTTTGAAAGATCGTCAGAGGCTGCGGCACCGTTTTCGTAAGCGTGGGAACGATCTATCCCGAAGATCATTGTTGATTGTATTGAAGCAATTTAGTGGATAGGACAGCAATGTTTATACAAGATCATGAAATTCTTCAGGAAACGGCCACGCGCCTGATCAAGGCCATGGGTGTCGAGACAGCAATTTCTGTTTGCCGAAGCAACTATTGGCATGGTGTGCTACAGCTGATTCTGGAGCAGCACGCCAAAAATAACGGGCAAACAGTAGACAGAGCGTCGACCGATCGCCTCTATAATTCACCGCAAGCGGCTAATGATCATCACGCCGAAACAGCGGACAAAGCCATCATCGCCGCCTGATGCGATAAAGTGTGCGGCTAGTCGACTCGCACCAGGAGCTTGCCGGTGTTGCGGCTTTCGTAAAGCATGCTGATAGCGTCCGGCGCCGCGGCGGCTCCTTCCAAGATATGCTCATTATAAGCCAGCTCGCCCTCGCGGACCCAATCGGTCAGCTGTACGATCGCCTCTTCATATTGGGCCTTGTAGTCCAGAACTAGAAATCCCTGCATGCGCGCACGGGCCACCAACAACTGGCGGTGGACCCTGGGGCCATCGGGAAGCGGCGACCAGTCGGTGAGGGCTGCCGTGCCGCAGATCGCAATCCTGGCCCCCTTTGCTAAATTGGCCATCACGGCATCGCTGATCATCCCGCATGTGTTGTCAAAATAGCAGTTGACACCATTGGGGCAGGCCGCTTTCAGGGCTTCAGCGACATCCTGCCGTCGGTAGTCGATCACCTCGTCATAGCCGAACCGCTCCCGGCAGAGCTTGGCCTTCTCGGCACTCCCGGTAATACCGACCGTTCTAGCCCCTTTGATCTTAGCGATTTGGCCGACTGTGGAGCCGACCGCGCCGGCGGCGGTCGACACAACGACCGTGTCGCCAGGTTTTGGATTGCAAATGTCGAGAAGTCCGAAATAAGCAGTCACACCATTCAGCCCGAGCACACCCAATGCTAGGGAGCTGGGAAGATCCGTTTCGGTGACCTTTCGGTCCACTAGGTTGCCGTCGCCGATCGCATAACGCTGCCAGCCAAACATACCGGAAACGATCTCTCCTTGCCGGTAGTCAGGGTTCCGGCTCGCAACGACCTCGCCCACCGCAAAAGCCCGCATCGTGCTCCCGATCTCGACCGGCGGCAGATAGTTCGGCGCGTCATTGGCCCAGCCCCGCATCGCAGGATCAACTGACCAGAACTCGGTCTTCACCAGAAACTCGCCATCCCCTAGATCCGGCACCGCCACCTCGTCTACCGAGAAATGCTCCGCCTTGGGAACGCCCTTGGGCCGGCTCGAGAGGACGACGCGGCGATTGACGAGATTGTTGACCACGAATTCTTCTCCCTAGTTTTTCTTCGTAGCCTTTCGACCATAGGGTATCGATGCAGAACCGCCAACGCGGGAACCCCATCGCACCCCAGTTGACGTAGCCAGTTGAATAAAGCTGGGAGATCGCACCTACCCAAATTTATCGAGATATGTCAGCATCCTGCCTCTGTTTCCTGAGTGAGAGGCTCCTTACCCAAGCCTTTGGATCCTACCGACATGACCCTTTGGCGCTATGCCGGGCTTGCCGTCTTGGCAATCGCACTGCTGATAGCAGCTTTGATCGGCTTGGCGCCGACCTGGCTGCGACTAGGCTTGACGCTATATGGGATCGACGATGTCCGCTTCGCTTCATTTGATATAGGCCTGACGACTGTCGAACTCAAAGACCTTGAGATCGGCACCCCCACCCATCAGGCAGTCGGCCTGATCCGCATCGACTATACTCTCGGCGATTTAATGGACGGGCATGTCGATCGAGTAACGATCGAAAAGGCAAGCGTCCAAATGGACGTTGACGATACCTTCCCGGAAAATGAAAAAGCAGCCGGGAGTACATCCTTTACCTCTTTGCCAGCAGCAGCCTTTGTCGACGAGCTCATCGTCGAAGACGGTCGAATTGATCTAGAAACACCAATGGGGCTGCTTACGCTCCCCATATCCGGCCACGTCAGACACCATCGGAACGACGTCGCTTTCAAACTGAGGGTCGAAGAGGCAAGTATTGGCCTTCCAGGGAAAGAAATTTCCGCCAATTTCGCCCTCGAAGGCATGCTGCCCCTAAACGATGAACCGATCCTGGATCGTCTGGCTGCGTCCGGCAAATTATCGATCAACGCGAACGACGCCACGATCGTCGGCATAGCTGAGGCACTGGAGGGTGCGGGTGACATCTTTGTCGATGTAAGAGATGGCAAGCTTGAAGCAACAACGGACAGCCTCAGCATGACGACTCGGAGGCTGCACATTGATACGGGGCCAGTTCAAGGACCTTGGGCACTCATACTCGGAGATGGCGATCGTCCTTTACAGATACACGGCGATCATCGCGAAGACGGCTGGCATCTCGCCGTCGAGGGGCCGTTGAAACTGTCGGCTGAACCCGGCACGGTCATTGCAAATCTCGATGCCGCCTTGGCCCTGGATGAAGGCGGCGTGTTCGAAAGTCTAGATCGCGGCCTTGTCACTCTTGATTCCAAAGACCTGTCTTTGATCGAGGGAAATCTTGCCGCCGCCAAGGCCAGGCTGGAGGCGCAGGGCAAACTCGATGCTCTTGATGGTGCTCTGTCGGTGAAGCTGGATGGCCTTAGCTGGTCTGATGACGACCATGCACTGAGGGATGTCGATCTTGAACAGACAATAGACCTGGCGTTCGACGGCAACGTCCTGGATCTCTCAATCAAGGAGCGCGGACGCATCGCTGTTGGCCAAATAGCCGTAGGAGACGAGCTTGAAAGCGGCTGGTTCACGGTCAGACTCCGTCCTAACGACACACCGGCGGTTCGTATCAGCCCTCGGGACAGAACGTGGCAACATCAACTCAATCTGGAGATCGATCCGGTCAGGATGGAAACGCCTGCAGGGCAATGGTGGGCTAGGATCGAGGATTTTTCCATCACGGCCGCAGGTGATTTCGACAGCACATACAACAGCCAGCTGGTTATAAAACAAGGCAGGGCGGATTGGCCCCAATCGAATCTGGCCCTAACCGGCATCGAGAGTGACCTTCGTCTGACATCCGGCGACGCAGATGAAGGCGAGACAATCCCCCTCATCATTCGCGCCATTCGCCCTCTGGATGAGCCCAAGCTCTTCTCCCCATTCCGTCTGGATGCCGACATTGTACCTTCCGATCCGTTAGCCTTCGATGGAAGGGTGAGGACCAAAGCAGGTGCCGGCGCCGCGATTAGCTTTTCCGGACGCTTTCAGCAAGCGACCGGCGAAGGAGCGCTCACCTTTGATCTTCCCAATCTGACCTTTGATCCGAATGGCTTGCAGCCGGAAGACCTGTCGCCGCTTCTCCAGGATGTTCTCGCGGATGTATCAGGCAGCGTAGCCGTCACCGGTGACCTGACATGGGGGGCAGACGATGTTTCCAGCAAGGCCGATTTCCTGATCGAGGAACTCGGCTTGTCAATTGGCCCTGCGAGGCTGGAACGCGTTAACACGTTGCTTCGTTTTGATAGTCTCACTCCCCCTACAACACTGCCTGGACAAGAACTTGCCATCGCGCTGTTGGATGTGGGGCTGCCGCTTACGGATGGTGTCGTTTCCATGCAGCTCGAGGCTGATGGTAGACTCTCGGTGGATCGGCTAACCTGGCGGTTCGCAGATGGTGAGGTGCAGGCGCGACCGTTCACCTTTGGTTCAGACGTTCAGGACTTAACTATGGTTCTGGATGTCAATCAACTCGACCTGAACGGGCTGCTCGGATTAACCAAGCTGGACGGTTTGAGTGGCGAGGGTCGCATTGACGGAGAATTGCCGCTGACAATCAGCGAAAGCGGTGCACTCATTGCCGATGGCAAGCTGAGTGCGACACAAGCCGGAGTCTTGCGCTATAAGCCGGATGAGACACCAGGCGTTCTGCAATCTGGAGGCGAAAGCATCGGGCTGATGCTGCAAGCTTTGGAGAATTTTCACTATGACGAACTCGACATCACGCTTGATGGCCGAACCGATGGCGAGACCGATATCGGCCTCCATATCCGCGGCGCCAATCCAGAGCTGTACGATGGCTACCCTATCGAATTCAACCTGGACCTCAAAGGCGATTTGGCAAATATTGTCCGGACCAACCTGTCGAACTATCAGATCCCCGATCGCATACGCGAGCGGTTGCAGGGTTTCGGGCAATAGGCTACTGGCAGCGCTGCCGGTGCTGATGATTGCTGCGGCCTGTCAGCCAAAGGTGGCGATCGAAGCCCCGAAGGACCCCATCGTGATCAATTTGAACGTCAAGATTGAGCAGGAGGTCAGGGTCAAGGTTGAGAAGGATGTCGATGACCTCTTCAGCGACAATGAAGATTTGTTTTAGGAGCTGATGCCATGTCCAGAATTTTCCTCTCTTTTGCGGCATCACTCATGCTGGTGTTCGCGTTGTTCGCCAACCTTGATCATGCGCATGCCGGTCCGCTGGATGATGCCAAAGCAGAAGGCCTAGTCGGCGAGCAGATGGACGGCTACGTCGGTATCGTCGGAGGCAACGGCAATGTGCAGGGACTGGTCGATGACATCAATGCCAAGCGAAGAGCAAAATACGCCGAGATTGCAAAGAAACGTAGCGCTCCGACCGAAGCTGTCGCCCAGATTGCCGGCAAAAAGCTGATCGAACGAACACCCGCCGGGCAGTATGTTAGAGGCAGTGACGGCCAGTGGCGGCAAAAGTAGTGACGGCGAAAATGGCACAAGAAACATAAACGGTAGTGTCGGGCACCTTTTTCCAATCGGACCTGGTTGTTGCCACCTATGATGCGCTGACAGAGCAGGCCAATCAGCAAATCGCCGGTGACCTGACTTTCTATACAGACTGTGCCAAACGCTATGGCGGGCCTGTTCTTGAATTAGGCGTCGGAACTGGACGGGTCGCCTGGGCGATTGCCGAGTCCGGGCATCCGGTTCTCGGGTTGGATTTGTCAGAGAAAATGCTTGCTGCAGCGAAGGCTAGGGGTGAGCGTCATACCGAAGAGGTTCGGGGTCGCGTCGATCTTCGGTTAGCCGACATGACCGATTTTGAACTCGACCGGCGCTTCGCCCTCACCATCATTCCTTTCAGTGCTTTTCAGCACCTGACCACACCGGCCTTACAGCGCGCTTGTTTGACATCCATCCGTAGGCATCTGGTCCGGGATGGGAGGTTAGTGCTGGATGTGTTCGATCCACTCCTTGACGCTTGTGTACCGGGCGCAGACTCACCTAACCCGGACCGGGAGGCCGTCGACGCCACAACCGGCGATCGGTTCTGTCGCCGCAGCATCGAGCGCGTCAATGACCCACTCAGTCAGACGTTTAAGGAGGTCTTTCGTCTCGAACGCTTCGATGATGCCGGCACACTCCTGGAGAGCCAAGAGGCCGTTCATCACCTGCGTTGGGCTACCCGCCAGGAGATGCTTTATTTATTCGAGCTGAGTGGCTTCGAGATTGAAGCATCTTATTCTGATTTCGAGCGGCATGAACCCTGTTACGGCAGGCGTCAGGTCTGGATTGTCAAGGTTGCCTGATAAAAAAAAGCTGCTCCGCCGCCCTTTCACTGCCTTTGCCGGCCATCCTATAACGGAAGTATGACAAGTAAAAACGATCGCCTTGTTGTGCCCGTGCCTTCGATCTCGAGAAAATCAGAAGCTCGCCTCAACGCGCGATCAAGACCCAAATGAAGGAGGCTCTTATGATGTTTGGACGACGGTGCTCCGCCCTGCTGGGCAGTGCTGTGTTTTTTCTTGGTACCATCGGCGTGAATGCCCAGGAGATCAGTTTTTGGACAACGGAGGAACAGCCCGAACGCCTGGCAGTTCAAGAGGAAATCGCCACCGACTTCAAAACTGCGACCGGCATTGACGTTCAGGTCATTCCGGTGAGCGAGACTGAACTAGGCACACGGGCGACCGCCGCGTTTGCCGCCGGCGATCTTCCCGATGTTATCTATCACACCCTGCAATATACCCTTCCCTGGAATGAAGCCGGTATTCTCGATCCGGACGCGGCGAGCGAGACGATCGAAGCGCTCGGAGCGAATACTTTCGCAAAGAGAGCGCTCGACCTGGTCAGTGTAGATGGTGGCTATGCTGCGGTGCCGGTCGACGGCTGGACCCAGATGATCGTGTACCGTAAGGACCTGTTCGAGGAAAAAGGCCTAGATGCGCCGACAACTTACGAAGCAATCACTAGGGCGATCGATGCGTTGCACAACCCGCCCGAGTTGTTTGGCTTCGTTGCACCTACCAAGATTGATGAGAACTATATGAGCCAAGTGCTGGAGCATGTGTTTCTCGCCAATGGCGTCAGCCCGGTCGGTGCAAGTGGCTTTCAGGAATTGGACGTTGCCAAGACGACGGAGGTGCTCGACTTTTACAAGGCGATCGCTAAAGCATCACCGCCAGGCGAGCTATATTGGGATCAGGCACGCTCGCTGTTCTTCGCGGGCGACGCAGCGATGATCATCTGGTCGCCGTTTATTCTGGATGAGCTTGCCGGCCTTCGCGATTCCGCACCGCCGACCATCACCGATGATCCAACCTCCAAGGAACTCGCCAGTAAAACCGGAATCGTCACGACCTTCGCCGGCCCCTCCAATCCAGATGGTGCAGCCTGGGCGGACATCCGCTATTTCGGCATCACCGCAGATGCCGATGTCGACAATGCCATCGAATTCGTCAAGTTCTCGATGGGTGAGGACTATACCAAGACGCTGGGCATGGCCCCAGAGGGCAAGTTCCCGGTCCGCCGAGGTGATGGCAGCGATGCCGAAGCCTATGTCAAAGCATGGTCGGCACTCCCTGTGGGCGTCGACCGAAAGGCGCCTCTAGCAGACATTTATCCAGCCGAAGTCATTGGTGAGATCGTCGCCGGTCTTGACACCGCCAATCGCTGGGGTGTTGCCGAAGGTCAGCTTGCGCTTGCCTCCAAGATGATCAACGGCCAGGCCATGAACCGCATTGTCAGGCAGTTTATCGATGATGAGATCGAAGCGGCCGCAGCAGTCGAGGCGCTGAACTTGGAATATGCCAAGGTGGAGTAGCCACCGGAAGTTCAATTGTGATGTCAACGGGCGGCCGGCAACCAACGGCCGCCCATTTTTTGTCCGGGCGAATCGGCGCCGCAGAACTTACTTCAGAAACACTCTATCTGGCTTCAGGATCCGGCATAGCCGCATCGTCGATCGCCGTCGCTCGGCGCCAAGCTTCTCTTCCCTCGATCCTGGACCAATAGGCCTCAAAACCAGGGCGATTCTCGATCGACCCGAATTTGAGCCCCCATCCTATATGGGAACCGACATAGACATCAGCTGCGGTGAACCGGTCACCGGCAATATAACCGTTACCGGTTACCGCCGTCTCCAGCACATCCATGACATTGTCAAAATTGCCATAACCAACCATCACTTCCTTCTCTTTTGGAACTTCCACACCGAGCGATCTGTTGACGATCGCCGCTTCTAGAGGCCCGGCAGCGAAGAAAAGCCAGCGATAGTAGGCACCGCGATCATCCACAGCAGGTGCAAGACCCACATGAGGGAAAGCATCGGCAAGATAAGCAAGAATGGCAGCACATTCGGTGACGATGGTCTCGCCATGGCGAATTGCCGGCACTTTACCCATCGGGTTAATTGCCAGATACGCCGGTGCCTTCATGGTCGTACCATAGTCGAGAAACTCAGTTTGATAAGGCGTGCCGACCTCTTCCAGCATCCAGCGGACGATGCGGCCACGGGACATGGGGTTGGTATAGAACGTGAGCTTATCGGTCACAAAGTTGCTCCTGGGTATGTCTGGGCCAACTGCCGCAAATGAACGCGTCAATTCTCACTACACAACGTGATTGGCCTGGCTGGACTAAGCCTCTCGCAGATTCCCTTTTCAAGCATCGGATCACGAAGTTCAAGATATCACTTCAGTTAGGCGATTTCAGATTTCCGAAGGCTCAACTCTCGGACTTTTTCGACCTGTCGATGACATTGGCAAAAACTTCCACGCGGAAGGGAGCATTTGCACCTTCGACGTTGACAATACGGATATCGTCGCCTCTTAGAATTCTTGAGCTGGCACCATTGGTCAGACTCTCAGCATGCATTTTGTCACCTTGGGCCACAGCAAAAGTAATTCCATCACCATCTTCGCTGACAATCCTCCAGATCAGCTCGATCGTCTTCTTAGGCAAATCCAGGCTGAACACGATGCTATGAGGCTCCAGAGCAGCATCAGCAAGAGGTTGATGGCCGACATCGACCGTCATTAGCAGAACTTCCTTGAACTTCGGATTATTGTGAGCATTAGCGTTATTCACATGTAAAATTGAGAAAAACCCCAACACAAGGACAAAAAGTGAAATAATTGACCAATGCCTTCTAAACTGTTGACGATCCATACCCACATCCTCCTGTGTAACGATTCATAAAATTTTCCGAATACCCCTCATAAAATAAATACTAATGAATTTAGTGATAGGGATATCTTATAATTACTATAACTCTTGCAAATATTGACCATGTAATTTCGAGACTGAGATTAATAGATCGATGGTGCAAAAAGCGCCTTCGAACGTGTGTTCAACACACCGCATCTGGGAGGCAGGAGATGATGATTTGCAATCGCTGGCGCCACTCGGCGTGGCTGGCGAGCGGTTTGGCGCTCGCACTCAGTGGGGCTGCTCAGGCTGGAGAGACATCGTTTAAACGGTTGCTAGAAGCGGAGAGCGAGCCTGCCAACTGGCTGACACACCACGGCGACTATGCAGCCAAGCGCTATTCGACGCTTGATGAAATCAATAAAGAGAATGTCGATAGTCTGAGGGTGGCCTGGACCTACGCGCTCGGCGGTATCGAACCAGGCGGTATCTGGCCCCATGGCGGGCTCGAAGGCACACCGATCGTCGATGATGGCATGATGTACATCACTGACGGCTGGGGCTCGGTTTACAAGCTCGACATGACCGGCGGCACCGGCAAGCTGGTGTGGAAAATGAATCCTGAAACCGACAAGGACTGGGCGGGTGCAGTCGCTTGCTGCGGGGTCAACAATCGCGGCGTGGCGCTTTGGAAGGATCAGATCATTTCCCATACACTGGATGGTCGATTGATCGCGACCAACCAGGAAACCGGTGAGGTGACTTGGGAGCGGAATGTCGCTGACCCTGCGATTGCAGAAACCATTACCGGTGCGCCCCTGATCGTCAAGGATATGGCGATTACCGGCGTTGCCGGTGCCGAATACGGCATTCGCGGCTGGCTGGCAGCAACCGACCTCACTACCGGCAAGGAAGTATGGCGCCGTCACACTATTCCCGGCCCAGGTGAACCCGGTCATGACAGCTGGTCGGACGATCATGACGCATGGAAAACTGGCGGCGGCTCTACCTGGGTCACCGGTTCCTATGACCCGGATCAGAACCTGATCGTCTGGGGTGTCGGCAACCCCGGCCCGGACTGGGATGCAGAATACCGGCCGGGTGACAACCTCTACACCAATTCGGCTCTCGCCCTCGACGCCGACACCGGCGAGATCAAATGGCACTTCCAGTACACGCCGAACGATCCCTACGACTATGACGGCGTCTCCGAGCATGTGCTGGTGGATACCACGATCGACGGTGTCGACAAGCAAATTGCCTTGCATGCCGATCGCAACGGCTTCGGCTATGCGCTCGATCGGACTTCTGGCGCGTTCGTCTGGGGCACCGCCTTCGTGAAGGAGTTGACTTGGACACGAGGGCTTGATCCCGAGACCGGTCGCCCGTTGGACTATGACCCGGAAAAACAGATCCAGTCCTATCTGCCGGGCACTGCACCTTCGCGCGAGAATCCGCTTGGCGTTTCCTGCCCGGGCAATATGGGCGGCAAGAATTGGCCCCCGACCGCTTATCACCCCGAGTTGAACCTCTGGTACATCCCGGTCATCGAAAGCTGCAACGAGATGACCAATGAGGAAATGATCCCGGGAGAAAGCTATAAGCCTCGCGAATGGTTCACCGGCGGAGGTCCGCGCCAGCACCAGCCGATCACTGGCAGCGTGACCGCCATCGATGTCGCAACCGGCGAAATCGCGGCGAAGCACGAGACCGAATACCCACTGCTCGGCGGCATCCTGGCGACTGCCGGCGGCCTGGTCTTCACCGGTCATCCGTCAGGTGAGTTTGTGGCGCTCGACGCAGAGACACTCGAGGAAAAGTGGCGCTTCGAGACCGGCGCCGGCATCAACGCACCGCCCATGACTTTCTCAGTCGACGGTAGGCAGTATGTGGCGCTTCTTGTCGGGCTTGGTGGTGCCTGGCCGAAATGGTTTGTCGACGGGACCAAGGGCTTGGAGAATATGGAGCCCGGTTCGATGCTCTACGTGTTCAGCCTCTGATCTTTCGAATCAGGTTTTAAAGTTTGGGCGGATTCGACACGGATCCGCCCCTTTTTTGAGACTGGCGCAAAAAATCATTTTTTCATGCTGGTGCACTGCTTTGATCCCTCGCCCCAAAAGTCGGTGCACTGCTCATAGGTCGCTTCGCCCTCTCCCTTGAGCGCTGCCAGCAGATAATCGGTGACCGCCTCGATCTGTTCGTCCCTGAGAAGCTTTGCAGCCTTTGGCGGGAACTCCTTGCCAAGATCATCCTTGGTAAGGCCATCATAGCAATCCACGGACTTATAGGCGCCGCGGATATGAAATGGCATCCGGGTAGCCGGGCGGCCGCATTTGATGACTTCGATGAGGAACGCCCTCTCCAATTCAGTCTCGCGGAGGGATAGAGCGGCACCGCCATACCCCCCGCCGCCACCGCCATGCCATTTATGGCAGCCGATGCAGTTGGCATCTTTA
This sequence comes from Geminicoccaceae bacterium, assembly GCA_965204405.1. GTDB lineage: Bacteria > Pseudomonadota > Alphaproteobacteria > Geminicoccales > Geminicoccaceae > JANQPX01. Next base: position 393,527 of record CBDBEN010000004.1, read on the forward strand.
TAGACGGCCCTGCCCGCTTCCAGGTCCGGCTCCGCCATCGCCGTTGCTACCGAGAAGCATGCCAACGCTGCCACGATGCTGATCGCAATGGACCGGATAGTTCGTAACATCGTCATGACGTGAAACCTCCCTTTGGCGTGCCGGCTTTCTTGACCAAGAGCTGGTCCGACAGCCTTTGCGCCTTAGATAATAGTAGGTGCGCAAGTCGGAAAAAACGAACAAGGAAGGGGGTGTGAGATGAAGGGAAAATTCAGGGTTTCCGTAGCAGCGCTCATGCTTTTTGGTTCGATGCTCCATCTGAGTCCTGCCTTGGCAGCCGAGGATCCTCTCAAAGGCGATCTTCGCAACCTTAGCGTCGGCACCAGCATCGAAGACCTGCCGAAAGAGCGTTTCGTCGACTTTGCCTGCGGCACCAATGGTGGAGAACCGACAACGGCGCTTTCGGGCTGGCACGACTATCTGACGTGTGCCGCCGACGAAGACGGCTTGCATGAAGTTGCCTTCGATTATGCCGAGGACAGTCCCTGGGCGGAGGTCAATGACAAGTGGGAAGGCACCAAGGTTGCAGGCCATCCGGTTCAGCCATCGCTCCTGATTACCGGTGGCGGCGTCGTCAAGGGCATCCGCATCGTTACTAACGGCAAGCGTATGTATCTCAAGAAAAAGGCCTATCTGCTACCGATTCGCATTATGGGGCGTTATGGCCGTGACGGCTGGAATTGCAGCGATGCCGAGCCCGTAGACGGTAAGACGGCAATCGGCGGCATGTTCATCGATCGGCGTTGCGAGAAGATCTTTCATGACCGCCACCTGGTGATGGAAGTGAATCTCTATCGAACCGCCAAGCAGGAGGGCCGCGACTTCACCGGCATGACCAAGCTCGAGATCTACAAGCGGGATGCTGGCTAGTGGCGTGACCACAACATTTACGACCCTCGCATGACTTGCGAAAAAGGCGTGCATCTCCAAAGTATGGCGCGCTCTTTCAAGTAGCCTTGGGGGAATCTATACAATGTGGTCATTCCACCGACATGATTTGCAGAGCAACTCTTGCACCAAGGCAAACGGCAGCAAATATTTGCATCCCGCTTCTTAAGCAGGTAGCGTTTCTCCATAACATCAAACAAATTCGGGGAGGCTGGGACGTAGCAAACGGATCGGCAGGGTGCTGATGCTGATACCCTGAGGGTCTTTTGTGCTGTTCCATGCCAGCGAGGCTGAGCCTATGCTGGAAGGCCGTTTGGAAAACGTTGGAATCGACCGCGACGCAAAAGGTCCGGATGCGTTGCGTGCGCCGAGCTGGCTCGATAACCCTCGGGTAGTGGGAATCCTGTTCGTCCTTCCTGCCCTTGCTGTTCTTGCCTTCGTCGTCGTCTATCCGTTTCTCACCGCGATCTGGATGAGCTTTCAGAACAAGATGGTCGGCGCGCCTGCGACCTTCATCGGCTTTGGCAATTACGTCGAACTATTCGGCGATAGATATTTCATCAAGACCATCAAAAACACGCTGGTCTATACCTTGTTCGCTGTCGGCATCAAATTCCTGATTGGCCTCGCCATGGCCATGGTGCTTGCCCAGCCACGCCGGATGGATTTTATCTATCGCACTATCTTGTTTATCCCTTGGGCCGTACCAACCATCGTTGCCGCCCTCAGTTTCCGCTGGATCTACGACGATTTCAGCGGCCTTCTGAACAACTTCCTGATCGGCGTCTTCGGCATGCAAGATGTGATCTCCTGGCTCGGCGATCCGGACTATGCGATGGCATCGGTCATCGCCGTGGTTGTTTGGTCAGGCACGCCATTTTATACCATGAGCTTTCTTGCCGGACTGAAAGCTATCCCCAATGAGATGTACGAGGCAGCACGCATTGATGGCGCCAATGCCTGGCACGAGTTCTGGTACATCACCATCCCGCAGATGCGCAAAGTGTTTACCGTTGTGGTCATGTTGTCCACAATCTGGACCTCGACCAATCTGGTTATCGTGCAGATCCTGACCAACGGCGGGCCGGCCAACACTACCCAGATCCTGCCGAACCTCGCCTATAAATATGCACTGCTCGCAAGCCGCCTGGGCATCGGCTCCGCGGTCAACATGGTGTTTTTCCCGATCCTGGCCGTCTTGATCTACATTCTGTCGCGCCGGATCCTGGCCGAGCGGGAGTAGTCGATGGCTTCAGTGGCAAGCAGTTCCCAGCGCTGGATAAAAATCGTCGGCAACCTGCTTCTCGTGATCTTCATCACTTGGACCCTCATTCCCTTTTACTGGATGCTGGTCACATCCTTGAAGAAGCACAAAGAGATCTACGGCACCGAGGCGACCTTGTGGCCAAACGAGCCAACACTCGAGAGCTATCAGATCCTATTTTTCGAGACGGATTATTTTCTGTTCTTCAAGAACAGCATGATCGTTGCGCTGGCCACGACCTTCCTTACGGTCCTTTGCGCTTCGCTCGCTGCCTATGCTATTGCCAGGTTGGATTTCCCAGGCAGAAAGATTCTGGCGCGCGGCATGATCTACACCTATCTGGTGCCGCAATCGCTGCTGTTCATACCCCTATTCGCGATCATGGTGGCGGTCGGTCTCACCAACAGCCTCTCGGGCCTCACGCTCGCTCATATGGGCTTCACGATCCCGTTTTGCACCTGGTTGCTGATGGGGTTTTTCATGTCGATCCCGATCGAACTCGAAGATGCTGCCCTGGTCGACGGCTGCACACGCCTCGGCGTCCTAATCCGCATCGTGCTGCCGATTTCCCTGCCAGCGCTTGCTGTCGTCGCCTTCTTTTCATTCACCCTCTCATGGAATGAGTATCTCTATGCGATCGTTTTCAATTCCGCCCCTTCAGTACTGACCATTCCAACTGGGCTCAGCAATTTTGTCGTGGAGGACGTCTTTTTCTGGGGGCCGATCATGGCATCCACCGTGTTTACCGTGATCCCGCCGCTCATCGTCTATTTCTTTTTCCAGCGCTGGCTGATTACCGGCCTAACCATGGGGGCGGTGAAGACCTGAACGCCTCCGATAACATCAGGGAGAGAAAGCATGAATAAGAAAACCTTTAGCCGCCGAAGTGCACTCAAGACCGGCGCTGCTGCGGGCGCTCTCATCTCGGCGCCGATGATCATCACACCGAAGAAAAGCTGGGCCCAGCGCGCCGAGAAGCTGGTCTATTGGCACCTTCCCGCCTTTACGCCACTCGCCGACGATGCCGCCCGCGAACAATTCGAGGAGTTCGCCAAGATGGCGGGGCTGAAGGAGGGGGAAGCAGCCTTCGTCCCGGTTTCTAATAAAGATCTGATACCGCGCCTTTCCGCCGCTCTCGAAACCGGCACGCCGCCGGATGTCTGTCGCCTCTATGAAAGCTACGTTCAGCTCTACCGCTCCCAGGGCCATATGATGGACGTCACCGACATCGTCGAGAAGATGCAGGGCGAAGCAGGCGGCGTGTACGAAGCCAGCCTCACCGCAGTCGGTTATGACGGCAAGTTCTGGGGTGTTCCGTTCGCGATCAACCCCTGGCCGATGCATGTCCGGATGGATGTTCTGGAGGAGAACGGCCTCGACTACCCGCGCACTTGGGACGCATTTGTCGAGACCTGTCTCAAGATTCAAAAGCCACCATTCTACGGTTTCGGCATGGATCTCGGCCTTACACAGGACGCTACCGACAATATCATGCAAGTTTGCTGGTGCTTCGGTGGCAAGACCGTTGACGAGAGCGGTGCGGTCGCTTTCGACAGTCCGGAAAATGTCGCAGGCTTCGCCTTCATCAACGAGATGTACAATACCCATAAGATCATCCCGAAAGGTGTCGTCGGCAATGGCGAAACGTCCTGGAACAATAAGGCCTATCAGTCCGGTCAGGTCGCCTTCATCAACAACCCGACAAGCGTTTACGCTTATCTTGCGGGCGAAGATCCTGAATTGATGGCGAAGACCGGTCTCTTCGGCGTGCCGGCTGGTCCCGCTGGTGCGGTCAACCAAATCGACACCTGGTCGCTCGGCGTCTTCAGCGCTGCCCCTGAGCCCGAATTAGCCAAAGGACTTGCCGAACATATGATGGCACCTGAGCGCTACAATCAGGTGATCACCAATACCAACGGCCGCTTCGTGCCGGTCTATCCGGAGCTTTTCAATGATCCCTGGTGGACCGAGCGGCCGGAGTTTTCAGAATTTATCGACATCGCCTCGACCGGTGTGCCGATCTCCTATGCCGGTCCACCAACCGCCGCGTCCGGTGAAATTCTGGCGACACATGTGATTCCTGAAGCGCTGCAACTCGTCCTGGTCGAAGGGGTCGATCCAGCAGAAGCCGTCGGCGAAGCCCATCAGAAGATTGCTGCAATCTACGACCGCCTCGCGGAATAACCGCCGGCACAATGATAGCTTCGGGGGAGGCATCGCCTCCCCCCATTTTCATCGCTCATCCGCGCACGCTATCCTTCCAGCGTTAAAGACGGTCTGAATAGCGTGAATTTCGATGCATCATCTATCCGACAATGTTAAGGCTTATTTGCTGAAATCGTCAAAATGGGCCGACCGTGATGTTCTACCTGGATAAAGTGCATAACGAGCAATGAATTGGTCTAGCATTGGCTTGCCGAGGTTTGATCCTGGTTGGGTTTGGCTGGTCGGCACCGGACCTGGAGATCCGGGGTTGTTGACGATCCATGCCGTTAATGCAATCAGCCAGGCCGATGTGATCGTTCATGATGCTCTAGTCGATTCTACTATTCTGGATCTCGCTTCGCCTCGCTCGACCATTGAATATGCGGGAAAACGAGGGGGCAAACCATCGGCCAAGCAGCGCGACATTACACATCGCCTTATTCAGCTTGCTCGGCAACAAAAGCGCGTCTTACGACTAAAGGGCGGCGATCCCTTTGTTTTTGGTCGTGGAGGCGAGGAAGCCCTGGCCCTCGTAGAGGCCAGCATTCCTTTTCGTGTTGTACCGGGGATATCTGCTGGCATTGGAGCTCTTGCCTATGCAGGCATTCCCTTGACCCATCGCGATACCAACCAGGCGATAACATTCTTGACCGGTCATGACGCCCACGGCCTGGTACCTGGATCAGTTAATTGGGAGGCAATTGCAAAGAGTTCGCCGGTCATCGTCATGTATATGGCCTTGAAGCATCACCAGGCGATCAAAGAGCGATTGATCGACGCCGGGCGTAGGCCGGACGAGCCAGTAGCCATCATCTGCAATGCTACCCTTCCCTCACAGAAGGTTGCTGAAACCACGTTGCAAGACCTATCAGAGGTGATTGTCACACAAGAGATCATACCTCCCGCCATTATCGTAATAGGAGAAGTTGTCCGCTTTCGCGCAGCTCTCGATTGGCTAGGGATGATGGAGGGCCGCATGCCTGTCGCAGATCCACTAGGAACGCGATCGACAAGAGATGTCGGCTAAAGGAATTGGGTAGATATGCCTCTGATCAATGAGACTTACAAATGAAGCAGAAAGCACAGATGTGGAACAGGTCAGCTCCCGAGAAGAATTACTGGATCTTTTAAAATCACTACCAAGTGCCGATGAGCATGCGCGAAGAATTGCCTTAGAAAGACAGGCCGTACTCACAAAACCCGCCGGATCGCTCGGGCAGTTGGAGGACATCGCTCTTTGGCTTTGTGCTTGGCAAGGCACGGCCAGACCGAAACTTGCCAACTGCCAGGCCCTCATCTTCGCAGGTAACCACGGTATTGCCGAGAGAGGTGTTTCAGCCTTTCCCGCCGAAGTCACAGAGCAGATGGTTGCCAATTTCAAGGCTGGCGGGGCTGCCATCAACCAGCTTTGCAGCAGCGTCGATGCGAGCCTTGAGGTGCACGAACTCGATTTGCTTCGCCCGACAGTGGACTTTTCCATAGGAGAGGCAATGTGTTGGGAAGAGTGCCTCACCTGCATCAATCAAGGTATGGATGCCGTCGACCCCGATGCCGACCTTGTCCTCCTCGGAGAAATGGGCATCGGCAACACAACGATTGCAGCTGCTCTTTGCTGCGGGCTTTTCGGTGAAGATCCCGATTGCTGGGTCGGTCGAGGTACAGGTATCGATGAGGGAAAGCTCGCCTCGAAAGCCGAGTTGATACGAACGGCCATCTTCCGACATGCCTCGTCACTTGCAGATGCACTGGCGGTGCTCTCGAAACTCGGTGGCCGCGAGCAGGCCGCTATTTTTGGGGCAACGCTGAAAGCACGCCTTCAGCGCATTCCAGTCATTCTCGACGGGTTTGTCTGTACCGCCGCAGTTGCTCCGCTTGAGCAGCTGTCACCGGGCGGTTTAGACCACTGCTTGGTTGGACATGTTTCCACTGAACCCGGACACCAACGGCTCTTGGCTTGTTTGCGCAAAAAAGCTCTACTCAATCTAGGTATGCGTCTTGGCGAAGGAAGTGGCGCAGCCGTTGCTCTAGCTATTGTTCGCTGCGCGGCGGATGCACACAACGGTATGGCCACCTTTACAGAGGCGGGGGTGACAGACGCCATCGAAAATACGTAATTGTTTTTGCAAGCCTTGATCATTCCTTGCGATCAAGCAGCAATCCAAATATTCCTGACCGAGAGATCTTTGGAAGCATGACACAGCTTTCCAGAATTTCGACGTCCGACAATTGACCTTCGAAAAGCGCGAATAGTGTTTTTTGTTGCTCCAATGGCCAGATGACCGAACGACCATCCAATTTATAGCTGTAGCCAGGACCTAGACGCGGCGAGAGGCGCAGGCCTTGTCTCCTAGCCAAGGTGGTTAGGTATTTCGCAAACTGTTTGGTAGCGCCTTCGATGCCAAGCCACCCAGCCGTCTCGAGAAACAGGGCGTTTAAAAGCCCGTCGTCGGCAATATATGCCCTGACGGCCTGGTCGAGCGGGTGCCCCATTGTAAGGATAAAAACAACAACTTGCTGTACATCCTTTAAGAAACGATCAAATCCAGGATTTTGAAAAGCTGTACCGTCCTCCAACTCCAGCATGCCGCCCTTGCAGCAGCGGACGCTCAAACCTCGAAAAAAAGCCTTAGGTTTAATAAGCGCTTCGGTTTCACGAGCTGCTTCTGTGGCGATGTTCTTGATTTTAGGTCGAACGCGTTCAAGGTCTCGATATCCCTGCAGTCGCAATATTTTAGCATGGTCGATGGAAATAGGGCTGAGCACAAAGCCCTCTACATTACTTGATAGTGATGATTGCCATTCTTCTGTCATCTATCGCACTACTCAGTGGAATATCCACGGCACTTTATTCCCACTTTCATCACTGGGGCCAACGGTATCCGGCCAAGTTTGCTGTGGACATTGTTAGAGCTCCTATGTTGAAGATTCGCGCGCTAGATGCCATCCAAACCTTTAGCAGCAATCTCGTCATAAGCCGCTTCAGTTTCTGCAGCGATGGCTTTTGCCACGTCTTCAGCCCCTCCTTCCCTCGTCTCAGGCCTTCCTTTTCGCCATCCCTCTAAATAGGCATCAGTACCCACTACTTTCTTTCTCATGGCAACACGATCAATAAGCTCCTGAAAACGCTGGCTAAGTTCCTCTTTATGAACGGTCTTATCATCCCTTGCCTCGATGACGGAAGGAATATGATGCCAGTAGAGAATCCGGTAACGTGCCATTGCCCAAACTCCAGAGCGAGCCCCTGTTGAAGGTTTAACGTTAGCCAAAAATTTCTCTGGGATGAACGCGAATTTGCGACATTGGCGGCTATACAGGCGACGAAATGGAGACGATGTTAACCGGTTCTTAAGAGTTGGCCATCTATAACAGAGGCAGTTTGCAAGTCACACACCCGACTAACTCGGCAAGGTGAAGCTTGCAAGCCAATGTCCTCCCTGACGTTGTGATGCCTCCCTGTCAACTTGGCCGTCGGCTATGCCGGCGGCCAATTTTTTAGGCACATTTATTGACTAGCCCAGACGATCCGACTGAGCCAGATTATATCACTTACATTCAATGAGACTCTATCTTTAGTCTCATTGAATCGATCTAACTCCAATCGCTGAGCCGTCCGACGTGACAGTGTACCGAGCTCAAGCGCACCCCCCACCTTTTTAAGAACTATTTTGTCTTGCCTGCGAACATTGGCGGACGGAGAGATTACGAGCAGATCGCCATCACGATAGGTTGGGAGCAAATGATGACCACGAACCTCAATTGCGAAAGCATGCTGATCCGCTAAGCCGGGAAAGTCGATCTCGTCCCAATCGGATCCAATCGGAAAACCTGCTTCGTCAAAACATGATGTGTCGATCGCATCGTCAAAGGACAGGCAGCGCATCCTTCCCGATACACTAGACTTGGAGTTGAGCGCCTGACCGGACATCAGGCTGACGAAGTCTTCAAGCGGCGTCTTTGTGGCGTCCAGTATTTTGGCCAAGCTTTCCGTACTCGGCCATCTTGGCTTTTCCTGATTTGTATGTCTTTTGCTTTTGTTAAAGGTCGTAGGATCCAGGCCCGCTTCCTTTGCTAGCCTGGATGGTGACCATCCCTTCTCCTTAGCCAGCCTGTCGATGCCGTCCCAAACCTGTGGATGCGTAAACAAAGGAAATGACTCCCTTCCAAACCACGCCATTTCGCGGACAATAGGAAATTTATCAGATAAGTTCACTAGGAACATTTTCTTTTTTTAATTGACAAATATCCTAAATCTGCCACCATGCTGCCTGATTGGTCTCAGGACACCTATTGCCAGAGCATGAACAATGCAATGCATGAGACGGTCTCGACCGGAAAGCCCTCCCTCCCCCGCCGCCCAATTCCATCGCGACTTTCATCAATCATTCGGACGAAATGACATCGATGTGTGCGTGGTTTTTGTTGATCGGACCGAATGTTACTGGTTGAAATGGCTAAAATCCGGATTTCGCCACTGCTTTGTTGGGCTTCGGATTGGCGATAGATGGCTGATCTGCGATTCGCTGAAAACTCATATGGAACTGTTCCTACCTGATTTACCGGCAGCCTTCGATCTGCCGGCATTTTACGCCAGTCAAGGGCATACCGTGCTTGTCGGCAAGAAGGTCGAGCACGAATCTGGAAGTCATCTATCGGCCGAATTCCTAACCTGCGTCACTGTTGTCAAGCGCATCTTGGCGTTGCGGACAAGCTGGATTTGGACACCTTGGCAACTTTACCGTTTCCTGACGGGCCAGACAGTGGGGTGTGAATGCTGGCACCAAATACACTCGGACAACCAAAGGGAGGCAAGTTTCAGCTTGACATTTATCCATAAATAGGATTATATTCATATCTTCATTGGAGAAGCATGCCTTTTCCAAGTTTACATATCCCACTTTTAGATCGGAAACGGAGTAGCGTTCATGGGTGAGCTCTCGCTTGAGGCTATTCTGTCACGTTACCAGGCTGCCCAAAGTCGTCGTCGCCCATGGGAGAGCCTCTGGCGAGACTGCTATTCTTTTGCACTTCCGCAGCGAGGCAGCGGTTTCGGTTCGGAATTTGATCCTGCCAGGCGCCATGCCGAGCGCCTCTTCGATGGTACAGCGCCAGATTCCGTCGAACAGCTCGCAGCCTCGCTTCTTGCTGAACTGACACCACCCTGGTCGCAATGGTTTGGCCTTGTTCCCGGCTACGAGATTGCGGAGTTCGATCGATCACTTGCTTCAGAAGAGCTGGATCTCGCAACCCAGACCATCCAGGGGCATTTTGATCGGTCAAATTTTGCTGTCGAAATTCACCAGGCTTTTCTAGATCTTACGACGATCGGAAGCGCGACCCTTCTGTTTGAGGAAGCACCACTCGGCGCCCTGAGCGCCTTCAGGCTTACTGCCGTTCCGATGTCTGAAATGCACTTCGAGGCCGGGCCTGATGATGAAATTCTTGGCCATTTCAGAAGCCGAGCCTTGCCGCTCCAGGTCCTTCAGTCGCTCTTTCCCGAAGCGGCGCTGACTGAAAAACATAGCTCTTGTTCGGCTGGCGGAGCAAAACAAGGCTTGCCGATCATCGAAGCTGTTTTGCCCAGCAATGGCTCGTTTCTCTATACAGCCCTCTTGGTCGACAAGCCAGATAGCCCCACTCTATTGGCACAAGGACTTCTTCCTGCATCGCCATTCATCAGCTTCCGGTGGCTAAAGGGCGCATCGGAGGTTTATGGACGGTCACCCATCATGACAGCCCTGCCAGATATCAAGACGGTGAACAAGGTCGTCGAATTGGTGCTGAAGAACGCATCGATTTCCGTCACGGGAATCTGGCAAGCTGAAGACGATGGTGTGCTCAATCCAGCGAATATTCGCCTTGTTCCTGGAGCTATCATACCAAAAGCCGCCGGCTCATCTGGGCTTACACCGCTGCAGTCGCCGGGGCGTTTCGACGTTTCGAACCTAATGTTGGATGATCTTCGAGGGCGCATTCGTCATACTTTATTGGTTGACCGATTGGGTCCGGCTCGTGGTCAAAGAATGACAGCGACGGAAATTCTCGAGCGCAGCAACGAGATGTCCAGGTTATTGGGTGCAACCTACGGCCGGCTTCAGGCTGAGCTCTTGACGCCCCTCATCAATCAGGCAATCCGAATTCTCCGGAGGCGGGGGGAGATTCCCGACATTCTCCTGGATGGCCGAACAATCGATCTCCAGTATCGTTCACCACTTGCCCGAGTCCAGGCCAGGGATGATGTTCAAAATACGCTCATGTGGCTCGAAACCAGTGCAAAGCTCGGCCCGGAAGCGATGCAGGCAGTCGATGTCCCAGCGACAGCGCGCTGGCTAGGCGAGAGATTAGGCGTTCCCGGCCAGCTTGTTCGTGATCTTTCGCCAGCGGCCGAACTCATCAGCCAATTGCTTCCTGTCGACGAAGCAGAGGATTGATCGATGGAATGTAATGCGAATAACAATGCTGAAACCGAAGGCTGGGCATGGTTCGACCCGCAAGCAGCACCGCCGGCCGACGACAACGAACTTATTCAATCTTTCACGAGATGCTTCAAAGGACCTGAAGGTCAACACGCTCTTAGGCATTTGCAGCAAACGATCCTCGACCGAAGGCTGGGCCCAAAGGCAAGTGATGCTGAGCTCAGGTTTCTTGAAGGACAGCGATCCGTTGTCGCCCATATCATAACGATGGTGATGCGCGGCCGATCATGATCCAGGACCATGAAGCGACGATCCTATCAACAATCGGGACTACGTAATGAGTGAGCAAGAGTCGTTTGCCGACAGCATCGAGATCAACACGCCAGCGGCGACCGATGATCTTTTAGAAGCATCAACAGAGACTTCGGCCTCCGGTCTCGCCGAGGCAGTGTCCATGCCAATGCCCGATGGTGAGGGTACTCTCACCGAGGTCCCTGAACGACCGGCTGAGGTACCAGAAAAGTTCTGGGACTCCTCGGCAAATGCTGTCCGCACCGATGCTCTCCTGAAATCATATCTACAGCTGGAGAAAAAGCTCGGAACTATGGTGCCACTTCCCAGCGCCGACGATCCTGGCAGTCGCCAGCGGCTTCATCGTGCACTAGGGAGGCCTGAGTCACCCGATGACTATAACATCGAAGCACCGCACGAGCTTCTCCCGCCGGACCCGGAGGTCAATGGCAAACTGCATGAAGCCGGGCTGACGTCCGAGCAGGCTCAACTAGTCTACGACCTCGCCGCCGAGCACATGCTTCCGATCATCGAGGAGGCCAACAACGAAGCTAGCGCGGCTCAGGAGCTGGCTCGAGTAAGTGCACATTTTGGTGGTGAGCAGAACTGGCAGGCGATCGCGCCACAGATAAAGAGTTGGGCGCAGGCCAACCTAAGCGAGGACGTGTTTGACGCTCTTGGGTCCAGCTCCGACGGCATCATCGCCATCCATCAAATGATGCAAAATCGAGAACCCAGCATGATTTCCGAGGCAGCTGTTCCCGCCGGTCAGATAGACAAGGAAGCGCTGACGCAAATGATGCGTGATCCCAGATATTGGCGTGACCATGATCCTGCATTCATCAGCCGTGTGACAGAAGGCTATAAGCGGCTCTATGGCTAGATCCATCTTAATGACAGCCACGAAATATGCCGACGGCAATTCGGCAGGTGAAGACCTTGTTGCACCCCTGCGCGCCGCCCGATTGCTCAGGCCGGCGGCATGATCGAAGGAGACAATGATGGCAAGACTGCGCAGTAAAGGGCCCAGCGCTACGCGCTTGGTTCATGATGACGACAATGTCCCGATGCCTATCATGCCATGGGGCACAATGCACAATCTGGCCCCTAATGAGACCACCGCCGATCGCAACACTTCCCCGATCTCGGACACATGCGGCGTGGTCAGCGTGATAGCCATAGGTGGCGGCGCGCATTTTCGCCAAGGCGACGCAGCAGTAGTCGCCACCACGGACGATCCTTTCTTGCCGGAAGGCATTTGGCATGAGCTGCCCGTCTTCGAGGGGGCAAACACCAGCCACATCTCGTTCATCGCTTCCAGCGGCTCCGGCAGCATCGTGACCCAGATCTGCGAAAGACAGTAAGCGATGACATCCCTCAGCCTCCGAACGGCAAGGCGCCTTGGCTTGGGTCGAAGGCAACGGCTGGAGGAAGCAGATGCCCCTCCTCCGCCGGACGGAGAAGCCTGGTCCGACCTGACATTTTGGACCGATGGCACGGGATGGGTAGAAAGCTAGTCCTCAGCTACTTCTTACACCTCAACAACGTTACATGCTCGCTGGCAAAGACATGAGCCGACACTTTTCTACACTCTAGTCTGCTCCCAAAGCTGTCAGCGAGTTTTGTCGGATCGCACCGCGGATCACCCTCTTTTTATTTCGGGCCCGCGAAAAGATCCCGCCCAGACGGTGCGCAACCGCCCAGACCGCGGCCCTGTATCCTGCAGGATATACCGTGCGTCGTCTCCCGCTGTAACCCAACGGAGGGACGAACGTGTCCACATCCATAGACCAAGCGTTCATCAAGCAGTTCGAAGAAGAAGTCCATCAAGCCTATCAGCGGATGGGTTCCAAGCTTCGGAATACCGTTCGCGTCAAGAACGGCGTCGAGGGTAGTTCGACGGTGTTCCAAAAAGTCGGGAAGGGCACCGCATCGACCAAGGCACGACATGGCAAAGTGCCGGTCATGAATATCGATCACACCCCTATCGAGTGCATTCTCGAGGATTACTATGCCGGTGATTGGGTTGATCATCTCGATGAATTGAAGGTCAACATCGACGAGCGCCAGGTGTTAGCCAATGCTGGTGCCTTTGCACTCGGGCGCAAGACTGACGAGCTCATCATCGGTGCTCTTTCAGCAACGACTAATGTGGCCGGCGCCGGAACCGACGGTCTAACCAAGGCCAAGGTCCTAGAAGCCTTCGAAGCGCTCGGTGACAATGACGTGCCGGACGACGGCCAGCGCTACGCCGTGATCGGCTGGAAGCAATGGTCGGAGCTCCTGGATATCGATGAGTTCGCCAATGCCGACTATGTCGGACCGGACGAACTACCTTGGCGCGGAACTCAAGCAAAGCACTGGCTTGGCACAATGTGGTTGCCCCACTCCGGCCTTGAACTGACAAGCAATGTCAGACGGTGTTTCTGGTACCATCGAAGTGCCATTGGTCACGCCGTTGGCCAGGATGTTGTCACCGACGTAACCTGGCATGGCGATCGTGCTGCTCATTTTGTGTCGAACTCGATGAGCCAAGGCTCCTGCCTGATTGACGGCGAAGGTGTCGTCGAAATGCCCAGCCTGGAGAGCTAAGCAATGGCCTACGATCCCAACAATCTGAGTGCTCTAACCTATGCCAACGGCTTCACCCTTTGGCACTACAAAACGACTGATCTTTCCGCTGACGTCGATACAACCGGCTACTTCGATGAAGCTTCCAACATGCTGCGCATCGGAGACTTCATCATGGCCAATACGGCGATTGATGCCACGGTCTCAAGCGGCGTCTTCATTGTGCGCGCGAACGACGCTAGCGGCGTTGACGTTGCCAATATCAGCAGCTTCGGGCTGGCCAATACCGACTAACACCGCTCCGAAGAAAAACCTGGGCTGGTGAGCCAAGGCGGATGGGTGGTCCGACCCCACCCATCCGCTGCAAGGGTCTAGTCGCTGCTCAATGGTCTGTCTGGGAGACGATGAGTGCAGATGAGGTTGCTGGCAACAGCTATGACTGTGATGTTGGTCTCCGCATGTTCGACTGCTGCCGCTGAGATCGATTTTGAAGGTTCAAGTTGCGAAGGACTGTCTATTAATAGTTTTGAAAGTCGGTTTCCATCAAACATCAACAGATTGGTATTCGCCGCCGCGATGCTTGGCCCGTTTGTCGAGCTTTGGCATGCGGGCTCCAGGCCAGCTCTGCCCAGACGCCCAGAACATGTCATTATCTACTCTTTGCCCGATTTACCTCTGATCATCGTCTATGAACAGGGACACTGCATTATTGCTTACCTTACGATCGATAGCGCCTTCCTTTGGCGATGGCTGCGCCCCCGAATCGGCTGGCGTGTCTGAACACTAATTCGACCTTCCAAACCCGAGCCAAGGACGCTTGACCATGTCCCTCAGCAATGTTGAGCTCTGTTCAGCCGCCCTCGTGAAGCTTGGCGCAGCGAGCATCTCCAGCTTTAACGATGGCACAACCGAAGCAGATATCGCGAAGACCCTCTATGATATCATTCGAGATGGACTCTTCGGTTTACACCCCTGGTCCTTCGCGACAGCTCACGTTGGATTGACGCTTCTTCCGTCATCGCCAACAACCGATTTTGATTATGCCTTCGACCTGCCAGTCGATTTCATCAGGGCGCTGTCGGCTGGCGACGAAGAACGCGGCCGAGGAGCTGTCTTTCAAATCGTTGGCGATGAACTTCATACCAATCGCGAAGAAATCACGCTCGCCTATATCAAGAGAGCTGATGAGGCAAGCTTTCCGACCTATTTCGTTTCAGCTCTAATTAATCGCCTTGCCGCTGAATTCTGCCTGCCACTTACCGAGAATTCCAGCCGTTCAGATCTCCTTTTCAAACAAGCAGATGTAGAACTTCGTCTCGCAAAGCTAATCGATAGCCAGCAGGACACGCCACCACGGATGGAAGATTTCACGCTGATTGAGGCCCGAACAGCATGACACGCGTCAATATTCTGCAAACGGACTTTACATCCGGTGAGTTGGATCCTCGCCTGCTGGGCAGAACGGATCTCAGAACATACGAGAACGGTGCTTCACGGCTTGAGAACGTCGTTGTGGAAACGACAGGAGGTGCAAAACGCCGACCTGGAACAGCCTACATCGCAACAGCTCCCGGGCGTGGAAGGCTTGTCACATTCGAGCCTGGTTCAGGTGGCTCCTATCTCCTTGTATTCACTGATCAGCAGCTCGACATCTACGAAGACAGCATTCTGACCGAAACGCTGGCAACTCCTTGGACCGAGGCTGAAATCAAGCAAATTGCTTGGGGGGAACTCGGCGATAGCATTATTGTTACGCACCCTGATCATACACCCCAGCAAATTACAAAGATAACCAGCTCAAGTTGGACAATCGATGATCTGGTGTTCACGGACAAGGAATCGGGCCTTGTTTGTTCCCCTTTCGCTCGGTTTGCCTCTGCTGACGTTACGCTTGCGGCAAGTGGCACCGCACCCGCCGTTACCTTGACAGCTTCCGACGATGTCTTCCAGTCAGGCCATCTGGGGACTGTGTTCCGTGTCCAGGGCGAGCAAATCAGAATAACCAATGTCACGACGCCCACTCAAGCTACCGGCCAAGCTCTCGACGGGACCTTCGCAAATATCGCCTCGACCGTCGATTGGGATGAGCAAGCCTTCAGCGATGAGAGAGGCTGGCCAATCTCATTGACATTTCATCAGAACCGAATGGTGATTGGTGGTTCGAGGGATCTTCCTAACGCCCTCTGGCTATCTAAGAGCGGTCAGTTTTTCAACTTTGACCTTGGTACAGGCGCAGATGACGAAGCCATCGCGTTTCGACTGGCAGCCAATGAAAACCAGATCATCCGTTCTATGGTATCCGGGCGGAATCTCCAGATCTTCACGAGCAGCGGTGAGTGGATCGTCACCGGCACGCCGCTAACGCCGACAAATCTGCAGGTCCGTCGGCAAAGCCGGATCGGATCGCCAACTGACCGTCAGGTCCCGCCCCGCGATGTTGACGGTGCCACCTTGTTCGTGGCACGAAACGGTCGCGAAATTCGGGAGTTTCTCTTTACCGATTCGGAGCAGGCTTACCAGGCGCCGGATCTGGCCCTTTTGGCCCGCCATCTGGTTCTTGATCCTGTCGACCAAGCCTTTGATCGAGGCAGGCGCTTGTTTCTGATCACGATGGAAGATGGCTCTGTCGCCAGTATCGGCATCTACCGAAACGCAGATATCATTGCTTGGAGTAAGCAGACGACGCAAGGCTCAGTGCTCTCGGTTACCGCCAGTGAAACGAAGACGTTTCTTCTTGTTGAGCGAAGCAATGGTGTTTTCATCGAAGAACTTGTCGATACGCTCTTTGTCGACGCTGCCATTTCGCTGAGTGCAGGCGTACCGACGACTATTTGGACGGGCCTAAGTCATCTTGAAGGTGAGACAGTCTCCGTCATCGCCGATGATATAATTGTCGACAACGCTCTCGTGAGTGGAGGGCAGATTACACTCGCCGACGCCGCAACTCAACTTATCGTCGGACTTCCCTATACACATATTGTTGAGCCATTGCCACCAATGCTCTCATCGGCGCGTGGAAAAACCCAAGAGCCTCTCTACCGGCCCGTGAGGCTCGTCTTTCGCGTCCTTGAAACCAGCAGCCTCCGTATTGATACCGGCAATGGCTTCCGTGAGTTGCTGTACTTCCCGGTTGGGACAGGTCCTGCCAACCCTACTCCCACACCATTTTCCGGTGACCAGACCTTGAGAGCTCTCGGCTGGCGCCGGGGGCCCAGTCTTCCACCTTGGCGGATCGAACAATCGACACCGCTGCCTTTCACACTTCTATCTGCAACTACAGAAATAAAGGTGATCAGCTGATGGGTGCTCTAAGCAGCTTGGCCTCGGTTGGCCTCAATCTCGCACTAGCCGACCAGGCGCAAAAACGCCAAGCAAGAGAGATTAATGCCGAGCGCGATGACGATGTTCAAAAGATTGAACAGCGCAATGCAGAGGAGCAACGGCGGGCAGCAGAACGGCTTCGTAGGCAACTCGCCACCCAACGTGCTCGTGCCGGGGCAGCAGGATTGGGCGGCAGTGCCACATCGGCCGCTGTTCTTCGCGGGCTTGTCCAGGAAGCTGCCGCTGTTGAACAAGTGAGACGAAATGAATCCGCACAAACAATTCAGGCGATTAACCAACGCGCACGCAACGCTAGGCGCTCAAACCTCCTTGATTTAGCTGGCACTACGGCCAGAAACAGCCTGTCACAACTGAGGGGCAACCGCCGCAGCTCGCTTCTAAGTTGATGATCAACGCAGCTTACAAGTAACAGATCGACGTTGATGTGACTGATTCAACAAATATATATAAATATCTTTTACCTGATAACGCCACATCAATGTCTAGAATTATCTATTCAATAAGTATTATTAGAAATCACATATCTACAATTTCTATCTAAATACATCGTCCGCCTAATACTTATCTATTCTGGATGCACTACATGGGAAAAACATGCGGAAAATGAGAAAAACTTCCCACGCCCGACAAGACAAAGTCAGTTTTGCACAGTTCGTCTGGCTCTGGAACAGGTCCCAAGGTCAACAAACGCCTCAGATTCATTTAGAGATTGCCGAATGGCTGGATCAGCGATGGCAAGGCGGCGATCGAAGACTTCTTCTTCTTTGCTTTCGCAGTGCTGGAAAGTCGACTCTTATCGGTGTTTTTTGTGTGTGGTTACTTTTTAATTTACCCAACCTAAGAATATTAGTCTTGTCAGCCGAGACAGATCTAGCCAAAAAAATGGTGCGAAATGTCAAGAATATTGTCGAGCGCCATCCTCTTACAAATCACCTAGTCCCAACTAGAGCACGTCAGTGGGCCTCCAACCAATTTACAGTTAGACGGCAATTGACTCTGCGTGATCCATCACTCCTCGCGCGCGGCATTAGTTCAAATATCACTGGCTCGCGCGCCGATGTCATTATCGCAGATGATGTCGAGGTGCCGAATACTTGCCGGACGCTCGCCAAACGTGAGGAGCTTCATGAGCGATTACAAGAAACTGCCTATGTCCTAGTTCCTGGCGGTCTACAGCTCTACGCAGGTACACCACACAGTCTCGAATCAATCTATACTGATCAGCCTTCCGACCAAGAAGAGTCTCCCTTTCTCGCCGGGTTCAGCAGGTTTGTTATGCCGTTACTAAGCGAAAGAGGTGAGAGCCGCTGGCCGGAGCGCTTCCCAACAAACAAAATCAACGAGTTACGCGATCAAACCGGCCCTATCAAATTTAGAAGTCAGATGATGCTTGAGCCAATCGGAGATGATGAACTCCGCCTCGATCCCAATCGTTTGCTTCGATATGATGACGATCTTCAACTTCGACAAAGCAACGGGCAATCGACCCTGACGATTGCTGGCAGACGTATGGCGTCGGTGACAGCTTGGTGGGATCCATCGTTTGGATCGCCCAGAATTGGCGATGCGAGTGTGGTAGCTGCTGTTTTTGTCGATGAAGAGGGTGGTTATTGGCTACACGACATTCGTTATCTTGAACATGATCCGGCTCAGCGGAACGAAGTCGATGAAGCGACACAACTCTGTCGTCAGGTCGCTGACTTTGCTCGGGCCGCCTGGTTACCATCAATCACGATTGAATCTAATGGGTTAGGAAAATTCCTCCCTTCCATTCTTCAACGTGAAATCAATGCAGCCGGCCTGAGCTGCAGCGTACTGGAGCATGTTTCACATTGCAGCAAAGACCAACGCATACTGAATGCCTTTGATCCGGTGATCGCAGCAGGCGCTCTGCATGCTCATACTACTGTATGGCAAACACCCTTTATCAGCGAAATGCGCAACTGGCGACCTGGACGAAATGGCCGGGACGACGGACTTGATGCGGTAAGTGGCTGCATTCTTAACGAGCCCGTGAGAATCCGCCGAATAGCTTCCAGAGCACAAAGATCTTGGCGAAACCGCTCGGTCAACCGTGCCCTCGAAGTTGATTTTACTCCATGACGATCCTGAATCAAGAAAACAACCCTTCTGGGGAAAACAGTTGATCAACATCTGTTGCCAAAACATCGTGAGAGCTTACAATGACCAGGGATGAAAAAGTTGGGCGACAAGAACAATCATCTAACGTTATCGAATTCGAAGCTGCAGTGCGACGTATAAGATCAGATCGAATAACCGCAGCTCTATCGCACCTTGCAGGCAAAGAAAACGCTAATGTGATTGAGGCCTTGGCATCGGCAATAGCAAACAGCCTTAGATCTGAAAGCGACTTCAATCAGCCCTTCAAATTTGAACGCATCCGGTTGCTGCGGAAGTCACGAAACCCTATTGGCGAAGATCAGGCGAAGATAGCTGTCATTCGACGGATCGCCAGGAGAGCTCTTTGTGGAGCATTGTGTGATCCGACGCGCGGTGCGAACGCCTTTCATCGCGTAGAGATTACGCCTGATTGGGCGAAGAATATTCTGCCTGTGGCTGTGTTCGGTCCTTTTTTATTCTACCGCCTTTGAAATCACTGTACGGGCCTCGTAATGAGAAAAGCCTGATTTAGAAACTATCGAAAGGCGGGTTCATCAAAACTTCTCAGCTTTCGTGAATGAATTTGCTCAGGTCCGACCTCATCCCGAAGAATTCGAATAGCCTCAAGTCCGATTTGCAAATGCTGATCGATGCGCTCGCGATAAAATGTGTTGGCCATGCCGCGAAGCTTTAGCTCTCCATGCAAAGGTTTATCGGACACACAGAGCAACGTGCCATAGGGCACACGAAATCGAAAACCATTTGCCGCGATCGTCGCACTTTCCATATCAACAGCGATGGCGCGTTGTCGATTTAGCCGCTCGTAGAGCTCATCATACCGTAACTCCCAATTGCGATTGTCCGTGCTCGCGACAGTTCCTGTGCGCATCCTGGTCTTGATATCCCTTCCCCTCAGCCCAGTGACATTGACGACGGCATCCTGAAGCGCGACTTGGACTTCCGCTATGGGCGGCACTGTTACATATAGGGGGAGGTCCTGATCGAGAACATGATCCTCGCGTGCGTAGCCATGTGCTAGAACATAGTCACCTAATTGCTGGCTTCTGCGAAGCCCAGCACAATGCCCGAGCATCAACCAACAATGGGGCCGAAGCACGGCGAGATGATCTGTAATCGTTCGTGCATTTGATGGCCCCACGCCAATATTGACCATCGTGATACCCATACGATCAGGCCGAGTAAGGTGATAGGCGGGCATCTGCGGAAGATGATGAGGGGACACACCGCTGGGGCTCTCTGCCGAAAAACGACGATTAGGCGTTACAACATCTCCAGGTTCCACTAAACTTGAATAGGTTTCGCCAGAGCTAATCTCTTGCTTTGCGTAGTCAATAAAATGCTCGACATAACGCTGGTAGTTCGTCAGCAAAATGAAGCGTTGTACGTGCTCAGGACGGGTTGCCGTGTAATGATGGAAGCGCTGCAGCGAGTAGTCGACTCTCTCTGCTGTAAAAAGAGCAAGCGGCTTGGTCTCCCCTTCTTCTGACCAATAGGTTCCATTGGCAATAGCATCATCGATACGGCTCATATCGGGTAACGGAAAACTTGCTTGAAGCGTTGCTACCCGCTCCTGACGAATATCTGCCGTGCTCTCTTCAATCACGAAAGGTAGCGGCATCTGACGGCTGCTGATGCCAACTGCCACAGGCATACCGTGATGGTTCATCAACAGTTCGATCTGCCGCCGATAATAGTCGGCAAAAAGCGAGGGCCTTGTCAGCGTCGTCCCGTAGATGCCGGGATCGTGGAGCGCTCCATAAGACAGGCGCGCGTCGAGGTTGAGTGTTGCAGCTTCGATTCTAACGCCGAGAAATGGGTAGCAGGCATCAACAGCACGTCTTGGCACGCCATTCTCATTTGATGTGAAGCGATTAAATGCCGCCTGCATGATAGCAACGCCCTGGTCATAAATTTCGGTGATGCGCGCGACCGCAGCGTCCGGATCATCAAAAAGGCGCACATCACGTGCGCCCCGCTCCTCAAACAAGTTGATCAGATAGTCTGCCATGGTGATTTCCCGTCATTGTTGCTCCTTTCACTCGAACAATCGGGCAAGGGTGTCAACGCTTCCGGCAACATTCTCTGTGAACGGCAATCAATGCGTTCTTGCTCTAGGCAGATAAAGTCGAGAGGGTAGAATCGCAATGCCGGAGACGTTTTACCAGGTTGAGGCTCCGTTCTTTTCCGGGCGAAAAAAATGGCGCACGCCTTGCCATAATGAGAGAGTAGCACGCCGTCCTCGCAGGCACTGCTCCCCCCGATCTGGCTTAGAAGCCCCTTCTCTTGTAACGCCTCCGGTAAAATCATCACCATTGCTCGCGATCAGGCCCACCGGCAAGAGCAACAACCCTATGAAGTTGGGTTTCCCGGCAAGCCTGAACGCCAGTCTTAGGACTGGCCACGGTGGTGAGATCAAGACCCAAAGTGGTGGATTTTCGCCAGTTTTTCGCGCGCGTCGGCGCCAATAATACCAGCTACGACATGCCGGCGAGCAAGCAAGCCTACTGCGCAGTCCATTTCTATACGTAGACGGCCACACATGGACAAGAATAGCCGCTATTTTCACCGGACGGGATCCGAAGCGGCAGAATTATTTTTCCGGTAATGGCCTTCAAGACTTGAGCAAACTGGATGTGCCACGCTTGGCGGCACCGGCCTCAGGAACGCTGCTATTGTGTAGAGGAACATTGTTGCCTCTGTCCAAGCCCATGCCGCTATCGACAGGTAGTCTTGTCTATCGGCCATCGGCTGCCACAAAAAAGGTAACGAATATCATATCGATATTCCCTTCATCTTATCGTTTAGATCAATATCAAATCATTGGCTGTTTTTGAAGGCGAATTACCCATCTTACCTTGTTGTATGCCGTCTGCCCCATCTGAACCTAGGCGCTAGATTGCTGCAAACCCTTGCAAATTGAGAGAATTCAGCCTTCATAATAATTGCAACGGAGGGATTTTGACGATGATCGGCGAACGGCGTCCAAAGAGTTTCTACATTCTGGCGTCGATCTTTGCGTTGTTCGTTCTGTTTCTCTATGGACCGATTATGACCATCGTTCTGCTCTCCTTTCAGGGTAAGGGAGGTGGTCTGGTTTTCCCAATGAACGGTTTCTCATTCTACTGGTTCCAAGACTTATTCCGGCCTCAGTCGATCGGCGACATTTGGGGCTCGTTTGAGCGGTCCTTCAAGCTCGGACTGATTGTCCTGGTCCTGACGGTGGCCTTGTCCTTTCTGGCTGGGTTGGCTTTTCGCCATCGATTTAAAGGTTCGACATTGCTGTTTTATGTTGTCGTAGCGAGCTTGATCATGCCTTCGGTGGTGGTCAGTCTTGGCATCGGCTCGCTCTTTGAACTTGCAGGCTGGGAGAGGAATTGGTGGTCGTCGGCACTAGGGGCCCATCTGACCTGGACGCTGCCATTCGGTCTGTTGATCATGTTCGCCGTCTTCAACCGCTTCAATCCGGCCTACGAAGAAGCAGCGCGCGATCTCGGCGCCACCAATTATCAGACCGTACGCCATGTCGTCCTGCCCATCGTGGCCCCATCGCTCATAGGCGTGGCTTTGTTCGGCTTTACCCTGTCCTATGACGAACTTGCACGCACGTCGCAATCGGTGGGCGCACTCAATACCCTTCCCCTCGAGCTCCAGGCGATGCAGACCAACGCGACCACGCCAGTCATCTACGCCCTCGGCACTCTCACAACTGGGCTTTCAATCCTGGTCATCGCCACCTGCCTGATCACCGTCATGCTTCTTCAGCGACGGCAAGCTCGCCATGGTTCGGATGCTGGCAAGGGTGTGTGATCACCTGTTGTTGTCTGCCGCCATATCCATTTAGGGAATCACGTGATGAAGATCCTGATTGTCAACCCGAACACCACGCTGTCCATGACCGAGAAAATAGGCGAAGCCGGCCGCTCGGTTGCTGCTATCGGTACGGAAATTACCGCGGTCAGCCCCGACAAGGGGCCAGTGTCGATCGAAGGCCATTACGATGAGGCCTATTGCGTGCCAGGTGTCGTCGAACGAATACTGGCAGGTGCTGCCGAAGGATATGACGGGTTTGTCGTAGCCTGCTTCGACGATCCCGGCCTTCATTCCTGCCGCACGGCGGTCGCGGAACCGGTTGTCGGCATTTGCGAAGCGGCGATGCACGCGGCTACCATGATTGCCGGAAGCTTCTCCGTCGTCAGCACGCTGCCCCGCTCGATCCCGGTCATCGAAGAATTGGGCTTTCGTTACGGCATGGAACGGCGCTTGAAACGGGTCTGGGCAGCGGACATTCCGGTTCTCGCCTTGGAAGAAGAAGGCTCAGGTGCTGCCGAAAAGGTTCGGACTGCTGTAATGCGTGCCATTGAAGAGGATCGTTCGGAGGCCGTGATCTTGGGATGTGCCGGCATGGCCGATCTTACCGCCTGGCTGACCAATGAGACCGGCGTTCCGGTTCTGGATGGCGTGGCCTCGGCCGTTAAAATGGTCGAAGGACTGGTTGGCCTTGGTATTGGTACCAGCAAGGTTGGCGGCTACGCCTGGCCGCGTCCTAAGGAATATACAGGCGACTTTGCCAGGTTCGCTCCAACAACAAGGGATCGGCAACACTATTAGCGCGCACCCAGATCCCAAAAAAGACCGGTCATAACTTCAAGTCCCTCACGGGTTGCATCGGTCAAAAGATGCTCATCCGGGCCATGCTGACGACAGCCGCCATAGGAATGCGGAATCCAGATGACTGGGACGCCAAGTATCTTACCGAAGATTTCACTGGGTAGTCCGCCTGAGGAGTTTGGTATCAGGTTCGGGGCATAGCCAAGCGTCTTTTCCAAAGATTTCAAGGTCCAATTGACCCAAGAATTGTCGGGATCGGTGCGCCAAGCCGTGAAAGAGGCATGTCCCGCCTCCTGAATCTCGACTTGAGCGAAACCATGCCGGTCCAGATGCTCGCGGAGCGCCGGCAAAAGCTGCTCTCGATCGACGTCGACCGTAAACCTGATCTGACAGCGTGCCCGTGCATCGGGCTGGACGCCGTTGATCGGGTTTTCAGGCCGGCCGGTGATGAAGGCAAGCACGATGAAGCTTGTCCAGCCCAGGACCTTTTCGGCCGAGGAGAGGCCTGGCTCGCCCCAGTCTTCGGGGCCAATCAGGGCGGCATCGCCAGCGTCGACCTTGAGACTCCTAAGCGCAGCCGTAACATTTGCCGGGACAGCCTTGGGACGCCACGCGTCGATCAAAATCTTTCCCCGCCGATCCGTAATCGTGGCGAGCGCATGGGCAAGCGTGATTCCCGGATCTTCCAGCAGGCCACCATAGTGGCCGGAATGACGACTGCCTTCCCGAAGATCGACTATGAGATCGAATGCAACGCCGCCGCGATTGCCAAGCGAGACATCGGCATGATCTTTGGCTTTTCGCGGTCCATCCGAGGCAAGGAACAGATCGGCGGCCAGTTTGTCCCTATGATCATCACAAAATGCTGCGAGGCCGGGTGAGCCGATCTCTTCGCCAGTTTCAATAAGGATCTTGGCGTTGAAGCCGGCCCGGCCCCGCGTTTCGATCACCTGGGCAAGCGCTGCCATGACGATGCTGTGCTGGCCCTTGTTGTCTGCGGTACCACGGCCATACCAGCGCCTTCCCTCAATGGTGATCGACCAGGGATCGAGCCCTTCCCGCCATTGCTCGGGAATGCCGCGAACGACATCGCCGTGGCCATAGGTCAGCAAGGTCGGCGCCGCATCGTCCTCGTTGCGGGTGGCAAGAAGAAACGGCCCACCGTTGGGATCAGGATTCTCGAAGATATCGATGCCAAAGCCGTAGTGCTTCAACCAAGGCCCAATCTCACCCTCAAGATAGTGATACAATGCCGGCCGCTGCGACGGCTCCTGGCTCTCGGTCGGTATCGCGATCCGCCGCTCGAGATCAACCCGAAACGCCCCTTCGTCGAAATGCCGCCGCACCCGCGCAAGAGCTTCCTCACGTGTGGCCATCACGTTCGGCCTCCCGCTGCCAGTGGGTCGCGTGTCGAGGTCACGTCGAGTTTCCCATCACCGATGGGGCCGCCGGCAGGCGGTTTTCCTCCACAGCATGGCAGGCTACCAGCGTTCCATCTGCAGGATCAGGTCTCAAGTCGGGGCGCTCTTGTTTGCAGCGATCATTGGCAAATGGACAGCGCGGATGGAAAGTGCAGCCAGGTGGCGGATTGATCGGGCTAGGCACTTCGCCCGCCACCGGCGCCCGCTCCTCGCCGGTCATATCGAGATCGGGAATGGTGTCGAGGAGCAGGCGCGTATACGGGTGGCGCGGCTGCCTAAACATGGTCTTGGTCTCGGCGACCTCGCAAAGCCTGCCCAGATACATCACACCGATCTCGTCTGAGATATGATCCACAACGGCTAGATTGTGGCTGATGAACAGATAGGTCAGACCGAAGCGACGCTGCAGATCCTTCATCAAGTTCAGGATCTGTGCCTGCACCGAGACGTCGAGCGCCGAGGTCGGCTCGTCGCAGACCAGAAATTCAGGCTCCCCAGCGAGTGCGCGGGCAATGGAAATGCGCTGGCGCTGCCCGCCCGAAAACTCATGCGGATACTTTTCCCCATCGACTGGGCTCAGGCCCACCTGTGTCAACAGTTCACCAACCCTTCTATCCAGCTCCTCACCACTGGCGAGCTGGAAGGCGCGGATAGGCTCGGCGATAATATCCCTTACCCGCCAGCGCGGATTAAGGCTGGCATAGGGATCCTGAAAAATCATCTGAAGCCGCGAGCGCAGCGCTTTGGTTTCGGAGCGGTTTCTGGCAGCCGCCATGTCCTGGCCGTCGAATAGGATTCGGCCAGCGGTCGGTGCATACAAGCCAACCAGCAATCGGGCGACCGTCGATTTCCCGCAACCGCTTTCACCCACCAAGCTGAACGTTTTCCCCTTGGGAATCGAGAAGCTTACACCATCCACCGCCTTCAGCTCGACTCGCTCCTGGCGCTCGATCAGCCGGTTCAGCAGAGGCGGCGAGATATCGAAATAACGCGCCAACCCCTCAACCTCCACCAATGGCTGCGCCATCTGCTTGACTTGGACCTCGGCACCTTGGGGGACAGTCGGGCTTGATGTTTGGCTTTCGGCAAGCTTAGTCATGGCCGATCACCGATGGCTCGTTAGCTTGGTGCCCGGTCACGCTTGCAGGCGCTGCCTGCGCCTGCGCGCTGCGAAAGCAGGAGGCCATTGTGGGACCGCCGGTGGGCATGAGATCTGGGCGATCGATATGGCAGCGGTCAAAGGCTTGGGGACAGCGGGGATTGAAGGCGCATCCCTCAGGAATTTCAGTAAGCCTCGGCATGGATCCGTCAATCTGGGTAAGGCGTTCCATCTCGTGGCCAATGACCGGGATCGATCCCATCAAGCCTTGGGTATAGGGATGGCTCGGGCTTTTCACGACATCGCGCACCGGACCAACCTCGGCGATGCGGCCGGCATACATGACGGCGACCCGATCCGCGGTTTCGGCAATCACGCCCATATCGTGGGTGATCAGCATCACGGCAGTGCCATGATCCCGGCAAAGGCGTTTCAGCAACGCGATGATTTGCGCCTGAATCGAGACGTCGAGCGCCGTGGTCGGCTCGTCCGCGATGATCAGGCGGGGATTGGCGGCGAGAGCAAGGGCGATCACCACCCGCTGGCGCATGCCGCCGGAGAATTCGTGAGGATAACCGTCGATCCGCTGCTCCGGTGCCGGGATGCCGACTTCGCTCAAAAGCTCAATCGCACGCTCGCGCGCCAAACCGGTAGTCATGTCGGTATGGGTCTGGATGGTCTCGACGAGCTGCCTGCCGATCGTATAGAGGGGGTTGAGGCTCGTCAGTGGATCCTGAAAAATCGCCCCGATCTGCCGCCCCCTGATTTTGCGAAGATCCTCATAGCCGAGATTGTCGATCCGCCTGCCGTCCAGCCTGATCTCGCCGGCACCGATCCGGCCGGGCGGCTCCAGCAAACCGATGATTGCTGCGCCAGTGAGTGACTTTCCTGCGCCGCTCTCGCCGACCACCCCCAAGACTTCGCCCTCTTCGATTTCGAGCGAAATATCGTCGACTGCGACCAGCGTGCCGCGGCGGGTCGGGAATTCAATTCGGAGATGCTCGACCTCGAGAAGCGCCATCAGGTCACCGCAATTTCGGATTGAGGGCATCGCGCAGCCAGTCGCCCAGAAGATTGACTGCGAGTACCAGAACGACCAGGGCAATGCCGGGAAAGATCGTCATCCACCATTCGCCGGAGAACAGGAAATCATTGCCGATCCTGATCAATGTACCCAACGAAGGCTGAGTGACCGGCACACCGACTCCGAGAAAAGAGAGTGTCGCTTCCGTCAGAACGGCGATCGCAAGGCTGAGCGTGGCAATCACCAGCACGGGTCCGGTAACGTTGGGCAGCACATGGCGGAGCATGATCAAGGCGGGATGGATACCGATGACCCGCGCCGCTTGCACATATTCCTTGTTTTTCTCAACCATGGTCGAACCGCGCACGGTCCGGGCGAAATTCACCCACTGGGACGCGGCGATCGCCAGAATCAGCACGCCGATTTTGAAGTCCTTGCTAATCGCCGCCGGCAGCACTGAGCGAACGATCCCATCGAACAGCAGGGCGATCAGAATAGCCGGGAAAGTGAGCTGGATGTCGGCGACCCGCATGATGACGCTGTCGAGCGCTCCGCCGACATAGCCGCTAAGCAACCCCAGCACCGTGCCGATCAGGGCAGCTAGCAGAACGGACGCGAAGCCGACGAACAAAGAGATGCGCAACCCGAACATGATCGCGGACAGCACATCCCGGCCCTGATCATCGGTGCCGAGCATGAAGTTGCCATCGCCGCCCTGCACCCAGGCCGGCGGACGAAACGCGTCCATCAAGTTCAAACTGGCGACATCGGCGGTGTTGTGAGGCGCGAGCCAGGGCGCGAGAAGAGCTGCCAGAAACAGGAGACATGTGGTCACGAACGCAACGATGGTGATCGGCGAGCGGCAAAAGCTGTGGAAAAGGTCGCCATCAAGGAAGCGCCGGACGGCGTCTGCAAATCTGCTCCCGAAACTCAGGGCGGGTGTTTGGACCTCGATCTGCTGCACCGCCCCTCCCCTATTTCGAACTTGTTGGCCGTTCAACCCGCAACCTGGGATCGACGGCGTAGTAAAGAAGATCCACGATGAGATTGATCAGTACGAAGAACAGAGCAATCAGCACCAGATAGTTGGACATGATCGGGATATCGACGAAGGCGATCGCCTGAATGATCAAGAGCCCCATGCCCGGCCACTGGAACACTGTTTCGGTGATGATCGAAAAGGCGAGCAGCGCCCCGATCTGTAGACCAGTGATGGTAATCACCGGTACGAGGGTGTTCTTGAGTGCGTGGCCAAAATTAATCGCCCTGTTCTTGAGTCCGCGGGCGCGGGCGAATTTGATATAGTCGGTTCGCAGAACCTCGAGCATCTCGGCGCGCACCAGACGCATGATCAAGGTGAGCTGAAACAGCGCCAGCGTGATCGCCGGCATAATGATATGGCTCCAGCCCTTAGCCGTAAGAAAACTCGTCTGCCAGGCGCCGAGATCCACCAGTCCTTGACGGCCGAAGGTCGGCAGCCAGCCTAGCCACACGCCGAAGATCAGGATCAGAAGAATACCGATGAGAAAAGTCGGAATGGAGATGCCAATCAGCGAAACGGTCAGAAAAACCTTGGAAAGCCAGCTTTCCCGATGCAGCCCAGTATAGACCCCCATCGGAATACCCACGACAAGCGCGATCAGGGCGGAGAGTGCCACCAGTTCTAGGGTTGCCGGCAGGCGCTCGGCGATCAGGACGTTGACCTCCTTGCCCATCCTGTAGGAGCGTCCAAACTCGCCTTGGACGGCATTGCCGACCCAGGTGGCGAATTGAATAGGGATGGGATCATTAAGCCCCAACCGCTCGCGCAGCGCCTCCCGCTGCTCGATAGTGGTTTCCTGCCCGACCATGTTGTTGACAGGGTCACCGACGAACTGAAACAGCGAGAACGAAATCAAACCGACCACCAGCATCACCAGAACGGCCTCGAACAAGCGGCGAATGATGTAGGCGATCATGAGGACAAGCTCATCAATGCAGCAGGAGCAGTGATCCGGGCGCTGGGCAAATCAACGCCCGGATCGACAACTCTGCCTATTTCATCACGACATTGCGCAGATCAACATCGTTGAACGGCCGCTGGATCACATTTTCCACCGTATCCGAGCGAATACCCCAGGCGAGAGCTTGCTGATGCAGCGGGATATGACCGACATCATCCTGATGGATCTTGAAAGCCTGCCGGATAAGCTCGTTGCGTTCCGCCTCATCGACAGTCACCGCGATCTTGTCATGCAAAGCCTCGATCTCGGGATTGCTATAACGACCACAGTTCCAGCTTCCCTGCCCTTCACCATCGACCGTCATTAAGTTCTGCAGGGGATTGAGAGCGTCATAGGAGCCGGGAGTCCAGCCGAGCATGAAAAAGCTCGTGTTGTTGCCCTCAGCCTGTCCGATTTTGTTGAAATGAAGCGATTTGGTTTGCGCATTCAAGTTCACATCGATACCGACACGCTGAAGCATCGGCACCACCGCCGTGCAGATTGCCTCGTCGTTGACATAGCGGTCGTTCGGACAATCGAGTGTCAAAGAGAAACCATCACCATACCCGGCCTCTTCCAACAGCGCCTTGGCCTGTGCAGGATCGTAGGCATATGGCGTATTCATATCTTCTTGGAAGCCATTGATTCCGGGGGCCACCATCAGACCGGTCGGTGTTGACGCACCGCGCATCACCACACGCTGGATAGCGCTGGTATCGATCGCGTGGGCAAAGGCTTTGCGAACCTTCACATCCTTGAACGGATTTTTGCCGGAGCCCGGAAGGTCCAGCAACTCGTCGCGATAATGATCGAAACCTAAGAAGATCGTCCGAAGCTCCGGCCCCTGCAGGACGTCGACATTGGCATCGCTATTGAGCCGATCGATATCCTGCAACGGCACGGGATACATCAGATCGATCTCGCCGGACAGCAGCGCGGCTACTCTCGTGGCATCATTGGCAATCGGAATGAATTCGGCACGCGTGACGTTGTCGACACGGTTTTCCTGGTTCCACCAGCCTTCGAACGGCTCCAATACGACCTTATTGTCCTGTACCCATTCGACCACCTTAAAAGGCCCGGTGCCATTGGCGTTGGTTTGCGCGAAATTGATCTTGCCGGCAGCCTGCACCACTTCGAAGCTATCGTTCTCCTCCATGAACTCCTGATCAACGATGTAGAAGTTGGGTAAATTCAGGAGCAGAATTGGATCTGGCCCCTTGGTGATAATTTCGACCGTAAAGTCGTCAATCTTCTTTATCTCTTCGATCGAGGATAGCGCGAACCCCATGTCGGAGGTTTCCTGGGCCTGGCGCTTATACGAATAGACGACGTCATCGGCATTAAACGGATTGCCGTTGTGGAAACTGACCCCCTCACGCAGCTCGAAGCGCCAGGTCGTATCGTCAATCCGCTCCCATTCCGTCGCCAGGTCAGGCTCCAAGGAGAGATCTGGCAGCCGATGGATCAGCCGGCCGAACACATTGCTTTTCATGGTATTGGTTGGACCCTCATTGTTCATGTGGGGATCCAGGCCAAGAATATCGCCTGTGGTCGAATAGCGGAATGTCTTCGCATCCGCCGCTACACTCACCATCGCCGTTGCTG
Organism: Geminicoccaceae bacterium; assembly: GCA_965204405.1. Lineage (GTDB taxonomy): Bacteria > Pseudomonadota > Alphaproteobacteria > Geminicoccales > Geminicoccaceae > JANQPX01. The sequence goes on from CBDBEN010000004.1 coordinate 424,424, forward strand.
CGAGCGCTATGATGGCGCCTTTTATTTTCGGCATCATGTGCCTCCCTTGTTCGACGTTAAACCCTGTTATTGCTATTATTACTATTCACGAGCCAGCGGGGAATGGAAAGGGGCTCTTTTCAAGCTCACCAAATCTTTAGAGCCATCGACCCGCACCAACATCAAAGCTGTATCATAAGACATTAACGCTTTCGCAAGACTTTTATCCTAGGCTTGCGTGGGCAAGAACTTTTGAGATTGCGCGCAATGCTTCCACCGATCGGATCCGTCAGCGTGCTCGCCAGCCAAGGACGGGCCGGCGTCGTGGTCGACGCGCGCACTCTCGGGGAGCCGGAGGGCGGCCGTCAATTGGTGGCTCTTAAGATCAAGGCCGAAAAAGCCGGCCCGGCCAGCGGCGTTGACTCCGGATCGCGGCAAGCGGCGGATAGGTCCTCTACCCCGATTGCTGGCAACGCCGGTGCTTCAAATCCTGCATCCAGCCCAAGCCCTGCCGCAGCCAGCCCGGTTGCGGCCAAACGCCTGGATCAGTTGAGCGCAGCCGAGCGCGCCGATATCGCCAGATTTCAGCAGCGGGATCAGCAGGTTCGTCAAGAAGAAAAGGCGCACGCTGCCGTCGCGGGTGATTTGGCAGGCCCGATCAACTACATCTACCAGCGCGGCCCCGATGGCCGGCAATACGCCGTCGGCGGTTCGGTCAGTGTTCAAGCAAAAACAGTCACAGGGGACCCGGCCGAGGCAAAGCGCCTGAGTGGCCGGATGGCTGTCGCTGCTAATGCCGCTACCAGCCCGTCTGCCCAAGATCTCGCCACCGCCCGGATGGCCTACGCCTTCGGCAGCCAGATCTCCCAGTCCGACAGCAGGGAGAGGAGTGGTGCTGGGCTGAATTTGTCGCTCTGATCGGCTTGATGAAATGCCCCTAAATGGGACATCTGGAAAGATAGTCATCAGGCCAGTACAACCTTGATACAAGCCGATCTCGTTCAGCTAGCATTAACGCTTCGTAATTTAATGTCCCGGAGCTTGTCGCCGATGCCGTCTCGCTTTATCTAGGGCGCCATGGCATCGAATAAATCGCGGCTTGAGTTGCTCTGAGGAGAGGTAGCGTGAAGAAAGTACTGTTTCAGCTAACCGGAAGCCTGGTAGCGGTTTTGGGGCTCTGGGTCCTGATCTCGCTCCCTTTGGTGCTTGGAGAGAGCTCTGCGGCCGAGGTCGAGGAGCGCTCGCTCGGGGATCCGGACGCCCCAGTTACGATTATCGAATACTCCTCCCTCTCCTGTCCTCACTGTGCCCAATTTCACAAAGACGTGCTTCCGGGCCTGAAGGAGCGCTACATCGACACTGGCAAAGTGCGCATGGTGTTTCGTGACTTTCCGTTGAACGAGAGCGCAGTCGACGCTGCCGTAATTGCCCATTGTGCGGGTGCCGACCGGTATGTCGGCTTCCTGGATGTCCTGTTCCAGACCCAGGAAAGCTGGTCCCACGCCGATGATCCGAGATCGTCGTTGAAGCAGCTCGGTAAACTCGGCGGCCTGACGGACGAGCAGATGGATGCTTGTCTAGCCGACGAGGAGATGGTGAATGGCGTGCTGCAATCCAGGCTGGACGGCACGAACGAGCATAAGGTGCAATCCACCCCGACTTTCGTGATCGGCGGCGAAACCTATCCCGGCTCCCGCGCCGTTGACGATTTCGCCAAGATCATCGATCCCCTTCTCGGCGGCTCCTGATACGCCACCGACGATTGCAGATGTTTATGTCAAGCCGACCTCGCCACCCAGCAACCTCTCTTAGGCTCAGACAGATATTTGGCGGTGATCGCCTTTACCGGCGTTACCGCTTGGGTGACTATTCTCTCTGTTCTCTGTCATTGTAGGACATTGTCCGGAGGGATTGTCATCATGGCCAGGATCGAAAGAACCAACGGCGGGGCGAAGGGTCGCTCGAAGACCGTCGAACATAGCGGCTTCATCTGGACGGTTGCTACCGGCCCAGGCGGCACCGTCACCGAACAAACCCGAACAACGCTGGCCAAGCTCGAAGACAGCCTCCTCGAGGCCGGCAGCGACAAGCACCATATTCTGGAAGCCGTGGTTTATCTTGCCGACATGGCCACCAAGCAGGAAATGGATGACGTCTGGTGTGGTTGGATTCCGGACGATGGCTGGCCATGCCGCGCCTGCATCGGAACCGATCTCTATCCGGGGGACCTCGTCGAAATCAAACTGACTGCAGCCAAGCGTCAGGATTGACGGCCTGATCGGAACAGCGCTGAATAGAACGGAGGGCGCCAGGAAACGAGTGGGGAGGTGATGATGGCGAAGTCGGCGTTTGATTCCCTTGAAGATGGACTGGCCCTGGGAAAGCGCGTTCGCGAAGGCAATGTCAGCGCTGCTGAACTCGTCGAAGCGGCCATCAACCGGATCGAAGCCCAAAATCCGACGCTGAACGCCGTGGTCACCAAAGTTTACGAACAGGCACTGGAGGCCGCGAAGAAGCAAACCGCAAAGGGGCCCTTTGCCGGCGTGCCGTTTTTGCTAAAGGATCTCGGCGGTGCTCTCGGAGGGGTGCCGTTCTCATCCGGCTCGCGCTTTTTCAAGGATGCCTGTCCGCCGAGCGACAGCGAACTCGTTCATCGCTACAAAATATCCGGATTGATCCCCCTTGGCCGTACCAATACGCCGGAATTCGGGCTCAATGCCTCGACGGAACCCGCTCTCTTCGGTCCGACCCACAACCCCTGGGATACGGCGAAAACCCCAGGCGGCTCCAGCGGCGGCTCGGCGGCTGCGGTCGCGGCCGGTTTGGTGCCGCTTGCCCATGCGAGCGACGGCGGAGGCTCTATCCGCATTCCCGCTTCCTGCTGCGGCCTGTTCGGCATGAAGACCACGCGCGCCAGAAACACCATGGCGCCCTATCTTGGCGAAAGCCTAGCCGGATGCTCGGTCGAGCATGTGGTCTCACGTACCGTCCGGGATAGCGCAGCAGCCCTGGATGCAACCGCCGGCCCTGCCCCCGGCGACCCCTATATAGCGCCACGGCCCGCACGCCCCTATCTCGACGAAGTTTCCGCCGAACCGCGAAAACTCAAGATCGCGATCACCACCGAAGCTTTTAGCGGCTTCCCGGTCCACCAGGATTGCATGGACGCCGCGAATGAGACTGGAAAACTGTGCGAACAATTAGGTCATACCGTCGAGATCGCCAGCCCCAAATTCAACGCTGAGCAGCTTGATCAAGACTATCATCGCCTATTTGCAATTGGCGCCACCGGCAATATCCGTCAGCGTGCCCAGGCATTGGGCAAGCCAATCGATCCAGACGGTTTCGAGCGAATCACCTGCAAAATGATGGCTCTTGCTGATCAGTTCTCGGCCGCCGACTATGTTCAGCTGATCAACAGGCTACATACAATCTGCCGCCAAATCGGTGCATTCTTCGAGACCTTTGACCTTCTGCTAACGCCGACTTTGGCCCAGCCTCCGGTTCCGCTTGGCCATCTCGACATGATGATGGACGATCTCAATGCCTATACTGATCGTCTGTGGCGTTTTGCGGCCTTCACCTATCATTTCAATGTCACAGGCCAGCCGGCAATGTCTGTACCACTCTACTGGAGCAACGCTGGACTGCCGATCGGCGTACAGTTCGTCGGCCGATATGGCGATGAGGCAACCTTGTTCCAGCTAGCCGGACAGTTGGAGCGCGCAGATCCCTGGCATGACCGCCTCCCACCGGTCTGGGCGAGTTAGCGGAATATCAGACATGGCTGGTCCAGACCGCGCCTCTCGCGAGATCCCAACCGTATCGGAAGTTTGGCCAGCCAAGTGAGTAGCCTCTGCATTTCCGTATACGCTTAGTCGCTCGATCATCCATCCCGGCTGCGGATGCGCACTTCACCTCGAATATGCTGTTCGATCTCCTCGGTTGGCCCACCCGAGCGGACCGGACGCGGCGCAAACCGGCCGAGCGAGATGGTTCGATCATACATGACGATCGCGCCAGCCACCGCCAGATTGATGCAAAAGCGGGTCGGAATTTTTACCACATGATCGCAGCGCGCCACCATCTCCGGCGACAGAGAGCTTCGCTCGGGGCCGAACACGTAGGCGGCATTCAAGGGATGGCGAAAGCTCGGCAAGTCGATCGCATCGTCCAGCAACTCCACACCGACGAGCGAGCAGGTCTTCGGCAATGATAGCTCGTCCGGCCGGTCATAGCGGTAGACCGGCAACTGCTTTTCCGCTTCCGACGTGTCGGAGCGGGCTGAAGCCACGGTGTAGTGGGCATCCACCAGGAAAGCGAAGCTTGCCCCGAACGCATGAGCGGAACGGATGAGATTGCCGAGATTCATCGGCTTGCTGATCGCCTCGGCACCAATACCAAAATAGCCACGCATGCAATGTGCATAGCGCGATCCGCCCCTGCGCTCAAGAAGCCAAAGCGTACCAGAATGCCCTTCCTTCAACCAAGCCGCTTAGATCCTTCCTTATCCCGATCCCTCACCCAATCGCCCAATCCCGATATGGCCGGGGTCTTCGGGATGATTTTTGATGCGGTGTCGTCGTTCATGCCGCAGCGTGACGAACCGACGTCTGTCTCAGGCATCTGGGAACTTTGTCTCTGTGAATCGACGTTGCGACCAATGATTCTGGGCGACAGGGCTCCGCTTCTATCAACAGCTCATGGTGACCGCGTTAAACCAAAACCATTAGTTCGGTTTCGTTCATTACCTCAGAAAAGCCTCCCCAATTTGTACGGCTAGAGGATTTTTCAAGTTCGACTATTTGTCAAACAACAGCCTGGCGCTAGACTACCGTTGTTTGTTCTCGTTATGTCGGGCGTTGCCCGATCCAAAAAGCCTGTGTCCGCGGGAAGGCCCACGGGAGAAAGGGCAAAGGGAGGTATGATGTCCGATTGTAGAATGAAGCGCGCTCGACATTTAACTGGCTGCGCATTGGGCGCTGCTGCGATGCTGTTGTCTCTGCCTTCGGGCGCTGAGGAATATACCGGGCGTCTGTCGGTTCACTGGAGCCCGACCCATCACAGCGCCATTCATGCCAAGATGTTTGCAGACGAGGTCAACAAGCGGGCTGAAGGGCGCCTTAAGATCGAGTTCTTTGCATCGGGGCAGCTTTTCGGCATCCGCGAACAACTCGGCGCGGTGACCTCGGGTGCAGTGGAGCTAGGTGGGATCGTCGGCATTGTCAGCTTTCCACCTATTAACAAGAACTACAACGTGGCCGCCTATCCGGGTCTTTTCGACAGCTATGAAAGCCAACGGGCGTTTTTCCTGGATTCCGAGGCGGGACGTGCAATCTGGGACGACCTAACCTCCCGCTCCAAGACCAAACTCTTGATGTTCGACCCGGTTGGTCCGGTGATGACGTTCAGCGGCGCACGCGAGCTTGACAGTGTCGGCGCGATGAAGGGGCTGAAGGCACGGGCGCTGATCAAGAGCGAGCGCCCTATGTGGGATGCTTACGAAGCCAATACCGTGTCTCTGCCGACCGGCGAGGTCTACACGGCCCTGCAAACCGGAATGATCGACACACTCAACACGCCTCCCGGCAGCGTCAAGGCTTATAGCTGGTGGGAGTACTTGCAGTACGCGCAGCTCCCTTATCAGTATTTCTCGGATGCCTACATCATGGCGAATTCGGACTGGTTCGACAGCCTGCCCGAGGACCTGCAGCAGCTCTTGCTGGATGTCGGTGCCGAAGTCGGTGCGAAGTCGACCGCAACAATCATGCAGGTCGGCGAAGATACGCTTGCCGAATTCCAGGAGCGCGGCGGCGTCGTCACCACACTCGGGGGTGAAGCCAAGGCCGAATTTACCGAGATGATGACTGAACAGGTCATGCCGGCCATGGCCGATCTAGTGGATGCCGAGGCGTTGGAGGCCGCGGCTGACTTTATGGCCCAATAGGCCGAATGCCGTCGGTGCATCTTGTCCGCCTGGTGGATTGTCCATCGGGCGGGCAGTTTGATATTGCTGCCATATGACCCTGTTCCTGAATGCACTACGCTCATTCAACACGGTGCTTGCCCGATGTGTAGCTGTTATCGCTACCGTCATCATGGCAATTATCGTTGCGGCCCTCACCGCCAGCGCAGTCACGCGATTTATTTCCGGAACCGGTTATGACTGGCTGATCGAACTGCCGCCGGCGCTTGTACCCTGGCTGGTATTTCCACTTCTCGGCCCGCTCCTCCGCTCCGGTGACCATATACAAGTAGATCTCGTTCCGGCGCTTTTGAGCAAGCATGGCCAGCGGATCCTGCGCCTGATCACCAGTATGATTGCTCTGGTCGCCTCGATCATCTTTCTGATAGCCGGCAGCGAGGCGGTAGCCTTGTTCAAAGCACTTGGCCAAATGATGGAACTGGAGATCGAGATCCCAATCTGGACGATGTATCTCGCCTTTCCCACCGGCTTCGCCATCCTCGCCTCCTTTGCGCTCGAAGCCGTCCTGGAGACCATGACCGAATTGACTGGGCACGCCGAAACGGAGAGCGGAAACCGATGAATGCGCTCGCCATGGCCATTTCGGCGGTGATGCTGTTTTTGGCGGTGCCTGTCTTTTTGGTGTTCGGCCTTGGTAGCGCCATTGCTGCGATCTGGGGCTTGAACCTGCCATGGTCTACCCTGATCCAGGTGGCCTTCGGCGCAATGACCAAGCATGTGCTGATCGCGGTGCCGCTCTTCATCTTTACCGGCATGGTGATGTTGCGAGGGGGTGCCGCATCACGGCTGGTCGCGTTTTCCACGGCACTGGTCGGCCATCTTCCGGGAGGCCTGGGGATCGCCATGGTGGTTGCGATGGGATTCTTTGCGGCTTTTTGCGGATCGATCCTGGCAGCGATCACTGCCGTCGGTACGATCATGATGCCGAAGATGATCGAAGAGGGATATCCCAAACCTTTCGTCATTGTGCTAGCGGCCTCGGCGGCGCTGCTGGAATCGCTCATCCCCCCCTCGAACGCCGCGATCTTGTTCAGCGCACTCACCAATGTCCCGGTTTCCCAGACTTTCGCGGCCGGGGTCGTCCCCGGCTTGATTCTCCTGGCCCTGATGGTCCTGGTCGTTGTTTGGAAATGCCGTCATATCCGAAGCTCGGCGCAGGCAGATCGGCGGCAAAAGCTGAAAGCCGCCCGTGAGGCCATTCCGGGACTGATCACCCCGATCATTATTCTTGGCGGCATCTATGCAGGCTTGCTGACGCCGTCGGAATCAGCAGCAGTCGCCGGAGTCTGGGCGATCCTCATCGGTTTTCTTGTCTATCGAGAGCTGACCTTTCGCTCGCTGATCGAGTGCCTCCGGCAAACCGCAGAGATCACTGCCGTCATCTTCGCGATCATTGCCATGGCGACCTTCCTGAGTGTCGTCCTAACCTATTCCCAAGCGCCGCAGACGATCATCGCCTATTTCACCGATCTTGGCGGCACGCCCCTAATGTTCTGGTTCGCAGTTGCCGCCATATGCCTAATTCTCGGTACCTTCGTCGAGATCGTGCCGGTCTTCTATCTGACGGTTCCGATCTTTGCAGCGATCACCTTGTCCCTGCAGCTGAATATCCTGCATCTCTATGTCGTGTTCGTCGCCTTCGCCGGAATCGGCATGATCACGCCGCCGGTCTGCGTCGGCGTTTACACCGCAGCAGGCGTGGTCCGCGAGAGCCCCGAAAAGGCCTTTCGCGAAGTACCACTTTTCGTGATAGTCGGCATCGTCTACGGCATTCTCATGGTCTTGATGCCTGCAGCCTCGACCTGGCTCCCCGGCATATTGAAATAGAGCCTGCGAAAATGACGGTGCGATCCTTTGTTGCTACAGGCCTTCCGGCTCGGCCGTGTTTTTCTGCTCGACGCCCTGGGCCAGGGATGCCTCGAGGTAGTCGTCGATATCACCATCGAGAACGCCCTGTGCATTGCCCTTTTCGACGCCGGTTCTGAGGTCTTTCACCATCTGATAGGGCTGGAGAACGTAAGAGCGGATCTGGTGCCCCCAACCGATATCGCTTTTGCCGGCGGCTTCGGCATCCGCCGCTTCCTGGCGTTTTTGCAACTCAAGCTCATACAGACGCGCACGCAGCATGTCATAGGCCTGAGCGCGATTGCGATGCTGGGAGCGGTCATTTTGGCATTGGACCACTATGTTGGTCGGCAGATGGGTAATGCGGATAGCGCTGTCGGTCTTGTTGATATGCTGACCACCGGCCCCTGAGGCACGGTAGGTGTCGATACGCAGGTCTTTTTCCTCCAGTTCAATCTCGATCGAATCGTCAATGATCGGGAAAACCCAAACACTGGCAAAACTGGTGTGGCGCCGCGCCTGGCTGTCGAAAGGTGAGATGCGCACCAGGCGATGAACGCCGCTTTCGGTCTTGAGCCAGCCATAGGCATTCTTGCCCAGAACCTTGACCGTCACTGATTTAAGACCAGCCTCTTCGCCGGCACTCTCCTCGATCCATTCGAGTTTGAAGCCTCGGCGTTCGGCCCAGCGGGCATACATGCGGAGCAGCATCTCCGCCCAGTCCTGGCTCTCCGTCCCGCCAGCACCGGCGTGAATTTCGAGAAAACAGTCATTGCTATCGGCTTCGCCGGAAAGAAGGCTCTCGAGTTGTAGTTTGGCAAGGCGCTGCTTGAGAGCGCCAAGTGCCTCCTCAGCTTCCTTGTAAGTCTCCTCGTCGCCTTCTTCATCGGCAAGCTCGGCGAGTTCGACATTGTCGGAAAGAGCCTGCTCAAGCTCATGCTGACGCTCAATAGCAGCTGCCAGAGCATTCCGTTCGCGCATCAGAGCTTGGGCACGGTCGGCATTGTTCCAAAGCTCGGGATCTTCGGAGCGTTGGTTCAGCTCTTCCAGTCGCTGATTGGCTTTATCCCAGTCAAAGATGCCTCCTCAGCAAGGCCAAACCCTGCTCGATCTCGGAGGCAAGATTGGTGATCTCTGCGCGCATCAAGTGTCCTCACAGGTAGCTGGCTGTCCTCAATATCGGGGTGCCATCTACCACGATTACCGGTGATGCGCCAGCGGACGTCCCCTTTAAGGATAAAGCTGTTTGCATTTTCAAAAGATTCGGTCTTCCGTACAGACAGAGCTCAGACTTATTGACGGAAGGCCTTGGAGCCAAGTCACAGTCGCTAAATCGATTATTCCGTGCAAAACAATTAATATTTTTGAACCCAAAGTTGCTCATCATGAGGATCGGCGCTTTACGCCGTCGCCGGGAGTACGATAGAAAATGGTATCTTTATGATTGTTCCTCCGGTCCGCCAGTAGGCATAGTCTTGGCATCACTGACACGATCAGCAGCGTATTCTGACACGATTGCTTCGTCCCGTTCTCCCATGAGCGGCAAGGAGCTGACCGCCAGACTTCTGTGCTTTGGCATCCCCATTCTTATCGCCATCGAGGTGCCCGGTGTCGGCACGATTTATCTGGCGGAGCTCTGCCTGATCGGACTGTTGCCGGTCTTGTTGGTGATGCGCGGCAAGGCGCTTCAATCAGGGCCACTCGGCCTTATCCTGATGATGGGCCTGATTTATTTCGGCGCCCAGGTGATCACCGACTTGATCCGGGAAACACCGTTTAGCGACTATGCACGTGGTTGGTCTAGGATCCTGTTTCTCCTGATGAGTTTTGTCTCCTGCTATCTGCTGACGGCCGGAAAGCGGGACCGCATCCTCTGCTATGCAGGCGGGCTGGTGGTAGGATCAACGATCCATCTCCTGATCAACAATCCCTTGAGCGCCATCGGCTGGAAGTTCGGCTTCGCCGGCTCGACCACAACGCTCATGCTGATGGGCTTCATGTTGGTTCCGGTGCTCCGAAGTCCGAGCAGCCTGGTCGGCCCGATGCTGATGATAGCCCTTGGTGTGTTCAGCGCGTTCATGGATTTCAGATCCTGGGGCGGCGTGCTGATGGTGAGCGCCGCCTTTTTATCGGTACCGGCCGTCCTCCGGTTGTTCGGCCTTCGCCCCAAGCCGCTCTCCTACGGCCGCATGCTGCTGGTCGGCACACTCCTGATGGCAACGGCCTTCGGTGCCCTAAAAGTCTACGGCGTAGCTGCCCAATCCGGTCTGCTCGGGCAAAAATCGCAGGATAAATACGAAGCTCAGGCAGCGCTCGGCGACCTCGGCATTCTGCTCGGAGGGCGGAATGAGTCGCTGGTAACCGTGCAGGCGATCATGGACAGCCCGATTGTCGGCCATGGGTCCTGGGCCAAGGATCGCTACTACGCCGAGCTTCGCCAGCTCATGCTCTACAAGCTCGGCTTCACCTACCGCTTCATCGAGCCCGAGAACAACCTGATTCCCACCCACTCCCATGTGCTCGGCGCCTGGGTCGAGGCCGGACTGGGCGGCGCTCTTTTCTGGCTCACCATCTTGGGCATGATCCTGGCCACGCTTCGGCGGCTCTATGCCAGCAATGATCCCATGCGTCCCTATCTGGTCTTTTTGATGTTCCTCTTTATCTGGGACATCCTGTTTTCCCCCTTCGGAGCTCAGCGCCGCCTTACCAACGGGTTTCTCCTGGTCGCGATGCTCTACGGGCTGCGCGCTAGCGCGATGGATTTGAAGAACCGCGTCAGCGAGGCCGCCATCAATCCGGTTCCGGAAAGCTGGGCCGCCTCGGTCATGCGGCCCATCGATCAGCGAGCCGCATTTGGTCTGGGTGAGCCACAACCACTCGCCTGGCAGGAACCACAAATCACGAATCCAGACCTCACCAATGCAAAGCATGGCGTCGACGATGATCCATGGTCCGGCAACGCCTCGGATGACCATGAGATGGTCAGTGAGAATGGCAACTTCCCCGGGGAGCAAGGAAGTGAGCAAGAAGAAGACGGAGAGCCGGAACGTTCGACCGATCTCAGTGCAGGCGGCAAGACCATAAGAGAAGGATTTCGACGTCTCAGGCAACGCGATCGATGAACCCAGCACTGCTGGAACGGATCAAGAAAGGCGTTGCGTCGGAGATTTTCGCCAATCTCATTCGCGTGGCCATCCAGGTGATTGGTGTTCCCCTCTTCCTGTTGTTCTGGGGCGATGACGGCTATGGCGAATGGCTGATCCTGACGGCCATCCTCGGCTATCTCCGTCTCAGCAATATCGGCTTCGGCCAGGCGACCCGAAACCACATGGCGATGGAAGTCAGCGCCGGGCATCGTGACCGGGCGCTGGTCTATTTTCAGAGCACCAGCGTGCTTTTCATAGGCATCGGCGCCGTTGTGATGGCCCTGGTCGGCATCGCGGCATGGATGGCACCGCTGATCCACGACTTTCTCAATTTCGAAATCCTGAGCATCAAAGGCCTCGCCTGGTCGCTGGTGATCCTGGGGGCGGTCATTGCCATCAACCTCCAGGTCGAAGTTTTGGATGCCGGCTTTCGCTGCGAAGGTCACTACGGCCTCAGCACCTTCCTTATCATGCTGAGCGAGCTTCTGATCTTCCTCCTGGTAGTCCTCGTTTTGGTGAGCGGCGGCGATCTGGTACTGGGCATCGCCTGCTATCTCCTTGGCACACTGTTCCGTTTCGCTCTGCTCAGGATAAAACTCTACCGCCTGGGCGGGTGGATCGTCTTCGGACTCAATCACGCAAGCTGGCAGACAATCAAAGACTTCACACTGCCCTCCCTCGCCTTTATGGCATTTCCCCTCGGCCAGGCCATGGGCCTCCAAGGCACACTAATCGTCATCGGTGCCATCTTAGGCCCGCCGGCGGTGGTAATCTTCAATACTGTCCGCATGCTGAGCCGTTACATGGTACATCTTACCGTGATCTTCGGCAGAATCGGCGGCCCGGAGATCGCGTTTGCCTATGGACGCGGCGACATGGAACTGGTCCGCAAAGTGCATTGGCAAATCTGCCGTCTCGGGCTTTGGGCATCACTCGTGGTCTGCGGCACACTTGCCTTCACCACGCCTTGGATTCTCAAGGTCTGGACCCAGGGCCAGATCAACCCCTGGCCCGGCGTCTATCTGACACTGCTCGCAGCTGTGATGGTTTGGACCGCCCATGCGCTAACTGCCAACGTGCTTCAGGCCACCAACAATCACCAGCGCTTTGCCCTGGTTTATCTCGTGATCAGCATTGTCGGTCTAGTGTTGGCGATCCCGCTCACCAAGATCTTCAGCCTGCCCGGCGCCGCCCTTGCCAGCCTGCTGGTGGAGCTTGCCCTGCTGCTTTACGTGCTGCCCAGCGCTGCCCGCTTCGCCGGCGGCAGCATCACCGGCTTCCTCCGCCATGTCGCCATCCCCCCTTCGCCATTACTGCTCCGGCACCTACGCACCAAAGCCACCGTCTAGTGGAATGTCCACGGCATTCAATGCCCGCCTCTATCGCTTGGATCGACGGTATGCGCCCAAGTTCAATGGGGCCTGGTTAAGACTGGTTTGTTGAAGGCACGCCACATAAATCGTGGCTGATTCGATCATGCGATCGGAACAAACCACGAGCCATGTCGGATCAGGTCAATCCACGATATGGTAGACCGGTGCCTTTTCCATTTCCCACTCGCCGGACTCCCGATCATAGCGGGACAGGGTGAAGCAGTGCCAATCCTTGTCATCCAGCTTTGGATGATCAGCCCTGTAGTAGTAGCCAGGCCAGCGGGTTTCCTCGCGGAACATCGTGTGGTGGGTCACGCTCTCCGAGGCCAGAACGCGATGGTTCAACTCCCAGGCCCGCTGAAGCTGATGAAGGTCCTCGGCGCCGATGTGGTTGAGATCCTCCTTCAGCATGCCGAGCAGCTCGATTCCGCGGGTCAGCATCGGGGTGTTGGTGGTGTAGTGGGCACTGATGCCGCCGACATATTCGTCCATGATCTTCTCGAGACGCTGAAGACCGTGGATCGGCAGGAGGTAACTTGGTGAGACCGTGCCAGCGACAATCTCGTTCTTGCCCACATCGTAGTTTTCCATCGGTTGGAAAACGACCTTCTCAAGCTCTCGATATTCGTTCTCATCGATCTCCGGCTGCTCGTTCTTGAGATCATTAACATAGTTGACTGCAGCCTTGCCGGCGATCCGGCCTTCCGTGAACGATCCCGAGGAGAATTTATGCGCCGTGCCGCCGATGGTATCGCCAGCGCCAAAGAGCCCATCCACGGTCATCATCCGATTGTAGCCCCACTGATAGTCGTCAGGGGCATAATCTTCCGGCCCGCTCGCCCAGGCACCAGAACAGGTCGCGTGGGAACCCATGACATAGGGCTCCGATGTGGTGAGTTCAGGATTGGTGTGCTTGGGATCGATATTCTGAGATGCCCAAACAACCGCCTGCCCAATGGTCATGCCAAGGAAGTTTTCCCAGCCGACCGTTTCCTTGTGCGGATCCTGGAAAGCCTCTTTGGTGACCATGCGGATCGGGCCCCGTCCGGCCTTGACCTCTTCTAGAATGGCATGGTTGCGAAGACATGTCGGGACAGGATGGCGATCGATATAATCACCCACCAACTCCTTGGTGTGGTCATACCAATTCGACTCGTATTCGTCCCCATAAGCGTTTTGGGTATAGGTCTTGAGATGGAGGAAATAGGCACCGACCGGGCCGTAACCGTCCTTGAACCGGGTAAGCACGATCCGGTTCTCCATCTGAGTCATCTTGGCGCCGGCAAGGATCGGCAAGGCATAGGCCGAAGCACTGCTCCACGGAGCATACCAGGTTCGTCCCATACCCTCGCCCACCGCACGGGGCTTGAAGATGTGGGACGCACCGCCGGCAGCAACGATCACGGCCTTGCCACGAAAGACGTAGAAATCCCCGGTCCGTACGTTGAAACCGACCGCCCCTGCGACGCGGTTGGCTTTCTTTTTGTCCATCAGAAGATGGGTCACCATGATCCGGTTATAGACTTCGGTGGCAGCCTTGCGCGCGGCTTCGGCGACGATCGGTTTGTAGCTTTCACCGTGGATCATGATCTGCCATTTGCCTTCGCGCAAATAGCGTCCCGTTTCCGGGTCCTTCATGATCGGAAGGCCCCATTCCTCGAATTTGTGCACGGTGCTGTCGACATGCCGGGCGATGTCGTAGCCAAGATCTTCACGCACCAGGCCCATCAGGTCATTCCTGGCATAGCGCACATGATCTTCCGGCTTATTCTCGTCCCACTGCATGCCCATATAGCAGTTGATCGCATACAGCCCCTGGGCAACGGCACCGCTACGCTCGATATTCGCCTTTTCGACGCAGACGACCTTCAGGTCGCGCCCCCAATATCTGGACTCGTAGGTAGCGCCACAACCGGCCATGCCGCCGCCAATGACGAGGATATCACTATCCACATGAACCGTTTTCCTGCGCGAAAAAAGCCCTCCCACTAGACAACTCCCTGCTTGAGCTGATCGGGCGCCAAGGCAGGTAGTCCCCCTTCGATGTTGAGCGCATCAGGCTCGTGGGCGAGTTCCTGAGATTTCAAATCTTCCGGCTTGGGCGCATCGTAGTCCGCTGGTCCCTTGATCGATCCCCATGGCGTGGTCCGGATCGGCGATACGAAGTTCTTTTCACGGCCGTCCCGGAATTTGAGCTTCCAGGAAATGGTTCCCTTACCCTCTTCCCGGAATACCCGAACGCTATGGCCCAATGGCGCGAAGTCGGCATAGCCGCGCACGTCGATCGCGTTTTGTGGGCAGGCCTTCACGCATGAGTAGCACTCCCAGCACATATTGGGCTCGATGTTATAAGCGCGCCGGTAAGTGGTATCGATATGCATGATATCCGAAGGGCAGATATCCACGCAGTGTCCGCAGCCATCGCAGCTGGTCATGTAGACGAATGTGGGCATGAGATTCAGTTAGCTCCCTGATCGAAGACAGCTTATGGGCTGATTAGTAGTGGCTGGGCTGTCGGCGGGCACTGCCGAATACGTCCGGTTTATCAGCCGGCGGCGGAAGGTTGTTGCGCGAGCCGTTCGCTTCGGCCACACGCTTTTGGAAGGCTGCCGCAGGCTTGAAGAACATATGCGAGAACTTGGACCACGGAACCGAGCCGAACAGCAGTGTCGTGGCCAAGAGATAGAGAGCAAGAAAGACCGTCGATTGCGAGAAGGCCCAAATCAGGCCAAACGTCACGCTTGCGAGAAGCGAGAGAATGAACAAGTCAGCGCGCACGAGACGGAACGGTGTATGCCCTTCTGCGGCAACATCGACCCGGATGACGAACCAGAACCAATAGCCGCCGACACAAACGCTGAGGGCACCCAGGGTCCAGAGCAACGGCCAGATAACCGGCGTTGACGCGTCAGGCGTCGAATAACCAAAGACCATGATGACGGTGGCGACAACATAGGCGATGAAGCCGTACATCGTCAGCAGATGGGCCACGCGCCGCTTCGGGTTGCAAAATTCAGAGGATGTCAGGATCTCGGACGCTGCGGTCTGGACCGCCACCGCTGCCATCCCACCGCCGCCAACATCCTTGGTTCCCTTGTCCTTCGCCTTTCGCCAATTCTCGAAGAAATATCTGGCACTTTTCTTGTGCCAAATATCGAATAACGTGCCACCCACAACCAAAAGTATCATGATGACAACATAGGTTTTCATCACCGCCGGCGACACGGTAGCCGAGAGTTCGGCAAAGGGATTACTGGTAAGCATTTAGTTTTTAGCCCCCCTAACGCTGGACACCAACCCGCTCCGAATTTCTAGGAATCGAGAGAAGTGTACTTTATTCAAGTACCGGCCATAGGCGGCAACGTCAACTCGCCGCGAGATAGACACAGACCATCTACCGATAGAACGGGGGCATCGCATCAGAAGCGACAAACCCGGCAGCTCGAAAAAGCTGCGACATGCCGGCAGCCGCAGTCTCAGACTCCCGATGCTAGATAATGGGCGTCGAACACCGGAAGATCAGGGTTTGCTTCATGCGGCTTATCCCAGCGCACATCAGAAACGACGCTGGAGACGACACTCGCTCTCATCGAGCCGATCGATGTTTCGAAAGCCCGGTGGACATGGCCGCAAAACACTCCTTTGATGTGATCATGGCGTTGGACCTCCGCCATCAGCGCTTCCGCATCGGACCATTCCTCGAAGTTTCGCGGCTCCGGGCCGACGTTCACCGTAAAAGGAGGGTGGTGGAGAAGCAGGACCGCCGGCCGGGATGTGTCGCTCGTCAGCATGCGTTTGATATGTTCCAGGCGCACCTGGCAAAGGCGCCCCTTGTTGCTCCGAGTGCTAACCGTATCGATTACGATCAAGCGCACCTCGAAGTCCTCGACCGCGTATTGGACAAAATCCATGTCCGGATGGATATGCACCCCATCCGCAAAGGTCTTGATCAGATTGCGTCGCTCGTCTCGATTGCCGGCCAGAACAAAATGGGGCGCCGACAGCTCGTCCAGAAGTTGCCGCGCCGCTTTGTACTCTTCGATGAGACCGTTATGCGCGATATCACCTGTGTGAACGACAGCGTCAGGCTGCGGCTTCAGCTTGTTGATATGATTGATGCAAGCCTCAAGTTCCGTTGCGCGCGCCGGCTTGTCACTCGAAATATGGCTATCGGAGAGTTGAATGATCCGCATGGCGGTGCTGTATTTCCCTTGTGCAGCAATCTCATGATCACATGTGCATCAGGCTAACAGTGCCGGTTGTGCCGGTGCAGTGCGTCAGATCGCAGCGTACCGGTAAGGATGGATGGTTCATGAATGAACATAGACCAACACTCGACGATCTCACGGAACGCCTTCTGGCATTCAGAGATGCACGCGACTGGCGCCAGTTTCACTCGCTCAAAGATTTGATCCTATCGCTCAACCTCGAAGCAGGTGAGTTGCTCGAACTGACCCAGTGGAAGTCGGAGACGGACTTCGAAAAAGAAGCGGAACGTGATGCCATGCGGCAGCGGCTTGCTGAGGAATGCTCGGATATTCTGCTTTACTTGCTGCTGATTGCCGAACGTACGGGCATCGATCTTCAAACTGCAGCTGCGGCGAAGATCACTGCCAACGGAGTCAAGTATCCCATCGCTAAAGCACACGGCACGGCGGTGAAATACACGGATCTTTAGGTTCTATTATCCATAAGTATCTCCGCTCGACAATATTTCCAACGCAACCCGGCAGAACTATTTTTCAAATCAATATGTTGGTTGATATTTTAGTTATGGGCCGTGGCAATTTCCGGGTCGGCTTCGCCTCCAGGGCATGGCTCGTCGATACGAATGCAGTGCCATCCCGCTTCCTTGCCTGGCCGGATTCTCATCTGCGGTACACTCAATGCTATTGATCGGATGCAAGATTGAGACGGCACCGATTCCCCTACCCCAGTGTGCGCTTCAAGTTTGCCCGCGGTAGTAGTCCATGAGGATTTGTGCCACTTCCGGGCGGGAGAATTCGCTCGGGGGCGCGACACCTTTGCCGAGCATCTCGCGCACAGCCGTGCCGGAGAGAAGGACGAAATCATCTGGTGTATGGTCCGGCGCTTCACGCATCATGACCACCTTTTTCAGCTTCTTCGAAAAAGCTGTATGGTCGGCCTTGAACAGCTCGATGTCGAGTGCGTCGCCTGGTATCTGATCGAAGATCTCTTGGGCCTCGAATGGTTCGTAATAGTCGCCGACACCAGCGTGATCGCGCCCAACGATAAAATGAGTAGCCCCCATGTTCTGGCGGAAAATCGCATGCAGCAAAGCCTCACGCGGGCCCGCATAGAGCATGTCGAAACCGTAGCCGGTGATCAGTGCAGAGTTCGGCGGAAAATAAACCTCGACCATCTTGCGAATGGCGGCGTCGCGAACCGATGCCGGGATGTCCCCTGGCTTCAGCTTGCCGAGCAGCATGTGAATGACCAGACCGTCGGCCCCAAGGCGCTCCATTGCCATCCGGCAAAGCTCTTCATGAGCTCGGTGCATTGGATTGCGTGTTTGAAAGGCGACAACGCGGTTCCAGCCCTTGCGTTCGATGTCGCTGCGAATGTCCACAGCCGTTCGAAACGTTTCCGGAAAATCGATTTCGAAATAGCTGTAGTTCAGCACCTGTATCGGCCCGGCAATGACTTGGTTGCCTTGGGACAGGAACTCGGCGACGCCGGGATGGTTGCTGTCGGTCGTACCATAGATTTGAGCCGTCAGCTCTTCCATCTCACCGGACGAGAACCGATCGACGGCCTCAACATGCTGAATAGCCAGAACCGGCATTCCATCAACGTTCGGATCTCTCAGCGCAATACGGTCGCCCGGCCGCACCGCTCCGGCTTCGTGCACCAGATTGAGCACCGGCGTCGGCCAGAACAGCCCATCTATCATCTGCATGGAGCGCCCAATGGAGAGCGCATCCTCCTTGTTCATGAATCCGTCTAGCGGCGTAAAATAGCCGCCCGCGAGCATGACGGCGTTGCCCGCCGCAGCAGAGCTGATCACGATGGCATTGAGTGATTCGGCTTCCTTTTCGAGACGCGCGCGTTCCTCTTCATTGCCGACGAACAGGGGCTTGAGGGTCGCCGCGCCATGCGGTCCTATCAGGGCTGCCATCAATGTCATCTCCATAATTTCAGACCGGCGGACGACAACTACGTTACAATGGCTCGATCAAATTGCGATAGGCAAGGCTGGCCTTATGGCTTCATTATCCCGGTACGAAAGATGATTGCCATGACATCAGCTATAGCTGTTCCGACAATTTATTCTCGTAGCCACACGCGTTGATCTTGCCCATGAAGGAGTGACGCACCGATCGTTGCATGAATTCGTGGCCAAGGCTGACTGGGCGATAATCCGGTAAGGTGCAGCGAACAAAAAGGTGCCAGCAAACGATGAGCACAACGTCATCGGACGATTTTCAGCAAACTCAAACAACGTTCCGACGTGTTGCCAACCGCAATGACGCGATCATATGACGAGTTGCCTTGTCCATGTCGAATTTTCGACGGACCATGTCGCTATCCGTTTCACAGAGGCGGTGCGGCTTGCTACATCTGCTTGCCTGAATTTTGGAGCCCATAGGATTGTAGCGCGGGTCATGGCTTCGCCAGGAGCGGGCCGGTAGGAGGCAGGGACATGAAGAGCAGTGCACGTGTGGTGGTGATCGGCGGCGGGGTCTGCGGCGTTTCGGCTCTCTACCATTTGGCCAAGAAAGGCTGGACGGACGTCGTCCTCCTGGAGCGCACCGAACTGACCGCCGGCTCCACATGGCATGCCGCCGGCCTTTTACCGCTGTTCAACATGTCCTACAGCGTCGGTCAGCTCCATCAATACTCGGTGAAGCTCTATCAGGAGCTGGAGGCTGAGACCGGCCAGGCCGTGAGTTTCCACCAGACAGGCAATCTGCGCCTTGCCCGCAACCGCGACCGGATGGATGAATATCGCAACTACCAATGCACCGCGGAGACCATTGGCGTCGAATGCCATCTGATCGGCGTCGATGAAATCAAGGAACTCTGGCCGATTGCCTCGATGGACGGACTGATTGGCGCTCTTTGGCATCCGACCGACGGCCACATCGCACCTGTCGACGTCACCATGGCGCTTGCCAAGGGCGCGCGCATGAACGGCGCTGAAATCTACCAGCAGACAGAGGTGACGGGGATCGAGCGCGACGGCGGCGAGTGGATCATTGGGACCAACAAGGGAACAATCCGCTGCGAGCATGTGGTCTGCGCCACCGGTAACTATGCGCGCCAGACCGCGCTGATGGTCGGCCTGCAGATCCCGGCGATCCCGGTCGAGCATCAATATATCGTGACCGACGTCGACCCGGTGCTGAAAGAATACCGAGAGACAGGCGCGAAGGAACTTCCGATACTCCGCGAAAGCGACAGCCAGTATTACTTCCGCGAGGAGCGTATGGGCTGGATCCTAGGTCCGTATGAAAAAACTGCCCCGGCATGCTTCGTCGACGGCGTGCCGGCCAGCTTCGAAAAGGATCTGTTTCCGGGCGATCTGGAGCGGATCATGCCCCATGTCGAAGCTGCCATGCACCGAGTGCCGAGCTTCGAGAATGCCGGCATCAAGGACATCGTCAACGGTCCGATTTCCTACACCCCGGACGGCAACCCCATGGTTGGCCCCGCCTTCGGCCTCCCCAATTTCTGGCTTTCTGAAGGCCACAGCTTCGGCGTGACCGCGGCGGGCGGCGCGGGATGGCAGCTTGCATCATGGATGGTAGACGGCGAGCCCACGGTCGACATGATCGGCGTCGACCCGAGGCGTTTCGGCATCGTTTCCAAGAATTTCGCCAAAATCAAAAACGAGGAAGCCTACGCCCACGTCTTCATCAACCATTTTCCGATGGAGGAGCGGCTGGAGGGCCGCCCGGCGAAAACGCCTGCCTGTTACGATCGTTTGCAGCGGGCAGGTGCAGTGTTCGGCCAGCGGTTCGGTTGGGAGCGGCCCAATTGGTTTGCGCCCGAAGGGGTGGAAGGCAAGGACGTCTATTCGTTCCGCCGCTCCAACTGGTTCGAGCATGTCGGCAACGAGGTCCGCACCATGCGCGAGCAAGCAGGATTGCTCGAGCTTTCGGCCTTTACGAAGCTGGAAGTCGAAGGACCGGGGGCAAGAACGTTCCTTGATGGCGTCGTCGCCAACAACATCCCGAAGAAGAAGGGCGGCATCAGCCTTGCCCACGCGCTCAATCCCTCCGGCTCGATCCGTTCGGAATTCACCATCACCAGGCTGGAAGACGGGCTCCTCGGCGAACGTTTCTTTCTCATAAGCGGCGGGGCGGCTCACGATTATGATCTGGACTTCCTGCAAAAATTGATGCCGCGGGACGGTTCCGTCCATTTGAGAGATATCACAACCCAATATGGCGTGTTCGTCCTGGCCGGACCAAACGCCCGTAAGGTGCTGGAACAACTCGCTGACGCCGATATTTCAAATCAAGCATTTCCCTGGCTGACGGCAAGAGAAATTCCGATCGGTTACGCTCCCGCCGTTCGGGCCCTCAGGGTCAACTTCGTCGGCTCGCTCGGCTGGGAACTGCACCACCCGATTGAGTATCAAAACCACCTGTTCGACGCTCTAATGCAGGCAGGTGCAGAGCATGGTCTCGGCCATGTCGGCATCCGCGCCATGGACAGCATGCGCCTGGAAAAGAGCTACCGGATGTGGGGCACCGACCTGAACGCAGAAAACACCGCCCTGGAAGCGGGGCTCGATCGATTCGTCCGGCTCAACAAGGCCGCATTCACCGGGAGGGAGGCCCTGATCCAACAGCAGCAGCAAGGCATCCCCAACCGCTTCTGTACGCTGGAGATTGACGCCGATGATGCTGATCCCTTCGGCAATGAGCCGATCATCATGGACGGCGAAGTCGTCGGCCGCGGCACTGGCGGCGGCTACGGCCACCATGTCAGGAAATCGCTGCTGCTCGGCTACATCAGAACGGATGCCGCCGAGATCGGCAAGGAATGTCAGGTCCGCGTGCTGGATCAGCTAAGGCCGGCGCGAATCATCGAGGAAAGCCCGTATGATCCGGAGAATGAAGCGCTGCGGGCCTAGCGGTTAGCTCCGATCAATCACTCGGAAAGCGAGCCATTAATCCAGACTGCTGGAGCAACGTCAGATCAGGCTGGTTCGGTCTCGCCATACTGAGACGCTGAAAGTGATCATGTCCACCAAACCAGCCTGACACATTCCTAGGTCCGCAAAGCAGGAAGTACCGGTGTCTTCCTATCCGCCATCTGACCGCATACGGCGACGACATCACGTAGCGGTGCTTGCAGCTTGTGCCGAGTTCTATCGAAGCAAAGCGCTATAGCTTGCCTTTGGGTTCCTTACCCCTCGCCTTGTCATATTGCCTCTGACGTTCGGCAAAGCCGGCTTTACGATCATCTGAATAGCGATCCCAACAAGCGGAGCAGGAGACGCCATCGACATAGTGCTCGCTACTCTTGTCGACCGGAGCAACCGGTAGGCCGCAGGCGCGGCACTTGTCGTAATCCCCTTCCACCAGACCATGCCGCACCGAGACGCGATCATCGAACACGTAACAATCACCCTGCCATCTGCTTTTCGATGCCGGCACCTGCTCGAGATATTTCAAGATGCCGCCTTCGAGGTGAAATACCTCCTCGAAGCCGATGGACTTGGCGAAGGCAGTCGCTTTCTCGCAGCGGATTCCGCCGGTGCAATACATCGCTAGCTTCTTTGCGCCGTTCTGTTGCTTGAAGCTTTTCAGCCAGTTCGGAAAATCCCGGAATGACTCGGTCTTCGGATCGATCGCACCCTCAAAGGACCCTATTGCAATTTCATAGTCGTTACGCGTGTCGATGACCGCAACGTCTTCATGTCCGATCAGGTCGTTCCAGGCCTCGGGCGGCACATAGACACCGGCATTGCCGCCAGCGTCCAGGCCGGGAATACCAATGGTGACGATCTCTTTCTTGAGACGGACCTTCATCTTGCGAAAGGCCATCTTCGAGGCATGACTTCGTTTATGCTCCAGATCGGCGAAGCCTGGAAGCCTGCGTAAGGCGTCGAGCACGATCTCAACCCCCTGTTCCGGTCCGCAAATCGTGCCGTTCACGCCTTCCGATGCGAGCAGAATCGTCCCCTTGACGCCCTGCGCGTCGCAGACATCTGCGAGCGCTCGTTGTCTAGCGGCGAAATCGGGAAGAGCTGCGAACTTATAGAATGCGGCGACAGTAAACATGATTTAAATGTCTAGCAGATTGCTGATGGCACGAACATGCTGACTTCAGCTCCCTGTATCCACGATTGACCGAGGGAATCAAGATGTTGAAGTTTCGGCTTGTGGCGCTTAAGAGCGAGTCTCGTCGGCTTGTTGAGATTGCTAACGGCTTCTTCCACCAGCAGCAACCATAGGCTGCATTACGTATATGTCCTGCTCCGGAATAAAATCATCTTCGATGCCCTGAGATCAAGGTGCCGAGACAACACTCTTTTTCGCAACCTGTCGCCAACGGTTCAGGCTGCGGTGCTGATGGTGGTCGCAGCTGTCTTCGTCTCAAGCCAAAATGCGATGATCCGTGTCGCTTCCGCCGAAATTCATACCTTCGAGATCGTGTTTTTCCGCAATCTGTTCGGCCTGATCGCCATGCTGCCGTTTCTGGTGCGGCTCGGTCCCGGCATGCTCAAAACCGAAAAGCCCGGCAGCCTTCTCCTAATGAGTATCTGGCACCTCACCGGCATGGTTTGCTACTTCCTGGCCATCGCCTATCTGCCGCTGGCTGACGTCATCGCCCTCTCCTTCTCGAAGCCGCTTTTCGTCACGTTGGGTGCTGCGCTGATCCTGGCCGAAGTCGTGCGGGCACGGCGTTTCGCTGCCGTGCTGCTCGGATTTCTAGGGGTCCTCATCGTGCTGCAGCCAGGCGTTCAGGCCATCTCGCCCTATGCCGGCGTGGTCCTGTTCGGCACGCTGATGGGAGCCGCGACCTCCTTGATGATCAAGCGTCTCACCAAACGCGAGGCCGTGCCGACAATCGTCTGGTATCAAGCGATGTTCGCCACCACACTGTCACTGCCCCTTTGCCTTCTCAACTGGCACACACCCGACCCTGCGGAGTGGCTGCTGCTTGTCATGATTGGCGTGCTCGGAACGCTCAGCTGGCTGACCACGACACGAGCGCTGTCCCTAATCGACGCTTCGGCGGCCGCTCCCTTCGAGTTTCTGAGACTGCCGTTCTCAGCCTTGATCGCGTATCTGCTGTTTGCCGAAATACCAGGTATCTCGACCTGGATCGGCGGCGGCGTGATCTTCGGTGCCACCTTCTACATCGCTCGCCGAGAAGCGATGCTGGCACGCGAAAAATCCTAACCCGTCTGATTTACCGGCACCTTGTTATTGGCGGCCAATTTTGTGGGACGGAGGCCATTTGGCGCTTGTCTGCGCTGTTATCTGCAAATGACCAAGGCCGCCTAATGCACCTTAACGGGTCGTCCGCCTAAGCAGACAACGTCATTAACGCACCGAACTGCCTTTCCTCAATCATCGAGAAATCTTGCCACCCGAAATCCCAGATCGTCGCGCTGTTCCCCTGACTTCGCCTTTGCCCGAAAACTTACCGTTGCAAAACGTGCCGCATATCGCCAGGAGCCGCCGCGAATGACCGAGTCCCGGCAGGACGCACCGCCGGTTATCGCGCTGCCATCGCCGGCCTCACCTGAATAGGGAAGAAAGCAGTCCTCCACCCACTCCCACACATTGCCGTGGACGTCATGAAGGCCGAAGCCATTTGGCTGATGCAGGCCCACCTCGCTTGGTCCTCTGGCATCGAGGGTCGCCGAGCCACCATGAGCATCACCTCCCCAAGAAAAGGCCGTCGCCGACTTGGCGCGTGCGGCAAATTCCCACTCGGCTTCCGAAGGAAGGCGATAAGGCCTGCCCGTCTTTGCCGCCAGCCATCTTGTGAATGATCGGGCATCGTCCCAGGAGATATTCACGACCGGAAATCGCTTCGTCGCATCACGGGACACAATCGGTGCCTGATAGCATTTCCGCTCGGCTACGCAGGCATTCCACTCCGCTATAGTGACTTCATGAACGCCAATGGCAAACGGCCGCTCTATCTTGACGGAATGAACGGGCCGCTCACTGGCGCTACCGCTTTGAGATCCCATCTGGAAGGTTCCTGCGGGCACGACGGCCATCTTCGGACAGGTCTCGCAATCACGAAACTCGTCCCCGGGCTTGTGGGCTTCGGGCGGCCTTTTGCCCGGATTCTTGGGAGGGATGAAGTAAAACGTCTCGGTTAGAAAATTTTGCTCGGTCGGGATCTGCGCACCACTCGAAATTTCGACGATCTTGGAGCGCGTTCTTTGAAAGATCTCATGAATGCTCAAGCCTGGCTGAGCAATATGGCCTAGGAGCTTTTCGGTAAAGAGGGAATTCCGTTCCCAGCCTCCGCTCGCCAGCTGGCCGGGGCTGGCTGCAAAGGCCAGAAACGTGCCGCTCGGCGCCTCCATTCGGGCGAGCCCCTTTGTGTCCAAAGCTGCATCATTGCAGGCATCGAGGATGACAATGTTGAAGTTCCGCTTTTTCGCACGCAGCGTTTCGAGGACGGCATCGATGCTCACACCATGCCTGCCGGCATCGGCAGCGGTGCTAATGCTGCCATCGATCGGAATGATGTAGTTCTTCTGCTGATATTGAATGCCGTGGCCAGAAAAATAGAAGAGGCCGACACCGCCCTCAGCCAACCTCGATTGAAAGGTCTGCAGGGCCTTTTTCATACTGGACTGGTCGGCATCGACGGCGGAGATGACGTCGAAGCCAAGTTTCTTTAGCTTCGACGTCATGTCCTTGGCGTCGGCAACGGAGTTCGGTAGCGGCGGCAGGGTTTCGTACTTCGCATTGCCGATAACCAAGGCGACCTTGCCGCCGGCAGCATTCGCCTGAAGCGGCATCGCACCAAGAACAACCAGCAGAACACCAAGGACGAAGATATGAAAAAGTCTCGAAGAATCCGTTGCCGGCACGCCTATTTGATCACCCTGATTTCGACACGGCGCTGCCGGCCATCATCGGGTGCAACGGTCGACAGCAGTTCCTGCTCACCGAAACCGTTCGTTTCGATCCTGCCCTGATCGATGCCATGCTTTGTCGCGAGATAAGTTTTCGTCGCCAAAGCGCGTTTCTCGGACAATGCTTTGTTATAATATTCGGAGCCGGTGGCGTCAGTATGTCCGGCAATCAGGAACGGCTTGTCGGCATAGAGATTGAAGCTCAGTGCCTTGGCCAATTCATCAAGCTGCTTACGTGCGCTCGCCGTCAATGTCGATGAATTGAAGTCGAAGGTGACGCCAGGCAGGTCTACATTCGATGTCGCAGGAGAGGTGCTGTCGCCGGAGACCTTCAGGCCTTTGGACTGACTGAGCCTAAAGGCGATTTGATCGGCACTCAGAATGTCGCCGTCAGCGCTGGCGTGACCAGCGAATAGACAGCAGCCGGCAAGAGCCAACGTGACCAGCCGTAGGTGTCGTCTTGAACGCAGCATCATCGATCTCCTTCTTGAAGTTTCGACAGTATCCATGAAACAGCGATGTCGCGCCGGGTTTCGGCAAGCGTTCGCTCGGCTACTTCTTGATGTCATCAAGGAAGAGGGCGCGGCGGAGCTCATCGGTCAGCGCCGGTGTCTTCTCCTGCTTATGATCAGTCCAGAAGTCCGTGGTCACGAAGCTCAGGCCTTGATAGTCGCGCGCCGAGCCGCGGCCGGCTGCGGTCAACTGATAGCCGCCGCAATAGACGTCCACGCTGTAGGGAATGAGATCCGGATCGACATTGAAGGCGGCATCGGGCGCCGTGTTCTGCCAGGACACCGAGGTATCGGCAACGTCAGGGCAAGCCTCCCAGAGCCCCGTGCTCACCCCCTCTTCGCCGGCCGCCGGTTCGACCGCGAATGGATCCTCCGGATCAACCGACGATTCGTCCTGGGACGATGCCGTGTTGATTGGACTGACGTCCCTGGTCCGATTGGGAGCGATGTTATCGCCGATCGGACCTTGCTGTCCGAAATCCTGTGTGAAGGACTGGCCAGGATCTGAGGACGTTGGCAACGTTGATGGAGGAGTGATGTCTTCGATGTTGATCACAAAAGGCGAGGACTGATTGATACTTGAGATTTCCGAGCCTTGTTCTGCAGACGTCGCCTGAAGCGTCAGGCTGGCCGGCAAGGCGCTGAAGTTGGAAACGGTGAGTTCGAGGCCACTCAGCTGACCTACCGGGACAGTGACGCTGCCGTCTTCATTTACGATACCTGCCGACAGCGATACGCCAGGCGGCAGACCGAATATCGTAACCGCCAGTGCCTCAGACCCGTCGATGTCCGGCGAGACAACCGAAAGAGGCAACGGTGTGCTGGGGCTTGCAACAAGAATCTCGCTTGGCCCACTCAGAACGGGCTTGTCGGCGATCGGATTGACGGTGATGCTGGCTGTACTTCCCGCCGATGCGCCAGAGATCTCATTCAGAACATTGAAAACGTCCGGCCTCTCGGCAATTGAGAAGCTTGGTACCGTAGCAACAAGGTTGATCGAGATGTCGTCGCCAACGTTAGCCGGTGGTTTGAAGCTCAGCGTATCGAGGTCGAACGCAGCGAGATCGACAACCTGTTCGGCTGCGGTGGTTACGATGGGGTTATTCCCATCCGAGATGGTTGAGCCAATTGGTATGTTTGACAGAGCAAGACTCTCGGGATCCACACCAGCAGGCGTCTTGATAAGAAGTTGAACGGCCTGATCTTCATCCGTGATTGCATTACTGATAGAAATCCCACCAGCGCTCTCTAGACCATCGACTTCCAGGACACCGAGGGGAACCTTACCGCCGACATCGCCTTTGAAACTTACACTGCTATCACCGATATGAATCGTGATGTCGTCGCCACTATCAGACGTGCCGTCGATGCTGTCGTTGAATGTAACGGTCCCGCTTGTCTCACCCGCAAGCGCATCGATCAGAACCTCTGTCTCTTGATCAGCCAGGATGACTACCGGGCCATTCGCGATAAAGTCTTTCCCACCAGTGTCGTAGCTTCCGGTCAGGTGAATTACCCCTCCGGTCAGGACCTGCTTGCCGTTCGAGAATACGCCGGTAAGCTCCAGATCATTACCGCTCGACAGGTGAACTTCCCCAAGCAGAGAGTCCACCGCCCCCAAAGCCGCGGTTGCCCGCAAACTCCCATCTGCCCCTTCATTAAACGAGACGTCGACATCGCTGCCTGGAGCGACAAGCTTGGTAAGCTTGATATCGTCGGTTCCATCGATGTCGACAAAACCTCCCCCGGCTTGCGTGATGTCGATACTCGAAGATCCATGGATATGAAGGCTGACATCACCCGAGATACTATTGTTCACACTCAAGATATCGGCGTCGGTATGCACATTGACGCCATTTGCCGCTGAGAGAGCAGCGCTCGCGGCGACAATCTCCGGGGAATCATAACTGGTGGTGCCATAATCAATATTGCCGTTTAGCGCTTGTAGCTTGACCTCCTTTGGGCTAACGACATCCGCGCCCAAATAAAGATTGCTATTCGTAACGAGCTGAATGTCGCCACCGTCTATAGGATCCAGAACCCGAAGGCCTTTAACAAGACGAGTCTTGGAATTGACTGTCACCGTCGCCGTGATGCTGTAGACACCGGAGTAACCGTTGTCATAGGAAAACAATTCCGACTCGGATACAGAAGGCGCTGGCGGCTGCAGCAAGACAACATCGAATTGCTCGTAATTTTGGCTATTCACATAAAGATTACTGTTCCCGGCAACCTCGATGAAAATTCCCTGGGTATTCGTTTGCCCCGACAGAGACTGAATACCTGAGGTCCTCAGTGGCTGAGCTGCTGTTCCAATCCCGGAATCTGCCACCAAGACCAGATTGCCTGTTGTCGTGAGGGCTGGAAGCGCACCAAGGTTGTTGATGATACCGCCCGAGCCATCGGCGTTTGCACCCGCCACCAGACTAATATCGCCGGTGGTCACAATTTGGCCACCAACGAAGTTGATGTCATGTCCAGCCTGGGCCTGGATATTGAGAGGCGATGAATCGTCCAACCCCGCCAGGACCGAAGCATTGAACAGAATCGTGTCATCGGCGATCAATCGCAGTGTCGGTGTTGGTGGGCTGTCGGATGACGGACAGCATGCCGTTGCATTTTTGCCGACTTCATCACTAGCGAATGTCTGAAACGTTGATGTGAGCTCGGTAATGATTGAATCTTGAATCGTGATGATACCGGTTTCACCTTGCCGATCGTCGATCGCCGTCGTGATCGTGACGTCGGTGTGGTTGGACAGTGCCTGCACGATCGTCTTCGGATCAATCGTCGATCCAAGCGCATTGTCATTGATGACAAAGAGGCCGGTTTCATCAACGAAGAAAACTTTCTTCTCGCCTTCCGGTAAGGTCTCTATCGTGATGTTGATCGGATCCAGCAGCCAATTTCCCGATTGGCCCTTCACCGCTGAGGCGTCGACCGCTGCGCCATCGACGTCCAGGCCGATCTTGCCTGATGTCTCGATCAGCCCGCCATCGCCGCCGGCGATGCCGCCGCGGGCACTGGCGTTGCCGCGAAAGGATGTAGCCTGATCAGCCCAGGCAACGACCATGCCGCCGTCGCCGCTGTCCCGCGCGTCAGCGTTGATCCTGGCACCGGCGCTGACCACCGTGTACTGGGCGGGACGAAAAGCCGGGATGGGAGGGGCTCCTTGGAAATCACCGCCGATCAGCGCCTTGCCACCGCTGCTCTGCCCGGAGACGTCTATTGACGCCGTTTCGGTCAAACCGACCTTACGGCCGGCCACCACCACATGGCCGCCGATCGTATCCGCTGTTCGGCCCGAAGCGTCCAGCGTACCCGAAACCACAGTCGAGACATTGTTGCCGCCAAGGATGATCCTGCCTTGGCGCAAGCCAACCGTGCGCGCCCGGACGACACCGCTCATATTGACCACGCGGTCGACGATGCCCTGAGCTTCGCCAACAGTCAGCCCGACGACCCCGCCATCGGCTTCGATCCGACCCGCATTGCTGACGGCGCTATGAGAGGCCAGCAAGGCGGGGGCGCCTCCCGGATCATTCTCCAGAGCAAGCTGGATCAAACCATCGCCATGCAGATCGATGGTGAAGCTATCGCCGGACGCCAGCTCGACCCGTCCGAGGCGGGCGGCGATCACCCCGCTGTTCTCGACCCATGGCGCGACGAATGCGGCAAGCCCGCCTTCCCCCACCGAAACTCGACCATGATTGATCACGGCGGCGCCTTGGCTGCTGCCAGGCGTGAAGCGATACCGACCGGCCATGAAGTCCTCAGTCGCAATTCGGGACGTGGTGGCGAGCAGACCGCCGACGTCCACTTCGGCCGAGCCCGTGAACATCACGCCATTGGGATTGACCAGGATGATCTTGCCGTTGGCGGTAAGCCGGCCTGCGATGGTCGAAAGATCACCGCCAGTGACGCGATTGAGGGTGACGGCATCCGCAGAGGGCTGGTTGAAATTCGTGACTTCGCCCTTCTGAATGCTGAAGCTTTTCCAGTTGATCGCAGCGCGGTTGCTGGTCTGGTTGACGTCGATCCGGTCTGGTCCGCTGCTCTCGATCACCGCATCGCCGGCAACCACGCTGCCTCCCTCAGGATTGGCAAGAGCATCGGGTACGGCCAGCCGAACAAGAGCGACCGTCAGCGCAAGCATACCGGTCGTCAGCGCCGTCGAACTGCGGAGAGATAAAACCGGCAGCGGCTGCGAAAGAAATGAACGGCAGCGGATCATGGTTCTGTCCTCACTGTGGCTGGAACGAAGCCTGGCCGATCGGTAATGGGGCCTGCTCGGTAACGATGCTTAGAATCTCTTGGTCAGCCGGAACCCGATGCGCGGCTCTCCTTGACCTTGCTTCGAGTCTTCGGGATCACGGTTAAGCGGTACGCCGATTTCCAGCTTTGCCGCAGCGTTGTATTCGAGATTGAACAGAACACCGGCGCCGGTCGACGTGGCTGTTTCATCGTCATCGGCCGCATCGTCATCAATCAGCCAGGTGCGGCCGACATCGAAGAAGGTATAAGCCTGATAGCTGTCGAGATACTTCCATGAGCTGGCGCCGCCATATTGGAGCTGGAGCTTGGCGGCGATGCCGTGATCGCCCGATATTTCAAAGCCGTCATAGCCGCGGCCGAACTCTTCACCGCCGAAGCCGAACTGCTCTGATGACAGGAGCTGACTGAGTGCATACTGTCCTTTGAGCGAGCCCTTGACCGACCAGCCTCGCGCCAAATATTGCTCGCGGGTCACGCCGGCTTCGATCTTGGTGAAGTCGGAGCGGCCATTGGCTCTGGAAGGCGGCGGATCATTGTCCCCCTTGCCGCGCGCACTCAGGATGTCGAGCCCTTGTGCGACTTCGATGCCGATCAGGTTGATGCCGCGATAAGCATCGACGAAGTCATAGGTTCCGCTGAAGGTCAGTGCTCGGATCCGATCCTTCGAGAGGTCGATACCGGACGTGGTGTTTTCCGAATCGCGCGATCTGAAACCACCGGCCAGGGAAAAATTTTCCGTGCGTGTTCTGATCAGCGGATGGGTCGCGATCGCCGAAAAGCCGAACGACGTGCCTTCGATATCCTGACTGGAAAGGGAGGAACCGGGCTTCGTATGGGCAAAGGAACCGCTCAAGGAAAGCATCGTGCCTTCGGTGGCGATAGGCACGTAGTGGGTCAGCGCAACAAACTGCAGTTCCTCGACGTCGACGGAAACCAGGCCTCGCAGCTCGGTCGAATCAAAGGCGCCGTACAGGTTGTTGGCAACCAGCGCTACATTGGCCTGCTCCCGTCCAAGGAAACGCGACCCGTAATTGTCGATGCCGACCGATCCGGCGTATTTTTGCTCCTCGAGAAAGATGACCAGCTCGGATGCCCCGGACTGCAGAGGAGACGGCCGCAGAACCGACTGTGCCGAGATCCCGGCCAAATCGTTGATCAACAGCATGTAGCGCTCGAGAACATCGGCATGCAGAGGAACGGCTTCTTTGATCCTGACTGTCTTTTCCGTGATCTGCGCGAAAGCGCCACCGATATCGCCTTCGATAATTACATTGTCGACAAACCCCTCGACGATGGCCAGTTCGACGACGCCGTCGTCGATTTCCTGGGCAGGAACAACGGCTTGGGAAAGGATATAGCCGGCATTGCGATAGCGAACCGTAATCTGCGCTCGAAACTCCCAAAGCAGGGCCAGCGCAATCTCGGTTCCCAGATAGGGTTCCCAAATCGAGGAAAGCTCATCGTCATCGAACACCGTATTGCCATTGATGACGACATCCTTGAGCTCGAAGAAGCGCTCTGTGGCATCGGCCGGCGGCAATTGCTCGGAATCGGGCGGCACATCGATCTCGGGCAGCTCGCTTCTCGGCTGCGGAGGCGGTGTGACCAACTCTTCAATGCTGCCGGGATCAACGATCCGCGGCGTTTCCTGAGCGGCTGGCTGGACCGACAGAGAACTCAAGATCAGAACAGAGGAATAGACGACAGAAAGTTTGCGCATGTCGATCTCAAAATTATCGTACAGGTCGTATCATATCACTTTATATTCAGCTTTAAAGAGAATTATTCCACGAAAATCGATGAGGTATCAACCATACCTTGATGAAGGAATTAGGAGGGCGATTGCGACGAAGGGGGCATGTCTTTCCCGGGCCAAAACGGAGAAGGATTGCCACCACGACAATCAGGCCGGCGCCATTCTGACGCCAGCCTGATCCAACTCTGATATTTCTTATTGTTCAGGTATAGGGGCTAAAACGCCAGCCTATCCCTGGTTGCTAGACAGTTTCGTTGGTTTGTATGTTCCAACCCACTGGGCCAACCTCGGCCTCGGCAGCACCTTCATTATCCTGAGGCGTATAGGTCACCTTGAACAGGCCGAAATTGAGACTGACATTTTCGGTAAACCGATCCTCGCCGCCCGACCCGCCGGAGGAGACGGAGCTGATGATGACGTGTTCCATCTCGATCTTCAGATACTCTATCTGACCACCGTCACCGCCAGCTTTACGGCAAACCAGAACGGCTTTGGGGAATTGCGTTCCAATCGCGCAATGTTGAATCAGGTTTGGAGAGGCTTTGTCGATCCATTTGGTCAGGCTGATGTCCTGGACGTTAGCCTTGCCGGCGCCGCCGCCCGTACCGATGTGCATCGTACCGCTTTGACTGACACCCCAGGACCAGGACAACACATCAATTTCGCTCGAATGCGAACTGTCCGTAGACTCGCCTTCAATCGTGTTGTCCGCGATGTTCAAAAACATATCGACAGCCATAACGCTCTCCTGTTCTAGGCAGAGGTTTCGGAAGGTTCGTCCCTCCCGAATACCTGGTTAATGCTCAGATACTTCCACGCAGTTGGACTCAGCGAAAATAAAATGAACTCACCTATTGCATGACGCAGCCTTGTCTCGATCAGGCCGTTACAACCTTATTCTTGAATACGATCAATCCGCGACACCAAGCGCAGCGACGCGGTCAGCCCCTCCAATTGATAGTGAGGACGAAGATAGAATCGCGACGTGTAGTAACCTGGATTCTCCTGAATTTCCTCGACGACAACCCTGGCATCCCTTAGCGGCTTTTGCGCCTTCACTGTCTCGGTCGAGTGATCGGGGTTGCCATCGACGTAATTGGTAATCCATTTTTGCAACCATTTCTGCATGTCGCCCTTTTCCTTGAAACTTCCGACCTTGTCTCGGGCGATCGATTTCAGGTAATGGGCAAATCGGCAGGTTGCGAACATGTAAGGCAGGCGGGCCGACAGCCGAGCGTTCGCCGTGGCATCGGGATCGTCATATTCCTGCGGTTTTTGCAGCGACTGCGCCCCGATGAAGGCGGCCATATCGGTATTTTTCTTATGAACCAGCGGCATCATGCCAAGCTTGGCAAGCTCGGCCTCGCGCCGATCATCAATAGCAATCTCCGTCGGGCATTTCATATCGACGCCGCCGTCATCGGTCGGAAATGTGTGAACCGGAAGATTGGTTACCGCACCGCCCGACTCGATGCCGCGAATCCGCGAGCACCATCCATAGAGCTTGAACGACCTGTTGATGTTCACCGCCATGGGATAGGCGGCATTCATCCAACTGTATTTGGTGTGATCGGTGCCGGCGATGTCTTCTTCGAAATCGAAGTCGTCGACAGGATCGGTCTTGGCGCCATAGGGCAGCCGCGCGAGTGCCCGCGGCATCGCCAGGGCAAGATAGCGGCTGTCGTCACTTTCGCGAAGCGAGTTCCAGGCCGCATGCTCGGGTGTCAGTGTAATTTTGGTCAGATCACGCGGATTCATCAGCTCCTGCCAGCTTCCCATCCCCAAAACCGAAGGAGCGGCGGCGGCAATGAATGGAGCATGAGCGGCAGCACTGCACTTCGCCATGTTGCGCAGCAGCGCGACATCGGGCGGGCTGTTGTCGAACTCATAATCACCGACGAGACAACCATAGGGCTCACCGCCGAACTGCGAGTATTCCTGAGTGTAGATCTTCCTGAAGATCGGACTTTGATCCCAAGGCGTTCCTTCATAACGCGATAGAGTCTTGCCGAGATCCTTTTTCGAGATGTTCATCACCCGAATTTTCAAGAGCTCATCGGTCTCGGTATTGTTGACGAGATAGTGCAGACCGCGCCAGGCCCCTTCGAGCTTGTTGAAATCCGCATGATGGAGGATCTGATTTATCTGCTTTGTCAGCAGCTTGTCTATTTTAGCAATCATGCCCTGAATGGTCTTGATCGCATCGTCCGAGATCAGATCGGTATTCGCAATCGCCTGCTCGGCGAGCACCTGCACG
Organism: Geminicoccaceae bacterium; assembly: GCA_965204405.1. GTDB lineage: Bacteria > Pseudomonadota > Alphaproteobacteria > Geminicoccales > Geminicoccaceae > JANQPX01. The sequence goes on from CBDBEN010000004.1 coordinate 458,643, forward strand.
GCTCCTTCGATGCGCTGTGCCGCTTTGTTCGTCTGAGGACGAAACTCGCTCTGCAGCAACTTGGCGAAAGGACTCTCCTCCGCAGTCTCGGTCGCTGCCTCGGCAGCCGGTTTCTTTTCCAGCAATTGGTCGTCTGCCATCGTCAATTTCCTTCTTCAATCCCGGCCGTCAGCTCTCGACCTTGGCTTTTTCCTCGGCGGTGGCCTCATCGGACTCACTGGTTTCCGCCAAAGACTTGAGCAAATCCGGATCGTTAAGCGTTTTGGCAATGAGCTGCTCTGCTCCATCCTTGCCGTCCATCGCCGTAATCAACCCCGCTAGCTGGGTTCTCGCATCCAGCAGCTTCTTGAGCGGCTCGACCTTGCGAGCGATGGCATCGGGTGAGAAATCGTCCATACTCTCAAAGCTGATATCGACGTTCATATTGCCGTCGCCAGTTATGGTGTTGGGCACACTGAATGCTACGCGCGGCCGGATCGCCTGCATTCTTTGATCGAAATTGTCGACGTCGACTTCAAGAAATTTCCGATCAGCCACCGGCGGCAACGCCTGTTCCGACTTGCCGGAAAGATCCGCCATGACACCCATGACGAAAGGAAGCTGCACCTTTTTCTCGGCACCATAAATTTCGACATCATATTCGATCTGGACTCTCGGCGCCCGGTTTCGTCCGATAAACTTTTGTCCACTGTCTGACATATTACCAACCCTCGCTCATGCTGCCGGCACCATGATTCTGGCGCCGAGGCGGGAAAAGTCTCTAGCTGTTGCCACTTGTTTCCTTGCTGACACTTGCCGCCTTATCGATGCCGCCCAGTTCTTTGAGCGGCTTGACGGCGGCCGGCGCGAGGTCCTCGATCAGTTCGAGGTACCCCATAGGCACCAGGCGTCGTACCCGCTTCAAAAGGACCGGAATCGGGCTCGCCGGTTCATATTGTTGATAGTAGTTGAGGATGTGATCCAGAGCCGTTGTGACCTGCTCGCGACTGCTGAGACCATTGACTTCGCTGTTCCCAGCCCTTGCGTGAACGGAAGGTGCGGATCCTAAAGTTTTTTGATCTGTCGTGGCCGCAGGAGTCGATGCGTCGCTCTGCTCATTTCCTATGATCTCAGCCATCTCGACCAAGATCTTGTCGATAGATGCAAGGTCGGGCGCTTCGGAACCCAAGCGCATGTTTAACTCGCCACCAAGCTGCTTCAGTTCGTTCCTGACGTCACCAATCACCTCTAATGTATCGCTCCAGCCAGCATCTTGCTCCATGCCAGCTTTAACTAAACCAGCCTCTGGCACAGCCTCGCCTGGCCTTGGGGAGTCTTTGCCTTGGGCGAGGCGAATCGCCCGAAGAGAAAAGCTGCCGACACCACGAGCCTCAAGAATGGGAATATCGTGAAGATCCCTTAAGAGTCCTCTTGGATTGATTAATTCATTTAGCGCGCTAACGCGCTTAAAGGCGGAGTCGACCGGATCCTCTGCCGATGGATCGAGGGCTGGATGAAGATCGTCCCAAAACCGAACGCTTGTTTCTCTTAAAAGCCTTAAGCCTTCAGCGAGCCCGCTCAGTCCATCGCAGCCCGCAGCCCCGCGAATCAACATGATGCAGACACGTAGATCACGGGTTCGGGCAGCACATTTAAGCGATTCGTCGTAGATCGCCTGCCATACCGGCGGATGATAGATCTGTACTTCGTCATCGCCGACCAGCTTGTAGTCGGTGTGACCCAATATCTTCTGTTGGAGTTCCTGATAGGCAACGTCATGATCAGCCGGGTCCTCCCCACAGGGGGGATGATCGACAACAGGTCCAACGAGAGCTTCAATCGGTAGCGTCATCTTTCCGACGAACAACAATCAAATACTTTTCACTCTGGCCGAAGAATCGACCAATGATCTCACTGCCCTCATAAACAACTACCGATTTTGGTTGATCAACGCAAACAAATAAATCAATCAAAAAGAGACTCGCATTGCATCCCAAAACAAGGGTAAGCTGTATGATAAACTACATAGTAGCTCCGAAGAGTGGCTCGTTTTAAACATATGGTAGCTAGCTGATGATATTGATGGATCGGCTTGGTCAAGTGCGTTTCGTAACCCAAGGTCGAATGGTGTTGAAACGGAGACAGCCAGTGTTGCCCCCGGACAAGCCCTTCGGCTCTGTCCGTCTCCCGATCGAAATCCTGAGTTTAGATGGGCGCGGGCATTGAGCTTGCGAGGGATGCGTCGAACGTAGTGATGAACGACGAAGCAACACGAATAGCAACAGCCGGTGTCGGTGCGTGTAGCGACCAACTCGCTATCGGCTCGGTCCTCGCCCATAGCTTTGAGATTGTGCGATTTATTCGAGCTGGCGGCATGGGCGAAGTCTACGAAGCAAAGCATCTCGTCGATAAATCACGCGTTGCCGTCAAAAGCATCCGTCCTGATCTGGTCGGTGACGAACGTATCCGAGCCCTGTTCATGCGTGAAGCTGGAATTCTAAGGCGCATCCGGCACGAGGCAGTCGTCGGCTATGAAGGTCTGGTTCAGGATGAAGACGGCCGCCGAAGCTTCCTTGTCATGTCCTATGTAGACGGACCGTCACTTGCCGAGCGCATAATGGACCGTCCTCTAAGCTCAGAAGAAGCAACGATACTTCTGGAATGGCTCGCACGCGGCCTGGCATCTGTCCATGCCGAAGGAACATTTCACCGCGACCTATCACCTGACAATATTCTCCTTCCCGGAGGTTGCCTGGACCGGGCCGTTATCATCGATTTCGGGATCGCCAAGCAGGCAGGCGTTGAGCAAAAAACCTTGGTTGGGGGCGATACCGCAGGCAAATTTGGCTATATGTCTCCCGAACAGCTTGGTGTCGTCGGTCAGGAAGTCGATGTCCGCTCCGACATTTACAGCCTAGGCCTATCGATAGCTGCTGCCGTTCTCGGCCGACCTGTAACGACAGCGAGAAACCACGCGGAGGTCATAGAATCCAGGAGAAGGGTACCGGACCTAACCGGTATCGGAGAGCCCTTGCGCAGCCGTCTTGCTGCCATGTTGCAGCCTAATCCGGCCGATCGCCCGCAAACCATGCAAGCTCTGATACGAGGGTCACCGTCTCTCGAGGACATCGATACCAACCCGCAGGCCTTGACAGGATCGACATCCAAGCGCCCCATCCGACAAAAAGAGAGGCATGGATCCAAAGCGCTAAAATCGAATCGTTTGTTGCCAATCCTAGGAGGCCTGACGGCGTTCGTGACAGCGGGTGTTCTCGGATATTTGTTCCTGAGCCCAAGATCAGCCCCGATAGATCCGGTGGAGATTGCCCGGGTGCCGGAAGTCGTTGAGAACGAAAATGCTCAGAACGGCCTTGGGCCGGAAGCGCCTCAGCCGACCATAGACACAGACGCATTGGAACAGCGAGCGAATCAAATTCTGGCAAGCCTACCCTGCAGTAGTCTTAGCGCACACGCGAATAGCGATGGGTTGATTGTCGTCACTGGCTCGGTCGGCAAGCCAAGCAGCATGATGCAAATCGAGCCAGCTTTGAACCACCTTGAAGGCGCCGTTTCCGTCGAAACGGCTGACGTCCTGTCGCGTTCGGACCCTGTCTGCTGGGCACGAGCCCTGATCGAAACCTATGCGATCAGCGCCAGTATCGGGCTCCAGACGAATAGACCGAATAGCATCTTCTACGAAGGTGATCGTCTTGTGGTCTATGCGTCAGCCGGAGCGCAGACATCCGCCCACCTCTATGTCGACTACATCGATCCTGGCGGGGATGTCGTCCATCTGCGACCCAACCCACTTGCAAGTCAAACGCTGATCAACGGCGCGACCGAGGTTCAGCTTGGCGTCGAGCAGCCTCAACTCGGCGTTCGCGACTATCAGGTGATGGAACCTTTCGGGCAGGCGCTGATCGTCGCCCTCGCCAGCACCACCCCCTTGTTTCCAGCCCTGCGCTCAGAAGTCGAGCCGGCATCGGACTATCTCGCTGCCCTTGAAGAGGCCCTTCGAAATCAAGGGGAAGGGATCAGCGGTGGATGGCACGACATCAGCATCGTTGGAACTCAATGATGCAACGGCATGCCTGTTCGGCTGAGGGAACGCTGACAAGTCGCGAGGATCGATGATGGCCAATGCACGCGATGTGGTCGTGACGACAGCAAAGCCGGATGCCTTTGTCTTTCGCCATATGCGCGGCCGAGAGGCTGTCAGCGACCTGTTCGATTTTCATCTGGAACTCTTGAGCAGCGACGACCAGATTGCTCTGGAAGATATTCTTGGCACGCCGGTCGGCTTGACGATGCAGTTGCAAAATCAGACCGAACGCCATTTTCACGGACATGCAGTCAGGTTCGACTATGGCGGCACCGATGGCAGCTACGCCCGCTATTTTGCAAAGATTCGACCGTGGCTCTGGTTCTTGTCGACGACTACGGACTGCCGGATTTTTCAGGACATTTCCGTGCCTAACATCGTCAGAAAGATTTTCGCCAAATATCCCATCGCCAGCTTCGAGTTCAAGCTGGAGCAGACCTATCAGGAGCGGGTCTACTGCGTTCAATATGACGAAAGTGACCTGACCTTCGTTCGACGTCTGCTTGAAGAAGAGGGCATTTTCTTCTTTTTCGAGCATCGGGAGGGCGAGCACAAGATGATCCTCGCCGACGGTCCCTCCGCTTATCTTGAACGCACCGACTACACCGACGTCCCATTCTTCCCTCGCGATGACCGGTCCAGGCGCGATCGGGACCATCTCTATGACTGGCAGGGCACCTTAAACGTGCGACCCGGCAGCTTTGTTCAAAACAGCTTCAACTTCGAAAAACCGCGCACCGATCTCCTGACCCGCCGCTCGGCCCCCCTGCCCCATGCCCAGGCGGAAGGGGAAGTTTATCTCTATCCCGCCTGCTATGACGACATCGATCAAGGCGATCGCCGAGCCCTAATAAGACTTGAGGAATGTCAGGCATCGCACAAACGCATGCATGGTGCCGGCACGGTGTCGGGTCTAGGGTCCGGCCAGAAGTTCAGCCTCGCCGATTATCCCAGAAAGGACCAGAATATCGACTATCTGGTGCTTGCGGTCGAGCATGAGATCTGGGCCGACGACTATCGAAGCCATGCATCGAACGGCGAAGAAGATCCGTATCTCTGCATGATCGAGGTGCAACCGTCCGCGGTTCCGTATCGGCCACCGATGGTGACACCAAGACCGGTGGTCACTGGCCCCCAGACAGCGATCGTCACTGGCCCGGCAGGCGAGGAAATCTGGCCTGATAAATATGGTCGGATCAAAGTTCAGTTTCCCTGGGATCGTGAGGGACAGTTCAACGAGAAAAGTTCCTGCTGGGTAAGGGTCTCTCAGGCCTGGGCAGGTGCAGGATTCGGCGGCATTCATATCCCCAGGATCGGCCAGGAGGTCATTGTCGAATTCTGGGCCGGCAACCCGGACTGGCCGATGGTTACGGGCAGGGTCTATGACGCGCTGAACATGCCGCCTTACGCTCTTCCCGGCAATATGACCCAATCAGGTCTCAAGAGTGATTCGACCAAGGGCGGCAGCGGATCGAACGAACTGCGTTTCGAAGACAAGAAAGGCGATGAGCAAATCTATATCCATGCTCAGAAAAACGAGGACATCGTCGTCGGCAACGACAAGACCGAAAGCGTTCTTCATGACGAGACCATCGACATCGCCAACGATCGAACCGAGAAGGTAGGCAACAATGAGACGCTCACCGTTGCCATTGATCGAACCCGCAATGTCGGCAGCAACGAGACCGTATCGGTCGGCGCCAATCAGACAGTGTCGATCGGCAGTAATCAAACCTTGACGGTAGGCAGTAATGAGACCCACAGCATCGGCCAGAACAGGACCGACAGCGTCGGTGGCAATGAAACCCGTACCGTTGCCCAGGTCCTTGCACAGACCGTCGGCCTGCATCGAAACCTTGCCGTCGGCGGCAATGAGACCGTGGAGATTGCACTAAACTCCGGTAACGTCGTGGGTGTCAATCGTGACACCAGCATCGGCGGCAACGAAGATCTGAGCGTCGGTCAGAACCGCTCGACATCTGTCGGCAGCGACGACGGACTGAATGTTGGCAAAAAGCTCACCATCAGCGCCGGCGATGAAATCACGATCGTGACCGGAGATGCGTGCATCGCCATGAAAAAGGATGGCACCATCACCATCAGCGGCAAGAATATCACGATCGATGGCAAGGACATTACTGCCAATGGCTCAGGCAAGATCAATATGAAGGCCAAAGGCAACATTACCCAAAAAGGCCAAAAAATTCTCCAGAATTAACGAGGTCGAGGTCATGGCAACTATCAAAGAGCGTCCCGTAGGCCGGACAAAGAAGGAAACGCCCCGTATCGATGGCGTGGTGATCGGCGTTCTGATTGGGTTTTCCGATGACGGATCACCGGAGGTGGTCTTTCCCGGCAACCCGAAAGAGGACGCGATCATAGCGAGAACCACAGCAAGTCTAGGCCGTGACGACGTCGGCGCCGAGGTCGCTTTGATGTTCGAGCAGGGCGACCCTGGCCGCCCCCTCATCATGGGCCGCCTGCTCCATCCCGAGATCGATCTGGCCGAGCGCAAAGCTGAACCACTCAACGCCAAAATCGACGATGAGCGGGTCGAACTGACCGCGGATCGCGAGATCGTGCTCCGTTGCGGCAAGGCCAGTCTGACCCTCACCCGTGCTGGCAAAATTCTGCTGCGCGGCGCTTATATCTTCAGCCGGTCGACTGGCGTCAACAAGATCAAGGGTGGCTCCGTCCAACTCAATTGAGCCGGTACGACTTTGAGCATCATCATTCCACATATCGTCGAGCAGCATGCCGAGGAAGCCGCCTTCCTCTGGCTGCTGCGCGCCGCCGCCGTCAATGCTCCTCATTACAACCTGAAGGACCTGGCAAGGCTGGATGAACGGGTCGAAGCCCATATCGACGGGCTTCGAGTGGCGGACGATGCCGGCTGGGAGATTGCCACTGCCGAGTTCGACAAACACAGGGAAGCCGGTGAGGTGTTTGCCGCCGGCGTTCTCGCCTTGGAAAGTCAGGACAAGGCCAAGATCAGCCGGGTCGTCAATGTCGCCGACAAGGCGCCGGAGGCTCTTTCCGGCCTGATCTCCGCACTCGGCTGGGTGGGACGGGAGAAGCTGAAGGGAACGGTCAAGACATTCCTGGACGATCCCACCCCGATCCGCCGTCTCCTTGGCCTCGCCGCCTGCTCAGTGCATCGGGTGGACGCCAATGATTATCTAAAACGCCTGATCAGGGACGACGCCCCCCTGGTCCGTGCACGCGCCCTTCGCCTGATCGGCGAACTTGGCCGTGTCGACCTCGGCCAGGAGCTTTTGCGCGGCCTGGAGGATGACGACGAAACCTGCCGCTTTTGGGCCGCCTGGTCTGCGGGCCTCACCGGCGAGCGCACCCGTTGCGTCTCGATCCTTCGCACCCATGCCAAGGGCGACGGACCGTTTAAATGGCGCGCCCTCGATCTCCTCCTTCGAATTCTCCCCCGCGCCGAGGCGATGACCTGGCTAAGCGGCCTGAACAGCGATCCAAACCATGCTCGGCTCACCGTTACCGCTGCCGGCATCCTCGGCGACCCGAGCTTCGTTCCCTGGCTGATCGACTGCATGGCCATCCCTGACCTCGCCCGCCCCGCCGGCGAGAGCTTTTCCATGATCACAGGCATCGACCTCGCCTATGACGACCTCGACACCGACGCTCCGGACGACTTCACCCCCGGCCCCACCTCGGATCCCGCCGATCCCGACACCGCCCTAGACCCCGACGAAGACCTCCCCTGGCCCGCCCCCGGCCTGATCCAGGCATGGTGGGAAGAAAACGGAGGCCAGTTCTCCTCGGGAAAACGGTATTTTCTTGGGCGCCCGCACAGTATCAAGGTCTGTAATGACGCCCTCATCAACGCCTACCAGCGTCAGAGACACGCTGCTGCGCTGGATCTCGCGTTGGAGCAGCAAGATGCGGCACTGATTAATTGGGATAGAGTAGGAAACGTTCAACTCGCAAATCTGTAACGTCGATAGAAACTTGAGGTGCTGAAAATGATCTTAGCGGTTCAGTTTAGCGGCAAGGCTGGGTTCGTTTGTTGATCTCTTCATCCTATAAAAGCTTTCTCATTCGCGAATGAACAATTTTTACGACCAAACTATTCATCATCAAGGTAATTAGAGCCAGAAGTAAGAACTTTATCGTTAAAGAAACCAAGCAGGTCTTCATCGTGAATGTTGTCGGGCAGAGCGCAATCAAGCTCACTCCATGATGAGCCGTCATATTGAACGATCTTCTTTGGCCCGAAGGCCCATAATTTACCCCCTACAGATGACAAGCTATGAAAACCTGCGTCACCAACTACGTTATTTTCGATTCTTTGAGGCTGCTCGCGCGCCTGACGGTAGATTCCTTTATCCAAAAGGATATATAGCTCATCTTCAAACCAATGCAGATCCCAAACCGTTTCGTTTGTTTCAAAGTCCAGGATTTTCCATGTATCATGCTTGCCCTGGATCAAGAGGCCACATCTACCTCCAATATAAACTTGCTCGTCGCCACAACATATTGAATGCAGGTGCACATTCGTTGGACTACTCATGCTCTGCCACAAATCTTCGCTTTGATGCCAAATTTCTCCATTCAACCCTACTGCATAAATTTCATCACCGTCAAATCCGTCAATTGCATTAAATCCGACTGCAGGCTCTGCACCATAGTATATGCATCCATGGTCGACTTCTGTCCATTGATCATCACCGAGCCTCTTATGAACCTGTCGCCTCATTCCAGCGGTATATGCAGTATTGTCAATCGTTGCGACCGATCTCACGATCGACACGTAATCTTCGTTCCTGACAATTCCTTCCCTACGACTCTTTTGTTCTTCGACTAGTAATACCTGCCCAGCCCAACCCACAATCGCAAACTCCATTGATTTACAGTGGATATTGGCAATTCCGGCAGCGAGCCAGGGTAAAACCTTCTCCTCTCCTGCTAAAATCCAGCTTCCTTGACGATAAAGCAATGGGATCGCATGCTGCTGCCTCTCCTCGGCCAGCCCATCATTCATGACAGTCACCAATGCAGCGCCGTCACGGCCTGATGTTCCCGCAAGTATGGAACACGTATCGGTAAAGTTCATGAAGGCTCCATTAAATACTTATTCGGCTAGTACATCAGCCGCTGTATCCACTTCACGCTATCGCCGTAGGTGATCGCTCGTATCTTCGTATCATCGCTAATTTTGCTCTCCTTATCATACGTATCCAGCTGTGCTCGAATACACTTCTCGTCGCATTGTGTGTGCACACTGCGAACGGAGCGTGCCCCGTTGTCTTTGGCCTCTCCGTAAGTTGTTACCTTCTTGCCTTCGAGCGTACCACCATTGCTGAGAGGCAGATCTCCAACCGGACATCTCATGTTTGCCTCACCACGAAGAGCACTCATGAAGCCATGGTCCTTTGAATAAGCTCCACCTTCTACACAACAAGTAGGCGCAAGGTTGAGATCATAGTTCTCACACCCTTTTAGAGAAGTACCGCCTTTTCTTCTCGTCGCAAAAGACGAAGCTTCAATCAGGTGATCTCCGGTCGATCCAGGACAGCAATTTGGTGAACCTGTGCCACCATACGGGACAAGCTTGCATGCCTGTGCATCCTTGCACTTTGGGTCACCACACTCCTTATCACGGTTGCCTCCATGCTTCGAACAAGCATCTTGCTCCGACGCCTTCTCTTCTTCACATGGATCACCGGATCCTAATTCCATCGAATCCATAAATGGCCAAGGCGGTGTTTGGCCCGGCTTTGATGCATGATTGTGCGTTGTCAGATCAAGGTGGCGTACAGCGTTTTCTTTTTCAATCTTTACATCCATTGACCAAGCATTGAAGTACACCTTTCCTTTGTTGGTACTTGTAATAACGCCTTTCTTCGCAGCGCAGCCAGCCTCATCTCCAAGACTCTTTTTGAAGTAGGAGCGATTCTTTAACATGACCTCTTTACCGGAGATCTTCACTTTTTTGCTGCCACTCGTGGTATCGGTAGCCATTCCTGTGTTGGGATAAGGAATCGGTACGCCAGGAGGCGTGGCCGGATTTTCAGGTGGCGTCATGCACACATCCGGAAATGCACAAATCGTCTTACCGTCGGCCTTCTTGCACGAGATTTCGCGCCCGTTTGCAAAAACATTATTGGCCATTAGTTCAATGTTTCTATTGAAATAACCACCACGGCCCGCCTCCCGTCATCATTGCCGAGATGGGCTAGAAGTCGAGATCCAGATGCATAGCCTTTGCGCTTAGCATACATCGTCACTCCGAACATGCACGGAAGCATTGCAGCACCGGCCTCGCCGATACAATCGGCTGGATGCCAGAGATCGAACTCCTCTTTGCGTTCTCTAAGCAGCCGGGAAAGTGCGAGTGATGCTTCCTTGAATTGATATTGCTCACCACTGATGTCGGCGATCTGATAGTCCATATCGCCCATGGTAAGTTCGGCAGCACCAAGTGCCGTACTGATCGCCTCCGTTAAACCATCTGCTCGCAAAGGCTCTTCGGAATCGATTGAAGCCTCTTCCACGGCAAAACCCATGCCTTGGCAAATCAATTCGTTGCCCCCAGACGGTGAACTAACGAGCAAAGCACCGCCGGCCTCACCAGGGATAAATCCGTCGGAGTTTTCTGAGGTCAGCAGGCGCTCGCGTTCATCGTAGGCGCTCAGCGTCCCGGCCACCAAATAGCTGTCGACGCCAGCGACGATGACGTACGAAAAACCTTCCTCGTTAATCATGCGGCTGGCTCGATAAAGTGCGACGGCGCCGCCGACGTGGCCTTGGGGGATGACTTCGGAGCGTTCGTGGAAGCGGACGCCGAGAAGCTCGGATGCCTGGTAGAACAGCGGCGTGCCGAGGCCGTCGAGGCGGCCGGGGCGCTCTTCTTCGGCGACGGCGAGGAGGACCGGGATGGTTTCAGGTGCAGTGTCCGGGATCAGGTCCAGGCATTCCTTGAGTGGGCCCGCGAGCAGGCGGGCGAGCTTGGGGATGCCGCGCCAGGGTTCGTCCAGCGGCACTTCACTGCCCATGATCCACTCGCCGCCCCGGGCGATGAAGCGCGTCTCCTGGAAATTGTCGATCGCGCAACGGATCGCAGCACAGCTTGCTTCCGCCGTGAGACCAACCGAGGTCATCATCCCGCAGCCGAGGATCGCAACCGGCGGTGCGCTCATACCAGCTCCTCCTCGTCCTCGGCTCGCTTCTCCCGCACCATTGCACCCAGGCCGGGATAGTAGGTTTTTCCGAGCTCGCGCGCGCGCCACCAGGCGCGTGACTGTTTGCCGACCAGAACCTGCGCCATCTCGAACATGTTTCGCTTGAGCGGCACGCTCGCGCGCCAGGTCATCAGGACTCGGGCGAAGTCCGGCTCGATCACGACGGTGTCGAGCACCGCCTCATGATGCTCCGGATCTTGGTTCTTCCGAAAAAACACCACGGGCACATCCACCGTCGGCAGGAGAAAACGCGTCCGTCCTGTCGGCGTCAGGTTCAGAAGCTGGACCTCCTCACCCCCTTCGGGATAGCCGATCTGCTGATCCTCGGGTGCTGCCTGATAATAGCACTCGTCGAAGTCCGCCGGCAAAAACGGAAAAACATTGTCGATCCAGTCCTGATCATAAGTACCAGCATATGGGTAGCGGCTTTTCCAGTTCCGACCGATCACGCCAAACCCCTGGGGCTGGTAGCCCCCCCATGGTTCCCGGATCGGCGCATTGATCGCTTCGGTATTGGCAATGGGCTGTCCATGGACACGGCTCTGGTTTCGCTGCCGGTGCCAGCCGCGTCCGATCGGGTTCAGGGCGTAGCTGTCGGGCAGGTCATCGTCGGGATCGAGATCATCCACCCCGCCGAAGGCTTTCTCATAAGTGATCTCTTGCTTGGTGAACCTTGCCGGCGCCGAGGGCAGCGTTGCTCCTCGCGGTTCCCAGATCCGGTCGCCGAGGACATTGAAGGTTTTGAACCAGTCGCCGAGCTTGACGGCAACCTGCACCTTCTCAGCAGGATTGCCCTCCGGCGCATAGGCACTGCCGTTAACCAGTACATCGCATTTCAATTTTCTCAATGCATAGTCGACCTCATAGCGCGGGGAGGAATAGCCAGGCTCGCCCCAGAACTCGTCTGCCATGACCAGCGGTGCCTGTTCATCGACAAGCGTTGCCGGTCCACGGTCATCGGGAATGGCAAACGTCCCCTTAACCGCGACCACCACATGCTCACGCGCCGAGGGGTCGATCCCCATGGTATAACCGGCTTCCATTTTGGTAGCGTTCAGAAGTTCCATAATTCAACCATAATGTGATCTGCCAGCGAACCTGTCCAGACCATTTGACCAGAGATACGCCATCCTTTCAAAGCCTGGGTATGGTCTGGTTGATATCCACTTCGCCGCCTGGGCGAACCAGAATGACCGTGATATTATCTCGCCCACCCGCCGTGAGCGCGGCCTCGATAAGCCGGTCGGCGGCATGATGCAAATTGTGCTCCGCCATGATGTCCTGGATCGCGGCATCATCGACCATCCCGGTAAGACCATCGCTGCAAATTAGAAAAAGATCCTCTTCATCGATCTTGCCATCCTGGACATCAAGACGAAGTTTCTTATCCGCGCCAATGGCATGGGTAAGGCGATTGGCAAACGGGTGGTGCCGGGCAGCGTCAGGTGTCAGTTTGCCCGAAGCGACCAGCGTCTGGACATAGGAGTGGTCATGGGTCAGCTGATCGAGACGCCCTTTGCGCAGGCGATAGAGGCGGCTGTCCCCGGCCCAGACTACGGCAAAATCCCGATCGAAAACCAGCAAGGCCACAATTGTGCTGCCGCAAATCTGGCTCTCGCCGGCAGCGTGATCAACGAGAGTCCGATGACAGCGTGATAGGGTGCTGTCGACTGCTCTCAACAAGTCACGCGCATTGCCGGGGCGTTGAATGCAACCCAGTTCCTTGACGATCAAGCTGCTCGCATAGGCGCCCTGCTTGTGCCCTCCCATGCCATCAGCGACTGCCCAGATTCCGAGATCCGAACGCGTTAGATACCCATCCTCATTAACCTCGCGGATGCAACCGACATGAGAACGGACTGCCGATTGCATCGGTAGTGATCGAATCGGCGATATTCTCATGATGGAGCCTCATTCCAGCCGTGGGTTGCCCAATCACCATCGAGAAACGCCGCAAACTGCCTGGCCGTCGGCATGCTTTGGACAAAGAGTATCGACGGGGCGACGATATCAGAGCCATTCGTCCAGAAAAGACCACAAGGCGGCGGACAATATCTGCCGATATGCTGCGCCAACAATGCTTCATCATGCCCACAGAAGTGCCAGGCCTGTTGCTGAGGTAGCTCTTTGGCAATGCTCTCGCCCATCGTTAGACGGTTTAGGTCGTCGATTAGCTGATCCAAAGAAAAATCGTCCGCCAAAACACCAAGTGCTAAGGCTTCGACTCGATCATACCAGGCCTTGTCGTCAGTTCGGAAATCGATGGGAGACATCGGCATGTCGACCGAGCGCGCTAGGGTAAACGGAAAGTAGCGGCCTACCCGATCCACACTCGGGAAAAATACGCCCGCCGCGCCGGTGTCGCCTGTGACTTCCTGATGAAGTGCAAAACGCCAAACAGGGCTGGTAAGGTAGAGATCGAGCCATGCCTCGCCCAATACGTCTCGCGACTCGGCGATCCCAGCCTGCAGCCATCGATCCCAAAGTTTGATGAAGGATGGGCGCAAGGACCGCTGGACGAAGTCTCCATGGCTGGGAACCTTGCCGTAAAACCCTGCTGGGGCCATCTTTCCGCCGCTCTCAAAAACCGACTGGACAGCGAAAGCGCTGAAACAGCGTCAAGTCAAACGGATTAGCCACACTGCCCGCCTTAAGCTCGAAAGCGGCGCTGTGGCTGCCTAGGGAGAAGGTTACCGCGAATCGATCCGATGAGTTGGTCCGTTGAAACTGTGCATCGTTCAGCAACCGAAACCAGGACCAAGCTCCTTCCTTGACAGCGGTCATGGGGGAGCCACCTAGGGGGGAAAAGGTCAGACGGACCAAATTCTGCCCTGCTGGCCCGGGCCAGATCAATCGAGCTGGCATGGGCGGTCCGTGGCTGTATTCTACATTTTGGCCATCAATGTCCAAACGTACCTTTGATGATTGCGCATCAAGTGCTGCCGGCTTCAGCTCGAAACTCGCTCGAGGCGTCGATCCGGCTGAGAAAAGGCCATCTCGGATCCGGGCCGCACGCTCAAATTGGCTAAGGACAGCATCGGAAATGCCCATGGTCTGCCCATCGACAGGACGCCATTGCCAGGGTCTGCTCGTCGTGTCGACCCTAGCGCGCAAATAGGTGTTGAAGAAGCCATCAATGGTGCCCCCGGGCGAGAACAGGCGCACGAAATCGTCAATATTGACGTCGACATTGCTTGATCGGGTGAAAGGGAATCTCCCGTCCAATGCCTGATGGCAAAGGGGCAGCACCTCCGACTTCCAGAACGCATCAAGTTGGTTTCTTGTAGTGCCCGCAAGGCTGCTGGCCGTGGTCGCCGCCAAACCGCCCAACCATTCATTCAAGGGTGCAGGCAGCCGCTGGGCGACAGCTTCCAGTTCGCTTGCCCCCACTCTTCCAGGGACCAACTGGCCGCTTTGTTCGGCAGAACGGATGGTCAGTAATTCCGTATAGACACTGTTCAGCGAAAGCATTGCGTTGCCCAGCGTCGGCGGGACACCATCTGTCCCTTGGACAAGAGTCTTAAGCTTGGCAAAATGGGCTTCAACGGGCTGCCCCAAGACGCTTCCACGCCCATCCGCCGCGGCGCCTGTGCCCTTCTTCCCCGCAAGCTTTGCCAAACGGCCCGCTTTCCCGACCAGTTTTCCAGCCGTCGGCCCCGCAAGTTTTTTGCCAGCCTTAAGTGCGGCCTTGAGAATACCGTCCGCTCCATCCACATCCTCTTCCGGCTCCGGCGGTAGCACCGTCAAACTGACCTCACGCACAATCGATTCCATAAGAAGCTGAAGTGGCGAGGTTCCTTGCTGCGAAAGGACGAGGGTGGTCTCCATTGCATCATGCAAGCTGTTTAGTGGCTTCAGCGTGATGTCCGAGAGTAAATTATCCCAGGTTCGGATGTAGTCATTATAGTAAAGCTCATGCATATCATCGATTAGCTGATCGAACTGTTGCTCGGACATTTGAGTTTCACGACCGAGGACCCAATACTCGCTATCGACATCAACGGCAGCGACGTTAATCTCATCCAGGACGACATCATGAAAGACATCATAGGTGAACTGGCCCGGTATAGCCTGATCCAAAGACTGCCCTGACCGACGCCTAAACACGGTCGGATGATTGCCCAACGACGCGCTGGCACGCCAACCGGGCAAATTCTCGATGATGGCACTTTCGCTAAAAAGCTGGTAGGCGCGCCGGCTGAGCGGTAATTGGGTCAGCGTCTCCCGCGCCGTTTTGACGAGTCCGCCATCCAAGGGGATTTCGCGCGTTTCGGTTTCTGGCGCCAAGGCCAGCAGTGAAGCAAGATGCAGCTGCAGCCTTCGCCATTCGTCCACGCTGTAGGATTGCTCCCAATCGAAGCCTAGCCAGGTTTGGACAAAGGCCTTGTCCGACTCCGTGGTCTTGTCGTCTTCACGGTAAAGCGTTTGCCGCTGGCCCAGAAGAAGATAAGCCTTGAGTGCCTCATACACGTAGTCTGGATCGTTGATATTGGCATGAAGATCATTTTCGAGCCTTAGCAGAAGCCGCGGTAAGAACAGCCGATAGAGAGCGCGCTCATAAGCAGCATGGGTGTAACTCGCCGTCCGCTCGCGCTGGGATAATCCAAAGCCTAAGGTCCATGGATCCGACTGTCCGGTTTCGGCTGGCCCTGTTGGTATATTGCGGAGCTTGTCCAGAGGTGGAAGCACCTTACTAAGATCGAGATCTGCCCCCGAAACCTCACTCGTATCCTGCGGGCCTGAAAGCTGGGCGTAGGCCCTTAGGTCTTGCCTCACCTTCAAGCTTCGGTCGACATTGGCATCGTAGCTGGCCCACCAAAGCCCTGACATCAGCAGCACGACGACGCCTGAAGCGATCCATGCCATCTGGCTTCGAAGACGTGCGTTGCGCTCATATTGGCTGTCATGGGCGACGAGCCCGGCTTCACCGAAAATAACCTGCTGCAATAGCCTGGATAGGAAGAACGGACGAGGTGCCGCGGCAAATCCCGATGGTGCGGATCGCTGAACGCCAAAGGTCCTTGCCAGAGCGCCAACCAGGCGATCGACTGGCGTTCCTTCCTGTGTGCCGCTGGTAAGGTAAATACCACGCAGACGCGGCGCCTGTTTCCAACCGTCCGTTGCAAAGGCTTCGTCGACAAAGCTTTCCAGGGGTTGTCTGAGTAGTGAAACTTGGCAGGGAAAATCAAAAATCAGAGCTCGACGCCGCTGATCGATTTCGTGGTGAAGGCGATCCAGGCGCCTTCGTTCCAGACGTTCGACCAAGCGCTCAAACTCAGCGCGAACAAGCTCCGCTGGTGCATCGACATCCTGCTCCAAATCGAATGTCGCTCCCCAAACTTGCTGGCGCTGCTCATTGTCCAGATCATCGAAGAACTCGGTAAAGCCTGCAATCAGGTCTCCTTTGGTAATCATCAGATAGACCGGCACATCGACACCGAGCTTGTCCGAGATCTCTGCCAGCCGATCACGAATTGCGATGGCATGCTGGCCGCGTGTCGCCTCGTCACTCAGAAGATCACTGGCGCTGATGGTCGTGAGAACACCGTTGATGGGCTGCCGTGGTCGATACTTCTTCAAGAGATCGAGGAAAGCTTCCCAAGCCCCCTGGTCGACAGGCGTATGACTGTCCTGGGTCGTATATCGTCCGGCCGTGTCGATCAGGATGGCTTGGCTGGTAAAGAACCAATCGCAATTGCGTGTCCCCCCCACGCCTCTGATTTCAGCCTTGCGACCGCGTTCGCGAACGGGAAAGCTCAGCCCGGAATTGACAAGGGCCGTTGTCTTGCCGGTGCCGGGCGGCCCAATCATCAGATACCAGGGAAGCTGGTAGAGCAGCCTTCCGCCCATGGCAGTATCAAATCGGGTTTTGCCAAGCCGTTCCAAAGCGTGCTCGAAGCCCTTGGCAAGGTCGCTCCGCTCACTGTCGACGGCTTCCTGATCCGGATCCACGCGAAGCTCCTGGACCAGTTCCTGATTGGCACGCACCACTCTAGTCCGACCAATGAGATTGCCTAAGCCCCAGGCAAACGTGATGACGATCAAGCCAGCCAACCTGGTGGTCTCATTGGTCAACGGATACCAAGGCGGGCTGCCAAAGCCGATCCAAGGACCGCAAAACCAAAGAAGAACTGCAAGCACCAGTGCAGCAATAAGTGTTACGAACCAACGCGAGGTCAGGATGTTTATGATCCTGCGCATGAAATTACCTCACTCCTATTCGACCAATGGTCGTCAAATCAACGCGGGACAACGATCTCAATCCGACGATTTCGACGGCGCCCTTCTGCCGTTTCGTTGGAGGCAATAGGTTGCGTGTCCCCTACCCCTTCCACCGTCAAACGAGCCGGATCGCTCAAATCGAGTTCCCTTGCGACCGCCGCTGCCCTCTTTTTCGACAACGCCACATTGACGGCAGAACTGCCGACACTGTCGGTATGGCCGACCACGATTACCGCGCCTGCACGAGCCTCCAGCGCCTGTCCCACCCGCTTGATCCTATCGAGCAAGGGCGTTTGAACGTGGCTCGAACCAGAGCTGAATAGACCTTCGCCGCGAAAACTTACCACGAGGTCGGCCCCCCGCACGGTGACATCGACAAGTCCTTCGCGCTGCTCGGAGCCCAGGAACTCCTCTCGAGCCTGAATCATCACGGGGGCTGGCGGTGGTGGCGGGGCTGGTGGCGCGATGCGTGCAAGGCTAACCGGATCCGTGGTCGGAAGGTCCCCCGCCACATCATCGCTGTATCCGGCAAGACGAACACTGAAACCTGCATAAAGAATGGCCAGCAAGGCGAGCGCGGCCACCCCGGCCGTCCAAGGCGGCACACTTCGCTGAACGGCGCCGAGACCGACATTGGCACCTTGCCAGTTGGGAGACAGGGAACGATCAACCTGGCTGCCGAGGCCCACAAGCAATCGATAGATTTCGCTCTTAATTTCAGCAAGCGACCTGCCCGCCGGGGGATCGACCCGGTAGACACCTTCGAACCCCATGGCGAGGCAGACATACATCAGCTCGATCACATCTTGATTTCGATCCGGCGCCAGAACAAGCTCATCGAGTTTCCGAAAGAAGCCGCGTCCGGCGTCGACATCTTGATGCAGGTCTGCCGCCAGGCGTTGCGCCGGCCACCGGCTTCTTGCCCCCCATGGCGTGTTCAGGATGACATCATCGATCAGAGCGCACAGCGCATAGCTGCCAGCCTGTATGGTCTCGTTCGGCATTCCCGCATTGGCCGCAGTTTGGACGAAACGCTGGATCTCCGTCCTGACCTTTGCTTGTAGTTCGTCGGGATCTTCTGGGGCTTGGTGCGTTTGCAAACAAGGCGCCAGGGCAAGCAGTGGCTCGGCTGCCTTCACCAGGCTTATTTCTTGCCCGAAGGCCTTTGGCCAAACATTTGGCCTATCCATGGCAGGCGGACTGTTAATGGCTGGGGGCGCATGGCCACCGCCTGGCCTTGGGCGAAGTATCGCCGTGCGTTGCGTCGAATCATAGAGACCAAATGGATCGTCACCGGCCATCGTGAGTTAATCCCGAATTGCCCAGCATTCGATTTGCAGGTCCGGGAAATTCCCGCCTGCTAGAAGAATAGCCATACCGCCGGATGCCGGCAGCTTCGACCAGTAACTATTGGATCGATCGAGTTCGAAATAAACCCTGTTGGCGTGATGAGGCAGTTGCGGCGGCATCAAGGGCAGCGAGGCAAGTGGTATGCCCTGGATAGCGCCGTCGATCAGATCCTGGAACTCATTGATCGGTCCTATTGTGACATGGCGCGGAAAATTCTGCCGAATGTCATCACCCGGACAGGCAGCCCCAACTGCGAGAACAAATGTGGCTTCGCTAAACAAGCGCTGATCCTGAACCTCTGTTGTCCGCACGCCGGACCGATGCTCGCGCAGAGGTACCGGAACTGCTTTGCGCTCAGTCCTAAAAGAGAGTTCTCGCCGGAGCTCCGCCATGACGGTCTGAAATGCAGCCTGACAATCATCGTGATGATAAGTATCGAACGTGATCGGCCGTCGATTATCCCGGCAAAAGGTGGCAAGCTCTCCACTTAGCGCAAGCAGGGTTGCGAACAGCCGTTCGGGGTGCTCGGCACCTTGCGAAACCCAGTGGTCAATCGTGGGTTTAAAGCGGTTAATGAGCTGCAACAGCAGCAGGTCGCGGACTTCTGCAACCCCATGATCACGGCGCCCTGCGACCCACCCCGTAAGATCCTCCGCAGCACTCTCCAACTTGCCCGAGAGCTCGTTCAAAAATGCGATAAGAACGGAGCTGACATCAAACCGCAGGCAAGGAGGAATATAGTCCCGGTCAAGAATAAGGCCTCCATCCGGCTTGATCTCCATGATTCGCGCGACGCCAAGGCAGCTATAGGCATCTCTGCTTGTCGCATCGGTGATCAGCTTCAGCCGCGGGCGGGCGACTTCCAGGGGATCGCTCGATGTAGGAGCACCAACCACGGCATCACCAACGTCAAGCTCTTTGGCGGCGTAACGAACACCGGAACTCGGCATGCCGCATTGATCGAATTCGGCGACCCCCGGTTGATGATGCGGCAGGGCCAAATAGACGAGGCCGGGTCGAGCGTCGATATCGAAGGCAAGAGGGTCCGGCAGATCGGCACCTTCGGGAAGGCTTATCGGCGTGCCGTCCGGGAAGATGCCGTCCGCCTCGGCAAGCGCAAGCTTGCGTTCACTCAGCAATGCCGGGTTGAGGCGAAGCGTTCGGAACCCCCACCCATGGGATGCCAGGTCCTTGGTGGCATTGCGCACCAGACCGTCGACATAACGATCCTGCTGCTGAAAATGTTGAGGTCTGAGGAACATCCCTTCCGACCACATGACCTTATTCAAGTAACTCATCGACGCTACCTATACCCTCAATCAAAGACCCGCTTTTCGGATCGCCACCTCTGTACCGGTAATTTCTGCCTCGAGCAGACTTGTCTTCGCCGCCGGAATGGGATGAAAACTTCGCCATTGACCGGCACTAAGATCGCGAAACGCGGCCGTTATCCCGACGAACCGCACGCCATCTTGAAGCTCGCGCTGGTAGACTACTGTCTGCCCTGGTGCCAGCACGAAGTCTTCGGTCGTTACAAGTTCATCGCCGAGAGCGGAGGCAGCGTCCTCCTGCAACTGAAAGAAGTCCGTCTCCTTGAAATAGGTTGCGTTGGTTAGTTGATAGACCCGCACCACCACTGGGGATGCTTCGCCGCTATCGTTCGGATTGACGCCACTTCCAGCCTTAAGCGTTAGGCTCGCAATCGTAGGGTCAGGCGCAGGAACCGGCGGATCATCGCCACCACAAGCCACCAATCCGCAAAGTGCTGCGACAACAGGAAAGGCTTTTGCCAAAGCTTGTAACGTCATGGCTTTGGCATGTTTACTTTCGGTGCACATTGCGTTCATAAGCCTCCGCAAAATCACGACCTACCGCTCCGAGGAAATCGCGCTCAGCTTCACTGGCAATTTCCTTGTAGCGGGCCTTAAACGTCTTCCAGCATTTCGAGTTGCGTCCCCCGGCAACCAGGGTCGCAAATGCATTCTCCGCTTCCAGGGTCTGCTCGAAATTCTCGGGATCAAACCGCTGCATCAGGGATTTCACCGCAACCTGCATTCCCTCCAGAAGAGCCATTTCGTGCTCCTGCAAGTCTTGAAAGCCCTGACGAATAGCCACTTCGGGGGTGAGAAAACCTGCATCCGGGGTGTTCAGGATGGCCAACAGGCCCTCACCGGTGCTGCGTGCAAATTTCAGCGGGTTGTTTCCGTCTGCACCGAGGATCGTGCGCTCGATTCGGGCTGCATCCTTAATTGTTGAACGAGCGCTCAACAGCTGGATCAGGCCACTGATCAGATTGGCGAAACTGGCCCCTGCCTGCTGCATAAACTCGTCATGATCTTCGATGTCGAGATCGTCGGGAGAAAGCCCGGCACCTGCCAGAAACATGTTGATCAATCGCCGATCGCTCCCGGCCATATCCTCGACCTGGGACAATGACGGTAATGGCTCTTCGACGGCCGTTGAAGGGGAACGAGCGTCAGCAGTCTCCGTCGGCAAATCGATTGGCGCCCTTGTTGCACCCTTGTCCGGTTCGTCAAAAGGATCACCCAGCGCTTCCGTCGACGACGCCGGCATGCCTATGTCAGCAGGTTCGGGCGAAGAGGGAAGCTCAGGCTCTGCATGATCCTTGATGTCTTGATCGAACAGCGGGGCGGCTTTCGTCTGGACGGGATCGGAGTTCACCGGACGGTGTTCCGGTTGCATCCGGAACCTTTTATCCGGACGGCTCATTGAGCTGGATTGCCGATGATCCGATGGCCCGATCTCATGCTTTCCGATCCAGGTCTTGTCGAAAATACGACCGGTTCCCTGCCTGGGTTCGGCCTTCGGAACCTGGGTAGGATCGAACCATTGAGCATGATTGGTTGAGGGTGTTTCCACCGCCGGCTCACCCTTAAGTTCAACGCGCAAGACATAGTCACCGAGTGCCAGGCGGTCACCATCATCCAGCTGGCGCTCACCGTCGCGACCTAGCGGCGCCTTTTCACCGTTCACGACGATGCCATTGGTGCTGACGTCAATGACCGCATAACCATCGCCACGGCGCAGGATTATGCAATGCTGGCGCGAGAGATGCTGCTCCGGATCGGTAAGAGTCCAATCATTCTCAGCAGCTCTGCCGATCGTGAAACGATCACCGACAACGGATCTGCTTTCACCTCCGTTTGTGCCCTGCTCAAGATGAAGAGTAAGCTGCATGGGCCACCACGTTACTTGAAGCTGTAGGCGAACTCGTCACCTGTAACCGACAGCTCAACGTTCTCGATTGGCCTATCTTCGCGCATGCGTTGAAGAAACTCACGACTTATTTCAGGCAGAACGGTATTTGTGAGAATTGCATCGATCATACGCCCGCCACTTTCTGTTTCGATGCAACGCTGACGAACCAAGTCGACCACCGGCTCACCATAGGTGAGCGGAATACCATATCGATCGGTCACTCGTTGATCGATCCGGCCGAGTTGCAGGCGGATGATCCGATCCAGCATCGGGTCGCTCAGGGGGTAATAAGGAATGACCACCAGGCGACCTAAGAGCGCTGCAGGGAAGACTTTCAAGAGGGAAGGTCTTAGTGCCGTCGCCAGCCCTTCCGGCTCCGGTAGCAAGTCCGGATCGGCACACATATCGGTAATCAGGTCGGAGCCGACATTGGAGGTCAACAGAATGAGCGTATTCTTGAAATCGACCCGGCGTCCTTCCCCGTCTTCCATGACGCCTTTGTCGAACACTTGGAAGAAAAGTTCGTGGACATCCGAATGTGCTTTTTCCACCTCATCGAGCAGAACCACGCTGTAGGGTTTTCTGCGCACCGCCTCGGTCAGCACACCGCCTTCACCATACCCGATATAGCCAGGCGGAGATCCTTTGAGTGTGGAAACCGTATGGGCCTCCTGGAATTCACTCATATTGATCGTCACCACATTGTGCTCGCCACCGTAAAGCCGCTCGGCCAGCGCGAGGGCCGTCTCCGTCTTACCGACCCCAGAGGGACCGCAGAGCAGGAAAACACCAATCGGCTTCGAAGGATGATCGAGACCTGCCCGCGCGGTCTGAATGCGCTTGGCAATCATCCCCATCGCATGATCCTGGCCGATCACTCGCTCCTTTAGCGAGTCTTCGATATGCAGCACGGCGTCGATCTCGTTCTTGACCATGCGGCCAACCGGTATCCCGGTCCAATCGCCGACTACCGAAGCCACCGCCTGACGATCGGCTGTTGCCAGAATCAGCGGCTCATCTTGTTGAATATCGTCGAGTTCAGCCGATTTCGCCTTTAACTGCTCCCGCCAAGCGGCCCGTTCGGACGGTGAAGCAGACGAAGTTTGATCAACGTTCCCCTGTTCCTCAGTATCGACGGCGCTTCCCTCATCGCCTCGAAGCCGGCGCCGCAAAGCGAGAACCTGATCTACCAGTTCCCTCTCCTGATCGAACCGAGCCCTGAGTTCGGCTTCCATAAACTGCTGTTCCGCCCGTTTCTCCTCGACATCATGTTTGCGCTTGCCGACATTGATTCCCATATCCGCCTCGCGCTCAATGATCGCGGCCTCGGTCTCCAAGGCTTCGATGTGCCGTCTGCAATCCTCCAGTCTTGCCGGTGTGCTCCGTTGACTGACCGCCACGCGCGCGCAGGCTGTATCGAGAATGCTGATGGCTTTATCAGGGAGCTGACGCGCTGGAATATAGCGATGCGACAGGTTCACCGCCGCTTCGATCGCCTCATCCAGCAGTTGGACCCTGTGATGCTGTTCCAGCGTGCTCGCAAGATTGCGCATCATCCGAATGCAGCGCTCCTCGTCCGGTTCGTCGACCTGAACGACCTGGAAGCGGCGGGTCAGTGCCGGATCCTTTTCAATATGTTTTTTGTATTCGCTCCAGGTCGTAGCTGCGATTGTTCTCAAGCTTCCGCGTGCTAAAGCGGGCTTGAGAAGGTTCGCTGCGTCGCCGGTTCCCGCAGCCCCGCCGGCTCCCATTAATGTATGGGCTTCATCAATGAACAGGACGATCGGCCGAGATGAGCTTTGCACTTCTTCAATCACCTGACGAAGACGCTGCTCAAATTCGCCTTTCATGCTGGCACCAGCTTGAAGGAGCCCGATATCAAGGGCCATAAGGCGAACGCCAAGGAGCATTGGCGGCACGTCACCGGCGGCAATGCGATGGGCAAAACCTTCGACCACTGCAGTTTTTCCGACGCCTGCTTCACCAGTTAGAATGGGATTGTTCTGTCGCCTACGCATCAGGATATCGACGACCTGCCGGATCTCATGATCACGACCGACGATTGGATCGATCCGACCAGAACGCGCCTCGTCGGTAAGATCTACGGTAAACTGGGCGAGTGCTTCCTCACGGCCCATCGCCGCCGGCGTACTGGTACCGCCTGCTGGCACACCACTTTCCAAGAGTGGTTCAATGGACACCTCCTCCGGTGAGCCTGCGGTGATCTCGGCGAAGCGCTCGGTCAGTTCGTCCGCCCGGATCTTCAACAACTCAGAGGACGTTGCACGCAATGCCAATTGCAATGTGCTGTCCTTCAAAAGACCAATCAAAAGATGACCGGTGCGAACCTTACCAGTCTTGTACATCAAGGTTGCGTAGAGCCAGCCCTGCTGTACCGCTGACCAAACATGTATCGAGAAGTTCGGTAATGAACCTGCACCGCGCGGCAGCTTGTCAAGCGCGTTGATTAGGTCACGATCAATGACAGCCGGGTCCAACTCGAAGTGACGCATAATGCAATGCACATCGGAGTTCGCCTGTTGCAGGATCTGATGAAACCAATGCGGTAGTTCGATATAGGGATTCGAGCGCCTTTGGCAGAATTCAGTGGCGCTTTCGACCGTTTTATAGGGAATCTCGGCTAGCTTTCCGAAAAGGGCAGCGGGGCTAATCTCAGCCATGACAATTTGCCTCTTGAACTAATGCGTCCTGGTTTTCTTAAGTCCGTATGGATGATCGATTTTCACCACCAGATCATCGGCATCGAAAGGCCGTGCATCCTGTCGTAACCAACTTGTCCGACCAAGCCTTGTCCTGCAGGGATGTTGCGCTTTCGAAACAAGAGCACCGAGTTTTTTCAGCGTCGTCGCCGGAACATGATCGCCGAGCTTTGCCCACGGCACCCGATCACGCTTTAAAATGAGTTGAAGATCCCACTCAAGCGTATCGCCGACGGCGCGCCGAACGACGGCCACCAATCGCTCCAATGATGGCTGACCGGGCAGGAAGCGCTGGAAACTTTCGAAATCCAGAGGCCCCAGAGCGACCTGAAACCGATGCTGACGCTGAAAGCTGGCCGCACCAATGATCGTGTCGACACCAAGCCTGCCATGCCGTCCGAGATGGAGGCGATCATCGTCAGGCAGGCAGAGCCATCCGCCAACAAAGGACCTTATCTTGACGTTAATGCCAAACAGTTGCGCAAGCATCTGCCGCAGGCCAGTGCTATGTCGCGTTCCAGCCGCCAGATAACCGACATGAAACAGCTCGGCATAGTGCAACCAAGCCTGCTCAGGCTTCGGAGGCTCGTCACCGATACCGGCAAGACTGCCAAGATAGCGCACGAATCTCGCCTCACTAGGGCGATCATAATCAACAGTCGGCTGGCTGTTGGCCCAGGCTCGATAGAAGAGGAGCAGAAGGCGGTGATGAAAGACATCCGCAAAGCGCGAAAATGTTGGATCCTTGTTTTGGTCGAGCCGTCGCTTCGCATAGCTGGTAAGGTGGATAGGAAGCGGCCCCTGTGGACCGAACAATCCAAAAAAACGAACCCAAAGTTTGTCAGGGCCTTCGCCATTGCCAGGCGTGAAGGCTGAAAGTGTGGCGGGTGGAAAAGCGAGATGGGGGGTCTGGCCCAGACGAATCGGCTCTTGAGCGGCACGACGGGCCCGGCCCAGCCTCGGCACATCGACATGATGCTTTTCCAAAAGACGAAGCGCTTGCAGAAAATCAAACCTGTAGGGCTCGTCAGCCAGCATTCTTTTTAAAGCGGGTGCTGGCTGCCCAGGCGAATCGGCCATCGCATAATCTCACCGCGTTCAAGGGTGGTGACAACTGTCTCGGCAAAACTGTTCAGTGTTACATACTTGGAAAAAAACTGTTCCAGCACCGCGCCCAGCAAAAACGCATTGTCGCCGTGCATTCTTCTTTCTTCAAAGGTGACATCGATCTCAAGCCCACGGCCGAAGGTTACCGGTCCGGGGAAAGGCAACCTGCGGACCACGGGCTTGCTGGAGACATCGGTCAGCCCCTCGAGGTCACCACCATTCGATTGTTCGGGCCGATAGAGCGACAACAGAGCGCGCAGCGCCTCAGCACCGCCGCCATCGGCATCGTCGACGATCGATCGATAGTTCAAAGAGAGATGGTTGATCAGGTTCCAGGAGATATGTCCATTGGCAAGCGCAGGCCTAGGCCTGGTGGGACGAGCTAGACAGATAATCCGATCGATCGGCGCGCCACTGTCAGCCGTCAGATGAGACTGACGCACATCCGTCGGCATGCTGATCGCCAGATCCCGGTTCGTGCACATCACATCAACCGTTAGGCGCTGCAAGTCACTCAAGGAGGTCCCCGCAGCCTCGACAAGAGAGATATAAACCTCGCTTCCGCTATAGCCCGACCGTTTTCCCTGGCGCTTCTGCTTGGTCGACAGCACGCGTTCCCGCCGATCGATTGTATAAAATCCATACCCTGCAGAACCTAAATCCCGAACCTCATAGAAAGGTGAAAACTTCTGCTCGGAGCGGTCGCCGATCCCGGTCACCCGGCGTATGCTGTGGATCTCATAGTCGAGGCTGTTGGTCCGATCGGCGACAAGATGGAATTCACGACTGTGAGGCTCGATCAAAACCGGCTCTGCAGTCTTCGGAAAGAGGTTGATCGCAGGCGTTGCGAATGGAATGAACTGCTCGCTATTCACCCTTCCCTCAAGGGCTGAATTTTTGTCGTCGAGCAGCAAATACACGTCGAGGAACGCATCCTGGCAACGTCGGATCGCTAGCCCAAGCCGGCTTAGCCGAACGAAGAAGAATCGTTCAGGAAAGCAGAAATACTCTTTCAGCAAGCGGTATCCCTGGAAGCCCCTTTGCGAGCATGGCAGCAAAGCCTGATCATCGTCGAAGCCATAGGTGCTGATCGCGGCATGCTCGATAATCTGCGAATCGCTGCCGTCAATCGGCGTCATCAGCAGACCGACGCCATGCCGGATAATTGTCTCGTAGAGCTCCGCCGCCAGCCCTTCACTGCCGCTCAGATAAAGCGGCAATTCATCAAGGGAAAGATCGCTCATGGGAATGCCGCCAAGCGTCTGCAGACGGAGTCGCAGCGCGGCTTTGACATCAAGCCGTTGACCAAGGCCTAGCGACGTCAGGCTGCCACCACTTAGATAGACTGCCTCCTTAATCTGTATAGGCCATAAATTCACCGAGTGTTTGGTTAGGAAAGTACAGCGCGTTTCCTCATCAGCGCCGAGGCGGGCGGTCAGGCGGGTATCCCGATCGACCAAAAAACCGTCAACCAAATTGCCCGCACGCGGATCCGGCACCAGAGCTGCAACAACCATTGACGGCGTCGGCGCCAGATAGTCCGGGTAGACCATCTCGAGAAGATGGCGGGTGAATGTCGGGAATTCGTCATCCAGCTTTCGCTGAATGCGGGAGGCGAGAAACGCGAAACCTTCGAGCAGCCTCTCCACATAAGGATCGCCACAATCGTCCAGCCCTAAACCGAGGCGATTGCCAACCTTCTTGTTTTCCTCAGCAAATTCCCAGGCCACGTCACGCAGGTGCCGGAGTTCATCCTCGAAATATCGGAGCGAAACCGGATCCATCAGGATATCTGCTCTGATAATGTCGCATGACCATTGCCGAGGTCGACCACCGAGGTGAGAAGCAGATAGAGGGGGGCGGGCTCGACTGCAAGCTCTGCTTCAATCTCGAATGTAAGACTTCGAGAGCTCATGTCCTCACGATCGCTGTGCACGCGGATCTTAAGGCTCTCCGGCGTCAGACGTGGCTCGAACCGGACAATCGCCTCCTTGAGCATCTTCGCAAGACCATCGCGCATGCTGTCGGTCATGTCAGAAAGTGTCAGGCCGGTGATCGATCGAATGCCATAGTTCAGGACGCTCATTTTGACATTAGGATAGGCTTCGAGCGAACAGACCGCTTCCAGGAACTCGGTATTCAGCAGCCAGCCAAGGTCGCGAATGACGTTTTCTTTCAGCTGCTCCAATGACGTCACTCGCTGTTCTCGTTTCTCGAACAACCGACTTTGCTCGAGCTTCACGACTTGCTTGAGCAGATCCATTTGCTCTCGATCGAGTCTGGAGAATGGTTCGAGGTCTTCCTGCACAAGCTTCTGAGAGCTTCTGGCCTCGGAATCGAACAGTTTCTCAAAAGCGCCCCATTCGTCGTCGTCAAGAATCGAGAACAGCCGAGCCTTTTCTTCTCCCAATCGCCAAGTGATAACCCGCTCTTCATCGGCAAGCCGATCCAAAAGCGATGGCCGAAGCATTTCTCGAGACATCATATCAGCCATCGCTGAGTGCCCCGACAGTCTGGTCGAGTTCAATCTTACGGATGGACAAGAGACCGACGTCATTGTGATTCGTAGCCAGCATCCTCTGGCCATTTCCCAATGCCGCAGCCTCGCCGCCCTGCTCCCAGTTCGTGGTCCTGGCCAGCCTGATTTCCGGATCACCATCAGCCGCGGAATCAGGATAGCGGGTTGGAACGAACCCCACGGCCTCGCCGCCATTACTCCAGACGAAATGAGCGGGAAGCCAGACAAGATCACGAAGGTCCGTGACCTGCTCGAACTCGATCGATTGAATTCTAGAAAAGGGAATCCAGAAATATCGCCCCTGTACAATAGCCTCAATCACCGGTCCAAATCTGGAATCGGCATCGGCTATCCAGGCAAACACCTCGCCGTCCATGTTGCCCGGAGTCACCTCGGCCTGTTCGAAGGCTTGCCCCCTGAGATCGCCAGCGGCCTGATGTTCCCCCAGAGCTGTCAACCGTGCAGCTTCAATGAGAGCGCCGAACCACGGCAAAGGCTCACCAAAGCTCGCTGGGCTTTTTTGGCCCTTGAATAGATCAGCACGAAACAACTCGGCGGCGATAAGTGGCCGGTAGGTCTGAGCCATCAAGGCGTATTGAGCGTCCATCTCAACAAGCACATCAAGCTGTTTTGAAGCTCGTACCCATTGACCAAGGACGACCATGAGCTGGAATAGGAAAACACGAGCAGCTTGGTCCTGGGGCTTTTGCCGAAGGTCACTTTTCAGGGCTGCCAGTGCGTCGTCGAGGTGGCCTTCACGGAAGGCTGTTTCTGCCGCTGAAGTCATGGTCTTACCCCTCGGCAATCGCCATGCATTTTTTGACTTTGATCAAATCCCGGCGCCCGAAATAGACCGGTGCAATGTCGTGCAACCCGACGATCAAACATAAACGGACACATCGTTTGAAAACCAAATTTATCAATCCAAGGTTATCAGTTAACAATGTCTTTCACCTCACGTCGAGAAATTCTTTTGCGTTGTCTCCTTAAGGGAGAACAAATGCCTGGCGCTGATCAAGCTTGATCTCGATTCGTCGGTTCTGCCTGCTTGCCCCATCTGCGTCACTTTCCTCTATCGGCTGATATTCACCGAAGCCATTTGCAGCTAATCGGTTGGGTGGGACGCCGAGAGAGATCAGCATATGGACGACGGCAAGAGCTCTTGCTTGCGATAGCTCCCAGTTAGATGCGAAGCGATCGCTGCGTATAGGTACTTGATCGGTATGGCCGTCAATTCGTAGGAACCACTTAAGGTCCTTTGGTATGACGCCTTCAATATCCTTTAAGCTGGAAGCCAAGGTCGAGAGCTGGGCTTGGCCGCCGACGCCAATCTTGGCGGAGCCAGTATCAAAGAGAACTTCCGCCTGAAAAACGAAACGGTCGCCGACAACGCGCACATTGTCGCGATCGCCAAGCAGCGCGCTTAGGCGCATCAGGAAATCCGAGCGAAACCGTCCAAGCTCGGCAACCTTGCCGGATAGGGTATCGACATTGGCCCTGCCGGCCTCAATGACACGCTCCTGTTCCTGCAAACGTCTGCTGGCTGCCCTCAGCATGGCGAGCAGCCGCAGCGCCTCCTCTTGAAAAGCACTGCGCTGGTGCACGAGGTGATCGATGTCCTGATTCAAGGTGCGAAGACGTGCTGTCTGCTGCACAAGATTCGTTTCTAGAGTTCTTCGCCGCTCGGCAGCCATGCCGACCTCACCGTTCAGCTCGGCGATCTGGGCCGTTGCGACCTTGACCTCCTGCCGGAGGTCCAAAGCTTGCTTGCGAGCCTTTTCCAACTCTTCGGCCGAGGCGGAAAAACGTTCTTCGGCCTCCGCGAGGTTCCTCGTCAACCTGGTCACCGTGCCTCGTAGCTCAGCGAGATTCGCAGCCATTGCGTCACGTTCGCTCTCGGTGAGTCTCGCAAGCTCACGAGCTTGCTTCAGCTCTTCCGTCGATACGGAAAGCCGCTCTTCGGCGTTGGCAAGCCTGCTCCTAAGGCTGGTCACCGCGTTTTGCGACTCGGTCAGATCCAAAGCCATCGATTCACGCTGGTCTCGGGAAAGCCGTGCCAGCTCACGAACCTCTGACAGCTCATCTTCAATCCGATCACGTTCTGCTTGGATGTCCTCAAGGGACGCTTGAAGTTCTTGGGCCTGGACTTTCGAGCCTTCAAGCTGACCTTCGAGAGCGATCTGCTCGGTAGTAAGACGTGAGGCTTTGGCATCAGTTGCTGCCAATTGTGAAGAAAGATTCGCGCTGACCATGTTGGCCTGGGACAGTTGTTGCGCCAGGCCGCTTCGTTCCGCCACCGCGGTTGCTAGTTCTCTTTCCAGCCTGGCCTGGTCGGCTTGGAATGCTTCAATTCGGCTGTCGACCGCGTCGCCGGTTTTCATCGCAGCGGCAAGTTTTTCTGTAACCTCATCTCTTTCAGCACGAAGGATTTCGAGATCACGGGATAGGGTTCGGACATTGGCTTCGGCTTTGCTCAAACTCACCCGATTTTGTTCGAATGCTGCGGCCTGATCGTCCAGGGCGGCACGATCTGCCTCGGAAGCGGCCAGCTTTTCGCGAAACGCTTCTCTTTCGTCTCTCAGCTGCGAGGATAGGTGTTCAAGCTGCTGTCTGCGTTCATCCAGATCGACTGCGCGGTTTCGTTCCTGTTGAAGCGCCGTCTGGAGTGTACCTTGCTCCGCATCGAGAGCATTGAGACGCGCCGTCGCCTGCGCCAACCTCTGGCTCAGAACATCCTGTTGTTCTTGTTGCCCCGCAACAAGATCCTCCGTTTTTTTTAACTCACCGCGAGTTACGGAAAGCTCATCATTCCTTGTCGCCAGGTTTGCAGCCAGCATCATCTCCCTGGCAGCCAATTCGTCACGCTCGCCCGATAGACCTTCGCGAGCTCCAGTTGCGACATCTTGAACTGCGATCGGGACCCTCTTTAGCCAAGCGGGCGGTGCGGCGGCGGCAAAGGCGGTACCGGCCAACGCCACGAGGATTGCAGGCAGCAAAAGAGGATCGCGTTGCAACGTGCTACGGAAAGCAGATCCCAGATTCACCACCAATGGAGCTGCGTTCATGAGCCTGCGTTTCCAGCCGGGGTGATCTCGGCTCGATCCGCACTCCAGGTGATATTGACCCGATCGAGATCATCACGCTTGGCTTGAATGAGCTGATCAGCAGTCGCCTCTTCGATCCAACGAATGACTTCCCGCGTGCCATAACCATGACGTGCGGCCCAACGCCGAAGGGTTTCGTTGATAAAAGATGCCTCCAGGCCCACAAGCTCGACGCCATAGGTCTTAGCGATGCGCCCTGCATGGAGGGCGATGATTTTTACCTTGCCCGCTTCATCCAGAGGCGCAAGCGATGTGACAAGGTCGATCCTCGCCAAGAACTCTGGTGCAAAATAATCACGAAGCGCATCCTTTGTCGTTCGGACAAGCTCGTCGGGCCGGTTTTTAAACTGCCTTGCAATCGAACCCAGCTTGTCGTGAGCAGCATTTGATGTGAGCAAGATGACTGCATCTCTGGCACTCACCTTGGTGCCTTCGCTTTGTTCGGTGCAGAGCCCTTCATCAAGAAGCGAAAGGAGCAGTTTGGCCATTGGTGATAGGGGCGAGGTGACTGCCTTTTCGATTTCGTCGAACAAGAGAAGCGTGCGGGGCATTGCCC
This sequence comes from Geminicoccaceae bacterium, assembly GCA_965204405.1. Taxonomy (GTDB): domain Bacteria; phylum Pseudomonadota; class Alphaproteobacteria; order Geminicoccales; family Geminicoccaceae; genus JANQPX01. Next base: position 490,731 of record CBDBEN010000004.1, read on the forward strand.
TGAGATGGGCGGTCAGCGCCCCCCAGGAGCCCGACCCCGCATAGCCTTTCGGAGACCCAATCAAGGTCTGCAAGCCCGCCTCCCCCAGCACATTACCGCAGTCGATCCGAAAGAGAGCATTGCCGGTGCCATAGAGGTAGTCGGCAACTGCCTTTGCCATTTCAGTTTTGCCAGTGCCCGTGGGGCCGGAAAGCAGGGCTGTAAAAACCGGCTTGTCTCGCCGCTCCTGCGCCATGCGTCGGTAGATGCCGCGGGCGATTTGTCCGGCTACAGCGTCCTGTCCAATCAACCGGGCAGAAAGATGGGCCTGCATGTCTTCAATATCGATAGTGGGGTTTTCCGCGGGCGTTGTAACCGTTCCATGAATCGTTGGCATGGTAGGTGTGGTGCGGTCGACAGGCTGGTAGGCTTGAGCCTCCTTCAAGGATCGGCGCTCCCGGAAAAGTCGCCAGATAACGTAAATCCAAGCGGCGAGAGCCAGAAATGGGATGATCGTGCGCAGCCAGGGAGTATTCAGGGCAATCAACAACAAAAAAACGGCGCCGAACAAGACCTGCCAGACTAGAGGATTGCGAAGGACCGTCATGATACGCGCCTATCGCGGCCGGGTCAGAATGACCCGCTCGAAAACATGCCATGTATGGCCGGCACCGATGGCTGCTATTTGCTCTTGCCAATGGCCGACATAGTGATCGACATTGCCTGTAAAATTGTGGCTACCTCCCCTTGTCGGCTGTTCTGCTAACGTCACGATCAAGAGGTCTCGGCCGAAAGGTGCGCTTATCTGCCAAGGCTGCCGGCCGTCGCGACCATCACCGAGTCGGAGCGACTGTCCGGCCGCAAGAAAGCCCTCCTGACTACCGCTGGGATAAAGACGCAGGACCTCGCCAGAATGCATCACGTAGTCGATCGCAATATAACGATCCCAATCCGTCGCCTCGACATCCAACACAAGCAAGTCGCCGGCCGCGAAATCCGGTTCAAGGCCGCCACCGGCGTCTATGAGCGATATGCCAGTTTCAATCATCCGGTCGGGAATGCCAGAGATCAGGTTTCGAAGCGTGCAGATCGGTGCGCTAAGTTCGCGAATTTCCAAGGCGACCCCCTTGTTCGCCAAGCGACGGCGAAGATCACCGATAAAGTCGGTGCTGTCGACGCTGCTTCCGGGTGCATAGGCTATGACGGCGGATCGCTTTTCGTCGAAAGCCGATGACAATGGCCAGCCGCAGTCGAGGGCGCGCAAGTCCTCTTTCAGGCTGGCCTCACTTGCTACCGGTGCAGACGCTCCCAAAATCGAACGCAGATCGACCGGCCCTTTCACCGGCATGAAGGCAGCGGCCCAGTTCCCAGCAGCCTCTATCTTGGCTGGCTCAAGACGTGCTGCGACTGCCCCGCCCACAACCTCGCCGAGCAATCCAGCGTTCTGATCCGGCGCTGATTTTTGTGCGAGCAGAAGCCATTTGAGGCCGCCGTCTAGATCGACCTCGCTGCCAATGCCGCCGGCCTTCAACAGGCCCAGACGATATTGTGACGCTGCATCGCCACGCATCGCCGCTGTTTCCAGCAATGTGACGGCTATCGCGGGATCGAATGTAACGCCATTGCCGGTTTCATATCGTGCAGCAAGTCGAAACAAGGCCCTTGCATCACCCTCGGCCGCCGCCAAGAGATCCGTTTCCAAGTCAGCCTCATCCGCATACCCCAAGCCCGCAATCATGCTCGTCATCGATAAGATGATCAGGAGTTGGACGGTGATCCGATGCCATGTCGCCAGAGCAAGCATCACGATGGTGCGCATGAACGCCCGTTTCGAGCTCAACGATCCAGCTTGATTTCGACACGACGTTGTCGACCGTCGTCCGGACTGGCGTCGGCAATAAGTGCGCTTTCGCCATAGCCCACTGGCGTTACGGCATCGGCTGGAAAATCATGCTCGCGGGTCAGATACTCGACAACGGCAAGTGCACGCCGCTCCGAGAGGTCCTGATTGTAGCCTTCGGAACCAACCGCATCTGTGTGACCGGCGACGGTGAAAGGCACACCATCGAAACTATCGAATCTCAGTGCAGTTGCGAGGTTGTCCAGTTGTTCTTGCGCTTGCGATGTCAGTGTCGACGAATTGAACTCAAACGTGACCGCTTCGAGATCCACCGACGACCCGCCCACCGCCAAACCTTTGCTTTGGGTTAGTTGGTACGCGATCTGCTCTGGCGTCAGGATATCGCCATCCGCATGGGCCGATGACATTAACAATAACGATGCTGCCAACGTTGTGATTCGAGGAGGTATCCATCCGAATTTGCCAATCATCATCCATTCTCCGTCTAATTGTCGAAAAACAACGCTATAGGGCCGGTCTTTTTTCAACCTGGAACGGCCAGGCCGTTCGTTCCAACGCTTATTGCCCGCCACCATCCTGGGTGGAGCCTGCCGTTGGATTGAACAAGTCACCAAGGATCGCCTGGGCTTCCAGAAGATCGGTCCAGAAATCACGCGTAACGAAGCTCAACCCCTGATACGCCTCCGAGGTGCCGCGTCCAGGCGCCGTAACCTGATACCCACCGCAATAGACATCGACGCTATAAGGGATCAGGTCGGGATCGATGTTGAAGGCTGCATCAGCAGCCGTGTTCTGCCATGACACCGATGCCTCGACCACATCGGGGCACGCCTCCCAGATATCCGGCCGAACCGCATCGCCTTCTTCCGAAAGAAGCGCGAACTCGTCTTCGGCGTTTTCCTCGTCACCTTCATCCCGGGCCAATGACGTGACCAGCGGTGTCAGGTCCCGGATGCGGAACGGCCTGCCCCGATCGATGGCGACACCAATCCCGGGCACATCCTTGCCGGTACCTTGCTCCGCGCTGCCGCCTTCATCATCCAGGCCGATCTGCTCGACCAGCAGCGGCTCCGAGATCGTGGCGAAATCTTGATTAGCACCTTCCGTCGTGACCGCCGTGATGGTGAGTTGAAGAGGTTCCTGCAGATCGGCAGCATTGTTGACTGTGAGGGTTAGACCCTGCAGCTCCGTCTGATCGAGCGTGACACTGCCATCCTCATTGACCAGGCCGGCCGACAGTACCGCCGAATCCGGTAGATCGGAGATGACGACCGTAAGAGCCTCGGAACCGTCGTCGTCCACCAAGGCCGCGCCGAGATCGATGGCAACCGGCTGTCCAGCGAGCACCTGCACATTGGTCGGATCGAGCAAAGCCGCATCGGCGACCGCAGTCACCGTGACGGTGAAACCACTCTCCGCCGTGTCCTCGACAGCATCGGTGATCAGCTCGGCGACGTTGAAGACCGTCGGCTGAATGATCTCCGCCTGCACCGCCGTTCCATCGGCTGTAAGCGTAAGCTCCGCCGTGACATTCTGCAGCTCATCGCTGTTCTCCGGCGGTGTAATCGTCAGTGTTGGGAGGTCGAAGCCGGTGATATCCACAGCCTCGGCCGCGTCTTGCACCGTGATGCTGTTCGCCTCGCTGCCGTCGCTAATGATCGTGCCGGGCAGCAAGCCTCGCAAGATCAGCACCGCGGTCGTGCCGGCAACAACATCAGGGTCACCTACGATCAGACCGAATGTCGTGTCTTCATCGCCGATGACATCCGCAACATCAACCGCCGTCGCCACCACGTCACCGGTTCCCTCGACCCGTACCACACCCAAGGGAACCGCCCCGCCGACCGCCGTTCCAAAATCGACAGTGCCGTCGCCAACCCGAAGGGTGAGGTCCTCACCATTGGCCGTGGTTCCGTCCAACGTGTCGTTGAATGTGATATCGCCATTGATGCCGGCGACCTCGGAGGTGGTATCGACGACCACCGGCTGATCCAATCCGTTGACCAGACGCGTCGGACCGTTCGCGACGAAGCTGTTGCCGGTGGTGATATAAGTCCCATCCAGCACGATCTCGCCGCCCGTTGATCGGATGCTCTGATCTCCGTTCGATTGGATGCCCAAGAGGGCAAGCTGGCCCGCAGCGGTGATCGTCACATCACCCATCAAGGAGTCCGGCGATCCTAAGGGTGCCGTCACCAACAGATTGGCATCGGACTCGACTGTCACCGTGCTTCCCGGTGCCTCGAGGCTGTCGATGGTCAAATCGTCAGCACCAACCACCGCGACATCGCCACCTCCGGACTGCGACAGATCCAGCGTGCCCGCCAATTGATTGTTAATCGTCACGTCGCCCGAAGCGGTGTTGGCGACGGTCAGATCGTTGGTAGCGACCGTCGCATCAATCCCGGTTTCAGCTGTGAGATCCACAAGTGCAGCGGCCGTTTGCAAGCTTTCTGCTGGCGGTGCAATGACGATTGATCCGGCATCGATCGAAATGCTGCCAAGAGGATTGATGGCAAGCGGGCTGCCAGTCGCGGTAAAGGCTCCTGTTGTTTCAAGAATGACGTTACCGCCGGCGACCTGATTCAAATTAATCAGATCAAGGTCTCCCTCGTTGCTCAGCACAACCGAGCCGGAATCGGTGTTTTCCAGATCGACGGCCGATGTCTCCGTTGATGCCAAAATCCCCGTGGCAGCACTCAATCCTACGATGCTGCCAGAAATCACAGTCTCCGGATCGCTGGCTATAAGACCGCCTGACGTCAGCGAAACCGATTGATCCGGCGTTGAAACATCGGCGGACAAAATCAGGTCGCCATCGGTTGACAGAACAATTCCCTCGCCACCTGCAGAAGCTGCGTCGGCCACCGAAAATTCGGAAATTGGCACGTCACGCTGTCCAAATATCGGCGTTGTGATCGGCGTCTCACTCCCAGGCGATTGTATGAAAGCAATGGTGCCCGGATCGATCACGTTGGCAACGCCAGTTGCCGTTACCTGCAGGCTCTGGCTATTGGTGTTATTAATGAAAATTCCCCCGGAAGCTGTCGTCGCCTCAACACGCGCAAGCCCACTCGTTCTAAGGGCCGCCTCCGTGTTTCCGATACCGTTGCTCGCAAGGAGCTCCAATGCCGATGTTGTCAGCCTCGGCGCCAAGGCGGACTGCGAAATTGCTCCTCCCTCAGCGAACAAGAAGGCGAACTCAGTATCGATATTGCCCTGGTCCTGAATTGAAATATCATTCCCCGCTCGCATGAAAACGTTGAGAGCCCCGCCAGGCGTGCCTTCTTCAGATGAAGTTGCGTTGACGATGGGTGCATTCAAATTAATATTGTTGTCAGCAAACAGCTCAAGAAACGCCTCACCGCCATATGTTTTCCGAACGGCATCTTCCACTGTTATATTTCCTGCCATTTCTTGATCATCACTTGTCGTGACGACACGAACACCGGTACCTCCATTTAACGCGGCTTCTATGTCAGCAGTGTCGACAACATTTTCTTGATCGGCAAACTCTTGATTGGGAAAGAAGAATGTATCTTGAATTTCCGAATTGCCTGGCCTGTCCGTCAATGCATCGTCAGCGGAAACAACGAACTCTTCGCCTACTCCAACATCTCGGATAACGATATCAGTTGGATCCAGGAGCCAGGTTCCAGCCTTGCCATTTGCGGCCGATGCATCGATCTCAGCACCTTGCACGTCGAGGCCGATTTTGCCCGAAGTTTCTATCAACCCGCCATCGCCACTGACGGCACCGCCGGTCGCCGAAGCACTGCCCCGAAAGGATGTGGCTTGATCCGCCCAAGCGATGATCTTGCCGCCGTTACCAGTTGTGATTGCGTCGGCTTCGATCGCGGCACCAGCCGCAACCTTGGTGAACTCAGCGGGCTTAAACACCGGTAAAGGCGGTGCTCCCTGGTAGTCGCCACCAATCAGAACCTCACCACCACCATCATCGCCAGACACGTTGATATTGGCGGTCGATACGAGGCGGATTTCAGCACCCGCAACTACAACCTGACCGCCCTCGCCCCCCGACTCCTTGCCGGATGCATCTAGCGTTCCGGCAACGGTGACCTTGGCATCGTTGCCACCCAGCACGATCTTGCCACCCTCACGCGCGACGGTTTCTGCCTGGATCACGCCGTCCATGTTGATGACCTGATCGACAACACCTTGGGCATCGCCAGTGGTCAATAGAACCATGCCACCGTCGGCCTCTATGATGCCGCTATGGTCGACGGCAGCCTCATCCGAGATAAGCGCCGGCTTGTCGCCGGTTGCCCTGGCCAGAGCAAGCTGTATAAGGCCGTCGCCGTTCAGATCGATGGTGAACGTATCGCCGGAGGCCATGACCACCTTGCCCAAACGGGCAGCGATATAACCATTGTTCTCGACCCAGGGAGCTACCAGCGAAGCAAGACCGCCCTCCTTGATCGAGATCTGTCCTTTGTTGATCACGAAGCCATCCGGGTTGCTACCCGGTCTGAATTGATAGCGGCCGGCCATGAAATCCCGGTCCTCGATCGCTGACGTGCTGGCGACCAGGCCGGAGACGTCGACCCTGGAGGTTTCCGTGAACAAGACACCATTCGGGTTGATCAGGAAAACCTTGCCGGTCGCCGTCAATTGCCCGGCGATCGTCGACAGATCTCTTCCGACTACGCGATTCAGTGTCGAAGCGCTGGCCGACGGCTGCTCGAAATGGGTATGCTCGTTTTGCTCGATGCTGAAGCGGTCCCAGTTGATAATCGCCCGATCACTGCCCTGAACGATATTCAGGCGATTGGGTGAAACCGTCACTATCTCTGCTTCACCCGCCTGAACCACCCCACCCTCGGGATTGGCGCTTGCCTCCGACAGCATCGCCATCAGGCCAAGGGACATAGCAATGCCCCCGGTTGTAAACGCCGTCGTCGAGCGCAAGATCCAGGCCAGACTTCCGACGGGCGAGCAGACAGGGCATATACTTTGCCGATTCATGAAGCTGTTCCTCGTCTTAAATTTTTGTCCAATCAGCTGGTCGTCAAAAACGCTTGGCTATCCTCAGGGAAAAACGCGGGTCTCCCTTGTCGCGATCCGGGTCAACCGGGTCAAAATCGAGCGGCACACCGATCTCGAACTTCGCGCTGGCATTGAAAGGCAGATTGAGAAGGGCGCCAACACCTGCAGATGATGCCGTCTCATCGTCGGCATTCGCATCCTTGTTCCAGACCGCGCCGTGGTCGTAGAACGCGTAGAGCTGGTAGCTCTCGACATAGTCGAATTCGGCAGATGAGCCATACTGGATCTGAATCTTGCCGGCGATGCCATGGTCCCCGGATATCTCGAACGCATCATATCCCCGGCCGAAATCCTCGCCGCCGAAGCCGAACTCTTCCGATGACAACAGGCCGTCCGACGCGATCTGACCGGTGACCGAGCCAAGGACTGACCACCCCCGCGCCAGGAACTGCTCCCGTGATAGCGTAAGCTTCAGCTTGGTGAATTCGATCTCGCCATCTGCCCTCGAAACCCCTAGATCGCCCTCACCTCTAGCGCCAAAAATATCCAGCCCCTGGGACAACTCGGCGCCGATGAGGTTGATGCCCCGGTACTGATCGACATAGTCGAAGGTACCGATCAGGGAGAGCACACGGATGCGGTCATCAATGATCTCCTGACCTTCCAGGTCAGTCGACGTGTTGCGCACCCTAAAGCCGCCGCCGACGGAGAGATTGACGTCGCGTGTCCGGATCAGTGGATGGCTGACGATGAGCGAGCCGGAATAGGAATATCCCTCCTGCTCGGGATTGCCGGTCGAGAGATCAGGCTCGGTGTGGGTGAAGGCGCCGCCGATCGAAAGAATAGTGCCTTCACTACTCAGCGGCACATTGTGAGTAACCGATGCAAATTGCAGTTCGTCGACCTCGATCGCGGCAAGGCCCCGAATTTCGGTCGAGTCGTAGAGACCGTAGAGATTGTTGGCAACGAGTGCAGCGCCCACCTCGTAGGGACCAAGAAAGTCCGAGCCATAGCTATCGAGTGCAATCGAGCCTGCAACCTTGCGCTCATCGACAAACACCACCAGCTCCGACGCACCGGGATTGATCGGCGACGGGCGCAGGATGGACTGCGCGCTAACCCCCGCGAGATCGTTGAGAAGCAGCATGTAGCGCTCAAGGATATCCGCCCGCAACGGTCGATTGTCATCGGACGTGATCTTCTCAATCTTGGGCTTGAATTGCCGATCGAAGCCGCTCATGTCATCCGGATCGATGATGACCCGATCGACATAACCTTCGATAATCTCAAGCCGAACCCTGCCGCCTTCGATACTCTGCCGCGGTACCACCGCTTGTGAAAGTATGTAACCGGCATCACGGTATAGAGCCGTGATCTGTGCACGGTAGACCCAGATCTTGGAAACGGGGATCTCGCTTCCAAGGTCGGAACGCCAAACCGAGGCGAGCTCGGCTTCGGAAAATGTAGTATTGCCTTCCAAAATGACAGCGGAAAGAACAAATGTTTCAGCCTCGGCGCCGGCAGGCGGCTCCTGGGCGGCCTCACGCTCGATCCTGAGGTCTGGCAGCCGGCTTCTAGGTTCAATCTTCGGCGCCACTCTTTGCTCAACAATTCCAGGATCAGTCACCTGACCGACCCCTGGACTAGGCAAACCTAAAAGTACACCGCCAATTACGATAACTACAAAGCTGCAAGCTTTCTCAAAAGGATAAAGGCGCTCCATAATTCAACTCCAAATATATCAGGAGTATATATTTCTTATATATTATTGCTAAATTTTGTTAAATTCAAGATCGATTTTTTCTCTTTTTAGCTGTTTTCAAACACATCGATCATTGAATCTATGATTGATAATCAGTTGCCTGGACGAGAACTGAATCATGCCGATAAGCCAATCAGCGATCCAGGCTCAATCGTGGGAGACCAATGAAATTGATTGCAAGCGCACCGCAAACTGAAGCTTAATAACAAGTCGGTATGCCAAGAGCAGTGAAGTTGCACACCCTTTAGTTGCCGAAGACAGGCGCTGGATGGAGCAGGTCAACATCCAGGACGAATGACATCACTCCTTGATGATCACCCTGGCAACACGAAAGCCAAAATCTTCATAGGCAGCATGGACTGGCGAATAGCCGCGTTTACTGGTCGTCGCGTTCTTGATACCGCGCGTCCAGCCGCCTCCCCGGACAGGCGCCTCATTGCAGCGAGCAACATTATGGGCTGTGCCATCGAGCGGCGCATCCTCATAGCCTTCCTCAAAGCAATCCTCGACCCATTCCCAAACGTTTCCGAGAACATTGAAGAGGCCGAAGTCATTTGATGCAAAGGCGTCAACGGCTACAGGCCCCCTGCTGCCAAAGTTGCCGCGTCCGCCATCCGCATCGTTCCCCCACCAGTATCTTGAGGAGCTGCCGGCACGCGCTGCATATTCCCATTCGGCTTCGGTCGGCAGACGATAGATCTTGTTGGCCTTGCGCGAGAGCCATCGTGTATAGGCTTTGATTTGATCATAACTCAAGCCTGTCACCGGCATGTTGCCTTCGAGGCTGACCGGATTGTTCGTGCAGCCGCCATCATCAACACATACGCGCCATTCAGCCATCGTGACTTCGTATTTGCCAATGGCAAAAGGATTCTTGATTTCAACTTCCCGTACCGGGCTCGACCGCCGATCATCATCGGATCCCATGCGAAAGCGGCCGGCCGGCAACGCGATCATTTCAGGACAAAAGTCGCAGTCGCTAAATGCCTCGAACTCATTCCATTCCTCGAATTGCCTTGGATCCTCCGCATTCGCAACGATGGTGCGCCCCGTTGGCGCTGAACTTGGGTGAAGAAAATAGAATGGCTCCGTCAGCTGATCAAAAGATGACGGTATCTGACTCTCCCGGGAAATATGCGCGACGCCCGTACGCGTGCGCTGAAAGATCTCCGAAAGCGTCAGGCCTTTGTTGTCGATCGATTTCAGGAGTTCTTGAGTGAAAACCGAGTTCCGATCATAGCCGGCACTGGCGAGATTGCCAGGCTGGGCAGCGTAGCTGATATAGGTACCCAGCGGGGAGGACATTCGGGCCAGCCCGGTGTCTTCGAGGCCGGTTTCATTACAGGCATCCAAGAATATAAGGTTGAATTTCTGTTTTTTTGTCTGAATCTTGCTAATCAGATCATCGATCAACAGACTGCGACCTGCGGCATCGCTCGTGTTTGAAATATCGTTACCGATAGGAACCAAATAGTTGCTCTGTTGGAACTGCACGCCATGCCCCGAATAGTAGAACAGACTGACACCTCCAGGCTCGAGCATCGCTTGAAAGCGTTCAATAGCGCTGTCCATTTCAGCTAAGCTCGCATTCTTCACAAGGAGAATATTGTCTTTGCTGAAGCCCAGCCCCTGCAGCTTTTTCGCCATATCATCGGCATCGTTCAAAGAGTTGGGAAGCGGTATCAGTCCTTGATAGTCGGCATTACCGATGATCAGTGCTACCCGCTTGCCGTCTGCAGGCATTGCAGGTGTGGTAGCGGCGAATATTGCGAGCGCCACACCAACTATTAGACCCGCTGTCCTCGTGAGAATGCGAAACGTCAGTGCCAGGTTCGTCATTTCGCTTGCCGCCTCCGACATTTTTTCTGGTTGTATCTACTATCCTGAACACACGAAGGGGCGTCAATTACGAACCAAAACTCGTCTGGTCGTCAGGCTCGGCATCGCCCCGGGGATGGCGCGGATCGGCAAGTCCGCCTCGGGCGGCGTGTTCCCATTCCGCCTCGGTGGGCAGACGGCCGCCGGCCCAGGCTGCATAGGCCGCCGCATCCCTGCCGGAGATATGAGTGACGGGATGACAGGGGTGATCTTCGAAGGACGATCCTGGTCCTAAAGGCGCACGCCAGGAGGCGCCCTCGATCGCGAGCCTCTTCAGGCGAGGGGCTGTCCTCTTCTTCGAGCAGACCGCGGAATATGTAGGACCAACCGAAGCGCTCGGCATCCGTCCTGTAGCCCGTATCTGCGACAAAGGCGGAAAAGGCGGCGTTGGTCACGGCGACGCGGCCCATGCCGAATGGTTGCAGGCGAATACGCCGCTTCGGCGCCTCGCCATCATCGCCGATTTCGGGCCGATCGGTTCCGACAAAGCTTTCGCAACGATCCAGCCAGACCACCTGATGGTCGAAGGGGCATGAAATCGCGCCTTGGCTCAAAGCTCTGCCCCGGCCTGACGTTTCTTGCCCGTCCGCGTTGTCTGGCGATGAACGAGTGTGTTGTTCACCACCAGGTCTTCTTCCGGGCGCGTCGGCTCCTTCAGGCGAGCATAAGCAAGCTCGATGGCTTGGAGGAGCATCCTCCGCATGTCCTGCTTGATGGATGTTAATTGATAAGGTCGAAGGCTCGCGGTCAGCGTGTCGTCATGGCCGACGATCTGCAAATCCTCGGGGATGGAAAGCCCAAATTCGTAGACCAGGGCATCAATGGCGCCGATAGCCATATGATCGTTCGCCGACACGATGGCGTCGATGTCGCTCAGTTGCTCGCTCATCTGCATCACCGCACGAAACCCACCGTCATAGTCGAAACAGCCAGGGACGATCTTAGGCGTCGGTAAGCCTGCACGCTTGCACGCCTGAATATAGCCGCGGCGGCGTTCGGCCGTGACCCAGCTCTCTTTGAGGCCGTCCAGAAACACCGTGTGTTCGGCGCCGGACGCGACGATCATATCAACGACCTCTTCCATGACAGCGGCATGCGGCGAGCTCACATGGTCGACGCCTGGAACCTTCAACCGGCGATTGATCAGAACCAGGGGAACGCCGGCGTCATTGCATTGCTCTGCCGCCGCAACCGTCAGCCCCGCGGTGCAGATGATCATGTCGACCCGTTTCGATAATAACTGCGCGATGGCCTGATCGCCGCGGTCCGACGAATCCACGATCTGCAGCAGAATGGAGTCACTGGTCTCGGCCATCACGTCGACGGCTGACTTCAGCGCTATAGGATAAGTTTGCTGGGCATATTGCGTGACCACCAGACCGACGAGTTGACTGCGTCCGATGCTGAGCGACTGCGCGATGGGATTGGGGGCGAACGCTAGCGTCTGAGCCGCGGCCAGAACCTTTTCCCGGGTCTTTCGTGAAACGCTTCCGGTGGGTGAGAAGGTTCGGGATACCGCCGACTGGCTCACGCCGGCAAGTTTGGCCACATCGTAAGATGTTGCTCGTTTTTCGCGCATGGTCTGCCTTCCTATCCGGTCCGGATGATCCGGATTTTCTTGACTCTCCATCCTCATATATGCTTTTTTGCATCCGGATGCAAAAAATCGGGAATGTCGGCGTTGGGACGAAAAATCCTCTTTATAACAACGGACGAGCAGCGCTATGACGGGCTTGGCTGCTATGGTGGCCGGATTGCCAGAACCCCCGTCGTCGACCGCCTGGCTGCGACCGGCATCCGCTACGCGCGCGCCTATAATCAGAACGTCACCTGCATGCCTGCGCGTTCGACGATCATTACCGGGCAGCATGTTTCGACGCATGGGGTTTATCGAAACGGGTATTCCCTGCCGGAAGACGATCCCTGCATTGCCCGTTATCTGCGTGAAAAGGGCAACTATCGGACGGCGTTGATCGGCAAAGCTCACTGGCAGCCGATGACGGACCATGACAGCTGGGAGGCATCGGCGGCAGATCGCGGTGATACCGGCCCCTATCGCGGCTTCGAGTTTCTGTCGCTCGCCGCCCATAGCGGCATCCCCTATCGCTGCATGATGCATTACAATCGCTGGCTGATCGACAATCACAATGACTATGTCGAGTGCTTCTATCCGCCGGTCGGCCCCAAATTCGGCCCTAACAACCAAAAAGGCGGTGATACCGGCGCCATTCAGGTGCACTTCAACGACTGCCCGAAGGAATTCTATCACACCGACTGGGTGGCTGACCGGTCGATCGACTGGCTGCGATCCTTGGGGCAAGAGGATGACTGGTTCCTTTGGGTCAGCTTTCCCGATCCCCACCATCCCTTCGATCCGCCTATTGCCGAAAAAGATCGCGTGAACTGGCGTCACTTGGACCTGCCCTCGGGGCACCCCGGCAGCCCCGAGAATATTCAGAAGGTCCTGGCGCAAAAGCCCAAGCACTGGCTGGATTTCTATCTGGGCAAAGCCGACATCGCCGAAGAAACTCCCGATGATTTCGTGCCGTCGACCATGACCGACGACAATGTGCGCGAAATCAACGCCATGGTTCATGTCCAAAACGAGCTGGTGGACGAGGCCATGGGCCGCATCCTTGCCTATGTCCGGGATCGGGGCTGGGATGACGACGTCGACATCGTCTTCTCGACCGATCACGGTACCACACAAGGCGATTTCGGCCTGATGTTCAAAGGGCCCTTCCATGTGGACGGGCTGATGCGCATCCCATTGATCTGGCGGCCTGCCCCGTCGGCGGGCATCGAGGGAGGCGTCGTCATTGACGATCCGGTGGGTCAGGTCGATCTGGCGCCGACCTTCACCGGCATTGCTGGCCTGCCATCCCCAGCCTGGATCGAAGGCGGCGAGCTTCCTTCGAAAAACGCGCCCGAGCGAGATACGGTGTTTTGTCAGTGGGATGCCGAGAAGAACGGCATCGAGATCCGTATGAAGACTATCTACCATCGCTCGGGCTTTGTCTGCACGGCCTATGACAAGACCAACTATTACCAAGGTACTGAAGGTGAACTCTACAGTCTGCAGGACGATCCGCGCCAATGGGTCAACCTCTGGGACAATCCCGACTACGGGCATGTCAAAGAGGATTTGATGACCAAAATAGCCGAAAAGACGCCGAAGCCGCGTGAACCAGCCTTGGTGCGAACGGCGCGTACCTGAACCTGCCCATCACGTCGACGAGTTTAAGTCCATTCCAGGGAGGACCATCATGAAACGCTTCATGCCACTTTTCGCAGCTGCGAGCCTTCTGCTCAGCACCGGTGCCGCGTTCGCGGACTACCCGGAACGTGGCGTCAACATCCTCGTACCCTTCGGTGCCGGCGGCGGCACCGACGTGCCAGCCCGTTTCTTCGCGGTCGAGCTCGAGGAGATCCTGGGTCAGAACATCATCGTCAGCAATGTCGAGGGGGCAGGCGGCACGGTCGGTGCGACCCAGCTCAGCCAGGCCGCGGCCGATGGCTACAATCTCGGCTTCATCCCGGTCGGCACCATGACCACGCAGCCGCATCTCAAAAAGACCAGCTACAATGCCGACAGCTGGGCGCCGATCTGTATGGTCAGCCAGGGCCCTTACTATCTCGTGGTCGCCGAAGACAGCCCGATCCAGACGATCGAGGATTATGTCGCAGCGGCCAACAGCGACGGCATTCGCTTTGCAGGTGCCGGGCCGGGCTCTATCGCGCATGTGGCGCAGCTGACGCTCGACAAGATGCTCGGCGTCACCACGCAATATCTCCCGACCAAGGGCGGCGGTGACATTGCAACGGAGATCAACGGCGGCCGGGCGGATGCGACTTCCTGGTTCGCCGACTTCAACAGCAAGTTTGGATGGCGAGCCCTCGCAATCATGGCCGATCAGCGCTCGGAGGAGCATCCTGATGTGCCGACTATGGCCGAGCTTGGGCATGACATCGATGTGTCGGTTTGGTTTGGTTTCTTTGCGCAGGCCGGGACACCTTCAGACGTCATCGATAGGCTTGCAGGTGCTTGTGCCAAAGTTGTGGAGACCGAGAGTTTCAAAGAAAACATGGCAGGTGCCAATCGCCTGATCCGCTATATGGACACCGACGAATTCGGGGCGTTCTTCCGCCAGGCGTTCGAGCTGAATGGCGAGCTCTTGAAAGAGGCCGGCTTGATCAAATAGCGATTGCCTTGGGGCCCCGAGGCAGCCCGGGAGGCGTTGCCGGATGACAAGGATCCTCGACATCGCGGTTTCCGCCCTGTTGCTTTGTGCAGGCGCCGGCCTGTTTGCCATGACCTTCGGCGATGACTTCGATGTGCCCACCTTCGGCGGCGATGTCGGTCCGGCTTTCGCGCCTCGCCTCTTCCTCATCGCCTGGACTCTGCTTGCGGCAGCAGCGCTCGTCAGCGCTCTCAAGAGCAAGGCGGAGCCGGGCTGCGATCTGAAGTGGGGTCAGATGGCCTGGGTGGTCATAATTTCCGTCAGCACCGCCTATGCCATGACCCGTATCGGCTTCGTCTTCGCGACGATCCCTGGGCTCGCACTTTTTTGCTGGGCATTCCAATACCGGCGGCCGTTCCCGCTTTTCGTCATCAGTATCGCAGCGCCAATGATCATCTGGGCGCTATTCACGTTCGGGTTCGAGCTTCTGTTGCCGCGCTCGCCTTGGTTTTTTCAAATCTAAGGGCAGTAAATGGAACAGATCGGCCTCGCCATCGGACAATTCGCCAGCTTTCCCGTGCTGGTCGCTTTGGTGATCGGCTGCGTCTGGGGTACCGTCGCGGGCGCGTTGCCGGGCATGGGGACTGTTGCGGCGCTGATCGTTGCGCTTCCCTTCACCTTCGGCATGTCGACGGAAAGCTCGATCGCGCTTTTCCTGGGCATCTATGTCACCTCGGTTTATGGCGGCTCGATTTCGGCCATCCTGATCAACACGCCCGGTACCCCGCAATCAGCCGCGACCGTGCTGGACGGGTATCCGATGGCAAAAGGGGGGCAAGCCGATCTGGCGATCGGTTGGGCTACCCTCGCCTCCTTGATCGGCGGTCTCTTCTCGCTGGTCGTCCTGATCGCCGCGGCACCGCTCCTGGCCAAAGTTTCGGTCGCCTTCGGCCCGGCTGCGATCTTCGCCATCATTGTCTTCGCCCTGACCTGCATTGCCTGGGTATCGACCGGCAGCACGATCAAGGGACTCCTGGCGGGCATGATCGGGCTTTGGCTGACCACCATCGGACCCGACGATCTCACCGGCTATACCCGCTTCGACTTCGGTCAGCCCGCATTATTAGGTGGGCTTTCACTGATCCCCGTCCTGATCGGTCTCTTCGCCCTTAGCGAAGTCTTCTATCGCGCCGCCTATTATTTCGCCGCCAAGCCGCCAGAGGTAACCAATATCGGCTTTCGCCTGCCGGCTTGGCCCGAAATCAGGCTGCGGATCCCGCAATTCATACGCTCGTCCGCTATCGGCACCTTCATTGGCATCCTTCCCGGCACCGGCGCGACCGCTGCAACCTTCGTAAGCTATTCGGAACTCCGCCGAACCTCGCCGCGCGCGAAAAATTTCGGCAAGGGCGAGCCGGACGGGCTGATCGCCTCCGAAGCATCCAACAACGCGGTCACGGGTGGCGCACTGATTCCGACTCTGGCGCTTGGTATCCCGGGGGACGGCGGAACGGTGGTCCTGCTCGGCGTCCTCACCATCCAGGGCCTGACCCCCGGCTTCGATCTTGCCAACAACAACCCGCATATCCTGACCGGCACCTTCCTCGTGATCCTGGTCGCCAATTTCCTCATGTTTGTACTCGGCGCCATGGGCGCTCGCGTCTTCGCTCGCATCCTCAGCATGCCCGAACCGGTCTTGATGGGTATGATCCTCATGTTCTCCCTAGTCGGTGCGTTCGTTGTCCGCGGTAATAGCGTTGACGTTATCATTTGCGCCATCGCAGGCGTCGCCGGGGTCGCCCTTCGCTTCGCCAAATACCCGGTCGCCCCCATCGTGATCGGCATGGCATTGGGCAGCACCTTCGAAGGCAAGCTGAGGCAAGGCTTGATCAGTGCAAGAGGCAGCTATCTGGAATTCCTCTCGGACCCGATCGCCCTTTTAATCTTCAGTCTTACGGCCCTAGTCGTTCTCGCCCCCTGGATTTCGAAACGCAAAGTTCGAAGCGGGCTAATACGACGTCTGGATGATTAGTTAAGGCGAGCTTCTGCAGATCATGTGAGCAGGGGATGTGCCCTCGCACGGCCTCAACGCAGCGCATCGAAAGCTCAAAGGCAACCCCTAATAACAAAAAGTGCACAGAGGATGTTGCGTTCCCCCGATTTGTACCTTTCAGCGTAATAATGAAACCACATGCAATGAATGTTTTCTCTTGGCCCAGCCCTGGCATTTAGCCGCGGCAAAGAAACCCGCCTATGAGAGCCGTAGGAGGGCTCGCACTCGATCGCCGTTGGATTACCCACCTTCGATCCTCCTCCCTGGCGGCTATTCCTGGGTGTACAGCGCGGAGTCTAGGCCGGCTATAATTTCGGGCCGTGATCCAAATTTTCGGCGATGGTTGTGAGCGCCCGCGCGAGCTCCTGGGGCGTGTTGGCGTCGAGGGGGAATTCCATGTAGCCGCCGCTCAACCACGGCCGTTGAGAGCGTGAAGGCGAACGTCGCGAGGCGTAAACCAGACATTCAGTCCGGAGCACTAG
Organism: Geminicoccaceae bacterium; assembly: GCA_965204405.1. Classification (GTDB taxonomy): domain Bacteria; phylum Pseudomonadota; class Alphaproteobacteria; order Geminicoccales; family Geminicoccaceae; genus JANQPX01. The sequence goes on from CBDBEN010000004.1 coordinate 507,934, forward strand.
GCGACGCCATGCTTCCACCGGCCTGCAGGTGAACATTACTGCCATTGATCGAGCAGGTGCCGCCATCGGCGAATCGGATTTGCGTGAGTGTCATAGTTCCGGTCCCCATGCTGCAATATCGAGGTCGACTTTGCCCATCAACGAAGTCTTCATTCCAGGAGTCGCGCACCAGGATCACATTGCCAGCCTCTGCCTGGCCCGCCATGGCCGCTGTGCGCTCCTCCTTCGACCCGCTCTCCGGCGATGCAGATGCCACATAGCCGTGAAGCAAAGACAGGAGGTATAAGGCCAATCAGCATGAAGCGTGGACTGACGATCAGATCTCACGATTTCTTGCAGAGGCGAAGCCAGTTTGGCGCCGGGCCGTGACGGTTGCTCTTTTCACCGGCCTGCGACGAGGCAATCTGATCCGCTTGTCCAAGGCTAACGTGAAGAATGGGTGGATAGAGACCGACATCAGCAAGACTGAAGGTCAGACTTCCATACCCATTCACACGGAGCTACAAGCAGAATTAAATCGGTCGATGCCGACGGCGAGTTTGATGCTGATCCCGACAGCGCGGGGCAAGCAGATGAACAAGGACAGTCTATCGCACGGCATCAAGAAAGAGTGCGAGCGGCTTGGTATCGTTCCCAATCCACCGCTTCATGGCCTTACGCGTAGCGCAATCATCCGCCTCCTGGAGGCCGGTTGCAGCGGAGAAGAGGTTACATCGATCACCGACCGGCCCAGGCGCATGGTCCAGTATTATGCCGGAAGGCGGCATAAGCGAAAACTGGCGGAGGTCGAGATGGAGCGAAAACCGGACAAAAATGTCTAAGGAGGATTCGCCGAAAATGACAAGCTATTGAATGAAATGGCGCGAGTGACGGGACTTGAACCCGCGGCCTCTGGCGTGACAGGCCAGCGCTCTAACCAACTGAGCTACACCCGCATGAAGCAGTGACCATGCAGGTAATCGAGCGGGCCTTCCGTGTCAAGCCCGAAGAGGCCCAGGATCCGGCATCGATAAAATTTTATGCAGCGTCCGCACGCAGCTCGAGAGCGGCGGAAACGGCCTTGACACGATCTGTAAAAACCGACGTAACACCTGCATCTATTAGGAACTTGGCCCGTAGCGGATCGTTGACCGTGTAGACCAGAACAGGCACTTCCCGCGCCGTAGCTGCATCGATGTGCCTTTGCCTGATCCAGCGGTTGCTGACATTCAGTGTGCAGCAGCCGAGATCCCTCATGCGATCGAACCAATGCCGCGGCACGCGGGTGCATAGAAAGCCGCATTTCGCAGCCGGCTCAAGTGCCTTGATCGTCAACAAAGAGGGCCGATCGAAGCTGGAATAAAGCGGCTGCGGCAGATTGTCCGGCCACATCTCTTTAACCATCGCCAAGGTCTTCTTCGCTGTTTCCGCCGACCGGTCGGGACAAGGTTTCAGTTCGACGTTGATGCCAAGACCCAGATCGGCACAGAGTTCGAGGGCCGCCTTTAAAGTCGGCACAGGTTCACCGGCAAAGTCCGGGCCGAACCATCCTCCAGCATCCAGCTTGGCGAGATCGTCACTCCCGACTTTCGCAACCCTGCCACGCCCGTTGGTGGTCCGGCCAAGGCGGTCATCATGCATCAGTATCGGAACACCATCCGCCGTCAGCTTGACATCGAACTCGACCCATGACGCCCCTTCCGCATGGGCCTGGCGAAGGCTGGCCAGCGTATTTTCCGGCGCCGTGGCGGCGGCACCGCGATGCCCGATCAGTTTTGGCAAGGCGTCGATCGACGTCAAAGGAAAGCTCCGTCAGCAAACCCAAATGGCACTATGCGTTGAAGCTCAGCCTCGATCAAAAGTCCAGATCGCCGCCATCTCTTAGAGACGGTGAGCCAGATCAATTTTCCCGCGAGCGCATCTTTGCTTCGGGAAGCTTGATATCGAAGCGCTCACGGATGGCCTGATCCACGGCCGGATCGATATGGCTGGGGAAGTGGCTTTCCAGGACCTCGCGCGTACGCACGGTCGCCTTTTGCACCACATCGGTCGAGCCCAGCTCCTCCCATTCCTTCGGGCTCGTGCGATCACCTACCTTGGGATACACGTAGGCGTTTTCCATCAGGCTGAGCGTCTGCTCGGACCCAAGGAAATGCCCCGGACCGCCGATGCAGGCGTCCCTGATCACATCAAGCGAAAGCGCCTCGTCAGAGATCTCCAGGCCACGAACCGTGCGCAGCGTAGCGCCGAGCGCATCGTTGTCGATCACCAGGCTCTCGAGGCAAAAGCCCAGCAGACTCGCATGCATGCCGGCGCATTCGTAAATCAGGTTGGCGCCGGCGTTGGCCACCAGCGCGTAGTTGTAGCCCTTTTCGTAACCCGCCTGGGCATCCGGCACCTTACTGTCACTCATCCCTGCGCAAACGCCGCCGGTGAGGTCATAAAAATGCGCCATCTGAGCACAGGCAGCCATCAGCAGCGCCTGCTCGCCGCTACCGCCTGACATGGCACCGGTGCGCAGATCCGATACAAACGGCCAGGGCCCAAAGATCGCGGGCGCTCCCGGTTTGATGCAGTTCACATAAACGAGGCCGCCCAAGACTTCCGCAACTTCCTGCACAACGGCGCCGACCAACGAAGCAGGACTGGTCGCCCCCGCCTGCCCCGCAGCCAGCAGCAGCACCGGCATGCCACCACGTACGCCAGCCTCGAGGCATCGGCAGGCGTCGGTTGCGAATTTCATCGGCGGCACGACAAAGCAGCTCGACATGGACACGAACGGTCGCTCTCGCCATTTTTCCTCGGAGCCCGCAATCATATGCAGCATCTCAAGCGCTTCATCGACGAACTCGGGCTCGGTGAAGGACGTTCCCACATGTTTGGTCGTGCCGGAAACTGCAGCATAGCAAGTGTTGAGATCGAGATCCCTTGGATCGGTCAGATCCCGGGCGACGATCGAGCGCTGGAAAAAGTGGATATTGTCCAGGCTGTCGACGACGCGGGCGATGTCATAGAGATCGTCGAGGGTCGATTCCCGATAGGCGCCCGTTGCGGGATCGACCATATGTACGGCAGCGCCCGCCGTTCCGAAATAGATACGCTTGCCATAAGGCTCCATATCATGTTTCGGATCCTGGCCGTAGATCGGAAAATGCCGGGCCGCCTTGGCGATCGTGTCCTCGACCATGGCGCGCGGAAAGCAGAGCCTGCCGTGATCGTTGATAAAGGCCCCTTTGGCCGTGGTCATCTCGATACAGGACGGGATGGCGTCGGCAAAACCTACCTGCTCCAGCGTATCGAGAGCAGCACTGTGAATCTTGGCAATATCGGTATCACTAAGCGGCTGATAGCGCCCGCCCTCCAGGCCCGGCCAGACCGGGCGATCGGCAAGCGCCAGCGGCTTTGCCCGAACCGCCCGGCGTGCATCCCGGCCACCACGCCGCCGCCCTTCCGTTTGCACTGACGCCATGATCTGCTCTCCTATGACCGAGCTTGCTATGATTGATCTTCACCGCGATTGTGTCGCCCGGATTTCCCGGTGGCCATACGAGAATGCGGCAAAATCTTGTCACGGTCCGACAGATTTGTTTTCAACCAAAAAATGTTACTCCCCCGCTTTTGCAAAACCCAAAGGAGCACATCTGCAATCCTTCGATCTTGACTTGCCAACCTCCCCTTGGTGCCGGAGATTGATGAGCCGCACCAAAGGCTGCGTCGACGCCTGGCCTTCGATCATTCGCCAGCAACATGTTCAAGAGAAAACCGATGATGACTGCCGCCCTATCACCCGTTGCTCTCGTCACCGGAGCCGGAAAACGCATCGGCCGCGCGATCGCTCTGGCGCTGGCCGAAGACGGCTGGGATCTGGCGCTGCACTACAACAAATCGGCCAATGAAGCACTTGGCCTTCAGGCCGAGATCGAAGCCATGGGGAGACGTGCCTTCGCTGTTGCAGGGGACCTCGCCGATGCCGATCGCCCCTTTTCCCTCCTCAAGGATGTGGGCCGCGCATTAGGACCGGTGAGCTTGCTGATCAACAATGCGAGCCTCATGGAACGGGACAGTCTGGACTCGATGACCCCGGATAGCTGGAGAAAGCTGACCGACACCAATCTCACCTCGCCCGTTTTCCTGATGCAGGCCTTTGCCGACCAGGACGATCTGCCGGTGGAGGCTTCGATCATCAACATGCTTGATCAGCAGATGGCGGCACCATCGCCGCGCTTCTTCAGCTATGCGGTCGCCAAGATCGGACTGGAGGGTGCGACCAGGCTTGCCGCCTTTGAGCTTGCCCCACGCATCAGGGTCAATGGCATCGCGCCGGGCTATGTCCTCGCAAGCTCGCTGCAAACAGAAGACGCACATCGAGCGCGCCAGCAATCCATGCCGCTCGGCGAGGGTCTAGGCCCCGGCGACATTGTTCATGCCGTTCGCTACCTGCTCAATGCACCCCATGTCACAGGGGAAGTGCTGCTGGTCGATTCCGGCCAGCGCCTGATCGGCCCCGGCAACAGCCACCTGCTACCGTCGGTGCAGTCATCCAAGTCTTGAACGTCCTTCTTGAGCTTCCAGCCGCAATCTTCACCAAAAAAGCTTGGCTTGGTCACCGTTTATCGGTCACATGAGCCATGATCTCGATCGCCGCGAGCACCTCCCTTCGCCTTGCCTTTTTCTACGCAGCCATCTTTGCCTCGATCGGCGTCTTTCTCCCCTACTGGCCACTCTGGCTTGAGTTCAGAGGCCTGAACCCTTCCGAGATTGGCCTGATCATCGGGGCTTCATTCTGGCCGCGCATCGTCACCAGCCTCCTCATACCCTACCTCGCCGATCGCCTGGGCATGCGCCGCACCATGATGATCTGGCTGACAGCGCTTACGCTGCTTGGCCTTGTCGGCTTTGCACTGGTGAGCGAGTTTTGGCTGTTCATGCTGCTAAGCCTACTGACCGGCGCCACCTGGGCTTCGATCCTGCCACTGGGCGAGGCCATCAGCCTCAATCAGACTGCCCGGTTCGAGATCAGCTATGGACGCGTTCGTCTTTGGGGGTCGATCACGTTCATTCTGGTATCGATCGGGGCCGGCTACGCTCTTGAGGTCTTCGATGCCTCGATCGTCTTTCCCATGATCGTCGGCATGACCTTTTTGACGCTGGTCGCCTGCATCACCATGCCGAAGGTCGACCAGGTCCCGTCAAGCACCGATGGCCTGCAGCTAAGCACCCTGTTTCGCAGGCTGGAGCTTTGGCAAGTGGTGATCGCATCAGGCTTGGTCCAAGTCAGCCATGCCGTCTTCTACGGATTCGGCACCATTCACTGGCGTGCCGCCGGGCATAGCGAAGCCACGATCGGCTGGCTTTGGGCGGAAGGGGTGATCGCCGAAGTCTTGCTTTTCATGTGGGGCACAAAGCTGATCGGCCGCATCAGCAACCGACATTTGATCATGACGGCCGGCATCCTCGCCGTTATCCGCTGGCTCTTGAACGGGCTCTGGTCGGACCTACCGCTCCTGGTCATCACCCAAGCCTTGCATGCCGGAAGCTTCGCCCTCACCTATCTTGCGACCCTTGATTATCTAAGGGCAACAACGCCGCCAGCCTTGCAGGCGAGCGCCCAGGGTTTCTACTCTGCCATCGGCCTTGCCCCCCTCTTCGGCCTAATGACGCCGCTTTCCGGCTGGCTCTACGGCAACGTCCAGGGCCAGGCCTTCTTTGCCATGGCGGCGCTGGCCGCTGCCGGAACCCTGCTCGCCCTGACGCTCCCGCTTTCTTCACGGAAAAATTGATATCAAACCGGGAGTTCGGTCGTATCTTTGATGTCATCCATCACGAAACTCGCGGAAATATCGGAAATCGGCACGCGGCTGATCAATCTTTGATAGAACCGGTCATAGTCCTTGACGCTGGCAACACGCACACGGAGGACATAGTCGAGATCGCCGCTCATGCGGTGCGCCCCGACAATCTCCGGCATGGTGCGCACGGCCTTGCTGAACTTGTCGACCCATGTCGTATCATGATTGCTTGTCCGGATCAGCACGAACACGGACAGATCCAGATCGAGGGCTGCCGGGTCGGCCAGGGCCACCCTTTTTTGGATGACACCACTTTCCTCCATCTGCTTGACGCGGCGCCAGCAGGCATTGCGCGAAAGACCGGCCTTTTCAGCCAACGCCTCCACACTGATCGACGCATCCCGCTGCAGGGCACGGAGGATCTTTCGGTCAAATTCATCTATTTTTTCCATGATCTCTGGGATATTATCCCAATCTAGGGTCATATAAAAGGAATTTTGGGATTTCATCTCCGTCATGCCGGGTAAACTGGTGAAAGCCGATGAAGGAGATGACGCGATGAAGACCCTTTCAGCAACAGCGATGCGCGGTACGTTCCTGGATGCTTTCAAAAGCCATCCCGCAAGTGTTGGCGAAACTTATCTCGAGCATATGGGCTTTGCCCTGTGGTTTGCCGGCAAGCTCTTTCTCGCCGGGGGGGCCGCCCTCACCCATGCCTTCATTCCGTTCCTCTTCGAAAAGACGGCAAGCGATCATATCCGGGAGATGTATCAGCGCATTGAAAACCGTCACGATGCGCCCGAGGAGGTCTAATCTTCGCCCATGTGTCGCCTTGCCGCCTATATGGGACCGGAAATACCCCTCGAGAACATCATCGTAACACCCCGCCATTCGCTCCTTGAACAGAGCCATGGCGCAACGGAAGCGAAGCTCGCCGTCAACGGCGATGGATTCGGCATCGCCTGGTACGGACAAGAAAACGAACCGGGACAATATCGAGACGTTCTGCCCGCCTGGTCTGACGGTAATCTGATCAGCATTTGCAGGATGGTGCGCTCGTCGATTTTTCTAGCCCATGTGCGCGCATCGACGGTTGGCGGAACATCAAGAGCCAATTGTCATCCCTTTACCCATGGCCGCTGGTCATTCATGCACAACGGTCAGGTCCCCAACTTCAATCATATCCGCCGGCCGTTGGAAGCGACGCTGCCCGACGATCTTTATCATGCAAGGCGGGGGACAACGGATTCGGAGCTACTGTTCCTGCTCCTCTTGGCCAACGGACTTTCCGGCAATCCGAAGAAGGCTTGCGAGACCGTCATGTCGATGATCCGATCGGCACAGGGCGGAATTGGCAAACCTAACCGGATTACCTGTGTCCTGTCCGATGGGCAAAGTCTCTACGGCTTTCGTCACTCCTGCGACCAGCACAGTCCGACGCTTTATGTATCGGGCGCCCTTGACCAAAAAGGCCGGGCCATTGCCTCCGAACCGTTGGACGGCGCTCAGCAAAACTGGTCGCCTATACCGGAAGATCATTTCGCTTTGCTGTCAGCGGATGGTTTCAGATTGGAACCGCTGATGGTCAACGGATGAAAAATCCGGCTCACATGGTCGCTTGGAAGGCAAAACCAAGTCCAAGCAGCCGGGAATTGACGCCGAGCACGCCCTTCCCAACTGCCGGATCAAGATCGAAAGCATTGTTTTATCGGCCCCGAAGAACCGGGTAGCCCTGCACATAGGACAAGTCGGTATCACGGACCGGCTCGTGACATTCGAGGCACTCGGCCTTGTAGTCCGCCGTCGTTGTCGTCGCCGGGTCGTCCGCACCGAAGAATGCCCAACCCCAACCATCGCCCCAAAGCGGGTTGTCAGGAAAGCTGTTCGCGCTGTCCTTGACCATCACGAACCAGCCTGCCCGATCCGTGGCCCAACTCACATGCCCTGTCGTCAGATCGTCGGTCCCGGTCTTGAACAACTCCTTGATCAGCACGGCACCATCCGGAAACTTTCCGGTTTCACGATAGGCAACAACCGTTTCCGGCTGCGTGTAGACGGTGTGAAGATCGCCCGCACCATCCTCGCCCTGCACGGAGAAAGTCCCAAGAAATGCCCAATCCTTGCGATAATCGACATCAGGCACGCTTATTGAGCCGCCAGGACCGACCCCAGGCGCCTTGCTTGCCGACATGCCTGTCGACATCTGTGCACTCGCCGTCACCAAACTCGCTGCAAGCAGGAATGCTGCTACCGGAAAAGCACCAAGCCTCATTTCTTTACACTCCTGAGAACCGGATAGAACTGGGTAAACACGAAATCGTCGTCTGCGTTCGCTTCATGGCAGGCGTTGCACGTGTCTGCAGGAAAGGCCTCGGCGGTTTGCTCGTAAGGCTCGGGATGATGACCGAAGGAGTAGTAGACCCAGCCGCCCGGCTGATCAGCGAACTTCTCGGTGTCCTTGACCGTCAGCTCAAGACCGATGAACTCGCCTTGAAAGTAGCCTTGACCGGAAACTTCGGTCGACGAGCCGTTTTCGGCATTGTCGTTCTCACGAACACTGACCAGTTCCTTCACGATCTGCGTGCCATTCGCGAATTTTCCGGTCGCCTTGTAGTGTTCCCAGGCGGATGGCTCGATATAGACATTGTGAAACTCGGGAAACGGCGCCTCGCCACCATTCAGAGCATTCGGCGTAAGAGGCGTGCCGGCATAAACCCATTCCCGCCAGTTCTGCGGTATCTTGACCTTGCCATCGGCGGCGAATTCCGCACCGTTGATTTCCGAGGATTGAGCGACGACGTTCGCGCACGCAGCAACAGCCAGCCCGAGTGTAGACAGTGCCGCGATCTTGTGGCTAAGACGCATGATGACCTTCTCCCAGCGGGGACATGATTATTTACAGGACGACCGTAAGCGTTCATAATAAAATAGTGAAATATCAATTAGTTATCAGATCAATAACCAACGGTCATGACACTTAAGTCCACTCTGCCGGGAGACAGTCTTGGAGTTTCATCAGGTTCGGTATTTTCTCGCGGTTTGCGACCACATGAATTTCACGAAGGCTGCAAGTGTCTGTCATGTCTCGCAGCCTGCTCTCACCAAGGCCATTCAGAAGCTGGAAGCCGAGCTTGGCAGCGAGCTGTTCATTCGGGACGGCCGGCATTTCGAACTGACGGGGCTTGGCCGCGCCATGCGCACCCATCTCGCCAAGATCGACGAGACACGCACGGCGGCCCACCGTGCTGCGCGCGCCTTCGTCGATCTTGAGATGACCGAACTCAATGTCGGCATCATGTGCACGGTCGGGCCGTCGGTCCTGGGCCCTGCCATGCTCGAGCTGCACAACAAGGCGTCAGGTATCGAGCTGGTGCTGCATGATGTTTGGGCCGAACGTGTCGATGAACTGCTTCTATCCGGCGGGATTGATTGCGCCATCATGGCACGAACCGATCCCCTGCCCGAGCGGTTCACCGCCGTTCCTCTTTATTCGGAACCTTTCGTCCTGGCGATGGGCCGCAACCATCCACTGGCATCCGAGCACCGTCTGACATTGCAGGATCTGGCAGGGCAAACCTATTTCGACCGCCTCAGATGCGAGTTCCGCAATCAGTTCATCGAAATCCTCAATGAGCGCGACGTGCTCGTTGACGTCGCGATGCGCAGCGAGCGCGAGGACTGGATCCTGAGCAGGATTGCGGCCGGGCATGGTGTGGCCATGATTCCGCGCTTCTCGATCTTCTCCGATCAGATCGTTGCCCGCAAGATCGACGATCTGACCCCGATACGAACCGTGGAATTCGTCACGGTCGGCGATCGCCAGCAACCGGCAAGCGTCACCGCGCTAGCCGATATTCTGCGCCATCACGATTGGCCTTCGAACGCTGATGTTGCCGATTGAGAGCTAAACCAGACCATCCATGCCTGGATAGTTCCGGACAACCTCAAGCAGCCCCGGCGCCGTGCCGAAGCAGCGGTTCGGCTCATCCAGCTCCGCTCCGTTTTGAAAATCGCTGACAATGCCGCCAGCTTCCTCCACCAGCATCAGCCCGCCGATCACGTCCCAGCTATTGCACATCAACGTGACGCAGGCATCGAGGCGGCCATCGCTGACATGAGCCATCATGAGAGCGGTCGAACCGAGCCTTCGATGATCGGAGCCGGCCGTGAGAACGGCCGTTAGCAGCTTGCCGTAAGCCTCGATCGACATCTTGAAGCTGAAGGTAGCGCCGACCACCGCTTTTTTCGGATCATTCGCCCCGGCCACCTTGATCACCTGCCCGTTCCGCCTTGCCCCACCGCCCCGGCGTGCCGTGTACAGCTCATCGTGAACAGGGTCATAGGTAATTCCGATCTGCAGCACCCGGTCAACCACCAAGGCTACCGCGACTGACCAGTAGGGTACGCCGCGCAAAAAATTCATCGTCCCGTCGATGGGGTCGATGATCCAAAGCGGCCCGTCCGCACGCGCTGCTTCCGCCCCGCCCTCTTCACCGATAATGTGATCGTCGGGAAACGCCTGACGCAGGCCTTCGCGGATAAAATCCTCGGTGTTTCGATCAGCAACGCTCACCAGATCCTGCATGCCCTTATGCTCGATTTCCAGCGTGTCCCGCTGCTCAAAATACCCGAGCGCGAGCTTTCCGGCATCCCGAGTGATAGCGGCAACGGTCCTAAGGCGGATATCGAGATCATGGGGGGTCAAAGTCGGAATCCTTTGCTTTGGCGATGACGGGCGACAATGTGTCGGCAGGTTATCGGAGCACCAACTGGTAGCGCAAAAGCCTGCCAGCGCCAATGGACCACCTGATAAAACGAAAAGGTGCCCTGCCCGTTGCTACAGCTGGACTTAGCTGCAAAGCATAGCAATCTGCTCGGCGATATCAGCAGCTTCGTCAGCGGGCCATTCGCCCGCAACATACCGGTCGGGACGTATCAGGAACAGGGATCCCCAATGGGCGCTCAGTCCGAAATCCTCACCCGCCACGAGCACTGCCTCCATCCCATCAGGATCTGAAAGGGGGCGATCCATGTACAAAGCCACCTTGCTCGCCGAAAGCACCGGAGCTTCCAGACCTGCGAGCCTTGCCGCTGCGGATGCACCTAAAGCGACGAGGGCAAAGCCAGGTCCCAGAACGTCATCCAGCTTTCGGGTTTTGCCGGCACCGGTTTCAACGAGAACCTGCGGGAAGGCCTCCCCGATCAGTGTCTGTCCGGACTGCGGTTTCGCGAGAGCGAGCCACCCCTGCTCATAGACCGCTTCCGGCTTGGAACGCAGCATCAGCGATTGCCTGCCGGAGGGCGAACCGCCGCCGAGATTGACCCTGATCATCTCCATGGCATCGTCATCAAGCGCCTGTGCCGGCATCACGATGTCTCCCAGGGCGACGGCATAGTCCACCATCTCCTTGATCGGCTCGAGACGCTCCATCTCATAGGTTTCGATGATGCGTTTCGAGACGACGCCATCGAGCGCGAGCTTGAGCTTCCAGGCGATATTGAAGGCATCTCGAAGGCCAGCATTCATACCCTGGCCGGCGAAAGGCGGCGAAAGATGCGCAGCATCTCCAAGGAGGGCAATCCGGTTCGCCACAAGGCACTCGGCAACGCGAGCATGAAACGTATAGACGACCGCGCGCAGGATGTCCTTGTCGGGGATCGTTCTGAAACGTTCGAGCGTCGACCTGATCGTTGCCCTGGTCGACATCCCCTTCGGATCTTCGCCGGGCATGATCATAAACTCATAGCGCCGCCCGCCTTTAGGAGCAGGAATCGAGACCATCGGCCTTTTCGGATCGCAGAAAAATTTCGAAAAACGATCGCGGTCCGGATCGTTGATCGTGTCGATCACCACCCAATCACGCGCGTCGGTGACGCCCGGCATCGGAATCTGCAGCAGTCCACGGATGGTCGAACGGGCGCCGTCACAAGCCAGAACGAAATCGCAGGTGATGTCGTGCCTGCAGCCATCGGATGTCCGGAGACGGGCCGTGACCTGATCGTCCGCCTCTTCGATTGACAAAAGCTCAGTCTCGAACATCATGCCGACATGCGCGAACCTCGAAAGCCCTTCGACCAGGACACGTTCGAGTTCCGGCTGGAGAAAGGCGTTCCGTCGGGGGTAACCGTGACGGGTTACCGGCGAACCGATTTCGGCAAAGCAACGGCCATCCGCCTGGTAGTAGCGAGCGCCATAGCCCGAAATCACCTGCCCCATGACCTCGTCGGCAAGGCCCACTGTCTGCAGCGCGCGAAAGCCCTCGTCATCAAGGAGGATGGCTTTGGGGTGATCCGACGTCGTGCTGTTCTTCTCGATCAGAAGCGTTTCGATCCCGTAGGTGCCGAGCAGATTGGCAGCCAGAAGACCGACGGGGCCGGCACCAACGATCAGGACCGGAACGTGGCTCGGCGGCGACGGCATCCTTGCCACCCGATCAAATCTCTTCCGCCCTCGCCTCTTCCAAGCGCTCGCCTCTTACATTGATATAGGTGCCCTGGCCGTCGATGCGGGCCATGTCACAGAAGATCTCGATGCGGTGATTGTCGGGATCGAGCACATAAAAGGATTCATTCTCCCCCCAGGATCCGTCGCCGCGCGGATCCCATGGGCTATGCACCACAGGGCCGCGAACGATCTCGATCCCCATATCCTCGGCTTTTTTCAGAACGGCGAGCCAGGCCGTCCGGTCTTTGCACTCAAAAGCGAAATGGTGAAACGATGGCGGTCCCGAATGGTCATCGGTCGGCGATCCGGGCCGTTTGGTATAGGATTTCTTCGGATTGTTCACCAAGACCAGGTCGTGGTGGACGCTGCCCAAACGCATGAAGCAAAGCTCGATCGGAATGGCTTCAACCTCGGCCGCCGGATGGCGCTCGGTGAGCTTCATGCCGAGAAAATCGCGATAGAACGCAATCGAGCGCTCCATATCGGTCACCTCAAGGGACAGATGCTGCATACGCATGACGGGATTTTCCATCGGATCTCACCTCTTAATGCCGGCTTGGTTTCCACCCAGGATCTGGTCAGCCTCATATAAAACCGGCCCAGAAAGCATGCGGCGTCAACCCTGAAGCCGGATAACGGCGCAAGATCACCTCCCGGTACCCTGTTTCGCGCTTCAAGGGGTGGAATCCCCGCGCGGATCGATTAGGCTCGACGGCAATGTAGTATCACCGGATGGCCCAATGGCCGAGCTGTCCGCTGCCCAAACGATCAAGAAGCCTGGGAGGTATGAGATGTCGTTGATCAAAACACTCGGTGGAACCCTTTTTGCCTCGGCTGTCGCCCTGTCGATGACCGCTGCCGTCAAGGCACAGGAGACGCTGACCATCTCCAGCTGGATCCCGCCCCATGCGGTCAACACCGTCCTCTTCCCCGCATGGATCAAGCAGATCGAGGAAGCCACCGACGGACGGGTGACCGGCAAAATCGAGTTCGGCCTCGCCCCGCCGCCGGGCCAGATCGATCTGGTGGAGGATGGCTCCGCCGACGTTGCCTGGATCTTCCATGGCTACAACCCCGGCCGCTTCGTCACCACCAAGCTGATCGAGCTGCCGGGCTACGAAGGTGATGCCGAGGCGGCCTCGGTTGCCCATTGGCGGGCGCATGAGCAATTCCTTGCCCAGGCCGGCGAGCATGATGGTGTCCGCGTGGTTGCGATGATGACCCATGGACCCGGTCAGGTTCATATGCGCGAGCCGATCACCTCGCTCGCCGATCTCGACGGCAAGAAGATCCGGATCGGCGGCGGTGTCTCCGCCGATGTCGGCACGGCGCTGGGTGCCGTCGGTGTGCAGGTGCCGGCGCCCAAGGTCTACGAGACTCTCTCCGGCGGCGTGGCCGATGGTGTGTGGATGCCGATGGAGACCAACAAAAGCCTTCGCCTGTTCGAGGTAGCGCCCAACACCATGACCATGCCAGGCGGCCTCTATCGCGGCTCGTTTTCGATCATCATGAGCGAGGATGCACTGGCCCGCCTCTCCGACCAGGACCGGGAAGCCGTTCTCTCGACCACCGGCGAAGCCCTATCTTCTCTGGCGGGCAAGGCCTGGGCCGATGCCGATGTCGCCGGCATCGAGAATGCCAGGGAGGTCGGCGTCAATATGGGCGAGTTCTCGGCCGACGACCAGGCCGCCTTCGCCGAGATCGCCGCCGACATCCGCGCCAAGGTCATCGACGAGGTTGCGGCAACCGGCGTCGATGCCGAAGCGGCCGTGGCCTTGATCGAGGAGACCATGGCCAGCCACGGCAAGTAGAGGGATACGATCCCTTGCGTTTAGCAAGTGCCGCTGGCACGGAGCGGGCTGGCCATTGGCTGGCCCGGCTTCTGCTCGGCACTGCTGCCCTCATCCTCCTGGCGATGCTGCTCCTCACCTGCGCCGACGTGATCGGGCGCTATCTCCTGAACGCACCGATCAACGGCAAGACGGAGCTGACCCGTTTCATGATGGCCGGCCTCATCGCCTGCGCACTCCCGGTCATTGGGGTGACCGGCGGCCATATCAGCGTCGATCTATTGGATCGGTTTTTCTCTCCCCGCGCTGCCGCGGTTCGCGATCTGATGATCGACAGCCTGGCCGCAACAGCGCTCGGCACGCTCGGCTACTGGCTGATCTTCCGCGCCGATCGATTACTGACACGCGGCTATGTCAGCGATTTCCTCCACCTTGCCCTCTATCCCGTCGCCTATTTTGTCGCCGCCATGACCTTTGCAGCCTGTCTCGCGCTGATCGCAAAGCTATTCCTCGACATCGCGTACATCCGAAGGCCGGATCTTCGGCCCGCCGACAAGAGCGCCGGCTTGTAAGCCAAGATCATGACCATCTCGCTCCTTGGTTTCGCCGCCGTTCTGATCCTCGCTTTCCTTCGCCTGCCAATCGCGTTTGCCATGGGCATCGTCGGCGCTGTCGGCTTTGCCGCCCTCAATGGCTGGCGCTGGAAGGCCTCTCTATCACCGGCAGCCGGCACCGTGCTCGACACGCTGCAAACCGAAAGCCTCTCGGTCATTCCGCTGTTCATCCTCATGGGCATGCTGGTCAGCCGCGCCGGGCTCGCCAAGGAGCTTTACCGCGCGTCCCATGCCTTTCTGGGTCACCGCAAAGGCGGGCTCTCCATGGCGACCATCGTCGCCTGCGGCGGCTTTTCCGCGATTTGCGGCTCGTCGCTGGCGACCGCCGCCACCATGTCCAAGGTCGCCATGCCGGAGATGCGGAAATTCGGCTATGCCGACCAACTCGCCACCGCCTCGATCGCCGCCGGCGGCACGCTCGGAATCCTGATCCCACCCTCGGTCATCCTGATCATCTACGGCATCATGACCGAACAGAGCATCGACAAGCTGTTCCTCGCCGGCATAATCCCCGGGATGCTCGGGATTTTTTTCTACTTGACTGCAGTGCGCTGGACTGTCTGGAGAACACCCGATGCCGGGCCAGCCGGCGACCGAACCAGCTGGGGCGACAGGTTTAAAGCTCTCAGTCAGGTCTGGGGTATCGTGCTGCTTTTCGTTGCCATCCTGGGCGGCATCTATCTCGGCATCTACACGGTCACCGAAGCGGCGGGCATCGGGGCGGGCGGCGCGCTCCTGATCGCGCTGTTCAGAGGCCAGCTCACACTTCAAAGCTTGTCCGAGGCCCTGATCGAGACCGTCAAGACCACCGCTATGCTGTTCGCCGTTCTGATCGGCGCTCAGATCTTCCAGCGGTTCATCGTACGTGCCGGCATGCCGGACGACCTGCTGGCCTTCGTCACCGGCTTCGACATTTCGCCGCTGGCGGTGATCTTCCTGATCCTCCTGGTTTACATCCTCCTCGGCTGCGTGTTCGAGAGCCTCTCCATGCTGCTGCTCACCGTGCCGGTCTTTGCGCCGCTGGTCGCCGAGCTTGGCCTGTTCCCCGCCTATGCCGGCGCCCAGGCGGAAGAAGTCGCGCTCATCTGGTTCGGCATCATCGTCGTGGTGGTCACCGAAATCAGCCTGATCACGCCGCCGGTGGGCCTCAATGTCTTCGTCCTCAAAGGCGTGCTCGGCGACGTCTCCACCGGCACCATCTTCAAAGGCGTCACCCCCTTCTGGATCGCCGATATTTTTCGGCTGCTGCTATTAGTACTCGTACCGACACTTGTCCTGTTCGTTCCGCTGTCATCGGGATGAGTCTGGCGCTGGAACGGTTGATAGATTTCCGTCCTTGCTTCTGCTGACTGTTGGTGAGCCGACACAGGTTCAATTCACCCTTCACAGAAGAAGTCATTTTGGATGATCAGGGGGCATTAGGGTTGCTGCAGGTGACACCAGCTACGCACTCTAACTCAAAAAAAAGCGACGCCGCTTTTGCCAAGTTCTGTGTAACGGCTGAACTATTTATGTAGTCAATACCTGGATTATTGCAGTCGGCATCGCCGCTAACGTCACAACCTTGCTTGTAGAATGAAAGTGCTTTTGTCATGTCACGATCGACATCGCGCCCCATTTCATAGATCAGGCCGAGTTCAAAACATCCTCCAGCGTAACCACCTTCACATGCCTTTTTGAAGTGTCCAAAGGATTTTACCAAATATTCACTTGATAAATTGTCACCTTCAATGTCTGCCGACTGATAAATACGCGAAGCATGAATATAGGCGATGCCAATTTTGCTGCAACTTTCAAAATCGCCATCATCACATTTGCCTACAAGAGAGTTAATCGTAAATTTAGCAATTTCACCATTTCCATCCCTCACTGATATTGTTTCCAAGTTGTTTTTTTCATGATAAATGTAAGCCACCTCTTCTCCTTTTGAATTTATAGATTTAATCGATTTTGATTTACTAGATGAGTAAAAATCACACGAAAACGAAAAAGAAGCAACTAATGCGACAAGCATTGCCGTTTTTACTTTTTGATACTTTTCTGTTATTATGATAGTCATCGTATATTCCTTGAATATCAATTGATTTTATCATACGCTTTGCAGGCAGATATTCTAAATCATTTTAGTCCAAAATGACCAAAAAATATATCCTCGCGATCGCAAATCCTACGAACTGGTTCCTATGGGTCAGTAGCTCGCATTGGGAATGATTGGTTCGTGTCCGGATTCGCGAAGAAAGCGATATCTTAGTGGTCACCGATCATCTTCCGCACCTCGGCAGCCACGACCTTGCCCATGGCATTGCGGGGTAGAGCATCGACGACGACGACGTCTTTGGGGTGTTTGTAGCGGGCGAGCTTGCCGTTGAAGGCTCGATCGACGTCTCCGTCGGCAAGGGCATGGCGCACTGCGATCACCGCAACCGGAACCTCGCCCCATCGGGGATCGGGCCTGCCGACCACGGCGACCTCCTTGATCGCGGGATGGGCGCGCAGCACCCGTTCCAGCTCGGCCGGATAGATGTTTTCGCCGCCGGAGATGATGACATGCTTGATGCGGTCGGCGAACCAGTAGTGACCATCACCATCACGGGTCGCGACGTCGCCTGTTCGAAACCAGCCATTGACGATGGCCAGCCCGGTTTCCGCCTCGTCCCGCCAGTACGCCTTGAGGATGTTCCTTCCCTTGATCCAGATTTCACCGGGCTCGCCGTCAGGCGCATCGGTGCCATCTTGGCGAACCAGCCTTACGCTGCAGGCCATGCCGGCCCGCCCAATGGCGCCGACCGTTGTCATCGCCTCGTCGATCCGCTGATAAATGGCAAAGGGTGAGGTTTCAGTGGCGCCGTAGATCTGGATCATGGGCACGCCCCGTCGATGCACGGCGTCGATGAGTTCGACCGGCACGTCGGTGGATCCAATGGACAAGGCGCGAAGCGATGAAAGATCGGCCCCGGCCCAGCCCGGTGTCCCCATGATCGCACTAAGGACGGTCGGCACGACGATGGCCAGGTTCACGTCCTGCAGCGCGGCGCAGGCGGTCTCGGGATCGAATTTCTCATGAAGGACGACGGTCGCACCGATGGAAAAGGCCGGTGTCGGCATGATGTTGAGGCCACCCACATGAAACATCGGCAGCATGTTTAGGACGATGTCGTCCGCCGTCATCCGGTGAGCGTCCACGCTCATCAGGGCATTCGCGACAAGCGCTGCCTGGGTCAGAACAACCCCTTTCGGCCTGCCCGTCGAGCCTGATGTGTAGACGATCAAAAGCGGATCGTCCTCGTCACCGTCCGGCCCCTTTGAAGGCTGACCGATCTCATCCCCCACCCGCAGAATGCGAGGGCCTGTCACACGCCTGGCCTCGACGCTGAAATGCTGGTCATGGATCAGGAGCTTGGGCTCACAGTCACCGATGATCAGGACGGTCTCCTCTTCGGCCAGACGCCAGTTCAGCGGTACCAGAACAGCACCGATCCGGGCACAGGCAAAAAGCAAGACGAGAATCTCGGGATGGTTCATGCCGTACCAAGCGACACGATCGCCGCGCTGGACACCGGCGCCGGAGAGAGCGCGGGCGCGGGCCAGGATCTCCTCGGCCAGCCGCGCATAGGTGACGCTCGTTCCGCCGAAGATCAGCGCCGGTTTGTCGGGTGTTTTCGAGGCAGCGTCGCTGATCCAGCGATCAATCGCCATCCGTCTCGCCCGCCTCGTACAAGGCGCCCTTGCCCAGCATGTCCAGGCAAAGCTCTGCCGTCCATGGCAGCATCAGCGACCCGCAGCGGCTGTCCCGGTAAAGACGCTCCAGCGGCAGCGAGCGCAGCATGGACTGGCCGCCGCAGGTCCTGATCGCGAGTTGCGCCAGCTCGTTGGCATTTTCCATCACCGTATGCTGGGCGACCCAGGCGCGCATCAAACTATCTTTCGAAGGATCCGGCCTTGCCTCAGAAATCGCCTGGAACCAGACCGCCTTGGCCTGCTCCAGCATCACCCGCATCTGGGCAACGGCAAGCTGCTTGGTCGGGTACATCCGGCGCTTGACCGGCGGCATGCCCGGCACCTCGCCGCGGAGATAGGCGACGGTGAAGTCATAGCTGGCCTGGGCGATCCCCATATAGGAGGGCGTGAGCGTCATGAACATATGGGGCCAGCGCGACGCCGCCTCGGGATAGACGCCCTGCGGCATCAATTGCCCCTCGTCCGGCACGAACACGTCCTCGAGGAGCAGCGTGCGCGAGACCGTGCCGCGCATGCCCAGCGGATCCCAGTCCCCAACAACCTTGACACCCTCTGCATCGGCCGGAACGGCGATATACATGGTGTTGCGCCTTGACGGCTCATCGTCCGGCTTCTGCAAGGCCGTGCAGAGCGCGCCGTAATAGTCCGCATGGCCGGAGAGAGAGGCGAAGATCTTCTTGCCATTGATCCGCCAGCCGCCATCGACCTTGAGCGCCGTGGTGCCGAACGCCTTGAATCCCGCTGCCGCAGCGCCGCCTTCGGAAAACGGCTGGGCATAAATCTTACCGTCGTCGACAATCCGCCTGTAATGCAGCCTGCGCATCCCATGATGCTCGGCCCGGACATCCTCCGGCAGCTCCAGCCGGTCCAGGAGATCACCGGTCCAGAGGCAAGAGGAGACATGCATGTTGAAGGTCAGCGCCGTCGAGCCGCAATAGCGCCCGATCTCGGCCGCGGTCAGCATGTAGGTCTTGAGATCGGCACCGAAACCGCCTTCGGATGTAGGGATACAGATCGCCAGAAGGCCGGCAGCGGCGAGGTCCTTGTAGTTCTCCGTGGGAAAGGTTGCGTCCCGGTCATACGCCGCTGCCCGGGGAGCGAAACGGGCAGCAGCCAAGTCGCGGGCAAGCGTGCAAAGTTCGGCCTGCTTCGAGGTCAGGCCCCAGGCTTCCGGGTCGAACAGAGCGGCATCGTTCATGGGTCCAGCCTCCGATAAAAGGCGCGGAGAATTCCGTTGACCTCCTCCGGCACTTCCTGATTGATCATATGGCCGGCACCCGAAAGTTCGTGATACTCGGCATCCAACAGCTTGTCCGCCATCTTCCGCATCGTTCGTGCAGGCGCGTTTTGATCTTCCGATCCTGCGATCAGACAGGCGGGAAGCGTAATGCCTGCCAGATCATCCCGCCGATCGAAAGTGACGAGGCAGGCGAGGACGTTTCGCCACGCTGTTTCGCTCACTCTGGCCATCGAGGCCTCGATCTCGTCGATACAGGCCTTGCCGGCCTTCGAGCCGACAATGGTCTTCGCGGCTTTCGCCGCGATCTCCGCCATCGTCCCGCCGGCATCGAGCGGGGCCAAGCGCGCCTTCAAAAAAGCTTGTCTGAAGCTTTCATCCCGCCCGCCGAAGCTCGACGTCGCGCCGATGAGCGCAAGGGAGCGCACTTGCTCCGGCCGTTTGAGCGCATGCTCGATCGCGACCATGCCGCCGATCGAATGTCCAAGCAGATGAGCGCTGTCAAAGCCGAGAGCGGCCATGAAGTCGGACAAAGCATCAGATAAGAGCGCGAAGCTCAACGGACGTGGCACGCTTTGCCCATAGCCAGGCATGTTCCAGGCGATCACCCGATGTCCCGCCAACCCGTTCAGCTGATGGCGAAAGCTATCTCCATGTCCGCCGATGCCATGCAGGCAGATGATCGGCGGGCCTTCACCCTGTTCCTCGTACTCGATTCCTGCCGCAATCACACCAACTTGCCCTTTTCCACGACCAGCGCGCCATCCAGGGCGATGTCGCATCCCATCATCGGCAGATCGAAATGGCCAGACGTGAACCGTCCGGCAAATTCGTTCGCCCCGGTCGAGTACAAAAAATTGCCGGCGACCGCGCGGAGTTCCGTGCCGTTGGTGTCCCGCCGGTCATACATGGTGAGTGCCTCATAGCGTGCGCCGGGATTTAGCCCCCAGCCGACATGGGAGGTGGCATAGGCCTCTTTTTCTCCAAAGGCCGAGAGATAGTCGCGCATCAGCATCGCATCCGTTCCAGTGCCGTCGATCCGGATCACGTAGTCGTTCTCGATGGTCAGATCGACGGCGCTCTCGACATAGCGCTTGAACGTCAGGTTCATATCACCCGGACGAAAAGCGAGCCGTCCGTTGACCGATCCGGCCTTGGGAAAGCTAACCACCACCCCGCCCGGCCAGTGGGCGAGCGTGCCGGGACGATCGGTCCACCCCCAAACACCGACCGTCACCGCCTCCTCCAGTGCAACCGAGAGATCGGTGCCATCACCGGAACGCACCGTCATCTGCCGCGCCGCGCGACAACGGGCAACGGCATCTTTCGTCCGTTCCTTCAACTCCGTTTTCGGCACCAGGCGGGCGAGCGCTTCCGGATGCTCGTTCGACACCGTCATGATCCGGGCTCCGCCCTTAAGGATCGCAGCTGTCTCGCGCGCATGCATCAACCCCTCGACCGTAAGATCAATCACCACATCGGACGCCGCCAACGCCTCGACGGCAACCCGTTGCCCGGTCAGCGCCAGCGACGCCCCGGAGGAGCGGATGATCGGCCCGCCTCCGGCAGGAGGTGTGGGCACCCGCAAGTGAACATGAGAAAGGCCGAGATGCCCTAGCGCCAGCTCGGCCAGATGCACGTTCAAGGGACGGGATTGGCTTTCCGAAAGGATAACGACCTGCTCGTCCGCCTTGATCCGGCAAAGCTCGAACACGGCTGCAAAGGCATCGATCCACGCAGTTTCGATCCGATCGGTCAGCATGACAGTCTCCCCAGATCACGAGCCTACAGGAAAAGCATCCGTCGTTCGATCATACCGACAAATACATGTCCCGAACGGCCTCATCCGCCGCCAGCGCCGCCATGGTCCCCTCGAAGCGAAGCGTGCCTTTCTCGATGATAAAGGCGTGATCGGCAATGCCGCGCGCGAAGTGCAGGTTCTGCTCGGACAGCAGGATGGACAAGCCCTGCTGTTTGAGCGACGCAATCGCCGCCGCCATCTGCTCGACGATCACCGGAGCAAGGCCCTCGGAAGGCTCGTCCAGCAGGATTAGGCTCGGGTTGCCCATCAGCGTGCGCGCAATGGAGAGCATCTGCTGCTCGCCCCCGCTCATTTCCTTGCCGAGATTTTTCCGGCGCTCGGCCAGGTTCGGAAACAGCTCGAACAGCCGCTCGACTGTCCAAACCTCCAGGTCGCCGAGCACCGGTCGGTGCCGCCTCCCAACATCGAGATTTTCGAGGATCGTGAGGTCAGGAAAAACTCGCCGGTCCTCGGGCACGTAACCGATCCCCAGCTTCGCGATGCGATGGCTGGGCTCGTCGCTGATATCGACGCCATCGAATCGGACCTTGCCTGACGCGGCTGGAATGAGGTGCATAATGGCTTTCAGCGTCGTCGACTTGCCGGCACCGTTTCGCCCAAGGAGGGCCGCAACCTCGCCTTTTCCGACAGCCAGGCTCAGCCCATGTAGGATATGGGCGCGTCCGTAGAAACGATCGAGCCGATCGACCTCAAGCATGGGTCTCGTCCGTGCCACTGCTCCCGAACATCGTCCCGCCGCCAAGATAGACCTCCTGGACCAACGCGTTCGCCCGAACCTCATCGGCAGTGCCTTCGGCGATCAGGCCCCCACGATTGAGGACCATGATGCGATGGGCATGCTCGAAAACCACGTCCATGTCATGCTCGGTGAACAGAACCGAAATCCCCTCCTCGGCGACGATGCCGGCGATCAGGCGCATCAGCTCGGCTCGCTCATTGGGCGCCATGCCGGCGGTAGGCTCGTCCATCAGCAAAAGCTTCGGCTCGTTGGCAAGCGCCATTGCGAGCTCCAGGCGCTTGAGGTCGCCATAGGCCAGAACGCTGGCCGCGCGTTCAGCTTGGTCGACCATACCGACCCGGGCCAGCAACCCGCCGGCCGCCTCGACATGGCGGTGCGCCGCACGCGGCCACAGCCTCACGATGTCGCGATGATGGGAAAGCAGGGCCATCTGCACATTTTCGCGCACGGTCATGGACGGAAAGGTCGCGGTGATCTGAAACGTCCGACCCACCCCCATCCGCCATATTTTCCGAGGGCTGAGACCGATGAGTTCGTGTCCAGCCAAGGTGACCGATCCCGCGTCCGGCCGAAGCTGGCCGTTCAGCATGTTGAAGCAGGTGGTCTTGCCGGCGCCGTTCGGTCCGATCATCGCCAGAAGCTCGCTGGCCTCAAGGTCGAAGTCGACGCGGTCGACGGCGGTTACGCCGCCGAACGACTTGGTCAGTCCTCGAACCTCGAGCACGGCCATCAGACGGCTTCCCGCCTTGACGCCAAGCCCAAAGTCAAGGCGGTTCGCCGCGCGAACCCGGCGAGACCGTCGGGGGCCAGGGTGACGATGGTGAGGATGACAACACCCAGGATCAGGCGCCAATAGTCGAAACGGGCAATCTGATCTTCGAGCAACGTGAATGCCGCCGCACCGACGATCGGTCCGGCGAGGGTCTGGACACCACCGAGAAGCACCATGATCAGCCCGTCGATCGATCGCGGAATAGCCAGTACATCGGGAAAGACACTGCCTTTGGAGAAGACGTAAAGCCCGCCCGCCAGGCCAGCGAAAACGCCGGCAATCACGAAGGCAAACCATTGCTGACGGTGCTGGTCGATGCCGATCGCTGCACTGCGGACCGGTGAATCGCGCACCGCTCTAAGCCCATAACCAAAGGGCGCATAGACCGCGCGGCGAAGAATGTAGATGCCACCGACGGTCAAGATCAGGGTGAGGTAGTAATAGGCCATGCCGTCGCTTGCCCAGGACGAAGGCCAGATACCCAGCATGCCGTCATCGCCGCCGGTGACGTCCCGCCACTGGAAGGCGATCGACCAGACGATCTGCGCCGCCGCCAGGGTCAGCATGGCGAGATAGACACCGGAAAGACGAACACAGAACCAGCCGAACAGCAACGCGCCCAGGCCCGCAGCAAGCGGCGCCACGACGAGGCCCAGGGTCATGTCGGCACCCAGATATTTGACCACCAGGGCAGCCCCATAGGCACCAAGCCCGAAATAGGCGGCATGACCGAAGGACACCATACCACCCGGCCCCATGATGAAATGCAGGCTCGCCGCGAACAGCGAAAAGATCAGAATGTCAGTCGCCAGCACCGTCACGAAGTCGCCGGCGGCGACGGGCAAGACGAAGAGCGCTGCCATCAGACACCAGCCCAAAGTCACGGCCGTCGGCCCCGCCGACCGAAGGGGAGCCTCGATGGTTCCCGAAGTCGAGCGGGCCAGAGTCTCCGGCCTGCCGAGGAGACCGAAGGGGCGGATGATCAGAACGACCGCCATGACCAGGAAAGCCAGAACGATGGTGATTTCAGGGAGAACGAGAATACCAAAGGCGTTGAGCTCACCGATGATGACGGCAGCAAGGAAGGCGCCGGGCAAGCTTCCCATACCGCCGATCACCACGACGACGAACGCTTCGGCAATGATGTTGAGGTCCATCAGCAGGCTGACGGCCTCGCGCGGAATTTGCACAGCCCCGCCAAGACCTGCCAGGAATGAGCCCAGGAAGAACACGGAGGTAAACAGCCAGGCCTGGTTGACGCCGAGGGCTGCCACCATTTCCCGATCCTGGGTCGCCGCCCGCACCAGGACACCCCATCGGGTCTTTTTCAACAAGAGCCACACGGCAAGCAGGACAGCAGGCCCAAGCACGATCAGAGCAATGTCATATTGCGGGATCCGCTCGTCCATGATGGTGACGACGCCCTTCAGCCCGGGGGCTCGCGGTCCCAGGATATCTTCGGCACCCCATAGCGCCAGCGTGATGTCCTGAATGACCAGCACGACACCGAAGGTCGCCACGAGCTGGAAAAGCTCCGGCGCTTCGTAAAGCCGGCGAAGCAGCAGGACTTCGATCACCGTGCCGATCAAGCCGACGATCACCGCTGCCAGGATTACGGAGCCCCAAAAGCCGAGAATCCCATAAGGCAACAGCTCGACCAGTGTGTAAGCGAGATAGGCGCCCAGCATGTAGAACGAGCCATGGGCGAAATTGACGATCCGGGTGACGCCAAAGATCAGCGACAGCCCGGCCGCCACCAAAAACAGCGACGAGGCCGATGTCAGCCCCGTCAAAAACTGCGCAAAATAGAATCCCATTTTTTGTGACTTGCCTCGAGCGGCGGGAGGGCCGAGGGGCTAGTTTGACGCTGGTCTCAGCTTCTTGACCTCTTCATCGCTGGGCAGGAAGTCGGCGCCGTTCATGTAGTCCCAATCGACCATTACACCCTTGCCATCCTCGACCGTGGTCTTGCCCACATAGGCGCCCATGGTGGATTGGTGATCGATTTCGCGGAAGGTCACGGGGCCAAGCGGCGTGTCGAAATCCAGCCCCTCCATCGCGTCCACCAGCGCCTCTGTCTCGGTGCTGCCGGCCTTTTCGATGGTTGCCGCGATCGCCAGCATCGTATTGTAGCCGACGATCGAGCCGATGCGCGGGTAGTCATCCCAGCGGGTCTGATAGGCTTCGAGGAAGGCATTATGCTCTGGCGTATCGATCGCGTACCAGGGATAGCCGGTGACCACCCATCCCTCCGGTGCCTCATCCTTCAGGGGATCGAGATATTCGGGTTCTCCGGTCAGCAGGCCGACCACCATCCGGTCCTCGAACACGCCGCGAAGGCTGCCTTCACGTACGAATTTCGCGAGATCGCTGCCGAAGGTCACGTTGTAGATCGCATCCGGTTTTGCGGATTCCAGCGCCCTAACCTCGGCGCCGGCGTCGATCTTGAACAATGCGGGCCATTGCTCGGCCACGAACTCCACATCTGGGCGCTTGGCCTGCAACACCTGCTTGAACGCCGCAACCGCATCCTTGCCGTAAGCATAGTTCGGCGCGATCGTCGCCCATTTGGTCCCCTCGAATGCAGCCGCCTGTTCCGCCAGCATCGCGGCCTGCATGTAGGTCGAGGGCCGAAGCCTGAAGGTGTAGCGATTGCCCTCCGCCCAAACCAGCGCATCCGCCAAGGGCTCGGCGGCGAGGTAGAGCTTCTTCTTCTCACCGGCGTAGGACGTCAAGGCCAGGCCGATATGGGAAAAGAGCGAGCCGGAGATCAGCACCACCTCGTCCCTGGAAAACAGTTCCTCGGCAATCTTGACCGCTTCTCCGGGCTCGCCTTGATCGTCACGGGATACCAGTACCAGCTGCTCGCCAAGTACGCCGCCAGCCGCATTGATCTCCTCGATCGCCAGCAATGCGCCTTTCTTGTAGGGCTCGGTATGCGCCGGCAAGCGCTTATAGCTGTTGATATCACCAATCTTGATGTCCGCGACGGCAGACGGTGCAAAAGGGGCGAACGCCCCAAGAAGGGCTGCGGCGAGCGTCAGGCTGCGGATCATCGGAAGCTTCCTTTTCTTTTCATGGGCCTGGACATGCACAAACTCATTGTTAACGAGGTTCGATGGCGAGAGGAAGAGGCTGACCGGAAAACAGTGTCCGGGCTCCGTATCCGTTGCGGAGGATTAGCTAAGACTGCCGTTGCACGGCCAGACATCGCTCGATACCGGCGAGGTCTTGCCGCCGTTCGATGCATGCCAGCCCGACCTTGGACATGAGCCCGGCGACCGCATCACCCTGGCCAAAACCATGCTCAAAGCAGGCGAAACCCGCCGGCGCCAGCAGCCGCTGCACATCCCCGGCCAATTGCCGGTAGGCGTCCAGACCGTCCTCGCCGGCGGTGAGGGCCGCCACAGGCTCGAACAGCCTGATTTCCGGCGCAAGTTCGGACCAGGCGCTACATTCTATATAGGGCGGGTTGCTGATGATGAGATCGAAGACTCCCATCAGCGCACTGCCCCAATCGGCGGAGAGCCAAGCGACCCGGGATGAGAGACCAAGCCGGTCGCCGTTGGCACGCGCCACCGCCAATGCTTCAGGGCTTCGATCGACGCCAAGAGCTTTTGCGTGGGGAAGTTCGTGCAGAAGAGCCAGGACCAAACAGCCGGAGCCCGTCCCCAAATCCAAAATGCGCAGTGGCCTCCCCTGCCCCGCCGAACGTTCCTTCAGCAGCTTAAGGGCCATCTCGACCAGGGTTTCGGAATCAGGTCTCGGGCAAAGCACGTCGCTTGAGATGGCGAACGGCAGGCTCCAAAACTCCTTCTCCCCCAGAATCTGGGCTATCGGTTCCCGTCGAGCCCGCCGCTCCACGAGCTCGAGAAAGGCGCCTCGATCGACAGGGCCAAGCATGTCGCCAGCATGGGCCAGCAAGGTCGCCCGATCCCATTCCAAAACACTGCCGAGAAGGAGCCATGCCTCGCGGGAAGCCGCCTCGACACCGGCACGCGCCAGCAACCCGGCGGCTTCGGCAATACCCTCTCGGATGATCAAGACAGGCCCTTTCAGCGAAACGGACTAACATCATGATTTGACAGATAAATCATGTAGTTCATCTGCGGGTCCAGGGGCGTTGGCGCGTCTTTGACCGAAATGCCACATCTATGGCGAATGTTCAATTTTTCGCTGAAAGAAGGCATAGCGAAATCGATCCGACATGGCTAGGATCCACGCCTCGCTTGTCGGCCCCTCTTTTGACGGGATGTTAGAGAGAGTTTGCATGCAGTTCACCTGGCTCGGTCACTCGGCTTGTCACCTTTCCATCGACGGAAAAAGCGTTCTGATCGATCCGTTTTTTTCCGGCAATCCCAAGTTTCCGAGCGACTTCGAGAGCGGACTGAAATCAGTCGACTTCGTGATGCTTACTCACGGCCATGCCGATCATCTCGGCGACAGTCTGCGCCTGGCTAAAGCCTATGACGCAACGGTCGTTGCCATCTTCGAAATCTGCGCCTATCTCGGCGCGCAGGGGCTTGAGAAGACCGAACCGATGAATATCGGCGGCACCATTGAAAGCGGCGGCCTTTCCATCTCGATGGTGAATGCGCTCCACAGCTCGGCCATCATCGAAGACGGCAAGCCGGTCACGATGGGGGATCCGGCAGG
Source organism: Geminicoccaceae bacterium (assembly GCA_965204405.1). Lineage (GTDB taxonomy): Bacteria > Pseudomonadota > Alphaproteobacteria > Geminicoccales > Geminicoccaceae > JANQPX01. Next base: position 535,515 of record CBDBEN010000004.1, read on the forward strand.
CCTGGTGATAAAATCCAACGAGAAGACGGTTTATCACGCCGGTGATACCGACCTGTTCTCGGACATGGCGCTGATCCAGCGACTTCATGAACCGAGCATCGGACTTATTCCGATTGGCGACCGTTTCACGATGGGACCTGAAACCGCGGCCATCGCGTGCAATGAGTTTCTAGATCTCGAAACCATCGTGCCCATCCACTGGGGAACATTCGATCTTTTGACGGGTGACCCGAAAACCTTCGAATCGCTGGTCAAGCGGGGCAATGTGCTGACGCCCGATCCAGGCGATGCGATCGAGCTATGATGTGAGTGTATCATGACAGGACTGAGGGTACGCAGCGCTCTTACCGGCGATGCAGAGGATATAGCGCACGTTCAGTGGCAGTCTTGGCAGGGCGCCTATCTCGGGCTTTTGCCGCATGAAGTTCTGATCGGCTTCGGCCAGGCTCATGGCACACGCTTCTGGCAGCGCGTTCTTTGTGGTCAGCGCGAAGGGGGCGAGGTTCTGGTTGCCGAACTGGACGATGAGATCGTCGGCTTCATCTCCCTTGGCCCCGTGCGCGGGCATTTGCCTGAATATCAAGGTGAGATTTACGCCGCCTATGTGCTGCCGGAAGCGCAGGGCTGCGGGATCGGTACGGCGCTCCTCACCCAAGCTGGCAAGGTCTTGATGCAGCAGCGCTGTATCAATGCGGCTGTCTGGGTGCTGGAGGGCAACCACATGGGCCGGCGTTTCTATGAGAATCTCGGCGGCTCCCTGCTCGGCATCGCCAAGCCGCTTTCCTATAAGGGCAAGCAATATCCCGGTGTCCGCGAGATCGCCTATGGTTGGCCGGATCTTCGCCGGGCAACCTGGCTGGTCGATCAGCCGGACGGCCGCTGAGCGGTCATTGCGGGTCAGGCCCTAGCCTGAGCATTGCCCGCTGAATCAGCCTCGCCACACGGCTCGATCTGTTTTCCTGAATGCCGCGCATCGGGAGGCGGTGCCGTTTCTCCATGAAGCCGGCCATCTCTCAAGGTGACGATGCGGTCTGCAATATCCTGATGATCATCGATAACGTGGGAGCCTAGCAGCACCGAGCCACCTTTTGCTGCGTGATCATGTAGGCGTCTGCCCAGCCCTGCCCTTGCTTCAGGGCCGATATGCAGCATAGGCTGATCCAGCAGCAAAATAGGCCTATCCATTGACAGCAAGGCGACAAGGCCGAGTTTTTGAATGTCTTCGGCCGCATAGCCGCGGGTGGGGTGCGCAAGATGCTTGAGCGGCAGATCCAGATCGATGGCCAGTTCCTCGACGGAACGCTGAGACTTCCCCTGCACCGTCCCGGCCATGCTGACGACATCATATCCCGTAAGGTGTCCAGGTGTCTGGAGATTCTCCGGCAAATAAGCCAGGTGTGCGCGGCTGCTGGATAGTTCATGAGGCTGTGAGAACACCAGGATTCGCCCCGCCTGCGGCGCTATCAGCATAAGAATGGCTTTGATCAGGGTCGACATGCCGCCACCTGCGGCCCCCGCAACACCGAGAATCTCGCCTTCATCCAGGGTAAGCGAAAGGTTATCGAGAACGGTCTGATTACCATAGGAACAGATAAGATCCTGGACGTGGAGTACCGGCGCTGATGTCATCGGGCTGGAACAATCGGCATGGATATCACATGAGCTTTGATCGACGAGAGTGGGGTTCCATTGACCACAAAAAAATGGATATTTCGTAAATTCGAAATCGTTACCTCTCTGCCTTCAGTGCACGGTCTCGACGGTTCGCCTCGTCAAAAAAAGAGGCCCGGCGGCATGTCCTGCCCCGGGCCTCTTCGTCAGCTCTCGAAAATGTCCGCTGCCGGTTACTCTGCCGGCACGCTGTTGGACGCGGCATAGACGCTGTCCTGGCCTGCTTCAAGCACCCGATGGACGATGCCGGCGAGAACACCACCGATCAGCGGCACCACGATAAAGACCCAGAGCTGCTCCATGGCCTGACCGCCAACCAGCAAGGCCGGTCCGAAGCTCCGGGCAGGATTGACCGATGTGCCAGTGATCGGAATGCCAATGAGGTGGATGGCCACCAAAGCAAGGCCGATGGCGAGGCCGGCAACGGCAGCCGGCGCCCTTGACGTGGTCGAGCCGAGAATCATCAAGACAAACAGGAACGTGGCTATCAATTCAAAAGCGATGGCCGCCTGCAGGCCGTAGCCATCGATATAGCCTTCGCCCCAGCCATTCTGACCAAGATTGGTTACCCCACCCTCGCCGGCATTGCCGCTGACGATATAGAAAAGGGCACCTGCGGCAACGACGGCACCGATCACCTGGCTGATCACGTAGGTGAAGAACTCGGCAACCGACATCCGCCCGCCGACCAGCATGCCGAGACTGACGGCCGGATTGATGTGGCAGCCGGAGATGGAGCCAATCCCGTAAGCCATCGCAATCAGCGCAAGTCCGAAGGCAAAGGAAATACCCGTGAAGCCGATATGCTCACCGGCGATGACAGCGGCGCCGCAGCCGATGAAAACTAGCGTGAAAGTACCGATGACCTCGGCGAGGGCCTTGTTGAACAGCATCGTGTTTGTCCTCCTACACAAAACTGATGTAAATGTTGCAAAGCGCATGCCGCCAATCAATATCCATATATTTCAATCGATTAGGCAGTTATTGATAAGACAACCTCCAACGCTGTCTCATTGTGAGGCAGATAAATCGCAAATTACGATACATTTTGCAAAACTTTGCAGCATAACTTTTGGTTGAATAGCAACAACAACATCGGGACAGCCCGTGAAAACCCCGGGCCTCTCAAGGCCATCAGCCTTTGACGGGGCGCGACATTCGGCCTACATCAGCGTCCTAACCTCGTCATCACGAACTGAACTCGCAGCATCGCCATGAAAATTCCCGAGCATCTCCAAGGTGTCCTCACGCCGATCCATCCGAAGGGGTGGCCGTTCATCGGCATCGCTCTTGCGGCAAGCCTGATCCTTGGCCTTCTTGCGGGCTGGCTGTTCTGGCTGGGCCTGCTGGTCACCGCCTGGATGGTCTATTTCTTCCGTGACCCGCCACGAACAACACCCGAGGGTCTCGATATCGTGGTCAGCCCTGCCGATGGGATGATCCAAGCCATCACCAAGCGCAAACCGCCGGCCGAACTCGAAATGGGCGAGGAGCCGCGGACATGCATCAGTGTTTTCCTGAACGTCTTCGACGTGCATGTGAACCGCACGCCGGTGCCGGGTGTGATCACCAAGCTTGCCTATCGCCCCGGAAAGTTCCTGAATGCGGCACTCGACAAAGCCTCCGAGGATAATGAGCGCCAGTCGTTCAGGATCGAAGCGGCCGACGGGGATGTGTACGGGCTGGTGCAGATCGCTGGCCTGGTGGCTCGCCGGATCGTCTGCTTCGTCAACGAGGGGGACCATCTCTTCAGCGGCGAGCGCGTCGGCCTGATCCGCTTCGGCAGCCGCTGCGACGTTTATCTGCCGGAAGGCGTCACACCGCTGGTGGCGCAAGGTCAGCGGGCCGTGGCCGGCGAGACCGTGCTTGCCGATGGCCGCCGTAATCAGGACCAAAGCGGCTGGAGACGAAGCTGATATGAAGCGCGAAGGGCGACGGGAACGCTGGCAAAGGCAGAGGCGCCGGCTGCAGGCAAGGCCGCTTATTCATCTGGTTCCCAATGCCTTCACCGTCGCCAGCATCTGCTTTGGACTTTCCGCCATTCGCTACGGCCTCGATGGCCGCTATCAGACCGCGGTGGTCATGATCATTCTCGCCGCAATTTTCGATGGCCTGGATGGTCGCTCGGCAAGACTGCTGAAAATCACCTCGAAACTCGGGGCCGAATTGGACAGCCTCGCCGACTTCCTGAGCTTCGGTGTCGCTCCGGCCTTTCTCATCTACCTCTGGACCCTGAACGAGGCCAAGAGCTTCGGCTGGGCGATCGCGCTGTTCTATGTGATTTGCGCAGCGCTCAGGCTGGCCCGGTTCAACAGCGAACTCGAAGATCCCGACCAGCCTCCCTGGATGACGCGCTTTTTCACTGGCATGCCGGCACCCGCAGCGGCAGGTGTCGTGATCATACCGATGATGCTCAGCTTCGCGCTTGACCAGGCCTGGCCTCAGGCCTGGTGGCTGAATGCCATGGCTCTGGTCTTCGTCGCCCTGATGATGGTCAGCACGGTGCCGACCTTCTCGATCAAGATGATGACCACCCGCGTCAAGCCGCAATACATGCTGCCGACCCTGGTGGGCATCGGTGCAATCATCACCGCCTTGGTCAATGTCCCCTGGTGGACATTACTGAGCGTCGCCTGCCTCTACCTCCTCAGCCTGCCCTTCAGCATCATCGTCGCCAAGAAACTGGCGGCGGAGACCGAGGCCTCACAGGACGGGAAGGATCCGCAGATAGCCGGGCCGGGGGATGGCGTGCCGAGAGTGACATCGGAACAGGCCGAGGAGAACGATGGCAGGGTTCGTCTGATCAAGCCCGATCAGGACGGCGAGAACTGACACCTGGGCAGCCGTTTACTCAGGTCAGCGATGTGACTTCCTTTCGGATCCTCTTAAACAGGCCGCATACCGTCAATTTTGGCGACGGCAGAGGAAGCCACATGACGTGGTCAAGCCACCAGCTTCGGAGGATCCCACCATCTTTGATGCCAAGCTCAGGCCTCTGATCGACGGCCCTCTCGACCGGATCGCCCACCGGCTTCTCGCCCTGGGCTGGAGCGCTGATCGGATGACGATATGCGGTTTCGTCATCGGCCTTCTGGCCATCCCGGCGATCGCACTTGAGGCCTATCCAGCGGGTTTGGCCCTGGTCCTTCTGAACCGCCTGGCCGACGGCCTAGACGGTGCCATCGCACGCTTGAGCGAAAAAACCGACCGGGGCGGCTTTCTCGACATCACCCTCGATTTCATCTTCTATTCCAGCATTCCCTTTGCCTTCGCCCTCGCAGATCCAGAGAGCAACGCCCTGGCCGCAGCCTTTCTGATCTTCAGCTTCATCGGCACGGGATGCTCATTTCTGGCCTATGCGATCATGGCGGAGAAGCGTGGCATCACCACCGATATCCGCGGTCAGAAATCCCTCTATTATCTGGGCGGTCTTACCGAGGGAACCGAGACGATCCTGCTATTCGTGCTTTTTTGTCTCTTTCCCGACTGGTTTCCGATCTTAGCCATCGGTTTCGGCTGCCTTTGCTGGATCACAACGGCAACAAGAGTGCATGCGGGCTGGCGCAGTTTCAGCTAGCGCCATTCCGGGCCAAGCCGATCCAGCCCTCTTCCCCGCCCCCCCCAACGTACCGACCATATCGGGTGATTGGGCGGGGAAGAGGGCTGGCACTGCGTAAACCTCAACCGGAAACGCTCTAGCGCGGTATGACCACATTATTCGGTTCCCACAGTGCTCTGAATTCGACGTTCGGTCGATCTCACCAGCTTAACCTTCTGCTAACCCGGCCATGGTAGACCTTGGTCCATGCGACCGTGGGAGTCTGCCCGCCAGCCAAAGAATGAGGGCGATGCTCGGATTCTCAGGATCCCATGGACCAGAATGCCGATACTGGTGGAAAAAGGTTAACTCTTTGCTAATGCCGCTCCGGAACCGGTGTTCTCAATATCGGCAGCAGCGTCAGCTTCAGTCATCGGCGGGCTGAGACACCCGCAAGTCCCCTCTCTTGATCTTGCCGGTCGCGGTCAGCGGCAGCTGGTCCATGAACTCGATATGCCTTGGATATTCATGCGCGGCGAGACGGGTTTTGACGAAAGTCTGAATCTCGTCCTTCAAATCATCGCTGGGCTCACAGCCCTGGAGCACGATACAGGCCTTGATCGCCTCTCCCCGGATCTCATCGGGGACACCAATGACCGCTGCCATCGCGACCGCCGGATGTTGTGCCAGGCAGTCTTCGACTTCCGCGGGGCCGATGCGGTAGCCGGCGGTGCTGATGACATCGTCGGCCCGACCGAGATAGGTCAGATAGCCCTCCTGGTCGGCGACGCCGAGATCGCCGGTCAAGAGCCAATCGCCCCGGAACTTATCGCGGGTAGCCTCTTCATTGTTCCAATAGCCGAGGAACATCACGGGATCCGGGCGCAGCACCGCGATCTCGCCGTGCTCGCCTGGCGCACAGCACCTACCGGCTTCGTCGATGATCCCCACCTCGTGACCGGGAATAGGGCGCCCCATGCTGCCGGAATGGAGCGGCATGACTTCGGCGTTGTTTCCCACCAGCAAATTGGCTTCCGTCTGACCGTAGAACTCGTTGATGGTGAGATCGAAGGTCGATCGGCCCCATTCGATCACATCGTCACCAAGCTTTTCGCCACCGCTTGCCAGGCTGCGCAGATAAAGATTGGCAGTGTCGACCCCAGCCTGACGAAGCAGGCGAAGGGCGGTCGGTGGCAAGAAGACGTTCTTGATATCGAAACGCCGCATCAGATCGATAGCTGCCGCCGGGTCGAACTTGCCGTTCCGGCTGGCCACCACAGGAACGCCGAAATAGAGGCTCGGCATCAGCACGTCGAACAGACCGCCGATCCAGGCCCAGTCCGCCGGCGTCCAGAAGCGGTCTTGCGGCTTCGGAAAGAACCCGTGGGGCCATTGAACGCCAGGCAAATGACCGAGCAACACACGATGAGCATGAAGGGCACCCTTGGGCGGGCCCGTGGTGCCCGATGTATAGATGATGACCGCGGGATCGTCCGCCCTGGTAGGCGCGGCCTCGAACATGTCCGAGGCGTTGGCCGTCAGCGCCCCAAGGTGAAGACTGCCGGCCGCCGGTTCGGTCGAAAGAACAAGCCTGAGATCGGGCAGATCATCTCTAATAGCGGAAATTTTTTCCACACCGGCGGGATCGGTAATCAGGGCGCGCATCCCGCTATCGCTGAGGCGATAGGCAAGCGCATCGGGACCGAACAGGCTAAAGAGCGGCACGGCGATCGCGCCGAGCTTGTAGATCGCGAGATGGGCGATCAAGGTTTCGACCCGTTGCCCCAAGAGGATACCAATCCGATCGCCTGAGCCGATCCCCTTGGCCCGAAGTCCGTTGGCCAGGCGGTTGGAGGCAGACTTCAGGTCATCAAAACTGTGATGCGTGACCGCATCTTTGTCATGCACTTCAATCAGCGCCAGCCGCCGGCTACCGTCCGCGTGGCGATCGCATACCCCCGTCGCGATGTTGAACTGTTCGGGAATGGCCCAAGCGAACCTGCTACGAAGATCCTGATAGTCCGTTCCAACGGGTAACATCGACTCTCCAGCAGTTGACCTCGATAATATTGCAAACCACCAGAAACCCAAGATCCGTGAATCTTATTCTCCGATCATATGGGAAGCATGTTATCCAAACGAGCCACGATGTATCATGCGCCCATTCGATCCTGGGCGGAAGTGACCCCGTTGGTGACGATAATTTGGCCCGAGCTTGATCGCTTGGGGTTGCTGGCCGTCAAGAAACCGTTGTAAATCATTGCGCGCAATTCAAAGAAACATTTGCGATCTATTGGCGAATTTCGATGAGCGGCCGATGTCGAAGGCTGAACATGACGACCGACATCGGAACACTTGCACCTTGGATTGAGGAGCCTCATGGCGGATAAGATTGCTCTGATTACAGGTGTCACCGGACAGGACGGTGCCTATCTTGCACGATTGCTGCTGGACAAGGGCTATGTCGTCCATGGGGTGAAACGGCGCTCGTCATCCTTCAACACCGGTCGTGTCGACCAGCTCTATGTCGATCCTCATGAAGCCGAAACACGGTTTTTCCTGCATCACGGCGACCTGACGGATGCCACCAACCTCATTAGACTGATCCAGGAAACGCGGCCGACGGAGATCTACAACCTGGCGGCGCAAAGCCATGTGCAGGTGAGCTTCGAGACGGCCGAATATACCGCCAATGCCGATGGCCTTGGCACGCTCCGGCTTTTGGAAGGCATCCGCATTCTCAAGATGGGCGACCGTGTGCGCTTCTATCAGGCCTCCACATCGGAGCTGTATGGGAAAGTCCAGGAGACCCCGCAGCGCGAGACCACGCCGTTTTATCCCAGGAGTCCCTATGCCGCCGCCAAGCTGTACGGCTATTGGATCACGGTGAACTACCGGGAGGCCTATGGCTATCATGCCTCCAACGGCATCCTGTTCAATCACGAAAGCCCGATGCGCGGCGAGACCTTCGTCACCCGAAAGATCTCCCGCGCAGTCGCGGCGATCGAGCTCGGTCTGCAAAAGAAACTCTATATCGGCAATCTCGACGCCAAACGAGACTGGGGACATGCTCGGGATTATGTCGAGGGCATGTGGCGGATCTTGCAGCAGGACGAACCAGACGACTACGTCCTTGCCACGGGGGAAATGCATTCGGTCAGAGAATTCATCGAGCTTGCGTTTCGCTGCGTCGGGCGCGAGATTGTCTGGAAGGGAAAGGGCGTCGACGAAGTTGGTGTCGACAAGCGCTCTGGTGCCGAATTGATCCGGATCGATCCCAAATATTTCAGGCCTACCGAGGTCGATCTGCTTCTTGGTGATCCCTCCAAAGCCATGAGCAAGCTCGGCTGGCAGCATCAGACCAGCTTTACCGATCTGGTCAAGGAAATGGTCGAGACCGACCTCGTGGCCGTGAAAAAGGAGGGTTGTCATCACCACGATTGACCACGAACATGGCGGGGTCTCCGGCCGGCATTGATCAAGGACCGCAACATCGATGAGTGCAGCAGAACAGTTCTCAATCCGGGGAAAACGGGTATGGGTGGCCGGGCATCGGGGCATGGTCGGCAGTGCGCTTGTGCGAAGGCTTGCAGACGAGGACTGCACGATTATCACGGCATCACGGGAGGCCTGCGATCTGACCCGCCAGGATCAGGTCGAGACATGGCTGAAAAAAGAACGTCCTGACGTAGCGCTGATCGCGGCGGCCAAGGTCGGCGGTATTCTCGCCAATGATCAGCATCCGGCAACGTTTCTCTACGATAACCTGATGATCGAAGCGAACGTCATCCATGCCTGTTTCCAGACCGGCGTAGCAAAGCTGCTGTTTCTCGGCTCGAGCTGCATCTATCCGAAACTGGCCCCTCAGCCGATGCCGGAAGAGTGCCTGCTCGAAGGCGCGCTTGAGCCGACCAATCAATGGTACGCCATTGCCAAGATCGCCGGCATCAAGCTCTGCCAGGCTTATCGGCGCCAATATGGCGCTGACTTCATCAGCGCCATGCCGACCAACCTCTATGGCCCCGGCGACAATTTCGATCTGCTTTCAAGTCATGTTGCCCCCGCCCTGATTGCCAAGATGCATCAGGCCAAGGTCAGCGGAGCCGCCGATGTCGAGATATGGGGAAGCGGCAAACCGAGACGCGAGTTTCTCCATGTCGATGATGTGGCGGATGCCAGCATCCACCTGCTGAAGGTCTATAGCGACGAGCTGCACGTCAATATCGGCTGCGGCGAGGACCTGTCGATCAGTGAGCTTGCAGACCTGATCCGCCGCATCGTCGGTTTTGAGGGAAGCCTTCGCTACAACACATCGCGGCCGGACGGCACGCCTCGCAAGCTGCTCGACGTCAGCCGGCTGAAAGCACTGGGTTGGGAGCCAAGGATCGGACTTGAGGAAGGCTTGCGCGACGCCTATCGCTGGTTTCAGGATCAAGGGACAGATCAAGCGGCCTGAACGGCTTCGCCATCATCCGATCGAGGTGCAGCATCGTCGCCCGGCACCTTCGCCTGGACATCGAGCAGATCCCGGCCTCTCGCCAATTTGTATAGATCAACCCCAAGGCGCCTGAGATGCCGAAATGTTTATTAAATAATAACTTGCCAATAGCTGCCCGCTAACGTTATCTGCATGAGGCTTATGATGCGCCGGCCCTATTCAACCATCGCGATAATGGCCTTGCATGGAAATCGCAGCAGCAACCAGCGTTCGACTCAAGACCAAACCGCGGCGCAAGCTTCGCGAGACATGGCTGCTCGTCGGGCTCGATCTTTTGGTAATCTATGCCTGCTTTGCTATCGGCAGAAGCACGAATTGGGTGGTGAACGGGCTGACATTCGAAGAGGCCATGTTCGGATGGCAGACGGACTACGGCGCAACCCGCGCCTTGATAGCGCTCGCATTGGGTATCGCTTGCCTGATCAGCTTCGAGCGTCTCGGCCACTACGATCGGCGGCGACCCTTTTGGCAGGAACTAGGTGATATTTTTGGTGTCGTCGTGACCATGGCGATCCTTGATGCCGCCTTGGTGTTTTTGACCAAGTCCAATTTCTCCAGGCTCTGGTGGGGCGCTAGCTGGAGCCTGGTTGCGATCCTGGTGCCGACGGTACGCTACGCCGTCAAGCATTTCCTCATGTCGAAGGGCGCCTGGCTCCGCCCGACCGTCATCGTCGGTGTTGGCCCGAACGCGCTGGACACTGCCCTTGCCTTGGAAAGCGAACCCTTGCTGGGCTTCAATGTCGTAGCCTTCATCCAGCCGTCCAACCGGAATACGGAGACACCGGGCTCCATCGACATTGGCGCAAAAACGCTGCCAGTCCTGCCGTCAGCCCCTTTTCCGGACCTTCTCCCTTCCCATTTGGGACGGCCTCATGTCGTGGTTGCCATGGCCATGGAGGAGATGGTGTCTCATACCGCTTTTGTGGAGCGCCTGAGCCTCTGCTACAGCGATGTCGACATCGTTTCGCCCATGCGCGGCCTGCCGCTTGCCGGCACGCGCGTCACCCATTTCTTCACCCATGATGTTCTGGCCCTCCGCCTCTATAACAATCTGTCCCGCCCCTGGCCGCGACGGATCAAACGGTGCTTTGACCTCGTCGTCGGTTGCGGACTGCTGCTGCTGACGGCGCCGCTCTTTGCCCTGATCGGCTGGCGCCTGGCCAGGAAGGGCGGCCCCGTATTTTTTGGCCACACCCGTATCGGCAAGGGCGGTCGGCGGTTTAAATGTCTGAAGTTCCGAACCATGGTCCCCAATGCCGATCAGGTGTTGGACGACTATCTCGAAGCGCATCCGGAGCTAAGAGACGAATGGCAGGAAAACCGGAAGCTCCGGCACGATCCGAGAATTACCCGCATGGGCCGCTGGCTCCGCCGCACGTCGCTCGACGAGCTTCCGCAATTGATCAATGTCATCAGAGGCCAGATGAGCCTGGTCGGCCCAAGGCCTGTGGTAGCCGACGAGCTGGAGTTCTATGGCGATAATCTTTTCTATTACGTGGAAAGCAAGCCAGGCCTCACAGGGCTTTGGCAAGTCAGCGGCCGCAGCGACGTCACCTACCGGCAACGTGTTCATCTGGATAGTTGGTACGTCCGGAATTGGTCGCTGTGGTGTGATCTCGTCATCCTGATCAAGACACCAAAAGCTGTCTTCAGGGGTTTCGGCGCTTATTGATCATCCGATTGCCAACCGGTCCGGGCCCGATTGGCATTGGGGGCGATGTACGACTTGGAACTGACTGGCTGGCCATTCGTCTCGCCTGTTAAGCATGCATAAACTGCCCCTCATCGCGAAAGTTCATGTATATCGATCCTGGTCATCAGTCGGTCTCCGGTGCGACTATCCGCGGAATCGATGGTGATTGAAGAATTGGACCATATCCAAGTATGATGCTGCCCGATGTGGAAGCTGCCAGCGGCGATGTCATGATAGGGTCGTCGGAGAGGATTCGAAATTGAGTGGTTGAGGACTTGGACAAACCCAACATCAATAGAGATCTCGAAGAGGGTCCAGCCAAGCGGGGGGTCCTTGCGCAGGCATTAGCCCGGCTCGAAGGCTTGGTGCGGCGCCTTCGCGGATCCGATGAGCTTGTCGCCCAGCCACAGCCGGATGTCATCCTGCCCAGGCCTTATCCCTGGGAAGCGCAATACCCGCCGGAGATAAGCTGGGATCAGGATTTCGAGGCCCTGCCGCTCTATGCTCTTCTCGACGAAGCGGTTCAAACCTATGGCGAGCGGCCATGCCTTGATTTCCTGGGTCGCAAATCGACCTACAAGGAAGTCGGCCAGATGGTCGACCGGGCCGCCAAGGGATTCCAGGAACTGGGTGTCGAGAAAGGCGTGCGCGTCGGGCTGTTCCTGCCCAACTGCCCCTATTACGTGATCTCGTTCTTCGCGATCCTCAAAGCCGGCGGCACGGTGGTCAATTTCAACCCGCTCTATGCCGAGCGGGAGATCGCCCGGCAGATCGAGGACTCCAAGACCAAGATCATGGTCACCCTCAATATCAGGGGGATGTATCCGAAGGCCGCCGCGAGACTTGAGGACACTTGTCTGGAAAAGGTCGTCGTCGGTTCTATGGGCGGGCTCCTGCCCTGGCGCGAGCGCACCCTGTTCGCGCTGCTGCGCCGAAAGGAGATCGCCGACGTCGCTCATGACGATCAGCACATCACCTTCAAGAAGCTGACCGCCAATGACGGCAAGGCCGACCCGGTCGACATCGATCCCGAGACTGATATCGCTGTCCAGCAATATACCGGCGGCACCACCGGGCTGCCTAAGGGTGCCGAGCTCAGCCACGCCGCGCTCTATGCCAACACCCAACAGGTTCGTATCTGGGCAACGGAAGCCGAGGCCGGCAAGGAGCGCGTCGTCGGCGTGCTGCCGTTGTTTCATGTATTCGGCATGACGGCGGTGATGAATTCGAGTCTGGCCAACGGTTTCGAGATCATCCTCTTGCCGCGTTTTCGCCTGGATCAGCTTCTGAAGTTGATCGATCAGCAAAAGCCGACGGTAATGCTGGGCGTGCCGACCATGTATTCGGCGATCAATGGTTCAAAGCTGCTCAGTGACTATGACCTCTCCAGTCTCAAATACTGCATTTCCGGTGGCGCCCCGCTGCCGGGGCCGGTGCAGGAGACCTTCGAACGGCTGACCGGCTGTTCCCTGGTGGAAGGTTACGGTTTGACCGAGGCGGGACCGGTCTGCACGATCAACCCCTTCCATAGTCCAAGACCGGGATCGGTCGGCCTGCCCTTGCCGGGAACGCTGATCGAGATTACCGACCTCGATGACCCGGACAGGCGGCTGCCGGTCGGCCAGCGAGGCGAGATCTGCGTGACGGGACCACAGATCATGAAAGGCTACGCCCAGCGGGACGCCGATACGTCGGAAGCGCTCCATGGCGGGCGGCTGCATACCGGCGATGTCGGATTCATCGACACTGACGGCTATGTCTATCTGATCGACCGGATCAAAGACCTGATTCTTTGCGGCGGCTTCAATGTCTACCCGCGGATGGTGGAAGAAGCGATCGAACTCCACAGCGCGGTCGAGGAAGTGACGGTCTGCGGCATCCCCGATGCCCATCGCGGTGAAATCGTGAAGGCCTATGTCAAGCTCAAGGACGGCAAGACGCTCACCTCGGGGAAGCTGCGCGCGTTCCTGAAAGACAAGCTTGCCCCCTTCGAGCAGCCGCGCCAGATCGAATTCAGAGACGAACTCCCGCGCACGCTGATCGGCAAGCCGTCACGCCACGCTTTGATCGTCGAGGAAATGCGCCGGCTGAACCAGGCCGACAGTCAAGGACCGGGTCCGACCGGCACCTCGGCGCCGGATCAGCCCTCAGCTGTCGTTGACCAGTGACATGACTTCAGGATGTTGAGATGAGTCTCGAAAATCTTACCGATCAAGTCAAAGGCCAGGCACTCCAGCTTTCCTCGCTCGGCTACAAGGTGAAGTTCGATGTCGAGGACGAAGGCGTCATCCTGATCGACGGCACGGTCAACCCGGCCCTGGTGTCCAACGATGACGACGAGGCTGACTGCACGATTTCACTGAACCCCGGCAACCTCGAAAAACTCATCGACGGCGACCTCAGCCCGACCCTTGCCTACACCCTAGGCCAGATCAAAGTCGACGGTTCGCTCGGCGTCGCCATGAAGCTCGCAAGCCTCCTGGAAAGCTAAGCAGGCAGCCGCGGGCTGCACCGTTTACTTGACGGTGATGATACCTTCGAAGTGCTGCAACTCGTCGAAGGACGTGATCTTGTCGATCCGTTTGCCGCGTTGGCGTTCGAGATCGACGGCTTTTCGAACATCCGGCATCCAATCCTGGTCGACCTGCCAGATCGTCTTGAACAGCGCTTCCGTCGGCGGCGGTTCCGTTCCCCCGGCCGGCGGGTGATCCAGATTGCCTTGACTCCAAGCGATCTGCCGTTCCGCCGCGAGCCAAAAATGCACCCAAAGAGGCATGTCGACGAGAATGATCCAGGTGGCGCGCTGCAAACGGGGCCCAATCGACTCCTGCCGGCCAAGGCCGTCGATCACCCAGCATGATGCCGCCATGGCCTTTTCATGGGCAGCATCATAGTCCGCCTGCGGCGCGAGTTCCCAACCTGGTCGCCACAACAGACGGTCGACTTCGATATGAGGCACGTCCATCGCCACTGCCATTGTTCGAGCAAGCATCGACTTGCCGCCCCCGGCATTGCCGATAACGGCAACGCGTTCCTCGGTCACCCCCCTATCCCAGACGCCAGCGCGTTGCTTCGGGACCGTCTTCCAGAATAACCCCCTCTGCTTCGAGCTGGTCGCGGATGCGGTCCGCCGTCTCGAAATCCTTGGCTGCCCTTGCGGTACGTCTGAGTTCAAGGAGCCGCTCGATCTCGTCCGTATCGACATCGGCTGCACCGCTTGCCGAGGTAAGCCATGTCTTCGGCGTACTCTGGAAAAGGCCAAGCAGGGTGCCGGCTGCGAGCATCTCGGCCTTGAGGCCCGCCCTCACCTGCTCGTCGTCGCTGCTGTTCGCCTGCCTCGACAGTTCGAACAAGGCAGCCTGAGCCTTGGGCGTGTTGAGGTCGTCCAAAAGAGCTTTCCTGATACTGGCCGGTGCCGGAACGCTTGGGTCCGCCTCATCGGGACCGGGAAGTTTCGACAGTGTCAGATAGAGACGATCGAGGGCGTGTTTGGCGCGGTTCAGGCCAGCCTCGGTCCAGTTCAGCGGCTTTCGGTAGTGGGCAGAGAGAAGCGCATAGCGGATCGCCTCCCCCGGCATGCTCTTCAGGAGATCGTGGGGCAGGAGAACATTGCCGATCGACTTGGACATCTTCTGCTCCTCGACATCCAAAAAGCCGTTGTGCAGCCAGATGCGCGCAAGCGGCGCTCCGTCATGAGCGCAGATCGACTGAGCCAGCTCGTTCTCGTGATGGGGAAACTTCAGATCCTGGCCGCCGGCATGGATGTCGATGGTTTCGCCGAGATGTTCCTTGATCATGACGGCGCATTCGGTGTGCCATCCCGGCCGGCCGCGGCCATAGGAGCTGTCCCAGCCCGGCTGGTCCGGGGTGGAAGGCTTCCAGAGAACGAAATCGGCGGGATCCCGTTTATAGGGCGCAACCTCGACCCGCGCGCCATCGATCATCTCGTCCCGGGAACGCCTGGAAAGCGCGCCATAGCTCGGGCATGCCGGCACATGGAACAGCACATGACCATCGGCTTCATACGCCGCGCCCTTCGCGATCAGCCGCTCGATCATCGCGAGCATTTCGTCGACATGACCGGTCGCCTTCGGCTCGATCGTCGGGGGGAGCACGTTCAGCGCGCCCATGTCGTCGTTATAGGCCTGGGTAAACCGCTCCGTGATGACGTCGATCGGTATATCCTGCTCGCTCGCCGCCTTGATAATCTTGTCGTCGATATCGGTGATGTTGCGGGCATAGATCACCCCGCCGAATTCCTGGCGAAGCAGCCGGAAGAGGACATCGAACACCACGGCGGGACGGGCATTGCCGATATGGGCGTAATTGTAAACCGTCGGCCCGCAAACATACATGGTGACCCGGTTGGGATCGATCGGCTGAAAGGTCTCTTTCTTGCCGCTGAGCGAGTTGAATAGTTTCATGATCCGGGCTTTTCAGAATGGAGCGATGAGATCGCGTGGGCGTCGATGCGCGCTAACTTCGCAAGTCCGAAGCATTTGTTCAAGCAGACTTTATCGACGCGCCTATCGTCCGGCGAAGGCGTAAAGCCTGGCCGGTCAACGCGTCCCGAGACGGGGGCTTCCGCCGTTCAGGAAGCCAGGTCTTCGATGGACCTCGGGCGGTTTTTCTTGAAGAGCTGTGCGGTTGATTGATCGGCCAGAATCTCACCATCGGTCTGACAGCGCGGACAATAATTGCTCTCGCTATCCTGACGGCGGAGCCGCTGAACCAGCGTGCCGCAATCCGGGCAGGGCTCATTGAAGCGCCCATGAACCGCCATGCCCTGGCGAAACGCCGTGACCTGATCGGGAAAGCCATCGCCGTTCTCGGTGCGCAAACGCTCGACCCAGTCGCTGAGCGTGCTGCAAGTCGCCTGGAACAGGCGCTCGATTTCGTCGTCCCCGAGCTTGGTGGTCTTGGCCCGCGGCGACAGGCGGGCCCGGTGCAGGATCTCGTCCGAATAGGCATTGCCGATCCCGCTGAAGAGATGGGGATCGGTCAGGCTGCGCTTGAGTGTGTGGTTCTCCTCGGTTAGCGCCGCCTTGAATGCTTCGAGATCGGCATCAAGCACCTCCAGCCCGCCGGGGTCATGCTCGGCAAGACCGGCTTCACCCTGGACCACATGAAGCGAGGCTCGTTTTTTCGGGCCGAATTCGGTGAGGGTCAGCGATCCCTTCCGCGAAATCGAACGCAGCAAGCGCATGCCGTCCGGCAAGCTTGACACCGCTCTTTCTTCCATTGGAAACGGCCGGCGATCATCAGATGGAAAACCAGCCAGAGATCTCCCTCGAGGCCGATGGCGATTCGCTTGCCCAGGCGGCGCACCGAGAGCACTTTCTTGCCGATCGCTTCGTCGAGTGAAGGCTCGACGGTGCGCAGGAGAAAGGGGCTCGCGAGGCGCACTTCGTTGATCGTCTCCCCGACGATATGACTCTCCAGGGCCTCGACATAAATCGTAATATCCGGGAGTTCCGGCATAAGCTCTCCCCTTCTTGCTTGATTAAAATACGGTCATGGCAGCCTTCGCGACGCCGCCATGCCCAGGGCGTTCCATAAGGATCGATGGTCGTCCGTCAGCTCATCGTCGGAATACTGAAATCGGCACCCGCCTTGATCCCGGTCGGCCAGCGGGTGGTGATCGCCTTTTGCCTGGTATAGAAGCGCACGCCTTCCATCCCATGGACATGATGATCACCGAAGAGTGAGCGCTTCCAGCCGCCGAAGCTGTGGAAGGCCATCGGCACCGGGATCGGCACATTCACGCCGACCATGCCGATATTGACCTGATGGGCAAAGCTCCTGGCGGCATCACCGTCGCGGGTGAAGATCGCCGTGCCATTGCCGTATTCATGCTCGTTCACGATCTTCACCGCACTCTCGAAGTCCGGCATGCGGACCACCGAAAGCACCGGGCCGAAGATCTCGTCCTGATAGATGTCCATGTCGGGGGTGACATTGTCGAACAGGCAGCCGCCGATATAGTAGCCGTTCTCATGGCCCTGATAGCCGTCGAGCTTGAAGTCCCGGCCATCGACCACCAGATCGGCCCCCTCCTCGACACCCCGGTCGACATAGCCGCGCACCTTGGCGAGATGCTCCGAGGTGACCAGCGGTCCCATCTCGACACCCGGCTGATTGCCCGGCCCGATCTTGAGCGCTTTCACGCGGGGGGCCAGATCCTCGATCAGCTTGTCACCGGCATCGCCGACCGCGACCGCGACCGAAACAGCCATGCAGCGCTCGCCGGCGGATCCATAGGCGGAGCCGATCAGCGCGTCGGTCACCTGGGCCGGATCGGCGTCGGGCATGACCACCATGTGGTTCTTGGCCCCGCCCAGCGCTTGGACACGCTTATTGTGGGCCGTGCCGGTGTGGTAGACATATTCGGCAATCTTGGTGGAGCCGACGAAGCTCACGGCGGCGATATCGGGATGGGCGAGAATGGAATCGACGGCCTCCTTGTCGCCGTTGACCACATTCAGTACGCCGTCCGGCACACCCGCCTCGCTCGCGAGTTCAGCCAAGAGCATCGGGCAAGACGGGTCCTTTTCCGACGGCTTCAGGATGAAGGTGTTGCCGCAGGCCAAGGCAAGCGGAAACATCCAAAGCGGGATCATCGCAGGGAAATTGAAGGGCGTGATACCGGCGCAGACGCCGACCGGCTGGCGGAACGAAAGAAGATCGACCCCGGTGCCGACACTGTCGCTGAATTCGCCCTTCAACAGCTGCGGTATGCCGCAGGCAAACTCGACCACCTCCAGTCCGCGCGTAATCGAACCCTTGGCATCGTCGACCGTCTTGCCATGCTCGGCGCTCACCAGATCGGCAAGCTCATCCATATTGTCCTCGATCAAGCCCTTGAGCTTGAACATGATCCGGGCTCGGCGAAGCGGCGTATGGGCCGACCAGCCTGGAAGGGCAGTCTTCGCCACTTGAACCGCAGCATCGACCTCAGCCGAACTCGCCAGCGCCACCCGGCCCGACACCTCACCGATTGACGGGTTGAAAAGATCGCCGTAACGCCCGCTGGCGCCCGCTGTCTTTGCGCCGTTCAACCAATGCCCGATATCTTTCATCTAGCCTTGCCCCGCTTCTCTTCCTGACGTTCTTTCATTGTTTCAGCCTGTTCCACCAAGCGCTTTCGGCACTTGGTCCGGAACCAGATACCGACTTGGCATACGCCAGGCTGACGACGCCGTCCACCCTCAATATGAAACCGCTATTTCACCTGAAAACCGTGCGAAATACCGTTTCGAAATCAGGCGAATTTTTCCTTGATGACGTCGGCGACCGTCCCGATCATTTCGTCCAGGTGGACGCGTTCCGAGACCAGAGGCGGCGAGAATGCAATGGTATCGCCGCTCACCCGCGCCATCAGACCGCGCTCATAGCACTCGATCATGATCTCGAAGGTGCGCTTACCCGGAGCGCCTGCCAATGGCTCCAGCTCGATGGCGCCCATATAGCCGATATTGCGGATGTCGATCACACCCGGCAGGCCACGCTGCGCATGCAGGGCGTCCTCGAAATACTGAGCATTCTCAGTGACTTTCTCGAAGACCCCCTCGTCTTTGTAAGCTTCGAGTGTGGCGAGGCCGGCGGCCGCAGCCAGGGGATGAGCTGAATAGGTATAGCCGTGGAACAGCTCGATCATATGTTCGGTCCCAGGCCCGCCCGCGGCATCCATCATCGCATCATAGATGAAGTCCCGCGCGATCACCGCCCCCATCGGCACATGCGCTGCCGTCAGCCCCTTCGCATTGGTCATCAGATCCGGCGTAACCCCGAAATATTCGGCAGCCGATGCCTTGCCGAGCCGCCCCCAGGCCGTAATCACCTCATCGAAGATCAACAGAATGCCGTGTTTGTCGCAAATCTCCCGAAGCCGCTCAAGATAGCCTTTGGGCGGCGGGTAGACGCCGATCGACCCTGCAACCGGCTCGACGATCACAGCCGCGATGGTGGACGGGTCGTGAAGCGCCACCAGGCGTTCCAGATCATCGGCGAGATGCGCCCCATTGTCCGGCTGACCACGGGTAAAGGCGTTCTGCTCGATATCGAGCGTATGCCTCAGATGATCGACGCCGGCGAGCGTCGGTCCGAAGGTCCGCCGGTTGGCCACCATGCCGCCAACGGCGATGCCACCGAAACCGACACCATGATAGCCGCGCTCGCGCCCGATCAGACGGTAACGCCCGGCATCGCCCTTGGCGCGATGATAAGCGAGCGCAATTTTAAGAGCGGTATCAACAGCTTCCGAGCCCGAGTTGCAGAAAAACACGCGGTTCAGATCGTCCGGCATCAAGGTACCGACGCGGGAGGCAAGTTCGAAAGCCTGGGAGTGGCTGAATTGGAAAGACGGTGCGAAATCGAGCGTTGCCACCGCCTTTTGTACCGCTTCGACGACTTTCGGATGGCAGTGGCCGAGATTGGCGCACCAAAGGCCGGACGAGCTGTCAAGGATCTGGCGGCCGTCATGGGAGGTGTAATGCATCCCCTTGGCGCTGACCACGATGCGCGGATTGGCCTTGAATTGCCTATTGGGGGTGAAGGGAACCCAGAACGAATCCAGGTCGTTGGGTGTTCCCGTTCCTAAACCTTCGTCTAAATGATCAACCATCCCCACTCTCCCCAGCTTGCTTACCCGATGGCACACCGATCGGCGCTCATCAGATCCTCTGCATCATTCGAGAACGTCACCATACCTGCCCGATCGAAGCTTGGCGAGATCCCGGATTGCACTTTCGAAAGCAAACGCAAAAGGAGATCAAGGAAATTGCAGCGCACCTTCGCGTCGAGCCGATCGTGAATTCGCCTTAATAAGCGGGACCCATGCATTGACCGAATCGGTGCCACGGCTAGTATCTGGCCTTGCTCAACTCTTGGATCGCTTTTCAACAAAAAGGCATAGGAACGATGACGAACAGGACCCGGCCCGAGGTGTCCTGCCTGATCGGCGCACTTGTTGCCCTGGGCGGAGCCCATAGTGTTCTTGCCGCTGAACAGGAAGGCCATGAAGCCGAACTCCTCAGCTACACGATGCAGCTCACCTTCGACGGACGACGCGCCGGTGAGGGGTATTTCAACAGCGACGGTACGTCATTGATCTTTCAGAGCGAGCGGGAACCCGACAACCCGTTCTATCAGATCTATCTCATGGATCTGCAAACCGGCGATACCGAGCGGCTGTCCACCGGTGTCGGCAAGACGACCTGTGCCTGGGTTCATCCCGACAACACCAAGGTGATGTTCGCGTCGACCCATCAGGACCCGGAAGCGGAGGCCAAGCAGGAAGAGGAGTTCGCCGAACGCGAGAAAGGCGGGCGGCGCTATGCCTGGAGCTTCGATGAGCAATACGACATTTTCGAGCGCGCCATCGACGGCACCGGCGAGCTGGTCAAATTGACCGATGCGCTCGGCTATGACGCCGAGGGCTCCTACTCCCCCGATGGCAGTGAGATCCTTTTCGCATCCAACCGCCATGCCTACAGCGAAACGCTGAACGCCGAGGACCAGGCTCAGTTCGATCGGGACACGTCCTATTTCATGGACCTCTACATCATGAATGCCGATGGCTCGAACGTGCGCCG
Organism: Geminicoccaceae bacterium; assembly: GCA_965204405.1. Classification (GTDB taxonomy): domain Bacteria; phylum Pseudomonadota; class Alphaproteobacteria; order Geminicoccales; family Geminicoccaceae; genus JANQPX01. The sequence goes on from CBDBEN010000004.1 coordinate 556,508, forward strand.
CCTGACCGACGCACCAGGCTATGACGGCGGTCCGTTCTTCAGCGCGGATGGTGAAAAAATCGTCTGGCGCCGCTTCGCCGAGGACGGGCACAGCGCCGAGGTCTTCGTCATGAACCGGGACGGCTCCGATGAACGTCAGATCACCAACCTCGGCGCGATGTCCTGGGCGCCCTATTTTCACCCGTCAGGAGACTATATCGTCTTCGCCACCAGCGTTCACGGCTTCGCCAATTTCGAACTCTACATCGTCGACAGCGCGGGTAAAAAAGAACCGGTCAGGGTGACCTCGCACGAGATGTTCGACAGCCTCCCCGTTTTCTCCCCCGACGGCAGGAAGATAACCTGGGCTTCCTCGCGGACCGCCGACAAGCAGGCCCAGATCTTCATGGCGGACTGGAACGATGCCGAAGCACGGCGTCTCCTCGGCCTGAACGAGGCAGCACCTGTCAAGGCAGGCGACCTGCCCCCACTTCCCGACAGCACCGCCGAGATCTCGCCCGACGATCTTCGCCTCCATGTCGAGGCCCTTGCCAGCGAAGCGATGGAAGGAAGGCTTACCGGCACCAGGGGCGAACAGTTGGCGACGGCCTATGTCGCCGAGGCTTTCGAACGCCTGGGTCTTGAACCTGCTGGCGATGACGGCAGCTTTTTCCAGCCCTTCGAGTTCACGTCAGGCGTGACGCTCGGCGACAATAATCGCTTGTCGATCACGACGCCGGACGAAGAGCCCCAGCTTGACCGGGATTGGCGCCCGCTCGGCCTATCGGCTGAAGGCAAAATCGAGGCGGCGGAAATCGTCTTCGCCGGCTACGGTATCGTCGCACCGGCGGACAGCAGCCAGGAGGCCTATGACAGCTTTGGCGATCTCGATGTCGACGGCAAATGGGTGATGATCTTTCGGCATCTGCCGCAGGATATCAGCGCCGAGCGACGTCAGCATCTGTATCGCTACGCCGACCTCGGCTACAAGGCAGCGGTGGCGGGCGAACGTGGTGCTGCAGGCATCATTCTGGTGAGCGGCCCTCGTGCTTCGGTCAAGAGCGAGTTGGTACCGCTTGGCTTCGATGCCGTAAGCGCCGGCTCGGTAATAGGCGGCATTTCGATCAGCAATGATCTTGCAGCGACCCTGCTCGCAACGATCGACAAGGATCTCACGCAGGTTCAGCGCGATCTGGACGGCGGGGAGCAGGTGCCGGGCTTTGCCCTTCCGGAAACCAAAATTACTGCCAACATCAACCTGAAGCAGGACATTCAAACCGGACGCAACGTCCTGGCACGCCTTGCAACCAGCAGCGGTGCCAGCGGCAGCGCCGTCATGGTGGGGGCTCATGTGGACCATCTCGGCCGCGGCGTCGAGGGCAAGTCCCTGGCCCTCGGCAAGGATCAGAACGAGATCCACTTCGGCGCCGACGACAATGCATCCGGTGTCGCCGCCATGCTGGAAATTGCCGAGTATATGGCCGGCCTCAAAGAGCAGGGAAAGCTGGAGGCGCCGCGCGATATCGTCTTCGCCGCCTGGTCCGGCGAGGAGCTCGGCCTCTTGGGATCGTCCCATTTCGTCAATCTGTTCGCTGGCGGGAAGAGGGAGAGCCTGCAGCCGGAAATCGCGGCTTATCTCAACATGGACATGATCGGACGCTACCGGGAAAGCGTGACACTTCAAGGCGTCGGTTCGAGCCCCTTCTGGCCGGGCGAGATCGAGCGTCGCAACGTACCGGTTGGGCTTGCAATCAGCACCAGCGAAAATGCTTTCCTGCCCACCGACGCCACGTCGTTCTATCTCAAAGGCGTGCCGGTCCTGAATGCCTTTACCGGCTCCCATGAGAACTACAGCACTCCCGCAGACACGGCCGATACGCTGAATTATGAAGGGGCTGCTAAGATCGCCAAGTTCATGGCCCTGGTAACCAGAGCCGTTGCCAAGGCCGAAGACGTGCCGGGCTACGTCAAGCAGGAGCCTGCCGAGCGCAGCGGCCGCCGCCGCACGTCGCAGATCTACCTCGGTACGCTGCCTGACTATGCCGCAAGCGACGTCGAAGGCGCTTTGATCAACGGGGTCACCGAAGGCGGGCCGGCCGCCGAGGCGGGGATCGAAGGTGGGGATCAGATCGTCCAGATTGCCGGCCGCGAGATCGCCAATATTTATGATTATTCCCATGCGCTGGACGGGCTGAAAGCCGGTGAGCCGGTCGATGTCGTCGTGCTGCGCTCGGGCAAAAAGCTTACGCTGAAGCTAACCCCATCCTCGCGCGACTGAGATCGGCGTCGAACGAAACGAAAACGAATTTAAGAGGGGAGATCGATCATGAAGACCTTGAAGCTGGGTGCTGCGGCTCTTGCCGCATTGACACTCGCTGCCTGTGCCAAGCCGACATCCTATCATCCCGCCGCTCAGCCGGGCGCGCTCGGTTATACTGAAGAGGAAATCGGCACCGATCAGTATCGGATCAGCTTTGCCGGCAACGGCTTGACCACGCGCAAGACCGTGGATCTCTATATGCTCTACCGGGCTGCAGAGCTGACCCAGGAGAAAGGGTTCGATTATTTCATTGTCGGGGATCGCACGGATTTCATCGACCCCCAGGGGATTGCCGGGCGCCAGGACCAGATCAGTTTTGCACGGCGCCAGGAACTGCTGATAGGCAGCGGTATCAGAGCCAGGTTCGGCGAAGAGGTGGTCGATCAATACGGCGCCAAGATTGACATCCTGATGCAAAAAGGCGAGAAGCCCGACTCAGCAAACGTCTTTAAAGCCGTCGACGTGATCGAGCGTTCCAGACGTGCCATCGTCAGACCCGGTGGGACGGCCTGATCCGGAGGCTACTCCGAACATCGGGCACGACAGGCGGATCAACTGCGGGACGTCAGGTAAGCAAGGGCCTGGTCGACCTGTCGGGCTGTTATCGGCAATCTCTTTGAGGTTTTGCCGAGACAATTCTTGACGGTCTCCCCCATCTTTGTGAGATCCTACCGTCGATGACGCACGGATAGAGAGGCTGTCGTGAGCAACACCAAGGAACTGATCATTCCGGATGAGGCACGGCCAAAGGCCGGTGATTATTCCTTCGATCTCGACCGCATGCTATCGGCGGTTGTCTCGCTCAGGGCCGAGGTGCCCGAGGAAGCCTTCACCGCCCAGGTTCTCGGCACCGAACGGGCCGGCAACGGCGTCGTGATCAGCGACAATGGTCTAGTGCTTACCATCGGCTATCTGATCACCGAGGCCGAGACCATATGGCTTGCCACCAATGGTGGTCAGGTGGCACCCGCCCATGTTGTGGGCTACGATCAGGCAAGCGGCTTCGGTATCGTTCAAGCGCTCGCAAAGCTGGACGTCGAACCCCTGCCCTTCGGATCGATCAAGGATATCACCACCACAAACCCCGTGATCATCGCCGGTCATGGCGGCCGCAAACATGCCCTCAAAGCCGAGGTGATCGCCAAGCGCGAATTTGCCGGCTATTGGGAATATCTGATCGACGAGGCCCTGTTCACGGCCCCCGCCCATCCCAATTGGGGCGGTACGGCCTGCATCGGGACCGATGGCCGCCTCATCGGGATCGGCTCTCTCCTGATCCAGCATTCCCAGGGTGACGAGGAAGACGAGGACGAAGCGGCAGCGGACGGCAACATGATCGTTCCGGTCGACCTCCTGCCCCCCATACTCGACGACCTCTTGAAGTTCGGCCAGGTGCAGACACCACCGCGCCCCTGGCTCGGCATGTTCACCGCCGACAGCGCCGATGACGACGTGTTCGTGGTCGGCCTCGCCAAAGACGGCCCGGCGGATCGCGCCGGTATCGAAGTGGCGGATGTGGTGATCAGCGTCGGCGATCATATGGTCGAAAGCTTGGCTGATATGTGGCGGAAGGTCTGGGCTCAGGGCGCTGCCGGTGTCGAGATCCCGATCACCCTGATGCGCGATGGTCGGCAGATGACCAAGAACCTCCAATCCGCGGACCGCAACAGCTTTTTGAAACAAGCATCAGTGCACTGAAGTCCGATCAAATCAGGCAGCGCTCGTTCTTGAATTTTTCGAGCGGTTACACGACCTGATCCTCGGGCTGATGCCAAGTGCTTGATGGGGTCCGTTGCGAGGGCCAAGGACGACGCAAGTACCAGGCCCGAAGGCTTCCGGCAGCAGGTTCTTGCGTCGTCTGCGAGCTCGAACGATACCAAGGAATCGACCGGCGTCCTCTTTTTCGCCTCAGCTCGACTACGAAATGATGAAACCGGCCGGAGCTTCAACAAGGGGCTCCCGTACCAACGGTCCTGGAGACTGACCTGTTCCTCCCCGCCCAACCCACTCGCCATGTTTCCACTATATCGGGAGGCTGAGAGGAGGAGCGGGCTGGGTCACGGCTTGATAGTAGCTCCGCAAACCCCTCTCAAGGCCGTCCGACGACATGCCAGGGCGCGTCAGGCAGTACACCACAGCAAGTGAGGGAGGAAGGATCAGGTTGGCGCCGCACTGCCTTGACAGCGCCCGCCCCTTCACTCTTTCGTCATTTTCTCCTGGGACAAAGGGCATATGGTCCATGAGATCCTGGGCGTCCGCCCAGCCCGCTAAGGAAAGCGGCGAGGCTCGGACTCCCAGGATCTCATGGACCAGGAAACAGAGCTTATCGCGAAAAGGTTAAAATCCGGTGAAGATATTTGCTCTGAGAGCTCAAGTTAGAAGGGCCGAGCCAACCCGAGATGACAACGCTGCAACGGCAGACTCGATCCGAAAGATCCCCAGGGCCTTATCAAAAATGGCTGGCATATCCTTGGTGCATTCAGTGAATGCAGCGGGACCGGTGGCAACACCACCAACGGGTGATTGGGTCAGATATCGTAGGTCCGGTGCGTGGCGCGAAGAGAAGTCAGCCCCTCTGAGATCATGTCTTCAAGCACATCGAGATCAATGTCGGCGAGCTTGTTGATATAGAGACACGCCCTGCCGAGCTTGTGCTTGCCCAGCCGCTCGAGCTTGGCCGACATGTCGCGATAGCCAGGCATGATGTAGATGACGAGATTGGCTTTTCTCGGGCTAAAACCGGTCATTAGGAACTCGCCTTCGCGTCCGCTCTCATATTTGTAAGCGTAGCGACCATAGCCGATGATCGATGGCCCCCACATTCTCGGCTTCATCGCGGTTACCCGGCCGAAAAGCTCCAGCAATATTTTCGCGTCGCTGCGCCGGGTTTTATGTTCCAGCGCCTCGACGAAGTCGAGGGGATCAACACTGGTCGGCTTGGTCTTAAGCTCAGCTTTGGCCATTTCAACGCTCGCTTCGCGGCTTTCGGAACTGATCGATCAATTCCTATCGATCTTCGAGTTGTCGTTGAACATCCGCCGCTTCACCAGATAGCGGATTCCATGGCGCCAGCTTTCGTCGGTATTGCCGCGGATATCGACACTGGCCGAAAACAGCTTCTGCTTGGTTTCAACATCGCGAATCCCGACATTGAGGTTCAAGATGAGATTGCTGATCTTTTGCACCCAGCCGATCAGCGCCTGGTCCGCCCCCAGATCCCTGGCGACATTAGCCTCGCAACCATTGCATCCATGGAGATACCCGGCAGCGGCGATCTGCTCGGCAGCGCCGCCGGTTTCGATGAGGGTATAGCGGCCGGACTCGCGAAGCTGACGTTTCAACTCCTCTTCGATCATGAGAAGACGTTGTCGGTCTTCATCGTTCTTCCCCTCGATTTCACCTTGAATGCTGCTGTCGATCAGCTCGAACCCGAAGACCGCAAGCTTGACCGGCTCGGCCATCGCCGGAAAGACCGGCGATGGCAGCGCGGACATGACGGCCCACGCATATAATCGAAGCTTGATGGGCACCTCTTGCCGCCTCCCTGCTTATGCCTTATGTCGTTGAGCGTCATCATGTTACACGAGGACGTTGCGATGTCACGCCAACCGTGAGGCGGGGCATTTGAAATGCGACCTTGCTCGTTGTGGCCAGCCGGGTCATCACACACCAATCAACAAAAATAGGGAGAAGAAATCGCTATGATGCGCCGCTTGGTTCCCGCCATCGTGATGATCGCCCTGGCCGGCATCAGCGCTGAAGCTTATGCCAATGATGCCGATCCTGACTGGCCCTGCGTGCAGCGCCTTCTGCCGGAGATTGCTGGCGGCATGATCTGGCCTGGGCCTTCCCTGGACCAAGCTTCTCCTGAGAACGATGAGAAGTCCCTTCAGGCCCTTGCCGCAGAATTGGCCGCAAGACGGGTCCCTTTGGAGGAAGCCGAACGGCAGGTCGACGCCTTCGTTGCATCGCTGACGGACACCGACAAACCCTCGCACCTGACCCATCTCTTCAAGGCTGCGCTGGGGATCATCAATCGGGACCGCGCATCGATCATCAGTGGGATCAAGAAGTTCTCCCGCGGTCAGCGAACACTCGCGGACAAGATCACTGAAAAGAACCTCGAACTCGAGAGCATCGACCGCAGCGAGATCTTAAAACGTGACACGCTCACTGCCGAGCGCGATTGGGACATTCGCATTTTCGAAGACCGGCGCCGATCTCTCACCTATCTCTGTGAACAGCCGGTTCTTCTGGAACAGCGCGCCTTCGCGCTTGCCCGCTCGATCGCCGGACATCTGCAATAACGGGGAGGCCTTGTCCCTTGATTAGAAAACTAGTGACAACAGCCGTTTTCGCCATCATCGGATTCAGCCGCCTCGCTTCGGCTCACGACTATCCGACTGCGGTGATCGGCGACTACCTCTTTGCCTGCATGGCCAGCAACGGCCAAACCCAGGACGCGCTGAAGAAATGCGCCTGCAGCATCGACGTCATCTCGTCGATCGTCGCCCATGAGGACTACGCCCGGGCCGAAACCTTCATGTCCATGCGCCAAGTTCGAGGCGGCGGCGAGAAAATGGCATTGTTCCGCGAAACCAAAATGGCCACGGAAGCGGTCGACAAGCTCAAACGTGCACAGATCGAGGCGGAAGTCCGTTGTTTTTGAATTTTTTTGTTACAAGAGGCGCTGCGCCCTAGGGGTTTGGCAGCCTCGGAAAATCTCCTTGACGAGGCGCGTAAGACCAGTCGAATCGGCTTTTGACCTATCCCCCCTACCAACCGCTCGATATGGTCCGGTTCCTGAAGGTGGTTAGGAGAGCAGCAGGATGGGACAGTTGCTTAGCGGATTGCTATAATGCATTGATTTCCTGCCCGGATGCAGAACTCCGTCCGAATCAAACGATTCTGTCATGCCGCCAGCGCATCGGCGCAAACAGCCCGATCAGATCTTTTTACAAAAGTCGGTGCAAAACCAACAAGCTATCGTGTTTCCAGGATAGATCGATCCAACCCTCTCCCCTGCCTAACCACCCCAACGTACCGACCATATCGGGTGGTTGGGCCGGGGAGAGGGTTGGCACCGCGTAAACCTCAATCGGAAACGCTCTAGGGCACCGCCAACCGAATCTCTTGAATATGTCGGTGCACTGGTTCCCCAATGTCGAAATTCGTTTGATGGTGATGGATTAACCTTGCATTAGCTCGGCCAGCGTAGCATCGGCGTTGGTCCATGGGATCCTGAGAATCCGAGCTTCGCCCTTCTGTCCCGGCGGGCGGGCGGATTCCCAGGGTCTCATGGACCAGAAACGAGAGCTTATCGGGAAAAGATTAACATCTGGTGAAGATGGTCGCGGCCAGGACGTGCATGCGGACAGGCAGAACCAACCTGATCTGACCATGCGTTGAATGCTGCAACGGCTGATCCCCTAGGGTTTACCGATCTCTATCTGGACCTTAAACCGCGACCATTCCCTTATCCGCAAGATCCTGCAGCATTGCCGTGACATCCTTGGCGACCTGATCCCTCGGCGCCGAAAAGGTCTCCGCAAGATCGTCGATGATGCCGGAAAGCGCCACTTTCCCATCGCAGCGTTTCAGGATCTCGACAGCGATTTGGTCAGGCATGAAGATGCGCTCGGGAGCCAGCAGAACCCAGGCGTCACGCGCCTTGTCGAAACGGAGCTTGACGCCACGCGGCAGGCTCGGGACCGATGTTTCCAGGACCTCGGGACGCTCCGTCATGCTTCCTCCGGTCGAAAGGCGCCGGGCGGGATTTCGCCGGGCGTGACATAGGCATGGTCAAGAGCATCGAGCTGGGCCCAGAGCACGTTGCATTTGAAGATCAGCGCATCCAGAACCGCCCGCTGCTGATCCGGGCGTCTGGCGTGGCGCTTCACGTAATCCAGCGCAAAATTGGCATCGCGCGGCGCCTGGGTCAGTCGCTTGCCGAAATAGGCGAGCGTGTCTTCGCTGATGAAGTCATAATTCGCCAGCATTCCCGACACCCGATCGGCGATGATCGTCGGGGCGAACAGCTCGGTCAGCGAGGACGCGATGGCCTCCAGCAGCGGCTTTTCCTTGACGAAATGGACATAGGCCTCGACGGCGAATTTGGTCGCCGGGAGTATGCCCTCGGTCGACATCACGTAGTCGCGGTCCAATCCCAGCCCATCCGTCAGTTTCAGCCAGCGTTCGATCCCACCGTCATCGGCCTGCTCGCCGTCATGGTCGATCACGCGTTGGCGCCATTCGCGCCGGAGCGCCGGATCCATGATGCGCGCCATGATCGCGCTGTCTTTCACCGGAATCATGGCCTGGTAGTAGAAACGGTTGAGCGCCCAGGCCTGAACCTGCGGCTTGGTGAGCTCACCCGCATGCAGACGTTTGTGGAAGCCGTGATTGTTGTGGTAGCGCTCAGCACCGATCTGGCGAAGCCCTGCTTCAAGTTGTTCCGGCGTCATCATCCCGCTCACAATCAATCCTCCCGTCACATCGGTTTTTTTGTCGACGGCTACACGTCGATCTGCATGCCGTCATAGGCGACCTCGAAGCCCGCTGCCTCGACCTCGGCCCGCTCCGGCGAATCATCCAGAAGAATGGGGTTGGTGTTGTTGATATGCAGATAGATTTTTCGGCTGATGTTCAATGGCTTGAGAGCAGCCATCGACCCATCGGGTCCGGACAGGCTCATATGCCCCATGCGTCCTCCCGTCTTCCTGCCGGTGCCGCCTTTGAACATCTCGTCATCGGTCCAAAGGGTACCGTCGAAGAACAGCAGGGACGCATCGGCGAGACGCGCGGCGAGAGCCGGCGTCACCGCAGCGCAGCCGGGGATGAAAAAGAAACGCCCGCCTTGGTCATCCTCGACCTCGAGCCCGATGGTATCTTCGGTCTCCGCTCCGATATCGACGTCATCCCCCTCCAGATAAAGAGCGACCTTGCCTGGAACGGCAAACGGCTGAATGGAAAGACCGTTGCTCACCGCCACTTTCTCGTCCAGGGCGAACGCTCTTCGTTCCACGAATGCAGGGTTGAGGGCATTGAAGATCGGATTGGCGGCGAGCACGCCCAGGATCGCCTCGGTTGCAAAAAGCGTGAAAGCCTGGCTTTCACGGAGGGTCAGCAGGCCGGCGACATGATCGATATCACCGTTGGTCAGCACGACCGACGCGATCGGACTATGGCGCGGCACCTGCTTCGGCTGAAGTGCCGGTGTCGCCAGGATCTGGTGGCGGATCTCCGGCGCCGCATTGAGCAAGGTCCAGTGCTCCCCATCGGCGCTGACCGCAAGCGAGCATTGGTTTCGCCAGCGCGCTGCCGGATCGCCCGCCCAGGCCCGCTGCCCCACCGGACAAGCGCTGTTCCACTGGGGAAAACCGCCACCGGCGGCAGCACCTAGAACGATAACCTGCATCGGTTCACCCGTGGTTTGCCTTCAACAAGAGAAATCCCAGCCATGCGCTACAAAACTTGGCCGCAACCGTCGATCCTGACGATGACAGCGGGAACCAAGTGATGTGGTCATACCACTAGTTCGCTTTCTCGATCGCGCCGCCGGATGCCGGATCCGTACTCGCCTGCATCGGCAGAAAATCCGGCATGGGTATGGGCTCGGCCTGCTGCAGGGGGAGCCCGGCCTCTGACCAGCCATCCGTACCGTCCGGATACCAGGCGACCCGCTGATAGCCGAGGGCTAGCGCCCGTTTGGCCGCGTTCCAGGACATCCAGCAATTCGCCTCGCAATAAAAGACCAGGCGGCGGCTCGGATCATCGCCGGTCACGTCTTTGAGCCCCATCTCGAGATAACGGGCAAACTCCGACGACAACTCGCCATAGCCTGTATTGGCTAGCCAGACACTTCCCGGAATGTTGTCACGTTTGGGCGGCAGCCAAAGACCGGTGTCTTTGGGTTTCCTCGGCGCCGGCAGCACATCGATGAGGATGGGATCTTCTGTCCGGAGCAGAGCCTCGAGCTCAGCCGTGGTCAGGACATCGGCACCCTCAAGAGTTGCCGGAACGGAGGCGCGATAGTCCGCCAGGCGATAACCATCCGGTTCCGGTACCAGGCTGCCTTGCTGCTGATCCTTCGGCGGGATCGGCCGTCCCTGGCGATCAAGCAGCGGAATTCCGTAGTCCATCAAGATCGCCTCGATCGCCGGCTGCTGCTCTTTCAGGAGCGTATTCAACTGCTCTTTCCAGACCGGCTCGCCGCGGCGAAGACCCATGGACATCCGAAAGTCCAGCCGCACCATCCCCCCTTCTTCAGCAGTCAGCGGCGTGACAACCAGGGCTCCCTCGGCCTGCTTGGCAAAATAGCCGCCGATCGGGCCCCACACGACGGCAATATCGATATCGCCGCTTTCAACATCATGAACCATCTCCTCGGCGGGATGATCATGGCGGGTGTCGGCCATGAGCCGATAGGGGGCCAGATTGCCGAGCAGGCCTTGCTGGGCGAGCAGCGTGACCGGCGGGGTGTTCGCCACACCGCCGATGCGCATGGTCTGCAAGGCAGGATCGTCCAGTGCCGTGATCTTCGGCTCGGCATCGGCACGCTGGATCAGCGCATAGGTCGAACGGTAATAGGGGTTGGTGTTTTGCATCAGCTCGTTGGTGGTGGGCACACCGATCACCACGTCGCAAACACGCGCCGCCAGCGTGTTGCGCACGAACCCAACCGTGCTCGGGTACCAGGTGTAAGTAACCTCCCGGTCCAGCTCGCCGGCAAGCAGCTCCGCAATCTTGTTCTCGAACCCTTCGCCTGCCTCGTTGGAGTAAGGCAGGTTGTCGGGATCCGCGCAAACTCGGAATTTCGTCGTATCGACCAGCTCGCCGGGGACCGTCCCATCGGCGGCCTCAGCCTCGTGCAAGACAGGTGCCAAGGCGATCATTACCGCCAGCGTGCCGAGCCAGGTGCGAGACAATGTCATGCGCCATCCGAGCATTGATACCCTCCCCTTTCGCCGCCATGGAAAACCGACGACAGGCTTTTGATATTGTTGAGTGGCGGCAGTTTTGCCATGGGTAAAACCGGCTGTCATCCGGTGATCACCGCATCGCGACAATGAGCCCGATCACAGAATCAACTTTTGATAAAATAACCTTTGACTTTATCTCCTTTTTGGTCATTCTGAGGATCGATTTTCGCGGAGGGTATCCATGGGATTTTTCCCGGCCTCGGGTCGAAAAGGCAAGGGTTGCCGATCGCTGGTCGGACCTCATCATCGTTACTGTCATCGCTCCGATGCATATTCTTAGCGATAGCTGGACTGCACTCGCCTATTTCTCAGCGCCGCTGTGGATCATTGGTCTTCTCGTCTTCCGGCGCAATGTCATCACACGTTCTCTTGCTGTCCTGACGATTGCCCTCATCCTGGCCTGCGGCTTGATCCATGTGATCGAGTTCATCTTGAGCAATGAGCCCATGCTCAGCCTGCAGGGTGCGATCGAGCTGATGGCGGCAGCAATCTCGACAGCCGCGAGCATGCTCTTTTGGTCATCCTCCCCGACGGCGGGCAAGTTTCCCCGGCCCGCCGACCTTGCGGACGAGAACGCCAGGCTCAAGGCTGATCTTTCCCGGCATGCCATGAACGAAGATTTCATGCGCCGCGCCTATGAGCAGCAGGAGCAGCAGGTCGAAACCGCCACCAAGGCACTCGGCCTCGCCTATGCCAAGCTCAATGCCAACCGCCAGCGGCTCGCGTTCGCGCTCGAAGGTACCAATGACGGCCTTTGGGATTGGAAGATCGCGGAAAGGTCCATCTATTTCAGCACCCGTTTTGCCGACATGCTCGGTTATGGACCGAAGGAGCTCACCATCTCCAGCGAAGCGCGCTGGGCCCTAATCCACCAGGACGACCGTGCCCAGGCCTTGAAAGCCTTCGAGGCTCACCTCGAGGGGCAGACCGACCTCTATGCGTGCGAATATCGCCTTCGGACCGAGGAAGGCGGCACAGTCTGGGTTTTGGACCGCGGCAAGGTGGTCGAGCGTGATCATCTCGGTCATGCCGTCCGCGCGGTCGGCACGGCCACCGACATCACGCGCCGAAAAGCGGCAGAGGCAGCACTTCACAACAGCAATCAAAAGGTCAGGCGCCTTTACGAGCACACACCTGCCCTCCTCTACTCGGTCGACGCGGAAGGACGGCTGCTCACGGTGACCCGTCACTGGCTGGATATGATGGGTTATGCCAAGAACGATGTGCTCGGGCAGCGTTCGGTCGATTTCATGACCGAGGAGTCGCGCCGCCGGATCACCGAAGAAGCGCTTCCGGTCTTTCGCGAGCAAGGAGCGATCACCGACATTCCCTGCCAGATGGTGAAGAAGAACGGCGATGTCTTTGACGTGCTGCTTTCAGCTACATCCGAGCATGACCGTAATGGCAACGCGGTTCGAAGCCTCGCTGTGCTGGTTGATGTCACCGAGCGCAATCGGGCGCTGCGCCAGGCCGAGGAAAGCGAAGCGAGGCTTCGTTTGGCCTTGGAGGGAGCAAGAGAAGGCCTTTGGGATTGGAACGTATCCACCGGAGATCTATTCATTAGCCCTCAGGCCAGCGCCATTTTGGGCTATGGGTCGGACGAGATTCCCGATGACATAAGCTTTTGGCAGGCCTTGCTGCCGGCAGATGATCGTGACCGGTTTGCGGCCGGCCTCGACGATCTCAGCCATGGACGTGTTCCTTCCCTGGTGTGCGAGCAGGAAATTCGCCCGGCGGGTGCCGGGCCATTGTGGATCGAATGGCGCGCCAGCAGTGTTGCCCCAAGCCCGAGCCTGCCCGGTCGTCGGATCATCGGCATCTTTCGGGACATCACCGTTCGAAAACGCGCCGAAATGCAGACCGCCTACAAGGCCCTTCACGACAGTCTCACCGGTCTTTCCAACCGCATGGCCTTCGAAGAGCAGCTGCAACGCGCTCATGCCGAAGCCGAGCTCACCGGGCGGCCGCTGGCGGTCATGTTCCTCGATCTCGATCGTTTCAAGGACGTGAACGACAGCTTCGGTCACGATCGCGGCGACAGCCTTCTGGTGGAGGTCGGCAGGCGCCTGCAGCGCTGTCTTCGAAAGTCCGACCTGGTAGCCCGGTTCGGAGGGGACGAATTTGCCATCCTGGCAAGGGAATATAAAAAACCCGGTGACATCAATCGCCTGGCGGAGCGGATCATCAAGACCGTTACCAAACCGATCGGAATCGACGATCAGAACGTCACGATTGGTGTCAGCATCGGAATCACGTCCTTCCCCGAGGACAGAAGCCCGGCCGATATCCTGGTCGCCAATGCCGATCTCGCGCTTTATCGCGCAAAGCAGGCAGGCCGCGGCGGCTGGCAGCGCTATCACCCAGGCATGCCGACCCGGCGCCGGAACCACGCGCCGTCATCCGATGCGGTCCTCTACGATGCGCTGAACGCAGGTGAATTCGACGTTCTCTATCAGCCGGTCATCGGCACCGAAGACCTCTCCATTCAAGCACTTGAAGGCCTCATCTACTGGCGCCATCCGGTCCGTGGACTCCTGCCTGCTGACGAGTTCATGCCGGAGATGCTGAACTCTCCATTTCTTCGTTTCCTGGTCGAATGGGGTCTGACATCGGCGAGCGAGCAATTTGCCTCCTGGCGCGATCTCGGCCTGCCGTCCGGCATCGTCCTCTCCATGAACCTGCCGACACCCTTGCTCCATGCGCAGAATCTGCCGGAAACGATGGAACGAGCCCTGGTCCACATCGGACTGGAGCCGGATTGTCTTACCCTTGAGCTGGGTGAGAGCGCACTCTCGGAGCCGATCGTCAACAGCGGTATTCTGGAGAGATTGAGCACCAAGGGCTTCCGCATCGCAATTGACGATTTTGGCCGCGGTGCCTCGGCAATCGGCAGCCTGAACGCCATGCCGATCCACCAGCTTAAAATTCACAGTTCCTTTCTTGGCGACGGTCCGGCGCACCAGCCGAACGAGGCCGTCATCCGGGCCATTGTCGCGATGGCCAAGAGCTTTGCCATCAGCCCGATCGCCAAGGATATCGACACCGCCGAGCAGTTGGCCTTGGTGAGCGAACTCGGCTGTTCGGCCGTTCAGGGCCCTCTTTTCGCGCAGCCGGCCAACGCCGCGAAGGCCTCCCAGTGGCTCAGCCGCTGGCAGGAACGCAGCCGCCATGACCGAGATCTGGACCTCCTCCGGCATGGATAAGGTGGCTTGGCCACATCACCGGCTCCCTTCGGCCTGAACCAATCACTTTTTTGTCTCTCTTCGGGTGCATTCCCCGCCGCACGCGGCGCGCAGATGGAGGCCAGCGCAGATACCCCGCTCCTTGGGGCGGGGGCGGCTTCATTAGCCGTTGCGTTTTTTGACCCTGCGCAATCACCACTCGCGCCCGCAACCACCCGATATGGCCGGTGTCCCGGGGGTGGTTGGACGGGAGAACGGGACAGAGCTTGTTTCTGGGCGGCTCGGTATCATACCAACCCATCTGAGCTTTAATTGACGAATTTCGGCATCAGCAATCGAGGCAAGGCGAGAATCAAATCCGGCAGCAGGATCACCAGCAGCAGGACCAGCAGCATCGGCACGAGGAGGACGGCAACATCGCGTAGCGCCTCGATCACCTTGATCTTGCCGACGGCGCAGGCGATCAGGAGACAAAGGCCGTAAGGCGGCGTTACCAGACCGAAGGCAAGCGAGATGACACCGATGATGGCAAAATGGATTGGATGCATACCGACCGAGGTTGCCACCGGCCAAAGCACGGTGCCGAGAATGATGATCGCCGGAATGGCGTCGATGAACATTCCTATGACGAGAAAAGCCATCGCGACCATCAGACCAGTACCGACGATCCCGAGGCCCATCGCCTCGATTTCGGCAACGAGAGCCCGCGGAATTTGGAAATAGGCGAGCGCCCAGCCGAAGGCCGAGGCCGTCCCGATGCAGAACAGTGAAATCGCGGCGAAGCGGGCGCTGTCATACAGGATTTTCGGCAGTTCCGGCAGTGCGATCGAGCGGTAGATGAAAACGCCAAGAATCAGCGAGTAAACCACCGCAATCACCGAGGCCTCGGTCGGCGTAAAGAACCCGAAGACAATACCCCCCACGATGATCAAGGGCGTCATCAAGGCCAGCGTGGCTTGCGCGACAGCGTTAACCAGCTCCTGGAAGGAGCTTTGGGCGTAAATGGGGTAGTCGTAGATCTTGGCGTAGATGTAGACGGTGGCCATCATCGAAAGCGCGATCAGCAAGCCCGGCACAACGCCCGCGAGAAACAGCCCGCCGATCGAGACCGACATCAGCCCGCCCCAAACAATCATCAGGATCGACGGCGGGATGATCACACCCATCACCGAGGAACAGGCAGTGACGGCGACCGAGAAGCGGATGTCGTAGCCTTGGTTCTTCATTTGCGGGATCAGCAGCGAGCCGATCCCGGCGGCATCGGCGGTGCTGGAGCCGGAGATGCCGGCAAAGAGCATGCTCACCGTAACATTGACGTGCCCTAGACCACCCGGCAGGTGACCGACCAAGGCTCGGGAGAGGCGCACCAAACGGTCGGTGATGCCGGCGGCATTCATCAGGTTGGCAGCAAGCAGGAAGAAAGGGACGGCCAGCAGCACGAAGGCGTTGTAGGACTTGAACATCTCCGCCAGGAGGACGAAGGGGGTCAGCCGGTCATCAATGAAAAACACCGGTATGCAGGCGAGACCGAGGGCGAAGGCCACAGGCACACGCAAAACCACCAGGACGCCAAAGGTGGCGAACAGAATGAGCGCGACATCCCCTGGGCTCATTCGTCTCTCCCAAGAGATCTGTCGCCCCGCATGACGTTGATGTCTTCGATAAATTTCTCACCCAGAAAGGCGAGCCACGTCACCCCGGCGAGCGGCCAGGCGATATAGATCGAGAGCATCGGCAGGCCCGCGATCTCGGACGTCTGGATCGAGCCGAACTTGGCGAACTGATAGCCGTAGGTCACGAAGATCAGCGCGACGGCAAGCATCGCGAGATGGGTGAACAGTCGAAGAAAGGCTTCCGCTCTCGGTTTCAGCTTGGGCAGGATGTCGACATCGAAATGGGTGCCGTCACGAACCGCGATCATGGCGCCGATCATCACGATCCAGATGAAGCAGAAGCGCGCGATTTCCTCGGTCCAGATATATCGGGGGATGAGGCCGGTATAACGGGAAAGAATCTGGAGCACGACCGGCACCAGCAACCCGGCCATCAGCAAAGTCAGCAAAATCTGTAGGAGGCGGTAATAGCCGCCGATGGCTTTTCTAAGCATCCCCTGCCCTGTCAGTGGTATGACCACGTCATTTGGTTCCCCCACCTTCGAAGAAAGAGCTCGGAAACCCGAAACGATGGGGACTTTTGTCGGCATAGCGTCGGGACGCTCTCCTACCGAACAAGCCACTCGTGCATCGGCGTTTCATAAGACTCAGTCGGCGGCACACGATGCCCTTGGGTTTGCAGCCAATTCTCCGAACATTGCTGCTCGCTTTGTTTGGGGAAAGGTACCAGCGCGTTTCCGGTTGAGGTTTACGCGGTACCAGCCCTCTTCCCCGCCCAACTGCCCCAGCATACTGACCATATCGGGTGGTTGGGCGGGAGAGAGGGCTGGCACTGACCTGTCCCGGATAGGCACTAAACGGGATCATATCGACTAAACTGGCATGCACCGAGTTTCATCTTTCCTTTACCACTTGGCCTTAGGATCCCGATCCGGTCCATGCGATCCTGGGAGTCCCAGCCTCGCTCTTTTTTTGGCGGGCGGGCGGATTCCCAGGATCGCATGGACCATCAAACCGTTTACCAACTCGGGGTTAACATTCCGTTAGCCCAGGCCGATTGTGGGCTGAGCTCCCGCAGCTGGATGGGAAACCCATCATAGTTCCGGCAAAACCAAGCCTCACTCGAACGTCCCCCACAACACCACCGCCTCAAGGTCCGGGGTCCAGCGCCACGCTGGCTATTTGACGGCGTTGACCGCGTTGAGCACGTCTGTGGCGCCCAGCTCCTCGGCGTAAGCCTGCTTCACCGGCTCGGCGAGTTCGAGAAGCATGGCGCGGTCGGCGAATTCATGGGTGGTAAGCCAGCCCTTTTTCTCCATCGCCGCCAGTTTTTCGCTGTCCTGAGAGCTTTCGATCCCCCTGCCATAGGCCCCGGCTTCCCTGCCGGCCTTGATGATGGCCGCCTGGAGATCCTCGGGCAGGCGCGCCATGGTCTTGCCGGAGAAACAAAGCGGCCGGACCGTGATCGCATGCTGGGTAAGGCCGATATGGGGTCCGACCTCGTAGAACTTCATCTGCTCGACGCCGGCGGCTTCGTTCTCGGCAGCGTCGATCACACCGGTCTGGATGGCATTGTAGACCTCGCTATAGGCGATCACGGTCGGCGCCATCTTGATCGCTTCGAAAATCCGCGTCTGGATCGGCGCTCCCATCACACGGATCGGGACATCCTGGATGTCGTCCATCGATGCGACCGGCTTGTTGACGATGAGGTTGCGCGTGCCGCCGCCGGCATAGCCGATCAGATGTACGTCGGCCTTCTCAAGAATATCGGTGGCAATCGGCGCGAGGGCGTCACCGTCCAGCACCTTGTTCCAGTGATCGAGGTCGCGGAACAGGAAGGGCATGTCCATCAACGGCGCCCGCTGGGAGAATGTGGACATGTGCGAGGGGGCGACGATTGCATAATCGACCGAGATCCCCTGGCTCATATAGGCGAAATAATCCTTCTCCAGGCCAAGCTCGCTGTTGAGGTGCAAGGTGAACTCGATCTCGTCGGGGCCTTGATAGTATTCCTTCACCAGTTCCTCGAACTTGCGCATGGTTTTGGTGAAGGCATGGCTTTCGTCGAACTGACTGGCACCGCTGAGCGCAATGGTTTCGGCCTGGGCCAAGCCGGCACTCAACGCCAGCACAGCCGCTGCCGCAGTCGTCCTGAACATCATTTTCACGACACGCCTCCCTCGTCTGCTTGTTCATTCATTGAATAAAATTGCCGACGCACGCTGACGATGCACCGTCATGACAAGAATAGTGCAAAAACGCTTCTGTGACAGACCAGGGCGTCCCGAGCATTGTCAGGGGAGGTCGAAGTTTCTCCCATGAACGGCGGCAAGGTCGGCCAGGCCATCCTCGGGCATCGGCCCCATTTCGGCCGCCGCGATCGCCTGCTCCAGATGATCAAGCTCTGCCATGCCGACCACAACGCAGGCGAGATCGGGATTGGCGAGGGAGAAGCGGAGAGCGGATTGGGCGGGGCTTCCGAAACGATTGCCGAGCTTCTCGAAAACGGCATGTGCGCGCTTTTCCTCCGTCGGCATGGTTGCATCGGGAAGGATCTGCACTTCGCGCCCATGGCGGTCGTCACTCGCCAGAACGCCGGCCGCAAAGACACGGATGTTCATCACCCCCACATCATGCTTCCCGCATGTCTTGATCAGTTCGCCAAAGTCGTAGCCAGCCCATCCGCTGGGCATGGACTGCCCGGCGCTTGGGTTCAGCATGTTGTAATAAATCTGGGCCGTATCGAACCGATCGCTCGCGATCACCCGGCGGCAGGCCTCGGTATCGCCGAGGCCTGTGAGACCTGTGAAGCTGGTGACACCACTCTTGCGCAGCCGATCCAGGGTGTCGGCAACGCCATTCTCGCCAAGGATATGGTCGATCCCGATGGTGTCGTCCGTGGTGACCGGACCGATCTGGTTGTGGAGTTGCAGGAGATCGACCGACGAGCGCTGCAAACGCTTCAAGCTGGCTTCAACACTGCGCTCGATCTGGCCGGCAAGATCATCCATGGCGGTGAGATCAAGACGAAACTTGGTAGCGATATAGGGCTCCTGGTCCACCTCTTTCAACAGCCAGCCCAGCGCCTCTTCGGATTGGCCCTGGCCATAAAGGGCAGCCGTGTCGATGACATTGATCCCGGCATCGAGGGCGCGGCGGATGGCCTTGAGCTTGGTGGCATCATCCTGATGGATCAGAAGCCCGCCAACCCAGCCTCCGCCGAATACAAGCTCCGAGACCTCCAGCCCAGTCCGTCCAAAACGCCGTTTCCTCATCCCCTAGCTCCTAAGTCACCGCTGATCCGTACAAGTCAAGCAGGTCATGCCATGACCTAGGTGACGGGGATCATCACGTGGTTTTGAAAAGCCGGCCTTGCCCTGAGACGCTCGTACCAGGCCTCGGCATGGGGCAGCGACGGCCGCTCGATCGGCAGGCTTGAATAGCGGTAGAAGGCGGCACCGAGGGGGATGTCGCCCATGGTCAGCCGATCGCCGAGCGCGAAGGTTTTTCCCGCCAGATGATCGTCAAAAAGCCGCCAGACGTCGCCTAAGTCGCTCGCAGCTTTGGTGATTGCCGACATATTCCGATCGGCCTCGGGGGTTCGGATCAGGCCCCAAAAACAGACATGCAAATGGGGCAGCACGGTGGTGATCTTCCAATCCATCCAGCGATCGGCATGGGAGCGCTCCGCCGGGTCTTCCGGCCAGAAGCTGCTCTTGCCGTAACAGGCAGCAATGTAGCGGACGCAGGCATGGGATTCCCAAATCACCGTGTCTCCGTCTTCGACGACCGGGATCTTCCGGTTCGGGTTCATCTTTCCGTAGTCGTCGGTATCGAGGCCGCCAAAGGCGCCGCCCGCATCAAGGCGCTGATGGGGCAGATCGAGTTCGCCAATCAACCACATCACTTTCTGCACATTGATCGAGTTCGGCCGTCCCCAGATTTTCAGCATCGTGGCTCCTGACTGACTTTTTTTAAACATGGCCCCTGTCACTTCGATAAGTATGGAGCCGTTTTTCGTACTCTACGTGCTATCCTTGGTGCCTGAAATGGCATCACCGTCCGGGCTCGCCAGGAAAGACAGCATCTCGGTATCACGAATCAAAAGCGTACGCCCCCGGCGCTCACTGACGCCGGTGTTCGTCAACTGGCCAAGCGCCCGCGCAACCGTTTCCCTGGTCGCGCCAACCTTGCTTGCCAGCTCCTGCTGCGTGGGCAGTGGACTGACGAGCGCACCTTCACCCGACGGGTCGGGCTCACAAAGCCTGAGCAGTTCCCGATAGACACGCTGCACCGCGCCAACGGTGCTCAATTCGGCAATACGCTCATTGTTGGTGCGGATGATGCCTGTGAGGTGACGAAGCAGGCGAAAGGCGATCGCCGCATCGTTCTCGACCAACTCGATAAACTGCTCGCCCGGAAAGACCGCTACGGTGCATGCCGTGATCGCAACCACCGAAGCCGAGCGGGTCATCCCATCGATCGCCGAGATTTCGCCGATCAGACCGCCGGCCGCCACATCTGCATAGGCGGTCTCACGGCCACTTACGGAGTAATTGACGACGCGCACCTCGCCATGGGTGATGAACAGCACGTCCTCCGTTGCGCTGTCGCGGTCGAGGATCTGCTCGCCGCCCTTGTAGCGACGCCAAGCGCAACGGCGACCTATCGACCGACGCTCCTCCTCCGTAAGTGATTGCAGGAGATCGATCCTGTCGAGTGTCTCTTCATCCCCAGCGGCCACCCCGCCCCCCAATCGCCTAGGCTAACCGGGTCCAAGCCATGCGCACGTCAACCCGGCAAGAGTTCTACATCATGCTGGAATGGTAACCGATCGGAAAGCCGGCTGTCATCATCCGGCAAGGGCGTAACCTGGTCGATGATGCGGCTATGATGTTCCGTCAGCTTGGTTGGTCCAGGAATCGCGCGGTTTGGTGAGGCGTTGAAACATGGATTGATTGATTTGATAGGCCCAGCCTTTGGCCTTGTTATTGAGACTCTCGATCTGCTGCTTAACCAAATCGGTGATGGTGTCGCCTGCCGGCAGGATGGCCTCGGTTGCGGAGAAGGTTGCCCAAGGTTCGTCGTCGATCAGCACAAGCTGAACCGTCAGATCCAGCCCATCGAAGGTCGTCACCTTCGCCAGATGAAGCGCCTCCGGCCAGGCAATCTCCGAACTCGGCTTGACATCGGCAAATCTAACCGAGGTCAGTGCGTTGGCCAGCTGCGAGAGATCGGCATCCTGCTTTGGCGTCTCCCCTTCCGCCAGGCCTTCCATGGCCAAGCCGCTTGCGAGCTCGCTTCGGGACACGACATAGCCATCGCCCTCAATCGGGGTCACTTCTATTCTTGCGACCAGATCGCCTGGTATCTCGACCACAACCTGCTCAAGCCAGGTCCGAACCTCCGGATCCAGATCGAAGCCGCCTGACGCCAGCCAGCTCTGCTCCTCACCAAGGCGGCGAATATAGGTGCCGGAGGGCTGCGTGCCGGTCAGGCGAAAAAGCCGCTTGCCGATCAACGCTTCCGCCAAGATCTGCCCCTGCTCGTCTTCAAGACGTATCAGGCGGGACTTGGACTCATCGCTCAAATCCTCGACCTCAAGCCGAGAATAGCGCTCCTGGCTTGCCGTCTTTGCCTCGATCAGGCGCATGTCGTTGAGCTGTCTCACCAGCCGGTTGATCTTGCCGGACGCCGCCGGGTATTCGTATCGATCAGGTGCGATCCAGGTCTCGGGCGATACCCTGGTCAGCGTAACATTGCCATCGCTTGTCTGGATCGTGACCTTCGCGACCGCATCGGGGTTCGTTCGCAAGGCCGGAAAGGCCGGCTCGTCGACATACGCCACGGGCGCCGATGATGGCTGCATGAAGACGGTGACCACCGCACCAATCGTCGTCAGCAACGTCGCCGCTGCGAGACCGAGAAAGCCTTTGGGTGTCATGTCTCAAACTCCTTCAATACCAACCATGCCGGCCTTTTTTCTGTTCCATCCCTCGAACCATGGACCACCGGCCATATTGGGCGGGGGAGAGGAGGCATAAAGCCTCCAGACCTTGGGTTGTAAGTCTCTATTCACTCGGGCTGGCGGCAAAGCGCCAGGTTCTCATCTGGCGGAACAAGGCGAGGCCGATAGCGATCACCGCAATGATCAGAGGCACGGCCCATATATTGATGAACTTCAGCTTGGTTGCCAGTGCTTCGACATCCTGTCGGAGCGAACGCTGCACGCCGCGCAATTCCTGACGAAGGCCGATCATCTCAGCCCTGAAGGTTTCAATCTCGCCCTGCTGTTCCGCCGTCAGGATAACCCCCGACTGCTGCTCGTCACCCTGCAGTTTTTGGATGTTGCGCTGCGCTTCCTCGATCTTGGTCAAAAGTTCCTGCTCCTTGGAGCGGAATTTGAACTCGGCTTCTTGTGCCATATCGTCGACGACCTGGAACGGGCGCACACTCAGGCCGCGGCCACGAAGGCTGATCATGCTCTGGCTGCCGCTCAGAAACTCCAGGGCATTCACCGCGAAATCGGCATTGTTCGCAACCGGCATCGCCACCCGCTGTCCGAGCAGCTCCTGCTGGCGCACCCAGTTCTGATCATGGAGCATATCGGCATCGGCGACCAAGATCATGCTGAGCGGCCTTTCCGCCTCGGTAAGGTGAGCCTTCGCCAGCTCCTCGTCGGCACCTTCAGGCGGACCATTGGGAAAGGCCGTGGTCACCGGTCCTGTTACCTTGGCGACGAAAGTGTAGACCTCACCCGACGGCGAAAAATCGGCAATCAGCTTAGCCGGATCCGGGCCAAGCTTCAGTTCTTCGGTATCGACTTCCATCGCCTGCAGACTCGAGGTCATCAGCGGCTCGATCACCGTCGTCGCCCCCTCGCGAGGACGGATCGATCCGACGCTATTGAGGGTGATGCGCTCCAGTTCCGCGGTCACCACCTCATCCGCAGAGAAGCTCTTCTCGCCGATGCCGAGCCAGGGCAAATACTGTACGACGGCATTGCGGCCGTTGATGCGTGCATTGACCCGCTGCGCATTGACCGCATCGGCGATGACCTTGCCTTTGGGTATCTCGATGCCCCAGGCTGCGAGCAACGGCTCCAGCACGTCGATGGCATCGCCGCCGGCCGGCGTGAACTGATTCCGGCCATCGACCATGGACTCGGCGAGAGGATCGACGAGGCCGAAGATCCGCCCTCCCTTCATCACGAACTGATCGACGGCATAAAGGCTCGTTTCGCTCAAATTCTGGGGCTGGGCCAGAACCAGAACGTCGATCTCATCACCGATCTTCTTTTGATTGCCGCCGAGAAAACGGACATCGAAGAACTGGAACATCGATTCCAGAATGAGCCAGGGCTGACCTTGATTGAACTGCGACCCCATCATCGGCAGATCGCCGAGAACGCCGACCACCGGCTTGTCCGGGTTGCCGAGGTCGTAGATCATGCGCGTCAGGTCATATTCGAGAAAGTCCGCCCGCTCCGGGGCCAGATAGGACATGACCTCGTTGTCGTCGGTGCTGTTGCGGCCGGAGATGCCGAAATAGGCGAGGACTCCGTCATTGGAAATCGGCAAACCGCGCAGGCCTTCGGCGACCGCCAGATCCTCCTCGGTCGAAAACGGTTCAGGATCGAGCCTTTCGATCCTGATCTGGCCACCGGAGAGACGCTGATATTCGGAGAGCAGCTCACGGACACGGCCGGCATGGGTCGAGAAATAGGCACCGGCATTATCCAGCTCTTCACTGTAATAAAATCGAAGATCGATGGGCTCGCTGACGGCCGCCAAAACCTCCTTGGTCCCCTCGGATAGGGTATAGAGACCGTCCGAGGTAAGATCGAGCCTGGTGGATGTCAGAATATTGCGGGCGAACAGGTTGACGGTGAAGAACAGGACGATCGCAAGACCAATGCTGATCCAGGTCAGCTTGCTGCGGTCCATGGTCGTCAAGATTTGCAGGAATTTCACCCTAAGCTCCCTTCTTGAGGTCGACCACGGCGACGTTGATGAACAGGCTGATCCCGATCAGCGAGCCGAATAGAATAAGGTGGCGAATATCGATCACCCCATCGGTGATCGCATTGAACGAAGTGAGAAGGCTGAGATTGGTGATGGTGTCGATCACCGAATCAGAAGCCCAGCTTTTGAAGAGAGCCTGGACGATCTCGACGCCGCTCATCATGAACAAAAAGCATACGGCAGCCGCCAGCACGAAGGCGATCACCTGGTTCTTGGTGAGCGCCGAGATCGCGGTGCTGATCGCGAGCATGCCGCCGGCCAGAAGCCAGCTTCCGATATAGCCCGCCAGAATGATCCCATTGTCGGGATCGCCCAGATAATTGACGGTAAGCCACATCGGGAAAGTGAGCAGCAAAGCAGTGCCGATGAAAAGCCAGGCGGCGAGGAATTTGCCGACGACGGCTTCGGTGGTGGTTATCGGTAGGGTGGTCAGGAATTCGATCGTGCCGGTTCGCCGCTCCTCCGCCCAAAGACGCATGCCGATGGCAGGCACCAGGAACAGATAGAGCCAGGGATGCCAATTGAAGAAGGCGGAGAGGTCGGCGCGTCCACGATCCAACCAGCCGCCGAGATAGAATGTCATGCTGCCGCAAAGAGCGAGGAAGATGACGATGAAGACATAGGCGAGCGGCGATCCGAAATAGCCGCTAAGCTCGCGCTTGGTGATAGTCAGAATTGAGCGCATGGCTTCCGCTTTCCTCACGCAGCTTTGGTCAAGGCACGGAACACGTCATCGAGCCGCCCGCGCTCCAGGAACAGCTCGTCGAGAATGATCCCGTCCTGGCCGATCTTTCGTCGAACCTCATCGATGATATTGGCGCCGTCCTTCGGAAACGCGATCAGCTGTCCCTGCTGATTGCCGGCAACGATTTCCTTGACACCGGCCACCACCTCCAGGGATTGCAGCGCGGCTTTCGCTTTCTCCAGGAACTCGCCGGGCAGACGAAGAGCCACCGCATTATGGTGAGGTGATCCGCTCAGCAGCTCGGCAGGTTTTGCATCGGCGACAACCCTGCCGCGGGCGATGATGATCGCGCGCGAGCAGATTGCCTCGACCTCTTCGAGAATATGGGTCGAGATGATGATCGCCTTGTCCGCAGCAAGCTCACCGAGCAGTGTCCGGACCTGGTGTTTTTGATTGGGATCCAGTCCGTCCGTCGGCTCGTCCAGAATGAGCACTTCCGGGTCATGCAGGAGGGCAGTAGCCAGGCCGACCCGGCGCTTGAACCCTTTGGACAAGGTCTCTATCGGCTGCTGGAGAACGCCTTGAAGCTCGAGGCGCGAGGTCACCTCGTCGATCCTTCGTGCTTTCTCATCACCGCCCATCTTCCGGATGTCGGCGGCGAAACGCAAAAGACCGAGCGGGGTCATGTCGCCATAGGCCGGCGCACCTTCGGGGAGATAACCAAGACGCTTTCGGATCTCGATCGGCTGATCGACGACATCGAAGCCGCAGACCTCGACCCTGCCCGCCGTCGGCGCCAAATAACCGGCGACCATCCGCATGGTGGTGGATTTGCCGGCACCGTTGGGGCCGAGAAATCCCAGAACCTCCCCTCGCCCCACTTTGAAATTAACGCCATCGACCGCTTTGATCGTCCCGAATTGCTTGCTCAACGCTTCAATGGTCAGCAGCGTGTCCATGCGAAACTCGGACCTCCCACGTCTCAAGGGTTCAACCGCGTCAGTTCTTTTGCAGTTGATCCCGCCTATCCATGATCAGAAAGAATCGGCTGCTAACAGCCCCCCTCAGAGTCCAACCGATTCGCGATCGGATGTAAGGACTCTGACGTTTTTGTCAAGTCGTTACCTTGCCGTGTGAACAGCGCGCACCAACCAGAAATTCCCGATTACCCTTCGGTCCGGTGATCGGGCTTTGAGTGATGCCGAGAAGGTTCCACCCCTGGTCGCTCTCCAGCCAATGGCCGATGTCATCGCAAACACGCTGGTGCAGTGCCGAATCGCGAACGACCCCACCTTTTCCCACTTCGCCCTTGCCGACCTCGAATTGCGGCTTGATCAGCGCGATCAGGACACTACCGGGCCTCGCGAGGCTTAGAGCTGCGGGCAGAACCAACCGGAGGGAAATGAAACTCGCATCGCAGACCACGAGATCGGCGGGCTCGCCGATCTGCTCTGCGGTCAGATAGCGGGCGTTGGTCTTTTCCAGGACCACCACGGCCGGATCGTTGCGCAGACGCCAATCGAGCTGTCCATGACCGACATCGACCGCAAAAACACGCGCGGCACCCCGTTCCAGCAAAACGTCGGTAAAGCCGCCGGTGGATGCGCCGACATCGATCGCCACCTTGCCCTGAGGATCAATCCCGAAGTGATCGAGGCCATGGGCGAGCTTCAGCCCGCCTCTCGACACATAGGGCACTGCCGATGACCGTACCTCCAGCACCGTATCGGCGCTGATCATCATGCCGGCCTTGTCCAGACGACGCTCGCCGGCGAAGACAGAGCCCGCCAGGATCAGCGCCTGCGCCTTGGTCCTGCTTTCGGCAAGGCCCCGCTCATGGAGGAGCTGATCCAGCCGTTGCTTAGGCACCTGATGCCGACGAGGCCTGCGTCTCGGCGCTGTCGGTCTCTGTTTCCGGCTTCAAGATCACCCGCGCAAGCGCTGCAATATGCGGTGCGTTGAGGCCGGCCTCGTCATACATGCCGGCAGGTGTGCCATGGTCGATGAAACGATCCGGCAGCGTCATCGAGCGAAGACGCAGCCGGCTACCGTCCAGGAGCCCGGCATCCAGCATGAACTGTTGAACCTGTGAGCCGAACCCGCCGATCGAGCCTTCCTCAATGGTGATCAGCACGTCATGCTCAACCGCAAGCTGCCGGATGAGGTCTTCATCCAGGGGCTTGGCGAACCGTGCATCGGCCACCGTGGTCGGCAGACCGCAGGCAGTCAGCTCATCGGCGGCCAGCAAACATTCCTGCAGGCGCCCGCCAAAGGACAAGAGCGCGATCGGGCCGTTGCTTTCAAGAACGACTCGCCCTTTGCCGATCTCCAGCGGTGTGCCTCGCTCCGGCAGGTCGACACCAACGCCCTCGCCGCGCGGATAGCGAAGCGCAGAGGGGCGATCATCAAGCGCGACCTGAGTGGCGACCATATGCATCAGCTCGGCCTCGTCGGCCGCCGCCATAATCACGAAACCCGGAAGGCAGCCGAGATAGGCTATGTCGAACGCACCTGCATGGGTGGGACCGTCGGCGCCGACCAACCCTGCCCTATCGAGCACGAAACGCACCGGCAGCCCCTGGATCGCCACATCATGCACCACCTGATCGTAGCCGCGCTGCAAGAAGGTGGAGTAGATCGCACAGAACGGCCGGTAACCTTCCGTCGCCAGCCCGGCCGCGAAGGTCACGCCATGCTGCTCGGCAATGCCGACATCGAACGCACGATCGGGAAACTTCTTGGCGAAGGCATCGACCCCTGTGCCGGACGGCATGGCGGCGGTAATCGACACGATCTTCGGATCATGCTCCGCCTCGGCCATCAAACCCTTGGCGAAAACCGAGGTGTAGGATGGCGCGTTGCCCTTCTTCTTGAACTGGGTTCCGGTCGCCGTGTCGAACTTGACCACGCCATGATATTTATCGGCCGAATTCTCGGCTGGCGGATAGCCGGCCCCTTTGCGCGTCCGCACATGAATGAGAACCGGGCCTGAGCGTTTGTGATCCCGGACGTTCTTCAGCACCGGCACCAGATGATCGAGATTATGACCGTCGACCGGCCCGATATAATAAAAGCCCAGCTCCTCGAACAAGGTCCCGCCGGTCACCATGCCGCGCGCATATTCCTCAGCCTTTTGCGCTGCTGTAGCAAGCGGCCGCGGCACATGGTCGGCAAGCTGCTTCGCAAGATCGCGGAAACTCCGGTAGGACTCGGATGAAATCGCGCGGGAAAGATAATTCGACATCGCCCCCACGGGCGGCGCAATCGACATGTCATTGTCGTTCAGAACGACAACCAGCCTTGACCCCATATCGCCGGCATTGTTCATCGCCTCATAGGCCATACCGGCGCTCATCGCGCCATCGCCAATCACCGCGATCACGTTGAAATCGTCACCGGAAAGGTCACGCGCCGTCGCCATGCCGAGGCCCGCCGAGATCGACGTCGAGCTATGAGCGGCGCCAAAAGGATCGTACTCGCTCTCCGCCCGTTTAGTGAAGCCGGACAACCCGCCCGGCTGACGGAGTGTTCTGATGCGATCGCGCCGTCCGGTCAGGATCTTATGGGGATAGGCCTGGTGGCCGACATCCCAAAGAACCTTGTCGGCGGGGGTATCGAAAACGTAGTGGATGGCCACGGTCAGTTCGATCACGCCGAGACCGGCCCCCAGATGCCCGCCTGTCACCGAGACCGCATCGACGGTTTCCTGGCGCAGCTCGTCGGCAAGCTGCCGCAAGCTCTCGACCGGTAGCCGGCGGAGGTCTTCGGGGTAGTCGACGGTATCCAGCAGAGGGGTTTCAACCATGAGCGATCATCCGTTCCTCAACCAAGCTAAAGACTTTGTCATCCCACGGACAGCCTAGAGTAGTAGCCATTTGCCTACATTCGGCCCTCAGCCCGGAAAACGCAACAAAGTCTAATGAGAACGCTCGATCACAAAGGCAAGAACCTGACGAAGGCTATCCGCCTTGCTGCCAAAATGCCCGAGCTGCCTTTCGCCGCTTTCCTTCAAGGATAAAAGCTTGTCCTCGGCGGCCTCGATCCCGAGAAGCGCCACCAGGGTCGCCTTCCCGGCCGCAGCATCCTGGCCAAGCGCCTTGCCGGCAAGCGCCGGATCACCGGTCACATCCAAAAGGTCATCCTTGATCTGAAAAGCAAGCCCCAGATCGTCGGCATAAGCCCGAAGTCTGGCACGATCCGCCTCAATTGCACCTCCGAGTACAGCACCAGCCTCGCAGGCGAAACGGAACAGAGCGCCCGTCTTCAAGCGCTGAAGGACGACGATCTCGTCCATGTCCAGCGAGCGCTCCTCAGCCTCAAGATCGATCATCTGCCCGCCGCACATGCCGGCCGCCCCTGCTGCGGTGGCAAGCCCGGTCACCAGTGCAGCCCGCACCGGCGCATCCGGGTGAGTCGCTTTGTCCGCCAGCACCTCGAATGCCAGGCTCTGGAGCGCATCGCCTGCGAGAATGGCGGTCGCCTCGTCGAACCGGCAATGGCAACTGGGCCGGCCACGCCGCGTCGGCGCATCATCCATGGCGGGAAGATCGTCGTGAACAAGCGAATAGCAATGGATCAGCTCGATGGCGGCCCCAACCCGAAGCGCCCGCTCCTTCGGCACGTCGAAGAGAACGGAGCCCGCCGCCACCAAAAAAGGGCGAAGGCGCTTTCCTCCGTTGAGCGATGCGTAACGCATGGCGTCATGCAGACGTGCCTGCGGTCCCGCCACCGGCGGCAACAGGTCGTGCAGCAAGGCTTCGATGGCCTCGGCATTGGCGGCGAGATCGCGGTCGAACACAGTCACACCACTAGGTCAGTTCTGCCGGCTCGGCGCCAATCTTGCCATCCTGGCCAACGGTGATCTTGTCGACGCGAAGCTGGGCTTCCTTCAGCTTGCTCTCGCAATGGCTCTTCAAGATCGTGCCGCGCTCGTAAGCCTTGATGGCCGCATCCAGATCGAGCTGTCCCCGCTCCAGGTCCTGAACGATCTGCTCGAGCTCCTTCAGCGACTGCTCGAAGGTCATCGCGGCAACGGTCTCGTCCGGGTCTGTCGTTTTGCTGTCTGTCACGTCATTTGCAATGCGTTGAGGTGGGCCAGGCAACTGCTGGTTAAGGCGCCGAGATCATAGCCGCCTTCGAGCACGGAGACCACACGCCCTTTCGCATGCTTCTTCGCGAGATCGACCAACCCCTCGGTCACCCAGGCAAAATCGTCCTCGACCAGTTCGAGCGATGCCAGTGGATCGGCGCGGTGAGCATCGAAACCGGCGGAGATCATGACAAGATCCGGCGCGAAATCATCGATCGCGGCGAAGATGTCGCCCTCGACCACATCCCGCCAGGCCCTGGAAGCGGTTCCGGACGGTAGTGGCCGGTTGACGACATTGCCGACCCCCGTTTCTTCCCTCGCCCCCGTTCCCGGAAAGAGCGGCCATTGATGGGTCGAGAGATATTGCACCCTCGGCTCGCGCTCGAACGCCGCCTGAGTGCCGTTGCCGTGATGCACGTCGAAATCGAAGATCGCGGCCTTACCGAGGCCATGGGCTTCTAGAGCATGCATGGCGCCGATGGCGACGCCGTTGAACAGGCAAAATCCCATGGCCCGATCAGGCTCGGCATGGTGGCCGGGTGGCCGAAGGGCACAAAAGGCGTTGTCGGCTTCGCCCCCGACCACCGCATCGACGGCCGCGCAGACGGCACCCGCCTGGCACAAGGCGGCTTCGCCCGAGGCAGGCGACATCACGGTATCGGCATCGATGCGCACATAGCCGTCGCTCGGTACAGCGCTCAGGATCGTTTCGACGAACTGGCTATCATGGATCAGCTCAAGCTGCGCACGCGAAGCCTGTGGCGCGTCGCGACGTTCGATCGCCACAAAGCCGCCCTTTCGCTCCTCGCGCTCAAAAGCGGCATAGAGTGTCTTGGCGCGGGCCTGCTGCTCAGGATGTCCCGGACCGGTGTCATGCTCCAGAGACGAGGGATGGGTGTATAGCAGTGTCGTCAAACCGAATGCTCCTTGGCTGACACCAGCCTTAGCATAAGCTCATCGCTTCGTCCCGGCACAATATCCGATGGAACCGGCACCAGCCCTCTCCCCCGCCCAGCCACCCGACAGGGTACTGATCATATCGGGTGGCTGGGCGGGGGAGAGGGCTGGTGCCGGTTCCAACCAACCTCAAGCCGCAAGCCTGCTAAGTTCTTCGACCATGCTTCGCACCTTGGAAAGCCGCTCGACCGGCGATTTGGTTTCGCCTGAGATGACCAGGTGATGATCAGGACGAAGCCGCATCTGCTTGCTGTTCTTGGCGATGAACCCGACCAGGCGCTCGGGCTTGGCGAAGCTGTTCTCATGAAAGGCGATCACCATCCCCTTCGGACCCGAGTCGACCTTGGAAACCCCTGCCTCCCGGCAAAGCTGCTTGATCCCGATCAGTTTCAGGAGCTGCTCGGTTTCATCGGGCAGCGGCCCGAAGCGATCGATCATCTCGGCGGCAAAAGCCTCGATGTCGGTCGCTTCCTCCAGCGAGGCGAGACGGCGATACATCGTCAAGCGAAGGTCCAGATCCTCGATGTAGCTGTCGGGAATAAGGGCCGCCGCATCGATCGAGATCTGCGGGGTCCAGTCGCGCGCAGTCGTACCGGGCTCGCCCCCCTCGCCTTCCTGCCGCGCCAGCATGACAGCCTCTTCAAGCAAGTGGTTGTAAAGCTCGAAACCGACCTCCTTGATATGGCCGGACTGCTCATCGCCAAGCAAGTTGCCGGCACCGCGAATATCGAGATCGTGGGAGGCAAGCTGAAAGCCTGCGCCCAGCTGATCGAGGCTCTGGATCACGGCAAGACGCCGCTCCGCCACTTCCCTTAGCTTTCGCTTGGGGGGCAAAGTGAAATAGGCGTACCCCCGAACTTTCCCCCGGCCGACCCGCCCTCGAAGCTGGTAGAGCTGGGAAAGCCCGAACAGATCGGCGCGATGCACGATCAACGTGTTGGCCGTTGGAATATCGAGGCCGGATTCGATGATGTTGGTGGACAGCAGCAAATCGATCTTGTGGTCGTAGAAAGCCCCCATCACCTCTTCGAGCTGCTTCGCCGCCATCCGGCCATTGGCAATGCCGATCTTGATCTCGGGCACCAGACTCTTCAGCTGTTCGGCGAGCCTGCCCTGATCCTCGATCCTGGGACAGACATAGAAGGACTGGCCACCACGATAGTGCTCGCGCAGGATCGCTTCCCGCAACACCACCGGATCGGCCGGCAGCACGAACGCCCGCACTGCGAGGCGATCGACCGGTGGGGTCGCGATGATCGACAGTTCCTTCAAGCCGCCGAGCGCCATCTGCAGCGTGCGCGGGATCGGCGTTGCGGTCATGGTCAGCACATGCACCTCGGCGCGCATCTTCTTCAGGCGCTCCTTGTGGACCACACCGAAATGCTGCTCCTCGTCGATGACAACCAAGCCCAAATTCTTGAATTCCACCTTTGGACCGAGCAGCGCATGGGTGCCGACCACCACCTCGATCTTGCCCTCAGCCAGTTCTTTCCTGACCTCGCCCTGCTCCTTTGGTGTCACGAAGCGGGAGAGCTGGGCAACGCGAATCGGCAATCCGGAAAAGCGTTCGCGCATCAACTGATAATGCTGCCTTGCCAAAAGCGTCGTCGGTGCCAGGATCGCCACCTGCTTGCCGGCCATCGCCGCAACGAAAGCCGCCCTTAAGGCGACCTCGGTCTTGCCGAAGCCGACATCGCCGCAAATCAAGCGGTCCATCGGCTGGCCAGAAGCGAGATCCGCCAGCACCTGCTCGATCGCCCGGTCCTGATCTTCGGTTTCCTGATAGATGAAGCGGGCGGCAAACTCATCATAAAGGCCGACCGGCGCTTCAATCGCCTCGCCCTTGCGGGTAGCGCGCTTGGCCGCAAGCTCGATCAGCTCGCCGGCGATTTCCTGAATGCGCTTCTTGACCTTGGCCTTTCGCTGCTGCCAGCCGAGACCACCCAGCTTGTCCAGCTGAACGGCACCTTCGCTAGCGCCGTAGCGGGAGAGCACATCGAGATTCTCGACCGGCACGAACAGGCGATCGCCGCCATGGTAGGTTAGCCTGAGGCAGTCATGGGGCGCCCCTGCAAGCTCAAGCGTGATCAGCCCGTCGAAGCGTCCGATGCCATGTTCGGCATGGACCACGAAATCCCCCTCGCCAAGGGCGGCGACCTCGGGGATGAACTGGTCTGAGCGTTTTTTCTTTTTAGTCGGCCTGCTCAAACGGTCGCCGAAGATATCGGCTTCCGAGAGCACCCGGTATTTCGGCGTGGTGAAACCATGGTCGATCGGCAGAACGGCCAGGACCGGAATCTCGCGCTTGTCCAGTTCCTTCCAACGATGGATCCGGCCGACGAGATCAAGCCCGTGATCGGCGAGCACCATCTTCAAGCGCTCCAGCGACCCCTCGCTTGCCGCCGCCAGCAGCACATGCTTGTCCGCCTTCTGCGCGTCTTGAATATGCGCGATGACCGCATCGAACAGGTTTTGGTCGGGACGCGAGCGCTCGGCGGCGAAGTCGTAGCCTTTTTGACCCTTGAGATCGATCACCTCGACATCATCGCCCTGATGGGGCGGTGCCTGAAAGGAGGAGAACTCGATCCGAAAGCGCTTCTCCAGCAGATTTTCGAGCTTCTGCTCACTGATATAGAGAGCATCCGGCGGCAGGGGGCGATAGGCGGTATCCCCCATGGATCGCGCGATCTCGGGCGGCTCCCTTCGACTTTCGAAATGCTCGCCGATGGCCTCGTGACGAGCGCCGATCGCTTCTTCGGAAAGAGGATCGAAGCTTATCTGGCAGCCGTCGGGGAGATAGTTGGTGATCGGCACCAGTTCGTCGTGAAACAGCGGCAGCCAATGTTCCATGCCGGGAAAGGGCCGTCCCGCCGTGACCGATTCGAACATCGGATCGCTGGTCACCGCCCCGAAATGCTGAAGATAGCCGACGCGAAACCGCTCGATCGCCTCCTCATCCAGCAAAACCTCGCTCACCGGCAGCAGCTCGATCCGGTCCACCTTGCCGAGGGATCGCTGGGTCAGTGGATCGAACGCGCGGATCGCCTCCAAATCATCGCCGAAGAGATCCAGCCTCAGCGGCTGTTCATCGCCGGTCGGAAAAATATCGATGATCCCGCCGCGCACCGCAAAGTCACCCGGTTCGACCACCGTCCCGCTCCGGCGATAGCCGTTCCTCGCAAGGCAGGTCAAAAGCTGCTCGCGGTCGATCTTGGCACCGGCCTTGGCGGTGAACAGCCCGGAACCGATCACATCCGGCGTGGGCACTTTTTGCAGCAGCGCATTGACCGTGGTGATCACCAGATCCGGAAAGGCAGCCTCCTTGCCCAGAAGCTTGCCCAGTACATCCAGCCGCTTCGCCATGACGTCGCCATTGGGCGAGACGCGGTCATAGGGCAGGCAGTCCCAGGCCGGAAAGGCAACCACCGTCAGATCGGGCGCATAGAACTTGATCAGCTCCACCAGATGGTTCGCCCGCGGCGCATCGCGAGCCACATGCAGGAACAGATCGGCCCCCTTGGCGGACGCCATCTCGGCAAGATGGAGCGCGTCCAACCCATCAACGGCACCTGCTACCAACTGACGGCGCGGCGCGTCCTCTTTCGACAGCTCGTCAGAGGCAGGTGATGCATGCATATCCAAAGCAGGTTCGGCCACGATGTCTCTCGATCGGAATTTCTTGGTTGATGCTAGATGACGATGATCGGCAGGTTCAAATGGCTATCCGCCGGAGGCACCGACGTTGAACTGCTTGATCATATCGAATATGTCGTGCTGGTGCCGATCAGGGACCGGGGTCCGGCCGGTCAGCCAGGCGAGCAGATCGTGATCATTTTCTTCCAGGAGGGCTTCATAACGATCCAGCGCCGATGCATCCATGGTCTTGACATGGGCGTCAGCAAACTTGCCGAACACCAGATCCGCCTCACGGCAACCGCGATAACGACTTCGGTGAACCAGTCGCTTTCGGCGTACAGTTATCGGTTCACGCATCATCTGTCCTGACCGACGGGTTGATCGATACCAACTGGAACAAAACCAGCGACCATGGATGTAGCCAAAGATGCCGCTCTTTCAAAGGCCCCTATTGCCAAAACAGGCGTGACAGGGGAACAAAAGCCCGGCATCGAGCCACTTTTTGCCGGGGTCGACACGCTGAAAGGCATCGGCCCCCGCCTTGCGGACCTGTTCGGGCGTCTGCTCTGCCCCAGAGGCGACCGGCCTGCCCGATGTCTCGACCTCCTGATGCACCTTCCCCACGGTGTCATCGATCACGACATCAAAGCCGACAGCTCGACCCTGGCCGAAGGATCCCGCGCAACCCTCGATGTCACCGTACTGGCCCATCGTCCGCCGTTCAAGAAAAGGGCTCCTTATCGCGTCCAATGCGCGCTTGGTGATGAAGCGCTACACCTCGTCTTCTTCCAAGGCCGCCAGCGCTATTTGACCGAACAGCTCCCGATCAACCAGCCCCGGATCGTAAGCGGGACCGTTACCCGCTACGGCAAGACCTGGCAGATGGTCCATCCCGACCTGATCGCCCGGCCTGAGAGCCTGGTCGAAACCCGTTGGCTGCAGCCGGTCTATCCCCTGACCCAGGGACTGCATCAAAAGGCCCTGGCACGCGCCGTGGACTCTGCCCTCGAGCGCCTGCCCGATCTTCCGGAATGGCAGGATCCGGCATGGCTGGACGCGCAGACCTGGCCGGGCTTCGCCGACGCGCTGCGAACGCTGCACAAGCCGGATGAGCCAGGCGATATCGATAGGTCGTCAAGCGCCCGCCAGCGTCTCGCCTATGACGAGCTCCTGGCCACCCAGCTCTCCCTCTCGCTAAGCCGCGAGCAGGAGCCCGACGAAGCGGGCCGCATCCTGAGAGCGCCCCACCATCTGCGCCGCACCCTGATCGACAACCTGCCATTCCAGCTTACCGCCGCCCAGGAAAAAGCCGTGGTCGATATCGACGCCGATATGGCCAAACCCGAACGCATGCTCAGGCTTCTCCAAGGCGATGTCGGCAGCGGCAAGACGGTGGTCGCCGCCCTTGCCATGCTGCATGCGATCGAAGCCGGAACCCAGGCAGCCCTCATGGCACCGACCGAAGTCCTGGCCCGCCAGCATGCCACCTCCATCGCGAACCTTCTCACCCCCATCGGTGTTACGACAGCACTGCTCACCGGACGGGAGCGAGGACCGGCGCGGCGCCGGCTCCTGGAACGGCTGCGTTCCGGCGAGGTGCAGGCGCTGATCGGCACCCATGCGCTCTTCCAAGAGGACGTCGTGTTTGCCGATCTCGGCCTATCGGTGATCGATGAGCAGCACCGCTTCGGCGTCGATCAGCGCATCGAACTCGCCAAAAAAGGGCCGCAATCCGACGTCCTGGTGATGACCGCAACCCCGATCCCGCGGACCCTGGTGCTCTCCTTTTACGGTGACATCGCGATGTCCGAGCTTCGCGAGAAGCCTGTCGGCCGGCTGCCTATTCAAACGCGGGCTCTACCAAGCAGCAAGATGGATCAAGTGGTTGCAGCCATCGGCCGGGCCCTTGAGCGCGGCGAGCAGGTGTTTTGGGTCTGCCCTCTCGTCAACCCTTCCGAAGAGCTGGACATGGTCGCCGCCGAAGAGCGGTTCCAAGCGCTGAAGCAGGTCTTCGGCAGCCAAGTCGGCCTGGTCCACGGTCAGATGCCGGCCAGCGACAAAGATGCAGCCATGAGTGCCTTCGTCGCCGGCACCACCCGCCTTCTCGTGGCAACGACGGTGATCGAGGTCGGTGTCGACGTGCCGGGCGCCACCGTCATGGTGATCGAACATGCCGAGCGCTTCGGCCTCGCCCAACTGCATCAGCTGCGCGGCCGCGTTGGCCGCGGCGACAAGCCGTCAAGCTGCCTTTTGCTGTTCGCAGAGCCCCTCGGCGGTCTCGCACGATCGAGGCTGGATGTGATGCGCAGGACCGAAGACGGCTTTGTCATCGCCGAAGAAGATCTGCGCCTAAGGGGCCCCGGCGAAGTCCTCGGCACCAGGCAGAGCGGCCTTCCCTCCTTTCAGCTCGCGGATCTCTCGATCCATGCCGACCTTTTGGCCGCCGCCCGCGACGATGCCAAGCTCGTCCTCAGCCGCGACCCGGCGCTGCAAAGCCCCCGCGGACAAGCCCTTCGCCTGCTTCTTAGATGGTTCGACGGTGATCTCGCAGCCGACTATCTGCGTTCGGGCTAGTGGAATGTCCACATCATCTGTTCCGACCGCCATTACCAAGATCGATGGTATGCGCCCAAGGTACATGGGAGCATGGTTGGGACTAACCTGTTGAAAACATACCCCAGTGGAATGTCCACGCCATTTTTTCCCACCGCCATTACTAAGACCGACGGTATGTTCCCAAGGCTCATGGGAGCATGGTTGAGACTCACGAAGTGAAGACTTACCCTAGTGGAATGTCCACATCATCTATTCCCACCACCATTACCAGGATCGACGGTATGCGCCCAAGGCTCATTGGAGCACATTTGGGACCCAACTGTTGAGGACATACCATCAGTGCGAGCCTCTATAGAAAAACACCATCCCGCTCGGCCCTTTGAAAGAAGATCACCGTTCAAATCACCTATCGCCGGTGATAATTTGGTGCCCTGATTCCGAACGTCGTTCGGTTTCTGCGGGTTAACCCTGCAACCCGAACAAGGCAGAACCGACCCAGGTCCATGAGATCCTGGGAGTCCGCCCCGCTCGCCAATAGGAAGGACCAGGCTCGGACTCCCACGATCTCATGGACCAGGAAACCAGCTTGATGCACAGCCATTGAGAAAAGATGAAGAGCGGCTTTTGGACGACAATGCCAGCGTTGATTAAGTGAGCGAAAGTCAAAATCAAAATACAAGGACAATGTTCAGCTCAGGTTGACCCATCTTACCAAACTGTTCTCTCCATATTTTCTTCATTTACCTGTGGAACAATGGCTATCTGCTCCATGGGATCACGGGAGTCCGGGCCTCGCCTCAGCTTATTTTGGCGGGCGGGCGGATTCCCAGGATCCCATGGACCAGGAAACGGAGACTACGCCGAAAAGATGACCATTCGGTTAAGGCCATCGTTCCAAGATCATCTGTTTGGAGAGCCTGCAAACCTGAGCCGAGG
Source organism: Geminicoccaceae bacterium (assembly GCA_965204405.1). Lineage (GTDB taxonomy): Bacteria > Pseudomonadota > Alphaproteobacteria > Geminicoccales > Geminicoccaceae > JANQPX01. Next base: position 594,469 of record CBDBEN010000004.1, read on the forward strand.
ATGCTCTAGAGCGTATCAGACGGTTCATGTTGCGAACCGTCACGTTATTGAATTCGAATGGGTATTCTTGAACAGCAGGTCAATTCAATGATGTGGTCACACCACTAGCTGGTCTTCGCCGGCTGCTGCAGGCGCTGCCCCTCGGGCTGAGGCTGCAGGCGATTGGCGCCCTTCTTCGACGACGCGGCCAACGCCTCCTCATCGTTCCCGGCCGTCGATGGCGTCACGATCCCGCCGGAAATCACCAGCTTGATCCCCTCCTCCACCGACATGTCCAAATGGATGAGGTCCTTTCGCGGTACGAACAGCAGGAACCCCGACGTCGGATTAGGCGTGGTCGGCAAAAAGATGTTCACCAGATCCTCGTCCGTCCGCTCCTGGACCTCGCCTCTCGTTGGTCCGGTGACGAAACCGATCGCCCCGATCCCGCGCCTGGGATATTCGACCAGCACCACCTCGCGAAAGGACCGTGACGATTGGTTCAGGACGGTCTCGAAGATTTGCTTCAACGTCCCGTAAACGCTGCGGATCACCGGCATGCGAGAGAGCAGCCGCTCGCCCGTCCTGACCAGCGTGCGGCCGGCGAAACCGGCAGTAATGAAGCCAATGAAGGTCAGGAAGGCCAGCATGACGATCAAGCCGATGCCGGGAATGCCAAAAGGCAAATAGGCCTCGGGATTATAACGATAAGGCACCAGGCCGCCGACATAGGAATCGAGAAAAGTGATGAACTGCCAGACCAGAAAAATCGTGATCGCAATAGGTGCGGTAACGATCACGCCGGTCAGGAAATAGGTACGCAGGCGTGCCAGCAGCGTTGGCTTGTCGGGGGGATCCTTGATCACGAAACCACCACCTGTCTCTTCAAGGCCTCGGGCCCTGTCCTCTTGATCAAAACGTGGCGGCACACAACACCTCTCATCCAGACTTCCACCGACCGATCCCCGAACCCGAGAGCCCGAAGACATCATCTCCAAGAACCATAAGCCCCGGCATCCGAGCCGTCCAGGCAGGAGCCTTCCGGGCCACTCACGCATAAGGTGATTATCAAGTATTTTGCACCAACTACAGTCAAATCACGTATTAGGATTGAATACTATCGAGCAATCGCTTTTGCGGCGATTAAGCGCTACGAAACTACACCAAAATATAGAGCTTAACCTCTTGATATTAATGAAATCTCAAAATTCCGAACCATTGGCCAATTTAGATCAAATTTTTTGGAACTTTTAGTAAAGGAATGGTAAATAAATAAGTAGAAAAAAATACGCTTGACAAGGTATTCATTTACGAATGATTAAGGGACAACACCTGAGGTCATGTTGTCGTTAACGTTCTATGAATGATGTTTTCCGAAAATTCGAGAATTAAACGACAAAAGCGCGTTTTAGTTGGGCGCGACACGATCAAGGGACGTCATCACTTTGGGTTGTATCCACTAGTCTTTATTTAGTCGGGAGGACTTGAGAATGAATGTTGCGGAGCATCTACATCAGCCGGTTATCGAGCAGGACAATATTCGTGTCATCACCAACGCGCTGTTGCTGACCAAACGTATCCGGGACCTGCAGGCACGACGTCAGGGCCTCGTTTCACGGCAGGAGCAACTACGCACGCAGCTGCCGGACTGGGCGGTCGAGCCCCTTCGCTTGGTTGGCATGACCGGCAACGAAGTTCGCGGTCTGGTCGATGATCTCACCAATGCCGAGGCCGAGGCCGGGCTCGACGACATCGAACAGGAATTGAACGATATCGACCAGCAGGTCGAAGAGCTGGAAAATATCCTGGTCAAGACCAAGGCCAACTCGCTGGGCGAAGTCGCAACGGTCATGGATCTGGTGATCACCCGCTTTCGCGAAATCTTCGTCACCGATCCCGGCGACGTCTTCTATGATCATGGCGAAGCCCGCCTCCTCTGGCTGGTCGAGCGCGTTTACGAAGACCTGACCGACCTGGTCCGCATGTCCCACCAAGACGCCAGCTAGTGGCGTGGTCACTTCATTGACTTGCTGTATGCGGGGCGGGGAATTGCCTGCGACCAAACGAACCTGACATTGAAGCCTGCTCTTCCGTCCGGCTATTCCGAGGGATGGAGGAGCAGGCAGGCCCTGCCGTTAAGCCGCTCTATTGGAGCGGAGCAAAAAACTGCTATAGGAGCGCTCTGATATGGTTTTCCATTTGAGGAGCTCCCGCAAAAGATGATCCCGACAAGCTTCACCGAGCCGTCACTGATGGCCGAACTGACGGCGAAGATGCTGCTTGAGATCAAGGCGGTGCATTTTCGAGCCGACGAACCCTACACTTTCACCTCAGGCCTCGCCAGCCCTGTCTATATCGACTGCCGCAAGCTCATTTCCTACCCGCGCATCCGCAGCACCCTGATGGACTTCGCCGTCGCCAAGCTCCACGTTGATGCCGGCTTCGAACAGTTCGACGGCGTGGCAGGCGGCGAAACCGCCGGCATCCCGTTTGCCGCCTGGATTGCGGAACGCCTGTCGCTGCCCATGTACTACGTCCGAAAAAAACCCAAAGGCTTCGGCCGCGACGCCCAGATCGAAGGCGACAGCGTCGACGGCAAGCGCATTCTTTTGGTCGAAGACCTGACGACGGATGGCGGCAGCAAGCTAAAGTTCGCCGACGCCCTGCGAACTGCAGGGGCCGAAGTAGCGCACGCAGTGGTGGTTTTCTATTACGACATCTTCTCGGAAACCAAACCAAAGCTCACCGAGCATGGTCTATCCCTCCACCACCTTGCCACCTGGTGGGACGTTCTGGCAGCCGCCAAGGCCGGCGGTCATTTCGATGCGAATACGCTAGGTCAGGTGGAAAAATTCTTGAATGAACCACTGAAATGGTCAGCGGAGAACGGCGGAATCTCGGAGATGGTGGTCTAAATCCTCGTTAGTTTCAGCGTCTCTTTAAATAGCTGCTATGGAGATGGAGCTATCCTGCAATTAGGGTGAGATTGTTTGACAAATTCTCCTTCTTTACTCGGAAGAGGCCCTCGAAACACGAAAACCGAGATAAGAACGTCGAGTATGCTCAGTATCCCTACCGCGTGAGGCAGATCGCACATCCTTCGCGTAGTTCCCCCAGTAGCCACCGCGCCGAACACGTTTGGAGCCCCCAAGGATCCAGGGCCGCCCATCCACGGGTGCATCTTGATAGTTTGATTGATAAACATCTTCGACCCATTCCCAAATATTGCCATGCATGTCATGCAAACCAAATGCGTTCGGCGCAAAACTACCTACAGGCGCCGGCTGCTTGCCGCCCCATTTGCTCCCACACTTTTTGCAATTGGCAAGGTTCTTGCCAACATCATCACCCCAGAAATACGCAGTTTCCGTACCGCCCCTGGCCGCATATTCCCACTCCGCCTCGCTAGGCAAGCGGTATCTGCGACCGGTCTGTTCGCTTAACCAATCAGTATATTGATGGGCGTCGACCCAACTTACATTGATTAACGGCTGATCAGCGCGTCCCCATTGATCATCTGGCCGATGGATGCAACCACCAGCATCAACGCAGGCGTCCCATTCAGCGAAAGAAACTTCATACTTTCCAAGTGCGAAGGCTTGAATATTGACCTCATGAATCGGTCTCTCAACTGCGTAGCTGATTTTTTCCGAGGAGCTTGAGCCCATGGAGAACGAGCCTCCCGGGATCACGATCATCTCGGGGCAAATAGAACAATCCTTGAAGGAATCCCCGCTAGTCAGCGCAGAAACAGCAGTAGCTGAAGAAACGGCAGGTTTCCTCTCCTGAGCGTCAGCAACAGACACCTCCGCGTTCGTTGGCTCCGACGCCCGCCCGACAGCGTGTTGTTCCAACTGATTTGTGCGCTCGTTCGGTAACGACGTCGTATCAGTGCTTCTTAAGATCGACTTATCTCGCGCGCCCATCCAGCCACCAATGAGCCCGATCATCAAGGCCAACCCGGCTATTCCGAAAGCGTGGGTTGGGCGAAGACCAGGGGGTTCCATTTTCATCTGGCGCCCGCCGAGCTGAGGCTCGGCTATCCTCAAAGCTCTCCCACTAACGCCCGGTGCCGTTGTCAATTGTTCGATCTGCTCCATCAACGCTTTTTCGTTGCCAGCCCTCTGCTCGGCCTCCTTATCCCGTTTGGCAAGCGCAGCTTCGAGCCGTTTGTTCCTGGTTTGCACCTCAGTTAGTGCTTCTTCACGCTCGGCAACCTTCACTTCAAGTGCTGACAGTTGCACATCAAGCCGCAAGCTGGTTTCCGCAGGTGGAGGTGCAATGCCGCTGGTTCTTACAACCGCACTGGCGATAGCACCTGCCAACTCATGAATTTGAGGGCGGATTTTGCTGTCCCTGAGATGAAAGCCCAGCATTCGCCAATCTGCATATTGGCGCTCGTGCAGGCGACGGGCTATCTCGTCCTCTTTACGCAGCGTCTCCTCGTTCAAACGCTCTGCGTCAAGGAGATAGATTGGCAACACCAAGTCGCAACGCTCAGCACGGACTTCATGGTCCAGAAATGCTTTGGCCTCGCGTCGGCAGAACGCACTGGTGAAGAAACTGGGTGTGAGGATGGGAATAAACAGCTGCGCGGCCTCAATCGCCCGATCCAGTTTCCTTTCCCAAGCATCGCTGGGCCGAATGTCCTCGACATCCTGAAATATCTTGAATGGCTCGCCGGTCGTAGCCCGAACCGCCTTCTCCAAGGCCTCGCGTAATGCGCTGATGCCGCCGTCGAAGTAATCGTCGTCAGAATGCGTGTAACTCAAAAACGCATGGGGTTTGGTTGGATCGATATCGTTTTGATCCAACGATGTCCGTTGCTTTGGCGAAAGAGAAATGCCTAGCACGACTGAACGTTTCCTCATCCAATTGGTCGTTAAACACTTGTATCATTGGTTGTTTATGCGCCCTTGAATACGCTAACCCCACCCACCAATCAACGGGAAAGCCCCTTCCCAGCAATCGTCCGAGCACACACCGACGCCCATGCCCCTTTTTTAATGACGGCAGCTTGATGGCCAGGCATGCTGCCTTGCAAAGCAATATGGGGACCAAATGGCAGCAACAGTTTGAGTGGCGAGCCGCCACAGGCGCAGCAAGAAAAGCCTGAGGCAAGCCAACGCCATGGGCCGTCGCCGCCCACCGCCTTTGTGGGGCTGATGGCGCTGTTGATGTCGCTGGTGGCGATGGCGATCGATATCATGTTGCCGGCGCTGCTGGTGATCGGCCGGGATCTAGGGGTTGATCACGAGAACGACGCACAGCTTATCATTTCGGCCTTGTTTCTCGGTCTTGCACTTGGCCAGATGATTTATGGCCCGCTCTCCGATCGATTTGGGCGAAAGCCGCCAATCCTGGCGGGGCTGCTGCTGTTCATCATGGGCTCGCTGCTGTCGCTTCTGGCGACCAGCTTTCCGGTGATGCTGCTCGGCCGTGTGCTGCAGGGGGTTGGCATTGCAGGCCCCAGAATCGTGTCGCTCGCCATGGTCCGCGACCTCTATAGCGGCGATGCCATGGCAAGGATCATGTCCTTCATCCTGACTGTCTTCATTCTCGTGCCGTTGATCGCGCCGGCCCTGGGCCAGGGCTTGCTGCTGATTGGCCATTGGCGGCTGCTGTTCGTCGCCCTGCTGCTGATCGCGATCGCGGCCTCGGCCTGGCTTTGGCTATGGCAGCCGGAGACCCTTGCCAAGAGCGAGCGCCGGCCTCTGTCGCTCATGTCCATCATGACAGCTGTAATCGAAACGCTGAGACATCCGGTAGCCCTGGGCTACACGATCGCCGCCGGCCTGATCTTCGGCGCGTTTCTCGGTTATCTCAACTCGGCAGCCCAGATCCTTCAGGTCCAATACGGTCTGGGCGTCCTTTTTCCCTTTTACTTTTCCGCACTCGCCTTCGCGTTTGGCGCCGCTACCCTGCTTAATGCGCGGCTGGTCATGCGCCTCGGCATGCGGTCACTCTCCAGGCACGCCATCATCAGCCTCAGCATCACATCAATTGGTTTTCTCACCATTATACTCGCAAAGAACGGCCAGCCGGAGCTATGGGCATTGATGAGCTATTTGCTGATCGCGTTCTTCGCAATCGGTATCATGTTCGGCAATTTCAACGCCCTTGCTATGGAACCGCTGGGCCATATTGCGGGTATTGCTGCCGGCGTGATTGGAACCTTGACGACACTGCTGTCATTGCTCCTCGGCGGCATGATCGGTCAGTTCTATGACGGCACGGTCGGCCCTGTGGTTTTCGGCTTTGCGGTGCTGGGTTTACTGTCGCTTCTCGCCACGCTCTGGGCCGAACGCGGCCGGCGAATCCTTGTGCCGAAAGGATAGTGCGGCTGGAAGGACGAGCTTTGAATGAAGCCTGCTCCAGATTTCACGAGAATCCGGCGTAAAACTGGGGGCTTGCCGCCTCGATGCAGGGCAAGTAAAGCTTAGCCCCGTTTTTTAGACAGACCATGGCCATAACGGAGTGCGGACGAAGCCCTAACGGTTTGTCCATATGTAACTGCATGAAGCCTACGCCGACCATCAATCACGGCCTCTCTTTCCGCCGGGCGGATTTTTCGACCTTGCCCGAAGCTCTGGACTATGCCGCAAAAGGCGTCACCGGACTGAATTTCTACTCGGCCCGATGTGAACTCGTCTCGAGCCTGCCCTTCGCTTTGATGCGCACGCAAGCGGTGGATATGGCGAGGTCATTGATCCAGGCAGGCATCGAAAAACGATCCACCGTGGTCTTGCTGGGCGATACCGACCCAGAGATCATGACGGCCTTCTTCGCCTGCCAATATGCGAGCCTCATTCCGGTGATCGTGCCGATCCCGGCAAGCCTCGGTGGCCGGGACGCCTATATTGCCTCCCTGAGGCGTCTGCTTACCAGTTCCAAGGCCGCGGTCGCAATGGCGCCGGAGGCGTATCTCGGCTTTCTGAAGGAAGCGGTTGGCGAGGAGCATGCAGTACCTTTGGTCGGAACACCGGCCAACTTCGCCGAGATGCCGGGCAGTGCCGTCGATCCCTGCCCCTTTGGCCCGGATGACCCTTGCTATTTCCAATATTCCTCCGGCAGCACCCGCTGGCCGCTGGGCGTTGATGTGCCCCAGCGTTGTCTGATGGCCAATGCCCATGCAATTTCGAAGGCTGGCCTTGATATAAAGGCAAGCGATCGCGGCGTGTCCTGGCTGCCGCTCTATCACGATATGGGTCTGGTCGGCTTCATGCTCACTCCTCTGATGTGCCAGCTTTCGACCGACTATCTTGCAACACGCGACTTTGCCAGGCGCTCCCTCTCCTGGCTGCAGCTATTCAACGACAATGGCGGTACGCTCTCCTATAGCCCGACCTTCGGCTTCGATCTCTGCTGCCGACGAGCCGCGAACAGCAGCACGCTGAACGTCGACCTCAGCAGCTGGCGGGCAGCCGGCATCGGCGGCGACATGATTCAGCCGCAGGTGATGGAGCGATTTGTCGAAGTCTTTGAACCCCACGGCTTCAAGCGGACGTCGTTCGTCGCAAGCTACGGCATGGCGGAAGCGACCCTCGCGGTAAGCTTCGCTCCCCTGGAAAGGGGACTTGAGGTCGATATCGTCGATCGCCGCCGTCTTGCTGACAGGCATATCGCAGAAGCCGTTGCCGACGATGACGTGATTACCGATCGTCGCGGCTTTGCCTTTTGCGGTCCTCCTCTCCCAGGCCATGTGATCGAGATCCGGGGCATCAATGGTGACGTGCTTCCCGATCGTGAGGTGGGGCGAATTTTCATCAAGGGCCCGAGCATTGCTGCCGGTTATTTCGGTGAGCCCGAGGCGACGGCCGAAGTCTTCAAGGATGGCTGGCTGGACACCGGTGATCTCGGCTATTTGGTCGACGGAGAGGTGGTGATCACAGGGCGCAGCAAGGATCTGATGATCATCAACGGGCGCAATATCTGGCCTCAGGATGTCGAGTGGGCCATCGAGACCTTGCCTGGCCTTCGGCGTGGCGATGTCGCCGTGTTCTCGATCGAAGACGGCGATCGTGATCCGCGGATCGTCGTTCTCGTCCAGTGTCGGCAGCGGGACGCCAAAGCAAGAGAGCAGCTCCTTCGAGACGCCAAGGCAACGGCGACGCGCACGGCTGCCATCGACGGCGAAATCCTGTTGGTACCTCCCCACAGCCTGCCCATGACCTCATCGGGCAAACTGAGCCGGGCAAGAGCCAGGCAGAACTACCTCGATGGCCTCTATACCGACGACATCGTTACGTCCGACGTGCCCGTTGCCATGGCCGCCGGCGACTGACACCGTGCCGCAGACCATCGCCGTAACCGGGGCGAGCGGGTTCATCGGCAAACGCCTGATCGAACGGCTCTGCCGCAATGGCGATCATGTTCAAGCTCTTCAAAGACACCGGCCGATCGATGCCGATACTGCCGGGGGACGGCTCCAAACAGTCAAGGGCGCATTGGATGACCCTGCAGCACTTGCCGACCTCGTCGACGGTGCCGATGCTGTCGTTCACCTTGCGGGTTTGATTAAAGCACGCCGTCGCCGGGATTTTTTTGACGTCAATGCAGGCGGCGTTGCCCGTATTGCACAGGCGATGAGCGCAAGCCAGGCCAAATCCAAGCTGGTTCTGGTATCGTCGCTCGCCGCTCGGGAGCCCGGTCTCTCCAGCTATGCCGCAAGCAAGAGATGCGGCGAAGCCGTGCTCCTCGATCAGGGCAATGCACTTCCCTGGACGGTGCTCCGCCCGCCTGCAGTCTACGGGCCGGGTGACCGTGAAACGCTTTCCTTCTTCAAGGGTATAAACGCCGGCGTTGGCGCGATGCTTGGGAGCCAAGGGGCAAGGTTTTCGCTGATCCATGTCGATGACCTCGCAAAGGCGATCACCTCTGTCATCGACCCCGGCTGTGCTGATAGGCTGGTGCTGGAATTGGATGATGGGATGGAGGGCGGTCATAGCTGGCCCTCCATGATCGACGCCGGTGAGCGCGTCCTCGGCACCAAGGTTAAACGTCTGACCGTTCCAAGGGTGGTTTTGAGTACCCTTGCCCACACAAACTCGACGCTTCGGATCTTTCCCGGGTACACACCGATGCTGACCCCGGAGAAAATCAGCGAGCTAACCCATCCGAACTGGGTTGCAGACTGCCGTAATATCCTAGGCTCGACCGATTGGTTGCCTACCATTCCGATCGATCGCGGCTTCAAGACCACAGTCGATTGGTATCGATTGCACAGGTGGTTGTGACAAATTGCAACAATTTGTGACCTGATCTAAGACACGAAACCTTGCACTGTCGCTCTCTGCTCCGCTACCACCAACCTTCACTGGGTGGAGAGATCATATTCGAGACTTGCTGAATGAATGAAGATACCGTCAAGCACGTCATCGCTGTTCTGCAGAAGTTTGACAAAGCTGACAAGAAAATCGATGTCGGTACCGATATTGCCGCAGAGTTGGATCTCGATTCGCTCGCCGTGATGGACGTCATCATGGAACTTGAGGAGTCGATGGATATCTCCATTCCGCTCAATCTAATTCCGGATATTAGAACGGTAGGCGATTTGGCCGAAACAATAGGTCAGTTGAAGGAGGAAGTCTGAGCTATGTCGTTGTTCCAGCGTTTTGAGCATCTGGCCAAGGCCCACCAAGCCGTAAAAAATACCGGCGCCGATCCCTTTGCCGTCAGGATCGATCGCGTTCTCTCGCCAACCGAGGCCATGATAGGACGACAGCGTATTCTGCTCGCTGGCACCAATAACTATCTCGGCCTGACCTTCGATGCCGGCTGCATCAGTGCTGCGGCCTCCGCTCTTGAAACTTTGGGGACTGGTACGACCGGCTCATCGATCGCCAACGGTCTCTACGGCGGCCATCGTGCTCTGGAACAGAGCCTCGCCAAGTTCTTCGATCATGAGCACGGCATGGTGTTCACCACCGGCTATCAGGCCAACCTCGGTATCATCTCGACCGTCGCCGGCCCTGACGATTATCTTCTCATCGACGCTGACAGCCATGCCAGCATCTACGATGCCTGTCGAATGGGTTCCGCCACCGTCATTCGCTTTCGCCACAATGATCCAGCGGACCTGGATCGACGTCTTGCGCGCCTTGCTAAAGAACCCGGCAACAAGGTCGTGGTGGTCGAGGGTATCTACAGTATGCTGGGTGACAAGGCTCCGCTTGCCGAGATCGTCGAGGTCAAGAAGAAGCATGGCGCTTACCTGATCGTCGATGAAGCGCATTCCTTTGGTGTGCTTGGCAGTACGGGTCGAGGGCTTGCAGAAGAGGTAGGTGTCGAGGAAGACGTCGATTTTGTCGTTGGCACGTTCAGTAAGAGCCTCGGTGCCGTTGGTGGGTTTTGCGTCTCCAGCCTTCCCGACTTCGACGTATTGAGGATCGCTTGCCGGCCCTATATGTTCACCGCCTCCCTGCCACCATCGGTGATTGCCTCCGTGCGTGCATCGCTGGAGACGATCAAGCAGCAGCCATCGCTGCGCGCCAAGCTTTGGGCCAATGTCCGTCATTTCTATGACGGTTTGCAGAACCAGGGTTTTCTCCTAGGCGAGCAGAAGAGCCCGATCGTTGCCATACGGCTCCCGAGCCCGGATCTCGCAGTACACCTCTGGCATGAGCTGCTGTCGGCTGGCGTCTATGTCAATCTAGCCTTGCCCCCGGCAACACCCTCAAACGAGGCTCTGCTTCGCTGCAGCGTCTGTGCCGCTCACACCAAGGAGCAGCTAAGCTCGATCATCGATAAGCTGACGCTGATCGGCTATGAGACGGGCTTGCTTGAGCCACCTGCCAAGGTTGCGGTGAGCTAATCGGCTCGACGATTGCCCGAGTTCGCTATTAAGGACGCGAGCGAATCTATAGCCGAGATGGATCAAAACCATCAGTCTTAATCGCTGATCGATACCAGGACATTCACGCCACGTTCTGGGGCGCTTTTTGCTTCAGCAGATCGAGAATGCAGCGTGCGGCCTGATCGCTGGGTCGCTCCGTCCCCGCACCGCGCAGCAATGAGACAGCCTCATCAAGGGCCAAGGTTTGGTCATTGCGGATCGTTTCGTCTTCGATCAGACGCAGCGCGCTCGCGGTGACACGATCCGGGTTACAGTCTTCCAGGAGAAGTTCGGGGACAGCAGGGCGATTGAGAATAAGATTGACGAGATTGACGTGAGATACATTGACCATGCGCTTGGCCAGCCAAGCGGTAATCTTGCCGGTGCGGTAGATAGTGACATGCGGCGTTCCGGCAAGTGCCAGTTCGAGAGTCACCGTTCCTGAGGCAGCGATCGCCAGCCAGCTGGCTGCATAGGCATCGAAGCGGTCGGCCCGCTCCGACAGAATCATCGGTGAAAGCGGCCAGTCTTCGACCATTTCTCGCAACGCGGGGGCGTGGCTGGGCAGCGTCGGCATGATCATGCGAAGTCTCGGAAATCGACGCCAAAGACGTGTCACGGTTTCCTTCAAGATCGGCATATGCGCGCGAATCTCTGTTTGCCGGCTCCCCGGCAGTAGGCAAATCGTCGGCGAGTCCTCAGGCAGCCCATACCGACGTCGAAATCGTGGGCCGTTGCCCTTTCGTCCTGCTTCTTCGATGATCGGATGGCCAACAAAGGTGCAGTCAAGACCATAGCGTTGGAAAAAGGGAGGCTCGAACGGCAACAAAGTCAGGAGATGGTCGATCTTTGCACCGAGTTTCTCCGCCCGCTTCCTTCGCCACGCCCAAACCTGCGGCGCTACGTAGTGCGCACGGATCAGGTCCTGCCCCTTGAGACGTTCCTGCAACCGAAGAGCAAAGCCCGGCGAGTCGATCGTCAGAACCATGTCCGGTTTGCGATGCACGATGGCGCTCGCCGTAAGGGAAAGCCGCCGCAAGAGACGAGGGACATGTGGCAATACCTCGACAAACCCCATGAGCGAAAGCTCGTCCATGGGAAAGAGGCTGTCCAGCCCCTGATCCTGCATGCGCGGACCGCCGACACCAAAGAAGGTCAGCCCTTCGCTGCCCCGCTGGCGCCGAAGCGCCTGCATCAAACGGGCCCCAATGATATCGCCGGATGGCTCGCCGGCGAGTAGAAAAATATCGGGTGAGTTGGGTAACCGATCCATGTGCTAGTCTGGCCCGGCCACGCCGACGAGGAACAGACCGGCGCGATCTGCGGATGCAACGACCCGCTCCCGCTCGACGATCAGACAATGGCCGGCATGCACGGCAATTCCTTCCAAACCGGCAGAGATCGCGCCCTCGATTGTTTTGTCACCGATCGTCGGAAGATCGGCGCGGCGATCCTGATCGGGCTTCTTCATCTTGACGAGAACACCACCTGGACCCTTTCGCTTAAGCGTGGCGACCCGCTCCAGCAAAGCATCCGTACCCTCGATTGCTTCGACACCCAGCACCGTGCCCTGCTGGACGACAACGGACTGCCCGATATCCAGCATGCCCAGCCGGGATGCAACTTCAATGCCCAAGGTGACATCGCGATTAGCAGAGCTGCCCGGCCTGGTCGTTGTCATAACGCCTTTAGAAGCAACCATCGACCGCACCAGATCATCGGCGCCGATGACGCGAAATCCTTCACTCTCCAGCTCACCTGCGATCGTCTTCAGAAGATGGTTGTCGCCCTGCCCCACTCGCAAGCCGAGTTTGGCGAGCAGTTGCATGCCGCGAAAATCCATCTTCATATTGGCAAAGGATGGCCGATGAATGGCGCCGATCATCACCACGTCTTCGACCGCGGCGTCATGCAAAGATTTGATCGCTCGTCCCACCTCGCCGAGAGCGACCCAGGCATGAGATCGTCCGTCCACGATGCATGGATCGGTTTCCCCCTCGAAAGCGAGAATAAAAACCTCGCGGCCATTGGCGATCGCCGCTTCAACAACGGAAGCCGGCAAGTCTCCACGTCCAGCAAGCACACCGAGCTTCGGCGCCAAAGGGTCAGCCGTCGCGGTTTGCCCGAGGCAGGCAGATCGATCGATTGTCACCATTGCGAATAAAGTCAATCATTTCAATAACACGAGGATGAGCATCGAACTGATTGGCAACATCTGTCAACCGGTCAGCAAACGTCCCCTCGTTGGAAAATAGCTGACGATAGGCGTTACGGAGGGCCTGAATCTCTTCCCGATCAAGACCGCGACGCTTCATGCCAATGATATTGAGCCCATTCAAATAAGCCCGATTGCCGAGCACCATTCCATAAGGAATGACATCGTTCTCGACGCCAGCGAGCCCACCAATCATAGCCTGCGTGCCGATACGAACGAACTGATGGACAGCGGAAAGCCCGCCCAGAAAGGCAAAATCGTTCAAAACCACATGGCCTGCCAGCGTCGCGTTGTTCGCCATGATGACACTGTCGCCAACCAGACAATCATGGGCGATATGGACGCCCGCCATGAACAACCCCCCATGCCCGACGCGGGTGATACCGCCGCCATGAGCAGTTCCGGGATGCATGGTTACATGTTCTCTGATCTGATTGTTGCTGCCAACTTCCAGAGCCGAGTCTTCGCCTCGATATTTCAGATCCTGGGGCCGATGACCGAGGCAGGCGAAAGGAAAGACGCGGCAGCCTTCGCCTAGCTTGGTATGGCCCGTGACCACGACATGCGACTCAAGGCGGCAGCCCCGGCCAATACGGCAGTGCGCGCCTACCAGGGAAAATGGGCCGATATAGACATCGTCATCAAGTTCGGCGCCATTTTCAACGAAGGCAGTCGGGTGAACTTCTGTCATTCCCTCACTCACGCATCGACGATCTTGGCACCAATCGATGCCTCGGCGACCACCTGACCATCGACTGTCGCTCGCCCGTCAAACTTCCACATACCGAGACGACGCTGCTTCTTTGTCATCTCAAGCTTCAACTGATCCCCTGGTACCACAGGTTTTCTGAACCTCGCCTGATCAATCGTCATAAAATAGACGAGCTGGCCTGCGACACTTTCGCCGATTGTCGCCACGACCAGGACGGCCGCCGTCTGCGCCATCGCCTCGATGATCAAGACACCCGGCATAACGGGCTTCGCCGGGAAGTGCCCTTGGAAGTGAGGTTCGTTCGCGGTCACGTTCTTGATACCGACGGCGCTTGTTTCGGCGATCACATCCTCGACGCGGTCGATCAGAAGAAACGGATAGCGATGCGGAATCATTCGCTTGATGTCGTCGATGTCGAGAGAGCCTAACGCAACGCCTGCCTCGACAGGGCCGGACTTGACCTTGTCGTTCATTTACTTTTGCCCTTTCGATTGGTCAAACGTTCAAGGGTAACGAGCTGCCGGAGCCATTGCGTCATCGGCATGGCCGGCATGCCGCCATAGCGCCCCCCCGCCGGCATGTCGCGCATGATACCCGCTCTGGCAGCAAATTGAGAGCCCGGACCGATGGTGAGATGGCCGGCAACGCCTGACTGTGCAGCAAGGACCGTGCCGGAACCAACGGTCGTGCTGCCGGCGATGCCGCTTTGAGCCACGACAATGCAACCAGCACCAAGCTGCACATTATGAGCGATCATCACCAGATTATCGATCTTGCAGCCACGGCCAATCACCGTATCCGGGCCGCTCCCCCGATCGACCGTGCTGTTGGCACCGATCTCCACATCGTCTTCGATAACCACGCGACCTATCTGCGGCACCTTGATATGGCCGCCTGCGCCCATAGCAAAACCGAACCCGTCTTGGCCGATGCGCACGCCTGCATGGATCACCACGCGATTGCCGATAAGGCAGTGGCTTAACGTTACATTGGAGCCGATGATGCAGTCGGATCCCAGAACCACGCCCCTTCCGATCGCAGCATTGATCCCGATGCGGCATCTGGCGCCAATACGAGCGCCCACGTCAATAACGGCGCCTGGCGCAATCTGGCAATCGTCACCGAGTTCCGCCTCCGGATCGATCAGCGCACCGGCTGAAATACCGGCCAGTGCCGGCCGCAGCGGATTGGGTTCGGCAGCGTCCGGATAGAAAGCGGCAGCAACCTTCGCATAGCCTCGATAAGGTTCGTTTGTGATCAATGCGGCCACACCGGAAGGCAGGCTCTTTGCCTGATCATCGCGAATAAGGCAGGCGCCAGCCTTGGTCTGCCGTGCCTGATCCACATATTTCGCATTGAAAAGAAAAGAAACCTGCTCGGCATTGGCCTGCTCGAGCGTCGCCACATCGCTGATCAATCTTGCCGGATCACCGCCGCGCAGTTCAGCATCCGCCAGGCTTGCCAATTCGGCGAGGGAAAAGGGTCCGCAAAGGCGGAAAAAACGCTGGTCCGCCATCGGCTACTGGACAAGATCACGAACGGGGACCTCAGACAGCCGGGCATCCAGTTTCGTCAGAACTTCTTCCGTCAAATCGATCTGCCGGGAAAAGAACAGTACCTGAGAACTCGGAAGCACGAGGTTAAAGCCCCGTTCTTCAGCAATGCCGGTGACGATTTCGATCAACGCCCCTTTGACTTCGTTGATCGCCACGGCAGAGATCTCCTCCAGTTGCTGACGGCGTTCGACGGTGAGCTTGCGCAGCCCTTCGAGCCCGGATTCGATCTCGTCTTGCTTCGATTTCTTGGCTTCCTCGGAGAGAATGGTCAGTGCCTTGTTGGCATCATTCAGCTCCTGCTCTTTCTTGCCGATCTCCGCTTGAACGTCCCGGCGCCGGCTCTCCATCTGCTCGGCAATGCTTTTCGACGCTGCCGACTCCACCAGGATCCGCTGATAGTCGATCACGGCAGCAATCGTCGTCGGCAATTTCTCGTCATCGGCAGTCTTGCCGGTATCCGGCCAGATCAACATTGCCAGGGCGACGAGGCATGCGACCGGCCGGGGCCTTATCGGACCGAGCACGTCAAAACTCCTCACGATCAAAAACGCGTCCCGAAGCTAATCCGGAATTTTTCCGTTCTATCCTCATCCTCCTTCAGGAAAGCTTCGGAAAAGTCAACAGAAATAGGTCCCAATGGCGACAACCAAGACAAGCCGATACCCGCAGACGCGCGGAGGGTACCGCTGTCAAGCAAGTTGGCATCGTCTACGCCATCCGGCACGTCAATGCCCGTCAGTGTGCCTCCCTCAACGAACGCCCGGCCAAACATGCGAAGCTCCTCCGGCAATCCCAGCGGAAATCGAAGCTCTGCCGTTCCTGTGCCGAGAATATTGCCGCCAAGTGCATCGTCGGTCACTCCGTCGCGCGGCCCAACACCGGCAAATCTGAAGCCGCGCAAGCTGGATCCGCCGAGGAAGAACCGATCGAACAGGCGTACATCCTCGCCACCATAGCCCTTCACATAGCCTCCACGAGCCGCCAGGTTCAAAACCCAATCAGGCGTGAAGGGATAGTAGTAGGAGCCACGCACTTCATGCTTGATATACTGGGTGTCGCCACCGAGGCCTGCGAATTCCTGGTCGAATTTCAGAAGGTAACCATCGGTAGGCAGGAAGCGGGTGTCACGGCGGTCATAGGTCAGTGTCTGTCCCAGAATGACACTGAGATCGTCACCTTCCTCCGCCTGAATAAATGCCGAGGCATCGTTGTCGACATCGTTGATGTCGTCCTGGCGCACAGTGAACTTGAGCCCATGGCGGAGATGTTCCGTTACCGGATAGGCTGCTCGAAGCGTGCCGCCGGTCGTGGTCTGGTCGAACGATCCTTCATCCTGAAAGTCGGTTTCTTTCCTGAAGATGTCGACACCGGCCGCGACGTCGCTGTCGAGGAAATAGGGCTCTGTCACGCTAAGGTCGATTTGCTGCGTCCGTTGCGACAGTCGGAAATTAGCGGTAACCGACCGCCCGGAACCGAGAAGATTACGCTCGGTCAGCCTCACATCACCCAGCACGCCATCAGATGTCGAGAAGCCGGCACCGAACGATAGCTCGCCGGTCGATTTTTCCACGACTTCGATTTCGATCTTGGTCTTGTCAGGCGCGGAGCCCGGCAAGGTGCGGAGATCGACCTTTTCAAAAAAGCCCAGATTTTGGATGCGCTGCCGCGATCGCCTGAGAAGAGCAGTGTTGAAGGCATCGCCCTCGGACAGGCGAAACTCCCGGCGCACCACTTCGTCCAACGTCCGGACATTGCCGATCACATCGATACGCTCGATATAGACTCTCGATCCCTCATTGATCACGTAAGTAAGATCAATGAGCTTTTCCTCGGGCCTTTTCGCGAGCTGCGGATCAATGTCGACAAAGGCGTAGCCGAGCTTGCCGATTTCATTCGTGAGACCGACGATGGAGGATTCGACCTCCTCGGCGTTGTAGGTATCGGCAGGCTTCGTGGTGAGAAGCACGTTGAGCTGCTCCGGCTCAAGATCCTTCAGGCGGGAATCGATCTTGATCTCACCGAAGTCGTAGGACTCGCCCTCATCCAGCGTGAAGGTAATCACGAAGGTCTGGCCGTCCGGCGTCAGCTCAGCGATCGCGCTTCTGACATTGAAATCGACATAGCCGCGGGAGAGATAGTGGCGCCTCAGCAGCTCCTGATCAAAGGATAGACGGTCGGGATCATAAGTGTCGTTGCTGGTGAGGAAATTGTACCATGCCGCTTCCTGGGTCTGGATCAGACCGCGAAGCGTGCTATCGCTGAATGCCTCATTACCGATGAAGGAGATACGCCCGACCTCGGTCAACGGGCCTTCGTTGATTTCGAAAACAAGATCGACCCTGTTCTCCGGCAGGCGAATGATCTTGGGTTCGACGGTGGCCGCATAGCGGCCGTTTCGACGGTAAAGCTCCAGAATACGGCTTACCGCATTCTGCACCCTGGACCGGGTATAGACCACGCGCGGTCTGAGCTGAATCTCCGGCTCGAAGACACTCTCTTCCAGCCGCTGATTGCCCTCGTAGGCGATCCTGTTGATGATCGGATTCTCGACCACCTTGATCAGCAGGCGATTGCCTTCACGAATCAGGGCAACATCGTCGAAGAAGCTCGATGCATAGAGATTCTTTAGGGACTCATCGAGCTTTTCAGGCTGAAAAGGCTCGCCAACGGCAACGGACAAATAGCTTTTGACCGTGCTGTCCTCGATGCGCTGATTTCCCTGAACGACGATCTGCTCGATAACGTCGCCGGATTGCGCACCGGCTCGGTCCACTGTCGTCAGGACCAGACCGACAATCCAGACAGCCGCCGCCAAACGCCAAGCCCATCGAAACGCCATCCCTACTCCTTCCCCTCGCGAAGAGAACCCAACGTCTTCGTTGCTTACGAAACCAAGCTTCTGACATAGTCAATGAAGCCGAAGTCAAACCTCATCAGGTCCTGCCACGTCGCAAATACCATAAGTGACAGCACCAAGGCGAGACCGAAACGGAAGGCAATCTCTTGAGATCGCTCATTTAATGGCTTGCCTCGGACAAGCTCGATAAAAAGCATCACCAGATGGCCACCGTCGAGAACCGGGATCGGAAACAGGTTGATCAATCCAAGATTGATCGAGAGCATCACGGTAAACATGACGGCCGGAACGAGCCCGTCCTTGGTGAGCTCACCGGTGATCTGGGCAATGCGAATCGGGCCGCCGACATCATCGGTGCTGCCATTGCCGCTGATCAATTGCCACACCGAGGAGAGGATCAAGACGGTCAAACGGTAGGTCTCGGCAATCCCGTCGCCAAGGGCGGCAACCGGGCCTGAGCGCTGCAGCGGCGGCTGAGGCCGTTCAACGCCGATCCTGCCGATCGTCAGCGTTTCGCCGGTCTGCTGATTGTTGATCTCGACCGGCTGCGGGGTGATCGGTACATCGATACGATCCTGACCACGCTCGATCGTGAGTAGGAGCTCGACACCGGCGCTTTCGCTGACGATACCTTGCAAATCCTCGAAGCTGCGCAAGGGTTCGTTGTTCACGGCAACGATACGATCGCCTGCCTGCAAGCCGGCCTCCGCGGCGGCACCGCCGTCCCGAACCTTGGCAACGTCAGCCGGCGTCAGCGGCGGTCCGATACCGAGATCGCCGAGCTCGAAGGTCTGGTCGAGCCGCTGATCTTCCCGGACCACCGTTTGCGGCGTCATGGGAAGCTCGAGCACATCGCCTTCCCGATCAACTTTCAAGACCATCTCGACCCCGGCACTTTCGCGCTCGATGGTTCTCAACTCCTCGAACGAGGCGATCTCGCTGCCGTCAACAGCGAGGATCCGGTCATAGGTCTGAAGCCCGGCCTCCGCTGCCGCACTATTCTCCTCTACGTTGCCCACCACCGCAGGCGTGAACGGCCGGCCGACAATCGCGAACAAAAGCGCAAGAGCGACCGCTGCGAAAAGAATATTGGCAAAGGGACCGGCGGCGATGATCGACATCCGCTGGAAAACGTTTTTTGCCGGAAAGCTGTCGGGATCGAGAGCGGCGACCTCATCCACCGTCGAACTCGATGCATCGGCATCGCCGTGCATCTTCACATAGCCGCCAAGCGGCAGGAGACTGAACTTCCAGCGCGTGCCGGCTTTGTCGGTATAACCGAACAGCTCCTTGCCGAAACCAACCGAGAAAACATCCACCCGGACACCGTTCCAGCGCGCGACGATGTAATGCCCGTATTCGTGCACAAAAACGAGAATTGTCAGTACGATCAAGAACGGAACCACGTAGGTCCAAATCCCTGATCCAAATGATGTCAAGAGCTCCATGTTCGCCCCTCAGACTATGACACTGATCGCCCGGTGATCATCTCAGCGCATTTATGGCGCGCCTCGCGATCAACAGCGATCACCTGTTCAAGATCATCAATTTCGGAAGTAGGTAGTGCCGTGAGCGTTGCCTCCACAATCGCCGCAATGTCCAGAAATCCGATCTTCCGGTCAAGAAAGGCGGCAACGGCAACTTCATTGGCAGCGTTCATCACATTTGCAGCCGTCCCTCCGGTACGCATCACATCGCGCGCCAGGCGGAGGGCGGGAAAACGCTCTAGATCGGCTCTTTCGAACGTCAGCCGACCAACCTCATCCAGGCTGAGGCGCGGCGTGTCGGCTTCGATACGCTCAGGCCATCCAAGGGCGTAGGCAATCGGGATACGCATATCGGGCTGGCCGAGTTGGGCCAGCATGGACCCGTCTTTGAACGCGACCAGGCTATGAATGATCGACTGGGTGTGAACCAACACATCGAGACGACTCTCGTCGATGCCAAACAGATGGTGCGCTTCAATCAGCTCCAGCCCCTTGTTCATCATGGTCGCACTGTCGATCGAGATCTTGGCGCCCATATCCCAATTGGGATGATCGAGGGCAATCTCAGGCGTCGCCTGTTTCATCGCCTCCGTCGGTGCCTGCCAGAAAGGTCCGCCGGATGCCGTCAGAACAAGGCGCTCGACCGCCTCGAAACGTTCGCCCTTCAAGGCCTGGAAGATGGCATTATGTTCCGAATCGACCGGTAGCAGCGTCGCTCCATGGCGCTTCACCTCGGCCATGAAGAGCGTGCCGGCCGAAACCAGACATTCCTTGGTCGCCAGCGCCACCATGGCGCCACGGCGAACCGCTTCCAGGGTCGACGCCAGGCCCGCAGCACCGACAATCGACGCCATCACCCAGTCCGCAGGCAAGGCCGCGGCCAAAACGAGCCCTTCCGGTCCGGCCGCGACTTCGATCTGGCTATCGCTCAAGGCTTCCTTTAGCGCCTCGAAACAGGATGGATCACCGATCACGGCGAGCTTAGCGTTGTGCTTCCTCGCGGCAAGAGCAAGCTGCTCGACATTTCGGTGCGCGGTGAGCGCTTCGACCCGATAGCATTCCGGATCGGCGGCAATCAAAGCCAGGGTGCTTTGGCCGACGGATCCGGTTGCGCCGAGAATGGTTACCGATCGCGGCCGGTCCGGGGATGGTGCTGTCAGCGTCATGGCTGGCTCAAGCCACCGGCGAAGAGAGCAACGACCGCGAGCGCCGGTGCCGCGAAAAGCAGGCCATCCACCCGGTCCAGCACCCCCCCATGACCAGGTATCAGCGCACCGCTGTCCTTCACGCCGGCCTGGCGTTTGAGGGCAGATTCGGCAAGGTCGCCAATTTGCGCCACCACGGCTATGGCCGCGGCCAGACCAAGGGCCACCGCTACCCCGAAAGGCCCATTCGCCATACTGACCAGCGCCCCCACCAAAATGGCGCCAACCATGCCGCCACAGAAGCCGGACCAGGTCTTTCCCGGGCTGATCGACGGGGCAAGGCGCGGCCCGCCGAGACCACGGCCAACGAAATAGGCAGCCACGTCCGTCGCCCAGACAACCATTAGGAGCCAGAGCATCATGGCAAGCCCCTGTTCCGGTATGGCACGCAGCCAGACCAGCGCCAGCATGGGCAGACTGAGATACAGCACGCCAATGACGGTCCAATAGGCTGACCCGCCAGCGAGCGCCGCCATCACACCGCTGGTGGACGCGCAGATCAAGGCCATCAGCAGGGCCAGTTCAGACCAGCCAAGAGCCGCCATCAAAATGACGAGGAGGGCAGCGCCACCGGCCGCCATACCTGCAATACTGCCTGCGGCCTGATCGACGCGTGCCTCGATAAGGTGGCGCCACTCCACCGCCATGAAAACAGCGCCCAACGCTGCCAGCAGCGCAAATGACCAGACATCGAAAATCACAAGAACCAGCACCACCGGCAGCATGACGGCCGCCGACATAACCCGTCGCCCGAGGGCGGGGTCACTGTCAGCCACCCGATGCCCCGTAGCGGCGGTCCCGCTGCTGAAACTCGGCGATTGCGGTCTCGAGATGGCTCCTGTCGAAGTCCGGCCAGTTGATTGGCAAAAAAACGAACTCGGTATAGGCAAGCTGCCAGAGCATGAAGTTGCTGATGCGCTGCTCGCCGCTGGTCCTGATCAAGAGATCGGGATCAGGCAAGTTCAACGTGTTGAGCGATGCGCCGAAGCTATCCTCATCGATATCGGCAGGGCTCAATTCACCCGCAGCAACACGTGCGGCCAGACGCTTTGCCCCCAAGGCCAGCTCGCGCCGGCTACCGTAGTTCAGTGCAATGGTCATGGTGAGGGCGGCATTATGCCTGGTCTTCTCCTCCGCCTCCTTGAGCAGGTCGATGATATCCGGCGCCATCTCGTCGACCTCGCCGAGAAAGCGAAGCTGCACGCCATTGCGTGTCAGTTCATTCAACTCACGGCGGATATAAAAGCGCAGGAGGTTCATCAGCTCGGTGACCTCCTCCTGCGGCCGGCGCCAGTTCTCGGAGGAAAAAGCAAACAGTGTCAGATAGGGGATATCGAGCTGGCGGCAGCTCTCGACCGTTCGGCGAACTGCCTCGGCACCGCGCTGATGACCGAACAGCGAGGGCATGCCCCGCGCTTTCGCCCAGCGTCTGTTGCCATCCATAATAATCGCAACATGATTCAGGCCAGCAATACCTGTTCCAGCAAGTTCTCTCGTAGCTTGTCCAGTGACAGAATTCATGGGCATGTTTTCAGTATTACCTCATCAGACAGTCATAATTTCTGATTCTTTATGCGCCAGCATTTCATTAATTTTCTTGATCGCATCATCGGTCAGATGCTGAACCTGCTCGCCGGACTTATGATGTTCGTCCTTGGAGATATCCCCGTCTTTTTCTGCACGCTTCAGCTGATCCATGCCGTCACGGCGCACATTGCGCACGGCAACCCGGGCCTGCTCGGCATAGCGGCCGGCTACCTTGACGATCTCGGCGCGCCGCTCCTCGCTGAGTTCAGGCAGAGGCACGCGAATGAGCGTCCCGTCGACCGCCGGATTAAGGCCGAGATCAGCGGTGCGAATAGCTTTCTCCACGGCCTGAACCATGCCCTTGTCCCAAACCTGGACCGATATCATCCGCGGCTCGGGCACACTGATCGCAGCAACCTGATTGATCGGCATGTCGCTGCCATAGGCAGAAACGGTGAGCGGCTCCAAGAGGCTCGTAGAGGCACGCCCCGTTCGAAGGCCGGCGAATTCCTTGCGCAAGACTTCGAGAGCTCCCTGCATGCGTTTATCGAGATCAGCGGTGTTAAAGTCACTCATGGTAATGCCTCCTCCGACATGAACATCACCTGAATACTCAGGTCGTGATCAATGTGTGGGGTTCATCGCCCCTTAGAACGCGGGCGAACGCGCCGCGATGACGAACCGAGAAGACGACGATGGGGATCGCACTCTCTCGAGCCAGCGAGATCGCCGCGGCGTCCATGACCTTGAGATCGCGTGCAAGAACGTCGTGATAGGTCAGCCGATCGTAGCGCTCGGCATGGGGATCCTTGTTGGGATCGGCGGAATAGACACCGTCCACCTGCGTACCCTTCAAGATGGCATCGCAGCCCAGCTCCGCGGCGCGCAAGGCAGCTGCGGTATCGGTCGTAAAAAACGGATTGCCGCTGCCGGCGGCGCATATGACGATGCGGCCTTTTTCCATATGACGGATGGCGCGGCGGCGAATATAGGTCTCGCAGACCGACGACATCGGGATTGCCGAGAGCACCCTGGTCTGCAGCCCCGCCTGCTCCAGGACACTCTGCACCGCCAAAGCATTAATGACGGTCGCCAGCATGCCCATATAGTCGCCGTTGGCCCGCTCTATACCATTAGCGGCATACTGCTCGCCACGAACCATATTGCCGCCACCGATGACCATGCACTGCTCGACGCCGAGACGGTGCACAGCATGAACATCCTCGGCCAGACGACTGAGCGTCGCCGGATCATGACCAAATTTACCATCTCCCATCAAAGCTTCGCCGGACATCTTCAACAAAACCCGTCGAAACCGTGGTGCGTGATGGCCTACATCGGTCATGATCGTCGATCAGCCTCGTCTATGGTCGGGGGTCGGCAGGACAAATTCAACAGCGTCCCAGGTGGTTTTCTCCGATGCTCGTCACCAAAGCAAGATCGAATTATACACCCGAAAGTGCCGCGACCTCATCGGCGAGATTCTCCGTCTTGGTCTCCAGCCCTTCGCCGAGGGCAAAGCGAAGGAAGTCAGCCACGACAATCGCCGAGCCAATCTTCTCGGCAACGCGTTCGATTGCCTGTTTCACCTTGAGGTCGGTATCGACGACGAAAACCTGCTCGAGCAGAACCGACTCTTCATAGAACTTGCGCATCCTGCCTTCGACCATCTTTTCGATGATGCTCTCCGGTTTGCCGCTCGCCCGTGCCTGATCGGCATAGATGGCGCGCTCACGCGAAACACTTTCCGGATCCAGCCGATCGACACTCACCGCTTCCGGCTTCGCTGCAGCGACATGCATCGCCAACTGCTTGCCGAGCGCTTCGAGCTCCCCCTTGTCACCGGCCGACTTCAGGCCGATCACGACGCCAATCTTGCCGAGGCCGGGGCTAAGCTGGCTATGCACATAAGACCCGACAACGCCTTCATCGACCTCGACAACGCCGGTCCGACGAAAGTTGATGTTCTCGCCGATGGTGGCCACCGCCTGGGTGATCTCATCGGTCACGGAACGGCCGGTCGCCGGCACCTGCATGGCCTGCAGGCGATCAGCATCACCATTGGCTTCAGGGGCCAATTCGGTCACGGACCGCACCAGCTTTTGAAAATCATCATTCCGGGCGACGAAGTCCGTCTCGGAATTGATTTCGACCAAGGCGCCGCGAGTCGCTTCGACCTGCACGCCGATCAAACCTTCGGACGCCAGCCTGCCGGCTTTCTTGGCGGCTGCCGCCAAGCCTTTCTTGCGCAGCCAGTCCGTCGCCGCCTCGACATCAGCGTCGTTCTCGGAAAGCGCCTTCTTGCAATCCATCATGCCAGCGCCAGTCTTGTCGCGTAACTGCTTGACCAGCGCTGCGGTCACCTGCCCCATGGGTCTATCTCACTTCTCTCGATAAAGTCGTCAGCCTGCTGCTGCAGCCTTTTGTGGTTCGGTCTCGCTCTCTTCGACCGCAGGAACATCGGGCGCTGCTTCCGTTGCAGCCGCAACCGCAACCGGCGCCTCAGCTTCGACCTCCTCGGCCTCTGCTGCAGCAGGCGTTGCAGGTTCGCTTTCGGCAGCAACTTCCAAAGCCGGTTCGGCTATTGCCTCGACAGTCTCGCTGGCACCGATATCCGTGCCGGAAGCAGCCATCTCTGCCTGAATGCCGTCCAGGACAGCGCCGACCATGAGGTCGCAATAGAGGTTGATCGCACGCGATGCGTCATCATTGCCCGGAATCGGATAGCTAATATCCTTGGGATTGGAATTGCTATCCACAATCGCGATCACAGGGATGTTGAGCACCTTGGCTTCTGCAACCGCAATCGACTCCTTGTTGGTGTCGATGACGAACAACAGATCGGGAAGGCCGCCCATATCCTTGATACCGCCAAGCGCCCGCTCCAGTTTGTCACGCTCGCGCGTGAGCTGAAGGGTCTCCCGCTTGGTCAGGCCTACCGTACCTTCGGCTAGCCTGGCTTCCAGCTCGCGCAACCGCCGGATCGACTGCGAGATCGTCCGCCAATTGGTGAGCATGCCGCCGAGCCAGCGGTGATTGACGAAATACTGACCGGAACGCTGCGCCGCACGTGCTACCGGCTCCTGTGCCTGGCGTTTGGTGCCGACAAAAAGCACACGCCCGCCGCTTGCCGCGACATCGCGGGATGCCGTCAGCGCCTGATGCAGCATGGGCACCGTCTGCGCGAGGTCGATGATATGGACGCCATTGCGCGCACCGAACAAATGCGGTGCCATGCCCGGATTCCAGCGCCGGGTCTGGTGTCCGAAATGAACGCCGGCTTCGAGAAGCTGACGCATGGTAAAGGTAGGTAAAGCCATTGGTTCTTTCCTAGCTCCGGTTGTGCCGCCGCAAGTCGAGGTCCGAACATCGGACACCGGAACGGAGGCCAAGCAAAACCTGGCCCTCCTGACCTGCGTGAGGGATGGACGCTGTTTAGTCGCAAAGGCCCTCTTTGACAAGCCCCAGCGCTCTAATGTTTATGGTAAATAAGACGCTTTTCGGTTGTGTCAACAATCGACGATCCCGAGAACCCCGGATTGGCGCTCCAGGTCGACGCGCCGGCCCAGTTCCAATCGATGCGACGATCCAAGATCGATGGTCACTTCTTCGTCGTCGCCGATCGTCAAAAGCAAGCGTACCCAAGCGCTGCCATCACCATGGGGACCCAAAATTTTGCTGACTTTGCCGGCAGCGGCAACATCGGCGAGCCTGATCTGCACCCGGCCTGCCGCCGACTTGGCGCCGCCACGGGAAACTGCCTCGTCCAACGTCTGAACCGAACTCGCCAGGATCTTCACGATATCGCCGTCCAGACGCACTTCTCCTTCGACCAGCAAGGGCTGATGCCCCTCGAGCAACTCGCGCGACCGCCCGAGAAGTTCGGAAAAGAGCGTAATCTCATACGTACCGGTGGGATCGGAAAGCTGCACGAACGCAAATCGGGAACGCGCCGTTGTCCGCTCCTGCTTGCCGAGAACGATCCCGGCAAGCTTGACCCTCTTGCCGCTGCATTGCGTGAGCTGAGCCGCCGTCATCACCCCCAGGCGATCGAGGCTGGTCCGATAGCCGTCCAGAGGGTGCGCCGACAAGTAGAAACCGAGAACGGCGAATTCCTGCTGCAACCGCTCAAGCAAGGGGAGATCGTCGACCTCTGGAGACTTCGGCTTGGGCAACTCAGCCGTACCGAGCCCTGCCCCGAACAGGCTCTCCTGCTCGCTCGCCTCCTGCTCGGCATGGGCGGCACCATAGCGGAGTGCTGCATCAATGCTGGCGATCAATCGCTGACGATTGTCATCAAATTCATCGAGCGCGCCTGCCTTGATCATAGCTTCCAGCAGGCGGCGGTTCAGGACGCCGGGACCGAGACGCGCGGTTAGATCGAAAATGTCCTGGAAAGGACCATTGGCTTGCCGTTCCTCGGTCACCATCTCGATTGCCTGCGCGCCCACTCCCTTGATCGCCGCCAGTGCATAACGGATGCCGGGCTTTTCCTGTTTGTTCTCGGCATCGGGATCTTCGACGACAAAGGTCGAAAAGCTCCTATTGATGTCGGGCGGCAAGAGCGGAATGCCGACCTTCACGATTTCCTGGCGGAACAGGTTAAGCTTGTCCTGGTTGCCCCGGTCCATGGTCATGGACGCGGCGTAGAACTCCACCGCATGGTTCGCTTTCAGATAGGCCGTATGGTAGGCGAGCAGGGCATAGGCTGCAGCGTGGGATTTGTTGAAGCCGTAAGAGGCGAACTTGGCGACCTGGTCGAAAATCGTGGTCGCCATCTTCTTGGTGATTTTTCGCGCGACCGCACCCTCGATGAAGACCTCGCGCTGGGCGTCCATCTCTGCCTTGATCTTCTTGCCCATGGCACGCCGGAGCAGATCGGCGCCGCCGAGCGAATAGCCTGCCAGGTCCTGGGCGATCTGCATCACCTGCTCCTGGTAGATGATCACCCCATTGGTCTCGCCGAGGATCGGCTCCAACAGGGGATGCAGATATTCCGGATCCTCGCGCTTGTGCTTGACGTTGATGTAGCGGGGGATGTTGTCCATTGGGCCTGGTCTGTAGAGCGAGACCATGGCGATAATGTCTTCGAAACAGTCCGGCAGAAGCTTTCGAAGGGCATCACGCATGCCCGAACTTTCGAGCTGGAACACGCCCACCGTTTCGCCGCGCCCCAGGAGTTCGTAGGAAGGTGCATCATCAAGCGGCAGCTTGGCCAGCTCCAGCTCGGTGCCGCGCTCGTTCACAATCTTTTCGCCGAGCGTCAGCATCGTCAGCGTGGTCAGTCCCAGAAAGTCGAACTTGACCAGGCCTGCCTTTTCGACGTCTTTCATGTTGAATTGCGTGACCGGCATCGAAGCGCGCGGATCGCGGTAAAGCGGCACCAGCTCATCGAGTGGGCGGTCGCCGATGACCACGCCGGCCGCATGGGTCGAGGCATGGCGCGGCAGGCCTTCGAGCTGCTTGGCAATGTTCACCAGATGGCCCACCTGCTCATCCTCATCCGCCATCTCCTGAAGGCGAGGCTCCAGCACCAGAGCTTCCTTCAGGGTCGGCGGGTTGGCGGGGTTGAACGGCACCAGCTTGGCGACCTTGTCCACCTGACCGAAAGGCATGCCGAGGGCGCGCCCGGTGTCACGCAGCACGGCACGGGCCTGCAGCTTTCCGAAAGTGATGATCGCCGCCACCTTGTCCGCGCCATATTTGTCGCGAACATAGCGGATCACCTCATCCCGCCGGTCCTGGCAAAAGTCGATGTCGAAGTCAGGCATCGACACGCGCTCAGGATTGAGGAACCGCTCGAACAGCAGGCCAAAGCGCAGCGGATCGAGGTCGGTGATCTCGAGGGACCAAGCGACAACAGAGCCGGCACCCGAGCCACGCCCCGGCCCGACCGGGATGCCCTTCGACTTCGCGTGCTTTATGAAATCGGAAACGATCAGGAAGTAGCCTTCATACTTCATGCGAAGGATCACATCCATTTCGTAGGCAAGCCGCTCCCGATAAACCGCCCTCTCCTCTTCCGGCTTGCCGAGGAAATCCAACCGGCGCTCGAGCCCGGCCTCGCCCTGCGCACGCAGCTCGGCCGCCTCGTTCCGGCCCTCACCTGTATCGAAGGCCGGCAAGATCGGATCCCGCGCGAAAACCTTGAAGGCGGTGCGCTTTGCGATCACCACGCTGTTGGCGAGCGCTTCGGGCAGATCGGCAAAGAGTTCGGCCATCTCGCCCGGTGTCTTCAGCCGATGTTCCGGCGTCAGCCGTTTTCGTTCCTTCACCCCAACTTGGACACCCTGCTCAATACAAACCAGACTGTCGTGTGCCTCGTAGTCGTCGGGCTCCAAAAAATGCACGTCATTGGTGGCCACCAGAGGGAGTTCATGGTCATAGGCAAGATCGATGAAGGACGCCTCGATCTGATCCTCCTCCACCAAATCATGGCGCATCAGCTCGATATAAAAACGCCCATCAAAAGCTTCGGATAAACGTTGGAGCAACGCCGTCGCCAGCTCCTTGTTCCCCTGGAGCAAAGCGCGCCCGACCGGGCCATCAGGACCTCCGGACAGCAAAATCAGATCATCTGCATATTTTTCCAGATCATCCAGGCCGATCTCCGGCTGAAGGCCCGTCTCGCTCTCCAGATGCGCAATGCTCAAAAGCTTCAGGAGATTGAGATAACCTCTTTCATTCTGGGCATAAATCGGCATCCAGGACGGCCCTTTGGCACGACCGTTGCCGACAGACTGCTGATCTTCCGCAATCGGCAGGAGACAACCCACGATTGGCTGAATGCCCACTCCCGCCGTCGCCTGGCTATAGGCAAGCGCATTGAACAGATTGGCCTTGTCGACCACCGCAACCGCCGGCAGCCGGTCCGATCGGCAGCGCTCCAGGAGCTTCGGGATCCGGACCGTGCTTTCCAGAAGGGAAAAGCAGGAACGTACGCGCAGATGGACGAAAGCAGGATCAGTCAAAGCGCTCACCTCACCCTGGAATGAGGTGTGAAATTAGCCGGGTTCAGACCTGATATGCAAGGCTATCCAGGCTTGGACAATCTGTTAAAATCTCCGCAGCGGTATCAATGAAGAATGGCCGTCGGAGAAATCTTCCATGCATAGAAGAATTTTGCCTTTTTGCGTTATCTTTCTTATTATAATTCACGTGATGACGGTTTCTGCCGAGCCGATTGAAAAAGCTAGGCGTTTGATGGTTCTGTCGCAGAATGAAGCTATGTCTGAACAAATATTCGATGCCATATTACCACGCATCTTGACTTTGGCACTGCAAAGCGAAACTGACCTTTCCGACGAGAAAAAATCAAAAATCGCAGATGTAACAAAGCAAGAGTTTGACGCCGCCATCCCAGAATTTATTGAAGTCAACGCTCAGGCCTACGCCAGGCATTTCACCGAAGATGAGCTGCAAGTCGCAATTGATTTCTATGAAACTCCAGCGGGGCAAAAGTTCCAGAAGCTACTACCTCTGATCTTCCAAGAAACGCTGGCTCTGGGCCAAGAACTCGGCATCGTTGTTCAGGAGCGGGCCTTCAAGCGTCTGAAGGCAGACGGTGTCCTTTGAAGAGCTTCATTTTTGGCCATACCGGAAACCATTTGTTACGTTGCGCCCGATGACGTAACGATGAAACCTGTCGATGGGTGAAGAAACCTCTCCTTGCTGAATAATGATCGGGACGCAATAGGTGTCGACAATCAGTGCAGACATGAACGTTTCCGTCTGGCGGGGCGATGGGGAGCAAGGGCACTTCGAAGCTTTCAAAGTGCCCTCTCAGCCAAGCCAGACGATCCTGGACGTGGTTTCCTGGATCCAGGCGAATGCGGACCCGACGCTTGCCTACCGCTATGCATGTCGGGTCGGCATGTGCGGGTCTTGTGCGATGATGGTCAACGGCCAGCCGCGCTGGACCTGCCGCACCCATGTCAAACGGGTGTTGAAGGACAACAAACTCGAAATCGCGCCGCTCAGAAACCTGCCGGTGATCAAGGACCTCGCCACCGATATGTCGGTTTTTTTCGACAAATGGGTTGCCGCTGACGGGGTGTTCAAGCCAACCAAGACCCGTCACGACCCCATCGAGGAGATCACCCCCTCAAGCCCACCGCGTCTCGCAGCCGCTGCCGGAATCGAGTGCATCAATTGCGCGGTCTGCTATGCGGCCTGCGACGTCGTCACCGCCAATGTGGATTATCTGGGACCAGCCGCGCTCAACCGCGCCTGGACCCTGGTAAACGATGTCCGCGACGGCGGCCGGCAAGCGCGGCTTGCAGCGGTGACCCAAGAGGGCGGGTGTCAAAACTGCCATGCGCAGCAGGGCTGCTCGACTTTCTGCCCCAACAGCCTGAACCCGACCGCCTCGATCGCCGGCCTCAAGCGCGAAGTGGTCAGGTCGATGTTTCAGCGAAAGGCTTAGGCGGCGATGGAATTTCGTCTCTATATGCTGCAGCGACTCTCGGCGCTGATCCTGGCCCCCTTAGTCATCGGCCATCTGGCGGTGATGATCTATGCCGTGCAGGGCGGTCTGACCGCCGCCGAGATCCTCGGGCGAACCCAAGGCAGCATGGCCTGGGCATTTTTTTACGGGCTGTTCGTGCTGGCCGTCTCAATCCATGCCGCGATCGGTCTGCGGGTGGTTTTTTCCGAGGTGTTGAAGCTTCGAGGCTTCTTGCTGAACCTCTTGAGCATCCTGATATTCACAGGTCTTCTGGGCTTGGGCGCCCGCGCCGTCTACGCGGTGACCAGCCTATGAGCCATCGATCCCAGCCTCTCTGGTACGCCTATTTGATCCATCGCCTCTCCGGCGTCGCCCTCGCCCTGTTCCTGCCTCTCCATTTCTACATCCTTGCCCTCGCCCTCAAGGACCCGGCGACACTGGACGGTCTGCTTCGATGGACCCAAAATCCCGCCGTCAAACTCGCCGAGTTCGGTCTTGTCTTTCTTCTTACCGTTCACCTCTTCGGCGGCCTTCGTCTTCTGGCGCTGGAATTTCTCCCCTGGTCGCCCCGGCAAAAAACCTACGCCGCCTTCGCAACAGCGCTCGCCTTCTTCGTGTCCTGCACCTTCTTCTTGAAGGCGATCTGACCATGCTCGAGCGTCACGACACCGATATTCTCATCCTTGGCGCAGGAGGCGCCGGCTTGTTTGCGGCCTTGCATGCTCAGCAAACAGCTCCGGATCTGAAGATCACCATCGCGGTCAAAGGATTACTCGGCAAATGCGGCTGCACCCGCATGGTCCAGGGCGGCTACAACGTGGCGCTCGGACCCGGCGATACGATCGAGCGCCATTTCATGGACACCATCGAGGGCGGGAAATGGTTGCCCGACCAGGCGATCGCGTGGCGGCTTTGCGAAACGGCGGTCACCCGCGTGCAGGAGCTTGAAAACGAGGTCGGCTGCTTTTTCGACCGCAACCCCGACGGCTCGCTGCACCATAAGGCCTTCGCCGGACAGACCGCCGACCGCACAGTCCACAAAGGCGACCTCACCGGCATCGAAATCATCGGCCGGCTGATGGAGCAAGTCCTGGCACGGCCGATCGACAAGTTGGAGGAGCATCGCGCGGTCGCCTTGGTCCCAGCGCGGGACGGCGAGGGCCTGTCGGGCGTTCTGTTCATCGACATCCGCAGCGGACGCTTCCGCTTCGTACGCGCCAAGGCGACCTTGCTTGCCACCGGCGGCGGCCCGACCATGTACAAATACCACACACCGTCTGGCGACAAGACCATGGACGGCCTTGCCATGGCGCTTCGCCTAGGCCTCCCGCTGCGCGATATGGAGATGGTGCAGTTCCACCCGACCGGCCTGCTCGGCGGCGAGGGCACACGCATGACCGGCACGGTCCTGGAGGAAGGGCTGCGCGGTGCCGGCGGTCAACTGTTGAACGGCGAAGGCTCGCGCTTCATGTTCGACTACGATCCCAAGGGCGAGCGCGCCACCCGCGATATCGTGAGCCGCGCAATCTACGACGAAATGCGCGACGGCCGAACAACACCAAACGGCGGCGTCCATATTTCGATGTCTCATTTAGGGCCGGAGCAAGTCACGAAAAAATTCAAGGGGATGGTGGAGCGCTGCGCCGATTGTGGCTTCGATCTCGCGGGCGGCCTCGTCGAGGTTGTGCCGACCGCCCACTACTTCATGGGCGGCGTGGTGGTCGATGCCGACACACGCACCGAAATGCCGGGCCTCTATGTCGCGGGCGAGGATGCGGGCGGTGCCCATGGCGCCAACCGCCTCGGCGGCAATGGCGTGGCCAACTCCACCGTCTATGGCGGCATCGCCGGCGAAACGATGAGCGCGGACGCACGGGGCGTTGTTTCTTTCCGAGATCCGGACGAGACGGTGCTGCAGGCTGAGATGGACCGGGTCTGCCAGCCGCTTTCGAACAAGCCTGCCGCTATTCATCCACTGCGTCATCGGCTGATGGATATCATGTGGGATGACATCGGCGTCA
Source organism: Geminicoccaceae bacterium (assembly GCA_965204405.1). GTDB lineage: Bacteria > Pseudomonadota > Alphaproteobacteria > Geminicoccales > Geminicoccaceae > JANQPX01. The sequence continues at coordinate 627,308 of CBDBEN010000004.1, forward strand.
TCCGGGAGGCAGACGGCATCCGGCGCGGGCTCGATCGCCTGAGCCAGATCCAGGCCGAACTGACCACGCTCGGTGTCGCCGACTCCAACCTAACTTTCAACCTAACTTGGCACGACTGGCTCAATCTTCAAAGCCTGGCCGAGGTCTCCGAGGTCATCGGGAAAGCGGCGCTCGCTCGCGAGAACTCGCGCGGCGCTCATTATCGAGAGGATTTTCCCGAGGTCGGCGACCTCGACGGCTCGACTTTTACGGTGGCGCGGCGACAAGGCGACGAGGTCCAAGTCCGACATGAAAGCGTCGCTTTCACGATCGTGAAACCAGGCGAGACACTTCTAAAAGACGGAGAGGCTCCTAGCCTCGTCGTGGAGGCGGCGGAATGATCGGGATCGATCTCATCGAACAGACGGCGCTCGGTCTGATGGACAAGGCGGCGATCGAGATACCGGAAGATTATCTTGACGGGCTGAAGGATGCGGCACGGGTCGAGGACGGCGATCTCTCCTCCTTCGTCCTGCAGGCGATGCTGGAGAACTACCAGGCAGCCAAGGAAGACCGCCGCGCCATGTGCGGCGATACCGGCTGTCCCCGCTGGTACGTCAAAATGGGCAACGAAGCCCGCATCGAAGGCGGCCCAGTTGCCCTGGAGGCCGCACTTAGAAGAGCGACAGCGTCCGCAACCAACGGCGTTCCGTTGAGGCCCAACCGGGTGCATCCGCTCTGGCGCACCGATCACGACAACAATGTCGGCATCGCAGCGCCCGAGATCGAGTATGGCTTCGAACCGGGCGGTGACTGGGTCGATCTGATCACCGTGCACAAGGGCGGACTATTCGGCACCGACTACCGGATGCTGTTTCCATCCGATGGTATTCAGGGCATCAAGCGCTTTTACCTAGACAGCCTGGTCGCCTTCGGCAAGCGCGGCCTCGCCTGCCAGCCCGCGATCATCGGCATCGGCCTTGGCGGCTCCAAGGATGCCTGCATGGTCCTTGGCAAACGCGCCGCCTGCCTGCGCGTGGTCGGCGATCGCAATCCGGATCCCCGGATCGCGGAACTCGAAGAAGAATTCAAAGAACTGGGCAATTCGATCGGCATGGGGGCGATGGGCTTCGTCGGCAAATCCATGGTGATCGACTGCCATATCGAGGTCGGCTATTGTCACACTGGCGGCATGCAGATGAGTGTCCACGCCTTTTGCCTCTCCTCGCGCCGCGCGGTCGCCCGCGTCCACGCCGACGGCCGGGTCGAGCACCGCACCGATCCGAATTGGTTCACAGACTATCAACGCCGGGAGACAGTCGAATGGTCGTCCGAGCCGGAGACCGGCAGCCTAACAAAAAGCGCCTGAGCACGTCTCCGACGCGGGAAGCATTGGCCGATCTCAACATCGGTGACGTCGTCTATCTCGATGGCATGGTCTACACCGCGCGTGAAGGCGTCTATCAAAAGGTCGTTGACGACGGGACCGAGCTCCCATCCGGGCTGAAGGACCTCTCCTCTGCGAACTTTCATTGTTCGCCGGCCGCAACCCAAAACGATGACGGCAGCTTCACGATGGGTGCGGTCACCGCAACCGCCTCCTTCCGCTTTTCCAAATGGATCGGACCCTGGTTTCAAGCCTCGGAAGCAAAGCTGATCATCGGCAAAGGCGGCATGAGCCCCGAGGACTACAAGACCCATTTCGTGCCCAACGGCGCCATTTATCTGACCACCGTCGGCTATGGTACGGGTGCCTTGCTCGGCCGTGGCGTGAAGGGTGTCAAGGCGCTCCACTGGCGAAAGGAACTCGGCCTTGCCCAGGCCATCTGGGTGATCGAGGTCGAGAATTTCGGCCCGTTCATCGTGGAAAGCGACCTTGAAGGTAACAGCCTGTTCGAGCGCGAAAACGCCAAGATCGCCGCGAACCTCGCCAAGGTTTACGAAGGGACCAGGCCGGCGGTCCTCAAACGCTTCGGTGAAACCGACGACCGCAAGGACGAACTGATTTAACCGTGGATCGGCACCAGCTCTCTCCTTCGCCCAACCACCCGCAGTGTCACAGCATATCGGTGGTTGGGCGAAGAAGAGGGCTGGTGCTGGTTCCTTCTATCCAAGTGCATTCTGGAAAAATGCGCGCACAAGCAAGGCGGCGCCCGAAACGAACATCAAGAAAATCAGCAATCGCCTGAAGTGCGCATCGTTCATCCGCTTGAACACGGAGATGCCGATCTGCGCGCTGATCATTGTAGCCGGCAGAGCGATCGCGATGCTCAAGAGGACCTCCCGGTCATACGCGCCCTGGACAACCAGGAGCAACGCCGACAGCCCGAGAATGACGACGTTGAAGGGCTGCAGCAAAGCCCGCCGTTCCGCTTTCGGCCAATCGCGCAGTGAGCACCACATGGTCGGCAATGCACCGGACAAACCGGCAACAGCACCCAAAAAACCTCCAAGGAAGCCGACACCGGTATCGATCATCGGTGTCGGCCGCTGCAGGGTGGGCAGACCGCGGCGAAGGCTGAAAAACCCGCCGTACAGCAGCAGGAACCCGGCAACGACAATCGTCAGCATGGGTGCATCGATCCGGTGCAGTAGGCTCAAACCGAAAGGAATGCCGATCAACGCCGGCAGCAGAAAACGGAGCAGCCGCCGCCAGTCGATCGAACGGCGGACCAGGACCACCCCTTGAATGCCGCTCATCACCGACATCACCAGCGAAAGCGCCACCGCCTGTAGCGGCGGCATCACCTGGAGCCACCAGCCAAGTGCAAAAAGGGACGTGCCGAATCCCGCGAGCCCATTGATGAAACCACCTGAGACTGCCCCTGCCAGGATAAACAGAACGATCTCGATGGTCATGGATAGCCCAGAAGCATTCGAATGGTTTGTTTGACAAGCCTATCGGAGGTTTGCCGCACAATGATCACGGCAATGATTCCAAAACCTGATGGCGGCTCATCACTCAAGATCCGACTGTTGCAGCTTTTGCCAAAAGAGAGCTTCCTGATGGCCGTCCGATGAGAGCCCGTGCAGAAATGCCGTTATCACTGACCTTCCAAAACAGTTGCCCAAAGAGCATACGTCGCCTAGTGAAGCCAATACACCAAGGAAAATGTTGATGAGAGGTGCCGATCTTCTAGTTCTGACGCTGCAGAAGGCAGGGGTAACACATCTGTTCAGCCTCTCGGGCAACCAGATCATGCCGATTTATGACGCGTGCATCGATGCAGGGATCGAGATCATTCACACCCGCCATGAAGCAGCGGCGGTCTTCATGGCAGATGCTTATGCGCAACTCACAAACCAGGTAGGGATCGCGCTGGTCACAGCAGGCCCAGGGTTTGCCAACGCGCTTGGTCCGCTGGTGGCGATCAGAGCATCGGAAAGTCCGGTTCTGCTGCTTTCCGGCGATGCACCACGGGATCAGGTCGGCAAAGGTGCGTTCCAAGAACTGCCCCAGACAACCATTGCCAGCGGCCTGACCAAAGAATCGTTTCAAACAACGGTCGCGAAAAGCCTTGGTAGTGAAGTCGAAAACGCTCTCCGTCTTGCCGCGTCAGGCAGGCCGGGCCCGGTCCATCTTGCCCTGCCTTTCGACCTTTTAGAGGCTGAAATCGGCACGGTCGATCTTTCGACGGTCATGCATAGCGAAGCCGAAGATCATCAACCTTCGATCGCGGATATCGAGATCATCTCAAAGGCCTTGGGTGCTGCAACGAGGCCGCTGGTCCTGACCGGCCCGGCGCTCAATAGAACGCGCGCCGGAACGCTGCTCGATGAACTCAGCGCCGCTCGAGACGTTCCCGTGATCTCGATGGAGAGCCCAAGAGGCTTGAAAGACGCCTCACTTGGCGATTTGAATGGAGCCTTGAGTCAAGCCGATTTGATCCTGAGCCTGGGCAAGAGCATCGATTTCAGCCTCGGTTTCGGCGCGTCCGACAAGTTTCACGAGGACTGCCGCTGGATCGCCGTCGATGCAGAAGCGGAAGCGCTAAGCCGCGCCGCTCTCAATCTCGGCGAACGGCTGGAGTATACCGTCCATGCCAATCCCATAATGATGATCAAGGCCTTGATTGGCCACGGCAGTACCGCAACGAACCGCCTTGCCTGGCGCACGGACGTCGAACAGCGCTGCCGGACTGACATTCCCGTTGGTACTGATCCAAAGAGCTCAGGCAAGATCCTGCCAACCGACCTCTGCGCCGCCGTCCAGCGGCAGATCGAGAAGCAGCCGTCATCACTGGTCATCCTGGATGGCGGCGAGTTCTGCCAATGGGCACAGGCCGGGCTTCGAGCCGATGCGCGCATCACCAACGGACCGGCGGGTGCCATCGGCGGCGGGCTTTGCTATGCGGTGGCCGCCAAGCTTGCCCGCCCCGAGGCCACCGTCTTTGCCGTGATGGGCGATGGCACGGCGGGTTTTCACCTGGCCGAGTTCGAGACCGCTTTGCGTGCCGGTTCACCCTTTGTCGCGGTGATCGGCAATGATGCCTGCTGGAATGCGGAGCATCAGATCCAAATGCGCGACTACGGTCCGGATCGCCTGATCGGCTGCGAACTGACACCTGCCCGCTACGACCTCGCCGTCCAGGGCCTGGGCGGTCACGGAGAGTTCGTCACCGATCCCGCTGAACTCGACAGCGCCCTGGAGCGAGCCATCGCGTCCGGCAAGCCAGCTTGCGTCAATGTGGAGATCGAGGGCCTGCCGGCCCCAGGCGGCGTGCCGCACTAGCGCAAGCCTGCGGTTAATCCGTGGCAGGGTGGACTCAACCGAATGTCAATCCGACACCTATAGCTTCCGCTTCCCGGTCCATGAGATCCTGGGAGTCCGCCCGCCGGAAAGAAGGGGGGCGAGGCTCGGATCCCCACGGTCTCATGGACCAAAGTCAGTTCTGACCAGGTCATGTTAACCAAAGGTTAAGCTGGTGAGATCAAGCGAACGAACTTCGACAGCAGGACACTGGCGCATTTCCGGGACAGGTCGATCCAGCCTTCCCTCCCGCTCAACCACCCCAACATACCGACCATATCGGGTGGTTGGGCGGGAGAGAGGGCCGGCACCGCGTAAACCTCAACCGGAAACGTTCTAACCCCGATTGGCAGCCCCGTTTAACCCGGGGTCTCCGGGAGCGGCAGGCGCGTTGTGTCTTTCACCGTATGCACGACGATCCGGGATTGGACATCGGCCACCAGGGACGTCGCCAGGAGTTTGTCCCGGAGAAACCGGTCGTAGCCCTGTACGTCGGTTGTCACCACCTTGATCAGGTAGTCGGCAGCACCCGTCATACATTCACACATCACCACCTCGGGCCAGGCGCGGATCGTCGTCTCGAACCGGGACAGCGTCTCCCGCGTGGTCGTGGCAAGCTTAATGGAAGCGTAGACAACGAAGCCGAGACCAAGCTTTTGCCGGTCAAGTTTGGCTGCCTGACCTTGGATGATCCCCTGGTCCTGCATCCGCCGAACCCGCCGCCAGCAAGGGGATGTCGAGAGACCGACACGCTCGGCAAGCTCCGCCATGGGCAGGCTGCTATCCTGCTGCAGCTGATCTAGGATGCGCAGGTCAGTCTGATCAATTTTTTCCAAAATCATCCCTTTTTACGAAACATAGTGATCAGAATACTTTGTAAATACGCAATATAAACAAAATATCCCCCTCTTTCCAGGTTATCCTAACCTTCGGTCAAAAAAACCAAGAAACCGGCGGTCTCAGAGCCGCCATCGGCACGTTGGCTCGGAGCCTGATCCATGCACCGCAAAGACGTATCGCTCGACGACAAATACACCCAGGAACAAGGCGACGTGCTGATCAGCGGGGTTCAAGCCCTGGTTCGCCTGCCGCTTGATCAGATCCGCTATGACCGGCGCCGCGGCCTCAAGACGGCAGGCTTCATCTCAGGCTATCGAGGCTCGCCGCTCGGCACCTACGACCAGCACCTCGCCCGCGCAAAAGCCCTTTTGGACGAACACGGCATCCATGTGGAGCCCGGGATCAACGAGGATCTCGCGGCAACGGCCGTCTGGGGCAGCCAGCAGGTCAACCTCCATCCCGGCGCCAAGATTCCGGGCGTTTTCGGCCTTTGGTACGGCAAGGCCCCGGGCGTCGACCGCTCAGGCGATGTGTTCAAACATGCCAACATGACCGGCACCTGGCACCAGGGCGGTGTGCTCGCCGTCGCGGGCGACGATCCGCTCGCCAAGTCATCAACCCTGCCCTGTCAGAGCGAATTCGCGTTCCTCGACGCTGAAATACCGATCCTGACGCCGGCCGATATTCAAGATGTCCTCGATCTCGGCCTGCATGGCATTGCCCTTTCGAGGCATAGTGGCCTTTGGACGGGGATGATTGCGCTCGCCGACATCATGGATGGCAGTGCCACCATCAATAGCGATCCGGATCGCCTCTCGATCATCATCCCCCCTGATGACGAACCGGATCGGCATATCACCCTCGCGGCACTGCAATTGCAAAACCGGCACGCCGCCGAGGAACGGCTTCGTCAAATCAAGATTCCGGCCGCCTTGGACTATGCCAGAAAAAACCAGCTCAATCGGGTCATCGGTAGCGACGGCCCCGCCAGCCTAGGCATCGCCGCCAGCGGCAAGAATTGGCAAGCACTCCTGGCCACTTTGGATCTCCTTGGCATCGATGAGCGTCGGGCAAGCCGCCTCGGCCTTCGGCTGATGAAGATCAGCATGCCCTGGCCACTGGAGCCGGAGAGCATCGAAGGCTTTGCCTACGGCCTGGACCAAATCCTGGTGATCGAGGCAAAGCGCCCTCTGATCGAGCCGCAAATCAAGGATCAGCTCTATCACCTCGACACGGCGAGAAGGCCGGCAGTTCTCGGCAAAAAGGACCGGTTTGGTGCCCCCCTGCTGCCGGAGAGCGGCGATCTCTCGCCTATGGAAATTGCCCCGGTTCTCCTGAAACTCTTACCGCTGAATGCGGAAACCGAGGCTATGCGCCTTGACTTTCATCAAAGGAAACAGCAGCGGCGTCACGGTCGAAAACACGCCTCGTCCAGCGCCAGAAAACCGCATTTCTGCTCAGGCTGCCCCCATAGCCGCTCCACCAAAGTACCGGATGGAAGCCGCATGATGGCGGGTATCGGCTGCCATATCATGAGCCAATGGATGGGCGGCGAGGCGCGCGGCTTCGGGCTGGAGGACGGCTACAGCCAGATGGGCGGCGAAGGAGTTGCCTGGCTCGGTCAGCAGCCGTTCACCGAAACGCCCCATGTCTTCGTAAACCTGGGCGATGGGACTTATCACCACTCGGGCCTCCTCGCGATCCGGGCAGCGGTCGCCGCCAAGGCGCGGATCACCTACAAGATCCTGTTCAACGACGCGGTCGCCATGACCGGAGGCCAGGCCGTCGACGGGCCGCTCACCGTTGATCGGATCGCACGGCAGGTCCGGGCCGAAGGTGTCGAGACCATCGCCGTCATTTCCGAGCAGCCGGACCGCCTGGCAGGCGGAAACTTTCCTAAAGGCGTCACCTTCGCCGAACGTGACGGACTGAACGAGATTCAAAAAAGCCTCAGGTCGGTCGAAGGCGTCTCCGTCCTGATTTTCGACCAGACCTGTGCTGCGGAAAAACGCCGGCGGCGGAAGAGGGGCAGCTATCCGAGGGCAAGAAAACTGGCGGTCATCAATGATCGGGTCTGCGAGGCCTGCGGCGATTGCAGCCTGCAATCCAATTGCCCTTCCGTGGAGCCACTGGCGACGCCCTTCGGCATCAAGCGCCGCATCAATCAGTCCACCTGCAACCAGGATCTGAGCTGCACCGACGGTTTCTGTCCTTCTTTCGTTACGATCGAAGGCGGAACCCTCAAAAAGCCTCTGGATGCCGAGCTTGTCGGGTTGATCTCTTCTGCCTCCAGCCTTCCCCTACCCACCAAGCCACCGGCCGATGCGAGCGCCAATATCCTGATCCCCGGCGTCGGCGGCACCGGCGTGACCACGATCTCCGCGATCCTCGCCATGGCAGCCCATCTGGACGGGCGCCGGACGGCGACCCTGGACGTTACCGGCCTCGCACAAAAAGGCGGCGCGGTCATCTCCTATCTGCGCTTCGGGCCGAAGGAGCAGGTGCTCCACGGCGCCAAGATCGCACCAGGCCAGACCGATCTGCTCATCGCCTCCGATCAGGTCGTTGCCTCGGGACCGGATTGCCTCCCCCTCTGCAGCCCCGATCGAACCAAGGCAGTTGTCGATGGAACCGTGATGCCGACCGCAGCCTTCATTCTTCACCCATCAGATCATGACCGGAACGATGCCTCGACGGATAACCTTCAAGCATCCGTTCAGAATCTATCAATGATCGACGCTGGCGCCCACGCCGAGCGCCTCTTCGGCGACAGCCTTTATAGCATTCTGATGCTGATCGGTGCCGCCTTCCAGCAGGGCCGGCTACCCCTGTCACTTGCATCGATCGAACAGGCAATCACGCTGAACGGCGTCGCTATCGAACGCAACCGGGCTGCCTTTCACGCCGGACGCCTGCTGGCTGCAGCGCCCGAACGCTTGCCTGGCAATGACGATCAGCTCGAACCACCCGAGGAGTCATTGGATGATCTCATCCACAGACTGGCGGCAGAGCTCGAAGCCTATGCCGACAAGGCCTACGCCGATCGCTTCAGGAGTACCGTCGCAAGCGTGCGTCTTGCGGAAACAGCGCTCGATCAGGACGACCTGCCGCTGACCGAAGCCGTGGCTGGAAACCTTTTCAAGGTGATGGCTTACAAGGACGAATATGAGGTCGCCCGCCTGCATAGCGACCCGGCTTTTCGCGTAGAGCTGCGCGAGCAGTTCGGACCGGATGCCAGGTTCTCGATCAAGCTCGCCCCGCCCCTACTGAGCCGGCGAGATCCCAGGACCGGAAGACCGCGGAAGAGATCCTTCGGCCCCTGGATCTTTCCCCTACTCACGGCCCTCGCCAAGCTCAAAGGGCTACGCGGCACCTGGCTGGACCCCTTCGGCTGGACGGACGAGCGGCGGATGGAACGCCGGCTGATCGAAGACTATGAGGACACGCTTCAGGAAATCCTGTCCTCTCTCTCACCGGAACGCCTCGATACCGCTGTCGAGATCGCGCGGTTGCCCGAGAAAATCCGGGGCTTTGGCCCGATCAAGGCTGCTGCCATCGAGGCGGCCAAGCTGCGCGAGCAGACACTTTTCAAGACCTATTACGAACCTCGCCAGGCAGGCCCCGCAGAGGATCAATCCTGGCTAATCGCGGCGGAATAGCCAGTCTCTTCGGCCGATCCTCGGAGGAAACAGGAAACATGTCCATGTTGTTCACCCATCCGGCCTTTGATCATCATGAGCGCGTGGTCTTCGTTCATGACCGGCCAAGCGGTCTTCGAGCAATCATCGCCCTGCATGATACGACCGCAGGCCCTGCTTCGGGCGGCGTTCGTTTTTGGCACTATCCAAGCGACGACGATGCGCTCACCGACGTTCTTCGCCTATCCAGAGGCATGAGCTACAAGGCCATCATGGCCGGTCTACCTCTCGGCGGCGGCAAATCGGTGATCCTTGCGGACGAACGCAAGACAAAGACCGAAGCCATGCTGCTGGCCTTCGGCCGTGCCGTGGATCAGTTGAGCGGTAGCTACATCGCGGCTGAGGATGTCGGCATCACCACGGACGACGTTGCGGTCATGCGGAAAGCCACGCCCCATGTCGCCGGCCTGACGGCGGGCCGGCATGCCAGCGGCGACCCGTCGCCAATGACCGCTCGCGGCGTTTTTCTGGGGCTTGAAGCCGCTTTGGCACATCGGCTGCAGCGGGACCTTACGGAGGCGAGCGTCGGCATTCTCGGCCTCGGCGCTGTGGGCATGAAGCTCGCGGCCATGCTGCATGAGGCCGGCGCCCGTCTTCTGGTCGCCGATATCGACCCGGACAGGGTGAAACAGGCAGTCACCCAGTTCGATGCCAAACCCATGGCAGCGGCAGCGCTTTTGATCGAGCCTTTGGACATACTGGCCCCATGCGCGCTCGGCGGCGTTTTGACCCGCGATCTCGTCCCGAGAATCAAGGCGAAAGTCATTGCGGGGGCTGCCAACAATCAGCTCGCCGCCGACGATGTCGGCCAGGCCCTTCACGATCGCGGCATTCTCTATGCGCCGGATTACGTGATCAACGCCGGCGGGATTATCAACGCTGCGGGTGAGATCGAGGCAGATTACGACCTGCAGAAAACACTCCTGGCACTGCAGCGCATACCGGCGACGCTGGGGGAAATCTTTGCGACGTCCGAAAACAGCGATCAGCCAACGAACATCGTCGCCGATACCATGGCAAAGCGCCGCCTTGCCCAAAGGCATGCAACCGCCCGCGCCGCATAATGTAGAGGCGTAGAAGAAGCGAAGCTTAGGCCGCTTCGGCCGCCGTCCTTAGCTGCTGTTGGACGCGATCGAGAGCAGGCACCTTGTCGATCGGTCCAAGCGCCGTAAGCGTCGGCTTCGCGTCCTTCAACAGACGAGCTCCCACACGCTTGATGGCCGCGGCATCCACCGCATCGATCTCGGCGATCGTCTCTTCCTGGGGAATACGGCGATTGAAGATCAGAAGCTGACGGGCCAGATCCTCACCTTGAGCAAAGCAGCTCTCCAGCCCCATCATCATGCTGGCCTTGAGCTGAGCACGGGCACGGGAGAGTTCCTCTTCCAGCGGGGCGTCGATCAGGCCCATGAACTCATCGCAAACCACAGGCACAAGCTCGGCCGTCTGATCTTCACCAGTGCCGGCATAAATCCCGAACACACCGGCATCGCCATAGCAGGCAGCAAAGGAGAAGACGGAATAGGCGAGACCGCGCTTTTCCCGAATTTCCTGGAAAAGCCTTGACGACATGCCGCCGCCAAGCATCACCGACAAGACCTGGAGCGCATGAAAGTCGTCATCGTGATAGGAGAATGCCGGCAGGCCCAGGATCAGATGCACCTGCTCCAGTTCACGCGCCTCGCGGCAATCACCGCTGGCATACGTGCCGGGGTCGGCCTTCTTTCCGTCTGGCGCTACCTTTGCCGGAAGGTTCTGAAAGAGATCATTTGCGAGATCCACCAGCCGGTCGTGATCGACTTTCCCCGCCGCCGAGAGCACCATGCGATCGGGACTGTAATGCTCCCCCATATACCCCATCAGCGCCTCTCTCGGCATCGCGCTTACAGTCTCGGCCGGCCCGAGAATTGAGCGCCCGAGCGGCTGATCGGGAAAGGCGGTTTCCTGGAACAGGTCGAACACCAGATCGTCAGGCGTATCCTGGGTCTGCCCGATCTCCTGCAGGATCACGCCACGCTCCCGCTCCAGCTCTTCCGGCTCGAAGGTGGAGTTCTGCAGAATGTCGGCAAGAATATCGACCGCAAGCGGCAGATCATCGGCGAGGACCCGCGCATAATACGCCGTGTTCTCCTTCGATGTGTAAGCGTTGAGCTGACCGCCGACATTCTCGATTTCCTCGGCGATGCCGCGGGCCGAGCGTCGCTTGGTTCCCTTGAAGGCCATATGTTCGAGCATATGAGCAACGCCATTGACGTCCTGGCGCTCGTAGCGAGCGCCGACATCGACCCAGACACCGACGCTTGCGGTCTGCACGCTGGGCATGACCTCGGTGGCAACGCGCAATCCGTTGTCGAGCTTGGTAATCCTGGTATTTTTGCTCATCAGTTCGCCAGTGGTAATTGATTGATGTGGGCCTGAACGGCCTTGAGATTATTCGGAAGCACGCTCAGCCTTTCCGGCTTGGTCATCAGATCCTCGAGATGCCTCGGCAGAGCGGGACGAATTCCGGTGGCCTGCTCGAAAGCATCCGGGAACTTGGCCGGATGAGCCGTCGCCAGTGTTACGATCGGACTTTCGCTGCCGGCGGCCAGCGCCTTTGCCGCAGCCAAGCCGACGGCTGTGTGGGGATCAACCATCTCGCCTGTCTTTTCCAGCATGGCCGCGATCATCCCCAGCGTTTCAGGCTCGTCCGCGGCATAAGCCGCAAACAGCTCACGCGCTTTGCCAAAAGCATCTTCCGAGACCTGGAAAGTCTTCTCCTCGGCAAAGGTCGCCATCAGCTCGACCACGCTATCACCGTCCCGATCGCAGAGATCAAACAGCAGGCGCTCGAAATTACTGGCGACCTGTATATCCATGCTTGGGCTGATCGTCGGGGCGACGTCACCTGCGGCGTAGGCGCCGGTCTTGAAAAACCGGGCGAGAATATCGTTTCGATTGGTCGCGACGATAAGCTGCTCGATCGGCAGCCCCATCCTGGCCGCGGCATAGCCGGCATAGACATCGCCGAAATTGCCGCTCGGCACAGAAAATCCCACCTTTCGCCAGGGACCGCCCAAAGCCAGGGAGGCGGTCACGTAGTAGACGATTTGGGCCATGATCCGGCCCCAATTGATCGAGTTGATCGCTGAAAGATTTTGCTGCGCGCGAAACGCCTGATCGTTGAACATCGCTTTGACCAGGGCCTGGCAATCGTCGAACGTTCCTTCGATCGCGATATTGTGGATGTTGGCAGCCTCGACCGTGGTCATTTGCCGGCGCTGAACCTCGGAAACCCGGCCCTTTGGATGAAGAATGACCGTGCGCATATGGGCGCGGCCGGCCGTGGTCGCGATCGCTGCCGATCCCGTATCACCGGAGGTAGCACCAACGATGGTGATCGTCCCGTCCCGGCGGGCCAGAAAATGCTCGAACAGCAAGCCCAGCAGCTGCAGCGCCACATCCTTGAACGCCAGCGTCGGCCCGTGAAACAACTCGAGCATCCATTGACCAGCCGCAAGTTGCTTGAGCGGTGCTATGGCCTGGTGGCTGAAGCCGCGATAGGCAGCCTCGATAAGTCTATCAAGTTCACCAGATTCCAGATCCTCGCCGACAAAAGGCCGAAGGACATAGCTCGCGACGTCCTGGTAGGACGCCGACTGCAACGATGCCAGGTGATCACGGTCGAAGCGCGGCCAGCTTTCAGGAACGTAGAGGCCACCATCGGCGGCCAAGCCTGCAAACAGAACATCTTCGAAACGAGCAGCTTTCACCCCGCCGCGGGTACTGACATAGCGGAGCACCATCCTAAATTGCTTCCTTTCGGTCCATCATCGTGCTGTGCACTTAGTAGGTCGCCGGCCGGATCGCAAGCCGAATACGCTTTTCACGTCCTCTGGAACCATGCCACCGCTACTTTTTTGTGCGTCATCCCTCCAGCGGCGGCGCTCCAAGGAAATTGAGCTGGGCTCTGACCTGATGCTCCACCATCGGCCGGCCGCCGACCACTTTCTTGAGCCCCAGACTACGAGCCGCTTCCATCAGTTCGGTATCGCGAGGTGCGATGATATCGATCAGGCTCATCTCGGCACCGAGCGTTGCCGGGTCCAGCGGCATGGGCTGTCCGGGCTTGAGGCCGAGCGACGTGCAATTGACGATGAGATCGTGGCCTGAAGCATCGGCTGCTCCCGCCCTGACGTCCACCTCGGGAAAAACCGTTTGCACGATGGCGGCGAGATCCTTAGCCCGGCTCTCGGTGCGGTTGGCAATCGTGATTTTCGCTGCCCCTTCATCGGCAAAGGCCAGCGCAATCGCCCGCCCGGCACCTCCTGCTCCCACCATCAAGATCTTGGAACCTTTAGGCTCGATCCCGTGGGCGCGCGCCGCGTTGACCAGCCCCACCCCATCGAACATATCGCCGATCAGGCGGCCATCAGACTCGAAGCGGACGGTGTTCACCGCCCCTGCCAACTGCGCATTCGGCCCCATTTCGTCACAAAGCCGGGCCATGGCTTCCTTATGAGGAATGGTGATCACCACCCCTTTCAGATTACCGATCCGCTGCAGCATCGGCACCATGGCCGAAAGATCCTCCGGCACTATGTGCAACGGCACCAAAAAAGCGTCACGTTTCTCCTCGGCAATGATCGGTGCGAAAAATTCAGACGCGCGCACATGGGCAACCGGGTGAGCCAAGATGGCGTAAAGATGGGTCTTGCCGCTTGGGTAGTGCATGCCGTCTCGCTCCCTGTTTCACCGTCTGTGGAAAACAGCAAACCACAAAAGCAGGTGATGGTGAAACGGCAAGATCGCGTTAATCGCATTCTCGCCCGATAGCGTGGTCTGCCAGTGCCCGAAACAACGTCTGGCGCTTTTCGGGACCACTCAGCACCCTGGACATGAAAGACGCAAAGCCGGTCGCTGGCTCAAGGAGCTGATGAGCAAGGCGGAGTGCGGCATGCTCCGGCAGAGCCTTGAGCCGACAGTTTTCCGAAGACACCTCGGCAAAGCGGATCGGCAGCCCTTCGGGCGCCAGCATGCGCCTCGACAGATAAGCCCCTGCCTTGTCGATCACCGGCATCCGCTCCGGATAGAGATCGAGATCCCGAAGCTCGATATAATCGTAGCGCTGCTCCGCTTCGCGGCAGCCGATAACGCCTTCGCTCCTATGCATGATGGCGAGTTGCGATGGTGTCAGCCAGGTAATCCAGATGTTTGTGCAGGAACCGGGCTGAGGCGCCAGGGTCGCGGGAATGGCACCATAGGCTGTGAAATGCCCGGCGAAGACCACGGCATAGTCGTGAAGAGCGGCACGCGTCACCGGAATAGCATCGCTGTCCCTGCCATATTTTGCAGTGAGGCGCTCAGGCGCCGCATTCGAGCCTGATGCCAATATCGGCATGCGCCCTTCCGTGGCACCAGGCGACAGAGGCCGCATACTACCCGCCTCGAAAAGATAGGAACAAGCGGGCCTGGCGAAGGGATAAGAGCAAGCATGCCGGATGCGTTCGGCAAGGCTGAGGGGCTGGGCTTCGGATCGATCGATCATGATGAGGGACAACATGAACAGATCGCGGGCTCAAGCGCAATCTCCGCGCCCCTTGCCCTGGACAAATCCGTCCGCACCCCGTTCGATAGACGACATAAGGAAATGGGAGGATAGCCATGAAAACCGGGGAAGCGATTATCGAGATTCTCAAGCGCGAAGGTGTCGAGGTCATCTTCGGTTATCCGGTCAATCATCTCCTTGAAGAGGCCGCCAAAGCCGGGATCCGGCCGGTCATCTGTCGTCAGGAGCGGATCGGTCTGCACATGGCGGATGCCTACTCGCGCCTTTCGTCCGGCAGCAAGATCGGCGTGTTCGTCATGCAGCACGGCCCTGGTTCCGAAAACGCCTTTGGCGGTGTCGCCCAGGCTTTCGGTGAGTCCGTTCCCATTCTGGTGATGCCGATGGGCTATGCGCGAAAACTGGCCCACGTCGCCCCTAACTTCAGTTCCGTCCTGAACATGAAGCACATCACGAAATCAGCGGAACCGATCACAACACCTGCCGAAATTCCGAACATCATGCGCCGCGCCTTCAACCATCTGCGGCATGGTCGCGGCGGCCCATCCCTGGTGGAGATACCGACGGATCTTTTCGCGGAAGACTTTGAAGGGCCGCTCGACTACCGACCAGTAACGGCCAACCGGACCGGCCCTGATCCGGATCGGATCGACGCCGTCGCCAAAAGCCTCATCGATGCACAAAATCTCGTCATTTATGCGGGCCAGGGCGTGCACTACGCGAAAGCCTGGGATGAGCTGAAAGAGCTGGCCGAACTCCTGGCAGCCCCTATTTGCACCAGTCTTCAAGGCAAAAGCGCATTTCCCGAAAACCATCCGCTGGCACTTGGCTCCGGCGGCCTGGCGATACCGCTGCCGGTGCATCATTACCTGAACGAGGCCGATCTGATCTTCGGCATCGGCTGCAGTTTCACCACCTCCAACTTCGCGGTCGCGATGCCCGCGGGCAAACCTATCATCCACGCCACACTCGACGCCTCGGATCTGAATAAGAACGTAGTATGCGAGCAAGCGCTCCTCGGCGATGCCAAGCTTATTCTCAAGGCCTTGATCTCGGTGATCAAACCAGAGCTTGCGTCCTCACCGCGCGACATCGACGCTGTAGCTCAGGGCATTGAAGTAGTTCGAGAGCCCTGGTTGAAAAAATGGCAAGAAAAACTGACGGCCAGCCAAAAGCCGCTAACCCCTTACCGGGTCATCGGCGATCTCGCCAAGACGATCGACCCCGACAAGGTCATCATCACCCACGACGCCGGCAGCCCTAGGGATCAGATCTCGCCCTTTTGGCGGGCGACCAAGCCGCTATCCTATATTGGCTGGGGCAAGACGACTCAGCTCGGCTATGGGCTCGGCCTTGCCATGGGGGCCAAGCTCGCTTGTCCTGAGAAGCTCTGCATCAATGTCTGGGGCGATGCGGCGATCGGCTTCACCGGCATGGATTTCGAAACGGCCGTGCGCGAAAAAATCCCGATTCTCTCGATCCTGTTCAACAATTCTTCCATGGCGATCGAGCTCAAGATCATGCCGGTCTCTACGGAGCGATACCGTTCCACCGATATCTCGGGCGACTATGCGGCGATGGCGCGTGCCTTTGGCGGTTACGGCGAACGCGTTACCGAACCAGCCGACATTATCCCAGCCATACAGCGGGGCATCGAACAAACCGAACAAGGTGTCCCCGCCTTGCTGGAATTTATCACTGACCTCGAGGTTGAGGTCTCGAAGTTCTGATATAGAAGAGGTGATGGTGGTCAGACCGCGAGGGCCAGAGCCTCCGGACGATCGGTCGTGCGATCATTCGAGAGGCAGGCTTGCAAATGCTCCTCAGCGACATCGATGGTCGCACGCGCCTCTTGAGAAGCCTGATCGAAAACCGCGGCAAGCCGATCGACGACCATCGTCTTAATATGCTGATCGGCACCGCCCCTCTCCTTGCAGGCACCATCAAGAGGCTCCGCCAGGCTGATCAGGCCTCCGGCGGTAATGATGAAATCAGGTGCATAGAGGATGCCGCGCTCATGCAGGCTTTGCCCGATTTCCGGTGATGCAAGAATGTCATCGGCCGTCCCGGCCACAATGCTGCAGCGAAGGTGGGGAATGACATCGCTGGTGATAGAATCTTTGGCCGCACAGGGGGCAAAAACATCGGAATCGAGATGAACGATTTCCTCCATCGTCACGCAGGCGATGCCGAGTTCGCGGACAGCCCGCTCTGTGCGCCTGGGGTCACGATCCGCAACAACGATCTTCGCCCCCTGCTGACGAAGCTGCTCCGCCAATCGATAGCCGGACGGACTGAGCCCCATAATCGCCACGCGAAGGCCGCTGAGCCCGACGTCACCTAGCTGATGACGGACTGCAACCTCGATCCCGTGAACCACGCCTAGGGCCGTAGCCGATGCAGGATCCGAGGAGCCTTGCCCACCTGCCCCCAGGACGTGGGCCGTTGCGGCTGCCGCCTGATCCATATCGCTGGGGCTGTCATTGGGGTCCGGCATCAGCACGTAGCGGCCATTCAAGTCGTCGACAACACGGCCCAGTGCTTGAAATCGAGCAGGCTTTGATAGAACGGCAGGGTTATTCAAAAGGACAGTGCAGCCGCCGCCAAAAGGCAAACTCGCCATAGCCGCTTTAGCCGCCGTGCTGCGGGCCTGGCGAAGAGCATCGGCCAAAGCTTGTTCCTCATCGTCATACGGACGACGCCGGCAGGCCCCGACGGTAGCCCCGATGGCACTGCAATCCAGGACGGTTATACCGCGAAGCCCCGTCTCGCAGTCCCGGAAAAAGACCACCTGCTCGTCGGCCGCCTTCATGTCGGTGATGCTCATAGCAATGCTCCCCATCCGGCCCAAGCTTAATCGGTGCGCCAAACCTCTTCCGCTTGGCTGCACCTTAGAACACCATTCGGACCTAAGATTGGGACAAGATGGTTAAAAAAACGTTTACCCAAAGCAAAAACCAAACGTCTCTTCTAGCCTCAATCTGCAACGGCATAACCGCCAACAGCTCATGGCATTTTCGGTCTCCACGTCGGCGACCGTTTTTCGAGAAAAGCACCCAAGCCTTCCTTGGCCTCCGGCGTGGCGCGAAGCCTGGCGATGCGCTTTGCCGTCTCATCCACAATCTCGGGCGTGATCGGCCGCATAGAGAGATCATGGACCAGCGCTTTGCCTGCTTCGATCGCTCTCGGGCCACTGGCAAGAAGATGACCGAGAACGGCCTCGACCGCTTGATCCAGTGCATCGGCGGCTTCGACCTGGTGGACAAGACCTATGCGCAAAGCCTCGACCGCGCCGAAGCGTTCGCCGGTCAGCATGATGCGCCGGGCTTGCCGCGCGCCTATGGCGGCAATGACGTAGGGTCCGATCACGGAAGGGATCAGGCCAAGCCTGACCTCGGTCGTGCCGAACATGGCCTGATCATTGGCAATCGCAATGTCACAGCAGCAAACCAGCCCGACACCGCCGCCAAGAGCTGCGCCGTTGACCTTCGCGATCGTCGGTTTGGGAAGCTCGTTGAGAGTCTTCATGAGCTTTGCAAGATCACGGGCATCGGCAAGGTTGTCAGCCTCACCGTAGCCCGCCATCCGGCGCATCCAGTTGAGATCGGCGCCTGCCGAGAAGCTCCTGCCTTTGCCTGTCAGCACGACCGCACGCACAGCGTCATCAGCCCCAAGGCCTTCGAGACAAGCCGTCAGATCCCTGATCAATCGATCATCGAACGCATTGTGGATATCGGTCCGATTCAAGCTGATGACACAGACGCCGTCGTCGCGACGATCGAGAACAAGAAGATTGTTTTCACCCATCACCGATTCCTCAGTCCCAAAAGATCATGCGACTACTATGTTGAAAGACTCTCGCAAGACAATGATGTGGTGATACCACCACTAGAGAAGATAGAGAGAGGCAAGGCCGAGGAAGACGAAGAATCCGACCACATCCGTCACGGTGGTGAGAAAAACACCCGAGGAAACGGCAGGATCGAAGCCCCAGCGGTCCAGCAGCAGCGGAATGCAAACGCCAGCCAGCACGCCTGCCACCAGGGTGATGACCATGGCAAGGCCGAACAGGACACCGAGGGTCGGATCCTGATACCAGAAGAAGGCAATGGCGAGGCCCGCCGCCATGAACATCAGGCCGTTGACGCTGCCTGCCAGAAATTCCTTCAGCAGCACCCGGAACGCATTGGCGGTGGTCACTTCACGGACGGCAAGGGCCCGGACCACCACGGTCAGCGTCTGGGTTCCGGCATTGCCGCCCATCGAGGCGACGATCGGCATGAGCACGGCAAGCGCGACGACCTTGCCGATGGCATCTTCGAACTGGGCGATGACCACCGAGGCAAGGACAGCGGTGGCGAGGTTGATCAGGAGCCAGGGAAACCGTCTTAGGCTGGTGCGTATGGGCGAAGCAAAAATATCGGCCTCGCTAACGCCGCCGAGACGCAATATATCTTCCTCCGCTTCGTCCTCGATCACCTCGACCACATCGTCAATGGTGATCACACCCACTAGGCGGCCGTCGGCGTCGACCACGGGCGCTGATACCAAGTCATACTGGCTGAACCGGAAGCCCACTTCCTCCTGATCCATCTCGACGGGGACCGAATACAGCTCCTTCATGGTGAGGTCGTTCAGATGAACATTTCGCTTGCTGCGCAGGATCTTGCTGAGCGGGATGGACCCGACCGGGCAGAATTTCGGATCGACGATATAGATGTCGTAGAACTCGTCCGGCAGGTCGGCATCGGCGCGGAGATAGTCGATGGTCTGACCGACAGTCCAGAACTCCGGCGCGGCGACGAGCTGGCGCTGCATCAGCCGACCGGCGCTATCTTCCGGATAGCCGAGCCCCTGCTCTACCGCAATGCGATCCGGCATCGGCAGGCTCTCGATCAGCGCCGCCTGCTCCGGCTCGTCCAGGTCCTCCAGAAGCTCGATCGCATCATCGGTCTCGAGCTGGGCGATCGCCGCTCCGACCTCTTCTGGGCTGAGAACCTCCAGAACTTCGGCCCTGACCGTTTCGTCGAGATGGGTCAGGAGCTCAGGATCGAATTGATCCCGGATTTCACCGACCAGAACTTCCCGTTCTTCGCGATTGAGCTGCTCGAGAAGATCAGCCTGGTCGGCCACATGGAGGGGTGCTGCCTGGTCGGCCGCATCCGCAATCAGGCCTTGATCGATCTGCTCCCGGATCTCGTGAATCAGATCGTCAGAAAGCTCCGGCGCATTGTCCGCGGACTCATCTGAGGGAAGCGCCTCTTCGCTCACCTTTTCGTCAATCGCCAAGAAGCTGGGCCTCGACCGCAGCGACGGCCGCCAGATTGAAGATACCGCGTGCCGAGACCGAAGCGGTCACGATATGGGCAGGCTTCAAGGGCCCCATCAGGATCGGTCCGACCGCAACGGACCCTGTCGCCGCCTTTAGGAGGTTATAGGAGATATTGGCGGAATCCAGATCCGGCATGATCAGGAGATTGGCATCGCCCTTCAGGGTCGAATCCGGCATGATCTTTTCGCGAATCTCCGCGGAAAGGGCAGTGTCGGCATGCATCTCGCCATCCACCTCGAGGTCCGGCGCGCGCGCATGCACGAGCGCAAGAGCAGCCCTCATCTTGTCGGCGCTCGGTGACGGGCGTGTCCCGAAATTGGAGTGGGCCAGCATGGCCACCCTCGGCTCCAGGCCGAACCATCTCACCATATCGGCAGCCCGTATCGTAGTTTCCGCAAGTTCTTCCGCCGACGGATCGTAGGTGACATAGGTGTCGGCAATAAAAAGCGGGCGCCCCTCGAGAATCACCAGATGCACCGTGGAAAGATCATGCATGTCCGGACGCAGCCCCAAAATGCCCTGGACATGCTCCAGATGGCTGCTGAAACGACCGGTCGGGCCGGCGATCATAGCGTCCGCTTCGCCGCGATCGACCATCACCGCAGCAATCACCGTGGTCCGCGTGCGTATGATCTCGCGCGCGGCTTCCGGCGTCACGCCATGGCGCCCGCGGCACTCGCGGTAATGGGCAACATAGTCGTTATAGCGGGGATCGCTTTGCGGATTGCAAAGCTCGACGTCGCGCTCGATGTTCAACGGCAAACCCAGGCGCTCAACCCGGGATGCGATCACATCAGGCCTGCCAATCAGGATCGGCTGCACCAGCCCCTCATCGACCAGGATATGCACGGCGCGCAGCACTCTCGGTTCCTCGCCATCGCTGAAGACGACACGCATCGGCCGCTCGAGCGCACGTTCGAAGATCGGCTTCATGATGAAGCCCGAACGGAACACGAATTGTGACAGGCGATCGTGATAGGCCTTCAAATCCTTGAGCGGTCTTGCAGCGACACCCGATTCCATGGCGGCCTTGGCGACGGCCAAGGGCAATTCGACGGCAAGCCTGGGATCGAACGGCTTCGGGATGATGCAGTCCGGCCCGAAATTCAGATCGCTCAGCCCGTAGGCCGCCGCCACGGTTTCAGGCGCACCGGTCTTGGCAAGATCCGCAATCGCCCTGGTGCAGGCGATCATCATTTCCCGATTAATCGTGACCGCCCCGACATCGAGCGCGCCACGAAAGATGAACGGAAAACAGATGACATTGTTGACCTGATTCGGGTAGTCACTCCGCCCGGTCGCAATGATCGCATCGGGCTTGGCTTTCCTCGCCTCTTCAGGGCTAATCTCCGGCACCGGATTGGCAAGGGCCATGATCATCGGCTTGTCGGCCATGGTCGCGACCATCTTTTCGGTGAGAATGCCGGGCGCGGACAGGCCCAAAAAAACATCCGCGCCGACAATTGCCTCGGCGAGCGTGCGCTTCTCCGTATCCCGTGCGAAGCGGGCTTTATAGGGATCCATCAGGACCTCGCGCCCCTCATAGACCACACCCTCGATATCGAGAACGGTGATGTTCTCTTCAGGCAGGCCCAGCGCCACAAGGTGATCGAGGCAGGCCAGCGCCGCCGCGCCCGCACCGGAGGTGACAAGCTGGATCTTTCCAAGGTCCTTGCCCAGCAAGTCCAGGCCGTTCAGGATCGCCGCGGCGACGATGATCGCGGTTCCGTGCTGATCGTCATGGAAGACCGGAATACGCATCTTTTCGCGCAGACGCCGCTCGACTTCGAAACATTCAGGCGCCTTGATGTCCTCGAGATTGATCGCGCCGAAGGTCGGCTCCAGGGCCGAGATGATTTCCACGAGCTTGTCGGGGTCGGTCTCGTCCAGTTCGATGTCGAAGGCGTCGATGCCCGCGAATTTCTTGAAGAGAACCGCTTTTCCTTCCATCACCGGCTTCGCGCCCAGCGGACCGATAGCGCCAAGACCGAGGACCGCCGTACCGTTGGTAACCACGCCGACCAGATTGGCCCTGGCGGTAAGATTGGCGGCTTCAGACGGCGTGTCGGCAATGGCCATCGACGCGGTGGCGACGCCAGGTGAATAGGCGAGCGCCAGATCGCGCTGGGTTGCGAGTGGCTTGGTCGCGACAACGCTCAGCTTGCCGGCGACTGGACGTCGGTGATAATCGAGGGCGTCCTCGCCCAGTTGATCGGCCATCAGACATACCGTTCCAAAAGAGTGCTGGCAAACACGCCCTTGCCGGCGCCTTTGCTTGAATTTGGCGGTGATGCATGACATCTCGATCTGCGCATCACCTTCCCCGCTTACCGGATCGATAAGTCGGGAGCGATGCGGTAGTATACGCCGTCGTCAACAATCGGCCAGCGGAATGGACAATCCATGCCGGTGGAATAGACCACCCGCCGGACTGACAGCCTTCAGGATCTGGCTATTCAAAGGGAAAGATTGGTGCGGTCGAGAAGACTCGAACTTCCACCCCATTTCTGGGACAGCGACCTCAACGCTGCGCGTCTACCAGTTCCGCCACGACCGCACACATCCGAACGAACGGTGAAGAGACCGCTCATGGAAACCGGGGAATAGCAAATGACGGAGGCGACGACAAGGGCCGGATCACGAAGTGCAAGCATATCTTGGCGGCAAAGCGACCATCTTGTCCCTTATCCCGATGCCATTGCCGCCATGGAAGATCGCGTAGAGGCGCTCCATAGGGGAGAGGAAGGCGAACTCGGCTGGCTGCTGGAACACCCCCCGCTTTACACCGCCGGTACTAGCGCCAGGGCCGGCGATCTGCTGGTGCCCGATCGGTTCCCCGTCTTCAAGACCGGCCGTGGCGGGCAATATACCTATCACGGCCCAGGCCAGCGAATCGCCTATATGATGCTGGACCTGAGGCAGCGGGGCCAGGACCTTCGCCACTATGTCCATCAGCTGGAGGAGTGGATCATCCTGACCCTTCGAGCCTTCCGCATCGAAGGGGAGCGGCGGGATGGCCGGGTCGGTATCTGGGTGGTCAAGCCGGATGGCCGGGAGGCGAAGATCGCTGCAATCGGCGTTCGAGTTCGCCGCTGGATCACCTTTCATGGCATCGCGATCAATCTCGATCCTGATCTTAGCCATTTTTCCTCGATCGTCCCCTGCGGCTTACAGAATTTCGGTGTGACCTCGATGGCCGATCTCGGCAGGCACGTCACCATGGCAGAACTCGACGAGAGGATGATGATCATGTTCGAGGATGTATTCGGCAATGTGGAACCGGACCGGCCATCGCCGATTGGCGGTATCGCCGATAACCCCATGACGCGTTCCTGACCAGGATGGGTTCCAATAAGGTCAAGCAACGCCGGTCATAGAAAAGACAGTTATTTCCGGACGTACATTGAAACGGGCCTTGAGCAAATGACCAACGCCGCGATTGATGTACAGGGACCGGCTGCCCACGATATCATAGGCACCGGCGACATAACGCCTGTTGACGACGGGCAGTAGAGGCGGTGGGAAAAAAGGTGCTTTGCACTGCCCGCCATGGGTGTGGCCAGCTAGAATCCAGCCGTCGAAACCTCCCCAAAACGGCATGTCCGCCGTGTCTGGGTTGTGGCTAAGCACGATCGCCGGACTGCCCGCCTTCACCGTTGCCATGATGGATGCCGGATTGAAAAACGGCCCTTGATGATCATCGAGGCCGACAATCCTGAGCCCCTCGACATCGACGTCATCGTTTCGGAGAAGGGTCAGGCCGGCATGATCGAGAATGTCTTCGAGGGTGCTGGCCAAAGCCTGGTCAGCACTGTGCCGCCCATAGTCGTGATTGCCGAAAATGCCGACGGTGGCAAGCCGGCCCTCGGGGAGATGGGCATAGATGCGGGCCGCATGGTCGATGATATGCCGATGGAGACTGATGAAATCGCCTGTCACGACAACGATGTCGGGTTTGATCGACTTCACATGATCGAAGATCGAGAGCAGGTAAGCGTCATCGACATGAGGTCCGACATGGATATCGCTCAATTGAACTATCGTCCTGCCTTCGAGATCCGATGGCAGGGCTTTGATCGGCAAAGACCGATGCACCGCCTCGACCCAATGCGGCTCGATATAGACGGCATAGCTGTAAAGGACACCGCCGACGGCCGCCAATGCTGCAGCCGAACCGGCCGTGGCCATGAAATGACGACGGGTCGGCATGGAACGCCCCTGTTCAGCGTCGATGGCCGGCCAGTTTGGGCGTGAATCGGTTAATTCCAGGTAAATGCTCGGCCTGGATACTTTCGCCGACCTGCGAACGTCGATTCCGTGAAACAAGAAGTCTTCACCTCATCAGCCCGAAGAGATCTGCCACGGTTCTATAGGGCTCGGCCATTGATCAATGGTAGTCGATGTGGAAAAATTCCGAATGACTGAAATAATACATAGAACACCACAAGGTGTGGCAAATAATAGGGAGGCAGGATCATGACAAGCCGGCAGTATACGCAGGCCACGATGCAAGCAGCACGCATACATCGCCGAACAATCTTGAAAGCCGCACTTTATGGCTCGGCAGCAGCAGCCGTCGGTTTTCGCGCACCCGCCGTGCTGGGCCAGTCGAAGCCGTTCGCCGGCGTGACCATCAACGGCGCAAGCTTCCAGCATGTCTTCCACACCTATCTCAAGGAATATATCCCGGAGTTCGAAGAACAGACCGGCATGACCGTCAATTTCGAGCTCCAGGCCTTTCCGATCTACAACCAGCGCATGGACCTCGAGCTGTCGACCGCCGGATCGGCTTATGACTTTTGCAACGTCACCTTCATCTACACCGGCCGCTGGATCGGTGCCGGTTGGGTCGAGCCGCTGGATCCTTTCATCGACGATGCCAATCTGACGCCCGATGATTGGGACGCGGATGATTTCGTCGGCGGCGCCCAGAGTGCGCTTCGGGATGCCGAGGGCAGCACCTACGGTTTTGCCTGGGAAGCCGGCGCCATGATCATGGGCGTCGGCCGCGCCGACCTGCTGGACAAAGCGGGGGTCGCCGTGCCGACAACCTTTGATGAACTTGTCACGGTGTGCGATGCGATTCACAGGCAGGATGGTGTTGCCGCCTTCGTTGCCGACAAGCTCCACCACTGGAACTGGATCCCCTACCTTATGGGCCATGGCGGCACCGTGTTCCGCGATCCGCCAGCAGACCTGATGCCAACCTTCGACACGCCGGAAGCCGCAAAAGCTGCCGAATATTATGCAAGCCTGCTCACCACTTATGGCCCTTCCGGCCTGCTCTCCTACACCGATGACCAGGCGATGCGTGCCCAACTCGCCGCGCGCGCCAACATCCGAACGCAAGCCATCGGCTGGATGACGCCTCTCGCCAAGCACGAAGAAAGCAAAGTCAAAGAAACGGTCCGCTACGCCCTGATGCCCGGCGGTCCCGCCGGCAACTTCCCGGGCTCCAACAGCCACGGCTTCGGCATTCCCAAAGGGGCAAAGAACAAGGAGGCCGCCTGGGAATTCATCAAATGGGCGATGGGTAAGGACATGACCCGCAGGATCGCGCTCGAAAAAGGCTACTCCGCCGTCTGCCGCCGCTCGGTGATCGAGGATCCGGCCTATAAGGAGGCCCTCACCCTGAATGGCCAGGACGTCGCCTCGCTCTACCTTCAGGTGCTCGAACTCGGCGGCAAGTCCGGCTACATGAAATACCGTACCGTGCCGGTCTTCCCGCAAGCGGGCGACAAGATCAACAAGGCGATCGAACGCATAGCATCCGGCCAGCAGGACGGCCCAAGCGCCATGGCCCAAGCCCAGGAAGAAGCCATCGCCGACCTCAAAAAAGCCGGCGTCGACCTCTGACGGGCCGCCGGCCCGACGGGTTACCTAGCGGTGACTGTCGGGCCGAGCGTCGGAGCCTGTCATGAGCGCGCTGGATGAGGTGCAGCAAGTCACCGAGCCTGGCACGATGCCGGAATCCGAACATTTCTTGGAGCGACAGCGTTTTTATATGCGGTTGCTCTGGCCGACGCTGGCCGTGCTCATGGTCGTCACTTTGCTGCCGACGCTCTACCTGATCGTCACCAGCCTGACACCGCTCGATCTGACCCGCCCGGAAACTGCCTGGAACTTTTCGACGCCCCTAAACAACTACAATCTGCTGCTGGAAGACGGACGCCTTCACGATTCGTTCTGGACCCAGGCAAAACTATCGTTCTGGACTGTTGGCCTGCAACTCCTCCTGGGCTTTCTGTTCGCCCTTCTCCTGAACAGCAGCTCCAAGCTGCTGCAGGCGCTGCGCACCGTTTTCCTGATCCCGATGGTGCTTCCCCCGATCGTCGTCGCGATCATCTGGAAGGTGCTCTATACCCCGGACATCAGCCCCTTCTATTGGACTTTTTTTGAGCTGGGCTGGGACGTGCCGGCGCTGATCACCCATGCCGACTGGGCGTTGACGGCGATCATCATCGCCGACACTTGGGAGTGGTTTCCCTTCACCATGCTGATGATCCTGGCCGCTCTGCAGATGATGCCGGAGGAATATATTGACGCCGCCAAGATCGACGGCGCCACGGTCTGGCAAACCACGCTTTACGTCACGCTGCCCTATCTGAGAGGCGTGCTGCTGGTCGCCGGGCTGTTTCGCCTGATTGACAG
This sequence comes from Geminicoccaceae bacterium, assembly GCA_965204405.1. Lineage (GTDB taxonomy): Bacteria > Pseudomonadota > Alphaproteobacteria > Geminicoccales > Geminicoccaceae > JANQPX01. The sequence goes on from CBDBEN010000004.1 coordinate 654,103, forward strand.
CATTAAGGCCTTTCCGCTGATCTTCATTCTGACGGACGGCGGTCCTGGAACCGTCACCGAAGTGACCAACTTCTACAGCTACATCCAGGCCTTCAATTTTTCATACCTTGGCTATTCCAGCGCCATTACCGTGGTGCTCGTAGCACTCACCGTGGTGTTGAGCTGGGCGATCATCCGCATGGTCGGCTGGGGTCAGAATGTCGAGTAATACCGATCAGCGCGCGCGCTTTTGGCTGCACGTCCTGGTGCTCGCTTTGGTGCTGATCATCCTGTTCCCGTTCCTCTGGCTCCTGATGATGTCGTTCAAGACCGACAGCGACATCTTCGCTTGGCCGCCTGTCGTCTTCTTCGCGCCGACCCTCGACCATTATACAGCGCTTTGGCAGGGCAATTTCCCGAAATCCTTCGCCAACAGCGCCATCGCCAGTATCGTTTCCACGGCACTCGCTATGCTCGCTGGCGTGCCCGGCGCCTATGCCCTCTCGCGCACCGCCATGCGCCGGGAGAAATCCCTCTCCCTTCTGATTCTCTCCTCACGCATGGCGCCGCCGATTGCCTTCACCATCCCCTACTTCCTGGTCTACCGGCACCTCGCTCTGCTGGACACGCTGACCGGGCTGATCATCATCTACCTAACCTTCAACATCTCGCTGGTAGTCTGGCTGATGCGCAGTTTCTTCGACGCCACCCCGCGCTCCCTCGAAGAAGCCGCCTGGATCGACGGCGCCACGCTTTGGCAAGGCTTCACCAAGATCATCCTTCCGCTCTCCGGACCAGGCCTCGCCGCCACCGCGATTCTCTGTTTTCTCTATAGCTGGAACGACTTCTTCTTCGCCCTGATCCTGACCCGCACCGAAGCGATGACCGCACCCGTCGCCGTGGTCAACTTCATGAACTACGAGGGCTGGGAATGGGGCAAGATCGCGGCTGGCGGTACCATGGTCATGCTGCCTGTCCTGATCTTCTCGATCCTAGTCAGAAAATTCCTGATCCAGGGCATGACCGCCGGCGCTATCAAAGGCTAGCCGGCGGCGTTCGACATCGCTTCGCAAGGCTGCAAGCCTATTCGGACCTGAGCTTAGCGCTTCGGCAAGCATCAATCCGCACGCCCAAGACCTCCAGGCTTTTGCGGACCTGTTTCGAACCGCTCGGTGACTTGTCGAATTTCCGATTTGAGCCAACGCACGAAGCTGTCGACGGCGTCGTTATTGCCGTCTGGATCTATAGCGAGGAAATAACCGTCCTCCGCAGGAGCCGATGCCTGATGCGCGACCTTGAGCGTCTCTTCGGCAAGGCAAGGCATGGCGAGCAGCGAACTGGTCAACGCGACGCCGGCGCCCGATCGGGCGATATCGACGGCAAGGCCATGGGAATCGACAAACAGGGAAGGCTCCGGCTCTTCACCGAGCAACACATGCTCGGCCCATCTCTTCCAATCATCCGACGTACCAACTGCCTGAATCAGTGGATATTGTCGAAGAGAAACCCAGTCCAATGGCCTGTCAGCCAAGGACGGGAGGAGATTGGGCGAGGCGACAACGATCAGCCTGTCAGGCAGGAGCTGCTCCGCCCCCTCCCCGACCAGATCCCGGGATCCGAACCTGATCTCGATATCCGCCGTCGAGGTGGCGAAATGATCCGGCCAGATCGTGCTGACGATGCGCACGCGCAATTCTGGGTTGTCGGCAAGGAAGCGCCCCAATCCCGGCGCCAGGAACCACTGGGCAAAGCTCACCGACGTGGCGACCGTAAGAAGGCCATCTGGCACGCCGCTTTCGAAAATCGCCACGGCATCCGTCAGTTTGCCGAGGCCTGCGCTGACTTCGGGCACCAGCCGGCGGCCCGCATCGGTAAGCGCCAAACCGCGGGGTTTACGCAGAAAAAACGGCACACCTAGCCGTCTCTCCAAAGCGCGGACATGCTGGCTGACAGCCGATTGCGTCAGCCCGAGTTCTGCCGCGGCCGCCGTAAAGCTCAAATGCCGGGCAGCGCTTTCAAACGCCCTGATCCAGGTCAGGGGAGGAAGGGAGCGGGTCATGAGCCTCAACGTCGATATTAAGATTCTTAATGCCAATGACCCCAAATTGATCGTTTGTCAAACCCGTCGATGTTCCCGAAAGATGAGGGATAGGCAAAGGGAGGGAGCATTGCAGCCTGAAATCCGTAAAGTTGTAGCCTTTGATGAAGAAACCCTGATCGAAGGCTATCGCGCTGCCGACACGCCCTGGCGCATGTTCGCGGTCGCCGCCGTCGTCAAGAACCCATGGGCTGGCAGATTTGTCCAGGATCTGAAGCCTGAAATTATGGCCTACGGGCCGGAACTGGGCGCGCTGCTTACCGAACGCATGCTAGCTCTGGCGGGCGGTGGCGAGGCGATCGAGGCTTACGGCAAGGCTGCGGTGGTCGGCCTGGATGGTGAGATCGAGCATGCATCCGGCTTGATCCACACCCTTCGTTTCGGCAATCATTACCGGGAAGCCGTCGGCGCGAAGTCCTATCTGGCCTTCACCAACACCCGCGGGCCGGCTAACGCAGCCATCCAGGTCCCCTTGATGGACAAGAACGATGCGGGGCGACGGTCCCACTATCTGACTGTTCACTTCGCCATCCCCGACGCGCCGCGTGCCGATGAGATCGTCGTGGTCCTGGGGGGAGCGACAGGTGGAAGGCCCCATCATCGGATCGGTGATCGCTATCAGGATCTGAAGGATCTTGGCCATGACCTGGACAATCCAGCAGCGGTTTGAGGCCCTGCAAGGTCTCGCCTGGATCAAGGCTTGCGACGGCAGGCCGGCCCATGAGTGAGATCGATCATCGAGCGCTGCGTCGTGCCTTCGGCAGCTATCCGACAGGCGTAACCGTGGTGACGACGGTCACCGAAGACGGAACGCCACTCGGCTTCACCGCCAACTCCTTCGCCTCGGTATCATTGAATCCCCCCTTGCTCCTGGTCTGCCCGGCACGCTCGCTGACCAGCTTTCCGGTCTTCGAAAGCTGCGCCGATTTTTCGGTGAATATCCTGGCCGAGGGGCAGGAAGATATCTCGAATATCTTTGCAAGCTTCAAAGGCGACCGCTTCTCGACGATACCGTGGCAACCCGATGCCGCCGGCTGCCCGCTGATCGGAGGCGCTGCCGCCAGCTTTTCCTGCAGCACCCGTGGCACCATGGAAGCGGGCGACCATGTCGTACTGATGGGAGAGGTCAGGGATTTTGCCCAATCGGGAGAACGTGGGCTCGGCTACGCGGCGGGCGCCTATTTCAGCCTTGGCCTGGAGCGCCAAGCCGCCGACGCGCCGCCCCCCGGCCGATCTGCATATGCCGGCGTGATCATCGAGCATGACGGATCCGTCCTCTTGGAGGACACCCCGGATGGTCTGCGTCCGCCGCAAATCCAGCTCAGCGCCAACGACCGCGCCCGCACCACGCTGAAAGCACACCTCGAAAAAACGCTTCCCTCGACGTTACTTGGTCCCGTCTATTCGGTGTTTGATGATCGCGAGCACGCCCGGACCTTCACCTATTTTCATGCCAAAGCGGAAACGGCAGCCACTGGTAAGCTCGGCAAGTGGGTTTCGCTGGACCAGATCGAAAAAGCCGGCTTTGCCACCACGGCGATCACCACGATGCTGAAACGCTATGCGCTGGAGTTCAGCACCCGTAGTTTCGGGCTCTATATCGGCGATGAGACCACAGGCGATGTCCACCAGGTCGAGGAGGATCGCCCACGATGAAACTCTCTCTATTTGCCCATATGGAACGGCTGACGCCGGATCAAACCGGCATGAGGATAGTGGAGGTCGCCCCGCTTCTGCCGAAGCGCTGGGCTTTGACGACTATTCACTCTGGATTGACAGCCGCACGGGTGCTAAGCGCAGGCACGCCTAGCTCTGGCAGTTCTTCGGCAACGTCATGCCCGCCGCTGAATGAGGAAGGGCCTAACCAGTCGAGATAGTTATCCCGTGCGTCGATTTACGATCGAAAAGGGCCGAAAAAATTCCGTGGCAATGGGCCGCTCCAGGCTTTGCTTGCCCTTCACACCCATCGCACGCTATGCAGACGCCATGAATTACGCGGGGTTGATCGAGGCATCGGACTTCTCACCTTGGATCAATACCCGAATGCACGAAAAAGGCTCAATTGATGGGAATTGACCAATGCAGATGACCCCGAAAGTCAAAGAAATATTGTCCGGCTACGAGGGCGAATGTCCCGGCGTCAAGGCCAACCTCGCCCGTCTGATGATGCAGGGCCGCCTTGCCGGCAGCGGCAAGCTGGTGATCCTTCCGGTGGATCAGGGCTATGAGCATGGTCCGGCTAGGAGCTTCGCCGCCAACCCACCCGCTTATGATCCCCATTATCTCTACCAGCTCGCGATCGATGCGGGACTTTCCGGCTATGCCGCACCGCTCGGCATGCTGGAAGCTGGAGCTGACAGCTTCGCTGGCCAGATTCCGACCATCTTGAAAGTGAACAGCGCCAATTCGCTGGCCGACGGTATTGCCGATCAGGCCGTCCATGGCGGCGTCGAGGACGCTCTCCGGCTCGGCTGCGCGGGCATCGGTTTCACCATCTATCCGGGCTCGGACGCCTGCTACGATATGATGGAAGAGCTGCGTGAACTCACCATCGAAGCCAAGGCGCACGGCCTTGCCGTGGTCACCTGGTCCTATCCTCGCGGCGGTCTCGTCACCAAGCAGGGCGAGACTGCACTCGATATCGTGGCCTACGCCGCCCATATGGCCGCTTTGATGGGCGCCAACATCATCAAGGTGAAGCCCCCGACCGATCATCTGGATCTGCCAGCCGCCGCCAAGGTGTACGAGGCCCAGGACATCGACCGCTCGACCCTCGCCGCGCGCATCCGTCATGTCATGCAGGCATCCTTCGCGGGCAGGCGCCTGGTGGTTTTCTCCGGCGGCGAGGCCAAGGACACCGAAGGCCTCCTGAACGAAATTCGCCAGATTCGCGATGGCGGCGGCTCAGGCTCGATCATCGGCCGCAACAGCTTCCAGCGGCCGAAGGCGGACGCCTTGGCACTGCTCGATCAGGTCATCAAGATCTATCTCGGCGAGAGCTGAGGCGATGGCGGAGCCGGGTGCCGATTCTGATGAGGTTGAGCCCCGGCTCTATCTGATCGGCCCCGCCGAGCCGCTGTCGGGCGACCTCTTTTCGGACCAGCTCGCGGACGTTCTTGAGCAGGTGCTGCCCGCAGCGTTTCTGCTGCCGGCCGGTCTTGCCACGAATCGCCCGGCCGCCGAAGCCCTGAGGAAACTTTGCGCCGAGCGCGGCACCGCCTTTTTCGTCCGGGATGATCCGGATCTCGCAATAGCCCTTGCCGCCGACGGCCTTCATCAAAGCGATCCTGGCTTGGTCGGCAGCACCCGCGATGCAATGTCGAAAGATCAGATTCTCGGCGCCGACGCCGGCCGTTCCCGTCACGATGCCATGGCGGCAGGTGAAAGCGGCGCCGACTACGTGGCGTTCGGACAGCCTGACCAGCCCGTCGGCCAGGAGATAATCGACCTAGTCAGCTGGTGGCGAGATCTTTTTGTGCTGCCATGCCTTGCCTATGCAAATACAGTGGACGATGCAAAAAAGCTCGCCGACGCCGGCGCCGATTTCATCGGTATCTCGACAGCTATCTGGGATAATCCCGAAGGGCCGGCCGAACGTGCCCGCAGGTTACAGGCCACGATCGATAAAAACCGAGACCTATAGGGGCGCCCGGCCAAACAGCTCTTTGCCTGAGCCCTCCCTTGCGCTAGACAGGCTTTCCCGCATGAATTTTGTGGTCGTGACTGGCGACAAGCCCGCGTGCAGCAAGTCAACGCCGGCCGTCGTCACGGCCTGAGAGTGATGAGATGAAGATCAACGGCAACGAAATACGGCCAGGCTATGTGCTCGAACACAAGGACAAGCTCTGGGTCGCGGTCAAGACCGATCACGTCAAGCCTGGCAAGGGCCCTGCCTATCAGCAGGTGGAGCTTAAGGACCTGGTGGACGGCACCAAGCTGAACGAGCGTTTCCGCGCCGCAGAAACCGTCGAGCGCGTGCGGCTTGAGGAGAACAGCTATCAGTTCCTCTACGAAGAAGGCACCCAGCTCAATCTGATGGATCAGGAGAGCTACGAGCAGATCAGCATCGACAAGAGCATGATCGGCGATCAGGCGGCTTTTCTTCAAGAAGGCATGGAGATCGTGGTGCAGAGCTTCGAGGGGCGCTCACTCGGCGCAAGACTGCCGGAAACGGCCGTCCTCGAAGTCGTCGAAGCCGATCCCGTGGTCAAGGGCCAGACGGCAGCGGCATCCTACAAGCCTGCCATCCTGGACAATGGTGTGCGGATCATGGTGCCCCCCCATATCGAGGCCGGGACGAAGGTAGTGGTCAATATCGCCGATACCGCTTATGTCGAACGCGCTAAGTAGGGTCGGAACACCGACTTCGTTGACTTTGCTCTCAGTCCCTCGCAGACAAGATCGGAACGCTCATGCCGCCGATACGTTCGGCCAATATCAATGTCATGGATCAAGCCGCGCGCAAGGCGGCGAGACACCTGATCCGTGATTTCGGCGAGGTCGAACAGCTCCAGGTTTCGATCAAGGGCCCAGGCGACTTCGTCAGTGCCGCCGATCGCAAAACCGAAAAAATCCTCCGCGACGAGCTTGCCCGTGCCAGGCCCAATTTTGGTTTTCTTCTGGAGGAGAGTGGCGAAATCCCGAGCAAGGACGGCCATCGCTGGATTATCGATCCACTCGACGGCACCACGAACTTCCTCCACGGCATTCCCCACTTCGCGATCTCTATCGCTCTGGAATGGAACGGCGACCTGCTCGCCGGCCTGGTTTACGATCCCATCAAGGACGAAACTTATGTGGCCGAGAAAGGCGCCGGTGCCTTTTTGAACGAGCGCCGTCTTCGAGTCTCGAAAAGGAATGATCTTCAGCGCTCGATGATCGGAACAGGCATTCCAGTCCTGAACTGGCCAGGCCGGCAAAAAGGATTTGCCCAGCAGCTCGACCAGGTTTCCGATCGCGTGGCCGGTGTCCGCAGGCTGGGTACGGCCTCGCTCGATCTCGCCTATGTCGCCGCCGGCCGCTTTGACGGCTTTTGGGAATATGGCCTCAAACCCTGGGATATCGCCGCCGGTATCGTCCTGGTGCGCGAGGCAGGCGGCCTCATCAGCCATCTCGAGGGCGAGCAGGCCTGGTCCGAGCCCGGCACACTGGTCGCAGGCAATGCCGACATTCATCCACAGCTCCTCGACATCCTGAAGGTCGGCTGAGCCATTCGGCTTTGCTCGGCTGCTATAGCAGCCATGAAGGACAGCTGATACCGCCTGCGCTCATCAGGATTGGCTCTCTCTGATAGCCATAAATGGCTCTTCTTACGAGCCCAATCCTGACCTAGCCTCAACCTCGACATTGATTGTTCGAGATGGAGGACGAGCTTATGGATGATTTTCCCCCAACAGAGCGCACCCGAATCAAGCGCCTGCACCAGCGCGCCTGTTATGACCGCGAAACAGTCTACGCCATTCTGGACGCGGGCGTGGTCTGCCATGTCGGCTATACCATTGACGATCACCCATATGTGACCACCACCAGCTACTGGCGCGAGGGCAATCGGGTCCTCTGGCACGGTTCGTCCGCCAGCCGCATGCTTCGGCGCGTCAAGGGCGGCGTCCCGGTTTGCGTCAATGTCAGCCTGATCGACGGGCTGGTTCTGGCCCGCTCAGGATTTCACCACTCGATCAACTATCGAACCGTCATGATGTTCGGCAAAGCGACAGCTTTGAGCGCCCCCGACGCCAAGCTTGCTGCGCTCAAAACCTTCACCGATCGGCTCCTTCCCGGCCGCTGGGATGAGCTGCGCCCGGTGACTGATCAGGAGTTGAAAGCCACGACGGTTCTTACGATGGAAATCGACGAAGTCGCCGCCAAGGTACGCAGTGGTCCGCCTGGCGATGACGAAGAGGACTACGCCCTCGACGTCTGGGCAGGCGAACTGCCGCTTCGTCTCGCGGCAGGCACGCCCATAGCCGATCCGAGGCTGAAGCCCGGAATTCATCTACCTGCCTACCTGGACAGCTTTGAATTGGAACGCTGAGGGTTATACGCTTGACCTGGAACCTTCCTGCCGGCAAAGGGCAGGAAGAAGCCATAACGTACTACCCATAAAGGACTAATCAGAAAACGCACAGGCAAAGCGACATGGTCGCACCGCTAGCCCCTATATTTAGGGTCGGGCAGGCCCGGAACATCGACATCGATGGCGAAAAGGTTGCCGGAGAGCGGCCATTCGTCCCTTTCCTCCCTGCTCATGCGGTCCCAGGCACTTGTGATATAGAGCGTCTTTAGATCCGGCCCGCCGAGAGCTGCGCAGGTTGCCCGCCTGGCCGGTATCTTTACGATCCGATCGATCTCGCCATCGGGCGTGTAGCGGACCACCCGTGCACCATCCCACTCCGCGTTCCAGAGGCATCCCTCGCTGTCGGTGATGGAACCATCGGGCCAGCCACCGTTCGGATCGGTCCGCACCAGAACTCGAGGGTTTTCGGGTGTTCCCGTAGCCTGGTCGTAGTCGAAACACTGGATCTCACGGGTCGGCGTGTCGACAAAATACATCAGGCTGCCGTCGGGACTCCAGCAAAGACCGTTCGAGACGGTAATGCCGTTCAGGACCGGTTTGGCCTCATGGTCGACGTCGAGCCGCCAAAGAGATCCCTCCGGCTGGTCTTCGCTATAGGTGAGAGAGCCTGCGAAAAAGCGCCCTTCCCGATCGCAGCGTCCATCATTGAAACGATTGTCAAGCTTATCCGCCTCGGCATGATTGATCATGTCGACCATGCCGGTCGTGGGATCGAACAGGCCGAACCCACTCCTCAGGGCCGCTACCAGACCTCCGGCGGCGCGCATGCTGATCGAGCCGACATGCTCGGGCATGGGCCAATTATCATGGGCACCGTTCGCCGGCTGATAGCGATGAATAGCAGGTGCGACAATATCGACCCAATAAAGCGCTTGTTCCTCGATCGACCAAATCGGGCCCTCACCGAGGCGGTTTTGACAAGCAAGCACCGGTACGGCGTCAGTCATCCCGAAAAATTCTCCTTAACATTGTACAGCCTGATCAGGCTTTACTCACAATGATGTTAACGAAGTCTTTACCATCGGGCCATAGAGTGCGCTCGCTCATGCATTGCGAACGGCTTATTGGCGACGATATCGACAGTATCCCGGACGGACACGTGCCTGGCGAAGGCGAAAAAGAAACTATGCCGGAAGAAGTTTGCAGTTTTTTTAGAAGGATTATTTCATTGCCAATCTATGAAGGCATTAATCACTTGAAAATTCCTCAAAAAACGGAGAATCGAGAAACATTTCAGTAAATTATCATGACATGTTTTATTTTTAACGACATCATCAATAGCCTTGAACATCATTGATCAACTTGTTAGTGTTTAACTGCAAGGTGGGCATAGACATGCATCGATTTATCATTGGACACGGCCTTGAATTCGAAAGCAGCGCGTCGATTGGCACAGCTTCGACTTGTAGTATCACCGAGACCCTGCCCCATGACACCTATGGGAAAAGATCGATTTCCTCGGTCGATAATTGCACGTCTTCGCTCGCCAAATGCCAGTTGCGATCTACATTGAACACAAGGTATCGAACGATCATGGGGCCCTTGAATACGCTCCAGCATCCGCATGTTGGCGATCATGACAAAGGCGTAGCATGGTATGTCTAGAGCATGTTCATCAGAGGGACAGATTGCGTCGACTAAGATGGCACCATGCCGTATCGCCAGAGCCTATCGACGGGCCGCCGGCAGGATAGGGCCCCAAGCTTTTGCCCGGCAGAAATACCTTGTGCATCTGATCCCGATGCAAGCGGCGATGACCCCGGATTACTGCACGCCAAGCCTGAGCAAGGTGGCGCGCGCCGGTCAATATCCACCCCACACGGGGCCAGAAATATCGATGAACACGTTTTCCCATATTCGATCTGAACAGAGAGATCGAGGCGCTTCTTCGGACCCCAGTCCCGGCGCCCCAGCGAGCGAGGTGATGTGAATGGCCAAGCAGACGATCGATTTCGCCAAGGTGATCCAGAAGGATCGCGAGCAGCGCCAGCAGGAAAAATGGCAAGGCACTTTCCTCGAGTATCTGGAAAAGGTGAAGGCGGATCCGTCACTCGCCAATTTATCGCATCGGCGCATGTACGACATGCTCATGTCTCCCGGCATTACCGAGATCAATCCGGAGAACGATCCGAGAACGCAGCGATTGTTCGGTGACGAACCGATCAAGGTCCACAATTTCTTCAAGGACGAGTTCTTTGGCATGGAGCGCACGCTCAACAAGATTGTGCGCTATTTCCACTCCGCAGCCATGGGCGGTGAGGAGAGCCGCCAAGTGCTCTACCTCATGGGTCCCGTAGGCTCAGGCAAGAGTTCACTGGTCGAGCGTCTGAAGCGGGGTCTTGAAGAGTTGCCCCCGATCTTTGCCATCGATGGCGATCCGATGTTCGGTGAACCTTTAACCTTAATTCCTAGGCATCTGCGCCCTGCCTTCGAAGACATGCTCGGAGTCAAGATCGAGGGCGATCTCAACCCCCTGATGCGCCACCGCCTGCTGGAAGAGTTCGGGGGCCGCTACGAGGAGGTGCCGGTGCGCACCGTCACCTTCTCCAAACGAGCAAGGCGCGGCATCGGCGTCGTTCCGCCGGTTGATCCCAACAATCAGGACACATCGGTGCTGATCGGCTCGGAAGACATCTCCAAGCTCGATCGGTTTTCCGAAGGCGATCCTCGAATCTTGGAATTGAATGGCGCGTTCAATGTCGGCAACCGGGGCATGGTTGAGTTTATCGAGGTCTTCAAGAACGAGACCGAATACCTCCATACCATGATCACGGCTACTCAGGAGAAGTTCGTGCCGGCTCCGGGACGCCACGGCACGATCTCCGTGGACACCTGCATCGTTGCTCACTCCAACGAAGCCGAATGGCAAAAATTCAAGGCCGACCATACCAATGAAGCGATCCTGGACCGGATCGTCGTGGTCAAGGTTCCCTACAATCTCCGGCTCTCTGAAGAGGTCAAGATTTACACGAAGTTCCTGGACAAATCGAACTTCGAAGCCTGCATTGCACCACACACGATCGAAATCGCGTCGATGTTTGCCATCTTGACGAGGCTGGAACCGACGGCCAAATGCGATCTCCTGACCAAGCTTCGCCTTTATAATGGCGAGGAGGTGGTGGAGAAAGGCAGGACCAAGAAGCTCACCGTTCGCGAATTGCAAGAGGACACCAAGCGCGAAGGCATGTTCGGCATTTCGACCCGCTTCATCATGAAAGCTCTCGACAATGCGCTGACCCAAAGCAGTTCCTCGATTCATCCTATCAGCGTGCGCGAGGCGCTGATCAACATGGTCAAAGAGGCGGATTTTGCCGAAGACGTAAAAAAGCAGTATCTCGAATTCCTGCAGGACACGCTTCACAAGGCTTATCTGGAACTCCTGGAGCAGGATATCACCAAGGCCTTCATCTATTCCTACAAGGAGCAGGCAGAGACCCTTTTCCAGAACTATCTCGATCATGCCGAAGCTTATGTTACCAAATCCAAGGTGCGGGATCAGAATACCCGTGAAGATCTGCAGCCCGATGAAGGTTTCCTTAAATCGATCGAAGAGCAGATTGCCATCATCGGTTCGGCTGCTGACGGCTTTCGCCAGGAGGTGATCGCCTATCTTTGGGCCGCTTCGCGTCGAGGGGAAAAGGTAACCTACAATGCCTATGAACCTTTGAAGGAAGCAATCGAGCGCAAATTGATGAATTCCGTCCGTGAACTTTCCCGGATCATCACGAAAGCACGCACACGTGATGAGGAGCAGCAGTCCAAATATGACAGCATGGTTCAAAGCCTGATCGACAATGGCTATTGCGAGGACAGTATCGACGTTATCCTCAAATACGCCGCTAATCATCTCTGGCGCGACTAGACGTTTGCCATTGTGGCTTTGATGATTGCTGATTTGGGATGAATGATGGCGATCTTTCGACCCTTCTCCTCTTCGGATGCGCTGCGATCTGATCGTAGTGCTGGCGATAGGCAGCGGCATCGCGACAAATTACGTGAAGCAATTCGCGATAACATTGCCGACATCATCTCTGAAGAATCGATCATCGGCCGCCACAAGGACCGTGTGATTAAAGTGCCGATCCGCGGCATCAAGGAATACCGGTTTGTTTTCGGCGATAATCAATCCCAATCGGGAACCGGACAAGGCGACACCGAGCCCGGCCAGGTTGTCGGAAAGGCGGGCAAGGACGGGGAAGGAACTGGCCGTGCCGGCGACCAGCCCGGTGTCGATTATTACGAAACCGATGTCACGCTCGAAGAACTGATCGAGATCATGTTCGAAGATCTGGAGCTTCCCGACATGGAGCGAAAGATCCTAAGAGAGGTGATGTCGGAGCGAATTGCAAAACGAAAAGGCTATCGTAAGGCTGGCGTCCGTGTGCATCTGGACCGGCGACGGACCGCCAAGGCCCGCATACGTCGAAAAGTTGCCATCGGCGACAATTTGCCCGCATCAAGGCTCACGGGCGGTGACAACGTGCCCTCGCTCAAGACCGGTTCGACCGAATCTGGCTCTGATCAGGAGAACGAAGAGCGGTTTCCGTTCCGACGCGAAGACCTCACCTACAAGCGCTTGGTGGAAGACACGCGCGAAGAGTCGAATGCCGTCGTCATGTGCATCATGGACACGTCAGGTTCCATGGACAGCATGAAAAAATACCTTGCTCGAAGCTTCTTTTTTCTGCTGTTTCAGTTTGTTAGCACCAAATATCAAAATGTCGAACTAGTATTCGTAGGCCACCATACTCAAGCCAAGGAAGTAACTGAAGAGGAATTTTTTCATAAAGGAGAAAGTGGCGGCACATTAATTTCTTCAGGATACAATAAGTCTTTGGAAATTATTTATGATCGCTATCACCCTTCCCTTTGGAATATCTACTCATTTCATTGCTCGGATGGTGATAACTTTGACAGCGATAATGCCAATGCCATTAAGGCCGCAAAAGAACTTTGTGAAGTCAGCAATCTCTTCGGATATGGAGAAATCAAGCCCCTCGGCTCACATTACTACGAAAGCTCCATGCTCGACATGTTCCGCCGCATAGACGCCGACAATTTTCAGTCTGTCCTGATCGAACGCAAAGAGGACATCTGGCCTAGCTTCAAGGCCTTCTTGTCGCGAGACCGCGTCGGCGCGGGAGATTGACGATGGCAAACTGGGACGTGAAGGACCTTGAATACTGGGACTCGGCGATAAGAGAACATGTGGATGAGTTCAGGCTCGACTGCTACGAGCAGGAATTCGAAGTTTGCGATCATGGCCAGATGCTCGGCTACATGGCCTACCACGGCATGCCCGCCCATTATCCCCATTGGAGCTTCGGCAAGTCATACGAGAAGACCAAGACTCTATACGACCATGGAGCGACCGGCCTTCCCTATGAGATGGTGATCAATTCGGATCCTTGTCTCGGCTACCTCATGACTGACAATTCGCTCTGTCTACAAATCCTGACTATCGCACATGTCTATGGACATAACGATTTCTTCAAAAACAACTTTACCTTTACATCGGCTACAAATGCCGGTGAGACACTTTCTAAGTTCAAGACTGCCGCTGATCGCGTGAGGTATTATACTGAAGACCCATCGATCGGCGTCGAAAAGGTAGAACATGTTCTCGACGCCGCCCATGCCTTATCAATGAACTGTAGCCGCAATGCTGGCATCAGAAAGCTGAAGCCAGAAGAGCAGCAACAGCGATTGCTAGACGAGATCAGGCCAAAAGATGATCAGTTTGGACTACTGCATCCCAAGACAGAACAACCCGAACTGGATCTTCAAAGAACCCCATTGGAACCTGAAGAAGACCTCTTGGTCTTCATCCGTGACCATAATCCGCATTTGATGGCGTGGCAGCAGGACTTATTGACAATCGTTCATGAGGAAGCACAGTACTTCCTGCCACAAATCGAGACCAAGATCATGAATGAGGGCTGGGCTAGTTATTGGCATCATAAAATCATGAACAGCCTGGACCTTCCACAAGACATCTACATGGAATTCCTGGTTCGTCACAATCAAGTCATCTGCCCGCATCCCGGCAGTATTAACCCCTATCATGTTGGCTTCAAGGTCTGGCACGATATCGAGAGGCGTTTCGACAGCCCCACCCCCAAGGAACTGGAAGCCTTCGGCCCATCAACGACATCGGGCCGAGAAAAGATCTTCGAAGTCAGGGAAAGTGATCGCGACGTGTCTTTTCTTCGCCGCTTCCTCACCGAAGACCTCATGCGGGAATTGGATATCTTCGAATTCGAGCCTAGGGGCGATAATCTTGTAGTCACCAAAGTCTCCGATGAAGATAATTGGCGTGATGTTAAGGAAACCCTCCTTCGGACGATCGGCATGAATGCACAACCAGTGATTCGCATTTATGATGCGGACTATGGAAGAAATCGTGCCCTTTATCTAAAACACGAAAGTGACGATCGAGACCTTCATATCGGTTATGCCGAAAGAACGCTTGGCTATCTTTATACCCTCTGGGGACACCGAGTCCTGTTGGAAACCATCATGAAGGGCAAGAAAACTTTACTCTCCTACGGAGAGCATGGATTTGACGCGAAGCTCATGAGATAATTGATACTATGCTTAGCGGAGGAGCTGACCTGATGTCGCGGACGGCCTCCTACCTTGACCTGCCTCCAATGTTGGTGCCACCCGCTATGTTATGCAGGCGGTGGTTTGCAGCCTTGGACGCCGGTGGCTGATACGCGAGCGATCTATGGGGACGATGAGCGTTGTAGTGCCGTCGCCATTGCTCGATAGACCTGCCCCCCATGGTGGTCCACCGGCAATGTTAGTACAGGTGGTGGTTTTCTGGCTCAGGCGGTCTGGCGGAGCGTAGCGGAGCCAGGGCGGCCGAGGCTGGCGCGATGGTTTCAGGCGCGGGTGGCAGGTACCCGAGACAGCAAACATCCGCCTGCACTAACATTGCGGGCGGACCACCATGGGGGCAGGTCACAATTGCTGAGAAGCGTGCTGCTTTCCTCGATGCCGCCGCGACCATGGCCCCGAAAACCAGGCTGTTTGCGGAGACCCTGCATTATACCGGCTGCCGGCTCTCCAAAGCCTTGGCCTTGACCCCGGAACGGGTCGACCTCGCCGAAGGGCGGATCATTCTGAACAGCCTCAAGAAGCGGCGCGACGATGTCTACCGATCCGTGCCTTTCCAAGCGAGCATCTGCCCCGCCTCGATCTGACTTTCGGGCTTAGGCAAGCACAAAAGCGCAGGAAGGCGAAAGCCGAACGCTTGTGGAGCTGGAGCCGGGTGCGCGGCTGGCAGATCATCAAAGGCATCATGGAGGCGGCCGATATTGCCGATGGTCCCCATCGCACGCCCAAGGGCTTGCGACATGCCTATGGCATCAACGCGATCGGCAAGGGTGTGCCGCTCAACATCCTGCAGAAATGGCTGGGCCATGCCCAGCTGACCACCGCCATCTATGCCAATGCCGGGGGTAAGGAAGAAAGCGAGCTGGCTTCGAGGATGTGGGACTGATGCCGATCAAGCCTGCGCTTCGCTGGAACTACCCTATCGATTGACCTGAGCTGAGTGCTGTGATGCGTTTCGATCGCGCCGGCGGTCGTTGTGAAGCGTGCGGCCGGCCTCATGGCCAGATCATTCATCATCTCGGCGATGGCCGGTGGTTCGATCCCGAGGGCGAGCTTTGGCGGAATGATCGAGGTGAGGCCATCGACTGGCCGAACTATGGCGACTATGCGGCGCTGAAGAAAATGCGGGTTGTGCTGGCGGCGACCCATCTCGATCACGCCCCTACCAACGATCGGCTCGGCAATCTGAAGGCGCTTTGTCAGCGCTGCCATCTTCGCCATGATCGGCTGGAGCATCGTCGACGGGCGCGGATCACCGTCCTGAAACGGCGCGCCCTCGGTGATCTGCTCGATGGACCTTATCCAACCTGGTCGAGTCCCATGGACCATAGAAGGCGCCCCGTAAGAAAACCGCGAGAAAACTGTACCTAAGAAAGACGGAGCACAAACAGGAAGGAGCCCTTGGCAAGGAGTATGACAAGACTTGTTTCAACAAGGCGTGCCGTGCGGTCAGAGTCGATGCTCCAGAAAGCTGGATGTTTTCGAGGGGCCGGTGGTCCCAAATGGGGTGACAACGGCTATTGATCGATATAGAACAAAACAAGAACAACGATCATTAAACGGAAGGATACCGATATGGCCCGTCTCTCCAAAGCCCCTAAAGATGTAAGCATTAGCTCCCAAGCAGTTGATCAAATTGCCGATTGGAAGGCATTCGTCAGCAGCCAGAAAGGTGTTCGTTTCTCTCGCGTTGATATGGAGACGAACGACGCTGGTGAGTTGGAGGTCAAGTCAGCATTCGGCGTTGACGAGAATAATGCCGAGGTTGTGTTTTCGGACACCATCAGACGACTGATTGAAGGCAATACAGCGGATGCTACTGTGCACTCAATCGTTGGATAAGTGGACATGAACGGGTCGGGAGGAGGCTAGGTTGCAGCTTGGTTGGGCCGCCTGCTTACCCGGCAGGCGGCCCAAGAAACTTTATGCGGCAAGCGTTACGTCACCCGTGCGCACAACCGGGAAATCGATCTCGGTATCGGCGACATGGTTGATATAATTGGTGAAGATGTTCGCCACGACATTTGCTGTCACTTCGGTGATTGCAGCATCGTCATAGCCTGCCGCTCTCATGTCAGCGATGTCGTCATCGCAGACGAGGCCGCGCTTATCGACGATCTTGCGTGCGAACACCAGCAGTGCATTCAGCTTCGGATCGTCTGATCGACCCGCCAGACGGTACTTGATTTCCTTCGGCGCAACTTTCAGAGACTGCGAAATCGCGCTGTGCGCGGAGGCACAATAGTCACAGCCATTGGCACCCGCCACGGCCAGGGCGATGGCCTCGCGAGTCTTCGGGTCGAAGGCACCTTTGGAGAGTGTCCCGCTGATCGCGAGAAACATGTCGAGAACGGCCGGTTGATTGGCCATCACCTTGGTCAGATTCGGCACGATACCGAGGCTGGTTTTTACCGTGTTCAGGAGTTCAGCCGCGTTGCCGGTGGCTGTGTCAGGATTGATGGCATTTAAACGAGACATAATGATTTCCTTTCAATTGCCTTGTTTTCGGGGCAGGCCGATTCAGGCGGCCATCGTGGATTGAAGCAGTGGATCGAGACCGCCCGCTGCTTCGAGCTCGAACAGATCACTTGCGCCGCCGACATGGACCTCGCCCATGAAGATCTGAGGTACGGTATGGCGGCCCGACCTATGCTTCATCTCTGCGGTCAGGACGGGATCGTTGGTGATTTCGATGTCACGGAAAGCCACGTCTTTCTGCTCGAGCAAGGCTTTGGCTTGCATGCAGTAAGGGCAGTAGGCTTTGGTGTAGAGCGTAACGTCAGGGAACATTGGACACTCCGTTGGATGCTTGGCAGCAGAGCGAAAGCGCCAGTGATGCGAGGGCGATCATCACTGGTTCCGGAACAGCTTTCGTTCAGCGTGTCTGATCGGCAATTCGCTTGAGCGCGTTGCCCGAGAGAAAAATCGCACCCGCCAGCAACACGACGTCTTTGAGGATAAACTGTCCGGGCACGACAGACAGCGCCGGGAAACCGCCAAGGCTCTGCTCCCAGCCGGGGGCAGTGAACAGAAAGCTGATTGTCAGCAGGAAGGTGGCTGCTGCTGCCAGTGCGCCTGCAAGAGCCGCTTTGGGGAATTTCACACCCAGCACGATCAGGAGCGCTGTTGCGATTTCAATCGTGCCGATCAGGTTTGAAACACCTTGTACGGACGAGAATTCGTAAAGCCAGCTCATCAACGGGCTGGACTGAACCAGGCCCTGAATGGCGCCCGCCTCATAGGCGGTAAATTTCATCGCACCAATCCAGCCCAGTACGGTCGCTCCCGAAAATCGCAGGGCTTCGATGCCGAATCGGCTGATTTTGTCGCCAAGGGCACCGACTTGCTCGGCAGTGTAGCTGCGGACAATGAGTTGGGTATTTTCTGCGGCAAGGGTCGTCGACATCGGTTTGACCTCCTATATTGTTAACCATTCAGTCAACAATTGGTGAAAAAAATGTGGCGCTCAGCGCTAACATCAGCCATATACACAAATAGGAACCAAATGGTCAACAATAGGATTATCACAGGTGCGTGAACATAAAAAGACCACCGGGTCGCCAGGACGTCCGCGTGAATTTGACGAAGCCGACATCCTCGCCAAGGTCATGTCGCTGTTTTGGGAAAGAGGCTATGAAGGCACAAGTCTCAGCGACATCATCACGGAGACCGGCTTGCAAAAGGGCAGTCTGTATAAAGCCTTTGGCAGCAAGCACGACATGTATATTCGGGCGCTGACACACTATGAGCATCTGATCGTCGATGCCGCTGCCCATGCCCTAAAAAGCGGCAGTGATCCGATCGGGCGCATTCGCACTTTTCTCAGTGCGCCGATTGAGGCTGCCTGGAACGAGCGTGACAGGCGTGGATGCTTTCTCTGCAACGCCTCGGCTGACCACGCGGCCCTTGATCCTGAAACCCAGGCACTGGTGACCAGGGGCTATGCCAAGCTTGAAGGCGCACTCAAGATCGCGATTGCCGAAGCCCGCTCCGACTGGACGGTCGCGATGGTCGTTGAATCGGCGCAGCTTCTTCTATCAGTCTATTCCGGTCTGCGGGTGATGGCGCGCGCAAGCGTCGAACGTGATCGGCTTGAAGGTGCAAAGGAAGCAGGTCTTGCCGTGCTTGCTCAATGAGCAAGGTGCCAGGCTTGGTATTCTGAATCTCATCGTATCAACATAGAAGGCGCTGATATTTGCGCCCTAATTCCGTACCGTTCAAAGGCCCGGTTTTCCTCGCTTTCTGGAGATGGTTCGCCAGTCATGATGTTTGCACCATCGCTTGTGACTCCCTTACAGCCATGGTTGGTAGGTAGGCTGAGGGGATGGATGGCTGTCCACCCTCCGAGTGCACTACGCTGGCATGTCTTCCAGCAAGATGGCGGTTGAAAGCAAAAGTGATATTCTTACCTTCAAACTGCTATACTGTACATGCAATCCAACTTTTCGTATTTTTATCCCAAATGATCATATCCGCCCCACTTTACCCTTCGAATCGCTTTGCCCTAATGTCGTGGCAGAAATGCACCGCAAACCCGGCGCGGTTCAAAGCCATGAATGAGTTCGATAAGGGCATTAATGGAAAGAGCAACAGCTTCTCATATCGAGATTTGAGCTGAACAAAAGGCCTACCAATATTTATCGCACTCATGCTTTACGCCCGAGAAGATGAGTGGAAACACGCCGAGATACCCTATAACGATGAGCACCAGGCCGAAGACTTCCAACCCACCACGCCGCCAAATCTTCATCCCTATGTCATCTAGCCAGAGCCAACCATTCGACATTTAGGCAACCTTTAGCAGGCAAGGAGCAAGTGCAGTGCATTGGGCCATCGTGAATTTATCCGCTACTGATCCTGGCCTCTCTTTTGCCCAAGGTGAGTTACGAAAGAGTTGCCCCGCCCACGTCAGATGTCTCTCCTGTGTCATTCAAATCGTTTAGAGCCATTCTTGCTTAAAAAATCGATAAGCGGGATTCTGACGAATGGCTGGTTTCTGTCAGAAAATCGCCATTTATCAAGCGTGGCTCAGGCTCACAATTGACCCCTTGCGGATGCTAGCCCCTCAGTTAGCCAACGCCATCAGAGACGCAAGCAGTCCCCCATAGACCGCCGTTCCTGCGGCGCTCTCAAGCATGTTCTTGAGCGACACGACACTAGCTTGGATCATTGACCTGTCCGGCTCTTTCTTCGCGAGTTCCTGCTTCAATTCGACAAGGGCGGCCTCGAACTTCTTCGTGTCCTTGTCGGCAACAACCCCTGTCCATTCACTACGGTCCTGCAGTAGGTCGCCAACGAGCCGGCCAATTCCTTCGAGATCATTCACCGTGTATGTCACCGATCCGATTTTCTGACTGCCGGAAACAACAGTTGGGCCATAAAAATTCTTCGTCATTTTTCCCTCCAGTAGCCTCGGCATTACATCGTTAAGCAGACCATCATATTTGGCTTTGAATTCTAGCTTCAGATCTCGCTCCTGCTCCCATCTTTTTATTGCACTGCCAAGTTTTGCTTTTAGCTCGCCTAAACTGCTGTTTTCTCCCGTATCATCCACGCCAACGATCACGGTCGCGCCATCGCCTCCTTCCTGGACTGATCGGATACGCAGCGAACTCCCCGGATTTTCTGCCTGCAGACTTTCGACAAGTACGGGAAGCATAGCCATGTCGATTGGCAAGAGCCCCTCTGGAAACTCAATGCGGATTTCAGGTTTTTTTGCGTAAGCTCGCTCGAACCCACCGGGACTGCATTTTGTTGCTTCTTCGCGATGGCGATCCCAAAAAACATGCTCACAGACAACTCCTTTAATGGACCATCCGTCAATTTGAGCGTTCCAAAGCCATGCATGCGTTAGATCTGCTTGATCGAGATTAGCATCAACCAAGCACGCCAATGCAAGGCTCGCCATTCGTAGATTGGCTCTGACGAGTCTGGCCCCGCTGAGGTCGGCCTCGTGGAGATCAGCCCCACTTAGGTCGGCGCCACTGAGGTCAGCTTCACGTAGGGCCGCCCCGCGGAGTTTCGCTCCACTTAGATCGACCCCGCGGAGGTCCCTTTTTATGAGTTCGGCATTGCTGAGCTCGATATCGCCAATTTTGGCCCCGCTGAGATTGGCCTCGCGGAGTTGGGCTTCGCTGAGGAAGATCCCGCTGAGGTCTGCGCCCTTGAGGCTCGCCCCAATAAGCTTGGCCCCAAAGAGTGTGGCCCCGGTGAGCTTGGCCAAGCTGAGGTTGGCCTCGGTGAGGTCGGCGCCGCTGAGATCGGCCTTGCGGAGATTAGCTGCGTAGAGAATGGCCCCGCTAAGGTTAACCCTACTGAGGTTGGCGCCTGCAAGATTGGCACCAGTAAAGCCAGCGCGACTGAGGTCGGCCGCTTGAAATAGATTTCCAGAACGCCAACTATTCCACTGTGCAACACTGTGTTTCAGTAGAGCAAGATGCTCTTTGTTTGGCATGCTGAATCTCTATCAGACTTAAGAGCTATTCAAAGCATCATGACGAGAGTAGAGATCTTCTCAAAGCGTAAGAGTCAGAATGTTCAAAAGGCAACCTAAATATTGTAAGCGGCGTTATGGAGACTCGGCCAGTTTCCCGCCAACGTTGCCAATTGGGATACCATCTGTCCAATACTGCACCTAGCCAGAATATCAGCTGAGCATTTGGCTGTTGCTAGCGGCCGGATATGGCACGTTCGACTCATAAGCCTTATGGCCGGAATGCGGCGGAAAGCCGGCACGCCGAGCGATTTCCCTCTGTTGGGTCCGCTTACCAACGCATTGCCCGCGCTACGAAGTGGGGTGCTTATTTCCGAGGTTGACCCAATGCGGCCCTTAGGAATTCCGTTGGAAGTGCAGGAACACACCCAAATCCCAAGGTCAAGCTCCTCCGAATCGATTGATCAAATGTCGCAGTCGAGGCAAATGCACCGTGGCCTTACGCGCACGTCATCCTGTTTCATGTGGAGGTGCTTTGCGCTAAGCTTGCATAGGTGGCTAGAAAGCTAGCCGCTCTTGATGCAGGCTCAGTCATCGCGCGGCAGGTCGAAACCAGCAGACAAACCATCAAGCACATCAGAGATCAGGCTTACTCCTGAGGGGCCCTCTGTCCCTTTATTGGTAAAGACTCTACAAGCGGAAGCCGAACGACAATGCTCAACGTATTGTCCCGCACCTCAGCATGAACCGTGCCACCACTGGCAAGGCAAAGCTGCCTCACAATAGATAACCCAAGCCCGCTAGAGTGATCATTGTGTCCCCGGGTCCGGCTGTGGGAGACGCGAAAAAAGCGATCAAAGAGCAAAGGAACGTCCTGCGCAGGCAAATCCTGGGCGCCGTTGCTGAAGTTCATTTCAATCCCTTGCGGCTCATGTCTTGAAAACGCAATGCGGCATTCGGGCTCTGCATCAGCGTATCTCAGCATGTTCGACATCAAATTATCGATGATGTGCCGCAAGGATTTTCTCGAAAGGGCAATACGTCTGTTGGTCAACGCGTCGTCGACGTTCACAATCAGCCGAAGGTCCTTTGCCCGGAACTGGGTGTCCCACCGATGCTGAACATCTTCCAGAATATGCCGAACCTCCACACCTTGAGACGCCGCCTCTTGATCCTCGGCCGCCAATTCCAAAGCCTCAATGGAATGGGTCAGCGCGGTCAAATGATTGAGCTCATCCGACATCAGTGAAAAGAATTTCGCATCGGCTTGGAAAATACCGTCCTCCAGGCCTTCGGTGTATCCACGCAGGCTGGTGATGGGCGTCCGCAATTCGTGCCCAAGATCGGCAAGGTATCGTGCCCGACGCCCCTCTTCCTGCTCCAACGCCGCGGCAAGGGCGTTGACCGTATCTGCTAGCCTCCCGACCTCTCCTGATTGGTTTTGTGCGCGCACACTATAATCGCCTTGTCGCAACCTGTCTGTCGCCCGGGCGAGCGCTCCTAGGGGACGGACGATAAAGAGCGTTACCCCAATGGACGCCACGACAGCGAACACCAATCCGACCGAGATACTTGTCCAAAGTTGACGCTCAACTTCCTCGACAAACATGGCATGAACCTGGCCCGGTTCGATGTTGAATATGGACATGAGGCGATCAGAGTAAGCCGTGCTCTGGCGCATAAAAAGCCAGTACCACGCAACACCAAGCATCAGAACAATCGTAACATTGGCCGCGATCATCTGAAACGTAAGCCACGGCAACCGGCGCAGGCGATGTCTCACGATATCCCGCGCCCTCCTTCCCCCGCGAGCGAGAACCGGTAGCCAAATCCGCGCACCGTCTCGATCATTTTGCCGGTTTCATCACCAAGTTTGGCACGTAGGTTGTGGACATGCACATCAATCGCCTTTGGCCCGACCGCAACGTCGTTCCCATAAAGAAGCGCGATCAGTTGGCCCCGTGATAGTACTCTGCTGGGCTGCTCCAGAAGACGTCGTAGAATTTTGTGCTCATAGGGTGTCAGCGGAATAGACTGACCAGACAGGTTACAGGTCGGTTGTTCGACATCCAGTTTGAGAGGGCCGACTTCCAGCACCTCATTGTGACATGCATTGGCTATTTGACTGCGGCGCAAGATCGCCTGAATGCGGACCATCAACTCCCGTGGAGAGAAAGGCTTGATGACATAATCATCCGCCCCCGCAGCAAAGCCTTTAAGAACGTTGGTTTCTGCACCAAGCGCCGTCAGAAACAGGACGGGTGTGACTGAGCCATGCTTGCGCATCGCTTCAACAATCTCTGTACCGGATCTGTGCGGCAGCATTACGTCGAAGATACAAACGTCGAATGTGTCTGTCAGAGCCGCCTTGTAGCCAATCTGACCATCTTGGTGCACCACCACATCATGGCCCGCACTTTCAAGATAGGCGCTCAGAAGATTGAGAATGTTCTCATCGTCTTCGACCACAAGTATTTTAGCTTTGGCAGCGATATCTCCCGTCTCCCCAGATGAGCTTTCGAACGGGGAGTAAGGTGCAGTGGTCTGCATTGTGCGTCCAATAACGATCTGGAGACCACACTGTGATTGGGGCTGCGCCGCCACCAAGAGGACGGCGGCGCAACGGGCAAAAGTCTACTGCGCCAGAAGCGCCTCACGGGACGTGG
The DNA here is from genome assembly GCA_965204405.1 of Geminicoccaceae bacterium. GTDB lineage: Bacteria > Pseudomonadota > Alphaproteobacteria > Geminicoccales > Geminicoccaceae > JANQPX01. The sequence continues at coordinate 677,973 of CBDBEN010000004.1, forward strand.
CGAAAATCACTTTCCAGTTCGACTCGCCTTTAGAGATCACGGTTTCGGTGTCGGCGAGGAAGAGGTCGTTATGTGCCTTTGGGCTGCTATTGAGGTAAAGCTGCCCATCAACGATGGTCCAAAGCTCGGGCAGGGTCGGCACTTTTTTGCCTTTGCTGGCGCCCGCCGAGCACCACCCGCCATAGGCCGGAGCGTATTTCGCTGGGTCGGCATCAAAAAGTGCCTTGTTCTCGGCGGAGGAAAAGTACCACGTCGCGCCTTGATATTCGGACGCAAATTCTGACGAGCCTGGCGTCGGAGCAGCAACGGTGTGATACGCGACAACGTCAGTACCCCCCACGGCAGCCCCGCCATCGATGTAATGCTCGTCCACGGCTAATGCTTGTTGCGCCACGAAGCTAAAGGTCATTGCCATAGAAATTGCTGCGATTTTCTTTCCGTACTTCTTCATCAGTTGCGTCCTTTGATCTGTATTTTGATAAACTCAAAAGGATGGGCGCAAAGGTGCTCCCTTCCCAGCACGCCTAAGATAGCTTAGCGGGGTTTGGGGTCGGTTTGGGCCGCGTTAGGTTTCGGTTAGAATCGGGCATAATCCTGTGGGACTTTTTGAACCGCACCGAGTTTGCCGGAGGCTCCGAACCTTGAGAGGTGGAGTCGAAACATGGACTCATTAGTTTCTCGCAGCGGCAACTTTTGGCACAGGTGTGAACAAGGCAGGTTCTGAGCTTGCGTCAGCAACGCGGCAGTAAGCCCGCGCTTGGAGGCCAGGACCGCCTGTAATGTCCGGAGTTGCCAGGAATAGCGGGCGCTGGCAGCCGACCCGGCATCCGGGGAGTCATGACCCGGACCGGACGCGAGGGCCCTATTCCGAAATGGCATCCGGGTTGTGCCGAGTGAACGGCGAGTACACCGGAGCATCGGGCTGCAGCCTTTTCGTTTCGTCGAATTCATTGTCGCGGTTGTAGGGGACCAAAGGACGCGAAGTGAGCGTCTCTAACGCTGACGTCCATCGGTTAGTGTAGGCATCGAGCGTGCTCAATCCGCCTTCGTGGCCCTCCATGAAGGCGGTACTGCCGACGCCGTGTAGGATTTCTGGCTGCAGCACGCTGAAGCCCAAATATCTAAATGGGTAGAGTATCGGCCACAGATGGAGACGTGTGTCGCCCTCTCTGCCATTGTGAGCGCAATTGTCTTCGCTGGCACCGGTGGTAACACAGGCGATCATTTTCTTGCCTGAGCAAATTCCGGTGTCATAGCGCATCGTGCTTCGATACATGCGACCATAGACAAAAACCCGATCCATCCAGCCTTTCAGGATCGCAGGAGGACCAAACCACCAGAGTGGAAAGTGAACGACCAGCAGATCGCAGTCCAACAAGCGATTTGCCTCTGCGTCGACATCCGGCGGCGTGGTTTGTTTCTCTGCGTTGAAACGCTGCTCGGTTTGAGGATGAAATACCTCGGGATCTTTGCGAGACCTGTAGTGATGCGCGCCCTCACGTGGATCAAAGTCCATGGTGTAGAGATCCGACAGCGTCTGTTGCCATCCAGCGGTGCCGAGCACTCTTTGCGAGATGCCTGACAAGTGGCCGTTGAACGATTTCGCCTCTGGGTGAGCCAGAACAATGTGGGCCTTCATTCGGCTTATCCTCGTTACGCGAAGCCCTAGGGAGCCCTCGTTCCTGATGCACCACTAACCTCCGGTCAAGATCGACCGTGACCGGGGTCGTCGATCCGTTGAAGGCAGGACTTCCGATTCCAACGACCCTTTTTAAGCCGGCCCAGCTAACGACTGCAAATGGCAGATTGTGATGAAAAAGTCCGAACGAATACTTGAGGCTGGATTCCGTTAGATTGACATTCTCTGCAACCTCCCCCCCTGAGAAATGACATTCTAAAAATGGGCTGCCATTGAAAATCATTTCCAAGTCGGGAGGCCCTTTTCGGGCGTCTCGGACTTTCTCATCACAATCGACCCAGAAGCGACACTAAGACAGTGAGCCGCAAATCATTATGAAGCTTGTCATGCCATCTTAACCAAACCGAAACAAAATACTGTCATTGTCGCGAAATATCTAATACTGCGACACGCCTCGGAGGTGCTTGGAGGATACGCATCGAAAGGCTTTGTGTCTCAAATCCGAGGTATTTCATGACCAGGCTACTCAGCTCGTTTGGAATTCGAACCACTATATTTGCTCTTCTCGCCCTACCTCTTCTTGCTGTGGCAGGTGTTGGCGGTTGGACGGCTTGGGGCAGCTGGCGGACGGCATCCGAGATGCGCCATCTCCAGACGTTGGCTGAGGTTGCGCCCGCGATTAGCGGCTTGGTGCATGAACTGCAAAAAGAGCGCGGCGCATCGGCAGTATTCATTGGCGGCGGTGGTCAATCGGCCGCTGCGCAGCGGCTTACCAATCAACGGTCATTGACGGACGACCAAGAGCATGCGCTTGAGCAAACGCTGGCTGGGCTCGATCCTATGGCCTACGGCCAAGCCTTCGCGAGACGAGTCCTGGATGCGCGTGACACGGTTGCAAAGCTCGGTAGTGAGCGTGTCGAAGTTGATACATTGCGCCACAGGACTGCCGATATGGCGCGCTATTACACAGGCACGATCGGCGAGCTTCTCGGTCTGATCGAACATATGGCATCTCTCAGCCACAATGCTGATGTCACCACAGCGATAGGTGGCTACATGGCCTTGCTGCAAGCCAAGGAGCGGGCTGGCATCGAGCGGGCTATGGGTGCGGCAGGCTTTGCGGCAGGACGATTTTCAGCCCGGCTGCATTATCGCTTGGTCGATCTGATCGGTCAGCAGGAAGCTTATTTCGCCGTCTTCAACAGCTATGCGAATGACAACCAGCAGAGCTTCTTTCAGCAGGAGTTGAGGGGACCGGTCGCCGATGAGGTCTCACGTCTGCGCAAGATTGCTATCGACAGCCCCTTTACGAATGATCTTAAGGCGGTCTCGGGATCGACATGGTTCGCAGCTACGACCAAGAGGATTAACCTGCTCAAGGTGATCGAAGATCGCCTCTCGGATGACCTCCTTACTTTGGCAGGCGGCGTCCAAGCCGATGCGCAGCGCACCTTTGTCATCCTTGTTGCCGTTCTGTCGACACTGTTTGTGGTCCTCGTCGCCCTTGGCATCGCAATTGCGAGCAATGTCAGCGGGCCGCTGGCAGCAATGGCAAGGATTATCGAGCGATTGAGGCCAGGCGCTCGCATCGAGATCCCAGGTCTCGATCGTGGCGATGAGATTGGCGCTTTGGCAAGATCCTTTGACAAGCTCGCCAAAAAGAGCCTTGAGGCGGCTCGCCTCAAAGCGGCTTTGGACAGCTGCCAGGCCAATGTGATGGTCGCTAACCGAGGCCTTGAGATCGTTTATCTCAACACGAACCTTCGCCATATGCTGAAATCCGCCGAGCAGGACATCAGGAAGGATTTGCCGCAGTTCTCGGCCGATCAGCTACTCGGCACCAATATCGATGTGTTTCACAAAAACCCGGCCCATCAGCGTGGAATGCTCGAGAACCTCACGACGGTTTACCGCGCTAAGATAGAAGTCGGTGGCCGCAAGCTGGCTCTCGTTGTCAGTCCGGTGATGAGCGACGATGGTGAGCGTTTGGGCACGGTGGTCGAATGGCAGGATCAGACGGTCGAACTAGCGATCCAAGAGGAGATTGACGGCATTGTCGCCGCCGCCAACAGAGGCGATCTCGGCCAGCGCCTGTCGCTTGAGGGCAAGCAGGGCTTCATGCTGGATCTGGCCAAAGGCATCAACCAACTCACAGAATTGGTCGACGGGGTTACCAATAATGTTGGCCACGTGCTTGAGGGTCTAGCGCAAGGCGACCTCAGCAGGACGATCGCCGACGACTATCAAGGCAAGTTCGGCGACCTCAAGCAGAATGCCAACAACACCGTAGAGAAGTTGACCAGAATTGTGTCCGACATCCAGATAGCAGCTTCCGAGGTTCAGAGTGCCAGCGAGGAGATTGGAGCCGGCACGGAGGATCTGTCCGGCCGCACTGAGCAAGCAGCCTCCAATATCGAGGAGACCGCGGCGGCCTCGGAGCAGATGTCAGCTACGGTCAAGCAAAATGCCGACAATGCCAAGAATGCCAGTCAGCTTGCAGAATCCGCCAATAAGGTGGCCAGTCAGGGCGGCGGGATTGTCGAGCAGGCGGTCGAGGCGATGAGCGGCATCGAAGGGTCGGCGCAGAAGATCACTGATATCATCGGCGTGATCGACGAGATCGCCTTCCAGACCAATCTCCTAGCGCTCAATGCCAGCGTGGAGGCGGCACGTGCCGGCGAGGCGGGCAAGGGCTTTGCCGTGGTGGCCCAGGAGGTCCGGCAGTTGGCCCAGCGTTCTGCCAATGCGGCGAACGACATCAAAGGCCTCATTCAGAACAGCAACAGTCAGGTGAAAGACGGGGTGCAGCTGGTCAATCAGGCCGGCGAGGCTCTGGGCGAGATCGTCGGCTCGATCGGCAAGGTGACCGGGATCGTCCGCGAGATCTCCAGCGCCTCTCAGGAGCAGGCAGCTGGTGTCCACGAGATCAATAGCTCGATCACCACCATGGACGAAGCGACCCAGCAGAATTCGGCCCTGGTTGAGGAGAGCGCGGCAGCAGCTCGAGCCTTGAGCGAGCAAGCTGGTAGGCTCACAGAACTGATGGCGTTCTTCAGGGTCGGCAATGCGGCTGGGCTGGACCGCCGTCCATCAACGGCGATGTCGGGACGGCCCGCCACGTCTAGCCAGGCGCAGCCCAGGTCCAGAAGCAAACCGGCAACGGCACCTGCCCCGACCATGGCCACTGCCGATGAAGGATGGAACGAGTTCTAATCACAGCCAACGGGCAGGCACTGTTCTCAACTCACCGAAACCACTATCGAAACAGGCGCGCAGCCAATGAGTCATGTTGAGATCTCCGATTCGGCCGGTCTGGAAAAGGCCAGAGGGAACGGCGAGAAGGCCACTCAAGCTTGGGTGCAATACGTGACCTTCATGGTCGATGAGCGCTCCTACGGCATCGAGATCACCAAGGTCCGGGAGATCAAGGGCTGGAGCGAGCCGACCGAGCTTCCCAGTGCGCCGCATGCGATGCGTGGCGTTCTCAATCTTCGCGGCGTCATCGTGCCGATCTTCGATCTCCGTGCCCGCTTTGGTTGCGGCGAGACCCATGCAAGCGAAGAGCATGTCGTGATCATTGTTGCGTTGGGCAATCGCCTAATCGGCGTGCTGGTGGATGCCGTCTCGGATATCCTGACCTTGGAGCCAAGCGACATCTTGCCAGTTCCAGAGGCGGATGCAGGCGTCAGCCAACGCTTTCTATCGGGTTTGGTTACACAGGATGATCGGATGGTTGCCTTGCTCCAGCTTGAAAAGCTGTTTGGGATCGAAGATCAACCGTCCGATCACACCTTTTAGCGCGATCAATATTAGCGCATCGTGCATTCTAGGGTAGAATTCTAATGGCTGGAACTGGCACGACTCAGCCTTCCCGCTAGGCCGTCGTTTGCTCCCGTTCTTCAAACGACAGCAGACCTAACGCAGGCCGTCGCTGTCGGGCTTAAGGATGCCTAGTTGACCAAGGCATTGTTCATTTGTGGAAAGGCTCGGGTTCGCAGCCCAACAGCTGCAGATATCGCGTCCCAATGGGATGGGATCGAAACAGACTTCGCGGGGCTAAGCTTGGACGCGGATGAAAAGCTCTCTGTGGAACAGATCGATTGGGCTGACATCATCTTCGTGATGGAGCCTCGCCATAAGAAACGTCTAAGTCAGTTGTTTCCGAAGAGCCTGAGATCAAAACGAGTCGTCTGCTTGAAGATCCCCGATCGCTTCAGCTTCATGCAGATTGAATTGGTCGAGCTTCTGAGGTCGGCATTGCATCGCTCGTTGCGACGTTGAAGTCAAACCAAAAGTTACTTGATTGAGAAGCTGATGCTCGCTTTTCAACTTGGCAACTGACCTCACCTAGTGGCTCCTCTTGGCACGCAGGAGAATCAAGACTTCCGGCAAAAATGCGCCAGAAAGCAGCCTCGATGAGCGATTTTCAGTTGGCATGGCCGCTTTGCGGCGCATTCTCCGCGCTGCAAGATAGGGCGCTTGTTTCCATCGATGACCCAAATTTGCCACGAGGATGCACATCGGTGCATAAGGGACGAAAGCTCTAAGCCAGATTCTTTGGAGGATTACTTTGTCGGAGAAGAAAGCGTCGGATTTCGATACGGGATTGCCTCCGAGTTCGCCTGAAGGCAACTGGGGCCGAACAAAGACGCCCTATACCGTCGACGACATTGAACTGTTTCGAAAAGTTCTTTCAGCTGAAGTGAAGGAAGACGTACTCTCTTGGTTCAAAGGGCAGCTATGGATCGCCGGCATCATTGTGGCTGCTATTGGCTTCCTTGGTGCAACACCCATTTTGCGCACCGTCTACGATGACGAGGTTTCCAGCTTTCGATCAACCGCTCAAGAGGTGATTAGTCAAGCAGGCATAGCTGCAGGCAGAGCAACGCAGGCCTCTGAAGATGCTCGACAAAGCTCATTGGATCTCAAGTCTGAACTTAGCGCTCTCAAGAACCAGATTGACGTGACAACTCAGGAGGTTAGCGATCTCAAGTTACAGACCGAGAGCATCAAGTCTGCGGCAAACTCGTACACGTCCAGAAATGTTGCCGAGTTAATTGCTCGGATCGAAGGAGTTGAAGGGCAGCTAACAGAGGTAGCAAGAGGCGTGTCTCAGGCTGTTGCTGACATTGACGCAGAACAAGTCAGTCAACGCATTGCTGAACGAGCCTTAGAAACTTCAAAATCAATTGCTAATATCAACCAAAAAGCAAATGTATCCGCATCAATACTAACTTGCAATCAAATCACACACATCAATATACTCTGCAATCAAAATTCTACTTCAGTGCAAAGAATTTCTGAGGCGGGATATAAGAGCACAGGCATATCAAAAGTGAATGTTGGTAGCTCTTCTGATGAATTTAGCTATCTGCGTACTGTTCTCCTCGCGAACCGGGGTGGCAAAATAATTTCATACGATCCCGCGTTGATTGACATAGATTTTCTGCGAGCGTTCGAGAACGATCTTGGTTTTGAAGATGCTGTTCATGTCGCCAAATCGGACCTACCGGAGATAAAGAGCGACATAGTAGTTCTTTTGCCTTAGATGATACGGTCGATTTAAGTCCAACAGCTCAATGCCGTCCTGTAACGCGGCTGGATTAGAGAATTGGCACACTCCGCTTGGCAAGTCATTGCAATCTAACGAAGTAGCTGGAATTGGCACTCTTCGGGAAAGAGCCTAGCGGCAGGAAACCAGTGCAAAGCAGGATCGCCACGCGGAATCCGGTCGTAGGGTCCGGTTACCAGCGCATTGCCCGCGCTATGAGGGAGGGCTCTTGTGCCCAGACCTGAACATCCCGGCGGAAATTTGAAGTCCCAAAGGTGGCGCGGATCGTGATCGGATTAGGGTTGGATTTTGTATGGCCGGTCGTTCTTGAGCATCTTGAAGATGACGGGACACAGATGTCGTCCGAGTGCCCGGATGGCCTGGTTGTACTTTTTGCCCTCGGCGCGTTTTTTCTCGTAATAGCGCTTTGATTGTGGGCAGAGTTTTCGGTGAATATCGACCGCGATGCGCATGGCCGCCTTGGCTCGAACATTGACATGTTTGGAACGCTTGGAGCGACGTGACTTACCGGAGCTATGATCGAGGGCGGCCATGCCGAGATAAAGGGCGAGGCTGGCTTCGTTGCGGAAACGATCGATGGTGCCGATCTCGCCGGCGAGCTCTGCGCAGCAGATGGTGCCAAAGCCAGGAATGGTATCGAGTTGACGCGCGATCGCTGAGCTGCTGTTGACGCGTGCCATCTGTTTCTTCAGCGCCTTGATCTGATGATGCAGCTCCAGCATCCGCTCAGCATCCTGCTGGATCATATCGCCGACCAGTTCGGCATCTTGGCTGAAGAACGCCTTCTTTTGCCAGGCCTGGATACTGTCAGCGAACCGTTCGCCGATACCAGGTACATTGACGAGGGTTGTGCGCCGAATGCGGGCAAGCTTGAGCAGCCCCTTGCGGCAGGTGAGAAAGTTCAGGAACCAGTAATTGGCGACCTCTCGGGTGATTTCCAACAAACCAGGACAAACCGCCTGGAGGTCGGCCTGCAATGCGCTCCCCAGCCGCGTTCGCTCGTCGACCAGACGCCGTCGACGGCGCGACAGGCGTTTGAGGACATGGTTCTCTTCCGGGATCGGCACGATTTCCTGGAGCACACCGCGCGCCATGGGCAGGTGATCACGTAGCTGGAACAGCTCCAGGGTCTTTTTCGTATCGATCCGATCGGTCTTGGCGGCCGCCGGAAAGATCTCCTTGAAGCGGGCCAGCTTCAGATTATTGACATTGAACAGCGGCCAGCCCTTGGCGCCGACCAAGCTGTCGAGGGGTCTGATGTGACCGTTGTAACCTTCCATAGCCACGGCAATCGGTACGGCATGGCGTTTCGCCGAGGTCTCAACACGACGAAAGAAATCGTCGAAGCCAGCCGCCGTATGCGTAATTTCGAACTCCTCGAGCAGACGGCCATCCGACAGCCCGATCGCCACGTTATGACAACGTGACCCGACATCGATCCCAACACGAAGTTCCAAGGAGGCAGAAGTCGCCAACGATCACTCCTTCAGTCGACAAGGTCCAAAGGGTCATCCTTCGGGTCTTGTCTACCAAAGCCACAATCGCAAGCGATCGGCACCATCCCGGTGGACCCGTTGGATGATGCAGGTGACGGGGGCGGCATTTCAAACTGGGGTGAAACCGGCAAGCCGGACCACAGACCCAAAGAGCCACACTCCCGCCGGACGACAACCTACTTGATGGCCACTACGCCCACCACCTGCATGACGAGAAAAAATCGCGGCCGCCGCTATGGAAATGTGGATAACTCGCTACGCGAGTTACCGCACATTCCCACAGCCCAACAACAGCAACCAACTCGTTATTTCAGTGGTAGACCCAAAGCGGTAAAAAGCTCGCGAGCATTCCAAACACAAATCTCTTTTAAATTTCCCATATTGCTATTAAAACCCGCCCAGGTTGATAAAGGGGCCTGAGTTTGTCGGTTGAGTTCATTGTCTTGGTCGCTGCGTTTCTATTCCTCATGGGATGGTTCATTGACGCGCTGCTACAAGAAGAACGCCTGCTCACAAGCGCCTATATCTACTTGATTGACGGCGATTGGCGATATTTACCTGAACGAGCAATCGAGCAAACAGGCCGTGCGTTCGATCGAATTCTTGGGCCAATTTTTTCATTGCGCTGCATTAGCATCGTTGCAATTTACAGTGTAGCCTGTAATTTTACAATTATATTTCCCACTGCTATAGACATAAGAAATTTAGACCTCCAAGGATTTATTGACGCCATTATTCTCATGGTCGGGGTGTGCAGCTCAGGAATCATTCATGATTTTGTATCCATTAGTATAACAAGAGCAATTATTAAAATAAGGGCGAAATCTATAAACAAAATTATTATTGATTCATTAATAGCATTGTTCTTATGGATTTCCACATCATCTTTTATTTCTTCTTCTGGAATAATAATGCTGGTCATTTGGGGGGTCATTGGTGATGGAAATTTAACACATTCAGATGTATTACCACAACTTTGGCATGAATATAAATTTGCCTTAAATGTATATATATCTTCATATTTTCACATAGATAACATTGAAAATTATGTAGTTAATCTAAATATTGTGAAGTTAGCATCTGCAACTACAATGTTTCCAACATTATCTTACATTGTAATTATGCTGCTTTCTTATTTATTTTTATTATTTTTTAAGTTTTCTCATAGGCCAGCGAGCTTGTTCTTGAATTTGTTGTCAAATATACCGCCTCGTCGAATCACGATAATAACATCCGGACTCTCAGCATTTATTATCTTACTTCAAGCTTGGATCACGTTTCAGGGAAGAGGGTATTCGTAGTTTATTTAGAGTGACTGCTCTTGGCACCAGGTTGCCTCCAGCCTTGTGGCCAAAATAGGGGGTAAAGCAGGATCGCCACGCGGAATCCGGTCGTAGGGTCCGGTTACCAGCGCATTGCCCGCGCTATGAGGGAGGGCGCTTGTTCACACCCATGACCCATCATTGCCAAAAGCACCGGCCCGCTCGGCGGAACGAAAGAGCCCTGAGCAGATTTTGCCGGAAACTGCTCACCCTGTTTGTCGCATCTGGCGAAGCCGGATTAGACGGCGAAGGGCAGCTTCCCCTTGGAAAACGGATCCGCCGAATAGGGGATGACCTTTCCCTCGAACCCCGGTTGTTGACGGACGCGGTCAAGCCATCTCCTCAGGCCGGGTCGCATGTCCAGGTCGAAGCCGGCATCCGTGGCGACGTGGCTGTAAGCAAAGAGCGACATGTCCGCAATCGTGTAGGTGTCTCCGACGATAAAGGGTCGGGCGGCAAGTTCTTGGTCGAGGATGTCAAGGGACCGGTTTGCAAGCTTTTCCGCAGTCGGAATCTCGGCTACGAACGCCTCGCGTTTATTGGTGAGCGTCCAGTAGCGAAGCCGGCTGACTGAGGTCTGGACATAGCGCTGCTCGAACATCATCCATCGGATCACCTGGGCGCGGGCGAGCGTGTCGTCGGGGAGGTAGGGCGTTCCTTGTGCGAGATAGGCGAGAATTGCGTTCGACTCCGGCAGGCAACCGCCGTCATCGGTTTCCAGCACGGGAACGCCACCCATTGGGTTCTTCTGAAGGAACCACGTCTCCGCGCCCTCTCCCTCGAAAATCGATACCGGCACGAGTTCCAGATCGAGCCCAAGGTGGGCTGCCAACAGACGAACCTTAAAGCAGTTCTGTGATGGCCCGTACTCAAAGAGCTTCATCGGTATCCCTCGATTGCCTCTGTCCAGCACACTAGAAATCACAGAGTGTGACGAATCAAGAATGGCCGCTTCGTCCGCATTCTAGCCGGAATGACCGAGAACGCTTAGGGCGTTTCCTGGCACTCCCTAGTCACGAGGCTTGTGGCAGAAATCCGCGGGAAAGCTGGCACGCCGACCGATCGCCGGCTGGAAGGACCGCTTAGCGCCGCATAGCCCGCACGCCGTGGCAGGGCTCTAGCGGAAGGGTTTGACCCAAATAGGACAGTCGGAGCTGTAGAGGTTTATCGCCCCAGACCTTCAAGCGATTCCGCTTCCTGGTCATACTGCCGCTGCGATCGTAAGGCTTCGGCCTGGATCCAGGCATGAAAGGCCGAGATCCGCGGACGCCTCTGAGTCCCTTCTGGACAGACAAGGTAGTAGGCCGAATCGGCGGGGTAGTGGACGTCGAACAGTCGCACTAGGCCAGTCCCGCTCAGTCCAGAGTCTACATGAGCGCTGCGCACCAGCGCCACACCTTGGCCTGCGATCGCTGCTTGGAGAGCCATGTTTGAGTTGGGAAAGCGTGGCCCCTGATCGAGCGGCAGATCTGGTACGCCGGCAACAGCGAGCCAGGTGTCCCACTGCGGGCTCAACAAATCCTCATGACGCAGCAGCAGGGGGTAGCGCGCTAGGTCGGCCGGGCTTGCCGGCATGCCCAGCCGTTCTATCAGCTGCACGCTGCACACTGGAAAGACATATTCGTGTAGCAAGAGGCTACTGTACAGCCCGGGAAAGGTGCCACGACCAAGCCGGATTCCTAAGTCGACGTCCTCGACCGCAAAATCGACCAACTCGTCATTCGTCGATATCCAGACATCGATTTCAGGGTGGCATTCGCGGAAATTGCTGAGCCGTGGCACCAACCAGGTCAGAGCGAACGATTCGAGTGTGCTGATCTTGAGGGCACCTCGTGCGTCTTCGACGCGCAAGCTCTCTAGGGTGGCCGACAATCGAGCGAAGAAATCGCGGGCGACCGGTGCCAGTACCGCACCGCTTTTGGTCAAAGTGAGCGGCCGCGCGCCGCGTGCGAAAAGCTCAAGGCCCCAAAGATCTTCGAGATGGCGGATCTGATGGCTGATCGCGCTCTGCGTTACATTCAGCTCGGCAGCAGCGCGGGTGAAGCTGCCATGGCGAGCAGCAGCTTCGAGCGCTCGAAGCGCTGCAAGTGGCGGAAGATGATCTGGCATCACAACATGAATAATATCTCATACTATTGATGAAGACAATTCGTTTGAAAAGCGCTGATTTCTCCACGAAACTCATGGCTAAGAGCATGAATGATCTTCACGGACTTTTCGCTTGATTAGGAGCTAAAGCAGCCATGGATCCCCGGATCGGACAGCGTATCATCCGGGACCGCTGGGGCGAGCCAGTCAAGCCCCCGTCGGTCAGTCCTGAATGTCTGAAATCGGAGCGCTGGCCTCCGCCTGCTCCTTATTGGTCTTTCGTATCCATACGTGTTACGGCTGCTTGCCAGCGTATTCTCCGCATCATACGCCAGGGTATCAATGCGAATTTATGACCCATTTCCGCCACAACGTTCGCTGCGCCAAGTCGCATTGGCTAAGCAAGGCCTGGAGACAAGGACCACAACAGAAATGCACCGAGCGCAACCCCCAGTAGGCATTGAATGCGGATGGCGACTGGCGGCCAGGAAGCAAGGTAGTCAATGAACTTCATTAGGCGACCTGCTCCGATAATCGGTAGAGCGACCGCTGCCAAAAGTGTCAGAAGCGCTAGAATCTTGAATGTGATGGGACTATGGGAAGTCGGCGCGGTAAACCAGAGCAATCCTGCCAATAGGAGGCGGATGGCAACGGCGCCCCAGACACCGGGGCTGATCATGAAATCTCGAACAAGCATTGTGAGTTTCAGCGGTTGCACAACACCATACATCGACATGGCAATGATCAAGGCTGAGACTATGGCGAGGGCTACCGTCATCGGCACTGCTTCAAGCTAGCTGGCGATCAAGCTATATTGACATCAGCGGCTTACCAGCGCCAGTAAACTGTCAGCAATCCGGTGCTTACTGCCCGGCAGTCTGGCTCTGCTCTTCCGGGGCAAGATGACCCCACATCGGCCATGAGCTTTGGACGGTTAGACGTGCAGCGATAGCATGGAAGCCGATCTTAGTCTTCATAGCGGCATTGATGTTGTCCGTCCGCATCTCGCGCACAATGGGGACGGACGACATCGATCACTTGAGCATCGTTGTGGCCACTCGAATTGTTGGCATGAACGTTATGGATCTAGCGAAGAGATGTCTATTATTCGGCATCGAATCCTTTTTGCGTATCATCTTTGTAGAAGCCGGCCGTGTTCTTGAAGACATTGGGTTTGCGATAGACAGCTAGTAACACCGCCCCTTCGTCGGAGTGGGTCTCATGAAAGGATCCGGGCTTGCGCCAAACAAACTCGCCAGCCTTGCAGATCCCATCATGATCGTAGAATGATCCCTCAAGCACGAAGGATTGTTCGATTTCAGGATGTTTGTGGAATGGTAGCCTTGCGCCCGGCTCCCATTTAAGCAGGCAGGTCATTTCGCCCGCTTCCTTGTTTTGATAGAGAACCTTGATTTGGATGCCTTCGAACTGGCTGGGTTGCCATTTCATCTCGGCTGGATTGACGTAGGTCGAGCCTCCGATGGTTGGTTCGGCCTTCGGCTTCCTCTTGGCTTTCACCTCAGCAACTTGTGCCATGTCGATTTCCTTATGCTGGGTCAACTCTGGGATTTTGCATTTCCCATAAGGAAACAAATTAACAAAAAGTTTCCCCATATGTCAACATAAATCGGCATCGGGAAACTTTTTTGCAGATTTTTCGTAGAGAAATCACTACCATGCCGCAGAATGTTTCCCGGAGTGAAACCGGACTTGCTCGGATGACTGCCATAAAGAGGACACCATGACCCAGCGATCAAACGCCGTACCTCAAACAAAGAGCATCGCCGTTTATGTATATGATGGTGTCGAACCGATCGACATTGGTGGAACCTACGGGGTGTTCTCGATGGCTCGAAGAGTTGTGACAGGGCTTGACTTCTTCACGGTCTCCGAAACCAACGGCGCGGTCGAGCTGTCGGGCGGATTGCGCCTGCTGCCAGACCATGATTTTAGCACCTGTCCAAAGGTGGACGCTCTCATTGTTTGCGGCGGTCCCGGTTGGACTGTGCAACGCAAAAGAAAATCCGTAACCGATTTCATTAAGAGCAAAGCGCCCCAGTCAATTGTCGCATCCGTATGCACAGGGGGACTGATTTTGGCAGCAACTGATTTGTTGAATGGCCTGCCCGCTACCACGAGACGGGCAGGAATCGGCAACGAAAAACCGCCACTTCAAGTTCTTGGCGATGAGTATCAAAAAATTGATGCCATTGAGGCCCGTGTCATCGATTGTGGCCAAGTCATCACCGGAGGTGGTGTTTCGCTTGCCATTGACCTTAGCCTTCACCTTTTAGGACGGCTGTTTGGTGAGGACGCTGTACAAGAGACATCGACAATCATTGAGTACAACGCTGCTTTGGCTGCCAACAAGCTCATGTTGCCGACGATCGAACAACCTATCGGAGCCTGACCCATGCTTCCTGAAGGGCAGATTGGCACTCGTGTTCGCGAAGTCAGAAAAAGCCGCGGCGTCACTTTGGACACACTTGCTGAACATACAGGGCTAACAAAAGGGTATCTCTCCAAGATCGAGAATGGCAGGAAACTGCCTCCGATCGCCACGCTCTCAAGGATCTCTACCGCTCTCGAATGTGACATGACCTTTTTTTTCGAGGCCGAACCAACAGCCGATGCTCTCAATGGCCGCGTTTCAGTGGTGCGCGCGGCGGAACGAAAGCAAGTCATTAGAGGCGGCTCCTCATTCGGCTACGACTATGCGAGTGTCGCTCACAAAAAGCCGAACAAGGCAATGGAGCCCTTCGTGTTTACATTTCCTTCGCAAGTTCAAGGCGACACATATTTCGAGCATGATGGCGAGGAGATGATCTTCATTCTAAGCGGCTCAGTTGAGTTCGAGATCGCCGACAAGAGGTTTCTACTGTCATCTGGTGATTGCATCTATTTTGAATCGTCCCTCCGGCATCGCGGACAGTCCATCGGAGGAGAGGCAAAGGCATTGGTCGTCATCTATCATTCTACCAATGATGGCGCAGATCGGGCCTCTGCAGATTAGATAAGACTCCCGCTGGCAATGTATGAAATAAAGCGTTGGAGCCTGTCGGCGCACGCAACAAGCACGTCCTTTCTGTTG
Organism: Geminicoccaceae bacterium; assembly: GCA_965204405.1. Taxonomy (GTDB): domain Bacteria; phylum Pseudomonadota; class Alphaproteobacteria; order Geminicoccales; family Geminicoccaceae; genus JANQPX01. The sequence goes on from CBDBEN010000004.1 coordinate 693,181, forward strand.
CCAGGCAAGAACACATTCGATTGTCAACACGAAACGATGAAGGGCCGCTTTTGGCACTCTTCGAGATCAGAGTGCTGTACCGTCTTGTGGCCGGATTGGTCAGGCAGCGCTGCCGTCAGTTCTGTTGGCACCAATCGAGTGCATCTTCGAGGCGATCGTCGCCCCAAAAAATCTCGCTGTCGACGACAAAGGTGGGTGAGCCAAAAATTCCGAGACTACGTGCCTTGGCTGTCTCTTCCTCGTACTTTCTCCGGGTCTCGTCGTTATTCGCCAGTTTGATGATATCATTCGGATCTTGCCCAAGGCTGGTAAGAATGTCGCGGAGGCATTCTTCAGCACCCAATGGCTTGTTTTCCAAGAACCAAGACTGGTAGCTGGCCTTAGCATAGTCTGCGCACCAAGCTTGTTCGGCGGCGATGAAACCAACGCGGCCGGCGAGCGTATCCAGGTCGACCGGATATGTTGGTGGCTCGACAAAACGCAAGCCGTAGCGCTTGGCACGACGCTCCAGGTCTCGCCACATATATTGGAGCTTCATCGGCTTTGTTCGAAACGGGATGTTGTCCATCTCGACCATGATGTCGCGAACGTTGAATGGCCGCCAACGTATCGCAACTCCGGCTTTTTCCGCGGCCTCCTCGATGCGCATCACCGATAGATAGGTATAGGTGCTGCCAAAGTAGAAGAAGAAGTCTAGCTGGCTGTTCATATGGGCTTCCATCTCAGAGTGTTGGGCGATGCTGTGTGCCCTCAATCATATCCAGCTTTCCCAAATCCAAACCTAGGTTGTCAAATTTGAGGGGGGGCAAGGCAGCAGGCCAAAGACGTTGTGACTGCTGTTGATGGCACGCTGCGGAAGCAACGCTTGTGGCAGAAAACAGCAGGAATGCTGGCGCGCGAAGCGATTGCCGGTCCGTTGAGGCTGCTTACCGCCGGATTGCACGCCTTGGCGATCCAACCGCTACCGGGGGAAGATGACCCAACCTCGCCACACGGGTTGGGCGACTGATCGGCCGAAAACAGTTCCAAAGCTGCCGCTTGCGGTGATTACTTGCCTGCCTCGTGCATGGCCTGGAGTTCCGGCACCACATCACCCTGCCGATGGGCTGAGCAAGACGGCCCCACTGGATTGTCCACGAGGGGCCGCTCTCTCTACGGATCTATGCGGCCAACTTTTCGACAAAACTTGCCAAGTCGACGTTGCCCTTCTTCGCATTCGGGTCGAGAAAATCGATACGCCCGTTGTTTATGTTCTCGTGCATCTCTGCCATGCTCTCGGCTGATTGCTGGGAAAGCCCGCTTTGCTTAAGCACATCGACCCAGCTTTCCTGTGGCACCGGGACGGCGGTGATTTGGCGGTTAAGCGATCTGGATAGCGCCGCTGCAATGTCTTCAGCGGAATACTGCTTAGCACCCTTGAGTTCGATCACTCGGTGCGGGACAGCGGGTGGATTAGCTAGAGCATCAGCAACCGTCAGTCCGATATCTTTTGTCGCCACCATGTCGATCTTGAAATCGAGCGGCAGGATCATGCTGGGATAAACGCCTTCGTGAAGAACCGCCGGCATGAGGTCTCGAATGTTCTCCAGGAAATATCCGGGGCGAACGGCACTCAGGGGGATGGAAGCCGCGATGAACAGTTTTTCGAGATGGGTGATCGTGGAAATGGGGCCGACATTGTCGCCGTGCTGTGCGCCGACTGACGAAAGAATGACCGCGTGAGGCAAGCGTGCTGCGGTCGCGGCTTTCACGATCGCTTCCGCACGCCTGAGACTTTCGCCGATAAAGTCGTCGTTCGTGAGATCGGGCGGCAAAAGGAAATAAGCTCCGCTGGCGCCGTCAAGTGCTCGAGTCATGGCATCCGTGTCCATGATCTCGGCGACTGCGATCTCTGCCCCTTTCGCTTTCCATTGCGCGCCCTTTTCTTCTGAACGCACAATCACGCGGACTGGCTGGCCTTGGTCGATGAGGGTTTGAGCGACGATGGAACCTGTGTTCCCGGTTGCACCAGAAATGACGAACATGATGACGTCTCCTTGGTTTGGGTATCTTCGATGGGCCAAACCTACGAGGCGCCGTTGAATAGATCTAATGCATGGTTTATATCTGATACATGCGTGAAATGGATATAAAGGGCGTCGATCTGAATCTCCTCAAAGCGCTCGACGCCTTGTTGGAAACAGAGAGTGTGAGCAGGGCCGCTGAGCTGGTGAACCTCTCTCAACCCGCCATGAGTCGGGCGCTCAATCGTTTGCAGCATGTAATAAAGGATCCGCTGCTTGTCCGCTCGGGCCGGGGGATGGTTTTGACGCCACGCGGAGAGGCTCTGCGCGCACCCGTCCGGGATGCGCTGGCGCGGGTCTCCCATGTCTTCAAGTCGCAAGTTTTTGATCCGTCGAAGGCGCAAGACCGGTTCCGCATCATGGCGCCCGACTACTTGACGCAAATGATCATGCCGACGGTTCTCGGCCAGGTCTTCAGTTTGGCGCCACAGGTACAGATCGAATTGGAAAGCCTTTCGGCTTCCGGCATTTCGGAGATGTGTGAAGGGAAGGTCTCGCTCGGATTCGGTGTCGTGAACGACGGCCCCGATCTGTACAACGTCGCCGCTCAGGCGTTACTCGAAGACCATCAAGTCTGCCTGATGCGTAAGGGGCATCCGCTGATCGAAAAAGGTATCAGCCTCGAAGGCTACGCCTCCACATCGCACGCCTTGCTCAGCATTACAGGTAGGGGTGGCGGGCGGATCGATGATGTTTTGAAAGGACTAGGCCTCACGCGAACGATCGCGCTCAGGATCACACATTTCATGACGATAAGCGCGGTGATCGCACCGACGGACTTGATCATCACAGTACCCGAGATTCTTGCCAGACAAGTGACGACCGATGAGCTCCGGATCATGCCGCTACCAGAAGAGCTTCAAACCCCTCCCTTTACGGTCTCGCAAATCTGGCACGAGCGCTATACGCAGGATCCTGCCCACCAGTGGCTGAGGCGTCTGATCAAATCGGCATGCCAAAAGATGCACTAGTTGTCCCTTGCACAAAACGGGAGACAAGTTTCCGTTCAATCCGACTGTGGCTACTGACTGACCCGCCACTATCCTTTCGGCAGAAACACGCCAGAAAGCAGGCAGCTCGGCGCGGCGTCTAGCTCAACATTTTTGACCCGACATGGACACCGCGTCTGACAGGCACGGCGGAAAAAAGTGGCCAAACCCGACATGCGGAGAATGGCTGAAATGACCCTGCAGAAAGCACGATTGCGTAGGGTTTTGTTAGGTTGTTTCCTTGGCCATTAGGAGCATCTCGGTTGGCTCCCTACCGAACTCTTCTAATTCGAAAGGCCGCCGGGCTACTTCTCGATAACCTGCACGAGCATAGGCACGAATTGCGCCGACATTTGTGGCAGCTACAATCAGCGCAAGGCCTGGACACCCATGACTACGTGCCTGCGCCTCCGCCTCCTTCAGCAGGGCTGCCCCCAACCCTTTGCCGCGGGATTCCGGTATCATGGCCACCACGTTGATGTACCAATAACCTGGAACGAGGTTCGCGAGCTCCTCGATTGCCACGAAGGCGTCTGGAACCTCGGGGCCAACCGACTTGGCCGTTGTTGGAAGGGGGTATCCAATCATCCCACCAATTGGCGAGCCGTCCTGCTCGAGGACAAACCCATGCCGATAGCTGAAATCGCCGCCTTCCGCTGATACAAGTCCTCGGCCAACCGCAAACCCGTCCAAACCTTCGGGCGCCATGCCGTCCCATAGAGCAGGTATGAGCCCGTCGCTTGCCATGTCGATAACGCGGATCAACAGGGGCGCGTCTTCGGGTGACAACATGCTATCCATCGGATTTGAACGCAGCACAATGGGCGTTGATCGAGCCCCATATTCCGCCTGCAAAACCTGGCGGCTGCCCTCGCCAGACCGATATGTATGCCATCGTCAATGCCATCTTCTATCTTCTTCGCACGGGTTGCCAGTGGCGGTTGCTGCCGATTGATTTTCCACCATGGGGGACGGTCTGGTGGTATTTTCGGTGCTGGCGTGAGGATGGTGTCTGGGTTCGGCTTCACCAAGCGCTCTATCCTCTCGTCCGGACCAAAGGAAGACGGCGGACGAAGCCGAGTGTGGTGATCATGGATAGCCAGTCGGTAAAGACGACGGAAATGGGAGGAATTCGCGGTTTCGATGGCCATAAGCGGGTCAAGGGGCGCAAGCGTTATCTCCTGGTCGATACGCTCGGCCTGCCAATTGCCAGGCGGGTCGAACCGGCCAATCTGTCCGACAAGAGGGGCGCGGGTAGGCTGATTGCGGGCCTTGGATCGCTTTGGGCGACTATTCGTACGGTGATCGCTGATGGCGGACATAAGAGCGAAAAGCTGGCCGCCGAAATCAAACGCCGCGAGGGCTTGAAGCTGGTCATCGTCAAGCGATGTGAGTGTGCCTTCAAAATCACCGGCCTGACCTGGATCGTCGAGCGCACCTTTGCATGGTTGGGCCGTTCTCGACGCCTCTCCAAAGATTATGAGCGTCTCGTGCAAACGTCAGAGACCATGATCGATATCGCAACCGTACGCATGATGATTAACAAATTGGCCCCAAACTGACCTTCCCACACAGGCTCTAAGGGCCGTCTCTCTTAGGGCTTAGCTGGCCACGTCCTTGAAGAAGGACGTTCGTTGGCGACTTGACGTCGTGATGCTACATACGGCGCGGTTGCATACCAATAGTTTGACTGGGCATGATCGTTCCAAAAGTCTGTCGACGTCCAAGAAGGCGCAATGCGCAACGAGCGTGGGACGGCAACTCCCGTACCGGTTCTCGAGGCTCGAGTTTTGGGGCTGGAATGGTTACGGTCTTGATGTCTTCATTCTTTGTAATGGCTGGTCCGGCTTGGGCCGCGCGGGAACCTGATTGGCCACACCAATGTCTCCGGCTGCACGAGGAGTTGGTCGAACCTGCATTTGTAAGGCGATACAGCATCTTATTCGATGGACAACCCGCAGGCTATGAAACCTTTTGCGTGGTTGCGACGGACACCGAGGACATCGTCTTTCAGTGGACCTCGAACGCTATTCACAAGTTTCTAGGCTCAACCACCATCAGACATTGCCGGAGAGAGGCATGGCGAAGATCGGGAACAACCGTCACTAATCCTAGGCAACGTCTGGAACTTCGCGAGATGCGGGCCTGGACGAATGTCGCATCGGATGGAACCCATTCACTTGCCGCATTCCTGGATCAAGTTCCAGATCCTTCATCGATCAGGGCCGTTCGGCGCCCTGATGGCACCTATCGATACATCCTCATGAATCTGAACAGCGAAGATAAAAAGGAAGACTGGTCGGTTCGCGACGCGGCCTTACGAACGCCCTGGACGGAATCGATGGTGCCGGCAGCATCGATCAACTTGATGGATCCGGTCCGGTATCGCGTATCGAGGGAAACGAAGGTTGTCGCGCATGAAGCTGACCCTTCGATCTCAATTCCTCATCGGCGTTACCGAGTTGCCGGTCCGGATTTCGCGTTCGACCTGACGTTTCGAGCGGACGACGGAACATTGCTGAAGATGGATGGAATGGACGCTTCTGCCCATGTTCAAATCGTTCTTGTTGAAGACGGCGCCAACAACGCGACATGCCCCTATCCTCAGCGCGTAAAGTAGAAGCTATTCGCCAATCAGCCCGCGTCAAAAACGTTGCGGATCAAGGCCAGGGCTTTTCGACGTGGAAGGAGCGGGACGATCCAGTCCAGCACAAACCGCAATCTCCGGTCATTATAAGCAATTAGCCGCCCTCTATTCATCGCGTCATAACCAACCTTTGCGACGTCTGCAGCACTTGCCATATCTCTTTGGATCGCTTTGACCTTGCTCATATCCGAGATACCGAAGAAGTTGGTGTCGACAGGCCCCGGCGCCAGCATGGTGACGGTGATACCCTTTCCCTCGAGCTCATTGGCGAGTGCCTGGCTGAACGAGTTCACGAACGCTTTGCTTGCATGGTAGGTGGCGTGAAGCGGCCCGGGAATCATCGCGGCTGTCGATCCCACATTGAGAATCATGCCGTTACCGCGCACCAGCATGTCCTGGAGCACCAGATGGGTCAGGGTCATGAGCGCCTTTACGTTCAGATCGACCATGGCGAGGTTCCAGTCGAGATCCCTTTCATGAAAGAATCCATGCCCGCCAATACCAGCATTGTTGATCAGAATTTCAACGCTCAACTTTTGGGACTTGATGCTCTGGTAGAGCGCATGCGGCCCATTTTGGTCGGTTAGGTCGGCTGTGATAACCGTGGCTGTAATGCCATGAGTCTCTTCTAGTTCATTCTTCAACGCATCGAGTGCATATTGGCGGCGCGCCGTGAGAATGACGTTGCCTCCCGTCGCGGCGTGGACACGTGCAAGCTGCTCGCCAATGCCGGAAGAGGCGCCGGTGATCAACGCCGTCCGCTTGGTCATGGGTTTATCCTTAGGTGAGGTCATTTTCAGTTCTGGCTTGGCATAGCGATGTTCTTTTTTACATAGCGTGTGCAACACGTCACCCGACGGCCGGCCGCTCAGCCACCATCAACCGCGCCGGAGTTGTCAGACGGAAGCTCAGAACTGCTTGCCGATCCATGACTGGAAATAGGCCAGGGGTGATTCTCAATTCATTGGCGCGAGGAGATTGTAGAGTACCGTTAGGATGATGGTGGTCGACCCCATCGGCAATGCCAAGTACCAGAAGATAACCTTCACCATCTCCCAAAAATTGCGCATCTTTACCCTCGTATAGACGTCCGGGTTAAGATGTGGTGACGGGATTGAAGCAACGCGAGAGCGCCCGACAACGAATGGGCACGATCACCACGTCATTTGTGGAATCAACAATCAACCAGGTTGTCAGCAAGCGCTTTGTGAAAAAGCAGCAGATGCTATGGACACCAAAAGGGGCTCATTTGCTGCTGCAGACACGCACGAAGGTGTTGAACGACGACTTGGATAGTGTGTTCCGTGACTGGTTTCCAAAATTCCGGCCTGAAACTGCCCCTCCCCCGACTTTGTGATGCTCTCGATGGTAATAGCGCGGAGAACGAAGTGTTAATGGACTGTGAACGAGTAGCGGTTTAGGATGGTGCCCAGGAAACCGATCAGCGAGAGATCATCTTGTGACTGATGACAAGGACACGACCGAAGGGACCCCCGAAGAAGTCACCATGAGGGATCTCTGGCGGCATATCAGCGGAATGGAATCAAGGCTTAAGGGCGAGATTCAAGAGGTTCGTTCTGAGATGAACACTCGATTTGAGTCTGTTGATGCACGGTTTGATGACCAGGACAAGCAGCTAGAAGCCATCCGACAAGTCGTCGATACCGATATGGCTCGTCACCCTGATTTGGTTAGGGTTGAAAACAAGGTCGGCGATGTTGCGGTTGATGTGAGAGAACTCAAAGGCCGTGTGAACGAGATCAAAGGGCAGGTATCTAAGGTACAGTCCCGGTTGGACCGAGGTGGGATCCCTGCATAGACGCCATTACCGAGTTGCTGGCTCGCTATAGATAGCGCTACGTCCGTCGAGACAGCGGTTGAGGGGTTCGCGCGCTGACCCCGGAAAGAAGGTGGCGTAGATGGGGATGGCGGCTGCACCGATCGGTCCGCAGAGTTCGCCGAGCCCGGAGGTGGCAAACTTGGCCGATGCCAGTCCCCTTGATGGGCCGTCATCGGGTATGCAGTTCGTTTCTTCCACCAGTCGCGCATTGAGAGGCGTTGTTGCAGAAATCGTGGAGAGGTTCTGCTTCTCCCAGTATCCGACGTTCACGCGACCCTTACAGAGATTGGTTTGGCCAGGTTCATCATTCGGTTGAGAACGTTGATGCCAATCGCCACTTCCACCGGCTGCGCGTCGTCATGACGGGCCTGCAGACGATCGCCAATGATGGATTTGTAGCGGCCCATCGTCGTCTCGACCAAGCTGCGACGGTCGTAGTCATGCGCCTTCTGCCAAGCGATCCGACCTTTGGCGGCAAACTCGAGAATGTGACGATCACGATCGGTTTGCTCCTCGTCATCCTCGCTCGATAAAACCGCCGTCTTGCGTAGTGGGATGACCACCTCGGGTCTCGGGTCGGGTGAGTGCCGCCGGACCGCGTCATAGACAGGGTCGCCATCATAGGTGCCATCCGCCATGAACCGGGCAACCGGACCGTCAATCTGAGCCAGGATGTCATCGATCTGGTCGGGATCCCCGGCATCTTTATCGGTCAAAAGATGCGAGACGATCATGCCGCTCTTCGCATCGAAGCCGACATGAAGTTTTTTCCAGCCACGACGTTTCTTACCATGCTTGGCCCGACACCATTCGCCCTGGCCGTAGATCCTCAATCCCGTGCTATCCACGACCAGATCCAGCGGTTCCGACGTATCTTCAACCCAGGGCTCTATCGGCGACGGCAAAGCGTCGACGCACTGGCAACAGGAAGGTCCAAACCGAGCAGATCAAACAGGCTATCGGTGAAGCCTTGGGTTTGGCGAAGTCGAAGATGATACACCGCGCCCATCGTCGGCATCGCCTCGATCGCACCGTCCGAATAGACCATCTCGCCGCCTCGGGTCTCCCGCTTCGGCGCTCTCCAGCCATCCGTCACATCGGCGGAAAGCCAGAGGGTGATCGAGCCACGCTGACAAAGACCGGCGTTGTAGGCCCGCCAATTCCGTAACCGGTACTTTGCCTTCGGAATATGGTGACGATGGGCATCATGGAATTTGTAAGGCATGAAAAAACTCGGCAGCTGGAACAGAAAGGGAAAATCACCTATCAGCCCATCCTTCACCAGCGCAACCATCGATGATTTCTGCAACAACGCCGAAGAGAGGTCCCTGTCGGGACGGCGGCGTCGGCGAGATCGAGAGAGGCTTTGCGAGCCTGCTTCAGGCAAGTGCGACTCACACATTGATCCGCCGACGTCCTCCAACGCCACCATGTGGAGGGCAAAACCCCTACCGCGGAGAGAACAGTGAAACCGGCAGGTACCTAAGGAGAGCTTGACACCCATCCCCGAGTTAGAGGCTGTGTGGGAAGGTCAGTTTGGCGCCAATTTGTTGATCATCATGCGTACGGTTGCGATATCGATCATGGTCTCTGAAGTTTGTACGAGACGCTCATAATCTTTGGAGAGCCGTCGAGAGCGGCCCAACCAGGCAAATGTCCGCTCGACGATCCAGGTCAAACCGGTAATTTTGAAGGCGCACTCTCATCGCTTGACAATGACCAGCTTCCAGCCCTCGCGGCGTTTGATCTCAGCAGCGGGCTTTTTGCTCTTGTGTCCACCATCAGCGATCACCGTTCGAATAGTCACCCAAAGCGATCCAAGGCCCGCGATCAACCTGCCTCCGCCCCTCTTGTCCGACAGATTGGCCGGTTCGACCCGCCTGGCAATTGGCAGGCTGAGCGTATCGACCAGGAGATAACGCTTGCGTCCCTTGACCTGCTTATGGCCATCGAAACCGCGAATTCCTCCCATTTCCGTCGTCTTTACGGACTGGCTATCCATGATCACCACACTTGGCTTCGTGCGCCGTCCTTCCTTGGCCCGGACGAGAGGATAGAGCGCTCGGTGAAGCCGCACCCAGACACCCTCTTCACGCCAACACCGAAAATACCACCAGACCGTCCCCCATGGAGGAAAATCATTCGGCAACAACCGCCACTGGCAACCCGTGCGAAGAAGATAGAAGATGCCATTGACGACAGCATGCATATCGATCTGACGAGGACGGCCTCCAGGCTTCGGCGGGGGAAGATGGGGCTCGATCAACGCCCATTGTGCTGCGCTCAAATCCGATGGATAGCCTATTGTCGCCATGACGATCTCCGAATACGGTCCAGTGATCATCTTAGGTAATTCGGGCGAAAATCGGACTTCCCACACAGCCTCTAATGCCATCACCGCAGCAAAAAAAGCTGAGCAGTTTCCGCCAGCTTGTTTGCAGTTTTTGACGCCCCGGAAGCTTCCAATTTGTTTGCGATGCTCCAGAAGTGCCCCACGGAATTTGATGCTCTCCTTTTAGGGAACGCGTAACCAAGCGGTCATGTCGCCCGAGAGAAGGGGCTATCGGCCTCAACACTTGAGGCGGATGTCGTCTCGGCATTGGAGCGTTCATGAGGCAACACTGGCGATTGACTGATCCAGCAGGATCGGCGTTCCGTCATTGTCTGGCTTGACTTCGATGCGCCAAGGCTTGGGCAGACCTTCCATTTTGATCGACGAGTTAACGATGGCCATATACTCGTCCCTGGGAATCGGCCGACAGCCGAGACTCGCGAGATGCGGGGTTGGCGTCTGCAAATCGATGATCGGGTAACCCCAATGGCGAAGATGAGCACAAAGATGGGCAAGCGCGATCTTGGATGCATGATTGCTCCTTGTGAACATGGACTCGACCGATAGGTGTCGATTTGACACCAGACCGAAAACCCCGCCTGCCAAATTGCCCTCCTTGTCCCAAGCCTCGACAGAAAACGCTTGGCCGCGCCGATGCAGCGCCTTGAAAACCTCAATGAGCGGAAGAACCCAACTTTCCGGCGTGTTTGATCTAGGGCAGGCGCAGGCTTCGACCACTTCAGGGAACGCTTGGTCAAATGAAATGGAGAACCGGTTGTTCCGTATGAGGCGTTGAATGGTTCTCTGAAGGTGCATCTCTTCTGGAAACAGCACCATTCTTATTGGCGGCGCCCACCATTTCGTCGGCTGATAGACTTCATTGTATGCGAACACGCCGCACTGGAATGCACTGAGCAGAGAATCGGGTGATACCTTGCCGCCTATCGCTAGCAGACCCGAAGGATCGACGAGCGCTCGATCAAGCGACGGAAAGACAGAGGGCTCGAATTCTGGTGGGAACCAGTGTGCCCTAAAAGCTGCGCCCTTGAGGCCCAGGACACCTTTGAGCTTCGACGGCTGCCCCATGGCTCTAATGATATAACGGGAAAATCCAAAAAACTGCTGTGAAAAGGTCATCTCTGTTCTCCTGGATCGTAATTCCAGATGATGAACGCCTTTAGAAGAGCTGCAATTCTCCGCTGCGCTCATCTCGTCGTCGACATTGCTGTTTACGCTTCTCCTGAGCCCCGTTGAGCGTCTCGGGGTCGCCGTTCAGAGCCTTCAGCAGGGGACCGCCTGCCTTAAAATGCAAGACACGCCTCGCAGCAACCCTCACCGTTGCACCTGTTCTTGGATTCCGAGCCTCACGGGCTTCCCGCTCGCGGACACTGAAACCGCCAAAACCACGGAGCTCGACCCGCTCTCCCTCCTTGAGGGCACTGCTGATGGTATCGAGCACCGCGTTGAGCGCCTTTTCGGCATCACCTGTGGTGATATCGGTCAAGGCGGCAAGATGCTGAACGAGCACGGATCGTGTTGTGGCCAAAGGGCTTCTCCATTTTCTCGCAAATCTTCTTGCCACAGACCTTGCCGTTCAACCAGCCAAAGGGCTTTCCAGACCGGGCCAACATGCCGAGACACCCTTCCCGATCGAGTGATCTCAGCCGTCGGCTGGCCAGGAACGCTGCGCCAGACGAAACACCAGGTTGGCAAGCGCGGTGGCGGCCAAAAGAGCAGCGGCGAACTTGATCGGCGTGGAGGGGTCGCCCGTTAGATCGAAGAGCCAGCCGGCGATCGCCGGGGCGGGGGTCACGATGACAAAATAGCTTGCGAAAAACACCCCCATGCCGAAAGCACGCGCCTCTGCCGGCATGGCCTGACCGGTAAGAGCCATGATGATGCCTGCCGGCGCCATGCCCATGAGACCGAACAGCAGGACCGAAGGAACCGCCAGCGGAGCGACGGGCAACGCCAGCAATGAAACAATGGCAGCCGCCATGCACAGATAGAGGATCAAGTCATGAGCACGTGTCCGGTCGGCGATTTGTCCCGCGACGGCAGCGGCAACAACCATGATCCAGCTGGGCAGGCTGGCAATGGTGGCGGCCCTTAGTGGGCTTAGTCCGCTTTCGGCCAACAGGTGTTCGGCAAAACTCAGATAGACCACATAGCCGGCATTGAACAGCGCCCACACCGCTGAGGCGATCAGCGTCAGTTTCAGCTGCCGCAGCGACAGGCGGTTGACCGAGACCGCAGCTGTTTTGGTCGACGTTGGCGGCGCCCGGTAGAGCAGACCGATCATGAGGGCGCCAACCAGACAATAGAGAGCGGCAACGGCGAAGGCAGCCCGCCACCCGAAACTGCCGGCAAGCCAGGGATGCAGGATCTGGCCGAATGCGATCCCGAGCGGCCAGCTCATCACCAGGATGCTCATCGCGGTGGCCAGCTCCTTGCCGTCGAACCAGTCGGCAATCATCTTGGTCAGGTAGATGGTGCTGAGCACGAAGCCGACCCCGCAGAGCAAACGCCCGAGCGCGATCACATCGAAACCCGCCGCCATGGCGGCGACGGCACCGCCGCCTGCAAGCGCCAGCAGGCCGCAGCTGGCCAGAAGCCGTTCCGAGAAGAGCCGAAGCGCCATGCCCACCGGGATCGACAAAAAGATACCGGCCAGGGTGAACAGGCCGATCAGCGTGCCGATCTCACGATAGTTGAGATCAAGCTCGTCGATCAGCTGAGGTGAGATGGAGCCAAGCGTCTGAAACTGAAATCCAAGGCCGGTTCGCGCAACGAACAGCAGTGCAAGAATACCCCAACGATTGGTGACAAGCATCAAGCGGATCCTTGGCAAGGCTGTCGATGATCAAACATTCCGGCCACAATCAACCTGTTCATTCTTCCCTGAAGGCGTGGGTGATCTGGTCGCTAAGGGGCTTCATCAGATAGCTTATGACGGTTCGTTCCTCCGAGGTGACCAGCACTTCGGCCGGCATGCCCGGGGTGATCTTGCCGGTCTTGATCCGCGCGGCCTCCCCTTCTTCCAAGCGTAGTCTCACGGTGTAGTAGCTTTCGCCGGTCTGCTCGTTCTGGCTCTGGTCCGCCGAGACCGAGTGAATTCTGGCAGCGAGGCTTGGGGTGGTGCGCGTGTTGAAGGTCGGAAAGCGGATCTCCGCATCCTGCCCAAGAGCCACCTGATCGATATCCACCGGCCGTATCTTGGCTTCGATGATCAGCCCGTCGTTCTCCGGCACGATGTGCAGCAAGGTTTCGCCCGGTCCGACCACCGCCCCGATGGTATGCACCTGAAGCTCATGGACGAAGCCGGCGCGCGGCGCCCTGATGATCAGGCGGCGAAGGCGGTCCTCGCTTGCCAGTTGCTGAGCCTTGAGCTCCGAGAGCGTGCCACTGGTCTCCTCGAGCTGGCTCAGCAGATCATTCTCGAATTGCGTGTCGATATCGGCAAGCTTGATCGCCAGTTCCTTGATCTGCCCTTCGGCCCGCGCCATGTCGGTCGAAAGCCGGCCGAGATCTGCCTTGGCATCGGCCTCTTGCCGGCGGAGATCGTTCAGCTGACGGCGAAGAGCCAGGCCCTTGCCGGTCAGTGTGTCGACCGCCTTGATCTCCGACCTGATCAGCTTCAGCTCGGCCCGCCTGCCCTGTTGCTGCTCCCGATGGCCGAGAAGCTCGGCTCGAAGGCGCTCGATCTGTTCTCGATGCTGGCCTTGCTGATGGCGGCGCATGTCCTGGCGGGCGGCAAGCAGATCATGCTGCACCAGAACCATCCGGGTGAAGCTGGGATCGCTTGACGACCGGGTCAGCAAGGATGCCGGCAGGACGAACCCATCCCGGCTGTCCCGCTCGGCGCGCAGCCGCACGTGCTTGATCTCGGCATCGAACAGGCGGGTGCCAATGATCTGCAGTTCCGCCTTGATCCGAGTGCCATCGAGCTCGAACAGCATGTCGCCAGCCTCGACATGAACGCCCGCGGCCACATGGATCGCTTCGACAATGCCGCCTTCGGCATGCTGCACCCGCTTCTTGCTGGTCTCCACCACCACCAGACCGGGTGCAATCACCGCACCACGGATCGAGGCCAGGGCAGACCAGCCGCCAACCCCGAAGATCAGGAGCAGGAGCGCCAGCATGCCGACCCGGGCATGGCGCCGGATCGAGCGTTCGGGATCGGTTTGGCTATTTCTTGACAACCCGCAATCCTCCTGCCTGCTGCTGGCCCGCCGGCATCAGCTTCTGCATCACCATTTCCTTGGCACCGATCATCTTCTGCTCGCCCTGATCCAACCACAGAAGCTTGTTGACCTCGGCAATCGCCCCCGGCCGGTGGGCGATCACGATCACGATGGAACGCGCGGCGATCAGTTTTCTGATGGCCAGCTGCAGCGCCTGCTCGCCCTCGGCATCGAGATTGGCGTTGGGTTCGTCCAGCACCACCAGGAACGGCTGGCCGAACACCGCACGCGCCAGCGCCACCCGCTGGCGCTGGCCGGCGGAAAGCGGCAGGCCGTTCGGACCGACGGCGGTATCGTAGCCTTCGGGCAGGCCGACGATCAGCTCATGGGCTCCGGCGAGTTGCGCAGCTTGCAGCACGGCATCGGCATCAACCCCTTCCTCGAAACGGGCGATGTTGTCAGTGATGGTGCCGTCGAACAGCTCGATATCCTGGGGCAGATAGCCGATGAACCCGCCCCGCCGGTCGGCCGGCCATTGATCCAGGGTGGCGCCGTCCAAACGGAACTCACCGCCCTCCGGCGCCCAGGCACCGATCAGGGTCTTGGCAAGCGAGGTCTTGCCGCAGCCGCTATGACCGATGATGCCGAGCCCGTCGCCAGCCTCCAGCTCGAAAGCAACGTCCCGGAGCAGCGGCATGCTGCCGCCCGGCGGAACCACCGTCAGCTCGCTGACCACCAGCGTGTGTTTCGGTACTGGCAGGATGGTCGAGACCCGCTCCGCAGCATGGCCGGCAAGAGCTGCCTTCAGGCGTTTCAGGCTGAAACGCATCTCACCCAAGGTCCGCCAATGGGCGGTCACCTGTTCCAGCGGCTGAAACGCCCGGGCAAAGATGATCGAAGCGGCGATCATGGCGCCTGCGGTGATTTCCTGCTGGATCACCAGATATGCACCCACCCCGAGGATCAGGGACTGCACCGCCAACCGCAGCGTCTTCGAGAACGCCGATGCCACGGCCCCGACATCGCCGGATGCAAGCGTCGCCTCGAGCGCTGCGTCATGCTGGCGCTGCCAGCGGCTACGCAGCCGCTCGACCATCCCCATGGCGAGCAGGCTCTCGACATGCCGCCTTGCCATATTCGCCGTGCCCAGGGCTTGCTGATCGGCGGTCATTGCATTTTGGATCGGCCCGGTAATCCACCGTCCATGCAGCGCCGTCGCCACCACCAGGATCACGCCCGCGATCGAGCCCGCGATCCCGAGCCAGGGATGCAGTAGAAACACCACGCCCAGATAGAGCGGCATCCAGGGAAGATCGAACAGATTGCCGATGCCCGGCCCGCTCAGAAATTGCCGGATACGCCTGAGATCACCGAGCGCATGCTGCGCCTCGCCGCTCCGCCGGATGCCGGCCAGCGTCGACATCTCGAAGCCGACGGTTGCCAGCCGCCGGTCGGTGACCGCGCCTACCCGGTTCATGATTTTGGCGCGAAGCGCATCCAGCACACCATAGAACAGATAAAGCACCGCCACTAGCACGCCGAGCACCACCAAGGTCGGCACGCTGCCGCTCGCCAGCACCCGGTCATAGATCTGCAGCATGAACAGCGGCCCGGTCAGCAACAGCAGGTTGGCCACCATGCTGAACCCGGCCGCATGCCAGAAGCCAGGCATGCCGGAAAGCCGAAGCGTCTTGGCCGAAGCAGCCGATCGGGCAGATCCGTCGCTCATCAGAGCCCCTCCCGCATGCCGGAATGACGATGAAAGGCCGGCTGCCGAAACACCTGCCAACCAAGGCTTATTCTACCAGATCCGATAGGCTGGTTCACCGGCTCGGGACGGCACACCGGTACGACCGGGAGGGTTTTCGGTCCTGTCAGCGGACGCAAAAGAAACCCTGGCCGTTCCATCGAGCGGCCAGGGTTTTTGTGACTTAGGGGCTTGGTGTCCGGATGGAAGGTCTAGGCCAGGATATCCCCCGCCGTCAGCCCGCCCAACACATTCTCCAACACCACCTCGCTGCCGTCGGACAGCTCCACCAGCGTGCTGTCGACATTGGTGTCACCGGTGGTGTCGACCTCTGACATATTGGTGATGGTCACCCCGCCCTGCAGCTCGATGCCATCGGATCCAACCTCGAAGTCGAGAATGGTGTCATTGCCGGCACCATTGTCGAACACGAAGACATCGGCACCGGTCCCGCCGGTCAGCAGATCATCGCCGCCCAGCCCCTCGATCCGGTCATCACCGCCAGCGCCATCGATGGTGTCCGCGAGGTCACCGCCGATGAAGCTATCGGATCCAGGGCCGCCGGTCAGGGTCTTGGCTTCTGCTCCGCTACTGAGATCAGTGATGATCTTCTGCTCGATCGTGAGGCTATCCGACTGCCACACGGCGACCAAGGCGCCGTCTTCGCGCAGCGCAATCGAGGGTTCCGCGTCATCCGAAAACGCATTGTCCGGGATAATGAACTCTCCATCCACCGCATTGCCGCTAGCATCATAGCGTTGTCCGGCGATGGTCTGCTTGTTCGATACCAGATCCGCGCCAAAGCTTTGCCAGGTAATCACGAAGCCGCCGTCGTCCAGACCGACGACCTTCGAGCTCTCCTGATCGGCTGAGATGACGCTGCTAACCTGAAAGTCGGCGGCCAGTGCATTGCCGTTCTGATCGTAGACACGGGCGAAGATGCCAGCACCGTCGCCATCGGCGCCACTTAGATCCGTCCAGGTGACGACAAAACCGGCATTCACACCTTGCAGAGCGCCAACCGATACGAGGCTTTGGTTGCCGCTTATCGCGGTCGTGGCGCTGTTCGTCTGGACTTCGACGGTGCGTGCCGTGCCGTCAGCGTTGAAGACCCGGAAATAGGCATCAAAAGGCGCATTGGCATCCGAGAATAGGCCGGTCCCGGATGCCCAACTGACGACGAAGCCGCCATCGTCCAGCGTCGTAATCGTCTCTGACCGATATCCATCATTTCGCTGGCTGCCCAATCCCGTCTGATTGACCTGGATCTCACCGGTCGTTGCGGCGCCGGTAGCGGCATCAAACATGCGTAGGAACACGCCTTCGAAGCTGCCATCGGCCCCGCCGAAATCCGTCCAGGTAACAGCGAACTGGCCGTTAGCCAGGGAAGAAACCGTGGGCTGTTCCTGAAATGAGCTTGCAGATACGTTGACCTGAAACTCACCGCCTACGGCGTTGCCGCTGGCGTCGTACCTCTGGGCAAAAACGTCGCTTGGACTGTTTTGTCCGAAGGATTGCCAGACCACCACGAAGCCACCGTCCAGGCTACCGCCGGTGATGCCGGCGACACTTGGATCAAACTGTTGCCCAGGGACAAACGTGTTGACCAGAAACTCACTCCCGACGGCATCGCCTTGGGCGTCATAACGCTGAGCAAAAACACCGAAATCGCTACCATCCGGCACCTGACCATGGGATGACCACACCACGACATGCCCGCCACCGCTGAGAGCCGCAACTTCGGGATTGTCCTTGGAATTGACGGTATTCGTGCTCACCTGCTCATCGGTCGCAAAACCTGGGATGATCTTCTGCTCGATGCGGGTGTTATCCGCTTCCCAGGCAGCGATCAATGCTCCGTCGGCGCGGAGTGTGACCGAAGGCAGCTCCTCAAGCCCAAGCGAGACATTCGGCACGATGAACTCGCCATTCACGGCATTGCCCGAAGCATCATAACGCTGACCGGAGATCGTAGCGTTGGAACTGCCGTCAACACCCTGGCTTTCCCAAAGGATCACGAAGCCGCCATCAGCAAGGCCCGCGACCTTGGAGAATTGCTGTCGACCGGTGGTGAAGCTGTTGACCAGGAAATCGTCTCCTTGGGGCATACCATCCTTGTCGAAGCGCCGGGCGAAGATACCGTAGTCATTGCCATCGCCGCTGCCGGCGTTGCCAGCGTCGGTCCAGGTTACGACAAATCCAGCGTCGATGCCCTCAAGCGCGCCAACAGAGACAAAGCCCTGTGCGTCGGCGATGCCGGTCGCGGCCGTGTTGACCTGGATCTCACCGGTGCGTGCGGTGCCGTCAGCATCGAATACCCGAATAAAGGCATCGTCATTGCCGATGCTGCCTGGACCGCGCCAACTGACCACGAAGCCGCCGTCATCGAGTGTGGCAATGGTCTCGGCGCGGAATTGCTCGGTTTGCTGATTGCCCGAAGTGGTTTCATTGACCACGATCTCACCGGTCAGGGCGGTCGGTGGATCGAGCGGCCCCTCAGCGTCGAACACGCGAAGGATCACGCCTCCAAGATCGCCGTCGACACTGCTTTGATCCTCCCAGACGACGGCGAACTGGCTATCTGCCAGCGATGTCACCGTTGGAAAGCGCTGGCTGCCAGCCGTGTTTGCATTGATCAGGAATTCACTGCCGACCGCATTGCCGGCGCTATCGTAACGCTGGCCGAAGATGCCAAAACTATCTCCTGGACCAGCTCCTTCCCAGACCACGATGAAGCCGCCGTCCAAGTCACCGCCGGTCAGGCCTGCAGCGCTTGGGCGGAGTTGGAAACTCGCAGTGGTAGTGTTAATCTGCAACTCACTGCCGACTGCATTGCCCGAGGCATCATAGCGCTGTCCGAAGACGCCCCAGTCGCTGCCATCCTGATTGAGGGACGACCAGACGACAATATGCCCGCCGTCATCCAGGGCCGTGACCTCGGGGCCGAACTTCGTTGTGCTCACGTCCGTGCTCACCTGATCGTCGGTGGTGATGTCCTCGAGGAACCTCACCTGGCGCCCGGCGACTTCCGCGACATTGATCGTGACCGAGCCCTGGACCGATGCTGCCGTCCCATCACTCACATTGAAGGTGAAGCTGTCCGTGCCTGCAAACCCGGCATTGGGCGTGTAGACATAGGATCCGTCACTCTGCACGGTGACGGTGCCGTTCGCGGCCCCGCCATCCAACGCGAAGGTCAGTGTGTCGTTCGTATCCACATCCGTCCCTGTAAGCTGGCCGATCAGCGCCAGATCCTCATTCGTGGTGCCGAGACTGTCGACAGCAAGTGGCGCATCGTTGACGCCGGCAACCGTGACATTGACCGTTGCGGTATCGGTGCCGCCATTGCCGTCCGAGATCGTGTAGGTGAAGGTGTCGATCGCCGTTTCGCCAGCGGCCAGGGCATCGAGTGTCGCGGATGCCGTCGGATCGTAGCCGATGGTCCCGTCCCCATTGAGCGTGACTGTCGCTCCTTCTGTGCTCGCACCCGAAACCGCGGTTATGGTGAAGATGTCGTTTTCAGGGTCGCTGTCATTGGCTAGGAGAGCGATCGGCTGGATGATAGAGACGGCGTCCTCGGTGATCTCACCAACAGTCTGCGGCATGCCGTTGGCATCGAAGATGCGCGCCTTGATCCCGGAACCGCTCGTGTCACCCTGCTGGGGATCCTGGGACCGCCATGTCACCACGAAGCCGCCATTCGATAGCGCCGTGATGCTGGGGGTGAATTGTGCACTGTTGGTGAACTCATTGACCAGGAACTCGCTCACCACCTCGTTGCCAGCGGCATCGAAGATGCGCGCCTTGATACCGGAACTGCTCGTGTCACCCTGCTGGGGATCGTTGGACCGCCATGTCACCACGAAGCCGCCATTTGATAGCGCCGTGATGCTGGGTTCGACTTGATTGTCGTTGGTGAACTCATTGACCAGGAATTCGCTCACCACCTCGCTGCCAGCGGCATCGAAGATGCGCGCCTTGATACCGGAACCGCTCAGGTCACTCTGCTGAAGATCGTTGGAGGTCCATGTCACCACGAAGCCGCCATTCGACAACGCCGTGATGCTGGGCTCGAATTGATCGTCGTTGGCGAACTCATTGACGAGGAATTCGCTCACCACCTCATTGCCAGCTTCATCGAAGATGCGCGCCTTGACCCCCAAACTGCTCGTGTCACCCTGCTGGGGATCGTCGGAGTGCCATGTCACCACGAAGCCGCCATTCGATAGCGCCGTGATGCTGGGGTTTAATTGAAAGTCATTGGTGAACTCATTGACCAGGAACTCGCTCACCACCTCGTTGCCATTGGCATCGAAGATGCGCGCCTTGATACCGGAAAGGCTCGTGTCACCCTGCTGGCCATCAAAAGACTGCCATGTCACCACGAAGCCGCCATTCGATAGCGCCGTGATGCTGGGTTCGTTTTGACCGCTGTTGGTAAACTCATTGACCAGGAACTCGCTCACCACCTCGTTGCCAGCGGCATCGAAGATGCGCGCCTTGATACCGGAAAGGCTCGTGTCACCCTGCTGGGGATCGTTGGACGTCCATGTCACCACGAAGCCGCCATTCGATAGCGCCGTGATGCTAGGGAGGGATTGACCGCCGTTGGTGAGCTGGTTGACCAGGAACTCGCTCACCACCTCATTGCCAGCAGCATCGAAGATGCGCGCCTTGATCCCGGAACCGCTCGTGTCCCCCTGCTGGGGATCGTTGGAGTGCCATGTCACCACGAAGCCGCCATTCGATAGCGCCGTGATGCTGGGGCTGACTTGATTGTCATTGGTGAACTCATTGACCAGGAACTCGCTCACCGTCGCGTTGCCAATGGCATCATCGACGGCATCGGGCGGCAAATTGTCCGTTGACCCATCGATCACCAGCGTCGCGGTGTTGGGTGTGATGGCGATACCGTCCGAAACACCGTAGCTGACCGTGACCGTCTCGCTCTCACCGTTATTCAGTGCATCGAACTGGCCGGGATCGATCAAGATGGTGCCATCGCCATTGTCGGTGAAGGTCACCGGATTGCCACCGCTGTCGGTCGCGGTGATGGTGACGGCCGAGAGAACATCGCTGGTGTCAGGATCGATTTGGCCATTGAGCAGATCGATCGTCACGGCAGGATCATCCTCACCTACCGTGCCTGCATCGATCGCGGTCACCACCGGGACGTCATTGGTGCCGGTGATGGTGACGGTGATGTCGGTCGTGCCGGAGACAGCGCCATGGCTGTCGGTCGCCTGAACCTGCACCATCACATCGCGTGTCTCGCTAACCGCGAGATCCTGGAATGCCGTACCAGGATCAAAGGTCAGGGTGGTCCCGGCGATGCTGGCCGAGCCCTCGGCCGGCCCGGTCACAATCGCATAGGTCAAGCTCGTGCCGTCATCATCGCTGTCGACATCCGCGCCGAGCACCGCAAGATCGACACCGACCGCCGGCCCGTCCTCGACCGCAGCGACAGCACCGCCCGCCAGCGTCGGTGCATCATTGACGCCGGTGACAATCACCGTCACATCAGCCGTATCCGTGCCGCCATTGCCGTCCGAGATCGTGTAGGTGAAGGTATCATTCCCGGTCTCGCCAGCGGCCAGGGCATCGAGTGTCGCGGATGCTGTCGGGTCATAGCCGATGGTGCCGTCACCACTGAGCGTGACCGTTGCCCCCTCCGTGCTCGTGCCCGAAACCGCGGATATGATGATCGCATCACCGTCCGGATCGCTGTCATTGGCTAGGAGGGCGCTCGGCTGGATGGTGGTCACGCCATCCTCGGTAACCTCACCGACATTCTGCGGCACGCCGTTGGCATCGAAGATGCGCGCCTTGATGCCGGAACCGCTCGTGTCGCCTTGCTGAGGGTCGTCAGACCGCCATGTGACGACGAAACCGCCATTGGAAAGCGCTGTGATGCTGGGTTCAACCTGGTTATCATTCGCAAATTCATTCACGAGAAATTCACTGACGACATCATTACCAGCAGCGTCAAAGACGCGGGCCTTGATGCCGGCGCTACTCGTATCGCCCTGCTGGGGATCTTGCGAAGTCCATGCGACGACGAAACCGCCATTGGAAAGCGCCGTGATGCTGGACTGTGTCTGGTTGATATTTGTGAACTCATTGACGAGGAATTCGCTGACGACCTCATTGCCCGCGGCATCGAAGATCCGGGCTTTGACGCCAAAGCTGCTCGTATCGTCCTGGAGATCGCTTGAGGTCCATGTGACGACGAAACCGCCACTGGAAAGCGCCGTGACGCTCGGCTGGATCTGGGAGTTATCTGTAATTTCGTTGACCAGGAATTCACTGACAACCTCATTGCCCGTGGCATCGAAGATCCGAGCCTTGATGCCGTTAGAGCTCGTATCACCTTGCTGAGGGTCGTTCGATCGCCATGTGATGATGAATCCACCGTTAGCCAGCGCTGCGATGCTGGGTTCATGTTGGTTATTATTTGTGAGTTCATTCACGAGGAATTCGTTGGCAACCTCGTTGCCCGCAGCATCAAAGATCCGGGCCTTGACGCTAAAGGAGCTCGTATCATCCTGGAGATCGCCTGAGGTCCACGTGACGACGAAACCGCCATTGGAAAGCGCTGTGATGCTTGGCTGGATTTGGAAGTTATTTGTAATTTCGTTGACCAGGAATTCACTGACGACCTCATTGCCCGTGGCATCGAAGATCCGAGCCTTGACGCCAAAGCTACTCGTATCGCCCTGCTGAGGGTCTTGCGAGGTCCATGTGACGACGAAACCGCCATTGGAAAGAGCCGTGGTATTGGGTTGGGTTTGGGCGCTATTTGTGAGTTCATTCACGAGGAATTCATTGACGATCTGATTGCCGGTGGCATCAAAGATGCGGGCCTTGACGCCATTGTTACTTGTGTCGCCCTGCTGGGGATCGCCCGAGACCCATGTGACGACGAAATCACCATTGGAAAGCGCCGTGATGCTGGGTTCGAACTGCGCGTTATTTGTGAGTTCGTTGACGAGAAATTCACTCACCGTCCCGTTGCCAATGGTATCATCGACGGCATCGGGCGGATCGTTCACGGCGCCAACCGTGACATTGACGGTCGCGGTTGCCGTACCGCCATTGCCGTCCGAGATCGTGTAGCTGAACGTGTCCGTGCCATTGAAATTGGCATTCGGCGTGTAGGTCGCCGTGCCATCCGGGTTCAGAACCACCGAACCATTGACGCCCTGGGTGACTGCCGTGACCGTCAGGGTATCACCATCCGGATCGCTGTCGTTGCCGAGCAACGTGACCGTAACCGCGGTATCCTCATTGGTGGTCGCGGCATCATCAACCGCAACCGGTGCGTCATTCACTGGAGCCACCGTGACTGTGGCTGTCGCTGTGGCCGTGCCGCCATTGCCGTCCGAGATGGTGTAGCTGAACGTATCCGTGCCATTGAAGTTGGCATTCGGCGCGTAGGTCGCGGTGCCATCCAGGTTCAGCACCACCGCCCCGTTGGTGCCCTGGGTCACTGAAGTGACGGTCAGGGTATCACCGTCTGGATCGCTGTCGTTACCGAGCAGCGTGACGATGACCGCCGTATCCTCATTGGTGGTCGAGATATCGTCAACCGCAACCGGCGCATCGTTGACCGCACCAACCGTGACGGTAGCCGTGGCCGTGGCTGTACCGCCATTGCCGTCCGAGATGGTGTAGCTGAAGCTATCGGAGCCGTTGAAGTTGGCATTCGGCGTATACGTCGCGGTGCCATCCAGGTTCAGGACAACCGTCCCGTTGGTGCCCTGAGTCACTGCGGTCACGGTCAGGGTATCGCCATCCGGATCGCTGTCGTTGCCGAGCAACGTGACCGTAACCGCGGTATCCTCATTGGTGGTTGCGACATCATCAACCGTAACCGGCGCATCATTCACTGGAGCGACAGTGACACTGGCGGTCGCCGTCGCCGTGCCGCCATTGCCATCGCTGATGGTGTAGCTGAAGCTATCGGAGCCGTTGAAATTGGCATTCGGCGTGTAGGTCGCCGTGCCATCCATGTTCAGCACCACCGTCCCGTTGGCACCCTGGGTGACGGCCGTGACCGTCAGCGTGTCACCGTCGGGATCGCTGTCGTTACCGAGCAGCGTGACGATGACCGCCGTATCCTCATTGGTGGTTGCTGCATCATCCACCGCCAACGGTGCGTCATTCACTGGGGCGACAGTGACACTGGCCGTGGCTGTGGCCGTGCCACCATTACCGTCCGAGATGGTGTAGCTGAAGCTATCGGAGCCATTGAAATTGGCATTGGGTGTGTAGGTCGCCGTACCGTCGGGGTTCAGCACCACCGCCCCGTTGGTGCCCTGAGTCACTGCGGTCACGGTCAGGGTATCGCCATCCGGATCGCTGTCGTTGCCGAGCAACGTGACCGTAACCGCGGTATCCTCATTGGTGGTTGCGACATCATCAACCGTAACCGGCGCATCATTCACTGGAGCGACAGTGACACTGGCGGTCGCCGTCGCCGTGCCGCCATTGCCATCGCTGATGGTGTAGCTGAAGCTATCGGAGCCGTTGAAATTGGCATTCGGCGTGTAGGTCGCCGTGCCATCCATGTTCAGCACCACCGTCCCGTTGGCACCCTGGGTGACGGCCGTGACCGTCAGCGTGTCACCGTCGGGATCGCTGTCATTGCCGAGCAGGGTGACGGTGACTGCGGTATCCTCATTAGTGGTTGCGACATCATCAACCGCAACCGGCACATCGTTGACCGCACCGATCGTGACCGTGGCGGTCGCCGTCGCCGTGCCGCCGTTGCCGTCGCTGATGGTGTAGCTGAACGTGTCCGTGCCATTGAAATTGGCGTTGGGTGTGTAGCTCGCCGTACCGTCAGGGTTCAGCACCACCGTCCCGTTGGCCCCCTGGGTCACTGCGGTCACGGTCAGGGTATCGCCGTCTGGATCGCTGTCGTTGCCGAGAAGCGTGACGATGACCGCGGTATCCTCATTGGTAGTCGCGGCATCATCAACCGCAACTGGCGCATCGTTGACCGCACCGATCGTCACGGTAGCCGTGGCCGTGGCTGTACCGCCATTGCCGTCCGAGATGGTGTAGCTGAAGCTATCGGAACCGTTGAAATTAGCGTTGGGTGTGTAGGTCGCGGTGCCATCCAGGTTCAGCACCACCGAACCATTGGCGCCCTGGGTGACTGCCGTGACCGTCAGGGTATCACCATCCGGATCGCTGTCGTTGCCGAGCAGCGTGACCGTAACCACGGTGTCCTCATTGGTAGTCGCGGCATCGTCAACCGCCACTGGTGCGTCATTCACAGCCCCAACCGTGACTGTGGCCGTGGCTGTGGCCGTGCCGCCATTGCCATCGCTGATGGTGTAGCTGAACGTGTCCGTTCCATTGAAATTGGCGTTGGGTGTGTAGGTCGCCGTGCCATCCAGGTTCAACACCACCGTCCCGTTGGCGCCCTGGGTGACTGCCGTGACCGTCAGGGTATCACCGTCGGGATCACTATCGTTGCCGAGCAGCGTGACGGTGACTGCCGTGTCCTCATTGGTGGCCGTGGCATCGTCGACCGCAAGCGGTGTGTCATTCACTGGGCCGACAGTGACACTGGCGGTCGCTGTGGCCGTGCCGCCATTGCCATCGCTGATGGTGTAGCTGAAGCTATCGGAACCGTTGAAATTGGCATTCGGCGTATAGGTCGCCGTGCCATCCACGTTCAGCACCACCGTGCCATTGGCCCCCTGGGTGACTGCCGTGACGGTCAGGGTGTCGCCGTCGGGATCGCTGTCGTTGCCGAGCAGGGTGACGGTGACTGCCGTGTCCTCGTTGGTGGTCGCGCCATCGTCGACCGCCACTGGTGCGTCATTCACTGGAGCCACCGTGACCGTGGCGGTCGCCGTCGCCGTGCCGCCATTGCCATCGCTGATGGTGTAGCTGAAGCTATCGGAGCCGTTGAAATTGGCATTCGGCGTGTAGGTCGCCGTGCCATCCAGGTTCAGGACAACCGAACCGTTGGCGCCCTGGGTGACTGCCGTGACCGTCAGGGTATCACCGTCCGGATCGCTGTCGTTGCCAAGCAGCGTGATTGTAACCGCGGTGTCCTCATTGGTGGTTGCGGCATCTTCCACGGCGACCGGCGCATCATTGACCGCACCGATCGTCACGGTAGCCGTGGCCGTGGCTGTGCCACCATTGCCGTCGCTGATGGTGTAACTGAACGTGTCCGTGCCATTGAAGTTGGCATTCGGCGCGTAGGTCGCGGTGCCATCCAGGTTCAGCACCACCGCCCCGTTGGTGCCCTGGGTTACTGCCGTGACGGTCAGGGTATCACCGTCGGGATCGCTGTCATTGCCGAGCAACGTGACGATGACCGCGGTGTCCTCATTGGTGGTCGCGATATCATCAACCGCAACAGGCGCATCATTGACCGGAGCCACCGTGACCGTGGCGGTCGCCGTCGCCGTGCCGCCATTGCCATCGCTGATGGTGTAGCTGAACGTGTCCGTGCCGTTGAAGTTGGCGTTGGGCGTGTACGTCGCGGTGCCATCCAGGTTCAGCACCACCGCCCCGTTGGCACCCTGGGTGACTGCCGTGACCGTCAGGGTATCACCGTCGGGATCGCTATCATTGCCGAGCAGGGTGACGGTGACCGCCGTGTCCTCATTGGTAGTCGCGGCATCGTCCACGGCGACCGGCGCGTCATTCACCGCGCCGATCGTGACCGTGGCGGTCGCGGTCGCGGTGCCGCCATTGCCATCACTGATCGTGTAACTGAACGTGTCCGTGCCGTTGAAATTGGCGTTGGGTGTGTACGTCGCCGTGCCATCCAGGTTCAGCACCACCGCCCCGTTGGCACCCTGGGTGACTGCCGTGACGGTCAGGGTATCACCGTCGGGATCGCTGTCATTGCCGAGCAACGTGACGATGACCGCGGTGTCCTCATTGGTGGTCGCGATATCATCAACCGCAACAGGCGCATCATTGACCGGAGCCACCGTGACCGTGGCGGTCGCCGTCGCCGTGCCGCCATTGCCATCGCTGATGGTGTAGCTGAAGCTATCGGAGCCGTTGAAGTTGGCGTTGGGTGTGTAGGTCGCCGTGCCATCCAGGTTCAGGACCACCGAACCATTGGCGCCCTGAGTGACGGCCGTGACGGTCAGGGTGTCACCGTCGGGATCGCTATCGTTGCCGAGCAGCGTGACGATGACCGCGGTATCCTCGTTGGTGGTTGCTGCATCATCCACCGCCAACGGTGCGTCATTCACTGGGGCGACAGTGACACTGGCCGTGGCTGTGGCCGTGCCACCATTACCGTCCGAGATGGTGTAGCTGAAGCTATCGGAGCCATTGAAATTGGCATTGGGTGTGTAGGTCGCCGTACCGTCGGGGTTCAGCACCACGGAACCGTTGGCGCCCTGGGTCACTGCCGTGACCGTTAGGGTATCACCATCTGGATCAGTGTCGTTGCCGAGCAACGTGACGGTAACCGCCGTGTCCTCATTGGTGGTCGCGGCATCATCGACGGCGACCGGCGCGTCATTCACTGGAGCGACAGTCACCGTGGCCGTCGCGGTCGCGGTGCCGCCATTGCCGTCGCCGATCGTGTAGCTGAAGCTATCGGAGCCGTTGAAGTTGGCATTCGGCGTGTAGGTTGCTGTACCGTCAGGGTTCAACACGACCGAACCATTGGTGCCCTGGGTGACTGCTGTAACGGTCAGGGTATCGCCATCCGGATCGTTGTCATTGCCGAGCAAGCTCACCGTAACCGCGGTATCCTCGTTGGTGGTTGCTGCATCATCAACGGCGACCGGTGCTTGATTGCCGGTCTGGGTGATCACCAGCTGCTCGATATTCTTTACGGTTAAGCCAAGAGAGCTGAAGGTGAAGGCCTTGTGGGCGCGAATGCTGCCGCTCTGAATGCCGGCCAGATGCGCCTGAAAGGCGGCAATATCCGCCTGAATGGCCGGATCATTCGCCTCGGCTGCGGTCAGCACCAGCTCCAGCGTGTCGGTGTCGCGCCCGCCATTGTAATAGTCGTAGCTGCCAACATTGTCCTCGGCGACGAACACCAGCCGATCCTCACCACGGCCACCGAGAAGGAGATCACTGCCGCTGCCACCCTGCAGGATGTCGTCGCCTTTGCCACCGGACAGCAGGTCATTGCCGGCACCGCCGTCGATCTGATCATCGCCTGATCCACCAAACAGCTTATCTTTGCCAGCCCCACCTTCAATCTGGTCATCCCCCTTCAAGCCGAGGATGAAATCATTGCCGGCGCTGCCGGCCAGAATGTCATTCGAACGCGTGCCGAAGATCCATTTGCCAAAACCCATCAGACACTCTCCTGCGCAAACTGCTGTTGCTGACATGGTCCAGGCAGAAAGCGCCGGACGTTGGAGAAGAGGTTAACAGATCAGGGGATGGGGTTCGCCGGGCGGGGGATATAGGCCAGTATGCTCCGGCGGTTATTCGATCACGGCTGTGGGAAAAGAGGCCACTTATCTAGGTCGTGACGACGGCCTGAGCATACTGGGCTACCATCGCTTGTACGGCCCGGTGAACAGGTCACCGCTCGCCCGCCGTTCCAGGATGGTGATCCTGGTCTGCCGGCGATGCTCGTTCCGATCATGACCGAGATGGCAGCGCTGGCAGAGTGCATTTAGGTTTCGCGGCCGGTTATTGCCCGGATTGTGATCCAGATGCGCAGTTGCCAGGATCACCTTGGTCTGCTTGAGCACCCCCCGATAGTCACGATAATCCAGCCAGTCGATCGCCCTCCCCTGCCCGTCGCGCCAGGTCTCCTGCTCGGCATCGAACCAGCGGCCGTCGCCCAGATGGGAGATCACCTGGCCATGGGGCCGGCCGCAGTGCTCGCACCGCCCCCTGGCGCGCTTGAACCGGATCTCCTTGCTGAGCTGCTCCCAATCAATCGGGTAGAACCCCTGAAGCTCTGGTTTGATCGGCATGCTAGTGGTCAGACCACATCAATTGGTTCCCCTGCCCTCGCCCCGATTGACGACATACAGCCATGTTCCGGGCATCCTAAAAGACTCGTTCGTTTCTGCCATACCCCTAGTCCCCTCTGGTGGTCGCACCACCACCCTCCGTCCGATCCCGGGCGCGCTCGTTCAGCCGCTCCAGATCGGCATAAAGACCATCCAGGGTCGCGCCGATCCCGTCCACATCGACCGAAGGCGGCGGCGCGCTCAGCGCCAGCGGCGCGTCCGGATCCGCCTCGTCCCGGTCTCTGCCCGGCAGGTCGCCGGCGACATAGATCTTGTGGCGCGCGCGTGAGGCCGCCTCGATCAGAATGCCGAGGCCGGCAAGCCTGGCGACGATCTGGCCGGCGGCCACATGGCTGCAGCCGAGATGGCGCGCCACCAGGCCGATGCTGAGCACCGGCGTTGCCGCCAGCAGATCGAGGGCGGCGGGCGCACGCGCATGCTTGCGCAGCCCTTCCCCCATCAACGCCCCATGCCAGGCGCGATGCTGGCGGGTGAGCTCCGCCAGGCGCTTTTGCGCCTGCTCGGCTTCCTTGGCGAGCGCCTCGAGTGCTAGCACCAGCCACGGGGTCAAAGGCTTGGCCTCGGCCGAGCCAGCACTCATGCCGAGCGGCAGACGGCGACCGCCGAGCAGGCCAGGCGCTGCTTTCGGCAGCAGCCCCACCTCCTTGATCGCCAGCGGCAAGGCAAGCCGCACCAAAGCGGCCGGCAGGCGTCTCGCCTTGGCATGGCCGCGCAGGTCCACCAGGAGATTGATCAAGGCTGGGCGACGGCCGTCATGGGCAAAGCCTGCGAGCTCGCGCACCAGGGCCAAGAGCTGATCCCCCTGCCGTGGCCACGCCACCTCCCCTGCCCCATCACCGCCACCGGGCAGCGCGTCGCTGTCGATCAGCGCGCCGCTGCCGGACCGTGGCGGCTCGCCACCGTCATCGCCACCGGCCGCGGCCGACTGATCTTGCCAAAAGCGCGGCCAGAGCACCTCAGACGAGTCGGTGGATTGGTGCTGCCGGAACAGCGGCTCGGCCTCGAGGAAGATCCGCTTGGCGGCACCAAGCCCGGGCGTCTGGTCGGTGCGCGCCAGCGCCAGGCCGATCAGCGCCCTTCTCAGCTGCTCGCTGCTGACCTTATAGCCCTGCGCCTGGGCGATCGTAACCGCAGCGCGCGCGATCTCGCGCCACAGCCAGGTGCCGTGCAGCGGACTGCTTTCCAGGGCAAAAGCCAGCTTGCCGAGGGCCCGTTCGGCGCTGCCATGCGGCCGGATCAGCGCCTGCCAATGGAGGGTTTCGGGGGTGTCCAGCATGATGAGATAACAAAGCAAATCAACAAAAAACTTTCAACAGAGATCGTGATGTAAGAGAGGCAAAAACACAAAAAAATGGCTACGGTTGATAAAAGATGTTATCATGCCCTAACTTATATAATATTGAATATCGACAATACTTTATGTTTTTATCTTCAAAGTCATTTTGATAAATTTTATACTTGAAATTTATGCTATTTTCTTTCACTTTAAAAAAACATAACAAAAATACCGACGAGACCTCACAAAATTTATCAGCCTTATTCTCCCTATCCAGCCAAAGCAGGTTGGAGAACTTGACATCGAAAGTATCGAATTTTTTTGCGCACTCGGTTGTAAAAGATGGTGGTGCACTCGACCGCACGGTGGATCAGATACCGGTCGATGCCCTGAGCCAGATTGCCGCGGCTGAAGCGATAGGTCAATTTGTACAGATAGCGCAACAGATGCTTGGCGGAGACGCCGTGGCAGGTGCCGACGGGCCATGCTTTGATCATGCTGAACAAGGCATCGGCGATCGGAAAGAACTCGGCGGCATTGGCACCTCCCCCCCCTGACGGGTGTGTGCTTGAGATGCTCACCAAGCGCCGCCTTCCTACCCTGATAGCCGGCAAATCCATCGGTCATTAGATGCGATTTTGCTGCCACATTGTCTTCAGGAAGCTGCCCAGTTCGGAAGCGCTGGCTGCAGGCAGCACGGCGATCCGAGCGTTGCCGGCGTAGACTCCGCGCCACCGCTGCAGCGGCATGGTTACGCTGGCCATTTTCGTTCTTGGGCGCCGGTTTCTTTTCGACCACAAGCACAACCAGGCTTCTGTTGGGATGCTGGCCCTGCGCCCGAGGTTTTGGGGTCACCTCGGCCGCCGACATAACTTTCGTAAGCTTCCAGATAACCACAAAATAGCTGTGCGAGGTCTTCGCCCAGTCCATGACGCAGTTTGTGGAGGATAGACCAGGCTGTCTGACGGGCGACCTCGAGTCCCGTTCGAGGAATCTCGCTAGAACCCCTGGCTTGTCACGTCCCATGAGTTAGGCTGCAAGAAACCACTTCGGCAAGGCTGTCCCCGTCCGATGGAAGATCGTCTCTGGCGTCACTGCTTCCTGATGAGCACGGGCGGTGCATTGAAAGAACGAGGCCGCGACTTCAACCGGCCACGCTTGGCTACTGCAACACGCCACACAGAGAAAACCTTCAGGTCAAAGCAGCTCTGCCAGATAGTCAATGCGCTGCTGCTCGTCACCAAACTGCGTCCTGAACTCCAGTATACCGGACATGCTTCCTCCCTTTTTTGATGCCGGAATTCTAGCTGGAAACGATCATCCCAAGAAGAACATTCAGCGAACAAGCTTTAAAATCACACCATTAAACACAGAACTGGTCCGCGCCATGCCCGATTTCGGGTATCGCCCCGACCAGTAACTTTTGACGATGGCGGGTAATATGGACCGATCAACTCAATTTTGGGGATCAAGATATGTCAGACGATGCTGCTGAAAAAACCGTCATAGATAAGCCCTCTCCATCTTCTATTCACCCAATGTCTAGATATTTTCCAGATGGAGAAACAGAATCAAGAGGCCGACCAAATCTGATCAAACACACTTCAGAACTCTTCTCATCTGTCTTATTCGGCCTCCACATTTCACCCAACGGACTAGCAGACCGTTTATGTTCACTATCGGATAGCCGACCATGCCAAAAAAACTTCGAACGCTAATCGCTGACGCCATCGAGCAAGCTATCAAACAGCACGGCAGCGTTACAGCCTTGCCAACATGGATGTCGCCGGATGAGGCAGCTCGATATCTGGGATGCACAACTCAGCATCTGCAAAATCTGCTTGCTCGACGTATCGGTCCGGCGTTCGCCAAGTTCGGCCGCTTGGTACGGTACGCACATACCGATCTAGATGCCTATCTCATGGCAAAAAGAGTGGAGACAGGGCCGGTCGACAAAGGTTGATCATGATGCTCCAAGCCCTCTGTTGGTTTCGATTCAAGGGCGACGAGCTGCTACCGAACAAGTTTGGGTTGTGAGAACGGCTTTGTGCGGGAGACAAAGCCCTCTCACACTCAATTCTCCATAAAACTCATCGTTTATCGGGCCTTCTGAAAGCCATTGGCCTCAGCAAATCCTCACGGGCGCACGATCGTTTTGCTCGTCCGCTTGTTGAAGCGCTGTATGACCTAATAAGGGCAGGCTGAACAAAAAAACTCTTCAAAACTATAACCAAACATAACGAAAGAACTTTCATACACGGTGCCCAGCACGGTTCCCTCTAAAACTCTCGATGATATAAAGTGCATCTAACCCATTGAAAAGATTGGTACGCGCGCCCGGACTCGAACCGGGAACCCGCTGATTAAAAGGAAGAAATTATATTACTTCAATGTGATATCAGTAGGTCTCCCTAGCTATCATAGGTCACTATTTCTTTATTAATATCAGTATATTATACTAATAACCATCTGATGCACCTTGTCTTAAAAGACCTCATATGATCAAGTGAGTTCATCCAGGTTGTTGCCCCTGTGTTGCCCAAAACAAAATCGGAGCAGCCGATAAGACTGACAAAAGCAACAATAGCCGGGCTGGATGTTCCCGAAGGCAAGGCAGAGATCATCTACTAAGATAAGGACCTGCCAGGCTTTGGTCTGAGAGCACGCAGTAGTGGCAAGCGATCCTGGGTTGCCGTCTATCGTATCGGCAAGAAGGTTCGACGTGATACCCTTGGTGATGCTGCCCTTGTGACACCCGATCAGGCGAGAGCCAAGGCGAAGAGAATTCTGGCGAAAGCCAATCTCGGTGAAGATACCCTGACCCAGCGCAGGGAAGAGCAAGCAAGGTCAGACACAACACTCGGTATCATCGTCGAGTCCTATGTAGGACAATATGTCGAGATGCGCCAGCGTCCCAAAACGCAGCACGAGACCAAACGCTACCTCCAAAAGAGCTGGGCCCCGTTACACTCCCTGCCCTTACATCAAATAGCTCGTCGAGATGTCGCGGCACGTCTCGCCGAGATTGTTAAGCACCAGGACCCGATGTCGGGAAACCGGGCACGGGCAGCCTTGCATGGCTTCTTTGTTTGGGCCATGCAGCAAGGTTTTGTTGAAGCCAACCCAGTCGCGGGAACAGCTGCACCAGCAGCGGAAATCACTCGTGATCGGGTTTTGTCGAATAATGAGCTTCGGGCGGTCTGGACGGTCGCCGGTGACCTGGGCGACTTTGGCACCATTGTTCGGCTGCTGATCCTAACAGGACAACGCCGCGAAGAAGTCGGCGGCATGACATGGCAAGAACTTGATGTCGAAAAAGAGCTTTGGTCAATCCCAGCTGAACGATCGAAAAATCGACAGGCCCATGAGGTGCCGCTCTCGAACCCAGCGCTGACGCTTCTCCAAACCAGGCAGCGTCATGACCACCGCGACCTCGTCTTTGGTGTAGGCAAAGGCCCTTTCTCCGGCTGGTCAAAAGCTAAAGCCCGACTTGATACTCGTTCCGGCGTTCAAAACTGGCGTCTTCATGATCTCCGACGAACAGTCGTGACCGGCATGGCGAAAACAGGCATTCAACCCCACATCATTGAAGCAGTGGTCAACCATATCAGTGGCCATAAAGCCGGCATTGCCGGTGTCTACAATCGCGCGACATATGCATCCAAGAAGCGTTCCGCAATGACAGCCTGGGCTAACCATTTGCTGGCGGTAATCGATATAGAGACGGGATAGCTTGCCAATCCCATGACGGTCAGCGACCGTCGACCGATGTTCTGACAACGAATGCGATAAGGTCAGGATCGGCACGCTTTGCCAATGATCGAAGGCGTGCATCATCGGCGAAATGGTGAAGGAAGCGTTAATCTTGAGTGATGCCGAAGTGATGCAACCTGATCTGACTTTACACTAGCGACCGGCATCGCCGCGAAACGCTCTATAGTCAGCCGGTGTTTGCGCTCCGATCCGCCGGAGTAGCGTTACCCAGCCGCGAAAACCTTCGTCGATCGAGCTCAGGCGGAAGAACTCGTTCGGCGCATGGAAGTCTTCGTCAGCGATCCCGAAAGAGAACATAACCGTGTCGATCCCGAGCGTGCTCCTGACGATCTCGGTCAGCGGCAGGCTGGCGCCGATCCGGACACGTAGCGGCGGCTTGCCAGTCGGTTCGGCAAGCGCCCGTTCGGCGGCAAGCAGGAGCGGATGATCGGCGGGCAGTTCGTAGGCCGCCGTCCAGCCGCGATTGCTGCTCATCTCGATCGAAACGCCAGGCGCACAGGACGCCTGCAAATGGCCTTCGATCGCTGCACGGACACGGACAGGGTCCTGACCTGGAACGAGGCGCATGGTGATCTTCGCATGTGCTTCGTTCGGAATCACCGTCATGTCGCCAGCCCCCTGGTAACCACCCCAAAGGCCGTTGACGTCGAGCGTCGGGCGAAGCCAGAGGCGCTCCAGGGCGCTGAAGCCCGCCTCACCCCTGGGCCCGGTCTCAAGCGAGGCGTACAGGGACGGCTCGTCAAACGGTATCACCGAGATCGCAGCGCGCTCCTCATCCGTCGGCGCTTTGACGCCGTCATAGAAGCCGGTGGCGGCGATCCGGCCGTCCCGATCATGCAGCCCGGCGATCAGCTGCGCCAGTTCATGGAGCGCGTTCGGCACGATGCCGCCGTAGCGTCCGGAGTGAAGCGGCTTTTTCGCCGTCCTGAGGGTGATCTCGAGACCCCCGGTCCCACGGCAGCCGACATTGACGGTGTCGAGATCAGGACGCCAGCGCGCGCCATCGGCGGAAATCACGGCGTCAGCTTCGAGCAGATCACGATGGCCGGTGAGAAGGTCGGGCAAGGAGGCGCTGCCGATTTCCTCCTCGCCCTCGATGAGAACCTTGACGTTGACCGGCAGGGCGCCCTCGACCGTCAGGAACGCTGCCATGGCATCGATGGCGATGCTGGCCGGCCCCTTGTCGTCGGAAGCGCCCCGACCGTAGAGCCTGCCGTCGCGGACGGCCGGTTCGAAGGGTGGACTGGTCCATTGATCCACCGGGTCGGGCGGCTGCACGTCGTAATGGCCGTAGACCAGAAACGTCGGTCGCCCTGGAGCACCAAGCCACTCGGCGTAGAGGGCGGGATGCCCGCCGGCATCGATCCGTCGGACCCCTTCGAAACCTGTCGCCTTCATACGTGTCTCGAGCAAACGACGCGCGCCCTCCATGCCGGCCTCGAAGGAGAGGTCGGTGCTGACCGAAGGTTCTCGGATCAGTGCGACGAGCCGACTGAGAAAGGTGTCCTTCTCAGCGAGGCAATGAGCGAGGACCGGATCGCTCATGTGGTGCCGCCATCGACGCCGATCACCTGACCGGTGATCCAGCCGGCGGCATCGCCCACCAGGAACAGCGCCGCCGACGCGATATCCTCAGGTCGTCCGAGGCGCCTCATGTGAATGCGCTGGAGGAGCTGCATCTGCCCCTCGGCACCGTAGCTTTGCCATTGCCGCAGGGTGGCCGGATTGGAGAGGATGAAACCGGGCGCTATCGAATTGACCGTCACGCCATGCGGACCGAGCTCGGCCGAGAGCTGACGGGTCAGACCGATCAGCGCGTGCTTCGCCGCCGTGTAGGCCTGGATGCCGGTGAGGCTGGGGCGAAGGCCGGCGCCGGAGCTGATGGTGACGATCCGGCCAAAGCCATTTTCGCGCATCGGCGCTGCCAGCGCCTGGGCGAGAAAAAATGCGCTGTCGACATTGGCGGCGAAGATTGTACGCCAATCGGTTTCCGACACCTGGTCGATCGGCTGATGCACCTGGCCGCACACGCCGCCTGCGGCATTCACCAGAATGTCCGGATCGCCGTGATCGGTGCGGATCGATGCTGCCAATTCCAGGACCGACGATCGATCGCCGAGATCCGCAGCGATGCCTGGCAGGTTCAGTGTTTTTTTTGCGTTCTCGAAGTCGGTGCCCGGCTGATCGGTGACCAGGACCGTGGCACCCGCCTCGGCCAGCGACCCAGCGATTGCCGCCCCGATACTACCGACCACGCCAGTCACCAAAGCCGTGCGTCCAGCTAGCACCCCGCTCACGAATCCAGCGCCCGAAAGGTTGTCGCCGACTGATCGCGCCGCCCGTCTTCGATGTCGTGGATCAGCACGACCAGGCGAGCTAGGTGCGGTGTTTCGATGCCGTGGGCTTTTGCGATCTCCACGATGATGCCGATCTGCGGATCGACCTCAGTCCGACGCTTCCTCACCGCAAGATCGCGCCAGATGCCGGAATGGGTCTTGGCGGTCTGTCGATTGAAGTCGGCAAGCGCCGTAAGGCTAGCCGCAGCCGCGGCAGGGTCGCCTTCGGGAGCGAAAGCGGCCGGCTCGAAGCCGTTGAAGCCTCTTGGCGCTACACCTTCCGCCGCCGCCACAGCCATGACCTCTCGAGCGAGGGATGCCAGCAGCGGGCGGCGGGCGGGATCGGCGAAATTGTCGGCCATGCTGTCCTGTGTAAGGGCGGTCGCGAACAGCATCGCGCCGTAGCCGAGCTTGCCCCAGAGATAGGCCCAGATGTTATCGCTCAGGACGGCATCCGGCTCGAATAGACGGAGCAGGTCATGCATCGCCCGGGTGCGCTCAACGATGACGCCGTCGATCTCGCCGACCACCACAGCGCCACGATTGCCGAACAGAATGCGTCCGGGCATCAGCCAGTCCGCACCAAAATTGACGAACGCTCCCATGCAGCGCGCAGGCCCGGCCATCGCCGCGATCAAGCGTTCATTCAAGCCGTTCTGCGCCGACAGCACGAAACCGTCATCGGCGAGATGCGGCAACAGTGCCGCCATCGCCGCCTCGGTCGCCTGCGCCTTCACCGCCAACACTGTTTTTTGGTACTTGCCGGTGATCTCGTCGGGCGTCACCGCGCGAACCGGCGTCGAAAACTCCTCAACCGGCCCCTCGATCGCGATGCCCTCCCGGCATGCAGCCACATGCTCCCCATCAATGTCGACCAGCAACACGTCCACCCCAGCCCGCGCCCAGTAGGCGCCCAGCACCCCGCCAATCGCCCCCGCCCCCCAAATCACGATCGGTTCGAAAGAGGAACTCATCGCAGGTCAACCGTCTGCCGGTGGCAGAGAAATGAGGGCGTCTCGGGTTTCTTCGACGCCGGTCTGCCAAAGGGCGAGCATGGTGTCGTCGTCCTTGATCCAGTCGCCGCCGAAATTGCCGTCATCGAGTATCGCCCGGGTGGCGGCGGGTGGCGAGGCGCGCATCAATTCCATGTCGACCATCGGTTTTTGGCCGCCTGGTGCCTCGGCGTGGGCAAGCCGGGTCCAGGGGAAGTTCTCCATCCAGCTCGCATGGCTTGCGACCGGATCGATCTTCTGGACATGGTCGAAGGTTTTCGGAGCACTCCACCAATTGTGGAATCTGATCGCCATGTCGCCATGCTCCGCCATCAGCTCCTGGGCCAGCGCGCCGACGGGCGCATTGCCGCCGTGGCCGTTGACGATCAGCACCCGACGAAAGCCTGTACGCCGGATCGAAGCGATGACGTCGCGCACCACGGCGAGCAGGGTCTCCACGCGAAGCGATACCGTGCCGGGATAGGCGGTGAAGTAGGGTGCGAGGCCATAGGGCATCACCGGATAGACCGGCACGCCGAGCGGCTCGGCCGCTTCCAGCGCTACCTTCTCGGCAAGGATCATGTCGACGCAAAGCGAAAGCTGCGCATGCTGCTCGACCGAGCCAACCGGCAGTACACAGCGATCGTCCCGCCCGAGATAGGCCTCGACGTCCCGCCAGTTCATGTCGGCAAGTTTCATCGTTCCCCCTTGCCGGCGGCAAGACGCGATACTGGGACGGGCTACTCTCCCCGAAGGCCATTGCGCCGGCAGCGCTAGCTTGACGGTTCAACTATTACCCAGCACCTTAAATGTGACAAGTTTTCAACAAAATGTATCGGGCAGCGCGAGCTGAGCCGACGATAACAATTTCAAACGTGACCATGGGAGGTTGAACACATGCGCTTCACACGCCTTTTATGCTCTGCAGCGTTGTCTGCAGGCCTAACGCTCACCGCCGCCGCGGTATCGGCGCAGACACTCACGGTCGGTGTGCGCGGCGGACCGGAGTCGCTCGATCCCCACTATTCGGCACTCGGGCCCCATGCCGAAGCCGCCAAGCACATCTACGACACGCTGGTCTGGTCCGGTGATGATCTCCAGCTGGAGCCGGGCCTCGCCGTTTCCTGGGACCCGCTCGACGACGTCACCTGGGAGTTCAAGCTGCGCGAAGGCGTCAAATTCCATGACGGCTCCGATTTCACCGCCGAGGACGTGAAATTCTCGATCGAGCGCATCCCCGTGGTCACCGGTCCGACCACCACCGAGATCTACGTGCGCCGGGTCGCATCCGTCGAGATTGTCGATCCGCTTACGCTCCATATCAAGACAAACGGGCCGGCCGCGACGCTTCCCTTCGACTTTGTCCGCCTGTTCATCGTTTCCCATCAGGCGGCCGCCGACTACTCAACGCCGGAGACTGCAACCGAGGGCTTCAACGGCGGTCCGGCCGCCATCGGCACCGGCCCGTTCAAGCTTGCGTCCTGGGAGCCGAAGGGCGATCTCGTGCTGGAGCGTTATGACGACTATTGGCGCGGCCCGGCTCCGTGGGAGCAGGTGATCCGAAAGGAGATGCCCAACGACAGCTCCAGGCTCGCCGCGCTCAAGGCCGGGCAAGTTGACGTGATCAACTACGTTTCCTCGATCGACTATCTGGCGCTTGGCAACGATTCGTCCATCGACACGATCATCGGCGACAGCGTCTACATCATGAACCTCCAGCTCGATCAGCGCGACGACGCGCCCGGCATCCGCGGCGCCGACAGCAATCCGCTTCAGGATATCCGGGTACGCCAGGCGATCGACCATGCGATCGACCGCGAAGCCATGGTGCAGATCGTGCTCGAAGGCCTGGGCAAGCCCGCCAACCAGATGATGCCGCCCGGCTTCTTCGGCTCCAACGAGAGCATTCCCATGCCGGTGCATGATCAGGAGAAGGCAAAGGCGCTTCTGGCAGAGGCCGGTTATGCCGACGGTTTCGAGATCGATCTCTACTGCACCAACGATCGCCTGCCCGGAGACGGCGCCATCTGCCAGGGCCTGGGCCAGATGCTCAGTCAGGTCGGCATCAAGACCAACGTCAACGCGCTCGCCAAGACGGTGTACTTCCCAGCCCAGGCAAGACGCGAATATTCGGTGTTCATGAACGGCTGGGGCACACTCACCGGCGAGGCGTCCTATACGCTCGGCTCTCTTGCCCACTCGCCCGCACCGGATCTGAAGCTCGGCGCCTTCAACCGCACGGACTACGCCAACCCCGAGGTCGACAAGCTGCTGCAGGAGGGCGCCACCACTCTAGATGCCGACAAGCGGCGTGCGCTTTATGAAGAGGCGATGGCGCTGACCATGGCGGACAAGGTCTACATCTCGATCGTTCAGCTTCAGACTGTCTGGGCGGCGAAAGCGGGGTCGGTCACTTTCAACCCGCGTTTCGACGAGGATACCCTCGCCTACTTCATCCAGCCGAAGGGTTAGAGATGAGCGCGCCCCGGGCTACATGAGCGGGCGGCCCGGGGCGACGCCAAACCGTCATGACAGGGTTCATCATCCAGCGTTTTCTGCAGGCGCTCCTGGTCATGGCGGTGATGTCGGTGATCGTGTTCGTCGGCGTCTATGCGATCGGCAATCCGATCGACATCGTCATCCCGCCCGAGGCCTCACAGCAGCTCCGAGAAAAGGTGATCGCGCGCTTCGGACTGGATCGACCGATCTGGGAGCAATATGCGATCTTCGTCGGCAATCTGCTCCAGGGCGATTTTGGCCGTTCCTTTATCTACAACATACCGGTACTCGATCTGATCCTCGGCCGCCTACCGGCGACGCTCGAGTTGGTCCTGATCTCCGTCATGGTGGCGACCTTGCTCGGCGTGGCGCTCGGCGTCTACGCAGGCTACCGGCCGGACAGCGCGCTCTCGAAGGGGATCATGGCGATCTCGGTTCTCGGCTTCTCCGTGCCGAGCTTTTGGGTCGGGCTGATCCTGATCCTGACATTCGCCGTCTGGCTAGGCTGGCTGCCGCCCGGCGGCCGCGGCGCGACGGTGAGCGTGCTCGGCATCGAGTGGAGTTTCCTGACGCTCAACGGCCTCGCCCACATCGCCCTGCCCGCCGCCAATCTCGCCCTCTTCAAATTCGCGATGATGGTGCGCCTGGCGCGCGCCGGTACGCGCGAAATCATGCTGACCGACACGATCAAGTTCGCCCGCGCCGCAGGGATCGCCGAGAGCACCATTCTCAGGCGCCACGTCCTCAAGCTGATCGCGATCCCGATCATCACCGTGTTTGGCCTGGAACTCGGATCGACACTCGCGTTTGCCGTGGTCACTGAGACCATCTTCTCCTGGCCGGGCGTGGGCAAGCTGATCATTGACAGCATCACTAATCTCGATCGTCCGGTGATGGTCGCCTATCTGATCCTGACCGCCTTTCTGTTCGTCAGCATCAATTTCACGGTCGATCTGATCTTCGCCGCGATCGATCCGCGCCTGCGCAGGCGCGCCGCCTGATGACGGGTTTATCCACCAGCCCGACCACCGAGACGCCGCTCGGCCGGTTCTGGTCCGAGTTTCGCGAAGACCGCATAGCCGTCATCGCACTCCTGGTGGTTATGGTGATGGCGTTGGCCGCCCTGTTCGCACCGCTGATCGCGTTTCAGGATCCCTACGATCTCGCCAACCTGTCCCTGCTCGACGCCAGGCGCGAGCCGGGCTTCGTCGGCAGCGGCGGCTACACCCATCTGCTCGGCACCGATCCACAAGGCCGGGACCTCCTCTCGGCCATCCTCTACGGCCTGCGCATCTCCATCCAGATCGGCCTCGCCGCCGGCGTGATCGCGCTCGCCATCGGTACGACCCTCGGCATTCTCGCCGCTTATCGGGGCGGGCGCGTGGAGGCGCTGATCATGCGCCTGGTCGATCTCCAGCTCTCCTTCCCTGCCGTGCTGCTGGCCCTGGTGCTGGTGGCGCTCCTCGGGCAGGGTAAGGCGCAGCTCATCGCAGCACTGGTCGGCGCTCAATATGCATATTTCGCGCGCACCGCCTTTGGCGCTGCCACGGCGGAGCGCGGCAAGGACTATATCGAGGCGGCGTTCGCGACGCCGCTCTCCGGCGCGCGCGTGATCTTCCGTCATCTTCTGCCCAACTGCCTGCCGCCGCTGATCGTGGTCGCGACCCTTCAGATCGCCTACTCCATATCGCTGGAGGCGACCCTTTCCTTTCTCGGCCTCGGCCTGCCGATCACCGAACCCTCGCTCGGCATGCTCATCTCGAACGGTTTTCCCTACATGATAAGCGGCCGCTACTGGATCTCGATCTATCCAGGCATCGCGCTTGTGATCCTGATCGTCGCGGTCAATCTCGTCGGCGATCGGATCAGGGATCAGTTCAATCCGAGACTGAAGCGATGACAGACGCCGTCCTCGAAGTCCAGGACCTCGCGACCCACTTCTTCACGCGCCAAGGCGTGGTCAAGGCGGTCGACGGCGTCTCGTTCAGCCTGGCGGCTGGCGAGATCATCGGTCTCGTTGGTGAGAGCGGTTCCGGCAAGAGCGTCACCGGTTTTTCCGTACTTGGCCTGGTCGATCCACCCGGACGCATCGTGAAAGGTTCGATCAGGCTTGACGGAGAAGACCTGGTCGGCATGACCGAGCCCGAACTACGCCAGCGTCGCGGGCGAAAAATAGCGATGATCTTTCAGGATCCGAGCACCACCCTGAACCCGATGCTGACCATCGGCCGGCAAATCGGCCTCGCCCTCCTCGCCCATGAACGGCTCTCGAACAAGGCGCAAAAAGCATGCGCCGTCGACGTGCTCACCCGGGTGGGCATCCCGGAGGCGGGTGCCCGCCTTTCCGCCTACCCCCACCAATTTTCCGGCGGCATGCGTCAACGAGTGGCGATCGCGATCGCACTCCTCCATCGACCCGCCGTGATCGTCGCGGACGAGCCGACCACGGCCCTCGATGTCTCGATCCAGGCGCAGATCCTCCATGAGATGCGCGCGCTGTCCAAGGAGACCGGCGCGGCCATGATCTGGATCAGCCACGATCTCGCCACGGTCTCCAGCGTCGCCTCCAGACTGCTGGTGATGTATGCCGGGCGGATCGTCGAGGAGGGGCCGACCGCC
Source organism: Geminicoccaceae bacterium (assembly GCA_965204405.1). GTDB lineage: Bacteria > Pseudomonadota > Alphaproteobacteria > Geminicoccales > Geminicoccaceae > JANQPX01. The sequence continues at coordinate 735,480 of CBDBEN010000004.1, forward strand.
CTGGTCCTCCGTTCACCGTGCCACCCTTATACCGCTGGGCTGCTCGCCTCCCTGCCGGCCGCAAGCGTCCCCGGCGCCGAGCTTCGTCAGATCCCCGGCACGACCCCTTCCCTCCTGGCCCTCCCCCAAGGTTGCCCCTTCGCGCCCCGCTGCCCGCACGCAGGTGCGGCCTGCACCGTTGACCCGGGAGCGACGGTGACGGCGGGGCGGACCTGGCGCTGTTTTCATCCGTTGGGCGAGGAGGCGGTGGCACGATGAGTGGCGGGCCATTCCTGACCGTCGAGAACGCCTCCAAACGGTTTATGCCCGAGCTTTCGATAGGCGAGCGACTGGCGAAGCAGCTAGGTGCTGCGGTCGAGACCCGCCCGGTCCAGGCCCTGGACCGGGTCAGCCTCGAAATCGCGAGCGGAGAGACGCTTGGCATCGTCGGCGAGAGCGGATGTGGCAAGAGCACGCTCGGACGGCTCATCGCCGGCATCTTGCCGCCGAGCGAAGGCGAGGTGCGTCTCGACGGCCAGCCGGTGATGCAGGGCGGCAGGAAGGCGACCACCCGTGTGCAAACCGTCTTTCAAGATCCATTCGCCTCCCTCGATCCGCGCATGAAGGTCGGCGACGCGGTGGCCGAAGGGCCGATCATTCACGGCCTGATCGCGCAAGGTGCCGCATCGGCCTATGTCCGCGACTGGTTCGAGCGGGTCGGCCTCGATGCCGCGTTCACCGATCGTTATCCCCACCAGTTTTCCGGCGGCCAGCGCCAGCGGATCGCAATCGCCCGAGCACTCGCGATGCAGCCGGATCTCCTGATCTGCGACGAGCCGGTGGCCTCTCTGGACGTCTCGATCCAGGCCCAGGTGATCAATCTGTTTTTAGACCTCCGCCGGGATCTCGGCCTGACCTGCCTCTTCATCTCCCACGATCTCTCGGTGGTGCGCCATGTGAGCGACCGGGTCGCCGTCATGTATCTCGGCCGCATCGTCGAGGTCGCGAAGGTCGGGGACATCTACGAGGAGCCGCTGCATCCCTATACCCAGGCGCTGCTGGCGAGCGTGCCGAAGCTGGTGCTGGACGCCGACGAACTGGTGACCTTCCAGCCGATCCAGGGCGAAATCCCCTCCCCGCTCGCCCCGCCGCCCGGCTGCCATTTCGCCCCCCGCTGCCCACGCGCCGAGGCACGCTGCAACACCGAGCGCCCGCTCTTGAGAAACGTCGTCACAGATCGAATCGTCGCCTGCCATTTCGCCGATCGTCAGTAAGGATGAACCGGCCCACTCGTCATCTCGGTCTTGAATTTGGCACGCAACCGACGCTCCGGGACGAACTCGCCACCGGTTTTGGCGGTCAGGATCTCGGCAAGATCGACCAACATGGTGTCGTGCAGACAGGTAACGCGGTCGATTGTTCTCGCCCCCCAACCTCGCTGCCTTCTTCGGTCAGCCAATGGAGGAGCGGCCTCAGATGCTCGAAACGCTTCCGCCTGAGGTAGCTGGCCTTGGACACCAAACCCAGTCGGCCGCATCGTCGGTGACGATAGACCTGCATCCAGGTTGCGGCCTGCTGGATGGTGACGAATCCATGGCCGTTGATTCATTGGAGCATCAGCCGACAGCACTCGGTCACGCGTAGCTTGAGGCCCTCGATACAATTCACCTATACTTAAGAGTCCTGAGCCCTCGAAATCCTGCCTTTTGGGGCCAAACTTTTTTCAAAAGGGTTGCGCAACTTGGACGGTTTGGTTGCGCGGACACCGCAACTTTGCTGCCAGTCTGAAGCCGTTATCGCCTCAATGGCTCATGAAGATATGGACTTCGTGACCGAGCTCGTTGATGAAGATATCGCCGTTCAGCTCCATGTCTCGCGCCATCGACTCGCTGTCCACGTAATGCTGCAGATGGTCCGGAACCTCGGTGATCTCCTGGGCATAGTCGGCAACGCTGTCGAAAAAACCAAGATAGCAGCCGTCATCGAACAGACGTTCAGACCTCGTCGACGTCATGGTACCAATGAGAAAGGAGTTCGGCACCGAGTGGACCATGTTCCTCGATCAGTAGCGCAATCTCGTGAACCTCCTCGAAGCTCGCCCACTTGCTGAGATGGATCCCGCCAAAGCCTTCGTGATCATCAATGCGCCATTCCTCGGCAATCGGTTCAGGCGATCCCGCTAGCATTGCTTGGACCTTAGCCTGGATCTCTTGGTTGCATCGATCCGAATCCCCCGTAGCGTTCTCGCTTGTAAGCAACCAGGTCCGCGACATAGATTCTCGGTGTATCCGTCATGATGCCTTCTTCCTTCATTGGAAAACTCGGTTGCACACAAACAACCGAGACGAGGCACCGCGCCGGCGAGCTAGATCAAGATCGATGGTGGTGGAGGGTTCCCGGTCTGCAGCAAAGCGAAGATGGGCAGACCGCCATCACCACCAAAAGGGTGTGGTCTTGATGCAGTGATGCTCTGGATTGCTTGGATAGGAGTCTTTGGATTCGTGAGGGCGGATCGAGTCGGCTGTCCGATTTTCTAAGCAACTGATTTTCGATCGTCGACGATCAGTCTTCAACGGCCCTTTTCCAGGGGTACAGCCTCCGAACTCTCACTTGCTCAAAACACAATGCAATTTCTTCATCTGCTATATTATACACTATTTTTTGGTTATTCATTCTTCTCTACCTATCCATATCCTCATATTTCTATTCTCAATTTCTCCATTTTTTTGTTTCCTCCCCCTCTTCTGCCCCCGTAACCTCCACGTTGAGGGTGCGGGGTCAGGAGAGAAGTGGGAGGGGAACATTCATGAATTTCAATTGGTTAGGGGAGGAAACCTACTGTATCGTAAACAGTACCTAATCCAGTAGGCACGCAACCACGGCAACCCAGTTCTCGACGCATAGTTCAGATGCTGTTTCGGATGGGTTGATGCGATAGGTTCAAATCGGGGGAACGATACCAACGATACTTGCTGGGGTTGTTTGGGGCGGCGGCCTAAAAAGGCTCAATACTTTCGTCAAGTTTCCAAAGCCGAGCGATCTCCAGGCGTTCGGCCTTAGACAGAATTATTGTTCCAGTAGAGTGTTCGAGATCTTCGAGCTTCCTGAGTATCTCGGAGCGCGCTGACAGCGTGAACGGCCCCGCACCCTTTTTACCGTTTCTACGATTTGGCCAACGTCTTTTTGAGTCATTGCGTATCTCCGAAAGCCAATCTCAAAAGTTCACATAAGGCGCCAAGTCAGTGTGGCCTGCGCGAATGAGAGAAAGAGCAGATCGGTCCTTACGCACAACTGTACACGTCCAGCACCCAAAACGCCCCGACCCGCAAGGCGGGGCTTGAGGGCTCTTAATTATTGGACATTCCCCCGAAGCACCTCGATATAGATCAGCTAGTTTCTGACAATCAATTTCTTCTAGAGCATTTCCTGGTCAGGTTTACGCATATCCAGCATGCCTGAAGTAGTTTGCACACTCGGTTTTGGAGAAGGTGTCGAGCGTTTTGCCGATCTGTTGTTGCAAACCGTCGATGGTGCGCGCGGCGGCGCTTCGTATCAGGGTTTTGAGTTTGGCAAACGCGTTTTCGATCGGGTTCAGGTCCGGAGAGTAGGGTGGCAGGTAGCAGAGTTGGGCGCCGGCTTTTTGGAGAATGTCACGAACGCCGGCGACTTTGTGGGCGGGCAGATTGTCCATGACCACGATGTCGCCGTGCTTGAGCGTCGGCGCCAGGCAATGACGGAGATAGGTGAGGAACGCGACACCATCCATGGGACCATCGATTATCCAGGGCGCGTCGATGCCATCGACCCGAAGGGCGGCAATGAAAGTCAGCGTTTTCCAGTGGCCGTGGGGAACCGGGCTGACCAGACGTTCGCCGATCGGACAGCGACCATAGAGCCTCGTCATCTTCGTGGTGAAGCCAGTTTCATCGAGGAACACCAGCCGATCCGGGTCGATCCAAGGCTGAACGCGCCGCCAGGCCTCACGCCGTCTCCTGACGTCCGGACGATTCTGTTCCGCGGCGTGCGCGGTCTTTTTTTAAACGGATGCGGTTTCGCCAAAGAAAAGTATGCAGGCAGCTCTTGCTGACGTGAATGCCGTCCGCCGCCAAGCGTTCGCCAATCTGCTTGAGCGTCAGATCCGGTTCATCGGCCACCAGCCGCAGAAGACGATCTTTGTGCGGCAAAAGCTTGGCCGGCGGATGACCATGCATCGGCTTGGCATTGACGCTGCCGGTCTCGCGCTTGCGCTGCACCCATTTGACCGCCGTCGATGCACTCACCTGAAGATGACGAGCTGCGGCGCGTGCCGAACTGCCGGCTTCGACAGCCTCGATCAGGCGTTCGCGTAAATCTAACGAGTAAGCTCGCGGCATGATCCCTCCCAACTCTGTTTGCTGGAAGAGAAACACATCAGGCCTGAACGTAACATCTTGATAGACAGAGATGATTCAATCTGTCGCGGAAGTGCTCTAGAACCTCCAATGCAAAAATTGCATCCCACACATCAACAACATCGAATTCGATAATGGGTAGAAACATACGGTAAGACGAAGCACCTTCTCGCTGACGTTGCCACACTGAGAAGCCAGCCCGCCTCAGAGAGCGGTCGCGTTGATGGCTTTCTGAAGATCTCATGCCGAGTACGACGATCGCATCTTCTTTAGCGGCTTCACGGATGAATTTTGTGACTGGGTTGATTCTCAAGTTCTTCGTACACCAACGGAAGTGATTCGTCGGCGGCGGATAGCCCCTCCCGATAATCTTTACAAAAAAGCGATTCTCAACATCTGCCTTTAGAATATTAAAATTGACACCTAGATCAGAAATCAAATTATTCTTTCTTAATCTACCAAAGAGTGACTTAACATATCGATCCAGTATCGGATTTTCCACACCAGTGTCGCAATATATGATATCTATCTTTTTGGGCCGTTGATTTGCATCGGATAACGCACTAACGAAAATCTTCAATAGAGCCGTCGAATCTTTACCACCTGAAAAACCAAGGACCCAATGTGCTCCGCCGTTATCTTGAAGAGCCTCCCTTGTTTGACGAATGGCTTTAAGAAGTTTTTCTTGCAAGAACCTCTTCCATCTTCATTCTAACTTTCTCTTGTTCGAAATTTTCGATTACTTCTAATTGTTCATTAGCTATTTCGATATGGCGATCGGTAATCAACGAGGATGCGGGAAACGAAAGAACATATGTCAACAAAAAGACAAAATATGAAACAAGAGAACCATCTATATCAAGATAAAATAGAAGCATACATATGACGCCAAATATTGCACTAAAGGCGCAAACATCAGCCAAAATAGTCCAAAACAGACCGTTAAAATGCGCTCTACTTGCCTTCTTTTCCAAAGTTTTGTTTTTGTCAATTATATAATAATAGATACTTCTGATTTTTTTCCACCCAAAGTCATCTACATTGCACGTAATTCCTGAAATTCTGACAAACTCATTTACTATGTTATTATTGACTTTTTTCGAATAATAACTATTAGAAAACTCTCTTATTGGCAATATATAATATAGCAAGCCTATAATTAATATTGTTATCGAGTAAAAATCCTCTTCATATTTTGGCATTTCTATTGGTGACCACAAACCAGTCAATTTTCCGAGAATGCTATAGAATAAAAAAAAGACAACGGCTGGCGCAACGAATCGAGACCATTTTAGCACATTCATCGACATAACAGGTATCGATACCCAACATCGCACAAAGCCCTATCCAGCAGGACTTGTTTCGCTGGAGAACATACATTTTAAGACAAGAATTTCAACCAATGAGTTTTTTTGCTTTCTGCGGCCACTTGACGTTGGCTGCTAATCGATCGCTCCGGTTAACTGGTTCATCGCTCCATACCGTCATCCCGACTTCTGCTCCTCCCTCGACCAGGTTGCCTTGAGGCACTTCGTTCTTCTTGCTCCTTCAATTGCCTCAGGTTTGCGCGCTGCTTCTCGTGGAGCATTTTCAGATTGGCCTGTTGCTGCTCTATGCGACGGCGATTTCGCTCAAGAGGCTCCCACCTTTCGCGGAACTGTCGCCAGGCTTCCCGCCGTTCTTCGGTGCGCTCGGCCCACTTGCCGGCGTAGTCGCGTTTTTCCGCTTGATATCGGCGATACGTGCTCGCGCAGGCAGCAAGTTGGCGCTGGTGGTTGTCATCGAGCCGACGTTCGATTTCGACATTTAATTCTGCCTGGCACATTCTCGCTTCGGCATTCTGCGCTTGCAGAATCGCCTGTCGTTCTTCCTTCTGATACTGACAAAGCGACACCAATCGGGACGTCGTAGAAACCGATACCCAGAGCGTCTTTCCGATCCGCCCTACAGCGCTTTCCGCCCGTCGTCCCGCTTTATAGGCATTCCATGCCCGTCCTAACAGTGAGCGCTCACGCCAAGCCGCTGTTTGCCATTCCTTCTGCTGTTGGGCGAACAGCGCGGCCTTGGCTTTGCGAAATTCGACATTGAGCTGCTGTCGCAACTGCCTACGCTCCTCCCTCCCTGCCTCGACAATCTTCGCCTTCTCCCGACGATAGTCAGCGGCGAGGCCGGCAAGCTCGTCGCGATAATGCTGATGCATGGCACGGCCTTGCGCCATCAGCTCGGCTGCCTTCCGCTGCTGATCGGCCTTCAACTCCGCCGCAGCCTTGCGGGCATCGCGGTTGTCGTTGAGCGCTTTGGTACCATTACGGATCGCCTCGAACACCGGCCGAGGGACATTGGCGCTACCGCGCACGAACTCTCCCTGCTCGCGCAACTCGTTGTTCTGCACTCGCGCTTCGCACCAGATCTTGCCGTGCCGCTTCTCCCAACTCTCCGCCCAACGCGACAGCTTCAGATGATCGCCGCGCATATTGGCGGCCCGGCCGTCCTCCATGCTCACTCGGTTGACGATCACATGCACATGCGGATGGGGCTCGTCATTGTGGCAGACGATCAGCGCTTGATGGTCTTCGACACCGAGCGCTTTAAGGCTCTCCCTGGCAGCTTCGAACATAGTCGCCTTGTCCGGTTGCTCACCGGGATGCCAGGAGAGGCTGTAGACATAGACCGGCTTCTCCAGCTTGCGACCTGTCGCTTTGATGCCTGCCTCGATCTTGAGTTCGTTCTGCGCCATCGCGGTTGCCGCCATCACCCTGGTCGCTTTCTCTGGATCTGACGTGATCAGGTTCACTGTCTCGGTCCAAGCAACGCGCTCCGCCGTCTCTGCGTCCTTATCATGAAGGTAGTAGGCCGCCGCTCCTTTGAAGCTGGTCCCACCCTTAGTGACATTCGGCACCATCAGGATGGGCAATCCAACAAATCGTCAATAGCCGTCTCTAACCTCGACAATGCTCGATACAGATGCTGCGAGACCGGTGTAAGGTCCCCCTTCGCATTGGCATGACGGGCAAGCTGATTGAGATTATTGCCGACCCGGTTCAGTGCCGTAATCGCAGCACCTGATACCATTGGTACGCGGCTCGGCTCGATCGATCGTCGCTTGCTGATCAATCGCCGGACATAACTCGACACCGGCAAACCAAGTCTCCTCGCTTCGGCATCCAATGCAGCCCGTTCCATAACCGTCAGCCGGACATTGAGATGATCGCTCCGGCGTTCTCGTTCACTCTTTCGAGGGCGGCCAATTCTCGCCATGTTGCCGTCTCCGTCTGGTCTCACTGCCCCCAAGGCCAAAGGCCGTCGGGGGTGCCGCAAACGCAGTTCCGCCCTATAAGACGGAGCAAAGGGCCGATTCCTTCCCGCGAAAGCGAATTTTTTTGCCGAAGGCCCAGCTTTTTGTGCAACAAAAACCTAGCTGGCTCCTCGTCAAAACATCGCTTCAGCTGCAAAAAATGCCGATTTTCAATGGGTTGTGAGCCAAAGGGGATCGTGTCTCGATAGTACCCGTCATCCTGAAATTTTTTTTCGTGGTTCGGCCCTGATCAAGCCGATTTCGTCGTCTAAACACCGAATCGCGGACGTTAAATGTGGCTGTTATAGAAACGGTCTTCCGCCAGCAAGTCGGCTCAGGTATGCGCAAAACAACACATTGCCACGACTGGACAACCTGGTTGGCCAACCATACCAAGTCGGGCCAAATTCATACCAAGCTGCCCTTGTCCATGGCAAAGATGTAGAAAGAGCTGAGGACCACCACGTGATCGATCGCGATATAGGAAGCTCACCAGGAAGACTGGTCAACCGACTTGTCAATCAGATCCGCGAGCCAGGTTGACCAGTGAACCAATAGTCAACCTGCCGGTCCGATCGACCTGTGGATCGTGGTTGACTATTGTCAGGCTTCATCGGTGGGACAGCGAAATAACATGGCACTACCCGTCAAACTTCAGGATGTCGTCGACGCCATGGACGCACCAGTCGATGGCTGGATGGCCTACGTCAATCGTCGAACCGGCGAAATCGTCTTGTTCTCGGAAGACGACGTCGCGCTTCATGATGATGACGACGATGATGTCGGGCCTGACTGGCAGGCCGAGGTGGTTGCCAAGGCCAAGGAGGTTGAAGCATCGGATGACTTCGTCCAACTGCCCGACAAATTTGACATCCACGAATATGCGATCATGGAGCGGTTTTGTTCCAACGTCGACGATGACACCCTTCGCCAAGAGCTTCTGGACGCCATCAAGGGAAGTGGTGCCTTTCGCCGTTTCAAGAACATGATCCGTCGTCGAGGGATCGAACAGCCCTGGTGGACCTATCGCGACGCCGCCATCGAAAAGATCGCTACCGATTTCTTGGAAATGGAAAACATCCCCTTTCAGCGCAGCTAGGCTGAGGTGGTCGGGTTTGTATCACCTTGCCTATGAGTGGCTGCTTTCCATTCCGTTTTTGAACCTAAGGCAGAGCCTCACGTTTCTCACATTTCGTGCCAACTTTTGCCGCTGCAAATCGCTTCAGAAACTCAACCTCATGCTACCTTCGCATCGCATTAGCGCCTCCCCTTGAGGCGGGAGCATCCTCCAACGCTGGCCCGGAAACTGCGAACCCGTTGCCCGGCCTTGCCTTGGCGTGAGTGGAGTCGAGCCATGTGCTAACCACACACTCAGCGGATTGGAGTTTACACCGCAATATTTCACGAAAATTTTTGCTTGCGAACGCTCAACTCAGAGACCTAATCGACAGCTCAAGAAAGCCTTTTAATGTTACAACTTTTGTATGTATTCTCTTTAAGGGCGATTTCATAGAGGGTTTTGAAGTGTCAAAAGAACATCTGAACGAGGCTGCGGCAGCCGATAGCTCAATAGAGGCCAAACCCGATTATGTTGAACTGATTTCACGCGTCTCCAAGCTCGAAGTTGAACTGGAAGAAGAGAAGAATTCATTCTCACACCGTTTCGGAATTTGGGCAGGCTTAATAGCTGTTGCTATTTCAATCATCTCCGGTGGAATTGGCGTTTACGATAGGGTTCGCTCAGAATTGGAGCACACAGAGCGCCAGGTTCAAGAGGCTCAGGGGATCGCCCGCAAACTGAGCGAATTGTCGCTCAAGCTAGCGGAGGTAAGGTCTGAGGGTGACTACAAGAAACTAACTGAACTTTCAGGCATCGTGAACATCGAGATCCTGAACCTGTTATCCAACTTAGAGGCCTTAGGCGACGATGTATTACAAGAGCTACAACCTGGCGATCTAATCCTTTTTGCTGAACATTCAGTTGGCCTAGGCAGGCAATTACGTGCTGTTGAGTTAGCGAAACTGGCGGCCGAGAAATCGGATACCGACCTGCTGCGTGCCGAATCCGCAAAACAGCTTTCCCGCGCACTCTACGCCGACGGGAAATATCGAGATATCGGTCAAGCTCGCGCCGAGTCTGAGAAGGCGATGACGCTGCTATTAGCGTCGGAAAATGTGAACCGGTTCAACAGTGCTGCTGGGGTTTTAGTAAGCCAAGCCATCTTGGAAGCTTACATAGGCGATTGTAGCGCCTCCGAAGCTGCACTCGTGCGGATGAAAGAGATCTTGTCATCGCTCGCAGAAACAGCAGTTAGAGCATATGTCGAGCAAGCTAAGTTAGGAATCTCCCAATTCAGCCGCTGCTGAAGAAGTGGTCGAACACAACGAAGCACATGTGAGGTACTCAGCATGAAGCTCTCATCGCAAGTTTCCGTCTGTTTAGTTGCCATCTTGGTCACGTTTCTTGTTTCAGCGAACAAAAAAGCTGTGGCTCAATTGGAGTCCCCGTTGCCGTGTCGCTCTTTTCAAGGAGTGCCGGTGGAGTACATCCAGGATTTCACGCTCCCGAATGTGGGCATCGCAACTCATCAGTTTGGCCGACCAATTATTGTCATCAACCCTCAGGTCCTAATTCAGTTTTCACCTCTTGTTCAACAATGGTGGTTTGCGCACGAATGTGGTCATCACGCGCTCCATCCAGCTCAAAACTCTGAAGTTAATGCTGATTGCTTTGCTGCCCGTGCACTACGAGATCTTGGTTTCATCGACAGCCCCTCTGCATTGGAGCAGGTGATGTATGAACTTTCGGGTCTACCCGGAAATATATTTACCGGCCATTTGCCGGGGCCTGGGAGAGCGCAGGTAGTAATGGAGTGTGTCTTCAATTAGCTAGCTGTAGAATGCAACTCCAAAGCGATAGGCCCTCAAATCGGAAGCATTTATCACTCGGGCTACGAGCGGTTCCTATCAAGAGGAACTCCGCGATACCACTGAATGATACGGCCTCCGCAATGCGAACATAGCAACCGGTTGCGTAGCATATCCAGCTCGACTGCGTCGCCGTAGTGCACAATATGGCCGAAGACGTCCAACCCGCGATAATGGCCGCAGCCGTGACGGTCGCATTTCTGCTGAAGCTAAGAAAGAGACAGCTTAGGGCCCGATGGCCATCATCGCCAGCGTCTCTTTTGGGTTCAACGACGGTAGGAAGCGACCAGCCTCGTAGCGCGGAGAATGCGCCGGTAACCGGACCCTACGGCTGGCATTCGCTCGGGGAGGCGGCAAACCACCCCTTTTCTGCCGCAAGGCTCGTTCCCGGAGAGTGCCAGAAACCGACATAAGACTAATCTGACTTTCGACATGTCCAATGACGATCGTCGCCATCACCTCACCGAAGCTCATCGCCGGGTCGGTGCAGGGCTGATGAAGAAGTTGCAGCGCGAGTTGCCACTTGTTGCGACCTTTGACGATAACCACAGACATCGATTCACACTCGTAGCTCAAGATTGAATAGCAACTCAGGTTGCAATTTCCCCCCCCTCCCAACAACACTTTTCGTTGATTCTGTTCTGATCATTTGTCTAAATGTTGTCATATTCACAATAGGATTGGAATTTGCCATGGCCGTTCGGCTTAGCATTCGCTCCATAGAGAGCGACCTAGATGCTCTCGATAAGCTCAAGCAAGCCTTTACCGAACTCAAACAGGTCCCTGACGAGCGTGGTTTTGACTGGTTCGCAGCACTTCATGGACTGGCATTGCCTGTATGGTGCGAGCACGGATCGCCTTTGTTCCTGCCTTGGCATCGCGCGTATCTCTATTATTTCGAGCTAGCGCTGCAGACGCGGCTGGGGCCAAGATTTTCGGAGACGCCACCCAGAATTGCAGAGTTTGCGGAAATCGGTTTGCCCTGGTGGGATTGGGCGTCCGATCATGCCCATCAGGTCGGACTACCACCATCCTACAATGACGAGCCGCCAGCGCCGGAGCTCAATCCTCTTCGTGCTACCGAAATCGGCGCCTGTCCGGGAGGTGGGCTCATGACTGGCGTCTGGTCTTCGGAGTTGCTCGATCTTGTGCGAACTCAAGCACCGGGCGTCATCGCTGCGACCGGTTCTCCTTGGACGCTGCGTGATCCGGAAGACCCGGATGAACTGCCCCGGCAGTCGACGATCGACAATACGGTCATGACTCAGCCGACCTATGGGACCTTCAATGCCAGCCTCGAACAGGTTCATGGTGACGTCCACGGCTGGGTAGGCGGCGCCATGGCTATCGTCCCGACCGCCGCCTATGACCCCATCTTCTGGTCGCACCACTGCATGATCGATCGTCTTTGGTACATCTGGCAGAACAGCTTGCTAGGTGCGAACCCACCTGTTGATTTGATGAATACCGTTCTAGCACCCTTTCCCCTGACTGTGGCGCAAGTCCTGGATATTGACCGTCTCGGCTATGACTATGCCGTCATGGCGATTGCTTGAGGAGATTGGACATGCTCGGATTCGAGACCTATCGTTCACCCCAAGACTCTGAAAAGAAGGGCGTAAGTCGGCATCCCCTGAAGTTCGACATGCCTGCGGATGAATGGGCAAAAATCAAGCGAGCCGACCTGATTTTCGAGGGCGTCGACCACATCGGCGACAGTTATGAGGTGCGTGTTTTCTTCAACAACAAGAAGGCATCGGCCAAGACATCGCGCACCGCAGAAAATGGCTATGCCGGTCGCTTTGTCGTCTTTGGCCATGGCCAATGCTTTGGCGCAGACGGTCACTGCGATGCACGAGTGGTTGTCCATCGCAGCCACTTGATAAGTGCTGCGACGCAGGTCATCCATCCTGCTACACCTCATCGCCGGATTTTGACGGTGACCAAACCATTGAATCGGATCATCAAGCGCTACAAGAAAGGGCTGCACACGTTAACGTTGGTGACCACATTGAAGTCGCCGCGCCGGTCTGATCGAAAGGCCAAGTCAGGCTTATTCAAATGTAAGCGCATATCGATACAAGCCTACAGCTAGGAGCCCATCGCGGCCTTGGGTGTTCGCAGCATGGACCGCCGAGTCGAGCAGAGGCTAATTGCATCGGTAACGAGATGACGCTTGCGCCCATTGATCTTCTTGGCGGCGTCATAGCCGCGCGTCCTGCTGACTCTTGTCCAGCAGAAATGTATCGAAAGCAGCGGGCCTACCGGCCGGTTGGGGTCAATTTTCCCCTTAACGCCCTACGTATCGCAGCGGCAGCTTTGCGTTAGCATTCCCGCCCTTTCATTGGTTCCGAAGCCTGCAGACCCAATTTTTTCTTTCCCATCCGGGAATAAATCGTCCCATTTCTCCGTCATAGAGCCGGGCAAGACGTAATGCAGGAGCACTGGCCACAGCTGACCGTCGATCCGATGCCGAGCCGATTGCCGTAGGATTGGGCGCGGTCAAGGCCAGCTTGGCCGCCGAAGGGTAGCCTTGAGGGCGTTTGATCCTGCGGCCAGCCTTGCATCCTTGGATCGATGGCCGAGTTTCTTGCGTTTTTCCAACTGTAGAATGCAGGGAATGCGCTGCTTGCTCCGTCTTATGGCCCAGGACACAGAACGGGAGCGCCGGATGACCGAACAGGATCAATCCAAACCTCATGTCGTGTTGGAGGCTGCCAATGATGACCGTGTCGATGGTGTGCAATCTGGAGAGGTGGAACTGGATAGGCTATGGTCGACGACCGATTTAAAGCCCTTGGTTCGATTACTGGCGCGCCAAGCCGCCCGCGAGGTTTTTTCGGAAGCTGCGAACGACGACCGTCAATCGTCGACGGAACAACCAAAGAAGTGACGCCGAATGACCCGTGTCGCGATTTACGCTCGTTATTCCTCCGACAATCAGCGTGACGCCTCGATCGAGGATCAGCTCCGTCTTTGCCGCGAGCATGCCGAGCAGCAAGGCTGGCAGGTCGTTGAGACTTTCGCCGATCATGCGATCTCCGGTTCGAGTCTGCTCCGTCCCGGCATCCAGAAACTTCTGACCGACGCCACCTCCTCAAAGTTCGACGTCATCCTTACGGAAGCGCTGGACTGGCTTTCCCGCGACCAGGAGGATATCGCCGGGCTCTATAAGCGCATGCGCTTTGCCGGCGTGCGGATTATTACGCTGTCCGAAGGCGAGATCTCAAACCTGCATATCGGCCTCAAGGGCACGATGAATGCGCTCTATCTCCAGGACCTCGCCGACAAGACCAGACGTGGTCTGCGAGGACGGATCGAGGCCGGCAAATCGGGCGGCGGTCTTTGCTATGGCTATGAAGTCATCAGACGTTTTGATCGGAACGGCGAGCCGATCCGAGGTGATCGCAGGATCAACGAGAAGGAAGCCACGATCGTCCGGCGGATCTTCGAGGACTATGCCCTCGGTCATTCCAGCCGCAGCATCGCCCACAAGCTCAACGCCGAGGGTCTCCCCGGCCCGTCCGGTCGGACTTGGGGAGCCAGCACCATCCATGGCAATCGCCGGCGCGGCACCGGCATCTTGAACAATGAACTCTATGTTGGCCGTCTGATCTGGAACCGGCTTCGGTATGTCAAAGATCCCGACACAGGTAAGCGCATCTCCCGCCCTAATCCCGAGGACAAGTGGATCATCCAAGAGGTGCCAGAGCTTCGCATTATTGACGCCGACTTGTGGCAGCGGGTGAAAGATCGCCAAACAGCTCTGGAGATCGAACCGAAGACTAAACCATCCGGCAAGCCGCTCATCGATCGCCGCCGCCCTCGCTATCTGTTCTCCGGCTTGATCAAATGCGGCTGCTGTGGCGGCGGATTCTCGATGATCTCGCAAAGCTTGCTTGGCTGCTCGACGGCGCGAAACAAGAACACCTGCGACAATCGCCTCACCATCAAACGTGAGGCGGTAGAGCAACGCATCGTGACGGCGCTCAGGGAACGACTGATGGAGCCGGCGCTGTTCTCTGAGTTCTGCCAAGAGTTCACGAAGGAGATGAACCGTTTGCGCATGGACGCGACAGCGTCGCTTGCCGGCAAACGTGCCGAACTCGTCAAGATCGAGCGACAGCTGCAGAAGCTTCTGGACGCGCTTCTCGATGACGGTGACAGCAAGACGATTGTCAAGAACATGCAGGCGTTAGAGGCCCGACAGGAGGCGTTGGAGGCCGAGCTGTCGCAAGCCGACAGCCCGCCGCCGCTGCTACATCCAAATATGGCCGAAGTCTATCATCGCAAGATCAACGAACTGCATGCGGCGCTAACCAGCGATGACACCAAGACCGAAGCGGCCGAGATTCTTCGCACATTGATTGACGCAATCATCCTGACGCCAGAAGACAGCGAGCTGTCCGTTTACCTGAAGGGTGATCTTGCTGGCATTCTGACGTTGGCGCAGAATAAAACAAAGCCCCTCGCCAAGGTTGCGAAGGGCCCTGGTGATCTCGCGCAACAAGTATCGTTGGTTGCGGGGGAACGCAATACCCTCTTTGCGCTATTTATTGTAAGGGGATTGCTTTGGAAGTAATGTCGCTAATATTGGCTTGGCGCCAACGATCATGGTCCTGGCACCAGACGAAGGTCGTGGCGTGACCATACATGGCGCATCTCCGCTGCGCCTTTTCATCCTGCTTAACGTCCATTCTGATTAACCTAGTGACGACACATGGTTGGCCTCGATTTTCGCGAACAGGTTGGGCACGCTCGAACCCCGGTCACCCGTGAAAGGAGTATTGAATGGCGGATCACGATACGCTTCGTATCGACGGCGGACGACTTTGGCAGAGCCTCATGGCCATGGGGGAGATCGGCGCGACCGAAGGAGGCGGCGTCGCTCGCATCGCGCTTGGTGACGAGGATAGGGCGGCGCGGGATATCTTCATCGACTGGTGCAAAGCGGCCGACCTTCTGGTCCGGGTTGATCGCCTCGGCAATATCTACGGGCGACGGGACGGGAGGGACTCAGCGCGTTCGCCCATCCTCATGGGAAGCCATCTGGACAGCCAGCCCAAGGGAGGCCGCTTCGACGGCGCCTTCGGCGTGCTCGCGGCGTTGGAGGTCGTCCGGTCATTGAACGATGCGGGGATCGAGACCGGGGCGCCAATCGAGATCGTCAATTGGAGCGACGAGGAAGGCTGCCGTTTCGGTGCGGGCATGTGGGCTTCTTCTGCCTTTGCGGGATCGATGACCATCGAAGAGGCGCTGGCGACCGCCGACTGGCGGGCCACGACCGTTGGCGACGAATTGGAGCGTATCGGCTATGCTGGTACAGCACCGGTCGGCGACTACCCGATCGACTGCTTTCTCGAATGCCATATCGAGCAAGGACCGAGGCTAGAGACAGCTGGCCTCAAGGTCGGCATCGTCACCGGAGCTAGCGCACAGCGGGTCTATCGGGTCACGGTCGAGGGTGTCGAAGGCCATGCCGGCACGGTGCCGATGCCCGAACGGCGGGATGCCCTCCTGGGCGCGGCGCGCATGGTCGACGCGCTGCATGCGCTGGCGGTCGGGACCGATGACGCGATGGTCTTGACGATCGGTGCCTTTGACGTGCTGCCAAACGGCCGCAGCACGATTCCCGGCAAAGTGGTTTTCGCGGTGGACAATCGTCATCCCGAGAGCGCTGTTCTAAACGAGACAGCTATCGAGATTGAGGACATTTGTGAGCGTACAGCCGCCAATCTCGGCCTCGCTATCGAGATCGAGGAGCAAAGCAGGCGTGACGAGGTTACGTTCGACGCCGGACTCAATCGCGTCTTGCGCATCGAAGCCGAGCGTCTCGGCCTTGGCTATTTGGAACTGACCTCGGGTGCTGGCCACGATGCCTGCAAGCTTGCCCATCTGGCGCCGACGACGATGATTTTCGTGCCTTGTCGAGACGGCGTCAGCCATCGAGAGGACGAATGGGCGGAGCCCGAGGATCTCGAAGCCGGCGCTAATCTCCTTCTTCGGGCTGTTCTGGCACGCGCTGGCTGAGCGGCGGTTCAGCTCAGTTCACAGATGTCGCACATGGTGACGAGATAGATCCTGACCATGTCGAGATAGTCGGGAATGTCCACGCGCTCGTCCGGCATGGTGTTGTACCGGCCGCCTGGGCCGCAAACGACGCCATCCATGCCGCCTTCCACATAGAGATGGCCGGCGTCCGTGCCGTAGAAGCCGGGAGGCGTGATCGCGCCTGTCGGCTGGTCCTGGTGCCGTATCGCCCGGTAGGCGGCATTGAGCGCGGTGACGATGCGCGAGTCTTTGGCGACTTCGAAGGCGGGCATGGAGGGTTTGCCTTCCCGCGTTTCGGCCCAGACTTTTGCCTTCAGACCGGGCCACGCCGCTTCGAGCTGATCGAGCACGGCGCGGATGTCTTTGATCGCCTGTTCTTCGGTCTGACCCGGGCCGTAGCGACCGGAGCCAGACAGATGAACGAAATCAGCGACTTGCGGTGCTCGCCAGGTGTGGAACTCACGGCCGAGCGCACCACGGATGGTGCCGACATGGACCCGGTTGATCGTTCGGTGCTCATCGGATGGCGCGTCGGAAAAGGTCAAGTCAGTGAGCCGGGGAATCAGTGTTGCTGCAGCACGGATCGCATCGACGGCTTCCTCGCGTTTGGACAGATGTCGGGTGATGCCTTCGAGCTCCATATGATAGACGAAGGCGGCGGCGTGCATGGTGACGGCCTGTAAATCGGTCGGCTCGGAATTGACGAAATAGTCCGCCCGCACGCCCTGTTTCACCGCGGCAAGGGTGCCGACGCCGCCCTGCAACTCGCCGACCACATAAGTCAGGATGACGTCGCCTTTAAGGCGGACACCGGCGTCGATCAGGGTTTTCACGGCCGAAAGCGAGGCAGCATCGCCAGCCTTCATGTTCGAGACGCCGATTCCGTAGATGAAGTCGTTATCGATCAGCCCGCCCCAGGGATCGACCGTCCAGCCTTCGCCCACTGGATTGGTGTCGAGATGTCCGTTGAACAGCAGGCTCTTGCCGCCGCCCGTGCCGCGCCAGATGCCGATGGCATTCACCCGGTCGCCCTCGACCGGCTGAAGCCTTGCCTCTAGGCCCATCGCCGTCATGATCTCGACCATGCGCTCGGCAAGCCGCCGCTCCCCTTCGGTTTCGGAGTAGCTTTTGTGCCTGACCATCTCGGCCAGGGTTTCGAGGCAGGCTTTTTCGTCGATATTGCGGGCGAGCGAAAGGGCATCTGTCATGTCGTTTCCAGTGCGGGCGGGGCGGCTTCGGCGGCCGGCGGCGGCACGGCAGCGAGAAGCGTTTGGGTATAGGGATGACGATCGGGCGTCTCGGCGTCGTCCCGATCGAAGCTGTCGACCAGTTCACCGCGCTGCATCACGCAAATGCGATGGGCGAGCTGGCGCACTAGGTTCAGATCATGGGTGATGAACAGGCAGGCGGTTCCGGTCTGGCGTTGAAGATCGGCGAGGAGGCGGGCAACCTCCGCCTGCACCGAGACGTCTAGTGATGCCGTGATCTCGTCGCAGATCACCAAAGCGGGCTCGGCTGCGAACGCACGAGCGATGGCGATGCGCTGCTTTTCGCCACCCGAAAGCTGGTGCGGAAACCGCCTTGCGTACTCGGCAGGCAACCGCACGTCCGCCAGCAATTCCTCGATGCGCCGGACGCTCTGGTCCTTCGGCACCATGTCGTAAAGCAGGAGCGGGCGCGAAAGAATCTCGCCCACGCTTTGGCGGGGATTGAGGGAGGCGTCCGGATGCTGGAAGACGATCTGCATCGCTCTTCGATAGTTGCGATCGATCTCGCGCCGGCCGGCGAAACTTCGGCCTTGGAAGCCCACCGTCCCGTCAAAGTCCTGAAGTCCGGACAGGACCTTGGCCATGGTCGACTTGCCGGAGCCGGATTCACCGACAAGTCCCAAAAGCTCGCCTTCACGAACCGCTAGGCTGACGTCGCGCGCGCCGAGAAATGTCGGCTTCGGCGTCAGGAGACGCCCGATGCGGGACTGACGTCCATATTCGACCGTCACACCAGATGTCGAAAGCAGCGGTTCCGTGTTCTGCCCACGCCGCTTAGTGCCCAGCCAGATTTTTGGCTGCGGAACGGCAGCGAGCAGTGACCTTGTGTAGGGATCACGCGGCTCTTTGAAAACATGGGTGCAAGGGCCGGTCTCCACGATGGCGCCGGCATTGATGACCGCCACATCATCGGCGACCCGCGAGACGAGGCCGAGATCGTGGGAGATGTAGAGCGCTGCGACCCCGGTCTCGTCGCGCAACCGGTGGAAGAGGTCGAGGATCTGATGCGCTGTGATGACGTCGAGCGCCGTCGTCGGCTCGTCGAACACAATGAGTTCAGGATTGCAGGCGAACGCCGTGGCGATCACCACGCGCTGTTTCTCGCCGCCGGACGCTTCATGGGGGTAGCGGCGCATCATCTCGGCTGGATGGGTGATCCCGGTCCTGTTCAGCGCCTCCTCGCCCTTCTCCCAAGCCTCCTGCTGAGAGAGGCCACGGTGCCGGATCAGCACCTCCGCCAGCTGCTCGCCAAGACGCATGGTCGGATTGAGCGAGGTCGAGGGATCCTGAAACACCATGCTGATCCGCTGGCCGCGGATCTCGAGGATATCCTCTGGCGCCATCGCCCTCAGATCCACGCCCGAGAGCAGAATGCGTCCGTCGTTTTCCTCGGCATTGCCGGGCAGATAGCGCAGGATGGCCCACGCAAGCGACGATTTTCCCGAGCCCGATTCGCCGACCAGTCCCAGGGTTTTGCCACGGTCGACGGTGAGGTTCACATCCTTGAGCGCCTGCAAGCGCCCTGTAGAGAGGCGATAGCTCAACGAGTAACCCGAGACCTCGAGGACCGGAGCCTCCTCGGCTCGTGCTGTCCCGTTCAGGTCCCCCACGTCAGTGGCTCCGGCGCGGATCAAGGCTGTCGCGAAGGGCATCGCCGAACAGGTTGAACCCCATGGCCGCGAGCGCGATGGCGACGCCCGGCACGGCCACGCACCAAGCACTTCGAAACATGAACTGTCTGGCTTCGGCGACCATCAGACCCCACTCGGTCGACGGTGGCTGCGCGCCAAGGCCAAGAAAACCGAGCGTGGCGCCGATCATGATGGCGAAGGCGACGCGGATGGTGGACTCGACGATGATCGGCCCCATGGCGTTAGGAAGCACCTCGCGCATGACGATGTAGGCGGCTCCTTCGCCCCGAGCGACCGCTGCCAGCACATATTCCTGCGTACGGATCGACAGTACCGAGCTGCGAGCGATTCGGGCCATGCCGGGGGTGAAAGCCAGGGCGACGGCGAGCATCGCCTGACCCATGCCGCCGCCGAGGACGGTGACGATCACCAGCGTGAACAAGAGTTCGGGCACCGCAAGCAGCCCGTCGAGCACGCGCATGACGACGCTGTCGATCCAGCCGCCCGCGGTGCCCGCGATCACGCCGATGATGCTGCCGGCGCCGACACCCAGAAACGTGGCACCAAGCCCGAAGGAAATGGTCGATGGGGCTCCGTTCAGGAGCCTGGATAGAAGGTCCCGTCCGAACTGATCGGTTCCAAGCCAATGCGCTGATGACGGGCCTTCGAGGCGCGTCGTCGGGTGAAACATCTGCGGATCGTAGGGCGCGATGAAGGGGCCGATGACGGCCACCGTCAGAATGACCGCAAGCAGGAGCGAGCCCGCGATGCCGGTCGCCGAGCGGAAGGCATCAGGCATAGCGCACCCGTGGATCGAGCAAGGCGATCACGATGTCGGAGAGCAGATTCGAGACGGCGTAGACCGTCGCCAGAAGCAGCGTCACGCCCTGGATGACGGGGAGGTCGCGGTTTTCCAAGGCATAGATGAGAAGCCGACCGAGCCCAGGCCAGGCGAAGATCTCCTCCACCACGATGATGCCGCCCAGCAGATAGCCGATATCGAGCGAAATCACCGCCACGGCCGGCGCCAGCGAATTGGGCAGCGCGTGGCGACCGATGACCCGGCGCTCATACAAGCCCTTCAGCCGGGCGGCGCGGATGTAGTCGCTGGAAAGCACCTCCGACATCTCGGAGCGCACCTGGCGCGAGATATGGGCGGTGAGAATCAGGCCGAGTGTGGCTGCGGGCAGGATGACGTGTGAGGCGAAGCCTCCGAGGCTTTCTCCTGGCGCAATAAACCCGCCTGCTGGCAGCAGCCCGGTCGCCGGGCCGGCGAGGAAGATGAGAAGAAGCGTCGCAGTTACGAATTCGGGCATGGAGGCGCCAATGTAGGAAAAAAGCCCGATGATGAGATCGGCAGGTGTGCCCCGCTTGATCGCCGCGAAGGCACCGAGCGGGATGGCGATGATGGTGACCGCGATCAGGGCGGTCACGGCGAGAGCGGCAGAGTTCCAGAACGCGTCGCCCACGGCCTCCGAGACCGGCAGCGACAGCCGGAGCGATTGCCCGAGATCACCCTTGAGAATGCCGCCAACCCAGTCGAAATACTGGGTGTACCACGGGCGGTCGAGGCCGAGCTGCCGCTCGAGTGCGGCCACGGCCTCGTCCGTTCCGTATTCTCCGAGGATCATGATGGCGGCGTTGCCCGGCAGAATCATCGTCACCGCGAACACCGCAAACGTGACGATGATCAACACCAGGACAACCGCCAAAAGGCGCCTCAGGAGATAGCCGGCTGTCATCTGCTCATGCGGCTCATACGCGGTCGAGCCACACGTTCTCCGTATAGAAATAACGGTTGATCGGGTTGATCGACCAATCCACCACGTCGTCACGGCCCGCCGTCAGCACATCCTCGTAGAACGGAATGATGTAGGGCGTATCGCGCAGGATCAGCTCCTGCGCCTTGGCGTAGGCTTCCGCTCGTTCCGCCTCGACCGTCGTGCTGCGACCCTTCTGCACCAGCGCATCGAACTCCTCGTTCTTCCAGGCGGAGTCCTCGTAGGACGCGTTGGAGGTGAGCAGCAGGTTGAAGGTCGCATCCTCCGTCGGCTGCATCCCCCAATAGGCCATGTAGAAGTTGCCCTTGCGCCAGACATTGGCGAGGTAGGTATCGTGGGGCATGGTCTCGACCTCGATGTCGAAGCCCGCCGGCAGCGCCATCTGCTTGAGCGCGATCGCCACCTGTGCGCGGATCGCAGGGCGGTTCGAGGCGACGAGGTTGAGCTTCAGCCCTTCTGGATGGCCGGCCTCGGCCAAGAGCGCCTTCGCCGCCACCGGATCGTAGGGGATCTCAGGCGTGTCGATCCGATATTTGAACTCCGGCGAGAGGATATTGTCATGGGCCGGCCGGCCCAAGCCTTCCAGCACGATGTCCACCAGGAGCTGCCTGTCAACTGAATGGGCCAGCGCCTTCCTCACCCGCACGTCGTCGAAAGGCGGCTGGTCGTGGCGCATGACGACATTGACGTAGCGCCCGGACGGCACTCTGAGCGCCTTCACACCGGGACTTGTGGAAATCCGTTCATAGTCAGCCTGCTGCACCAGCAGCATCACGTCGACATCGCCTGAGAGGAAGTTGGTGGTTTCCGCGGCGAGATCGGGGAAGAGGTGCATCTCGACCGCATCCAGATAGGGCTTGCCCGGGATGAAGTAGTTCTCGTTTCTGACCAACCTGGTGATCCGGGCACTGTCATAGCTTTCCAGCTTGAAAGGCCCTGTGCCGTTGACCTGGGTTTCGAGCGCCGCGAGGTCGCCGGACAATGCTGCGGCCGAAAGGATGCGCGCATTGGCGTGCGCGGTCGAGGTGGGAAGGTCGGCATAAGGCGTCTTCAACGTGAAGCGCACCGTGACGTCGTCGACCGCTTCCACCTTGTCGATCATGTCCAGGACCGACTTCGCGGATGCCGGAATGTCGGGATCGAGGATTGCTTCGTAGGTCGCGGCCACGTCCTTGGCGGTGCAGGGCGATCCGTCATGGAAGGTCACGCCGGGTCTGAGATTGAAGGTAAAGACGGTCGCATCGGGGCTTCCCTCCCAGGACGAGGCAAGGTCTGGGATCGGCTCGTTGTTCAGGCCGATTCGGGTCAGGCCGGAATACACCATGTCGATGACTGGATATTCCGCCGGCCCGGAAAGCGACAACACGTTGAGCGTCGCGATCCGGGTGGAGTGGCTGATCTTCAGCGTTCCGCCGACCTTCGGTGTCGCTTGTGCCAGGCTTACTCCGGACAGCGCGGATGTAGCAGCCATCCCGATCATGACGTCGCGTCGTGTCACCATGAATGCGGTCATCTTGCCCTCCCTATGGTTCCGGCTCTGCCGGTTTTTCATTTTTCAATTCGATTGCTCAATTGACGATGGTGAGGTTCTCCGGCAGCCAAGTTAGAACCTCGGGCGCACCCTCCGTCACCAGGAGCGTGTGGCCGACACCCATGCCATAGCCGGTGTCGCTATCGCCGATCATGACATGGTAAAAGAGTGTCATGCCCGGCTCGCAGCGTGTCGCGTTGCCCGCATAGATCATCGGTGGGACGTCCATGCTGGTGGGCGCGAAGGTGCAGCCTACCGAATAGCCGGTGGCGCCGTAGCGATGGGCGGCAAAGCCTGCGCCATCCAGCAGCCTGGCATGGGCATCGAAAATCTCGCCAAGCGTCGTGCCCGGCCGCGCGATGTCGGTCATCGCGTCCAGGGTTGTTCGCGCGGCATCGTACATGTGGCGCTGCGCGTCGGCGGGTTTTCCGAAGATGATGGTCCACTCGGTCTTGGCGTTGTAGCGCCGAAAAGTGACAGGATATTCGACCACGATCTGATCGACCGACTCGATCATGCGTGGCCCCGAGACACCGCGCCCATAGACGGCCCGGCTGCCGGAATTGAACAGTGGCGCATTCGGCGGCATGTCACCGCCCGCTTCGAGCACGGTCTTGAGATAGACGGCCTTTAACGCCGCATCGAGAACGCCTGGCCTGGCCGCATCGATCACCGCTTCCAGCGAGCGGTCCAGGATCTCGGCGGCCTTTCGAGTATAGGCGATCTCGGCCGGTGACTTGATCAGGCGAAGCCGGCGGATCAAATGGTCGTCGTCATCCAAGGTGCAGAAACCATCGAGCGCCTTTTGCAACCGCCAGAGATTCCACCCCGTCAGACCATGGGTGTTGAGCTCGACCGCAATCCGTTTTCCAGAAAGGCCGAGTTCGGCGAGAATGCCTTTCAGATCGCGCGCCGGGTTGGCGTCATCGGCATCCCACCAGATGCGGATGTCCTCAATCGTGCTGGTGCGGCGCGCCTGCAGCAGATCGGGGCGGCGGGTGAGCAGCACGATCGGGCGATCATCCGCCGTCACGACGGCACACTGAAAGAAGACATAGCCGCCGGTGTCGTAGCCGGTCAGCCAGTAGAGGCTTTCCTGGGCAAAGACCAGCATGGCGTCGACGCCGGCCTCGACGAGGTGCTCTCGCAGCCGTGCTTGCCGATCCAGATGCTCTTCGCGCGAGAACGGCAGGACAACGTCCGGATCTGCCGTCATCAAAAGCCCCCCTTATCGTTTTTGATCTGGTCGGGGAGGCACCCACCCCATACCTTTAGAACTATGGCGGGCATTGCACAGGTCAACGTCGGATATGTCAGCCTTCGCCGATGATCCAGGCATGCATTCTGCGAGAGCGAGGTACGATGTCCAAACGGCTGCTCTATCTCGGCAACGGAAAAAAGCTGCAATCCATCGCCAAGCTCGACGAGCGCTTCGAGCATTGGGGCCTCACCGTCGATCGCTATTGGGCCTATGACGGTGCGTTCCCAGAGAGCCTCGATCGCTATGACGGCATCTTCCTGTCAGGCAGCCCACATGGTGCTTACGAGGACGTTCCCTTCATCCGCCGCGAGCATGACCTGATCCGCGAGGCTGCTGCCCTCGACATCCCAATGCTTGGCATCTGTTTCGGTAGCCAGATATTGGCATCGGCGCTTTGCGGCCGCGATCAGGTGTTCCGTCGCGATTTCTGCGAGATTGCCTACAAGGCGCTGCCAGTAACGGATGCTGCGCTTGACGATCCCGTGTGCGGCGACCTCGGCGAAAGTGTCACCATGTTCGTCTGGCACAATGACGAGGTTCGGGCCGGACATGCCGATATGACGATCATCGCCTATTCCGACCTTTGCCCAAACCATGTTTGGCGTTATCGCGACCAACCATTCTGGGGCATTCAGGGGCACCCGGAAATCACCCTCGAGCAGGTGCCGATCTGGTTCGAGGAGAATCGCGAAAGGATGGAGCGGGACGGCGCAGATATCGATGTGCTCAAGGCCAGCGCCGACGAAGCGGTGGAGGCCAAGACCATGCTCACGCGCTTTGCGCAATACATCAGGGACCGGCCGTGACCCGGCCGCTCATTTTCGAACCCTGGTTCGAACGGGAGGAGTACGAAACGCGGCTCGCGCGCGTCCAGGCAGGCCTCCGCGAACGCGGGCTTGACGGCCTTCTCGCCTTTCAGCCGGAGACGGTCACCTGGGTTACGGGCTTTTTCACGCGCGGCTACGGCTCCTTCCAGCTCGCCGTCATTCCCGCCGAAGGAGCGCCTGTTCTCGTCTGCCGCGACGTCGAGGAATTCTATCTCGATGCGACCTCGGTTTTCCCAGATCGTGCGATGTGGACCGACAGCGACGATCCGATCACGGTGGCCGCTGAAGCCATACGGAAGTGCTTGTCCGACGGTGCTCGGCTCGGCGTCGAGATGCTGGCCTGGCCGCTTTCGGCCGGACGGCTCGAGGCCCTGCGATCGGCACTTCCCGGCTGCCTGTTCGAGAACGAAAGCGCTCTGGTCGGCCGGATGCGGCTGATCAAGTCATCCGCCGAAATCGCTTATCAGCGGCGGGCGGGCGAAGCGGCGGAAGCGGGCATGCAAGCGGCGATCGATGCGGCCGGTGTCGGTGTCAGCGAGCGTGACATGGCCGCCGAAATCTGCGCTGCCATGATCCGCGCCGGCAGTGACCTGCCGGGCCCTGGCGTGATGTCCTCAGGTGAGCGCGCCTTTCATCTGCATGGCGGCTATTCCGATCGTATCCTTGAGCGCGGCGATCTTATCCAGATCGAGACGACCCCGAATGTGCGCCACTATCACGCCCGGTTCATGCGGCCGATCCGTGTCGCTGAGGCAAGCAATGACGATCACCGGCTGGTCAAACGGCTCATCGCGATCCAGGACGCCGCACTTGCCGAAGTACGTCCAGGCGTTCCAGCAGCAACCCCCGATCATGTCTATCGAGACGGTATCCTGTCGGCCGGGCTTCGCGAAACCTACACCAACAAGACGTTCTACTCGGTCGGGCTTCTGCTCCAGCCTTCAGGCGGCGAATCGCTCGAAGCGGCACCCGGCCGCAGCTGGTGCTTTGAGGCCGGCATGACCTTCCACACCTATCTCCTGGCCCGCGGCTTCGGCATGTCCGAGACTATCGCGATCACCGAGAACGGCTATGAGTGCCTCACCAATTTTTCGCGCGAGCTTTTCGTCGTTTGATCGACAGGCGCATTGGCGATTGCGCACAACACTGCCATCATTCTGATACATAGCCATCAGCGAGATCGCGCTCCACGTCATCACGTGGACGCTCGGCCAAATCGCCATAGCCGGAGCCGCCACCGAGAACGACTTCGACGACACGATCGGTCCGTTCGAGCGACACCAGTTCGCCGGTGCCGCAATCGCGATCGAGGCTGCCATCCAGATGGCGGACGACGCCGGATGCACCCTGACCCGCCTTGCCGCCGAACAATCCGTCGAGCTCGATATCGACGCCTTCCGGGTAGACCGAGAACAGCGTCTCCAGACCGTCATCGTAAAGCTTTTGCAGGCGGACACGTGTTCCCAGGCCCCCTCGATGTCGGCCATCACCGCCCGAATCGGCGACATAGGCCTTTTCCAGGACCAGAACCGGCACGCGGGTTTCAAACAGCTCGACCGATGTGTTGGCGGCTGAGGTCGGCCAGAGTAAGGCCGATTTGCCGTCCTTTCGCGACGAAGCGCCCTGGCCGCCGCCCATGAAGAGATGGTCGGAATAGATCCCCCCTTGAGCGTCGCGGCCATAGATGTTGATCGCCACCGGAAGGCCGGTATGGGCTTGAACCTTTTCAGGCGCTGCTTCGGCCATGGCGCGAAATACGTTGGGCGCGAGATACCAGCCAATGCGCGTGCGTAGATTGACCGCCATAGGCTTTCGGCAATTCAAGGACGTGCCTTCCGGCACCTGCACATGGAACGGTCGAAAGCAGCCGGCATTGCTGCGGACGCGTGGCGTCAGCATACACTTCAAAGGGTAGGTCGAATGGGCGGCCGTGTAGTTCAGGGTGCAGTTCAAGCCGCCTTGGACAAGCTCGGCGGGCGCACCGCTGAAATCCAGGGTGATCTCATCATCCTCGATCGTGAGTGCCAGAGGAAAGCACAGGCGTTCGCCCTGCGGATTGCACCACACCTCCGATTGGTAGACGCCGTCAGGTAGCTTTCTGATGGCGGCCCGCATGGCCGTTTCGGCGCGCCCCTGGACGACGGAGGCGAGCGCGCGCAGGTCATGCATGCCATATTCGGCCATGAAGGAAAGAAGCCGCTCCGCGCCGAGATCGTTGGCGGCGATGAAGGCATGGATGTCGCCGAGCACCTGCTTCGAATTGCGCACATTCTCGGCGATCAGGGCGAACAGATCGTCATTGACGACGCTGGCCTTCATCAGCTTCATCGGTGGGATCTGCAGGCCCTCGTCATAGATCTCCCTGGCGCGCAGCGAGTCCTTGGTGCCACCGATGTCGCTGACATGGCCGACCGTGCCGAGGAGCGCCACGAGAGTGCCTTCGTGAAAAACCGGCGTGACGATCGCGATATCGAACAGATGCCCCGCGCAGAGCCAGGGGTCGTTGGTCACTAGAACGTCGCCGGGCTGGAGCGTTTCCGGAGGAAAATGGGCGAGCAGCGCCTTCACCACCTGTGGCAAGGCGATGTTGAACACCGGCATCGCGCGCGGTGAATGGGCCAGCGGTTCGCCGTGGGGATCGACCAGCTCGCAGGCGAAGTCCTGGGCTTCCGAAATGATCAGGGAAAAGGCGGTTCGGCAGATGGTGAGCCACATCTCCTCGACGATGGCCTCCAACCGGCTCCACATGACCTCAAGCGCGATAGGGCTGGCATCGATCAGCTTTGCAGCATCGGCAATCGGCATCGTGGGTGTCACCATGGCCGCGGCCTCAGCTGCGCTTTCGACCCGGATGCGAAGATTGCCGACGGAGTCGACACTGATGCGGTCACCCGGCGAAATGATGGTGGTGGCTTCCTGTTCCTCAATGATGGCTGGACCTTCGATCTCAACGCCCTCGGCGAGGGCATAGCGGTCATAGACGGCTGTGCTCACGGCGACGTTACCGAACCAGACGTCGCGCGGGCTTTTCAAGGCATCGGCAGCAGCACCTCCCGCTTTTACCTTACCAAGGACGAGATCGGGCTTCTGCCCGGATGCGTGAACCCTGAACGAGATAATTTGGGTTACAGCGCCGCTGTAGAGCGATGTGTAGCGAGCCGTGTAGACCTCGGCGAACCGCTCGCTGATGGTTTCAAGGCTCCGATCATCGATGATACCTTTGGGCCAGGGAACCTCGATCTCGTGCAGCTGACCGAACAGGCGCATATCGGCGGTGCGCTCGATATGGATGTGCTCTTCGGCGACACCTGACGTCATGAGTTGTTCGCGCGCGGCCTGTTCCAGATCCGCAAGCACCAGATTGACCAGGGTGGCATCGAAGCCGGGTTCGAGAACCATCGGCAAGGAGCGTACCTGTTCGAAGGAAAGGGGTGCCGTGAGAAAGCCGAGCGCCGAGGCGGCCCCTGAGGCAGGCGGCACCATGACCTCGGTGACACCTAGGATGCGGGCAACTTCAGCGACATGGGCGGGCCCGGCTCCACCGAAACCGATCATCGCATGCGCCCTCGGGTCCCGGCCTTTCTCGATCAAGTGGACCCGCGCTGCCGCTGCCATCTGCTCGGTGACGATACGGTGGATGCCCAGCGCCGCTTCCGTAATCGAGAGGCCGAGCGGCTCCGCCACCTTACTCAGCGCCTGCTCGGCGGCCGCTTTGTCCAGCGTCATGCGTCCGCCCAGAAAAAAACCGGGATCGTAGAAACCGAGCACGAGATTGGCATCCGTCACGGTCGGTTCACTGCCGCCTTTGCCGTAGCAGGCAGGCCCTGGATCGGCGCCGGCCGAAAGCGGCCCGACGCGAAGCAAACCGACCTCGTCGATCCAAGCGATCGAACCACCGCCGGAGCCGATCTCGATCATGTCGATCACCGGCGCCTTGATCGGCAGACCGGAGCCGCGCTTAAACCGCTGGACGCGCGCTGCCTCCATCATCGGCACGATCTCGACCTTGCCATTCTCGATCAGGCAGGCCTTGGCGGTGGTGCCGCCCATGTCGAAGGAGATCACATCCGACTTGCCGGCGCGCTCCCCGAAAAAGGCCGTTGCGAGCCCGCCGCCGGCCGGGCCGGACTCGAGAAGGCGAATCGGATATTTCCGTGCAACGTCAGGTGCCAGGAGCCCGCCAGCGGAATGCATCAGCAGGAGCTCGCCTTGAAAACCCTGTTCGGCGAGCCCTTCTTCGAGTCGGCGGAGATAGCGATCCATCAAGGGTTGGACATAGGCGTTGGCGCAGGTGGTGACCGTGCGCTGATACTCCCAAAGCTCTGCCACGACCTCGGATGAGAGGGACACGGCGAGGTCGGGATACCATTCTTTGATTGCCCGGCCGGCCACCTGCTCGTGCGCGGGATTGCGGTAGCTGTGCAAAAAGCAGATAGCGATCGCGCTGAGCCCGTCCGCGACCAGTCGGTCCGCCAGCTCCTTCAGTCCATCAAGATCGAGAGGCTGCACGATCTCCCCATCTCGCGACATGCGCTCCGTTATCTCGAGCCGATGCCGCCTGGGCACGAGGGGCTCGGGAAAGTTGAGAAAGAGGTCGTATATGTCGTAACGCTGCTCGGTGCCCATCTCCAGTAGATCGCGAAATCCGGCCGTGGTGATCAGCCCGAGCCCGGTACCCCGGCGCTCGATGATCGCGTTGGTGACCAGCGTCGTGCCGTGCAGGATTTTTTTGACCTGCCGCAGTTCGATGCCGGCCGACTCGACGATCTCGGCCGCGCCACGCAGTGCGCCGGTCGACGGGTCGTCGGGCGTGGTCAGGCATTTGTGTAGCTTGATATCGCCATCAGCGTCGTTGACCAGAACGAAATCGGTGAAGGTGCCGCCGATGTCGATACCCAGACGATAGTCGCCGTCGCTTGCCATGCCGCTTGTCTCCCCTGCACCAGCGTCCCTTGTCGCGGGCGCTTTTTCTTTCACATGATATGGTAGGGTGTTGAAACACAAAGGCGAGAAGACTTGTCGAACAGACAAGCAAAATTGGGAGGCATTGAGATGACTGGACATCTGTCGAGACGTGCCGCCGTAGCGGCGGCCGCGATTGGCATTCTGACTACAAGCTTCACTTGGTCAACGGCAGCCGTCGCCGACGGCTCGCTGGTGGTGAATTCCTACGGCGGCAGCTTCGAGGAGTTCATGCGGGGTGAGATCGTCCCGCCCTTCGCCGAGCAGAGCGGCGCCGAGATCACCTTGGACGTCAATCTCGGCAAAGGCTGGCTCACCAATTTGCGCGCGGCCGGTGTCGAGAATGCGCCCTATGACGTGTTGATGACCAACGAAACCTGGGCAAGCATCGAGCGAGAGGAAGGTTTCTTCGAACAAATCGACGCGTCCAAGCTTTCCAATATCGACGATCTCTGGCCAATCGCCCGCCTCCCGGACGACAATGGCGTGATCGGCACGCTGTCGCCGATCGGCATCGCCTATCGCACCGATCTCGTCGAAAACCCACCCACGGCCTGGGCGGATCTCTGGGAGAACCCGGAGTTCAGGGGCAAGACAGGGCTCTACACCATCACCAATTCCGCTGGTTACATGACGCTTTTGATGACCGCCAAGATCTTCTTCGGTTCGGAATACGAAACTGAGAAGGCGCTGGAGAAGATCGAAGAGTTGAAGCCGTTCCAGCAGATCGACTTCTCCGGCACGATGGAGACGGTCCTGACCCGGGGGGAGGTGATTGTCGGCCCCCTCGATTTCGCTGCTGCCGCCCGCCTCAAGGTCAAGGGCGTGCCTGTCGAGATCGTGGCGCCGGAGGAAGGCATGTTCATGTTCGAACAAGTCTTCAACGTGCTAAAGGCGAGCGACAACAAAGACCTCGGCCATCAGTGGATCGACTACATCCTCAGCCCCGAGACCCAGGAGAAGTGGGTCCGACAATATTACTGGTCGCCGGTCAACAAAAACGTCGAGGTGCCGGATGATCTGAAGGATCTCGTGCCGATCCACGGTGAGAAGATGGACCAGATCGTGCTCTGGGACTGGAAGGCCGCCAATGCGGCGCGCGATCAGGTGATCGAGGCCTGGAACAAGGCGATGCGCTGACGTCGTGGCGTCGACCGGCACGCGGTCTTCGGGCTTCGAGGCAGGTATGATTGATAGCGGGTTACCCGGTTCATGACCCGCCTCGCCATCGAAGGGCTGACGAAAACTTTTGGTGACGTGGTCGCCGTCGAAACGCTTGATCTCGCGATCAACAACCACGAGTTCATCTCGCTCCTCGGGCCGAGCGGCTGCGGCAAGACCACGACGCTTCGCTGCATCGCCGGCTTCGAGCAGCCGAGTGCTGGACGCATCACCTTCGACGATAACGACATCGTCGATCGCCTACCGGAAGACCGCAATATCGGCATGGTCTTTCAGAACTATGCGCTGTTTCCGCATATGACCGTACGGGAAAACCTTGCCTTCGGCCTGGAGATGCGAAAGATCCAGACTGCCGACCGCAAGGCACGCATCGATCGCGTGCTGGAGATCGTGCAACTCGGCGGTCTCGGCGATCGTTACCCGCGCCAGCTCTCCGGAGGTCAGCAACAGCGGGTGGCGCTGGCGCGCGCGATCGTCATCGAGCCTGCGATCCTTCTCCTCGACGAACCACTCGCCAATCTCGACGCAAAGCTCAGGGAGGAGATGCGCTTTTTCATTCGGTCCCTGCAGCAGGAAGTGGGCATCACCACGGTCTACGTCACCCATGATCAAGGCGAGGCCATGGTGATGTCGGACAGGATCGTGGTGATGTTCGACGGCGCCGTGCATCAGATCGGCACGGCCGTCGACATCTATGATCGGCCGGCAACACGCGCGGTCGCGAGTTTCATCGGTCAATCCAACTTCATCGCCGCCGAGGTCCGCGGCCAGGATCGCGATGGCCTTTACCGGCTTGACACCAGCCTTGGCCCGCTGAGCTCGCGCTTTTCCGGCGACCTGGAGCCGGGCCAGAAAGTCGAAATGCTGCTCAGGCCGGAAGCGATCGAGCTGGCGAGCGATGGTGCTGCCGACGATGCCAACCTGATCAGCGCCGAACTGCAGGAGCGCTACTTCCTCGGCAATACGCTTGCCTGTCGCTTGAAGCTCGCGGACGGATCGGTGCTGGCAGCACAGGCTCCTCCGTGGCTCGCGCTCGACGTCGGGCAATCCATCGGCTGTCGCTTTGCACCGGAGCGCACATGGCTGATCCCTCGGTGAGCGCGCAGCTGACCCGGCCGGTCGCGGATCCACGCAAGCCGCGCGGAACGCTGCTTCTGATCATACCGACGCTTGGCATGCTGATTGCCTTTCTGCTCTTTCCCTATCTCAACATGATCGTGATGAGCTTTCGCACACCATCCACCAGCGATGTTTTCGCGCCCGGTTATACGATCGCGAATTATCTGGAGATCCTGCTCGACGAGGATTTTTACTACCTGGAGATTTTGCTGAACACGCTGCTTCTGGGCGCGGTCACGACCGCAATCTGCCTGCTGCTCGGCTTTCCCGTCGCCTATCATCTGGCGCGCAGCCGTTCGCGCTTCACCACCTTACTCTACGCGTTCGTTCTCTCCCCGCTTCTGGTTGGCGTCGTCGTCCGCTGCTACGGATGGATTATTCTGCTCGCCAACAATGAAGGGCTGATCAACACGACCCTGCGCAGTCTAGGCCTGGTCGAGACTTATCTGCCGCTGATGTACAACATGGTCGGCGTCTCGATCGGCCTCGTGCACATCTTTCTTCCCTTCATGATCCTGCCGCTTACCGGCGCCATCCAGTCGATCGATCCTGCCCTTGAGGAAGCCGCCCGTTCGCTCGGCGCTTCGCGGCTGAAGAGCATCTTCCGCGTGGTGTTGCCGCTCAGCCTGCCGGGCATTCAGGCCGGCACGATTCTGGTCTTCGTACTGACCATCAGTTCCTACGTCATCCCGATCCTGCTCGGCGGCTTCAATGTCGTCATCATGCCGACGCTGGTGGTTCAGCAGCTCCTCGACGCCATGCTCTGGCCGTTCGGCGCAGCGCTCGCCTTCGTCCTGGCGATCGCCGGCACACTCGTCGTCTGGGTTTATCTGGTGCTTACCAACCGCCTGATGCGCGGGGTCGCGCGATGATCCGCCTCTCACCGGGCGTCGGCCGCTTTTTATTCCTCGGCGTGGTCACGCTGGTCTACGCCTTCCTCCTGATCCCCCTGGTGATCGTGGTGATCGCCTCGTTCAATTCGGGCGAATACCTCACCTTTCCACCCGAAGGGTTTTCGCTTCGCTGGTACGCCAAGTTCTTCAACAGCCAGAGCTTCATGAACTCACTCTGGTTCTCCTTGAAGCTCGCCCTGATCTGCACGCTGGTCTCGACGCTGCTCGGCACTATGGTTGCCCTTTACACCGTTCGCTTTGCCACCCGTTGGCGCGAACAGTTTCGTCTCTTCATCCTGATGCCACTCCTGCTTCCAGAGATCCTGACGGCGATCGCGCTTCTTTTCTTCTACTACAATGCCGAAGACGTCATGGCGTTGATCGGTTTCGAGGGATTTCGCGGCGCATTTCGAAATGCCTTTGTCGGCCTCCTGATCGGCCATGTGCTGGTGACTCTGCCATTCGTCTTCCTCTCGATCTCCGCCTCGCTTTACAATTTCGACCGTTCGCTTGAAGAGGCCGCACGCTCGCTCGGCGCCGATCGCTACACCACCTTTCGGCGAATCACCCTTCCGATCATTAAGCCCGGCATCATCTCCGGCGCGCTTTTCTGCTTCATCATCTCCTTCGACCTTTTCAACATCTCGCTGCTCCTGAAGGGCATCGGCATCGCGACCCTGCCGATCCAGCTCTTCGACTATGTCCGCTGGGACTTCGACCCGACCGCGGCGGCGGTTTCCACCGTGTCGATCATCGTCACCGTGATCGCCCTCGTCGTCGCCCAGCGAC
This sequence comes from Geminicoccaceae bacterium, assembly GCA_965204405.1. GTDB lineage: Bacteria > Pseudomonadota > Alphaproteobacteria > Geminicoccales > Geminicoccaceae > JANQPX01. The sequence goes on from CBDBEN010000004.1 coordinate 769,368, forward strand.
TGATCGGCTTACGTTCTCTGCGCTTCTAGTGATGCATAGGAGCCATCGCGAATGACTGTCTGACTTCGGTCAGCAGCGAGCATGGAAAGCGGCTCGATGAAAGCAATCTCCATCGAACGGATTGGCGGACCCGAGGTCTTGAAGGCTGTCGCACGCCCAAATCCGAAACCTGCATCCAACGATCTGTTGGTTCGCGTTCGCGCAGTTGGCGTCAATCGTGCCGACTGTCTGCAAAGGGCCGGAACCTATCCGACGCCGCCCGGCACGCGCTGGAGCGACATTCCGGGACTGGAGCTAGCTGGCGAGGTCATCGAGACCGGCAGGGATGTCGAAGGCTTTGACGTCGGCGACGGCGTGTTCGGTCTGGTCGCCGAGAGTGCCTATGCCGAACTGGCCTTGCTGGATCATCGGCTCGCTATGCGCATACCTTCCGCGATCGACTTTGTGGCCGCAGCCGGAATAGCTGAGGTGTTCGCCACCGCCAACGAGACGGTGTTTGAATTGGGCGGCCTCGCCCCGGGGGAAACGGTGCTGGTTCATGCCGGTGCAAGTGGTGTTGGCACCGCAGCCATCCAGATGGCAAAATCGATGGGCTGCACCGTCTTTGCCACGATCGGTTCGCAGCTGAAGGCCGAGCGCATCCTCGATCTTGGTGCCGACCTGGCCATTCCTTACAAGACCCGGGACTTCGTCGAAGAAACCCTGCGCGCATCAGGCGGCCAAGGCGTCGACCTCGTCGAAGACTTCATCGGCGCAGACTATCTAACGAAAAATCTCGCTGTCTTGAAACCTCTCGGTCGGCTCGTCCTGGTGGGGCTCATGGGCAAGCCAACCTGCCGCTTCGATCCAGCAATCATGCTCCGCAAACGCCTGACGATCCATGGTTTCACGTTGCGTACGCAGTCATTCCCGGAGAAGCAGGCGATCGTCAAGCGCTTGGCTGAACGCTGGTTGCCACTGATCACGTCCGGCAGTATCGGCCCCATCATTCACACCACATTGCCGTTGGAACAAGCCAGCGACGCTCATGCATTGCTGGAATCAAACACCATCGTCGGCAAAGTGATCCTCAAGGTCGATTGAGCGAGTTCACGCAATGCAAAAAGGATGCCTGTGGTCCTGCCCTCAGCTCGCTAGTAGATGATATCACTGTGCGAACCACACCCTGCCCGACAAGAACATCAACCTGACGAAGCTTCTGAACAATCTCTTCCGGCTTGTGACGCTTGTTTGCCATCCTCTGTCCTCCGTTTCCGATACATAACGGTGGACCAGTTCATATGGGGAGGCTCAATCAATTCTTTGCTTGTTGATCCTTGCGAGACGTTCATCCTTGAGCCGCGATTGACCGCGCGGCTCAAGGATGAACCGGAATGCCAAGACGTCATCGGAGCATGCCAAAAAAACCGCTTTCAAGCAGCAATGGGAAAGGTTTGATAGGTGGAGATCGCCTATGATCTCAGGAGATAACGTGAACTGAGGTTGTTGCCCCTGTGTTGTCCAAAGAGCGATTCTTGGGCGACACTCTCTTCGAAAAATCACCTAACCCATTGAAAAAGTTGGTACGCGCGCCCGGACTCGAACCGGGAACCCGCTGATTAAAAGGCAGCGTGTGATTGAACCATAGATGACTTCAGGACACTAAAGCGAACTTCAGTCTATTGCAATATCAAACAGTTGATGATCTATACACGCTGTAGATAGTCATTCTTGGTCTGCCTGAGGCTGGTCAGCTTGATGACTGAGTGATGACTAAACCCCCTGCCCTATCGAAAGAACGCCTCAATGAAAATGAATCAGAGGGTCGTCGATGGACTTGAACTTCCAGCAGGAAAAAACGCCATCATCTTTTGGGATGATGCCTGCCCCGGCCTTGGCGTTCGGCTGCAAGGAAATGCTCGACGCTGGGTCGTTCGCTACCGTGTGACTGGTGATCCCAAGCAGAAGCAGGTCACCTTTGGACCTGTGGACGGTATACCGCTCCGCAAAGCACGCGAACTCGCTGCCGAGTATACAAGCACGGCCAAACGTGGCGTCGATCGCTCAGCTACAGAAAAGGCCGAAGCTATTGAAGCACAGCGCTTGGAGAGATCGAGGCAGGAGGGCCGCCTTGACGCGATCGTCGGTAGGTATCTGAAACACGCCAAGGCCGAGCTACGGCCAAGCACATTTAAGGATCTTAAGCGCTACCTCACAATCAGTTGGCAACCGATGCATGACCGGGTTGTGACCGATCTGGATGCTCGCGACATCACCAACCGGCTCGAAGCAATTGCAACCGACAGCGGACCGACAACATCAAACCGGGCACGAAGTGCACTCTCTCAATGCATGAGTTGGGCCGTGTCTCGAGGGATCATTCATCGGAACCCTCTAATTGGGACGAAGGCACTAGCTTCAGAGAAGCCGCGCGAGCGGGTATTGAGCGAAGACGAAATCGCAAAACTTTGGGCGGAAACCAATCGGCCGGGAGATTTCGCCGCGATTGTCCGTCTCTTGTTGCTGACTGGCCAACGCCGTGAAGAGGTTGCCGCCATGCGTTGGAGCGAGATCGACCTCGATCGACGACTTTGGGAGATTCCCGGCACACGAACGAAGAATCACCGCCCTCATCAGGTGCCTCTCTCCGATCAGGTCGCCACGATCCTGCAAGCCTTGCCGAGGAGGGATGGCCGCGATCTGGTGTTCGGCACAGGCAAAGGCGGCTTCTCCGGTTGGGGACAGTCCAAGGCACGATCCGATCGACGATCCGGCCTAAGCGACTGGCGCATACATGACCTACGCAGAACGGCGGTTACAGGCATGGCTGAGCTTGGCATTCAACCGCATGTGATCGAGGCGGTTGTGAACCACATTTCGGGTCATAAAGGCGGCGTTGCTGGGATCTACAATCGAGCAACCTACGCAGATGAAAAGCGGATCGCCTTGCAGCGCTGGGCCGATCATGTCAGTCGCCTTGTCGGCAAGAAGGTAGACTCGACAGTGGTTTCGATGCCGATAGCGAGATAGTTTCGGATATGGACGCGGCTAGAGCGACGGTTTGAAAGCCAGGCTATCCACCTGGCCGCCGCGTCCGTCAAACCCTGGATAACGCGAGGGATCGCGCATTGAACAAGCAGCAAAGCCACGAAGTAAGTACGCAGTCCAATACCCAAGATTTTTTGGCCCGGCTGGAGCAGAAAGCACTTCGCGTGCTTCCTCAAGACCTGTCCTTTGACCAGGCGGTCGTATTTGTCGCTACCGGATCAGAGGAACAGGTCAATGAGTTCAGGCTCAGCGATATTGATTGCCCTGTAGAATGGCTGGGTTCGGATCCGCAAGTACGAAGGGCTTCCAAATTCTTGGACGATTGCGCAAGAAAGGGGCGGATAACCATCACTGGAGTTTTGGGGATCGAAGCACAAAGGAACCATATCCCTGTTGATAGCTATCCAACCTTAAGCCTCAATTATTACCCAGGCCGCTTTGCGTGTTTGGACCCGGTTAGCAGCTGTGCTAGCCGTGACTTCGCAGTGCCTTCCAAAGAGGAAGGTCGAAATCTCGATATTCTTTCTGGCTGTCTCGATGACTTTTTGGGGATCGAACCAGAGGACTTGCGGATCCTCCGTGGCATAAAGGACCTCCTCATCAGATCAAGTGATCTAGAGGCTGTGATTTCTGATCTTCGTGGCAATGATGAGCCGGTGGTGTATGATAGGATCGCGATTGAAGCAGACGATTGCGATAATGCCAGCCAAATGCCGGAACCTCGTCCCGTCAAGGCGTCAGGCGAGACAGATTCAGAGGAATTGACCAAAGCGCGACAGAAACAGCAGAAAGAGATCCTCCAGGAAGCGCTCACCAGCATTGTGAAATCAAGCCCAGGGAATAAGCGCTTCACCAAGGCGGATGTTGAAAAAGTCGCAACGGGCAAAGACCCAATTAGCTTAATGGGCGAATATCAGAAGTTCTTTGAGATAGATGGTCGTTGGTGTTTAAAAACTGACCATGTCACGAAGGCCTGGAAGGAAGCTATGAAACACCAGGCCAGCGAGCCTGACGAAGGAAAGAAGCTTTGGACTGACCCAGGCAGGCCCAAAACGAAATAATTTTCTGTGATTAAAGACCAAGGATTTCCGTCACTTGTTAGGAGCTTCGATTTAGCTCCGATTTAGCTGCGAAAAAACTTTGTTTTAGCTTCGATTTTTTTAGTTCAATTGAAAGGGCAACGCCAAATTACAGGAGTTGCCAAGATGGCCGCAGTCACAGATCTGACCGAGCGCCTAGCCGAAGAAATCGCCGATAAGGTCATCGAGCGTGTCGCCGAGAAGATGCAGGCGATTGGACCTGTGTCAAAGCCTGCTCTTCATCAGGCTGATGTTGGCCCGGTGGTCGATCCTGACCCTCTAATTCCGGTCGAAAAGCTTCGGCGGAACTTCTTTGACCCACCGATGTCGAAGTTCGCCTTTTACGGCGGCAATGGCAATCCGGGGTTCGTAAGCAAGCTTGAGGTTATCGAGATCGGACCGCGAGCCCGGCGCGTTCGCCTTTCGAACTTCAAAAAGGTCCTGCAAGAGAACGTCCGCCAGAAGAGCGCCGCTTGACCTATGGTCGAGAAAAAGCGCCGCCCTGGCAGGGGCGACGCGGCAAACTTCGAAAGCTGTGATGGCACCGAAGTTACCGCACCTAGGATTAAATGCAAGCATGCGGTCCAGGAACTTCGAGACGGGATCCCGCGCCAGCTTTTTCGTGGAACTCTTCGAAGCATCGCGGAGTTCTATAAGTCGGCTGATGAGGCCACGCGGGAAAAGCTGAAAAACTGGCAAGCCAAACGGCTGAAGCTCGTCAACGTCAAGAAGGGATGCTTTCCATTTGAGGGCAACGGCTTCGGCAATGCCCTTAAAGTCACGTTTGGAACAGCAGTTTTGCCGTCAGGCAAAAAGACGATGGTCATCATCGTAGACAAAGTCTCTTCTTATAAAATCAGCGGCGACACGATTTACCTGCCAGCCGATTTCCTCGACGACTATGACGATGTTGCGCCAGATTTCCCTCTAGTCCTTGACCAAGTCGAGGTGGCGGATCAGTTCGATTTGAGCGCTGGCACTCCGCGCGGCCCGCCGCTCGGCGCTACCTTCACGCGTGAACGACTTGCTACAGCCATTGAGCGAGGTGATCCCAAGCTAGCCACGAGACTCACGAGGCAACTTGATGAGATTCTCAACGGTTCCGGCGCTTCCTTCGGGGGGCGCGGGTGATGGGCGGGGTCTTTGATGATTTCCTTACCGACGCGCAACCTTCCAATGCGCTACACCATGTAAAAAAGGCAACCGATCCCACACCAAGAAACGGCTCTTGGTTTGACACTCCTCTTCTCCAGGAGTGCATGGACGCTGATCCCTATCCAATCCTGGAAATGTGCCTTTCTGAAATCAGGAGATCAGACGACAGGGGCGGCAAGGAAAAGAAATCAGGCGAGCGCATTCTCTTCGGCGCGAAGGGTAGTCTCTCGATCAACATCTCCGGCGCAAAAGCCGGTTGGTGGTTCGATCATGAGCAAGGAAAAGGCGGGGGAAGCTGGCTCCTGGCGAATAGGCTTGGCCTTGATGCCGGTGACATGGCTCGCCTCTATCCTGCCTGCCATCGCGGCGCCGCTCCGGCACTTGTGGAGAGAACCAAGGCCAAAGCAGAGCACAACCGGGAGAAGCGTGAAGACGACAGCCTGAAGAAGGCGCGCGCCAAGGCCAAGCCGGTGAAGATGTCACTCGATCTCGCTGAGCCGGCGGCCGATCAGGTCCAGGCATACTTGGAAAGCCGGGATATCCCGCATTTGTCGGCAGATCCAAGCATCAGGATGATTCGACAGCCTCACGTTATGTCGAGTGAGGGGGATATCTACCGCCTCCCTCAATCCTGTCTTGCCGGCTTGGTGACGAACGACCGCGGCGCTGTGAAGGCGATTGCTCTTACCCGGCTGACTGAAGACGGGACCAAGATTACGCCAGCGTCAAAAGCTCGCTACAGCTTGGGGCCGGTCGGGCATGGCTATTGCCGGCTTGGTGATCCCGACAGCCCGACAGTCGTTCTTGTCGAGGGCAAGGAGGATGCTGGCGCGGTTCTCCATCCTGATGCATGGCCAGGTGCGCGGGTGCTGGCTTCCATCGGTGGATTGCGCGTCATCCCTGATCGTGAGCTTAAGTCGGCCCAAAAGATTGTTTTGGTCGCTGATCGTGAATTGCTTGCGTTCGTCGCACCGAGAAAGCCGCTCGAAAAGGGGAAGAAGCACCCAGCGTTTCGCAAGCTACGGCGCGTCATCGACGAGCTTAAGAAAATCGCTCCCGGCGCTCACATTCACGTCGCGAAGGCCGGATACAAGACCGAAGGCGCTAAGGCTGATTTGAATGACACGCTCGCCCAGCTCGGCGGGGGAGAGGTCAAGAGCTGCCTCGATAGGGCAAGGCGCGTTGCTTTAGGGCGTGGACAACCGATGTCCCTAAGAGAGGGGCAGGAGCGCACGCAAAAGCTCGTCATGGGCTTCATGGACACCTTCAGGCACAGGAAGATGGTCGGCGCAATGAAGCGCAAAATTCACGCCAACATAATTTCCGACGCTGAAGGCTTTGGCTGGGATCTCGATGAACCTTCGGTCAAGAAAGAGATAGCTCGCCGCAAAGGCGCTGCAACCCGCCGTCTGAAGAAGGAATTTGGGCTCAAGAAGATAGGTGGACGGCATCGCTTGGCGCTTCGGATCACGCCGGGCGTCGGCAAGAGCCATGCCATGCTCGACGGTCTGGAATGGCTGTTGCGCAATCTTCCGGCTGACGAGGCTATGACGATCGTCTGCGCCACATCATCAACCATGCTTGGTGATCAGCACAGAAAAGAGCTTCTGAGGCGCTTTCCTGAGGCCGTGACGCGTGTTGTCTATGGTCGAGGTAACGAACACCTACCCAATGGGCAACGCGTTCCAGAGCGCTTTCTACAGCCAGGGCAAGACCCTTTGACGCCATGTCCGCGACACATCGCTTTCAATTCACTGGCGACCAAAGGTCTATCCGCCAAAAAACTGATGTGCGGTAGCTGCCATCTTGCGGAGCTTTGCGCTTTCCAAAAGCAAGAGACCTGGCTGGAGCAGACAGAAGGGCAAGCTCGGGTCTTGTTCGTCGCTCACAGCTATCTTGCGCTTAGCCCGGCTCAACGTCCTTGGAAAGGCGCTGATCTGGTGGTGATCGATGAAAGCCCGGTGCCGGCGACGGTTCAAAAACACGTCCTGCCGGTCGACGTCTTCGATCAAGAGGCAAGCTTGGGTGTGATGGTCAAGCGCGCCGATTTGCCGGCATCGCTCGAAATGCTGGCAGATCTCAAGCAAGCTGCGAAAACCCTGGATATCTCGCATCTCGACGAGAAGAAGCTCCGAAATTTCAACAGAGCATTGCAGGACGGCAAGAGGACGGAAGTTAGTTTTTCCGGGCTCGATGAAGATGCTCTGATCATTGAGCGTGCTGATCACATGTCCGGTCGGCACCGCTCGACGTTGAGCGCCTTGGCAAGCTTCTGCCTTCAGCATTTGAGGGCGAAAAAGACCAAGATCAGGCTAGAGCATGACCGCGAAAACCAGTGCATCAAGTGGGTTGCGGCCAAATCTCTACAGATTGCCAATGATTGCCCGGTTCTGTGCCTCGACGGAACGGCTCGCGAGGACATGCTTCAAGAGGCATTGGGCAAGCACGATTGGGTTAGGATCGATGTCCGCCGCAATGTCCGGGTGATCCAGAGCACCAATACGTTTTCACCGGCCAGTTTAAGGACGGGTGAGAACGTTCAAGATCAGCTCATCAACATCATTCGGGCTGTATCCGAAATCAAAGGGAAGTTTCTTCTCGGCGCCAACAAGAAAACGCTCGATGCTCTCAAGAACATCACCGATGGAACAGAATTCGAGGGCATATGGAAACGGTGCGTCACGACGCATCTAGGCGCTTCTCAGGGCTCAAACGAATTCGAACACCTATCGACTGTGGTCGTGATTGGCCGTCTATCTGCGCCTGTTCCAGAGGTAGAGGCGCAAGCGCATGCGATGCTCTTGGCTCTTGGCGACGATCGGGAATTGATGACGATCGAACGATATATGGAGAAGCACGATTTCCCGAAGGGATCGCTGAAGGTCCGGCAAGATGGATACATCGATCAGGGAGGTCAGCCTTGGCATCCCGATCCGATGGCAGAAAACGTCAGGCGCTCGATCTCTGAGGATTCCGTTGTTCAGCTTGTTGATCGTGTTCGGACTGTTCGAAAGGAGAAGGCGATTGACGTTCATCTATTCACCAACCTCAACATTGGAGAGTTGCCAGCCGATGACGTGATATCGGCACGGCGGATCAAGAGCGATGGCACTCTCAGCAAGAGCAGGTTTGAACAGTTTGTCGTTCGCCAGCAACCATCTTTGGTTGTGCCTCTTTCGAAGGATTTGATTATCGAAAATGCTGGTGATCTTTATCGCTCAGCGAAGGCTGCACAGCGAGATCTTGAGAAATCCTTGCAGGCCGAAAAAGACACGCAACCTATTGAAAACATTAAGATCAAGAGTCCCCCAAACTCTATATATAATAAGAAGGGCGGTGGGGGACTCTTGGCGGGCGCTGTTTCAAGGCTATGGCAACAGCCGGTCGAGGTCTGGCATTGCTGGAGAACGAGCACCCAGCGCACGCCTTACACGATAGTCTCAACCCTGGACGCTACGGACGAGGACCGGGCATCTGTTGCTGAAGATATGATCAGGTGGGAGCGTGCCGGAACGATAGAATATCAAGACCAGGATCACATGGACGTTTCGACGGGAGATCCGATCGACTGGCCAGAGCCGGAACAGTTCAGTGAGGAGCGCCGCGATAAGATCTGTCGTTGCGTCCGTCGAGATGTCTCGACGGCTGAGATTGTCCCGATCAAGAAGCGCACGCCAAGCAAGACGAAGAAGCAGGCGGCAAAGAGCAAGCCAGTAGAGCAGGACAGAGAGCCAGGCTTGTTCGATGACCTTCTGAGCGACACGAAGCCGGCGGCGGCGCCTACGCTTGATCTTGATGATCCAGGAGACGACAAACCGGGCAATGTGGTGAAGCTCTCGACAGACTGTATCGATTGCGGTCGATCATGCGTCGGCGTCATGCCTACTCATTACGTCTGGACGGATGAGGGAAAGAGGCGCTGCCGACAATGCGATGATGCTCGGGACGCCGATGACGATCTGATGGACTCGATATTCGGGCAAAATTCACAACGGCTTTGACAGATCAATCATACAATATCCGATCCCATACAAGAAAGGTCAGTTTCCATGGAGCCCATTAAAGCTGACATCAACCTTGTTCGATGCACGCGGCACCTCGCCCACCATCTCGGCATCACGCTAGCCGACGTGCCGCCAGTGTTTCCGAAAGAGGTAGATGATCCCGCTGCACCGATCACGAATGCTTACACCGCGTCAACGGCAGCATAGGCGAGTTCCGTAACATCCTCCCCGCCAAACAGCTTCCCCTTCACGTCAAAAAGCTTCTCTCCCCGCCACTCAAAACCAAATGCCATCTCGAGGTCCTCAAGACTTCTAAATGACAGCTCGCCGGGCTGCCCGAGCAATTCCCACTTTGTTCGAAAGGTTACTCTGGCATCTGTCTGGCTAACGAAGGTGCCCGCATGAATTCCGAGCTTGTTCTTCCTGGCAAATTCAAGCTCGGCCAAAAGGATCTTCATATACTTCCCTTTGTCAATCGGCCATTCTTCCATAAATTCTACGTCTGGAAACGCATAGCCGTTTCGAACCAACCACCGCCCCAGATCTTCTCGTCCACGACCGAACCGAGACATAACTGAGCATCGAGCCACGATTCGATCGTATCTGTCATGTATCTTTGGAAACACTTCGCAGCGGACTTTCCTGAGGCCGATCTTGGCGGTCAAGGCATCCCGGCAATAGACGAATCCACTGATGGGCTCACCGCTTGCCAACTTGAACTTCTGACCTTTTTTCAGCGCGGTGACGCCATACAATCGGTATCGCGTCTTGCCGATCTCGATCGTGTGGCCGCTTATCGCGATGGCCCTGCCGTATTCGTAAAAGGTGTAGTAGTAGCCGACGGTCCCACCGACGACGATTATGATGCCGATAGGGCCAATTCGCAGACCGAAGTTGATGATGCGGACGGTTATCTCGACGGTGACTTCCAGCCAGATCCGAAAGATCTCTGTCGCACCGACACAATCGATACAGCAATCTGTTCCACACTCCATGGCGCCCTATCGCTCAAAAAATACAGCACAATTAAGCAAAATAGATTCTATGTGAAAAGGTATTCAACCTGAGACATATGTCTTTGGTGTTTTTGGCCTCACGACAATCGGTTTTCTTTATCGCTGATCGCGATGCCCATCGCTGACACCTGAGCAAATTGTGCAACCTGAATGAATTTGGCACGCTGCGGGAGCGATCTTAGCGGCAGGAAACCGGGCCAAAGCAGGAGCACCACGCGAGATCGGGCAGTTGTGGCCGGTTACTGGCGCTTAGCCCGCACTAAGCGGCACTGGCCTTACGCGAAACTTTGACCCAACTCGGCCGCTAGCGATAGGCTATCATGTCATTGTGATGTGATGCGTCAGCATCAAGATACCTACTCTCCCGTGATCAGTTGTCTGGATACACTTAACGTTGTTTTTTGCCGAAGATCGCTTCTGTGGTCGGTAAGTAGATTTCTCAAGCGTCTGGTAATGATTGTGGCCAGCGCCGGAGCACTGACCACAAACCCGCGCGCTTATGATGATCGGGAGGTTTGGCCTCAAGGTGCGCCCGAGACCGGTGTTAGTGCGGCCGCAGCCGCGATTTCATCATTTCGGTCGAAACAGTTAGGATGGCCAAACGCATTGCCTACGTCAAAGATGATATTGTCAGGCCTAGCAGCGTCACCGCTCACACCGGCAGTGACATAATCGAGCCCGAGATTGTGCCGAGTTTCCCAAGCGACCATGTGATCTCGGCAAGAGCTATCGCCACTCACGCCGATGCCGCCGAGCCTCTTCCCACCAGAGTCGTATAAGGCCAGGCCACCGCCAAAGACGTTGATGCCACCGATTCGCTTTCCAACCATCGGATCGTTCCGAGTCCCAAAGCGGTGTCGCTTGCCATTGTAGGCCACTTTCGGGTCCACAGGATTGCTGAATTGAAGTCCAAACAAGCTGCCGCCCGGCTGCACGGCCGCCCACAGATTCGCGCTTGAAAGTGCCAACCCAGCATTGGTTCCACCATCGTTGCTGCCGAGGCTCAACGAGTTGGCGGTACTAGCCTTTTGTGCCGAAATGACGCGACTGGCAAGCCACTGCGACTGAAGAGTGTCCTCTCCAGTAGATGCCACAGCGCAAACGGTGCCGTCATCAGCGACGATCGTGCCCCACATTTCATTGTTTAAGGTGAGATTGACAGAGTTGTTGGCCGCCATCAGTGCGTGGCGAAGATCGCTCTGGCTGGGTAGTCGTTTGCACCCGGATGCCGCAGCATCCTGCAATGCGCCGACTAGAAGCAAGGTGCTTATCATTGTTGCTGATAGTAGCCACCAGCGCTGAGTGATATGCCGCATGAGGAGAACTCCCTGGTAAGGATTTTCTGTTTCTTTGGGTATCGCCTTTTAAGAGGAAGAGTCTTGAAAATATTTCCTCTAGATAGTTAATCTACAGTCGCAATCAGTAAGTTGGCTGGAAACTCATTTTGTGCGTATTGATGTATCGACCGATAATGAGTTTTCTGTTCCTCTATTCGGCTAGGAGATAATGCCATCATCGGGAAAATGCTTTAGCTGCGGTTATCGCGATGGCACCTCCTGGCACATCCTGCGCACCGTCCTTGTGGCGGCTTACCTCTGGAGGCCTGAAACGCCAGTCTCAGCACTGTGAGCCCGCCTCAAAAAGACTGGGCGGGCTGGGATCTCAGCCCGCCTCTTATGTCGATCCTGGATGTTAGGAAGTGCAATCATCGGTCTCGACCACATTATGTGAGAACGACGGCGACGGGGGGAGATTTTCTCTCTTAGCCGCTTCAGTCATCGGATACCGACCACAAGGCTCGTTCGGGCTTCGTGCATCAATAGCTACCTCAAGCTTACTGAATCACCCTTACTTGTCTGTTGATCGCAATCACTGGCATTCAGCTTTCATCTTTCCACGGGCTTCGGCAAGACCATCCATCGAAATCTGAGTCTTCATGATATCATTATCCGAAGAAGTCCAACTTATGGTTAATTTCGACCCGCGCAACAACGCCGCCATAAGATGCTTATTTTCACGCTCAGTCTCTACAAAGGCAATCTGGTTGCTACTGGTAGCTTTCATCTCGTAGCCTACGCCATCAACATCGATCCAAACCAAACTGGCATTACGTAACCGGCCCCCAGGGGCTGCCGCGACTAGATCATTCTCATAGACAATTACGTATGCACCACCGCCGTCTACTCGCTCGGCACGGGATCTGATCCAACAAAGAACGTCTTGATCATTGCTGCGTCTGATGATCCCCCAATCGCCATAAGCTCCTAGAGCACTTCCGCGACAGATTGAATCATCTCTGTCTATCAAGATGTTACGTTCAGGCCTGATGTGTTTCTCTTCCAGCAAACAGAGTTGGGAGGGATCATGCCGCGAGCTTACTCGTTAGATTTACGCGAACGCCTGATCGAGGCTGTCGAAGCCGGCAGTTCGGCACGCGCCGCAGCTCGTCATCTTCAGGTGAGTGCATCGACGGCGGTCAAATGGGTGCAGCGCAAGCGCGAGACCGGCAGCGTCAATGCCAAGCCGATGCATGGTCATCCGCCGGCCAAGCTTTTGCCGCACAAAGATCGTCTTCTGCGGCTGGTGGCCGATGAACCGGATCTGACGCTCAAGCAGATTGGCGAACGCTTGGCGGCAGACGGCATCCATGTCAGCAAGAGCTGCCTTCACACCTTTTTGTGGCGCAACCGCATCCGTTTAAAAAAAGACCGCGCACGCCGCGGAACAGAATCGTCCGGACGTCAGGAGACGGCGTGAGGCCTGGCGGCGCGTTCAGCCTTGGATCGACCCGGATCGGCTGGTGTTCCTCGATGAAACTGGCTTCACCACGAAGATGACGAGGCTCTATGGTCGCTGTCCGATCGGCGAACGTCTGGTCAGCCCGGTTCCCCACGGCCACTGGAAAACGCTGACTTTCATTGCCGCCCTTCGGGTCGATGGCATCGACGCGCCCTGGATAATCGATGGTCCCATGGATGGTGTCGCGTTCCTCACCTATCTCCGTCATTGCCTGGCGCCGACGCTCAAGCACGGCGACATCGTGGTCATGGACAATCTGCCCGCCCACAAAGTCGCCGGCGTTCGTGACATTCTCCAAAAAGCCGGCGCCCAACTCTGCTACCTGCCACCCTACTCTCCGGACCTGAACCCGATCGAAAACGCGTTTGCCAAACTCAAAACCCTGATACGAAGCGCCGCCGCGCGCACCATCGACGGTTTGCAACAACAGATCGGCAAAACGCTCGACACCTTCTCCAAAACCGAGTGTGCAAACTACTTCAGGCATGCTGGATATGCGTAAACCTGACCAGGAAATGCTCTAGAAAGCCGTACTTATCCGAATCAGGTTGGGGTTGTTGAGCGCTAACCGTATCAGCCACAAACAACCACCCGAGCATACAGACGGCGCCTGCCACTATCGATGAACGTTGCTGGCACACTCTGATAGCCCTCACTTTGTTGCGACTCTCGGCTTCATTTATGAGGCGCCAAAAAAACGTGAGATGTCAATTTTAAGAAAAAGCATACTATGATACAGTACAGTTGTTCAGATAAATAAATAAATCAGCGCAAGTGAGAGGATTCGATAGACCTCGTGATCCAAGAAGGTCAATATGTCTAAGTTGAGTAGTTGAAAATTATGAAAGGCGACTTAGACATGGCCGGAAATGTCCCGAGATCTCTTCGGCATCTCGCACTTTCATCCTTTCTCTTGGCAGGGTGCGCCTCCTCACATCACATCTCTGTGGAAGATGTAGTCACCAGCCGCCCACCTCTGTCTGAGCCAGAAGGCGCGCAGCTAGTCAGCGTTCTAAATCAGGATTGTAGGGTTTGGAGCCTATTTCCGGACAACGAGCACAGCTTTCGTTGGAAAGGTCCATGCACAAATGGCAAGGCGCATGGGCGGGGTGCGCTTGCCTTTCTGCATGGTGATGTTGAACGTGTTTACGAAGGTACTCTTGAGAATGGTTGGATGCAGGGTGTAGGGACACTCCGTTTTCAGAACGTAAAGTCTCGCGGAATGTTCCGCAGAGGCAAGTTTCACGGAAGAATTGTTACCAAGTTTAGCAACGAACCAGGCAGTGTGTACAAAATCGACTATTGGAATGGTATTCAACATGGTCAGCTCATTGTCACTCACCCACGTTCCCATCCTTCTGGGATAAAATACGCAGAAAGCCAGGTTCGAAATGACGAGCCGGAAGGTCGTGGTATTGTCAAGCTGTGGTCAGGAGAAGAGTTCACCGAGACTTACAGAAACGGCCAGCAAGTAGCCAACTCAAGGGGCGGTGGCGCTGCAACTGCTAAGAAGATAGGCACCGCTCTTCTTCAAGGCCTTGGAGCCGTTGCGGAAACCACCCTCAATGTCGCTGGCGCCTTGGCACAGGGAGCCCAAGCCCACACACAAAGTAATGCTTACCGGCAAGGTGAAGCGCTCAGGCAGGCGGAAGCGGCGGCCTCATCGCAAAGGATGCTCGACTCGATTTGCATTACGAATTGTTCCGACTCATCGACAATAATTGCACCCTCAGCTCTGAGCCCGACGCCTAAGCTGGAAGTTCCAGGCGTTGATTTGGATAAGTACAATACCGCTGCACCTTCCGTGAATATTGAAGTACAGCCCTCCACCGGCTCTGTGTGGTCTGATAGACAAAGACGAAGGATCAAGAATCAATATCAAACATCGGCACCACCTCTAAACTGTAAACCTCATAAATGTTCTGATGGAAGTGTATTAGATCGCAGGGCGCAGAGGCGTGATGGAACCTGGTTTTGCAATTATGAGTTAGTTTGCGCGCGCTGATCCGTTCTGCAAAACACCCCTTTCGCAGTACCGAAAATCGGCCTTTCGGTCCAGTCTGGATCTACCATTGCCTCCCCGTGTTCGATCGGGCAGGTCGGCTTCGCCCTGCAGATCCGGACATTACAGACGACTCGGGCTTGTAGCGGGGGCTAACCGCCGGGTTGCTGACGCAAGCCAAGCTCGGCGCAATGCATAAACTGTCCACACCCATGATCCGTTCGCAGCAACTACTCCATTATCTGCTCCACGTTCCATCTTTGGTGGGCGTAAATTAATTATTCAGAGATAAACTTTACATACCAATCAACCAAAAATATAATTTTAATTAACGTCGAAAACCCCTCTCGCACGTCTAACTATTTGTAAATTGACTTTGAAACAGCCATTCAAGTGAAGGAACATCAAGTGGCACCAAAACGATTGTACAAGTATCGTGCGTTCGACAGTAGAACGTTGAATATGCTTGTAGACGACGAAATCTATTTTGCCGATCCGCAAACTTTCAATGATCCTCTGGATACGAAGCCTGTAATTCAGGTCGATATTTTAGTTGAAGAGCTTGAGCAGGTTGTTCGGGAGCTTGTTGAACGTCGCACGACTGCTGAAATGAGAGCTGCTGCTAGGGCCATTGCGTATAAAGGGCCGAAAACGACAACCCGCATACAGATGCTCAGCAAGCTTCAAGCTGAACGGCGCCTCGCAGATATTGATCACAATTCAACAGATCCCGAATTAGGTCATTTGCCGAATCCAAAAATCCCCCTTCTCAGTTCTGCCGTTGAGAACGAGCTGCTCCGGCAATACGATAAAGGTATCTTTTCTCTTGCCGAACGGTTCACTTGCCCTCTCATGTGGAGTCATTACGGCGACCAACATCATGGACTGTGTATTGGCTACTCCGCACCTGAGGACACCCATAGCAATTTGCATAAGGTATGCTATGGCGGGAACAGGCAAGTCGAGGCTAGTAAGGTCGCTGAAATGCTCTTCGGAGACGTTGGTGCTCGCGAACATGTTGATAAAGCTGTTCTTTTGCGAAAGGCGCGAAGCTGGCGCTATGAACGCGAGTGGCGTTTAATCGGCCGGCGTGGACTCAATCGTTCATCGCTTGAACTGGAGGAAGTTATCTTTGGTATGCGATGCAAGGAATCGGTGAAATTTGCAGTTTTGAAGGCACTTGAAGGTCGATGTAGGTCGGTCAAATTCTACGAAATACGCGAGGCTCGCGAGGACTTTCGGCTGAAGAGATACGTTCTGGATATCGATGAACTGAAAGCTCAATTTCCAAGACGAACGCGGTCAGTGCACGACGCGTTCACTGATGTTTTAGAAGCTTGACTTTCGTAGCCATGCGTACGCGCCATGACGTTGCGATAACCATTCTTGTCTCGGTTCGTAGGGCGTGGGGACGCGATCTGCCCTCAGACTGCTCCATCGTCCGGTCAGGTTCAAAGGTGTGAACCAGCGCCCTGTCTCGTAGCGCGGGAATGCGGTGGTAACCGGACCGTACGGCGAGAATTCGTTCCTTGTGCAGGCTATGCCCCGACTCCGGCCGCAAGGCTGGAGGCGACCTGGTGCCAGCTCCGGACAGTGGGTTGGATTTCCAACCACGGCAGATCTACGAAATTGTTACAGGGCATTCAGTCATGGTTCAGGTTTGCGAAACCAGAATAACTGTCTCGGCTTGTCGTTAACGGAATAGGAATTGGCAGACAATGCGTGTCGTTGTCCTCACATTTCTAATCGCTTTAACATTTTATCCAGAAACGACTTCAGCGCAGCAGGGTGATATCAGTATATTGTCATCTGATGGGGTTTTGCTTCCCGCCGATACTGTCACCGGATATAGCGCTGACCAGATGCCTGATAGTTGGCAATTGAGTTCCAAATTCAAGCGATCTATTGATGATGGAACTCGTGAAACCTCACGAAAATGGACCATTGAGACTTATCGAGCTATTCCATGCGAGCCGATTGGCACGCTCTTAGCTTCCATTTTGCTCTCACTGCATGGAATTCCCAAAGAACCTGGCTGCTGGTGATTGCCCTGAGCTTCATTATAAGGCTTGTCTTTTGATTGAGGGCTTTGGCCGTTATGTCCTAGCAGTTGCTGCTTTCAACCGGATGTCTTATGTGGGTCACCTTGAGAAGGTATGAGGCCGCCCGTAGCGTGGGCTTTCCATCCCATTCCGGTCATTGGGGCGTTCAGGAAAGGGGTGTCAGCAACTCGTTTCCTTATGGCGAAGCACTGTCTCAATAAGCCGCTCTAACGAAAAGCCTTTCAGAATCGTTCCACAACCATGTTAGAATAGAATTCTGGAACATTTTTGAAGGAGACGAGGAATGGCACTTCCAAAACTTCGAGAGTTCACAGAGGCCGATGTCATACCATGGGCCGGTGCTATCGTTCAGGTGATAGGGCGCCAACAGCAAACGATCGAAAGTGGCCAGATCACGATTGTAGCCGCCGCGACTGAAACGACGGTTAGAGACCCCGCCGTGGAAGCTGGCGGTGAAGTCTTCCTGCAACCGCGTGACGCTTCGTCTGCTGCACTTACGGGCCTTTTCGTCTCAGCAGTGAATGACGGTAGCTTCGTGATGACTCACGCCGCCGCAGTCGGAGGTGAGGTGTTTGCCTATGGGATTCTTGGGCCAACAGGATCAGGTGTTTTGGAGCAGCCTGAAGAAGTTGTGGAAGTTGAAGATCCTTAAGAAAGTTAGCGGCATGATGAAGAAACCATCATTGCGGCGAACTCGAATGAAAGGACGGCCGCACCGGAAACTGATCCAGAACCATCGGACAAAGAGAGGCTCCGCTCTCAGGAGTGTGAGAAGGAAATCCAGACGATGAAGCCGGTCGAAAGCATGAACGACACCCCGATTTGCGCTCATTGCCACATGGCGGCAGGCGTTACGGTCCCTGTGGGCTACAGGAAGGGCAAAAGGAGAAATCTGCACTTCCACTGCATTCCAACGCCGAAGCTTCTCAGCGAGCCCCACGGAGCCAGTAGTCACCTATTCAAGCCCTCCCCCTCTCGATCGGTCTATCAGAGCGTGTGAAGCGTTTGCCGCCATGCCAATTCTGAAGAACCAAAGACACGAACTCTTCGCCAGAGGCCTGGCTATGGGCCTGTCACAATCAGAGGCTTATCGACGAGCAGGATATTCATGCAAGCCAGAGCACGCCGGAGCACACGCTTCTGCGCTATGCATTAGAAACCATAAAATTCGTGAGCGGAAAAACGAAATCGCGATGGAGTTTCACCAAGCTGAGATCGAAGCGGCAAAAGGCATCGCAATCGACAAATGCGAGCTAATCAAAAGCAACTTCGATATCCGAAGGAAGGCGCTCCAGAAAAACGACATGATGGCCGCTCTGTCGGCAAACCGGGAGCTGGCGCGCATCGGTGGGCTGTACAAATCCATTGAGGGCCATTCAGGAAACATCCATTACCAGCGCCGCCGTTTGAATAGAGATCACGACAACGAGGAGTGAAGAACCATGTCCGAATTGGAAGACTCAAAACGCGAAACCTTCGCTCAGCAAATCGCGATCGGAATGCAGATCGACCACGCTTACGATGTGTCGGGCTTCGATCAGGAAACAGACTCGCCGGCCGCTGAAATCGCAACCGGCAAAGAGTTCCTCAAGCGCGTTGGTGAGATCGTCGTTCGAGCATCATTCGATGATGATGGTGGTGGTGGTGGTGGTGGTGGTGGCGACGACATGCCTGAAATCACTAGAGACTGGCTCAGCATGCAGCTTCATCAACTGCTGGCCAAAGCGCAGCATAGAGAGGACCTTGATGCGGAAATCACTATCCTGGCCGAACTCGCAAAGCTCGCCCAGAACGATGAGCTAGACTGCTCCCCCAATCCGCAAGAAATCCACGTCAAGCTCACGCGCCTCAATCCCACGTTCAGCGACGGGTAGGAAGTAAGACAATGCCCGTTCTGACAAACGCTCGGCATGAGGCGTTCGCCCATCGGCCGCCAATCCCACATAACGATGCCGGCAACACGAATCCGCTAGCGAAAAATATCCAAAAAAGATAATTTTAGGTATGTGGAACAATTGAAGCAGGTAGTCTTATGGGCATCTTTGACAATTTCAGCATCGATCAATTTGCCGGTGGTTTGGCTAGCGGCATCCAAACAGGAACGGGCATTGCTGGCCGCCGTGCCGCTGGCCGTCGAGCTGATGAGCAGGGGCGCCTGGCCAATGAGAGGCTTAGGCTCCAGCAAGAGCAGTTCGGCTTTCAGCGAGAAGACAGGCAATCTGCTGAGAACAAGAAGCACGCCGACATCTTGGCATTATTCCAGTCTGGAGAAGTGGCCAGAGATCAGGGCGCTACACCGGCCCAGATAGCCGCCACGCACGTCGGTGACGTTGGGCAGCAGCAACAGTCGATCCTCTCTCTCCTGGCTTCACAAGACCCCACGGCTCAGACTCAAGCTCAGCTCCAGCAACAGAAGCTGCAAGCAGAGATATTGGCCAAGCAAGCTGGTGCTGAATCCAGTCGCGCCAACATTGGCTTTAAGCAGGAAGGCTTAGCGCAACAGAGAGATGCTCAGAACCTTGCCAGGGAAAAGTTTGAATTTGACCAGAACAAATTCCAGGTCGATCAACGGTCAAAACAGGCTGATTTAGGACGCTTGTCCGGTGAGCAAGAGCGCTTCTACATCGGCGAAGTCAACAAGATCAACAAGGAATATGACGCTGATCTGGAGCGCTACAACAGCGCTTCTCAGTCCCTTGCTGCGAGCAATGCAACGGGTGACAAAGCGGCGCTTGTCCACTTGGCGAGGATGATCTCCGACGAGGCGCTGAACGAAAGCGACATTTCTCGACTGACCAGCGAAGGGGTGCTTCCAAGCTATTTCGAAAGCACTTGGAACTCCGTTCTTGGAAAAGGCGAACTTAGCCAGCAAGAGCGACTCCAGGTCCAACAACAAATCGATCGGGAGATACAGTCGAAGTTCGGCCGATACAGCACAAGCCGGAATTATCTCGGGACCACGTTTGATCCACGCATCAAAGAAGATGAGCGGCGCCGAATTCTTGGCGATGATCGGCGTGATCCGTTTGCGAGCGATGATCAGCAAAGCCAGTCGTCAGGAAGGCCCCTAACGACGCCCAGCGGAATAACCTTCACGGTTCGGAGGTAGATAGAGAAATGCCGACACTTGAGCTTGAAGATGGAACGGAACTCGAAGTCCCTGCCGGCTTGTCCGATGCTCAGATGTCGGAAGTGGTCGAGACCTATTACCGCCAGCAAGGCAGTGCACCAGCGCGACCTGAAGGGACACCGGCTTCGTCCCCTTATGCCGCCGCTCTTCAGGAGAAAACTCAGGCGGCCAGCAATGAGGGGGGCGGGTTCCTCTCCACCGTTGGCGATGTCGCTGGCAATGTCGGCGAGTTCTTCGCCAAGCCGGTGCTTGATGCCGTTGACATCTATCAGCAGGGGCTTGGGCCTGGAGGACGATTGCCGGAGTCGGTTGGCGAACGCTCGAGAAGCACCAGCGAGACCGCAAGGAATCTAGCCGCGTTCGCAGCACCGGCAGCGGGTGGAGCGGCCGCGGTCAATTTGGCCACGCAAGCAGGGAAAGGCGTTATCGGCAGGGCTGGCGCTGCTGGCCTTGGATCGGCGGCTGGTGAGGTCGTGGGCCAAGCTGGTGAGGATATTGCGCAGGGCCAAGCGCCGGATGTGTCTGCAACGGATATCCTACTGTCAGCAGCGGGGGGCGCTGTAGGTCAGCCAGTTGGCGAAGCTCTCGGCTATGCCGTTCCAGCGGCTGTCAGGGGGCTATTCCGAGGGGGTGAACAGGGTCGGCAAGGCGTCCAACAGGCGATCGATGATGCAGCGCGTTTCGGAACGACGCCTACGGTCGCACAAGCTACGCACACACCAGGGCTCGACTCTCTGGAGAGCCTTCTTTCAAAGACCCCTGGCGGCGCTGGTGTCATTCGAAAGCGCGTTCAGGAAACCACGGATAGGGTTCGAGAAAAGCTGCTTGATGCGGCCCAGCAAGGAACGTCTCGTGCTCTTGATGCTGAAACGGCAGGCATTGCCGTATCGCGTGGTGTCGATGATTTTGTCGCCGGTTTTCGGCAGAGATCCGAGCCGCTGTTCGAAAAGGTCACAGCAGCCGTTGGCGCCGATACCCCGGCGAACGTCATCTCCACAATGTCAACGCTGGAGGACCTCACGCGATCGGTAGCCGGCGCTCAGCAGACCAGCCAGCGGTTCACCAACCCGTTCATTCGCGGCCTCTATGATGATCTCGTTGCCGATGCCGGGGATACCACGACGCTACCGTTTGAAGCTCTCCAGCGCGTTCGAGGCCTGGTAGGTGCAAAGATTGCCGATAACGGCCTGACCTCCGATGTCCCAACCGGGCAGCTCAAGAGGATCTATGGCGCGATCTCGACTGACCTCGAGCAAGCGGCGAAAGCGGCTGGTCCTGACGCTTCCAGACTCTTCGGCCAGGCAACGAAGTTCTACAATTCCGGTTTGAAGCGCATCGACGACACGTTGGCGCCGTTGGTCAGATCCGGCATTCCCGAAAAGATCTTTGACAGCTTGGTGAGGGGGGCAAAATCTGGACCGACGCAGATCAGAAAAACCCTTCGATCCCTTACGCCGGAACAGCAGGACATCATTGCCGGCACGGTGATCAGGCGCCTGGGCACAGCACGATCCGGGCAGCAAGGTGCTCAAGGTGATCAGTTCAGCTTCGGGACATTCCTGACCGAGTTCGACAAGCTTGATGATGCCGCACGGGATGCGCTCTTCAAGCGGGGGCGCAACACATCTTTTGGTGACGATCTCGAAGCCTTGGCACGCTATGCAGAGCGCGTGCGTGAAAGCTCGTCGGCGTTCGCCAATCCTTCAGGAACGGCGGGTGCGGCTGTCGGACAAACGGCGGGCGCCTTGTCGATTGGTGGCTTTATAATCGGCAACTGGACTCTGCCCTTCACCATTGCTGCGACGGCGCTTGGCGCTAATGCCAGCGCTCGATTGATGACCAGCCCGAATTTTGTTCGATGGCTGGCAGAGAGCACGAGGCTGGCGCCCAATGGAATAGCGCCTCATGTGGGCAGGCTGGCAGGCATCATCGGAGCCGAGGAGAATTCGGACATTCGCGGGGCGATGCTCGAATTCACCCAAGCTTTGGACCAAGCGTCAGGACTGGCCAATGCTGGCGAGGCCGCCCCTCCTCCGGCATTGCCTGCCCCACTCGGTTCACAGGAGACATCAGGAGCACCGCTCCCGACGCAAGGCCTCTTTCCACCTCCTGGCCCAAGATCGTCCCTTGTGCCGTCTCAGGCGGGCTTCGCAGCGCAACCTGATCCAGCCCTCTTATTGGGTATGGCTGGTGGCATGGGTCCTTCCATCTACAACCAGATCTCCGGCAATGGAACGAATGTTGATGCCGAGATGGCGCGGCGTGAAGCTCTATTGAGCGAATTCAGTCGTGCTCAGCAAATGCTTGCCGGGGCGGCGGCATGATCATTGTTCGCCCAGGGATCGTTGGAAGTGATCCGAACCAAAGGAACATCCTTGTCGGTGCGTTGAGCTACTCGGCAACGATCCATTCTCCTGCTGTGACGCAAGGCGGCGTTGATGTGATCCTGCCGGATGCTCTTGGTTACACCGCGAGCTTCCCTCAGGCATCCGCTGTAGGTGAAATATCTCCTGCTGCTCTGAGCTACTCAGCCACGGTCAACAATCCGAATGTGGGTGGCATCAACATTGCTCCTGCTGCCTTGAACTATCAGGCCGATGTGAGATCGCCCACTGTTCAACCGTCTATTTTGCCTGCTTCCATTCTGAACAATTTCGCCAACGTTCTGACGACGCGCAATGGCGGTGAGGAGTTCAACGTATCGGCTGGCAATAACAGGGTGCTTATTGTTGCTGAGTATTCAGCCAGTCAATTCATTGATCCAGTAACGGCTGTCTCCTATGGCGGCCAAGCGATGACAAAAATCATCGGCGCGGCAACGACTGTCGGACGTGACATGAACAGCGGGCTATGGATCTTGGACGAGGCCGGCCTAGCTGCTGCCGTAGGAGATGAGTTTGTCCTTATTCCCAATTCGTTGGGCGTGTCATTCAGATTGGCTGCTGGCTCATATGCCAATATCGATCAAAGCGATCCCGTAATCGACGAGTTCGCTTCCACAGATGACGATGCTGGTAATCCACCATCAGAAGCTCTTACAACGCGGGACGAAGGGTTTGTTGTGGCGGCTCTGTTTGCCAATCGTGGCTTAAACGACGGGGGTGCTACTGAGGATTCCAGCTATTCGAACATGACAGAGCGCGTTGAAGAGGAAGTTGAGCTAGCCTATCTGTCTGTTGCCGACGCGCCAACGACAGGGGCTTCGTTCACGCCAGGAACAAGCATTACCCATCAATCGGCGGCGCATCTCTTGGCGCTGGCATTGCGGCCTTTGGCTCGGGAGGTCATTGCTCCTGCTGTTCTGAATTACTCCGCAGCGGTTCAATCGCCGACTCTTGGCGGCACTGGTGAGATTACTGTCCCGGTACTCAACTATGCGGCCACGATCCAATCCCCGGCGCTTACTGGCAACGTTGCGCCAAACGCCTTGAACTACGCTGCATCGGTGCAAAGCCCGACCGTGGAATCAGCGACAACGCCGATCGCCGAGCTTGATGGGTTTACTCTGGTGACTCAGTTGAGAAGCTCGCCAGGTTCGTTCTCCATCTCAGCAGGAAGCAACCGCGTTCTCATCGTGAACGAATGCGCTAGGGGTGGGCCAAACGCTAGCCCGGTTACGGCTCTGACTTATGGCGGCCAGTCTATGACGCAGGTGATCACTGCATCGACGACAGCTGGCGGTCCCGACATGGACAGCGCGATATGGATTCTCGATGAGGCAGGTATTGCCGCGGCTAGTGGGACAGCCTTTTCAATCACACCCACAACAGCGGGCATCACCTTTGCCCTGTTTGCAGCATCATACGAGAATGTCGACCAGACGGATCCGACTGTTGACGAGTTCTCAGCAACGAACACTTCTGGCGCCAACCCCACATCACAAGCTCTAACCAGCTTGGCAGATGGCTATGCTATTGCGGCTTTAAACGCCAACAGGGGGACGAACAGTGGCGGCGCTACTGAGGATGCCTCCTATAGCAACATGACGGAAGAGCAGGAAATCGCCGATGGTAACGCTTATTTTTCCGTTGCCGACGCAGCGACCACAGGCTCGACATTCACGCCAGGCACGACGCTTACCCATGAGGATGCTGGGCATCTGCTCGCGGTCGCCTTAAGGCCTACCTGATCAAGGAGCGCGCAAATGTCGATCCGCTATATCGCCGGCGTTCTGGAGACGAGCGAGGTTCCCACGGGCAACGTCGTTGCTCTGTATCGGGAAAATTTCCAGAACGGCTTCGGCTTAATGCAGACGCCTGGCGCCGATCAGCCGGAAGAGAGATGGTCACGGATAGGAGGCTCTACACCTACCTCTGGCACTGGCCCTGATGGCGGATCTAATCCCGACACGAGAGCCGTCACGAACGGTGATTTCTATGCCTACACCGAAGGCACGCCAGCCGGTGGCGGCAATGGTTCGCGTCGCACCTTCTCGATGGAAACGCCGGCATTCGACAGTAACGGTAATCTCCTCACCCTGACCTTCGACGTTCATATGCACTTCAGCATTGCCTCTAATCTGGAGGCGGGTACGCTGACGATCCAAGGGTGGAGTGGCTCTGCATGGTCGACGATCAGTAACGCAATCCAGGGACAGCAGCAGACATCCGCAACAGCGCCCTATCTGCCATCGACAAACTTTGGGACTTATGACAGCACCGGCTTTTCGAATGATGATTTCAAGTTCCGGTTCCTGTTTGAGACTGGCGGCGCATCCAACCCCTTTGACTGTGCCGTCGATAACATCCTTATTGAAGGGCCTGAGGGGCTGATTCCGACATCTCCTGATCCAGACCCACCTGTTGCTGATCGGCCAGACTTCGGCGGCCCCTTCGCCCCCTGGGCAATCCCTGCGGAAAACCTGGTCACCGATCCAAACAGCACAGCCTTAGTGCAAGAGCTGTATAGCGTTGCTCCTGGCCGCTTCAATCTGAACACGCAGCTTTTCTGTCCTGCGGCGTATCGTGAGGAGGACGCCAATACATTGGCCCGACTCAACATCACGAACGAATTTGGGAGCATCAGCAACGTTCAAAACGGGATCTCTGTGCCATGGAATACAAATTGGATTTTCCCCGGCGACTTTAACAGTGCTGACACTGACAGCACGGCCTTTGTCTACAACTCAACGACCGGCCGGTGCATATGCTACAGCGTTGCCAATTACAATCCATCGACGAACGTCATCACGTCAGCGATCGTTACCCAAGTCAAAGAGGGCGTTGAAAGATTTGGAACTCCGGACGCCAACATCTTCGAAAAGGAGAATGCCACACGCATTCTACGCGCCTGCGGCATTGCCTATCCGTTCATGTTGATTACAAGGCGGGAAATCGACCAAGGCCTGATCCCCCACGCCACAACGCTCTTGTGGGGCCTGCCAACCAAATTCGCGTTTAGAGCACCGGCGATTAAGGGACCAGGTCGTCTTGCTAGTCCCACATCGGGGCGTTCTCAACAGGGTATCCGCATTGTTTGGAACCTGTCAGACAACGACATTGATTCGTGGCTGAATACTCAGCCCGCGGGCGTGAGAGACCCGTTGAGAACCATCGCTGTAGCTCTGCGGGATTATGGAGCAATTGGGACTGATGGCGGTGGTAATGCTGCTGCCCGAATTGGCGCCATGTGGATGGAGCACACCCTATCCGCCAATTGGAGCGAGATCGGCATCAATGAGGGGAACACGCTTCGAGCGCTGCACTCTCTGCTTGAACCCCTCCAATTCAAGGCCAGGGTTATTCGCGCGCCCCGTCACATCAACAACTCTCAGAACGAGATCGCCTGTTATCCAGAGTTCAACTATCCCGACGACCATCCATGCCGGTCTTTGTAAACGGCCAATCGGTAGGATCGGTTTTTTTCTGATGCCTGTCCCAGCCCTTGGAAGCGTTGCAAAAATCACTATGCGAACCCATAGTGAAACACTGGCCAACGTGACCGGGACTGGGAATCATCATGGAAGCTCCTGATGGAGGTTTGGTAGGTGCGCGACCATCATCCGCTAATCGACGGGGACGTACATCAAGCGCATCGAATAAGGGGATCAGTTCCAAACCTCATAGCGCACGCCTAATTGGGTATGCCAGGGTTTCGACAGGGGATCAGAACACGGCGCGTCAGGTGCAGGCATTGAAAGATGCCGGATGTGTCGAGATTTACAAGGAGACAGAGAGCGGCACGCGGATGGAGCGCAAGAACCTGAAGAAGCTTCTCGATAAGCTTCAAAAGGGTGACACGCTTGTCGTTTGGAAGCTCGATCGTCTGGCTAGATCGCTAAAGGACCTTCTCATGGTCATGGAGGACATCCATACCAGGGGAATAGGCCTTCGATTCTTGGGTGAAAATATCGACACCACCACGGAATCAGGTCGCATGCTGATGCAGATTGTTGAAAGCTTTGCGGAGTTCGAAAGGTCCACGCTCAAGCAACGCGTGAAGGCAGGTCTGGACAGTGCCAGGAATCGTGGCCAGCGCCTTGGCAGGCCTGACACTCTTACGCCGCAACAGAAGCGTGAGGTTGTCGAGCAGGTGACTGAAAAACGAAGCTCTCAAATCGAAATGGCGCGTTTGCTCGGCTGCTCCAGAACGACCATTCACCGTGTCATGGTCGAAGCCCGGCAGAAGAAAAAAGAGAAGAAGACGGAATGAGGTCTCGCGTGAACCAGTCTTTTCTGAAAGATCGCTCTCTTAAGCCGGCATGTTCACCTTGATCGACCGTTGAACACGTTTGCGGATCATCTTCCGCTTCTGAGGTTTCGATGGGATGCGCGCTAACTCACCAAGGCGCGTGGTTGCAAGTTCGAGCTTTTTCTCTCGATCCTTGAGAAGGTCGAGCAGCTCAAGCACAACGGACGGCCAGTATGATTCAGGAGCAAGGTCCATCGCCTTGTTCGCTGCAACAGCCAGGGCTTGCCGGTTCATTGTCCTCGGTTCCTAAGCGGCGTGGTTGGTGTCTTCCTTAGGGCCAAATGTAGCGCTTTCGAAGTCGTTTGCGAATGCATCGGCTGGGAGCCAGGAATCGGCTTGCGTGTGGTGCTCCTGGCATGTCAGCTCCGCTATGGCATCACGAAGATGATCGCACCGTGCAACGCCTTCTTCGGTCTTAATCATTTGATCCTGTAGCTCCAAACCAACGCGGCCGTGGTTACCGCCAAGCCCCACGGCCGCTAAGCGGAAATTCAATGAGCAGCTCTAAAAGCGCGCTTCCACAGTTTGATTGCAAAATAGGCGATAATCGTTGCCGCTCCCAGCGCTGCAACTGTGATGACATAGAGCCCAAAAAGCTCCAAAAAGAAGTCGACGCCAGAGCCCGCCGGATAGGCATCCTCCAAGAGATAATTCGCCATCAAAGCTATGATCGCGGATACTCCTAGAACGACCTTGAGGATCAGAGTCGAATCGACATCCGCCTTTACGTCCCAGCCTCTCTGGTCCAGATTGAGCCGCGTCGAGGGAGTTGCTGAAAGTGCCACTTCACTGTTTCCTTCTTGCGTGATGATGATGTGCAATTGTCGTCTTTGGCCTCAGTGTTTTGTCTGCTTTTCACCTCCCTCGGCACTCGCCGCTTGTCTTTGACAATCCTGTGACTTTGGTATTTTGAGATAATCCCCAATGACGTGTTTCAGCGTTGGGGTTGGCTTCTTCTCATTGGCAGTCTTGAGCGAGCCAGTAATGGCGGGTGTGAGCTGCTGGCAATTCTGCACATTGGACATCAGCATTGCTGTTGCGGCGGCAGTCAGTACGCCGTGTGAAGGCGTCTTGGTCGCCACAGTTCCGATTGATAGACCGCAAGCGAGAATGGCGATCGCAGGGTCTTCTTGCTGGCATAGCCGATAGATCGAATCGGCCAGAACAAGGCACCTCTCATGAACCTCCTCTGGCGGAACCAGATCTTCTGACTTGAGTTCAGTCGCGGTCATTTTTGATCCCGACATAGCTGTATCCATCAAGGTCTAAAAACTTAATGCCGTTGGCTTCGTAAGCTTGTCGCAAGGTTTTTCTAGTATCGGGGGTTCCGCTCCCTTTCCCTTCAAGCCGGAAAATCTTTGTCCGGTTGATGCCGGCATGCTTTCCAGCGTCATCAAGGCTCCATTTGAGGAGCGTTCGTGCTGTAAGGGCTTGCGATGGCGTAATCAACATCTGCGCCTCTATAGGTTGGAAATCCGCTTGATATGTTCCACATACCTAATTACGTTTTGGAACGTCAATGATATTTTGCGGAAGGATTCGATGTGCAAATCAGACGACGAAGTTTACGAGCTGACAGGGGCGCGGGTTATCCGTAGGACGGCCAAAGCACTGATGGTTTTGGCTCATGGCGAACGCTTCTGGATTCCTCGATCCGTGGTCGATGAGGAATTTCAGGGCTCTCTTCTGATCAAATTCTGGTGGATGGAAAAGAGCGGCGCTCTAAGGCGCGTCGAGGCCACTCAATCCATCTTCAAAGCACAGGGTAACGCAACGATTGCCGCTTTGGCTGGAAGTCTGAAGACGGCGCAAGCCTCAACGGACAAGCCCACGGCATGGAGTTCCAGGCGCCAGGCAAGGGATTCTTTGGCAGCGAAGATCGAAGCGCTTGAGCTAGCTTAGCTCTGCCTTGTGCCATGGCAAGAATGTGTGCTGATCGGCCAATGGGTACAGGCGCTCGTTCTTGTCTTAACTCCTGCTTCAAGCATAGGGGATGACAAGTGGATATGTTTCCGTCAAGCGCTCTCATGGTTCATCTGGTGGGTAGAAATTACGTGATCCGGGCTAGTGATCTGGCTCGCCTTCTTCGAGAGCCAGCTTCGAACGTTGCCGCAAACATTGGCTTGGTGATGGCCGCCGATCCAAAAACAAATCCGCTGGTGGAACATTGCTTCGCCAGATTGGACAACGATTACGGCATCACCTTGATCGGTCTTCACATCGCTCAGTTCGATGGGGCATTCGATGATATCAGGGAACGCGACTGCGATCTGTTTGTCAGAAGCTTCTTGATGGCGAAGCGATCTCTCGAAGAAGTTCTTGCTGAACGGAATCCCGAATACCTCAAGGTGGCGGAAGCCTTCGTTCGCGATCGCCACAGGAATCTAATCGAGCTTTGTGATGAGCTTGGCGTTGAGTTTCCAAATGCGGATCTTCGCGCCCGATTGTCTATTCACTGAAGACGATCCAAGGGCAGTCAGGTTATTTGATAAGCTTTTCCGTCCGATCCAGTTGAGAGGAAACCTTCGAGGCCGGCGGCATGGAGTTCACCGACGCAGTTGTTGCCACTGCGAAAATCCTGAAGGTATGGCCAGAGGAGAAGTGAGATGAACGAGCTGGAACCGATCGTCTTCGAGCAAGACGGCAAGGCGATGACCGATAGCCGGATGGTCGCCAACAAGTTTGGGAAGCGTCATGACAATGTTGTTCGTGCCATCAGGAACATCCTGAATGATGATCAAGATGCCCACCTCAACTTTGAGGACGGGTTGTACCTCGATGCTCAAGGACAACTGCGCCCCTATTTCACCATGGACGAAACCGGCTTCACTCTTCTGGTGTTCGGCTTCAACAACAGCAAGACGGCAGCGGCATGGAAACGCAAATACGTTCACGCCTTCCAGGCTATGCGCGCTGAGCTATCCAATATGGCGATTCTCGAAGCCAACAAGCGCACCGCTGCACTTGAAGCTCAAGTTGCGCAACATCAGCGGCTCCTTGAAGCCATAGGCCGCGACTACGACGAAGACAGCAAGTTCATACAGCTTCCCGAGCTGGTGAAGCTGATCAACGTCCACCCGATGCCCAAAAGGATGCACGGCGGCATCGTGCGCCGCTGGACAGCCTTTTTGAACAGCAACGAAAGATCAAGCGTTCCGATCGATCTGCCAGATATCCCATTTGGCGGATCCGCTACCGCCACAATACCGGCAGCGAACGCGCTGCATGACAAGCACAAGGCTGTCGTCCATATCGCAGCGTCTCCAGAGTGATTGTGCGTGGATACGTCCAATGTGGCCGCAGAACCGGCATGTCACCTGGACGTAGTGCCAGGAACTCAGATCACCGACCCTGATCCCATATCGGCGTTCGGGGAATCGAATGATGTTCCCATCTCGTTCCATTTTCGGATGCTAGGCACGGAAGCAGCCAAGCGTCTATCGGCGTTTTTGCATGGGTGGCTTGCAGCGATTGACCATTCCGACAATCTGGCTACGATCTGAACCACACGTTGCTGATTGTCTTGGCGACCAGGAGAGGCGGCTAATCAGCCGTCAGCACGACGGGCCAAGCGACACCAACGAACGATTTGGGCGCTGATCAGCAAATCTTGCCGGTTGGGCTCTTGTGAGTATCGCTTCTATTCCGGCCATCCGTAAGGACGGTCGTAGATCGATCTGAGGATCAAGGCATTGCGACCAATCCCAGACCGATGACGACGACGACAGGCGCGACCAAGGCTTTGACCAGTCGCACATAGCCAGTCTGGAAAGGCGATCGAAAGACGAGATTAACCGCCTATGCGGGGACGAATACCGCTCTCGATGATGGCAGGATGTTGCTGAATCAGAATGGCCTAGCGACCGGCCGGCGCTGGCCCTTCAGGCATTGTCGTTGATGGTGGAAGCTTGCGCCTCCAGCCAGGGGACCAGCCTGCGCTAACGCTATGTGGAGCGTTCACTTTCTATCGGACAACACCGACACCGCTGCCGAGATGAAGAGGTAGCGTCCGCATATGGTGTCAGGAGGGCATAGTTATGGCGGTCAGGGAAGAATCAAGCTATCCTTAGCGGACAGATCGTTTTGAGCACATGGCCGCCTCTTGGACATCGCGACGAATTTAACGGTGATGGCGGCTATTATCAGGACGGAAGCAATGGCAAGAACCAGAAATCGGGGTGCGCGTCCTGGGCATCGACCAGGAACGCGATCGCACGATGGGAAACCGACGGCCAAATGCACGCCACGTACGCAACCACGCAAGGCAAATTGGCCTAGATACATCTGGAACGGCCTGAGCCGCCCCACAAGAAAATACCCTCCTGTGACCACCGGGACGATCTGCAGTAGTCCCGGCTGTGCCAACCCTGCCACTGATCAGGATCACATTGTGCCCTGGGTAGACTACATCGTCGAAAACACGAACGTGCAGGTTTTCTGCGACGGCATTTGCCACTTTGACGGCATCAGCTACTCCGATGCCGTGCGCTGCTTCAACGATCCTTCGAATCTTGCGCCTTTATGTTCCAAGTGCAACAGCCGCAAAGAGGGCACCGGCGGCGAGAAGCCGTTCTGCAAAGGAGCTTGCCCTGGACGCGCAACTTGTACTGCGACAAGAATCTAAGTCAATGAACCTTCTTCGCTGATAATTTTTGACTAAGTAATCACCTTAACCCCGCGTTAACCATGCCGCCGCATCATGGGCGGCATGATCAAGCACCTCACCATCATCGCGGCTCTGGCGGTCACGGCCTTTCCTTCACTCGCCGAAGACATCTTCCAACGCATCGAGCGCGAGAAGAGAGAGTTCGAGGCCGGTGTCGAGCGTGAGCAGCGGCAGCACTGGCGCGAAGGCAGGGCGGCTTTGTGGCTGCCGACTGAAGATCGGAAGCGGGCAGAGGTTCGGTCGGGCAATTTCGACGATGAGGAAGCCTTCGAGGCTTACGAACAGGACAACAGCCCCCAATACGAAGCCGACTACCGCGATGATCTCTGCGCCGGCATGTGGATCGAGGTCTCGCTCGACAACGGCAGCCGTGCCGATTGCATCAGTGATACCCATGCGATCGAGGTCGACTTCTCCGAGAAGTGGGCAGAGGCACTTGGCCAAGCCTTATCCTATGCCGGATCGACAGGATTGAAACCGGGCATCTTTCTCGTGTGCCGGAAGGAGGTGGACAAATGCCTTCGCCATCGATTACGGCTCGATGAAGCGATCTCGGCCTGGAATCTGCCCGTAAAGGTGTGGGGCTATGATGGGTAGCCCCTTGCCTGGGACTTCAATCTTCATTGCACCCTACGCGCTTGATCATGTGCTTCGCATTCATTGCCGCGACGGGCTTTCGGTCATCGAGCTAGATTGCTGGTGGCACGAGATCTTGCTGGACTATGGGATCATGCTAACGCCGGGCAACACCAGCCCGGCATATAAGAGCGGTGACGAGAATGATGGTCGCTCTTGCGATGAGACCGGACACAAGCTGAAGGTCGCCAATGCGGAAAGATGACCCGAATTCGCCGCAACGAGCTGACACAATTATGGAAGGAAAGCCGTGGAAAGCGGACGCTTGATTTCTGTTAAGCCGCCTCGATATCCGCGGCGTCAACGATGTGTGCGAGAACTTCTTGCTTGGTCGAGGTTCGGCAATTCAGGGTCGCGACCGCGCGGCCAGCACGCATCACCATGACCCGGTCAGCGACCCTAAAGACATGATCGAGATTGTGGCTGATCACGATCAGCGCGATTCCCTGCTCCTTTAAGTTTTGCATCAGGGCGAGGGTGTGGCGAGTCTCCTCCGGGCCGAGCGCTGCAGTCGGTTCGTCCATAACAAGGATCTTGAGGTCGGTGGCATAGATCGCCCGGGCGATCGCCACCGCCTGACGCTGACCGCCGGAGAGGTGGTGGGTGGGGACGTGAATGTCTTCCAGCTCGATGCCGACCTTTTCCTTTAGAACCCGCGCCGCCTCCTCTGCCATGCGGTCATTGTCGAGGAAGGTTAGGCCGAGGACCTGGCGCTTGAGTTCGTGGCCCAGAAAAACGTTGCCGGCGGCATCGAGCGTGTCAACCAGGCCTAGATTCTGGTAGACCGCTTCGATGCCGAGCCGGCGCGACTGCCGTTTGTTCGTAATTGTGACCGGCCGCCCCTCCATACGGATGTCGCCCTCATCCGGCTCGTAGACACCAGTGAGCACCTTGATCAGCGTGGACTTGCCGGCGCCATTATCGCCAACGATCCCGAGCGCTTCGCCTGGATCGAGACGGAGGCTGACACCGGCGACCGCCATAACACCGCCGAAATGCTTTGCGATCGAACGCATTTCGAGCAATGGCGTGTCAGCCTCCGTGGAACCAAGCGGCTGGTTCATAGGTGGTGCCTCCGGCGCGATCAGCGCTCCAGCGTGCCGATGCCGGTATATCGGAAGGCTTCGCGCTCCATCGCGTCCACCTCGTCCGCTCCTGTCTCGCCGCTGACGATGGTGATCCGGCCGAGGCTAACCAGCGGGATGTCGTCGACACGGCCCTCCAGATGCGCGCGCACGACCTCGGCCGTCGCAACACCGACATCGTCACTCATGCGCATCGGCGTCGCCCAGAGTTCACCGTGGCGAAGGGCCTCGAGCTCGTCACCGGTGCCGCCCCACGCGGTTACCTTGACGTCGCTGCCGGCCTCCTGCACGGCCGAGATCGAGCCCATCGCCATGGCAGTGTTGGCGTTGTGAATGAGCTCGACCTCGGGATAGGCCTGCAGGATCTGCTGGGTGCCGGTATAGCCGCGCTCACGCTCGAAATCGCCGTAATGCTCGTAAGCGACCTCCCAGTCACTCTGGCTGGTGACGCAGTCCTTGAACCCGCCTGAGCGCTGGTCATCGATCGAGCCGGGAATGCCGCGCACCAGCGCCATCGTGCCCTCCGTGCCGAGTTCCTGAAGGACGTACTCGCACATCTGTAAAGCGCCTGCGAGGTGGGAGAAGCTAAGGTAAGCCAGCGGCTGCGAGCCGCCCCAGGCCTGTGGCACCACCGTGAAATTCCAGACGATCACCTCGGTGTCAGGCTTGTCGATCAGCCGCTTGATATTGTCTTGCTGCACCTGCAGTTCGGTCGGGCCGAAGACGACGTAGTCGAAGTCCTCCTGCTCAACCTGATCCACATAGGTTGCCTGGATCACGTGATCGCCGACATTGGACGCATATTGCGTGTCCTCGGCGGGAATGCCCATCTCCTCAAGGCGTTTCATCATCGCCTGATAGTTACGCAGCCAAAAGTCCGACACGTCTTGGCTAGGGTAGATGAAGGCGATCTTGACCGGGCCACTCGGAGGATCAGTCATCAACTCGCCCGGCTCGCCGACAATGGCTTGGAACGCTTCCAGCTTGGCCTCATCCGTGACTTGGTAATACTCCCAGTAACCGTCCTCACCGGAACCCTCAAGCTCGGCCAGTGCCTTGATGTCGCGTGCATCAACGGAGGTGGCGATGCCAATGCTCAGGGCCAGACCTGCAGCGGAAGCGAGAAGACTATTCGGTCGCATGATCAACTCTCCCTGTCATGACGCTGTTTTGCGCCTTGCTCTTGAAATGACGTTTACGAGCGTCCGCTATGGGCACGCCTGAACAACCCTGAAAGACCTCCTTTGCTATGGTCCTGCAGGGCAGCATAGAAGGCAACGGATGTGATGATGATCAGCCCTGCGGCGACTTGCTGCCAGAAAAAGTCCAGCCGCAGCATGACCAGGGCGTTGACCACCATCGACAAGAGCAGCACGCCAACCAGTGTGCCCGCCATGGAGCCGCGGCCGCCGAACAAAGAGGTCCCGCCAACCACGACAGCTGCAATGGTGTGAAGTGTCAGCCCCATGCCGGCGGTCGCTTGAATGGCATTGAGACGACCGGTGAGCAGGATGCCCGCAAGCCCGGCGAGACCACCCAGCAGCATATATTGGTAGATCTTGTGCCGGTGGACATCGATGCCGGTCAAAACTGCAGCTTCGGTATTGCCCCCGATCGCCACGGCATAGCGGCCGAGAGGCGTGTGCCGATAAAGGATGTAGCCGATAGCGATCGCAATG
This sequence comes from Geminicoccaceae bacterium, assembly GCA_965204405.1. Classification (GTDB taxonomy): domain Bacteria; phylum Pseudomonadota; class Alphaproteobacteria; order Geminicoccales; family Geminicoccaceae; genus JANQPX01. The sequence continues at coordinate 804,399 of CBDBEN010000004.1, forward strand.
ATCCCGATGATCGCCGCGACAGGGACGAGATCGAAAATCCGTCCGCGGCCGATCCAGGTCAGCGGGTCAGGGAACCGCGCCAGCACCACGCCGGCTGCAAGGACGAGGGCTAGCCCGCGAAAGACTAGGTCGGTCGACAAAGTCGCGATTAGATCAGGTACGCGCAGTTTGGTGACGACGAAGCCGTTCACCAAGCCACAGGAGATCCCAACCAGAATGGCGACTGCCATGCCTAAGAAAACGTTGAGCCCCGCATCCTTGATTAGCATGGCCATGATCACGGCAGAGAGCGTTGCGATCGAGCCAATGGAAAGATCAATCCCGCGGCCAGTAATCACCAGCGTCATGCCCATGGCCAGCACCATGAAGATGGACGCGTCCTGCAGGATGATCATGATATTCTGCAAACGAAAGAAACGCGGATCCGCAAACGCCATGACCAGACAAAGTGCCAGGATCATGATCAACGGACCCAGGATGTTGACGTAACGCTCGGCCCAAGGAACGTCGCGCCGTCGAGCTCCCAATGCCAGCGCGTCCGACGAAAGACTTGCCATGTCCCCCTGCATTTTTCTTTTTCACTTCATATTGAGGGTAGGTGCGACACGTCACATGTCCATCCTGGGTGCGAAATATTGGACGGTCTCTTTCTGGAATGGTCGTCGAAATGGCTAACTGTGTAAGTCTTTTTGAGCCTGGACAGACGCTGTGTTATCGTGCGGCACATCAATCTCAACCAGTCGATCCTGATTTTGCCAGCATGGTTCAAGCCAAGAAACTTGAAGGCATGGCCAAGAGTCCGCTTTAGCCTGCGGTTCTGCCGCTACGCCAATTCGCGCTTGTGTCCATCTCTGGCACATCTGACTCGTAAGCCTTGTGGCAGAAAACGGCGCGAAAGCGGGAGCGCCAGGAGAGCCCTGCATGCAGAGGCCGCTTTGCGGCGCATTCTCCGCGCTACGAGATAGGGTGCTTGTTTCCGTCGATGACCCATTTCGGCCACCCGCACCTGTCGAATCTGGGGCGATTCTCTATAGTATTGGATCGAAATATGAGCCAGGTGTTTTGCAAGATGGGAATGGCATCCCAACTTGAACTTGATGCTGTACGTCAACTGAACAGCACTCTGCAGGCCTATGTCGGTATGGCAAAGAAAAATTCAGACGATGACGAGCCATCATTTGATGAGGCTATGGATGAGATCTATAAAGTCATACATGAAGATGACAAATTCTTATGGCTGAAGCTCGCTCAACGCCGTTGGAGTCGACGTCTCGTAGCGTATCTTGAACAGCGATCTGGTGACGACGACAAACCCTCCGAACCTAAGCGCAGCCCTTATTGGCGCCGACATTTCGTTGCCATTTTTGGCCTGCTTTTCAAGCTGCTGAAGACAGCGAGCGTGGCCAAGCCCGCGCTTTTCGCAGTGTCACTTGCTGGCTGGACGATAATTTCGTCATGGCAATTCGCGGTGGTGATTATTGCTGTCATTATGTTTCATGAATATGGCCATGTACGTGCGATGAAGAAATTCTCGATTCCAACGAAAGGTATGTATTTGATACCTTTCGTTGGCGGGGTGGCAATTGGTAATAAACCAAAGACACAGTGGCAGGACGTCTATATTTCGATGATGGGACCGATGTATGGTTTACTAATGACCATTGTTTTCTATTTAATGTATTTGGTGTCTGGAAGTGATTTCCTCGGGCTTGTCGCTGCCGTTAGCGGTTTGGTGAATATATTTAATTTATTGCCAATCTATCCACTAGATGGTGGGCGGGTGTTGAAATCGATTGCCGTTTCAATGAATAAATTAGGAGGTTTGTTGTTCCTTCTTGCATTTTCTTTAGCTGGTTTTTTTCTATCCATAGAAATTGGGTTGCATTTTTTTTCGGTGATAATCGTTCTGGGGGCGGTTGATACGTTTGCCAACCTAGGCGACTCTAGCCGTGAAAACCTACTGCCACTAACGCCCTATGGAATGATCTTCTCCCTGATTTGGCACCTGTCTGCCATCTCCGCTTTTCTCCTAGTGATTTACGGGATTGCTCAAAGCGGCGTTCTTGGCTCGGAGTTCGTAACCAAGATTCTAGAATCTTGAATGGCTCCTTCTGGCACGGTTTACGCATTGCGCCGAGCTTGGCTTGCGTCAGCAAAGCGGCGGTTACCCTCCGTAGTGGGCCAAGATCGCCTGTCGTGTCCGCACCTGTTAGGCGAAGCTGACCTGCTCGAGCGACCACGGGGAGGCGGAGCATGACCCGAATAAGACCCAAGGATGGATGGCGGTGGGCTAAAGTTTAGATGATTTTCCTAAGTCATGGTAGTTCGCGGCAGGTGCGATCTGATCGACCATCAACATAGAGAATCGACTCTCTTGCCTGGTCAATGTCATCTCTGGCAATCAACACTTATCATTTTTTCACTTCTTTTGCTGCCTGTACCATCCGCCCTTTGTACGCGTGCATATACATCAGCACTGTCGACAAAACCTAAGAAGAACTTTTTTCCTTCCCCGCTATCCCGCGTGACTGGCGACCCAACGACGTTGAGAGAACCCGAACAACCCAATTCCAAATGCGCAAATTGGTGATGGGAATCAGGTGTAAGCCCAACAGAATAAGTAAACTGCTCCTGAGACAGCAAGTCGTCACCGAAACGTAAGCCACCATCTTGATCTATCAAAGACACGATCGGCAATACAGTTCCGCCGCTACTATCACGAGTCACAATGGTGAAGTCTATTCTGTATCTTCCTGGCGGAAAATCTGGGCCGCTAATGTCAACACCTTCTATATCGTAGTTCTTATTCTCAGCAAGGCTACGAACTATCTTCACGCCAGCTTCGTCACAGGCACTGAAAAAAATAAGGAGACCGGCACCAAATAACAGCTTTGCTACCTTGCATCGAATCAACAGAGACGGCTGCATTCTCATTCCCTCCGCGTAATTCTATATCGCATGTTCTGGGCGGCCCTTCGCGCTGAGCCTCTTTAAAAACAGTTCTCAATTATTTCATTTTAGAACTCATGGCTCTCGTACCAGCGCATCTACCTTCAACCAGCCCGATATGAAATCCTTTCCAACTTCCATCATACTCTAAGATTGACCTACCGGGTCAACTCCTGGCGTTTTCCGCAAGTCCCATGCAGCAGCGCCGCAGGCTACCAAAGGCGGCGTTGGTAACCGCCCCGAGAATCAGCATGCCAAGGTGCTGACAACAAAGCGCCCATTCAGAGACGTACCCCATCATGCGCAAGGAAAATGTTCCCTTGGGCAGTTCCTGGCACAGGCCTTCCGCTACGCGTAGGCTCGACTAGCGTCAGGAATCTGGCGGAGAGCCCCCACTACGAGCAAAGATTACCTGGAATGACCGCTGCTGCTGGGCGAAGCTGACCTGCCCGAACGAGCACGGGGAGGCAAGGGTTGACCCAAACTTGACATAGCGCGATCCTTCAGACCTTGCCTTCCTCTCGTAACGCTCAAGCTTGTCATTAAGGAGCGGCACGCTAAGAACGCCGGCCAAAATCAGGGAGAAAAATATGCTTCAAGATAAGCGTCTCGTGTACGTCGTTGCGGCGGTTGTCGTCATTCTGGTCATTGGTTATGCAGGCGGTTGGTTTAGCGGAAGCGAACCTGAGCCAGCTCAGCAAGAAGAAACCACCAATTAGATCGGAATTGCTGAACTGCGGCTTCTAAGCGTCGAACTTGATCGCTCGCTGCGGATCTGGCCTCTAGCATCAGGCAGAACTCTGCCGGAAAGCAGGCATTCCGAGCGGGCTCCTCGTGGTGATGTTTGACCGAATGGGTCATAAGCTTGACAACAAGCAGATCAGTAAAGATTGGGACTGATGATTGGCTCATTCATTGGCATTGCGGAGGCGAATTCGGCTGATGTGGAACGAGGTCGACCTGGCGTCTCTGAGGGCGCTGAGACTCGGTAGCGGCCTGGTCTCGACGCCAGCGTCTTCGAGGCTCGCCAGGAGATTATCAATCATCTGGATACTCAATGGCGAAACGGCATGCTCTGACACATGCATGCCTGCGTCATTCAGATCGATAAATGGCTGCGATGGGAACTCGTAGCGAAATAGACGGGTCTCGCTGATTCGATCCAGCCACCCCTCTTCAAAGAAGGCCACCATCGGTTTGGAGCTGTCACTCCAATAGGTCGCGATGTCCTCTTCTGAGGACTTCGGCAGTTTCCACATCACGATGCGCGGGCAATCTCTTGGGAAGAGGTAGAGAGGGCTATGAGCGGCGTCGATTGCCCAAACGAGCGGTCCATTCAGCCATTCCATCCCGGGACGACGCCGCGAAGGGACCCGCACAGGTCGTGGCTCGAACCGCGATATATGACCGTCCTTGCTGAAGTGGTAGAGACGTTGCGCCATGGATCGAGCCTATCATCTTGCAAACGCTGCTCGCCACCTCGGCGGAAGAAAAGTGGCGGAGAGCTGCCGCGGCAACGCGTATCGCCAGTTACCGTCGTTGACCCGAAGCCGACCTTTCATCAGCTCTCGGCTGATGTTCCTGCACGCTCCAAATTGGACATGGGAAATAAGCGATGCAAACCAGTTTTTGCCAGAAACAAAGACAAGAATGAGAATAGCAAAAAGAAAACAGCCATAACGAGAGATAATACCCATAAAGCAATACCTGTTGTATTGTTGACCTTTAAACCATACAAATTTATTGAAAATATCTCATTGGAAAACGGCACATGTTTAAGAATAAATAGGAATGCAGGAATCCAATTTGTTATATAATCAAAAATTGACAGACCAGCAAACACGTATATCGAGGCCGTCCAATCAATACGAAGGTTTATTGCTTGCAATTTATCATCACCATCACTGATGCAGTATTGCACGAGCTGAGAAAGCATAACGAAGAAAAAAATAATGCATACGAATCGCAAGGTACGATAAATATAATCAAAAAATGGAAAGGGCAGGCCTTGTCTGTGAGCTATTATTGGCCAATCGATAGCTCCGTGAATTAGGATAGGAATGGCAATCGCGAGTGTACGAAAGCGCCAACGATATTCTGGCATAATCCAACTGAAAGCTAAAAAAATGGCCGCAATACCAGTTAGCGCTGGGTGGATAGGCAAGAATAGAAGGCGTGGAATAGCTGTATCCAACCCATATTCACCCACTTTCATCCAATTTTCGAGGGCCCCAAAACCCAAACCGATCGCGAGCGCGCAACCGACGAGTCCCAATGGTCGTTCATGAAGAGCATGGCGTCGGAGAAGCCAAAGCAAGGGAACAAGCTTAAGAAGCTCCTCGTTTGGCCCAATCACCAGGAAGCATTTAGTTGTGACATCGAGCCATGGTCGCCCAGTTTCTAAATAGGAACCAGCGTTCACATTGATAACGCCTGCGAGGAGTGTCACGAGCGCACCTACGCCAGCGCCGATCCAGATCACTGAACCTGGATTACGAAAGAATGAGTGCCTAGTAAGCCAATATAGCAGGAATAGAGCTGGTGGAACGGTAACAACGAAGGACAATGTTGGTCGCCGGAGCTTGAGATTTACCTACATGCTACACGTTATCGTCTTCGTCTGATATTCTTCTAGAGAACAAATTTCTAATGCCTGCTTTTGGCACTCCCAGGTCGCGAGGCTTGTGGCAGAAAAGCGCGGGAAACTTCGCATATGCCCCCCTTCATGCACTTCCGCCCTCACCTCTACCCCACCACCTCAAGCGCAATCATCCCGAAGAAATACACCGCGACCGCAAAGCCTGCGATGGCCAAAACTGCCGATAGGATCTGGAACCAGTCCCACCGGCGATGTTCCGGCACGTCACCGCCTTCGTTTTGCCAAGGTGCCGTCGATAACGGCGTCGACGAACCAGATGACGATGGCGAAGGGGATGCCGCCTGCGATGAGAGCGGCAATCATGCCGAGCGTGAAAGGTCCCATGGCTCACGCTCCCTTCAGCAAAGAGGAAGCGCGGCGGCAAGGCATCGGCCGCTTGCCGATCCTGATCATGGGCTGCTCGATGAACCTGTAGCAGGCCCAGGAGGCGAGAAGCGCCAAAGCGAGGGATGGTAGCCAGGATTGCCAGTCATGCGGCCCCCAGGGCAGGAACGACGCCGCAAGGTGGTTCATGGCTGTGTGCAGCAAGTAGAGGCTGAAGCTGATTTGGCCGATGAAGATCATGGGACGGCAATTGAGCACCCATCGAGCGAGACCGATGAGATGGCCAGGCTTGGCGTAGAGAATGCCGGCCAGAGCAAAGGCACAGACGAGGGGTTGCAGGGTGAACTTGATCGTGTCGCGGAAGGCGGACACGTCGCCATAGGCCTTGATGATCACCATCAACGCCAATGCCGCAAAGATCATCCAAATCCCGGCGTAGCGCTTGAGCAGCTCGCCGCGGGCCATCACGGCCACGATGCAGCCGAAGAGGATGCTGTCCATCCGGGTTTCGCTGGATCGGTAGATGCGCTCCCTCATGAAGCTGTCATCGAGGTCAAGCGTCAGGACGTAGCCAGTGCGGATAACGAGGCAAGCCAGGCATAGAGCAAGGAGAACGCGGACAACCGGGCGTCCAGTCGATACCAGCCATAGAAGCAGCGCCGGGAACAGGAGGTAGAAATGCTCCTCGACTGCCAAACTCCAGTGCTGGCCTAGCGGTCCCTGGAACTGGCTCCAGTTCAGATTGTAGTTTTGCAGGAAGAAGAGGGAGGCAAGCGCTTTCCTGGCGTCGATCCAGTCTTTCCCGACGTGCCCCTCTATCAGCGCGACGACAATCAGCGTCGTGACGATGGCTGGCATCAGACGGAAAAACCGCCGTCTGTAGAAGGCGAGCAGATCGATGCTGCCTGTCCGGTCGAACTCTCGAAGCAGGAGGTGGGTGATCAGGAAGCCTGAAATAGCAAAGAACAGCGTGACGCCAAAGCCGCCTGGAATGCCGTCGATCTTGGTGATGTGAGAAGCAACGACGATCGAGATCGCTACCGCGCGCAAACCGTCGAGGGAATGGATGCGAGCCGGCGGCGGCCCAAAGGGAACCGGGGACAGGTCAGATTGTGGGGTAAGCATTGCAACGCTCCAGTTGGAACGCTGCCTGAAATCAATTTGATGACTATACGGTGACTAAAGCAAGAATCTTACCTCAGCCCAGTCATCAAAATTCACCTAACCTATTGAAAAGTTTGGTACGCGCGCCCGGACTCGAACCGGGAACCCGCTGATTAAAAGTCAGCTGCTCTGCCAATTGAGCTACGCGCGCTGAAATTGCTTGGCTTGCGCGATCATCAACATTCGGACGCCGAGGTCAAGATCGGGTTTTCTATTCCGTGTTCTTGACCCTATGCCATGGCGTCGCAGCATTGCCGCTCCGCTTCGAATTGGGCTTGGAAAGCGCTGAACGAACCTTCCCGGATGGCTTTGCGCATATCGCTTACAAGCAGCTGATAGTAGTACAGATTATGCCAAGTCAGCAGGATTGAGCCAAGAATTTCCTTCGCCTTGGTTAGATGGTGCAGATAAGCGCGGCTGTGGTTCCGGCAGGCGGGGCAGCCGCAGGCAGGATCGATCGGGGCGGGATCTTCAGCATGACGGGCATTGCGCATGTTGAGGAAGCCTTGCCGGGTCCAGGCTTGCGCCGTGCGGCCGGAGCGGGTCGGCAGGACACAGTCGAACATGTCGATGCCGCGCGCCACCGCACCCACCAAATCCTCCGGTTTGCCGACCCCCATGAGATAACGGGGACGATTGCTCGGAAGCAGCGGGTCGCAGACGTCGATCATCTCGAACATGACGTCCTGCGGCTCGCCGACCGCAAGGCCGCCAATAGCATAGCCGTCAAAGCCGATCTCGAGCAGGCCGTTGGCCGACTGCTCGCGCAGCGCAGGATTCATGCCACCCTGGACGATGCCGAAAAGCCCATAGCCGCCGCGTGCCCTGAAGGCGCTTTTCGACCTTTCTGCCCAGAGCATGGAACGCTGCAACGCCGTCATCACCTCGTCTTCGGCGGAGTCGGCCGGCACGCACTGATCCAGCACCATGGTAATCGTCGAATCCAAAAGGTCCTGGATTTCGATCGAACGTTCGGGCGTGAGTTCGAACCGCCGTCCATCCAAATGGGAGGCAAAAGTCACGGCGTGATCGTCGATGTTGCGCAGTCCTTGGAGCGACATCACTTGAAATCCGCCAGAATCGGTCAGGATCGGGCCCGGCCAGTCCATGAACTTGTGGAGGCCGCCAAGCTTGGCGATACGCTCGGCGCCAGGGCGGATCATCAGGTGATAGGTGTTGCCGAGCACCACCTCAGCACCGGTCGCACGCACCATGTCCGCTGTCATCGCTTTAACCGTCGCCGCCGTGCCCACAGGCATGAAGGCAGGGGTCTCGACAGTGCCGTGGGCCGTGTGCAGGCGTCCGCTCCTCGCCCTTCCGTCAGTCGCCAGGAGATCGAAGCCGAAATTGGTCATGGGTGCTCTGCAGCCGTGGAAGGGTGAGGGGTTAGAAGACAGGCGTCGCCATAGGAGAAAAAACGGTAACGCTCGTGAATGGCATGATCGTAGGCGGTTTTCATCCGCTCCAGACCCGAAAAGGCGGCGACCAGCATGAACAGCGTCGAGCATGGTAGATGGAAATTGGTCAGCAGGCGATCGACCACCTGGAAGCGATAGCCCGGCGTAATAAAGAGTTGTGTTTCGTTCTGTCCAGGTTGGAGCCGCCCGCCCGCGGATGCCGCCGCTTCGAGAGTGCGAAGCACGGTTGTCCCGCAGGCCACGATGCGCCCTCCCCTTTCCTTGGTTTTTCGAACAGCCTCGATCGTGTCGGGACCCAGCTGATAACGTTCGCCGTGCATGACATGCCCCTCGGTCGTCTCGGAACGCACCGGCAGGAAGGTACCAGCGCCGACATGAAGGGTGACGAAAGCATGATCGATCTTTTGATCCTCTAGAGCCGAGAGAAGGGCTGGCGTGAAATGCAGGGATGCCGTCGGCGCCGCGACCGCACCGTCTTCGCGCGCAAACATCGTTTGATAGTCGATATCGTCGATCGTGTCCCCGGTCCTAGGCCTTGAAATATAGGGGGGCAGCGGCATGCGGCCGTAGCGCTTCAAAAGATCGATAAGGCGGGAGCCACTCGTCGAAAAACGGAGCGTCACCTCGCCATGCTCGCCCCGCTCGACCACGTGAGCCTGGAGGTCGTCCGCAAAGTCCAGGCGATCCCCGAGCCGGCATTTTCGTGCAGGCCTGGCAAAGACCCGCCAGCGATCTTCGTCGACGGGCTGGTGCAGCGTCACTTCGATGCCGGCTTCCCCGCGGCGCCCCGAAAGGCGTGCCGGTAGAACGCGCGTGTCGTTGAAGATCAGAAGATCGCCGGGCCGAAGAAGACCGGGCAGATCCGAGACATGATGATCCGAAAGCTGCGCCGGCTCGACATTGAGCAACCGGGCACGATCCCTCGGCCGCGCCGGGCGTTGCGCGATCAACTCTTTGGGAAGCTCGAAATCGAAGGCCGAAACCTGCAACGGCGCCTTGTCCTCTCCATAGTTTAACGGCAGATCGAGACGATCCGTTTAGGCCTAACCCGACCATCCGATATTGTCACGGTACGCGGTTGGGTGGGGCGTGGGCTGGGGCCGATCGGACCAAACGACACTCTCCTTATCGCCGACCTGTTTCCAACGTTCGATCATCCGGGTCAAGCGATGTCGGCATCAGAATGATAAAACCAATCCCTTGCAGAACGCGCAAAAACCTCTCTAAACTGATGATCAATCAAGGACGTCTTGGTCAGTGCGCGTGAGCTGCCTGGCCTGTCTTAACAAGAACGGCCATGATGGGGAGTGCATGACGGACGCCTTGCTGGAGACGTTCCAACGCCTCACGGATGAGTTGGACGCACTCGTTCTCGGTCGCTCTATACTTGTCGAACGTTTGTTGACCGCCCTTTTAGCCGATGGCCATGTCTTGCTGGAAGGACCGCCTGGCCTCGCTAAGACGAGGGCCGCCTATCTCTTGGCGACCAGTGTCAACGCGTCCTTTCAGCGGATCCAGTTCACTCCCGATCTGTTGCCGGCCGACCTCACCGGCACGACGGTTTACGATGCGCACGAGCATCGCTTCGACTTCCATGCAGGCCCTCTTTTTCACGATGTCATTCTCGCCGACGAGATCAACCGGGCGCCCGCCAAGGTGCAGGCGGCGCTGCTGGAAGCGATGGAGGAGCGCCAGATCACGGTTGGCGGGGAAACGCGAAGGCTAGGGGATCCCTTCTTCGTCATCGCTACACAAAACCCGATCGAAGAAGAGGGCACCTACGAGCTGCCTGCAGCGCAGCTCGACCGGTTCATGATGCGAGTCCTGGTGGATTATCCGGAGGTGGAGACGGAACGGGCCATCCTCGAACTGGTCCAGCAGGAAAGCCGCCAGGGTGCCGGACATCTGCCGCCGATCGATATGATCACCAAGGTCGAGACGTCGGACCTTCGCGCCGCCAGGCGTCAGGTTCTCGAGGTTCATCTTGCCGAGCCGGTCAAGGACTACATCGTCCGGCTGGTGGCGGCGACGCGCGGCCATGGCGATGATCTGGATACGCTGACCGGCCATATCGCCCATGCGGTCAGCCCCCGAGGCACGCTGTCGCTAGCTAGACTTTCCCAAGCACGTGCCTGGCTTCATGGCCGCGACCATGTCCTGCCCGAGGATGTTCAGGCCCTTGGCGTCGACGCGCTCGCTCATCGGCTTGGCCTCACCTATCGGGCAGAAGCCGAGGGGATTGTGGATCGCGAGCTGGTGGAGGCGTTTCTTGGTCAAGTGGTCGTGGTCTAAATCGAACCGTTCGACGACAGGAGATCATTCTCAGCCTCCCACGACTGTCGCTCATTCCGAACGGCTTTCAGCGACGGGCCTGGATCTCGATGAGCTGATCGGTATGCGGGCTCGCCGATCCGTACTCGGCCGCAAGCGGCGGATCGACGGCTTCCGCTTCGGTGATCTCTCCAGCCGGCGTCGTGGCATCGGTTTGGAGCTGGACAATATCGGCCCCTATCAATGGGGTGACGATATCCGTCACATGGATTGGTTCGCGACGGCAAGAACAGGACGGCCGCAGGTGAAGCAATTCCGCCATGACGTGCAGCAGACGGTGATCGTCGCCCTCGATCTTCGCCCGCACATGATCTTCGGCTCGAGCGGCTATCCGATGATCAAGACCGCCTGCCTTGCCGCTGCCAGGATTGCCTGGGCGACGTCCTATGATCACCAGCCGCTTGGCCTGCTGCTGATCAGCCATGAACCGCCGGTGCTGATCCCGCCGAAACGCGGCCGCCGCGCCAGGCTGCAGCATTTGGCCCGTATCGTCGAAAGCTATGGGAACGCGATCGAGGCTCAGGGTGCTGGCCAGCCGGATCTCGCTGAAAGCCTTGATCAGCTGGCCAATGCCATGGCCGGCGACGTCGAGGCCGTGCTGATCAGCGATTTCAGTTTCATCGGTCATGGCTTCGATCGAACGCTGCGGGAGGTTGGCGCGCGCGGCTCGATGAGTGCTGTCGTCATCGAGGATGGCCTGATGCAGAAAGCACCTCCCGCAGGCGTCTATCCCCTTCGCAGCGGCAATGATCTGACCCTGTCGACGGTTGCCATTCGGGCTGGGGATGAGAATGTTTATAAGAGCCAGGGGGACAATGACCGGCGCGGCTTGACGGCACGCTTGATGAGCTTGGGGATGCGGCAGGTGCTGATTTCGGATCCGGCATCGATTGGCGAGGGCTATTTCCGGTGACACCGGAAGAGATCCTGGCCGATCTCAGAGATATTCATCTTCCGGCCTTGGAGGCGGGCGCCGGCAGCACAGACCTGGTTCTCTGGCCGGTGTTCCCGGTCATTGCAGCAGCATTATTCGTCACCTGCCTGGTCTGGCGACGGCGTTCGATGTGGCGCCGGGACTTCTTTCATGATCTCTGCCAAATCGAACATGCCGTCGGGACCGGCGGCGAGCGCGAAGGCTGGGCTAGGCTTGCTGTTTTGCTCAAACGGCTAGCCATCCAGCGCCAGGGCAGACAAAGCGTCGCCAGGCTCCACGGCGAGCCCTGGCTCAGGCAGCTCGACGATCTGATCGGTGGCGATCTTTTCACCAACGGCCCCGGCCGCGGCCTCCTGACCTTTCCCTATCGACGCGCGGATTCGGTTGGAGAGGCTAAAAGCCAGGGAAGCGAGATGCTGAAGGCAACGATCAAAACGCTCCGCCGACGGCTGCAACCGTTTAGGCTGATGGGATGATCGAGCTGGTCAGACCCTGGGCGCTGCTGCTGCTGCCGCTGCCCTGGCTTGCCTGGCATGTTCTGCCCGCCGATCCGCCGCTTTCCGCCCTTCGCCTGCCGGAACGCCTGGCTCTGCTGATGCGGAGCGTCAAAGGGCCTGCTCGCTTCGAAGGCCTGCCGCATCAGCTCCGAACCTGGCTTGCCGCCATCGGCTGGATGGCGCTGGTCCTGGCGCTTTCGGCGCCAGTGACGGAGGGTGACCCGCTCCAGGAGGCGAGCGGCCGGGACCTGCTTCTTGCCCTCGATCTCTCAGCAAGCATGGAAGCGCGGGATGTCGAGTTGGACGGGCGCCGGGTCGATCGCTTTACGGCGATCAAGGCACTGGCGGGCGCTTTCATCAAAGGACGTGAAGGTGATCGCGTCGGGCTGATCGTCTTCGGTGACGAAACCTATCTGATCGCCCCTTTGACTTATGACGTCCAGGCAGTCGAAGGGTTTCTGGACGAGGTGACCATCGGCATGCCGGGGCGCAAGACGGCGATCGGCAATGCCATCGGCCTCGCCATCAAGACACTGGAAGGCCAGCCGGCCTCCACCAGGGTGCTTATCCTGCTGAGCGACGGCGACAGCAACGCAGGCGATCTCGGCCCGAAGTCCGCAGCAGACTTCGCGCGGGACCATCAGGTCACCATCCACACGATCGGCTTCGGTCGCGTCGCGATGCAGGGCTACGCTTCGGAGACTGCAGGCGACGAGTATGTCGGCCTGAAGGAAGTTGCCGAGATCACCGGCGGCCGGCATTTTCTTGCCCGAACCACCGATGCCCTCCGGGACGTCTATGCCGAACTCGACCTTCTCGAGCCGACCGAGGCGGATGCCGGCGGCCGTCATGCGGAGCGGGACTGGGTCAAGGAGCTGCTGGCGATTGCCCTCCTTTGCCTCCTGGCGCTCACCTGGATCGAGCGCCGGCGGGGGCGTCTTTGATATGCCTGTGATCGCCAACCCTTGGTGGCTGCTGGCCCCACTCCTCGCCTTGCTGCTGGTCGGCCTCGGCCGCCGTCATGTCGACCTGCCGGGCGCTTGGCATCGGGCGATCGAACCTGGCTTGCACAACCTTCTTGCAGGCTCGGTCGATCATGTGAGAACGCATCCCTTCCTCTTTGTCCTGATGGCCATCTGGCTTTTGCTGGCTGCTTGTCTCGCCACCATCAGCCTTGGGCAAACCACGGTGCCGGCACTGCGCAATCTCTATGCGCGCGTGGTGGTGATCGACCTCGGGCTCGGCGCTGAGAGCGAGGGGCGCGTGGCGGCAGCCCGTTACCTGATCGACAATGACCGAAGCGTGCCCACCGCCGTGATCGCGGTGACCGAGCGGGCCTTCGATGTGGTGCCGCTGACCAGGGACTATGCCCATCTCGATCGCTATCTCCAGGTGCTGAGCCCCGGCATCATGCCGATCGAAGGGCGATCGCTGCTGCGCGGTGTCGAGCGGGCGGTTCTTCTCCTGGACCGTGCCGGAATCCAGGCGCGCCAGATTGCGGTCTTCACCGGCGGACCGCCGCCGCCGGTCGGGAGATTCCTAAAGCCGGAGAACCCGTCTTTTCAGAATGTCTGGCTCATCAGACCCGATCGGCCGGAAGATGACTGGCATCGTTTCGGCACGTTGATGGAGGCAAGCTTTGCGACAGATCGGGATACCTCCTTGATCCAGGGCGACCTGGATGAACGCCGTAATCAGGCAGCGGCCGAGGCGGTCTCAATCCGGGAACGCCGCGATCTCACGCCATGGCTGATCCTGCTCCTGCTGCCCCTTTGGCTGATCGCCTTTTTTCGGCAGCGGACTGACTGATGGCAGCGGTAGCACGGCTACAGCGGTTTTTAGGCCGCTCGGAGATGGCCCTGCTTTGCGTCCTTGCCGTGGCGCTGGTTCTTGCGCTGCTGCTCGGTCGCTGGCTCGCCGTCATCCAGGAGCCGCCGACCCGCCACGGGGTCGGTCAACGATTGCTGGCCAACGGCAGGGCCAATGAGGCCGCTTATCTCTTCGAGGAGCCTCTTTGGAAGGGCGTGGCTCTTTATCGGTCCGGACGCTACCACCGCGCGGTCGGCGAATTCGTGACCGATGACAGCATCACCGGCTATTACAATATGGGCAATGCCTACGCTCATCTCGGCCTGTATGAGGGTGCGATCGCAGCCTATGAGGTGGTTCTTGCCCGCGTCCCCAATCATGAGGATGCGCGCTACAATCTGGATCTGGTACGGGAAGCCGCCAGGCGCGAGCGGGAATTGGAGGAGGAGGCCCGCGAAACAGAGGAGGCTGGCAACTGGGAGGACGGCCTGCTTCAGGAGCAGCAGGAACCGGGCGGTGCGCCGGATCCTGCGGCTGAGAACGAGGAGGACATGCCGAACTCTTCGGAAACCATGTCCGACGAGATGAGCGAGGGTGACCGCACCCAAACCGGCGATGCACCGCCCTCCAGCAACGGCGCGAGCGGCAGCGAGCAAGAGGGCCAGGAGGCCGAAGCGGCGAGCCTCACCCTCACGTCGGGAGAGGAGGAGGACGACAACGGACTCGCTCCCGCCCCTGATGGTCTCGAAGACCGGCCGGTCACGCCAGGTGAGATCGATCGGCTGCGCGAAGAAGCGCTGGCCGATGACATTCTCCTCCGGCGGATAGAGGACGACCCTGCCCTGGTGCTGAAAGCGCGGCTGTCGATGGCGCTTCGAAAGCAGGAGGCGAGGCGATGAAACTCGTTCTTACCATCACCCTGCTTGCCGCGCTCATCACCTTGGCCGACCGTCCGCCGGTGACGGCTCAGGACACGCAGGTGGTGCCGGACAAGCCTGAGCTGGCCGTGCGGCTGATCCCGCCGGAGCCCTATCTGCAGGAGCAGATCGTGCAGACCGTCCGCGTGGTCGCCGCCCACGTATTCGAAGAACTGGTGCTCGATCTGCCAACGATCGAGGGGGCTGACATCATCACCCTGCAGCAACCGAAAACCCGAAAGTTCAAGACCTATGGGGGCGAGGGCTATATCTATGAAACCCGCCGCGCGATCTTCCCGAAAGCCAGCGGGGAATTGCGCATTCCTCAGGTTCGGGTCAGCGGCAGCATCGCGGTCAGCAAGGACGAGCGGCAAAGCTTTGCGCTCAAGAGCAAGCCTGTGCTGCTCGACATCAAGCCGCCGCCCGCCGACTTCAGCGAGCCGGCATGGCTGGTGGCACGCAAGGTGGAGATCGAGGAGCATTGGTCCAAGCCCCTCGACGAGCTTCGGGTCGGCGACCATGTTACGCGCACGGTCGAGGCGCTGGTAACCGGTGCTACCGGCGGCCATCTGCCGGAACTGGAGCATGGACGCTCCACGGGCCTCACTATCCTTCCAGGCCAAACCGAACGCTCGACCGAGATTACGCCGAACGAGGTCGTCGGCAGGATCAGCCGTTCGTTCGAACTTCGCATCGACACCGACCAGCCCATCAACATCAGTCCGGTGCGCATGGTCTGGTGGAACACCGATACGGAGATCGAATGGCGAAGTGCTGCGAAATCAGTGCGTATCGAGCCCTTGCCACGGGATGTCGATGCCCTCAAGCGGCGCCTGATGAGTGAGGCAGAAGAGGCCCATCGGATCGGGCGCTACGGGGTGATGGCGCTGGCAGCGCTCGGCTGCGTCGGACTTGCCGGCCTCCTGGCATGGCTCCTTGTCATGAGACGACAACGAGAACCGGAAGACCGCTACTTGCTTGACGAGGTTCGAGAGAAATCCGATCCCGTCGATGTCGTCAGCGCCTTGCTGACATGGGCGGAAGCGACCTTCCCCAAGGAGAAGCCGATGTCACTGGAAGGACTAAGCCGGCACCTCGGCTCCGATGCCGAGCAGCCCCTTATCGACCTACAACGAGCTGCCTTTGGGCCTGGCGTTCATAAGGTGGATCTGATCGGCATCACGAAGAAAATCATCGCCGCCGCGCAAAGCCAACGTCGCCGCAG
The DNA here is from genome assembly GCA_965204405.1 of Geminicoccaceae bacterium. Taxonomy (GTDB): domain Bacteria; phylum Pseudomonadota; class Alphaproteobacteria; order Geminicoccales; family Geminicoccaceae; genus JANQPX01. The sequence continues at coordinate 820,626 of CBDBEN010000004.1, forward strand.
CCCTGCCGAGATCGGCGCCAATATTCTCCGCTACCTGATCGGCCCCAAACGCCATCTACCGAACATCGGTGGTGAGGGCATCTGAACGCATTTTCTGTTTCCTAAACCCGTTTGATCAGTCAGACAACTTCAGATCACACGTGGTGGTCAAACCACTAGAGCGTTTCCGGTTGAGGCTTACGCGGTGCCGGCCCTCTCCCCCGCCCAACCACCCGCAGGATCCCGACCATATCGGGTGGTTGGGCGGGGGAGAGGGCTGGATCGACCTGTCAGGGATATGCTCTAGATCAGCCCTTCGCTCTTGAAGCTCGTATGCTTGGTCCGGCCGATGATCAGGTGATCGTGGAGCAGGACGCGGATGGGGCTGAGTGCCGCCTCGACCTGCTTGGTCATTTCGATGTCGGCGCGGGACGGGGTCGGATCGCCGCTCGGGTGGTTGTGCACCATGATCAGGGCAGATGCACCGAGTTCGAGGGCGCGCTTGGCGATTTCTCTCGGGTAAAGCGGGGTGTGGTCGACCGTGCCGCGCTGCTGGACCTCGTCCTTGAGCAGGATATTCTTCTTGTCCAGAAACAGCACCCGGAACTGCTCGATCGGCTCATGGCCAAGTGCGATCTTCAGGTAGTCCAGAAGGGCTTGCCAGGACGCAATCACCGGTCGGTCCTGAATATCCTCGGCCAGCACCCGCTGCAGCAGCAGGTGAATGCCCTTGATGAGCGATAGGGTGAAATGACGATCTTTCCCGATCCGCTCGGCATGAGCGGGATCGGCATCGCGCATCGCCTGCTCCAGCCTTGCCGGTTCGGCCGCAAGCACCCCGCCGAGGGAGCCGAAATCGGCAAGCAAGCGTTTGGCCAGCGGCTTTACGTCGATATAGCGAACGCTGAAGAACAGCAGCAGTTCCAGCAGCTCGTAGTCCGGCATCCCCTCGGCTTTACCTTTGAGGAAACGATCGCGAAGCCGCTGCCGATGGCCATGATAATGCGGCTTGCCCGACGCGGGTCTCGTTGACTTGGCTGGATATGCCGGCTGGAACTGCGTGGGGGCTTCGGCAAAGCCAGGCGTCGATCTTTCAGAACTGTGATCGCATGCAAAAGCCTGCCCCAGCCGCTCGATCGCGCCCTTGTCTTGAAAAACCCAGGCTTTCCGGCGCTTGCTCCAGCGGCCACCGTGGGCTTTCAGCACTTCCTTATGGCGGAACGTATCGCCGCGAACCACGTAGTCCGGCTCGCCTTCGGCCCCCCGATCAGTATCGATCTCTAATCCAATGACAGCCAGGGCTGTCGGTGTTTCGATGGGGGCCGGTTCTACCATGGGGGGTGATGCAATCCTTTGGGTGACGTTGTGAAAACTTCACAGCCGTCATCGGTGACGCCGATCGTATGTTCGAACTGGGCTGATGCCTTGCCGTCCTTGGTGGTGACAGTCCAGCCATCCTTTTTGTTGAGCTTAACCTCATAGGTCCCGAGATTGACCATCGGTTCGATGGTAAAGATCATCCCGGGCTGGAACGTGAGGCCGGTCCTGGGCCTGCCATAATGCAGAACACTTGGCGAATCATGGAAAACCCGGCCGATGCCGTGACCGCAATAATCCCGAACCACGGAGCAGCGCTGATCTTCGACATAGGTTTGAATGGCATGGCCAAGGTCGCCGAGAGTAGCGCCGGGACGCACAGCACGAATGCCGCGCCAAAGGGCTTCGAAGGTGATCTCGCAAAGCCTTTGCTTCATGGTCACCGGCTCGTCGGCGAAATACATGCGGCTGCTGTCGCCATACCAGCCGTCCAGAATGACCGTAACGTCGATATTGAGGATGTCACGCTTGGCAAGGACATAGTTGGATGGAATGCCGTGGCAGACCACCTCATTCAAAGAAATACAGGTGGCCTTGGGATAACCGCGATAGCCCAAAGGAGCCGGAACGGCATCATGAGCCAGAATATACTCGTGACAGATCCGATCCAATTCTTCGGTGGTCACGCCGGGATTCACATGCTCGCCGATCATGTCGAGGGTTTCAGCCGCAAGCCTGCCGGCGCGGCGCATGCCTTCGAAAGCCTGCTCGTCGTGGATCGGAACGTTTCTGCTCCTCGCCGCACCGTCATTCGCCTTCATTTGATCCTGCATCATGCTTTATCAACCATAGGTTATATTACGATAGGAAGCTCGTTGGCTAGTTTAATTTCATCCGGGCTGATGTCGCAGCGATGACAAAGCATTTCAACCCCGGCATCCCTAGCTTTGGCAAAGGCGGCTGCATAGGCCGGATCGATGTCATCGGCAAGGCTGAACGCGCTGCAATCGGTCCTCTGTACTACATAAGCCGTCACGGCGCGGGCACCAGAGGCGACCTGCCGTTCCAGAGCCGCTAAATGCTTGGCACCGCGTTTGGTGACGCAATCGGGAAACTCGGCCTCACGGTCACGCTTGAGGTGAACGTTCTTGACCTCGACATAGCAAGGCAATTTGCCCTCGCCTTCCAGGAGAAGATCGATCCGACAACCCTCGTCATAGGCGACTTCGCGGCGGATGCGGTCATAACCGGCAAGGCCCGATATGGTGCCGGCTCTGATCGCCTCTTCGACCAGGCGATTGGGATGCATCGTGTTGATGCCGACGAGACCACCTGCGACCTCGATGATCTCGAAGGTGAGCGGCAGTTTCCGTTTCGGATTGGATGATCGGGACAGCCAAATTCGCGAGCCCTCCTCGTCCAGCCCCAGCATGCTTCCAGGATTGGGGCAATGAACGGTCGTCTCCTCGCCGTTATCGAGAACGACGTCGGCAAGAAATCGCTTGTAGCGCCTGACAAGGCGCGCTGGGATCAGAGGCTCGGCGAATCGCATGGCGGCAATCTAGTGTATTTTCCGACGGGACGGAACCAGGCCGCTTCCAACTCATTTGCTGCATATCGAGGTTAAACTGTCAGATGGAACCGTCGAGAAGAGACGTTTGCGCAAACCGGAAGCATGGTATCTATGATCGTCTCCCCTCCACTTTGCGTTAAGAGAGGAAACTGTCTTGAGCCCCAAGGAAAAGCCGGTTACCGCCAGCCTCATCATCATCGGCAACGAGATCCTTTCCGGCAGGACGATCGATGCCAATCTGCCGCATCTGGCGAAAGTGCTCGGTGAGATCGGCATCCGCCTGGCCGAAGCCCGGGTGGTTCCGGACGACGAGAAAGAGATTGTCGATGCCGTCAATGCCTGCCGCGCGAAGCATGACTATGTCTTTACCACCGGCGGCATCGGGCCGACCCACGACGACATCACGTCAGCCTGCGTCGCCAAAGCCTTCGGCCGTCCGTTCGGCCGGAATGCCGAGGCGGAAGCGCTTCTCCTAGACTACTATCCGCCAGAGAAGGTCAACGAGGCGCGGATGTCCATGGCCGACATGCCTGACGGAGCAACGCTGATCGACAACCCTGTCAGCATCGCGCCTGGCTTTCGCATCGAGAACGTCTTCGTCCTTGCCGGCGTGCCGAAGATCATGCAGGCGATGCTGGACAATATCATTCCTACTTTGGAGGGCGGCGCCAAGATGCTCTCCCGCTCAATCACGGTGTTCTTGCCGGAAGGCGAGTTGGCGGGGCCACTTGGGGAACTGCAGGTTCGCCATGCCGGTCTGGAAATTGGCAGCTACCCCTTCTTCGGCACGCGCGGGCCGGGGTCGACAATCGTTTTCCGCGGTACGGACCATCAAGAAATCGACCAAGCCGCCGAAGGGCTTTTGGCCATCACGCAAAGCAAGAACGCGATGGTCATCGAAGGATCAGTACGAGAATAAGCGCAAGTTACAAAAAAGACCCGGCACTAAGGCCGGGTCAAATTGGGGGTGGGGATAACGTCGCGCAAAAAATGGGCGCGTGGTTAGCCATCAATGATCAGCAGACCTCGAACAGATCACGCCGCCCTGGGGGAGGCTGAAGCACCGGGGGTGGGACTTCCTGCATGACCTGGGTTTCCTTACCCTGCTGATCATGAGAGCACGATAAGAGGGATGCGTTGAACCTTTTCTGAACTGCCCGTTTATCTACAGTTCATCTTCGCATTTGGCCGTTCCACACTTCAACCTGACCATCCCACGCCCTCTTCAAGCTGCCCGATCTGGCCGGTATCCTTTATCTGCTCGGGAAGCGGAACATAATGGGACCGGTCGACATTCGGGATGATCGGTCTCTGGTCGATCTGCCAACGATCACTTGTCGGAGGGGCTTTCTAAGGTAGGCAAAATGAGGGTTACCTTCAGGCCGCCAAGATCTGCTTCACCCAATTCCAGCTTCCCATTGTAAAGGCTTGCAAGATCATCAACGATCGAGAGGCCGAGCCCCGTACCGGGCACCGATTCATCCAATCTGCGGCCACGTTTCAGAACCTCGACGCGCTGATGCTCCGGCAAGCCGTCGCCGTCGTCCTCAATGGCGAGGGTGAAGGTCAGCTCTTGCATCGAGCAGCGCACGCGAACCTTGCTCGCAGCCCACTTGCAGGCGTTGTCCATAAGGTTGCCGAGCATCTCTTCCAGGTCATGACGGGCACCTCGAAAGATCGGATGAGCGGCACACTCGAGATCGATATCGATACCGCGCTCGACATAGATCCGCGAAAGCGCACGTTTGAGATCACCGAGAACGGGTGAGACTTCGCATCTGGCACCAAGGATCTTGCTGGTTGCGGCAGCACGGGCGCGGGCAAGGTGATGATCCACCTGTTCACGCATCAGATTGGTTTGCCTATCTACAATGTCACTTAAGGCGTTATCGGTGCGCCGGGCTTCATTGGCAAGGACCGTCAGCGGCGTCTTCAGACCGTGGGCGAGATTGCCGACATGAGTCTGAGCACGCTCGATCAGGGCTTCACTATGATCGATCAGGGCATTCAGCTCGCGGGCAAGCGGCTGGATCTCTGTCGGATAGCTCCCCTCCAGGCGCTGGCTCTCGCCTGTACGGATGGAACTCAGTGCCCGTTGAATTCTAGACAGCGGCTGAAGCCCGAACTTCACCTGGATCAAAATCGCGGCCAAAACGCCTGCGAACAGCATGCCGAGTGCTAATGCGAGCAGGCGGTCGAACCGTCCCTTGGGCCCGCGAAGCTCGCTTTCGTCGCCGGCGATCGCGTACCAATAGGGATCATCGCGTCCCGGCAGGACGATCGGCCGGATGAGGACCCTCAGCCTTTGATCGCTCGGTCCCCTAACCTCAGCCGCAACGAGTTCATTGTCCGGCCGTGGCAGGTCGAGGGTCTGCACCCAAAGAGACGCCGAGCGACGCACCACCTCCTCGCCGTCATGAATCTGCCAGTACCAGCCGGAAAACGGCTGGTCGAACCTTGGCTCTCCTAACTGCAGCTTGAGATCGAGGCGACCGTCGTCGCGGCGCTCGGTACCGGCGACGACCCCTTCCAGCAAGACGGCGAGACGTGCATCGAAACTGTTGCGCACCGCGTCTCCAAAGAGAGCGGACAACGCGAAACCGCTGGCGCTTAAAAGGAGCGCACACCAGATCGCAGCACTGACGACAAGTCTTGAGGCAAGAGACTTAATTGCTACCCCCCGGTGGGGCGAGGCGATAGCCGAGACCACGAGCCGTCTTGATCACGTCAACACCCAGCTTCTTGCGCAGCCTGCCGACGAATACCTCAATCGTGTTGGAATCCCGATCGAAATCCTGATCATAGAGATGCTCTGTCAGTTCGGTCCGCGAGACAATCTTGTCCTGGTGATGCATGAGATAAGCCAGAAGGCGGTATTCCTGTGCCGTAAGCTTGATGGCCTGGCCACTCACCGACACCTTAGCCGAACGGGTATCGAGATGCACCGGTCCGCAGGAAAGCTCAGCAGATGCATGCCCAGCCGCCCGCCGAACCAGGGCTCGCAGCCGCGCCAGCACCTCCTCCATGTGGAAAGGTTTGGCCACATAGTCGTCGGCGCCGGCATCGAAGCCCGCGACCTTCTCGCTCCAGCGGTCCCGCGCAGTCAGGATCAGAACCGGCATGGTGCGTCCGTCCCGGCGCCAGCGCTCGAGCACGGTGACGCCATCCATCACCGGCAAACCCAGATCGAGGATCACGGCGTCATAGGGCTCATGCAACCCGAGATAGTGCCCTTCTTCGCCATCATGAGCCACATCGACCGCATAGCCCGCATCGGTGAGCGAGTCTTGAAGCTGCCTTGCCAAATCTTCTTCGTCTTCAACCAGCAGGACCCTCATTGTCGCCAAGCTCCTTCGAACAGCGCCTTTTTCACAACGCTTTTGCCAGATGGTTACCGTCTTTCAACGATTTCGCCGCTCATCGCATCGGCGGTTATATCGCTGACCCTGCCATTGTCACCCATCCAACGGATCTTGTAGGCTTGGCGCCCGCTATGATCGATCACACGAGCATCCAGCGCACGGCCGGGAAAACTCTGCTGGATCGATTCGAGCACGTCTTCCAGCGACTTCGCTTCCGCCGAAGAATCACGCTGATCGGCGATCAAGTCGGACGGAGCAATCTCGAAGGCGAGGCCGCTCGCGAGCCCTGGCAAAGCCAGGTCATCCGCAGCGTAAGCACGCCCGCCGGCAATGACGCCAACGATGATACAAAGGATGAGGACATGGATCTTCATGACGGCTCTTTTAGTATGACAGGCCTGAACCCCACCTGAACCAAACCACCCCGTGAAAAGACACCTATCATCCCAGCCCACCTCCGTCACGAGCGGAAAGTGGATCCCGTGGACCGGAGAGGGTAATCCGGTCGGGAACACAACCGCCGATGACGTTAAGTCGCCTCCAGGTTCTATACCAAAGCGGCTATGCGGACATGTCCGAACCCCGTCAAAACCGTGGTTTTCGGGTTCGTCTGGTTTTTCGTTCCGATCGCTGAAAACAACACTCTTTACTGAAATCCTGGAATGATCGGACAAGACTACAGTGTTCTAGGAAAATTGTCCAGAAAGCGGAGAGAACACAGGCTTCCTCCTCAATCGGAGCACGATAAATACGCTCTTGAGATGCTCAGTTGTTTTGGCCGAGACCAGCGAACGGAGGCCAGCCAGATTGGCCTTGGGCCGGTTCGGTCTTACTTTCCAGCTCCACCAACCGTGGTGGTTGCATCACGAGCCAGCTTGTTCCTTGGCTACCAGATCCGCCACGATCCTCCGGTACATGTTGGGGCCGCGGTCGATCGCGATTCTGACCGGGCGTCTGGGCGGCACTGTCCTCAGTTCTTCAGTCTGAATGGCTTCCAGAATATCCTTGTCCTCATCGAAGGCAATCCGGAACAGCTCGTTCATCCGATCGCCGGCGCCCGGGTCGTCAAGGGCTGCATTTCGGATATGCATCCAGTGGTCGATGGTGTTGGTGGCGTCGACAGGGGTGAGAAAATGGAGGGCGAAGATGCGCATGCCCTTATCTCGGTCCTCTTCGTCCAGCCCGAGTTCGCCGGAACTCCCGAAATCGATGATCGAGGTGCAGGGCGGGTGCAGCTCGTAATAGTGCCAGCGGTCGACCGGGCCAGTAAAATTCCCGAACTTCTGAAAGAAACCGACCGGCGCGCCGCCGCGGATCCAGCGGCTGCTGATGACCACGTCGCCTTTGCGTTCGACCCGGATCGGCACGTCCTCGCTTGCCGCATTACCGAGGGTCGTGGGGTGGACGAAGCTGACATGGGCGGGATCGCACAAATTCTCGGCAACATTCAGGTAGTGGCTGCCGATCGCGAGATGATCGCCATAATGAACGGCCCAGCCTTCGGCGGTAAACTCCGGCATGTCGAAGATATTCGCAGGGTCCGCCTTCTCGGGATCACCCATCCAGATCCAGACGATGTTGTGACGCTCGAAGGTTGGATAACGGTGGACAAACGCGCTCTCCGGAAGATTGTCCTGCCCCGGTACCCGCACGCAGCGTCCATTGGGGCCGAAGGTCATGCCGTGATAGCCGCATTGCAGATCATCACCGATCAGCTTTCCCAAGGAGAGCGGCAGGAGACGGTGGGGACAGCGGTCCTCCAGGGCCACGACATCGCCCGCTTCGGTGCGGTAGACAACAATGTTCTGCTCAACGATCGTAAGCGGGATGAGTGCCCTGGAAAAATCACCGGACCAGCCGGCCACGTACCAGGCATTCCTGACATAATCCATGGAAGTGCTCCCTTCGCCGTTCGGCAGATTCCATGTTTGGGCATCGGCAGGTTCATAGTCAATCACGTCAGTCCTGGGGTGTGGGCTGGTTCCGTAACATCTGAAAATACTCTAGCGTGAACAGGGCTGGCGGCGCCGTCAGGGATCGAGATCATCGAACATAGGGAAGAGAGATGCGGGCTTGGGAAATCATATCCGATGGGGGCGTCGACGCGCTCGCCTTGAACGAACGCGCGCGCGCCGAGCCAGGCGCCGGGCAGGTCCTGGTCAGAATTCGTGCCTCCTCGGTCAATTATCGCGATCTCTCGACCATCGAAGATCCGGTCAGCCGGAAGCTTCCTTTTCCAACCATTCCCAATTCGGATGCAGCCGGCAAGGTGCTTGCCATCGGTCCGGACGTTAAGGGGATTAAGGTTGGCGATGCTGTTACAAGCTGTTTTTTCCAGCGCTGGACAGCCGGCGGCATCTCGCCGGATGCCATGGCCTCGGCCCTGGGCGGTGTCGTTCCGGGCGTTCTTGGCGAGGAGATCCTGCTGGCGGCGAATGGCGTCATTCCGATGCCGGCGCATCTCTCCTTTGCCGAAGCGTCGACGCTGCCATGTGCGGCGCTTACCGCCTGGCATGCCCTAACAGAACCATGCCCGATCCGGCCGGGCGAGAAGGTCCTGCTGCTCGGCACCGGCGGTGTTTCGGTCTTCGCCCAGCAGTTTTGCCAGCTCATGGGAGCGGAGACCATCGTGACGTCGTCGAGCGACAGCAAGCTCGAACGCATGCAGGAACTTGGTGCCAACCACATCATCAATTACCGCCAAAGCCCGGATTGGGACCAGGCGGTGATCGATCTCACTGATGGCGCCGGTGCCGATCGGGTCATCGAGGTCGGCGGGCCGGGAACGCTGCAGCGCTCGATCAACGCCGTCAGGGTCGGCGGCACTATTGCACTGATCGGTATTTTGACCGGCGTGGACGGCGCAGTGTCGCCGACCGCGATGATGCGAAAGTCGATCACGCTTCGCGGGATCTATGTCGGCTCGAAGGCGATGTTTGCGGATATGAACAGAGCCATCTCCCTGCACAAGCTCAAGCCGGTGATCGATGAAACCTTCGCCTTCGAAGATGCCAAGAGCGCCTATCACCGCATGCGCAAAGCCTCGCATTTCGGCAAGCTCGTCATCAATGTCGGCGAGTGAGCTGTCCGCAGCAAGAACCTCCTTCGGACAATCGGCGAGCTTTGCGGCTACCTAACCCGTCTGGAGGTAAGCTTCGAGCGAATCATCCAGCGCCTCGACCCAAGGCGTGTGATGCGGCGGGGCTTTGGTGCCGGTCATCGGCGACACATAACCGTTGTCGCGGAATGCCATGATCGCTTGCTTCTTGTGCTTCTTCCATTGGAAGAAGGCCTCGTTGGCTGCATCGATGTCGAAGCTCGGATAATCGGTTTCCGCGATCAGCTCTCGCGTATAGTCGCCTTGATAGCGGATCGCATCGTAGTCGTCCTCGCCCGCATCTTCGCGCGCAATACGATCCTCGACATCGGCGCGCATCTCTCCCTCACCGGGCACGGATATCCTGCCCATGATGACGTCGCGCGCCCACCAGGCCTGGGCGTCGAACATATTGAACGTATACCATTGATCCTGCATGCCGAGATAAAAGAGCTTTGGGTTCTTCACCCAGGCGACACCTTTATAGAGGTCAGCCGTCGCCAGCCGGTTGGTCGTGCGCAACTTCAGGTCATCGGCCATGAACGGGAAGTGGTGGAGATAGCCTGTGCAAAGGATGATTGCGTCGACATGCGCCGTCGTGCCGTCCTTGAACGTCGCCGTTTTGCCTTCGACCTTCTGCAGTAGCGGCACCTCCTTCCAGTTGTCGGGCCAATCGAAGCCCATGGGGGCCGTGCGGTGGCTGACCGTCACCGATTTGCAGCCATATTTCCAGCATTGCGAACCGATATCCTCCGCTGAATAGCTGGTACCGATGAGGAGGATGTCCTTGTCTTTGAACTCCACGGCATCACGGAAGTCATGGGCGTGCAGCACGCGGCCCTGATACGTCTCGAAGCCTGGAAAGCTGGGCACGTTAGGTGTTGAGAAATGGCCGCTGGCGCAGATGACATAGTCATAGTCGCCGACGATTTCCCTGTCGTTCACCAGATCCTGCACGACGACCCGGAACATTCCTTTCGCGTGATCGTAGTCGACCCGCCTGCAGGTGTGGCGAAACTTGATCATATCGCGAATACCGGCCTTGTCGACACGCCCCTTGATATAGTCGAACAGAACGGCCCGTGGCGGGTAGGAGGCGATCGGCCGGCCGAAATGCTCGTCGAACGTATAGTCGGCGAATTCCAACCCCTCTTTCGGACCGTTGGACCAGAGATAGCGATACATCGAGCCGTGAACCGGCTCGCCATACTCGTCCAGCCCGGTCCGCCAAGTGTAGTTCCAGAGACCGCCCCAATCTTCCTGTTTTTCAAAGCAGACGATCTCGGGAATGTCAGCCCCCTTGGCAGCAGCGGACTGGAAGGCACGCAGCTGGGCCAAGCCCGATGGGCCGGCTCCGATAATAGCGACTTTTTTCGTCATGTTGTCCTCCCTGTTGCTCGCATGCGGGGCATGAGCGGCCAATTCAACCTAGATTGATTTCTCTTTACTTTGCATTTGAATTAGACTGATTTCAACTGGATTTTTATTTACATACTTGCAACGTATTTTATATTTGACATATTTATACTGCACAATTAGTTGATTGTTGTTGTTGACCTAAAGTATTTTGTTGGATTAGATAGTGTTAATTGGGAAGCTCGGGTCAATTCAACAAAAAATACAGAAGAAGCCGTGAGAATAAGACCGAGCATCAAAGATGCAGGTCAATAATGAGGGGAGGAACGTCATGCTCGCAAGATTCTTCAAGGGCGGGATCAGCCGGCGCAGTTTCATGGCATCGACGGCGGCCGCTGCAGGTGCTGGGACTATGGTTTCCGGCTTGCCGCGCCAAGCCTTTGCCGATGACGAGTCCCTGAAGATCGGCTTTCTGGCCCCCTTGACCGGTCCCGTCGCTGCTTGGGGCAAGCCCGGGCTGGACGGCTGCCGGATCTGGGCCGAGACCATCAATGCCGAGGGCGGCATCCAGCTTGCCGACGGCGCGCGAAAAATTGAATTCATCGGCTATGACAATGAATATGACCCGGCCAAGGCGCGCACCGGTGCCACCAAGCTCATCCGCGAAGATGGGGTCAAGTTCATCATGATGCTGGGCGGCGATACCTGGCCCGGCGTGCAGCCCGTTGCCGACAAGACCGGCATGCTGTTTTCGACACTGCTGCCGTCCGACCTCTCGCCTGACACCACAACGCTGGTGGCGCCAGCCGAGGTGCATCCGGTTTACAATGTCACGGGCGTGGAGTGGCTCGCCGAGAACAAGCCCGATCTGAAATCCGCCGTGATGTGCGCGCAGGATGATGCGCTCGGCCTGCCGTCGGTAGCCACCTATCTTGCAGCCTTCGAGGCAGCCGGCATCGAGATGCAGTTCGAGCCGGTTCTGTTCGACCCGGCGACCACCGACTTTGCGCCGGTCGTGACCAAACTGATTGCGGACAGCCCGGACATCCTCTGTCTGGATACCTGCTATTCCGACTATGTCCATCCGATCTGCGAGCAGCTCTTCCAGCAGGGCTATGAAGGCCAGATCATCTCCTGCACCGCCGACTTCTACGATCAGATGATCGAAAAGACCTCGAAGGACTTCATGGAAGGGTTCATCTTCCAGTTCCCGGATTTCGACGATCCGGCCCTCAACGACGCCATGATCAATTTCCGTGATCCCAACACATTCTTCGAGACCTACAATGAACGTCATCCCGGCGAGTGGGGCGCGGTGAGCTGGGAATATGCCTCGATCATGGATCTCTGGAAGGCGGCAGCCGAGAAGGCCGGCTCCGCGGAGCCCGATGCCGTGCTCGCCGCGATGACCGATGGCGGCAGGGGTGCCCATGCATTCGGCGAAGCGGACTGGTGGGGTGAGGATCTGTTCGGCATCGACAATGCCCTGGTCGGCAATTGGCCGGTCGTTGTCATCGAGGACGGCAAGGCGCGGATCAAGGGCTTCAAATCGATCCCCGACTGGTATGCGAAACATGGCGATCTTCTGAAGAAGCACATGGAAGCCTATGGGCAGATGTGGAACCAGCGCTAGTGGCATGTCCACATCATTGACTTGGACCGTTATCGTCAGGTTCGACGGTTTGTGCCCGGGACTTGAAGAGGCCTTTAGGGGGCGGACCGCTGGCACCCGGCGTCTGAGGCCCCTCAGTGGGTGACCTTCTGGCCCAGACCGCGGTGAATGCTCTCTATGCGGCGAGCTACATTTCACTGATTGCGGTCGGGCTGGTTCTGATCTTCGGCGTCATGGGGATCATCAACTTCGCCCATGGCGAGCTCTATATGGCGGGCGCCTATGCCGTCGTGGCACTCTATGCCGATATCGGCATGCCGTTCCTGCTCGCCGTCACTGCCGGTCTGGTGTTCGTGGGCTTGCTCGGTCTTGCCATGGAACAAGCCTTGTTCCGGCCACTCAGGGACAACCCGCTCGGTGGCCTGGTCGCCTCGATCGGGTTCCTGATGATCCTCCAGGCACTCGCGGTCATGGGCTTCGGCGTGCGTATGGAGCATATTCCACCGGTGACCCAAGAGGTGATCGCCTTCTCCGATCGGGTACGCCTGCCGGTATCACGCCTGCTCGTGATCGTCGCGGCCATTATCCTGCTCGGTGCCCTTTGGTATTTTCTGCGGCGTACGCGATTTGGCTGGGCATTACTTGCCTCATCCCAGGATGCGGAAGCAGCCGCTCTTCAGGGCATTTCGATCAATCAGACCGCGCGCATCGCGATGTTCATCGGCGCAGCCCTTGCCGGTGTCGCCGGTGCGCTCACAGCCCCCTTGGTTTCGGTCAACCCGTTCATGGGCCACTCGGTGATCGTCACCGCGTTCATTGTGATCATCGTCGGCGGCGTCGGCTCCCTGGAAGGGGCGGTGATTGCCTCGGTCATCTACGCCTTCGTCCACACCGTCGTGACCACGTTCTACGACGGCGTGATCGCCGACATCGCAGGCCTCTCGCTGATGCTGCTGGTCCTGATCATCAAGCCGACAGGCCTGTTCGGAAGCGCCGACCGTGCCTAGTGGCGCGGCCACCTCGGGGTTTTGGTTTCTTCTCCTTTTGGGGCTGATAGTACTTCCCCACGGACTGAGTTTCTCGCAGCAGGAGATCCTGGTTTTTCTGACCATCAATGTGCTGCTGGTGGCCTCTTATCGCCTGCTGACCCTGACCGGCGAATGGTCGCTTGGCCATGCGGTCATCATGGGTGTCGGCGCCTATGCGTCAGCCCTTCTCTCGAAAAAACTCGGGCTGTTCGTTCCCCTCTCCATGATCCTGGGTGCGCTAACCGCAGCCATGATCGCCGGTCTCCTCAGCTTTCCCCTGTTTCGCATGAAGGGGTTCTATTTTCTGATCGGCAGCTTTGCCTCCGGCGAGATCATCCGGCTGCTCTGGAAGCGGTTTCGCGAACCCTTTGGCGGGCCGAAAGGCCTGAAGAGCATCGAGCCCATGCCGGATTTTTCCATCGGGATCTACGACTTCGATTTCTTCGAGCCGGTGAGCTATTACTACTTCGCGAGCGTGGTGGTGGCGGCCAGCCTCTGGATCCTCTGGAGGATCGAACGTTCGCTGGTCGGCCTGACCTTCCATGCGGTCCATTGGCAGGACAAGCTGGCGCAGTCTGCTGGTGTCAATGTCTGGGGTTATCGAACCCGGGCCTTCGTGATCGCGAGCGGGTTTGCCGGGTTGTCCGGCGCGCTGCTGGCCCACTATATCGGTACCATCAACCCGAACAGCTTCGACCTGGAACTCATGGTGTTCGTCTTGACCTGGGCGATCGTTGGCGGCACCGAAACCTTCTATGGGCCGATCCTCGGCTGTGTGGTGCTCACCATCCTGAACGAAGTGGTCCTGCGCGAACTCGGTTTCGAGCAGATGCGACCGCTGATTTACGGGCTGGTTCTCATCCTCTCGATCCTGTTCCTTCCGAAGGGTCTCGAAAGCCTGGTGCAGCGTGCCGTCGCGCGACGGAAGGAACAGGCATGAAGGCGATCCTGGAGATCGACGGCCTGACCATGCGCTTCGGCGGCCTCGTTGCGGTGGACGGGCTGAGCTTTGCCGTCGAAGAAAAATCGATCCATGGTCTGATCGGCCCGAATGGTGCCGGCAAGACCACGACGTTCAATGCAATTTCCGGCTATTATATCCCGACCTCCGGCAGCGTGCGTTTGCGCGGAGAGACCATCTCCGGTCAGAAGATGCACCAGATTGCGAAGCGCGGGCTGATCCGTACCTTTCAGCACTCCACGCTTTTTGCCGAGATGAGCGTTCTCGACAATGCGCTGATCGGCACGCATATCGTTCATCGGCCGAAGCTGCTCGCAGCCCTTCTTGGAACCGAGAAGAAAACGCGTGAGCAAGCCCGTGAACGAGCGGCCGAGGCGCTCGCCTTTTTCGGGCTCGACGACCTTGCCGATGAGCGGGCCGGCGACCTCTCCCACGGTCATCAGCGAGCGCTCGGCATGGCTATAGCCTACGCGGCCGGGCCCGATGTGATGCTGCTCGATGAACCCTTCACCGGCATGAACCCGGAAGAGACCGCTGGAATGATGGTGCTGATGCGGAAGCTTCGCGACAACGGTGCCACGATCATGATCGTCGAGCATGACATGAAGGCGATCATGGGGCTTTGCGACCATATCACCTGCATGAGCTTCGGCAGGCTCCTGGCCGAAGGCGGACCTGAGGATATTCGCAACGACCCGGCCGTCATCCAGGCCTATCTCGGATCGACCGACCATGCTGCTTGAGATGCAAGGTGCATCCGTCCGCTACGGAAAGGTCACGGCGATCCGTGATGTGTCGATTTCAGTGCCCGACGGCGGCATCGTCACCATCATCGGGGGCAATGGTGCCGGCAAGACGACGACGCTCAGAGCCATCTCGGGTCTGGCCAAACTGGCGAGCGGCGAAATCCATTTCGACGGCAAGCGCATCGACCGGCTGCCGGCCGATCGGATTGTGGCCGCAGGCGTTGTTCATGTTCCCGAAGGTCGGCGCATCTTTCCCGATCTGACGGTGCAGGAAAATCTTCATACCGGCGCTTTTCTCCGCCGCGACGAGACCGGCATTGTGGATGATCTCGACATGGTCTTCGAGCGCTTTCCCCGTCTCAGCGAGCGCCGCCGCCAGCGCGCCAAGATGATGTCGGGCGGCGAGCAGCAGATGCTGGCGATCGGCCGCGCCCTCATGGCCAAACCGCGTCTCCTGCTGATGGATGAGCCGTCCATGGGGCTGGCGCCGGTGATCGTGGAGGATATCGCGGAGATCATTCTCGACATCAGCGCTAAGGGCGTGCCGGTGGTGCTGGTCGAACAGAACGCTGAACTTGCTCTCAGGCTCGCCGACTATGCTTATGTCCTGGAGACGGGCGCGCTGACACTGGAAGGAAAGGCGGAGGATCTGCATGACAACGACCATGTCCGCACCGCGTATTTGGGGATTTGATCGCAGCGATCCCGAAATGCGGGCAGCCTTGGCCTCGGGCTGGCGTCGCCGCGATCTCTGGTGGGAGCGCCTGCAGGAACATGCGAACGCAGCTCTTCTCGATGGGCAAATCCTGAAAGCCGCGAGGTATTTCCGCCGCGCCTATTGGCTTTCGCGGCTGGGCTTTGCGGGCGACGATCCGAGGCGAGCGACCAGCCTTGCCAACGCCGCCTTCGCCAGCCGGCTTTTCGGATCATCGAGGTCCGCAGATCGACACTACGCCGCCGCTATCGCGCTTTGGTCGACCGCCCCCTCGATGCTGGAGACACTGACGATCCGCCCTCGGGCGAGGAGTTCCCTGTTTCATCTGCGCATGGAGGTAAAGCACTGGGACACTTATCAGAACAACATGAAAACGCGTCTCGGCAAGTTCATTGATGAGACCAGCCAGTCCCTTGACGCCCTCTCCTCAGGGAAAAACCCGCCGCACCGTCTCTATGCGCGCTGGCGCGGGGAAAAGCCCGCCGCTTTCGATGACACCAGAAAACTCCTAGGTGCCTGCCTCCTCGTCGCATCCTGAGAAGATTGCTGACACGTTGTCCTTTAGGTGCTCTTGGCAGGTGTCCTGATTTCGAAGTTCGTTGGATCTCGCCAGCTTAACCTTTCACAAACCCAAACGGTGTAGAACTGACTTTGGTCCATGAGATCCTGGGAATCCGAGCCTCGCCCCTCTTCCCGGCGGGCGAGCGGATTCCCAGGATCTCATGGACCAGGAAAGCCATCCTGACGCTCAATTATGAAGAAAAGATGAAGAGCGATTGTTCCGATGGCTAAGCCAGTAGCGGATCATTGAACACTCTTTGAAATCGGAACACTAGGGCGTTTTTCGACCTAATGAAGTCCTCCCCAAGCCCGCTCTCCCTCCCAACTTGCCGCAGGATCCTGACCATATCGGGTGGTTGGGAGGGGGAGCGGGCTGGTTCCGTTTGATCGGAACATGCTCTAAAGGCCTGCGACGTCGAAACCGCCATCGACATCCAAGAGATGGCCGGTGATATAAGCGGCGTCTTCAGAGGCGAGGAAAGCCGCGGCGGCGGCGATTTCTTCAGGCTTGCCATAGCGTTTGATCGGCAGGCGCGCATGGTAGGCATCGCGAATGACCTGATCGTGCATCCGCCTGGTGAGAGCAGTGTCCACCGGTCCCGGAGCGATGCAATTGGCGGTGATGCCATGCTCGGCAAGCTCGATGGCGAGAAGCTGGGTGAGGCTCAGCACACCTGCTTTGGAAACGGCGTAGGCATTGCGGTGCTTCAGGGCTTTTCGGCTATTGATCGAGCCGATCAGCACCATCCGTCCCCATCCCTTGCCAATCATTCCCGGTGCCGCCGCCTTGCAGCAAAGGAATGTGCCGGTGACGTTGACCTCCATGGTCTCGTTCCAGCTATCGAGATCGGTCTCAAGCAGCGGCATCGTCTTGCCGATCCCGGCACAGGTGATCAGGATATCCGGCGCGCCGAATGTTTTTGACGTCGCCTCGATCATCCCCGCAACCGAGCTTTCGTCCCTGACGTCAACCTGAACCGCCAAGGCCTGGCCATCACCCTTTTTGATGACCTCAACGGTTTCGGCAGCATTCTCGAGCTTAAGATCAGCAACCGCGACTTTGGCCTTCTCCCTAGCCAAAAGGTCCGCAATCGCCCGGCCGATGCCTCCTCCACCGCCGGTGACCAATGCGACCCTGCCTTCAAAGCGTGGTCCCATTGGCGCTCTCCCGGTTTTGTTAGGCGGCTAGTTTAAAATCTAAAGCTTGAAGATCGGCTGCCAAGCCCTTGGCGTCAGTTTCGGAGAGCGGCATCAGCGGCGGACGGAGCCTTGACCAGCCTGCATCGCCCTTGGCATCGGCGATCATCTGCTTCATCGCCGGGATGAGCGCATAGCGCTGCAGGATCTGGCGGATGGTCTCGACGTCGGCGTGAAGGGCTGTGATGTCTCTGCCTGCCAGCGCCTCGTCATAGAGCTTTCGGATCGCCCGGGCATTGACGTTGCACCCGGCACTGATGCAGCCCGCACCACCGGCACTGAGACCCGCCGCGACCAGATTCTCGGCGCCGGGAAACACGGCAAGATCGGGATAGCGTTCGATCAGCATTTTGCTGTGATCCCAATCGCCGGTGCTGTCTTTGATGCCGGCAAGCGTTTCTGGGTGTTTTTCTTTGATCATGTCCACCAAGCCGGTGGTAATCGGCACGCCGGAGACTTGGGGGATATGATAGAGCACCAGCTTGAAATCCTTGCTGCCCACCCCTTCGATCACCCTGTCATAGCTTGCAGCGAGCGCTTCGTCGGAGGCGCCTTTATAATAGAAAGGCGGCAGCATCAGGATGCCGAGGGCACCGCGATCCAGGGCGTGCCGGGTGAGGCGAACCGTGTCGGTGAGGGCAGCGCAGCCGGTGCCGACCATCATGCGCTCTGCTGGAATACCGGCATCAATGGCGGCGTCCAGCAAACGGATCCGCTCCTCGACCGAGAATGAATTGGCCTCACCGGTGGTGCCGAACATCACCAGACCGTGACACCCCTCCTCGAGCGACCAGCGGCAATGATCGATATAGTTGCCGACGTCAGGATTGAGATCCGGATCCAGCGGCATCAATGCCGGACACCAGACCCCCTTCAGCTCATCGCCGGATTGCGCTTCAGCCACCGTCATACTCCCCGATAAAATTGCTGTGACATTCAGCCTAAAGGCTAATGCGCCGCAAAGGAACCAGGCGCATTAGCCCCGGCCAAAGCATGCTGTCGCAGCGGGGGAGAGCGGCCGTTCCGGCTGTCTGCCTATTCCATCGAGTTCGGCAGCACCGCCTCCCGCTCGGCGATGAAGGCACGCACGGCCTCGTCGATCGAAGGATCCAAAGATGGGGGCTCGTATTGCGCCAGCATCTGTTTGGCTTTTTCGATCGCCCGCTGATTCGCGTCCAAGGCGCCTTCGGCAAGCCATTGCTCGTAGCTGTTGTTATCCGCCAGCTCCGGCATGAAGAATGCGGTCTGGAAATGACTTTGGGTGTGATCGGTGCCGAGATAATGACCACCCGGGCCAACGTCCTTGATGGTGGCGACGGCTTCATCGAAATCACCGAATTGCGGCCCCTGGCCGAAACGGTAGAACATTTCGATCTGCTCGGCATCCAGCACGAACTTGGCGAAGCTGGCGGCCAGCCCGGCTTCATCCCAGCCGCAGGAATGCATCACATAGTTGGCGCCGGCGAGGAAGACCGGGTACATGGTCTGGATCGATTCATAAGCTGCCTGGGCATCGACACGCTTTGATGAAGCCATCATCCCCGATGACCGAAGCGGCACGCCGTACTTCCTGGCAAGCTGTCCGATCATCAGGTTCATGAAGCCCATTTCCGGCGTACCGGCCATCGGTGCTCCCGACTTCATCGAAATGGTCGCCAGGAAATGCCCGTAGACGACAGGCGCACCCGGCCTGCAAAGCTGCGTGAAGGCAATACCGGCAAGAGCTTCGGCATTCAATTGAGCTACGGCGGCCGCAGCGCTTGCCGGTGCGTTGGCGCCCGCCATGACGAAGGGCGAGATGATCGAGACCTGATTGGCCCTTGCATACACCTTCATCGCACCCAGCATGGTTTCATCCCAAACCAGGGGCGAATTGCAGTTCATCAGGGAGATCATGACCGGGTTGGCATCGACCACATTGGCGCCGAAGACGAGCTCCGCCATCTTCACGGCATCGGCTGCGCGCTCTGGCGCCGTGACCGGGCCCATGAACGGTTTGTCCGAATGCTTGATTGCGCTGTAGGTGATATGGAGATGCCGCTTCGGCACCGCGATATCCACCGGCTCGCAGATCACCGCACCGGTATTGTGAAGCACGGGCGAGAGATAAGCGAGCTTGTGGAAATTGTTCAGATCCTCAAGCGTGCCGTAGCGGCGCTCGTTCTCGAAGTCGTAAACGAAGGGCGAGCCATAAGTAGGCGCAAAGGCGACCTTGTTGCCGCCGATTTCGGTGCTGCGCTCGGGATTGCGGGCAAGAACGGTGAACCGGCTGGGCGCCTTGGCCACCAGATCCATCAGCAGCTCTGCCGGAATATGCACGCGATAGTCCCGGACTTCGGCGCCTGCCTCCCGCCACATGGCGATCGCTTCGTCATCCCGAAAGTCGATCCCGACCTCTTCCAGCAAGCGAAGCGAGGCTTCGTGAACCAGCGTCAGCCGCTCCTCATCGAGGAGTTCATAGACCGGGACGCTGCGGTCCAAAACCGGCAGCGACTTGAACGCAGGTGCAGAACGGGCTTCGCGCCTGGAAGCTCGCCCGCCCCGTCTGCCTTCCCGTTGCATGTTCCGAGCGGTAGCCATGGTGTAATCACCTTTAAATGAATGAAACCCCATCCTTGATATGCCAAATATCAGGTAGCACCGGAGGTCTCTTTCGTGTATTCGACTTAACTAGATCAATTTTCGACACGCTTATCATGTGCCTGTTAATTGACCGGCGTTGCCAAACCACTATGCTAACATTATCTTAATTTTTCACTTATACGGATCGTGAAAAAAGCCGTTTGGCATTCTACTAACGGTGGAGGTGTTATTGTCTTTCTCTACGCCGGGGCTGAGCATTGTCGTCAGTTCATACAACTATGGCCGCTATTTGCGTCAAGCGATCGACAGCGCTCTGAACCAAGTCAGCAATCGCCTTCAAGTTATTGTCGTCGATGATGGATCAACCGATGACTCCCGCGATATTATCGAGGGCTATGGCGATCGGATCGAGACGGTCTTTCAGCAAAATCAAGGTCAAATTGCTTCTTGCACCGCCGGGCTGCAACGCTGCCTTCACGACATCGTCATCTTCTTGGATTCCGACGATTTTCTTTGGCCAGGAGCAGCTTCGGAAATCGCGGCCCTTTGGACGCCGAAGACGGTCAAGGTGCAATATGCGCTGCAGGCTATCGGCAGCGACGGCAACCGAGTTCATACCGTCTTTCCCAAATATCCCCACGGCCTGACCCCCGACACGATCAGGGCGGAGCTGCTGCGGGCGGGCGTCTATCCGGCGACAACCACGAGCGGCACAGCCTTCAGCCGGCAATTTTTGACCAAGGTTATGCCGATTCCAAAAGACTATCATTGCGATATCGACGATGCGCTCAACGTTGCCGCGCCGCTCTACGGCG
Organism: Geminicoccaceae bacterium; assembly: GCA_965204405.1. Lineage (GTDB taxonomy): Bacteria > Pseudomonadota > Alphaproteobacteria > Geminicoccales > Geminicoccaceae > JANQPX01. The sequence goes on from CBDBEN010000004.1 coordinate 841,528, forward strand.
ACGTCGTCACCCTGCGAAAGACACTCGGCTGCTACCGCGTCCATGACCGCAATACATCGGCCCATGCCGAGCTTTCAGCGGAACGCTTCGAGCGCTATGCCAAGGACTTCGAGGAGCGTCAGCGCTATTTGCGTGACAGTTGCCGGCACCTTGGTGTCGAGATCGGAGACGACCTGATCAGAAATGACCTCGCCTATTGGGAAAGCAGGCTGGCGGCGGCGGTTCTGACGCCGGGCGCTTCGCGCCTGGCCTTGCTTTGGCCAACGGTTCGGGCGTCCTATGGTTCTATTTTAGATTTCGGCCAGCGAACCGTTCACGCGCTTTGGGCGGCTGGACTGGCGCTGGCACCGCGGCAAGCTGCTCATCAGTTGCTGGCGCAGCGCTTCATCTTCAATCGCCGGTCCCGTCTCGCCGAGGCTCTGCTGAGCCAGGTTTGGCGCTTGGGCGGTCTGACGAGATCCGTGCTCGGCAAGAAGACTCCAGCAGACAAGGCGGCGGACGACCAGGAGCCTGAACCGGTGTTCCAAACGCGCAAAGCGTCATAGAGCAGGTCGAGAGAGTAAAGGATACGCCCTCAATCTGCTCCAAGAGGAACGATGACGCCCGGGTTCATGATTCCATTGGGATCGAGCGACTTCTTGGCCGCTGCGAGGGCCTTGCCGAACAATGACGGCTGCTGTTTCTGATACCAAGGCATGTGGTCGCGGCCGACGGCATGGTGATGGGTGATCGTGCCCCCTGCCCGGATGATCGCATCCGAAGCTTTCCCTTTGATTTCCGACCATTGCTCCAGCAAGGCACCATGACGCCCTTTGGCATGGAACGTGAAATAGGGGGCCGGGCCATCAGGATAGATATGGGTAAAGCGACATGTCACGAGGCCCGCCATGCCTGTGGCATCGAGGATCGCCTGTTCGGTCGCTTTCTTGACTTGATCATGGAAAGTCGGAAACCGGTCCCAGGTGATCGCGGTTTCGAAGGTATCGTTGATGATATCCAAAGGTGTCAGAATTTCGCGGTTGTAGGGCATGCGGATGAATGCGGTGCGCCATCGATTGGCAGCGGCGAGATCATCATGCACGCGGCCGCCGTGATCGCGGACCAAGGCAAGTGCTCTCGCCATCCAGGCATCGAGCGGGTGATCGGATGATTCAAAGGCGAGAACCATCAACGCCTCGCCGCCGTCATTGACGCCATTCATCTTCGCTTCGTTCGCGTCGATCAGGCGAAGATTGGAGGGATAGAGCCCCGCTTGAGCGATGGACCGGATCGCCCCGGCGGCTTTCTTGAAATCGGAAAAGCCGATGGCAGCACCCTGTTTGTGAACCGGACGCTCCTGAACCCTGACCCAGGCCTCCGTGATCACACCAAGCGCACCTTCTGCCCCGATCATCAATCGATCCGGGCTGGGCCCGGCGCCGGATCCAGGCAGGCGGCGGCTTTCGACGACACCTGCTGGCGTCACGCTTTTCAGGCTCTCCACCAGATCGTCGATATGGGTATAAAGGGTCGCGAAATGGCCACCGGAGCGGGTCGCTATCCAACCGCCCAAGGTGGAAATCTCGAAGCTCTGGGGAAAATGGCGAAGCGTTAGGCCGTAGGGCCGCAAAGCCTTTTCGAGGTCCGGCCCGAGAATGCCTGCCTGGAAACGTGCGGCCCGGCTGACTTCGTCGACCTCCAAGAGTTGGTTCATACCCTTGAGATCGAGGCTGACCGTCCCCTTGAAGCCGTCACCGACCACAGGCTCGACGCCGCCGACGACCGAAGAGCCACCGCCGAATGGGATGACGGCGGCCTCCATCTCCGACGCCCAATCCAAAATCGCCTGGACATCAGCCTCTGAGGTAGGTTTGGCAACCAGATCCGGTGCCCGTCGAAAGGATCCCGCAGCAATTCTCACCGCATCCGGGAACGACTTGCCATATGCCGTCAGGAGGCGTTCATACGGCTCCGCCGTCAAAAGATTCTTGAGTGACGCCGGTATCGTCAACTGAGGAGACGTCAGCTCGATATCGCCCACGTCCGGAGGCGACCAAGGTTTCATCTCAACTTGAAACAAACTCTGGTAAGCACTTATAAGACGATGCCTTTCTTCCTGGTTCAGACCTTCACCCTCATAGCCCCATCCCCAGAATTTGAGCTTTTTTGTCGACATCCCCATGCTCCCCTCGCCTCGTCTTCCAGGTCCAGTTGTCCCGGTGTTGCCTTGTGACAACGACCGGCCGCCGGAATGAGACTTCCACATCATCAATGTCTTCCTGAGCAGAGGATGCTCTACTGGTCAGATCATTGACGCTCTATGCTTAGAGTAACGGTTCAAAAAATATTCGAAAGGGATGGAGGAGATGAGAACATTCGTGATGGGGGTCATCGGCTTACTGATGAGCAGCGCCGCATCGACCGGTTTCGCCAGCCCCGGGGCCTCGTCAAATCAACGTGTTTATCCCGGCGTCGATAAGGCCGAGGTGTGGCAATCGATCATGCTGAGCCTGGCCGAACATGATCTCCCGGTCGTCACCGCAGATTTCGACCATGGCAAGATCAGAGCCCGACAACATGACTACCTGAATGCCGCATGGGCCCATTGCGCGCCCAGCTATCGCCGCTCCTTCGATCCGACGCATGCTACAAATCTCAGAGCAAGATCAGCCCCGTTGTATCGCGGCGTCGACCTCAAGCTCGATATCTCCGAAACAGCCGGCGGCACCATCTTGTCCCTTGAGCCAAGCTACACCAATGTCGGCAGGGATACTCAAAGGCGCGAATTCGCATTCCAGTTTCCCTGCAGGTCCACCGGTATTCTGGAACAAATCCTCTTCACGGCACCGCTTTAAGAGATCTGCGGGTCCTAGAGCATTTTGCGACCAAACGGAACCAGCCCGCTCCCCCTCCCAACCGCCCGCAGGACCCCGACCATATCGGGTGGTTGCGAGGGGGAGCGGGCTGTGGGTGACTTCATAACGTCGAAAAACGCTCTAGCGAGCAGTCCGCGAGAGCTGATTCTCACCGGTCCTTCACTAGGATTGGAAGTTTGTGGTCGGGTCTGATGCCCGCCGCGAATCCTATGTTGAAGCTACATCAATTGGCTCAAAAAAAAGCACCCGGTTCAGTTTGAACCGGGTGTCTACTTACATAGCCTGAAACGTTGGTCTGATCAGAACTTCCAGCGAAGCTCCGTCCTCACACCAAAGTTATCTTCGAAGTCCTTGCCACTGCTAGCGATCTCCTCCTTAAGCGCATAGATCGTGTCAGCGCGAAGGATCCAGGCGTTATTCAGCGGGATTTGATAGCGGATCTGTGCAGCATATTGCTCGCCGACCTCCTGATCGAAACTACCGGAGAAGTCGTCGAGATCCCGCGACATTGCTACCTCGAAGACGATTTGCTGCTGCAAATCGAACAAGTACTGGATGCCGAGAGCGCCACCATAGGCATTCTGTCCTGTATCATCCAGGAACGGAAAACCGGTCAGCGCATCACTCTCGAAGTTGATGCCGGTATTCTTCAGCAAACCGGTTGCATCTGCAGCAGGAACCGGCCGCTCGAAGCCGACGAAGAAGTTTGCATAAGGCAACAGCGTATAGGGCTTACTGGTGATAAATGAGTTTTCAGACAGTAGCATCACACCGTTTTGCTCGTCCTGCTCGACACCATTTATCTCGCCATCAACACCGAACTCGTCCTGACCAAAGCTCGCCACAACGCGCATGCTGTTGGAAAGCCAGCCGCCATATCGTGCTGTATAAGCAGCCGTCAGTGAGTGATAGTCCTGGCCATTCTGATCGCCCAGGCCATCCAGATATGCATAGCCCGCCTCGATATACCCCTCCAAGGTCTCAATGAAAGCCGCAACGCCATAGATGTTCACACTACCGTCAGCAACATTCCCGGCTTCATTAAGAATACCAGGCGCTGTGACCTTGTTGGCACCGCCGAAGACCGTGAAGTCCGCATTGGAGATATCGAAGAACTTGCTGTTTATCGACGGCAATGAAGCGGCACCACCGACGAAAGCATCTTCAAGCCAGACGCCATTTTGGAAGATCAACGGTATCAGACCACCGGTAACCGGCAGATCGATATCGTTATAACTTCCAGTCACGCCCGCCAACATGGCCCCGACGTCGCCTTCGAAAAACGCCGTCTGCGGCGCAAAGTCATACTCCAGTTCACAATCGTCGATGCTTGCATCCCCACCAAACTCGCAGCGGGTAAACAGCGCATCGTCCTGCAAAGGCTGGAACAGAGCATGTAGGCGCTCCGTCGCCGTGAGCCCCAGATCGACATCGATGTTGGCTCGGGTCGCAATCTGAGCAACATCGTTGCCATCGCCGTTATCGTTATAGGCTACGGCCGTCCGCCAATCACCGAAGGCGTAGAGGTGACCGAAGATCAGGTTCTTCTCACCGGTGAGGCCAGATCCTTCATTGACCGGACCGACATCATAGAGCGGAGTCCCCAGTTCCACGATCGGACGCTGTGTGTCGACCGCCGTCTTGCCCCCATAGATCTCGACCTGAGCTTGAGGATCGTAGGGCTTATCTTCGTAGTCTGGATCCGACTTGAAGACCTCTTTGTCGAATTCGACCCGCTTGGCCCCCGGACCAACGACCGGTTCCCCGGCCGCCAGTATGATAACCGGCCACGCACCGCCTTTTTCGGGTGCTACGGCGATTCCTCGCCGCAGCATTACCTGATCCAGCGGACTGGATCCTCCCCCAAGAAAAACAACCGGCTTTTGCACCTGGCGCCGAACTTGCCATGCAGGCTTACCGGCCACCGCATTCGGTATGTGCCTCTCTTCCACCGAAACCATCTCACTGGAGACGGCTTGGCGGTCGGCGAAGGCCGGCTTTACCGTCAGCGCCGGGCGCTCCGGAAGCGGTGTCAGATGACCGCTTCCAGCGCCCTCCGCTGCCGCCGCAGCCACCATGACCGAAGTCATGGCACTGCAGCTTAGTAACGCAACCCCTACCGATCGAAGCTGCCGCATTGCGGCGCTACGGCTGGACATCAATTTCCACCGCATAGGGATGAATATCCACCATCCATTCGTTCATGGCCTGCTCCATCTCGATGGTAGCTTCCACGAAGCGCATGAAGTAGATCGGCTCTGCACGGCTCCGCAGACGCACGGACATGCGATAGGTGCCTGCCTCGGTGAACGCGCTCGCCGGGACCGTGTACTCAGCTTTACGGCTGGAGAGCGGCGGTAGGGAACGTCCCTCCATGCGGATGAACGGCGGATGGTTGAGCACCGTGGTCGGAACCGCACCCGGCCGGATGAACGGGATCGGATCGATGTCGAAGTTGACCGGCAGCGGCATCTCGCGATCCGTACCCTTGACGTTGGTCGTCAAGAACTTGGTCTGAAGATTCCAGAGCTGGTCGTCATGCTCGATTACGCCCGCAGCAACGTCCATGGAGTGAAGATCAGCCATGTCGCCATAACTGTCGACATATCCCGACTCCCAAACCGTCTCACCGGAAGGTGAGGTCAACGCGACGTTCAGCCAGATTTCAGGCTGCGCGCCAAGCGACCCCGACGGCAGATTATGACCTGGATTGATATTGGTCACATCATAGTAGAAGCTAAAGGATTCGCCGACTTCCGGCTGATCGTCGAAGAAAGGACCGTCGATCTTCGAGCCGTTGTTCATCGTGGCTTCGCGCATTTCCTTCTTTTCTTCGAGAAGGGCGAGATTGTCCTCAATGATCAGCATCGCTTCTTCACGATCGACCGGATCAGACCAAGACTCGGGGAACTTCGCCTCGACCACACCATCAATGAGATCAACCTCAAAGTCCTCGGTGCCCCATCCGGAGCGGTAGTCGAAGGCAAGCCATTCCTCAATGGTCCAGCGCTCGGCTTCCGGGTTATGCGGGAAGATGCCGGGATGAGCGATCGAATAGCCGGGGCCATAGAATGCGTGATTGTGATGCTCGCGCTCGACACCTACCGGCTTGCCGTTGACCACGGCAACAGGGCCGATTTCATAGCCGTCCGCCTTACCTGGCGTCTTGCCCATATGGCATTCCTGACAGGTCACGCCGTCATCAAACGCCGGCGAGTTCCTGTATTGATCCCATACCACCTCAAGCTTGATGTTCGGATGCACCGCCACCTGATGGCAGGAGACACAGAATTCCGACTTGCTCATCTGCTCGAAGGGCTGAACCTCGGTATGGCTAGGAATACCCTCTTGGCCTTCCGCCGTCGCAATCGGATAGTCCGGATCGGCGACCACCTGATCGAACGAGCTGCCTTCGGCAACGCCCTTAACAGGTGCATGAATGCCACCGGGCATGATATGCCGATTGCCGTTGACCTTGCCATACTCCTTGGCAACACGGTGGCAGGTCACGCAGGTCACGCCCTCACGAGCGATGCCGCTTCGCTGCCAAAGGGCAGATTCGCGAGCCTCACCGAGCTGCGTGCCTATCTGCTGATGGCAACGCACGCAAAACGCACCGACGGTTCCCGATGAAAGTTCGTTAATCTTTTGTTCGAACTTATGGAACATCGGCGAAATCGATGCATAGGCATGGTTTGACGCAGACCATTCACGATAAATTTTCTGATGACACACACCGCACTGCGCCGCGCGCGGATATGCTTCCTGGGACAACAGATCCCAATGAGCGCCGTCACCCTCAGGTGCGGCCGCTAATGCACCTGATGCGCCCCATCCGATATGGGCCAACACCGCTAACCAAGTCCACCGTCTCATTCGATCCCCCTTCAAGCAAAGATAACCGACACCTCAAGGGCCTACACTGTAAGCCCAGCATTCACTCCAACCAGCGCAAGATAGCCCTGGATTTCTTCACTTCGGAAATATGAGTGTTAAACTTCAAATGCTTACTGGTGAGATAAACACCAGCGTATATGAAAAATTCCAACAAAAAGATGCAATATTGAAAACGCGAAAAGATCGCCTTTTCTATTAGCCGAACTGAATGAAATATCAACCGAAAGGCTTTTCAAGCGGGCGATGACAGCACCTTTTATTTTATCTCACCATTAAGGTGCCAAATATCGATTTACAGATCGCGTTATGCGGGAACTGTCAATTTCAGACGGGACAAACATGAAGAAAATTTAATCTATATCCACTTCAGAAACATATCATAGGTTGTATTTTCTTTCAAGAAAAACAACGCAGAGATGTAGTTTACCGAGAAACAGGCACTAACAGTAAGGCCAGAATCGAGATTGTCACCAATGCAAGGCCCGTTGATATCAGGACTGCAGTCGCGCTGGTCCCAATACCAGCCTGATATTGCTGCGCAAAGATATACGCATTCGCACCGACAGGGCATGCAGCGAACAAGATAGCGACACCGACGGAGATCGGATCGAGATCGAACCATTGCGTGACCACCAGCCAGACGATCATTGGATGCAGGAACAGTTTCAGGCCGATCATCGCGCCGGCAGGCTGATGGCTTCTGACAGTTGGGCGTAGGCCGAGAGAAGCACCCAGCGCGAATAGGCCAGCAGGTGGACCGGCCTGGCCGGTGAAGGCAAGCGTCTTATCGACGACGCCTGGGAGAAAGGGGCTAGTGAGCCCCCAGAAGACGCCGAAAGTGGAAGCAAGGATCAGCGGGTTCTTGACGACCGAAAAAGCGATATCTCCTACCAGCTTCCACGGGCGCCTTGTCACTATCCCGCGCTGTTGCAGCGTCGCCATTTCCAATAGCAGCGTCACAATGCTGAACAGAAGGATGTCGAGCATAATGATCAGAAGTGCCTGCACCCCGCCCCGTTCACCGAAAAGGCTCAGCACCAACGGCAGGCCCAGGATCACCCCATTGGAAAAGCTGGAACCAAAGCCCTGAATGGTCATCTCCGCAAGGGACTGACGAAAAGCCAGGCGGCCGATCAGCATGCCAGCGAGGAACACCGGCGTCTGTGCAACCAGGTAGGCGCCGAGAATCGGCCAATCGTCGATCGCGCGGATATCGGTGGTAGCCATCATGCGGAACAGCAAAGCCGGCATCGCGATGTTGAAGACGAAGGCGACCAGCGTGCGCACGCCACCGGGATCCATGATCCCTGCCTTACCGGCGAAGAATCCAAGAAAGATCACTGAAAAAAGCGGAACGACAGAAGTTAGAATGATGTCCAAAAAACGCGATCCATGAGCCCGAAGGGCGGCAGCGAATGGTATGATGGACTACGGCATCCACCTGGAAGCAACAACCAGCCCAAAGAAAAAGGGGAGCCGGAAAGCTCCCCTTTTAGGCTAATCACCGGTGGAATCAGAGGATCATGTCGCCGCAGCCACCGCGCGCCTGGCCATCACCCCCACGAGATGCGCCCGATACTCCGCACTCGCATGGATGTCGCTATTGAGATCAGCGGAGCCGACAGCCAGATTGCTCAAAGCATCTGCCGAGAAGTTGCCGGACAAAGCGCTTTCCGCGTCACTCGATCGGAACACCGCCGGCCCCGCACCTGTGACCGCCACCCGCGTCTCACCGCCGGTTTGCGCGACCATCACGCCGACAATCGCATAACGGCTCGCCGGATTCGGGAACTTTTGGTAGCCGGCCTTATCGGGCTTCGGGAAACTCACAGCCGTCACGATCTCATCGTCAGCCAGCGCCGTCTCGAACAGCCCGGTAAAGAAATCGTCGGCAGCGATGGTCCGCTTATTGGTATGCACCGTCGCGTTCAACCCGACGATGGCCGCAGGATAATCGGCTGCCGGGTCGGCATTGGCGATCGAGCCGCCGATGGTGCCGCGGTTCCTAACCTGGGGATCGCCGATATGGCTGGCCAGATGGGCCAAAGCCGGGATCTGCGACCGCACGACGTCGGACGTCGCGACTTCAGCGTGGGTGGCCATGGCACCGACGACAATATTGCTGCCGTCCTGACGGATCCCTTTCAGCTCACCGACGCCCCCAAGATCGACGACATCGGACGGCGAGGCAAGGCGTTGCTTCAGGGTTGGAATCAAGGTCTGACCGCCAGCCATGAACTTGCCGTCATCAGCTCCTTTTAGCGCTGATACTGCGTCGGCGACCGAGCCGGGTTTGTGAACATTGAATTCATACATTGTTTCCTGGCCCCCCTATTCGGCCGCTTGCTGGGTGGAGTTTTCCTGGATTGCCCGCCAAACCTTCTCGGCCGACGCGGGCATCTGGATCCGGGTCCCGATCGCATTGGTCACCGCATTCATGACAGCAGGCGGCGAACCGATGGCGCCAGCCTCACCACACCCTTTCACGCCAAGCGTGTTGTGGGTGCAGGGCGTTTCCGTGGTTGCCACCTCGAAGTTCGGGAAATTATCCGCCTTCGGCATGCAGTAGTCCATGTAGGAGGCCGAAATCAGCTGCCCGGCACTATCATAGACGCAGTTCTCCGTGAGTGCCTGACCAATGCCCTGCGCCAGGCCGCCATGGACCTGGCCCTCGACGATCATCGGGTTGACCAGCTTGCCGAAGTCGTCGACGGCGACCAACCGATCGATCGTGACGACGCCAGTGTCCGGATCGACTTCCACCTCGCAGACATAGGTGCCAGACGGGTAAGTGAAGTTTGCAGGGTCGTAAAAGGCGCTTTCCTCCATGCCCGGTTCCACCAGGCCTTGCGGAATATTGTGCGGGACATAGGCTTCGAATATGACCTCGCCCAATGCTTTCGCCTTGTCGGTGCCGGCCACGGTGAAGTTGCCGTCCTTGAACTCGATATCCGCTTCTGACGCCTCGAGCAGATGAGCGGCGATCTTCTTGCCCTTCTCGATAACTTTGTCAGCCGCATTGGCGATCGCCTGGCCGCCGACCGCAAGGGAGCGCGAGCCATAGGTCCCCATGCCAACCGGCGTCTTGTCGGTGTCGCCGTGGATGATCTCGATATTCTCGATCGGCACACCGAGCTTCTCGACGATGAGCTGTGCAAACGTCGTATCGTGCCCCTGCCCATGGCTGTGAGAGCCGGTCATCACCTGGCAAACGCCGGTATGCGTAAAGCGGATCTTGGCACTTTCCCAAAGACCGACACCGGCCCCGAGAGAGCCCACCACCGCAGACGGCGCAATACCGCAGGCTTCGATGTAGCAGGAAAGACCGACACCTCTAAGCTTGCCCTTGGCCTCTGAGGCCGCACGGCGCCCCGCAAAACCGGCATAGTCGGAAAGCTCCAGCGCCTTCGCCATATGCGCCTCGTAATTGCCGGTGTCGTAGGTGAGTGCCACAGGTGTGTCGTAGGGGAACTGATCCGGCTGGATGAAGTTCTGCCGACGAAGATCCGCCGGATCCCGGCCCAATTCCTCGGCGGCCGTCTCGACGATGGTCTCGAGAAGATAGGTGGCTTCCGGACGGCCGGCACCGCGATAGGCATCCACCGGTGCCGTGTTGGTGTAGACCGCATCGACCGCGCAGTAGATCTGCGGTGTCTTATATTGTCCTGCAAGCAGCGTGGCATAGAGATAGGTCGGCACGCATGAAGCGAAGGTCGAGAGATAAGCCCCCATATTCGCCTTGGTATGGACCTTGAGCGCGGTAAAGTTGCCATCCGCATCCATCGCCAGTTCGGCATGGGTGACGTGGTCGCGTCCATGGGCATCCGACTGGAAACTCTCGGTGCGCTCGGCGGTCCATTTCACCGGCCGGCCAACTTTTCGCGCCGCAAGCAGGCAGACGCATTCCTCGGCATAGATGAAGATCTTGGACCCGAAACCGCCACCGACATCTGGCGCGATCACCCGAAGTTTGTGCTCCGGCGCAACACCGACGAAGGCCGCGATCACCAGACGCGCGACATGCGGATTCTGCGACGTCGTATGGAGGGTAAAGCTGTCGCTCGAACGCTCATAATCGCCGATCGCGGCACGCGGCTCCATCGCATTCGGAACGAGACGGTTGTTGACGAGATCGATCTTGGTGACATGAGCGGCCGAGGCAATCGCCTGATCAATGGCGGCCTCGTCGCCGAGTTCCCAGTTGTAGACCGTGTTGTTGCCGATATCGTCGTGAATTTGCGGCTGGCCGTCCTTGTCGGCATCGGCGGTCGATGCGCAGGCCACCAACGGACCGTAATCGACCTCGACCAGTTCGGCCGCATCTTTCGCCTGGGTGTAGGTCTCGGCAACGACGCAGGCGACATGATCCCCGACATAGCGAACTTTGCCCTGGGCCAAAATCGGATGCGGCCCCGCCTTCATGTCGGAGCCGTCCTTGGATTTCACCATCCAGCCGCAGATCAAACCGCCCCAGCCGGCTTCGGCGACATCGTCACCGGTCAAGACCGCGAGCACGCCGGGGGCAGCCTCGGCTGCCGCTTTGTCGATGCCGTTCAGATTGGCGTGGGGATAGGGTGAACGCACGAAATAGGCATAAGCCTGCCCATGACGGTTGATGTCGTCGGTGTAGTTACCGGCACCCGTGATAAAGCGCTGATCCTCCTTGCGGCGAACCGAGGCTCCAATTCCATTTTCAGCCATGGCGTCAGCTCCTCATATCGGCGGCGCCGGCCTTGATGGCCTTGACGATGTTATGATAGCCGGTGCAGCGGCAGAGATTGCCCTCCAGCCATTCCCGGATCTCCTGCTCGGACGGATCGGCGTTGTTCTTCACCAGATCGACAGCGCTCATGATCATGCCAGGCGTACAAAAGCCGCATTGCAGCGCATGATGCTCGCGAAAGGCCGCCTGCATCGGGTGCAGATCGCCGCCATTGGCCAATCCTTCGATGGTGGTCACCTCGGCACCATCGCATTGCATCGCCAAGGTGGTGCAAGCCTTCACCGACTTGCCGTCGATATGCACAACACAGGCACCGCATTGGCTGGTATCGCAGCCGACATGGGTTCCGGTCAGGCTCAAATGCTGGCGCAAGAATTCAACCAGCAATGTCCGAGGCTCGACGTCTTTCGTCACCGCCTTGCCATTGACTGTTATGGAAACACTCGCCATTCGCTCTTCCACTCCCTGCAAACTCAACCCTGATTTATCAGAGTTTGATCCCTCTTCCCACCCGGCGAGCAGGCCATGAACGAAAGCCGTACGTCACCGATGTCTTGAACCGAAGCTAGGAGAGTGGCCAGCGACCGTCAACGGCTTCGATGTCGCTTCAAGGTCACCTGATCAGGGAGACGACCAGGATCAGCAAAGCTAGCACCGCCGATGCCCAGATATACTTGTTCTGCATCATCTCTGCGATGCCGCTCTCTTCGGCATGATGATCCGTTACCGGCTGTGTTGCCGACGCTGCGGCGGCCCCTTCAGCTTCCGCAGGCACCGCCTCTTCCGCTGTTGGTGCAACCTGTTCCTTGAAATTGGAAAAAAACTCGTCCGCCATTTTCTTCGACGTACCGTCGATCAGCCGCGAGCCGAGCTGCGCAAGCTTGCCGCCGACATCCGCCTTGGCGGTATAGCTCAGGATCGTGCCTCCCTCACCGTCATCGGCGAGCTTGACGTCGGCTCCCCCTTTGGCAAAGCCGGCAGCCCCTCCCTTGCCTTCACCGCTGATGGTGTAACTTTCCGGCGGGTTGATATTCAAAAGCTTGACGTCACCACTGAATTTCGCCTTCACCGGCCCCACCTTCGCAACGACCTTCGCTGTGAACGCATCGTCGCCGGTCTTCTCCAGCGACTCGCAGCCTGGAATGGACGCCTTCAGCGTTTCCGCATCGTTGAGAGCGGCCCAGACTTTGTCGCGTGATGCCGGTATCCGGTACTCACCAGTCATATCCATAATCGTGTTTTCCCAAGACCCAAGAAATTCGGTGCCATCACCATCTTACCTAAGAAGCTACATCTCCCAACCGGTTCCGGCAATAAGACCGCGCCAGATTGTATAAAGAGTGGAGGCAGCAGTGAGCTCACCGATGAATCCGCCGGAACCGGCTCTCCAGACGGTCACCGTTGAAGCACTATTTGGTTAAGAGAAACCTACCAGCGCAGAACCAGGCGGTTGCGAACCACCTCATAGCTTCGAAGCTGGCGGAGAAAGCTTGTGCCGAGAAGCGATATGTCCAAGTCACCCTGATTGACGTAGGCGTCGAGGTCGTGGAGCTGAAGCTGGCCGATACGGACATCGCGCAAGGTGACCGGAGCGGCATAGGTCGTGCCGTTTGCGCTCTTGAAGGCGGTGTTGAAGCGCAGGCGGCTGCCACTCAGCCCCAAACGATCAGCGTCGTCACTGTTCAGGACGATATGGGTTGCGCCGGTATCGATCAGGAACCTGATCGGCGTGCCGTTGATATAGACATCCGTAATAAAGTGGCCACTGGCGCCGCCTGGAATAATTTCTTCACGATCGCCACCGCTGGCTTCCAATGCGGGTTGAGGTGTCTGATAGAGGGGTGTCTGGATAGGATGACCGTTTTCGCGCAGCACGCGCTCGAACAAGCCGCCGTCCTGCAGCCCGACGAAGGTTGCGCCCAACAAAATGGCCAGGCCGAGACAACGAAAAGCCCACCCAACCATTCCAGCCTCCTGCTCGCCATGATCCTCGCCTGCTGAAACTTTATGCAAAACTGTATAAGAAATTCCTAACTCGCTGACTGTGGTACAAAAATCGTCTAAATAACCGAATATTTTTGGTAAAAAAAATCGTCGACCTGTGGTCGAAATGCTCTATGATTGATGTTAAGATGAAGAGAACTGAAGCTGCCGGTCAGATGAGTTGGCGCTTCGGCAGAAATGTTGCTGGGCAATGCTGCAAGGATGAACCGGTCTCACCGGACCGGAGAACGACGATAGAGGATGATTGACGATGAAGAAGTTTTGGTGGGGCATTTTCTTCGGCGCTCTTATCGGGGTGCTGTTGCTGGCGCCGGAATCGAATTTCAGCAATCGTGTGCGTGATTTGTTCTACACCGTGCAATATGCGCTGGTCGATGTGCTCGATGCCGCAACCACGGCAACCGGCCGTGTCGCCGACGGTGTCGATGCGCTCTAGCCGGCTTAAGGCAGCGCCCACGCCGATGGCGTGACATCCTTCACCGGCCAGATCCTGCTGGAAAGCATCGCCGTTCCAGCCATTGTCGCCGGTCTCGTCGTTTTTCCAACCCGGTGGTTAAGCCACCGGGTTTCTCTTGGCCTGATCACGGCGGCCGCTTTTCTCGCCGCAATCATCGCAACGTACCTCCTGATCTTCAGCTGGCCGGTATCGACAGTTCTTGCGGCGCGCCAGAAGATTATTTTTTTGACGGTCGTCGCTGCTCTTCTGAGCCTTAGCCTCGGCCGAAAGCTCTCCTCTCGGTCGCTCCTGGTTCTATCCATTCTCGGACCGCTCTGGATTGGCTGGCCTGCTCTCCTGCAGGGCAAGCCCGCAAGTCTTCTGCTGGCCCTCCCGATGATCGTCGGCTTCCGGGTTACCTGGATGAGTTGCCGATCGGACAGGCCTGCCCGCGAGCATACCGAGCTTTGCCTGCTCCTGCTCCTCATGGCGACCGGCCTCGCCTTGATTGCGCTGTTTGCCAGAACTCTTTCCGTGAGCCAGCTCAGCCTGGCCCTGGCATCGACTATCCCGTCAATCCTCATTTTAGGCCCGCAACGGCGCGCCTGCCTTCTGCCGACGATGAGCGCCGTCATGCTGAGCGGGCTATTGAGTACCGTGCTGCTCTACAGCGACGCCAGTATTGCCGCCCTCGGCATCCTTAGCGCAGCCCTTGCTGCGCCGGCGCTGGCAGGCCTGCTCGGCAAAACACGGCTCTTTCATAGCCACGCCCCGGCAACCCTCCTGATCGCTTCGCTCCTCGTCGCGCTTGCTGCAGTCATAGCCTGGATCGACGCAGGCGCGGTTTCCGTCTATGAAGGGGCGCAACAAGACGGGAGAGGTATTCAAACGTTCGTTTTAAGAGGGGATGACGGACATGATTGGGAAGGTTCTTAAATATCTAGGTTTGACTGTCGTCGTGCTGGTCGCCATCGCCTATATCCTGCCGGGACAGGTCAGGGTGGAGCGGGCAACGGTCATCGAGGCGAAGCCGGCCGACGTGTTCAAGCTGGTCAACGGCTTCGAGAATTTCAATCAATGGTCGCCCTGGTACGAACGCGATCCGGACGGCGACTATCAGATCGAGGGACCGGCTACCGGTGTCGGCGCCAGGATGATCTGGGCAAGCGAGAAACCGGATGTCGGTGCCGGCAGTCAGGAGATCGTCGAGAGCGTCCAGGACAAGCTGGTGCGCACCAAACTTGATTTCGGTGACATGGGCAACGCCAATGCCTCCTTTCAGCTCGAACCGTCGGGTGAACATACCAAGATCGTCTGGGGTTTCGATACCGATCTCGGCCTGAACCCGGTCAGCCGCTATTTCGGCCTCATGTTCGAGCGCTGGATCGGCCCGGACTACGAACATGGCCTGGCCAAACTGAAAGCCCTCGCTGAAGAGCAAACAGACGCCGCTGCCAACTGAGGTCGCACCAAACACGGCCCTCTTGTCACGAAAGTTTATTTTGTGCGGGATGCCTTGATATCGACGGTGATCACCACCTCGTCGGCGACGGTGACGGTCGAGGCCCAATCGCCCTGCCCGATCCCGTAGTCCAGGCGCTGAATAGGAAGCTCGCCTTTTGCATGGGCAAGCTCTCGAGCCGAGTCGTCCGGATCGCTGGTGATCTCCAGCGTAAACGGCAGCATGACGTCCTTGGTCACATCCCTGATGGTGAGCTTCGCCGCGGCTTCGTAGCGGCCATCGCCGGCAGCGCTGATCGCGATGCTCTCGAAAGTCGCGGCCGGCCATTGCTTGGTGTCGAAGAACGAGGGTGAGTTCAGCATCTGATCCCGATCATTATGGCCGGTGGAGATGCTGGTCGCATCAATATCGACACGGAACCGGCTGTTGTCGAGATCATCGGGATCGAACAGGATCTCGGCAGCGAAGCTTCCAAAGCTTCCCGGCACCGGCGAGCCCTGCTGTCTGGCAATGAAGCCGAGCACCGATCCCTCCTCGACAACCCAGGCGCCGTTACCGGCGGCCGCTGACGATTGATCGCCGGGCTGGGCGTCGACCGCCGCAGGCAAAGACGTTGACGCTGCCTGGCTCTCAGTTGCCGCTTGTTCTGCCGGGGCGGCATCCATCGCCACATCGGTCTTCGACGACAAGAATTGCGGCCCAACGAAACCGAGCGTCAGAATGATCACCGCAGTGCCAACGGCTGCACCTGGCAGCATCCGGCGCAGAACATCGTCCTTCAGCATAATGTGATGGCGAAGAGAAGCGCCGATATGGGCCAGAATCAGCAGCGCCATGAGCTTCGCGACCAGGTGGTGCAGACCGAGGAGCCGCTCGCCCACCGCTTTGTCCTGGCCGATTAGCGCCGGCAATTCGATGTTGCCGAAAAGGACAATCGGAAAATTGGCGGCATTGGATTGCAGGATACCAAGGATGGGCTGCAGAAAAATCAGGCCGTAAAGCGCCCAATGCGCCCCGGTTGCAGCAAGACGCTCCCAGCCCTTCATGGTTTCCGGCAAGGGCGGAGCAGGATGGGTGAGGCGCCAGACAAGGCGCAGCACGGCCAGCGCCAGAATGGTAACGCCAATCCCTTTGTGGATCTGATACAGCCTGAAGGTTTCGGGATCGACAGGATCGAGGTCCGTCATATACCAACCGAGACCGAAGGCCACGAAAATCAAAACCGCGATCAGCCAGTGGAAAAGCTGAGCCACGCCGTCATAACGATGCACCGAACGATCCGTCACGTCAGGCCCCTTCCCCAGGCATTTTCCTTGTCCCGATATCGAGCGCAGCCCTAACCTGTTCAACAGATCATGACAAGGTCGTGAGCCTGTTTTCGCCTGGCGCTCATCAAGAGCGCGTGATTCGGTCTCTTCCCTTGATCATTTTTCGTGTTAGTTGACCTGTTCCAGGCGGCTTGGCTTCACTTCGAACATTCGCGACACGAAAGGAACAAAAATGCATTCCGATCACAAACAGGCATTGTCACGCCGCAGGCTCATGACAGGTGCTGCGGCCGTCGGCCTCACCGCAGCGAGCGCGGCTCCAATTTCCGAAACGGCCTCGGCGAAAGCCCCGTTCATGGGCGCCGAACGCCCCAGCTTCTATCGGTTCGACCTTGGCGATTTCGAAGTCACCACCTTGTTGGACGGAGCGATCAAGCTCGATGGGCCGCACCCGATCTTTGGCGAGAATGTCGAACAATCCGACGTCCAGATGCTCGCCGAACAAAACTTCCTGCCCCCTCCCAGATGGTGATCGGCTTCACGCCGGTCATCGTCAATACCGGCGAGCAGGTCATCATGTTCGACAGCGGCAATGGCGCAGGCCGGCGCCCGGACGCCGGCAATTTGGCAGAGCTTTTTGAACAGGCCGGTTTTGCGACCAGCGAAGTCGATCTGGTGGTGATCACCCATTTTCATCCGGATCACATCGGCGGCCTCATGGAGAACGGCGCTCCCCTGTTTCCGAACGCAAGCTATGTCACCAATGAAGCCGAATATGATTTCTGGAGCGCCGAGGACAAGCTCTCCGGCAAGACCGAACGGGTGGCGAAACTGACCCAATCAAACGTCGTGCCGTTTGCCGAGAAGACGACCTTCGTAAAGGCGGGTGCCGACGTCGTCTCCGGGATTACCGCCGTCGAGGCCGCCGGCCACACGCCCGGCCATACAGCCTTTCATGTTGAGAGCGCCGGCAAGCGGCTGATGATCACCGCCGATACCGCCAACCACTACGTGATGTCGCTGCAGAAACCGGGCTGGCATGTGCGCTTCGACATGGACAAGGATGCCGCGATCACGGCAAGAAAGTCCGTCTTCGGCATGATCGCCGCCGACCGCATTCCGTTCACCGGCTACCACATGCCCTCGCCTGCCGTCGGCTATGTCGAACCGCTGGGCGACGGCTTTCGTTATGTCCCCGCATCCTATCAGCTCGATCTCTGAGGCAGGATCACCCGGTCATTGTGGGTGACCAACGGCTTTTGGTGAGGCGCCTTCAACTCGAGGAGAAGCGCCTCACCGGCAGCCGTCGGCACCAAAATAGAGCCCGGCCCGTCAGCCCAGCCCCGCTTCCTGAGAAGACCGGCGACAATCATGGCTTCGACCGCTGCCGTATCGCCGAACCGCCGCTGCAGCATCACCTCCGACATACCCCGGACTGCCTTCGGCATAGCGCAGAGCTGGTCGAGAATCTGATAATGAACACTGCCAAATCGAATCTGCATAGCACGACATCATCGCGATAAAATTTCCGCGCGGCAATCGTTATATTCGCCCTTTGGTTGCTGACCACCAAACTGCAGAGCGGCTTCCATCAGCCAATGCCCTTCTCCGGATTCCGGCATCGCCTCAGGTAGGAGCTGTCAGTCAACGACCAATTAGGCTGTTGAGCTTGATAGTGAACAAGTTATTCTAGCCCGATGAAAATTATGACCATCTTCCCAGTTGCCCTCCGACGCTTCTACGAACGCCCCATGCGCAAGGGTGCGATGATGACGTGGAAGGAAGCGAAAGCTTTCTATTGGTTATCTTTCGGCTGGGTTGTTCTTTTGCTAATTTTTGCTTTTAGCGCCTATTGGGAGAGCGATGCACTTAGCCGGCAGGCGGTGATGTTTTGGTCTTTTTCAGCTTTTTTTTTGTTTGGCCTAACTATCTTCGCGACAGTTCTATGTGGGTATCATAGGCGCGATCAGATTGAATCCGAGAACGAAGAACCAATCGACCTATCGAAAGCTTATCTAGGTGGCGCATTAGCGGCTATATTAGCGCCGTTTGTTCATTTCATACTTGATTACTTTAGAGGGTAGCTCGGTACGTATAGCTACCCCTTCCCGAAATGTATGTTAGTCCGTCACCATGGCTAAGGCGCAGGATCAGGGTCAAAATCGACCTACTGCCCCTCTTCTCCGGGAATGAGGTTGCTTAGTCTGTCCCATCCTTCGCCTAAAACCTCAGCAGCGCTTTCAGCGACGTCCACTTGGGCATTGATAAAGCTATCCACAGCATCAAAACCTGCTTGGACGGCCGGCCTTGCCGCCTCCATAGCACTATCGAAAGCTGAGTCAGCTGGCGTTCTGGCGTATGCTTCTCCGCCCGTAACACCTGCCGCAAGGCCAACGGCCGGCGCTGCCAAGGTTCCAAGACCGCTCGTGCCAGCCATCGTCAGGGCGGCGGCGCCGGTACCAGCTACAAAGCTTGCAGCCGCATTATCAGCCCTCTTCGCGCCTTCTACCACGGCAGCGGTGGCTTTCTCAGTCCAGGATCCTTCGATTGTTACGGCAGCGGTAATGCCTGTGACTACGGGATCGAAGGCAAGGCCAATTCCAGTCGCAGTACGGCCGTATCTGGAAGCCTTACCAGCTGCATCTTCAAGAATATCACGCATCGCGCCCCCTTTTGCTGGGTGAGCCGCAAGGGCATCTGCTGCGGTTTTTTGCTTGGTGAGCGCTGTCACATAGTCACGGTTTAGAACGGTAGACCCCGGACTTACCGGGAGATTGCTGGTGGGGTGCCGACCAAGGGTATCAGTGACCGTTTTAATACTCTTGATGTTGGCATGCTGCTCGGCGAAAGCGAAACCACCTGCTGCACCTGCAACAGCGTACCCAGCAATATCAAGACCTCCCGGACGATCAAAGCCCCCAGTTTTGCCCTGTTGCTGTTCCAACCCAGCATTCACGTCGCGATCAATGCCGCCGGCCAGTGTAACGTCCGGTCCGTAGCCGCGATGGCTGTTGAGGCTTGCATTGCCCGAGGGGCCCAGGCCCGCGAATTCACTGGCATGTTCCTGGCCGATGGAGCCGCCCTCGGAAGTGAGGCCCGAAAACTCATTCGCGTGGGCGAAGCTGTCGCGCGCGGCCTTCTCGGCGGTTCGATCGGCGGTGTTCGCTGCAGCGCTCATGGCGCTGTCGAACGAGTCCTTTTTAGATCCGCCGATCCCGGCACGCTCGGACTCGTGATTGCCGCTGTGGCTGGTGCGACCGCTGCCATTCGAGGATGAGCTGCCACTCTTCGACGACTTGTCGTTGCTATTGTTGCGGTCATTTTTTCCGCCGCCCGCGCGGTCGTTGCCGGCAGATGAGCTGCCGCTTGAAGCACCAACGCCACCACTCGAGCCGACCATCTCAACTCTCCTCGACAATAAGAATCATGTATCAAAACAAGATATATAAACAATAGAAAAAGCAATACATTTAATCAATATTTGAAAAGTTGAAACAATAATCGAAATTTCAGTTGTTAATTGACATTTTCCTCTCAATCCACAACATTTCAATTAAATGATGACATGTGCATCGGACTTTCATCTTTAGAATTGCCACGCCATTTGCCATCGACTCTCTCGCGCATCTCCCTGGATGCCACATCGACGCCGGCCACGCTCCTGCAGACAACCTTGGTTTTCGCGCCCGCTCTGGTCTATCTATGCGGGAGCGAGGTTGCGATTGGAGGATAGGTTGATGCGGATTGGCGGAATAAGCTGGGTACTGGCTCTGGTCACGGCAGCTGGGTTGCTGCAACCGGGTGCGGCACGTGCCAAGGAGGAGCTGGTGATCGGGGTGAGCCAATTTCCGACCGCGTTTCACCCCAACCTCGAAAGCCATGTCACCCAGGGCTACATCCTTGCCATGACGCAGCGGCCGTTCACCGGCTATGACGCGGATTGGAAGCTGGTCTGCATGCTATGCACCGAGTTGCCAACGCTGGAGAACGGCAAGGCTGTGATCGAAAAGCAGGATGATGGCAGCGACGGCATTGCGCTCACCTATACCATTCAGGAAGGCGCTACCTGGGGTGACGGCGTCCCGGTGACGACGGCGGACGTGGTGTTCACCGACGAGGTGGGCAAGCATCCGGACAGCGGTGTCGTCAATGCCGAGCTTTACCGGCGCATCACCGCAATCGACGTGATCGATGAGAAGACTTTCACCATGCATGTCGATCGTGTGTCGTTCGAATACAACGCGATCAACGACTTCGAGCTGATCCCGGCTCACATCGAGCGGCCGATTTTCGAAGAGGATCCTGCCGCCTATCGAAATCGCACCGCCTACGATACCGATACCACCAATCCAGGATTGCACTTCGGCCCCTACAAGGTGACGGAACTATCGAGCGGCGCCTATGTCGTGCTCGAGCCGAACCCAAACTGGTGGGGCGAAGCACCTTTCTTCAAAAAGATCGTGATCAAGGCGATCGAGAATACTGCTGCGCTCGAGGCCAACCTGCTCGCCGGCGATATCGACATGATCGCGGGCGAGGTCGGCCCTACCATCGATCAGGCGCTTGCCTTCGAAAAGCGCCATGGCGATCGCTTCGAGATCGTCTACAAGCCCGGTCTGATCTACGAACATCTCGATCTCAATCTCGACAACCCGATCCTGGCTGACCGGAGAGTGCGCCAGGCCTTGATCCAGGGCATCGATCGCCAGGCGATGAGCGAGCAGCTTTTCGAAGGCCGCCAGCCGGTCGCTCATGGCAGCGTGCATCCGCTGGACTGGGTTTATTTCGAACAAGTGCCGCAATATCAGGAAAACCTGGAGGCAGCCGCCGCCCTTCTGGACGAAGCCGGCTGGACCGACATGAAGGACGGTATTCGTCACAATGAGGCGGGAGAGCCTCTCACTCTTGAGCTTATGACCACCGCAGGCAACCGCACCCGCGAGCTTGTCCAGCAGGTGCTGCAGAGCAACTGGCAGCGCCTCGGCATCGAGATCACCATTCGCAACGAGCCGGCGCGCGTCTTCTTCGGAGAGACCACGAATAAGCGAAAATTCACCGGGCTTGCCATGTTCGCCTGGATTTCCTCACCGGAGAACGTGCCGAGGAGCACCCTGCATTCCGAGGAAATTCCCATGGCCGAAACCGGCTGGGCCGGACAGAACTATACCGGCTTCAAGAACGCCCGCGTTGACGAGTTGATCGACGATATCGAGATCGAGCTCGATCGGGAGAAGCGCCTTTCGATGTGGCAGGAGCTGCAGACCATCTACGCCACCGAGCTTCCGGCGATCCCGCTCTATTTTCGTGCCAACAGCCACATCTGGCCGACATGGCTGAAAGGCGTGGTCCCGACCGGCCACATGGATTCCAGCGCACACGGGGTCGAGCACTGGCGGGCGGAGGGGGCGACCAACTGAGCCTCTGATCTGAGCGCCTTTCTTGCTCCGCTATCTTGCTCACCGATCCTTCGAGGCGGCTCTCGTGCTGCTGCTGATGTCGTTCGTCATCTACATCCTGCTGGGGTTGATGCCAGGTGATCCGATCGACATCATGGCGAGCGGTGATCCCGACATGACCACGGCGGACATCGCACGCCTGAAGGCGCTCCACGGCCTCGACCAGCCGCTTGCACAACGATACTGGCAATGGCTCACGGCCGCCGTGAGCGGAGACTTCGGGTTTTCCAGGCTGCATACGCGTCCGGTTCTGGAGGTACTGTGGCCGAGGCTGTCGAACACTGCGGTGCTGATGGGCGTCTCCTTCGTGCTTGCCCTGGCGATTGCCATCCCGGCCGGCGTGATCGCGGCGGTGCGCCAGCGCACATGGCTCGACTACGGCATCAACATGGTCGCCTTCGCCGGCTTTTCGTTGCCCTCCTTCTGGCTGGCGCTGCTGATGATCCTGTTGTTCTCGGTTCAGCTCGGCTGGCTGCCGGCCGGCGGCGTGCAGAGTGTTGGCAAGGACGACTGGGCGGATTGGCTGCTGCATCTGATCATGCCGGTCTCGGCCCTGACCGTTCTGACAATGGGCCGGATCATCCGCTTCACCCGTGGCGCCATGCTCGAAGCCTTGCGCCAGGACTACATCAGAACCGCAAGGGCCAAGGGGCTTTCCGCCTATGGCGTCGTCGCCGGCCATGCGCTGCAAAATGCGATGATCCCGGTAATCACCGTGCTGGCGCTTGATTTCGGCGCCCTTTTTTCCGGTGCCCTCGTGATCGAGCAGATTTTTTCATATCAGGGCATGGGCAAGCTGATCTACGATTCGATCCTCGGCTCCGACTTCAACGTCGCCCTGGTGGGCCTGCTGTTCGCGACAATGCTGACACTTCTCAGCAATCTCGGCGCCGATCTGCTCTATGGCTGGCTCGATCCGAGAATTTCTTATGAATAAGACATCGGCGCCCCCCGGCAATCATTGGACCTCGCCACCTCTCCAGCAAAGCGCTTCGCCTTGGGCGCTGGTCTGGCGGCGGTTCAAACGGCATCAACTTGCGGTGGCGAGCGGCTGTTTGCTGGTGATGTTGGCAATGGCCAGCTTGGCAGCGCCTCTGATCGCGGAAATTCTTGGCCAGCAGGTCGATGCAGTCGACCTGTTCAAGCGCTTCAGCCCACCGGGCGACGGGCACCCGCTGGGAACGGACGAGCTCGGCCGGGATCTGCTGCTGCGCCTGCTCTATGGCGGGCAAATCTCCCTGCTGGTCGGTCTCGCGGGTGCCATGGCGGCAGCGGTGATCGGCACGGTCATCGGGCTGATCGCCGGCTATGCCGGCGGTAGAATAGACGCCTTTCTTATGCGCCTGACCGACGCGGTGATCGCCTTGCCTATCCTTCCTCTCCTCATTGTTCTGGCAGCGCTCGACTTCACCAAGCTTGGCCTGCCGGCAACAGTCATGCGCTCGTCCTATGGCAGCTTGTACATCATCCTGGGCATTATCGCCCTCGTCGGCTGGACGACGGTGGCGCGCCTGGTTCGCGGCGCCACGTTGTCGGTTAGGGAGCGGGACTATGTCCGCGCGGCCGTGGCCCTCGGATCGAGACCAGGACGCATCGTTATCCGCCACATTCTGCCCAATGTCGTCTCCCCGATCATCGTTGCCACCACGCTATCCGTAGGCAATGTCATCCTGACCGAATCGATCCTGAGCTTTCTCGGCCTCGGCATTCAGCCGCCCTTGCCGAGCTGGGGTAATATGCTGACCAATGCCCAGGAACTGATCTGGCAAGCGCCGCTGCTCGCGGTCTATCCGGGCCTTCTGATCTTCACCACCGTGATCGCCTTCAATTTCCTGGGCGATGGCCTCCAGGACGCCCTCGATCCCCGCGCCAACGATCCTTAGAGCAGCAATCTGGATCTCTCCTACCAGTAGGGGATTTGAGGATTATACCCCATTAATTGATTAAACTATCTTCATGTTGTGAGCTTCGTCACAGTTACGAGCGTCGAATTCCGCCAGGATAACCCCAATGCTGATGTCGCGGGGCTGCACGATCATGTCGATGGTGAGCGCCCCCCCAAGTCTCCCAACGACTCCCCCTCTCGGCGGTGCTCGCGGCGTCAGCAGCCCCCTCGTTTTTTGCCATAAAGGCTATTGACGTGCTTTAATGAGAACCTATCCCGAATAAGGATGCTCCAGTCCGCATTTTCCGGGCCGAGAAGATTTCCTCGGGATGAATGGCGCCCGGACGCTGACATCGCTTGCGAGGCGGTAGAGCAAAGCGGGCGCTTTAATCGAGCTTCCCTGACCTTGGAAAGATTGCGCCGTCGACGTGAGTGGATATTGACCATGGTTTCTTCGCATAGCTTGCCGACATCTGAAGACTCGCGGTCCGTGGCAAGCCGCATCCAGACGATGTTTTCAGCCCTGGTCAGCGCATCGTGGCCACGTCTGGCGGAGTGGCGGCGCTGCAGGCGGGACCAGCAGCAGCATTTCGGCTCTCTAAGCGATCAGGCACTTGCCGACATCGGCTTGCAGCGAAGCGAAATGAGGGCCGCCGAATATGGCATCATGCCACCCCACCAGGCCCTTGCCGTCGCGAGCGACCGAAAGGCTGCCAATGATCGGTGTTCATGCTGTTAGTGGTGTGACTGTCCTGATGTCCGCAGAAAATAATATGGTCGCATAACAGCTAAGAATAGAGCAACGAAAATGGCTGCGCGAGAGCTACCGCTCACACCGATTATCTGCACATTGCCCTAGCTCGAATGTTGATCGCCGACGGAAATCCGGCCTCGCAGGTTGTCTAGGAGATATTGTGCCGGACCAATCGATATCACGCGGCACTCGCGAGAAGGCCCCGCATATGACGATGGGTCAGGATAAGAAAATAATGTCATTATGTCAAAATCTTAGCTTGGCCGCTGAGCGTCAGCGCACGGCATTGTCCATCAGCCCAGCGGGTTACCGAGTTTGGTTTGATCCATTTGCAACAGCCGTTCGCTGAGCGAGCCGGGCGCTGATTGGCTGTAGTGCGATGGCACCGTCAGAGAAATCGCGCAGGTGAAGGCAAGGGCCAAAATTCCAAGAAGCATAAGACGTCGCATGGCTTTCTTTCCTTCTCTCTTCAGGTTCCATGCACCATTCTATACAGCGATAGGCTAACGGATCGAAAGGGTAAATCGACTCACATGTGCCTAAAATGAAACATACTGTTGTTTTAAAAACACACGCCCTGCTCTCCCCCCTCTTTTTCGACGGGCACTGGCAGCCAATTCGGGAAGATTGGAGTCATGCCGCTTAGCTATTTTCGCTGAGCTGAAACGCCACGCTTTCCGACTATCAGCGATGGCTGCATCCATGACCATATTGCCGGAATCGGCCCGGCCTGAGATTTTAGCGGAGTCTCCCCGGGAGCGCGGCTAGCCATCCTTCGAGCGTGTCATATTGATCACGCTCTTCCTTCATGCTGGACTTTAAGAGTTCGAAAGCCGAAGGGCAGCCGCTTTCTTTGGCAGCCTGGTCGAGCTGTTTTCGAACGTCATCAGGCGATGCCTCCAATACCGCCTCGGCGCAAGCCTGAAGGACCTCGTCCTCGCTCATGTCGGGGGTGATCTTCAGTACGTCGTCGCCAGTCATCGTCGAGCCGCCCTTGTTCCGCATCAATGGATCATCGATACGCTTCGCATCCATTATTTGCCAGGTCCATTCGACTGATGGCACATAGAAGACACGCAGGAAGCGAACTGCAGGATAGCGTTAGAGCGTCTCCGGCTGAGGTTTATGCGGTGCCAGCCCTCTCCCCCGCCCAACCACCCGATATGGTCGGGATCCTGGGGGTGGTTGGGCGGGGGAGAGGGCTGGCACCGCGTAAACCTAAACCGGAAACGCTCTAGCATGAAAAAGGGAGCCCAAATAAGGCTCCCTTCTCAAAGTTACGAGACGGCGTGCTGCCCTACGGGCCTGCCGACGCCGGTCGTTTCATGAATTCGTTATATGATCGATTGCTATGCTAGTCGTGAACGACGAGATTCTCCGCCGAAGACTTGCCGTTTCTTCCGGGAACAAGCTCGAACTCGACCTTTTGCCCTTCGCGCAGACTTTGCAGTCCGGCACGCTCCACCGCGGAGATATGCACGAACGCGTCATTCGACCCGTCGTCCGGCTGGATGAATCCATAACCCTTCGTCGGGTTGAACCACTTCACAGTTCCAGTAGCCACCGCTACTCCTTTCACTACATCGTCATCACGGAACAAAACGACCGTTCCGCTCGTCTGGTCAGAGATGAGGTTGATTTACTTTCGACGCAGCAAAGTTGCCATCGACCGAATGCCATCAAGATCAAACATGACCGATCAACCCCTAATTTGAGCAAACTGATCGAATATGCAAGGCTTTGTCGACTCATGAGCGTAAAAAAGCGCGACAATCTGTCCATATCACCATGGATTCGGCGGTTTACCCCCTTAATACCCCCGGAATGCGAGGTGCTTGATCTGGCCGCAGGTCGCGGCAGGCATAGCCTCTGCTTTCTTGAACGGGGCTGCAACGTTACGGCAGTAGACCGCGATATCGAGGCACTCGAAACCCTGTCGGCAAACGTGGCCGAGGGCACAGATCGGCTGGAGATCATTCAGGCGGATCTCGAGGATGGCTCGCCCTTCCCCCTGACTGACCGCCGCTTCGATGCCGTGGTCGTGGTCAACTATCTCTGGCGCCCCCTGTTCCCCCGCATCCTCGATGCACTCGATCGTCATGGCCTCCTTCTCTACGAGACTTTCGCCACAGGCCAGGAGGCTCTGGGACGCCCCTCAAATCCAGACTTCCTGCTGAAGCCCGGCGAACTGCTGGACCTCATCGCCGGCCGCTTGAACGTGGTCGCTTATGAGCATGGCCGGGTTGAAGGAGCGTCGGGACCGGCGATCAAGCAGCGGATCGCCGCCACCGGAAAGGCCGAAGCCGTTTCCCTCACGCCATTCTGAGTTCCCGCAGCCACGCCGCATCTTTGCATTCCCCAGCCACCCCTCTAGAAAAGAACAGATAATGCCCAGCAGCTCTGCTGCCTGACTTGTTGCAACATGAGGAATGAACCTTGATCGATCTTTATAGCTGGAGCACACCGAACGGCCGGAAGGTCTCCATCATGCTGGAAGAAGTCGGCCTGCCCTACGAGGTTCACCCGATTGACATCACCGCTGATGACCAGTTCAAGCCGGACTTTCTGGCAATCAGCCCGAACAACAAAATCCCGGCGATCGTCGATCGCGACAATGGCTACAAGATGTTCGAAAGCGGCGCCATTCTGATCTACCTCGCGGAGAAAACCGGCATGCTCATGCCGGCGGATCAGCTTGCCCGCATGGACGTGATGCAGTGGCTGATGTTCCAGATGGGCGGCGTCGGGCCGATGTTCGGCCAGACGCATCACTTCCATCGCTTCGCGAAGGAAAAGATCCCCTACGCCGTCGACCGCTATGTTGGTGAAACCAAACGTCTCTACGGCGTGATGGACAAGCGTCTCGGCGAAAGCGCCTATCTTGCTGGCGATGACTACAGCATCGCGGACATAGCGACCTGGCCCTGGGTGTCGCGCTTCGAGTGGCACGCTCTGGACAATGACAGTCTCGACGGCTTTCCCAATGTCAAGCGCTGGTATAGCGAGATTGCGGCAAGGCCTGGCGTGCAGCGGGGTTACGATGTTCCCGCGCGTGGCCAGGAGATCCCGAAAGCGTGAGCAAGCTCTCCCATCCGGCCGTGGCCAGGGTCCAGGCGGCCCTTCTCGAAAAGGGATCGGAGGCCCAGGTCATCGAGCTCGATGAGTCCGTCCCGACCGCCAAGGCAGCCGCGGAGGCGCTCGGCACGGAACTGGGTGCCATCGTGAAGTCACTGGTGTTCACCATTGATGGCGAGCCGGTAATGGCGCTGGTTTCCGGCGATCGGCGCTGCGATACCAAGGCCCTGCCGCATGCCTTCGGAAGAACGGGCCTGGTGATGCGCCCCGACGCCGAACGGGTGCGCGAAGCCACGGGCTTTGCCATCGGCGGCGTTGCCCCGCTCGGCCATCCCCAGCCGCTGGCAACCGTGATCGACGATGGCCTCGGCCGCTTCGAGACCGTCTACGCCGCAGCAGGCCACCCTCATTGCGTGTTCCCGACCACTATGTTCGAGCTCAGCCTCCTGACCGGTGGCGCTATGGCAAGAGGCATTGCAGTCAGTTGATATTCGGCGGCTGGACGAGCTTGACTTGAGGGCACTGGAAAAGCTGCCTCGAATGATCGAGCTTACTTTGCCAACAATGAGCCCCGAGACAACCAGGGTTCGATTGACATCGCTATCCTCCCTTAGGTAGAACGGGCGTTCCCATGGAGGGGTGGCCGAGAGGCTGAAGGCGCCGGTTTGCTAAACCGGTATACTGGGAAACCGGTATCGTGGGTTCGAATCCCATCCCCTCCGCCAGCCACCCTCACTTATCTTATTGAAATCACTCATACTTGTTGAGCGTTTCAATGTCTTTGTACAATCCTCTGTACAAGACGACGTGAAAGGTAAACGGCAGTGGGAGTCCGCGAGCGGAGCGGAGTTCATGCTTTCACCGATTCACGCGACATCTTACGCTGCGCCATATGACCGCATCCATTCCCTCGACGGATTGCGCGCGGTAGCGACCTGGATTGTCGTTGCGTCTCATTTCACGAAGATCGATAGCATTCCGGGCGGCTTCGGCGTCACGCTGTTCTTTGTGATCTCGAGGTTTCTGATCACCCACCTCCTGCTTCGAGAGTTCGGCCGCACCGGCAGCATCGATCTGCTCGCCTTCCACAGACGGCGGTTTCTCCGTCTGATGCCAGCCATCGTCACGACGCTGATGGTCGTCGCGCTGATAGAGGGGCACGGTCCCCTTCACGCTCGGCATGATTCTCGCCTTCATGCCAGGGCGCATCCCCCTCGCCATCATCATCTGGTTCGTCGACGCGGTTATTGACGGCACCTTGGCAAAATGAAGGCGGTGACGTACCGGGACATCGTCGGCTTTGCGGTCGCGGTGTACTTCTTTGGAATAATTGCGCTTGAGGTGATGCGGTGGAAGCGAGGGCGGCGGGCTTATGCGACCCTGCCGCCCAGCAAAAACAATTGTTCACGCTATCACCGCGAAAGCGGAACTTGATGAGCCTTTTTCTAGAGGGCAAAAGTGGCCCAATTCGGACTAAAGGCCTAGCGGGTGCTGTGAGTAAAGTGAGCGCCAAGTGGGGCGGGGGCAATTCTGACTTTTCATATGTACTTTTGGTTGAATATATCTCAAGTAATGACTGGTTTAATGCAGCGGCAGCCGGGAGCCATTTGTGCCAAATGCAAACGAAGAGCAAATACGAGATTTGGTAGTAGAAGAGCAAATTACATTGCTCACGGTCGATACCAATATTTTCGTCGAGAAGGGCTTGCATCTGAACTCTAAGACGCTTCAAGCGGTCTCCAGCCTGAAAGATACACGGTTGTCCTTTGTATTGTCGGATACGGTTGTGAAGGAAATCTTGGCGCGCCTCGAAAAGGATGCCGAGGACGCGATTGGGTCGGCGCAGAAGGCTATCAGACCAGCGCTCTTTGCATTCGAGAGTAAAGAGTAGAAAATGGAAGATCTACTTCAGCAGATTTCTGGTGGACGGTCCGCTGCGCAAGCAGCACGGGAGCGTTTCGACAAGTATATTAACGACACTGGCTGCGAAGTAGTGAAGGACACAGAATTGGTCGATATCTCGACAGTATTCGAGGGGTATTTTTCTGGCGAGGCTCCGTTTGGGGCAGGCAAGAAAAAAAGCGAATTTCCGGATGCTCTTGCCTTGCATGCATTGGAGGGCACAGCGGCTGACCGCGATATCGGCATGCTAGTTGTCTCAAAGGATGGAGACTGGCGGGAATTCTGTGAGCAGTCTGAACGACTTTATCTTGTGTCTGGAATCGAGAAAGCGCTCGATCTCGTCAACAATGCGGAGTCAGAACAGCGGGCTGCTATCGTATCATGGATAATGAAGGACGGCGAAGGCCATCCAGAAATTCGACAGCAGATTGAGCATAGTATCGAGCAGATCGAGTTCACTGCAGATGGTCATGCGCCTGCGGGCGCACTGGAAGCATCAGCTTGGAGCGGGACGCTTAAGAGCGTCGAGTGGCCGGACCACGCGGATATCGATATCATCGACACCGAGACACTTGACGGGGGCGATACTTTACAGGTGACAGCCAGTCTACCACTCTTACTGGTTGTGCAGGTCCCTGTCGAACTGAGCTTTTCGGTATGGGATAGCGTGGACAAGGAAACTTTGGGGATTGGTGGCCGCACAATTGAGATCGATGAAAAGCTGGCAGTTCGGATGATCATCACGCTCAGTATCCGCGATCGAGGGTCTGAGGACGTAGAACTTATCTGCGACGATAGTGAACTGGATATTCAGTATCACGAAATTGAACTTGGCGAGGTAGACGTTTTCGAGCCTGAAGATCGTTGGCATGACAGCCAAGATTGACCTTCTGGTTTGCCGCGCAGGTCAGTTTTTATCCGCTTCCTAGCCGATCCGGCAGACACCGCATGAGTCTCTTTCTGGCACAGTCCAGGAACGAAGCTTCCGGCAGAAATAGGTCATAAATCAGGAATGCCGAGCGTCCCCCTTGAGGCAGTCTCTTAATCGACTGTCCTGATGGAAGATGAGCCATGTTTTGCACGCAGTTGAGACATGAGTTGACTGGCGGTGATCACACCGGTCGACGATAAGTTCACGCCGCCGGCACGCAGGATACGGGCTGCCCACGTGTTGCAGTTGTTGAACAAATGGAACCCGCCACGCGCGAGATAGAAATTGCTGTCTGGGCGAAGTCCAGGCACTACCGGCGACGATCGGCTTCCCTCCTCGCGATCGAAATAGCTATCGAGGAAACTGATCATGTGCCGAAATGTCTGACGGGTCATCGCAATCGATACGACGTTGGCATCGCCGTAGACGAGTTCAGGCGAACGACTGAAGCCGGCAATGTGCATGATCGCCGGCGTCGTCCTCAAGGCTGCATCAAGCGTCATGCCAAGTGTTTTTTCCCGTGCAGGATAAAAGGCTCGATCACCCCATCCGAATTCGATGAACCTCGCTTTTGGGAAGTCGCGGGCTTCAGGGACTAAACCTGTTTCGACCAGCTGCGCGCGCGGAACGACGATGGCCGCGTGCCAGCCATCACTGACGACACTCACGGTGCTGGTGTTCGGTCCTGGGGCGTTCGGCGGCAAGGGCGGCAGAGATCCGCAGCATGCGAGCAAGACAACAAAAAAAAGGCCAGCAAGACTGGTGTTTACGCCCCCCATGTTCGGAGTTTAGCACTCGCCGAAAACAAGGTCATCAAGTCGTTGGAAGAGATGGCCGACTTCAGGTTTGAGTGCAAAGCTTCAATCAAGATGGCTAATCGATGTAGAGCTTCATGCACACCTCGCGAGATGGCGTCGGCCTTGAGTCTGATCCTGGCACCGAGTTTGAGCGAGGTCCAGGCATGTTTGGCGAAAGAAAACCGGCAGTGAACTGCCGCAACGACGGCTATCGGCTTGGTGCTACCAGAGCGGCTCATACGGCATCTGCCCACCGCTGAAAGGTACCTGTTGTCGCTTGTTTCCAAGACATGGCAAAATCACTGGAATTCCAAACAAGCAGTTCCAACGCAATCGGCAGTGTCCTTGCTTTACAGGCCTGGATCAATCGGAATTTCTATATCGACAACGTCAGTCAAGGCATTCAAGAAAGCGACCAAATCCCATTGCTCCTGATCTATCAGATCCAGCGGATGCATAAGAGGGGAGAGGTTTGTCTTATCGTCTCCGCCACGGTTGTAGAAGGCGACAACAGCGTCAAGAGATGCAAGCGCCCCATCGTGCATGTATGGAGCAGTGAGGGCGACGTTTCTTAGTCCGGGTGTCTTAAATGCTCCACGAAATTCCTTCTTCTCATCCTCTAGCTCGACACGGTCGCCGCGTCCCGGATCATCCCCGAGCATCCCAATATTATGGAATTTCCAGTCTGTGAGGTTCTCACCATTGTGGCAAAGTATGCAATTCGCCTTGCCTTCAAACAGCTCAAGACCACGCTTTGCTTCTAGCGTGAGCGCATCTTGCTCGCCGCTCAAATATCGATCGAATGGCGAGTCATTGCTGACAATCGTCCGTTCAAAGGCCGCAATCGCTCTCGCCATGTTGACATGCGTGATGGCGCCATCCGGTGGAAAGGCCTCCTGAAACATCCGCTGATATTCGGGCTCGGCTCCGACTTTCGGCATAAAGCCTTCGTAGATCTTGCGTGAGCGCATCGATTTGAAAGCCTGGCTTTCTAATGGCGCCAAACACACCTCTGTCTTCGTGTCTTCAGGTGTGAAGCACTGACCGTCCGGCGTTCGGCCATCCCAATGAAGAACAGGTGCCCAGGCAAGATTTTACAGCGTTGGCGAATTGCGGGCTGATGGTGCCCAGTCCTTGTGCGCCCTTGGCTCCAGTGCCACGCCAGCAGCCTAGCCCATATGTGGACTGTGGCAGCTCGCACAGGATTGCTGCTCGTTCAACACCAATCGAGGATCGAAGAAGAGATGCCGGCCAAGTTTGATGGCCGCCTCGCTACGGGGCGTATCCTCCGGCCAAACAATTGATTCCGTCTGCGGGGTTCCTAAAGATTGGCCCAAGGAGGTCGAGATGCCTCCCAACAGCAAGCACAATGAGCAGATCAACGTCTTTTGCATAGAGCTACTCCAGATAGTTACAATGCGCATCAATATGTAAACAAATTAGGTCATTGCGGCTGGAACAGCCCATAGTTGTTCAGATTTTTTGTTGCGGGGGGCTCAAGGCTGGAACTTCAACAAAGCCGATCATGGAAGGAGTAATCGGTCATGTTCGATCTCACCCGAACAAGTGAAAGAACGAATGCTGGCTTCTGGCACAACTCGGGAGTGCCGGCCGCCGGCACCGCCTTCACAGTCTTGGATCCGAAAGCGGCCTTTGGGTCAAAATTCGTCGGCCAAAGTGGGTGATGGTCACGCTCTTCCGGCCGCTTTCCAGCACACTATGGGCACACGGTTGCAGCGCCTTCGTTCAACAAATTGGTAGAGTCGGGATGTGGCGCGGTGGCGTTAGGCTTGAGCAACCTCATAGAAAGCGACCAGATCTCTCTTGACCTGGAGTTGCTCCAGCTCGGTAGAAATGGTTCATCAACTTCGAGCGAGCCCGACGATGCGCATATCAGAGGCTGCAGCGACCTGCGGCCTAACGATCGATACGATCCGATACTACGAAAAGTCCAAGATGCTGCCCGAAATCCGCAGGACCACCGATGGCCGAAGGGATTTCAGCAAGACAGATATTGAGTGGCTCACTCTGCTTTATTGGCTCCGCGAAACCGGTATGCCCTTAAAGCAGATGCGCCGTTTCACGGCATTGGCAAAAGCTGACGGAGAAACGGCGCCGGAGCGACGGCAGGTTCTCCTTCAGCATGCGGCGGAACTTCGCCGCCGCCAAGAACTCCTCAACAAATGCCAGTCGGTCTTGGCCATCAAGATCGCCAGCTACGACACCGTTGATACGGAAACCAAGACATGAAATTCGCCTACCTGATCGAGCCACCGTTCAACTATCGTGAAGACGATGGGACGGTGACGGGCTGTGATGTGGAATTGGCTCGTTAGTCGCTGGCGCATGACGACAGGGTTGTTAAGGACTGAAGAACGCCAGAACATTGCATCGTTCAGCCGACCGATTTGGGCTCTGCCAGATGGTTTGCTCGTTACGAAAGGCAATCCGTTGGGACTGGTGGGCTATTGATCAGTCGCGGACCAGCCAGGGTGCATTCTGGCCGTCATCCGGGATCAGTTTCAACATCGCTCCGCGGTTCAGTTTGGTATGCTGAAAGATCGCATCAGAATCTTCGAAGCTTACACCGACACCGCGGCGGCAGTGCGCAGCGGTCATGTCAGCGCATATGCGAGCGTTGCCAGAGCGCATTCCGGTTTCATCGAACGCAATCCGGACTGGGGTCTCGACCTGACAGTGGTTCCCGAGGCTGAGAAGAAACCAGCCTTTGGCTCATTCGCATTTGCGAAGTCTGATGACGACTTTCGAAGCGATATCGATCGTGTGCTGGGCGGCTACTTAGGCACCTCAGCACATCGATGCATGATGTTTCGATATGGCTTTTCCGGTGATGAGATCGATCTTCTGTTTTCCTGATCCAATGCGCTGTCTTCCATGCTGAATTGATGTCCTCTTGCCGTTTGTTGCGTGCATTGAATTGATTCATCCGCACCGTTTGCCAGGAGTGTGCTGCCATACCCGACCGATACCGTGTCGTTGCTGACTGGAAGGCAGCTTACGACGACCCAATCACCATAGAGGCCAAAGACGTCGTGCTGTTGAACGGAAAGACAGATACCTGGGAAGGGCATCTCTGGATCTGGGCACGAAACAGCATCGGTAAGGAGGGCTGGATACCAGATACCCTAATCGAGACCGTTGAAGGGGAACACTATGCCAAAGACAGGTTTTCCGCTGTCGAGCTGACGTGCCATGTTGGGGAAATACTCATTGGTCTCGATGAGACACACGGATGGATTCTTTGCAGATCTCGAACGGGTTCGGAAGGATGGGTTCCGGCACGAAACCTGAAACTTGCTTTAGACGCAGGATAGGGAAGTGACACTCCTCGAATGACCGCTAACCGCTCATTTTGACCACCGCTACGTTGGGCCGTTATGGCTATGTAGGGTCAATTTGTTGAACGACGGCGCTGCAACCGCGTGCCCATAATGTGCTGGAAAGCAGCCAGAAGGGCGTGACTATCGCCCGTTTTCGCAGACGAATGCCGCCCCAAGGGCGGCTTTTGGATCCAAGAATGTGAATGCGCCAGCGGCGGCCGTAGAGACGGCCTGGTGTCATAAACGGCCACTAGCGAAGGAGTTTGACAAACGTACCAACCGTTAGCGGTGCATCACGCTTCAGTCTGTTCAAGCTATGGAAGGTGAATCCCGAGATGACCTTGTTTACTCCTGGCGATCGTATCAGAGTCTGCAATGTGTCGCCCGGTTTTGATATTGAACTCCAAGTCTGAATACTCATCTGTTCCTATAATCAACTTGGAATTTAATCCCCAGGCTATGTTATCAATTTTAGACAGATAAAGCTCGCGACCGCGACGAAAGGCTTTTGGCTCGGCCTTTTCGATAATCTCTTCA
The DNA here is from genome assembly GCA_965204405.1 of Geminicoccaceae bacterium. Classification (GTDB taxonomy): domain Bacteria; phylum Pseudomonadota; class Alphaproteobacteria; order Geminicoccales; family Geminicoccaceae; genus JANQPX01. The sequence continues at coordinate 876,851 of CBDBEN010000004.1, forward strand.
ATACGGGAGATTCGATCTTCATCTGTCGGATGGGTACTCAAGCAGCTTTCTTCGTCGGCATCTTCACCATAGCTTGTCGGCACTTCAAATTCTTGCAGTTGAGTGGGGGCGAGCAAGGCAGCTAAGGCCATTGGATCATAACCGGTACGAAGCAACATTCGGACGGCATATGCATCGGCTTTGAACTCCGACTGATGATAGATGCGCTCTATCGTCATCTTGTCCAACGGGCTTGCGGCCGCATCTCGGCAAGGATCGGCAATCCCGAGGCTATATGATTTTGCTGCGTCCCTGGCGGCCATATGGCCTAACTCATGAGCGAGCGCAGCGGCTAGCTCTGCCTCATTGTTGATAAAACCCAAGTATGCTCGATCGATATAGATGTATCCGCCCGGCAGTGCTTTTGCGCTGCCAACGCCCGAGTTAGTAATCGTGAATGTTGGCTCGATACCTTCAATAGGCGCTGCTCGTAACAAGGTAGTGCCAATCTCCTCGACATAAGCCGCAAGTTTCGGATCATCATAAACGCCGCTATGTTCTATCTTTTTGATGTGTTCTTGCTCTCCGAGGAGAATCTCTTCCTCGATACTCATGACGTCGACAATAAATTTATCTTCTGCCACAAGCTCAGCGAATTTCGCAGCTGTGAAGATTACAATGAGCGCGAACAAGCTGGCTTTGAAAATGGCATCGCCCCATCATCGTTTCGCACATTTTCTATCAGAATCAGGCCAAGCTCCAATAGAAGTCAACCTCATGCAGTCTGCCCTGCAATGGCATGTCGGTTGAGTCTGAAAGGGGTCAGCAGCACGTACAAGGGCATGGTGGCTGGGTGCGGGCAATGCGCCGAAAAGCGACCTCACAGGCCGCGACGCGCTTGCCGTTCCTGCTGAGCGCCGGTTTTCCGCCACTAGGCTAGCGGAAGGGTCGTGCTATAAGCGGCCAATGCGGAAATGCAGCTACGTTGCTCTCTCAAGGATGGGCATATCGCGGTGGTCCTCAACTTGCTCAGCATCAGGAGCCCATTTTTGTTTACTCGGAAGCCCCACCTGGAAGGTGGTGCCCTGTCCCTCAACGCTCTTAACGTTGATCGTTCCTCTATGCATTTGAACGAGATGCAGGGCCAAATGTAGGCCGATGCCGCTACCCGCAATGCCAGTCGATGTACTTGCACGGAAGAAGCGATCGAACAACTCCTTCTGTTCGACTAGGGGAATACCAACCCCCTCATCACGAACAGCGACGATGATATCGCCATCATCACCCACGCATCCATCTACCCAAATGCAGGTCTCTCCCGGAGAATATTTTACGGCATTGGAAATGAGATTAGAAAACACCTGCCGGAGAAGCTTGCTGTCGGCAATAATCTGATCCGGTAATTGATCGATAGTGAGGATGATTTCATGATCCGGATAGAGCTCGCCATAGTTTCTAGCGATCTCCTCAATCAGCTCAGACAAATTGCACGGGCCCGGGCTGAATTCGATTTGCCCTTCTTCAAGCCGAGCTGCTGCAAGCACACTTTCCATAAGTTCCGTCAAGCGCTTGACGGACTTGCGGATTTTGCCTAGCGCATTGATCGCTCGTTCCGGTATGTCCTCTGCGGTACGCCTCAATATTCTCTGCGCATTGCCGTCGATGACGGCCAAGGGGGTCCGGAACTCATGCGAAACCATCGATACAAACTGACGTTGTAAGCCTGCAAGCTTGCGCTCCTCGTCAAGGGCCTCGGTAAGGCGTGATGCCTGATCTTGTAGTTCAGCGGTACGGTCGGCGACCAATTGCTCAAGATGATCACGATATTGTTCCAACTTCTCACGCGCTGCTTGTCGCTCGGTGATGTCACGCACAGCGATGACCTTGGCTGACATGCCGCCATAATCGATAAGTTTGATCAGCAACTCAGCAAAAACAGGCGCACCTGACGCAGGGATCAACGGGAGCTCTATTGCGCTTTCCTGTGCGGAACGCAGCGTTTGTGCATAGGCGTCTCGTTGGCCCGGAGCAACAAAGCGTTCGAAGGGCTGGTCGTGCAACTCGCTCAGCGGCTGTTTTAGCAGATCGACGAGCACATCATTCACTTCGATTAATCTGCCGTCGACACAAATGCCGATACCTTCGAATGTCGCGTTCACAAGGCTACGAAGTCTTTCGGCTTCAAGGGTTTTTCGGCCGGCAAGATGCTGATCGACGAGTGCGCCACTGGTACTGAGTGCCAGAATAACGAGAGCAGCTAAACCAATATCAATTGCCAGCCTTTCAGGGGTCAAATAGGCCTCGGGCAGCGGAATGAGCGGACTGGGCGTCAGCTCCAATGCCGCCATGCCGGTAAAATGCATGGAACAGATTGCCAAAGTCAGCGTGACTGCGCTTTTTGCCCGTACCCACGTCGAGTCATTGGCCACTGCCTGCCAGATCGCTAACGCGGCAAACCCGCAGCCAAGCAACCAAGCCAAGATTACGAACTTGTCGTCCCAATCCATGATTGCTGGCACTAGAAGCCCCATCATGCCGACGAAGTGCATGGCTGAGATTCCAACACCAAAGATGACCCCACCACCGAGAGCAGCGATACTGCCTTTGCGATAAACCGGAACAGCAAGCCCGAGACCGGTGATGGCAACGGCAATAACAAGAGAAAGAACCGTAAGGCTGATATCGTAACCCGTCGGCAAGCCTGTATCGAAGGCCAACATGGCAACGAAATGCGTCGCCCAAATACCAACAGCCGAAATCAATGCACCCGCGGTGAGCCAAACAAATCGTAGTTTTCCGGTATTATTGATAGCTCGGCTTGTGATGCTGAGCGCTGCAAAGGATGCCAAGAGACAAAGCAACGCCGCCAGAAATACAAGCGATAGATCATGTTGCTGCGTAATGCATGCGTAGAGGCGATACATATGAAAATTCCCGTGCTCGCAATACGATAGCAAATGAATATTGAGAGTTGGTTAACTATGAGCCGTAGAAATCTTCCGAAGATCGGATTCGACTTCTTAGTGCCCAAATCCAAAAGGGCAGATTCGGGTCAGGGCCTTCCGATAAGACCCTATCGCTGCGTGCGGGCAATGCGCCAGAAGGCGGCCCTTTCGGCTAGATATCGCTTGTCACTCCCGCTCATTGCAAAAGTCCTCCTGTCACCCTGTTGCATTCACCGAGTGGTCGCAACGGCCTTTCCGGTTACCGTCTTCTGTTTCCTGGCAAAAAAGACACACTGATGGTTTTAGGCCCTGTCCGCTGACCTCGGCCTGTTGACGCGTCGCCCTGTAGGCGAAAAACATTCATCATTAAAATACCATCAATGAAGAGTGTCGTTTCAATGGAGCGTGATAAACCAAGTTTTCGCAGGTGTTTTTCTTTCTTGAAGTGGGTCCTTGGACCAGTGTTGGTCGTCATGTTAATGAGTTGTATGTCCGAAGAGGTCGACCTCAAGTTCATTTCTACTTACGGTCCCGATCATGCCCTACCCATCGACAGCCAGCTATCGCTTGGACATTTTTCCGATCACCGTGATAAGGGGCCGTTTTGGATCGGCGAAATCCTGGGACAATACCGATACCCCAAGACAGTCTTGTGGACCGATGAGCCGGTCAGCCGAATCGTGCATAACCTTGTCAAAGTGAATGCGGATAATCGAGGGCTATTAAGTGCGCGCTCTGCCGATGCCGCCTATCAGCTATCGGGGGAGATCATCCGGTTGGATAGCATTGTGGCAGATAAGGCTGAAGCTCGCGCCTTTATCAATGTCCGCCTAACCACCTCGGATGGTTCCAAACAGGTTTATCAAAAGCTGCATCGCGCCTACCTGATCGACACGCCCGACGAACCGAAACGGCACACGGCGACCGAGCTCTTGAAAGACGCCCTTAATCAAGCCGTTTCGGAAGCGCTCGATGCCGAAGATCTCCGCGAATGGCTGCTGGTTGGGGATGCCACCTGAACCGCCGATGCCCTGTCACTTGATCTCCGTATTGGCGATGCCGGCGGTGATGTAGCGTTGCAGAAACACAAACACCAAAGTGATCACACATTAACCCAGCTGCAACCGACGGATATAGCCTGCCCTCTCGCATCGTAATGTCCGAATCGGGTCAGTTCGTTGCATTGGGGCACCGGCGTCGCATGCGGGCTATGCACCAGAAAGCTGCCTCGCCAGCGAGAGTTCGCTCGGGATGCCGGCTTTCAGGCGCATTTTTGCCGGAACGCTTGGTTCTCAAGTGTGCCATGACCAGACCTGAACGCAAATTCGCTGATCGGCAGAGAACAAACTGGAGCGGTCACTGGATAGATCCAAAACAAGGCAGAACAATAGCTTGTCCCAGTGCAAAAAATGGCGATAGACTGCCCAGGCATTTCAAATTTGATAGGCAAATCAATGAATAAGCTCTTAACCTCTGTCGCTGCAGTTTCGACGATCTTTCTGGTTTCATCTTGTGCGCAATCCGGGTCCCAAACCCCACCTATTTTTCCCAACTCGGTTGTCTCAAACGACCTTGACTTCATTACCAAGGAAGACGCTCATGCTTTTGCCTGTCTCATCTTTTCCGGCCGTGAAAGCCGAGAGATGCCCGGCAATCCGAGCGATGAAATCCTCGTGGACAGGACATTTATCTTCACCGCTCAGTTCAAGGATAGGGCCGACCTGGAAATTTGGGCGCATCCAGACTTCGATACGGTCGAAAATGCGCAAAAACATGTCGAGATGATCGTCGAACCCTTGGGACGATTGCCAAGCTTTATGCGGCAGCGCTTGGCCCATGTCGTGCTGCATGAAGGTGACGAAGCAGCATTTGGCGAGGATAAGGGGCATTTCTTTGTCCTGTACTCGGAAAACGTCAAGAAACGAATTCGCAGTCACGACATCGAAGAGACGATCTTCCACGAGTCCGTTCACGCAACGTTGGATAACGACTACCTGAAAAGCGCTGATTGGATCGAAGCGCAAAAATCCGATGCCGCATATATTACGCGATACGCAGCCGAACAGCCTGACAAGGAAGACATGGCTGAGTCTGCCCTGTTTGCATACACAATCTTATATCACCCTGGGCGACTGCCAGGAGGAGTCGAACGGCAGGTGAAGACGCTGATGCCAAACCGTCTGGCTTATTTCAGCGCGCTCTTTGAAAAGCTTGCCAACACAGTCACTGATGTCGATCAATCTCTGGCCTGTCCGTCGTAGCACGAAGGTTTTCATCATCGGGCCTGGCATCTTTGTGACTTGAACGAATCAATTTCGACCAACAGTGTCAGCTATCCGCTCTTTCCTTCCACAACGGCGATCGCTCCTTGGGGCTGATCTGGGTCAACAGGGTGATTTAGAGCCCCTTCATGGCGCGCGGGCAATGCGCTGGTAACCGGACTCTACGACATGCATTCACCTGGCGTTCCCGCTTCGCCGCCGTTTTCTGCCGCAAGCTCTCTGGCGAGGGAGTGCCATTTGCTGACGCTAGCGATTTGAATAGCCGGCCAAGTTTGGGCAGGAGAATTGATGCTATAGGGGAGGCCTGAAACGCGATCATCTGATATGCATGTCGTGATGAAGGCTAAACGCATTCACATTACTGGAGCTGCAGGAGCCGGCATAACGACACTTGGACGTGCGGTTGCTGACGACCTTGCGATTCCCCACCACGATACCGATGACTATTTCTGGATACCGACCAGTCCCCCATTTCTTGAGAAACGGGCTGTCACCGACCGTCTCACCCTAATGAACGCACTGTTCGTTCCACGAACTGAGTGGGTGTTGAGCGGCTCATTGTGCGGCTGGGGTGACCCGCTCATTCCAAATTTTGATGCCGTCATTTTTGTCCACACGCGGTCAGAAGTTAGACTTAAGCGGTTGCGCAATCGTGAGCTGCGTCGATGCGGGCTTAGAGCGATCATGCCGGGCGGATCAAGCCATCAACAGTTTGAGGCGTTGATCGATTATGCTTCACATTATGATGAGGACGACTTCACCGGTCGTAGTCGCGTTGGCCATGAGGCTTGGCTGCAGACACTGAATTGTCCTGTCGTCCGCGTAGATGGCGAAAGACAGGTCGAGGACCTAAAGAACGAAATCGTCAGTCAGCTTGGTGTTGAGGCATGACGGCTGTGGATCATGCTCTCCGGAATGGGTTGTAGGTGCGCGTTGCGCTCCTCTATCCGAAAGCTGCCAAGTTGAGGTCCGCCGACCTGATCACTTTTTTTGTGTTCCCTTCGGTAACCAGTCCATGGTCCGGCAGTGTCCAAGCTTCGCATCACAGTAGAAAATCACGTGTGTGCCATCTTTGTGATGTCGGACACCCCATGCATGTCCTTTGTCAACTGGGAAAAGATCAACGCCAGATAGGGTTGGTGCCGGGCGTCTCTAGGACACTGGCAGCCTCCTAAGGGAGGCAATGTAAAGCGTATCGCAGGGCGTTGTTTCATCGGTCGTCGCGATTGCGTGCATTTGGCCTGAGGTGTTAGGTGACATCGCTTGTTTTTTCCAGGATTGAGCCCTGTGCCATGCCGTATAAATTTCACGATGCCCACCGTCACCATATTCAGATAGCCAAATATCGGGTTCGAAACTGGCCGGCCTACAATGCTGGGCTCTGCCAGCGGGGTTCGATCACGATTTGGCTCTCTCCAGAAAGGATCGACAGCTGGAGAGCGCCGAAGCGCGAAGGACGAGGCGGAGAGATGGTCTATTCGGACAGTGCGATCGAGGCAATGTTGACGCTGGGCACAGTCTACCATCTTCCCCTTCGTCAGACTTATGGTTTGACGAAGAGCGTGTTCGAGCTTCTTGGTCTGGATCTTCCCGTGGCGAGTGTGGCGACACTTTGCCGGCGACGAAAGGCGCTGTCGATCGAGCCCTGGGTTCGGGATACGTCGGAGCCGCTAGATCTGGTTCTGGACAGCACAGGCCTGAAGATTTACGGCCAGGGCGAATGGTGTCGGGCCAAGCATGGCAAGAAACGTCGCGGCTGGAAAAAGCTTCATGTCGGTCTTGATGCGGAGAGCGGCATGATCGTGTCGCATCTTTTGACCGACAAGGATGCTGGTGATCCCGACCAGATCGATGACATCCTGTCTCAGATCGACAGTCCGGTCGGCTGCTTTATGGCGGATGGCGCGTATGATGGCGATCCTGTTTATGACGCGGTCAAGCGGCATTCTCCGGATCCTGCGCCCCAAGTGGTCATTCCACCACGCAAGACGGCGGTTTTATCGAGTGAAATCGGAGAGGAGCAGACCGATCGAGATCGTCACATTCTCGAGCTTGCAGCCAAAGGCCGGATGGCTTGGCAAAAGGCCCATGGCTATGGTCGACGCAGCCTAGTCGAGACGACGATAGGCCGGTACAAGTCGATCGTTGATGACAGGCTGCATACCCGGCATGACGACGCCCAGCCTGTGGAGTTGGCGATTGGCATCAAGGTTCTCAACCGAATGGCGAACCTAGCCAAGCCGGCCTCCGAAAGGGTTGTGTGAACCTCCGGAGCAAGGAGAAATCCGGCTCCTGAACGACTCGTAAAACAACGCCCGGTTACGGCGCATTGCCCGCACTACAGAGTGGGGCGCTACCGGGCATTGTTGACCCTAAGAAGACAGTCTGATCTCCATCAGGCGCCGCCAACCCGACCGATAAATAGCAATGCCGGCGACAATGACAGAGGTTGCTATCGTTGGGATCGTTGCCAGCTCAACGCCGGATAAGGGGGTGATGTCGCCATCCTTTTCGATCATGACCAGGTCCGCGAACTCCATGACATGGTAAAGCATGGTCGAAAGGACGTCTTTGAATGGGAACAGATCAATTCCGGTCATGCTTATGACTTCGTAGGCTGTTCTGATGGTCGCGTAGAGACCAATTGAGAGGTCCGTCAAGATGACCGCCCCCATGATGATCCCGAAGACCGCAATCGTGATGTAGGTCGTTATCACCTTGTTTGAGCGCAAGGCGATCCGCTCTACCACGGTTGGCGGAGGAGGAGGATACACCGCCCCAACAATCAGTCTCGTAAGAGTTGCAGCGCCAATTGCGATGACAAGGGTAGAGACCAATTTCGAAAATGGCCGAACGGTAGGGATGTGGTCTTCAACGAATAATAGATAGTCGTAAGATCCATGAAGAAGAGCCGGAACAAGGATTGCCAGGCAACGATAGCGCCATTGTTCTTGGGGATAACGCCAGGAGAGCGCCAGAAAACCGGCGCCGCAGCCGGCCATGACGAGATGCGTGGGCAGGGACTGTACGCTTCTGATGATCGGTGAGTAGAGGCCCTGAGCAATCGCGTAATCCCAATTCTCCAGCGCTGCGAAACTCAGGCCAACAGCTAGCCCTACAGCAATGATCGTGAGCGGCCGGTTCTGTAGAGCCCAGCGCCGGCAAACCCAAATAACCGTGATGAGCTTGGCAAGCTCCTCTACCGGGCCAACCTGGACAATAGCTCGGAGCGATGCGATCCAAGCATTCTCAATGTCTTCAAAAAATGGTTTGGCCCAAAAATTGATGAGGCCGACAAGATATAATATCGGCATAAAGACAGCGGCGGATATCCATATGAGGTGGCCAGGCTTGCCGAAGAAATTTGACCTTGCAAGCCATACAAGAAGAAGTAGAGCTGGAATAATTGTTGGAATAAAAGAATAGAAAACATAATTCTTTCCTCTGGCTAGTTGGCCTTGTTCGAAAAATAACATGGATAAATTTATAATCCGACCATTGCTTACTTCATAGTCTGCGTTGAGTGCTGCAAGCTCATGTTTCATTCTCTCGGTTTCTAATTGAATTCGATCCGAATGGAGCGCCATGGCTTTCTCATCACGACCCCATTCTGAATAGAGATTTTGTAAACTGGCCATGGCGTTCAGCGTGTCAACATGATGTTCGCCAAGGGCTTGCCGGTGAATTTGGAGTATGTCGCGTCGCAGGGTCAGAGCCGGACGATATTCCTTGAGCAACATGAGTTGTCCGGCCAAATTGTCCATGGTGTTAAGCGTGTGGGGATGCTCATTCCCGAAGACGTTGCGCCGGCTCTGCAGGGCCTGCCTAAAATAAAACCGAGCCGCCTTGTAGTCGTCTTGATTGTAGTGCAGCCAAGCCAACAGATGCATCGCGCGCATGGTATCGGGATGCTTGCCGCCAAGCGTCTGCTGACGTTGCCGCAAGGTCTCCGCCATGAGCGTTACGGCGTCCCCGTTCCGGCCGCGATCTTTCAACAGCCAGGCCATCTCCTCGGAGCTATCCAGCGTTGCGGGGTGTTGGCGGCCGAGCGCGTTTTGACGGCGCTCTATGGTCTCTGTGAGAAGCGTCTCAGCTTCATCATAGCGTTCAACCCGCTGATACCGCACAGCGAGATCATTCATGGCGGACAGTGTATCGAGATCGGAATCGCCATGGGTCTCGCGGCGTTGCTGCACAAGCTCGGCAAACTTCGCCAACAGGGCGCCGCTTTGCTCATCAAGCCCTTGCTTGTCGTAGAACCATATCAGGTCATCCAACACTTCAAATATGTCGGGATGGTCATGCCCGAGATGTTGCCGGCGGAGCTTAAGGGCCTTCCAATAGAGCGCTTCCGCCTCTTTGAAGCGTTTCCGCTCAGTATAGTGGCCGGCCAGATTACGCATGCTACTGATGGTATCCGGATGGCCGTCGCCCAAATGCATCCGCCTAAGCTCAAGGCTTCTCGATAGCAGCTTGATCGCCTCCTTTGGTCGGCCCAATTGGTCATACAAGAATCCAAGATTATTCAGACTGGTCAAAGCGCCGGAATGCTCCGGGCCGAAGGCGTTGCGATGGCGCCGCAGCGTGTCCCACAAAAGCGGCTCCAGCTCATCGTAGCGACCGCCGTAATAAAGCGTTCCCCCATACAGGAGCAGGCTTTCAAGGGTATCCGGATGATCCTCGCCAAGGAGGTCGCAGCGCATATCGAGCGTTCGCGATAGGAGTTTCTGCGCATCCCTCCAACGGCCGTGATCCGTGTAGAGGACGCCTAGGTTATGCATGATCAAAAGCACATCCTGATCGGCGTCACCCTCTTTCAGGCGGCTCTCGATCCTGTCGTGCATGGCGCCGATGATGGTTTGCGCAGCGCTATAACGCCCTTGCTCCGCGAAAAGCCTGGCGAGATCATTCATACTACCTAGGGCATCCGGATGGTCGTTGCCCAGCGCATCCCGGCGCGCGCGCAAGGTCTCCCAATAGAGCGTTGCCGCCTCGTCATACCGAGCTTGCTTCTGGAGCGCAGAGGCGAGGTCGTTCTTGAGGTTGAGCGTATCGGGATGATCCTCGCCCAAACGTTTGGCGCGCCCATGAAGGGCTTCACGATAGAGCGTCTCAGCCTCGGCATAGCGTCCAAGGTCGAGCTGGATTGACGCGGCGCTATCCAAACCTTCAATCGTTTTCGGATGCTCAATGCCGAGTCGTTCTTCGGCAAGATCGAGCGCTTGCTTGGCGATTTTCTCACCATCGCGGTAGCGGCCTACTCGGCGCGCTTCATTTGCTCTTTCGATTTGGTCGTCTACTTGGCGCCCTACCAAGCTGGTTTCGTTCGAGATCCCGATTGTTGCAATAGCGGAGTTGATCGCGCAAACGGCTCCCCAAAGCCAGTATTTTTTTAACATCTTTCTCTCAAATGGATTTTATTTAGCTTAGTGTTAAATTTTTCATCATTTTTATCTACTGGTGACATGTAATCAATGCTGGGTTTTGCGATCTGAGTCTGAACTTAATTTTGTGTATGTGGAAATACCTTGCCTTCCTCTCGTAACGCTCAAGCTTGTCATTAAGGAGCGGCACGCTAAGAACGCCGGCCAAAATCAGGGAGAAAAATATGCTTCAAGATAAGCGTCTCGTGTACGTCGTTGCGGCGGTTGTCGTCATTCTGATCATTGGTTATGCAGGCGGTTGGTTTAGCGGAAGCGAACCTGAGCCAGCTCAGCAAGAAGAAACCACCAATTAGATCGGAATTGCTGAACTGCGGCTTCTAAGCGTCGAACTTGATCGCTCGCTGCGGATCTGGCCTCTAGCATCAGGCAGAGCTCTGCCGGAAAGCAGGCATTCCGAGCGGGCTCCTCGTGGTGATGTTTGACCGAATGGGTCATAAGCTTGACAACAAGCAGATCAGTAAAGATTGGGACTGATGATTGGCTCATTCATTGGCATTGCGGAGGCGAATTCGGCTGATGTGGAACGAGGTCGACCTGGCGTCTCTGAGGGCGCTGAGACTCGGTAGCGGCCTGGTCTCGACGCCAGCGTCTTCGAGGCTCGCCAGGAGATTATCAATCATCTGGATACTCAATGGCGAAACGGCATGCTCTGACACATGCATGCCTGCGTCATTCAGATCGATAAATGGCTGCGATGGGAACTCGTAGCGAAATAGACGGGTCTCGCTGATTCGATCCAGCCACCCCTCTTCAAAGAAGGCCACCATCGGTTTGGAGCTGTCACTCCAATAGGTCGCGATGTCCTCTTCTGAGGACTTCGGCAGTTTCCACATCACGATGCGCGGGCAATCTCTTGGGAAGAGGTAGAGAGGGCTATGAGCGGCGTCGATTGCCCAAACGAGCGGTCCATTCAGCCATTCCATCCCGGGACGACGCCGCGAAGGGACCCGCACAGGTCGTGGCTCGAACCGCGATATATGACCGTCCTCGCTGAAGTGGTAGAGACGTTGCGCCATGGATCGAGCCTATCATCTTGCAAACGCTGCTCGCCACCTCGGCGGAGGAAAAGTGGCGGAGAGCTGCCGCGGCAACGCGTATCGCCAGTTACCGTCGTTGAACATCCCGGCGGAAATTTGAAGTCCCAAAGGTGGCGCGGATCGTGATCGGATTAGGGTTGGATTTTGTATGGCCGGTCGTTCTTGAGCATCTTGAAGATGACGGGACACAGATGTCGTCCGAGTGCCCGGATGGCCTGGTTGTACTTTTTGCCCTCGGCGCGTTTTTTCTCGTAATAGCGCTTTGATTGTGGGCAGAGTTTTCGGTGAATATCGACCGCGATGCGCATGGCCGCCTTGGCTCGAACATTGACATGTTTGGAACGCTTGGAGCGACGTGACTTACCGGAGCTATGATCGAGGGCGGCCATGCCGAGATAAAGGGCGAGGCTGGCTTCGTTGCGGAAACGATCGATGGTGCCGATCTCGCCGGCGAGCTCTGCGCAGCAGATGGTGCCAAAGCCAGGAATGGTATCGAGTTGACGCGCGATCGCTGAGCTGCTGTTGACGCGTGCCATCTGTTTCTTCAGCGCCTTGATCTGATGATGCAGCTCCAGCATCCGCTCAGCATCCTGCTGGATCATATCGCCGACCAGTTCGGCATCTTGGCTGAAGAACGCCTTCTTTTGCCAGGCCTGGATACTGTCAGCGAACCGTTCGCCGATACCAGGTACATTGACGAGGGTTGTGCGCCGAATGCGGGCAAGCTTGAGCAGCCCCTTGCGGCAGGTGAGAAAGTTCAGGAACCAGTAATTGGCGACCTCTCGGGTGATTTCCAACAAACCAGGACAAACCGCCTGGAGGTCGGCCTGCAATGCGCTCCCCAGCCGCGTTCGCTCGTCGACCAGACGCCGTCGACGGCGCGACAGGCGTTTGAGGACATGGTTCTCTTCCGGGATCGGCACGATTTCCTGGAGCACACCGCGCGCCATGGGCAGGTGATCACGTAGCTGGAACAGCTCCAGGGTCTTTTTCGTATCGATCCGATCGGTCTTGGCGGCCGCCGGAAAGATCTCCTTGAAGCGGGCCAGCTTCAGATTATTGACATTGAACAGCGGCCAGCCCTTGGCGCCGACCAAGCTGTCGAGGGGTCTGATGTGACCGTTGTAACCTTCCATAGCCACGGCAATCGGTACGGCATGGCGTTTCGCCGAGGTCTCAACACGACGAAAGAAATCGTCGAAGCCAGCCGCCGTATGCGTAATTTCGAACTCCTCGAGCAGACGGCCATCCGACAGCCCGATCGCCACGTTATGACAACGTGACCCGACATCGATCCCAACACGAAGTTCCAAGGAGGCAGAAGTCGCCAACGATCACTCCTTCAGTCGACAAGGTCCAAAGGGTCATCCTTCGGGTCTTGTCTACCAAAGCCACAATCGCAAGCGATCGGCACCATCCCGGTGGACCCGTTGGATGATGCAGGTGACGGGGGCGGCATTTCAAACTGGGGTGAAACCGGCAAGCCGGACCACAGACCCAAAGAGCCACACTCCCGCCGGACGACAACCTACTTGATGGCCACTACGCCCACCACCTGCATGACGAGAAAAAATCGCGGCCGCCGCTATGGAAATGTGGATAACTCGCTACGCGAGTTACCGCACATTCCCACAGCCCAACAACAGCAACCAACTCGTTATTTCAGTGGTAGACCCGAACCCGTCACAACGGCCTGGCGCAATGACGGTCAAAAAGAGCGGAAAGCGGACTCAGGCGGGCGGTCATCGTGATGATTGTGCTGTCACGAAGTCCAAGCTACTACCTGCGTTCCTTGACGGATATGGAAGGCATCTCACCTTAATATATGAATAAGCAACTCCGTGCCGAATCCGTCAAACTTGGATTGTGATGCCCGGAACAGCAAATCAGGGAGGTCAGGCGATGTCACGAGCATTATTCGCGCATATGGTAACTTTCATGTTTGCCCTGATTGGCATGGTTAGTGTCGACATTGCCATGGCCCAGGACCGCAGCCTCAAGGTTTGGTTTGGTCGCGAGAATTTCGTTCCGGACGATCAGTTCAAGACCTTCATGGCTGACAATCCGGACATCGATGTCAGCTTCGAGGTTGTTCGCCTGGAGGACGTTGCAGCGCAGCTTCTTCTCGCCATGCGCTCCAACACCGCGCCCGACATCGTGCAGATCCATGCCGCAACCGTGCCACAGCTCGCAAATGGTGGCGTCCTTCATGACGCTACGGCTTTGATCGAGGGCATCGAGAAAGATTTTCCCGAAACCTATAGTCAGCTTGCGCCGATCACCTGGTCGGCCGCGACTCACGAAGGCAAGATTTACGGGGCGTCCCTCCACAATCAGGGCATCTATCTCACTTACCGCACCGACTGGCTCAAGGCAGCTGGTGTGCAGCTGCCGCTGGAGACTATCGATGCAGTCCTCGATGCTGCGCGCGCCATGGCTGCACTTGGTGACGATCGCTATGGCTTCAGCTTGATCGGCTGCTGTCATTCGCCGGTCTGGGAGATGCCGCTATTCCGCAGCATGGGCGGGGAGTATGTCGATGGCGTGCCGCAAATCGATTCCGAGCCTGGCCATGCGTGGATCAGCTTCTATCAGACCTTGATCCGTGAGGGCATGGCCAACCCGGATACGCTTTCCTGGGACTCGGGCGAGATGCGCTCGGCCTTCATCGGCGGACGCGCCGGCATGATGAACGAAGGCGAGCATATCTACGTCCCGCTGCACGAACAGATTCCTTATAGCGAGGGCAAATGGGGTTTCTCCGCATTGCCCAAACTCGCCGGTTACGAGGACAAGTCGGTACAATCGGGATTTGGTTTTCCCTATGTCATCACCACGGCGAGCGAAGATCCCGACGCCGCGATCCTCGCGATCGAGTACCTGGCGCGCGCCGATATCGTGAAGTCAGTGGCGATCGATTACCAGCCGACCAGCAACATGGCGGTCTCGGAGGATCAGGAATATCTCAAGGCCAAGCCCTGGGCGCCGGATATCCTGCCGCTGTCGTCACAGCTCGACCCGCTGCCCTCTCACCCCACGGCGCAGATCCAGCTCTACGAAGTCCTGAAAGAACTGCGCCAGGCGATGATTGCCGACCCCGACGAAGATCCCGCGGCCATGGCGGCACGCTATCAAGAGCAGCTCAACGCGGCAGCAAACAACTGAGGCGGCTGGGCCGCACCCCTGACGTTACGAGAGCGGCGCATTGTAGGTCTCTGGTGGTGCGCCGCTCTCGAACCGGGCTTGACCGGCCGGGATAATCAACGTCCTGGCCAAGCCAAACAAGGATGAGCCAGTTCCCATGGCCACGACGATCGGACGTTCCGTGATTTCCCGGCACGCGATACCTTACCTTCTGATCGTGCCCGGTCTGGCACTCGTCCTCGGCATCCTCGGTTACGGTGTGGTCGCCGGTATCATCCTGTCGTTTCACAAAGTCGACATGTTCATGAACCGGACGTTCGTCGGCTTCGAAAATTATGTGACGATCTTCAGCGATGCGCGCTTCCAGGCATCGCTGCTACGAACGCTGCTGTTTGTCGTGGCGAGCATCAGCCTTGGCCTGTTGCTGTCGCTGATATTCGCACTCGCGCTTAGAGCTGTAACCTTCGGCAAACGCTTTTTCCGCAGCCTCAGTCTTGTTCCCTATTTCGTGTCGGGTATTGCAGCGGCCGTGATGTGGCGCTTTCTATTCTCGACCAATGTCGGTTTCGTCAATCTTGTGCTCGCCAGTCTGGGATTGCCGGAACAATCCTGGCTTGGCGATCCTGTGCTCGCCTTCGTCGTTGCCGTGATGGCCAATTGCTGGTTCATGGTGCCGTTCTCGACCTTGATGCTCTTAGGCGGCCTCCTTGGCATCGACAAAGACATTTTCGATGCTGCGAAGATCGATGGCGCATCGCCGATAGCGACCTTTTTCCGCATCTCCCTGCCGATGATCAAACCCATGCTCGGCGTCGCCCTGATCTGGCTAAGCTACGCCAGCTTCAGCACCTTCGACATCATCCTGGCACTGACGGCAGGTGGTCCGTTTCACGCCACCGAGGTCGTTTCGCTTTACATGTACCAGATCGCCTTTCAGCAACTCGACTTCGGCGAGGGCGCCGTCCTCATGGTGGTGCTATTGACCTTCAACGTCGTGCTCAGCCTCGTCTATCTCTATGTCTTCGTCCTTGGCGCCAACCGCGACCGTTGAGGGGGTAATGGCGACAAACGAGCCCATGCGTCTCGATACAACACCCCGGCCAAGGCTTGGCCCGGGGCTTTGGCTTGCACGGAGCTGGCCGCTCATCGCTCTCTATGCAGCACTCGCATTCCTGGTGCTCTGGACCGTGCTGCCAATCCTCTGGGCGGTGTCCGCTTCGCTCAAACAGCCGCTTGAAGTCTATGAATCGACGTCGCTCCTGCCGAGGAGCTTCAGCCTCTCCTCCTATTGGGGCGTGCTGACCATGGACGGCTTCGGGCGTTGGCTGCTCAACAGCACGCTGGTCACCGTTGTCGCAACGATCGTACCTCTCTTCCTCAGCATTCTGGCCGCCTATGCATTCGCGACCTATGCCTTCCGTTTCCGTCATATCCTGCTTTTTCTCTTTCTGGCACCGCGGATCATTCCGCGCGTCAGCCTCATTGTGCCTTTGAACGACTGGCTATCCCAGCTCGGGCTACTCAATACCTATTGGGTGCTGTTCATCACCTACACGGCAAGCGCCATCCCGCTCTCGACATGGATCTTGACCGGCTTCTTCGCCGCCGTCCCGCGCGAGCTCGAAGAATCAGCTGTCATCGATGGTGCCAATCTCTGGCAACGGCTCTGGTACATCATGCTGCCCGTCGCCTGGCCGGGTGTCATCACGGCGGCGGTTCTGTGCATCCGTGAAGCCTGGAATGAATTTCCCTTCGTCCTGTCATTCGTCAATCAGACCGATATGCGCACTCTCCCCTATCAGCTCTACCTTCTGCGCGATGCCATGGGGATTCAGGACTGGGCTCTGTACAACGCGTTCACCATCATGAGCGTTCTGCCGCTCATCCTCGTCTACATTCTGCTGGAGCGCCGAGTCGTCGAGAGCCTGATTTCCGGCTCGATCAAGTAACATCAACCTGGAGAACCTCTGATATGCCTGCTCTCGACTATTCCAGCCCGCGTCTTGTTCTTGCCATGGACCATGGTCGCGCCAATGGCGTCATCACCGGCCTTGAAGACCCAGGTCAGGTCATCGACGTTGCTCTTGATGCCGGTGTCGACGCCGTCATGACCACCTTAGGCGTCATTAAGCACTATGGTCAGCGAATGCTCGGCCGGGTACCGGTGTTTATGAGGGTTGACGGCGGACAAAGCATTTATCGGGAAAAATGGCTCGAATACACCCGCTGGGAACAGCTTGCCTCCATCGAAACCGCCCTTAAGCTCGGCGTCAACGGGGTCTGTGTCATGCTCTTCTTGGGCAGCGAGGTCGAGCTCGACACGGTTCGTATCACCGAGAAGGTTGTCGCCGATGCGCTGACGACAGAACTTGAGGTGATGTGCGAATCCCTGCCATGTCAAGGCCCATCTATTCCCGACCGTTATGATTCCAAGGCCATGGCAAGTGCCTGTCGGATCGGCTTCGAGCATGGCGCCGACGTGCTCAAGACCTATTACACCGGTTCGCCTGAGAGCTTTCGCCACGTCACGTCGAATTGTCCTGCGCCAATTCTGGTGGCCGGTGGCCCCAAGGCAAAAAGCCTGCGCGAAAGCTTTGAACTCGCCAAAGGCTCGATCGAAGGCGGTGCTGCTGGCCTGATCTTTGGTCGCAACATTTGGCAGAGCGACAACCCGGCCGGCATGGTGAAAGCCTTGCGTCATATCATGGCTGGCGGTTTGGTCGAGGACGCCTTGCGCATCGCAGCCGAACGATGAGTGATCCACTCCTTATCGGGATCGATGCCGGTACGACCAATATCAAAGCGCTTGCGACGACACCCGACGGCGTGATCATGGCTGAGGCCAGCCGCCCAAATCCGGTCGTCCATACCAGCCCGGAATGGGCGCATTACGAGCCCGAAGCGATGTGGAAGGCCGTTGTGGCCACGTTGCGTGACGTCACGGACGCAATCGAAAAGCCGGAGCGTATTGTAGGCATCGCGGTCGCCAGCATGGCGGAGACGGCTGTGCCGGTGGACCGCAACGGCATGCCGACCTTTGATGCGATCGCCTGGTTCGACAAACGCGCTACCGGCGAGCTTGATCGCCTGGTCGGGCGTGTCGGCCGTGACCGATTGTTCGAAATTTCGGGGCTCGGTGCTCACCCAATCTTCGGCCTCTGCAAGATGATGTGGCTGAAAGCGCATGAGCCGGAGGTCTATGCCCGCACCGAGCGCTGGCTGCATGTCGCCGACTATATCGCCTGGCGCCTCTCAGGCGTGGCGGCAACCGACTACAGCCTTGCCGGGCGCACCTTTGCCCTCGACCTCAAAACGCGAGCCTGGTCGGAGGAGACGATCGACGCGGCGGGTGTCAAGCACAAGCTATTCCAGGATTTGGCTGCGAGCGGAACGCCCCTTGGTCCGGTTCTGGCCGAGGTCGCCGCCGAAACTGGCCTTCCCGTGAGCTGCAAGGTCGCCGCCGGCGGTTTTGATCATGCCGTCGGCGCCTTCGGCGTGGGCGCGCTGAGGCCGGGGGTCATGCTGAACTCGATGGGCACGACAGAAGCCTTTCTGCAACGCCTCGACCATGCCTCGACCGACCCTATGATCGGCCGTCAGGGGTATGCGAGTAGCCTCATCGTCATCGGTGATCAGCCCAACTATTTCATCGTCGGTGGTACCTTTACCGCAGGTGCGGCGATCGAATGGTTCCGAAAGTCCTTCGCTAGTAATGCCGACTACGCCACGCTCGAAACTGAGGCCTCTTCCGTTCCGGCGGGTTCGCTCGGCGTAGGATTCCTGCCGCATCTGCGCCTGGCGCCACCGCCACGTCCTTATCCCGATGCCCGTGGTGCTTTCTGGGGACTAAGCACCGATGCCGACCGCGCGGTTCTGTTTCGCGCCTTGCTCGAAGGGCTGAACTTTGAGGCAAGGCAATGCGCCGATGCCATGATGGCGCTTCCAGGCATGCCACCGATCAAAACCGTGCTCGCGATCGGCGGCGGCACGCGCGATAAACTACGCATGTCGATCAAGGCCTCATTGTGGAACCGCAGCATCGCCGTCGCCGACATATCAGAAGCTGTCGGTCTCGGCGCCGCCAAGCTCGCCGGTCTCGGTGCCGGCATCTTCAAGAATGCGGAGGAGGCCATGGGCGCCCGCTCGGCGTATAGCCGCGAGGTGGCACCGAATACCGAACTCGCCCGCACCTACGCACGCCTCTATCAAGATGCCTATCGATCCGCCCTCGACCACCTCCGCCCACTTCACGACGCCACCCACCGCGCTCTTTGTCTGTAAGGCAGTCGGTTTTGGCGCAAGCCTCCTGTATCGTTGCCGGCGAAGAGGGGTGGTGGCAATCCTGCGCAACGCTCGGGCTCACTGGCTACGATCTGCTGTCGCCAAATGGCGCCAACCTGAACTTCATTATCAACCCGGAGGTCATTGATCCGATATGTCGCTCGGTCACAGCGCGGGGCAACCCAGTGAGCAAGTCGATTTAGGCTTGTCTCGCCGAGGGAATTTTCGGCGTATGGCGGCGTTGTTGCAGAAATCGTGGATGTTTGCGCTGGTGAAGGATGGGCTGATAGGCGATTTTCCCTTTCTGTTCCAGCTGCCGAGCTTTTTGATGCCTTACAAATTTCATGATGCCCATCGTCACCATATTCCTAAAGCAAAGTACCGGGTGCGGAATTGGCGGGCGTATAACGCCGGTCTATGTCAGCGAGGTTCGGTTACCCTCTGGCTTTCCGCCGATGTGATTGATGGCTGGAAAGCGCCGAAGCGGGAGACACGAGGTGGCGAGAGGATCTATTCGGACGGTGCTATCGAGGCGATGCTGACGATGGGCGCGGTCTATCGTCTTCGCCTGCGCCAGACCCAAGGCTTCACCAAGAGCCTGTTTGATCTGCTCGGCTTGGATCTTCCTGTTGCCAGTGCGTCGACGCTTTGCCGTCGGCGCAAGGCGCTGTCGATCGAGCCTTGGGTTCGGGATACGTCGGAGCCGTTGGACCTGGTCGTAGATAGCACGGGATTGAAGGTTTACGGCCAGGGCGAATGGTGTCGGGCCAAGCATGGCAAGAAACGTCGTGGCTGGAAGAAACTGCATGTCGGCTTCGATGCGAAGAGCGGCATGATCGTCTCGCATCTTTTGACCGATAAGGATGCCGGGGATCCCGATCAGATCGATGACATCCTGGCTCAGATTGACGGTCCGGTCGACCGGTTCATGGCGGATGGTGCGTATGATGGCTACCCTGTCTATGACGCGGTCCGGCGGCACTCGCCCGCCCCGATGCCGGAGGTGGTCATCCCACCACGCAAGACGGCGGTTTTATCGAGCGAGGATGACGAGGAGCAAACCGATCGCGATCGTCACATTCTCGAGCTTGCCGCCAAAGGCCGTATCGCTTGGCAGAAGGCGCATGATTATGGTCGACGCAGCTTGGTCGAGACGACGATGGGACGGTACAAATCCATCATTGGCGATCGGCTGCATGCCTGTCATGACGACGCGCAGCCGGTGGAAGTGAGAGCATGTCAAACTGTGGGAGATTGGCTTGGAGCTCGACCGACACAGCTATCGAACTTTGCCAAAAACGGCTCTTATCTGAGCCAAATTTGCGTTCTCTCATCATTGAGGCGGATCAATCTCCCACAGTTTGACATGCTCTCGTCTTCTCCTATGCATCGGAGATACGTTGGACCCAAGTCGCTATGGGCTTCTTGGCATTCAGCCTTCATGGCTTGCTCTTCACTGCCCATACATCGCCAATATGCTGGGCTGGCATACTCATGGTCCTTAGAACACCTTGCCTCCAGAGCCTTCTCTTCGAAACCCATACATTGCCGGTATGCTGGACTAGCTATTCCATGCGCTTCAGAACACTCAGCCTCTAGAGCTTTCTCTGCAACATCAATACATTGCCAATATGCCGGGCTAGCGAAGTCATGTGCTTCAAAACACGCTTGCTCTTCATTACCCATGCATCGCCAATATGCTGAACTGTAACTGCCATGGGCTTCTGTACATTCAGCCTCTAGAGCTTGTTCTTCATCCCCTCGACATCGCCAGTATGCTGGACTGAAGCTGCCATGGGCTCTGGCACACTCGAGCTCTGAGCCTTCCTCCACATCACTAATACACAGCCGATATGCTGGAACCTGTTGGTTCAAACGCGTCCCACATTGCGATGATGTCTGAGCAAAAATATGGGGGGTATTAAAGAAACACAGAAGGGTCAGAATAAACGCCAAGAAAGCCAACACAACGTCCCCTCCTTCTGTTCTTTGGCAGGAGCAAATTTTATCAATTATCACATGAGTAGGTAATAGTTGCCTATCAATTCTAATGTCCGTAGCTGGCACCACCTGCGCACGAGCGCTCCGGCAGAAAACGGTATCGCTAAGCTGCCAGTCGCTCGGCTCGTAGAGATGCTGCTACAGTGCAGCCATGAGCTATGAGCTAATATCCCCGGCCAGCCCGGCCCAATGGGATGTCTACAACGACATTAGACGGATCATCTTATTCGAACGACGAGGACGCTTCGGCGTTTACGATCCCCATCACCCGGATGAGTTTAAGACAAACCACTTTCCGAAGCTGTTCCTCTTCGACAAAAAACCAGTTGGTGTCATTCGCATCGATATTGATGGTGAGGTAGCAAGATTCCGGCGGGTAGCTATAGCAGCTGAACAACAGAGACGGGGGCATGGGCGGACGCTTCTTCGCCTCTCTGAAGTCTTTTCAACTGAGCACAAAGCCGCAAGGGTCGAGGCATCGGTGGCAGCAGATGCCGTCGAATTTTATCGCCGCTGCGGCTATCGAGCGCTGAAGGTTTTGGATGAGGCTGGGTCCGTAAGAATGATGAAAAGCCTTGCTGGAGGTTGAGCTGATACTGTCGGGGGCTTTCGTGTCAAAAGACGGGATGGCGGTTTTTGGCGCTCTTTGCCCGCTTCATCCGGTCGCCGCTTACTCCCGGTCTTGGATCGATGAGCAGACTTTAGCCAAGCGATCCCGGCCGAGCTCGTCGGCTTCCAAGAAGTGACCACCCTGCCCGTCCGACCGCTTTGCCTGGGAGAAGCAGGCACTGGCTTTCGACGGTGCTGGAGGCAAGGCCTGACCCGTTTCGGTCATAGGCATTTGTGATATTCAGGAATGTCGCAGCGTCATATCGCATTAGGGAGCTGGCGCTCCTACCGATCTTGAAACAGGACCCGACGGGTGAAGAGACAAGACTTTGACCAAAATGCTCTAGCCCCTTTGACGTCGTGGTCTTACATGGGAGAGAGAACCAATAATCTAGGAACGAGGTTAATCGGCCACCTGCCTCATATCGCACCGAAGGCCTATCTTCATGTGATCTTTGCTCCATCTAAGAGCGAGGAATTCGTCGAGCTGGAGGCACGCCTCGGACGCCCTGTGCCAGTGCAGCTACAGCAGCTATTCGCCATTGCAAATGGCATGATGATTTTTTCTGGAGCGATTAGGGTATTGGGTTTTCTGCCGTATGAAAGGAAAGGATTGGATAGTCCCCATAATTACCCTTCAGACATAGTCAGAGCAAACACGGCTGGAAGACCGGAAGGCAGGGCTGTTATTGTGGGATTTTACAAGCACGACGGTTCTCATTCTTGGATCGACGGGGATGGGCGGGTCATTCATCTTAGTAAGAAAGGCAGTGCCCGCGAATGGCCGGACTTCGACACATGGCTATTCTCCGAGATTGCCCATCTCAGCCACTTTTTTGACCAGGGCGGCAATGTGATGGCGGATCCAGAGGATATTTTTGCACCTCGATCATGAGCATGAACAGGTGCCCTATAAATATCTTTTTCGGACTAAATCTAGAAACCACCTATGGTCAGACGCTCTAAGGCTAGAGTCTCAAATTGGCACATC
This sequence comes from Geminicoccaceae bacterium, assembly GCA_965204405.1. GTDB lineage: Bacteria > Pseudomonadota > Alphaproteobacteria > Geminicoccales > Geminicoccaceae > JANQPX01. Next base: position 899,564 of record CBDBEN010000004.1, read on the forward strand.
CTGAGCACGAGCGTTGCGGCAGAAAACGGGCGGATACCGACCGTCCCGAGCAATTTCCTGCAGTAGAGGCCGGTTTCGGACCGTTAGCCCGCACCCGGTGAAGGTGCCCTAATGCAACGGCCTGACCCGAAGGAGCCACTAGCGCGCCCGATGGATACAGACCTTTAGCGTTGCTGAGCCTTCGTTGGCTTCACAGTCAACGACCGTAAATCTCGTCTGCGACGGTGTCGCATCGCTGCATGAATTCAGTATGTTTGATGACATCTCCTGGTTCACGCACACCCCATGCCCGAACCAGGTGTTGGTGATCGAAACCAAGCCCGCGGAAGCTGGCGGAGAAACTCTCCATCAAGTTGGCATACCGATCTTCTGGCTCACCTTGTGTCTGCAGAAATACAAGGTGGCGTCCCGGCGTCAGTCGGCTCTTGATCTCCACCGTGGGGTAGTCGGGGACGAAGAACGAAAAGAATCGGTCAATTGCCAGCTTCAATTGTCCGGTGACGCTCGTGAAATACACCGGGCTCGCGAGTACCAAGACCTGCGCCCGAGACACCGCTTCGAGTACGGGCGTCAGATCATCTGTCTGACCGCAGTGATCGAGGTCTTTCTTGCAGCGGAACAGATTTCTGCATCCATTGTATGACAGAGCCGATAGCGCAATCTTTTCAACTGGAGTGCCAAAGTTCTCGGCTCGATGGACAAAGCGATCAGCAAGCGCGTCGCTGTTACATCCACGTCGTGGACTACCAAGAAGGCATACCGTTCGCATTTTGGCAGGAAGCATGTTTCACCATCAGAGAGGCTCTAAGGCTAACCATATCAAACACCTCTGATTTGGATATCGTTGAACTGGCAGCTTGACAACTCTCCTGCAGCTGCGCGTTTTCCTACTTCTCGATCGATCGCGGACTCTGTTGTTTCTCCAGCGCCTCTATGAAGAAGAGTTTCCTTCAGGAGCCGCCTGGCAGGCGTCTGAAACGATCTCTCGGGATCTCGGCAATCGCGGTTATCTCGACCAGTAGGTTTGGATCATACAACCGTGAGACCTCGATCGTTGTTGTCACAGGAAAAGGAGGTGTGAAGAAGTCCTGACGAACGGCCCGTGATCCCATAAAGGCGTCGATGTCCGTCACGTACTGTGTCAAGGAGATGATATCGTTCATGCCTCCACCAACATGGTCGAGCACCGTTTGGATGTTCTCAAGAACCTTCCGAACCTGAGCCTTCATATCTTGGCGACCTACAATCCGTCCCTTCTGATCCAGCGCCACCTGCCCCTTGAGATAGACAATCTGGCCGTCACCTTGAATGACACCCATCGAAAAGGCGCCAAATGGCGACCAGACATCTGGCGGGTTGAACATCTGAGCCATGGACTACAAACCCCGAACTGTAGACGAGTCACGATAGCTGTCAGTTCGCTGGCCATCTACCTCGTCGCGTCTTTTATTGGCACTCCCTTGCCCCCGGCCTTACGGCAGAAAACGGGGGTAAAGCAGGAGTGCCACACGATATCGGGTCGCAGAGGCAGGTTACCGGCGCATTCTCCGTGCTACGGAACAAGGTGCTTGTTCACACGGTTGAACACCCGAAGCGGAACATTCGGCCCACAGATTTGGGCCCTTGGACGTTCACAAGAACGCTTCTTCGAGATCCACTGTCGACTGAAGACCAAGAGCCTGGAGGTTTTCGTCAAGCCAACTATCGGCGGCTGACCAACCATCATCGTGCAATTGGGCTATCAATCGCCGCTCTGGCAGAAACCGGCTTCCAGGATGTAGATCCTGAGTTGCAGGGGTGCCGTCGATATGATGGAAACGGTGGGTCCTAAAGCAACGCTGACGTCGTCCGGTCATCCATCGAGCCCCCTCATCGGCCAACATGCGGCACTGCTGAATCAATTCGATTTCTCGCCGTAGCGGCTCGCTGAAAGTGAACCGCCCGAGCCGATCAGCAATGAGAGCATGCCAAACCGTGGGAGATTTATGATCGGTGTCTTTTGCCCGGTTGAATGACGGGGTTATTTCTGTTTGGCAATCGCATAACGATCCATCGGATATTGGGGGACTTTGTGCGCTTCATGGTTCAGCTTCGGGCTTTTGACGACAATGGCGAGTTGATCGCCGACGACACGATTCTCGACCTCGACAAAGGCTGCGACCGGCTTGAGGATCTTGGTCTGTCGCTGAGCGAGAGCAAGGATATCTTGGCCGGTCTGCAGCGGCCAATGGTCGAAGCCCAGCTTGCCGCTTATGCTGACCGGCATCGTTGCTGCGAGCGATGTGGTCGTTCCTTGCTCATCAAGGGTTCGTATCAGCTTTTGTTACGCACGCTATTTGGCACTTTGTCCCTGACGAGCCCTCGTTTTCACCGATGCTGCTGTCAACCTGGAGAAAGCAAGACGTTCGGCCCGCTGACCGCCTTGCTTACCGAGCACGCCTCACCGGAGCTTCTTTATCTCGAGACCAAATGGGCATCCCTAGTGTCCTATGGCATGACGGTGGATCTGCTGAAGGATGTTCTGCCGATCGATCGGGCGAATATCTCGACGGTTCGCCGTGATCTGAACAAGATTGCGGCTCGTGCTGAAGCCGAGCTTGACGGTGAGCAGCCCTGTCCGAGCCAAGGGGCTCCCGACGTTCGGCAAGATGAAACTGATCCTGTTGTCGTCGGGATCGATGGCGGCTACGTACGGAACTGGCATGAAAAGAAACGGCGCTTCGAGGTGGTGGTCGGCAAATCGATCGTGAGACATCAGAACGATCGCTATTTCGGCCTGGTGCAAACCCATGATTACCAGCCCAAACGCCGCGTGGCCAATGTTCTTCGGGAGCAGGGTTTGTCCATGGCCGAAGACATGACCTTCCTGACCGATGGCGCCGACAATGTCCGGAAACTTGCCGTCGACATGTCACCATCTGCGGAGCATCTCCTGGACTGGTTCCACCTGAGTATGCGCCTGCACATCCTCAGCCGGTACACCGAAGGGCTGAAGCATCACGATCCAAAAAAAGCCGCCGAGCTGGCCAGCCGCCTCAAGCGGATCAAATGGTGTCTATGGCATGGCAAAACCGACGAGGCTCTACGCCGGATCCGCTTGTTGGCCGACGATCTCGCCAAGATCGACACCGCCTATCCCTACATGAAGCGCTTCGTTCGAAAGACCGGTGAGCTTCATACCTATGTCACCAATAACCAAAGCTCGATCACAGACTATGGAAAACGCTGGCGTCAAGGCAAGCGGATTGCCACCTCTTTCGTCGAGTCTGCGGTCAATGTCTTGATCGGCAAGCGCTTCGCCAAGAGCCAGCAAATGCAGTGGTCGAAGCAAGGCGCCCATCATCTACTACAGACCCGCGCCAGAACGCTCGATGGAACCCTCCATACCATGTTTCAAGAATGGTATCCGGGCATGGCCGCTAACGACCAAAATATCTCAAATCTGAACGTCGCTGCATAATCTCCCACAGATTGGCATGCTCTCTACCAGAACAGCCTGGGACTCCTCGTTGAACGCGCGGTAAAGCTGCCGCCTTGATCACCTGGGCAGCGTGCCCGATACCGAACCCAAAAGCCCGCTACCTCAAACTCAGCCTTCATGCGCAGCCGGCGCCAAGAAGATGCTCGGCAAAACAGGCAATTTGGCGGCCTACAACGGCGCTCATGAATGAACCGGGCTAGTGTCCTGTTGAAGGAGAGGTAATTGCAACGGATGTTGGCCGAGTCTTGAGACCTACAGAGGCAAGCCATGCGAGCATTGACGTAAGATGTGAAGCAGTTCACAGCATCCTCAAGATAAATTCAGTATTCTTCTGGTCAGAAATGAAACTCTGGCTTTGTGCAATTACCTGTCAGACAAGCCAACCTTCCTCATTCAATTAAGCCTCGACCACAGCAAATGACAACTTTGGCGACGATCAGTTTGATTGCAGTGTGAGCTCTACGTTGCTGCATATAGTGACGTCCATTCAGGAGACCGTGAGATGCCTAAGGCAGAAAAGAATGAGAAAGTACTGTTCCGCGAACTTCGGCGGTTGAACGAGCGAATTGAGAAGATCGAGTCAAGGCTCGGAGGGCTCGATGTCAACCCAAGAGACTACGGTCAAGCGATGGCCGGAACGGGCTACTGCTCATTGCCGCATGTGCCTGAGCGAATCTTCGATCGGGACGTCTCGGAACATCGCGAGCGCCTTATTCGCTATGTCGATCGTAAATGGGTCAATGGCACCAAGCTGCGCTACACGTTTTTCGACACAGGCCCTTGGCAGGGGCCCGAGTCGGAGAAGGACTTGGTGCGCGAAGGTTTTGACGTCTGGTCCGATGTCGGTATCGGGATCCAGTTCGAAGAGGTCACTGCCATAAGTGAAGCGGAAGTTCGTATTGGATTCTTGCAGAGCGGCCGTACCTGGTCATTCGTAGGCCGCGACGTCATCGACATTCCGGGCCAATTTGAAAGAACTATGAACTTTGGATGGCGAATTGCCGATGACTCCCGTGGCGTGGACGTTCCCGTGCATGAGATCGGTCACACACTAGGTTTCCCACATGAGCATCAGAATCCTTTCGCTGGCATCGTATGGGATGAAGATACCGTTTATGCGCACTTTGCCCAGCAAGGCTGGACCAAGGCTGACACCGACCGTAACGTTCTAGACAAGCACTCTACTACGGAAGTCGAAGGGTCAGAATGGGATCCGCATTCCATTATGCACTATGGATTTCCTCGCGGCCTTATCATTCAGCCCCAGGAATATCGCAACGGCTTGACGCCTGATCTCGGCTTGACCGAGCATGACAAAAACGAAGTGCGATCGTTCTATCCGCCTATTGATGACACGCGCCTCCCCAGGCTCAATCCCTTCAGACTAGAGCGATTGGAGCTTGGTCCTGGAGAGCAGGCAAACTTCGTGATTGAGCTAACCGAAACACGAGACTACACGGTGCAGACGTTCGGCAATGCCGATACCTTACTCGTCCTATTTGAGGACCAGGATGGCGACGTCCGGTTCATGGCCGGTGATGACGATAGCGGTACATCACGCAATGCGAGCATCGCCGTAAGACTGTTTCCAGGGCGCCGTTATATCTTGCGCGTGCGCCTTTATCTCAACTGGGCAAGCGGCGAAACTGCGGTGATGCTCTGGTAGACGACGAGTTGTCTCTCCTTAACCCTTTCGACTGGCAAGCCGCTCGCTACGCCGCCTAACCGCTTAGGCTCCCCGTGCACACCAAGTTGATCAATGCCCCGCGTCAGCAAACCGGCGGATTCGGGATCACAAACCGGGCAGGAGGAAGGTCTCGTGGCTTACCTCGATGACTAAAGTTGGCTTTCTGGCGCATTGCCCGCACTTAGACCTTATGTTCCTGGCCTGAGCTGAGGCGCCCGTCTCCAGTATGCAGGTATCGAGGGTTGCGCCAGATGGTCTGGTGCCGAGCCTCATGCATAGGAGACGGGCAAGATGGATCATAGCACATTCGTGGGTCTGGACGTTCACAAGAAGAGCACGTCGGTGGCGCTCGCGGAAGCTGGACGCAGCGGCGAGGTGCGGTTTCACGGCGAGATTGCGAGTACACCGGATGCGATGCGACGCCTGATCGAGAAGCTAGAGCGACCGGGTCGGCGGCTTCACTTCTGCTACGAAGCCGGCCCTTTCGGTTATGGCGTGCATCGGCTGCTGCGTGGTCTGGGCTACGATTGCATCGTGGTCGCGCCATCGCTGATCCCGAGCCGGCCCGGCGACCGGGTGAAGACCAACCGCCGCGATGCGGTGGGGCTGGCCAAACTGCATCGGGCCGGTGAGTTGACGGAAGTGTGGGTGCCGGATGACGCGCACGAGGCGATGCGCGATCTGGTTCGCGCTCGCGCCACGGCGCGCCGGGTACTCGGCAAGGCCCGCCAACACCTTCAGGGTTTCCTGCTGCGCCACGGCCGGGTCTACACAGGCAAACGTGGCTGGACCCAAGCTTATCGACGATGGCTGACCACGGTGCGGTTTGACCATTCCGCCCAGCAGATCGTGCTGCAGGAATACATCCATGCCGTCGAAGATGGTGAGGCCAGGCTCGCACGCCTGGAGCGCCAGATCGAAGAGCTCCTGCCCAGTTGGTCGATGGCGCCGGTGGTCGAAGCCGTACAAGCCATGCGTGGCGTCGGATTGATCGTGGCGGTGACCGTGGTGGCCGAAGTCGGCGACTTCTCGCGCTTCGCCAATCCTCGTCAGCTGATGGCCTATCTCGGCCTGGTACCGTCGGAACATTCGAGCGGCCAAAGCGTCCGCCGCGGTGGCATCACCAAGGCCGGCAGCGCTCTTGCGCGCCGCGTCCTGATCGAAGGGGCTTGGACCTACCGCATGCAGGCCCGGGTCAGTCGAAAGCTGCTGGATCGCATCGAGCATCTGCCCAAGGAGATCCGCGACATCGCCTGGCGCGCGCAGCTGCGTTTGTGCAACCGCTACCGCCGTCTGGCTGCAGCCGGCAAGCCCAAGGTGGTTGTGACCACTGCGATCGCCCGAGAGATGGTCGGCTTCATCTGGGCGATCGCCTGCATGGTGCAACCCAGGCCGGCCTCAAGCTGACATTCGACATCACGAAAAGAGGAGACCGTTCGACAACGACTGATCTGGATACGCCTGGCGGACGGCAGGGCACGGTTGGGGAACCCTCGTCGCCTGTTATGAGCCGACCCTGGTCGATGCTCGTGCTTAGAAAGAGGCAGCCCCGAGACGAAACCGCGGTCATGCGGTAACCAACCCGCGCATGAGAGCTTGCTCAACCGTCGTCTCAAGACCCTGTCGTTCGCCAGGCGTATCGTCATCATCAACCAACTTCAGCGCAGGCTGGAGACCGTCGCCGTGCCAACGGGCTTGATTGTGAACATGAGAGCAGCAGGTTGCTAAATTAGCCTACGGGCCATTGAGGCAGAAAAAGAGTCTTTATGAAAGCGATATACCACCTTCTACCTGACCACGTCTCTTGGAAGATTTTGAATGAAAGATCTGAATGCCGACAATGCTGCAAGTGGCTCGCTCGTCGTTTCTTTCACCGCGATCAAGGTGCCGCCCGCTTCCACAATTGCCTTGTCGAGCATGAGATTATCTGTCAGGGCGAAATCCTCGATTTCAAAGCCATTTCGATCCCAGGAATGCCCATCCCTGATTGTTACGGGGCCCTCTAAGGTCGCCGCGCGCCTTGAATAGCAGATGCTGTCGCCAGAATATCCATGCACTGGCTTTGCAAGTGAAAACATGAAACCCAATTCGAAGACCGTGCCGCAGTCTGCACTTGGCCCCCTAAATGGGGTGAGATTGAATATGCCGATATCGGCACGTCGCATAAGCGCACAATTGGACTCAAATATCTTTTGAGGATCCGTTCCGATTGATGTTTCTTGATCGGACGGGAACAAGGCCTCGAAGCCGAATTCTCGGCAGATTTCGCGTTTGCGTTCTGCAATATCAAGTGCATTTGCGAGAAAGACATCTGGACCGGCCAAGTAGATGGTCTGCGCCATTTGGGATCTCCGTCGATAGATTATGCCTGTACCGCAGCCTTAATATTGAAAGCCCTTTGACTGCTAGGGACAACCATTCATCATGTTCGGGGCTGTGCGTTGGATGAACAAGTTTTGAATCATTCACTGACCGGCTGAATAGATCGAATGGCCGGAAATGACACCAGGCCGTCTCGACGGCCGCCGACGCCGGCATTCGCAGATCTTGGATCTGAAAGCTGACCTTGGAGCGGAATTCGTAGGCGATACGGGCGATGTTCACGACCTTCCGACTTCTTCCCCGCCCATTATGGGCACGCGGTTTCAGCTCTCTCGTTCAACAAATTGCCCCTGAGGAGACATTTGTTTGCTATTTCTGATATCTATTGAATTTCAAATAGAAAAATATAAAAGTGAGTTTTTTTCTTAACACCGCTAGTGCGATATAGATGAGGTTATGTCTTTGTTCTTTCAATAATGATATCATAATATCCTGACCAGTCATCAGGCTCCGGATTTATTTTTATATAGTCATACCGTTTTTCTGAAGGGAGTTCAGTGAACCAGTCAAAAAACGCATGACGATAATCTTCACCAGGCCCCATACGCCAACCCATCGACATCATACCTTTAATATCTGGGAACTGAACCCAGGGAGGCGCCATCGGATCAGGATAAACAGGCGGGGGATTGTCCCGGAGATATTCCTCCAGCATTGCCCGCATTTTGGGTGGTAGATGACCGTCGTCATCGTCGGCCACTCCCGGCTTTGCCTTATCCTTTGCAGAGCGCGAAGCAATTAATACCGTGAGAAAACGGCCAAGAACCGCCGGCAAGCGCAAAACACGGCAGCCCATATCTTTGAAAGAAGCCAATCTATAGATCTTTCATTACCGCATTCCTGTTGGAGGCATGCTCCATCGTAACCAGATTAGGCGTGCTCTAGTGGCAGGAAACCAGTGCAAAGCAGGAGCGCCACGCGAGATCGGGTCGTAGTGGCCGGTTACCGGCCCTTTGCCCGTACCACAAGCCATACCGCTAGATTCAGGACCTGCCTGCAAACCGGTAGCAAGCGGCCATTCGGGCTCATGAGACGCGTTTGTGTCCGCTCTGCCCAGTAACTTTGGACATCCGGCACCGAAGACCATTCAGGGTAGAGCGTGCCATGTTCAGCCACGGGCAGGCATTCCTTAACCCTTTATCCAGCATTTGGCATTAGGATTTCTTCGATCTAAGAGACGGCGCGTCGTTACTCCTAATGAGAACATTGGATGCATACGCCAAAGGATTGCCCCAAATCCGAAGTCAGCCACACGACCGGATGTGTCGGGGCTCTGGCACTCGGCGTCCTGCTCGTCATTGTCTTCGCTTTCGACCTCGATTTGCCTGCCGCTTTTTTTCTCCTGCTAGCTGGCACCGCAGCGCCCATGGTTGTCTGGGATCTAGCTATCGAAAAAGTTCATCGCCGTGCGAGCACTGGCCTTGACTTCACCCTTAGGCAGGATGCCGAAGAGACAAGAACTATCGTCGTCACCAAGCTGATTGGCCTCCTTACCACGTGGGCCTTGGTCGGATTTGGCTACTTCGTGATAAAATACTATGCATCAAGCCGATTCGACTTGTATTTTGCAATCTTGAATCTTGTCCTTCCCTTCCTGGTTATTCTCGCTCCGCCTTATCTCTGGTGGACCAGCCGTCATATGGCGGATCCGAAAGATGGACTGTGGCATCTTGGCGAGTTGGTCTGCCTGCGATGGGATCAGGCCGATCGTGGTAAGGTCGCCGATCATCTGCGAAGCTGGACGGTGAAGGGATTCTTCCTTGCATTCATGGTGTCAATCTTTCCAGATATCGTTCATGGCGTCATCCGGTTTGATGTATCGACCTTGTTCAGCGAGCCGACTGCGCTGGCCATTTTCCTGGTGCGTCTACTGTTTCTTTACGACGTCTGCTTCGGAACGATTGGCTATATCTTGACGCTACGGCCGCTTGATTCGCACATCCGCTCAGCGAATCCTTTTCTCGGCGGATGGGCGGCCGCTCTGATCTGCTACCCCCCCATTATCTTCATGGGCAGCGGCGGCCCTCTCGACTATCGCGCCGGCGGTCAGGAGTGGGTACGATGGTTCGACGGGATGGATAGCCTGCTAATCCTCTGGGGCATGATGATTGTGACCCTGACCTTTGTTTATGCATGGGCGACGGTCATTTTTGGAACCCGCTTTTCCAATCTCACCCATCGAGGTATCGTTACGAATGGCCCTTACCGCTATGTTCGGCACCCAGCTTATCTCTCAAAGAATATCTTTTGGTGGCTCAGCCATTTGCCATTCTTATCCACGGTAGACACGACAACTGCCTTGCAGAATTGCGCCTTGTTGCTGATGGTCAACGGCATCTATTTCCTACGGGCAAAGACCGAGGAACACCATCTGATGACTGATGAACGCTATCGGGACTATGCGGCCTGGATGGCCGAACATAGCCTAGGATCTCAGGTCCTCGCCCGAATCAGCTTCTGCTGGTCCCCCTTCCTGCCGTCTCGGCCGTCACCTAGATAACGGTAGACCTTCGAGGTAAGCTGGCGCCCAACACTGATCGAAATGGAGCGTGTCGCATTTGGGGCAGTTCGTTGCATTGGGGCGCACGCGCCTTGCAGGCTAGCCGCCGCTATGCAGCCCTTCTGGCTAAGCCTCGCCCGTAATGCCGGCTTTCTGGCGCATATTTGCTACAACACTCGTGGCAAGGGAGTGCCGATTATGTTCGAAAGCCGCATTTTGTGGCTTCAGGCATAACCACCGTTGATGCCGATCCAGGCTTGGTGTATCTGGCGCTATGGATGACTCCGCGACCATTCGCTCCTACTGCGATGATGGCGTGCTGCATGCACATGCGCACGTCCAGGTTGTTCTGCCGATCTCAGGTGCACTGGAAATCGAGGTTGCTGGCAAGGGTGCTCAGTTGAATGCAGGGCTGTCCGCCTTCATTGCACCTGGTGAGAAGCACACACAAGCTGGTCTGTCGGAGAATTGCTCGCTCGTGCTGGATGTTGATCGAGCCGGTTTTTCGGACCGTGTCCTGGACGATCTTGGCACGCGTAGGTTCTTTCTCATGCCACCGGCGGTGCGGCATCTCGTCGAATTCACCGCATTGCAACCGGTAGACGCTGTAACGGACGCGGCGATGAGCACAGCGCTTGCTAAGCTGCTCGTGAATGGCCTCGAAGGGCTGCGCCAGACACCGGATCGGCTGCGCGCACTATGGGAGGCGGTACAGCGGGACCCCGCCGCTGACTGGGATGTGACACGGCTGGCCAGGCATCTCGCCGTCAGCCGTACCAAGCTCTATCGAGAGCTGGCGGAGGAGGACGGCGCGACACCAGGTCGCTTCATCGCTAAAGCGCGCGTAGAGGCCGCGCAGAGGGCGATTGAGACCGGAACCAAGTCGCTGGCGGACGTCGCGATATCGTCGGGTTTTTCGGATCAGGCTGCTCTCACGCGCGCGATGCGTCGCGAGGCTGGATGCACGCCAGGCGAATGGCGGCGGCGAGCGATCGGTACGATCCGACAATAAATCGGGACATCCCGACAAGACGGACGCCGTCAGTCCTGCTTCTTTCCCGCGAAGGAAGTGCGAAGGACTGTGAACATGCAGAATACTGGGCGTGCCGCTGGCGTGGCAGCCGTCATTGCCGCCGCAATTCTCTGGGGCACGGCAGGCACGGTTCAGGCGCTTTTGCCAGAAGGCAAGCAGCCGCTGATTGTCGCGGCCATGCGTTTGACATTTGGGGCGGCGTCTCTCGTCCTCCTTGCAATGCTGTGCCGCGAGACGCGGCGCGCCTTTATGGCGCTTCCACTACAAGGGGTTGTGTGCGCCGGACTTGCGATCGGGCTTTACAACATATTGTTCTTTCTTGCCGTTCTCGAGACCGGTGTCGGTGTTGGTACGGCAATCGCCATCGGCAGCGCGCCGTTCTGGGTCACGACCTATGAGATCGTCGTCAAGCGACAGATACCCGACACATCCCGCGCCTTCGGCCAGGTAATCTCGATCCTGGGCGCGTGTCTTCTCGTTGTTGCGGATCGGGAAGAGACTGGATCGGCATTTGGCGTGCTCTTGGCCGCTCTTGGTGGCGCGGCCTACGCGACCTATTCACTGATTACGAGCCAAGTGAGCCTTCATGCGCCGTCGACCACGCTCGCTGCCGCGACATTCTGTGTCGGCGCGGCTGCGGTCCTGCCAGTGTTCTTTGTTGTCCCTTTCGACTGGCTTGCGACCCCACAGGTTTGGCCTGCCCTGATCTTCATGGGCATTTGCTCTACCGGCCTGTCCTACGCGCTCTACACCTGGGGGCTCACCCGCGTCGCGGCCTCGACTGCCGTGACGCTGGCGCTGATCGAGCCGCTCACGGCGTGGTACCTCGCGACCATGGTCGTCGGAGAATCGCTCTCCATCACAAAGGTCGTGGGCGCCCTGCTGCTTATCATCGGACTGGCCATTGTCACGGTATTTCCCAAGCGAAGCGGGTAGCCGCCGGACGTGTTTCTTGAAGCCCACCGTCTGACCCCCTCCACGATGCGGAGGCCGTCCGGGAGTTCAGGACTTCTTTGCTCGGAGGTTGTCGGCGCAACCAACGTCCGCTTTCGGTTCCTCTTTACCGCTAGAGCACTTCCGCGACAGATTGAATCATCTCTGTCTATCAAGATGTTACGTTCAGGCCTGATGTGTTTCTCTTCCAGCAAACAGAGTTGGGAGGGATCATGCCGCGAGCTTATACCAACCCGCCTGGCGACTGACTCGATTGTGACCTCCCGTTTTTGACAATTCTCCTATGATCCACCCAATGATTTTGGGGGGAATTATGGTTCGAATTCGAGATGACTATTCATCAGCTGATCTTCGTCGTCTGGCGAAGTCAGCGAGGACGTGTGCAGCCTCTCGGCGGATGTTGGCTTTGGCGCTGATTCTCGAAGGTGCCAAGCGAGCCGAGGCGGCAGAGGCGTGCGGGATGGATCGACAAACGCTGCGAGACTGGGTTCATCGCTTTAATGCAGAGGGGCCGGAAGGGCTCTATAGTAAGCAAGGTGCTGGCCCTCCCTGTCGACTGAGCGAGGCACAACAACAGGAGTTTGCCGCCTTGATCGAAGCGGGTCCCGATCTGGCCAAGCATGGCGTGGTTCGCTTTCGGCTTTGTGATCTCTGTGCCCTGGTGGAGGAGCGCTTTGGCGTCATCTATGAGGAGCGTGGCATGTCCAAGCTGATCAGGAGAATGGGGTTTCGCAAGATCAGCGCCCGGCCGCAGCACCCAAAAAGCGATCCCGAGGTCCAGGCCGAGTACAAAAAAAATTCCAAGATCTGGTCGGGGACGCCGTCGGCGATAGAGCCGCTGAATGCCCGATAGAAATCTGGTTTGCCGATGAAGCTCGGGTCGGTCAGAAAGGTCAACTGACCCGCCAATGGGCGCGCCGGGGCAGCCGACCAAGGCAGCCAAAGGATCAGCGCTACAAAGCCGCCTACCTGTTTGCCGCGGCCTGTCCGGAAACCAACAAATCGGCGGCCCTGGTGCTCCCCCATGCCAACACCGAAGCCATGAACCTACATCTCGCGGAAATCAGCACGCAGGTCACCGAAGGCGCCCATGCCGTCGTTATCCTCGACCAAGCAGGCTGGCATACCGCCAACGATCTCGATCTGCCCGACAACATCTCGCTGCTCTTCCTGCCGCCCTATTCTCCGGAGCTGAACCCGATTGAAAATCTCTTTCAGTTCCTCAGACACAACTTCCTCAATGCCAGGGTCTATGACACCTACGAAGACATCGTGGACGCCTGCTGCTGGGCCTGGACCAGCCTCCTCAACATTGAAGGTCAGCTCAAAAGCATCACCACAAGATCATGGGCAAAAACGGTCAATGCCTAGGCGGGTTGGTATTACTCGTTAGATTTACGCGAACGCCTGATCGAGGCTGTCGAAGCCGGCAGTTCGGCACGCGCCGCAGCTCGTCATCTTCAGGTGAGTGCATCGACGGCGGTCAAATGGGTGCAGCGCAAGCGCGAGACCGGCAGCGTCAATGCCAAGCCGATGCATGGTCATCCGCCGGCCAAGCTTTTGCCGCACAAAGATCGTCTTCTGCGGCTGGTGGCCGATGAACCGGATCTGACGCTCAAGCAGATTGGCGAACGCTTGGCGGCGGACGGCATTCACGTCAGCAAGAGCTGCCTGCATACTTTTCTTTGGCGAAACCGCATCCGTTTAAAAAAAGACCGCGCACGCCGCGGAACAGAATCGTCCGGACGTCAGGAGACGGCGTGAGGCCTGGCGGCGCGTTCAGCCTTGGATCGACCCGGATCGGCTGGTGTTCCTCGATGAAACTGGCTTCACCACGAAGATGACGAGGCTCTATGGTCGCTGTCCGATCGGCGAACGTCTGGTCAGCCCGGTTCCCCACGGCCACTGGAAAACGCTGACTTTCATTGCCGCCCTTCGGGTCGATGGCATCGACGCGCCCTGGATAATCGATGGTCCCATGGATGGTGTCGCGTTCCTCACCTATCTCCGTCATTGCCTGGCGCCGACGCTCAAGCACGGCGACATCGTGGTCATGGACAATCTGCCCGCCCACAAAGTCGCCGGCGTTCGTGACATTCTCCAAAAAGCCGGCGCCCAACTCTGCTACCTGCCACCCTACTCTCCGGACCTGAACCCGATCGAAAACGCGTTTGCCAAACTCAAAACCCTGATACGAAGCGCCGCCGCGCGCACCATCGACGGTTTGCAACAACAGATCGGCAAAACGCTCGACACCTTCTCCAAAACCGAGTGTGCAAACTACTTCAGGCATGCTGGATATGCGTAAACCTGACCAGGAAATGCTCTAGTGCACTCCAGCCTTATGGCAGGGGAAGGTCACGAGCCGAATCTACCGCAGTAATCGCAGCGCCCGGTTAGGGCCGCCAAGCTGCCTCCAAGGGCTGGCTCGTCCCGAAAGGCCCTCTCACGGGCGCAACTCTGCCGGAACGCCAATGCGCAGGATGTACCGCGTCCGGACTCAACGCTGAGGCTGCAAATATCCCTATGGTCACCCCTTCCGCTTTTTGTTTCAGAGCACTGTGTCGAGCGCCTTGATAGCGCGCTCGATTTCATCGGGCGAGGTGTAGTGCACAAACGAAAGTCGGACCGGGTCGGCTCTCATTTTCTCTACAAGCCGTTTGGAATAGAAATGTCCTCCCCAGGCGGCAATCTTGTGCTGAGCAAGGGCAGCAGCGACCGTTTCGCCTGAATCCTTGCAATCGAATGAAACAGTGGGGACCCTGGCCTTCGCGTCAGCCGGCCCAAGAAGGCGCACATCGTTGCGGCTGCGAAGATAGTCGAGCATCGGCGCGAGAAGGCGTATTTCCTGTTCACGGAGAAGGTTGTGGATGCGGGCAGGTTTTCCCGCTTTTTCTGCGCCTGGGAAGTGATGGGTGTCGAGAGCGTCGAAATAGTCAGTGACACCGTTCATGGCCGCTTCCTGAGCGTGATCCGGGCCAGCCGGCGTCAGTCTTTTTTCGGGCAATTCAGCGTTAAAGTAATGGCCCTGATTGGCAAGGCGGCTGGCGATATCACCACGTGCAACCATCACGCCTTGGTGGGGGCCGTAAACCTTGTAGGCAGAGAAAAGATAAATGTCTGGGCCCAGCTTACCGACATTCGGCAGACCATGAGGTGCGGCGCTAACCCCGTCTATTATTGAAGCAGCACCAGCGGCACGGGCTCGACTAGCAATCTCAGTTACGTCGTTCTCAACCGCCACGATGTTGGAGCAATGCGGGGCAGTCACGAGGCGAACCTTGCTATCGAGAAGGCGATCGAGATCGGCCAGATCGAGCAATCCGGTCTCGGCGTCTGCCTCCCACCATCTTACCTCGATTCCAGTCTCAGCCATTCTGGCCCAAGCGCCGATGTTCGCCTCATGATTTTGGTCGGAAAGAATGATGGCGTCTCCTTCCTTGATAGACTCACGAAAGGCACGGGCTAAGGCGTAGACGTTGGCGGTTGTGGAGGGACCAAAGTGCACTTCCTCCGATGACACGCCCAGCCAGGAAGCGAAGCGGGCCTTGGCATCGTCCATCCACTGGCCGCCCTCCGCCGAAAAGGGGTAGGGCGCGTAGGGTTGCACTTTCAGTCGGGTGTAGAATTCGGTCAGCCGAGAGATTGTTTGGCGAGCCGGGTAAGACCCTCCGGCATTCTCAAAAAAAGCCCACCCCTCTAATGTGGGTTCTGCAAAAGCTGGAAACTGAGACCGAACGAATTCCAGATCGAATTCTCTCACCAGGACTTTCCTTTCATGGAATGGGCCATAAGGCTAGAGCCTGCATAATCCAGCATGGATGCGCCATACATTTTGATAGCCAGAACGACGGCCATCGGCGGCTTGTAGCCTGAAGCGCAAGTGACAAATTCCTCCGATTAGATGGGTTGTGATCTGTCAAATTGGGTTTTTCCTGCCGCAACGACCGCTCGGCCTTGCGATTACTCTGGGTCAAAATGTTAAACGCCAGCGCTGCCGCCGCATGCGTGCAATGCGCCAGAAAGCCGGCCTCGGCGATCGGCTTCAGCGATGTTCCTCGGCTTGGGTCCGCTTAGCGATGGCGCTTTCTACCGCTAGCCAAGTCTGGCTCCGCTCAGACTCTGTGTCAGTTCCGGGTTCTACAGTGATGAAAAACTCATGTACGCCTTGCTAATCAGTCAATTGACCCAAACGATTGGAGGCGGTGTTCTTTGCGGCGCTTCCGGAACCGTCTCGGGATAACCAAGACAAATCGCTGCAACCGGTGTGCGGTCCGGAGGAATGTGCAACGTCGCCTTAGCCTCATCTGTGTTCAACCACAGCATCGGCGAACCGACCCAGCAAGTGCCTAACCCTCGAGCATAAGCGGACAGCATCAAGTTCTGGCCAGCCCGACAGCAGTCCTCTATGCGTCCAGAGATGATGATTAGAACTGGCGCATCCCAAAAGATTTTGAAATCCGGCCATCCGAGCCAGCCCCAGCCTGGGTCATCGGGGCAATGATGGGCCTCCGCATAGTTCACTGCGGCCGTGCCAAGCGCTGCAATTCGTTCAACACCTTGCACGACATTGAAAGTCCACGGCACTTGCCCGCTCAACGGTGGTGGAGCCTTGGCGGCATCAAAGATGATGCATTCGAGGACCTCTCGTTCCACCGGTGTCGCCGCATAAGACCTTATTGATCGGCGCCCATGAATCGCCTCAATAACATCCATCAAGCTCTCCATCATTCTTGAATGACGAATCAGCGCGTCCGACACTCAAACGTCTACTATGTATATCCAGCATCTATGGACCTAACAGCCTATGATGGCGCGGTGGCGGTCATGCCAGGAATGGCCATCCGGTATTTGCGCAAGCTGCCATTAAGAGCATCATCTCCTTAGGTACTCGTTCGGGTGGGGAAGGCATGAAGAGTTTCGACTACATCGTCATTGGCGCTGGCACTGCCGGCTCCGTCATCGCTGCACGGCTCGCTGAAGACCCTTCCGTTTCGATCTGTGTCATCGAGGCCGGTCCAAGCGACTTTCGCCCTTACGTCTACCTTCCCGCCGGGTTCACAAAAACGCTGGCACAGGAAGCCGTGACCTGGCAGTTCAAGACTGAGCCCACGGAGAACACCGGAGGCCGACCTATCTCGACGACCCAAGGCAGAGTTTTGGGCGGCTCCGGTTCGATCAACGGATTGATATATAATCGCGGTCAACCTCAAGACTACGATCAATGGGCTCAGCTCGGTAATCGCGGCTGGGGATACCAAGACGTTCTCCCCTACTTCAAACGCTCAGAGGCCAGGATTGGTAAAGCGGACGACGCCGTCCGCGGTCGTCGCGGACCGATCCCTGTAACGGATATGGATTGGATGCATCCCTTGTCGGAAGCATTCATTGCGGCCGCTACCAAACGCGGGATTCCGCTTAATCCTGACTACAATAGCGGCGACCAAGAAGGCGTTGGTTATTTTCAGCGTTATATCAAGAATGGGCTTCGCGTAAGCACGGCTGCGGCATTCCTTAGGCCTGCCCTGAAGCGTGGCAACATCAAGCTCACGACTAGCGCACGGGTCACCTCCATCCTCATCGAGGACGGGGTTGCTCGAGGTGTCAAATATGTGCGAACCCACGGCGGTGCCGAAACGGCCGTGCGCGCCCGGCGGGAAGTCATCGTTTGTTCAGGCACGATCAACACCGCCCGGCTCCTCCAGATATCAGGCCTGGGGCCTGGCGATCTTCTGAGCGAACTTGGCATCGACGTCGTTCGCGACCTGCCTGGTGTGGGCCAGAACCTGATCGATCACTACTCGGCCCGCATTGTCTTGCGTGCAAAACCCGAGGTCGTCACACTCAATGAACTTGCACGCGGTCCGCGTCTTCTGCTGCAGGTGTTTCGATGGCTCGTTCGGCGACCTAACATTCTGGCTTTGTCGCCCTCACAAGTTTTCCTATTCCTAAAGTCCGACATGAGCCTTGATCTGCCGGACCTGCAAGGCGTGTTCACACCCGGGAGTTACAAGGAAGGCAAGCACTATATGCTCGACTCCTATCCCGGCGTGACAGCTGGCGCCTGGCAACACAGGCCATTATCAAGGGGCTATGTCCGAGCCGTGTCAAAGGACCCCTATAGAGACCCAATCGTTCAACCGAACTATCTCGACCATCCTACGGATCAACAGACCCTGGTCACTGGGATGCAGATGGTGCGCGCACTCCTCCATGCACCCGACCTGTCGAACTTTCTCGAAGAGGAAACGATCCCTGGCGCGTCCGTGGAAACGAACGAGGACATGCTCGAGTTTGTAAAGAACAATGGATCCACAGGATATCACCTGGTCGGAACCGCGCGGATGGGACGATCAGACGACCGCTTTGCCGTCGTCGACGACCGATTGAAGCTGTATGGCGTCGACCGTTTGCGTATTGCCGACGCATCGATCATGCCGATGATTCCCTCCGCAAATACTTATGCTGCATCGATGATGATCGGCGAAAAAGCCGCCGACTTGATCAAGGGAAGAACGTCAGCAGCAGCTTGATCTCAGCGACGCTGCACCACGGATCAGGCTCCAGGTCTCTTCGTAACCATTCCTGCAGACTTCCGGCTCAAATGACGGCTCAGGGTCAAACCTTTCCGCTAGAGCCCTGCCACGGCGTGCGGGCTATATGGTGCTAAGCGGTCCTTCCAGCCGGCCATCGGTCGGCGTGCCAGCTTTCCCGCGGTTTTCTGCCACAAGCCTCGTGACCAGGGAGTGCCAAGACCAGACGTTAAGGCCACATGCAACTAGTCAAAGTGAACTGCCAGGTGCCACAATTCCTATCGGCGTAAAATCACTTTGAGGTTGATGATTGTGGATGATATATGTATTTTTGGATTTGCAAACTTGATTGTGTAGTATGCCAGCTGACAAGTCTCTTCCAGGCGCAGACTCTCTCGAACTTGCCGTCGAGATCGCTGGTTTGGCCGCCGATAGTATGAACTTCTTCGTAATTTTATGTGCAGCGTTCGGTGGCTGGGTACTCACTGGCAGTTGCGTTGCTGATACAAATCGCTTTTCGACCCTTAGATGGTTCCTTGCATTAATCTTCGTAGTTTCCGCTGGAAGTATAGCCTACGTAACCAATATGCTGCTCTTTCGTGCAAGAGCAGCTGTGGAAATAGCGAGGGAAACGGCGCAACAGAAGTTGGGCGGCGAATTTGGCCCAGCTCACGAACATCTTTATATGATCTTTACTCGGGACGCGTCAGGACCAGCTCTGATCGCAACGATGGTACTCGTCGTTTCTCTTATCATACTCTACAAACGCCAATAACTGCCCAACTGATCTGGAAGGCCTTTTCGATAAGTCTCCAACGGACATCAATTTCTTCTAGAGCATCTGTGCAAAGGTACCGACGCTCGTTAGTTCCGCTCGGGGTCAATTTTTGACGGTAGAGCGTGCTCGGCAGTGCCTGGTCAACACCCGAAACCGGCCACAAGCCTCGTTCCCGCTCCATGCCGATTGTGATGAAAAAGGCCGAGTGAATACTTGCTGCAGAAATTTGTTAGAACAGCGTTCCTCAGAATCGGCCCCTGAGTTGCCAGTAAAATGAGGCGAAACTGCAAGCGGCCCTAACCCCAAAACAGATCAAAGGAACAAAAAGTTCTCGCCTCGCTCTTCTGACCATTTCAGATAGAGTACAAACGCGGCAACGGCGAGGGATGTCGGTCGATAAACGATGGCGAAGGCGAGATGGCTGCAGGAATGAGGGCCAGCCATCCCACCCTCGCGGTGCGACAGTGTCGCTTACATCAACCCTTGCAGGTCCACCTTCGGCGCATCCCGCTCAACTTCATAGCTGGTCTGGCCCTTCTCACTGATCACCGTCACTTCGACCTCCTCGGCACCGGCAAAAGCCTCGAAGAACGCCGCGAAATCGATACCATCCAGCGCGTCAGGCGTGCTGCACTTCAAGCCATACTCAGCATGGAACTCATTGTGGGACGCTTCGTCCTCATGTTCCTCGTGTTCGGCATGCTCCTCATCTTCTTCGTGATGTTCATCCTCAGCATGCTCTTCGTCGTGATGTTCCTCGTCGGCATGAGCCTCATCGCCATGCTCGTCATGGTGTTCCTCGCCATCGACCTCGACCGCGGCGGCCTCGACCACACAACCGGCCGCACCAGTGAAGCCGAATAGCGAAAGCGGCTGACCAAGCGTGGCTTCCGCCTGCTCCACCGCCGCTTTGTCCTCTGTCGATTCGGCTTCATGCTCGAAGCCGACGATATCGGCGCCGGGCGCAATCAGCTCCATCTCAACCCGATCGCCCTCGATCGCAACATTCAGCGCGCTGTGACCATGCTCATGCGCCCCAAGCTCACGCTTGCCACCCTCTGCCAGAGCCGGCGCCGCAAAAAGTGACACCAACGACACGGCAATCCCAATTTCTTTCTTCATGACGACCTCCTTCATATGCCTTGTTCGTAGTGTGATGTAATAATATTACGCAACATTTCATGCAATGCGAGATTCGCTGCAAGGCCACAACCGTGATCGTTCAGCGCACGTTCTTCGGTGCCTGAACCGTCGATGGAGGCTCCTTGATATCAAGTCATCACTCCGCTAGATTGTTATACTATAACATCCTGTATCAATGACCAGCGGCTGACGTCATATGAGAGCAGCTGATACTATATCGCTGGCGCCAGGTGCGCCTTCGAGCCGCCGTCGAACCGGCAACCGAGCGCCAAAGGCAAACGCAGCGACCAGGGAGTTAATCGCCCTCGCATCGGCGCGCTGTGAGCAGATGGGCCTTCGACTGCTACCTTTTCGACGCGATTTGCTGGAGACGCTGGCATCATGACCGAGCGCCTAGTGATCGATATCCACGGCCAATGCAAAACCTGTCAGCCAGGTCAGGGCCGTGTTGTATCGTTAGAGACTGACAGCAGATGACGTGGCATCGCAGGCGACTGGGCGATCCTGTTCCGGTAACGATCATCACCGGCTTTCTTGGCAGCGGCAAGACGACCTTGCTCGCCAAGCTCCTTCGCCATCCGGCCATGGGGCAGACTGCCGTCATCATCAATGAGTTTGGCGAGATCGGCCTCGATCATGAGCTGATCGAGGCCAGTGATGAGACTGATGTTACGCTTATGGGCGGCTGTCTTTGCTGCACCATTAAAGGTGATCTGATCAATACGATGCAGCAGCTCCATGTCAGGCGTGGGCTTGGCGAAGTGCCGCATTTCGAACGGCTGGTGATCGAAACCACCGGTCTTGCCGATCCAGCGCCGGTCCTGCAGTCGATCATGGCTGATCGGCAACTTGAGCGCTGCTACCGGCTCGACGGCGTCGTGACCCTGATCGATGCGATGAACGGTATGGACACGCTCGATCGCCACCTGGAGGCCTTGAAGCAGGCCGCAGTCGCCGACCGCCTGGTCATCACCAAGACGGACGTCGCGTCACCGGATGAGGTGAACACCCTCCAGGGAAAACTTGCCGACTTAAATTCCGCCGCACGCATCATCGAGTCGGTCCATGGCGACGTTGCGCCCAATCTGTTGCTCGATGCCGGGATCTTTGATCCAACCAACAAGTCGCCCGATGTGGAACGCTGGCTGAACGAAGAGGCCTACATACGCCGTCATCAGGACCATGACGGCCATGACCACCATCATGACGTCAACCGGCATGACGAGCACATCACGGCTTTCTGCATCCGCCATGACCAGCCCATCCCGAGCGCAACGGCGGGCTTCTTTCTTGATGTCCTGATGTCCGAGCGAGGTGAAGATCTGTTGCGCGTGAAAGGACTCATCAACATCGCGGAGCAGCCGGAAACACCGATGGTGATTCACGGCGTTCAGCATGTGATCCACGCGCCGGTCTATCTGGAAACCTGGCCCTCGGCGGACCGCGACAGTCGGCTGGTGTTCATCGTCAAAGAAATCACGAAAGAGCAGATCGAACGTCTGCTCAAGGTTCTTCTCGAGAACCGTCCTTATCACGAAATCGCTAAGGCCGTGCCGAAAAAAAGTTCGGGGTGAACTGAGGCGGAGATGATGAGATTCAGCCGGCTTTACAACGGATCAGGTTTATAATAGGGCTGCGTTTAATATGTTATAACGTTACTTCGATTTATCGGGAGTGAACCAGCATGCTATCGAAGAGATTCTGGCTGATCGCAGGTCTGTCAGCCGCTGTGATCGGCGGCGCGCAGACAACCGCGTCAGAGACAAAAGACAGCCTTACCCTGGCGTCCGCCTGGGAGATCACCAGCGTCGATCCGGCGATCTCAGGCTTTGCGCTGCAACGGCTGCAAATCCAGGAGAACCTTGTCGACGCCGACAGCGAGGGTACGCTGCGCCAAGGCCTTGCGACCGAATGGAGCACGTCCGACGATGGCCTTACCTGGCGGTTTCACACTCCGCGACAATGTCTCCTTCCACGACGGCACGCCTTTCGATGCCGCCGCAGCCGTGTCGGCGCTGCAACGCGCGGCTGGACAGCCAGGTATCCTGGAAATGCCCCTCTTGGCGGGATCGCCGCCGATGGCAATGCGGTCGTCATCACCCTGGAGAAGCCCTTCGCCGCGCTGCCATCGCTCCTTGCCCATGCCACGACAATCATCCCAGCGCCTGCCGCCTTCGACGCTGAAGGCAATCCCGTCAAAGCTATCGGCACCGGTCCGTTCAAGGTCGAAGAGCTGAAGCTGCCGCTGGGCATGGATCTTGTGCGGTTCGATGACTACTGGGGTGAGAAGCCTGCGATGGCCCAGGTGCACTACCTCGCGGCCGGCCGTGCCGAGAGCCGAGCGCTGCTCGCCGAAAGCGGCGAAGCGGACATCGTCTTCGGCTTCGATCCGGCGGGTTTCACGCATCTGAAATCGGTCGATAGCGTTGAAACCCGTGCGGTGCCGATCCCGCGTGCCGTGATGCTGAAAGTAAATGCCGGGCACCCGTTCTTCGAGGCCGCAGAGGCTCGTCAGGCACTCAGTCTGGCCATCGATCGGGAAGGTATTGCGACTGGCATCACCCGCTTTCCCGAGGCCGCCGCAACCCAGCTTTTCCCCCCAGCACTGGGCGGTTGGCACGATACGAGCCTAGAGCCGCTCGCCTTTGATCCCGAGAAGGCGAAAGAACTGCTGGCCGGGCTCGGCTGGACGGAAGGCGGAGACGGCATTCTTGAAAGGGATGGCGAACGCTTCTCGATACAGCTTCGCACCTTCCCTGACCGCCCGGAACTGCCGCTCATAGCGACAGCCCTGCAAGACCAGTGGCGTGCGATCGGCGTTGAACTCGATGTCAGCGTCGCGAACTATTCGGAGATCCCGGCCGGGCACCAGGACGGCTCGCTCGAAGTTGCGCTTTATGCCCGAAACTACGGGCTGACCCCCGATCCGATTGGCACCATTCTGAATGATTTCGGCACTGGTGGCGGCGATTGGGGTTCGATGAACTGGGAAGCGCCGGAGGTGGCAGAGGCGCTCGAGACCATTGCAAAAACCGCTGACGAAGCTACTAGAAAGCCGCTGATCGCCGAAGCAACCGCTGCAATCCATAACGGCCTGCCGCTGATCCCGATTACCTGGTACATGCACACAGTCTCGATTGCAAAAGGCCTGGACGGGGTCATCGTCGACCCGCGCCAACGCACTTACGGTCTGGAGCGCATATCCTGGTCCGATTGAGGCGAATGGTCAGGGGCCCAGGTGCTGGGCTCAGCTCAATCATCGGAGCCCGGGCGCTGCAGGCCGTCATGGTCGCCATCGTCGTCGGGATCGTCAGCTTCGCCATGATGCAGGCTCTTCCCGGCGATGCCGCCTTTCGCATCGCCGCCGGGCGCTACGGCTATGACATGATGAATGCAGCCTCGGCCGAAGCCGTGCGCGCCGAACTCGGCCTCGACCGGTCCTTGTTCGTCCAGCTCGGCGCTTGGCTTGGGTCGCTTGCCCAGTTCGATCTGGGCCGCTCCCTCGTTACCGGTGCGCCGGTGGTGGATGAAATCGCCCACCAGCTCGGCGCCTCCCTCCTGCTCGCCGGCAGCGCAGTCACAGTCTCGGTCCTGATTGCCCTGCCGGTCGGCGTCGTCTCAGGACTTAACCCTGATAGCCTGGTCGATCGGATCACGCTTGCGATCTCTGTCAGTATTCGCGCCGTGCCCATCTTTGCGCTCGCCGTCCTGCTCATCCTGGTCCTGGCCATCCAGACCAAGTTGTTGCCGGTTGCCGGGTTTGATCGTGTCGAGCATCTGGTTCTTCCGTCACTAACCCTGGGCCTCAGTCTCGCCGCCGTTTCCAACCGCGTGGTCCGGGATGCTGTCGCCGAAGCCATGAACAGCGATTGGTACGACTTCGCCCGAACCAAAGGGCTAAGCCAACGCATCACCCTCCTTCGCCACGTGGCGCGCAATGCCTCAGTACCCGTCGTCGCCTATATCGGCGTCCAGCTTGCCTATCTGATCGAAGGGGTGGTGATCGTCGAAGCGGTCTTTTCCTGGCCGGGCATCGGCCACGCCCTGGTGCATGCCATCTTCGATCGCGATGTGCCCATGGTTCAGGGAACGGCGCTGACCTTGGGTCTTCTCTATGTAGTGCTCAATCTGATGATCGACCTCGCCTGCCGTTGCCTCGATCCGCGTGGCGCCGAAAGCGCTACGTGATGGCATCGACCGATATCATGCTAGTAGCGAGCAGCTCGTCGTTTCAGATCTCCCTAAGCCCGACACGCCTTCTCGGCATCGGGCTTTTGTGCCTGCTCGCGATGGCGGCGCTGGTAGGGCCGGGGCCGTTCGGGCTTGATCCCGCGAAACAGTCCCTTCGCGACGGCCTTCAGGTGCCAAGCGCCACGTATTGGCTCGGCACCGACCATCTGGGACGAGACATGGCGGCACGCCTTCTGTCAGGCGCAAGACTGTCCCTATCGCTCGGCGTGTTGTCGGTCGTCACCGCGGCAATCCCGGGAATCGCGTTCGGCCTGCTCGCGGTATTCGGCGGTCCCTGGGCAGATCGTCTTCTCGGAATCCTTGCCGACGCCATCCTCGCCCTCCCTGGGCTACTCCTGGTGCTGATGCTCGCGGCGATCGCCCCCGGTTCCTGGTGGGCGCTCTATGTCGGCATGTCGCTGACACTCTGGGTCGAGTATTTTCGCTACACCCGACAGCGGACGCGCGTTCTGGTCGTCAGCCACGCCGTCGAGGCGGCACGTCTCCTCGGATTCGGGCCAATCCACATTCTTCGCCGGCATATAGCGCCTGAGCTTGCGCCCGGCCTTCTCACCATCGCCGCATTCGGTGTCGCCACGGCGGTTACTGCGCTCGGGGGGCTGGGTTTCATCAACGTGGGGCTTAGGCCACCGACCGCCGAATGGGGCATCATGATGACCGAGCTTTTGCCCTACTGGCGGGAAGCTCCCTGGCTGATCCTGCAGCCTGTCGCCTGCCTCGTCGTCACCGTCCTTTCCCTGCATCTCGCTGTTGGCATCGGGAAACGGCCGTGATGCCCAAGCTCGAAGTCTCCGAACTCATCGTCCAAGCCGGCTCGAAACGCCTCCTGGGACCGGTGAGTTTCGCCATCCCTGAGGGCGAAACGCTCGTCATCATGGGCGAGACCGGTGCTGGCAAAAGCCTGCTGGCCCAGGCCATTTTGGGTGCCTTGCCGCACGGTCTCTCCGCGAAGGGCAAGATCACTCTGGACGACAGGCTAGTCGATATCCTGAGCCCGGCAGAACGCGAAAAACTCTGGGGCCGCGAGATCACCCTCCTACCTCAGGAGCCCTGGCGGGCGCTCGATCCGCTGATGGCGGTGGGCTCGCAAGTCACCGAGACCTATCGTTTCGTTGCCGGACTTGAGCAGGAGGCGGCGAGGCAGGCCGCGATGCGCGACTTCGATGGTCTTGGCATGTCGAGGTCTCGAAGGAAACGACCAGGCCAGCTTTCCGGCGGCATGGCACAGCGCGCCGTTTTCGCTACGGCGCGTGCCGGCGGCGCTGATCTTCTTCTGGCGGACGAGCCGACCAAGGGCCTCGACAGGCCCCGCGCGCAAGCCATCGTCGATCTCTTGAAGGCTGTGCCCGTGCATGGCGGGGCACTTCTTGCGATCACGCATGAGGCGGCCGTCGCCCGAGATCTCGGCGGAACGATCCTCATCCTTAAAGACGGTGCGATCGTCGAGCATGGTGAAACGCCGGATGTGCTTGCCAATCCTCGCTCCGATTATGGCAAGGCATTGCTCGCTGCGGATCCTATGAATTGGAACCCGTCGGCTGCGACAGCAAATGGCGAAGAAGTCCTGCGCGCTGAAGACCTGACGCTTGAGCGTGGCGGCAATCGCTTACTCGACGGATTCACCATGTCACTGGCGAGCGGTGAACGCATCGCCATCACCGGCCCAAGCGGTGCCGGCAAGACAACGCTTCTCGACACGCTGGCAGGTCTGCTTCCTCCTGCCCAAGGCCGGGTTACCCGAGGCCAGGATGTGGCCCCAACCGGCATCCAGAAGATCTATCAAGACCCGCCTGCGGCCTTCCCGCCGCGCATCACGCTCGGCCGCAATCTCCAGGATGTGGCCAATCTGCACGGCATCGACTGGCATGTGATTATGAGGCTGCTGGACAAGCTCCGCATTGGTCAAAGCCTGTTGGAACGGCGGCCCGATCAAGTTTCAGGCGGCGAGCTTCAGCGAATAGCCATCGCCCGCGCGCTTGCCGTCACCCCCTCGATCCTCCTCGCCGACGAACCCACCTCCCGGCTCGACCCGATTACCCAAGCCGACACCATGCAACTCCTGGCCGAGACGACGACCGAATCCGGCACTGCCGTCGTGCTCGTGACCCACGACACGGCCATGGCCGCAAACTGGACCGAGCGGCAAATGGAGGTTGGGAGCCACGCGTAGCCGGACATCTCTGCGCCATCGGTCTCCATCATGGCGTCAGGATCCCTTCCCTTCCGCTGCTTGAGGCTTCCTGGCCGCGAGATGAGATGCTCAGCCGCATCACCCGCCGATCGGACACGCGCAAATAGGCACAAAGGACTTGACGTGCGGGGGAAATTGGACAAAACCGATAGACACTTTTGGTTGATAATCTTTTGGATATGTTCGCTTGTCCATACTCGATATGAGTCCACCACGGCCGTCATCGTTCGACAACATGAGTCCGGTCTTCCCGACGAACCGGTCTAGGAATGCGTTTGATGGAGCCCGGCAATGACGAACACGCCCGCAGCCGACGTCGCTTCCATTGCCCAGGACATTGCCGAAACCGACCGCCTCGCGGTGGTCGATTTCGATCACCTCTCCGCCTTTACCGAAGGGGATGAGAGCCTGGAAGCCGAGCTTGCCGATCTCTATCTGACCACGGCGCGGCATTACCTGAAGTCGATGCAGGCGGCCCTTCAGGAGCAGCGCGCCTGGTCCGCGGAAGCCCATTCCCTGAAAGGCGCCAGCAGCAATCTCGGCGCTTGCAGAGCGGCAGCGCTCGCCAGGATGGCCGAGTTCGAAGCACCGACACCAGCACGCCTGGAAGCGCTTCAGCTTGCTGTCGACGACGTCGCCGCCTCTTTTGCAAAGCGGGGAGTCTGATCTTGAGAGTCCCTTGTCGGCGCAACCCAGTCCCGGCGAAAGCGAAGGCTTCTTCAACCCATCCGATATTTCAACGAGAGAGCGTGCAGTGACCATGCAACGAGTGACGAAATCAGCATTGGCGGCGGTCGTTCTTACCCCGATTTTCGGCTGCGGCAGCTACAATCCCGAAACGGTCGACAAGATCGAGGTGGTGCGCCACGAATATGAGGCCGTGCGCGCCATGACGCCCCATGGTCCGAAATTCAACCAGGGCCTGCGCCAGGGATATCTCGACTATGGCGATCTTCAATATGATAGCAGCGACTATGGCGAGTTCGTTCATTTTGCCTTCAAGGCCGTCGACTCGGCCAAGGGCGAAAACGTTCTGCCGGATGAGGTGACGAGCCGGGTCATACCCGCTGGCGTGGTTGACGAATTCTCTCTGTCGCGCGCCCGGTTGATGGGCGCTTTGGAGCAGGGAGGCAGGCGCAACGCTCCTTGGAAAGCAGCCGATGCGCAAACTGCCTTCGATTGCTGGCTGGAACGTACCGAAGAGGGGGCCGAACCTGCGTTGATCGAGGAGTGCAAGGGCCGGTTCGCCGAAGCACTGGCTGCCGTCGAAGGCAGTCTCACCCGCGAAGCCAGCGGCGCGCATCTGGTCTTTTTCCCCTTCGACCAAGCGAACCTGACCCCGGTTGCAATGACGGTCATCGAGCAGGTCGTCAAGGATCTGAGCACGTCAGCATCGCGGTCCCTGGTCATCGCCGGTCACACCGACAGTTCGGGTAGCGAAAGCTATAACGAAACCTTGTCCCGGGAACGTGCGGAAACCGTGGCGGCGGCCCTCGCCGAGCGCGGTCTCGACTTGAGTGTCAAAGTCAGGTGGTACGGCGAGCGCCAGCCACGGATCACAACCCCCGACGGTACGCGCGAGCAGGAAAATCGCCGGGTCGAGATCATCTCCGACTAGTGGATTGGCCGCAGCATGTGGCCCCCACTTTTGTCAACGAACTCGACAGTGTGCAGCCATGATTGGCGGGCATGGATTGCACTTGCAGGTTGACGACGTACCACGAGATGGCGTTTTCGATCCAATGAAGTGACTGCCAGCCCGCTCCCCCGCCCAACCACCCGACAGGTCGGGATCCTGTCGGGTGGTTGGGCGGGGGAGCGGGCTGGTTCCGTTTGATCGGAAAACGCTTTAGGCCTCGTCTTCTGTCTCTCCTTTGCCGTTGAGCTCCCGCCTCGCCGCTTCGATCTCCTCGCGTTCGCGAAGATAGTCCTCGGTCGTACGGACCGGTTGGCGTGCGCCGGCGGCCATCGGGTTGTCCTTGGTTTCGAATTGGACAATCACCCGGCAGTCTTCGCACATCTTGATGCGATCGGTCGCGGCGCTGTCTTGGAACATGGCATGCTTCTCCCCCAGCATCGCCACGATTTTCTCGATCGAGCTCTTGGTGCCGAACGGCTGCTGGCAGCGAATGCAGAGGAATGGTTCCTCTTCTTTAACAACTGCAGGCACCTTGGCTGCATCCTCGAAGCTGACCCTGGCCTCGAGCGTGATCACGTTTTCCGGGCAGGTGGCTGCGCAAAGGCCGCATTGGACGCAGGCATCTTCCTGAAAGCGAAGCTGCGGTAAGTCCGGGTTGTCGATCATCGCCCCGGTGGGACAGGCACCGACGCAAGCCAGGCAAAGCGTGCAGCCTTCGACCTCGACATTAACCTGGCCGAATGGTGCTCCTGCGGGAAGGCTGATGTGATCGACTTTGACGGGCGCTTGGTCATGCAGGGTATCAAGGGCCGAACGCATCAGGGTCCGCTTTTGCCCCATCGGCAGGAAGTCGCCCGCGGCAATAGGCGAAAGGTCACTGATCCCGTAGAGCGCCGTCTCGACAACATCCGGATCGGAGTCGACCATCAGGCCGACACGGTCGGCACCATGCCCAAACCCCTCGAGAATTGCCTCGGCATAGCTCTTTTGAACCTCAAGGCCGCTTAACTCATCGCGGCGTCTTGGCGGCACCAGGAAGATCAGCCTCTGTGCGCCATAGGCAAAGGCGGCGAGGATCGCATCGAGGCCGAGTTGCGTAACCTCATTCACCGCAAATGGAATGACATGAGACGGCAAACCGCGACCGAGCCGTGCCATGGCCCCAATCAATGCGGTACCGTGATCCTCATCATGCACCAGGAGAACGGCGCGTTCGCCGCCCGCTTGATGATAGGTGCCGAGGAGAGTGCGCAGGCGTTTGAGCACGGCATCCGCCGGCGGGTAGGCGTAGGCGGCGGCACCGGTCGGACAAACGCTGTTGCAGCCGCCGCAGCCGCCGCAGAGAAACGGATCGATCGCGACCACATCGCCATTCGGCTGGATCGCTGCTGCCGGGCAGACATCCAGGCAACGGGTGCAGCCGGTCTGCTGGCTTCGCGAATGGGCGCAGAGATCGGCATGGAAGTCGACATAGCGCGGCTTTTCGAACTCGCCGACGAGGTCGGTCAACTCGAACATGGCCTTTTGCACGGCGGCAGGATCGCCTGGATCCGGCCGAAAATAGCCGTCCCTTTTCTCATGCGCGGGAAAAATGGGCGCGCCGCCGGAAAGGTCGAAAATCAGATCGGCCTCGGCGGCAACGCCGTCCCGGCCGGCGCCGAACCCAAGGGCCTGGCGAGAGGAAACCTCCATGGTCGAAAAGCCGTCCACGGTGAGTTTGAAGCTCCCGAGATGCCCTTCGGCCCCGCTTACCCGCCCCTTGAAGATCGGCATGTCGATGCTGCCGGGCGGCAGAATGTCGGTCGGATCGCTGAGCAGCAAGGTGACCGAGAGGCGGGCGCCGAGCTGCATCGCCGCATCGAGGGCCAACTGTCCCCGACCATAGACCAGGCACTCGCCCGCAGACGTCATGGTCACGCTCGACGACGAGGGGATCGCCAAGGCTGCCTCGGCAAGGAGTGCCGCGATCTTGGCCGTGGCATCCGGGCCTTCCTCCGACCAGCCGGCGCGTTCGCGGATATTGGTGTAGGCGATCTGGGTGTCGGGGCCGAGTTCGGCCTTGGTCTCCTCGAACAGGGGAGCTTCCTGGGTACAGGCTACCAGGAGAGGCCCGCCTTGGGCGGCGGCTTCCTTGAACCGGTCGATCTGAGCCCGGCATAGCTGAGTATGCACAACTGCCTGGCTATCGCTTCCGAGCGCTTCGGCCAGCCCCTTGTCGTCCAGCGCCATGCTGATTTCGCAGTTACAAAGAAAAACCTTCTTGCCGTTCAATTCCATAACATCCGCCGGGCATCTTGGGATCAAGGCGCCCCCACGATCGGTGGGCACCTGGATCTTTCATCCACGATTGGATCGGGAGATGCAAGCATGGCGCATTGGGGCAGGATGCTTGCAAGCCTTCATGGAATTAAGGCATCCTTCACGGGAAACAGGTTGGGAACATCATGGAAAAACAGATTTCCATGCCGGTCGGCGTGGTGGTCGAGCGGCGCGCGTTGCAAAACCGCTGGCAAAAGGTGGCCTGGAAGCCGGTCGGCGTCCTCCCCGGCGCCGCCGAGGTCGGGGGCTGGAAGGAGCTGATGCGCGGCGAGGATTGGGTGCAATACCACATGGCCACGCTCAAACTTGAGCTCCACCGGAAGGAAACCCAGTCTTACCTGACCAACCTTAATGACGACCCGCCCAAGCTCTACGTCGTGCTCCGCGACAACGAGGATCATGCGTCCGATGAGGCGGTGGTGCCGTTCTTGGTGACCGCCTCCCCGTTCGAAGCCCAGGATTATCTGGATTCCGGCGAAGAGATCGTCGAGGGCGTAACCATGCCCGATGGCGTGGTCGCCTGGGTCAAGGCATTTTGCGATCACCATCATGTGGACGAGCCCTTCAAGAAGAGAAAGCGCAGGAACTATGACCCGAACGACGTGGGCTTCAGCAGAAGGCCGGACCATGGCGTTCCCGGCCATAAGATGAACGGCGCGTCCCGGCGTGGAGGTGGTCATGGCGAAGGATAACCAGGGAGGCCCTGGACCCAAAAGGTCTCGAGCCATGCCTGCGGATGAAGGTTTTCTCGGACGCTGGTCCAGACGGAAGGCTGAAGCCAAGCTGCCGGCGGCAGATGCCGGACTGGCCGTCGAGGAAACCGAACCGCCGGCGGCAGACGCTGACTTGCCGGAGGAAAGCCGGGAACAGCCGATAGCAGACGCCGAACAAGCCGCCCAACCGCCGGAGGCAGTATTAGAGTTGCCGGACATCGACAAGATGGATGCGGGGTCCGACTACAGCGTCTTCATGCAGGCGGGCGTGCCGCCGGCGCTCAAGACCAAGGCGCTGCGCAAGCTCTGGCGGGTGAAGCCCGAACTCGCCAATCTCGATGGCCTCATCGACTATGGCGAGGACCTGACCGGCTCGTTCAAGGTCGTCGATCACCTGAAGACCGCCTATGAAGTCGGCAAGGGCTTTTTGCGTGACGAGGAGAAGGCGCCAAAAGACGCTTCACCCGAAGCCGATGACGCTGCCGATGAAGATAAAGCTATCGCAGAAGACGAGCATCAGCCCGCTGAGATCGATCATTCGGTGAAGCCCGATGTCATGCAGGATGAGGTGGCTGAAGCCGAAGCATCATCTGGCAAGACGGCCAAAAGCTGACATTTGAACCGTTTATGCCTGCCGCTAGGATAGATTGCCGGCAGCTTGGCGGGCTGTCGACCTGGGTGCGGTGGATCTCCCTTGCATCATCGGCACCTCGGGGATAGTTTAAAATAAGAACAATGTAGGTGTAATCACCATTAACGGCTGGGGATGGCTCTAACGGCGCATGGCAGCATCGGGAGCAACGTCAAGAGATCGTAGCGGGGTCTTGCCTGAGGATGAACTCAGAGCGAGCCAGTACCGTCTGCTCTCCGGCTTTCTCGCCAGGCCGCCGAACGCCGCCCTGCTGCAGATGAGTGCCGGCTTTACCGGCGACGATACCGATCTTGGCCAGGCTCTATCCGTGCTGTCCCGGCTGGCCCGTAAGACTACGCCCGAAATGGCTTCCTCGGAATATCATGAGCTGTTCATCGGTCTCGGCCGTGGCGAGTTGGTGCCTTACGGCTCTTACTACATGACCGGATTCCTGAATGAAAAGCCGCTGGCGCTGCTGCGACAGGATATGGCCAGACACGAGATTGCGCGGGCTGAGAATGTCTCCGAGCCCGAGGATCATATCGGCGCGTTGTGCGAGATGATGGCGGGCCTGATCATGGGAGACTTCGGCGAACCCGTCGCGCTTGATGAGCAAAAGCAGTTCTTCGACGCGCATATGGCGGTGTGGGCCGGACGCTTCTTCACCGATCTCGAAAACGCCAAGGCGGCACGGCTCTACACGCCGGTCGGTACCCTCGGCAGAATCTTTATGGATATCGAAATGACGGCATTTCAAATGGCGGCATAAGGCTGTGCCGATCAGACAGAAGGCAAGAACGACGAATGCAGCAGAACGAGAAGGTGGTGACATGAAGACAGATCAAAAGGCGACAACAACGGCAAAGCGGCGCGATTTTCTGAAACTCGCGAGTGTTGGCGCCGCTTCGGGCGCTGCTGCCGCGGTCGTCGGGACACCTGAGGCCGAAGCCAAGGTCGAGAGCGAGACGGCTGCCGGCTACCGCGAAACGGCGCATGTCAAGCAAGCCTACGATTTGTCACGCTTCTAGCCGCTGCTGGGAAAGCTGGAGAGGATAATGCTCAGAAAGAAAACCAACGGCGCCGCCAACAGCCCACGTTTGGCAAAGGCGCTTCACGGCTTGACCGGCAGTGCCGTCGATCGCCGCACCTTCCTTCGCCGTTCCGGCCTCACCGCAGGCGGTGTTGCCGCAGCCGGTGTGCTATCGGGCGGGATGGTCACCAAGGCCAATGCCCAGGCTGTCGCAGCCGGCGCCATGGAAATCAAGAAGTCGGTCTGCACCCATTGCTCGGTCGGCTGCACAGTCCTGGCGGAAGTCTCCGACGGTGTTTGGATTGGCCAGGAGCCGGGCTTTGATAGCCCCTTCAATCTCGGCGCTCACTGCGCCAAGGGTGCGTCGGTGCGCGAGCACGCTCATGGCGAGCGCCGGCTGAAATACCCGATGAAGCTGGTCGACGGCAAATGGACCAAGCTCTCCTGGGAAGATGCGATCAACGAGATCGGCGACACGATGTTGTCGATCCGTGAAGAGAGCGGACCTGATTCGGTCTATTGGCTGGGCTCCGCCAAGCACTCCAATGAGCAGGCCTATCTGTTCCGCAAATTCGCCGGCTTCTGGGGCTCCAACAACGTCGACCATCAGGCACGTATCTGTCATTCCACCACGGTCGCGGGTGTTGCCAACACCTGGGGCTACGGCGCGATGACCAACAGCTACAACGACATTCACAACAGCCGGGCGATCTTCCTGATCGGCGGCAATCCCGCCGAAGCTCATCCGGTGTCCCTGCTCCATCTTCTGAAAGCCAAGGAGCAGAACAACGCCCCGCTGATCGTCTGCGATCCGCGCTTCACGCGTACGGCTGCCCATGCCGACGAATATGTGCGCTTCCGCCCGGGCACCGATGTCGCCCTGGTCTGGGGTATCCTCTGGCACATCTTCGACAATGAGTGGGAAGACAAGGAGTTCATCAACCAGCGCGTCTGGGGCATGGACCAGATCAAGGACGAGGTGAGGAAGTGGACGCCTGAGGAAGTCGAGCGCGTCACCGGCACACCCGGCTCGCAGCTCAAGCGCGTCGCCCGTCAACTCGCCAATAACCGTCCCGGCACCGTGATCTGGTGCATGGGCGGCACTCAGCACACCAACGGCAACAACAACACCCGCGCCTACTGTGTGCTGCAGCTTGCCCTCGGCAATATGGGCAAAGAAGGCGGCGGCACCAACATCTTCCGTGGACATGACAACGTCCAGGGCGCCACCGATCTCGGCGTTCTTTCCCATACGCTGCCCGGTTACTACGGCGTCAAGGAAGGCTCCTGGAAGCATTGGGCCCGCGTCTGGGATGTGGAATATGACTACCTCCTCGGCAGGTTCCAGTCGAAGGAGCTGATGGAGAGCGCCGGCATGCCGGTCTCCCGCTGGATCGACGGCGTGCTTGAGGACAAGGCCAATATGGACCAGCCGGACAATGTCCGCGCCATGGTCTTCTGGGGCCACGCGCCGAACTCCCAGACCCGTCTCGCCGAAATGAAGACGGCCATGGAGAAACTGGATCTGCTGGTGGTGGTCGATCCCTACCCGACCTTCTCCGCCGTGCTCCACGATCGCACCGATGGTTGTTACCTGTTGCCGGCCTGCACCCAGTTCGAGACCTACGGCTCGGTGACCGCGTCCAACCGTTCGATCCAGTGGCGGGAAACGGTGGTCGATCCGATCTTCGAGAGCCGGCCCGATCAGGATATCATCTATGCGTTCGCACAAAAGCTCGGCTTTGCGGATGAGATGTTCAAGAACATCCCGGTCGATGAGAACGGCGTGGTCTCGGTCGAAGACACCACGCTCGAAATCAACAAGGGCATGTGGACCATCGGCTATACCGGCCAGTCGCCGGATAGGCTGAAGAAGCACATGGAAAACCAGCACACCTTCGACAAGACAACGCTGCTTGCGAATGGCGGGCCTTGTGACGGTGAATATTACGGCATGCCCTGGCCATGCTGGGGAACGGCCGAGATGGGCCATCCCGGCACGCCGGTCCTCTATGATCCCTCCAAGCCTGTGGGCGAAGGCGGCCTCACCTTCCGGGCGCGCTTCGGTGTCGAGCGGGACGGCGACAATCTCCTTGCCGAAGGCTCCTACAGCGAAGGCTCGGAGATCGAGGACGGCTATCCCGAGTTCACCATGGCCATGCTGAAGGAGCTTGGCTGGGACGGCGATCTCACCGATGACGAGCGCGCTGCGGTCGAAGCGGTCGCCGGTGACAAGACCAACTGGAAGACCGATCTTTCCGGCGGCATCCAGCGCGTTGCCATCGAGCATGGCTGCGCGCCATTCGGCAACGCGAAGGCCCGTTGCGTCGTCTGGAACTTCCCGGATCCGGTGCCGCTGCATCGCGAGCCGCTCTACACGCCCAGGCGTGATCTCGTCGAGGATTATCCGACTTACGAAGATCGTCAGATGTACCGCCTGCCGACGCGGTATGCCTCGATCCAGAAGAATGATTTCTCGACCGAGTTCCCGATCATCCTCACCTCCGGCCGTCTGGTGGAATATGAGGGCGGCGGTGACGAGAGCCGCTCCAATCCTTGGCTGGCCGAACTGCAGCAGGACATGTTCTGCGAGCTCAACCCCTATGATGCCAATACTGCCGGCATCAAGGATGGCCAGATGATGTGGGTACATTCGCCCGAAGGTTCCAAGGTCAAGGTCATGGCCATGGTGACCGAGAGGGTCGGCAGAGGCGTCGCCTTCATGCCGTTCCACTTTGCTGGCCATTTCCAGGGCGAGGACCGGCGCGCCAAATACCCGAGCGGTGCCGATCCCTATGTGCTGGGCGAGGCCTCGAACACGGTTGGCACCTATGGCTACGACTCGGTGACCAACATGCAGGAATCCAAGACAACGCTTTGCCGCATCGAAGCAGCGTAAGGGAGTTAAACAATGGCACGGATGAAGTTTCTGTGTGACGCCGAGCGCTGCATCGAGTGCAATGCCTGTGTCACGGCCTGTAAAAATGAGCATGAGGTGCCCTGGGGCGTGAACCGCCGCCGTGTGGTCACCATCAATGACGGCGAGCCCGGTGAACGCTCGATCTCGGTGGCCTGCATGCATTGCTCGGATGCGCCCTGCATGGCGGTCTGCCCGGTGGACTGCTTCTACCAGACCGACGAGGGCGTGGTGCTGCACTCCAAGGACCTCTGCATCGGCTGCGGCTATTGCTTCTACGCCTGTCCCTTCGGCGCACCGCAGTTTCCGTCAGCCGGCAATTACGGCTCCCGCGGCAAGATGGACAAATGCACCTTCTGCGCCGGTGGACCCGAGGACAGCATGTCGTCCGAGGAATTCTCCAAGTACGGTCGCAACCGTCTGGCCGAAGGCAAGCTGCCGCTTTGTGCCGAGATGTGCGCGACCAAGGCACTCCTCGGCGGTGACGGTGACGTTCTCTCCGATATCTATCGCGAACGGGTCGTGGCCCGCGGCTTCGGCTCCGGCGCTTGGGGATGGGGAACGGCCTATCAGATCAAGGGCGATAGCTGACCCTTCACCCTCGAAAGAGGCAAAATCAGTTGGAAGAGGCGGCGCAAGCCGCCTCTTTTTTTGCCGTAAGACAGGCTTTCGAGGAGGTAAAATCCGACTTCGGGTGCAAACATAGGTTGCTTTACAACATCAGTCGCAATCGCCTTTAGATTGTGATAAAACCCCGTTCGATCTCTAGGAGATCTGGCATTGAGCGAGGCGGGGTTGAGATATGGTGAAATTTTCTTCGGTTGCAGGTCTGACCCTGGGCATGGCTGTGTTCGCATCGACGTCGCTGTCGGCAGGCGAGTATCAATGCACCCACGAAGATCAAGCCCTTCGACTTGCCATCGAGGTCAAGAAGGCAGGTCACACGCTGCCCTGCAGCGTCATTGCCGAGGACGACCTGGACGAGAAGGCCGTTCTCTATAGTGCCCGGTACGACCGCACCTATTGCCCCCAGCGCCTGGAGAAGAAACGTGCCGAGCTCGAGCAGGAAGGCTGGGTTTGCAGCAAGACGTCGGACAGCTACATCGTTCGCGGTACGGGGAAGCCGGCATTTTCCATGCAACGGAAGGCAAGCCGGAGCAAACCCGTTTCTCCTGCCGGCACCACCATCATGGATAGCCGGGTCTGCAAGCTCGACAGTGATATTCGTCGAATCAGGGTCGAGGTCGAAGACCCGGACAGCGGCAAGCCGTGCCTGTTGAACTACTGGTCGACCGACGAGGGCAGCGAACCTTGGAAACGCCTCTGGCGCGCCGAGAATGACCCTGGTTTTTGTGCCAGGCGATTAGGCGTTATCCTTCAAAAGTGGGCGAAGGATGGCTGGCAATGCGATGTCGATGATGCTCAGGAGATCGCCGCAGGGCCGGTATTAGAGGAGGAACGCACTTCTCCCGCCTCTGCAGCGGAGGTCGTGCGGCAGGCCAAAACCGCAGATCCGGAAAGCCTTCAGGCTGTTGTCGAAGCCGATGCGAAGCGCATCGGGGAATGGATGGAAGTCGAGCCCGCTATCGAGGTCGCCGCCCACGGGGATCTCAATGACGATGGACAGGACGATGCGGTTGTCTTCCTGACCTATCAGTCCGATCAAGCCGCTTTTCGCCGCTATCTCATGAGCTATCTGGTAGCGGACGAGACCTACGAACTCGCCAGTGTCAAGCTCCTCACCGGCATCAGCCCGCCGCCGGCGGAGGCCAAGGTAAAGGAGATAGACCAGGGGATCATCTGGGTCAGCCTGCCCAGGGACGACGGCACCTCTCCCGAGCCAATCGGCTATATCCTGCGCGACCGCCAGCTCGTCGAAATCGACCCTTCGGATCAGGCAAAATCAGCATCCAATTGACAATTCTGCAAAGTGGCCTCTTGCTTCATCGAAGGAAGCTTCTTAAGACGCTATCAGGAGACCAGCGCCGGCGTAGCTCAACTGGTAGAGCATCCGCCTTGTAAGCGGGAGGTTGGGGGTTCAAGTCCTCTCGCCGGCACCACCATTTCGATGACTTCCGAGAATTTTCGGTCTCGGCATAGCGGTTTTTCCTGAGCGGGTTATCATTTTTCCAGGCTCCGTGGCGCGAAACCTTCCATCCATAGGCCGGAAAATCCAGGAGCTGGATACACGGCGCAAATATGAGCATCGCGCAGTGTATTTTGCGGGTGGCGGTGTTGGGGTAGCATTGAGATTTGCGAGGACAGGCTAAGCGGTCGCCTTTGCTTGAACAAGTCAAGGAGGGTGGTTTCTCCATTCACAAGCGTCCCCGTAGTCGTCAATAAGCTGCCGTTCGGGTAAGTGCAAACATCCCGCTCAGGGTCATGATGAAATCCTTTCGCGAGAATATGTCACCCTCGTGTTTTCCCCTATCGGCGATGGCGACGTGCGGTTCGATGCCTCGATCATGCCGACTATCACGTCATGCAACGCCAATTCCCCGACCCTGATGATCGCGGAGAAGGCGGCGGAAATGATTCGGAGCGGCGAGCGTTGAGCTGTCCGATATCTTCTTGCTGTTCTCCAGCAACAACGCGCCACCGGAACCCAGTCAGATCGGCGCCGTGTTCTCCGCACTGATGTATGAGCGTGGCCACCTTGACCGAACGCTTATCCGCCCACGCTAGAGCATTTTTCGATCTTATGAAGTCACCCCCAGCCCTCTCCCCCTCCCAACCACCCGCAGGATCCCGACCATATCGGGTGGTTGGGAGGGGGAGAGGGCTGGTTCCGTTTGATCGGAAAATGCTCTAGTCACCGCTCTGAGGGCCTTAATCCTGAAATTGGGTAACGAAAGAACAAGCGTGCCTGACGTTAGGCGAGGTACCCTGAAGAGCTTCAGCTCAGCGCGATTGCTCCATCTAAAGGAGATCAAAAATCACGAAAAAATTCTTATAAATAGCGACATAATCTGTAACAAAATTTTACTGTTAAAATGCCATCAAGTTGATAAAAAATTTTCGTTCTGAAGAACTGGAAGATATCGCGACCAAACTTCAAGTCTGTTCGTCGATGTTGTTTGCACCTTATCTGTTCTTCTTTTGAAGGGCTTTTGGAGAATATGCTATGAATGCTGTTTATCGTTGCTGGGCAATGACTGACATGAAACGAAACTCGCGCATTTTTCTTGCGTCTATGACTGCCATGTCCGTTTTGGCCGGTTGCAGCAGCAGTGAACCTAAACTAGGTGACGCTATCCGCGCGCAAGGTGTCGAGCTGGCGGCAATCGGTGATCAATGGACCGAGGGCGACGACTTGATCGATGAGGGGCGTGATCAAGTCGAGCGTGGTCAGGATATGATCAATGAGGGCGAGGGCCTTATCGAGACCGGTCGGGACAATATCAAACGTGGGCAACAGGCCAAACAGCAGGCCGAGCTAAGCTATCGCCAGAAGACCGGTCAGGAATTACCCGTCAATTAACGCACGCGGGTTGTTTCGTTTCACGATCGTTTCAAGCCACGACCGGGTCGGCGCTCGACAACGCAGTCGACCCGGACCGTTGCACGTCCACAATACCCCTACCCCGCCAAGGCTCTGACACCGGCGTTCCAACCAGACACCAAGTCCCCGCTGCAGGCCGCGCCTGCTAGTGGGATTCGCGGGGGATGGCGGCGCCTCGGCAGCCTTGGAGGAAGTCGAGATCGGCGCCTTCCGAGGCTTGGAGCACATGGTCGACATAGAGCTTCTGGTAACCGCTGGTCATGGCGGGTTCCGGAGCTTTCCAATTGGCTTTGCGCTTGGCCAGCTCCTCGTCGGACACGTCGAGATGGAGCCTTCGGCTCTCGACGTCCAGCTCGATCATGTCGCCGTCCTGGACCAGGGCCAGCGGTCCGCCGGCTGCGGCCTCGGGACAGGAGTGGAGGACCACCGTGCCGTAGGCCGTGCCGCTCATACGGGCGTCAGAGACGCGCACCATGTCGGTGATGCCCTTCTTCAGCACTTTGGCGGGCAGGCCCATATTGCCGACCTCGGCCATGCCCGGATAGCCCTTGGGGCCGCAGTTCTTGAGAACGAGGATGCAGGTCTCGTCGACGTCGAGCGCCGGGTCGTCGATCCTGGCCTTGTAGTCCTCGATGGTCTCGAACACCACGGCCCTGCCCTTGTGCTGCATCAGCGCCGGCGTCGCGGCAGACGGCTTGATAACGGCACCGTCAGGCACGAGATTGCCGCGCAGGATCACGATGCCTCCATGCTTGGTGTGCGGGTTGTCGATCGGGCGGATGACCTCGGCATTCCAATTGTCGGCATCCTTGACATTGTCCCAGATGCTCTGGCCGGTGACGGTGATCGCGCCCTTGTCGAGAAGCCCGTTTTCACCGAGCGTGCGCATGACCGCCGGCAGTCCGCCTGCGTAGTAATAATCCTCCATCAGATACTTGCCCGATGGCATGATGTCGACCAGCGTCGGCACCTCGCGTCCATAGTGATCCCAATCATCCAGGCTGAAGTCGGTGCCCGGCAGGCGTCCGGCGATGGCGAGCAGGTGGATCACGGCGTTGGTGGAGCCGCCGAGGGCCCCATTGGCGCGCACGGCGTTCAGGAAATTTTCCCGCTGCAGAACCTTGGAGATGCGGAGATCTTCCTTGACCATCTCGACGATGCGCCGTCCGGTGAGCTGGGAGATGGTGCGGCGGCGGCTGTCGACGGCGGGGATGGCGGCACAGCCTGGCAGGCTCATGCCCAAGGCTTCGGCCATGGAGTTCATGGTGGAGGCTGTGCCCATCACCATGCAGTGACCGGGCGAGCGCGACATGCCGGCCTCGGCATCCATGAATTCTTTCAGACTCATCTCACCGGCACGCACCATTTCGGAAAAGCGCCAGACATCGGTGCCCGAACCGATATCCTGGCCGCGGTATTTGCCGTTCAGCATCGGTCCGCCGGAGCAGACGATCGCAGGCACATCGCAGCTGGCAGCGCCCATGAGAAGCGCCGGCGTGGTCTTGTCGCACCCGGTCATCAGGACGACGCCATCGACAGGGTTGCCGCGAATCGCCTCCTCGACGTCCATGGCAGCGAGATTTCGAAACAGCATCGCAGTCGGGCGGAGATTGCTCTCGCCGGTGGAAAAAACGGGAAACTCCAAGGGAAAGCCGCCGGCCTCGTAGACGCCACGCTTCACCCGCTCTGCGAGATCGCGGAGATGGGCATTGCAAGGCGTCAGCTCGGACCAGGTGTTGCAGATTCCGATCACCGGGCGGCCGTCGAACAGATCGTCCGGGAAACCCTGGTTCTTCATCCAGCTCCGATGGAGAAAACCATCCTTGTCCGGATGCCCGAACCAGGCCGTGCTGCGTAGAGGTTTTTTCTTATCCGACATAGAAAGCGCTCCCTGGACAGGACATTGAACCGGCTTGCACGATCATGGCGACGCTCTTTCGCCACGTCATGGAAAGTCTCCCAAGTCAATAACCATAATGTCCCCGCCTCGATGAGGCCATGGTCCTTGGCCGTTTTGCCGACAGCCCTTGTACAGGACCCAAAACCCGCCACATGCACATCAATACATGCTGCCGACGCCTGTCTCGATCTTGGGAGGAACTAGGAATGTTCGATCTGAATGGTCTTCTGCGCCAGCTTAATCGCGAGGGGCTTTCCGGCGTCTCGTTCGACCGAATCAAGCATGCCGTCAACGAAGGCGGGATTGGTAAGCTCGGCGAGCAGCTCCGCGCCGCGCTTGATGGCGACGCTCAAGCGCGCAGCGACCTTACCAGCAAACTCGGCGAAGGTGCCAAAGATACCTTTGAGAAAGCCAAGGAGCTGGTGGCTCAGGGCGACAAGCGCATGATCGGCGGCATCGGGGCGGCTCTCGGTGTGCTGATGGGCGGCGGCATCAAGGGGGGGATCGGCGGCGCTGCCTTGGCGCTCCTCGGCCTTACCGCCTATAACGCGCTCAACAAAGACGACATGTCCCCTGAAGAGATGGCTGGAAGCCGGGAACAGGATCTGCCCGTCGGCGTGCGTCCGCCGGCAACGCCCGAAGAGGCCGCGCTGGTGGAGGACAGAGCGTTGCTGGCGCTCAAGGCGATGATAGCAGCCGCCAAAGCGGACGGGCAGATCGACCAGCGCGAACGCGAGCGCATCATGGACAAGATGAAGGATGCCGGTGCGGATGACGAAACCCGCGACTTCATTGCCAAGGAAGCGGCCGCTCCGCTCGATATCGATGGTTTGGTAAGGCAGGTGCCGGATCAGCAGACCGCGGCCCAGGTCTATGCAGCTTCGCTTCTCGCGATCAAGGTCGATACATCTGCCGAGCGTGCCTATCTTCGCGAGCTCTCGCAAAAGCTTGGCCTGGATGATCAGGTGGTGGCGAATTTGCACAGCGTTCTCGGGGCACCGGCAACCGCCTGACCGCGCACCGATCACGACTATCATCATCAGAAGTTTTTTGAAGGGGCGGCAAATTTGTCGCTCCTTCTTTCCATTTTCTTAACCAAGATTGGCGAGAATTCGGGATCTTTTCCAAAACCAATGGTCTCGACATGATCACCGCTGCCGATTTGATGACCAAAAACGTCATCAGCATCACCCCCGACCAGCCTGTTGCCGAGGTTGCCGCTCTTTTCTTGAAGAGCCGGGTCAGCGCCTTGCCGGTCGTGGATGACAATAACTATCTGCTTGGCATTGTCAGCGAAGGGGATCTCATCCGCTCGGCCGAAACCAATCACCAGCCCCACCGATCAAGATGGCTCGTCCTGCTGACGGGCTCACAGCCGGACACGGATGGCTTGTTCGGCAAGCTCGCTTGCACGGTCGGCGACGTCATGACCAAGGATATCCTGATGGCCTCGGAGCATGAGCCCCTTACACGCCTGATCGAATTGCTGGCGAAGTCGCGGATCAAGCGGCTGCCCATCGTTCGGCAAAAGAAGCTGGTGGGAATCGTCAGCCGCGTCGATATCCTGCAATACCTGGCAAGCACATTTTCGCGCACCGGAAGGCTGGTGGCGTAAGGTTGACTTTCACTCCGGAAACTCACGCCATTTGCCCTGGATGTTGACCTGTTCCGCCCCACTCCCCCTCCCAACCACCCAGTATTGGCCCAACACACAGTCGGATGTGTTGGGAGGGGGAGTGGGGCGGTCAAGTGCTGATCCGATTGGTGCTACGCGTTCCGGCAGATGCGGATGAAAAACCGATTGACCGTCGGTAATCCTTTAAAACGCGGCCCGGATTGACTATATTGGGTTTGTCGGCTTGCCGACTATGGCGATAAACGCTCTCCGGAATAGGCGTAGCGGACCCGGGGGCAGTACCCGGCGCCTCCACCAAACCTGCCGGTTATCCTGATGAGGAAACAGGCACTTATGGGGGCGAAACAGGCTCGACGCGCGTAGTAAAGGGATAGTTTTTGCCCGGCATTGTACCGCCGTTATCGGGCTATTCTTATAGATGCCAACGACAATCGTATGGCTCCTGCTGCTCTCGCTGCGTAAGTAGCGTGAACTAGCGCGGTCCGGGGGGCACCGGGCAACAGAAGCCCCCCACTAATCCACCAGCACGATTTCTGAAGACGCTGCCTTCCGATCTGGGGTTTTGACCCTGGATGGGCGGATTCTTGTCATCAGCATGGATGATCGAGGCCGGCAAAACGGCGCTATTGCAGCGAAAATGACGGGTCGCCGAGACGCAAGACTAGACCGTTCGTACCACAAGCACTAACATTCTACTCTCCGTGTCAGGCTCATCCGTCGAACTTTCAGAGCGCAACCTCCGAATGTCCAATCAGACCATCGATTATCCAAAACTTGTCGAGAACGCGCTTCGATATGTGGTGCGGGACACGTTGAAGCTCGTTGCCGAGCATGGGCTCCCGGGTCGGCACAATATCTATGTCACGTTCAGGACCGACTATCCCGGCGTCAATATCGAAGACGAGTTGAAGGAACGCTATCCTTCCGAGATGACGATTGTGCTCCAACACGAATTCTGGGGGCTCGAGGTCAGCGAACAGGGTTTCGGGGTTACGCTGAGTTTCAACAATGTCTCCCAACGACTGGAAATTCCCTTTGAAGCGATCACGGTTTTTGCCGACCCGAGCGTCGAGTTCGGCCTGCAGTTCAATCTGACCGATCGTGATAGCGGAGAAGAAGAAGAAGAGGCTGATGCCGAGGACGCGCAGGAAGAACCTGGCGATGTGATGGAAATGCCGGTGGCCGAGAGCGATCAGGCGGCAAGCGACCAGCCCAAGAAACCGGCCAAGGAAGGCGACGGTGCCGAGGTGGTCACGCTGGACCAGTTCCGAAAGAAATCCTGAACTCGCCCTTTGTTGCGAGGCAAGCTAGGGCCGTGCTCCATTATCAGGATTGGCGCGGTTTTTCGGCCGAGCCTCCTTCATGATCTTGTGATGCTTCTCCAGGACAGCGCTATGGCGCGCAAAACCGGCCTCTCTCATTTTTGCAAGGCAGTCGTTGCGGCTGATGCGATGGCCGATTGCTCCACCGAATATCGCAGCGGCCGTGCTGCCCTTGCAAGTTATGA
Source organism: Geminicoccaceae bacterium (assembly GCA_965204405.1). GTDB lineage: Bacteria > Pseudomonadota > Alphaproteobacteria > Geminicoccales > Geminicoccaceae > JANQPX01. Next base: position 944,291 of record CBDBEN010000004.1, read on the forward strand.
TTTGCCCAGTTTCGCGGTTTATCATTTCAACGGGTTTGGCACATGCTGACAGAGTCAATATCGCGAATGCGGCACAGATGAGCCTTTTCATGGTCGTCGTCTCTCTTCTCTAGATTGAGAGACGCTTCTCCCTTGGCCTAGGCATACGACGCTCACTGATGCACGACAACGTCATTTTTGGATGGTGTCCCATTTTAGATTCGGCCCCGCTTTCACTCACCTAGACTTATTGAGCTGTGTAGCTCTCAGCAACTTGTATGCGGCAAGCTGATGTCGTGGTCATACCACTTCGGATTGACATCTGATCCAGGGGTGGCATTCATGCGCATGTGCAGCCTTCATCAGCCCAATCGGAAGTCATCATGTCAGAAAATCAGCCAGTCCGCGTCGAGAGCGATACGTTCGGTCCGGTTAATGTACCTGCCGATCGTTACTGGGGCGCGCAGACCCAGCGAAGCCTGCAGAATTTCAAGATCAGCTCGGAAACCATGCCACCGGCGATGGTGCGCGCGCTCGGCATCGTCAAACAGGCTGCCGCCCGTGTGAATCGGACCCTCGGTGTGCTCGATGACAACTTGGCTGAAGCGATTGATCAGGCGGCGGGTGAAGTGGTCGAGGGGCGGCTGCTCGATCATTTTCCACTGGTGGTCTGGCAGACCGGCTCCGGAACCCAGAGCAATATGAACGCGAACGAGGTGATCTCGAATAGGGCGATCGAGATCCTCGGCGGCGAGATGGGCAGCAAGACGCCGGTCCACCCCAACGACCACGTCAATCGCGGCCAATCCTCGAACGACACTTTTCCTACCGCGATGTCGATCGCTGCCATGGAGGAAGTGCACAGCCGTCTGCTGCCGGCTCTGGAGCAATTGAAAGCGGCCTTGCAGGCCAAATCGGATGCCTTCGCCGACATCATCAAGATCGGTCGAACCCATCTGCAGGATGCGACACCGCTCACGCTCGGCAATGAGTTCTCAGGCTATGTCCAGCAGATCGCCTATGGCATCGAGCGGGTCAAGACAACCTTGCCCAGGCTAGCCGAGCTCGCGCAAGGCGGCACGGCGGTCGGCACCGGCTTGAACGCTGCGCCGGGATTCGCCGAAAAATTTGCAGCCGAAGTTGCCAAGATCACCGGGCTTCCGTTCGTGACCGCGCCGAACAAGTTCGAAGCACTCGCGGCCCATGATGCGCTGGTCGAAGTCTCCGGCGCCCTCAACGTGCTGGCGGTGAGCTGCATGAAGATCGCGAACGACATCCGCCTTCTCGGCTCCGGGCCGCGCTGCGGCCTCGGCGAGCTGTCCCTGCCGGAGAACGAGCCGGGCTCCTCGATCATGCCGGGCAAGGTGAACCCCACCCAATGCGAAGCCATGACCATGCTTTGCGCCCAGGTGATGGGCAACCACATGGCGGTGACGGTCGCCGGATCGAACGGGCATTTCGAGCTGAACGTGTTCAAGCCGGTGATGATCCATAATGTGCTGCAGTCCATCCGCCTGCTCGGCGACGGTGCGGTCAGCTTCACCGACAATTGCGTTGCCGGCCTCGAGGCGAATGTCGAACGCATCGATAGCCTTCTGCACGAATCCCTGATGCTGGTGACGGCACTCAACCCGAAGATCGGCTATGACAACGCCGCCAAGGTCGCGAAAAAGGCCCATGCCGAAGGAACGACACTGAAGGAATCCGCCCTCTCGCTCGGCCTGCTGACCGCGGATGAGTTCGACGAGTTCGTTCGTCCGGAAAAGATGCTCGGACCGAAATAGCGGGACATTCGAGTTTTCCTCCCTGCTCTCGTCTAGTGGCATGGCCGGAACAGAAGATTCCTTCGGCATCCTCAGAAAATGGCTGCATACCGTCGATTTTGGCAGTGGCAGAGGGAACCAAGTGACGTGGTCATACCACTAGCCGAATAGCCGCGACCGAATGATGGGATCAGCCATGGCACCCGAAGGCAACGAGATCATCTACAAGATCGTCACGGCAGAACAGTGGGCGGAGGCGGAAAAGACGGGCAGCTTCAGAGGCGCTCCGGTCGACCTTGCCGATGGCTACATTCATTTTTCGACCGTAGAGCAGGTAAGGGAGACGGCTACCAAGCATTTTGCCGGCCAGCAGGACCTGCTCCTGGTCAGCGTTCGAACGACCCGGATTGCCGGCGATCTGAAATATGAGCCGTCAAGAGGCGGCAAGCTCTTTCCTCATCTCTACGGCGATCTGCCTCTTTCCGCCATCGTCGATATCGAGCGCCTGACGCTCGACCGGAACGGCCACCACGAATTTCCGGACCTGATTCCCTAGAGCGCTTTTCGCTCTTGTGACGTCACCACCAGCCCTCTCCCCCTCCCAACCACCTGCAGGATCCCGACCATATCGGGTGGCTGGGAGGGGGAGAGGGCTGGTTCCTTTTGATCGGAAAATGCACCGCAGAACGAGCACATCATTTGATTCCCTCAAGCGCGGCCAGGATTGATGGTATTCAATGGTGTGGACATTCCACCTAGATCTGGACGATTTTGCCGGGGTTCATGATGTTGTCGGGATCGAAGGCTTTTTTTAGCGAGCGCATGGCGGCCATCGCTTCGCCGTGCTCGGCTTCCAGATAGCGCATCTTGCCCATGCCGACGCCGTGCTCGCCGGTGCAGGTGCCGCCGAGGGCGAGGGCCTGCTCCACCATCCTCTGACTCAGCGCCTTGGCCCGCTTCAGCTCATCGGGGTCGGCCATGTCCACCATGATCGAGAGGTGGAAATTACCGTCGCCGACATGGCCGACCATGGGCGAGATCAGCTTGCTGTCCTCGAGATCCCGCCTGGTCGCCTCGATGCATTCGGCGAGGTTGGAGATCGGCACGCAGACATCGGTCACGACGGCGGAGCGTCCGGGCCATGTCGCAAGAACCGCGTAGAACGCATTATGGCGAGCCTCCCAGAGCTTGTTGCGATCCTCGGCTTTGGTTGCCCACTGGAAATTGTCGCCCCCGAACTCGGTGGCAATCTCGCCGACCGTGGATGCCTGTTCCTCGACCCCACTGTCGCTGCCGTGAAATTCGAAAAACAGCGTCGGCGCTTCCCGATAGCCTTCGAGCTTCGAATAGCCGATGCAGGCCTTCATCTGCAGCGCGTCCAAAAGCTCGATACGCGCCACCGGCACGCCCATCTGAATGGTCTGAATGACCGCGTTGACGGCATCGTCGACGGTGGGAAACGTGCAAACTGCGGATGAAATCGCTTCCGGCACGCCGTAGAGCCGAAGGCCGATTTCGGTGATGACCCCAAGGGTTCCCTCGGAGCCGACGAAGAGGCGGGTGAGGTCGTAGCCGGCGGAAGATTTTCGCGACCGGCCGCCGGTCTTGATGATGCTGCCGTCGGCCGTAACCACCGTCAGGCCGAGGACGTTTTCGCGCATGGTTCCGTAACGCACCGCATTAGTGCCGGATGCGCGGGTGGCGGTCATGCCGCCGATGCTGGCATCGGCGCCGGGATCGACCGGAAAAAACAGCCCGGTGTCACGGAGATGGCTGTTCAGCATCTTCCGAGTCACGCCTGCCTGCACGCGGCAGTCCAGATCTTCGGGATTGACCTCGAGGACCTGATCCATGTTCGAGAGATCGAGGGTGATGCCGCCTCGAAGGGCGGTAATGTGACCTTCGAGCGACGTCCCGGTTCCATAGGGGATGACGGGAACACGGTGGGCACAGCAAAGCTTGACGACGTTCTGAACCTCTTCGGTCGACGTCGCGAACACGACCGCATCGGGCGGCGAGCCCTCGTGGTAGGTCTGATCATCGCCATGCTGCTGACGAATGGGAAGAGAAGTGGACAGACGCTCGCCCACAAGAGCCCGGATCGGCTCCAGAACGGCCTCGGATGTCCGGGCGATACCCTCGTTGGTGAGCATGGTAATCCAGCCTCGCTGCTTTGGAAAAAATGCGCGTTCATTGAAGAATCTAGGCCGAAAAGGCCGGATCACCAAGGGGCAGGCCTGCTCCAGATTGCAATCCGCCCCAACCTCCTCCTATGGTGCCGCGTTTTTCTGGGACAGGAGGTCTGGGTGCCGGAGCCTTGCGGGCAGCGGCAGGGAGCGAGCCGTTCTATCGTCCAGGCTTTCGGATTTTCATGGAGAGGGCCGACCTGATGAGCGAGATCTATGTCGCCACCGACATCGAGACCAACGGTCCGAGTCCGGGACATCATTCGATGTTGAGCTTCGGCTCCGTGGCTTTCACCCCGGATAAATCGATCCTCTCGACGTTCACCCGCAATCTGGACGTTCTGCCCGGAGCCGGTGAATACCCGCCGACCATGGCCTGGTGGCGGACCCAGCAGGATGCCTGGCAGGCCTGCCGGAGCAGCACGGTGCCGCCGAAGAATGCGATCGTCGACTATGCCGCCTGGCTGAAGGGCCTGCCGGGCGATCCGGTCTTCGTTGCCCACCCTGTTGCGTTCGACTACCCGTTTATCGCCTGGTATCTTTGGGAATTCGCAGGTGAGGATCCCTTCGAGCGCCGATCCCTCGACCTGCCGTCCTTTGCCGCCGCAATGATGAACTGCCCGGTAACCAAGGCCAAGACCAGACATATGCCGAAAGCCTGGTTCGATGACGACTTCATCCATAACCACGAAGCACTGGATGATGCCATGGGCTATGCCAAGCTTGCCTGCAATATGATCGCGCTGAACGGCGATCAGCAAGGCGGCAGGGTTTAGCGCCAAACACCCTTTCGCCATGATGACGCCAATTGTCTTGCCCGCGCCAATCGCTGTAGCTACGCCACCCGCCCGATCACGCGACTGTGTTGGCCTGTGCGCAGAAATAACGCCGGGGGTGATAAAGATCACAGTTTTCAAGACTCTGATGACTTATATTCAAAGAATGCCAAGACCGAGAATCGATGGATGGCAGCGTTGCAAGGGTCCGATTCTCAAAAGGAACAAAGCCGTTCTGGCCAGGGTCAAAAGGACCGGACCGGTAGGGAGTGTTAGAAGAGCGTTCTGATTGATTGGCTGGCGATAAAGGTTGTCAATGTCCTCAAGACCTGAGCCAGCCTGTCCCTTCTTTTTTCATGGCCATGGTCCTCACGATCAAGCGGCACAAGGGTTCTCCGTCGATCGGCTTTGCTGAGATCGTCACCATGGCTGTTGCAGATTTGTCGCTGGCGCTAACGATTTGTTAACCATCATGGAATCATGGTGCTGAGGCGGAAGACAGCGCCTTGACGCTCTGGCGATGGGGGCGTAATTCAGCGCACTTTCCAGCGTGGCAATATTGGTCGCGCGGTCAAGGCTAGAGGTAATGACAGGCATCATGGAACAGGATCGAGATCGAGCAACGAGCGGGTCTGCAGACATGCCGGGAACGATGCGGGAAATACGCTCCGGCTTGCCGGGACTCGGCGGTCGGCCGAGCCTGCATCCTGCATGGTCGGGACAGCCCTACCAGCGCCTGCTCAGCGGGCTAGACGACGCAACTGTTGCCTCGAGGCATGAATTCAACCCTCGCGGACAAAAAGAAGGCGGCGTGTTGTAGATCAGATCGAGCCGCACCGGCTCTGCGCTTCCTTTGTCCGACACTGCAAATGTCTGCTGACAGCCCATAGCCTGACCAGGCGATGTCTCTGGACAAGCCCGGGGCTCTCTCCCTATCGTAGTCACATCGGGGATGAGCTTTGCGGGAGGCTTCGATGACATTGGTAACGCGGCTGGAAAATGTCTATACCGGCGTCGTCCATGATGTCATGCGTGACATGGGGCTCTCGAACTTCACCCTGCCGCCGGAGATTCGCCCTCTTTTTCCGGAGAAAACGCTCGCCGGCATCGTTTCGACGGTCAGCGGCAAAGTAGACACCACAGCCGATGCCCACACCACGCTTTTCGAGTGGACTGGGCTGCTGTCCAAGGCCAAGCCCGACACCGTGCTGATCTGCCAGCCGAATGATCGGGTCATTGCCCATATGGGCGAACTTTCCGCCGAAACATTGAAACGCAAGGGCGTGCGCGGCTATGTGGTCGACGGCGGCTGCCGCGATGTGAATTTCATCATCGATCTCGAGTTTCCCGTCTGGTATCGCTATCACACGCCGCTCGACGTCGTAGGCTATTGGCTGCCGGACAGCTATGAAGAGCCGATCGTGATCGGCGATGTCACCATCCATGCAGGCGACCTGGTGCTCGGTGACAGGGACGGCATGGTCATCATCCCCAAGGACCGGGCCGATGAGATCATCACGTCTGCCGAACAGGCCATCGCAACCGAAAATAAGGTCCGCACCGCCATTCTGGCCGGTGTCGATCCGCAGGAAGCCTACATGAAATTCGGTAAATTCTAGGTCGTATGACGGCGGCATTAATTTCCCGAATGCAGCCCCCAATCATGACCCCGCCACGCTTGGCTGCATTCCGTCTATCCTAGTGACGGAAGTGTGCCTCAAATGCCGTGGACATTTCACATTCCCTATTTGACGGCTATAGAGTGCCCTTCACATTTTCAATCTCGAAGGGTTCATGATGGCTTCGAAATTGCGCATTGCGACGGTCAATCTCTATAATCTCCAGCTTCCGCGCCGCAAGACCTATCCGAACAGCACCCCCCTCCTGAAGGCCGAATATCAGGGCAAGCTCCGCTTCCTGGCCCTGATGCTCCAGGCGACCCGCGCCGATGTCTACGGCTTCCAGGAACTCTGGGCGGCCAAGGCCATCGAGGATGCCTTTGCCGAAGCGGGTATGCTTGACGACTACGAATTCATCGCGCGGGATGCGCCGGGTATGGGTCGGCCGCAGGTCGCTCTTGCCGCAAGGAAGGGCATGATCCAGTTCGAGGGCCGGTCATCCGACGACGATGCCTGGTGGATCGAGGATTTCCCGGATGAGTTGGTCCTGAAGAAGCGCTTCACGATCGAGCAGGTCTCGGTCAACATCCGGGGGTTTTCGAGGCCCGTGCTCGACGTCATGGTGAAGCCGCTGTCACCAAGGGATGCGCCGCCGGTCCGGCTGTTCGTCAGCCATCTGAAATCCAAGCGGCCGACCGTGCTCGATGCTGCCGAACTCCGCCAGGACGACGTGCGCACGCACCAGGCAGCCATCGGCTCGGCGCTCGCTTCGATCCGAAGAACGGCGGAAGCGGCAGCCCTTCGCGTGATCCTGAACAAGACAATGTTGAGCAATCGGGTCCCGCATGCAGTGATCGGCGATCTCAACAACAACACGCTAAGCGTCTCGACCTCGATCCTGACCGGCGATCCGCGTTACAAGGTGATCAACGCATCGAGACAGGTTAGTGGCAGGCGTGCGGACCTCGGGCTCTACAGCGTCGAACAGCTTCAGCAATATCGAAGCCAGCGGCATACGATGTTCACCCATATCTATGAGAACCGTTTGGAAACCCTGGATCATATCCTGGTGTCGGAGGAGTTCTACGACCACTCGCCCAACCGCGTCTGGAGCTTCGTCGAAACCATCGTGTTGAACGATCATCTGCAACTTCCGCACAAACGGAACCGCGAGAACCCGCCACGGCTATGGCCGACGGATCACGGCATTGTCATGACCGAGTTCCGCCATGACCCGTTTCAGACGGCATGACCGAGCGATTTCCGTGACGAAAAAAACGAGCGGCAGAAGGACTACCGCTCGTTTGCTTTGCCATCATTCCTGAGCTTTCAGGAGCAGTTCAGGACAACATTGGCCGGCTATCGCGTTTTTCGCACCACCAGCCGCTCCCCCTCAGGCGCCTTTGACTTCGAGGCTGTCATGGAGTTGCTGAACCAGGCTCGCGGGCAGGCCCAAACGGTTTGCGAGCTTGCTCATATAGGCCTGCTCGCCCGGCGTATCGATATCGATGGCGAACAGCGAGGCGGTGTAAACCTCGGTCGCCATATGCGGCGAGTCCACTTCAGCGGCAAGGCCTTCGATATCGACCGGCTGGCTCAGCTCATTCTGGACGAATTGGCGCATTTCCTGGTCGGCGCCGGCGTCGTTCAGCTTGCCGAGAATGCGCTGCTGCTCGCCGGCATCGATCTGGCCATCCGCCTTGGCGGCGGACAGCATGGCGCGAATCATAACCTGGGCGCGATCATTCTCGTCCCGCCGGCTCTCCACCTGACCGGCTGAAAATTGCGAGAGATCGAATCCGCCACCGGATGCGGCCTGACCGCCGCCGCTGGTCATTTGCGAGAGAGCCGCCTTGGCAAGGCTGCCGATCAAGCCGCCACCGAGACCGCCGCCCCCGCCGCTGGCACCACCACCGCCGAGGAGCGAGCCCAGCACATTGCCAAGCGCGCCACCGCCCCCTCCACTGCTTCCACCGCCGCCCAGCGCATTCGAGAGCAGCCCGCCAAGGGCCCCCGCACCGCCACTGCTGCTGCCACCGCCTCCAAGCATGGAAACCGCCGCTTCAAGCAGCGGGTTGCCACCACCGGCGGTGCGCTCCAGCCGCTGCTGGCTGCGGCCCATGCCGCTTTGCATCAAAACATCCAAGATAGCTTTGGCATCCATAAGCTGCCCTCTCCCAAGTTAACTTCAAACGCGACTGTAGCTGGCGCGGGCTATCCGGTAAATGCAAAGGGAGGCCCCCAAGGCCTCCCCAAGCGTGAGCATCATGTGGAAAGTTCTAATTGCTGACGGGCCGATCGGGGTCCTGGGTCCAATCGACCATCGAACCGTCATAAAGCTTGACGTTTTTCCTGCCCATCATCTCGCTCAGAACGAACCAGTTGACCGACGCCCAATGGCCTGTGTTGCAGTAGCTCAAGACCTCCTTGTCATCATCCTTGAGCCCCGCCGGCAGCAGCGTTTCTAGCTTGGCGAGGTCGATGAGCTTTCCGGTTTTCTCATCGAAGGTCAGGGCTTGATTGAACTGCGTGGCACCCGGAATATGACCGGGAACTTTGGCAGCGTCATGCTTGGCTTTGCCTTTGAACTGCTGATCGGGACGTCCGTCCAGCAGGACGGTACCGTCACTGTCCAAAGACGCCTCGACGGCGGCGCTATCCACCAGCAGCTCCGGCCGAAGCGTTACGGTGAAGACCCTAGGTGCAGGTGACGTCAGTGCTCCGGTCTCGATTGGATTGTCACGATCCGCCGTCCAGGCACGATAGCCGCCATCGAGGATCGCCACCTTGTCGTGGCCGGCATAGTTGAACGTCCAATAGATTCTGGAAGCACTGCCGAAATCGGTGGAGCTGACGCCTGCCGGAATCACGACGACCGTGGTGTCGTTGTCGATGCCGAGGCCGCCGATCAACTGCTCCAACTGCTCGGCACTGGGCGTCTGGCCGATCACGCCATCGACCTTGGTGCGCCAGCCGGCTTCGAGATAGTTGCTATAAACCGCGCCCGGGATATGACCGGCGGCAAAGGTCTTGGCAGATCCCCCGTCGATCTTGTTGCGAATGTCGAGCAGGACGACGTCATCGCGATCCGCGTTTGCCTTGACCCAAGCAACGTCCACAAGCGGTCCGGGCTCGGCAGCAAGAGCCGGAAGAGCGAGTACGGCGAGAAACGAGGCGATCCATGAAATCAGTCGCATTGGCTTTTCCCCAACGGCGTTGTTCAGCTTCCTAAGACGTGGCCTGCTCCCATGCCGTTTTCAATGACGGGTGGGTTGGATTGGCAGAGTTTGATCATACTTATGGAAAGACGAGAAAAACCTTCCCCGGAAACGACCAGGAAAAGAAAGGGCTTCCAGGGATCCATGATGACCGGCATATCACCGATCGAGCTGCTAGAGCGTTTCCGGTTGAGGTTTGCGCGGTGCCAGCCCTCTCCCCCGCCCAACCACCCGATATGGTCGGGATCCTGCGGGTGGTTGGGCGGGGGAGAGGGCTGGATCGACCTGTCAGGGATATGCTCTAGCATGATAGAACAACCTGGCGCTGCATCAAATCTCGATCAGGAAGCGCCTGTCATGCCGGAAGCAGGAGCAAGACGTTGATTTGGTTCATTGCAGCCTTGGTCGTGGTGGTGGGGTTGATCGCCGTTCTGAACGCCTTTTTCCCGGGCGTTTTAAGCGATACCGACGATCAGATGAACCTGACCTACAAGGTTTTGCTCCTGATTTTGGTCGGCAGCAGCATTGCGGTCAGCTTTCGGGGGCGAGCGGGTGTTGCGCTGAAATATGGTCTTGCCTGGGTCGGCGTCGCCCTCGCCCTGGTTCTTGCCTACAGCTTTCGCGACGATGCGGGCGCAATCGTCAACCGCATGGTCGGTGAGCTTCTGCCCTCACAGCCGCTGATCAACGGCGAGGGAGCGGTCGAGCTCAGAGCGTCGCAGGACGGGCATTTTCATGCCGATGCCAGGATCGACGGTGTCAATGTCCGGCTTTTGGTGGATACCGGGGCCACGACAACAGCGCTGGCGCCGGCTGATGCCGAGCGTATCGGTTTTGACCTCGCTACCCTCGACTATGATCAGGTCGTCAGCACGGCCAATGGACGAACCCTGGTCGCCAGAGTGAGACTGGGGGACATCGACCTCGGCGGCATCCGGGCAACGGATGTGGCGGCGACTGTTCACCGGGACGGACTAGACCAGTCTCTGCTCGGCATGAACTTCCTCGACCGCCTAACCAGCTTCGAGCGCAGCGGCAACAAGCTGATTCTCCGGCCCTAGCGGTACGACCGCCTTTGTTTGGAAAAATGCTCCATCATGAACCGGCACTTTGCTGGGCTTGCTGGAGTTTCGATGGCCAGTTGCTCTTGATAAAGGCAATGACCGACCAGATTTCATCATCCGTCAATTTCTTGTCGAACGCCGGCATCCGGCTCAGACCACCATCCGGCTTCAGATAGTCACCGCCATATTTGACCACATCGAAGAGGGTCTCATCCGGCCGACGCCAGGTCCTGCCGCTCCGATCGTGCGCAGGCGCCAACCGTGTGCCGTCTTTCAAAGGCTGCCGCCAACCGAGCTGTCCGGCAAGATTGGCCCCGTGACATTGAGCGCAGATACGCCCATAGACGCGACCGCCAAAAGCAACCTGATCCTGATCCAACAGATCGCCAGGCGTGGTCGAGACGTAACCCCAAGACCAAGCCATGAATGCCAGGGCAGCTATGGCAACGGCTCCGATGCCCACGCTTATGGGCTTCCGCATTGATCTCCCTTAACACTGTACTTGGCAGTGTCTTTCTCAAATCCAAAAGTAAAACGCAAGTATATATTCTTAGCTGTTCCCTCTGGGTTGATTTGTCGATGCCTCCTCCCTCTGCAGAATGAGCCGTTTCTTCGTTGTGGCTACGCCTTCGAGCACACTGATCTTTGTCTCAAAAAAACGCTGGAGATTCGTTTCGCATAGGCGAATATTTTGAGGCAGTCCATGCTTGACAGGCGTATTTTGGGGCAGTGTTGCAGGGACATAATCACAGAGGGCATCTTTGACGAAATCAACGTTAAATTGTTATAATAAAGATATGAAAAACAACCTAAAATACCAGCAGCAGATCCTGTCAGAGGGCTGCGGATAAATTTGTGCATAATCCGCTTCCGGGGCTTTCAAAACGGTTTTCTTGTCGCTAATGTCATTGCCTGCTTGTGGAAACTCCAGACAAACATGAATGGGCAAAAGATGACCGCTGCGCACGAGCCATCCATGGATGATATCCTTAAGAGCATCAGGCGGATCATTCGCAGCGATCAAGAAGAGATGTCGGCAAGTAACAAGAAAATAATCTCAAATACGATTAAAGAAACAGATAGCGCCGATGACAATCTGATCAAGATGGAGATCCAGGATCAAAAGCGTGTGCGGATCCTGGAGAAAAAACTCCAGACGCTTGAGATGGAATACGAGCAAAAGTTGACGCTGCATCGCAGGAAAATGAGCGAATACCGTCATCAGAACAAAGAGTTGGCGGCAGTTGTTGAAGATTGCAAATCGAAGCTCAGGACCGTCACCACCAGCCTGAAATCGGCTCATGACTGCCTTGAGAAGCTGGACGCCGACAACAAGAATCTTAACAATAAGCTGCTGCAATTGAAGCAGGACGAGGAACAGGGTTCAGCCGTTCTGAAGACGATCCAAAAAGAGTTCGTCAACCTTTATCACCCCGAGAGGGCACAGGGCGATCAGATCTCCAAAGCCGTTCGCCAGGAGATCTACAACGAGTTCAGCGAAGTCCTGCAGGGCGTCCGAACCCGTTTTCAGATGAGCCGAATCTGAAGGTCAAAAGGCCAATAGGTGATCTGATACCTATAGGGCGTTAGGCCTTCCGTTTTCGCAAGCTGAACCTTCCGAGATCTGGAAAACTTTTAACCGTCCGTCATTGGTGCAATGGGCTGCAGATTGGCGTTGCGTGATGCGGAAAACGCTCATTGCGGGAATGAAGCACGGCGCGTAGCTTGCATCGTGCCTCACTCCGAAAAATTCATTGCCTCTGGATTGAAGGAAAGCTGCGCCCTGTCCTTGGCGCCTCGCTTGCCCTCGTCATTCATTTGGCGCACCGACACATTCACAAGATTCTGTTAGTAGGACGCCAGATCACTGGTCTGCATCCGCTCAAGCAAACAGACTGACGGCCGGCTTGGTCGATACACTAAGGCAACATTCAGGGCAGCGTCTAAGCGACCGGCTCGGGCTCGGGAAGGAATTGGTCCTCCTGACCATCCGAGCCATCGTCGTCCGGTGGCAAATCACTGGCTTCATTGCCTGGGGAGGGCAGGAGAGCTGGTGAGTTGTTTGGTGTACAGTCGAAGGCGAGTTCGCCATCCACCATCGTAACAACAACTTTGCCGCCCTTTGCCAGCTTGCCGAACAGCAGCTCTTCCGCCAGAGGCCGTTTGATGTGCTCCTGGATGATCCGCGATAGAGGACGGGCCCCGTAGAGCGGATCGTGACCTTTCTCGCAAAGCCAATTCAACGCCTTGTCGTCCAATTCCAAATGGACACGGCGGTCAGCGAGTTGCGCGGCCAGTTCCTGAACGAACTTCTTGACCACATTTTCCAGGATTTCGCGAGTCAAGCCACTGAACGGTACAACGGCGTCCAATCGATTGCGGAATTCCGGCGTAAACAGTCGATTGATCGCTTCGGTATCCTCGCCTTCCCTCGCATCACGGCCAAAGCCCATAGCCGGCTTGTTCATATCCGAGGCACCGGCATTGGTGGTCATGATCAGGATGATGTTGCGAAAATCGACAGTTTTGCCGTTGTTGTCGGTCAGCTTGCCGTAGTCCATCACCTGAAGAAGGATATTGAAAACGTCGGGATGAGCCTTCTCGATTTCATCGAGCAGCAACACGGCGTGGGGTTGCTGATCGATCGCGTCGGTGAGGAGCCCGCCCTGATCGAAACCGACATAACCGGGAGGGGCGCCAATCAAGCGCGACACGGCATGCCGTTCCATATATTCCGACATATCGAAACGAACCAGCTCGATTCCCATCACCTTGGACAGCTGGCGAGCCACCTCGGTCTTGCCGACGCCTGTCGGGCCGGAGAAGAGATAAGAGCCGATCGGCTTTTGCGGATCCCGCAAACCAGCCCGCGAGAGCTTGATCGCGCTTGCCAGCGCCTCGATGGCGTTGTCTTGACCGAAAACGACCGACTTGAGCTCTACGTCAAGATTACGGAGCGCTTCCTTGTCACGGGCATTGACATGCTTGATGGGAACACGCGCCATTTTGGAGACGATTTCTTCGACATCCTTGGCGCCAAGCTTCTTCTTCCGTTTCTCGATCGGCTTCAGCATTTGCGCCGCACCGACCTCATCGATCACGTCGATGGCCTTGTCCGGGAGCCGGCGATCATGGATATAGCGGGTCGACAGTTCGACGGCCGCGCGAATAGCGCTGTCCGAATACTGAACCTGATGATGGGTCTCGAAGCTCGGCTTCAGGCCGAGCAGAATCTTGATCGCTTCATCGCTGGAAGGCTCGCTTATATCGATCTTCTGGAACCTGCGAACGAGCGCCCGATCCTTTTCGAAATAATTTCGATATTCCTTGTAGGTGGTCGAGCCGATACATCGAAGCGCCCCGCTCTGCAAAGCAGGCTTCAGCAGATTGGAGGCATCGAGCGAGCCCCCGCTCGTGGCGCCTGCGCCGATAACGGTATGAATTTCGTCGATGAACAGAACGGCACGCTCGTCGGATTCGAGCTCCGCCAATACCGCTTTCAGGCGTTCCTCGAAATCACCTCTATACCGTGTGCCCGCGAGCAGCGATCCCATATCGAGCTGGTAGATAATGGCCGTTTCGAGAACCTCGGGCACCTCTTTGTTCAGGATGCGAAGCGCCAAGCCTTCGGCAATCGCGGTCTTGCCGACGCCGGGATCACCAACGAACAGAGGATTGTTCTTCGACCGCCGGCAAAGGATTTGAATCGTCCGCTCGATTTCGGCATCACGACCGATAAGGATATCGATCTTGCCTTGCTCGGCCTTGTCGTTCAGATCGACGCAGTAGGCAGTCAAGGCCTCGCCATTTTGCGGCGTGCGTTTTTCCTCGCCGGTTTCCTCGCTTCCGCGAACCCGCTTGGTTTCGGTCAAGCCCGCGCGCTTGGCGATCCCATGGCTGATATAGTTGACCGCATCGAGCCGTGACATGTTCTGCTCTTGCAGAAAATAGACCGCATTCGATTCCCGTTCGGAAAACAACGCGACAAGCACGTTGGCACCCGTTACCTCATTGCGCCCCGAGCTCTGCACATGGATGGCCGCCCGCTGAATGACCCGCTGGAATCCGGCCGTCGGTTTGGCATCGACGACCCCTTCGACGGCCAAGCTGGTCAATTCATGGTCGAGAAAGTCGGTCAAGCTGGCGCGAAGACGATCGACGTCGACGGCGCAGGCGCGAAGAACCGCCGCAGCATCTTCGTCATCGCTCAACGCCATGAGCAGGTGCTCGAGGGTTGCGTATTCATGCTGCCGGGCATTTGCTAAGGCAAGGGCTCGGCGGAGGGTCTTTTCGAGACTGCGGGATAACATGGGCATCCGCGCCTTCCGTTAATCTTTTTCCATGGTGCACTGCAGGGGGTGCTGGTTCTGCCGTGCAAAATCGATCACTTGTGACACTTTGGTCTCTGCGACCTCATATGTATAGACTCCGCAGATACCGACGCCGTGATTGTGGACATGAAGCATAACCTGGTGTGCATCCTCCGGGCTCTTGCTGAAGAAGCGCTCCAGCACATGCGTGACAAACTCCATCGGCGTGTAATCGTCATTCAACAGCAACACCTTATACATCGAAGGCTTTTCAGTCTTCTCCTGCGTTTTGGTGACGACCTGGCCGGCAAGATCAGCGTCAAAGTCGTCCGGTCGATTACTCATGCTTGCTGCCACTACTCCACTAGCTCTATCGAGGCAATGATACCGGAATTTGTCATCGAATGGAAAGCATCTTCACGTCTCATGCCGGTTCAGCCGACTTGAAGGCCGATGGGGCGGAAATCGTAAAATGCGGTTGATATCAATATTGTCCAGCCATCCTTGGTTCAGTCCACAATCGTCCGTTTTTGGCATTATCACCCATCACGGCCAACAGTCGAATGAGAACAATCATCCGGTACAAGCATCAAGAGCCAAGCGTGCACCCTTTAGGTTGAGATTTCGTTACCAGAAGACAGCCAAGTAGCCCTTTCCACTTAGGCCGATGCTTTTCGACCATCGATGACGGTCACGAAAAGCTTTCCGTGATATGCGATGACAAGGGCGATCATTCAAGTCCGGGCGTGCGAGTATATACTCGGATGGGACCGGGCCCCTTACCCGAAATCCAGCCCCATCTCCTGAAACCGTTCCGGATCGTCGGTCCATTTCTCGCGGACCTTGACGAACAGAAACAGGTGGACACGCATGTCCAAAATCTGTTCGAGTTCCAGGCGTGCCGCTTGACCCACGGCTTTGATTTGCTTGCCGCCCTTTCCCAAAACGATACCTTTTTGGCTATCGCGCTCGATATAGACGACCTGGTCGATGCGGACCTCGCTGCCATCCTCGCTCTCGACCCAGCTTTCGGTTTCGACCGTCAGGCTGTAGGGAAGTTCCTGATGCAGATCCAAGAAGAGCTTTTCACGGGTGATCTCGGCGGCAAGGGCACGGTTGGAGAGGTCGGAAAGCTGATCTTCGGGGAAATGCCAGGGGCCTTCGGGAAGATCGGTCAGAAGATGGGCCAGAAGATCGTCGCAGCCGTCGCCCTTCTCCGCCGAGATCACGAACACCCGGTCGAACAGGCCGGTTTCGTCCAGGCTCTTGATCAGCGGCAGCAACGCCGGCGGCTTCACCAGATCCAGCTTGTTCAGGGCCAGCGTGGCCCTGCGGTTACCTTGTTTCAGGCCATCGATAACCGTTTGCGTATCATGATCAATGCCACGCTTGGCATCCACGACCAGAAGTAACCGATCGGCGTCATATGCGGACTGCCAGGCGGCTTTGACGATGGCGGTTTCCAGACGCTTGTTCTGGCGCGGTGTGAAAATGCCGGGGGTGTCGACGAAGATGAGCTGGGCGTCGTCCTTCACGGTGATGCCGAGAACACGGCGGCGTGTGGTCTGGACCTTGGGCGTGACGATCGAGACTTTGGTTCCCACCAGGCGATTCAGGAGGGTCGACTTGCCGACATTGGGCGCCCCCAAGATCGCGACGAATCCACATCTCCCCGACGCGG
The DNA here is from genome assembly GCA_965204405.1 of Geminicoccaceae bacterium. Lineage (GTDB taxonomy): Bacteria > Pseudomonadota > Alphaproteobacteria > Geminicoccales > Geminicoccaceae > JANQPX01. Next base: position 960,887 of record CBDBEN010000004.1, read on the forward strand.
GATGCACGAAGTTTTCTTCGGAATCAGACGGTGTGTTCAAGAGGAATTCCACCTTTTCAGGGCGATGAGAGCATCGTCAGACCAAGATGCCCCGAACCTGCCCGGCCTCCCCTTCCAACGGCCGATTTCAGTCCGGCACGCTGCCGGGTGGTCTGGCGTGAGAGCGGGCTGGAACCAGACCAGCGTGATCCGGCTTTGCTACAGCTTCCGTCTTCTGGGACAGGTTGGCGCGCATGGCAAGAAGGAACCTCCCTAAAGCCAAGGTTTTCTGCTAGCGTTTTCGCTAAAGCTATGAGGGAACATATTGATGCCCGAGTCGATGCCTTTTCATCTCGCCCAGGTCAACATTGCCCGGGCCCGCTATCCGCTTGATGATCCCAGGATAGCCGATTTCATGAACCAGCTTGACGAGATCAACGCTCTTGCCGACAGGGCGCCCGGTTTCGTCTGGCGGCTTCAGGACGACAGCGGCAACGCCACCAGCGTCCAGGCTTATGACGATCCGCGCATGCTGATCAATCTCTCGGTTTGGGAAACAGTGGATGCGCTGCATGATTTCGTCTACAAGTCGGCGCACACAGAGGTGATGCGCCGCCGCTATGACTGGTTTGAAAAGCCCCAATCTCCCCATATGGCCCTCTGGTGGACCCCCACCGACGAGCATCCAACCACGCTGGATGCCACGACCCGTCTCCTGCACCTCAGCCAATTCGGCCCCTCCGGCAGCGCCTTCACCTTCAAGGAACGCTTTCCAGCACCCGTCGCCAGGGTTTAGGGGTTTTTCGATTCCGCCTCCCACGCTTACTGGTTCAAGCGGCTCCAGCCCTCTCCCCCTCCCAACCGCCCGATATTCTCGGGATACCCTGTCGGTTGGTTGGGAGGGGGAGAGGGCTGGAGCCGCACCTATTAGTATGAGTAGCAAAAATGACTGAACGTGTTCTGATTCTCGATTTCGGCGCGCAATATACCCAGCTCATCGCAAGGCGAGTCCGTGAGGCAGGCGTGTATTGTGAGATTCTGCCTTGCACGGTGGATGATGAACGCATCCGCAATTTCGGCGCGAAGGCGATTATTCTTTCAGGCGGGCCGGCGTCGACCACGGAGGATGATTCGCCAACGGCGCCCCAATCGGTATTCGAACTGGGCGTCCCGCTCCTGGGGATTTGTTATGGCGAGCAGGCCATTTGCGCCCAGCTCGGCGGCAAGGTGGAAATTGGGCATCATCGGGAGTTTGGCCGCGCCTTCATCGACATCAAGGCGCCGTCCGCGCTGTTTGACGGTGTGTTCGACGTCGGGACCAGCGAGCAGGTCTGGATGAGCCATGGCGACAAGATCACGGCACTGCCGCCTGGCTTCGAGGTAATCGCCGTCTCCGAAGGTTCGCCGTTTGCAGCGATCGCAAATGAGCAGCGCAAGATCTATGGCGTTCAATTCCACCCCGAGGTCGTGCACACGCCCAAGGGGGCTGCCTTGCTGCAGAACTTCGTGCTCAACATCGCCGGCTGCAGCGGCGACTGGTCGATGGCGGCGTTTCGCGACGCAGCGGTCGCGCGAGTGCGGGCCCAGGTCGGCGATGGCAAGGTGATTTGCGGGCTCTCGGGCGGCGTCGATTCCGCGGTGACCGCGCTGTTGCTGCATGAAGCTATCGGCGACCAGCTCACTTGTGTTTTCGTCGACACCGGCCTGCTCCGCGCCGGCGAGGCCAGGCAGATCGTCGATCTGTTTCGTGGGCATTTCAATATTCCGCTGGTCCATGTGGACGAGGGACCGTTGTTCTTGAAACGCCTGGATGGCGTTACCGATCCGGAAAAGAAGCGCAAGATCATCGGCTCGACCTTCATCGACGTGTTCGAGGCCGAGTCGAAAAAAATCGGGGATGTCGATTTTCTGGCGCAAGGTACGCTCTATCCCGATGTGATCGAGAGCGTGTCGTTCAAGGGTCCGAGCGTCACCATCAAATCCCATCACAATGTCGGCGGTCTGCCGGAGCGGATGCGCATGAAGCTGGTGGAGCCGCTGCGGGAGCTATTCAAGGACGAGGTGCGCGATCTCGGGCGGGAACTCGGCTTGCCTCAAACCTTCGTCGGCCGGCATCCCTTTCCTGGGCCGGGTTTGGCCGTTCGGATCCTGGGGGAGATCACGCCGGACAGGGTCGAGACGTTGCAGCAGGCGGATACCATCTTTCTGGACGAGATCAGATCAGCCGGTTTGTATGACGAAATTTGGCAGGCCTTTGCGGTGCTGCTGCCGGTCAAGACGGTCGGTGTGATGGGTGATGCCCGCACCTATGAGTGGGTCTGCGCGCTACGCGCCATCACGTCGGTCGACGGCATGACGGCCGACTTCTACCCGTTCGAGATGAGCTTCCTCGGACGCGTGGCGAACAGAATCGTCAACGAGGTCAAAGGCATCAACCGCGTGACCTACGATGTCACCAGCAAGCCTCCCGGCACCATCGAGTGGGAATAGTCGAGTCGAAGGTCGACCTCCGGTATAGACAGTATGCGGCTATGGTTCATGCTTCCAAAGCTGCCGAGCACGGCCTGAGCTTCCCAATCCCTACCTAGCGAATAATCGCACAAGCTGAACAAGATCGACCTTGACTTGACCAATGAATGGTCTACTCGCTTGGGTCTGTTGGCAGTTAAGCTTGGGCAGAACAAAAAAATGAGTCTTTCAAATCAGTTTTTAGAGCTTTCTCGCCATTGCCTGGGAGCCATCGGGCAGCCCGCTAAGCTTAAGGGCATCTTGGGCCTGAAGGGCACGGCTTTCAGGACGCATTGGTTTCCAAAAGAAGTCGAACCCTCTGCTTTTCCAGCGCTCGATCAGGCGCTCGTCGATCCTGCTGGGCTCTTGGCAGTAGGCGGTACGGTCTCGGCGGAATCGATGCTCAGCGCCTTTCGGAGCGGCGTGTTCGCCTACAATGAAGTGTATCAGCCGACGAAATGGTGGGCGCCCCCCGTCAGGATGGTGCTGTTTCCGGAAGACATGCATCTTGAAAAAAACCTTCAGCGCCTCATTCGCAATGATCGCTTCTCGATCACGTTTGATCGATCGTTCCCGGACGTTGTCGAAGCCTGTGCCCGCCCCAGACCGAATGCGCCGGAAAGCTGGATTCTCCCGCTCATCGACGTTTACGAGGCGCTGCATCGACGCGGCCAGGCCTATTCAGTCGAGGCTTGGGACAAGGAGGGCAATTTGGCCGGCGGGATTTTCGGCCTGGTGTCGAACCGGCTCCTGTCGGTGGAATCCATGTTCACGAAGGCCAGCAATGCGTCCAAGGTAGCGCTTGCGCATCTTTGTGCTCATCTTCGCCATTGGGACTACCCGCTGATCGATATGCAGATTCCAACCCCGCATCTCGCAAGCCTCGGCGCCAAGCCGATTCCGAGAGACGAGTATATGGCAACCCTTAGCTCGTTGATCAAAGCCGAGGGCCAATCCAAACCCTGGAGTATCCAGGTCAAGCCCGGCAATGACGGATCGCCGATCCTGCTCGATCAGTGATGTAGCGGAACCTGCCTTATGAAGGCTGTGGCGTCGGGCCGACGATGACGGCGTGACTTGTTCGATTTTTTTGGTCGTGGTTAACGTATTGGTAACCTTGTCCGGCTATAGCTGTCCTCGGACGGTTGGGAAGCCGTGTCGGACTTTCGGCAACGTCAGCGCCGGTGTGATGACCTTGGCTTTCTCGGCTTAATTGAATGAAAATACTGCTTTCCTTAGCTTTAGTTTACGGCGCACTGGTCTTGTTTATGTATGGTGCGCAAACCTCTTTAGTCTTTCCCGGCACAGGTTTGCCCAACCGTCCTCTTAATCATCCGTTTACGCCGGAGCGGCTCACCCTGGAAGCTGCCAGGGATGCAGTCCTTCGCGGAATGCTGTTCGCTCCGCTAGAAGAACGCTCCGATGGTCTCCTGATCGGCTTCGGCGGCAACGGCCAGGATGCGGATGAGCTTGGCCAGGACCTGGCTGCGCGTTTCCCGACGTGGCATGTCGCCGTCTTTCACTATCGGGGCTATGGCCCGAGTTCAGGCAAGCCGAGCGAAGAGGCCGTGCTTGCGGACGCCCTGGTGATCCATGACATGCTGAAGAAGAAGCTGGCTCCGGACAAGGTTCTCGCCTACGGCATCTCGCTGGGCTCAGGGCTGGCCGCCTATCTAGCAAAGCAACGGGCCCTCGACGGCGCTTTCCTGATCACGCCTTATGATTCCATCGAGGCGGTTGCCAAGGGCAGCTATCCCTGGCTTCCGGTCGGATTGTTGCTGAAGCATCGCTTTCCAAGCAACGAGTTTCTAAGAGGCAACGACACCCCCATCGCGATTGTCGCGGCTGAGCTGGACCAGGTGATCAAGCCAGGCCGGACCGATGCCTTGCGTGCCGTCATCGACAATTTGGTGTTCGATCGAACCATCAGCGATGCCGGGCATGTCACGATCCATGACATGCAGGCCTATGACGATGCGATCAGCGACGCTCTCAAGGCTCTCACGGCGCCGAATGCCCGTCAGGGCCTCACCTCTCCAGGCGGCGCTTGATCTAGAGCATTTTCCAATCAAACGGAACCAGCCCGCGCCTCTTCCCAACCACCCGATATGGTCGGGATCCTGCGGGTGGTTGGGAGGGCGCGCGGGCTGGCGGTGACGTCATAAGCCCAAGCAATCCCTGCTGGAATCAGCGGATGTTCAACTGTCGCCAAGAATGGGAGGGGGCGGCATCGCTGCCGGAACATCGGCTATCGTGACTGCCCGCCGGATGGTCTCGATAGCCTGTTCCGCATCGTCTTCGCTTGCAGCATGAACATAGGCGAAAGGCTGCTGGTCTCCTGCGCTTTCCCCTAAACCGCACACCTCGCTCAAGCCGACGCTGTGGTCGATCTTATCGTCCGGGCGCTGCCGCCCGCCGCCAAGCTGGATGATGGCAAGGCCAAGGGCCCTGGTATCGATGGCGGCAACGAACCCGGAGCGAGGCAGGAAAACCGGGCGTTTTACCTTGGCTTCGGGCAAATGGTTCTCTGGCCTCTCCAAGAGATCTGCCGGGCCACCGAGTGCCGCGATCATGCGCTGAAAGCATGCAGCGGCGCGGCCATCTTGAATGGTCTTCTCCGTGACCTCCATGGCTTCTTCTGGATTTGCGGCCAGGCCTCCCAAGCCAATCAGACCGGCAGCAAGCCCAAGTGTGACTGACGTCAGCCGGGCATCCGCCTTTTTGCCGGTGAGAACATCGATGGCTTCCCGGACCTCAAGAGCATTACCCGCCGTGGTGCCGAGGCATTGGTTCATGTCGGTCAGGAACGCCCGGCAGGGCAGACCTGCTGCCTTGGCGACGGCGGCGAGTTCATCGGCAAGCTGCCTCGCCTCGTCGATCGTGGTCATGAAAGCGCCGGTGCCGGTCTTCACGTCCATGACCAGACCATCGATGCCCGCTGCTAGCTTCTTCGACAGGATCGACGCGACGATCATCGGCTGGATGTCGACGGTCGCGGTGACGTCGCGAATGGCGTAGAGCCTGCCGTCCGCGGGCGCGATGTCGGCCGTCGGTCCGACAATGGCACAGCCTGCATCGTGAACCGCGTGCCGGAAGACACCCAGGCCGGGTTTGGTGTCGTATCCTGGAATGCTGTCCAGCTTGTCCAGCGTACCGCCGGTGTGGCCGAGGCCGCGCCCGGAGATCATCGGTACATAGCCGCCGGCGGCTGCGACGATCGGGGCCAGGATCAAACTCACCTTGTCCCCGATACCGCCGGTCGAGTGCTTGTCGAGGACGGGACCGTCGAGACCCTCCCAGGACAGGGTCGTCCCGCTGTCGCGCATGGCGAGGGTCAGGGCGGCGGTCTCGTCCCGGTTCATACCGTTGAAGAACACCGCCATCGCAAAGGCGGCGGCTTGTCCTTCGGTGATACTGCCGCCGGTCAGCCCGGCAATGAACTCTTGAATATCGCTGGCGTCGAGCGCCCTACCGTCCCGTTTTTGCCGGATGATCTCCTGCGGCAGCGGCATGACCGCCTCAGCTTTCCTCGTCGAAATTCGGCGCTGCCAGCACGCCGACCACGTCGTCCAGAAGGCTTGATGCGCCGAAACGCACCGTTTTCGGCGACACCCAGCCCGACGTCATGAAATGGTCGATCAGATGGAGATAACCTGCCGCCCGCCGCGTCGTCCTGATGCCGCCCGAGAGCTTGAGGCCGACCCTGCCGTCGGCCTCCTCGATTACGGCGAGCAGCACGGCGGCATCTTCCAAGCGGGCGCCCGTTGGCGTCTTGCCGGTGGACGTCTTCAGCATGTCGGCACCGACCATCACCGCGCTTCGGGCAGCGGCCGTGATGCGGGCAGGGTCTTCGAGCCTGCCGGTTTCCAGGATGACCTTGACCATCCTGCCGTCGGCGGCGTCCTTCACCGCCTGCACCATCTCGGCCACCAGGCCGACATCGCCCTCCATGATGGCATCGAGAGGAGCGACCATGTCGATCTCGTCAGCGCCTGAGGCGATGATAGCTTTCGTTTCTTCGACCACTCGGGCGATGTCGTCGCTGCCACCGGGGAAATTGACCACGGAAGCGAGCTGCACCGGATCGGTCTTCAGGCGGCGACGGGCGGATGCGACGAAGTCCGGGTAGACGCAGATGGCGGCGATGCCATATTTCATGCCCTTATCGGCCAGGGCATTGATGCCGGCCTCGGTATCGTCCTCGTTCAGCGAGGTAAGATCGATCAGCGGCAGGATGCGGGCGGCGGCCTCCGACGAAGCTTCAGCCCGGGTTGCCATGTCGATCAGGTCGTCAGAGGTGTCAGCCATCGGAAGCCAGCTCCTTGAAGAGGGCACGCAGCAAGCTTTCCAACTTTGTACCGGCGGCACCGGCTTCGCTCAACGTTTCTTCGTGGCTGAGCCCCCCTTCGCTCATGCCGGCAGCAAGGTTGGTGACGATGGAAAAGCCGATCACCGCCAGGCCCGCATGGCGGGCGGCAATCACGTCAGGGACGGTGGACATGCCCACAAGATCGGCGCCCAGGGTCTTGAAGGCGCGGATTTCGGCCGGTGTTTCAAAGCTGGGACCGGTGGTCGCGAGATAGACGCCGGTTGCCAGCTCGATCTTTTGCTCGCGGGCGACGGCCTGAACTATTGCACGATAGCTAGCACTATAGGCTTCACTTAAATCGAGGAAGCGGTTGTCAATCGACGGCCCGATCAAAGGATTGGCCCCGAGCATGTTGATATGGTCCTCGATCAGCACCAGGCTGCCAGGGCCGATATCGGAACGAAGCGAGCCTGCGGCATTAGTGACGATCAGGGTTTCGCAGCCCAGCTCTTTCAGGACACGAACCGGCAGCTTGATCGCGGACACCGGCCCGCCTTCATAGAGATGCACCCGTCCTTGGAGACAGGCGACGGGGTGGTTCTCGATGGTGCCGAGCACCAGCCTGCCATGATGGCCTTCGACGCCGGGCTTGGGGAAACCCGGCAGATCGTCATAGGCGATCACCGTGGGCTGCTCGATCCTATCGGCAAAGCCGCCCAGCCCCGAGCCGAGGATGAGCCCGGTTCGCGGCGACACATGAGGCGCACGGTCGCGGATGATGCCAACCACCCGATCGACGGGGTCGACGAGCTGGTCGGCAGGCCCGGTGTCCCGGAGATCGAAGGCATGGGGCAAGAGCTCGCCGAGCGTCAGCGTTTTTCGATGCCGTTCCGGGCTGCAGAGGTGGATCTTAAGGTCAGGCCCCGCGAATTCGGCGAGGCGCTGGCGGCAGCCGCCGCAGGGCGTGCAAAGCCGGTCGCCGGATGCGACGATCAGGCATTCGTTGATTGTCCGCTCACCCGCGGCAACCATCGCCGCGATCGCGCTGGCCTCGGCGCAATTGCCGAGCGGATAGGCGGCGTTCTCGACATTGGCACCGCAGTGGATCGTCCCTGACGAGGTGCGCAGCGCAGCACCGACCGCGAAGTTGGAATAAGGCGCATAGGCCTGGTCGAACGCTTTTCGCGCTGCCTCGAACAGGTCTTTCATCGTTCCTTCACATAAGGCTGGCCGATGGCCTTGGGCGCCACCGCGCGACCGACGAAACCGGCGAGCAGCAGGACCGTTGCGATGTAAGGCAGTGCCTGGATCGCCTGGGTCGGCACTTCCCCGATGACCGGCAGCGGCACGCCTTGGAGGCGCACCTGCACGGCGTCGGTGAAGGCGAATAGCAGACAGGCGAACAGGGCGGGGATCGGGCGCCATTTGGCGAAGATCAAGGCTGCCAGGGCGAGATAGCCCTTGCCCGCGGTCATGTCACGAATGAAGGAGGAGCCGTGCGCAGTAGATAGATAAGCGCCGGCAATGCCGCAGAGAACACCGGTGAACAGGAGGGCTCTATAGCGCATGGCGGTGACGCTGATGCCGGCCGTGTCGACCGCACTCGGGTTCTCGCCGACGGCACGCAGGCGAAGGCCGAAGCGGGTGCGATAGACGATCCAGGCCACCAGCGGGACGATGACGGCGGTCAAGTAGACCAGGATATTGTGGCCGCTGATCAGCTCCGCGTAGATGACGCCGAAGACCGGCACGTCCCGGAGCGCATCGGCGAACGGCAGGGTGATCGAGGTGAAACGGGCCTCGGCGCCAATGCCGGGTGTACGGCCACCCTGGCGAAACCAGGCTTCGGCAAGGGTTGGACCGAGGCCCTGCCACCATGATGTTGAGCGCCATGCCGGAGACCACCTGATCACCCCGATGGGTGATGCAGGCAAAGCCGTGGATCATGGAAAGAAAGGTGGAGAAGATGATGCCGGCGAACAGTCCAGCGAGGGCCGAGCCCGAGACCACACCGACGGACGCAGCGGCGAAGGCGGCGCCCAGCATCTTGCCTTCGAGGCCGATGTCGACCACGCCGGAGCGCTCGGCGAACAGTCCGGCAAGCGCGGCCAGAATGAGAGGGACGGCGAGCCGGATGGTGGAATCGGACAGCAAAATGGCTTGCAGGAAGAAATCCATCAGGAAACCGCCTCCGCCTTGCCCGTCCTGGCGAAGAGCGCTTCCAGCGATGGCCGGAACATATGCTCGAGCGCACCTGCAAACAGGATCACCAGCCCCTGGATCACCACCACGATGTCCCGGCTGATCGTCGGCATGTCGAAGGAAAGCTCGGAGCCGCCCTGATACAAGGCGCCGAACAAAAGGGCGGCAAGGATGATGCCGACCGGATGGTTCCGGCCCATCAGCGCGACCGCGATGCCGACGAAGCCGAAGCCGCTTGGGAAGTTCAGGATCAGCCGGTGCTGCGAGCCCATTAGTTCGTTCAGCGCAACGCCGGCCGCAAGCGCACCGGAAATGGCCATCGCCAGCATGATCTGGCGGGCGGGCGAGATACCGCCATAGACGGCTGCGCTCTCATTCTGGCCCACCACGCGAATGGCGTAGCCCCACTTTGTCTTCCACACAAACACCCAAAACATCGCCGCGGCGATGAGCGCGATGATGAAGGCGAGGTTGAGGGGGGAGCTGCTGATGGAAATGCCGATGGCGGCGGCCATCTCGTGCAGCTTGGGCAGCAATGCGGTATCGGCGTAGCGATCGCTTTCCGGGATCTGCGAGCCCGGCTTGATCAGCACATTCACCACCATATAGGTCATCAGGGCCGCGGCGATGAAATTGAACATGATGGTGGTGATCACCACATGGCTGCCGCGTCTCGCCTGAAGATAGCCGGGAACCCATGCCCAAAAGCCGCCGAACAGGGCTGCTGCCAGAATAGCGATCGGCACGGCTAGGATAAAGGGCAAGAAGCCGAGATAGAGGCCGACCAGCGTCACCCCGAGGCCTGCGACATAGGCCTGCCCCTCGCCGCCGATGTTGAAGAGACCGCAATGGAAAGCGATGGCGACCGCAAGGCCGGTGAAGATGAAGTTGGTCGCATAGAACAGCGTATAACCGATCGCCTCGCCATAACCGAAGGCGCCGAAGATCAGAAGCCGCACCGCTTCGATCGGGTTTTCGCCCAGGATCAGCACGATTACCCCGGACACCAAAAAGGCAGCCAGCAAGTTCAAGAGCGGCAGGAGGCCGATATTGACCCAGGTCGGGAGTTCGCCGCGGCTCGCCATCAGGCGGCTTCCTCGGTCACGCCGGCCATGAGCAGGCCGATCTTTTGCTCGTCCGCATCAGCGGCATCAAGCTCGCCAGTGAAACTGCCGTCGAACATCACCAGAATCCGGTCGGCAAGCGACAGAATTTCGTCGAGTTCGACCGAAACCAGCAAGACAGCCTTACCGGCATCCCGCATGGCGATCAGGCGCTTGTGGATGAATTCGATCGCCCCGATATCGACCCCCCGCGTCGGCTGGCCGACCACCAGAAGGGCAGGATCGTGCTCCATCTCGCGCGCCAGCACCAGTTTTTGCTGATTGCCGCCGGAGAAGGCAGCCGCCTTCAGATCCGGATCATCAGGCCTGACATCGTAGGACCGCATCCAGTTCTTCGTGGTCCTGATAATACCGAAGCGCTCCAAAAACCCCCTCTTGCAATAGCTCTCCTCCTCATGATGGCCGAGGATCGCATTTTCGTGGGCGGGAAAACCACGGATCAACCCCATGCGCAGGCGATCCTCCGGGACGTGGCCGAGGCCCTCAGGCCTGCCGTCCTTGGCGATGACCGGATGTCCCGAGATGGTCACCTCGCCGCGCTCGAACAGCTGAATGCCGGTGAGCGCTTCCAGCAGCGCCGACTGGCCATTGCCGGCGACGCCCGCAATGCCGACGATCTCACCGGCACGCACGTCAAAGCTCACATCCTTCACCCGCTGAATGCCGTTCCCATCGCGCACGGATAAATTACGGACCGATAGGATATCCGCACCCGGCTTCGCCGGCCCCTTATCGACCTGGAGGAGGACTTTCCTTCCGACCATCAGCTCGGCCAGCTCCTCGGTGGACGTCTCGGCCGTCTTTCGATGCGCGACCATCTGCCCTTGGCGCATAACCGAAACATTGTCGGTCACCGCCATGATTTCCCGGAGCTTGTGGGTGATCAGAACGACAGTGCGTCCCTGATCCTTCAGGTTCTTCAGGATGCGAAAGAGATGATCGGCTTCCTGAGGGGTAAGCACGCCGGTCGGCTCATCGAGAATCAGGATACGCGCGCCGCGAAACAGCGCCTTTAGGATCTCTACTCTTTGCTGCACGCCGACCGGGAGGTCCCGAACCCTCGCATCCAGGTCCACCTCGAGGCCGTAGTCGCGCTCCAGCGCCACGATGTCCTGACGCGCTTTTTCGATGCCGGCCTCCAGGGTGAAGCCCCCTTCGGCACCCAGCAGCAGATTTTCCAAGGCGGTGAACGGCTCGACCAGCATGAAATGCTGATGCACCATGCCGATGCCGGCACTGATGGCGTCTTCAGGGGACTTGATCTTCCGCACATCGCCGTCGACGCGACTCGTGCCGCTGTCGGCCTGGTAGAATCCGTAGAGAATATTCATCAGCGTCGACTTACCGGCCCCGTTCTCGCCGATGATACCGTGGATGCTGCCGGCCGGAATCGTAAGATCGATATTCCGATTGGCATGAACCGGGCCGAAGCTCTTGCTGATCTTTTCCAGCTCGATCGCCGGGGGGGCGGCGCCCCCCGGCGTGACTGGATCTCGCCCGGTTTTCGGGGCGTTCTCGATCATCTCGACCGCTTATTGGGTCGAGTAGTAGTCGGTGACTTCCAGCTCGCCCGCGACGATCTTGGCCTTGGCGTCTTCCAGCGCCGCCTTCATCTCGGCATCGATCAGGGCCTCGTTATGCTCATCCAGGGAGTAACCGACACCCTCCTCGGCAAGACCGAGGCTTTGCGCCCCTGCGGTCCAGGTGCCGTCCATCGCCCCCTTGAATGCGCTGTAGACGGCGACATCGACGCGTTTCAGCATCGATGTCAGGACGGAGCCTGGGTGGAGATAGTTCTGGTTGCTGTCGACCCCGATGGAGTATTTGCCGCTGTCGGCGGCGGTCTGCAGCACGCCGAGCCCGGTACCGCCGGCGGCGGCATAGACAACATCGGCACCGCGATCGAACTGGCTTTGGGCAAGCTCGGCGCCCTTGGCCGGGTCGTTCCAGGCGGCGGGCGTCGTGCCGGTCATGTTCACGAACACCTCGGCGTCGCCCTGCACATATTTCACGCCCTGCTCATAGCCATGGGCAAAATTGCGGATCAGCGGGATGTCCATGCCGCCGATAAAGCCGACTTTGCCGGTCTCGGAGGCTAGGGCCGCGGCCATGCCCACCAGGAAGGAGCCTTCATGCTCCTTGAACACCACGGACTGCACATTGTCCTTCTCGACCACCGAATCGATGATGGTGAACTGGGTGTCCGGAAATTCGTCGGCGATCGCATCGAGCGGTGTCGCGTAGGAAAAGCCGACCGCGACCACGATCGTGGCGCCGCGCCTTGCCATGCGCCGAAGTGCCTGGTCGCGCTGGCTTTCATTGGTGACCTCGAAGTCCAGATAGTCGACGCCGGTTTCTTCCTTGAAGCGCTCGGCACCGTTATAGGCGGCTTCGTTGAAGGATTTATCGAATTTACCGCCGAGATCGAAAATGATCGCGGGCTGAAAGTCCTGGGCTTGCACGCCCATGGTGGTGAAAGCCGTGCCCAAGGCAAGAACGGCCGCCGTCATCGCGCCAAAAAATGGCTGTCTCATCCCTATCTCCCTAGATCAGCGTTCTGATTATCAGCCTAGGCCAGGTGATTGGAAATGCAACAGGATTGCTTCGGGAAATGGTGCTCCGAACAATCAGCTTTGAAAACCGGCCATTGTCACCTCGCCGAGCCGGTCTCCGACCGGGTCTTCACGGCACCTTAAGACACTTCGTTTACAACACTCTTGGGTCCGCCAACAAAGATGGCCCAGACGCCGATACCGGGATAATTTAGAGATGGTCAGACAAGCTGTGACAAGGGCCTGGCTCATCAGCCGCCAGCAATCGCCCGCTGAGGGACAACAGCCAGCACCGTTCTCGGCGGAATCGCCCGGCGCGCATCGCCGCTCCCCCGATACATCTCCCATCAATGGCGGCATCCTCGGCGATTGCCGCCAAGCGGTGCCGCCCGAGCCCAGGGAAGACGACAGCTTCTGGACCAGCCATCATTTCTGGAAAGGCATCGTGCTCGGGGTGCTCCTCGTCGTCCTGATCAAGACGGTTTTCGAGGTTCAGGCACCGTTCGGCATCGATTGGTATGATTTCTGAGGATCCTGGTTGCCGCGGCCGAACCGGCTGCCGGATAATTGGGATTGTGACCGGCACCGTTGGAAATTGCCCAATCAACGTCAAGCCGCCGTCGTGACAGATCCGTCCCTGATCCCTACGCACCCAAGAAACAAAACCCGCCCCGCCCCAAGGAGCACCGTTTTCGGGCCGACGTCGCCTGCACACCGCAAACAGCGGGGGATGTACCCAAAGAGATTCGATCCTCGTCCTTCTCTTCGGCAAGCTCGCGGATTGTCAGAGCTGCACCGACCAGACCGCAAGCCCGCCTCACAGTCATTGGGACAGGGAAAGTAAGTCTGGGCGAAAAAAGGAGATCTCATAGAAGCGAACGGATGTCGAAATAAGCGCAAAAAGCCCGCTTGGTTGGCATGGCGACTTTAACAGGCTCTTCATCATGCCCCGATAGCCTCCGTTTCCTGGTCCATGAGAACCTGGGAGTCCGAGCCTTGCCCCTATTTCCGGCAGGCGGACGGACTCCCAGGATCTCATGGACCAGGAAAGCCTTTATCCCGGACGAGCGTTAACAAGACATGAAGTCCAACGGTCTCACAGGCAGCACATCTTCACATCGATCGGATGAGCACTTGACCGGCCCTGCTCCGCAAGCCACTCGATATTGTCCCGAGACGCTGTCCGATGATTGGGAAGGGGGTGGCGGGGCCGTTCAACATCCAGGACAGCCGGTATTCGACCGGCGGTGCTTCAGCTCGACCGCAGCGCATGGGCTGCGTGGTTGAGGGGACGAAGGGCGGTGTAGGCGTGTCGGTAGACTTGCTGATAGCGCTGCTCGTAGAGGGACTCCCAGGGGCCGACCGGGTCAACTAGGCGCTCGTCATGGGTCAGGCCGCCGACGGCATCTTCCAGGGTCGGCCAGAGACCGGCAGCAAGACCGCCGAGAAGGGCAGCACCCAGGGCTGTGGATTCCGGCATGTCATTGACGGTGATCGGCTTTCGGTAGACCGATGCCTTGATCTGCAGTAGCAGAGCATTTTGGGTGTTGCCGCCGATCGCCCGGACCGTCTCGATCGCGGGAACGCCATCGATGTCGTCGAGGGCGTCGATCGACTGGCGCGCCTCGAAGGCGAGGCCCTCGAGAATGGCCCGATAGAGCGCGGCGCGCCTGGTGTCGGCACTCAAGCCGAACCAGGCGCCGCGCGCCAGAGGGTCGGGTTCGGGCACCAGCTTGCCGCGAAGGTCGGGAACGAAAGTGACGCCCTCGGATCCGGGTTCGACCTGCATGGCCTCGTCGATCAGCGCTTGATGGCCACCATCCTCGCCGAGCAGCCCGCGGAACCATTCGATGGAAGCGCCGGAGGTTTGAAATCCGCCGAAAACATAGGGAATCGCGTCGTCCCCCAGCATGAGGACACCTTGGTTGAAACCGCAGCCTGTCAGCTTGGAATCGGTGATCGACCGCTCGACGGCCAGCGTCACGGCTTCGGCCGTACCGAGGGAATTAAGCATCACCCCGCGCTTCAGGGCATCGGCCGCTAAAGCCCCCACCAGATGGTCGTGGCCGCCGACCCCGACGGCACAATCCGGTGCGAGGCCCAGTTCGGCGGCAACGTCCGGAAGGATAGGGCCAAGCCGGGCGCCGAGCGGCCGCAGGGTCTGAAACAGCCCCGGCTCGATCCCGCATTCCCGAATCAGATCTTCCGCCCAAACGCGCCGGTGCAAATCGAAGGCAAGGCTGCGCGAGGCTTGGGAAAAATCGGAGCCCGGTTCGCCGGTCAGCCGCCAGGCGAGATAATGGGTAACGTTCAGGATGCTCTGGGTGCGGGCGAGAGCGTCAGGATCATTGGCCTTTAGCCAAAGCAGTTTCAGCAAGGTGAAGGTCGGATCGGCCGAGAGACCGGTGATCTCGAACAGATGATCCCTACTGATATGGTCACAGAGTGAGCGCAGCTGCGGGGTCGGGCGCTCATCATACCAGGCAATCACCGGGAAGGTGGACTCCCCTGCCCTGTCCAGAGGAACAAAGGCCTCCCCGACGCTGGCGATCGCGAGACCGCGAATGCGGCAAGGCCGATCTATTCCGCCGATGGCGGTTCTTATTGCATGGCGGCAGGCCAGCCAGATAGCCTCAGCATCCTGCTCTGCCCAGCCGAGCTTTGGCCTGCGGGTCGGCGCAGGTCTGCTTCCTTCGGAGATCACCTCGCCTGCCATGGTGAAGACGAGCGCCCGCACCCGGGAGGTGCCGGCATCGATACCAAGAATCAAAGGCGACATGCTCATTTAGCAGACGTTCCCAATAACCGCTGTCCTAACCGCCCCCCTCCCCACCACGTCATGGGAGCTGTGGCATCATGCGGTCGAAAGGAGGTGCGGGCCAGCGCTTGCAAGACCGGGAAATCCCGAGCGTCCTGATCACGAGGCTCGTTCGATTTCACCAGATTAACCTTTTGCTAACCCAACCGGGGCAGAATTGACTTTGGTCCATGAGATCGTGGTCATCCATCCGCCTGCCAGGAAGATGGGGCGAGGCTCGGAGTCCCAGGATCCCATGGACCAGAAAGCCATCCTTGCACACAATCATGAAGAAAAGATGAAGAGCGGCCTTATCGACAGCACGGCCAATGGCAGACAATTGAACGAACTCCGCGATCAGAACACCCATTCGTCGTGAAACCGGCGGGACGCAGAGGCCGCTGGTGGGACCCATAGCGGTCTCAGCACTGCATGTCGCGTTCGCCACGGGCACCGGCTTCGACAACAGGCTTCTCCAGATCTCTTTGCTGACAGCTTTTTCGTTATCGTAGCGGGCGAGAGGCTCCAGGGAAATGCCGCCGCCGCAGCATGTCGCTCAACGCAACTTTAAGATTTATTAGCCCTAGGTTTTATCAATTTTTGATATTTTTCAGTAGTCAGAAAAATGGATCTATGCTAGGGCAGAAATTAACTTAGGCGCGATTTAACAAATAGGAATCTATCGCTTAAATCGAATTTCCTTGAAAAGCGCGCCCTCTACCCGTCAACCCTCCTCGGCAACCGTCAATGTTCGGAAAATTCGATAACACGCTCCAAAAGCTGTTTGGTCTTCCCTATCTCTATGCATCCCGTGACTTCAACATTCATAGCCGTTGCCGCTATCTGCTGCACAAGGTTCGCCAGCGCAAGAGCACCGGGCTAAGCGTGCTGGATGTCGGCTGCGGTTCGGGGATTGCGCTTCGCCATCTCGCAAACCTGCCCCCCGGAAAAATCTCCCGCTATGTCGGCATCGACCTTGCCGCCGAGCGCTTGCGGCCGCGCTACCGGAACATTCGGGGCATTGATGTCGATTTTCACAATATCAATCTCGACGATCCCTGGGACTTCGGCGAATTCGACGTGGTCTGGTGCTCCGAGGTGATTGAGCATCTGATCGATGACAGCGGTCAGTTCATCAAGATGGGCCGGGCCCTGAAGCCCGGAGGCATGGCCCTGATCACCACGCCGTGCCTTGAGTTCGTTCAGCATATCGGTGCGCTGTTCCCTCCCATCCTGAAAACCAGCCTGGTGCAGGACGGTGGTCATGTTCGCCATGGCTATCGCTTCGAGGACATGGTGCGCCTGGCGACGGACGCCAGTCTCCTGGTGAACAGTATTGACGGAGTCAATCGCCTGACCCTCGCCGAAACGGAACGGCGCTACACGACCAGCGGCCTCAGCTGGGTCATGAACAATATCTCGATGAGCTGGTCGTCCCGCAGCAAACGGGATTTTGCGCTTGGCGAGGCTTTCCGGAGCGAGCCCGAACGCTACGCCTCGATCAGCGCCGAAATGACCAAGCCGAAGGAGTTGAGCCCGGTCAAGCCGAAACCTGAGGCCATGTCTCCGCCTTTGCCGGCCAAGCAAAGCCAAATCACCGGAGACCGGGTCGCTCCCTGAATAGGCCGACGCCGGCTAGCCCGGACCTCTTCAATCCCACGCCCCTGCTCTACTTCCCGATCTGACCGGTATCCTGCAGGCGGCTGGACGGCAGGGAACAGGTCGACAGCTGGATGAGCAGGCTTGCGCTTTTTTGTCGTGGAAGGCGAGCCGTCACCTTGCTTCGATCGACGCCATCGGCTAGTCGTCGGCCGTCCATAAGATCAGGGGATCGACGTGAACCGGCTCGAAGCATCCGACGGCATGGTTGAGAATGACATTCGCGGGCCGGCGTGGCTGCGCGCGCTCTATGAATGGACCCTTCGGCAAGCTGCGTCGCCTTACGCCCTCTGGATTTTGGCGCTGATCGCGTTTGTCGAAAGCTCGATCTTTCCGATCCCGCCCGATATCCTGCTGATTCCCATGGTCCTGGCCATGCGCAGCCGGGTCTGGCTTCTCGCCGGCATCTGCACTATCGCATCCGTCGCCGGCGGCATGGCCGGCTATGGCATCGGCGCCTTTCTCTATGAAAGCCTGGGTCAGCCCATTCTCGAGCTATATGGCAAACTCGAGAAATTCGAGACCTTCAAGGCGATGTACAATGAGTGGGGCGCCTGGATCGTGATGATGGGCGGGCTTACCCCCTTCCCCTATAAGGTCATCACCATCGCAAGCGGTGCCACAGGTCTCAATATCGCCACCTTCACCTTGTTTTCGGTGGTGGCGCGCGGCCTCCGGTTTTTTCTCATTGCCTGGCTTCTTTGGCGTTTCGGCGCGCCTATCAAAGTCTTTATCGAGCGCTATCTCGGACTTTTGACGGTCCTCTTCCTAGCACTTCTGGCCGGTGGTTTTCTGGTGCTGAAATGGCTTTGATTTCGATACTCTCCTGTTAATGTCCAAAGACGTCAACGAATGCCGAAAAAATGGGAGCGGGACATTGCCATTGAGCCTCATTCAGCCGCGTACGGCGCTGTTTTTGTTGGCCTTTGTTGCTGCTGATATTCTTCTGATCGTCTTTGCCCTTCAATATTTCGCCGATCTCCAGCCCTGCAGAATGTGCATCTGGCAGCGCTGGCCCTTTGCCGCTCTGATCGTTCTCGGCCTGGCCGGCGCCTTCTGGAAGCCCAGGCTGGCTCTGGGCCTTTCCGTCCCCTTACTGCTCCTAAGTGCCGGTCTTGCCGGCTATCATGTCGCTGTCGAGCAGGGATGGCTTGCTCTGCCGGCGGGCTGTGCGGCCGGCGGCGAAGCAACAACGGTGGAAGAGCTGAAAGCACTTTTGGCCGAAGCACCGCCGAGCTGCGATCAAGTGGGCTTTACCTTACTCGGATTGTCGCTCGCCGGCTGGAACCTCGTAGCCTCGCTCGCTCTCGCCGGCTTTGCCCTGTTCGTTGCGCTGCAGCCGCGTCATCGCCAAGCATATCAAGCCGCTTAGAAATTGCCTGAACGACGCCAATCCACCGTGAAATATCCGGGGAAGATGGACCAATGCGTCTGCATCTGCTACCGAACAACGTTCTCTTCCCGCAGGCCGCATGAGTCCCATGACCGAACGTCTTTATATCTACGACACGACCCTGCGCGACGGCGCGCAGATGGAAGGTGTCGACTTCACCGCCACCGACAAGGTTGCCATCACCGAGCTTCTTGATCGGCTGGGCATCGACTATATCGAGGGCGGCTGGCCTGGTGCCAACCCGACGGACGACAGCTTTTTCGCCAATCCCCCTGCCCTTCATCGTGCCAAGCTCTGCGCGTTCGGCATGACCAGGCGGGCCGGGCGAAGCGCCGCCAACGATCCTGTTCTGGCACCTCTGTTTCAGGCGAAATCCGACGTCATTACCCTGGTCGGGAAGACATCGGCGGTCCAGGTCGAGACAGCGCTCGGGGCGTCGCTGGACGAGAATCTGAAGATGATCGCCGACAGTCTCCAGGAAGCGGGCAAGCGGGCATCCGAAGTCATGCTCGATGCCGAGCATTTCTTCGACGGATTTGCCGCCGACCCCGACTACGCGCTTGCCTGTCTCGAAGCAGCGATTGGGGCCGGGGCCCAATGGGTCGTCCTTTGCGATACCAATGGCGGCCGCCTGCCCCATGAGATCTCACGGGCGGTGGAGAAGGTCCTGACCGTGGTTCCCGGCGACAAGCTCGGTATCCATACCCATAACGACACCGAAAATGCCGTGGCCAACACGCTGGCAGCGGTCGAGGCGGGCGCTCGGCAGGTGCAAGGGACGTTGAACGGCCTAGGCGAACGCTGCGGCAATGCCAATCTGGTCACCCTGCTGCCGACGCTGGCGCTCAAGATGGGCTATGAAACCGGCGTCGATGACGAAGCGCTGACGCAGCTCACCGAGATTTCCCGCTCACTCGATGAACGCCTCAACCGCACCCCCGACCGTCATGCCGCCTATGTCGGGGTGAATGCCTTCACCCACAAAGCCGGCCTGCATGCCTCGGCTGTCGCCAAGAATCCGACTTTTTACGAGCATATCGAGCCCGAAAAGATCGGCAATCGCCGAACGATCCTGATTTCCAACCAGGCGGGGCGCTCCAATCTGATGACGCGCCTCGCGGCGCTGGGCATGGATTCAGAGGCGAGCGATGACCAGGTGATCGATCTCCTCGGCGTGATCAAGGAGCGGGAAGCCAATGGCTATGCCTATGAAGGGGCGGATGCCAGCTTTGAGCTTCTGGCAAGGCGCCGTTTCGGCGAGGTTAGAGATTATTTCCGCCTGATCAGCTTTCGGATCATCGACGAGCGTCGCTTCAATGCCCGCAACGAGTTGGTCACCATGTCCGAGGCGACGATCAAGGTGGAGGTGGGCGGTGATGTGAGGATGATCGTTGCGGAGGGCAATGGTCCGATAAACGCCCTCGATTCGGCCCTTCGCCAAGCGCTGGTCGAGACCTATCCCGGCCTCAAGCATATGCATCTCGCCGACTATAAGGTGCGCATTCTAACCCCCGATGCCGGGACGGCAGCCGTGACGCGCGTCATCATCGAAAGCGTCGACGACGAGGGTCAGCGCTGGTCCACGGTCGGCGTTTCCACCAATGTCATCGATGCTTCCTACAATGCGCTCCATGACGCCATCACCTACAAGCTGTTCGTGGATCACCAAGCCAGTGCGGTGAGCAAGATCGACGAGGCCCGTCAAGCCTGATGGCACCGGCGGGCACAGGCGAAGGTCACAAAATAGCGTCAATCGAGGGATTGCCGCCGGCGCCGGCGGTTGTCTTGATCGGCACCCAGCTTGGCGAAAATATCGGCACGACCGCACGCGCGATGCTGAATTTCGGACTGAGCGATCTCCGCCTGGTACGGCCGAAATGCGGCTGGCCGAATGTGAAGGCGCTCAAGGCCTGCTCCGGTGCAACCGAAGTACTGAACAAGGTTCGTCTCTATGATACCACCGACGAGGCAACCGCTGATCTGGAGCGCGTCCTCGCAACAACGGCCAGACCCCGCGATCTGCCGAAGCCGGTGGTGACCGCCACCGAGGCGGGCCGGGACATGCGCCACGCCATGTCGGGCGGACAGCAGGCCGGCGTTCTCTTCGGCCCGGAGCGGACAGGTCTCAGCAATGATGACCTCATCTACGCCGATGCCGTGTTGAGCGTGCCCCTGAACCCTTCCTACAGTTCGCTCAATCTGGCGCAAGCCGTGCTGCTCGTTGCCTATGAATGGTTTCAGGCGGGCGATCCCGACAAGCCCCAGCCGAGCACCACCCAAACCCGAAGGCCTGCCACCAAGGGCGAGCTCCAAGGACTGCTCAATCATCTGGCGGAAGAGTTGGACGAGACCAATTTCTTCCGAACCCCGGATCGTCGCCAGAGCATGCTGCAGACGATCAAGCTGGTGATCCAGCGAGCTAACCTGCGTGAACCGGACGTTCATCTGCTTCGCGGCATGATCAAAGCTCTGGCCAGGCGCGGCAGTCGGCATCAAGGCTGAGAAATCTTAGATTGTCGTCTCAGCGTTAACTCTTCGATAACTCTATTTGGTCATGATCCCCTGGACTTCAGCCAGGCATGTCGATCGAGCATGTTTTGGAAAGGCGGACGTGGCAACCGCGATGTCGTGCGTCTTCAGCTGATGCTTGTCGAGGGGCCGTCGGGACATTTTGTTCCGGCCTTCATGGTTGGATGAGGATGCTTGATAGCACTTGGACTGCAAAAGACACCGGTTGTCCTTCGAAGGACTTGGTGTCGACATGAGCGGAAGGCCAAGCTGGGCCAGGATGCGCGATCGGCTGAGACGGAAGCCGGCGGAAGCGGAGGATTCAGACGGTGATCGGCATGCCGAAGCCCCTTCGGCCTTTGGCCGGCGGAGGGCAAGCTTAAAAGCTGAAGGTCAAATCAAGCCCGCACCGAGCGATCCGCAGCAACCTTCCGAAGCGGTCGGTGGCGAGCCCCCTGCTCCCCCGCCGGACACGCCTGAGCCTTCGGCAATGCCTCCTTCTCCCCCGGCCGATCCTGCCCCAGCAGCCATCGATTGTGGGGATCGCCCGGAGCAAGGCGAGCCGGCAGATGGGGCATCGCATCATCCGGCCCGTAAAGCTGCATCGATGACAGCAATCGAGGATAGGGGCAGCCGGCCATCGAGTTCTTCGATTGGCGACAAGGACCATGACCGGCCCGAGCTCTCGACGATGACGTCAACGCCGACACGCGCGCCCAACGGTCAGGCCCCGCTGGGCCATGTGATTTCCGTAGCCGGCTCGGTGGTTTGGGGCCTGTTTGACAGTGACTCTCATCATCCGGTGGAGATTGGCAATATCGTCCGTCTGCACGGAGGCGGCGGGCGAAGCTTCGGGATCGTGACCACGCTTCGGCGCGACGGACGGCGTGATGAAGATGATCGGCGTCTGGTCGAGATCAAGCTGCTCGGTGAAGTGCTCGAAGGTGCCCAAAGCTTCCAATGCGGCGTTTCCAAACATCCGGCCCTCGATAGTCCCATCCATATGGCCGAGCATGACGAGCTTTTGTTGATCTATCGTCAGCCTGACGTTGCGACGGTGCGCCTCGGAACCCTCCGCCAGGCCGATGGCCTGCCCGCGTATGCGGTCACCGATCAGCTTCTGGGCAAGCATTTCGCCATTCTTGGAACGACGGGTGCCGGGAAGTCCTGTGCCGTGACCGTCCTTCTAAGGGCCATTCTCGACTCGAATCCCTTCGGTCATATTCTGATGCTGGACCCTCACAACGAGTATGGGCACGCTTTCGGCGACCGGGCTGAATTGCTGAATCCCAGCACCTTGAAGCTTCCCTATTGGCTCCTGAATTTCGAGGAGATCTCCGAGGTTCTGGTCAACAAGGAATCGGCGGAAAACGCCTATGCGGAAAACGCTATCCTGCGCGATGCCATCTTGCGGGCTCGCAAGGCGGCTTTCGCCGAGGAGAGTGACAGCAGGCACATCACCGTCGACACGCCGACGCCCTATCGCCTCTCCGAACTGATCAAGATCATCAAAGAAGACATGGGCGCGTTCAACCGCGCTGAAAGCACGGCTCCTTTTCAGCATCTCATTTCCAGAATCGAGCGGGTCGCGTCGGACAGGCGCTTTTCGTTCATGTTCTCCAGCTTCATGGTGCAGGACAATATGGGCCAGGTCCTGGCATCGATCCTGCGCCTGCCGGTGGGCGACAAGCCTATCACCATCATCGATTTGTCGGGCATGCCGTCCGAGATCGTCGATGTCGTGGTTTCGGTCCTGTTCCGTCTGGTGTTCGAGTTTGCCCTTTGGACGGACCGGACCAAGGCACCACCCATTCTTCTGGTCTGCGAAGAAGCTCATCGCTATGTGCCAAGGGACGACGACGATGCCTTTGCGCCAACCAAGCGGTCCATTTCACGCATCGCGAAGGAAGGCCGGAAATACGGTCTCAGCCTGGGCCTGGTTACCCAGCGACCGGCCGAGCTTTCGGTGAGCAGCCTCTCGCAATGCAATACGATCGTCGCTCTTAGGATGAGCAACGAGCACGATTTGAATTTCGTTCAGCACGCCATCCCCGAGAGTTCACGCTGGCTCACCGAAACCATGCCCTCCCTGAACACCGGCGAAGCCGTGGTGATCGGGGCGGGTGTCGCCGTTCCCATGCATATCCGCTTCGACGAACTCGCCCTCGAAAACCGCCCGGCAAGCACAACCCCGCCCTTTTCGAAAGCCTGGCAAGAAGATCTGGTCGAACCGGATCTTGTCGAGCGCACGATCATACGCTGGCGTTATCAATTGCGGGAGGACACCTAGTGGTCTGTCCACTTCATTTGATTCCCACCGCCTTCGAAGAATGTGCCAAGAAATCTTAGGGTATTCAGGCCTTTCTTGGAAAGGCTTAGGGGATCATTCGTACCGAACATACCACTAGCACCAAGCCTCCCGGTGTTTGACCCAAATCAGCCCCTTTGCCAACCATCCGATATTGTCCTGAAAAGCAGTCGGTGGGCTGGAAGCGAATCCCCGATCCAACACCGCTAGCGGCCCCTCCATAGGCGCCGCATCGCATCACGCGGTTTAATGGAACAGCTTCTGCTGCCTGGATCGCTAAAGTCTTTGACAAATCATCCATGGTCGCTATAACAAAGCTCGTTTCGGGCGGCCTGCCGAGCAGGTCGTTGCCGTTTGTCGTCGTTTCAAAGCCGATTAGGTCAGCATGTCCAAACGCATAGAAGCCAAGAACAAGATTTGCCGCCGCCTCGGGGTCAACCTTTGGGGGCGTGCCAAGAACCCGGTGATCAAGAAGGATTACCCTCCCGGCGAGCATGGCTCGAAGCGGCGCAAGATCTCCGATTATGGAGCGCAGCTGGCTGCAAAGCAGAAGTTGAAGGGCTATTACGGCAACATCACCGAAAAACAGTTTCGGCGCGTCTATAAGGAAGCGTCCAGACGTCGGGGTGATACGGCCGAGAACATGATCGGCGCGCTTGAGCAGCGTCTCGACATGGTGATCTTTCGGCTGAACTTCGTGCCGACGATCTTTGCGGCCCGCCAGTTTGTCAATCACGGTCATATCCTGGTCAACGGCAGGCGTGTGACGATCCCGAGCTATGTCGTTCGCGAGGGTGACGTCATCGAGGTTCGTGAGAAATCCAGGAATATGGAGCTCGTGCTCGGCACAATTCAGCAGCCGGAGCGTGATGTCCCGGATTATATGACCGTTGACCCCAAGGCGCTGAAGGGAACGTTCGTTCGTGTTCCCAAGCTCGCCGATGTGCCCTATCCGGTTCAGATGGAGCCAAATCTGGTCATCGAGTATTACTCACGCTGACCTGCTTCCAACAGAGCTGATCTACGGTTAATAAAAGAAGTACGCATTTGCGTGCTTCTTTGCTTTTGGACCAGCCGATATGATCCGGCGAGCTGCTCCGGACGACGTTCAGGCCATCGAGAGAATTGCGGCGAACGCGTACCGACCCTATATCGCAATGCTCGGCAAAAAGCCGGCGCCGATGGTCGCGGACTTTTCCGTCCATATCCGCAGGGACTGGGTTATCGTCTTTGAGCGGCAGGCCGTCATAGGCTATGCGATTCTACTTACCAGCGGAGCATCGGCTCTGCTCGACAATATCGCGGTAGACAGCGCCGCCCAGCGCCAAGGCGTCGGCAGAGCCCTGATCGATCACACCGAGCAAAAACTCATCGAGGAAGGCTACCCGTTTTACGACCTCTACACCAATGTCGTGATGACGGAGAATATTCGCTGGTATCGGCATCTCGGCTTCGCCGAGTTGAAGAGGATCGAGGAGAAGGGTTTCAAGCGTGTCTACATGAGAAAGCAGCTACGGCCCTGATCGCGACATTGGTTCGATGATCGCCCCCCGGCTCCGCCGTCGGACCAATCATTCCTCATCTTATCTTCATGAGTGAACGTCAGGATGGCTTTCCTGGTCCATGAGATCTTGGGAATCCGCCCGCCCGTCGGGAAGAGGGGGCGAGGCTCGGAGTCCCAGGATCTCATGGACCAAAGTGAGTCCTACCTCGGTTGTGTTAACGAGATGTTAAGCTGATAAGATCGAACGAACGTCGAATTCAGGAGAATGGCGCCTTTCCGGGACAGGTCGATCCAGTCCTCTCCCCCGCCCAACCACCCGATAAGGTCGTTACGTTGGTGTGCGGTTCGGCGGGGGAGAGGACTGGCACCGCGTAAACCTCAACCGGAAACGCGCTAGCTGCTCAGACACGACCGTACCGCAACAGCCTATCCAACGATGCTGCTGTCTTCGCCAACTGGCATGCACAAGAAACTTGGTAGAACCTAGGCTGCAGCCTGGGTTTCGATGCCCTTGTCCTTCAGGAGCTGCGCCAGCTCACCAGCCTGATACATCTCGCGAATGATGTCGCAGCCGCCGATGAACTCACCCTTGACGTAGAGTTGGGGGATGGTCGGCCACTGGCTGTATTCCTTGATGCCCTGGCGAAGCTCGTCATCACTGAGGATGTCGAAGGCCTTGAATTTGACGCCGAGCAGGGACAGCACTTGAACGACTTGAGCGGAGAACCCGCATTGGGGAAAGACCGGCGTGCCCTTCATGTAGAGCACCACGGGATGTGCGTTGACGTCTTCTTCGATGCGCGCAAAAACAGGGCTAGCGTCGTTCATGACAGGCTGTCTCCCTACTGAATTCCGGACTTTCGGTCGAGCATGATCGGTTCCCCGCTCATTATTTGGGCGCTTGCGTCGTAAGTGCAAGGGCATGGAGTTCGCCACCCATACGTTCACCGAGCGCTCGATAGACCAATTGGTGCTGCTGCACCCTGGACTTACCGGTGAATTCCGGCGCCGTTACCGTCGCGTGGTAATGGTTGCCGTCGCCGGCAAGGTCCTGGATATCGATTTCGGCGGCTGGAAGCGCTTCCAAAATCAATGACTTGATGTCGTCGGCCGTCATCGCCATCGGGGAAATACCATTCTTCGGCCGCCCATTATCGAGCTTTCATATAGTCGGGCAGCCAGCGTTCGTGGATATCGACAAGCTCGCTCAAGCATATGGCATCGCATCCTGCAAGCGTCAATGAGGAGCCGCCCGTCCTGCCGACCGCACGCATGACCACCCCGTCTCTTCGGGCATGGTCCAGGACATTGTCGAGATCGTCCGGGTCGACCGCCAGGAGATAGCGCGCCTGATCTTCGCCGAAAAGCCAACCGGCATCCGCCGCTTCGGTATCGGGAAGATCGAGATCGGCGCCGATGCCCGACGCCATTGCCATCTCTGCAAGAGCGACGAACAGCCCGCCATCGGCAACATCGTGACAGGCGCGAACCCTCCCATCCCCGATCAAGCCGCGCACGAGATCGCCATTCCGGCGCTCGATCGTAAGATCCACCGGCGGCGGCGCACCGTCCTCCCGGCCGCAGACATGGCGAAGGTAAAGCGACGCGCCAAGCCAGCCGTGGCTCTCGCCGATCAGGACCAGCGCCAGATCCTCCCGGTCATAGGCAATACCGACCGTCTCTGCGAGATCATCGATCAACCCGACACCGCCGATGGTCGGGGTCGGCAGGATCACCTGGCCGTCGGTTTCGTTGTAGAGCGACACATTGCCGGACACGATCGGAAAATCGAGGGCAGTACAGGCGTCACCGATGCCTTCGAGGCAGCCGACAAACTGGCCCATGATCTCCTCGGTCTCGGGGCTGCCGAAATTCAGGCAATCGGTCGCCCCAAGGGGCTTTGCGCCGACCGCCGTCAGGTTCCGCCAAGCCTCGGCAACCGCCTGACGACCGCCCTGGACCGGATCGGCAAAGCAATAGCGGGGCGTGCAGTCGGTGGTCAGTGCGAGCCCGCGCTTCGTTCCATGAATTCTGACGACCGCCGCATCGCCCCCCGGCCGCTGCACGGTGTCGGCCATGACCATGTGGTCATATTGCTCGAAAATCCAGCGTTTGGAAGCGACATCCGGCGAACCGATCAGATGCTTCAGGGCCTCGGCATGGCTCATCCTGAGCGGCACGCTGCTGGCTATGACGGGGATCGCCGGTTCGGTCTTCCGGTAGGGGCGCTGATAGACCGGAGAGGAGCCGCTGACCGGCGCGATCGGCACGTCGGCGACCGTCTCGCCATGCCAGCGCAGCACCATCGAGCCGGTATCGGTCACCTTGCCGACGGTGACGCAATCCAGCCCCCACTTCTTGATGATGGCCTCCGCCTTCGCTTCCGAACCCTCGCGCAGCACCATCAGCATGCGCTCCTGGCTTTCCGAAAGCATGATTTCGTAAGGCGTCATGCCGGTCTCGCGCATCGGCACCCGGTCCAGATCCATCTCGATGCCGACATCGCCGCGCGAGGCCATTTCGAACGAGGACGACGTAAGGCCGGCGGCTCCCATATCCTGGATGGCCACGATCGCGTCGGTCTGCATCAGCTCGAGACAGGCTTCCAGGACCAGTTTCTCAGTGAACGGATCGCCCACCTGGACAGTCGGGCGCTTGGCTTCGGTCTCGTCACTGAATTCGGCGGATGCCATAGTGGCGCCGTGGATGCCGTCGCGCCCGGTCTTAGCGCCGAAATACACCACCGGATTGCCGACCCCGCCAGCGCGTGCATAGAAGATCTTATCCTTCTCGACCAGGCCGACGCACATGGCGTTGACCAGATTGTTGCCGTTATAGGCCGCATGAAAGGTGGTTTCACCGCCGACCGTCGGAATGCCCATGCAATTGCCGTAACCACCGATTCCCGCCACCACGCCATCCACCAGATGACGGGTTTTCGCATGATCGGGACTGCCGAAACGAAGGGCATTCAGGAGCGCCACCGGACGCGCGCCCATGGTGAAGATATCCCGGAGGATACCGCCGACACCCGTCGCCGCACCTTGGTAAGGTTCGATGAAACTCGGGTGGTTGTGGCTCTCTGCCTTGAACACCGCAGCCATATTGCCGCCGACATCGACGATGCCGGCATTTTCGCCAGGCCCGCAGATCACCCAAGGGGCTTCGGTCGGCAATTTGGAGAGCCAGTGCTTGGATGACTTGTAGGAGCAATGTTCGCTCCACATCACCGAAAAGATGCCAAGCTCCACCAGCGAAGGCGGACGATCCAGAATATCCAGAATCAGCTTGTATTCGTCGTCCGAAAGCCCGTGCTCGGCAATGAGCTCGGGGGAGATGGGGTCGTTTCGCATGGCTGTCTCTCTACCCCAAAGCTTGCATCAGCGAACTGAACAACGACGTGCCGTCCGTACCCCCGGTCAGCGGATCCACCGCCCGCTCCGGATGCGGCATCATGCCAAGCACCTTTCGGCCGGAGCCGAGAACCCCTGCTATATCCGCCGTCGACCCGTTGGGATTGTCCCGGTAGCGAAAAGCGATGCAATCCTGGTCCTGCAATTTTTTCAGCTCGTCCTCGTCGCAGACATAATTGCCGTCATGATGGGCAATCGGGATATGGATCGGCCGATCGGCCTCGTAGCCTGCAGCGAAAATCGAGTCGGTGCTGACCACATCCAGAGCGACCTCGCGGCAAAGATATTTCAAGCCGGTGTTGGCGATCAGGGCACCAGGCACGAGGCCCGCCTCCGCTAGAAGCTGGAAGCCGTTGCAGATCCCGAGAACCGCCACGCCTGCCTCGGCCGCGCGGACCACCTCGGTCATGATCGGCGCCTTGGCCGCGATCGAGCCGCAGCGAAGATAGTCGCCGTAGGAAAATCCGCCCGGCAGGACGATGAGATCGAGCCTTGGAAGCTCCGGATCGGCATGCCAGAGCCGCTTCACCGAGGCACCGGCCTGCTCCAAAGCGACGGCGACGTCGCGATCGCAATTGGAGCCGGGAAAAGTAATCACCCCTGCTTGCACGTTCAGTCCTCTAAGTTCGTCCAGTCGGGGATCGTGATTCGATCACAGCGAGTGGTACGACCACAGCGAATAGTTCCTCTGGAACACGTATGACATTGACGATCCGGTCACCCTGCTGACAGGGAAGCCTGATGCCGTGCTCATACCACTAGTCTTCGATGGTAACCGAGTAGGTTTCGATCACGGGGTTGGCCAGAAGCTGGGTGCACATGGCGTCGACCTCGGCCGCGGCGGCTTCAGGGTCGCCCGCCGCGAGCTCAAGCTCGATCAGCTTGCCCTGGCGCACCTCGCCGACACCGTCGAACCCGAGCTGGCCGAGCGCCTGGCCAATGGCAGCCCCTTGAGGATCGAGCACCCCCTCTTTCAGCCTTACATGAACCAATGCTTTCATCGTTCCTCAATGCCTCTTGGTCTGACGAGGTCCAAGTTTTCCAAGCCGCGGTGCGACCGAGTTATTGGACGGTGTCCGGTCCCTTCAGATCGCGCGGGCCGGCTTCGGGCAGGATGCCGAGACGCCTTGCGATCTCCTGATAGCCTTCTTCAACCTGACCGAGGTCGCGCCTGAAGCGATCCTTGTCCAGCTTCTCGTTGGTCTCCATATCCCAAAGCCTGCAGCTATCCGGGCTGATCTCGTCGGCGAGGATCACGCTCATCTCCTCATTCTCCCAATAGCGTCCGAACTCGATCTTGAAGTCCACCAGCCGCAGGCCGGCGCCGGTGAACAGGCCCGAAAGATAGTCATTGATCCGCAGGCTGAGGCTGACCATCTCGTCGATCTCCTGATACGCGGCCCAGCCGAAGGCCGAGATATGCTCTTCGGTGATCATCGGATCATCCAGCTCGTCGGACTTGTAGTAATATTCGACGATCGAGCGCGGCAGCTTGGTCCCCTCCTCCATGCCGAAACGCTTGGCGAGCGAGCCTGCAACCACATTGCGGACCACCACCTCGATCGGGATGATTTCCACTTCCTTGACCAGCTGCTCCCGCATATTGAGCCGGCGGACGAAATGCGTCGGGATGCCGATGGAGGTGAGCTTCTCCATCAGATATTCGGAAATGCGGTTGTTCAGAACCCCTTTGCCGGTGATGACGCCTTGCTTCTTGTTGTTGAACGCGGTGGCGTCATCCTTGAAATATTGAATGAGCGTGCCGGGCTCCGGGCCTTCGAACAGCACCTTGGCCTTGCCTTCGTAAAGCTTGCGGCGGCGGCTCGCATCACGTGTCATCGGATCGGAATCCCAAACGGGCAAAGAGAACGTTGAAACTGCGCGCCGTCTATAGCGCAGCCCGTGCGGGAACACAACAAAACGTGACAAAATCGTCGGATTAGCAACCGATCGCGCTCAATGCCCTGGGACATCCGGATCAGGGAAAGGAACATGGGCCTCGATTTTTCCTGAACAATGATGTTTTGCAGGCAGCTCATTGTCATTAGTCTTTCGCCCATGCCTCCCTCCGAAACCGACCTATACCCGCCCGTAAAAGCCTTCCTCGAAGGACAGGGCTATGCCGTCAAAGGCGAGATCGGCCGATGCGACGTCGTGGCCGTTCGGGGCGATGAAGACCCGGTCATCGTTGAAATGAAGGTTCGCTTTTCCCTGGAGCTGGTGTTTCAAGCAGTCGACCGGCTCTCGGTGACCGACAAGGTCTATGTGGCGATCGAACATGGGAAAAAGTCGCTCTGGACGCGACGGTCGAAGCATATCCTCCGCCTTTGCCGCTCGCTCGGCATCGGCCTGCTCACCGTCCATCTCGAGCGTGGCCTGGTGGAGCCCAGGCTCGATCCGGGCCCCTACAAGCGACGTCCCAGCAAGCAGCGGCGGGAACGGCTGCTGCGGGAATTTGCGCGGCGGGTCGGGGATCCCATGGCCGGCGGCAGCACCAAACAGCCTGTCATGACGGCCTATCGCCAGGATGCACTTCGCTGCGCCAAGATTCTCGGCCAGGACGGATCAGCGAAGCTTGGCGATCTGCGCGCGAATTCGGGCGTCGAGCGCGCGGCAGCAATCCTGCAGCGCGACGTCTATGGCTGGTTCGATCGGGTCGAGCGCGGGGTCTACGCCCTGACACCCGCAGGCAGGCAGGCACTCGAACAGTTTCGAGAGGCCGTCTGTGATTTATGAACCGGCCATTCAGCGCGCGTTCATCCTTCCGCGTTCAAGGTCCTTAATAGTACTATAAGGAGAGAAATATGAGGACTCCTTGGTATCAGAACGCTTTTCTACGTATGACGCTGCTGCTTGGCGGACTGCTTTTCGCTCTATCCGGCTGCCATTATCACCATATTGGCGGCCATGGTTACTATAATGGCGGCCACTACGGCGGCGGCTATTACCGCGGTGGACACCATCGCCATGGCTATCACCGAGGCGGGCATCGCCGTCATCATGGACGCGGTCACCGCCGCGGCGGATGGCACGGACGCTACTAGTGGTATGTCCACTTCACTTGATTTCCAATGCCATCGAAGAAGATGCCAAGAAATCCGAGGGCAGGCCGGCTTTTCTTGGAAAAGCTTCGGGAATCATTTGTACTCAACATACCGCTAGAGCGTTTCCCGTTGAGGTTTACGCGGAGCCAGCCCTCTCCCCCGCCCAACCACCCGCAGGATCCCGACCATATCGGGTGGTTGGGCGGGGGAGAGGGCTGGATCGACCTGTCCCGGAAATGCTCTAGTATCCTGATCGCGAAGCACGTTCGATTATGCGCACCGACTCTGCCGTCGGAACAATCGCTCTTGATCTTTTCTTCATGATTGAGCGTCAGGATGGCTTTCCGGTCCATGAGATCCTGGAAATCTGCCCGCCCGCCGGGAAGAGGGGGGCGAGGCTCGGATTCCCAGGATCTCATGGACCAAAGTCAGTTTTGCCTCGGTCAGGTTAGAAAATGGTTAAGCCGGTGAGATTGAACGAACTTCGGAAGCAGGACTAGAGCATTTTTCGATCAGACGGAACCAACCCGCTCCCCCTCAGGGCCACTCGATATGGTCGGAATCCTGCGTGTGGTTGGGCGGAGGAACGGGATGGGTCGAACTCCAGGTGACTTGGCACAAGCCGGCATCATCCAGCCGTGCAGGGCATCTCCGCGTCGGCGACGCTCGATCAAGCGGCGATGGCGGGCTCATAAAGCCGTTGAGGCGGGATATGCAAAGAGACCTCCGTCCCGAGCGCGATCTCACCCTCACGTTCGACCCAGGCGGTGACGCCGCGCCTGCCGTAAGCAGCGTCGCGAAAATACTTGCCGAAGCCCGGATAGGCTTTTTCGATGAGCCGGCCCGGCACGGCGCAGGCCTCGTTTTCCATGTCGACAACGAGGGCCGCCCCGTCCTTGGCCAGCAGACGGGACGACGGCGGAATCTGCGTGAACGCCGGCAGGCCGGATATCACGAGATTGGCGCGCACCCAGCTTGGCCGCACGGGCTCCGGCAGGCCCATGGCCGCGCCAGTGTCCCGCAGTTCCTCAGCAGAAACGACGGTCAGCTGCCGTACGTTTCGTATGGCCGTCCCAACCGGGTATTGCGCTTTGGTGCGCACGCAGGCCGGCCTCGTCAGGCTGGCGTAGTTGTCACCCTCGAAACCGGCATAGCTGACCCGAACGCGCTCCAATTCGATCGCGTTCCGCTCACTGCCAAGCTTGTCGTTCACGAGAATGGCCTCGACCTTGCCGACAAGGCCGCTCGGTTGCAGGATCGCCATTTCAAACTCCTCAATCCAAGGTTTTTTATATTCCATAACATTCCCGTAATCGAACATGAAGTGGCCGGATCGATCCCGCAAGACCGGGGGCAAGTCATTTAAATGCGTTAGAATCTCAAAAAAATTTCTTTGTAACAGCATTTTACAGCAAAATGTTGACATCTTGCAGTAACAATGATTAATCCTTTATATCGGCTCCGAAGTGACCTATTGACGTGATCGCACGATGTAAATTCTGGAGAAGCAGGCCATGGTGAGCACGGGCAATTGGCTGACGGCATTACTGATCATCTCTGGCCTTGCCGTGGGAGGGTGTACGCCCAAGCCCACCGAGAAGGCCAGTGCAGCGCGTTCCGAGCGCCTGCTCGAGCAGTCACGTCTGGTCCTCAATGACTTCTTGGACGACACGCAATATCAGAACATGCGCGTCTATGTGCAGAATGCCTATGCGATCATGATCGTGCCGGACCTGCTCAAAGGCGGCTTTTTCGCCGGCGCCGAACACGGAACCGCCGTGATGCTGGTGCGCGATCCCACCACGGGCGGATGGGGGCAGCCCGCTTTCTATGACCTTTATGGAGGCAGCCTCGGGCTTCAGTTCGGTGTTCAAAGCGCCGATGTCGTCCTGACCGTGATGAACAAGGGAGCGGTGCAGCGGTTGGTGGGATCGGGCGTGAAACTCGGTGCCGACGCCTCTGTTGCCGCAGGCCGGGTCGGCGCCACCGTCGGGGCGGCGATAACCACACATTTCGGCGAAGATTTGTACGTTTTCGCCAGGAGTCAGGGCCTCTTCGGCGGATTCTCGATCGATGGCAGTTATATGGCGCCGAAAAACGACTGGAATCAGGCCTATTATGGCCGGCCGGTCAAGCCCTGGGACGTGTTGAGCGATTTCAGCGTTATCTCAGGCACCGAGGTCGCCAGCCTCCACGCGACGCTGACCAGCTTTTAGGGGCACGGCCACACGCCAACGGCCATGACAAACCCTATTCGCCATCGAGAAGTCTCTTGAGTTGCGACGTTATGCGACTCGGTAGCGTTCGATAATCTCGCGGGGAATGTGAAGGCCGAGGCCCGGTTCACTCGGGGCTATCATCTGTCCATCGACGATCGTCATCGGTTCCGAGAACGCCTTGGCAATCCAAGGCATGTATTCGATGGGCCCGCTTGCCATGACACCGCAGGCAAGCTGAATTGAAACTTCCATGATGTGATGCGGCGCCACCGACCGGCCGGCGATCTCGGCCATCGAAATGATCTTGCAGCACTCGGTGATGCCGCCCGCCCGCACGACATCCGGTTGTAGAATGTCGACCGCATCGGCGCGGATATAGGCGGCAAACTCGAAGCGGGAGGCGAGCGTCTCGCCGAGCGCAATCGGGACATCCAGCTTGTCCGCGAGTTTCCGGTGGCTCTCCAGATCCTCGCAAAGAAACGGCTCCTCGAACCAAGCAACGCCCAACTGCTCGAACGCCCGGCCGGCAACAACCGCTCTTTCATAATCCCATTGCTGATTGGCATCGACCGCCAGCCACACCCTCTTGCCCAGGCGCCGCCGCACTTCCCCCACACGCTCGATGTCGATCTCCGGGTCGGCGTGGCCGACCTTCATTTTGACACCCTGCATGCCCTGGCTGAGATAGGCCTCGAACTCGTCGATCATCTGATCGACCGTCATATAGAGCCAGCCGCCGTCAGACCCGTAGACCGGGGCACGGTCACGACTGCCGCCCAGCATCTTCCAGACCGGCATGCCGGCCGCCTTGCCCTTGATGTCCCAAAGCGCGAAGTCCACAGCCGCCTGGGCTTGCGTAACCAGGCCGGCCCGGCCCACTGATTGGAGCTTCTTGTAGATCTTCTGCCAGAGACGTTCGTGATTGAGAGCATCCTCGCCGATCAGGAGGGGGGCGATATCATCGATCAGCAAAGCTTTGAGGGCACTGCTCCCGCCCATGAGATTCCAGGCAAAGCCCATCCCGGTCGTACCGTCATCCGTCTCGATGCGGACAATGGGCATATTGATATGGTCGACGGGCTTGCCGCCAGCGCCGCCGGACGAACCGGAAAGCATCGGGCGCGGCAGGGGCAAACGAAGATGTTCAGCAGTAACCTCGACGATTCGCATGGGGGACAAGCCACTTCGTTATTTATAAGTTCCGACGACGTGGCTTAACGATATGAAATGGATTGATGACGCAGCAACGGCAAATGTGAGCTTTGCGCCAAATCCAATGAAAAAATCCCAACGTCATCGATCATCCGGCCTATCGAACGAAGATGCCGATGAAGCAGGACCGCGATTGCCTAGCGTTACTCCTCGAGAACCGACAGGAAACTGCCGATCAGGCCATAGCAAATCAGGACTTCGCGACGCCCGCCATGCCAAAAGGCGTTGGCCTCGTCGCAGCTCCTGAAACGCACCAGAATATCCTCCGGCAGCGCGATGTTCCGCTCGAACTGGAGAATCGATTGTTCGATGACATCGCCCATCCGCGCCCATGTGAATGCCTCAAGATCCTCCTGCTGGGGCTCCTCGAACATGATGGCGATGCGTCCGCCCTGGCTGCCTCCGGCGCTTGCCGCCGAAGTGCGGTGAGACGCAAGAAGACGCTGCCAGCTAGCCTGCAACTGCTCGAAATCATCGGCACAGGTTTCAACCCGCTCCTGCCGGCATCCCCGATTCGGAGGCCAGGTCGAAAAAGCCCTCCTGATCGCTGCCGACCAGCCAGCAGACCACGGAAAAGTGGCGCTGCTCGTCCAAGGCATGTTCGCCCCAGAGCTGATCCGGCCCGCCCCCTGCGACAGCCTGCTCGCCTAACAGACGCCAACCGTCGGCGACCGCGATGATCAGTTCGTCTCTGAGCAAGTCAGGCTTACCCGGAATCATCATAACCGCCGCAAAACCGTCGGCGGCATCCTCTTCGCGGCCGATCACCGGCAGATTCAGCAAATCGATCAGCGCATGGCCAAGCTCGTGATAGACCGCGAACAGTGTGTTGCCGATCACGAAAAGCGCCGTGTCGTCCCCTTCATCGAGCGCGATTTCGGCAGGTTGGGACCGCCCCGGGCTTTCTCCCGCAAAAGCGGTCTTGGGCTCCGCCAAAAGCAGCAGACAGCAGAGCCAAGGCAAGTGCCGAAATCGCCACATAGGCGAAAGAAAACAGCGCAATGAATTCAAGACAGGACGACTCCGCCTCGATGACCAGAACATCCCCTTCACCTCGACCAGGCTGAAGGGTTTTCGATTTATTGACCAATCCAATGAGGTGACACAACCTTAAATGCAGAGGACGGAAGCCTGAAAAGGCAGGCTGGGCGCCCATCAATTGCCCGCTTGATCCCGCTTGCATGGGCGCTTAGTCTCTATCGACATGCGCCCTGACGTCTTTGATCTCCATGGGTTTTATGGCTCCCGCCAAGGTCAACTGGTGCGCCGGCTGCTCAACCGGGAAATCCGCACCCATTGGCCCGATCTTCAAGGCAAGCGGGTTCTGGGGCTGGGTTATGCCTCGCCTTTCATGAGGCCGCTTTCCCTCTCCGCCGAACGCACGGCCATCGTCATGCCCAGCGCTCAAGGCGTCGTTCGCTGGCCGAGAGACGAGCCCAATCTCGTTGCCCTTGGTACCGAGAACGATTTGCCGATCGCGGATCAAAGCGTCGATCGGGTTCTGATCATCCATGCATTGGAGTCGACCGAGCAGGTTGGCCGACTGTTGCGTGAGGTCTGGCGCATTCTCGCTGACGGCGGCGAGATGATCGTCGTGGTACCCAACAGACGCGGCCTCTGGTGCCTGAGCGAGCAAACGCCCTTCGGCCAGGGCCGGCCTTTCAGCTCGACCCAGCTCAAGCAGCTTCTGCGCAATCATCTCTTCGCACCCAAAAAAACCGGTTTTGCGCTGTTCGTCCCACCCTTTCGCTCGAACCTCCTGCTCAAGACCGCAGTCGCCTGGGAAAGGATCGGCCTGCGCGTGGCCCATCAGTTTGCCGGTGCGGTTCTGATGCTCGCGGAAAAGCAGATCTATGCGGCACCCGGCAATCCCGCTCGGATCGGACGGGTGCAGCCTGCCTATGCCCATCTGCCGGTCCAGCCGACCATGGCGGCTGAATGCGCAAAACCCCGCCCGGCCCGAAGGAGCGGCCCTTCGAACGTGAAAGCCGAAGCATAGCCGGCTCAACTTGTGCCCTCCCTGCCCAAGGGATATGCTCTGGACAGTCCAGACACGGGATCCCATATTGCAGGCTTCCTGTCATCGATACCGGTTCAGCGATGACACCGCTATGGCAAAACCAATGTATGAACAAAGTACGCGATCCATTCACATTTCGGTTGAGCCCTATTATATCGATGATCAGTCGTCACCATCGAGCCATCGGTTCGTTTTCGGCTACAAGGTGCAAATCGACAATCATGGGACGGAAACTGTGCAATTGATGAGCCGGCATTGGGAGATTACCGATGCGCTGGGACGGACCATGGAAGTCCGGGGGGCGGGTGTGGTCGGCAAGCAGCCGCTGATCGAGCCCGGTGACAGTTTCGAATATACCAGCGGCACGCCGCTGACCACGCCAAGCGGAATCATGGTCGGCCGCTACCAGATGGTCACCTCTTCTGGCGAAAAATTCGACGCCGCCATCCCAGCCTTCTCGCTGGACGCGCCCGGCGCCGATGTCCAGCTGAACTAGCGACATGGCCACCTCATTCGAGCCCCTAGCCCTCAAGTCGATCAGTCATGGCTGATCGATCCGTGGTCATGCTTTCGGTGAATCACCCGCGGGAGCGCCTTCGTCGCGGACATGCTGCCAGCGTGGCAGCGCGTTCTTCGAAGGGCTGCCGCGATATGCCACTGTCGACCTGGGTGGAGCAGTGCCGTCCGCCCGGCTCGGCGCACTGAACGCCAGACCGGCCGTTTTCAGTGGCAACATCCTCGCGTATCGTTGAGCCCTCGCTGGCGTCGTCCG
This sequence comes from Geminicoccaceae bacterium, assembly GCA_965204405.1. Lineage (GTDB taxonomy): Bacteria > Pseudomonadota > Alphaproteobacteria > Geminicoccales > Geminicoccaceae > JANQPX01. The sequence goes on from CBDBEN010000004.1 coordinate 998,410, forward strand.
CCAAAGCGGCGTCGCTCGATCTCCGTCCCATCCTGCTTGTAGTCGGCATTCTCCTGATCATCCTGGCCCTTTTCATGGCGCCGCCCATGGTGGCTGACCTCGCCGCCGGGCATGCCGACTGGCAAGTCTTTCTCGCCGCAGGCGCCGTAACGCTGTTCATCGGCGTCAGCCTTCTCCTGATGAACCGGGCACCCGGTTTCGCGGAGATTACCGGCCGCCAGGCCTTTCTCCTGACAACCGTGGTCTGGATCGCGCTGACCTTGTTCGCAGCCCTGCCTTTGATGTTCTCGGAGCTGGAACTGGACTTCACCGACGCGATTTTCGAAGCCATGTCGGGGATCACCACGACCGGCTCGACCGTGATCGTCGGCCTCGACTACGCCCCGCCTGGCATCCTGCTCTGGCGGTCCATTCTGCAGTGGCTGGGCGGCATCGGCATCATCGTCATGGGGGTCGCGATCCTGCCGATGCTCCGAGTGGGCGGCATGCAGCTCGTGCGTGCCGAGAGCTCGGACCTGTCGGAAAAAATCCTGCCCCGCGCCGCACAGATCGCTTCTGCCATCGGCATGATCTACCTGTCCTTAACCTTTGCTTGTGCCGCCCTCTACTGGACCGCCGGCATGACCCCTTTCGATGCCGCAGCCCACAGCATGACCACCATTGCGACGGGTGGGTTTTCCACACGTGACAGTTCCATCGGCGGCTTTCAGAGCGCCAGGATCGAGTGGATCGCCATTCTGTTCATGATCCTCGGCAGCCTGCCGTTTGTCCTCTATATCCAGGTCACCAACGCCAAAGTGTCGGCGCTGTTCCGCGATTCCCAGGTTCGGTGGTTTCTCGGCATCGTCATGATCACCACCGGTATGGTGCTCGCATGGCTGGTGCTGCGCTCGGACGCTCCATGGCTCGAGGCGCTGCGCCATGCTCTGTTCAACACGCTGTCGGTGATCACTGGAACAGGCTACGCATCGGCGGACTACGGGGCCTGGGGGACGCTGCCGGTCGGCCTTTTCTTTTTCTTGATGTGCGTCGGCGGCTGTACCGGATCGACCACCGGCGGCATCAAGGTTTTCCGCTTTACCGTGTTGCACGTGATCGCCAAGAACCAGCTCGCCCGCCTCGTCCGGCCTCATGGTGTCTTCATCCCGAGCTACAATGGCCGTCCCCTGCCCGAAGCCGCCTCGATCGCGGTGATGGCGTTCTTGTTCATGTTCGCCCTCATCTTCGCGGTGATCGCGCTGGCGCTTTCGGCCTTGGGCCTCGACTATCTAACCGCGATGTCAGGCGCGCTGACCGCCCTTGCCAATGTCGGGCCGGGTCTTGGGCCGATCATCGGACCGGCCGGCAATTTTGCGAGCCTTCCCGACAGCGCCAAATGGCTGTTGTCGGCAGCGATGCTCCTCGGCAGGCTGGAAATCCTGACCGTCCTCATCCTGCTTGCCCCGACCTTCTGGCGCTCTTAGAGCATGTGCCGATCAAATGGAACCAGCCTGCTCCCCTCCCAACCACCCGCAAGATTCCGACAGTGTAGGTGGTTGGGAGGAAGAGCTGGCTGGTGGTGACTTCGTTAGCCCAAAAACGCTTCAGCGTCCTGATTTCGACATTCGCCCGATCTCATCAGCTTAACCTTTCGTCAACCCAATCCGGGCAGAACTGACTTTGGTCCATGAGACCCTGGGAATCCGCGCCTCGCTCCTTTCTTCCCGGCGGGCGGGCGGATTCCCAGGGTCTCATGGACCATAAATAGAGCTTATCGGGGAAAGATTTGTATTGGATGAAGACGATCGCTCCCGGAGCCTCAGTGCAGCAAGACCAAACCAACCTGATCTGACGTTGCCATAGTGTTCTGATTTCGACGTTCGACCGATCTCACCAGCTTAACCTTTCGTTTACCCAACCGAGGTAGGACTGACTCTGGTCCATGAGATCCTGGAACTCCGTGCCTCGCTCTTTCTTCCCGGCGGGCAGACGGATTCGCAGGATCTCATGGACCAGGGAAGCCATCCTGACGCTCAATCATGAAGAAAAGATGAAGAGTGATGTTTCCGACAGCGGAACCGATGGCGGATCATCGAACGAACGTCGAAATCACGACCCTAGCGCATCTCCGGGAGAGGGCTGGCACCGCGTAAGCCTCAACCGAAAACGCTCTAGTCGTATGTTCGGTACGAATGATTCCCGAAGCCTTTCCAAGAAAAGCCGGCATACTCTCGGATTTCTTGGCGCATTCTTCGAAGGCGGTGGGAATCGAATGAAGTGGACATACCATTAGATGGCATAGACGAAGCGGATGATTCCCTCGGCATCCTCAAAAAGTGGCTGCATACCGTCGATTTGGTCGATGGCAGAGGGAACCAGATGATGTGGTCATTCCACTGTTGGCTGATAGTTTCTCTCGTAAAACTTGATGGGTTTCTCTAAGTTGGCCGGGTCTTCAATGAGTTGCCATTGATGTTCGATCCATTTGGTGGAGAGAGGCAAGAGCCCGCCTGCAGCCGAATTTGGCGATAGGTGCAGTGCTTGGGCCCCCGGCGAACATCACAGGAGTGTTTCATGGTTAGGGTTCTGGCTGCATTTGCGATTCTTCTTGGCTTTGCCTCGGCATCTCAAGCCCAGGAGATGCAGTTTTTCCGTATCGGCACCGGCGGCGTTGCCGGGACTTACTACCCGATCGGCGGCTTGATCGCCGACATCATCAGCAACCCTCCCGGTGCCCGCCCCTGCGAAAAGGGAGGGTCCTGTGGTGTTCCCGGCCTGGTTGCGATCGCGCAGAGTTCCAACGGTTCGGTCGCCAATATCGATGCAGTCAGGGCGGGCATGCTTGAGAGCGGCTTTGCCCAATCCGACATCGCCTACTGGGGATACTCCGGCACCGGTATTTTCGAAGGGCAAGGGCAATCGGAGAGCCTTCGGGCGATAGCCAGCCTCTATCCGGAGAGCATTCATCTGGTAGCCAGGAAGGATGCGGGCATCAATTCGGTCAAGGATCTACGCGGCAAGCGCATTTCCCTGGACGAGCCGGGCTCGGGCACATTGGTGGATGCGCTGATCATTCTCGAGGCCTTCGGGCTCAGCGAAGAAGATGTCGAGGCCAACTACCTGAAACCCAGTCCGGCCATCGCCAGGATGAGAGACAATGAGCTGGATGCGTTCATTATTGTCGCTGGCTATCCCACGAGCTCAGTCGCCGAACTGGCCTCCAGCATTGGGGCGGAACTTGTGCCTATCGAAGGCCCCGAAGTGGATGCTCTCATCGAAACCTATGAATTCTTCGCCAAGGATGAGATTCCGGCAGGGACCTATCAGGGCATCGGCACCACGCCGACCATCAGTGTCGGTGCTCAATGGATCGTTGGAGCGGAGGCGGATGACGATCTCGTTTTCGGCATAACCTCAGCACTCTGGCACGAGAATGCCAGAACACTGCTCGACAGCGGCCATGCCAAGGGTAAGGCCATCACCCTGGATACGGCCCTCGATGGCATCGGCATCCCTCTACACCCAGGCGCTGAGCGTTTCTACCGGGAAAAGGGCCTCCTGAACTAGTCCTGCCAGGACTTGGCTTAAGGTCGAATAGCCGTCGGCTTCCGCAAAAGCGACGGCTCCCGTCACAGGTCCTCTCGATCTGCTACCTGATCGGTTTTGAACATCCTGGGTCGACAATCTGTGCTATAGTCGGCTCTCATTCAGAGCTTGAGAGCAGGGCCGGCCAGACATCGAAAATACCAAACGAACCCGAAGCCCAGGCAGTCTGCGGGCGACAGCAAGCTTGCAGCCAAAGTTTCCTAAAATCAGACTTCATTTAGTGAAAACTCAACCAGCCGCTCTTGTTCTGGTCAGTCAATGCCCTTCCCGTGCATAGCGGACCAGCGCCAGAAATCGGAAGAAACCATGCATGAACTTGCTATAGGGCATGGTGACGAAAAACCCGAAAATCACCCCGAGATGAAGGGCAAGAAGCAGTCCCATCAGCGGCGTTGCACGGAGAAACAGTAAGAGCAGCCCGGTTACGGCTGTCAGGAACAGCATCACCAGAAACGCGGCATCCATGCCAAAACGAGCCTCGTCCCGCAGCGCAGGGTCGGTGGTCCACGTCGCCTTCAGCAACCCAAGCGGTCCCGCCGCCAGGCCGATGCCACCCAATGTACCGAGAAGCACCGGGAGATCGTACCAGGGATAAGGCGCTTGATAGCCAAGCAGGTAATGATAGAGCGTGGCGACCGATGTTGAGGCGAAGCAAAGGAGAAACCCATAAAAGGTCAGGTGATGGTAGAGCCGCCGGCTGTCATCGGGCTTCTCATCCTTGCCATAGCAGCCAACCCCGCCACCATCGAGATAGCGGAGCGTCGAGGCATCTTTGATTGCCTGCCAAATCGAGGGGCGCAGCGCCTCTTCCAGCGCAGGCCTAGGCTCGATATCACGCCAGAATTGGCGCAGCGCCATGAAGGAGGCAAGGATGGCGTAGAGAAAAGCCGCGCCGAAGATAACGACCATCAAATTGTGGGGCATAAGCCGATAGAAGGCCCCCGGACCTGCATGGGTCGCAAACAGCACTGCCGGATCATGCCAGCCGATGAACAGGGCCAGAAAAACCGCAACGCTGAGGGCCATAACCAAGCTGACCGCCAGGCCGTTTCGAGCGAACAGGGGCGCCAGGCCCCTAGGCCAGGCATAGGCCTGATAGGAGTCCGCCCGGACCATGGCCAATGTCTTCGGTACATTGACGTTGAACGCATGAGGCGGCGCAAACTGGCAATCGACATAGCAGGCACCGCAAGCGTGGCAGAGGTTGGCGAGATAGTTGAGATCGCCATCGCCGAACGACCGCCGCCGCTCCATTGCCGGAAAGACCGCACACAACCCCTCGCAATATCGGCAGGCATTGCAGATGGTCATGAGGCGTCCAGCTTCGGAAAGCGCATCGCTCCGAAGGTCAGGTTGAAACCGCGTGTCGCCGGTCATGCCATCACCGCTCTGCTTTGGTCTGACGCCTGCCTGCTTCGCGCCGCAGCCTCGCGCCCTGCAATCCGACCGAAAACACTCCCGATCGTCATGCCGATACCCGCTGCATAGCCACTTCCGAGAATATTGCCGGCCATGATCTCTCCGGCGGCATAGATATTTGCGGCAGGCTCGCCGTCGGCCATGATCATTTGCGCCTGAGCGTTCACACGCAGGCCGAGATAGGTAAAGGTGATCCCCGGCCGCACCGGATAGGCATAGAATGGCGGCGTTTCCAGCGCTTGCGCCCAATGGGACTTGGGAGGGTCTATACCCTCGGTATGGCAATCGTCCAGGATCGTCGGATCGAAGCTGCCTGGCCGGACCGCAGCGTTGAAGCCCCGAACGGTAGCTTCAAGGGCTTTCGGGTCCAGATCGAGCGCCTCCGCCAGATCAGCGATGGTTGGTGCCGAGATCGGCGGAAAGAGAGAGGGCATGAACCGCTCGAGAGAAGGCGCATCGAAAATGATATAGGCAATCTGATCCGGCTGCCGTGCCACCAGCCGCCCCCAGATCGCATAGCGTTTCGGCCAGATGTCTTCACCTTCATCGTAAAAACGCCGTGCCTCCTTGTTGACGACGATCCCGAAGACAACGCAATCCAGCCTGGTAATGATCCCGCCGTCGAATTTCGGTGCCCGTGCGTCGATCGCGACGGCATGACATTCCGTCGGGTCGCCAACCGTGCCGGCGCCGGCATCAATGAGCATCTTGAGCACGGTTCCCTTGTTGCAAGGCGTTCCGCGGATCAGGAAATGCTCCGCAGCCTCGCCCCACCCTTCCTTGAGCCAATCCAGATTGGCCTCGAAACCGCCGGCGGCGGCAATAAGGGCCGAGCCTTGAACGATCTTGCCAACCGCCTCATGCCTGAAGGTGAGGGCTCGGAACCTGCCGTCGACAATATCCAGATCGATAACCTCGGCTTCATACAAGACGTCGACACCAAGCGCTTCGGCGGTGAGGTAGAGAGCATTCAGCATGGCCCGGCCGCCGCCGAGAAAGAAGGCATTGGTCCGCCCCAAACTCAGCGTGCCGCCGAGAGGGGGCTGGAAACGCACCCCTTGTTCGTCAATCCAGGAAAGCATTTCCGTCGATTCGGCAATCATTTGCCGCGCCAGCACTTCGTCGGTGTTGCCTCCGGTCACCCGCAGCAGATCCCCGAAGAACTCCTCCTCGGTGTAGGGGCCGGTGAGTGTGTCCGTCGCCGCGTCATGAGCACAGCGCATATTCCGCGTGTGGCGGGTATTGCCGCCGCGATAGAACTTGGGCGCGGCTTCCAGGACAAGAACCCGGGCACCCGATCGCGCGGCACTGATCGCCGCGCACAGCCCTGCATTGCCGCCACCCACAACAAGGACATCATACCCTTTGCTCATGAATTCCCGTTCTTAGAGACTGAAGGAGCCAAGCGAACTCATCGTGACAGTCGGTTTATCCCGCTGCAAGAACCCGTTCGAAACGTCCCGCCGGTGGGGTTTTGCGTCGTCGTCATGCAAGGGAAATCGCTTGCATCAGCACAAGTACCTCGGTCACCTATAGATTGGCGTTCCCAAAGGCTATTTCCCAGCATTTATCGTGGATTTTCGTGCATATCGCGCAGTGCCCGCATGGATAAAATCTCCTTTAGGGTGAATTTTTGCGCCTATTTTGCAATTTTTTTAACCTATGCTGTCAAAATTGGAATGACGGCGCCTTCAGCCTGTTAAAACCACGTTCCGGAAGCGCAGAGGCGTTTCGGGATATTGATTGAGCCTCCCTGCTCCACTCGCGCCCTGGTCCCTTCGGACCGGGCGCTTTTTTTGTGCCGCGGACGAACAGGACACCGAACCCTATGCATTGATCGAACCTTGTTTAACTCCATGGTAACGCTCGTCGAGCTATGGTGCTTCGGTTGGGAGCGAATCGGCGGCTCTGTGCAAGCTGATTTTCCGCAGGCGAGCCGCTCCAAACCAATTCGGTGCTCTGGTCAATATGTCGAAGGCGATGTGGATGGACTCGAAAACTCAGATCGAACAAACCCGTGAGATCGGCAGAAGTACGATTGCCAGACTTGAAGAGCTGGAACTGCCGCCAACACCGGAAAATTACATGATCTGGTATCATGATATGGCCAGCACGCTTCCGGACCTCAGCAAAATGCTCCGACTCATCGAGGCTCAGGGCCGAGACTTCGACGATGAACTCTGTGCGCAGATCTATCAGAAATTCTTTGGATCGGATCAGCAGGCAAAACTGATCGACGAGACCTGCACGCGCATGGAAAAAGCCATGACGCAAATCATAACGCAGATCACCTCAATTTCCGGCGGTACGAGCGAGTATGGCCAGGTTCTAGAAGGCCTTCAGTCACAGCTAGCTGCCCCAGAAGGGGTTGGCGAGGTCAAGATGCTGGTCGAGCAGGTTCTCGGCGAAACCCGAAAGATGCAGGAACGTACCAAAAAACTGGAAACAGCGCTCGACGAATCGACTAAAGAGATATCGGCCATCAGCGATCACCTCGTTGCCGCCAGACAGCAGGCCTTGACCGATGGTTTGACCAACATCGCCAATCGACGCTGCTTTGACGAAGAACTGACGCGTTTAACTGCGGAGGCAGCGTCGGAAGAGACCCCTCTTTGCCTGTTGATCGGCGATATCGATCATTTCAAGGCCTTCAATGACACGCACGGCCACAGGGTTGGCGACAAAGTTCTGCAGCAAGTTGCGCGGACCATGACACAATGCATCAAGGGGCGTGATCTGGCTGCACGCTACGGTGGTGAGGAATTCGCCGTCATCTTGCCTATGACGGATATGGCCGGAGCCGAAAAAGTAGCGGAACAGATCCGCTTGTCGATCTCCAAGAAAAAAATCAGGCTGAAATCAAGCGGTTTGGAGCTTGGGTCCATTACAATGTCGATTGGTGCTACCCTATATACCCCCGGCGAAAAGATCTCCGCCTTGATCGAGCGCGCCGACAGGGGCCTCTACCAAGCGAAACGAAACGGAAGGAACCAGGTCGTTCTTCAACTACCAGACATCACCTCATCCGCAGCGTGATCATTGAGCGCTTCCAGAGAGGCTCAATCAGCCGCTGACGGCAATGGCTCGGCAAAATTCGCTAGCGGGAAGCATGAGGCCGATCCCGGTGTCCTTGAACTGATCATAAGCAGCTGCCGTTGACGTTCGTTCGGCCAAAATGGCCAGCGTGATGCCGACGACCTGCCCCTGTTCGTTGAAAACCGGGCCTCCCGATGTGCCTAGACCGACCGGAAAACCCAGCGACATATAGCGCCCCGCAACGAGTCCGCTATTGGGCAGATATCCCCCTACCAGGACCCATTGGGACTGAATAGGATGGCCGACGGACATGACATGCTGGCCTGGATTGGGCTGCTTGCAGGAGAGCCTCGCCGTCGGGTGCCCGGCAGGAATCGGCACCCCGACAATCGCCAGGTCCCGTTCGGGATCGCTCCACAACACCTCGCCGGGAATAGCTTGGCCATCAAAGAAGCGTACATCCAGATCATCGCCCTGGACTACGTGATAGGCCGTTAGAACACGGCCCGAACCAACGATCAGGCCTGAACCATGCCCGCTCTCATGCTCGATAAGGACGGTGGAGCGATGCAATGGCGTTATGCCGGCAGGTGGTGCTGAACTGCAGGCTGAAAGCAACATTGCAAGCAAGCTACCGACCAGCCATAGGCGTAGCACACCTGTTGCCGACATATTTTCCTCCGAATCGCTTTTTTGATTCTTTTTTACGAAAAGCCGATGCAAACCTTAGCATCAAATGCTGATCGACGGCCACTGACTTTGGTCAATAAATGCTTACCTTAGTGTGGCGGGCTGCAAGTTGCATTCAGGTATCAAGCGAACGATCTGGTCTCCCCTCCGGCAGTGCGGCATCGATCATCTGTTCACGACTCTAAGGGAAATGCAGATCCATTCTCCTCGAATTCATTGGTGCCGCTTTGCGCCACAACGCCTGGTTCGTCGAGGTCAAAGACTGCTGGATTGCGCCGTTAGCTGCAGCATCTCACGGTCGAGAATGACAATCCTTCCTTGCTCCAAGGCGATGATGCCCTCCTGAACCCAGGCATTGAGCTGGCGATTGACGCTCTCGCGGGTAGAAGCAATCAGATTGCCGAGATCAGCTTGCGAAATTCGAAGATTGATCAGCAAACCCTGGTCCTTCTCCTGACCGTAATTTTCAGCCATCTGCAGCAGAAGTTTGGCAAGCCGGGCACCGAAATCCAAAAAAGCGATGCTTTCGACCATTTCACTGGTCTGCCGCAGCCTCGCGCAAAGCACATCGAAAAGGCGGATGACGATCTTCGGATTCTGCTCGAGGAATGGAATGAAATCCCGCCGGTCGAGGATCAGGAGTGTGGTCTTGCCCATGGCCGTCGCATCGGCGCTGCGCTCTTTTCCGTCCAGGAGCCCGATCTCGCCGAAAAGCTGGCCTGGCTCGATCATGTTCAAGATGATCTCCCGGCCGTCCTCCGAATAGGCGCTAATCCGAACGCGCCCATGAATAACCGCCATCATGCTGGTGCCGGGATCGCCTTTTTGAAAGATAACCTGGCCATTGGTAAACTGCCGCTCGCTCGCGACCGACAAGAGATGATCGAGCGCGTCATCATCGAGCTGCGCCAACAGGAAATGCTGTGCCAGCATGGCCCGGCGATCAATCGATCGGGTGTCGCTCATTGGTGCCTCCTCCAGCGGCACATCATATCAGCGGGATTGCGGCCGTCGAGGTGATGCCTGCGGAAAATTGTCCCTTGGGTTACAGTTTCACCTTAACATCAGCTCAAACTATTGGGAGGCTGAAGGGACAGCGGTTGTCATGGCCATGATCTCGACCTCCCTCTTGGTCTCATCATGGGCTGAGAAAATCACTCGAAGAGACAGTGCAGAAGCACCAATACGAGGAAGAAAAGGACGAGAAACATGGACTTGCACCAAAGCACTGAGGTCCTTTGATGACAGCGCTCACCCGCCTCTCGATCAATCAGGTTACCATGCGGGAGCATTGGTCGCTGGCCCAGGCTATCGCCGGCCTGGCCAGCCACGACGTTCGGGGCATTGCTGTTTGGCGTGACAAGCTGACTGAACTCGGCATCGATGAGGGAGCAAGGCGCCTTCGTGGCGAAGGGATGACCGTCACCGCCTATTGTGTCGGCGGCCTCCTTGGAGAGCTGGATGATGCGCGGTTTCAGGAACGCCTTGATGACAACCGCCGCATCATCGATGAAGCGGCAGCGATCGGCGCTCAATGCGTCATGATGGTGGCCGGCGGCCTCCAGGAAGACAGCAAAGACCTCGTCGGGCTGCGGAAGCGCTGCCTTGAGGGCATTGCTGCGCTGATGCCCCATGCCAAGCAAGCCGGCGTCCCGCTAGCCCTGGAACCGCTGCATCCCATGACTGCGGCGAACCGCTCCTGCCTTGCCACCCTTCGCCAGGCCAATGACTGGTATGAGCAGCTCGGCGGCGGCGATGAGCTCGGTATCGCCGTGGATGTCTATCATGTCTGGTGGGACCCGGAACTGGACGAGCAGATCGCCCGCGCAAGAGACCGCATTCTGGCCTTCCACGTCTCCGACTGGCTGATGGACACCGTCGATCTCAGACTCGACCGGGGAATGATGGGCGATGGCGTCATCGATATCCCGCACATCCGCAGTGTCGTGGAAAAAGCCGGCTATGAGGGGCTAATCGAGGTGGAGATCTTTTCGGCGCGCGACTGGTGGCAACGGGATCCGGATGAGGTGGTCGAGACGATAAAACAGCGTTTTTCGGCCTTTGTCTGAAAGGCTTTTGGCCATCCCCCCAAAAGATATCAGCGCCCTTTCGGGCGAGTTCACCAGGCCTCACGATGTTGGGAGCTGTGACATTCGTTACGCTCCTTTTACCGCGGCTGGTTTAGATTGCTCTCTGTCGAATATCCATTCGGACCAGTTTGCAAGGGGGGCACGGCTATGGTCGACCCGGTCAAGGTGACACTCTTTCGTTGGGCGGGTTCCTGGGGCCCCTTCAAGGTCAATATCCCTTGCGGCGAATGCTCGCTGACCAAGGACGTCCTGCATGACACCTTTGTCAACGAGCTTGCGGGCGTGCCGATCGACTTCGAAGTCCATGACTGGCTTTCCGAATGGTGGCGACCACTGCGAAAAGGTGGGTGGCACGCACCCATTGTCATGGTCGAGGGCAAGATCGTAAGCCAGGGCCATGCTCTCAATCGCGGTGTCCTGACCGAGGCCGTCATCGATGCCCATGCTAGGCGTTCGCCCGTTGACGGCAACCATCTCTTCGGCAAGGCAAGCTGTCCTCACTGCGTCCGTGCCAAGGAATATCTGGATGAGGCAGGCATCGCTTATCGCTATCACGACGTGGTTAAAGAGCCTCGCTCACTCTACGAAATGCTGGCGCGCGTCAAACCCATCGTCGGGCCGAAGACACCGATTACCGTGCCGCAGATCTGGATCGACAGCACCTATGTCGGCGGCGCGGATCAACTGAGCGGCATCGTCGAGCGGGACGTCAAACCCAATCCTGATCGCGGGCAATGCTCCCTGTCGCCCGCACCGAAAGCTGCTTGAAGCCAGAACCGAAATCGCTGGCGGATGCAGCTCCCATCAGGACAGGCGTCTATGGAATGTCCAGACACCCCCAACTGGAAACGTGATCGATTCGGATCGCGATAACCGGCAGGGCCTCAATACGCATCGATAAGAGCTGCGGGTAGCGCTCGCGCAGTCTTGCTTGGGCGAGGTCATGTTCCTCACCTCGTTCCAAGATATCGGCCCGGCCTTGAAGCATCACCCACCCGAGCCGGCTCCAATCCTCTTCATAATGGTCGACAACCAGAGCTGCTTTCGGATTGTCGATAAGGTTACGCAAGCGCTTCAGCCTCGCTCTCGGTTGCCTTTTCGGCTTTTCATCGATTGTAAAATAAACGGAGTTCGCCATCAGTGCGTGGCATGTCGGCAAGACATGGGGCTGCCCGTTTGCATCGGCGGTTGCAAAGCGTGCGACCCTTGCCGCCTCTAGAAATTGCTGCTGCTTTGCCGTTAGCATAGCCTTTTACCTTGTTGGGAAACGCATCAACGAGTGGCAAAGATCGCTTACTAGGGGAATTAGCTCATGAACATTGGTTTGACCATTCCGGTCCGTGGCCCCTTAGCTGTGCCAGACTGTATCCTGACCCTGGCGAGCCGTGCCGAAGCATTGGGGTTTGCTCACCTTGCCGTAACCGATCACTTGGTTGTGCCCAGGGCCATCGACTCGCGCTATCCTTACAACCAATCCGGCAAATTTCCCGGCCAGGCCACCGGCGGCGATTGTTTCGATCAGTTCACGCTCCTGGCTTATCTCGCTGCCATCAGCACCAAGCCGCGCCTGGTGACCGCCGTGACGGTGATCCCGCACCGGCGTGCGGTGCATACCGCCAAGATCCTGGCGACCATTGATATCCTGTCCCACGGCCGCACCACCCTCGGCGTGGGAGCGGGTTGGATGAGGGAGGAATTCGATGCCTTGGGCGTGCCCGATTTCGACCAGCGCGGCAAGGTTACCGACGAATATCTCGAAGCGTTCAAGATCCTCTGGACAGAGGACGATCCGCATTTCGACGGCGAGCATGTCCGGTTCGGCAACATCAACTTCTACCCGAAGCCCGCACAGTCACCACATCCTCCAATTTGGATCGGCGGCGAGAGCAACCCTGCCCTCAGGCGAACCATCCGCTATGGCGACGCCTGGTTTCCGGTCGCCAACAACCCGCGCCATCCCTTGAACAGCATCGCCCTGTTCAAAGGCGGCATCAAGAAGCTCCACGATATGGCCGAAAGCCAGGGCCGCGACCCGGCCAGCATCGGCCTTGCCCTCTTTGCCAATTGGTTCGACGAGAAGAAAACCCTCGAGATCGAAACCGGCGAGCGCCACCTTCTGACCGGCAAGGCCGAAGACATCGCCGAGGACATCGATGCCCTCGCAGACCTCGGCGTGCGCGATCTGATTTTCAACTTTCAGCGGGAAACATTGGAGCAGTCGCTGGACAGCATGCAGCATTTCGCCGACGTCATCCAACCGATGACGGCTTAGAGCGTGTTCCGATCAACGAAACCAGTCCGCTCCCCCTCAGGGCCACCCGATGTGGTCGGGATTCTCCGTGGGTGGTTGGCAGGGGGAACTGGCCCGAGATGACTTTATAGGGCCGAAAAACACTTTAGTTGGCCGTCCACTGCTTTTCGGCGCGGCTTGATGTCAAGTTGAAGTTCTTGTCGGCCCGTGAAGTGTTCGGGAAAAATTGAGAACCTCGATGGCGAGGTTTTTCTTGTCTGTCTCGCTCTGCATGTGTGTCGATATACTTAAGCAGGGCAGATCAATGTCCGCCGCATCGGCGGCATCAGCCGCATCGATCACAAGCCCATTCAGCAGGCCTTGGTAGTGGTCAGCAATGGATCGATTGCTGATCGCTTTGCCGAGTTCGGCCATCATCTTGGCTGTTGGCCCTTTCACCGCCCTGCCGCCGATGATCGGGGAGACTGCGACCACAGGTGCCGGGCAGTCGATAAGAGCCTGGCGCATGCCGGGGACGGCGAGGATGGGATCGATGCTGATGAAGGGATTGGAAGGGCAAATCACCACCGCGTCCAGATCCGGTCGCTTCAATGCTGCAAGCACATCGGGCGAAGCGCTCGCAATGCCCGCGCCGACGAACTCGAATCCGGTGACACTGGGCGTGGAACGCCTCTCGACGAAATAGCGCTGGAAAGGAAGGACGCCGGCTTCTTTGGTTTCCACCATGGTACGGACCGGCAGGTCACACATCGGCACCACATCGGCCCGAACACCGAGACGCCGGCAAAAGTCACGGGCAATCGACGTCGGACTTTCACCTGCCCGGCAGCGGCGTGTGCGTTCGATGTGGATGGCGAGATCGCCGTCACCAAGCTGGAACCAGGTTTCGCCGCCCAGGTCTTCGAGCGCTGCCATGAAGGTCCAGCTCTCATTCACCCGCCCCCAGCCGGTTTCAGGATTGGCGATGCCGGCAAGCGTATACATCACCGTGTCGAGATCCGGCGAGATGGTAAGGCCCAGATGCTCGAAATCATCACCGGTGTTGCAGACCACCATCAGCCCGTCGGCGGGCAAGGTCCTGTACAGGCCGAGCGCCAGCTTGGCGCCGCCGATCCCGCCGGAAAGGGCAACAACGTTGAGATCGGCCGTCACCGAAACATATCCTCTCCGGGGTCACGGATCAGGGCTTTGGCCGATACGTTTTCGCCGGCCCAGCGCAAGCCTCGAACGAGGACTGCCGGCTGCCCCTCGTCTGCCTCGCCCATCAACAGCTCAGCGGCCGAGGCGATCTCATCGGCAAAGCCGATCTGGGTGACCTGAAGCTCGCGACCGTCAAGATCGGACCGCCCGCGGAGATCGAGCAGGGCGGGCAGGCCGGCGGCGCCGACCGCAAGGCCGACGATCCCGTTTCGCCATGCCCGGCCCGCACTGTCGGCAATGATGACGGCGAGACTGGTACGAAAACGGTTCTCCAGGACACGCCTGATACCGTCAGCGCTTCGATCGGGATCCTCCGGCAATAGCAGAACCCGCTGGCCTCCATCAGCTTCGGGGCTGTTGGATTGATCGATGCCGGCGTTCGCCATCACCATGCCCAGGCGATGCTCGGCAATGATCAGCCCCGGCCTGTGCCGCAATACCTTGTTCGACTCCGACAAGATGACCTCGACCAGAGCAGGATCCTTGCCGGTCTTGCTTGCAAGATCCAGTGCCGCCGCCGATGGCCGGACTTGGCTTAAAGCCATTGAACGCCCTTCGGCTTTCGAGACGATCTTATGAGTAACGACCAGCACATCGCCCTGCTTTGGGCCAAGATCAGCTGCCGACAGAGCCTCACCGAGCATGAAGCCGAGATCGTCGCCTTCCTGAACGAAAGGAATGTCGGGGATGGCAGTCAGGGTTAGGGATGACGTCACCAGCACATATTTTCCGCTCGAACCATTTCCGCCCCAAGGGCTCTACAGACGCGGTAATAGCATGGTAGCCTTCAACCGTCCTCCTGCTTTCGGACGATCGATCATCGACTGCCGTGACAAAACCATCGGACATGACGGGAACGCCCATGTTGAAATTTGGCTATAAAGCATCGGCCGAACAATTCGCCCCAAGGCAGCTACTCGATTTTGCCGTTCATGCCGAGAAGGTCGGATTCGATTCGATCATGGTCAGCGATCACTTTCAGCCATGGCGGCACAATGACGGCCATGCCCCCTACTCCTTCGCCTGGCTCGGCGCGCTTGGCGAGCGGACATCGAAAGCCATCATAGGTACCAGCGTGGTGACACCGACCTTTCGCTATCATCCCTCGGTCGTCGCCCAGGCGATCGGCACCTTGGGGGCGCTCAATCCCGGACGCATCCTCCTCGGCATCGGGACGGGCGAATCGCTGAACGAGGTTCCCGCCATCGGCATCGAGTGGCCGCCGTTCAAGGAGCGCTTCGGGCGCCTTCGCGAAGCGGTCCAGTTGATGAGGCGCCTTGCCACCGAAGAGCGGGTGAGCTTCGAGGGGACGTATTTTCGCACAGAAAATGCGACGATCTATGACAGGCCCGACATTCCGGTGCCGATCTACATCGCCGCCTCCGGCCCGACCGCGGCTAAGCTTGCCGGACGCTTGGGCGACGGCTTCATCTGCACCAGCGGCAAGGCCCCTGAACTCTACCGCGACACCTTGTTGCCGAAGGTGGCCGAGGGCCTGGAGCAGGAAAGCCGACCGCCCGATAGCCTGGAATATATGATCGAAGTCAAGGTCTCGTTCGATACCGACAAGACACGCGCTTTGGAGGATACCAGGCACTGGGCAGCACTGGCCTTATCGCCAGAGGAAAAGATGAGCGTCGAGGATCCGATCGAGATGGAAAAGCTTGCCGATGCGCTGCCGCTGGAGCGCGCGGCCAGCCGCTGGATCGTCTCGAGCGATCCGGACGAGCATGTGGAGCGCATGGCCGACATGATCGAGCTTGGCTTCACCCATCTGGTGTTCCATGCACCCGGCCCTGATCAAAAGCGATTCCTCGACCTCTATGGCGAGCATATCCTGCCGCGCTTGCGCACCCGCTATGGCCAGGAAGTTTAGCGCTATCCGCCCCGGCTGATACGCTCGGCGATACCGCTTTCGATCAGGTAGCGATGGGCCCTGCCGTTCGATGCCGTTTCCAGAAAAGTTTTCAGATCATCCGGCGTGTCGACGTCGAGGGCAAAACCATGGCGTTCGACGATGATGGGCTCGGCACCAAGCTCTCGTGCACGTGCCACATGAGGAAAGAAAGAATTGTCACCGAAGCGAAGCGGAAGAAGATCCGGCGGCGAGCAGGCAACGCCGTTGGAGCCGAGCTTGTCCCGCGAAGGCGCAATGGTGACCGCAGGTGCTTCGCCATGGGTGGCGATAAGAGCGTCGATGTCGTCGGCGCTTAAGAGAGGGAGATCGCCTGGCACCTGCAGCATGCCTGCCGCTCCCGCTTCCGCGAGTGTCCTTGCGCCAAGGCTGCTGGCGGCCGTATGTCCGGTGTTGTGTTCCTCGATCAGAAGCTCTGCGCCATAGCGGGCGGCCAGCTGCTCCGCCTCGGGATCGCGCGTGACCACCAACATGCCGGCAAGCGCCCTGCTCATCGAAAGCGCTTCGAGCACGTCTTCGATCATTGCCCTGAACAGATCTTGCCGTTCCTCCCCGCTCAGGAAATCCGCAAGCCGCTGTTTTGCCTGATTGATATTCTTGATCGGCATGACGGCCCACAGACCCGATTTTCTCACCAGCCCCTCTCCCTTCGGACACTCATCATGATGGCTTACCCAAACGACCAAGGCACGGGTCGCAAACGCGCTCGATCATGCTCGACCATCAATGACGCAGCAACGCAATTTTACAGGATCGAAGGAACCATCGCAGAGGCTGCTTGAAACCTTGGGCAAGGTCGCGCAGTTTCATTTCTGACAAGGCGAATAACGTGATCGCCCACTCGGCGGATCAAAGCATGTCCCGACAGGGGGGCAGGGAGCCCAGCACATGGAATTCGGTGTCTATTTCTTCCCGACCGACTATGCGATGCCGATCGACGAACTTGCACGGGCGATGGAGGAGCGCGGGTTCGATGCCCTGTTCGTGCCGGAACATACGCATATTCCGACTTGCCGGCGTTCGCCTTGGGCGGGTGGTCCGGTGCTGCCGCGGGAGTATTCCTGTGCGCTCGATCCGTTCGTCGCGCTGGCGGCAGCTGCGGCCGTCACGAAAAAGCTCCGGCTCGGCACCGGCATTTGCCTCCTGACCGAACGTGACCCGATCGTCACCGCCAAGGAAGTCGCAAGCCTGGATCTCGTCTCCAAAGGCCGGTTCGAGTTCGGCATCGGTGCCGGCTGGAATGCGGAGGAGATGGAAAACCACGGCACGGTGTTCGAGACGCGCTTTCGCGTGATGGCTGATCGTGCCAAGGCGATGCAGGCGATCTGGACTCAGGACGAGGCCAGCTATGACGGCGAATTCACCAAGTTCGAACCGATCTGGTCTTGGCCGAAGCCCATGCAGAAGCCTTATCCGCCCATCCTGCTCGGCGGTGAAACCAAGCACACGCTTCGACGCGTCGTCGAGTTCTGCGACGGCTGGCTCCCCCGGCTGCGCGGCGGCGATCCGAAGCCAGCGATGGAACGGCTGAAGCAAGCCGCCGACGAGGGCGGCCGGGACATCAAGACCATTTCGACCACACTGTTTGGCACACCCGAACAATCCGACTACATCGAGTCCTGCCGGGAGGCCGGTCTGGACCGAATTCTGTTCGCCCTACCCTCGGAAGGAGGCGATGCGCTTTTACCACGCCTGGACAAACTCAAAGCCTTGGCCGATTAAAGCGTATCCTGACCAAGTGGAGATGCGCGCCCTGTTCATGAACAGGGGCGGTGTCTCCGCCGGTCCAAGAATCTGGGCTTTCACAGCCTTCAATAGTCTCCGACCGTCGGCTTAATCGATGGGAGGGTTTCGCGTCGATCTCGAAAAGAAAGGAAACAAAAAATCATGACACGCGTTTTCACTTCAAGCGTCATACCGGCCCCCATTGCCAAGGTCTGGGCCCACATCCGCGATTTCAACAGCCTGCCCATATGGCATCCAGGTATCCGCGAGAGTGAGATCGAAGACGGGCTGCCGGCGGACAAGGTGGGCTGTGTCCGCAATTTCAGCGTTCAGAACGGCGATCGCCTCCGGGAACAGCTCCTCAGCCTTTCGGATTATGACCGGTTCTACACATACTCGATCCTGGAAAGCCCGATGGGCGTCGAGAACTACGTCGCCACGTTACGGCTGACATCGATCACCGATGGCGATCAAACCTTCGCGGAATGGTCGGCCGAGTTCGATTGCCCGCCCGAGCGCGAAGCAGAGCTGATGGATACCATCGGCAATGGTGTTTTTCAGGGCGGCTTCGATTCCCTGAAGACCCACTTCAGCGGCTGACGGAGGTAGAGGAACTCATGTACAAGCTTATCGGCTCGCCGAAGACAAGAGCGTTTCGGGTTCTCTGGATGCTGGAAGAGCTAGGCGTGCGCTACGAGGTGGATCCGGCCAGCCCGCAAAGCGATACCATGCGGGCGGTCAATCCGTCGGGCAAGGTGCCTGCCCTTCTGGCCGACGGCGAGGTGATCATCGACTCAACGGCCATTTGCCAGTTCCTCGCGGACCGGCATGGCAAGTTCACCTTTCCTGCCGGCAGCATCCAACGCGGCCTCCAGGATAGCTGGACGCATTTCGCTCTTGACGATGTGGATTCGGTCCTCTGGTTCAACGCAAAGAACACCTTCATTCTACCGGAGGAGCTGCGCAGCGACAAAGCGCGGGATGCCTGCCGTTACGAGTTCGATAAGTCCATGAAGGTTCTGGAAGAGCGGCTGGGCGATAACACCTATGTCATGGGAGACGACTTTACCGTGCCGGATTTCCTGCTTGGTCATTGTGCCGGCTGGGCGGTCAATGGTGCCGGCTGGACCATCGCGCCGAAAACAGTCGCTGACTATGTCGAACGCGTTCGTTCTCGCCCAGCTTGTCTCAAGGCGCTGGAAATCAGGGAGGCATATTGACGGCGCGGCCGTAGGAGCGGTTTCGGCCACTCGCGATCAAGATTGCTGACCGCCGGAAAACAGCACAGCAGCACCGAGGAGGATCATGCCGCCGCCAAGGATCTGGCGCCAACCCAAAGCCTCGCCGAAACTGAGCGCCGATACTGCCATGGTGATCACGATGGTGCCGCTGACCACGATCGGAATTGCAACGCTTGCCTGCATCGGCCGGATCGCGCCAAGACCGCCGAACAGATAGAAGTAGCCGATTTCGGCGGCACCGATGGCGAGGCCCGCCATGATCGCCCAGAGGATGGCATTGGCCGGAAGCTTGAAGACATGCCCGCCGGCTGCATAGAGCGTCGCGCCGAACGCGAGCGATGTCGCCAAGGCGGCGGCCTGGAGGCAAAGCGTGGCGATGATAACCGTTGTAGCCGTCGGCGGCACCGCGGCGCCCGACATTTTGATCATGATGTTGTAGCCGGCATAGAGGACGGTCACCAGGACCAGGAGCAATGCAGCCATCGGGTTTTCCCTATTCGAGAACGATCGGCGGCGTCGGCAACTGGTCAGATCCATGTTGATCAATGACAGACCCCGCGGCACTGTCATAGCTGGTCGGTACGCCTGCTGCCAATTCGCGAAGGGATGAACCTCGTCATGATCCGAAATCCGATCCCCTGGCCCAATGGAGCCAAATGTGCCGCAGCGATCACCTTCGACATGGATGCCGAGAGCTTGCTGCATCTCGAACACCCGAAAGATTCGATCAGCAAGATCTCCGCAATGTCGATGCTGCGCTACGGGCCGGAGGTCGGGGTGCCGCGCATTCTGGAAGGCTATCGGCGATATGGTCTTCGTCAAACTTTCTTCATTCCGGCCTGGTGCATCGAGCATTATCCCAAAGCCATCGAGGCGATCGTCGCCGACGGTCACGAGGTCGGTTTTCACGGCTATATTCACGAAGCGCCGAACAGCCTTTCCCGCGACGACGAGCGTTATTGGCTACAGCGCAGCATCGAGGTGATCGAGCGTTTCACCGGCAAGCGGCCGAGGGGCAACCGCTCGCCGCTCTATCACTTCTCCGAGAATACGGCGGACCTTCTGATCGATGAAGGCTTCCTCTACGACAGCTCGCTCATGGGAGACGACATCCCCTATCTCCTGAAAACCAAAGCCGGTGAGCTGGTGGAGCTTCCGACCCATTGGGGTGTCGATGACTGGCCGCCTTACGTTCATAGCCTGGAACTCGATTACGTCATGCAGGTGATGTCGCCCGCTCGCGCGATGGAGGGCTTCCGGGAAGAATTCGAGGCTGCCTATGAGGCCGGCGGCCTCTGGATCGGCGTTTGGCATCCCTTCGTCAGCGGACGTCTTGCAAGATGGCGGCAGGTCGAGAAGCTGATCGAGGACATGCAGCGTCGCGGCGACGTTTGGCTGGCCCCGCTGGAAGACATCGCACGCCATGTTCTGGCCTGTCGAGACAACGGCAGCTACCAACCACGGGTCGACAGCCTGCCTTACTATGAGAAGCCGGTGATGCCGATCAAACGTTAAGACATTGCCGGCCAGACAGTTCCGTACCGGCCCACCCTGATCCGATTTTGCCTTGGTTGTTCCGATTTAGAGCATTTGCGGTTGAGGTTTACGCGGTGCCAGCCCTCTCCCCCGCCCAACCACCCCAACTTACCGACCATATCGGGTGGTTGGGCGGGGGAGAGGGCTGGATCAACCTGTCCCGGAAGTGCGCTGGAAATTCATTCGCTTGGCCGGCGCTGCCCTCACCGTCAAAATGCCCGCTCTTCATCACATTTTAATGATTGTGGGTCTAGCTGCCTTCGGTCCATGAGATCCTAGGAGTCCATCCGCCCGCCAGGAAAAAGGGGCGAGGCGCGGATTCCCAGGATCTCATGGACCGAAGGCAGTTCTACTCTGGTTGGGTTGATGAAAAGTTAAGCTGGTGAGATCGAACAAGGTTCGAAATCAGGACACTGCCGCTTTTTCCGAGCAGGTGGAACCATTTCTTCGACGAGGAAAGGCGTAGAAACAAAGAGATAGGGCGTTCAGCACGATCACAGCTGATCGGGATCCGCTCCGGCGGTATGATCACATCAGCAGGCTTATCCGGCAGGAAGCGTAACGCATTGATTCCATGGAAGATAACAAGCCTTTTCATAGATCAAGTGAGGTGGTCATGCCACTAAGGCATCACCGCACCACCATTCACCTGGTAGCACTGGCCGGTAACAAAAGAGGCCTCGGGGCTTGCAAGGAAGCGGACGACGGCGGCGATTTCATCGGGGCTGGCGATCCTGCCAAGCGGGATGGCGGTTTCTTTTTCACGCCATTCCGGCGACATGCTGACGAGGTCGAGCATTGCGGTGTCGGTCGGGCCGGGGGCGACCGCGTTGACCAGGATGTCAGGTGCGAATTCGCGCGCCCAGGAGCGGGTCAGGCCGAGAATGCCGGCCTTGGAAGCGCAGTAGAGCGAAAAATCCTCGCGGCCGAGATAGGCAAGCTCGGAGGCGATATTGATCACCCGGCCGCCATTGCCCCGATCCACCATGATGCGGATGGATTCGCGACCAACCAGGAAGGTGCCGCGCAGATTGACACCGATGACCCGATCGAAATCATCGAGGCTGCAATCGAGAAGCCCGCGTTCCAGCAGGATGCCGGCATTGTTGACCACGACATCCAATCCGCCGAATTTTTTTTCGACGCTGGCCATCGCGCTTTGCACGTCCGCCTCCCTCAAGACGTCCGCTTTGAGCGGAAGGGCGTTTGCCGGGGCATCCTGGATGCTGTCCTTGTCGAGCATGGCGACCTTGGCGCCGGCTTCGAGTAATGCCTCCGCAATCGCCTGGCCGATGCCGTTGCCAGCGCCTGTCACAAGAGCGCTCTTACCTTCAAGTAGGCAAGTCATGCTATGACCTCATGCCATGACCTCGCCACGGTCGATGCTGAGGGCCTGGCCGGTGATGTTGGCAGCTCCTTTGGAGGCGAGGAACAGATAGGGAGCTGCTACGTCGTCCGGTTCCATCAGGCCGCCGATCGCCTGAACGCTCACGATGTCGTCGAGTAGT
The DNA here is from genome assembly GCA_965204405.1 of Geminicoccaceae bacterium. Lineage (GTDB taxonomy): Bacteria > Pseudomonadota > Alphaproteobacteria > Geminicoccales > Geminicoccaceae > JANQPX01. Next base: position 1,020,606 of record CBDBEN010000004.1, read on the forward strand.
GCCTGCTCGTCGCGGCCTTCCCGTGATGCCATCCTGCCGAGCGAGCGCATGGACGCAACCGTCCTGACCCAGCCGGGGCAGACGGCGTTCACGGTGATGTTGCGCGGGCCCAGCTCCTTTGCAAACGTGCGCATCAAGCCAATGACCGCGTGCTTGGAAGCGCAATAGGCACCGAAGCCGGCCTCAGCACTCTTGCCCCAGACCGAGGCGGTGAAGACGATCCGCCCGCCGTCGGGGATTTTCGGGAGCGCCTCCCTGGTAACGAAAAAACTGCCGTTGACGTTGATGTCGACGATTCGCCGGAAGGTTGCCTCGACCTCGTCGCCTTCCTCGTCGATCGGGGTGATGAACTCAAGGCCGGCATTGTTGATCAGGACGTCGATTTTTTCCAACGCACCGACGCTTGCTCTAACCGCCGCGCGATCGGCGATGTCGGCGATCATACCTTCGACTGGCCTCCCGGCGAGATCGCTGAGTTCGGTAGCGGCATCAAGCGTTTTCGGATCATCAGCCAGGATGGTGAGATCAGCGCCGGCCAGCGCGAACGCCTTGGCGATGCCGAAACCGATGCCGCGGCTGGCGCCGGTCACCAGCACCGACTTGCCGTTGAAGTCCATCATCCCAGGGCTCCTTGGTTGATTATGCAACGCCCTCGATGCGCCTCGCTTCCTCGCGGGTAATGTGGAGGATTTTGTTGCGCAGCTTGAAGAACGCATCGCTCTCCTTGGTCTCGACGCTGCGCAGTTCATCGCCGAGATAGTCGCTGACAGCGATTTCCTCGATGATGCGGGCCGGCCTAGCCGAGAACACCACGATGCGATCCGCGAGCAGCACTGCTTCTTCGACATCATGGGTAACAAAAATAACGGTTTTCCGCTCATCCCGATTGATGTCGAGCAACTGAAGCTGGAGGAATTCCCGGGTGAGCGCATCCAGCGCGCCGAACGGCTCGTCCATCAACAGAATTTCGGGATCGGCCGCGAGCGTGCGGGCAATGGCAACGCGCTGGCGCATGCCGCCGGAAATGCGGTTGGTATAGTAGTCGGCAAAGTCGCCAAGCCCTACCAGGCTGGTGTAATGCTTTGCCCGCTCCTTCTTCTCGTCGACGCTAAGCTCTGGCCTGTAGCGCATGCCGAAGAGAACGTTTTCCAGCACGGTGAGCCAGGGGAAAGAGGAGTAGGACTGAAATACCATCCCCTTCCTGCGATCCGGCCCGGCGACCTCGTCACCGTGCAACAAAATCCGGCCCGTGGTCGGAAAGTCGAGGCCGCCTGCCATACGCATCAAGGTCGTCTTGCCACAGCCGGACGGGCCGAGAAACGCCACGATCTGACCAGCATCGACACCAAGTGTCGCCTGCTCGATCACCTCCACCTCGCCGCCGCTGCCATCAGGAAACTTTTTTGTGACACCGTCGAAGTTAAGAAAATTTGCTGCCCTTGTCATCGATCTATCCGAGATAGCGGAAGTAGCGGCGGTGGGCGTAGCGGATCAACTGATCGGTTGCGAGGCCAATTACGCCGACGGTCAGGATGCCGGCCATCACTTCCGGTGTCTTGACGAAACGGCGCATCGACCAGATAGCGTGACCAATGCCGCTATTCGCGGCAACGATCTCGGCAACGATCAGATAGGTCCAGCACCAGCCAAGCGTGATACGCAGATTGTCGACCATCGAGGGCGCCATCGACGGGAGGATGATGTCCCTGGTGATTTGACGAGGCTTACCGCCAAGCGTATAGCCGATTTCGATATATTCCCAAGGCACCCGCTTGGCATCGTCGGCGATCAGAAGCACGAGTTGGAAGAAGGTCCCCATCCAAAGAACGGCGATCTTGCTCTCCTCGCCGATGCCGAACCAGATCAGGAGGAGTGGAACGAGGGCCGGCACGGGAAGGTAGCGAATAAAGTCGATCACCGGCTCGATCAGCGCTCCGACGATCCGATAGCTGCTCATCCAAATGCCGAGCGGCACCGCCATCACCACCGAAAGCAGAAACGCGACCCAGACACGGGCGACGCTGATGCCGATGTCGCTCAGAAAGTTGTTCTGGAAAAGCATCCGCCCAAGCGCTTCCAGAACGGCGAGAGGTCCTGGGAAGAAGCGTGGTGGCATCAGCTCCAGCAAAGCTGCGATCTGCCAAAGAAGAACCAGTCCGATGAAGGCACCGATCCCCAGCAGCCATTCGACTCGCGGCACGGTCCGGCCGCGAAACCGGAACAGCTCGGATCGTGGCCGGGATGAGTCGTTCATCAAGCGAAAAAAAATGTTCTAACCAGCCCCACCGCAGGGTCTGCGGCTATCGATCGTGGCCGTCGAACAATCCCTCTTGAAGGCTCGGATCCACGTGGTTCGCATAGTCGAGCTTGTCGTCCTGGAGATCCAGCGAACTGTTGATGTCGTTAAGGTCCGAAAAGATCTGGCCAAGCTTGCCCGGACCATCTGATGTCCCGAGGAAGCCGACGGAATCTTCATAGGATGTATATTGCACACCGCCGAGATCAGCAGCCATCTCCTCGGGCGTGACGTCGAAGGCCGGCGCCGCGGCAGCAAGGAACGCATCGGGATCCTTGTTGTAAAGGTCGATCGCCCGATAGATCCCGCGGAGGAATTTCCTGTACTTCTCGGGATTCGCCGCAAGGTCATCGTCATGGACGATGATCACGTCGGTGATCAGGCCGTTGAAGTCGGCGGACGTCAGCAGGATCTTCGAGCCGTCACGGGAGGTGTTGTCGACTATGTTGCTCATCATCGGCTCCCAAGTCGCGACCGCCGCCACTTCGGGATCCTCGAACACTGCAATCGAATCGTCGGTGGCAATCAGGCGCACGGTCAGATCGTCCATGCTGTGGCCAAGCTGGGTAAGAGCGTGCTGGGTCATCACCGTGCCCGGATGGTTGATTTCACCGGCGAACACCTTGCCCACCAGATCTTCGACCGAGTTGATATCCGGTCCGGCGACCACACCATCCGCGCCGACCGAGACATCGATCGTGCCGATCACCGTGCCCGGCGTGCTCGGGCTTCTCGGCCTCGACATATATTCGCCGATGGTGCGCATGGTGCAATCGAGATCACCGGTCTCAAAAGCCGGCAGCACATTGGCGCGATCATTGTCGAAGACGGTGGTGACCTCAAGGTCTTCCTCGGCGAAATAACCCATCTCGATCGCCACCGGCACGGGTGCGAAGCCGAACCAGAAGGGATAAACACAGCGGATCAGATCGGCTGCGCCGGCGGGGGCTGCAAACGACAAGAATCCCAAAAGCGCGGCGGTACTTCCGAGTGTCGGCAATCTCGATGTCATGACGTACTCCCTGGCCTTATTCATTCTCGTTGTCCCGAAGCTTAGCAGCTTCCCATTGTCCAAGACCAGCCCGTGCTTAGACCTGTCGCCCAGTGCGCGTACTCGCAAGCACACAAAGCAACTCATAGGCCATGGTGGCGCCAGCTAGTGCTGTGATATTGGCATGATCGAAAGGTGGAGAGACCTCGACGACATCGGCACCGATGAGATTCAACCCATCGAGACCACGCACCAAGGTCTGTGCCTGGATGGGGGTAAGGCCGCCGAATTCAGGGGTGCCGGTGCCGGGCGCGAAGGCTGGATCGAGGCTGTCGATATCGAAGGAAACATAGGTTGGGCGATTGCCGACAAGCGCCCTCGCCTCTTCCAGGATCGCAGCACAGCCACGTTCGTTCAGCTCTTCGATGAAAACCACGCGCATGCCGGTTTCGGTGGAATAGCGCCAGCCTTCATCAGCATTTTGCGCGCCGCGTATGCCGATCTGGATGGTACGCTCGGGATCCAGCACACCTGCTTCGACCGCCCGGCGAAACGGCGCACCGTGAGAAAATTTAGTGTTCAGGAACTGATCCCAGGTATCGGTGTGAGCATCGATATGAATCAGGCCAAGGGGTTCCCGGGCGCCAAGGGCCTTTAAAATCGGGAAGGTAATCGAGTGGTCGCCGCCGATTGAAAGCGGCATGGTGCCGGCAGCAACGATGCGTTGATAGAAATCCTCGATATCGCCGACCACGCCGGCATCGTCGAAGAGATGGGGCAAGGGCACATCGCCGAGATCGCCGATGCGGCAATGCGCATAGGGGCTGGTGCGACTGACATGGTGAATGCTGCGCATCATGGTGGAGGCGTTGCGCACTTCACGCGGCCCATGCCGGGCACCGGGCCGGTTGGTCACGGCATGATCGTAGGGAACGCCGACAAGCCCGATATCGACATCCCGCGGATCGTCGACCAGCGGTGTTCGCATGAAGGTCGGGATGTTCATATAGCGGGGCGCCAGCATCGGATCGGCGCCGAAAGATCCCGTCGTTTTTTCCTCGTCTTCAGCCATGTCGGTTTCCTTTCCTCGTCAAGCGTTTCTTCTAAACGGAATCTCGCTGCCGGCCGCTCATGATGATGGGTGTAGCGCCGGCGATCACGCCGCAAGCTTTGCAGGAAGCGATGTGATGCCGCGGAAGCGGAGCCTTGGCGAGCGCTTTCGCGCAAGGATCTTGAATGTCGGGAAACGCTGCAGAAAGCGGCTGATGGCGATACGCCCCTCAAGGCGGGCAAGGCTTAGGCCGACACAGGTATGCGGTCCGCCTGCGAATGCCAGATGCTTGTTCGGCCGGCGATCGAGCCTGAGCTTTTCGGCGTCGACGAACACCGTCGCGTCACGGTTTGCAGCGCCGATGCAAAGATGCAGATCCGCGCCGGCGGGGATTGCGATGCCATCGATGGTCACCGCCTCGGTCGTCAGCCGGTTGCCGAATTGATTTGGGCTCTCGAAACGCAGAAATTCGTCGATGGCCGTCGCCATGAGCGTCGGTTGCCGGATCAGCAAGTCACGGGCTTCCCAATCGTCGTCCAGCGCGGCGAGCGTATTGCCGATCAAGTTGGTCGTGGTCTCGTGACCGGCGTTCAAGATAAAGATGCAGTTCTGCAAAAGCTCGGTTTCGCTTAGCTGCCCTGCTTCGCTTTGGATAAGGCGTGTCAAAACATCCGTTTCAGGATCGCCCGGGCGCCTTTTGCGATGCGCCGCGAGATCTCCCAAATAGGTCTTGAAAGCAAGGACCGCCTCATTTCCTTTTTGGAGCTGCTCAGGCGACAATGTCGGTTCCAGAGCACCCAGAATAGCCAGGGACCAGGCGCGGAGCGGGCCCCGATCGGCAAGCGGCATATCGAAGAGATTACCGATGACATTGATGGGAATCTGCGCGGCAAATGCCTCAATCAGATCAGCGTGTTCCTTCGTGGCGAGATCATCAAGCAACCTGTCGACCAGGGCCGCCAGCCCCGGCTCCATACGAGCGATGGCACGCGGCGTCATGGCCCCGACCATGATTTGCCGTACGCGTGTATGGAGCGGCGGATCGTTGAACACGAGCGAGGTGGTGTGATGCTCGAAAAGTGGTGATCGGCCGAATTTCGGCAAGAAGACAGCTTTCTTGTCGGAAGAGAATGTTCTGGTATCCCGATAGATGCGGTCGAGTGCTGCGTGGGAGGCAACCACGAAAGATCCATCGGGCTGAGGATCGACCGGTGCTTCGCGGCGAAGCGCAGCATAAATCGGATAGGGATTCTCGATGAAGCCTTCTGGTGGAGCTTTGATGTCGAAGACCGTCATCACCGATGGCTCCCTATGTCTGCCCCGGCCCCTGACCAAGGCTCGGTGGAGATTGCGCAATCCCCTTCTTTTGTTGCCTCCACCAGACATACCGGATTGGCAGGTCTTGGTCGATGCTGCATGACGCGGTAGAAATAGCGCCGGATCCAACCTCCGGGATACGCCAGGAAACCGTCGCTACCGGTGCATCTTGGAAACATATCGGACATCAAGCGTGCAAACTCTTTTGGCGAAACTTCTCCGCATGGCCGCAAGCTTCGCCGTGGCCGTTCCCGCCCTCGGCTGCACGCCGGCACGTCTTTTGAACGCGGTCATCTCCAAAGACGGTTATCGGATCGAGAAAGGCATCGCCTATGGTGACGAGGCCCGCCAAAAACTTGATCTCTATATCCCCGACGGAGATCTGCACTCAGCTAAAGTTGTGGTTTTTTTCTATGGCGGGCGTTGGGAATACGGATCCCGTCAGGACTACGTGTTCGTCGGACAGGCACTCGCCGATAAGGGTGTTATCGCCGTCCTTGCCGACTATCGTCTCTATCCGAAGGTCAGGTTTCCGAGCTTCGTCGAGGATGGCGCCAAGGCAATCCGATGGACAAGGGACAGCATCTCAACATTCGGTGGCGATCCCGGACAGATCTACCTGATGGGACATTCGGCCGGGGCCCATATCGCCGCCATGCTCGCGCTTGATCCCAAGTTTCTTAAAGCCGAAACGATGACACCCACCGACCTGGCGGGCATGATCGGGCTTGCCGGTCCTTATGATTTCCTGCCAATCAAGGACCCGGTGATCCAGGAAATCTTTGCATCCGGCGATATCGAGAAAACGCAGCCTGTCCACCATGTCACGGATCAGGCGCCCCCCATGCTGCTGCTGACCGGCTCCGACGATCTAACCGTTTTACCACGCAACACCAAGGCGCTTGCCGGGGCCGTCAACGATGCGGGAGGCAGCGCCATCTTCAAGACTTATGACGGTATCGGCCATATCGGCATGGTACTTTCGCTGGCCTCTCCCTTTCGCTGGCTTGCACCTGTGTTGAACGATGTGATGGAGTACCTGGATCGGCCGGCGACAAGCGGATATCCAGCCGACGGACCCGAGGTTTCAAGCCCGGCGCACTTGGCCGCACGCCTTTGACCTGTCAACGAGCGTCAAACGGCATTTGCGGGTAGTGATGGTGCAGATTTCTGATCGTTGACGTTCGGCATGCGGTTCCACGCATCGAGAGCCGCAATCTTGTAAGCTTCGGCCAATGTCGGGTAGTTGAACGTGTTTTCGACAAAATAGTTGAGCGTGCCGCCGAGATTGAGGACGGCCTGGCCGATATGGATCAGCTCCGTCGCCCCCTCCCCAACGATGTGAACACCCAGGAGACGGCGATCGTCGATGGCGAAGATCATCTTGAGGAAACCGTTGCTCAATCCCATGATCTGGCCGCGTGAGGTTTCGCGGAAGCGGGCGACGCCGCATTCGAACGGGATCCCACGCAACCGAACTTCTTCCTCGGTCATGCCGATGGTCGAAATCTCCGGGACCGCATAGATTCCGTAAGGAAAAAAGGCCGGTGCATCAGACGCATCCTTGCCGAAGGCTCGGCATGCGGCGATTCGGCCTTGTTCCATCGATGTCGATGCGAGGCTGGGAAAGCCGATGACGTCGCCTGCGGCATAGATGTGGGGTACATTTGTTTGGAAACTATGCTCATCGACGCTAAGGCGCCCTCGCCCGTCAGCCTCGAGGCCGCAGGCCTCAAGGTTCAAATCGTCGGTTGCCCCCATTCGGCCGGCAGCAAAAAGTGTCGTGTCAGCCCGAACCAGACGGCCATCCTCGAGATGGATATGGCAAGTCTTATTGCCGGCGCGTTCGACCCAGGCAACTTTGCACCCCATACGTAAGACCATGCCGCGGTCGCGAAGGTCGTGGACGAACTCGTCGATCAGTTCCCGATCAATGAAGTCGAGAATGGATGTCCGAGGCTCGATCAGCGTCACGTGAACATCGAGCGCGCTGAAGATGGTCGCATATTCCAGCCCGATGACGCCGGCGCCGATGACGGCAAGGGTCTTGGGCAGTTTGGTCAGCGAGAGAATGTCATCGCTGTCCAGAACGCTCTCGCCATCGAAGGGAATGTCCTTGGGACGGAAAGGCTTGGTGCCGACCGCGATCAGATATCGAGAGGCGCTGCAGCGAACGCGCCCGTCCTCCGCGCTATCGATATCGATGGTATGCGGATCGACAAAGCTTGCATGGCCCCGGATCGTCACGACCTGATTACGGGCGAACTGGTGCTCAAGCACCTCGACCTCGTGATCCAAGGTCAGATGCAGGCGCTTGTTGAGATCGGCGGCGGAGATGTCCTGTTTGACCTTATAGGCCCGGCCATAGAAGCCACGTTCCCGCCAGCCTGAAAGATTGAGCACGGTTTCGCGCAGCGTCTTGCTCGGAATCGTACCGGTATGCACCGAAACACCGCCGACCCGGACGCCTTTTTCGACCACCAGTACGGATTTTCCGAGCTTTGCCGCTTGAATGGCCGCACGGCGTCCGGCAGGACCGCTTCCGATGACGATAAGGTCGTACTGTGAAGTCACCTGTCTATCCGAACCTTCGTTGCGCGCTTATGACCAGGATCGCCAACTGTCGCCGATCAAGGTGAAGATTCGGTTAACATCAAGAGGTCGATTCTAGAGAAAATTCAGATCATGCCAAGCCGCCTGGAAACTGTTCCATCCCGCTCCCCCGCCCAACCACCCGCAGGATACCCGACCATATCGGGTGGTTGGGCGGGGGAGCGGGATGGAACGGATCAAGAGCCAGTTCGATTCGTATCATGCCTCAACTACCGCCCTTCTGCCATGCCTTCCTCACATCCCCCTAAGTCTGGATGTTCATTGGTACGAAGATACAGCGGGCGACAAGCCTGGCGCTCAGCCCGCCCTCTTCGAGATCGGCGACTTTCTCGGTGATCGTCCTGGCCTGCTGAAGGCAGGTGCCCATGTCCGGCATGGGCTGCACGTCGACGTCATGAGCCGCCGGCGTAAATAAAGTCCATGACAGAACCAGCACCACCGCATCCATCATCTCATTCAGCACTCCATAGCGACGCCTGCCGATGCCGGAGAAAGGCTGAATAGCAATATCATCTTATGGTTGATAAAAGAAACTTTTTGTTAATCATAAGAAGCTATAAGGATCCATATCGACATGCAGCCGCAAATTGCCACGCGGCTTGATGGCTTTGATCCAGGGACGAAGAGCGGCTGAGAGGTCGACATGACTTTTGGCCATCACGAGAAGACGCTGCCGGTGGCGGCCGCGCAGCATGGCGATGGGAGCGGGTGCCGGGCCTAGAACACGCAGGCCCGGCTGATCCGGCGCCGTCCTCGCCATTTCTGCTGCGAGCTTGCGGACGTCGCCAGGATCGCGTCCGGACACGATCAAGGAAGCCAGCCTGCCAAAGGGCGGCAGGTTCGCGTCCTCCCGCTCCGCCAGCTCCTCGGCGTAAAACCGGTCCTTGTCGCCGGCGGCAAGCGCCTGCATGACCGGATGATCGGGCAGATGGGTCTGGATCATCACCGCACCCGGCCGTTCCGCCCGCCCTGCCCTGCCCGCCACCTGATACAAGAGCTGGAACTGCCGCTCGGCGGCGCGCAGATCCCCGCCGGAGAGGCCGAGATCGCCATCGACCACGCCGACTAGCGTAAGCTTGGGGAAATGGTGCCCCTTGGCGATGATCTGGGTGCCGATCAGAAGATCGAGTTCATGGTCATGCATCGCCCGAAGCAGGTCGGCAGCCGCACCGGGACTGCCAGGACGGTCGCTGGTCATGATGGCGCTTCGCGCGTCTGGGAGAAATGCGTTGACTTCCTCGACCAGGCGCTCGACGCCGGGCCCGCAAACCGCGAGCGCATCGATCGTGCCGCAAGCGGGGCAGTGTTCGGGCTCCGATCGGGAATAGCCGCAATGGTGGCAAAGCATCCGATGGCGCAGGCGATGATGGACCAGCCAGGCGTGGCAGTTCGGGCAGGCAAATCGCTGGCCGCAGGCCCGGCAAAGGGTGAGCGGCGCATAGCCCCGGCGATTGAGAAACAGCAAGGTTTGTTCGCCGGCCGCCAAGGTCTGTTCGATGGCGGCACGCAGGCTCGGCGACAGCCATGCACCCCGTGACGGACGGTCTTTCCTGAGATCGATAAGATCGACGCTCGGCATGGCAGCACCACCGAAACGGGATGGTAGATGGAGAGCATGGGCCTCCCCTTCTTCATCGCCGTGAGGCGCTCCCGGCACCCGGCCGGCGGCATAGGCCGTATCCAGCGCCGGCGTCGCCGATGATAGAATGATGGGACAATCCTCGAACCGGGCGCGGGCGATCGCCATATCTCGCCCTTGATAAGGAACCCCGTCCTCCTGCTTGAAGCTGCTGTCATGCTCTTCGTCGACCACGATCAGGCCGAGCTTTGGCAGGGGGAGGAAGAGAGCGGAACGGGCGCCGATGACGATCGGCTCCTTGCCCTCGGCGATCCGGCGCCAGATCCGCCGCCGCTTGGTACTGCCGAGTTCGGAATGCCAGGCGACCACCGGACGTTTGAAACGGCGCCCGAAGCGTTCGAGCACCTGGGCCGTGAGCGCTATTTCGGGCAGCAGGACAAGAACCTGCTCACCGCGCGCCAGCGTCGCGATGATCGCCTCCAGATAAACTTCGGTCTTGCCGGCGCCGGGAACCCCTTCGAGCAGGGTAACCCGGTGCCCCCGACCGATATCCGCGACCAACGCCCCAGCAGCCTTGGCCTGGGCCGCCGACAACTCGACGGCAGCGGTGTCGACATCGAACGGTTCTTCGTCTGGTTCCGGAATCGGGACGGGGCAGAGCATGCCCTGTTTTGCCATGCCATGAACGACACCGCTGCTCACCCCGGCCTCTCTCGCCAGGTCGGCCGGCAAGCGCGGGCGCAGATCGGCGAGGATGTCCAGAACTTTTTGCCGCGCCGCGGTCGCCCTGGCGTCAGTATCTTCGGGCGAGATGATCAGGCCGATTTTCGGCGCGGGAGGCTCAAGAGCGGCAGGGACCGTGAGCGCCAGGCGAAGGGCACTGCCAAGCGGGTGCAGCGTGGTCTCGGCGACATGTTTGATCAGCCGGCGAAGTGCCGGGGGCTGCGGCGGCACATCCAGCTTTCGGCGAATCGCCTTCAAGCGCTTCGGATTTGCGGGTTTTTCCGGTGCATCGTCCCAAACCACGCCGATCACCGACCTCGGCCCGAACGGCACCTCGACAACGTCACCCGGCGCAACATCGATCCCATCGGCAACCGCATAATCGAAGGAGCCATCGAGCGGCAGCGGCAGCAGGACCGGTGCGGTCGGCACCGCCGATGCGATGGGTTCGGCCGCTACGTCCTCCGCCTTGTCTCCCCGCAAAGCAGGCTTGCCATCGGCAGGCGCATCGGGGCATGGTTTCGGCTCCAGGTCGAAACTGGCCTGGACGGCAGATTGAGGTGGCTTTGCAGGCGGACGCACTCAGCATCGATCCCGAGGTGGCGGCGATAGCCAACGCATGGCGCGATTGGCTGGCCCATGAAAAGCGCCAAGCGGACCTGACCGTCAAGGCTTACCTTACCGACCTCTTCGCCTTTCTCGGCTTTGTGGCCGAGCATCTGGGCGAGCGCCCAACGCTGGACCAGCTTGTCGGCCTTGCGACGGTCGACTTTCGCGCCTGGCTTGCAAGCCGCCACCGTGAAGGTCATGCGCGCACCTCGATCGCGCGCAGCCTTGCCGCCTTGCGCAGCTTCTACCGCTTCCTCGATCGCCAGCATGATCGTCACAACCCCGCGATCAAAGCGCTTCGGACTCCGAAGCTGGAGCAGCGCCTGCCGCGCCCGCTGTCGACCGATCAGGCGAAGGACCTGGTCGACAATGTCCCGGCTGCCTCGAAGGATGACTGGACCGGCAAGCGTGACACGGCTCTTCTTTTGCTGCTCTACGGGGCCGGCCTGCGGATCGGCGAAGCGCTTTCGCTCAGCCGGGGAATGATCGCCCCGGATCCATCGGCGTTGAGGCAGCTGGTGGTCACCGGCAAAGGCAGGAAGCAGCGGCTGGTGCCCATTTTACCGATCATCGGCGAGGCTCTTGCCGACTATATCCGCCTCTGTCCGTATCGTTTCGGGCCGGAAACGCCCCTTTTTCTAGGCCTGCGCGGCAAGCGGCTGCAGCCGGCGCTGATGCGCCGTCACGTGCAGGCGCTTCGCCAGATCCTCGGCCTTCCCGAGACGGCCACCCCGCATGCTCTTCGTCATAGCTTCGCCACCCACCTCCTGAGCGACGGCGCGGATTTGCGCACGATCCAGGAGCTTCTGGGCCATGCCAGCCTGTCCACCACCCAAAGCTATACGGGCATCGACAGTGACCGCTTGATGCGCCTCTACAAAGCGGCGCATCCTCGAGCCTGAGGTAAGTGAAGAACCTAGTTTGCCGAGAAATCTCCTTCGGTCCGCGGGTCACGAAACCGTCTTTGAGCGTCATTTGGTCGGTTGCTCCGGCGATTTTCCGCGCTTATAGCTGACAAGGCTTTGGTTTTACCCGCGAATTATCCCGGACTTGGCTTTGCGACTATGGATTGCCGCCGCCGTTACGATTGTCCTCGCCGCTCTTGGCCTGGTGGCGGTGCCTTATGCTGTCCAATGGGAGAAGTTCCGGACGGATATCGAGGCGGCAGCCAAGGATCTAACCGGTCATGAGGTCACGATCGAAGGTCCCATCGATGTGGTCTTTTTGCCAAGGCCGGTCCTGACCGCAAGAGATGTCAAAGTAGCCGCCGGGCCGAATGCCGCGATCGGCTTCCAGCTCACCTCGCAGCAAGTCGACCTTGGATTTCGCCGAGGCCCCCTTCTGGTCGGACGCCCGATCGTCGACGAATTGAAGCTGAACCGTCCCATTTTGACACTCGATCGAGCCGCAAGCGACAAGCTCAAAGCCTGGCCGCCCAAGCCGAACGATTGGTCGAAAACCTTCATCCAGCCTGGTCTTCGGCTGGTCACGATCGCCGACGGCCGCCTGGACCTTGCCGGCCAGGATGCGGGATCGGCATCGGCGGTCAGTGATCTTTCCCTGACTCTCGCCATGGATGTCGACAAGGGTCCGATCGAAGCTGTGGGCCTTTTCAAGACGCAAAGCCATCACTTCGCCATCGATGCGGACCTGGGCGCGCAGGACAGTTCGGGATCCAGCACGATCAAGGTCCGGATCGATACGAGGAACGGCGTCGATGACGCGACCACGCTTAGCATCAATGGGGTGCTTCACCGCCAAGGCCCCTCGGCCGGCCTACAGGGTCGGATCGACCTCTCAGGCCCGGATCTTCGTGCCGGGCTGAGAACGATCTCAGCGGTCTGGGGCTACCCGTCGACGTTCCTCTCTCTCGCGCCGAACCAGGCGTTCAAGATGCAAAGCCGGTTCCAAGCCGACCGGCAAGCGCTCGTCACCGAGGACGCCCGGATGACGTTGAACGAAAAGTCGGGCAGCGGCCAGCTTGCCCTGCAGTTCGCCCCGTCTCCGGTCCTGGACCTGAGCCTCGATCTGCCGTCGGTTCGCTTGGCCGATGAGACCGCACTGATCAATTTCGTACCGCTTGATATCCTCTCTATCTTTCCGACCCTGCCCGGAACGGTCGATCTGCGCATGCGTGAGCTGGTCTATCGAGGCCAAACGATCAGGCGCTCGGCGATAGAGATCGTGACGGATCAAGGGGGCGTCTCGGAGATCAAGCAGGCGAAAGCCCTCTTCCCCGGCCTGGTGGATGTCCATCTTGACGGCAGCGTTCGGCCCTCCGACGTTGGCAGAACGCTGAGCGGCCGGCTGACTGCGGCTGGCGACAATCTTGGTGAAACAATCCGCTGGCTTGATATGCCGCTGATCGCTTCGGAGAAAGGCTGGCGGAATTTCAGCCTGGAGAGCAGCGTCGATGTCAGCAGTGTCGAAATCACCCTTGCCGATATCGACATGCGCCTCGACAGCTCAAAGCTTACGGGCCAAGCCGGCTTTCGCTTCAGCGACAGGCTGGAACTCGGCCTTGATGTCGATGTTGAGCGTCTCGACCTTGATCTATATGCCCCTAAGAGCACAACGGAGCTGCTGAAACATCTGGCTGCCGAGGCTAATATGCTCGATCTATCGATCGACACACGCTTGCAGCATCTTGCCTGGCAAGGCCTGCGCTTCGAGGAAGCAGCCTTGTCCGCTTCCGCCAGGGAGCAGCATTTCGAGCTTGGCTCCTTCGCGCTCAAAACCGTGGGCGACACGACCGTCACCGTCAAAGGGGATATCAACCTCAAAGAAGAAACCGTCGACCTCACCACGGAACTTTCCAGCCGGTTTCCGACGCGGGTGCTACGCCATCTCGACCTCGGACTTCCTCTCATCTCGGCGCGCCTCAAACCGCTGATCTTGTCGGGCCGGATCACAGGTGAGCTTAGCGGTTTCGATGCGGGCATAAATGCCGACTACGATGGCGGTCAGTGGCTGATCGAGGGTCGCGGCGGCTGGATCGACGATGACTCCTACTACGACCTGGCGATCACCGCCGGGCATCCCGATCATCTGGCTCTTGCCGGACATTTCGGTCTTGCTCCGCTGATTGCGGCCAACGACGCCCCCGGAGCATTCGAGATCAGCGGGCAGCTCAAGAAAGACCCGCAAGGTGACTGGTTCATCGCCGGCAATGCCAAGCTCGGACCGACGAGCATTACCGGCCGCCTGGCGGAGGAGGGAGGCACCGACGACAAAACTTGGGACGCCAAGCTCAGCGTCGGCCAGCCCATGAAGGACAGCCTTGCTCCCTTCCTCAGCGTGATCGGCCTTCGCTCAGCCAGCGACTGGACACCCCATTCGATCCTTGGCCGCTTGCCGCAGACGCCCTTCCGCACAGGCTGGCTCGACCAGGCCGATGGCTCTCTCTCCGTCGTCGCCAAGGGCGGGCTTGCCGGGGACGGCATTACCCTCTCGGCACGCTTGAACGAGGGTTTTCTCTATGTCGACAAGCTCGATGCGGCCCTCTGGAACGGCGGCCTTCATGCCGAAATGTCCCTTGAACGCCGCCGCGGCCTGCCTTTCGCCTCACTCGCTCTCCAACTCGACGATGTCGATGCCGAAGCTCTTACCGCGTGGCTCGACATCCCCAGAACCGTCGAGGGGCCGCTTTCACTGGACCTCGATGCAAGTTCGGCAGGCAATTCGGCTTTCGAGCTGATGAGAGGTGCCGCCGGCAGCCTTCATATCGAAGCAGGGCCCGGCAAGCTGCACGGGCCCCGGATCCCGACGTTCAGGAAAACCCTTCGCGACCGGTTCTACGCCGATCTCGACGTCCTGCCGCCGCTCGGCGATCCGTTCACGATGCCCCTTTCGAATATTGAAGCCGATGCCGCGATTCAACGTGGGATCGCGACATTCGAGGACGGCAGTCTGAGCTTTGATCCAGGCATGGGTACGTCCGTCCAAGCAGGCATCGGCGGCACGCTCGACCTCCTGCTCTGGGTGGCAGACCTCTCGCTGAACGTTAGGACCGATGGTCCATCAACGCCGCCCCTGCCGCTCAGGATCGTCGGCTCCCCGCGACGTCCCCAGGGATTTTTCGCCGTACCCTAGTGGAATGACCGCGTCATCGGATTCGTATAGAGTTCCGTAATAGGGAGTGATCTCCTGATAGGTCCAGATGACACGCAACCGTCGCCATGAGCGCTTTAGCCCGGCATCTAGAGCATTTTCCGATCAAACGGAACCAGCCCTCTCCCCCTCCCAACCACCCGCAGGATCCCGACCATATCGGGCGGTTGGGAGGGGGAGAGGGCTGGCACCGCGTAAACTTCAACCGGAAACGCTCTAGCGGAAAGGGCCGGCCGTCCCTTCATGACGCCTACTGACATCCTGATGTCAGTAGCGCCGTGCTACCACTGCCTCGTTGCCAGCATCTCGAATGACAAGGACACAATGATGGACCAAATCGCTACGTATCTGCCAGGTATCCTGCTGGCTTATTCTGCATTCCTCCTATCGATCATGAGTCCTGGCCCGAACGTGCTCGCAATTATGGGCACATCGATGAGCGTCAGCCGATCTACAGGCCTGTCTTTAGCATTGGGTGTCTCTACCGGATCGTTTGTTTGGGCCTTGTTGACCACTGCCGGCCTCTCGGCCGCGATCGCCTCCTATGCCGCCGTTCTGACCTTGATCAAGATTGTCGGCGGACTGTTTCTTCTTTGGCTGGCCTACAAGGCATTCAAGTCGGCAGCGTCCGCCCATGACATCGACGCAAAGAAACTCGAAGGCGCGACGCTCGGCAATCTTGGCTATTTTGTTCGTGGTTTCACGATCCAGATGACCAATCCGAAAGCAGCACTCGCTTGGATCGCCATCATCTCGCTCGGTCTTTCGGCTCAAGCGCCGCTCTGGGTCGCCCTTGCGATTATCGCCGGAACGACAACCCTGTCCGTTGCCATTCACTTGCTCTATGCGCTGGCATTCTCGACACCGCCCATGGTGCATATCTATGGCAAGGCGCGCCGATGGATACAGGGCATGCTCGGGGCTTTCTTCACGATTGCCGGCCTCAAACTGCTAACCAGCAGAACATAACCTGAAAGATGCGGATGGTTTTCGGGCAGGCCTTACCCGATGGGCCTGTGATATCCCCGTTTGTGCCGCCTGCTCAACCATCACCGCGGGTTTCCAATGGCAATGCCTTCACTCAACCCTCCAGCTCCATCACAGTCCGCCCCATGACGTACCGTATCACCAACCGCGACGCCCGCCGCCTCTGGCTCCACACACAAGGGCTTGCCGAGACACCGACCGGGCCGCTGGACCTGCTCGGGATCATCCGGCAGCTCGGCTTCGTGCAGCTCGACACGATTCGCGTTGTCGCCCGCGCCCACGATCATATTCTGTGGAGCCGTAACCAGCATTATCGGGAGCGGATGCTGAACCGGCTGCTGGCGAAGGAGCGGGTAGTCTTCGAGCATTTCACCCATGACGCGTCAATCCTGCCGATGGCGTTCTATCCCCTCTGGCGGCGGCAATTCAGGCGTCTTGAAGCCAAGATCCGGCGCTCGGGCTGGTACCGGCGCATGGTGGACTCGGATGCCCGCACCGCGATCAAAGACCGGATCGCCGAGGAGGGGCCTCTCTCGACCCATGCATTCGACACCAAGCGGGAAAACAGGGACGAGATGTGGACACGCCCGCCACACAAACTGGCGCTGGACTACATGTGGTTTGCGGGCGAGCTCGCGACGTCGCACCGGGAAAATTTCACCAAATTCTACGATCTTGCCGATCGGGTGATTCCGAACGATCTGCGCAGCGATCAGCCGACCGACGAGGAACAGGTCGACTGGCTTTGTCGAATGGCGCTCGATCGGCTCGGCTTTGCGAGCGAGGGCGAGATCTGCCGTTTTTGGGAAGCGACTGATCTCCCGGAAGTCAAAACCTGGACATCACGTAACCCGGCAGATCTGGTCGGGGTTGAGGTGGAATCAACGGATGGTGCCTGGCTGAAAGCCCTGGCACCGCCCGACATCGAAGCAAGACTTGCCGCCGCACCTGCACCGACGTCGCGCCTCCGCATCCTGAACCCGTTCGATCCGGTGATCCGCGATCGAACGCGACTGGCACGCCTGTTCGGGTTCGATTATCGGATCGAAATCTTTGTTCCCGCAGCCAAGCGAAGATGGGGCTATTACGTGTTTCCCCTGCTGGAAGGCGACCGCTTCGTCGGCCGCATCGAGACCCGCGCCGATCGCAAGTCTGGAATGCTCACGGTCGACAATCTCTGGTCCGAGCCCGGCATCCGGTGGAGCAAAAACCGGCAGGACAAGCTGGATGCCGAGCTTGGTCGCCTTGCCCGGTTCGTCGGCGTACCGGAGGTCGTTTGGACCTGTTCCCGGGCGGGGCCGGAGGCCGGATCCTGACCATCAGCAAGCGCTGGAAGATGGCGCTGGAGCGATGGTACTCCTGCGATTTCAGTCAAGACCGGCTTTAATCCGGCGACGCGTCATTAATCAAATTTTAGGCTCCTTATGACATAACGGCAGGATCTGATCATGCTGCATCGGGATCATGCAACGCCGTCGAAAAACAGTCCTATTGCTTGCCCTTGGAGGAGCCGCTGCCCTTATCTTTTCGATTGCAGCGGTCATTGTCCAGGTCACGACTCATGTCGAGCAGTTCTCGGCCGAGACCAGTGCCACAGCCTATCTTGAGATCCTGGCCGATACGCAGCATTTCTATTCCCGCGAAATCGTAGGTCCGGCGAAAAAGCAAGGCATTCGCGTACGACGGGATTTTGCCGATCATTCCAATTCCATTCCTTTTCCTGCAACCTTCATGCACGGCTTGACGGAGAGCCTGAGCAGACAGCACGAAACCAAGAGCTTCCGTTTCTTCAGCCCCTTCCCGTTCTTCAAGCGCCCCTTGTCGGGTCCGCAGGATAAGTTCGAGAACGATGCCATCCTGTTCTTCGAAGCGAATCCAGATGTCACTACGTTCAGCCGGGTCGAGGAGATCGATGGCGAGCCATTCCTACGCAACGCCGTAGCGGTTCGCATGGCCGAGAGCTGCGTAGCCTGTCACAACGCGCATACGGAAAGCCCTAAAAAAGATTGGATGGTTGGTGATTTGCGCGGCGTGCAGGCCGTCAGTGAGCCAATCAGTTTCTTTTCGGCCTGGTCGGTGGCGCAAGGGGGAACCTGGCTCTTCATCCTTTGCGGCATATCGGTATTGCTGGTCGTGGCCGTCGTGACGGCTGTGGTTCTTTTTGCCTGGCGCCACATCGACCTCAGTGATGCGCATGCGCGTATCGAGACCCTGGTCTGGCAGGACACAATCTGTGATCTGGCCAACCGGCGCGCTTTCGTTGCCATGATCGAAGCCGAATTGGAGAAACCGACGCCTGAGCCATTCGTGATATTCATGATGGATCTCGTCAACTTCAAAACCATCAATGATGTGCATGGTCACGTCGGCGGCGATGATGTCTTGCGGATTGTCGGCAAGCGTTTAATGCAACTCCCTTATCGCGATACGACGGTCGCCAGAATCGGCGGCGATGAATTTGCCTTGCTGCAGCGTCGGACGAAAGATACCGGCGAGATCGAGAAGCTGGCCAAGAGCATCGTCGATGTCATTGGCGAGCCCATCAGCCTGAACGGCAGGCGTGTCCATACCGGTACATCCGTTGGTATCGCTCTTGCGCCATCCCACGGCCGAACGGCGCGCGAGCTGCTCGAAAATGCCGACATGGCCATGTACCGTGCAAAGGCGACATCGGGTTGTCAATGGTGCTATTTCAGCGGCAAGCTGCGAGAGAATGCGCTTCGTGCCGAACGCCTGGCAGAAGAGATAAGAGATGGGATCAATAACGGCCAGTTCATTGTCTACTATCAACCGCAATTCTCTTTAAACAATGGTCGGGTCTTCGGTCTGGAAGCGCTCATCAGATGGAACCATCCGGTCGAAGGCCTTCTCTTGCCCAACGTATTCCTGCCGATCGCCGAGGAGCGGGGCCTCATTGTGGCGCTCTCCGAAGTCGTGGTGCAGCAGTCGATCCAGGATATCCTGCGCTGGCGGGACAATGGCCTGGCCGTGCCCCGCATCGCCATCAATATTCATCAGGACCAGATCAGCGATATCAATCACTTGCAATGGCTTGAGCGCAGCTATTCGGAAGCGGCGGTCGACCCTGGAAATCTGACCTTCGAGATCACGGAGGGATGTGTGCTCGGGCGCGGCAGCGAGCATGTTCCCAAGCTTCTTCAGCAATGGCGCGATCGTGGATATGGCGTCTCATTAGATGATTTTGGAACGGGTTTTGCCTCGCTTTCCCACTTGAAGAATCTGCCGGTGAGCGAGTTCAAGATCGATCGGTCCTTCGTCAATGATCTGCTGGACGACCCGGCCGACAGGGCGATCGTCGATGGGCTGATCAAGCTCTCGAAGGAACTCGGAACGATCCTGATCGCTGAGGGAGTTGAAACCCTTGAACAGGCGATACAGCTTCGAAGAATGGGGTCCTCCTATGCTCAAGGCTATCTATTCGCCCGACCGCTGCCGCCTGCCCAGACGGATCAGCTGATCCAGCAGGGCGGAGTAGCCGCCGATCGAAACCCAAGAACTGTGGCTGCCTGAAACGATAGAGCAAAGCCAAGCCAGCGGGGCTGTCTCTCGTTACCGACGCGGACCAAAGCTCGATCCGGAACGCAACCCCAAGCGCCAGCCGTTACTCCGCCATGCGGCGCCGGTTCTTTTGATGATAGGTCAGGCCATGGATAATGCAGTGGCGCAGCTTGTCAGGCTGCAGGTCCTCGCCTTCTTCGAACAGAACCGCCCGCTCTCCTTCATATCTGAAGGCGTTTGGGAACCGGTCTCGAAAGTAGCTCAAAATGTTCGTCTGGCAGTGAACATAGAGCCCGAAATAGCGCTGGTCTTTGGTCACGCCGAGGCGGAGGGTCGAGCCACTCCTCGTTTCCGGGGTCACGTAGCTGGGCTGACCCCATTTCAGGGTTTCTTCCAGGCGCCCAACGCCCTGCGTGCCCTCAGCGGTATCAAAGATGAGTTGCCTCAAGCCCAACAACCCATCGCGGAAATGCTTGGGAAACCGCTCGAAAGCTTCGGCGACCGCAGGGCTGTTGATGGCCTTCATACGTCTTCTTCACCGCAATGATCAAGAGCCTGTTCTTCCGCATGATAGCGGTTCGTGTATGGGCTTGCGAGAGTAGAGGATGGCCAAGACATCACCAGATGCGCCGGTCCTCGCCGTTGTGGCTATGGATAAGCTGGAATAGTCGGATCACGGCATCGAGGGGACGCTCTTGATGCGCTCCGGCCGAGTTACGCCCCCTGCAAATGAGAGCGGCGTTCTGCCCCGGCATTCGCCGGCTTGGAACGCCGCTCTCTACTTCTAAAGCTTTGAAAACCGAAACAGATCGTCTACTCAGCTAGCAAAAAATCAAAGGCTTCCGATCGCAAGACGGGCGAGGTCTGCGCTGCCAACGCCATCTCAAGCGACCCCGCCCGCCTTGCGATCGGGAGAAAAAGACCAGCCGACCGGCAGCAGTTTGCGGGGAGATGCCGCCGGACGGCTGGTTGTCGCGATCGACGTCACGCGGGGTCATGACATCGACGAATGGTTGGCCAAGACATTAACGTGAAGCTTCTCATCGGTTGTTCCTGTCCTTGCGGATCCGTGCCGAGATTTCTCTCGGAGGAAGCCGTTGCAACCCTCACGTCCGGGGAAATGCCGGCCCACCTGCAATCAGCGTTACAAATCGCGTGCCAACTACGACCGTTTCATTTAAGAAGCTGATTTTATTGGTAAATTTTTTCCTGGCGAGTTTTCAATCGCCAACAAACTTCAAGAAATTCGCAAAATGAGACTCATGCTGCGTGCCATCCGGCGAACCCGCCGTTTCCGAAAGCCGATGGACCACCCACCGCCTCCTTAGGATCGGGACGCACACGCATCCCCGATGGAAGGACGGCGATCTAGAGCATTTTCCGGTTGAGGTTCACGCAGTGCCAGCCCTCACCCCCAACATACCGACCATATCGGGTGGTTGGGCGGGGGAGAGGGCTGGATCGGCCTGTCCCGAAAATACGCTAGCCGACATCCGTGATCGCAACGGCATCAAGCGGCACCAGGCCCAGCAAGATAGGCCTGGACGTCAGGCTTGTGTCAGTGGCGAAAATGCCGACGGCCGGTAAACACCATCGCAATGCCGGCCTGATCGGCGACTGCAACAATGTCCCCGTCACGCTTGCTGCCGCCTGGCTGAATGACCGCGACCGCGCCGGCACGAATGGCAGCTTCGATGCCGTCAGCAAAGGGAAAGAAAGCATCCGATGCGACAACACTGCCCTTGGTCAGCGGTTCCGTTTGGCCAGCAGCCTCTGCCGCATCCCTCGCCTTCTCGCTGGCGATCCTCACCGAGTCCAGCCGGCTCATCTGCCCCGCACCGATACCAACGGTAGCGCCATCACGCGCGAAAACGATTGCGTTTGATTTCACATGCTTGGCAACGGCAAAAGCAAAGCGAAGATCGGCAGTTTCTCGCTGATCAGGCTCACGTGCGGTCACTGTTTTGAGATCGAGCCCTGCTGACCCTGCATGATCCCGCTCTTGGACAAGGAGTCCGCCGGCAACGGAACGCATCAACAGGCCGGTTGCCGTCGGTTCGGGCATGCCGTCAGTCAAGAGCAGGCGAAGGTTGGCTTTTCCTGATAGGATCTCACGGGCTTCGTCATCGGCGCCCGGCGCTATCACGACTTCGGTAAAGACCTTGGCGATAGCTTCGGCAACCGCGCGGTCCAAGGGCCGATTGGCAGCGACGATACCGCCGAACGCGCTGACGGGGTCGCAAGTAAAGGCCCTCCCATAAGCCTCCGCGAGGTCAGCTCCCAATGCTACCCCGCAAGGATTGGCATGTTTGATGATGGCAATCGCCGGCTCGTCGAATTCCGCCACCAGTTCAAACGCGGCATCCGCATCGGCAAGGTTGTTGTAACTCAGCTCCTTGCCCTGGACTTTCTCGGCCGTAGCGACGCCGGTGCGGGCTTTCCCTGCGGTATAGAACGCCGCCTGTTGATGGGGGTTTTCGCCATAGCGCGTAATCTGCTGGCGACGAGCCGATACCGTTAGCCTCTCGGGTAGCAGGTCGCCTTGCTGTTCGGCGAACCAAGCCGCTATCGCAGCATCGTAAGCAGCGGTTTTCGCAAAGGCGGAAGCTGCTAGAACTTTTCGAAGGCTTGGCGGCGTTTCCCCATTTCCTGTCTGCAGAGCATCCAGAACCTTTCCATAATCGCTCGGATCGGTCACCACCGTGACGCTGGCATGGTTTTTGGCTGCAGACCTGATCATCGCCGGGCCGCCGATATCGATCATCTCCACGGATTCTTCATAGTTCCCACCCGCGGCAATGGTCGCCTCAAAGGGGTAGAGATTGGCCACCAGCATGTCGATGCGATCAAACTTCAACTCGTCCAGTGTTGCCATATGCTCGTCGAGATCCCGCCTTGCCAGCAGACCGCCGTGAACTGCGGGATGCAATGTTTTGACGCGGCCATCCAGAATTTCCGGAGCGCCAGTCACCTCCGCAACCTCAACCACCTCGAGTCCCGCCTCTCGAAGAGCTCTGGCAGTGCCGCCCGTCGAAACCAGTACGACGTTCATGCGGACCAGTCCTTCTGCAAACTCGATCAAGCCTGATTTATCCCAGACCGATAGCAAAGCCCGCCTTACCGGACTTTCGATCATCATGCTTACTCCCTCAGAGGTTACGAGCCCGTCTGGTACCGCGTTCGCCTGCTGCTTGCAACGTACCCGCCTGGTTCAGTGCTTGATGGTAAGCCGGAAGAAAAACCGAGAAAACACTTGGCAATTTATTGACACATGACTTCTTCTTTTTTGCTGATCAAAGTCAAGAAAGTGCAAAAAAGTTTGCGTCGTTAACAATTTGTCAACTTAAAAATTTAATTTTACGAGCAGCATCATTCTTCAATTGATAACCGCAAGAGGCAGCAACGTGTCAGGTGAACCCATCATCGCGCCAACAACCATTGCCAAGACCGATCTCAAGGCGCTGCCCATCGTCCGAGGGCGCTTTGATCGATCGAAAGTGAACGATTATCTGAAGCAGATCTTCGATCCCGACGAGATCAACGCGATGGGACGAGAAGGCGTCGACGGGCGAATGATGTTCGGCATCAACCCGCACTATCATGCGCTTGCGACCGGCTCCGGGCTCAAAGATGCCGATGGCACCGAACTTCTCCCGGAAATGCCACCGAGCAAAGCCATTCTAGCGCTGATCATGCCGCGGCTTAACGAAACCCTCGATCTTACGGGCGAAGCTGATCCCTCCAATCAAATGAAATATACGCCAGGCGCGCTGGACGGGAAGCTTCTACACAAATATGACGAGATTGTTCTCGGCTATGCGGCATTCGCCTGCTCGGCTCATTGCCGATACTGCTACCGTCTTGACCTCTTTAACCGGGCGACGGGAAAAGGATGGGTTCGTCCCGAAGAACTGCGCGACTACGTCCTGACCTATAATCGCCAGCTGGCAGCAGATGGCGGCATCGATCCAGAAACTGGCCACCGCCGTTTTTCTATCCGGGAAGTGCTGCTCTCAGGCGGTGATCCGATGGTGATGAGCAACGCCAAGCTCTATTGCTATCTTGAGGCATCAGGTCAGGCGGGCGTCAAGATGGTGCGCATCGGCACTAAGGAAATCGCCTTCAGACCGCAACGGTTTGACGACCAGTTGATCAACACTTTTCGCCTTTTCCACGAACGCTACCCTGATGTCCATATCAATGTGGTATCTCATTTCTCCCATCCCGATGAATTCCTCGAACGCGACCAGGAAGGGCACTACGTCGAAGGCGCCCATCGCTACAAATGGCTGGAACCGGTCGAGAGTGCCGTGCGCAAGCTTCTCTCGCTCGGTTTTGTAAGCATTGAAAATCAAACGCCAATGATCGATCGCGTCAATGACGACGCCGGCGCGCTTCATCTCCTGCACCAAGAGCTGCGGCAGGCCGGGATCAAATCGAAATATGTTTTTCAATGCCGGGAGATTCAGGGGCATCGTGCGTTTTCCGTGCCGCTTGAACGGGCATGGCAGATTCACAATGAAGCGATGAAAGGCCTTTCGGATGCAGCTCGCTCCCGGTTCGTCATGTCGGCCGAACACGGCAAGACGGAAATTATCGGTTTAACCGAAGGCCCGAATGACGAGAGTGATTCGCCCAAGACAAATACATCCTGGTCTCCGATGAAACGGGGTTTGATTTTCTTCAAATGTCACCGCTCTCCATCAAGGGACGATCTTCAGGGCGGCTTGATCATCGCTGTCCGTAATCCTGAAGCGCTCTGGCTTAGCGGCTATGAAGATCGGCTTGTCTATGACTGCCGTCCAAACGGCGTCAACAGCCTCGGCATCCTGTCCGACCAGTGGCTGGCAAACGCGATGGCGAAGACCGCACAGCACCCTGATGCTTCATGCGAGCCGACGCCGATGGATGAGACATCGGTGTCGGGACCAAATCTCGCTGCATAACGCGACATCAGATCAATTCGGCCTGGTTTCAGCCTAATGCCTTCACCTGATCGGTACTGGGATGCCGATCAATAGAGGATATCCAGCAATATGACCCATGTCTTCCACCGTCAGCTTCGACACTCATACCCCACAGCCATCGGCGGTGAGGGCATCGAGATTGTTGACCACGATGGCAAGCGCTATCTCGACGCGTCGGGCGGTGCTGCGGTTTCTTGCCTCGGGCACGGCCATCCGCGCGTTATCGAAGCAATCAAGACACAGCTTGATCAGGTGGCCTACGCTCATACCGGCTTCTTTACCTCCGGTCCCGCGGAAGCCTTGGCAGACCATCTCATCGAACATGCCCCCGATGGGATACGGCAGGTCTATTTCGTCTCTGGCGGATCCGAAGCTATCGAAGCCGCGCTCAAGCTTGCCCGTCAATACTACCTCGAAATCGGCCAACCCGAGCGACAATATTTTATCGCCCGACGCCAAAGCTATCATGGAAACACGCTCGGCGCTCTTGCTATCGGCGGCAACGCATGGCGTCGCCAGCAATTCGAGCCCCTTCTCAATGATGTGACCCATGTCAGCCCCTGCTATGCCTATCGCAACCGGCTGGACCTCGAGACGGACGAAGCCTATGTCGCCCGCCTTGCTGCAGAGCTGGAAATGGCGATCATCCAGCTCGGCGGCGACAAAGTCATCGGCTTCGTGGCGGAACCGGTTGTAGGCGCAACATTGGGGGCGGTGCCGCCGGTGCCGGGTTATTTCGAGGCCATGCGCGCTGTCTGTGACCGCCACGGCATTCTCTTGATTCTCGATGAGGTCATGTGCGGCATGGGGCGAACCGGCAGCCTGTTCGCTTGCGAACAGGACAATGTGAGCCCGGACATCGTCACCATCGCCAAAGGGCTTGGCGGCGGCTACCAGCCCATCGGCGCAACATTGGTCTCCGGCCCGGTTTTCGAGGCCATTGAAAGCGGCAGCGGTTTTTTTCAGCATGGACACACCTATCTCGGCCACCCAACCGCCTGTGCTGCCGCTCTTGCGGTTCAGCAGGTGATTGTCGAGGATCAGCTGGTAGCGAGAGTGAAGCAGCAAGGTGTCAAACTTGAAAACCTTTTGCGGCAACGCTTTGAATCCCACCCCCATGTCGGCGATATCCGCGGGCGGGGACTTTTTTGGGGATTGGAGTTTGTCGCCGATCGCCCGACCAAGACCCCCTTCCCCCCCCAAAAACGGCTTCATGCAACCATCAAGGCCGAGGCGATGGCGCGTGGATTGATGTGCTATCCGATGGGTGGAACGCTGGATGGTCGCGAAGGTGACCACCTCCTCCTGGCCCCCCCCTTCATTACCTCGGATGCCGAACTCGAAACCATTGTCACACGTTTGGGGCAGGCGATTGACTCTTCGCTTGCGGAGTACACAACCCCCGCGATCAGCAATACCATCGGTCTGGCGCTGGCATAGTTGAGCAGTTCGCTGATGTCCTGGCCCAGCAAGACAGCTCATGGCGGTATCATTCCTCAGCGAGGAACGCCTGATAATCTTCCGCCAGTCCGGCAACGGCCGTGTTGAAAATTCTCTCACCGTGGCCGGGCTCGGAAAGCATGGGATCGGAGCCAACACGCCCATCCGGGTAGCGGCGCCGAAAATCGGCCGCGTCGGTAAATCCGCTGCTGTTGGGCGCCAGCCTCGGCTCGATGTCCACCTGCTTGATACAATCCGGAAAAGCAAATTGGGTCACGGCGATTTCGCTCGCAGTGGCATGAGAACCGTCACGATCCCCAAAGATTTCCCGCTGCAGCTCGGTGACGGCCTTGGGCGTCCACCAATTGCGCAATCGACAGCGCAGACGTGCGCCATCACCCTGCCAACCAAGGCTGGAGCGGGCATGGACTTCGGAGATTGCGGTCATGATCGTTGCCATGTTGCCGCCATGTCCGTTGACGATGAAGCAGCGCTCGAACCCGTGATGCGCAATCGAGGTCAGGAGATCCACCAGTACGGCCAGCATGGTTTGAGGGCGCAAGGTCATGGTTCCGCAAAAATCCATGTGATGCTGCGCCATGCCGAAATTCAGCGTCGGCGACACCATGGCGCCGGCCGCATCGCCGACCGCTCTGGCGATCATCTCCGCACAAAGAGCATCCGTGCCGATCAGGCCGTTCGGTCCATGCTGCTCCGTCGAGCCGATCGGCAGGATGATTCCGTTCGATCGCCGCAAATACTCTTCAACCTCGCACCAGGTTGACTGATCCAGTCGCATCACATCGTCTCCGTTCCCAGACCGCTTTGGTCTATCAACAGCGCAAATACCGGACTACCGTCCCGAGGAAAGCATCGCGCAGGCAAAAACGCCAGAACAGCTCATGCCGGTTTGCAATATCAGGCTATCAGCTTCAAAATCAAAAGGTTAGCAGGAGCAATCAAACCCAAGGACAATCCATCCAGGTATTTCCGCAGAGGAGCGGGGATAAAAAAATCGCGAGGGGTGAACGAATTTACCTCAGAAGCATAGCCTGCCCTGGCGTTTTTTCGTGAATTCCTGTAAGTTTGCCCCCCTTTTAATCACCTCAAAATCTTGTTTTAAAGAATCCGTTCGCTAGGGGTCAGCTTTGAAACGTTTTTTGGTGGTGATGACCATACCTGTTCGGTCGTCTTTTGGGGGGATGCGGCATCAATGATCGCTGGTTTGGGCGACGGCCGCTGACGACAGGAGGGGTCTTGATGGTGTCATCGGTCGCTGGTGCAAACCGGTTCGCTGGATGGGATTCTCAGATTTTTGTGGGGCGACACTCGTCTACACAAAGATCGGGCGGGCAAGAACGTATTTTGAATGAACGGAAACAGAGAGTCTTGGGGACTGACAAAAGATTCCTGCAGACAGGCTGTCCCGACTATCGTCGGTGCAATAGGTGATCATGGCCAACGCTTCGACCAATAGCGGAAAGTCCGGCACAGCCGCACCTCGCGTGAAGCAAAAGCGCATGACGGGCGGATCCAGCCGCCTCGGTATGTGGCTGGGCAGTATATGGAGGCAGCGCTGGCTTTCATTGACAAGCGCATGGATCCTGTGTGCTGTCGGATGGGCAGCGGTCGCCTTGTGGCCAAGCCATTATATGTCGTCAGCCGTGGTCTATGCGGATCTGCACCGATTGATCGATCAGGAAACGCTGGCGAAGAGCGAGGCGGGCAACGGTTCTTCAGAACAGGATCCCGTTGCCCTTCTCCGAGGCCTGCTGTTGAACGAGGAGAGCCTTTCCGAAGTTCGCAATGCACTGATCCTCGATGACCTGAGCGCCTCAAGCCTTGGTAACGACATCATGATCGGGTCGACAGCGCCAACCCTGTTCGTCGCCTCATACCACCACAAGGACCCGGGGACTGCTCATCAAGTCCTTGAGAGGCTTTTTCAAGGCCTGAGCGAGCGGTCGAGCGAGGCCGCGTCGGAGGAAGCGGTCGGCTTGCAGCAGCAGGTAGCGAAGCTTCAGGATCAAGTACAAAAGGCTGAGGAGAACCTCGCCAAGTTTCAGCAGGCCAATGCCAGCCTTGTCGAAGATGCAGCAGGCCAGACCGCTGAAATACCGGAGCTGGAGCAGGAAGTGGCCGACCTCCGGCAGAAGATCGATAACGCGGTCATCGAGCGGGACGACATCGCCGGGCAGCTTGCCCAGCTGCCCTTGGAGCAGCAGCAGGTTTCCGAAGCTTCAGCCGAGGGCGGGCTCTCCGAAAGCCAGGCCGAGGAACTGGCCGGACTGGAAGCGAAGCTCGCCGAGCTCAGAGAGCGATATGCCGACTCGCATCCCTATGTGTCGGCAGTCGTCAAGGCGATCGAGACACTGACGGCAGAGGCCGATACAGCGCAACAGGCTGGCGCCGAGAGCAGGGAAGCGGAGTTCAACGAACAGCTTGACGCCCTGAAGAGGCAGCATGAGGAAAAAATTGCCGAACTCGCTGCGTTCAACAACGAATTGGCGAATAAGCAAAGAGAAATTGATCATTTGAGTGCCTTGACTGACAGCACTACTTCGGTCGAGGCTGAGCAGTCCAGATTGGAACAGGCTATTGATGACCTGGAAGCATCACTGGTCAATCTCGTGGCGCGCGGGGGCGCGCTGGAACGGCAAACAGATAACGAAACGGGGCAAGAAGACGGAAATGTGGGGCAGACATCGTTCAGGCTGATCAACGGACCCAATCTGCCGGACAAACCGACGGGGCCAGCTCGGCTGTTGTGTCTTGCGCTGGTTCTGTTGGGCGGCGTGACCGTGGGCGGCGGGATCGCCGTGCTTCGCAATCGTTCAAAGGGGGTATTCGAGAGTGCGTGGCAGCTCAAACAACGGTTTGATGTTGGTGTGCTGGGAACTGTTTCCGAAGTGCTTTCACCGGCCGAGCAAAAGCGGCTTGGGCATTCCAGGCTGGTCTTCGGTCTATGCTGTGCCGGCCTATTGTGCCTGTTTAGCGGACTGGCGGTTGCAGAGCTTATGAATGTGCTGACCCCCTGGGGCGATCGTCTCCGGACGGAATTGCTCGGCTGAGGAACAGGATTGATGGCCATCAGCAGCATGTATAAGCCAGGTTGGCGATCACGCCGTCGTTCAAGATTGTCTTTGGTTGAACGAGCCGTGCCGCGACTCGGGCGTATTTCAGGTCCGGAGAATGCGCCGGGGCCGACAATGCCCGACGCCGCTGTGTCCCCTCCAGAGCCTGACAATGATCAGCAGCAGGACATCAAGCAGCCCGCCACGATCTCTTCGACAGAGCCAGAACAGGGGCATGATCCGGCAGGAGCCTCATCACCGGCATCTCTGAACAGTCAGTCAGATCCGGTGTCTTTCAGCGATTCTGAGGAAGCGAAGCAAGCCTCTCCGGCCACCGAGCCGTCGGTTCCGATAGATGCACATACCGGCAGCGCCTCTTCCGAGACATCGCCTCCTGGGAGGCAGACGACCGTTGCGGGCGCTGGGTTCGCCAGCCTTACTGCTGCGAAAGTATCGCCTTCGACAGACGACCTATCAAAGCAACAGGAGCCTTCACCTGACAAGGATGCAGGGAAGGATTCCGTCGAGGCAGGTGATCCGCCACCATTGCCCAAAGCGCTTGAGGGCAGTTGGGATCTCGATGGCATGTCCGCAGCCGTCAATGCGGATGGCGATCCCGCCCAGATCCGGCTCGATTGGCGGTCTCTGGTCTCTTCCGGTCTGGTTGATCCAAGGGACCGGGCTCGGCCCCTGCCTGCCAATATCGACGAGATTGCCAAAGCCCTGGTCAGGCAGGCCCTCTCGGATCAGTCGAGCTGGCGCGACCGGATCATCCTGGTCAGCAGTGCCCGCGAGAATCGGGCAAAGTCCATGGCGGCGATTAATTTCGCCTTCGCCTTGACGACGATCGATAGCCATTCCGTGGTGCTTTTGGACGCCAATATGGACGGCAGCGGCGTGGGTCCGCATTTGGGCGCATCAGGCTATCAGGGGCTGACGACGGCTCTTTGCGACAGCGCTGTGGAAATCGAGGACATCGCTCTAAAAACGAGCCTCGATAGGCTTACGCTGGTGAGTAGCGGTGGATTCGAAGACGATATCCTGGATCGGTTCGCCAGCAGACGCATGCTGGAGATCCTCCGATTTCTGGCCAAGGATCCCGAAACGCTGCTGGTGATCGACGCCCCGCCGATTTTGACCAGCCAGGAAGCAACCGTGCTGAGCGTGATTGCCGGGCAGGTGGTGCTTGTCGTCGAAGCGGGGACGACGAACGAGTCCTCCATCAATCACGCCCTGAAGCGGATCGGGGATCGGCATAACGTCTCGCTCGTCTTGAGCGAAAATTCGGGCATCGTTCAAGATGAGCCGACGGTGACGCAAACGCCGGCAAGCAGGCGCTTGGCACTGCCCATGCCGAAAGACTCCTTCATGAAGCGCCGCCGACTGAAAAAAGCCATTGCGAGCTTTGCAGTCGGCCTTGGGCTGGCAGTTGGGCTTGGACTTGGGTTCGGCGCATCAGCGGCCGGTGTCGACAAGAAGGCGCCGGAGGAGTGGCCGGAATGGCTACCTCCTGACCAACCGGAACCTGTCCTAAGAGCCATTGCGCCCCGGAAAGGCAGCGTTGCCCGATGATGTCAGCCGGCCGACGATCCGCCCCTCTCGGAACGCACTGACACCATGTATACGTCGTACTACAAGCTCTCGTCCCGCCCCTTCCAACTCAGCCCGAATCACCGTTTCTTCTTTGGCAGTAAAGGCCATCGTCGCGCTATGGCCTATTTGACTTATGGCCTGCATCAGCGGGAAGGGTTCATCGTCATCACCGGCGATGTGGGTACGGGCAAGACCACGCTGGTCGAATACCTAGCCGATCAGCTGGCCGTGGGGCCGTTCGTGGCCGGGCGTGTGAGCGCCGGCCAGATCGAAGCGGGTAATGTGCTGCAGCTTGTCGCCAAGGCGTTTCAGCTTCCGACCGGCGAACTCTCTCAGGCAGCACTCCAAAGACAGATCGAACAGTTTCTGATCACGCGTCAAAAAGCTCGAAAACGGCCTTTGCTGTTGGTCGACGAGGCACAGAATTGGCCGCTTCCGGCTCTTGAAGAGCTTCGGATGCTGGCCAATCTTCACCATGGCGGCAAAGCGCTGTTGCAGACCTTGCTGGTAGGCCAGCCGCAATTCAGGGACGCCCTTGGCGGGCCCGATTACGAGCAGCTTCGCCAACGGGTCGTAGCAAGCCATCACCTGGAAACGCTGGATGAGACCGAAATCGGCCCTTATATCGAGCACCGGCTGAAACAGGTCGGCTGGCAGGGCGACCCCTGTTTCGAGGCCGATGCCTGTGCTGCGATCTTTGAACATTGCGATGGCGTGCCGAGGCGGATCAACTTGGTTTGCTCCCGCCTCCTGGTTCTGGGCGCTCTCGAAGAAAGCCATGTGATCGATGCCGACGACGTTCACGAGGTGCTGGAGGAGCTGGATCAGGAAGGGGCTCCCTATGAACCGGCACCGCAAGAGGATAGCAACAGGCAGACAGCAAGCACCAAGGCCACCGCTTCTGTCAATGGACGCGACCATGGCCCTGCCTTGAACGGAGCGGGATCAGAGACGATCAGGATCAACGGCGAAGGATCAGGTGCCGATGATCCCGAGCATTGGTGTGACATCGACCATTGGCGTCGGGAGGCTGTCCGGCTTCTCAGCAAGCTGGAACAGGCCCATGACGATCTCAGCGGCGAGCGGCGGCGGGTCGAAACCATCCGCTTGGAAAACGAGCGTCTTCGGGATCGGCTTCACCAGCTGGAGCTCGAGCAAAGCCGACGGCAGGTTGAAGTCGCCAAGCGCTCGGCCGCGGTCCTGGTCAAGAAAGCACCGAGCCGCGCCACGATCTTCCGGCGTTTCGGCGGTAGTTAGTAGGCCGTGGCCACGCCGTAGGATCCCCGAAGCCCGCTGAGCATTCCTCCGCGAGCTGAGAGGCAATATCGGAGAGCGTCTTCGGTTTCATGCTCATTCGGAGCAAGCACGATGTCTTCCCGATCCCCCCAAGGCAGCAAGACACCAGTACAAACCATTGGACTGATCGGCCTTGGACAAATGGGCCATCGAATGGCGAAACATTTGGCCAACCATGGGTATTCTCTGGTGGTTGCCGATGCCAAGGACACGTCGCCAGCTCCCGAGCGCGCTGCTATTGCCCCCTCCAATCAGGCCATGGCCGAACTGGCCGGCATCGTCATTCTTTCGCTGCCCGACGGCCGCACGAGCCTCGAGGTTGCGAACGAGCTGATCGCTGCACCCGAGCGCAAGGTCGATCTCGTGATCGATACCTCGACCATCGGTATCAAGGCGGCACGTCACGTGGCGGCCGTCCTGGAAAGGAAAGGGATCGGCTTTGTCGACGCGCCGGTCTCCGGCGGCATTGCCGGTGCCGAAGCCGCGTCACTCTCGGTCATCATGGGCTGCAGCCGCGCGCTATTCGATCGGGCCGCCCCGATCCTCTCCTGCCTTGGCGGGCATCTTTTTCATGTGGGCGAAAAGCCCGGCATGGGTCAGGCGGTCAAACTCCTGAACAATTTCCTCTCGGCAACAGCGATGGCCGCCACCAGCGAAGCCCTCGCCTTCGGGACCGCCGAGGGGCTCGATATGCAGACCGTGCTCGATGTAATCAACCGTTCCACGGGCCAGAACACGGCAAGCCGCGACAAGTTCCCAAAGCGAATTGTCCCGGAAAGCTATGACGGCGGCTTTGCAGCTTCCATGATGGCCAAGGATGTGCGCCTTTATCTGGATGAGGTCACTAGCAGCGGAACGGCAGCCCGTTTGGCCGATCAAATCAACCAAATCTGGTCTGAATTCGATCAGAGCGAACCAGGCGCCGATTTCACCCGTATTTATCCCTATATCAAGGCGGATCGCCACTCAAAGACATAACCCTGCCCCGATCCGGATCGGCATTGGAAGGATCAGGCCAAGCCGCTCCGCTCCAGCCCTCAATGCGCCATCAGCACCGGCACATCGGCGTGAGCCAGAATATGACTGGTCGCCCCGCCGAAGATCATCTGCCGGAGCCGGCTTTGGGTATAAGCGCCCTTAACCAGCAAATCCGCCCCGAAGGCACGGCTTTCCTCAAGCATCGCCTCGCCGATCGAACGGCCCTCGGCCTCGACATGCCGGGCGCGGGTAGGCAAGCCGCTTCTTGTCAGATTCTGCGCCAGATCCTGCCCGCTCGGGCCGGGAACCATGCCTTGCTCGACGGTGATCACCAGAATGTCGTCGGCACGCTGAAGAAGCGGCATGGCGAAGGCGATGGTGCGCGCCGTCTCGGTGCTGCCATTCCACGCAATGGCGATCTTTTGACCGATGACCTGCCGGGGGTCGGGCGGTACGATCAGGAGAGGCCGGCCACTCTCGAACAAAGCGGCCTCCAGGCTCACCATGCTTGGCGCGAACTGGCCGGCGATGGGCCGTCCGACAACGATCAGGTCGAATGCGCGTCCGCGCCCGGAGAGCGTATCCTGATCCGCATGGCGCACCTCGTGCCAACTGGCCGACGGGGCATCGGTCGCAGCGCCGATCGTCATTTGAACGACATCCTCGGCACGCATGAACTCATCGAAGATCATCCGAAGCCGGTGATTGGCATCCTCGGCGCCCTGCTCGAGGCTGGCCATGACATCGGCGGTTGCCAGTCCGCCTTCGGGACTGAGAGGAAGCATGCTCGGCAAGACCTGCGGAACATGCAACGCTTCGATATGGCTCCCGAAACGCCGGGCAATCATCAGTGCCGCCCGCAAAACAGACGAAAGCTGGGGGCTGTCCTCCATGTGAACTAGCACGGTTCTCATGATGCTCTCCCGCATGGCCGGAATGGAGAATCAGGCGACAGGGCCGCCGATCCGATCAACTCGAAGGATGGATTTGCCGATGAACGCCTGTCAAGGGCAAAAAGCCGGGCCATTGAAACTCCTCTTTTTCTATCAATATGTTACTGATCTCTCTCCTTGCAGTGCCGATCCTCGACAATCGCGGTTTGGCGAAGGATGAAGGCTCGAAGACCGTCTTCAAGCTTTCTGCGTATTGCACGTGCCGGCAAATGCCGGAACCTTTAAAAATCGGCGTCTCGGACTTGTCAGTTCCACAAATATCAACTAGCTCTAGTGATATGGGTATGTTGCTCAAATCGACGAGAAGCCGGCTCATTAAAGGCTTCAGGCGCGCAAGGCCGGAGCGGTAAGATGCGCGCAGTCGAGCCCTCCTCTCTTCCCCCGCTCGACGCCTGCCCTACCCTGGTGCTCAACGCCGACTATCGGCCCCTCAGCTACTTCCCCTTGTCCACCTGGAATTGGCAGGAAACCATCAAGGCGATGTTCCTGGACCGCGTCGCCGTGCTTTGCCATTACGACCGGGTTATCCGTTCGCCATCATCGGAGCACAAGCTGCCGAGTGTGGTTGCGCTCAAGGAATATGTTCCGCAGAATCGACGACCACCCTTTACCCGGTTCAACGTCTTTCTCCGGGATCACTTCACCTGCCAATATTGCGCCGAGCCGTTCAACGCCCATGAGCTGACCTTCGATCACGTCATCCCGCGCTCCAGAGGTGGACGCACAAGCTGGGAGAACGTGATCACCGCCTGCACCCGCTGCAACCTCGCCAAGGGCAGCCGTTTGCCTAAGGAATGCGGCATGCACCCCATGCAAGTACCTGAAATGCCGAGTACCTTCGAATTGCAGGATCACGGCCGCGGCTTCCCGCCCAATTTCCTCCATGAGAGCTGGCGGGATTTTCTCTATTGGGATACCG
Organism: Geminicoccaceae bacterium; assembly: GCA_965204405.1. Lineage (GTDB taxonomy): Bacteria > Pseudomonadota > Alphaproteobacteria > Geminicoccales > Geminicoccaceae > JANQPX01. The sequence goes on from CBDBEN010000004.1 coordinate 1,055,621, forward strand.
AACTCGATCCATAGAGGCGGCAGGTCCGCAGCCTGCTGTTCCCAATCGTCCCGAAATTTCACTGCAGGCGATCGATCGCTAAAGGGCTGGATTTCGGCTCGCGGTCAACTCTATTGTAAGGGCCGAATCACTGGAAAGAGAAGCAGCTATGTTCGCACGTCTGAAGCGCCTGATCAGCGATACGGCCACGTCGGCAGAAAACAAGGCATCGCACAGCTTCGAGGAAAAGCAGCTGGCGGCGGCTGCCCTCATGGTTGAGGCAGCGAAGCTCGATCATTCGTTCGACGAGGTGGAGCGCGAGCGGATCGAGACCCTGCTTCAGAACCATTTTGCACTGCAGCCGGACGAAGCCTCCGCTCTGCTGGAGGCGGGCCGGGAGGCCAGTGACGACAGCATTCAGTGGCAAAGCTTCACCCGCGCGATCAAGGATGGGTTCGATCAGACCGAGCGCGTCGCCATCATCGAAATGCTTTGGGAAGTCGCCTATGCGGATGGCGAACTGCATGACTATGAGGCAAGCCTGGTCCGCCGTATCACCGGGCTCCTCTATGTGCCCGACCGTGAGAGCGGCGAAGCGCGAAAACGCGTCCGTGCCCGTCTGGGCCTGGCCAGCGGGAGCTAGCGCATATCCGGGTCAGATCAATCCTCTCCCGACAAGAAGGCAGCCAGACAATCGAACGATGACTGCCATCCCTCCTGATGGGAATCCCGCATATCCTCGCTGTCGAAGATTTCCTGCAGGAACGTCAGCTCGGTGCGGGTGTTGTCGCCTGCAAGGTCGATGGTCACGACCGTCTCGTGCCCGCGCTCGCCATCCCGCTCCCATGCCCACGTGAAGACCAGCCTCCTCGGCGCTTCGATCTCCCGATAGACGCCGGACATGGTGTAGTCGTCGCCGGCTTTTGATCGAATCGTCGTTCGCCACGCACCGCCGACACGGACGTCGATATCGTGATCCACCACCGACAAGCCGGCAGGCCCCCACCACATCACGAGCTGTTCGGGATCGGCAAACGCGCTGAACACCCGCTCGGGCGATGCATCGAAATGGCGCGTCATGGTCAAGGAGAGAGGGGATGCTTCTTTGGTATCAGCCATCGGGATCGTGTCCTCCATCATGTCCAGGCGTTCCCGGCTTGACGGCCTGAGCTTTCCGATCATCGGTGCTGGCCAGATGCACGGCCAGGCGGTCAAAGCTCTCCGACCAGAATTTTTCATACTCCTGCAGCCAGGAGGCTGCGGTTCGGAATCCCTCCGGCCGAAGCTTGCATCGGCGCCACTGCGCCTCTTTCGTCCTGGTGATCAACCGGGCCCGTTCCAGGATGCGAAGGTGCTTCGAAATCGCCGGCATCGACATCGGAAATGGCTCCGACAACTCGCCGACCGAGGCCTCGCCAAGAGCTAGCCTTGCCAGGATGGCCCGCCGCGTCGGATCAGCGAGGGCGGCGAATGTCGTCGTCACGGGGTCAGTTTTCATGCCATCTGCACATTATTTAACCGAATAGTTAATTATGATCGATCGGGCTTTCTGTCAAGACGTGCTGCGTTTGACGGTCCGCGGGATATGAAGCACGAGCAAAGCAATAATATCAAAATAGATATAAATTAATTTCAATATTCATAATAATAAAACAAAAACAAAGAATAGTTTTTTCTTAACATATAATTGATTCTATTTGACAATATCAACATCTCTGGTCAAATATTAAAGACATGCTGTTTGTTATTGATGTAGCGTCCTTTTTCTGAAGAACACCAAACAACATTACCAGAGCGCGTTTTCAGGAGTGTTCGACGAATGATACGCAATCCTGTGCATCAAATGCCGCTGCTTGACCAGCAGGCTGCCGACAGGGCGTCAACAAACCCGTCATCTCCCTGGGTCCAGGCAAGGGATGTCGGTATAGCCGGTCTCGTGCTGTTCCTCGGATTGGCGAGTTGGGTCCTGCCTGAAAGGAAATGGCCGAAGCTGGCACGCAGGCTGGCGGCACGACGGCTTCGCAGCAGCCCTGGACTCAGCAAGGAAGAGCTCGCAACCTTCCGAGTGGTGGTCGGCGACCAGTCCACGTCCTGGATCGAGCAGACCTTTCGCCAGGATTGGCTCGGCCACAAATATCATAGCTGGATGCAGCTCCTGTCCTGCTATCGTCCTAGAGCCTGGCGGCCGCGCCCCAAGCTGATCGGCCATCATCACCTCGATGCCGCCCTTGCCAAAGGGCGTGGCGTGGTCCTGTTTACGGCGAATTTCGCCTATCAGGATCTGATGGCGAAAGCGGCACTCGCCAGCGCCGGCTACCAACTCAACTATCTTGCAAGAGACAGCCACGGCTTTTTCGAAAGCCTGATCTGCCGACGGCTGTTCAACGGGATCTACACCTCGATCGAGCAGCGTTTCCTGAACGAACGCATGGTGTTCAGCGGCAATCAGACCAAAAGCGTCAACGGCATGATCAAGGCGAAGCTCCGGGACAATCAGCCCGTCATGGTGCTGGTCACGCCGCTCGGGCGCCGGGTCACGGCCCTGCCTTTCCTGTTCGGCCGGATCCGCATTGCCACCGGCGCCCTCAACTTTGCCTGCGAAACCGGCGCCGCTGTCCTGCCGGTCTTCACCATTCGCAAGCCCGACGGCACCGTAGAAACCGTCGTCGAGCCACCCCTCAACCGCCCGGAAAATAGGTCACGCAGCGAAACGATCGATGCGATGCTGCACGATTACGTCCCGAGGCTCGAAATGTATGTCGCCCAGCATCCGGACCAGTTCTCCTTTCCAAGCTCGAACCAGCATGGCGAGGCCCTGATCGAGCCCTGGCTGCCACCCGCCAGACAGCATCGAAGGAATACCGCGGCACATAGGCAACCTGTTCCCGAACTGGTCTAGAGTAATTTTCCGACCAAAGGGAACCAGCCTGCTCTTGCCCGGCAGCAGGCATCTAAAGAAAAGCGATCCGGTGACGTGCGGTCAGGCGGAAAGTCTTGTGCGTTCCTGCGTTTCCGCACCAGCGGCCATGGCGGCTGTAGCCGGGAGCGTCACGGTAAAGGTTGACCCTTCTCCCTCAACGCTCGTGACCTCGATCATGCCGCCATGCAGGTCGACGAATTGCTTGACGATGTTGAGGCCATAGCCGGTCCCGATGATCCCGGTCGCGGTGCTGGCCCGAAAGAAACGTTCGAAGAGCCTCGGAAGCTCATCTGCCGGGACACCGATGCCGGTATCGGCAACAGCGATGACGATCCCGGCATCCTCGGCCCAGCCCCTAACCGAGACGAGGCCGCCATCGGGAGAGTATTTGACGGCATTGGCGATCAGATTGGTGAAAACATGCCGCAGCAACTTGCCGTCGCCGACGATATCGGCGGTTATGCCGTCAATCTCGAGGTCGATTTGGCGGTCCGGCGTGATGTCCTGCTGCTTGGTGCAGACCTCGCTCAACAAGCTACGCATATCGACCGGTGCCGGCGTCAGGACGATCCGGCCGGCTTCGATCCGGGAGATGCAGAGCATGCTTTCGATGACGCCGATCAGACGCCCCACGGAAGCGCGCATTCGACCCACCAGGGCGCCAAGCTGCTCAGCGCCGCCATCTTTGCCCATGAGACGCATGATGCGGTTGGCATTGCCGTCGATGATCGCCAGCGGGGTTCGAAATTCGTGGGAGACAATCCTGACGAAATTCCGCTGCTCCTCGGCAAGCTTGTTGGCCAGCTGCAACGCGTCTTCGAGGCTTTGGTTGCGGGTACTGAGCTCATCAACCCGTTTTCGATCGGTGACGTCCTGACATGTCCCGAAGGCACCAGCGACTTTGCCCAAATGGTCGATATCGAGGCGAAGCGTGCCGATACAATGGATAGGGCTATCTTGCCGGTCCGCGATACGAAACTCGAACGATGAAGTACGCCGCTTATCGAACGCCTCCTTAAGGCTGTGCAAGAACTGCCGGCGGTCATCTTTGTGGATCTGCCGCAGCAGGGTGGACGGAGGCAACCCGCCTCGGCTTCGGTCGACGCCAAACATGGCGCAAAAGGGTGAGGACGCGAATACCAACCCGGTGCCCGAGCGCCAATCCCAGGTGCCGACACTGGCCATCTCCTGCGCGTCAAACAGCCTCGCTGTTCGCCCGGCCTGATAGATCATCTCGCTGGCAATCCGAGCAAAGCTCGCAAGCTTTTCCCTAGCGTCTGCAGGCAGGCGCCGGGGAGAGGGGTCCGCCAGCCAGATACGCCCGATCAGGGTGCCGGACTGAAGGCGAAGGGGATAATTGGCCAGGAAACGGACCCCGCAATCCACAAGATCCGTCGAGACATCGGGAACTTGCTGATCCTGCTCGACATCTTCGATCAGAAGGGCGCCATGCTCGACGTCCTCCTGAAACGATATAATCTTTAAGATTTCCTCAATCTCCGTCGCATTTTCCGACCTGCATCGAAAGAGACGGCCGGATGCCGTGGTATAGTTGATCACACAGGTCTCGACGCCCAGTGCGTCCGCCGTGCAGTCTGCCAACCTTTCGAGTGGTGACGGGTTTCGTTTGTTTTTGCTGAGTTGAGATTCTTCAGAAGACACCGCTTCAATGTCGGACAAGGCGATCCGCTCCACCTGGCAATCAACGGCAGTTCAGTATCCCAAAGCGCGCCTAAATTTCGGCTAACGCAGTTTGATTATAGAAGCGATATTCATAGGGATTGCGTAACCAATCCAGTCCCTGAGCACACCGCCCTTCCGGCCGCTTGGCGGCGATCAGCCAGGATGTCCCTATGGTGACGGACCTTTGGCAATCTGTCAGGAAACGGGCATCGATCTTGCCGGATTGCCGACGACAGTCGTATCGGACGCAACATCTTTGGTAACAACGGCCCCCGCACCAACGATGGCGCCATCGCCAATCGTGACGCCGCCTAGGATAATCGCACCACCGCCGACCCAGACGTTCTCGCCGATGCTGATGGGTTGTGCGATCTCCAGGCCAGCCTTTCTCTTCGCCGGATCCTTATGATGTTCGGCACAGTAGATCTGAACGTTCGGCCCCAGCATCGAAGCGCTGCCGATCGTCACGCTTGCGGTGTCGAGGATGGTGCAGCCGGCATTGAGATAAGTGCCTTGGCCGAGCGTGATGTTAATACCGTAGGCGCAGTGAAAGGGGGCCTCGATGATGGCATCCCCGGCGATCTCTTTGAGAAGCCGCGACAACGCCCGCCCCACATTGCCGCGTTGTCCCGGCGCCAAGATGTTGTGTTCGTGGACGGCCTCGCGCGCCCTCATACGCAGGCCCTCAAGCTCGGGGTCGATACAGCAGTACCACTCGCCCGACGCCATCTTCTCGCGCTCGCTGGTGGTCAATCTTCACGTCCTCGGGGTGATGTGGGCCCGGACCGGGAAGTCTGCGCTCCTCATCGTCGCGAAGACAAGTCCCATCCGCTCACTTGACTGAGACACCCTTCAAACAATCCAATGGCTGCCAGGGAAATCGCCAGGTTCGCTGATAGGTTCGTCAGGGCTTTTGCAGCTTCATATTCCGGGCGATCCTGATCGGTCCGTATGCAGAGAATGACTCAGAGCCCGTTCGGAAAGTTATCGAATGATTTCATCGTCTTGCGGTCGAGATCAGGTGAGGAAGAGGGCGCTGAGCGATGCGGCGCATCGGTCGAGACCGATGACGCGGCCTGAGCAGGCTGGAAGACATCGCCACGGCGATCAGATCAGTGTCACCCCTTCGGCCATCGGGCCTTTGTGGCCGATGCGCGTCGTGACTTTGACCCGCTGGTCTGCTTCCAGTCCGCTCAGACCGCAACGGGTGAGGGTGCGGGCGGAGACGAAGATGTCCTTGCCGCCGCCGTCGGGCAGGATGAAGCCGAAGCCTTTGCCTGCATCGAAAAACTTTACCACTCCCTCCACGGTCTCGCCCGGTTGCTCATCGCTCGAGCCGGCCCAGTCCCGCGGCGAGGCGCTGGAAGGCTCCACGCCATGAATCGCAATGACCTGAGGTCCCCTGGGCCCGGTGGCGATGTCGCAGGTCAAGACGTCGCCTTCGCCCAGCACCTGATGACCGGTCTGCCCGACGACCGAGGCATGCAGAAACGCATCCGGGCCGCCGCCGTTGGGTTGCACGAAACCAAAGCCCTTGGTTGGATTGTACCACTTAACGCTGGCGGTAACGTCGGTTGCAATGTCGTCCGACTCATGAGCCATAAATTTGCCCACCACTATAACAAGCTAGCTTTATCGAAACCCGACCATAGCCTATCTCGATGATACCGGGAAGTATCGATCGCTTTCTAAGTTAAATTTCCCGATGGGAGCCTGTTCCATCCCGCTCCCCCGCCCAACCACCCACAGGATACCGACCATATCGGGTGGTTGGGCGGGGGAGCGGGATGGAACAGGCTCCGTTTAGCTCACCCTAAAGCGTCACCAGCACGGGCGCATGATCCGACGGCTGGGGCCAGCCGCGGGCATCGCGCAGCACCTCCGCGGCCGACGCGCGCTCGGCGAGGTCAGGGGTCACCCAAATGTGATCGAGGCGGCGGCCGCGATCGGAGGCAGACCAATCGCGCGCGCGGTAGCTCCACCAGCTATAGAGGCGCTCGCTCGGCGGAATGATCTTTCTAACGGCATCGACCCAGCCGGCGCTCTCTTGCAGGGCCTGGAGCGCATCGACCTCCACCGGTGTGTGGCTGACTACCTTCAAGAGCTGCTTGTGGCTCCAGACGTCAGTCTCCAACGGCGCGATGTTCAGATCGCCGAGGAGAACACTCTTCCCGCCCGATACGGCCCCGTTCCCGAACCATTCGGTCAGCTCGGCGAGAAAATCCAGCTTGTGTCCGAATTTTTCGTTCGCCTCCCGGTCCGGCACGTCGCCGCCTGCGGGGATATAAAGATTATGCAGCTCGATGCCGTTGTCGAGCCTGGCCTGAAGGTGGCGGCAGTCATCCTTGCCGCACCAATGCCGCCGCTCGGATGTTTCGATTGGCCGCTTGGACAGGATGGCAACCCCATGATACCCCGCCTGACCGTGAACGGCCTGATGCTCATAGCCAAGTTCGCGGATAGCCTCGCCGGGGAAGAGGTCATTGGCGACCTTGATCTCCTGAAGACAGATCACATCAGGATCGGTGGTTTCAGCAAGTTTCGCCAATCCATTGATCCTAAGACGGACCGAATTGACATTCCAGGTCGCAATTTTGAGCGACAATGCTTTTTCCTCTCTCAAGTTCGACAATCCGGAGGTGGAAATCTTCCGGATCCAATTGCATTCGGCACCGCGTCGTGATAGCTAGCCCATCCCCGCTGCGGTTGAGACATTGAGGCGCGCCTCTTCGCTCCAAACGAGCAAGAAGCCGTCACGTCTTCCGCCGCTCTCATACGCATTTTCGGGAATGGATGAAAGCCCATGTCAGAGGCCTTCGGTCAGCATCTCATTGTCGACGCCGCCGGCTGCAATGATCGCATCGGCGATCGCGAAGCCCTCGCCAAATTCGCAGGCGATTTAGTGAAAGCCATCGACATGAAGGCCTACGGTGCGCCCTGGATCGAGCATTTCGGTCATGATCTGCCCAAGGCCTCCGGTTTCACGCTGGTGCAATTGATTGAAACCAGCAACATCACCGCACATTTCTGCGATGACAGCGGCGAGGCCTATTTCGATATTTTTTCCTGCAAGACCTTCGATGAGTCCGTGGCCATCGAGGTCATCCAGAACTATTTCGAACCGGTGCAATGCCAAACCCAGTCTCTGATCCGCCAAGCCCCAAGGCTCAATGATGAAGCCAAGCTCGCCGGCTAGTGGTGTGACCACGCAATGGATTCTCGCCTCCATCGCCAAGCTGGACGGTATGCGGCCAAGTTTACAGCGTATCGCAGTGATTGCCACACTGTGGGCATTGGACCAGGCGGTGTGACGCCGACGTAGATGTCCTTACGAGCCTTCCACCTTAGCCTGTGACACTGGCCAGAATGCCAGGAAAAGAGCGAGCAGCGCTGTCATCAGGCTGGCCGCGAACATCGGCAGGTGACTGTCCGTTATTGCGAGGAGCCAGGACAGGAAGAAACCAGCCGCTGCAGTGGTGACCCCCCAGGTGGCGGTGGCCAGGCGCCAAAGCCGGGGCGCTGCCTCGCCCCCCAGTTCGCGGGATCGAACCAATGTGAGGGCAGTAATGCCCAGGACCGTTATCCCCGCCCCGATGGTCGAAGCCCCCAAGGAGAGCGGTCCGGTCCAGATCAAAGGCAGGATCAGCGACAGGACCTGAACCAGCACGGCAACGCCGATGGCAAGTCCCGCACCCAGCCGGTCGGCCAAGCGGCTGAAGACGATGCCGCCGAGGCTTGCAGCAATGCCGAAGCCAAGCCAGCCGAGCGCACCTGCTTCTGTCCCGAGCCCGAGCCCCCGGGCGATGAAGTCCGGCCAGAACACCATATGCGCAGTCGCGGCAAAACCGGCCAACCCATAGACGACTAGCATCCTTATTCCGCCATGGGGCAACGGCGTGCCGTTACGGGTTGCCGGCGGCGGCGGCGGCACATCCGGCCAGATCGTCCAGGACAAGGCTGCCAGCAAGGCTGCCAGGCAGGCGAGCGCAAGCCAGGCGGCAGATAAGCCCCAGGGCAAAAGCGCCGGCACCAGCAGGGCACTGATGATGATCCCGAGACCAACCCCGGTGATCACCGCACCGGACGCGAGGTTTCGCATCGCCAAGGGGACGACCGCCTGCACCGCCGGACCGGCCAGAACCATGAGAACCCCGCCGGTGAAACCCGCTATGATGCGCCAGGGCAGGAACCACAGAAATCCGCCCTCGATGGCGCAGAGCGCAAAGCCCGCGACCGCCAGCAGCATGCTGAGACGAAGCGCACGCACCACGCCGAAGGTTCGGGCCACCATGCCCGCGCCGAAAGCGCCCACCAAATAGCCGGCGAGGTTCGCCCCGCCGAGCATGCCGGCAGGCCCCGCATCGAGCCAGCCTTCCTCCACCATCGCCGGCAGGATCGGGCCATAGGCAAAACGCTGCAATCCAATCCCGAGCAAGGTTGCACAACAGCCGGCGAGAATCGGCTGCCACGCCGCGGAATCCATCCTGGTCAAGACGGAGAGGCCGTGAAGGCACCAAGCATGGCGACCAGTTCGCCGGCCTCGTTAGCCTCCAAGGAGCAATCCTTCAACGTGAACGGTACAGACCTCATCATCTCCATTGTAACCACGCAATTCGCTCCGTTTTCGAGCACCAATTGTCATTCCAGGCCAAAGAAAATCCCATGCGGAACAGTATAAAAATGGACGTTGACGTACAGGCGCTGAAGCGTCGCGCATAGGCCGAATGATCCGTCGACTTTTTCTTTTTGATGCCAAAGTGTTTGCATGATTTTCCACATAAAAGCGAGATAATGACGTTTTTTGTCGAATAAAACGTGATCTATAACGTTCACCACCATACTACCAACAAAAGAACGACTGAATGACGTTCTTTTGTTGGTGAAATCGGGTTCCCTGTGAGGGCCGCGATGTTGTTGGGAAGATTGCTCGGCGTTTGAGGTCCGGTCGGCATGTGATCACCTCCTGAAAAGGAGATGTCACACCGCCGATAGGGGCAACATTGCCGGTAGCTGTCATCTTTGCAATTGGTCCTGATGGCAGGTCTCGGTGGCGGCATTGATCGAGTGGGATCGTTTCAATGGCTGGTCCGGCGAGGCTTCGGCTGGGAACCCTGAGCAAAGACGAGTGGGAGGGACTCATGCAATCAGACGCAATGGTATCGAGGGGGTACGCCGAAGACATTCTCTCAGAGGCTGTAGACACTCAGTCAAGCGTGTTCCGTTTAAAAAAGCAGAACGGAAAGAGCTATGACCGGCCCAGAGAAGTTGGCACGAAAGCGAAAGCAGCTGGCGATCGTTCGATGTCGCTGCATGTCAGCAAACTGCGCGGCATCAGCTTTGATGTTCGCGCCAAGTTGAAGAGAAATGGGGTAACCTATACACACCAGTTGCTGGCAGCAGCAGGGCAACCCGCCCAACGCCACAAGTTCGCCGAAACCAGCGGCATCGAGGAACTAACGCTTTCCCGATTGACCTGCCGGGCAGATCTCGCTCGCATCAAAGGCATCGGCGCTATTTTTGCAGATATGCTCGAGCTCTTGAGTGTCGATCGTGTAGCCATGCTGGCGGACCAGGAGCCCGACACGTTGCATCACGCTTTGGCAACGCTGAATGCCACGGAACGGTTTGCACGCCGGGCGCCGACACCTGAAGAAGTCGAGGACTGGGTGCAGCAAGCACGGCAGCTTCCGCAGCTCGTTGCTGCTGAAGCCTGACGAAACTTCGGTAGACCTAAAGACATGACATAAGGCGCTACCCGCCGGACGTTGAGACTCGCAAGCGTCATGGCTTTCGTTATCACCGAGCGAGAATGTTATGAGCAAGGCGGTCTGCCATCGGCAGGCCGCCTTGTTGCTTTTTTGCCGCTTGGCTCATCATTGCGCCCACGGGATCATCGGATCAGCAATACGACATCAAATTTTTGTTAATCCGTAGAAAAAAATACGCTAAAAAAGTCATCTGTAATAATCGTTTCTGGCCAGATGTTTTCAGTCATGGCAGGTTTTTAAGAGCCGTTGCTGCTGAACTCGTCAGTCCGGTCATACAAAAAAGAAGAGTTTGGGGAGTTGCCATGAGACCTATTCACGTTGGAGTGCCATTGGCCCTGCTGTCAGCGATGATCGCCACCGAGCAGCAGGCGGACGCCGCGGGCTTTGCTATTCGCGAACAATCTTCACTCGCTCAAGGCAATGCCTTTGCCGGGGCCACGGCAGCAGGCGAAGATATCAGCTACATGTTCTTCAACCCGGCGGCTCTCGCGCGCTTCGATGACTATCAGGCCCATTCGAGCTTGAGCTACATCATCCCCGAATCCGAGTTCAAGGATGGCGAAGCCTCGACCGTTCAGGGCGTCGAGATCACCGGCACCGACAACAGCGACGATATCGCCGACGATGCTCTGGTACCGGCCCTCTATCTGTCCGCGCCCCTGGCGGACGGCGTCCAGTTCGGTTTGGGCATCACCGCACCCTTCGGTCTCGTCACCGACAACGAAGACGGATGGGTCGGACGCTACCAGGCCTTGAAGTCCGACCTCATGACCGTCGACATCAACCCGGCGCTTGCCATCAAAGCCAACTCCAGGCTCTCCTTCGGTGTCGGTCTGCGTTTTCAATATGCCGATCTGGAACTGAGCAACGCGGTCGACTTCGGTACCATCGGGTCCGTGGTTGCCGCCCAAACCGGCAATGCAGCGTTGGCGGCAATCTCCCAGCCGACCCAGCAGGACGGGAAGGCGACGGTCGAGGTCGATGATTGGGGTGTCGGGTTCAATCTCGGTTTTCTGTATGAAGCAACCGAACACACCCGGTTCGGCGTCGCCTATCGCTCGGCGATCGATCATGATGCCAACGGCGACGCCGACTTCGATCTCGATACGGCCGGCGTTGGCGCAGCTATCTCCGGGGCTACGGGCCAATTCGTCGACACCGGTGCCAGCCTTTCCGTCTCGACGCCCGCCAGCCTCTCCCTCGGAGGCTATCACGAGTTCAGCGACAAGGTCGCCATCATGGGCGAGGTCGCCTGGACCGATTGGAGCAGCTTCGAAGAATTGAGGATCGAGTTCGACAATCCCGCTCAGGATGACAATGTCACTGAGGAGAATTGGGACGACAGCTTCTTCGTCGCCGCTGGAATCAGCTACAAGGCGCTCGACAATCTCACCTTCCGCGGCGGCGTCGCCTATGACGAAACGCCGATCCCGGACGAGTTCCGCACGCCTCGAGTTGCCGGCAATGACCGCTACTGGGTGTCGCTCGGCGCCGACTACGAGCCGGTGAGCGGGATCAGCCTGAGCGCATCATTCACCCATATCTTCGTCGATGACGGCGACATCGATCTCAGCGCGTCCGATGAAGGAAGCACCTTCCGCGGCAATCTCTCGGGCGTGTACGAAAATCAGATCGACATCATCACCTTGTCGGGAACCATCCACTTTTAGGCCCTAAGCAGCCGTCTCGATCTTCTATCTAAGCCAGGGCGCGGGCAAGAAGATCGAGACGGTCCTGCCCCCAAAAGAGTTCGTCGCCAACGGCAAAGGTAGGCACGCCGAACACGCCGGCATCAAGGGCCGCCTTGGTGTTGCTCTCATAAGCCTCGGTGACCGATTCCGCTGTCGATGCCGCCAACAGTGCTTCGCCATCCAGGCCCTGCTCCGTTGCAATCGCCTTCAAGGCCCCTTGATCGCCGAGGTCCCTTTCCTCTGCCCAGACGGCACGCATCATCGCATAGCTCAAAGCCCCGGCATCGCCACCCTGCTGTTCATGGGCAAGAACCATCAAAGCGCCCTGGTTCTCGTCGACAGGGAAAAATTTGGGTTCCAAGGTCAGCGGCAGACCAAGAACGTCCCGCCAGCGTTTCAGCTCCATCATCCGATAGGCCTGACGCTGAACCGGCCGTTTGGCGAGCGGCAGCCCGCCGCTTGCGGCAAAGATCGGCGCCATCTTGATCGGACGGTACACCGCATTGAGCTGTTTCTCCTGAACGATATCCAAAAATCGCGGCCAGCCAAGATAGGTCCAGGGCGATTGCAGGGCATAGTAGACAGTAACCGTCTTCGACATGGTATCGCTTTTCTTCGCTGATGTTCGTAGGTCATAGGGCTCAGGATGACATGGGTGCCATTTCGAGAAAACACAGGATGCCGTGTCGACCTGCCCCGCTCACTTCAGGCCAAGGACATCCGCCATCGAATACAGACCGGCGGGCCGGCCTTCCAGCCAGCGCGCGGCATGGACGGCGCCCCGGGCATAGATACCCCGGTCCGAGGCTTTGTGGGTGAGTTCGATACGTTCGCCGATGCCGGCAAAAATAACGCTGTGATCGCCGACGACATCACCGCCGCGCAAGGCGGCGAAGCCTATCGCTCCATTGGAACGTGAACCGGTAATGCCGTCCCGGCCGCGATCCGCGACATCTTCAAGGGCAACGCCACGACCTTTGGCGGCGGCCTCCCCCAAGGCAAGTGCTGTGCCGGAGGGAGCATCGATTTTCTGCCGGTGGTGGAGTTCGACGATTTCGATATCGAATGCATCCGGCCCCAGGCTGCGCGCGACCTGTTCCGCCAGACCGCAAAGCAGATTGACCCCAAGGCTCATATTGGCCGCCCAGACGATCGGCGTCCCGAGCGCAATCTCTTCCAGAAGATGTTCCGCCTCGCGGTCAAAACCGGTCGTGCCGATGACATGAGCGGTTCCGTGCTGCCTTGCGTGCGCCGCATGCCGAAGCGTTGCTTCCGGGATCGAGAATTCGATGACCGCATCGGACTCGGCGATCAAGCCTTCGGCATCGTCTCGAACCTCAAGACCGACATCCTCCACCCCCGCAAGAGCACCGAGGTCCTGGCCGATCGCCTCATGGCCTTGTCTTTCCGTGCCGCCTGCCAGCGCACAGCCATCGGTGCGTAAGATCTCACCAATGATGGCCCGGCCCATTCGTCCGGCACAGCCCAAAACACCAATCTTCACGAATACCGCTCCCTCGATCGTTAGGCGCGTAGGATGCGCCTGACGAGCGATCTGTCAAGCGGATGCAGCGAATGCCAAGAAGGCTGCAGCTTTGCCGGGGAAAAGAAGGAAAGAGCGAGAGACGTTACTCTCTAAACTCGCCCCAAAGCTCCTTCACCTTGGAAAAGAAGCCTTCCGATTCGGGATGGGTCGAGTTGCCGCCCTCTTCCTCGAATTCCCGGAGCAGCTCCTTTTGCCGCTTGGTGAGGTTGACCGGTGTCTCGACCACGATCTCGGCAAACATATCGCCGCGCGCCTGGCCGTTCAGCTCGGTCATGCCTTTGCTGCGCAGCCGAAAGCGATGTCCGGTCTGCGTTCCTTCCGGAATTTGCAGGCGGGCCCTGGTTCCCTCGATGGTCGGTACTTCGATCTGGCCACCGAGTGCAGCGGTCGAGAGCGGCATCGGCACGCGGCAGAAGATATTCGCCCCTTCCCGCCGAAACAGGCGATGGGCCGCCACGCTCACGAAGATATAGAGGTCGCCTGGCGTGCCGCCCCGGGTTCCGGCTTCGCCCTCGCCCGACAGGCGGATACGCGTGCCGTCCTCGACGCCGCGCGGTATCTTGACCGAAAGCGTCTTTTCCCGATGAACCCGGCCGCTGCCGCTGCAGGCATCGCAAGGATCGGTAATCACCCGGCCATGACCGCCGCAGCTCGGGCAGGTCCGCTCGATCGTGAAGAAGCCCTGCTGAGCCCGGACACGGCCGCTGCCGCGGCAGCCAGGGCACGCACCCGGCGCCGAACCTTTGGCGCTACCGGTGGCATCACAGCTATCGCAGCGCACCGTCGTCGGCACCTTGATTTGCGCCTGCTTGCCTTCAAAAGCTTCTTCGAGAGAGATTTCCAGATTGTAGCGAAGATCCGCACCTCGGCTCTGCGAACCACGCTGGCGGCCACCACCGCCCATGAAATCGCCGAACAGATCGTCGAAAACATCGGCAAAGCTGCCGAAATCGAACTGTCCTCCGCCGTGCTGCCCACCGCCGCCATTCTCGAAAGCCGCATGGCCGAACTGATCGTAAGCAGCCCGCTTCTGATCGTCCTTCAGCACCTCATAAGCTTCATTCAGCTCTTTGAAACGCTGCTCGGCGGCCTTGTCCCCCGGATTTCGATCCGGATGATGCTGCATCGCCAGCTTGCGAAACGAAGACTTGATATCAGCTGCGGAGGCATTCCGACTAATGCCTAGAGTTTCATAGTAATCCTGTTTCGCCATGGTCGCCGTCACCCGGATTGGACGTCAAACAGACCGGGTGATGGGCGAAAACGCCAAGCCTGGCCTTCCCGCCGCATCGACCACGAAATCAATTGCCTCATCTACGCCGACTTCTTTTTGTCGTCGTCGACCTCCTCGAAGTCGGCATCCACCACATCGTCATCCTTGGCAGCCTGCTCAGTATCGCCGGCGCCGGCGTCCTGGCCGTCGGCAGCCTCGGTCTCGGCCTGGGCGCTGTACATAGCCTCGCCAAGCTTCATCGACGCCTGAGCCAGAGCATCGGTCTTGGCTTTGACAACCTCGGCATCGTCGCTGTCGAGAACTTCGCGAAGCTCACTCACCGCCTGCTCGATCGCGGTGCGGTCGCCGGCTTCGATCTTGTCGCCATATTCTTGAAGCGACTTTTCCGTCGAGTAGATCAGGCTGTCCGCCTGATTGCGCGCCTCGATCTGCTCCTTGCGCTTCTTGTCTTCTT
Source organism: Geminicoccaceae bacterium (assembly GCA_965204405.1). Lineage (GTDB taxonomy): Bacteria > Pseudomonadota > Alphaproteobacteria > Geminicoccales > Geminicoccaceae > JANQPX01. Next base: position 1,070,896 of record CBDBEN010000004.1, read on the forward strand.
CGGCATTCTCTTCCGCCTCCTGCACCATACGCTCGATCTCTTTTTCATCGAGACCGCCGGATGCCTGAATGCGGATCTGCTGTTCCTTGCCGGTCGCCTTGTCCTTGGCGGAAACATTCACGATACCGTTGGCGTCGATATCGAACGTCACCTCGATCTGCGGCATGCCACGCGGTGCTGGCGGTATGCCTACAAGATCGAACTGTCCCAGCATCTTGTTCTGCGCTGCAAGTTCGCGCTCACCCTGGAACACCCGGATGGTGACGGCATTCTGATTGTCGTCGGCGGTCGAGAAGACCTGGCTTTTCTTGGTCGGAATCGTCGTGTTGCGCTCGATGATCCGGGTAAAGACGCCACCCAAGGTCTCGATGCCGAGCGAGAGCGGCGAGACGTCCAGGAGCAGGACGTCCTTGACCTCTCCGGAAAGCACAGCCGCCTGAATGGCAGCACCGATCGCAACCACCTCATCCGGATTGACGCCCTTATGCGGATCCTTGCCGAAGAAGGTCTTGACCGTCTCAACGACCTTCGGCATCCGCGTCATGCCGCCGACCAGGATGACTTCGTCAATGTCACCCGGGTTCAGCCCGGCATCCTTCAAGGCACGTTTGCAGGGATCGACCGTACGGTCGATCAGGTCACCGACCAGCATCTCCAGCTTGGCCCGGCTGATCTTCATGGTGAGATGCTTGGGCCCGCTGGCATCAGCGGTGACAAACGGCAGATTGATCTCGGTCTGCGCCGTGCTGGAAAGCTCGATCTTCGCCTTCTCGGCCGCTTCCTTCAAACGCTGCAGGGCCAGACGATCGCCTCGAAGGTCAATGCCCTGCTCCTTCTTGAACTCGTCGGCCATGTAGTCGATGATTCTTAGATCGAAGTCCTCACCGCCGAGGAAGGTATCGCCATTGGTCGCTTTAACCTCGAACACACCGTCGCCGATTTCCAGGATCGACACATCGAACGTGCCGCCGCCGAGGTCGTAAACCGCAATCGTCTGCGAGTTCGACTTGTCCAGGCCATAGGCCAAAGCAGCAGCGGTCGGCTCGTTGATGATGCGCAGAACCTCGAGGCCCGCGATCTTACCGGCATCCTTGGTCGCCTGACGCTGGGAGTCGTTGAAGTAAGCCGGCACCGTAATCACGGCCTTGGACACCGTCTCGCCGAGATGACGCTCTGCGGTCTCCTTCATCTTTTTCAGGATGGCGGCACTGATCTGGCTCGGCGCCTTCTTGTCGCCCTGAGCCTCGACCCAAGCATCGCCATTGTCGGCCTTCACGATGTTGTAAGGCACCATCTCGACGTCTTTCTTGACGACGGGATCGTCGAAACGACGGCCGATCAAACGCTTGACCGCAAACACCGTGTTGGTCGGGTTGGTGACGGCCTGACGCTTGGCGGGCATGCCCACCAGCGTTTCGCCGTCATCGGTAAACGCCACCATGGACGGCGTCGTGCGCACGCCCTCCTCGTTTTCGATCACGCGGGCATTCTTGCCCTCCATGATCGCAACGCAGCTGTTGGTGGTTCCAAGATCGATGCCAATAATCTTGTTGCTCATGCTTCAGTTCCACGCCTGAGACTAGGTCTTACCTACAGGTTCATCGGGTCCCGACCCTGGTCGCACCACACGGTACCGGACCGGTCGGTCATCACGTTCTGGAGCGTCATATAAGAACCGGAATCGAGCACCGCAACCGCCTTTAGCAGTGAGAATAGTGACTTTACGTTCGTTTGTGCCGGAAACGCCGACCCAGGACGTCAGGGAAGGGAAAAATCAGGACCGCACGAGGTTACGTGCGGCTGATCAAGAGCCTCTTCGACAACGGCTGACAACTATGTGTTGTCTGTGTTCCCGCCGATACGAAGCGGCCTGTTTGCGCAACGGCTCTAGCGTGCCCGGCACAATCATCGGATCCTGCAACATCGGATCGGCAAGCGTCTGCAAAAGCGCAGCATGTTCCGGATGGGATGGGTCGGCAACATTTTCGTCCCGGAATTCTCCGGCACTAAACGTGCCCCAGTTTCGCAGCAGCAGAAAATAGACCTGATCTGCACCCAGCTCCTTTGCGAGCCTGACGAAGTCGGGCATCTCCCGATAGTTCCGCCGTTGGACGACGAAGTCGAGCTTGAACAGGTTAAACTCGCCGCGAGCCCGGCGCACGCCAAGATCGCGAAGGTTCCGCAACAGCCGCTCGAAATCGCCGTCACGGCGGACCACGGCGTAGGTTTCGGGCTCCGCAGCATCGACTGAGACGAACACCACGTCAACATGGTCCCGCAGTCCAAAGGTTTCCCAGACGCCCGGGTCGAACAACACCGCGTTGGTATGCAGCTGCAACTGCCTTTCCGACGGCAAGCGCTTGGTGAGGCGCTTGATCAGTTGGCGAAAATGGCGACTGCCGAAGGGATCACCGGAGCCGGTGATCTTGATCTTTCTGGCATCTGCAAGCAGGGGCTCGATACTATGCTCGAACTGTGCATCGAGCCGGTCGCTGGCCTCATGGTTCAGAAGAATGCGGTGCTTGCGGCAGGATGGGCAAGAGATGTTGCAGGAGCGATCATGAGACAAGAGGACCCGCCTTGGCCCTGCCTCGGCCCGGGTCACCCGGCCGTCGATGATCCGGCGAAAACGCGGGCTCTCGACGTCCCGGCTCATCAATGTGCGGCCTGCGATTTTCGGGCAGTGCACACGACTGCAATAGGAAAAGTCGCCGTCAATGACCGAGCGCCGGATCTCCTCAGCGACAGGACTATTCCAGAACGCGCCGACCTCCCCTTCGGAGAAGCGGCCAAACGGCGTAGGCAGCCAGGCGGAACAGCAGGAATGGACGTCTTGATTGGAGCGGGTCTCTATTTCCTCGAAGGGATGATTGCAGAACCTCGTCGCGAGCCAGTCATCCACATCGAGCTTCATATCCGCAGCTTGTTCAACGGCCGAAAGCTCGATCCGCTGGGCAAGCAGATCGCGATGATCGACCGCGCTGGCTCGCCTGGCCAGATTGCCGGCCAGCTCGAAATCATGGCGACGCAGCGCAATCAGAGCCGCAGCAACCACGGTCACCTGATCGACATCCTTTGATCGACCGACCCACTTGGCGAATCGATGCGCCCGGTCATTATCTGCGCAAGATGAGACGACCGTGTCAGACGTCGCCGCCTCAGGAAAAGCCCGACCGATCATCTCGTCGCAGAGCTTGCACTCGGCATTGGGCTTCGGCCGACCTTCCCGCCAATAGCGCATCCGAACATAGGCCGACTGATGCACCGTCCAATCATCCGCGATCGCCTCGAAGGCTTCTTCTTCCTCTATTGTAGAGAAAGACTCGGGAGCCTCCGTACCGATAGGGCGTTCTTTGGTTTGACAATTGCCGCTGGACATCACGACGCTCCGCACTGGACGGCTAAACGAGAGACATGCCACCTGATGGCGACAAAGATTTTCATTTACTCAATAAATAGTTTTATTGAGTTTTCATTCAGCCTACAGTCTTCTCTTATTGCATGCGTCTTGGCAAGTTTTTCTCGCCCTTGTTTAGTTATGTTACACCAAGTCTATCGACCCAGGCGTTTTTCTTGATTTTTTACTTACTCAACACGTGAAACTGCACATCGGGACCAAACAATCGGCCTCTCGCGATTCGTTTCGATCAAAAGATCCTCTTCTGATCGAAACACAAGATCCACGATTCTTAGCATTCCATTGCTCTCTTCGATCAATCACTCGGGACTTTCGTGATTAAACCAGCCCCTCTAAGGGTCGATCGTAAACCCGGCATCGCCGAACGCCTTGGTCAGCGCGGCGTGGCCGATCTTGGCCATTTCGAAGGGGTTGGCCTTGATCGGGTCCTGTTCGGCTTCGACCACCACCCAGCCCTGATAGCCGATCTCGGCGAGCAGCCTGGCGAACGGACCGTAGTCGATCATGCCGTCGCCGGGGACGGTGAAAACGCCCTCCAGCACACCCTTCAGAAAACTCCAGTTCTCGGCTTTAAGTCTCTTTAGGACGTCGCCTCGGATATCTTTGCAATGGACGTGGTTGATCCGTTCGCCATGGCGCCTGGTGGTCGCCAGCACGTCACCGCCGGCGAAGGTGAGATGGCCTGTATCCAGCAGCAGCCCTACCGAGGAGCCGGTGGTGCCCATCAGCAGATCGACCTCGCGCTCGGTCTCGATCACGGTGCCCATGTGATGGTGGTAGCTCATCGGGCAGCCCTCCGCCTTGAGCCAATCCGCGAAGCTGGTCAGCTTCTCGCCGTAAGGCCCGAATTCCTCATCGGGCATGACCGGGCGATCGGCTACCGGCGTGTCGATCTGTCCCTGCACCGTGCCGGTGGTCTCGGCATAGACCATCACCGGGCAGCCGAGCTCCTGAAACAGATGGAGCTGAGCCGCGATGTTGCTCTTTTCCTCCTCCACGGTTCCGTAGCGCAGACCGCCCGAGAACCAGCCGGAGCATAAAACAACACCGTGCTCTTTCAGAATCGGTCCCAAGATCTTGGGGTCCAGATGAAACTTGCCGCCCTTCTCGACGCCGGCAAAGCCGGCGGCCTTGGCTTCACTCAGGCAGGTTTCCAACGTCGTGTCGCCGCCGAGTTCGGGCAGATCGTCATTGCTCCAGGCGATCGGCGCGATGCCGAGCTTGATCGGGCCGTGCGTCATGGTCAGACTCCGATCCGCTGGTTGTCATGGCCCTTGTCATGCTCGGCGCGGGCGTCCTGGACTTCCTTGCGCTTGCTCACCTCGGGCACGGCCACATCCCACCAGGCATCGCCCGGAGTCCATTGATGGGCATGGGTCTTGATCGAGATGACATAGGTGCGATCGGCCTGCTTGGCGCGCTGGAACGCCGCTTCCAGATCGGCGATGGACTGCACCTCCTCGCCAAGCGCACCCATGGATTGTGCATGCTTGACGAAATCGACGCCGACCTCGTTTTCGATCCGGCAATCCTTGATCAGGTTGTTGAAGGACGCGCTTCCCTTGAAATTCTGGAGCCGATTGATCACCGCAAAGCCGCCATTGTCGCAAACGACGACGATCAGTTTCATCCCGGTCAACACCGAAGAATAGATGTCCGAGTTCATCATGAGGTAGGAGCCGTCCCCGCAAAACACGATGACGTCGCGATCGGGATCGGCCATCTTGGCGCCCCAGCCGCCGGCGACTTCGTAGCCCATGCAGGAAAAGCCGAACTCGCAATCGAAGGTGCCGATGGTCTTGGCGCGCCAGGTCTTGCAAAGCTCGCCCGGCAGACCGCCTGCCGCCGTCAATGCGAGATCGGTGGGATCGGCAGCGCGGTTGATGGCGCCGACCACATGGGCATAGCTCGGCAGTTCCGCGTTGGTCGGGCTGCAATGCTGATCCACCACCTCATTCCAGCCGGCATATTCCTTGACGGCCCTGTCCAGCCAGGATTTGGGCGCCTGCCAGCCGGCGAGCCCGGCGGAAAGCTCGTTCAAGCCCTCCCTGGCATCGCTGACCACCGACAGCGCTCGATGCTTGGCGGCATCGAAACGCGCGGCATTCAGCGAGATGAGCTTCACCCCTTCATTCCGAAAGACGGTCCAGGAGCCGGTGGTGAAATCCTGAAGCCGCGTGCCGACGGCAAGCACGACATCGGCCTCGGCCGCTAGCGCGTTGGCCGACGCGCTGCCGATCACGCCGAGCGGCCCGGCGTTATTGGGGTTGTCGTGGGTCATCACCGCACGACCGGCAATGGTCTCGACCACTGGGACACGATGACGTTCGGCAAAGGCGGCAAGCTCGTCGTAGCAGCCGGAATAATGCACGCCGCCGCCGGCCACGATCAGCGGCTTGTCGGCTTTTCGAAGAGCCTCGGCCGCGGCCACCAGCTCCTCGACATCGGCACGCGGTCTCGGGATGCGCCAGATCTTGGTCTCGAAGAAAACCTCGGGATAGTCGTAGGCTACAGCCTGCGTATCCTGACAAAGCGACAGGAACGCCGGGCCGCAGTCGGCCGGGTCGAGCATGGTGCGGATCGCCTGGGGAAGCGACGAGATGATCTGTTCGGGGTTGGTAATCCGGTCCCAATAGCGGGTGACCGGCTTGAACGCATCGTTCACCGTCATGGTCGGATTGTTGAAATGCTCGACCTGCTGTAGCACGGGATCCGGCACGCGGTTGGCGAAGATGTCGCCGGAAATCAGCAGCACCGGCAGGCGGTTGGAATGGGCGACACCGGCAGCAGTCACCATGTTCATCGCCCCCGGCCCGATCGAACTGGTGGCAACCATGATCTGGCGGCGTTTTTTCGCCTTGGCATAAGCAATCGCGGCCAGCGCCATGGACTGCTCGTTCTGCCCGCGCCAGGTGGGGAGTTTTTCTTTGACCGGCTCCAGCGCCTCGCCAAGGCAGGTGACGTTGCCATGGCCGAAGATCGCGAACACGCCGGCGAACAATGGCACGTCCTCTCCATCGATAACGGTGCGCTGCGCACAGAGATATTTGACCAGCGCTTGGGCCATGGTCAGGCGCACGGTTTTCATGATGTCGATCTCCCCTTGGTGAGCGCTAGCGCGTTTCTGGTTGAGGTTTACACGGTGCCAGCCCTCTCCCCCGCCCAACCACCCCAACTTACCGACCCTATCGGGTGGTTGGGCGGGGGAGAGGGCTGGAGCGGGCCGGAGCGAAGCTGCTTTACAGTACCTGTTTGTTCACCACCATAGCCGGATCCAGCTTACCGTCGATACCGGCCAGAACATTGCGCACGGTCGAGACTGCCATGCGTTTTGCGCATTCCAGGGTCAGCCCGGCGCTGTGGGGGCTGAGGATCACATTTTCAAGCGCGAACAGCGGATGATCAGGGGCAGGCGGCTCCTGCTCGAATACATCCATGCCGGCGCCGGCAATGCTCCCCGAGGTCAGCGCATCCTGGAGGGCCACCTCATCGACGACCCCGCCGCGGGCGCAGTTGATCACCAGCCCATGGGCCGGCATCGCCGACAACTCGGCCGCACCGATCAGACCACGGGTTTCGTCGGAAAGCGGCATATGGACCGTCAAAATATCCGTCTCGGCGAGTATCTGCCTAAAATCACCTACAGGCTGGCAGCCCGCGGCTTGGATAATGTCAGCCTGAACGAAGGGGTCGAACACCGAGACCGTCATGCCGAAGGCCTGGCACAACCTGGCCACCTCCCGGCCGATACGTCCGAAACCGAGAATGAGCACCCGGCGTCCGCCGATATCGACCACCTCCAAGCTGTTGCGCAGCGCCCAGTCGCCACGCCGCGTGGCTTGGTCATACCGAAAGCCGCGCTTGGCAAGATGCAGCATCATGAACATCACATGCTCGGCGACCGAGCCGGCATTGGCATCGGCGGTAAGCGCCAGGGGAATGCCCCGCCCATTCAGGTGATCGAGGTCGACATTGTCGTAACCGACCCCGTGACGCGAGACGACCTTCAAGCGCTCCCCTCTTGCGAGCACCTCGCCCGGCAGCATCGCGGTTCTGATCGTCACCCCTTCCGCATCGGCGATTTTCGCCTGCATCTCCGGAACCGACTTGCCATCCACGACCTCGAAAGTCACGTCGTCACGCGCCCGGAGCATCGCCATGCCGTCATCGTGAATGGCCTGAATCACCAAAATCCTGGGCATCAACACCCCCCTGTGCCAGGTGCCAGCGGCATCTGCTTGACTTGACGGTGCCTGCGACACCGGTTGGCCTTCATGATGCCCAATGCTACGAGGCGGCGGAAGTCTCAAATCAGCACTTGAAACAAATTTTCCAAAAAACCCAAAAACGAAATAACAAGCGCCAATGCCAAGTCTACACCAGCGTGCGTCGCACTCGCGTCAGACGAGGGTGCCGCCGGTGGCGAGATGGGTGGGCTTGGGGCGAATGCCGTAGCGGACGGCCCAGCCGAGGCCGTCCTCGGTTTCGCCGGCGGGGAAATATTCGGCGGACACCCAGTCGTCATAGCCGAGACGATCGAGGCGCTCGAATAGATAATCGCAGTTAAGCTCGCCGGTATCCGGCTCTTGGCGCTCGGGCACGCCGGCGAACTGGATATGGCCGATGATCGACCAGAATGTCTCCAGGCCCTTGGCGACATCGCCGCGCATGATCTGGGTGTGGTAGAAGTCGTATTGCAACCTGATGCCGGCGCTTCCGATGCGCTCGATGATCGCCGCCGCCTCCTCGGGCATGTTTAACAGATAGCCCGGAATGTCGCGTGTGTTGATCGGCTCGATCAGCAGCATGGGGCCTTCCGATGATGCCGCCACGGCATGGCGCAGGTTTTGCTCGAAAACCTCGAAACAGGCCTCGCGCTCCATGCCGTCAAGCAGGACGCCGGCCATGACATGGATTTTCTTGCAGCCGACCACGGATGCGTAGGCCAGCGCCTCATCCATGGCGGCACGGAACTCGGCCTCCCGTCCGGGCAAGCCGGCAAGACCACGTTCGCCGGCCTCGAAGTCGCCGGGCGGTGTATTGATCAGAACCATCGGTATACCCGCCTGATCCAGCAGGGCCTTCATCTCGGTTGCCGGCACCTCATAGGGGAACTGGCATTCGATGGCCCCGAAACCTGCATTGGCCGCCGCGGCGACGCGCTCCGCCAGGGGCCGTTCGGTGAACATGGTGCTGATATTGGCGGCAAAGCGCGGCATGGCAAACTCCGAGAGCGGCATTGCGTTGTGCTGCTCCCTTTCTAGACGAGTCCCCGGCCAATGTTGAGCATGAACCGGTTCCAGTGCGCAAAATCATGCTACCATCGTCCATCCTGGGTCAGAAGCAACGAGGGTTATCGTGGACAAAAGTGCCTTTCGTATATGGGGACCGGCCGTCGCCCTTGTCGTCATCGGCTTTCTGATCGCCTACCAATTCGTTCAGCCTGCCCCTCCGGGAACCCTCACGCTCGGCACCGGCAGCGAGGGGGGCGCCTATTTTTCTTTCGGTGAACGCTATCGCAGCATCCTGCGCCAGGAGAATATCGAACTTGTTTTGCAGCCAAGCTCCGGTTCGGTCGACAATCTCGATGCGCTGGCATCCGGCGATGTCGATGTTGCCTTCATCCAGGGCGGGGTTGCTCCCCGCCCGCCGACCGAGGGGCTAACAGCTCTCGTCAGCGTATTCCAGGAGCCGCTTTGGGTTTTCGTCCGCACCGACGCGCTCGCGGATGACAGCTTACCGACGCGCCTTGATCAGCTTCGCGACCGCCGCCTTGCCATCGGCGAGAACGGCAGCGGCACCCAGCAGGTGGTGCTCGATCTCCTGATCAACAATGGAATTGGCCCGGCAGATGCCATCTCGTTGAAGATTGGCGGAAGACGGGCGGCCGATGCGCTGAAAGCGGGTGACGTCGATGCCGCCTTTTTCGTCGCCTCCCCCGAAGCCGGGATCGTTCAGAATCTGCTCAGAGATCCCGCCTTCGTTCTGATGTCGTTCGAGCGCGCCGGCGCCTATCAGCAGAACTACCGCTACATGACCACCGTGACCCTTGCCGAGGGAGCCATCGACCTTCGCGCCAACCGGCCGGACAAGGACATCGTCCTGCTTGCCCCGGTCGCCTCGCTCGTCGCCAGGGAAGATCTGCATCCGGCCTTGGTCGATATCATGATCGAGGCGGCAAGAGAGGTGCACGGCACCGGCGACCTGTTCACCCCGGTCGATCGCTTCCCGGCCATCGATCACCTGGATTTCCCACTGAACGCCGAGGCCCGGCGCTACTTGGCCTCCGGCCCTTCCTTTCTACAGCGCTATCTGCCCTTTTGGGGCGCTAATCTGCTGGACCGCATGGCGGTGCTGCTGATCCCAGCACTCACCTTGCTGATCCCCATGCTGCGGGTGCTGCCACCGATGCTGGACTGGAGCACCAGACGCCGGGTCTGCCGCTATTACGGCGAACTCGTGGAGATCGAAACCCAGGCGAATGAGGGCCTGACGCCGGATGAGCATCGCCAGCTCGCAGCAAAGCTCGACCGGATCGAAATGAAGGTCGCACGCCTTCAAGTCCCGACGTCGCGCATGGACCTCCTCTATACGCTGCGGGTCCACATCGATTTGATCAGAGGCAAATTGGAAGACCAGCGGACAGCGCCGGCGGCCATCCCCGCCGCCCCACCCGAACCGATTCCGGCACATAAGGAAGCTCAACTATAGAGCCGTCGCTATCAAGCTTATCCGGCGCCTGGCTTTTTCCGTGCACGGCCCAGCGGTGCGTTTGAGCCATCAAGATTGCCAACCCAGGGATCAAACAAGCTGCCGGCATGTCGCTTCGAAGCCATCGCCATATACACGCCCACAAGCCAATGGAACCCGGTGCAGTAGTCACACCACTAACGGAGGCCAACCACCTGCGCGACATAGGTCGTCGCCTGGCCGAATGCGACCAGATAGCCGAGGGCGAACGAGCTGACGCAGCCGACGACGAGATGAAACCACCTGAGCACGAATTTTTTTCTTCTTGCACGCGGACGCGGGCGACCTCTCGTGGCGGTTGCTCGTCGCGTGGTGGATCTGGCGGTTCGTCTGGCCATCGTCGCTGCCGTTCACTCCCAATACTGAACCAAGAACCCGGCGAGAAACGGCGCTCCCGCATCTTGTTCAGGATGTGGGGCATCCTAGCCCTGCTTGGGATCGCAAGCCAACCCAAACGCTGCAACCCGGCGCACACCGGGCCTTGCCGCCGGCTTAAGCCTTGAAGTTGTTAAAAAAAGACGACTTTGCTAAACACTACCCAAGAAGACGAACGCTGCCATGGGACAATGTGAAGAAGTCTGCGGTGGCTGGCACTGGGATTGACGTGATATGAAAGACCTCTTGGGCCGTGCTGCACTGGCCTTGGCCATCGTTGGCCTAGCGATCGGACTCTCGGCATGCCGGGAAGAAGAGCGCGGACGCCCGATGACCAAGCAGAAGGGCGTCTATGAAGGCCCGGTCGACGAAAAGCTTGCCGAGGAACGCCTGGAAGAGTTGCGCCAGCGGGCCGCTGGACAGAAATTCTAGTGGTATGACCTCATCATTCACATCACGCCGCTGTCGTTGGGGCTGAGCGCATGCGGCCAGCTTTCGCGGGATGTACAGCGGGTCGAAGACCGAACACGGAGACATCGGCGTTGATGCTTGACAAGGGTCAAATGCGCAGACGTGATGGCTTTGCATCAGGGAACGAACAAGGGCAGATGACATGACTGACGGGCCGATCGGAAAATCGCATAGGCTGACGCTGTTGCTCTGCAGCATCACCCTTGGCTTGGCCTTGCTCTTGGGAACGGCGCTCAATCCCCTTGTGACCGGCGAGGCTCGGGCACAGGAGCAGGGTCAGGTGCCGGGTTCCACCCTCGGATCGCAAAGCGACACCGATCTGTGGCGAGCACTCCGCAATGGCGAAGCAGGGCGGGTTTCCGGCCCCAACCCCCAGGCCGGGGTCATGATCCAGTCGGAGGGCGATCTCTGGCGTTCGATGCGCAACGGGCCGCTCTCGACCTACGGGATCTATACGCTGATCGGCTCGATCGCGTTGATCGCCGTGTTTTTCCTCCTGCGTGGCAGAATCCGGATCGATGGAGGTCCGAGCGACCAACGGGTCGAGCGCTTCAGCAGTATCGAGCGCAGCGTGCACTGGCTCACCGCCAGCACCTTCGTGGTTCTGGCCTTGACCGGCCTCAATCTGCTCTATGGCCGCTACGCCCTGATCCCGCTTCTCGGTCCCGACATCTTCGCCTGGCTGACCATCGCCGGCAAATATGCTCATAACTACCTGGCTTTCGGCTTCATGATCGGCCTGGTGCTGATGTTCGTGTTCTGGGTGGTCCACAATATCCCGAACCATCACGACTTGATCTGGCTCCTTAAGGGCGGCGGCATGCTGATGAAGGGCGTGCATCCGCCTTCCAAGAAATTCAATGCCGGGCAAAAGATCCTCTTCTGGCTGGTCATCCTGGGCGGCCTCTCCCTCAGCCTGTCCGGGATCGCGCTTCTGTTCCCCTTCAAATTCACGATGTTTGCCGACACCTTCGCGCTTTCCAACAGCTGGTTCGGAACGACTCTTCCCACCGCCCTCACACCCATCCAGGAACAGCAATATGCCCAGCTTTGGCATGCGATCGTCGGCGTCGTCATGACGGTCGTCATCATCGGACATATCTATATCGGCTCGATCGGCATGGAGGGCGCCTTCGATGCCATGGGGAATGGCGAGGTCGATCTGAACTGGGCACGCGAGCATCACAATCTCTGGGTCAAGGACCTGGAGCAAAAGGGGCAGATCAGCGCCAAGGAGCAAGGCGGCGGCGATTAAGCCGGCATTTCGTTTCGATCAAAAATACTTCTTCCGGATTGAAACACGAGAACCGCGGTTCTCGTGTTTCAGCGGTCTCTGCATTCAACCACCCGGAACTCCCGTGATCGAACCGGGCCATAAGCCTGTCCCCTCCCTACCATATCGTGTGGTAGGGAGGGGACAGGCTGGTGGTGATGACTTCACAAGATCGAAAAGCGCTCTAGATGCAGTGGTATCCGCCGCCCTCTCTTGCTCAGTGTTGGCATCACCGCGGGCCCGCGCTTCTATCGGACGATCCAGCAAGAAATGGCAGCGTCCGCTTTTTTCGGAAAGAAGCTCAATTACCCTGATAGCGAAGCCCGCTCGATGACCCGCCACCGGCTCCGCCGTCGGAACAATCGCTCTTCATCTTCTCTTCATGAATGAACGTTAGAACTAACTTTCCTGGTCCATGCGATCCTGGGCGTCCGCGCCCCGGCCCCACGTCCCGGCGGGCGGGCGGATTCCCAGGGTCGCATGGACCAGACGAGTTTTGTGCCATGGGAAAATGAAGAAAGAATGAACTCTTGGATGCCGGCATGAGTCCGCCTGATCTGACTGCGCTCCGGCCATATGTTCGATACGAAAGAGTCCCAAGGCTGCACCGAAAAAAGCTCGTATACGCCTGGAAGTTCCTGGCGCTTTCAGCGAATGCAGTGAGAAACCGAATGACGTGGTCACGCCACTGATGGGATCATTCCGCTAAAGACGGACATTGCCCTGCGGTGACTGGTAGACATCGGTGGCGTCATGCGGCATGCGGCTCAAGACTAAGGCTGCCACAATCGCGATCACGACCGCTGCAACGACCCCGGTGACGAAGGCCTTCATGAAGTATTCTCCCACGCGTCAAGATGATCAAAGGGTTTAGCAGATCCTTCGCCATTTGGCATCAGGGCGTGGTTACCCGTTTCAGGAAGGCGATGAGTTCGGCCCGGTCCTCAGGATCCGGCATCCGCTGCAGCGGCATTTTCGTGCCCGGCAGGAGATGGTCCGGCCCAATATCGAAGAGACGATCGAGGGTCTCCTCCGTCCAGACCAGATCGCTCTTCTGGAGGGCTTCAGAATAACGATAGCCGGGATGGCTGCCTGCGACCCGGCCGAAAAGATTATGCAAGGTGGGTCCGGCTTTGTGGGCATCGTCCGGCTGGATCGTGTGACAGGCGACGCAGGTCTTGAAGAGCTTTTCGCCGCGGCTGGCTTTGGTAACCGGCATCTCCGCCGGCGCCGCGACCATGCCGTCAGAAAAGCTGACGTCACCGGTCCCCTCCCGGTCCAGGTCATACGTAAGAACCAGGCCATCGGCGCCGCCTGACAAAAGGGTCTTGCCATCGGGTGCGAACGCGACCGACCAGACCGCGCCCCGATGCCGGGCGTAGACGTTCAGCCGGTCGCCGTCGCCGCGCCGCCAGACGCGGACCGTGCCGTCAACGCCCCCCGATGCGACCAGCCCACCGTCGCCGGACAAGGCAACCGTAAGAACCGGCCCCTTATGTCCGTAGAGTGTGCTCAGCGCCTGACCGCTCTCGATGTTCCAGAGTTGCACTGTTTCGTCGACCGAGGCGGTTGCGACAATCCCGTCGTCGGGGCTTCGGGCCAGGCCGGTCACGGCAAAGTCGTGTGCGCTCAGGGTCGTGACCTGGGCCCCATCTGACGCCCGCCAAATCTGAAGGCTGCCGTTCGATGCGCCGGCCAGAATATGCTCGCCATCGGCAGAAAACATGACGGCATTGAGATTGTCGGCGCCGCGAAGCACGCGGATCGCTTCCATGGTCCGAGTGTCCCAAAGGCGGACGGTCCGGTCCCAGCCGGCCGAAGCAGCAACATGGCCATCGGACGAGATAGCGATCGCGACCACTTTCCCGTCATGGCCTTCCAGCCGGGCCAGACGTGTTCCCTGGCGCAGATCCCAGATGCCGATGGTGCCGTCGTCGCTGACGGACAGCGCTCGATCCCCGTCCGGGGTGAAGCTGACCGCATTGACGGCGGCGTCATGGCCATGCAGTTCGGTGACGATTGCTTGCTGAACGAGGTCCCAAAGGATGATGCTGTAGTCGAAACTGGCGGTCAGGGCCCGGGTGCCGTCTTGGGAAATGGCAATCCCTTTGACCGGCCCGCCATGGGCATCCAGCCCTGCGTGGGAAGGATGAGACGAGATCAGCAGGAAGCAGGTCATGGTGCTTGTCAGGATGCGGGTCCAAACAGGGAACCATGATAGCAGAGCCCAGTTGAGCATGAGGCACCACCGAGGCAATATTGGGTCCAAGGCTATCCAACGATGCCGGTGTCGCCACGATCGCGCAAGAGGCTGCCGTCTTGCCTAAAGACGGATCACACCCTTCAAATAGGCTGCTTCCACCTCAATCGGACGCCAGGAAATTCAAAATCTGCTGCAGGGCCGACGGCTCTCCGCCTTCCTCTGCCTGCCCCCCGGCGGCCCCAAGCGAGCCGGCAGCCTCCGCCCTCTCATCCCGGGGCTTAAACTCCGGTATGGCCAATTCAGCGCTTGCATCGGAGCCCGACGAGCGAGCGCCAGGCTGCACATTGATCGAGCGCGGGGCGCCAAGCGCGCCTGTCTCGCCGTCATCCCGCGGCTTGAACTTCGGGATCGGTGCGCCGCCCGTCCCCGCCCCATTCGTTCCGGTGGGGGCCGGATTGCTGCCGGGATCAAGAGGAGTAAGCTCTTCCGCGTTGATGTCGCTCTCTGCTCCCGATGTGAAAATATCGAGGATACTGCCGCCGTCGGCGCTTCCCGGCTGATCGCCCGGAACCGTCGATCCGAAGGAAGTATCGTCAGTTGAGCGGCTCGCCCCCGAGAGGCCAAGGGTTTCGATCAGCCCGCTGATCATGCCTTCGGGCAAAAGTGCCCCTCTTTCCTGATAGGTGAACCATCCGGCCGTGCTTAAAAGCGCCAGCATGGCGAGCATCAGGAAAGTCCGCCCCCACCGGCTCCGCTGCTGCCTTTGAGGAAGAGCTGTGGCCGGCCGCGCCTGCCGCCGCCTCGAGGCTGCGCCACGCCCCTCCCGCTGCAAGGATTTTGCCTGGTTCTGGAGCGGCCCCGGCATCTCGGGTCTGGTTTCAAGCGTTGCCTGAGTCCTTGCAAACCTGCCCTGCGCCCGCTGCACCAAGGTCGGCTTCGCCAAAGGCAAAGCGCTATCCAGTTCGACATCCAGCTCTTGCAGCCCGCCGACGCCTGATCGCGTGCGTGGCCCCGCCGGGCGATCACCGCCGGGCTGTGCACGTTTCGCCTTGGCCGGCACGGGCTTCGGGGGGCGGGGCCGAACATCGCGCCTACCGGCCAGCTCGACTTCCGGCGCAAAACGATCCTCATCGTCATAGACCGGTGCTTCGTGAGACGCCTGCGGCGCATCGATCTGGATATCTTCATCGCCGCCCCAGACGATGCCGCTATCTTGGTCCTGCGGCGGCGCATCCGTAGCTGGGTCGTCAAACACCCATTCCCCATCCGGATCGTCGTCCCAGCCCTGCCTCTCGTCGGGTACATTCTCTTCTTGCTCCGACCATTGATCCTCCTGATCGGATGGCGACGATAAGATCTCCTCGTCGTCCTCGACCTCATACTGGAAGGGATCGGGATCTTCGGAAAAAGAGCGATCGCCGCCATCATAAACGCGCATGTCGTCAGGCCGGCGATGCCTGATTTTCTCACGTTCAATCATGACTCGATCATCGGCGACCGAACCTGCCGTTCTAGGAAAGCGGGAATTGGCCCTGCCACTCACCGACGATAATCCCTAAAGCCGCTGCATCGAGACAAACATCACCTTCAAGCCGTTCCAAGCCATGACAAGATGTTAACGCCTTTCACGGGCGAAAAATTCAAAGGTTGTAGGACCAAATAAATGCGGAATATAGACGGCAAACACGCATGCCGTCAATTTTCTATTAAAAAGAGACAAAATTAATCCTTTTGCACGAAAATAGACCACGTCAGCCTGCATCCGCATACAAAACTCCAACCCGCCGGGGGAATTCGCTGACGACATCTTCGACCCACCCGTCACTTTTCCCGATTGCCTCCAATGTCGAGGCCATGAGAATCCGGTCCCTGCCCATCCGGCGAGAAGAAGGGGGGAATTTGCACGCCCGGGATTGCATGGACCAGAAGCGCATGGCCCTCTCTAGACTTGACGAAGAATGAAGGCCTGCGCGCTGGCGGACCACGTGGCCTGTCCAAGACGTTGCCCCTAGTAAATGCCGCCCCGCATAGCGACCTGACGTCATTTGAAACTGGACAACTTTCCTATCTAGCCATAAGCTCCCGTCTAGAAATCTCCTTGAGCTTCGCAAGCTCGATCGATTATTCATCCCTGCGACCAAACGAACCCGAGCCCCGCAGAACACCTGACGTTTTGCGACGACAGCCTGCCCCGAACAGGGAACAATTGGTCCCGTCCATGCAATGGCAAGACGAAGGCATCATTCTCTCCACCCGCCCTCATGGTGAGGGGGCGGTGCTTCTTCAGGTCATGACGCCCGACCATGGCCGCCACGGTGGACTGGTGCGCGGCGGGGCCAGTCGCAAGAACAAATCGACCTATCAGCTCGGCAATCGCCTGGCGCTGACCTGGCGGGCCCGGCTTCCCGATCAGCTCGGCAATTTTACCGGCGAGCTGATCACCGCCAACGCCGCTCTCGTCATGGATGAGCCGTCTCGGCTTGCAGCGCTGAGGAGTGCCTGCGCGTTGGTGGAGCGAGCACTGCCGGATCGCGATCCCCACCTGGATCTTTACAATTTATTGTGCCAGCTTATTGATAGTCTCACAATATCTGGTATGTGGGCGGAAAACTATGTGCGTTTCGAGCTGGCTTTGCTTGCCGATCTCGGCTTCGGCCTCGACCTCTCGACCTGCGCCGTCACGGGGTCCGGCGCGGACCTCGGTTACGTATCCCCGCGGACGGGACGGGCAGTGAGCAGGCCGGGCGCTGGGGAGTATGTGGATCGGTTGCTACCGTTACCTGGGTTTTTTCTCGGCAAAAGTAATGCAGATGCCGCCGGCATCCGTGATGGCCTTAGGTTGACGGGGTGGTTTTTGGAGCGGCATTTGTTTGCTGCCCTGGATCGACCGGTGCCTGAAGCCCGCCAGGCTCTAGTGGATCGCTTGATGCGTTGAGACTGTTACTGGCTAAGGAACCCTGAATGTCTGCTGCTAATGACAACGCGATCCGGCCTATTCCGTTCAAGGATGCGCTCTCCGAGCGTTATCTGGCCTATGCGCTTTCCACGATCACGGCGCGTTCGCTGCCGGATGTGCGCGATGGGCTGAAGCCGGTTCAGCGGCGCCTTCTCTACGCGATGATGAAGCTGAAGCTCGATCCGGAGACCGGCTACAAGAAATGTGCACGCGTGGTCGGCGATGTCATCGGTAAATATCACCCCCATGGCGATACCTCGATCTACGACGCCATGGTGCGCCTCGCCCAGGAGTTTGCCCAGCGCTACCCTCTCGTCGACGGTCAGGGCAATTTCGGCAATATCGACGGCGATAACGCCGCCGCCATGCGTTACACCGAGGCGAGGCTCACCGAGGTCGCCAAGGCCATTCTCCAGGGCATCGATCAGGATACGGTCGATTTTCGCCCGACCTATGATGGCGGCGATGACGAGCCGGTCGTGCTCCCGTCCGCCTTCCCCAACTTGCTCGCCAACGGCACCACCGGCATCGCTGTCGGCATGGCCACAAGCATCCCGCCGCACAATGCCGGCGAGCTTTGCCATGCCCTTTGCGAACTCGTGGAAAATCCCGAGTCGTCGATCGAGGCGCTCCTCGGCCATGTCCGAGGACCGGACCTGCCGACCGGCGGCGTGCTGGTGGAGAACCCGGCCAACATTGCCGAGGCCTACCGCACCGGTCGCGGCTCCATGCGCCTGCGCGCGCGCTGGGAAAAGGAAGAGCTTTCCCACGGCCAGTATCAGGTGGTCATCACCGAGATGCCCTATCAGGTGCAAAAGGCCCGGCTGATCGAGCGCATCGCCGAACTCCTCGCGGCAAAAAAACTGCCGCTCCTGGGTGATGTCCGGGACGAATCCACCGAAGACGTGCGGCTGGTTCTGGTCCCGCGCTCGCGCACCGTACCGGCCGAGCTGATGATGGAGCAGCTCTTCCGCCAGACCGATCTGGAAACCAGGCTCTCGCTCAATCTGAACGTCCTGGATGCCCGCGGCGTGCCTCGGGTCATGAACTTGAAGGAGGTTCTGGCCGCCTTTATCGAGCACCGCATGGAGGTGCTGGTCAGGCGGACCAGCTACCGTCTCGGCAAGATCGAGGATCGCCTCGAAGTCCTCGAAGCCTACCGCATCGCCTATCTCAACCTCGACGAGGTCATCCGTATCATCCGGGAAGAGGATGATCCCAAGGCCGAGCTGATGGCCGCCTTCGAGCTGAACGAGCGCCAGGCCGAGGCCATCCTCAATATGCGCCTGCGCAATCTCCGCAAGCTCGAGGAGATGGCGATCGTCAAGGAACAGAAAGGCTTGCGCGCCGAGCGTAAGGAACTGAAAGCGCTCCTGAAAGACGAATTGTTGCGGCGAGCCAGGCTCAAGGAAGAGTTCGAGGAAACGATCGACAAGTTCGGAAGCGGCGCCCTCGGTGACAGACGCACCAGCCTGGGCGATGCGCCCGCCGTCGATCTCGATGCGCTCGAGGAAATCGCGGTCGAGCGCCTGCCGGTCACCGTGGTCTGCTCCAAGCTCGGCTGGGTGCGCGTAATGCGCGGCCATATCGAGAACAATGCGGAGCTCAAATACAAAGACGGCGATGCCGAAAAATTCGTGATCAGGGCGCAAACCACGGACAAGCTGATCCTGATCAGCACCGATGGCCGCGGGTATTTGCTACCTGTCGATAAACTGCCCGGCGGCAGAGGCCAGGGCGAGCCGCTAAGCCTCCAGGTCGATCTCGCCAAGGGGGCGCACGCCCTCTACCTTGCCACGCACCGGGTCGACGGGAAACTTTTGCTGGCGAGCAGTGATGGGCGAGGGTTCCTTGCCGAGGAAAAGGCGATCGCCGCCCAGACCAAGGCGGGCAAGCAGGTGTTCAATCTCGACCCGCTCTCCAAACTCCTGGTGGTCACGCCGGGCGATGGTGATCAGGTGGTCACGGTCGGCTCCAATCGGAAAATGCTGATCTTCCCCGCCTCCGATCTTCCCGTCATGAGCCGCGGCAAGGGAGTGCTGCTGCAGCGTTTCAAGGACGGCAAGCTCGCAGACGCCAAAGTGATCACCACGGAAGAAGGCCTTTCCTGGCCTGCAAAGAATGGTACCCGCGTGGTCAAAACGGCCGAACTCGAAGCCTGGCAAGGCAAGCGCGCCAGCGCCGGCCGCATGGTCCCCCACGGCTTCCCCCGAAGCAACCGTTTCGATAGTTGACGATGCAGCCGCTTCGATGGGTTGGTTGGCTTTAGCGTTTTCTGGTTCTTGGGTTCAAGCCGTCGGATAGGAAATCGCCAGGACTTCGAGATCGTCGACGCCGCCAGGCTTTTGCACCTCGACACAGTCGCCGGTTTTCGCGCGCAGCAAGGCTCTTGCAACGGGAGAGACCAGGCTGATTTCGCCTTGGTCCAGCCTAGCTTCGTCGACGCCGACGATCGTGACCGTCCGCTCGTGGTCCTCGTCATCGGCGAAGGTTACGGTCGCCCCGAAGAAAACCCGATCTCGAATGGTCTGTTCGGCCGGATCGACGATCCTTGCGGATTGCAGCCGTTTGATCAGAAAGCGCATGCGGCGGTCGATCTCGCGCAGGCGCTTCTTGCCGTAGATATAGTCGCCGTTTTCCGAGCGGTCGCCATTGCCGGCCGCCCAGGAAACCACCTCCACCACTTTCGGCCGCTCGACGCTGCGGAGCTGGTGCAGTTCCGCATTGAAGCGCTCGGCACCAGCCGGTGTCAGATAGGTGTGGGCCCCCTCCGGCAAAGGAGCTGGACCATCATCATCGTCACTCAAGGAGCATCATTCCAAGTTTGCCAAGCATCACAATACGCCGCTGGCGGGCAGCCGCCAACCAGCGCCCTGCCTCCCAGCATGTCGAGGTCCAGTTCAGCCCGTCGGCGCCGCCGACCTGATTTCGATGAGGGAAAGCGGCACATCGGCGGGGTTCCTGATCTCATAGGGCATGTGCGGGGAGAGATCTGCGCTTTCACCGGCTTTCAGCGTAGAGCCTTGCCCGCTATGCCGAAGCTCCGCGGTTCCCTCGATAACCAGCCAGTGAAGGCTGTCGCCGATACCTTCGGGCACGTCGACCGCTTTGGCGGGGGCGATGTCGAGCCTCGATACCTGGGTCGACGGGGTTTGATCGAGCTTGGCAACTCGGCCCCAATCATGGTCGACGGCACTGTGCTGAACCGCTTCGGACCGATTGGCCTCATTGAGACTGGCAACAACCTGCTTCACCGGCTCGCTCCGCCGGCGATCGGTGACCAAAAGCGCATCATCGGTCTCGACGATCGCCAGATCCTTGATGCCGGCACAGGTCACCAGGCGATGGCTGGTATGCACCAGGCAATTTTCGGCGTCGTTCAGCAGCACGTCACCATAGGTGGCATTGCCTTGCTCGTCCTTTACCGATTGCTCCCAGATGCTGTGCCAGGAGCCAAGGTCGGTCCAGCCGGGATCGCAGGGCGCGACAGCGATACGCTTGGCCCGCTCCATCACCGCCTTGTCGATCGGCGCGGATGGGATTTTTTCGTAGCTGGCAAGAGGCAGATCGAAACTGCCGTTGCCGCTGGCAACAGCTTCATCGAAGGCGTGCTCGGTCGCTTCAAGAATACCCGGCTCATGCGCCGACAGCTCTTCCAAAATTCGATCGGCACGGAACAGAAACATGCCGCTGTTCCAATAATACCCGCCGGCCTTCAACATGGCCTCGGCCGTGGCGAGGTCAGGCTTTTCGACGAAGCGGTCGACCTGAAGCACGGTGGATTGCGCACCTGTCGGCATGCCGGCTTTGATGTAGCCATAGCCGGTTTCCGGCCTAGTCGGCGAAATGCCGAAGGTCAGAAGATCACCTTCGGCTGCGACAGGCAAGGCATCACGAACGGCCTGATCGAGGATCGTCTGATCGCTGATCAAGTGATCGGAAGGGCAGACCCAAAGCACCGAGTCCGGGCCAAATGCCTTCTTGGCATGCAGCGCTGCGAGAGCAATGGCGGCGGCCGTGTTGCGGCCGGTTGGCTCCAGCAGACGATGATGGGTCAGATCCGGATCAATCTCGGCAAGCTGGCGGCGGATCAGAAGATCCTGTGCCTTGGAGGCGACGGTCACCAGACGAGAGGCCGGTGCGTGAGCAAGCAGGCGCTTTGCGGTAAGCTGCAGCAGCGTATGCTCGCCGATCAGCCTGGCAAGATGCTTCGGCATGGTTTCCCGGCTAACCGGCCAAAGCCGCGTGCCGGCGCCTCCGGCGAGGATGACGGGAACGATCAGTGTCATCTAAAAATCTCCAACTCGATCGCCGGTACCCACACATCCTGCAGGGCAGCATCATGAGCTATTCGCGAATTCGTCCAGGCGAACACAATTTATGAGCGCATAGATAGCGAATTTGGCCTTCGACGCCAGATGGAAATTGATGAATCTGCATAAACACCATACCGAAGCTGGATTTTCCCACGCATTGGTTTGTGCAAAATTCGAAGCCATGTTAGTGGGGCACATCTGGTGATGAACGAGGAACGTCGATGGCAACCACCAAGCAAATTCTCATTGTCGACGATGACGCGGCTTTGCGAAATTCACTTGCCGAGCAGCTTGAGCTGCATGAAGGCTTCGTTGCCTTGCAGGCGGAAAATGGTGAAAAAGCGCTCGAGCTGGTCAAGGAGCATCATTTCGAGGTCATCCTGATGGATGTCGGCCTGCCTGATACCGATGGCCGTGATCTCTGCCGCCTCATGCGCAGGCAGGGCGTCAAGACTCCGGTTATCATGCTGACGGCGCATGACAGCGATGCCGATACCATTCTCGGCCTGGATAGCGGCGCCAACGACTATATCCCGAAACCGTTCCGCCTCGGCGTTCTGCTGGCAAGAGTGCGGGCCCAGCTCCGGCAGTTCGAGCTGTCCGATGACGCCACCTTCCCGATCGGCCCCTATGCGTTCCGTCCCAGCGCCAAGATCCTCACCAACAACGAAAACGACAAGAAGGTTCATCTGACCGAAAAAGAGACCGCGATCCTGAAATATCTCTATCGCATGGGTGACCGCCCTGTCCCGCGGGATGTGCTGCTTGACGAGGTCTGGGGCTACAATGCCGGCGTGACCACGCACACTCTCGAAACGCATATCTACCGCCTGCGCCAGAAGGTCGAGCCCGATCCCACCAACGCACAAATTCTGGTCACCGAACCCGGCGGCTATCGCCTGGTACGCTGATACAGCCTTGCAGATCTAACTAATAAATTTTGACGACTGGGCATCGCCTTCAGTCATTCGGATTGTATTGCACCTCCCAGGAATAAGTGGAAACACAGTCCTCACGCGGTTGTTATGATCTCCCTCATGTCAGGATCGCCCCGAAGGCCCACATTGCCGGGGGAACAATGACCGGATGTGATGATGGATCTGTTTTTGGGATTTGGGGCCGGCCTGCTGACGCTGATCAACCCCTGCGTCCTGCCCGTGCTGCCGCTTGTCCTCGCTTCGGCAACCCAGTCCAGCGCCTATGGCCCGCTCGCGCTCGCCGGCGGCATGAGCATCGCCTTCGTCACCCTCGGAATGACCGTCATCACCCTTGGCAGTTCGATCGGTCTTAGCGAAGGCTTGATGAGCCAGATCGGCGCCGGGCTTATGGTGACCTTCGGCCTGGTGCTCCTGATTCCCAAGTTCAACAGCCAATTCGCTCTCGCAACCGGAAGCCTTGCCGCCGGTGCCGATCAGCAGATCGGCCAGCTGCCGCAATCCGGTCTCAAGGGGACCTTCCTCGGCGGCATCCTCCTGGGGGCTGTCTGGTCACCCTGCATCGGGCCGACCTTGGGCGGCGCGATCTCGCTGGCATCCCAGGGGGAAAGCCTGGTCTACGCCTCTCTCGTCATGACCAGCTTCGCGCTTGGGGTTTCCGCTGTGATCGTTGCGCTTGGCTACGGCACCCGCGAAGCGATCCGCACCAGACAGAGCTGGATGCAGCCTTTGGCCGAACGCTCGAAGCCGATCATGGGCTGGGTTCTGGTCGTCGTCGGCCTTTCGGTCCTGTTTGGCCTGCACCACATGATCGAAGCCTGGCTCGTTCAGGTCCTGCCCTACTGGCTCCAGGATCTCTCGGTCGCCTTGTGACCTTTTCTCATCTCCTTTTCATCAACAGGAGCAATCAATGAACCGTCGCCAAGCTCTAACCCTCACTGCAACCGCGGCTGTGGCCGCGGCGGTCCTGCCGTCAGCGACCATAGCCGCCGAGACTATCGATTACACGCCGGGCCTGATCGAAAAGGCGCTCGCTGAGGGCAAGACCGTGTTCGTGGATTTCGCCGCCGACTGGTGCTCGACCTGCGCCCGCCAGGAGCGGATCATCAGCGCGCTACGGGGCGAAAACCCGTCCTATGACGAGCAGATCACCTTCGTCCGGGTCGATTGGGACGATTATGGGCAGCACGAGGTCAGCACGTCGCGCAATATCCCCCGCCGCTCGACGCTCCTGGTCCTCAAAGGCGATGAGGAGCTTGGCCGCATCGTTGCCGGCACCGACACCGATACCATCCGTGACCTGATGGACACCGCACTCGCGGCGGCCACCGCATAACATAGAACGCTCTCGCCAGCGGGCAGGCCATCGCATCATGATTTGGGTTTGACAGAAGCCCGCCCTGCCTGCCTTATGATCTGAATGCTGACAATCCGTCATCTAAGATGACGGGATTGATTGGCGTCACGAAAAAACGCTGATCGAGGAGCGCGACAAGCGGCATGCCCTCCCAACCTGCCTTGCTGGCCGAAAATATTCATAAACGTTACGGCGCTTTGGAAGTGTTGAAGGGACTATCGCTTTCCGCCGTCGAGGGTGACGTCATTTCGCTGATCGGATCGTCCGGATCCGGCAAGTCGACCTTCCTGCGTTGCATCAACTTCCTCGAGACGCCCGATCAGGGACGGATCGTCGTCGATGGTGAGGAGGTGCAGACCAAGGCTGACAGCCAGGGACGACGCGGCGGTGCCGATCCCAAGCAGATTGCCAGGCTGCGTACCAAGCTCGGCATGGTGTTTCAAAGCTTCAATCTTTGGTCTCACATGACCGTCTTGCAGAATGTCACCGAAGGCCCGCTACAGGTACTGCGCCGGCCTAAAGACGACGTACAGGCTGAGGCGATGGAGATCCTTGCCAAGGTCGGCATCGCCGACAAGCACGGCTCGTATCCCTCCCAGCTTTCGGGCGGCCAGCAGCAGCGCGTGGCCATTGCCCGGGCGCTTGCGATGCAGCCGAAGGTGCTGCTGTTCGACGAGCCGACCTCCTCGCTGGACCCGGAGCTGGTGGGCGAGGTCCTGAGAGTGATGAAGGAGCTGGCCGACGAAGGCAGGACCATGATCGTCGTCACCCACGAGATGGGGTTCGCGCGGGAAGTTTCTTCGAAGACGATTTTCCTTCACCAGGGACGAATCGAGGAGGAAGGCACACCGGCCGACGTGTTCGGCAATACACAATCGGAACGTTGCAAAGCATTCCTCGCCAGTACATTGTAAGATCAACAAAAACCAATAGGGAGACAGCCTATGAAATGCCTCAAAACGCTCATCGGGGCGACCGTGCTTGCCGGCCTGGCCGCAGGCCCAGCCCTTGCCGAAACCGTCAGATTAGGAACCGAAGGTGCCTATCCGCCTTACAACTTCCTGAACGATCAGGGCGAAGTCGACGGTTTCGAGCGCCAGCTCGGCGATGAGCTCTGCAAGCGCGCGGAGCTTGAGTGCACCTGGGTGACCAATGAGTGGGACAGCATCATTCCGAACCTGGTCTCGGGCAATTACGATGCCATCATGGCAGGCATGTCGGTCACGCCCGAACGCGACGAGGTGATCGACTTCTCCCATGAATACTACCCGCCCACGGCCTCGCTCTATGTCACCCTTGCCGGGAACGAAGTCGATCTTGCCAGCGGTGTCATCACGGCTCAAACCAACACGATCCACGCGGGTCATGTGGCATCGTCGGGCGCAACGCTGGTGGAGTTCGCAACGCCTGACGAAACCATCGCTGCGGTCAGGAACGGCGAAGCGGATGCCGTTCTTGCGGATAGCGACTATCTCAGGCCGATCGTCGACGAGAGCAATGGCGAGCTCGTGGTGATCGACAAGGTCGCCATCGGCGGCGGCATCGGCGTTGGCTTGCGCGAAAGCGATGGCGAATTGAAGGAGAAGCTGAACGCAGCCATCGATTCGATGAAGTCCGACGGCTCGCTTAACGACATGCTGGCAAAGTGGTTCACCGAAGACACACCTCAGTGGTAGCTGTCTTGCGGCGACGGAGCGGACACACATCCGCTCCGCCTTGCCTCTTCCCTTGTCGGACCGGATAAGCGTGGCTGGATCGAATGTTCGAGAGCTGCGCTGATCCGCGCTCGCTGGAGGGGCTGGCGTGGTTCGCTTGCTACCTGACCACGCCCAAGCATGCCAGTTTCTATACCAGCATTCTGACGGTGATCGGCCTGCTGCTGATCGTGGTGGCGCCGATCATGGCGCTTGGCTTTGCGGGCGCCCTCGCGAAACGCTCGATCATCACCCCGCTTCGCTGGACCGGCACGCTCTATACCACCATGGTCCGGGGCATTCCGGACATCGTCTTTTTCCTGTTCGTTCCCATCGCCCTGGATCAGGCGATCGAATATGTCCGACACAAGACACTCTGCCCCGAGGTCACCGATCCGATCTGGCAGGGCAATGATTTCGTGGTCTGCGCCGCCGCCAAGGCGCCGCTGTCGACGGCCGCTCCCTGGATCCACGATCTCTACGGCTTTACCCTCGCCGTCATTGCCTATGCGATCGTCTTCGGCGCCTTTGCGGCCAATATCATCGACGGTGCCATGCGCGCCGTGCCCCATGGCCAGATCGAGGCGGGCGAAGCGATCGGCATGTCGAAGCGCCAGATCCTCTGGCGCATTCACTTGCCGCAGATGTGGGTTTTCGCCCTGCCGGGCCTCTCCAATCTCTGGATGATCCTGATCAAGGCAACACCGCTCTTGTTTCTCCTGGGCGTCGAGGACATCGTCTATTGGGCCAAGGAACTGGGCGGCATGAAAACCCAGGCCTACGCTTACGCCCACCCCGATTGGCGGGTCTGGTATTTCGCTGTGCTTCTGCTCTTCTATCTCGGCCTCACCTGGATCAGCCAGATCGGTTTCGATCGGCTTTCCGCCCGTGTCTCGCGCGGCATGGCCATTGCCCGATGAGCTGCATCGACACGGTCCAGGCGTACGGCCTTCGCGCCATCGGCATCGGCGAGCGCCTGTTGCCGAAAACCGAGATAACCCTTTGCGATCAAGTGGTGCTGATTGGTTCGGGCATGATCTGGAACCTCTATTTCGCCATCTTCGCGGTGGTTCTTGGGTTCTGTTTCGCGACACTCCTGGCGCTCGGCAAGGCGAGCAGCAACCCCTGGCTGGCCTCGCCGTCACACGGGTTTATCTACCTCTTCCGCGGCACGCCGCTGTTTATCCAGTTCTTCTTCACCTATGAACTGTTCGTGCAGCTTCCCAAGGTCGGTTTCGAGCTGGACCTCGGCTTCGTTGCCCTCTCGGCTGAAACACGCTGGCTGACCCGCGCCTGGCTAGGCGCGCTATTCGTGCTTTTCCTCAACACATCAGCCTATTCCGCCGAGATTTTCTACGGCGCCCTTCGTGCCGTGCCGAAGGGAGATATCGAGGCAGCTGACGCCATCGGCATGCGCCCTGCCCAGCGCTTTCGCCGGATCGTCTGGCCCACCATGCTGCGCCTCGCCTGGCCGAGCTACACCAATGAGGCGATCTTTCTCTACCATGCGACCGCGCTCGTCTATTTCTCCAGCTTTCCGGCCTGGCAGCAGCAGGGCGACGCGCTCTATTACGCCAACTATTTCGCCGAAAACACCTTCAACCCGTTCGTCGCCTACCCCATCGTCGCGGGCTATTTCATTATCGGCACCGTGTCGATCATCTCTGCTCTTCGGCTGGATCAACCGCCGCCTGAATCGTCACCTTGCCCCCGCCGAGCGTCAGAGCCTGAGGCTGAAACCGCAGTTCATCAGATAAGTGCCTAGTGCCTGCGCCTGGTTCGACTATTTCTTTCGAGCGCGGCTGTGGCCAGAATACCTGCAATAAAGCCGCCGAGATGAGCGGCATAGGCGACGTTGCTCAAAATAGGCAGCACCAGGCCCAGAATGTTGACGATGATGAAAAAGGCGGTGAGCAGCACCAGTATCCGGCTGTTGGGACCTAGCGGAATGCCTCGCCCGTGAAAGACCAAACCGGCCCCAAAGAGCGCCCCGACACCGGCCGAAGCGCCGACCAGCGGCACCTCGGCAGCGCCGCCAATGAGCGCATGGACGAGCGCGCCACCGAAAATGCCGGCAGAAAACACCATGAAAAACCTAGGCCTTCCCAACCGCCGCTCCAGCACCTGGCCCATCACGGCGAGCATGACCCCATTCAGGGCCAGATGAAGGAAATCGCCATGCAAAAACGCATAGGTGAAGGGGGCGATCGCCAGCGACCAGACTGGCCAGTCGGTAATCAGCCAGGCAGCCGGAATGAAGGCAAAATGGAAGGTGATCCAGCGCTCCATGGCTGACGGCGCAACGCTGCTGCCGACAAAGATGGCAAGCATCACCAGCAACAAGGAGAGTGTCAGCGGCGGCAAGTTGATCGCCGGTGGCTGTGTCCGGCCGTGTGAGGAAAAAGCCTTGATGGGTTCTGATCCCTGGGCTGAAGGTTGATCATCACGCCAGGAGCACGGCTCTCAGCGGCCATCCCCGGGCAGCCTTATCAAGGCTGAGTTGTGCATGACGACGAGCGGAAGAGCAAGTCGTGCCTATTCTCCTAAGGTCACTATCAGGCAATGGTTAAGGAAAGATTGCCGGCCAGTATTCCGAGGTGACAACGTCGCCCGGTCGCTATCGGATGCCTGCCGAGGCAACTCCTTCGGATGTGGGAAGCGGGCGGGTTTCGATGGTCCATCCATCGGCATGACCTTGCAAAGCTGCCGCGACCCGTGTCTACAAGACATCCGTTCCTCTTTTCCAGAAGGCCTGAGCAGCCTTGTCATCCCGTGAACGGCCGCTCGCTCAACAGCTTTCTCCTCAACCAACGTCCGGATGGCCTATGAACCCCGAGACAGAAAACCCTGCCGGATGATCGCTGCCGAGACCAAGTCTGACCCGCGATATCTGATCGTCTTCGGCGCCTGCCTGACACAATTCACCGTCATCGGTCTCCTGTTTTCCTATGGCCTGTTCTTCAAGGTCTTCGAAGCGGAGTATGGCTGGTCGCGCGCCATGCTGTCGGGCGCTGCATCGCTTACCTTCTTCATGATGGGCATGCTGGCGATCTTCGGCGGCCGCCTCAGCGATCGCTATGGGCCGAGAGTGGTGCTGGCGACCACCGGCACGCTGTACGGCCTCGGGTTCGGCTTGATCTCCCAAGTGACCGAGACCTGGCATCTGTTTTTGATCTTCGGCCTGTTCATCAGCTTGGGGATGAGCACCCACGACGTCGTCACGCTCTCGACCGTGGCGCGGTGGTTCGATCGCCGGCGCGGCATGATGACCGGCGTGGTCAAGGTGGGCACGGCGATCGGCCAGATTGCGGTGCCGCCATCGGCCGCTCTTTTGATGGCAAGCCTGGGCTGGCGGTCTGCAGCGATCGCTATGGGAATCGTCGCAGCCGTCCTGCTGCTGATCGCCGCCTTGTCGATGAAACAGCCGCTATCGCCAAGCCGAACCGTAACGGAAACCAGAGACGATGGGCTCGGTTTCAGGGAGGTCGCAAAGACCCGTATCTTCTGGACCCTATGCGCCATCCAATTCCTGTATCTTCCGAGCCTCGTGACCATTCCGCTTCATATCGTCGTCCATGGCATGGACATGGGCATGAGCGCCACGATCGCCGCGACCTTGCTGTCGGTGACCGGTGCCGCAAGCGTTGTCGGACGGCTGGGCATTGGGACATTCGCCGATAGGATCGGCGGCAAGAGAGCCTTTGTCCTATGCTTCTTGCCGCTCATTGCCAGCCTGCTGGCATTCGTCGCCATCGCCTCGCCCTGGCTGCTGTTCGCCGCCGTCGCGGTCTACGGCTTTGCCCATGGCGGGCTGTTCACTGTCGTCGCTCCGGCGATCGCCGAATATTTCGGCACAAGGGCTCACGGAACGATTTTCGGTGCCGTCGTGTTTTTCGGCACGTTCGGCGCTGCCATCGGCCCGACCGTGGCAGGGCGAATTTTCGATACCACCGGAAGCTATGACTTAGCCTTCATCACCCTCGCAGCGATGGCGGCACTAGGTCTGAGCCTAGTTCTTTCCCTGCCACGGAGGGTCCCGGCGAGGCAAGCATGATCTGCCCATGTGATAGCCGTGGGATAGGCAGCCCGGTCTGGTTCAAAACAACGCCAGTTCAGACTGTTCCGCCAGGCAAGTCGAGCTTCTTCATCCTTTCTTCATTTTCCTGTGGAACGAACTCTATTGGATCCATGTGATCCTGGGAGTCCGAGCCCCGCCTATTCTTGTCGGAAAGGCAGACTCCCAGGATCACATGGACCAGCAAACAAGGCTTACCGCGGAAGGGTTAACATTGGGTGAAGCCGATCATCCTAACCGCGTTACACCGAGAGCATGTTCCAACCAAACGGAACCAGCTCGCTCCCTCGCCGAACGACCCGATATGGTCGAGATCCAGCGAGTGGTTGGGCGGGGGAGCGGGCTGGTGGTGACTTCATAAGATCGAAACACGCTCTAGAGCACTTCCGCGACAGATTGAATCATCTCTGTCTATCAAGATGTTACGTTCAGGCCTGATGTGTTTCTCTTCCAGCAAACAGAGTTGGGAGGGATCATGCCGCGAGCTTACTCGTTAGATTTACGCGAACGCCTGATCGAGGCTGTCGAAGCCGGCAGTTCGGCACGCGCCGCAGCTCGTCATCTTCAGGTGAGTGCATCGACGGCGGTCAAATGGGTGCAGCGCAAGCGCGAGACCGGCAGCGTCAATGCCAAGCCGATGCATGGTCATCCGCCGGCCAAGCTTTTGCCGCACAAAGATCGTCTTCTGCGGCTGGTGGCCGATGAACCGGATCTGACGCTCAAGCAGATTGGCGAACGCTTGGCGGCAGACGGCATCCATGTCAGCAAGAGCTGCCTTCACACCTTTTTGTGGCGCAACCGCATCCGTTTAAAAAAAGACCGCGCACGCCGCGGAACAGAATCGTCCGGACGTCAGGAGACGGCGTGAGGCCTGGCGGCGCGTTCAGCCTTGGATCGACCCGGATCGGCTGGTGTTCCTCGATGAAACTGGCTTCACCACGAAGATGACGAGGCTCTATGGTCGCTGTCCGATCGGCGAACGTCTGGTCAGCCCGGTTCCCCACGGCCACTGGAAAACGCTGACTTTCATTGCCGCCCTTCGGGTCGATGGCATCGACGCGCCCTGGATAATCGATGGTCCCATGGATGGTGTCGCGTTCCTCACCTATCTCCGTCATTGCCTGGCGCCGACGCTCAAGCACGGCGACATCGTGGTCATGGACAATCTGCCCGCCCACAAAGTCGCCGGCGTTCGTGACATTCTCCAAAAAGCCGGCGCCCAACTCTGCTACCTGCCACCCTACTCTCCGGACCTGAACCCGATCGAAAACGCGTTTGCCAAACTCAAAACCCTGATACGAAGCGCCGCCGCGCGCACCATCGACGGTTTGCAACAACAGATCGGCAAAACGCTCGACACCTTCTCCAAAACCGAGTGTGCAAACTACTTCAGGCATGCTGGATATGCGTAAACCTGACCAGGAAATGCTCTAGCTGCCTGGAAACTGCCCCATTTTGCTCCCCCGCCGAACCACTGAGTAGGGCCCGGGAAGCGAGTTAGAACAGGTCAATACCCAAGATGGGCCGGTACAAATCCGCATCATTCACTGATGTCACGACTGCTCGCCATAGTCGCGCCAGTCGACCTCATCCTCGCTGACCAGATCGCCGAGCATGGACGGTCCGTTCCGATGGACGGTCGCGGGATCGCCCGAGATCAACGGATGCCAGTCCGGTAAATCATGGCCGGCGGCCACCAGGCGGTAGCCGCATGTATGGGGCAGCCAGGTCAGATCGTGGACATTGTCGGGTGTCACCTTGACGCAATCCGCGACGTTGGCTTGCCGGTTCCCGTAGTCCTTGCAGCGATGGGAGCAAAGATCGAGGAAGCGGCAGGCGACATCCGAAAGAGCGATCTCACCACTATCCTCGTCCTCGAGGCGAATCTGGCAGCAAAGCCCGCAGCCATCGCAGAGGCTTTCCCATTCGGCGGCCGTCATCTCCGAGAGCGGCTTCTCCCGCCAGAATGCCATCGATCAACTCTCCACGCCGAGCATCGAGGGAAGCTCAACAATCCAAGTCGGAAAATCAGCCGAGCAGCCTCGGCAGGGTCAGCGAAACGGCTGGTATGTAGGTGACAAACATCAAGGCGACGAGAATGGCAAGGTAGAACGGCCAGATCGTCTTCACCGCCTTCTCGATCGGCACCTTGCCGATGGCGCAGCCGACGAACAGGCAGGCACCGACGGGAGGCGTGCAAAGCCCGAGGCCCAGGTTCATCAGCAGGATCATGCCGAACTGCAGGGGATCCATGCCGAAGGACTGGACCACCGGCAAAAAGATCGGGGTGCAGATCAGGATGAGGGCTGCCATATCCATGATCATACCCAGCACCAGAAGCAACAGGTTCAGCATCAGGAGAAGGGCGATCGGGTTTTCGGAGATGCCCGTCATGACCTCGATCATTCTCGACGGCACCTGATGAAAGGTCAGCATGTAGGCGAAGGCTGCGGCGGACGCGACCAGGATCATCACCATCGAGGTGGTGCGCACTGCTCGGACCACCGCCGTCTTGAAGCTTTCCCAGGTCAGGCTGCGGTAGACGATCAGGGTGACCAGAGCCGCATAGATGGTGCCGAAGGCGCCCGATTCGGTGACCGTGAAGATGCCGGTCAGCACGCCACCGACAATGATCACCGCAGTAAACAGGCCGGGCAAGGCGTTGATGAAGGTGATGGCGAGCGCCGTCCATCCCGGGAAGGGCTCCGCTGGATAGCCGCGTTTGACCGCAAACCAATAGGCGGCCGCCGCCAGACAAAGACACATCAACACGCCGGGTACGACACCGGCCACGAAAAGCTGCGAGATCGAGATCCCCCCGCCGGCGGCAACCGCGAACAGGATCATGTTGTGACTGGGCGGTATCAGAATGCCGGCGATCGACGAGGTGACGGTGACGTTGACGGCATAATCGTCGTCATAGCCTTTGTCCTTCATTACCGGCACCAGGATGGAACCCAACGCCGAGACGTCGGCGACGGCCGAGCCGGAAATCCCGCCGAAGAGCATCGAGGAGAAGACGTTGACGACGCCGAGCCCCCACGAACACTGCCGACAGCGGCCGAGGCAAAACGCACCAGACGCATGGCGATGCCGCCATGGAACATCAATTCGCCTGCAAAAATGAAGAACGGTATCGCCAGCAGCGAGAAGACATTGACGCCGGAAACGATGCGCTGAAAGGCGACCAGCAAAGGCAGCCCCTCGAACCAGAAAGCGCTAACCGCTGCAATCCCGAGCGCGAAGGCAACGGGTATTCCGATCACCACACCGATGGCAAAAACACCGAGGAGAATAGCCAATCCCATGTCTTTTATCCTGATGACCGTCCGGACAACGTGCCGGCACGTTGCCGGGCTCGTCGGCGCTCACTCGACAAGGCTCGAGTCTTCTTCGATACCGCGCGCCATCTTGATCAGATGTCCGATGGAAAACAAAAAAATCAGGCCGCCGCAAACGGTAATCGGTATTGCCCGCAAGCCTTCGGGAACATGGATCAGCGGAATGAGCGAGCCCCATTTGAACAGCACCAGCGCATAGCTGTTCCACATCATCACGAGACCGAAGACCGCCAGCGCCATGTGGCTGATGAGCGCGAAGGCTTTGCGGATGCGTTTGGGCGCGATCTCGCGAAAATAGGAAACGCCGAGATGGGTGTTCTCGTGAATGCCGACGGCAGCGCCCAGAAAGGTGATGAGCATGACCAGGAGCAAACTCACCTGCTCCACCCAGGTCGGTGTCGCATTCAGGACATAGCGACCATAGACCAGCCAGCCGAAGATAATCGTCAGGATCACCAGACCGATCCCGGTGACGACTTTGCAAAGCCAGCTTATGCGGTCGAGCCAGCGGTCGTACCAAAGATCCTGCTGATCGCTTGAAGGATCAGGCACGGAATCTAAGAGCCGCCCCGGCTCCCTTTCTCCGCATCCGGGCAACCCGGATACGGAGATGAGGGATCCAATATCGCGGGCTTTCCACTAGTCGGTGTTCTGAATGAGCTCGACCAGCGGCACGATGTCGGGGTTGTCAGCAAGATAGGTGTCGTAGACAGGCTTCATCGCGTCCTGAAAGGCCGCCTTGTCCGGGATCTCGTTGAACTCGACGCCGGCCTCCATCACCTTCTCGCGGCTGGCGACGGCACGGGCTTCCCAAAGCTCGCGCTGCAAGGTTGCCGACTCGCGCGCCGCTTCCTTGACGGCAGCCTTATCCTCGTCCGAAAGCCCCGCATAGACATCGGCATTGATGCAGACGCATTCCGGGATGATCAGATGCTGGGAGAGCGAGTAATAGCCGGCGACCTCGAAATGGCCGGTGCTCTCATAGGAGGGCCAGTTGTTCTCGGCACCATCGACAACGCCGGTCTTCAAGGATTGGTAAACCTCGGAGAATGCCATCGGCGAAGGATTGCCGCCGAGCGCTGAGATCATGCCGGAATAGAGATCATTGTTCATGACCCGGACCTTCATGCCATCAAGGTCGGCCGGCTCCATGATCGGTTTTTTGGAGTTGTAGAAGGAGCGGGCGCCACTGTCGTACCAGGCAAGCGCGATCAGTCCCTGCTTGGCCATGCCTTCCGAGATCCGATCACCGCCTTCGCCATCGAGAACCCGGTGCATATGCCCCATATCCTTGAAGATGAAGGGCAGCGAAACGACATTGGCCTCGGGTGCAATCGGACCGATCGGGCCAAGATTGAAGTTCCCGATCTCCAGCGCGCCGATACGAACCTGCTCGATGGCATCCGGCTGATTGCCGAGAACGCCGGCATGAAAGTTCTTGACCGTGATGCTGCCACCGGTCTTTTCAGCGACAAGCTCTGCGAATTTGTCCATCGCCACCGTGTTGGGATATCCGTCGACATGGATATTCCAGGCACGCCATTCGGCGGCCTCGGCGGCTGTCATCCAAGTCATCAGCGCGGCAGCGCCGGCCGATATCGCGGTCAGTCGCTTCATCGATGAGAAAAACGTCATGGCTCCCTCCCTGTGTCGGGCGTTTATTTGCGCCCTGATAGGAAAACCATCACCGATGTAGCGGTTCAGATCAAGAGGGTCTTCGTAGAAAGCAACGTTGGATCAGGCTGATCTATCTGGCAGCAGACCTGTCTTCATAATGTCTTAACTTTGATGCGGGACAAGGGCTATCGGGTCCATGAGACCCTGGAAGTCCGAGCCTCGCTCCCCCTTTTGGCGGGAGGGCGGTGTCCCAGGATCCCATGGACCCGAAAACAGAGCCTAATCAGGAAAAGTTAACCTTTGGTGAAACCGATCGTCCCTAAAAGGGAGAGCAGACACAAGATTGCACCAACCTGAAGCATTTACCGATCAACCATCGCCAGCCCGCGCGCCAGCCCAGCCACCCCAAACGTGCCGACATATCGGGTGGCTGGCCGGGGGCGTGGGCTGGTGACGGTTCTACGTAACTGGAAAATGCGCTAAGCGACCCCATCGTCCAGCGCATAGCCGGCGGCGCGCACGGTGCGCAGCAAGTCGGGCCTGCCGCCCACGTTGAGCGCGCGGCGCAGGCGCCGAATGGTGGCATCGACCGTTCTAAGCTCGACGTCCTGGTCATGGCCCCAGACCAGATCGAGCAGCTGGTCGCGCGAAAAGACCCGCCCCGGCCGCTCCAGAAGCTGGCGCAGCAGGCGGAATTCGGTCGGACTTAGATGCACTTCATCATCACCACGCATGACCCGGTGCGCGGCGATGTCCATGGTAAGGTCCGAAAAACTCAAAAGCTCCTCGGCGAAGGCCGGACGCACCCGGCGCAGCACCGCGCGCATGCGGGCGATGAGTTCCTCGACCGAGAAAGGCTTGGTGACATAGTCGTCGGCGCCGGTATTCAGCCCGCGCAGACGATCGCTTTCCTCAGCCCTCGCCGTCAGCATGATGATCGGCGTGTTGGCGGTCTCGGATTTACGCCGAAACTGACGGCAGAGCTCGATCCCCGAGGTATGCGGCAGCATCCAGTCCAGAAGAATGAGGTCGGGTACGCGTTCGGCGACGAGGTTCACGGCCTGGTCGCCGTCGAAAGCCTGTTCGATGTCGAAGCCGGCATGCTGCAGGTTATAGGCGAGCAGCTCCTGAAGCGGCGCCTCGTCTTCAACAATCAACACCAAAGGCTGCATACTCGGTCGATCTGTCATGTTCGTCCCGGTTCGACTGGGCAGGCCTATCCGTCCTCTCCGGCATGGCCCGGAAGCGGCATCCGGTTGATGCGCTGGCTGTGGACCATATAGTGAATCTTCTCGGCGATGTTGCAGGCATGATCGCCGATCCGCTCCAGATGCTTGGCAACCGCCAGAAGATCCAAACAGGTCGGGATGTTGCGCGGTTCTTCCAGCATATAGGTCATCAACTCTCGAAACAGACTGTCGTAGAGCTGGTCGACCTCGTC
Organism: Geminicoccaceae bacterium; assembly: GCA_965204405.1. Classification (GTDB taxonomy): domain Bacteria; phylum Pseudomonadota; class Alphaproteobacteria; order Geminicoccales; family Geminicoccaceae; genus JANQPX01. The sequence goes on from CBDBEN010000004.1 coordinate 1,107,118, forward strand.
ATCCCGATGCCAGGCCCCCATCGCCTTGACGCTGTCCCGCTGCACATAGGCATCCAAAATCTGCTTCATCATCCCCTGGGTAATCTGGCCCATATGGGGAATGGTATAGAGCGGCTTCAGCGGTGGAGTCTTGGCAAGCGAGAGCGAGCGTTTGGCCATGTTGGCCGCATAGTCGCCGATCCGCTCCAGGTCGTTCGAGATCTTGGTGGCCATCGCCACCACGCGCAAATCGATCGCCAGAGGCTGCCTGGTCGCAAGAATACGGATCGCCTCCTTGTCGATCTCCTCCTCCATATTGTCGATTTCATCGTCCTGCTCGATGACGCGGGCAGCGAGTTCGACGTCGCGCTTAGCAAGAGACTGAATGGCCAGATCGATTTGGCGTTCGACCAGACCGCCCATTTGAATGATCCTGCGCTGCAGATCGTTCATGTCCTCGTCATAGGACGAGACGATATGCTGGGCTTGCTCCTCGGCTGCCATTGACAGTCTCCTCAGCCGAAACGGCCGGTAATGTAGTCCTGGGTCATGGACTCTTCGGGGTTGGTAAAGATCCGATCGGTATCGCTATGCTCGATCAGCTTGCCCAGGTGAAAGAATGCCGTCTTTTGCGACACCCTTGCCGCCTGCTGCATATTATGGGTGACGATCGCGATGGTGAAATCCTGCCGAAGCTCGTCGATCAGTTCCTCGATATGCGCGGTCGCAATCGGATCGAGCGCCGAACACGGCTCATCCATGAGGATGACCTCGGGTCTGACGGCGATCGCACGGGCGATGCACAACCGCTGCTGCTGCCCGCCGGACAGGCTGTTGCCCGGCGTGTCCAGGCGATCCTTGGCCTCTTCCCAAAGCCCCGCCCCTTTCAAGCTCGTCTCGACAATCTCGTCCATCTCCAACCTGCTGCCGGCGAGGCCGTGGATTTTCGGGCCGTAGGCGACATTGTCGTAGATCGACTTGGGAAACGGATTGGGCTTTTGGAACACCATGCCGACACGGGCACGGAGCTGCACGACGTCGACCGATTGATGGTAGAGATCCTCGCCGTCCAAGCGGATGTCCCCTTCCGTCCGGCATCCCTCGATCATGTCGTTCATGCGATTGAGGCAACGAAGAAAAGTCGACTTGCCGCAGCCCGATGGACCGATGAGGGCCGTCACCTGACGTTCCGGTATGTCGAGCCCGACGTCGATCAATGCCTGATTGTCTCCATACCAGAGATTGACCCTTCGGGTCGACATCTTGGCAGGTTCCGCCGGTCGGTCGTCAGCCGCGGGTTCTGCAGCCGGTTTTGACAATGTGGAGACAGCTACCATTTCACCTGGAACCTTTGCCTCAGGAAGACGGCGATCGCGTTCATTGCGATCAGGAAACCGAGCAGCACCAGAATCGCCGCTGCCGTGCGCTCGGCAAACGCTCTTTCCGGGCTGTCCGCCCAGAGGTAGATTTGGACCGGCAGAGCCGTTGCCGGATCGAGCGGGCCTTGGGGCGTATCGACGATGAAGGCGACCATGCCGATCATCAATAGCGGCGCCGTTTCCCCGAGTGCCCGCGCCATGCCGATGATCGCGCCCGTCAAGATGCCGGGCATGGCCAGAGGCAGCACATGATGGGCAACGACCTGCAGTCTGGAAGCGCCGACTCCGAGAGCCGCCTCACGGATCGAGGGGGGCACGGCTCGAAGGGCGGCACGGGTGATCACGACGATGGTGGGCAAGGTCATCAAGGAAAGGGTAAGGCCGCCGACCAGGGGTGCGGAGCGCGGCATGCCGAATAGTCCGAGAAACACGGCAAGGCCGAGCAGGCCGAAGACGATCGACGGCACGGCTGCGAGATTGTTGACATTGATCTCGATCAGATCGACCCAGCGGCTGTTTTTCGGCGCGAACTCCTCGAGGTAGATCGCTGCCCCGACGCCGAGCGGCAATGACAGGACAATGGTCACCAGCATCATATAGGCGGAACCGACCATCGCTCCCCATATGCCCGCAAGTTCCGGCTCGCGCGAATCGCCGCGCGTGAAAAGCCAGCGGTTGAACCGGGTGTCGATCCGGCCTTCCTCGTCAAGCGCTGCGATCCAGGCGAGATCACGGTCTTTGAGCCGCCGGTCCGCCTCGGCGCTTTTCGGGTCGACATAACCTTTCACGAACTGATCGACATCGTCGGCCGCCAAAAGCTCGACGTCGATGACGGTGCCGATCAGTCCCGGATCCGCAAGCACCATGCGGCGAAGGTCGAGAGCTACCCCCTTGCTGATCAGCCCGCGGAGCGCCTTTTTCTCCCTGCGCTCGGTCACGTCGGGGAAGCGCTGATAGAGGCTCTCATTGATCAGCTTGGCATAGTTCGCCTTGCCCAGAACTTTCGGATCTCCCGTTCCCTCGGGATCGATCACATCGGCCGACAGCTCGATCGGCATGGTGATCGTGGTCTGTACGAAGGCCTTGTAACCGTCGGCCAGGATGGTCAGCAGCAAAAGCGCTAGCAGCCCGAGCGACAGGCCGACGGCACCAAGCCCTATCCGTCGATAGCGCCGCTCCCGGGCATAGCGTTTTTTCGTCCGAAGGGCTGATGCCGCCGGAGCCGTCTGCCTCGGCTTGATGGCTTGTGCGGCCAGGGGGGATTGGGTGAAGTCAGTCATATTTTTCGCGATAGGTCCGCATGACGTGAAGGGCAAGCACGTTCAGGAACAAGGTGGCAACGAACAGCATCAGACCAAGAGCGAAAGCAGCAAGCGTCTTGGCGCTGTCGAACTCCTGATCGCCCACCAGAAGCGTCACGATCTGGACCGTCACCGTCGTGACCGCTTCGAGCGGGTTGGCGGTAAGGTTGGCCGCCAATCCTGCCGCCATCACCACGATCATCGTCTCGCCGATCGCTCGGGAGATGGCGAGCAGAAAGCCGGCAATGATCCCTGGAAGGGCGGCGGGCACGATCACCTGATTGATGGTTTCGCTGTGGGTGGCACCCAGGCCGAAGGAAGCATCGCGCAAGTTTTTGGGCACGGCGCTGATCGCGTCATCGGAAACAGACGAGACGAAGGGGATGATCATGATCCCCATCACCAACCCCGCGGCAAGAGCGCTCTCCGAAGCGACGCCGAGGCCGGCCATGTCGCCGAGCCCGCGAATGAAAGGTGCTACCGTGAGTGCTGCGAAGAACCCGTAGACGACCGTCGGCACGCCGGCAAGAATCTCCAGGATCGGCTTTGCTATGGATCGAAAGCGGGGGTCGGCATATTCGGCGAGATAGATTGCAGACAGCAGGCCCAACGGCCCGGCAACCAGCATTGCGATTGCCGTGATCAAGAGAGTACCGGCGAAAAGAGGAATGGCACCGAACGAGCCGGACGAGCCGACCTGATCGGTTCGAATCGCCGTCTGCGGACTCCATTCCGTCCCGAACATGAAGTTGGTGAATGGGACGAGCTGAAAGAAACGGATACTTTCGAACAGCACGGAGAAGATGATGCCAGCGGTGGTCAGCACCGAGATCGCCGCCGTGACCAGCAGCCCGTAGGTGATCCAGGTTTCGACGCGGTTGCGAGCCCTGAAGTTCGGCATGACCCGCCCAAATCCAATGAGAGCGAAGCCTACGGCCAGAGCCAGGGCGCCGACGATGGCGGCAATCGTGCCGATGCCATTCAGCCTCCGGTAAAGATCCGCAGCAGCTTCCATCGCAGCACTGGGCTCGGCATTGGGGGGCAGACCGGCCGCTATTCGTTTCACATCGGCAAAAAGAAGCTGAGCATCGCCTTCGATTGACCGGCGACATCATCCGGAAGCCCAGATGTGACGATCCACTTCAGGATCAAGTCACCGAACACCGACCAGCCAAGCCAGAGAGCAAGCGACGGCCCCGCGCATAGCAGGGCCGCATACCAGCCATAATGTCCCGGCAGCGAGTGCAGGGAGGCAATCTGGCCACCGCTCTTCTCCATGGCACGACGCCAGCCGAAGTAGTAGGCAGCGCCTGCGACCAGAAGAATGAGGATCGTGGTGATCATGCCTGCTCCCTGCATCCGTTGCTTCGTTGCACCCATCGGGCACCAACTCGGCGGGCGCGCTCGAAGGCACGCCCTTTGGCAACCCGCCTCACATCGAAAGCGGCGTGAAGCTGGTGGCGCCGTCGCGAACGGCGGCACGATCGTCCTCGGGCAGCGGTATCAGCCCCTTGTCCGCGAGGTAGCCATCCTCGCCGAACGCCGCTTCGCTGGTGAACTCTTCGACGAACGCTTTCATGCCGGGAACAACGTCGACATGGGCATTCTTGACGTAGAGATAGAGCGAGCGGGAAACGGGATAGTCGCCTGCAGCGATGTTCTCGAAAGTCGGCTCAACGCCGTCGATAAGGCTTCCCTGCATCTTGTCGAGATTTTGATCCAGAAAACTGAACCCGAAAATGCCGAGGGCAGCCGGATTGGCTTCGAGTTTCTTGACGATCAGATTGTCGTTCTCGCCTGCCTCGACGAAGGCGCCATCTTCGCGCATGGTCTGGCAAACGGCATCGAAGCGGTCCTCATCGGTTTCTTCGAGAACGGCGACTTCCTCGAACGCTGCACACCCCGCTTCCATCACCAATTCGACAAAAGCATCGCGGGTGCCCGAAGTCGGCGGCGGTCCGAGAACCTCGATCCTGGTAGCGGGCAATGCAGGGTCGACTTCGTTCCACATGCTGTATGGATTGGCTCTGATCTCGCCGTCGACCGGCACCTCCTTGGCGAGCGCCATCCAGATCTGCTCGATGCTGAGGCCGATCGGATCGCCCGCTTTGGAATTGGCGAGAACGATGCCGTCAAAGCCGACCCTGACCTCGGTGATGTCCATGATGCCATTGGCAGCACAGGTCTCGACCTCGCTCGCCTTGATGGCGCGGGATGCATTGGTCATGTCAGGATGGCCTTCGCCAATTCCGGCACAAAACAGCTTCAGGCCCCCACCCGAACCGGTGCTCTCGACAACCGGCGTCGGGAAACCGCTGATCTGGCCGAATTGCTCGGCGACCGCCGTGGAAAATGGAAATACAGTGCTTGAGCCGACGATGCGGATCTGATCGCGCGCTTCAGCGGTGCCGGCGACCATGATGGTAGCGGCGATGCTCGCGATGGCGATGGAAGTTCCCTTCATGGGGTAGCTCTCCCGATAGGTTGGTTAGGACGGCGAGGCTCGAAAACCATCGTCGAAGCCGGATCGCACGACGGCCGTCATCGCCAGACCTTGGCGGTCAATCGTTATGCTTGTGTGACGTTTTCATGACAAAATGATGACAGCGGCCGAAACCGTTCAATTCACGGCCGGCAGATAGACGGCGAATACCGTCCCTTTGCCGAGTTCACTCTCGACATTCAGGTGGCCCCGATGGCGGCGAAGGATATGCTTGACGATCGCAAGACCAAGTCCAGTGCTGCCGAGATGGCGGGAGAGCGCCGGATCGACGCGGAAGAACCGCTCGGTCAATCGCGGCAAATACTCGAGCGCAATGCCCGGACCGTTGTCGATAATCTTGACTTCCAGCGCAGCCCTGCCGTTGAGAGCACCGGCACCTGAAGGCATGGCATGGTCATAACGGGCCACCACGCGAACATCTCCCTCCTCGCCACCATACTTGATCGCATTGTCGATCAGGTTGGTGAAAAGCTGGGTCAGCTGATCGAAGTCGCCGACAACCGCGGGCAGATCGGCTGGAATGTCGGCGGCAAGCTGCACGTTCCGATCATCGGCATAGCCCCCAAGCGCATCGGTGACATCGCTCAACACCTGTTCGAGGTCGACCTCCTCATCGGGAGGGACGTGCTCGTTCTGCTCGATCCGCGACAATGAGAGCAGGTCATTGACCAGCCGCGACATGCGCTCGGCCTCGGCCGCCATGGTCTTTAGAAAGCGAGCCTGAGCCACAGGGTCTTCCCTGGCAGCGCCGGTGAGCGTCTCGATAAAGCCCCGGAGCACGGTCAGCGGCGTACGCAGCTCATGGCTGGCATTGGCAACGAAATCGGCACGCATGCGCTCGATCATCACCTGCTCGGTCAGCTCACGCAGGCTGATCAGGACAGCGCTTTGCTCATGCCAGCGAATCGGCACGACCTGCCCGCCGAAAGCACGGGCCGGCGGGCCGGCAAGCTGCAAATTGACCTCAGCCACCTCATCGACGTCGAGAACATCACCGATCGCAGCCAGGAGCCCGGGATCACGCAGCACAGCTTCAATCGGCTGCCCGGTGACATCAAATTCGAAAAGCCGGGTGGCTGCGATATTGGCCCGCTCAACAGAATGATCATCACGCACCAGAAGAACGGGGTCAGGAAGCGCGTCCAGGAGCACTGTCAGGGCCCGGTCGAGTTCGCCTTGACGGGCACGCATACGGTTCAGGCTTTGCTCGACCTGACTGATCATCACAGGCAGCGCATCGCCGCCGAGGATTTCGAACCCACCGGAAACCGCCGGGCTGTCCGCCATCAGTCCGGACAGCCGGTTTTCCAGCGCCTGCAGCCGACGCTCCCGAAAAAACGCGAGGAAGGTGCCGAGAACCAAACCGACCATCAGCCCCGCAAGGGCCGGTCCCGTGCCAATCAGGCCGGCGCTCCAAAGGCCGGCCAAGACCAGGATCAGGGGTGATGACAACCGCACAGACCGGGCAACCAGCCGGCCGACCGGGATGTTCGGTTCGCGCCTATCGGTCAGGGTCGCCATGACATCCCATGAGTTGTCAACGCAGCATCATTCCCCCTTAGGGCAGATCAGGCGCGGAAATCAAGCTGGAACAGCCGCCGTGACGTCCTGACCGAAGATGATCGCGCGCCGATGGTGCGTAAGAAAAAGATCCGCAGCTTGCTGAAGACGAATGGATCCGATGCTCAAGTCATGTTGACGGGAACACAGCACCAAACCTCTAACTTTGCAGTTCCGTCAGTCCTCGATAAAGGTCAAGCGCTTTCGGGTTGGCAAGCGCTTCGGTGTTCTTGACCGGCCGTGCCGTGAATCACCTCGCGCACGGCGAGTTCGACGATCTTGCCGCTCATGGTTCTCGGGATGTCGGCGACCGCGACGACCTTTGCAGGCACATGGCGCGGCGTGGTGTTGGCCCTGATGCGCTGCTTGATGCGGGCAATTAGATCATCATTGAGGCTAGCGCCCTCGGTAAGACGGACGAAAAGGACAACACGGACGTCGCCGTCCCAGTCCTGACCGACAGCGATGGCTTCTGCCACCTCGTCGATCTGCTCGACCTGGCGATAGATCTCGGCCGTGCCGATGCGCACCCCGCCCGGATTGAGCACGGCGTCCGAGCGCCCGTAGATCACGAAGCCGCCATGCGGCGTCTGCTCGATCATGTCGCCATGAGTCCAGACACCGGGAAAACGCTCGAAATAGGCGCCATGGTAGCGGCTGCCGTCAGGGTCGTTCCAGAAACTCACCGGCATCGAGGGGAACGGCCGGACGCAGACCAGCTCGCCGCGCTCGGCCGTCACGGGCTCACCCTCATCATTCCAGGCCTCGACCGCCATGCCCAAGCCGGCTGTTTGAATTTCGCCCCGCCAGACCGGGCCGATCGGATTGCCGAGAACAAAGCAGGAGACGATGTCAGTGCCCCCCGAAATCGACGCGAGATGCAGATCATCCTTGATGCTCTGATAGACGAAGTCGAAGCTTTCAGCGACCAGCGGCGAGCCTGTGGAGAGAACTGCTCGGAGGGCTGAAAGATCGTGGCTTTCCGCCGGCACCAGTCCGGCTTTCTTGACAGCGTCGATAAACTTCGCCGATGTGCCGAACACGGTAACGCGATCCTTCTCGATGATGTCGAACAAGGCATTGCCATCGGGATAGAAAGGCGAGCCGTCATAAACCACGACCGTCGCACCGACACCAAGCGAGCTCACCTGCCAGTTCCACATCATCCAGCCGCAGGTGGTGAAGTAAAACATGCGGTCGTCGCGCTTCAAATCGGTGTGCAGCATCAGTTCCTTCAGATGCTGCAGCAAAGTGCCGCCCGCCCCGTGAACGATGGCCTTGGGCACACCGGTCGTTCCAGACGAATAGAGGATGAACGCCGGGTGATCGAAAGGAAGCTGTTCAAAGTCGACGGTCTCGGAACGGCCGTTCACATAATCGGCATACATCACGGCATCCGCCACAACACCGGGCTCCGCATCTTCATGCAGAAACGGCACCATCACCACCCGGTCGAGCGTGGACAGCTCGGATCGAAGCTCGGCAAGCTTTGGCCGGATGTCGATTTCCTTGCCGTTGTAGCGATAGCCATCGATGGTGATCAGCGCCTTGGCATCGATTTGGCCGAAACGGTCAAGCAGGCCCTGCTTGCCGAAGTCCGGTGAGCAAGATGACCAGATCGCGCCGATCGATGTGGCGGCCAGCATGGCGACAATGGTTTCGATCGTGTGCGGCATGATCGCGGCAACTCGATCACCGACACCAACCCCATCCGCCTTAAGCGCCGCCGCCAGCCGCGCCACGGCCTTATAAAGCTCGGCATAGCTCAGGCTGCGGCGTTCGCCATGCTCGGTCCAGGCAACAATCGCTTCACGGTCGTCGCGATAGCGCAGCATGTTCTCGGCAAAATTCAGCCTGGCACCCTCGAACCACGCAGCACCCGGCATTTGATCACCGCCGGTGAGCACCTCACGCCAAGGCTGGCTCGATTGGATTCCGGCAAAACGCCAGAACGCCGACCAGAAGGCCTCGGGATGATCGACCGACCATGCGCGTAAAGTCTCGAACGTCGCAGGCGCGCCCTCCATCTCACGGTTAAGCGCATCCATGAAGGCCGTGAGATTGGCGCTGGCAATACGCTCGTCTGAGGGCTGCCAAAGAGGCTCGGTCATCGTCTTGTACCAACCAAATTAGGTTTCGGTCTGTTCCATCCCGCTCCAGGCGACTTGGCTCTATCCGCCGGATCATCTGCAGAATCAATCATCATAGTTCCGGGCACAGCGGTCCCTGACAAGAGGCATTACTTCGGCTCGGTTAACAAAAGATGAACCCACGTCGAAGTACTTGGCCGCGGTATGCCTAAACCCTGTTTTTCTCCGATGTTTTTCGCTTGCGGGCAGCGGCGGCATAGAGGTTGAGCGCTTCGACCGCAATCGAAAAGCCGATGGCAAAATAGAGATAGACACGCGGGATATGAAAATGCAGCCCGTCGGCCACCAGCGCCACGCCGACCAGCAGAAGAAAGGCAAGCGCCAGCATCTTCACGGTGGGATGCCGATCCACGAATCCGGCCACAGGACCGGCTGCAAACAGCATCACGGCAATCGCAATCAGAATGGCGACGACCATGACTGGAATATGCTCGGCAATGCCGATGGCGGTGATCACACTGTCCAGGGAAAAAACCATGTCGATCACCATGATCTGAAAGATCACCGAGGCAAACCCGGATGTCCCCTCGGTCGATCCTGCTTCCTGGCCTTCCAGCATTTCATGCATTTCGGCGGTGCCTTTATAGATGAGAAAGGCACCGCCGAAGAATAGAACCAGGTCGCGCCAGGACACGGCAAAATCTCCGATATTGAAGATCGGCGCGATCAGTTTGGTCATCCAGGCAAGACCCAAGAGCAGGACGAGGCGTGCGATCAGGGCAAGCGACAAGCCGATGAAGCGGGCTCTAGGCTGCTGGTGCTTCGGCAGCTTGTTGGTGACGATGGAAAGAAAGATGATGTTGTCGATGCCGAGCACGATCTCGAGCACGGTCAAGGTCAGAAGGCTCACCCAGACTTCGGGGCTGGTCAAAAGTTCAAGCATGCCAAGCCTGTTATGGGATCGGGAAAGCCGTCAGCGGCGACATCGGCAAGGGGCCTCTAGTGGAATGTCCACATCATTTGGTTCCTATCGCCATCGCAAAAAGTGCCAGGAAATCCAAGGGCATGCGAGCTTTTTCATTGAAGCCCATAGGGTCTTTCGTACCGAACATACCGCTATCCTTTCAGGGCCTTGGCATGGTGGGCAAAATGGTCGCCCATGAAGCTCGCCATGAAATAGTAGCTGTGGTCATAGCCGTCCTGCATGCGCAGGGTCAGCGGGATGCCGGCAGCGTCGGCTGCCTCCTTCAGAAGCTCGGGCTTCAGCTGCTCAGCCAGAAACTCGTCACCGGTTCCCTGGTCGACCAGAACCGGCTGCCGCCAGCTGGTTGCCCCGCACAGAAGAGAGGCATCGTAATTCTTCCACGAATCGCGATTGTCGCCGAGATAGCCGCCCAGCGCCTTTTCACCCCAGGGACAGCGGGTCGGCGAGCAGATCGGGGCGAAGGCGGAGACGCTTCGATATTGGTCCGAGTTCTTGAACGCGATCGTCAGCGCTCCATGGCCGCCCATGGAATGGCCGAAGATCCCGACGCGGGCATCGTCGACATGGAAGTTCTCGTTGATGAGCGTCGGAAGTTCCTTGGTCACATAGGAATACATCCGGTAGTGGGCCGCCCAAGGTTCCTGGGTCGCATCGACATAGAAACCGGCCGCACTGCCAAAATCATAAGAATCATCTTCGCCTGGGATATTGACCCCGCGCGGGCTAGTGTCCGGAGCGACAATGATCACGCCATGCTCGGCCGCATAGCGCTGAGCACCTGCCTTTTCAGTGAAATTCGCCCAGGTGCAGGTCAGCCCTGACAGCCAATAGAGAACAGGCAGCGGGCCATCCTTAGCTTGAGGCGGCTCGTAGACTGAGAATTCCATGGTGCAATCGGTCTCGGACGAGGCGTGGCTGTAGACGCCTTGAGTCCCACCATGGAGCCGGATTTGTTTCAATGTAGTCAGTGCCATGACATGGCCTCCAGACACGACAATGGCCGGCGGTCCCCCGCCAGCCATTGTCAAATGAACGCACCATCCGAGATGGTTAGTAAACGACGACGCTGCGGATGCTTTCGCCGGCATGCATCAGATCGAAGCCCTTGTTGATGTCTTCGAGTGGCATGGTGTGGGTGATCAGATCGTCGATGTTGATCTTGCCGTCCATGTACCAGTCGACGATTTTCGGGACATCGGTGCGACCGCGAGCACCGCCGAACGCGGTGCCGCGCCAGGAACGGCCGGTGACGAGCTGGAAAGGCCGCGTGCTGATCTCGGCTCCGGCAGGTGCCACACCGATGATGATGCTTTCGCCCCAGCCCTTATGGGCGCATTCCAAAGCCTGGCGCATCACCTCGACATTGCCGATACACTCGAAGCTGTAGTCGGCGCCGCCATTGGTGAGATCCACCAAGTAAGGCACCAGATCGCCCTCGACCTCTTTCGGATTAACGAAATGGGTCATGCCGAATTTCTCGGCAATGTCCTTGCGCTTCGGGTTGAGATCGACGCCGACGATCATGTTGGCACCGGCAAGCCTAGCACCTTGGATGACGTTCAGGCCGATGCCGCCTAAGCCGAAGATCACGACATTGGAGCCTGGCTCGACCTTGGCCGTATTGATTACGGCACCGACGCCGGTGGTCACGCCGCAACCGATATAGCAAATCTTGTCGAACGGCGCGTCTTCCCGAACCTTGGCAAGGGCAATCTCGGGCACCACCGAAAAATTGGCGAAGGTGGACGTGCCCATATAGTGGAAAATCTTGTCCTTGCCGATCGAAAAGCGCGACGTTCCGTCCGGCATCAGGCCCTGGCCCTGGGTCGCCCTGACCTTCTGGCAGAGATTGGTCTTCGGGTTCAGGCAATATTCGCATTCCCGGCATTCCGGCGTGTACAGCGGAATGACGTGATCACCCTTCTTCAAAGAGGTGACGTTCGGCCCGGTATCGACCACGACACCGGCACCCTCATGGCCAAGAATTGCCGGGAACAAGCCCTCAGGATCGGCACCGGAAAGCGTGAATTCATCCGTATGGCAGATACCGGTCGCCTTAATCTCGACCAGCACTTCGCCCTCTTTCGGCCCCTCCAGTTGAACCGTCTCGATCGAAAGCGGTTTCCCCGCCTCGTGAGCGACCGCAGCGCGTACATCCATGACGATTTTGCCTCCCCTTATCGATCACACTCGAAAGCGAACAGAAACTGTCAGACCTGATCTGATGTGGCAAGGGGTCGAACCCAACGCCCGATGCGGCCAATAGCACACTGAAAACGTCCGGGCATCCGTCAACGGCATATTTTTTCGAATAGACGTTAAGAAGTTCTTTAGATTATTCTACTTATGCGTTATTTCATGCCATGAACTTTTGCCATTTAGCTGATGGAGTTTCCACCTATGACGCTTTGGGAATTCGGCGTGACGGTTGTCGACCTGACCACCGATCTTGTGCCATTTCTCGCGGCGTTGTTTCTGGCAGCCCTGGTGCGCAATCGGATAGACGGTGCCCTGGCCGTGGTGAACCTTTGCCTCCTGATGGAACTCGTCGCTACCATCGCCAACCCGGATTACCGCTTCATTAGCCTGATCGCACCGCGCCTGCTTGCCTGTGTTTTCCAGATGTTTGCCGCTTGCTATCTCGTCGGACTCTGGCGCCAGCGGCAAAAACGCATGCCCGGTGTCGCCGTGCATTGAGTGGCGCACTCTTGATCATGAAGAGGTAGCACGGTCGAAATCGAGAAAGGCCGGGCCAGACGGTAATTTCGCCTATCCCAAGGGCAAGAGATCTATATAGTTCAGTGGTATCCGCCGCCGATACGAGATCAATAGCCCGAGGAACAATATGAGCCACGTGTTCGCCCCGCCGGCCATCGTTACACTACCCGTCAAGGGTGAAAGCTCTACCTACCCTGTTCACCGGATTTACTGTGTGGGTCGTAACTATGCGGCGCATACGGTAGAGATGGGCGGCGATCCTGATCGCGATCCGCCATTCTTCTTTCAAAAAAATCCCGATAATCTCGTGTTAGACGGCCGTTTTCCCTACCCGCCAAAATCCAGCGATGTTCACCATGAGATTGAGTTGGTGGTAGCCCTGAGCAAGGGCGGCACGACAATCCCGGTGGAGCATGCGCTTGATCACATCTATGGCTATGCGCTTGCGCTGGATATGACCCGGCGGGATCTCCAGGGCGAGATGAAAAAGCTCGGTCGGCCTTGGGAAATCGGCAAAGCCTTCGAAGCGTCATGCCCTTGCACGCCCCTGGTCAAGGCCGACGACATCGGTCATCCGCAGCATGGCACTATCTGGCTGGACGTCAATGGCGAGCGGCGCCAGACAGGCGACCTCGATCATATGATCTGGAAGATTCCGGAAATGATTGCTTATCTTTCCGAACTGTTCACCCTGGCGCCCGGCGATCTGATCCTGTCGGGAACGCCATCGGGTGTCGCTGCCATCGAGAAAGGTGACAAGCTGCACGGCCATGCCGAGGGAATAGGTGATCTCAAGGTCGAGGTCGTCTAGTGGTTTGACCACATCATTTGGTCCATGCAGAGCTTTGCAACCGGACATGGGATCAAGGGGTTTGACTTCTCGCCGGGTCTGAATTCCTTTCCCAGGCGTGATCACATGACTGGAATCGACGTCGACCTGGTCCCCTCGGCGCTTCGCTGTATCAAATAGGCACTGGCACCGCAGCGCGCCGAGATAGCGACCGGCCGGCAATTCGGTTCGATCAGAACCGCGACACCATCATCGATGGCGATACCGTCCGGAAGCCTGCCGTCCGCAATATGGTCTTCAAAGGCAGGCCGGCGTTCGGGTTCGCTTGAATAATGCGGGCAGCAGCTTCCCTTGATCAGGCCGAGCCCTGAAAGCGGCGCCAAGCCGCGCCCCCCGGCATTGGATAGGGCGAAGTCGAACCAGCAAATTGCGCCGGCGCTCACACCTGCCAGCACGACATCCTCCGTGGCGGCTTTGCGGATGACCTCGACCAGGCCCCATTGGCGCCAGCGATCGAGAAGAAACCCGGTATCGCCGCCGCCGACATAAAGAATATCCTGCGCCCTGATCCAGACCTTGGCGCGATCGATTGTGGTATTGCCGGGCAAATGGCTGGTTACGCCATCCGTATCAGCGAAACGCCGGTAAAACCGCTCGATTTTTTCCGGGCTGTCTTGGCTTGCGGTGCCAATATAGCCGATCCGCGGGTGGGATGTCCGGCTTTGATCGAGGACGAAACGATCCAGCAGCGAATCGGTGCCGTGAGTAAATCCACCGCCACCGATCGCGATGACCTTGGCTTTTATCCCCATGGTACGGCTGTCATCCGCATGAAACGATTGCTCACTTCTCAAGGCTTGATCAATGACACTAGTATTTGTCCCTTGAATCGCTTTCCTGCCAGGGTTGGACTAAGGTTACGGGAACGGCGAATCGCCCAGCGAGGTGATGTATGTTCTCGCTCCGCGCAAGATAGGGAGCAGACACCGCTGAGATCAACAAATGTGGCCCAGGGAGATCATCATATCATGAACACAAGCCTTACCTATGCTGCGCTTGCCTTGCTGGCGAGCACGTCGATCGGACTGGCCGAGCCCAGCGGGACATTTCGCCAGGCCCATGAGCTCGGTTTCGGCAGTGCCTCCAGCCTCGATCCGATTTCCAAGGGACGCGTGTTCCAGATTACCGAAAAGATCATGAACCGGCTGGTTCGTCCCGGACTGGACGGCAAGCCCACCCCCGATCTCGCGGTCAGCTGGTCGTCGAATGACGATGCCACGGAATGGACTTTCGAGCTGCGTGAGGGTGTCTCCTTCCACGACGGCAGCGCCTTTGACGCAGAGGATGTGATCTATTCGCTGGAGCGGGTGAAGGACCCGGAGCTGGACTCGCCTGCTGCTTCGGCCATCGAGATGGTGGACAGGATCGAGGCGGTCGATGCCAAGACCATCAAAATGTCACTCTCGGCTCCTTACGCGGATCTGCCGCTGCAGCTGATGGACTACCGGCTGCGCATGATCCCGACCGGCTCCGGCGACACGATCGCCCAGACCGGCATCGGCACCGGCCCCTTCAAGGTCGAAACCTTCGATGCGGAAGGGACGACCGTTCTCGCCGCCAATAGGGATTATTGGGAAGGTGCTCCGGGCGTTGCCAGCATGGAACTGATCGGAATCGCCGACGGCCAGGCACGACTTCAGGCCCTGCTGGGCGGCCAGATCGACATGCTGCGCGGCGTCACCGAGCAGCAGCGCGTGCTGTTCGAGAGCAGCGACAAATTCAGCCTGCAGGATATTCCCACCGGCAATTGGCGCGGCATCGTCTTCAGAACTGACGTTGAGCCCTTCGATGATGCTCGGGTGCGCAAGGCGGTGCGGATCGCGGCGGACCGTCAAGGGCTGATCGATCTGGTCCTTGGCGGCGGCGGTGTTGCAAGCTGCGATACGCCGGCCGGTCCCACCGATCAATATCGCGCCGACATGGACTGCCCCCAGGACATCGACGGTGCGAAAGCGCTACTGGCCGAGGCAGGTTTTGCCGACGGGATTTCGTTCGATCTCCATGTCAGTAGCCTGGAGCCGAGCTGGGTGACCCTTGCCGAGGCTTACCAGCAGCAGGTCGCGCCAGCCGGCATCGAGGTCAACATCGTGCTGGTGCCGACCGACGGCTATTGGAGTGATGTCTGGCGGAAGAAAGAGGTGGTCATGACCCGCTGGAATCAGCGCCCAGCGGATCAGATTCTGCATGAAGCCTATCTTGGCGGCGCTCCCTGGAACGAGTCCTACTGGAACAACGCCGACTTCGATGGAACGCTGGCGGCAGCCAGACGGGAACTGGATTTCGAGAAGCGGAAAGGGCTTTATCACGATGTCCAGGCTCAGCTCTTCGAGGAAGGCGGGACGCTCGTCCCCTACCATGTCAACAAGCTGGTGGGCACGACGACACGCGTTGAGAACCTGGATGCGGTCGTCAATGACGCGGTGCGCTGGCACCTGATCACCGTCGACTGACTACGACAGAACGAGACGATGGCCGGATCGCTGAAGAAAGGCGATCCGGCCGACCTCGCTTCATGATGAAATCCAAGACACTATTCGAAGCGTTACACGCATGGTTCGCCTGATCCTGCGGCGGCTTCTTCTCGGTCTGATCACTGTGGTGCTGGTCTCCGGCATCATCTTTGTCGGGGTCGAAGCACTCCCGGGCGATGCCTGCACGGCCTTTCTCGAACGTGAAGCCGAGGGGCAACGGCTGGAGAACTGCAGACGCGATCTCGGCCTCGACCGCCCTGCCCTCCTGCGTTACGCCGACTGGGCAGGCAAGGCACTGCAGGGGGATTTCGGCGTTTCCGCCAACGGAACCAAGTCGATCGCGGAACTGGTCGGTGTCAGAGTTCGCAACTCGGTGGCGCTTGCCGTCTCGGCATTGCTTATCGGCATCCCCTTGGCGATTCTGCTCGGAATCGTCACGGCTCTTTGGCGGGACCGGCAGGTGGATCTCTGGATCTCGACCGTCGCAATTTTCGCCATGACCATTCCGGAATTCGTCAGCGCCACGGTGCTAATCCTGATCTTCAGCGTCTGGCTCGGCTGGTTGCCGGGAATCGTGATTACCCCTGCGCACGCGCCGTTGTCGAAGCTCCTGCCCGAAGTCATCCTGCCGATCATCGCCATTTCGATGGTGATGACAGCCCACATGCTGCGCATGGTTCGCACCAGCGTGATCGAGGTGATGGCGAGCGACTATGTGCAGATGGCCAGGCTCAAGGGCGTGCCCTACTGGCAAATGGTGTTCCGCCACGTCCTTCCCAATGCGCTCCTACCCGCGATCAACGTCGTGGCGCTCACCATTGCCTGGCTTCTAGGCGGGGTAGTGGTGATCGAGGTGGTGTTCAACTATCCGGGCCTCGGCCGGCTGATGATCGATGCCATTTCCGATCGTGATCTCCCCGTAGTCCAGGCGATCGCGCTGATCCTGGCCTTGATCTATGTCGGCGTAAATTTGCTGGCGGACCTCCTGACCATGATCGCCAATCCGCGCCTGCGCACCATGCACGCAAGACGGTCATGACTGCCGAGACCATAGCGCCGAGCCAGGCGACGCGCCTTGCCGGAACCGCCGCCGTCCTTCGAGACATGGTATCGCGACCGTCCGGCTGCGTCGGGGTTTGTCTGGTGCTGATGCACGTGCTGCTGGCAACCACGGCCCAGCTTTTCGTTCCCTATGACTACAAGGAAGTCAGCTCGCAACTCATGCTGCACGCGCCGAGCATCGATCATTGGTTCGGGACCGATCATCTTGGCCGGGATGTCTTTACGCGCACGCTTCTGGGCGGTCGGGAAGCGTTGCAGGTGACCGTGATCGCAACGCCGATCGCTGTCGCTTGGGGCGGTTTCGTCGGTATTTTCTTTGGACTGATCGGTGGACGGATGGACGATGTGCTGATGCGGGTCGTCGATGCCTTCCTGTCGCTGCCCTGGATCCTGGTGATGTTGCTGGCGGTGGTGACCTTGGGAACCGGCCCGCAAGTTCTGATCCCCACACTTGCGGTCTTCTACGGTGTGCCAGTGATTCGGGTCGCCCGCGCAGCCACCCATGACGTCGTGGCCAGGGATTTCGTGACCGCGGCACGCGCCCGCGGACAGCGGCGCATGACCATCATCGGGCGTGAACTGCTCCCGAACGTGCTCGACGTATTGCTGGTCGAAGGAGCAATGCGCTGGTCCTGGATGCTGCTGGCCTTCAGCTCTCTCTCGTTCCTCGGATTCGGCGTATCGCCGCCGACCCCGGATTGGGGACTGATGATATCGGATGCGCGCGGCTTCATGTCCTTCGCGCCATGGGCGGCGCTAGCGCCGATCGTAGCGCTCAGCACACTGATCATCGGCATCAACCTCAGTGCCGATGCGCTTGCGAAAGCTTTGGGGATCGACCGTGCCCAGAAAGCACCGGTCTAACCCATGACAAAATCGCCTTCCACAAGCCCACTGATCGAGATTGCCGATCTGAGCATCGGATTTCAGAGCCGTGGCGGTCGGACCATCCCGATCCTGCGCAATATCGACCTCTCGATCAGGCAAGGCGAGACAGTCGGACTAGTGGGCGAATCGGGCTCGGGCAAAAGTACGCTGGCCCTCGCCATGATGGGATATCTGAAGGGCGGCCTGCAGGTCCTCGATGGGTCGGCGACCTTCAAAAGCCGGGATATGTTCGGCCTCGGCACCAAGGATCTGGAGGCGGTCCGAGGCGGCGAGCTGGCGCTCATTCCGCAGAACGCCGGCCAATCGCTGACCCCGACCATGCGGATCGGTGCGCAGATCATCGAAGCGCTCCGGCTCCACTCGGCGATCCCGGAAAGCGAGCGTCCGCAAAGGGTGATCGAGCTCCTGACCCAGGTCAGGCTCCCGGCTCCCGACAAGCTGGTCGAACGCTATCCGCATGAACTCTCCGGCGGCCAGCAGCAACGGGTCGCCATTGCGATGGCACTGGCCGGCGAACCGGACGCCTTGTTGCTGGACGAGCCGACCACGGGGCTCGACGTCACTACCCAGGCGCATGTGCTAGAGTTGCTACGCGAACTGGCGCACACAACCGGCACGGCGATGGTCTATGTCAGCCACGACCTCGGTGCGATCGCCAGGGTCAGCGACCGGGTTGCAGTTATGTATGCGGGCGAGCTAGTTCTCGAGGGCGGAGCACGCGACGTGCTGCTTGCGCCTAAGCATCCCTATGCACGGGGCTTGCTTGCCTCGATCCCTACGCTGAAGGAAGCAACCTTGCCCGCGGCGATGCAGGGGCGCCCGCCGGCGCCGGGCGATATCGGCAGCGGCTGCGGCTTCGCCGAGCGCTGCCCTCATGCCGAACAGCGCTGCCATCAGGAAAGACCGGTGCTTCGAGCCACACCCCGGAGCGAGCTGGTACGCTGCCATTTTTATGAGAAGGTTCAAGGCGGATCTGCTCAAAGCACCGATATAAACACGGCAAGCAGACCAAACGGCCCACCCTCCGATGAAAAGCTACTAACGATCGATCGCCTCGCTATCAGCTATGCAAAACCGGGATTCATCGATCAGCTCCTGGGGCGCAAACCTGAAGCCCCGCTTACGGTAGATAATATCGATCTTTTGGTGCGCAAAGGTGAAACGATCGGCCTCGTCGGTGAATCCGGCAGCGGGAAGTCGACCATTCTCAAAACCATTGCCGGTTTGCTGGCGCCTGAAAGCGGTGACATCGCCTATGCCGATCTCGACTCTCTTCACGCTGACGTCGACCGGCGCAGCCATGATGAGTTAAGGCGCATTCAGCTTATCTTTCAAAACCCTGACGAATCACTCAATCCACGCCACACGGTTGCGGAAATTCTGGCCCAGCCGCTGCGCTTGTATTTCGGCCTTGATGGCGAAGGCCTTCGCGAACGGGCGTCAGCGTTGCTGGAGCGTGTCCGCCTCGGCTCGCACTATCTGGAAAGGCTGCCGAGCCAGCTTTCCGGCGGCGAGAAGCAGCGGGTTGCGGTTGCCCGTGCCTTCGCAGCCGAACCGGAACTGGTGCTTTGTGACGAGGTGACCTCAGCACTGGATGTGTCGGTCCAGGCAGCAGTCCTCGGCCTCTTGAACCAGCTTCAGCAGAACCAGGGAACGGCCTATGTTTTCGTTTCCCATGACTTAGCCGTCGTCCGGGCTCTCGCCGATCGTGTCGCCGTTCTCTATCAGGGACGAATCTGTGAAACCGGCACGGCAGAAGCCGTCTACAGCCTGCCATCCCACCCCTATACGGAAGTCCTGCTCGGCGCCGTCCTCGACCCCAATCCCGACGTCGAGCCCATGCTGGCAGCAGAAGACGCGGTCGAATTGGAGCCGCCCGCAACAGGCTGCCCGTTCCAGCGGCGCTGCCCCAGGCGCCTAGGCGAGATCTGCGACACGACAACACCACCGGCTCGACCCGGGCATGACGGGCACGTCATTCACTGCCATATCCCTCCGGACCAGCTCAAGGCGCTGCAAACCAATCAGGACATCTAGGAAATTCGCCTGGATCCCGATAGCCCCACCCGATCATCCCGAACCCGGTATGCCATCCGATGCGCAGTACCTAAAAGAAAAAGGCCCGAAAGCATCGAAGCTTTCAGGCCTTTTCCATCAAGACATCCTTGAGAAACCGGGACAACTAACGCCAGTAACTCGTATCCTCAACGCGTCCTTATGGAGCAAAGGCGGCGTCTCGTCAGGTAGCATCCTTTTCAGCATCGGCGGTCTGGTCGATAGTCGGCGCCAGGATAGGGTTTTCCACCTGCTGCCGCACCGTCTTTGCCGTCGCAAACAATTGTTCGCGATCGAGTTCACCGATCAAGGCGTAGGCAAACGGTCCCTCAACCCAGTAGACCATCGACAAGCCGCCTTCACCGAAATAGCTGACCGTGCCTTCCTTGGCTCCCTGTATGGGCGCATTCCAGCGCTCACGAATGTAGAGCGTGATCCGATGGTTGTTCAGGTCCTCGTACATAAGCTGCGCAGCAGCCTGCTCGGCCGCTGGCAGTAGACGCCCACCCACCAAAAGAAACCCGATGTCCTGCAGACTTGGCGCATGCACCCGCTCTCCAAGCCGATCAGACAGCCACAGCAGCAGGCTATCCTGCTGATCCGCGCCAAATTCAACCGGATATTGCAACTCAGGTGCATAGAGCATATGGGCGCTTGCCGCCTGGCGGGCAAAACTCATCGCCGGTGTTTCCAGCTTGGTTTCCGTGTAGTTGGCGTTGGTCCACCAACCGGCACCGGCACTGGCCACCATCAGCACGGCCACGGCGGCAAAACGAGGCGCAAAGGTCTGGACATCGATATCGAACCATGACCGGACACGCTCGAGAAGTGAGCGATTTTTCCGATAGGTATCGACACGAAGCCGCTTCGGCAACGGCTCGTAAAGCACCTCGTCAAACCGATGATGCAGGTCTTCCGAGAGCTGATGATACTCGCTCATCCGCTCGGATTCCTCCGGATTGGCTGCGAGGTAGGTCATCACCGACCGGCAGGTTTCCGGCGGCAACTGGCCGTCGACAAAAGCCTGGAAGTCGTCTTCATCGATCGAATGCGTATGTGTTGTCATGGCGATGCTTGCTTCTTTGGGTCTCGTGCATTTCCGGTCGCAGGGCCATACGCCATCAAACGGCGCAAAGTCTCACGACCTCGATGCAGGCGAGACATGACTGTCCCAACAGGTATCTCGAGGACGGCCGCAACCTTCTTGTAGTTCATCCCCTCCAATCCGACGAGCAATACGACCTGCCGCTGTGCTTCCGGCAATAGATCCAAAGCTCGCCCCAGGTCGCGGACCTGGAGGTGATGATCCTGAGAGGCAGGCGATGCCATCTCAGGCTGGTCGTCAACCAGCTCCTGATGCTCTGCACGGACATAACGCTGCCGCTGATGATTAACATGAATGTTATGCAGAATCGTAAACATCCATGCTCTGATATCCGTGCCGGGCTGCCATAGATGGCTGCGCGACAAAGCTCTCACCAGCGTGTCCTGAACCAGATCATCTGCCTTCACCGGATCAGACATCAACGCGCGAGCATACCGACGCAAACGCGGAATTTGTTCCGCTATCAAGTCTTCGGTATTCGGCTCGCCCATTTCGTCCGTTCCCTCGAAGCTGGTCATGGGCGTGACATTCTCACTCTCACTCCGACAGTGCCGATGCCATGCATCAAAAACTGCCGCTCATGTCATGCCAACAAGACCAAGGCCTACAATATTCCGATCGATGTCGATTTGATGCTATAATTGTTGCTCATCGGACCTTACTGTTGCCGATTTGCAACGAACTTTGAGCCTGCTGGGGATAAGTCCGCCTCATCGCGCCTGATCGGCTGATGTTCGGATCACATCCAAACGGCTCACCAGAGCACTATACAGGGATTCCGTTCCGGCGGCCACTAGTCCTTGATGACGCAATGTCGGGCCGTTCAGTGACAGCGCCCGGCCAGATGCATCACCCAGGCAGACGCCCGCCTCACGGAGCAGAAGAATAGCGGCTGCGATATCCCAATCGTGGCAGGCCCTGAGTGACACCAAGCCATCGAAACGCCCTGCCGCGACCAAGGCCAGCTTGTAGGCCAGCGACCCGATTGTCTTGAACGAGGCGGACGGGATGGTTTCCGGCCAGCGGCGCTTTCTCATCTCACCTGCCGATGCGAGCAGTCGGGCATCGGTGATTTGGCTATGATTACTGGGGATTAACGACTGTTCGTTCAAAGTCGCCCCGCCTCCGGCCACGGCCTGGAAATGCTCGCCGGTAGCCGGATTGAAAATCGATCCCAGGACAGGCTTTCCCGCATCGATCAGGGCGACGCTGATAGCAAATTCAGGCGTTCCTTCGGCGAAGGAGCGGGTCCCGTCGATCGGGTCGACAATCCATACGCGCCTGCAGCGATGGCGGGATCCATCATCCTGGGATTCTTCGGATAACCAGCCATCATCCGGCCGCGCTCCGATCAACAGCTCACGGAGGCATCGATCGACCTCGATATCGGCCTCGGTGACGATCTGTCCCGGCCTCTTGCACCACTGCCGCGCATCCTTGCGAAAATAGTGAAGTGCTATCGCGCCAGCTTCAACCAAGGCTCTGGATAACAGGCGGGAATCAGCCGAGAGCTCCTCGGGCACTGTGCTGTTTGGACCACAATTCCCTGGTGCAGCCAAGATTATTCCCCGGCGACCGTCAAACCATCGATTCGAAGCGTCGGCGCATCGATGCCGAAACGGTGCTGCAGATCGTTGGCCGCTGTCACATTCTTGAACATTTCGGGCAACGAGCCGGCAATCGTGACTTCGCTGACCGGGGTGGTGAGTTCACCGTTCTCGATCCAGAGGCCGGCCGCACCACGGCTATAGTCACCAGTGATGGCATTCACCCCCATGCCCAACATCTCGGTGACATAGAAGCCGTCAACAATGGTCGAGATGAGATCTTTCGGGCCGAGCGTACCGGGCTCGATCCAGAGATTATTGGGCGAGGGCGACGGGGCAGAAGAAACGCCACGGCTTGCATGGCCGGTACTCTCGGTCCCTAGCTGCCGGGCCGAGCTGCAATCAAGGAGCCAGATCGTCAGCTTTCCCTGGTCGACGATCCTACGCTCCTGGGTCAGCAAACCCTCGGCATCGAAGGCTCGCGACCGCAAGCCGCCCGCACGATGCGGGTCGTCGATGATGGTGATCTCTTTGGCAAAGACCTCCTCGCCGAGCTTTTCCTTCAGGAAGGTTGTGCCCCGGGCGACTGCGGGCCCGCTGATCGCGCCGACCAGATGGCGAATGATGCTGCCCGCCACTCTCGGGTCGAACACCACCGGAACCGCCTGGGTTTTGACCTTCTTGGGATTAACCCGCCTTGCTGCCCTGATCGCCGCCTGCCTGCCGATCTCCGCGGGATCCGGCAGGTCAGCCGCCCTGATCTTCGTGGCATAGTCGTAGTCACGCTCCATAGGCCCGCCGTCGGAGGCGATGACGGAAACGCTCAAGCTATGGCTGGACCGCGTCGTTTCTCCCAGAAAACCATTCGTCGCAGCGATGGTCGATCGCGTTCGCGTCCAGCCTGCGGTCCCGCCTTCAGAATTGGTGATCTTGGGCATGCTGCGCGCCGCGTCTTCAGCTGCAGCCGCCATCGAGGCCAGTTCGCCGACATCGTGCTCGACCCCGTCATCCATCTCAAGATACGGAAATTCCGTCGCAATCTGGCTGGGTTCTGCAAGACCCGCATAGGAATCTTCCGGCACCGACCGCGCAATCGCCAAGCCGTTCTCGATCAGCCGATCAAGACTACCTGAAGAAAGATCACCCGTTGAAACAACGGCCTGGCGCTTGCCGACAAAGAGACGGAGACCGAGATCGGCGCTTTCGGAGCGCTCAACCGTCTCAAGCTTCCCCAATCGATGGGTGACGCTCAACCCGCTGTTCTCCGCCAGCATCGCATCGGCAGCATCCGCACCAGCCTCTCTGGCCCTGCCAAGCAACGCGCTCAGAAGATCGGGACCATTCAGGTTCATTTTTTTTCACTCCAAATCGGGCGGCCATGACCGGGCAGACCATAGTCGGACCATCGCGCCGTCACTAGATCGACAATGTCACGGTCCATGGTAATTTTTTCGCCCCATTCGCGCTCTGTTTCGGGGGGCCATTTGTTGGTCGCATCAATGCCGAGCTTGGAGCCAAGGCCGCTCGACGGCGAGGCAAAATCGAGATAATCGATCGGCGTATTTTCGAGGATGGTCAAATCCCGCCCCGGGTCGACCCGGGTCGATATCGCCCAGATCACGTCCTCCCATGCACGGGCATCGACATCATCATCGACCACGATCACGAATTTGGTGTACATGAACTGGCGGAGATAGGACCAAACACCCAGCATCACGCGCTTGGCGTGGCCTGGATAGGCCTTCTTGATACTGACCACTGCAACCCGGTAGGAGCACCCCTCAGGCGGCAGCCAAAAGTCGACCACCTCCGGGAACTGCTGCCGGAACAACGGCAAAAAGACCTCGTTCAGCGCCTCGCCCAGGACCGAAGGCTCATCGGGCGGTCTGCCGGTGAAGGTCGAAAGATAGATCGGCTTTCGCCGCATGGTCATTGCGGTGACAGTGAAAACCGGGAAACGCTCTACGGAATTGTAATAGCCGGTATGGTCGCCGTAAGGCCCCTCATCCCCGTAGTCATCGAGACTGACTTCGCCCTCCAGCACAATTTCCGCGGTGGCCGGCACCTTCAGAGGCTGGGAGATACAATCCACCAGATCCACCCGTTTGCCGCGCAGCAGACCGGCAAATTGGTATTCCGACATGGTGTCCGGCACCGGTGTGACCGCCGCCAGAATCGTCCCGGGATCCGCGCCGATCACTGCCGCAGCAGGTAGAGCGCCGGGGCGGCTCGCCCCCCAGCGGCGGTGATGCTGCGCGCCGCCTCGATGTTTCAGCCAGCGCATCAGGGTTCTGTCCTTGCCCAGCACCTGCATGCGGTAAATGCCGAGATTGAACGCGTCGGCCTTGTCGTCACCAGGGCCTTTGGTCACGACCAGCGGCCAGGTGATCAGAGGGGCAGGCTCACCCGGCCAGCATGTCTGGATCGGCAGCAGTCCGAGGTCGATATCGTCGCCCGTCAGAACCACCTCCTGACAGGCCGCCTGCCGGACGTTCTTCGGGCGCATCGACAGCGCAGCCTTGACCAAAGGCGCCATCTCCATCGCCTCACGAAAACCGCCGGGCGGTTCCGGCTGCTTGAAAAAGGCCAGCATCTCGCCAAGCTCGCGGAGCCCGGCAGGCTCTCGGTTCATGCCCCAGGCAACCCGTTCCACCGTGCCGAACAGATTGGCGAGCAACGGCATGCCGCTGCCTTCGACAGTCTCGAACAGCACGGCAGGGCCGTCTTCCGCGAGCAGGCGGGTATGGATTTCGGTGATTTCGAGCTTGGGCGAAACCGGGGCCGTCACCCGAACCAGACGGCCGGCTTCCTCCAGCCGATCGATGAACTCGCGCAAGCTTGCATAAGCCATGGCCGTCTAGGGGAATGTCCGCAGCATTTGTCTCCCGCCTCTATCGCCTGAGCTCGAAGGGACACGGCCAAGGTTCGTAGTGCATCGCCGAGACTCCCACATTGCAATCACGACTAGGCAGCCTTCCACTTGATCGAGCATCCCATGCTCGGAATCTGATGCGCGGGGCCTTTGCCCGTTTCGGCGACCTGGACCATCGCATCATAAAGCTCCCGCACGGCATTGGGGACGGGTGTGGTTTTCGACGCATCAAGACGACCTCGGTACTGAAGTTCCAAGTCCGCGTTGTAGCCGAAAAAATCCGGGGTGCAGATAGCGCCGAAGGCATGCGCAACCTCTTGGGTCTCATCGAAGAGATAAGGGAAGGGAAGCCCCTTCGCTTTCACCAGCGCCTGCATGTTCTCGAAGCTGTCGTCGGGATAGGTCACCGTGTCGTTCGACATGATGGCCACGGCCCTTATCCCGCTGGCTTCGAGATCCTTGACATCTCGAACGATGCGATCAAGCACGGATTTGACATATGGACAGTGATTGCAGATGAACATGACCAAGAGGCCCTTGGGGCCGCGCACGTCCTGAAGACCGTAGCGCCGGCCGTCGGTCGCCAGGAGCTCGAACGGCTTTGCCGGTTCGCCGAAGTTGCAGATCGGAGTTTCTGCAGCCATTGCCTCTTCCTCTCATCATCTTGTCATCGCCAGGTCACGGCTTTGAGGACGTGCCTTTTGAAAAATCGCCCCCTATACCTAACGTGGCCGAACGGCGCTGACGATAGATATGGTGACGTCGGCGGGTGGGCAACAACCATTTAGGGGAGTGACGATAGGTTGAGCCACAGTCCTTTGGCCGCAAGGCCGATTAGTCCGGTGGATGTCACGGCTTCAGGACGGGTCGCCTGGGCGCTTTACGACTGGGCCAACTCCGCCTTTGCAGCGGTCATCGTTACGTTCGTTTTTGCAACCTATTTCAGCCAGGGGATCGCCACAGATGCAGTGACCGGCACGGCCCAATGGGGCTGGGCTCTAGCGATCAGCGGAATGATCGGTGCCGTTCTCGGCCCGATCCTCGGAGCGATCGCCGACCGGGGCGGCCCCAGAAAACCCTGGATTTTGGTGTTTACCTGGCTCTGTGTGGCGGCGACCGGCCTTCTCTGGTTTGCCGAGCCTGATCCCGCGTGGGTTCTCTATGCGCTCATAACCGTGGTCATCGCCAATCTCGGGCTCGAGATGGCCGGCATCTTCTATAATGGGATGCTCAACGATCTTGCACCGGCAGATCGCATCGGGCGGCTTTCAGGCTGGGCTTGGGGACTTGGCTATGTCGGCGGACTTTGCTGCCTGATCGTCGCCCTCTTCGGCTTCGTACAGACCGACACGCCGCTCTTCGGCCTGGACAAGGAAAGCGCCGAGCACGTACGGGCGACCGGGCCGCTGGTTGCCCTTTGGCTCGCCGTTTTCAGCCTGCCGCTCTTTCTTCTGACACCTGACAAGCCGGCGGGCGGCCTACCGGCAAGCCTTGCAATCCGAGAGGGGCTAGCTCAGCTTCGAAGAACCGTCACCCATCTCGGAAATCATCGGACGATCGTTCATTTTCTGCTTGCACGCATGCTCTATATCGATGGGCTGAATACGCTCTTTGCCTTCGGCGGGATCTATGCCGCGGGCACTTTCGGGTTCGAACTGGCCGATGTGATCACATTCGGCATTCTTTTGAACATCACCGCAGGTCTGGGAGCTTTCGCCTTTGCCTGGGCCGACGATCACCTGGGACCGAAGCCGGTTATCCTCATCGCGCTGGCAGGCCTCCTTCTTTGCAGCACCGCGGCCATTCTTGTCGAGAACGTCACGATCTTCTGGGTCATTGGAGGTTTGCTCGGCGTGTTTGTCGGCCCGACCCAGGCCGCAAGCCGAACCTTGATGGCCAAGCTAGCCCCGCCGGCACAGCAAGCTGAAATGTTCGGTCTCTATGCTCTCTCGGGCAAGGTCACGGCCTTCCTGGGCCCATTCATCGTGGGCAGCGTCACCTTATGGGCTGATAGTCAGCGCGCAGGCATAGCCACGATTCTCTTGTTTTTCGTAGCCGGCTTTGCCTTGCTCTGGGCGCTGAAAGTTCCCAAGCAAGACGATGTTTGACACATGGCCACTTCATACTGAAGTACTTGCCAGGAAATGCCGCGCCCGAGCCTTCGGGGATCTATCTAACGAAGTCGCACCGCTAATACTGGAAGAAACGTATTCCAGCCCTGATCTGATGGGCCGTGATATCGTCATCGGTTCCAACGTCGGCGTCGTACCATTCAAATCGGTAGGAAAAGACGACATCAAAATTATCGGCGGCCGCGAAAGATACACCGGCTTCGCCATGGGCTGTCAGCGCCGTGTCGCGTTCGTCACCGAGCTCAACGCCGGCGAAGCCAAATCCACCACCGACATAGGGGAGGATATTGGACTGGGTAAAGCCGATGAAATCAAAATAGAGGCCGCCGGTGCCACGTATGGCCTCAATCGTATCGCCACCCCTAACCCCATCGACGTCGGCTTCATTATATCCAATCTCGGCTTCGGCACGAACTGAGCCGAAAATGTAGCCCAACTGACCACCCACCGTGTAGCCGGGATCAAATTCCAGATCCGCGCCCTGAATCTCATTGTCATTATAGAACTGAGCGCCACCGAACACGCCCCAATAAAGATCGCCGACACTTTGCGCCGAAGCGCTGCCGGACGACAGAGCAAAGGGGATGAGTGATGTGAGGAGACCGCAAGTGATTGCCGAACGCTTCATCAGACGCTCCCAAAACTGTTGAGCGTAAATCCGTAGATTACACTGTGTTTTTTAGACGTAGGTCACACGGTGTTTTTTTTCAATGGCAGAGCCCCTGCCGGGTCCTTCCGGTCGGGTAATTTCTCCAGAAACAGTGTAATTCGGTCACAGATGCAGAAGACGCGATACTTTTTCACTTATGCATTGTCAGACGGCGAATTGGCCTGCAGTTCTCCCATTTTCACCGCTTGACCTTGACGCAGAAAGGCCTGAAGGCGAGCATCAATCGATGTCGTCATTCCCCGCGTTCAGTGCTCGAATGCCGGGAGGAGGAGGCTGGGATGAGCAGAGATACGCTACCGTCCGTCTGTCCCCATGACTGTCCGAGTGCCTGCGCGCTTGAGATCGAACGATTGGCGGGCGGACGTCTCGGCAAGGTGCGTGGCTCGCACCGCAATGCCAATACTGCTGGCGTCATCTGCGCGAAGGTAGCGCGCTACGCCGAACGTTTTCACCATCCTGACCGGCTTGGTCAACCTCTTCGCCGGACAGGTCCCAAAGGCTCGGGCAGCTTCGCACCAATTTCCTGGGACGATGCTCTGGATATCGTCGCCGACGAATTCACGAAGGCAGCGGACCGCTATGGCAGCGAGACTGTCTGGCCCTATTTCTTCGCCGGCACTATGGGCCTGGTGCAGCGGGATGGGATCCAGCGGCTTCGCCATGCCATGCGTTACTCCGGCTGGCATGCAACGATCTGCACGACGCTTTCCGAAGTCGGATGGCATGCAGGCTATGGCCAGTGCTGGGGTACCGACGCCACGGAGATGGCCGCGTCCGAGCTCGTGGTTATCTGGGGAGGCAATCCGGTCTCCACGCAGGTCAATGTGATGACCCATGTTTCTCGGGCACGCAAACAAAGTGGGGCGAAACTGGTCGTGGTCGACCCGTACCGCACCGGCACGGCGGCACAAGCCGACATCCACCTGGCCCTTCGCCCCGGCACAGACGGAGCTTTGGCCTGCGCGGTGATGCATGTGCTGTTCCGGGATGGCTACGCCGATCGGGACTATCTCGCAGCCCACGCCGATGGCGTTGATCGGCTGGAACCCCACTTGGAAACACGAACACCCGCCTGGGCTGCGGAGGTTACCGGCCTTAGCGCCGACGACATCGAGAATTTCGCAGCTCTGTATCGGCAAGACCAAACGCTCCTATATCCGCTTCGGCTACGGCTTCACCCGATCGCGCAATGGTGCCGCCAACATGCATGCAGCCAGCGCTCTGCCGATCGTCACGGGGGCTTGGCAATATGAAGGCGGTGGTGCGCTCTATAGCCAGCGAGACCTCTTTCACTGGGACAAGACCTTGATCGAGGGGCGGGATCTGATCGATCCGTCGATCAGAATTCTCGATCAGTCGCGCATCGGCCCCATTCTCACCGGCGACAGGCGCGACCTCGGCGATGGCCCGCCGGTTACGGCCTTGCTCATCCAGAACACCAACCCCATGGACGTCGCCCCGGAACTCAACAAGGTTCATGAGGGGTTTGCCCGGGATGATCTTTTCGTCTGCGTTCACGAGCAATTCATGACCGAGACCGCGAGAATGGCGGATATCGTGCTGCCGGCGACCATGTTCCTTGAACATGACGATATCTATCAGGCCGGCGGTCACACATCGATCCAGATCGGGAAAAAGCTCTTCGAGCCCTACCAGCAATGTCGAGCCAATCATTCCGTGATCAGCGGACTGGCAAAACGACTGAACGCGCCCGCGCATGCCGGTTTTGAGATGAGCGAATGGGAACTCATTGAAGACCTGCTGAAACGCTCCGGCTGGCCTGATGCCGAAACGGTTGACCGCGCAGGCGGCTGGGATGCAATGCCCGACCGGGATACGGCGCATTATTTGAACGGCTTTCCGACGAAGACCGGCAAATTTCAGCTTGCTCCCGACTGGAGCGCCCATGGACCTCATCATCAAATCATGCCTTCGCTGCCGGACCATATGGAGATCATCGATCAGGCGACTGAGGAGCATCCCATCCGGTTGGTCACGGCGCCCGCTCGGCATTATCTGAATACCAGTTTCACGGAAACACCGACATCGATCGCCAAGGAAGCGCGTCCGACAGTGCTCGTCCACCGCGATGATGCCGATGATCTCGGTATCGAGGCTGGCGATCTCGTCCGGCTCGGCAACAAGCTGGGTTCCGTTCTTCTCCATGCCGAAATCGCCGATGGTCAACAACCAGGTGTTGCCATTGTTGAAAGCATCTGGCCAAATCACGCCTTCATCGAAGGGATCGGCATCAATGCCCTGGTCAGCGCCGATCCCG
Source organism: Geminicoccaceae bacterium (assembly GCA_965204405.1). Lineage (GTDB taxonomy): Bacteria > Pseudomonadota > Alphaproteobacteria > Geminicoccales > Geminicoccaceae > JANQPX01. The sequence continues at coordinate 1,137,563 of CBDBEN010000004.1, forward strand.
GCCCGCCCAAAGGTGGTGCGGTCTTTCACGATACCGCCGTCTGGATGCGGCCTGAACTTAAGCGTGCCGACGCGTTTGAACGCCAGAAAAAAAGTGAGCCGATACCTGCATGATTGATCTTTACAGCGATACCCGGACGCAGCCCACAGCCGGTATGCGACAGGCCATGGCCAATGCTGAGGTCGGGGATGAGCAAGCAGATCTCGATCCGACCGTGAATACGCTTTGCGAACGGGTCGCTGGCTTGCTCGGCAAGGAAGCCGCCGTTTACCTGCCCTCCGGGACGATGTGCAATGAGATTGCCTATCGTGTGCATTGCCGGCCAGGTGATGAAATCATCCTGGACAGGACGGCGCACGGCATCATCGCTGAAGCCGGTGGCCCCGCGGCCCTTGCCCTGGCGATGCTCCATCCCCTGGATGGCGAGCGAGGCCAATTCACGGCGGAGCAGGTAAGAAACGCCATTCGCTCAGGATCACGCTATGAGCCAAGATCCCGCTTGGTTTCGATCGAGCAAACCAGCAACTGGGGTGGTGGTTCAGTCTGGCCTCTGCAGACCATTCGGGACATCAGCGAGCTTGCTCGTGGAGCAGGGCTTGTCATGCATATGGATGGTGCACGCCTGATGAACGCCGTAATTGCCAGCGGCGTGGATGCAAATGACTATGCCAAAGCCTTCGATTCCCTTTGGCTTGACTTCTCAAAGGGCCTTGGCGCTCCGGTTGGCGCGGTGCTGGCAGGCGATAGGGACTTCATCCATGAAGCCTGGCGCCTGAAGCAACAGATGGGCGGCGCCATGCGGCAAGCAGGCATCATCGCCGCCGGTTGCCTTTATGGACTTGATCATCATGTCGACCGGTTGGCCGAAGATCATGCTCATGCGCGGCGCCTTGCTGAAGGGCTCGCCGAGATGCCGGGTATCGACCTCGATCCTTCCGAGATCGAGACCAACATCATCTTCTTTGATTTATCTCCCTCATCCCCGAACGCTTCCACCCTGGCCGCAAGGCTTCTTCAAAGAAACATTCGTATCGGCGCCATGGGCGAACGAAGAATGCGTGCCGTAACCCACCTCGGTATCGACACTTCGTCCATCGACCAAACCCTCGACGGCGTGGCGGAGGCCCTTCGCGAAGGGCCTGCCTGACTGGGCTTCTAATATTGCCACGATTTGCAACCTGCCCTGCCATCAACTTCCGTGAGTAAATTGGAAGCGGTTAGTAGTTCTCAGGCTTCTGATCGCGGCATCGCCGTATCGGAGGCTGCCGGGGCCATGTTAGCCGAGAGGGTTCATTTTGACTGTGACCCTTCTTGAGCCGTCATTGACGATTTCGGGTTCGATTTTGAGCGTGCTGGAGTCTGTATTCTTCAAGAGCCAGGATTTAACCCGCTCGAAGCGCCGTTCAGCGAGCCATTGATTATACTTGATAGCTTCGTCTTCGGACGAAGCGCCGGCAACCGAAGCCGCATTATCGACACTCGTTTGCACCCGCACGATATAGCTTTCCCCCTCGACAACCTGATCCAGGAATTCTCGAAGCGGCTCACCCCAGCCCTGCGGAAAGTAGCTGCTATTACTCGCAAAGGTAATTTCCAGTGCACCACCATCAGCGATGGTGACCCGCCCCTTCTTACTGTCGTTTGGCCCCGGCGCAGTTGCAGCAGTCAGCTCGATAGGACCTGGCGTTTTCGGTGCCGGCGCCAAAGCCTGCTTCGCGGCCTGACCATCTCCAGCGGTACTCCCAGGCTTGGACACTGAAGTAGGCATGGGCTTGGCCAAGGCAGGAGCTGCGGTCTTTGCCGCAGCGATGACCCGTTGCTGGACCGGCTGGGATTCTGCGACCAGCGGCTCGGCACTCTGTTGTCCGGTATTCTGCTGAGCAGCGGCTTTTTCAAGGGCGGCAACCTGGTCGTTTCGTGCCGTGGACAAAGTCTTGTCCTCACAATCATCACCCGCCACCAGCCTGAAAACCCAAAGAGTTGCCCGGGCATCCTGGACCATGAATTGCCAATCCCAAACACTGGCAACCGATGCAGCCGGCAACCCGCTGGTAACCAGCGACTCCTGAATTGTATCGGCGCGGGCGCGGGCTAGGCGATGGATGTCAACGGTATCTCTTCCATTCGTTTCCACCTTATCGACATGGCCGATGACTTGCGCGGTCAAAAAGCAGTCCGTCGCCATGGTCTGCATGAACGCCTTCAACTCGACGGCCGTCGTTGTTGCCAAGGCTGCGGTTTCCCTTGGAAAGGGGATCGTATGGATGGAGACACGTGCAATTCGGCCATCTTTCAGGATCAATGGCGTCTCGGGCAGGCTATTGCCCAATCGTTCGCCCTCTGCGACGGCTGAAAGAAAAGGCAGAAGCACACCAACCGCCGACAAGGCCAGAACGGAGAAGGAGGAAAGCGGCCGCCACTTGGACGCCGATCGAACAGCCTGACGCAAAGCACTTGTTTGGAAGGACGTCATCAATCAATCTCCAATGGCATCGGTACATTGTCGGGTTGTCGGTCTACCCGGTTTACCTACCCCTTCTTTGGTTAATTATCTGTGAATAAATATCGCATAGGTTGAATTACAAGCAAGAAAAAAGGCCGCATGGCGGCCCTTCCTGATCGATAAGCGTGTCCGATGGACTATTTAATCTTGGCTTCCTTAAACTCGACATGCTTGCGAATCTTGGGATCATATTTTTTCAGGACCAGCTTCTCAGTGGTATTCCTGGGATTCTTCTTGGTCGTGTAATACGTCCCCGTGCCCGCCGAGCTAACGAGTTTGATCAGAACTGTGTTGGATTTGGCCATGGCCTTCGCCCTTCGAAACGAATCGCTATCAACCCCGCAACATAAGTGGCGCTTTCGTTCTGTCAAGGACTCCCGGACGCTTCAACGGGGCGTTCGGGCCTCCGATGGAATGAGCGGGATGAATATGAGTGCGTATCAAGAGGCTATGATCTGCTTCGCCACGCCGAAAGCGCTATGACCGACAGATAGGCGAACAAGGTCAGGCTCAAAGCTGCGGGCAGCGCTGCGATACCAAGGGTTGACATCGACCATCCAGCGAAAACCGGCCCGAGAACCGCACCGATCTGGTACATCAACACCAATGCCGTGTTGGCAACAGCGATGTCATGGCCTCGAAAATGCTGCCCGATCAGGGTCAGACTTACTGTGTAGAGCCCGCCCAGCGCCCCTCCTTGTATCAACAGCACCGGCCAGGCAAGGAAAACATCGGCCATGGCAAAGGGCCAGAAAACAAGGCCAATCAGTGCAATAAGCGCACAGCTAGTCAGCATTTTTTGCCGGGACCAACGATCCGAAAGCCAACCGATCGGTAGCTGAAAGATAATGTTTCCGGCGATGAGTGCTGTAAGCAATAGCATGGCTCCAACTTCGCTATGCCCGATATCCAATCCGTAGAGCGGCATGAAGGACAGGCAGGTCATCTCCACAAATCCAAACGCCAAAATTGCAAGGAGAGGTCGTGGGGCCAAAGACCAGATCCGGATCAGGCTCGACCGGTTTGCTTGGCCAGTCGTCATGTCGACCGGCCTGGCCAGCGGAAGAGGTGCCAGGCTCAGTATCAAAAGCCCGATGGCAACAAAGAATGGAATAAAGCCCGCACTTCCGATCAGTGCAATGAGGGAAGGCCCCGCTGCATAGCCAAGACAGAAAACGGTTGCATACAATCCCATGATGCGTCCGCGTTGTTTGTCTTCAGCAAGCGCATTGACCGCGACCTCCGTTGCCACCCAGGTCAATACCGTGCCCAGGCCAAGGATAAATCGTAGAACGAGCCAAGGAATGAGAGCGACGTTGAAAGGCAGCAGCAAGAAGCAGAAGATACAGATTGTTTGACCGAGCGCGATGCTGCGGATGTACCCCAAGCGATTGATCAATTGCGGCAGCCAGGGCGCCATCAAGAATATCGCGGCGCTGTTGCTGGCGGCACTCAACCCGATCATATCAGCTGAGACTTGCTGCCGTTCCAGAACAAGGCTCAAAAGAGGAAAGCTGAAGGAAAGCGTCGCCCCCGTCACGGTCGAGCTGATCAAGACCACCAGCAAGCTCCGCCAGCGTGACGGCAGGCGTTCGACCAAGGGCTTGAATGGCGCTAAGGACCGTTCATCCATGTCCGTCACTACCGCAGCCTGCTCATTTGAGATCGGCCATCAGAGAAGTTTATGGCAATGTCAGATCAGATAGATCCACACCAGCCCAATGCCCTTTGCGGGAATTCCGGGAGCATACCGGATGTTATGGGATGAAGGGACCACTGGGAAGGGAGGCAAGATGGAATCTGATCTGGAGTTGCTCTAGCGCCTGCGACCCCGCTTCCCGGATGTGGAGCGCTGCCCTCGCCCTTTAAGCATCGCACGGGCACCTGGACCTTGGGTGTGCGTCACCAAGCGACCGCCAAGACGCCCCATCGCTGTATCGACCTCGGTAAGTTCAACCTCGACCTGGTCACCAAGCGACCAGACCGAGCCGGCGCGGCGATCAAGCAAGGCATGGCTGCCGGCGTCATGATCCAGCCGATATCCGCTCAATGTGGAAATGGGTATCAGCAGATCCGCCAGGCTTTCGGTAAGCTGGACGAAGAGGCCGAAGCGGTGAACACTGGTAATCCTGCCGGCAAAAACACTCCCGACCCGTTCCGCCATCAACAACGCCACAAACCGATCTTTAGCGCCGCGCTCAGCTTCCATCGAGCGTCGCTCCCGGCGGGAGATATGGGCGCCCATTTCTTGGAAGCTGTCAGGATCGATGTCATCCGCCAGACCATCGCCACCAAGGTTCAATGCCCGGATCAAACCGCGGTGAACAATGAGGTCAGCATAGCGTCTTATCGGCGAGGTGAAATGCGCATAACGGGTAAGATTGAGGCCATAGTGACCAATGTTGTGGGGTGAATACACAGCCTGGCTCTGGGCACGAAGCAAGAGGTTGCTCACCAGCGAACTCAGGGGGTGATCGCGGGTCTTGTCCAATAGTTGAGCAAGGTCTTTGGGCTTGCCGCTCAGCACACTTCGCTGGATGACACCAAGGCTCTTCAAGAACTGGCCAAGGCCTTCCAGCTTCGCCTGATCCGGCTTGTCATGCACCCGGTACAAACAAGGTGTTGCCTTCTTCTCCAAGGATTCCGCAGCCGCAACGTTGGCGATAATCATAAATTCTTCGATCAATCGGTGAGCATCGAGGCGCAAAGCCTTGCCAATGGCGGCAGGCCTGCGCTGGTCATCCAGAACGATCTGCAGCTCCGGCAGGTCGAGATCGAGCGTTCCTCGTTTACTGCGGGCATGGAGAAGCGCGGCAAAAGCACCGTAGAGAGGCTCGATAACGGTTTCGAGCAATGGCGCTGTTTGACCGTCCGGCAGACCGTCCTTCGCGGCTTGGACTTGATCATAGGTTAGCCGCGCAACGGATCGCATCATACCGCGCTCAAAGCGATGGCGGCGCTTCTTGCCCCGCTTGTCCAGCCAGATATGGACGGCAAGGCAAGCTCGGTCTTCGTCAGGACGAAGCGAGCACAGACCGTTGGAGAGAGCTTCCGGCAGCATTGGCAGGACACGATCAGGGAAATAGGTGGAATTTCCCCGCTCCCGGGCTTCGAGATCCAGGGGGTCGCCGGCCCGGACATAGTGAGCAACATCGGCGATCGCCACCGTGATCTGCCAACCTCCCGGGTTGTCGGGATGATCATCCGACTTGGCAAAAACCGCATCATCGAAGTCACGGGCGTCACTGCCATCAATCGTGACCAGGGGTAGCGATCGAAGATCCGCGCGCTTGTTGAGGGGCGCCGATGTTGCCTTATCGGCAGCATCGAGAGCCTCTGCCGGGAACTCGGTTCTGAGATCATGGTGGTAGGCTGCCAGGAGCGACACTGCACCGGCATCGTCAGCATGACCGAGCCGCTTGCTGACCCTTATCGACCCGGAGCCGAGCCTTGGCCCGCTCACGTCTTCCACGACCACAAGCTCACCTGGCTTCGCGTCACACGCCAGTTCTCGCGGCAGCTTGATTTCTCGGCCCGCTCTTCGATCAAGAGGCCGAACGAAGAGACCTTCCCGTGTCTGATCGAGGACACCAACGACACGTTTCGGCGGTCTGGGCAGAATCTTGATGATCTGCCCCTGATAGGACCGCCCGTTGATGAACGTCAGCCGGGCAAGAACGTGATCACCGATTTCCGGCGCCCGGCCACGGCCGGAAGAACTGAGAAGAATATGAGGCTTGTTTTCCTGGTGACTGGAGCTTTTCGAGGCCGGCTCTGCAATCAATTCGCCATCCTCGTCGATCGTGACGACTTCAACAACGGCAACGCCCGGCAACCGCCCCGGCTCTCGCATTCTGCGCTTATGGCCGCGTATGAGCAGACCTTCTTCCTGCAGATCACGGATCATGGCGCGAAGCTCTGCCCGCTCTTGCCCTTTTAGCTTGAAAGCCCGAGCCAGATCCCTTTTCGTCACTTCTCCCGGTGCTTCGGCGATATAGCGAAGCAAATCGTCTCTGGACGGTAACGCACTATCGGCATCACCAGCTGGCGATGCCCGCTGTTTTTCCGAGCGCGGGTTCAGGATTTGGCGCCCTTGGCCTTGCTTGCTTTTTTCTTGACCGTACGTTTGCCACCCTTTTTCGCACCACCTTTTGCCGCCTTCGCGGCAAGCAGCGCTACAGCGGCCTCCATCGTCAAACGATCCGGTTCCTCGCCTTTGGGCAAGCTGGCATTGATCTTGCCATGTTTCACATAAGGCCCGAAACGCCCCTCATGCAGGGTTACAGGCTTTTGGTCTTCCGGGTGCTCACCGAGTTCGCGCAGCACCTTTTGAGCCGGCCTCGCTTTGGTTGCCGCTTCGGCGATCAGCGAGATAGCCCTATTCATCCCAATCGTCAGCACATCATCTTCAGCATCCAGACGCACAAAACGATCATGTTTAATGTAGGGACCATAGCGGTTGATGCCCGCTTCAATCGGTTTACCGGTCTCCGGATGCTTGCCGATCTCGCGCGGCAGGGCCAGAAGCAGCAGAGCCTGTTCCAGCGTGAGCTCAGCAGGGGTCATATTCGGGGCAAGCGACGATCGTTTCAAATCATCGCCAGTTCCTCTTTGAACATAAGGCCCATAAGGCCCATGCTTCAAAATAACTTCCTCGCTGGTGATCGGATCGACCCCGACAATGCGCTCCTTTTGCTCTTCAGGCGTTGGCTGGTTCGGATCTGCATCGAGTTTTCGCGTGAAACGGCAGTCCGGATAGTTCGAGCAACCAACAAAGGCGCCATAGCGACCCAGCTTCAAGCTAAGCTGGCCATCGTCGCAAAGCTGGCAAGTACGCGGGTCACTGCCATCGGGCCTAGGCGGGAACAAACGCGGAGCAAGGAGGTCATTCAGCGCATCGATCACCTCAGCGACGCGGCGCTCCTTGACCTCATCCACGACATTGTGGAACGGATCCCAAAAATCCCGCAAGACAGACTTCCACGCAAGCGATCCGGAAGCGACTTCATCCAGCCTGTTCTCGAGAAGCGCCGTGAAATCCGGCTGAACATACTGATCGAAGAAGGCGGTGAGAAACGCCGTCACCAGACGGCCTCGGTCTTCCGGGATGAAGCGACGGCTTTCCAGCCGGACATAGTTCCGATTCTGGAGCACTGAAATGATGCTGGCATAAGTCGATGGCCGGCCGATCCCGAGCTCTTCCAGCTTCTTGACCAAGCTCGCTTCGGAATAACGAGGGGGAGGCTCCGTGAAATGCTGCTTCGGCTCGATAGCACCCCGGGCTAAGGGATCGTTGGGCGCCATAGGCGGCAGCAAGCCATCCGCATCATCGTCGTCCTGAGACGGATCATCACGGCCTTCCTGGTAAATTTTCAGAAAGCCTGGAAAGGTAACCGTCGATCCATTGGCGCGAAATCCGACCTTGTCATCAGCCGAAGTCAGCTCGGCAACCACGCGATCCAGCTGCGCACTGCTCATCTGGCTCGCCATGGTGCGCTTCCAGATCAGATCGTAGAGCCGGCGCTGATCGTCGTCGAGGAATCGGCCGATCTTGTCAGGCGTGTGACCAAGATCCGTCGGGCGGATCGCTTCGTGAGCTTCCTGCGCATTCTTGGTCTTGGTTTTGAATGTGCGCGGCTTCGAAGGCAGGAACGGATCGCCGTAGTTCGCCTTGATCTGATCGCGGCATGCTGCCAGGGCATCATTGGAAAGCTGGACGCTGTCGGTTCGCATATAAGTAATAAGACCGACCGTCTCACCGTCCAGTGTTATACCTTCGAACAGCCTTTGTGCCGTCCGCATGGTCCGGTCGGTGCCGAAGCCCAATTTTCGGGCCGCTTCCTGCTGTAGTGTCGATGTTGAAAATGGCGGCGACGGATGACGCTGTGCCTTCTTCTTTTCAATGCTTTGGACCTTGAAGTCCTCGGCTTCGATCAGCGCAACCGCACGCTTGGCATCGACCTCGTTGCCTATATCGAACTTGTCCAGCTTCTTGCCGTCCAAGCGATTGAGCCGGGCTTTGAATTTATCGCCTTTGGGAGTCGTGAATTCGGTCGCGAGGCTCCAATATTCCGTCGGCTTGAAGGCCTCGATTTCAGTCTCCCGCTCACAGATGAGCCTGAGAGCAACCGACTGCACGCGCCCTGCCGATCTCGACCCCTGAAGTTTGCGCCAGAGAACCGGGGAGAGCGTGAATCCAACCAGATAGTCGAGAGCGCGACGTGCCTGATAGGCGTCGATCAGCCCCTCGTCCAAATCCCGCGGGTGCTGCATGGCTTCGAGAACCGCACCCTTGGTGATCTCATGAAAGACGACCCGTTTGACATCGATGTCTTTGATGGCGTTCTGCTCTTTCAGCGCAGCCAGGAGATGCCAGGAGATGGCCTCACCTTCGCGATCAGGGTCGGTTGCGAGATAGAGATGCTGCGCATCTTTGACGGCCTTCGCAATATCGGCGATCCGCTGCTTCTTGTCGGCCAGGGGCTCGTAAATGATCCGGAAGTCTTCGTCCGGGATCACCGACCCATCCTTTTCGGGTAGGTCTCGGACATGCCCATAGCTGGAGAGCACCTTGTAGCCAGACCCCAGATACTTGTTGATGGTCTTGGCCTTCGTGGGAGATTCGACGACGACGACGTCCATAGAACTAAGACGATCCTGCCCGTGTTGACATGAGAGACGGCACCCTTGGCGGCAACGCCCCGACACTATCCATAACCCAAATCCAAACAGCTCTCATATGTTGGCGATGTTACGAAGTTGCAAGGGAAACTCTATTTCCAGCGTGCCGTAGGATGCGGCCTTCGAGCTCCAACTCAATGAGCGTATGCTGTATTTCAGCACTGTTTGCATGGCACTGCCGGATCAGTTCGTCAACTGGGAGTGGCTCCGTTCCGAGCCGTTCACATACTCTTTTGAGCAAGGGTTCTCCATCCGCTGTCGAAATGATCGGAGCGGGGGAGGAAGGTGATAAAGCTTCGGACTGATTGCCAGTTTGCTTGAGGCGGACATCACGCCCATCGTCCCCGCTGCTCTCGCCGGTGTGCGAAAAGGCGCTTCTCCGCTTCTCCGGAGGTGCATGGCTGAATAATGACAGAGGCTCATCCAAGGCCAGATTACCGATGATATCGAGAACATCGCCAGCGGTCTCGATCAGAGCCGCGCCATCACGGATGAGCTGGTTGGTCCCCCGATGCCTCGCATCAAGCGGGCTTCCCGGAACCGCCATGACCTCCCGCCCTTGTTCACCAGCCATTCTGGCAGTGATCAACGAACCAGACTTTGGTGCGGCTTCGACAACGACCACGCCGCGTGAGAGGCCGGAAATCAGCCGATTTCGCCTCGGAAAATGGCGCGCTTGAGGCGCACTGCCAAGCGGGCGCTCGGAAACCACGGCGCCCGTTTCGGCAATGGCGTGCATCAAGTCAGCGTTTTCGCCGGGATAGGCGATGTCGACACCGGAAGCGATCACGGCAACGGTACGCCCACCGGCGGCAAGAGCGCCCTGATGAGCTGCGGTATCGATACCTCGCGCAAGGCCCGACATAATTGTCAGACCCTTGCCCGCGAGGTCCTCAGCAAATGTTTTTGCCAGGAGACGTCCATTTGCGGTGGCATTGCGTGCGCCGACAATCGCGACCGAAGAAGCCAGCACCGCTTTCAGATCCCCGCGCACCGTCAGCAGCGGCGGCGGGTCATGGATCTCACCCAGGGCTTTGGGGTAATCAGCTTCACCATGGGCAACCAAATGACAGCCCGTGGCCTGCAGAGCATCGAGCTCAGCCTCGGCGTCCTCTCGCCGGCAACGGGGCCTTTCTTGCCCGCCCGTCTCTCGTGTCAGGCGGGGCAGTTCCTCAAAAGCACGACGAGCACTGCCGAAGCGATGCAGCAGCCGGTAGAAAGTCTTCGGGCCGACACCACCCGATCTTGCGAGCTGCAACCAATCGAGGCGTTCGGTCAGGGTAAGTCGATCAACCATGATCGCAAACATGGCATCGACAACGTTAACATTCAATTAATGGTTGTTTATTAAATCAGACTTTCTCTGGTGGAGAGGATTTTCCGAAGCTCACCTTGGACTCATCGCCAGCAAGAAGACGACGGATATTGGCCTGATGTTTGATCACGACGATGATGGCGAGCAGGATATAGAGTTCTGCGGCTTGAACCTGGCCAAAGACATACGCGAGTGGTGCGACGGCAATGGCGGCCAGTACTGACCCGAGGGACACGTATCTCGTAACCCAGACAATGATGACGAAGAGCAGGAGAGCGAGCAGAGCCGGTATCGGTGACAGGGTCAGGATCGCCCCCGCCGCGGTGGCAACCCCTTTCCCCCCTTGGAATCTTAGCCATATGGGAAAGCAATGCCCCAGCACGGTGCCAAGAGCTGCCACAATTGCCATGTCAGGACCAAGATATCGTCCGGCAAGCCAGACCGGAACGGCGCCTTTGAGGCCATCGAGGAGCAGCGTCGCGAGCGCCAGGCCTTTTCGCCCGGTACGGAGCACATTGGTGGCGCCGATATTGCCGGAGCCGATCGAGCGCAGGTCGCCGGCACCATAGAGCCGGGTAAGGATTAAGCCGAAGGGAATGGACCCGATCAGATAGAAGACCAGGAAACCCAAAATGAAGGGCCACCAGAAGGCAGGGCCGCCGAGAGGATCAATCATGAGACGCTATACCGCTTGTCACCAATGCTACCGGGATTCCATAGCACGAGAACGTCGGGTCAAAAATGCCGTCTCGTTGCTTTTGAGCGCGAAAGCTGACACGGCCTGCCGATCGGGAACATTTTGCCGGAAACCGCCCAAATGACAGGATCGGCCTCATCAGTCCCCCCGCTACTCAGACCATCGTTGGATCACATTCCAACGTCCCTGATCCGTGAAGTCGCCCATGCCGGGATGGGTCAGGAAGGCGTCATTCCTCTTTGGTTCGGCGAACCCACAGTGCCTACGCCCACTTTCATCTGCGAGGCGGCATGCCGCGCACTCGCAGAAGGCGACACGTTCTATCAGGCAAACCGCGGCCTTCCTGCTCTGCAGACTGCCTTGAAGAACTACACCAACTCGCTTTACGGGACGTCAATCAGCGACGATCACGTCACGGTGACGGCATCCGGCATGAATGCCGTCATGCTCGCCATGCAATGCCTGATCGATCCCGGCGATGACGTCGTCACGACAGCCCCCCTTTGGCCCAATCTGCCCGCCGTGCCGGAAATTTTAAACGGCGTCGTACGGACAGTCCCCCTTATCGCCGACCACGCCGGCTGGCGGCTTGACCTGGATCAGCTTATCGACAGCTGTGGCCAGCGGACACGGGTCATCCTGATCAATTCACCCAACAACCCAACCGGTTGGACGATGAATCACACGCAAATGCGCAGCTTGCTGGCCTTTGCACGTGATCGCGGTCTTTGGATCATCAGCGACGAGGTTTATACTCGGATCGTCTTTGACCGTCCGGCAGCACCGTCATTCCTCGAAGTGGCCGAACCCGACGACCCGCTGATCGTGGTTAACAGCTTTTCCAAGAGCTGGGCCATGACCGGCTGGCGCCTCGGCTGGATCATCGCCCCTTCCATGCTCGGCCGGACGCTTGAAAAACTGACTGAGTTCAACATTGCCGGGCCGCCGGGCTTCGTTCAGAGAGCCGGCATTGAAGCTGTCCACCATGGCGAACCCTTTCTTGCCGAAACCGTCAACCACTACCGTAAGGCCCGAAAACTGGTGACCGAACGCCTTGATGCCATTCCGCGCGTGCATTTGCCCGAGCCCGAAGCCGCCTTCTATGCATTCTTTAGGGTCGATGGCATGGACAGCAGCCTCCGCTTCGCCAGCAGCCTATTGGAAAAAACCGGTGTCGGGTTGGCGCCAGGCGCCGGATTCGGCATGGCGTATGATGATCATCTTCGCCTTTGCTTCGCCTCAGCGACACCGCTTCTGGAGCAAGCTCTCGATCGACTGGATCACTTCCTACAGGACGAGGAGACGTGACCGACGCCGAACAAGTTTCATGTCGAAGGAAGCCCGTCATTGAAGATGATCCGTCCATCGACCAGCGTCAGATGGACCTTGCCTTGCACCAAATGTCCTTCGAAGGGTGTATTTTTGGAAAGGCTGATCAAATCTTCGATCCGCAGCCGTCTGGGGCTGTCCGGATCGAAAAGAATGATGTCTGCAGGTGCTCCCTTCAACAGGCGCCCGGCATCAAGACCGAGCAATTCTGCCGGTGTTGAGGTTAGTTTTCTCAGGACGTCGAGCAAACCCAGACTGCCTTCATGAACGAGGCTCAACGATATCGGAAGCAGGGTTTCGAGACCGACCGCGCCGAATTCGGCCTGGGTAAAGGGTAGTCGCTTGGAATCCTGATCCTGCGGACAATGATCGCTCGCGATAACATCGATCGTGCCGTCTACCAACCCTTCGATGACCGCCAGGCGATCGGCTTCGGCACGCAGCGGCGGCTTGACTTTGGCAAAGGTTCGGTACCCCTCGACCGCCAATTCATTGAGAACGACGTGTACAGGTGAAACCCCTGCTGTAATGGGCAGTCCTTTCGCCTTGGCCCGACGTATCGTGTTGACCGCTGTCCTTGTGGAAATCGGACCGACATGGAAGGCACAGCCCGTTGCCTCGCAGAGACGGATATCACGTTCCACCATGATCACTTCGGCTTCATGAGGAATGCCGGCGAGGCCAAGGCGGGTCGCCATTTCTCCTTCGTTCATGACGCCATTTTCGGCAAGAGACGTGTCTTCCGGATACTGCAGCACCCGGCCACCCAACGCGCTTGCATAGGCCATCGCACGTCGCATGACCAGGCTATCCGTTACCGGTCGACGACCATCTGTAAAGCCGACGGCGCCAGCGAGTCGCAGCAAGGCCATTTCAGCCAGCTGCCTGCCCTCGCATCGCTGCGTGATCGCTCCATAGGGATAGACTTTAACCTGTTTTTGCTGGCGGGCACGCCTTGCGATGAATTCGACCATGGCCGGATCGTCGATCGCCGGCTCGGTATCAGGCAAACAGGCCAGACTCGTAACCCCGCCAGCCGCAGCTGCACGCGTGCCGCTCTCGAACGTCTCCTTGTGCTCGGCACCAGGCTCCCCGAACGAGACCCTCATATCGACCAAGCCAGGTGCTAGGCACAAACCACCGGCATCGATGATCTTTGCATCGGCTACCTGGTGGCCGGACGCGAGATGCGGCCCTAAATCCACGATCAGCCGGTCCTCAACGACCAGGCCGCCTGGCTGGTCCAAATCGCTTGCCGGATCGAGGATACGGGCATTCTCGATCAGAAGCCGCCCGCTCATGCCGCTGACCTCAAACCTTCGGTAAGGACATCGAGACAGGCCATGCGGACGGCAACGCCCAGCTCAACTTGATCGAGGATAGCGCTTCTATGGATATCGTCCGCTACCGTGCCATCGATCTCGACACCCCGGTTGGTCGGACCTGGATGCATGATCAGGGCATCGGGCTTGGCAGCACCAAGCTTCTCGTAGGTCAGGCCGAAGAGGTGGAAATATTCACGAACGGAAGGCACGAAGCTTCCCTGCATCCTCTCCGTTTGCAGGCGCAGCATCATCACGATATCAGCGTCCGCCAGCCCGGTTTGCATGTCGTGGCAGACATCGACGCCATAGGCTTCGATCGAACTCGGCAATAGGGTTCTGGGCGCCACCACGCGTATGCGAGCGCCCATGGCGCTTAACAGGATAATGTTCGAGCGCGCGACGCGGCTGTGCAGGACGTCCCCGCAAATCGCCACGAGGAGCCCTTCGATCCGCCCTTTTCGACGACGGATCGTTAAGGCATCGAGGAGTGCTTGGGTCGGATGCTCATGGCTTCCGTCACCGGCATTGATCACGGCACAGTTCACGTGATGCGCCAATAGTGCTACGGCACCGCTGTCGTGATGGCGAGCCACCAGAACGTCGGGATGCATGGCGTTCAAGGTCATGGCGGTATCGATCAGCGTCTCACCTTTTTTGATCGACGAGCTGGCTATGGTCATGTTGACCACATCGGCGCCCAAGCGTTTTCCAGCCAGCTCGAAAGACGTGCGCGTCCGGGTCGAGCTCTCGAAAAAGAGATTGATCTGAGTCAGGCCCCGCATGTAGTCGAGCTTCTTATTGGCACGCCGTCCGTGGTCAACGAACTTATCGGCCCGATCCAGCAGAAAGCCGATCTCGAAAGGCGACAGGCCTTCGATACCGAGCAAATGCCGCGGCGAAAATACCTTGGGGAGCTCATGGATTGCCATGAACAGACTGTATGCGCTGTTGCCGCTTTGGTTGCAAGCCATCAAATCGAGCAATGCCTCATGCCGGGCCGCCTGAAACAGGTCAGTGGTTCGTCCCCCTCTCCCAGCGCCAAAGCCCCCTCCTCGAAGTGTTCCGGCATCGTCGTTGAGCCATAGGTTGAGATGCTGCCCAACAGAAACGGATCACCCAATAAAAGCTGTGCTTTTTGCGTATGGCATGGCAACAATGCTGACGAAGCCAGGGACGTTGCTTTGATTTGGCGCCGTATTGGTTCACGTCCCTGATCGAGGGACGGTGGGATCGATCATAGGCTGGAGGCGCTTGGAGAATGCGGCTCGTATGGTGGATAGGTATGACTTTATCGTGATCGGCGCCGGCTCGGCCGGCTGCGCTCTCGCGAATCGTCTCACCGAAGATCCAGCCCATCGGGTGCTTTTGCTGGAAGCCGGGGGGCGCGATCACAATCCGTGGCTGCATATTCCCGTCGGCTATTACCGAACGATTTTCAATGAAAAATTCAACTGGGGCTACCAGACAGAACCGGAACCGGAACTTGAGGGGCGGCAGATATCTTGGCCTCGCGGGCGCGTTCTCGGCGGATCCAGCGCGATCAACGGTCTTGTCTATATCCGGGGACAGCGAGAGGATTTTCAACTCTGGCGGCAAATGGGGAACCAGGGCTGGGACTGGGAGGACGTGCTCCCTTTTTTCAAGAAAGCCGAAGATCAGGAACGGGGCGCAAACTCGCTCCATGGCGAAGGCGGCCCGCTCGGCGTTTCGGACCTGAATCAGACCCACGAGATCTGCGAAGCCTACATCAATGCCTGCGACGAGTTGGGTATCCCGCGCACCGCTGACTTCAACGGCGAAGAGCAGGAAGGGGCGGGCTATTTCCAGTTGACTACGAAGAATGGCCTGCGCTGCTCGAGCGCTACCGCCTATCTCCGCCCGATCAAGTACCGTCCCAATCTCTCGATCGTCACGGATGCCCTGGTCAGCCGGGTGGTGGTCGAGAACAAGCAAGCGACCGGCGTGATGTACTGGCAGCATGGCGAATTGAAGCGCGCGGATGTCGCCGGCGAAATCGTCTTGTCGGCAGGGGCTATCGGCTCGCCGCAAATCCTGCAGCTCTCAGGCATCGGCCCGGGCGCTCACCTGCAGGAACT
Source organism: Geminicoccaceae bacterium (assembly GCA_965204405.1). Taxonomy (GTDB): domain Bacteria; phylum Pseudomonadota; class Alphaproteobacteria; order Geminicoccales; family Geminicoccaceae; genus JANQPX01. The sequence continues at coordinate 1,153,509 of CBDBEN010000004.1, forward strand.
TGACATCAAGGTCGTTCATGAACTGCCGGGCGTCGGCGCCAATCTGCAGGATCACTTTCAGGCACGCTCGGTCTATCGCTGCACCAAGCCGATCACCTTGAACGACAGGGTCAAGAGCCCCTGGCAAAAGATGCTGATGGGAATGGAGTGGCTCATCAAGCGGACCGGGCCTCTCACCATCGGAGCAGGCCAGGGGGGGATCTTCGCCAAGACACGCCCGGAACTGACGACCCCCGACGTGCAGTTTCATCTCATCCTGTTCAGCGCCGACAAGCCTGGCGAGCCGCTGCATGACTTTTCCGGGTTCACCGCCTCGGTCTGCCAGCTTCGCCCGGAAAGCCGGGGCACCATCTTAGTCAAGTCGCGGGATCCTAATGAGCACCCGGCGATCCAAGCCAACTACCTCTCGACTGACACCGATCGGCAATGCATGGTTGATGGCCTGAAACTCGCGCGAAAACTCGCCAGGAGCGAGGCGCTGGAGCCGCTGATTGCAGCAGAGCTGGAGCCGGGACCGGACGTGGTCACCGATGAGGATTTTTTGGCCTATGCCAAACAACGCGGCGGCACCATCTTCCATCCCACCAGCACCTGCATGATGGGGCCAAGTGCCAACCCCATGACAGTGGTCGACAACGAGCTAAGGGTCCACGGCCTCCGTGGCCTGCGCGTCGCCGATGCGTCGATCATGCCGACGGTGGTCTCCGGCAATACCAATGCCGCCTGCATCATGATCGGCGAAAAGCTGGGTCATACGATGACCTCGGCTGCACGGCAGCGGCGTTGACGAAGAGATAATCGAAAGAAGTGAGAAAAAAATGACCATCGGCCTGATCATCCACAGCCTTCTCGCCGCCATCTGGGTGGGCGGCATGTTCTTCGCCTACATCATCCTCCGCCCTTCCCTCCAGGACCAAGAACCGCTCATCCGGCTCGGTCTGTGGCGGGGCGTGTTCAAACGCTTCTTTCCCTGGGTCTGGATGAGCGCGCTCGGCCTGCTGGCGAGTGGCTATTTCATGATCTTTTTCGGTTTTGGCGGCTTCTCCGGGGTCGGCCTGCACGTCCACATCATGCACCTCACCGGCCTCATCATGGCTGCCAAATTTGTTTTTCTCTACTACGTCCCCTGGCCTGCCTACCGGCAGGCGGTCGACAAGGAAGACCTGCCAGCGGCCGCCGCCCGCCTTAGCACCATCCGCAAAATCGTCGGAGCGAACCTCGCCCTGGGATTGCTGACGGTGGCGCTGGGAGCGAGCGGGCGTTATTGGGGATAGTCTTCAACAATAGAGACCCGGACAGATCTGTCCGGGTCTCTATTGTTTTCCGCAAAACCGCAGGAAAAACGAAATAGCGGCTTAGGCTGACACTTGGCTCTGCCGCATGTTTTCGATGAAGTCCCAGGCATTCATCTCGCCCGGCACCCAGCGCGGCGTGTCCGGTTTGACTTCCTTTAGGATATCGAGCCCCATTGAGCATTGTCCTGTGGGCAAGAGCCTAAAGGTGCCGGATGGGCGAACGAAGCGGCGGATGCGAAGAGCGTTGATGTCGATGACATCGCGATCGATGTCTTCCTCGGAGAGCGTTCCGAACTCGTCATCGACGACGAAGTGAAGGTCGTACTTCTCGGCCTCACGTTTGAGCAACAAAAGGTCTTGAAAGGTCCGGCGACGATCACCAACCGGACCGCCGATATCGTCCTTGCCTACTTCCTGTAGGATGGTCACCACCCAATGCTTGACATTGAGGTCAGCTGCAAGCTTCGGCATGTCCATCAAACGCTGATGCTTTTGCGGCATCAGGATCGAGGCAAGCACCAGCACTGGCTGCAAAACCGGATTGCCGGCGGCAAGCTGAAGACCACGCATGGCATCTTCGAAAGCGCCAATCTTGCCTCGGCTTCTATCGTGGGTTGCCGGATCCGCCGCATCCAGGCTCACTGTAATTTTGTGAGGGCGAAGTTCGGCAAGCTCATCAACCCAACGATCCAGATAGGTGCCATTGGTCACCAAACTGGTAGGTATGCCTAAGCGCTGTCCGGTGGCAAGGATGGCTCTGGTATAGGCAAATGACTCCGGCAACAGTGGCTCATAGCCCTGAAGACAGACCGCTCCAATCTCCTCCCGCTCCGCTGCCTGCTCGATGAACAAGACATAATCTTCAGGAGCCAAATCCAAACTGCGAGCCGCCTCATTGCGGCGATCGATATAGCAATATGGACATCGGAGGTTACAACCACCTGGTGCAGGTAAAATAAACGTAAGAATGCACCCCTCAAAAGCAGTGGGTAGATGCTCTGGTATTGCTGCAGCATGCGCCATGTTCACTAGGCGCTAGCTCATAGCCCAACGCCCTCCATCGCTACGGTTGATATCAATGTGTTCTGATTTTGTTCTAGCTAGATATTTATTAATTTTTTGTTATTGGAACTCCCTCATAAAAACCCCCGCCAAAAATAATAACAACACTTTTTATGTTTAAGAATCAACCTTTTAACTTCCAAAACAGGGAGAAAAGCCTTGTTGTCCAACATCAATTTTACGAAGCGTTGCAGAAATACAACAAATCAACCATTAGGCGTCTGATGGATCTTCAAGAATTCAGGCAGGCGAAGCATTTGCATTCTTAGATTACGGAGATATGCCAAAGCAATTGCACCTGTCTCCATTGCCGCTCGGTCATTCGGATCAATACGGCCTAGTCGATGCTTGGCTGCCCAAAAAACTATTCCGAATGCCTCGTCATAGAGCTCGCCCGGAGATTTTATTTCCTTCGATATTACCGACGATATCCCCCTTCGTACGACTGGCCCGCCGTGCTCACGAAATGCCGTATGAGCAAAATAGCGTGTCAACGGCTTAGGCGCACTCTGTTCCCCTTGGTCTTCCTGAGCGGGCGACTTCAGAAAAACTGTGACTGTGGCATCTGCCATCGAGCCTGTATCTCTACCATAGAGTTCCTGAATTTCTTTTTGGCGCCCCCAGAGAATCGGCCAGGCTCTAGGTAATATATGCTCTGCAGTAACGCCAATATCCTTAAGTCTTAGTGACTTACTTTCCTCATCCTCATCGATATAAAGGCCTTGAAATTCTTCAACTCTTAAATTCTGAACAGCAAAACAAGTTCTTTCGCAAAGCCACTTCCATCGCTTTTCTTTAAAGTCATCCTTTGGTATCTTTAGGTGGCGAAGAAACGCATTGTGAATTGCGCTTCGCAGTTTTAAAGGCCCTTTTGTTGAAACGTCTTCGTCATAATCATCATCTACAGAATCAAATGTTGCAAAAGCGCGAAATTGAGACTTTAGAACTTCAAAGTTAAAAAATTCGGCCCAAGATTCCTCATCCTCCACTTGTCGACTTCCAATATCTACAATCCAAATAAAAAATACATCTTTATCTATAGATTCATCGAATAGATATTTAAGGACTTCCCAAAAATTCTTCATTGATTGAACAGGAGTTATGCCAACTGCTGTTTGGTGTCGACTTAGATTGATAGTAGCGTCAGAGCTGAGATAAAGACGGGCCACCTCGCTCCATTCATTTTCAAGCTCCCTTACACTCACCTCATCAGGACGCACTGGAAGCAGCAACCCAAGCCCAACTTGCTCACTTCCCGCCGGATACATTGCATCCGCCAGCCTTTGGCAGAGCTTCTTGCAATCCTGACACCGGAACGGCGCATACCCATCCACCGTGAGCACCCAGTCGCCTTCCTTCACACCTACAAATTTCCAGCGGCCCAGGAAAAGCGTCATCAGGTTCTTGGCGTCGTCCTTGCTGATGCGGATGCGGCCGGTGAGTTTGGGGTGGAGGCTTTTAACCTCACTGTCGCCGGTGAGCCAGTGGTCGCGCATTCGGCGGATGGAATTGCGGTTCTTGCCGCCATCGAGGCCGCCGTTTTCGACCCAAGCTTTGTAGAACTCCCAGAGAAAAGCGCCCGGCGTTTCGGTGACGCAGTCGGGAAAGCTGCCGCTTTGCTCGATTTCATTCAGCGCCGCCGTGATCTTTTCGACGCGCGAAGGCTTTTTCGGCTTGTCGGTGTCGTTCACTGCCCCCAGCCTTTGGGTCAGATCGACCGCCATGACGATCTCCTGCTAACCCGTTCAATTCCAAGTGTAACAGGCCGATGTGTTCATAGCAACGATCATCGTATAACCATCAGAATCCGTATCTATAATTGAACGATGAAACAATTGAAACACCAAATCGTATTGACTGACATAAACATTCTCCGTTACAGTTTGACGCAGTGAGTATCGTTTTGACAGTTATTGACACGGATCAGCAAGGGGAGAGGTCCGGTCATGGAAATGATAAAGCAATTCGGTCTTAGACCGGCCAATCAGGGATTAAGTCCTTACTGTCGTTGGAAACTCGAAGGCAGTTTCTGGGCAGGCATTCTGGTCATTGCCTGGGAGGTCTCGGCGCCCTTTCACCCGTCTCTTAGCGCTGATGTCTCCTATTTCGCCGAATGGATCGCCCTCGGCCTGGCGGGCGTCGCGACCTTGACGGCTATTCAGGTCAAGCGGCGCGTCTGGCTGCGAATGAAACAGGAGGAGTCCCTGACGTCGAAAAAATCGCCCAACCCGCTGGGCTTGATCGACGTGCTGCGCGAGCATGGTGTCAGGGAATTCGGCTCGATGTATCTCTACATGCCGATCCCGAGGCGCGCGAAGCACCAGCATGCCTGGGCCTGGCTGGAAATGCTGGATTTGAAGGGGCTGATCAAAGGCGAGCCCTGGCATATCAAGGCCAAGCATGTGAAGGACACGATCAGGGAAAGCCACCCTGGTCTGTTCGAAGGATCACCGAACCAATTCGATGTCTATCGGTTGGATTGGCGCACGCTAACGCAAATGATGGACGACGAATTGGACTGACGAACCGCCTGATTTTGTACGACGAAAAAAGCCCCTCTTCCCGATCCTGCCGGATCAATGAAGAGGGGCTCGGTTTTCCGTCACTGGAGAGCTGGGTTACGCAGCGCCGGGCTGCGCGACAATCTCCGGCAAAACGCCTTCTCAGTGCGGGATGCTGACCTCGACCGGCTCACCCTGATAACCTTGCGGGTGCTTTCGGGCGCGGATCGTCACTGTTTTCACGTCTTCCGGAATCACCACCCCGGCGAGCGCGCTGACCGTCTTGGCCTCTTCCAACTCAGGCTCGAAGAAAGGCCGGACGCCGAGAAGCTTGCCGTTGGATCCAATAATCTCCCAGGCATCGACATAGTCATCCCAGCCGGCGTCATCATGCTCGATCGTGACCCTGATATGAAAAATGCCAGGCCGATCGGCAGCGTCACGCTTGACCTTCACATCGGCAATTTTCGGAACACTGGTTTCAGCATAGGCAGCCTGTCCCCCCAACAGCGCCAATGCCAAGCCGATCATTAGAGAAAAGCGCATTTATATTCCCCCATTTGTTCTCTGGAGATGACCTCGCCTGTAGAACAGACTTCCTAAGGGATATACAGTCGAGATGGCCTATTCTTCCATCAGCACCTCGTCAAATCTGATGGAAGAATAGAAAATCTCACCATCATAGCTTTCGTCATTCCCGATTAGCGGGATTTTCAGCGCCGCGCGACCAGCACGTCAAAAGTGGCCCGAACGACACGAATATAACCCAAAGATTGACACTTACTTGACTCTAAGCGACCTCAGGTTCTATTCCCTAACCATAGTCGCTGTTCTCCCTTGAGTCGAATTTCCTGATATTTTCAGGTTGCGATCTGGAGCCAAAATTCTTTGACCCATCCCTCGTCAACGCTGACAACACCGTTGGACTCTCTATCCTCATCTCGGGATTTGGCGAGGTATCCCATTTGCGTGGATATGGATGGCACTCTGTTGAGGACCGACACCCTCTACGAGGGTTTTCTGCGCCTCCTTGCGAAGAATCCCTTCGCTGCGTTCAAGATTCCTTTTTGGATGGCTCACGGAAAGGCACGGCTGAAGAACGAAATCGAAGATCGCACCAGAATCGATGCGGCTCTGCTTCCGGAAAACCACGAATTAGTAAGTTATCTGCGAGATCAGAAGGATTTGGGCCGGCGCCTTTTTCTCTATTCGGCAGCAAGTGCTCCGATTGTCGAGCGGGTGGCCAAACATTTCGGCATTTTTTCCGGCTGCCGCGGAAGCACACGGATCGTCAATCTTAAGGGAAACAGCAAGCTAAGTGCGATTCGCCAGGATCTGGGAGACGATTTCGTCTATGCTGGCGATTCGCGGGCGGATTTGCTCATCTGGAAATGTGCCCAGGCGGCAATCCTCATTGGCAGCGCCGTCCGCTTTACCAATCGCCTGCCGGACAACGTGCCGGTCGAAGCTTCTTTTCCCGACACATCGCCGAAATACCGAGATTGGCTGGCGGCCCTTCGCTGTCACCAGTGGATCAAGAATTCCCTCCTGTTTGCCCCGGCATTGTTGAGCGGCACCTGGCCGGACCTGAGCACATCCCTGCTCCTCGTTCTGGGCTTCGTCATTTTTTGCCTCATTTCATCATCGACATACATCTTCAATGACCTCCTGGACCTGGAAAGTGACCGCGCTCACCCGTCCAAACGTCATCGACCATTTGCCGCGGGGAAGCTTCCCATTCATCAAGGCATCATCGCGTCATTGATGCTGCTCTCGGCTTCCGCAATCGCCATCTCCTGGATGCCGCTGCTCTTCACGTTGGCCGCCATCGCCTATCTGGGTCTCACGCTGGCCTATTCGGTTCGCTTGAAACAGCACGCCCCCTTTGATGTCGTGGCGCTATCCTGCCTGTTCACCATCCGAATCCTGGCCGGCATGGCTTTCATCGCAGAGCCCATATCTCCATGGTTTCTAACATTTTCGATGTTCTTCTTCTTGGGATTGGCCTTCGTCAAAAGGTACACCGAACTTTCTCAAGCCACCGAGAAGGGGCAATCCGGACTTGTGCACCGGGGCTACCGAGCTGCAGATCTGCCCCTTGTTGCCTCGTCGGGCGCCGCCAGCTCGCTCGGGTCGCTGTTCGTGTTCGTGACTTATCTCGTCAATGAGAAGTTCCCCCAGCAGGTCTACAGTGACCCCATGTGGCTATGGTTCATCATTCCGATCTTGCTTTGCTGGACACTGCGTATGTGGTTCATCACCATTCGCGGCGAAATGCATGACGACCCGATAGTCTTTGCTCTAAGAGACGGCACGTCCTGGAGTTTTGTCTTTATTTCCTGCCTTTTTATTTTCTTATCCTGGTGATCTTGGCCATTCATCCAGTGACACCGGGAAATGTTTTGAAAGGCACGCCGCCTTAATCACGAATGGACAATACTATTCTAGCGTTGAAAAAAATGATGCCTTTATCACTGATTTTGAGATACAGCGCCTTCGCCATAGCTGCGACCTTGGCCAACCTTGCCGCACAGCGCCTGATTCTCGCGCTCACGACGGGGCTGACCGGCTTCATCCTGGCGCTAATTTGCGGCACGTTGGTCGGCCTGGTTCTGAAATACCTGCTCGACAAACGCTGGATTTTCTTCGACATGTCATCCGGCATGGCCGCTCACCGGCGTACCTTTACACTCTATGCAATCATGGGCCTGCTCACGACGGCGATCTTCTGGGGCACGGAAACGGCATTTTGGCTGGCTTGGAAAAGCGACGTCATGCGTGAAGTCGGTGCCGTTCTTGGTCTGGCCATCGGCTATGTGATCAAGTTCGATCTGGACCGGCGGTTTGTCTTCAACAGAACAACGTTGGCGATGGGCTGAGCCGTGGAACTGTCAGGATGGGGGCGATATCCCAGGGCAGACTGCCAGCTCTTGAAGCCGAGATCACTTATGGGCCTGCAAGAAGCCATCAGCAGAAGCCCGGTCATTGCTCGAGGTCTTGGACGCGCCTATGGCGATTGCGCCTTAAACAGCCATGCGACCATCGACATGACCGGCTTTCGCCGCATGCTGTCCTTCAATTCGACAACAGGCCTCCTAGTGGTGGAAGCTGGCGTCAGCCTTGCTGACATCATCGATACCTTCCTGTCGAAAGGCTGGTTCCCACCGGTCACGCCCGGTACGAAATATGTCACGGTTGGCGGCATGATTGCCGCCGATGTTCACGGAAAAAACCACCACAAGCATGGCTCGTTCAGCAGCTTCGTCGAGTGGATCGATCTTGTCGGCCCTGATGGCGATGTCAAAAGAGCGTCCAGAGAAGAGCATAGCGATCTGTTTGCTTTCACGATGGGCGGCATGGGTCTCACTGGCATTATCCTTCGCGCCGCCTTTCGTCTGATCCCGGTCGAAAGCGGATGGATAAAGCAGGAGGTCATCGTAGCACCTTCCTTGGACAAGGTGATCGATGCTTTCGAATCTGCGACGGACTGGACCTATTCGGTTGCCTGGATTGACTGTCTCGCATCCGGATCGAAGCTTGGCCGATCCCTTTTGCTCTTGGGCGAGCACGCACGGCAGGACGAACTGGAGCCGGCGCAACGCTCGGCACCATTCAACACGCCCCGGAAACGAAAGCTGCGCATCCCGATCGATGCGCCGACTTGGGCGCTCAATGGCTGGACGGTGAGCGCCTTCAACGCACTGTATTATCACATGTCCAGGATGAACGATCGGCGATCGCTTGTGGCTTGGGACAGCTATTTCTACCCCCTCGACAGTATCCTTGCGTGGAACCGCATTTATGGACGTCGCGGTTTCGTGCAATTCCAATGTGTTTTTCCACTCGAAACATCACGCGCAGGTCTTGCATGCCTTCTTCAGGAGATCGCCTCGACCCGACAAAGTTCATTTCTAGCCGTCCTGAAGTTAATGGGGCCGCAAGAGGGGAAAATTTCGTTTCCCATGCACGGCTACACTCTGGCGGTCGATCTGCCGATTAATGCCAGAACAGCACCTCTACTGGACCGGCTCGACGGGATCATGATCGCTCATGGCGGCCGCAGCTATCTTGCCAAGGACGCGCGCATGGGCCGTAGCGGTGTTCGCACAGTCCGATCCGCGCGTTGCGCGTTTCGCTGCGTGGCTCAAATCGTCAGGTGCCCAGCCGCGCTTCAGATCTCTACAAGCCGAACGGCTTGGCCTGTGAGCAGTCCTACCTTTCATGGGCCTGTGCTGGTCGTGGGCGCGAGCTCGGATATCGGCCGGGCCCTCGCCGAACGCTTTGCCAAAGCCGGTCATGCCTTGCACCTGTCTGCCCGCAGACTCGAGGAAATCGAAGCTGACAGGGCGGATTTCGCCCTGCGCTACGCAATTGATGCCCAATGCCATCGGTTCGACGTTCTCGATCTTGACGCCACCGATCCATTCCTGGCCGGACTGGACCCAAAACCTGCGATCGTCATTAGCGTCGTCGGGTTGATGCCGCCGCAGCAATCTTGCGCCGAACAGCCCGATATCGCAGCCCTCACCGTGCAGACCAACCTGACGGCAACCGGGTGGCTGATGGAGGCCGCCGCACGACATCTGGTGTCGATGGAGGAAGAAACGGCGCTCATCGGGATTAGTTCCGTTGCCGGTGACCGCGGACGTGCGCGCAATTACTGGTACGGCGCAGCAAAGGCTGGGTTTTCAGCTCTTCTTTCCGGGCTAAGACAGAAATATGCACGCACCAGCCTGCATGTCATGACCGTCAAGCCGGGCTTTGTTCGCACCCGCATGACCGAGCAGATGGACCTGCCGCCTGCGTTGACCTCCGAGCCGGAGCAGCTTGCCGATCTCGTCTATAAACGCCTGATGACCAAGCGCCATGTCGTCTACGACCTACGCTGGCGGCTCATCATGACCGTGATCCGGCTGCTGCCCGAGCGCATTTTTCGCATGCTCACATTTTAATGATGAGAGAAACGATGGCATTGCAAGGTCTCAAGCCCCCTTATGTAGCGCTAGCACTGGCTTTCTTCGTTGCTGCCCGGCTGATCGCTCATTTTTCATATGTCGTCTATGACGATGCCTTTATCAGCTATCGATATTCATTGAACCTGGCGAATGGGTACGGGCTTATTTACAATCTTGATGAATATGTCCTGGGCACAACGACGCCTTTATTCGCCATTTTACTTAGCGCACCCGCATTTCTCGGCCTGGCTCTTCCGAAGTTTACGCCGCTCTTGAACATTGCGCTTGATCTAAGCTTGTGCCTCCTGATCATCAGATATATATTCCGCGACAACCCCAAGGCGGCCCTCATCTTTGTAGCGATCTACGCGATCAGCCCCATCGCCGGGCGGATCACCGTCGGCGGCATGGAAGCGAACCTCTTCGCGCTGATGTCGCTGGGCTCACTTCTGCTCTATCACGCCGGCAACGTCTACCAAGGTGCCGGGCTCGCAGCACTAAGCTACTTCGTTCGGCCGGAAGGCGTGATCATGGTAGCTCTCCAATGCCTTCATCGCCTGATCATCAAGCGCCTAGTTATAAGCGCGTTCGCCATGGGCACACTTGCGCTCGCTATCGCACTCACCGGCATGGGATTGATGTATCTCGTCTACGGCAACCCCTTGCCGCAATCGGTGGTCGCCAAAAGTGGCGACAGTGACCCACTTTCGGTCATTCTAAAAGTCCTGCTGATGCCGGAACCGATCAGCATGCTGCTGATACTACCTGCTATCCTGGGCGTCGGCATCGGCTTGCGGCAGTCCTCCCCGGTGAGGATGCTGCTGATCTGGGGTATTTCCTACCTCGCTCTTTATGTCATCGCTGCCCCGAAGGTCTGGTCCTGGTATACCTTACCGGTCCAGATCACCTTGTGCGTCTCAGCAGCTCTTGGCGTTGCCTATCTTATTGAGCGCCTGCCTCTCCTCCGTCTTATTCCAATGACGGCACTTTCAGCGACAGCGGCGGTTGCCATGATAGCCGCTCCAGCAACAGTGCTTATCATCCGAGGCCCGGACCGCATCGTCGCCAATATCTACCAACCCTTGGCCAATTTTTGTGATCAGCGGACCGCCGACGAACTGAGTATTTACGCCGGTGACATCGGAATCATCGGCTATGCCTGCTACCCGGCTAAGATTCTGGATGGTGCCGGACTGGTTTGGCCCGACCGCTTCCTGCACGCTGATACCGACGATATCATCGAAGCATACGAGCCGGAATTTCTGTTTCTTGTCTCCAGCAAACCTTCCGCAGGCCACGCGCTCGACAATCTCGGGTCTGAAAGCTACCGCCCCCTGCGGCGCTTCAGCGGCAGCGGAGACACGAAGGTTCCTCGAACCGACCAGATGCCGAATTCCTGGCGTCAGGACTACGTCATGTTCGAGCGTTACTAAAGCGAATTCCGTTTGGCTGAAACCGGGACCAGCCCTATGCGCCAAATCAATCTCGGATAGTTCTTCATAAGCTGGCTTTATCGACCGATCGTTATTGACAAGGCCTGCCTCTCCGCACAAATTACACTTATAAATTGATCAAAAGATCAGACAATAACAATCAAAAAGCGCCTTCCTCCAAGATCCACGCGAACCGTTCAGGTGATTGGTGGTGGGCGATCAAGGAAAGAGCGCATGAAAACCCTCATGGGGGCCTTGCTCGGCGCCGTGTCGCTGATGGGCCCAGGGATTATTAGTCCCGCAATAGCCGGCGAACAGCTCATTCTCGCAACCGGTCAAGTCAAGGAGCCGGCCTATACGGCCGGTGTGGGCTTGGCTTCGCTGATCAAATTCGAGCTTCAACCCTCCCACAAGATCGACTTGCAGGTCGTCCGTTCGCAGGGGCCGGTGGACAATGTTCGCCTGATGCAAAGCGGTATGGCTGAGCTTGCTATCCTTCCCTCCATTACCGGCCATGCGGCCCTATCATCCAAAGGATCGTTTGCGGGGCAAGGCCCGGAACTTAATCTGCGCGCGATCACGACTTTGTGGCGGGAAGCTATGCATGTCGTCGTCCGTGACGACGATGTCTCGACCGGCACCATCCAGGACTTCCTGCAGCTGAAGAATCGAAAGGTTTTTTTAGGGAGCGAGGCAACAGGGGCGGCTGAGGCAAACCACCTGCTGCTTTCCGGGTTCGGCGTTGATATCGACAAGGCATTCGATCTTTCATCGATGCCCGATGGCGACATGGTCAAAGCGGTAAGACAAGGCAGCCTTGATGCATTCAGTATCACGGTCAACCCATCCGGTCCGAGGTTTCATGACCTCGGCAAGGCCCAGCTAACAGGCTTGAAAGTGCTCGATATCACCCAGGACCAAATGGCGCGCGCCAATGGGAGTCATTGGCTTTGGACACCTTATACTGTCCCGGCGGCGACCTATCCCGGACAAAACGAGGAAATATCGACCGTTGCCCATTCGAACCTTCTGGTGGTCCATGCTGGCGTGCCGGACGAAACGGTCTATCTCATCACCAAGAGTATTTTCGAAAATTTGCCCTATCTGCGAAGGGTCGATGCCCTCTTTAGAGACCTGGCGTTGAAACAAGCCCTTCCCGGAATGTCCATACCTCTGCATCCAGGCGCCCTTCGCTATTTCAAGGAGGCAGGCCTGATCCCCAAGGTCGTCTCGCCGAAGGCGCCCGCCAATGGCGAGCAGCCACTCAACGGCGAAGGAACAAAGTATCCGAACGCCGATGTCGCAAGGCATTCGATACCCGGTCCCGGCGAACAATTACTTGTCGCAAGGATACACACGACACCATCAGCAGAGCTTTCAAGACCAGCTGTCCCTGGACATTGATCTGTTCTGCTTCGCTGCGACCTAGCCCGTCCTGCTACCCCTCGCAGCCATCCGCTCGATCCCGGCCATACCGTATGTTGGGACCGGGGAGGCAGGATGAGGAAGGCTTAGGATGGCTTGATAAAGGCGATGTTTTCTCGCCACAATAAGAGGCCAATAACACACTATCTGTTGCAGAGAGGGTGCAGGCGGCAAGATCATCTCGGTTTCGGAATCGCCTCCCGGTGAGGCTGTAACGGCCTGCCAAACAGCGCTGATGCCGAAGCGCCTACCCCTTCCTTTCCGCCAATTTCACGCCGATCAAAGGCGTACGATATTGGGATCTGTTGCCTTTCTGAAGATGCCTGTTCGTCCACAAAATTAGCAAGTGCTACCTGTGAACCGCACTTTTATCCCCTTCCAGGCGTCATTGCCCCTTCATTGAAATGCTTGACATCAAGTCTAAATTTTGCGGTTATTTGACGGAGTTTCTTGTTAAGTAGATCACCTGCGCGGCAAATCAACCTAGAGCTGAAATTTAACAACGCTACTCGAAAGTCTTTCCGAGCCTTGGTTGTTTGCTGTTGAAGGCGAAGGTGAAATGAAAAGCGTGTCGGGTTTGGATATCGTCGGTATTTGCTAACTGGCAGCCACTCTCGGCAACTTGGGGACGCACTGGAGAGTAGGGTTATGACGACTCAAAGTCACTTTCTCAGGACCATAGTCCTGATATTGAGTATCGCTTTTATCAGCCAGCCGGCTACAGTTTCGGCCAGTGACGAATTTACGCTTGCGACAGGACGCGTAACAGGAAAATCGTTTGCAGTCGGGGTGGGAATCTCCTCCCTCACCAAGGTCAAACTGCTCCCGTCGCACAAAATGGATCTGTCGCCGGTAGAGACCAAAGGCTTCGTCGAGAATGTGCGGCTGCTTCAGAAGAACGAGGCGCAATTCGCAATTCTCCAGGCGATGTTCGGTCATTTTGCACGTACCGGCACAGGTACCTTCGCCGGCGAAACGCCGAATGATGACATTCAGGCGATCGCCATGCTTTGGCGCGATGCCGAACATTTCGTGATGGATGAGAGTTATATCGAATCCGGAACGATTGCCGATATCGAGCAGCTTCAGGGCATGCCGGTTTCAATGGGGATCAACGGACCGGGGCCGATCGAATCGAACCGATTGCTCCTTTCTCATTTTGACGTTGACGTCGACAAGGCGTTCAATCTCGCTCATCTGAACTATGGCCAAAGTTCCAAGGCACTGCAGCGGGGCGAAATCATGGCGATGAGCACGCCGATTCGCCCGCCGGCCCGTCATGTTCAGGAAGCTCTTTCGAACGGCAGCAAGCAATATAAACTCCTCGAATTCACTGACGACCAGATTGCCCGCGCCGACGGCGGTCTTGGCCTCTGGACCCGTTACATCATCCCTGCCGCCACTTATCCCGGCCAGGATCAGGACATTCAGACAGTTGCCAAGTCCAATCTCCTGGTGGCCCGGAAGGATGTCGATCCGGAGGTGGTCTATCAGGTGACCAAGGCACTGTTCGAAAACCTCGACTTCCTGCGTAACATTCACGATGCGATGTACGAGACGTCACTCGACAGGGCACTGGTCGGCGTTCCGATGCCACTGCATCCAGGTGCGCTTCGCTACTATCAAGAGATCGGTCTTCTCGGAGCGGATGCCAACTCGGAAATCGCCCTGGCTGATGATGTCAAGCGTGCCGAGAGCGCATCTTACAATCCGAATGGCGCTCTGAAGGCTTCCGTGCGCAACGCTGCGTTGGCTCACGAAGAGGTTCCGGCGCCGACATCGAGCGACAAAGGCGACGGCAAGACGTTTGTCGTTTACTTCGGTCTCGGTGAAGATCGCGTAAGTGGCGGTGCCTTGCAGGAACTGGCCGAGATCAGTGCGTATGCCGACAATCTCACCAGTGCCAACATCATCATCTCCGGCCACACTGACCGGTCCGGTGATCCTAACGTCAATCGGCGCCTGGCCATGGCCCGGGCCTGGTCCGTGGTCGATACGCTGACAACGACCTACGGCATATCCGGTCATAAGATCGAGATCGTCAACCGCGCTTCGACCATTCCCGCGACATCGTCGGGTAACATCTTCGAGCCACGGGACCGGAGGGTCGAAATTACGGTCATGCCGATCGAGCAGGGTGAGGCTGTTGAGACCGAAGAAAAGGCACAGCCTGCATTGGAAGAGAGCGCTTCGCTTTAGACGGGCTTTTCCTGACTGACTATCGAAGCGTTTGAGAAAGGTGGGTTGATTATGGTCAACCCACCTTTTTCTTTTTCACGATCAATATTAAGGGCTTGACCCTGATCCGTCAGATCTATTTCTCATAACCGCCCTTGTCCGATTTCCTTGATCGAGCTTTGCAGGGCCGATTGATGCACATCTTCCAGAAGTGATCCGCCAATCATGTCGAACCGCCGCCAGTTTCTTCAATTCACCGCAGCATTGGGCGCCACGTCGGGGCTGCCTCTATCGAATGCCTGGGCCAAGGACGCCGCAATCGAATTCGGCACCCCGGAACCGTTCAGCTTCGAGGAGCTGATCGCCAGGGCGAAAAGCCTTGCCAGTTCCCCGTTCGAAGAGACCAAGATCAGGCATGGGGATGTTCTCGAGACCATCGATTACGATGCTTTTCAACAGATCGTCTACCGCCGCGAAATCGGGCTTGGCGAAGGCACGAATGTCAATTTTCCAGCCCAGCTTTTTCACCTCGGTCGATATTTCAAAGCGCCGGTGAAAATCCATTGGCTGGAGCAAGGCAGGGCCCGCGAAGTCTTGTACAGGCCCGACTACTTCACCTTCGGCGATACCGAGCTCGACGAGAAACTGCCCGATGACCTCGGGTTTTCCGGCTTCCGTCTGCAGGATGGCCAAGATGCCAACACCGATTGGCTGGCGCTCTTGGGCGGCTCTTACTTTCGCAGTTCGGGAGAACTCAACCAATACGGCTTGTCGGCTCGCGCTGTCGCGATCGATACGGCCATGCCAACGCCCGAGGAGTTTCCCCGCTTTACCGAGTTCTGGCTCCAGCCAGGCACGGTTACGAGCAGCGACTTCACCATCTATGCCCTCTTGGATGGTCCAAGTCTTTCGGGCGCACTCCGCATGCAATGCACGAAGGCGGGCAAGGTGCAGCAGGAGATCGAGGCCAAGTTCTTTGCCCGCACTGACATTCGGCGCATGGGCATTGCGCCGCTGACCAGCATGTTCTGGTTCGGCGAGCATAACAGGCACCAGGCCAGAGATTGGCGACCGGAGATCCACGATAGCGACGGCCTTGCCATGTGGACCGGTGCGGGAGAGCGGCTTTGGCGACCGCTCAACAACCCACCTTCAGTGATGACCAACAGTTTCCTGGACGACAATCCCAAAGGCTTCGGCCTGCTGCAGCGCGATCGCGCCTTCCATAACTATGAGGATGACGGCGTCTTCTACGATCGCCGTGCAAGCGTCTGGATCGAACCGCTTGGTGACTGGGGCAAAGGGGCGGTGCAATTGGTCGAAATTCCCACCGATGATGAGATCCACGATAATATCGTCATGTACTGGGTGCCGGAGAAACCGGTCGAAGCAGGCTCCGAATGGTCCTTCGACTACCGCCTGTTCTGGAATGCGGAGGAACCCTATCCCTCGGCGACCGTTGCCAAGGCGATCCACACCCGCCTCGGCAATGGCGGTGTTCCCGGTCAGCCGCGGCCCGAGGGCGTCAAGAAATTCGTGATCGATTTCGAGGGCGAACCCCTCTACGGCGTCGGGAAATGGGATGAGGTCAAGCCGGTCATCAGTGCCTCGTCAGGCACGATCAGCAATGACTACGCGCTCCAGGTGGTCGGCACCAAGAATTGGCGCGCCTTCTTCGATCTCGATGTCGAGGGCAACGACCCTGTCAACCTCCGCTGCTACCTCCAGCTCGGCGACAAAACTCTCACCGAAACCTGGCTCTACCAATACCACCCTTTCCCCTACACGTGACCCACGTGACGGGGGACTTGGGTTGGTGCCTTGGTTGATGGGTATGCAGGCTAGGGAAAAGGCCTCATCGCATGCCATTTGGGCCGGGAGTGACGTTGGGCTGGTGATTTGGCAAACGCCATCGCATGATCATGATCACCCAGCATCAACGCCCCTGACCACACCTGGCAAGTCCAGCCTGCAGGCGCTGCCTGCCTGAATAAAGTGTGGCGTGGAAGGGGGCTTCCACGCCACACGAGGGAGGTTCTGGTATCGCTTGCCGGCGCAAGGGCTAAACCGATGCCCAGTCGGCCGACCTAAAATCCCAACGTCACTAAAATTTCCCGCACTCGACCGGGACCTTAGGTTCTAAAACTCACCTTTGCGCCGTCACCGACGCTCTATCCACGGGTAATACTGCCATCGATTAACCTAAAAAAGTGTGAACCAAATCACTCTTTTCGATGAGGAGGCGCATTTTTTTCCGCGCCTTTCGCTCGATGACGCAGAGCTACCCTCGCAATTCCGGGAAACATGACAGGATCGCCGGCAAATTCGGCCAGGAATTCCGCGACATCGCATCCTTGGACTTTGCATCATGCGCGCCGCCGCTTATGTTGCCGCCAAAGGAAACTTAAGAGAACAACGAGCCCGACTGGGGAAAAATCATGGCCACGCGCACCGTCTTCGATAAATCCAAACTGCCGAGCAGGCACGCCACCGTCGGTCCGGACCGCGCACCGCACCGCTCCTACTACTATGCCATGGGTCTTAGCGAGGACGACATCAATCAGCCCTTCGTTGGCGTGGTCACCACCTGGAACGAGGCTGCTCCCTGCAACATCACGCTTGCCCGCCAAGCACAGGCCGCCAAGCGCGGCGTTGCCAAATCGGGCGGTACGCCGCGTGAATTCACCACCATCACCGTGACCGACGGCATCGCCATGGGTCACCAGGGCATGAAATCCTCACTGATCTCGCGCGAAGTCATCGCCGACAGTACCGAGCTCACCATGCGTGGCCACGCATACGATGCGCTCGTTGGTTTGGCTGGGTGTGATAAGACGCTGCCGGGCATCATGATGGCGATGGTGCGCCTGAACGTGCCCTCCGTCTTCATGTATGGCGGCAGCATTCTGCCCGGCAAGTTCCGCGGCAAGGACGTGACTGTCCAGGACGTGTTCGAGGCGGTCGGCCGCCATGCCGTCGGTGACATGAACGACGAGGATCTGCATGAGCTGGAGCAAGTCGCCTGCCCTTCCGGCGGCTCCTGCGGCGGTCAGTTTACGGCCAACACCATGGCTTGTGTCTCCGAGGCGATCGGCCTGGCGCTGCCGGGCTCGGCCGGCACCCCTGCCCCATACGAGACCCGCGACCAATGGGCGGAAGCGTCCGGCGAAGCGGTGATGAGCCTGCTCGCCAGCAACATTAGGCCCAGGGACATCGTTACCAGAAAATCTCTGGAAAACGCCGCGCGCGTGGTTGCCGCTTCCGGCGGGTCCACCAATGGCGGCTTGCATCTACCGGCCATTGCCCATGAATGCGGTATCGACTTCGACTTGCATGACGTCTGCGAAATCTTCCGCAGCACCCCCTATATCGCCGACCTCAAGCCCGCAGGCCAATATGTGATGCGGGATCTCCACGACGTCGGCGGCGTTCCGCTCCTGATGAAAGCCCTGATGGATGGTGGCTACATCCACGGCGACTGCATGACGGTCACCGGCAAGACCATCGCCGAGAACCTTGAAGACGTGGCTTTCAACTCTGACCAGCCCATTATCCGTCCGACATCGAATCCCATCATGGAGGTCGGTGGCGTAGTCGGGTTACGCGGCAATCTGGCCCCTGAGGGCGCGATCGTGAAGATCGCCGGCCTCGCCAGTCAAAAATTCAAGGGCCCTGCCCGCTGCTTCGAGTCCGAGGAAGACGCCATGGCAGCCGTGCAGTCCCGGAACTACGAGGCCGGCGAAGTGCTGGTGATCCGCAACGAAGGCCCGCAAGGCGGCCCCGGCATGCGCGAAATGCTCGGCGTCACCTCAGCCATTTACGGCCAAGGTAATGGCGACAAGGTTGCCTTGATCACTGACGGCCGCTTCTCCGGCGCGACTCGCGGCTTCTGCATCGGGCATGTCGGCCCGGAGGCGGCTGTTGGCGGACCGATCGGCCTTCTGAAGGACGGCGACATCATCGTCATCGACGCCGAGGCCGGAACACTGGACGTCGAACTCTCAAATGAAGAGATGCAGTCAAGGTTGGCGACCTTCGCCCGGGTGCCGACCGAGTACACCTCGGGCACGCTCTGGAAATATGCGCAGACCGTGGGCTCGGCGGAGAAAGGTGCTGTGACCCACCCCGGCGGTTCGGCGGAGATCAAAGCCTACGCCGATCTCTAGTGGAATGTCCGCATCATAGCCTTCGCTCGCACTGCCGGTGGAAGGCTGCCGCCCACCGGCGACGGGGTTGAGTAGCCTCCAGCAGCAGCCCCCCCACCCCGGCAAGTGCGCCGATCGCATCGGGCTGGGCATCGCTTGCGCCGTCGCCGGCCTGTTCGGCATGTCGGCAATGGACACCTGTGCCAAACTCCTCGGTGAAGGCTATGCCATCAGCCAGGTCATCCTGGGGCGAAATGCCGTCGGCGTGCTGGCTGTTCTGACCTTCGTCATGATCAGCAGCCAAGGCCTTGCCATGCTGAGGCCGCGTCGTCCCGGCCTCCTGATCTTACGAACCGTGGCAAGCCTCGGTGCCGGTTTTCTCTTCTTTACCAGTCTGCGCTATCTGCCGCTCGCCGATGCCTTCGCCATTGCTTTCGCCTCGCCTCTGTTCATCACCGCTCTCTCGGTCCCCCTGCTAGGCGAACATGTGGGTCTTAGGCGATGGGCTGCGGTGGTCATTGGCTTTGTCGGTGTGCTGGTGATCGTGCAGCCCGGCACCGACAGCTTTCGTCTTGAGGGATTGCTGCCACTGGGCGCAGCGCTCTTTCATGCTATCGGCATGCTGATCGGGCGGAAAATGACGCGCGAGATGACCACGTCGGCAATCATGTTCTGGCCAAGCCTGGGGGCTGCTTCGGTGACCCTCCTGCTGATGCCGAGCCAATGGCAGACCCCCAGCACGCCGGATCTGGGCATTTTCATCCTGATGGGTGTCGTAGGCACGCTTGGGATGGCATTGATCACCCAAGGATATCGCTACGCCCCGGCAGCGGTTATCGCCCCGTTCGACTATTCATCGTTATTGTGGGCTGTGATGTTCGGCTGGATTTTCTGGCGGGATATTCCGGCCCCTCACGTCTGGGCCGGCGCCGCTATTCTTATCGCCTGCGGCCTTTACATTCTGCATCGGGAAACCCGATCAGCGGTATGACCCCGCCACTCAACTCCCATCGGCAACCCATCGCACTATGGCGAAAGCCGATAGAAGTAGCGGACATCTTCTATCCCGGGGATATCGGAGGGGCCGCTCATTTGTCAGGCGCGTCGCGCCTGTCGGCGACGTCTGGCAATCTGGATGCCTAGCAGACCTAATCCAAGCAGGCCAAGAAGCGTAGGCTCAGGCACGCTTACAACCGGAATACCGCCGGTATCATTCGACCCCGCCTTCAGCCCTCCGATGAACACGCCGCTGTCGAAAATCAAATCTTCGGTATCCGCAATCGCAATCTTTAAGGTGTGGGTCGTGAGAGTCGGATCAAGGAGACCGACCACCGAGAGAACCGATGAAAGGCCATTGTACTCGATGTCGTACAGACCGCCGCCAACGGGATTGTCGATGAAGTTCGTCGCGCTATTGTTCGCGATCAAATCGCCATTCGGAAACGAGGCGAAGTTCACGCCATCAACAAAAAACCCGAAGATATCGGTGACGGTCTGTGTGGGGAATTCGTCGGTCCCGAAGACGAATTGCGCTTCGACCGAATTGTTGGTCGGATCGTCCAGGGTGAAGCTGAATTCGATCGAATTGGTATCCAGCGTGCTCTGTCCGGATAAAGCCGAGAGGTCAGCATCGGGTCCCGTGCCGGGTGTGTCTGGGTTGAACTGATTGACCGTGTTCGTAAAAGGCAGATTGGCCGTGCCGCTGGTCAGAAGAATGCCATCGGGAAGATTCAGGGTAGGTGAGCCGGCAATACTCGGCACCAGATTGAAGCCGGTATAGGTACCCTGCTGCGGAATCTCGGTATTACCAACGAATGCCGGCGATCCGGAAACAGTGATGCCGCTGCTCGGGGCCAGTACGGCTGAGGTCAGATCATTGCCGGCCGTCACCGGATCCGTGACCCCGGAAATGACAAGCGCCGAAGCGTCGCCTGCCGTAAGATAACCGAAGGCAGCCAGGGCCGCGATCGTCGTTGTCCGAGACGGCAGTACCATGTTGAGCAGCATCCCCTTCTCCCGCAAATCCATGCTTTATCGCGCTTTTTGCGACAAAAACCAAAAATATTAACGCAAAAGTTCTAATGAACGCCTCAGTAGTTCATGTCAATGATTTTTCTATTTTAAATGTTTATAGCTTGGGCCGCTTTTTACGTTTTTTTGAATGATCCTCGACTTGCTCATGAGGCAGTTTTCATCAACTTGAAGCTTGGCGCACCCTTCCATTCGGCCTAGATTACCTAGCCGCGACCATTAATGATGGGGAGACAAGCGGTCGGGATGAATGATGCGTAAAAGAATGGACACCCCGCCGGCCTGGCTGAGGCCGACAGCGGATTACGGACCGCTGGTACTTTTCTTCGGTGCCTATATAACGTCGGGCCTGATGCCGGCAACGGCCACTATTGTGGTGGCCAGCCTCGTGGCTTTAGCGCTGACTTGGTTCTATGAGCGCCGCGTGCCGGTCATGCCGCTGGTGACGGCTGGCGTGGTCACGATCTTCGGCGGGCTGACGCTCTGGCTGCAGGACGAAACCTTCATCAAGATGAAGCCCACCATCGTTCAGATGATCTTCGCGGCCGTGTTGCTATGCGGGCTCGCCTTCAACCGTCCGCTCCTGAAACCGCTGCTCGGCAAGATGATGCCGCCCATGACCGACGCCGGCTGGCGCGGGCTCACGCTTCGCTATGGCTTGTTCTTCATCGCGATGGCTGTTCTCAACGAAGTGGTCTGGCGCACACAATCGACCGATTTCTGGGTAACGTTCAAGGTTTTCGGAATCATGGCGCTCACGATCGTTTTCATCATGATCCAAATGCCCTTCATGAACCGCCACATGCTGGAGACGGCGGATGCCGACGGTGCCGGGACAGGGGACTCCGGCGATCCGACGGCACGCGGCGTCGACAAATCCAGCGACTAGCGCATTTCCGGGACAGGTCGATCCAGCCCTCACCGTTTGGGCCGGTTCTACTTCGGCGATTGGTAGCTCACGACCTCGAATTCGATCTCGTCATCATCATGGAAGTAGAAGCGCCGACCCGGCTCATAGTCAGCATGGGAATGGGTCGTGTAGCCAGCCTCAAGTACCTTGGATTCCACCCCATCAAGGTCGTCGACGACGACACCAATATGATTGAGCCCGCCGCGCGTCGAATAGCTGTCGGCACTGCCAGCCGCCGGTGTGCCGCGGGTATAGACGGCGACATAGCTGTCATCCGAGCCGACATGAACAGTGCTGCCGCTATGGATGGCATCGCCCTGCCAGCGGATGTGCCAGTCGAACAGTTCGCATAGACGGCGGGCCGTTTTCAGTGGGTCGCTGACCGTGACGTTAACATGTTCCAATGTCGCAGCTGTCATGTCTTTCCTCCAGTCATTGAAGAGCCTGAGGTGTATCGTGTAGAATCAGCCTAGTTCCTCAACCTAACTTGAGGTCAAGGTTTTTCTGCATTCAACGATCAGAGGGAAAAATCAGCTTTGCAGGCATCGGACAGACTATCGATCGGAGACTTGGCAGCACGCACCGGTGTGGCTGTTTCGGCGATCCGCTATTATGAAACCCAAGGACTTATCGCCTCGGAGCGTAACACCGGCGGTCAGCGCCGGTTTCTGCGCTCGGATATCCGCCGCCTGTCCTTCGTGCTGATCGCCCAGCAGTTCGGATTCACGATTGAGCAAATCCGCAGCCAGCTGGAAACGCTTCCCGAGCGACGCACCCCGACGAAGAAGGATTGGGCTCGTATCAGCCGCCGGTTTCGCAAAGAGCTCGACGCAAAAATCGAGACCCTGACGCGCCTTCGCGACCAGCTCGACGGATGCATCGGCTGCGGTTGCCTGTCACTTCGCAAATGCGCCTTGTACAACCCGGAAGACCGCGCTCGACGCCATGGTGCCGGCCCGCGCTATCTCCTGGGCGACCAGCCCGACGTCGCATCGTCCTGAACCCGGCTCATACTCATTAGATGCGCCCCAAGATTCCCGCCATTGCGACGTCCCAATCAACGCTGCAGGCCGTGCCTGCCTAGACGGCCAGTTCCTGAGCGAGATCAGCGAGTTCGGCGCCGCCTGCCATCAGACGGCGAATTTCCTCACCCTCGAGGTCGTCCTTCGTGCCCGAACCGATCACCTCGCCGAGGCTGAGAAAGGTGAAGCGGTCGGCGATCAGTTTGGCGTGGATTTCATTGTGGGTAATCAGAATGATGGCGATGTCACCGCGTTTTTGAACGCGCCTGATGGTCTTCAGGACCTCCATCTGCTGCTTTTGACCAAGCGCCGAGGTCGGCTCGTCGAGAATCAGAACCTTGGCACCAAAATAGATCGCTCGTGCGATCGCAAGCGTTTGTTTTTGCCCCCCCGACATGGTGCCGACGGTCTGGGTCGGATCGGAGATATTGATACCGATCTCGGCCATCTGCTCGGTGGCAATCCGATCCATCTCGGCCATCTTCATCCACCCGAGCGGCCCCGGACCGCCCGTAACCTCCCGCCCCAGGAAAAAATTGCGCGTGACCGAGGCGAGCGGATTAAGGGCGAGGTCCTGATATACCACACCAATGCCCGCATCCGAGCTGTCACGCGGCGAGCGGAAGTGCTGCGGCACACCTTCCAAATAGATGGTGCCTTCGCTCGGCGGATGAACGCCGGCCAGCGTCTTGATGAGTGTCGACTTGCCGGCACCGTTGTCGCCGAGCAACGCGTGCACTTCGCCCGTATGGACATCAAGCGATACACCGTTCAAGGCGGTAAAATTGCCGAAGCGTTTCACCAGATTCTCGACTCGGATGACCGGGACGGAGGCCGTCTCCCCAACTTCCGTCATCAGATACCTCCCGTGAAACGCTTGCGAACATTCTCGTTCAAGAGTGCTGCTGCGAGAAGAATGGACCCCAGGAACATGCGGTAATAGGCGCCGTCCAGCCAGGGTATGTAGAAGAGCGCATTCTGGGCAAGGCCGAAGATCACCGCCCCGAACACAACGCCGACCACAGAGCCGAAACCGCCAGTCAGGATAGCACCGCCAACGACAGCGGTGGCGATCGCTTCAAGCTCCTTGAGATTGCCCTTGGCGGCATCGGCGGAATTGGTGTCGAAGACCTGCGTCGCTGCGAAAATCGTTGCGCAAAAGGCGGTGAACATGAAAAGCGAGATCTTGACCGCATCGGTGGGCACACCGTTGGCACGGGCCGCCATGAGATTGCCGCCGGTTGCATAGATCCAGTTGCCCGCCTTGGTACGCTCCAGCACGAACCAGGCGACGACGGCGATTGCAAGCCACCAGCCAACCACGCCATAGAGGCCGTCGACCCATTGACCGCCATTCGGGCTGATGTTGAAGCCCACCCGATAGAGCCAGTCGAAAACCGGCTCGAAAATATCGCCGCCGAATAGATTGGCGACCGGGTTCACGGTCGACAACGTATCCATATAGTCCCGGGCAACCTGGAGGTCGGAAACCTCCGGCACCGATGCGGGCGCTTCCTGCCCCGCAAGGGCCGCCCGGCGAGCTGCATCCAGTGCCGCCCTGCTCTCCAGTCCCTGGCGCAGGCTTTCTGCGGTATCAGCCGGCAGGGACTGAAAGACTGAAGCGAGATCTGCGTCCGGAAGCTTCTTGGCGGTCGCGCGGTCCATCACCATCGAGACAGTCGCGGGATCGATCGAGCAGACATCGTTCACCACCTCGGCGATCTGCTCTTTGGTGAGATCATTGCCGGGGCCGGCGCGGGTGACGATGGCCTCAAGCTGCTCAGGCGTGATCTTGGAGCTGCTCGCCATATTACCGATGAAGGTCTGAACCTGTTCTGCGCTTGCCAAGTTGTTGTTCAGCGGCCGCTGAAAGGCACTGATGCAGCCCTGGGCAAGCTGCACAGCCTGGGTCTTCGCGTAGCCCAAAATATCCCGATAGGGCTCGAGATTGATGAGATTCTTGAAGTCGGGCAAATCGGAAACCTGGGTCGATCCGGAACGTTCGCCGGGTGCTCGATTGAGAAAACGGTAGCAGACCTCGGTCAACCCCCTAAGAAAGAACAGAAAGCCGAGGGTCACAATGAAGGACGGCAGCTTCGAGCGGACGACGATATTGCCGATCAAACAGCCAAAGCTGAGGGTCATGCAAAGGGTGATCAGGATGGCGGTCGATGGGCTGACGGTATTCCAGCTCAACAGCACGATGCCTGTGAAGGGTATCTCTATGTGCAGGCCCCATTTCAGCATCAGCGCCATGCTCATGCCGGCAAAGCCGATCATCGAGCCGATGGAGAGATCGAATTCACCGGCGATCATCAAGAGACAGGCACCAATCGCAATAATGCCGAGCTGAGCGACGATCCGGGTGTTGTTGCGAATGCCGAGCGGGTTGTAGGCCGTGCCGTCAAGCGGGTTCCAAGCACTTCCGCCAAACAGACCGCCGGATGCCATGCCGAGGGCGATCAGCACCACGATCATGACCAGGAAGGCACCGATTTCCGGCTTGTTGACGAGGGACCCGAGAAATCCGGCCTTTCCCAATCTGTCCGCTTCGGTGCGCCCTGTTTCCACCTTTGCCATCAACCTCGCCCCTGCTTTCTCTACGCTCTATGACCCTTGACGAAAAAAGGGACGGCCCCTGAATCGGACCGCCCCCTCTTCGCATACGACAGCATGAACGCTGCCGACCGTGTCGGCTAGCGGTTGGTGCCAGCTTGCTCGGAGACCGCGCCAGCATTGGACTTGTCGACGAAGCCTGGGCCGGAGTTGACGTTACCGCCCGGCAGCATGCCGGCATTGGTGTTGTAAAGGTGGAGCACGACGACCGGCATGTAACCCTGGAGGCGCTGCTGCTGGTCGATGCTGAAGGAGACCTTGCCGTCATTGATGAGCGAGATCACGCCAGGCGTTAGATCGAAACAGCCCATATGAACCGTACTGCCAGCCTCATCGACAGCAGACGAAGCAGCCTCGCAGACGTGGGGGCCGACGGCAAGAACCGAGTCGATCGAGTTGTCCGCGAGCAGTGCCGCAGCTGTCCGGGTCTGGATCTGGGCGACGTCGTTGGAGACGTCGATCATGTTCAGCTCCAGCCCCATGGCATCGAAATAACCCTGGCAACGATCGACGAGCGCCGTGTTGAACGCCTCCTGATTGAGGCAAATCGGGTTGGTCGCCCCTTCCGCCTTGGCGCGCGTGCCGGCAGCGAAGCCGGCGTCATATTCGGGCTGCCCCACATGCATGAGTGCCCCGAGCTCCTTTGACGACTCCAGGCCGGAGTTGATCGTGATCACCGGAATGCCCGCGTCGACTGCAGCGCGAATTGCCCCACCGAGCGCGTCGGGGTCGGGGAGCGAAATGATCATGCCGTCAGGAGATGTTGCCGCACCGGCCTCGATCAAAGCCGCCATGTCCGACATATCACCCGAGGGTGCAAAATTGTATTCAAGCTCGACCCCCATCGCCGCGGCTGCATCCTTGGCACCTTTCTCGACCACCGGCCAGAAAGGGTCGGTTCCCTGCGTGTGCGTGACCATCACATAGCGCTCGGCCTGGGCTGCCCCAGCCGTCATCATGGCCGCTGCGGCCAGCACAAAAACTTTCTTCATCGATTTGTCTCCCTTGGATGTGACGTATCGGACGCCATCCCCTTGATCCGATCAGCATTCAACAGATAGCGGGATGTTGTTATCTACAATCTGTCTTAGTTAGGTCAGGTATGACAACAGAATTTTTCGAATATGCAATGAAAATTTCAATTTTCTATATTTTGAAATAAAAATATTAAATACGCCCGTGGCTGGCCGAGATGGAATGGATCAAAAAGTCGGGGTTGGTCTTCGAGTACGATCATCAAGACTTTTCCGACAAAGCAATCATAGACACCGCTCCTGCCATGATGTTGTCAGTAGACTGTCTCTAGTGGTGTGTCTTCAACATTTGAGCTCCAGCGATATCCTGGGACGCTAGGTCGTATACTTTCCATCCGAGCGAAAGCGATGGGATCGAATGTTGTGGACATTCCGCTAGGATCAACAGCATGAGACGCGCCGACCGACTTTTGGAACTGCTTCAGGCCCTGCGCCGAAGCCAGCCGCCGGTGACCGCAACGAACCTCGCCGAAGCCCTAGAGGTTTCCGCACGTACGGTTTATCGCGATATCGATGCGCTTCGACGTTTGGGAGTAGGGATCGAGGGCGAAGCGGGTTTCGGCTACGTCCTGACCGACGATCATGCATTGCCGCCGCTGATGTTCACGTCCGCCGAGGTCGAAGCATTGGCGCTCGGTCTACGAAAGGTGATTGCCATTGGCGACAGCGAGCTTGCAAGTGCCGCCAAGGATGCGATCACCAAGCTCGGGCCGGTGCTTCCGGATCCCGTCAGAACCGAGTTGGAAAGCGGCATCCTTCTCGCCCATTCCTATGCCAGACGCGGACGCCTTGCCGAACTCGAGGAAAGCGGGCGGCTGGACGAACAGGTCGATCCGGCCTTGATCCGCCGAGCCGCCCGCCAGGAAAAAAAGCTGATGACGCGTTACCGGGATCAGGAAGGGCGAACCACGGAACGGGTGATATGGCCGCTCGCCATCTCTTATCTGGACACCGCCGATCTTGTTATCGCCTGGTGCGAGCTTCGGGAGGATTTCCGAACATTCCGTCTGGACCGCCTATGTGCCGCCAAGGAGAATGGCGGCAGCTTCCGTCCGAAACGTGTGCCTTTGCTGCGGCAGTTCCTGGAACGCTTGCGTGAAGAAGAGAAGCACTGGTCAACCAGACGCTGCTAAGCCGGCCATCTCACCAAACCTGCACCGGATGTTCGGGAAGGTCCTCCATCGACCACCGGGCTGAACTCAGTCACTATCCTCAGAGCGTCGCTTGTTTGGGATCACTCGGCCGGCATCTTATCGCTCGGCGCATTTTTGGGCGCTCGATAGACGAAGTTCGTGTCAGCTTCACCTGCTTCTCTCGCGGCAATCGCTACCAGGTCATCATGCAGGGGTGAGAAGGAGCAGGCCGGATCGACCGCCTCGGCCTCTCCCGCAAAGGCGAAGGCCTGGCAGCGGCAGCCACCGAAATCGGTAAAGCGCCGTTCACAGCTCCTGCAGGGCTCCTGCATCCACTCAGTCCCGCGGAAAGCTTCGAAGGCGCTGCCATGACGCCAGATCTCCGCAAGCGGGCGATCTTTGACATTGTCGAATGTGAGCGTCTTGATCGTTTCCGCGGCATGGCATGGGAGAACCTTGCCGGATGGCGTGACATTCAGGTTTTGCTTCCCCCAGCCGCCCATGCAGGCTTTGGGGTAGCGGGCATAGTAATCCGGAACGACATAGTCGATCACCAAGACGCCCTTCAGCCGCTCTTGAGCCTCCTTGACGAGATCGATCGCCCGGTCGGCCTGCGCCCTGGTTGGCATGAGGGCAGCTCGGTTCATCAGCGCCCAGCCATAATATTGGACATGGGCCACCTCGAGGCGTTTCGCCTTTTTCGAAACGGCGAGATCGATGATCTCATCCAGGTGGTCCAGATTCTGGCGATGCACGACTGCGTTGATGGTCAGCGGCAGGCCGATCTCGGTGACCATGTCGGCCACCGCCATTTTCCTGGCATGCCCGTTCTTGTAACCGCCAATGCGGTTGGCGTTGATGGCTTCGCTGTCCTGGATGCTGAGCTGAAGATGATCAAGACCGGCATCAGCAAGCGCTTCGAGCTTTCCCTGGTCCAGCAACACGCCGGCGGTGATCAGGTTGGTATATTGTCCGATCGTCGCGGCATGCCGGATCAGATCCGGCAAGTCCTGGCGCAAGGTCGGCTCGCCGCCGGAGAAATGGGTCTGAAGCACCCCTAGATCATTCGCCTCCTCGATCACCCGGCACCAGGTCTCGGTGTCCAATTCCCCGGCCGCCCGCTCGAGATCCAAAGGATTGGAGCAATAGGGACATTGCAAGGGACAGCGATGGGTCAATTCGGCGAGCAGAGAAACAGGCGGCTGCAGGTCGGCAGCGGTGCTCTTCGACATGTCTTTTGACGTGGGGCTCATGGATTCGGCGTTTCGTTCAAGGGAAAGTGAGCCCAACATGATCGGTCGCGAAAAGAGAGCTCAGTCGATACGGGACGACGCAAGACGAAGCTGCAGCCGATTAACGCTGCGGATTGCCAATAAATGGATCAGAGGGCCGCTTGATAGTCCATCGGCGGTCCGGTCCGAGACGTTGCCGTCCTGTCGCAAACCGCCGATGGTATCAGACAGCCTTAGAGATCGGCCGGGAAGTACGCGTTGATCTCGCAACCACACGCAATCTCGACGATCTTGGGGGTATTCCACTGCATCATTTTTCCTCCCTCTGAACATTAGTACCATTCCAACCATGGACGTCTCTTGCCATCAATGCAAATCGATTTTCCTTCGCCTGGCGATAAGAACTCTTGATCACGGAGGCCATCATAGGGTGAAATCAGTTGGCCGATTGCCGAAAATCATGGAAGGAGGAATGCCTGCTTTGAGCCTGACGTTGAAACAGCTTCGCTATTTCTCCGCACTTGCCGAAACGCTGCATTTCGGTCGTGCAGCCAAACTCTGTCACGTCACTCAGCCGGCCCTCAGCATGCAGGTCCGCGACCTCGAGGCCAATCTTGGCACCACACTCGTGGAACGCGGATCATCGGGACTCCTGCTGACGAGAGAAGGGCATGAGATCGCCAAGCGTGCCCACGATATTTTATTGGCAGTACAAGATCTTACCGAAACAGTCTCACATCATCGTCATCCATTTTCAGGCAAGCTTCGCTTAGGGGTCATCCCCTCGGTCGGTCCCTATCTTTTGCCGAAGATCTTACCGGAGATCCATGAGACCTATCGCGAACTTCAGCTCAGCCTTCGCGAATCGCAAACTTTATCTCTGATCAGCGATCTGATCGACGGGCATCTCGATCTTCTGATTCTGGCACTGCCCACAGGTCAGGACGAGATTGAAACCATGGCACTCTTCGATGATCGTTTTTCGATCGCCCTGCCGTCGACACATCGACTTTCCAGTAAGACGGAGCTTGATCAACAGGACCTGGAAGGTGAAAACCTGCTCCTGCTTGAAGAAGGACACTGCCTTCGCGATCAGGCGCTTGCTGTTTGTCAGGCCAGCGATACCGATGAATTCCGCGCGAGCAGCCTTTCCACCGTGATCCAGATGGTCGCCAATGGCTATGGGGTGACGATCCTTCCGGCCCTGTCCCTGCCGACGGAAGTTTCCAGGGAAGACAGCATTCGCGTGATACCTTTTGCGGAACCTGTTCCCAGCCGCAATATCGGCCTTGCGTGGCGTCAATCCTCACCTCACAAAAACGAATTTCGCGAGTTCGGCAACGTCATCAAGCAGCGGCTGGGATCAGTTCCAGCATTGGAAGAGGTGTCCTGTGATGATGCTCCGGGCTCATGAGAATGCTGTAGACCTTCCACTGGCAAATTGACGTCGGCAGTCATCCGACCTCACAAGCTCGGCCCGAAACTTTCGAAGGCAGAAGCCTCCTCGGTCCCTGTGATCCTGCCCCGTACCCTGCCCCACCATCCTCGGCGGGCGGGCGGATTCCTAGGATCACATGGACCGGAAAGTGGAACTTATCGGGGAAAGAGAAACATCTGGTAAAGATGATCGTTCCAGGCATGTGGCTTGGAAAGGCCTCTTCAACGTGATCCGAAGGCGTTCTACGAAAATGTCTTCGCGTAGCGCTCGCGGAGCTGGTTCTTTTGGACTTTTCCCATGGTGTTGCGCGGAAGCTCTTCGACGACGAAGACGGCTTTGGGAACCTTGAAGGCTGCAAGCTTTTTCCTGGTGGCGGCGATGACTTCTTCTTCTTCGACGCCGGTGCGTTCTTCTGCAGTGATCACGGCAGCCACGGCTTCGCCGAAATCCGGGTGAGCAAGGCCGATCACCGCACTCTCACCGACGCCCTCGAGCTGATCGATGATCTCCTCGATTTCTTTCGGATAAACGTTGAAGCCGCCTGAGATGATCATGTCCTTGGCGCGGCCGACAATATGGACATAACCGTCATCGTCGATCCGGCTGACATCCCCTGTGATAAAGAAACCGTCGCTCCGAAACTCCTCCTTGGTTTTTTCCGGCATGCGCCAGTAGCCCTTGAAGACGTTGGGGCCGCGAACCTCCAGAACACCTGTATCCCCTACCTCGAGGGGCGCTCCCTGCTCGTCAGCGACCCGTACTTCAACATCGGGCAAAGGGGGACCGACCGTGCCTGGGCGGCGCTCGCCGCTCAGAGGGTTGGAACAGAGCATGCCGCACTCGGTCATGCCATAGCGCTCCAGGATGGCATGCCCGGTCCTGCCCTCGAATGCGCGGAACGTCTCGTCCAGAAGAGGCGCTGAGCCGGCGATGAACAGGCGCATGTTCCGGCACAGATCAGGGGCTAGCTGCTCATTTGCCAGCAATCTGGTGTAGAAGGTCGGAACGCCCATCATCAGCGTCGCAGACGGCAAGGCCTCAATGACGGCACCGGTCTCGAATTTCGGGTGAAAGAGGATCTCGGCACCGGCGATCAGACAGGTGTTGAGAGCGACGAACAGACCATGGACATGGTAGATCGGGAGGGCATGCAGGAGGACATCGCTTGACGTGATGCCCCAGATATCGACCAGCGTTTCGGCATTCGCGCGAAGATTGCCATGGGTGATCATCGCCCCTTTCGAGCGCCCCGTCGTGCCCGAAGTGTATAGGATCGCAGCCACATCCTCAGCCTCGCGCTGCACCGTCTCGAAATCCGCCTCGAACCGATCGGCATCTTCCAAAAACGTGCCGCCGCCTGACCCATCCAAGGTGTGGATAAGGACATTGTCGGCGGATCCAAGGCACCGGATCCCCTCTTGCCGCCCTGGCATGCAGACGATGAGGCGAGGCTCAGCATCACCGAAAAAATAGTCGAGCTCGTTGTCGGTATAGGCCGTATTCAATGGCAGATAGATGGCACCCGCCTGCAGGCAGGCCAGGTACAAGACGACACTCTCGACGCTCTTTTCCACCTGCACCGCCACACGATCGCCAGGCGCGATACCCTCTATCTTGAGGAAATTCGCCAATCCGGCAGCTTTCCGCCGAAGCTCACCGAAGGAAACCGCATCACCGCCAGCAGGACATAGTGCCGATCGTGCCGCAGCCCCTGTGAAGGATGGTTCGAAGGCGGTGAAAAGATTGGCATTCATCGTAACATTTCCATCAGGAGGCAAAGCCGAAGGATAGCCAAGGCGGCTCAAAGCATGAAGGGGGCAACAGCTGATCTTGCACCACTGGGGAGCGAACAGTCTGCTTTTTGTCCCGACCTCCGGCGGATGATCAGCGGCGGGCGAGGATTGCGGCGAATGATGTGGTCTTAACAACTGGACGGATTGACCGCGCCAGAAGTTCCGGACGGCAACACGACGCTCGAGAGTGGCTATCAGAGTTCGTGCTCGTTGACGCTCAGTTTGGGGGGCATGGGGGCTCGTCTCATGGCACTGCCTCGGCCGGATAGGCTGGGGTTGGTCATGAAATAAGCATGGGCACTGAAAGCCTCCGCATCAGCCGCCAGCCGCCGATAGTCGCCGTTGGGCATGAGTTCCCAACTATTGGTCTGGTCCTTCAAATTGGCGATCATGATCTGATCCAGCACCTGGCGGTGAACCGTCGAATTTTCTATCGGCACCATCGTTTCGATCCGGCGGTCAAAGTTTCGGGTCATCCAGTCAGCCGACGAGATAAAAATCTTCGCCTCGCGGGATGGCAAGCCGTGTCCGGCGCCGAAGCAGACGATGCGGCTATGCTCCAGGAAACGCCCGACGATGCTCTTCACCCAGATACGCTCCGACAAGCCCGGCACTTGCGGACGAAGGCAGCAAATGCCACGGACGATCAGTTCGATTTCGACGCCGGCACTCGAAGCTTGGTAGAGCGCGTCGATGATCTCCGGATCGAGCAGCGAATTCATCTTGGCCCAGATTGCCGCCGGACGGCCTGCCTTGGCATGGGCCATTTCGTCCTCGATCAAGGCCAGCAGTTTTTTTCGCAGCGTGACCGGAGCAAGCTCCAGTTCCTGCAACTGATCAGGGGGAGCGAAGCCGGTCATATAGTTGAAGGCGCGGATCGCGTCCTGGCAAAGCGCCTGATTGCAGGTGAAGAATGAGAGATCCGTATAAACCTTTGCCGTGATCGGGTGATAGTTGCCCGTGCCGAAATGGACATAGGAACGAAGCGTTTGATTCTCCCGGCGAATAACCAGCGAAATCTTGGCGTGGGTCTTGAGGTCCAAGAAGCCGTAGGCAACCTGAGCGCCACTTCGCTCCAAATCCCGTGCCCACCGCAAATTGGCCTCTTCGTCAAAACGCGCCTTGATCTCGACAAGTGCTGTAACCGACTTTCCAGCTTCAGCCGCGGCGCAAAGGGCCTGGATGATCGGTGAATCATTGCTGGTTCGATAGAGCGTCTGCTTGATCGCAACCACATTGTCGTCGCGTGCAGCTTGCCAAAGAAACTGGACGACCACATCGAAACTCTCATAGGGATGATGAACAACGATATCCTTGGCACGGATAGCGGCAAAACAGTCGCCGCCCATATCACGGATGCGTTCGGGGAAGCGTGCTCCGAAAGGGTCGAACAAGAGCTCGGGCTGATCATCGGTGATCAGGTCCTGGATATCAGCCAGCCCGATCATGCCGCGCATGCGCACCACGTTGTCGAGCGTGACCGGCAGCTGTCGGATCAAGAAGCTCTCGAGATCTTTGGACATCTTGCCGTCGATCGACAGCCGAACAACCGAGCCCCGCTTTCGCCGTCGGATCGCACTTTCGAATTGGCGAACGAGATCTTCCGCTTCTTCCTCGATTTCGAGATCACTATCACGAATGACCCTGAAAAACCCTTGTGCCTCGACCCTGAATCCCGGGAACAGGCGGTCCAGGAAGAGGGGGAGAGCTTCTTCGATTGCCATGAAGCGAAGGTGTTTGCCCGGCAGGCGAAGAAACCGGTTAATGGGGCTCGATATGGCGACTAGGCCGTGGATACGCTTGTCGTCTTTCTTTCGCCAGAGTTCCAAAACCAGACTGAGGCCGAGATTGGGGATGAAGGGAAAGGGATTGGGGGGCTCGACCGCAATCGGGGTGAGGAGCGGGAAGACATGCTCCATGAAATAACGTTCCAGCCAACGCTTATCTTTGTTCGTCAGTTCAGCCGCTCCGAGAACCCCGATACCAGCACTGCGCATCTCCTTACGAAGAGCGCGCCAGCAGCGCTGCTGATCATCGGTCAGCTTGTTGACACGACCATCGATCAGCCTGAGCTGCTCGCCCGGGTTCAGACCGTCCGGACTCAAATGGCTGATGCCCGCCCAAACCTGACCAAGCAGGCCGGCGATGCGAACCATCGTGAACTCGTCCAGAATGCCCGCTGAAATACCTAGAAAACGAACGCGTTCGAGGAGGGGATAGTTGCGGTTGTTGGCCTCTTCGAACACCCTTTCATTGAAAGCAAGCCAAGAGATCTCGCGGTTAAAGAACCTTTCGGGGTCATTCGGTGCTATGCTTTGATGATGTGCTGGCGGAGCATTGGGCGCTAATGGCATGCCGACCTTGGCTGCGATATCGGTATCCACGACGATATCGGATGATGACACCTCGTCCCTCCCAGGTCAGCATGACGTTTCTCATAAGCCAACATGGGGATGACGTTGGGTCAAGACGATGAACATATGACGACGGATTTTGCAGCTTTTTATTCTCAGGGGAGCCTCTTTGCATGCGCCACCTGATGTTGCTGCGCCATGCAAAATCCAGTTGGGATCAGGTCGGGCTCGAAGACATCGATCGACCACTGTCGCCACGCGGCCGCTCTGCAGCACCCTTGCTAGGCCGATATATCAGCCGAAAGTACAGATATCCGGATTTGGTTTTATGTTCATCCGCCGTTCGCGCTTATCAAACCTGGGAACTTGTTTCCGCTGAATGGGACCAGGCCGACAAGCCAGCGTCACCCGTTGTTGAGATACGCACCTCGCTGTACCTCGCAAATCCCATCGACTTGCAGTCGACCATCAAAAGAATCGGTGACGATGTCAAAACCGCCATGATCATCGGGCATAATCCAGGCATGGAACAACTGGCGGCGCGTCTAACGCACAAGGGAGATCCGAGAGACTTGAAGCTGATGGCCAAGAAGTTCCCGACAGCAGCGTTGGCCATCATTCAGCTTTCCATCGAAAGCTGGTCTTCGCTGAGAACCGGGCAAGGCCGTTTGGAAGCCTTTGTCCGTCCAAAAGACCTATTGGGGTCGATGGCATCTACTCCCTCCAGCGCCATGTCGTAAATCGGCGGTCGCCGAGCGCCATTCGTGGAAAAGGTTCCCACCTTGCTAGCTGTCATGATTATCGGGATTGACCATATAAAGAGCACATTCCATATCCCTTGCGCCGATGTGTGCGGGAAGGTTCTCCTGCCGGTGATAGTCATCGCAGCGACGCTGCTTGCTTGTTCACCAGCTACACACAGAGACAACGCCGAATTTGCCCCGCTCGATAACCCCGTGCCGGACTGTCCTGCCGATTTCTTCGACAAAAAGGCGACTATCTTCGACGCAGTTGCGATTTGCGGGACCACAGGCGTCAGGACCGATAAGCTTCGTCATGCGGCCCATGTGACAGCCGGATGGCTCGATAATGATGGTGATGGCCAGGCTGACGAGCCTGCTCTTGTCAGCGCAATACGCTCACAACCGGCAATTCTCATCATGAGCGCCAAAGGGTTCACCGACGAAGCTCTGGAGCAGATTTTTGAGGAATCGGAGCCCGGCATTCTTCAAGACTTGGCGGCAAACGAAACGAACCCGGCGGATGAACGCGACGCTTCCCAAGAAGAAATCCACCATCTGATCGTCGCGGCCGGGTGGATGAAGATGCGCCCGGATGTCTTCAGCGATCGACGGTCGGAAGAAAGCAGGGTTTACAGTGAATGGCGGAATGCCGAGGCCAAAGGTCTCTACGCTTATGACGACCCGACCTGCGACGATGCTTGCAAGACTTTGGAATTCTTCTATCTCGCAACGGCAGCCTATCTTGGATCTGCGGCAGACCTGATGTCGGATGAGATGCGGGTCAAAGACCGGCAAGCGCTGCGTGAGACACTGCCTGGCGTGGTGACTATCATCGAGTCACCCGACTATTCCTACCCTTTGAAAGCCTGGCCGGATGGCAACTACAAGCCGGTGGGCAATATCCGGTTTTCGGGCGTCTGACCGCGGATCGAAGCATCGCCTTTTTTGCGATCAGTAGGATGTGCTGTCAGGCTTGGAAGTCCTAAATTTACTAAGCGGCATCGTGGAAGATGATGCCTGTGGTGTAACGACGGCCACGCCGGATCCGGCTGACACCATGGCGCATCTTGACTCGATAGATGCCGCGGACTCCCTGTTTCGGGCGCTCGCTGACCGCGAAAAGTACCCCTTCGCCTTTGGCGAGCGGTACGACCTCGGCGCGGGACTGCATGCGCGGGCGCTGTTCCGTCAGCACGAATTCGCCGCCCTCGAACGCCGTTCCCGGCTCGCTCAGAAGGATGGCGAGCTGAATCGGAAAGACCTGCTCACCATAGAGGTCCTGGTGCAGACAGTTGTAGTCGCCGGCCTGGTATTTCAGGAGAAGAGGCGTGGGCCGCTGCTGGCCGGCCTCATGGCAGCTGGCCAGGAATTGCTCGAGCCTGTCGGGATAGCGATGCTCGGCGCCCAAAGCCGCCATCCAGCGATTCGCAATCGGCGCAAGCTTCGGATATACCGCTTGGCGGAGCCGCTGGATCGGCTCGGGAAGCGGATAGGAAAAGTATTTGTATTCCCCCTCACCGAAGCCGTGACGGCGCATGACGACGTGGCTTCGGAATTTCTCGTCGCTGTCATAGCTTTCAGAGAGGGTATCGCAGGTCTCGGGATCGAGCAGGACGCCGGTCGTCACGAAGCCGTGCCCGTCCAGGTTCTCGCCGATACGTTCCCAATCAAGCGCCGCAACACGTCGCTCCAGCTCTTCCGTACCATTGCACTGCCTTGCGTCCGCCATTGCTCGGACCGTGCTTGTTTCGCCAACCGCCATGATATGACCTTACGCTCATACGTGTTGTCATCATCCTATCGTCATTGCCGGACCGCGCATTCCGATTCTTGCGATGAGGCTCGCTTGGATTGCGCTCGGAGCTGAAAGCAAGGCTTGGCGGCGTGGTTGTTAGAACGAAGCGCTTTGGTCGATGCTGCCGACGACGCGATAGCGCGAGGTCACCAGGCCGGAGGGAAAAGTGCGCGTATCGAGATGCTCGAGGTCGATATCGCGATCGAGAGCGCCGAACAATGGCAGGCCGTCACCGATCAGGATCGGCACACGGGTTAGTGCAAGGTCTGCAATCAAACCTTCCCGCAGAAAGGACTGCACCACCCTGCCGCCGTCGACGTAAGCTCTATTCCAGCCTTCTTCACGTAGCATGGTCATGACCTCGGATGGGTCGAGGCGGGTCAGACGGACTTTGTTGCGCAGGGCCGAAGGCACATCGTCCCCATCCAGCGTGCGGCTCATGACGACCACCGGCTTGGTGTAGGGCCACGCCTCGAAGGTCAGGACCTTCTCATAGCTGCCTCGGCCCATCACCAAGCCGTCGACGGACTTCATGAACGCGTCGTAGCCGTGATCCTCATCCCCCGGTTGCTTCATGAGCCAGTCGATCTCTCCCGATCGCCGGGCAATGAAGCCATCGAGGCTGGTGGCGATAAAGACATGCCCCGTGGTCATCGTGAGATGCGCTGCCCCTGGTCTCTAGCGATATGATCACGACACTGCACTCTCAAATCCATTGGCGAATCTCCAGGAAAGGTAGCCCCCGGGGCTGACAATCGATCATTGTCCAATGAGAGCACAACAGATTCTTAACCAGATTGAGGTGCGAATTTTGCGAAGAGTTCGGCCCCGGTCATCTTTTCGGTATCGTTGGCGAATTGGTAATAGCCGGGCTGTTCATCCACGAAGACCTGATGGTCGAACAGGAAATCATGATCGTCACCGAAGAGTCCCGCTGGAAGAATATATTGCTGGTTTTGCTTCAGCCGATAGAAAAGATGAGTGCCGCAGCCCTTGCAAAAGCCGCGATCGGCCCATTCGGATGAGTCGTATATGGTGATCTTTTCGTCTCCCGTGATCGATATGTCCGTTCCGCCGTCGACAGCCAAGAGCGGCCCTCCGCCCCATTTTCTGCAGGTTTGGCAGTGACATGCGCCAACGGCCTCGCTGAGCGTGTTCGCTGTTATCTTGACGGCGCCGCAAAGGCAGCTTCCGACAGCATGGATCTTATCCGGCATCTTGTTCTCCAAGCGTTCAGGTTTAATCAGCAAACAGAGCCGGAACGGTAATAATCCTCCATCATCGCTCTGTCGCACAGTCTTCATCATTCGGAGAGTGGCCTTATTCCGCAAGGGGATCGTGGCAGCTGGCGATCCAGCCATCCCCAGCATCATCCCAGGGTCCGCTCAGCCTTGTTTCTTCCGTCCGCAGATCGACAACGGGTTTTGTAGTTGCCGGTCCCGTGACCGGATATGTCCTTTCCGCTACGATCATGGGCAGCAGGGAGAGGACAATCATGGCGCGGATCGCGATCGCCGGATTTCAGCACGAAACGAATACCTTCGGAGCGACCAGGGCGCATTTTCGCGATTTCGAGGAGGCCGGTGCGTGGCCTGGGCTGCTGACAGGCGATCAGGTCATCAAAGGCACCGCCGGGATCAACCTGCCGATCGCCGGGTTTGTCGAGGCTGCATCCATGGATCCCGATATCCAGCTCGTCCCGATCCTCTGGTGTTCGGCCGAACCTTGCTCCTACGTCACCGATGATGCGTTCGAGCGGATCAGCGCCATGATTCTAGACGGTGTACGAAAGGCGGATCGGATCGATGGCATCTATCTCGATCTTCACGGCGCCATGGTGACAGAGAGTTTCGAGGACGGTGAAGGCGAACTGCTCTCCCGGCTTCGTTCCCTCGTTGGCAGCGACCTCCCGATCACGGTCAGCCTCGATCTGCATGCAAACGTCACGCCGGAAATGGTGCAGCATGCCTCCTCGATGGCGATCTACAGGACCTATCCGCATCTCGACATGGCCGAGACGGGCAAAAGGGCAGGCCTGCTGCTGCACCGCCATTTGCTCGCGCAGCCCACCTGCAAAGCTTTTCGCCAGGCGCCGTTTCTAATTCCGCTGCAGGCACAATATACGGGTTCCGCACCTTGCCGGGAACTTTACGGCATGCTGGATGACGTCATTTGCAATCCCGCGATTTCGGCCGATATCGCGATGGGATTTACGGCGGCGGACATTCACGACCTGGGGCCGTCGGTCGTTAGCTATGCCTCGGATCAAGAGACAGCCGACGCCGTCGCCGATAGTCTGATCGAGGCGATCGCCGCCGCGGATGCGGATTTCGATCATGCCTTGATATCGTCGGAGGAAGCCGTCAGAATCGCAATGTCCTTCGATACATCCGAATCTGGACCAGTGGTGATCGCAGATGTGCAGGACAATCCCGGGGCAGGCGGAACCTCTGATACGACCGGTCTTCTGATATCCCTGATCGAGCAGGCGGCAAATGGCACCCTAATAGGACTCCTGAACGACCCCGAGATCGCGGCGACGGCGCACCGGCTGGGCGTGGGAGCGCGCTTCGAGGCCAAGCTGGGCGGCAAGTCAGGCCTCCCCGGACAGGCGCCGTTCACAGGGAATTTTCAGGTCGAGGCTCTCAGCAATGGCAGGTTCGCCTTTACCGGCGACATGTACCGGGGCGCCTTGGCAGAAATCGGTCCGACCGCTGTCCTAAGGGTGCTTGGAGCGGCAACCGATATACAGGTCGTCGTCGGCAGTCGAAGATGCCAGTGTCTGGACCAGGCGATCTTCACACATATCGGGCTGGATCCGGCGAATGCCCGCATTGTCGTGGTGAAAAGCACCGTTCACTTTCGAGCGGATTTCGAACCGATTGCCAAGACCATCCTGGTTGCTGAAGCGCCAGGCGCATTCCCCTGCCGGCTGGACGGCGTGCCTTATCGACGATTGCGCGCCGGCGTTCGAACAGCGCCTCCCCTCGCAGGCAACAGATCGGCGACACCATCTTGACCCGGCCTTCCCCGTCGGCGTGACTGGAAGGTTCCTTGAACCCGAAATTGTGAGCAGGCCAATGAGCGACGAGTCGACCCGCCGGGCGGATATCCGGAAAATTGTGGTGCAGGTTGAAGAAGTCTTGCGAGATCAGGGCAAGCCTGTCGGCGACAAACGCAAGGTGACGGTGGCGGCCGCCATCCGCAATCCCTATGCGGGGGAGTATCACGACGATCTCGAGCCACTTTACGACCTGGGCAAGGATATCGGCGGTATTCTTGCGAAGCGGGGCGTGGAGGCTCTCGGCGTCGAGCCCGATGAGGTGACGAGCTATGGCAAGGCCGCGATCGTCGGGACTGCCGGGGAGCTCGAGCATAGTGCAGCCCTTCTTCATCCCCGTTTCGGCGCGCCGGTGCGTGCCGCCGTCGGCAAGGGCGATGATATCATCCCCGGCACGAAGAAAGTCGGCGGTCCGGGATCGGTTGCCATCGTTCCGCTGACCAACAAGAATAGCATCTGGCAATTCGACGATATGGACTCAACCGAGATCACCGTGCCCGATGCGCCGCTTGCCGACGAAATCCTGGTCGTTCTGGCACTTGGCATCGGCGGCCGGCCGCTGGCCAGGGTCAAGCCGGATTGACATGACATCGTTCGCCCAATTATCGCCCCCTAAGCTGGAGAAACACTCATGTTCAAAGCCATGATCATGCTCAAACGCAAGGCCGGCACCAGCCGCAGCGATTTCGCGACATGGCTGCTGGAGCAGCACCGCCCGCTGGCCGAAACTTTGCCCGGTCTCAAGCGCTCGGTGTTCAATCTGGTAAGCGAGGACGGCCCTGACGTTTGCGACGGCATTTCAGAACTCTGGTTCGAAAGCCGTGCCGATTTCGATGCCGCTTACGCAACGGAGATCGGCAAAGCCGTTGCATCGGATTCGATCAACAATGTCAGCGAGAGAACGCGGCTATTCGTCAAGGAGGTGATTGTCAAAGCCTGAGCGGCAACGAAGATATAGGAAGGGGGTAGTACCGCGATGCAGAAGATCGGCAGTCAGGATGAATGGATCGAACGTGCCAAGGCGGTACTGCCTGCCGGCGGCTTCGGCAATTTCGATCCGGGAATCATGCTTTGCGAAGGCCGGGGCAGCCGTGTCTGGGACGAGGATGGCAATGAATATGTCGACTTTCTGATCGGTTCCGGCCCGATGATGCTGGGCCATGGGCATCCTGAGGTTTTGGAAGCGGTGTTGGAGCAACTGCCTAAAGGCATGACCTTCTTTACCACCAACACCACCGGTATCGAGCTCGCCGAAGCCATTTGCGAAGCTGTCCCCTGTAGCGAGCAAGTCCGCTATGTGGCCACCGGCAGCGAGGCGGACATGTATGCCATGCGCCTGGCCCGCGCTTTTACCGGCAGGCCAAAGATCCTGAAGTTCGAGGGCGGCTATCATGGCATGAGCCCCGAGGCACAGATGAGCCTCGCCCCGACAAGACATGCCAATTTCCCGACAGCCGTGCCCGACAGCGCCGGGATCCCCAAGGGCATCGCGGCGGAGATGCTGATCGCGCCCTTCAACGACCCGGACTTTGCGCGCTCCATCATCGAGGAGCATGGCCCCGAGATTGCCGGCGTGATCGTCGAGCCGCTCCAGCGCCTGATCCCGCCGGCTCCAGGATTCCTGCAGACATTGCGCAATCTCTGCAGCCAAGCAGGCATCCTGCTGATCTTCGATGAGATCGTCACTGGTTTTCGCCTTGCCTATGGCGGCGCCCAGGAAGCCTACGACGTCACGCCGGATCTGTGCACGCTCGGCAAGGTGATCGGCGGCGGGTTCGCTCTTGCCGCGGTCGTCGGCCGGGCCGATATCATGAGCCATTTCGACAAGGATAAGGTGGGTGCCGAAGGCTGGCTGATGCAACTTGGCACCCTCACCGGCACCCCGATTGCCGGTGTCGCCGGGCTGAAGACCATGGAAATTCTGAGGCGCGAGGGCAGCTACGAAACGCTGAGCGCCCATGGCCGCCGCTTGATGGACTTGCAACAGTCCGCATTGGATGATGCTGGGATCACCCATCAAATCGTCGGCGAGCCTGCCCTGTTCGACGTGGTCTTCAGCGATGGCCAGATACGCGATTACCGGGACCATCAAAACGAAGATTCAGAGCGGAACAGCCTCTATAACAAAATACTGCGGCAAAACGGCATCCTCAAAGCACCGGGCAAGCTCTATGTCTCCTTGGCGCTCACGGAGGATGACTTCTCGCAAATGCAGAACGCAGTCGGCGAAGCTGTTGCAGAGCTTCGTGCCTAGCGGCATGCCCACTGCATCTGATACCGACGTTCAGTGCTTTCCAGAATATCTGGTTAGACCTTTGAGATGCCGTTTGATCGGAAAATGCGCTAGCTCTCGATATCGCCACCGGCTTCACGCCAAGCGGTGATGCCGCCCAGCATGTTGGTCACCTTGCCGGCGCCCATCTCCTTCAGGGTTTTGCCGGCGAGTGCAGAACGCCCCCCGGATGCACAGTAGATGACAAGGTGCTTTTCTGAAGACAGGGCCTCGTTGTGCATGGGGCTTTCTGGGTCGGCGATGAACTCCAGGACGCCGCGGGGTACATGGACAGAACCGGGGATCTTGCCTTTGGCGACTTCGCCGCCTTCGCGAACGTCAACGAAGATCACGCCGTCTCGGCCGAGAAGCGCCTTTGCGCCTTCGACATCGACCGTGTCGATCATCGCATTTGCTTCAGCCACCATCGCCGCCGCCGATTTTGCCATCAATCCCGCTCCCACGAAAACCGTGACATCCCGAGCCGGATGTCCTTAAGCTCAACCCCGGAGCCTATTCTGAAAGGCCGGCCTCGCCAGTATAGACTCTCTATTGACCATAAGGGCTAACCCCGGAGAAAACCACATGGCAGCTTATGTTCTCGCCCAAATCGACGTCCATGATCCAGAAGGCTTCCAGCGCTATCGGGAAAAAGTTCCGGCAACGACGGTGCAATATGGCGGGCGCTATATCGTCCGTGGCGGTGAGATCACGCCGCTTGAAGGCGAATTGTCGGCCCCCCGCTTGGTGATCATCGAATTCCCCGACAGGGAAGCGGCCAAGACCTGGTACGCCTCGCCCGAATATCAGGAGATTCTGCCATTGCGCCTGAACGCGTCCTCCGGGACCGCGGTGATCGTCGACGGGCTGCCCGATTCCGGATGATCATCACTCCTGTAGAACGTAAGGAGTACCTTCATCGGCAAGGCGATAACGCCGGCCTTCCAAACGAAATCCATCTGGATTCAATCCTTGACGATCGGCAGGTTCAGCGCCACATGACCGCTCGAACCGATAAGGCTGGCAGGCGGATACGATCCATGCCGCATTTATGGCTGGCCCTGTGCGGCACCAAGCCCTAGATAACGGACAAGGATTGCAATAAAGATCGCATCGGCATGATCGAGAGCTTGCAATTCTTGCAAAATTTGTCGACATATCAGTCGAGATGGACAGCGGCTATCGATGATCAACATGATGATGAAAAGCTTTCCTTTCCCCCTTCCGTGCGCCCTCCTTTCGCTTGCGGCGCTTTTGATGCTGTCTTCCGTAGCGCCGGCGCAGACGCCCTATTCGCTTGGCAGCTATACGGACTGGAATGTATGGGAGGTCACTGAAGACGGCCAGAAAATCTGCTTCATTGTCAGCGAACCGAAGAAGCAGACCGGGAACTATACGCGGCGCGGCAAGCCGGTGGTTCTGGTTGCCAGGCGGCCTGTTCCGGCAGTCACCGATGAGGTCAGCATTCAGCCGGGTTATGAATATCTTCAA
The DNA here is from genome assembly GCA_965204405.1 of Geminicoccaceae bacterium. Lineage (GTDB taxonomy): Bacteria > Pseudomonadota > Alphaproteobacteria > Geminicoccales > Geminicoccaceae > JANQPX01. The sequence continues at coordinate 1,197,428 of CBDBEN010000004.1, forward strand.
GGGAGCAGCGTCAAAGTTGCGGTTCAGGTTGCATCTTCCGAGAAGGTTTTTGCCCTGTTCACACGCGGCCCTCATGCCTGGACCAAGAATGACGATGAGGACCGCGCCTTGATCGCTGCCATGCGCCAGGGTGGATCGATGATTGTCGAGGGCGAATCGAGTAGGCAGACAACATCGGAAGATACGTATTCGCTCCTCGGTTTCACCAAGGCCTATGATGCCATGGTCGAGGCCTGTTCGAACTGAACGGCGCAAGCCGTCATGGCAAGGCCATGAACGAGTCCAGCATGCTCAGCCCGCCGCCCGCCACTCCTCATTTGTTGGGGCTGGGCTCGGCTGAGCTTGAGGTCGTGCTTGGCCCATCGGACGAAGCTGCGGCAAAAATCGGCATGCGTGCCCGGCAGATCCAGCATTGGCTCTATCATCGCGGTGCCAGATCCTTCGACGATATGACCACGCTGCCTGCCGGTCTTAGGGCCTGGCTGCAGGAGCGTTGCATCATCGATCGTCCGACGATCGTCAGTGAGCAGCGCTCCAGCGATGGCACCATCAAATGGCTCCTCAAGTTCCGCGACGACCAAGACGTCGAGACCGTCTATATTCCCGATGTCGAGCGCGGTGCTCTTTGCATTTCGAGCCAGGTCGGATGCTCGCTTGCTTGCACTTTCTGCCATACCGGCACCATGCCGCTGGTGCGCAATCTGACCCCGGAAGACTTGCTTGCCCAGATCATGGTCGCACGGGATCGTTTGGGCGAGTGGCCGACTCCTTCAGGGCAGCGGCAGCTCAGCCATATCGTGCTCATGGGCATGGGCGAGCCGCTTCTCAACTACGAGAATATCAAGCAGGCCCTGGAGATCGCCATGGATCCTTCGGGGCTCGCCTTTCCCAAGCGCAAAATCACGCTCTCGACCTCGGGCATCGTTCCGAAGATCGAGCAATGTGGCCGGGAACTCGGCGTCAATCTTGCGATATCACTGCACGCCGTTCGGAACGATCTGCGCGATGTACTGGTGCCGATCAACAGGAAATGGAACATCGAGGCCTTGTTGGAAGCTTGCCGTGCCTATCCTTCGGGGGACCGCTGGATCACCTTCGAATATGTGATGCTGGACGGGATCAATGACAGCGATGCCGAGGCAAGGGATCTGGTCCGGCTGTTGAGAGGCATCTCAGCCAAGGTCAATCTGATTCCGTTCAATCCCTGGCCCGGCAGCGACTATCGATGCTCCAGGCCGGAACGAATCGAGGCCTTTGCCGGGATCGTTTCCAGGGCAGGCTACCCATCGCCTGTGCGGACACCGCGCGGACGTGACATTCTCGCCGCCTGTGGCCAGTTGAAGACGGCAAGCGAACGGCAGCGCCGCCGCACACCGGTGGATGCCTGATGAAGCGGATCATCGTCGGCATTCTCGCCTCGCTGGGTTTCCTGACCCTTCTGCTGTTCATCAGCATCGGAGCTGTTGTCTGGACATTTTGGCCTGCCGATGAAGAGCTTCCGGAACGCATGATCCTGACGATGGATTTGCGTCACGGTCTGAGTGAAGCCACCAGCAGCGGCTCGTTCGCCGAGCTGGATTTGTCGCCCGATCTTACCCTGCCCGAGACTGTCCTGGCGATCGATCGGGCCGGACGCCACCCGAATGTCGCCGGGCTGCTCGTTCGCATCGATGGCGGCAGCCTCGGCTTTGCCCAGACGCAGGAAATCAGAAACGCGATAATCCGCTTCCGGGAAGGCGGTAAATTCGCCCTCGCCTTCTCCACCAGCTTCGGTGAGTTCGGGCCGGGAACGATCGGTTACTATCTGGCCGCCGCCTTCGATGAGATCCACCTTCAGCCACTTGGTGCTGTCGGTCTGACCGGTCTCTATCTGGAAACGCCGCTGCTGCAAGGCCTGTTCGAGCAGATCGGGGTGCAGCCCAGCGGCGACAAGCGCGGTCCCTATAAGACCGCAGCTAACATGTTCACCGAACGCTCGCTGACAAAGGAGCATCAGCAAAGTCTGGAATGGCTTGCGACCTCGCTTCATGAGCAGATCAGAGCCGGTATCGCCGAAGGTAGGCAACTTGCCTCTGGCGTGGTCGATGAGTTGATCGACGGCGGCCCCTATGGCGCCGAAGAAGCCCTTGAGAAAGGCCTGGTGGATCGCCTCAGCTATTGGGATCAGGTGGTCAGGCACGCCAAAGGCAAGGCCGGGCCGGATGCACAGCTCCTTGGGCACGACGCCTTCGTGGGTCTTTTGCCTGCCGAGGAGCAGGCAGACGATGTGGTTGCCCTGGTCGAAGGGGTCGGGCAAATCCAGGAAGGCGATAGTCTCGATGGGCCAACCGGATCGGTTATGGGGGCCGACACCGTCGCCATGGCGATTTCGGATGCCATCGACGACAAGGAAGTACGCGCCATCCTGTTTCGTATCGATTCAGGTGGCGGCTCGGCGGTGGCATCGGAGACGATTGCCCGTGAAATCCGCAGAGCGATCGAGATGAAAAAGCCGGTGATCGTCTCGATGGGCAATGTCGCCGCCTCCGGCGGCTATTGGATCGCCATGGATGCAACGGCGATCGTCGCCGACCCCGGCACGCTCACCGGCTCAATCGGCGTTCTCGCCGGCAAACCCGTCCTGAGCGAGCTTTGGGCAAAGCTCGGCGTGAATTGGGGAACGGTCGGACGAGGCGCCAATGCCTCGATGTGGAGCACCGGCAGCGACTACTCCAACCTGGGCCGCGAGCGCCTCGCTGCCTTCCTTGACGAGACCTACGATGCGTTCACCGCTGGCGTTGCCCGAGGACGCGGCATGACTCAGGAAGACGTACATGCTGTTGCCGAAGGCCGCGTTTGGACCGGTGCTCAGGCGCAAGAACTTGGCCTGGTCGACGAACTTGGCGGCTTTGCCAAGGCGCTGGAGCTCGTCCGGATTGAAATTGAGGCCGATCCCGATGAAGCCATCACGCTCCGCCGGTTTCCTGAGCCCAAATCTCCCTGGGAAGCAGCGCTCGACCTGATCGAGAATCCGCTGATCACCCTGCAAATGTTCTCGGATTGGATCGGCCTGATCAATCCAGGTATCTTGAGCGCACCGCCGGTTCACATTCGCTGACAGGCGACCGAGTGCTTCAAAGCATTTCTTCTCTTGAAAAAAATTTCAACGGGTGCATCATATCAACTACTTGAGTTGGATCGCTTTTTTGCGGTTTCTAGCCCGTTGTCATAACGAGCGATGTTATCATGCAAGAAAATATTATGAGATTGAATCTCTCCGATTTTTTTCACTCAATCGTTGAGACAATCAGTAGCTCACCGCTTAAACCATCGATTGCCGTGCTGCCCTTTGTCGAGGAAGACGAAGAAAGCCGGCAGCGACGTCTTGGCCGCTGGCTGGCCGACGATGTGCTTCATCATCTCGCTCGATTTCGATGTCTTTCCGTCGTCGGTCGCCGCGCCAGCGATGCGGCGTGCAGCAGCCACGACTCGCCGGAAGCCGTCGGCCGATCCCTTGACACGCGCTATCTGGCAACCGGCAGCGTCCACGCAGCAGCAGATTGTCTTGCGGTGAGTGTGTCCTTGGCCGACAGTGAATCCGGCCGGCAGCTTTGGTGTGCGCCTTATCAAGTCAGGACAGGCGGCCTGAACGATCCTGAGGACGATCTCGCCAGGGAAGTGGCAACCGGGCTGGCACTCTCGATCAGCGCCTCGGAGCAAGCGTGGCTTGGCAAGGACGGCCACGCCGATAATGCTCCCGATGCCTCAACACCCCTGATCCTCACCGCCGACCGGCTGGCCAAGCAATTCCAGCAGCATGCGAACCAACGGGCAAGGCTTCTCGCCGAGAAAGCCCTGATGATCGATCCGATGTCGGCCGGCGCCCACACGGTTTTGTCTCGAACGCATCATCTGGATGGCCGTTACGGCTGGACGGCGGATCGAGAGCGTTCAATCGAGCAGGCGATCGAGCTCGCCGAACGTGCCCTTCAACTGGATCCGATGGAAACCTCAGGCTATGCGGAAATCGGTATGAACAGGCACTTCCTGAGAGAGTACGAATCGGCTCAAGCCGCCTACAAGCGCGCCCTTGAGATCAACCCCAATGACCCGGATATTCTCGCCGATTTCTCTGATCTGCTGATCAGCATCGGGGAACCGGAGCAGGCGATCGAACCGCTCAGCATGGCCATTCACCTCCGCCCCGAGCGTGCCGGGATGTACCGTTACTATCTTGCAGGGGCGTTCGATCAGCTAGGCGACGATGAGATGGTGGTGGACCTGCTGTCCGAGACCGGCGACATCCAGGAAGGACATCGATTGCTGGCGGCAAGCCACACTCGATTGGGCATGTCGGACAAGGCCGCCTACCATGTCGATCTGACGCTGAAAGTGCATCCGGCCTTCTCGCTCGCCCACTGGCAGACCATCCTGCCGCATCGAGACTCCGATGTCCGCGCCCGCATCATCGACGGCCTGGCGCGTGCAGGGCTGCACTAGAGCATTTTCCGACCAGACGGAACTGGCCCGCTCCCTCACCAGGTGATGACCGCCGAGCTCCGGATTGTCGAGGTCTTCAATATCGACAATACCACTTTCTGGTCGCATCTGGCCTTGAGAGGCGATTGATGAGATCTTCCCGCCATGAAAATGGAGGATCAAGTTGGAGCCGACTTGCCAAATCGCCGTATCGTCTGGCCGCTGGCGATTGGAGAAACCATTGTTTGGGCTGCCTACTACTATGCGTTTCCAGCCCTGCTTCCCGTCTGGGAGCGCGACCTTGGCTGGACCAAGACTGAGCTCTCCGTCGCATTCACCCTTGCCCTGCTGATATCTGCGGCCTCCGCCCCTTTGGTCGGCCGCCTGATTGATCGCGGCTTTGCCAGAGAAGTTCTTGCTGGCGGCACTGCCCTTGGCGCACTGCTTTTGACATTACTCGCCGCCGTCGATGCACTCTGGCAATTTTATCTGATCTGGCTCGGGCTCGGTGTTGCCATGGCAGCAACGCTCTATGAAGCCTGCTTTTCCATTCTCACACGAGCTTTAGGCCAAGGGGCGAAACGTGGTATCACCACCGTGGCACTGGTTGCCGGATTTGCGGGCACGCTGTCCTTCCCAAGCGCCCATATCCTGTCTGCCTGGTTCGGCTGGCGTATCACTGTTCTCGTCTTCGCCGCTGTTGTCGCCTGCGTGGCCTTGCCGCTGATGATCTACGCCTGCAACAGCGCCGCCATCCGTGTCGGGCCCAGCGCCGAGCCTGCGAGCCTCAAACTTGCTGGTGCGATGCGGGTCATGCGGCGGCCGGCCTTCTGGTGGCTCGCCATCCTATTCGTCGCAATCGGGATGAACCATGGTGTTCTCCTCTCCCACCTGCTGCTGATCCTCGACGAACGCGGCATTCAGCCCGGCCTGGCCGTCCTGGCAGCTTCGACGATTGGTCCCATGCAGGTCTTCGGCCGCTTGCTGATGACCACGCTCGGCCGGCACGCCTCGACTCTGTCCGTGTTTACTGTCTGCCTGGCGGCTACACTCCTTGCAGCGCTGTCGCTCCTGAATGCCGGCGCCTCGCTCCTCTTTCTCGGCTGCTTTGTGGTCTTCCAGGGTGCCGGCTATGGTGTGACCAGCATCGTCAGGCCAGTCTTTGTTGCCGAACGCCTGGGCCGGCGAAACTTCGGCACGGTGGCAGGTTTCCTGGCAATCGCCTTTGTCGGTGGTTCAGCCGCCTCGCCCACTGTTGCGGCGCTGATCTGGGAAATCGGCGGCTACGACCCGGTCATCTGGGTTGCCTTCGGCCTATCCGTCCTGGGTATGATCGCCCTCGCCGCTGCTGCCGGATCCGGTCCTGCCGGAGAGGAGGGCCGGAGCCACGACCAAGGCTGATCGGCCTCTCTACCCGCGCGTGACGAAGCAATCCTGACCTTCGCTCTTGAGTTCACCACAATAGTCATCAGCATCGGCACGCTTTTCGAACTCGCCGATCCAGATCCGATAAAAAATACGCTTACCCACTTCGCGGCGATCAAAGAGAGGCTCGATGTCGGTGAAAAGGTTCGGCAGACGTGCCTGCACCTCCTGCCAGTAGGCCTTAGCGGCAGGTTCGTCATCGACGGCAGCAAGCTGAACACGATAGATCAGCCCCGGAGAGGACGGCGTTCCGGCCTTGGCTTTTTCCTCCGCCTCTCCAACACCGGCAGCCTTGGCCAAATCGGTCGCTTCTGACGTTTTTGGCGTAACACCGCCAGCGGCGTCACCATCGTCCCCCTGGCCCGTCACCGGCAGCCTCTCTGTAACCACATCAACCGTGACATCCGATTGACGGCCCGCGATCAGCAGTGTTTCCCTTGATTTCGCTTGCTCTGCGGCTGCTTCGGCCAGAATCTCCGATGCTGTCTTGGAAGACTTCTGTACCGGCTTCGCCGGCCGGCTTTCACCTCGCGTTACCATTTCATCGGGTGGGTCCTCCCGAGTGCCGGCATTGGCAAGCTCTCCGGCCGTTCCGGTCACACTTCGCGTTGCCGGCTTGCTGTCATTTCCTTCAGCCTGCGCGGTTGTGATCACCCCTCGACCGCCTTCGTCGACAGAGGGGCGAGCATCCGCGACTGATGGACTGACATAGCTGCTCTGTAGCCAGATCGAGGATCCGATCATCGTGATACCGGCACCCAGCAGCATACCGATGCACAACCAAGCCCAGTTCGCTTTTGAAGACGAAGGAGGGGCTGCGTAGGTTGCGGCCGGCACCTCGCTCCTGTCGACGGAGGGCTGGGCGGGACGACCGTCGGTAGAGCGATTGGCTTCCGGCGGATGCGTTGGGCCATGAGGCGCAAAGCCAAAGGAAACGGCCCCTTCTTCGTTACTCATCTAGCACTCCAAGAGGCATTTAGCTTTATCTTAATTGATCTTGAAACTAGAAACATGATGCAGGGTGGGTCAACAGTATTTGCAGATGAGACGTAGCATAGCGTGTCCATTTCCAGGTTTTATTCAAAGATGCACAAGGATATGCCTGGATCCTGAGAACCTTTAAGCAGCACATGGGCGCGTCAATTAAACTATTAATGTAAATTATATTTCATCTATTCTATTGTAGATTTCTCACCACAGTCTATTTCCATGCAGTGACTTTGAATAGAATACGAACAATCGACAAAGAATTCCAGCATAGGATGTGCTGACGTCGATTATGGGACAGCCTGAAAATCTGATCGCAAAATGAACGTCCGTCCTCTATACCCCCAGCAGTCCCTTGCTCTGGATGGAATAGGGCCCCTAACCTTCGGCTATGGAAAAACCCGCAACCATGAAGGTCTCCGCTCCTGGACGAGTGCCATCGGTGGCGGCGGTGGATCCGGCGAAGTTCCGTTCGTCTCTCGATCAGGCTTTAGCGGGCAATGAGGTCACCGACGGCGGAGCGCTGCTCACAGCCCTGAAAGGCTGGCTTGGCGACCATCAACAAGCACTGGAGCGCCAGTTCACCGCCACCAACGATGCCGAGGCAACCGTGTACGACCGTTGCCGGCTGATCGATGCCCTGATCCTGGGGCTCCTGGATCTTGCCGCCGACAAGCTTTACCCCCTGCCCAATCCGACGGAAGGCGAACGCCTGGCCCTCCTTGCCGTGGGTGGTTATGGCCGGGCGGAGCTTGCTCCCCACTCGGATGTCGATCTCCTATTCCTGCATCCTTATAAAGCCACGCCTCATACTGAAAAGCTGGTCGAGTTCCTTCTCTACAAGCTTTGGGACCTCGGCCTCAAAGTCGGTCAGGCGACGCGTTCGATCGATGAGTGCATCAGGCTTTCCAAGGATGATTGCGCTGTTGCCACCAGCCTCTTGGAGGCCCGGTTTCTTTGGGGCGACAAGGGGCTGATGACCGAACTCGGCGAGAAGTTCGAACGCGAGGTCCGCGGCAACCGGCAGGTCGGCTTTGTCGAAGCCAAGCTCAAGGAGCGTGACGCCAGGCACCTTCGCACCGGTGATAGCCGCTACATGCTGGAGCCGAACGTGAAAGAAGGCAAAGGCGGGCTTCGCGATCTGCACACGCTGTTCTGGCTCGGCCGTTTTCTTTACCGGATCGACAGCGTCGATGACTTCGTTCGCCATGAAGTCCTCACCAGCCAGGCGCTGGAAAAGTTCATGCGCGCCCGCCGGTTCCTATGGGTCGTGCGCTGCCATCTTCATTATCTAACCAGGCGCGAGGAGGAGCGGCTCACCTACGACCTCCAGCCGGACATCGCCAAGCTCATGGGCTACCGCGATCGGAAATCGGCGCTCGCGGTCGAGCGTTTCATGAAGCACTACTACCTCTACGCCAAGGAGGTGGGCGCGCTGACACTGATTTTCTGCGCTGCCCTGGAGGAAAAGCATCGCCAGCGATTCCGGTTCAGCCTCGATCAATTCGGCTTCGGCCGGCGCCGGGTGGAGGACATGATTATCCATGGCGGCCGGATCGCACCGGCTGACGGCGGCCTGTTCGAGCATGATCCGGTGGCCATGCTGCGCATGTTTCACCTCGCGCAGGAGCGCCAGGTCAACATACACCCCGAAGCCCTGCGCGCGGTCACCCAGAATCTGCACCGAATCGGTCGCGAGGTGCGCGGCAATGCCGAAGCCAACCGGATATTCCTTGATATTCTGACCAGCCCGATCGAACCGGCCAAGACACTCCGCCGGATGAACGAGGCAGGACTTCTCGGGCGTTTCATTCCCGAATTCGGCCGGGTTACCGCGCTGATGGAACACAGCCTTTATCACACCTATACGGTCGACGAGCACACCATCCGGGCGATCGGCATCCTGCACGACATTGAAATAGGCGAGCTCGGCGACGAGCTGCCACTGTCCACCGGACTCATCCCCGATGTTCTTTCCCGGGCCGAGCTCTACCTCGCCCTTTTCTTCCATGATCTCGGCAAGGGCCGGGAAGGCCATCATTGCGATGTCGGCGCGGAGCTGGTGGTTCAGGCGGGCCCGCGGCTCGGGCTGAGCCAGGATCAGATCGAGACCATCGCCTGGCTGGTACGCTATCATCTCCTGTTCAGCACCACCGCCTTTCGCCGGGATCTGGACGATCCGAAAACCATCGCCGACTTTGCCGAGATCATTCAATCGCCGGAACGCCTTCGTCTCCTTCTTCTTCTGACGGTCGCCGATATTCGCGCCGTCGGCCCCAATGTCTGGAACGGCTGGAAAGGGCAATTGCTGCGCACGCTCTATCAAGAGACCTTGGCCCTTACCGAAGGCGCCGAGATCGGCCCCCTTCGTCAAGCACGCGTCGATGCCGCCAAACAAGCTTTCAAAGATGCGGTCAGCGATTGGCCGGATGCCGATCTCGCCCTCTACCTCGATCGCCATGATCCCCGCTACTGGACCAGCTTCGACACACCTGCTCACCTGCGCCACGCGGAGATTGTCCGGCGCGCAGAACGCCGGGGAGCAGCCGCGGATCTCGGTTTCTATATCGACCGCTTCCGGGCGCGGACGGAGGTCGTGCTCTATACCGCCGATCATTCCGGCCTGTTCATGAAGATTGCAGGCGCCCTCGCGCTTGCCGGCGCCAGCATCGTGGATGCACGGATCTTCACCACGGCCGACGGCATGGCGATCGACAGTTTCGGCATCCAGAACGCCGAGGACAGGAGCGCCGTCGACGGGGATGACAGGCTGGCTCGGATAAGGAACCTTATCGAGAAGGTCATGGCCGGCGAGATCCTGCCGGACCGGACGCTGGCCGAACGCCGCTCCCTGCCGGCACGAACCGAGGTGTTTGCGGTCGAGCCGAGGGTTCTGATCAACAATCAGGCAAGCCGAACCCACACGGTCCTGGAAGTCAACGGCCGCGACCGGCCGGGCCTGCTGTACGACGTCACCAAGGCCTTGAAAGACCTTGGGATGATCATCTCGAGCGCCCATATCGCCACCTATGGCGAGCGGGTGGTCGACGTCTTCTATGTGAAGGACGTCTTCGGGCACAAGATCCGCCAGGGCTCAAAAACCCGCGAGGTTCGGCGCCATCTGGTCAATGTGCTGACCGAGGGTGAAGTCGCCGGCGGGCACAATACAACCTCCAGCCAGCCGGCAGATGCTCATGACATCTAAGGGAACGTTGGAGCATAACCGGAAAGACAGTGCCGCCAAGCTGCCCAAGCCCAGCCTGATCAACTCGGCGGCGACGGTCGGCTCCTTTACCATGATGTCCCGAGTCCTGGGCTTTCTCAGGGATATGCTGATGGCGGCCATCCTCGGCGCCGGACCGCTTGCGGATGCATTCGTGCTCGCCTTCAAGCTACCAAATTTTCTAAGGCGCCTGTTTGCCGAGGGTGCGTTCAATGCGGGATTTGTTCCGCTTTTCGCACGCACGCTCGAAGGCAACGGCAAAACAGTCGCCAGGGATTTCGCTGCCCAGGCTCAAGCCGTCCTGATTGCGGTCCTGGTGCCCCTGGTGATCCTGGCGATCATCTTCATGCCCTGGATCATCCGTGCCATGGCCCCCGGCTTCGAGCCGGGGTCGTCGCGTTACGAAGGGGCGGTCAGCCTCTCCCGGATCACCTTTTGCTATATTCTCTTCATTTCCCTGGTTGCCCTCTACAGCGGCATCCTGAATTCGATGAACCGGTTTGCCGTTCCCGCAGCCACACCGATCATCCTGAACCTTTGCTTGATCACCGGCTTGCTGCTCAGTCACTTCTGGTTGGATGCGCCCGCCCATGCCTTGGCCTGGGGTCTAGCGGCAGCAGGGCTTGGCCAATTCCTTTGGGTTGCGCTCGCCGCCAGGAAGCTGGGCATGACGCTCCGCCTTCGCTTGCCGCGGCTGAGCCCTGAAATCAAACGGCTTTTTGCTCTGATTCTTCCAGGCGTATTCGGGGCGAGCGTCGCACAGATCAACTTGGTGATCGATGTCTACTTTGCCTCCAAGCTGCAGGAGGGGGCCGTCTCCTATCTCTACTATGCCGATCGTATCGCCCAACTGCCGCTCGGCGTAATCGGCGTTGCGGTCGGAACCGCTTTGCTGCCGCTGATGTCCCGCCAGCTCAGGGCCGGTGAGACCGATGATGCGATCCGGAGCCAAAACCGCGGCATTGAGCTTGCCTTGCTCCTGACCATACCGGCGACTATCGGGATCGCGATGCTCAGCCAGCCTATCGTTGCCGTTCTGTATCAGCGGGGTGCGTTCGATTCGGCCACTGGCGATGCCACGAGTGCCGCTCTTTTCGCTTATGCCTTCGGCCTTCCGGCTTATGTGCTGATCAAGGTCCTGGCCCCCGGATTTTTCGCGCGCGAGGATACCAAGACGCCGGTCAAGATCGCGATCGCCTGCCTCGTCGCCAATATCATCTTCGTGCTCCTGCTGATCGGGCCGATGAAGCATGTCGGGATCGCGCTTGCGACTGTCCTTTCCTCCTGGATGAATGCTTGTCTTTTGGGGGGCCTCCTCTATCGGCGAGATCTCTTCCATGTGGATGATCGCCTACTATACCGTCTGCCGCGCATCGTCATTGCCGGTTCGGTCATGGCCGGCATCCTTTGGCTCGCCATGCCGTATTTGACGGGGATCTTGCCGCAATATTTTGCGCTTGCGGCCGCCATCATCATCGGCACGATCGCTTTCTTTGCGACCGCGCAGATCATAGGCGCCTTCAAGATCGGCGATGTGAAGGCGATACTGCGGCGGTCGTAAAAAATTAACGTTTGGCTGGTATCATCCGGCCCGTGCGTTTCACATCGTGCCCTATCACACGGGCTTGACTGCATCCTTATTCTCAGTCCTGCAAGGATACATTCGATGAGACGACGGCAGTTTCTCGGCACGGCTGCTCTCCTGATAGCTGCTGCAAGCCTGGCCCAGATGCCAGCCATGACACGCGCGTCGACTGATCCGGCAGTGTTGGCAGACCGGCTGTTGGCAATACACGCAGACCAAAGAGGTGCTTCCATCATCGGTGGGGTGTTTCTAAAGGAACAGCCGACGCGTCCAAAGCTAGATCAAGTTGTCCAAGACGTGATGCGCAATCTCGAATTGTCGGCAGATCGTCTGGTCAATGTATCGCCTCTCGATCTTCGCCGCGCGATGAAGAAAAGAACCAGCGACGACTTCAGGCTCGGCCGAACGCATCATGTCCAGGGTTGGGTGCTCGGCGAGACAGAAGCCTGGCTTTGCGGGCTGGCTGCATTAAGAACCGGCTGACGGCTTCTCGCCGGACGGGGCGGCGTCCTTCTCATCACCGACGAATCCTCCGGGCTCGACCTCATCAGCCGGATTCTTGCTGCGCCCCTGCCTTTTCTGCCTGAAGCGTTCCACGCTTCTGGTCATCCGACGTCTAGGACCGATGACCAAGCGGCGCAGACGCATCTTGAAGCGCCACCACCACGCATCAAACCGTCGCTGGACCGGCTCGGGCGTTTTCCACCAGAACAGATCGATCGTCCAGTCCACCGCTTTATTGACGACGGTGCCAACCCCCAAACGCTCGAGAACGAACAGGCCGAGGCGTGCCAAAGCCCGGCGAAAAAACATGATGAGCGCTAAGGGAAGGCCGCCAATCCAAGGAATGATAAAGGTTACGCCGAAGAGACCCGCCAGCAGAAAACCGCTGCCGATGAAGAAGGCAATAGACACGAGGACCGCTGGACCGAGTGTCGCCACCCTCAGCCAGAGCGGTTGCCGCCGCCAGCGTGCCCATCCCCGAAGCAGCCTCCATTTAAGTGTGATACGCACGTCAATAAGTGCATGATGCAACCAATAGCGCTGCCGTCTGGTCATCAGTAGCGGAAGGATCCAGACCGTGATCGTCTTGTTGATCAGCCGAAGCAGCGCCTTGGCTGCCAGCAAGAGCGATTGCACGAATGCCTGGATAAGATTCTTTTTGGTCGCCAGGGCCTGAAGCTTCAAAACCAGCAGCCAGATCTTCTTCGACAGGAGAAGCAGGAGCGGAGTCAGAACGCTGTCCGCGAACAAGAAAGTCAGAGTGACTAGAATGATCATGACAATAAGAGAGATCATACCGCCATCATGTCATGTTCCTTCAGGGATTGATCGAGAATTCGCCCCGAGGTCCAAATCGGCCTCCGCGTCATTCCGCTCTTATCGCGCTTTCTTGACGGAAACGATCGTTGGGCAGACGATATCCGGAGTTGGGAGGCCACGCCATGGACAAGAAAACCACCTTCAACGTCTGGTATATCGTCGCCGCTGTGTTGGGCATGCTCGCTCTACAGGGCCTATTTCAACAAGCAAGCCAGACGGAAGCGCTGTCCTACAGCGATTTTCAAAATTATCTGGAGGATGGCCGGCTCGACGAATTGGTGGTGACGGAAAGCCGAATCGTCGGCCGTATCAAGGATGCAGGTGTCGGCGAACCCACACAATTTGTCACCACGCGCATGGATCCGGCTTTTGCCGGCGAACTCGAGAATTACGGTGTCAGCTATCGTGGCGGGTCCGACGAGAACTGGTTTACCACACTGCTCTCATGGGTTCTGCCTGCCCTCATTTTTGTCGGCGTCTGGTTTTACCTCATGCGCCGCATGTCCATGGGAGGTCTAGGCGGCGGCATGATGTCGGTCGGCAAGAGCAAGGCCAAGATCTACGTCGAGAAGGACACCAAGACGACCATGGCCGACGTCGCCGGCGTCGATGAAGCCAAGGTCGAAATCCAAGAAGTGATCGATTTTCTAAAGGATCCCGAAGGCTACTCGAAGCTCGGCGCCCGCTTGCCGCGAGGCGTGCTCCTGGTCGGACCGCCGGGCACCGGCAAGACGCTGCTGGCCCGTGCCGTTGCCGGCGAGGCGGGGGTGACCTTCCTCTCGATCAGCGGATCCGAATTTGTTGAAATGTTTGTCGGTGTCGGTGCCGCACGCGTACGCGACCTCTTCGATCAGGCAACGAAAATGGCGCCCTGCATCATCTTCATCGATGAACTCGATGCCATGGGTAAGGCGCGGGGTGCCGGCCCCATGGCGGGCGGTCACGACGAAAAGGAGCAGACCCTGAACCAGCTCCTGGTGGAGCTGGACGGGTTCGATCCAAGTTCAGGCATCATCCTTTTGGCCGCGACCAACCGGCCGGAAATCCTCGACCCGGCGCTTCTCCGCCCTGGGCGTTTCGACCGGCAGATCCTGGTCGATCGCCCGGACAAGTTCGGCCGCCTCAAAATCCTCGAAGTTCATACCAAGAAAATCACGATGGACTCATCGGTCGAGCTTGAGGCGATCGCTTCCCTGACCCCCGGATTTACCGGGGCCGACCTTGCCAATCTGGCCAACGAAGCGGCTCTGCTTGCGACCCGGCGAAAGGGCAAGGCGGTGACGATGGACGACTTCAACCGGGCCTTCGAGCGCATCGTCGCCGGGCTCGAGAAAAAGAACCGCCTCTTGAACCCGAAGGAACGAAAGGTGGTCGCCTATCATGAGCTTGGCCATGCCCTCGTCGCCCTGTCGCTACCAGGCACCGATCCGGTGCATAAGGTTTCGATCATTCCACGCGGGATCGGGGCGCTCGGCTACACCTTGCAGCGACCGACCGAGGATCGCTTCCTGATGACCACTCAGGAGCTGGAACACAAGATGGCGGTGCTCTTGGGCGGGCGTGCTGCCGAGGAGATCGTCTTCAGCGAAATCTCCACTGGCGCTTCCGATGATCTGCAAAAAGTTACGGAGATCGCCCGCAGCATGGTCACGCGCTACGGCATGGACGAGAAGCTTGGCCAGGCCGCTTACGAGACCGAGCGCGGTAATTTCCTGGGCCAGCCTGCGGAAGGCGGCGGCCGGCGTTTCAGCCAGGATACAGCGCGGGAAATCGATCTCGCGGTACGCGAACGGATCGAGCAAGTCTACCAACAAACACTAGACATTCTTCGTGGCCGTAGGGAGGAGATGGAAGATCTTGTGAAAAAACTTCTGGAGCAGGAAACACTGAGTGAAGAGGACTTGCCAAACCCAGTCATTTCACCCGCCCCACAAGCAGCCTGAGCGTTTATGTACGGCCTTTATATTTCAATAAATTGTTGGTCTTTTCCATATTTTCATCATCTGGTGGAAATTTTTTCTTGGGCAAGAGAGAAACTTGAATTTCCTGACAAAAGAACAATTTCAAGTCTTCATAACGAAAGTTAGCGATTGTTCACGGCGGAAGGATGCATTCTTGCAGAATAAGCATCGGTTGGAGCCGAGCTGGTTGCAAAGAATAATGCCTGAAAGCAACCTGTTAGAGTTGAATATACCGAATACATCTCTATTGTGGCGATCATATCAGCACGCCATGCATTGGCACCCGCCGCAAACTTCCGAGCGGGACCGGTTTGGGACCATTGAAGCATACGCCAGAGGATTGTGCCTGCCGATTTTCCTGTTTGAAGAAACTATTGAACAAAACCCCAGGAGATTGATCAAAGGCACTCTTGATGAAAATGATCAAAGATCTGCTCAAGAAGAAGCTACCTCAGAACTATTACTACAACCTGCTGACAACCCATGACGTGGTCCAATCCATGGTTTGGCGGGGGATGGCTCCCCCAATTACCGAGGAGGCGTTTCAAGAAAAATACCAGATGCTGTTCGTCATCGGCTGTGGTCGTTCCGGAACCACGATTTTCAGCCACTGCTTGGCAAGGCATCATAGAATCGCGGAACTCAATGAACCTCTCCATATCTGGTTTGGCACCAGCTCCAAGGCTGATATCGTTTCACCCTTTGCCGGTCTCATGCAGGGCCTTTGCCGCCTCGACAGGAACCATGTGAGCGAAAGCGTCAAGGCCCGCTACCGCGCCATGGTTGACTATCATATGAAGAAGCGGGAGCCCGCCCCCATCATCTGCGACAAGCTCCCGCTCAACACGTTCCGGGTTGACTATATCTCCTCGATCTGCCCGACCGCCAAATTCATCCTCCTGCAGCGCTCACCACGCGATGTTGCCCAATCCATCGAGCAATGCGTCAAGCGAGACGGTATATGGTGGGGGTTCAACGACTATAAATGGCGGGCAATTCGTCACTATGCCGAAAGCCAGCCAGAGCTACGCCATCTCATCCCTTATGCCATCGACGACTATTACCGCGGGTTGATCGAATGGCGTGTCAGTCAACATCTGGCAAAAAGTGACCTTGCGAGGCTCGATCCGGCTCGGCACACGACCATCGACTATGAAGATTTCATTAGTGACCCAAGGCAAATTCTCGAAAAATCCTTCGCCTTTGCCGGGCTGGAACCGGATGACAGTGCGATCGACTACGCCATTGCCCAGGTCGGTCCAACAAGGCCCGTCAGTGATCAATCCCGAACATCGGCTATGGATGATCGACTTCACGCGCTCATCCTCGACGGTGAGGTCGATCACGAGATCGGTGCTGTCGCCTAGAAAAACATCCTCATCATCGACTTCTCTCCCATGAGAAATGGAAAGCTGGGCAGCGACATAGCCTGTACCGGCGCCAGCTGCGCCTGATCAAGACGGAATTGGCGGAAGAAGCCGTTTTCAATTTCTTAACCAATTCTGTGAATGATCTCACAGTCTGGCTCGCGATTTGCTGTTATGGGTGAAGATCGGGTAAACTGCACGTCCTGGTGTTGTGGTTTGGGGAATCCGCCATGGATCCGCGTCTGGCACCCGGTGTTCGCGTGCGCCACCCGACCGAGGCCGATTGGGGAATTGGTCATGTGCAGTCCGTGGTCGGCGAGCGGGTGACCGTAAGCTTCGAAGACCGGGGCAAAGTGGTGATAAACGCCAAGGTGATCAGCCTTGACATTGTCGAGCGGGAAACATGAAAGGCGGGCTGGGAAGGCAAGAAGATGGCCGTTCCAGGCATTCTGGTCGGCTCTTTTGACCCGTGATCCGGAAAGTCGCTGTCAAACCCGCTTTTCGCGCGATGACAAACCCCGCTTCAGGCCTGCTGCTCATTGGCTGATCACCGGTCCGACGATCATGCTGCTTTTCGGCCTTGGCTATGTCTGGCTCCTGACGCTTGATTTGCCGACGGTTCGAACACTTAGCGCCGGTACCGAGCAGCCCGAAATCACACTGCTCGACTATGAGGGACGCGCTTTCGCGCGCCTTGGCGGCGGCCGTGGCCATGACCTCGGCCTGCACGAGATGTCGCCCTGGCTGCCTGCGGCGGCCGTGGCGATCGAGGATCATCGCTTCTACCAACATCCGGGCATCGACGTGATCGGCCTGACCCGGGCCTTGGTCAAGAATGTCATGGCCGGACGTGTGGTCCAGGGCGGCAGCACCATCAGCCAGCAGTTGGCAAAGCTCTCCTATGTCGGATCCGAGCGCAGCTATAGCCGAAAGCTGAGGGAAGCCGGCTATGCGCTTGCCATCGAGGCCCGTCTCAGCAAGCAGCAGATCCTGGAAGCCTATCTGAACAAGGTGTATCTCGGCGGCGGCGCTTATGGGGTCGACGCGGCGGCGAGACGCTATTTTGCAAAACCCGCAAGCGATCTCACCCTGGCCGAAGCGGCGATGCTTGCAGGGCTTATCAAGGCGCCCTCCCGCTATGCGCCGACCCGAAAGCTGGAGGTTGCCCAAAATCGGGCGGCCCTTGTGCTTGCCCGGATGGCCGATGAAGGCATGATTAGCAGGCGCGAAGCCGACGCCGCGATCGCCGAGCCGGCGACGCTGGCGATCGATGGCGACAGCGGCGATAGCGGACTTGGCTATTTTACGGACTGGGTCGGCGCGGAAAGCCGGCTATTCGCCAGCACCCGTCAGCAAAGGCTTACCGTGCAAACGACGCTGGACCGGACAATGCAGCGTCATGCCGACCAAACAGTTCATGATCTCCTCGCCCGGTACGCGTCGGAAGCCGGCGCCTCCGAGGTTGCCCTGGTAGCCATGACCCCGCAGGGCAGGGTGAAAGCCATGGTTGGTGGCCGCGACTATGAAGAGAGCCAGTTCAACCGTGCTGTTCAAGCCCAGCGTCAGCCAGGTTCGGCCTTCAAGCTCTTTCTGTATCTTGCCGCTCTCGATGAGCAGATCAATCCTGACAACGGCATCTCCGCTGCCCCGATCGAGGTCGACGGCTGGCAACCGCGCAACGCCGACGATGCCTATCCCCGCCGGGTCAGCATTGCCCATGCCTTCAGCCGTTCGGTGAACACGGCCGCGGTGCGCCTGGCCGAGCATATCGGACGCGACAAGATCGTGCAGAAAGCCCGCCAGCTCGGGATCACCACGGACCTGCACGGCCACCCTAGTCTTGCCCTCGGCAGCGCCGAAGTAACCTTGCTGGAGCTAACCGCCGCTTATGCAGCGGTTGCCAATGGCGGCATGATGGTCTGGCCTGAAGGGATCAACAGCATTGCCGGCGACGATGATGCACCGCTCTATCGGCGCTTAGCCATCGACGAGCGCGTCCTCACCCCGGATGCGGTTGCCGACATGACGGCAATGCTGAAGGAGACGCTGGTCATCGGCACTGGCTGGCGCGCCCAGCTTCCCGGTTTCGTCGCCGGCAAGACCGGCACCAGTTCCGACTATCGGGATGCCTGGTTCATCGGCTTTACCGGCAATCTGGTGGTCGGCGTCTGGGTCGGCAATGATGACGGCAAGCCGATGGAAAAGATCAGCGGCGGCGGCCTGCCCGCCTTGATGTTCCGGGAATTCATGATCCGGTCCGGCGAAGCTCCCCTGCTCTTCCCGAAGCCGGAGACAGACGATTTGACCACGACACCCGTTGCTGCCGGCCAAGGCCCCGCCGCCCCGAAGGACGCGGGCTTCTTTGGATCATTCTTCGGCTTGTTCGATAGCTAGCGGCGTGACCACGTCGCTTGGCTCCGACAACTTTGGTCAGCGGCGAACAATCGAACAGGCCACTTCCTGCTCCCTTAGCCTAGCACAGAGGCTGCCTGCGTCATCAAGACTGGGAATCGTGCCTGCGAGGACCCGGTAAGCCGTGCCGTTCTCATCCTGAATACGCTCGAATTGAGGCGTCAGATTGTCGAGGAGCGGGCCGAGATCAGCTCGAAAACCAGCCCACATATAACGCGCGCCAACCTCTTTTCGATAGGCGCCGAGATAGAGCTGATACCCTTCGCCGGAGACCAATGTCTGGCGCTGCTCATCGATATTGGTGGTCGATTCGCGAGCTGTAACCAAAGCCTTCATGGCCTGAAGCGCTGCCTCGGCATCGGAATCACGAATGGCTTCCCGAGGGGCAAGCTGGATGGGATCGACTATTTCGCTCAATGGCTCCTTGGCAACCTTGCCCTGGTCAGCGATCGGTGCCGACGACAAATGCGCTTCGGCGATCCCCGTCCTGGAAGAGCCGCCAAAACCAAACCACTGCCAAAGCGGCCCCGCCATCGTCAAAACGGCGACCGCCGTACTCGTGACCGCGATCACGCAAGCAGCTCGACCGAGGCGGCGTCTGTTCGGCTGCCCTTTATCGGTTCTATGGGCGGCCCCACCGACAGCCCGACGACGGCGACCACTCGGCGGCGAACCGGCGGAAGCCCATCCCGACGCCGCCATGGTCTGTGCATAGGGACTGACGGATTTGGACCTGAGTACCGGTACGGATCTACGTGATGTCAATTCGATCGACTGTTCACTCTTCCGCTCCTTCACGCGCCATCCATTGACGCCCGGCGGCGGCTTCCGAGCAGCATTGGCTTGACTGACTTTTGGAAATCTCAACCCCTTCATCTATTTGTTTCCTTTACTGTAGAAATACAAGTTAACATTAGTAAAAAAATCACTAAAAATTATTTGAATTTCGAATTACTCCAAATAATCAAGTGATTTATTGTTATGTATATCGATAGGTATTTTTATTCAATTGTAATGTTATATCGCCTCATAGTGAATCGATCCCGTCATTTTCTACAAATAGGGGAATAGAACCAAGCTTCCCGACGATTGGCCTCCACGTCGCCGGCGTGCCGCTTGAGCTGGTTGGAATCCTGATGGCGATGCGCCCACCACAAACACTTTAGCAAAGGAACGGAACGGTTCAGCCGAAAGCCTGCTGGCTCGCAGTCAGAAGAAAGGCGGTTTTGTCGGAGAACCTGAAGACGACCTTTCTCGTGCCGGTGGCTTATTCGAAAGGAAACGACCCAGTTTTTGGCTACTAAAAGCGTCGCCGTTTGAGGATTACGCGGTGCCAGCCCTCTCCCCCGCCTAACCACCCCAACGTACCGACGATAATCGGGCGGTTGGGCGGGGGAGCGGGCTGGATCGACCTGTCAGGGATATGCGCTAGATCAGGATACGCGCTGCAGCCTTGCTATGAAGAAGCCATCCATGCCGCCTTGGTCAGCAAGATGGCAGGGCAGCGTGCGCACTTCACCCTTGGCGGTGATGTCGACCGGCAGGCCGAACAGCTCTTCGGCAGCGATCGGAATCCGCGCCAGCGGCAAGCCATCCGCCAGGACCTTCTCGATCAGCCCTTCACCTTCTTCCGGCTGAAGAGAACAGACGGCATAAATCAGGATCCCCCCCGGAACCAGCATGTCGATGGTGGTCCGGATGAGCTTTGCCTGAAGCTCGGCCATGCGCACGACATCGCCCGACGTCTTTTGCCAGGCGACGTCGGGATGGCGACGGATGGTCCCGGTCGCCGTGCAAGGAGCATCCAGAAGTGCCAGCACCGCCGGTTCCGGCGCCCGCCATTCCAAAGCATCGGCGACGATCACCTCGGCGTCCAGCTCCAGACGGGCAAGGTTTTCACGAAGGCGCTCCGCTCGTTTCTCCGAGGCCTCGATCGACGTCACTTTGGCACCGGCTGCCGCAAGCTGGGCCGTCTTGCCGCCGGGCGCTGCGCAGAGATCGACCACATGCCGGCCTTTGAGCGGACCGAGAAGACGGGCCGGCAAGGTTGCTGCGATATCCTGGACCCACCATTTGCCGCTGTCATAACCTGGCAGAGCCTCAATTTGACCACCGGCCAATCGCCTGATCGACTGCTCGCCGATCAGCTCTCCTTCGAGTGCCTTGATCCAGGGCTTGGGATCGCCCTTCATTGTGATATCGAGAGGCGGTTCGCCGAGTTGTGCCTCAGCAATCCGGCGCGTCACGTCCTCGCCATAAGCCTCGGTCCAGCTTTCCCAAAGCCAGTCCGGCAGGTTGAGCCTCGGCGCGTCCTGGCGCTTTTCGATCCCGGCAAGCTCGTTGCCAAGGCGCCTCAGCACCGCGTTGACCAGCCCGGCCGCATAGCTGGCGCGCCCCTCCGCCAGCGCCACCGTTTCGCCGACCGCAGCATGGGCGGGCGTTTTCAGGAACATGAGCTGAGCCGCCCCCAGACGCAGGATATTTCGGACCTTGGGGTCGGGAGCTTTTTTCAGATACCGGTCCAGCGCCTCATCGATCTGACCGCGCCGCCTGAGAACGGTGGTGATCAGCAGACGGGCAAAGGCACGATCCCGCGTCTCCAGCGAATCCAGTTTCGAATGGCCGGCGAACGCCTCATCGAAAGGGCGTTGATCGCCAAAAACCCGGCCGAGAACATCGAGAGCCAAACGCCTCGGCGTGGTCGGGCGGTCATCGCTTCCCGCCCGCCCGCCGGACGGGTTCTTTGCCTTTCCCGGCGAGCGTTTGGCAGGCTTTGTCGATAGCGTCAGACGTTCTTTCATCTCAGGCAACCGACTTACCGAGTGTTTCGCCCTTCAAGACCTGTTCGATTAGGGCCCTGGTCTCTTCCGGTCCGTAGAAGGCGACGAACGAACCGAACCGCGGCCCTTCGCTCTGGCCGAGTAGAATCTCGTAGAGCGCCTTGAACCAGCCCCGGAGATTATCGGCAAAGCCATGGCGCTTACCGATCTCGTAGACTTCCTCCTGGATCCGTGCTGCAGCAGCGTCGGGTTGATCGTAGTCCATCTCAAAACCGTCGAGGAATACCGAAAGCTCCTCCAGCCCTTGGCGCTCCTCCTCGCTCGGCAGGCGATACGCCTTATTCGGCTTTACGAAGTCCCGGTAATAAGCAAGCGCATGCTCGACCAGCTCAGCCAGAAGCGGCATCGCTTCCGGCGTGGCATCAGGCGCATAGCGCTTGATGAACGCCCAGAGAACATCTGGCTCTTCGGCATTCACCACGCTGGCCAGATTGAGCAGCATCGCGAAGCTGATGGGCAGGCCACCCGGCGGCGGCTGCCGTCTGTGCATATGCCAGACAGGGTTCGCATAGCGCTTGGCGTCGTCCTGCTCCGGGAACTTGTCCAGAAAGGTCGAGTAATCATCCACCTGACGAGGAATAACATCGAAGTAAAGCCGCTTCGCTTTCTTCGGCGACTGGTACATGAAGAGCTTCAGACTCTCCTTCGGACCGTAGGTCAGCCACTCGTCGACGGAGAGGCCATTTCCCTTGGACTTCGAGATCTTCTGGCCCTGCTCGTCCAAAAACAGCTCGTAGAAAAAACCCTCGGGCGGCGTTGCGCCAAGGATCTGGCAGATCCGGCTCGACACCTTGTGGCTGTCGATCAGGTCCTTGCCGGACATCTCATAGTCGACACCGAGCGCCGCCCAGCGCATCGCCCAGTCCGGGCGCCATTGCAGCTTGGCATTACCATCCAGCGCCGACTGAGTGACAGGGACGCCCTGCTCGTTTTCATAAACAACAGTGCCCGCCTCCGGATCCGTGTCGAGGATCGGCACCTGCAAGACGATCCCCGTCTCAGGGCAGATGGGCAGCACCGGGCTGTAGGTCTCGCGGCGCTCCGGTCCGAGCAGCGGCGTGACGACCTGCTTGATCCGGTCGTGGCGCTCCAGCACCCGCCGGATCGCCTCGTTGAACGTGCCGTCCTTATAGAGCTTGGTCGAGCTTTGATGCTCATACTCGAAGCCGAACCCATCCAGGAAGTCCTTCAGGCGGCCATTCATATGATCGCCGAAGCTCTGATGGGTGCCGAACGGATCCGGGATCGCCGTCAGCGGTTTTCCCAGATGTTCCGCTACCATCTCCTGATTCGGCAGGTTGTCCGGTATTTTCCTGAGCCCGTCCATATCGTCGGAAAAGGCATAGAGCCGGCTTGGAATGTCACACAGCAAATCAAAGACGTGACGGACCAGCGATGTCCGAAAAACCTCCCCGAACGTCCCGATGTGGGGCAGCCCGGAAGGACCATAGCCGGTCTCGAACAGCACGAAGCCTTTTTCCGGCGGGTTCTTCTCCACCCGCTCAATCACCTTCAGTGCCTCAACGACGGGCCAAGCCTTGCTTTGGCGCAACAAATCCAGATCGGTCATGGGGTCAACAGCTCTGATGAGAGATAATCGGCGCATCTTACGCCATTTCCAAAAACTTAGAACCCTGGGGGATTGAACGCGTAGCGTTCAGCTTTTCCTTAAACGCGCCCGGAGTTCGGTCTTCAAGACCTTGCCGTAATTGTTCTTCGGCAGCGCGTCAACCAGATGATAGCGTTTCGGACGCTTGAAACGGGCGATATGCTCGAGACAGAAGCGATCCAGGTCTTCGATATCGGCATTCGACCCGACAACGAAGGCGATCACCGCCTCACCCCATACCTCATCGGCCTCGCCGATCACCGAGACTTCAGCGACATCGGGATGCTGCAGCAACACCTCCTCCACTTCCCGCGGATAGATATTGGCACCGCCGGAAATGATCAGGTCCTTAGACCGGTCGCGCAGGGTCAAGAAGCCGTCTTCGTCGATCGAACCCACATCGCCGGTAAACAGCCAGCCATCCTTGAGCGCGGCCGCCGTCGCCGCCTCGTCCCGCCAATAGCCGGCCATCACGGCATCCCCTCTGGCCACGACCTCGCCGATGCCGCCGGGCGGGAGAGCGGCGCCGTAATCATCGACGATCTTCATCTCCATCACTGTTTGGACTTTCCCGGCGGACTGCAGCCGCTCCGGATAACGCGGATGTTCGACGTCGCCGTGTGACCGCTTGTCGAGCGCTGTAATGCACATTGGGCTTTCGCCTTGGCCATAGATTTGAGCGAGACGATAGCCGAACACCTCATGCGCCCGTTGCAAATCCGCCAGATACATCGGCCCGCCCCCGTAAACAATCGTCTTCAGGCCATCAGGCGATGGCGGGCCTGATTTGCCTGAGCCTCGTCCAGACCCTTGAGTGAGGCCTGTCATCGCCCGATGACCGGACATCCGTTTGACCATGGTGGGGGCGGCGAAGACCGTGACGCCCCGGTGGATCTTGAACAGTTCGGCCATCTCCGCAGGGTCGAAACCGCCGCTTTCGGGGATGATCTGGCAGGCGCCCGCCGCCGCATGGGGCAGGATATAGAGACCCGATCCATGGGACATGGGGGCGGCGTGGAGGATCGAATCCTCCGGCGAGATATGATCCACGTCGATGAAATAGCTGAGCGTCATCGCCAGGAGATTCTTATGGGTAATCATCGCCCCTTTGGGCCGCCCGGTGGTGCCGCTGGTATAGAACAGCCAGGCGACAGCGTCGGGCGGAACGTCGACCATCGAAATGGGCTCGCTCGCGTCAAGCCCGTCGGCGCCGCCTGCGCCTACCTCGATGACCTGATCCAGGGTCGGGATTTCGTCTGCAAGTGGTGCGACCGTCTCCGTGAGATCAGGCGTCGCGAAACAGAAACGGGCGCCGGCGTGATCGAGAATATAGGCGAATTCGCGCGCATGCAGCTTGGCGTTCACCGGCACCATGGTGAACCCCGCATACCAACCGGCCACCAGCAATTCGAGATAGGCAGGGCTGTTTTTCATCGCCAGGGCGACAGAATCCCCCGGCCTCAGACCGAGCTTCTCACGCATGTAACCGGCGATGGTCGCGGCTTTCAGCATGAGCTGGCCATGGCTCAAGAGAACGCGATCGCCTGACGCCAGTGCCGGCCGGTCGGCCAAGGTTTTTCCGGCGCGAACGAAGAGAGAGGCAATGTTCATCGATACGGTCCCGGAACGGCAGTCCGAAAGCCAGTCTGACGCGAGCACCATGAACCGGTCAAGAAAGCGCCAGCCGTCATTGCCATTACCGAGTCAAGGCTGCAGGCCCCGCCTTCTTAGGCTGTCTTGGCGAGATCGCCTTCGTGACCGGTGTCACCCGTGGCGACCTCGACACCGAAGAAAAAGGCGTCGGTGTTGGTGTCGTCCCGAAGGGTAGCCTCGGCCGCCGGCATGAAAATGACGGGGTTGTCGATCATCGGAGCACGGTAAACGCGCTCGGCATCCTGCCCCACGATCTCGCCGGGTTTAAGCGGATCGAAATTCTCGAAATGCCTGACATACCGAAAATCCCGCCCAACCGAAGCAACATGATGCCCGACCACAATCCTCCGGCCACCGGACGCCGGCGCGTTGACTTGGTTCAGAGAATGCTCGGCCGGCAACATATCGAGCTCAGCCAAAACCCGTTTCGCGACCTGATATACGCGTCCAGGCGCCGCCTGGTCGAGATGGGCGCCGACTTCGACGGTGACTGCGGCGCAGCCCCGATCCAGCACCCATTGGCAGGCGCTGCCTTTGATGAATTGATGCAGTCCATCGACCAGGGTCACCGGTAAGGCCCGGCTGAGACGGCGCGCTTCGGCATGCGCGGTGTAGCCGATAACGAAGGGGTCGGACGGCTGCGAGGTGGTGTGAATATCCAGGAGCACATCGAGCTGGCCGAGAGCCGCCTTCAGCTCCACCATCCGCCGATAGTCCGGGCCGTCGAAATCGACGCCCGCCTCGACCAGAGCATCATTGCTGAGGAAAAGCCGGTTCAGGTCATGTTCGATATAACGCACGCCGCCGGGCGCCGCCGCCATCGCATCGGGATGGCCGACGATCAGATAAAGCTCGCCGCGGGCGGGCCGTCCGATCTCTTCGGCCAGGCGCCAAAGCCCTGCACCGGCCGGTTCATTGCCATGCAGCATGCCCATGAACCCGACAATCGGCCCAGGCTTGCCGCTTCGGAGCACGCGCACACCACGAACAGCGGTGGCTTCGCCGATCTCGAACAGACTGGCCTCGGGTATCATGGTCAACAATGTCCTTTTAACGAAAAAAGCTGCTGGTTGCCTTCCAGCTATAGCGAGGCCACGAGCCGAGAAAGGGCCTCTCTGTCCATCCGGTAGATGTAAAACCGACCCGGCGATCCATCCAAAAGCTGCGGATAATTGTCCAGCACCTTGGAACGCACACCGTCCGCGTACACCACCCAGGGGTCGTTTTTTATCACGTTTCGCGCCTGAAGCAAGAGGATCCAGGGCTGCAGCCGCGCTTGTCCCTGAGGCTCCGGCTTCGGCACGTAAAGAAAAATCCCGCCATACTCCTCGACCGCATAGCGATCCAGGAGATCGATCAGTTCGAGCGCGTTGGAAGCCGACGCTTCAGAAACCGGCGGCGGCGCTCGCGATCCGGAACCGCCACGATCGGAATCAGCAGGTGCCAGCGCCGGCAGCGAGGCATTCTTGAAGGCGACCAGCCCCAAGATCACCCCGTCAAGCGTCATCCGCTCGACCGGCGACAGCAGGCTTCCCGGCAAGGCACCACTGGCGGCAGATGCGGCAAACACCAGCAACACGCCAAGCAGACAACCACCCCGCGCCCACCAGCCGACGCCGCGACGCGCGACACCGTCCGCAAACAGAAAGAAACTGACCCGAAGGGCGGCGGCGATACAGAGGGCGGCAATGATACCATTCGGCAGGCCGTCGAACTCCGTCCGCAAGCTCGCAAACGTGTCGCCGCCTGATGCAAAACTCAATAACCCAATAGCAGCCGTCGGTACACTCGGTTCCAAATAATCCCGCAACATGAACTGTCCTCCCCGAACGATTCAACGTTGCATTCTCATTGAGTTCACTATATCACAATCGACGCAATTGTCACAGTTTTATTGATGCGTAAAACTTTGTTACGCACATATGTTACTTAAAATGAATGAAAATGAATATGTTAAGATCTAGACCGTTCGCTTCAGAGGATATAGGCTGAACGGGTTTTGCCAGGGATATCAGAGGTGGGCAAAAAAAGAATCAAGGAAAAATCCCCCGACGAGCTGCAGACCGAGCGGGTCACCGCAGCTCTCGAAGAAACCGACCGCACCGGCCGAGCCCCCGCCTTCGTGCGCGAAAACCCTGGCCAATTCCTCCGCGATATGTACGACGTCTGGCACCGCCAAGGTGGCAAGGAAGGCGGCCGCTGGCGCAACAGCATCCGCAAAATGCGCGACGAATGGCTAGTCGGGCGAAGTCACGTGCCGTCTTTGCACCCGAAGTTGATGGGGAGGGTAAAGCTGACCAGGAAGGATGTCCGGGCGCTATTGGATTTGTTCTTGGGTCGCTGGCGATGGGCCGAGGGTGATGATCCGCTGAACTCTATAACGAATGATGGTTATGTTGGGTTTCCGACGATCGACAGAAAACGACTACGTGTCCTGATACTTGATAACATAGTCAAGTCTTCTGAACGCACTTCTAGTATCCACTTGCCATCTCAAAATAACGATCGAGATGACTTTGAAGAAACTCAACGTCGCTGGACTGACGTTGCGACAGTTCTGTACGAATGCGACGCTCTATTGACCTTGAGCCGACACAAAATTTCTGTCGGTTCTAATCCTGTGGAAACGATAAAGACATTCTGGAACTTAATGAACAATGTTTATGAATATGATTGTACTCATGGATTCTCCGATCGTTTAATGATATGGATCATTGACTTTGGAAGTCGCAACGTAAATGATGACGAAGCATTTGACGAATATTTCAATGCTGGATTACTAGCGCTACAGCTTCATAGCGTTTCTGATTTTAATTTGACGAAAAGCGAAAAAAACCCACCGCTACCACAACTTAGAATGTCTGAGTCTCGCGAAAAAGAAGCCCGTTGGCGATGGTTTGTCGAACGTACAGCGATTGTTGTACAGAATTTGAGGATGGAGGACTACAATACTCTCTATCCAGGCGATCAAGAACTTGTTGCCCCAAACTCGATTCGGCTTGAAGGATATAGGCGTGACCGGGGACCACATGCTTACCGGTAACAAAGCACCTCGCGAGTTTGGGTCCAGCCAGTTACAGTGCGCTATATAGGTCGGAAGATGTCGAAGTCGGCAGACGCAACATTCACAGTATTCGTCCGTAAGGATATCTCGCAAGGCAGCCGAATGGCAAACAGGCGATGGATCTGCGATATTTTGCACATTCACCCCTGCGACCAGAAGGAAAGAAACCGTTGGATGAACCACTGCAGAATGCTCAGCGTTGAAGCCGTCAGTCGGTCTGTGAAGAACTTCAGTTCCACCGGAGTCAGGACTACGATGACGCATTTAGACATCGTTTATCTGGGCAGCGAGGTTTCGCCTTGGGTATGTGCTGATGATACTAACGGAGCGAACTCGAAGGACTCGACAGCGCTTGCCTATGTACGCAAAGCATGCGGTTTCGCTTCCTTTTGCTATACCAGAATTATCTAAGCATATCTTCTGCGTACAAAGAACTGATCTCAAACAAAATCGAGATTTTCATAGAAACCGGCTAGTGCAACCTTAAGACGCCAACAACACGCCGCAGTCCTATTGCTAAATGACCTTTCGATTGGTAGGTCCACTATCTTCTTGAAAAATTAAGAAGCATGCGTCTATTAACACATACTGGTCGTGTTTAATGGAGAAATTTAGATATGAGCTGGGCAGCAGCCTTACCCGCGAATCTAGGAGAAAATGAAGCAAACGTATTGACATTTGTAGTTCCTGCACCAGGTGGCTGCGATCTCTCATGTCCATTTTGTTATATAAGTCAACGTCGGGAAAACGCTGGCTCGACTAATCTCCTTCCATCTGATTATGTAATCTTCATCAACACAATAACATTCCAGAAGCCTGTTAGTGCAATCTGCATACAGGGCTACGAGCCTCTCCTCCCGGACTCCTTCGCCTATACCCAAGAAATCCTTGCCGCGGGCCAGCGCTTCGGTATTCCAACGAGCCTCGTCACCAACGGCACCCATCTGCGGCAGCACGTTCCGGCTTTGTCCAAGCTTCGCCCCGCGAGGATTGCGGTAAGCTTGGACAGCGCCGAGGCGGCTGTTCATGACAAGGCGCGCGGCAAGGTCGGGGCGTTTGACGATACGCTTTCGGGGTTGAAGTTTGCCGTCAGCGTGCCAGCGCTGAAGAAAGCGCTGGTGGTGACGTCGATCCTGATGCCGAAGAAGCGGGATCGGTTGATGGGGATGCCTAAGTTGCTGTCCGAGCTTGGGATCGATCGCTGGGTGGTGAATGCGCTGGTGAAGGTTGGCCGTGGCGGCAAGCTTGGCGGGCCGGCTGGTGAGCGGCGTGCGATTTTGGATGATCTGCTCGTTCTGAAGGCCGAGGCCGATCGTTTTGGCATCGACATGGTGGTCGACGACGAGTTCGGACGGCTTTCCGAGGATGATTACGCGCGTGAATTGATGGACGTCGAGGCGCTCAGGATCAAGCGCCTGGTGCAGCCGGAAGGTGTCTATCGTTTGGTGCCGACGGGGCACTGCTCAAAAGGCGCCGATATCCTGAAGCCCATCCACGACAAAACGCCGGTCTGGAATCCCAAAACCGACGCCAGCGCGTTCATCGCCTCCCTCTAATGTCGGGTCGGGTCGGCGGCGCCGACGGGCTTGACTGATCGGGCCAGGCACGGAAGCTGAATCACGCTGCTGCCGTTGCCGCTCGCCAGCAAGCCAATACTGTCAGTCCGGCCGTCTCGGCGCGCAGTATGTTGGGGCCCAAGTCGATTTTTTTGACGAAGGGACAACGGTCGAGCCATTCGACCTCGGCTGGCTCGAAACCGCCTTCGGGGCCGATCAGGAAGGCGGCGGGTTTTTCGGGGTCGAGGGCGCTTAGCAGGGGCTGGCCGCCGCCGGTCTCGTCGGCGACATAGATCGGGTCGTCATCCGGCCAGTTTTTTATCACTTGCTCCAGCGTCTGCAAATCCTCGATCTCGGGCAGAGTCAGGCGGCCGCATTGCTCTGCCGCTTCGACGGCAATCGCTTGCAGCCGCGCTGCATTCACGCGGTCGACGATCGTCCGCCGGGTCTGAACAGGGATCAGGCGGCTCGCCCCAAGCTCAGTGGCTTTTTCCACCAGCATATCGAGCTTCGACTTTTTGATCGGTGCGAACAGGAGCGTCGGGCCTGGCTCCGGCGTCTGGACACGCGTTTGCTCGAGCACTTCGAGAATGCAGCGACGGCGTTCGGCCTTGCTGATCGCGGCCAGCCACTCACCATCCTTCCCATCGAACAAAAGAACCTTGTCCCCCGCCCGCCCGCGCATGACATCCAGGAGATAATGCGCCTGCGCCCGATCAAGCTCGATCTCAGTCAAGGCTGCAAGGCCACCTTGCTGCAAGAAGAGGCGGGCTTTGGTGGGGGGGATGTTGCTTGTTCGCGGCATCGGCGGAGGCTAGAAGAGGGGGTATGACAAGGCAAGGTTTGGATGCGGATCAGGCGGTCCTGGATCGCGAGCTTGGCTGGATGGACCGATGGCTGCCGGGCTGGCTTCGCCCTTACGGCGTGCTGGCGCGCTGGGATCGGCCGATCGGGGCCTGGCTCCTGCTCTGGCCCTGCTGGTGGGGGCAAGGCCTCGCCCCGGGTTGGCCGAGCTTGTGGCTGGCAGTACTGTTCCTGATCGGCGCCTTTGCCATGCGCGGTGCCGGCTGCACCATCAACGACATGACCGACCGTGATCTTGATGCCAAAGTCGAGCGCACCCAGAACCGGCCGCTTGCCAGCGGCAGGTTGACGCTGTTACAGGCTGGATGGTTTCTCGGTGTACAACTGTTAGTGGGTTTAGCGGTTTTAGTGCAGCTCAATGAAACAGCCATCATTGTGGGGCTCGCAGCGATACCGCTGATTGTGGTGTATCCCTGGATGAAGCGGATAACCTGGTGGCCGCAGCTCTTCCTCGGGATCACCTTCAAATGGGGGGCACTTGTTGGGTGGACGGCAGCGACGGGCTATCTCGGCTGGCCTGCAGCTTTTTTGTATATCGCCGGGATCTTCTGGACGCTTGGCTATGACACCATCTATGCCCACCAGGACAAGGCGGATGATGCACTGATCGGGGTCAAATCGACGGCGCGGCGCCTCGGCGAGGCGACACCCGTCTGGCTTTGGGGGTTTTATGGGCTTTCTCTGTTTTTTCTCGGAATCGCTGGAATGAGCGTTGACATGGGCTGGCTTTTCTATGGCGCGCTCGTGCCGGTCGCACTGCATTTTACCTGGCAGATCACGACGCTCGATACCGACAATCCCGACAATTGTCTCGCCCGCTTCAGGAGCAACCGCGAAGCCGGCCTGCTGGTGATGATCGCCTTTCTAGCCGGGAAGGTTCTGTGACCGTGGCAAGCTGGTTTGATTGGGCCGGTTCGAAAAACCTTCCGGCTCTGCCGGGCGTCGGCAGCCTGACCCGTGACGTCGAGGATCTGGTCAATCTCACCCTCAACCGCACGGTCCGCCTCGCGGTCACCGGCCTTCGCCAGAGCGGCAAGACGGTTTTCATCACCACCTTGGTGCACCACCTGCTCTCCGGCCAGGATCTGCCGTTCTTCACGCCGATCAAGCAAAAGCGTCTTCTCGGAGCGAGGCTCCTGCCGCCGGCTGCCGACGATCCGCCGTCCTTTCCCTTCGAAACGGCCAGAAACGCCCTCACCGAGGACAAGCCTCACTGGCCGGAGCCGACACGCGGGCTTTCCACTCTCCGGCTGGAACTACGCATCGCCAATACCGGCTTCATCGCAAGGCAGCTTGGCGACTATCGCAGCCAGCTGGTCGAAATTATCGACTATCCCGGCGAGTGGCTGCTCGATCTGCCGATGATGGAGCAAAGCTACGCGCAGTGGTCCGAGGCCATGCTCCGGCTCGCCATTACGCCGTCGCGGCGCATGATGGCGAAGGACTGGCTTCAAGCCCTGAAGCCGCGTCCACCCATTGCGGGATCGGAGCGGGAGCGTGCCGCCGAACTAGCAGGCCACTATCGCCGGTATCTCGAAAAAGCCCAGGCCGCCGGCCTTAGTTTTCTGCAGCCGGGGCGCATGACCATGCCCGGCGACATGGCTGGCGCCGAGCATTTGAACTTTTGCCCCATGACGCCGACGACCAGCACGCTCTACACCATGATGAGCGATCGTTTCGAGCATTACCGTGATAAGGTGGTCAAGCCATTTTACAGCCAGCATTTCAGCCGCTTCGATCGCCAGGTCGTGCTGGTCGATCTGCTGAGCAGCCTGAACCGCGGCCGGCCTGTATTCGAGGATACCCAATATGCGCTGAAGACCGTTCTCAAAAGCTTCCGCTATGGCGCGAGCAGTTTGCTTTCCCGACTATTTCGTCCCCGGATCGAAAGCCTTCTGTTCGCGGCGACCAAGGCCGATCATGTCGCCTACAACCAACACCACAATCTCAGGCTGATGCTGGAACAGATGGTGTTCGATGCGGCTGGGGAAGCGCGTTTCGAGGGGGTGCAGCCGGTGTTCATGGCGCTCGCCTCTCTTCGCTCCACGGATATGATCAAGACCGATCATCACGGCCAGACGCTTTCCTGCGTGCGCGGCCATCTCAAAGGGGAAGATCGCGAGACCGTCCTGTTTCCGGGTGAAATTCCAGCCGATCTTCCGAGCGACGATGACTGGGCGGAGGGCCGCTTTCGTTTTCGCGACTTCGCTCCACGCCGCCTTCGCTCGAACGGTGGCGGCCAGCCTCAGCATATCCGCCTCGATCAAGCGCTCGACGTACTCCTGGGCGATCGCCTGCGATGAGCAAGATGCCACCGATCGCACCCTTCGAACTCGACCCCAGCAAGCTCAGGCCGGGCGACATCGAGATGATCCAGCCGGAGCCGGAAGGGCAGCTTCCGGCTCCTCTCGCACCGGCGATCGAACCGGATCGGCCGAAAAGCCGCCTTTGGCTTCGCTTGCTCCTGGGTGCTGGCTCGCTTTTTGTCGCGGGGCTGCTTGGCCTCCAAGCCTATGATTTCGCCACCGGCCTGTTCCAGCGATCCGTTTGGCTTGGAGGCACTTTCTCCGCTCTGCTGGCCCTGATTGCCGCAGGTGCTGTCGGCATCGTCGGCAGGGAAATTTTGAGCCTCCGCCGCCTTGGCCAGGTCGAGGACCTCAGAGCGGAGGGCGAAAGGCTAATGGCCTCGGAGACCCATGGGCAAGCCGAGGAGTTCCTTCGCAAGGTCGAAAAGCTCTATCGCGAGCGCCAGGATCTGGACCGGCCGATTTGCGATTTTCACGACCAGGCGAGCGATGCGCATAACGACCGTGAACGGCTCGATCTTTTCGCCCATCATGTTTTCAGCCCGTTGGATAAAGCCGCCTACAACATCGTGAAGTCCAGCGGCCGGGATATCGCCGTGCTGACGGCCCTTTCCCCGATCGGTGCGCTCGACAGTCTGTTCGTTTGCGTGCGCACCGTCAGCATGATGCGCGGGATCGCCAGGCTCTACGGCGTCCGGCCGGGTTTGACCGCCACGGTAAGACTGGCAAAACGCGGCCTGCGCAACATCGTCATTGCCGGTGTGGGCGAATTGCTCAGTCACGCCGCGGTCGAAGCCGCCGGTGCGTCCTTGCTGCGCGTGCTCTCGGCTAGAGCGGGACAAGGTGCTGTCAACGGCCTTCTTGCCGCACGAATCGGTCTCTCGATCATGCAGATATGCCGTCCCATCCCCTTTACCGAAAACGAGCTGCCGTCACTCAAGAAGCTTCGTTCTGAAATCTTCAAAGAGCTGGGTGATCAGCAGGAAACGGCCTAGCGGCCTATCGTCACAACATACGAGTGCCGAACGAAGCACACTCCGAAGCTTGGCTGCGCGCCATCAATCCAAGCAATGGAAATCGGGCTCTCATTTTGTCGAAACCCTACTGGTCAGGTCGCACTCGTTAGGGCCTTCGCCCGCGCTGGAAAGAGGCAAGCCAATTGCCGCTAGCCTTGATCCGGCGCCTTTGGTCCGAAGTGTCGACATGGACAATGCCGAAACGTGGCCGAAAGCCCTCTGCCCATTCGAAGTTGTCCATGAGGGTCCAGACAAAATAGCCGACGAGCGGGACATTGGCTGCAATTGCGTGCGCGCACTGCTCCAAATGGGCTTCGATGTAGCGTTGGCGAGCGATGTCGGCTACGACTTGGCCATTGACCACGGTGTCTTCAAAGGCCGCGCCGTTCTCGGTGACGTAGAGCAGCTTCGGCGCATAGGTTTGATCGACCCAGGTCAACAGGTCGAGCAAGCCTTCCGGCCATACTTCCCACCCCATCTCGGTATAGGTACCTGGCGGGTTGATGCGCTTCATGTCCAGCGGCGGCGTCTCATCGCCGGCGGCGATGACCGAGCGGCGGTAATAATTGACGCCGAGATAGTCGAGCGGCTGCCTGGCCGAGGCGATGTCCGGCTGATCGAAGATCTTCTCGAAGGTCCGGAGCATGTCGTGGGGATAGCGGCCGTGGAACAGTGCATCGAGATACCAGCGGTTCTGGGCGCCGTCGAAGCGGCGGGCGGCGGCACGGTCCTCCTCGGCATCGCTAGCCGGCTCAACGCGGTTTAGATCGAGCACGATGCCAATACTCGCGTCCGGAACATGGGCACGGATCGCGGATACAGCCCTGCCGTGGGCCAGAAGCGCATGGTGGCTGGCGCGAAGCGCTCCTTCAGCACCAAGTTTCAGCCCCGGCGCATCCTCGCCAAACCCGTAGCCCCACCAGCAAAAGGTCCAGGGCTCGTTCAGCGTGGTCCAGTGCTTCACGCGGTCGCCGAAACGGCGGGCCGCGATCTCGGCATAGTGGGTGAAGGCATCGACGATGCCGGCATCGAGCCACCCTCCGCCATCATCCTGCAGCTGCTGCGGCAAGTCCCAGTGATACAGGGTCACGAACGGGGTGATCTCCGCATCCAGCAGCGCATCGATCAGACGGTCATAGAAATCGAGCCCCTTGCTATTAACCGCCCCGCGCCCGGCTGGAAGGATGCGCGGCCAGCTCAGGGAGAAGCGGTAGGCATCGAGGCCAAGCGTCTGCATCAAGGCGATATCTTCGGGCCAGCGGCGATAATGATCGCAGGCGATATCGCCGGTGCTCCCGTCAGCAATCTTGCCTGGCTTATGGGTGAAGGCATCCCAGATGCTCAAGCCCCGTCCGTCTTCGGCGACAGCACCTTCGATCTGATAGGCAGCCGTCGCACTGCCGATCACGAAATCTTTGGGCAACTTACCGGTCACGGCGCTCTGTCCGCCGTTCCACCCATTTGAGCCCGCTTGCCGCCATCAGGGTCAGAGCGACATAGAGAATGGCGGCGGTATTGAAGGGCGCAAAGGGCAGGAAGCTTGCTGATTGGAATTCGCGGGTCCGCTGGGTAACGTCACGGACCGAGAGGATCGAGAGCAGCGAGGTGTCCTTCAGCATGGCAATGAACTCGTTGCCGAGCGGCGGTATCACGATCCGGATCGCCTGGGGCAGGATGACGAAGCGCGCCGTGTCGAAGCGGCTCATGCCGAGGCTCTGCGCCGCCTCGATCTGGCCTCTCGGGATCGCCTCGATACCGGCGCGAAAAATCTCCGCCATATAGGCGGAATAGCCGATGGAGATCGCGATCATGCCGCGGACCATGTTGGGCAGGTCGAAAAAACCGCCGGTGGCATCCTTGAGTGCTCCAGACAATGGTAAGCCGATATATAAAATGATGACCAGCATCGGGATGCCGCGCACCACATCGATGAAGAATTCGGCGAACACCGCAAATGGATGTTTCTGCCGCTGCCAGGCGCTGAGCGTAAACAGCAGCAGGAGAACTGCCAGCACCGCTAGGATAATCGCCGGCGTGCGGTAGTGATCGGGCAACACCGACGTTCCCCAAAGGATCGGAAGATCTGCCGGCACCGCGCCGCTCGGCAGCAGGGCGGCGCTAATGCGCTCGTCATTGGCAAGCAGGTGCATGGCGCGCTCGACCGTGTCGACGCTGCGGATCTGCTGCGGTGCCTGATCGCCACCAGGCCAGCTGCCCGCTTTGATCATATCGGCCAAACGAGAGGGTGTGCCGCCGATGATGGCGACCCGCTTGTCCAGGCTGCCCACAAGCTGATAGCCGACCTCGGCGCGGGTGAAGAGAACAGCACTTGCCATTGCCATGACGAGAACGAGGATGAGCGAGGCCGTCAGCGTGCGCCTGCCAGGTATCAGGCCTAGCAGCCCGGCGAGGCCGAGGCCGAGGATGGCAGCGGTGACATAGGCCAGGATCGCCGCCCGCAGCGTAACGAACAGGCCGGTCGCAAAGCCCAGATGTGCGAATAATAGGATGAAGAGCAAGATGGCCAGGCAGATGGCGAACATCAGCCAGGCGGCTGAGCGGGGCGACGAACACTCTTGCCGGCGTGCCGGAAAAAACAACCCGCCGATCAAGATCACATAGGCCGTCGCCGCCATGGCCGAGGCTCGATTCAGGGTATCGAGGGCGGCATCGGTCAGCGTCGCCACGCGTTCGGTCGGGATCAGCCAGGGAGAGGCGCGTATATCCAGCATGGTGCCGACAACGGAGTGCCAGAAGGCATTGAGATCGTGCAGCCACGCGATGGAGAGGACAAGCACCAGATGGAGGATGAGAGGAAGAAGGTAATGCTGGCCGCGCAGCACCCGGATCGCAGCATAGAGGCCAAGGCCGAGCGCTGCGACGATGGGCAAGAATGCGGAGAAGATGGCACCTGCATTCTCTTCAACGCCGATGATGAACACCAGCGAGCGATAGTAGTCGTCATTGCTGACAAAGAGATAGGCAAGGAACGGGCTTGCCGCCAGCAAAACCAGGTTGCTCGGCCGCAGGCTCTTGAGCAAGCCCGTCATCTCGATCGACGGCTGTCTGGTTAGCCGTCAGTGGTCCAGTATTTGCCGATGAGCTGATCCAAGGTGCCGTCCTCCTTGATCTCCGCCAGTCCTTCATTGAAGGCATCGACCAGGTCGTCGCCCTCCTGGAAAACCAGGCCGAGCGGGTCGGCGTTCAGCCCGGTGATGCCGACGATCAGCTCACCCGCGAACTCCTGCTCATAGGCCGCCGCCGACGTGCCGTCGATGATCACCCCTTGGACATCGCCATTCTGCAGCGCCAGCACGGCTCCGGAAAACGTATCGAACAGGCTGACATTCTCCCGGCCGACCAGGTCCTCGGCGAGCTGAGCGTTGGTGGTGCCGGTCTGGGAAGCGAGCTTGTTGCCGGGCTGTTTCATCTGTTCCAGGGTCATGCCTTCGCTCTCGGCCTGCATCAGGATCGCCTGATTGACCACGAGATAAGGCTCGGAAAAGTCGACGATCTTGTCCCGTTCCTCGGTGATCGAGACGCCGGAGACCACCATGTCGAACTCGCCTTGGGCAAGCGTTGCGAAGATGCCGTCCCACGCGGTGGTGATGAACTCTGCCGTGCAGTTGATCCGTTCGCAAATGGCGTTCACGACATCGACATCGAAGCCGACGATCTCACCGGTCTTCTCGTCCACCGTCTCCATCGGCGGATAGGTGGTGTCGGAGCCGATACGCAGCGCCCGGCCTTCTAGGTCGGCAGCCTCTACGCTGCCCAGTGTAAGCAATCCGACACTGAGTGCTGTTGCGAAAAGTTGTTTTTTCATCATGATTTTATCCCTGATCGACGTCTTTGTTGTTACGACTTTAAGGCGTCGGAAGGTGGATAGGCAAGGCACTTGGACGTCTTTCGATCATGACCACCGAGAGGTTCAGGTGGTTCGTGATATGCAGGATATGCCTCGAAATTTGATGCACCGCTTGCTGTTCGGCCGGTCTGGCGTTAGTTTCCCCAACGCGAGATCCCAGCTATCCCAAGCACGAGATGTCTATTGAGCAGTCCAAGCGAGTTTCCTTCCGCTCTGGTTCATCTGGCCCTGCCGAAAGGGCGGATGGAGGAAGGCGTGTTGACCCTGTTGCGCGATGCCGGCATTCGCGTGACCTTCGGCAAGCGTGGCTACCGGCCGACGCTGTCGGTGGAGGGGTTCGAAACCAAGATCCTGAAGCCGCAGAACATCGTCGAGATGCTTCATTTGGGTTCGCGTGATCTCGGCTTTGCTGGGGCTGACTGGGTCGCCGAAAAAGGCGTCGATCTGGTTGAACTGCTCGACACGGAAATGGACCCGGTGCGGGTGGTCGTGGCGGCTCTGCCGGCCTTTGCCGGTGCCGATCTTGGCGACAAAGGACCGTTCCGCATTGCGTCTGAATATCAGCTTCTGACCGAGCAGTGGCTTGAGCGGCGCGGCTTCGATGCCAGGGTCGTTAGGACCTATGGGGCGACTGAAGTTTTCCCGCCTGAGGATGCCGATTGCATCATCGACAACACCGCAACCGGTGAGACGCTGAAGGCCAACGGCCTGGTGATCATCGATGAGGTGATGCGCTCCTCAACCAGGCTCTACGCAAACCCTCGGGCGATGGATATTCCGGTCAAGCGCGAACGAATCGAACGGCTGATCCTCCTCTTGCGCTCGGTCCTCGATGCCCGCGAGCGGGTGATGCTCGAAGTGAACGTGCCCGGCGATCAGCTGGAAGCGGTGATTGCGGTTCTGCCCTCCATGCGCGAGCCCACCATGGCGCCCCTGCATGGCGATCAGGGCTTCGCCTTGAAGGCTGCATTGCTGCGCAAAGACCTCCCGGTCCTCATCCCGGAGATCAAGGCGAAAGGCGGCAGCGACATCGTTGTAACCGCGCTCGCCCAGATCGTGCCATGAACGCGCCTCTATCACCGATCGCCGGCTCTCGCAGCGCCAGGGTCAGCCGAACGACATCGGAAACATCGATCGAGCTCGACCTTTTGGTGGACGGCAAGGGGAAGGCTGACATCGGGACCGGCATCGGCTTTCTCGATCACATGCTGATCAGCCTCACCAAACACGCCCGTTTCGATCTGACGCTCCGCTGTAAGGGCGATCTTGAGGTCGATGATCACCATACCGCGGAAGATTGTGCACTTGCCCTTGGTCAGGCGCTCGATCAAGCGCTTGGCGACCGTCGCGGCATTCAGCGTTTCGCCCACGCCTATGCACCTTTGGACGAGGCCTTGGCGCGGGTAGTGGTGGATCTTTCCGGACGCCCTTGTGCCGTCGTCGAGCTGGGCTTGCAGCGGGAGCTCTTGGGCGGTTTGGCAACCGAGAATATCGGCCATGTCTTCACCTCGCTCGCCATGGCCTCGAGATCGGCGCTCCATGTGGACGTGCTTCGGGGTGAGAACGATCATCACAAGGCCGAGGCCGCCTTCAAGGCGGCGGCGCTCGCCCTGCGGCAGGCGGTCGCGCGCGATGGCACGGATCAGGTGCCCAGCACCAAAGGCATCCTTTAGCCATGGCCGACGTCCTTATCCTGCCGACCGGCACGGCGAACCTCGCTTCGGTGCGCGCCGCCTTCGAGAAGCTGGGCAGGACCTCTGCCCTTGCAGATGATGCCGACATGATTGCGAAGGCAGCCCATGTG
The DNA here is from genome assembly GCA_965204405.1 of Geminicoccaceae bacterium. GTDB lineage: Bacteria > Pseudomonadota > Alphaproteobacteria > Geminicoccales > Geminicoccaceae > JANQPX01. Next base: position 1,236,749 of record CBDBEN010000004.1, read on the forward strand.
GTCCTGCCGGGTGTAGGAACCTTCGGTGCCACCATGGCCGGGTTGCGCGCCGCCGGTTTCGATCAGGCCATCGCCGAGCGCGTGAGGGAGGGCGCACCAACCCTTGCCATGTGTGTCGGCCTTCAGGTGATGTTCGAGGCTAGCGACGAAAGCCCGGATACTGAAGGCCTGGGTGTCGTCGGCGGCAAGGTCGGCCGGTTCACGGATGAGGTTCGGGTGCCGCAATTCGGCTGGAACCGGATCGAGCCGGAGCCCGGCTGCCGTTTTCTCGAAGCAGGTTATGCCTATTTCGCCAATAGCTATCGGGTGCAAAAAGCGCCGGACTGCAGGATCGCCCGCGCGATGCATGGCGAGCCCTTCGTTGCTGCCTTCGAGCATGGCGACGTGCTGGCCTGTCAATTCCATCCCGAGCTATCCAGCACTTTCGGCCACCGGCTGATCCAGCGCTGGCTCGAGGGATAATCCCGTGACCAGCTCCGGCCTAACCCGACGAATCATCCCCTGCCTCGATGTCAGCCACGGAAGGGTGGTCAAGGGCATCAAATTCCAGGGACTTCGCGATGCCGGTGATCCGGCCGAGCGGGCGGCTCTCTACGAGGCCCAAGGCGCCGACGAAATCGTCATTCTGGATGTCTCCGCTACGCCTGAGGGGCGCGGTAATCAGATTGAAACGGTAAAACATGTGCGTGAAAAGATCGGCATTCCCCTGACGGTCGGCGGCGGTGTGCGCGTGGTGGAAGATGCCGGCGCTTTGCTGGAGGCCGGTGCCGATAAGGTCTCCGTCAACAGCGCCGCCGTGAGCCGCCCTGAGCTTCTCGCCGACATCGCCTCGCAGTTTGGACGGCAATGCACCGTCTTGGCGATCGATGCCGCTTGGCGGGAGGGGCGATCGGAAGTGCTGGTGAAAGGGGGACGCGAAGGAACCGGGATCGAGACGCTTGGCTGGGCTAAGCAAGCGGCAGAGCTCGGCGCCGGCGAAATTCTCCTGACGAGCTGGGATAGAGACGGCACACGCGAAGGATACGACCTGCCGCTGACCCGTGCGATAAGCGAGGCCGTGCGCGTGCCGGTCATTGCCTCAGGCGGGGCAGCCGGGCCGGAGCACCTGAAGGACGCTTTCGATGCCGGCGCGGACGCCGTCCTGGCGGCGTCGATTTTTCACGACAACGATATGACCGTCGGCGACGTCAAACGTGTTTTGATCGAAAGCGGTGTGCCGATCCGGCCGACCATGGAAGCGACATGATTATTCCTTCGATCGATCTTCAAGAGGGACACGCCGTCCAGCTCATCGGCGGTGAGGAAAAAGCGCTCGACGCCGGCGACCCGAGGCCACTGGCCGCTCGGTACGGTCGGGTTGGCGAGATCGCGGTGATCGATCTCGATGCAGCGCTCGGTCAGGGCAGCAATCAGGCGACCATTCGTGATCTGATCGAGATGACGCCCTGTCGGGTCGGCGGCGGCATTCGAAGTGTCGATGCAGCCATCGGCTGGCTGGATCGAGGAGCGGCCAAGGTCATTCTCGGTACGGCTGCGAGGCCGGAAATTCTGGAACAGCTTCCGCGTGATCGCGTGGTTGTTGCACTGGATGCCAAGCATGGCGACGTCGTGGTTGAGGGATGGCAGAAATCGACGGGCCGAGGCGTGATCGAGCGCATTGTCGAACTTCGAGGTCTTGCCGAGAATTTCATGGTGACCTTCGTCGAACGCGAAGGCCGGCTTGGCGGCACGGACATGGCTTTCGCCAAGGAGATCAAGGAAGCGGCCGGCGATGCGGAGGTCACCATTGCCGGTGGCGTGACCGCCGCTGATGAAGTCGCGGAACTCGATCGTCTCGGCTGCGATGCGCAGATCGGCATGGCGCTCTACACCGGCCAACTCGGTTTGGCGGAGGCCTTCACGGCACCCTTGAACAGCGATCGCCCGGATGGCCTTTGGTCGACTGTCGTCACCGACGAGCGCGGCGTTGCACTCGGATTTTGTTTTTCCGATCTGGAATCAATCACCACTGCCCTGGATCGCGGCATCGGTGCTTACCACTCACGTTCCCGCGGGCTTTGGATCAAGGGCGAAAGCTCGGGTGCCGTGCAGGAACTGGTTGGCATGGCGGCGGATTGTGATCGCGATTGCCTCCGTTTTGTGGTTCGCCAGGCAGGTTCCGGTTTTTGCCATCTGAACACGCGGACCTGCTGGGGCGAGGACCGGGGAATTTCCCGTCTGGTCCGCCGCCTGGAGGCGAGGCGCGAACAAGCGCCAGCTGGATCCTACACGGCCCGTCTCTTCCAAGACCGAGACCTTCTAGGCGCCAAGCTTCAAGAAGAAGCCGAAGAACTGGCAACGGCTCCTAATCGCGATAACGCTGTCGATGAAGCAGCCGACGTCCTGTTCTTCACGCTTACGACCCTTGCCGCGCGCGGCATTGATATCGGCGAGGTCGAAGCGGTTCTTGATCGGCGGGCGCTCAAGGTAACGCGCCGGGACTGACGATTGGATCAGGGAGTACGTCGGCAAAGTCGTATGAGCCGATGGTCACTCACCGTCCTGAAAGTCCTGGCGGCGGTTCTTATACTGCGCTGCAATCATCAGTGCTTTGGCCGGTCGCATCAGGCCAAGGACGAGGATCATCGTAAGCGGAAGCCAGATGACGAGATGCAGCCAGACCGGCGGCGCCAAACGAACTTCGGCATAGAGGGCAAGGCCGACAACGATCGCGCCAACCAGGAAAATGATGAACGGCACTGGCCCGTCACCGCTGTCCTGTCCGGAAAGGTCGACGTCACACCGCTCACATCGGTTTTTTACTTTTAGAAAGCCTTGGAAAAGCGGACCCTGGCCGCAGGCGGGGCATCGGCAGAGCAGGGCTGTCGAAAATAAAGGTGGCGGACGATCATTCATGATGTCCGCCACTCTCTCGATCGTTAAGTTGTTTCAGCCTCTTCCGTCTCAATGGGCGACGAGATTGCCGGCCCACCAATAGACCCAGCAGAACAGGAACAGCCAGACGACATCGACGAAATGCCAGTACCAGGCTGCGGATTCGAAACCGATATGCTTCTCGGGTTTGAAATGCGATTTGTAGACCCGATAGAGGCAGACTGCGAGGAAGGTCGTGCCGACGAACACATGAAAGCCGTGGAAGCCGGTGGCCATGTAGAAGGTCGACCCGAAGATCTGACTGGAAATCTGGAAACCTTGGGGGTGATAGATCGTGTGGATGTACTCGTAGGCCTGGAAGCCCGTGAAGATCGCACCAAGGCCGACGGTCAGCCAAAGCGGCAGCCGTGCCTTGTCGTTTCGGCCTTCCATGATCTCATGATGAGCCCAGGTCACCGTGCAGCCGGAAAGCAGCAGGATCAGAGTGTTGAGGAGGGGAATATCCCAGGTCGGAACGGCATGGGTTCCAGGTGGCAGCCAGCTATAGCCCTCGACCGTGGCCGGATCCGGATAAACCAGGGCGCCCCAGAAAAAGGCCCAGAAAAAGGCGAAGAAGAACAAGACTTCCGACGTGATGAACAGAGCCATGCCCAGGCGTAAGCCCTTGGAGACCACCTCGGTATGGTCACCACCAGCGCTTTCCTTGACCACGTCCCGCCACCAGCCGAACATGGTGTAGAGAATGGCAACCACACCGCCCAGAAGCACCCAGACGCCGCCTGGAACCTCGCGCATGTAGAACAAGAGCCCAATGACCAGAATAACGGCGCTAATGCTACCGATAAATGGCCAGGGGCTCGGGTTGACCAGATGATAGTCGTGATTGACGTCGTGATGATGATCGGCGTGGGTGGCTGCGTCGGACGTCGAAGCCATCGCAGGTTCTCCTAGTTCTTCTGGTCAAAACAGCGGTTGATCAGGGTCGTCATGCAACGCTCCCTACGAAACCGATTGGTGGAATCAAAGCTCATGATGCAGGACGTTCATTTGAGGAAGCGTTAACCAGGGCTTTGGTTTCATCCTCGAGCATGAAGAACGTGTAGGACAGTGTGATCGTCTTCAGATCCTTGGTATTTTCGTCGTCCAAAATGCTCGGATCGACGAAAAATGAGACAGGCATGTCGACCTGCTCGCCTGGCTGAAGCGTCTGCTCGGAAAAGCAAAAGCAATCGATCTTCGAAAAGTAAGGGCCAGCTTTATGCGGTGTGACGTTGAAAGTGGCACTGCCGACGACTGGCTGATCGGATGTGTTTACAGCCTTGTAGAAGGCCAGGCGATCCTCACCGATCCTTACCTCGATCTCACGCTGAACCGGCTGAAAGGACCAAGGCAGACCATCGCCGATGCTGGCATCGAAACGAATACGAATCGTCCGGTCCAGGACATCAGAAGCCCCACGGTCCGCAATCTGGGTCGTGCCGCCGTAGCCCGTTACCTGACAAAATAGCCGGTAAAGCGGCACGGACGCAGCCGTCAAACCCGCCATTGCGAGGATGACAGCAGCGAGGCAAACCGCTGTGGTGACGTTGGTTTTGCGCTTCCGGCTCATGCGACATTTCCGCTGAGCTTGATCATGGTAATAGCGTAGAACAGCAGCACGAGGACCAGAAGGCCCACTGCCAAGGCAATGTTCTTTCGCTTCCGACGGCGCTGCTGCTCAGGTGAGAGTATGGTCATCCGATCCATCCCGCGATCATTGGCAGAGATGTTCGGACCATGTCATCGATAACCAGCGCTCCAAATACGCCGAACAGATAAACGATCGAGAAACGGAATGTCTTCGTTGCTGACCGATGGGTGCCGTCCCTCCAGAGCCTGATGGCATGAAACAGAAACCCGAGACCAAGTGCTGTTGCTGCCACGGCGTAGAGCCAACCGAACGGCCCCAAAAAGATGGGAAGCCAGGTAACCGGCAAGAGGATCAGCGTATAGGCGAGGATATGCCGTCTTGTGGCCTTGTCGCCTGAAATAACCGGCAACATCGGCACGCCGGCGACCGCGTAGTCCTTCGATCGGAAAAGGGCAAGGGCCCAAAAATGCGGCGGTGTCCAGAAAAAGATGATCGCGAACAGAACCACTGGCACCAAGCCGAGATCGCCTGTGACCGCAGCCCATCCAACCATCGGCGGCAAGGCCCCCGCGGCCCCGCCGATAACAATATTCTGCGGCGTGCGACGCTTGAGCCACATCGTGTAGACGACGATGTAAAAGGCAATTGTAAGGGCCAGAAGTGAGGCCGCCAGCCAATTGACAGCAAGCCCCATCGTCATGATCGAGATCACCGCCAGTGTAATCCCAAACGCCAGCGCATCGGCAGGGTCGATCCTGCCGGCTGCTGTCGGCCTCTTTTGCGTTCTTGCCATCAGCCGGTCGATATCGGCGTCGTAACTGTTGTTGATCGCAGCCGAGGCGCCGGCAGCCGTCGTGATGCATAAGATCGCGATGACAGCAATCAAGGGATGAATTGTGCCGGGGGCCAGATAGAGGCCAACACCGGCCGAAAAGACGACGAGTGACATCACGTTCGGTTTCAGCAGACGCCAAAAGTCACGGACGTCGGAGACGTCCGTGACGGTATTGGTAATGGCGATCGTGTCGTCGCTCATGCCCTGATGCCTGCCTAGTCTTATTTGATCTGCGGGAGATCGTTGAACGTATGGAAAGGCGGCGGTGAGGAGACGGTCCATTCAAGCGTGTCCGCACCTTCGCCCCAGGGATTGTCCGAGCACCTTTCACCGGATGTGAAGGTCCGGATCATGACGTAGACAAAGAACACGGCACTCGCAGCAGAGATGAAGGCGCCGATCGAAGAGATCATATTCCAGCCTGCATAGACGTCAGGATAATCTGGAATCCGGCGAGGCATGCCGGCGAGGCCTAGGAAATGCTGCGGGAAAAAAGCCAGGTTCACGCCGATAAACGTCAGCCAGAAGTGGATCTTGCCAAGCGTTTCCGGATATTGCCGCCCCGTCATCTTGCCGATCCAGTAATAGATACCGGCAAAAATCGTAAACATGGCGCCAAGTGACAGCACGTAGTGGAAATGCGCGACCACATAGTAGGTGTCATGCAGGGCGATATCGACACCAGCGTTGGCAAGAACGACACCGGTCACGCCACCGACGGTGAAGAGAAAAATGAAACCGACCGCCCAGAGCATCGGCGTCTTGAACTCGATCGACCCTCCCCACATCGTGGCGATCCAGCTGAAGATCTTGATACCCGTAGGCACCGCGATCACCATGGTTGCGGCAACGAAATAGGCTTTGACATCGACGCCCATGCCGACCGTGAACATGTGATGCGCCCAGACCACGAAGCCGATGACGCCGATCGCCACCATGGCATAGGCCATGCCCAGATAGCCGAAGACCGGCTTTTTGGAGAAGGTGGAAACGATATGGCTGATGATGCCGAAACCAGGCACGATCATGATGTAGACTTCAGGATGCCCGAAGAACCAGAAAAGATGTTGAAACAGGATCGGATCGCCGCCGCCTTCCGGCACAAAGAAGCTGGTGCCGAAATTACGATCGGTCAGCAGCATGGTGATGGCGCCGGCGAGAACGGGCACGGCCAGAAGCAGAAGAAACGCCGTCACCAGGATCGCCCAGGCAAAGAGCGGCATCTTATGCATCGTCATGCCTGGCGCACGCATGTTGAAGATCGTGGTGATGAAGTTGATCGCGCCAAGGAGCGATGAGGCGCCGGCCAAATGAAGTGCAAAGATCGCCATATCGACGGAGACGGAACTGTTGCCGACTGCTGACGAAAGCGGTGGGTAAATCGTCCAGCCGCCACCGACGCCATCGCCGATGAACAAGGAGCCGACCAGCAGGCCGAAGGCGGGAACCAGCAGCCAGAAGCTAATATTGTTCATCCGTGGGAACGCCATGTCCGGCGCGCCGATCATCAGCGGCACCATCCAATTGCCGAAACCGCCGATGAGCGCCGGCATGATGAAGAAAAACACCATGATCAGGCCGTGCGCAGTAACGAAGACGTTAAAGAGGTGGGGGTTGTCGGCGAAATACTGGAGGCCAGGCTGCATCAACTCCAGGCGGAAAATGACCGACAAAATCAGCCCGACAACGCCGGCGACGAACGCCGACGTCAGGTAGAGCGTACCAATGTCCTTATGATTGGTGGAATAGACCCACCTGGTCACAAAGCTCTTAGGTGCCCCGTGGTCATCCACTAGCGCTGCATCATGGGCCATCCAGGCTCTCCTCGTTCTTTAGTCTTCAGCGTGTGGCGACGTCGATTGGCGATGCTTGGGCAAACTCTTCTTGAGCTTGCTTGGTCCAAGCCTCGAAATCGGCCTTCGACATCGCTTCAACGGTGATCGGCATAAAGCCATGGTAAGCCCCGCATAACTCGGAGCATTGTCCGTAATACGTGCCGGGCTTATCGACCCGGAACCAAACTTCATTCACATGTCCGGGGACGGCATCGAGCTTGACACCGAAGGATGGTATTGCCCAGCTGTGGATCACATCCGACGCGGTTGTGAGAAGGCGGATATTGGTTTCAACCGGAACGACAACTCGGTTATCCGTCTCCAAAAGGCGCTTTTGGCCAGCGGCCTCATCGATATCTTCATCGGCAATCATGAATGCGTCGAACGTAAAGTTGCCGTGATCCGGATATTCATAGGACCAATACCACTGGCGGCCGATGGCCTTGACGGTCATCTCGGTGTCTTCGACCACATCCGAATAATAGAGCAGCTTGAAGGACGGAATGGCGATCACCACCAGGATCAGCACCGGTATCGCCGTCCAGGCGACTTCGATCATGGCATTGTGAGTTCGTTTCGATGGTATTTTGTTGTTCGAAGCTTTGAAGCGGATGCAGGTATAGGCAAGCAACACCAGTACGAAGATCGTGATCAGCGTGATGATCCACAACAGGAGATTGTGGAAGGACGTGATCTGCTCCATCACCGGCGAGACGGCTTCCTGGAAACCCAGTTGCCAAGGTTCCGCACCAGCGGCCAACAGATCGCCGGCACCTAACAGAACCATCGAAATCGTAAGGATGAGCAACGGCATGCAAGCTTCTCGCACTTGGGTTCGATATGACTCAGCTCGTGAGTTTGCAACCTCGCGGTAGGTACACCAAGAGGTTACAGCGGTAAATTCCGAATTCCATAAAGCATTGGCCGAGATAGGGGGTTGGAGACAGTATGTCGCAATTTTACCATCCAGATCTCGATCACCTAGTGCCTCTACCAGCGCTTGGGTTTATAGTTGCTAAAAGGTTACCCAAGCAACGTTAATGATTGGTTAATTCGAACGCGGCACTTTCCGGCCGCCGGTTCGTCAAACTTGCAAGGACATCACGATGGCCGACCCGGCAAATTTTGATCCGACGCTCGCCGATCGATTTGATATCGGTCCCGACAGGCTGATCGATCTTCTCGGCGATGGTCTCGGCGGCGTTGATGACGGCGAGCTCTTTATCGAATACCGCGAAACGGAAAGCTATGGATTTGACGATGGCCGACTGAAGAACGCGGCTTTCGATACCAGCCAAGGGTTTGGCCTTCGTGCAGTCGCCGGCGAAGCGGTCGGCTGTGCCCACAGCCAGGACTTCAGCGAGGCAGCCATCGTCCGAGCTCTCGATGCCGTCGGTGCTGTGCGCGTTGGCCATAGCGGTTCACTAGCCTTGCCGTCTCAAGGAACCAATCAGCGACGCTATACCGGCGAAAACCCTATTCAAGCCGAGAATCACAGCAGGAAAGTCGCCATCCTCGAGCAGATCGATGCCTACGCACGGGGCAAAGACCCCCGTGTGAAGCAGGTCAGCGCCTCTCTTGCGGGTTCATGGCAGCAGGTTGAGATTATTCGCCCCGACGGTCAGCGCAGAAGTGACATACGGCCTCTGGTTCGGCTGAACATCAATGTCGTCGTGGGCGACGGCCAGCGGATGGAGAGCGGTAGCGTCGGCGCTGGCGGCAGGGTCGGCTATGATGAATTTCTGCGCGAAACTGCCTGGCAGGAAATGGTCGACGAGGCCATACGTGAGGCTGCCGTCAAGCTCGATTCCGTGGCAGCTCCTGCCGGTGAGATGAACGTTGTTCTTGGGCCCGGCTGGCCTGGTATTCTGCTTCATGAAGCGATTGGGCATGGTCTGGAGGGGGATTTCAACCGGAAGGAAACCTCCGCTTTTGCCGGCCTCCTCGGCGAACGGGTTGCAGCGCCGGGGGTGACCGTGGTCGATGACGGCACCCTCGATGATCGCCGAGGGTCCCTGACCATCGATGACGAGGGAACACCTTCCGGCTGCAATGTCTTGATCGAAGACGGTATCTTGGTTGGCTATATGCAGGACCGTCAAAATGCGAGGCTGATGGGACATCAACCGACCGGTAATGGCCGTCGCCAGAGCTTTGCCCATCAACCCATGCCGCGGATGACAAACACCTATATGCGCTCGGGCACGGACGACCCTCAAGAAATCCTGGAGAGCGTACGGGACGGCCTCTATGCGGTTAGCTTCGGCGGCGGGCAGGTGGATATCACATCCGGAAAATTCGTGTTCACGGCATCTGAGGCCTATCTGATCGAAGATGGCAAGATTACCGCCCCGGTCAAGGGAGCCACGATCATCGGCAATGGACCTGATTGCCTAACCAAGGTCCGCGCCGTCGGCAATGATATGAAGCTGGACAGCGGGATCGGCACTTGCGGCAAGGAAGGCCAATGGGTGCCGGTCGGTGTGGGGCAGCCGACGCTCCGGATCGATGGTTTGACCATCGGCGGAACGGCAACCTAGAGCATTTTGCGATCAAACCGGAGCAGCCCATTCTCCTTCCCAGCCGCCCGTTATGGTCGGGATCCTGTGGGTGGCTGGGGTAAAGTTTGGTGATGGCTTCCCGTTAAGCAGCGCTTGCAAGCTTGATGCCAAGGCCCTTCAAGGCGAGTCGGATTTTTCGCTGCTGCTCGGATGATGCGGGGGGCATGGGTGCTCGCGGCATGCCGGCCTCGCAGCCTTGAAGGCTTTGCGCAAATTTCGTGCAGGCTGGAAGATTGTCGTCGAACATCGCGTTCCAAAGAGGCAATAGACGCCGGTGAAGGCCCAGCGCCGTTGCTTGGTCACCTCGCGCAACGGCATTCCACAGATCGACGCAAGCCTTTGGAGCCGCCGTTAGAATGGCGGCGATTGCACCATGGGCACCGAGGGCGAAGGAGGGATAGAGAAGCGCGTCGACGGCGGTAAAGATTAGCCGGTCGGGCGCTGCCTGCAAAAGCAAATCGGCAAGCAGTTTCATATCCCCTGCACTCTGCTTTACGCCGATGACGCTCGGCACTTCCGTCATGATCCGGCAAAGCAGGTCGGGCGAAAGATAGGTCCAGGGAACAACGTTGTAGATGATGATCGGCTGGCCGGTTTCATCCGCCAAAGCCTTGAAATGATCGACCATGGCATCGTCGGTCGGCCTGAAAAGGTAGTGGACCGGCGTAACCTGAAGGGCGGCGACATTGAAATCCCGAATGTCCTTGCCGCGCCGAACGGCTTCGCGGGTGCTGTCGACGATGATACCGGCAATAACGGGGAGCCGCCCCGCTGCAGCATCGGCCGTTACCTCGATAAGCCGGCGATACTCGTCGCGATCGAGTGCATGGCCCTCACCGGTGCTGCCCCCCACGGCCACACCGTGAACCCCCTGGTCAGCCATCCAGCGAAGCTGATGCCGAACGGCTTGCTCATCGATCTCGCCCTCGACATCGAAGGCTGTGGTCATCGGTGGGATAATGCCCTTCAGCCCATTCATGTCCGTCTCCCCGGTCTCATATTGAGCAGCGTCTCGCCGGTTTTCAAAGGCGCTTAGCGGCTGCTTAAGACTAAGTTAACCAGAATGATGCGAGGTCGACAATGCGGGGTATGTCAGACAGGCAGAGGAAGAAATCAGGTCAGTGCTGGGGCAGATCGGTATAGGGCGTCTTCGCGGAGGAAAGCCGGCCTTTGAGGCTTATGTCCATGGCAGCCGGAAACACCTGATTGGGGGTAGGCTTGCTCTTGTGCCGCAACCCAAGTTTGTGCGGCGTGCTTGAACTTGTGCTCTGCTTGTTTTGTTTCAGCCAGTACAAAAATTTCTCGGCCGTCAGTGTCGATCCCGTAGCGCGCAGCTTGATGGCATCGCAGCCGGCCCCCTTCAAAAAAGCGAACTGGCGATCATCTCGAGCACCGTTGGCCACGACTCGCAGATCGAGGTCGTGACCGAGGGCAATAATTGATGTCAGTAATGTGGCCTGGGAAGCATTGCCTGGCAGATCACGATAAAGTCGCGATGACAATTTCAGGCTGTCAAGAAGTCGATCATTCGCCAGGTCATGGATGCTGATTTCGCGCCGCCCAAAACCATCGAAGGCGAGGCGGATGCCAGTTGCTTTCAGGGCTGACAAGCCGTGCCCGCCGGCAGCAAGGTCGCCAGAAATCAAAGCCTGATTGAGATCGATTTCGATATGGCAAGGGTCAATATCCGCGCCTTTCAGATACTCTAAAAGCGCCTGCTGCAGGAACGGAAGATCGGAGGCGCGCTCGGATATGAATGGCACGGACAACTCGATGTTTCCAAAGCCCTGCTTTTGCCATGCCTGCAAGTGCGAAATAGCTGCTCGAACCGTCTCGCGGGTGGTCTCCTTGACCAGAGATCGATCATCCGCAATTGACCGGAATCGGGCTGCCGAAACGAATTCGTTGTCCGATGAACTCAGGTGAATATCCGCTGAAAGGCTAATCATGGATGATCCGATATGGACCAAAGGGCGATAACGCAGCGCTATCGCGTTTTGATCGAGCGCATGCCTCAGGTCCCGGTGGCAGAGGAATTGCCGCGGGGCCTTGCGATCCATAAGGTCGCTGCTGAAACGGTAGCGACGGATCTTGTCGGCTTTTGCCTGGAGTAGCGCGTTCGCAGCCCGTTGCAGCAATATATTGCCATCGCTGCCGTCTTCCGGATAGAGAGCGATGCCGGCTGCGGGCGCTGGTATCGCGGAGGCACCGTTGGCAGGCTCGGATGACGCCAGTCCATCCAGGACTTTTTGTGTGACAAGAGCTGCGTTGTCAGGTTCCTGCAATCCTTCCAGGATCAATGCCAGATGATGATCTGCAATGCGGGCGACCGTATCGGTTGCTCGAAGTTGGTGAGTGAGGTGCTTAGCCAGGCAGGCCAGCTGTTCATCGCACGGGGCCGGGATTTTGGGTTGATCAGGCTCTTGCTTGACCTCGATGAGAACCACCGCGACCTGGCTTTGGCGCCGCCTGGCATGAGCCAATGCCTGCACCAACCGATCCCTGAAAAGGGGTCGTGATACCAGCCCAGTGGCCTCATCCCTGAGTGCTTTTCGGTTCAGCGTACGGACCACCTCTCGCTGTCGCATGGCATAGCGTATCGTTCGTTCCAGCAGATGGGGGTCAAGGCGGCCCTTATCGAGAAAGCCTGATGCCCCGAGGGCCATGGCCTGTCGATCCAATGCTGATGAAGTTTGATCGGCCATGAGGATAATAGGTGCGTGGAGCCCTCGGATCATCGCTGCTTCAAGGAGGGACAGTCCATCGCCGTCAAGAAGTTTGTGGTTAATAAGACAGACGTCAAATTGACCTTCCTCTATCCACTCGCGCCCAGTTGTCAGATCCTTGGCCCAGTCGATCGAAAAGCGTACATCGCCGACAGCATCCAGGAGATCACGGATAAGGGCGTGGTCATCATGACTATCTCCGATAAAAAGAAGTCGAACGGGCTCAGGGGACGGCGCTCGTCGGTCGGCACTCATTGCATCGCTTCCGATAAAGTCTCTATTGATTAGAAAGCTATGAGCTAAACTAATAAGCGATAGTGTTAAGAAATAATATGTTTTTTTGGATAGTTTTTTCACAGCCAGTCCACAGGCAGATTTACCGCCTTTTCGGTAAGGGGAAGGCTTGTCTGCTTGACATTGACCAGCTCAAATGGGAGGGAGCTTATGCGCTCATCAAGGGGGTTCTAGTCTTGGCAATGCTGTCGAGAATTCTTCTCGCTGGACTGACTCTGGCGGTGGTCGGGGCATCGATGGTCAAACCGAAGCGGCGTAAACCCAAGCGAATGGGATCACTGCAGCTCAATGGCCATCGCCTGATCGTGGGAGATGGCACCGTGTTGCCTTTGATGCGCTGGTCGACCGAGGAAGAGCCGAGAGCAATCATCCTGGGATTGCACGGCTATGGCGACTATCGCCGGGCTTTTCGCCTGGCGGGCCCATGGTTCACCGGATATGGCCTCGAACTTCTTGCCTATGATCAGCGTGGGTTCGGCGATACCGCGAGCAGAGGCGAGTGGCCCGGCGCCGAGGCCTTAATCGAGGATTTCGCCGACGTGGTCTCCATTCTCCGCATCAGCTATCCCGACCTTCCGCTTCATGTGATCGGCGAGAGCATGGGCGGGGCGGTAGCACTGGCGGGCCTTGCGAGTGGCCAGGTCGAAGGGGTCGACCGGCTCATCGTGGCGGCACCCGGCGTGAGCGGGGACATGCCTCTTCGCCAACTGCATGATTCGGTTCTCAGGCTCGCAGCGCTGGCGCTGCCCTGGTTGGCGATCGAACTTCGCCGCGGCGGGCGCCCTTGGCTCGATCCAAGCGAGGCTGCAAGGCTTGCCGATGATCCGCTCATTCTCCGGGAGCTGAGCGTCGGGACCTATGAAGGGTTGATCGAACTCGCATCGATTGCGTCCGAAAGCCTGCGGGGTGCTTTGCCGCCGACCATGCTTCTTTATGGCGAACTCGATGGAACGGTTCCGAGACGTGCGATCGACCACTTGGCGAGAACGCTCGACCAAGAGCAGGATGAGGTTCGCTACTACTCGGATCGGCATCACCTCCTAATTCATGAGGCTGACGCGGAGATTGTCTTCGGTGACTGCCTGGAATGGCTGCGATTAATCGACTGAGCCAGGCTTTATCAATGATCCTGAGCGTTCTTTTAGAGTTTGTTCTCAGTTGACCTCAGACACCACGAAGAAGATTCGTGGTCGACAAAGCATACACGGTCCAGCGATGGACTCTCCAAAGGAGCCATACTTAAACAGCTAGGAAGAGGATCCTTTCTTGTCAGGCCAAGCTGGGGCCCGTGTCTTAGTGCAGGTCCGACCAGATTTTCCTCTTGGTCGCGTAGAATAATCCAGTCAGGACGATCAAGAACATCATGGCTTTCAGGCCTGTCCCCTTGCGCTCCTCAAGTTTGGGCTCAGCCGTCCAGGTCAAAAAGGTCGTCACGTCGCTCGACATTTGATCAAGCGTTGCGGATGTACCGTCGCTATATTCCACCGCATCATCATCGAGGGGCTGCGCCATTGCGATCTGATGGCTGGGGAAATAGGTGTTGTAGTTCATCCCCTCGCTGAGATCGAAGTCGGCGGGCGGCTCTTGATAGCCCAGGAGCAGGCTGTAGAGATAATTTACGCCATCGGCGCGCGCTTTGGTGATCAAGGAAAGGTCCGGGGGAAGAGCACCGCCATTGGACGCCCTGGCGGCATTATCGTTTGCGAATGGTGCTGGGAAGATATCCGATGGTTTGGCCGGGCGTTCAAACATTTCACCGTCTTCATCGGGGCCGTCGATCACCTCATATTCGGCGGCCAACGCTTTCACTTCATCTTCGCTGAAACCAAGGTCAGCAAGATTTCGAAACGCGATGAAATTCAGAGAATGACAGCTTGAGCACACTTCTCTGTAGACTTGAAAACCGCGCTGAGCCGCAGCCTTGTCGAATTTGCCAAAGGGGCCGTCATGGGGCCAATCCTTGTGCAACAGGTCAACAGCGGCTCCGGCAGCATGAGGTCCATGGGACATAAGGGTGCATCCAGCCACGAGGATTGATGCGCCAATCAGGGTCTTGAAGGTGGACATCGAGAGCCTCATTCAGCCGGAGTAGCGGCAGCGTTGGCGAGCACGGGCTCGCTGATGCTGGCGGGCAAGGGAGCCGGCCGCTCGATGGAACCGAGCAGCGGCAGCAGGATCAGGAAGTGGAAGAAATAATACAAGGTTCCAAGCTGGGCGAGGATCACGAAGACACCCTCGGGCGGCTGTGACCCCAGATAGCCCAAAAGGACGCAGTCGGCGAGCAAGATCCAGAAGAACCACTTATAGATCGGCCGGAATTTCGCGCTACGGACTGACGAGCGATCGAGCCAGGGAAGCAGAAACAGAACGGCGATCGAGCCGAACATCAACAATACGCCCCCCAGCTTTGCCGGAATGAAAAGGATATCGAAGGTGATGGCCCTGAGAATCGCATAAAAGGGCAGGAAGTACCATTCGGGCACGATGTGAGCTGGTGTCGAGAGCGGGTTGGCCTCGATGTAATTATCCGGGTGACCGAGCGCATTCGGGAAGTAGAAGACGAAAATCGCGAGGATGATCATGAACACGCCGACGCCGAAGAGATCCTTGGTAGTGTAATAAGGATGGAACGGGATCGAATCCTTGGGCGATTTGCGGTCGATGCCAAGCGGGTTGTTGGAGCCGAACTGATGTAACGCCAGTATATGCAGGACAACCACGCCGACGATGGCAAAAGGCAGGAGGTAATGCAGGGAGAAGAAGCGGTTGAGGGTCGGGTTATCGACCGAAAAGCCGCCCCATAACCAGGTCACGATACTCTCGCCGACGATCGGGATCGCCGAGAAGAGATTGGTGATGACCGTGGCACCCCAAAAGCTCATCTGCCCCCAAGGAAGCACATAACCCATGAACGCCGTGGCCATCATCAGAAGTAGGATGACCACACCCATCATCCACAGCAACTCTCTTGGCGTCTTGTAAGAGCCGTAATAGAGGCCGCGGAAAATATGGATGTAGACGACAATGAAGAAGAACGAAGCGCCGTTGGCATGAGCATAGCGGATCAGCCAGCCGAAATTGACGTTCCGCATGATGTGCTCAACGCTGGCGAAGGCGAAGTCGACATGCGGCGTATAGTGCATCGCCAAGACGATGCCGGTTAGAATCTGCAAGACTAGAGCGATCCCGGCGAGCGAGCCGAAGTTCCACCAATAGCTGAGATTTCTAGGGCAGGGATACTGGCTGCCGACCATATGGTCCATCGTGCTGAAGATCGGCAGGCGATGCTCGATCCAGCGAACGACCGGGTTTGTATAATTTGCGGAACTGGAGCCTGCGCTCATGATCTTTCTCTACCCTATCGATCTCGTGCTGGAAAAAACCTCAGCCGATGCGAATCGTCGTGTCATCCAGGAAGACATAAGCCGGCACCTCGAGATTGAGGGGGGCCGGGCCTTTTCTGATTCTTCCGGACGTATCGTAATGGGAACCGTGGCATGGGCAGAACCAGCCATCATACTCGCCGGCCTCATCGGTCGGTTTTTGTCCAAGCGGGACACAGCCGAGATGGGTGCAGACCCCCACCAAAACCAGCCATTCCGGCTTCTCCGCGCGGTCGGTGTCCGGTTCCGGATCACGGAGCACGCCGAGATCGACGGCCTCGGCCTCTTTGATCTCATCCGCCGTGCGATGGCGGATGAAAACTGGCTTGCCGCGCCACTTCACCGTGATCGACATGCCTTCGTCGATGCCGCTCAGATCGACCTCGGTTGACGCGAGGGCGAGCACATCTGCCGAGGGATTCATGGTATCGACCAGCGGCCAAACCATCGCGCCCGCACCGACAGCGGTGGTTGCACCCGTTAACAGGTAAAGAAAATCGCGGCGCGTCGCCCCGTCTTCCTGTCCCTCAGCCAATTCGGCCATATGTCTACGCCCAGTCCGTTTGCATGTTATTCAGCACGCTATGTAAAATGGCGAAATTAAGGACGCAAGCCTACAGACAGATGGTCGCATCCGCAGATAGCCTTGAATCGCACTCTGATCACCGTACGCCCTATAGCAAAAGGCTTAACAGTTCGTGAATCTTACACTGTTTCAACCAGATATGGCCGCCAATGCTGCGGCGGCAATTCGTCTCGCCACCTGTCTTGCCGTTCCTATCGGAATCATCGAGCCCTGCGGCTTCGTCTGGGAGGAAAAGCGGCTGAAGCGGGTCGGCATGGACTATCTGGACCGAGTCGATCTTTGCCGCTGGCCTTCCTGGGATGCCTTCGATCAGGCCAGACGATCGGCGGGACAGCGCCTCATTCTGCTGACCACCAAGGCGAGCACGGCCTATCATGAGATAGACTACCGTGCGGACGATATTCTGCTCGGCGGCCGCGAAAGTGCCGGCGTGCCGGACGATGTCCATGCCGCCTCGGACCAGAGGATCAGCGTGCCGATGGCTCCGGATGCGCGTTCACTCAATCTTGTAATCTCTCTTGCGATCGTGCTCGGCGAAGCACTGCGCCAGACCGGCGGATTTCCAGATTGAAGCCGCTGACCTTTAAGGACGCAGATAGGGAAATGTCCTGATTGACGCGCCGGGCATGCCGCTCTTACGTCCTCACCTGATCTGATCTATAGCAACAATTCCTCGTGCCGCAGCGCACTAGGTTTTCGGTTTTGCATCAACAATGCCAGACATGCCTCAGCGGATATATTCGGGGCGATGCGCTCGGCGAGACGGAAACGGGCGCTCCTCGGGCGCAGAAGGGATAGGTCGATGTCCATTGATGCCATGGAGCTTCGCGAGCAGGCCAAGGCTTGGTTCGAAAGTCTGCGTGATCGTATTTGCAGCACCTTCGAGGTGATCGAGGACGAGTTTCGGGGGCAGGATCACGAGGCGCTTTCACCCGGCCGTTTCGAGCGCAGGCCTTGGGACCGTCCGGAAGGCGGCGGCGGTGTCATGGGGCTGATGCGGGGGCGTGTTTTCGAGAAAGTCGGGGTCAATGTCTCCACCGTATTCGGCGCCTTCAAACCGGAATTTGCGAAGCAGATTCCAGGCGCTGACGTCAACCCCGAGTTCTGGGCGAGCGGGATTTCACTGGTGGCCCACCCGCGCTCGCCCCATGTGCCGCCGGTACATATGAATACCCGCCATATTCAGACCACCAAAACCTGGTTCGGCGGCGGCGCCGACCTCAACCCGATCGTTCCCGATGATACGGATACCAAAGCCTTTCATGCCCGGCTCAAGGAAGCTTGCGACGGCTTCGATCCGGAGCACTATCCGCGCTTCAAGAAGTGGGCAGACGATTATTTCTTTTTGCCTCACCGCAATGAGCATCGCGGTGTCGGCGGTATCTTTTATGACTATCTCGATGATGATCCGGAGACCCATTTTGCCTTCACCCGTGCCGTCGGCGAGGCGTTTTTGGATATCTATCCGAAGATCGTCCGGCGCCATCTCGACCGGCCCTGGAGCGAGGCGGATAGGGCTCATCAGATGATGCGCCGCGGCCGCTATGTGGAGTTCAACCTCCTGTATGACCGCGGCACGCAGTTCGGGCTGAAGACGGGCGGCAATACCGAGGCGATTTTGATGTCCCTGCCGCCGACGGTCACGTGGCCCTAGTGGTGCGACCACATCGTCTGGTTCCTACCGTCTTTAAAAAATGAGCCCAGAGATTCAGGGGTATGCGAGCCTCTCCCGGTGACACTTCGGGAAGTGTCGCATCCATCGTACTACTGCTTATCGGGATCTGTTAGGATCTCCTTATCGTTGAACTTGGAGGGGCAGGATGGATATCCAACGGGTCAAGATCGGCAGCAATCCGCCGGATGAGATCAACGTCATCATCGAGGTGCCGCTGCGCTCGGATCCGATCAAATATGAGTTTGACAAGGACTGCGGTGCGATCGTGGTCGACCGGTTTCTCTATACAACCATGTTCTATCCCTGCAATTACGGCTTCATTCCGCACACGCTCGCGGCCGATGGCGACCCTGTGGATGTCATGGTGGTGGGACGGATGCCGGTGCAGACGGGGGCTATCCTGCCGGCGAGACCGATCGGTGTGCTTGAGCTCGAAGATGAGGCTGGCGGCGATGAAAAAATCCTGGCGGTGCCTGCAAGGCACATCACCCAACTTTATGATCGGGTGTCGAGCTGGCAGGATATTCCGGAGATCGACCTGAAGCGCATCCAGCATTTTTTCGAGCACTACAAGGATCTCGAGCCGGAGAAATGGACCCGGGTCGGCAGCTGGCGGGATACGGATGTGGCGCACAGGCTGATCGTCGAGGCGATCGAGCGCGATCAGGGGATGGCGGGCTGAACCTTGTCACCTCGAGGCGGCGGGCCAACATAGGCGGGGTGTATCGAAACGAAACGAGCTGCTGATGACCTTGTCTCCGCCCGAAGACCGCGAGCCTACTCACCATCGCCGCATCGATTGCCACGGCTATCGCCGAAAAGACGGTCTTTGGGATATCGAAGGGCATTTGACCGACGTCAAATCCTACCCATTCGCCAACAAATATCGAGGCGAGATCCAGCCGGGCGAGCCCTTGCACGACATGTGGCTCCGGCTGACCCTTGATGATGAGCTGACCGTGATCAAGGCGGAGGCGGCGACCGCAGCCGGCCCATTCGCGATCTGCCCCGCGATCACGCCGGCGTTTGCTCAACTCGAGGGACTGAGAATCGGCCCCGGCTGGCGGCGTGCGGTCAGCAAACTCCTAGGCGGAATTCAGGGCTGTACTCATCTGGTGGAACTGCTCGGGCCGCTCGCGACGACGGCCTATCAGACGATTTACACCTGGAACGCCCAGAACAAGCTAGGAAAAACCGAGGCCGAGGCTGATCATCCGCCGCCGCATCTCAATAGCTGTCATGCCCTTTCGCGCGATGGGGAGGTGGTGAAGGAGCATTATGCGCGTTGGTACTTAGGTGGTGATGAGATGAAATAGAGGCCTGCCATTCAAGGGATGAAGATGCAGGTACTGAAATCTTGACGCCAAGGCTAATAGCAAAACGAGCATAGCAGGAAGGACAACCGGCGCGAATTCAATGACGGTGGTTTTTTTGGGCTTACGTTCGACATGCTTGGTATCAACTCCCTCAGGATGGTGCACTTCAACCAGTGGCTTTTTGAAGCGCCCCTCGGGTTTCATCTCTATAATCTCCCACTTGATATTGTCGGAGACATAGATCTCAACCTCGTATTTCGGCTTTTTGTCTCCAGAATCGTCATCACAGGCTGCTACCAGCCAAAGAGTCACAATTGCAGCAAGAAATTTTCCGATTTTCCTGATTGCAGGCATGAGTGGCTCCTAAAACGTCAACGAAAATAACGATGAACAGGCGTAAATCTTGACTGACGAAAGAATGAATAAACATCGAAAGCTGAAATCTTGCAAATATTTTGACAATTTCAACGCGAAAGCTTACGAAAAGCTTGTTTGAAGAAATTATTTGAAACCCAACTTTTCTTGTTCACTGCTGGAATTGAAGAGCTATTGGTTCAAAGATCGATAATCCTCTAATTCAGTATGTTATCAGCATTCAGCGGTCGCTCACCCCGACATGAATGCGTAAGTCAGCAGTGCAACGCCCAGCAGCAGCCGGTAGATCACGAACGGCGTGAAGCTTTCGCGGCGGAGCCAGTTCATCAGGAAGGCGATGGCAGCCCAGGCGCTTAGGAAGGCGGCGAGGAGGCCGAGGATGACAGTGGAATCGAGGCTGTCGCCCTCGCCGCTCATTACTTCCAAGGTCACGAGCAAGCCGGCGGCCAGAATGGCCGGGATGGATAGCAGAAATGAAAAACGGGCGGCTTCGGCACGATGCAGGCCGAGGAGGCGGGCGGCGGTCATAGTGACGCCGGAGCGGGACGTTCCCGGGATGAGGGCAAGGACCTGGGCGCAGCCGATCACCAGCGCGTCAGTGAAGCCCATCTGGGTGATGCCGCGCTCGCGGGCGCCGATCCGGTCGGCGATATAGAGAGCGCCTCCGAAAAAAATACTGGTGCAGCCGACCACCCAGGCGTTGCGCAGATTGTCGGTGCCGAGCAGCAGCTTGATGCCGAGGCCGCCGGCGATGATCGGCAGCGTGCCGACGGCGATCAGGGCAATCAGGTGGCGGCCGGGGTGGCTCAGGAGGCCGGGCTCCTTCCAGTCGCCGACGCCTTTCAGCATATCGAGCAGATCATTCCTGAAATAGAGCAGCACGGCGCCGAGGCTGCCCAGATGAACGGCAACATCGAAGGTCAGGCCCTGATCGGCCCAGCCGGTCACCAGCGGAACCAGGATGAGGTGGCCGCTGGAGCTGATCGGCAGGAATTCGGAAAGGCCCTGCACGAGGCCGAGAACGATAGCTTGGAGCTCAGACATGATATTCCTAAGGCGAAAATGTGCTGCCCGGTTGAATGACATGGGCCATTGATCGATACGGCAGCTAGCACAGTTCTCCTTGGTCGCCAATCGGTTGAACTCATGGCTGGCTCGCGCCAAGTGCCGCAGGAATGGCGAGGCAGCTGGAATGATAGTTCCAAGATGGGACTAATTCGTCTTTGTGATCTGGAGCAACATAGTGGGGCTTATGAAAATTCGTTCGCCGGCCGAAAGAAAGGTAAAGAAGATTAACTAGTATTGTAAAATAACTGGACAGCCACGTTTCCGTAACACTATCGTGATGGGATAGCCGACATCGATTTTTTGAGCGGCGCCTTCGAGAGCAGGCGTTCGGTTGGGCGACATTGCGCCTTGAGCGGAAACAGCGTGGGAATGCCATGACGGCTAAGATGATGCAGTTCGTCGACGTCGAGAAAGCCATGCCTGATAAGCGGGAGGCTGATCTCAGGCGGCAGGATTTTCTAGAGATTTATGAAGAGTTTGACCAGGCACGCGCCAATCAGCAGGCAGCGCGCTGCGAGCAATGCGGCATTCCTTTTTGCCAGGTGCATTGCCCCTTGCACAACAACATCCCCGACTGGCTGCGGATGACCGCGGAGGGACGGCTGGAGGAGGCGTATGAGCTGGCGTCCGCCACCAACAACATGCCCGAGATCTGCGGCCGCATTTGCCCGCAGGACCGCCTATGCGAAGGCAATTGCGTCATCGAGAAGGGGTTCGAATCGGTCACCATTGGCGCCGTCGAAAAGCATATTGTGGACACCGCGTTCGAGAAGGGCTGGGTCCAACCGGTGCGGCCGCGCACTGAGCGGCCGGAGAGCATCGGCATCATCGGCGCTGGCCCGGCTGGCCTTGCGGTGGGGGAGCAGCTTAGAAAGCTCGGCTATCAGATCACCGTCTATGACCGGTACGACCGGATCGGTGGATTGCTGGTCTACGGCATTCCGAATTTCAAGCTGGAGAAGGAGGTGGTGGCCAGGCGTGGCCATGTGCTTCGTGAGAGCGGGATGACCTTCGAGCTCGGCGTTGAGATCGGCAGGGATATCACCTTCGAGGCACTGCGCGCGCGCCATGACGCACTGTTCCTAGGCACCGGCGTCTACAAGGCCCGCGACATCAGCGTTCCGGGAGTAGGCCTGGGCAATATCGTCCCGGCTCTGGACTATTTGACCGCGAGCAACCGAAAGGGCCTCGGTGATGCCGTGCCGGCTTTCGATGACGGTTCGCTGAACGCGGCTGACAAGCGGGTGGTGGTGATCGGCGGCGGCGACACCGCGATGGACTGCGTGCGAACGGCGGTCCGGCAGGGAGCAGCCTCGGTCCAATGCCTCTATCGGCGTGACCGTGCCAATATGCCGGGCTCCATGCGCGAGGTCGGTCATGCCGAGGAGGAAGGGGTGGAGTTCGTCTGGCAGGTCGCCCCTGAGGCCTTTCTCGGCAATGGCGATGTGGACGGCGTGCGCGCCACCCGCATGCGTCTCGGCACACCGGATGCCACCGGACGTCAGCGGCCGGAGCCCATCCCGGACAGCAGCTTCACCCTTGAAGCGGATCTGGCGATCAAGGCGCTCGGTTTCGATCCGGAAGATCTGCCAGCCCTCTTTGATCAGCCCGAGTTGCAGGTTACCCGCTGGGGCACCGTCAAGATCGACTGGGATACGATGATGACCCCGATGGAAGGCGTCTTCGCCGGGGGCGATATCGTGCGCGGTGCTTCACTGGTCGTCTGGGGCGTCAAGGACGGGCGCGACGCTGCGGCCAATATTCACGACTATCTGCAGAACAAGGCAGCCCTGCCGGCCGAGACGGTGCCGACGGCTGCGGCTGCATCTTAACGATGTAAGGCCCGCCCCTCTTCACCACCCGCCAACCCGATATCGTCGGGCGGCCAGCCGGGTGAGTGCCAGGAGGGGACCGGGGCTATCTGGGAGAAAGAACGATGAGCCACCGCCCAATCACCGATGCCGAGCGTGCGTTTCAGGCCTATCGCGAGAACGCGGCCTATCTCGAAACCCATGGCATGTATGACCGCAAGGAGGAGCGGGATGCCTGCGGTGTCGGCTTTGTGGCCGCGATCGACGGCAAGCAGCGCCGGGACGTGGTGGTCGGCGCCATCGATGCGTTGAAGGCCGTCTGGCATCGGGGAGCCGTGGATGCGGATGGCAAGACCGGCGACGGAGCCGGGATTTATCTCGAAATTCCACAGGACTTTTTCCTGGACCAGCTCCACGGCGCCAAGGATGTGGACGGGCGGATCGCGGTCGGCATGGTTTTTCTGCCGCGTACCGACTTTGCCGCCCAGGAGCGCTGCCGCACCATCGTCGAGACTGAAATTTTGCGCTTCGGCTACAGCATTCTCGGCTGGCGTCAGGTGCCGGTCGACACCACGGTGATTGGCGACAAGGCCGTCGCGACCCGCCCCGAGATCGAGCAGATTATGGTCGGCAATCCGCGCGGCGGCAACGATCAGGAGCATCGCAGCGACGATACCTTCGAGCGCGATCTGTTCATCATCCGACGGCGGATCGAGCGTCAGGTGCTGGCCGAGAATCTGAACGAGTTCTACATCTGCTCGCTGTCCTGCCGCTCCGTCATCTACAAGGGCCTGTTCCTCGCCGAACAGCTTTCGGTGTTCTACCCGGACCTCCTGGACGAGCGCTTCGTCTCCAGCTTTGCGGTGTTTCACCAGCGCTACTCCACCAATACCTGGCCCTCCTGGAAGCTGGCACAGCCCTTCCGCATGCTCGCCCACAACGGCGAAATCAATACGCTTCGCGGCAATCTCAACTGGATGAAAAGCCACGAAACCCGGATGTTCGCGCCGGCCTTCGGGGATCACAACGAGGATGTGAAACCGATCGTCCAGGCCGGCAGTTCGGACAGCGCCGCCCTTGATGCCGTGGTCGAGGCCCTGGTGCAGGCGGGCCGCTCCTTGCCACTTACCAAGACGCTGCTGATTCCGCCGGCCTGGGCCAGCAAGATCAGCATGCCGGAGGCTCATCGGGATCTGTTCAACTACTGCAATTGCGTCATGGAGCCCTGGGACGGTCCAGCCGGCATCGTCGCCTGCGACGGCCATTGGATTATCGGCGGAATGGACCGCAATGGGCTGCGTCCGCTTCGCTACAGTCGGACCGACGATGATTTGCTGATCGTCGGCTCGGAGACCGGCATGGTGCCGCTGACCGGCCATACTATCGTCGAGAAGGGCCGGGTGGGTCCCGGCGAAATGATCGGCATCGATCTGCGGCACGGCATTTTCTATCACGACCATGAACTGAAGGATCACCTCGCCGACGAGAAGCCCTACGGCCAGTGGGTCAAGGGGATCACCCATCTGGAGGATCGTGTCGCGAAACGGGGGTTCGAGCCCGTCAGCTTTGAACGCCCTGAGCTCAAACGCCGGCAAAATCTGTTCGGCATCACCATGGAGGATCTGGAACTGATCCTCGCGCCGATGGTGCTGGATGCGAAGGAAGCACTGGGCTCCATGGGCGACGATACGCCGATGGCGGTGCTCTCCAGGCGCTATCGCGGGCTGCACCATTTCTTCAGGCAGCAGTTCTCGCAAGTCACCAACCCGCCGATCGATCCGCTGCGCGAATATCGGGTGATGAGCCTGAAGACCAGGTTCGGCAATCTCGGCAATGTCTACGATCAGGCCCCTAGCCAGACCAAGATCCTGCAGACGCAATCGCCTCTGCTGCTCACCACGGAACTCCAGGCGCTGAAGGAGCATTTCGGCGAGCGTGCGACCACGATCGACTGCACCTTTGCGGTGGAGGGCGGCTGGCAGGCGCTGCGCGATGCCCTGCAGCGAATCCGCATGGAAGCGGAAGACGCCGTGCGCGAGGGGCGCGGACAGGTCATTCTGGACGATCGCGGGGTCAATGAGGATCGCGCTCCGGTACCGATGATCCTGGCGACCGGTGCTGTTCACAGCCATCTGGTCGATGAGGGGCTGCGCAGCTTCAGCTCGATCGTGGTATGCGCCGGCGAATGCCTCGATGTTCATTACGCCGCCGTGCTGATCGGCGTCGGCGCCACCACGGTCAATGCCTATCTCGCCGAAGCCACGATCGCCGATCGTCACGGGCGCGGCCTGTTCGCGAACTATTCCTTGGGAGAATGTCTGGAACGGTTCAAGGAGGCGGTCGATCAGGGGCTTCTCAAGATCATGTCCAAGATGGGCATTTCGATCATCAGCTCCTATCGGGGCGGTTATAATTTCGAGGCGGTCGGCCTCTCCCGATCCCTTTGCGCGGAGTATTTTCCCGGCCTGATCACCCGGATCTCCGGCATCGGCCTCGCCGGTATCTCCAACAAGGTGCTTGCACTGCATCAGCGCGCGTTCGATCAGGATGAGTTGCCCCTGGAGATCGGCGGCCTCTATCGGTTCAGGAAAGGCGGCGAGCAGCACGCGCTCGAAGGTCCGGCCGTCCATCAGCTCCAGCATGCCGTGGCCAGTGACAGCTATGCCGCCTACAAGAAGTATTCCGCCGTGATCGATGGCGCCGAGCCGGTGGCCATCCGGGACCTCATGGGCTTTTCCGATGGTCAGCCCGCAGTGTCGCTGGATGACGTCGAGAGTATCACCGAGATCCGAAAGCGTTTCGTGACCCCCGGCATGTCGCTCGGCGCTCTTAGCCCTGAAGCCCACGAGACGCTGACCATCGCCATGAACCGCATTGGTGCCAAAGCCGATAGCGGTGAGGGGGGCGAAGCCAAGGAGCGGTTCACGCCCAGGGCCAACGGCGATAATGCCAATTCGTCGATCAAGCAGGTGGCTTCCGGAAGGTTCGGCGTGACGGCCGAATATCTGAATGCCTGTCGCGAGCTAGAGATCAAGATCGCCCAAGGCGCAAAGCCAGGGGAAGGCGGTCAGCTTCCAGGCTTCAAGGTCACCGCCGAGATTGCGAGTCTTCGGCATTCCACCGAAGGGGTGACGCTGATCTCGCCGCCGCCTCATCATGACATCTATTCGATCGAGGACCTGGCGCAGCTCATCTACGATCTGAAGCAGATCAACCCCGATGCCAAAGTCTGTGTCAAACTCGTGTCGGAAGCTGGCATCGGCACGATCGCTGCCGGTGTTGCCAAGGCGAAGGCGGATGTCATCCTGGTCTCGGGCCATTCCGGCGGCACGGGCGCCAGCCCGCAAACCTCGATCAAATATGCGGGAACCTCCTGGGAAATGGGCCTCTCCGAGGTCAATCAGGTCCTGACCCTCAATCGCCTTCGTCATCGGGTGGTGCTCCGCACCGACGGCGGTATCAAGACGGGCCGGGACGTGGTCATCGCCGCCATGCTCGGTGCCGAGGAGTATGGCGTCGGCACGGCAGGGCTGGTGGCCATGGGCTGTATCATGGTCCGCCAGTGCCATTCCAACACCTGTCCGGTCGGGGTATGCACCCAGCGCCAGGATCTCCGTGCCAAATTCGAAGGCACGCCGGACAAGGTGGTCAACCTGTTCAGCTTTATCGCCGAGGAGGTGCGGGAAATCCTGGCGTCGCTGGGGCTGAATTCCCTCGAAGAGGCCATCGGCCGAACCGATCTGCTTCGCCAGGTCTCCCGCGGCAGCGCCGATCTCGACGATCTCGATCTGAACCCGATCCTTGCTCAGGTTGATACCGGCGGGCACCCGCGCTACTGCGCGATCGAGGGTAGGAACGACGTCCCGGACAGCCTCGATGCGAAGATGATCCAGGACGCCAAGCCAGCCCTTGAAGTCGGCGAAAAGATGCAGCTTGCCTATAATATCAGGAATGTACATCGCGCCGTGGGCACGCGTCTCTCCGCTCACATCACCCGCCGCTACGGCATGAACAAGCTGCCGCAGGGTCAGATCACCGTGCGGCTGCGCGGCTCGGCCGGCCAGTCGCTCGGCGCCTTTGGCGTCCAGGGCCTTCGACTGGAAGTGTTCGGCGATGCCAATGACTATGTCGGCAAGGGGCTCTCCGGTGGCACCATCATCGTTCGCCCCCTGGTGTCCAGCCCTATGGTGGCCGCCGACAACACGATCATCGGCAACACCTGTCTCTATGGCGCAACCGCAGGCAAGCTCTTTGCCGCCGGGCGTGCCGGTGAACGGTTTGCGGTGCGCAACTCCGGTGCGGTTACGGTGGTTGAGGGCTGCGGCGACAATGGCTGCGAATATATGACCGGCGGCGCTGCCGCGATCCTCGGCCCAGTCGGCGATAATTTCGGTGCCGGCATGAGCGGCGGCATGGCTTATATCTATGACCCGGATCAGCATTTCGCTGAGAAGGTCAATGGCGACATGGTGATCTACCAGCGGATCGAGGTCGATCACTATGCCGACGAACTCAAAGCCATGCTGGCGCTTCACTTCAAGAACACCCATAGCCGGGTCGCCGAGCGCCTGCTTGCCAACTTCGAAAATGAGCGGCATCATTTCTGGCAGGTCGTGCCGCGCGAGATGCTGGACAAGCTGAAAGTCAGTGTGACGAACGAGATCTCAGCGCAGCAAAGGGCATAAGGGCCTGAAAGATTGGCTTGAAATAGGGGTGACGCTCCTCGAACGTCACCCCAGTTTCACGAGTGATATGTGATCATCCGGGATCGTCGGCGATCATCAAAAATGGGCCTACTGGCTGGCGGTGCCTTCCGTCGGTTGTTCGGTGGTCGGCGCCGAGCTTTGCTGCTCTCCAGTTTGTTCACCACAGGCTGCGAGCATCAGCCCAAGGGCCGATAGGGCTGCCAAGATCGAGAATGGCAATTTCTGACGAGTGGTTCGGGTGTTCATGGGATCTATCCCTCCTCGAATTCCCGACGACGACGTCTGGCGCTGTGAATGTTTTTCTTGAAAATACTCTTTTTAATTCAGACGCCGACGATCGGCTCCTGACAAAAAAAGAGCCGACGCATCTTAAAGGGGCGATGCGTCGGCCTATATCGGTTCAGATGATGCCCAGACTAGTCTCTCAAACAATCCAGGAAACGCGTCCTCTTCGTTTCCCGGTTCGTTTTAAAACACTCCCAACGAGTGTCGACATCCGAACCTCATTACGTCGTTCCGAGGAGATGATTCAACGAGCGCCTGATTGATCATCCTAGCCTCAGTAACGTCGGACTGTCCGAGCATTAAACCGTCTCCTCGAAAGGATCGGTTAGCCTGCTGAGCATCCTTAACTCCCACGGGTTGGAAGTGGATCAAGCCATGCTCTGCCCCAGGCCAGTCATAAAGATTAACATCGGCATTGATCTTTTATTCCCCATTCATTCGTTCTGTTTTTTCTAATTTTTTAACGAACCTTCGAGTTACGCCCTGGGAGCTCTGCCGAGCGGGAGCGATGTTGGTTCCAGGACAGCCCTTTAGACTTGCCCTGCTTGCCCTTTGGATGGTTCGAGCGGTATGCGGCCTGGGATCCGTTGGCGTTTCATCACCAGAGAAGCAGGTATCGGCAAATGGACGAAGGCAAGATGTCTTTTTGCGAGTTTGTCGAAGCCGGTAAGGACATGTCGGAACTGCATGAGATAGCCGAGCATGGCCTCGATTTTATGGCAATCTTTTTTAGAGTCCCCGCCGGTTTCGCATTGGATTGATCTACGGGATGGGCGGGATGACGGCTTGGGCTTTTTGCTCGTGGCATGACGACCATTTCTTCCACACACTTCGAACGACAGCCCGTTGCATCCGAAGGGTTTTGTGCTAGGCCTTGCCTCCCCCGAAGATACAGGAAGAGAGCATCGATGATTTCGGAACGTGAGCAGATCGTGCGTCTCATCTCCTCGGAGATTGACGCCCGGCCGGATCAGGTCAGCGCGACGATCGAGCTTCTGGACGGCGGATCCACCGTGCCGTTCATCGCGAGATATCGGAAAGAGGCAACAGGCGGGCTGGATGACGGCCAGCTTCGCCAGCTCGATGAACGCCTGACCTATCTGCGTGAGCTCTCGGCGCGCCGCGAAGTCATTTTGAAATCGATCGAGACTCAGGGAAAATTGACCGAGGAGCTAAAGGGCAGGATCAGCGAAGTATCGACCAAAGCGGCGCTCGAGGATCTTTATCTGCCCTATAAACCGAAGCGACGAACCAAGGCGCAGATCGCGCTCGAGCGTGGCCTCGGGCCGCTCGCCGAGGGCCTCCTCGCCGATCGCAGCAAGGATCCGGAGAGCGAAGCGGCTGGATTTGTCGGCGAAGACATTCCCGATGCCAAAGCCGCTCTCGACGGCGCTCGCGACATTCTGGCCGAGCAGTTTGCCGAGCAGCCGGAACTGGTCGGACGCGCGCGCGAACACATGAAGTCGACTGCCGAGGTTCGGGCCAGGGTTATCGCCGGGAAGGAAGAGGCAGGCACAAAATACCGCGACTATTTCGAGCATGATGAGCCCTGGGCGAAGATGCCGAGCCATCGGGCACTGGCTCTCTTCAGGGCGCGGAAGGAAGGCGTGCTCAATTTTGAGATCTCGGTCGATGAGGCCAACACCGAGCCGGTCAAACCCATCGTCTCGATGATTGCAGAAACCTTCGATATCGATACCAAAGCGACCGATCCCGCTTCGACGTGGCTGATGTCCGTCGCTCGCTGGGCCTGGCAAGTCAAGCTCTCCGTTCATCTCTCGACGGACCTCCTGGTGACCCTGCGTGAGCGTGCCGAGGAGGAGGCGATCCGCGTCTTTTCGCGCAACCTCAAAGATCTTCTCCTGGCAGCTCCCGCCGGTGCCCGAACCACCATGGGGCTGGATCCCGGAATCCGCACAGGTGTGAAGGTCGTGGTCGTCGATCCCACCGGCAAGCTACTGGAGACGGCCACCATCTATCCGTTTCAGCCCAAGAACGACGTGCAGGGCGCCAAGCTTGAGTTGCAGCGGCTGATCGCTGCCCATGGTGTCGACCTGATTGCCATCGGCAATGGCACGGCAAGCCGCGAAACCGACGCTTTGGTGGCGGAGGTCCAGGCCGGGCTCAAGGAGCCCCGGCCGACCAAGGTCATGGTCAGCGAGGCGGGTGCATCGGTGTACTCGGCATCGGCCATTGCTGCCGCCGAGATGCCGGACGTCGACGTCACCCTGCGCGGCGCGGTGTCGATCGCACGCAGGCTGCAGGACCCGCTGGCCGAGCTCGTCAAGATCGAACCGAAGAGCATAGGGGTCGGACAATATCAGCATGATCTCGATCAGAGCCGTCTCGCCCGGGGGCTGGATGCGGTGGTCGAGGATGCGGTGAATGCCGTTGGCGTTGAGCTGAACACCGCTTCGGCGCCGCTTCTTTCCCGTGTGTCGGGTGTCGGCCCTGCCCTTGCCGAGGCGATCGTCGCTCACCGGAACACAGCCGGTCCCTTCAAATGCCGTCGAGATCTGCAGGAGGTTCCTAGGCTTGGTGCGCGCGCCTTCGAGCTCTCCGCCGGCTTTCTTCGCATTCGAGACGGCGACGAGCCGCTGGATGCCTCCTCGGTGCACCCGGAAGCCTATCCGGTCGCGGCGAAGATTGTCGCCGCCTGCGGTCGCGACGTGCGAACCCTGGCCGAGGATAGCAAGCCGCTGAAGGCTATCAACCCGAGCGATTTCGTCGACGAACGCTTCGGCCTCCCGACGATACGCGACATCATCAGCGAATTGGAAAAGCCGGGACGCGATCCAAGACCGGCCTTCAAGACCGCCGCCTTTGCCGAGGGCGTTCACAAAATCGAAGATCTGGAAATCGGCATGATGCTCGAAGGCACGATTTCCAATGTTGCGGCCTTCGGTGCGTTCGTCGATATCGGTGTCCATCAGGACGGGCTGGTGCATGTCTCGCAGCTCGCCGATCGCTTCGTCAAGGACCCGGGTGAGATCGTGAAAGCGGGCGATGTAATCAAGGTGCGCGTCTTGGAGGTCGATGCGAAGCGAAAGCGCATCTCCCTTTCCATGCGCAACAGCGCCGGTAAGCCTGCCGAGCAGCAAAAGGCAGCTGGTACGTCCAACGAAAAGCGCGACAAGACCAAGCGGAAAAACCCGAAGCAAGCGCGAGCAAAAACGCCGAAACAGCAGCCCGCCAAGGCCGACGGCGCCCTGGCCCTTGCTCTATCGGCAGCGCTTTCGGGCAAGAGCCGCGCCTCATAGGATTCTCGTGATCTGCTCGATCAGGACGTTCGAGCGTGAAAGTGCATTGAGCCTTGCAGCGTTTCGCCGGGGTTCAAGATTTGAAGGCCCGTATCCGTTCTCCCCGCGTTGGCGAGGTTGACGGCGTTGGCGAGGTTGGTGACCGGCTCGACGCAGACGAAGTCCTGGCCGGGCGGGACAAAGACGACGACATGGGCAAAGATCGGATCGGCCTCGATCGCGAGGTGGAGGCCGGTTTCAGGCCAATGCATCCGGGCACCGCCACCACCACCGGTGAAGTCGTGATCGAGATCGAGGGCGGCCAGTTGTTTGGCCGTCGAAAAGTTCCACTCGTCGGGCACAGCCACTTTGGTGTCGGGTAGCTGCCGCTCATCGGGAAGCCAGACCTTCGTCGCGGGCATGGTCAGGGTCAGGCCATGGGTTCGGGGAAAGTAAGGATGGTGACCGAAGCCGACAGGAATTCTCTCGTCGCCTGTGTTGGTGATCTCAAGCGTTGCCGTCAGCCCCTGCTCCGACAGCTCGAAAGCCTGTCGGCTGGCATAGGGGAAAGGGCTGCTCGACGGTTCGTGGGTTAGGGCAGCCTTGGTCGGTTCAATGGCTTCAGGCTGCCAGGAAGCTTTCCAGCCGTCGCCGTGGATGCTGTGGGGCTCCGGCGGCATGTTGATCGGGAAGTGATAGGACCGCCCCTCGAAGACGGCGCGGCCGTCGGCTATGCGGTTGGAGAACGGCACCAGGGGAAATGACGCTGCGGCGCGCGGCTCGTGATCTTGCCAATACGCTTCGGTCGCGGGACGGAAGATGTCGATGCCCCGGTAGCGAAAGGCTGTCATACAGCCGCCGATGCCGGGGCAAAGCTCAAGCTCGTAGTCGCCCCATTCCAACGTTATCGTCTTGCCGCCTGCCGTCATGCCAAGCCCCCCGCTGTCCATTACGGCACCATAAACGAAAACCGCCCCCGGTTTGTTACCCGGAGGCGGTTCCATTCACCTAGCCTTCGCTGCAGGCACCGGCTCTCTCAAGCTAGCCCTGCAGTCAGTGGCAACAAGTCAACCCTGTTGCCGGGGGCAACCTAGCCGCCGATGCAGGTGTCGGCGTTGTCGGGGGTGCAGACGTCGAGGCCGGTATAGGTCGGATCCTCAGGTGCGACGTCTTCGGTCACCATCTTGTAGAGGGCGTGCATCACGGTGTAGCCCATCTCGAAGGGACGCTGGCCGACCTGGCCGAGCGAGAGGCCTTCGGCCATCAGCTCCATCTGCACCGGCAGCGTGTCTGCCACCACGAGGGCAAGCGACTTGTCGTCGATACGGCCCTTATGAGGCGTGACGGCACTGCGATAGGCGTCCGGGATGAACTGCGGGAAGCCGCCGGTCGGCACGAAGGCGTCCAGGTCGGACAGCTTGGCGAGCGTGTCTTCGAGCTGCTGCACCGAGCGCGGGAAATCATCGTCGGTGTAGAGCGGGCAGCCCTCGGCTTCGGTCCAGCCATTCGCACCTTCGAGACGATTGCCGGGAGAGGTCGTGCCGCTTTCACCGGCAAGCGTGTCGCGAATGCCTTGCATGCGCTCATTATGGTTGGCGGCCGCAGCGCCACCGGACTGGATGCAGATGGTGCCGCCGTCCGGCTTCACTTCCTGGACGATCTTCGCAAGGTTCACGCCGATATCGTAGTTCTTGGTGCCGATATAGGCGGTGCGCAGATCGGCGTTCTCGGGCAGAAGATCGCTGTCCCAGGTGAGCACGGGGATGCCGGCATCCTTCGCGGCCTGGAGAGCCGATGCCATCGCTGCGGCATTAGACGGGGCAACTGCGATGCCGTCGACGCCCTTGACCACGAGGTCATTGACCATCTGCAGCTGCTCTTCGCCGCCGCCATGCTCGCCGGGGCCGATATAGAGACATTCGATTTTGCCATCCAGCTCGCCTTCGGCCTTCTTACAGCCGTCGCGTGCCTGATCGAAGAACGGGTTGTTCACGTTTTTCGGAACAAGGGCAAAGGTGTAGTCCGCAGCATTCGCCGCACCGGTCAGGGCCATAACGGCCGCACCGGCCATCAATGTCAGTTTCTTCATAGCGTTCGTAACCTCCCAGTTATGGATGCAGGCAAGTCATGGCCAGGGCGCCTCGCCCTAGCCGCCTTTCTTTCCGCGAATCCTTTCGAGAAGGACCGCGAAAATGATGAACAGCCCGACGAACAGGTCGTACCAATTGGCATCGACACCGAACATGATCAGGCTGTTGCGGATCAGGAAAATCAGGGCGGCGCCGATGAAGGCGCCATAGGCACTGCCGTGACCGCCCATGAGATTGGCACCACCGATCACGGTCGCGGCGATGACGTAGAGCTCGAAGCCCTTGCCCATGCCGTTGGAGGCGGAGCCCTGCCATCCCGTCATCATCACGGCGGCGATTGCGGCGGTCAGGCCGGCGATCAGGTAGGCCTGGAACTTGATGCGATCGACCGGGACACCGGTGAGCCGGGTGGCGTTCTCATTGCCGCCGATCGCGAACAGGTAGCGGCCCCAGGCGGTGAAATTCAGGACGAAAGCCGTGAAGATGGTGGCGATCACCAGGATCACGAACATGTTGGAGAAGTCGAGCGTGCCGCCGTCGATCCAGGGGATCGAGAGCCTGCCGCCGCCGATCGATTTGAAGGTCGCTGCGTCCTGACCGAACTGATAGAGCACCCGGTTTTCGGAGAGCACCACCGCCAGGGAACGGGCGATCGAGAGCATGCCGAGGGTGACCACGAACGGTGGGAGCTTCACGTAAGCGATCAGCCAGCCATTGACGGCGCCCGCCAGCATGCCGAGCGTCAGGCCGCCGCCGACCGCGATATACCAGGCCTGATCCGCTTCGAGTAGGCGCGCAGCCCCAACCGCGGACAGCGCCATCACCGAGCCCACCGAGAGATCGATGCCGCCGGTCAGGATCACCGCGGTCATGCCCATGGCCATGAGGCCGATGGCGGCGAAGTTGCGGGTGATGTTGAAGAAATTGGCCTTGGTGGCGAAGTTCGGCTCCTCATAGGCCGTCACGATGCAGATCAGGATCACCGTGATGGTCACCCAGAACGCCTGGTTGGCAATCATGTGCTGCCAGAGCGTTTTTTCCTTGATGCCGGTAACGTCTGAGATCGCGATATTGGCGGCGGAAGTATCGGGACGGGCGGACATGTTGCTCCTCAGGCCGAGGCGATGGCGCCGGTGATCAGGCCGGTGACTTCTTCGGGCGAGGTGTTGCCGATCGCTTTCTCGGCGACCTTCTCGCCCCGGCGCAGGACGGCGATGCGGTCACAGACGGCGAAGACGTCGGGCATGCGGTGGCTGATCAGGATCACGGCAATGTTCTGATCCTTGAGACGCCGGATCAGATCGAGAACCTCCGCGACCTGCCGCACGCTAATTGCCGCGGTCGGCTCGTCCATCAACACGATTTTGGGGTCGGAAAGGCGCGTGCGGGCGATGGCCACAGCCTGGCGTTGACCGCCGGACATCTGCCGGACCAGGTCGCGCGGGCGGGTTTCGGATTTCAGTTCGGCGAACAGCTCGGCCGCCCGATCGAACATGCTTGCATAGTCGAGAACCCTGAGCGGCCCAAAGCCTTTTTTCTCTTCGCGGCCGAGATACACATTGGCGGCTGCCGTCAGATTGTCGCAAAGGGCAAGGTCCTGATAAACGACCTCTATCCCGCGCCCGCGCGCATCCAAAGGCTTGGTGAAGTGACAATCCTCGCCACCCAGCACCATCGTGCCTTCAGATGCGGGAAAATTGCCGGCAATGATCTTGACCAGCGTCGACTTGCCGGCCCCGTTGTCCCCCATCAAGCCCAGGACTTCACCCGGCTCAAGGTCGAGATCGACGCCTTTCAAGGCCTCGATCGCGCCAAAATGCTTGGCGATGTCCCTGAGTTCCAGCAGGGCCATGCACGAATTCTCCCCAGCCTATCCCGACAGTTTCTCTTCAAGGGGGATCACATCCCCTCGGCATTCTTGCAAACTACTATGGCGGGGCTCTCTGAAATTGGCTAGACTGTTACAAGAATTATACGCAAAACCTCGATACTATGATGCATGTGGCACCGCCCGTTGGACTAATCGCGTTGCACAATTGTTTGAATATTGACCGGTTCGCTGATGATTTCTTCGAAATGATATCCCGAAGAGAAAGTGTTTCGGCCCTGCAGTCGGTTCAGTTTCGGTTCAGGCTCTCTGGTCTACATCAGGGGCCATGATCAAAAGGTTCTGGAGGTCAGACATGACCAAGGTTGGAAAATCGTTCGCAGCCGTTCTCGGCTTCCTTCTGGCCGGTGTCGTCGCGGCCGCACCAGTCTCTTCCGCGTCGCTGGGGGTCGCCAAGCCGGTGATCGCGCCCGGGCAAAACGCCGATCTGCAGCTTGTCGATCACGGAAGCTGGAAGAAGAAGAAACACTACAAGAACAAGCATTACAAAAAGAAGCACTATAAGAAGCATCATCGTGACTATGGCTATGATCGCGGCGGCTATCGAGGCCATGACCGTCATCATTACAAGCGGCATAAAAAGAAGCACAAACACGCTTACCGCCGCGGCTATGACGACGGGTACTACAAGGGCCGCCACCGCGGTTATGATGACGGGTATTACGGTGGCCGGCGTTACGGCGATTATTATGATCGAGGCTACGGCCGTCACAAAGGTCACTATAAACGCCGCCACTTCCGCGGCCGGGGACACCATCACCACAAGCACAGCCACCATCGTCGCGGACGTCACTTCGGCGGCGGTGCTTATATCGAGTTCCCGGGCATCTATTTCCGTTTTTGACCGCGTCGCGGCTCTGTGAACACAGCCTCCGGACAATCATGCCCGGGGGCTTTTTCTTTGATGACCGGCGCCAGTGGTTTTGCCGGATGCCGGCTCACATGCGACGAGGCCTAGTTCGCGCTGCTTCTTCTTGGAAAGGCCACTGGCAACGATCCGGTGGGATTCGCGCAGATAAGCTTTGAGATCCTCATCCTCAAGACCGGGCTCTTCATGGTGCTGGATCCATTTCATGCCGCGTGAAGCCAGGTATGGTGCTGGGCGCAGGCCAGGCTGTTCCTGCAGCATCTCGTAGGCGATCGGCGAAACCTTGAAGGTGATGCGAGGTTCGCCGCCGTCGTCCCAGCCGCCGACTGCAAACACCTTCCGCCGACCTTCCAGACATGGGAACCACCCCACTGCACGACATGTGTCGTCGCCGGCAGGGAAGCGCAAAACGCGTTGTAGTCGTCATAGGTCATGGCTTGAACATCAGCCTTTTTTGCCAGGATTTCCGGGGCATTCGGGTTCGTTTGGTTGTGCGACGACAGAGGCTTGAATGATCCCTCGTCCGACGAAGCATTCTATCGAGAAATCGGTTTTTTTGCTAGGGAAGCCATCGCAGCGACAAGTTGACCCGAGGGCGGGTCAGCCTTTTCCAAGAGCGGCATCGGGACACCCCACGAAACAACGGGAAGAGTTGAAAAAATGCGGATTGCTATCGTTGGAGTTGGCGGGGTTGGGGGCTTTCTTGCGGTCAAGCTTGCCAAGGCCGGGATCGATGTTGCGGTTTTGGCAAGGGGCGCGCATTTGAGCGCCATTCGCGCCCATGGCCTTCGCCTCGAAGAGCCGGATGGCGAGGCAGTTACGCAATTTACCGCCTATGACAATGCGGAGGACATCGGGCCGGCAGATTTGGTGGTGTTCGCCGTGAAGGCGCAGCAATTAGCGCCAGCAATCGACGATGCCCGCCCGCTGATGGCGAAGGGCGGCCTGGCATTGCCATTTCAAAATGGCGTCGATGCGCCGGACATGCTGGCGGCGGCCTTCGGTGCCGAGCGTTCGCTGATCGGCGTAGCCCGGATCTTCGCGACCATCGGTGCCCCCGGCCTCATTCGGAAGGTCAGCCGGTTTGCCAATTTCACGATCGGCGATGCCGAAGGCCGCCAGACCGTACCGCCGGTCGAGGAAATTCGGAGAATTTTCAACGATGCCGGTATCGATGTGCCGGATTGCGCCGATGTCCGGGTCGAGCTTTGGGAAAAATTCGTGATGATGAACGCGCTCAGCAGCGTGACCGCAGCCGCGCGATGCTCTATCGGCACGGCGCGCGCGCATTCGGAAACCTGGGCTCTTTTTCGGACTCTCGCGGAGGAAGCTGCCGCCGTCGGCCTTGCTCGGGGCCTCGAGCTTACAGACACCGTCGAACGTGTGATGGCCATGACCGAGCGCATGCCGCCGGATCTGCGCGCCTCGCAGGCGCATGATCTGGAAGCGGGCAGGCCCCTTGAAGTGGATTGGCTTGCGGGCGCTACCGTGCGGCATGGCGCCGAGCTTGGCATGCCGACGCCGGTGAGTGCCGCGATCCTTGCCCTGCTCGCCCCTTGGCGCGAAGGGGCCTGAACCTTAAGCCCGCCCCCCTCGAAAAAAATCCCTGACGGCATCGAGTCTCGAGGCTCGGTCTAGAAAAGACGTTCCCTTCTTGAACTTTCTCGCCATGTCGGCGCCGATTTCGAGGGCGCGTTTGGCAGCGCCGGGATTGGCGATCCCCTGCCCTGCAATATCGAAAGCCGTGCCGTGAGCCGGCGTGGTGATCGGGAAGGGATAGCCGCCGATCAGCGTGATGCCGCGATCGAAACCCATCAGCTTCATCGCGATCTGCCCCTGGTCGTGATACATGGTGAGCACGGCATCATGCAGCCCGGCCTTGGCACGCAGAAAGACGGTATCCGGCGAAAACGGCCCCTCGACCGCGAGCTGCCTGGCGGCAGCAGCCTGTACTGCCGGCTCGATCACGTCGAGGTCTTCCCGGCCGAAATTGCCGCTGTCGCCGGCATGGGGATTGAGCCCGGCCACGGCGAGGCGGGGTCGATCGTAGCCGACGGCACGCATGCTCTCGATGGTGAGATCGATCGCCTCCCCGATGCGCTCCCTGGTGATGCGCGACGCGACTTCGCTCAGCGGAATATGGGAGGTGACGCGTGCGTTCCAGACTTCGTCCAGGATGTTGAATTCGCTGCCGTCCTTGTCCGCGCCGATAGTACGCTTGATGAAGCCGATCTCGTCGACATAGTCTGAGGCTGCGAGGCGCATGGAATGCTTGTTGAAGGGCGTGAAGGCAACAGCATCGGCGATCCCGGCAGCACCCAGCCGAAGTGCAATGCGGAAATTCACCAGGGAAAAATCACCGCCCTCCCTCGACGATTGCCCAACCGTGATCGTCGCCGGATCCAGATGGCCGAGATCGGCGAGAGAGCATCCCGTTTCGGCAAAACCGTCAAGATCCGAAAGCTCGGCTGAAAGGGCGGTCTGCCGTTCGCCAAGCGCCACCACGCGCCGATCCCCGACGACCAGAACATCAGCAACATTCCGGACGTCTTGATCTGATAGCAGCCGCGCCAGCAGTTCCGGGCCGATCCCCGCAGGATCCCCCATGGCGAGGGCGATCAGCGGGCGGCCTTGATGGAGGTCGTTTGACGACGTCATGGATAGAAATCCTCGTTTGTGTCGATCTGCTAACCTGCCGATCTTAGAAAATCGAAATCGCAGCCGGCAGGCGCTGCCAGCACATGGTCGTGATAAAGCTTGGCATAGCCCCTTGCCGGAGCGGCCGGCGGCTGATGGGCCTGTCGCCGAGCTGCAAGCTCGTCCTCGCTGACCAGGAGATCCAGGCTGCACCGCTGCACACTGAGGCGGATCCGATCGCCGCTCCTGACCAGTCCGAGCGGTCCGGCCAAAGCAGCCTCGGGTGTCACATGGAGAATGATGGTGCCGAAGGCCGTGCCGCTCATGCGCGCATCCGAGATGCGGATCATGTCCTTGACGCCGGCTTTGGCGAGTTTGCCCGGTATCGGCAGATACCCGGCCTCGGGCATGCCGGTGCCGCTTTTCGGGCCGGCGTTTTGCAAAACCAGAATGTCGTCGGCAGCGACGTCGAGGTCGGGATCGTCAATTCTGCGTGCGAGATCGTCCAAACTTGAGAAGACGACGGCACACCCTTCATGTTCGAACAACCGGCTATCGGCCGCCGATCGTTTAAGAATGGCGCCGCCCGGCGCAAGGCTGCCGAACAGTGCGATCAAGCCACCCTCCGGCTGCAGCGGCTTTTCGAGACTCTTGACGATGCCGATGTCGGCTGTCTCGGCGTCGCCGTCCAGACGTTCCGAGAGAGGAACGCCGGTAACCGACACGGTTTCAAGATCGAGCAGGGGCCGTAAGGCCCTGAGAACGGGCGCAAGGCCGCCGGTGGCGTGGAGGTCTTCCATGTAGCTTGGACCGGTGGGTTTGAGGTCCACCAGGACGGGCGTGGTGTCGCTGATGGCGTTGAGGTCGTCCAGCGGCAGATCGATACCGGCGCGACCGGCGATGGCGGCGAGGTGCAGGATGCCGTTGGTGGAACCGCCGATGGCCAGGAGAACCCGAAGCGCGTTGTCGACGGCAGCTTTGGTGACGATCGCGCTGGGCTTGAGGCCTTCGGCGGCAAGGCCGACAGCACGGGTGCCGCTGGCCTCGGCGGCGCGCAGGCGATCGGCATGAACCGCGGGAATCGCGGCGGTGCCCGGAAGCGTCATGCCGAGCGTTTCGGCAAGGCAGGCCATGGTGCTGGCCGTGCCCATCACCGGACAGGTCCCTGCGGTGGTGCAAAGCCTGGCGCCAATTTTTTCAATGTTGTCGCGGCTCAGGTCGCCCGCCCGATATTGCGCCCAGAAACGGCGACAATCGGTGCAGGCCCCGAGGCGCTCATTGCCATGGCGCGAGGTCATCATCGGACCGGTCACCAGGAGAATGGCGGGCTTGTCGGCGGAAACGGCGCCCATCAGGAGGGCCGGCACGGTCTTGTCGCAGCCGCCGATCAGAATCACCGCGTCCATCGGCTGGGCACGGATCATCTCCTCGACATCCATGCTCATCAAATTGCGGAACATCAGTGTGGTCGGCGACACGAAACTTTCGCCCAGCGAAATAGTAGGAAAGGAGATCGGCAGGCCGCCCGCTGCAAGCACGCCGCGCTTTGCTGCCTCGATCAGATCGGGGACGCCGCGATGACAATTGTTGAAACCGGAAGTGGTGTCGACGATGCCGATCACCGGCTTTTCCAGGATCGCTTTGGAATAGCCCATCGAACTCGCAAAGGCTTTTCGCATATAGAGCGCAAAATCCGGATCGCCCATATGGGTCAGCCCGCCGGCAAGGCCTTTTCTTTTCTTGGTCATTGCAGCTCTTCGACCTCGCTCATCCGATGGTGACTGGTTCGCATACCATACCAGCCATGCCCGAACCCAAGTCAACGCCTGCGCCAGTGGCCCATGCGACGGGCTGACACGTTTTGGATCAACGTGCTGGTGCGTATGTTCAAAGCGTTCTTATTCCAATTTGGCATGTTTGATGGCATCGCTATTGCAGGCTTGGCGGGACCTGAGTCGAAATGATCAGGTGCTCCTCTTCTTTCTCGCCGTGTCGATTGGGACGGCCGCGGGTTATGGAGCCCTTGCTTTTCGCCTCCTGGTCGAGGGACTGCAATTCGTTCTTTACGGCAACCCTGCCGACTTCATCGCAAGTCATGCGGCCCATCTTCCCTGGTGGCAAGTGCTGGCCGTGCCGACCCTCGGCGGCCTGGCCATCGGGTTCTTCACGCACAAGGTCATGCCCGGGCGGCTTCCGCAGGGCGTTGCCGACGTCATGGCGGCGAGTGCCTTACGCAACGGCAGAATGTCCTTTCGCGAAGGCCTGGCCGCTGCCGCCGTCAGCGCCGGCTCGCTCGGCTGCGGCGCTTCTGTCGGCCGGGAGGGACCGATTGTCCATCTCGGCGCGACCTTCGCTTCCAAGGTTGCGCAGAAGCTCCATCTCTCCCCATCCCTTGTTAAGACGCTCCTCGGTTGCGGGGTCGCCGCCGGTATTGCGAGCGCTTTCAATGCGCCGATCGCCGGCGTGTTCTTTGCGCTCGAGGTGGTGGTCGGCCATTACGGCATTACCGCTTTCTCTCCGATCGTGATCAGTTCGGTCATCGGTACCGTGATCACGAGACTGCATATCGGCGATGCAGCTGCCTTCATCCTGCCGCCGCAGCAGGTAACGTCGTTTTGGGAACTGCCGGCTTTCATCATTCTGGGCCTGGTCTGCGCCATCGCCGCCATGGGCTTGCTCAAGGGCATTGCGCTGGTGCAAGCGACCCATGAGCGACTGCAACTCGCAGGCTGGCTGAGGCCGGCGATTGCCGGCTTGATCGTCGGTATCATCGCGCTTCGCTGCCCGGAGGTGCTGGGTGTCGGCTACGAGGCAACGGACAATGCACTAAAGGGCAGCTATGGTCTTTGGCTACTGATCATGCTCGCCATCGCCAAAGGCCTGGCTACCGTCCTCTGCCTGGGCAGCGGGTTTGGCGGCGGCATCTTCAGCCCGAGCCTGGTTTTGGGGGCGCTGGTCGGCTCGGCTTACGGCTTAATCGCCGTCAGCTTTTTCCCCGAATTCGGCTCCTCGACCAGCGTCTATGCGCTTCTGGCCATGGCTGCGATTGCGGCCTGCACGCTTGGCGCACCGATTTCGACCATCATCATGGTCTTCGAACTCACCGCGGACTACGGGATTACTTTTGCGCTCATGGTGACGGTTGCCATCGCATCGATCACCTGCCGCCAGCTCCATTGGTACTCCTTCTTCAGCTGGCAGCTTATGCGTCGGGGCATCGATCTCGACGCCCGTCACGATCAAGGCCTGCTGGCAAGCCGCACCGTCGACGAGGTGATGCGCGCGGAGGTGGTCACGGTCGGTCTGGATGCCGACTTAAGTCAGCTCAAATCGGAATTCCTGCATCGTCATTTGCCCATTTTCGTGGTCGATGAGGACGGAAGGCTAGTGGGCTCTATTCACTTCGAAGATCTCGCCGATGCAGTCTTTGAGCCGAACCAGGCCGTAGAAAAGTCCGCGCGTGATCTGGTGCACCGCCTGCCAACGGCCTTGAAGCCGGGAGACGACCTGGAGCGGGCGCTTCGCATCTGCGAGTCGGAGCATGAGGAGCATATGCCGGTCGTCAAGGACGACGAAACCAAGCAGGTCATCGCAGAAGTGCGTTTGTCGGATCTCATTCTGGCGCAAAACCGTGCTCTATTGGAGGCAAGGGCCTTGGAACGCGGCGCGGTTTAAATCTGTGAATTTGAGGGGCAGCGTCGCAGTACTCGGATAGCGCCGCACTATAAAGGACATTATTCTTGACATTGAAGCATTAAAAGAATATAAACCTATTTGTGTTCTCCTCTCCTGCCATGCCTTTACCCGTGGTTAGCCGTCCTCTGGCTACCACGGGTTTTTTTAACCGGTATTGTTATCCGTCTGCCGCTCCCCTTTGGCCGATATCCCTGGAATGCGGCCGGACGGCAGACGTTCGGGTTGACGATATTCCGCTGGAGCGCTTCCAGCTGATGTTTACGCGGTGCCAGCCCTCTCCCAGAAATACACTAGCGCTGTCGCTGCCTAGCAATCAACTGACCGAAATGCTGATGCGCCCGCTCGATCAGCGACCTGCTCTCGACGGGGCCAAACCAAAGAGCACCGACACCCCTGTCGTCGGCATGGTCCAAAAAAGCCTGATCTTCCTCCGTCATTCGACGAAATGCTTCAACCAGCTCCTCGAAGGCTTCAGGTTGAGCTTCGGCAAATGAGTGGCGAACGGCGAAAAAGCGATAAACCGCTCCATGCACCGCCTGGCCGGCATCGGCTCCCAAAGCCTGTGCAATCGTCGGCACCTCGGGCCAAGCGCGTAACCGCCTGGGCGAAAAGACCGCAAGTGGTGTCACCCGGTCTCCGAGCTTTCTCAGAGCATTCAAACTACCCGCTGTCAGATCGATCTCTCCCTTGGCGATTGCCTTGCGCGCCTTTCCGCCACTGGAATAATTTGCCTCGACGATCTTCAGACCGAGCTTGTCCAGCAATGCTGTGGTCAAAAGCGGGCCACCGCCGGAAGCGCTGCCATAGCCGAGCCGATACTTGTTAGGAGCGCCACGAACCGCTTGAACCATATCGCCGAGATTATCCCAGCCAATACCGCTTCTTGCCGCCAGAATCGGTGCTTCGATTTCCTGTACGTTGATGATGGTCAGATCCGATAAATCGATACCCGGTTCATAGGCGGCTGCCGCCGGTTCGAACCAGGCCAGAATGGTGGATTGGCCATCCTGCCGCTTAAGAAATTCCTGATATCCATCCCTGCCGTCCTTCGGCGAGTAATTTTCCACGGAAACCTCGGCGTCGAGAATATTGGGAAGGAAGCGCTCTGCGGCCCGCGCAAAACGATCCAAGGCACCGCCTTCTCCAAGCGGCACGACGATGCTGAGCCGGTCGCGTGCTTCCGCTGTGACGACGAACGAGGACCACGCAGCCCAGGCCAAGAGGGCGGTCATGCCAAGGCGTGGGAGGATTATCCAGTTCATCATGATCCCTCGGCAAAAAAACGTTCGGCCCGTTCATATTTCGAAAA
Organism: Geminicoccaceae bacterium; assembly: GCA_965204405.1. GTDB lineage: Bacteria > Pseudomonadota > Alphaproteobacteria > Geminicoccales > Geminicoccaceae > JANQPX01. The sequence continues at coordinate 1,280,436 of CBDBEN010000004.1, forward strand.
GGTCAAGACTTTCTTAACGATACGCGAATAGGCTTGCCGTTCATCTTTCAGTTCACCCAATCTGCTGAGCTTTCTCGTCAATTGAGTTACCAGCACTCGCGTATGATGCAAGCCGGATGGAAGCCTTGGAACAAGCCCCCAGGAAGCGTGTACTAGCTGCTGTCTTTTGGAAAGTGGTGCCTCTATCGTGCGGGACCCTGCTTGCCATTTGGCTGTTCGTCGGCATTGTCGGGGAGCGGCTCCTTGAGGAAAAAGCCGTCGAGGGCTTGGAGTTCGCGGCTGATCAGCAAACCTTGGCCGTCGCCGACAAAGTTGAAACGCTGATGGGACGGCTCCGCAGCATTGCCGGCAATGCGCTTGCCATCAATGCTTTCGTCGATCCGTTGTCGGTTGAACATTTTCTCTCGCCCTTCTTTCGCACGCTTCGCTTCGGCGATTATAACAGCCTGATCATCGCCATGACCGATTTCAGCGGACATGTTGTTGCCTCAAACCAAGTGAACCATCCCTTGGAGACGGAACTGCTGGAAGAAATCTGGCATGAGTCCGTGATGAAAGGAGACGAAGTCTTTACGCTGGTCGATGGCTCGCTGATCGCGGCCGTGCCCATCGAAGTCGGCGCCCTCCCTGAGGGAGGCCTCATGCTGATGCTGTCGCCCGAGGACACGACGAACCTTCTGTCCTCGAACAAGCATGGAGGACAGGTGTGGCTGAGGAGACAGGATGGTCAGCTGCTCTTTGGGCCACCCCCTGATGAGGAGACCTCTCAAGCGGGCGATATGGTCAGGTCTGATATCATGGACATACCGGGATTTCCCGCCCTGAAGTTGAGCTCGGCCGTGGCCAGGCCGGAGCAGGACCACCTCTTCGGCGCGCTTCACGGCTTCCTGCTGGTTGCTTTTCTTGTCGATCTGGCAGCGCTGATCCTGTGCGTTTATCTGGCAGCCAGCCTCGTCGCCAATCCGCTGAAAAAGCTTGTGACGAAAATACAATCGCTGCAGCAGCTGACCGATCCCGGTGCGCGGCTGGAAACGGACGGTCCTTACGAACTCGCCGAGCTAGCCAACGCCTTCAACCAAGCGGCAGAACGTCAGGTCGAACTCACGAAACGCCTGGAACAAGCTCTGGCCAACGAGAAAGAAATCAACCAGATGCAAAGAAAATTCGTGTCTCTGGTGTCGCACGAATTTCGCACGCCCCTTACCATTATCGACGGGAATGCCCAGCGTATCCTGCGAAAAATCGATACCATGCCGCGAGAGGCGATGGGAACGGCTCTTGGAAAATGCCGAGCCTCCGTTGCAAGGCTCACTGGACTGATGGAGAGCTTTTTGAGCTCATCACGGCTCGAGGCAGGCACGATCGAGTTGAAGCCCGGTCCGTGCAACCTGTTCACCATGCTGAACGAGATCATCGACAATCAGCGGGAGCTGAGCAGAAGTTACGATTTCATCATCGACATCGAAGGGCTTCCTCGCGAAATGATGGGCGACGAAAAGCTTCTCCATCAAATTTTCGTCAACCTCCTGTCGAATGCCGTGAAATATTCTCCCGATGAATCGGCGATAGAAATCAAAGGTTACTTGGATGATGGAGAAGCCGTCATTTCAGTTCGAGACCGAGGTGTCGGCATTCCGGAAGATGAAATGAGCAAGCTCTTCGGCCGATTCTTCCGGGCAAGCACGGCATCGGGAATTCCGGGAACCGGCATCGGTCTCCACCTCGTCAAGAATATCGTTGAAATACACAAGGGCACGATCACGGTCGAAAGCGTGGAGGATGAGGGATCGACCTTCCTTGTAAGACTGCCGGTCGGCGAGGCAGAGGACAATCAAACGCTGGCTGCCTGACCTCAAGACCCACCCATTTTACCAATCGTTCCGGAAGGCCGAGAGTTCCGAACAACCTGAGATGACTGAGTAGTCGGTCATCTTTTCGGCCAAGATGGCGGCGGCGAACGGGATAGGATTCCGCAGCGCCGATATCACGGACCTGAGGCGAATAGGATGGTTTTGTTTCGGTTGATCATGCTCACAGGCGGGATCGCCGTTAAAAATGCGCAGCGGCTGCCATGAGCCTGCTGCTGCTCCCTGAACGCCCGAATTCGACATAGTAAATCCGGCCGCTTTTCCGGTCCAACCGGCACGACCAGATGACTTTCGCCCATTGATTGGGCGACGCCTTCGTTTTCAAGCTTCCTCGCAGGACACCGGCACGCGTTCCTTCCGATCGATAACCGGATGTCTCGATGTCACGATGACCAAGCGGCGTTCTCAATTTGACCTCGCGGTAACAAATCTCTTCGATGCGCTGATCGAAAACGGCTTCGCTCGTGTTCATCGCCCATGCAGCGGCGACGCTGCCGATAAGCATCATGATGATTCCCATTGCGGAGGCGATCGTTACGCAATTTATTTTGCTCAATGCCGAGGCTCCACAGACCGGGCTTCCGTTCCTTTATCTCGAAGGAGCATAAAAGTTACGGGTTAGTTTTCCGTAAATTTCTCGACAAATTTGAAAACTTATTTGATCAAACTTGCGATCGGAAGAGCCTTTAGGGTGTCGAGCAGCACTGGATGAAAAAACCAGAGCAGTGTGCCGAGTGCTAAAATGATCGACAACCTCAAGATGATGCGCCGCGCTTTGCGGCCTTTGGCGACCTTGGGCTTCTGCTGGCTGAAGACTTGCAACCGACCTGCCATGTCCGGCGGTAGCGGACGATTGATCAGCGGGCCGTAGAGACGCCTGATCAGATCCCCTTGTACACCGTAATGCACGACCCTCTCGGCACCAGCGCGGTCCTGTTCAAGATGGCTTTCGACCTCTTCGATGCGCTGATCGCTCAATTCGCCATCGAGATAGCCATTGAGCTCAACGTTCGTAACCTCTTCAACCGCCACCGCTCTCAAGCCGTCTCTCCCCGGTATGAGCCGTTTTGCGCTTCCGGTGCCGCGGCTTTCAGCGCCTGTTGAAGCTGCGCACGCGCGCGGGCGATCCTTGACATGACCCGGCCTAGCGGGATTTCAACAACCGCGGCTATGTCCCGGTAGCCAAGATTTTCCAATGCAACAAGAAGGAGCATGGCCCTGTCTTCCTCGGCAAGGCTGCCGATAGCGCCTGCAAATTCCTGGATTTCATCGCGATCCGCGCCTGGCAACCACTGCAACAGGACAGCCTCGAAGCTTGCCGTCATCGGCGATGGGGAGAGCTGATCGAGCTGTTCCGTTGCCTGGCGTCGCCGACGGTACAGGATCGTCATCAGCGAAACGCCGAGATGGTGCTGCGCCTGCAGCGTGGCCAGCTGAGCAAAAGCTTCGGTAAGCGTTTCCTGAACCAGATGATCGGCCGCGCCCTCATCACCGATCATGGCGGCGGCGAAACGCCGGAGGCGCGGGGTCTCGGCTATGATCAAGGTCGGCAGGAGGCGGGGCGACATCATTGCCTTCTGCCTGCCGTTTCCCACCCCCTTGCGCCTGGACGATACAGGCGCGGGCTCCGGATTCTCCGGGATACCGCCTCTCGGCGGGGTCGTGCTTGCCGACCTGCCTGCCCGCGAACCGGCGATACCGGCCGAGACGGCACTTTTGGCCGCCATCCCATGTCCTTGACGATGCCGATCAAAACCGGAGGCTGAATGATGTGATGTTTTGCATGATTTCCCGCCTTCCCTGACAAAACCGATGCGTTTTGGCGGAACGGCGTCTTCCTGCCCGGAAGAAGGGAGCGTGGCGGTTTGCGGCAGGCTTCCGTTGCGGGATTCATCCTCCTGTCGCTCCTCATCGCCGGCTTGACCGGCTCGCCGGTGTGGGAACCGACCGGGCAGCGTCGCGGCAGCCGATCGGCAAGGCAGGTCGATATCGTCTTCAGCCTCATCATAAAATTCTATGATGGGTAGATTGATTTCATCACTGATGTCATCAGGCCGGTCGGCCTGGCAATCTGCAGGCTGACATGGCTGATCGTGACGAAGCGCTCGCCTTCTCGGCGCCGCCGTCTGGCGGTTGTCTTGAACGTCATACTGTTGTTTTTGAGGGGCATTCTGCATCAGGCTGTCGACCGACCGTCGGCGTTTCGCCCGCTGACTTTTTGAAAAAGAAAACAAGAAAAGCCTCTTCGGCTAATTGGCAAAGGCAACGCGATCAGTGCGGTTGATTTCAACGCATTCGCGAGCCAGATACTAGCATTGTCTCTTAGAGACTAAAAGAAGCGACAAGAAATTCAATTTCAAGTGTAACGGCCAGGCAACTGCTGCCATATCGACCTGAAAGACCGAAGGGACCATCTTTCCAAGGGTGTGTTCGGTAGGCAGGTGCCCCGACACGACGGTGACAAATGCCCGCTTACCTTTTGATTTTCCGACTCTTTCTTCGAAGGCAGCGGGAACCGGACAACGTGGTCACACCACTAGTCGGCGATGGCGGCGCTGAGGAGCGTAATAACGTCGTCGCCGTCCCATTCGGCATCACCCAGGACACGCCCGATTTCGTTGCCGTCGCGATCGATCACCAGGGTCGTCGGCAGGCCAGGCGCACGCAGGAGACGCCCCGCCTTGGCGCTCTGATCATGATAGACGGTCAGGTTGGCTAGGCCCAATTCGTCATAAAAGCCGGTGATTTTGTCGATATCACCCCGGTCTACAGCCAAAGCGACGACCTCGAGATCGTCACCGCCGAGCTCGCTCTGGAGACGGTCCAGCGACGGCATCTCCTTCCGGCAGGGTGCACACCAGGTCGCCCAGAGATTGAGGACCACGATGCGGCCTTGAAAATCGGCGAGAGTGCGCTCATTACCGTCACGGTCCTTGAATGAAATCTCGGGCACGGGGCCCGCATCGGTTGCTGCGAAGTTGAAAGCTTTGGCCGAAAATGGCGTAAGACAGGCCGAAAGCGCTATCGCTAGGCCGAAAGCGGTCCGGATCGAGGCTTGGCGGAAACCGCCTGAACGGGCAAAACGCAGCATCGCTTTTCCAAAGACTGGTGGACAGACCATTGAGCAACAGCAGCAACGACCAACCGAAACAGCCCGCCCGCGGTGTCGATCTCTGGGGAGGTCATTTCGCCGGCGGACCGGCGCCGCTCATGGAACAGATAAATGCGTCGATCGGCTTCGACAAGCGCCTCTACGCTCACGATCTCGCGGGGTCGAGGGCGCACGCACGCATGCTGTCCTCCGTCGGTCTGCTGAACGAGGCCGAGCTGGATGCGATTCTGAATGGCCTGGATCGCATCGAAGCCTCCATCGAGGAAGGAGCGTTCGAGTTCAGTGCCGGGCTCGAGGACATTCATATGAATGTCGAAGCCAGGCTGACCGAAATGATCGGCGAGCCCGGGCGAAAACTGCACACCGCACGTTCCAGAAACGATCAGATCGCGACCGATTTTCGCCTCTGGCTTCGGGATGCGGTCGATCGGACGGATCGCCTGCTTGCGGGCCTGCAGGAAGCGCTTTTGAACCGTGCGGAAGAGTATCACGATGCGGTAATGCCGGGTTTCACCCACCTGCAGGCAGCCCAGCCCATTACGTTCGGGCATCATCTGCTCGCCTATGTCGAGATGTTCGGCCGTGATCGCGGCCGGCTCGCCGATGGCCGGGCAAGGCTGAATGAATGTCCGCTGGGGGCGGCGGCTCTCGCCGGCACCAGCTTTCCGATCGACCGGGACGCGACGGCGGAAGAGTTGGGCTTCACCAGGCCCATGGTCAATTCGGTCGATGCCGTCTCGGATCGGGATTTTGCGCTGGAATTCCTGTCGTCGGCGTCGATCACCGCGGTACATCTGTCCAGGCTGGCGGAAGAACTGGTGCTTTGGTCGACCCACCAGTTCGGCTTCGTGAAAATGAGCGAGGAGTTTTCCAGCGGCAGCTCGATCATGCCGCAAAAACGCAATCCCGATGCCGCCGAACTGGTACGGGGCAAGACGGGACGGATCGTCGGCTCGCTGTCCGGCCTGCTCATGACCTTGAAAGGGCTGCCGCTCGCCTATTCCAAAGATATGCAGGAAGACAAGGAACCTGTCTTCGATGCCGTGGACAGCCTGGATCTATGCTTAGCGGCGACGGCGGCGATGATCGAGGGGATGATCGTCAATCCCGATCGCATGCGCCTGGCGGCCGGGGTCGGCTACACCACGGCGACCGACCTCGCCGATTGGCTGGTGCGGGCGCTGTCCATGCCATTTCGCGAGGCACACTCGGTCGCGGCAAGAGCCGTTCAAGCCGCCGAAACAGCAGAGGTAAATCTGGCCGATCTCAGCCTGGATCAGCTTCAATCGATCGATTCGCGCATTACCAGCGATGTCTTCCAAGTATTAACAGTTGAGCAGTCAGTGGCGTCCCGTACCAGCTTTGGTGGCACATCGCCTGCCAACATACTAAATGCGGTAAGGCATGCCCGAGTACGCTATTTATAGCCAGATTTGATCGCCGATAAGGCGTGTTCCCCTCGACAGGCGGGCTGAATACGTGTTCAATGCCGCTCGGTAGGAGAGGGGTGGGCGCATGAGGGTCGACAGATCCTCGGTACCGGTATTGGCTGGTCGAATGGGCTCAAAAGTGGTGGTAGGTGCTGGTTAGCATGGCAGCCTCGCAGGTTGAATCACAAGAGATCACGGCACCTATTGCAGGCCGTGGCGGCGGCACGCGTACAGCTCGGCGCTGCTTTCTGGCGTATGCTGCACCGGCTGCGCTGACCCTTGCCTGCGCATTGTCGTCATGCGGCAAACGGGGCGATCTTGAGCCACCGCCAGCGGCGGGCACGTCTGCCGATTCCGAGAAGGAAGGCGCCGAATGACCGGCTCTTTTCACTACCGGCTGGGGAATTTGCTGGCCGAGGACGTGCCGCTTCTCGAGATTGCCGAGACGGCGGGAACGCCTTTCTATGCCTATTCCAGCAAGGGCATGCGAACGCAGCTTCATCGGCTGCAGAACGCCTTTTCCGGGCAGCGGATGACGATTTGCTATGCCATCAAGGCCAACAGCAACCTCGCTGTCATCAGGACGTTGGCCGACGAAGGGGCCGGCGCCGAGATCGTCTCCGGCGGGGAGCTGCAGAAAGCTCTGGCTGCCGGCGTGCCTGCCGACAAGATCATGTTTGCCGGCGTTGCCAAGAGCCGGGACGAGATGGCGCTGGCGCTGGATGCCGGGATCGCCCAGTTCAACGTCGAATCCATCCCTGAACTGATCGTGCTGAGCGAGGTGGCGGCCGCCAGGAAAATGACCGCCCCTGTCGCGATCAGGGTCAATCCGGATGTGGCTGCGGGAACCCACGAGAAGATCAGCACGGGCCGCAAGCAGGACAAGTTCGGGATCGCCTATGAGCGTGCAGGCGAGGTCTACGGGATGGCCAGCACGCTGGCGGGCATCGAGCCGGTCGGCCTCCATCTCCATATCGGCTCGCAGATCATGAGCCTGGCGCCGTTCGAGGCGGCCTATCGCCGTGGCGCTGAGCTTGTTCGTGACCTTCGCGCGTCCGGCATTCCTATCAAGAGGCTGGACCTTGGTGGCGGCATGGGCGTGCGCTACCAGGGCGACGCCGAGCTGGATGTCGAAGCCTATGCCGCGCTGGTGCGGACGATCACGGCCGACCTGGATGTCGAGCTTCTGCTTGAGCCGGGCCGCTATCTGGTCGCCGAGGCCGGGGCTCTGGTTGCCAAGGTTCTTTATGTGAAGGAGGGCGATGAGCGGCCGTTCGCCATCCTGGACGCCGGTATGAATGATCTGATGCGGCCAGCACTCTACGATGCCTATCATGAAATCCTGCCTGTGAGGGAGCCGGATCCGTCGGCCCCGCTTCAGCCGACGGATGTCGTCGGGCCGATTTGCGAGAGTTCCGATATCTTCGCCAAGGGTCGTCCCTTGCCTCGGTTGGAAGCCGAGGAATTGGTGGCCTTTCTCGGTGCGGGAGCGTATGGTGCGGTGATGGCTTCGGACTACAATACACGGCCGATGGCTGCCGAAGTCCTGGTTGACGGGGGACGGTTTTCGGTGGTTAAGCCGAGGATCGAGCCGGCGGAGCGTTTTTCCCATGAATGCCTGCCGGATTGGCTGCAGAACGCGTCGTTAGAACGCGGAAGAGCCAGTTAGATGGGGGAGTTGCGTATGGGCGGCAATGATCCGAGAAGGCGCCTCAGCTTCAAAGCGCGCCTTGGCTTTGCCCGGTTTGCTCAAGCGTTTGAAGGATTTTGGCCCGCCATCTGGCCGGCATTGGCGACGCTTGGTCTGTTTCTGGTCATCAGCCTTTTCGGTCTCTGGCAGGTCCTTCCGGGGTGGCTCCATGGGCTTGGGCTTCTCCTCTTCGCGGCCGCTCTCGGCTGGTCCCTCTTCAAGGCGGCAAAGGCTTTGGCGTGGCCAAGCCGCGATGCCGGTCTCGGCAGGCTCGAGCGCGACAATAATCTCGCCCACCGGCCGCTTCGCTCTCTCGAGGACGAACTCTCCGGCGGAACTCAGGACGATGTTACCCGTTCGCTCTGGCAGCGCCATCGGTACCGTTTGACCAAGGCGGTCGACGGGCTGAAGGTCGGCCTGCCGCGCTCCGATATGCCGAGACGCGATCCTTGGGCACTGCGCATCGGCCTTGTGCTGCTGCTGATCGTCTCTGTGGTCGAAGCAGGCGACATGGCGCCGAGGCGTTTGGCCCAGGCTTTCGACCTGCAGCGCCTGGACGGCATGTCTGAGCAGGACATTCAGCTGACCATCTGGGTCAATCCGCCCGATTATACCGGCATCGCTCCCGAACCGCTCGGCATCGAGGCGCCTTTGGTGAGTGAGGACGGTTCGATTGATGCAGCACCGGTCCTGAGTTTTCCGACAGGCAGCGAGGTCCTAGCCCAACTGCATCACGTGGACGAGGCGATTGAGCGCTATGCGTTGAGCCTGGGCGAAAGTGCCGAACCCTTTGCCGCGGTTGCCAGCAACAGCGCCGAGGCAAGACTGGTCCTGGACCGCTCGGGCAAGCTTCGTGTGGGTAGTCAGGAGGAGGTGTTGGGCAGCTGGGACCTCGACGTCCTGCCGGACAATGTCCCGCTGATCACACTGTCGGAAGCGCCGGCCGCCACCCAACGGCAGGTGATGCGCTTTCAGTTCGAGGCAACCGACGACTATGGCGTGGTCAGTATCGCTCTCCATTTGAAGCGTCCGGGGCGGGATGAGAGCGGCGAGCGTCTCGAGCTGATTCAGCCTGCCGACGGTGCCGTCGAGATCAGCGATTCCGCCTATCTCGATCTTACCCCTCACCCCTGGTCCGGCCTTCCGGTCGAGCTTCGACTCGAAGCTGTCGACGGCAACGAGCAAAGCGGTTTCAGTGAGAGCTATTCGCAGGTGCTGCCGACGCGGAACTTCACCCATCCGGTCGCCAAGGCGATCGTCGAGCAGCGCCGCATGCTAGCAGAAGAACCGGACCTCCGACGGGAACAGGTGGCAGCGGCCCTCAATGGCCTCAGCCATGTGCCCGAGCGGTTCCAGGATGATGCGACCGTTTATATGGCGCTCCGGTCAATGGCGACGCGCCTGATGTTCGAGGACGGCAACGAGGCGCTGGATGAGGTGCTGGAGCTGATGTGGGAGACGGCGCTTCATCTCGAGGATGGCAGCCTATCCCTTGCCGCGCGCGAATTGCGTAATTTGCAGGAAGCCCTTCGCGAGGCGCTTGCTAATAATGCCAGCGATGAAGAGCTTGAACGCCTGATGGACGAGCTTCGCCAGGCCCTCAACACCTATCTGGACGCGCTGGCTCAGCAGGCCCAGCAGCAGATGTCGGATCAGCCCATGCAGCCGATGGACCAGGATGCGGTCGCGGTGGAGCGGCAGGATCTGGAGCAGATGCTCGATAATCTGCGCGATATGATCCAGACCGGCGCTCGGGAAGCGGCGCAGGAGATGCTTGCGGAACTGCAGGAACTCCTTGAAAACCTGGACGTTGGCCAGCAAAGCAGCCAGATGCAGCAGGGCCAGCAGATGATGAACGAGCTGCAGGAGATGATCCAGCGTCAGCAGGAGCTTCTCGACGAGACCTTCGGGCTCTCCCGCGAACAGCAGCAGCAAGGAGCTGCGGACCGGCCGGGCGAACAAGGCCAGCAAGGGCAACAGGGACAGCAGCAAAGCGGTCAGCAGGGCCAGATGGGCATGCCCAGCGGTCAGCCGGGCCAAGGGCAGCAAAGCGGCGGCCAAAGCGGCCAGGTTGCCATGGATCAGGAGAGCCTCCGGCGAGCACTTGGCGAGCTGATGGGCACGATCGGGGAAAACGGGATGCAGATCCCGAGAGCCATGGGCGAGGCGGAGCTTTCCATGCGCTCGGCGCGGGATGCTCTTGAAGGTGGCCAGCCCGGTAGCGCGCTGGACCCGCAGGCCAACGCCCTCGATCAGCTGCGTCAGGGCGGCCAGGCGATGATCCAGGAAATGCAGCGCATGGCAGGCCAGCAAGGGCAACAGGGGCCGCAAGGCCAGGGGCAGCAGTTCGGTCAGAACCCCACCGACCGTGATCCCTTCGGCAGATCGCCGTTCAACCGCGGTGAGGCCGATCAGTTCGGCCCCAAAGTGCCGGCCGACCTCGACCTTGGCAAGGCGCGGGCGATCATGGAAGAGCTGCACCGGCGCTCCGGACAGCGCCACCGACAGCCGGAAGAACTCGATTATCTCGAGCGCCTCCTCCGCCGCTTCTAACCGGTGGAGTCGATTGCCTTGACCTGACGGTGCCCTTTCGGGTTATGTCTGGACGTCTCAATTGGTTTGCTTAACACATCGGGACCAGTGACGTTGCGGATCGAGAAGCGACCGTCGCCGAATGCAGATCGCCGCCCGGACGATTGCCCAGTTGATTGCATCATTCTTCATTACACCGGGATGCAGAGCGCGGAGGCAGCGCTGGAGCGTCTCACCGACCCGGAAGCCAAGGTCAGCGCCCATTATCTGGTGCAGGAAGACGGCGCGATCATGGCGTTGGTCGAGGAGCCTCTTCGTGCTTGGCATGCAGGGATCAGCATCTGGCAAGGCAGGCAGCGCCTGAATGACAACTCGATCGGCATCGAGATTGTCAATCCCGGCCATGAATGGGGCTATCGGCCGTTCACCGAGCCGCAATATCGAGCACTCGAACGGTTGATGCCGGAGATCATGGACCGTTGGGACATTCCCCGATCCCGTATTCTGGCCCATAGTGATATCGCACCCGATCGAAAGGAAGATCCGGGCGAACTGTTCGACTGGCGGCGCCTTGCGGCAAGGGGTATCGGGCTTTGGCCTGAAGATGGCGCCGGCGCGGATCGTTCGGTTGCCGACATTCAGGCGCAGTTGGCCGAAATCGGCTATGCCGTACCGGCCCAAGGCGTGCTGGATCAGGCGACCAGGGCGGTGATCACGGCGTTTCAGCGGCGGTTTCGACCTCGCTGCGTCAATGGCGAGCTGGACCATCAGACCTTGGCGCGCTTGGATGGAGCGTTGCAGGCTTTCGCTGACGATAGGGCCGGCTGACCGTATTCGAATTCAGAGTCACTTCGGGCAGATGAACAATCATGTTGAGTTTGAGACCGAACTGCGAAGGCTGCGACAAGGATCTGCCTCCAGAATCCACGGACGCCATGATCTGTTCCTATGAATGCACCTTCTGCCGGGACTGCGTGGACCGGCGCCTGGAAAACGTCTGTCCCAATTGCGGCGGCGGTTTTGCACCGCGCCCGATCCGTCCCGCGAAGTCATGGCGGCCGACAACCGGCCTCGATCGCCACCCGGCTTCCGAAGAGCCTGTCCCTATGAAGCATAGCGGCGAAGCACTCCAGGCGTTTATCGACCAGATCAAGGCTATTCCGCCGGAGAAGCGCTAACGTGGCGGCAAATCAGGCTCAAACGAGCCTTCCTACGCTGCAGCACCTATAGCGATGCCGTTGACCAAATCTTCACTATTTAGCGATAGCTTCCGTTTTCCGGTCCATGCGATCCTGGGAGTCCGAGCCTCGCTCCTCATTTTCTTAGCGGGCGGACGGGGTTCTAGGGTCGCATGGACCAAAGGCCAATTCTATAAATGGTGGGTTAGAAAAAGGTAAAGCCGGTGAGATCGAGCAGACTTTAAAATCGGGGTAACAGCAGTGAGCTTCATCCTCCCGGATAGGGATGCTTCCCAGGAGGTCGGCTTGCGTTTGAGGCTGCTCTCGAAAGTAAGGCGCCTTGCTTGGGAAAACGCTCATTGTGTGCTGCCATCCGAGATCATGCGATGGTTTAGATTAGTGGTGTCGATATTCGGCCACGATGAGCAAATCGTGACGTAATTCTGACAGACGTCCCATTAATCTCATACCGGCTGCAAAACTCCTTGAATCTTTATCCATGCAGGCCGACATTCGGCCCCTGATCAGGTGGCTGGATGGCCGCTTCCGGGCTTGTCCCGGGGGAGGAAAGTCCGGGCTCCATGGGAACACGGTGCCGGGTAACGCCCGGCGGGGGCGACCCCAGGGAAAGTGCCACAGAGAGCAAACCGCCTCTCGGGATCACGGACATGTCCGTGATCTGGAGGTCAGGGTGAAAGGGTGCGGTAAGAGCGCACCGCGGGGCCGGCAACGGTCCCGGCATGGCAAACCCCACCGGGAGCAAGACCAAGTAGGGACGACAGCCCCTTTTGGGGCAGGCCCGTTTCCAGGCCGGTCGTCCGGGTCGGTCGCGCGAGGCGCTCGGCAACGAGCGTCCCAGAGGAATGGTCATCTATCGGCTTGTTTTCCACAGGCTGTGGACAGAACCCGGCTTACAGGCTGCCTGATCAGTTTTTTCTAAATTATACTTCGCTTGATGGTAGATAGAACAAAACAAGAACAAAGTACTATGTAGCTGATATCAAGATCTCAGCAAGGCCTCGCAAAAGCGAGCATTTCCGCCGCACTTCCCTCGATCCGCGAGCATTTAAAAATATTACCATTCAAAATCAATACATTAGAAGCGTTTCTTAAAATGAGCCCTTGACTGAAAATTTGCGTAACTTTAGGGTGAATTTCGCCTTGATTCAAATTGATCGACATCTTGATCAAGTTGGAGACCGGCTGATCGCGATGAGCGATGCTATGTCCTCGGAACTTCTGATGATTTATTCAATTACAGCAAATAGAACTGGCTCTCGAACAAGAAGATCATATCGTGAACATCATGCATGCCACCGATGCCCGCACCGGGCATTTTAATCCGATGGCAGGAATCAAGGATCCTCCCGACAGGAGACATGCCGCCGGAGGCGGACATGTTCCCGTCATGCTCGACGAGGTGCTCGACGCGCTCTCGGTCCGGAATGATGGCGACTATCTGGACGGCACGTTCGGCGGCGGCGGCTACAGCCGGGCTATCCTTGCGGCGGGACCGGGGCGCCTGTTCGCGCTCGATCGCGATCCGCTGGCCGTCGAGAGGGGAGAGACGCTCGCTGAAGCGGAAGAAAAATTCACTATGCTGCAAGGACGGTTCGGTTCCATGGACCGGCATCTCGCCGAGATCGACGTCGAGCAGCTCGACGGCATCGTTCTGGACATCGGCGTTTCCTCGCAGCAGATCGACACGCCCGAGCGCGGTTTCTCCTTCGCGGCCGACGGTCCCCTTGACATGCGCATGGAGCAGAATGGCGAGAGCGCAGCCGATGTCGTCAATCATGCCGATGAGCAGACGCTGGCGACGATTATCTACCGCTATGGCGAGGAGCGAGCGAGCCGGCGGATCGCACGGGCGATCGTCGATAGGCGCGGCCAGCAGCCGATTACCCGGACCGGTGAGCTTGCCGATATCGTTGCCGGTGTTCTCGGACGGCGCGGCAAGATCGATCCCGCGACCAGGACCTTCCAGGCCCTTCGCATCCATGTGAACGACGAACTCGGCGAGCTGGAGCGGGCATTGGAGGCGGCAGAACATCTCCTGCGTCCCGGAGGGCGCTTGGTGGTGGTCGCTTTCCACTCCCTCGAGGACAGGATCGTCAAGCAGTTTCTGACGGCGAGAAGCGGCCAGACGGCCAGGCCTTCGCGACATCTGCCGGAACGGCCTGCTGATCGGGCACCCCGCTTTCGCCCGTTGTCAAAACGGCCGGTAACCCCAAGTGATGCCGAAATCGCTGCCAACCCGAGGGCCCGTTCCGCGCGATTGCGTGCGGCCGAGCGGCTGCTTGCCGATGAGGAGCCAAGACGATGCTGAGATTGAGCTTTGCCGGCCTCGTGATCGCTGTCCTTGCCGCCTGCGGTGTCTATGCCTTCAAGGGACAGGTACAGAACCTGGAGAACGATCTTCGCCGGGTCGAACGCGCGATCGAGCGCGAGCGTTTCGAAATCAAGCGGCTGCGTGCGGAATGGGCGGCACTTAGCGAGCCTGCCCGTCTGAGCCGCCTTGCCGAGGCCCATCTTGATCTTCAGGCCGCCGAGCCCCGGCAGATCGCGAGCATCGAGGACGTGCCATTGCGCAGCGAGCTGGATCGAGCGCCTGCTCTGGTAAGTTCGGCAGCACCCGCCGATCGGGTGACGTCCGCAGGCGCCGTCGCTCAATGAAGCCAAAGGCCGGGCAAAAGGGCGTCGGCCAGGAGATCCGCCAGGCCAGGACACGCCTTCGCATCCTCGCCGTGTTCGGCCTTCTGGCGTTCACGGGCCTCGGGGCAAGGCTCGTTGATCTGGTGCTGCTCACGGCAAAGCCGGACGTGCCTGAGCGTTTCGCCACCAATCCCATGGACAATCAGACCCGCCGTGCTGATATCGTCGATCGGCAAGGCCGCTTGATCGCCACCGATTACCCCAAGGTCTCAGTCTTCGCCGACCCTTCGGAAGTCATCGATCCGGACCAGACCGTCGAGAAGCTCGCCATGGTTCTGCCGGGGCTGGAGCCGGACAGGCTGAAGCAGCGTTTCAGACGCTCATCCCGTTTCGTCTGGATCAAGCGCCATATCACCGACCACCAGCAGCGCCGGATAATGCGTCTCGGCCTGCCCGGCGTCAGCTTTCGCACCGAATATCATCGCGTCTATCCGCAAAAGGCGCTGATGTCCCATGTGGTCGGTTATGTCGGCATCGAGAACCAGGGCCTGGCGGGCATCGAGCGCAGCTTCGAAAGCCGGCTGACCGCAGACGGGCTCTATGACGGCCCGCTCCAGCTTACCTTCGACCTCGGCATTCAAGAGGTCGTGCGCAGCGAGCTCAAGGCCTCGGTCGAGAGGTTTCAGGCCAAGGGCGGCACTGGACTGGTCCTGGATGCCGCGACCGGCGGTCTCCTCGCCGCGGTCAGCCTCCCGGATTTCGACCCCAATCACTACAAGCGCGCCGACAAGCTTTCGACGTTCAATCGCAATACCCAAGGCAGCTATGAGCTCGGCTCGCTGTTCAAGGTGCTGACCGCCGGCATGGCGCTGGATTCAGGCGTGGTCCAGATCACCGACGGCTTCGACGCCAGCAAGCCGTTCAAGATGAACCGGCACCGGATCAACGACTTTCATGCCAAGAAGCGCTATCTGAGCGTACCGGAGATCATCGCATTCTCCTCCAATATCGGCGCCGCCAAAATGGCGATGGCCTTCGGTACGGAAACCCAAGCCGCCTACTTTCAGCGCCTTGGGCTGCTTGATCGCCATCCCATCCGTCTCGGCGAAGTGTCGTCCCCGCAGCGCCCCAAGGTCTGGCGCGAGATCAACACGGTCACGGCGGCCTACGGTCACGGGATTGCGGTGTCGCCGCTGCAGACCGTCGATGCCGTAGCCGCGATGCTTTGCGGCGGGGAGCGTCAGCCGGCGCATTTGACGATCGAGGAACAGGCTGCCGTGCCGAAACGGCCGCCGGTGGTGTCGCCGGAAACGGCCGCCAAGCTTCGCTGGCTGATGTGGCTGGTGGTTGCCGAGGGGACCGGATCCAACGCCAAGGTGCCGGGCTATCTGATCGGCGGCAAGACCGGCAGCGCCGACAAGGTCGGGCCGAAAGGCTATGGCGACAAGCGCATTCTCGCATCCTTTATCGGCGCCTTTCCGATCGAGGCCCCCCGCTATCTCGTCCTGGTTACCCTCGATGAGCCCAAGGGCGACAAGGCGACGTTCAACTATGCCCATGGCGGCTGGACGGCAGCGCCGACGGTGGCCAAGATCATCAGCCGGTCCGGTCCGATTCTCGGCTTGCCTTCGACGGCAGCGCGTGCCGAGAGCTGGTTTCTCGAACGGCTGGCGGTCGGCGAGGCCTTTGACGGCAGGCTCAAGAAGATGGAGCCCAGCTATGCGGTTCATGCCGGCAGCCCCTGGGGGCAGCGAGCGGGCGGTTTATCGTTGAAAGGACAGCAGGAATGCGGCTGCGGCAGCTGCTCGACCCCGGGGTAGCCGTCGAAGGCAGCGGCGACACCGACCCGCCCATCCGGGCTCTCACCGCCTCGTCGCGAGAGGTCCAGCAGGGATCGCTCTTTGCGGCCTTCGCCGGCACCAGGACCGATGGGCGCCGCTTTATCGACGAAGCGATCGCCAAGGGTGCCGCCGCTATTCTGACCGACCCGTCGCTCAAGGGTCGGGATCTTGAAGTACCGCTGATCCTCGATCCCGAGCCCCGCCGCCGTTTCGCCCTGATGGCAGGCCGCTTTTTCGTGCGTCAGCCCGCCGGCATTGCCGCGGTCACCGGCACCAATGGCAAGACATCGGTTGCCAATTTCACCCGCCAGCTCTGGCAGGCCCTCGGCCTGAAGGCGGCAAGCCTCGGCACGCTGGGGCTGGAGGCGCCGGGGTTCGAGGGGAAGGCCGGCCTGACGACCCCCGATCCGATCGAGCTGCATCGACTCCTGGCCGACCTTGCCGATGATGATATCCAGCATCTGGCGCTGGAGGCGTCCAGCCATGGTCTCGATCAGCACCGGCTTGACGGGGTGAACCTGCAGGCGGCGGCATTCACCAATCTTTCCCGTGACCATTTTGACTACCATGGCAGCGTCGAAGCTTATTTCCTGGCCAAGGCCAGGCTATTCGCGGAGCTTCTGCCCGGGGATGGCAAAGCCGTCCTGAATGCGGATAGTCACGAGTTCGACCGCCTGTCCGCGATCTGCCGCGGCCGTGGGCTGGACGTGATCACCTATGGCCGAGCCGGCGGCGATATCAAGCTCTTGGAACGCCGCGTTCGGGCCGATGGTCAGGACCTCGCCATCAGCGTTCGGGGCCGTCCGTATGACGTGGGGACGGGGCTGATGGGCGGCTTCCAGGTCGACAATCTGATGGCGGCGCTGGGCCTGGCCTGGGCCGTTGCCGGGGACGATACCCTCGACCGTCTGGTGGCGGCGCTCGGCGCCGTCAGGGGTGCCCCCGGACGATTGCAGGCCGTCGAGGGGAGCCCCGACGGTGCTTCGGTGTTCGTCGATTATGCGCACACGCCGGACGCGCTCGCCCATGTTTTGGAAGCGCTCCGCCCCCATACCGAAGGCGCGCTCATGACGGTTTTCGGCTGCGGCGGCGATCGCGATCATGGCAAACGGCCGATCATGGGGAAAATTGCGGCGGATCGCGCGGATAAAGTATTTATCACCGACGATAATCCGCGTAGTGAAGACCCAGCATCGATCAGGCGGGCGATTCTCGAGGCATGTCCCGGCGGGATTGATGTCGGAGATCGTGCCGAAGCCATCCATCTTGCGGTCAGCAAACTTGGCGCAGGCGATATCCTGGTTGTTGCGGGCAAGGGCCATGAGACCGGCCAGATCGTCGGTCAGTCGGCCCTGCCGTTCGATGATGTTGCCGTCGTCAAGACGGCATTGGCCGACATTTCGGGGCGTGGTTTGAACGATCATGCCTCTTTGCTGCATGGACGTGAGCGGTGAACGGAGCCCTTTGGAGCGCGGACGAAATCGCCGCGGCGACAGACGGTCAGGTGAATGGCGGCAATGCCGCCGGCGACTGGTCCGTGGTCGGCGTCTCGATCGATTCCCGAACCGTGCTGCCGGGAGAACTGTTCATTGCCCTTCGCGGGCCAACCCATGACGGCCACCAGTTCGTAAGCGCGGCCCTGGAGCGGGGTGCTGCCTGCCTCGTGGACAGAGTACCGGCAAAGGTTGCCGATACCGCGCCGGTCATCCTGGTCAAGGATACGATGGCAGCGCTCACCTCGCTCGGACGTGCAGCCCGGACCCGGTCCCAGGCCCGGATCGCCGCGATCACCGGAAGCGTCGGCAAAACGGGCACCAAGGAGGCGCTCAAGCTGGCGCTTAGTCCGCAGGGAACGACCCATGCGAGCGTGCAGAGCTTCAACAATCACTGGGGCGTGCCGCTCAGCCTTGCGCGCGAACCGCGGCATGCGGTTTACGCAATCTACGAGCTCGGCATGAATGCGCCTGGCGAAATTGCCGCGCTGACATCGCTGGTCCGCCCGGAAGTCGCCCTGATCACCACGATCGCGCCGGCCCATCTCGGCCATTTCCCTTCCATTGATGCGATCGCAGCGGCGAAGGCGGAGATTTTCCAGGGCCTGCTGCCCGGCGGCGTCGCGATTCTGGACCGGGACAATCCCTATTTCCAGGCCTTGAAAGAACGGGCTCAGGCTGAAAATTGCGGACGTGTCGTCGGCTTCGGCCTGGCTGATGGATCGGATGCGCATCTTCTCGCAAGCAGGCTGCATGCCGACGGCAGCGATGTCAGAATGGCCCTGGACGGCAAGGAGATCCGCTACCATATCGGAGCACCCGGCAAGCACTGGGTCAAGAATAGCCTGGCCGTGGTGGCGGCGGCAGCGGCGCTCGGCGCCGATCCCGAAACAGCGGCGGCAGCCTTGGCCGACTATAAGCCGCCCAAAGGACGCGGTCAGCGTCACACCCTCAACTGGCCCGGCGGCGACGTCCTGATGATCGACGAGAGCTATAACGCCAACCCGACGTCGATGCGCGCCGCGATCAGCTTGCTCGACAAGTCCCAGGGGCGCAAAATCGCAGCCTTTGGCGATATGCTCGAGCTTGGCGAGCAGAGCGCTCGCTTTCACGCGGAGCTTGCGGAACCACTTTTGGAGAGCAGGGTCGATCGCGTGTTCACCGTCGGCTCTGCGATGCGGCATCTCCATGCAGCCATGCCCAAGGACCGGCGAGGCGTTCATGTCGAGCGTGCGGATGCCTTGCTGCCGATCCTGAAAAGCGAGCTTCTTCCCGGTGACACCATCCTGATCAAGGGATCGCTGGGCAGCGCCATGGGCCAGGTCGTCAATGGCCTGTTGAGCTTGGAACATTCGAGTGAACTGACATCGGGCGAGGAGATCTGAGACCTGTCATGCTGTTTAACCTGCTCTCGCCTCTTGCCGATGATTTCGGCATTTTCAATCTCTTTCGTTACCTGACCTTTCGAACCGGCGGGGCGGTGCTCACCGCTTTGGTTGTCAGTTTCGTCGTCGGCTCGCCACTGATCCGGTGGCTGCGCTCCCGTCAGGGAGAAGGCCAACCGATCCGCGAAGACGGCCCGCAAACCCATCTCGCCAAGAAGGGCACGCCCACCATGGGCGGCACCTTGATTCTACTGGCGATCTCCTTTGCCACGTTGCTATGGGCGGATCTGACCAACGGCTATGTCTGGGCGGTGCTGATGGTCACGCTGGGCTTCGGCGGCATCGGGATGATCGACGATTACACCAAGTTGACCCAGCGCTCCAGCAAGGGCATGTCCGGGCGCATGAAGCTCATCTGCCAGGCGGGAATCGCCTTCGTTGCCGCCTTCTGGATCGCCTGGATCACCGGCGGCACGTTCGGCACCGGCCTCACCATCCCCTTCTTCAAGGACGTTCTCCTGCCGCTCGGCTGGCTGTTCTTTCCGTTCGCCGCTCTTGTGATGATGGGCACCTCGAATGCGGTCAATCTGACCGATGGGCTGGATGGTCTGGCGATCGTGCCGACGATGATCGCGGCCGCCTGTTTCCTGATCATCGCCTATCTGGTCGGCCATGCCATCTATGCGCCCTATCTCGGCGTCGCTTATGTGTCCGGCACCGGTGAGCTTGCTATTTTCTGCGGCGCCATGGTGGGAGCAGGGCTTGGCTTTCTCTGGTTCAATGCGCCGCCCGCCATGGTGTTCATGGGCGATACCGGCTCTCTTGCGACCGGCGGGGCCATCGGCACGGTCGCCGTCGTGACCAAGCATGAGCTGGTGCTGGTGATTATCGGCGGGCTGTTTGTTCTCGAGGCGGTTTCAGTCATTGTTCAGGTGGCGTCCTTCAAGCTCACCGGCAAGCGCGTCTTCCGGATGGCGCCGCTGCACCATCACTTCGAGCAAAAAGGCTGGGAAGAGCCGACCATCGTCATCAGATTTTGGATTATTGCGGTGATTTTGGCCCTGATCGGCCTATCGACGCTCAAATTGCGCTAAGCCCGCCGGGTGGAGACGAGATGATCGCCTTGACCTCTTATGATCAGAAAATTGCCGCGGTTCTCGGGCTCAGCCGAACCGGCCTTTCAGCCTGCCGGTCTCTGGCGGCGGGCGGTGGCCGCATCTGGGCCTGGGATGACAATCTGGAGCGGCGCCAAATGGCCTCGCAGCAGGGCATCCCCATCGTCAATCTCGATCTCTGCAACTGGGGCCGCGTGAGCGGTCTCGTGCTGAGCCCGGGCATCCCTCTCAAACATCCGAGACCCCATCGCCTGGTCAAGCGCGCCAAGGCCGCGGGCGTGCCGATCATCGGCGACATGGAGCTTCTGGCGGAGAATCAACCGGAGCGGCGGATTGTCGGGATCACCGGCACCAATGGAAAGTCCACGACTTCCGCGTTGGTCGCACATGTTCTGCAGAACGCTGCAATTGGCACACAGCTCGGCGGTAATATTGGCTTGCCAGTACTAGATCTATTGCCTAAACCTCTTGAAGACATCTATGTATTGGAATTGTCCTCTTATCAGCTGGACTTAACTGAGCGTCTTAATTGTGCGGTGGCTGTGCTCTTGAACCTTAGTCCTGACCACCTGGATCGACATGGCGGAATGGCAGGCTACGTGCGTGCCAAGAGGCGGATTCTGCGCAACCAAGAGGCGGGAAACTGGGCGGTTATCGGCATCGACGATGTCCATGGCCAGAAGATCTGCAAAGAGTTGAAAGCCGCCAACGACCGCAGAATCGTACCGATTTCGATCGAGACGGAGGTCGAGGCCGGCGTCTCGGCGGTCGATGGGCGCCTGGTTGATGATATCGACGGCGACCAGCGGCTGATCGGCGATCTTTCGAGCATCGAGCATTTGCAGGGACGTCACAACTGGCAGAATGCGGCGGCCGCCTACGCGGCGGCACGCGCCTTTGATGCCACGCCCGAGCAGATCCTTCGGGGGATGGCGAGCTTTCCCGGCCTCGACCATCGGATGGAGGTGGTCGGCGAGATCGGCGGCATCCGCTTCGTCAATGACAGCAAGGCGACCAATCCCGAGGCCGCAGCCCGCTCACTTGCCTGCTATCGGCCGATCTACTGGATTGCCGGCGGCCAGCCCAAGCAGGATGACCTGGACGCGGTGCTCCCTTATCTCGATCGGGTCCGGCGCGTCTATCTGATCGGCGACGCCGCCGAACGATTCCAGACCCTGCTGCGGGGCAAGGCCGATACCGTCATGTCCGGTACGCTCGATCAGGCTATGGCGGCTGCAAGCGGTGATGCCCGCCGGGATGGTTTGACAGGGGCAACCGTGCTCCTCGCTCCCGCCTGCGCCTCCTTCGATCAATTCCCGAGCTTCGAGGCTCGCGGCGACGCTTTCAAAGACTTGGTCGAGGGCCTGACCGAAACGTCGAGTCCGGCGGCCGCCGCCGGCAGCGGGGGGCGGTGATGTTCGATCGCACCGAACGAGGGCTGTTGTCCCGCTGGTGGTGGACGGTGGACCGGCCTCTTCTCGGCGTGCTGGCGCTGCTGTCGCTCTGCGGCGTGATCATGGTGATGGCATCCAGCCCGCCGGTAGCGACAAGGCTCGGCTTGTCATCCTGGCACTTCGTTAGCCGCCATCTCATCTATCTGGCACCGGCGGCGTTCCTGCTGATCGGCTGCTCTCTCCTGTCGCCGCGCGGCGTTTACCGGGTCGCGGTCGGTGTGCTGGGTCTGTCGATCGCGATGCTGGTGGCGACCCTGTTCATCGGTGTCGAAACCCATGGAGCGACCCGCTGGCTATCGTTCGGTCTGTTTGTCGTCCAGCCCGGCGAATTTGCGAAGCCTGCCCTGATCGTCGTGGCCGCCGCTCTGCTGGCGAGAGCGCCCGGGATCGCCAATGTGGCGCCGGTTCTGGCGCTGAGTGGTCTCATTGCCGCTTTGCTGCTGGCCCAGCCGGATGTCGGCATGGCGCTGATCGTGGCCGCCGTGACCGCGGTGCAGTTGTTCATTGCCGGCCTCCCCTGGCTCTTGGTTATCGGCAGCCTGGCGATCGGCGTTCTCGCCCTTTGGCAGGCCTATTACTGGTTCCCGCATGTCGCAGGGCGCTTCGATCGTTTCTTCGACCCCGCAGCCGGCGACAACTACCAGATCGGCCTGGCGCTCAAGGCGGTCAAGAGTGCGGCCTGGTTCGGAAGCGGGCCCGGCGAGGGCAAGCTCAAGACCAGGATCCCAGATGCCCACAGCGATTTCATCTTTGCCGTTGCCGCCGAGGAATTCGGGCTGATCGCCTGCCTCCTCTTGATCGGCATGTTCGCCTTCATCCTTCTTCGCGGTCTCCGCCGGACCGAACTTGTCACCAACCGCTTCGTGCTCATCGCAGGCGGCGGCTTGCTTGCCTTGTTCGGCCTGCAGGCGATCACCAATGTCGGCGTCAATCTGAGCGTCCTGCCGGCAACCGGCATGACCCTGCCCTTCATCAGCTATGGCGGGTCGGCTCTTTGCGCAATGGCGATCGGCATGGGCATGTTCCTGGCGCTGACCAGACGCCGTTTCGAGCATGAGGCACCGCCATGACCGGCGCCATCGCGATCACGGCAGGCGGCACGGGCGGGCACATGTTCCCGGCCCTTGCTCTCGCCTCGGAACTCGAGCGTCGCGGGCGGGCCGTGGCGCTTGCCTGCGATGAGCGGGGCGCACGTTATCTCCCCGACGAGATGGAGGCGTTTCTCGTACAGGCGGGAAGCCCCTCGGGCCCGCTTGCCAAGCGCTGGTCAGGCATGACCAAGCTCGGCCAGGGCCTGCTGCAAAGCTGGTGGTGGCTTCGAAAGACGCGCCCGTCCGCGGTCGCCTGTTTCGGCAGCTATGCCTCCGTGCCGATCGGCGTGGCGGCGGGGTTCCTTCGCATTCCGATTTTGGTGCATGAGCAGAACGCCGTGCTCGGGCGCGCCAATCGCCTGGTGGCCAGGCGCGCGGCCGGCCTGGCGCTCACCTTCGATGAGACCCGCCATGCCGAGATGATGCCTGGAAACCGTCTGGTGATTACCGGCAATCCGGTCCGCCCCGAGATCACCGCGCATATCGGCGAGACTTATCGGCCGCCTGCCGAGGGCGAGCCGATCGAGATCCTGGTGATCGGCGGCAGCCAGGGTGCTCGCAGTCTCAGTGACATCCTGCCGGCGGCCTTCGATCGTCTGAGCGGGCGCGAGCGCTCGCGCATTCGCCTCGCTCAGCAATGCCGGCCGGAAGATCTGGAGCGGGTGGAGCAGGCCTATAAGGCGCTTGGCTTCAAGGCAGAACTCCAGCCGTTCTTCCACGATCTGCCCGCAAGGCTGGCCAAGGCGCATCTGGTGGTGTCCCGTGCCGGCGCGTCCAGCGTTGCCGAAATGCTGGTGCTCGGCCGGCCGTCGATCCTGATCCCCCTTCCCTCCTCGCTCGAAGGCGATCAGCTCGCCAATGCCGAGGTGGTCGATGCAGCCAAGGCTGGCTGGCTGATGAAGGAAGCCGATCTCAACGGCGAGATACTGGCGGACAAGCTGAAGATTTGCCTGGAACAGCCGGAACAGCTCGCCGAGATGGCCGCCAACGCCAAGGCCCTAGGCAGGCCGGATGCAGGCGAAGCGCTGGCGGATGCGGTCGAACGCCTTGTGCCCGGCTTCAAAGCAGGGACCGAAGACGCCCGGTGCCGGCGATAAGAACGGATCCTTGGAGGCTGCGGCATGAGAATGTTGCCGATCGATGTGGGCGTCATCCATTTTGTCGGTATCGGCGGCATCGGCATGAGTGGCATCGCGGAAACCCTGCATGCGCTCGGTCACCGCGTCCAGGGCTCGGACATGGCGGAAAGTGCCAATGTCGAGCGGCTGCGCGGCCAGGGAATCGAGGTGATGATCGGCCATCAGGCATCCCATCTCGGTCCGGCGCGGGTGGTGGTGATCTCCTCCGCCGTCAAACAGGACAACCCCGAGGTCATTGCCGCACGAGAAGCCCGCATTCCGGTGGTGGCGAGAGCGGAGATGCTGGCGGAGCTGATGCGTCTCAAATGGGCGATCGCGATTGCCGGGACGCACGGCAAGACCACCACCACCTCGCTGATCGCATCCGTCCTCGAAGCAGCCCGTTTCGATCCGACGGTGATCAATGGCGGCATCATCAATGCCTATGGCACCAACACCCGGTTCGGAAGCTCGGAATGGATGGTGGTCGAGGCGGACGAGAGCGACGGAACGTTCGTGCGGCTGCCTGCGAGCGTGGCCGTGATCACCAATATCGATCCCGAGCATCTGGACTTTTATGGTGATTTCGACGGCGTCAAGGCGGCGTTTCAGACCTTTCTCAACAATCTGCCGTTTTATGGCTTTGCCGCGATGTGCGTCGACCATGACGAAACGCGAGCACTGTTCGAGCGCACCACGGACCGGCGTCTGGTCGGCTACGGCTTTTCCGAGGATGCCGATATCCGCGCCCTGGAACCGAGCTACGATCCCGACGGCGCCGTGTTCGATGTCGAGCTTCGCGACCCGGTCACGCGGGACGTGACTCGCAGCCTGCGCCGGCTGCGCCTGGCGATGCCGGGACGGCATAATGTGCTGAATGCGCTGGCGGCGATCGCGGTTGCCAATGAGCTGAAGATCCACGACGACGTGATCAGAAAGGCGTTTGCCGGTTTCGGCGGCGTGAAGCGGCGCTTTACCAAGACCGGACAGGTCGGCGGGATCACCGTGATCGACGATTACGGCCATCATCCCGTGGAAATCAGGGCAGCGCTCGAAACGGCACGTGCGGCCGCCGCCGGCAAGGTGATCGCCGTGATCCAGCCCCACCGCTACACCCGCCTCCAATCCCTGTTCGACGACTTCTGCACCTCGGCAGGCGATGCCGACATCGTCCTGGTCACCCCGGTCTATGCCGCCGGCGAGCCACCGATCGAAGGCATCGACCAGCAGGCGCTGGTCGCCGGACTTAGGGCAGCGTCGCAAGGAGAGGTTCACCCCATCGACGGTCCCGAGGATCTTGCCGACAAGGTCAACGAGCTGGCCGGGCCGGGGGATATGGTGATCTGCCTTGGCGCCGGCACGATTTCGGCTTGGGCGAACGGACTGCCGGCGGATCTGGCGGCGCGTCAGGCGCCGGAGAATGCCGCATGAGGGCCTCCTGGATAGACGCCCTGCCCAAGGTTCGCGGTCAGCTTCGCTATGACGTACCGATGGCGCCCAAGACCTGGCTGCGTGCAGGCGGCTCTGCTCGGGCCTGGTTCCAGCCGGCCGACCTCGACGATCTCGTCGATTTTCTCATGGCGAAGCCGGCTGAAGTCCCGGTGCTGCCTGTCGGCGTCGCCTCCAATCTCCTCGTTCGCGACGGCGGGATCGACGGCGTGGTTCTGCGCCTCACGGGATCGCTCGCCAAGGTCGACGGCGACGGCGACCGGCTGACGGTCGGCGCCGGTGCCACCGATCGCGGCCTTGCTGTCCAGGCCTTGGAGGCCGGCCTTTCGGGCTTCGAATTCTATGTGGGCATTCCCGGCACCATCGGCGGTGCGGTCTGCATGAATGCCGGTGCTTTCGGCGGCGAAACCTCCGAGCTGGTTGAGCGGGTTTTTGCCTTGGATCAACAAGGGCAGATTCAGGAACTGGCGCCTGCCGACCTCGACTTTCGTTATCGCCACGGCAGCGTGCCGGAAGGCTGGATCGTGATTGCCGCCGAGATGCGTGGTGTCGAAGGCAATCGGGAAAAAATTCGGGCACGCATGGCCAGGACCAAGGCGGAACGCGATGTCGCTCAGCCTCTGCGCGTCGCAACGGGCGGCTCCACCTTTAAGAATCCTCCGGGGAACAAGGCCTGGGAGCTGATCGATGCCGCCGGCTGCCGCGGATTGATCCACGGCAAGGCGCAGGTTTCCGAAAAGCACTGCAATTTCCTGATCAACACCGGCGGTGCCAGGGCTTCCGACATCGAGGATCTGGGCGAGTTGGTGCGCGCGCGGGTCAAGGATCAAAGCGGCGTTTCCCTCGAATGGGAAATCCGACGCGTCGGCCGGCCCAACGGTCACTCGAC
The DNA here is from genome assembly GCA_965204405.1 of Geminicoccaceae bacterium. Lineage (GTDB taxonomy): Bacteria > Pseudomonadota > Alphaproteobacteria > Geminicoccales > Geminicoccaceae > JANQPX01. The sequence continues at coordinate 1,306,736 of CBDBEN010000004.1, forward strand.
GCAAGATCCCCTGGAGGCGGCGGCATGAGCAAGCACGTCGCCGTTCTGATGGGAGGACTCTCCGCCGAACGCGAGGTATCCTTTGCCGGCGGCCGTCCGGCCGTGGCGGCGCTGGAAGCACGGGGATATCGGGTGACCGCGATCGATGTCGACCGGACGCTTTGCCAGCAGCTCGCCCAAGCCAAGCCCGATGTGGTCTACAATGCTCTGCACGGCCCGCTCGGCGAGGACGGCACGGTGCAGGGCATGCTCGAAATTCTGGGCATTCCCTACAGCCATTCGGGCGTGCTGGCCTCAGCGCTCGCCATCGACAAGGACATGGCCAAGAAGGTGTTCGTCGCCGCCGGGCTTCGCTGCCCGGAAAGCGTGATGACCACCATCGATCAGCTTCGCGAGCATGGGCATATGGAACCGCCTTACGTGATCAAGCCCAACCGGGAAGGATCGAGTGTCGGGGTGACCATCATTCGTGACCGGGACGATCACTTGCCGCTTCGCAATGATTGGCCCTACGAGCCCGAGGTCATGGTCGAGCGCTTCATCGAGGGGCGCGAACTCACTGTTTCCATCCTGGGCGAACGGCCGCTCGGGGTTACCGAGATCAGCCCGAAGCAGGGCTTCTACGACTATCACGCCAAATATACCGACGGCATCGCCGATCATCTTCTGCCCGCACCGGTGGCACCGGCGACCTATCAGCGGGCAATGGACGATGCGCTGCAGGCACACCAGGCTTTGGGATGCCGGGGGGTCAGCCGCGCCGATTTTCGTCTTTCGGATGATGATCCGGACGGGCTGTATCTGCTCGAAGTCAACACCCAGCCGGGTATGACGCCGCTGTCGCTCGTGCCGGAGCAGGCGGCCCATGTCGGCATCAGTTTCGACGATCTCGTGGTCCAATTGGTGGAGGAGGCAAGATGCGACGCCGCATGAGCCTGACGGCCAAGCGCAACAGCACCTGCACCCGCACGCCCCTTCGGCCGCGCTGGTACTGGCCTGTGGTGCACCTCTCCGGCCTGGCCGCCGGCCTGCTTGGAGGCCTGGCAACGGGCGCTTGGCTCGGCTGGTCCGGCACCGTCTATGCCGTATCCACCGATCTCACCGCCAAGGCCCTCGACTTTACCGGCAATGCCGGACTGCAGGTCAAGGCGGTGTATGCCGACGGCCGACGCCATACCGCTCGGGATTTGCTGGAAGGGCAGCTCGATATTGCCGTCGGGCAGCCGATCCTCGGCATCGATACCGACGCGGCAAAGGTTCGCCTCGAAGCGCTTCCCTGGGTCGCCAAGGCGAGTGTCGGGCGTCTTCTGCCGGATACGATCAAGGTGCGCCTGGAAGAACACAAGCCTTTGGCGCTTTGGCAAAACGGCGGCAGTTTCTCCCTGATCGACGGGGCTGGCGGGGTGATCATCTCCGACTTGAACACCGATGACGTCGGCAGGCGCTTCAGCAAGCTTCGCGTCCTGGTCGGTGACAACGCACCGGACCACGCGGTCGATCTCTTTCACATGCTGAAGGCCGAACCCGAATTGTCGGCACGGGTGAAGGCAGCAACCTGGGTCGGCAATCGACGCTGGACGCTGCGTCTGGACAACAAGATCGACGTGCTGCTGCCGGAGAACGCACCGCTTGCCGCCTGGCGTTTTCTGGCCAGGACAGAGCGGGAAAAGAACCTCCTGGACCGCGCCTTGCTGGTCATCGATCTCCGCCAGGCACCGGACCGGATGCGGCTGAAACTGGACCGTACCGTCTTTGGGGATCAGCGAGCATGACCGACGCCGGTGTGATCGCGCTCAAAGGCAGTGACGAACGCCCCTTCGTCAGTCAGGACGCGATCGGCGTGCTGGATATCGGCAGCACCAAGATGTGCTGCCTCATCGGCCGGAACGGTTCCGGGAATGAGCTTGAACTGCTGGGAGCGAGCTATCAGCTTGCCGAAGGCCTGAAAGCTGGCGAGATCGTCGATGTCGAGGCGGTCGAAGCCTCCATTTTGGCAGTGGTGCATGAGGCCGAGCAGCAGGCCGGCGAAACCCTTCGCGAGGTGGTCCTTGGCGTCACCGCCGGCAGGCCGTCATCGGCGCGGACCGTGGTCGATATCGACTTGGGCGGACGGGCGGTGGCAACCGCTGATCTGACTCGCGCCCTGAGCGAAGCCGAGAACCGGCTGCGGGAAACCGAGCAGGAATGTCTGCACGCGCTTCCCCTCGAAATGACTCTCGACGGCGGTCAGGCCCTCAAGGACCCCCGCGGCATGATCGGCCGGCGCCTCTCGGTCGAGGCTCATCTAGTCAATGTCGCAGCAGCCCCCCTGCACAATTTGGTCGCAGCCGTTGAGCGGTGCCATCTTGAGGTCGTCGGCGTTGTCGCCAACGCCTATGCAGCAGGCATTGCCTCACTTTCCGAGGAAGAACGGGCGCTCGGCGCCCTGGTTTTGGATCTTGGCGGCGGGGTCACCAGCGCTGCTCGGTTCAGCGGCGGCAAGCTCCAGGAAATTTTGAGCTTGCCGCTCGGCGCACATCATGTCACTCAGGACTTGGCCTTCGGTCTTTCAATCGGGCGTGATCAGGCAGAGCGTCTTAAGACGCTTTACGGTAGCGCACTCGAACATGCTGGCGACAGTCATGAAAGAATCGAGGTTCCTGGTATTGGCGACCCGACGGCGCCGCCCTCGCAAATCGTAACGAGGGCCAAGTTGACGGAAATCATCAGGCCCAGGGTCGAAGAAATTTTTCATCTGGTACGCGAGAAGCTTGGCGATCGCATGCCGCCATTGGCCGGTCGACGTTTGGTGCTGACCGGTGGCGGCAGTCAACTAGAGGGGACGATTGAGACGGCAGAAGAAGTGTTCGACATGCCGACGCGCTTGGGAAGGGCGCGGCCGATGCATGGAAGGGCACAATTCGACGATCTTTCCGCCGCAACCACGGCAGCCGGTTTGCTGCTTTGGACGGGGCGGGATGATGGTGGTTTGACCTATCGATCACCTAGGCCGACACCACCTCTGACGGCGAAGCTGGCCAAACTTGGCCAGTGGTTGAAGGAGAACTTCTGAGCGAGAGCCGAAAACGGCCGTGTTCAGGAGTAAGGGGCTCTTGGGAAGGAGCCATAACGGAGGAGGAGTTAGGAAGGAATGACCATTAATTTGAGCATGCCGGTGACGCATGAGCTCAGGCCGCGGATTACCGTGGTCGGGGTTGGCGGCGCCGGAACCAATGCGGTGAACAATATGATCACCTCTCACCTTGAGGGGGTCGAGTTCGTTGCTTGCAACACCGATGCACAGTCCTTGCATCAATGCCTGACCGAGCGTCGAATCCAGCTCGGCAACACCATCACCCAGGGGTTGGGTGCCGGGGCTCGGCCTGAAATCGGCAGGGCATCAGCCGAAGAGGCGATCGAGGAACTGCTCGATCAGCTCAACGGCAGCCACATGGTGTTCATCACCGCCGGCATGGGCGGCGGCACAGGCACCGGAGCCGCACCCGTTATCGCCCGAGCTGTGCGCGAACAGGGCATCCTGACCGTGGGCGTGGTGACCAAGCCGTTCCACTTCGAGGGGACCCATCGCATGCGGGTCGCCGAGGGTGGCCTTGCCGAGCTGCAGCAATATGTCGACACGCTTTTGGTGATCCCGAACCAGAACCTGTTCAGGCTCGCCAATGAACGCACAACCTTTGCGGATGCCTTCAAGCTCGCCGACAATGTGCTGCATATGGGTGTCCGCGGTGTCACCGACCTGATGGTCATGCCGGGCCTGATCAATCTCGACTTCGCCGATATTCGCACCGTGATGAGCGAGATGGGCAAGGCGATGATGGGCACGGGCGAAGCCGACGGCGAGCGCCGGGCAGTGGAAGCGGCGGAAGCGGCGATTTCCAACCCGCTCCTTGACGAGGTGTCGATGAAGGGTGCGCGCGGCGTGCTCATCAACATCACCGGCGGCATGGACATGACTTTGTTCGAGGTCGACGAAGCCGCCAATCGTGTGCGCGAGGAAGTCGATCCCGAGGCCAACATCATTGTCGGTTCGACCATGGACGAGAGCATGGAAGGCCAGATGCGCGTCTCGGTGGTGGCGACGGGCATTGATGCGGGCGAACAGCCGGCCTACGGCATCAGTCAGGAAGCGGCTCAGCCGCAGAATGCAGCAGCGCCGACGTTCAGACTGCGGCCGCAAGGGCAGCCGGCACCCGGCAACGAACCAGCCAAGGCTCAGTCCGAAGCGAGTTCGGTCAAGGCCACGCCGGCAGACGGCGGTTTCTCACCGGATCAGGTCGGCACGGCGCAGCCTTCGATGTCGCTGGGAACGCCGGGCCTGTCACGCAGCGCATCGGGCTTCAACCGTCCCCAGCCCCAGCAGACCGGCGAATTCATTGCGTCGGGAAGGCGGCCCGCACCAAGCTTCGCACCACCCCGCCAGCCCAATCCTCCGCAGAGCGGTCCTCAGGCCAGTGCCCAAGACGATCAAGGGGACTGGGGGAGCACCAAGACGCCGGCTCGGGATCTGTCGCGGCCGCCGAGCTTGTTCGAGCGCGTCACCCAAAGCTTCGCCCGGCAGCGTCAGGAGCATATCGAAGCTCAACCTGAACCCGCCATGGCGGGTGCTGAGCCGGACGAGCGCAGGCCAGCAGCTCAAGGCGAGGACCTATACGATATCCCGACTTTCCTTAGGCGCTAGAGCATCGGCTTGGGCTTATTGGTCGGATAGGCCTGCAAGAGCCAATGCTGGACCAAAGGAACAAGGTGCCGCCATCGGGACACTGTGACGATGCCGGCATGTATGGAGTCGGGGCTCGATGAAGAGACGTTCGATACCAGCCCTCTCCGCCGCCTGAACAGGCTTGAAAAAAGCCGGTGGCGGACGGAGAGGGCTGGGTCGGGTCCGCTGATCGTCTTATCGACCCGCAATAAATAGAAATTGTCTCCTTCCACCGTCCGGCTTCATTACAGTTTTGTAACAAACTGACACCAACTGTGATTTGTGGCCTCCATAGCGGGTTGTTACATGTCGCTATGAAGGTTTTCTCCCTTCAGAACCGATTCGCGAAGTCCTTATTTCTCGCGGAGTTGATTGCAGGAGTTGAAGGTGTCCACCCAACAGGTACATCGGGGACAATCCGAGCGCAGCCGAAGCCACGGCAGGAAGCAGCGGACATTGCGCAGCTCGATCGGCTGCGTCGGAACGGGTCTTCATTCCGGTGCCAAGGTCGCTTTGTCGCTTCATCCCGCCAGTCCCGGCAGCGGCATCCAGTTCGTGCGCACGGACCGGCCCGATCAGCAACCCGTTCCAGCCCTTTTCGACCAGGTCTGCGACACCACCATGTGCACGGCGATCGGCAAGGCCGGCGACGGCAGGATCAGCACGATCGAGCATCTGATGGCCGCCCTGGCAGCGCTTGAGATCGATAATGCAAGGATCCTGGTGGATGGACCTGAGGTGCCGATCATGGATGGCAGCTCCAAGCCCTTCGTCTTCCTGATCGAATGCGCCGGGATCGTTGAGCAGGAGGCGCCGAGGCAGTGGATCGAGGTTCTGAAGCCGGTTACCGTCACCGCTCATGGCAAGAGCGCGCGGCTTGAGCCGATCCGTGGCGATGAGGATGATGACCGGTTCATCATCGATTGTCGCATCGAGTTCGAACATCCCGTAATCAAGAACCAGTCGATGAACTTCGGGCTGACGACCGAGCGCTTCAAAAGCGACATCTCAGGGGCGAGGACCTTCGGTTTCGCCGAACGGGTGGAAGAGCTCTGGTCTCGCGGCCTGGCGCTTGGCGGTTCGCTCAAGAATGCGGTCGTGGTCAGCCAGGACAAGGTGCTGAACGAAGAAGGTCTGCGCTTCGAGGACGAGTTCGTCCGTCACAAGGTGCTGGATTGCATCGGCGATCTCTATCTCGCCGGCGGCCCGATCATCGGCCGCTTCACCGGCAGCTGCGCCGGCCATGCGATGCACAACAAGTTGTTGCGTGCCCTGTTCGCGGACCCCACCGCTTGGCGACTGGTCGATGATCCCCATGCGGATGAGCCGGCGGAACCCCTGCGGAAGGCGGCAGGCGCTTAGCGAGAAAAGAAAGTCTGCATCGCAGACCTCACCCTTTCTCCTGGAAGCCAAACCCTGCGATTGATTCAGGTTAGAGTCGTTCGATTCCAGTGCGGTCATCGCTTCAGCCATCCGATGCACTTTCAGATAGCTGAATGAGGGAATAGGTTGGTTCGGGCCTCTATGCCTTGCTACCGCCGAGGTTATTATCGAGCAATTCTTCTCCTGTCTATGTGCGCTTTGGCTTGACAGCCAGCCCGACTATTTCGATGGTTGCACCGGTCCAATGGGAGCGGATGATTGATAGAAAATCGTGGTGGTCTCGGGCGGGCGGGCTTTGTCGCCCTAACGCTTGTGCTCAGTGCTTGCAGTGTCGGCGGTTCGGAAGACGACGCTTATGTCGAGCGCCCGGTCAATGATCTTTACAACGAAGCCCTGGATGAGCTGCAGAACGGCAACAACACGCGGGCAGCCGCGGCGTTTCAAGAAGTGGAGCGCCAGCACCCCTATTCGCAATGGGCGACCCGCGGCCAGGTCATGGCTGCGTTCGCTTTCTACAAAGCCAACGACTATGACCAGGCGATCGGTGCGGCCCGGCGTTTCATCGATCTGCATCCCGGGCACAAGGACGTGGCTTATGCCTATTACCTGATCGGCATATCCTATTACGACCAGATCTCCGATATCGGTCGTGATCAGAAGATGACCGCCCTTGCCTATGGGGCATTCGAAGAGCTGATCAGGCGGTTCCCGGAAAGCACCTATGGTCGCGACGCTCAATTGAAGGCCGAGCTTGCCCAGGATCATCTCGCGGGCAAAGAGCTGGAAATCGGCCGTTACTATCAGCGCCAGGGCAAGTATGTGGCCGCAGCTAACCGATTTCGCTCGGTGGTCGACCAATACCAGACCACCACGCAGATCGAGGAAGCCCTGCATCGCTTGACGGAGACCTACCTGGCACTCGGCATCCGCGAGGAAGCGGTGAAGGCAGCAGCCGTACTCGGTCACAACTATCCGGGCAGTCCCTGGTATCGGGACAGCTATGCCCTCCTGGCCAAAGACGGGGACCTGCCAGCACCTGCTCCTGGAAACATTGCCAGGAAGAAAAAGCCGGGCACTATTAAGGCTCCTGAAGGAGGCGTCTTGGTCGAGCCTCCAGCGGACGCCCAAACCGGCCCGAGCTGAAGGGAGCTGGCGGCCTGTGCTGACCAGCCTGTCCATACGCGACATCGTTTTGATCGAGCGCCTGGACCTCGAGCTCGATCGGGGGCTCTGCGTGCTGACCGGCGAGACCGGTGCGGGCAAGTCCATTCTGCTCGACAGCCTGGGCCTTGCTCTCGGCGGCAGAGCGGATCGGGGGCTGGTGCGTGACGGTGCCGGCCAGGGCTCGGTAAGCGCCGCATTTCAGCTGGCAGACGCCGAGGCCGTTTCCGCACTCCTGGATGAGCACGGCATCGAGACCGACGAACTACTCTTGGTGCGGCGAACCCTCGGCCGGGACGGACGGTCACGCGCATTCATCAATGACCAGCCCGTGGGCAATGCGCTGCTCAAGCGATTGGGGCAGATGCTGGTCGAGGTCCATGGCCAGCATGACCAGCAGGGGTTGCTGGATCCCGTGACGCAAAGAGGGTTGGTGGATGCTTATGGACGCCTCGGGCCGCGGAGGGCCAAGGTCAAATCGGCATTCGGTGAGTGGCGAGACGCCGAGCAGGCGCTTGTGGCAATTGAGGACGAAGTCAGCAAAGCAGCGACCGATGTCGACTATTGGCGCCATATCCTGAGCGAGCTCGACGAGCTTGCCCCTGAACAAGGCGAGGAGGATCGCCTCGCCGAGACGCGCGCGCGCCTGATGAACCGGGAAAAGCTGATCGGTGCCGTTGACGAGGCGCTCTCGGCCCTTGCCGGCGATGGCGGCCTGTCCGGGCGGCTGGGCAAAGCGCAGCGTTCGATCGAGCGGGTGGTGGAGACTGCAGGCGACGTCCTGGAACCGGCGGCGGCCGCCTTGGATCGCCTTCGGGTGGAGATGGACGAGGCGACCTCAGCGCTTGAAGAGGCAGGTCAGGCACTGGCTGCCGGCGAGGATCGTCTGGAAGATATCGAGGAACGGTTGTTCGCCCTTCGCGGGGCCGCGCGCAAGCACAAGCTGCAAGTGGACGAGCTTCCGGCCTTTCGCGATCAGACTGCGCTACGGCTGGAGCGGATCGATGCGGGCGACCAGCATGTGACCGCAGCCCGAGCGGCCGCGCAAACCGCAAGAGAGGCGTTCGTCAAGCAGGCGGAAAAACTCAGCGCCGGGCGTGCCAAGGCCGCAGATGCGCTGGGTAAGGCGGTGATGAAGGAGCTGCCGCCGCTCAAGCTTGACAAAGCCCGGTTCGAGATACGCCTGGTCGGGCTCGATGAGGCGGACTTTTCCGAGAATGGCGCGGAGCGGGTGCAGTTCGAAGTTGCCACCAATCCTGGCCAGAAACCGGGTCCGCTCGGCAAGATCGCATCCGGCGGTGAGCTTGCCCGTTTGATGCTGGCGCTCAAGGTGGCGCTGGCCATGACCGAAGCCCTGCCGTCCCTGATTTTCGACGAGGTGGACAGCGGCGTCGGCGGCGCTACGGCGGATGCGATCGGCGATCGGCTGCAGCGCCTCGGCGACTGTGCCCAGGTTCTTGTGGTCACCCACGCCCCCCAGGTCGCCGCGCGCGCCGGCCAGCATCTCCGTGTCGAGAAGGCCGCAACCCGCGGCAGGGCAAACGTATCCGTGACCAATCTGACACCGGAAGAAAGGCGGGAGGAGATTGCGCGCATGCTGGCCGGCGCGGAGATCACCGATGCTGCCCGCGCAGCCGCCGACAGCCTGATTAGGAAGTCAGCCTGATGGCGGTCACGGACCGCAGCGTTGACGAGATGACGATGGAGGATGCTGCCGAGGAATTGGCATTCCTTGCCAAAGAGATCGCCCGCCATGACCGGCTGTATCACCAGCAGGACACGCCCGAGATTTCCGATGGCGACTATGACCTGCTGCGCCGCCGCAACCAGGCGATCGAGGCAGCCTTCCCCGACTTGATCCGGCCGGACAGCCCCTCGCACCGGGTTGGCGCCGAGCCGGCGACGGGCTTTGAAAAGGTCACCCATCGAGCACCGATGCTGTCCCTCGACAATGCGATGAACGATGAGGATGTCGCAGAGTTTCTAAAGCGCGTGCGCCGGTTCCTGAATTTCGCTGAGGACGAGCCGATCGATCTGGTGGCAGAGCCCAAGATCGACGGGCTTTCCGCCTCGCTACGCTATGAGAACGGCCTTTTCGTGCAAGGAGCGACCCGAGGCGACGGCAGTGTCGGCGAGGACATCACCCAAAATCTGCGCACGATCCACGACATTCCCCAGCATCTCGTGGGCGAGGACCTTCCCGCCGTTCTGGAAGTGCGCGGCGAGGTCTACATGACCCGGGACGAGTTCGCGAAGCTCAACGAGCGCCGCATCGCCGCGGACGAGCCGCCCTTCGCCAATCCCCGGAATTCCGCAGCCGGGTCCCTTCGCCAGCTTGATCCGAAAATCACCGCAAGCCGGTCCCTTCGCTTTTTTGCCTATAGCTGGGGGGAAGCGGAGCCCACTATCGACGGCAGCTATCACGGCTTTCTCGACCGGCTCCGAGCCTATGGCTTCCAGGTCAACCCGCTGACCAAACACTGCAGGTCGGTCGCCGACCTCGGTGATTATCACAGGCAAGTCGATGAACAACGCCACACGCTCGCTTATGATATCGATGGGGTGGTGCTGAAGATCGACCGCATCGATCTGCAGCGGCGCCTGGGCTTTGTCGGACGGGCGCCGCGCTGGGCGATCGCCCATAAATTTGCGGCCGAGCAGGCAACCACGCAAATCAACGACATCACCATCCAGGTGGGACGGACAGGTGCGCTGACGCCGGTCGCCAATCTGGAGCCGGTCACTGTTGGCGGCGTGGTGGTCGCACGCGCGACCTTGCATAACCAGGACTATATCGAAACCAAGGACATCCGCATCAACGATACCGTGACCATCCAGCGGGCCGGCGACGTCATTCCGCAGGTGGTGGACGTCGATCTGAGCAAGCGGGCTGAGGGCAGCCAGCCCTTTGTTTTCCCGGATCGTTGCCCCGTCTGCGGCAGTCTCGCGGTCAGGCCGGAGGGCGAGGCGGTCCGCCGCTGCACGGGCGGGCTGATCTGCCCGGCACAGCTCATCGAGCGGCTTCGCCATTTCGTCGGCCGCGACGCGTTCGACATCGAGGGCATCGGCAGGAAACAGGTGCCACAGCTCCTGGAAGCCGGGTTGATTGCCGGACCTGGCGACATTTTCCGGCTTGTCGAAGATGACGAAAAACTCGCCGCGCTTGAAGCCCTGCCGGGATGGAAAGAGAAAAAGGTCGAGAACCTCAAGCAGGCGGTTGCTGACCGCCGAAAGATCGGGTTCGACCGCTTCATCAATGCGCTCGGCATCCGTTTCATCGGTGAGACCAACGGTCGCCTGCTGGCGCGCCACTACGGCACGATTGATGCTTGGCGAAGCGCCATGTGCGCAGCAGCGACCGGTGACGAAGAAGCACTCACGGAACTTGAAAACATCGACGGCGTCGGGCCGAAAGTGGCCGATGCCTTGATCGAATTTTTCAAGGAGGCACATAATCTCGATGTGCTCGGTGACCTTGCCGGCCTGGTCGAGGCGGAACCGCTGCCGGTTGCGGACGCCGCCGCCCAGCCCCTCGCCGGCAAGACCGTGGTCTTTACAGGATCGCTCGAGGAGATGACCCGGGCCGAGGCGAAAGCGACAGCCGAGGCGATGGGAGCAAAAGTGGCGGGGTCGGTCTCGGCGAAGACCGACTATGTGGTGATCGGCGCCGATGCCGGCTCGAAGGCCAAGAAGGCGTCCGACCTTGGGGTAACCATGTTGAGCGAGGTAGAATGGCTGAAGCTGGCACGACCTTCATGAAGACGATTCTGCTGCAGGCGACCGGCTATCTGTTCCTGGTGCTCGGTCTGCTCGGCATGGTCCTGCCCATTCTCCAGGGCTTTCTATTCCTGGCCATCGGCCTGATCATCCTCGCCAAGACGGCGCCCTGGGCCGAACGGCTCCTGGATCGATTCCGGACCCGTTACCCCAAAGCCGGCGCCATGATCGACAAGGCGGAAGCGAAGGTCGAAGGCTGGGGCAAAAAGATTACCGGTTTCTTCAGCAGCAAGCTTTAAGCCCATGACCACATCATAGGGCCCCTTCGACAAGGGATGTAACGCCAAGCCGCCTAGCATCCGCCCCATCCCGCTCTCCCGCCCATACCGGGTGGTTGGGCGGGGGAGCGGGATGGGGCAGGTCAAAACCTACTTTGTCGGAACAACGCCTTTGTGTCATGCCTGCTTGCGGAACTCTGCATGACGTCAACGATGTGGCCAGACCACGATCAAAGCGCCGCCTGTATACCCTCGGCCATTTTTTCCTCGGTCGCGTCATGGCCGAAATGCTTCACATACCGCCCGTCCGGTCCCATGAGGTAGTAGAACGACGAATGGTCGACGAAATAGTCGTCCGATCCCTCCTCGACGGCATTCTTGGCAAAATAGACCCGGTAGGCTTTGGCGGCGGCCTTGACCTGATCGAGCGTGCCGGTAAGGCCGACCATATCCTCATGGAACAGAGCGACATATTCCGCGATCGCCTCCACCGTATCGCGCTCCGGGTCGACGGTGATGTAGATCGGCGAAAGGCCGGCCTTTTCCTCGGCGGTCAGCAGATCATAGGCAGCAGCCATGGTCTGAAGGCTTGTCGGGCAAATGTCGGGACAGAAACTGTAGCCGAAATAGATCAGCATGTGCTTCCCGGCGAATGTCTTCTCGGTGACCGGCTCGTTCAGATGGTTGGTGAGGGTGAACGGGCCACCGATCGGCACAGCACTGGCCGTTGTCCCCTGTTCTCCCGGCAGCATGCGCAGTGCGACAAAACCGATGCCGGCCACCATGATCAGCGCGACGATCAACGGGAGAACAAGGTCGCGTCTGGATGATAAGATGTTCATTTTCGATGCCTCCTTCGCTGAGATTACGGGTAGCCATGGCCACCCACGCTCTCGATCGCATGGCCTAGTATCAGCTTCCGTGCTTATGCGCCTCGCCATGCTTCATGCTTCCTTTCACTCCAAGGATCGGCACATCAACGGTCACCTCGCCCGCCTTTTCAAAGGTCAGGGTGAGCGGTAAGGCCTCACCTTCCTTCAGCTTCTCCTTCAGCCCGATGAGCATCACATGGAAACCGCCCGGCTCGAGCGTCACCGGCTCGTCGGGGTTGACGTCGATCGCCTCGACGGGGCGCATCTTGGCGATATCGCCCTCCATGATGTGGTTATGCAGCTCGGCCTTCTCGGCGACCGGTGTCGCGACGCCGATCAGCTTGTCCGCAGCGTCACCATGGGTCATCAGGGTCATATAGGCGGCACTGTTGGGGGCACTGCCGAGCGAGGCGCGTGCCCAGCTTTCATGGATCATGATGTCGCCAACCTTGGCCATCCCGGCATCGCCGGCAAGGGCGCTTGCCGCCAAGGTGAGGGTTAAGCAGGCGGTGGCAAGAAAATGTTTCATTGTCTGTATCCTTCAAGATCGGATCACGGCGGTGCCGCGCTGATCCTTTCACGAGAGATCGCCGTAGACGGCGGTGTCGGGCGCAAACAAGGTGCCGGAGACCGGCAAGGTGACCGTGGATAGCCACACCAAAATACCGGATGTTCGGCAACACCATTGGACAGTTTGCTAGACGACCGGCGGTGCTCGTGATTGAAGGGGGCTATGGCGCAGCCGGTGCGCCGCCGGCCGGCAGGTAACCGCCAGTCTTTCGGCCGCCTCGGCATATCGGTGCACCCAAACAGCCACATTCTCGGCGCGCAGCTGGCTGAGTGTCTTGACGAGGCAGGATGTGCAATCCAGGACGTTGGTGTCATGGGTCGGCTGCTCATCCGATGATGCGCCAAGAGGGCCAAGATCATCTTGCAGGCCGACGATCTTGAAGCCTGTGCCGGTGCAGATCACGACGGCATCAAGCTGTCGTGCCGCTGCGGCGGTCGCCCATTGGCCGAGCCAAGACTGGGCCAGGAGTGCCACCACAACAAGACGAGCGATCCGTCGAAAGGCCTCAGAACGCCGCATGCCGATCCCAACGCTGTGCTGGCCGAACCCTATCAAGGCCAGAGGAGAGCGCAACGCGACAAAATATACGTGCCTTCCGGAGCGGATGCCAGGGCGGCAGATGGCCTCGATCAACGGTCCAAAGATCCGCGCCTGGCTGCTATCATCGCGGCACACGCCTTATCGAGCTGGCATTGATACTTATCCGGGGAGGTGACGATGAAGGGCATGATGATGGAGCGGCCGCTCCTAATCTCGTCTTTGCTCGACCATGCGGTCGACTATTACGGCAAGACCGAAATCACCTCGGTTACGGCCGATCAGCCGGACCATCGGATCACTTATCAGGGCATCGGCCGCCGGGCAAAGCAGCTCGCGAACGCATTGACCACGCGCTTCGCCATCAAGCCCGGTGACCGTATCGCCACCCTCGCCTGGAACGATCATCGGCATCTCGAGATCTATTACGGCGTCTCGGGCATAGGTGCGGTCTGCCACACCATCAACCCGCGCCTCTTCGCCGACCAGATCATCTATATCGTAAACCATGCCAAGGACCGGGTGCTGTTCACCGATCCAATGTTCATGCCTCTGGTCGAAAAGCTGGCGCCTAATATGCCGTCCCTGGAGCATGTCGTGCTCCTGGCCTCGAGGGAGGCGATGCCGGCGGAAGCGAACGGCAGTGCCCTTGCCTATGAGGACGTGCTCGCCGAGCAGCCGGACGATCTGACCTGGCCAACCTTCGATGAGACCACGGCATCGGGGCTTTGCTACACCTCCGGCACCACCGGTCATCCCAAGGGGGTTCTCTATCATCACCGCTCCACGGTGCTGCACAGCTTCGCCATCTCCCTGCCCAGCGCGCTTGGCCTGAGCGCGGACGAAACGCTGCTGCCGGTGGTGCCGATGTTCCATGTCAACGCCTGGGGCACGCCTTATGCCTGCCCGATGAGCGGAACCAAACTGGTCATGCCCGGCCCCCGTCTCGATGGTGCCAGCCTTTACGCGCTGATGGATCGGGAGCAGGTGACGCTGTCGGCAGGCGTGCCCACGATTTGGGCCGGCCTTCTGGATCACTGCGCCAAGGAAGGGGTCAAGCTCGACAACCTGAAAAGGGTGGTGATTGGCGGTTCGGCGGCACCGCTTTCCATGATCGAGCGCTTCGAGAACGATCATGATGTCGAGGTGCTGCATGGCTGGGGCATGACGGAGATGAGTCCGGTCGGCGCCGTCGGCAAGCTTGGGGCAGCGCATGCGTCTCTCACCAAGTCCGAACGCCATCAGCTCAAGGTGAAACAGGGACGCCCGCTCTTCGGTGTCGAGGTGAAGATCGTCGACGATCAGGGCCAGCGCCTCCCTCATGACGGCAAGGCTTCCGGCATCTTGATGGTGCGAGGCCCTTGGATCACATCGGGCTATTTCAACGACGAGGACGCAAGCGCCCTGGCATTTGACGAGGAGGGCTGGTTTTCAACCGGTGACATTGCGACCATCGATGACGAGGGGTTCTTGCAGATCACCGACCGCGCCAAGGATGTCATCAAGTCAGGGGGTGAGTGGATCAGCTCGATCGATCTCGAGAATATAGCCGTCGGCCATCCCGCGGTTGTTGAGGCTGCCGTGATCGGCATTCACCACCCCAAATGGGATGAACGACCGCTTCTCATTATCGTCAGGCGCGACGGCGAGGCGGTCGAGCGCGAGGATATCCTGGACTATCTGAAGGACAAGGTCGTCAAATGGTGGCTTCCGAACGACGTCGTTTTCGTCGACGAGCTGCCGCATACCGCCACGGGGAAAATTCAGAAAACCACCCTTCGCGAGCAATTCAAAACCTACAAGTTCCCGCCCGAGACGCAGCCAATGTAGGGTTTCGAGATGATATACGAGGGTGCCGGCGTTTACGAAATCAGGCGCAGTCCTCTAGCTCAATGGCCGAGCCGCTGCTAAAAAGATTTCAAATTGGAGCCAATCTAGCTGCTGAGGTCCATCCGGCTAGCTTCTGCCGATGCGGATCACCCCGCCTCAAGAAGAGTTGCCGGCAGGAAACGGCCTCTCAATCAAGAACGAAGAGGAAATGCCACCATGATCACGAGCCGCAAGTCCTGGCCTGTTGCCGCGCTCGCTTTGTCAACGCTCTTGGCGGCGTGTGGCGGCGGCGGTGGTGGCGGATCCGAGGAGCTGCCTGAAATCACGGCGACCACGACGACCACGGTGCAGAACAAGAAGGCGCAGCCGGCTCATGACAGCACTATTCGTCAGCTTGATACCGAGCTGCTTTATGCCCTGTTCGCCGGCAAGGAGCTGGACGGCATCTCGCCTGACGGCCGTAAATGGCGGGCGAAGTTCGACAGATCGGGAGTTGCCAATATTCGCTGGAAGGGCCCGGACGGCAGCGGTAGCGATACCGGCTCCTGGAAGATCGAAGGCAATGCCAACTGCATCACCTGGCAAACCCTCATGGACGGCGAAGAAAACTGCATGACCGTCTATAAGGTGGATGAAGGTCAGTATAATCTATTCAATGGCAATGGTTCGATGAACAGCCTGATTATGGCTCTCTAGTAGCTCATGCCGATCGAAGGATTTCCTTTGGATTGAAGCATAAGAGTGACGAGCTATAAGATATTAGTGTCCCGATCGCGACGTTCGTTCGATCTCACCGGGTTAACCAGAGGTTAACCCAACCGGTTTAGAACAGACTTTGGTCCATGAGATCCTGGAAATCCGAGCCTCGCCCTCTGTTCCCGGCGGGCGGGCGGATTTCCAGGATCTCATGGACCAGGAAAACCATCCTGACGCTCGTTCATGAAGAAATGATGAAGAGCGGTTGTTCCGACGGCAGAGCCAGCGGCGGCTCATCGAACGAACGTCGCGGTCAGGACACCAGCGCATTCCCGGAACAGCTCGATCCGTCTCTCTCCCATGCCCAACCTCCCCAACGTACTGACCATATCGGGTGGTTGGCGGAAGAGAGGGATGGCACCGCGTAAACCTCAATCGGAAACGTTCTAGCGATTTCTGCGACCATTCACTCGCTAGTCGATTGAATGATCCAGTCCAATTGTGTCCTGACGTCGAAGCTCGTTCGATCTCTCCAGCTCAGTCGCTTACCAAGCTTACGGCGCCAGCCCGACAAAGAGAGAGAGGTTATCGGGAGAGAATAGACATTCGCTCTTGGAAGCCGCTCCGATAGATTCAACATGAACCGACGGGATACGCCCGATCTAAATTTTCATCAACTCTTTGATTTACTTATATTTTTACAACAACAATCAGCCAAAACACATGATTGTTCGGCCTCGACGAGCCAGCTGACGATTAAGAACCAACTTACAGTACAATTAGCATAGTTTTAAGAACAATTTTTGGTCAATAAATCAACATAATTAAAAACAATATGGCGAGTATATTTATATTTATTTTACGTAAATTAAGTATTCACACTTTTTTACTCGCCAACATACCAATTGTCCGCTAGAAAACCGGACTTCTATCTTGATGTTTGCTCAAGTCGTGCATCTGCACCCTCAGAATAAAGAACGTATTTATTGTGTACTTTTTTTGGGCGACCTTTTTTCTGGCGCTCATGGTGTTCATTCTTCGTTTACCGGCCACATTTCGGCGCATAAGGGAACAGCGCGAAGCGCTGCGCCCGATCGAGCCGGTAGCCAGGGGAGAGCATCTTCCCTGCATCGTGAACACCATCGGCGCCGCGATAACCGAGCTGGCGCTTCTCGGGCTATTGGTGCTCGCGGTTTTTCTGGGATTGAACGCCGCCCTCGGCACTCTTGGGGAAGCGCCTGACGTGTCGACGGCGTTTCAGAAAATCAGCCTTGGAGCCATGATCGCCATCGGCACACTGATTTTGACCGCCTTCATCCTGGCGGTCAGCCCCCGCGCAACACGCTATGCGCTGGTCATGCTGATCGTCTTCGGGCTGGTCTTATGGATGGTGATGAGCAGTACCGGTGATCAGTGGCCTGCCATTGCCCTTTTCGGGCTCATAAGCTTCGGCTTGCCCGCCATCTTCCTGCTGATCCTTCGCTCACTTTTCTAGAAAGCGCGACAAAGCCCACTCAAACCGACAAAGCTACGAAGAAGGTGGTGGTGGAGCCAATCGGAATCGAACCGACGACCTCTTGAATGCCATTCAAGCGCTCTCCCAACTGAGCTATGGCCCCCCACAAGGGCGACGCGCGCCTCTAAAAAGCGCGGGTCAGGAGTGATGAGTTAGGACAAGACGTCCGACTTGGCAAGGCCAAAAACGGCCCCGATCATGTGGTTTCCTCGTCAACCTCGCCTTCGACGTCGATCACATCGCTGACATCGTCATCACCAAGCTCCGAAACGTCCTCGATGGCGCTTTCGCTCTCTTCGTCATCATCGGTTTCGGCATCCTCGACGACATCGTCTTCAAGCGGTGTCTCTTCGGCATCAGCGTCGGCATCCTCAACCTCAGCTTCGACTTCTTCTTCCTCCTCCTCCACAGCAGCTTTCTTCGACACCTTATCGGCAGTCGCCGCCTTGGTTGCGACACGGCTGCGCCGCGTTTTCAAATTTGCAGTCGGGTCGAACGGCGTTTCACACGCCGGACAGAGAATTGGATCGCGGAGCATGTCGTAAAAACGCACGCTGCAATTCAAACAGACCCTTTTGGTCCCCCACTCGGCCTTGGCCACATAGAACTCCTATTCTCCGGATGTCTTTAGAGGGAGAAGCGATTGCCATGATCAGCCGGAACTGTCAAAAGCAATTTCAATGATCCAGGAGCTTGTTTTCGAATTTTCCCATTTTGGACCCGGAAGCCACACCTGTTCGGAGCGGAGCGACAAGGTGCAACTCAAGTCGATGCCGGCCGGCGCTCTTCGAGGCACGGCGAAGCTGCCCGGAAGCGAAGCCTTGTCGCTCGGAGCCGTGACGCTGGCGGCAATGACGGTAGGCGAGGTCCGGATCAATGGTCTCCTGGAAAACCGGAGCATGATCGCGGCCCTTCGGGCCCTTCGCGCACTCGGCGTCGAGATCGAACGCGCCGGGGATGGCGGCTGGCTGGTCCAAGGCGTGGGCGTCGGCGGTCTTTCAGAACCGGACGGGCCGTTGGATCTCAGCGTTGCCTGCCCTTCCCTGCCCTTGTTTGCCGGCCTTCTCGCAGGCCAGCCTTTCACGACGTTTCTGACCGGTGATGCTGCGCTTCGCGAGCGGCCGATAGGGCATATCACCAAGCCGCTTTCCGATATGGGCGCGAACTTGCTTGCCCGAACAGGCAACCGGTTGCCGCTTGCCGTGAGCGGGACGACCGGGCTCATTCCAATCGCCTATGAACAGCCCTTCGCATCGACGGAGATCAAATCCGCTGTCCTGCTTGCGGGCCTGCATGCTGCCGGACGAACAACCGTGATCGAGCCCTCATCATCCCCCGATCAGACCGAGCGCATGCTTCGTTATCTCGGTGCCAAGGTCGACACGGAGACTCTGGAGGATGGGCGCCAAGCTGTCATGATCGACGGCCTGCCGGAACTTCCCGCCCGCGACCTCGACGTGGCAGGCGATCCATCCTTGGCAGCCTTTCTCCTCGTGGCTGCGGCCCTTTGTCCCGGCTCGACCATCAGGATCGACAAGGTGGGGCAGCATCCCCGGCGAACCGGCCTCTTCACATGCTTGACGGAGATGGGCGCCGTGATCGGCACTGGCGAAACGGAAATGGTGTCGGGAGAACCGGCCGCCTCGATCCAAATCGAGCATGCCGGCCTTAACGGCATCGACGTCGCGCCCGAAAGAACTTGCTCGATGATCGATGACTTGCCCCTTCTCGCGATTGCGGCGGCATTGGCCAGGGGACGTACCCGCATCAACGGCCTCGCCGAACGCCAGGCCGATGAAAGTCATTTTTTCAACGCGATCGCTAGTGGCCTCCTTGCAGCAGGCGTTAAAGCCGGTATCGATGCCGATAGCCTGATTATCGAAGGAACCGGCGGCAGTCCGCCCGCGGGCGGATGCCGGATCGATGCCGCCGGTGATCACCGGATCGCACTCTGCTTCCTGGTACTGGGCTGCCTTGCCAAAGCACCCATCGAGGTCAGCGATGCTGCGGCGGTCGAGGCCGGCTTCCCCGGCTTCAAGGACCTAATGAACGGCCTCGGCGCTAATATCCGCGAGGCGGCCTGAGAGCCCGTTTGGAAAGTTATCGAATGATTTCATCGTCTTGCAGTCGAGATCAAGTGAGGAAGAGGGTGCTGAGCGATGCGGCGCATCGGTCGAGACTGATGATGCGGCCTGAGTAGGCTGCAAGACGACCCTTTGGGTGGCCTTGTCTATGAAATCGCTCGATAACTTTTCGAACGGGCTCTGAGATGAAAAGAGACGGGAAGATGCTATGCTTGCGCTGAACAGAATGGTCGACATGGTGAAAGAAACGTCCCCTCGCATTATCGCGATCGACGGGCCTGCGGGTTCCGGCAAGACGACGCTGGCCGAAATGCTGGCCGCCTATTTCGGCCTGAAGTTCCTGGATACCGGCCTTCTTTATCGGGCGACCGCGAAGAAGCTCCTGGCGGCTGACGGGAGGACGGACGATACCGGCTTTTTGGAACAGGCCGCGCGGTCGATCACGCCGGACGATCTCGACCCCAAGGCCCTGATGACGGAGATCATCGGACAAACGGCGTCCAAGGTCGCCGTCGTTCCGGAGGTCCGAAGCGCTCTTTTGGAGCTGCAAAGGCAGTTCGGCAATGATGGCCGGGGTGCCGTTCTGGTCGGGCGGGACATCGGTACCGTGGTCCGTCCCGATGCGACCCACAAGATCTTCGTGACCGCCAGCGTCGAGCAGCGGGCGAAAAGGCGATGTAAACAGTTGCAGGAACGCGGGGTCGCCGCTATATATGACCGCGTTTTGGAAGAGCTGTGTCAGCGTGACGCACGCGATCAGTCGCGGGCTGTCGCGCCTTTGGTGCCGGCAAAGGACGCGTTTGTACTTGATACCACCGATCAGACGATCGACATGGCGTTTGACGCCTCGGTCGCTTTTATCAACGGACGGCAGGTTGCCGTCTGAACATTACTGCCGTTCAACCATCATCGACGCCTCGCCGATACGATCGATCAACCCCAACCCGGCCGGACTTCGGGCCGGATAGCCCTGATGGGCAAGGACCTAGGACGAACTTGATGACCTTAGCCGAGACCGCCGTCGACCAGCAACCGCCCGTCGAAGATTTCGCTGCCATGCTGGAGGAAAGCTTCCAGCAGAAAGACAAGATCGAAGGAACCGTCGTTACCGGAACCGTGATCTCCATCGATAATGACGAGGCCCTCGTCGATGTCGGACTGAAAGCCGAGGGACGGGTTCCTTTGAAGGAATTCTCGACCCAGGGCAATCCGGTCGAGGTGAAGGTCGGCGACAGTTACGAGATTTACGTCGAGCGCTTCGAGAACAGGAATGGCGAGGCAATCCTCTCCCGCGACAAAGCGAGACGCGAGGAAAGCTGGAACAAGCTGGAACGGGCGTTCAACGACACCGCCAAGGTCCAGGGTCACATCTTCGGCCGGGTCAAGGGCGGCTTTGCCGTCGATCTCGGCGGTGCCGTCGCCTTCCTTCCCGGCAGTCAGGTCGATATTCGCCCGACCCGTGACATCTCTCCCCTGCTCAACAAGGACGAGCCCTTCCTTATCCTGAAAATGGACCGGCGACGCGGCAATATCGTCGTCTCGCGCCGTGCCGTTCTGGAAGAGAGCCGTGCCGAGCAGCGCAATGAGCTGCTGGCGACCCTGTCCGAAGGGCAGATTCTCTCTGGTGTGGTCAAGAATATCACCGATTATGGCGCCTTCGTCGATCTCGGCGGCCTGGACGGC
Organism: Geminicoccaceae bacterium; assembly: GCA_965204405.1. Taxonomy (GTDB): domain Bacteria; phylum Pseudomonadota; class Alphaproteobacteria; order Geminicoccales; family Geminicoccaceae; genus JANQPX01. Next base: position 1,327,763 of record CBDBEN010000004.1, read on the forward strand.
CTTCTCCATGTGACCGATATCTCCTGGCGCCGCGTCAACCACCCGACCGAAGTCCTGAGCGTCGGCCAGTCGGTCAAGGTTCAGGTGATCCGCTTCAACCGCGAGACCCAGCGTATTTCACTCGGCATGAAGCAGCTCGAAGCCGATCCCTGGGAAGGTGTGGACGTCAAATACCCGGTCAGCACCAAGTTCAACGGCCGTGTGACCAACATCACCGACTACGGCGCCTTCGTCGAGTTGGAGCCCGGCGTGGAGGGACTGGTCCATGTCTCCGAGATGAGCTGGACCAAGAAGAACGTGCATCCGGGCAAGATCGTCTCGACCAGCCAAGAGGTCGAGGTGATGGTGCTCGAGGTGGATCCGGACAAGCGCCGGATTTCCCTTGGTCTCAAGCAGTGCATGGACAATCCCTGGGACAGCTTCAAGGACAGCTATCCCTCCGGCACCCATGTCGAAGGCGAGATCAAGAACATCACCGAGTTCGGCCTGTTCATCGGCCTCGATCACGATATCGACGGCATGGTGCATCTTTCCGACCTCGATTGGGAGCTGCCCGCCGAAGAAGCGGTCGCCAAATACAATCGGGGCGATGTGGTCAAGGCGATCGTGCTCGACATCGACACCGACAAGGAGCGCATCTCTCTCGGCATCAAGCAGCTCACCGACGATCCGTTCAAGGGCGCGACCTCCGGGGTCAAGCGTGGCGACCGCGTCACATGCACCGTCGCCGAGGTGACCACCGGCGGCCTCGAAGTGGCCACCAGCGATGGGGCACCTGGCTTCATCCGCAAGGCCGAACTGGCAAGGGATCGCAGCGAGCAGCGGCCTGACCGGTTCGCGGTCGGCGACAAGCTCGATGCGCGTGTTACCAATATCGACAGCGCCAATCGCCGCCTGACCCTGTCGGTGAAGGCCCTGGAAATCGCCGACGAGAAGCAGGCCATGGCCGAATACGGCTCCTCGGACAGCGGTGCCAGCCTTGGCGATATCCTCGGCCCGGCGATCAAGAATCGCCAATCGCAGGATGGTGATGACACCGAGACCAACGAAGGCTGATTTATCGGGTGCGTCCCACTCGCGTGGGACGCACCAAAACTTGACGTTTTCTCAACGCTTTGGCAGCTTTGTCCATGACAACTAAGTTTTACTATGGATTCATGAACTGTCAGAGCGGATAAGATGGCAAGATGACAAAGTCAGACCTGATCAAACGCCTCGCCGACGCCAACCCTCATCTAACACAGCGTGACATCGAAAAAATCGTATCGACGGTCTTTGACGAGGTGACCGAAGCGCTAGCGCGCCGGGATCGGGTCGAACTCCGCGGTTTTGGCGCTTTTTCCGTGCGCGAAAGGGAAGCGCGCACCGGCCGCAACCCGAGAACGGGTGAGGAAGTGAAGGTCCCCGACAAGGTTGTGCCTTATTTCAAGACCGGCAAAGAGCTTCGCGAGCGTTTGAACGGCGCCTGATCAGCCATCGACGGGCGAAAGCGGCTTGACCCGCACCAAGCAGTCCTGCACTTAATCATTCCGATACCTGGGATTGAGATACTACGATCGCCCACGCCTTTTCCTGGATTTATCACTCGAATCAATGTGAAAAGGCTGATGCAAGACCTGTCACCTCGTGAACCGGCGGCGGGACGACGGCAAGGTGCCGCTCTGCCGGACCGGGACGACCTTCGGGACTGGGAATAAGCCAATGATCAAGATGATACGCATTTTGCTGGGTCTGGCTGGGATCCTCGTGATCGGGGCCTTTTCGGTCAGCAATCGCGGCATCGTCGAAATGGGCCTTTGGCCCCTGCCGATGACGATCGAGGTTCAGCTTTTCTGGGTCTTCCTGTTCGGCCTTGCCGTCGGGATCGTCCTCGGCGGCCTCGGCGCCTGGCTGGGCGGCATGAAGAAACGCCGTGAAGGCCGGAAAATGCGCAGCAAAGCCTGGGCGCTCGAAAAACAGGTCAACATGATGAAGGAGCAGCAGCAGGCCGCGGAAGCCAAGGCTTACCAGGCAGACCGCGCTCTTCCGCCAGCACCGCCACTGAAGCAAATCGCCAGCTAACGGCGGCGGCATGACCACGTCATAGACCTCTTTATTGCAGCCTGCCTTCCTGTGCCGAGCCGCATAGAGCCTGGCGGCGAGCCTTGGCTCTGCTATATAAGGTCAGGGTTCAACCATGTGGCCTGACATGACCCAGACATCCCCCGTCTTTTGCGCCATCGACCGACCCGACCTCGACGGTGCGCTCTCCCTCGGCCGAAATCTTGCAGGCTCCGTAGGCGGCCTGAAAGTCGGCCTGGAATTCATCACCGCCAATGGACCGGCCGGCGTGCGGCAGATCGTCGAGCTTGGCCTTCCGGTTTTCCTGGACGTGAAGTTCCACGACATTCCCAATACCGTCAAAGGTGCTGTTCGCGCCGCCGGCGATCTCGGCGTTGCCATGATGACCCTTCATCTTTCAGGCGGAGAAGCGATGCTGGAGGCAGCCGTCGAGGCGGTTTCGGCCATCGACGGTCCCCGCCCCTGGCTCTTGGGCGTCTCAGTGCTGACGAGCATGGATGATGACGACCTCCGGGCCGTTGGAATCGCCGACAAGGCGGGTGACCAGGTGATCCGGCTCGCGGAGCTTGCACAAGATGTCGGTCTTGACGGTCTCATCTGCTCGCCCAAGGAGATTTCTTCGCTGAAACGGCACTTTGGCGACAGCCTGAAGCTGGTCGTGCCTGGAATCCGCCCGAAAGGCAGTGCCGCCGGCGATCAAAAGCGCACGCTCATGCCGGCTGAAGCGATGACCGCAGGGGCGGATTATCTGGTGATTGGCCGGCCGATCACCGAAGCCGCCGACGCCAAAGCCGCGGCCCTGGCCATCAAGGCGGACATCGATGCCGCACGGGAGGCAGCCTGACCATGGCCGTCGACGTCAAGATCTGCGGCGTGAAGACCAATGAGGCGGTGCAGGCCGCCGTCAGCGGCGGCGCCAGATATTTGGGCTTCATGTTCTACCCGTCGTCGCCACGCTCGGTGACCGCTGAAGAGGCATTCGAACTTGGAAAGGCCGTGCCTTCCGACCGGTTGAAGGTTGGCGTCACCGTTGATGCCGATGATGCGCTGATCGAGCAAATTCTGCCGGCCGTGGACGCAATTCAGCTTCATGGCAAGGAAAGCCCGGCAAGGGTCAGGGCCGTAAAGGAGACGACGGGCAAGCTGATCATCAAGGCGCTACGCATCGGCGATGCCGCGGATCTTCTTCCGCTCCCCGCCTATACCGAGGTTGCCGACATGATCCTGTTCGATGCCAAGCCGCCGCCGACGCCTGGCAGTCTTCCGGGCGGCAATGGGCTCTGCTTCGATTGGCGCCTGCTCGAGCGGTTGAGCCTGCATTGTCCCTGGATGCTGGCGGGCGGCCTGCACAGCGACAATCTTGCCGATGCGGTACGGCTTTGCCGCGCCCCCGCCGTCGATGTATCCTCTGGCGTCGAGGCCGAACCTGGCGTGAAGGACCTCGACAAGATCCGGGATTTCCTCGATCTTGCAACAAGGCTTCAACCCACTGCCTCCTCCCCCTGAACTCAAGAGCCGAAACGAACGATGACGCTTCCCAACAGTCTCCGGAATGGCCCCGACGAGCATGGCCGCTTCGGCATTCATGGCGGCCGCTTTGTCGCCGAAACCCTCATGCCGCTGATCCTGGAACTGGAACAGGCCTATGAAGAGGCCAAGAGCGATCCCGGCTTCGCCGCGGAGCTCAAGAGCTGGAACAGCGACTACACAGGCCGCCCCAGCCCGCTTTATCTTGCCGAGCACCTGACCGAAGAGCTGGGCGGCGCCAAGATCTACTTCAAGCGCGACGAGCTCAACCACACTGGTGCTCACAAGATCAACAACTGCATCGGGCAGATTCTGCTCGCCCGCCGCATGGGCAAGAAGCGCATCATCGCCGAGACCGGCGCCGGGCAACATGGTGTTGCAACCGCTACCGTCTGCGCCAAGCTCGGCTATGACTGCGTGGTCTATATGGGAGCGGTCGATATCGAGCGACAGCAGCCGAATGTCTTTCGCATGAAGCTTCTGGACGCCGAGGTCGTGCCGGTCACCTCCGGCTCGTCGACGCTGAAAGATGCGATGAATGAGGCGCTGCGCGACTGGGTCACCAATGTCAAGGATACCTTCTATCTGATCGGCACGGCGGCAGGCCCCCATCCCTACCCGGCCATGGTTCGTGACTTTCAGGCGATCATCGGCCAGGAGGTGCGCGAACAGATCATGGAAAAGGAAGGACGGCTTCCCGATACGCTGGTCGCCGCGATCGGCGGCGGCTCCAATGCCATCGGCCTGTTCCACCCGTTTCTGGACGATCCAGGCGTGGCGCTCATCGGAGCCGAGGCAGCGGGCAGCGGGATCGAGACCGGCCAGCACGCAGCCGCGATCACCGGCGGGACACCAGGTGTCCTTCACGGCCAGCGCTCTTATCTTCTGCAGGATGATGACGGCCAGGTGATCGAAGCTCATTCGATCTCGGCCGGTCTCGACTATCCGGGCATCGGCCCCGAACATGCCTGGCTCGCCGACCAGGGCCGTGCGACCTATGTCCCGGTTACCGACAAGGAAGCCCTTGAGGCGTTTCAGCTTTGCAGCCGGCTGGAAGGGATCATCCCGGCCCTGGAACCTTCCCATGCACTCGCCCATATCATGAAGATTGCACCCGGCCTTCCCAAGGACCACATCATCGTCATGAACCTTTGCGGACGGGGCGATAAAGACATCTTCACCGTTGCCGAAGCCTTGGGAACAGCGATATGAGTGGCCGCATCGAAGCACGTTTTGCCGAACTGGCCGAAGCCGGCCGGGCTGGCCTTGTAACTTATCTCTGCGCCGGCGATCCCGATGTCGAGACGTCCACACGGATTATCGAAGGGCTTCCGGACGCCGGGGTGGATGTGATCGAGATCGGCATGCCGTTCACCGATCCGATGGCCGATGGCCCTGCCATCCAGGCAGGCGCGCTGCGCGCGCTGGCGGGCGGCATGAGCCTGGTCAAGACCTTGGATCTGGTGCGTCGCTTTCGAACGAAAGACGAAAAAACGCCGATCGTGTTGATGGGCTACTACAACCCCATCTATCACTACGGGTCCGAACGCTTTCTCGACGAGGCAAAATCGGCGGGTGTCGACGGGTTGATCGTCGTCGACCTTCCGCCTGAGGAAGACGAAGAACTTTGCCTGCCTGCCCTGGAGCGCGGCATCAGCTTCATTCGCCTGGCGACCCCGACGACCGACGACAAACGTCTGCCGGCCGTGCTCGCCAACACCTCGGGCTTCATCTACTACGTCTCGATGACCGGGATCACCGGGGTCGGCGCACCCACCGTCGAGCTGGTCGGTCAGGCGGTCGAGCGCATCCGCGCCCATAGCCGGCTTCCGGTCGCTGTCGGTTTCGGCATTCGAACACCGGAGCAGGCGGGTGAAATCGCCAAAGTTGCCGATGCGGCGGTGGTCGGTTCCGCCCTGGTGGACCGCATCGCCGACAGCCTTGACGACGACGGCAGGGCCGGCCCGGATCTTGTCGATAACCTGCTGGCCCAGGTCAGCGATCTCGCAGACAGCGTCCGGTCAGCACGCGGCGCGGCGGTGCGATGAACTGGCTTACCAATTATGTCCGGCCCAAGCTTCAGGCCCTGGTGGGCAGCAAGCCGGACGTGCCGGAAAATCTTTGGGTCAACTGTCCCAAATGCGAAAAGATGCTGTTCCACCGGGACCTTGCCGCCAACCAGCAGGTCTGTCCCCATTGTGACCACCATTTCCGGGTCGGGCCCGACTTCCGATTCAACGCACTCTTCGACGAGGGGAGCTGGAATGTTATCGAGCTGCCGAAATCGCCGCCCGATCCGCTGAAGTTCCGCGACCGCAAGCGCTATGCCGACCGGTTGAAGGAGGCACAGACCAAAACCGGCAGACCTGATGCGGTCGAAGCGGCCCATGGCCAGATCGAAGGCCAGCCAGCGGTAATCGCCGTGATGAACTTCGATTTCATGGCAGGCTCCATGGGGGTTGCCCTGGGTGAGGGTCTGCTGGCGGCGGCACGCCTCGCTCTCCTTCAGGAAGCGGCTTTCATCGTGATCACCGCGTCGGGTGGTGCGCGCATGCAGGAAGGCGCTTTGTCCCTGATGCAAATGCCGAGAACCACGATCGCGGTCGAGGAAGTCAAGGAGGCTGGCCTCCCCTATATTACCGTCCTCACCGATCCGACCACCGGAGGCGTGACGGCCTCCTTTGCCATGCTCGGCGACATCGCAATCGCGGAGCCTGGCGCCAGAATAGGCTTTGCCGGCAGGCGGGTCATCGAGCAGACGATCCGGGAAAGCCTTCCGGATGATTTCCAAACGGCGGAGTATCTTCTTGCCCATGGGATGATCGACATGGTCACCCATCGCTTCCAGCTCAAGTCGAAACTGGCCCGGATCCTCAGGCTGCTGAGGCAGCCGAACACCGCCAAGACCGATCTTGCCACAGTGGATCCGGCCCCCGAGACCCCGGGGCTCGTAGAGGTTATCGAGGAGACCACGCCGATCGAAGTGATTGACGGGAACGGCAAGGTGACCGTGGTCGACACGACCGCCGAGGCAGACCAGGCCGACCAGCAAGCCTCATCGCGAGACGAGCGTGATGACGAGCGTCCACAGTGACCTCATCCTAGCCCGTCTGCAGGACCTCCATCCCAAGGCCATCGACTTGTCGCTGGGACGTTTGGAACGCCTGCTCGACTCTCTGGGCCATCCTGAACGCCGATTGCCGCCGGTCGTCCATATCGCAGGCACCAATGGCAAAGGCTCCACGCTGGCCATGCTGGACGCGATGCTCCAGGCCGACGGCGCTTCCGTGCAGCGCTACATCTCCCCGCATCTCGTGAGCTTCAACGAACGCATCCTGTTCAACGGCCAGCCGATCGATGAAGCAGCCTTTGCCGAAGTTCTCGATCGCGCGGAAAAGGCCAATCAGAATCGAAGCATCACCTTCTTCGAGATCACCACGGCAGCGGCCTTTTTGGCCTTTGCCGAGCGCGGTGCCGATGTCCTCCTCCTGGAGACCGGCCTTGGCGGACGGCTGGATGCCACCAATGTGGTCGACCAGCCGCTCCTGACGCTCATCTCCACGGTGTCCCTGGATCACCAGGGCTTTCTCGGTGAGGAGCTCAGCCAGATCGCCGGTGAGAAAGCCGGAATCTTGAAACCCGGCGTCCCTTGCGTTCTCGGCCCGCAACACGAGGACGGTCTAAGCGTGATCGAAGCACGGGCGCGGGACCTGGATGTGCCGCTGATCGTGCATGGCCGAGACTGGCGGGTCGACGAAGCAGACGACGGGCTCCGCGTAACATGGCGCGAAACCGGCATCGAACTGCCCGAGCCTGCTCTTCGAGGGCCGCATCAACGGGAAAATGCCGGTCTTGCAACGGTTGCCGCCCTAAATCTGGGCGACCTCTCCCCCTCTCCAACGGCGATCGCCGCCGGGCTTCGGCAGGCAACCTGGCCCGCTCGCCTGCAGCCGCTTCGAACCGGCCCGCTGGCGGCCATCCTGCCTGAAGGGTCCTCGCTTTGGCTTGATGGCGGGCACAACCCGGCGGCAGGCGAAGCGATGGCGCGCTGCTTCGACAATGACGACCCGCGCCCGCTGCATCTGATCGTCGGCATGCTGAACACCAAGGATGTCGAAGGCTTTCTCAGCCCGCTGATCCCCCTCTCGGGGTCACTGCAAACGGTTCCGGTGCCAGACGAACCGGCAAGCCGCGACCCGGAGGAACTGGCCGCCGAAGCACGGTCGCTCGGTGCGAAAGCAAGTGCCGCTTCAACAATTGAGGCTGCCCTCTTACGCCTTGAAGCAGAAGAAAAATCCCCGATTCGCGCGCTGATCTGCGGCTCCCTCTACCTTGCCGGCCACGTTTTGCGGGCCAATTCATAAAGAAGGGAGCTGTCTGATCCAGGGGAGATGCGCCAATGGTCATGCTACTCAGGCACTTCATGGCCGTTCTGCTTTTGAGCCTGCTTGGGACCCAGATCGCCTATGCCGGCAAGGAAAACTATCTTAGCATCGACCGCTATTCACCACCACTCACCGGAAAATATCTGGTTGCCTCGCCAAAGATGACGGATCCAAATTTTCGCCGCACCGTCATCTACCTGATCCATCACGACGAGCAGGGGGCGATGGGCCTGGTGATCAACCGGCTCATGGCGAAAGGCCCGGTCGGCAAACTCCTGGAAGCCTTCGGCCTCGACGGCGATCCCAGCAGCCAAGCCCAGATCAAGATGCATTACGGCGGCCCGGTCGATCCCGACAGCAGCCTGGTCCTGCATCGCAGCACCTATCGCAACAGCACCACCATGGACATCGGCAATCGCCTCGCCGTCTCCAGCTCGAATGATGTTCTAACCGATCTCGCCTGGGGCCGAGGCCCGGCTGACAGTCTCCTGATCCTCGGCTATGCCGGATGGGCGGCCGATCAGCTCGAGAACGAAATCACGCGGGGCTCCTGGCATGTGATCAACGCCGACGACACGCTCCTGTTCGACGACGACCTCGCGACCAAATGGCAGCGCGCGTTGGCCCTTCGGGGCTTCGAGCTCTAATGGCAGCAACCGTTTCGAACAGATCACGCTGCAATCCACCAACCTATTGAGTTGCAACAGTTCGCACGGCGTTCAGCAGTTTTAGAGCATGCATTTGTGCTGCTTATAGAGCTGCGTACTGGTGTCAAATTGGCTGTTCAAAGCTCGGCAGCGGGAGGCATCCACAATGTCCTCATAGGGTATCATAGCCCCGGGCATCGAGGAGCGTTGTCAGCCGGTCAGGGCAGCAGCTTTGCCTCACGATATCGATCCAGAATCTTGAAAAAATCCTCTTCGCTGTCTGCGAAATCGGAAAAGCCGAATTTCCGTGCTTTGATCGTGCTCTGAATCTCATCCCATGTGCGCTCCAGAGTCCCATCTGCAAAATCCCAGGCAGCTACGGCCGTCAGTGGTCGTTTGATCAGGCCGTAGCGCTCTACGACCGCCTGCCAGACCGGTTCCTTGTCGGCCATGACATCGGCGAGGCGTAGGGGTCGGACGGAACCCATGGGCATGTCGAACGCCGCTGCAAGCTTCGGCCAGAAACGAGACCAGCGGATGAGATCGCCATTGGCGACGTTGAAGGCGTTGTCGGTGGCCTCATCGTCGGTTGCCATCCAAGTGATGGCACGGCTCAAGAGAGTGGTCGAGGTCAGCTGCGTCAAACTGGTGAATGCACCTTCGGGACCGGAAAAATCCAACGCGCTGCCAAGCTCCCGGCAGATTGCCGCATAAGCGCCGAGGGTCGAGACGAGATTTCTTGCATTATGCGGAGAGAAATGCAGCAGCGTGTTGGGCCGCGACGCCGACCAGCGCCACTGGCTGACAGCCGACTGCTCACGCAAGAAATCTTCCTGCGCATAGTAGAAATTCGAGACCACGCAGCGTGCATCGTCTTCCCTCGCCGGTGTCGGGAAAGGCCCGACATGCACCCCGTAATATTTTCCGCCCTGGACCAGATGGACGTGACGAAGGGCAGTCGAGGCGGCAGACGTAGCCTCCAGCACATTACGCAAAAGAGCCAGATTGCCCGAAACACTTTCCCGCCCCTGATCGTCATGCGAAGCCCGGCCGCAATAGACGAGATGCGTCACATCATCATGCCCCCGAAAGGCGCCCCGGCACGCAGCCGCATCGGTCATATCTGCATGAATATACTCGACGCCGGGCCAGGGCTGGGCTGCGGGCTTTCGGCAAATCCCGGCAATCTGCCAGCCCTCCACGCCGCTCAGATGCTTGGCCAGTGCCCCGCCAACAGCACCCGTTACCCCTGCGATGAGCGCCTTCCTAGTCGTCATTCTTTCCTTTCCCCATGGTTCGAGCACGCTATCAGCCCGCTCGGCCATCGCCAACGTCGAACTCGGCTCCGAAAGCTATTGCATTTGCCCGGCCGTTCGCGTCTGGAGGGTCGCGAAACGGAAAATCATCCTATCCGGAGAGAGAAACTCTAAAGGCGCGTCGACTTACGCCCCTCAAACGAAACGAAAAGCGTAATTCTTCGAGCACACACGCTTGGCCGGAACCGATCAAGGTCGCGTTTCGACTTGGATCGGCCCGAAACGTGGATTCTCCATCGGCAAAATGGCCCTGATGAACTTCAGAGCAGCACCACCGACGTCTTTACCCTAAGCCGATAGCCTTTTCACTGTGGCCGCATCATGCCGCCGCCTGACGATCAATGATCCTCGGCCTCCCCTGCCTCCGGATCCAAAAGGCGGTGCATATGGACGACGAAATAACGCATATGAGCATTGTCGACGGTCCGCTGGGCGGCACCGCGCCAAGCATCGAGCGCTGTAGCGTAATTCGGAAAGATCCCGACGATATCCAGCTTGTCCAGATCGGCAAATGTGGTTCCGCTGGGATCCTCGAGTTCCCCGCCAAAAACCAAATGCAAGAGTTGTTCAGCCATGTTGTCACCCCTTCCCGATGTTGCACGGCAATTGCCGGATCGGCATTTGGCTATCAAGGAAGGGCGCGCGATGCTACCTCAATCTCGTCAATTCATGCCGAGTCAGGCGGCTGGACATGCAGTTGTTCCAGGGATGACAAGGCAAGGATTAAGAAACCTCAGGTCATCATGATTGCTAAATCGTTAGGACGTTACGGATAATTAACGACGTTTCTTGACATAATGGAAATTTTTTCCTGTCAAATTCTTAAGCGTTGATGAAGACATCGGAGGAGATGAGGTCAATGCATCGGTTCTCTGCTTTCCACCGCAACAGGCCGCAATTAACCGGCGGCGCCGCACTCAGCCTGCCCTCATTACCCTCATCTGCCGAGACGGCGATCGACCGGCATCTGGACGAGCTTAGGGAAATAGCCCGTGAGGTTGAGCCAATTCACCAACCTCTGGACACCGGGCCACCTCGTCAACCCGTTCGTCTCGCAGCGTAGCGTCAACCATGTCGGGGAATAGCCCATCACGGATACAAATCACCCGAAGATGTAACGCCTCTATTCACCTCAACCCGTTCCCAAAATCCTAAGTCACCTGAGCCGGGGATCTCTCTTGAGATTTCCGGCTTTTCTTTTTCATTTCACATAATAATGATGAAGAATTCGTTAACGAAAAATCTATCAAACGCGAGATCGCCTAATAGTCTGATGAAGATGACGAAGGGAGGATCAGTGAACCTGCCGCATGGATGCCGCCTTACGGAGCATGTCCAAAGCAATCTGCACATCCTCGTCATCGGCAAGGCATTGCTGAATGGCTTCCGAGGATGACAGAAGAGCTAAAGCCTGTGCAACCAGCCCATCCTTTTCGGATATAAGCTGCTGCGCGGCATCATCTTTATCGTCGTCAGCGGCTCGTCTCTTGTTCGCTTGATGCTTGATGATCGCGTTGCTCAGAGTCTGCCGAAGGTGCTCAGCGGAAAGATTGCGCTTGCTCATGAAATCGGCAAGGCCCGAGTCAAGCGCCTGTTCGGCCAGCGCCGACGACGGCTCCCCTGTCAACATCACCATCGGCGTCGTGATTCCTTCATGGCTCGCCGCGATTTGCTCGGCAAGAGCGACGCCATCGGACCCAGGAAGGTGATAGTCGATCAAAATGCAGTCGAAATGCTCGACCGCGACCATGCCGAGCGCACTCTCGACATCGCCTGCCTCGGCAACGCTGGTCTCGCCCTTGGCTTGAGCAAGTAGGCGCTTGATCGTTCTTCGATCCAGGCGGCTATCATCTATAAGCAGCAGGCGCATCGTGCTTCCCTACATCGGAGAATTTACAGCGACGGTGAATACAGGCGATCAAACCTCGGCGGGATGTCCATCCAAGAACATTATAGAAAACCGGCTGTCGTAATTTAGCGTGAGCGTTAAATTTATAATCACTAAAGGGCTAAAATAGCATTAACCCGCAGGTATGACCGTTTGTTAATGCCCTTGAGCGATAACGAAGGGTAGCCTGCCCTTTGACCGCATCAGGCCGGCATCGGCGGGTGACGCAGGCCGCGATACTCATAGATTCTTGCACTCTTAACTTTTTAGAAACCGAAGGCTGCTTTATCGATCCAGCATGCTGCCTTGAGCTTTCGCACCTAAGCCATGACTTAGGACATTGAGCGTTCCCAACGTTGATCGTGAGAACAATCTGCATGACACCAATCGCCTCAAGCCAGACCATCTTGATCGTTGACGACAGTGATGACGACTATGACGCAACCACACGTGCACTGCAGAAGGACAGAAATCTGAAAAATCCTTTGTACCGCTGCGAGACCGGCGGACAGGCCCTCGATTATTTATACCGCCGCGGGCCATATAGTGGCTTAGCCTCCGCCGATCGGCCCGGCATTATTCTTCTCGACCTCAATATGCCCGGTATTGATGGGCGAAAAGTGCTGACCGAGATCAAGAATGATGCGGAGCTGGAAAGCATACCAGTTATTGTTGTGTCCAATTCCAATGACGAGCAAGACATCGAGGCCTGCTATGAGCTGGGTGCCAACGCCTTTATTGAAAAGCCGCTCAGTTGGACAGTTTTTTTCGAAGCCATGCAGAAGCTTGGGGAATATCAGATTGAGATTGCCATTCTGCCTAAGGGGCACTCATGACCGGTGAGCACACGATTTTAATCATCGATGATAGTGAAGACGACCGGGACGTCTATCTCCGCCTCTTGCGGGATGAACCTAACATCAAGGAAATTCGAACGGCGGAGACGGGCCGGGAAGGCATTGCTGCTTTCAAGGCGGTACCCGCGGATTGCATTTTGCTCGATTACCGCATGCCCGGTGAAGATGGCTTGAGTGTTCTCGAAGAGATCAAATCCCTCGATGCCCAGGATACGCCGGTCATTGTCCTCACCGGGCAAGGTAATGAAGAAATAGCGGTGGCCGCCATGAAAAAGGGGGCTTCCGACTATGTGGTCAAAGACACGATATCGGCGATCGGGCTTCGCCGCGCCGTCACCAATGCCATCGAAAAGGCCAGCCTGCAGAAAAAGATCGTCAAGCAGCAGGAAGAACAGGAGATCTTTCTCAGAACCCTGATCCACGACGCGCGCGCGCCTCTTCGGCATATCAGCACCTTCACCAAGCTGCTCGCTGAAGACATCCGTGCTGAAGACTATGACGACGTTCTGGAGCATGGCGAGGCGATCAGCCTGTCTGCCATGCGAATTCAAGATCTTATCGATACCTTGGCTGCTTACGCCCTTTCCGAGGGCGATGTGGCGTTCGAGCAAGTAGCCATGGACGACGTCATCGAAGCAGCGCTCGGCAGCCTTACACAGGTCATAGCCGATCGGGATGCCCATGTAACCCACACGGCTCTCCCCAGCGTGACGGGCCACCGTCCTCAGTTGATCCAGCTTCTGCAGAACCTTATCGGCAACGGCATCAAATATTGCGACGCGGATACGCCCGAAGTTGTCGTGTCCGCGAGCCGAAACGACAAGGGCGTCTGGCAATTCCAGGTCGAAGACAATGGGATCGGCATACCGGGCGACCGGCTGGCCTTTGTTTTCGAGCCCTTCAAGCGATTGTGGAGTCACGACTCCTACGAAGGCACCGGCCTTGGTCTGGCCATCTGCAGGAAAATCGTCGAGCGGCATGGCGGCGAAATCTGGTGCAGATCGAAAGAAGGCGAAGGCAGCCGGTTTCTGTTCACACTCGGTGCGGATCCTGAGTGCCTAACTGTTCAGGATAGTGCTACGAGTAGCTTGAGCAAGGCAGTCTAACGAGCGGCCATTTCACTAAAGGCCCCATGCCTCGTCATCCACGCCCGGCACCAGCTCGTAGCTTGCCTCGAGCTGATAGTCTGGGCCGTCCGGCTGCAGCCAGCTCGAGTAGAGCTGAAAGCTGCTGATCGGGAAGGATGCGCTTTGAAAGAGGCTGTGGCGCATCAGATAGGTGGCAAGTCCGGCTTGTGTCGGCGGGCGGCGTAAGCGGGCAAGGGTGACGTGCGGGGTGTATTTTTGCTGGTCGGCCCCAAAACCGGCTTGCTTCAGCGCCTTGTCAATTCGCCGTTTCAAGTCTTTCAGCTCACGGCTTTTGACGACACCCGCCCAGATGGTCTTGGGCTCACCGCGTGGCGGAAAATGGCCGATGCCCTTGAGCTGCAGTTCGAACGGCACGCCCGGCACCAAGGATAGCGCTTCGGCAATATCGTTGGCCTCGCCATTGTCGACCTCGCCAATGAAGCGAAGGGTCAGATGCTGCTGTTCCGGCATCGTCCAGCGGACGTCGCCCAGGCCACGCGCAAGGGGCGCAAGTGCGTTTTTGATGTCGGCGGGAAGGTCTGCTGCAACGAAGAGGCGGGGCATGATCGTGGCTCTGCTCATCTCGAAAGAGCGAAAAGGAGAAGCAGGAGCTTGTATAGAAGACGATCTCGCCCTTGCCAAATGGCCAGTGGTCCCATACCTACGACGTCTGGATAGGAAGATAGGATAGGGCTAAGCCATGCGCAGCCGGGACGGCGGGAACTCGGATGAGTTCATTCGCGAGGTTGATGAGGCGGTTCGTCAGGACCGCTGGACGACGATCTGGAAACAGTACAATGCCTATATCATAGGCGCTGGTCTTGCCGTCGTCGTCGGCACGTCGGCCGGTGTCGGCTGGCAGACTTATCAAAAGAACCAGTTGGATGCCCATGCGCGGAGCCTTGCCGCGGCAACAACGCTCCTAGCCGATGACCGGCCGGCTGATGCCGCTTCGGCTTTTAGGGCTCTTGCCAAGGAGGCAGGCGGCGGTGTCGGTGTCATTGCTACGCTGCGCTCGGCCGAAGCGGAGAAGGAAGCGGGCAATGCGGATGCCAAGCTCGAAGCGTTGAAGGAACTCGCCGCAGACAAGGATATTGGCCCTCTCTATAGCGGGCTTGCCAATCTTTTGGCCTTCCAGGAGCGGTTCGCCAATGACGATGCCGACAGCCTGATTGCAGATCTTGACAAGGCGGCAACGCCGGACAGCCCCTGGCGATCCAGCTTGTTGGAGCTAAAGGCGTTGGCGGAGATGAAAGCAGGCCAGACCAGCGAGGCGCGGGCAACGCTGCAGGCTTTGCTGAACAACCCGGAAGCACCGGGCAATCTGGCCAGACGGGCAGCCGAACTGCTCGAAGCACTTGGCGGTCCTCTCGAAGAGGACAACAAGACCGTCTCCCAAAATGATCATGATGAAGAGGCGAGCCAGTAATGCTGCGATCGATTGCCCAGCCGGCATTATTGCTATGTGCGCTCACCGCATGTTCCGGGGATGGTTGGTACGGCGGAGCCCAGGAACCGCCGCTGCCGGGAGAGCGTATCTCAGTCCTGGCCCTCAAGAGCGAGCTCAAGGCCGACCCCAGCCTGGCCGAAACGGAGATCGTCCTGCCGCCGGCGGAAACCAACGGCGCCTGGCCGCAGCATGGCGGTGCCGTTACCCATGCCAAGCAGCATCTGGCCATCGCAGGCAAGCCGGCGTTCGCCTGGAAGGCAAACATCGGCGAAGGTTCGGCGAATGCCGGCCAGCTGCTGGCAAGACCGGTCGTGGCGGATGACCGTGTCTTCGCCATGGATGCGTTCGGATCCATTTCCGCCTACGCCACCAAAACCGGAGCGCTCGTCTGGCGACAAAGCTACAAGGATCTCGCCCTTGATGACAGCATCTTCGGCGGTGGCCTGGCTCTTCAAGGGAACCGTTTGGTCGCTACCTTCACATCGGGCGAGGTGGTCAGCCTGGAGGCCGCGGACGGCACAGAGATCTGGCGCCAGGCCCTGAACCTCCCGCTCCGCTCAGCGCCTGCGATCTCGGACGGCGTCGTTCTGGTGCCGACTGCCGACAATCAGATCTATGCCTTGAACCTGCAGACCGGCCAGCCGAGCTGGCGTCATGCCGGCTTTTTCGAGACATCCGCGGTGCTCGGCGGTCCCAGCCCTGCGGTCGATGGCGGGATCGCGATTGTTCCCTACTCCTCGGCTGAAGTTTTTGCCCTCCGGCTCGACAATGGCCGCCCGCTTTGGAGCGACACGCTGGAGCGGCCGCGCCGTACCCAGGCCTTGGCGGAAATCAGCGACATCGAGGGAACGCCGGTGATCGACGGTGACCGCGTCTATGTCGGTGGGCGCGGCGGGCAGGTCGCGGCTATCGACATGCGCAGGGGTCTACGCGCCTGGGATGCCGATCTGACCGCGATCGACACACCCTGGATTGCCGGCGATTTCATGTACCTGCTGACGGAACGCAGTGAAGCGGTCTGCCTGACGCGCCGGGACGGCCGAATCCGCTGGGTGGCCCAGCTTCCTCTGACCGACAATCCAAAAGGTGGTGGCAAGGCGCTGACCTGGCGCGGCCCGATTCTAGCCGGCGGGCAGCTCATCCTGACCAGTTCCAACAATGAGATCGTAACGCTGTCACCTTATACCGGCGAGCGCATGGCCGGTATTCCGCTGCCTAATCCGGCCGCCGTAACCCCTGTCGTGGCCGGAGGTGCCGTCTACGTCCTGACCGAAGAAGCCGAACTCTTGGCCTTTCGTTAAGAAAGCCGCAACCCCGGGCGCCATCCGATGAACGGATTGGGTGGCCGCCCAAATGTAGAAGTCATCATGTCCTGCATCGTCGCCATCGTCGGCCGGCCCAATGTCGGCAAGTCGACCCTGTTCAATCGCCTGCTCGGCAAGAACCAGGCCCTGGTCGATCCGACCCCCGGCGTAACCCGCGACCGCATCGAAGGCGATGCCCGCATCGGCAATCTCCGTTTTACCGCGATCGACACGGCCGGCCTTGCCGAGGGCAAGGCGAGCGACCTCGAAGGCCGCATGCTGCAGCAAACCGAGGCCGCGGTCGCGCAGGCGGACCTGGCCCTCATGCTGATCGACGCCAAGAGCGGCCTTACCGCCCTCGATCGCCAGTTCGCGACCTGGCTTCGCCGGCAAAGCACGCCGGTGCTCCTTGTCGCCAACAAATGCGAAGGCCTGGCAGCGGAAAGCTCGTCGAGCGAGGCCTGGGCGCTCGGCCTCGGCCCGCCTATTCCGATATCGGCGCAAAATGGCGAAGGGATGGCCGGGCTTGCGGAGATGATCGACGAGCAGATCAAAGCCTTCGATCACTCATCCGAGTCCACCGGTGCCGAAGCCGGCGGCGATGAGCAACGGATGCCGCTTCGCCTGGCTGTCGTCGGCCGACCCAATGTCGGCAAATCATCGTTGATCAACCGGCTTCTCAAGGACGAGAGGCTGCTTACCGGCCCGGAACCGGGCCTTACCCGCGATGCCGTGAAGATAAGCTGGTCATGGCGCGGCCGGCGCATCGATCTCGTGGATACCGCAGGCCTTCGCCGCCGAACCAAAATCGATGACAGCAGCGTCGAGAAACTCTCGAGCAAAGCATCGCTTGCCGCCATCCGCAGCGCCGATGTCGTCCTTTTGATGGTCGATGCAACCGCCCCTTTGGAAAAGCAGGATCTGGTGATTGCCAACAGGGCGATCGATGCAGGCCGGGCGTTGCTGGTGGCGGCCAACAAGTGGGATCTGGTGGATGATCCAATGCATGCCTTGCAGAGAATCCGAGACCGGATCGAGCTTCGCCTTCCGCAGATCAAGGGCGTCGTCTGCACGCCGATGTCGGTCAGAACCGGCAAGAACGTCGACCGCCTGCTGCCCGCCGCTGTCGACCTCGAGGCAGCCTGGTCGAAGCGGGTGACGACGGCAATGCTCAACCGGTGGCTCGAGCACGCCCTCGACGAGCACGCCCCGCCGCTTTCCAAGGGCCGGCGCGTAAAAATCCGCTATGCGACCCAAGTGACGGCGAAACCGCCAACCTTCGCGCTGTTCGTCAGCCAGGCGGATGCCCTGCCCGCCTCCTATCTTCGTTATCTGGCGAATAGTTTGAGAGAAACTTTCGATTTCGAGGGCGTTCCCTTGCGGCTTTTCGAACGCAGCAGCAAGAACCCCTACGCAAAAAAATAACACCAGGCTGGCTCAAGCCTGGCATGACATCCTCACGTTCGATCGTTGTGCGCAGATATCCGGGAAAAATTCCCCGATCCCTTTTCGAACAATTCGTGGGCGTTGAGCGTGCCTATTCACGTATTTTTTGAGTGGCGGCAAGCTGTTCTCCCGGGGGCTCGGTTAGGAAAGATCAGTTTTCTACCGCCACGCCAATCACGAAAAGAACGGCATAGTCTTGCTTGTTGCAGCCTTCGACAGGCGGCATCGGGGCTCCTGGGGTCACACGGAACGCCGATTGGGGCGCCTTGGCCGGTGAGCATGAACCAGCGCCTGCAGCGGGCGTGTAACGCGCCGAGCGACAGGGCAGATGTGTCACGTCATAGAGCTCAGCACCATTGGCAAGCTCCCAGCGCTGCGCGCCATCGTTATCCGGCGGGTGAATGGTCAGGAGGGTGGTCGTCTGACGGTCGCCCGTAACGATGTAATGGCCGGAGGGGACGGGAAAGTCCGGCTTTTCCATGATCAGGCCGTTTTCCTCAAGCCACCAGTCGGCCTCGTCGAACGTCCACTGCGCCGGCGCGATACCCCCTGCCGCCTTCAATTGATCATAACTCTTGAGCCACACGCCCCGCGGTCCCGGGTCCACCTGCCAGAGCCCCCAGGATTGTGCGTTGGTCCCGGAGCTGGCGCTCGGATCGCCCAGAGCTGCAATGAACTGCGTCGGTATGCGCTTGAACGTCATCCCGGCTTCGGCCGGTGCCTGTGCGGCCAGCATGAGCAAGCTCACGGCCAGAACCGCGCAGCCTATCAGCCGCCTCGTTCCGAACATGGTTGCTGATACGTTGCTCATGTCGCTGAGTGCCCCGACACGCTTCATGTTCCGCCCCTCCCGATCATCTTGCCTTAGGGTGGCTTCGTTCCGTGGCAATCACAAGTTTTTTCACCCCCTCACATCGGGGCCAAAGAAAACATCGAGACATCGTCGGATCGAACGGCGTTGCCGGATACCAATCGGCTAAGGTTGCCCTGCCTTGGCCCTGCTCCACTTTTCGGCTGCCAAATATCGTCCTGAGGTGAAGACACGGTGCGGCGGCGCCAATGAGGCGACAGGTCTGCATCCCCGAAGGAAAAGGCTGATGGCCTGCGAGCCTTCATCGTCTCTTAATTCCCGTATGTAACAAACATGATGTGGTCCATGCGATCCTGGGAGTCCGCCTGCCTTCCCGGGCGGCAGGCGGACTCCCAGGATCGCATGGACCAGGAATGGGTGATTATCAGGAAATGGTAAACGACAGGTTAACACCGCCGAGCCCGGAGCTTCGGTCTGGCTAAACCGTATCAGCCCGGCTTGACGACGTTTCAGGCGCGAACATGCCCCATAACGGTTCGAAACGGAAAGTGTTCAAAGAAGCTTGGCCATATGCACCTTGTTTCCGGATCGGCCGGTCTCTTTCCAGCCGAGATGTTCATAGAGGCTGACATTCTCGGGCATGGCGACATGGGTACTAAGAACGAGTTCTTTCTTCTTCAACTGCCGGCAATGGGTTTCCGCCTGTTCTATGAGACCACGTCCGATCCCCATTCCCGCACAAGCAGGATCGACGGCAATATTCGCAAGCACCGCAGACTCGTCTCCCAACACCAGGACCAATCCGCCGACGATCTGGTGATCAAGCTCGGCAACCCATACCAGATTGGCATTGATATCGTTGGCTAGACCTTCCGACACCTGGGGAAGATCGTCGAGACGCTGCCTGTGATCGGCATAGGCTTTATCTATACAGTCTGCGAGAGACGCAGCGTCCTCTGCTTCGGCTCGCCTTGTCGTCCACTTGACCATTCCGACCCCCCGATCGACAGGCGATCGAGTCCAACTCATCTCGGCAAGCTCACCTGCCGCTAATTGGCTTCGCCCTCATCCGACGCCGTTGAAAGGGCCGGCGCGATGCCCCCTTCGACACCGAGGACATAGTAATCCATGGTTAGAAGATCAGCATCCGACAGAAGACTCCCGGATGGGACGCGGATATTGCCGTCGACGTCCCGTATCGGCCCCTCGAAGACATGAAGCCGGCGTTCGGCAATCTCCTGTCTGCGCTGTTCGACCAAGGTTTTGATCTGGTCGGGCACTCTATCCGAGAGTGGCGCCAGCCCGACGACGCTCTTTTCCAGCCCCCACCAGAGCTGCTCCGGGTCCCATACACCTTCTCTCATCTCCAGGGCAATCTGCTTGTAGATCACGCTCCAGTCCCAGATCGCTGAGGTCAATGTTGCATCGGGGCCGAAAATGCTCATGTCGCTGTGATAGCCGATTGCGTATTTGCCCTGCTGCTGGGCCACCTGAATGGCTGCCGGCGAATCCTGATGGATGGTCAGAACATCAGCGCCGCTGTCCAAAAGCTCTTCGGCATTTTCCCGCTCGATGCCGGGCCCATACCAGGTCTTGGTCCAGCGAACTCTCACCTGCACGGCCGGATTGACGGATTGCGCTCCAAGCGTGAAGGCGTTGATGCCGCGAATGACTTCTGGGATGGGAAAGGCCGCGACATAGCCGATGATATTGGATGTCGTCATCGCGCCGGCAACAATTCCCGAAAGATAGCGCGCTTCGAAGATTCTGCCGAAGTAATTGCCGGCATTGGGCGCCGTCTTGAAGCCGGAATTATGCATGAACACCACGTCGGGATGCCGTCTGGCGGCTTCTATCGTAGGGTCCATGAAACCGTAGCTGGTGGTGAAGATGATGTTGTTGCCTTCAGCGACGAGGTTGTCGATCGCCTCCGTCACCAGCTGGGGATCCTCCGGCACGGATTCGATAAAGCTCGTGCTCTCGACGAACGGCAGCTTTTCCATCGATTGCCTGGCGAGATCATGCTGATAGGTCCAGCCGGCATCACCGACCGTGCTCACATAAACAAAGCCGGCGCGGACCTTCTTGATCGGATCCAGAACCGCCGCAACGTCGGCTGCCGGATTAAGTCCCGCCAGAAAGACGGCGGCCCCTTCGACGGTCGCCACGGCATCGCTGACCGGCTTCACATAGCGCGACGAGACATAACCGTCGACCCCGTCGCTACGGGTGACTTTCAGCCATTCGATGCCTTCGTTCTGATTGAAGATCTTGTCCTTCAAAAGCAGGTAGTCGCCCTGCTGCACCACGGACGACGCCGCACCTCGCAAGGTCGGTCCATCTCTGAAATTGAGGGCACGAACATCGACCCTGTAGATCTCGTTGAGGCGATCGCGTTCAACGTCCTTGAGGTCGATATAAGCCCCGCTCTGGCTGGAGGCGCCCGGCGCCCACAGGGTGAGAGCCGCCGTCACGACGGCGGCCGCCACGGCATGCCAACGACCGTGTCTCAATGTCATATCGTCGCTCCTCCACGTCTTCCTTCGCGACCGATTGCCGATCGATTCCCAGACATCGATACCGGATCAACGACCTGTATTCACCCGGGATCGAAGCGGCTCAAATCCGAGGGCTGCAGCTATCCGGCGGTACCATGGCCCAACCCAGCTGCGTCACGGCCCCGTATTGGTAATGCCTATACGGAACCATTTGCCTTCAGGACAGCATATCCTTCTATCAGGATTGGGGGACGTAGTAGCTGGTTTCGCTGTTGACTTCCAGCAATTTGCATCAATAATTTCAGCAAGGTTCAATTTAGACGAGAAGTGCAGATCCAACCAATCAAGAAAAGAGAGATCAATTCAACCGATTTTAACAAGATATACGGTGTCAATTCCATCAATCAATTGCCGTCGCAAAGCAACGATAGTTTGGCTATTGAGATACGAAATGGTAAAAGAGTGCTGATGAATGACCCGAGGATATTTGATGGGTGATCAGATCAACCGATATGGTGAGCACGGCTGGCGATCTGGACTTCGCTCCAGGCAAAGGCTGCTCTGTGCATTCGGCTCATTGTCGGTGTTCCATGCCGCTGTCCTGATACTGACGTTGCTGATACCTTTCCGGGGAGCGGCGGCAGCGCTGCCCGCAACCGAATTCGTTGTCCCCAGCGGCCCTGTGATCACGCTTCAGGATGGGCAGAGTATCGAAGGTCACATTATCGAGTTCGATCAGACCAATGTGATCATTCAAACCAGCGACGGCACGACACGGACTCTTCCGCGGGCGACCATTGATACGGTGCGCTTCGAGACGTTGAGCGGCATGGAGATTGCCGGTGCTTTGATCGGCTGGAAGCCCGGCGTTTACGAACTGACGACCGAGCAAGCCGTGATCACCGTCTACAGCACTGTGCCTCTACCACCTGTCAAGGATGACCCGCCGCAGGAGATTGTCGAGGTCGCGGCCCAGGAAAAAGCCGATGATATCGAGGACGTCAACGGCGCCGCCGTTCCCAGCGGCGCGGCGGGCGGTCCAGAAAATCAGCTAGCCGCGGTGGTGCCTTCGGCTGATATCGAAATTAGCGTATCGACCAAAAACACCGTCGAAAACGGCGCACCCGTCGCCTTCGAAATCGAGCTTTCGAAGCCATCTGATGAGTCCGTCGTACTGATATATGCAACGATCGACGGCACGGCGGTCGACGGCGAGGACTATGTGGCGGCACGCGGAGTCCTGGTGATAAAATCCGGAGAAACGAACGCTCGTATAGAAGCCGAGGTCATCAATGACGACCTTCGCGAGGACAAGGAAAATCTCCGGCTCTTCCTGACCGTCGATCCGTCGGTGGCCGTGGTCAAAAACCGGCAGATCGTGGCGACCATCGAAGACGACGATCAGGGGTAAGGGCATCCGAAACGTAGGATGGTCCCAAGCCCGAACGGCCGTGCCGCGCCAGCTGAGTTCTCGTCCCTTGTCATGTCACCGTCATTCAGCAACCGGTATCCAGACGGTTGCAGCAGCCGCTTTCCGTACTATAAGTGGTTCTCGTCGTTAACGAGGCAGATAGCATGACCAAGGCAGCCCTCGTCATTGCCGCCGATCATGCCGGCTTTGATCTCAAAACCAGCATCAAGGTCGCATTGGAGGCGAGAGAGTACGAGGTTACCGATCTCGGCACGGAAGATGCCGTATCGGTGGATTATCCCGACATGGCGGAGAAGCTGGTCGAGGCGATTGATCACGGCATTGCGGATCGGGGAATCCTGATCTGCGGCACTGGCATCGGCATAGGCATCGCTGCCAATCGCCACCCGCACATGCGCGCCGCGACCTGCCACGACGTGACCACGGCGCGCATGGCAAGAGCCCATAACGATGCCAATGTGCTCTGCCTCGGCGCCCGTGTCATCGGCGCTCAGGTCGCGTTGGATTGCGTCGATGCCTTCCTGACCACCCCCTTCGAAGGCGGCCGTCATCAACGTCGCATTGACAAGCTTGGGCGGGGCTGACACGCCATGACCAGACAACGAGAAAAAACGCCCGGCTGCGAGATTTTGCACATTGGCGCCCCTCCCTCCGGCCGGTTCCAGATTTAGGCAGGGAGTGGTTCGATGCATTGCCCGTTCTGCGGATCCGATGACAACCAGGTAAAGGATTCCCGCCCGGTCGAGGATGGGGGAGCCGTGCGCCGGCGTCGGCAATGCAATGCCTGCGGTGCAAGATTCACCACCTTCGAACGCATTCAGCTGCGGGAGCTCGTGGTGGTCAAGCGTGACGGCGAGCGGGCCCATTTTGATCGCGAAAAACTCAAGCGCTCGATCATGATCGCCATTCGAAAACGCGGGATCGAAGAAGACCGGATCGAGCATCTGGTCAACGGCATCGTGCGCGAACTCGAGATCTCCGGCGAGACCGAAATCGAGACCGGCCGGCTTGGCCGCCTCGCCATGGAGCGACTGGCGGAGTTGGACGAGGTAGCCTATGTGCGCTTCGCCTCGGTCTACGAGGATTTCGCGGATGCCCGCGACTTCGAGCAGTTCATCGCCCGGCTTTCCGACCGACGGGACAAGGATGCCGCCGCAGAGTGATGCGGACCGGCGCTATATGGACCTTGCGCTTCGCCTCGCCGAGCGGGGCCTGGGCCATGTGTGGCCCAACCCGTCTGTGGGCTGCGTCCTGGTCAAGGACGGTAGAATCGTCGGCCGCGGTTGGACCCAGCCGCCGCCCGGCAATCATGCCGAGGTCGAAGCGTTAACACGTGCCGGTCGGAAAGCTGTCGGCGCGACGGCTTACGTGACGCTGGAGCCCTGTTGCCATTATGGCAGGACGCCACCCTGCACCATGGCACTGATCCATGCCGGAATCCGACGGGTGGTGGTGGCGGCAACGGATCCTTTCCCCCGAGTCGACGGTCGGGGGAATGATCAGCTTCGCCAGGCCGGCATCCAGGTCGATGTCGGGCTGATGCAGGACGAGGCCGAGACCTTGAATGCCGGGTTTCTGTTGAACGTGACCCGGAAAAGACCCCTCGTTTCCCTGAAGCTGGCGACATCGCTGGACGGCAGAATCGCGACGAGCCAGGGCGAAAGCCAGTGGATCACCGGCGAACGGGCCCGAACGGCAGCGCACCGCCTGCGCGCCATCCATGATGCGATCCTGGTAGGCAGCGGCACGGCGCTTGCCGACGATCCGACGCTCACTTGCCGCTTGCCGGGACTGGAAGATCGATCACCGGTCCGCGTGGTATTGGACCGGCGCTGCCGGTTGCCGTTGGCCAGCCGCCTCGCCCAAACGGCGAACCAGGTGCCGGTCTGGCTGATCACCGCCGAAGGCGCACCGGCAACGAAGGTCGAAGCATACCGGAAAGCCGGTATGGAGGTTTTCACGGTCAAGCTTGGCCCGAAAAACCAACTGGACCTCGCCGAGATCCTGGGAGCGCTGGCAGGACGCGGAATCACCCGGCTTCTGGTGGAAGGCGGCGCTGCCGTCGCGGCTTCGCTGCTGCGCGCCGGCCTGGTGGATCGTCTCCACTGGTTTCAGGCACCGATGATCATCGGCGGAGACGGGCGGCCTGCGATCGACGAGCTTTTTCTCGATCGCCTCGCCGATGCACCAAGTTTTCAGCGAAAAGCAAGCGAAGTGCTGGCGTCGGACGTCGGCGCAACGTATATCACCAGGAAACCTTAGGATACGACCATGTTTACCGGCATTATCACCGATGTCGGCCGGATCAGGGCGATCGAGGATCGGAACGGCCGAGAGATGACGATCGAAACGGCACTGCCGCTGGAGGAAATCCAGATCGGCGGCTCGATTGCGACCTCTGGCATCTGTTTTACAGCGGTCGAGAAAGGTGACGGCTGGTTTTCGGTAACGGCCTCGGGAGCAACCCTCGACGTGACCACGGCCGGACGATGGCAGGTGGGCGATGCCGTCAATCTCGAGCGGTCCCTGCGCATCGGCGACGAGCTTGGCGGCCATATCGTGTTCGGTCATGTGGATGCGGTCGGCAAGATCACCGGCCTCGATACGGTTGCAGAATCCCGCCGCCTCGAAGTGGAAGTGCCGGCGGCACTGGCGCTGCTTGTTGCGGTGAAAGGATCGGTAACCGTCGACGGCATCTCTCTCACGGTCAACGAAACCGACGGCCATCGCTTCGCCGTCAACATCATCCCCCATACCTGGGCGGAGACCAACCTGCCGGACCGCCATGTCGGTGATCGGGTCAACATAGAAATCGATATGCTGGCACGCTACGTCGCCCGCCAGCTCGCCTTTCGGACGGAGCCGAAGCCATGACCAAGGACAGACCGTCCGATCACCCCGTCGGCGGAAGGCCGGATGGGGATCAGCCCCATCTCCTGATCGTTGAAGCGCGCTATTACGAAGAGGTCGGCGAGATGCTGCTGACCGGCGCCGAACGTGCCCTCGGCGAGGCCGGCGCCACCTTCGATCGAATGAATGTGCCCGGCGCTCTGGAAATTCCGGCCGTGATCCGCATGGCCCTCGAACATGGCGACTATGACGCCTTCATAGCATTGGGCTGTGTGATCGAAGGCGAGACCTGGCATGACCGGATCGTCGGCGGCGAAAGTGCGCGGGCGCTGATGGATCTCGCCCTCTATGACGGTGCTTTGATCGGCAACGGCATTCTCACGGTGCATAACCTCGACCAGGCAAAAAAACGCGCGGATCCCAACGGCAAATGCAAGGGCGATGATGCTGCGCGGGCAGCCCTGGCCCTGCTCGAAGCCAGATCATGTCTCCAGCGATGAACCGCAGACGCGCAGCCCGCTTCGGCGCCATACAAGCGCTCTACCAGGCCGAGATGTCGGGCCAGGACATCGAGCTCGTGATTAACGAGTTCCAGGCCTTTCGCCTGGAGGATCTGCTCGAACCCCTGGAACTGGAGGATCCGGCACCTGAAGTCGATGGGGACTGGTTCGTCAGGGTCTCGAAAGGCGCCTATGACGCCATCGGCGACCTGGACGCCCGTCTGGAACAAAAGCTCTCCAGCGGCTGGACCCTTCCCCGCCTTGGCTATCTGCTGCGCGCCTTTCTGCGTGCCGGCGCATTCGAGCTCATCCATGCCCGGGACGTGCCGGCCAAGGTGGTGATCAACGAATATCTCGAGCTTGCTCATGCTTTTCTGAGCAAAGAGGATGCAGGTTTTCTCAACGCCGTGCTCGACCGGTTGGCAAACGCCCCGCACGATCAGGCTGCACCAACGGCCGTGGATGCCAAGGCCTGAGTTTTTTAGATTGGTTCTCTTATGGGTGACGGTGAATTCGAGTTTATCGCCAGGCAGCTAAGGCCGCTGGCGACTGGATTTGCCGGCGCGCTCAACCTCAGGGACGATGCCGCTCTTCTGGAGCCGACCGAGGGCATGCAGCTCGTTCTGGCAAAGGATGCTCTGGTTGAAGGCGTGCATTTCTTTGCCCATGATCCAGCTGAGCAAATTGCCCAGAAACTACTGCGGGTCAACCTTTCCGACATGGCCGCCATGGGTGCTACGCCCAAGGGGTATCTCCTGGCACTGATGCGCGCGCGAAACTTGCCAGGGGAATGGCTTGCCCGGTTCGCCCAGGGTCTTAGCGACGATCAGGCCACCTTCGGCCTCGTCCTGATCGGCGGCGATACCGTGGTCACGCCCGGCCCGCAGAGCTTCTCCGTGACCATGCTGGGCGAAGTGCCGCGAGGCCAGGCTCTTCGCCGGGATGGCGCAAGACCGGGCGACGACATCTATGTCTCCGGCATGCTCGGTGATGCCGCCTTGGGCCTGGCGGTTCTGCAGGGCCGGCTTTCCCCACCGATGACAGCCTCCAACTTCCTGATCGAGCGCTATCGACTGCCGCGCCCGAGGATCGGTCTCGGCGAAGCGCTGCGTGGCGTCGCGCATGCCGCGATCGACATTTCCGATGGGCTTGTTGCAGACCTCGGCCATGTCCTTAGCGCCTCCGGTCTCGGCGCCGAGATCGGAACCCACAGGCTGCCTCTTTCCAAGGCAGCGGCGAACCAGCGGGGGGCGCTTGAGGCCGCGCTGAGCGGCGGGGACGACTACGAGCTGCTGTTCACCGCCCACCCGGAACAGCGCCCGGCCATTCAGGCGATCGGCGAACAATTAAGCATACCGCTGACACCGATCGGCAGCACCAACGACACCGGCGCGCTTAAAATCGTCGATCAGGAAGGCCGTCCAATGACCGTCGAAGGCGGCGGCTGGCAGCACTTTTAAGATATTTCCGGGACAGGCCGATCCAGCCCTCTCCCCGCCCAACCACCCCAGCGTACCGACCATATCGGGTGGTTGGGCGGGGAGAGGGCTGGCACCGCGTAAACCTCGACCGGAAACGCTTTGGTAGTACGACCGCTGCATTTGCTTACGGCTTTCATGGCCGACGCTATGCGGTTGGGTTTCTCAGGACATGGCCGGGAACTCGGCATCGAAGACACGCCTACTCAAAGTCCTGATTTCGAAAGCCACGCCGACCTCCCGATGCACTCCGTATCCCAAGGGCAGTCCGGCGAAGCAGCGGGATGGCATAGTTTCCGGGCGGTTGGGCATGATTGCAGGCACCGCCTTCAACACGGCTTCCGTTCATCCATTCTTAAGGATTGCGCGGCAAGGTGCTTTTCTGGTCCGTGCGATCCTCGGAATCCGAGCCTAGCTTTTTTCCAGCGGGCGGGCGGATTCCCAGGATCGCATGGACCAAAATCAGGCCTACCCCAGTTCGGTTAGAAAAGGGTTAAACCGCCAACACCGGCAGAATGTCGATATCGGTACCTTTCGGTCCTGTTCCAAATAAGCACTATCGGCGCCGACCTGCGCCCAACAATCCTGGAGTTCCCTGAAACCGGACGGCTGAACAGGGATTGAAGCGATAGGGATCTGTCCGGTTTGGCTCTGCTCTTCCAGAGTTGCCGAAAGATCGACTTGTCGAACCTCTGCCTACGGTCATCTCTTGCCGCAAGCGCTGCTACTGAGCGACGGTAAGGTTTTCGATCAGGTCGAGCGCTTCGGCGCTGATATCAGCGGTGGTGGTTCCTTGCCGGTGCGAGTTCTTGGTCAGGGCATCCGCCAAGATCTGATCTCGCTCATAAACGTCGTTTCTGAAATGGACGACATTGTCCTTATCGACCCAGGAGGTCAGGTAGGTCAGTTGGACCGGCAACGGCTCTTCCAAGCGCACCACGCTGCGCTTGCCGCTTTTAACCCTGGTCTCGATCTTGGCCGGCGACCAGCCCGACTGAACACCTAGAATGGCCTGTGCCAACGCCTCAGGTTCGGCGACCCGCACGCAGCCGTGGCTGAAATTCCGCTCATTGGCGCTGAAATGGGAACGGTTCGGCGTGTCGTGAAGGTAGATGTTGAAGTCGTTGGGCATGATGAATTTGAGGCGTCCCAGGGCATTGGTGGGCCCCGGGCGCTGGCGTAGCTTGTAGCCGACTTTCTGCGGTTTCAGCGTCGACCAGTTCACCGTCTCGGGGTCGACAATCGATGCTCCCTCGCTCCAGTCGCTAAAGATGTCAAAGCCGTTACGGCGAAGGTAATCGCGATCGCGTTTGGCCTTAGGCAAAATCTCCCCGGCGGCGATGCTCTTGGGCACATGCCAATAGGGATTGATCACCAGATAGGTCATGTCGGAGGTGAAGACCGGCGTCTTGTTGTAGAGACTGCCGACGACCACCGGTGTTTCGAAGGCGATCTCACCATCGTCGATGAGCTGGAGGTAAAAATCGGCGAGATTGACGACGATATGGCGTTTTGGGCTTCGATCCGGCATCCAGCGACGGCGCTCCAGATTGAGCATGATCTGCTCGATGCGCTGCTCGATCGGAATGTTCAAAGCCAAGAGCGTTTTCTGGCCGACCTTGCCGTCTTCTTCGAGACCATGGCGGCGCTGAAACCGCTCGACCGCTGCCATTAACATATCGTCAAATACTTCGGGATCGGCGCCTTCGGTGACCACGAGATCCTCGCCCGTCTTCAGATCACCCAGGCGCAGCAGCAACTCGCGAAGCTGGCCTACTCTCGGCGAGGAGGTGCCGGTCTCGATTGTCGGGCCGTCATCGATCGACGGCCAGCCACCGAACCTCGCCATCGCGCGGTGATTCGCAAGGGCGGTCTTAAGGCGCCAATAATCCACCTGCATCGGCCGATACCCGCCGACAAAAACCCCGATATCGTCGGCTGCCGCTGCCGCTTTGATGGCATCAGCCTTGTCGATATCCCGCGGATAGACGAAGAGTTCCGGATCGAGGGCGTTCGGTTCGGTTCTCCCGGAGCCGAGGTCTGATAGGAACTGCATCAGGCCGAGACTGAGGCGAAGATCAAGTTCGGCAAGCTTGGTCGGATCTTTCGATGACATCAGCACCCGGATGGCCTTGATGCCGTAATCCTCCGGGTCAAGGCCATCGTAGCTCGACCCTTCGAGAGCTTGGACGAGTGCTCGCGCACGCTCGCTCGGTGCATCGTCATCCATCCAGATCGGCGCCATCTCGCGATCGGCATAGATCTGGCCTAGAAGTCCCAGATCCTGCGCGCCCTCCTCGGTCAGGGCTGATAGGATGTTTTCACTGAAACCGTCGGCCTGGCCATCTTCAGTGACCTCAGCGTGAAGCGCTGTCGCCAAGGGGAACAAGAAGCAAGCCACCTGCAACGAAGCGCGTCCCCAAAACCAGCGATCAGCCAACCTCCCGACCATGCCTCTCCCGCTTCATTCGTTCAGGAGCCGCTTCGACCGCAACGCTGATCGAAACGGCTTTCGACATAAAGACTTACCCCAAAGGCTGTGCCGATACTAGCGGTTGTCGAGCGCCGAAGCATATCATGATATAGATTACGTTAGGCAGCTCCACGAACGCGACAAAGGCAACAAAACCTGTCCCCCAGGGGTTGGGCGACGGCACCTCACTTGCCGCGCAGCTGACCGTTTGGACAGCGGCATCGTCGCCGCCTCCAGGACGGTGGCATCGCACCTACGGCCCGCTTGCTTTTTGAAGGCGAGCGGGCCGTAGGCTAGATATATCTGCAATTTAAAGGGACTCGTCGACCCACTCGAAAAGCTTGCTTTTCTGCATGGCGCCCACCTTGGTCGCCGCAAGCTCACCGCCCTTGAACAGCATCAGGGTCGGGATCCCCCGCACACCATATTTGGTCGGTGTCAGCGGGTTGTCGTCGATATTCACCTTGGCAACACGAACCTGCTCGCCCTTCTCATTGGCGAGTTCCTCAAGATGCGGTGCGATACTCTTGCAAGGGCCGCACCACTCCGCCCAAAAGTCCACGACCACCGGTGTTTCCGACTTCAAGACATCGGTCTCAAAGGAAGAGTCGGTGGTTTCAATAATCGCCATACTTGCATCCCAATCAGGGTTACATCCATCTCAGCGCTGCCTCCGCAGGCCGTTCTTGCCATGAGAGTACGGGGAGCGTGGCGACAGCGTCAAGAAGACGTGGGTGCGGAACGCGCATTGTCAATGCTCGACAACTGGTCTCGGTTCGAACGCATTGAGCTGACGGTCGCTCAGAATCATGAGATCCGGCCCCTCCGTCCAGAGCAACGCGCATTGCACCTGACGATCGGGGTAAATTTCCCTCAAAAGAGTGCGATAAATCGCCATTTGCCGGCAATAGGACAGCGGCACATCGTCCGGATCGCGGGGTAGAGGCCGGTTGGTTTTATAGTCCAGAACGATCACCCTGTCGTCCAAAACAGCGAGACGGTCGACCTGGCCATTGATCAATCGCCCGCCGATTTCGCCGACCAACGGCACTTCCGCACGGGATCGGGGCCCGAAGAGATCCGCCCAGGCCGGCATGTTGAGAATCGTCAGAATCTGGGCTGTGATGTCTGCCTGCGCAGCCACATCGAGCCTGAAGCCTGGCTTAGCTAGATAACGCGCCATCACTGCTTCCTGATTCTCGATGCCTGGCAGGATTTGCAGCAGGCGGTGAATCAAAAGCCCGCGACCGAAGCGGCGCTGATCCTCGTCGGAGAGGGGGGATGCCGCCGGCGGATCGTCGGCCGCCGCTTCGGACGACGGACGAAGCGCCTCTACCCGCACCTCGCCGCGGGCGAGGTCGGCGAGCCAGGACGGGATCGGCGCGCTGCTCCTGCCGCTGGGCGAGAAAGACAGGCTGGTTTGCCCAAGCGCAACCCGGTCCGCAGAGCCGTCGCCGAAGCGCCAGCACTCACCTTTCTGGCCTGTCGGCAGAGTCAGCGGTGCTGACGTTGCATTGGGCATTTTCTCAAGGCCTGCGACGATCATGTCGTACCAATTTTTCGGTCCGCCCAGCTTCTCGCTCCGGTCTTTGCCTCCCCGCCGGCATCCGGCGACGATCAGCCGCTCCTCGGCGCGGGTCATGGCGACATAGAGCAGGCGGCGATGCTCCGCCTGTTGGCGGTTTTCCTGCTGTTCATACAAAAGACCGCTTTGACGATCCCGTTCCTTCTCGCTGACTTTCCAAAGCGGCAAGCCATCATCCCGCCAAAGCAGCCGGTCCTTTTGCAGCGTCTTTTGATAGGTGGCATCCGCCAGAAAGACGATCGGTGCCTCCAGTCCCTTGGAGCCATGCACCGTCAGCACCCGCACCTCGTTCCGGGTCTCCTGAGCATCCCGCTTGATCGCGTCGCTATCCGCGCGCAGCCAATGGAGAAATCCCTGCATCGAGGGGGGATGGCTCCGCTCATAGGCGACCGCCTGGGCAAGAAAAGCTTCGATCGGCAGCGCCGCTGCGGGCCCGAGACGGCGGAGCAGCCTTTGCCGGCCATTGGGAGCTCCTTCACAAAGGAAACGCGCAAAAAAATCATAGGGCGGCGCATAGTCGACCTTTGCGAGAAGGGCCTGGAAACGATCGTCGGCCTCGGCGAAGATCGGCTTCTCATCGCGAAGATCGGCGAGCCGTCGGTATAACGGTCGCTCGCCGCGCTCATGGGCCAGGGCGAACAGATCGTCGTCGCTAAGCCCGAACAGCGGGCTGCGCAGCATCGTCGCCACGGTGAGATCGTCTTCCGGCTGCAGTAGGGCATCGCCGAGCGCCATCAGATCCATCACCGCAAGCTCGTCGGTGAGGGTCAGGCGATCGGCACCGGCAACGGGAACATTGTTGCGCTTCAGCTCGCGCACCAGGCGATCCTGCAGCACGCCGCGCCGCGGCAGCAAAATCATGACGTCTTTGGGCTCGATCGGCCGATCCTGGTTGAAAAGCTGGGCTTCGTCGCGCAGCCACCGTCGGATCTGCTCGGCAATCGACCGCGCCAGGCGAAGCTCGACCGGCTCGTCGAAAACCGCCCGATCCGGCAATGTCCAGCCAAGCCCAGGCTCATCCTTCTTCTCCGGCTCGATCAGCGGCCACACTTCCACCAAGCCTAGCGCTTCTTCCTTGAACGCCTGGTGCTGCATCGCCTGCTCGCCGCTATGAACGCCCGCCCCGATCGCCGGATCGGCAAAGACCGCATCCACCACCTCGAGGATCGCGGGTGCCGAGCGAAAGGAACGTTCCAGCGGTGCATCGCGAAACGCAAGCCCCGCAACAGCGGCCCGCTCGTTGAACGTCTGCCGAAGCCGTTGGAACGTTTCGACGTCGGCGCCTTGGAATCCAAAGATCGACTGCTTCTCGTCACCCACCACGAACAGCGTCGGCGGCTTGTCCCGGGCGCTGTCACCGCTGAAGAAGTCATCGATCAGCGCTTCGACGATCGCCCATTGATCCGGGCTGGTGTCCTGGCTCTCGTCGATCAGCACATGATCGATCCGCTGATCGAGCTTGTAGCGCACCCAATCACCGGCTTCGGCCTGCTGGAGAAGGGCCCGGCTCTTGTCGATCAGATCGGTGTAATCGAGCTTGCCTTCCCCAAGCTTTCGCCGCTCATAGGTCTGAATGATCGCTGCCCCCACACGCAGCAAGGCTGCGGTCTTCTCGGCGACACCGATGGCTTTTTCCTGATCGGCTGCGGCCAGCAGACGGCCTTGCTCCGCCTCCAATGCCTGCCAGGCATGGGGGAGCTTTGACGTGACGGCCTTGGTTGCCAGGTTTTTCGGCGCCTTGGGCTGGCGATCGGCTCTGAGAAAGACGGATTCGTAGGTCGAAAAATGCTGCAAGCGGCCGGCATGATCCGAGTGCAGCCAAGCACCGATATCCTCGCCGCGCAGCCGATCCGCATCGCTTCCCGTCCCAAGCGCGCTCGCCGCCGCCAGGAGAGCAGGTTCGTCGCGTGCCGGATCCGTGCAAACGCCCTCACGCAGCCGATTCACCGACGTGCCGGCCTCGACGCCGAGGGACGAGAACACCAGCCCGACCAGCGCCTCGACATCACCCTCATGCCGCGCCAGCAGCCGAGTTACGTCCCCACGCCTTGCATTGAGCGCCGCCAGCCCCTCGCCCAGCGACGACTCGCCAAGAGCCACCGCGAGCCGCTCGACGGCCTTTCTCAGCATCGCGTTCGGGCTGATCAGCACCTCGTCCCGGGCATGCTGCAGGAGGGTCGCCGCGGCCCTCGGCTCCATCAGCTCGAAATGGGGGCTGACACCCGCTTCCAGGGGAAAGCGGCGCAGCAGGGATTGGCAAAAGCTGTGGATCGTCATGATCCGAAGTCCCGACGGCAGATCCAGCACCTGCAGCAGCCCGTCTCTTGCCCGGACCAACTCCTCGGCATGGGGAGGGCGGCCCAGGAGATGATCAAGCTCCAGCGCAAGCACCTCGTCTGGCAGGGTCGCAAAACGGACAAGATCGTCCTGTACCCGCCTTGCCATCTCGGCAGCACCGGCCTTGGTATAGGTAAGGCAGAGAATGCTCGCCGGGTCGTTGCCGTGCAGCAGCAGGCGGAGCATCCGGTTGGACAGAACCCTGGTCTTGCCGGTGCCGGCCGAAGCGCTGACCCAGACCGAGCTTTCGGGATCCGCCGCAAGATGCTGCTCCGGCGTCGGTGCCACGGGCACAGCGGTTACACTAGGCGTTCTGGCCACGCCAGACGCTCTGGTCGCACCAGCTAGTTTGGCCATTCGCCCAGCCTTGCCAGGTGATCATAATCCTCGCGCCGTGCGGTGGGCGGCCTGTAGCTCGCGGGGTAGCCGGTGGTCTCCTCATCATAGTGCCGGATCAGGACCGAGAGGCTGTCCAGAACGCCGTCGACCAATTCGGACGGCCGGGCTTCGAGCCTGCCGCCGTCCTCGCCGCCGGAGAGCTGCCAGAACTGCAGATCGGCGAGTGCCCCTTTGCCGATTTCGGCAAAGCCCCCCGCGATCAGCATCATCCCTTCGAGCGGCAGCTGCGGTGCCTGGCCGTTCGCCATGTCCCGCTTGGCAGGCGGCGAGCCGGTCTTGTAGTCGATCACATTGGCCCGGCCATCCGTCCGCCGCTCCAGGCGGTCGGCGCGCGCGGTCAGGCAGAACGGGCCGGCGGGCGCCTCGATCACAAGCTCGCCCTTGACTTCCGCCAGGATCTCACAGAGGCCGATCCGGGCCGCCGCCTCCCTTGTCACGACCCAATCGGCCACCTGCAGGAAACGCGGCCACCAGATCGCCCGAACCTGCGGCCGCTGATGATAATGAGCGAAAGCCTGAACACCCAGATCCCGAAGCCGCGCGAGGGCATCATCCGGCAGGTCTTCAGGATAGGCTTTGACGAAGCGCTCCAGAACCTTGTGGATGATCATCCCCCGATCCGCAGCACTCGGGTCCGCCTCGAGTGGGTCCAGCGGTTTCAGCCCTAAAATGCGTTTCGCATAGAGACTGTATGGGTTCTTCATCCAGCGCTCGATATCGCTCACCGGCAATGTTCGCGGCCGGGTGGCGATGGGGGGCTTCGGGTTCGGCTGTTCCTCGGGTCTGGTGGCACCGCTCGGCAGATCCAGGTCTGATGCCCAATCCTGCCAGGAGCGATCCTCGGCGAGGCCCTCTTCGGCAATACCGCCGGCCGCGAGATGCGCCTTCAGCCGGACGATCCAGCGGGACGGCACCGTGGGGCTACCGTCCAGATCCTTCTCCGCGCGGGAAAGCACCACCTCGCCGCCGGCGGCCGCCTGCACGAAGTCGTGGGCCGCCTGCCCCAGCCTTCTTTCCAGCGGAGGCAGGCCCAGGCTGCTGCGCATCGAAGGATTGAGCCAGGGGCCTGGCTCCTGGGCGCTGGGCCATACCCCTTCATTCAGCCCGGCAAGGATCACCAGATCGGCCTGCTGCAGCCGTGCCTCGAGTTGCCCCCAGATGAACAGCCGGGGATGACTTGGCCGCTTTGGCCGGACCGGACGCGCGATCATCAACTGGGCAAGCAGACCAGGATAGGCGGCAGGCGCAATCCGGTCGCCAGGGCCGGCTGCCTCCAGCAGTTCCCGAAACAACAGGCTTGCCGCCTCCCCCGCTTCCTTCGCCCAGAGCGCTTCGGCACTGCCATCGACCGTAGCCAGCGCCTCGACGAACCGAAGATGCGCTTCGACCAGCTCGGTGAGCGATGCTTCGTCCTGGCTTGCAAGCTCGGAGAACGGCAGAGCAGCATGGGCGAGAGCGTCCAGCCAGTCGCGAAGCTCCAGGAGCTGATCCTGCTCCTCCGGCCGATCGTCGCCGACCGCCTGGCGAAGCCTGTTCAACTCGCCGATGATAGGCCTGAACCCGCCGATGATTGCCGGCCCTCGGAGACAGAGCCGATCCAGCGCCCGTGCCCGGCGACGCACCAAGTCCGCATCGAGTCCGGCCCGCATCAGCGGATGCTTCAGCACCGACAGCAGCATCACAGGCCTGACCTCGTCGACGATCATCTTCGCCGCAAGCAGGATAAAACTGCCGGGCGTGGTCCGGTCCAGCGGCACGCCTGCCGAATCGTCGATATGAATGCCGAACCGCCCGAGCTCCACCACCACACGGCGAGCGAGCGTGCGGTCCGGCGTGATCAGGGCGGCAACCCGCCCTTCTTCCAGAAGAGCGGCGCGTAGCCGAAGCGTGATCGCCAGCGCTTCGACGCCCGGATCCGGATGCTCGGCAAGGCTAAGCCCGTCGATCGCCGAAGGATCGACAGCCTGCGTATCCTGCCGGACGCCCGTCAATCCGCTCGGCCGCATGACCTCGCTCAGCAGCTTCCGTCGAGAAGCGAGCCGATCATCCGGACGGCTATGCGCCTCATCAACGCCCGGCCAAAGGCTCACGGCCTGCCTGGGCATGTCGAATGGCTTCAGGAGCTCGCAAAGGCCATATTGCGGGTGCTGCGGATCGAGGGCCTGCCAGGCGTCATCGTCAAGCGCCCAATCCAGACCTGGCAGCACCACCTCGCCATTCGGCAGCGAGGCGATGACCCGCAAGAGATGGCATGTTGCCGGGATGCTGCCGGTGGATCCCGCCGCGACGATACGTTTCGCCGGCAGTGCCGCCGCCCAGCGCTCGGCGATCGCCGTCAGCATGCGGTGCCGCCGCTCGGCCGGATCGAGCGCTTCCTCATCGGCAAGGACCGCCGGCCAGTGCTGGCCAAGAACATGGAGAAGCTCGAGGCTTTGCTGCCAATGCGCCGCCAGATGCTCCGGTACCAAATCACCAAGGGCATCGAACGCCACCTGTTCGGTCTGCAGCTCATCCAAAAGGGAGGCAAGATCTTCGGCGAGCCGCCCTGCCTGGTCCGACGTCCAGCCGAGCGGTGCCAACAGCCTCGTCAGCAGCAGCCGGCGGCGTATGCCGCCGATCGCAGGCGGCAGATCCAATTCGGTTGCTGTATCGATCAAGAGGTCGTCGGGATCGAGGTCGCCGATCGGCTGAATGGCCGGCAGGGCCAGAGCCCGGCCTCGACTTACCCTGAGGAAAGCCTCGCGCAGAGTCCGGCAGGCTCTTCGATTCGGGAGCAGCACCAGCATATCGGCAAGAACCAGGGCATCGCCGTCCGCTTCAGCGAGAAGCCCCTTGGCCAGTGCGTCGACGAACGGCACACCGGCAGGAATGGTCGACACGCCCGCCATGGCCCGGGTTGTACACTGTTAAATCCTAGCTGGCGATATTCAACGCGACATGCCGGTCAAACCAAGCCGCAAGTGTGGCCAAAGCAGGATGGGCGAGGTCGTGTTTCAGATGACCGAGAACCCGATCCTGAAGGGCGAGATAGGACGTCTTGCCATCGCGGCTGGCCAGGCGTGAGAAAAGGCCCAGAATCTTACAGTTGCGCTGTGCGCCCAGCACCGCATAGGCGTTCCGGAAGGTGTCCGCATCGAGATCCGGGCGGCCGGACAAATAGCGCTGGATCATCAGGTCGACCAGCCCCGGCGACACGTCGCGCCTGGCATCCTGAAGCAGCGACACCAAATCATAAACCGGCGGGCCGAGACGCCCATCTTGAAAATCCAGAAGCCCGACCCGTTCAAGCCCGCCGCGCTCCGGCAGCCAGAGAAGATTATCCGCATGGTAGTCGATATAGACGAAGCAGGCAGCACCCGCACGCGTTACGGGAAGGAGCTCTTGCCAGGTGTCTATGAAATCCCGCTTGGCTCCTTCGCTTAGGCGAGGCGCGAACCACTCGGTCAGGAGTCCGACCTCGCTCAGCATTTTCTCGTCATCGTAAGGCGGCAGCCCTTCGGGCGGGGTCTGTTCCTGCAGCGTCAAAAGAACATCGACCGCCGTACCGTAGAGTGTGACCTCATCGGCCAGCAGATCGCCTTGGTCCTGCCCCACATCGGCGCGCAGCACCGTGCTGAAAAGATCGTCTCCCAGATCCTCCATCAGCACCAGGCCAAGATCGGCATCGGCAGCATGGATAAGCGGTGCTGAAAATCCTTGCTGTTGCAGCCAGCCTGCCAGACGAACGAACGGCGCGCTGTCGAGAACATCCGGCGGCGCGTCCATCAGGATCGCAGAAGCCGTCCCGCCGCGAAGGCGCTCATACCGCCTGGCCGACGCGTCCCCCTGAAGCGGTGCCCTCAAGGCGCTGCCTTGACCGTTGGCTTTTAGAAAGCGCTCGATGGCGGCTTTACGACCGGTCACGAGATGCGACCTCGACCGTTGACTTGGCAGGACGATACTTCCATGGCTCTGCTATGCGGTCCGTCATGGGGCGAGGCCGTTCAGGCGGGCGGTCCAAGCATGATCGCCCGCCAGGTGGGCAACTCTGGACTCAGGCGACGGCCCATCGCCGAGAGTAATGTCAAGCCGTGCCCCGGCCAGCCGGCCCCGCGGCTCGCTCCGGCCACTCCACCAGCCAGGCTTCGTGCGTGGGCACCCCGTCTTCCAGGCCGAGCTCGAACAGCTCATCCGGATCGCCGATGCGGTAGAGATCGATGTGGCGAATGGTCAGGCCCTCCAGTTCGTAGTCCTGAACGATGGTGAAGGTCGGGCTTGGCACTTCGAGAGCTGTGCCGGCACGGGCTTGAATGAGCGCGCGGGCGAGTTCGCTTTTGCCGATCCCGAGATCCCCGTGAAGGGCGATGAGATCGCCCCCCATAAGCGCTCCCGCCAATCTCGCTGCAAGCCTCTGGGATTGCAGCGAGATCATGGAGTTCGAGAACGAGATACGCCCTCATGGACGGACTCGCTGCCAAGTCCATGAGGTCATCACATGACCTAGTAGCGGTAGGCTTCGGGCTTGAACGGGCCTTGGGTGGTCACGCCGATGTAGGAGGCCTGCTTTTCGCTGAGCTTGGTGAGTTTGGCGCCGACCTTGTCGAGATGAAGGGCAGCGACCTTCTCGTCCAGATGCTTGGGCAGCACATAGACCTCGTTCTTGTACTTCTCGGCGTTCTGCCAAAGCTCGATCTGCGCCAGCACCTGGTTGGTGAAGGACGCGCTCATCACAAAGCTCGGGTGACCGGTGGCACAGCCGAGATTCACGAGCCGGCCCTTGGCAAGCACGATGATGGTCTTGCCATCCGGGAACTCGACCAGATCAACCTGCGGCTTGATCTCGGTCCATTTCATGTTGTTCAGCGCTTCGACCTGAATCTCATTGTCGAAATGGCCGATATTGCAGACGATCGCGCTGTCCTTCATCTCGCGCATATGGTCGAGCGTGATGATGTCGGTATTGCCGGTCGCCGTCACGAAGATATCGGCGCGCGGCGCCGCCTCCTCCATGGTGACGACCTCGTAACCCTCCATCGCGGCCTGGAGCGCGCAGATCGGGTCGGCCTCGGTCACCATGACGCGGCAACCGGCGTTGCGCATGCTGTCAGCCGATCCCTTGCCGACATCGCCATAACCGGCCACCACTGCGACCTTGCCCGCCATCATCACGTCGGTCGCCCGGCGAACCGCATCCACCAGGCTCTCACGGCAGCCATATTTGTTGTCGAATTTGGACTTGGTCACGCTGTCATTGACGTTGAAGGCCGGACATTTCAGCGTATTGTCCCTGGCCATCTCGTAGAGCCGATGCACGCCCGTCGTGGTCTCTTCCGAAATACCGCGAACCGCCTTCATCAATTCGGAATAGTCGTCATGCATGATCTGGGTGAGATCACCGCCGTCATCCAGGATCATGTTGGGACGCCAGGTCTCGTGACCGTCGATGGTTTTTCGCACGCACCAGTCATATTCCTCCTCGGTCTCGCCTTTCCAGGCAAAGACAGGGACACCCTGATCGGCGATCGCCGCGGCCGCATGGTCCTGAGTCGAGAAAATATTGCAGGAACTCCAGCGGACCGTCGCACCAAGATGCACCAGCGTCCGGATCAGGACGGCGGTCTGAATGGTCATGTGCAGACAACCGGCGATGCGTGCGCCGTCCAGCGGCCTGCTGTCGCCATATTCCTCACGCAGCGCCATCAAGCCGGGCATTTCCTTCTCGGCGATGGCGATTTCCTTATGGCCCCACTCGGCGAGGCTGATGTCGGCGACCTTATAGTCGTTGAAGTCGGTCATGGCTGATATTTTGCTCGATCTGGAGAGGTGGGGACAATGGCGTTGCCGGACCTCGGTCCGCAGCAATAAGCACGCTAGCGTGCGCAACCCATGGATGGGCGAGGGTTAAACCATAACGTCTATCTCGGGGCAAGTGCACGGTGATTCAAGAGGTCTCAATTGGGCACGGCACCAGTACGTTTTTGGGATTTCCGTTCCGGCCCGTTCCCCCACCCAGCCACCCGCAGTATCCAACATATCGGGTGGCTGGGTGGGGGAACGGAACCTTAAAAGGAAGAATAAGGTCCAGTACAGACGGGCCTAAGGCTCCTCGAAGCCCTCGGCGATCAGCTGCTCCAGCTCATCCAGCGCCAGTTCCGCTTCCTCGCCGCTTGCCCCGATTTCCAGCACGGTGCCGGTGGAGGCCGCCAGCATCATCAGGCCCATGATCGACGTTGCCGGCACGATCAAACCGCCGTGGCCGACCTGAATGTCGGCCTTGAACTGAGCGGCAGCCTTCACGAACTTTGCCGCGGCACGCGCATGAAGGCCCCGCTGGTTTACCACCTTGACCCAGCGATGCAGTGTGCCGGGGACAGTCGCCTTGGGCGGCTGCGTCAACGCTATTTGGCCTGGCTGACGTTCAGGAGCGTGCTCGCGACGTTGATATATTTCCGGCCCGCTTCTTGAGCACTCACCACCGCATCGGCAAGACTCTCGGTATGACGAACGCTGGCAAGCTTGATGAGCATCGGCAAATTCACGCCGGCAATGACCTCGATATTGGCCTTGTCCATGATCGAGATGGCAAGATTGGACGGCGTCCCACCGAAAAGATCGGTCAACACGACCACACCATCGCCGGTATCGACGTCAGCAACCGCATCAATGATGTCCTGGCGCCGCTGCTCGCTGTCATCGTCGGGACCCATGGAGATCCCTTTGATATTCTCCTGCGGCCCAACAACATGGTTGGTGGCCGCGATGAACTCTTCGGCTAGCCGGCCATGGGTGACGAGAACCATCCCGATCATTTTCTCTCTCACTCCATTAGGCCGCGCCGCCATCGGCAGCGGTGCGGGGTTCGGATGAGCTTGCCGTGCCCGGCGAGACATCGGTCTTTGGGGAGACGGCCGTGTCGCGATGCTGAAGTCGAACCGGCCAGCCCGCAGCACGAACCCTTGCAGCGAAGCGTTCCGCCGTGGCGATCGAACGATGCCGTCCACCTGTGCACCCGAATGCGATCGTCAAATAGCATTTTCCCTCGGTCTGATAGGCTGACAGCAACGGCAGCAAGAAATTCTCCAAATCATCCAGCAATTTGCCAAATCTCGGATCCGAACCGATGAAGTTCTGAACGGGCAGATCAACCCCGGTCATCGGCCTCAAACGCGCATCATAGTGCGGATTAGCGAGGAACCGAACGTCGAATACCAGATCTGCCTCTCTTGGCAAACCTTTCCGATAGCTGAACGACACCACCGAGACCACGAGCTCGTCATCACCCTCGGCGCCGAAATGACCGGATGTCAGCCGGCGAAGATCCCCGGGAGACAGATGGCTGGTGTCGATGATCACATCAGCCTTGGCCCGAAGCGGTGCGATCAGAACCCGCTCGCGGCGAATGCCGTCGGTGAGCGAGCGATCCGGCGCCATGGGATGGCGGCGGCGCGTTTCGGTAAAACGGCGCGCAAGCACGTCGTCATCGCAATCGAGGAACAGCATGCGAATCGCGGCATCAGGAACACCCGAGCCTTCCTCGAGCCACGCCAGCAAGGCTTCCGGGTCGAATGCCCGGCTTCTCGAATCGAAACCGATCGCAAGATTGCGGCCAAGAAGATCTCCAGGCCGCAGCAAATTCCCGAGCAGCGATGCCGGCAAATTATCCACCGCTTCGAAACCAAGATCTTCGAGCGCCTTCAAGGCAGTCGTTCGGCCGGCACCTGCCATGCCGGTTACCAGAACGATGCGGTTTGCCGCCATCTCAGGCCACCACTTCAGCGTGGAGAGCCATGTTAATCTTGGCAACGGCGGAGGCACTTTTGGCTTCGACCCGGATTTTTCGCAGATCGAGCCCATGCCACGTTGCAGTCATCGGGCCGGGCAAACGCATCTCCTCCTCGTCGAAATCCAGATCAACAACCAGATCGAGTTCGCCCGCCACATGCGGCAAACGCATGATCCCGATGCCACGCACCTCGATCAAGCCGGCAAGGGACGGGGGCGCGTCGGCCACCAGACGGTCGCCGGTGCGGGAAAGGCAAACCTGATCGTCGGCGATCAAAACAGCGCCGCGATCGATCATTTGGAGTGCAAGGTCGGATTTGCCCCGACCGGACCGCCCCAAGAGCAGCACGCCCTTGTCATCCAGCCTGACGGCCGAGCCGTGAAGGAGGAGGGAGGAGGTTTCGTCGCACCTATCGAGGCCAGCCATCGATCGGAGACGTCCTTCAAACTGGAGCGGTTGTCATGTCTCTGTCCTAGGGGCGACGGCGTGTCGCACCATAGTACATCAGTAATAATCCTAAGCGGCGTTCGATTCCGGTTTTTCGGTCAGCATACGGTAGATCGCATCGGCGTCCCCAGCCTGCCGCAGACGCTGCCGCAAACCGTTGTCGCGCAAGACCCGTGAGACGCGTGCCAGGGCCTTCAAGCTGTCCGCATCCGCCGAATTGGGGGCGAGCAGCATGAAGATCAGATCCGAAGGCTGATCGTCCAGCGCCTCGAAGTCGATCGGCTGGTCGAGCCGGGCGAACAGGCCCACGACCTTGTCCAATTGGTCGAGCCGTGCATGGGGAATGGCGATGCCATGGCCAACGCCCGTCGTGCCGAGACGCTCGCGCTCCATCAGCGCTTCGAGAAGCTGCTGCGCATCGGCATCGATAAGACCGGCAGCGTGCTCGGCAAGCTTCTTAAGCACCTGACGCTTGCTGCTGCAGGACTGCAGGTCGACGAACACCCCTTCGGGTGACAGGATATCGGCAATATCGATCATGTCAGGACCGTCTCGTGTCTCTGTTTCGGCCGTTTGCGTCCCGGCTGTTCGCTGTCATCGTGATCCCTTGCCCTATCTACACAGAACAATGAGTCAATAAAACAGAAGATTGCATCTCACAGCCAAGCTTCGACATGACGTCCAAGCCTCTACCAGTAAGATGGGATCGAGATGGCGGTTCGTACAGAGATTGTGTGACTTGTTGTTTCATCACGTCTACAGGCGCCCTCACGAGTCTGTTTTTTTTGACCCAGCGAGAAAATGACGCCAAACAACTCATTAGGCAAGCTTTAATGCTTTTGCGCGCCTACGTTGGACTGAGGACGGTATCGATAGCGACTCGCGATACTTCGCCACCGTCCGGCGGGCGATCGATACACCCGTTGCGCGCAATCGCTCCACGATTTGATCATCGGACAGCGGTTTTTGCGGATTCTCACCGTCGATCAGAATCTTGATTTGCTGCCGGATCGCCTCGGCCGCATGCCCGCCTTCCCCATCTGCACCAGGTAACGCGTTGGAAAAGAAATATTTAAAGGGGTAGTTGCCGCGCGGTGTCGCCACGAACTTGTCGGCCGTGGCGCGGGACACCGTGCTTTCATGCATTTCGATGATTTCCGCGATATCACGCAGCACGAGCGGCTTCAGATGGGTCACACCATGGGTCAGGAATTCGCCCTGCCTCTCAACCACGGCTTCAGCAACCTTAAGCACCGTCCGCGCCCGCTGATCCAGCGCCTTGATCAGCCAGCCGGCAGCCTGATAACGTTCGCTGACATACTCTTTTGTCGCTTTGTCGTTGGGGTATTTACGTACCTCAGTATGGTACTCATTGTTCACGATCAGCTTTGGTAACGTTGCCGTGTTCAGCTCGACTCGCCAGCCATCCGCCAGCGGCAGAATGAAAATATCGGGCACCATGACATCGACCGGTGCCTCGACGAAGCCCTGCCCCGGCTTCGGATTAAGCGCTTTGATTTCGTTGATCATCTCGGGAATATCATCGGGCAGGACGCCGCAGATCTTATGGAGCTGCGCGACGTCCCCCCGAGCGAGGCTGTCCAGATGGTCCAGGAAAATTGCCATGGCGGGATCCAGGCGATCCTGATCACGCAGCTGCAGGGCCAGACATTCCTTGACCGATCGCGCTGAAAACTCCAGCCGGATCGAAGCGCTGCAGCCGGTCAAGCACCTCGTCCACCGCCTCCGCCCCGCAGCCGAGCCGGACCGCGATCTCATCGGTTTCGCCCCGAAGGTAGCCGCTGTCGTCCACGAGGTCGATCAGATGATGGGCGATGAGCCGCGGCGGGCCTTTGGGAAAATCCACCAGCATCTGCTCGGCCAAATGCTCCTTTAAAGTCTTAGGCTTCGAGCTCCGGCTCTCAATACCTTCGC
The DNA here is from genome assembly GCA_965204405.1 of Geminicoccaceae bacterium. Classification (GTDB taxonomy): domain Bacteria; phylum Pseudomonadota; class Alphaproteobacteria; order Geminicoccales; family Geminicoccaceae; genus JANQPX01. The sequence goes on from CBDBEN010000004.1 coordinate 1,372,278, forward strand.
CATCATCGGAGAAATCCAGAGAACCGCCGCGGCCGGCATAGCCAAGACTATCCACTTCCACGCCATTCACAGGGTTGTTTTGTTCCGGCGCACGCCATCCGTCTTCGCCCGACCCGGACCATCCTTCGCCCGGACTGTCCTGATCCGTGACGAAATCCGGCGTTCCGGAAAGCTGTCCCTGTCCGTCATCGCCGGGCCTGTCCGGCGGAAGCTCCTGAACCGTCGGCGGATCGTCCTCGGATTCCTGCCGCTCCAGGAAGGGGTTCTGCTCAAGCTCCTGCTGGACATAGGTGGAAAGTTCGAGATTGCCGAGCTGCAGCAGCTTGATCGCCTGCTGCAGCTGAGGCGTCATCACCAGGCTTTGGCTTTGCCTGAGATCGAGACGGAGCGAGACGGACATACCCTGACGCCTAGTTTGCTCGAATCGGCGGACAGCCGCCATCCGACAAGGGGCCAAAGGGCAGACAGTCACCAGGACAAGTCATCGTATGGCGCGTGGCTCCAGATGAGAGAGTCTCGTCACTATTCAAATTCGTCGCAACCGTTCGCAAGTCCAGCGTTTTCCCGAAAATCCGAGAACGGCCATCATCGCCGCCCCATCGATTGTCCATTCCAGTCACTGTAGAATAGCGGCGTAAAGCCAATTCATTTACCTAACGAATGCCGGCGGCCCACCCTACCCCTGAGCATGGGGGTTATAAGACGGGAGAGCAGGCCAGCGCCGTATGATTGAAAAACACTCCAGCCCCTCCTTGCCTTTAACCTCAAGGCCATTAGGAAAACGTTAAAGGCTGAACCGCTCACCCAGATAGACGCGGCGGACCCCTTCATCGGCCACGATTTGCTCGGGCGGCCCCTCCATAAGAACGTGGCCTTCGTGCAGAATGTAAGCGCGATCGATAATATCGAGGGTATCGCGGACATTATGATCGGTTATCAGCACGCCGAGCCCCCGGTTTTTCAGATGCCCGACGAGATCCCGAATTTCGCCGACATTGATCGGATCGATGCCGGCGAGCGGCTCGTCCAGGAGAATGAAGCTGGGCTCGGAAGCCAGCGCCCGCGCGATTTCAACCCGCCTGCGCTCGCCGCCCGACAGGGCAAGAGCCGGCGCCCGGCGAAGATGGGTCAACGAAAACTCGGCCAAAAGCGCGTCCAGCTTCGCCTCGCGCTTGCTGCGGATGGATTCGGTCACCTCAAGGACCGAACGGATATTGGCCTCGACGCTTAGCCCTCGAAAAATCGAGGCCTCCTGAGGCAAGTAGCCGATGCCCAAGGCGGGCTCTCCGATACATCGGGAGCGTGGTGATGTCGCTGCCGTCGAGGCTGATACTGCCGTAGTCGGGCTGCAGCAAGACCGGTGATGATGTAGAAACAGGTCGTCTTGCCGGCACCGTTCGGACCAAGCAGTCCCACAGCCTCACCGCGCCGGACATTCAGGCTGACGTCCCGGAGAACGGGGCGCTGCTTGAAATGCTTGCCGAGGTTGTCGGCCGCCAGCCCACGCGATTCCGCGACCAGCCGCGGCCCTCCTTGGCTGTCCGGCGCACGCTGATCCGGTCTCGCACCAGCCGTTGCGGGAAAGTGCATGTCCTCACTCATCGCGGCTTGGCCTGGGGAAGCGGCGGCCATACCCCTGAACCCTGGTCAGCCTGCTCGGGAGGTGCGGAAACCTCTGCAGCCCCAACCTTCTCGGGTTCGGGCTTCTTCTCTCTTGGTTTCGGGGTGAACAGCGCCTTGACCCTCCCGCCGGGCAGTGCTGCAACGTCAGCACCCCCTGCTCCTGTCGTTCCTACCATGCGCGATTTACCCGTGGTCAGATCCAGTTCCAACTGCTCGCCACGCAGAACGTTGTCGCCGCGGGTCAGCACGACGTCGCCGGTGAGCGTGATGAGCTGGGAGGTGACATCGTAAATACCGATATCCCCTTCAGCGGTCTCATCCGGCGAGGAAAGGGTCACGTCACCGCTGGCCACGATCCGATTGATGGCCCCGCCCGTGCCGGCCGCCAGCCCGCCGGCGCCTTCCTTGCCGGCGTAATGCACTTTCAGAGTCTCAGCGCTCAGCACCAGATCCCCCTGCACGGCGTCGACATTGCCCTGGAAGGTCGCTACCTGCTGCTCCTGAGCCACTTCGAGACTGTCTGCCGAGATCTCGATTGGCAGAGCCTTGTCATGCTGCAGGTCTTGGCCAACCCCAGCCCTCGGACCAGCCGCCATGACCAGGACGCCGAGAGCCCCGGCAACGAACCATCGCCCAAAGCCACTGATCGACCTCATAGCGCTGGCGCTTCCGGCCGATAAACCACCTGGACACGCCCTGCAAACCTGAGAAGGCTACCGCCATCCTGGACCGTGAAGCTATCGGCTGCCAGCGTGCCGATGGGGCCTTCTCCGGTGACCGGCGTCTCGCCGACCACCTCCATCTCCTCCCGGCCGAAGTCGACGCTGGCCTCGGAGGTCTCGAAGACATAGTGCTCACCGAAGCGGAGTTCGAGATCCCCTTTGAGGTCAAGCGTCTTACTGTCGCGGTCGAGAAGTCCCTGATTAGCCCGGAGATGCACTGGCTCGGCATCGATCCGCTCGACCACGGCGATGAGCTGGTCGAGATGAATCCGCTCATCATTCGCTGGATCGAGAAAGGCCGAGGCTGCGGTCACCTCGTAAGGCTCCTGCTTCTCGGTACGGCCGACATAGCGGGGATTGTGCATGCGTATCTGGTCGGCTTCACGTCCGATCGCCTCATCGAAAACCGGCATGATCAGGCCATGATAGCCGCCTGTCAGCCAAGGCCACACCATGACCATGAGCAGCATCGTCATGGCCGCCACCGGTAGGATAAAGCGCAGTCGACCGACCCGGCGACTATGCCGGCCACCGATACCCAAGGCCAAGACCGCTCTTCTGCTACAGCTGCTCATGCGACACCGGCACGCAGACAATCATGGACATGCAGGATGCCCGCGGGCCGGCCATCCTCGACGACAAACATCACCGTGATTGGCCGATCCGGCTGGTTCATCATCCCCAATGCCTCGGCGGCAAGGGCATCCGGGCGGATGGTTCGCGGCTCCGCCGTCATGATGTCGACGGCAGGGCGGCTGAGCAGATCGGGGCCCATATGGCGGCGCAGATCCCCGTCGGTCACGATGCCGATCAGCGTACCCTGCCCGTCCAGCATGCCGACACAGCCAAAATGCTTGGTGGTCATCTCCAGGATGGCCTCGGCGGTTGACGCCTCCATGTCGACCAGCGGCAAGGCATCGCCCCGATGCATCAGCTGCTGGACCTGGATCAGCTTTTTGCCGAGCTTGCCGCCGGGGTGAAAGATGCCGAAGCCGTCGGCGGTGAAGCCTTTTCTCTCCAACAGTGCGATGGCCAGAGCATCGGCTAGCGCCAGCGTTGCCGTCGTGGACGTGGTCGGCGCTAAACCCATAGGGCAGGCCTCGGGGCGGTCCGGCAAGGGCAAAATCAGATCGGCCGCCGATCCGAGGGTGCTTTCAGGACGCCCGACGATCGCCACAAGCGAAATGGCAAACCGCTTGGCATAGGCGATGAGGTCGGCAAGCTCGGGCGTCTCGCCTGAATTGGACAAGGCCAGGATCAGATCGGAAGTGGTGATCATCCCGAGATCGCCATGGCTGGCCTCGGCAGGATGCACGAATAGCGCCGGCGTGCCGGTGGAGGCGAACGTGGCCGCAATCTTGCCGCCAATGTGGCCGTTCTTGCCCATGCCCGTGACGATCACCCGGCCCTGGATGCCCGCAATCCGGTCGACCACGGCAGCAAATCGCTCGTCCAAGCCGGCTGCTGTCGCCGTCAGCGCATCCGCTTCGATTCCCAAGACGCGCCGACCGGTCAGCACGGCGTCCGACGCCTCGTCTTCGCGCCCCGTGAGGCTCGTCAATGCCGAAGCTGTACCATTGGCGGCGATCATGCTCATCGGTTAAGCTTACCTAAAGTTGGAGGCCCACTGAATCGTTATAGCAGCAAGCTGTCCCAAGACCATCTCACCGATGCCTAAAATCCGCCCCGCTCATCCAGAATGTGCAAAAATATCGGTACTTTCCCATCCGGCGAGGTCAAGCTCGATGCGATGGGGAAGGAAGTCGAAGCAAGGGCCCGGCAAATGATCCCGCCCCTCCCGCTTGAGCATGACATCCAGACGCTCGCGCAGCGCATGCAAATGGAGCACGTCATGGGAGGCATAAGCGAGCTGCGCATCGCTAAGGTCAGGCGCTCCCCAATCGGAACTCTGCATCTGCTTGGATAGATCGATGCCCAGCAACTCCTGGCAGAGCTCCTTGAGTCCATGTCTGTCGGTATAGGTGCGCGCGATCTTGGAGGCGATCTTGGTGCAGTAGACCGGCTTGCAGACCACACCCAGATAGCGCTTGAGAAGAGCGAGGTCGAACCTGGCGAAATGAAAAAGCTTCAGGACATCGGGGTCGGCCAGAAGCCTGGTCAGATGAGGAGCCTCGTAGCATTCTCCGCTGAAATGAACGACGTGACAATGCCCGTCGCCCCCGGACATCTGCACCACGCAAAGGCGGTCGCGCGCCGGCTTGAGCCCCATGGTCTCGGTGTCGATTGCGACGACATCGCCGAGATCGACGTCGCCCGGTAAATCTTCTCGATGATAGGATATCGACATGATGGCCCGTCCCATCGCTTCAACCAGTGTTGCCGGCCTGCCGTCCTCCCGGAGGAAACCGAACCTCGTCACGCTGATCTGCAGCAGGCAGATTAAGCGGCTCTTTAATTGTTCTATGGTAGAAAATGGTGCCCAGGAGAGGACTCGAACCTCCACGGCCATACGACCGCTAGCACCTGAAGCTAGTGCGTCTACCAATTCCGCCACCTGGGCTTGGCTAAGCGGTGCATTTAAGCGTTCCTGGTGATGCCGTCAACCAGCCACACGCTTCGGGATTGCTCCCGACAGGTCATAAATGGCGACAAAGAAGCGCCGAAGGCATGGTTTTGGTTGACGGAAGGCCCTTGTTGGTTCAGGTCGTTCGGCCATAGGAGACCGTGGATCATGAGAAACCGTCTGATCACTACTTTCGGCGGCGCCGGCTTTATCGGCCGCCATTTGGTTCAATCGCTCGCCGCCAAGGGCTGGCGGATCAGGATCGTCAGCCGAAGGCCGGATCTTTGCGGGCATCTCCAGCCCCTGGGCGAGGTCGGCCAGATCGTCGCCCAAGGGGCGGACCTCGGCGATGATCAAGCCTTGGACGCCCTGATCGACGGTTCGGATGCCGTGGTCAACCTGATCGGCATTCTCTTCGAGACATCCAGGCAGCGCTTCGACGATGTGCATGGCAAGCTTCCGGGGCGAATCGCGAAAGCGGCAGCAAAAGCCGGCGTGCGGCACATGGTTCATGTCTCGGCGATCGGCGCGGATTCGCAATCGTCCAGTGCATATGCGCGCAGCAAGGCTGAAGGCGAGCGCGCCGTTAGGGACGCATTCGAGCAAGCGGTGATCCTCCGTCCCAGCATCGTGATCGGGCCGGAAGACGATTTCTTCAACCGCTTTGCAGCTCTGGCTCGGATCGCCCCCGCCCTGCCGCTGATCGGCGGCGGCAAGACACGGTTTCAGCCTGTCTATGTTGCCGATGTCGCGCATGCCATTGTCGCTGCTCTCGATCTGGAGAGCGCCCGAGGCGAGACTTTCGAGCTGGGCGGCCCCAAGACCTACAGCTTTGCCGAACTGATGCGGTACATGCTGGAGGTCATCGGCCGCAGGCGCTGGCTTGTAAACGTACCCTTTGGCGCCGCAATGTTGAAAGCTCGCGTTCTCGAGCTGCTCCCCTCGCCTTTGCTGACGCGGGATCAAGTCGAGTTGCTGAAGAGCGACAATGTGGTCGGCGATCAGGCAAAAACTCTGGCGGATCTTGCGATTTCACCGACACCCATCGAGATCGTCGTGCCGGAATACCTGGCTCGCCACCGCTTAAGTCATACCCGGGTAGCGCGTTCCTGACTTTTCCGGTGTTCAAGACTGATATGCCTTGCTGTTAAGTTTTTGCTAAGCTTTGATATCAAGGACTTGCTCATCGAAAGTGGGCAGGATGAGGCAACAGCTAGGGAGCACTGACCGAATTAATGCTGTTGGGGCGCGTCCTCATGGGGGGTCAACGCTTTGATTGAAAGAGCGTGGATATCCGTGCTCATCAGATCACCCAGAGCTGTATAGATCATGCGCTGACGTTCTATTCTACCGTGACCGACAAACAATTCGGAAACAATTAACAGTCGAAAGTGGCTTTCGCCCTCAGGTCGAGCGCCGGCATGGCCGGCATGAAGGGCGGATTCGTCGACAAGATCGAGGCGAACCGGCAACAAGGCTTCGGTCAGTTTCGTCCTGATGGTCTCTGCTACACGCATGGACATTCACTCCCAGATTGATGATCGATCCCGTAGGTCAAAAGATATTAACGAAGTTCTACTCCAGCATGAAGAACCCGGTAATATCAGTGTGATTTTCCTCACTTTATCCCATGCACGCCGAAGTAGGTTCCGATCGCGAAGCACTTTCCTCTTGCGATTAAATGAAATTTAGCTAAAATTCTATATATAGTCTCGATAGGTGAGGGTGAGCAAAAGGCAACTCGCTTTACGATTTAGAAAGCTTTCACCTGTAACTTCGAGTAGAGGCATGGGACCAGACCCCCTCAAAATGCCGCCTGGGACGGGCGGAGCATCCGAGGGCCTGCACCAAGCCAAAATCCTATGTGAGAGGGATGGAGAGAAAAAAATGGCGACTGTCATGGTCAAGCCGACCCCGAGTCCAGGTCCCGGGAGATCTCGTGCTCAAGATATCGACCGTCATGTCGGTGCCCGCATGCGCGAGCGCCGGATCATGCTCGGCCTAACGCAGCAGCAGATGGCCGAACTGATCGGTGTCACCTATCAACAGGCGCACAAATATGAGAAGGGCATCAACCGCGTCGCGGCAGGCCGCCTCTATCATATTGCCCAGGCGCTCGGCGTCGATGTCGGCTATTTCTTCGATGGCCTGAACAGCAATGATGCTTTCAAGGCGACCCCGCAGCAGCGCATGCTGCTTGAACTCGCCCGGAATTTCATCGGCATTCCGACGAGGAAGCACCAAGAAGCGATCTGCTCCCTGGCCCGGGCTCTTTCGGACCCGGAGAACCGATAGTCGACCTCCGCCAGCGATGAATGGCCATCTTGGCAACGGCTCATTGCTGGCGGGCGGTTACCTTTCCGCGCCCTGCCGACGGGGGCGCTTCAGCGGCAGCCCGTGATGTTGCTGCAATTTTAACGCAGTTTGCCTTCTGCCAGGTCGGCATTTTGACGACCAATTCCTGGTTCGGGTGCGCACCGCGTGCCAACGAACGAGACCATGCTCCCCAAAATGCCTTCGGCGCCCCTGACACGCGTTTTGATGGGCGCGACAGCAAGGCGTCACGACATCGTAACGCGTCGACGGCCTCGGAGGCTCACCACGTCCTGCGATTTTGGCGGTGTAATTGGGATCGGCATGTTGTGGATATTCAGCCACTTTACCGATTTGAGCGTGTGAGACACATATCGACGGCCAATCCCTGAACATTGAGAGAACAACTGACCGGTCGATATGCCGGCATATCGCTTCTTTTTGCCTCATTCGCTTGAGTTCTCCTGCTGACCTCTTGCCCGAAAATAACCATCTCGCCATAGTGCCAGAATGAGCCAGCGACGACGACGCATCGACGAACTTCTCGAGCTTCCCGGCACGGAAAAGCAAGCGGCGAAAACTTGCGAATGGCCGGGCTGTAAGCGCCGTGGCGAGTATCGTGCGCCGAAGTCGCGGGAAAACCTCCGGGCCTTCTTCTTCTTCTGCATCGAACACGTTCGCGACTACAATCGGGCTTGGGATTTTTTCTCCGGCATGAATCAGAGTGAAATCGAAGCCTACATGCGCGAAGACGTCACCTGGCACAGGCCTACCTGGAAAATCGGCAGTCCCGGCGAACAGCACGGAGACGGCTGGCGGTGGCAGGATCCGTTCGAGGTGCTGATGAACGGACCGGACACCGATGGGGCGGAGGCAAAATCGGAATGGGACCGGCCGACCAGCCGCCTCGGCAAGAAGGAGCGCATGCTCAAAGTCATGGAACTGGAGCATGATGCCACCCCCGAAGAACTGAAAGCGCGCTATAAGGAGCTGGTGAAACTTCATCACCCCGACGTCAATGGCGGTGCCAAGGATGCCGAGGAGCGCTTGAAGTTGATCAATGAGGCCTATAACTACTTACGTGGAAGCGACCGGCTCGTTTAAAGCTCGATCCGGCATGATTGGGAGCGACTAACGGTGCAGAACGAGTCTGCAGCGACCGAGACAAACCGGTCCATGGGTCTGGATGCCCTGCCAAGATCACCCGATATCGAGGTCTCGGTGCGCCAGACCTTCGGCATTGATGCTGATCTGCAAATTCCCGCCTTTTCCCAGGCAACGGAATATGTCCCCGACGTCGACGAAGCCTATCGCTTCGATCGCGAGACCACCTTGGCGATCCTGGCAGGCTTTGCCTACAACCGTCGGGTTATGATTCAAGGCTATCACGGCACGGGAAAATCGACCCATATCGAGCAGGTGGCAGCCCATCTGAACTGGCCCTGCGTCCGGGTGAATCTCGACAGCCATATCTCGAGGATCGACCTCGTCGGCAAGGATGCGATTGTCCTCCGCGAGGGCAAGCAGGTCACCGAATACCGGGAGGGCATGCTGCCCTGGGCGCTGCAAAATCCGGTCGCTCTGGTCTTCGATGAATATGACGCCGGCCGCCCCGATGTGATGTTCGTGATCCAGCGCATCCTGGAGGTCGAGGGCCGCCTCACTCTGCTTGACCAGAACAAGGTGATCCGGCCGCACCCGTCCTTTCGCCTGTTCTCGACCGCCAATACGGTCGGCCTCGGCGATACCAGCGGCCTCTATCATGGGACCCAGCAGATCAATCAGGGTCAGCTCGATCGCTGGAACATCGTCGCTCAGTTGAACTACCTTGAGCATGATGCCGAGGTCGAGATCGTTCAGGCACGGTGCCCCGCCTACCAGTCGGACGAGCAGCGTCGGATCATCGCCCAGATGGTGAGCTTGGCCGACCTTTCCCGTTCGGGCTTCGTCGCCGGCGACATCTCCACGGTCATGTCGCCGCGCACCGTAATGACCTGGGCGCAAAACGCGGAGATCTTCAACGATGTCGCGTTTGCCTTTCGCCTGACCTTCCTCAACAAATGCGATGAGGCGGAGCGGCCGATTCTTGCCGAATATTATCAGCGCTGCTTCGGCGAAGAGCTGCCGGAAAGCACCGCGCATATCACGATCTCGTAAAAGCCGGATCCGGTCATGAGCGGCGCTGACAAGGAACGGCTGGAACTCTTTCAGCGGGTGGTCGCGGCGACCTGCCGCGCCGTGGCCGATCGCGCAGATCTTGCCGTCACCTTCAGATCGGGAGATGCAAAGGGCAGCGGTGCCAGCACCGGAGATGCAGCACCGAATGTGCGCTTGCCTCTGCCGCGCCGCTCCCTCGGCGACCATGACCTTGCGCGGGTTCGCGGCATCGGCGATGGCATGGCCCTACGCCTTCGCCATCACGATACCGCTACGCATCGGCGCCTTTCGCCGAAAGGGGACCTGGCGGCCGAAGTCTTCGAGGTAATGGAGCAGGTCCGGGTCGAAGCGCTTGGCGCCAGCCGGATGACGGGCGTTGCCGCCAATCTTGCCAGCGCTCATGCCGAACGCGCCCATCGCAACTTGCCGGCCTCATCGCCCGGCACGGAAGAATCGGGCCTACCTGAAGCGCTTGAGCTTTTTGCCCGCGAATCGCTGCTCGGCTTCAAGCTTCCCAAGGCGGATCGGCTGTTCCTCGATAATTGGCGAGGCTGGCTGGAAAGTAGAATCGGCGGTGATTGGTCGGCTCTTCGCCGTCACCTGGGCGACCAGGAAGATTTCGCCTTGAAGGTTCGGGACATGCTGGCCCAGCTCGGCCTTGCTGAAAATCTGGGCGACCCCTCCGATAGCGAGGATGATCAGGACGAGGATTCCGAAGGCGACGACCAGGAGACTCCGGACGAGGGCGCCGGCGATGACGCCTCGAATGAGACGGAGCCGCCGCTCGCGAGCGACAGCGACTCTGCGCAGAGCTTCGACGAGCAGGCCGAGGCCGGTACGACCGAGGAACAGATCGAGCAAGCGACCGCCGAAGCCGGGGCTGAAGACGATCAAGGAGCTGAGGAGCCCTACGATACACCAAGCTATATTCCGCCAGGCGGCGAAGCGCTGGCCTATCGTGTTTACACGACCGCCCATGACGAAGTGATCGACGCGAACGATCTCTGCAGCCCCGTCGAGCTTGCACGTCTCCGGCACCAGCTCGACCAGCAGCTCACTCGTTTTCAGGGCATGATCGGCCGCATGGCCAACCGCCTGCAGCGCCGCCTGCTGGCACAGCAGACACGGTCTTGGGAGTTCGATCTGGAAGAGGGCATCCTGGACACCGCCCGCCTCACCCGGGTCGTGGTCAATCCGGAGCAGGCCCTCACCTACAAGATGGAGCAGGACACCGATTTCCGCGACACCATCGTCACGCTCCTGATCGACAATTCCGGATCAATGCGCGGACGTCCAATCGCAGTTGCCGCGATGTGCGCTGACATTCTGGTTCGCACGCTGGAACGCTGCGGCGTCAAAGTGGAGATTCTCGGCTTTACCACCCGCAGCTGGAAGGGCGGCCAGAGCCGGGAAAAATGGCTTCGGGAGGGCAAGTCGCCTAATCCTGGGCGCCTTAACGATCTTAGGCATATCGTCTACAAACCGGCCGATAGCCCCTGGCGCCGCTCCCGGCGCGCACTTGGATTGATGCTGCGCGAAGGCCTGCTCAAGGAGAATATTGACGGCGAGGCAATCCTCTGGGCTCACCAGCGGGTTCTAGGCAGGCAGGAGCAGCGCCGCATTCTCATGGTGATCTCCGACGGTGCGCCCGTCGACGACAGCACGCTTTCAGCCAATGCCGGCAACTATCTCGAGCAGCATCTGCGCGAGGTTATCGAATGGATCGAACAGCGCTCGCCGGTCGAACTCCTGGCCATCGGCATCGGCCACGACGTGACCCGCTACTACCGACGCGCGGTGACTATTTCCGATCCCGAGCAGCTCGGCGGCGTCATGCTGAGCGAGCTTTCGTCCCTGTTCGATATGGAATCGTTCAAGGGCTCCCCGCGCCGGTGAGCCCGGTCGGCACCAGAGACTACCCGTGACATACTCCTCAAGTTAAGCCGATCAACCACGACGAAAGCCGTAAAAGTCCGCCGAAAGCTATATTTTTAGCTAAAAAACCAAAGGAGAAAAACAACCTTAAGGTGTCTCTACGGTAAAAATAATCAGGTTAATTTGTGTAGAAACAACAATCGGAAATAAAAGCTTTTTGGATTCTCAGTCTCTTACGCGTTTAATTTGTCTCGAATTTGAACTTTTCCTGTACATAAGGCCTTTCCCGCTTTAGCGATATTAAGTCGCCTGGGAGGATCTGCGTGCGGTTTGCGATTAACGACAAGATTTTGCTGCCGGTTTTTGGATTCGTTGGCTGCTCCATGGCAATGTTGGGCGGTTTCGTCTGGTATAGTGCCGAGCAGCAGGATGAAATCGCCGTTGAGCAATCTACGTCCTCTGCAAACTCCGCGATCCAAAATGAACTTCACAAGATCGGCACCGTCGCCCGCGATTTCAGCTGGCGCAACGATGCGGTGCGGCATCTGGATATCGCGTTCAGCGAGAACTGGGCCGATTCGAATTTAGGCTACTATGTCCACGACGAGCATGACTACGATATGAGCTTCGTGATCGACCGCGAGGGGCGGACGATCTATAGCCATATCGACGGACGCCGTGTCTCCATTCAAATCGATCACCTGTTCAAGGGCGGGCTCGACCGCATGCTGACCGCTGCGCAGAATGCGCCCTGGCGAAGGCCCGAACCGGTAACCGGCATTCTTTCGACGAACACCAGCATTGTCCTGGCTGGCCTGTCTGCCGTATCGCTTGAGCAAACATCCAATATTAATATGGCAGAGGGGAACCGCGTGATCGTGGTTCTGGCCAAGCGGCTGACCCCGGGGGTTGTCCTCGACATCACCGATTCCCTTCACCTCCGGGATGTCAAGCTGACAGCCAAGAAGCCGGCCGAGGAAGTTCCTCTGGGTTTTTTGCCCCTTCGATCGCCGAATAACGAAATTGCCGCCTATCTGACATGGGTGCCTTTTCAACCCGGTCAGCAGTTTCTAGAAGCCGTCACCCCGGCGCTTGCCACCGCCGTCATAGCGATTCTCGCCTTTACCTGGCTCTTGATCTGGCGCGTACGCTCCTCGACCAAAGCGATCAAGAACAGTGAAGCACGCTTTCGCGACGTGGCGGATGCCAGCTCCGATTGGATCTGGGAGATCGATGAGAGCGGCAAGCTTTGCTACCTCTCGCCTCAGTTTGCGAAATCTACCGGAAGGCCGGTCAACGACGTCTTATACAAAACCATCTACGAGATCCTCCGGCCGCAGGGCAATGTCAAGAAAACAGAAGAGTTCAAAAACTATCTAAGAAAGCGCCTGCCTTTCCGCGATGTACTCTGCCGGTCCGTCGGTGGTCAGGCCCAAAAGAAAACGCTGCGTGTCTCCGGCAAGCCGATCCATTCCGCGGGTGGCCGGTTCAAAGGGTTTCGCGGGACCGCGGCCGACATCACGGCTGAAATTCATGCGAAGCGCAAGATTCAGCATCTGGCGCTGCATGACAGTCTGACGGACCTGCCCAATCGCTCTCAGTTGCGCCAGCGTCTAGCCAAGGCCGTTGAGAGCTTTTGCTTGGGCGCCGGCAAAGCCGCGGTTCTCTGTATCGACCTGGACCGATTCAAGGAGATCAACGACACCCTTGGCCATTCCGCCGGTGACCTCCTGATCAAAGGATGCGCGGCCAGGCTACGGGAGGCCGTTCGGGACACCGACACCATTGCCCGCATCGGCGGCGACGAATTTGCGATCGTGCAGACCGGCATCGAGCAACCCGATGGCGCTCATCAGCTTTGCAAACGCCTCTTGAAGTCAATTACACGTCCCTACAATCTCGACGGGCATGAGGTCCTGGTAACAGCGAGCATCGGCGTCGCCATCGCTGAAGATCAGAATGCAACGCCCGAACGACTGCTGCAAAAGGCCGATATCGCGCTTTATCGGGCAAAGGAGGATGGCCGCAACGCCTATCGTTTCTTTACGGCCGGCATGGATGCTTTTCTCCATCAGCGAAAGAAGCTGGAACGGGACTTGCGCGCAGCACTGGTCCACCAGCAGCTGGAATTGTATTACCAGCCCAAGCTTGAGCTCGACGGTCATCATATCCTGGGTGCTGAGGCGCTGCTGCGCTGGCATCATCCAGAGCAGCAGATGGTCATGCCGGACAAGTTCATCGGCCTCGCCGAGGAAACGGGCCTCATTCTGGGCCTGGGCGAATGGGTGCTGCATGCTGCCTGCAAGCAGGCCGCACTTTGGCCGCATCTAACGATGTCGCTGAATATCTCACCGGTTCAGTTCAAGCATCATGACGTCGTCAGCATGGTGCGTCGATGCCTGGCCGAAACGGGCGTCGAGCCGGAACGGATTGAGTTGGAAATTACCGAAGGCGTTCTCCTGCGCAACACCGAGTCGGCGGTGTCAACCCTCAAAGCGCTGAAAGAAATCGGGGTGCGCATCGTGATGGATGATTTCGGCACACGCTATTCAGGCTTGAGCTATCTTTTGAAATTTCCCTTCGACAAGATCAAGATCGACCAGTCCTTCGTGCGCAACATGCGGGACAGGCGCGACGCCGAAGCGATTGTCCGGGCTGTCGTCGGGCTGGGTCATAGCCTCGATATGCGAATCTGCGCAGAAGGCGTCGAAACGGCGGAACAGCTGGCCTTCCTGGAAAGCGAAGGCTGCGACGAGGTCCAGGGCTACTATGTCGGCCAACCCATGCCTGTCACCGAGTTCGAGAAGATTTTCCTAGCACCAGCAAGAACCAAAGCGCTGCAAGACAAACGAGGCGAGATACTCACCTTGAAGCGCAACGACTACGCCATGCTTCAATAGGCACACCCGCTTGGCGGGATAGAGATATACCGATATCCGAAACGGTCGATTTCTACACTCCAGACCTCAATGATCGGCTGATCTTGCTGGCACAATGAGCTGTCCCAGCAAGCCGAAGCAATCGGCTTGGTCATTCAGCCAGAGCGTTTCCGGTTGAGGCTTACGCGGTACCAGCCCGATCTCCCGCCCAACCACCCGATATGGTTGGTACGTTGGGTTGGTTGGACGGGGAAGCGGACTGGATCGATCTTGCCCGGAAATGCGCTAGGCGAAAAAAGTCTGGACTTCGTCGCAGATACGATCGACCTCATCCAGCATCACCGATTCATGAAGGGGCAAGCTGATAATCCGCTTTGCCTCGGCGGCGGTAACCGGCACGTCGCCGCGATAGTCCAAGAAGGCCGGTTGTTCCTTCAGATTGGGATAATGAACGGTGTTGCCAATATCCTTGCCAGCCAGATGCGCCCTCAGATCGTCCCGCCGCTCCGCCGGCACGCGAATCGGCATGATATACCAGGACTCGATGCTGTTCGGTGAACGGGGCTGCAGCTGTACCTGTTCGACGTCGCTCAAATGCCGGTAGAATCGATCGACCAATTGACCCCGATAGGCAACGATGTCGTCCAAACGCTCGATTCCGGCATAGGCAACCGCAGAAGCAAGATCGTCCCCCTTATACTTGTTACCCAGACAAACGACCTGCTGGGTCGGGCTCACGCCCGAGGCTACGGTCCGCCCATAGGTATCGACCGCCAAACCCAGGAAGGCCAGCTGGTTGATCTTGTCGCGCTGACTGGCGTCCTTGTATAGGAGCACACCGCCATTGCTGCTCGCCACCTGCTTGGTCGGCGCGAAACTGAACGCGACGAAATCGGCACCGGCACCGACGCGCTTGCCATTACGAACGGAGCCGAAGGCATGGGCGGCATCCTCGATCACGGCGATGCCGCGCGCCGACGCCAAAGCCTTAAGCTCATCAAAATCGGCAGGCGGCCCAGCATAGTGCATACCGATGATCGCCTTGGTTCGCTCGTTGATCAGCGGCTCCACGGTTTTCGCCGTCAAGGCCAAACTACCGGAATCGCAATCAGCAAAAACCGGATCTGCACCGCAATACGTGGCGACGATTGCCGTCGATACATAGGTGAAAGCTGGAACGATCACCTCGTCCCCCGGCCCGACACCGATCGTGCGAAGGGCGAGGTGCATCGCCGCGGTGCAGCTCGACGTGGCAAGAGCGCAGTATTCCTGTCCGTAAAGTTTCTCGACTTCGACCTCAAGGTCCTTACACACCGGACCATAGCCCCACCAGCCGGACTCGAGCACTTCCTGGACATAATCCATGGCTTTCGGGCTCAGCCAAGGCTTGGAGACCAGAGTCGACGTCAGGGTAGGCCTATTCCATTTGGCACTCTTCGGAAAAGAGCTGCTTTCGACAAGCTCAAGCCGTGAATCTTTGAGGACAGCTTTGGACACAGCGCATTCCTATTGATCGTAGGTTTCTATTTTAATGCTCGTTGACGCTCAAATAGTGATTGAACGCCAATAACGTCAAGAAATTATTAATCCGTCCCCCTTTAGCGCGCGGTAATGATAAAAAAACCGATCTACGCAAACCCAAAAGTTGATAAATCCTAGTAAAACCTTGCATAAAGCGATTTGCCCATGCCCATTAACCTGCCTTCGCGTCGGGGGATGATCAACCATTTGTTCATCATGCCGGACGAGGCCGCCATTGGCTGCGATTATTGGGTCAGTCTTTTCGAAAGAATGAGGATAAGGTGCATATTAGAGTGAATAGATCGCCAAAAAGGCCTTATAGTTCGTTGCATGTTGTTATAAGACACCAGCGAATGGTCTCGTGGATCCTACTCCAGGAGCAACCTTGATCGCTATAAGAACCGCCTTCGTCCTTGGTTTGAGCTTGCTCGCAGCGCTTGTGGTGATTGCCTCACCGTCAGTCTCGGCAGCGCCGGCGTCGATTCCAGCCACGGACACCAAAAGGAACACCGTGGCTCCCCCGGCCGCGGGTTTTCGCCTTGCGCAAGCAACGGGCATCGATCAGCGTGGCCCGAGGCGACTTGGCGCGGTGCCGAGTTCGGTCCAAGTTCCTTCGCTGCAATGCCTCTCCACCGACGAAGCCGAAGCCTCGCTCAGAGAACGGCAATTGAAGCTCGGTAAGATCCACCTTCGCCCGTCGACGGCTTGCCCGAATGGCGGCGTGGTCGCGCAATCGCCGCCGCGCGGCACGACGGTCGGCATCGGCACCGCCGTCGAGGTCATCATTGCCGCAACCGGCGGATCGACCGGCAGGCCTTCCAAGCCGAACGCCCGCATCGAGGTTCCCGACGTTCAGGGCCTTACACCCGCGGAAGCCCAGAGCCTTCTCCGGCGGGAAGGTCTTGAAATCGGCCGGATCCAGCGGGAAAGCGCCCCGGCTCCGCTCGGCACCATCATCAGCCAGATACCTGCGCCGGGATCGCCGGCGTCGGTCGGCAACCGCGTGAATGTCACCGTTGCTGCCGAAGTCCGGGTTCCCGACCTGCGCCGTCTCAGCCGTGCCGATGCGCTTGAGCGGCTCGGCGAGTTTTCCCTGAGGCTTGGCCGCATTACCGAGGAAAGTTCATCCGAGCCAAGCGGATCGGTCATCAAGCAATGGCCCCTTCCAGGTGTTCCGGCAGCGGCGAACGACCAGGTCGACATCACCCTTGCCAAAGGGCAGATCGTGCCCGACCTGCGCGCGCTCGACCTGAACGATGCGCGGGCCAAGCTGCGGCAGGCCGGATTGCAGGCCGGCAAGGTGGAACAGCGAATTTCCGATCAAAAGCGCGGCACGGTCATCGAGCAACGCCCAGCCTCCGGAACAACCGTCCAGCCCGGCAGTTCGGTCAATATCATCCTGGCAAAAACGCCGATCGTGCCCGACCTTGCCGGCAGGACCTTGGATCAAAGCAAGCGCCTGCTCGCCGACAACCGCCTGCGGATAGGCTCCATCACTAGCAAGGTCTCGCCGAATGCCCAGGGCACTGTGCTGGAGCAGCAGCCGAAGGCCAATGCCGAAGCAAGGACCGGCACCAAGGTGGATCTGGTGCTGGCCAAGGGACTCGAGACACCCAAGCTGGTCGGCCTCACCCTCGACGAAGCGGGTGCAGCCCTTGCAAAGCAGCTCATGCGCCTCGGCAAGATCGAGCGCCAGGTCACAGCCGAAGGCGACAACAGAATTACGAGGCAAACCCCGGCCGCCGGCGCATCTGCCTCACTGGGCGTTGCAATCGACGTCGTGGTCCAGGTACCGCCGATCGTCCCGGATCTGGTGGGCCTGAAGGAAGATGCCGTCACCGCACGGCTCGCCGAGCAGCGCCTGGCGCTCAGCGATATCAGCTATCAACTGGCGCCGGGCACGCTCGATCAGACGGTCATTCATCAGGAACCAGCGCCTGGGACCAAGATTTCGAATGGCCAGACCGTCGATATCGTCCTGGCCGTCACCGCGGCGCCCACCGGCCGTCCGGATCTGGTTGCCGTGCCGACGCTGGTCAATCTGACGGTCGCTCAGGCCGATCAGAATCTTAAATCGGCGGGGCTGCTCCTGACGCTTGACGGCACACCCAGCGAGAACCGGCCGCATCGGATTACGACGCACATACCGGGCCCCGGACGCTTCACCAAGGTCGGCACGCAGGTTACCGCCTTCGTCGAGCCGATCGACAAGGTCATCGTCCCGGATCTGAACGGCGTCAATCAGGAGATCGTCACGACCCTGCTCACCGACAACTTCCTTGCCGAGGGAGAACGGACCTGGAAGCTGTCGACCAAGCGGCAGGGCACCGTAGTCGATCAGGATCCGCAGGCGGGAACCGAGGTCGCTTTCGGCAATTCGGTCAACGTCGTTTTGTCGGCAAGCTCCCTCATTCCGGACCTGACCGGTTTGACCCCCGAAGAGGCAAGTCCGATTCTGGGCGGGCAATCGATGCAGCTTGGCGGCATCGAAGAGGTATTCTCGCTCCGCTGGCCTGGTACGATCGTTGCGCAAATACCGCCACCGGACAGCCCGACCGGCGGGCAAGGTGTGGTCAAGGTTCAGGTGGTCGGTCTGGTAGGGCCGCTCACCGCCGGAGGCTCGTTGCTGGTCGCCCTTGCGGGTGCCGTCTGGTTCCGAACCAGACGTGCAGGTGCCGGCGCTCCGTCTCAGTCAATGCAACCCCCACCCGTCTACGGCATCGCGAAATCCGCAGCAGCGAGGCCCGCCTTCAGCCGCACGGCACGGGCGGCGGCTCGGCCCGAGATGCAGACTTCATCCGAGCCCAGCTATGTGGTCGAGGCCGACACGGGCAACCAGGTGATACAAACCGATGCGCCAAACCTCGTCAAACCGTCGATACGCCTTCGCGGACGAGTCGATCCAGGGGAGCAAAGCCTTGCAGTCCAATCGTCATGACCGCGGCGGACCAGCCACGCTGAAGGACTTTTTTCTGGCACCACCCAGTGACTGGCAGGCACGCTTCATCAAGACGGCCGAGAGCCAGCAGAATGCTGGAGATGTCGGCCGCACGACCGGTATCGGTGATGTGGACCGGCGTGTGATGATCAACAATGTTGCGAACAAGCTGAAGGACGCGCTCGACGTCCAAATCAACCAGATTCTTAAGTCTGCCTGGGCGCAGCATCGCGATCTTCTCGACGATCTCGAGCAGAGCAAGCAGATGAGGGGCGAAACGTTTCTCGTTCCACTAGCCAATCACACGATCCGCTCGACTCACCACCCCGCTGTCGAGGTGCTGGTGAACGATCGTCGCGTGGCGGCTTTCAAGTTCAATGCCAATCTGATGGTACGCATTCAGGGTGCCGTCCTAAGGGTTGAAGGGGGAGAGGTTATCGGTGCGGAATCAGGCGCCTGGCAGGGCGTCGGCCAGCTCAAATGCGGCCCGGTGACCCTAGTCGAGCACGAGACCGACGAATTCGCCTTGCCTGCATCCCTTAGCCCGCGTCCGGCAAAACCGAAGGCCAAGGAACCGAAGCAGCCCCAGGGGCAGCCCAAACTGGCGCCGAAGCCCAAAGCCAAGGTCGGCAGGGATGGACCGGCGCCGGCGCATGTCCCGCACTGGCAGCGCCCGAGATAGAGCCGGAATGAATGAGTGCTCTGTCGCCCCGTGATCCGATATGACCTTGCTCGCAGCACCTACCAGCCAGGATGAGCGCCCGGAGGAAGGCGTTGCCGCCAACTTGACCGGCGGGGAGACTCTTGCCGGCGCCGCCGAAGCACTTCGGGCAGGCAGGCTGGTGGCTTTTCCGACGGAGACCGTCTACGGCCTCGGCGCCGATGCGACCAACGATCAGGCGGTGGCTGCCATTTTCGAGGCCAAGGGCCGGCCGCATTTCAATCCTCTGATCGTTCACATCGCCGATCGGGCTGAGGCACCGGGCCTCGTCGCTTGGACACCGCTTGCCGAAAAGCTGGCCGAGCATTTTTGGCCAGGCCCACTGACCCTCATTCTGCCGAGGCGAACGGACAGCAGAATTTCCATGCTGGTCAGTGCCGGCGGCGATACCCTTGCTCTTCGTTCCCCTGCCCATCCCGTTGCCGAAAAGCTGCTGCGCGAAGCGAAACGGCCTGTTGCGGCGCCAAGCGCCAATCCCGCAGGCCGGATCAGTCCGACAACGGCTGCCCATGTCAACCAAGGCCTCGGCGATCGGATCGATCTCATCGTCGATGGTGGCGCATGCACCGTCGGCGTGGAATCGACAGTGATCGACCTGACGGCACCAACCCCTTGCCTGCTGCGCCCTGGAGGTCTGCCGCGTCAAGCCATCGAAGACCTGCTGAAGGCTCGACTGGCAACCGCCGGACCGTTAGCCGACCCCGATAGCCCCCTGCGCTCGCCAGGGCAATTGAGCAGCCACTATGCTCCCAAGCATGCGGTCAGACTCAACGTCACTGACGTCAAACCGGGAGAGGCACTCCTCGCCTTTGGCCCCAAGCCATTGCAAGGAGCGCGCTGCACCCTCAATCTCAGCCCGAGCGGGGATCTTCGAGAAGCGGCCGGTCAGCTCTTCGCCATGCTGCATGATCTCGACCGGCGGGATATCGGTGGAATCGCCGTCATGCCGATCCCGTCGGTCGGCTTGGGTGAAGCCATCCTGGACAGGCTTGGCCGAGCTGCGGTCGATCCGTCATGCCGATCATGACAGGCGGGAGCCGGCTCTGCCGAACAAGGGTTCAAGAATGGGGAAAGCGGTGTTATGGTCTCAACCGTTTGGTTTTGCTTTTACCTGCTCTCCGCCGACAAATTGACCGTCGTTTCGATATAGCGCTGTCTATGCTGGTTAGAATTTTTGGGGATCGGAGGTTGTGTTGATCATTGATTTTCTAAAAGCCCGCCCAAACCCCGGCATCAAACCGATGGAAGGCCCGATCTAGGTGGCTGATCCAGCCCCACCGCCGAGCAACCGGCCTGTCAAGGCCGAGCCGGAGGTTGTCTCCGTGCCCCCGAAGCGTCCGGATGCCGCCCCTAAGCCGGACATCCGTTCTTCATCGCCGGCAACAGCCTCAGCCGGAAAGGGCGTCGAAACCGCGACCAGCGCAACATTCGCCAGCACCCGCCAGCATGCCGGGGGTAAGCAGGAGAGTACGGGCACGACCGAGCGCTTTGCCAACACCAAGCATAATATCGCGCTGATCAATGACCCGAAAAATGGCCCTCGTTTCACGCTGACCAAGAAGGAATCCGGCTTGGTCGAAAAGCCGGAGACCAAATCACCTCTTTCCGCAACGGAACGCACCAGCAGGGAACGACCCTCGGACAGTCCCGGCACTGCCAGAACCGAGAAGGCGGCAACGGCCAGCGTACCCCCGCCAATGCCCAGCCCAACACCGGCAGGTCCGAACACGAGAGATGATCAAGCGGGTGCCGGCGGTGCTTCGTCCGGCATGCAGATGCGCCGCCCGCTCGGCCCTTCCGGCGTACCGCCAGCCGGCGTGCCGCCGGAGAAGGTGCCGGTCGACTCGTCCAAGACCTTCGTCGGCCCCAACGGCACCTTTTACGACGAGTCCTGGCGCTGGATGGACTGGCGCGGCACCAAACGGAGCTGGAACTGGCCGGCAGCCCTGTCCTTCGGCCATTGGTTCGCTTATCGGCGACTCTACGGACATGCAGCTCTAAATCTCGCCTGGCTGATGACCTTGACCGCAGCGCTGGTCAACAATGTCCACGTCGCCGTGGTCGCCGGACTCCTGATCCTGACGCCGGTGCTCCTCGGCTACTACGCGAATACGCTCTATTTCCTGGCGTTTCGCCGCGCCGTCGCCCATGTCACGGAGAAAGGCCAGGGCAGCTATGACGAACTCATGTCACAGCTCGCCAAAGCCGGAGGCGTGGCCCCCAGGGCTCCCTGGTTCTTGGCAGCCCTGACCATCGCCGGGATCGGCCTCACCCTTGCAGCGACCTATTATGGCCGCGGCGCCTTGCAGGTGAATATCTGGCCCCTCTAGAACGTAAGCCAGACGCTGGAAAAGGCGCATCTTTCACCCCCATTGTTTATTGACATCGAACGGCGCGCGACTAATATCCGTGGATCGTCGGTTGGCCTCGGTCATCCGGGCGCAGTTTTTTGCGTCGTTTCCAGAGGATCCGGATTAAGTTATGTACGCAGTGATCAAAACGGGCGGCAAGCAGTATCGCGTTACTCCCGGCGACGTGGTGAAAGTCGAGAAGCTCGATGGCAATGTCGGGGACAAGATTGGCTTCGATCAGGTGCTGATGATCGGCGACGAGAATGCCGAGGACAGCGCCAAGATCGGAACGCCTCTGATTGCCGGTGCTGAAGTGACCGCCGAAGTCCTCGAGCAGGGCAAGGGCGACAAGGTGCTGATCTTCAAGAAGAAGCGCCGCAAGAACTACCGTCGCACCCGCGGCCACCGTCAATGGCAGACGGTCCTCAGGATCAGCGACATCAAAGCAGCCTAAGCCGGGCCGAACGTCGGCCTCGGTTACGATGAGCGCCGAAGACCGGCCTCGCGGTAAGAACAAGTCAAGCCAGGCGTTGCTGACGCCCGTCCGTTGGAAGGAGTTGGGTTATGGCCCATAAAAAAGCTGGTGGTAGCTCTCGCAATGGACGCGACAGTCCGGGTCAAAGGCTCGGCGTCAAGAAGTTCGGCGGCGAGCATGTCATCCCCGGCAACATCATCATTCGCCAGTGCGGCACCAAGTGGCACCCGGGTGCGAATGTCGGGATGGGCCGTGATTTCACCCTGTTTGCCCTCGTCGAAGGCAAGGTGAAATTCCGCAAAGGCCCCAAGCGCGGCAAGACCTATGTCGCCATCGAGCCGTTCGAGGCTGCAGCCGAATAGCGAGGCGCTATAGCCTAAACTTGGTGAAGGGGGCGGCTCGGCGTCCCCTTTTCTGATTCAGGCAAGTACGAAAAAAATGCGATTTCTCGATCAGGCGAAAATCTACGTCAAAGCCGGCGATGGCGGGGCGGGCTGCGTCAGTTTCCGGCGGGAAAAATATATCCCTCATGGCGGCCCCAATGGCGGCGACGGCGGCAATGGCGGCAATGTCATCGTCCGGGTCGACGAAGGCCTGAACACCCTGATCGATTTTCGCTACAAGCAGCACTTCAAAGCTAAGCGCGGCACCCACGGCATGGGCAGCAACCGGACCGGTGCTGCCGGTGCTGACATTGTTCTCGATCTGCCGCAAGGAACGCAGATCTTCACCGAAGACGGCGAAACCTTGCTGGCGGACCTGAAGGAACCCGACCACGTCGTGGTTTTGGCCAGGGGCGGTCGCGGCGGTCAGGGCAATGCCCGTTTCAAATCCTCCACCAACCAGGCGCCGCGCTTTGCCCAGCCCGGCGAAGAAGGCGACGAACGCTGGGTCTGGCTGAAACTCAAGCTACTGGCGGATGCCGGTCTGGTCGGCCTTCCCAATGCCGGCAAATCCACCTTCCTCGCCGCCGTCTCCCGCGCCAAGCCCAAGATCGCCGATTACCCCTTCACCACGCTCGAACCCAAACTCGGCACCGTGATCATCGATGATCAGAGCTTCGTCATTGCCGATATCCCAGGGCTGATCGAGGGCGCCCATGAAGGTGCGGGTCTCGGCGACCGCTTTTTGGGACATATCGAACGCTCCGGCGTCCTTATCCACTTGGTCGACGGCACCCAGGACGACGTTGCCGGCGCCTATAAAACCATCCGCACCGAACTCGAAGCCTACGGACAGACACTGGAAAATCGGACCGAATTGGTCTGCCTCAACAAAGCCGATGCGCTCACCGATGATGTCCTCGACGAACGGAGAGCTGCGCTTGAATCTGCCGTCGGCCGGCCGGTGCTGGTGACCTCTGGTGCCAGCGGCACCGGCGTCACGGAGGTTCTTCGCGCTGCCTGGGCTGCCATCCAGGAAGCCCGGGAGGAGGTTCCCGCTTGAGCCGCCTGGTCGTCAAAATAGGCTCTTCCCTCCTTGTTCAGCCAAACGCCGGCCTGCGTCAGGCCTGGCTGGCATCCCTTGCTGCCGACCTTGCGGATCGGCGTGCCGCCGGCGACGAGGTGATCATCGTCACCTCCGGCGCCATCGCGATGGGCCGGGCGACCCTCGGCAAGGGGGGGCAGCTCGGCAATGGCCTCGACGAAAAACAAGCCGCTGCCGCGATCGGCCAGATCCACCTCGCTCACGCCTTCCAGGCAAGCCTCGCAGAGCATGGCATGGTTGCCGCCCAGGTTCTGCTCACCCTCGCCGATACCGAGAACCGCAGACGCTACCTGAACGCCCGCGCCACCATCGAAGCGCTCCTTCGCCTGGGCGCCATTCCCGTGGTCAACGAGAACGACACCGTCGCCACCACCGAGATCCGCTTTGGCGACAATGACCGTCTGTCCGCCCGTGTCGCGGTCATGGCCAGCGCCGACCAGCTCATTCTGCTATCAGACGTCGACGGCCTCTACACCGCCGCCCCAGGGTCCGACCCGAATGCGGTTCACATAAGCAAGGTCGAAAAAATAACGCCTGAAATCGAAGCGATGGCCGGCGGCACCAACAGCAATGTCGGCACAGGCGGCATGGTCAGTAAGCTGATCGCCGCCAAGATTGCGACCCATGCGGGTTGCGGCGTGACGTTGGCGCCGGGGCTCGACATGCACCCGCTGAAGCAGCTCCGGGAGGGTGGCAAACACACCGCGTTCGTCGCCGGCACCACGCCGCGGCGCGCCCGAAAGCACTGGATCGCAGCAGCTCTCGGCACGATGGGAATCGTCACGATCGACAACGGAGCGACAGAAGCTCTGAAGCGGGGCCGGTCCCTCCTTCCCGCCGGCGTCACCGCGATCGACGGGCGCTTCGAGCGCGGAGATCCCCTCCTGGTGCGCGATCCGAGCGGCCGGGATATCGCTAAGGGACTGTCCGCCTACGATGCCGAGGATGCACGCCGCATCCAAGGCCGACGCACCGAAGGCATTGCTCGAATTCTCGGCTATCAGGGACGGGATGAGCTGATCCACAGGGACGATCTGGTCCTTTTGTAGCAAGCCCCCCTATGGCGCCCTGGCCAAGTTGGTTTATGTTACTCGGCAACGTGATCGATATGTAAGCGGGGAACGGCATCATGGCTAAATTCGGCGTCGGGCAATCGGTTCTGAGAGTTGAGGATCAAAAGTTCATCACCGGCAAGGGCCGCTACACCGACGACATCAATCTCGACGGCCAGGCTTATGGTGCCGCGGTGCGCTCGTTTGAAGCCCATGCCAAGATCGCCGCTATCGATGTTTCGGCGGCAAAAGCGGCACCTGGCGTACTGGCGGTTCTCCTGGCGGATGACATCACCGCCCACGGCGCCAATGAGCTGCCCTGCGCGATCCCGATGGAAAACCGCGACGGCACCGCCGGCATCAACCCGCTTCGTCCGGTCCTCTGCAAGGATCGCGTCCGTCATGTCGGCGATCATGTCGCCTTCGTCGTCGCCGAAACCGCTGTTCAGGCCAAAGACGCCGCCGAGCTGGTCGAGATCGACTACGAGACGCTCGACGCGGTCACGACGACGGCAGGTGCTGCAGAGGCAGGCCAGCCTCTGGTCCATGACGACGTTCCTAGCAACCTCGCCTTCGATTGGGAATTCGGTGATCGTGCCGGCAGCGAAAGCGCGATCGGCGGTGCTGCCCATGTGGTCGAGTTGGAGCTGGTCAACAACCGCCTGATCTCCAATCCGATGGAGCCGCGGGCCGTGGTCGCCGACCATACCGATGCCGAACTCACCATGCATGTCTGCACCCAGGGCGGCTGGCTATTTTTGGACCCCCTGGCTGCCGTCATGGGGATCGACAGAAAGAACATCCGCGTGCTGACCCCTGATGTCGGCGGCGGGTTCGGCACCAAGGCGTTCTTCTATCCGGAATATGCGCTGGCCGCCGTCGCCTCGCGTCAATTGAAGCGCCCGGTCAAATGGACCGCGGAGCGCTCCGCCGACGTGTTCGTCTCCGACGTCATGGGCCGCGACCACATCACCAAAGCGAAGCTCGGCCTCGACGCGAACCACCGGATTGTGGGCATGGAGGTGGAGACCATCGCCAATATGGGCGCCTATTGCAACATGTTCGCGCCCTTCATCCCCACCGGTGCCGCCCTCAAGGTTCTGCCCGGCGTCTACAATGTCCAGAACATGGTCTACCGCGTGCAGGGCGTGCTCACCAACACCACGCCCGTCGATGCCTATCGCGGAGCCGGGCGGCCGGAGAGCATCTATCTGATGGAGCGCCTGATCGACAAGGCCGCCCGCCAGCTTGGCGAAGCGCCGGTCGAGCTTCGGCGGAAAAACTACATCGGCGCAGAGGCGATGCCGTTCAAGACCACGGCAGGCGAAGTCTATGACAGCGGTGAATTCGGCCGCGTCACCGACGAGGCTTTCAAGGTGGCCGATACCGCCGGATTCGAAGCCAGGAAAGCGGCATCGGCCAAGGCAGGAAAACACCGTGGCATCGGCATGTCCTACTACATCGAAAGCACCATGGGTGATCCGCAGGAAATGGCAAAAATCCGTTTCGAGGATGACGGCATGGTCTCGATCGTGGTCGGCACCCAGTCCAACGGCCAGGGCCATGCCACGGCCTACGCCCAGGTGCTGGTGGACCGTCTCGGCGTGCCGTTCGAAAAAATCCAGATGGTCGAGGGCGACACCCGCGAGTTGAAGATGGGCGGCGGCACCGGCGGTTCACGATCGTTGACGGCAGAAGGGCTCGCCATTCGCGCAGCCTCCGAGATCGTGATCGACCAGGGCAAGCACTACGCGTCCCAGGAATTCGAGACGTCGGTCGCCGACATCGAATTTTCCCGCGAGGACGGCGAGTTCAAGGTCAGCGGCACCGACCGCAAGATCAGCGTCCTCGAGCTTGCCGCCAAGTCGAAAAGCATGACCCCACCCGATGGCGCCGCCACCGGCATGGACGCGGAAGCCACCGCCGACATCCCGCAATGGACCTTCCCCAATGGCTGCCATATCGCCGAGATCGAGGTCGATCCCGACACCGGCGTGGTCACCGTTGAGCGCTATACCGCCGTCGACGATTTCGGCGTGGTGGTCAACCCGATGCTGGTGGCGGGTCAGGTCCATGGCGGCGTCGTCCAGGGCATCGGTCAGGCCCTCTACGAGCAAGCCGTCTATGACGAGGCGGGCCAGCTGGTCTCCGGCTCCTTCATGGACTACTGCATGCCGCGGGCGGACGGCGTCCCCTCCATGGAAGTCTCCACCGTGGAAGTCCCCTGCAAGAACAACGAGATGGGCGTCAAAGGCTGCGGCGAAGCCGGCTCGGTCGCCTCGCCGGCGGCCGTGATCAACGCCATCATCGATTCCCTGAAGGATCTCGGCGTCACCGAAGTCGACATGCCGGCAACGCCGGAAGCTGTCTGGCAAGTGATCCAGGCACATAAGAGTGCCGTTGCGGCGGAATAGAGGCGGCTAGAGCATTTTTCGGTTGGGTTTACGCGAAACTAGCCATCCCCACCGCATATGGGGGTGTCAGGTTTCGGTCGGTGCAATTGGGATCCATGATTGTGCCGGGTAGTTTCGGCTTGCCTGAGGACAGGAGCCCCCGAAGAACTACCCCTATTGGGAGACCATAGGGAGGACTGAACGCCCGGGTCTGGCGGCTCAGGGCTGCCGCCAACGTCAAAAGGCCGAAACATAGGAAAGACTAGATTCCCTCGACCACCAACGGAAGCTGCCGGGCCTGGCTGATCCAGGACTGAATTTCCTCGATGGTCGGCGCACGCCGGGCGAAGCGCTCGGTGCGGTTGAAATCTTGGAGTGTCCGGTACAGGGACTCCGGTTCCCAGCTTGCCACACGCTCGACCGTATCGACCCCGACCACCTCGAGCATGTCGGCAAAGGTCGCACCGATCCCCTTTACCCGGGAAAGATCCGCACGCTTGGTGATATAGGCAAGCGTCGCCGCCTCGATCCCGGTCTCGCCGATGATCGCCGCCCGCTTCTTCTGCTCACCGGCCGCAGCCAGCAACTGCCGGCTATTGGTGATACCCAGCACCTTCAGCCGTGCCCTGATCTGCATATTGGTGCCGCGCACCTTGCTCAAATGCAACGACACCGCCTCATCATGAGACGACGGATTCTGGGGCGTCACATTGACGGTCTCTGAAGTCATCAACCTGTTCCTCTGCCAAGCCAAAACTGATGCTGCTAAGAAAGCCGACTTCGCCAAAAAGCAATGTGATGACCATCACAGGGGTCGCCGACGGCCGAAAACTGGGATTGGGAATGGAGATATCGCAGCGAAGAGCGGGAGCCGTTTTATGGAAATGTTGGCGACGGCATCGTAGATCTGATAATGATCGCTCTTAGCGCATTTCCGGGACAGGTCGATCCAGCCCTCTCCACCGCCCGACCACCCGATATGGTCGGTACGATGGGATAGTTGGGCGGTGGATCAACTGAACCGAATGATCCCCCGCCTCAAGAGTTAGCGCACCATTTCAATCTTGAATAAGTGCTCGTCAGCCAAAAACGAGCCCAAGATCGGACTCGGGCACCTCTTCACCATCACTGTCCGTTTCGCCCCCTAACAACTCACCTCCGGGCTCATCGAGCGAATTGGCGCTACCGGCACCAGATTGAGCAAGGATCGCATTCAGAGCTTCATCCAGTGGTCCATCCAGATTGCTGAAATCAGCTGTACCGCGAAGAGTGCCGGGATCAGCAAAGAAAGCAATGCTGGAGTTCTCGACCGTCAGACTGCCTTGCCCAAACCGAATCAATACATCGTCGTCGACTTCGACGATCTCCTCTAGTGTATTCTCCTGAAAGTTGAATGTGAGCGTGCCGCCTTTGAAATCAATAAGACGATCGTCGCCCAAGCTGACGAGTTCATTTTGAGTAGTTTCGGAGTTGAACACAAACTCATCTGAAAATACAAAATCATCGAAGCCATCGGTAGCGATAAGGATGTCGTTCCCGCCTCCCCCTTCAACTGTATCGTTGCCTAGTCCACCATCAAGGATGTCATTTCCTGCCCCGCCCTTGAGCACGTCGTCGCCGGTACCGCCTTCAAGACGATCATTGCCTGTCCCACCATCAAGAAAATCGAACCTATCACCCCCGCGAATAATATCGTTACCCGCATTGCCAACGATGGCGTTAACGTTGGCATCACCTTCCAGCAAATCGTCGCCAGCCCCGCCTTCAATTCGAAATGACTTAGCAAAGACCTCAAAAAATTCAAACTCTCCAACTTGATCTTTGACTAGAAAATTACTTTCTGAAAGATCTTCGATCTTTATTCCTTCAAGTGTCAGGCTACCCACCTTCAATTTGATGATAGTGTCATTGCCAATCTCGACGAATTCTTGTGCTGAATTCCCTTCATCAAATTGGAATTCGATCACATCCCTTGAAACATCGAAGTCGAGAATACGATCATCGCCTCTGTTGATGAGTTCGTCTTCGAACGTCTCAAAACTAAACTCCAACTCGTCCGTAAAAACGAACTTTCTCTGACCTTCTCCTCCCAGGAAAATGTCATCGCCTCGTCCATCTATAAAGATGCCGGCGCTTGCTTCCCCTTTAATTCCTTGGCCATCGAAGGCTAGCTCTTCAAGTCTGACATTCTCCAGCGTGAGGCTACCCTCGTTGAATTGAACGACGGTATCGCCATCAATCTCGGCAATATCTTGAACCGAGTTCTTTTCGAATTGGAACTCGACGACATCTTTTTTGGGATCGAAATCAAGGATGCGATCATCACCTCTATTGATGAGCTCACCTCCGAACGGTTCAAAACTAAATCCCAATTCATCTGTGATCACAAACTTATTTTTTCCTTCTCCACCCAAGAAAATATCGTCACCTCTTCCGCCCAGCAAAATATCATCGCCAGAACCGTCCTTTAACCCTTTGTTATCTAGGGCCAGATTTCCAAGATCAACGTTAGTATTTTCAAGTGCGATATTTCCTTTCTTAAATTGGACAAACACGTTTCTATCAATTTTAACTATATCCTCTACTGAATTTTCTCGAGAAAAATCAAATTGAATTTCATCATCGTTAATATCGAAATCCAAAATTCGATCATTACCCGTACTGAGCAACTGATCTTCAAAAGCCGCAAAATCAAACTCAAATTCTTCGGAGAATTCAAACCTATCCCGCCCCTCACCTCCGATAAGGGTATCGTCTCCGAGCCCGCCATTCAGGATATCGTTACCGTCACCACCATCCAAGCGATCATCACCGAAGTTCCCAGCTAACGTATCGTTACCATCACCACCCTCCAATTGATCTCGATCTTCGTCGTCTTCCTGTCTAAAAAAATCATCGCCTCCTTCCAGAGAATCATTGCCTGAGCCGCCGATCAGCACATCGTTACCTGAACCGCCCAATAGCGAATCATCTCCGGCTCCTCCGTCGAGGAAGTCGCCTTCAGGAGCTCCATCGGAGATAAACCCCTCACCCTCCAGCCGGTCATTGCCCTCTCCGCCAAAGAGCTTGTCCTTGCCGCTGCCCCCCTCCAGAACGTCATTACCAGTTCCTCCCCTTAGGACATCATCCCCCCCACCTGCTTCAAGTTCGTCATCGCCGGCTCCTCCTAATAGAACATCATCGCCACCACCAGCGTTGAGTTCATCATTTCCTGCCCCTCCAACCAGTAGGCTACTGCCAGCATTTTCGCCGCCAAGGCTGAAGCTCGTTATGAGATCATCGCCTTCACCACCAAAAAGGAAATTGCTGCCCTCACCACCTGAGATCTCATCGTTACCGCTTCCTCCCGTGATGACATCGTCTCCCTGGTCTCCGGACAGAACATCCGCCCCTTTACCACCATCCAGGACATCATCGCCGGTGCCGCCTATGAGAACGTCGTCTCCTGTTCCACCATCCAGTATGTCATCGCCACCATTCCCATCGATAAAATCATTGCCTGCACCGCCAGACAAACGATCGTTACCTCGTTCTACTTCATCAAATATGTCGTCATTCCTACCGCCAAAAATATCATCATCACCGTCACCACCATCAATTGTATCATTACCAAGCCCACCAATGATGAAATCGCTTCCAGCAAAACCTAGTATTGTGTCATTGCCTGATCTGCCATCGATCAAGTTATTTCTATTGTCGCCAAAAAGGGCAAAATCATTGCCACTTGTCCCTTTAGTGCGAGTATCATTAATCCTCTCTTCTTCAATTGGCTCATCAAAGGGCTGATTTTCGTCAGTCAAAACGAAACGTTCTTCCGCAGTGAAGGCTACCGGGTCAAATTTCTTGAATACCAGATCTTCCGCAAACAATAGGTCTTCACTGGTGACCTCTGTTAGCGAGGGAAATTCAGCGGAGATGAAAGGATTGTCGTCGTTAAACCTTGAAGGCGGCGCATCCTCTCCCCGCGTGACTTCGATACCATCCGGAAAATTCACCAGCAGCTCACCGGCATTCTCGATGACTTGCTCCGGAGGCACGCCGGCGCTGAGGCGGACGGTGGCGTTGGCGCCTTCGAAGATGAGGCGGGTGTGGCCGGTGCCGGCTTTGAAGACGGATATGCCGGTGACCTGATCAGCAATCAGACTGCCGTCGAGACGGTCTTCCAGGGTGAAGTCGGTGAAGACGTCTTCGCCGCTGTTGGTCTCGATGAACAAGGTATCCGAGCCCGCGCCGCCGACAATGGTGACGTCGTCCCCGGTGCCTGAGATGATCACGTCGTCCCCGGCACCTGCAAAAATGGCATCGTCGCGCGCGCCGCCGCGCAGCACGTCGTTGAACGCGGAACCGCTGAGCTGGTTGAGGCTGTCGCCCCCCTGAATATCCACCGGCTTTCGGCTGCTGCTGGCATTGATTTCAATCGGACTTTCCTGCACCTCTTCGGTACTGTCCGGACCGATGATCACCTCGCGGTCAATGTTGTCGATCTCGCGCCCGCCGATTTTGCTGATAGCCACGTTTCCCACCCCCTCTTATTTTTGGCCTTTGGCGACTGTCACCAAAGGCATCACCGTCCCTGTACAAGCAGGGTTTGCTTTTCCGAGAATGCCAATCTTCCATCTGCGAGAAGATCGACATTCTTTAGTCAGGATGGATGAAATTCTGGCATTTTCCACACAGAATTACGGTGATTTACTTGCGATAGCGATGACTGTTGTTGCTGCAACACAGGGCTTTATTTATTTTCTCTATAAAAGAGCTAAAACAATGTGATATGGACCTTTTAGATTGAGATTTTCATTCAACAGCTAGGAATTATCAAACAGCAATCTCTTTTTAAGCGTTTTAGCCCCTAGACCGAGCTGCACATGGCGACGCAGGTAAACCGTTGGAATAGGCTTTGGCGGCTGCTCCATAGCTTCGCAGCTTGTCGATAATCGTTTTCCGTGGATCACAACTGTAGGCCTTGGACAGTTTCACAAGGAAATGCTTGGTTGTGCCGCTTCTGCACAAGGACATCGAGTACGTGAGATCTCACAAGGGAAATCGTGGTCCTTGAAGACATCAAGGGATTGTGTCGGAATGGAACACCTATAGGCAGCGATCGTCCAAGCCGAGGCAACAATGCCCATCTGTGAAGCGCAGATAGGTGATGAGCTGATCGAGGATGGAATGGGACAACCTATCAGGAGGAAGTACCGTGCCGGTCAGATCGGTTGAGACGCCGCTGGGCTGGGTCAGCCTTACGGAAGACAATGGTGCCATCACGGCGCTGACCTGGGACCGCGCCGGCGCTGACGAGACGCCCTTGCTGGTCGAGGCCACGCGACAGCTTAGCGCCTATTTCCGGCATGATTTGAAGGCCTTCGATCTGCCGCTCCGCCCCCGCGGCGGCAGCTTTCAGCAGGCGGTCAATACAGCCATGCAGGCCATTCCTTATGGGGAGACCCGGGAGTATGGCGAGATCGCCCGGGAGCTTGGCTCGATGCCGCAGCCGGTGGGAAATGCCTGCGGCGGCAATTCCATCGCCATCATCATTCCCTGCCATCGCGTCGTGGCAGCCGATGGGCTGGGCGGTTTTTCCGCACCCGGCGGCATCGAGACCAAAATAGCTTTGCTCCGCCACGAAGGCGCCTACGCGCTGCTCATCTAAAGCGTTTTTCGACCTTGTCTTATGACGTCATCACCGGCCCTCTCCCCCGCCCAACCACCCGATATGGTCGGTATGTTGGGGTGGTTGAGCGGAGGAGAAGGCCGGCACCGCGTAAGCCGCAACCAGAAACGCTCTGGGCGGCGGAGCGTTTCGCTATTCCACCATTCCCCGATCATCGGCGGCTTGGGTTGCCTGCCCAATGGCAATGGCCGGGTCCATCGCGGCGGAAGGCTTCATTTCCGGAAGATGATGCGCAATGCCCTTGTGGCAGTCGATGCAGGTTTTCTCGCGGCTGACAAGAAAGCGCTCATGGGCTTTCGCTGCGCGCGGGCTCTGGCGAGTGAAGTCCATCGACTTTTCCGAATGGCAATTGCGGCACTCCAGGCTGTCATTCGCCTTGAAGCGTGCCCACTCCCGCTCGGCCATTTCCAGGCGTTTTGCCTGAAATTTTTCCGGCGTGCTGATGGTGCCGAAGATCTTGCCCCAGACCTCCTTGGATGCCTGCATCTTCCGGGCGACTTTGTCGGTCCAGTTATGGGGGACGTGGCAATCGGAGCAAATCGCACGCACGCCGGAGCGGTTCGAATAGTGGATCGTCGTCTTCAATTCGGCGAAGACGTTGTCGCGCATTTCGTGACAGCCGGTGCAGAACGTCTCGGTATTGGTGAGTTCCATCGCGGTGTTGAACCCGCCCCAGAAAATGATCCCGGCGAGAAAACCGCCAATGGTGAGAAAACCGAGGCTGAAATAGGTGCTGGGCCGCCAGAAGACATGCCAGAACCGCTTGATCCCGTTCCACATGGCCGTCGCCCCTACTGCCGTTCGCCGATCACGTCGTCGACATCGACGAAGCCGTTGCCGACCAGCGGCTTCACCTCATGTTGAGGCACGTGACACTGGTTGCAGAAATAGCGGCGCGGGGAAATCGAGGCCAGGAACTGACCGTCGCGGTCCATGAAATGGGTAATCGAGACCATCGGCGCCTGGCTCTCCTCCACCGCTCTGCGGCTATGGCAGGTGAGGCATTTGTTGACGTTAATGTCGACTTGGTAGCCCTCGATCTTGTGAGGGATGATCGGCGGCTGTTCCGGGTAGTTTCTCACCTTTCTAAGGTCAGTGTTCGATTGCGGCATCATGCGCGGCGCTTCGTCATTCTCGCCAAGCGCCGTGCTGCGAAGCGTCGCTAGGTCCGGCTCGGCAGCCAGCGCTGTTACGGTCATGCCGATGAGCAGAACGCAAGTATAGAAAATCCGCTGCATGGTCAGACCCTCTCGATTTTGACGGCGCATTTTTTGAAGTCGGTTTGCTTCGAGATCGGGTCAGTGGCATCCAGCGTGACCTTGTTGATCAGCTGGCTGGCATCGAACCAGGGCACGAAGACCAGGCCCTTGGGCGGCTTGTTGCGCCCGCGGGTCTCGACCCTTGTAACGATCTCACCTCGGCGCGAAGCTACCTTGACCTCATCGCCGCGCCTCAGGTCCATCGCCTCCGCGTCGTCGGGATGCATGAAGCAGACGGCATCGGGAAAGGACTTGTAGAGTTCCGGCACGCGCTGGGTCATCGAGCCGGAGTGCCAGTGCTCCAGCACGCGGCCGGTGGACAGCCAGAACGGATAGTCATCGTCCGGGCTCTCGGCAGGCGGTTCATAAGGCAACGCGAAAATGACCGCGCGCCCGTCCGGCTTGCCGTAGAACTCAATGCCTTTGCCGGGGGTCACATAAGGATCCGAGCCCTCGCGAAAACGCCAGCGCGTCTCCTTGCCGTCGACTACCGGCCAGCGCAAGCCGCGCTCGGCGTGATAGGTATCGAACGACGCCAGGTCATGGGCATGACCGCGCCCGAAGCTCGCATACTCCTCGAACAGACCCTTTTGGACATAGAAGCCGAAATGCGCCGCCTCGGCGTTGGCGTAGTTTTCGTCCGTATCGGAGCGCGGAAAAGCATCCACCTGGCCATTGGCGAACAGTACGTCGAACAGGGTCTTGCCCTTGTACTCGGGATTGGAATCGAGCAGTTCCGCCGGCCATACCTCGTCAGTGGTGAAGCGCTTCGAGAATTCCATGACCTGCCAGAGATCGGAGCGCGAAGAGCCGGGCGCGTTCACGAGTTGGTGCCAGAACTGGGTGCGGCGTTCGGCATTGCCGTAAGCCCCTTCCTTCTCCACCCACATCGCCGTCGGCAGGATCAGATCGGCGGCCTCCGCGGTCACGGTCGGATAGGCATCGGAGACGACGATGAAATTGTCCGGGTTGCGGTAGCCGGGCAGCCCTTCCTGCATCATGTTCGGGGCGGCCTGCATGTTGTTGTTGACCTGCACCCAATAGGCGTTGAGCTTGCCGTCCTTCAGCATCCGGTTTTGCAGAACGGCATGATAGCCGGGCTTTTCGGGAATGGTTCCTTCCGGCAGCTTCCAGATCTTCTCGGCGATCGCCCGATGCTTCGGATTGGCCACCACCATGTCGGCCGGCAGGCGGTGGCTGAACGTGCCCACCTCTCGCGCGGTGCCGCAAGCAGACGGCTGGCCGGTGAGCGAAAACGGGCTGTTGCCGGGCTCCGAGATTTTTCCCGTCAGCAGATGCAGATTGTAGACGAGATTGTTCGCCCAGACGCCGCGGGTGTGCTGGTTGAAGCCCATGGTCCAGAGCGACATGACCTTGGTGTTCGGGTCGGCGTAAAGCTCGGCGATTTCCTCCAGCCGGTTCTTCGGCACGCCAGACATCTCATGCGCCTTGTCGAGCGTATAGTCCGCAACGAACGCCGCATACTCCTCGAAGGTGGCATCGGTAGCGCCGCCCACTTTGTCCGCATTCGCAGCCGCCGTTTCCAAAGGATGGTCTGGGCGAAGCCCGTAACCGATGTCGGCGTTACCGACCTTGAAGTTGGTGTGCTCTTTGACGAAAGCCTCGTTGACCCGTCCCGTCTGAATGATGTGGTTGGCGATGTAATTCAGGATCACCAAGTCAGTCTGTGGCTTGAACACGGCGGGGATGTCGGCGAGATCGAAGCAGCGATGCTCGAACACGGAGAGC
This sequence comes from Geminicoccaceae bacterium, assembly GCA_965204405.1. Classification (GTDB taxonomy): domain Bacteria; phylum Pseudomonadota; class Alphaproteobacteria; order Geminicoccales; family Geminicoccaceae; genus JANQPX01. The sequence continues at coordinate 1,407,989 of CBDBEN010000004.1, forward strand.
ACCGCGACTTTCACGTGATTGGCGCTGAGCCTGCGGTCGGTGAGCCGTGTCCAGAGGATCGGATGCATCTCCGCCATGTTCGAGCCCCAGAGCACGAAGGCATCCGCCGCTTCGAAATCATCGTAGCAGCCCATCGGCTCGTCGATGCCGAAGGTGCGCATGAAACCGCCGACGGCGGACGCCATGCAGTGGCGGGCATTGGGGTCGATATTGTTGGAGCGAAAGCCGGCCTTCATCAGCTTGGACGCGGCATAGCCTTCCCAGACCGTCCACTGGCCGGACCCGAACATGCCGACAGCGGTGGGGCCTTTGTCGCGGATGGCGGTCTTGAACTTTTCGGCCATGACGTCGAAAGCTTCGTCCCAGGAGACCGGCTCGAACTTTCCGTTCTTGTCATAGACACCGTCGGTCTTGCGTAGCAGCGGCTCCGTCAGGCGGTCCTCGCCATACATGATCTTGGAGAGGAAATAGCCCTTGATGCAATTCAGGCCGCGATTGACCGGCGACAGCACGTCGCCGTGGGAAGCGACGATCTTGCCTTCCTTGGTCGCCAGCATCACTGAGCAGCCAGTGCCGCAGAAACGGCAAGGCGCCTTGTCCCATTTGAGACCGATCTTCTCCGCGTCGGTGACCACGTTCTGTGCCTCTGCTGTGCCCTGCAAACCGGCCGCTGCGGCCGCCGTAGCAATAGCACTCGCCTTGATGCAGTCTCGCCGGGTCATGGTCATGCTGTCGTCTCCGTCCTATCTGTTTCGCGCGCACCCACAATCTCGTCCAAGCCCGCGGTGTCTTCGACATGATGGCTGACGAGCGTGCAGCCGAGCACGCCCGGTAGTGTCGCGATGATATCGATGCTGGTCGTGACTTCGCCCAGCGTCGCCGTCTCGAGGCAAACCACCAGCTTGCCTTTCGGATCGGCGATCGGCACCTCGGCATGGTCCATGGCGCCTATCCGCTGCACCAGGCCGGGCACCGAAGCCGGCGTCGCCTGAACGACAAGACTGGAGATATGCGTCTCGTCCGATGACGTCTGGTTCGGTGCGCTAATCATATGCAGGGGTTTCTTCGAAGCTGAGCGCGCCTACGGGACAAACGGGCCGGCAATCGCCGCAGCCGGTGCAGGCGCCGGGATCGACCGAAATCTGGTCGACACCACCCAGTCGGGGCTTGAACCGGATCGCGCGGTAGGCGCAAGCATCCTCGCAAGCCCGGCAGGCTACCCCGGAAAGAGACAGACAATGGTTCGCGACTTGAATGACGGGGTCGTCTTGCGGCCGTAAGGCCCCCGACAGCATGTCCCGCCTTGAAATCGAGCGTTCAGTTTGCATGGGCCCTCGCGTGAACCGTCATCCGCCGGTCGGCGGCCCGTAAATCAACTGAAACATCCAGACAACAAAGCCGAAGCCGCCGACACACGCCACCGCCGCCAGTGGTGCCAGGACGACAGTGAACATGAGGAATGCCCGCAGTTCCTCGCCACGCGAGATGGAGTGCTCCCCATCCTCCGGGTCCGAGTGGCTCTGTGATGGCATCTTGCACCCCAAATTGATCTAACGAGCATTACATCTATCACTGCTTATGGTGTTTGATACTTACAGCAATTGACGCATGTCAATTCATTGTCGCGATACGTTCAAAGCGATGGATGGACAAACTGCGGAAGCGTGGTTTTCCATCTCGTCGCTGCCGCCCCCCGAAACCGCGCCAGCCGGGCCGAGGCTTGCCATTCGGCCAAAGGCCTATCTTCAAGCTGCAAAATATTGCTACAGTCCCTGGCAGTGAATTCTGCGGTGATCGGGATCTTCTGCCGATCGCCCAATAAGGGAGGCCAAGACATGAAGACCGCGATGATCTCCAGCGCGCTCGCGCTGCTCGCCCTGGCGGGACAGGCCCAGGCAGCCGGCAAGCTTACCCTCTATTGCAGTCCGCAGGAGGAGTGGTGCCAGCTTATGGTGACCGAATTCACCAAGGCGACCGGCATCGAGGTTGCCATGACCAGGAAGAGCACCGGCGAGACCTATGCCCAGCTCCTGGCGGAAAGAGACAACCCCAAGGGTGATGTCTGGTGGGGCGGCACCGGCGATCCCCATCTGCAGGCTGCCGAGGAGGGGCTGACCGAAGTCTACGAATCCCCCGCCATGGCCGAGCTCCATCCCTGGGCGGTGAGCCAGCACGAGGCGTCGGGCGGAAGGACGGTCGGCATCTATGCGGGCGCCCTCGGTTTCGGCTACAACAGCGAGCTCCTCGCCGAGAAGGGTCTGGAAGCGCCGGCCTGCTGGGCCGATCTGATCAAGCCCGACTATGTGGGCGAGGTGCAGATGGCCAACCCCAACAGCTCCGGCACGGCCTATACCACGCTCGCCACCGTCGTCCAGCTCATGGGCGAGGACGAGGGTTTCGAGTGGATGAAATCGCTGCATGCCAACATCAACCAGTACACCAAATCCGGCTCGGCGCCGATCAAGGCGGCCGCGCGCGGCGAAACCACCATCGGTATCGTGTTCCAGCATGATGCGGTGACCCAGACGGTCGCCGGCTTCCCGATCGAGGCGGTCAGCCCCTGCGAAGGCACCGGCTACGAGATCGGCTCGATGAGCATCATTGCCGGCGCCCGCAACATGGAAGAAGCGAAGCAATTCTACGACTTCGCGCTGCGCGCCGACATCCAGGAAATGGCCGGCTCGGTCGGTGCCTATCAGGTGCCTTCCAATATGGCTGCAACGCCGCCGCCCGAGGCGCCGGATCTCGAGCAGATCAAGCTGATCGACTACGACTTCAAGACCTACGGCTCTTCGGACGAGCGTTCGCGTCTGCTCTCGAAGTGGGATACCGACGTCAACGCACTTCCACGCTGACGCCCCGACGCACCAATGGCCCGCCGGTCCGCCAGTGATCCAAGCGCCACCGCGCTGATCTGGTCCGCGATCGGCGGGCTCGCCTTTGTTCTCCTCCCCTGGTATGCGGTCGAAGATGGTTTTCTCTCCTTCGCCTGGCTTCTGGATGGCTGGGCCGGCGACCGTGATTTCGCCCCCGGCCTGTTCCAGGGGTTGCTGCACGGCAAATGGTGGCTGCTGCCGCTGATCCTGCCACTTCTGACGGCGCTGCTCGCCGCCTGGCGCCGTGATCCGAAATGGCTGCTGGCCAGCGGGATCGGCGGTCTTGCCCTGTTGCTGCTCCAGGCTTTTGCGATCTACCATCGGGGCTGGGCCTGGCCGTTATTGGAGCAGGCCCTCGGCCCGCTGGACGGGCGTCAGTTCGGCATCGGCTGGGGCGGCGCCGTCACGGCCCTTGCCTTCCTGTTCATCACCACGACAGCGCTCGCCGGCCGCGGCATGGTCCGGGGCGACGCCTTGGTCGCAGGGGCGATCGGCCTCGTCGTCGCCATGGTCGTGGCGTTCATCATCTTTCCGATCTCGGAGGTGCTGCTGCGTGCGGTCGAGGATCGGGACGGGGCTTTCTCGCCCGCCTATCTCGCGGCCAACCTGACCGACGCCCGGGTCTGGAGTCTCGGCTGCGTGACCGGCGGCAGCCGTTGCGGCGTCGCCTGGAATTCCTTTTTTCTGGCACTCCTGGTGGGGGCAGGCACCACACTGCTCGGTCTCGCCTTCGCCCTGGTTGCGACCCGGACGAACTTTCCGGCAAAACGCCTGCTGCGCCAGCTCACCCTTCTCCCGATCATCACCCCGCCCTTCGTGGTCGGCCTTGCGATCATCCTCCTGTTCGGCCGTTCCGGCACGATCACGCAGTTCGTCGCCGATGCCCTGGGCCTTGAAGCCGGTCGCTGGATCTACGGTCTCGCCGGCGTCTGGTTCGCCCAGATGCTGGCCTTCACCCCGATCGCCTTTCTCGTGCTGATCGGCGTGGTCGAAGGGGTGAGCCCCTCCCTCGAGGAAGCAGCGCAGACGCTTCGCGCCGACAGTTGGACCACGTTCCGCACCGTCTCGCTCCCCCTGATGCGCCCGGGCCTCGCCAACGCCTTTCTCCTCGGCTTCATCGAGAGCCTTGCCGACTTCGGCAACCCTCTCGTACTGAGCGGCAATTACGATGTGCTGTCGACCGAGATCTTCTTCGCGATCGTCGGCGCACAGCATGATCCCGGGCGCGCCGCGGCGCTGGCGATCGTGCTCCTCGGCCTCACGCTGTTCGCGTTTTTCGTCCAGCAGCGTTGGCTCGGCCGAAAGGTGTACACCAGCGTCACCGGCAAGGGTGATGCCGGTCTTGCCCTCACCCTGCCGCCTTGGGTCAAGCGCACCTGCTACGCCATCGTGATCCCCTGGGCCGTCCTCACCGCCGTTATGTACGCGATGATTCTGATTGGGGGTTTCGTCGAGATCTGGGGCCGGGATCACAGCTTCACCCTTCGCCATTACGAGGCTGCCTTCGGCATCGTCCAGGGTGATCACGGTCTGGTCTGGTCCGGCTCCGCCTGGAACAGCTTCTTCACGACGATCCAGATCGCGGCAATCGCGGCCCTGCCCACGGCTCTGATCGGGCTCCTGACCGCCTGGCTGCTGGTGCGTCAGGACTTTGCGCTGAAACGGCTGTTCGAATTCGCCACCATGCTGTCCTTCGCCATCCCCGGCACGGTGATCGGCGTCGCCTATATCCTCGCCTTCAACGTCCCGCCGCTCGAGCTTACCGGAACCGGCATGATCCTGATCATCTCCTTCATCTTCCGCAATCTGCCGGTCGGCGTGCGCGGCGGCATTGCAGCCCTTGCCCAAATCGACAAAGCCCTGGACGAAGCCTCGCTCACCCTTCGCGCCAGCAATTTCACCACCTTGCGCCGCATCGTGCTGCCACTGCTCCGCCCTGCCCTGCTCGCCGCATTGGTCTACAGTTTCGTTCGCGCCATGACCGCGATCAGCGCGGTGATCTTCCTGGTCAGCGCCAATTACGACATGGCGACCGCCTATATTCTTGGCAGGGTCGAGAACGGCGATTACGGCCTGGCGATCGCCTACAGCTCGGCGCTGATTCTGGTGATGCTGGCCGCCATCGGTCTGCTGCAGATCCTGGTCGGCACCCGCCGGCTCGGACGTCGGCCGGCACCTGGTCGACAAGAGATCGTCGGAGCAGCGGGATGAGCGCGCCTGCCGCCCTCCGCTTCGAGCAGGTGACAAAAAAATTCGGCGAGGTGGTCGCGGTCGATCAGGTCAGCTTCGAGATCGCATCCGGTGAGCTGGTCACCCTGCTCGGCCCGTCAGGATGCGGCAAGACCACCACGCTTCGCATGATCGCCGGGCTGGAGCTCGCAACCGCCGGCCGGATCTTCATCGGTGAGCACGAGGTCACCGACCTGCCCGCAACCGCGCGGGACGTCGCCATGGTGTTTCAGTCCTACGCGCTGTTCCCGCATATGACCGTTAGCGAAAATGTCGCCTACGGTCTGACCGTTTCAGGCACGGCCAAGAGCGCCAGCCGGGAACGCGCCGAGGCGGCGCTGGAGCTGGTGGGTCTCGCCGGCTATGGCGACCGCCTGCCGTCAGAGCTTTCCGGCGGACAGCAGCAACGGGTCGCGGTCGCCCGCGCGGTGGTGCTCGAACCCGAGGTCCTGCTGTTCGACGAGCCACTCTCCAATCTCGACGCCAAGCTCCGCCGTCGGGTGCGCGAAGAAGTGCGCGAACTGCAGCAAAAGCTCGGCATCACCACGGTCTACGTTACCCACGACCAGGAAGAGGCGCTGGCCGTGTCCGATAGGATCATCGTGATGAACGACGCCGCGATCGCCCAGATCGGCACCCCGCGCCAGCTCTACGAGGAGCCGACATCGCGCTTCATCGCCGACTTCATCGGCGATGCCAATATCGTGGAGGCGGTGATCGAGGACGTGGCGCAGGGCCGGGCCAGCGTCGCGCTTGGCGGGCTGAAGCTCGACCTGCCCAGCCGCGGCCTGACGCCAGGCCCCGCCTTGCTTGCGATCAGGCCGCGAGCTGCCCGCCTCTCTGCGGTATCCGATGCCAATGGCACCGAAGTTCTGATTGCCAAATCAGCCTATCTCGGCAGCCATATGGAATACGAAATCGAAGGTGCTGCAGGCGCGCTTTTCGTCATCGACAGCAAGGTCGATCAACCCCTCGAGCCCGGCAGCAAAGCCTGGTTAACCCTGACAAGCCACGGTGTCACCTTGATCGCCGGAGCCTAGAGCGTTTTTCGACCTTATGAAGTCACCGCCAGCCCTCTCCCCCTCCCAACCACCCGATATGGTCGGGATCCTGCGGGTGGTTGGGAGGGGAGAGGGCTGGCACTACGTACACCTCAACCGGAAACGCTCCAGTGGTGTGACCATATCATCTGGCGCCCGTCAGACTAAACGGGATTGTGATTTCAAATCAATACTTTAAAGACCTCTGACACGAACCGCCTCCGGGGGCTGACCTTCTCCATCCCGCTTCCCGTTCAACTGCCCGACGGGGTCGATGTCCTTGGAGAAGTGCGACCGCTGCGAATGATTGGGCGGCAAGCGGAATGAAAAAGGCCCCAGACGGCTTGTCAAGGATTAGAGCCCCTGCGTCTCAAACGCCACCAGGAGACGGATCAAGGTACCACTCACCACCTCATGGATGTGTCCTTTGATGCATTCCCTCGGCTTCGAGCCAAGGTCAGCCAAAGGCCCTCTCTTTAGAACATTCTTCGATCTCATGAGGGGCCCGCCAGTCCCCTCCCAACCATCCGATGCGGCCGGGATTCTGAGCATGGGCGCAGGCTGGGTCCGCTTGATCGGAAATCCGCCAGAAAGCTTGGGTGTCCTGATTTTGATATTCGGTCGATCTCAGCGGCTTAACCTTTTGCTAACCCTGCAATGGCAGAATCATCCTTGGTCCATGCGATCCTGGGAGTCCGCGCCTCGTTCCCTATTCTTGGCGGGCGGGCGGATTCCCAGGATCGCATGGCCCGGAAAAGAGAGCTTATCGGTCAAGGATTGATATTCGGTGAAGATATTCGCTCTCGGAGCGTCGGCCAAGAAAGACTGACTCAACCTGACCGACGCCCCTCCTGCCGCACCCTTTACACTTTTTGAACATTCTTGTGAGACGATCGATGCCCTGTCACGCATGGATACGGGCCAGCCCGTACCGCCTCAGGCCTCTTTAACCAATTTTGAGATCAGTCGAGCGCATGTACAAACCAGCAATCGTCGCCCTTGCCCTCTTGTCCATGGCCGGTGCAATCGCTGAGGCCTCACCGCTTCGCATCGCGACGGGGGAGTATCCGCCCTTCGCCTCCGAGGCGATCGAGCATTACGGGCATGTCAATCGCATCATTGCGCGCGCCTCGGAAGAGGCCGGCATTGATGTCGAGTTTCAGTTTCTTCCCTGGAAGCGAGCCTTGGAGGGGACCCGGCGCGGAAACTATGCAGCGAGTTCCTATTGGTACCACCTTGAAGAACGGGAGCAGGATTTTATTCATGTCGGGCCGGTCTCCGACGAGCAGATCGTTTTCTTCCACCGGAAAGACCGAAAGGTGCCATCCTGGTCGTCGCTGGATGACCTGAGTGGCCTTAGGATCGGTGCCACCAATGGCTACACCTACTCGAAGGCTTTCTGGGATGCGGCCGAGAGCGGTGTGCTTACCGTCGAGGTCAGTGCCGACGACAAGGCCAACCTCAAAAAGCTGCTGGCAGGCCGCATCGATCTTTTCCCTGTCGAAAGCACTCTGGGCTGGCACTTGATCAATGAATTGTTCACCAAGTCGGAACGAGAGCAATTGACCACGCTGGACCGCCCGCTCCGGACGACATCCGGCTTCCTCCTGGTATCCCGAAAGATACCGGACGCCGACGCTCTCGCCGCCTCGCTGCAGCAGGGCCTGGATTCGATCCGAAAACAAGGGCTCATCGACCAGTTCACGCAAGACGCAATCCGGGCAAATCACTGACCTGATCGTCAGCACCCGGCAAACCAACCACAGGGTCAAGGGAGGACATCCCTGCCTCGCTTACCCCTTGTTTAGAGCATCTGACACCTGCCCGGTTTTACCGATCATCGATGACGCCCGCTGCTCCTTGGTCAGCGTGCGCCGCCCATTCCGAATTCATCTTCGCCAGGCTCGCCGGCTCAGCCGATAGAGCACGTGATGCCGAAGCGGGTGATGGAGGGCAAGGTGCGGGTGGCCAAAGTCGTCAGCCTGCTTATAGGTCATGCCGAGCCGCGTCATCACCTTCCTCGAGCGCGCGTTGGCGTGGGCGGTGAATGCCACCACCTCATCCAGTTCGAGGCCATCAAAGGCAAAATCGACCACGGCTGCCGCTGCCTCCGTGGCATAGCCTTGTCCCCAAAAAGCTCTGGACAGCCGCCAGCCGATCTCGAAGCACGGCGTGAAATGAGCCTGGAAGCGGGGCACCAGCAAGGCGACAGCACCCGCGAAGGCCGTAGTCCCTGGAACTTCCAGAGCCCACCAGGCAAAGCCGTATCGCTCGATATGCTCGGCGTTCCGCGCCATCATACCGGCACTCTCGCTTCGGTCGAGACATGACAGGAAATACCGCATGACCTCCGGATCGGCATTCATCGAAGCGAGGTCGTCGAGATCATCCGCCCGCCACGATCTGAGCAGGAGACGCTTCGTCTGCAGCCTTGGTGGCTCGGCCGCCATACGGCTAGACAAGCCCCTTGGAAGTCGGATGCAGCAATGGGGCATAGCCATGCTGCAGGGCCAGGATGGTCGGCCTGGGCGTCAGAACCTCCACCAGGACGCCAGCCGGCCGCTGAATGGCGTGACTGTAGCCTTCGGCCTTCCAGCGGAGCAGGTGACGGCCCTTGACCACCCAAGCAGCGTCCGGCTCGCTGGAACCGCAAATCACCGCCCCATCGGGCAGATCGTCCAGCATCGTCTCGAAGCGCGTCTGGCGGCTAGGCTTTGGCGAAATCCGTGCCTGATGCAGCATCCGGTCAAGGGCATCCGCGCCCAGCGGCACCTGGCTGTGCAGCGCCTTGGCAAGCGCTTCTTGAAAGCTATTGTAGGCCGCTCTCCGGCAGAGGGCGCAAGGTCGATGCCCGGCGGCCAGGGCCGTCACCTCATCGAGAAAGAAAAGCTCGGTATAGGCATGAGGCTGCATCACCTTGCGATGCCAGTCCTTATGGACCAGAACGCAGGTCACCCAATGGGGATGACGCCAGCGTACCCGGTCCAGCCGCTGATCAGCTCCATGCAGAATGCCGCGATTACCCATGAACAGCCCACGTGCCGGATGGGCCACGATCTCACCGAAAGGCGTGACACGATTTTGCAGGGTCATGATACAAACCAAGCATGATTTCCCGTCCCAGGCAAACCGTCCAGGGCTCTTTTTTTGTGCCAGGTGGCACCGGCCCTCTCTCCCGCCCAACCACCCGATACTCTCCGGCACGCTGTCGGGTGGTTGGGCGGGAGAGAGGGCCGGTGCCGGACTTAAGGGAAAGAAGAATGACAACCGCAAGAATCGGGTTGCTGCCGGCTCTCCCGCGGCTCAAATTGACGGCATGACGAACGGGAGAACTGACATGCCTTCGCCAATTGCTGCCAACCTGACCGAGACCGGAAACAACGTCATGGCCATGCCCGAAAGCGAGAATCCGGCTTCGCCGGCCGACTACGCCAGGATCGGCGAAGCGATCGGCTATGTGGTCGACCATGCCCAGGAGCAGCCGTCCCTCGATGAGATCGCGGACGTCGCCGGGCTTTCCCCCCATCATTTTCAGCGGGTGTTCAAGCGCTGGACCGGCATCAGTCCGAAGAAATTTCTGCAATTCGTCACCCTGAACAACGCCAAGCGCGCCCTCAGCGAAGATGCGAGTGTCCTTGACGCTGCCCTCGACGCCGGCCTCTCAGGGCCCTCCCGCCTCCACGATCTGTTCGTCAGCTGCGAGGCGATGACGCCCGGCGAGTTCAAGGCGCTCGGCCCCTCGCTCATCATCCGCTACGGCTTTCACGACACCGCCGTCGGCCGCGTCATGCTGGGCGCGACCGAGCGCGGCATTTGCTGGCTGTCCTTCGTCGCCGACGATGGCCGCCCGTCTCAGGAGGAGTTTCAGCAGGAATGGCAAGGTGCAACGCTGATCCGGGACGAGGCTGCAACGGCACCTTATGTCGAGCGCGCCTTCTCCTTCGATCAGCGCGACGGAAAACCGCTGCCGCTCCTGATGCGGGGCACCAATTTTCAGATCAAGGTCTGGGAAGCTCTGCTGCGCATCCCCTTCGGCCAGCTCGTCACCTATCAGGCGATTGCCAAGGCCATCGATAGCCCGAAAGCCGTTCGCGCCGTCGGCAGCGCAGTCGGCAAGAACAACATCTCCTGGCTGATCCCCTGCCACCGCGTCATTCTAAGCACTGGAATCATGCACAACTACCGCTGGGGTGTGCGCCAAAAGAAGATCCTGAACGCCCTCGAAGGCGCGATCGCCACCAAAGAAGCAGCCTAGGAGAAACGCCCCCCTGCGTTGACTTGAGAGGCAACCGGTGTCTCGATCGCGACGTTTTGGCTATCAAACAACGGCTTAGCCATCGAAAGGAACATTCTTTACCTTTTCTTCATGATTGCGCGTCAGGATGGCTTTCCTGGTCCATGGGATCCTGAGAGTCCGAGCCTCGCCCCTTCTTCCCGGCGGGCGGACGGATTCCCAGGATCCCATGGACCAAAGTCAGTTTTACCACGGTCGGGTTGGCAAAAGGTTAAGCCGGCGAGATTGAAGCGAACCCTCACGAAGCCCTGGTCAAGATGGCCTCCGCGAGATCCGCGACCGGGCGCGGCTCGCCGATGACGTAGCCTTGAGCGAGATCGATCTGCAGGTCGGTGAGATGCTGTATTGAGTCCTCGTCCTGGACGAACTCGGCGACCGTCTTCATGCCAAGGATGTGGCCGACGTCATTGATCGCCTTGACCATGGCGCGGTCGGTCTTGTCGCGGGCGATATCCCGAATGAAGCAGCCGTCGATCTTGAGGAAATCCACCTGGAACTGCTTTAGATAGTTGAACGACGAGAGGCCACAACCGAAATCGTCCAGGGCAAAGCGGCAGCCGAGTGCGCGCATGTCGGCGATGAAGCGCTTCGCCCGACCCAAGTGGCTGATCACGGCAGTTTCGGTAATTTCAAAACACAGCCGATCCAAAGGCATGGTCGCCGCAGCGAGCCGGTCGCGGAGCTTGGTCTGAAAATCCTGATCGGTCAGGGAATGACCGGAGAGATTGACGTTGAACTGGAGCTTCTGCTTTAGGCCGGCAAAGCTCGGCAGCAGGTCAAACACCTTGTTCACCACCCAATCGTCGATATTGACCATCAGGCCGTAGCGCTCGGCCGCCGGGATGAAAGCGCCCGGCGACATCAGCTCGCCATCCTCGCCTTGCAGGCGCAACAGGATCTCGTAATGGCGCACCGGTCTGCCCGGCGTGTTGAGGCAGGCAATAGGCTGCACGAACAGGCAAAACCGGTCATTTTCGATCGCCGCCTTGAGACTGGCCGCCTGAAGCAGCTCATCATGCCGCCGGCGCAGTTCGACATCGCTGCTGCGATAGGCATGCCAGCGATTGCGGCCGCCATCCTTGGCGGCATAGCAGGCGATGTCAGCCTGGGAGAGCGCGTCGCTCACTTCCTTCAGTTCGTTGTTGATCGCCGCAATGCCGATGCTGGCGCTGATGTTGAAGACCCGGCCTTCCCAGGAAAAGCGGTAGCTGCCGAACGCATTCACCAGGTCGTCGGCAATCGCCTCGGCGCAGGAAATCAGGCAGTCGTCCAGCAGCAGGCCGAACTCGTCGCCCCCCAGCCTGGCCAGGGTTGCATGCGCCGGATCGATATGCTCGGAAAGCAGGGCCGCGACCTCGCATAGCAATCGGTCGCCGGCGATATGGCCGACCGAATCATTGACCACCTTGAACTGGTCGAGATCGAGGTAGCAGAGCACCGATGGCCTGGCGCTTACTTTGGCTGCCTTCATGGCAAGTTCGAGAAGGCGCTCGAATTCCCGGCGGTTGATCAGATTGGTCAGCCCGTCATGGGTCGCCTGGTAGTGCAGCCGGTCGGAAAGCCGCTTGGCCTCCGTGACGTCGCGCCCGATACCGACCAGCCCCATGATCTCGCCTTCGGCATCGTGAAGCGGCAGCTTCGACGTGTTGTACCAAACGGGCGCGCCATCCCCGCCCCGCATGATCTGCTCCACCTTGCCGACCAGCGGCTTGCCTTCCTCGATGACCTGCAGGTCGTCCTGGTAAAGCCCTTCGGCAACGGCCTTGGGATAGTAGTCGAAATCGGTCTTGCCGATCGGCTCTTCCGGATCGTCCACCCCCATCATGCTGGCATCGAACCGGTTTTTCAGAATATAGCGGGCGTGGCGATCCTTGGCGTAAATGGCATCGGGAATGTTGTCGATGATCGAGCGCAGGAGATTGCGCTCCTCCACCAGGGCACGTTCGGCCTTCTTCTGCTTGGTGATGTCGGCAAGAATATGCAGCATGGCCGGCTCCCCCTCCCAGACGAGCTTGCTGCAGGAACCCAGGACGTGGATGACCTCTCCGTCCCGGCGCTGCCCATCAAACTCATAAGGCTGGGGGATTTGCCGCCCGGCATCGCGGATCTCGGCATAGCCGCGGATGCGCCCGCGATCATGGGGTGCGACGATCCCGAGAAAGTGATCCATCTGGAGAAGCTCACCGGCGGCTTCATAGCCGAACATGCGCACCATCGCCTGGTTGGCAAAGATCAGCTTCTCGCCCCGGCGGAAAGCAATGCCCACAACGGCATCTTCGACAAGCCCGCGATAGAGGGCCTGCTGCGCCTCGACCGCCTGGACAACCTTGTCCTGCTCACTTGCATCGATGCTGGTGACGATGGCGCCGACGATCATCCCGTCATCGCGGCGAAGCGGCATCATCGACAGGCCGAGGTCAAGCTCCTCCGTGGTTGCGGCCATGGAACAATGCCAGGCCTGCGCTTCTTCACCGCGCAGGCAACGCTCGAGGCCAGGCTTCAGCCGCCCCTCAAAATGAAAACGCCCCACCACGTCCGGCAGGGGAAGCCCGACAAGATGTTGCCTCTCGTGACCCAAAGCTTCGGCAGCCGCCCGGTTCGCTCTCAGGACCCGATAATCGGTCCTGATCATCAACGCCGGCTTCTTTATCTGATCGAAGAGCAGGTCATCAAAAGCATCTTCATCCGCGCCCCCTACGCGCCAGGGGCTCAAACGCTGGCCCATTCTATTTTCTTTCAGACGCATCGACAGTGAACTAAAAAATCTTCTGTCAATCATAACAGACTGTTACGGGCAACAATGCCATATTTTATCAAAAATTATATTATTATTTAATCAAATCAACTTGAGATTTTTGCAACTCCAGATGAGGAAAATCGAAAAATGCTGGAAAGTCAGCGACAACGATCACTTCAAGGTTATTTTTTGACTTGCCCTCAAAAGAGTATCGTGCCGACCCGGGCAGCGTGGGCAACCGCTGGCCTTCGTCAGCTGCCGAAATTCGTGCAGCCATCCTTGCCGTCACAGGCCTCCTCGAGAAAGATGGTCGTCTTGAGCGTCCCTCCCCTGGTCTCCAGCGACAACGGGATCGGGTTGTCGTCATCGGTGATGACTAGCTCGATCCAGCGCTCCCCATCTTCGCTCGACCAATTGGCCAGCATGTCCCTCTTGCTGAAACCCGCCAGCGGTTCCACCACGACCTTCAATCGGAAAACCGGCAGATCCCTGTCGCCAAATTTGATGTGATCCTGCTTGATGACACCGGCGTTCAAACGATAGCGGCGGCGGCCGTCGAAGACTTCGAAGGCCTGTTGCCCGGATGTCGCCTGGTCTTGACGCAAGGCCAGAATCCAATGGCGGATATGAAGAATCGCGGTCAGCGGGTCGATCGTCGCCGACCACAAGTCTTCGGGCACGTTGGTCGTACGGGGCTCGCCCCGCTTCCATGTCTGGAGATTGGTAATTGCCCCGTCATCAGGGCTGTAGCGGATCTCGATCCGCCGATCATGTTTCTTGGTCTCATAAGACGAATCATAGCTGACCGGCACCGGCCAGGCCTTCTCCGGCAACGTGGCCCTCGCCTCGGATCTCCCCTTGTAGCCGGTGATCAGCTTGACCATGCCCTTGCTTTTGAGCCTGAGCGACGTGGCCGCGTCGTCGTCGTTAAGATCGATCGAAAGCTTCATTTTGCCGGCAGTGAGCCCAGCCACATACATGACCATGCTCAGCTCCAGGCTCCTTGTCGGCTCAGCCTTTGCCGAAGCCAGCGGAGCGAAGGCAAGAACGGCGATCAGCAGGCTCAGCAAACCAGGTCGGCCGGCCTTGCTACAAGAAAGATTTTGCATCGGCGAAGTACCTCACGAGACAAACAACGGGACTTGGCACGCCAGTTATTTTAGAGCGTCAACCGCATCGAACCGACAATCGCGACATCGGATAGGCAACATGATCAAAGCTATGGATTTCTTCTCAAAACCATGAACCAACGTGGTTCAAACGATCAGCTTTCCAAGCTTCTGCGGTAAGACCACATCAACAATTCAGTCCAAAGGAGGTGTAACGCATTGATTCCACGTTCAATCACAAGACACAGCATGACCTAAGCAATGCTGTCATATCATCAAGTCTCTGATGATGTGGTCATACCACTAGCAAAGCTTGTCTGAACAAGATCTGACTCGATATCGATGTCGAGCGCCTGATTGATCCGGTTGAAAGCACCGGCAAGGCCAATCCGCCAGGTCAACTCGGCAATCTGCGCCTCGGTGAAATGTGCCCGGAGCCGGTCGAAAAAACGATCGGTAATACGCCTCGGCTCCTCACTGATCTGCTTGGCGTAGGAAACCACGAGACGGTCGGCGGCATCGAGTTCCGGATGATCATCATCCTCGAGCAAACGTTCCACGCCCGCATCGCTAATGCCTTCGACCTTGAGCCCGGGGGCATGGTGGGCGATGCAATAGTCACAAGCATTCACCATCGCCACCGTCACGTTCAAGAGCTCTATATGCCGCTTGCCGAGGCTGGCATGAGCTCTGAGATCGAACAGGAGTGCCATGATATGCTTTAGGACCGGCGGACAGTGGGCCATGGTCCGGACCTGATTGGCAAAGGCGCCATATCCTTCCACGGCATCATAAACCGCCTGCAGATCGGGAGCCGCCTCATCGCGTTCGATGTAGGAAAGTCGGGTCATATCAGTCCTGCCAGGACTTGGTTACCTCAAGGTTCATCACATCGATGCTGACACACCAGTTCCCCGACACATGTTAACCGCCCGGCACTTGACGCATGGTTTCGGGCAGGAAGGTAGCAAGATCGGGGAAAACCACCAGGATGACCACCATCAGGCACATGATCAAAAAGAACGGCAGCGCCGTTTTGGCGATATAGCTGATCTCATGACCGGTCATGCCCTGCAGCACGAACAGATTAAACCCGATCGGCGGGGTGATCTGCGCCATCTCCACAACAACGACGATGAAAATGCCGAACCAGATCAGATCGATGCCGGCAGCGCGAATCATCGGCTCCACCACGGCCATGGTCAGGACCACCGAGCTGATGCCGTCGAGGAAGCAGCCGAGCACGATATAGAAGAAAGTGAGCGCCACGATCAGGGCGATCGGGCTCAGCTCCATCGAGGCGATCCAGCCGGCAAGCGCACGCGGCAGCCCGGTGAAGCCCATGGCAAGGGCAAGGAATGCGGCCCCTGCCAGGATCAGCGCGATCATGCAGGAGGTGCGGGTAGCACCCATCAGGCTCGTCTTGAATGTCTCGAAGGTGAGTGATCCCTGGGCAGCAGCAAGGGCAAGCGCGCCGAGCACACCGAAGGCAGCCGCCTCGGTCGCCGTGGCGAAACCAAGATAGATCGAGCCCAGGACCGTCAGGATGAGGCAAAGGACGGGGATGAGAAAACGGCTCTGCCTGACCTTTTCCTTCAATGTCAGCCTTGCCTCCGGCGCCGGAACCTCGTCCGGGCGGGTAAAGGACCAAAAGGCGATATAACCCATGAACAGCGCGCCAAGGGTCAAGCCGGGAAGAACGCCTGCCATGAACAGCTTGGAAATCGACTCGTTGATGGTCACGCCGTAGACGATCAGGGTCAGCGACGGCGGGATCATCAGCCCAAGCGTGCCGGCCCCGGCGAGCGTGCCGACGATCAGCCGTTCGGGATAGTTCCGCCGCCTGAGCTCCGGGATCGACATCTTGCCGACCGTGGTCACGGTCGCAGCCGAGCTGCCGGAGACCGCCGCGAACACCGTGCAGCCGACAATATTGGTATGCAGGAGGCGCCCCGGCAGATTGGCGAGCCAGGGCGAGAGGCCGCGGAACATATCCTCGGAAAGGCGTGTGCGAAAAAGAATCTCGCCCATCCAGATGAACAGCGGCAGCGCCGTAAGCGCCCAGGAGGAAGACGCCGTCCAGATCGTCGTGATCATCGCATCGCCTGCCGGACGCGACGTGAACAGCTCCATGCCGATCCAGGCGACACCAAGGAGCGCAAGCCCCACCCAAACGCCCGTCCCCAGCAGGAAGAACAGCACGAACAGGAAAAGGCCGGTCAGATAAAAATGTTCCATGTCCGCTCAGCCAAACTCCCGGGGGCGATCATCCATCGGCATCACTGCCCTGCTCATCGGCATTCGGATCGCCGAGCCGGTAGCTGCCGCCGAAAAGCACGCTTAAAAACCGGTCGATCAGGCAGACAGCGAACAAACAGGTGCCGAAGGCCATCGCCAGCTGCGGGATCCATAGAGGCGTCGCGTCCTGACCTTGAGAAATATCATTCAGCTTGATCGACACCTGGATCGCCTTCACCGCATAGATCGCGAAGAAAACCGCCAGAACCGAGGCCACCCCCAAACACCAGAGCTCCCCTGCCCTGCGCCAGCGGCCAAGCGTGCTCAGCAACAGGGACACCCGGATATGGGCACCGCGGTTGAAGGCATGGGCCAGCGCAAAAAAGGAAGCCGCCGCCATGCAATAGCCGGCATAGTCGGTCGAGCCCGGAAATTGCTGGCCGCTCCAGCGTGCCCCCATCTGCAGGCAGATGATCGTCAGGATGGCGATTAGAAAGAGCGCAGCGACAGCGCCTGAGAGATCGTAAAGCCGATCGAGCCAGGGACGGGCGGCGCGCCCGAGCGTGATCAAAGCTTTCATGCCGCAACCAGCCTTGTCGACCGGACAGGAAAACGTCCCGCGGAACGCACGCCCATCCGGTCGAACATAACGGTCATCCGAGCCTACTGACCCTTGAATCCGTCAACGATGGCCTGGCCGGCTTCACCGGTCGCTTCGAGCCACTCCGCGGTCATGGTCTCGCCGATGGCAACCATGTCGTCCCGAAGCTTGCCTTCCGCCTTTTGCACGGTCATGCCGTTCGAAGTGAGCTGCTCCTTATACCAGTCATTCAGCTCGATCGACTTCGCCGTACCCGCCGCCATGGCCTTGGTACCGCAATCCTTAAGCGCCGACTGGCTGCCTTCCGGCAAGCTGTTCCAGCTATCCTTGTTGACCATGACATAGTTCCTGGGAAGCCAGGCGTTCACCTCGTACCAATGGGACAAATGCTCCCAGACCTTGCGGTCATAGCCGGTTGCGCCCGAGGAGATGAAACTCTCGGCAACGCCGGTCGCCAGCGCCTGACTGAGTTCAGCCGCTTCGATCTGCACCGGCACCGCCTCCATCAGTTCGGCCATGCGCGCGGTCGCCGAGTTGTAGGAACGGAATTTCACGCCCTTCATATCGGCAGTCGATGCCAGCTCCTTGTTGGCGTAAATGCCCTGGGGCGGCCAGGGAACGGTGTACAGCAGGACCAGATTCTGCCCATCGAGGATCTCTTTGATGCTGTCCTTGGCGACAGCCCAGAGCTTGTCCGACTCGTCATAGCCCGATGCCAGGAACGGGATACTGTCGAAACCGAACATCGGGTCCTCGTTCTGATGCGCCGACAACAGCCGCTCGCCGATCGGCGCCTGTCCAGTCTGGACGGCCCGCTTGATCTCATTGCCCTTGAACAGCGAACCGCCGCCATGGACCACGATTTCCAGTTCGCCTGCGGACGCATCGAGCACGCATTCGGCGAACGCCTTGCCATTCTCGGTATGAAAGTTGCTGTCCGCATAGGCCATGGGCATATCCCATTTCTCGGCTGCCATCAGCGGTGCCGCAGCAACAGTGGCCAGCGCCAGCCCCAGTATCGAACTCAATGTTTTCACGGCTTAAGCCTCCTCATTTTCATGTCATTCTTTTCCCTGCCGTCATGCTGGCCGAGTTTTTGCGGGACGCCAATGTTTTTTTGCGACAGAGGGCGCAGATATCCCGACAGCATACCGTTTTCGAGCAGGGATCATCCAGTGCGGAGCAGACCAGGCTGGCTGACCGAACGTTACAAAAAAAGACTGTGAATCCTGGACAAGGCCAGCGGACAGGCATCCTGGTCGGTGGCCTGAGAATGTTGGCGCGGCAATGATATGCTGATAGCCTTGAGAACCAAGCCGAGCACAACAGATCGAAAACTCGAGGGAACTCTTAGGAATCCGGCACACCACAGACCCGTCGTCGAGCATTGACATGCTCGCGATCATGGTGGCAAAAGAGGACGTCGCCGGCCGTGTAGGGATGCGACGACGCCCCACTTATATGAACAGCAGTTAATATGTTATTTTTCATTAATTTAGATTAAACTTTCTCCATAATTATAAATCAGTAAAACAATACGCTGCTCCGATGGAACCACGGAGCAGCGAAAAAAAGGCGATAGATGAGCCGAGGTAATTTCGATGACATCCGTGAGTTCACTGTCGCCGGCCGTTCGGAATTTTTGGGATGAGTTTCTGGCTCAAACCGATGATCCCGACGATGCCAATGCGCGATTTTTCGAGGCCTTCAAGATCGGCAGTACCGAAGATGCTGCCGATGCCGGGGCTCGCCTCATCCTCTCCGGCACCAAGACCGCGACCTCCTCGCTGCTCTGGACCTATGAGGCTGCAGGAACGCCGCCACCGGCCGAAGGTGCCCTCAGCATCGTCATGAATGGCCGGGGTGAGCCGGTTTGCATTGTGGAAACAACCTGGCTGGCCGTGCTGCCTTTTGCTGACGCCGATGAGCCATTCGCTCGTGACTACGGGGAGTGGGACGGCACCCTTGAAACCTGGCGGCAGAAATGCTGGTCCCATTATGCCAAGGAATGCGAGGCGCTCGGCCGCCTCCCGAGCCAGGATATGCCTCTCGTCTGCGAGCGTTTTCGGGTCATTTTTCGCCGCTCGAGCTGACGAGGCGGCGGCATGCCTTAGAAGCGCCGCTCGGACCGGGAACCCGTTCTAAAACGGAGAAGCAACGAGCCTGATCCCGGATTTAGGTAATCTTAATAATTCGCTGCTATTTCTTGATGTCTTAAAATCTTCGAATTTCAAAGGCCGCATCGTGGAGCCCGCAGAGTCACATGAAGGGCATCGTCTTTACCGAGTTCCTCGAACATGTTGAAGCCACCTTCGGCATCGTCACCGCAGAGGAAATCATTGTTCAAAGCGATTTGCCCAGCGGCGGTGCCTATACCGCTGTGGGAACCTATGACCATGCCGAGATCGTCCAGCTGGTAACCGCGCTTTCCGGCCTTTGTGGTGCCCCGCCGGCTGATCTGATCCGCGGTTTCGGCAACTACCTGGGCAAGCGCTTTTCAGAAAAGTTCAGCCATTTCTTCGAAGAAGCGCCAACCCTGTTCGACTTTCTCGATAGCGTTGAAGATCATATCCACGTCGAAGTGCGAAAACTCTACCCGGATGCCGCCCTGCCCAGCATCATCGTTACGTCCCGCGGCCCAAACGAAGCGCGAATCCGCTATGACAGTCCGAGGCAGATGGATGACCTGGCCGTCGGGCTGATCGAGGCCGCCGCCGGCTATTACGGAGATACTGTCGATATTCGCCGCAAAGCGGCCTCCGATGAAGACGGCGACTTCGTGGAAATCGTTGTCGAAAGGAAAATTGCGGCAAAGGTTGCCTGATGTCTTCCGTCTCCCTGGATGGGGAAAAGGAACGGAGGCTCCTGGAGAACCGTGCTCGCCGCGAAAAGCTGGCCAGGCTTACAGCCGAAGACCTTCTGGAGGAGAAAAGCCGGGAACTGTTCGAGGCAAACCGGCGCCTCGCCGCGCTCAACGAAAATCTGGAAGGCCGTGTCAGGGAGCGCACCCGCGAACTGGAACGCGAACGCCAGCGTGCCCTCATGCTCGCCGAGAAGGACTATCTGACGGGCCTTGCCAATCGTCACTGCTTTACCATGAAGTTCGAAGAAGCCGTGGAGGAAGCGCGCTCCGGCGGGCAAGCCTTTGCGCTTATCCTGGTGGACTTGGACGGTTTCAAGGAGATCAACGACACCTTCGGCCATGCAGCAGGGGATGCCATGCTGAAGACTGCCGCCAAGCGCATAGCGGAGGCCGTTCGCACCACCGATCTGATTGCGCGCCTAGGCGGGGATGAGTTTGCCGTCATCGCCTTCGACACCGCTGATGAACCGTCATTGAAGCTGATCATCGACCGGCTCCTTGCCGCGCTGCAGGCACCCGTCCAATTCAGCAAGCGTCAGCTTCAATGCGGCGCTTCCCTGGGTGTAGCCTTCTGCCCCGAGCATTCCCAAGATACGCACGACTTACTGCTCTTCGCCGACCTAGCACTGTATCGTGCCAAAGCCGGAGGACGGGGGATTGCCGTCAGCTTCGAGCCGAAAATGGCCGAATCCCACTTCCTGCGATTTGCGATGGGCGACGAACTCAAGTCCGCCCTGCATAAAGACGAAATACAAGTCTTCTTTCAGCCGGTTCATGATCTGGCAGACCGGTCAACGAAGGGAGCAGAGGCGCTGGTGCGGTGGAACAATGGTGTACGCGGGTGGATACCGCCCCTCGATATCCTTGCAATTGCCGGAGATCTGCAACTTCTTCCGACACTCACGCGCTATATCATTCGCGAGAGTCTTCTGCAGTCCAAGGGCCTCCTCGACAACCGTATCATCGACTGGGTCTCCATCAATCTGACCGGGCATGATCTCAGGGATTGCGCCCTTATCGATTTCATCCTCGGCACCATGGAAGAGTGCGAAATCTCGCCCCACGCCGTAAAATTCGAGATCACCGAACATGCCGTCGTCAGCGACGCAAAAAATGCCTTCAACTTCATCACACGGCTCAGTCGAATGGGGGTCAGGTTCGCCATCGACGATTTTGGGACCGGCTATTCGAATCTCATGACGCTGAACAGCCTGCCGTTTCATACTTTGAAAGTGGATCAGAGCTTCGTTGCCGATCTGGCAGGCAGCAACGAAGCCCGGACAATCGTCAAAGCCATGATCGATCTCGGTCATGCTCTGGACATGTCGATCATCGCCGAAGGGATCGAGACATCCCGGCAAGCGGAAATTCTATACTCACTCGACTGCGACCTGGGGCAGGGTTTTTTCTTCGGAAGGCCACTACCAGTCGAGGAGATTGGGTCATTTCATCGACCTTGATCCTGCTTCGCCGGAACGAGCGAGGACTTTCCACCGATACCGAACTTGCGCATCAGGCCGCGCAGCTGATCGTAGCTTAGCTGCAGATACGCTGCCGTCGCGCGCTGATGATGGCCGTTGATCGCCAAGGCATCCTGGAGCAACTGCCGTTCGATATCATCGACATGCGCCCGGTAGTCATAGCTGGACGCCGGCATCGCGGGCTCGGCCGGCGGCGCGCCAGCCTTGGAAGACGGCCGCGGCCGATCGCTATCCGCGGAACGATAGGCTGAGGCGAAAGGGTCAAGGATGATCTCGGCAATCGGCTCATCGCCATTGTCCTCGGCGATATGGCGGTAAAAAGAGCGCTCGACCGCATTCTTCAATTCCCGAACATTGCCAGGCCAACGATGCTGGAGAAGGGTGTCGAGAGCGTTGGGGGCAAAGCCTTTAAACGCTGTTTCCATCTCATGCGCCATGGCCTGGGCGAAGTGGGCGGCCAGCGTTGGGATATCACTCGCTCGCGCACGAAGCGGCGGCACGTGAATCACGTCGAACGCCAGCCGGTCCAGCAGATCGGCACGAAAACCGCCCTCAGCGGCCAGTGCGGGCAGATCGACATTGGTGGCGCCGATGACCCGAACGTCGGCGCGCAGCGTCCGATCGCCGCCCAAACGCTCATAGGTTCCATATTCGATGACCCGCAGCAGCTTTTCTTGAACCTGCAGGCTGGCGGACGCGATCTCATCCAAAAACAGCGTGCCTTCGTCCGCCCGTTCGAAACGCCCGGCATGGCGCTTGGTGGCGCTCGTAAATGCACCGGCCTCATGGCCGAACAGCTCGCTTTCCAAAAGGGTGTCCGCCAGAGCCGCGCAATTGACCTTGATCAGCGGCTGATCCCAGCGGCTGGATAGAAAATGGAGACGCGCCGCGATCAGTTCCTTGCCGACACCGCGCTCGCCGATCACCAGGATAGGTCGATCCAGCGGCGCCACGGCCGAGAGATGCCGCTGCATGGCGAGAAAGCTCGGCGCTTGGCCAATGAGCTCCGGAAGATCCTGTTCCATTTCCGAAAGATGGTTATTTTCGCCATTTTAACCAGGCTTATTTAGCCAATTAATGGCGACATCGACCTACACCAAAGCAGCTCAATTACCAAGATCATGATTTTATAATTTAAATTCAGTACGTTGATGAGATTTCTCAAAACTGGCACGGCAGTTGCAATAACCAATCTCATCGCAACATCAAACTTGGAGGACGCCATGCACAGCTCAACCTATCAGCGAAGAGATTGGGAAGACCGAATGCGAAGACTCATGCGGGATGATCGCCGCTTTCCTTGGATCGTCTTCGCGATCGGCTTCGTTCTTGGTGCCTGGATCTTTTGAGGAGGAGACTAGATATGGGTGTGTTTTCGCGCCTCAGTGACATCGTCAATTCCAACATCGCAGCACTCCTGGACCGTGCCGAGGAGCCCGACAAGATCGTCCGCCTGATCATTCAGGAAATGGAAGACACCCTGGTCGAGGTTCGGTCGTCGACGGCACGCATGATTGCCGACCGCAAGGAGCTGACCCGCAAGGCCGCGGATTTCGAGACGCGCCAGGCGACATGGGCGGACAAAGCGGAACTCGCGGTCAGCAAGGGCCGGGACGACCTGGCGAAAGGTGCTCTTTCCGCCAAGCGCAAGGCCGCCGAGATGGCCTCGTTGCTGAAAGACGAGCTCGCCGAGCTGGACCGGAACCTGGACAAGGCGAACGAGGATCTGGCGCAGCTCCAGTCCAAGCTCAAGGAAGCCAAAGCCAAGCAGCGGGCGATGGAACTCCGCCAGCGCAGCAGCAGCGACCGTGTCCGTGTTCAGCGGCAGCTCCATGACGGCCGGTTCGAGGACGCTATGGCCCGCTACGAGCATTATGAGCGCCGGCTTGACGAGCTCGAGGCCGAAGCGGAAGTCTACGCCATGGGCCAGCCCAGGACATTGGCGGAGCAGTTCGAGGAACTGGAAGAAGAGGATGTGGTCGAGGCCGAGCTGCAGCAGATCAAGCAACGCCAGAAAAAGGCCGAAAAGGACTAAGCGCCAGTATTTGACGAAAGGATAGACCATGGGCGACCTTGTCCCGATCATTATTGTCCTGACGGTCTTCGGCGCGCCGGTTCTCTTCGTGCTGATCGTCCTGCATTACCTGACCCGCTGGCGGGAAATCAAAAGCCTTTCCGCCGATGACGAACGCTTGCTGGACGATCTCTGGCGAACCGCGCAGGCCCTGGAGAAGCGCATCGAAACCCTGGAGACCATCCTGGATCAGGACGGGAGTCATCGCGATGGCTGAACATCATCACCACCATCATTATCATGACAGCAAGAAGAGCCGCGAAGCGTCGCCCAATCCTCACCGGCTCTATCGCGATCCGGATCGTGTGATCGGCGGTGTCTGCGGGGGCATCGCCGTCTATTTCGGCTGGCGGCGGGCCTATGTTCGGCTGGCAGCTCTTGCAGCTCTCTTCATGTTCCCTGCGCCTGCATTTTTCGGCTACCTGCTCGGCTGGTGGCTAATCAAGGAACGCCCGGAGACGATGATCTACGAAACGCCGGAAGAAGAGCGTTTCTGGCGCAATGTGTCAACGAGGCCGAAGGTCACCATGTCGGAGCTCCGCCACCAATTCCGCAACCTGGAGCAGCGCCTTGCAGCCATGGAGCAAATCGTGACCTCGGAGGAATATGGTTTGAACCGGGCTTTTCGCGATCTCGACCGGGGAAAATGATATCGCAGTGCTCGCAGACGGTTATTCTGCCGAATGTTGTCAGTTCGAAGTTTTGCTCAGGCTAGGGGACGCGCCCAAAAAATCATCGATCCAGGCAGCATCTCTCTCGTAGCCAAGCCGCCTGAGCGTCGCCCCCTCGTGATTTTCGATAAGCTTGCATGACGTCTCGTTGAAGTGATTTCGCCAATCGCCAGCGATTCCTTTTCGGAGAAATTTGTTCGCATCCGCCTCTCCCGGCATTCGTCCAACGCCCTCGGCACGCTTGGTGGCGCTCGTGAAGTGATGATAGTTGATGATCTTGCCCAGACGATCTCGATCCATTGAGAGACCGGCAAACTCGATGACCCTTCCCATTTGCGTCACCGTTTCAGCCAACATATCCTCATAGCGGACCAGACATACACCTGGGCGTTCAATCCAAGAGTCGACGAATTCGTGATAGGAAAAGGGCGGGTAGGTCCGGTTCTCAAGTTTCGCCTTGAGATAAGCGGCGAAATCATCCCGCACATCCCTCTCGGAATCGCGGGTGTAGAATCTATTGACCGCAAGCTGCTCTCGCCGGCCATCATAAGTCGTTTCGAAATAGTAGAACGACACGAACATGTCGCGTGGATCACGAACCACGACTATCGGCTTGCAATGCCAAGCTGAAGGAAGGCTGTGGAGCTGAACCAGAGTACCCGGGCTTATGATGCGGTCGTCAAAATAGGGTTTGCCGCCAACATAATCCTGCATCATCAGACGGATCCAAGAGGCACCGCATTTGGGATATTCGACCACATGCACAATTCCAAGCCATCGACCAGCCGCCTTGGTCAGGATGGCATTTGCAATCTGATAAAAACGTATCTTGAAGGATCCCGCGCGCAAGGCGTTCAAAAGATTAGGCATGGGTAATGCGGATCCAAGTCAGTCAGCAATCGAACTTGGCTGACTATGATCCAGAAACAATGAATTAGGGAAGTCCCCACTACGGCCGCATCATTCCTCATTCGCGACCCATTTCAAGATGTGCCGGGCGACAGCGACCAACTCGCCATGCTGATTATGCACCTCGATATCGGCGGTGGAACGGCGGCGGGCTTCGTCGATAGCGGCAATCCGATAGGTGACCGTGATGGTATCCTCCAGGAATACGGCTTTCAGGAACCGTACACGATCGTAACCGAGCGAGACCGGCGTTTCCCCCACATCCCGGACATGAGCGATCGCCATGGTCGAGGTGGTCGACATATAGCCGATTAGCAGCGCGCCATGGGCCATGCGCCGGCCATAGCTGGATTTCGCCATATAGACCGCATCCACATGGTTCGGCGACAGATCACCGGTAATGCCGGCAAACATGTAAACGTCGGTCTCGCCGACGGTCTTGGAAAACGAAACCTCATGGCCGACTTCGACGTAGAAGGACATCGCCTTGCTCCCCTGGTCAAACTGCGATAGCCCCCATCGTCACGCCTCGTCCCGGATCGATCAAGACGGTGGGGCCGTTGCCATGGAAAGGGTGAATGATGAAACAGGGGCTGAAAGGAGCGAAAGCCGTGGTCACCGGCGCTGCGCGCGGTATCGGCTTCGGCATCGCCGAGCATCTGACCGACCTTGGCGCCGAGGTCGTCGGCTGGGATCTTGGCGCTTTTGACAATCGGCTGTTCAAAGACTTCCTGCAATGTGACGTCACCGACG
Organism: Geminicoccaceae bacterium; assembly: GCA_965204405.1. Classification (GTDB taxonomy): domain Bacteria; phylum Pseudomonadota; class Alphaproteobacteria; order Geminicoccales; family Geminicoccaceae; genus JANQPX01. The sequence continues at coordinate 1,433,864 of CBDBEN010000004.1, forward strand.
AGGCCGACGTTGCCGCCGCCGCCAAGGCCAGCCTCAAGAAGCTCGGTCACATCGACATTCTGGTGAACAATGCCGGCGTCAATGGCCCGACCAAGCCGACCTGGGACTACACGCTGGAAGAATGGAACAAGGTTCTCGCCGTCGATCTCACCGGCGTTTTCCTGTGCACGCGCGCCCTCGTCGGATCCATGCGTGAGCGCGGCTATGGGCGAATCGTCAACATTGCGTCCGTCGCCGGCAAGGAAGGCGGGCCGAACGCCTGCGCCTATGCCGCCGCCAAGTCCGGCGTGATCGGCTTCACCAAGGGCCTCGCCCAGGAACTTGCAGGCTCTGGCGTGCTCGCCAACTGCATTGCGCCGGCGATCACCAAAACCGACCTCTTCGACGAAATGGACGAGGATTATATTGCCGATCGCAAGCGGCGGATTCCCATGGGCCGCTTTTGCACGATCGACGAAATCGCCGCCATGACCGCCTTTGCCGCCAGCCCCGCATGCAGTTTCACCACCGGCTTTACCTTTGATGTGACCGGCGGACGAGCGACCTATTGAAGGCGCGAGGTCCATCATCGTTAGCAGAAAATTATCTATTAGCGGCTAGGTTCCCCCGAATGAGTCCCTGAACTTTCGAGTGGATGGCATGGTCGCCGCAAAGAACACCCCTGCTCCCGGTATCTTGAAGAGAGCGATGATTGCTGCCTGCCTGGTCGGGCCAATTCTGACGCTCATCAATCAGGGGGACGCCATTTTCGGCGCTGGGGTTTTGGATTGGACCAAGGCCGCTCTCACGTTCATCGTTCCGTTTTGCGTCTCCTCGGTCACCAGCATCTTCAGCCGCCGGGAATCTGCCGGGATGATCGAAGCTTGTAAGGCCGAACATGCTGCCCAGACCTCGACACTCGAAGCCTCGCTCGACCATGAACGGCAAAACATCATACGTCTTGAACGCGAGCTCGGAGAGGCAAACGACGCCAGGCAAACTCTGCTTGGCCAGCTTGAAGCCAGAGAACCGGCGAGCGTCGTCCGGCATCCCGCCGCCATTGAGAGACCGTCGATCGGGCAAGCTGCGGACAAGGTCAAAACGGTCATGTCGAATGCCCGGCAAGTCAACGTTTCGTCGGTCGAACGGGTGAAATTTATCCAAGACCTCATCGACCGGTTCGAGGCCGTGGGGCAATCGGTCAAACACTTATGCGCAGAGGCTGAGAAAAGCGGCATCTCGGTGCAAAGGATCGATGACGACTTTCAAAAAATTTCAGGCGGGGCGGAAACACTCTCAGACGGCATTTCCATGACAGCGATCGAAGTTTCCGAAATGACGGGGACAGGCAAGGCATTTCAAGAGTGCTTTGTCGCCGTCAAGGAAGCCACGGACCGGATTGCCAGCCTCGCCCATCAGATCAAGCTTTTGGCCCTCAACGCATCGATCGAAGCCGCCAGGGCCGGGGAGGCCGGCAAGGGCTTTGCCGTGGTCGCCCTCGAGGTGCGCGAGCTGGCCGACCGCTCCACTGTTGACTTGAAGGACATCACCGACCTAGTGAGCCAGCTCGACAATTCGCTGGGTGGGCTTCTGGCTCGAATCCGAACCGTGGAAGAGACACTTGCCGGCACGATGCAAACGAGCCGGTCTTTTTCCTCCGTCTCGAATGAAATAAGCCGCGACGTCAAATCTCTCGTCGATCGAATTCAAAGTGCGAGCAAGGAAACGGCAACGCAGCTTCCGATGATCATGGACCTCCTGGACGGCGTCCATCAAATCAGGAGCAATACGGAAGCAGCGGTGACCGGATCGGCCAAGAATATTGAACTTTGTCGGCAAACGCTGGTCGATCTGGATGAAGCCCTCAAATGCCAGAATGCCGAAGCTACTGTCAGAGCTGCCTGAGTCCGAACGTCAAAAACAGTAATTTCCGACTTAAAAAAAACCAACCTCCCCTCTTGATCAATCGGGGAGCGGCTCTGATCGTCTGGCGGCTTTGAATGCCTGGTTCAAGACGGTTCGGTCGCCGATATGATTGGCGAGGATGAGGATAAGCCGCGCGTTCAAGGCCTCGCTTTCAGCAGGATCCAGGCCATCGTGAAGTGCCAGTAGCTCTTCATAGAATCCATCGGGATCAACGATGTTGGGGCTGGTGTTCAGATCGTTCATGATCAATCCTTCCACGCTTTGCCGACGGCAGCGGTGAGAGTCTCGCTAATGGCCTTGGGATCGACATCGGGCCAGCGGGCAACGATATGCTGATCCGGACGCAGCAGGTAGACGGCCCCAGGTCGGTCCCCGAGATACCGCTCAGCGAGCGCCCCAGAAGGGTCGTCGGCAGCACTGAGTGACAGGACGCCAACGTCCTTTGGGAGTTCCGACCTCAAGCCCTCCAGCACCGGCCTGTCGATCGCCAGGACCTGAAAACGGTGGCCAAGGCGATCCAGAAGCCAGCTCTCACCGAGCGGCGCATCGACAGCCGGCGCACCGGGGCGGGTACGGGCAGGACTTCGCAGTCCGTCCGTGCCGTCGAAGGCACAGCCACCATAGACCTTCGGCAGGGAAAGCCGTCCGGAATTTACCAGAGGCCTCGCGAACGCATAACGCTCGGAGAGGTCGAGAACGGCATTCCTGAAGATGCGGCTCGCCATCGATTTCGGCGTGATGAAATCGGTTGCCCGGGACGAGTTCAGGATATTTTCATCCGCTGCCTCGACACGCTCCCGATCATAGCTGTCCAAGAGGCTAGCGGGCGCTTTGCCCTCGATCACCAGCTTCAACTTCCAGCATAAATTATCGACGTCCTGGATACCGCTATTGGCGCCGCGAGCGCCAAATGGCGAGACCTGATGGGCGCTATCGCCTGCAAACAGCACACGATCATGCCGGAATTTCTCCATGCGCCGGCATTGGAAGGTGTAGATCGATACCCATGTCAGCTTGAAGGCCACCTCCTCGCCGAGCATAGCTTTCAGGCGGGGGATCACCTTTTCAGGCTTTTTCTCCTCATCCTTGTCGATATCCCAGCCAAGCTGAAGATCGATACGCCAGACATTATCCGGCTGCTTGTGCAGCAACGCGGACTGGCCTCGGTTGAAGGGCGGATCGAACCAGAACCAGCGTTCCGTCGGAAAGGGCGCTTCCATCACGACATCGGCGATCAGAAAATTGTCCTCGAACACGCGGCCGACGAAATCCAGCCCCATCATGCCCCGCACCGGCGAAGCCGCCCCATCGCAGGCAATCAGCCAATCCGCCACGAGATCATAGGCCCCTTCCGGCGTCTCGATAGCCAGACGCACGGTGTTCCCATCGACCTCGAGTGCAGAAACCTTGTTGCGCCCCCGGATGTCGATAGGTTTACCGGCCCCTTGAAGCTCTCGAACCTGCTCCACGAGGTAGGCTTCGACATAATATTGCTGAAGATTGATGAATGCCGGACGCCGATGCCCCGCCTCCGGCAGCAAATCGAAGCCATAGACCTGGCGTTCATCAAAAAAGACCTTACCGGTATTCCAGGTCACGCCCTTGTCGACCAAACGGTCGCCGGAGCCCAACCGGTCCAGGATTTCCAATGTCCGCTTGGCAAAACAGATGGCCCGGCTGCCGGAACTCACCCGGTCATTGTCATCCAGCACCAGCACCGGCACGTCGTTCATCGCAAGATCGATTGCCGCCGTCAGGCCGACAGGGCCGGCCCCGACAACAATGACCGGGTGACGCACAGGCGCCGCCGCATCCTGATCGGACGATCTTTGGTACGGATAAAGCGGCGTTTCGAAGATCTTCGACATAGCCTCTCTATTGGGTGGACTTCAGATGCTTTTGTCGAGTGCGAACGAACCGCTGTCCAGATAAACTAAGTCAACGATCTGGCCGCGCCAGCTAACCCTGAAGGGCCTCCCACATGATCCGGTCGCGCTCCGCCGTCCAGATGCGCGGCGTGTCCATGCCCTGTGCCTCGTCATAGGCACGGGCAACATTGAACGGCAGGCAATGCTCATAGATGGCGACGTCCTTGAAATTCGGATCGCAGGAAGCGCGCACGGCGTCCCAGGCTTCCTTCAAGCTGCCGCCGCGGGCGGCGACGGCCGCTGCCGGTCGATAGGTGCTGTCAATGAAGTCGCGCGTGAAGGCAAGGGCACCGTCGACGGCCTTTTCACCGACCAGGGCATCGCCTCGGCCAGGCGCAATCGCTTCCGGGCGAAATGCCTTGATGGCATCCAACGTGGCTCCCCAATCCGAAAAATGACCGTCCCCGCAGTAGCAGGCGGAATTTTGCTCGACGATGTCACCAGTCAGCATCACGCCGGCATCGGGCACCCAGGCAACGATATCGCCCGCCGTATGGGCCCGTCCCAAATGGATCAGATCGACTCGGCGCTTGCCGAGATAGACGGTCATCCGCGTCTTGAACGTCATGGTCGGCCAGGTGAGGCCGGGAATGCTTTCATGACCTTCGAACAGCCGCGGAAAGCGGCCGAACTCGCTGTCCCAGTCCTCCTGCCCGCGCTCGGCCACCATGGCACGGCAGGTATCGGACGCGATGATCTGTTCGGCCCCATAAGCCGAAGCGCCAAGCACGCGGACTGCGTGATAGTGGCTGAGGGTCACGTAGCGGATCGGCTTGTCGGTCACGCCCCTGATCTTCTCGATGACCATCTCGGCAAGCCTCGGCGTTGCCTGGGCGTCCATGATCATGACGCTGTCGTCACCGATGATCACGCCGGTATTGGGATCCCCTTCAGCCGTGAAGGCCCAAAGTCCAGCACCAATCTCGGTGAACGAAATCGTCTTGGCGGCCATGTCACCGGTGGACGCAAATCCTTTGGCCATAAGGGCCTCCTTGGCATTGATGAAGATGCGATACAGCCTGTCATGCTGGCGCGTCGTCCGACCTTATTCAATAGGGCGATGGCTGTCCTTGGGCATTCTTACCTCTGAAGGTCGAGCGTTTCCCCGACATGGCCGCCGCCCTACCACGCCGTATCCATCGCAGCTTTTCCAAGTCAACTTGCCGCCCGGCAAAGGAGGCAGTCGGGGACCGTGAAGAAACAAGTCGGCGCAGAGGATCGCTGATATTACGGCGCGCCACCTTTCTCGATCAAAAAAACAAACTCCCCGCCAGCCTCGCTGCTTTCCACCAGCCGGTCACCGGTCGCCTCGCACATCGCCCCGACATCGCGTACCGTGCCGGGATCGGTGGCGAGAAGACGAAGCACCTTGCCAGGCGGCAGCCCGCGCAGCATCTTTCGCGCCCGCAGCACCGGCAACGGGCAGTTCAACCCGCGGGTATCAAGCTCCTGCACCTCCAAAACGCCACCTTTTCGCTTTTCAGTTCATGTCTTCGGCAAACCCCGAAGACTAACTTTGCCCAACTCGGCTCATAAGCTCAACTATCGGCGATAACTCCCGATAGATACCAAGATATCATGATGCAATTCCTTGTAGACTGGCCCAGAACCGCCCCCGAACCTGGGAACATCTCGCAGACTTTGGTTAACAAAGACTTGCAGATCTTCATATAAGACAGGCGGCCATATCGGATTGGATTGGGCAGAAGCAAGATTCCGGGCTTTACAAACCGGTCTTGATCGGTTTCTATTTTTTCGATGTTCGTCGTCGAATGGGCCGCGGGCATCGTTACGGATAGATCAGGGGGCCATTGCCTCCGTTGTTGAGGCGATCATGCAGCAGGCAGTGCCAGCCATGAAAGGACGCTCGAACCGGCAGATGCCCGGCTCGCTCCTTTGCCTCGACCTTCTTCTTGCGGAGCTTCGACTTACGCGCCCCTGAGCCGAGGTGAATACGCGTGTTCAGGGGTCATCGGGCGAGAGCCCATTCGCAGTCAACACTCCCGAGAAGGATATCCAGGCCATGTCGGCTAACCATGAAGATCAAGACCACGCATCATCTGAAGTAGCCTCGGACGCGGTTGCGTCCGACAGAATCGTTATTTTCGACACCACTCTTCGGGACGGCGAACAGTCGCCCGGCGCGTCGATGACCGTGCCGGAGAAGATTCGCATTGCGGAACTCCTGGAGCAAATGGGCGTCGATATCATCGAAGCAGGCTTTGCCATCGCCTCGCCCGGCGACTTCAAGGCGGTGAACGAGATCGCGAAAAGGGTCAAGGAAAGCGTCGTCTGCTCCCTTTCCCGCGCCCAGCTGCCCGATATCGACCGCGCCGCCGAGGCCCTGGTCCCGGCCGCACAAAAGCGCATTCATACCTTCATCGCCACCAGCCCGCTCCATATGCAGGTCAAGCTGCAGATGACGCCGGACGAGGTGCACCAAGCCGTCATCGACAGCGTCACCCGTGCCAGGAGCTACACCGACGACGTGGAGTGGTCCTGTGAGGACGGCTCGCGCTCCGAGCATGATTTCCTCTGCCGCTGCATCGAAAGCGCCATCGACTGCGGCGCCACCACGATCAACATCCCGGATACGGTCGGCTATGCCTATCCCGAGGAGTTCGCGGATCTCGTCCGCATGGTCCGGAACCGTGTGCCCAATATCGACAAGGCCGTGATCTCCGTACATTGCCACAATGACCTGGGCCTCGCCGTGTCCAATTCGCTGCGCGCCGTGGAAGCGGGGGCCCGGCAGATCGAATGCACCATCAACGGCATCGGCGAGCGTGCCGGCAATACCGCCCTTGAAGAGATCGTGATGGCGATCAAGACCCGCAACGACCTGCTGCCCTATGACAGCCGGATCGTGACCGAGCACATCACCAAGGCATCCCGCCTGGTGAGCGCCATCACCGGCTTTGCGGTGCAACCCAACAAAGCGATCGTCGGCGTGAACGCCTTTCAGCATGAGGCCGGCATCCATCAGGACGGCATGCTCAAGGATGCCGGCACCTACGAAATCATGCGCCCCGAGGACATCGGCCTGGTGCGCTCGAATCTGGTGATGGGCAAGCATTCCGGCCGGCATGCGTTCAGGCAAAAGCTGGCCGAACTGGGCTACGAGCTCGGCGATAATGCGCTTGCCGACGCCTTTGCCCGTTTCAAGGCCCTGGCCGACAAGAAAAAAGAAATTTTCGATGAAGATCTTGTCGCTCTGGTCGATGATGAGATTGCCGCCTTGAACCAGAAGATCAAGGTGCTGGAGCTCGATGTCGCCTGCGGCTCGCGGCCGGCGTCGCTCGCCAAGCTGACGCTGGAAATCGACGGGGCCCGCCAGGATGCCGAGGCCGAGGGCAGCGGGCCGGTGGATGCCACCTTCAACGCTATCCGCAAGCTTGTTCCCCATGAAGCCACGCTGGCGCTCTTCCAGATCCACGCGGTCACGGAGGGTACGGATGCCCAGGCGGAAGTCTCGGTCCGGCTTGAGGAAAACGGCAAGACCGTGGTCGGCAACGCCGCCGAGACCGATACCATCCTGGGGGCTGCCCGTGCCTATACCACGGCGCTGAACAAGCTCCTGACCAAGCGCGAGAAAACCGCCCCGGCGGTGCTTTCCGCCTAAAGCCCAGGGTCGAGCCTGGCGGCGGTCTTTATTGCACCGCCGCCAGGCAGACCTGCCTCGCATTGTCACCATCTCATGCCCGACCAGCCCCCGACGTCACCCAAGCCTCCTTGGCGGTTGCCGATCTCCGCCTATCTCGGCTTCGGCCTCGGCGGCATGGTCCTCCTGGCACTGGCGCTCCTGCTCTGGGTCACACTCGGCACCGTATTCAAGAACACCACCGAGCTCTTGCAGGATAAGAGCCGGATCATTCTGCAGGCGCTCACCGCGCAAACCGGCCGCCATCTTGACGCCACAGTTGCTCCTTCCGCCGTTATTGCCGACCAGATCGCCACGGGTGAGATCGATACCCGGAAGGCTGATGAGCTGAGCACCCTCCTGCGCACCCTGCTTGCCGCCTCCACACAAATAGATGTCCTGGCCTTTTTTGACGTCAACGGCACGCGGGTTGTCGCTTATCGGGAGCAGGGTCAGGTCTTGAGCAACCGCAAAACCTGGTCAGGCCAGGCAGACATCGGGGCGGCGATGGACGATGTCCGGAACCGCAAATCTTCCATTTGGGGGCCGCCTGTCTACGACGACGATGTCGGCACGTTCTTGAATTTCCGGCAACCGGTCTTCGAGGGTGACAGCTTCAAAGGTATGGTGACGGCTCTCGTCACCGTCCGCTCGCTCTCCGAGTTCCTAGGCAATCTCGAAACGGAAACCGGGCAAAATGCCTTCATTCTCTATGATCGCGACTACGTCCTGGCTCACCTCGCCCTGGCCTCGTCATTCGACGACTTGAGCCCGGACCGCCCGCTGCCCAAGGTGACGGAAGTCGGCGATCCCGTCCTGTTCAACATCTGGCAGGATGGCTGGCAGGACAACAGGCTGATCGCAGGCAGCGGTCATGCCTATCAAATGGGCGACCGGGAATATGTTTTCCTCTATGCGCCGCTTGACGACTATGCGGATGCGCCTTGGCTTGTCGGCAGCTACTTCACACTCGATGAGATCGGAACGCAATTCACGCGCATGATCGCCGCCGCCGTCACAGCCGTCGCGCTCGCAGGGCTTACCATGGTCGGCATGTTCCTTTTCGGCCGCTTTTTGGGACGCCCCATCAATCAGCTCGCCGAAGCGGCAACCGCGATCCGCAAGCTCGACCTCGATGAAGTCCCGGCCCTTGAGCGGTCCCGCTTTGCAGAACTTGATGACGCAGGACAGGCCTTCAACGCCATGGTCCTGGCCCTTCGCGCCTTCTCGCGCTATGTGCCGAGGGACCTCGTGACGAGACTGATGACCAGGGGAGACCTCGACAAGCTCGACTCCGAGGCCAAAACCATCACCGTCCTGATGACCGATATCGTTGGCTTCACCAGTCTTGCGGAAACGCTGAGCGCCGCCGAGACCGCCGATTTCCTTAATCATCACCTCGGCCTGGTAACCCGGGCGATCGAGGCAGAGGGCGGAATCGTCGACAAATATATCGGCGATGCCGTCATGGCACTGTTCGGCGCCATCGATGATCAGCATGACCATGCGGACCGGGCCATCGCAGCGGCCATCAGGATTGCCGCTGCTGTCCGTCAAGACAACAATGCCACGGGCGGTACGGTCCGCCTCAGGATCGGCATTCACAGCGGCCTCGTCGTCGTTGGCAATATTGGCACGGCGACACGCATGAACTACACGGTCGTCGGCGATACCGTAAACATGGCGCAGCGGCTTGAAGCTCTGGGCAAATCGCTGCTGCCGGAGCACGGCGTCGCCATCCTCATGAGTGCCGAGACCGCAAAAACCGCAGCGACAGAGCGCACGGTGGCCTCTCTCGGACACCATGCCCTGCGCGGCCGCGCCAAGGAAATTGAAATCTTCACCCTCCCGGATGATCAATAGCGGACAATAACCAAGTTATCGTGACGATCGGATTAGCATCTGTTCCCGGATCAATGTTTTCGTTGTTTTGGTTTAAGATTTTCTTAACGATGGTGATGCCAAACTGAGACATCGATTTGCCAACCTTGGGCGACAACATGTCTCGGACGATGCCTATCCTGACCAAAGCCGCTTCATGGTTAAGCCTGCGTGGATCGGCACGCCGTCTTGCCTTCAATACGAAGCGGCTCGCAGCGGACAGTCGAGGAGCGGTGCTCATACTCCTCGGCTTTGCCATCATCCCTCTCGCCATCGCCCTTGGCCTCGTGATCGACTCGGCCAGAAGCTATACCGCCCACAATCGCCTGCAAGCTGCCGTGGATGCAGCCGCTCTGGCCGCTGCCAACAGCGCAGAGGATGAGGAAGAAGACATCGAGGCAGCCGCTGCGATGTTCTTTGAAACCAACTATCCAAAAGATTATTTGGGCGGTGCGATCACGAGTTTCGATGCTAACTTTGACGAGAATAACGGAGAAGTCACTGTAACAGCCCAAGTCCTGCTACCTACGACCTTCATGCGTGTTGCGGGCAAAGACAACGTTGTCGTTGATGCGACGGCGGCCGCTCTCACACAGAGCAGCGGTCTCGAGCTTGCTCTCGTCGTCGATGTCACTGGATCGATGGACAGCACGGTCGGGGGAGTCAAAAAGATCGAATCGCTGAAGACTGCTGCTTTGGCCCTCCTCAAAGTTCTTTACGGCGAAGAAGATCTGGTCGACGATCTTTACGTCTCACTCATACCCTATTCGGGTGCGGTCAACATTGGGCCGGATCGGCCCGATCTCGTAACGGGCTTGGCTCAAGGAGACTTCTCTCCCGAAAAGTGGGGGGGCTGCGTTGAGGCTCGGGGAGCTGGCCTGGATCAGACGGATGATTCGCCTAAGGGTGCTGGAGGCAAATTCTCACCCTATAATTTCCGAACTTACAATGACGCCTTTGGACCCTGGTTCGGAGACAGTGGCAATTTGTTCTGCCCGGTTCAACCGATCACACCTCTAGAGCCAAGCCGACAAGCTATTGAAGATAAAGTAAATGCTCTAAGTGCATCGGGGGCAACGTTGACCAACATAGGTATGGTGTGGGGCTGGCGAAGCATATCGCCGACCTGGCAGGGAAGTTGGGGCAAGGACATTCCGGCAGATCGTCCGCTTGGCTATGATGAGACAAACAATATTAAAGCTCTTGTGTTCATGACGGATGGTCTAGCTTCTGTTTTTGATTACACGGCCTATGGGCTTCGTTCCGAGGAAAGGCTAGGTACGAGCAACTTTTCGCTTGCGAACCAAGAAGTAGATGGTCGTTTACTGACAGTTTGCAGTAGTATGAAAGACCAAGGCATTCAGGTTTTTACGATCATGTTCGATCTCAACAGCCCAACCGTTGAGACCCTATATCGCGATTGCGCGACATCGGATGAACATTTTTTCGATTCTCCGACAGGTGAAGATCTCGAAGCTGCCTTCAAAAAAATCGGACGTCAGCTCACCAATCTGCGCCTTTCAAAATAGCGCCAGATCCCAGATCAAAGTCGGATTTGATTGGTTCGGTTCCCATCCCAACCGCCCGGCCTTGTCCCAGTACGCCTTCGGGTCGCTGCGGAGTACGAGCCTAACGCGGGTTTATCTGATCTTACCTTGATCAACCTTTCAAGGCAGGGCAGTTGGATTGAAAAAATTCCTATTTTTTGCTAAGTTGAGATTTCCTTCATTGTCAGGAGATCTTTCTCATGCCTTACCCCGCCAATAGCGCACGGGCCGAAGCCAGCCGCAACAATGGCAGAAAATCAAAAGGCCCTGTCACGGCATCCGGCAAAGCCCGTGCATCGAGAAATGCGTTGAAACATGGCCTGCGCGCCAAGACCACGATCTTGCTGGAGGGGGAAGACAAGACCGCTTTCGAGACCTTGGATCAAGGACTGAAGATGGACCTTCGCCCTGAGGGACCTTTGGAAACGCTTCTTGCCTCCAGGCTCGCCATAGCCGCCTGGCGCATGGACCGCGCTGATCGTATCGAGGCGGAGCTATTTTCGGCAACCGGCGCCGGCCGGACTGCAACCCTTGGTGAAAAAATCACCCGTGACCGTCACGGCCCGCAAACGATCGATTGCCTGATTCGCTATCGTGGCACCACGCAAGCCGAGTTCTGGCGAGCGCTTGCGGCACTGCGCGGCATTCAGAACCAACGGAACGAAGAATGCCCCGACGAGACGCGCGCCTGTTTGAATCCTCCCGCCGATTCGGCCTATCCCGGCATCATCGAGGTCCAGGCCGTCGAAAGCGACGCACATCTGGAACCAAACGAACCCGAGAGGCGCTGAATAGCTGGGTTTTTGCCGCATCACCGCCCTCTTTTCTCGCTGCCGTAAACATTGTAGGGGTGCTGTCTTGCTTGTGCTTGCAGGTGATAGCCCCTACATCCGGCGACAGGTGTCGTCTCCGGGCGTCAAACAGAGGAAGGTCGTTTTGAGCGAGATCATTCAGACCGACATGGTCATCATCGGGGCAGGACCGGTCGGTCTGTTCACCGTATTCGAGGCTGGACTCCTCAACATGACCTGCCATCTCGTCGATAATCTCGACAAGATCGGCGGTCAGTGCGCTGAGCTCTACCCGGACAAACCGATCTACGACATCCCCGCGGTTCCCCACTGCACCGGCCAGCAGCTGACCGATCTCCTGATGCAGCAGATCGAGCCGTTCAAGCCGACCTTCCATCTCAATCAGCAAGCGGATGCGGTCGAGCGGATGGAGGACGGCAAATGGCGCCTCACCACCAGCATGGGCACGGTCCTGGAAGCCCCGGCGATCGTGATCGCTGCGGGCGCCGGCAGTTTCGTGCCGCGCCGTCTGCCACTTCAGGGTGCCGATGAGCGCGAGGGACATTCACTCCACTATGCCGTTCGCCGCATGGAGGATTTCCGCGGCAAATCAATCCTCATCGCAGGTGGCGGTGATAGCGCCCTGGATTGGACCCTCAACCTCTATCCTCTGTCGGAGCAGCTTGCCCTGGTCCATCGCCGGGACGATTTTCGCGCCGCCCCCGACTCGGTTGCGAAAATGCGGGAGCTGGTTGCCGACAACCGCATGAAGCTCCATATCGGTCAGGTCACGGAGCTGCATGGTAATGCGCCCGGCCTCGAAGCGGTCACCATCAAAAACCCGGATGGCGAGACCATCGTCCCCTGCGACACACTGCTTGCCTTTTACGGTCTCAAGATGGAGCTGGGCCCCATCGCGGACTGGGGCTTGAACCTCGAAAAAAACCTGATCAACGTGAATACCGAGACATTCGAGACGAATGTCGCGGGCATTTTTGCGATCGGCGACATTATCACCTACCCCGGCAAGTTGAAGCTCATTCTATCCGGCTTCCATGAAGCAGCCCTCATGTGCCAGAAAGCCTTCAAATACTGCTACCCCGACGACAAGCTGGTGTTTCGCTACACCACCTCGAGCACAGACCTTCAAAAGAAACTGGGTGTTGCCTGATGGCGAAAATTCACGTTACCGACAGGGATGGTCAGACTCACGAGCTGGATGCCACCAAAGGCTGGTCCGTGATGGAGATCATTCGCGAGAATGACCTGCCGATTGAGGCGGCTTGTGGCGGCTGCTGTGCCTGCGCCACCTGCCATGTCTATGTCGAGGAGGCCTGGCTACCCAAGCTGAAAGCCGCCGACGACGAAGAGGACCGGATGCTGGACGAGGCCTATCAGGTTCAGGAAAACTCACGCCTGAGCTGTCAGATCAGCTTCAGCGACGACCTGGACGGCCTCAAGGTTACGCTGGCACCCGAATTCTGATCTCATTTTCAGCTGCCGCACATTCCCGAACATTGATCAAAGCGCGTTGCGTCTCGGTGTTCGGCCGGCCTTGGCGATCACCAGCTCATCGATAGCTTTTTGCTCCTTGGCCGCCATCTCCTCGGCAAGCCGCTGCTCGCGGCGCTCGATCAAAAGCTCGAAGCGTTTCAGCTCGACACGCTTGTCCTGAAGCTTCTGAAGCTGATCGGCATGCGCTGACCGCAAGTTCCGAAGTTCCGCTATCGCAGCTTCTACCCTCAGCTTGTTCGCACGGACATACGCCGGATAAGTCGCTCCGACAGTCATGAAATCGGCTCCGTGCCGGGCTTCGGCGGCCGTCGCGATCCGCAGGTCTTCGATCCGCTGCTCATGCTCGGCGATAGCATTGTTGATCTGCTGGAGCGCTTGACGCTCCTGATCGACCGCTTGCTTGGCGAGGCGGGCAAGAACATCGAGTGAGCTCAAGAGTCAAAACTTCCGTCCAGGGGTCGGACCAGCCAAGGAGGAGGCATGTCAGGCGTCATCCGCGGTCTCTTGAAGAATTACGGCAAGCTTCGCGAAATCGTCCTGAATGGTGCTTTTTTCCCTTTCGTCCTGCCTCAGGACGTCTTCCAGCAAGGGGCGCATCTGAATCGCACGATCGGTCAGAGGATCGGTTCCAGGGCGATAAGCGCCAAGTTGAAGGAGTTCCGCCACGTCCTCATAGATCCGGAGCAGCCGCCGCGCTTCATCCACCAGCGGACGCTCTTCCGGCGCATAACACCCCGGTGCCGTTCTGGAGAGGGATTTCAAGACATCAACCGCTGGAAACCTACCTTGCTCGGCAACCTTCCGATCCAGCACGATATGACCATCCAGGATCCCGCGCACGGCATCGGCGATAGGATCGTTCAGATCGTCACCCTCGACGAGGACGGTGAATAACCCGGTAATACTCCCCTCCCCCTCCCCAGGGCCTGCCCGCTCCAGGAGTTTCGGCAATTCGGTAAAGACACTTGGAGGGTAGCCCTTGGATGTAGGCGGTTCACCCGCTGCAAGGTAGATTTCCCTGAGCGCCATCGCATACCGGGTTACGCTGTCAATCAGGCAAAGTACCGACAACCCCTGATCACGAAGAGCTTCCGCGACCGCCATCGTGGTCTCGGCCGCCCGCCGTCGCTGCATGGCCGGCATATCCGATGTTGCCACCACAACCACGCTTCGTGCCAACCCCGCTTCGCCTAGACCGCCATTAACAAACCCATGAAGCTCACGCCCTCTTTCACCGATCAGTCCAAGAACCAGCGCATCGGCGCCACTATGCTGTGCCAGCATCGAAAGCAAGGTCGTCTTGCCGACACCGGTACCGGCAAAGATGCCGAGACGTTGGCCCCGGCGACATGGAGTGAACAAATTGAGCGTGCGCACGCCGAGGTCGAGCCGGTCAGCAAGACCACGACGCAGATGCGCAGCGACGGCTCTCGCCCTTATTGGATAAGCTCTCGGCCCTTCTTCCAGTGCCGAACCGGAATCGATCGGCCTTCCCATCGGATCGATCATCCGACCGAGCCACGCCGCGGTAGGCCGTATCATATTGCGCTCTGATGCCAGCGTCACCGTGGCGCCAAGCCCAATGCCGTCAAGATCATCATAGGGGAGGAGAACAACACCGCGATCATTGATCGCCATGACCTCAGCCACCAGCGTGTCGTCTGACACAGGCAGCTTATCAGCGTTCAGTTTGTTACTGGATCGACGTTCGACAAGGCAAAGGTCTCCAAGGCTTGTCATGCTTTGGAGACCCTCGCAAACAAGAGCCGCCCCACGGCACTCACTGACTTGGCCACGAATTTCATAGGCTTTCGTTACGGACAGGCGTTGTTGCAGATCATCGAGTTTCATTGTTCAACCAGCAGAAACATACCGCCAAGATCATCGTTACACCTTCTTGGGCCATAGAGGATGAGCTCTGATTCACTCCCGCTACCCAAAAACTTGCCGCAGTTGCCATTTCTCAGCCATTCAAGTTTCAAAGTTACGTTTCTCTAAAAAAATACAATCGAGTTAACACTGTCTTAAGAAAAGGTATCTTAAGGTTAGCCCATCGAAAGCTTGTCCTTTAATCGAGTTTAGGTGGAGCAAGGCATGCGAGCTCTGGTTGTTGAAGATGATCCAGTTTCAGCGAAATTAATTGATACAGCCCTGAGAGGGGAAGGTATTATTGGCGAAATGGCTGCTTGCGGTGAGGATGCCATTGATCTCGCTAAACATTATGATTTCGACATTATTGTTCTTGATCTAAGATTGCCGGACATAGAAGGTTTTGAAGTGGTTCGGCGCGTTCGCGCAGCAAAGGTCCGGACCCCCGTTCTTATTCTCTCAGGCAAGAATGAAATCGACGACAAAGTGAGAGGTCTCAGCACCGGCGCAGATGACTATCTCACAAAGCCATTCCACAAGAGTGAGCTCGTTGCCCGGATTCATGCTATCGTACGCCGATCAAAAGGGCACTCAGAGTCGATCATCAAGACAGGCTCACTGGTGGTCAACCTGGATACGAGATCGGTCGAAATTGGTGGTCATCGACTACACGTCACCGGCAAAGAATACAGCATCCTCGAACTCCTTTCGTTACGTAAAGGCACAACGCTGACAAAAGAAATGTTCTTGGATCATCTCTATGGCGGCATCGACGAGCCGGAGCTAAAGATCATCGATGTTTTCATCTGCAAACTTCGAAAAAAGATTGCTGCGGCAACAGGAAATCATCATTACATCGAGACAGTCTGGGGTAGAGGCTACGTCCTAAAAGACCCGGAACAAGCTCCAGTTAATGGTGATGAAAATCTCCAGTCAACTGACCAGCATGAGACTCACGCTGCGGTCGCATAAGAACTCAAGCCGATCATCTGTGAGGTGGTCGGGTTTGTTTGGACAGCTTTTTGATCAGCTAAGGCGGATTCCTGCTGTTGTTTGCTGTGGGTATGCGGTCAATGCGTCAGCGTTGTCCATCATATCCACAGCCCCGGCGGCGACGAAAACCTGAGTTGGCGTACGACAACCCAACACCTGGTGCGGGCGCGACACATTGCAGAAATTGATCCAGGAACCGATGCCGGCCTTGGCCTCTCCCACCGTCTCGTAAGCGTGCAAATAGACCTCCTCGTATTTCAAGGATCGCCACGTACCGACCTTTGCCGTCCATGCTAATGTTGATCTTGGCATCGAGCAGCACCGTCGTGAAAGCCTCGCTGGTGAACTGGGCACCTTGGTCGGTGTTGAAAACCTCGGGCTTGCCATAGCAGTCCAACGCCTCATCGAACGCGTCCACGCAGAAATTGGCAGCAGGCTGGTCGAAAGACGCCAGCTCAGCATGTAGCGACTGAACCAGCCCATAACCGCGACCAGATAGAGAAAGCCTCCAGCCATCGGGATGTAGCTCACATCGCTGCACCAGACCTGGTTCGGTCGCGCGATCACCAGATCGCGCAGCAGGTAAGGATAGACCTTGCGGCCCGCCGGCTTGCTGGCCTTGGGCTTTTGATAGACCGCCTCCAATCCAAGCAGCCGCATCAGGCGACGAACACGATCACGCCCCACCGCTTAGCCACGGCCGCGCAACCAGGCAGCCATCTTGCGGATTCATAAGACGGCGTCTGCAGATATTGCTCGTCGATCCGACGCATGAGCTCCAGCGTCGACGCATCGGGCGACTTGGAGCGATAGTAGAGCGACGAACGGCTGATCCCGACCAGCCGGCATTGGTGAACCAGCGACGCACGACCATCGGTGCGATCGATCATGCCCAATTTCTCGGCCCGGCTAATAGTCCGGACCTGCGACGCAAAAAATCGAGTTCGACCGTCAACTACCCGATCTGGTGATGGAGCTCTGCCTTCTCGCGCTCAGACCGCTCATCCGAAGATCCCTTGCTGCCGGCGGCGAAGGCCGATTGAGCACCGTCCAGCAATGCGCTCTTCCAAGCATAAATCTGGTTAGGATGAACGTTGTAGCGTGCCGCCAGTTCGGCGACCGTCGCATCGTCCTTGATCGCTGCCAAGGCAACTTTCGCCTTGAAGGCTGGGGCGTGTTTGTTCCGGTTTTTCTTCGTCTTCTCCTGCTCCTCTTTTCAACACTCTTAGAGCAGGATTTCCAACTGAGACTACTGTCCGAATTTCCCCGACCACCTCACAGATGCCACGGAACCATTTATTCCTTCAACTCTCCCGGATCAACATCTGGCACGAAGTAGGATCAACCTAGATAGCGATTTACCAGGTTGATCTGCCTGATCGGTTCAGTCCAAGTCTTATGAGTGAGTTCGGCTTGGTTGTTCCTGGCCCTAAGGTGACGGCCGGAGCGTAGCGTCGACCGTCACCTTAGGGCTGGGAGGCCATTTCTGGCGCTGGCGGTCCCGTGGCCAAGCGCCGAATGGGGTCGCACGGTGTTGTCGTGGCGTCGCCATCGCTCGATCAGGGGCATCTTATCCAGCGTCAATGTCGAAACCGCTTTGCACAGCCGGCCATTCAAGCGCTCAAGTTCCTTGAATTATTTGGCCTGGTCCCTCTTCAAACCGCCATAGGCCTTTCGCTATCGATGATAGCTCTGCTCCAATATCCCAAACTTGCGACAAACATCACCAAGCTTCTCATCCCGGCTCAAAAGCAACAGGCCTTCCCAAAGAAATCCAATCATCATCTCAGTCGAATAGCATTGCCCTCGGCTCATTCTGACTTCCTTTCAACACGCCAGAATTCGCCGAACTCTCTACGGCCAATCGGGCCTACATTCACACGGCAGACCAGAGAGCGTAAGGTCCTGTATTGATAGTAACAATAGACCTCTGCCAACCACTACGTTCAATCGATATTCGTGGCGGAGACCCCTTGTCTAGGAACCGACACTCTTCCGAATCTTACGTCATCTCAGAATCGCAAAGAGTGAAGACTTTCCATCCTTATGCTCTGATTGACACAGCGTTTCCCTAACCAAATTGGGCACCTCTTCGGACTCTGCGTGGTGCTTACCGCAACATTTCAGCGCGGCTCTTAGATCCACTTTGGTGCCGATATATTGAAAGAGAATTTGTCCGCACCCGATACGGCGATCGTTCCTCGTGGAGACTCCGATATTCAGACCGGACAGCCAGGTCACATGATTGCGGTGGCTTGGATAGAGAACTGTCTGGCTGAGTTCCTCACCACCCAGAATCTCCCGTTCAACGATATAAAGACGATCACCGAGATAGAAGAGATACCCATCATACTTCCAGAGGAATGAGTGCGTCCTGTGACCGTCGTGCTCAATGAAGCGTTCAACGCGTTTTTGAAGAACCCGACCTTCATGCTCCCAGAGATGGACGATCGACTTCAACACGAAGTCCTCTTTGGAGAAGGAGATCCGGTATGTGAAATAGTAACCTAGATATCGCACGATATCTGGCCGAGATGCTGCAAAAAGATTCTCTACTGAATGGACATAAGGCGGGATGAAATCAATGTCGTCTCTCTCTTTCGCCCGCGGACGAAGGTTAACCAGCGCCCGAAATTCGTCGTTGGGCATCAGGAGTTCGTAATCTTCGACGCCGAAGAAATCGCAGATCCGCTGTAGCGTATGCTGACCTGGTTTTGTCTGGCCGTTCAGGTACTTATTGAATTGCTGCCGATTAAGGCCGATACGCCTGCAGACTTCAGCTATCGAAGAATAGTGCCCAGTCAAAAATCGCAAGTTTAGAGTGAGGTTACTGTTCACCGGTTTCTCCGGAGATCGTCAGCTTGATGAAGTAAGCCCGAAAAGGGCATGCTCTTGGCGAGCCTTGTTCAGCAGTGGAGTTGTTGATGGAAACGACTCAAAGGGCAATAGCATCTTTATCGTTATATCTGTGCTGGTATTCGATAGACGGTGATGTTGGAAAGAAATAGCGTCGAACGGATCACGAGCAAGATTAGGACATACCGCCATTTTACTGATTTCGCCAACCGTGCCAAGAAGCCGTCTTGATACTGCCTGTCTCTCAATTTCCATGCTGGCAATAATGGGCGATCGATGGAACGACACCAAGCAGAAAACCGGGCTTCCGGTTTCTACTTGGCGTCCTTTATCCCTTAAGGCTCAGAAGTTCCAATTCACGCGCACGCCGACGCCGATGTCGGGTTTGGCCTCTGCGTTGTGGCCTGGTTCGGAGCGGGCAAGGGCGTAGTTGGTGACGTTGACGGTCTCGGCCAGCTTTCTGGTGTAGGCGAGTTGCAGGTTGAGCTCGCGGCCGCTGGGCTGGAGGTTGACCGTTTCCGAGGTCTCGTTGATCGTGCCGTCGGCGTTCACCGAGGTCGGCACCGACAAGGTGGCATCCGCGCCGCCTTCGATGCGCAGCGGCTGGCTGAAGCGGATGCCGATTCGGTCCTGGTCATCGATCACGCCCTTCTTGACCACACCCATCGCGAACGCGCTCGACGTCGCCCGGTCCAGATCGGACAGGAGGCCGCCTTCCACGCCCGAGAGGTCCGAGATGCCGAGCGTGGTGCTGCCGAACGCCTCGATGCCGGCAGTCACCGGCAGGCTGCCGGAGAGGGTGTAGAACTGGCTGGTGGTTTCCGACCTCGCGGCGAACGCACCGCTCGCCTCGGAGCCGAGGAAGCCCTCGCTCTCCTGGGTGAAGGACGCGCTGAAGCCGAGTGCCGCCCCATTGTCGAAGCGGTGGTTCAGGTCGGCCTGGGTGGTGGTGCCCTCGCCACCGCGGTCGCCAAGCTGCTCGCCGGCCGTCAAAAAGCCCAGGGTCAGCGACGTTCCCTTGGTGAGATCCTGGGTCAGCGACAGGCCGTTGCCCCGGCCTAGGAAGCCGTGCTGCGGGTTGACCGCATCACCCTCGAACAGGAACAGACCCTTGGTGGCCTCGGAGGCCGGGTCCGCGGTCAGCTGCTGGCCGGCGGTCAGATTGACCCCGCTGGAAACCTCGAGCCCAGGCGCCAGCTCGCCGGAAAGGCGAAGGCTTTGCAGCTGGTTTTCCCGGTCATAGGCTTCCTGGGCCGAGCCGAAGGCGGCAAGCGGCGTCTCGAACGCGGCATCCTGGCCGCCGTCACGCAAGGAAAGCGTCACCTGATAGCCGTCGGGGTTGACGAAAGTCTCGGTCTCGACGTCCGAGCCGCCGAGCACGCCCTCGAAATTGATGCCGCGATCCCGGGCGACCACCTGCTGGCTGAGATCCGCCTTGAACGGCCGCCTGAACTCATCGAGGAAAAAGCCGTTCTTGAACGCACCCGCCTTGGCGAACGCATTGCCGAACGCCCCGCTGAGACCGAGCTTGGAGCGGCTGAGGAACACCACCTTGCCGCGAATGTTCTTGCCGGTCGGCAGACGCGCGACACCCACAGGTTTGACCGCACGCTCGAGGTTCAAAGCGCCATGACCGAACACGTCGTCGACGCCTTCCTCGCCGAGATCATCGGCGGTGCGCAACACAAGCTGCACCGCTTCTTCCGGATAGAGGGTGGGGAACAGGTCCATAAGGAGCGCGAGGCCGCCGGAGACGGCAGGGGTGGAGAAGGACGTGCCGTCCACCGGCGCGATCGTGCCGCCATTTTGCGTCGTCTGGATCTGAACGCCCGGTGCTACCAGACAGAACTCCTTGACGTTGCCGCAGCGCTCCGAGAACTCGGCGATGTTGTTGTCGGCATCAACCGCACCAACCGCGAGCATCAGGCCCTTCGTTCGGGGGTCCGCAGCGAAATTGGCAGGAGAGTTAGGGTTTGGCCCTGCAGTGTTTCCCGCAGCAGCGACGAGGATGATCTCATCCGCGACAGCCCGCTCGAACGCGGCGATCAACTCTTCCTCGGTGCCCCCTTCGCCACCAAGGCTCATATTGATAATGTCGACGCCCGCCTCATTTGCTGCATCGACGGCTTTTCCGACGATGGGGTCTTGAAAATTGCTCTGCGTGGCGAGGACCTGAACATCTTCTTCCGCCACGGCAGCGATCAGTTCTTGAAGTCGCTCGAGCACCTCGTCTTCATCGCCGGCAAGTTTGATGATGGACACATCATCGGCGTCTTCGGCATCCTCGGAGCCGACGAGAAACGTGGTGAAGTTGCTCTCCAGGAAGGCTTCGCGCAGGGCATCTGCATCCTCGATCACCTGCAGGGCGAAGCTATCGGCACGTATGGCGACGATTCCTGCCTCGGGTGCAATGCCGTGTATACCTTCGCCGTCCCGTGCCGCAGCAATTACGCCTGTAACCTGCGTGCCATGGCCACCATTGAGGAATGGGTCCATGCGCGGTTCCAACGAAGTCAGCAGCTCCTGCACACGCTCGTCATCAAGCTTCGACTGATCGAACCTATCGCCCTTGGTGATATCGATGAACTCGACGATATTGGGCTCCAACTCGGGATGATCGAGATCGAAATCCTCATCGATCACCCCAACGGTGACCGAGCCGCCGTCCGCCCCTTTTGCATAGGCGAACTGCGCCCTGGCTTGCGCGGTGGCATTGCTGCTCTTGAACTCCTCCGTCTCGAAGTCGCTCGGGCGGGGACGGTAGTAGCGGTAGTAACGGCGGTAGCGATGCTTCGATCCATAACCGTAGGACCCGCTCCGGCCATAATGAAGCCCGTAACCGCTATTGTAGGAACGCCAATAGTTGGCATCTTCCAAGCCGGACAGCTCAAGCGCCTCATTCTGACCACTGGCCTGGGAGAGCCCCATCGCACCAAGCGGTATCCTCGGCTGCCCCGCCGCACCGGACGAATCCGCCCAGCCATCCGTCGCCCAAAGGCTGCCCGCGGCAACAAGGGCTGTGGTCAGCCAAAGTGAGCGGATAGCGTTGGTCTTTTGCATCTGTTCCCTCCGAAACTCGTCATTAGCGATGAGCTGCTTTTCTTGCAGCGTCGGCATGATGATCCTCATTCGGATGAGCAAAGCTGAGATTCGTCGTCAGCGTCACTTTTTGTAGCATAAAATCCTATGCATCCGAATGCATGACCCATCTTAGTTTAAGCGCTACAGATTTCTATGCTTAGTTTTCACGAGCGGGCACTGTAATTGTTATCCTTGAAATTGAAGGCAGCATCACGGATTGCCAGGTTAGTTGGTGTCAATCCTTACTCTGGACGCAGCCACCTCGAAATTGATCTAGTCATTGAAAATAAAAGGTATTTTTGCCAAAACTTAACAGCCTCGCCGGACTAATGAATGGAGGGCAAAAGAGGCAAAGGCTACTCATTCAATCCATGCTGAGGGACCGATTTGCGCAAAGCCTATCACAGGTTTTTTATAGCCATTCCGTCGTGGAATTATCGCTTCTTTTTTATTCCACCACAGAAAAATCTTCCGATGTTTGAATAATTGACGGCAGCAGTCGTTCCTAAAGATGGAGTCATGTTCTTCATTGGCTCGGTGTAAGCAATTAGAAGCGGATAGAGCTTCATGTAGAGAAGGCGTGGCGAAATTGCTGAAGCAACAGAACCTGGATATGAGAATCTGATCAACAATGAAATAAGCTGTCAAGTCCGTAGGGTCATGGGATGATTTTGCTTTCTCGTTGTTCAAAAACCATCTGGCCTCTTTCTGGCGGAAGCCTGTCAGGATTATGCACGACCTGCGAGCACGAAGCCCACTTCGAGGACATCGCGGAACCAGCTTTCGGGCTTTTTACCAATGGCCACAGGGGCAACGGTGTTTTCCCGGGCCGGCGGTCTCAGCCAAGCCGTTCTTGACGCTTGTTTCCACGACAAAGCACCCTTCGATCGGGCAGCGACAATGAACAATCTCGGCACTGTACTCCAAACAGCAAGTGAGCAGGAGGCTGGCACCAGAAGCCTGAAGGCGGCTGTCAATGCTTTCAGTCAAGCCTTGGAGGAACGGACACGTGACCGCGCACCTCTCGAATGGGCGGCGACAATGGACAGCCTTGGCACGGCACTTCAAGCACTGGGCGAGCGGGAAGTCGGCACCGAGAGCCTGAAGGCGGCTGTCAATGCCTTCAACCAGGCTCTGGAGGAACGAACACGTGACCGCGCACCTCTCGAATGGGCGGCGACAATGAGCAATCTGGGTGCGGCACTTCAAATGCTGGGCGAGCGGGAAGCTTGCACCAAGAGCCTGAAGGAGGCCGTCAATGCCTTCAGTCAAGCTCTGGAGGAACGCCCGCGTGACCGCACACCTCTCGAATGGGCAGCGACCATGAACAGCCTTGGCACGGCACTTCAAGCGTTGGGCGAGCGGGAAGCGAACACCAAGGGGCTGAAGGAGGCCATCAACGCCTTCAATCAAGCAATGAGCGTTTTCGAGCAGGCTGACGTGTCGGCCGGCACTTGGCTCATACAAGACGGCGTTTGGCGGGCACTGAATTCGACAGAGGAACAGACCGTCTTGGAACTCCTGCAACATCCATGCGTCACCGGCGGACCGCAAAAAGGCGACGACAGCTGAACCCGTCAATCCTAGGCGATTGATGGCATGCTGCCCCTTCTGTCAACGTCAGGCCATCGCGCCGTCCTGCGCATCACGATGGTCGACTGCAGAATCACGTTGGACGTCGCCCGATCGGGACCGTCCGAGCGCTGCAATGCCAAATTGAGCGCCGCCTGCAGCATTTCCTCCATCGGCTGGCGGACCGATGTCAGCTCATAGGCCTTGTACTTCGCGACCTCCGTGTCCACGAAACCGACGATCATGATGTCATCCGGAATCCGCTTACCTCGCTCATGGACCAAAGCATCAATGGCGCCGATCGCCATCGAGTCGCTGGATGCGACAATGGCTTCGAGCGCCGGCTCACGTTCTATCAGGTCCAAAGCTGCCCGATAGCCGCCGTCATAGGAAAAATCTCCGGCCGCCATCAAAGGCTCGGCAAGTCCGGCGGCCACGCAGCCATCCAAACAGCCCCGCCGGCATCTCTCGCTGAACTGGTTTTCCGCCCTGCCGGTAATATGGGCACAATAGCCGACGCCGGCTCTGGCCAGTCCCATCATAACCTGCCTGGAAGCTTCGTAATGGTCCGACAGCACCTGGTCCACGCCCGGCATATCGAGCGTTGCATTCAGCATCACAAGCGGCGTCTGCGCGCCAATGCAGAACAGCGCGTCCTCCTCGGCCATCACACTTGCGCTAATAATGAAATCAACCTTGTAGGCGAGGAGCTGCCGGACCGTATCGCTGGGCACCAGATCCCCTTCGATGACTTGAAGGAGCACATTGCCTCCGGTGCTTCTTAGGATGCTCATGATCGAATTGACGGCAGCCGGATAATTCTGCTGGGTCTCATCACTGATGATCAAGCCGACCAGGCCGGTACGGCCGAAGCTGAGGGATCGGGCGATACGATTGGGCCGATAGTTCAGTTTCTCGGCAGCCGCCAAGATCTTCGCCCGCGTCTCAGGCGAAGCATAGCGGTCTTCCGAGAAGACGCGCGAGACGGTTGCTTGACTCACCCCAGCCAGCTTGGCGACATCGTAGGAAGTCGGTTGACGCGGTGCCAAGTTCAGAGCCTTTTGCTGTTTGAACGGGTCAATGCCGAGAACGAACGCAAAATTTCAGCATTTGTTCAAAGCGTCAGTGTTTGTTCATCTTCGGTTAATGTTTCTTGCAAAACTAATAGCGCTTGAATAGCCACTGCATTCGAATGCAACAGTGCTCGATGCGCCTCTTGTGCCTTCGATCGGCAAAAAAGATGAGCAGCAGGCCTCACCATAATCAAACCAGCCAATGGGAAAAGCACTTAGCCGTCTTCGTTCAGGAATCATTCATTTTTGGTGTAGTTTATGAATACCTTCTAAGATCCGGCAAGAATCGACGCTTGCGGAAGTATGGCTGCAGAAAACCAAAATATAGAAATTTCAGGTTATGAATTTCGCGCTAAAAGAAACAAAATCGTGCAGCATAGCGTAAAATTGACTATAGATTTTATTAACAAGATACAATAATTCATACCACGCATGCGGATACACATATCTGTGTATCCGCATGCGTGTAATCTTTTACTCTGGGAGATCCAAATGGCACTAAGTCAGTGCTTTCCAAAGGCACGTCGAGCAGGCCTGACTGGCCTGTCGGTGTTGGCCGTTGCGGGGATGATGACGTCCATCTTCGCAAGCCCGACCGTTGCCCAAAGTGTTGAGAAGCGGGTGGTCGGTTACTACCCGAACTACAACATTTATGGCCGCAAGCATTATGTGAAGAACATCATCGATACAGGGCAGGCGGATCACCTGACGCATCTCTTCTATGCGTTCGGCACGCCGACTGCGGATGGCGAATGCACCGTCACCGACCCCAATGCCGACTACAACACCAACATCGGCGCCAATCCTGCGAACAGCATCGATGGCGCGTCCGATCCTTCCTACTATGGCGGCGCACTTCGGGGTAACTGGAGGCAGCTGGCGCTTTTGAAGGAGCGGCATCCCAACATCAAGATCCTGATGTCTCTGGGTGGTTTCGGCCATTCCACGCATTTCCGGGCTGCAGCCTTGACCGACGAGTCCAGGAAGAAGTTCGTCAAGTCCTGCATGGATCGTTTCATCAAGGGCATTGGTCTTCCCGCCCTTGACAACAAACCGGTCCTCGCCGGTGTCGAAGGCGTCTTCGACGGCTTCGATCTCGATTGGGAATGGCCGGCCACGGCGCTTGCGGCAGGCAATCCGGCCGGTCCTGAGGACAAAGCCAACTATGTGGCTCTGTTCGAGGAATTCCGCCGACAGCTTGATGCTTATGGCGAAGAGACCGGCCGCACCATGGAGCTGGCTTCCTTCCTGCCGGCCAATCCAGGGGTCATCGACCGGGGCATTGATGTCAGAGGTGTCTTCAATGTAATCGATTTTGGTGCTGTTCAGGGCTACGATCTCCACGGCGCCTTCCCTGGCGACAAGCTGACCAACCATGGCTCGGCTCTGCACATCGCAGATGGTGATCCCTCTGGCCTGAAGGTCAGCCTCGAGTCCGTCGTTGACGACTATATCTGCTCCGGCGCTCCTCCAGAGAAGATCGTTGTCGGCGTTCCCGGCTATGGTCGTGGCTGGGCCCAGGTCGAAGCCGGCGACAGCAATGGCCTCGGCCAGCCAAGCGGACCGCTCAATGACGAGAATCCCAATCCCGTGGCTGCTCCAGGCACGTTTGGGCCAGGCGTCGATGACTACAAGGTCTTGGCGGCTCGCTTTGCCGGCAACATCCAAAGGCAGCCAGAAGCAGGAGCGTCCTTCGGCTATGATGCTGACAAGAAGGAATTCTGGACCTTCGAAACGCCCCAGGACATCAGGAACAAGATGCGCTGGCAGAACTTGCGCGGCCTCGGCGGTGCTATGATCTACGAGCTCAGCTCTGGTGACGGCGAGTTGGTGGCTGCCATGGGGAATGGCATCCAAGAATCCCTGCAGACCTTCTGTGGAGCATCGAACTTCACGATCGAGCAGGAAATCCAGCCCCAACGCTGCAAGCAGGCGGCGGTTGCTGGTGAAGAGGGAGCTGCCCGGAACCGGAAGGTTCTCGATCAGCTGAATTCGGTTGCTCACATCCGCGCGTGCAGGCGCAGCTAGCAAGCAACCGAACCCTTAGCGCGCAGGTGGGTCCTAGGATCCACCTGCGACTCCCAACAAAATTCTAACTGTTACCAGCGGGCTCCGCAATGCTCCTTCAAAGCGCTTTGGAGCCTACTGGTTTTCAGAAAAAAAGCAGCTGTGAGGAAGGCCATTCAGACGATGCCCCTGGCGAAAGGTAAAGATCGTCCATCACATGCCCAAATGAAGGCGCTTCGTTCTTCGTTGACGGCTTCTCCTGCCGCACGCGGCAGGCTGCCGTCGAGAGCTTCTGCGATGGCTGCTCTGATAGGCCTTGGCCTGACGGCTGGCTGTTCCGGGCCGGTGATGATCAGCCCGGCGATGTATAACGACCCCAACCGCGCGGTCTCGACGAAGCCGTCCTTGCCGGCCGAGGGGGCAGGGAGCAGCGTGCGCCCGCTGATCGATGACGATACGGAGTCAGAGGTGCAAAGGGTCGTCGAGCTTGCCAACGAGCAGCCGGCGGCTTCAGCTGCCGAGCAGGCGGGGCCGAATGTCCAGTGGACCAATGCCGGCGACATGACACTCAATGTCGTCGATGCCGATCTCGTCGAGGTGGTCCGGCTTGTTCTGGAAGACGGGCTCGATGCCAACTACATCATCGACCCCGTCGTGTCGGGGCGGGTGACGGTCAGGACGAAACATGCCGTTCCGGCCGACGATATCATCGGCATGCTCGAATCGGTGCTGAATTTGAACGGTGCCGCCCTTATTCGGGAAGATGAACTCTACAAAATTGTGCCGCAGGAGAAAAGCGATGCCACCGGTCTCGTCGTTCCGGGGGAGGCAGGGTCCGGCATCCAGGTGACGCCGGTTCGCTATGCCGATGCGGCTCAGCTCGACGAGCTTCTTCAGCCCTTTGTCCTGGACGGCAAAGGCTCGGTTCATTCGGACCCGTCCCGCAATCTTCTTCTGCTGTCGGGCACCTCCAACGAACTCGAGGTCATGAACGAGCTGATCGAGACCTTCGATGTCGATTGGATGGCGGGCAAATCGGTCGGATTGTTTCCTCTAAAACATGCGCTGCCCTCGGAGCTTGCCGACGAGCTGGACCAGCTGCTCAGTGATCCGCAGACAGGCCGCTCATCCGGGAAGATACGCTTCTTGCCGATAGACCGGCTGAAATCCCTGGTGGTCATCGCCAATCAGCCCGGACCGCTGCAGCGGGCGGAAACCTGGATCAACCGCCTCGACAAGAGCGGCGAAGGGGGCGGGAGCGGCGAGCAGATCTTCGTCTATGAGGTGCAGAACGGCCGAGCGTCCGATCTCGCGTTGGTGCTGGGCGAACTGTTCGATATCGAGAGCACGACGGTCGGCGAGCCTGCATCACCATTGGCCCCCGGCTTCGAGGATGTGGAGCTGGTTTCGTCAGGCGAGGACGGCGAGGATGAGGGCCGCAGTCGCCGTGGCGGCGTATCCTCCTCTTTGGGCAGAGATCCCTTTGCCTCGGCCTTCGGCCGAAGAGGCTTCTCGGATGAGGAATCGGAGAAACCCGGTGCCAAGATCGTGGCCGACGAGACCACCAACGCTCTTCTGATCCGCGCAACCGAGAAGGAATATCGAAAGATCGCCGAAGCGCTGCGCAAGCTAGATATCCTTCCGCTGCAGGTTTTGGTCGAGGCCACGATTGCCGAGGTGACGCTCAAGGATGAGCTGAGCTACGGCGTGCAGTGGTTCTTCGGCTCGAGCCCTGACAACGGTGTCACGCTCAGTGAATTTGCCGATGGCATTGTCGGGCAGGCCTTTCCCGGGTTCTCCGGCGTGTTGTCGAGCGGCGATGCGCGGGTGGTTCTCAACGCCCTCGACGATGTGTCCGACGTCAAGATCCTCTCCTCCCCCCAGGTCATGGTGCTCGACAACCAGGCCGCCTACTTCAAGGTCGGCGACGAGGTCCCGATCGTCACCAAACAGGCGCAGGGTCTGGATTTCAACGACAGCCGCGTGGTCAACACGGTCGAGCAGCGTCAGACCGGCGTCATCCTGCGGGTGACCCCGAGGGTCAATGCAAGCGGCCTGGTCAGCCTCGACATCGAGCAGGAGGTCAGCAACGTGGTGCGCACCACCACGTCGGGGATCGACTCGCCCACTATCGCCCAGCGCAGCGTCGGCACGTCGGTATCCGTCGAAAGCGGCCAGACGATCGTTCTCGGCGGGCTGATCCAGGACAATACCAGCGAGCGTGACGCCGGTGTTCCGGTGCTCTCCAAAATACCGCTGATCGGCTCGCTCTTCGGCTTCACCCAGGTCATCAACGAACGCACCGAGCTGTTGGTGATGATCAAACCCAAGGTCATCGCCAGCCAGGATGATGCCGTTGCCGCGACCCAGGACGTCAAGAAGCGATTTCGCAGCCTTGAGCCGCTAAAGGCAGGTGTTCTTTGAGCGCTCGTCGGTTCGAGACCCGGCGCATGGGTGGCAACCGCCCGCGCACCGGCAGCCCTGGAGGGGAGACGCTGAACGGATGACGACGACTGACGCCGGCCTCGAAGATCGTCTCGTCGAACTCGGCAAGCTCGACAAAGCGGGCCTGCAGCGCGCCAAACGTGCCATGGATGCCAGCCCCGAGCCGTTGCAGCGGCTGCTGCCCAAGCTCGGTCTGGTCTCGGAGCGCGCCATGGCCGAGGGGCTGGCGGATTATCTCGGCTTCGGCCTCGCCGAAACCAAGGATTATCCGGAAGAGTCCGTCGTCGACAGCGACTGGAGCGTCAATTTTCTAAGATCGGCGCAGGTCGTACCGCTGATGGAGAGCGAGAGCGTTCTCAGCGTGGCAATGGCCGATCCGCTGGATCAGGACACCATCGAGGCGCTCAAGCTCAGGGCGCAGAAGACCGTCGATATCAAGGTGGGCGTGCCGGCCGAGGTCGAGGCCGCCCTGGAGCGCCATTTCGGGCGAAGCGATGCCGTGGCCGACATGGCCGATGCCTTCGGGGACGGCCAGGATCCGGACGGCACCGGCGACATCGAACGGCTGCGCGATCTTGCCAGCGAAGCGCCGGTGGTGCGGATCGTCAATCGGCTGATCATGGACGCAGCCGAGCTGCGGGCTTCCGACATTCATATCGAGCCGTTCGAGCAAGGCTTGACGGTCCGCTACCGGGTCGACGGCATTCTGAAGGTGGGCGAGACCATTCCGCCGGATCTGCATGCCGCGATGATCTCGAGGCTGAAGATCATGGCCGGGCTCAACATTGCCGAGCGACGACTGCCGCAGGACGGGCGGATCAAGCTTACGGTTCGCGGCCGTGACATCGACCTTCGGGTTGCGACCATGCCGATCTTGCACGGCGAGGCGGTTGTTCTGCGTCTGCTCGATCGCGACAGCGTGCAGCTCGATTTCCAAGCGCTCGGCTTTTCCAGGACACCGCTCGAGGCCTTCCGGGACGGGCTCAATCAACCCAACGGCATCGTTCTCGTGACCGGTCCGACCGGCAGCGGCAAAACGACGACTCTTTATACCGCTCTTGCCGAGCAGCACAGCACCGAGCGCAAGACGCTGACGGTCGAGGATCCGATCGAATACCAGCTTGCCGGCATCAATCAGGTGCAGATCAAGCCGCAGATCGGCCTGACCTTCGCCCATGTTCTGCGCGCCATGCTGCGCCACGATCCCGATGTGATCATGCTGGGCGAGATTCGTGACCTGGAAACGGTCGAGATCGCGATCCAGGCGGCCCTGACCGGCCATCTCGTGCTGTCCACGCTGCATACCAACAACGCAGCAAGCACATTGATGCGGCTGCTCGATATGGGTGTGCAGAACTACCTGATCGCTTCCACCCTGAACGCCATCCTGGCGCAGCGGCTGGTGCGCCATCTCTGTGCTGTCTGCCGGGAGCCTTATCGCCCGCTGCCGGCGATGCTCGGCGAACTCGGCCTGGAAGACGACGACGGTCTCCGGTTGTACCGCCAGCGCGGATGCGATGCCTGCGACGGCAGCGGCTATCGCGGCCGGATCTGCGTCAATGAAGTTCTCACCATGACGGATGCGGTCAGGCAGTCGCTGCTGGAGAAGACCGATGCGGCAACCTTGCAGCGACTGGCGATCGAGGGCGGCATGCGGACCATGTTCCAGGACGGTCTGGACAAGGTGAAAGCGGGCATGACCACGGTCGAAGAGGTGCTGCGCGTCACCCGGGATGTCGCCTGATGGCCAGTTTTCACTACAAGGCGATCGACGAGAAAGGCGATTGGATCGAAGGCAGGCTCGATGCGCCGAATGAGGCGGCGGTGGTCACGCAGCTCCGGCGCCAGCAGCGCATGCCGGTCTCCATTCATGCCTCGGGATCGGCGCCGAAGGCCGGGCTGGGGGCCGGGTTCCTCGGCGCCTTGAACAAGCCGCTGCTGCAGGGCCGCGGGTTCGGGCGCAAGGATGTCGCCATCATGACCCGCGAGCTGGCGACCTTGCTGAATGCAGGCCTAACCGTTGACCAAGCCCTGAATTTCCTGGTCGACGTTGCTTCGGGCGATGCACAGAAAAAGCTGTTCAGCGACCTGCTCGAGAAGGTTCAAGGAGGTAGCACGCTTGCCGATGCCCTGGAAACCCGAGGCTCGCTCTTCTCGACCGCCTACACCAGCCTGGTCCGGGCTGGCGAGACCGGCAACGCGCTGGGCGATGTTCTGACCCGCCTTGCCGAGTTCCTGGACCAGAACGAAAAGCTGGCCGAGCAGGTCAAATCCGCCCTGGTTTATCCCTTGCTTCTCCTGGTCATGGCCGGCCTGTCAATCGCCGTGCTCCTGACCCTGGTGGTCCCACAATTTACCCCGATCTTCGAGAGTGCTGGCGCTGATCTGCCCTGGCTTACTCAAATCGTCGTCGGCATGGGTGAAGTGACCAGGGCTTACTGGTGGCATGCGCTGATCGCCATTGCCCTCCTTTTTCTTCTCGGGCGCCATCACTTGCAGGATCCCGCAGCCCGCCTTCGTCTCGATGGGGTCCTGATCAAGCTTCCCCTGATCGGCGATCTGATCGCCAAGATCGATACGGCGAAGCTCGCGCGGACGGTGGGCACGCTGCTTGCCAACGGGGTCGCCCTGCCGAAGGCCTTGTCGATTGCCAGAAACACCATGGGCAATGCAGCCCTTCGCGAGACCCTCGATACGGCGCTGACAGGCGTCAAGGAAGGCAAGAACATCGCGGGCGCTCTCGAACGCTCAGGCATGTTTCCCAAGCTCGCAACCCATCTGGTGGCCGTGGGCGAACGCTCCGGGCAGCTGGAAACCATGCTGTTGAAGATTGCCTTGATCTTCGATCAGGAAGTCAAGACGGCCGTCGAACGGATGATGACGCTTCTCGTGCCGATGCTCACCATCGGTGTCGGCCTGGTGATTGCAACCATCATCGGCGCCATCCTCTCGGCAATCCTTGCCGCCTACCAGCTGCCGATCTGATGGGGAAAGCCAGTGGCGGCAGATCAGGACTCATATGAAAGGGAGAGCGACATTTGACGATGATCGAACAAAAGGCCCCGGCCGCGCCGGAAACAGTGCCGCGATCTATCCGGCGCAACCAGGCCGGCTTTACCCTGATCGAGCTCTTGGTGGTGCTGGTCATTCTCGGCCTGCTGGCAGCGTTTGCCGCGCCTCAGGTCCTGAACTATCTGGGTTCGGCCAAAACCAGCGCGGCATCCACCCAGCTTCAGAACATCGCCTCGATCCTCGATCTCTACCGGCTGGATGCCGGACGGTATCCGACAGAGGAGGAGGGCTTGAACGCTCTGCTCGAGCGCCCTGATGGAGCTGCGAGGTGGAATGGCCCTTATGTGAAGAAGCAGGATGCGCTGCTCGACCCTTGGGGACAGACCTTCGGCTATCGGATGCCGGGCGACCATGGGCCTTATGATCTCTTCTCGCTGGGTGCGGACCAGGCGGAGGGTGGTGATGGCGAGAACCAGGATCTCACCAGCTGGTAGCAGTCATGCGGAGCATGGCTTTACGCTGCTGGAGCTGCTGGTGGTCATGGTGATCGTCGGCCTGCTTGCGGTATCGCTGTCGGGATTTGTCGTGCGCGACACCCGCTCGCTCGATCTGGAGGACGCTGCCAGAGGCGTCGTTGCGGGTCTGAACCAGGTACGCAGCGATGCGGTGTTTCAAAATAGCGAGCAACGCCTCAGCATCGACGTGGACCAGCGCAAGTTCCTTGCCGGCGATACGGCACGCCCGCTGCAAATGAGGGAAGATATCCGGTTGTCCGTCACCACGACGCGGCAGGACAGGGTCAGCCAGTCGGTTGGTCAGATTCGTTTCTTCCCGGACGGCAGCTCCACCGGCGGCCGGATCCTGCTGACACTCGACGGCCAGCAGAAGATCGTTGAGATCGACTGGCTGACGGGTCTCATCACCGTTCTGGACAGGGCTCTTTGACGTGAGCTGCATCGGCGCCCAAAGCCTCCCCTCTTCCGGTCTGGAGCCCATCGCCCCGCCGAGCAAAAAGGCGGCGGGCGGCTTCACGCTGATCGAGATCATCGTCGCCCTCATCATCTTTGCCATTTCCTTCGGCGCCATCGCCGACTTGTTGCAGACCTCGCTTGGCCATTCGGCAAGGACGCGAACGTTGCTGCACGCGAACGCTCTCGCCGAACAGCAACTCATGCGATTTGGCCGCGACCTGCCGCTGACCACAGGCGATGTCTCCGGTCAGACGGCGGAGGGGCTGGCCTGGAATGCGGAGATCCATCTGGCGACGCCAGCGCAGGAGGGCGACGAAATCGGCCTCTATCGCATCATCGTCGACGTGGCGGAACGAGGCTCGGTCGAGCCATTGGTGCGTCTGCACACGCTTCGGGTCGGCAGGCTATGAAGCCCGGACGCCCAACGGGCGGCTTCACCTTGATGGAGCTTCTGGTAGCACTGACCCTGCTCGGCATCTTGATGACCACCTTGTTCGGCGGCCTGCGTTTCGGCGCCAGGGTCTGGGAGACGAGCGACGATCTCCTCGAAGGCGGCGGGCGGACGGAAACGGTCAGGCATTTCCTGCGCGCGCGGCTGGAAGAGGCCCTGCCGGTCAAGGCTGCTTCTTCTGGAGACCAGACGGTAGTCCTGTTTGAAGGCGATCCCAAGCACCTTCGCTTTGCAGCGCCGATGCCGCTTACTGTCGGCGGCGGCCTGTTCCTGCAGGAGGTGGCGCTGAACCATCTTTCCGAGAGCGGCGATGCAGGGACCTTGACCTATCGATGGCAAGCCCTCAATCCCGATCAAGAACAAGCTCTGACGGCGGCAGGGGAGCGCATTCTGGTCGATGACATCGCCGATATCGCGATCAGTTATTTTGGGCCGGCAGGCGAATGAGACGGATGCCGCTTGGTATACAGCCTGGCAGGATGGCAGAGCCTTGCCCGAACTCATCAAGATCGAGCTCGGTTTTCATGCCGATGATCGACGTCACTGGCCGGTTCTGCTCATCGCACCGATGATCGATGACTGGGATGACCAGCATGACGAATAGTTTGAAGAGGCCCAAGAACCTGGCAGGGAGAATGCCGGCATGACGTCCTCCGAGGCAAGCGCACTTCGCGAAGTCCCGGGGCGCATCATGACTTGGTGGCTCGGCGAGCTTCGGGGCATGCTGCCCAAGAGGCTGACGCGCTCCTTGACCACGACGAAACCCCATCTCCTCTTTCGTATGGACAAAGAGGCCCATGACCCTTGCCCCCTGGTCGCCGAAAGGCGGTGAAGAGGTGCTATGGCATGCAGCCCGCATGGATGGTGACAACAGGGAAGGCTTGCCTGATCCTGCCAGTTTAGCCCGCTACCGCACCTGGCCGGTCGTCATCCGCTTGGAAGGAAGCTTGGGTCTGCGCCGGGTCGTCGATCTTCCCCTGACGGCGCGCCATGATCTGGATACCCTTCTCCGGTTCGAGCTGGATAGGCTGACCGCGTTCAAGGCCGACGATGTTCGATTCGTCTGGGAGGTGCTGGAGACCGACCGGAAAAGCAACCGCATGCAGGTCCAGCTCGACATCGTGCCAAATCATATCATCGATGAGGCGCTGGACCTGATCACCCCCTGGCATCAGCAGATCGTTCGCATCGAGCTGCAAAGCGGGAGCACTGCCAGGGCGCTGGATCTGATGCCGGCTTCGATAGAGCATGTCTCCGAGAAAAGCTGGTCACGCCATCTGCTCCCGGTGCTCTCCCTCGGCTTCGCCGCGGTTGCGGTAACCTTGCCGATTTACGATCAGCAAAGCAGGCTTCAGAGCTTGGAAACCGAGATCGATGCGTTGGCGGAGAGAGCCGAGGATGGCCTTGCCATGATCCGCACGCTGGATGAGCTGACCGAAAAGGTCCGCTTTCTCACCAAAGAGGAACGTGGCCATCCCCATGTTATTGAAATCCTGGGTGAGCTGACCAAGCTGATCCCGGACGACGGCTATCTCACCGAGTTGAGCGTTCAGGGCACCAAGCTTGAGTTCCGGGGGTTCTCTAGTGATCCGAAAGGCCTGATCGACCTTATGGAAGCATCGCCGCTTTTGCCGGCACCTGAGCTCGTCTCCCCGGAATCCGGCGGCGAGGACGCAGGCAAGCAGCCGTTTCACGTCACCCTTGACCTGGCGCGAGCACGAACCTGATGCAGCCCGGATCCTTCGCTTCCCGGCTATTGGCCGTCGCATTATTGTTTCGCAGCCGTCATGCTCGGCTACAGGATGGTCCTTCTGCCATACTGGCTGCTTCACCAGGGCAATCTTGAAAAGATCGATCGCGCTGAGCGTCTCCTGGAACGCTACGAACAGATCGCCGATGAAACGCCGAGGCTTGAAGAGCAACTCAAAGCCTTGCGCAATCTCGATGGGCTGATCGGCGCCTATGTCCCCTTGCCCGGCGAGGATCCCCAGAGCGAAGAACCCTGGGCCCGAATCATTGCGCTGATCGAAGGAAGCGGCGGGGAGCTCTTTGGCGCCCAGGCGATGGAGGCTCCTGCAGCGGAAGACGACGCATCAGCACCGGTCGATCGGGCGGGACTTCATCTCGAGTTCAGGATTACCATGGCAGGGTTGGCGGAGACACTTTATGAGATCGAGCTCATCGAGCCCAAATTAATGATTGGACAACTGCATATCCTGTCACCGGACACCATGATCGGGGATGACGAACCGCGCCTCGACGTCAGCTTGGATGTGTTCGGCCACAGCAGGCCGGCTGATTCGTGATGTCCCGCCTTGCCGATGAACGCCATGGCGACCGCAAGAAGGAGGTGAGGCTAGGATGATCCGCTATCCGGGTACGCGCGGCCTGATTAGCTGGCTTGCTCTGGCGGGCGGCCTGGCGGCGGTCGCCATCCACCAGCTCTCAGGTCATCTCTCCCTTGCCAAGGCGCCACCGGCGGATCACGGCCCGGGGATGAATGAGCTCCTGAGCGGCATTGCCGATCTCGAGGTCGTTCATGCCGAATTGCCGGAACGCGTCATCGTCGATCACATTGCCGAACGGCCCCTGTTCGTCGCCACGAGGCGCCCCTACGTCCCCGAACCCGTGCTCGCGCCGACCCCGTTGCCCATGCAGGTCCAAGAACAGCCCCCACCGCCTGTCGAACTCGTCGGCTCGATGCTGAACCAGGATGTCTGGACCGTTCTGCTCAGGCATC
>CBDBEN010000005.1:0-947500 GCA_965204405.1 Geminicoccaceae bacterium
TAATTGCCGAACATTGGGATCGCAGCTGAAGTCGCCGTAGCGGGCGAGCTCATAGTCCTCCCGCCGGCTCGGAAAATTTTTGTCGTGCAGGTGCGGTCCCTGTTCCAGGCAGAGGATGCGCATCCGGGTCTCCACCAGAGACCAGGCGATCGCTGCGCCCGAAGCGCCAGCGCCGATGATCAGGACATCGACGGGTTCATTGGTCATGGCGTGGCTCCCCTCAGACCGCCCGATAGCAGGGGCCGCGCTGCGAGACCGGGGCGGTCAGCGCCCGGATCTCATCGAGATCCTGCTCTGGCACGTCATAGCCATCGGGGTGAACCGGCTTCGGCGACAGGCCGAGAAGGCCGCGAATGTCGCCACGGCTGTAATAGCCCATATAGGTCTGGCGGATCAGGGCTGCGAAGAAGTCTGGTGCGTCCTGCTCCAGTTGCTTGACCACATCGGCATCGAGGCGGATTCCGTCATCATCGACCAGGGCGGCCGTCCTCGCCAGCCCGTCGGCGAACAGGCAGCCGAGTTCGGGATCGTCGGTGATACGCCCGCTGATGAAATCCGCAACACCCAGCGCTCCCGCAGCAGGGATGTTCCGCTCGGGATTGGCGGGAATGATCTGATCCAGGAGGGCTTCGAGCAGTCTCCGCTCGCTGTCATTCCAAAGATCCGAGCTGTTCATGCCATAACCCTCATCGTGTTTGGCCGGCGCTATTGCGCGAAAGTGCGTCGATCGCGACGGCAAGCAGCAAAATTCCGCCGGAGAACATGAGCTTGTCGGCGGCCGATGCCCCGGAGAGATCGAGGCCGTTGCCTAGCGAGCCGATCACCAGAGCGCCGAGAATGGCGTTCCAGACGGAGCCGCGTCCGCCGAAAAGGGAGGTGCCGCCGATAACGGCAGCACCGATCGCTTCCAGCAGCAGCGGGCCACCGGCAAAGGCGTTGAAGGAAACAGAGGCATAGCGGGAAGCACCGACGATGCCGCCGATCGCAGCCATCAGCCCGACGATGCCAAACGCCGCGACGCGAATGCGCTTCACGTCCATGCCCACGCGCCTGGCACTCTCGGCATTGCCGCCGACGGCAAAGAGCGAGCGCCCGAACGGTGTCGAGGTCGTGATGAAACCGAGAAGCGCCGTCAAGCCCATCAAAAGCACCACCAGGATCGGAACCCCTCGATAGCTGTTCAGCGTCGCCACGGCGGCAAGCAGCAACAGTCCAAAAAAAGCGATCTGCCCCCAAAGGGCGGTAGCGCTTTCCAGTTCGAGGCCACGTTCCCGGCGCTGGCGCTGGCGCTTCAACAGAATGGCGGCGAAGCCAATCAGGCAGAGTGCTGCCAGCAGCCAGCCGAGCGTCGGTGGCAAGGTCACGGTGGTGAGGCCCCGGACGATGGGATCGCGCATGTTGATGGCGCCTTGGATGCCTAGAATTTTCAGCATCAACCCCTGAAAACCGAGGAGACCGGCAAGCGTCACGACGAAGGACGGGATGCCGATATAGGCGACAAGGAGCCCTTGAGCCGTGCCCATGACGATGCCGAGGACCATGGCGATGATGCAGGCGACCCAGCCGGGAACACCGACGACGATCAGTACAGCGAGCAGGGCCGCGCAGACGCCGGCGGTGGCGGCGGCCGAGAGATCGATATCCCCAAGCAGCAGCACGATGGTGATGCCGACGGCAAGTGTGCCGACCACGGCCGATTGCATGAACAGGAAGTAGAAGTTGCGCGGGCTCAAAAACGCCGGCTGCGTCAGCCCGAAATAGATCCAGATGGCGACCAGGGCCAGCAGCACCGGTGCGAACGAGCCGAACGTCGTCTCGCGAAGCTGCCGAAAACGCCCAGCGAGCGTAGGCTTACTTGAATTGGGTTCGGCCTGCATCGTGTTTTCAGCTTGCATGGCGCGTTGCATCGTCAAGGCCGGTGGTCATCGCTACGACGATCTCATCGGGCGTGGTCTCATCAACCCGGAATGTGGCAACATTCCCGCCAAGGCGCATCACGCAGATGCGGTCGGCGACCTCGAAGACGTCCTTCAAATTGTGCGAGATATAGACGACGGCGTGATCAGTCTCGCGCAGGCGCTTCACCAGGTCGAGCACCTGACGGGTCTGGGCGACACCGAGAGCAGCGGTCGGTTCATCCAGCAGCACGACCGAGCTTTCCGCCCCCACCGCGCGCGCGATCGCGATCGCCTGACGCTGGCCGCCGGAAAGGCCGCCGACCTTAGCGCGCACGGAATTCAATGTGCGCACTTGTAACCGCTCGATGGCGGCCATCGCTTTTTCCTCCATGGCGAGATCGTCGATTGGCCGGAGGAAAGCGGGGGAGGAATGACCAGCCCTCGGCGACAGGCTCGGCACCGAGCGAGAGGTTGGCCGAAACGTCGAGGTTTTCGCAAAGCGCCAGATCCTGATAAACGATCTGGATGCCGAGATCGGCAGCATCGTGAGGTGTCGCGATGGTGACCTGTTTGCCTTCCAGCTCGAAGCTGGCATCGTCGGCGACGAGGGATCCTGCGAGCACCTTCATCAGGGTCGATTTGCCGGCACCATTATCGCCGACCAGCGCCATGACCTCGCCGCGTGCCACCTCGAAATCGATGCCGCGCAACGCCTCGACACCACCGAAACGCTTTCGGACGCCGGTGGCGCGAAGATGGGCCGGCGGGGCCTTTTCACGCCCCGCCTTGTCGCCCGTCTGCATGAGCCTCAATTCGCGCAGAAAGTGGTCTCGGAGGCTGGACCTTCGCAGACCATCTCCTTGGTGATCGAGGTGTCGTTCTCGATCACATAGGCGACGCCCTCCTCACCGACCGCCGAGTAGGAGGCGACCGCGACGAAGTTGACGTCGGCACCCACGCCGTTCTTGACGGTATCCGGCGCCAGGTCCTTCCACTCCTCGCCGGCGACCAGCTTCGCCGTCACCTCGGCGGTCGCTGCCGCCATGTCGGCCAGCGGACGCCAGCCGCTCTGGGTCTGCTCACCAAGAAGGATGAGCTGCAGCGCCTGCACGGTGCAATCCAGACCCGATACCGGGACGGTGCCGGCCATGTCCTGCTCGGCCAGCGACGCGATCGCGGCACCGGCATTGCCGTCATTGGACGAGACGACGCCCTGGACATTGTTGTCGAGCTGGGTCAGCGCCTGATCCATGGAGCGGCGCGCGATCGCCGGATCCCAGCCCTGAGTCCAGTTCTCATAGCCGAGAACGCGCTTGCCTGAATCGAACAGCGGCTGCAGTGCCCTGAGCTGGCCATTGTGGATCACCGCGGCGTTCGGATCGGTAGGCGAGCCCTTCAGCAGCACCAGCGTGTCGCCGTCCTTGGTGTTGTCGATCACATGCTGCGCCTGATCGAAGCCCATGCCTTCGAGGTCGGCCTGGACCCAGAACGTGGTGTGCTCGGAATTGATCATGCGGTCATAGGCGATGGTCGGCACGCCGGCCTCGGCGGCGCTCTCGGCGATGATCGCGGAGCTCTCACCGTCGATCGGAATGACCACCAGCACCTTCGCACCCTGGGTCAGCGCCTGCTCCGCCTGGCGCTGCTGGGTGGCGGTGTCGTTATTGGCGTTGAACACTTCGACTTTTACGTCGGGCGCAATCTCCGCCATGCTGTCGACGAAGAATTTCGCGTCCTGGCTTTCCCAGCGAGGGTTGACGTTCTCCGGCAAGAGCAACGCCACCATGTCTTCAGCCGAGGCGGGCGAAGCACCTGCCGCAGCGA
The DNA here is from genome assembly GCA_965204405.1 of Geminicoccaceae bacterium. Taxonomy (GTDB): domain Bacteria; phylum Pseudomonadota; class Alphaproteobacteria; order Geminicoccales; family Geminicoccaceae; genus JANQPX01. The sequence continues at coordinate 3,723 of CBDBEN010000005.1, forward strand.
ATGCCATGAGCACAGCCCCGGCACTGGCCTGGAGCAGTTGTCGTTTGGTCGTCTTGAGCATGTTAACCTCCATGATTGCTCGGTCTATTGCCACGTCTTTTCATTGGATCACCGTCGCCAGCCGGCGATTGGCGTCGGCCAGCAGCTTTTCCATCTGGTCCTCGGCCTTTTGTCCGTTGCGCCCGATGATCTGATCGGTCACAGCGCGATGAAACGGTATCGATTTTTCATTCTCGCGCGGATCGGCGTTGGTAAGGCGGATAGACGCCAACAAGGCGGAATAGATCACGCCCTCCATCGACAGCAAGAGTTCGTTATTGGCCGCCCGCAGGATCGCGCGGTGAAAGAGCGCGTCCGCCAGGACAAAGTCCTCGATCGCCCCCTTTTCCTGTTCCATGCGCGCCTGCGCTTCGGCGATCAGCGCGTGACCTTCTTCCGTGCCGCGCTCGGCCGCCCAGCGCGCCGCCTTGGGCTCAATCACCAGGCGCACATCCATCAGCTGCCTTAGAAAGTCAGCGCTCGGCGGCGCCGATTGATGCCAGGCGAGCACGTCGTCGTCCAGGAGTCCCCAGCGCACCCGTTCCCGCACCCTGGTCCCGATCCCCCGGCGAACCTCCAAAAGCCCCTTGCCTACCAGAATCTTGACCGCATCCCGGATGACAGACCGGCTCACCTGATAGCGATCGGCCAGCGCGCCTTCATCCTCCAAAAGCCCGCCGATCTGGTAACTGCCCGCAACGACCCGACGCCCGATTTCCCGCGCAATCTGAGTCGCAAGGCTGGGCGCGAGGCCGGAGGTTTCCTTCAGATCATAATAGAGCATCTCGGTCATAAGATAATATTAAACATATGATGTTTGGCCGGTCAACGGTTTGGTGCCAGAGCAGTCAATGGCGTATACGTCGGGGCCGGATTCGCCCCAGACCTGCCCGAAAAGCGCATCGGACCCGCTACTCCCTGCTCTTGCCGGGTGGCTTTCGCGCGGTGTGGGCCTAACCCAGAGCGGTGCCCAGGGGGGCTTCTTTGAATGAGATCACCCGGTCGTTGGTGCTCATCATCCCGTCGATCCGGTCCATGTCGATGCTGGAGAGGGTGAAATCCATGACATTGAAATTAGCCCGGATGTTCTTGTGTTTGGTGGACATAGTGATGATCGGCCTGCACAACTGTGCAATAGAGCGAAAGTCTGTTAACTGGGTCTATGCCCTCGCGTCCACGATTCATACTTCCAACCTAGGAAGTCGCTCACGTATTTCGCTCAGCTTCTTGCATGAGGCGTCGGGATTCCTCGATCCAGCTGGGCTTGGCGCGACCCTTGATCTTGATGGTATTCTCCTGGATCCAGCGAAGATTGCCTGGCGTCCAATTGGCGATCTGCCAAAAGTGGAAAATTCCTAGCTCGTGAAGCTCAGCTTGATAGGCAGGTCCGACGTCATCGATAAGCAAGAGGTTGTCAATCGGGCCCTGCGGATGCGTCAAGGTCTCGGGTTCAGTGGCCTCAGCCTCCGGCTTGCCCTTAAAGGTCCAGGCTGATGAAACCGACTCTGGCGAAACTGGAGATAGCAGAGCGACATTCTGTTTGCCGGGAACACGGAACCAATACTCGCCCTGCTCATGTTCCGGCATGACACCCCATCTCGGGGTGTGATTCCAATTGCTCGCAGCCGGAAGTAGATAACTCGCAAGTTCCGTCATGGTGACATAGCTGTCTTCATTGAGGTCGCCTTTGCCGTTCAGCGCCTCCATGAGATAGCCTGTAAAATAGCTATAGCCGTGGGGACCGCCCGCTAGCACCTGTTCATGTTTCCCGCCTGCCGTCAGAAATTGGCGGGCCCGATTGGCGGATACCTTTTCGATATAGCGCGGATGGGTCTTCGCTTGAGGCTCACCAGCCTTTCTGCCGATGCTGCCACCATAGCAGGAATCAAAGATAAACAGCTGATGGCGGGCTTTCAGCATTTGCTCCGACAGCTCCCGCATCTCCGCCATGGAGATCCAGGACGGGAAATCATCTGTGCCATCATAGGGAATAATGTGGCCATAATCGCGCCATCCGACTTCCCGTGTTTCGCCGTGGCCGGAGAAGAAAACCATGACGCGATCGCGGCCTGTCAGTTTTGGAGCGATCTCCCCGCCTAATGCCCAAAGGATGTTTTCTCGTGTCGCCTCTTCGCCGCAGAGCGTGGTGATCTCATAGCCTTGGGTTTCGAGAAACGCTTCGATCGCCCTTGCATCCTTTTTGCCGTAGCCCAGCGATGGCCAGGCTTGGTTTGCATAGTCATCGATGCCGACGACCAGCGCGTAGCTCTTGCCAAAGAGATTGCTCGCCGCTTGCACGGGACAAGCCAGGCAAACGAGACTGATCAGGAGTAAAACCGTTGAACGCAGGCGAATCATCTCGAAATGTGATTTCTATTGAGCTGGCGGAGCAGTAGCGCAGGCGCTGGTATTCGCCTCGGCGAGTTCGAGGAGCCTGCGCTACTCGAAGTCCTGATCGAGTTCTAACCCTTTCAAAATGTCCAGCGCTTCTGGCAATCGGCACTTCTCGATCGGGATCGTCGCATAGGTGTTCACGTAGTCCGGATCCCGCGAACGCAGGCGAGCGGCGATAAAGGCCAAGGGTTCGGCGGCATCGAACCGATCTTCGTCGATCAAAATCTTGGCCACACCGTTCATGGGCTCGGCGGCGTTGATCAGAGGGATTTGCTTGAGATTGAGCGCATCCATGTAGAGCATTTTTGCGTTTGCCTTGTCGTCTCTAGCCAGGTGGGTATTGGCATTGTTCATGAATTGCTCAAATTTCACGATGTCTGGGCTCTTGTAGAGTGCCGGAGTCCGGTCACCACGAAAAAAATTTTTAGCCTCACCTATCATGCCGATAGTGCCAGCGGTCAGCGACACACAAAATGCAATGCCTAAAGCCATATTGGTGCGAAACCACGGTTTTGGTTTTGCAGATTCATGTTTGAAGGAGGCCGAATCTTCGGCAATGCCGGGAGCATGACGGCGTTGCGATGGTTCGACATGTTGAAAAGCATTGTTCGACTTCGCTACAAAGTAGAGGCAAAGCGCAAGGCAGAGCATCAAAATCGGCGAAGCCAATTGGAAAATGGCGAAAATTGGATCGAGGAACTTGAGAAGCTCTTCCACTTGATCGAAAGTCATACCACTATATCGCACATAAGTAGATAAAGTCCGATATAAAATACATTATAGATTGATTTTGCAGAAAGAGAAGCTCTTACTCATGCAACGCTTGAGGGCGACCTACGCCGCGGGGCAGCGCGGAACCTCGCGGAGCGCAATGCTAGGTTTCCGGGTCGGAACGCGAGCGGGCAGAACTTGAGCAGCAGCTCACCTCACTCGATATCGAGATAGTAGTGAGTGTGGAGGCGCGCAACCGGCTCCAAAATCAGGTTGCGGCGCTTGAGACCAGGCTCGCTACCATCAAGCAAGCACAAGCAGGCCTTGGCTGCAGCACAGCGGGATCTGGAGACCACAAGACAACAAAGAGCCGGTTTCCAAACCGCTTTCGAGCAACTTCGTCTGCAGACCGGCTGGCTTTGCCAGGTCGCCGGTTACCACAAAGACCGGTGCAGAAGCATTTAAGAGCTGTCTCTGCCCGCTGGATATGGTGACTGAACTCCGTCGTAGGTTGGAGAGGATCTCGCCTGAGGAAACTGATGGCGGAAACGGTGCTATAAGGCAGCGATTTTGATGCACTTACGTTCGATGTTTATGGCACCATTCTCAAGTGGGAGCCGGAGATTACTGACTTTCTTCACGACTGGGTCACTGGTGTCAATTTAGAGGCCTCAAAAGCAGAACTCCTCGACATTTAGAACCGCGTTCGCCAACCGATTCAGCCCCAAAGGCCAGTACTGCGATATCCTGAAATCCTTATGCAGACGTATGATGCCGTCGCCACAGCATTCGGTCATGAACCAAACCAACATCTACGGGAGACGTTCGGGCGTATTGCTGAGAAGTATCTTGCCTTTCTCGACTGCATCGGCGCTCTAAACACGCTCAGATCAGATGGTTTCGTGCGGGGCGTGCTGAGCTATATCGATGACGCTTTGTTCAAGCGCGCCATGATTGCTGCAGGAACTTCATTCGATGTCGTCGTGACCCCAGAACGGGTGGGAGTCTAAAAGCCAGATGCCGCGCACTTTTGGGCTGCTCTATCCGATCTTCTTGCGAAGCGTAGGCGTCACCGGCGCGTCTCTTTTACGATTTTTGCCTTGATGAGCACGTTCCGGACAATCACCTGCTTCGTCAGATCGATATCTTTGTCGACCTTGAGGGCATCAGACGGGACTTGAAGCCTTATTATAGCTCGATCGGTCGGCCTTCGATCGATCCTGAGCTGATGATCCGCATGCTGATCATCGGTTATTGTCTCGGTATCCGTTCCGAACGAAGGTTATGCGAGGAGGTTCATCTGAACCTCGCCTATCGGTGGTTTTGTGGTCTTGGTCTGGACGGGAAAGTCCCGGACCATTCGACGTTTTCGTGCAACCGCCATGGCTGTTTTCATGAGAGTGATCTTCTCTGGCGTGTGTTCGAGAGTGTGGTGCAGCGCTGTATCGACGAAGGACTTGTGGGTGGCGAAGGCTTTGCCGTCGATGCGAGCTTGATCCAGGCCGATGCCAACAAGTGGCGCTCCATTCCGAGCGATGAATGGGACCCAGCGGATCTTCCTCCGGATGTGCTGCAGGCGGTGAAGGATTACCTCTCGACACTCGACGATGCCGCCTTTGGCGCGGCAAGCGAGGTGACACCGAAGTTCATTTCGCCCTCCGATCCTGCTGCTCAGTGGACCGGCGCCCTGCGGGGGGCCGCATTCTTCGCTTATGCGACTAACTATCTGATCGACACCGACATTGCGCTTGGGCTAGCCGGCGGCAAGCGCCAGCTAGGGCCATTATCGTGGATATCGAGGCGTCTCGTGCCATCCGCCAGGCCGAGGTCGGCGCTGCCCGGACCATGATCGAGCGAGGGATGGATCGCTTTGACCTCTACCCCGAGCATCGCGCTGGCGACAACGCCTATGGTGCATCCGAGATGGTCGGTTGCGTTTACGAGGGCCTCGCGGCGCCAGTGATGAATTCCTCCTCGCCCCCAACCGCCGAGAACCTTCGAAAACTCGCCAAGCTCAGACCGAAACTCGAACCAACTGCAGCTTTGGCGTAACAAGAAAGGAGACATGAGCGATCATCGACACTGAGAAGTAACAAACCGGGCAACAGCCCGGCACCAACACCTCGACTTCACCCCACGTCGGGCGAAGGTCACTCAAGAACAAACGACTAAATCAACAAAATCGGCACTAAAGTGCTTAGTGTGGAGGCGGAGAGCTCTACGGCCGAGAATGAACATGCCGGCGGCAGGTTAGATGCTCTGTATCGGCCAGCCTCATCGAGAGGAGTGCGCATACCCCCAAGAATTGATCTTATAAAGTCACCAGCCTGCCTGCTCTCCCTCTCAAACACCCGATATGGTCGGAATTTTGCGGGTGGTTGGGAGGGGCGGCGGATTCTGTTCGATCAGAAAGTGCTCTCTATTTCTCGGTACTTTCTGCCGCTGTGGTGGGAAACGAATGATATGGCCACACCGCTAGGCATTGCCAATAAGAATACCGGCCGCAAACACCAAGGCACCGCCGAGCACCACCTGGAATGCGGCACGAAAAAACGGTGTGTCCATATATTTGTTCTGGATCCAGGCAATCGCCCATAGTTCAAAGAACACGATGATGATGGCAAGCGTGGTCGCCGTATTGAAGTCAGGGATCAGATAAGGCAGAGCATGGCCGAGCCCACCGACCGTGGTCATGACACCTGAAGCGATACCACGCTTGATAGGCGAGCCGCGACCGGAAAGCTCACCGTCGTCAGAAGCCGCTTCGGTAAAGCCCATCGAGATCCCTGCCCCGACGGAGGCGGCCAAGCCAACCAGAAACGTCTGCCAAGTATCACCGGTGGCGAAGGCGGCAGCAAAGATCGGAGCCAATGTCGACACCGAACCATCCATCAGACCGGCAAGTCCCGGCTGAACCCAAGTCAAAATGAATTGGCGATGTGCCGCCTTGTTTTCTTCATCCAGCACCTCAACGCCGAGATGCTCGCTTTCCAGCCGGTCAGCCGCCTTCTCATGGCCGGCCTCGGCCAACGCCAATTCACCAAGAAGCTTCCTGGTGCCGGCATCGGTCGTGTGCTGGGCCGCCTTGAGATAAAAATGATGGGCGGCACGCTCCATGTCGGCGGCTTCTTCGCGAATACGCTCGACGCCTAGATTCTGCATCAGCCATGTCGGCTTTCGATGGTAGAAGCCAGCAACGTGCTCGCGGCGAATCAGCGGAATCACCTCGCCAAAGCGCTGCCGGTGCAAATCGATAAGCATCTGGCGATGAGTTTCCTCTTCCTTTGCCATGCCTTCAAAGACTTTGGCACTTTGCGGAAACTCAGCGCGCAGATGCTGAGCGTAGGTCAGATAGATCCGCGCATCATCCTCCTCAGCCGAAATTGCAAGAGCGAGAACCTCCTGCTCCGAAAGATCGGCAAAGCGTCGCTTGGATGAAAATCCGGGAATCATAGCCTCTTTTCCGATCCTGGGAGATAGTTTCAATGCAGGTTGCTATTTGACGAACCTACCTCTCCTTTTACACAGAATTCAGGCAGAACATCTACCCATCAAAAAGAAGAGGCTCGTGGCTTAAGATAACGTACCAAAGCCTCTTCTCTATGCCCTATTGCTCTATGAGGGCCCACCTAAACCGGATCACCAAGCGAGGTCGTCGCTGGCTCACCCGAGCCGCTGACCAGCATTGCACCCTGCGCACCTAGCCCGCTTATACGAAGCCTCCAACTAACAGTCGATCTTTGGTGCGGCGCTGCCGGTTCTGTCACAAATTTGAAACTGGACAGAAGCGGCCTATCACCAGGATACAATTATCCAACGAGCGTCGCGAATTGCTTGAAGGCCGTTAGATCTGCTTGGTCGAACTGACATTTTGGATGATATGGGCGACCTTGATAACCTGAAACTCGCCTATGCCGAATAGAATACCTTGAAGCCCTTCATGAGCTCAGTGAGCCTCTTGATGAATCGGTGATCCTGATCAACGATGTTGTTCAAGTATTTCACTTGGAGGATCTCGATCAGCGTCCAAACCTTGGCCGCACCCCTGATAGCTAGACCGACGCTGTTTGTGTGAGACGTCCTGTTGAGATGAGACAGGATTGGACGTCTCTTTGGACAGCTTGACGGATGGCTTTGTTGGCAGGGTGGGGATACTCGAGGAGCATTCTGACCGGCGGTTTCGGATCGCGGCGGAGAGCCTGGTGCCTGGTGCCTGGTATGCGTGTTGTCGATGTTGCGTGCCATCAAGAGGTAACGCGTTGGCAGGTCTACGATTGGCGGAAGAAGTGGGCTCTAGCTTTACGTGCCGAGACGGCCCAGGAGCCGTTGTTCGCGGCGCTCGTGTTGAACCGAAGTCTACACGTCCTTCACGTCGCCCGAAAAAAAAGCGCGGTGTCACACCCCAAGCCGGGAAAGATCGAGTTGATAGTCGATGGTGTGACCCTGCGAGTGTCAGCCGACATCGACGAAGTGCAATTGACGAGAACGATCCGCGCGGCATCACGATGATCTCTCCGGCGGGCGGATAGCGCATCTATGTGGCGACGCGCCAGACAGACTTCAGGAAGGGCATCGACGGTTTGGCGCTTGTCGTGCAGGAGACGATGAGCCTCGGTCCGTTCAGTGGAGCAGCTGTCGTGTTCCGCGCTCACTTCTTCGACCATACCTGCGCGCAGAACGACATCGATCATTGCCTGCACTAAGCCTAACCATCCCTAGACCAATGGTCGGGTCAAGCGGCTTCATCAGCTGGACACCTCCGGAAACCTGACGACCTGGTGACGTTTTGGTAAGATGCCGCCTCGGAATTCGAGGGGGGTGACTTTTGCCGAAGCAACCAGGATTTTGGAGCGTCGAAGATCGGCTTCGCGAGTTATCGGTACAGGGCGATCCACTAGAGAAGCTTTTGGAGCTTATCGATTTCGAGCTCTTCCGGCCGGTTTTGGATGAGGCGTTGGACGCGGGTGATCGTTCCAAGGGTGGCGTCCGCCGTTCGATGCGGTGTTGAAGCTCAAGATGCTTTATCTGCAGGCGCAGCATGGTCTGAGCTTCGAGCAGGCCGAGCATCTGGTGCGCGATCGTCTGTCCTGGGTGCGATTTTGCGGGCTGACGATCGTCGATCCGGTGCCGGATGCGAACACGCTTTGGGATTTTCGCGAAGCCTTGATTGCCAAGGGTGCTCTCACGCTTTTGTTCGAGCGATTGGACCAAGCGATCAAAGACGCCGGCTATTTGCCGATGTCGGGACAGATCGTCGATGCGAGCCTGGTCGCAGCGCCGAGGCAACGGAACACCAAGAATGAGAAAGAAGCGATCAAGGCCGGGAAATCAGCCGACGAGATCTGGCCTGGTCAGCTTTCGAAAGCTGCGCAAAAGGACACGGATGCTCGCTGGACGATGAAGATTACGCAAGGCAAGGTCGAGGCCGACGGCAAGGTGCAGCCTGACATCGCCATCCCGGCGTTCGGCTACAAGTCGCATATCAGCATCGATGCCCGTCATGGCTTCATCCGCTGTCAGGTGATCACGAATGCGGCGGCGCATGATGGGGCTCGGTTGCGAGAAGGTCTGATCGATCGCACCAACACGGCGTCATCGGTTTGGGCCGATACGGCCTACCGATCAAAGGCCAATGAGAACTTTCTCGCCGGCGCCGGCAAGACCAGTCAGATCCATCGACGAAAGCCGAAAGGCAAATCGATGCCGAAGCGCACGGCTAAGGCCAACTCCAAAAGGTCCAAGGTTCGAGCCCGGGTTGAGCATGTCTTCGCACATCAAAAGGGCCGGATGAACCTCGCCATCCGCAGCCTCGGCATCAAGCGCGCCGAGGCAACGATCATCATGGCCAATATCGCTTACAATCTCGGCCGATGGCGATATTGGCAGGGGCGAACTGCGTCTGCTTGAAAGGGAAAGCGGGATGGCTGACTGATAAGACCTCCAGATCAGCCGGCGGCACGACGTCAAAACGATACGTCGCCCAAATCGGCGACGAAGGCCGGGTTACTGGAGGTGTCCAGCTGGTATGTCGATGAGACATACATCAAAGTGAAAGGCCGCTGATGCTATCTGTATCGGGCGATTGACCGCGAGGGTCGTCTGATCGACGTTCGCTTGAGCGAGACCCGCGACATGGCGGCCGCCAAGGCATTTTTCGCCTCGGCCTTGGCGACGGTGGACAGTGTGCCCGACCGCGTGACGAGTTACACAACGCCTATCGTGCGAGGCAGCGCTGCAAGCAGCTTGTCTCCCTGTCCCGCCAACGGCGCCATCATCGTCGCCAGTTCGCTCTGGCAATGAGCATCCCCAAGCAGCATAATCAGCAAATCAAGGCATCCTGCGCTGCACGCTTAAACCTAATGGACTGAGATCTGACAGAACCCTTCGGGCTAAGCCTATTGGATGTGTGGGGGCTGTGAAACCCGGTGTGCCATACTCTTCGATAGCCGTGACAGTTGGATGTGTCATAAATGTGCCGGCTTTGCTTATCGATCGAGCGCATTGTCCGGTAATCCGTTGATCGACAAGTGCGCGCGGATTATGGCCCAGCTACGCCGAATCAATGCCTTGGTGAAGGGCGGCCGGCCCAAAGGCATGAGCCAGAAGGTCTATCGTCGATTGATCGAAAAGCGAGACATGGCCGATCGTCGTCTAGAGTATTTTTTAACCATATGGAATCGCGAGGGATTCCAAATTCAGCACTGATGTGATTCAAGATATGGGCTGGTTGAGGAGGCCAGCCTGTATGGCGAAATCTCTTTCGATGGATTTGCGCGAACGGCTGATATCGGCTGTTGAAGGCGGAATGTCGCGACGGTCGGCGGCGAAGCTTTTCAGGGTTGCGCCTTCGACCGCGATAAAGTGGGTCGATCAAAAACGACGGACTGGCAGCGTTCGCCCACGCGCTCGAGGCGGCGACAATCGCTCGCATCAGCTCGAAGCTCATGCCGACGAGATCGTGGTGCTGGTCCGTGAGACCAAGGACCTGCCCCTGTCTCAACTGGCCTCGCATCTCGACGAAACCTATGGCGTGAAGGTCGCCAAGAGCACCATCTGGCATCTCCTGGATCGCCACGACATGACCTATAAAAAAAACGGCGCACGCCACCGAACAGCAAAGGCCTGATGTCTTGCGCCGGCGGCAGACCTGGTTCGACACCCAGATCGAATCCGAGCCGGAGAGGCTGGTGTTCATCGATGAAACAGGGGCGTCGACCAAGATGGCCAGGCTCTATGGGCGTTCGCCGCGTGGTGAACGCTGCCGGGCACCCGTGCCGCACGGTCATTGGAAAACCACGACCTTCGTCGGCGCGTTGCGTCTGGAAGGCATGACCGCGCTGATGATCCTCGATGGTGCCATGCACGGCACGGCTTTCCTCGCTTATGTCGAGCAGGTCCTGGCACCTACGCTCTCAGCCGGCGACATCGTCGTGATGGACAATCTGCCCGCTCACAAACCGGCCGCCATACGCCAGGCCATCGAACGCACCGGGGCAGAACTTCGCTTCCTGCCGCCCTACAGTCCTGACTTCAACCCGATCGAAATGGCCTTCTCGAAGTTCAAAGCCTTCCTCAAAAAGACCGCAGCATGAACCGTTGATGATCTCTGGAACGCTATCGCAGAGGCTATCGAACTGTTCACCCCGACAGAATGCGAAAACTACTTCGCCGCTGCTGGATATGACCGCGAATGATCGGAAAATGCTCTAGTGCCGGTGATCGAAGCTATCGATGCGCGGATAGTTCGCCAAAAATGCCGCTGGACGATGCGAGACAACCTTATTTCGTGAATGCGCGCGGCGAATGTGTACCAGTTCTAAAGGTGGATAGCCTGAGAGTACTATCCCGGGTGATGCCTGATGAAACATAAAATAATGCCGCGTGGCGACACGTGTGGTTTAAACTTTCAGAGAATTTGTCTTAACCTATTGAAAAGATTGGCGCACCTTGAAGGACAAAGTTCGAACTCGCCGTTTGACATATTGGAAGACTGGGACAGCTATCTTGAAAATGTGAAGTTTGATCTGAAAGAGCCCATGACCTGAGAAGGTTGCTCCAAAAGGAAAGCGCATGGCAAAAATAAAAGCGGGGTAGAATAAGATTAGATTATCGGTCGTTACAAATGGCTCTCAATCCAATCAAATATTGGGCCAAAATTTTGAAATTCATCTTCTGTTGCATTTTCACAAATCCAATTGCACAAATTATTCTTTTCGTCCTTATTGACTTCCCATTTTTCGGGGTTTTCAGTTTCTACACCTCTGATTTTTACGCGTTACGCCTCATACACATCTATTAAGTCTGCTTTCTGGCTTATTGCCCTATCAAGAAGGCCTTTGCCAAATAAATTCTCCACACCTTTCTTAATTGGATTATTTTCTATCGTCTGCATGCATCCCTTTACGACATTCCCTCTAGAATCCTCAGCCTTGGACATGTCACAGTCGTACAGCAATATCATCTTTTGTTGTAAAAACTCTGATGGCTTTTTATCCATAATCTTCCAGATTTTATCTAGTCCTCCAAAACCACCTCCATCTTTAATGTCAACTTTTTCAAATATATCTTCTCTGCCTAACAGCTCGGCTGCCCTTCGTAGATACCTCACATCATAGTCACCCTCTACAACAAGAGTAGGACGTTTTGATTGAAAAATCGCTTCTTCAAGGTCACTTTTATATTTTCCTGTCTGCTGAAATGACAAATAGGCATCTTCGAATTCAGAAAATTTTTCTGTTGTTATAGGCTCTCCTGTTGGCATCTCAATTATTTCGATGCCATCTGAACCAAGAACTTTTTCCATTCCCATAAGAAATAACGGTGAATGTGTCGCAATGATAAACTGAATGCGTGGGAATAATTTAATTAACTCTGGCAAAATGTTATGTTGATGAAAAGAGTGAAGATGCATTTCTATTTCGTCAATGATAACTATTCCTTCTATATCTTCTAAATTTGTCATTTCTTTATTTGTAAGATCAAAATCTCGTAATATAGAAATAAACAAATTCAACAGGCATGTCTGCCCAGATGACATTTGGAATATATTAGGAACGACTACATCATTGCCTCTTATCACAGAAAGTTGTCTGTTATGTCGAGGTCCAATTCCAAATCGAATACCTTCATCATCATTAATGATTAGTCGAAGGATTTTTAGTGCTTGACCATATGCCGTCGTAGCCGTTCCAGATTGCTCTGTAATACAATTGAGAACCGTTAGTTGGTTTTGTACATGAACCGGGATTTGCTGCTTTTTCGTCTCGTAAATCTCTCTATCGATAACAAGATCATAGAGCCAATTTTGATTTTCTCTTAGCGGCGAAGAGCAGATAATATTCCGATTGCTTTCATCAATCATTCTCTCTTTGTCAGTATGCTCAAGTTTTTGAATGATACCTTCATCATTGAGCCAAGCTGGCTCCTCAAATCGGTTCGCAGGAAAGTATAAAACGCACTGACTGTCTATAGCTTGGCTAAGTAGCCTTTTACCCCCTCTGTTCTCCAAATGAATCAGCGAGCTCTGATCGGCAGGTATTTTGTACCAGTTACTGTATATGGACGTATATTGTAATGCGTTTTCAAAATCTTCGCGGTTTCGATTGAGAACCCATTCATATAAATGCGGGCCTCCTTTGAATTCGATCGATGAGTAGGAAAAATCCTTGCCGCTGGTTATATAGGAAGGATTTCTAGATTTATATACTTTACCTTTTTTTTACTTCGGTATTTTCATACAACTGTTGCTTTATAGTAAATAAGTAATTGATGATATTGGATATGAATAAGCTTTTTCCTGATCCGTTCTGCCCAACAAGAAGTAGTGGCTTTGGCGTCTCATTATCATTGAATGGAAATTCGCAACTAATGAATCTGCACGGTCCATAATTTTCCAATACAAGTTTGTCTATATACATAGTAAAAAGCCACTAAAGTAAGTTAATTCTTGTAAGGCTAACACATTTTTCGCAGTTATGGAACGGCATTTCCTTTTTAGACATGTAACAGTACTCGTGATACAATTGAATTATGCTCTGGCACAGGATTGGGGACGCTAGTGGATCAGGTCTAACATAGGATTCCCTTTTGAGATCAGCTGTGCGATTTTGGCGACATGCGAAAAGGGATCCAAATTGACGTGAGTTCGGCTGATCGTGCGTGTTTGGCAGCGATCGTGGCGGACCGGAACAGCGCGCAGAAACATGTTTGGCGGGCGTCTATCATCCTGATGACTGCGGATGGCCTGGGCACGGTCGAGATCATGCGACGGACCGGCAAGTCGAAACCGTCGGTCTGGCGTTGGCAGGAGCGGTTTATGCAGGCCGGGGTCGACGGACTGTTGCGCGATAAGACGCGACCGTCGCGCATTCCGGCCTTGGCGCAGTCGGTCATCGATCGGGTGGTGGAACGAACCAGGGAGGAGCCGCCGGGCGAAGTCACCCATTGGACCGCAGCGGCCATGGCCAAGGAGGTCGGGATCAGCATCAGCTCGGTTCAGCGGATCTGGCGGGCGCACAAGCTTCAGCCGCACCGCATCAGAACCTTCAAGCTGTCGCGCGATCCGCAGTTTGTCGCCAAGCTGCAGGATATCGTCGGGCTTTATGTTGATCCGCCAGCCCATGCCATCGTGCTTTCGGTCGACGAGAAATCGCAGATCCAAGCGCTCGACCGCACCCAGACGGGTCTGCCGATAAAGCCCGGACGCTGCGGCACGCTCACCCACGACTACAAGCGCAACGGCACCACGACCTTGTTTGCCGCCCTCGACGTACTCGAAGGCAAGGTCATTGGGCAATGCATGCAGCGACACCGCCATCAAGAGTTTATCCGCTTTCTCAATGCCATCGAGGCGAAGGTACCGGCCGGCAAGGTGGTCCATGTCATTCTCGACAACTATGCCACCCACAAGCATCCCAAGGTCATGGCCTGGCTAACGCGTCACCCGCGCTTCGCCTTCCATTTCACGCCGACCTCCTGCTCCTGGCTCAATGCGGTCGAAAGCTTCTTCGCCAAGCTCACCAAGCGCCGGCTGAAACGTGGCGTCTTCCATTCGATCGTCAACCTCCAGGCTGCCATCAAACGCTTCCTCGAGGAGCACAATGACGACCCCAAACCCTTCGTCTGGACCGCCGACCCAGATCGTATCATCGCCGCCGTCAATCGTGGGCATCAAGCGTTAGAACTGATCCACTAGTGGTATGAACACATCACTTGGTTCCCTCTGCCTTCGCCAAGATCGACGGTATGCAGCCATTTTCTGAGGATGCCGAAGAAATCTTCGGTTTCAGTCATAAAACTAGGAACAGGCAGAAGCCTGCCCTATTAGAAAAAACCACTGCCTAACGAGCCTATCCGTAAACGGCGCTGACACTGATTGTAGCAACTGGCGCGAAAGCGGCCAGATGCGTTCCCATCATGACGGGCTTCGTTTAGGGGAAAATGATGATCGTCGTGCCATCATCGACGAGCGACCAGATATCATCCATTTCCTTATTGGTGACGGCAATGCAGCCATTGGTCCAATCATTGCTCGGATGGCCGACCGCATCGGCCCCTCTGCCATTGGGTAGGCCGTGGATCATGATCATGCCGCCTGGTGTCTTGCCCCAGCGCCTGGCGGTCTCCTGATCTTCTTCCTTCGGATATGACACATGCATTGATCGATAAAACTGACTAGAAGAGTTGCGCCAATCCAGCGTATAGACGCCCTCGGGCGTGCGGCCATCGCCTTCGATGCGTTTGTGCCCTTCCGGCTCCGGGCCCAAGGCCACATTGAAACTGCGAATCACATGTCCGTTGCTTTTGAGCTGGAGAAGACGATCGCGCTTGTAGATCACGACCAGGTCGACCTTGCTTTGGGCAATGTAGGGAAGTTGGGCCAATGCGGGCGGCTGCGGAGCCAAGATCACAACCAACAGAATGAGACTGAAAACCAGACGTGCCTTGTGGGCAAGATTGGCTGGAAACGCTAACATTCGTCCGTTGCACCCTTGTTGAAGCCGGATGCAGTGTAAATTGCTGGACCGCATTGGCAAGCAGGCATGGGATGAAAAACAATTAACGAGATGGTGATGGACGACCGAGATCTCCCCTGGACCAAAAGACACCCGACGGTGGCAATGTGCTTGGTAGGCGTTTGGTTTTCGAGTGGGTGCAACCTGGACGCGCTCCTCGATGCGCAGGGAGATCTGCGCGAGACATCGAGCTATCAAGCAAGCTATGACGACACGCTGCTCGACCTCGCACGGCAGCACAAGCTTGGCTATGTCGAAATGGTTGCAGCCAATCCAGGCACCGATCCATGGGTTCCTGGGGATGGTACGGATGTCGTCCTGCCGACGATCCATCTGATGCCCAATCTCGACGACGCCGAGCCCGAAGGGATCATCATCAACCTTGCCGACATGCGCCTCTATTACTTCGAGGAAAAGGGGGCCGCACCGCGATCCTTTCCGATCGGCATCGGGCGGGACGGGCTGGGAACGCCGACGGGCGTAACCAAAGTCACCGCTAAACGCGTCGATCCAAGCTGGCGTCCAACAAAGCGCATGCGGCGGGAAGATCCGGAGCTTCCGGAAGTCGTTCCTGCTGGGCCGGAGAATCCTCTGGGCTCGCGGGCAATGTATTTGGGCTGGCCGCAATATCTGATCCATGGGACCAACAAGCCCTGGGGCGTCGGGCGTCGTGTGAGCAGCGGATGTGTCCGAATGTATCCTGAAGATGTGGAAGCGCTTTTCGAAATGGTCAAAATCGACACCAAGGTCACGGTGATCGATCAGCCGATCAAATTCGGCTGGATCGGGGACGAGCTCTATATGGAAGCACATCCCACCCAGCAGCAGGCTGACCAGCTCGAAGCGAAAGGAGACTTCGATAGGCTCTTGGACAGCAGCGTGGTCGATCAGATCAACGCGGTTGCGGGCGAGCATCGCGGCCGCCTTGATTGGAGTGGCATCCGGCGGGCAACGATCGAGCGGCGTGGCTACCCTGTACGGGTCACACGTTAGAACGAGACTCCCGGTCGTTCCGGACCATCGCCTAATCCAAGCGTAGCCCGACTTCAAAGGGTGCAATGATTAACATTCTCGGCAACGGGCCGAACTTCCCCTCCCTCAGCCAAAGTCTTCGAGGCCATTGACTGAGGGAAAGGCAGATCACATCAATCTATTCCGATATTAGAGACCCCGGTACGCGACCGATAGTCAAAAACTACAGCATGCGGATAGCCGCAAACTTTGGACAGCCGACTGTCCAATGAGCCCTGCAGAACTTGCTCAAACCCCGTTCCTAGCGGGCACCCACCCTTGCTGTCTGAAAGGGAAGCGCGTGGAAAATCAAGAGGTTGAGCGTATCTTTTGGATAAGGATCTATTCAAGATGCGCTTTGGAGCTATTTGCGCAAGCCTTCCTGGGCGATCCTGTTCGATTTTTCGGCCGAATCGGCGGCTGATGCAGCAGCATCTTCCGCTCGCTGAGCAGCGGCTGCTGCCCGGTCGGCAGCCTCGGCGGCGCGGTCTGCGGCTGCCGTTGTCTTGGTAAGCGTCTCCTCGGCAGCGGCCTGAGCGGCCTGTTCCGCTGCGCGCTTCTTGGCAGCATCCGACGATGATGAACAAGCCGAAAGCATCGCGGCGAGACTAACAGCCAAAGCGCCGGCTTGAAGATGTCTTGCAAAACCAGTCATACGCACCTCGTTTGATGGTATCCGATCTAAAGCCGGCTGATGTTATGCCAGACGTCGGGACAGCAACAGCCCTAAACGGGTGCCACTCACCTGCGAGTTTCTTTTGTGACTGAATTGACACGCACCGATCGAATGCGCGGGCGACCGATCTGCTGTCCTACCATGCGCGGATGGGGCCGGTATCGAGGTGAATGAAATCCGATTCGGGATAGTAGCCGACCCCGCCTTTCGACATCGAAAGAGCCACGTCCCGGATGCCAACTGTCGATATCCCCGGAAGCCTTATGTCGATGGCCTGTCCGCGCATATGGAAGCTGTTCGGCGAAACTTTCTCGCTTCGGGCAGCCAGCATCGCATTGGTGGCCGGTGTTCTGTAGCCGGAGATAACGTTGATCGGCCCGCTGACATCAATGTTGCTGCGCAGGTGATGCACGATATTCAAGAGCGTGGGATCAATCGGTTTGATACCCCCAGTTCGAAAATCCCTTAGATGATAGCTGATCTGCGCAAGGCCTTCGGGCAGATAGGCACCGTCGCGCCAGTAGACTGCCTTGAGCGTCTCCTTCGTATGCAAATTGTAAAAATGAAGCTCGCGTGCCGCCATCGACGGGTAGCTCAGTGAAAGGGCATGGGAGGTAGAAGCCAGTGCAAAGGAGCCAACTGCCGACAGGCCAAGAAAATGGCGGCGACTTAACGGCATAGTTTTTGACGTACAGAACTGCACGCCTTGTCTCCTGTCTGGCGGCTGTCGATCTCGTGGCGCGAAGGAGTCTTTTACGTGTTCAAGGCTCAAGAAACCAGTCCTATTCCCGATAACGTCTTGCAAAAAATGGCAAATACCAACTGAAGGGCGAGCTGTCTTAATTTGTTGTCAGCCATCGAGTGACTATTGCTGCCGTCCTACTCCAGGTTTAATCGCAAGGTGGTTATGTACAATTACACTTTCAAGGGGGAGGTGAACGATAATCAGCCTCTGTAATCTTTTCCCTCATAACACCCCAGAAACAGGGTAGCCTTCATGGGATTCCCATATGGCGGTTCGCCCTTTCGATCTTTAGGGATGACTGAGCACAGGAATCCTTAAGGTGAGGGTAAGGTGACGCATTGGTGCATGAAATTCGTCTCTATGGCAAAGAGGCTTTCGAGTTTACTCTCACCATCCGAGATAGCCTGCTCATCTTGCATAAGTAGAGCGCCGCCCGCCGTCACCATATCCCCAGGGTCCGCTATGCGGTGAAGAACTGACCTGAGTATGAAGCCTAGTTGCGTCAGCATGGCGATCTTCGGATCTGGATTGCCGACGACGTGGCGGATCATTGGATGGTTGCCGGCAAGTGTACGCCGAAGGGTGATCCGACGTATCAGCTTTTCATTCAGCGCCCGTCAAGCCTGCCTCTGCCGGAAGTGATCGTGCCGCCGCGAGGCGCAGGTTTTGGTCTCGCCAAGGCCGATGATCTGCTGCGCCAAAGGGACCGCCATGTCCAAGCGATCCAGGATCGAGGCCGCATGGCCTGGCAGAAATTATCAGGCTACAATCGACGTGCCTTGGTCGAAGCGACAAGGTCCTGTTGCATACGGATTATCGGCCCCGGCTTGCGATCCCGTGAACTGGAGATCCGGAAGACCGAGGCGATGATGGGAATCGATATTCTCAACCATATGTTCAGCCTCGGCAGGCCTATGGCCAACGGATCGGATGAAACAAGAAAATCCGGGACAAAGGCACAAGCCAACGCCTTTAGGGCAACTGAACAGAATATGTCTTGAACCAGATCAGGCCGATACGCGTTTACCATGACTCATGCAGGCAGCTTCGGCGAGGTCGACGACCCAATCGGTGCGGCTCATGGGCGATGGCAGCTCGTCCTTGTTCTCGCCCGGATAGGCTTTTGCGCGAAGGCGTGTGCGCATAGGCCCGGGGTCGAAAAGGTTCACGCGGATGCCGGTGCTCGCAGTCTCAGCGGCATAGGTCAGGACAAGAGATTCGAGCGCCGCTTTGCCTGCCGCATAGGCACCCCAGAAGGGCTTCGGCTTTGAGGCAACATCGGCAGTCACGAACACCACCCTTCCAGCGTCTGACGCGCGCAGCAAAGGATCGAAGGAACGGATGAGACGATAGTTGGTTGTTGCGATAAGCGCCATCGACTGCTCGAAGGCCTTCGGGTCGGTATGGGCAAGTGGCGACAATGGGGCAAGTTCGGCGGCGTTGCCAATGAGGATATCCAGATGCCCGAAGCGTTTTGCGATGGCGCCGCCAAGCTCGTCGATCGCAGCGCCGTTGGTTAGATCCTGCGGCACCAAGGTCGCTTCGCCGCCAGCCGCCCTGACCCGGTCGTCGATTTCTTCGAGACCGCCGGTGGTGCGCGCAACCAGGATCAGCCTCGCGCCCTCCTTGGCGAAGCGCTCCGCAAGGGCGGCGCCGAAACCGCGCGAGGCACCGGTGATCAGGGCAAGGCGTCCTTCAAGGCGGCCCAACGCTAAGCGTCCTCAAGCATCAAGGTCAACTGATCCGTCGCCTGGCCATTGCCGACATCTTCCAGCTCGGTCGGATAGTCGCCGCTGAAGCAGGCATCACAGAACTGAGGCACCGCCTCGTTCCTTGCATCGCTGCCGACCGCCCGATAGAGCCCGTCGAGAGACAAGAACCCGAGGCTGTCGACGCCGATGATCCCGGCCATCTCGGCAAGGCTGTTCTGGGCGGCGAGCAGCTCCGAGCGTTCCGGCGTATCGACACCATAGTAGCAGGAAAATTCGGTCGGCGGGCTTGCAATCCGCATATGCACTTCCTTCGCACCGGACTGACGGATCATGCTGACGATCTTGGTGGACGTGGTGCCGCGAACGATACTGTCGTCAATCAGGACGACCCGCTTGCCTTCGACCGTCGCACGGTTGGCATTGTGCTTCAGCTTGACGCCGAAATGCCGGATCTTGTCCGAGGGCTCGATGAAGGTCCTGCCGACATAATGGTTGCGGATGATGCCCAGCTCGAACGGCAAGCCAGCGGCTTGAGCGTAACCGATCGCTGCCGGCACGCCGCTGTCGGGCACGGGAATAACGATGTCGGCCGGGGCGGCGTTTTCGGCCGCAAGTTCGGCACCGATGCGCTTTCGAACCTCATACACGCTTTCATCTTCGACCATGCTGTCGGGTCGTGCGAAATAGACATATTCGAAGATGCAAAAACGCGAAGGTCGGGGCGCAAATAGCTGGCGGCTCTCAACCCCGTCCTTGGTGATGATCACCATCTCGCCGGGCTTGATATCACGGATGAGGGTGGCGCCCATGATATCGAGAGCGCAGCTTTCGGACGTCAGGATCATTGAGCCGTCGAGTTCGCCCAGGACCAGGGGACGGACGCCCAAAGGGTCACGCACGCCGAGCAGCATATCCGACGTCATCGCGACCAGGGCATAGGCCCCCTGGACATGCTGCAGCGCATCGCTCAGGCGGTCTACCACGCTAGGCTTGCGCGACTTGGCGACCAGATGAATGATCACCTCGGTGTCGGAGGTGGTCTGAAACAGGCAGCCCCGAGTGACCAGGCGCTGACGGAGGCTGACGGCGTTGGTGAGATTGCCGTTATGGGCAAGCGCAAAACCGCCGAACGCAAAGTCGCCGAAGAGCGGCTGGACGTTCCGCATGCGGTCCCCGCCGGAGGTGGAATAGCGGTTATGTCCAAGCGCCAGCGAACCGGGCAGGTTGGCGATTACATCCTCGCTGCTGAAATTGTCCCCGACTAGGCCGAGCGCCCGGTGGCTGTAGAAGCTTTCACCGTTCGTGGTGACGATGCCAGCGCCTTCCTGGCCCCGGTGCTGCAGGGCATGAAGGCCAAGCACCGTATGTGCGGCAGCCTCGACATCGCCGATAATGCCGAAGACGCCGCATTCCTCATGCAGCTCATCGTCGTCACCAGCGCCACGTTGCCAGATAGTGGTCATCGCCCAATCCTGGTCATCGATGGACCCAGCCTTTTTGTTTGTCAGTCGACGCCGAATGGCGGCTCCTCAGAGAGATGCCTCTCGATAGCCTCTGCGGCCGCTTCCGGCAAGGTGTCAGCCGATGCAGGCGCGCTGCCGAGGGCACGATCCGGCAGATCACCCCATGTCTCTGCCGACAATATGTCCTCCGGCACCCATCCTGCCAAGAGTTCGGCACCATCCTGGACGTAGGGAAGAAGCTGCGCGTCCTGGATCCAGATGGGGTGGTTCTCCGGCTCATTGATCAGGCTGAGCCCGATATAGGCAACACTGACCACGGCACCACCGCGGAGAAGCCCATAGCCTGCGCCCATTAGGTGATCGACCGATCCGAACACGCCGCGGGGCATGGCGTCGGCGATCACCATGGCGACGATCTTGAGGCAGACCAGCGGCACCACGAACACGACGATCAGGGCCGCCGCGTCACCGATCCAGACATTGGAAATATACTGACCTATGGGATCGCGAACATGGGGAAAGGCAATGTAGGCGATCGCAGCCGCGATCACCCAGACCACGATCGAGAGGCTCTCGCGAACCAGGCCGCGGGCAAGGGCCAAAAGCGCAGACACACCAACCACGAAAAGCACGGCCATGTCGAAGACCGTCAAGGACATATCTTCCATCAATCAACCTACCGCTTAGTGTACCGACGCATTCACGGGCTTTCATTGTCGGCACACCAGCTCATTGGTTTTGCATCAGTTTGATCAGACCTGGCCGGTCCGCTCATGCCGATGCACCAGCGCCGGTTTTCCCGAACACCTCGACCAGCTGGCTCAAGCGTTTCACATGGTGTTGTTGTAGCGGAGCGCCTTGATCAGCACTCTTGTCCCGACGGCTGGAACGACGGCTCTGCGCCGGCAGGATCGCCCGATCGAAACCGAGCTTTTGTGCTTCCTTCATCCGCGCCTGCATATGACCGACGGCACGAACCTCGCCGGCAAGGCCGACTTCACCGAAAATCACCGTCGATGCAGGCACGGGCCGATCCAGGAGGGACGACATCAGGGCTGCAGCCACTGCAAGATCGGCACCGGGCTCGACGATCCGAAGGCCACCGGCGACGTTCAAATAAACGTCGCGGTCGCCAATAGCAAGCCCGCAGCGCGCTTCGAGAACTGCGAGCAGCATGGCGAGCCTGGCCCCATCCCAGCCGACCACGGTCCTTCTGGGCGATCCGGGCGGGCTTTTGCCGACGAGAGCCTGAACCTCGACGAGGAGCGGTCGCGATCCCTCCATGCCGGCAAAGACCGCAGCACCGGAGACACCGGCTTCGCGCTCCGACAGAAAGAGGGCGGACGGGTTGGGCACCTCGACCAGTCCCTCATCGGCCATCTCGAACACGCCGATCTCATTGGCTGCACCGAAACGGTTCTTGACCGCGCGCAGAATGCGGAACTGCAGGCCGCGCTCGCCCTCGAAATAGAGGACGGCATCGACCATATGCTCAAGCAGCCTGGGCCCGGCGATCTGGCCGTCCTTGGTGACATGGCCGATCAGAAAGAGAGCTGTACCTCGCCGCTTGGCGAAGCGGATCAACTCATGAGCGGACGTGCGAAGCTGGGTGACCGTACCGGGAGCGCTCTCGATATTGTCGACGAACATGGTCTGGATGCTGTCGATCACCAGCACGGCTGGAGCGTTTTTTCCGTCGAACGTCTGGATGATATCGCCGACCGATGTTGCGGCTGCAAGCCGCAGCGGCGATTGCTGCAGGCCGAGGCGGGCAGCTCTGAGCTGGACCTGGTCGGTGGATTCCTCGCCGCTGACATAGGCGATCTCCAGGCCTCGAGCGGCAAGGGCAGCCGCTGCCTGCAGCACCAGGGTCGACTTGCCGATACCGGGATCGCCGCCGATCAGAACGGCGGAACCTTCCACCAGCCCGCCGCCCAAAACCCGATCCAGCTCCGTAATCCCGGTCGCCATCCGGTCGGGCCCGTCCTTGATGCCGTCCAGTCCCACAAGCTCGATGGTGCGTCCGCCGCCAGCCTTCAGCCCCTTCGGCACCTCCCTGGGTGCGGTTTCCTCGGCAAGCGTGTTCCATTCGCCACAACCGTCACACCGCCCACTCCATTTGGGGTGAATCGTGCCGCAGCTCTGGCAGACGAAACGCTGAGCGACGCGGGCCATAGGCTAGAGGCGCGGCCCCATCTGAAAATTCGCTTGGCGAAATGCGCAACGCTTTGGTTTGACGCCAAATTGCGAGCCTCCGCATGAATCAATCGATGTGGTCATACCGCTGAGCTTTCTTCGGCGTCATCAGATGGACGGTCGATAGCATCGAATGCCGATGAAGGAAATGGGTGTTCGAATGCAAGCCTGACATCTGGATCCAAATAAGACCAAGGTGCTTTCAAAACCGATCCATCCCGCTCCCCCTCAAGTTAGCTTTTTCACGAAGGGTCGGCCTGGACAATTTAGGTCATAAAAAATGGCTGCTTCGACCGCGTTGCGTATGCGCGTTTCGCAAGAAACGTCCTTCGAGGCCAGCGGAAAGTCAGCGCCCAGCGCATACTCCATTCCGGCCCCCCTGGCCCACAACGTCCCCGACGGAACTTCGTCTATCGAGAGAAAATGGTCCGCATCCCAAATTCTACCGCAATGGTGAGCGAGTAACAGTGTATTTGGATAGCTCTTGACGGGATCGTCCTCATCCCTATTGCCCACCTCCGAATCATTGAGGAGCCCTCTCAGGAATTCGACAATAGTCAACGGGCAGGTCTCGTCGACCGGAAAATGCTCTCTCTTGAGCTCTAGAAGATTGATGGTGACCGGACTGCCGGTAAGACCGATGGCCCATCCGCCGAACTGGGACCATTTGATGCAGTTGGCATTGGGCATTCGGGTGCCGCCTACACTTATTCCATCATTGCATCCGATCCAGACTTCCTTGGTTCGCGGATCGCAAAGTGCGCAGATAACCGTCATCTCCCAATCCCCTTAGTATCTTTGCTGATACATCGAGGATGCCTTCTTAAGGCTCGCATGCATAATCGACTAGTCGTCTGGTTCAATCACCGGAATTCTTGGAATCATTGTTCTCGTGCTTCGATCACAAGGGAATTGTGTGATCGAAACGAACCATTAGTCGCCATCACCTCCCTCGATATCACCGAACTCGATGCGATCCATGTCGTCGTCGGAGAGGCCGAAATGGTGGCCGATCTCGTGAATGAGTGTGTTTTTGATGATTGCCGATAGGGACTGACCGGTATCGCACCAGTAGGCGAGTAGCGGGCGCCGGTAGAGGAATATCATGTCAACATCGTTCCGCGGTGCCGTGAAACCGTCGTCATGGCCGACCGGCACGCCGTGATAGAGGCCAAGAAGATCATAAGGGCTTTCCAAGGCCATCAGCTTTTCGGTCGCCGTGTCCGGAAATTCCTCGACCTTGATCACCACCCCTCTTATGGGATCGGCGAAGATCGGCGGCAACGCTGCCAGGGTTTCTTCGGCGACACGCTGAAAGTCGGTAAGCGAAGGCGGGGCATGATCGAAGGCCGGGTACCATTTCTCGCCGCTCATGGCATGATCATCTCAAGCTGTAGGAGATCTAGATGTGACACGTCCAATACCGCTTGCCGGCGACCAGCGAAACGCGGCCCTCTCCGCTCTCGAAGGGTGGACCGAATGCCAGGATCGGGATGCCATCAGCAAGACATTCACATTCAGGAATTTCAATCAGGCCTTCGGTTTCATGACCAGGACAGCCCTTCTTGCGGAAAAGATGAACCATCATCCCGAATGGTTCAATGTCTACAAGACCGTCGAGGTCACGTTGACCACCCATGATGCCGGCGGCGTGACCGAACTGGACGTCAAGCTCGCCAAAGCGATGAACAGGTTTGCGGCAGATGGCTTGTGAGGCAACCGGTTCGGCGTGATCGGTACGATCCTAAGTCACCTACCAGGCGACCCAGCGCAGCAGAATCCCAGCCCTATCAGGCGGCTCAACACGGCCGAAGGCCGGTTCCGGATTGATCGCTCCAAACAGGATGTTGCCGCCTTGCCACAGTCTACCGGGTGATAGGGGGTGGCCGGTCGGTGGCCTTTGAAAAGTGATGACTGGAGCATGATCACCTCTTGCGATCGTTCTTGAGACGCTGCATTAAGAAAAGACCTAAAAATTGACAAATCATAAACGACTAACGGCTTATGGCCGTTTTCAATTAATGAGCGCTTTGGAACGATCATCGCTTCGGCATAGGGTCTCGCTGGAGTGTTGAAATCAAGTCAGGCGGAAGGGTGATTTTGTGTCGCCAGGTTGTGTTTTAGCTTGTGTTCGCAGGACATTATTCACTCCGGATATTGAGCTTTCCAGATGTAAAGCAGGAACATGCGGATGAGCGGCCGCTCCTTCCTGCATCCGACCGGCCACTACCGCCGGGACTGGTTGTTGCCGTCCGTCGTCGTCGGCATGCTTCGGCTTTCAGACGCGCTGGTGGTGATCCTTGCTTCCCTGGTCGCTTACATGACCAGGTTCCGTGATTTTGACGATCTCGGCACGTTTCAGCTGTTCGGTTGCGTGATCGCTGTCCTGCTGACGGTCAATATTTTCCAGCTAGCAGGCCTCTACGATTTCAATAAGCTGACGGACATTTATCGGCAGTCCACACGATTGCTGGGCTGCTGGCTGTTGGTCATGGTCGGCCTGTTGGCCCTAGGCTTTCTTGCCAAGGTCTCCCTTGTCGCAAGCTCGCGCCTGTGGGTTGCATTGTGGTTCGTCTATGGCTTTTTCGGGCTGTTCTCGGTGCGCCTGCTCCTCTGTCATCAAATCCGGCGATGGCAGCAAGGAGGCCGGCTTGCCCGCAATGTCGCGATCGTCGGCACAGGGCCTCACGGCAAGCGGCTGATCGAGCATATGGCACGGCACGGCAATAAGGCCGAACGGATCGTCGGAGTCTATAGTGACGATGAACACCAAGGCGATTCCGGCAGGATGATCGGCGGCCATCCGATTCTCGGCGGGATCGACGACCTTGTTCTTTCAGCGCGAGGCAATGGGATCGATCAGGTCATCCTGGCGCTTCCGTGCAGTGCGGAGCAGCGCCTTCTCGATCTCATGAAACGGCTACGCTCGCTGCCGCTTGATGTGCGCCTCTGCCCTGATATGATCGGCTTTCATTTGGCGGACCGGACGGTCTCCCATGTAGGCGGGCTGCCGGTGATCAACGTCTTTGAAAAACCGCTTTCCGGTTGGAGGCTTATACAGAAAGGTTTTGAAGATCGCCTCCTGGCCGCATTCATCCTCACCTTGATCAGCCCCTTGCTGTTCATTATCGCAGCCCTGATAAAGCTCGACAGCAAAGGCCCGGTTCTGTTCCGGCAGAAGCGCTACGGCTTTAATAATGAGGTGATTGAGGTCTTCAAATTCAGGAGCATGTACATCGATCGGTGCAGCGCCGAGCACAACGTACCCCAGGCTACCAAGAAGGATCCGCGTGTCACCCGTATCGGGCGCCTCATCCGGCGCACGTCCCTCGACGAACTGCCGCAGTTCGTCAATGTGCTCATGGGCACAATGTCGATCGTCGGACCGAGACCCCACGCCGTCGCTCATAATGAGCAATATGCGGACGTCATCGACGAATATCTCGCACGGCACCGCGTGAAACCCGGCATTACCGGCTGGGCACAGATCCATGGCCTGCGCGGTGAGACCGAAACCCTGGAAAAAATGCAACAGCGCGTACGCTATGATCTTTATTACATTGAAAATTGGTCGCTGTTGTTTGATCTCCGTATTATATTCAGAACGCTATTTGTTGGCTTTACTGATCCTAACGCTTACTGAGTATCCAAGTCTCCCACGGGTGGAAGGGCGCTGCTTCGGCAGCGCCCTTCTTTTTTGGCACTGGCACACGCTTTTCCGGCCGGGCGACGCGAGTTTCTCCACTCCGGCTACCGGATTGGTCGGCTCGTGCCCAGGTCCTAGGATTCGCGGACTCGGACTTCGAGGTGGCCCTGAGGGGGAGCAGACTGGTTCCGTTTGGTCGGGTCGGAAAATACTCTAGTGTCCTGCTTTCGAAGTTCGTTCGATCTCAACGGCTTAACCTTTTTCTAACCCGACCGGGGCAAAACTGACTTTGGTCCATGAGATCCTGGGAATCCGAGCCGCCGCCTCCCTCTTCCCGGCGGGCGGACGGATTCCCAAGATCTTATGGACCGGGAAAGCCATCCTTGACGCTCAATCATCAAGAAAAGATGAATAGCGATTTTTCCGACGGGAGAGTAGGTGGTGGACAATCGAACGAACTTCGCGATCAGGACACTAGGAACGAGCGGCAATCTTCATCAAGAGATCGGCAGTTTCGTTCGGTGCGGAAACCATTGCGTCATGTCCAGTTGCGATTTCTTCGATGGGCCAATCTAGCGAACGGGCACGCCCGCGCGATGTCGCAAGATTGTCGTAGAGCGGGTCGGTGCAGACGATATAGGTCGCCGGCACGCCGTTGGTCATATCCTGGCCGAGATCGAGTGTCGATTGGTAGGTTTTTAGCGGATGGGGGGTCAAACAGGATTCGAGCCAGGCTGCCTGTTTCTCATCCGTGACGCCGAAGTCCGGGGCTGACGGCGGCGGTACGGCGAGGCCCTCGCTGAAGGTTTCTGCGGCAGCGGTTCGCGCTTGGACATTTTCGGGCAATGCGCGGCTGAACGGCGTCTCGCCCGATTTGATCAGGAGAGCGTCAAGGTAGATCAAATGGCGAAGAGCATCCGGCATTTGTTGCGCTGTGCCGCTGATCGACGTGCCGCCGAAGCTATGACCGACCAGAACCACATCCTGCAACCGCTCGTAGAGCAGAACATTGACGATGTCCTGGACAAACACGTTCAAATCGATCGAGCGGCTCAGCAAATGGGATCGTTCGCCGAGGCCCGTTTGGGTGGGCGTAAAGACCCGGTGCCCCTTAGCTTCCAGCGAGCGGCGCACCCCGGCCCAGCACCAGCCACCGTGCCAAGCCCCATGAACAAGAACAAAACAGCAGCTATCTGACCCCA
The DNA here is from genome assembly GCA_965204405.1 of Geminicoccaceae bacterium. Taxonomy (GTDB): domain Bacteria; phylum Pseudomonadota; class Alphaproteobacteria; order Geminicoccales; family Geminicoccaceae; genus JANQPX01. Next base: position 31,532 of record CBDBEN010000005.1, read on the forward strand.
TGACGAACTCTCTGCCTCCTGCCGAACCCTAACCCTGGAAAATGAGGCCCTGACGGCAAGCTCCAAATTCCCATCATTCTTTAGTTTAAAGGTCTGATGGTCTGCAGATCGAGTCCTGTCATTGGGGCATTTTCACACAAGCAGAACATGGTCCGGTAAAGAAGCTTACCGAACCAGCCGATAGCCGTCGGGTTCCGTGACCAGGATTTGAACATTGGCCGGATCGGGCTCGACCTTTTGCCGGAGACGATAGATGTGGCTTTCCAGAGTGTGGGTGGTAACCCCTGTTTTGTAACCCCAGACCTCGCCTAGGAGGGTACGCCTCGGTGCCGGCCGATTATCCATTCGATAGAGATATTTAAGGATCGCCGTCTCTCTTTCGGTCAGATGGATTTTCTTGTCGGTTCCGGTGTCGGTGAGGATTTTGGTGCTGGGCCGGAAGGCATAGGGTCCGATGGGCAGGGTGACATCATCGGACATCTCGAATTGCCGAAGCTGTGCCCGCAGCCTCGCCATGAGGACATTTGGAGGGAACGGTTTGACGACATAGTCGCTGGCGCCACTGTCGAGGCCCAGAATGATATCGGCGTCGGAGTTGGAGCTGCCGACCAGTATGATTGGCGATTTGATGCCCTGACGGCGCATGAGGCGACAGAGTTCACGGCCGTCTATATCGCCAAGCTCGACCTCGATCAGAATAAGCTCGACATGCTGCTCTTTGGCCTTTTGCAGCGCGAGCTCAGCATTGCCGACCCGCACCACGACGAACCCTTCATGAGACACCAACCGTTCGGCAAGTGATTTTTGCCACGTGTCATGACCTTCAACGATCAGAATGTTTTTCTTGGTTGACATGATTTTTCTCATTTCCCGATGTTGACGAGCGTCATCAAGCGCCCAGAAATTTCGACGGGCGTTCAAGACCCAGCAGCAACGCCGCTCTGGCTGAAAGTGACACCTCGATGGTTCTTAAGACGCTGATTCTCAGCGGTTATTTTTGCAACCTTGGGCAACCGAGTGCCGTGGTCAGGCCATCACCCTTCGACCACGATCTTGTAATCCGGGGTTGGGTTCAGAGGGCAGGAGAAGACATAGTCGCCTGCGGAAAGGTCGATCTCATAATCCTTGGTAGCACCCTCAAGCAAGCCACCGCCTGAGATGCTTGGGAGCGTGGCGCGATTGATCAGGCCGTCGCCACGAAGCCAGAAACCGAGTTCGTAGGGGACGTTTTCATTTTTCACCCGGAACACATAGCGTCCGGGTTTGAGGTGGAGAATTTCCGACTGAGCGAGCCTATCGGCGCCCGACGACGCATTAATGGCTTCGCAATCGGCTTTCTTCGTGGAGGTAAAGCCATGATCTTGCCCTTCGACCTCGACGAATTGGCAGGGTGTCTGGGTGAGGTCGATAACCGTCGCTTCGCCAGCTGCAATGCCGGATCCGGAGGACGCAGCAAGAGCAGTAAAACCTAAAAGGGCAAGCGATCCGAAGACAAGGGGACGGGTCATGAGCTATATCCTTTCCTAGCGTCACGAATTTGGGCCACCCAACGGCCAGTCGGCTTGGGACTATCGAATGTTTACGTTGGCAACTCGTCAAAACATGACCGAACTTGGCGATTTGTTGAACTATCGATTGTCTCTTGATTTGATAGCTTCCGGTTATGAAATCGGTCGTTTTCGGTCCATTTTTCACAGTTTTGTGAGATATCGAGCTATTTTGTGAGGTTCAGGCTATGGAGATGCATCAAGTCCGTTACTTCCTCGCCGTCTGCAAAGCACAGAATTTTTCCCGCGCGGCCGAGGCATGCCACGTGGCTCAGCCGTCGCTCACCAAGGCGATCAAGAAGCTCGAAGAAGAATTTGGCGGTGAACTTTTCTATAGAGAGCGACACCGGACACAGCTGACCGATCTAGGCAAGCGCTTGCAGCCCCACTTCGAGACCGTCTTTGCGGCGACAACTGCAGCAAAGGCAGACGCCGACGGGTTTCTCAGCGAAGAGGCAAGCGCAATCGACTTCGGGGTCATGTCCACGATCGGCCCCTCCTTGATGGTGGATTTCTTTTCGCAGCTCCGGCGCGACAACCCAAGCCTCGATATCAATATCCTAGAGGCGCCGGGCCTGGATCTCGTAACTGCTCTTCGGGATGGTGAGGTCGATGTTGCCTTGATCGGCCTTCCCAAGCTGCCGGAGGACTTTCGAGCGCTTCCGCTCTTTCGCGAGCGCTATATGATCGCCTTCGCCAAAGGCCATCCGTTCGAGCAACTCAACACCGTTCCCATCCGGAAAATGGACGGCATCAACCATATCAAGCGCATTCATTGCGAATTTTCAGATCACTTCGAAGATATTGCTACCGCAAAAGCCTTTCAGGCGAATGTCCGCTATACCACCGAGCGTGAAAATTGGATCCAGACCCTGGTCCTGGCGGGTTTGGGCACCGCGGTGATGCCGGAATATCTGCCGATGCTGCCCGGTATCTCGACCCGCCCTATCTCCGATCCCGATGTTAGCCGCACCATCTCCCTGGTCACCGTCGCCGGGCGCCGGCATTCACCAGCACTCAATGCCATGGTGAGACTCGCCGGCTTGTTTCCGTGGCCGGGCAAAGCCTTCGGCAGCTAGAGCATTTCCGGAGGAGATCGATCCAGCCCTCTCCCCCTCCCACCCCATATGGTCGAGATCCTGCCGTTGATTGGGAGGGGGAGAGGGCTGATGGTGACTTCATAAGATCGAAAAGCGCTCTAAAACAACCGCAACTGTTTGTCCCTGGGCTTTCGCTTCACCTCGGTACGTGATGCGTTGAACAGCTCCTCACTTATATCCTGGAGAAATGGCGAGGGTGGCAGTTGTTGCGGGTTGCCACGCCAGAGGCGCTGATCAGCGTGGGTTAGGAACAGCCTGTCCATGGCCCGGGTCATGCCGACATAAGCGAGACGCCGCTCCTCGGCGAGATCGGTGTTCTTCGAGCTCTTCCCGAAGGTTAGCGGGAGAATGCCATCTTCCATGCCGGCCATGAAAACCACCGGAAACTCCAGCCCTTTGGCGGCATGCAGCGTGAGCAGCGAGACGCGATCGGCCCTCGGATCGAAGCAGTCGGCTTCGGTGGCAAGAGGGACCGCATCCACAAACCAGTCCAGCCGATCCTCACAACTTTGTGCAAGCGCCAAGAGCTGCTGCAGCGTGGCGCTCAGGCCTTGTATCTCGTCCTCTTCGGCATCCCGCATCACGTCGGCGGCGGCCGCTTTCAGCTCTATGGATGCAGTCGATTTGGCGACAGGATCCACCCTGTGAAGGATGGCCTGTGCCGTCGGCTCTTCGATCAGGAGGGCGTGATTATGCTTCTTGTACGGCATGCCCGAACGCTCGAACGCCTCGAGGATCGGTAAGGCTTGAGCTTCCGTCCGGTAGAGAATGGCGAAGTCCGCAAAGGAGAGATCTGCGTCTCCCCGCCCCTCGGCACGGCCGCTGTCGAGCGAGAAAAAGCTGTGGCCGCCGATCATCTGCTCGATGGTGTGAACCATGAACTCGGCCTCGGCCTTGTCGCTGGCGGCGCGATGGATGGTGATGCGTTCCTCCATGCTCCGAACGATGTCGAGACCGTCGGCGGCACCCGGCTCGCCTGCCTCGATCACATCCGCGGACGCTTTGACGATCGTGCCGCTGGAGCGATAGTTTCGTCGAAGCGTCACCGTCTGCACGGTCGGGTGGTCGTCGCGAAAGCGCTGGAAACTTCGGGGATCAGCGCCGCGAAAGCCATAGATCGCCTGGTTCGGATCGCCAATGGCCAGGATATGGGCATCGGCCGTGGCCAGGAGCTTGATCATCCGATATTGCTGCTCATCGATATCCTGGAATTCATCCACGGAGATCCAGGCATAGCGCTTGCGGTAAGAAGCGGCTAGATCCGCGTCATTGGCGAGCATACGGACGGTCAGCGTGATCAGATCATCGAAATCCACCCAGCCGCGACGAACCAGTTCGGGCTGGTAGACCTCGAGAGCCGCTGCCACATCCGGGCCCGTAAGCTGAGCCGAGCGTTTAGATTTTGAGATGTCGGCCAGCAGCTTTTTGGCCTTGGCAGTGGAGATATCGAGTAGGGCCTTGATCAGCTCGGTCCGCTCAATATCGTCCGCCACCCGGAAGTCAGCCGGCAAGCGGGCCGCGACCGGCTGTTCCTGAAGAATTGTCTGTCCCAGCGAATGGAAGGTGTGGATCGGCACCTTATCCGCATCCTTGGGAAGAAGCTTCTCCAGCCGTTCCCGCATCTCAAGGGCCGCCCGCCTGGTAAACGTGATGGCGAGGCAGGATCTTGCCGGCACGCCTTCTTCCGCCACCAGATGCGCAATCCGATGGGTTAGCGTTCTGGTCTTGCCGGAACCGGGACCTGCGATAATCAGAGCAGGACCGCGAGTGACGGCTGCCGCCGTCCGTTGGGCCTCGTCCAGTGCCGCTAGAATGCCGTGGCGCGGAAACAAATTCGACTGAGGGGTAGCGGCGGCCCCTGCTTGCCTCGCTGCCGACGACGAGCCCGGCTTGACGCCCGTCCTGTCAGCATTCTTGGGGATCGGGGTTGTCCGTATGGAAGCAGCTACCGGCTTTTGTCCGATCGCTTTGGGAAGGTCGAACAGCAGGCCGCCTTTCGAAGCTTCCCGAAGTTCGTTCGTCTCGAACAGGCTGATGACACCATAGTCGCCATCATACCCCCCCTTGCGAATCACATCGCCCCGGCGCAGCCGGCCGATGGCCTCGCCCAGCAAGGCAATGCCGGCTTTTTCAAGATCCTTGATCGGAATGCTTGTCAGGATAGCGAATTCCGGCCCAAGCGATGTGATCAAATGCTTATAGCACCGCTCGACCCGCTTGCTTTTAACGCCGGTGCCCACGATTTCGGCGATGATCTCGGGTAGGGGCACCAGATGGGTGACCTTTCCGGCAGTTGCCGGCGGCGTGACCTCTGCCGCCCGTCGATCAGCCAAATCATTGACGCGGTGCAGGACGCCGATTGTCACCGGCTTTTTGCATACCGGGCAGAGCCCATCTCTGCGCTTGGTCTCCTCGGGCTCCAGGCTTGTCTTGCAGGCCCGGTGACCATCAAGGTGGTACTTGCCTTCATCCGGGAAAAATTCGACCGTACCGACATAGCCCTTACCGGTCTCCAGCGATCGTTTCAGCGCGAAATAATCGAGATCGATGTCAAACTCGGTGGCCTCGCGGCCAAGCTTGCCCGGCGAGTGGGCATCCGAATTGGACACTAGGCGATAACGGTCCAGCGACGACACCCGCCAGTTCATTGCCGGATCCGAGGAAAGTCCGGTTTCTACGGCAAAGATATGATCGGCAAGATCACCATAGCATTCGGCAATGCTGTCGAAGCCTGAACGTGATCCCATGGCGGCGAACCAGGGCGTCCAGATATGAGCCGGGATCAGATAGGACGATGGTCCCGACTGGAGTGTGATATCCAGAAGGTCGCGCGAATCCAGGCCGAGAATTGGCCGGCCGTCGGATTTCAGATTGCCGATCCTGGACAGGCTGGTGGTCAGCTTATCCGCAGCCTCAAGGTCCGGCACATAGATCAAATGATGGATCTTTCTGGTCTTGTCGCCCTTTTTGTAGATGGTCGAGATTTCGACCTCGAGCATGAACCGAGCCGGGCTGTTCCGACAGGCTGCCGGGAGCTGTTTTAGAACTTCATCTTCGAGGTCGGGTCTCAGCCTGAATAGGCCGGGCTCGGCCGGGACCAGTTTTTCTCTGATCTCACTCATCCAAGCCGGATGGGTGAAGTCGCCAGTGCCGACGAGCGAAATCCCCTTCTTTGCGGCCCAGATGGCGAGATGCTCGAGATCGGCATCCCTGCTCGTCGCCCGCGAATATTTCGAGTGAACGTGCAGATCCGCGTAAAAACGCATGTGATTGCCTTCCCGGCGGGCTTTTTTGTTCAATCCGACTGCGGCCGCCCTGGTCTTCGCCACCTTCCAAGGCGGTTTCACTATAGGCGATCAAACCATTGGGCTAAAGGGAGAATGATCAAATACACTCAATATATGGACATTTTTCGTCCCATCAGCCCTGGATATTGGGTCTGCCCAGGGTTTCCAGGAGATTGGAACGGTACTCCCGCCGATAGAGCACCAGAACAACCCAACCGGTAAGCACGATGAAAATCCAGGGATGCAAGAACCAGCTCAGCGCTGCCAGACCGAAGTAGTAAGCGCGAATCCCACGGTTGAAATGGCGCCCGGTCGAATGGGCGATCCGAGCCGCACGCTCGGCGATGAGATGACATTCATCGTCCAGCCGATCATGGCCTGCGATGGCTCCGATCAGGATCAGACAGTAGTTATACTGCCGAAATGCCCAGGTGAATTTGAAAAATGCATAGATGAACACCGAAATCAGGAGCAGCACCTTCAGGTCCCAGATGACGGTGGAACTGGTGACCGTGAACGGCAGCTCCTCGAGAACCGCCATCGCTTCGCTGCGGGCGCCGAGCACAGCGACCAGGCCGGCGATGATGAACATGGTGGTGGAGGCGAAAAACGACATGCTGCGCATCAGATTGCCGAGAATCTGGGTGTCGACCATGCGCACCTCACGCTCCAGCATCCGTTTCATCCAGAGCAGGCGATAATCGCGCATAGCCTTGTTCAGATTGTAAACACCGCTGTCGTGATCGGCGTACCAGGTGTAGGCAAGCCAGGCGAACAGGAACCAAAGAGGTGCGATAAGATTGATCAGATCCGTCCGGATGCCCAGGATGTCGACAATCACGTCGGTCAAGGCTGCTTCTCCTTCATCAAGGCTGACGGACTTCTTCGATAATGAAGAATACCCAGGACACGCTGTGCGCTGGAATTGCAAGGTTGATCTGCATGGAGGCCGTCATTGCGCTTTCTGTTCTCCGGCCTTACCTAGTGGTGTGATCACGTCATACGATTCCTGAGGGTTGGAACGAGGGAATCCTGAGGTTCAGGTCTATCATCAGAGATACCTTGCTGCCTTGTTGCACGCTTGGATCTCGGGGAGTTCCCAAGCTGTCTACATCAACACGCCGGCCCCGTATCGGTCTGACGTTGGATGCCGAACCGCCAGGTGGCTTTTCGATGCTACCCTGGTATGCCATCCGTGAGAATTATTGCAGCGCAATCACCAAAGCAGGCGGCCTGCCCATAGCCCTTCCCCACGAAACCGACCTTGCCGCGGACTATCTCGACCTGCTGGATGCGCTCCTGGTCACCGGCGGCGCCTTCGACGTCGACCCATCGCTCTATGGCGCCGAGGATCGCCATGAAACCGTGGTTACCAAGGACCGGCGCACCTCCTTCGAGCTTGCTATCCTCAACGGTTTTCTCAAGGCTGATCGTCCAGTATTAGGTATCTGCGGCGGCCAGCAATTGCTGAATGTGGTCCTGGGCGGCACCCTCATCCAGCATATCCCGGACAGCGTGGAGGATTGCCTGGCCCATGAGCAACCCAACCCGAGGACGGAGCCCGGACATGAGGTCGAGGTGACGGCGGGAACCCTTCTCGACCACCTCGCCAGCGGTGCCCGCCACCTGCAGGTGAACAGTGCACATCATCAGGCTGCGGCAAGCGTCGGCGAAGATGTGGTGATCAGCGGTTACGCACCGGACGGGGTGATCGAAGCGATCGAAGTCCCGAAGAAGCGGTTTTGCCTCGGCGTTCAATGGCACCCTGAATACAGCATTTCGGCTGCCGACGATGCTATTTTTCAAGCTTTCGTAGCCGCTTGCGAGGCGGATCGCTGATGGTCGCCAAAGGCGATTTGGGTCAAGCCTCAGGCGACCCGCCCGCGCCCGCTGAGCGCGTCGCGAAGCGGATCGCCCGCGCGGGACTTTGCTCCAGGCGGGACGCCGAACGCTGGATTGCCGATGGGCGGGTGAAAGTCGATGGCGAAACCCTGACCACGCCGGCCTTCACTGTCTCGGCGGCGAGCCGGATCGAAGTCGACGGGAAGCCCTTGCCGACAATTGAGGCACCACGCCTCTTTCGGTTTCACAAACCCATCGGCTATCTGACCGCAGCACGGGACCCGGAGGGGCGAAAGACCATTGCCGACATCATGCCTGAAGGCTTGCCCAGGCTGATGCCGATCGGCCGTCTCGACATGAATTCCGAGGGGCTGTTGCTGCTTACCAATGACGGCGCACTCAAGCGGCAGCTTGAACTGCCGGCCACCGGCTGGCAGCGCCGCTATCGGGTCCGGGTCCATGGCAACATCGATGAGACGAAGCTTGCAGCACTTGCCGGGGGCATCACGATCGATGGTTTCGATTACGGCCCGATCGAAGCGCATCTGGAACGAACGCTTGGCAAGAATGCCTGGCTCTCGGTTGCCCTTAGAGAAGGCAAGAACCGCGAGATCCGAAAGGTTATGGAACATTTCGGCTGGCCGGTGAATCGACTGATCCGCGTGAGCTTCGGCCCATTCCATCTCGGCAATCTACCTAAGAAAGAAGTCGAGGAAATCAGGGCCAAGGTTGTCAAAGAGCAGCTTGGGTTCGTCCTGCAATCGACGACAGCATCGAGTCAGAGGAAGAAGCGCCTGGCCGGCACACAGCCTGCCAAGGCTGCACCATTATCCAAGGGCGAAAGCAAGCCCGCCAAAACCGAGCAGAATGTCGGCAAGACTGCCGCAAGAAAAGCGGCCAACGGCGGCAGGAAATCGCGGAAGCCTTCGGCTTATCGGCAACAAACATTGGGACTTGGCGACACAGAGCGCGATAACTCCCAGGCGAAGTCCCGGCAACCCGCGGCAAGACCTTTGTCCGATCGCAAGCCCCGACGTCCAGGCAGCTCCAGACCACCCGCCTCCCGAGGCGGTCGCTCGGGCGAGCGCGAAAAAAAACGCTAGGGCGTTTTTCGACCTTATTAAGTCACCACCAGCCCTCTCCCCCTCCCAACCACCCGCAGGATCCCGACCATATCGGGTGGCCCTGAGGGGGAGAGGGCTGGTTCCGTTTGATCGTAAATTCGTTTCCAGCCCATAAATCCCATGTGACCGAAACGCTGGAATCACGCGAGCAAGGAACTGGCAAGCAATTTTGCCGCCAAATTCAACAGCAAGGACATTACCCACGGCTGGCCAAGATGGCTGACCTAAGAGCTTGTGCAAAAGCTAAGCGTTCATCCGCTGTTAGGAAAGTGCCGATGATCAATTCCTTACCGTGCGACCTGAGCTTGAGTTGCCGATCTTCCTCGACTACCTGTACCCACGCGGTCTCAAACCGCCATGTTCGCTCGGCACCGCCGGGTAAGATGCGCCGAATGTTCAATTCAACCCGATCGAGACTGATAAACTCAGCCTGCCGAGATTGCCGGAAATTCCAACGAAAGGCGAGGTAAAGCAGGAAAACGTCGAGACCGAGGAACCCCGTCACAGCCCAAGCGCCAACAAGTGCGAAGCCGGCCCCAATCAAGCCGCTAACCAGCACAATGCTGCCCATCAGCAACGCGAAACCGATTTTTCCAAGTGAGCGGTTGGGGTAGAGTATCGCCTCAAATCGTCGAGGCGCTTGGTCGTCCTTGCGCTTCTGCAGGCGATCACCAATTTCAATCATACCATGCCATATAGGTGCTCTATCCGCCTGCGATCAAGGCTTTCGCCAGGTATCATAAGGATGTGAGCCGATGCTTGGCCGGTCAGATCGTTATAGTTCGACTGCCGGCTACTCGACCTTGAACCGGCTCTCAAATGCTCCTAGTAAGCGTGGCCTGGAGTAGCCAAGGGAAAGGGCAAGCGATGAAACGCGATCAGGTCAATACGCTGTTCAGCCGGCTGGCCGCAGAAAACCCAGCGCCCGAGACCGAGCTTGCCTACACAAATACCTACACGTTGCTTGTCGCGGTGGTGCTCTCCGCCCAGGCAACCGACGTCGGCGTCAACAAAGCGACGAAGGAGCTCTTCGAACTCGCCGATACACCAGCCGCCATGCTGAGCCTCGGTGAAGATCACGTCCGTAACTTGATCAAAACCATCGGGCTCTATCGCAACAAGGCAAAGAACGTGATTGCGCTCAGTCGCGCTCTGATCGATGAGTATGATGGCCAGGTTCCCAAGACACGGACCGCCCTTGAAGCTCTCCCCGGTGTCGGACGCAAGACTGCAAGTGTGGTGTTGAACGAGGCCTTCGGCCAGCCGACGATTGCGGTCGACACTCATGTCTTTCGCCTTGCCAATCGAACCGGGCTGGCACCGGCAAAAACGCCCCTTGCCGTGGAACGCCAACTCGAAACCGTTGTGCCAAAACGCTACGCCAGTGGCGCTCATCATTGGCTGATCTTGCATGGCCGTTATGTCTGCATCGCACGTAAACCTAAATGCAATGCCTGTGTCATCCACGATCTCTGCGGTTTCCAGAACAAGACTGCTTGACGGTACGACCCGCCAACTGGTCATCGGACTTTTCATGTAGCCACCGCCTAAAATCACAAACCCAGGGCTTTTCACACGGCTTCATTCACGGTGGTCATGTCACCGGGCTGCCGGCCATATCGGTTGGTCACAACGATATTGGGTCAGATCGATGCGCAGGGTCGGAGCTACAGACCGGCAAGTGGGGTCAGGGCATCATTTCTTGCGGCAATTTCCCGCAGGCAACCATAAGAGAAGACCGATAGCGCTTACTTTTTGTGGAACGTCGAGCGTTTTTTCTCCTCATGGTAAGAAACTATTAACGGTAGTAACCCCAAGATAACGCTGGTTATATGTCAAATCCGAGGTTAGTGTTTCCAACCGTCGGTTTTTTTGGCAATCCTGCTGAGAAAGATAGCCGTCTGTCGATGGAAGGAGTTGATTTTTGCTTCAGGTGTTCAGCCTTGCCGTTACTCTGTCTGCTCTCTGGCTATTGTTGTCAGGGTATGTGACCGAGGTACTGCTGCTTGGTTTGGGCGCCGCCTCGGTGATCTTGACCATGGTGGTCAGTATCCGCATGGGCGTGGTGGATAGGGAGGGGCATCCCGTGCATCTCGCCATTCGAGGACTCCTCTACTGGCCATGGCTCATTAAAGAAATTGTCCTTGCCAATATCGACGTCGCAAAAGCCATCCTCGGGCTTTCCGGCACGGTGCGGCCAAGCGTTTTTACCATCAAGGCCTCGCAAACCTCCGACCTTGGCAAGACGATCTATGCCAATTCCATCACGCTCACGCCCGGGACGGTCACCATCGCACTTGATGGCGATGAGATGACGATTCACGCGCTGACCTCAGCCGCTGCAGACGGCTTGGCAACGGGCGAGATGGATCGGCGAGTGACCCGGATCGAGGGGGCGAGTTGATGTATGGGGCTGCATGTCTTGCGGTTCTCGCGGTGATGGCGCTCATTCTAGCCAGGGCGTTGCTTGGCCCAACGGTCTATGACCGCATCCTGGCGGTCAATTTGTTTGGAACGCTGACCGTGGTTCTAATAGCCTTATTGGGTTTTCTTATTGACCGGCCTGAGTTTTTGGATATCGCTCTCGTTTATGCCTTGATCAATTTTATCGGCACCATCGCGGTCACCAAGTACTGCGTTTTCGCAGGCTTCAATGTCCCCGTTGAAGAGCAGGACTGGGACGATATCTGATGGCTTTGCTGCTGGATATCGTGACCTTCTTATGCCTTGCGGCCGGTTCAGTCAGCATGCTGATCGGCGCCTATGGGCTTCTCAAGATGCCGGATGTCTTCGCGCGCATGCATGCGGCCGGCATGGTTGATACCCTTGGTCTTGGGCTGATCATGATCGGGCTGATCATTCAGGCGGGTATCACCCTGATCACCTTCAAGCTTTTTCTGATTATCGTCTTCGTACTCTACACCAGCCCTGCCGTTACCCATGCCTTGGCCCATGCCTGCCTCGCTAATGGCGTCAAACCGATGGTGAATCACTCGTCGAAAGAGGGAGACGACCCATCATCGACCTCATAGATATGATCCTCCTGACCTTCATGGTTGTGACGGCGCTTGCTTTCGTCGTTGTCCGAAATCTCTTCGCCATCATCATGCTGTCGGGCATTTTCAGCCTGACGGCCGCCATTCTCTATGTAGTGATGGATGCTGTTGATGTGGCGTTCACCGAGGCTTCTGTGGGAGCAGGTATTGCGACTGTTCTTGGCCTGGTGGCGCTTTCCCTCACCGGCAAGACAGATGAAGCGCCATCAAGCCGCTACACCCTCGGCGGGTTCATGCTGACCATGCTAACAGGGGCGGTCCTGATCAATGCCACTTTCGACATGCCCAACTATGGCGATCCGAATGCGCCCATTCACCAGCATGTAGCACCCCGGTATATTGAGGAGTCGGGCCGTGAAATCGGCGTCCCAAACATGGTTACCTCTGTGCTCGCAAGCTATCGCGGCTATGATACGCTTGGTGAAACAACCGTCATTTTTACAGCTGCCTGTGGCGTACTAGCCCTTCTTGGTCGGAGACGCAAAAAGTCAGCTCACCCGAAGGGTGGAGTCGATCAAGGGAGCGATAGTTGATGCTCGGAAAATCGATCCTTCGTGTCACCACGAAGTTGCTGATTCCTGTGATTTTTCTTTTCAGCCTTTATGTCCAGTTTCATGGAGACTTTGGCCCTGGCGGAGGATTCCAAGCTGGCGTGATTTTCGCGGCCGCCCTGATCGTCTATGCTCTCTTGTTCGGGATCAATAAAGCTCGCCGTGTCATTTCACCTGGGATTGTTCGAGTTGTCCTAGCATCCGGTGTTTTGCTTTATGCCGGTGTCGGTGCTGCGGGCCTTTTCCTGGGGGGCAACTTTCTAGACTACAATGTCCTGGCGCATGATGCCGTTCATGGTCAGCACCTCGGAATTCTGCTGATTGAATTTGGCGTGGGCATTACTGTCGCCGCTGCCATGATCACGATTTTTCTGACCTTTGCCGGGCATAATAGCCCGCTTGGGAAAGAGTGAATCCATGGAGTTTCCTGGCGTTTTCAATTATTGGGCCTCGATCATTTTGATGATGATCGGTTTTTATGTCGTGATCGCACAAGGTAACCTGGTCAAGAAGATCTTTGGCTTGAATATCTTCCAGGTTTCGGTCTTTCTCTTCTATATTTCCATGAGCAAGGTTGATGGCGGTGCCGCACCTATATTGGATGATCGGTATCACCTTTATTCCAATCCGTTGCCCCACGTTCTCATTCTTACCGCCATCGTAGTGGGCGTCGCCACGATGTCCTTGGGGTTGGCCCTGGTCGTCCGTATCCGCGACGCTTACGGCTCGATTGAAGAAGAAGAGATTGAACGTCAAGAGGCGGAAATGCCATGATCGCCTCTCATCTTCCTATTCTTCAAATTATCATCCCATTGATGGCTGCTCCAGTCTGTCTTCTTTTAAGACACAGCTTCGCAGCTTGGCTATTTTCGTTATTGGTGACATTCGCCACATTCGCGGTGTCGATCGCCTTGCTCGTTCAGGTTCTCAATGACGGCCCGCAGTCCTATGCCCTCGGAAGTTGGGCGCCGCCATGGGGTATTGAATACCTAGTTGACCAACTCAGCGGCTTCATTCTCGTGATCGTCTCCGGCATCGGCTTGCTGGTTATGCCGTTCGCACTTCGAAGCGTACAAAAAGAGGTTCCAGAGGAGCGCATCTATCTTTTTTACGTCATGTATCTGCTGTGCCTGACCGGCCTTCTTGGCATTGCAATTACCGGCGACGCATTCAATCTTTTCGTCTTTCTCGAGATCTCTTCACTTTCCTCTTATGTGCTCATCAGCTTGGGCCGAGACAGGCGAGCCCTCACAGGTGCCTTCAACTATCTGATTATGGGAACCATAGGGGCTACTTTCTATATCATCGGTGTCGGCATGCTTTACATGATGACCGGCACCCTCAACATGTCCGACCTAGCGACGCGGCTGCCTGATCTCCTGCATCTTCGTGTCATCGAGGCAGCTCTAGCCTTTCTTCTGGTGGGCATCAGCCTGAAATTGGCTCTTTTCCCACTCCATTTTTGGCTTCCTAATGCTTATGCCTTTGCTCCCACTGCCGTCACTGTCTTTCTAGCGGCAACGGCGACCAAGGTTTCGGTCTACATTATGATCCGAATTCTCTACACGGTGTTTGGCGGAACCGCCCTCTTCGAAAGTTTTGCCATCGACGAAGCCCTGGTCCTGTTCGGCCTTCTTTCCATGGTTGCGGCAGCCCTTGTTGCTGTGTTTCAGCGCAATATCAAACGCATGCTCGCTTATTCCAGCCTTTCCCAAATCGGCTACATGATCCTCGGGATTAGCCTAGGCAATGTTTCCGGACTAGCCGGCGGCATCGTACATATTTTCAACCATGCTACGGCTAAGGCAGCACTCTTCATGGCCATTGGCTGCGTCGTCATCCGCGTCAAGGCAATCCAGATCGACGACCTTGCCGGACTGGGTCGACAAATGCCGATCACTATGGGAGCCTTTGTTGTCGGGGCACTTAGTCTGATCGGCGTTCCAACGACAGTTGGCTTCGTGACGAAGTGGTATCTGATTGAAGGTGCCTTCCAAGCCGGGAACTGGTTTGCCGTGCTGATCATTCTGGCAAGCGGCATCCTTGCGATTATTTATACTTGGCAGGTTATAGAAACCGCGTATTTCCAATCACCGCCTGAAGGGCGCGCGCCTGTCCGGGAGGCGCCGGTATTGATGCTGGCTCCCATGGTATTGCTGGCTGCTGGATGTCTCGTCTTCGGGATCAGCGCGACTTGGACGATGGATATCGCCATCCATGCCGCCGAGATGTTGCTGCCCACGTCCGGTCAAGCCATTGAAACATCAGGAGTCATGCAATGACACCTGAAATGGCCATCCTCGCAGCGCTGGGCCTTCCCGTAGTTGGGGCTATTTTGATCGGCCTCACGGGTTCGAAGCCCAATTTACGTGAGACTGTAACACTGGTCACAGCTACGGGGTTATTTTGTCTGATTCTGGTTGTCTTATCCGCAGTGATTGCCGGCGGACGTCCGGAAGTAACCCTTATTGAAATGTTCCCAGGCCTCAGCCTCTCGTTCAAAGTCGAACCATTAGGAGCGACGTTTGGTGTTATTGCAAGCGGCTTATGGATCCTCACATCTATTTATGCCATTGGCTATATGCGTGGCCACCATGAGAAGAACCAGACCAGATTTTTTGCGTGTTTCGCGCTTGCTCTTGCCAGCACAATTGGCGTTGCCTTCTCTGGTAACATGCTGACATTATTTACCTTTTATGAAGTCCTTAGCGTTTGCACCTATCCCTTGGTCACCCACAGCGGTACCGCCGAAGCGAAGCGGGCCGGGCGTGTTTATCTTGGCATTCTCCTCGGCACGTCAATCGGGTTCCAGCTTTTTGCAATAGGTTATACGTGGGTCGTTGCTGGAACACTCGACTTCACTGATGGTGGAATTCTGAAAGGCAAGCTTGCCGATGGCTTGGTTGCTCTCTTGATGGTTCTCTACGTCTTTGGGATCGGCAAAGCCGCAGTCATGCCTTTCCATCGATGGCTACCGGCCGCCATGGTCGCTCCCACGCCGGTGAGCGCGTTGCTTCATGCGGTCGCTGTCGTGAAAGCAGGCGTATTCTCCGTTCTCAAAGTCTCGATCTATATCTTCGGCCTGGATTTGCTCCAGGAAACAGAAGCGAGCTATTGGCTAGCCTATGTCGCCGGTGCAACCATTATCATTGCTTCGCTGGTCGCGATGAAAAAAGACAATCTCAAGTTGAGATTGGCCTATTCGACCGTTAGCCAGCTATCTTATGTTGTCTTGGGCGCCATGCTGGCAACATCGAACGGGGCTATAGGGAGCGCCATGCATATTGCCATGCATGCTGTGGGCAAAATCACACTGTTCTTCTGCGCTGGGGCCATCATGGTGGCCACACACAAGACCGAAATCAGCCAGATGCAGGGACTCGGCCGCCGCATGCCTTTCACCTTTATCGCATTCGGCGTTGCTGCACTCAGCATCATCGGCTTGCCTCCACTTGGAGGAGCCTGGAGCAAATGGCAGCTCTCTCTAGGTGCTGCCGAGACAGGCCATGCTATCCTGATTGGCGTGCTCATGGTCTCTTCCCTGCTAAACGTTGCCTATCTTATTCCGATCGTAGTGCGTGCTTTCTTGCCAGCACCAACGATCGGGAATCAAAAGTTGGACATGACGTGGAATATTGACGAGGCTCCTTTGCTATGCGTAGTCCCGCTTTGCATGACGGCTGTCAGCTGTATTTTGCTGTTTTTCTGGGCTGATAGTCTTTTTGCCTTCTTATCTCCAATTGCGGCAGGCTCTCTACAATGACAGATCACCCACGTGAGAAAGAATACTGGCTAGACCAACCAAAAAACATTTCAATAATTGTTTGGTCTTTGGTTGTTGTGTGTGTGATTCTCTTTTTTTCCGACGCTTTCTATTCCAAGCATCCATTTTTTGAAATAGAGAAGCTATTTGGCTTTTACGGCCTGTTTGGTTTTACAGTCTACGTAGGCCTCGTTTTGACCGCGAAATGGCTGCGAACTTTCCTGATGCGGCCCGAAGATTTTTATGACCGTGATGTTTGATCTCAACCCCGGTCTTATCCTCGTTGGCGGCGCGCTTCTTACGCCTTTTTTACGTGGCAGGGCACGAAATGCCTTTATTCTCGCCGTTCCTCTTGTTTGTTTAACTTTCATTCTGACATTGAGTGATGGGAACTATGGGTTATTCTCTTTTCTAGGATTTGACCTTCAAACCCTTCGCGTTGATCAGTTATCGAAAATATTCGGAATCATTTTTTGTATTGCGGCGGCAATTAGCGCCCTGTACTCATTTCATGATGATGATCTAATCCAACAGTCGATGGCTCTGATCTATGCTGGAAGCGCCATCGGCGCAGTTTTTGCCGGAGATTTGATTACTCTCTTTGTATTCTGGGAATTTACTGCTCTTTCCTCAGTGTTTCTAATTTGGGCCCGCCGTACAGAACGGGCATACCGCGCCGGAATTCGATATCTGATCATTCAGATTGGATCGGGCGTGTTGCTCATGGCCGGCGCTCTCCTGCACGCCGCCCAAACTGGATCTATCGAATTCACAAAGTTTGAGCTGAATAGCCTTGGCACTGTGCTAATATTCCTGGCTTTTGGGATCAAATGTGCCTTCCCATTCCTGCATAACTGGCTTCAAGATGCTTATCCCGAGGCCACAGTATGCGGTACTGTTTGGCTTAGCGCTTTCAGCACCAAGCTCGCTGTTTACGCGCTTGCCCGGGCATTTCCGGGGACAGAGATTTTAATATGGATCGGCATCACAATGACTGCCTTTCCAATATTTTTTGCGGTCATCGAGAATGATCTCCGCCGTGTTCTAGCTTATAGCTTAAACAATCAGCTGGGCTTCATGGTCGCAGGCATAGGCATAGGCACACAGCTCGCACTGAACGGTGCAGTGGCACATGCATTTTGCCACATTCTCTACAAAGCACTGCTGTTCATGGCCATGGGAGCTGTCCTTCATCGAACTGGTACCATTAAAGCGTCCGAACTGGGGGGACTTTATAAGACTATGCCATTGACGGCGTGCTTCTGTATTGTCGGCTCAGCGTCAATCTCGGCGTTTCCTTTGTTCAGCGGCTTCGTGTCGAAATCAATGATCCTTGCCGCAGCTGCCGAACAAGGGTATTTTATCCCGTGGTTAGTCCTATTATTTGCCTCGGCAGGTGTTCTCGATCATTCAGGTATCAAGATTCCGTTTTTCTCCTTTTTTGCTCATGACAGTAAAATTCGAACGACTGAGGCCCCCAATAATATGCTAGCTGCAATGGGCATAGCGGCATTCTTGTGTATATTTATCGGTATCTATCCAGACTTTCTGTATTCTCTTTTGCCGTATCCTGTCAACTTCCACCCGTACACTACTTATCATGTTATCAACCAGTTCCAACTCTTGCTGTTTTCGGCATTAGCGTTTGTTTGGTTGATGCGCTCCGGACTTTATCCTCCAGAGCTGCGGTCAACGAATCTCGATTTCGATGTCATATATAGAAAGGTCTTACCTTCAATAGTGACTTCTTCTACAAGAATCGTATCTGATTTACGTAGTATTATTTTGTCGGCATTGGAACGTATATTTTATCACGGTGTCGAGAGGATCTATCATTATCATGGACCAAAAGGTAGATTCGCCCGACCTATTATGACCGGAAGTATGGTTTTCTGGGCAGTAGCAATGCTTGGGACATATCTAGTGATTTCTTTGAGTGGTTAGTGTTGCGAGTTCTAATCAGATAAAGCATCTGTGACTTTGCTTTATTCAACACAAAGTCTCAGCCGCCTCGCGAGGCGGCGCATCAAAGACGACAAGAAGCTAGCGATGAAAGCCAACTGCAATCCGAAAGCCAGGGAGGTGCCCTCCAGGCTCCGGTAGAGAGATATGATGTACGCTGGACAGTAAAATTCTCCAAGGCCAAGGGAGATCTATTCCCGGTGAATTTTACACATATCCAGCGCATTGGTGCATGAAATTCGTCTCTATGGCAAAGAGGCTTTCGAGT
This sequence comes from Geminicoccaceae bacterium, assembly GCA_965204405.1. Classification (GTDB taxonomy): domain Bacteria; phylum Pseudomonadota; class Alphaproteobacteria; order Geminicoccales; family Geminicoccaceae; genus JANQPX01. The sequence goes on from CBDBEN010000005.1 coordinate 50,032, forward strand.
TTACTCTCACCATCCGAGATAGCCTGCTCATCTTGCATAAGTAGAGCGCCGCCCGCCGTCACCATATCCCCAGGGCCCGCTATGCGGTGAAGAACTGACCTGAGTATGAAGCCTAGTTGCGTCAGCATGGCGATCTTCGGATCTGGATTGCCGACGACGTGGCGGATCATTGGATGGTTGCCGGCAAGTGTACGCCGAAGGGTGATCCGACGTATCAGCTTTTCATTCAGCGCCCGTCAAGCCTGCCTCTGCCGGAAGTGATCGTGCCGCCGCGAGGCGCAGGTTTTGGTCTCGCCAAGGCCGATGATCTGCTGCGCCAAAGGGACCGCCATGTCCAAGCGATCCAGGATCGAGGCCGCATGGCCTGGCAGAAATTATCAGGCTACAATCGACGTGCCTTGGTCGAAGCGACAAGGTCCTGTTGCATACGGATTATCGGCCCCGGCTTGCGATCCCGTGAACTGGAGATCCGGAAGACCGAGGCGATGATGGGAATCGATATTCTCAACCATATGTTCAGCCTCGGCAGGCCTATGGCCAACGGATCGGATGAAACAAGAAAATCCGGGACAAAGGCACAAGCCAACGCCTTTAGGGCAACTGAACACTTCGGAATTTGTCCCCTACGCCATCGGGTGGCTGAGAGTAGATAGGAAAGTAACCGGTTGCGGAAGGTTGGATGCGTCCCACATAATAAGCGACAAAAATGGAGTTCCCTTCATGACCGGATGCATCGTCGGCTGGAGCCACACGCCCTTCGGCAAGCAAGAAAATGAGGATGTTGAAAGCCTGATCGTCGAGGTTGCCGCAGACGCAGTTGCGGATGCAGGGATCGAGCCTGGCGATGTTGATGAAATCGTACTCGGTCATTTTGGCGGTGGTTTCGCGGGCCAGGGCTTTACGAGTTCGCTGGTTCTGCAGGCGGACGACCGTTGGCGCTTCAAGCCGGCGACTCGCGTCGAGAACGCTTGTGCCACCGGTTCGGCGGCGGTCCACCAGGGGCTGAAGTCGATCCAGGCCGGCGCGGCCCGATTTGTCCTGGCGGTCGGTGTTGAGAAGATGACGGATCTACCCGGCTCCGAGATTCCCAAGGCCTTGCTGACCGCGGCCTATCTGAAGGAAGAATCCGAGATCGAAGGTGGTTTTGCAGGGGTCTTCGGGCAAATCGCCCAGCGCTATTTTCAGCGTCATGGCGATCAGAGTGATGCGCTGGCGGCCATCGCTGCCAAGAATCACAAAAACGGCTGCGCCAACCCGCTTGCCCAGATGCAAAAGGACCTGGGCGTCGAATTTTGCCGAAACGTCTCCGACAAGAACCCGCTGGTCGCAGGTCCACTGAAGCGCACCGACTGCTCTTTGGTTTCCGACGGTGCCGCCGCTGTGGTACTGACCGATGTCGACACCGCCCTTTCGATGAACAAGGCCGTGGTCTTCCGTGCTGCCGTCCAGGTCAATGATTTTCTCCCGATGAGCAAGCGCGACGTCATCTTGTTCGAAGGCTGCGAGGCGGCGTGGCGCCGCGCTTTGGACACGAGCAGATTGAACCTGGATGACCTCGATTTCGTCGAGACTCATGATTGTTTCACCATTGCCGAGCTTCTCGAATATGAGGCCATGGGACTGACATCCCGTGGGGAGGGCGCGCGTGCCATCCTGGAAGGCTGGACCGAGAAGAGTGGGAAGTTACCGGTCAATCCTTCCGGCGGGCTGAAGGCCAAGGGACATCCGATCGGTGCCACCGGCGTCTCCATGCACGCACTGACCGCCATGCAGCTCACCGGCAGTGCTGGCGGCATGCAGGTCAGAAACGCCAAGCTCGGCGGCATCTTCAATATGGGCGGCGCTGCTGTCGCCAACTACGTATCCATCCTCGAACCTCTTCGCTAGGGCGCTTTTCGATCTTGTGAAGGCAACACCATCCCGCTCCCCTCCCAACTACCCGCAGGTCCCGACCATATCGGGCCGTTACGAGGGGGAGCGGGATGGTTCCGTTTGATCGGAAAACGCTCTAACAGTTGGCCGCTGTCATCGGTGTGGTGTCTGATTGCGGGAGAGTGAGGGAGATGTCGTGGGGAGGGTAGCTTGACAGAGCTAGGCAGGGCGCGACTCGGCACGAGCCTTGTTTTTTTCATCTGCGGTATCGGCCACGGCACCTGGGCGCCGAGGCTTGCCGACATCAAGGAAAAGATCGGCGCAAGCGACGGCCATCTCGGGCTGGCTCTCCTAATGCTCGGCATAGGTGCCCTGATCGCCATGCCGGTGACCGGCATGTTGGTCGGCCGCATCGGCAGCCGAGGCATGAGCACGATGACGGCCGCGGCCCACGGCCTCGCCTTTCCGCTTATGGCGTTTGCCTGGGACTGGATCAGCCTCGGCGCTGCGATGCTGCTCTACGGTCTTGCGATTGCCAGCCTCGATGTTGCCATGAATGTACAGGCGACCGAGATCGAAGAACGCTGTGGACGCCCGATCATGTCGTCCTTTCATGGAATTTACAGCGTCGGCGACATGGCGGGCGCGCTGTTGACAGCCTTGGCGGCGACCTACGCATTCGGTCTAGGTGCTCATTTCATGATCGCGGCGGGCGTGCTCCTGCTAGCGGGCGTCGGCGGTTGCCGGCTGATGATCTTTGCTCGAGACCAAGCGCAGGAGGACGCCCGTACGCCGGCGTTTGTCTGGCCGGGCGGTGTTCTGATCATCATTGGGCTGATCGCTTTTGCCGCGCTGCTGGCCGAAGGTTCGGTCGGTGACTGGAGCGCCGTTTATCTGAGCGACCACCAAGGCGCTGATACGCGGACGGCAGCCATTGCACTGACCGTCTTTGCTCTAGCCATGGCAATCATGCGTTTTCTCGGCGATCGGTTGGTCGCCCGTTTCGGCCCATTCGCGATGCTGCAGATCAGCGGGCTGCTGGCGGCAACCGGCTTGACGATAGCCCTTTTGACCCACGCGCCATCCATTGCAATTTTCGGCTATGGCATCGCCGGCTTAGGCATTGCCGTGCTGTTCCCGGTGGCGCTCTCGGTGGCGCCGACATTGAGCCGGATGAGCAAAGGTGCAGCGGTCGCAGCGGTTGCTACCCTGGGCTATGGCGGCTTCCTCGTCGGCCCACCGGTTATCGGTCTTTTGGCGGATCAGATAGGCCTGCCGCAAGCCCTCGGTTTGGTCGTCATACTGGCAGCTGCGATCGTGCCGCTTGCGCTGGTCGCCGCCAAACGGACGAGATCACGCAAGGCCATGATCAGAACGGATGTCGCTTAGCGGTATGACCATATTATATCAACAGGCTTGGTATTTATGGGCACTCATCTGCCTGGCCATGGCTGCAAGAATATAAAATGCCAGGCGGTTTGCTATCCCGAAGGACTAGTCATGAGCTGATCCGGCGCGTTGGGGCTTGGCTGGTGGCAGAGCGTCATGGGTCCTTTGTGCATTGAACCAGTCGCGGTCAATTTGGAGCAGGATATGACGGCACGATTTCTTTTCGGCGCAGCGGCGCTTGCCCTGATCACGTCGCCGGCGGCGGCGCTGGATATGGAGCGCTTCGAAGCCTTGGTCGGCAAGACGGTCGCGGCGATCGACAGCGAGCAGGTCGATGTCGAGGAACTCTACCGCTATCAGAACGAACTGATCGATCTTGGCATCAGCGGTGTCTATAGCTTTGCCAACAGGAATGCCGACCATGCCGCCGCCATGGATTTCGTCGCGACCAGCGCCCAGAGCATGAAGGCTCTCAATTTGGTCGAGATCGAGACCGAATGGCATGAGGGCGGCGCCCTGAAAGCGGCCGGAATCGAAACTCAAGCTCTCTATGAAGACGACGAAGCAACGACCTACATGGAAGCCGTCATCCATCCGGCGACCGCCTACATCGCCGTCCGGGCCTACGAGGTCACCGGCGACACGGACTATCTCGACCAGGTCAAGTTCGAACTCGAAGAAATTGTCGACCATTTCGAGGATATCAAATAATACTGGCAAGAAGGTGGGTAGATCAAATTGGCTGCCTGACGGCATCAATACCTTCATTCTTTGTTAATTTTCTTACGAGATAAAAGATTTCTGGTCCATGTGATCCTGCGAGTCCGAGCCTCGCGCGCCCATCTTTTTTAAGCGGGGGGATTTGCAGGGTCGCATGGACCGGAAAATGCAGACTGCAGGGAAAAGACTAACTTTTGGTTACGGCTATCGCCCTCAGAGGTGTATCTTGGAAGGGGCGAATTCATACCGAGCCGCATGGAACCTGGCCCTTCCCCTTTTCCTGCCTAACCACACCAGGCATACCGACCATAGTGGGGCACAGCAGGGGAACGCGGTGGGCTAGCGCATTTTCGGGATAGGTCGATCCCTAGTCCACCCCCCCTCCGATGGTTGGTGTAACCTGACCTGACGGCCTGCCGGCCCAGCATTTCGCTTACACATACAGATAACCGCTGGCCGGCGTCCCGGCCTGATTAGCCGTGGCGGATGGCGACGGTCTTCGTTGTGGAAAAGCCGTAAAGGGCCTCAAAGCCCTTTTCCCGGCCGAAACCGGAGCCTTTTACGCCGCCAAAGGGCAGTTCAACACCGCCGCCGGCACCGTAATTGTTGATGAAGACCTGACCGGTTCTGATCGCCCGTGCAAGGCGCATCTGGCGGCCGCCATCATTGGTCCAGACCCCCGCCACCAACCCATAAGCGCTATCATTGGCGATGCGGACGGCCTCTTCCTCATCGCCAAAGCGGATAGCTGTCAGGACCGGGCCGAAGATTTCATCCTGTGCCAATATGTGATCGGGGGCGACGTCGCCTAGAAGCACAGGCTTGACATAATACCCGTCGATCGGTGCATCCGTGGCGATTTCGCCTTCGGCAAGGACAGCGACGCCATCGGCTCTTGCCCGCTTCAAATAACCTCCGATGCGTTTTTTCTGCGTCGAGTTGATGACCGGCCCGCAATCGAGGTCTAGCTCGGCAGGGCCGGCCTGGAGCTCGTTGAAACGCTCGGCGAGGTAGTAGACCAACTCGTCATAGATCTTGTTCTCGATCAGAACCCGGGATCCGGCGGAGCAGGTCTGCCCGGCATTCTGGATCGAGGCATTGACCAGGAAGGGCAGAGCGCTATCCAGATCGGCATCGGCGAACACCAGCTGTGGCGATTTACCGCCAAGCTCCAAGGTGACCGGGCAGCTATGACCGGCAGCAGCCTGCTGCACGCGCTTGCCGGTTTCGACCGAGCCGGTGAACGACATGTGGTCGATTCCAGGATGAGCGGCAAGGGCTGCCCCCGCCTCCTCGCCGAGACCGGTTACGATGTTCAGGACTCCGGGCGGCAGGCCGGCTTCCAGTGCAAGCTGACCGATCTCGAGGGCCGTGAGCGAGGCATCTTCGCCGGGTTTCAAGACACAGGCATTGCCCATGGCGAGGGCAGCGCCCACACTCCGGCCGATGATCTGCATCGGGTAGTTCCAGGGTACGATATGCCCGGTAACGCCGTGGGGCTCCCTGAGTGTGAGCACGGTATAGCCATCATGGTAAGGAATGGTCTGGCCGTGGATCTTGTCGGCGGCACCGCCATAGAACTCGAAGTAGCGAGCAAGGGCTACCGCATCGGCTTTGGCCTGGCGAAGCGGCTTGCCCACGTCCTTGGCTTCAAGCCTGGACAGGTGATCGGCCTGTTCCAGCACGCGTTCCGCCAAGGCTGCCAGGATCCGTCCGCGTTCAAAGGCAGGCATCCTGCCCCAAGGGCCGTCCAAGGCACGATGGGCGGCAGTCACGGCCTGATTGATGTCGACGGAACTACCGCGTGCCAAGTGGCCGAAGACTTCACCGTCGCTTGGATTGACGACGTCGATCACGCCGCGGTTTGCGGCATCCAGCCAACGCCCATCAATGAGATTCTGACCTTCGGCCAAGAGGCCGTCCGACGATCCGGCAGCTTGATCGACGTTTTCATCTTTCTCATTCGGTTCGTCGTCCTCGACCAAGGGCAGCGCGGTTTTGAGGCTGGAGATTTGCTGATGAAGGGCGGCGACGCTGTCCTCGGCAGCCATAACTTGCGCTGGGGCGATGGGCTCTTGAATTGTTGCTGGTTCTACGTGCTTTGACTGCTCGGGTGCTGGCGACGATTCGGCATCCGCCAACGGTAAGATTGATTTCAGATTGGAGATCTGTTGCTGCAGAGCTGCGGCGCTATCATCAGCCGCCATAGCAGGTGTTAGGATGGCAACCTCATCAACAGGTTCCGGCGGCAGCGTCGCTGCTTCTTCAGTCAGCAGGAGCTCAGCCGACGAGATTGCTTCTGCGGCTTCGTCGGGTTCATCCTGGTTATCGTCGTCCTCTTCCTTCGTGATGGGGACCGGAATATCGAGGATCGACTCCAGCAATTCCTGGGTATAAGGGTGCTGCGGCTGGGCGAAGACATCGCCGGTGTCCCCCTGCTCGACGATCAGCCCGGCCTCCATGACCGCCAGGCGATCGGTGACATGGCGAACCACCGAGAGATCATGGCTGATGATGATGTAGGTCAGACGATAACGCTCCTGCAGATCCATCATCAAATTCAGAACCTGCGCCTGGACGGACACATCAAGCGCCGAGACCGGCTCGTCGGCGACGATCATGTCGGGCTTGGTAATCAGGGCACGGGCGATCGCGATGCGCTGGCGTTGCCCCCCGGAGAATTCATGGGGGAACTTATCCAGGTCGGCCGGCTTCAGCCCGACGGAGGTTAGGGCTTCGGTCGCCCTTGGCTCCCATTCGTCAGCGCCGATTTCATCCAGCAGGTCCAGCGGCTCGGTGACGATCTCCCGCACGGATTGCCGCGGGTCGAGCGAGCCGAAGGGGTCCTGGAACACCATCTGGACATGGCGACGCATCGCGCGCCGCTGCTGGGCAGGCAGGCTGAACAGGTTTTGCCCCATGAATCGGACGGACCCGGACGTCGGCTCTTCGAGCGCCAGAATTGCTTTGGCCAGGGTCGATTTGCCGGAACCGCTCTCGCCGACAATACCGAAGCTTTCCCCGGCATTGACGCTGAAGCTGACGCCTTTGAGGGCCTCTATGACAGGTTTCTTGGCAAAAAGACTGCGTCTTGGGCGCTCGTAGTGACGAACGAGGTTTTCGACTTTCAAGAGAGGTTCGCTCAATGGACGAACTCCTTGGTACTTTCTGTCGTGATCGGGTGATGGCAGGCAGCTCTATGCTTGGATGCTATCGTGTCGAGAATGGGTTCCCGGCGCTGGCAATCGGCCTTGGCATAGCGGCAGCGTTCGCGGAACGCACAACCGCTGATCGGTTGGAAGGGATCCGGAACGATGCCTGGTATGGTCGGCAGCCTGTCCCTCTTGCTGGCGGGCTGGTCGCTCGCCGGTGCATGCTGGGGCATCGCCGCAAGCAGGCCTTCGGTATAGGGATGGGCCATATGCCGAAGCAGATGCAGCGTCGGTCCTTCCTCAACGATACGCCCGGCATACATGACCGCCATGCGCGATGTCGTTTTTGCAATCACGCCGAGATCGTGGCTGATCATGATCAGCGCCATTCCGCTATCCTCGGCGAGCTTGGTGATTAGATCCAGAATGTCGATCTGGATTGTTGCATCGAGGGCTGTGGTCGGTTCGTCTGCGATCAGTAGATCCGGCGCGCACGCAAGGGCGATCGCGATCATCACCCGCTGGCGCTGACCGCCCGAGAGCTGGTGAGGAAAGAGCGCAGGTGACACCTGATCCGGATTCAGGCCGACCTTATGCAGAAGGTCCCCGGCTCGGGTAAGGGCGTCCCTTCGGCCCAGGCCAAGATGCAGGCGCGGCCCCTCGGCGATCTGATCCCCGATCGACTGCACGGGATTGAGCGCGCTCATCGGTTCCTGAAAGATCATCGCGATCCGACGCCCGCGGAGCGTACAAAGCTTTTCCTCACCGGCCTCAAGCAGATCAGCGCCATCGAAGAGAAGACTGCCGAAAGCGCGCCCGGCAGCCGGCAGCAGACCCATGACCGTCAGCGCCATCATGGACTTACCGGATCCGCTTTCCCCGACAATGCCGAGCCGTTCGCCAGGCGACAATTCGAGGCTCACATCGTTCAGGATTCTGGCCTGACCAGACGGAGTCTCGATCGCCACGTTCAAATCTTTGATATCGAGCAAGGCTGCCGTCATTGCTGCTTCGGCTGAAAAAAAGACTGGAGAGCTGGATTGCTCAGACCGTCCGGCATTTCCATGGGCAAGGCTCATTCAACTTAGGCGTTGCCCAAAAGCAAGCCAACTATAGCGACTTGGCGATATCGCCAAACGCAAATCTCCAGCGCTGCCCACAAGAAAATGGAAAAGGGCGGCCAAGGATATTATCGTTTTCATAAAGAGACGTCCTCAATCGATATCGCAGGCGCGCCGGACGGTCTTGCCACCGTTTCCGTTCAGGTTTAGCGCGTTTGGCGTCATTAGGCCAAGCCCGGCTTGTGGTTTTTTTCAAGGCAGCGGCTGGTGTGAAAGCCTATTATGCGGGCTGGAATCTGGAATACTGATCTGACGATGCCCCAGCGCCGTGAGCTGTCTGCTCATGCTTGGGGTGCGTTGCCGGCAATGTTGTGATACGGCCATTCTGCCTTCCACATGCTGCAAAGGGTTGTTAGGCACAGTGACCATCGATCAAATTGCTCGAGAGCTTCGCGTGCTAGGGCGCTGGATTGGCGATGCTGCGCTTTGGCTTTTCGATGCGGTCAGCGTAATAGCGGGCTATGTGACCCGGGATCACCTCGAAGGCGCCCTGGTGATGACTGTGATTTTCCTAGGGCCCTCACTGATCATTGGGCTTTTCAGCGGATTTTGGGAGGGACTGCGGATCGAATGGCAGCAGTTTCGCGAGCTTCCACGTGTCATCGACGGCGACACGATCGAAATCCGCGGCCAGAGCATTCGGCTATTTGCGGTCGACACGCCCGAATTGGGTCAACCCTGGTGGGACGACAGTGGGCAGCATCAAGACGCTGGCCATCTGGCGAAGGAGGCGCTGGAGCAGCTAGTGAAGGGCAAGCGGCTCAGCGTTCGTGTGCTGCGCGAAGGCAAATATCGGCGCTCCATTGCCATTGTCAGGGTTGATGGACGGGATATCGGACGGGCGATGGTCAAGAGGGGGTTCGGCTTCGCCTCGCCGGGAAGCAATCGCTATCGCCGGGCACAGGCCGCGGCAAAGAAGAGCGGGAAGGGGTTTTGGCGCGGCGAACTGCAGATGCCCTGGGACTATCGCGCCGCATAATTGTTGCCGCATTGCTCAGGGGGTTTCGGCCCGCTCCTGCACTAACCGGAGAAAGCCGCACGCACCGGCAATCCTTTCCAGGGTTTGATCGATCTGAGCTCGAAGAACGATCGCATGCTGGAAACCCCGGGCAGGTTGGCCAGCACATGACGATGGATCCGATCATAGTCCTGAACGTCCCGCGCTGCGATGCGCAAAATGTAGTCGGATGTCCCTGTGGTCAACTTGCACTCCAGGATCTCGTCGCGATGCATGACGGCCCTCTCAAATGCCTCGAGCGCTGCTTGTCCCTGTGAGTTCAGCGAGATCTCGACCAGCACTTCGATCGCCAGCCCAAGCGCTTTCGGGTTCAGCCTGGCACCATAGCCTTCGATGACGCCGCCGTTTTCCAGGAGTTTGATCCGCCGATGGCAGGCGGACAGCGAGAGGCCGGCTTTCGATGCAACATCCGCCATAGGCTGCTGGGAGTTGGCCTGCAGTTCGGTCAGGATAGCGAGATCAATTCGGTCCATGAGAAATTTTTCATTGTTATGCCACGATAGCCGAATAATATACGAATTATCTGGCCAATGATAGGAAATTTCGAAACAAATCCTACCAGGCCATCGCCATAATGCTGATCAGAAAACCCGAATTAGGAAGGCTTCGACATGCTTATTGGCACCCCAAAGGAAATCAAGAATCACGAGTATCGCGTCGGCCTGACACCGGAGAGTGCGGCCGAGCTGACCGCCCACGGGCATCAGGTCCTGATCGAGACCGGGGCCGGGCTCGGCATCGGCGCGGATGATGCCGCCTATACCGAGGCAGGTGCAGCGATTGTCGACACGGCGGAAGAAGTCTTCGCCAAAGCTGACATGGTGGTGAAGGTCAAGGAGCCTCAGGCAAACGAGCGCAAGATGCTGCGCAAGGGACAGATCCTCTACACCTATCTGCATTTGGCTCCCGATCCCGAGCAGACCAAGGATCTGGTAGACTCAGGCGCTGTCTGCATCGCATATGAAACCGTCACCGATGAGGCCGGCGGCCTCCCGCTGCTGAAGCCAATGAGCCAGGTGGCCGGCCGCATGTCGATCCAGGCAGGCGCCACGGCGCTGGAAAAGTCCCATGGCGGGCGCGGTGTGCTCTTGGGCGGCGTGCCTGGCGTCATGCCCGGCAAGGTCGTGGTGATCGGCGGCGGTGTGGTCGGGTTCAATGCCGCGCAAATGGCGGTCGGCCTCGGGGCTGACGTTACCATCCTCGATCGTAGCCCGGAGGTGCTGGAACGGCTGGGCATGTATTTCCAGTCCCAGGCGAAAACCCGCTTTTCCAACCGGGCCAACCTCCAGGACAGTGTCGCTTCCGCCGATTTGGTGATCGGCGCCGTGCTGATCCCAGGGGCCGCAGCCCCCAAGCTGGTGAGCCGGAAAATGCTTGGCACGATGAAACAAGGCTCGGTGCTGGTGGACGTCGCGATCGACCAGGGCGGCTGCTTCGAAACCTCGAAAGCCACCACGCACCAGGAGCCCATCTACGTGGTGGACGGTATCGTTCATTATTGTGTCGCCAACATGCCGGGTGGCGTTGCGCGCACCTCGACCTACGCGCTGAACAACGTGACCCTTCCCCATGCACTGCGCATCGCCGACAAGGGCTGGGTCGATGCACTCCGGGATGACCCCCACCTCATGAATGGTCTGAACGTCTGGAATGGCGAGATCACCTGCGAGCCAGTGGCCAAGGATCTCGGCTACCGCTATGTTGCCCCGGAGCAAGCTCTCGCCGACCAGCGATCGGCGGCGTAACCGGTCAGCGGCCGGGGGTAATGGTTGGGGGAGGTTTCATGGCGGAGACTGGACATCGTCCGGGACTGAATAGCTGGGTCGCTTCGGCGAACGCTGCGGAGACCGACTTTCCGATCCAGAACCTCCCCTATGGTGTTGTCTCGAGCGCCGGTCGCGGCCCGCGTTGCGCGGTCGCGATCGGCGATCAGGTGCTTGACCTCGCCGCAATCGAAGAAGCCGGGTTGATCGATGCCGGTGCAGGCCGTCCCGTTTTCGATCAGCCGGTTCTCAACGACTTCATGGGCCTCGGCAAAGCCGCCTGGTCTGCCATGCGCGCACGCCTCACGGACCTTTTGGGCGACGGCGGCGATTCCGCCCTCAAAGACAATGCGGACCTTCGCCGGACCGCGTTGTTGCCGCTGGCCGATGTTCGGCCTAGACTGCCGGTGAGGATTGGGGACTACACCGACTTCTATTCCTCCTACCAGCATGCTTTCAATGTCGGCACCATGTTTCGCGGTCCGGAAAACGCTTTGCCGCCGAACTGGCTGCACATCCCGATCGCCTATAACGGACGTGCCTCGACCGTGGTGGTCAGCAATACCGATATCCGCCGCCCGCTCGGTCAAATGAAGCCCCATGGCGCCGATGCGCCGGTCTTCGGTCCCTGCCGGCGGCTCGATATCGAATTGGAAATGGGGACGATCGTCGGTACACCGAACCGCATGGGTGAGCCGATCACCGTTGCTGAGGCCGATGACATGATCTTCGGCTTCGTTCTTCTGAACGACTGGTCCGCGCGCGACATCCAGGCCTGGGAATACCAACCGCTCGGTCCCTTCCAGGCCAAGGTTTTTGCAACGTCCATCAGCCCCTGGATCGTCCCCAAGGAGGCCTTGGAGCCGTTCCGGGTGCCGGCGGGCGATCGCAAAGTCCCCCTCTTTCCCTACCTTGCCGACGATGCGCCGCGCAATTTCGATATCGAACTGGAAGTGAGGATGAGGCCGGATGGTGCTGCCATCGACAGCACGATCTCGCGCACCAATTTCCGCCATATGTACTACTCGGCCGCCCAGCAGCTCTGCCACCACGCCCTCGGCGGCTGCCAGATGAATGCGGGAGACCTTCTTGGTTCCGGGACCATATCAGGCCCGGAAAAGGACCAGTTCGGCTCGCTGCTCGAACTCACCTGGGGCGGCAAGGAACCCTTGACCCTCAATTCCGGTGAGACGCGCACGTTTCTCGAGGACGGCGATATCATGACGCTGGCGGGCTTTGCCCAGGGCGAGGGCTACCGAATCGGCTTTGGCGACTGTACGGGGAAAATCCTGCCCTCGCCGGGACTAAAAGCGGGCTGGTAGACGGCGGCTCGTAGCCAAAGCTCTTAGCTTCGACGGGAATGCTTGTGCCAAGTGCCCCGGATGTCGACCGGGACCGGTCAAGCGCTCATCCGATTGGTATTACCCGGCAGTATCTGGGAGTGCTTCGACCAGGGCTTGCAGCTGCCCCCTGGCGATCAATCGAACCCTGCGGGTATCGGTGAACTCGATCAGCCTCTTATTGCGCAAGCTGGCGAATGTCCGGCTGACGGTTTCCAGGGTCAGCCCGAGATAATCGCTGATATCGCCACGGGACATCGGCAATTCTATAGGATTGTCGGGCTCGCCACGAAGCGGCGCACGCCTGGACAGGTAGAGCAAGAAGGACGCCAGACGCTCTTCAGCGTTTTTTCGTCCGAGCATGAGCATGTGATATTGCGCCTCGCCCAGCTCGTTCGACACGACTTCGAGAAGACGGTGCTTCAGATCGGGGAATTGGGTCGTCAGCCCCATGAACGGATCGCGCGGCACGCGGCATAGCTCGGCCGACGTTACTGCCTGGGCCGTGCAGGAATAGTGATCGCGGACCGCGATCCCGACAAAGTCGCCGGGGAAAAGAAAGCCGGTGATCTGCCGGCGGCCGTCTCCTATGATCTTGGATGTACTGAGCACACCGCTGATGATCGTGTAGTGGCTGGCCGCAGGCTCACTTTCGACGAACAGCACCTGCTTCGGACGCAGAAAGGCTGAACTGGTCATCGATGAAAACCGCTCGGTACACTGATCTCCCAGCGCATGACAAATCGCCAAATCGCGTACTGCGCAGTGATCGCAAAGGCCATGCGTGATGCCCTTCAGCCGGAGAGGCCGATGATTGCATGGCTCAATCGGTGGAGATGATTGCTTAACCGAAACCTTGGCGTGTTGTGTCATTCAGTACCGTTTTCCAAAGGGTGCTGCGCGGAATCTGGGTGATTGGGCGCCTAGCGGTCAGACAAACACCAAGATAAACTCGAATCATCCCTCAGTGCAAATTCGAGGCAAAATATACAAAAAGGCAACCGACTTGACGCCGAGGCCGGTCTGCGCTCTGGCCGCAGAGATGTTATCTAGCTGATTCGAAGTGCTAATTTGCCGGAGTATCGGTCGTTTCCATGGCCGGACGAAAGCTTGATCTAGATCAAGATTGCCGGATTGCTGTCTGATAGGCGTGGTTTCCATCGTTCAAACTGGCTGGAGACCAAGATGCTTCGTATGATCGACTTGATGAGGACTGTCTGTCACTGGCATGAGAGCAAACACTTGGCCTTCAAAGGGGATTCCGGCACGCCGGTCGCGGTTGAGGACCAGTTGGAAACATGTGACGTTGACGCCCTGCCTTCCCGCAATACACAGACGATAACGCGCACTGATGTGCAAGCCGACATGGGCGCGATGATGCGCAACTTCAACGTCGATCTCAACGCCCTCCAATATCATCGCGATGAACTGCTCGATGCCGAACACACATGTGCAACCTGCAACACGGTGGGGCGGTGTTATCGCTGGAAGCGCAAGGGCGGGCGAGGTGATGCGCCGGAGCTCTTCTGCCCTAATGTCGGCCTCTTCTCGGAGCTGGCGGTCGATCCGTTCTGGGCCAAGTCCGAGCGGTATGGTTGGCCCGACGACCCGACTGCCCTGCCCTGGATGAACTTGCTCGGGACCGGTTCGAAAAAGGCCGCTCACAGTCCGCCGGATCTCGGATCGGACAAACTCGACGCCTTCGCCAAGGCGGCCGTCAGGATCGATCGGGTGGCAAGAGAATGGGCACCACAGATCAAGAGGGCCGGGAGCCCGGACAGTGCGGAAAAATTGCGTCGACAAGCCGATAGGGACATGACCGCGGCCATTGAAGAGGCCGATGGGATCATGCTCGACGATTTTCGGTCAATCTACCATGTAGCACTTAGCGATGCCGCGATCGCCGGAGAGATCAAAGGCCTTCTCGAGCAACGAATGGCCGCCTGAGCAGGGCTGCAGGGCATTGCAGCCCTCTTCAACACTCGACTGCCCGGACGTAGACAACGGCGCCGGACGATAGCAGCCCAGGGCCGCACCAATCATTGGATCGTGCCTGCCAGCAGATATCAGCATGGATCGACATCGATAGCCGCTTTTCTGCCGAGACTTGATTTAGCTCAAATCCTGCGATGCGCGAGTCTCTAAATCCTGGCGCTCGATGATTTCCGTTTCTGTTGAGATCATCTTTGCAGCAAAGAAAGGAAGGAACACCTCATGCCCAATTCTCTCTATCAGCAGCTAGGTGGTGCCCCGTCGATTAACAAAGCAGCCGAAATATTCTACCGCAAGATGCTGATCGACGATCGGGTAGCCGCGTTCTTCGATGATGTCGATATGGATCAGCAGATCAACAAGCAGGCCAGTTTTCTGACCATGGTGCTCGGCGGACCGAACAACTATACCGGCAAGAGCATGCGCGAGGCACACGCGCCGCTTCTAGCCCGTGGCCTCAATGACAGCCATGTCGACGTGGTGATCGAGCATCTTGGCTCTACGCTGAAAGAACTTGGTGTCGACGATGGCATGATTGCGGAAGTGGCGGCACTTGCCGACAGTGTGCGCGACGATGTGTTGAACCGGTAACCGATGACCGCAACCGTGGTATTCGGCGATCTCGCCTGTGCTTTGCAGCCGGGCGAGACGGTTCTCGATGGCCTGCTGCGTCATGATCAGGCCATTCCCCACAGCTGTCGTTCCGGTCATTGCCAGAGCTGCTTGATGCAGGCCACCCAAGGGGCGCCCAATGAAGATGCCAAGATCGGCTTGAAGCCGACCCTGGCTGCCGATGGGTATTTCCTGGCTTGCCGGGCCGTTCCGGAGCATGACCTGCGCGTGGCCCTGCCTGGGACCGCTGTCAGCCAGCCAGCTTTGCTGATGCGCAAGGCACGTCTCTGCCGTGACGTGCAGGCGCTATTTCTGCAGATGCCGCCAGGCTTCACCTGCCGTGCCGGGCAGTACATCAATCTGATCCGGCCTCGCGACGGGTTCTGCCGCAGCTATTCAGTCGCAGGCGTCGTGACCGGACCAGCCCACAGCGTCGAACTTGAACTGCATGTGCGCGCCCTGCCGGGCGGCCGCATGAGCTCATGGCTTCACGAGGCCGAACCCGGCACGCGAATGCTGACACGCGGCCCGGTTGGCAATTGCTTTTACCTCCCTCCTGCGGGCGGGCGACATCACGATTTGCTCTTGGCCGGCACCAGCACCGGTCTTGCTCCCCTATTCGGTGTTCTTCGCGATGCCCTGGCCGCCGATCACGATGGACGCATCCACTTGCTCCACGGTGCACGGCGAACGGATGATCTCTACTATGTCGATCGCCTGCTTAGCCTCGCAAAGCGTTATGTGAACCTAACCTACAGCCCCTGCACGCTTGAGGAACATGACGAGCAGAAGGGCATTCGTCGAAGCGCCCTTGAAGCCATGGCGCTGGGCGCACTCGAACACCTCCGGCTGGACCATCTGCACGCCTATTTCTGCGGCGCACCGGAGATGGTTCGCACCTTGAAAAAGCAGACTTTTCTCGCTGGCGTCAGCGCCAAGACGATCTTCTGCGATCCTTTTGTAACCACCCCGTCACCGGCCTGAAGGAGTCGTTCAACTCACCGCGCAGATCATCATAGACTAAGCTTTGAAACCGATGCCTGTTCGAGCCCGATGCCGCCGGGCGAAGAAGTCGACTTGGCCATCCCACTAGAGCATTTTTCGACCTTATGAAGTCACCCCCAGCCCGCTCCCCCTCCCAACCACCCGATATGGTCGGGATCCTGTGGGTGGTTGGGAGGGGCGGCGGGCTAGATCCGTTCGATCGGAAAATGCTCTAAAGATTGCGCTTTAAATGCTCGTAAATGGCGTCGCGGCAAGCCGTCTGATCCCGGGCGATCGCTGCATCGACGATTGCCTGGTGCTCTGCGATAATCGCCTCGAAATAGCTCAAACCGAAGTCACGCTGTTGTCCGACGAACTGCTGACGGAACTGCAGGTAGACCTGGGAGAAGGTTTCGATGAGAAGGGGGGAGCAACTCGCCGAGATCAAAGTCTCGTGGAATTCGCGCTCGGCCTCGGTCCAAAGCGGGAGGAAGTCCTGGACATCCGTACTGACGGCCATCCGCCTCTCGATATGCAGGAGCTTGTGATGGGCGGCAGCGAGGTCCGCCTCCCAGGCAATACCGCCCCGTTCCATGGATTCCGAAACGCCTTCACGCTCCAGTAGCAGGCGAAAACGCGCGACATCGCGCCGACGCTCCGGCGAACTCGGTGTCGCCCGAAAGCCCCGCTGCATCTGAAACTCGACCAGCCCCAGCGAGCACAGCCGCATTAGAACGTCACGCAGCGTATTCGCTGAGCAGCCATAGCCCGTCTGCAGCTCAGCCGGCTTCAGCTTTCTGCCCGGAGCCAAGCCGCCCGTCACCAGCTTGGCCTTCAGGTCGTCATAGATCCCGTTTGTTTTGAAACGCTGATTGATGGCCTGCCTCCTCCTAATGAAATCATAGGCCAAAATCTCGATATTGCTATAGAATTTCGAAAATATGAGAATTTCCAAAAACCTGTTGTAGAGCTTGAATACGGTTGCTAGGCTCGCGGAACATGTTCTTAGGCGCGGCGCGAAGATCGGCCGGGCATTCACCAATTCGGGAGGTTGACCATGAAATCACTGAAGATCGCCGCGACCGCGATCAGCGCGCTCGCCCTTATGGCCGGCGCCGCGTCGGCGGAGACGACCAAGCTGCGTATCCAAACTCACTTTTCGCAAGAGACCCTGTCGGGTCAGATGGCGGGGAAATACATCGACGACGTCACCGCCATGTCCAATGGCGAGATCGAGATCGAGATGTTCTATGCCGGGGCCGTGGTGAAAGCCGCCGAGACCTTCGATGCCGCCGCGACCGGCATTCTCGATTGCGACATGACCGGCGGCGCCTACCAGACCGGCAAGAATCCCGCCTTCCAGTTCACCGGTGACCTGATGGGCGGATATGCCAATCCCTACCAGCAAATGGCCTGGCTGCTCCATGGCGGTGGCCGCGAAGCCGTGAACGAGCTCTATAACGGTCATAATATGGAGTTCGTCGGCTGGTGGATCCCTGGGCCTGAGTCCCTTTCATCAACCGCACCCATCCGTAATGTCGAAGACTTCAAGGACTGGAAGTTCCGCTCGCCTCCGGGAATGGCGACCTTGGTCTTCAAGAATCTCGGCGCCTCACCGATCGTGATGGACTTCAATGAGATCTTCACAGCGCTCGAGACCGGCATCATCGATGGTGCCGATGCCGCCAACCTAACCAACAATGTCGGCCTCGGTCTCTATGATATTGCCGAGCACACCAACTTCCCCGGCTTCCATTCCATGCCTGCTGACCATCTCGCTTGCCGGAAGGATATCTGGGACGCGATGCCGGAGCATCACAAGCGGATCATGACGGTCGCGATGGACAGTCTCGCCCTCCACAACGCGACCATCAACGAAGTCAAGAATGCGGAGACCGCCAAGGAACTGCGCGCCAAGGGCATCAATCTGTATGAGTGGAGCCCTGAAGAGCTGGCCAAGTTCCGCACTGCCGTGAAGGCAGGCTGGGAAGAGTTCGCCACCACACCGGAAGCCAAGGCCCTCCTTGAGAGCCACATCAACTTCCTGACCGGCCTCGGTGCGATGTAGCCATCTGAAGCCTTCTGATCTGAAGGGCGGCGGGGCTGGTCCAGCCTCGCCGCTTTCTTCATCAAGGGTATGATTGAAACGAAGGGTTCCCTCTGGCAGAATCAAAAACTGCCGGCAAACCGTTGATACAAAGGCACGTTTTCTAAGAACGGTCGAAAACCAGATGGGGTGGTCATACCACCCGGGGAGGAAGCGGCGTGGAGCAGAAGACCGGTAGCCTCTGGGAATGGCTGATACCGCTCGGGTTCGTCGTTTGCATGGGATGGGTGATCTGGCACACGCCGGCTTTCATTCTCGATTTCCTTCCATCGGAAAATCCGAGCGTTGTCGACCAGATGAGCGCGCTACACCAGCGAAAGGACGTGACGCCCGGTATGTCCGGCCTGTTCGGCGGCTTTGCGGACGCAATCGACTGGGCGGCTCTGATCCTGATCCCTGTCCTCGCCATCATCGGCATCCGAGGTGTGCGCGTCGCCGATATGGAGTTTCAGGAATGGCGGGCGATCGATCGCTTCGCCCTCTTCATCGGCCGCGTCACGATGATGCTGATCATCTCCATGACCATGGTCATGCTATACGAGGTTTTTCTCAGATATATCGTGCGGCAGCCCACACTCTGGGCCAATGAATTGACGCTCTGGATAGCAGGCTTCGTGTTCCTGTGCTCCGGCCTCTACGCCATGCAGCAGCGCTGTCACATCAGAATATTCATTCTTTATGACCTGCTGCCGCGCTGGCTGCAGCGCGTTTGCGACGTCATCTCGGCAGCCCTGGTCGTCTCATTCGCCTTTTTCCTTGTTTACGGGAGCTTCAAGCAGGTCTTCGTGATCAAATTCTATAATTGGGAAATGTTCGGCACGGCCTTCGATCCGCCCATTCCAGCGACCATTCAGCCGGCTGTCTTGATCATGGTCTCCCTGATTGCGCTGCAGGCTGTGATCAACCTGATTTCCGACTGGAACCGCGAGCCAACCGTCCATACGGCTGCGGATGACATTGATGAGGAAGAGCTGGAAGCCATGAAACGCAGCCTGGGGACGAAATAATGGACGTCGGCACGATCTCGATCGTCCTGGTTATCGGGCTGGTCTTCCTTTTGGGCATCGGTATGCCGCTGGGCTTCGCCTCGGCTATATTGGCGGTCGTCGTCATGGTCATGAAGTTCGAGCCTACGCTCCTGACCGACCCCATGAGTTTCGGGAGCGGGTTGCTGACCGGCAATCCTGGCACGGGACCGCTCTATATTCTGACCCAGAAGATTTTCGACCTCATGACCGAATATGTGCTGATTTCGGTCCCCCTTTTCATTTTCATGGCAGCTCTGCTGGAGCGCTCCGGCGTTGCCAAGCAGATGTATGACGCGCTCGATTTCTGGCTATCCCGGGTGCGCGGCGGCGTTGCCATCGTCACCTCGCTGATGGCGGTGCTGATGGCGGCGATGTCCGGCATCATCGGCGGCGAGGTGGTGCTGCTCGGCCTGATCGCGCTGCCCCAGATGCTCCGGCTCGGCTACAATCAGAACCTGGCGATCGGTACGATCTGCGCCAGCGGCTCACTCGGCACGATGATCCCGCCCTCCATCGTTCTGATCATTTTCGGACTGATAACCGAGACCTCGATCAAGGCCCTGTTTACAGCCGCCTTCCTGCCTGGCTTCATGCTGGCGAGCATGATCATCCTCTATATCGTGATACGCACCCAGCTCAATCCTGATCACGCGCCGCTCCCCGAACCGCTCGCGGACGATCCGACGGCCATCCAAAAGCTCGGCCTGTTCGGAGCCTTCCTAACCATCTTGTTCTCGGGTTGCGTCGCCGTTTTCCTCCTCAGAGCCGTCTATTTGACGATCACCGGCGAGAACGCAGCGCTCGACGAAGGGACAAAGCCGTTTTTCCTGGGCATGCCTCATCACGTGCCCTGGCTCGGCGCCGTGGTAGTCGCGGCGATCGCCTTGCTATTCCTCGTCTTTGGCCGGGAACGTGCCCGTCTTGCCTGGAAGCATGGCAAAGGCCTGGTGCCTCCTTTCGTGGTCATCGGCGTAGTGCTTGGGTCGATCTATGGCGGGGTGACCGGCATTACGGAAGCAGCAGGCATGGGGGCTCTTGCCGTCTTCATGATCGCGCTGTTTCGCGGTGAAGCCTCGGTGGATCTCGTCTGGGACAGCCTGATGCGGACGCTTCGATCAACCGGCACTATCATCTGGGTGACGATTGGCGCTGCAGCCCTTGCGGGCGCCTACACGCTGGCGGGCGGGCCCCGCTTCATCGCCGAACTGATCGTCGGTTCCGAGATGCCGACCATGCTGGTCCTTCTGACCATGATGCTGATTCTGTTGTTCATGGGCGCCTTCATGGACTGGGTCGGGATCGTTCTCCTGATCATCCCGGTGTTCCTCCCCATCGTGCAGCGTCTGCCGATTGAGGAAATTGGCTTCATCGGCCAGCTTGAACCCAAATATGTCGCGGTCTGGTTCGGCGTGCTGTTCTGCATGAACATGCAGGTCAGTTTCTTGAGCCCTCCATTCGGGCCAGCGGCCTTCTATCTGAAGTCGGTAGCGCCCACGCATATCTCGCTGACCGACATTTTCCGGGGCTTCATGCCGTTCATCATGATCCAGCTCCTGGCCCTGAGCGTGCTCCTGATCTGGCCGTCTATCGTCACCCTGCTCTTGGGAGGTTAGTGTCATGCTGACGAACGCCGACGTCGAGCGCTTCCGTGAAGAGGGCTATCTCGTCATCGAGAATATCGTCGACGAGTCCACCCTCACTGCCGTCCGGCGGGAGTATGAGGATTTGATGGACCGGCTCTACAAAGGCTGGTTTGCAAAAGGTCTGGTCACGGCACCGCCTGAGGGCTTGTCTTTCTGGGAGAAGCTCGATCAATGCTACTGTGGTGGCTTCGATTGGTATCAGCCCCTGGATATAAGCCTCCCCCACAGCGGCATCGATGACGAAACGCCGATGCATATCGGCCCTGCCGTCTTCGATCTGGTGACCCACAAGAAGATCATCGACACCGTCGAATGTCTGATTGGCCCGGAAATCACCTCCAATCCTATCCAGCATGTCCGGATCAAGCCGCCGGCACGCGCTTTGCCGACATCTGAGGTCCGCGCCCATGTGACGACCACCGACTGGCATCAGGATATGGGCGTGACTCTCGAAGAGGCCGACAACACGCAATTCGTTACCGTGTGGCTGGCTGTCACCGATGCCACGGTGGAAAACGGCTGTCTCCAGGTGGCGCCGGGCGAGCGTGACGAAATGCTGCCCCATTGCAACAAGACGCAAGTGGGTATTGCCGATGTATTTATCCCGAAGACCGAGGCAGTTCCGGCTCCGGTCAAGGCGGGTGGCGCTGTTCTCTTCCATCCACTGACACCGCATGCCTCGCTTCCCAACAACAGCGTTGAATATCGTTGGTCATTCGACCTCCGATACAACGTGACCGGCCAGCCCACCGGTCGCAGCCAGTTTCCGGAATTCGTCGTCCGTTCGCGTGTCAATCCGGCCGCCGAGTTAGGGGATTGGAAAAAATGGCAGGAAAGTTGGGAAGCGACGCGGTCTCATCTCGCGAGGATACCTCATATCCCGCAGCATCGCTGGAGTAATGACGCACCCTATTGCGCTTGAGCCGCCCGGAGAATTACGGTTTTGACGTGTGAAGCAGCGTCGAAACTCTACCATAACGTGTTCTTTTAATCTTTGGATGTCTAAAAACGCAAATAATAAAACTTGTAGTTAATTGTTGGGCATGGACATCATCTTGTGATTGTGGCAGCCTTCCCTTATTAGCAGGCGGTGCGCTATGATGGATATCGAAGCGCTCCTGGGAACCAGAATCAGGGGGTAGAAATTCATGTTTGTACGTCAAATCCTGAACAACAAGGGGGGCGATATCGTCACCATCAGCTCCTCGGCCAAAATCGCCGACGTTGCGGCGATGATGGCGAAGGAACGCATCGGTGCGGTCGTCGTGCTCGATCAGGATGCTCATATTGAAGGCATTGTCTCCGAACGCGACATTACCCACGGTCTTGCCAAGCACGGTGCCGCCGTTCTGACCATGAACGCCCAGAGCATCATGACCTCGGAAGTCGTCACCTGCCACCCCGACGATGGCGTTGACAAACTGATGCAGAAGATGACCGCTGGCCGATTCAGGCATCTTCCGGTCCTGGACAAAGGCAAGATGGTCGGCATCATCAGCATCGGCGATGTTGTGAAGCATCGGCTTGAGGAGCTTGAGAACGAGGCGAGCCTCCTTCAGGATTACATCGCTGGCGCCGCCTAAGGCATCACCCGAACATACCGACAAAAGGTGTATTTGGAAAAGTTGATGTAAAACCAAGACGCCACGGGTGCTTATGACCGGATAACGGCTGCTTTTTGCAGCCGTTTTTTTTGCCTGGCCGACAATCAATGGATCGCCTAATTTCCCCTCGAAAGAAGCGTCGGCATTTTTCATGGGGAGGTAGGAATGGATCCGGCAGCAACCAGAATCCTGGGCGGGACCGGTCTTGAGGTCAGCCAATACGGCATGGGCAGTGCGCCTATGGGTGACCTTTGGCAGAGGTTGCCCGAGGATCAGGTCAGCGCCGCTTTCCAGGCCGCCTATGACAGCGGTGTCCGCTATTTCGATACAGCACCCTGGTACGGTAATACCCAGGCCGAGCACAGGGTGGGGCATTTCCTCCGCCAGAAGGCTTTCCGCGAATTTAAGGTGTCTACCAAGGTGGGGCGAGTCTATCGCCGTCCCGCCGATCCCGACAATGTCCCACCCGGTATCTGGGCGGGAGGCCTGCCTTTCGAACTGCGCTTCGACTACGGCTATGATGCCATCATGCGTTCCTACGAAGACAGCCTGCAGCGCCTGGGCCTTCCGCGCGTCGACCTTCTCGTCATCCATGACATCGATCTTCAGTATCACGGCGACGAGGCGGGCGTCGATCAATGCTTCCGGCAATTGAATCAAGGTGGTGGCCTGAAGGCGCTTGAGGAGCTGAAATCATCGAACGACATCAAGGGCTTCGGCGCGGGCATCAACGAAGGACCAATGATCGCCCGTTTCCTCGATAGCGTCGATCTCGATTTCTTCCTGGTCGCCATGCCTTATACCTTGATCGACCAAGCACCTCTCGATGACGCCTTTCCCCGCTGCCGGCAAAGAGACATCGGCATCATCATCGGTTCTCCCTATGCCTCCGGCATTCTTGCCACCGGCCCCGTCGAGGGAGCAAAATACAACTACGCTCCGGCCTCGGCAGAAGTCTTGGAGAAAGTCCGTGGGCTGCAGACAGTTTGCAGTCGGCACAAAGTCCCGCTTCAAGCAGCCGCCTTGCAGTTCACCCTCGGTCACGCCTCTGTCGCTGCAATCATTCCGGGTGCCGTGTCGGCAGCGGAAGTCGAGCAAAATCTCCGCTATTTTCGAACGGAGATCCCGGAGGACTGCTGGGCCGAACTGAAGGCCGAGGGCTTGTTGCGCGAAGATGCGCCAGTACCGACTTAGAGCATTTTTCGACCCTATGAGGTCACCACCAGCCTTCTCCCCCACCCAACAACCCGCAGGATCCCGACCATATTGGGTGATTGGGGGGGAGAAGGCTGGTTCCGTTTAATCGGAAATTACTGCAGCCAGAGTTGATGATCTGGATGGTCGTCGAGCTGGCCATCTTTCCTGATGGTCCTGCCCGAGCGTTCCTGTCCCCGGGCGGCACCGGTTTCCTCTCGCGGAAATTCGCTCTAGAAGGATGATCAGGAAACGACGAAATCCGCTGACGAACAACAGCATCTTGCTCATCGCCGGATCCTCCGACCCATCGTAACTCTGTCATCCAATGATTTCAGCTGGAGCATATGGTTTATCGAAAAGACATCGACGGTCTGCGGGCGGTCGCCATTCTCCCGGTTCTGTTTTTCCATGCCGGCTTCGATTTTGTTCGCGGCGGTTTTGTTGGGGTTGACGTCTTCTTCGTGATCAGCGGCTATCTGATCACAGGGCTGATTCTCAAGGAGAAAGAAGCGGGATCCTTCTCGCTCTTTCATTTCTACGAGCGCCGCGCCCGGCGAATCCTGCCGGCATTGTTCCTCGTCATGCTTTGTTGTCTGCCGTTTGGATGGCTTTGGCTGCTGCCCAACGATCTGCATCGTCTTGCCGACAGCATGATCGCGGTGGTGATGTTCGTCTCCAACATTCATTTCTACCGAGAGACAGGCTACTTCGCCCCCGATGCCGAGCTGCAGCCGCTCCTCCATACCTGGAGCTTGTCAATCGAGGAGCAGTTTTATCTTCTGTTTCCGCTGCTCATCATCGCCCTTTGGCCTCTCGGCAAGAGAGCGCTTTTCCGCATCGTCGGTCTCATCACCTTCATCAGCCTGCTTGCCGCTCAGTTCGGTGGCCATCTATCCTCGCTCGACGATCTTGTCAGCGGCAAGGCTCCCTTCACTTCGGTTCCGGAATCCGGCTTCTATCTTTTGCAGACGAGGGCATGGGAACTGCTGGTCGGCTCACTGACCGGCTTCTATCTGCACCGACGAGATGAGTCCCACCGTGGCAGCGAAATCTTATCCGTAATCGGGCTCGCCTTGATCGTCTACGCTATCCTTGCTTTCGACGATGGAACCCCGCATCCCAGCTTTCATACATTGCTGCCGGTAGGCGGTACGGCCATGATTATTCTTTTTGCAACCAGAGAAACGGCATGTGCCCGCCTGCTATCCGCACCGCTCTTGGTCGGCATTGGGCTGATCAGCTACAGCGTCTATCTCTGGCATCAGCCACTGTTTGCCTTTTTTCGGATCCTGAGCCCTGATGTGTCTTCGGACATGGCTCTTTTCTTTCTGGCCCTGCTTTCCTTGGTCCTGGGATGGCTGAGCTGGCGCTTTGTCGAACGGCCTTTTAGGGATCCGCAAAAATTTTCAAGAAAGCAGATCTTCGCTTTTTCGGGGTCGACCGCCGGGCTGATTTTCGGGCTCGGCATGACCGGCCATGTCTATGAGGGATTTCTCAACCGCTTTCAGCCTAGCGATCGCCCCCTCGTTATCGCAGCTGATAATGAGAGGATGGGCCGCTACGTCAATGCGAGATTTAATCAGCTCCAAAATCAGCCTTTTAAGCAGGATGCGCGCCTGAAGGTCCTGGTAGTTGGAGACAGCTATGGCCAGGATTTCATCAATATGTTGGCAGAGAATGGTGCCCTTGATCATGTCTCGGTCTCGACTCATCAAGTTGTTGCAAGGTGCGGGAATCTCTACCTCAAAACTAACTTCATGCATCATATCAAAGACAGTGATCTGCCCGCATGTATCAAGGCTGGATGGTATGGTGGAAAGCAAATACAGGAAAATCTGAAGCAAGCGGACGTTATGTTTCTAGTCTCGTCTTGGATCCCTTGGACGGCAAAACTCCTGCCGGAGAGTATCGATAATCTCAAAAAGGATTTTGATGCAAAGATTCTCCTGATCGGGACAAAATTTTTTGGTGAGGTGAAGCCACGCCAATATCTCGGCTGGAGCGACGAAAAGAAACGATCATTGAGAAATTCCATCGAAGGACATGCTACTGATGCTAATAGAAGCATGTCTAAAGACATCGACCATGAGATCTTCATTGATGCCAGTAGGTTGTTCTGCGGAAGCGATCATGACTGCCCTGTCTTTACACCTGATTTGAAGCTCATCTCGTATGATGGATACCATCTTACAAAAGAAGGGGCTGTTTATCTTGGCAAGAAATTGATGGGGCATCCTCTGATTAGAGAAGCACTCAATCTCGACGTCCCTCATCTGGCAAGGCAGGATACTAATACCCGCTGAGCAGAATCGAGCCTGCTGATCGAGAGCCCTGATAAAAGGACAAGATCCATGCCTACCCACTTCACCGCCTTGGAATTCGAACAGCGTCGACGGAAGGCCTTGGAAGCGCTGGCCGGCCGCAAGCTCGATGCGCTACTTATGTTCAAGCAGGAAAGCATGTACTGGCTGACCGGCTATGACACGTTTGGTTATTGCTTTTTCCAGTGTCT
This sequence comes from Geminicoccaceae bacterium, assembly GCA_965204405.1. GTDB lineage: Bacteria > Pseudomonadota > Alphaproteobacteria > Geminicoccales > Geminicoccaceae > JANQPX01. Next base: position 76,086 of record CBDBEN010000005.1, read on the forward strand.
GGTACTGCGCGCCGACGGCGAGGTGGTTCTGCTGACCCGGGCGCCGGATCTCCGCCAAGCACAGAATACCTCGATCATCGAGGATATCCGCATCTGGGTCGACCGGGATGGGGCGACACCAGCTGATGATCTGAAGGACTTGCTGCGCCGGGGGGGACTAGAGGGCAAACGGCTCGGCATCGAATATGACAGTCACGGGCTGACGGCGGCTCAAGGCAAGCAGGTGGATGCCGCTCTGGATGGCTTCGCCGAGACGAGCGATGCGTCCGATCTGGTCTCGCGCCTGCGTCTGGTGAAGTCGGAAGCCGAACTCTTACATGTCCGCCGGGCCGCCGAGCTTGCGGACGATGCCTTGGCAGCAGCGATCGAGCATACCGAAGCGGGCGCGGATGAAGGTGATATTCTGGCGGCGATGCAGGGGGCGGTTTTCAAGGGTGGTGGGGATTATCCGGGCAATCCGTTCATCATCGGGTCCGGGCCGGATGCCCTGCTTTGCCGTTACAAATCAGGCAGGCGAAAGCTCGATGCCTCCGATCAGCTCACGTTGGAGTTTGCCGGTGTTTATCGGCAGTATCATGCTTGTCTGATGCGTACCTTGGTCATCGGCGAACCGTCACCCCGTCAACTTGCCATGAGTAAGGCCTGCGAAGAAGCGCTTTCAGCCTGCGAAGAGGCGCTGGCACCTGGACGCACCATGGGCGAGGTGTTCGAAGCCCATGCTTCGGTGATGGATGCCCACGGCATGCAGTCCCACCGCCTCAACGCCTGCGGCTACTCTCTCGGTACCGTCTACGCACCCTGCTGGATGGACTGGCCGATGTTCTATGCCGACAATCCGGTGGTGATCGGCGAAGGCATGGTGTTTTTCCTCCACATGATCCTGATGGACAGCGATGCCGGCCAGGCGATGACTCTCGGCCGGACCTCCATCGTCAATGCCAGCGGTGCCGAGCCTCTTTCCAAGGCGTCATTGGCCCTTGTGGTCCGGTAGACGGGACTTGCGATGCCCTATCTCGCTTTTTTCATCCTGGCACTTTTGCTGGGCCTGCTGGCGACCTGTTTCTTTTAGCGGGCCTCTCCGCAGGTTTAGGCTCCGGCCCGCTTTCCTATTAGCCATGCTCCGCCCGTAGAGGCCGGGTCATCAGGGCTGTGGCGGCTTTGTCGACCTTGAGCTTTCCTTCCAGGATGGCATCGACTGTCCGGCAGACCGGCACCTCGACCTGCCCGTATCGGGCAGCGAGGCGAACGACGGCTTTGGCTGTGAATACGCCTTCCGCAAGGGCGCCAGGTTGGCATTGCAGTTCTATCGGATCTGCGCCTTCGCCAATTGCATGTCCGAATGCCATGTTGCGAGAGGTCAGACTGCCGGCGGTGAGCAGCAGGTCGCCGAGGCCGGCAAGGCCCATCAAGGTCTCGCGCCGCGCACCAAGCGCATCGCCCAGCCGGGTGAGTTCGAAGAGCCCTCTGGTGATCAGCGCGGCTTTGGCATTCTCACCGAGCCCCTGGCCGACCACGATGCCGGCAGCGATGGCCAGCACATTCTTGACCGCACCGCCAAGCTCGACGCCGATCAGGTCGCCGGTCCAATAGACGCGAAAATTGTCATGGCTCATGGCGGCAGCAAGCTGCCGGCCAAGGGTTTCGTCGTGGCAGCCAAGCGTGGCCGCAGCGGGAAGCCCCCGGGCAACCTCGCCGGCAAAATTCGGTCCGGACAGAGCGGCCAGTGGCCGTTTTGCCATAGTGACGCCGAGCACCTCGCTAAGCCGCCGGTCGCCCGATCGATCCAGGCCCTTGGCGCAGATCACCAGCGGTCGGTCGCCTGGAAGGCTCCTCGACAGCGCACCGATGGTCTGGGCCGGCACTGCCAGAAGCAGGGCGTCGGCCGCAGCGAGATCATCCAGTTCGCTCACAATCTCGATCGCCGGGTCGAGGCTGATTCCGGGTAGGTAAGCATCATGGCGGCGGCTCGATCGAAGGGCCGCCATCGCCTGCCGGTTCCGGCCCCAGAGCTTGACCTTTCGCCCGGCGCGAAGGGCGTTGATCGCAAGCGCCGCTCCCCAGGCGCCCGCGCCGACGATGCCGACAGTTTCAATCCCGCTCATCGGCAAGATCTCCAAGGCGGATCAGATCAAGCGACGCCGCACTACCTCCCCCCAAACTTGGGCGCATACTGCCAATCCAGGTGAACAGGACGGCAATCAAATGCCGTGGCCACGCCATCACTAGGGCAAGCTGTGGGCTGCTTCGCTGAGCACCTTGAGCTTTTCCTTCGCAAGATCGCGCCCCAGAAGGCCTAACCCGCAGTCCGGGGCGGCGATCAGGCGATGGCTGTCGATATGATGCAAGGCTTTCTGCAAGCGCTCGCGCACCTCGTCTATGGATTCCACCCGGCTCTTCGCGATCGCGATCACGCCGAAGATGACTGTCGTCCTGGTGAAGTGCTCCAACAGAGCCAGATCATTGTGCCGATGGGCGTCCTCGATCGAGACGGCATCGACGCGTATATCCTGAAGGCCGGTTGCGAGGTCGACATAGGCTTCTCTCGGCGCTTTCGGATAATCCTCGTCGGGGTCGAGACAATTGGGATAGCCGCAGCAGATATGCACAGCCCGCTGGACGTTTGCTGGCACCTTGTGAAAGCAGCGATCGAGGTGTTCGAGGCCGAAAGCTAGTGCCTGATCGAGCTTGCGCGCGAAAACGGGCTCATCCACCTGGATGGCCGGGCAGCCGGCATCGGCAAGGCGCCTGATCTCCACATTGAGCGCGTCGGCAAGAGCGGTGCCACGGGCTCGCGGATCGCTTTGGTAATAGCTGTCGGCGACACTGTCGCCGATAGTCATCGGACCAGGCACGGTCATCTTCACCGGTTTCTTGGTGGCGCTTTGCGCAATTAGCCAATCCCTTGCGAGAAAGGCGGGCCCCGCCAGGACTGGACCGGTGATGGTTGGAAGGTGGGCCGTGTAGTGGCCGCGCATCTGCTTCTCGGTCAGCGTTTCGAAATCGAAGCCTTCAAGGTGACGGCAGTGATAGTGGATATAGTTCTCCCTTCTGACCTCGCCGTCCGTCGGCATATCGATCCCGAGTTCATCTTGTTCGCGCACCACCTCGATCACAGCTTGGTCGAGGAGCCTGTCGATGGTTGCTGCGTGCCGAGCCCGCGTTTCGACATAGCCTTCGGTAGGCCTGGCGTCGTCGGTTCCTCCTTCCTTTTGGAACCAGTCCTTGATCGGCACGTTGTCGGGTTTCGGGTAAGCCCCAATGGTCGTTGTCAGCATGGCGGTCCACTCTGTTTCCCAGCGGTGCACCATAGCGGGAGTTGTTGATGCTGTCGCCGGGGAGATTGGGCAGGAAGCGGGATGGTAGGAAGCAAAGGCAGATGGGATTGGCCTCTTAGGGGCGCAAAATTAAAGCCGAAATTCACGCAATCAGGCGATTAATCCACGAGAAAATCACTTTATAAGTTAGTCAATCGGGTTGACCAAGCAAGTTCCCGATCCGTTGGAGCGGTAGGATGATCAAGACGCTCATTTTGATATGCGCCGTCGGCATCGCCCGGCCCGATTGCTCCGAAGAGACGGCGGTAAGCGTCGTTCGAGGTCCGGATGCGGGCAATCTGTCGCAATGCGGGTTTCTGGGGCAGGCATACCTGGCCGATACGGTTTTTGCCGGTTACCTGGATGGGGACCACTATCTGAAGATCCTCTGCACGGCAGGCGACCGGCTCGATGCTGAAGCAGAGGCCAAAACCGATTCGTCGGACCTTCTACACAAAGGAAACGGCGAGGACTCTCGGTAAGCCTGCGGATTCTATCTGGTCGGGATCGGGACCTCGCCTCGATAGTCGTAGAAACCGCGCTTGGTCTTGCGACCAAGCCAGCCTGCCTCGACATATTTTACCAGTAGCGGACAAGGGCGGTATTTGGTGTCTGCGAGCCCCTCATAGAGGACTTGCATGACGGCCAGACAGGTGTCGAGACCGATGAAATCGGCTAGCTGCAGAGGCCCCATGGGATGGTTTGCCCCCATCTTCATGGCGGTATCGATCGACTCGACATTGCCGACGCCCTCATAGAGCGTGTAGACCGCCTCATTGATCATCGGCAACAGAATCCGGTTGACGATGAAGGCCGGGAAATCCTCGGCCGTGACCGCCGTCTTGTCCAGGCGCTCGATGACCGCCTTCGATGCCTGAAAGGTCGGCTCGTCGGTGGCAATGCCCCGGATAAGCTCGACCAGCTTCATGGCAGGCACCGGGTTCATGAAATGAATGCCGATAAAGCGCTCCGGCCGATCGGTGGCAGCGGCAAGGCGGGTGATCGAGATTGAGGATGTGTTGGACGCAATCAGCGCATCGGACGGGGCATGCTCGAGAACCTGGCGCAGGATTTCCCGTTTGACACCTTCATTTTCGGTCGCTGCCTCAATCACCAGCTGGCAATCGCGCAACAGGCTGTAATCGGTGCCAGACTTGATCCGGGCGAGGGCCGACTGGCGATGGCTTGCATCGAGAGCGCCCTTGGCGACCTGGCGCTCGGTCATCTTGGCAACATGCTCGAGAGCCTGGTCGATCTGCTCCTGGCTGATATCGATCAGCACCATATCATAGCCTGCAAGGGCCATGACCTGAACGATTCCTCCCCCCATCTGGCCAGCCCCAATGACGCCGACCGTCTTGATCTCGGGCACTGATGGCGCATCGTTCTGGCTTGTCATGATCTCGCTTTCATCCCTCTCCGGACAGGTCAGCCGGTGTTCTTGAGTTCTTCGGTCAGTGCCGGAATCGCCTGGAAAAGATCGGCGACGAGGCCGTAATCCGCGACCTGAAAGATCGGGGCTTCTTCATCCTTGTTGATGGCGACGATGATCTTGCTGTCTTTCATGCCGGCAAGATGCTGGATAGCGCCCGAGATGCCGACGGCAATATAGAGTTCGGGGGCCACTATTTTTCCGGTCTGGCCGACCTGATACTCATTGGGCACATAGCCGGCATCGACGGCGGCGCGTGATGCGCCCACGGCAGCACCTAGCTGATCTGCAAGGGCATCGATGATCTGAAAGTTCTCGCCCGACCCCATGCCGCGGCCGCCGGAGACGACAATGCCGGCAGACGTCAGCTCCGGTCGCTCGCCGCCGCTCACCTCACGACCGACGAACTCCGAAAGGCCGGCGGGATCAGCAGCATCCCGCTGCTCGACGGAAGCATTTCCTCCTTCGGCGGCAGCCGGCTCGAAGGCCGTGGTGCGCACGGTGATGACCTTTTGCGCATCACTGGTTTGCACCGTCGCCAGTGCATTGCCGGCATAGATGTAGCGTTTGAAGGTGTCACCGCTCACCACTTCGACGATGTCGGAAAGCTGCGCCACGTCCAGCAGGGCCGAAAGCCTGGGCATGATGTTCTTGCCCATGGTTGTGGAGGCCGCGAGAATCGCACTGTAATCGGCCGCCAGATCCTTCAGCAGAACGGCATAGTCCTCGGCGAGAGGCTTGGCATAAACGTCATGCTCGATAAGGATAACCTTACCGACACCCGCGATCTTGGCGGCTGCATCGGCGACGTCCCCGCAATCCTTGCCCGCGACCAGCAGATCGATATCCTCGCCAAGACCAGCGGCGGCGGTAACGGCATGCAGGGTTGCCGGATTCAGTTGGTTGTCATCGTGCTCGGCCAGAACCAGAACGCTCATCAGATCACCTTCGCTTCATTACGCAGTTTGTCGACCAGCTCGCTGACATCGGCAACCTTGATGCCTGCCTGGCGTTTGGATGGCTCCTCGACCGAGAGATAAGTGAGCCTCGGCGCGATATCGACCCCCAATTCCTCCGGCGTGAGTTTGTCGAGGGGCTTCTTCTTGGCCTTCATGATGTTCGGCAACGAGGCGTAGCGGGGCTCGTTCAACCGGAGATCGGCGGTGATGATGGCGGGCATGCTGATCTTGATGTTCTCGAGCCCGGTATCGATCTCGCGAGTGACTGAGGCATGGCCGTTTTCGAGTTCCAGCTTGGACGCGAAGGTTCCCTGGGACCAGCCGAGCAATGCCGCCAGCATCTGACCGGTCTGGTTGCTGTCATCATCGATCGCCTGCTTGCCGAGAATCACCAGGCCGGGCTGTTCCTTGTCGACGACCGCCTTCAAAAGCTTGGCCACCGCCAGCGGCTGAAGATCGGCTTCGGTTTCCACATGGATCGCCCGATCAGCGCCCATGGCGAGAGCTGTCCTCAGAGTCTCCTGGCATTTCGCGCCGCCCAGAGAAACCGCGATGATCTCTTCGGCCTTGCCGGCCTCCTTCAGGCGGATCGCTTCCTCGTTGGCGATCTCATCGAAAGGATTCATCGACATTTTGACATTGGCGGTGTCGACGCCAGAGCCATCGGTCTTCACCCGGATCTTGACGTTATAATCGACAACCCTCTTGACCGGCACCAGAACTTTCATAGGTCCTCAGCATCCCTTCACAATCTTCGCGCCCGACGATCTCATTCCGATCCGATCGCGGCTGGAATGACTATTGTTGCATCGCACAAAAAATTAAGTCGCTGCACAATCTTTGTCAATTCCGTGACAACATCTTAGGCACTAGCGCCTTGGTCGAATTTCAACAAGTTTTTATCGAGTAGATCACGACCGATTGGCGCCAGGGACCCAGAGAACATCAGCCTTGCCCTGATCGTTCACATAACGGCTCATGACGAATAAATGATCGGAAAGCCGGTTCAGATATTCGATGGCCGCGCTGCCGACTTCCTCGATGCTGGCAAGCTCGACGGTCAGGCGCTCCGCCCGGCGCACCACCGTGCGAGCGAGGTGCAGGTGGGCGGCCATGGCCGTTCCACCGGGCAGAATAAAGGAGTCGAGCGGCTTCAGCATGCCGTTCAGCGCATCAATTTCCTCTTCGAGACGTTTAACTTGGCTGGGGTCGATGCGAAGGGCGGTATCTTCGCCTTCTTCCGAGGGGGGACGGCAAAGGTCGGCACCTAGATCGAAGAGATCGTTCTGGATTCTGGACAGCATGCCGTCCGTCAGAGCATCGCCATGGAGTCGGGCGAGGCCAATCGCCGCATTGGCTTCGTCAACCGTCCCATAGGCTGCGACGCGAAGATCGTGCTTGGCTACGCGGACTCCATTGCCGAGCGAGGTTTTGCCGCCATCGCCGCCACGTGTGTAGATCTTGGTGAGCTGGACCATGGATGGAAGTCTCCCGTTGCCTCAAAAGCCGCCGCTAAGCAGGACCAGCACCAGCAACAGTACGGCGATGAACTGGAGCATGACCCGGGCCCGCATGAGCTTGTTGCCATATTTCCGGTTAAATTCGCCACCATGAAAAAAACCGGCCAGCCCGACGACCAGGACGAGGAGTGTCGCCAGCATGGCAATCATGAGCAAGATCGGCAAAATACCCATCAGCGTTCCTTCGGAGCCCCTCCACCGCACCTGCCTACTCTATCAAGCGGTCAGGGCTCTGCTATATAAACCGGCGCTGCCGATTTGCCCATAAGGGCCGGGCAATCCCTGCCGCTCACTGAGCTGTGATCAGGGATTTCTTGCCTAAGCATCCGGCATGGCCAAGCTGGGAAAAGGGGCCTGGTTAAGCTAAAACAGGCCGGGGAGGTTTTCTATGCGTGCGTTCTTGTCATCGTTATTATGCTTTGCCTGGATTGGCTTCGGCATTATCCCACAGGCGGCAGCCATTGAGGGCAATGATCCCGGCCTTTGGGTGAATGAGTGGCCTGAAACTGACTTCGATCAGGCCAGCATCTCGTTCGACGAGATCAAGGATGGCGGTCCGCCCAAGGACGGCATTCCGCCAATCGACGATCCGGTGTTCGTCAAGCTCGAAGAGTCCGATCTTCCTGATATCGAGCCCGTCATCGGTGTTGTCATCGACGGCACCGCGCGCGCTTACCCGATTCGCATCCTGATCTGGCACGAGATCGTCAACGACATCATCGGCGATACCCCGATTGCGGTCACTTTCTGTCCCCTATGCAACACCGGCATCGTGTTCGACCGGCGGCTGGATGGCCAGGTTTTCGATTTCGGCACCACCGGCAAGCTCAGAAACTCCGACCTGGTCATGTATGACCGCCAGACCGAGAGCTGGTGGCAACAGTTCCTGGGCGAAGCGATCGTCGGTGAGATGACCGGGAGTACCCTGACGACCATCCCCGCGCGTCTGGAGAGTTTTTCGAACTTCAAAGCTCGTGTGGATGACGGCTGGGTGCTGGTTCCCAATGATGAGGTCATGCGTGCCTACGGCATCACCCCCTATGTCGGCTACGACAGTCTTCCCCAGCCATTCCTTTATAAGGGGCCGCTGCCGACCCAGGTGGCGCCACTCTCACGGGTCGTCCGAGTGGGCGATCAAGCCTGGTCCCTAGATCTGGTCAAGGAAAAAGGCGAGATCATGGTTGGCAACACTCACCGTATCCGCTGGGATCCCGGTCAGGCTTCCGCCCTTGATCGAAGCGCCATTGCCCAGGGTCTGGATGTTGGCAATGTTGTCGTCGAGGAAAAAACCGAAGGCGGAGATTGGACCGACGCCGTCTATACCGTCGACTTCGCCTTTGCATTCCGTGCCTTCTATCCCGACACGCCTATCCACAATTGACGCAAGAGAGCATCGTCGGATCAGGTTGTTCCATTCATCCAACGCTATCCAGGCCAGCATCGACAGGCGTTCGCGAAAAAGATCGGAATTCCCTTGTCGGTGGCGACGCCGTCCAAAGTTAGGACGGATGACGTCGCCACCAGCCCTGATCACCGCGGCAGCGGTTTTTCAGTTGGTAGCTTAACCCATTCCAAACCCGCTACTGATTGAGCTGGGCCATTAGCGCATCAAGACCTGCACGATAGATGCCTGTCATGAGTTCGAGGGCTTCCTGATCGGTGACACCAGCCGCATCGAACGAACTCGACCAGGTGATCGTGGCGCCGTCGTCGGCCTGGGTGACAGCGATGGTGGAGACGTAGTCTGCGATAGGCAGCGGGCTTTCGATGATCGAATAGGTCATTGAGGTTCCGGCTGCATCCAGCTCATTCAGCTCTTCCAGCAATGTCCCGCCATCACCGGTGGTCAGCGTGCGCATGGTCTTGCCATCCTGCTCAAACTGCTCACATTCGGCGATTACGGGGTGCCAGTCTTTGATGGAGCAAAAGTCGGAGATTGCCGCCCAGGCATCTTCGGGCGAAGCGGTGACATCAACACTCTCGCTCAGATCGATAGCCAATGCGGGACCCGCTGCAACACTGAGCGAAAGCACGCCCAAGATCAGAGTTCGGGTGACGAACGACGAAGTGGGGTGCATAAGCGATGCCTCCATTAAGAGTTTATTTTTTCGATCGTTTAGGGATGGCGAATTTTAACCCATCGAGCAAGGCTGTTGGCATGTCAGCTAACGATAGCTTGGGCATTCAGGCGGGCCGTTGCCGTCTCGATCCGTTCCTCGAGCGTCGCCATGAACGCCTTGCGATCGAGGCCGGGTTCTATCGGATCCAGAAACTCGACCAGGATGGTTCCGGCACGTTTCGAAAAGCGACGTCTGCCCCAATATAGCCCGGAATTCAGCGCCACAGGGATTACGGGCAAAGCAAGCTGCTTGTAGAGGGCGGCAACACCCGGATGGTAAACGCTTTTTTCGCCAGGCCGCGTGCGCGTGCCTTCCGGAAAGATGAAAATCGGCGAGCCGCGTTCTACGGCCCGGCGCCCGCCTTCGATCAAGGAACGCAAGGCCTGGGTGCCATGGCCGCGATCAAGCCTGATCATGCCGGCATGCAGAAGGCATCGGCCGAAAATCGGTATTTTGGTCAGTTCCTGCTTCAAAGGTATGGCTGGATCTTCCACGAGGAGATGCGCCGTGATGGTATCCCATGCCGATTGGTGTTTGACGGCGAAGATTACAGGTGCTGTGGGGAGCTGCTCAGCGCCGATCGCTCTGTAATCCAGGCCCACAATCACCCGCAAAAGCCATTGAAGACCCCGCTCCCAGCGCTCGGCATGGCGCACCATCGAAAGCCGTGACTGCTGCAGCCTGGGCAGGGCCATGAGCGCCATGACCACCGTCCAGCATAAACCGGTCACATTGAAAACGAGGGAACGGATCACGGACCGTTATTCACCCTGATAAGATCACCGTCAATCGACGCCCTATTTCATGAAGACGATTGTTTATAGTTTCCGCGACGCTGGCCGGGCATCAAGGCATACGGCCAAGACCCCAAAGCGCGGTCATTCTTGCTGTGACCGTGCATAACAGAGCGGCAACAACCGGCACACAAGCCAGGAACATCCAGTCGGCCGGCCGAAGGCCCAGCCTGATCGAGTTGGTCAGTTCCAGATTTTGAATACTGTAAAGTAGACCGAGGATCGTCAACATGGCGGCGATGAACCCGATCAACCCGCCCCGCAGGCCGCTTTGCAGGGCATATCGCTCGAATTGCCGTGCCAGATAGCCATCCTGGGCTCCCATATAGCGGAGCAGAGCCACCGTATCGTCATGCATGGCGAGGCTAAGGCTGGTGATCAGCGCGACGATGGCAAGGGCGCCGATCAGCAATATGGCACCAATGGTTATACCGACGATCCGGAAAAATGCCGCCTGCCGTTCCGCCTGATCACGTCCGACGATCTGGACGCCGATGGTCGCGTCCGGAACGATGGCACGGACCTTGTTTTCCAGGGCACCGAGATCGGCTGCGACGATAGGATCCAATGCGACGTCGATGAGTCGGGGCAACGGAATATCATCGTTTTCCAGACGCTCATCCAGCCATGGCTCGATCAGATCCTGCAATTCGTCATCCGGAACCACGGTGGCCGATGCCACCTCTTTGGCCCCGTTGAGAACCGAAAGGACGCGTTCGACGTCACGATCGCCATCCTCTGACAAGCCTGCCGTAGGCAAGCTCACCGTAACCATCTGATCGCGCTCATCGAACAAGTCCAATGCGCCATCAGCAATCACCGCCGTGGCGAGCGCGATGATGCTCAAATAGAGAAGGCCGGCCATGATCCAGGGCAAGAAACGGCTGACGGCCGTCTGATTCAAGGGCAGGTCGAGGTTGCGTACAATACCCATTAGGTCCTCTAGTCTGCCGCGGCGATATTCGACGGGGTCTTCGACTGCCCGGTCAGTCGCCCTTTTTCCAGATGATAAACCGGGTGAGGGTAGCGGTCGATCAGTTCGTCATTATGGGTCGAAAGGATGACGGTCGTCCCTTCCTTGGATAGCTCGGTAAACAGTCGCATAAGCCGACGGGCGCGGCGCGTGTCGATGTTGCTTGTCGGTTCATCGCCCAGTAAGAGATTGGGCCGCGATATCGCAGCCCGCGCCGCCGCGACGATCTGCCTTTGCCCTGTCGAAAGACTTGGCGGCTTGGCATCCATGACGTCGGTAAGGCCCAGCCATTCAAGCATCTCATAGACAAGCTCACGGATTTCGCGTTCACGGGCCCCTCCGATGCGAAGAGGCAGAGCCACATTGTCGAAAGCCGTCAAATGATTGATCAGTCTGAAGTCTTGAAACATCATGCCGATGCGTCTGCGGGACTCACCGAGATCGTCGCGATTGAAGCTGGCAGCATCGCGTCCAAAAATTCTGAAACTTCCTCTTGTGGGCCGGTGGATCAAGCCCATAATATGCAGCAAGGAAGTTTTCCCGGCACCGCTAGGCCCGACAAGAAAAATGAAATCGCCACGATCGAGCGTCAGATTGATGTCATGCAGGACTTCGGGGCCCTGGTCGTATTGCATGGCTATCTGTTCAAGTTGCAACATGATGGCGACAATGTGAGCGACTGTGAAAGAAACGATTGTGAAGATCGCACATTACTGCATATTAACCCTGCTGACTTTCAACCGTTAAGGGATTAACTTTCGTACGGTTTGCCATGATCTTAACATGCCCAAGTTGCTCTAGCCGATACCACGTCGATGCGTCGGCTTTTAGTACAAAAGCTCGCAAGGTGCGTTGCGCCAATTGCGGCCACCGGTGGAAAGCTATGCCGCCGGTTGATACACCGCAGTCCGTCGACTTGGAGCTTGCACCCCCTGCTGCCGATCGCGAGCATGAGATCCCGCCTGCCATAGCGGCTGCTGCGGTGGTGAGGCGACCGCCTGCTACGCGCCAGTACAAAGGCCACCCGATCGGGTGGCTGCTGGGCGGAGGCGTTGTTGTTTTGCTACTGATCAGTTTGGTCATCGGCCGAAATGGGATTGTCGACAAAGTCCCTGCGGCTGCAGAGATCTATCAGTCCGTTGGTCTGTCCATCGATCAAGACCTTGGACTCGAGTTCAATGACGTCACGTTGAACTGGCAAGCCGAAGGCGATGTTTTCGTTTTGGTGGTCGAAGGCGAAATAGTCAACCTCTCGGAGGCCAGTCAAATCATTCCTCCGCTGCGTATGGCTATCCTGGATAGCGATGGGGAAGAACTCCAGTACGAATCTTTTGAGATTGCCGAAGACGCCTTGAGCGCTGGTAATAGTATCAATTTTTCAGGCCGGATGGTCAATCCGGTGGACCGGGGTGAGAATTTTCGGCTAACGTTCGAGCAGAACTCTTAAGATTTACAGTGTTGCGTTTGCATCACGACGCCAGAGAGAATCCGGGCTCTTCCTAGAAAAAGCTTTGGCACTGGCGAAATCAACATAACGGCTTCTCGATCCCAATAGCTGCAGCATCGAATGCTGAAGTCATGCCACTGATGATTAAGGCACATTCGATAACCTGCTTAAGCGAAGTTAAAGATTTGATCTCATCTTAATGATGATGAGACGCCGCTTATTGAGTGGAATCCTCTATCCTTACGTTACAAGCGGCAAATTGGAAAAGCGATACCGTTTGGTAGCACGGGCAATGCATAGCGGAGTCGGCTCATGGACAAGATGTCTCGCTCCGGTGCACAAGAACATTCTAAAGGCCTGATGGGAAACATGGTAACCGATTGATGTTACTTGGGTTTTATCCGAATCAACACAATCATCCTGCCTCGATCGACACGCGCAAGATGTCTTTAGGAACGAGTTGCCATAGCCCATGTTTTTTGCCGGTCGGATAATTTGGATGATCACCTGTAGGGCCTCCCTGAGCGCATCATCATGTCACCGCAAGATCTGAATCGCTGATGCAAGGCGGCCTCAAGGGCTTGTTTCACGCGGCTTTCAGCACGATGAGTGACGCGGCTTTTGCGGTAGACCACGAGAATAAAGTCGTTGCCGGCAACGCCGCTTTTCAAACGATGTTCGGTATTTCCGGGGCTGATCTGATCGAATGCCCCTTTAGCCTACTCTGCCTGGGCGCGGGAGAAACTGAGGAAATCGCCCCACACCCTTCGGCTTCGCTCGAACAGGCGGTTGGGCGTCATCGCTATCGACGGTCCGATGGCACAGTTTTTTGGGGCGAAAGTTCGAGGGCCCCTATTCATGATGCCGACGGTGTCTATCTCGGCGCTTTTTCGATCATTCGAGATGTCACCGATCATGTGGGCCTGGAACAAGGCTTGATATCCTTGCTCGCTTTGCCCCTGACGGGTCTGGAGGATGCGCATCATAGTATCGTCAAGCTTCTTAATCTCGGCTGCCGTCATTTTAACGTCGAACATGGGAGCTTCGGTCGAATAGAAGGCGGCGACTACCTCGTGGAGGCCGTGGGAGGATCATGGAGCCGGTATAAGGCGGGTGACAGAATTCCTATCGAGGAAACATTTGCCGGCTTGCAGCGCGATCAAGATGGCACCCTAGAGATCGAGCGATGCGCCGGCTCGCGATTTTCAGCGCCTGACCATCTTGGCGGAGCCGGGTTTGAACTGTACCTGGCCTGCGAAATTCAGGTCACCGGGCGGCTATATGGGACATTGAATTTCGAGGGCCGAGAATCGAGAAGCGAGCCCCTGCAAGAGCAGGACAGGCTTTTTCTTCGAACTCTTGCTCGATGGATCGGTCTGTTGCTCGAGATCCGCACGACAAGAGCAGCACTCAGCGCTACGACAAAAGATCTTGAGAGATTTGCCTACATCGCATCCCATGACTTGCAGGAACCGCTTCGTCGGGTGGTGACCTATTGTCAGATCCTGATGGAGGATTTTGGCACCGAAGTTTCCGACGAAGCCGCCGAAGTCATTGAGATCATTCAGACCGGAGGCAAGCGCATACGCCTCATGCTGAACGATCTTCTCGTGTATTCACGGCTAGATCAGCAGCTGCAGAAGGCCTCCGAGCCAGTCGATATGGCATCTGTTCTCTGTCATGCGATTGACGACTTGTCGGAAAAGCTTGAGCGGAGCGGCGCATCTGTCAACGCCGTGCCATTGCCGCTTGTGTGGGGACATGTCTTACCGCTGCAGATGGTCTGCTATCATCTGCTCAGCAACGCGATCAAATTTGCCGGCGATCACCCCCCCGAAATCGACATCGCCATTCAGGATCAGGGGCGCTTTTGGCAAATCAGTGTCACCGACCAGGGTATCGGCATCGAACCTCGATTTGCCGACAAGATTTTCGATATGTTCCAGCGCCTCCACCCAAGAGACGATTTCTCAGGCTCAGGCGCCGGCCTTGCCATTTGCAAGATGATCGTTGGGCGTCATGGCGGGACGATTTGGTTCGACACAGCCTATCAGGATGGTGCACGTTTTCTGTTCACGCTTCCCAAAGATCGGTGGGCTGCCAACTCGGTGATAGGATCGCTGAATCGTCCCTCCTTTGACCATTAGCAGTGTGCCTTCGAAGTATGAGCCCAACCATCTCCCGCTAAACTTTGCCGCATACAGCCAAGCAAAGCGGTTGAGGTTTACGCGGTGCCAGTCCTCTTCCGCTTGCTCTAGACTGAAGTTCCTACTGCGAATCACATAACTGATTGATAAGATTGAATACTTGGCAGTTAAGCTGCCGAATGTGTCCATGTAATCTGTGGAAAACTATTTGTTCGTTTCTTGTGGGCAATTCTGCTAGAATTGGCCATGTTGTTTCACGCAATTGTCAACCAAACATCTTGGCCCACTTGGCCCACTTGGCCCCAAACGACCTGAGTCGACCCGAATTGTACCCAGTAAATGCTAACCGCTGACGAGCAAAAGAACGTCAGTACAATGAGTTACGCTCTCATCGAGTAAGAACTTCAGTCTAGAGCATTTTCCTATTGCGTGGAATCGATCTCTTTGATTCGACAGTGTCTGTTGACACAGCCGGGCGGGAGCGATGCCGGCACCTTTATCACTGGATTTGAGAGAGCGGGTTGATGCAGCGGGTCGGGACGACCGGCAGCCTGGAGCCGGAGCCATCGGGCGGGCGCAAGCCGCTCTTGCTCGAGTCGCATGCCGGGGTACTGATCGGCATGGTCGATGCCGATCCCGATATGACCCTTGTCGAGATCCAAGCCGAGTTGGAGCGTCGCTTCGATGTCGTAGCCGGGCTCTCGACCCTTCATCGCATGCTGCGCCGGCTTGGTCTCAGACTAATCAAAAGTCGTTGAGAGCGGCGGAACAGGCCCGACCAGATGTCGCCATGAAACGCCGTCGCCGGCGTGCCTGGCAGCGCTTCATGGATCCGGAGTGCTTCGTCTTCATCGACGAGACCGCAACCGCGACAACATGACCAGGCGCTATGGCCGCTGCCCGTCCCATCAGCGTCCGGTTGCCAAAGCGCCCTATGGTCGAAGACCACCACCTTCGTTGCCGGGCTGAGAAAGAGCGGGATCACGGCACCGCTGGTGCTCGACGGGCCGACGACCGGCGCTGCCTTCCGCGCCTATGCCGAGCAGTTTCTCGCGCCGACACTCAAACCAGGCGATGTCGTGGTCATGGACAACCTGTCGGCGCACAAGGTCGCCGGCATCCGTCAGGCGGTCGAAAGCGTTGGCGCGTCGGTTCTCTACCTGCCGCCCTACAGTCCCGATCTCAAGCCGATCGAGCAGCTCTTCGCCAAGATCAAGGCCATCCTGCGTACGCTTGCGGCAAGATCCAAAGAGGCCCTTTAGAACGCTATCCGCGTGGCCCTCGAACGATGTGATGATGACGAATTCAAAGGCTATCTCCGTCATTGCAGATATGGATCTACGTCAATGAAAAATGCTCTAATAACTGACCGCTTGAGTCGAAGCCGATTGAGGCACCGCTGGCTGTTGCGGTGGTGTTGCGGCGGTGCCAGGGACGTCACTTGACCGCCGTGTTCGCTGCTGCAGGTGACGTGACGCTGCTCTTGCGGCCGTAACGCTCAAGGCCGGCCCTAATTCGCGTCCTTGCAGCAGATCATCAGGATCTTCGACCATGCGAATGAGGGTGAGCGCGCTGGTGCAGCTCGCAGGCGGTAAATCGGGATGCGGCCACTGATCGCCATCCAAGCATGATACCGGCAGGAAAACATCATCAACTACCGTTACCGTGACGGTAAATTCGGCAGCGACGACGCCACCGGCCCCTGACGATGAACGGCCGAGATAATCGAGCAGGCCATCCACGACATCCAAGCGGAAATTGCGAAGTGGCCCCTGCGCGTCCAGATAGATCTCGGCTCTGTGGTCGGGGTCCGCGTCGTTCAGGAAGGCCGCGAGTTCCCCGGCTTCTTCCGGTTCCAGCTCGACTGTTCCATCGGGAAAGACGACTTGATGGGATAAACGGACCGGCTCCACCAGGAGGTGATCCGCACTCGGCCTTGGCGGTAAGTCAGGCGAGCAGCCGGCCAGAGAGGCAAAGCCGAGAAGGGCGGCGATAGGCCCGGCCAGAACGGCCCGTCGGTCGTGGTCTAGAGGCTTTGTCATTGAATGGTCCAATCAATTGAGAATGAAGCCGGCGCGGCGCCTGTTTTTCTGCACCAGGGGTTTCCTGGACAAGTCGATCCGCTCATTGGGAAGCGCGACATTCGGTCGGCTGGTCGGTTTCACCAGATATGGCGTGATAAGGATAACCAGCTCGGTCTCGGACCGCTGATAACGCTCCGATCGGAACAGCTTGCCGAGGATCGGCAAGTCGCCCAGCAGCGGGAACTTGCTGACGTCCGTCGAAATATCCCGCTGAAACAGGCCGGCAAGCGCCATGGTCTGGCCGCTAGCAAGCTCGACACTGGTTTCCGCCCGCCGTACCGAGAAGGCCGGGATCGCAAATCCGTCGATGATGACGCCTCCGGCCGCGCTGGGCGAACTGACCTCGGGGCGGATGCGCAGATTGATTCGATTGCCGGGCAACAGCGTTGGGATATATTCGAGCGATACGCCGACCTGCTTGTATTCGATCGTGGTTGTGCCATCCCCGCCGCCGCCGGGGACCAGGATCGGGATCTCACTGCCCGCAAGAAATTCACCCGTTTCGCCGTTGATCGCCGTGAGGTTCGGCTCCGCGAGCAGGCTGATAATTCCCTCCTGCTGCAATGCGTCGATGAAGGCCTCGACGTTGATGTCACCCGTGCCTGGGATGCCGCCGCTGGTCGCCGCATCACCGGCGAGGTCAGCAGCGAGACCAGCAAGGTCGCCGATGTCCGGTCCCGACGAAAGGCCGATCAGAAAATCGCCGGTGTTGCCAAGCGCGTTCCAGTTGACACCAAGATTGATGACGTCATTACGGCTAACTTCGGCGAAACGGACGCGAAGATTGACCTGCTGCGAGCCGCTGATCCTGGTATTGTTCGAAATCGGGCCTTGCGTGGCAGCAAGCTGATCGGTGACGGCGGCGAGTTGAATAGCTTCACCGATATTGCTCACCGTTCCGTTTGCGACCAGTCGGTCGGAAGCGAGCCGAATGCCGGCTCTACTGTTTGGCGACAGAGACTTGAGCTGAGCGTTCGCCAGACCTGCATCCGGGACCACCTGAAGATCGAGGCCGAAGACCACATCGCCCCCGGCGCCGATACCGAAAATGTTGGTCCGCCCGAGCTTATTGCCATGAACGAAAAGCTTTTTTGGTGACACCACCCTGACATCGGCGATATCGGGGTCGGCCACGAAGATATCGGTGACCGCCACGCCGAGGTTGAGAAGTTGGCCGCGGCCGGCGCTCAGTGCCAGTGCCTTATCGGATGCCGTCTCGACAAGCTCGACCAATCGATTGTTCGGCGACTGTCCCTTACGTAAGACGGCTGTCTTGGACGATTTGGCAACATTCGGAGCCAGAACGACATGCTGTAAGGCCGGCGCCGGTCGCTGATAGGTTTTTCGTGCGGACAGCTTAAAATTGGCATCGGCATCAGGCCGCTGGTTGGCTTTTTCATTTCGGCGAGGCTCTAGGATGCGTTTCGGGACAGCGACAGCATTGGGAGCAAATTGTGCCAGCCTGGCCTTCTCCTGCACCAGCTTTTCAACCGGTGCTACTGCCGGGACACCGGCAGAAGACAAAGCTGCGACCGCCGTGGCCGTCAGCTTCCCGGCATGATCGGCAGGTGGATTGGCCGCGAGCGCCGGTTTCAGTTTCGGCTCGCGGGATACAGGCGCTGCCGTCGACGTGCCGGTCATGCGGAACATGTTCAGCAACTGCTGCTTTGCAAGAATACCATCGACCTCGGCCGGTGGGCCGTCGGGGCTACCGATGCTCACCTGCCAGCCCTGCTGCGCCTGCACCTCGTCGAGAGAAAGTAAGACCATCAGACCAGTCATGACCAGAACACACACACCGAAGGGCCGCCCGTTTTGCAAACCGAACATCATAACCTTCCAAACCGGATACTGCTTCTGGTTGGCATGGTTGCGCCGGCGTTGAAAATTCGATGTGATCCGGGTCACGCGAGCAGACTCTTTGGCCTGAGATGCCGAGAGGAGATGCAACGTCAGAAAAGCTTGTGTAATTTTAGAGGTAGACGGATCATTTAACCTGTTCGATCGGCTATTCGGTATCTTGGTTTGACCCGATCACCTCCGGAGAACGCTTCGTGACACCCTATCCACGTAACCTCATCGGCTATGGAGAGACACCGCCTGACGCAGCTTGGCCCAATGAGGCCAGGATCGCGCTGAGCTTCGTTCTAAATTACGAGGAAGGCGGCGAGATGTGCCTTCTCCACGGCGACAGCGAGAGCGAAGCCTATTTGCACGAGGTACCCGGCAGCCCGCCGCTCAACGGCCAGCGCAACATGAACATCGAGTCCGTCTATGAATACGGCTCTCGCGCAGGGTTCTGGAGACTAAGGCGCCTTTTCATGGAACGGGGCCTAACGCTTACGATCTACGGTGTCGGCATGGCCCTGGAACGGCACCCCGATGCCGCGCGAGCGATGGTCGAGGCAGGCTTCGAGGTGGCTTCTCACGGCTATCGCTGGATCGACTACCAGAACATGAGGGTCGAAGAGGAGCGCGAGCATATGCGCCTCGCCATCCGAGCCATCGAGCAGACTACGGGATCACGCCCGCTCGGCTGGTATACCGGACGCAACAGCCCGAATACGCGACGGTTGGTGGTCGAGGAAGGCGGGTTCCTCTATGATTCGGACAGCTATGCCGATGATCTTCCCTATTGGGAGATGGTCGGTGGGAAACCTCACCTGATCATCCCCTACACCCTCGACAACAACGACATGAAATACGGCGTTCTTAACGGATTTTCCGACGGTGATGGTTTTTTTACCTACCTGAAAGATGCCTTCGATGTGCTTTATGCCGAAGGAGCGGACACGCCGAAGATGATGTCGATCGGCTTGCATTGCCGGTTGGTCGGACGTCCCGGTCGCGCCGCTGCCCTGGCTCGCTTCCTCGACTATGTTCAAAGCCACGAGAAGGTCTGGATCACCACCCGGACCGACATCGCAAAGCACTGGATCAAAACACACCCTTGCCAGCCCCTGACCGGAGCAGGCTGAACCGAAGCCGGATGCGCATTGAGTTGCGCACCGTTCGATCAGGGGGCCGGCCTCCACCCTGCATAGCCCGGCGCGGTCGAACTAAGCGGCAGATCCACGACGCTTCTGCTCGCATCTGCCTGATAGATCGCCGTGATCAATTCAAGCGAGGTGCGCGCATCGACAAGTGTCACCGGCGGCGATCCTTCTTCGATGATTGCCCTATGCATCAGCTCGAACTGACGCGCAAAGCCTTCGGCACGTGGCGTATAACCGGAAAGAGCCTCCTCGACCGCTTGCTGTTTGGCTGGCGTCCTTGCCTTGAAGATCCAAGGAGCTGCGCCCGGATTGTAAGGCGTAAGGCCGCTTTCGGCACTCAGCTCGGAAAAGCAAAAGCGAAGACGCGATTGATCATCGGCACTTCCGAGCGTTACCGATGACGTGACCAGGGCACCATTCGCCATTTCGACAATGATGGCGGCACAATCTTCGACGTCGATCGGATTGACGGCGGTTGAAAGTCTAGCCTGTACTCGCTTGGCAGGTCCTAGAACCTGGACCAGAAGGTCGTGGATATGGATAGCATGGCCGACGATCGCACCGCCAAGCTCCGTCTCCCATTTTCCCCGCCAAGGGACCGCATAGTAATCGGCGCCGCGGTTCCAGTGGGTTTCCAGGGTTGCGACCAACGGCTTGCCTGCGATCCCCCGGTCGATGAGATGAAGGAGTTGTCCAAGCCCTTCGCCGAATCTGTATTGAAATACCGGCATGACCAGTCGGCGGGATCGGGTGGCGGCGGTGGCGACATCGTCGAGATCGGCGAGTGATGCCACCAGGGGTTTTTCACAGACGACATGCCTGCCGGCCGCGAGCCCCGCCAATATGGCAGGTTTGTGCAGCGTCGGCGGCAGACAGATATCGATGATATCCAGGTCGGAACGATCCAATGCAGCATCGAGTGAGGCCAGATAGTCCGCACCGGCGAGGGCGGTCAACGGGGCTGCTCTTGAGGCATCCAGGTCAGCGACCACTCGGACGTCGAAAAGATCAGGAGAGGCCAAATAGCCATCGAGATGGGCAGCGCCGATGCCGGCCCCTACGATCCCGACCCGAAGCCGCATCAGCGAAGATGCCCGAGGCGGGCAGCCTGGATCTGAGCTTTGAGCGCCAATTCCATCGCCTTGAAGCAGTGAGCTTGGCTCATCGCAGTCTCGGTGCGATCCCGCACATCGGCAAGCAAGCGCCGATAGTAGGGCCTCTCTTCGCGCGAACAGTCGAAATGCTCGACCTTGCCACCATTGACAAGAAAGAGATGATCGGTGCCGGGCTTGCCGGCAATATCGATATATTTACGAAGCTCGATATAACCCTTCGTGCCAAGAAGCGTCAGCCGCCCATCCCCCCAGGTCGGCAAGCCATCCGGGGTATACCAGTCGACGCGGATATAGCCGTGCCCCTTATCGCTCCGTAGCAGGATTTCACCGAAATCCTCAAGCCCCGGTGTATCGGAATTGGCATAGTTGGCAACCGATGACGAGGTGATCTCGGCGTCTTTCGAACCGGTGAAGTAGAGGAATTGGTCGATCTGGTGGCTGGCGATATCCGTCAGGATTCCGCCATAGCGGTCCGGGTCAAAAAACCAGTCGGGACGCAGATCCTTGTTCAGGCGATGCGGTCCCATGCCGATGGTCTGCACCACCTGACCGATCCGCCCCTCGGCGACCAGCTTGGCCGCCTTGATCACTGCCGGCACCTCGAACCGCTCGGAGAAATTGACCGACCAAATTCGTCCGGTCTCGGCAGCGACCTGCTTGATGCGCTCGAGATCTTCGATGGTGGTGCAGCCTGGCTTGTCGGCCATGACATCCTTGCCGGCGCGCATCGCCTCGATCGCAATTCTGCTCCGATCGCTAGGAATGGCCGCTGTCACGATCAGCTTGATCCCCGGATCGTCGAGCAGTTCCTGCTTGTCGGCAACTCTTTGAAGTTTCGGGAAGCGCTCGATAAAGCCACGAAGCGGCTGCGGCTCGCCTTTGGTCCAATAGCCGACGCAGTCGCAGCCAAGCTCGAGCAGGCGCCCGACCTGCTCGTAGATGTGACGATGATCGAGCCCGATCGCGGCAAACTTCAACATGGTCATTCCTTGTGCATCTGCGCATTGAAAAACTTGTCGGCAACGCTCTATCTTTTTGTTTTTACGCTGATTTTTGCCAACATACCCGAACGGGCTGCTTCAGTCGATGGACGAAGGTCTCGTCAGATCAGGGAAACATATGCTGCGTAGATTTCCGCTGAATGGGATGCGCTCTAAAGCCTGATATGGCGGCATTCTTTTGCCGACAACATAATGGCATCGATCAGGCGATGCACGTCGAGCGCCTGACGACCGTTGCAGGAGAGCTCCCGGTCCTCATCGAGCGCATCGAGAAAATCTTCGATCAGGCGCTGGTGCCAGTCATGGGGAAAGGCCATGGGATCAGCACCGCCCCCGCTGCTTGCGCTCTCGCCCACCTGCTCCGACCTGCCATCTTGAAAGTCAACCCTCAGCTCACCGCCGACCAAGGTGGCGGTCGCCTTGCTGCCGACGAGGCTCAGGCTCTCGGACCGACCCGGATAGCTTGCAGTCGAGGCGACAAGCGAGCCGGCAGCGCCATTTTCAAAGCGAAGCCCGGCGCCGACGAAGTCTTCGCTCTCCATGTCGTGCAAGCCGCTGGTCGCCGCGATCGCAGCGACCTCGCTTACAGGACCGACGAGACTCAGCATCAGATCGAGGCTGTGAATCGCCTGGCTGATCAGCACGCCGCCGCCATCGCGCTCATAGCTGCCGCGGCCGGGCTCGTCATAGTAGCTCTGCGGGCGCCACCAGGGAACGCTGAGTTGCACCGCATGAATGCCTCCAAGGACACCATCATTGAGCATCTCCCGCAGCGCCAAGGAGGCCTTGCGGAACCGGTGTTGAAAGACAATGCCGAGCCGGATACCGGCAACCTCGCAACGCTCGACGATCCTGATCGCCGCTTTCGAGGTGCGCTCCACCGGCTTTTCCATCAGGATATGTTTTTTCCTGGTTGAAAGAGCCTCGACCAACTCAAGACGGGCATTGGGCGGGGTCAGCAGAAAAACCGCGCTGATCGCAGAATCATCGAGGAGGTCGTCCAACCGGTCGACCGGCGGCATGGAAAAGCGCTCGGCAAAATCCCGCCGCCGATCCGCACTGGGGCTATAGACCGCCCGCACCTCGACACGATCGGCGAGAGCCGCCAGGCTCTTGCCATGGGGAAGCGAAGCCATCCCGAGGCCGATCACGCCAACCCCGCGTCTACCGGGCATGGTCAGACCTCCGTCAATACTGCAATGGGCAGGACATAATCACGCTTCTGCACCAACGACGCCCGCTTCAGTCATTGCCGGACGCCGGCGCCGCTGCAGCATGACAATCAGCGCCAGAAGCAGCAGCGCCGGAATGTAGAAGAGTTCCTTTGGCATACGCTCGGCTTCAACCTCGATAGCGGCGATCTCGACCGGGTTATCCCCATAGAAGTCGAAGTCGTTCAGCTTGTTCATCAAAGGCGTGCCGGGGAAGGGCTCGTCGACCGCTGCCTGATCGCCATCGATATTTACCACGAGACCCTGGCGCTCCAGCCGTTCCACGCCATCACCAGTCTCGCCAAGATCGAGGATTAGAGTTTGATTGCGGGTCTGTTCCGCATCCTGGAAATCCGGCCCGCTGATCTTGACCCGCAGCAAACCGCCCTCCGGCGCTTCTCCAGCGAGGCGCTCGATCTCAGTGCCGCTGACCGCCTCGAACGGCGGCTGGACATAATCGAGCCAGAAGCCAGGTCTGAAAAGAGTGAAGGCAACCAAAAGGAGGGCAACTGTCTCCCACCACTTGCTCCGAACGAAGAAAAAGCCCTGGGTGGCTGCCGCGAATAGCATCATCGCCAGAACGGCGACGACGAAGACCAATACCGCCTTCAACGGAGAAACATCGATCAAGAGGAGATCAGTGTTGAAGATGAAAAGGAAGGGTAGGAGGGCAGTTCGGATATCGTACAAGAACCCTTGCACGCCGGTTTTGATTGGATCACCACGAGAAATTGCTGCTGCCGCATAGGCGGCCAGGCCGACGGGCGGTGTATCATCGGCGAGGATGCCGAAATAGAAGACGAACAGATGCACGGCGACCAGCGGCACGATCAGGCCGGACTGTGCCCCCACCGAGACAATCACCGGCGCCATCAGCGAGGAGACCACGAGGTAGTTCGCCGTGGTCGGCAAGCCCATGCCGAGGATGAGGCTCATCACTGCGACTAGGATCAGCATGATCATCACATGACCGCCCGAGAGGAACTCGACGAACGCGCCGATCACCTGATGCATGCCGGTGAGCGAGACTGTGCCGACGATAACGCCTGCGGCACCGGTGGCGACGCCAATGCTGATCATATTGCGTGAGCCAGCGATCATGCCGGCGAAGAAATCTTCCCATCCCTGAGAAAAACCTTCACCGATTTTTCCATGTCCTCGAAACAAGCTCTTCAACGGGTTTTGAGTAAAGACGATGAGGATCATCGCGATCGTCGCCCAATAGGCGGAAAGTGTAGGCGACAGACGTTCGATCAGAATGCACCAGATAAGAACAACGATCGGCAGAAAGTAATAGAGACCGGTAAGCACAACATCCGAAGCTCTCGGCAGGACTGTTATGGGTGCATTTGGATCGTCGACTTCAAGATCGGGATGCGCTGCGGCAAGGCGAATAAGGACGAGATAAGCGACCGCGAACATCAAACAAGCGGCAAAAAAGGTGAGGCCGGGAAATACTGTCTTGATCCAGCCAAGTCCGTAATAGACTATCGCCGACAGAACAGCCATGCCGATAAAGCCAGCAAGAACTCCCATTAGCTTCTGCGCGCGGGTCATTGTCTGACTTGGCCGCTCCATACCCCTCAAGCCAAGCTTAACTGCTTCCAGATCAACGATGTAAAACAACGCGATATAGGAAATAATTGCGGGTAGGAATGCATGCTTTAGCAATTCCGGATAGGCGACGCCGGTAAACTCGGCAATCAGGAAGGCGGCCGCGCCCATGACCGGTGGGGTGAGTTGGCCATTGGTCGAGGAGGCAACTTCGACCGCTCCCGATTTCTCGGCCGAAAACCCCGTTCGCTTCATCAGCGGGATGGTGAATGTGCCTGTTGTGACGACATTGGAAATCGAGGAGCCGGAATACAGCCCGGACATGCCGGATGCGACCACGGCGGCCTTGGCGGGGCCACCTCGAAGGTGGCCAAGCAGTGCGAAAGCGAGTTTGATGAAATAATTGCCGGCCCCCGCCCGCTCCAGCAATGAGCCGAACAGAACGAATAAAAAAATCATCGAGGCAGAGACGCCGAGTGCCACGCCGAACACACCTTCTGACTGCATCCAGAAATGCCAAAGTGCCTTGCCGAAGGAGGCGCCTTTCCACTGAATAGCGTCAGGCAGAACGGAAGAATGTCCAAAAAAGACATAGAGTACGAACACACCGGCCACGATCACCAGCGGTAGACCGAGGGCACGAAAGACCGCGATAGCCAGTAAAGTCATGCCGACCGCAGAAACAATAAGATCCGTCGAGGTCGGCAAACCGGCGCGGGTCGCGATCGCGTCCTTGTTGACGAACATATAGAGACAGCAGATGACACCGACGATAGCCAAGGCCCAGTCGTAGGCCGGCACCCGGTCGCGCGCGCTTCCTTTGAACAGCGGAAAGGCAAGCATCGCGAGCGCCATGGCGAAAGCAAGATGGAACTGACGGGCGTCCTGATTGTTGAAAATCAGCTTGAGGCCAGTGACCTCGGTCAGGGTGTAAGGGAGATTGGAGGCTATATAGAGCTGAAAAAGCGCCCAGATGAAACCAAGCGCAATAATGATCTTGCCGGCGAGCCCCACGGCATTGCGTGCGCCTGATTCGGTTGCTGCGACCAGTTCTTCAGCATCCAAGCCCGCGGTTTTTTGATCTGCGTTGGCCATGGTGCCCCCCTTTCCCTGACAATGCCGCCCTCAACAAGTAGAAGCGGTACTCAATCTAGCAAAACGAAACAGGCCGGAGCATGCTCCGGCCTGTCAGGCAAGACTTACATCCAGCCACGTTCCTTGTAGTACTTTTCAGCACCCGGATGCAGCGGTGCCGAGATCGCTTCACCGACCATCTCCTCTTCCTTCAAATTGGCGAAGGCCGGATGGAGCTTCTTAAAGTCCTCGAAGTTCTCAAACACACCTTTGACGACGACATAGACCACCTCATCAGGCACATCCGCCGAGGTAACGAAGGTGGCAGCGACACCAAAGGTGTTCACATCCTCGTCGTTGTTGTACATGCCGGCCGGAATCGTCGCTGCCCGGTAATAGGGATTGTCAGCGACCAGCTTTTCGATCTCCGGGCCCGTGGCGTTCACAAGCTTGGCGTCACAAGTGGAAAGCGTTTCTTGCGTGAGCGCCGAGGGATGGCCGACCAGCCAGAAGTAGGCATCGATCTTGCCGTCGCAAAGAGCAGCGCCGGTTTCCGCCGACTTCAGTTCGGCAGCGAGTTGCAGATCGTCCCGGCTCCAGCCGAGCGCTTCTTCGATCACATCCCACGTTCCGCGCGTGCCGGATCCGGGGTTGCCGATATTCAGCTTCTTGCCTTTGACGTCGGAGATATTGTCGATGCCGGCATCGGCGCGGGCGAGGATGGTGACCGGCTCGGGGTGCACCGAGAAGACGGCGCGCAGATTCTCGAACGGTCCCTGATCCTCGAACTTCGAAGTGCCGTTATAGGCGTGATACTGCCAGTCCGACTGGGCCACGCCGAATTCCAGCTCGCCGCCGCGGATGGTGTTGATGTTGTAGATCGATCCGCCAGTGGACTCGACCGAGCAGCGGATGCCGTGTTCCTTCCGGTTCTTGTTTACTAGCCGGCAGATAGCACCACCGGTTGGATAATAGACGCCGGTCACGCCGCCGGTGCCGATCGAGACGAACTGTCCCTCGGCCACGGCCGCTCCGCCGAGCCCAATGGCAACTGCCAGGCTCCCAGCGGTGATCATGGTGGTCTTCAACATTCTTGAACTCCCTGGTTTGATAACAAGTAAGACGGTTCAGCACGCCCTTTCGGTGCGCACGGAGCATGTTGCCTGTTCGGCGCGGGAACGATAGCGGGATGGTGATAACCAGCATCGACAAGCCGCATTTGCGGCCCAAAGCCTCCCTCGAAAGGCCCTCTTATCCGGCCCATTGATCCCATCGCTGCGCACGCCTCCTGTCAACAATCAGCTACAGCTCTTGATCGCTTGTCAATTGATGAAACAATTGAAACACAACGAGTTACCCCTATTGCCTCTTCATGGCTAGCTAGGTCCGGCACATTCGTTCAATAAGATGACTGCACCTCTGAGGATGCCTGGTGCAGAAAAATGAAGAACAAGGACAAAAAACCATGTCTCATGTCTTCCCCCGCCACACCAAGGCGTTGCCGCCAGTCGCCGTCGCCGGCGAAGGCTGTTATCTGATCGATCGGGACGGCAAACGCTATTTCGATGGCTCGGGCGGGGCAGCGGTTTCCTGCCTCGGCCATGGCGATCCCGAGATCATCCGGGCGATCAAAGCACAGCTCGACTGCCTGGAGTTCGCCCATACGGGATTTTTCAGTTCCGAACCTGCCGAAGAACTGGCCGACTGTTTGATCGCCCATGCGCCCGCCGGCATCGACAGAGTCTATCTGGTCTCCGGAGGCTCGGAGGCGGTAGAAGCGGCGATCAAGCTAGCAAGACAGTATTTTGTCGAGAGAGGGCAGCCTGAACGTCACCGTCTGATCAGCCGCCGGCAAAGCTATCATGGCAACACGCTCGGTGCTCTCGCTGCCGGCGGCAATGCCTGGCGTCGGAAGCCCTATGATCCCCTTCTGATCGAAACCCTGCAAATCGGCCCCTGCTACGACTATCGGTGGAAAGGTGACGACGAAAGTGCCTTTGACTATGGCCAGCGCGTTGCGGATGAACTGGAAACCGAAATCCTGGCCGCCGGGCCGGAAACGGTCATGGCGTTCAT
Organism: Geminicoccaceae bacterium; assembly: GCA_965204405.1. GTDB lineage: Bacteria > Pseudomonadota > Alphaproteobacteria > Geminicoccales > Geminicoccaceae > JANQPX01. Next base: position 103,903 of record CBDBEN010000005.1, read on the forward strand.
CGCCGAGCCCGTGGTCGGCGCTACCCTGGGCGCTGTCGCGGCCGTGCCCGGCTATTTCGAGCGTATCCGCGACATCTGCGATCGCTATGGGGTGCTGCTGATCCTTGATGAGGTGATGTGCGGCGTTGGCCGAACTGGCACCCTGTTCGCCTCGGAGCAAGAGGGCATCGCCCCCGACATCGTGACCATCGCGAAAGGGCTCGGTGCCGGCTACCAGCCGATCGGCGCGATGCTTTGCTCGAACAAGATCTTTGAGACGATCGAACAGGGCTCGGGCTTCTTTCAGCACGGCCACACCTATATCGGCCATCCGACAGCCGCAGCTGCCGGTCTTGCCGTGCTGAAGGCCCTCATCAACCGGAACCTTATCGCCAAGGTCAGTGAGCAGGGAAAGAAGCTGGAACATGCCCTAAATCAAACTTTTGGCCAGCATCCCCATGTCGGCGATATTCGCGGACGCGGCCTGTTTCAAGCCCTCGAGTTCGTCGAGGATCGCGCCACCAAGAAGCCCTTCGATCCCAGCCTGGGCATCCATAAGAAGTTTAAGAAAACGGCGTTTGAAGCGGGACTGATTTGCTACCCGATGGGCGGCACGGTCGATGGCGTGCAAGGCGATCACGTTTTGCTGGCCCCGCCCTTCATCATTGAGAATCATCATATCGATGAACTCGTAACCAAGCTCGACCAGACACTTCGATCGATTCTATGATATCGGTCGGTCAGTTCCGTCCCGCACCCCCGCCAGCCCCCCGATCTGATCGGTATCCTGATTGTGTTGGACCGGGAAGCGGGTGGGAACAAACCCTAGTGGTGTGCTCGACAGGAAAGATTCCATGGCGGTTCTCGGAAAGGGCCGCATACCGCGCGTTTTGACGATGGCCAAGGGAACCTAATGATGTGGCCATGCCACTAGCTATCTCACCGTGATAGACTGTAGGCATTTTGTGCGGCCTCAGGGGCTACGACAACAGCGGAGGTGTGGTGGAGCAAGTCTCAAAGAAAATCCGCCTAACGCTTTTGATCTCGCTGTTGCTCTCCATTGCCACAGCGGCGCGGGCCGAGGTCGAGCGGGTTGAGATCATCGTCCGCGAGGTTTTTGCGGGTGGTCATGTTTTTGGGGATGCCGGCGCCTATGAGCGGGTGAAGGGCCGGCTACACTATGCGATCGACCCCGAAGGTCCCGCCAACCAGGTCATCGTCGATCTTGATCTGGCGCCGGTAGACGATCGTGGCCTCGTGACTTTCTCGGGCGACTTCTTACTGCTGCGCCCAATCGACCCCGAGCGCGGCAACCGCACGCTTCTCTATGAGGTCAACAATCGGGGCAGCCTCGGCATGCTGCCGATGTTCAACCGCGCCACGCGCAGCAACAATCCCCACAGGCTCGATCATGTCGGCGACGGTCTATTGTTTGAGCAGGGATACACGTTGCTCTGGACCGCCTGGAACTGGGATGTCATTGCCGGCGGCGACAGGCTTTTGATTGATCTTCCCATAGCTTCTCGTGAAGACGCGCCCATCACCGGACCGGTCGCTGCCGAATTCGTATTAGCGCAATCGGCCCGCTCGGCCTCCTTCATGTGGGGCTCCTCTAAAGGCTATCCGCCTTTGGACCCGGACGATCCGAACGCTGTTTTGACATGGCGGAACGAGCCGGGCGGCGATCGCAGGAAAGTTCAACGCCATGCTTGGCGGTTCAGCGATTTCGACACTTCACGCACGCCATCCCAGCCAACCAGGATAACGGCAGACGAACCATTCGCCCCCGGTCGTATTTACGAAGTCGTCTATGAGGCAAGAGATCCCCGTGTTGTGGGCTTAGGTCTCGCTAGCGTTCGTGATGCGATCAGTTTTTTTCGATTCGAGAACACCGGAACCGCACCGGCCATCGATCAAACGCTGATCTTCGGCATCTCCCAATCCGGGCGCGTCATCAATCATATGATCTGGCAGGGGCTTCATAGGGACGAGGCAGGTCGAAGCCTGATCGACGGTGCTTTCGTGCATGTCGCCGGGGCCGGCAAGGGCAGTTTCAATCACCGCTTCGCCCAGACCACCCGCCACCCGAGCCATCTCGAAGATCAGCAATACCCGGCCGATTTCTTTCCGCTCACCACCATTCCGTCCACTGACCCGGTGACCGGCGAACACGGCAGCATGCTGGATGTTGCGAGGAAGGTCGGTGACGTGCCGAAGATCTTTTACACGACGACTTCCACCGAATACTGGACCCGGGCCGCCTCCCTTTTGCATACCGATGTTCGGGGCCGGGAGGATGTGCCGATGGCTCCCGAGACCCGGCTCTATTTCTTCGCCGGCGCTCAGCACGGCAATTGGAGCTGGGACGTGCGCGGCCCTTATGAGCACTGCACCAACGCCTTCGATCACAGCTACGGCATGCGCGCACTCCTGACCTCCCTTCAACAATGGGTAGAGGAGAACCTCGATCCTCCGGACAGCCTCTATCCCCGCCTTGAAGACAGTACGCTCGGCACAGTTGCCGACTATCTCGAACGTTTTCCGATGATTCCCTCCGCCCGCCGGCCTATGGGCAACCTGAAACCACCACGGTTGGATCTGGGACGGCGGTTTGCCGATGCAGGCATTGTCGATACCCAGCCGGCGCAACTCGGCCATCCCTTTGTCACAACCGTTCCACTTCCTGATGCAGACGGTCTCGATCTCGGCGGTATTCGCCTTCCTGAGATTGCAGTGCCGGTTGCTACCCATACTGGCTGGAATCTTCGCCGTGCCGAAACCGGCGCGCCTGACAAGCTCGCCCGCTGGTCGGGCTCGATGATCCCTTTTCCTGCTGATGATGAGATCCGAAGCGACGTTGGCGATCCGCGCCAATCGTTGAAAAGCCGCTACGCCTCACGAGAGAACTATGCTGGGAAAATCAGAGCTGTTGCCGTTGATCTGGTCGGCCAGCGCTTTCTTCTAGAGCGGGACGTCGAGGCCATCGAGAAGGCTGCGCTCGAGCGGTTCGACAAGGTGCGCGCGCATGCGCCGTCGGACCTGTCCTGCACCTATACCCAGCTCAGCGCATCAACCTCGGAGCCGTAGTCGGCGCTTGCTCCATGAAGCGCGCCATGTCGCCATGGCCGCAAAATCGACATTCATAATCGAGCCCAAGCCTGGCAGCGATATCCCTCGCTTTTAGCTCAAGCGCATCGTCCCTGATCTGCGGCATGAAAACCAGCTTTTCATAGTTTCCGAAAACGAAGTCCACCATGTCGGCACGCCGGTCCAGACCAAGGGCTTCCCAGACGAATTTTTCAAAGTGCCGGCAAAAATAATCGGTCAGAAAAAACGTTGTGATGTCATCATCGCCGCGAGCGGTGAATTGGTCATTGCCCTGAAAGAAGGAAAAACAATGAGGCCCGGCAATGCGCTCGATCCCACCTTCCTCGTCCAGAACCTGATCGAGCAACCCGCCCGTGCCACAATCGCCATAGAGCACATAGATTTTCTCGTAACCGCCTCGGGCGGCCCGAATCTTCCTACGAACGGCTTCCGGGATCAGCGATGGCGTATGGTGATATTTCGCTGGCAGGCAGGTCACATCCAGATGGTGCCAATGGTTCTGCTCGATCAGGGCGACAATGTCCCTTGCCAGCGCGCCGCAGGCAATCAGCAGTGTCGTACCCTGACCTCGCCGAAACTTCACCTCCTTTGAGATGGGCTCAGCCATCACAGGCAAGCTCCAGTTCCTTTGGCATCAGATCGATCACACTGATCGCGATTGTTGCTGGTCGAAGAAGGAGGCGGTGGTCGGCTTTTGCGGAAGCTCGAGCTGGTAGTCGATCGAGCGAACACGATTGGTATGCTCGCCGCGGACGATACGCCCTTCATGCTTGGTTGGCACCGGGTTCGGCACCTGGGAGAGGGCATCCTCGGCGGAGTACACGGCAATGAACAAGGTCCGGGGATCGTTCGAACGGTTTGCAGTCGAACCGTGGAGCAAACGGGTATGCATCAGACAGACGGATCCGGCCTTGCCCATGCAAAGCGTGGATTGACGCTGGCAGTCCTCGGCAACTTCGTCCGCCACCGCACCGGTGAACACACCGTCATGCCAAAGGCTGTACAGCTCACCTCGATGGGTCCGGGGGGTTACTTCCAGCGGTCCATTATCTTCTGTCACGTCGTCCACCATCAGCAAGGCCGTCACCAGGTCGTCATTGCTGTGGGGCGTGAACGGAAAGTCCTGGTGCCATTTCACCACGGTCGCGGCACCCGGAAGCTTGGAATTGATCTTGGTGTGATGAAGCTTGACATTGGGCCCGATCAGCTCGGCGACGCAATCGGTCATGCGGCTGTCTGCCATCGCTTCGAAATAAGCCTCCGACACCTCGATCGGCGCATTCACCCGGCGAAGGGCCGGCCGCTCGGCAGAATGTCCGGGCTCCAGATCATAGCGCGGGCGTCCGTCGATGATCTCACCATAGGATTGCGCATGCTGCCTGCTTTCCTCGACCCAGCCGGCAAAATCCTCCCGGAGCCTGGCCAATAGTTCGGGGCGGACAGCGTCCTCGACCACCAGATAACCATTCTCCCAAAAGAAACTTTTTTGGGCATCGGTCAGTGCACCCACATCATTCTCCCAGGCTCAAGCGCAATCTCTGCAACCACCATCAAAGCCTAGCACGGGAAACATCAAGGCCAAATGAATAGGACGCGAACCGCCAAAAAAACGGGAAAACCTTTTCCGAACCGCATGATGTCGCTATCTAAGGTTCAAAGAACCTCTAGCTTCGTACTGGATCCGCCATGTCTAGCGTCAGCGATATTCGCCAGGCGTTCCTTGATTACTTCAAAACTCACGGCCACGAGGTCGTACCGTCGAGCTCGCTCGTCCCACAGAACGACCCGACGCTGATGTTCACCAATGCCGGCATGGTGCAGTTCAAGAACGTGTTCACCGGCGTGGAAAAGCGGGACTATTCCCGCGCGGTCACCTCGCAAAAAGTGGTGCGCGCCGGCGGCAAACATAACGACCTGGACAATGTCGGCTACACCGCAAGGCACCACACCTTCTTCGAGATGCTCGGTAACTTTTCCTTCGGTGACTATTTCAAGGAATTGGCGATCGAGCTTGCCTGGAACTTCGTCACCAAGGACTTCGGTCTCGATCAGGACCGGCTCCTGGTCACGGTGCATTCCAGCGATGAGGACGCGGCGGAACTTTGGAAGAAAGATCGCCGGCCTGCCCGAGGAGCGGATCATTCGCATCCCCACCTCGGACAATTTCTGGTCCATGGGCGACACCGGCCCCTGCGGTCCCTGTTCCGAGATTTTTTATGACCAGGGGCCTGAGGTCCAAGGTGGGCCTCCCGGATCTCCAGAAGAAGATGGTGATAGGTTCCTGGAGTTCTGGAATCTGGTTTTCATGCAATACGAGCAGCTGGCCGCGGGCCAGCGCGAGAACCTGCCGCGGCCTTCTATTGACACAGGCATGGGCCTGGAGCGTATGGCCGCCATCCTCCAGGGTGTCAAAAGCAACTATGACACGGATCTGTTCCAGCGCCTGATCGGCGCCAGCGCCGAGCTGACGTCCACCGATCGGGCGGTTGTATCGCACAAAGTCATCGCGGATCATCTCCGCGCCTGCTCCTTTCTGCTGGCGGATGGCGTCATGCCTTCCAACGAAGGGCGCGGCTATGTGCTTCGCCGGATCATGCGCCGTGGCATGCGCCACGCCCACTTGCTCGGGGCCAAGGATCCGCTCATGTACCGGCTTGTGCCAACCCTGGTCGCCGAGATGGGCCAGGCCTTTCCCGAACTTGGCCGCGCCGAAGCGCTGATCACCGAAATTTTGAAGCTCGAGGAAACCCGTTTTCGTGAAACCCTGGAGCGTGGCCTTCGCCTCCTGGACGAGGCGACGACGAACCTCGCCGAGGGTGGCCGTCTGGAAGGTGAAACGGCCTTCAAGCTTTATGATACTTATGGCTTTCCCCTTGATCTCACCCAGGATGCGCTGCGCGAACGTGGCATGAGCGTCGATACCGACGGCTTCAACACCGCTATGGAGCGCCAGAAGGCGGAAGCACGTGCCAGCTGGAAAGGCTCGGGTCAGCAGGCCGAGGACAGCGTCTGGTTTGAGCTGCGTGAGACCCACGGCGCCACCGAATTTTTGGGGTATGAGCTGGACAGTGCCGAAGGTCAGATCCAGGCTATCATCGTCGACGGCAAACCGACCCAGCACGTCAATGCTGGCAGCGACGTCATGGTCATCACCAACCAAACGCCGTTCTACGGCGAAAGCGGTGGCCAGATCGGCGATCAAGGAACGATCACCGCAGGCGATGCGGCCATCAAGGTGACCGATACCCAGAAAAAAGCAGGCGATCTCTTCGTCCACATCGGCAAGCTCGAAGGCGGTGCCATTACCGTCGGCGACACGGTAAATCTGATCATCGATGCGGCGCGCCGCCGCCGTATCCGCCGGGCGCATTCGGCGACCCATCTGCTGCATGCAGCGCTTCGGCGGCATCTCGGAAATCATGTGACCCAAAAGGGCTCGTTGGTCGCCCCTGATCGCTTGCGCTTTGACATCAGCCACCCGAAAGCTGTCACACCAGAAGAACAGGCGGTGGTCGAAGCCGAGGTCAATTTCTTCCTGCGTCAAAACAGTGAAACGTCGATCCGGGTGATGGCCCAGAAGGACGCGATTGATTCAGGCGCCATGGCGCTTTTCGGCGAAAAATATGGCGACGAAGTGCGGGTGGTGCAGATGGGCAAGGAACCTGATGGGCAGACCACCTCTGTCGAGCTTTGCGGTGGCACCCATGTCGGCCGCACCGGCGATATCGCGCTGTTCAAGATCGTGAGCGAGGCGGCAGTCGCTGCAGGCGTCCGCCGGATCGAAGCGCTGACAGGTGAAGCGGCGCTTGACCACGTCAACGAGGAGGAGCGCCTTCTCTTGGACGCCGCGGCCTCGATCAAGGTCAAGCCTGCCGAACTTTCGAGCCGCCTTCAGGCAATGGTCGAGGAGAGGCGCAGCTTTGAGCGTGAAATCCAAAAGCTTCGCCAGCAGCTTGCCACTGGCGGCGGCGGTGACGGCAAGCAGGATGTGAAGCAGGTCGGCGATATTCGCTTCGCGGCCAAGAAACTCGACGGCATTCCCGCAAAGGAACTTCGCGGTGTGGCTGATGCGGTGATGAAACAGCTGGGCTCCGGGGTTGCCACTGTGATCAGCACGACCGACGGTAAAGCCGCCCTCGTGGTTTCGGTCTCCAATGACCTTAAAGATCGCATCAACGCCGTCGAGCTCGTGCGGACCGGCGTTAGCGAACTCGGCGGCAAGGGCGGCGGCGGCCGGCCGGACTTCGCCCAGGGCGGCGGGCCTGACGGCAGCGCTGCAGATGCCGCCATCGGCGCCATCGAACGCAACCTCGCAAGCTAACCCTCCGGGACGCCGAGTGCGTTGACTTGCCAGATGTCGGCCCTTTCTGTTGCCCGGCGTGCTGGACGGGTTTGTTGAAAACAAACGAATGAGATCGTGACTTTGTCGAGCCGACTACCGGGAAAAAATCGTTGGACACGCCGCTCTTTCAGCAAGGTCGCGGCGGCTCTGCCATTCCTGGCGAGCGCTTGCGCCGCAACCGGCAGTGAGGGCCTCTCCGGACGCCCGTATCATCATACGGCCAACGGCTTTCGCAACCCGAAGGGAAGTCCTACCAATGGCGGGAGCTTCAGCGATTGGTCTGCGTTCTTCTGGCGGGGCGCGACGCGCGATAGTGACGTTGCGATCCCGTCCGGCCACGTCCTTTCAACGGCTGAGGTCCGCGCGGGGATGGAGAAGGCCGGCGATTACGATCGGCTGACCTGGCTTGGCCATGCAAGTTTTTTGTTGCGGCTCGACGGCAAATTCATCGTCACCGATCCTTTCCTGAGCGACTACGCCTCGCCAGTGCCGCCGCTTGGCCCCAAACGCCTTGTCCCGCCAGGCCTTCGCGCCGACGAGCTGCCGCCCATCGATCTTCTGTTGCTCACCCACAATCACTACGACCATATGGATCTGCCGAGCCTCGCTGCTCTAAAGCCAGCGTCGAACGCCCATGCCATTGTGCCCCTCGGTCTTGGTTCCTATGTGGCTAATCGCGGCTTCGAACAGGTCAAAGAAGTTGATTGGCATGATCGGGTCGATCTCGGTGGTCTAGCCGTCACTGCGCTGCCGGCAATCCATATGTCCAAACGCGGCTTCTTCGATCGCAACCGCACGCTTTGGACCGGATACGGCCTTCGAACGGGGAGGCATCATCTCTACATTTCAGGCGATACCGCCTATGGCCCTGTCTTCAAGGAGACAGCCGCCAACCTGGACCCGTTCGACCTCGGCCTCGTCCCGATCGGCGCCTATGAGCCGAGGCTGCTCATGCGCGAGGTGCACACCACGCCGGAAGAAGCGGTAAAAATCGGGAAGGATCTGAACATCAGACGCCTGGTCGCCAAGCATTGGGGCACAATCCAGCTCACTGACGAGCCCGTCTTCGAGCCGCCGGACCGATTCCGAGCGGCTGCAAGACAGGCGGGCTATGCCGAGGACGACGCCTGGGTCATGAAGATCGGCGAGACGCGAACGCTGTGACGTCAGGTCTGCCGAACTCATTGATGTGCCTTCAATAGACGGGCCCAAGCTGCGCTCCCCGCAGCAGGCAGCATGCAGTCAATCCGGGTGAATAAGGTGGGAATCGAATGATGTGGTCGTATCGCTAGAGCGATTTTCGACCTTATGAAGTCACCCCCAGCCCACTCCCCCTCCCAACCACCCGCAGGATCCCGACCATATCGGGTGGTTGGGAGGGGGAGTGGGCTGGTTCCGGTTGATCGGAAAATGCGCTAGAGTGATCGCCTTCTGCTCATCGCTTCCTTGAGAAAGGCGGCATTCGCACGCGCGATCAACGTTTCGATGCGTCGAATGTATTTTGCAGGTAGACCTGTCGGAACATCCACAGGTAGCCCCAAAAAAGCTGGCTGTTCCAGCCAGATGGCCTTCGAGCCCAAGCGCTTGAGTTCCGCGCGGATTGCGGTGAACGCCAAGGACAAAGCCTGAACTTCATCAATCCCGAAGGAACTCTCTCGCCGCACCTGACCGAAGCCGAAGATCTCGAAGCGGCACTCGAAGTCTCCCTGACCGTCGGGCCTGGGCTTGCCGATACGGAACCCGGCGGCGCTCGAGTCCGGGCACTGCCTGTCAAACGTCCGTTCTGCGATAGGTTCACCGAGCCATGTGGACATGATCTTTTCCTTTTTTGTTTGAGCCGACGGTTATAGGCCGGGCCGTTTCTTCAAAATAAACAGACGTCTGATCAGCAAAAATAGCGCTCCGACAAGGCCGGCCAGAAAGAACGTGTAGCCGACAGGTATGAGGAAAAAAAATGGCTCATGGAGAAATCCGTCAGCATCGATGGAAGAACCGAGCAACCCGGAAGCTGCCGCGCATGCCATCGCGGCAAGAAAACAGGCGGCAACGAACAACGGCGCTTTCCTTCTTCTCCACAACTCCCAATCTCCCTGCCGTTCTTGCTCGTCGAAACTGCTACAGGCTTGGTGAACCTGATATGAACGATAGGGAGAACAAAACGGAGGCAGGGTCACTTTAGGCCTAGGGCATGTTCTAGTCGTATGGAACCAGTTAGATTCTAACTTGATACTGCGGGAAGCCCTGGAGAGATCGCTGGAGATGACAACGATGAGTGAGACAGGCGAAGTGTCACGGCAAAAATGGGGTATCAACAATGACTATGCGCCGCTGCGGGATGTTCTGCTGGGGAAGCCTGATTTCTATCGCTGGGTCGAAGCTGGGCCGCTGATCGGGCGCACCTTGGCCAATGCCCCGATGACCGGGGCGAGATTCGATTTGCAGATCGCTATGCATCAGCATGCCGAAATGGTGTCGATCTACGAGGAAAACGGGATCACCTGCCATTATCTCGACGCTGATCCTGTGCTGCACCGGAATTTTTTCGCCCGCGACTCGAGCGCCATGACACCTTGGGGGGCTCTGATTTGCCATATGCAGCTCAAATGTCGGCGTGCCGACTATGTGACCACGATCAGGTTCTACCAGGAGAACGACATCCCCATCTGGAACTATGCGACAGCCGGCCATTTCGAGGGTGGCGATTTTGTTATCCTCGAGCCGGGCAAAGTGCTGATCGGCTATTGCGGGGAACGCTCGGAACAAGAAGGTTCCGAGCAGGTGGCCGACTTCGTCCGCGATGAAGGTTGGGAGGCGCTGACCGCACCGATCAGCCGGGAATTTGTCCATATGGATGGCCTGGTGGTGCCGCTTGGGCCTAAATTGCTGGTGGCCTGCCTCGATGCGCTGGAAGGCTGGCTGGTCAGGCAGCTCCGAGGCTGGGGTTTCGAATTCATCGACGTGCCCTATCGCGAGGCCAGAAATCTGGGTGTCAATCTGGTCGCTCTCGGCAACAACAAGGTGCTGTCGATGAAGGGAGCCGATGAGCTGAATGGCAAGATGCGGGCTGCCGGCTTCGAGGTCTATGACCCCGACATGTCGATGTTCACCCTTGGCGGCGGTGGCGTTCACTGCCTGTGCCAGGCCCTTTGCCGCGACCATGTCGAAGCGTAGGATTGGACAAGAAGCTACTTGGCGGGATGACGTGGCGCAAAACCATTCAAACGGCATCGAGGTAAGGGAAGGCTACACGCCGTCGCTGATTGGCCGCGTCGTCGAGATGCATGCATTGTTCTATAGCCACTTGGTCGGCTTCGGGGCCGTTTTCGAAAGTAAGGTGGCGGCGGGACTTGCCGATTTCGTCCTGAGGCTCGAACGGCCAGGCAACGCGATCTGGCATCTTGATCAGGGCGGGAGCATTGTCGGCAGCGTAGCGATCGACGGTGAAGATCTCGGCACAGGGATCGCGCATCTCCGCTGGTTCATCATTGACGATGTCGTCCGCGGAGGAGGGTTCGGCGAAATCCTCTTGGGAAGGGCGCTGACGTTCTGCGACAATCATGGTTTCGAGAGGGTTCACCTTTCGACGTTCAAGGGATTGGATGCAGCAAGACGGCTCTATGAGCGCCATGGGTTCGTTCTGACTAGCGAGTGTCAGGGCGATCAGTGGGGAAAGGCGGTTCTGGAACAGACCTTTGATAGGAACAGGCCAACCTGACACTTAGTTGAAGGAAGAGCGTAGACATGAGCTATCAGTCTCTTGATGTCGATATTCAGAACGGAATCGCCTGGATCACGATCAATCGGCCGAAGAGTTACAATGCCCTCGATCTGCATGCGGTGAAGGAGCTTTTGGACGTTGCCAACCGCATTAGCAGCGATGACAAGGTGCGTGCAGCCGTTCTGACCGGTGCAGGAGACAGGGCATTTTGTGCCGGCGGCGATGTTGCTTCCTTCGTCGAGAACCAGGACGATATCGGCTTCTTCCTGAAGGAGATGACCACCTATCTGCATATGGCGGTATCCCGGTTCGCCTGGATGAAGGCACCGCTGATCGCCTCGGTCAACGGTGTGGCCGCCGGCGCCGGCTTGAGTGTGATGGCGTTTTGCGATCTCGCTATTGCTGCAGATCATGCCACCTTCACCAGCGCCTACACCCATATTGGCCTTACCCCTGACGGCAGCTCGAGCTACTTTCTAACCCGCATTCTAGGCACTCGCCGTACTGCCGAGCTATATTTGACCAATCGGATATTGAGCGCCGAGGAGGCCCTGGACTGGGGGCTGATCAACCGCATTGTCCCGGCAGGTGATCTGAAAGAGGAAACGGAGAAACTGGCCGCCGGCCTCGCCAAAGGCCCCACGCTTGCCTATGGCGGCATCAAGAAACTGCTGCAGACCGCCCCCAATGACAGCCTCGAATCGCAGATGGAGCGCGAGACCCGAATCATCTACGAGATGGCGATGAGCAGGGACGGACAGGAAGGCGTGAGGGCGTTCGTGGAGAAGCGGAAACCGACCTTTGAAGGCCGTTAGAGAAGCTCTGCGTATCCTATTCTGCTGCGTTTCGTCTGGAACTTGTCCATCGCAACCGCTCTTGGCTTCTCGGGTAATCGCTTTAGACTCGATCACGAGATCACCGCCGATCAGACTGGTTCTACCTGAGGCACAGGGACCGGCTGCCTTCACGAAAGGGGAGCCCTAGTTTTCCAGTATCGCATAGACTAGATGGCCATCGGCTCTCGAGGGCCTGAAGATTGGACGAAGAAACCTGCGTGATCAGAAGTGTGAACCTGAGCCGACTTTGCTCTAGACGGTGGTGACTTGTCAGCAATCGAGGATGATGCAGCGTGATCGCGGACCAGCACTGAACATGGCTTCCTGGTTCCTCCGCAGCATCGGCGCGTGGCGGCAGCCGGGCGGCTGGCTGCAAAACGGCATCGTCTGGATGCTGATCACCGCGTTCTTTTTCGTCTGCGTTCACGCCACGGGCAAGCTTCTCCTGACCCGTTATCCCGTGGTTCAGGTCGTGTGGGGACGTTATGTCTTTCATTTGCTGCTGGCGATGCTGGTTCTGGCGCCGCATTTGAAACGCTTGATCAGGACGACCAATCTCAAACTGCAATTGCTGCGCTCCAGCTTCATGCTGGGGTCCACGACATTCTACCTTGCAGGGGTGCAGTATCTGCCGCTCACCGAAGCGAATGCGATCAATTTTCTTACCCCTATCCTCGTGGTCATTCTGGCGCAGCCGGTCCTCGGCGAGAAAGTGGGCGTTCGACGATGGCTCGGTGTCGGCATCGGCTTCATCGGCGCCATGATCGTAATCCGCCCCGGCAGCGGCCTGATGGATGTCGCTGCCGGCATTCTCATAATGAGCGCTCTTTGCAATGCCTGCTATCAGCTATCCACGCGAAAGCTGGGCTCGGTCGACGATCCGCTGACTACGCTCCTGTTTACGGCCCTGGTCGGCTCCGTCCTAGCGAGCGTGGCCGTTCCGTTCGCCTGGGAGCCGATGGACCTCCATGGCTGGCTGCTGATGGTGGCCATCGGCGCCTTCGCCGTGATCGGTCATTTCGCATTGATCAACGCATTCCGCCTGGCGCCCGCCTCGACCATCGCACCTTTCAGCTACAGCATGCTGATATGGTCGGTGTTGTTCGGGTTTTTGGTCTTCGATCAGCTGCCTGATGGCTGGGCAGTTCTGGGCGCTATCGTCATTGTTATAGGCGGAATCACAATCCTGAAGCCTCAAAAGGCTGATCGTGACACTTCGGGAAGCTAACCCTATAAAAACCAGCTAAGTGGTGGCAGGGGCGGAGGGATTCGAACCCACGATGCCGGGATCAAAACCCGGTGCCTTAACCACTTGGCTACGCCCCAACAGATCGCGTCACTCATGAAGAAAATGTCGAAAATCAAAGGGTTGCAACTGCGATTTTCGGCATATCACACGGCTTGCACACGGTCAATGAACCTACGCTTGACGTGCCTGACCTGTATCTGAGATTTGCATATAGACCGGACTAGCTAGAAAGCCAAGTATTGGATGCTCTTCTTCCGACAATCCGATATTCAGGTTACCTGGGTTTCGGCTGGCTTGCGAAGTTGCTCGGAAACGAATGTCAAAAAGCGCTGGGCAGACTACGTATGTGCTTCCAGGGGAACTTCCTCGGGCACGATGCCTCTATACCACCAGCCGAGCAGTGCGACGATATCGTAGACCGGCAGGCCAAGTTCGTTGGCCAGCGCTTTCGAATAGGGTGCCATGTTGGTGCATTCCAAAACGATCGCACCGACCTCCGGCGATTTGGCCAAGAGCCGTTTGCCAGCGCTAATCACATCGTTCTGCGCTTTAATCGGATCGAGCTCGTTCAAATCCTGTTTGATGATCCTGGCCAATTCCTGGCCTCTCTCGATCCCCTCCACCGGCAGATCAGCCGGCGCACCAACCCCGGAAAAATGGCAGGCAGTCAGCTCGCGGGAATCGATGGTCAGCACGCCGACCCGCTTACCCGCCGGCAGCGTCGCCTGGACCAGTGGAATTTGGCAAAGGCTTGATGTCACCATCGGCACCTTCACGCGGGCTGCCAGTTCCTTTTGAGCAACCGCCATGAAGCCGCATGACGTGGTCAATCCGACAACGCCCGCTTTAACCAGGCGTCCGGCCGCGGCGACAAAGGCGTCCATGACCTCGGCACTCGGCCCGACAGCGCTGACGATGCGATCCACCGTTGCCGGTTCGATCACCTCGTACCGCACGGGAAATGGAAATGTCCGAGGGTTGCCGATATCACCTATGATACGGGGGAACCGGGTATTGAGCATCAGAATGCCGAGCGCCGGGGCGCTTGTTGGGCGAGCTTTCGAGCGGGACATCGACATGAGCAGCAAATTCCCTAGGAGCAGCGTGGAAGTCATCCTGCCACAACTGCTGGCGCCTATGCCAGCCCAAGGCAAAGGGCAGGCCTAAGAACGGCCTGCCGATTTGGTTTCTTTGTTAGGGCACCACATGCGATGCAAGGCCGTTACCTCTTCGGGCACCACGTCACACCTGTCCCGACCCGGTAGTCAGGCATCCTGCTCGCTACGCTTTGCTTGCTGATAGTGCTTCGCCGGCGGCCGGTTCATGTCTTTGGGCGGATCTGCCGGCTGTGGCATTGCGTAAAACTTCGGGTCCAATTCATCGAGAGACGGCTCGAAGGGCAGGCGCATCTGAAGTTGGCCATTTTGCTGTTCGGCCTCTTCAGCCGCTTTTTGCAGTTGCTCGGCAAGATCACGGTCCCAGGGGAGAACATAAGCCCGAGGCTCGGCTGCCTCGGCAAGCTGCAACCAAAGGAAAATGCCCTCACCCTCCTGGATCGAGCTGCCCAGCACCGTCGCTTCTTCCGCTTCACCCATCCACCATTCAAGATCGACCGGCTTGGGCTTGGACAAAAGGGAAGCCAGGCTCGCATAGGCAAGCGGCAGAAACAGGACAGCGGCACTGATTGCACCGAATTTGACCCAAAGGCGGTGCCTGGACCAGATGCTGATCATCGCCAATATGCCAGCAACCACGGCTGTGATCATGAAGAGATAGGAAAGCTCGGTCATCTCAAGTCCTCCAGGCTCGAAGCTTGCGATGCAGGCTATGCACGCTTCCGGGGACCAGATTGCCCTCGCCTTCGAGCTTAAAACGGTAAACGGTCAGCTCCTGACCTTCGCGCACCAACTGGATCTTGCTGGCGAGCAACTGTCTCGTGGTGGCGCTTGGCGTTTTTTTGATACTGGTGACCACGGTTACAGGGATTGGCGAAATCTTGGTCTTGTTGCGGTAGAGATGCACGTTGACCGTATATTCACCGGCCGGGATGCCGCGTGAGTAGGAGACCTCGTAATTCATGCCGGTAACGTCCGAGCGCTTGCCGAGATCATCCCGCAGAAGGTTGAAGATGCTGCCGCCCTTGTTGGAATAGCCGACTGGCCGGTCGCCGGGTGCTGCCACCCAAAGGTCGACGTCGGCATCAATGCCTTCAGGCCAGGTTACCTCGACGATCACATTGCCCGGCGGCGCCGTGTTTTCCTTTTCCGCCTCGCCCACAGGGTTCAAATGCGGCAGAAGCAGCACGACCATCGCAACGAAGCCCGCAAGCGCGAGCATGATCACGTCTCGAAAGACGGTCCCGCCTTCGTCTTGATCGAATTGTTCAAGACTGAACATGACGTTCTCCAAGCTCAACGATCGTGGTCAGAAGGCGCAGCGTGCCGCTTTCCAGGATGCGGTAGTTGACCATCAGCCAGACATTCAGGATGGCGCCTACCAGAGTGGTGCTGAGCGCAACGGACATGCCGCTGATCAGGGTGGAGACCATCGGGCCGATGGCACTGATATCGGATGCCTCTTCGGGATTGACGCCGGAGAGTGCTATCATGAAGCCTATCACCGTCCCGATCAGGCCCAAGAAAACCAGACTGTTGGCGATATGCCGGACGACTGCGATCCGGGATGACAGCTTGAGCTTGAGTGCAGACGCCGTGATGCCTCGGCTATGGCCATCGCGTGCTGCAATCGCCCCCAGATAGCGAGCGGCTCGGGAATTCGGATAGGATTTGGGCGACTTGATCTGGTTCAGCTCTGCGCTGGCCTGAAAAACCTTGAGGCCGCACAGCACCAGCCCCACGATGAACACGGCGACGATCACCAGCGCGAGTTTGGTGGCATCTCCTGCAAACACGGCATCAGTCCACCCTTGCAACCAAGCCGCAGCGGCCAGGGCGAAGGCGACCAGGTTGACTACTGTAAATCGCATGAACAGCAGATAGCGGTAGGCCGTCGGATCTTGATCCTGATAGGCCCCAAGCCAGGTGCTAGGAAATGACGCCTTTGCACCATCATGCCGGGCACTTGACACGGCATCGGCCTTCAAAGTTGAAGGCGACGTTGCATATGAATTCACGTACCCCTCCATGAACTTGATCAAGTTCCTCTATTAAAAATATGCACCGCCGGTCAAGTCGACCAGAGGCTGCAATATACAACTTTGAATGGATAATTTGCCATATACTCTATAATAATCAGAATTATAAGAATAAAACTGTGAGCCATGTCACAAAAAATAAAATAACTATTTTGATAATATGATTTTTTACATCAAAATCTTGCAGTTAAATATCTGGTCGCTGGGTTTGTTTGTGCACCTGCGGTCGTATTTTATTCGATATTCAAACCTAGTGGTTGATCTATGTTCAGCAGTCGAACATCGGGCGGTAAGAGCATGATGCCAGGCAAAAAATAGGTGTTTGGAGACCGCTGGGTTCAATGAACTCGACGGTCTCCGCCATATAGCTCTCGATTGATGGCGAACCTGTGCTGGTCCAGCTAGAGCATTTTTTGAGCTTATGAAGTCACCACCAGCCTTCTCTCCCTCCCAACCACCCGCAGGATCCCGACCATGTCGGGTAGTTGGGAGGGGGAGAGGGCCGGTTCCGTTCGATCGAAAAATGCTCTAGCGCTTCAGGTCGAAAAATGGCGCCGGAACAAGAAGCTGGTTCTCCTGTGTAAGCAGATAACCTGCTTCTCCGCTGCGCTTCAAAAAGGCCTGCCAATCGGGATCTGCCTGCATCGCCGCTCGCCGCTTGGATCGATCGGCCGCGTCTTCATAAGCCCAGACATGGATATAGGTGTTAATCCTGCCGGTTTCGGTGACGCCGTAAAGTACGGGCTTGCCCAAGTGTTTTTCCTGGGGAGCCTTGCCAAATTGCTCGTAGAGAGCCAGTTGGAGCGGTACCGTGCCGGGTTTGCAGCTATAGGTACGGTGGTCGAAGATCATGCTTTCTCTCTCCTGCTAGTCGCCGTTTTTTTGATATTCGAGCATGTGGCATAGCCGCCCATCGCCGGGCTGGCCAGCGATGCGGCCTTCCGATTTTACCAAAATGTCAGGCTGCGAGACCAGCAAACCGGAGCAGAGGATCGGCGATCGTAATCCCAAAAACGCCATGAATCAGAAGCCCCAGAACCGCCGAAACTGAAATTGAAGTAATCAGCACCGGCAGCCAGCGCCTCTCCCCGAGCAACAAATAGCCACAGGCGAGAAACAACGACGTGGCAATCAAAAAACCAAGCGTTTCCAAAGTAAGCGCGTAGCCGACCATGAGCACGCCCAGCCCCGCAAGGCGTTGCATGATCGAAAGAAATCCGGGTGCTGAGGAACGATCGGCCTTATCGGGTGTCAGCAGCATCAATAAGGCGATCACGCCTCCTGCCAAGGCAAAGGCCAGAAATAGCCGACCGGAAGCCGAGGCGGCGTCGGGGTCGACGAGTCCACTCATATTGTTGGCTACCACCCCGAATGAGGTGGATGCCGCCAGGAGAACAAGCGCACTGAGCTTGTCCCGAGTGATAGCGCTCTGCATTGATTGGCCCCCTGAACAAGGCTCGGTTAGCGATAATAATTGGTTAACATATGCCTAAAATGCAAGTCATTGCCGTCGTGATTTACGACCATCTCATCTTCCAATGCGACAACGCCCTATCATAATAGGTTGAAAAACATGCACTCGGCTTATTCATCAACGTTTATGTCCCAGCCGCCACGTCCTCACGGGGCTTGCCAAGCCCCTCTCGCTCTGCAAGGACGATGATCGTCGAACAGCTATGCTATATGGAGGATGTCTAACGTGGGTATTTTCGATTTTGTGAAGGATGTCGGTGCCATGGTCGGGATCGGCAGTGCCGAGGCGGCTCCAGCCGCGGAAGATCTCAAGAAAGAGGTCGAAAAACACGGACTGGATGCCAAAGATCTCGACATCAAGGTCGAGGGCGACAAGGTCACGATTGGCGGCGACGTTCCGGACCAGGCAACCAAGGAAAAATTAATCGTCGCCATGGGCAATGTTAAGGGCGTAGCCAAGGTCGACGAGAGCATCAAAGCGGCAGCGCCCGAGCCCGAAGCGACCATGTACACGGTCAAGAAAGGCGACACGCTTTCCGCCATTGCCAGGGAACACTACGGCAATGCCAACAAATATCCGGTGATTTTTGAAGCCAATAAGCCGATGCTGTCCGATCCGGACAAGATCTACCCGGGCCAGATGCTCCGCATCCCACCACAATAGGCTTTCAACACGGTCGACTGCGGTATAAAAAAGGGCCGTCCTCTGAGGCGGCCTTTTTCCTTACGGATCAGCCCTGGGACCAGGGACCGCGGCTAGTTAAGCGCTGTCGGTTGTCCTTATCAGGTCCAGCATCAATAGATCCAGTTCCATGACCCAATGTTCTGATCCCTTGTCGGCGCGATCAGGGCCGGAGAAAGGCGTTGGATCCTCGGCAAGCCCGGTCGCTGTGACGTCGCCATCCTCCAGCGTGTAGCCGCGGCCCCATATCGTCCGGATCGGGGTTTGCTGGCCCGAAATGGTGGCGATCTTCTTGCGAAGCTTGCAGATAAAGACATCAATGATTTTTTGCTCGGGCTCATCCATGCCGCCATAGAGGTGGTCAAGGAAGGTTTCCTTGGTCAAGGTCATACCCCGTCGCAGCGCCAAGAGTTCGAGGATGCTGTATTCTTTCGCCGTAACATTCAGTGGCTTGTCGTCGATTGCGACCGTCCGCGCGTTGAGATCGATAGCCATTCGGCCGATCTGGATAATAGATGCGGCATGTCCTTTCGACCGCCGGATCATGGTTCTGAGGCGTACCGTCAGCTCGTCGGCGTCGAAAGGCTTGGTGAGGTAATCATCGGCCCCGGCATTGAGGACATCGATCTTGGCTTGCTTTTGGTCCTGACGGGAGAGAACCATCACCGGAAGATTGATATCGGCAGCGCGCATGCGTCGGACTAATTGACAACCGTCCATATCAGGAAGCTCAAGCTCCAAGATCATCACATCAAAATCGTAGAGCTTGACGACATCCAGTGCTTCTTCGCCGGTTTCGACCTGCTCGATCAAAAAACCTTGAGAAGCCAACGCGGATTTGAGCAAGTTCAGGCAAGCCGAATCATCGTCAACCAGGAGCGCGCGCATAAAACCCTCACGAGTTAATTCTGTTCATGTAATTCAACCATAAATAGAATTGCATGAACTGCGCAAGGATTATCTTTCCGATCCGATCGTCCGATCCAAGGATCAATCAGCTTAGCTTGGCCCTAAACATTTGAATTAGAAGTCGCAGATGAAAGTTCCGACACGTTGAGCGCATCAAGAATGAACGCGTAATCGAAGGCCAGTTCCCGAAGCGCATCATATCGCCCCGAGGCACCGCCATGGCCAGCCCCCATGTTGGTCTTGAGTAGCAGCCGATTGCCATCGGTTTTGGTTGCCCTCAGTTTTGCCACCCACTTTGCCGGCTCCCAATAATGCACCCGGGGATCGTTCAGGCCGGCGGTCACCAGAATCTCCGGGTAGTCCTTGGCGTCGACATTGTCATAGGGCGAATAGCTCGAGATGTAGTCGAAATAGACCTTGTCGTTCGGATTGCCCCATTCCTCATATTCCGGAACGGTGAGTGGCAGTGTGTCGTCCAGCATGGTGTTGATCACATCGACGAACGGGACTTTGGCAATAGCGGCTTTCATTAGGTCAGGGGCCATATTCAAGACGGCGCCCACCAGGAGTCCGCCGGCGCTCCCCCCCATGATGGCAAGCCGCTCACGGCTCGTGTAACCGGTTTCCAGGAGCGCATTCCCTGCAGCGATAAAGTCGGAAAAACTGTTCCTTTTCGCCAAGAACTTGCCTTGATCATACCATTGGCGGCCCATCTCCTGGCCACCTCTGATATGCGCAATGGCATAGACCATGCCACGGTCCAAAAGGCTGAGGCGGTGGCTCGAAAAACTGGGGTCCATCGACATGCCATAGGCGCCGTAACCGTAAAGAAGACAGGGATTGTTGCCATCCTTCTCGAGGCCTTTTCGGTAGACCAGGGAGACGGGGATTTTGGCGCCATCCTCCGCGGTGACGAACATTCGCTCGCTTTGATAATACGCGGGATCGAAATCACCCAGTACCGGCTGCTGCTTCATCAGCTTCCGTTCCCGGCTTTCCATATCGTAGTCAAAGACCGAGCTGGGGGTGGTGAGGGATGTATAGGTAAAGCGCAGCGTGGCGCTTCGATACATCGGATTGAGGCCGCCTCTTACGGTAAAGACGGGTTCGGGGAATTCGATCTCGTGGGACTCATTGCGGTCGAGATGGAGGACACGGATCGATTTCAGCCCACCACGGCGTTCATAGAGCACCAGATAATGCTCGAACATGTCGATCGCATTCAGCATGATGCCGGGATCATGCTCGATCATGGCCTGCCAGTTGGATCGGCCCGGTGCAGAGACTGGTGCCGTCATAAGCCGATAATTTGGGGCGTCCTCGTTGGTGAGGATGTAGAGAGTGCCGTTTCGGTGCTCTAGGTGATAGCGGATACCATCACGCTTCGGCTCGACAAGATGGAAGCCCGGTTCGGAAAGGTCGGCTTTCAGGAGGTGGTTTTCGGAAGTCTCGATACTAGCGACGCTCAGGACAAGAAAGGTGCCGTCCTTGGTCTTGCCCAAACCGACCCGGAACCGCTCGTCGGGTTCATGGAACAAGAGTGTGTCGTCGCTTTTTTGGCCGAGCTCATGGCGAAAGAGCTTGCAGGGGCGCTTTGCCTCGTCTTCGGTCGTGTAGAAAACCGTCTTGCTGTCACTTGCCCACTCGACCGAATAGGAAACGCCAGGGATCTCGTCTTCGGCCATGAGGCTTTTTTCTGAACCCGTCTTGTCCAGGCTCTTGAAGCGAAGCGTGTAGCTCTCTGATCCATCGGTGTCCGTTGCATAAGCCAGGGTTCGATGATCAGGGCTGACCTCGAAAACGCCGAGTGAAAAATAGTCGCTCCCCTCGGCTTCCATGTTCAGATCGAGCAGAATTTCCTCTTCGGCTTCAAGATCCCCGGCCTTTCGGCAATAGATCGGATATTGACGTCCCTCCTCGGTTCTCGAGTAGTAGAAGAAGTCACCCTTTTGCACCGGCACCGAAAGGTCGGTCTCCCGGATACGGCCAACAATCTCCTGATAGAGCTTTTCCTGCAGTGCTTCGGTATGAGCCATGGCATGATCGGTATAGGCGTTCTCCGCCTTAAGATATGCAATGACATCAGCTGACTGCTTTTCTCGAAGCCAGAAATAAGGATCGCTGCGTTCAAGGCCATGAATGTTGGTTTGATGAGGAATTGTCTTGGCAACCGGCGGTCTCATGAGTTTTCTCTTAACCTCTTGGTTCAGCCGCTAAATCGAGTTGAAATAGTGAGCCGAGATCGTGACGCCGGTCATCAATACCGGCTAGTCGAAGGCAATGCCAGGCCAAGGCGTGGTTGCTGGTTGTCACCGGTTTGCCGAGTGCTTCCTCGATCTCGGCAACGACACTCGCAGCACGAAGGGCGGTGCATGAGATGAAGACCGCATCAACGGCAGAATCTTGGCCAAGCGTCATCGCCGCATTCCGGATGGACGCCTCGCTGATGCGGCAGACACGTCGGTCATCTTCTTCGTAGAATGACCCCATGACCGGCACTTCGACGCCGTACTTTTCGAGATAGCGTTGAATGGTCCGATTAACGTCGTCGCTATAGGGGGTGATGAGGGCGATACGCTTTGCTTGAAACGCCTTGAAAGCCGCGAAAGCTGCAGTGATCGGCGTGGTGCAGGCGACATCGGGGCGCATCGCTCTTATTTGCGCAAAAACCCGCTCTTCACCGATAACCATGGAAGCGGACGTGCAGCAGAATGCCACCACATCGAGCGGCACGCCAGGCAGGATGACCTCTGTAGCCTCGCCAAGACGAGTCTCCATAGCCCCCAGCGTTGCCGGCGTAATATGATTGTCGTTCATGATTCGGCTTTGGTAGACAGCGACACCGTCAAGGCCAGTGAGATGCCGAAACTCCTGC
Organism: Geminicoccaceae bacterium; assembly: GCA_965204405.1. Taxonomy (GTDB): domain Bacteria; phylum Pseudomonadota; class Alphaproteobacteria; order Geminicoccales; family Geminicoccaceae; genus JANQPX01. The sequence continues at coordinate 126,228 of CBDBEN010000005.1, forward strand.
TCAATCGTCTGATCGGACGCCAGCACGATCAAGCCGATGGTGCCGCGCATGCCCATGCTAGGATCAAGATTGAAAGGCAGGGCCAGCATCCCATCTATCCCTGAGGATTGCGAATTCACCACGGATTTGCTCCCAACATCCGCGTCAACCGTTGACGCAGACGTTTGCGACGTTATCAAACAACGTTGCACAGATCGGCACCCTAAGAAATGGCTGAAGAAACATGGCTACACTAACGCCCAGCGGTTTTCTCGTTCGATGGATCGGCGCCCTGGTTCTAGTGCTCGGTACCTACAATCCGACCGAGTATAATTTCGCAGCCTGGGTTGCGGATGAAGCAACACGCGGTGAACAACTGCCCTTGAAGCTCCTGATCGGCGCGCTCCTGATCATCGGTTACGTGATTTATTTTCGTGCAACGCGCGAGTCGATCGGTTTCATAGGCATTGGCTTGGCCTTGCTGTTCTTTGCCGGCATCATCTGGCTGCTGCTGGACTACGGCATTCTTGATTTCGACGAGTATCAAAACTTTGCCTGGGTCGGGCTATTCATTTTAGCAACCATTATGGCCATTGGCATGTCCTGGTCTTTCATCCGCAGAAAGCTCTCGGGACAGATCGATCAGACCTAAGCTTCATCGACCGTTGCTTTGAAAGCGTCCAGTGCCCTTTGTCGAATATCTGGGCTTTTTTGGGGGGGGGAAAAGCGATGTCCGAACAATCCTATCCCGAATAGGATCGTTATCTCCCATAAGTTCTCCCCCCTCAATTCATAGCTCGGCCAAGGCCGGGCTTTTTCTTATAAGAGGCCATCGTCTCTGACCGAGGTCCAATGTCCAGCTGTTCATCAGTGGTCATCATCTCGCTGTCTCTTCGAGCATTGCCCGGGTTTGCTCGACGCTCGCGATGGTTCGGCCGATGAGGGCAGCTCCCTCCTTAATCTGCATCACCAAGTCGGCGTTGGTGGCGGCAAGACTGCCGTCGGCGCGCCAGAGATTGTTCTCGAAGCCGACACGCACATGTCCTCCCAAGCCAGCCGCCGTCAGGGATGTGGCGTTCTCGATGGAGCCGAACGCACAGACCGACCAGGGACAACTCCGGTCATGCTCGCTGAGGAACGGTAAAAGATCAGTGGTGCGAACTTCAGCAGGATCGACATAGCGGCCCAGCACGAACAGAGCGAAAGGCTTTTGCTGCGGTATGATTCCATTCGCGCGAAAGGCTTCAAACCTTCGGACATCGTCGGCCGTGTACAGAATGAAATGCGGCGCAATGGCTTCATCGCGCAGCCAAAAGAAAAACGCGCATGCCTTGTCGACATCGGCTGCGTCATCGCTGGGAATGAGCTCGCGAAGGGCGAGGGACACCGATCGAGGACGAAGCTCTCGAACCACCTCGATCTGCTCATCGGGCCCATAGCGCCCCACTGCTTCCGTTGTGATCTGGATGACCATGCGCTCGCCGATCGCATCGCGCACCGCATTGATCGCCGATCTATAGCGCTCTGGATCCAGCGAATGGCCGCCGTCATCACCCCGCACATGAAGGTGAAGCAAAGTTGCACCTGCATCGGCCACGCGTTCGGCCTCCGCCGCCAGCTCATCCGGGGTGATCGGCAGGCCGGGATGATCAGCCTTGTTTCGCCGAGCACCGTTCGGAGCCGACATCAGGATCAGCGGATTCATCGCGTAGGGTTCCTTCATCGATCGCCAGATCAGTTAGGCGCAGACCTAATGGCTTGTTCTTAATTTTTCGTTACTGTTGCGACCCCAGCCAAGGTCAATGTCGTGTTGTGCCGAGCACGGAGGCAACAGCTGCTTCCTCGAAGCGATAGCTCTCGTTGCAAAATTCGCAGGTCACTTCAAGAGCCCCATCGTCCTGCTTCATGTCCTCGATGTCGGTCGTCTTGAATTGCCGAAGCAAAGTCTCCACACGCTCTCGGCTGCAACGGCAACGGAAGCTAAGCGGCTGCGGATCGAACACCCGCACGCCCTCCTCGTGAAACAGGCGGAGGAGGAGGCTCTCCGGGGAGAGATCGGGATCGACAAGTTCTGTGTCCTTAACCGTGCCAAGAAGTAGCATGGTACGGCGCCAATCCTCGAGTGCCTTGTCGCCATCGCCGTCCAGGTCCTCATCGGGAAGGCACTGCACCATGACCGCACCAGCCCGCCAGGTCGGGCCTTTGGACGCGTTCATCTGCTCGACCGCCACTTTCATGCCGGTCTTGACCTGCTCGCTTTGGCGAAAATATTTCTGCATGCAATCGGTGAGTGTCTCGCCGTCCAGCTCGACCAGTCCTTGGTAGGCCGTCGCCTGGTCAAGCTGGTCCACCGTTACCGCGAAATGCCCCTCGCCCAGCAGGGCAGGCACGGTCTCTTCACCCGCGGCTGCGATAGCGTCAGCATCGAACTTGGCATAGCCGCGCATAGCGCCCTCATCGGTGCAATCCGCCACCATCAGCGAAATCGGACCATTGCTGCGAGTCTGAAGGCTGAACGTGCCTTTGAATTTCAGTCCGCCCGCCAGTGTTGCCGCAAGCACGAACATCTCACCAAGAAGGCGGCTCACTTCGGGCGGATAATTATGTCGCGTCAAAACGACATCTACCGTATCCCCAAGGCGAATAAGCCGGCCGCGGAGTGCTGACTGTTCCAGCTGGAACGGCCTCGATATGTCGTCGGCGATTATCTCTGCGCTCATTGAACCTCCTTATTCGGAGGTCCCATCATCGCAAACCTGGCGGATGGATCAACCCAGGCACCAGGCCAAGATGCCCTTTTGCGCGTGGAGACGGTTTTCGGCCTGATCGAAGACTACCGATTGAGGGCCATCAATGACCGCCGCCGTCACCTCCTCGTCCCGGTGGGCCGGGAGACAATGAAGGAACAGCGTGTCGGCGGTAGCCGCCTTCATGAGAATGTCGTTGACCTGATAGGGCGCCAATAGCTCACGGCGCTTTTCCGGCTCGGCGTCGCCCATGGAAACCCATACATCGGTCATCACCGCATCGGCGCCGGCGACAGCTTCCATCGGATCCTCGACGATGTTAATCCTGGCTTGGCGCTCTTTTGCCCAGGCGACCACGTCCGGGTTCGGCCTCAATGGTTCGGGGCAGGCGATATTGAGCTTGAAACCGAAACGCTGCGCAGCGTGGATCCAGGAGGTGGCGACATTGTTGCCGTCGCCCGTCCAGGCAAGGGTTCGGTCGCGGATGGGCCCTCGATGCTCCTCGAAGGTCATGATATCCGCCATAATTTGGCAGGGGTGGGACCGATCAGTCAGGCCATTGATGACCGGCACGTCAGCCGCTTCTGCTAGCTGCAAGAGTTTGTCGTGGATATCTGTTCTGATCATGATGGCATCGACATAGCGCGAGAGCACCTTGGCAGTGTCCTCTATAGTCTCGCCACGTCCGAGTTGCATGTCCTTCGCGTTCAGAACGACGGCATCGCCTCCAAGTGCCTTGATCGCAACCTCGAAGGAGACGCGGGTGCGCGTGGATGGCTTGTCGAAGATCATGGCGAGGGTCTTGCGGGGAAGACGATCCCCTTCGGATCGTTTGCGGTTCTGCTTCAGCTCGCCGGCGAGGTTGACGATATCTCGAAGTTCTGATCCTTCGAGCGCATCGATATCCAGGAAATGCCGCGTGTCTTTTGAGCCAGTCATGTCCCTGCCTTCCGAACAGGTAGCTCTTCATTGCCGCAAAGGATGTTAAACTGCTCCTCCAGCGTCGCTACGGCTTCCTCGATCTCGGCACGACCAATGATCAAGGGCGGCAGCAGCCGAACGACATTATCGCCGGCCGGGATCGTGAGCAGGCCCTGCTCGATCAAGCTATTGACGACCTCACCGTTGACATGCTCATCGGCGAGCCTAAGGCCGAGCATCAATCCTTTGCCTCGAACCTCAAGGACGAGAGCGGGAAAAGCTGCCGCCAAATGTTTCAGCTTATCCAAGAGCAGCTTGGACATCTCGTCGACCCGTTCGAAAAAATCGTCCTCCAGCAGGATGTCGAGAACGCCGTTGCCGACAGCGCAGGCAAGTGGGTTGCCGCCAAAGGTCGAGCCGTGTGTTCCTGGCGTCATGGCGCCGGCTACTCTTGCCGTCGAAAGACAGGCGCCGATCGGAAAACCGCCGCCCAGCCCCTTTGCCAGCGCCATGATATCGGGCTTGGCATCGCTCCATTCATAAGCGAACAGCTTGCCGGTCCGGCCCATGCCACATTGTACTTCATCGAAGATCAACAGCAGGTCATGCTCGTCCGCAACGCGTCTTAGCTTCAAGAGAAAGGCGTCGTCGATCTCGCGAATTCCGCCCTCGCCCTGAACCGGTTCAATCAGGAGCGCTGCCGTTTGCTCATCGATCGCGGCCATGAGTGCTGGAATATCGCCGGTCGGCACCGTCTGAAAACCGGGTAGTGCCGGCTCGAAGCCTTCCAAATATTTTGCTTGGCCGCCTGCCGAGATCGTTGCCATGGTGCGGCCGTGGAAGGCGCCATCGAAGGTGATGATTTTGTGGCGCGCCGGTTGGCCGCGCTGATGCTGAAAACGTCTCGCCATTTTGATCGCGCATTCCAGCGATTCAGCGCCTGAATTGCAGAAGAATACCGTATCTGCAAAAGAATGTTCCACGAGCCTGTCGGCAAGCTGCTGCTGTGCTTCGATGCCATACAAGTTCGAGCAATGCCAGAGCCGTTCAGCCTGTGCCTTCAGCACACCGACCAGATGTGGGTGTGCGTGACCGAGTTGCGTGACCGCTACACCGCTGCCGAAATCCAAATAGCGTCGGCCATCGCTGTCGTAGAGATACGCACCCTCACCGCGTTCAAAGGTCACCGGAGCCCGCTTGTAGACTGGCAATAGGGAAGGCATGGGCGCGTTTAACATGACACGATCTCATTCTCGAGGGGGTAAGAAAGTGGGGGAAGGTTAGATGCCTGCCTTCTGTCAGCTTTCATGCAGAGCGCGAGACAGGCAAGGCAGTAAACCAGCAGAATTGCTGAGAACAGCGCTTCCTGTCAACGCTGATCCGCCATAAGGCCTGGGAGATGTGTTCAGGAAGGCCGGGCAGCTTCCTTGCCTCTGGATCAGGCGCTGCGAAGTTGCGGTAGCCTCACAGCCGTGAACCAATAGCATTCGATCGCACGGATCACGTTCATGAAGTCATCCAGCTCAATCGGCTTCGAGATGAACGAGTTGGCATGGTTCTCATAGCTCTTGATCATGTCGGCATCGCTTTGAGAATTGGTCATGACGATTGCTGGTATCGACTTCAGCTCATCGTCGTTCTTGACGATTTCCAAAAACTCATAGCCGGTCATGCGCGGCATGTTCAGGTCGAGCAAGATGAGATCCGGGCGCGCCGAAGCCTGGAAAGGCTCCTCGCGGCGAAGCAGCGCCAGGCCTTCTTCGCCATTTTTCGCTATCTGGATTTGACTTGAAATGCTTGCTTTCTTGAAGGCGCGCTTGGTTAGAAAAATGTCTTTATCGTCGTCGTCGATCAACAATAGTTCAATCGGCGTCGCGTTGGGGATCATTTCTTTCAAGGACGTCTCCAGATAGCCGTAGGCTGCTCGACAGAGAGCTGGACCATCGGGTTAGCTCGATGAAGCCACATCATCGCAGACGTGAGTTAACTTGAGGTTAATCCTTTAGGACAGCGTCCGTTGAAGGGGCCGCCTGTGACGAACCAAAGTCAGGCCTTGATGCGGTAGCCGAGTTTCACCAGATGGTGGGCGAACATCCAAAGGCCCGCATTGATCAGCGTCACCACCGCCATGCCGATGAGGATCGAGCCGTCGCTTTGCCCGATAAAGGCGAAACGCAGTCCGTCGATCAGATAGAAGAAGGGATTGGCGTAGGCGATCGCCTGAAAACTCTCCGGTAGCTGCGTGATCGAATAGAACGTGCCGGAGAGGAAGGAAAGCGGTGTGACAACGAAGTTGGTGACCATTGACATTTGATCGAATTTTTCCGCCCAGAGGCCGCCCAGAAAACCAAGCAGTGCCAGCATGAGTGACCCGGAAAATGCATAAAAGATCACAAGCGGGATCGAGATCTTACCGACATCGATTACGAATAGCATGGCGGCCGCCACGACAAACGCCACGAGAAGCCCGCGGGTCACCCCGCCTGCGATGATCCCGAACAGGAGTTCGCTTGGGCGAAAGGGCGGCATAAGAACGTCGATGATATTGCCTTGAATCTTGCCGATCATGATCGATGACGAGGTGTTGGCGAATGCATTTTGAATAATTGCCATCATGATCAGGCCGGGCGCCAGAAACGAGAGAAAGGGGACGCCCTGGATCTCGCGGCCAGCACGGCCCAGTGCCACGGTGAAGACGAGAAGAAACATCATCGTGGTGACCAGAGGAGCCGCGATCGTCTGCAAGGGCACCTTTAAAAAGCGGCGTACTTCCTTCAGATACAGGGTCCAGAGTCCGACCAGATTGAGATCGAAGGGGGTGCCGAACGTGGTGGACCCGATCGCCGGGCGATCATCACTCTCCGCTTCCATCGATTGATCGACCCGCAATTCGTGCAAAGCAGCCCCCTCGCTTCTCAATGAGATCAACGGAACAAATGGCGCTGACGCCGACCAAGCGCAAGGCCATTTGCCGATCGGCTTCGGAACAAAACCGGATCAAACCGATTGACACCGTTTCCGAGTCTGCGTGAGAGGCATCCGAACCATCTAGCTTGGGCAAGGTATCGGAAAAGAGACGCGTCCAGCTATGAACTTTCTGAGGTTTTTGGTGCAGCGAAGACACATTATTGGTAGTGGCGGGCTGGAATTCTTAACCAGGAATAGATGTTTCTCCTTCAAATTATCGACTTCACCGAGATGTTTGTTGCCGGCCAGCAACAAGATAAACCTCAGATGGTTTCTGTGAAATGATCGCAAACCTCCTGATTCGACGCAAAAAAGCGTAAGAGATGGCAATGTCAACGACAAAACAAATAGGAGATCTGAACTCGAAATTTGTTGACAATTTCCAGTAAGAGGCAAAATATACCGCTCGATCTTAGAAAATTTAGTAGCAGAGGGCTCGGCCGATCATTGGTCGTTAACTAGTATGCTCGGGAGAATATCGTGAGCTCAATCTTGGTGACTGGCTCAGAGGGATTAATCGGTGTGGCCGTTTGCGAGCTTCTCGCAAAGAGCGGTTACCGTGTCGAGAAGTTGGATTTGCGCTCTGCTGATCCCGGCCAGAAAGGCGACATACGCGACGAAGCATTGATGCAGCAGCGTATGAAAGGGTGCCGTGGCATCGTTCATCTGGCGGCGATCTCACGCGTTGCCGATGGTGAAAGCGATCCGGAACTCTGCTGGCAGACCAATGTCATCGGGACGGAAGTCGTCATGCGGGCCGCCGCTTCCATGCCGATCCGCCCCTGGGTCTTACTGGCCAGTAGCCGTGAGGTCTATGGCGAGCCGGAGCAAACGCCGGTGCGCGAAGATACGCCGATGCGGCCGGTCAACGTTTATGGGCGCTCGAAGGCTGCCGCTGAGCGCGTAGCTCTTGCCTGGCGCCGAAGCGGCGTCGAGACAGCCGTTGTTCGTCTAGCTAATGTTTATGGGGCGACCAACGATCATCCAAAGCGGGTTGTACCCGCTTTTGCTCGGGCCTCGATGGACGGCGAGCTGCTTAGTGTTTGCGGGCGAGACAACACATTCGACTTCACCCACCTCGATGATGTGGCCCTCGGCCTTTTGAGCGTTGTCGAAGCGCTTCAAGCTGGCGAGGTTCTTCCTCCCATTCATCTTGCTAGCGGCCTGCCGACGACGCTCGGCGAACTTGCCGATATCGCCGTGCAGCTTGGTGGTGGCCGCGCCAAGGTCGCCGAGGTTCCTGCACCTACCTACAACGTGTCCCGTTTCGTTGGCGATCCCGGGCGTGCCCGAGAACTTCTCGGCTGGCAAGCGCGAGTTAAGATTGGAGAAGGCGTGCTTCGACTGATCGAAGCCTATCGGCACAAAGCGAACCCGCCGAGTTCCAACGTGGCTTAAAATTTGAAGTTTGCTGCGATCGGACGAATCTGATCGACAGGGAAATCGCAGGAACGCAGTTTAGCGCGCACCCTTAGAGGGGTGCGCGCTGTTTTGTCGGTCCCAGTAGCCCACGTCGACACTTCGTTCTGCCTATGCCTGCGCCCAACGAACGTGCCTTGTCCGAAAAGTCACACCGTTTTGCAGATCACATGATGAACCTTCATGGTGTGGGCACCTTACTAGACAAGAATGTCGATCTTGGCGGCACGGTGGTTGCTTTGGTCTGACGAGGGTGGCCTTGATACTTCTTTCGATGCTTGCTGAGTGGCCGAATCCGACCTGACTGGTGCTTCCGGCCGCGGGGCGGCATCGACCCTTTGTGTCGAGTTTGAAGCTGGCGCCGCAGCGGTCTGTATGTTGCTCGGCACCTTTGATTGTGCCGTTGGTGCTGTTTGCGACAGCGTATTGCCAAATGCCAGAAGCGTGCTTTGGCTGGAACCAACGTTCATATCGCTCTCCTCACTTGATGAGGATAATAGGGCAATCCCGTTAGCAATTCCTTAACAGGACTGCCTCCAATGTGGGCCCGGCAAGAATTGCCTGGGAGCTTCTGGCCAGACGGTAACTCTTGCCGGGCGGCATTGATGCGTGGTTTTGTGGAAGTTGCTATATTTCAGGGAGTTACAGGGCTTGGGGTGACTGGCACGGCATTTGCAATTCTACGATCCTCATGAACGCACCAAATCCACTTTCTCTCCTTGGCCCTGCCGGCAATGCAGTGCCGGCGCCCCTGGGACAAGCACCCGCTGGCCCTGAAAGCGCCTTTGCGGATTCGCTATCATTGGCACTCTCCGGTGCTGTCGTTCCTCCTATTGTGCCAACACCCAGCCCTACCACCGGTGCGCTAGGCCTTCTTGCGGATACGCCGGTTGAGGCTGGCAGTACCGACTTTCTCTTGAGTGGTTCATCCCTGGACCGTGCTGCTCCATCTCCAAGTTTTGGAGGCGAAGCAGGCGACATTTTACCTGAGTTGACTGCAGCAGGCATCGATCCAAATGCTAAAGAGCTCTTGCCAGCCCTGCAGGCTTCGGCTTCGACGAATACGAACAGCGCTGTCTCTGCAGCCGCGCTCAATATAGCGAGTGATCAGCAGGGCACTGACCTGTCTCTTGTCCAACCGATTGTTTCATCACTTCCGGCGAATGGAGCCAGCCAATTGAAGGAGTTGGTCAGTGAGGAGGGCGCGGGAACAGCCAAAGTCCTTTTGGACGCGGGTGACAATCGTTTGCCCGAACAGGTTCTGCCGCAGCTGAGACAAAACCTGACGAACCGCACTGAACGTCAGCTGAGCAACGATACGACCGGTCAGGTAAAGGAGTCGGCTCAAGGTTCGCTTGCAGAATTTCTACAAGCCGCAGGGCCTCTCCAGAACGAGCACGGCACGGATCAAAGAGGGCAGCAGCCTGGCCCTCAGTCCCTTCTAGCGCAATCCGGGCTGGAGGCGGTGCGGGGCGGTGAGGCTCTGTCAAACGCTGAACATCTGGCTCAGACGAGGGTCGAGGCAGCCAATCTTCAAAGCGGGGGCAACAATCTCGAGCTCTTCAAACCGGCCACCTTTGCGGCAATCCAGAACGTCAGCGTAACGGAAGCTCAAAGGATTGACTCGCGGCTGGATGCCGGGCCTATCGAGATTTTTGCTACCGAGCCTGGCCGTATCGATCCCGTCGGCAGTACCAATATCAAGCCGCAGGCACAGCAGCCACAGCCACCCGCCATGCAGATTGCTCTGCAGGTCGTGCGCGCCGCGCCCCAAGGCATTGATCGCTTCTCAGTCCAGTTGCACCCGGCCGAACTCGGTAGCGTCGAGATCCAGCTCGATTTTGCCGAAGATGGCCATGTGAGTGCTCTGATTGTAGCAGAACGTCCTGAGACTCTTGACCTTCTTCAAAGGGACAGCCGATCGCTTGAGCGCAGCCTAAACGAATCTGGCCTGCAGATGGACAGCGGCGGTCTTTCCTTTTCCCTAAAGCAGAATCAGGACCAGCAAGGTCAGGGGTTCAGCGCTTTTTCCCATCACCAGCCCCAGGCATATCGAAACGGCGCACGCTTGGAAGGTGCTGGAGATAGCGCGCCCAGCCAAGACCCGATTCGTATCACACAGCAACGACTTCTCGACATCCACACATAAGAGAACGCCGCCCAATCCAAGGGATTTTGAGTATGGAAACCAGCGCCATTACATCGGCTACGACAGAGACAGCCAGCGGCAAGAGCCGATCGGCCCTTGCCGACAATTTCGACAGCTTCCTGCTGCTGCTGACCACGCAGCTCCAGAATCAGGATCCGACATCACCAATGGATGCCGATCAATTTACCCAGCAATTGGTTCAGTTCAGCGGCGTCGAGCAGCAGATCAGGGGCAACGAGACACTCACCGAACTCGTCAGCCTGCTGCAAGCGGATCAGCTTAGCCAGTCCGTCGGCTATCTCGGCTCGGAAGTGGAAGCCGGCGGCGATGTCGTGCGCCTCGGCGAGGATGGCATGGCGAAGGTTCACTATGCGCTTGACGGCCCAGCCAGTCAGGTCAGCGTTATCATCACCAACGAGTTGGGCCAGGTCGTTGCTGCACGTCAAGGCGAGACCGGTGCCGGCAGGCACAGCCTTACCTGGGACGGCCTCGGCGACAATGGCACTCAATATACCGAGGGATCTTTCAAGATCAGCATCCACGCGGAGAATGCGGCTGGCGGGAAGGTGAACGCCGACACGACCATCAGCGGCATTGTTGATGGCGTCGAACTGAACGAAGGCCAAACGATGCTCTCGGTCGATGGTGTGCTCATGCCGCTCAGTAGGATCACGGCGGTTCGCACACCGACAGTGGCTTCCTGATGACAAGACTGCTCTCAAAAAAAACACCGCAAGCCTTTAGGAGAAAAACGCAATGAGTCTGTTCGGATCCCTATTCTCGGGCGTTTCCGGCCTTACGAGCCAAAGTCAGTCGATGGCCATGATTTCCGACAATATTTCGAACGTCAGCACGACGGCCTTCAAAGGTGCATCGGCGGAATTTTCTACGCTGGTTACCAGCAATGCCGGTGTGACGACCTATTCACCGGGCGGCGTCATATCGAACACGCGTTATGATATAACCAAGCAGGGCTTGATTGAACCAAGCTCCTCGCCGACCGATATTTCTCTTATCGGCAACGGCTTCTTCACTGTTAGCGACCTTGCCGATGGCACAGGTGATCAGCTCTATACACGCGCTGGCAGCTTCACCGCAGATTTTCTCGGTAATCTTAGGAATCCAGCTGGATTTTTTCTTCAAGGCTGGGCCCTCGACAGCAACGACGAGATTATCGATATCAACCAGCTTCAGACCGTGAACATCCGCCTTGTCAACGGCTTAGCCACCGCAACCAACCGCGTCGAGATGGGCGCTAATCTGGATGCCGCCCAGGCCGCCTTCACCGGCGCCTACACCCTGGGCGATATGGCTGAATATAACGCCACCGGCGGTGTATCGGGCGTCAATCCGCACTTCTCACGCAGTGTTCAGGTCTTCGATTCGATCGGCAGGCCTCATAATGTAACTACTTCTTTCCTGAAGGATCCGCTGACCGCGACCTGGAATGTTGAGGTCTACGCTGCCGATCCGGCCGAAATCGAAACCGGCACGCATACCAACGGACTTTTGGCACGGGGGCAGTTCACCTTCAACGGCGATGGCTCCTTTGGCACCAACACGCTATCGCCTGTTCATCCGATTGATGCAGTCGGTCAGCCGATCGGCATCGACTGGCTCGATACGGACGGCGCTGTTGACAGCCTGGTCGAGTTCAATTTCGGCACGCTTGGTGAGACCGATGGCATGTCGCAATTCGCCGCTGACTACAATGTCGTCTACGTCACGCAGAATGGTGCTGAGGTTGGACAATTGAACGGCGTAAGCATCAATGAAGAGGGCACCGTCATCGCATCCTTTTCCAATGGCGAGCAGCAGCAGCTTTATAAACTGCCGGTCGCGACGTTCTTCAATCCGCTCGCTCTCGATCCACGTACCGGCAATGTTTATGGCGAAACGGTGGGCTCCGGCGCCTTCAACCTGCACGAGGCAGGTGTCGGCGGTGCTGGATTGATCTCACCATCGTCGCTTGAAGCGGCCAATGTCGACCTCGCCGACGAGTTCACGAAAATGATCGTCACCCAGCGTGCCTACTCGGCCAACGCCAGAGTAATTTCAACCGCCGATGAAATGCTGGATGAACTGATCCGGATTAGCAGATAATGAGCTTCGCCAGGACGTCGTTTTTTCCGCAAATCCTTAACTTCATTATTTAGTCTTTTTTTAAAGCGCTTCGTGGATACTAAGTGGAAATACCCGATGAGGGAGTTGGAGAAACGCTGATGTCAACGACCTGTTCTGATCATGAGGCCGACGAGAAGCCTAACCGCGTCATCGGCCCCGATGGCAAAATTCTTACCCTGGATGATCTTCCGCCGCCCGAAACCAAGCGCTGGGTTGCGCGTCGTAAAGCCGAAGTCGTAGCAGCGGTTCGAGCTCAATTGTTGACTCTTGAGGACGCCTGTAAACGCTACAATCTCTCCATGGAGGAATTCATGTGCTGGGAGGCTGCCATCGACAAATATGGCTTGGGCGGTTTGCGCGTGACAAGAATTCAAGATTTTCGGTAGGGCTTTGCGCCAGGCTTTTGGCCGATTGGCTGGATAGAAACTGAGCCCAATTGCGGATGGCGCATCGTCAGCTGGCACTTATGAGCAATGAGCCGGAAAAAATGCCGCCGTCTTTTTGTTGGCCGTCGGCAAAACACCACCAAATCCCTTGTGAGCCGGGCAAAAATACCTCGGTGAGATGACCTCACACAAGTGGGCAAAAATTGCCTGGGTTAAGAGCTTGTTAAGTCTAATCTCTTAGTTTGGGGCTGCTGAGTATTCTCTTATGCAGTTCAAGCTGATGAGGTTATGAGCGAACTAACCGCAGATCCACCACAGCCTTCTCTACCGGGACAAGACCCGCTCGACGAGTCTGCACCATCGGTGCTTGCAATGTTGAGCAAGTTCAGTCCAGGGCAGATACTGGGCTTGGGTATGACGCTGGTTGGCATGCTCGGATTTTTCGCATTTTTGACATTTCGAATTGTCGAGCCTGACTATCAACTTCTCTATGGCGGCCTCGATCTCGAGGACAGCGCCGAGATTGTCAATCGTCTTGAAGCACTGGGTGTCTCCTACAAGCTCCATGCAAGTGGTGAGTCAATCCTCGTTCCAGCAGATCGGATCGCCCGCTTGCGTATGTCGATGGCTGAAGAGGGGCTACCTCGTGGCGGCAGCGTGGGAGACGAGATATTCGATCAGGCAGGCGCCCTGGGAACAACGACATTTCTTGCCAATATCAACCAGCGCCGTGCACTTGAAGGCGAGCTGTCGAGAACCATTGCTGCGCTCAAAGATGTCAAGGCCGCTCGAGTTCATCTTGTTCTGCCCAAGCGTGAGCTTTTTCGCCGTGAACAAATTAAGCCAAGCGCCTCTGTTACGCTTCGCATGTATGGAGGGCGGCGTCTCGATCAACAGCAGGTCGCCGCAGTTCAACATCTTGTCGCGGCGGCCGTTCCGGGTCTTGAGCCGGATCGCATCACATTGGTCGATGACCGAGGAACATTGTTGGTCAGAGGTGGCGAGGTCGCAATCGAGGATGGTCTGACAGGCCGGGCAGAAGATTATCGGATCGCCTACGAAACGCGCTTGAAACGCGTAATCGAGCATCTGCTCGAACGCTCGCTTGGTGCCGGTCGGGTACATGCGGAAGTCAACGCTGACATCGACTTTGATCAAGTGACAATGACCGAGGAAACCTTTGATCCGGACAGTCAGGTCGTTCGTAGCACACAGTCGGTCGAGGAAGAATCCGAGCTTGCCGAACGTGACCAGGATGGTTCGGTGACAGTCGGCAACAACCTTCCCAATGCCAATGCTGGCGGGCAGGAAGGAGGGCGGACCAATAACGAAAACACCGTCCGTACCGAAGAGACGGTCAATTATGAGATCTCTCGAACCGTCCGCAATCATACGCAAGTGGGTGGGCGCATAAAGCGATTGTCGGTAGCGGTCTTGGTTGGTGGGCGAGAGAGCAGCGTCACAGGCGAAGGTGAGCCGGCCTATACGCCACTCACACCGGAAGAGCTTGATGAAATTGCGAGCCTGGTGAGGTCTGCCATTGGCTTTGAGGCCGAGCGTGGCGATGTCGTTGATGTCAAGAATATGCCGTTCGTGCAGCCGGACCTGGAAGAGATCGAGACGTCGCTGTTCGACTTGACCAAGAACGACATCTTCCGGCTGGTTGAGCTGGGTGTGCTGGTTCTACTTGCTGTTCTCGCCATTTTCCTTGTCGTCAAGCCGATGCTAGCGAAATTGATGCCGGAACCAGTGATGTTGGATCCTTCCATGTCGGCCGCTGAGGCTGGTGAAGGCTCGAACCTTCCCGTCGTATTGGACGAGAACGGCAACCCGGTGATCACTGGAAGCTCTGATGCCGTTGCCGGCGATGGCGACCAGATGAACACCGAAGAACATCTTTCCCAGATCGATCAAAGCGCTGCGGATTTGGCTGAATTTGACAGCGAAGAACGAACGGCGTTGATCAAGCAGATAAAGATGGTGATCGAGGCACGGCCTGATGATGCCGTCGCCATTGTAAGGCATTGGATGAGCCAATCCGAGGAGGTTTCCGATGGCTGAGGTCTCCAGCACATCTGAACTGCAAGCCATTGCAGCCACCGACATCGATGGGCTCACAAAAGCCGCTATGCTCGTTTTGGTTCTGGGGCAGGATCATGCACGCCTCCTCTACGAGAGGCTCAAACTCGATGAAATCAAAGATATCACGCTAAGAATGTCGTTTCTCGGTCGGATTCGTGCTGACGACGTCGAAAGCGTGCTCAACGAATTCAAGACGGAAATGGGCGCTGGCGCTGGTGTTGTCGGAAGCCTTGATACAGTTAGGCAATTTCTTACCCAGATCCTGGATGAGGACAAGGTCAAGCTGATTATGAAGGACCTGACCGGTCCACCGGGTGGCAATATTTGGGAAAAGCTCAGCAAGGTTGATGAAACGACTCTCACGACCTTCCTGAAGAATGAACATCCCCAGACGATCGCCGTCGTCCTATCGAACCTTAAGACGGAGCATGCTGCCCGTGTGATGTCACAATTGCCGAAGGACACCACGATGGATGTGATGATGAGAATGCTCCGCTTGGAGGCGGTGCAGGAGGACATCATGACGGACGTGGAAGATCTTCTGCGAGCAGAATTCGTTCTCAATGCGTCCGGCACCCATGCGCCCGATCAGCATGAGGTTCTGGCGAATATCTTCAATCACTTTGATCGAGCATCGGAAGCAACCTATCTGGGCATGCTGGAAGAAAGAAATAAGGAATCCGCAGACCTGATCCGAGCGTTGATGTTTACTTTTGACGACTTGATCAAACTTGATGGTCCGAATGTTCAGATTCTATTGCGCGTCGTTGACAATGCAAAGCTTGGCCTCGCTCTAAAGGGCGCGAAGGATGAGCTCAAAGAACTCTTCTTGGGCAACATGTCCGAACGGGCTGCCAAAATTCTCAGGGAAGATATGGAGAATATGGGACCTGTAAGGCTTCGTGATGTCGAAGAAGCGCAGGCAGAGATTGTTATCAAGGCCAAAGAGCTCGTGGATAAGGGCGAGATCATGATCGCCGGCGAAAACGACGACGATATGATTGAATAATCATGACTAAGCCCTTCCCTTTCGCCACGCTGGAACTTGAACATATCAACCCCATCGGCATGCCCGATGAGCACGAGAGTTCGATGGTTACCAAGGAAAGCGACGTCAGATTTCCTCCTTTTTCATTCGACAGTTCGTCTTCGACAGAGCACGAAACAGTCGAGCCAACATTTAACGAGCAGGAATTGGCAGCAGCGATCGAAGAGGCGCGACGAACGACGGCACTTGAAGTTGAAGCTGAAACACGAGCCGCCGTTTCCAATGAACTCGACCATCGACAGGTCGAAGCCCTGGAGGCCATACGCAATCAACTCGGCGCGAGCGAGGAGACTTTAGCATCGTGGATGTCCGAAACCATCTCAATGGCGCAGCAGCTTGCTGTGATGCTAGGAAATGCCGTCGTGCCAAAGGCACTTGAGCTTCAACCGCTCGCTGATATCGCCTCCATGGTAGAGCAGTCTCTTCTACAGCTTGTGGAACAGCCTTCGATTGAATTGCGTCTGGAACCTGAACTAGTTGAGCGGTCTTCAGAAATATTGCAGGAGATCATCGAAGAGACGGGCTTTCGGGGGAAGCTGGAAACCATTGCGGCCCCTACGCTCTCATCCGGTAGTGCACAGCTCGTCTGGAAAGGCGGTATGGCCGATCGTGATCTCGATCGAATCCGCAAGGAAGTCAGCGCAATCACCGAGGCTTGGTTCGTCCAACAAACTCCAGATCCATCCCCTAATCAACTCGCGGCAAGAGCAACCGCCGCCAAGGATCCGGTGGATACCGAGGTGAACTTACTTGAAACAGAGCATCAATCATCATCGGCAACAGAACGGTCGACATCATGACAGACGACAAGGAAAAGCTAAACCTCGACGACCTAACTGAAGCTGATGGCTCCGAAATCGAGATTGATGATGATTTGGAACCAGCCTTCGATAGCTCGATTGAGAAGGATATGCGTGATCCGATCGAGCAACTGGAGGCAATCTATGATGTGCCGGTCCAAGTATCTGCGGTTCTAGGGAAAGCATCCATGCCGATAAGTCAACTCATCAAACTCGGCCGAGGTGCGATTTTGGAGCTTGATCGTAAGGTTGGCGAATCCGTGGACATCGTTGTCAACAATCGCCTTGTCGCAAGAGGAGAGGTTGTGGTTGTGGATGAACGGATCGGTATCACGATGACAGAAATCATCAAGAGTGAAGGCTGATCGCCCGCAGGGGCTCTTTCTATTCAATAGAGTATCTGTCTTGGAACTTTGAACTGGTAGAAGCATGAAGGTTCTTGTCGTTGGCTTGAAGAGCATAAAAATAACGGATGTCAATTGGGAAAAAGCGACAAGCAGTGTCAATGTGGGTTATGTCGACACGATCGACGAAGCCCTTGTTCACATTCGATCCGTTGGCATAGTCGACCTTGTTATGATCAATGCCGATGCCGATATCGGAAACCTTATAAAGCGTTTAGGTGACCAGGGAATTTCGACGCCCATCATAGCATATGGCGTCAATACGGACGCTCGTACGGCTGTTCGTGCTATCCGGGCGGGGGCTCGCGAATTTCTCCCCCTCCCTCCAGATCAGGACTTGATTGCGGCAATTTTTGCGACAATCGCCGACGACACGAAGCAGTTCGTCTTCGAAGACCCGGCGATGTGCAACCTGCTGGCTGTGGCTCACCGAGTTGCCTCTGCAGATGCCAGCATTCTCATCACTGGTGAAAGCGGAACGGGCAAGGAGATGGTGGCTCGATATATCCACCAGCATAGTCGTCGTCGAGACAAGAGACTTGTTTCCGTCAATTGCGCTGCAATTCCTGATAACCTTCTGGAATCAGAACTGTTTGGCCACGAGAAAGGTGCGTTCACCGGAGCCAATACGCGTCGGATAGGAAAATTCGAAGAGGCCGATGGCGGTACGCTTCTTCTCGACGAAATCAGCGAAATGGACCCTAGGCTCCAAGCAAAACTACTGCGTGCTATTCAGGAACGGGAGATTGATCGCGTGGGCGGCACGCGTCCAGTCAAGGTCGACATTCGCCTGATGGCCACAAGCAATCGTGACTTGCCGGCCGCGGTTGCGGATGGGCAGTTTCGAGAAGATCTCTTGTTTCGTCTGAACGTCGTTGAGCTTGAAATACCTCCTCTTCGCAAGAGGCTAGGTGATCTTGCCTCCCTTACTCGCCTCTTTGTCCAGCGATATGCTCAAGCGAACGGCATAATTACAAAATTGCTCAGTGATGCAGCGATGAAGCGGCTTCGACACTATCGCTGGCCCGGCAACGTCCGAGAGCTGGAAAACTGCATCCACCGTGCCGTCCTGTTGTCCCAAGAGGACGAGATAGAAGCCGAGGCGATCATGTTACCGGATGGCTGGTCGGAATCGCCTTCTTTGGGAGCCAGAGGCCCCGATGATCAACAAGGGCTGGTTGGGCAGTCTATGGCAGAGGTGGAGCGGCGGCTGATTCTCGACACATTGGACCATACGCTTGGCAACCGGACGCACGCAGCGACAATTCTCGGCATTTCAATACGAACGCTTCGTAACAAGCTTCGTCAATATGGAAAGGAAGGTCTTGCCATTCCACCCGCCGTTGCTGGTGCACGTGATCTGGTTGTTGATCGTCCATGATATGACACTTGTGACCTTGGGCATCTAGTTTCATGGCATCAAATGCAAGCACCATAGGCGGCGCCTTTCTTGCGCGCGCGATAGAGAGTCTCCGCCAGGGCGACATAGCGCTCGCCATGGGCGTCATCGGCATTCTGGTCGTCCTTATTCTTCCGATGCCTAAATTGCTGTTGGATATTCTACTTGCTGTCTCGATTACTTTTTCGGTCATGGTTCTTTTGACTTCTCTCTTTATAGAGAGGCCCCTTCATTTCAGCTCGTTCCCGACTATTCTTTTGATCGCAACAATGCTTCGGCTTGCCTTAAATCTCGCATCGACGCGCCTGATTTTGGCATCTGGCCATGAAGGTACGGCAGCGGCTGGGCGTATGATCGAGGCGTTTGGCGGTTTCATCATGCAAGGCAATTTTGTCATTGGGCTGATTGTTTTCGCGATCCTGGTAATCGTCAATTTCGTTGTCATTACCAAAGGCTCCGGCCGTATAGCCGAAGTCTCGGCACGATTCTCTCTCGATGCAATGCCTGGAAAACAGATGGCGATCGATGCGGACCTTTCGGCCGGCTTGATCAACGAAGACGAGGCCAAAACCCGTCGCCGTGAGCTCGAGGAAGAGAGTAGTTTTTATGGCGCCATGGACGGTGCTTCGAAGTTTGTGCGTGGCGATGCCGTTGCTGGGCTCATGATTACGTTCATTAATCTTATCGGCGGCCTGATCATTGGGGTTGGTCAGATGGGGATTAGCTTTGGAGAAGCAGCAGAGAGCTATACCTTCCTGACTGTCGGCGACGGTCTTGTTTCTCAGATACCCGCCCTGGTCGTATCGACCGCCGCTGGCCTTCTGGTTACAAAAGCCGGAATTTCCGGTCGAACCGACAAAGCTCTCTTCGGTCAATTGAGCGCACATCCAAGAACACTCTCCACAACCAGCGGCCTTTTGTTTCTGCTGGCCGTGCTCCCAGGATTGCCGATGTTCCCTTTTGCAACTTTGGGGCTGGTGACCGGCGGCCTTGCCTGGAGAACCTTGCAGAAGAAACCTGCAGAAGACGGCGACACAATCTTGCCGGAAGAGCAGGAGCCCGCACCTGAGGAACCCATCAGCGCAACATTGTCGATGGATCCTTTGCGCCTGGAGCTGGGGTACGGGCTCTTGGCGCTGATCGGTGAAGGTGGCGGTCTCAAGCTAACGGATCAGATCAAAGCACTACGGCGGCAGATGGCTGCAGAGCTGGGCTTCATCATGCCTCCCGTGCGCATCCAGGACAATATTCAACTTCCCGCCAACAATTACGCGGTCAAACTCAAAGAAATCGAGGCAGGCAGGGGAGATCTGCGGCCCAACATGTTACTGGTCATGGACCCTCGCGGCGGCAAGGTCTCTCTGCCGGGAGAGGAGACGACCGAGCCGACATTTGGCCTGCCTGCAACCTGGATCGCTGAAGCAGCCCGCGAAGAAGCGAATTTCCGTGGCTACACTGTCGTTGACCCGGCAACTGTTCTGACAACGCATTTGACCGAAATCATCAAAGACAATTTGGCTGAGCTGCTGACCTATGCCGAAACCCAGAAGCTTTTGGATGAACTGTCTCAAGACTATCAAAAACTGGTTGATGATCTTGTCCCGTCAAAAATTAGTGTCGGTGGTATTCAACGGGTGCTGCAGGCTCTGCTTGCAGAACGGGTTTCTATCAGAGATCTGCCATTGATCGTAGAAGCAATTGGCGATGTCGTCAGCAGCAGCCAAAATATTGTCGTCATTACCGAATATGTTCGTTCACACTTGGCCCGGCAGATTAGTAATGCGCATACGTCCGAAGCCGGCTACATTCCAATCATTAGTCTATCACCGACATGGGAACAGGCCTTTACGGAGGCCATTATCGGTCAGGGCGATGAGCGTCAGCTGGCGATGGCTCCATCGCAGCTTCAAGAATTCATGGCTGTGTTGCAAGAGGCTTTCGAACAGCAAGCCATACGCGGTGAATTACCGGTCCTCATCACAAACCCTGCGATCCGCCCTTACGTACGCTCGATTGTCGAGCGTTTCAGACCTTCGACGATAGTCTTATCGCAGAATGAAATTCACGCGAAGGCACGCCTTCGAACGTTAGGTCAATTGTGAGAGTGGGCGGGCCATGCAACTCGTGAGCTTTGTCGCAGCAACAAGCCAGCAGGCGATGGCCGAACTCAGGACCAAGTTGGGTGAGGACGCGATCATCGTGACAACCCAGACAATGGAAAATGGTGATGTACGTATTACTGGGGCAATTTCTGATACTGATATCAACCTCATCGAGGTTCTAACGCCGGAGGTTAGTCAGCCAAACTCGGACTGGCTGATAGGCCTGGGCGACTTCCACGAATTTCCCGAAAAGCTAAACATGCGCTTTGCCTCCTCATTGACCAGCTTGGCAGCGGATGATCCAAAAGCAACATTGATGGCCCTGGTGCGTTCGATCTTTAGCTTTGATGGTCTATCTTGCCGCCATGGCCCGCCAATTCTGGTTTCTGGACCTCCCGGAAGTGGCAAGACCGCAACCATTGCCAAGCTGGCAGCCTTGCAGGTCTTGGCCGAGAAATCAGTCGATGTTCTGACGTTGGACGTCGAAAGGGCCGGAGCGCTTGAGCAATTGACAACCCTTTTGGATCCGCTCGGCATACGACCAAAAGTGGTTTCTAAGTTGAATGATGCCAAATCAGTGTTGGCCTCTTGTTCAAGCGATTTCGTCTTGATTGATGGCCCGGGCACCAACCCCTACAACCCGACGGATCTCGGCGTTCTTTCAACATTGGTAGAGCAAATCGGGGCCGAATTGCTCCTCGTCATGGAAGGGGGACGCAGTCCATCCGACTCGGTTGAGGTTGGAGAGGTCTATATGGCCCTCGGCGCAAAGAGATTTGTGGCTACGAAGCTGGATATCACAAAGCGATTGGGAGGTGTTCTCGCTGTTGCCGAGGCCGGCTTAGCTTTTTGTGGTGCCGGCATAGGCCCAACAATCGGCGATGGCTTCCGTCCACTGACCGCCGATGGCTTAGCAAGGCTCTTGCTTTGCCGATACGATGAGGCGTTGATCGGGGAGGGGCGCCGATGAAACGCCTCGTCGCAGTCGGTTCCGGCAAAGGTGGTGTCGGCAAGACCTGGTTTGCGATCAGTCTCAGCCAAGCGCTTGCTAGGCTCGGCCATCGCATCTTGTTGGTCGATGGAGATATTGGTCTCGCCAATGTCGATGTGCAGATTGGTCTGAGTAAGGAAACTATCTTTGGAACGGCAGCTCGAAGGAAGAAATCGGTCAGATCAGCAATTTCGAGGCTTCAGGCCCTGGATTTGGATGTCTTGCCCGGACGCTCCCAGGCCGATGCCGCCGACCGGCCCTGGGCTGAGCGAATGATCAAGGAGCTCCGCGCGGTGCAACCTGACTATGATCTCATCGTCGTGGACTTGCCGTCTGGAATTGATGTCGATATGCGGCGCTTGATGATGGCCGCCGATGATCCCATTATCGTGACCACCGAAGAGCCCACCGCTCTGACCGATGCGTACGCGCTGATTAAAACTATTCGAAGGCAACAACCTGGCTTTCTGCCCGATATAGTCGTCAACCTCGTCGAAAGCCATCAAGCCGGTCATCGAACATTCGAAGGTTTTTCCCGGGTTTGCAGGCGTTTCCTGACGATGATGCCACATTCTCTTGGCGCTGTGCGCCGTGATCGGCGTGTGGCTGAAGCGATCAGCCGCCAAACGCCGCTCTATGAATGCTATCCCCAAAGCGAAGCAGCGGAGGATGTCCGGTCTTTGGCACTAGCTTTGGTCAAGAAAGCATCTTCACGATGACGACGGTCGGTCCAGGGCAGATGCAGGGGCTTGCGAACATCTCAACAGCTATGGCCAAGCTGGTTGTTGGCGCCGAGGTGGTTGCCGACGTCATCGGTCCCACAAGGCATGGTCTAACGATTCGCCTGGGAGATGTACCTTATTCCCTGAATATGGGAGCCAAATTACCGGAAGCGAGACATCTGACATTGAAGATCATTGAGGGCGCAAATGATGCGGGGCGCAAAGTTCAGATTGTTGCTTCAGATCACCAGCCTTTGGCCAAACCTGTACAAGGTGAACTGATATCTAGATCGCCGATATTGTCGTTGCAGACCACTTCCGACACGGTGTCGCGAGGCTCTCAAATCGATGTTCCGGCTCGGCTGGTGGCTGATGATGGCAGGGCAACCGGCCCCGAATTCACCGTCAGGCTGACGACAAGGCCTATCTCAAGCACTCCAATCAATGATCTGCCTGTTGCTCCTCCGGCTACCTCCGGTGAATCGGGTGTCGAATCAGCAAAGCGTCACAGTGCAGACTTGTTGCCGAGCCGGCCAGTACTAACCCAGCCGTCCTCACCTCCCGTCCTTGAGGTGGGGGCTGAAGTGACAAAACGACAAGCCTTGCCGAATTTGCCGGCCGACGTGAGAAGATCATCGGAGCAACCCAAATTTCCATTGCCAACGTCGCCGGCACTGACCGACCTGACGAGTACACATGCAGGCCCCAAAGAGACGATGACAGCAACTGTAGTCGGTCGCGCGCCCCACGGCGGACAAGTTCTTTTGCAGGTTGCCGATGATGTTTTGCTTCAGGTAGAACAACCAATCGATTTGCCGGCGGGAACAACTCTGCAAATGGCATGGATGGCTTTGTCCAAGAATACAGCGATGCCGGCAAGCTTCGACTCGCCGATCGATAATGCGAATCCTTTGGTCAAACTTGTCGAGTTGCTGCAAGAGATCGAGCAATCGGGGCATAAAACAGCTGAACACTCTGATCAGGGCGCCGCTCGTCGATTGCCGATGCCGGATCGCGATTTGGCTGCCAAGCTGCTCCAGTTGATCAACATTCAGATGAGGCAAGATGCAGGTGATGCCGGGGGAACCAGTCGGGATGATAAGGCTGTAAATCCGCCCAAGACACAACTGATCCAAAACCTGCTGTCCGAGATCAGTGATACGGCCAGTGAGCCACTTGCCGATGGCTGGCGAAGCACCACGCTTCCATTAGGGGCGGATGCTGCACAGGCCGTGACGGTTCACCAAAGGGAACACAATCTGAACCACTACCCCGAAGACAACGATGACGAAACTGATGATACTAAGGCACAGCGAGCCGTGTTTGACATCACGTTCAGCCATCTCGGACGATGCCAGATCGATGCCTATTGCGAGGAAGAGCGTTTCGATCTGCTTGTTCGAAGTGAACGAATACTCGACTCCACCGATCAGCAACAGATTACAAACCTATTTGCTTCGGCGTGTGAAATTGCCGGCCTAAAGGGTGAAATCAGTTACCGGCATGGCCAATTTTTCGAACCTGACAAAATGCCCATATCGAGAACGACATTAACGACCTGAGACTGCCTGCAGTCTGGGTCTTACCCAGAAGTGATTTTGAACAGGTCAATATTATTGCCGTCCAACAGCGTTTTGAACGGCAGGTTTCTCCGAAATAGATCCGCATCCTGGCCGTAGCCATAGATCAGCAAAACATAGTCGAAGTCGCGCTGCCAGCTTCTGATTTGTGGTGGAGACTCATTGCCGCCCTCTTCGAAAGCCAACGCTAGATCGGCAAGAGTAGGGGTCATCGAGGCACCATGCCCCCCGAGGTCGTCAAAGGGCTTGCGAAGTCGTAGAGGCTGTTGCCCGGGGAGAGCATAGATTGATGAAACGAAGGCGGATTTTTCAATAATGGCCAGCGTTGCGAGATTGGCCATTTGTGCTGCATGGTGAAAAACGATATGTCGGTCAGGTGCCAATCGGATACCGGTTGTTTTATCCGGCTGGACCACTAGGATCCGCGAGCCTCTCTCGATCATTCCGATGGCCAATCGAACTTCCCGAAGGTCATCCCGATGGTCGTGCCAGTTGATCGTAACCACCCCAATTCGAACCAGAAACAGGGCGGCGAGTAGTGTGAAGAGGCCGATCCGAGCCGCGGCATGTCCTCCCCGAAAGTCCAGGCTCGCGATTAAAACGAGAATGAACAGAATGGCGAATCTCTGATCAAAAACACCTCCGGACAAAAAGGCTTTGGGGGCCAGAGCGAAACAGACGACCAGGGCGCTAAGCCCCAGCACCATGCGGCGCTTGACCTCAAGATGCCCGGAACACCAGCTCCAAACCGCGAGGCTGGTCAGAAGTGCCAGAGAAATCAGATCGATAGTGAGGTTGTAATTGGCAAGGGGTGAAAGCAATGCCTTTGCCTTCCAGGACCAGGTGCCAAAGATCACAGGGTTCCTGTCACCGGCTAAGTCATGACTGAGCAATTGCCGCATGAAAAGCAATGCCGGAAAAAGACCGGTCGTGCCGGCGATGAGGAAATGTTTTACAGCCTCGTGAGAGCCGCGTGTTCGGCGCCATTTTTTCCAGACAAGCATGCTTTCATGGGCGATGATCAAGATGCCATAGGCGCCAAAGGCGATGATATGGCAGAAAAATAACGCCAGTGCTGCCATGCCTCCGGCAAGTAGGCGCTTGGCTGTCGACGCATGACGCATGACGATCCAAAGAGCCAAAGCACCCGGGACAAGCCCGGCCCCGAGCGAGAAATTTACCATGCCGGCCATGAAGCTGCCATGGTATAGAAAGAGCACGGCAATTACTGGCCAAATAGACCAATAGTTGAACAGGACACGATGCAAGATTGCGATGCTCATCAATGTGGAAAGAAGAATAAGGGCTAGAAAGAGCCGGCCTGCGAGATCGAGCGGCATGATCTCGGTCAGCCATGGAACGATCACATCCATTGCGAGATTGGGGATCAGACCGAAATCGCTTGCGTAGCGCTCGCTCAGCAGGAGGTCCCCATCGACATTGCCTAGAATATGCATACGCGCTAAATGATTAGGGTAGTCGGCGAGAAGGGGAATATCGATGACTGCAAGCGGGATCAAAGCGATGATCACGGCAAGTGCATAGATCGACAGGAGAGCCCGCCGATCCAGTCGAGACGTACCTGATGCTGGTTTCGATGCCGCTCTTGGGGCTGAACACATGACCTGGCTGGGTTCCGGCAGGATGTTTATCCAAGCGCCGGGATGGCACATTCCTTTGGTGATGTCACGAGCCGGTCACATGGTGTTCTTCGCCGGACCTAACGCAAAGGGTGAAATGGCCTATGGACTCGACCTGCCCTGATCATCAACCCATCGGTAAGAGCAAGCTTACGCTTATCGTTCCTACATTGAACGAAGTGAGCAATGTCGTGCCTCTAATCGAACGCTTGGAGGCCGCGCTGAGGGATGTCGCTTGGTCGGTCATCTTCGTCGATGATGATTCGGAAGACGGAACCTATGATGTCATTCGAACTATTGGCGTGGAAAAATCGTATGTCCAGGCCATCCGCCGCGTAGGCCGCCGCGGTCTGTCATCAGCCTGCATTGATGGCTTGGCGATGGCGACAAGCCCTTATGTCGCGGTTCTGGATGCAGATCTTCAACATGATGAGCATCTGCTGCAGCCGATGCTGTCGCTGATCGATGACGATCGATTTGATCTAGTTGTTGCAAGCCGTTTTCTTCCCGGCGGCAGTGTTGGGCCGCTATCCAGACGGCGGGCGTTCATGAGCAGGACCGCAAATCTCCTGAGTGCGATGATCTGCGGTGTCCGCTTGAGCGATCCGATGAGCGGGTTTTTCATGATGCGGCGGACGTTGTTTCAGGAGGTCAATAGCCGGCTTTCTGGCCACGGCACCAAAATACTGCTCGATATCGTCACCGCGGCCCGACGACCTCTCAATTGCGCCGAACTTCCCTTATGTTTCCGCGAGCGTTTGAGCGGTGAAAGCAAATTGGATGCACAGGTGCTTTGGGAGTTCCTCTATTTGCTTGCTCAACGGTCGATGCGACGCTTAGCACTTGCGGAACCCGATCGGCCTGTCGAGAGGTTCTAGCGAAAAACCTTAAACGCTGAAATTCTTGTTGATTGCGATGTCGGCTGTTCCAGAAAGCTGGAAGACGTTCTGGAAGCTTTGTCATGAGGACTCATCGGGAAAAAAGTGAGTTATCCTGGGCCCACCAATGACTCGATGGGTGAGGTAAGCCCGTGGGGAACGATGCAGCAATCTTGCCCCCAACCAGCGCTAGTAACCATTGTCAGGTTGATCTGGCGTGCCTTTGATATCTAACTACAAAAGATTGAAATTAGATCGATATTTCTACTTTATATCTAAAATAGCCTGAAGTAGTATTCAACCTTCGCTGCGATTGTGCCTGCTTAATCGTACCCAAGAGAAAATTCACCCTTCTTAAGAAAGTAGCTATTCTAACAACCAAGAGTCACAACATTGAACTACTAAAATGCCGCAATAGTAGAAAATCTGTTGAAGTTTTCTATTCTTGTCGATGTTGATTGACCTCTGGGCCATTTCGGAAAATATTCACGCTTGATTATCGATCGGCGGTGTCGAGATGGACATTTGATTTTTTGTTTTGGGGTAGAGGTGTCGTCGATTGGTAGACAGGCATGGTGTTGTCTTTGGAGTTGGTCTTGATGGTCGGTTTGGGGCGGTTGCGTGTCAGTAGTTGGGGAGTTGTCGGGCTCGTCATCGGGATTGGCTGGGTGCCGGTTAGTTTTGCCGACAGCTTCTATCTGAAATCGGGTAATGTCGTCGAAGCAGACGTTCTTCAGGCGACCCGCAACACTGTCATGTTGCGCGCAGGCGGCTCAATCTTGCCGACCAGCCTCATGCAGATCGAGCGAGTGGTCTTGTCTCTTGCCGATGGCGGTGAACTCTCGGGCGAATTTCTCGGATGGAAGGACGGTGTATACGAGATCCGTTCGGATGGTCGTGTGCTCCAAGTGCAAGACGGCCAGGTTATTGAAGATGAAGCGACCAAGATAGCAGCGCCCGCTGTCGGGGCCGAGTCGACCCCGACGCCGGACTTGCCTGAGCCTAAACCTTCGGTTGCCGTCGCGATGCAGGGCCTGCCTGAGCTTACACTGAGAACTGGACAAGTTGTGGTGGGGCGTATCATTCATGCGACCAGTTCGATCGTAACCATTCGTCAGCAAGATGGTGGTATTTTTCCAACGTCGAGAGCGCATATCGAGACTGTCCGATTCCTTGATGAGAATGGCAGCGTTCTTGGGGGTAAGTTTGCCAACTGGGAAGATGGCGTCTATCGTTTGAAAAGCGACGAGCAAGAGCTTCTGGCAAGCTTGAGCGATGAAGCGGCAGCCCGAGTCCAAGCCCTCCTTCCCGTGCAGGCGAATTCAACCCCGTCGGAGGAACCGGCGATTGCGGCGATTGAAGCTACGGATGCGGCCGCTGCTCCAAAGCTGATCGACGGCCCCGATGATGGATCGGATGAATCTACGACGAGTGTGCCCTCGGACGGGACCGATGGCACGATCGAGCTTGATGAGAATGCCGGTGCCGGTGGGCCCGCCAATGAGACTGCTGTCGCGGGCCTTCAAAAGTCTGAGCTCACTAAAGAAGAAGTGGCAACGGAGGAGAGTGTTCCTGCCGGGCCCGACGGGCCTCGCCTGGTAGAACCGAGGGTTGTGGATGCCGCCGAGGATAGTGGAGCCGTCGTCTTCGAATTTCATTTGGACAAGCCTGCCGATCGAACATTGGTCGTCCTTTATGCAGCCACCGACGATACGGCTCAGGCAGGGCAGGATTACGAGGCAAAGAGCGGCGTGATCACGTTTGGTGCCGGGAGCGAGTACGCGGAAGTTCGTGTTCCCCTGATCGATGATGAACAGCCGGAGGACAGCGAGCAATTCCGCCTGTTTCTTTCGGGCGATCCGGAAATCATCCGGTTCAGCCAACGCCAGGTTCCGGCCACTATCAACGACAATGACTGATGTTTGTGCTTGTCCATTGCTGCGCGGCTGATCGTTGAAGGCAGGGTGCTGGTCGTTGGTGCTTTCGTTTCAGATGTGATACGTCGATAGGCGATTGTCTCGTCGTACTTTGCAATGATCCGACACTAGAAAATCGTAACTTCGATGGCCCACCGCGTTTCCTGGCCCGTAAGTGCCTTTTGGGACTATTCGATCTCCCTTTATCGCCGGCCGAGGGTCCAGGCTGTTTGCCTGGACTTGCAGCGGCGGCACGGACTCGATGTAAACCTGCTGTTGTTTGCGTGCTGGCTGTCAAGTCGGGGTGTCAAGATTGATCAGGCCACTCTTGCCCGCGCGCAAGATGCCGTCGCAGCTTGGCAGGCTGAAGTCGTCCGTCCACTCAGAGCTCTGAGGCGCCGGCTCGCCGCACAGATAAGTCACGCCGAAAACGGAAGCCTTCTTGCCCGCTGGCCGGACTTAGCCACTGCGCTGAGAAGCAATGTCCTGAGCCTCGAACTGGATGGCGAGCATCTTGCCCAGTTGGCATTGACCGATGTTGGTGCTGATCTGAAACCGACGGAGAACCCGGGGGTAGAACTGGCGGTTCTCAACCTGGCTAGCTTCTGGCCTTTCCGTGCCGAAGATGCCCATAACCTCCAGCCTCTGCTCGAGCAGGCATTCCCAGAGGCCAAAGATGGGCAAGTGACCGAGGCCTTGAAGTCATTCCCAGCGTAAAAAGAGAGCTGCATCATGCTTCTTGGCAGGCCCTGCCTAGTCTGATCGGTGTTTCACGCTCGCCTTGCGCAAACGATCCCAGCGCCTGCTTAGGTCGTTCTCAATGCCCAGAAGATCCAGCGCCCGACCGATACTGTGATCGATCATATCTTCGAGGCTGGCCGGCTTTGCATAGAAGGCAGGCACCGGCGGCGCGATGATGCCGCCCATCTCCGTGACCGTCAGCATGTTTTTCAGATGGACGTAATGCAGCGGCGTTTCGCGCACCATAAGCACCAACGTTCGCCGTTCTTTCAAGGTGACATCGGCTGCGCGGCTGAGGAGCGAGGAGGACAGCCCTGTCGCGATTTCGGCCAGCGTTTTCATGGAGCAAGGAGCAATGATCATGCCTATGGTCGGGAATGATCCCGATGCGGGCGACGCCCCGATATCACCGATAGGGTGAACCTCGTCGGCCATGGCGCGGACATCGATCGCCTTCAGATCCGTCTCGTAGGCAAGCGTCATCTCGGCCGGCTTGCTCATGATCAGATGGCTGGTAACACCAGTGCCCTTCAGGGCTTGAAGCAGGCGGATTCCATAGATCACCCCGCTCGATCCGGAGATGCCAACAATCAAATGTTTATTTGTTAACATTCTGAAAAATTGTACCTTTCAGTGGTTTTCGACAGGTTCATGACAGTTTTTCCTGGCGTCCGTTCCATCAGAGGTCTACACTACAACGCTCATCAGGGATAACCAACCTGGAGGACTTTTTAGGCATGAGCATGCAGGAGTACGTTGAAGAGCTAAGAAGCAAACATGCCCATCTAGAGGAAGAGATCGACGACGAAGTCCATCGACCTATGCCTGATCAATCCATATTGACTCGCCTTAAGCGCGAAAAACTCCGAATAAAAGATGAGATCGCCCGTTTGGGCGCCACCAGTTCGAAGGCGTCGTCGCCAGTGAAGGAGCTTCACTGACGTCCAGACGTCGCCCTTAAGAGGAGGCGCAGAGCGCCACTCCCGCAACGCCGCCATCCCCTGATTGGCGGCGTTTTGGTTTTCTGGGCTGGTGCCAAGTAAAGCTGTCCCCGAAATGCTCTAAGCTGAGAGAAGCGTTTCCCGCCTCATTTCAGGCCAGTAGACAGCAACGAGCGTGAGAGCGAGTAGTCCTTCGATCGCCATGATCATGACGGCCGTGCCTGCACCGAACCAGTCAGCCAGCAAGCCGACATGAAGCATGCCGATAGGGCTCGTGCCAATGGTCACCGTAAGGATGCCCATCACCCGTGAACGTGTCTCGATTGGCGAGGCAAGAAAAGTGATGGTGCTCTGCATGACCGCGAATCCGGAAATGCTGATGCCGGCGGCCAGCATCAGTGCAAAGGATAGCGGCAACCAGGCCGAAAAGCCGATACCAAGCACCATGATCAGGAACAGGAAGGAGGAATAAAGATAAATGCGGGTATAATGAGCGGGCGTGCCCAGGAGACCGACCAGGATCGAGCCGATGAGCGCGCCGAGGCCTTCGGTGGAGGCGAGCACGCCGATCAGGAAGGTGGAGAGACCGAGCTGTAATTCGCCGATGACCGGGATCATGGTGATATAGGCAAATCCCCAGAGATTGACGATCATGGTGATGGCGAGTGAAGCGAGGATCATGCGGCTGCTGCGAACGGTTCGCCAACCCTCCAGAATGGTGTTGACGATACCAATCGACCCACGCCCGCCACCGCTCCGATAAACCAGCGGCCAGATCAAAACGAGGCAAAGAACGTAGATCAAAAAGCTACCGACGAACACGCCAGCAACGCCCGTAAGCTCTAGCAGCAGGCCGCCAAGTGCCGGCCCGACCATGCGGGTGGCATTGCTGGTGGATGATTCCAGGGCCATCGCCGGGCCGAGGCGCGCTTGTCCTGCGATCTCGCCAAGCATGGTTCGGCGAATCGGAAACTCTGCCGCCCAGAATGTCCCGTTCAGGAATGCGGACAGACCCAGATGCCAAAGATGCAGCTGATCGGATAGGGCGAGGGCTGCCAGGGTTGCCGAACTCAGAGCGAGGACTCCCAGCCCCAGCATCAATAGTGTCTTGCGGTCGAAACGGTCGGCAAGAGCGCCCATCGGGATACCGAAGATGAACAGGGGCGCCATGCGCATCACGGTCATCAGCGACACGGCAAAGGCCGAGTCTGTGAGCTGAAACGTGACGATGCCGATCACCAAGAGTTCCAGCCAGCGAAAGATCCCTGTCAGGGTTCCGGTCGTCCAAACCGGACGAAAGCGATTGTCGGCTAGAAGTTCGGCAAAGTCTGAGCGTGAGGTTCGCTTGGCCAAGAATGAATCCATCGGCTGGCACCCGTTCGCCCCGTGCGAATGGTATTGGGGAACCTATACCGACGAGGTCCAAGCTGCACTAGCACACATCCAGGAGAGAAGAGGACGGGGCCGAACCAAGCTGATCGGAAACGCTCTATTGGCTTTGAAAGAAAGTGTCGATTTGGCGGAGGTGCCAAAATCCCGCCGGATCATGAAAGCCCAGATGACCGCCGCTTCTCGGCAGCAGCAGTTCGAGTTTCGGGTTCTCCGGCCAACGCTGATCGACATAGGGCGCCACCGGAACGAAGGGGTCGTCCTTGGCGTGGATTAGGAGTGTCGGCAGTTTGACATCCGCAAGAAAGTTTTTGGCGGTGTTACAGCGATAAT
Organism: Geminicoccaceae bacterium; assembly: GCA_965204405.1. Classification (GTDB taxonomy): domain Bacteria; phylum Pseudomonadota; class Alphaproteobacteria; order Geminicoccales; family Geminicoccaceae; genus JANQPX01. The sequence continues at coordinate 157,886 of CBDBEN010000005.1, forward strand.
AATCCTCGGCATCACTATAGCCGTTCCGCGCTGCCGTGAACTGATCATCAAATTGCCAAAGGCTCCGTGCGCTCAAGATCGATTGGCGTTCTTTTTTGCTGAGTTCCGCGCCCGGCGCCGTGCAAAGGCGCTTCAGCCTGGTCAGGATGTAGCGATGGTAGCCGAAATTACGCCACCGTTTCAGGGATCGGCAGCTCTGGGCAAGGTCGATCGGTGCCGAAACGGTTGCTGCGGCCCGGATGGGAAGGTCCCGACTGATTGTGCCTAGAAGTTTGAGCAAGGCATTGCCGCCGAGAGAAAAACCAACCGGCAAGATGCCGTAGCGGGTCAGCGCCGGATCGAGCTTCTCGAACAAGGTCGCAAGATCGGCGCTGCTGCCGGCGTGATATTCCCGCTTGCACAACGGCCGGGACGGGCCGGCACCCCGTTGATTGAGGCGAAGGATGGGATAGCCGCGCGCTAGGAAGAAGGCGGCCGCCAGCCGCATGTAGCAGCTGCTCTCCGTGCCGGAAATCCCATGGATCAGAACCACCAGCGGGCGGCGGTTGTCTTGCATTGGGAAGTTGAGCGCGCCGATCATGCAATCGCCGGTGCCGTCGTCAAGCAGGATGCTCACCCGATCACCGGCAAAGTTGCCAAGTGCGTGCTTCGCCTGATGAGTGAAGCTCCGGATCGTCTGCAAATCTCCGCCCCACCAGGGGCCGCGGGGATTGAAAGCCAAGGAAGCGTTAGCTGAGTTACTCACGGTATAGCTGCTCTAGATGTTTACAATAAATGAAGAAACTAACCTCTTCAAAACCAGGGAGTAATCAACTAGTTATCTCTCCGGTTCCTGCCCTAAATATGCCATCTCGCCGGTTCTTTGATTTCCTGTGGCAGGATTGCATCTATGGACGAAATCTTTCTCACCTTCAAAGCATATCAGCAAAATCTTACTTCAACCTAAATTATCGCATTTAAGACAATTGTTGTTCTATTGTCTTGGTCAGAACATTTTGCGTGCCGCCGGTATGCTGGGTGGTCATCGGCTCGATCAGGACCAGCCAGCACTCGCCCTCTGCCACGGGCCGGTGCAGCACACCCTTTGGGACAATGGTGAACTGACCCGTTTCGAGATCGGCGACATGATTCTCATACTCGATCCGCAGCCTGCCTTTGACGATGTAGAAGAGCTCGTCCTCGTTGTCATGCTTGTGCCAGACGAATTCTCCCAGCACCTTGGCGATCTTCAGATACTGGTCGTTTATCCGCCCGATCACCTTGGGCGACCAGTGCTCGGTGATGTCATCGAAGGCTGCTTCGAGGTCTTGCACAGGAATCATGCTAAGCAAATGTCCACAACAATTGATGGCAGCGTCCATCGCCGAAACCGATGATGCTCGGCCAAGTTCGTCGGGCGTGGTTGAGGCTCCCGATACACTTCTAGTCGCTCCCATCGCATGGTGTGGGTTGGATCCAGACACCGCCGCGATGGCTGGATTCGACAGCAGCACCGATGAAGGCCATTCCATCGAACCCTTCTCGAACGCCCGGTACCAGCAGCGCGTCCGAATCCGGGTTTCGCCCTTCATGCAGGGCACTGATTAGGTCGGCGACATCTGCATAAATGTTCGCAAATCCTTCGAGATAGCCTTCGGGATGCCCAGGTGGGATGCGGGTGACACGGTTGGCGCTGTCGCCCGAACCGGCTCCGCCGCGGGTCATCAGCCGTGGCGGTTCTCCGAGTGGCGTGAGATGGAGATGGTTGGGATGCTCCTGCGCCCAGGCAAGCCCTGCCTTGGTTCCGAAGATCCGGATTTTCAGATTATTTTCGTTGCCCGGTGCTATCTGGCTCGACCAGAGCATGCCTCGAGCCCCGCCTTCGTATCGAAGCAGCAGGTGGCAATTGTCATCAAGGCGACGCCCATCGACGAAAGTCTGCATGTCCGCACATAGACTTTGCAGTTTGAGGCCGGTGGTAAAGCCGGCAAGATTGTAGGCATGGGTTCCGATATCGCCGATGCAGCCGCCTGCCCCCGATTGCGCCGGGTCGGTGCGCCAACTCGCCTGTTTCTGGCCGGTTTCCTCAAGTCCGGTGGAAAGCCAATCCTGTGGATACTCGACCTGGACCACGCGGACCTCGCCAATCTCGCCGGCCCCGATCATCTGGCGCATCTGCCGCACCATCGGATAGCCGGTATAGTTGTGGGTCAGCGCAAAGATTTTTCCGGACTTGTCTACCGCCTCGACCAAGTCCTGCGCTTCGCCGAGCGAGGTGCAAAGGGGTTTGTCGCAGATGACATGAATGCCCGCTTCCAGAAACGCCATCGCCGGACCATGGTGCATGTGATTGGGCGTGACGATCGAAACCACATCGATGCCGTCGTCTCTTGCCGCCTCTGCCTTGGCCATCTCGGTAAAGTTGCCATAGGCCCTGTCATCGGCGATGCCGAGTTCGGCCGCTGACACTTTGGCACGATCAGGATCAGATGACAACGCGCCCGCCACCAGCTCATACCGATCGTCCAAGCGAGCCGCTATCCGATGCACCCCTCCGATAAAGGCACCTTGTCCACCACCAACCATCCCCAGGCGCCAGCGGCGCCGGGCTTGACTTGCCTGTGTTTCATTCTCGCTGCTCATCGTCTTTTCTCCGGCAAGGATCAGGAAATGCCGAGCATCCGGCGGTTGGCGGCCTGGTCGGCGCTGCCGGCAGCGAAGTCGTCGAATGAGGACTCCGCTGGGCGGATCAGATGGTCGGCGATGAAAGCGGCGCCCTCTCGCGCACCGTCTTCCGGATGCTTCAGGCAGCACTCCCACTCCATCACCGCCCAGCTTGCATAGCCATAGGCCTGCAGCTTCGAGAAAATTCCTTTGAAGTCCACCTGTCCGTCTCCTAGTGACCGAAATCGCGCGGCGCGATCGGCCCAGGATTGGAAGCCGGAATAGACGCCTTGCTTGGGGCTCGGGTTGAACTCGGCATCCTTGACGTGAAAGGCGCTGATGCGCTCGTGATAGACGTCGATGAAGCCGAGATAATCGAGCTGCTGCAGGAGGAAATGACTGGGGTCGTAGTTGATGCAGCAGCGCGGATGATTGCCGAGGCGCTCCAGGAACATCTCGAAGGTGATACCGTCATGAACGTCTTCGCCCGGATGGATCTCGTAGCCGACATTGACGCCTGCCTCATCGAACGCATCGAGGATCGGCTTCCAGCGCCTCGCCAGTTCATCGAACGCCGTTTCGATGAGGCCTGCGGGTCTCGGCGGCCACGGATAGAGATAGGGCCAGGCGAGAGCGCCGGGAAAGGAGACATGGCTGTCGAGGCCCAGGCGCTTCGATGCGCTGGCGGCTTTCATCATCTGGTCGACAGCCCAGGCTTGACGCGCCGCCGGATTCTTGTGGACTTCAGGAGGCGCAAATGCGTCGAAACCCTCATCATAAGCTGGATGCACGGCAACGAGCTGGCCCTGCAGATGGGTCGAAAGATCGGTGATCTCGACGCCGGCATCGGCACAAACGCCTTTGACCTCGTCACAATAGGCATCGCTATCGGCCGCCTTGGCGAGGTCGAACAATCGCCCGTCCCAGCTCGGGATCTGGATCCCTTTGAAGCCAAGGTCGGCTGCCCATTTAGCCATTGCCGGAAGCGTGTTGAACGGCGCTTCGTCACCGGCAAACTGGGCGAGAAACACCGCCGGCCCTTTGATCATGCCCATCGAAGACCTCCCTGATTTAACCTGTTGCTTAAGGGGAGTTTAGAAGAGAGAGTGCAGTTTCGAAAAGAGTCCTCTGCATTTTATCGATGGATGGTTCGGTCATGACGCTTTGGATCAAGGAACCGCTCGCAATCTTCGTCGACGAGGGCGTCGATGCCGGTGGCGGCATCGTGGTCGAGAACGGTCTGATCGTCGAACTGGTCCCTGCTGGACACCAACCCAAGTCCACCGTGAGCCGGCAGCTCAATGCCGACCACCATGTGGTCCTGCCGGGGCTGATCAACACCCACCACCATTATTACCAGACGCTGACCCGTGCCTTCGGACCTGCGCTGAATAAGGAGCTCTTCCCCTGGCTGAAGACGCTTTATCCGGTCTGGTCGGGGCTAACGCCGGATCACCTCCGGGTCGCTGCAAAACTGGCGATGGCGGAACTTCTGCTGTCCGGCTGCACCACCAGTGTCGATCATCACTATGTTTTTCCCAAAGGGTTGGAAAAAGCGATTGATATCGAAGTGGAGGTCGCCGCGGAGCTTGGTATGCGCGCCGTGCTCACGCGGGGTTCCATGAACCTTTCCGAGGAGGATGGAGGCCTGCCGCCGAAATCCGTGGTGCAGGATGAGTGGACCATCCTCACCGAAAGCGAGCGGCTGGTAAAACGTTACAACAAGCTCGGTGATCGCTCCGGCGAGATGATCGAGATCGCGCTAGCTCCCTGCTCGCCCTTCTCGGTCACCACCGAACTGATGCGGGCGACCGCGGTGATGGCGGAGCATTTGGAGTGCCGCCTCCACACTCATCTTGCCGAAACCGAGGACGAGAATGATTTTTGCCAAGCCCGTTTCGGGATGAGTCCGCTGGACTATCTGGAAGAGCAGGGCTGGCTGAACGACAGAACCTGGCTGGCGCACGGTGTCTTCTTCGATGATGACGACATCCAGCGCCTGGCCAAGGCCGGCACCGGCATCGCGCATTGTCCCGCGGCCAATATGGTGCTCGGTTCCGGTACCTGCCGCGCTGCTGATCTCACCGCCGCGGGTGTCCCGCTCGGTCTGGCGGTGGATGGCTCGGCCTCCAATGATGCAAGCAATCTCATGCAGGACATACGCCTCGCATTTTTGCTGCAGCGGGTGAACCACGGGCTCCAATCGACCGATCACCGACAGGTGATACGCATGGCAACCGAAGGCTCGGCCCGGTGTCTGGGCAGGCCCGACATCGGCAGGATCGAAGCCGGAAAACAGGCGGATCTGGCACTTTTCAAGCTGGACGAACCGCGCTTTTCCGGCCATGGCGACCCGCTCGCAGCTCTCATCCTCTGCGGTGCCCACCGTGCGGACCGCGTGATGGTCGCCGGGCGGTGGCTGGTGGAGGAAGGGCAACTCGTCGGCGTCGACATGCAAACGCTGATGGCGGAGCATCAAAAAGCTGCAGTTCAGCTTCAGCAGTAAGACTTTTTTGGACAGGGATGTCCTGCTAATAGAGTGTCCATTCTGCGTTCATTGTCGGCAATGGCGGTAAGAGGCCGGGTTGGGCAGTGATATGGTCGACAGGGGAGCGGTTTGGTTCCGCAAGATCGGAAAATGCTCTAACTTGCCGAAGGTGGATACGGATCGGATTTTAGTGACATGACAGTGTTTCCAGCCCCCCTTCTCGATGGCTATCGATCCTTCAAGGAAGGCCAGTTTGCCCGGGACAGTGATCGCTATCGCGCGCTTGCCGAGAAGGGGCAGTCGCCTTCGACCCTGATCATCGCATGCTGCGATTCGCGCACGAGCCCGGAAACCATCTTCAACACGCCGCCAGGCTCCATTTTTGTCGTCCGCAATGTCGCCAATCTGGTACCGCCTTATGAGCCCGACGGCAGCTATCACTCGACCTCCGCCGCGCTCGAATTCGCTATTCAGGGTTTGAAAATCAGGCAGATCGTGGTGCTCGGTCATGGTGGCTGCGGTGGTATTAAAGCCGCGCTCGATCCGGCGGGTGAACCCCTCTCGCCCGGCGATTTCATCGGCAAGTGGATGGAACTCTTGGGGCCTCCGGCCGAGGCGGTCGCCAGCAACAAATGGATGACCATGGCGGAACGGCAAAAGGCGCTGGAGCGCATCTCCATCCGTTATTCGATCGATAATCTCCGCACGTTCCCCTGCGTGTCGATCCTCTGGGATAAGGGACGCATTGGCCTGCATGGTGCGTGGTTCGATATTGCCGATGGCTCGCTTTGGCTGATGAACGGGGAAACCGGCGACTTCACTCAGGCTTAAAGGGCGTTTCGGCCCCGGCCCGCCTGAATACCGGGTGCCGGAAGCGCATCCCGCACCTTGACGCCCGTCGAAGCATCCCCATAACAGCCAGAGGACCATGGCAGTTGGTAGCTGGTCTCGTTTCGATGAAAAGGCGGTGATGATGAAGGGGCGGATTTTTTCAGGCATTCAACCAAGCGGCAGTCTGCATCTCGGGAATTACCTGGGCGCGATCCGCAATTGGGTGCGGCTGCAGGGCGACTACGAGGCGATCTATTGCGTCGTCGATCTGCATGCGATCACTCAGCCGCACGACCCGAAGACCTTCGGCGACCGGACGATCGAGGTGGCGGCAAGCTATATCGCAGCGGGACTCGATGTCGAGAAAACGACGATTTTCGTGCAGAGCCATGTCGCGGCGCATCCGCAGCTCGCTTGGATCTTCAACTGCCTGACACCGCTTGGCTGGTTGAACCGGATGACCCAGTTCAAGGACAAGGCGGGTAAGAAGAAAGACCAGGCCTTGGCCGGCCTCTACACCTATCCGGTGCTGATGGCTGCTGACATTCTCCTCTATCGGGCGACCCATGTGCCGGTGGGTGAGGATCAAAAGCAGCATGTGGAACTTGCGCGGGACATCGCCGGTGCTTTTAACAGAAAATATGACCAGGAATTCTTCCCGTTGTCGGAGCCGGTGATCCAAGGCGAGGCGGCGCGGATCATGTCTCTTCGCGACGGCACCAAAAAGATGAGCAGTTCCGATCCGTCCGATCAGAGCCGGATCAATCTGATCGACGATGCCGATAGCATTGCCCAAAAGATCAGGAGAGCGAAGTCCGACAGCGAAATGGGGCTGTCCTATGATCCGGAGAACCGGCCGGAGGCCTCTAATCTGCTGCAGATCTATGCTGCGCTTGCCGAGGAGCCACGCGCCAAGGTAGCAGCGGACTTTGCGGACAGTTCCTTTGCTGACTTCAAGGGTGAGCTTGCAGACCTTGCGGTCTCCAGACTGGAGCCGATCACGACTGAAATGCGCCGCTTGATGGCGGATCGTGGCGAGATCGAAGGAGTTCTTCGCCGCGGCGCCGAAAAAGCCGAAGCGATCGCTGCCGACAATATTGCCAAGGTTTACGACATCGTCGGCTTCCTGCCGCGCTGAACCTAGCCTAGAGGAAATGCCATGGCCGAGCCTTCGGCGCCATCCGGGCCCTCCGGATCCAGCGAAACACCGGCAACAAAGCCGGAAACCACCCCCGGAATGTTCGACGATCCGGCACCCTCGGCAACCCGTAGCAGCCGTTTTGCCTGGCTGCCCTCCCTGCGCACCATCGGCCTGGTGCCGCTGGTTCTGATCGTCCTGCTGCTGATCTACTATATCGGCGGCATGATCTGGCTCACTAAGGTCGACGACAATATCGAGTTTGGCCAGCCAAGCTCGGCGCCTGAGGGGGGAAGCCTAACCGTGGCGCTGGTCGCCGATCTGATCGAACGCGAGATCGAAACCCACAGATGGGTCGCCAATGATCCGTTCTTCATGCCGGGCTCGCTTTTGGACAATATGCCGAACTTTCAGCAGGGCATCGTGACCGCAGCGTCCCGGTTCGCGATCGAGCTTCGAGATCAGATCGCGCGTACCAGGGGGTCTAGCCCCGTCGACAACAACGTCGAGAAAGCCGCAGGATTTCTCGTCTATCCCGGCGATGTATGGGTCTTCAATCTCAAGGAGTCCTGGGCTCCCACGGCAAGTTCGGAGAAACAATACCGGCAAGCGATGGATGCCCTTCGCGTCTACAACCAAGAGGTGGCGGATGGCAGCGCGATCTTCGCACCGAGGGCTGACAATCTCCTGAACACGATCGACCGCATTACGGCCGACATCGGCAGCGCTTCGGCCGGAATCAGCCGGCATATTCGGGAAAACTCGAGCTGGTGGCTGGATTTTCAGGCCGACGATGTCTTTTACGCCAATAAGGGGCGCCTCTACGCCTATTACCTGCTGATGCGGGCAATGCAGGAGGATTTTGCCGATGTCATTGCCGAAAAAGGCCTCCGCAATGCCTGGCGCCAAACTATGGTGAGCCTGGAGGAAGCCGCGACCCTGCAGCCCTGGGTGATCACCAACGGTTCCCCGGATAGTCAAATCAGACCAAGCCATCTCGCCGCGCAGGGCTTTTACTTGTTGCGGGCGCGAACGCAATTGAAAGAGATTGCAAACATCTTGTTGAAATAGCGGATCCGAGACGGGTAATCCCTCTCTTCTGCTTGAACCCGATGGCCCTATGCGCCATCTTTGGACCAGTGGTCCCTGCATCCGGTGAAGGAAAAGCGTTTTGCGCTGCCCTTCGCGTTGGATCTTGACGTCGGGACGAGACCCATGGGAGGTCGCGACATGTTCATTCAGACCGAGCAAACCCCCAACCCGGCAACGCTGAAGTTTCTGCCAGGCCAGGATGTTATGGGCCAGGGCGTGGCCGATTTCACCGATGTGGAGGCTAGCGAGAGTTCGCCGCTGGCCAAACGCGTGTTCGCGGTCGAAGGGGTGACCGGCGTTTTTCTCGGCAGCGATTTCGTGACCGTGACCAAGGCGGCCGGAGAAGATTGGTACGCCTTGAAACCGGCCGTGCTTGGCGCGCTGATGGAGCACTACAAGTCCGGCGATCCTGTTATCGCCCCCGATGCGGAGCTGACCGCCGATACCGGCGAAGCCAGCGATGACGATGACGAGATCGTCAAGCAGATCAAGGAACTGATCGATACGCGCGTTCGACCAGCCGTGGCTCAGGATGGTGGCGACATCATTTTCCATGGGTTTGAGCGCGGCGTCGTCTATCTCCATATGCGCGGTGCCTGCGCCGGCTGTCCTAGCTCGACGATCACGCTGAAGAACGGGATCGAGAACCTGCTGCGCTATTATGTGCCCGAGGTGTCGGAAGTGCGGCCGATCGAGTAGCCAGGACGATCATCGATGCTCGGTCTCGCTCTCGATTGCGCCGGTTTGCAGGCTTCTGCCGCACTGTGGTCGGATGGGCCCGAGGATCCGCTAGAACGTGGCGTCGAAAGAGGGGGCGAGGTGTTCTCGTTGATAGCCTTCCAGGCGCTTGCCTCCGGCGCCGGTAAGGCGGATCAGTTGATCCTCGTGGTCGAGCAGCTGCTCGAAACCAGTTTGTTTAGCTATCAGGATCTCGACATCATCGCCGTCAATCGCGGACCCGGAAGCTTTACCGGTATCCGCAGCGCTGTTGCGCTCGGCCGCGGCCTGGCGCTGGCAACCGGGCTTCCGGCCATTGGCATCACCACCCACGAAGCGCTTGCTGCCGGTATGGGATCCGATCGGGGATCGACAGCGGCTCAGGAGCCAAGCTGCCTGATGATTGTCGAGGATGCCAGGCGCGGCCAAGTCTATTGCCAAAGCTTCGGCCCCGATCTGCAGCCGCTTGATGATCCGGGCGCAGAAGCGCCCGAGGATGTCGCCCGAAAACTCGCACACGGTCGTTGGCGGCTTGCCGGAAGTGGAGGTTCCCTGGTTCTGCCATGGTTGGACTCCACCGCCGATGTTACGCTGATCGAAGAGGTCTCCCTTGATGCGAGAGCCGTTGCCAGGTCTGCGGCGGACCGTCTCGCCGCGGGGGAGAAACCGATTGCTGGCTTCGATCTCCTGCCGCTTTACATCAGGCCACCCGACGCTGTTCGCCCAAAACCGCTGGTAACGCTGGCCGGCCAGCCAGCGCTGGGTGTGAGCTGACATGCTGGCCCTGAACCGCCCGCCGTCGATCAGTCTCAAGACCATCGGCCCGTTCGATCTCGGCCGGCTGGCGAGATTGCATCAGGCCTGTTTCGATGACCCCTGGAGCCGGACCGATCTCGCCCATCTCTTGGCGCTCCCCGGCGGTTTCGGCGTGCTTGCCAGGCTGTTCGAGGGCAATCTTTCCGGCATCGACGGCATGCGTGGCGTCGGGTTTGCGCTTTGCCGGGTCATCCGTGATGAGGGAGAGTTGCTCTCGATCGGGGTCGGACCTTCCTACCGACGACGCTCGATCGGCGCCGTGCTGCTCCGCGACAGTATGGAGCGCAGCCAGCAAATGGGGGCCGAAACCATGTTCCTGGAGGTGGCAACCGACAACAGGTCGGCGCAGCTCCTCTATCATGCCTTCGGGTTTGTGGAAGTCGGCAAACGGGAAGGCTACTACCGAAGGCCGGATGGCTCGCGCATGAGCGCCTTCACCATGCGCTGCGATCTGACCAGCGCCCCTCTGCCTGAACCCCGCCTCCAAGGCTGCCCAAGGTAAAATTTATTTTGGTGCCGAAACGGTCTTCCAAAAGACCAAATTTGGTCATCACACCGCTTTCTTGATCCGCACGAAGAACAGGAACGGTATCGTGACCACCGCTGCCAGGGTGTAGAGCAGGAACGCATTCAGATAGCCGATCATCTGTGACTGACGTTCAACTTCGGCAGCAATGGCAGCTAGATTGGCGGTGCCATCGAGGCTGAAGCCGCCCTGGACTTCCGGCAACCGGAAGCTTTTGTCGAGGGGCGAGACATGTTCGGCAAGGCCTGCATGGGTGATCTTGGTGGTACGGATGGCTGCCATGACGCTGATCGAGATGAAGATGCTGCTGCCGAAATTCCGGAGCAGATGAAAGATTGCGGATGCTTCCGGCAGCCTTTCGGGACGCAGCGAGGCGAAGGCGACCATCGAAAGCGGCACCCACATCAGCCCGCAACCGAGCCCTTGGATCAAGCCCATCCAGGCGAGCGTCGCGAGGTCGGTATCGAAGTTGAACTGCATCAGCATGACGCCGCTGACCACCACCAGCAGCATGCCGATCAGGAGCCCGATCCTCGGATCGAGGCCGCCCATGCGCCCGGCCAGGAAAAAGCCCAGAACCAGGCCGAAGCCGCGCATGGCGAGCAGCCAGCCGATGAGGCTGTCGGGATAGCCGCTGAGTGACTGGAGCAGGGGGGGCAGCAGCACGATCGGGGTGAAGTTGAGCATGCCGTAAACGAAGACGATAATCAGCGCGATCGAGAAGTTTCGGTCGAGAAACAGCGAGGGTGAGATGAATGGCTGCTCGGCCGTAAAGCTATGAACGAGGAAGACGTAAAAGCTCAGGCCCATCACCGCCGTCAGCACGATGATCTCGGTGGAGCTGAACCAGTCCAGCCGTTCACCGCGGTCCATCACCAGCTGCAGACAGGTCACCGCGATGGAAAGTGATAAAAAACCGGTCCAGTCCAGACGGGCATCGGCCTTGCGGTCGCCGTCCCTGATGAAGGCCAGCACCATCATCAGCGCCGCGATGGCCAGCGGCACGATCAGGATGAAAACCCAGCGCCAGTTATATTCTTCGGCAAGATATCCCCCGAAAACCGGCCCGATGGCCGGCCCCAGAACCACCGACATGCCGAAAAAGCCCTGGGCCATGGCCCGGTCCTCCGGCGGGTAAGTCGCGACGATCAGGGCCTGGGACAGCGGTACCAGCGGGGCGCCGAACGCTCCCTGGCCGATCCGGTAGATGAGGAGCGGTGTGAGATGGGTTGCGGTAGCGCATAGGAGAGAAGAAAGAGCAAAGCCGAAAACCGCCCAGATCATCACCTGGCGCCGGCCGAACCGCCCCACCAGCCAGCCGGTCATCGGCGTGACGACGGCAGTAGCCACGAGGTTCAAGGTGACCACCCAGGCAACCTGGTCCGGGGTTGCGGAGAGCGCGCCTTGAAGCTGCGGCAGGGTGACGTTCACGATGGTGACGGTCAGCGAATAGAGCATGGTGCAGAGCGAAACCGTCAGCAGGACCAGCGTTCGCCCCTGCGATGCCTGCTCATCCACGTGCTGCGGTGAAGGAGGGCTGCCGGTCTTGGAACTCACGCTCTTGAAAGCTTATGCATGAACGGGCCTGCTGGCGGGATTGTTAGGTCGTGTTATTGGATTTTTTACCAGCACTTGATTATGCCTTAATGCCGAGGCAGTAGCTATAGGGCTGGGATGGGGGGATCGAGCCGTTCGATTCTCCTGCCGCGCCAAAAATAGGAAAAACATCGCGATGGCGGATGTAGTGGAGGCCGATCTTTGCATCATCGGCGGTGGTTCCGGCGGGCTTTCGGTTGCCGCAGGGGCTGCTCAGATGGGGGCGAAGACCGTCTTGGTCGAAGCGAGCAAGATGGGCGGTGACTGCCTGAATTACGGTTGCGTTCCGTCCAAAGCCATGATCGCCGCCGGCCACGCCGGTCATGTCATCCGCCATGCCTGGCAGTTTGGCGTCAATGGCCACGAGCCCGAGGTCGACTTCAAGGCCGTGCATGGCCACGTTCACGGCGTTATTGGCGCGATTGCTCCCCATGACAGCGTCGAACGTTTCGAGAGCCTTGGTGTTACGGTTCTGCAGGAGCGGGCCTCCTTCATTGCGGGTGACGAAATTGAGGCCGGCGATAAGCGCGTCAAGGCAAGGCGTTTCGTCGTGGCGACCGGAAGCTCCCCCGTCGTCCCGCCAATTCCCGGCCTAGCCGATGTACCCCATGACACCAATGAGACGATTTTCGACAATCAGATCGCCCCATCCCATCTGATCGTGATCGGCGGCGGCCCCATCGGCGCCGAACTGGCCCAGGCTCACCGGCGGCTTGGCGCCGAGGTCACGATCGTCGACATGGGACCGGTGCTGCCCAAGGACGATCCGGAGATGACGTCCGTAGTGCGCGCCCAACTCCTGGAGGACGGCATTTCGCTCAAGGAACGGGTCAAGGTGCAAAAGGTTGAAGCGGCCGGCAACGGCGTCGCCGTGATTGTCGAGGAAGCCGATGGCAACGTCGTCCGTATCGAAGGCTCTAACATCCTGGTGGCGACCGGGCGCGGCGCCAATGTGGAGGGGCTGAACCTCGAAGCCGCCGGGATCGACTATGACCGGCGCGGGATCAAGGTCGACCGGCGCCTGCGCACCAGCAACAAGAAGATTTTCGCGATCGGGGACGTGACGGGCGGTTTCCAGTTTACCCATGTCGCCAGCTATCATGCCGGCATCGTCATTCAAAATGCTCTTTTCCGTCTGCCGAGCAAGGTCAACTACTCTGCGCTGCCTTGGGTGACCTACACCGATCCCGAGCTTGCCCATGTCGGGCTGACCGAAGCCGCGGCTGATGAACAAGGACTGTCGGCTTCGGTCCTGCACTGGTCCTATGAAGAAAACGACCGGGCCCAGGCGGAGCGGCGGACCGAGGGACGCATCAAGGTGGTCGTCGGCAAGCGCGGCAAGATCCTGGGTGCGACCATCGTCGGTGTTCAGGCGGGTGAGCTTATTCTTCCCTGGTGCCTGGCCATCAATCAGGGGATCAAAATCAAGGGTATGGCCAGCGTCATTGCGCCCTATCCAACCTTGAGCGAGGTCAGCAAACGGGCGGCCGGCAGCTACTTCACGCCGAAGCTGTTCAGCGACAAGACCCGCTGGCTGGTTCGATTTCTGGCGCGTTTTGGGTAGGAGGGCCTTCATTTGCCATGAACAAGACAACCGAAGGAATGCAGCACTTGTCCGATGCTGGAAAAGACGATCCGTCCTGGATCAAGCGCTTCCTGCCGCTTGTTGTACTCGTCCTGGCCATCGGTGCGGTTTTTGCGTCCGGGCTGCACAATTATTTGACCTTTGACGCGTTGAAAGAGCACCGGGAAACGCTGCTGGGTTTTGTCGCGGCCAATCCTCTGGTGGCGCCGCTTGCGTTCATCCTGGTCTATGCGCTGGCGACCTCGCTTTCCGTGCCGGGTGGTATCATCTTGACGATCGCGGGCGGTTTCATGTTCGGCACATGGCTTGGCGGACTTTATGTCGTCATAGGCGCGACCATCGGAGCCACGGCGATCTTCCTGATTGCCAAGACGGCACTCGGCAATACGCTGCGGGAAAAGGCGGGCCCCTGGCTTGGCAAGATGGAGGCGGGCTTCAAGGAGAATGCGCTTAGCTACCTCTTGGTTCTCCGCTTGATACCGCTATTCCCCTTCTGGCTGGTCAACCTGGTCCCGGCTTTTCTTGGCGTGTCTCTCGGGACTTATGTCTTGGGGACGTTTGTCGGTATCATTCCAGGAAGCGTGGTTTTTGCAAGCGTAGGCAATGGATTAGGTTCCGTTTTCGACGCCGGCGAGACGCCCGATCTCGGGATTATCTTCGAACCGGCCATTCTGGGGCCAATCTTGGCTTTGTCGCTTCTGGCGCTCCTGCCCATCGCCTATAAGCGCTTTATCGCAGGGAAAACGGAATAGCTGGACAAAGTCGTTGATTGGCCCCAAGTAAGGGGCATGCTGCGGATGTGAGCAGTGGTGGGTCCATTGCGCCCATGATATATCGACACTTGTTCTGGTGATACGTTTGCTGATGAATCATCTTTCTCTGCCTCGCTTGTGCTTCATGGCAATGGTCGGGCTGGCAAGCATTGGCGTGGTTTCGATGGTGTGGCTCGGTCTCAATGACCGCATCGGCATCGATCTCTTGCGCCAGCATCAATATGACTTGCTGTCTTTCGTCACCAGCAAGCCTGTTCTCGCCGGTTTGCTGTTCACGGCGATCTACGCACTGGTCGTGGCAGCCTCGGTTCCGGGGCTTGCCGTGCTGACGATGGCTGGAGGCTATCTGTTCGGCTGGGTGTTGGGTGCCACCTACACGATGATCGCGGCGAGCCTCGCCAGCGCCTGCGTCTTTCTGCTGGCGCGATCGGCCTTCGGTGCTGCCATGCGTGAGCGCGCCGGCCCGATGATCCAGCGCTTCGCGCGCGGCTTCAACGAGAGCGCGCTCAGCTACGTCTTCATCATGCATCTGATTCCCATCTTTCCCTATATGGTGGTCACCACCTTGCCGGCGGCTTGCGGCGTCCCGCTCCACATCTACATGTTCAGCGCCTTTTTCGGCATCTTGCCGGCAACAGTGCTCCTGGCCCGCGTAGGCTCCGGCCTGGGTGATGTTCTCGCCCACGAAGGGCCGATCGAGATCACCAGTTTCATGACCACGGACATCATGCTGAGCCTGGCAGGCCTTGCGCTATTGGCTTTGCTGCCCGTGTTTTATCGCGCCATGAAGCCAGGTTCTTAGCCGCAGAACAGGTGCTGGTCCGTCTTCGCCGTCTTTTTCCAAGCGATGCCCCAGCGCCTTGCACGGCTTCCCGTGTCTCCAGAAAAGCCCAAAGAAAAACTTATCGATCTAGAAAGCTATTGCGATTTGAACTGATCTAAAACGCAGTTTACATTGATATCAGATCAAATTTGAGGGGAGATTTCCATGGCACGTCTAACGATGACGGCCTTGATCGGCGATCGGAACGGCCTGATTGTCGGCAAACTTTTCCCTCACCTGCCATAGGACGACCAGCCCGGTGGAAATTCAGGGATAATCCAGAATACTTAGCAGCCGGTTCTTTCTCAATATGCTGATCATGAGGCTCTATCACTGACCTTGGAATTGGTGATCTTCATTCGAAGATCGCATCGGCAACAACGCAAAACACGATCGGAGATGACATGGACGGAACGGATATCGGCGGCGGCAAATGCCCCGTACTGCATGGACACACGGCGACCGGAAGCACAGCTAACCAGCATTGGTGGCCCAATCAGCTGAACCTGAAGGTCCTTCGGCAGAATTCGCCCATGTCCGATCCCATGGGTGGAGACTTCAACTATGCCGAGGAGTTCAAGAAGCTCGATCTGAAAGCCCTGAAGCAGGACCTCGTCGCGTTGATGACGGATAGTCAAGATTGGTGGCCGGCGGACTATGGCCACTATGGGCCGCTTTTCGTTCGCATGGCGTGGCACAGTGCCGGCACCTACCGCATCACCGACGGCCGGGGCGGCGGCGGCTCCGGCATGCAGCGTTTTGCCCCCCTCAACAGCTGGCCTGACAATGTGAACCTGGACAAGGCGCGCATGCTGCTCTGGCCGATCAAGCAAAAATATGGCCGGCAAATTTCCTGGGCCGATCTGCTGATCCTGACTGGCAATTGCGCGCTGGAGTCGATGGGTTTCAAGACCCTGGGCTTCGCCGGCGGGCGCGAGGACGTTTGGGAGCCTGAGGAAGACGTCTACTGGGGATCCGAGACCGAGTGGCTCGGCGACGAGCGCTACACCGGCGATAGAGACCTCGAAAATCCCCTCGGCGCCGTCCAAATGGGTCTGATCTACGTCAACCCCGAGGGGCCGAACGGCAATCCGGATCCGGTTGCGGCTGCCAGGGATATTCGCGAGACCTTCGCGCGCATGGCAATGAATGACGAGGAGACGGTTGCGCTTATCGCCGGCGGCCACACCTTCGGCAAAGCCCATGGTGCTGCCGATCCTGGTCCGTATGTCGGCCCTGAACCGGAAGGTGCCGGTCTCGAGGAGCAAGGCCTCGGCTGGAAGAGTACCTATGGCAGCGGCCACGGTGTCGATACGATCTCCAGCGGGTTGGAAGGCGCTTGGACCAACGAACCTGCGAAGTGGGACAACAGCTTCTTCGATATCCTGTTCGGCTATGAGTGGGAGCTGACGAAGAGCCCCGCTGGTGCTTCTCAATGGACCCCCAAAGACGCGGCCGCACAAGGGACGGTGCCGGACGCTCACGATCCGTCGAAAAAGCACGCACCCATGATGCTGACGACAGATCTCTCCCTTCGGGAGGATCCGATCTACGCGCCGATTTCAAAGCACTTTCATGAAAATCCGGATGCATTCGCGGATGCATTCGCGCGGGCGTGGTTCAAGCTCACCCACCGCGACATGGGTCCCCGCGCGCGCTATCTCGGATCCGAGGTGCCGACTGAGGGCATGATCTGGCAGGATCTGGTGCCCGAGGTCGATCATCCCCTGATCGACGATAACGATGTTGCTGCTCTCAAGGGCAAGATTCTTGCATCCGGCTTATCGACCTCGGAGCTCGTATCCACCGCCTGGGCGTCGGCCTCGACCTTCCGTGGCAGTGACAAGCGTGGCGGCGCCAATGGTGCCCGCATTCGGCTGGCGCCGCAAAAGGACTGGGAGGTCAACAATCCTGCCGAGCTTGCTAAGGCGTTGCAGACGCTGGAGAAAGTTCAGCAGGATTTCAATGGCTCGCTGTCTGGCGGCAAGAAAGTTTCGCTTGCCGACGTGATTGTTCTCGGTGGCTGCGCCGCTGTCGAAGAAGCCGCGAAGAAGGCGGGGCATGATGTCAAGGTACCCTTCACGCCAGGACGGATGGATGCTTCCGAGGAACAAACCGATGCTTCCTCCTTCGCACCGCTGGAGCCGACCGCTGACGGCTTCCGCAACTATCTCGCCGATGGACATCAGCGATCGGCAGAAGAGTTACTGGTGGATCGGGCGCAATTGCTGACGCTGACGGCACCCGAACTGACCGTGCTGATCGGTGGCATGCGCGCGATGCAGGCCACTGCCGGGCAGTCCAACCACGGCGTCTTCACCAAACGGCCTGGGACGTTGACCAACGATTTCTTCGTGAACCTGCTCGACATGAACACGGCCTGGAAAGCGTCATCCGCAACGGCTGGTGTATATGAAGGCCGCGATCGCGGGACGGACGAGATCAAGTGGACCGGCACCGCCGTCGACCTTGTGTTCGGATCGAACTCCGAGCTTCGGGCCGTTGCAGAGGTCTATGCGTGTGACGATGCGCAAACGGCGTTCGTGCATGACTTTGTCGCTGCCTGGGACAAAGTCATGATGCTCGATCGTTTCGATCTTGCCTGAATGGCTGCTGCTGTCAGCGGCGGCTACGTGGAAAGCGTCTGATCGTTTCGTTTGGGAGCGAACAGACGGGTAAGAGAGAAGGCGGTGGGTTTGATCCTGCCGCCTTTTTCTTGATCGGGCAGCGGCAGGGTCTTGGCATCGGAGACCACATGGACACGCAACGGCTGCCGCCGGCCGCGGATGTCGATTTCCCTGACCTCGAAGTCTTTGAGATCGACGCTGGCAAGGCGGGCAAGCTCGGCGGAGACGACGAGCTGTGCACCGAATTCCTTGGTCAGTGTCTCCAGCCGTGAGGCGACATTGACGGCATCGCCGATCGCGGTAAGGGAGGTGGCGCGCTTATAGCCCATATCGCCAAGGATCACGGGACCGGCATGCAGACCGATGCCGATCCTAAGCGGCTCCACGAGATCGGCCTGAATTTGTCGGTTCAAATGATCGAGACGCTCGGACATGGCGCGGGCCGCAATCAGCGCTTGCCGGCAGGCGAGAGCGGGTTCGGCGTCGATCCCGAACAACGCCATGATCCCGTCGCCGATGAATTTGTCGACGCGGCCGCCCGCTTCCTCGATCGCAGCCCCCATCGCCTTGAAATATTGATTGAGGATGAAGACCACGTCGAAGGGCAGCCGTCCCTCGGCCATGCGTGTGAACGCACGGAGATCGGCAAACAGAACAGCCATCTCCCGTTCGACGCCTGCCCCCGGATTCACTTGAGCCTGGGCTGAGGAAAAACCGGCGGTCGCCGGCAGCAGCGGGGCGACTTCCAGATCGTGGATCGGGCGTAGCTGGCAGGCAAGGCGGATGCCTTCGAGAGCGCCGATACGAGCCAAGACCTTGGCCTCATCATCCGCAGGCGGCGGCAGATGCTCCGCACCGGCGCCAAGGCGCACCCGGCAGGTGGAGCATCGTCCACGCCCGCCGCAGACCGAGGCATGGGGAATATTGGCAAGACGGCTGCCGTCGAGAACGGTCATGCCGGGATCGATCGGGGCGACCGTGCCGTCGAGATAGAGGATCCGGATTTTGCCGGCCGAGCGTTCGCGCCAGCTTCTTACAAGGCGTCCGAACAAGGCGGCGGCAACGAGAAGCGAGAAGCCCCAGAGGACGAAGCGCTCGATCCGGAAAGCCCAGTCATACGCAGCTTTGTCGGGCCAGTTCTGTTCGGCGGCGATGCGCTCGATCCACGCCGGATCATTCATGATGATCGCCTGCACCTCCCGGCCGCCCAGATTGAAGCCCGCCAGCGCAAGGCCGGGTAGCATGACGGCTGCGGCCAACAGCCAGGGCTTGGCGGTTCTATACCACGGTCTAAACCGCAGCCAGAAATGCAGGCCGAGGCAGCCATGCAGCCAGACCAGCAGCAGCATGAAAGTCTGCCTCCAGGGACCATTGGCCCAGATGTAGGCGAATTGAAGATAATAGCTGTCGTCGACGCCGAAAGTCTGGTGAAGGCCTCGGGTACCGACCACATGAATGGTGAGCCAGAACGGGATCAGGAGGCCAAGAGCAATCTGGACAGCCTCCCATGGCGGCATGCGCAGACTGCGGCGACGGTAGATCTTCGCAATGACCAGGGCAATATGGACCAGAAGCGCGCCGTAGAGCAGCAGCGAGCCGGGCGGGCTTCGCCAGATCATCTGGAAAATCTCGCTGCCTACCGTTACGGCTTCGAGCGAGTGGAGTGCCAGGGCATGGTTGATGAAATGCGCGGCGACGAAGACCATCAGCACCAGACCCGAGATCAGGCGCAGCATGGTCGCGATATCCGAACGTGAGGGACGTGAGGCTGCTGTCATGGCGCGCTATCCAACGCCAGAGGAAGCAACATCGCAAGGGGTTTGAGCAGGCGATATCGAGATGGTGATGGCGCAGAGCTCCTGGATTGACCAGAAACTCGGATTGCGAACGCGCTGCCCGACGCGGATAGGCGGAAAACGGCTGCAGTTTGAAGGGAATGGCGGTTACGAGCGTATCGTCATAGCGCCGTGTTGAACGTCGTCATAAAAGCCGCACCGATCAGCATCGCGGCAGCGGCGGCCGTCGTACGGATCCGTGCGCGCCTGGATGACGATGATCGCCTGCGATGCCGATCGAGGCTCTTGCTCATTTTTTTGACCTTGCGAACGATACGATGCAGATCCTTTTCCGAGCCGTCGTCGACGAGCGTCAGCGTCGGGTTTGAGGATGATTGCGAATGAGGTAACTTGGTGCTGGAAACCACCGATAGGGATGATCTGGAGGCCGCTCCTGATGACCACATGGTTCCCAACCCGAGATCCTTGATGATCGACTGGGCTTCCGATCGAAGCGCCGAGGCCAGTTCCGGTGCCGATGTCTCCAGATCACGCGCTTCCTGCCGGTAGGTCTCGGCAAGTTTCGTTGCTGCGGCCTTCACTTGATTCTTGTTCATGAGACGCCTCGCCTTGGTGATTGAGGATATTGGCGCGTTATGGCCGGGGCCATGCCGCGTCTTCCGCTCAACGTGATTGTTGGATCAGGTCGGTGTCGAACCGGCCTGATCCAACTCTGCCTTAGTGATGTGCCTTCAACATAGGAGTCCCGACCGTGCCCCACGAAACTGGGGCGCATACCGTCGATCTCGGCGATGGCGGCGGAACTCGCATATTGTGGACGTTCCATTAACCGACGACGGGATGGTTGCGACCCTGCATGCAGGCAGTGACCACCTGCTGGCGCTCTTCCATGGTGTCCCAGGAACGGCTGGCGCCGCCGATCAGTCCACCGACCAGGGCGCCGGCGATGGCGCCTTCGACGCCTTCGTCGACCGCACCCACAAGCCCGCCTACACCAGCCCCGAGGGCGGCTTCGGACTTCACGTTGTCGTTCAGATAGGACCGCTGCTCAGCCACTTGCTGACAGGCAGCCAGATCGGCCGAATAGCGGGCATTGGGTGTGCCGTCCAGGATTGGCTGGTAGTCTGCCCCGGTATTGCCGCAGGCTGCGAGTCCGAGCATCAGGCCGAACCCCATAACCAGACTGCCCGTCCGCTGAGTGGTGTTTGCCTTGCTGGTATCGGTCTTCCGAAACGTCTTCATCATCTGAGCCCCCGCTCTCTTTGGTTTCAAGATAACGATAGGTATAGACGGGGCTCTCTGAAGCGTGCCTGAAACCCGTGTTCAGCAAATTGACAGGTTTTTTTTACGCGGCCGCAGCGTGTTTTGATGCTCTTGCTAAGCCATGCGAATACCCAGCTGGCGAAGCGTCTCCCAGTAGCCTGGATAGGTTTTTGCGACGCAGTCCGGGTCTTTGATCGTGATCCTGCCGATTTTCAGCCCGGCAAGCGCAAAGCTCATCGCAATCCTGTGATCGGCATAGGTTTCGATGCGGGCAGGTCTGGTCTGTCCGGCGAGGGCCGGGTCCGCCTGGACAATAAGATCGTCTCCATCCTCGATACCGAGACCGGGTCGGATCCGTGACAGTTCGGTGGCGAGCGCCGCCACCCGATCGCACTCCTTCACACGCAGATTGGCAATGCCGGTAAACCGCACCGGTGTCCTGTTGAACACAGAAAGCACGGCGAGCGTCGGCACGGCATCCTGGATTTGGGAACCGTCGATCGTCGGCGGCATGTCGGGGAAATGGCGGATGAGGTCGTAAGCGCGTGCATCGGGCTGGGTGAAATCAACTGGCTGCCAATGGATATCGATGTCACCTGCGGTCAACGCTTCCAGAGCCCAGAGATAGGTCGCCGCCGAAGCATCCGGCTCGATGGCGAAGTCGGCGGGTCGATAGCCTGTGGGATGCACACGCCATGTGCGTTCATCGACCGCATCCACCTTGGCACCGAATGCGCGCATCGCTGCAAGCGTGAGGTCGATATAGCCGCGAGCACCAATCTCGGCCCCGGTCAGAGCCACCTCGACCGGTGAGGCGGCCAAAGGCGCTGCCATCAAGATGGCGGAGACATATTGGCTGGAAAGCCCGCCGTCGATCTCGACACGCCCGGCACCAAACCGCCCCCGGCTTCGCACCGTCACCGGGGGACAGCCGTTTCTGTCCTCGCTGTCGACACCGAGCGACCGGAGGGCCGCTGTGAGCGGAGCGATGGGGCGTTTTCGCATATGCTCATCGCCATCCAGCACCACCTCTCCGTCGACAGTCGCGGCGGCGGCCGTCAGAAAGCGCATGGCCGTTCCGGCATTGCCGAGCATGAGCGGCGTGGGCGGTGCGGTCAGGCCGCCCTTTCCAGTAACCACGAACGATGTTGCGTCCGGCTCTTCGACGATGACGCCCATTTGCCGGAGTGCCGTCGCCATGAGCGTGGTATCGACGCTCTTCAAGGCGCCGGTCAGTGAACTCCTGCCATCGGCGAACGCGGCCAGAAGGAGCGCCCGGTTGGTGATCGATTTCGATCCCGGCAGCGTCACCCGTCCGCGGATGGGTTCGTCAGTCGGTATAAGGGTGATCTCATCGGGCGGATTCACGAACGCTCGCTCCATCGAAGGCTTGGGATTGTCGAGATGATCCGCGCTGCCGAAACCCGGCAGCGCCCTCCCGCTCCTATAACGCGGCCTGGGAACGCTTGGCTACATCTCGCGCCAATCGCCGAGGCGTTCGAAGGCGGCGGCAGCCTGATAGATGGTGGATTCTCCATATTTTTTGCCCACCAGCATCATGCCGACCGGCAATCCCTCGCTCATGCCGCAGGGCACGTTCATGCCGGGATGGCCGGTGACGTCGAACGGGCTGGTGTTGGGCAAAATCTCGAAGGCGCGCTGGCAATAAAGGGCGAGAGACGCGTCGGGCGGGGGAAGGGGTGTCGCTTTCATCGGCGTGGTCGGCATCAAAAGCAAATCGTAGACCCCGAACATGGCATCATACTCGGCGCGCAGTTTTCGCGCGAGGTTCTGCGCCTTGGCGTAGTAGTGCCCGCGGTGATGCTTCAGGAAATATTCGCCGATGAACATGCAGATCTTGAGCGTGTCGGAAAGCTCGTCGGCACGGCTTCGCCAATTGGCGTGGTAGTCCAGCAGGCTGGTGGTGTACATGCCCTCCCAGCCGGTGCCGAAACCATTGCCCTTCATCATCTGATTGGTCAGCCCTTCGACCGCGATCGGTGTCCAGATGGCCGCACCGTCACGATGCAGCGGTACGGAAATCTCGTCGACGATGGCACCGAGTTTTTGGAACTGTTCGGCGGCGGTGCGAACCTTGGCATCGACGTCCGGCTCGGAGACATCGAGACCGAAGCCCTCCTTCAGGACACCGATACGAAGCCCGCTGACCCCTTTGCTGAGGGTGGCCGTGTAGGTGTCGGTGACCGGGGCATATTGCCTTGGATCGAGGCCGTCCTCGCCGGCGATCGCCTCCAGCAGCAGGGCGTTGTCGGCGACGGTCTGGGTCATTGGGCCGGTATGATCGATGGTATTTTCGATCGGCATGACACCGGTATAGGGGACGAGGCCGTGAGTAGCCTTCATGCCGTAGCAGCCGCAAAAGGAAGCGGGCATGCGGATCGAGCCGCCCTGATCGCCGCCGATCGCCATGTCCACCTCGCCGGCCGCCACCAAGGCGCCGGAACCAGACGACGAGCCCCCGGCGGAGTAACCACGCTTGTGCGGGTTGTGGACGTGGCCTGTCGCATTGGTATGGCTGCTGCCGGAGAGGCAAAAATACTCGCAATGGGCCTTGCCGACGATGGTGCCGCCGGCATCGAGAATACGATTGACGATGGTGGCGTCGACATCAGGGGTGTAGCCCTTGAGCGTGGACGCGCCGTTCATCATCGGCACGCCTGCCAGGCAGACATTGTCCTTCAGCGCGATGGTCTTGCCGGCAAGCGGCCCGCGCGGCGCTCCCTTGATCTCGGTCTTGACGTACCAGGCATTCAGTGGGTTTTCCTCAGGCCCCGGCCGGTAGCCTGCCGTGCGGGGATAGTCCACCGGCGGCAGATAGTCCGGCATCGCATCGACCACGTCATAGGCGTTGATCGTCTCGTTCATGATCGCCAGAAACTCGCCGATACGCTCGTCCGACATATGCATGCCGAAGTCGGTCACGATTTCCTTGAGCTGGGCGTGGGTGGGTCGCTGAACCGTCATGGCATGCAGCCTTGGGCTAAGTGGTGGTGCGGATCGCACCGATGTTACTGGAGTGGCGTTAGCAGACACGTCAGATCGCTCGGCAAGAGATGGCGGCGCATACCCCCCCGCCGCCTGAGGCGCCAAGTCAGCGCCGGCGCCCGTTGGCGCCACCCCGAAGCCGGTGAATTCGGCGATGAGGGCGGGGTTTGCGGCTTCGGAACCGGCGACTTCGCCGGTAATTTCGCCCTTTTGCAGGAGCAGGACACGATCGGAGAGCTCGGTGATGAAATCGAGATTCTGTTCGACCAGGAGGATCGTGAGGCCGCTCTCTTCCCTTAGGGTCTTCAACAGTTCGATGATGGCATCGACGATCGATGGTTGGATGCCTTCGGTGGGCTCGTCGAGAAGGATCAGGTGAGGCTCGCTGATCAGGCAACGGGCAATGGCGAGGAGCTGCTGCTCGCCGCCGCTGAGGGCGCCGCCTTCACGGTCAAGGAGAGGTTCGAGGCGCGGGAAATTCTGCAGAGCGAGGGGGACCGCCTCGATCTCGTCCACGTCATGGGTGGCGACGCCCATGCGGAGATTGTCGCGCACGCTGAGCGTCGGGAAAATGCCGCGGCCCTGGGGAACGTAGCCGATGCCCTGATGGCTGCGTTCATGCGATGGCAATGACGTGATGTCGACGCCGTCGAAGTGAACGGCACCGCCCGTTGCCGGCACCAGGCCCATCAGGGTCTTGAGGAGCGTGCTTTTGCCCATGCCGTTGTGGCCGAGAATGCCGACGATTTCCCCGTCGCTGACGGTGAGGTCGATGCCATGAAGAACCGGGACGCGACCATAGCCGGCACGCAGGTTTTTGGTTTCCAGGAGCGGCGACGTACTCATGGTTGCCGATGCCCGAGATAAACATCGCGCACCCGTTCGTCGCGGGACACGACGTCCATGGTATCCTCGATCAGGATCCGGCCTTCATGGAGCACGGTCACCTGGTTCGCGATCATGCGGATGAACTGCATATCGTGCTCGACGACGATCATGGTGGCAGTCTGGTTGATCTCCCTGATCAGCTCGGCTGTTCTGGCAACCTCTTCCTTGGTCATGCCGGCAGCCGGTTCGTCGAGAAGCACCAGCCATGGCTCGGCGGCGATCACCATGCCGAGTTCAACCCATTGACGCTGCCCGTGCGCGAGCGTGCCCACGAGGTTATCCCGGATATCGCCGAGCTGGAGGCGTTCCAGCGTTTCGCTTGTCAGCACACGCGCCCGCGGTGCGCCATGCCAGCGCCTGGCCGAGAGCCAGATGTTTTCTTCGACCGAGAGGCCATCGAAGACATTGGGAACCTGGGTTTTGATGCCGACGCCAAGCTCCGCGATCTCGTGAGGCTGCCGATTGCTCGCGTGAAAGTCGCGAATGACGATATCGCCTTCGCTGGGCTCGAGCTGGCCGGTCAGACATTTGAAGAAGGTGCTCTTGCCGGCGCCATTGGGGCCGATCAGGCAGCGAAGCTCGTTTTCCCACAAGCTGAAGTCGACGCGGTCGACGGCGGTGACCCCGCCGAAATGGCGTGAGAGGTTTCTGGTCTCGAGGACGATTTCAGTCATCGGTCGACACGACCGATGGCGATGATCCCGCCTAATGGGCGGGAGGAGGTAAGGGTGACTTCAGTCATCGCCTGCCGCCTCTGCTGCTTTCGAACCCATGTCACGGCGTGCCGCCCTGCCGTGTCGATTGCGCAGGCGCTTTGCCTTTCCCAATCTTTGCTTGTTGGACCGGGTGCGATCCCAGAGCTTGACGAGGGAGGGGACAATGCCTTGAGGAACGGCAAGTACGAAGACGATCAAGATGATGCCGAGCACCAGATTGTTGTTGAGGACTGTCTGGGTGCCGAGGCTTGAGGTGAGATAGAACAAGGCTATCGCGCCGAAAATCGGTCCGATCAGGGTGCCGCGCCCGCCGACAATTACCCAGATGATGGTAAGCGCCGTGTTGTACAGGTTGAAGATATCGGGCGTGACCCGGCCGATGCCGTTGGCGAACAGCACGCCTGCCATACCCGCGATGCCGCCGCCGATCGCAAACATGACGAGCTTGTAGAAACGGATGTCGTAGCCAAGGAGCTCGGCTCTGAGCTCGTTCTCGCGGATTGCGACCATGACCCGGCCGAAATGGGTCTGGGTCAGCCAGACGCAGCCGAAATAGGCGAGAATAAGGGCGGCCATGGCCACGTAGAAGACATGTTCGGGAAAGAGGATCGCTGAGGGGTCGCTCGGAATATTCAGCGGCGGCACGGTGAGGCCGTTGAAGCCGCCGAGCAGGGCCTTGCCGATCTTGTATTCCGGCCCGGAGGTGCGGCGCAGGAGAGAGTAGAAGATGAGGGTAACCGTGAGGGTGATGACCGCGAGGTAAACGTCGCTCACCCGGCCATAGAAGATGAAATAGCCGAGAATTGCGGCGAATGCCGCGGCGACCAGGATGGCGACCAGGACGGCGCCGGTGGTTTCGCCGAAATTGATCGCAGCGATGGTATAGGCATAGGCGCCGAGGCCGAAAAACATGGTCTGGCCAAAGCACAGAATGCCGCCATACCCCCAGACCAGGCCGAGGCTGAGCGCCAGGATGGCAAGGGCGAGCGCTGTGGTCAGGTTGATGATGGTGAAGAGCTGGAAAACCTGCGGTGCGCCAAAGAGGAAGAGAACGCCCAGAATGCCGAGGAACAGGCGCCAGCGGTTTTCGCGCGAGTCGATCACAGGCTCTTCCTGAAGAAACGCCCCGTAATGCCGCGCGGCATGAGCCGAAGGAGGATGATCGCCGCGATCAGCAGGGCGACCTCGCCGATGGTCGGGCCGATGCCGAAGGCAACGATGCCGTTGATTCCGCCCAGCAGCACGGAGGCGGATGCCGTACCGGCCAGGATGGCGGCACCGCCGCTGATCACGGTGATGAATGCCTTGGCGATATAAGTGGCGCCGATGGTCGGCAGAACCCCGGTGATCGGTGCTAGAAGCGCGCCTGCAAGGCCGGTAACGGCAGCACCGAGGCCGAAGGTGATCATGTAAATCCGCTCCGTCGACACGCCGAGGGCTGCCGCCATATCGGCGCCCTGCATCGTGCCGCGGGCAACCAGGCCGAGTTTGGTATAGCGCAAACAGCCATAGACGAGTGCGGACAGGAGAACGGCGACCAGGATCAAAAACAGCTCGTATCCGCTGGAGGTATAGTCGCCGATCTGCACCGGACCGAGCGGAGCGGAGATGGTCGTGGCAGTCTGTGCGCCGAAGATGGTCGTGACCAGGCCGATCAGGAGAAGGCTAAGGCCCCAGGTCGCCAGCAGGGTATCCACCATGCGCCCGTAGAGAAAGCGGATCAGCAGGCGCTCGACGATCACCCCGATCAGGCCGACGACCAAGGGGGCCAGGACCAGCATCGCGAACCAGAGATTGACGCCCGCATTGGTCGACACGACCACGGTGTAGCCGCCGAGCATCAGGAATTCGCCGTGGGCCAGATTGATCACCCGCATCATGCCGAAAATGATCGCCAGCCCGAGGCTGATCAGCACCAGATTGGCGATCCCGTAGACGATCTGCAGCCCTAGCGCAAAAACAAGATCCAAGGGAAAGGCCCTGCCTGCTCGTTGTCTTAGTCCCGACCCGGCACCAACGCCAAGTCAACCCTGACCCGGCTGGGTCTATTTGATGCCGGCGGCTTCCAGGCCGTTTTCGAAGTAGAACGTTGCCTGATCGGGGTTGGCTTCGAGGTCGCACACCAGGAGCGTATCGGCAGGCGGCTGCTGTTCGAAGCTTTCCAGGATCGTGAATTTCTGATCCTGCAGTTCACCGAGATAGACGTTCTGCACGGCATGATGAGTCTTGGGCTCGATCACCACCGTGCCGCTTGGGCCGTCGAAGGAGATCGGGCTCTCCAGCGCCTCGATCACCGGCATGCGCTCGGTGCTGCCTGCGAGTTTCACCGCTTCGGCCCAGAGATAGACACCCTCATAGGAACGCACGGCAAGCTCGTTCAGCGAGGGTGCATCGGCTCCGTATCGTTCCTGGAAACGGGCGACGAATTCCTTGTTCGCCGGGGTGTCGATCCCTTGGAGATAACCGTAGGCGACGATCATGCCGTTGCCCTCTTCAGCGGAGATCAGCTCATGTTCGTTGCCGACGCCGAAGGTTGTGGAGGCGATCGGGATCGAGCTGTTCATACCGGCTGCGGCATATTGCTTATAGAAGGAGACATGCGCGCCGCCGACGAGTGCTGAGATCACCAGGTCCGGCTTGGCGGCTTGAATTTTCTTGATGGTCGGGCCGAAATTGGTGACATCGAGCGGGAAAAACTCGGTGGCCGCCGTTTCGCCGCCATTGTCGCGCACGAACTTTGCCATCCACTGCGCGGTGATGTGCCCGTAATTGTAGTCGGCGGCGACGATATAGACCTTCTTCCCCCATTTGTTCATGACATAGGGGACGACTTTCTCCACGGTTTGAGCCGGCGTCGAGCCCGTGCAGAACGTGTTTCGGTCGCAGACCCCGCCTTCATATTGGGTGTTATAGAAATACAGGGACTGAAAACGGCCAAGCGTCGGGCGAATCGCTTCGCGGGATGCGGACGTGATACCGGCGTGGACGACATCCGCCTGATCGCTGGTCGCGGCCTGGGTAGCGTATTGGGTGTAGAACTGGATGTTGGATTGCGGATCGTAGTTGATCAGCTCGATCTGCCGGTCCAGAAGGCCGCCTCCTGCATTGATCTCCTCGACGGCCAGGCGCGTGGCGTCGATCATGGGCTTGCCGTAGATATCGAGACCGCCGGACTGATCGAGAATGCTGACCAGCTTGATCGCCTCTGCGGCCCCGGCCTTGCCGATGATCGCGGGCGCCGCCAGCAATGCTGCCGTTGCCGAGGTTCCTTTCAGCAGGGTTCTGCGATCCATGGTCATGCGTCCTCTCCCTCGGATCATCGATCCGTCAATTTACGTGTCGTTCTTCTTATCGGTGTCACTGTCGTCATCGGTGGGCTGATCAGCCCTGTCGTCGGTCGAAGCGCTATCGGCGATACCCTTCAAGCCATCGCCGATATTGATACCGATCTCCTCGCCGAGCTTTTTCACGGCCGGCAGCTGCAAGGCCATGGAAAGAATGCCGTCGACCGCCTGATTGACCACCGCTTTGTCGCCCGCAGCGCCGTTGCCGCCTGCAAAGCCTGTACCTGATATGTGGTTGATGCGGATGCTGTCGATTTTCTTGGTCGGCTTCATCATCTTGCCGACCAGATCGGGCAGGGTCTTGAGCTTGGCGAGATCGGTCTTCATCTTGATGACATCGCCGGTGAGCACATTGTCCGCCTCGGCGAGAGCCGCTGTGCCTGCGGCTTTGGCAAGCATTTCCTCCTTGGTGGCTTTCGCTCGAACACTGGCAGACTTGGCCTCGGCATCCGCCATGGCGAGGACCGTTCCGGCCTCACTCCGCACCCGGGTGTCGTCGACCTCCGCCTGCTCCGTCGCCCGGATCAAGGCGACTTGCCTTTCCCGCTCGGCAACCGCCTGTTTGCGCGCGGTCTCGACCGCTTCCTTGGCTGCGATTTCCTCGGCGCGGGCGGCTTCGGCCTTGGCTTGGGCACGGGCTTCTTCGATACGCTTCTCGGCGAGCTGAATTTCCTTGTCATGCCGCGCGGTCTCGGTGCCGAGATTCGCTTCCAGCTCCAGGCGCCGAAGGGCGCGATCCCGCTCGATCTCGGTTGTGCGCACTTCCTGCTCGCGTCTGATCCGTGCTTGCTCCCGGCGTTCCTCGGAGACCGCCTGCTGCTCTGCAATATCCGCCTGGCTCAACGCACGCTTATTTTCGATCTCCTGCTGCTGGCTGATCTCCGCTTCCTGTTCTTCCTGCTGGATGATCAGCCGACGCTTGGTGGCGTCGAGCTGGCTCTGACGGACGGACACATCGGCATCCGCCTCGATAGCTGCACGTTCCTTCTTGTTGGTCGCGATGATCTCGGCAAGCCGCCGCATGCCGACCGCGTTGAACGCGTTGTTCTCATCAAGGGCGTGGAAGGGCGTCTGGTCCAGGCGGGTGAGCGAAACCGATTCCAGATCCAGACCATTGAGCGCCAGATTATCAGCAAGCGCCTTCGACACCTCGGCCGCATATTTCCCGCGATTGTCCTGAAGCGCATCCATGGTGTAGCCGGCTGCCACCGCAAGCATGGCATCGACCAGCTTGCCTTCAAGGGTGTCCGCGAGCTCTGCCGCTCGAAACGATTTTCCGCCCAATGCCTGGGCTGCGGTCACCACGCCTTCCGCCGTCGGCTTGACGCGCACATAGAACTCGGCACCGGCATCGACGCGCAGACGGTCCTTGGTGATCATCGACTTCTCACCGGATCGCTCGATGTCGAGCTTGGTGGTTTTCATGTTGACGTCGGCCACCTTGTGCAGGATCGGCAAGGCGAGACAGCCGCCATCCAGCACCACCTTTTCGCCGCCTGCTCCGGTTCGAACCAGGGCAACTTCACGGGTTGCTTTCTTGTAGAATTTGTTGAGGAACAAGACCGCCAGAACAACGGCGATGATGATGACGATAATCGCGACCGTCCAAGCCACCCTACGTTTCCTCCGTCGATGCCCGGCCTATCAACGGCATAACGACACCGGCATCGATTAATTACCGGGCTGCATTGTCCGACAGCCCTTTTGGGGCCGTTCGCAGCCCCTTGATTCAACGTTAGCTAAGGGGAGTTTGGACGGTCAAATGAATTCTTGCCGGCACGGCCCGACGTGAGAACCCATCTTTGATGGAAAACTCCGTGTCGGGCCGTTATCCGGCGCTGGCGTGATCATGACGTTGCCAGCCGCCGCACTTTGCGGTCTATGGCGTGTCTTTTGTCTGCCTGCGCTTCAGCCCTCGCGGTCTGAACTCGGCCAGTCTGAATTCGAGCTCGGCATCATTGCCCTCTCTTAGCTCGACTTCGATGGACTTGCTCAGAGCACCCGCATTCTGGCCTCGGATCGCCTCTACGACGAACTTGCCCGTGGGCAGCGCCAGCACCGGCGCGAAAGAGTAGGCTTCGGCGATTTTCGGCGATTGTTCATCATCACCTTGGCGATACACGACATAGCGAATGTCCTCGGTCACCAGCTTGCCGACGAGCGTCGTCCTGAGCGACAGCGTTGCGGTCTCTTCCTCATTCTCGATTGCAGCCGCCATGCTGTGATCCATCGTTTCGGCAAATTCTGACGGATCAGCTCGAACCAGCCGTCCGTTGGCATTACCTGCAATGCATTCGAGCTGGCCCATCTGATGATTGTTCATGTCGAAACCGATGATATTGATCGAGAGATCCTTGGCGTCGGCAGCAAGCTCCGCTGCGGCCTGGCACGGATCCTGGCCGCAGTTTTCGATGCCATCGCTGACCAGCAGAATCGTTGCTGGACGATTTTTGTAATCCAGCTTGTCGGCGGCCTGACGCATCGCGGCTGCGAGGGGCGTCTTGCCCCGCGGTAAAATGCCGTCAACCATCGTGACCACCTGTTCCGCGTTGACCTCGGCGACAGGCAGCAGCGTCTCGATATCCTGACAATCGGCTTCTTCACGATGTCCGTAGGTGGTGATGCCGAACTCCATTTTCGATGTCCAATCGCCCACCAGATCTGCGATCGCCTGCTTTGCAATCTCGATCTTCGAGGTATCGCCATCGACCCGCGCCCACATTGACGAGGAGCCATCCAACACGAGCATGATGCGTGGCTCATCCGATTCCTGCGCCCAAAGCGGCGCTGTTGATGCCGCTGCTAAAAGGGCTATGCCGAGCGATGCTAATTGACCAGTTCGGTACATGATTGAGGCTCCCTCATCGATTCAATAAGGGGCCTAGATCCTCTCAATCTGCAAATAAGCGCAAGTATTCAGCAAGCCTTTGTGAGTACACGTCTTTGAGAGGTAACAGGTTGGTGAATGTCGGTGATGGTATGGAACAGTTGTTCCCAATAAGAATTTTATACTAGAAAAGTTGCGAGTCGCCAGATGCACTGGTCAGTGCTGTCTTGCGACGAGTTTCTTGTTTTGCCGTAGCGTCAAAGGGGCTCGCCGCGCATCAACCTCGGCAGGTCACCGACCAGGCCCATGGCGTGCTGCATGAAAAAACGTTTCAAGGGCGGCGTCCTCTGGACCAGACCTAGGCCCCATTCGCGCGCCAGCCGGACTGGCAGGATATCATTGGCGAAGAGCCTATTCAGGCCGTCTGTGATGGCGACGAGAGCAAGGCTGTCGAAGCGCCGCCAGCGTTCATAGCGGGCCAGGACTGATGGGCTCCCGGGATCCAGCCCGAGACGAAGGGCGTCGATGGCCAGCTCGGCAAGGGCGGCGACATCGCGAGCCGCGAGGTTCCAGCCTTGTCCGGCAATCGGGTGGATGGCGCGCGCAGCATCGCCGACCAAGGCCAGGCGCTCATCGGTGTAGCGGTTGGCCTGGGCCATGGACAGAGGATAGTGAAAGCGATCTCCGGTGAGGGCGATAGCGCCGAGGCGAGGGTCGAAGCGTTCCTGCAGCTCCTCGATAAAATCCTCATCGGAGAGGTCGATCAGGGAGGCGGCCAGATCGTTCTCGGCCGCCCAAACGATCGACGAGCGCTTGCCTTTCATGGGCAGGATCGCCAGCGGGCCGCTGGGAAAGAAGCGTTCCACGGCGAGCCCGTGATGGGGCTTTTGATGCGCGATCGTGGCGACAATTCCTGTTTGATCATAGTCCCAGCGCATCACATCGATGCCGGCGAGCTTTCGGCAATAGGAGTTGCGGCCGTCCGCGCCCACCACCAAAGAGGCTTTGACGTTGCCGCCTCGCTCCAGGCTGACGGTTGCGGTGGAGGCGTTTCGTTCGATCGCTCGAACCTTGTCCGGAATGGCAAGGGTCAATGTTGTGCCGGCGAGCTGGTTCGCACGGTCGATTAACGCTGACCTGATGGTTCTGTTCTCGACGATATGCCCAAGCGGTTCCCGCCCGGCTTCCCGATGATCGTAGTGGACCGCGAAAGCCGAAGCGTGCTCGCTGACTTCGATATCGACGATGGCAGAAGCCTCGCCAGCCGCAGCTTCCCAGGCGCCGATACTCTCCATGAGTATGCGCGAGGCGCGAGCGACTGCGGTGACCCGTCCGTCGAAGGGGACGGCGGTCGATTCTGGCCAAGGGACAGGGTCGATCAGCATGACATCAGCCCCGGCACCTGCAGCAGCAGTCGCCAGCAGCAGGCCCGTCATGCCGCCGCCAACCACGGCGAGATCGACTCTTTTCGCTGATCCGGTCATGGGGTCAGTTTGATACCAAGGCGGTTCGTGATTGCTGTGGCAAGGCGTCGCATGATCTGGCTAATCGCGATGATGCCCACTCGAAGCGCGTGCGTTGCGTTTCTTGCTTATCAAGATAGTGAATAAAATTAAGGCAATTGGCTGGTTGGTGATGATTTTTTGTGCATTTCTGAGCCTCCTTGCAAGAATCGCCTCCCACAGATGGCTGATTCCCCACTGGCACAGCCTTTGCAGCTTCAGGAAAGGCCGCCTGCCAAGCGGCAATAGCGCGATGAGCCTGGAGCCATTGAGGGAAGACTCATGAACAACAGAAAAAGAAATGTCGCCATGTCGAAGTGGGCGTTGCCGGCGGCCGCTGTTCTGCTGGCATCGATTGACTCTGCATCCGCGCAGGACAGGGGCGTCGGCACTGAGACGGCTTACATCTTCAATTCGCTGTCTTTTCTGATGCACGGCTTCCTGGTCATGTGGATGGCTGCCGGTTTCTGCATGCTCGAGGCGGGTTTGGTCAGGAAGCGCAGCGTGGCTACTCAGCTTTTGAAGAACGTGTCGCTCTTCTCGCTGACGGGTGTCATGTTTTACCTGCTCGGCTACCAGCTGATGTATAGCGGTGTTGATGGCGGTTTTGTCGGCAGCGTCGATATCTGGGGAGCTGATGACACTGCGGCACTTGCCGAAACCGACGCCGACTTCAGCAGCGGTTACGCGGCATCATCCGATTGGTTCTTCCAGATGGTGTTCGTCGCGGCGACCGCTTCGATCGTGTCGGGTGCGATGGCGGAGCGGGTACGGGTTTGGCCGTTTCTGCTGTTCACCGCCATTCTGACGGGCATTCTCTATCCGATCACCGGTGCCTGGCAGTGGGGCGGCGGCTGGCTCGCAGCGATGGGCTTTTCCGACTTTGCCGGCTCGACGGTGGTGCATTCGGTCGGCGGCTGGGCCGCTCTTGCGGGCATCATCATGCTCGGCGCCAGAAAAGGGAAATACGGCAGGGACGGTCAGGTCAGCCCGATGCTCGGCTCATCGCTTCCCCTTGCTACCATCGGCACTTTCATTCTCTGGCTCGGCTGGTTCGGATTCAACGGCGGCTCCCAGCTCGCCATGGGATCGGCAGCCGATATGGTCGCGATCGCTAATATCTACGTCAATACCAACATGGCAGCCTGCGGCGGCGTGTTGAGCGCCATGCTTCTTTCCGAATTTCTGTATAAAAAAATCGACCTCACCATCGTGTTGAATGGCGCGCTTGCCGGCCTGGTCTCCATCACCGCGGAACCGCTTGCCCCCTCACCTGGCCTCTCGATCCTGATTGGCGCTGTCGGCGGCGCTCTTGTGGTGATTGCGGTCCCGCTGCTCGACAGGTTCAAGCTCGACGACGTGGTCGGCGCCATTCCCGTACATTTGGTCGCCGGCATCTGGGGCACCTTGATCGTACCGCTTTCCAACGACGGAGCCAGCTACGGCGTCCAGCTCCTCGGCGTTGCGGCTATTGGCGCCTTCACCTTTATTACCAGCCTTGCGATCTGGGCCGTTCTCAAGGTGATTGTCGGCATTCGTCTTGCCGACGAGGACGAAAGTTTAGGCATCGATCAGGTCGAGCTCGGCATGGAAGCCTATCCGGAATTCGGCCCGAGCCTTGGCAATGCCCCTTCCTGACAAGACAAAAAGGCCTGCAGGCCCATAAACTCCCGGAGGACAAAGGTCCTCCGGGGCATTTTTGCCACATCGTCTCAAGAACCCTCATCGGCATGATTTTTTTGCTTGGTTGAAAGAGGTTGTGTCACGATGTTAAAGTTCTGCCGCTTGTTGCGGCGATACGCCCAAATGTGATTCTTAGGATTCTCGTGGTCTTTGCGATCAAACACTCAGACTTCTCGTGATTGAGCCAGACCACTGGGACAGATGTTGTAGCGCCTATGGATAACCCTCGGCTCGATGGCCTGAGCGACTATTTTTTTCGGCGCCTTGCCGCCCTGCTGGAACCGGTTGCGCCGTCAAGCGTCCATGAACCGATCGATCTATCGATCGGTCAGCCAATGCACCCGACCCCGGC
This sequence comes from Geminicoccaceae bacterium, assembly GCA_965204405.1. Lineage (GTDB taxonomy): Bacteria > Pseudomonadota > Alphaproteobacteria > Geminicoccales > Geminicoccaceae > JANQPX01. Next base: position 192,918 of record CBDBEN010000005.1, read on the forward strand.
GCTGCTGACCGAAACGCTGGCGGCCAATGGCCATCTATGGCGCCGCTACCCTCCTGTTTTGGGAACGGCCGAGTTTCGCGATTCCGCTCGGGGCTGGCTCACCAGGCGCTATGACCTGCCAGATAGCCTGCTTGCGGCCGACGAGCATATTCTTCCGGTAGCCGGCACCAAGGAAGCGTTGTTCATGGTCTCGCAGCTGGTCTCGCCCGAAGAGAAAGCGGGCGCGACACCTGCGGTCCTCATGCCGAATCCATTTTACAACGTCTATTTGGGCGGCGCTCTGCTTGCCGGTGCCGAGCCCGTACTGCTGCCGGTATCGGCGGCCACCAACCATCTTCCGGACCTCGATCGCCTGCCGGACGATCTCCTGGCCCGAACGGTAGCCTTTTTTCTCTGTTCTCCCGCTAATCCTCAAGGCAGTGCCGCCGATCAATCCTATCTTGCCAAAGCCCTCGACCTCGCAAGACAGCATGATTTCCTTTTGGTCCTGGATGAGTGCTACAGCGAAATCTATACCCGAACACCGCCGACGGGAGGGCTGGAGGCGGCCTGCTCCCTTGGCAATGGACTGGACAATCTCCTCGTTTGCCACTCCCTGTCCAAGCGGTCGAATGCGGCGGGCTTGCGCTCCGGCTTCGTTGCCGGCGACCCGAAGATCATCAAGGGTTTTACCCATCTTCGCAATTATGCCGCCGCCGTGCAGCCCTTGCCGGTACTGGCCGCCGCGGCAGCCCTTTGGCAGGACGAAGAGCACGTCGAGGAGAACAGACGGCTTTACCGGGAAAAGTTCGATCTGGCGGATGAGCTTCTGGCAGGGCGTTTTGATTATGATCGCCCCGCCGGGGGCTTCTTCTTATGGTTGAACGTTGGCGACAGTGAGGCCATAACCAGGAGGCTTTGGTCCGAGGCGGCGCTCAAAGTAGTCCCTGGCGCCTATCTTGGACGCGATGATCGACATGAAGGCTGGAATCCCGGCGCTCATGCCATCCGTGTGGCGCTGGTTCATGACATGGCGACGACCGAGCAGGCCCTGACCCGCCTGGTCGAAACGCTGGGCTAGGGTGGTATGACCACGTCATCTGGTTCCCAGGGCTATTGGAGAGTCATTGTCCGGCACTAGAAGATCGGAGCCCGTCCAAAGGGAATTTTTCACTGTGGTTGTACGACTGGGATAGGAGAACACCTCAAGATGGCAGCCCCTTCCGTTCCGAGACGCGCTCGATTTGATATGGCCGACTTCGTTGCGCGCCGTTTCAGCGAAGCGTTGGGCATCGGGCTTTGCATGATCGCGATGGTCATGGCCTGGGCTCTTTGGGGTTACCACCCGGCCGATCCGTCTTTGAACCATGCCACCTCCGCGCCGGTAAGCAACCCGCTTGGCCGTCTGGGCGCCAATATCGCGGACCTTTCGTTCCAGACCATCGGCCGTGCGGTGTGGTTCCTGGTGTTGGTGATGCCGATCTGGGGCGTTCGGCTGATCACCGATCGCATGCCGGGCTGGGCCTGGCTGTCCCTGTCCGTCCTGCCGCCAGCCCTTCTCGCCTTCGCCGCCTATCTTGCCACCTTGCGCGTGCCCCCTGAAGAGTCCTGGCCTTATCTGGTGGGGCTCGGCGGTGTCGTCGGCGACTTTGCCCTGCATCGGCTGGAGCCTGTGGTTGGCAGCGCCTACGGCCTCTACATGGCTCTTTCAGCGCTGCTTCTTTCGATCCTGGCGATCGGGATCAGCGTGCCGGAGATCTTTCATGGCATCCAATATCTGAGAGGCAGCGGCAGCAGATCAAGGCGTCGCGGAAAGCCTCAGGCCAAGGCTAACCGGTCACGGAAAAGGCCAGGGCAAAGGGTGGATGAAGGCCCCTCCCTCGCCGCGCGTGTCATGGGTGGCCTCGCCGAGGCTTTGGGGTCTCTATTCTGGTCGCTCATGGCCTTCTTCCGGCGCCCGCATCGCGATGAGCGGGACTATGGCAGCCGCAGCCGGTCGCAGTCCGCCCTGAGGCGTCAGAGCCGGCAGAGCAGCCGCGAGCCTGACGATTTGGATGAGCCCGAGGCTCCGGGACCGAGCGTGTCTCAGCCCAGTCCCGGCTTTTCGCCCATGCCTGAACTTGGAGAAAGCGGAGAGCTGGCCCCGCCGGAACATTTCGAGCTGCCGCCCCTAAAGTTCCTCGGCCAGCCGAAACGCCGGGATCGCTACAAGGTCGATGAGGCGGAAGCCGCGGCAATCGCCAAGGCGCTCGAGAAGGTGCTCGATGATTTCGGTGTCCGCGGCGACATTGTCGCGGTCAAGCCGGGGCCGGTGATCACCCTCTACGAGCTGGAACCCGCTCCCGGCACCCGGGCGGCGCGGGTGATCGCGCTCGCTGACGATATTGCACGGTCCCTATGCGCCATGTCGGTACGTGTTGCGGTCGTGCCTGGGCGGAATGTCATCGGCATCGAGCTGCCGAACGATCATCGGGAAACCGTCTATCTTTCGGATCTCTTGTCAAGTGAAGCCTACGAGAAGACGTCGTCGGGCCTCGGCCTGGCGCTGGGCAAGGACATCAGCGGCCAGCCGGTGATCGTCGATCTCGCGAAAATGCCCCATCTCCTGATCGCCGGCACCACAGGCTCGGGCAAGTCGGTCGCGATCAACGCGATGATTCTCTCCTTGCTCTATCGCATGCCGCCCTCCGCCTGCAAGCTGATCATGATCGACCCCAAGGTCATCGAGCTCTCGGTCTATGACGGCATCCCCCATCTCCTGGCGCCGGTGGTGACCGAACCGCACAAGGCTGTGGTGGCGCTGAAATGGATCGTCCGTGAGATGGACGACCGTTACCGGCTGATGTCCCATCTCGGCGTGCGCGATATTTTTGCCTATAACCGCCGTCTGTCGGAAGCGATCAGCCGCGGCGAGCAGCTTTCCCGCAAGGTACAGACGGGCTTCGAGCCTGGGACGGGCGTGCCGATCTTCGAGCAGCAGCCGATCAAGATGGAAACCCTGCCGCTGATCGTGGTGATCGTCGACGAGGTGGCGGATCTGATGCTGACGGCGGGCAAGGAGATCGAGGGCTGTATCCAGCGCCTGTCGCAAAAGGCCCGTGCTGCCGGCGTGCATCTGATCGTCGCGACCCAGCGTCCCTCGGTCGACGTCCTGACCGGCGTGATCAAAGCCAATCTGCCGGCCAGGATCAGCTTTCGCGTCAGCTCGAAGATCGACAGCCGCACTATTCTCGGCGAGCCCGGCGCCGAGCAGCTTCTCGGCCAGGGCGACATGCTGCAGATGATGGCCGGAGATCGGACAACCCGCATCCATGGTCCGCTGGTAACCGACGAGGAGGTGGAGCGCGTGGTGACCTACCTCAAGAGCCAGGGGCAGCCCGAGTACATTGATGCGGTCACCAATGAAGCCGCTCTCGACAATAGCGGCGAGGGTGATGCCGGCGGCGGTGGCGGCAGCAATATAGAGATCAATAGCGGCGAGGATGCGCAATATGCACAAGCGCTGCAGATCATCGCCAAGGAGGGGCGGGCATCGACCAGCTTCCTGCAGCGGAAACTCCGCATCGGCTATAATAGTGCTGCCCGTCTTATTGAACGCATGGAGCAGGATGGCCATGTCAGTTCTCCCGATCATGTCGGCCGCCGCAAGGTGTTGATGGGCGGTGGCGGCGATGAAGACGGGCCAAGCGGCGTCGATGCACCATGGTAGGAAAGAAAGATGTCTGGGATTGATCGTCTAAAGCGCCTGATCATCGGTGGAACATGTTTGCTGACGGCAACGCTCGTCGGCACGGGCCCCGGTAACACGGCGGTGCCGAAAGCAGGGTCGATGGCGGCCCTCGACATTCAGCGGATCGAAAGCTATCTCAGCGACTTGGAGACGCTTCGCGCCCACTTCGTGCAGCTCGAGCCCAGCGGCGGCACGTCCACCGGCAATCTCTACTATGCCAAGCCGGACAAGATGCGCCTCGACTACGACAAGCCCAATCCTGTGCTGATCGTCGCCAATGGCTGGCAGACGATTTATCACGACCGCAAGCTGGATCAGGTCACCCATCTGTTCACCAGCCAGACACCGCTCGCCTTTCTCCTGGAGAAGAATGTCGAGCTGGAAGGTGATGTCACCGTCATCGATTATCAGGATTCCGGCAGCGAGATCATGGTGACGTTGGTTCAAACCGACGAACCCGACCTTGGCTCAGTTCAACTCGTTTTCGCCAAGGAGCCGATGAGGCTGCAGCGCTGGATCGTCACCGACGCTCAAGGATTGACCACGCATATCATTCTGGAACGCTCGGAGATCGATATCGCAATCGACGACAAGTTGTTCCTGCTGTGTGATCCCAATGCCGTGATCAAGAAAGAGGGCTGCAAGGACAGATGAAGAGCCTTCGTGGACAGTCCATTTAGGGCCCTGTTAGTCGGATCCTGAAAACAGCGCTCTATTCATGTGGCCTCGAAAATCAGCCCGTCTCCCGTATAAGGAAGAGTGGCGGCAGTACGTCCTCACAGGGATAGGATCCAGGTGACCATTGTCCCCACGCCAGCAGGATCGAGAGAGCGGGCTCGCAAACCCTGATAAGCCAACTGTCCCAGATGGAGAAGGTTGAAAGCGGCGTGGTGCTAGCCGGGGTGGACTTGATCTAATGTTGCCCCGGCCTGATCAGCGGCGAGCATCAATAGGGTCTGAACAGCAGAAATGTGCGCTACAATCTGCAGCGCACATTCCCGTTTGAAGCTTCGACGCTAATGTCTCAACTTCGGCACTTGGCTCCGGAGTCACCTGAATGGGTGAGAGCCAACCCGAGGACCGTCTACCCGTTGGAGGTAGAGGGGGAGAGGAGAACGGTCAGGCAGTCCTCAGATCTTGTTCGTGATCCAGTCCAACGACCCGTCTCGCGGAGGCTACACCTCCGGTACGGTCTCCATCTAAGGAGCGCGCGGCGACATCGACGGATCGCCAGATAATCACGAAGGTCACGGGGACGGCGAAGAGAGCGATCAGACTAATCCAGCCGGTCGCTAACTCTGCCGTGGCGGCAATGGACGCTGCGATCAGGCAAAGGCCTACGGCAACGATACTGGTGGCCAACACCTTCGTGGTTTCACCTAGCAGCGTAAAGCTGGGGGACCGGCGGGCAAGCCAGCCTTGAAGGGAAAACCAGATGGCTGCAACGGCGAAAATAGCTGCTCCGGCCAGGGACGCTCCAATCGTTGTCATCGCTTCGTCACTCCTTAATTAAGCCGCACACACCGGGTTGACGCTCTCTGTTTTTGGGTCCCGGCCCGCTTGGATGAGTTGACTATAGGAACGGGAAAGACCGTTTGATAAGAGCAATTCATCAACATATCCCCAAAATGCCCCGAGTATGTGTTTTTTATACAACATAAACTGATGCCAATTGGCAACAAAATCGCTAAAGTTGTTGTTAATTTGCAAGATTTTCAGCTTTCTAGTGCCAGAGTGATCTCGCAACCATGCAAAGGGTATTCTTTCAACCTATTGAAAAAGATATAAAAAATCACAAACCTGCCGCTAATCAGGGAAATCCGCCTGCCCCAATCAGTTGAGTTGTTCTACAATTCGAAGCAATCCTGGTGCAGGACATGGAGGCAGGCATATGGGGACATCTTCGGTGATTTGTCTCTCAGAGGGCGACAATGTCGGTGTGGTGACTGCCGACGTCCGGCCGGGCACCGACCTTCGCGCCGGTCATCGAAGCCTTCCCGTCAAGGATCCGATCCCTTTCGGCCATAAGATCGCCCTTGCCCCGATGGCGAAGGACGACAAGATCATCAAATTCGGCGTGCCGATCGGCCGTGCAAAGACGGCGATCGAGGCCGGAGAGCATGTGCATGTCCACAATATCGAAAGCGACTACATCAATAACGCGATCGACCATTTCGAGCCCTGAACCGCCTGTGATCTGAAGGAACACCTCATGCCGATGCAAGGGTACCTGCGTGACGACGGCCGAAAGGGCATTCGCAACTATGTGGTCGTCGCCTATCTGGTGGAATGCGCCCATCATGTCGCCCGGGCAATCGCGACACCGTTTGCCGAGGATGGCGCCCAGCTTATTGGATTTCCCGGCTGTTATCCCAATGCCTATGCCCAGGACATGATGGAGGCGCTTTGCACCCATCCCAATGTCGGCGCCGTTCTTCTGGTCTCGCTCGGCTGCGAGCAGATGAACCGTCCGCGCCTGATGGAGGTGATCGAAAAATCCGGGCGGCCGGTTTCGCTGTTGGTGATTCAGAAAACCGGCGGTACGCGCACCACCATCGCCGCCGGGCGGGACTGGGTCGGCCAGGCCGTCAACAGCATCCGAAAAACCCCGAAGGTACCATTCGACCTGGCCGACCTCGTGATCGGCACGGAATGTGGGGGCTCGGATGCCTGTAGCGGCATCACCGCAAACCCGGCGATCGGCGTTGCTTGCGATCATGTGATCGAGGGCGGTGGCAGCGCCATTTTCGAGGAGCTTGGGGAGTTGTTCGGCTGTGAGGATCATATGGCCTCACGTGCCGTGACCCCGGAGCTTGGCGCTGAAATCAAAGCAGCGATGACCAAGGCCTGGCGCCATTACGCGGCGCTGGATCAATCCAGCTTTGGCGGCGGCAACATCACCGGCGGGCTCTCGACCATCGAGGAGAAGTCGATCGGCGCCTATGCCAAGAGCGGCACCAAGCCGATCATGGGCATGCTGCGGCCGGGGATCCGACCGCCGAAACCCGGCCTCTACCTCATGGATATGGTGCCGGATGGCGAGGGAAAATGGGGCTTCGCCAACATCAACGACAATGCCACCATCACTGAGCAAATCGCCTGCGGCGCTCATGTCACCCTGTTTTCCACCGGCCGCGGCTCGGTGGTTGGCTCTGCGATCGCGCCCGTGATCAAGATCTGCTCCAATCCCGAGACCTACAGCCGCCTGGAAGACGATATGGATATCAATGCCGGAAGGATCATCGACGAGGGAGCCTCGCTCCAGGATGTCGGCCAGGAAATCTTTGCTTTGATTCAGCGTGTCGCCGGCGGTCAACTGACCAAATCGGAGGCCCTTGGACATCAGGAGTTCATTCTCGGCTACAAGAGCTTCGAGCCGCTTGGGCCGAGCTGCCTGCCGGTCTAATCGCGGATGGTGAGGATTCGTATTGCCGAAAGGCATGAGAGCGACCTCTGCGCGGAAATCCTGCGCGAGGCTTGGCGGGGTATGTGGTTCGTGCCGCAGGATCTGCACACCGCCGCCGAAGACCGGCGCTGGATGCGCGATGTCTTTACCTATCAAGTGATCCTGGTCGCCGAAGAAAGACCAATATCCGATCCTGATGACCAAAATGAAAGCGGTCGCCTTGTCGGCTTTCTCTCCATGGGCAATGGGACCATTCACAACCTCTATATCCGGCCGGGATATCAGGGCAGGGGGATCGGCCACCAGCTGATAGAAACCGCCAAGACGTCATCCTGCGGCCAGCTCAAGCTCTGGGTATTCGAGCCGAACGAGGGAGCCATCCGGTTCTATGAGCGCCATGGCTTTGCCACGCTGCGCAAGACCGACGGCAAGGACAATGAGGAGAAAGTTCCGGATCGTCTGATGATTTGGCAAGCGGAGGCGAGCCGTCGTTCCAGATCATGATCAGCCCCGTCCCATCGCCTCGGCTTTGTTGATTGAGTTCTTCCCTAAAAGTTGATACAAAATTACGATCAATCTACCCAAGAGATTCTGGATTATTGGCGAAGATCATAAACTTATCGAAAGACGGCCGTTGAAGATCCTGATCCTAGGCTTGAATTTTGCTCCGGAACTGATCGGCGTCGGGAAGTATACCGGCGAGCTTGCCCATTGGCTTGGCAGGCAGGGGCACGAAATCAGGGTGATCACGGCGCCGCCTTACTATCCTGCCTGGAAGGTTGGCAAGGATTACCATGCCTATCGGTATCAGCGGGAATACCGGGACCAGATCAGGACGCTGCGCTGCCCGCTTTGGGTTCCCGATCGACCGAAAACATCGACGCGTATTCTTCACCTCCTGTCGTTTGCTGCGACCAGCGCGCTGCCGGCTCTTTGGCAGGGGTTGTTTTGGCGGCCCGATATAGTCTGGACGGTCGAACCCACCGCTTTCACCGCACCCACTGCCTGGCTTGCGGCGAGACTTGGCGATTCGACCGCTTGTCTCCACATTCAGGATTTGGAGATCGAGGCGGCACTCGGTCTGCGCATGCTCGAGAAATCCTGGCTGATCGGCACGTCGACCTGGCTTTATGGCTGGCTGCTCAAGCGCTTCGATCATGTGTCGACGATCTCCGAACAGATGCGCGAACAGCTTTCCTCCTACGGGATCCCGCCCAAGCGCTGCAGCATGTTCCCGAACTGGGTCGACACCGAGGCCCTCCGCCCGCTCGAGGCGCCGAGCTCGTTTCGCAAGGAACTGGGCCTGCCGTCGGACAAAGTCGTCGCTCTCTATGCCGGCAATATGGGCAGCAAGCAGGGCGTCGACAGCCTGGCCGACGTTGCGCGGCATCTCGCCGATCAGCGGAACCTGCATTTTGTCTTTGCAGGCGAAGGGCCCGTTCGCGGCGATGTCGAGGCAATGACCGCGGATCTTGGAAATGTCACCATGATCCCGCTGCAGCCCAATGAGCGGTTCAACGATCTGCTCAATCTCGCCGACATTCACCTCCTGCCCCAGCGTGAGTCCACCGAGAGCTTCGCGCTTCCGTCAAAATTCGGCGGCATGATGGCCAGTGGCCGGCCGGCTGTCGTCCAAGCAAGCAAAGGGGAGCTTGCTTTGGTGGCAGGAAAATGCGGCATCGTGGTGCCGTCCGGCGATGCCAGAGCCATGGCCGAAGCTGTCAGGCAACTCGTGCTCGACCCAGACCGTCGACAAAGCCTTGGGAAAATGGCCAGGCGCTATGCGGAGCAGCATCTCGCCCGCGAGGCCATTCTCGGTCGGCACGAACAGCAGCTCTATGAGGGGATCGCACGCCGCGCGCGCCGTCGGTCAAGATGGCAGCGGCTCCTGGAGATGATCCTCCCCAACTACGCCACCCATAACCGTCGCTAATTTTTGCAACGCTGTTTTTTTGAGACGCTGTCGCCGGCTCTGTCCTGGCAGGCTTCTTCTTTACGTTGCTATAGGTCGTTTCCGGTTGAGGATTGCGCGGCACCAGCCCTCTCCTCCGCCTAACCACCCGATATGATCGGTACGTTGGGGTGGTCGGGCGGGGGAGAGAGCTGGTGCCGTTTGATCGGAAAATGCTCTACTCGGCAGCGGTTAGCGTCGCGGCGGGCGACCGGAACGCTTCCAGCAGAGCCGCCTCCCGCGCGTTGACGGCTTCCAAATGCCGTTCCTTGACATGGCCGAATCCCCGGATCTGCTCAGGCAGGGACGCGATCTCGACCGCCATGGCATGGTTGTCGTGATCGAGCTTGGTGAGGATTTCGATCATCAGGGCTTCGTAATGGGTGATCAGGCGGCGTTCGGTCCGGCGCTCCTCACTATAGCCGAAGGGATCGAAGGCGGTGCCGCGCAGCCCCTTGAACCTTGCCAGCCATTTGAAGGCGGTGAAGATCCAGGGACCGTAGGCTTTCTTTTTCAGATGCCCGCTGATCGGGTCACGCTCGGCAAAGAGCGGCGGGGCCAGATGGACTTCTAATCTGCCCCTACTGCCGAACTGCCGCTCGATCTTCTCCTGAAAAGCGCCGTCGGTGTAGAGCCTGGCCACTTCATACTCGTCCTTATAGGCCAGCAGCTTGAAATAGTAGCGGGCAACCGCCTCGGCGAGCCCCGACATGCCTTTGGCCTCCTTCGCCTCGGCCGCCCTGACCCGCTCCACCAGGTCCATGTAGCGCTTGGCATAGGCGCTGTCCTGATAGCTGGTCAGATAGGCGACGCGGCGCTGGATCACCTCATCGATGCCGCTCGCCGGCGCCTGCTCTCCGGCCGTGGTGAGGGGCGCCGCTTTCGCTTCGATCGCGTCGGGATCATGGGCGGCGAGCCTGCCATGACGGAAGGCGCTTCGGTTCATCTCGATCGCGACCCGATTGAGCTCGATCGCCCGCTCGATCGCCTCGGCCGAAACCGGCAGCAGACCCTTTTGATAGGCATAACCCACCATGAAGAGATTGGTGCCGATCGCATCGCCGAGCAAGGCCGTCGCCAGGCGCTTGGCCTCGACGAAGTGGGCGCGCGATCCGGTGTCCGCGCTGGACCCCGCGGCTTCATGAATGGCCGTCCGAAGGCGGTCGCCAGGCATGGTCAGATCAGCGTTCCGGGTGAATTCACCGGTGATCGATTCATTGTCATTGACGATGACATGACCGCGCTTAGGATCGAGCGTGGACAGCGTGGCCTTGCCGCCGGTCGCCATCAAATCGCAGCCTAGCACCAGCGTTGCGCCGCCCGCCGCGATCTTGGTGGTCTGGATATCATCAGGCGAAGGGGCGAGACGAAGATGGCTTGTCACCGTCCCTCCCTTTTGCGCAAGGCCGGTCATATCCAGCACCGCTGCCCCCTTGCCCTCCAGATGCGCCGCCATGCCGAGCAACGCCCCGATCGTCACCACGCCGGTCCCGCCGACACCGGCGACGACAATGCCAAAACCGCCGTCGACCGATGGAACATCCACCTCGGGAACGACAATGTCATCGGCTGACACTGACCTAAGCCCCCCCTGCAGCGGGTCGTTGCCGCCTGCGATGGTGACGAAGCTTGGGCAGAAACCCTTGAGACAGGAAAAATCCTTGTTGCAGCTGGATTGATCGATCTGGCGCTTGCGGCCGAATTCGGTTTCCAGCGGCAGGATCGAGACGCAGTTCGAGGCTTCGCCGCAATCGCCGCAGCCCTCGCAGACAGCCTCGTTGATCACCACGCGCTTCGGCGGATCGACCATCAGCCCGCGCTTGCGGCGGCGGCGTTTCTCGGCAGCACAAGTCTGATCATAGATCAGAACCGTGACCCCTTCGATCTCGCGCAGCTCGCGCTGCACCTGGTCCAGGTCATCCCGATGACGAATGGTGGTGCCAGGGGCAAAACCGGCGGAAAGCGGGTATTTTTCAGGCTCGTCGGCGACCACGATCACCTGAACCGCTCCTTCGGCCATCACTTGGCGGCTGATCTGCGGCACCGTCAGCTGGCCGTCGACGGCCTGGCCGCCGGTCATGGCCACGGCGTCGTTGTAGAGGATCTTGTAGGTGATGTTCACGCCAGATGCGATCGCAGCCCTGATCGCCATCAGGCCGGAATGGAAATAGGTGCCGTCGCCGATATTCTGAAAGACATGGCGGCGCTTGGAAAACGGCGCCTCGCCGATCCAGCTTGCACCTTCGCCACCCATCTGGGTGTAACCCTCATTGCCACGGTCCATCCATTGGGCCATGTAGTGACAGCCGATCCCTGCACGGGCGACGCTGCCTTCGGGCACGCGGGTCGAGGTATTGTGGGGACAGCCGGAGCAGAAATAAGGGGTTCGCAGCATCGGCGTGGTGATCGCCGCCTCGGCTTTTTTTCGAGCGGCGAGCGCGCCGAGCGCTGACTTTAGATCGTCGTTCTTCCCTAGCGCCAGGAGGCGGCTCCCTATTGCCTCGGCAATCTGGTTGCTGGAGAGAGCACCATTCGATGGGAACAACCAGTTCCCTTGCTCGTCCTTCTTGCCCACCACGCTCGGTGCGGCGCGCATCCCATAGAGGATTTCCCTGACCTGGGTCTCGATCAACCCGCGCTTTTCCTCGACGACCACGATCTGCTTCAGCCCCTTGGCAAAGGCCGTGATCGTCTCATTGGTGATCGGATAGGTGAGACCGAGCTTCAGCACTCGGAGCCCGAGTTTCTTGGCAGCAGTCTCGTCAATCCCAAGATCATCGAGCGCTTGGCGAAGGTCGAGATAGGATTTTCCGGTGGAGATGATCCCAAGCTTGGCTTTGGGAGAGGGGAACACCAGCCGGTCGAGCTGGTTGGCGCTCACGAACGCCTTGACGGCATCATGCTTCAGGAGATGCAGCCTCGCTTCCTGGGCGAGCGGCGTATCGGGCCAGCGTATGTTCAAGCCTTCCGGCGGCAAAATGGAGCGATCCGGCAACACGATGTCGGGTGCTACCTGCGCCTCGATCGAGGCAGCCGTGTTCACCGTGTCATGGACGCATTTCATCCCAACCCAGCATCCGCTGAAGCGGGAAAGCGCAAAGCCGAGAAGCCCGAACTGGAGAATTTCCGCCACGCCCGCTGGATTTAGGATCGGGATCATCGCATCGACGAGGCCGTATTCGCTTTGATGCGCCGTGGTCGAGCTTTCGCAGGTGTGATCGTCTCCCATCAGCACGAGGACACCGCCGAGCGGGGCTGTGCCAGCCAGATTGGCATGGCGGAAGACGTCGCCGGTCCGATCGACACCCGGCCCCTTGCCGTACCACATGCCGAACACGCCATCATAGGCGCCGTCGCCGAAGAGGTTGATCTGCTGCGTACCCCAAAGTGCGGTCGCCGCCATGTCCTCGTTGACGCCGGGCTGTGCCTTCACGTGATGAGCATCAAGAAACCGCCTGGCAATCGCCAGCTGCTGATCCAGATTGCCCAGCGGGGAGCCGCGGTAGCCGGAGATATAGCCGCCTGTCTTATGGCCAGCGGCCAAGTCCAGCCGACGCTGCATCATCGGCAGACGCACCAGCGCCTGAATGCCGGTCAGGTAGATTCTACCGTCGTTTTTTTCGTACTTGTCGTCGAGTTCGACCTCTCGGAGTGACAACCCCCGGCCTCCCCATCATGGACACGCGCTTGACGCAGCATCGCCCTTCATCTTTGGCAGAACAAGCTAGAATAGAGCCCTGGGCCGTGCCAAGCGAAATGCGGAAAATTGTCGATATTTTGCGGCTTTTCCCAGCCGGAGATCCGTAGAACCCGGGAGATTTCAGCCTGGTCTATTCTGGAAAAAGTTACGCTTCCTGATATTTTTTCTGGCATATTTTCCTATTTTGGTTTATCAAGCGGAGATGATACCTTGAGGTGCCGATGGATTCCGGGGGAGCGTTCTCAACCCCTGGAAAATACCCAACTATTTGATTTTAAAAAAATCTAATTTACAACACATTAAGTATTTTTTACTCAAAAGTTGGGAGTTTGTTGACTTTTATGTGAGAATCTTGCTGCGATGCAGCATGATTGGCATGGGCGTTGCCTGCCTTGGAGGACGCCCGCAGAGATGCCAAATCGAAGATATGGTGCTGATTGCGACGCAGCATGTCGCGAGGAGTGGACACTGAGCCGAGGTCGGAGTCGTGCCGGACACGACAGGTGAGTTGGTGGTGCCCTGATGCAATATCATGCTTATGAAATCGCCCATGCCATGATCACGCCGATGCGAATCGGCGCGCATGTCGTGCAGAAAATGAACAGCAGCGTGTTCAATCCTCTTGCCCATACGCCCCTCGGCAAATCGGTGGCGGCGGCCTGTGAGGTCTTCGAAGGGGTGACGCGGCGATACGGCAAGCCCGAGTTCGGCATCGAAGCAACCGAGATCAACGGCGTGGCCGTACCCATCGAGGAAGAGATTGTCGGACATCGTCCGTTCGGCGATCTTCTCCACTTCAAGCGTGACCAATCAGCGGCCGGCCCGCTGAACGATCCCAAGGTTCTGATCATTGCGCCGATGTCCGGCCATTACGCCACGCTTTTGCGCGGCACGGTCCGGGCCATGCTGCCGGAGCACGATGTCTACATCACCGACTGGCGGGATGCCCGCAATGTGCCGCTGGTCTATGGCGGCTTCGGTTTTGAGGATTTCGTCGACTATGTCGTCGATTTTCTGCGTCTCCTGGGTCCGGACACCCATGTCATCGCCGTTTGCCAGCCTTCCGTGCCGGCCCTCGTGGCAACATCGGTCATGGCCAGATCCGAGGATCCCTGCCAGCCTTTGTCGCTCACCTTGATGGGCGGGCCGATCGATACAAGGCGCAATCCCACCGAGGTCAATGAGCTGGCGCGGTCCCAAAGCCTGGACTGGTTCGAGCGCAATGTGATCAGCCGTGTGCCGTTTCCCCATGCCGGCGCGATGCGCAAGGTTTATCCGGGCTTCATCCAGCTCTCCGGCTTTATGACCATGAACCTGGACCGCCATGTGGATGCTCATTGGGGGCTCTATCAGCATTTGATCGAAGGGGACTGCGATTCGGTCGAGCAGCATCGTAAGTTCTACGAGGAATATCTGGCCGTCATGGACTTAGCGGGCGAGTTCTATCTGGAGACCGTTGAGACCGTGTTCCAGAAGCACGAGCTGCCGGATCGAAAGCTGCATCACCGTGGCGAGCTGGTGGATTGCCGGCTGATCAAGGGCACGACCTTGATGACGGTCGAAGGCGAGAAGGACGATATCTGCGGAATCGGCCAGACCGAAGCCGCTCACGATCTATGCTTAGGCATTCCGGCGAAGAACCATATCCATTACGAGCAGCCGGGTGTGGGGCACTACGGTGTCTTCAACGGCCGCCGCTGGCGCACCGAAATCCAGCCGCGCATCGCCAAGATGATCCGGAATGCCGATGGCCGTAAGCCGAAGCGGGCCAAGCGCCGGAACGGCAGCAGCAGCGGACCCGGCAAGATCCAGGCAGCGTTCAAGCAGCAGCACTGACCGACGCCAAAAAAGCCTTTGCCGCACTTGGGCTGGTTAACTGGATCTTGGCGGCATGCGGGTAATCATCGCTGGCGAACAGGTCGCCGTAACGTTGCCGGTTTTTGCTGTAGGTCTGGATCACCCAGAGGATAATCGAATCGCGGCTGATAAGTTTCCGCCAGGACTCGACATTGCCGTTGCACATTTCCTGACGTGTCAACGCACGATGGAGGCTGCGCTTGATACTGCGCCAGAGCACCAGCGGGAACGGATAGTCCAGCCAGATCACAGCCGTTGCCCGCGACCAGACAAGATTGCGCGTCACGCGATAGTTGCCGTCCGTCACCCAGCGCGGACCGGAGGTATATTCATCGACAAGGGTAAGAAAGGCCTCGGGCTCCCGGATGACCCAACCGGGTAGCCAAAACAAGCTATCCAGTTCGACATGCTCGACGTGAAGGCGCTTGGCCAAATCGCGCGCAAAAGTCGACTTGCCGGAGCAACTTGTCCCGACAACCACAACACGGGATAGATCGAAGGCTTACTCCTCCACCATGAGAAAGACGTGACGAAAAAAGACTACTCCGCCGGCAATGTCACCGTCATCTCGGCGCCACCATAATCATGCACGCTGTCTTTCGCCCTGAGCGTGACCTCACTCACGCCTTCCGGGATCTCGATGCCGCCAAGCGACCGGGTAAAGGGCTGCTCGTTCTCATGGGGATGAGCAAGGACGCGCGTGCCGAGCACAGTACCATCAGGCCCCACCACGTCCCAGGCATCGGCATAGTGGTCCCAGCCCTCATCGCCATGAGCGACGGTGACGTCGAAGCGATACGTCCCACCCGCTTCCTTGGTCGCCTGAACCCCCACCACATCCGCCTCCCCCGCAGTGGCAGCGCCACTTGCCAGACTTAGGGTCATCGCCAGGATCAAGCGTTTGAGCATCGTTTTTCTCCTATTTTACCGCTCCTACCTATCGAGCGTGTCTCAGGCAAGTCAAGGCCGTCGCGTCCTGCGACCTACGAGTAGGGGTCGGCGGCATCACGGAGGCCATCGCCAAGGAAGTTGAAGGCCAGCACCACCAGAATGACCGGAAGCACCGGCAGCATCAGCCAGGGATAGAGGGCGACGACATTGATGTTCTGGGCTTCGGCTAGGAGAACGCCCCAGGAGGTGATCGGCGGGCGGAGGCCGAGGCCGAGGAAGGAGAGCGCCGTTTCGCCGAGGATCATCGCCGGGATCGACAGCGTCGCGGATGCGATCAGATGGCTCATGAAGGAGGGAACGAGATGGCGAAACACGATCCGCTTGGGCTTTGCGCCCATCAGCAGGGCCGCCGTTGCAAAATCCTCCTCGCGAAGAGCCAGTATTTTCGAGCGCACCGCACGGGCAAGGCCCGTCCAATCGAAGAGCGCCAGGATGATCGTGATCCCGAAATAGATCCAGATCGGGTTCCAGGTCACCGGCAGCGCCGCCGACAGCCCCATCCAGAGCGGCAATTCCGGAAAGGAGCGGATCATTTCGATCATCCGCTGGATCACATTGTCGATCCAGCCGCCGTAATAGCCGGAGAGGCCGCCTAGAATGATACCGAGCACGAAGCTCAGCGTGATCCCGACCAGGCCCACGGTCAGCGAGATGCGGGTGCCGTAGACGATGCGTGAAAACATGTCGCGGCCAAGGCGATCGGTACCGAACAGAAACAGCGTGCCGCCCTCGGCAGGACAGACGAGGTGAAAGTCTGCGGGTATAAGTCCCCAGAATTTATAGTCGTCACCGCTGCAGAAAAAACGAAGCGGCTGGATCTTGGTTGGATCCTGCACGTATTCCCGCTTCAAGTTCTCCATATTCAGCTCGAAGGTCGAGCCATAGACGAAGGGGCCGACGAACGCGCCTTCGTGAAACAAATGGATGCCCTGGGGTGGAAAGTGAATGAACTGGGTGTTGCGGGTGTGCAGGTTGTAGGGCGCGATCCATTCCGAGATCAGGGTCGAGCCGTAAAGTGCCAAAAGAAAAAAGCCTGCGGCCACCGCCAGCTTATGACGGCGAAACTTCCACCACATGAGCTGCCATTGGGAGGCCGTGTAAAACCGCTCCTGCTCTGGCGTGAGTTGCTCGGCATCGGCTTCGGGGTTGAAGGGTTCGCGGTCGACATAGCGTTCCGTCACTTACCTTGCCCCCCCTTCGAAGCGGATCCGAGGATCGAGGGCGGCAAGCGCCAGATCGGAAAGGAGCATGCCGATGACGGTCAGTCCCGCCAGCAGCATCAGAAACGAGCCGGCGAGGTACATGTCCTGGGTCTGGAGCGCCTCGAGCAGCATCGGCCCGGTGGTCGGCAGCGAGAGAATCGTGGAAACGATCACCTCGCCCGAAATGATCGAGGGCAACAGAGCGCCGATGTCGGCGATGAACGGGTTCAGCGCCATGCGCAGCGGGTATTTGCAAAGGGCGCGAAAGGGCGAGAGGCCCTTCGCCTTGGCGGTCACGACATAGGGTTTTTGCAGCTCGTCCAGGAGGTTCGCGCGCATACGCCGGATCATGCCGGCAGTGCCCGCAGTACCGATCACGACCACCGGCACGATCAGATGCTGCAGGATCGAGCCGAATTTGGCGAAGCTCATCGGCTGGTCCAGATATTCCGGATCCATCAGCCCGCCGATCGAGATGCCGAAATAAACATTGGTGAGATAGAGCAGCACCAGGGCCAAAAGGAAATTCGGCGTGGCGAGACCGAGATAGCCGATGAAACTCAGCACATGGTCGCCTGCACTATATTGATGGGTTGCCGAATAGATTCCGATCGGGAAAGAAACGGCCCAGATAAAAAGAATAGCCGCAAAGGAAACGATGAATGACAGAAGAATGCGATCGCCGATGATCGTGCTGACCGGGAGATCGTAGGCAAAGGAAAAGCCGAGGTCGCCTTGAAACAGGCCTTTCATCCAGATCAGATATTGCTGCCACCAGGGCTTGTCGAGGCCATAGGTCTGGCGAAGATACTCGATTTTCTCCGACTGGATGCTCTCGCCCTGAGCCTGCAACTCCGCGATGTAGCTCTCCAGATAATCACCAGGCGGCAGTTGAATGATGATGAAGGAGATGAGGCTGATCGCGAGAAGAGTCGGGATCATGATGATCAGGCGATGAACGACGTAGCGCAGCAAACCGAATTTTCCTTTTTCACCGGCTTCTTCGATCAAGCCTATACGAAAAATGTGATGCCGTGAAATTCCCGGCTTGCCTAGGTTCAATAGATGGCTCTTGATGAAACGTGAACAGACAATCGACGGGTTCACCGACCCGCGGCTTCAGGAAGGAGATCATCGTTGCAACTGGCTTCCCTGCTCTCGACTTCGATCTTCCCCACGGCCAAGGGTTGGCCAGCCGGCGTCGAAGCGATGCCGCTGGACAAGATTGGCCGACAGGGTTGGTCATTTCTTCATCAGGACCTGACCCTGCCCGCTCTGGTGCTGAAGGATAGCGCCCTTCGTCACAACGGCCGCTGGATGCGAGCCTTCACCGAGCATCACGACGTCAGCCTCTGCCCCCACGGCAAGACCACCATGGCGCCGCAGCTTTTTGCCCGCCAGCTCGATGACGGCGCGTTCGGCATCACGGTCGCGACCGTGCAGCAGACGCAGGTTTGCCGAGAGTTCGGCGTGCCAAGGGTGCTGATGGCCAATCAGCTTGTGGGCAGACAGGCGATACGCCAGGTCCTCGCAGCTCAAGAGGCCGATCCGGCATTCGATTTTTATTGCCTGATCGACTCGGCCGACGGCGTTGAACTGCTGGTGAAGGAGGCTAGAGCTTTTGGCGCAACAAGGCCGCTCAAGCTTCTCTTGGAAGGCGGTGTCGAGGGAAGGCGCACCGGCTGCCGGACGGTGGAGCAGGCGATGGAGGTCGCCCGTGCCGTTGCGGCGGCACCTGAACTCGCCTTGGCCGGTGTCGAGGGTTTCGAAGGCGTGATCAAAGGCGACACGCCTGCCGCGACAGCAGCAGCCGTCGGCGATTTTCTGATGTTCCTGGTCGAGATTGCCGAGCGTGCTGCATCGGAAAACCTCTTCGGCCCCGGCCCGGTCATTCTCTCTGCAGGCGGGTCGTCGTTTTTCGATCTGGTCACCAAAAAATTCAAAGAAACGGATTTGGGACGGGAGACCAAGGTCATCATCAGGAGTGGCTGCTATTTCAGCCATGACAGCGGGATGTACCAAGCAGCCTTCGCCGATCTCGGCATACGGGCGCCAGAGCTTGCGGACTTGGGCGAGGGCCTTCGCCCGGCGCTCGAGGTCTGGGCGCATGTCCAGTCCCGCCCTGAGCCCGGCCGGGTGCTGGCGACCATGGGCCGGCGCGATGTGTCGTCCGATGCCGGCATGCCGATCCCGGAGCAATGGTTTCGCCCAGGCGACCATTCCAAGCCCGAACCTCTTGGTAACGGCCATGCCACCTTGGCATTGAACGATCAGCATGCGTTTCTCGACGTGCCGGCGGACAGCCTGCTTAAAATCGGTGACATCATCACCTTCGGCATCTCCCACCCCTGTACCACCTTCGACAAATGGCAGCTGATTTATGTGGTCGACGACGACTACAAAGTGATCGACGCGGTGAAGACGTTTTTTTAACCGGCGGACAGTGGATGATAGGGCGATGCTGGAGCCTTCAAGCCGCTGCATGGACAGGGGAAACCAGGCCTGCTAGTTGAACGCCCACGGCAACTGTTGCGGACGTCCAACGAGAGCGGTTGGCCGCCAACGAACTTTGCCGGTGAGGTCGATCGATGAATCAGGTCAATGTCGAACTTCGAAGCTACTTCGCGACTCCGGTGGCCGTGGTGCAGCTTCCCGATGCCGCTGAGCTCAATGGTGAGATCAGGGACGTCGTGCTGCAGAAGGAAAAGGAAGGCTCTGGCGTTCAGCACAGTAATCTCGGCGGCTGGCAATCGGATCACGAATTCCTGCATTGGGGCGGCACCAGCGGCAAACGCATGCTTGAGGCAGCCGCCCAGCTTGCCACCAAGATGACATCGGACCGCGCCGGCAAGCCGGTGAAGATCGCTTGGAAAATGATCGCCTGGGCCAATGTCAATCGCCGCGGCCATGGCAATGAATTTCACACCCATCCCGGCTGCTTCTGGTCGGGCACCTATTACGTCGACGATGGCGGCATCGGCGACGATCAAAGCCTGGATGGCGCCTTCGAAATGCAAGACCCCCGAGGCGTGGCGCCTGCGATGTACGCCCCCAAACTGGGCTTTTCGACGCCCGGAGGACAATCGGTCGGTGCGAGCGAACTGATCTACCCGAAAGCCGGCCAGATGATCCTCTTTCCTTCATGGCTCCAGCATGCGGTTCGTCCCTATCATGGCGACCGGACCCGCATTTCCATCGCCTTCAATCTCAGCGTCTAATACCAAGCTGCCGAGGAACCGACCCATTCCCCCCGCCCAACCATCCGAAATGGTTGGCATCCTTGGAGCAGTTGAGCGGGCGCATGGGACGGAACAGGTGAACACCCGGGATCGTTAGTGTCGCACATCGAGCCAAACAGACCGATCAGGTCTTCTTGGAAAAGCTGGCGCAAAACCAATAGCCTAATGCGCCATTGTACCAGGCCCGGTCGCCGGGCAGTGGTAACAAGCGGATTAGTGAACTGTACCCCCCCCTCGATGGTCAGATTAGCTGGTTCGGGTTTTCTAAGCAGGCGTTTCGGGAGCGATAGTCTTCACCAGATGTTAACTTTTCCCCGATAAGCTCCATTTTCTGGTCCATGCGATCCTGGGAATCCGACCACCTGCTGAGGGGAAGGGGCGAGGCTCGGACTCCCAGGATCACATGGACCAGGCGGCTTTCGTCCCACGAGGATATGAAGAAAGAATGAACGCCTGGATGCTGGCAGGTGAGCCAGCCTGATTTGGCAGAACGCTAATCGCCAATAAGCGGATTACCGTTTCCCTGGATCTTGCTGATCATCTGATTACGCCGCCGTTCGTCCGCGTCAGGAGGATCGGATCGGTGCCAGCTTTCGAAGAGCTGGCGCTGGTCGGCGTCCAGCCGGATATGATGGACGTTCGCCATATAGAGGCTGATCCTGGCGATATCACCTCGAATTTCGGGGCGGGGCTCGGCTCGCCGGGCTCGCCGGTCGATCTCGATATCGCACCTGCCAAAGTGTCTTTGCTCGCCTTCGATCAGGCCGAAACCGTAGTTTCGGCGCCGTTCGTTGACCTCACCGACCGTCGGCCAAAGATTATGCAGATCCTGATAAGCCGAGCGAAAGGCAGCGTCGGTCTTCAGGCAGCATTTTCGCCCTTTGAACGGCTTTCCCCTGGCATCCGTACAGATCTTTCGATGCCAACAGGCCCTTCCCTCACCGATCCATGACGCGGGCACCACATGCTCGACCTCGACCCGCCCGGCACGTTTGCTGTCACCGGGGCTAAGATAGCCGCAGGCGCTCAGATTGAGCCGGCGCTCGGCATTAAAGGGACATTGGCAGTAAAGCGTCTCGCGTGTCGAGGCAAAGATCTCGCTGTAGAGAGCCCGCTTGACGGCTTGATAGCTCTCAAAGGCAAGAGCTGGCCCCGGCGTGATAACCGAGGCCAGCAATAAGGCACCGAAGATGGTGCCGACACCCGATCGCATAGCGATTTCCTCGTCTTATTCTTGAGCATGACTTTGCCAGAAAAAGACGACCAATCGATTAACGATCGGGGTAAACATTTCTTGATGCTGATTACGTGCCGCTAACCACGACGCAATATTGTGAATAGGCGCCGAGCAAATACTGCTTGTAGCGTTCCTCGACCGTGGTGATCTCCTTGATGCCGACGCTGTCCTTGGCGGCGGCAATGCTGGAATTCCCCGAGGCGAAAAGACCGAGAATGCCGATCGCGCAGGCCTCGCCTGTTCTGACGGCCAATGCTTCGGATTGCACGACGCTTACCGGCCTGGTCACATTGGTATAAAAGGCCCCATTGTTGCCGGAAGCAGGCCAGTAGGCACAGCTCGACAGCATGAGGGTACTCGCAAAAACGGTGCTGGTTGTTAGCATTCCGCTTAATCGGGAACGACTAGCCATGGGTTCTCCTCTTGAGCAGTCAAATAGCAAAACTGCCGCCAAAGACGATCTCTCCTCACCACATCGTATCGGCGAAACACCTTCCTACATAATTTCCCTGGGGGAGAACGTATATCGCCCGGACGCGCGAAACGGGCCGAGCGAGGCTCGGGTGGTGCAGAGATGCAACGGAAGCCGTTCCTATTCGGCGGGACTGACCGCGGCGTCCGCCTCTTGTACCGCCTTCGGCCGCCGGCTCATGAATAAGCTCAGCATCGGTGGGATCAGCAGCAGCGTGAGCAGGGCAGAGAGCGACAGCCCGCCGATCACCACCGAGCCGAGGCCCCGATAGAGTTCGGAGCCGGCGCCCGGAAAGAGCACCAGCGGCAGCATGCCGAACACGGATGTGAGCGTGCTCATGAAGATCGGCCGCAGGCGGTTCCTGGTCGCCTCCTTGATCGCCTGATCCACGCCCATTCCCTGATTCCTGGTCAAATGCAGGGTTTGATGCACCAGAAGGATTGCATTGTTCACGACAATGCCGACTAAAATCACGAAGCCGAGCAGTGTCAGCATGTCCAGCGCCTGATACTGGTAGAGGTTCAGGAGAGCCAGGCCGCCAACGCCGCCGGCAGCGGCCACGGGAACCGAAATCAGGATGATCAGCGGGTAGATGAAGCTCTCGAACAGCACCGCCATGACCAGGTAGACGATGATGATGGCGAGTGCCAGGTTGATCACCATGGCTTCCCAGGTCTGGGTCAGCTGATCGGCGGTCCCGGCAAGGTTGACCTTCACGCCCGGCGGCAAGCCATCACTCTTGAGCTTGGCGATCACATCCCGCTCCAGCATCTCCATGGCCGTTTCGAGGGGCAGGTCGTTGGCAGGGCGGATCTCGAGGGTCACCGTCCGTTCGCGTTCCAGATGGAGAATTTCATTTGGCCCCTCGGTCACCTGGATACTGGCCAGACTGCCCGCCGGCAAGATCTGACCGGAGCTGGTCACCACCGGCAGCGCCTCGATCGACTGAGTGCGCTCACCTTCCGGCTTCGGGCCGAGCAGGGTCAGGTCGATCCGTTTGCCGCCGACGGTGATTTCGGCGACCCGCAGCCCGTCATTGAAGGCATCGACCGTCGTGGCGAAGGTGCGTGCTGACACCCCGGCATCCGCGAGGCGCACCCGATCCGGGATCAGGCGGACTTCAGGTGCCCCGAGTTCAAGGCCCGGCTTCGGCCGGAGCTGATGCCCCTGTTCGCGAGGCAGTGTCCCGCTGACCAAACCGGCCGTCTTGAGCGCGATGCCCAGGACCTCTTCCAGGTTCGGACCAGAAATATCCAGGTCGACCGCCCGGCCGCCACCGATGCCACGCCCGAACATCGAGGGCTGGGTGATGAACCCGAACGTGCCGGGCTCGGCGAAAACGGGGACCGACAAGGGCTCGATCAGCTCGCCCGCACGCTCCGGCTGCTCGCTCTGGGCACCCAAGAAGATGAAGCCACGCGCCGAGACGAAAAAGAAGTTTTTGATTTTTGGTGGACCACCTTCGTCAGGCTCGGCCCCGGTCTCGGAAGACCACAAGGGCCTTGAGGCTTCCTCGATCGTTTTTGCAATTTCCGTCTTGGTGTCGAGATTGTAGCCGGGCGGAGGGATGACGATGCCGAAGACCAGATTCCGGTTGCCGTCCGGCAGGTATTCAAGTTTCGGCAGCAGAAGATAGGAGGCGAGAAGCGCCACCATGGTCACCATGGCCGCCACGATCAGGGCGAAAACCCTGCTTCTCACCACGGCACCGGTAAAGCCCATCACAACGAACGAAAATCCGGACGCCAGGTGATCAATGACCGGCAGGGACATTCCGGCGCCGGCAGGGCGGACATTGGTCAAGAGCCGCTTGGACAAGGCAGGGATCACGGTCATCGCCACCAGGAGCGACAGCATGACGGCTACCGAGATGGCCACCGCGATGTCCCGGAAAAGCTGTCCGACCTCGAGTTCCATGGTGAGGATCGGGATAAACACCATGACGGTCGTCAGCGCCGAGACCAGAATGGCGCCCCAGACCTGCTTCGCCCCCTGATAGGCAGCGTCAGCCGGCGCCATGCCGGTCTGGCGGAGGCGATAGATGTTTTCCAGGACGACGATCGCGGCATCCACCACCATGCCGACCGCGAACGCGATGCCGGCAAGCGATATGACATTGAGCGATCGCCCCATGAAGGCCATGGCGACGAAAGAGGCGACCACGGACACCGGGATCGCGATCGAAACGATCAGGGTTGCGTAGCCGGAGCGCAAAAACAGCAGCAGCATAAGCGCCGCCAGCGCACCGCCGACCAGGATGTTCTGATTGACGAGGTTGATGGCGCTATCGATATAGACCGTCTCGTCATAGACCTGACGGATCGTGAGCCCCGCATCGGGCAGCGGCCCGGACTGCATCTCGGCGATCGCTTCCTTGATGCCTGCCATGGTGTCGATGACATTGGCCCCGGTTTCGCGCTGTGCGTTGACTGCCATGGCAGGCGATCCGAGAATGCGGATATTGGCGCCCGGCTCCTTGTGATCGAACGCCACCGTCGCGATATCCCCGACTGTCACCCGGCCCAGCCGCCCGCTGCTTTCGTCACGGAGACTGCGCAGCACCACCTGTTCGATCTGGGCAGGCTCGACGAACTCGCCTTCCGTACGAACGATGTAACGACGCTTGCCTTCCTCGACATCACCGGCGGTGGTCGAAATATTGGCGCTCCGCAGCGCATCTACGATCTCGGGAATCGTGAGCTGATAACGGGCCATCCGGCCAGGATCGACGGTCACCTGAAGCTCGCGCTCGCTGCCGCCATAGAGGTTCACCTTGGAAACGCCGTTCACCCGTTCCAGGCGATCCTGAACCGTATCCTCGACCAGATCCCTGAAGGTGTGGATCGGCCGCTCATTGCCTTCTTCGCGGGTGATGATGAACCAGGCGATCGGGTTGTCTTCGGTACCTGCCGTGTCCAGGGTCGGCTCGTTGGCCTCATCGGGATAGCTGGATACGCGGTCCAGGCGATTGGCGACCAGCAACAAGGCGCGGTCCATGTCCTGGCCAATCTGGAACTCGAGCGTGACGTCGCCCTGGCCGTCCTGCGAGCGCGAGGTCATCTTCTCGACGCCGGGCAGGCCACGCAGCACCTCTTCCTGCTCGTTGATGATCTCCCGCTCGATTTCAGCGGGCGCCGCGCCCGGCCATCGCGTCTCGATGGTGATCACCGGCTTTCGCACATCCGGGGTGAGCTGGATCGGGATCGACGTCAAGGCGACCAGGCCGAAGAGAAGCGCCATCAGCACCGCCGAGATTACGGCGATGGGACGATCGATCGCGAGGCGAATGAGATCCATCGTTTAAGACTCGCTCTTTTCGCCTTCGGATACAGGCTCCTTCGACGCCTCGGGTGCGCCGGGATAGGTCACGGACTGGCCGGGCCGAAGGCGCTCATTGCCCCTTATCACCACCAGATCTCCTTCCTGGAGTCCCCCCAGCACCTCGAAGCGCCCGCCCACGGCAGCACCGAGCTGCACCGGCTGGGGTGCTGCAGCTTGATCCTTCACCAAGAAGACAATCGCCCCATTCGGACGCTGGATGACGCCATCCTTGTTGACGGTCATCACATCCCGTGAATCACCGATCGGCACTTCCAGCGTCACGCTCTGCGCAACGGCCAGGTTGGCTGCCACACCGCTTCCTTCAAAATCGGGGATAAGGCGGACCGCCCTGGTACGGGTGAGCGGGTTTTCTTCGGGCACGATCGCACGCACCGTCGCGCTGAAATACTGGCCGGCAATCGCCACATTCAAGACCGTGCCGACCCGCAGCGCCGTTAGCTGATCGACCGGCACATCGGCCTCGACCTCGAGGGCGCCGTCATCGATCATCGCCACCACGGCATCGCCCGGACGCACATAAGCACCCGGGCTGACGAGCCGGCGGTTGATCACCCCGGCATAGGGTGCCCGGATGACGGTATCATCCAGGTCTCTCGCTCTTGCGCGCTGCTTGGCCTGATATTGGCCGAGCCTCGCTGTCGCCGCTTTCATACGATGTTTGGCGATCGTGATCTGGCGAACCTTGTCTTCGAGCTGGGCCTTGGAAAATGCGGCGGATTGCTTCAGCCGGTCCAGGCGAACCAGCTCGTTCTCCAAGAGCTCGATCTCCGCATTGGACGTTGCCTGTTCGGCCAGCGCCGCCTGATATTCGGCATTCGCCAGATCGAGGTCATATTGAACCGGCTCCGCATCCAGCTCGACGATCGGCGCATCCTTCTCGACCCGATCGCCGACATCGACGGTCACCGTCGCCACCCGTCCGCCGACCCTGGCGGCAACCTCGCCCTTCTGCTTGGTAACGATCCGCCCGAGCACCGGACGCGTCTGATCGAGCGGTTCCGTGCGCACTTCGTCAACCTGCACCAGGGCGGGCTGGTCCTGAGCCATTGCGGCGTTGACTCCGAACACTGCCGGCAGTGTCGCCGAGAGCAGACCAAAGGCGCGGATGTTCATTTGACAAAAGCCCGGAAAAGATCGTGGCAAAAAGGATATTTAGAATACATCGAATGCTTGGGTCTCCAGGTCAATGGCGCGCGCCTGATTTAACGATTTCTTTACCAAGATCGGTTTTCATCATGCCGCTTGCTGACAATAAGGACACCGAGACGATCTCATGGCCAGACATCGAGCCTCTCAATCTAGCGACGTGATCCTGGAATTCATGGCAATGGGAACCGTCATGCGCGTCTGCGCGATGGATCCGGGAACTCTTACGGAAGTCGTTGTCCAAGGCCCGATCAGCGCTGATCGAAACAATCTCGCTGACCTGGCCAAGCAAAAACTTGCCTTCGTCATGGCCAAGAATGAGGGACGTCAGAGACGTTAGAGCGTTTCCGGTTGAGGTTTACGCGGAGCCAGCCTCTCCCCCTCCCAACCACCCGATATGGTCGGGATCCTGCGGGTGGTTGGGAGGGGGAGAGGGCTGGATCGACCTGTCCCGGAAATGCTCTAGTGGTGCAACCACAGCGCATGATTTGCGCGGCAAGCCACCAATTCATTGAATTCTACAGGTTGTTCATGAACAGCAGGCGGATCGGAAGACACCATTATACCATGAGTTCAAGTGACTTGAAATTTGCGCGAAAATACGACCTATTGCTCCCGTTATGACGACGTCACGCCTTGTCGGGAAAGAGGGCCGTGCGCAGCGTTGCCGGACTCATTCATGTTTCCAGGTGTAACGCTCCTGTTATTGTTGATTGTTGCGGCTCTTCTGCTACTCATGGTTTTTTTCAATCGAGGAGCTGGTTTGCGATGCTGCGCATGAAAGGCTTGTTGTTTCCAGGGTTGATTGCACTGATTTTTGCCTATCTCGCTGGTGCGGACGACGGCCTCGCGGCTAGCGATGAACCCTTCGACGATTGGCTGGCGGATCTCCGGATCGAAGCAGAGGAAGCCGGTATTTCGCCAGGCATCATCGCGGCAGCGCTCGATGGTCTGAAACCTATTCCAAAAGTCATCGAGCTCGATCGCCGCCAGCCGGAAGGCAGGCTGACCTTCCAGGAATACAATAAGAAAGTTCTGGCAACGTCACGGGTAGAAAAAGGCCAGGTCCTCTACAGGAAGCACCAAACGCTTCTCAAGAAAGTCGCCAAGGAATACGGCGTTCAGCCCCGTTTCATTGTCGCCCTTTGGGGGATCGAGACCAATTATGGCGGTTTTCAAGGTGGACATGGCGTGGTTGCCGCTCTTGCGACACTTGCCCATGACGGCAGGCGCGCCAAGTTCTTTCGCAGCGAGCTGATGGCAGCACTTCGCATCCTCGATGAAGGCCATATCAGCCCCGAGAAGATGCAGGGCTCCTGGGCGGGCGCGATGGGCCAGAGCCAGTTCATGCCGTCCAGCTTCCTCCGTTTCGCCGTCGATTTCGACGGTGACGGCAAGCGTGATATCTGGAACAGCCTCCCCGACATCTTCGCGTCGATCGCCAATTATCTCGCCGGCTCCGGCTGGAACGACCGTCATACGTGGGGCCGCCAGGTGAAGCTGGCCGCGTCCCCGAAGACGCCGCAATCCAGCAAGGCCGCGCTGAAGGTCGTCAAACCTTTGCCGGAATGGCAATCCCTGGGTGTCCGCCGGACCAACGGTCAGGCTCTGCCGAACGTTGCTCTCGATGCATCTCTTTTGCAAACTGACGACGGCAAGGGGCCGGCCTATCTCGTCTACAACAATTTTCGGGTCTTGATGGACTGGAACCGATCGACCTATTTCGCCCTGACCGTGGGCGAACTCGCCGATCTGATCCAACGGGGTTAGAGTTTCGGCCTAAGGGCACTTGGTTGAAAGTGCTTGAGCGGCCTTCGGCCTTGACAATCGAGCACCCCCAAGATCAGAACGCAGCGGTGATCTTGAACCTCTCGATCAATTGGTGATGCATTGATGATCTTTCGACTGTGCGTCCGGCACTTTCTTGTTCTCCTTACCATTGTGTCTTGCTCGATATGTCCCGGTTCCAAGGCTCGGGCCTTTGAAACCGAGGCGCAGGCGGCGATCCTGCTGGATATGGAAACCGGCCAGGTGCTGTTCGAGAAAAACCCGGACCTGCAGCTTCCGCCTGCCTCCATGAGCAAGCTGATGACCACCTATATGGTCCTTGAGCAGATCAAGCAGGGCCGCCTGAAGATGGACGACACCCTTCCGGTCAGCAAAAAGGCCTGGAAGAAGGGTGGGTCCAAGATGTTCGTCGAGGTAGGCAAGCGGGCTCGTGTCGATGATCTGCTGCGCGGCATCATCATTCTCTCCGGCAATGACGCCTGCATCGTCGTAGCCGAGGGACTGTCGGGCAGCGAAGATCAGTTCTCCGAGGACATGACCGCTAAGGGGCGAGAGATCGGTCTTCTGAACAGCCATTTCGCCAATGCCAGCGGCTGGCCCCATCCCGAACATCTGATGACCGCGCGGGATCTGGCGACGCTCGCAAAGCGCCTGATCGAGGACTTCCCCGACCAGTACTACATGTTCGCCGAGCGCGATTTCATATATAGCGACATTCGCCAGCCCAATCGTAATCTGCTGCTCGGCCGCGTTCCCGGTGCCGATGGCCTGAAGACCGGCCATACGGATGAATCGGGCTACGGTCTGGTCGCATCGGCAATCCGCGACGAGCGCCGGCTCGTTTCGGTCGCCATGGGGCTGCCGTCGGCACAGGCTCGCGCCTCGGAGAATGAGCGCCTGCTCGAATACGGTTTCCGGCGCTTTCGAAATTACCCGTTGATGACCAAGGGCCAGACGATCGACCATGCCAATGTGTGGCTCGGCAAGGAACTGACCGTGCCTCTGGTGGTCGATCGCGATATCAAGCTCAGCCTGACCGATGATGCGCGCCGCAAGATGGAGATCAAGCTGATCTACGACACCCCAATCCCTGCGCCGATCCAGGAAGGGGCGGAAGTGGCCAGGATGAGAATCGAAGCGCCCGGCATTGCCATGGAGGACGTTCCGGTTCTCGCTGGTGCCGGTGTCGCGAAGGCCGATTTCGTTGGACGGGTGACCGGCGCGCTCGAATATCTTATCTTCGGGCCTTCCTGATCCTAGAGATCGAAGGCTGCTTGAAAGTTCGACGTCCAGATGTCCAGCCCCGGAAGATTGATCACCTTCGAAGGCGGTGAAGGTGGCGGCAAGTCCACGCAAATCCGTCATCTCGCCGCAAGGCTCGCCGAGCGCGGGATCGAAGTGGTTACTACGAGGGAACCGGGCGGCACTGACGGTGCCGAGGCGATCCGCAGCCTGGTGACCGAGGGAGCCGCGGACCGTTGGTCACCGCTCACCGAAGCCTTGTTGTTCCTTGCTGCCCGGCACGACCACGTTTCAAGGCTGATCAAGCCCGCGCTTGCCGAAGGGCGGTGGGTTCTCTGTGACCGTTTCATCGATTCCACCAGAG
Source organism: Geminicoccaceae bacterium (assembly GCA_965204405.1). Lineage (GTDB taxonomy): Bacteria > Pseudomonadota > Alphaproteobacteria > Geminicoccales > Geminicoccaceae > JANQPX01. The sequence goes on from CBDBEN010000005.1 coordinate 222,524, forward strand.
TCTATCAGGGCATCGCCGGCACGCTGGGTCTCGATTTGATCAATCGTCTGCATGCAACCATCTTCGATGGTCTGGCCCCTGATCTGACGCTGCTCCTGGACGTGCCCGTCGAGACAGGGCTTGCCCGACGCCGGGGAAGCGGCGAGATCAACCGTTTCGATCAAATGGTCACCGAATTTCATAAGAAGGTCCGCGCAGGCTTTCTCGAGCTTGCCGCCGATGAGCCCGGGCGCTTCGTCGTGATCGACGCCAGCCATGGGGAAAATGAGGTCGGCAAGGATATTGAGCAAGCAGTCAGCAAACGCTTTGCTCTCCAGTCTGTAGGCGCGGCTTGACCATGGCAACGCCCGACACGCTATTGGAACCCGCCGCCAACCCGGATCTCTTCGGCCACGAGGAAGCCGTCGCTTCCCTGGAACAGGCCATGGCGTCGGCCAGGCTTCACCATGGCTGGCTGATCTACGGCCGTCGCGGCATCGGCAAGGCGACGCTTGCCTACCGTTTCGCCCGCGCTTTGCTGGCGGGGCCGGATGCTGCCGGCGCCGGGCTTGCGGTTGCTTCCGATCATCCCGTTTTTCAGCAGGTGGCAGGCCGTCACCATCCGGATCTCAAGATCATCGAGGCCGAAAGAGATCCCAAAACAGGCAAGATCAAATCAGCCATTCCTGTCGATCGGGTGCGCGAAGTCGCCGCCAATCTGCACCGCACACCGGCCATTGCCGATCACCGCGTGCTCATCGTCGATGGTGCGGAGCAGATGAACCGCAATGCCGCTAATGCGCTGTTGAAGCCGCTTGAAGAACCGCCGGCCGGCGCCCTTTTGATTCTGATCAGCCACCGTCCCGGTCAGGTTGCGGCAACCCTTCGCTCCCGCTGCGCCAAGCTGGCGCTTCGGGGCCTGGATCAGGCGAGGCTTCTGGATCTGCTCGCCCGCTACGGCACGGATCTGGCACCTGAAGCGCTCCAGGCGATTGCGACCCTGGCTAAAGGCAGCCTCGGCCGCGCCCTGGAACTTGCCGGCAGCGATTGGCTCTCGACCTATGAGCGTGTGGTTCGAACCATTGCGGCCGAGCCTGCGTCAGCGCTCGACCTCGACGATCTCGCCGCCAGCCTTGCCAAGCAAAGCGCCAAGGACGGCTTTCCCCGAACGCTCGATCTTCTGCAAACCGTCTTCGGCCGCATCGTCGCCCATGCCACCGATCGGCTGGGACCGCCGCTCTTTGCCGAGGAAGCCCTGCCGCTTGGCCGCCTCGCGGCGCGACAACCCCTTGATTGCTGGGCATCGTTATGGGAGAAAACTGGCCGTCTGTCGGCTGCCGTCGATGGGCTCAATCTCGACCACACCCAAGCGCTTGCCCAGATCCTGGCTGCCATGGCGGCGCCATCGAAGCCGACCTCGCCTTTTCAAGCAACGACATCATCTCTGGGCGGCACGTTACTAGGAGAACGTCATGCCGTCGGCTGACACATTCTACGTCACGACGCCGATCTATTACGTCAACGACGTGCCTCATATCGGGCACGCCTACACGACGCTGGCCTGCGATGCGATGGTGCGTTTTGCACGCCTTGACGGCAAGACGGCGAGGCTCCTGACCGGCACCGACGAGCATGGTCAGAAGGTCGAGAAGGCAGCCGAGGGCAGGGGGATCGAGCCGCAAGCGTTCACCGACGAGCTGTCGCAGCGTTTTCGCGAGCTGGCCGAGCGCATGGGCGTTTCCCATGACGATTTCATCCGCACCACCGAAGAGCGTCACAAGATTGGCGTACAGGCGCTTTGGCGAAAGCTGGCGGAGGCGGGCGAAATCTATCTCGGCGGCTATGCCGGCTGGTACGCTGTGCGCGACGAGGCCTTCTATACCGAAAGCGAGCTGGTGGACGGCAAGGCGCCGACCGGCGCGCCGGTGGAGTGGGTCGAGGAGCCCAGCTATTTCTTTCGGCTGTCCGCCTGGCAGGAGAAGCTCCTCGACTTTTATGAGAAAAACCCGGACTTCATCGCGCCGAAAAGCCGGCGGAACGAGGTGATCAGCTTCGTGAAGGGCGGCCTGCAGGATCTTTCGATCTCGCGCACCAGCTTCACCTGGGGCATTCCGGTGCCGGACGATCCGGACCACGTCGTCTATGTCTGGCTCGATGCGCTGACCAACTACATGACCGCCCTCGGCTACCCCGACGAGAATGCGGAAAATTACAAGAGATTCTGGCCGGCGGATGTGCATGTGATCGGTAAGGATATCCTGCGTTTTCATGCCGTCTTCTGGCCTGCCTTCCTGCTGGCCGCCGGGTTGGAGCCGCCCAAGCGCGTCTTCGCCCATGGCTGGTGGACCATCGAGGGCGAAAAAATGTCGAAATCCCTCAACAACGCCCTCGATCCCTATGAACTGATCGAGACTTACGGCCTCGACCAGCTTCGCTACTTCCTCCTGCGTGAAGTGCCGTTCGGCAATGACGGCGATTTTTCGCGCACCGCCATGGTCAATCGTATCAACAGCGATCTTGCCAATGATTACGGTAACCTTTGCCAGCGTGTCCTCTCCATGATCGCCAAGAACTGCGGCGGCAGGGTGCCGCAGCCGGCATCTGGCGAGGTGAATGCGGATGATACGGCGCTGAACGCCGAAACCGATGCGCTGCTGGGCAAGGTGAGGAACGAGATGGAGCGCCAAGCACTGCACAAGGCTCTGGAAGCGATTTTCGATGTGGTGGGCGCGGCCAATCGCTATGTCGATGCACAAGCACCCTGGGCGCTGCGAAAGAACGACCCGCCGCGCATGGCGTCCGTGCTTTATCATCTTGCCGAGACCATCAGGCGCCTGGCGCTGCTGACCCAGGCGTTCATGCCCCTGGCTTCGGAAAAGATTCTGGACCAGCTTGCCGTGCCGGCTAGCAGCCGGACACTGGACTTTTTTGCGGCGGAGCGGGGTGGACTGGAGCCCGGTACGGATCTGCCCAAGCCCGCCGGCGTCTTCCCGCGCCATGTGGACGAAGCGGCCTGATGCTCTTGGTTACGCCATGCTAGTCGACAGTCACTGTCATCTGGACTTTCCGCAACTTGCCGAGGATCGGGACGGCGTACTGGCGCGCGCGGAAGAGGCCGGCGTTAGGGTGATGCAGACCATCGGCACGAAGCTGTCAACCTTCCCGAACGTTCTGGCGATTGCCGAAGAGCATCCGAACATCTGGTGCTCGGTCGGCGTCCACCCCCACCGCGCCGACCAGGAAGGGCCGGATGGCCCCGAGGCGTTGCTGAGATATGCGGACCACCCGAAGGTGGTCGGGATCGGCGAGGCGGGGCTGGACTATCACTACAGCAACAGCACGCCGGAGAACCAGGCCAGAGGTTTTCGCGCTCATATCGAGGCGGCAAGACAAAGCGGCCTGCCTCTGATCGTGCATACCAGGGCTGCCGACGACGACACGCTCTCGATCATGAAGGACGAGCTGGAGAAGGGGCGCTATGAGGCGGTCATCCATTGCTACAGCTCCAGCCCGGAGCTTGGTTTTGCTGCGGTCGAACTCGGCTTTTATCTGGGCCTCGGCGGGATCCTGACCTTCGCACGATCCGACGAGGTTCGGGAAACCGTCAAAAAAATCCCACTCGACCGGCTGCTCCTGGAAACCGACTCTCCGTATCTTACGCCGGCTCCCTTTCGCAAAATAAAAACCAACGAGCCCTGCTACATCCCCCACATCGCGGCGAAACTCGCCGCGGTGAAACAAGTTGACCCCGCCGAGGTCGAACGGGTGACCACCGACAATTTTTTCCGCCTATTCAGTAGGGCAAAACGCCCTGATGCCTAGACCCACCAGCATCAATATAAAAAGTAAGCCGTGATGCAGGTTTGCATCCTTGGGTGTGGGACGTCGTCAGGGGTGCCGATGATCGGGTGCAAGTGCGATATTTGTCTTTCCGACGATCCAAGGAACAAACGGCGGCGCTGTGCGATCACGATCCAAAGCGAAGAAACCACCATTCTCGTGGACACGCCGCCGGAGCTTCGCCTGCAATGCATCGAAGCGGGGATCGATCGCGTCGATGCCGTGCTCTACACCCACGCCCATGCCGATCACGTTAATGGGCTGGACGATCTCCGAAGCCTCAACAACGTCATGGACCGGCCAATCGATGCCATCAGCGATGCGCAGGTGCTGGAAAAGATCAGGAGCCGGTTCGACTATGCCTTCCAGCCGCCCGTACCGGAGAAAGGCTGGTGGCGTCCCTGCCTGAAGCCGATTGCGATGGATGGTCCCTTCATGGTCGGCGACCTTCTGGTACGGCCGATCGAGCAGCAGCACGGCCGCAGTCCGAGCTGGGGTTTTCGTGTCGGCGGCTTTGCCTATTCGCCCGACGTGAACGGATTAAGCGAGACTGCTCTTGCCGCTCTCGAAGGCCTGGATGTCTGGATCGTCGACTGTCTTCGCTACAAGCCCCATCCCAGCCATGCGCATCTGGAGATGGTGCTCTCCTGGATCGAACGACTAAAGCCAGGACGGACGATCCTCACACATATGAATCATGAGCTGGATTTTTCCGACCTGGCCTCGCGTCTGCCTGACGGAGTCGAGCCAGCGGTCGACGGTATGGTCATCACTCCGTGAGCGCTGGCTCTCTATCTCTTCTGGTCATCCCGAACTCGAAAAAAGTCAGCGATAGCGATTGAAGTTGAGCGTTGTCACATGACCATGCTTCCGTCCCGGCCGCACCGGCGTCTTGCCGTAAAGATGCAGTCTCGCATCGGGCCTTCGAACGAGCTCCGGCCAATCATCGACCGCATTACCCAGGAGGTTGTCCATTTCAGCGTCGGCAAAGCGCTCCGTCGGGCCGAGCGGCAAGCCGGTGATCGCTCTTACGGCCTGCTCGAATTGACTGACGATGCAGGCATCGATGGACCAATGGCCGGAATTGTGAGGCCGCGGTGCTAATTCGTTCACCAGGATCCGGCCGTCTGCAAGTTGAAACATCTCGACGGCTAGCAAACCGACGAGATCGAGGCCATCGGCAATTTTCTCGGCCAGCGCCATGGCATCGTGCGCCTGATCAGCGCTGATCGGCGCCGGTGCGATCGTCTTGGCGAGAATGTGGTTTTCGTGGTGGTTCTCCACCGGAACGTAGCTGGCTTTACGGCCTTCCGCATTGCGTGCGGTGATTACCGAAATCTCGCGCTCAAAGGTGATCCAACGTTCGAGCACGGCTTCGGCAGCGCCGAGTTCCGCCCAGATGGAAGCTGCGTCGTCGCCCACGTTCAGCCTGATCTGTCCCTTGCCGTCATAGCCCATGCGCCTGGACTTCAGAACTGAAGGCCCCCCGATCTTCGGGCAGGCCGCTGCCAGATCATCGGCACACTCAATGCCGGCAAAGGGCGCAACCGGTATCTCCAGCTTTGACAGGAACTGCTTTTCCAGCAGGCGATCCTGACAAATCGCCAGCACGTCCGGAGAAGGGTGCACAGGCCGAAAGGACGAAATCCGACGCAAGCCCTCTACGGGCAGATTTTCGAACTCGATGGTGACGACATCACAACTGTCGGCGAACTCGGAGAGTGCCTCGCCATCGTCGTAACCGGCGACCGTCACGCGGTTGCTGACCTGGGCTGCGGAACTATCGGCTTGATCGGTAAAAATGTGAGTCCGATAGCCGAGCCTTGCCGCCGCAAGCGCCAGCATGCGCCCCAGTTGCCCGCCACCGACGATGCCGATCGTGCTGTTGGGCGCGAAGGTCATCGGCTTTCCTCATCGTCTGGGTCGACAGGCGCCTCGGCAACCGCCGCCGTCTGTTCGGCACGCCATCTGACTAGTCTTTCAGCAACATCCGGATCTTTAAGGGCAACAATCGAAGCACCCAGCAGGCAGGCATTGATCGCGCCAGCTTTCCCGATGGCCAAGGTGCCTACCGGAACGCCGCCCGGCATCTGTACGATCGAGAGCAGGCTGTCCATGCCGGACAGCGCTTTGCTCTCCACCGGAACCCCAAGGACGGGAAGTGGCGTCATTGCCGCCACCATGCCCGGCAAATGCGCTGCGCCGCCGGCACCCGCAATGATGACCTGGAGTCCCCGTTCAGCGGCGGATCTGGCATAATCAACCAGGCGATCCGGCGTTCGATGCGCCGACACGATGCGCCGCTCGTGGCCTATCTCGAGCTGATCGAGGACGGCGCTTCCATGGCGCATCGTCGCCCAATCCGACTGGCTGCCCATGATCAGGCCGATAGTTGGTGTGCGCATGTCCGTCATGTCATGATGCCGGTTTCTTCTTCAACGGCACCGTCTCTCCAGCTGGTTCCTGCTGCTGTCCAAGATCCCCGATCACACGGACCGCATCGACGGCGCTCTGGTTCGCTTCCTTGATCTGCTCGAAGACCTCACCTCTCAGAACCGAGGCGTCCGGCGGAAAGGCGAAGCCGAGCTTGACCGTCTTGCCCCGAACCTCGATCACCTTCACCTCGATCGTGTGATTGATCACGACGGCGTCGCCCGGTTTGCGGTTCAAATAGAGCATAGGCACCTCTTCAGCGTATCAATGTGATGATTCCTCCCATAGATGCGACAATCGACGACGCCGCTTAACCGCTTGTTAACCTCAGTTGGCTTAGCCTGCAATGGCTGTCGAAACCAAATGCCGCCGCAGTGGAGGTTGGCAGTCTCGATGACGACAGAGGTTTTGATCCGGTCATAGCTGGAGGCCACAGTCACCATGGGTCCCACCGACGCACCACTCTTCAGATTATTGTCCGCCAGAATTGGTTGGCTCTCACAGCGCCAAGGGGTGCTTGCTCAGAACATCGCCAATGCAGACACGCCTGACTATCAGCCCAAAGACCTCCAGGCCAAGGACTTTCTCCGCCTCGCCCAGGGCTTTGCCGGCCGTCCTACGAGACTTGCCGTCAATAAAACGGATCAGGGGCATATTGATGGCAAAATGGGCGCCAAGCTAAGCCTGGCAGGCAGAGAGCAGCGACTTCCTTATGAGGTTTCACCTGATGGCAATGCGGTGATCCTGGAAGAACAGACGGCAAAGGTGGGGCAAACCGCCCTCGATCATCAGCTGGCCAGCAACATTTATCGAAAATATATCGGCATGTTCAAGATAGCCCTCGGAACGACAGGTGGCTGACGGCTCTCCTATTCCACCTAACTCGCTGAAAAGGATGCGTTATGGATCTCAATGATGCCATGCATGTCGCCGCCGCCGGCATGAAAGTGCAGGGAACACGATTGCGTCTCGTCGCGCAAAATCTTGCCAATGCCAATTCCACCGGCCTGGCGCCAGGTGATGATCCCTATCGGCGTCAGACGATTACGTTCAAAAATGTCCTTGATCGCAAGCTTGGGGTCGAGGTCGTCAAAGTTGCCCGAACTGGCGTCGATCCAAGCGATTTTCCCCTGCATTACGAGCCTGGCCATCCCGCTGCGGATCCTGATGGCTATATCAAAAAGCCAAATGTGAATTCGCTCTTGGAGGTTGCCGATATGCGCGAGGCGCAGCGATCCTTCGAGGCCAATCTGAATACCTTGTCCATGGCTCGATCTATGATCCAGCGGACCTTGGACCTGCTTCGCTAAGGCCATGATTTTCTCGTTTGATAAGACAACGGCAGGAGCTTGACGACATGGCGCCTCCCCCTATCGCAGCCAATCCGGCTCTTAACGCCTATGCAGAAGCGGCTAGGCTCAAGCAAGCAGGCGCCAGTCCTGCCGATCATTCGCCTGCACCCAAGTTCAGTCAACTTTTGGCAGAAACGGTTAGCGATGCCGTTGAAGCCGGGAGAGCCAGCGAGGCCACGAGCATCCAGGCAGCCTCAGGCAAAGTTGATCTGCAGGATGTGGTCGAAGCCGTAAATGCGGCCGAAATTAGCTTGCAAACCGTCGTTTCCATTCGTGATCGTGTGATCTCCGCTTATCAGGAAATCATGCGGATGCCGATCTGATCTCATGTCTCGTTTGTATCGTGGTCCGACGTGAACGCTGATCACGTTCTAGACCTCGCCCGGGAATCGATCCTGGTGATGATCAAGATCGGCGCCCCGATCATGATCGTGGCGCTTCTCGTCGGCGTCGCAATCGCCTTGATCCAGGCGCTCACCCAAATGCAGGAAATGACCCTTTCCTTCGTTCCCAAAGTCTTGGCCATCTTCGTGACCGTTCTCCTGTCCTTACCATTCATGACCAACACGCTGATCGCGTTCGGTGAAAGCCTGTTCCGCCAGATCGCCATGCTGGGCTAGACGCAATGTCCACAGCGGCGATCGCACATGAGCTGTTCGGCATTTTTCTTCTCTTTGTCAGAATTGGTGCGGTTCTTGTTCTCATGCCTGGCTTCGCGGAGGTCTATGTCTTAAGCCGGTCGCGATTGCTGCTGGCGATCACTTTAAGCATCATCTTGGCAGGCCCACTGGGGCCAACCCTGCCCGGTTTACCCGCAGGTATGGCGGATCTCTTGCTTCTGGTTGCCAAGGAAGCCTGTCTTGGCCTCTTCATTGGGGCTGCAACCAGGATCATGTTCGCCACCCTGCATATTGCGGGCAGCACGATTGCTGCCCAGTCAGGGCTGGCCACGGCATCGGTTTTCGATCCCAGCCAATCGACGCAAGGCACGCTTCCCGGAAACTTTCTGACGACGACGGCCATGGTCCTGTTGTTCGTGACTGACGGCCATCACATGTTACTGCGAGGCATTGCCGGCAGCTACGATCAGCTGAATGCAGGCGCGCCGCTGCCGATCGAAGATATGGCGGCGTTCGTTACCGATATGGTTCAAAAAGGCTTTGATCTCGGTGTTCAAATTTCTGCACCGCTTCTCCTTGTCGGCCTTCTCACCAATCTGGCGATGGGTGTCCTCAATCGGCTGATGCCGACATTTCAAGTGTTCTTTATCGCTCTGCCGCTTCAGCTGCTGCTGGCGTTTGCAACACTGATGTTGTCATTTGCAGGCGGTCTCTTGGTGTTCTTCACCTTCCTCGATGCCGAATACGGCATGCTGACATTGGGAGGGTGAACCGGCATGGCGGAGGACCAAGACCAATCACAAAAAACAGAAGAACCAACACAACGAAAATTAGACGAAGCACGGAAAAAAGGTCAGGTCGCCACATCACGCGAACTCAACAATGCGTTGATGATTACGGCGGCTGCTGCCTTTGTCGCCCTGCTGTCCCCTTCCATCGCGGAAGACCTGACTTTAGCGCTGATCCCGTTCCTGCAGACGCCTGAGCAGTTTCCCATCACGACGCCTGATCTCCAAAATCTTGCCGTCAGCCTGCTGCAGGATGTCGGCTATGCCCTCGCGCTTCCGGCGCTGCTGTTCGCAGGTGCAGCCATCGCTGCAAGCCTCATCCAGAATGGGATCGTGGTCAGCGCCGAGCCGCTCAAACCGAAACTCGAGAAACTATCGCCGATTAGCGGCGCCAAGCGCATCTTCTCGCTGAAGTCGTTTGTCGAGTTCATCAAAGGCCTCTTCAAGATCAGCCTGATTGGTGCTGCCGCGGTCGTCCTGCTCTGGCCGGAGGCAGCTGCGATCATCCAAACCGCGGATGTGCAAATCATCGGCACGACGGTGATGTTGCAGGATCTCACCGTCAAACTGCTTGTGGGCATCGCCGTTCTGGTCCTTTTGATCGCGCTACTCGACCTCGTGTATCAGCGGTTCGAGCACCAAAAACAGTTGAGAATGTCCAGAAAGGATTTGATGGACGAATATAAACAGACCGAAGGTGATCCCCACGTTAAAGCCAAACTCAAAGGCTTGCGTGCCGAGCGTGCCCGCCAGCGGATGATGGCGGAGGTTCCGAGCGCAACGGTGGTGGTAACCAACCCGACGCATTTTGCCGTTGCGCTGTTGTACGATGCCGATGGCATGGCCGCGCCGAGAGTGGTTGCTAAGGGCGTCGACTCACTCGCGTTCAGAATTAGGGATCTTGCAAAAGAGCATGATGTGCCAGTCGTCGAGAATCCACCGCTGGCACGCGCTCTTTCAGCTTCGGTCGAGCTTGGTGACGAGATCCTTCCCGAGCATTATCAAGCTGTTGCGGAGGTTATCGGTTATGTGATGCGCCTTGAGCGTCGTTAACCTTTGTTTAAGTTTCCATTGGTAAACATCCGATAACGATCAACGCAAAGACTGCTGCCGATATCAACATTCAGCTGGGCATGTCAGATCAACTCATGCGAAATGGCGATAAAAAAGCGCAAGCGTCAAATCCGGATGCACTGAGTGCGAATCCAGGTAACGGCTATGTTGCTTCCGCCAAAGCTCTTGATGCAGGTCCCAAGGCGGTTCCCGATGAGCGGACTTTAAGCCGTTTCGCCGACTGGAATGCCATGGGGCTGGATGACATCGAGCCGCCCGCACCTCCCGATCGCAAACAATGGGCAAGTCTCGGCATATTCGTTCTCCTGTCGATCGCCTTGATCGCTGCAGGCCTCGTCATCACCGCATATAACGAGAAAAAGGCGTCAACACTCGCTGCGGAGCAAACAAGGCTTGAACAGTCGGTGATTGACAGAGGCCAAGTTTTAAAGCTGTGGATAGAAAGCCGTCTCCAGGCAAGCCGGCGTTTGACCGAGTCCGAATTGGTCCGGTTATTCGCCAGCGAAATGGCCCTAAACCCCGCAGGTCGTCCACCACCACGGCTGCTTCTGGATCAACAACCTTATTTCCAGACACTGATGGCGGCTTTCGTTGAACAGAATGATCTTGCACGGGCAGCGGTGATCGATCAGAAAGGCCGCCTTCTTCTAAGCAGTTCCGGGCCTGCTCTTAACGTTTCGGCTGTCCTGACAAAGTTAAATGAGCTGCCTGTCGGCTGGAAAAGCGTTGTTTTTCCCATCCGATCGATTGGCAAAAACAGCCGAGATCTCTTCATTGATGTGCTGATTCCACTGCCAAAATCTCAGTCCTCTGATGAAACTGAACACAGTGGAGCCCTCATTCTAGCGCTGATATTGCCGGTCAATGACATCCTACGTCGTGTGTTGGAGGTGCCCCCATCAAGAAAGGGGGAGGAGTCTTTATCTCTAGTTCAACAAAGGAGCGGTGCTGTCGAGAAAATTAGCCTTGCAGCATCAGGAGATGATATTGCCGTATCGCACCTGGATGACAATTACTCTATTGAGCAAAATGCTCGATTTGGCCGATGGCCTGGCCGCAATGGTCGATGGTATTACTCACTGGGTGAATCGATTGCCGGAACCAACTGGACAATTGTCCATGCCGTCGAATCGCAAGCGGTCCTGGCTTCGGTGGAAAGCTTCGCTCTTGCCGCAACTGCGATCGCCTTTATTGTCGTTTTGGTCTTCGGTGCAGGCTTCGCTGCCTTTTGGTGGCGCAAGATCAGCATTCATCATCAAGAACGTGTCTCTCTCCACAAATCACTCCTAAAGCACATCGATCAACAACGCGGCTTTCTGGCGGCCATCACCAACTCGATTAGTGACTGGCTCGCAGTCAGCAGTAAAGAGGGCCGATATCTCTACGCCAATCCCGCCTTCGCGACCGCACTCGGCCTTCCGGAATCCGAGATCGTTGGCCGGAACGTAAATGATGTCCTGCGTTTTCGATCACGCGTATCATCGGCAGATACACTGGACGGCGTGGTCGACAATGAACCTTTCGATATTGTGAATATCGACGATCGGAATCATTTCATCGCTATGTCCGCCTCTGATCTTCGAGATCAGCATGGCCAATCCATCGGTTCCGTAACCGTCATGCGGGATCAAACCAAATTGGTCGAGCAACGACAACAGCGTATTCGGGCTCTATCGGAAACCATTGACGCGCTGGTTCACGCCGTCGAACGTTGTGACCCCTTCCTGCTTGGGCATACACGTCGTCTTCGCAGCTATGCCATTGCCTTGGGCCGAAAGCTTACTCTTGAGGATAGTGAGCTGACCGGGCTGGCCTTGGCCGCTTCTTTGTCGCAAATCGGAAAAATATTCATTTCCAACAAGATCCTCGTCAAGCCTGGCCGGCATGACCACGCTGAAACCGAGACTATGCGCGGCCATATCGACCACGCCGTCAGCATACTCGAACGAATAGACTTTGGTTTTCCCGTCGTTGATATCTTGCAGCAAATGCATGAACGCCTCGATGGGAGCGGCTATCCAAACGGTCTGGCCGGTGCCGAGATCGGTTTGCCCGGGCGAATTCTCGCTGCCAGTGATGTCTTCTGCGCACGAACGGCTCCTCGTTCCTACCGTGATCGCCTAAGCGCCGGGAATGCGCTCTATTATCTAGCCAACAATCATGCCCGCTATGACATCAAAGTGATCGCCGCGCTTGCCGAGGTCGTTGCGAAGAAGAGTGAGCTTGATGATGCCATCATTGATGATGACAGCTTCCTCGATTCCTGGATTTGGAGTCCTGACCTTCCGCCAAGAACGAGCGTCGTTGCAGCCGGGGAGGCAGTTGCGGGGCATGAAAATGGAAAGGAACATTGTCGCCCGATGATCGACGTGCATTAAAAGTCCCTATCGAACAATTGGTCCCGCTATTCAGGTCAATAGAAAACAAGTGCCACAAGGCTTCGATAGTCTCGTCATCGATAAAACTGATCACTCGGTACCTCAGCCATTGCGTGAGACCACCATTCGGCATGAGCTTGCCTTAGGCGCGCGCTTCCAATAGCACGCGGCCAAGCCAGCGTTGTTCTGATGATCGGGCTTTCATAGCTGGGGCAGGAGCGTATGGAGCCTTAGGGCAGGATGCTCAGCCCGCGGCATTCCATTGGGTTATGATGGGGGTGGATGTATCCTTAAATGTCAGCCGTTATCCCTGCCTTGATGACGAAACCCACCGTTATTTTGACAAGGACAAGAACTGACGTTTCCCAAGTCTAGCGAAATCAAGCTGTTATAGCCCCGTCATTCCCGAGCACACTTCCGAGAAAATCAGCACCATATGCCATCCCCTCGGGATCGATGCCGTGGGGAAGGTTGGGGCGCACGCTCCATTGGACGGGGATTTCCGCGGATTGGAGATCGGCCGTGGCGGCATGCATCGCCTGGACGGGCACGACCGGGTCGGCATCGCCGTGAATCAGGAAGATCGGCGGTTTGCTCAACGCTTCGCTTGCAAGGGTGTCGCCACCGATAAGCGCGCCGGAATAGCCGAGCACGCCGGCCATCTGCTTCGGTCGTCTTGGCGCTATATAGAGTGACATCATCGTGCCCTGGGAAAAACCGAGCAGAGCTAGCTTTCTGTCATCAAGACCGGCCTTGTCGAGTTCGGCATCAATGAATGCATTCAGGAGCGGGGCCGATCGCTGAATACCGCTCAACATATTGGCGGGATTGCGGTCCTGGAGCGAGAACCATTGATAGCCCATCGGTGCCATGTCGCAGGGTTCCGGACCGTTCGGGGCGACGAAGCGGGCATGGGGAAGCTTCTGGCCCATGGTCTGCGACAAATTGATCAGATCATTGCCATCGGCACCGACGCCGTGTAGCAGGATGATCAACTGTCGCGGTGGACCGCCGGAAGCCGGTGGTGCGCTTGGGCCTGAAAGTTCTGTCATTTTATCTCCTCAGCGTTCATGAACGGTTCAGCCCGCCCTCTTCAACAAACATAACCTTGCCCCGAAGGAGCTTGGCGGGATAATGATCGCGTTGCCTGTTCGTTCGCAAGCTTTGGTTCATGTGGTGACGATTTTATGATCAAGGGTTCAGATTTTCTTCCCCTGCCGGAACCGGGTGAGCCGCCTGCCGTTACCCGGTTTGCGCCGACTCCGTCCGGCTATCTTCACCTCGGACATGCCTACTCCGCTTTGCTTGCCTGGGAGGCAGCCAAGGCGAGTAGCGGGCGCTTTCAGCTTAGAATTGAAGATATAGACATCGGCCGCTGCCGTCCTGAATTCGAGCAGGGCATCTATGACGACCTTGCCTGGCTCGGGCTGCACTGGGACCTTGAGCCTTTTCGCCAGTCCGATCACATGCAAGGCTATGCCGATGCGCTCGACCGGCTGGATCGATTGGGCGTTCTCTACCCCTGCTTTTGCACCAGACGGCAGATCAGGGCCGAAATTTCCGATGCCGGGCGGGCGCCGCACGGGCCATCGGGCGAGGCGCTTTACCCGGGTATTTGTCGAAGCCTGGATGTCGACGAGCGGCTTCGGCGCATGCAGGCGAACCAGCCTTATGCCCTTCGTCTCGACGTCGCCCGCGCCCTCGACCTGACCGGTCCGCTGACTTGGAAAGACCTCAGAGTCGGCGACGTTCCGGCCGATGCCGCCTCGCTTGGCGATGTCGTTCTTGCGCGAAAGGACGTGCCCACCAGCTACCATCTCGCGGTCACCATTGATGATGCGCTGCAGGGTGTTACGCTCGTCACCCGTGGAGAGGATCTGTTCCATGCGACCCACATCCATCGCTTGCTCCAGGGCCTTCTCGGACTGCCGACGCCGCGCTACTATCACCACAATCTGATCGCCGACTCGACCGGGCTGCGCCTTGCCAAGCGCAACCGTGCGATTACACTCCGCACGCTTCGCCACTCCGGCAAGCAGCCGGCGGATGTCTGGCAATCGATCGGCCTGCCGGAACCCGAACCTGCTCACAATGCGGCGGTTGGATGATCAGGACGATCCATGGAACTCTATACTGGCTGCTGCTTGCCCTGACTGTCGGCGCATGCACGCCCTCGACAGAACCAGGTGTGATCGAGAATGCGCCCATGAGCAGTCCTTGGCGGCACTGGCAGACGGAACGGCCAGCCAAGGCGGCAATTTTGGCGCTGCACGGCTTTAACGATTACAGCAACGCCTTTCAGGATTTCGCCGCCTTCGCGAGCGAGCGGGATATTGCCGTTCATGCCTATGACCAGCGGGGGTTCGGTGCCAACACCGACGCCGGTCTCTGGCCGGGGACGGACTGGCTGATTGCGGATCTTCGCAAGGCTGTCAATCATCTCAGGGGTATTTACCCTGAAACTCCTCTTTATGTTCTCGGAGAAAGCATGGGTGGAGCGGTGACGATCGTTGCAGCAACCCGGGACGAGCCGCTGCCGGTCGATGGCCTGATCCTAGTGGCTCCGGCCGTCTGGGGTGGTGACCAGCTCAATTTTTTCTACCGTGCCACGCTTTGGTTTGCTTCAACTTTCGCACCCGGTTGGAAACTCACCGGGAGCGGGCTGGAAATCTGGCCTTCCGACAATATCGATATGCTCCGTGCCTACAGCGCCGACCCCCTCGTCATCAAGGCAACGCGCACCGACGCCATCGCCGGCCTGGTCGGGCTGATGGACGAGGCTCTGGCATCGCTGGATCGTCTCGACCAGGACCTGCTCATTCTTTTGGGCGAGAAGGACGAGGTGGTGCCGCCGGGTGCCTTTGCGACCATGCGCGAGCGGCTGAAAGCCCAGTCCCGCACGGAAATCAGCTACCCCAACGGCTACCATATGCTGCTTCGTGATTTGCAGCGTGAAGCGGTCTATAACGATATGATGACTTGGATCCAGGGTAGAAAGCAGGCGCGTCTCCAAGCCCTATCCCGTTAATTGAACCCAATTACGATTGGATCACAAAGCGATTGATTTCAAACTTTTAACCCGCCTATTCTCAGCAAAAGGTGGTAATTTTCAAGCGAACAGTATAAAAAACTGAAAACGGAAGGAGATGAAGAGCGTTGGACGCGTGTTTATCTGGGTATGCTGCACGAAGACGACGCTGGAAATGTCATGGGGTCGACCTTTCATATGGGGTCATACGCTTTAATTTGGATGCGGCGCAAACGACGTTGCAGCGATCTGCGGTGATGTCTTGGGGGAGACAAAGCTGATGAAGTCTCGGTTAGGTCATCGCTCAAATCACATTGAGCATCCAGTCGATTCCGACCCGCATCATGATGTCTTCAGACAGCCGGAAAAAAGCTTGTTGGAAGAAGCGGTCGGCAGGCCGCTCGGTATTGGGGCCCTGCTCATCCTCGTTCTCGCAGGTGGTGCCTTTGCAGCCAATCATTTCATGTGGACCCTGGACAGGGTGAGCGATTATGCGCTGCTCGCCTTCTTCGTCGCAGGCGGTATTCTGCTGGCGGTGCTGTTGAACTCGGGTGAGCCGCGGTCGGTACGCGTGAAGCCCAGTCGCCAAACACGAGATCCCGCTCGAGAGCCTCCCCAGCCTGATGAGGAGTTCGTGATGGGAGCCTTCCAGGAGGAAGCCCCAGCGGATCTGACGTTCAAGCCCTATCAGCGTCAGCAGGGCCTCGCCGAGGAAGCACCGGCGCAAGCCCCTATTCCAGCCGCCGCAATGGCCGCCAAGCCGCATGCCGTCCCTGTCGAGCAGGATGACGAGGTCGCCGGCTATGAACGAGCTTTGCTTCACTATGCTCAACGAGGCGATCTGCACGGGCAGGGCGAAATACTCAGGCGGCTCGGACATACAGCCAAGACCCGCGGTCACCTGAGCGAGAGTCGCGAGTTCTATGTCAATTCGCGCAATTGCTTCAAAGATACGGGTGATCACTATGCCGAGGCCGCAGTGCTCTTGGACCTCGGGCAGGTCCTTGAGAGCCTGGGCGATCAGGATGCTGCAAGTGCCGCCTATCGCGACGCCAACCGGGCGCTTTTGGATGTTGCGATGAACTCGAGCAATCGCGATCGCGGGAATTACGCCCAGGCTGCTGACTAAGACTTAATCTGATAATGCGGAAGTGCGCTGCAGCAGCCAGCTTCATCGCTATCAGCTTGACACCAATCCTTGTCGACTAAATGAAATGATGCCCGCCGGATCAGGTTGAGCGTTAAATCTGAAGCGGGTCCATATCAGATTGGCCTCGCTTCTCATTGCTTGGAGCGGGCGACAACCGACACCAAACATCACTTTCTCTCCGACAGCCTGCCTTTCCCGGCCCGTGTGACCTTTGCGGCTTCGCCTGTCCGACTGAAAGAGAGGCGAGAACCACGCTCTCAGAATTCCGCGGGCCAGAAAGCCTGCAGTTTCAAATCAAGATAGAGAAGGCCTGAACCTCTATAGGCTCCAAGGTTCAACGGTCCGATCTCACGATGCCCTCAAGCGGTCATGGCCATCTTGTCATGCCGGTCGATCAAATCAGCGATCTGGCTCATGATCGTTGCCAGATCGAAGTCCTTCGGGGTGAATACCTTGGCCACACCCAGAGCTTCGAGTGCCAGGGCATCGTCGGGGGGAATGATGCCGCCGACGACCACGGGAAGATCGCTCAGACCCTGTTCCCGCAGTTTTTCCATGAGCTCGGTCACCAGCGGCCGGTGCGAGCCTGAAAGCACTGACAGACCCACCACATGCACCCCTTCTTCGAGGGCAGTCGCGGCAATGCGGTCGGGGGTCAGGCGGATGCCGTCATAGACCACCTCGAAGCCGCAATCTCTCGCGCAGACGGCTATCTGTTCGGCGCCGTTGGAATGACCGTCCAGGCCGGGTTTGCCCACCAGCATCTTGGGGCGGCGGCCGAGGCGTTCGGTGAGTTCGTCGAGCCGGGTTCTAATGTCGACCGCAGCGGGCAGGCCTTCGTAAACGGCAACCGAACCGCCAACCCCCGTCGGGGCCCGGTATTCGCCGAACACCTCGCGCAGCGTCGCCGCCCATTCGCCGGTGGTCACGCCGGCCCGGGCGCAGGCGATGGAGGGCTCCATGACATTTTGCCCCTCCGTGGCCGCACGGCGCAGGACCTCCAGGGCTGCACTTACGTCATCGGCATTCCGGCCGGCTCGATGCGCTTTCAGACGCTCGATCTGCTCGTCTTCGGCTTCGGCGCCGACCGCAAGAAAGCCGCCATCACCACTTTCGGTAAGCGGCGAGGGGGCGCTTTCGGTGAAGCAGTTCACGCCGACGACCTTCTGCTCGCCAGAAGCGATCCTTGCCAACCGCTCGGTGTTGGAGAGAACGAGGCGTTCTTTCAGATAGCCGCTTTCGATCGCCGGGAGGACCCCGCCAAGTTGTTCGATTTGCTCCAGCTCATGGCGAATGTCGGCCTTGAGCGCTTCGACCTTGGCCTCGATCACCGGCGAACCGTCGAAGATATCGCCATAGTCGAGAAGGTCGGTTTCATAGGCGAGAATCTGCTGGAGGCGCAGACTCCATTGCTGGTCCCAGGGCCTCGGCAGACCCAGCGCCTCGTTCCAGGCCGGGAGCTGCACCGCCCTAGCCCTTGCCGATTTCGAGAGCGTGACCGCCAGGGTCTCCAGGAGAATGCGGTAAACGTTGTTTTCCGGCTGCTGCTCGGTCAGCCCCAGCGAATTCACCTGAACGCCGTAACGGAAGCGGCGGAGTTTAGGATCCTCAACCCTGTAGCGGTCGCTGCAGATATCGCCCCAAAGCTCGGCGAAGGCGCGCATCTTGCAGATTTCGGTGATGAAACGAACACCGGCATTCACGAAAAAGCTTAACCTGCCCACCATGCCCGGCATGTCGGCCGGATCGACCTGACCGGACGCCTGCACCTCATCAAGCACAGCCATGGCATTGGCGAGCGCGAATGCCACCTCCTGGACCGGCGTCGCCCCTGCCTCCTGGAGGTGATAGGAGCAGACATTGGTGGGATTCCATTTTGGGATATTGCGATAGGTGTAGGTGATGATATCGCGGGTGAGGGCAAGGGATGGCTTGGGGGGAAAGATGTAGGTGCCGCGGGAGAGATATTCCTTGATCAGGTCGTTCTGCACCGTGCCGCTGAGTGCCTTTTGATCCACGCCCTGGCGTTCGGCCACCACCACATAAAGGGCGAGCAGCCAGGGCGCCGTGGCATTGATCGTCATCGACGTGTTCATCTGATCCAGCGGCAGCTGATCGAACAGCACCTCCATATCGCTGATGCTGCAGACCGGCACGCCGACCTTGCCCACCTCGCCGCGCGCGAGCGGATGATCGCTGTCATAGCCGGTCTGGGTCGGCAGGTCGAAAGCCACGGACAGGCCGGTTTGACCGCGGGCCAGATTGGTGCGGTAGAGCTCGTTGCTGGCAGCCGCCGAGCTGTGGCCGGCATAGGTCCGAAACATCCAGGGGCGATCGGGAGCTCGCTGAGGGGCCGTCGTCTTCTCTTCAGGCATCCAACACCTCCTGGCCTTATTTTATGGCGAATTCTGCCGAAAACACTTGCATTTTTCCATGCTGCAGTGCAATATAACATCTGCAAGCGTAGAAAATCAAGTGTTAGTTGCTTGATGGTTAACACCTTTTAGCATAACTGGCATGGCTAGCAACGCTGGGAGAGGTGACGCAGGAATGAACAAGGCAACCGTCGAAGACGTCATCAGCCGATTCGGGTCTCAGCAGCGGGTCGCTGAGCTGCTCGGTATCTGGCAAACCGCGGTCAGCGGCTGGGTTCGCCGTGGTGCCATTCCGGCCAAAAGACAAGAGCAGCTGTTAACGATTGCCCAACGAGAAGGCATTAAACTGGCGCCGGAAGATTTTTTCGTGATCCGGCAGCAACACGCCTTGCCGCAAAACGGCATCGATCCCGCAACCACCCAATTCGCGCACGAGGGTAGCAACGTGATATCTCTGAACCCGACACCGCCGGTCGAACAGGCCGGGTCTTCCCCCAAGCCTGCAGGTGCTAAGGACCTCTATGAGGTCGGGGAAATTCCGCCTCTCGGCTATGTACCGAAAAATATGTATGCCTGGGCCATTCGGCGCGAACGCCATGGCGATCCGACCTCCGCCATGCAGCAGGAAGTCGTGCCGACCCCCGAACTGGACAGCGACGAGGTCCTGGTCATGGTGATGGCCGCCGGCGTCAACTACAACGGCGTCTGGGCTGCCCTGGGCAAGCCGATCTCGCCGTTCGACGTGCATAAAGCGGACTATCACATCGCAGGTTCCGATGCGTCCGGCATCGTCTGGGCGGTCGGCCGCCGGGTCAAGCGCTGGAAGGTTGGCGACGAGGTGGTGATTCACTGCAATCAGGATGACGGTGACGACGAGGAGTGCAACGGCGGCGATCCCATGAACTCGCCCTCCCAGCGCATTTGGGGTTACGAAACACCTGACGGCTCCTTTGCCCAGTTCTGCGCCGTGCAGTCGCGCCAGCTTATGCCCCGGCCCAAGCACCTGACCTGGGAGGAAAGCGGCTGTTATGTGCTGACTCACGCCACCGCCTACCGCATGCTGTTCGGCCATGCCCCCCATCATCTGAAGCCGGGCGACAATGTCCTGGTCTGGGGCGGTGCCGGCGGTCTCGGCTCGATGGCGATCCAGATCATCGCGGCCTCGGGGGCAAATGCGATCGCGGTGATCTCGGAAGAAGACAAGCGGGAGTTCGTCACCTCGCTCGGCGCCAAGGGCGTGATCAACCGGCGCGACTTCGACTGCTGGGGACAGCTTCCGGATGTCGATGATGCCGACGGCTATGCCGCATACATGAAGAAGGTCCGGGAATTCGGCAAGGCGATCTGGGCAGTCACCGGCAAGGGCAACGATGTCGACATCGTGTTCGAGCATCCGGGCGAGGCAACCTTCCCGGTCTCGGCATTCGTGGTCAAGCGCGGCGGCATGGTGGTCATCTGCGCCGGCACGACGGGCTACAACCTCACCATCGATGCCCGCTTCATGTGGATGCGCCAAAAACGCATGCAGGGCAGCCATTTCGCCAATCTGAAGCAGGCGGGTGCTGCCAATGACATGGTGGTCAACCGCAAGGTCGACCCCTGCATGTCAGAGATTTTTTCATGGAAGGACATTCCCCGAGCCCATGAAAAAATGCAGCGTAACGAGCACAAGCCCGGCAACATGGCCGTCCTGGTCCAGGCGTCCCGGCCCGGCATGCGCACGTTGGAAGAAGCCACCGAAAGTTAGGATCTTTTGCCGTTACGGCTGCGCCGGCCGCAGGCCGGGGACTGCCGTAACCTGGAGAGGGCAGGGCGGTGGTCCGAACATGCTGGAAAACCAAACGAACCCGAGAGGTGCAGAAACTCTGGGGTTCTTGAGGATACGCGATCATGGCGACAGCGGAATTAACCGAGACGGCGACTGACAGAGACTTGCTGCGGCAGACCGGGGCAGCGGTAGAGGCGGTGGACGGCTTGTTCCGGGAGGCCAAGGAAGCCGTTCGTGCCAAGGTCACGGCGGATGGCGATCTTCGCCCGGACTTCCTCGACCGAGAACAGCGTGCGGTTCATGGCCTTGCCTGGTTCGCCACCTATGTCGAGGCCCTTCGTCAGATGCAGGGCTGGGCCGAACGTTTGAACGGCTCCGGCAGTTTCGGCGAGACCGAGCAGCTCATCTTGAAGCTCGGCTTCTCCGAGTATCTGGCGCGCATCGCAGGCGGCATCCCGATGAACCAGGTGGAGGTCATCCGCCCGTCTGATCTCGGTCTTCCATTTGATGCCGCCTACGGGCAGACCGCCATCCAAGAATTGCTGCCAAGCCAAGTTGACGCTGCCGCGCGCGCGCGGCTGGCTGAACTGGTCGAGGAGGGGGCTTTTGGGGATTGGGCGTTGGAGGACGAAACGCTCGACATGATCCGCGACCAGTTCCGGCGATTTTCGGCAGAGCAGGTTGCCCCCTTTGCCCATGATTGGCATGAACGGGACGACCTTATCCCGGATGAGGTCGTGGACGCCGTCGCGGAGCTTGGCGTATTTGGCCTGACCATCCCCGAGGAGAATGGGGGCCTCGGTCTCGGCAAGACGGCCATGTGCGTCGTCACCGAGGAGCTGTCCTACGGCTATATCGGCGTTGGCTCTCTCGGCACGCGCTCCGAGATCGCCGCCGAACTGATCCGCCTCGGAGGTACGCCCGAACAAAAAGCGCATTATTTGCCTAAAATTGCCTCGGGCGAGATCCTGCCGACCGCCGTCTTCACCGAACCCAATACCGGCTCCGACCTCGCCTCCCTCCAAACCAGGGCCGCCCTGGACCGAGACGTTTACAAGGTAACCGGGTCGAAAACCTGGATTACCCATGCGGCGCGCGCCGACCTCATGACCATCCTCTGCCGTACCAAGCCGGACGAACAGGGTTATCGCGGTCTCTCCATTCTGCTCGCCGAAAAGCCCAGAGGAACCGACGCCGATCCTTTCCCGGTCGACGGGCTATCAGGCGGCGAGATCGGCGTGCTCGGCTATCGCGGCATGAAGGAATACACCTTGTCGTTCGACGGTTTTTCCGTACCTGCCTCAAGCCTTCTGGGTGGCGTCGAGGGGCAGGGGTTCAAGCAGCTCATGGCAACCTTCGAAAGCGCCCGTATCCAGACGGCGGCCCGCGCCATCGGTGTTGCCCAGAATGCTCTCGATACGGCCCTCGCCTATGCCAAGGACCGTATCCAATTCGGAAAGCCCATCTACGCCTTCCCCCGGGTCGCAGACAAGCTGGTCTGGATGGCCGTCGAAGCCATGATTGCCCGCCAGCTTACCCTCTATGCCGCCCGTGAGAAGGATGCCGATCACCGCTGTGACCTCGAAGCCGGCATGGCCAAGCTCCTGGCGGCTCATGTTGCCTGGAGTGCTGCCGATAATGCGCTGCAGATTCACGGCGGCAATGGTTACGCCGAGGAGTATCCGATCAGCCGGATCTTTTGCGATGCCCGCATTCTCAACATTTTTGAAGGAGCGGCGGAAATTCAAGCGCAAGTCATCGCGCGCCGTCTACTGCAGGCCTGATCGCGGATCTCCGGGGCGATCAAATCGAGAGCATGCTCGGAAGCCTAAGTTTTCTTTTTCGCTAAGGAACAAAAAAGCGCCAGCAGACGATCATCTGCTGGCGCTCTCCTGCGTAGATAACTCTCGTTAGAGAGACACTACTGCGTGTCGAGAATGGCCCGACGATTCTGCCTCATGGCAACGCCGTCTTCCGTAGCGACCGCTGGCTCGCTCTCACCATAGCCCATGGTGTTGATGGCCGACTCAGGAATGCCGGCAGCAACCAGAGCCGAAGCGATCGTCTGGGCACGACGCTCCGACAAATCTTGGTTGTAAGAATCATCGCCGGAACGGTCGGCATGACCCATGACGGTCACATTCGCTGGATTCTGAGCAACGACGGCAGCGACGATCTCATCGAGGACAGCCTGATCGTCAGCGCTGAGCTGGTCGGAATCGAGTGAGAAATAGACCATGCCGTTGTTCGGCAACGGTCCTGCTTCAACCGCAACGGTGGTCGTCTCGACCGCAGCAACCTGCTCTTCAGCGGGGCAAGGTGCGCTTGATCCCAGAAGAAGTTGTTTGCCACTGGACGTGGCAACCATATTGGCACTGCCGTCAACGACGCCGCCACACATGTTGTCGTTGCCTTGATGAGCCAGAGCCGGAACGGTGCCGACTAAAAGAGCTGCGCCCGCGAGCGCCGAGTAACCGAAGATTTTGCTGAGCATGAGGTGCCCCCCAGTCCTAATGTTTGCCTATGCAGCACCTGCAAGTGTCGCCCTCGTTGATCGCTGGCGTCACCTCTCGATGCAAAGTCTAACCTAATCCAAAGCACCCCGACTGCTTTTGTCAATTGGCCGGAAGCTAGATCAAGCGTACGTCATACGAGAATATGCCGTAGAATAACTACCCTGATTCGTCAACTGCGGTTTCGTTTTTAAGGAGATTGTCGAGAAGAAAAAACTTGAATTTACCGTTTTGGTTGCTTTTCTTTGTTTGTTGTCGTCTTTTAGTTATGTATGCGGTTATATTTTCTATATTTGACTGGCTATAGAGAAAGGCCCCTCGGAAACCTGCCTGTGGCAGATTCCCGAGGTAGCGACAGGATCAATAGACAGGGGTAATGGTAACGCGGCGATTGTTCGGCTCCCGCGTCGCATCCGGTGTCGTGACCGCGAGGTTCTCTTCGCCTTTGGCATCCTGCGAGATCATTCGGGCTGGAATGCCTGCCCCGATCAGGGAGGCGATGACGTTGGCAGCCCGTGCTTTTGAAAGCCTTTTGTTCAGCGCCGCCGATCCGGAAGTATCGGTGTAGCCGGCCACCTGAATGCTGTTTGGAGCGGCGGCCAGGAGCTGTTCGGCGAAATCTTGAACCTGAGCACTGGCCGCGGGCGAAAGGCCGTCGCTGCTGACATCGAAGTAGACAGTCAGAGGCTTGAGGGTTGGGGCCGGTGTGACGGCGGCAACTTGTTTCTCGGGCGCTTGCTCAACCGCATCTTCGGCTTTTTCGGCATCGTCCTCAGCGTCTGAATCGCACGCGTAGCTGTTTGAATGACCCACCGCGTCATTATCGCTCTCTCTGACCGGGTCGCCATCGCCGTCAAGGAGAACATTGCAATTTCCATCATCGGCATGTGCTTGGTTGGCAGCGGGATAGGCGGCGAGGCCAAGGAGAAGAGCCAAGGCCGATGTCTGGAGGATGAAGTTTCGGTACATGATCACTGATCCTTTTCAAAGTTCCCAATCAGGCCTTTTGGGGCTGATGATTCAATCTAACTGATTGACCTGGTGGAGTTTTTAGGTTTGCCGTCGCCAATAGGCTTGGTTCGTTCGAGGTGACTCCAATGACGATCCAGCAACCCGCCCAGCAGATGGTTCCTGCGGAGGGATCAAAACAGGCGACGATAAGGCAGCAACGAAAAAACGGCGGGTTGAATGAAATGACGCCTGCGATTGATCATCCGGAGTTTGAGTCACTACAAGCGTTTTGGGTGAAATTCAAGTCGGCATCATGATAAAGCACCGATAGTTTTTGGATCGAGTCTCTCGTCAATTTTCATTGATTGAGTCTATCGAAAGTTAAAGCTGATAATGTGCACCACATTACATAGGAGGAAAGTTATTCGACTTTTGATTGTATTAACCCTCGCCCGTTTTCTACCTTTGGCGACATATGCCGTAGGGAGCCTAAGGCGCGGCTAATGCTTTCCGAAATTTCTCTGCTGGAAAGCCAGGTGTACCGATATTCATGCCTCGGATACTTATCCGAATCCCAATCGCTACTTTCTTGAGGCTTAAATTCCGCTGAAGCACAAAAAATTCATTGAAGGACCGAGAAACACTGTGTCTTTAGGGGATCGTTCATGACAGTCAACGTTGAAAAGGTCTCAATTTTTTCATCTTTGAGCCGACGCTCGGTTGCGGTTTTTTAAAAATTCCGCCATATCGCGCGGCAAGGCGACATGTTCATCGAAAGAAGAACGGAAACCCTCAATGAAGCAACGAGCACCCATTCGCATCGGTATTGTGGGAACGGGATTTGTATCCCGCCACTTCGTCTACGAGCTGCAGCGCCGAGCTGACTATAAGCTTGGCAAGGTCCTGACGCGGAGACCTTTGGAAAGCTGCGGTGAATATCCGAGGCCTGACGCGCTGACGGCCTCACTCGATCAGCTGATCGAGGAAAGCGACATCGTTTTCGAATGCACCGGTGATGTGCCGTATGCTGCATCGACCGTGGGGCCTATTCTCACCGCTGGCAAGCCTGTGGTCACCCTGAATGGTGAGTTCCACACCACGGTTGGCTCGCACTTTGTCGACCAAGGCCTGCTGACCGAGGCCGAAGGCGATCAGCCGGGTTGCCTTGCAGCACTTCATGAAGAGGCCTGTGCCATGGGCTTTACGCCCTTGGTCTATGGCAACATGAAGGCTTTTCTAAATCGGAACCCTTCGCCGGAAGACATGCGTTTTTGGGCTGACAAACAAGATTACTCAGTGCCCATGGTGACATCGTTCACCGATGGCACCAAAGTCCAGATAGAGCAATGTCTCGTTGCCAATGGCTTGAATGCCGGCATCGCGAAGGAAGACCTTCTCGGCCTGGAAACCGGTGATCTGAAGTTTGCTGCTGAGGAATTGGGGAAGGCTGCGGACAAACTTGGTTATCCCATCAGCGAATACATCCTCGATCGTGGACTGCAGCATGGCGTTTTCATCGTCGCCCGCCATGATGATGCGCAGAGCCAGCCGCTTCAGAATTTCAAGTTTGGTGCGGGACCTTACTACTTGCTGGTCAAAGACTATTGTCTGGTGCATCTGGAGGTCTTCAAGACGATTGACCGCATCGTTCGCGAGAAACGGCCGCTACTGAACAATAGCAGCGCCCCGCGTGTCAGCGTCGCGTCGGTCGCCAAGCGCGATTTGAAGCCGGGTGAGTTTATCGAACGCGGGTGCGGCAGCTTCGATCTGCGTGGCATTTGCGTCAATATCGTTGATCGGCCGGGGCATGTGCCGATCTGCCTCGCCAATGATCTTCGGATTCAGCGCCCTGTCGCTGCTGGGCAGGTTTTGACGGCGTCGGACGTCGAGCTCCCGGACAGCGATGCCCTGACGATTTGGAAGGGCATCGAAAATCAGGTGCAGGCCTCCAGCAGGCAAGCCTCCTAGGGAGCGGCCATCCCGGCCTCATGCTTCTTGTATTGGCATGAGGCCAAGTTGTTTTGGCTAGCCGGACATAGTCGATGGAAGTGATCACAACCAAACTGCCCGAGGTGAAACTCGTGACGCCCGCCCGCTTCGGCGATCAGCGCGGATTCTTTTCGGAGATCTACAACCGACGCGCCTTCGCCGATATCGGCATCAACGTGGAATTCATCCAGGAGAACCATGCCTATTCCGCGGATCGCGGCACCCTTCGCGGCCTGCATTTTCAATATCCTCCGGCGACGCAGGCCAAGCTGGTGCGTGTGCTGCGCGGTGCGATCGTCGATGTGTGCGTGGATTGCCGGCATGCGTCGCCGACCTATGGCGAGCATGTGATGGTGGAAATAACGGCTGAATCCGGCCAGCAAATTCTCTGTCCCAGCGGATTTGCTCACGGAATTTTAACCCTCATGCCTCATACAGAGATCGCCTACAGGGTCGATGCCTATTATGCGCCGGAGCTCGACTCGGGTATTCAGTTCGATGACCCGGATCTGGCGATCGACTGGCCGTTGCCCAAAACCGAACTGATCCTTTCGGAGAAAGACCGGAATCAACCGAAGTTTTCTGACCTGCCCAATGTCTTTGCCTATCCCTGAACTTTGATCACATAAGAAAGTCATCGATATGGAACGTGTACTGGTTACTGGCGCCGGCGGCTATATAGGAACGACCCTGGTGCCGATGCTTTTGGCAGACGGCTATCAGGTCCGCGTCCTGGACCGCTTGTTCTTTGGCCGCCATCTCCTGCCGGAGCATGAAAACCTGGAGATCATCAGGGCCGACAGCCGCCGACTGGAGCCGAAATATTTTGAGAACGTGGACCACGTGATCGATCTGGTCGCGATCTCCAACGATCCGAGCGGTGAGCTGTTTCAGACGGCAACTTACGCCATCAATCACGAATCGCGGGTGCATTGCGCGAGAATGGCCAAGTCGGCGGGGGTCAAACGCTATGTCCTTCCCTCGTCCTGCAGCATCTACGGCTTTCAAGAGCCAGGGGTCATCTGTGACGAGACCTACAAGACGAACCCGCTAACCACCTATGCAAAAGCCAATGAAATGGCAGAGCATGGCGTGTTCTCTCTGGTCGATGATGACTTTTGCGCTGTCGTGCTTCGCCAGGCGACCGTCTATGGCTACAGCCCGCGCATGCGTTTCGATCTTGCGATCAACGGTATGACCTATGGTGCCTGGAAGACCGGCGTCCTTCCTTTGATGCGCGATGGCAGCCAGTGGCGCCCGATGGTGCATGTCCGGGATACGGCGGCGGCGCAAATGTTCATGCTAAAAGCCCCGAAAGATCAGGTGAACGGCCAGTTGTTCAACGTTGGATCGGACCAGAACAACTATCAGCTCGGACCCCTGGCCGAACTGATCAGCGACGTCCTGCCGAGGGAGGTCAAGATCGATTGGTATGGCGATGCCGACCATCGGTCCTACCGCGTGAGCTTCGACAAGATCGAAGCGCTTGGCTGGAAGGCCGAACTGACCGCCAATGACGGCGCCCTCGAAATTTACGAGCGCCTGGAAGCCGGTACCTTGGACAAAACCACGGAAACGATCACGCTGGATTGGTACCAGTCCCTTTCCCAATGGCACAAGACCATCAAGGAAGTCGAGCTTCACGGCGGTATTTTGGATCTCGATGCCTCGGCCGCCTGATTTTACCTAAATCTTTCTAAGCAGCACCGCCGATCTAGGCACGCGGAGGGGCGGACGGTGCTGTTTGCTTGGCTTGTCTCCGCCAATGGCGATGCTCGCGATGATTGTCGAATGATCTGAACGGAAAATTACAGATGTGGAAAGGTATTATTCTCGCCGGCGGCTCCGGTACGCGCTTGCATCCCGTCACCCGTGGAGTTTGCAAGCAGCTCTTGCCCGTCTTCGACAAGCCTCTGATCTATTTTCCGATCAGCACCCTTATGCTGGCGGGTATCAGGGACATTCTGGTGATCACCACGCCGGAAGATCAGGCGGTTTTCCGAAAACTTCTTGGCGATGGTCAGCAGTGGGGGCTTAATCTCTGCTATGCCGTCCAAGACGAGCCGAAGGGGCTGGCTGAAGCTTTTCTGATTGGCCGAGACTTCATTGGCGACGACCATTGTGCGCTGGTCCTCGGCGACAACATCTTCTTTGGCCAATCGATCCGCGATGACCTCCGCCGCGCAGCCGATCGTGCGGTCGGTGCTACCGTGTTTGGCTATCGCGTGGTCGACCCGGAGCGTTACGGAGTGGTCGAGTTCGATCGAGAAGGCCAGGCGGTCAGCCTTGAGGAAAAACCTGCTCAGCCAAAGTCAAACTATGCCGTCACGGGACTATACTTTTACGACAACCGGGTGATCGACATTGCGTCATCCATCGAACCCTCCGGTAGAGGCGAACTCGAGATCACCGACGTCAACCGGCGCTATCTTGAGCTTGGCGATCTGCATGTCGAGCGCCTTGGCCGCGGTTATGCCTGGTTCGATGCGGGAACTCATGACAGCTTGTTGCAGGCTGGCGAATTCGTGCGCACGATTCAGCAGCGCCAAGGCTTCCAGATCGCCTGTCTCGAGGAGATCGCCTATCGTCTCGGTCATATCGATGCAGGGGCCCTTCGCCGACTGGCAGAGCCTTTGCTCAAGACTGAATACGGTCAATACCTCCTCCAGGTCCTTGAGGAGCAGGGGCCACGTGATTGGGCCGATTTAACCTAACGAACACGCCATCTCGGGGTGCATCGGCGCCCGGATTGGCGGTATCCAGTATGTTCAGCCGGATAGCAGGCAGGCACGGACGGGGCGGAAGCTGGTGCGGTGGTGGCGTGTGAGGCCAAGTCTGCCGAGAGCTGCGCGATGTTCGGCCGTGGGATAACCGGCGTTGCGCAGCCAGCCATAGCCAGGATAACGATCATCGAGCCGAGCCATGAGGCGGTCACGGATCACCTTGGCAACGATCGAGGCGGCGCTGATGGCAGGGATCAAACGATCGCCACCGACGATCGTTTTGACAGGGCAGGGGAGATCAGGCGCTTTATTGCCGTCGACGAGAACGAGATCGGGTTGAATCTTAAGGTTTCGAACGGCTCGTGTCATCGCCAGCAGACTTGCCTGCAGGATGTTGAGACGATCGATCTCCGAGACAGAGGCGGCGCCAAGGCCGATGCAGACCTGGTCGTCGCGGTGGAGCATGTCAGCCAAGGCACGCCGTCTTGCAGCCGATAGTTTCTTGGAATCCGCAAGGCCGCTCAGAGGCTCGACGAGAATCACCGCCGCAGCCATCACAGGCCCCGCCAATGGCCCACGCCCAACCTCGTCGACTCCGGCGACAATTCGGCTGGATGCTAGGTCTGTTAAATCATGTGACATAAGGCATTCGGGCGAAAGGATACGATGGGGGTCGGATTTCCAGCATTTTGGTATTCAAGCATTCTAGCCAGAGGTCAAGATCCATCCGGACGATCCTATTCGTGCATTGGAGGCGCCTCCATAGCGTCGTGTTCTTGTGCTCGGCCTGCAAACCCATAGTTTTGCCTTCAAGATCTCCAGCACTAAGGCTATGCTTCAGCAAGACTCGCAAGAAGCTTGGAAAAGCAGAGAACAAGGGTCGACAACATCTCCTTGCGGAACGATATCAATTTCATAAGCATCACTGTTGATGCCCAAGACCATCAGGATGAAGGATGGTGATGAGAAGTCGTCTTTGGCTGAGCATGTCGATTATATCCGTGCTGGCGGCTTGTGCCGCCGGTACGGCATCAAAGGGGGACGATCCCTATAAAGCGCTGACCGAGCAGGATGTTTCGCTGGCGGCAAGATTGCTTCAGCGCACCTTGGACCACGCGCCCGATGGCACGACCCGTCGCTGGACCAACGATCAGAGCGGTCATAGCGGCGCCATTACACCGGTTCGCAGCTATATCGCTTCGACAGGCCAATATTGCCGCGATTATCGGGAGGACCTCTCGATCGGCGGCGAAAGCCGCAAGTACATGTATTCAGCCTGCCGGGATGAGGACCGCTGGGGATTGTAGTGGTATGGCTACAGCCTTGAACTCCCGCATCTGCAGCGCTCAGCGGGCCTAGTTAGAGAGCCGCTGCCCCATAACCGGACAGTGACGTCGGAATTTTAAGCTACAGAATGGCGTCCGCTGATCAGGCTCTTCATGGTCATGTCATGCTGCTATCTTGGCAGGCGGCGAGGTGTCGTGTTGGTGGCAGACGGCGTCGGGTGTCTGACCGTCGTGATCAGTGTGTGGGCGTTGCCGATTGTAGAACGTCATCCAGGAACCAATCCGTCCCTGGCTTCACGGCCGCCGGCCCAGGCGTGCAGATAAACGCACTCGTATTTCAGGGTTCGCCATAACCGTTCGACGAAGACATTGTCCAGCCATCGGCCCTTGCCGCCTATCGAATTCCGGATGCCGGCGGCCTCCAGTGTTTGGGTGAAAGCCATCGAGGTGAATTGGCTGCCTTGGTCAGAATTGAAGATTTCGGGCTTGCCGTGGCGATCCACGGCCTCGATGCCAAATTCGGCCTCCATGATGTTCGACAATTGCCAGGCCAGAACCGTGCGGCTCCACCAATCCATGATTGCAACCAGATAAAGAAAGCCGCGAGCCGGAGGGATGTTCGTCAGATCAGTGCACCAGACTTGATTGGGGCTGTCGATCGTCAAACCGCGCAGCAGGTAGGGATAGATCTTGTGCCCCGGTGTCGGCGTGCTGGTCTTTGGCCGTTGGTAGATCGGCATCAAGCCCATCTTTCTCATCAGAAGACGAACCCGCTTGACGTTGACTGGCCAGCCTCTCGCCCGCAAATGCCAGGTCATCTGCCGGACACCACAAAACGGCGTGTCGAGAAACAGGCAGTCGATCTCGGCCATGATAGCGAGGTTCTCGTCGCTTT
Source organism: Geminicoccaceae bacterium (assembly GCA_965204405.1). Classification (GTDB taxonomy): domain Bacteria; phylum Pseudomonadota; class Alphaproteobacteria; order Geminicoccales; family Geminicoccaceae; genus JANQPX01. The sequence goes on from CBDBEN010000005.1 coordinate 253,666, forward strand.
CGCCGCTCGGCGGCGCATAGAACGTTGATTGGCTGATCGAGAGCAGTTGGCATTGCCGCACAACCGACAGATCCGAGCGGTCACGCTCGACCATCGACCGCCTCGCTTGCCGGTCCACGGTTTGAGCTTTTCCGACAAAAATCGTTGGCCACGGTGAACTCGGCGATCTTCGCGTGCAGAGCTTTGACCTTCGCCTCATCGACCACCGGCTCCTTCGTCGACGAGCCGCGCTCGAAGAGCTCCGGCGCACCTTCCAAGAGCACCTTCTTCCATTGATGAGCACGGTCGGATGCAAGCCAAATCGGCTCGCCAGCTCGCTCTTCAGCGCTTCCAGCGCCATCTTCGCCTTGAATTCAGGCTTGCACTACTTCCGCTTCGACATTGTTGGTCTCCTCCAGTTGGCGACCATCAGACACGGATCCGTAACTTACGTCACTGTCCGGCTACCGGGGAGCGGCTCTCGTGTCATCGGGTGGTGGTGGTGACGAGCTCTTTGCCGGTTATCGTCGCTATCATGATATTCTTATCTTCTGGCGCCGTTGGGGGCGGATACCGGTATCGCCACGAGCAGCCTTGGGAGGAATGATGGTCTCCGTAAGCCGTGCGGCGTGGCAGCTTTTGAGTAAGTGCCGACCGCAAGCTCATGCCGGTCTTTCCGGCTGGCGGCGGCTGGGAAATACATAGGAGCGAGATGGATTTCATTTGGCCGCCGGGTCACCAAGGGATCTGCTTGCGCGTCTACTGTCGTCTTTCGATGAGCCCCACGCTTTGCTGCGAGATAGGCAGGCCGCACCATCCATTCTTGATCGGAAGGACCTATGGGCAAAAGCTGAGGATCCCTTGCAAGGCCTGATGCATCTAGACTTCGTCGGCTACCTGCCGGATGACATCCTGGTCAAGTTCGATCGAGCTAGCATGGCAGCAAGCCTAGAGACCCGCTGTTTGCTTCTCGACTATTGAATAGCCGAGTTTGCCTGGCATCTGCCTTGAGCTATGCGCATTGATTCGAAGGGTGGAAAGCGCGCTTTGCGAGAAGTGTTCGCCATATATTGCCGCCACCCCTGAGCAACCAGTCGAACAGTCTATATCTCAGACGCCCGTTTAGTTTGTCTGGGGTTGAACAACAAGATCTTGTAATTACCCATCGGTAGATAGATCCAATCTGTGCGGTATTTTATCTATTATTGTCCTCGAAAAAACGCTATACGCGCAGAAACTGCAGCAAACCCCACGTGATGAGGGAAAGAAAATGATTCGCACATTGGCCTCGGCTATCGGCATTTTGTTACTGACACAGAGTGCGGGCGCACAAACCGTCGACGAGCAACGTGAAGCAGTCAACAAAGGAACCGTCGGCGTGGTCACGGGCCGGGCGGATTCATTGTTTGCCCGCCTGGGAGACGACCTCGGTTTAGGTCTTGATGGAGTCGTCGGCGACAATAGAGAGATTTTGCGCATCCTCTCGATATCAGGCGGAGGGTCTCTCCAGAACGTTGAGGACTTATTGCTCCTTCGAGGTGTGGATTTTGCCTTCACTCAGAGTGATGTGTTGGATTTCATGCAGGAGGTTGCTGCCTACGAAAACCTCAAGAGCAACATACACTATGTCGCCAAGCTTCCCTCCGAAGAAATGCATCTGCTCGGACGGGTCAATATCAACAATATTCGTGAGCTGGAAGGAAAGCGTGTCAACTTCGGGAAGGAGAGGACAGGAAGCTTCCTGACTGCGAGCGTCGTTTTCGACAAGCTCGGCATTGCGGTGGAAGTGACTTCATTTCCCCATGGCGAGGCTTACAAAAAGCTCCTAAGCGGTGAAATCGACGCCATGGTCAAGGTGGACGGAAAACCCGTCAAGGTGATTACCAATGCCTCGCTTGACGACGCTGTCCATCTCATCGATGTACCTCAAGAAGAGCTGGCGGGCGTTTACGATCCTGCAAGCTTTTCGTCCGATGACTACCCTAAACTGCTGCCAACCGGCGATTCGGTCAAAACAGTATCCGTGTCCGGTGTTCTTGCTGCTTATAACTTCAGGAGTAATGCTGATCGTCGGCAGAGATCTGATCGTTTCATCAAACAGCTTTACGCAAATATCGACAAGCTGAGAGATCCGGCCAACGGCTTTGATAACAAATGGACCGAGATCGATCTAACAGCGGAGGTACCTGGCTGGACTCGAGCCGAAGCTGCTAGCCAGTATCTGGCTTCCCAATAGGTTTAGCCGCCGCTGAGCTCATTGGGATAGGCATGGGTGCGCTCATCTAGCAGCGTTGCGTTGCTGACTTTGCGGTAGTTCCTGACCAACCGGCATATCGAGGCTGCCTTAGAATTGTGCGGGAATGCTGGTGGTTTAGTCAGGCTTGCCAACAGGGCCCAAATAGCTGCCGGTCGATCATTGGCGAACGTGAGGCAGCTTACTGGTGTGTGTAGGTCTGATCGGGTTTTTGCATCGGTCCGAGACATAGCTACGTCGCGAGCAATAGAATGCCAAGGGCCGACCTCCATGATTTAGGGACGCACCTTGAGAAGGCCTTCCTTCAATTGGTCCCAGCTCAGCTCCATCGCTGGTGGACGGGTCACAGATGCAACCGGGCGTCTGGCCGGCAAGATGAGCACACAGGACAATGTCGGTGCAGCTGGGTGCGTCTGGAGGGGCGTGCTGCATTAATGCACTAACGAAGACAGAGGCCTTTTTGACAGCCAAAAGCCCGGCCCATGATACCAGACCGACCTGCTCTTTGGCGGCGACCCTCTGTGCATCGATTGAACAGGAGGAAATTTGCCTCGCCGTCGTCGGACAAGGTTCTTAAGACGCGTCGCTGCCTCCGCGTCACGACCACTGCCACCACAGTGGAAAATATTGACCTGGCTAACAGCGCAGGCGGCGTATCCATCCTCGTGCCGCTCGATACGAAAGTAGAAGCCGTTCCAGTTCTCGGCCGTTAGCGGCAGCAACAGCCGCCCGCCGGGTTTGAGTGCATCGAGCCAGGAGCGTGCTGGATGGGTCACGCCTGCATTGACGATGATCACGTCCACAGGCCCCGGCGCGTAGGTCGTGCCGTCCCCTTGGACCACGTCGATCTCAGGTCTGTCTTCGAGGTTCGATCTGGCCGTCGCCGCGAGGTCCGGATCGTATTCGATGGCGATGACATGACCATCCTTGCCAGCAACCTCCTTGAAAATCGCGCTGTAATAGCCCGTTCCTGCACCGACATGGAGGACGGTGTCGCCTGGCCGTACGTCAAGCTGATCGAGCAGATAAGCCCAGAGACGAGGTTCGCCATTATTGAGATCGCGCGCTTCATCGATGGCCACTAGCACATTGTGATAGAGCCAACGCGGATCGGCATCGGATGTCGTATAGGCTTTACGCCAGGGCGGTATTACCCGCCACGGACCTCTGGGCAGAAAATTCTCCCTCGGGACGGTGGCAAAGGCCTGGACAACAGCATCGTTTCGGAGGATGGGTGCCGTGCAGCGCAGTTCTTCGGCGTAATAGCGTCGAAGGATATCAATATCGACATCGATCATCTGACCTCCGATCATTGCTTATGCACGATCAAAGAAACTAGGGCTCGATCGGGTGCTGGCAATCGATGGGCGCGCTCGTGCGTGAATTCGTTCAACGGCTACACGGTGATGTTTCTACGATGCGAGGCTCAATAGATCAGACACGGCTGCCTGAGACCGTTCAGAATCGCAATCCGCTCGGTATCGGTATCGCCATCGTCGGCTGGTTGACGCTAGCCTGCATGGATGCCGGCAGCAAGATCCTCGCTGCCAGCTATCCGGTCGTCCAGATCCTCTGGTTTCGCTATCTGCTCCTCATCGTCGTAGCCTATTGGCTAATGAGACGCTTGGGCAGGGAGACGGATCTTCGCCCGTCCTGGCTACAAGCATCCCGCGGGCTCCTGCTGGTCGTTCAGATGGGCCTCCTCGTCTATGCCTTCAGCCAGATGGCACTCGCCGAAGTCCAAGCCATTCTGGCGATTACACCACTTTTGGTCACGGCATTGTCCGGACCCCTGCTTGCCGAGAGGGTAGGCGTTCGCCGCTGGGCCGCAGTTGCTGTCGCCTTCCTCGGCATGCTGGTTATCCTGCGGCCAGGCCTTAGCGTTCTGCAGCCCACCACCATTTTGGTGCTGCTCGCAGCTCTATTGGGTGCGCTCTACCTGATCCTGACCCGCCTCGCCGGGCAAACCGATTCCCCTGAAGTTTCCCTTTTCTGGGTTGCGGTCACGGGCCTTGCGGTCCTGAGCGTCGTTGTTCCCTTCTTCTGGCGCCTGCCGACAAACGGGGCGGACTGGACGCTGCTCTTCCTGGTCGCAGTTCTCGGGATCATCGGGCATTTTTGCTTGATAAAGGCGTTCCAGATGGCCGAGGCTTCGGTCCTGCAGCCCTACATCTATACCGGTCTCATAGGCGCGATAGTGGTTGGCTATGTCGTGTTTGGCGATCTGCCCGACCTTCCCACCATCGTCGGTGCGATGATCATCGTGGCGAGCGGTCTCTACGTGCTCGCCCGCGAACGGTAGCGGCGGAGCTGACGTGCGGTCAGGACGACCGTTTGCCCCATACCCGGAATCGTTTCTCTGTCTCGTCGTCCATCGGAAAGAACGACTCGATGCGCAGTTCCTGCACCGTAACATCCTGTGGCGTCCCAAGCGTGGCAATGGCGGTGAACAGCTGCAACGACACGTCGTCCTTTGTGAAATGCATGGGGAGTACCGGGGCCGTGTCGACCCTGTTGGTCGATGCTCCCAATACGGTCGACACGTCCGGATAATCGAGGAGTCGGTTTAAAAGGGCGGCCGTCTCATCGGTACCGTCCGCAGCCGCATCTGCCTCTACACTCCGGATGAAGTAGCTGACGACATCGTTCCAATTAACCAGGAAGGGGCGAAGCATGTCGGGGGCCACAAGAGCATCAGCAAGATTGACGTCCGTGTCGGGCGGCAGTGGCCCCAGAAGAAAGGCGACCAGGCGTGCCATGCCCTTGTTGGCCTTGAGCAGATTCCAATGCCGATCGACGGCGACGGCTGGGAACGGCTCCTGCTGAGCCAGTATGTAGTCGATAGCACGCTGCACTCCTGCCAATTCAGGCGCGTCGATGGCCGATTCACGCCACATTGGCGCAAAGCCGGCTGCCAGCAGCAGGGTGTTCTGCTGGCGCATGGGAAGATCGAGCGCGGTCGCCAATCGCAGGACCATGTCTTGGCTCGGCGACGAACGTTCCGACTCCATGAAACTCAGATGGCGTTGCGAGATCTCGGCACGGCCAGCGAGTTCCATCTGTGACCAACCCCGGCGCTGCCGCCACCAACGGAGCTTCGCAGAAAAGCCGGATGTGCGTGCCATATTACCTCTCACGTAATTGCAGAAATGACCACATATGCGACGATGCCACATAAGTGGCCTGCGGAGGAGGAGGGATTTTGGGAGAGTGGCTTGGCGTTCTGATCGCGATCGTTTCGAGTTCGCTTGGCGGCACGGCGGCGGCGGTCACACGCTATCTGGTCGGCGCCGCCGATCCGCTCACGCTCTCGATTCTCCGTTGGGGCATTGGTTTTCTCTGCGTGCTTCCCGTAGCCTTGACCGTACGCGTGGCATGGCCAAAGTGGCGGGATTGGCCTGCGGTCGCTGGCTTGGGAATCTGTTTTTTCGGCCTGTTCTTCCTCTTCTACAACATCGCCGTCGGCTACACGACCGCGGCGCGTGCCAGCCTCGCGCTCTCGACCTTGCCGCTTCAGACGATGCTGGTCGGCGCCTTCCTCGGCATCGAAAGGCTGACCATGCGCAAGTCGGCGGGCGTCGCCATCGCCATCATCGGTGTCGGTGCTGCTCTTGCCACAGGTCTTGCCGCAGCGCCTGCCGGAGCCTGGCGCGGCGAGCTGATCATGACCGCAGCGGTTCTCTGCATGGCGTTTTACAATGTGCTGTCCCGTCCTTTGATGCAGCGATCGAGCGGGCTTGGCTTTCTGACGGTCAGCATGGGCTTTGGTGCCGCAGCGCTCGTACTGGTCGGTCTCGCCACCGATCGGATCGCAGTCCTGCAAACCTTCAGCGCTGCCCAGTGGATTGCTGGCATCTACCTTGGCATCGGCGGCGGCGCGCTCGCCTTCATTCTATGGGCGATGGCGCTGCAGCGCGCAACGCCGACGCGTGTCGCCAACACCATGACGGTCAATCCCATCGCCGCGGCTCTGCTTGCAGCCCCTCTCGTCGGCGAGCCCGTCACGCCCAACCTGATCGTTGGCCTCATCGCGGTTTTTCTCGGCATTTGGATCGCAACAACGGAGCCGGCAGCACGGCGGCTAGCTGATGGCTGATCACTGATGTCCTTTCGCGAGCCGAAAGCAAGGCCAAAGGGCATGACGCTTGCCAAATCTTCAAATGCACTTATTCAGACTGGCAACGAGATGATCGATGTAGCGGCGAAGCTTCGGCGCTTCGCAGGTGCGTTCAGACCAGAGGATTCAAAGAGGTGTGGGGATGATCGTCGCGTCGGCTAGAACGTCGATGAATTCTCCGCTGTCTGCCTTACCCTCATTGTCGGCGGCGCCATCGCGCGCTGCTTCGGTGGGAAAATCGGTACGAAACGTCTCGAATCTTCAGCCTTCCTGCTTGCTGTCGGCGGTGTTGCCGCGGCCGGGTTGAGCGCCATCTTCGGAGACGAGTCTCCCCTGTCGCTGACAATCTCCATGGCGGTCTTTCACGACGGCACGTCGACACCGATGCTGCTCACGATGGGCGGGCTTTTGGCGATCGGTGCTCTGGGATTCGTCTTGAAAGAACACCCTATCAAGCTTTTCGAGCGCCTCTAGACATTGTTCCGCCCATCGATCTGATGGCGACATCGCGGGCGACCATCTGCCGCCCTCGTGCTGCCGATCATCTGCCCCATACTGAGGTGATCGTATCCTTGGAGATCCGTGATGCCGCCAGCCGATCTGCTGATCCCCTTCTTCGTCGCCTCGGCATTACTCGCCTGCATTCCGGGACCAGGCATGGTCTACGCCGTAGCGCAAACAGTAGCGTCAGGCCGGCGCTCCGGATGGTATGCGGCCGCTGGCTTTCACCTGGCCGGTCTCGGTCATATCGCTGCCGCGGCGTTCGGCGTCTCGATGATTCTCCAGGTGACACCGATACTCTTTGTGGCAATGAAGATGGCTGGAGCCGCTTATCTCATCTGGGTGGGCATCAGCTATCTTGTGAGGCGGGTGTCGCCGATCCCTACGCAGAAATCCGTTTCCACGGCGGGTGCCAGAAAAGCGCTCAAGGACAGCATCGTTGTCGAGGTGCTGAACCCGAAATCGGCGATTTTCTTCCTGGCCTTTCTGCCTCAGTTCACAGACGCTACCGCAGGCCTGCCGATCTGGGCTCAGATCGTCGTTCTCGGGCTCGTCGTGAACGTGATGTTCACGGTCACGGACGCGATCCTCATCGAATTGTCGCATGCGGCCATGCGACGCCTCACGGCCTCGGAGCGTATCGCGCTTCTCTTTCAGCGGGTCGGCGGTGGCATTCTCGTTGCCCTCGGCGTGAATGTCGCCTTTAGCCGGTAGTGAGGTGGTGCTCAGATAAGAATGAGGCCCTCTAAATATGTGAATGCTTGCCCCGACAACCGTACTTTGGTTTGATCCAGCCTGCATTCGAGCCAGCCTCCCCGCTTAGAGATTTGCCTTGCCGTCAAAGATCTCTTGTCGAACCTGGCTGCCCAAATCGGCGTCAGAATGCAATGTGCCGAACCCGTCACTGGATCTTCAGGCACGCCAGCAGCTGGAGCGAAGTACCTGGAGACGAAGTCAACATCGTTACCTGGCGCGGTGCAAATAGCTCCCCGAGAGCCCAAGACCGAGAGTGCTCCCATATCCGGCTCCAAGTTTTCGATATCGTCTTGGGAACCGAAAACGGCGATAAAGTCCCACTCGGTTTCCGAATAGTTGCCGGTCAACAGTTGCTCGGGCTGCGCCCTCAGCGCTTTGGCCAGTTGTTCAGTCGATCGACATTCGGTGGATGCTATTTTTGGAAAGCTGATCTCATAAACATCCGCCTCCCTCTTTACGGACAGCAGGCCCGAGTATCGCGTTTTGAAACTGATCTCAACCGCGTCAGGATCAATGAACTCACATATAGCGTGCGCTGCGCCAAGAGTGGCGTGTCCGCAAAGCGCTACTTCGACTTTCGGGGTGAACCATCTAAGTTCCCAGCCGTCACCGTCCTTTACGATAAAAGCGGTTTCAGCCAGATTATTTTCTTCTGCGATCGCGCCAAGAGTTTCGTCTGCAAGCCAGTGCTCTAAGGGTACAACCGCTGCTGGATTGCCGGTAAAGACCCCCCTGCCGAAAGCATCAACCTGATAAATTTTCAGTCTCATTGCAGCCTGCCCGTCCGATAAATGGAATGGCTCACCGTGTCAAATGAGGGTTCGTTGTCAAGCTCATCGCCGCACCGAGAGAATGCCGGCAAAGACGATCATGGTCATGCCGGCAAGCGCGATACTGTCAGGAATCTCACCGAAGAAAATCAGTCCCCAAATCGACGCGAAGCCGACATAGGCGAAGTCGAAGGTCGCGACAATCGACGATGGTCCTGTCTGATACGCGATGGCAGCGCCGATGCTGCCGATTAGGATGGATACCGCCAGCAGTGTCATCGCCATCCACGCGTTCATGCCCATCGGGGTCCATGGGCCGAGAAGGAACGAACGCGCGGCGTTCCCAAGGCCTGCCTCTTCTATCGATAGGATCAGCAATGTCGCCAGAAGGCCGACGACAATGAACGAGACGTTGAGCGCCAGCGACAGGACCAGTGGATTCTCACCCCGGCATTTTGTGCGCGTCAAGATCATCGCCAGTGCAAAGAGGATCGCCGAGACCAGCGGTAGCAGCGCATAGATAGTGAAGCCATCGGCCGCCGGCGTCAGAATCAACAACACGCCGACAAACCCGAGAAAAATGGCAATCCAGCCGATATGGCCAACCTTCTCGCCGGTGAGCAGCGCCGAGAACAGTGTGATGAAGATCGGCAAGGTGTAGTAGGCCGCCGCTGCGATCGAAAGCTCGAGATGCGGCAGAGAGGCGTAGTAGGCCACCCACATCAGTGTGAGCATCAGGCTTCTAAGAGACGTCCAGCCGATGACGCGGGGGATGAGGGGCGTCGACGCATCGCGATATCGTATGATGGCGAGCAGAACTGGAACCGCGATGATCGATCGCAACACGAAGATTTGCCACAAAACGAAACTGGCGCTGGTCTGCTTGATGAGTGCGTCGCCGAGCGAGAGCGCCAGCACGGTCAAAAGAATGACCGCGACCGCCAATGGAATATTGTCGCTTTGTGTTTCGGCGCGTAGCGTCATCAATTGTTCCTGCAGCGATGCGGTCGAGATCGTGGACGGCTGGATGCCAATAGCATGAAACCGCTGACACGTCGTTGTCAGCAGGATCCGTGACATCGCCTCCCCAAGCGTTTTTGCAAAGCTCAAAGCCGACGGTCCGGTCCAAGAGGGGGAACAATTGCAGCGCCGCGATCGTCATTGGTGTCCGGAAGCGATTTTCATGTCGACCCGGCGTCATGCTGCGCTCTTGGCTCTCGGATCAACCTTGGTCGCCGGCTTTGCGCACAAGACGCCTTGGGCTTCCGAGCGGTCGCGGTCCGTCATCGAGCTGAGCGCAAACGCTCTGACTGATCTCCCCAAGGATTTGAAGATCGCCTTCTGCGCTCTCGATATGGCCGAGGATTCGATCGTCGTGTTGGATGAGAGTGATGTTGATCAGCGTCAGGCACCTTGGTCGACATTCAAGATTCCTAATCTGATCATCGCCCTGGAGACAGGCGTGGCCAATGATCTAGCCCATTGGCGTGATTGGGATCGACGACATCGACCTGCTGCACACTATTGGCCGCCTGCTTGGAAGCAAGGCCACTCCTTAGCCAGCGCCTTCAAGCAATCCGTGGTCTGGTACTTCCAAGACATCGCGTTGGACGTTGGAACGATGCGCTACCGAAAAGACCTGTTGAGATTCGGCTATGGCAATGCCTCGGTGCCGATGCATAGCGATGGATTTTGGCTTGGCGGGCCCCTCATCATCTCACCGCGAGAGCAGACATACTTCTTGAAGCGGGTTCTAGACGGCTCGTTGGCCATCTCGGATCGGACGAGTGACATGCTTCGCGAAGTCAGTCTCATAAAGTCCGCCGGTGACTATGCCCTACACGGTAAAACCGGAAGTGGCCGGCTTGAAGGCAGCGGATTTGAGGGGTGGTTTGTTGGCTGGGTTGAACGGGCGCGTACGCCCATAGCGACATTCGCGCTCCATCTACGGGCGCCAGACTTTCAATCCCTGCAGGATGCCCGCCTAGATGCTGCGGAGAAGCTTCTTCGGACCGCCGGCTATCTTCCACAAGACTGGAAATGAAGCGAACGCTTCAAAGCGACCGGCGGAACGTCAGGCACGCTTCATCGAGGCGCATTGGTTTCGGCTGTCGCCCGGTCGGCATGTCTGACCCAGGCGGCCGACAGAAGCCCGGCGAAGGACGCGACAAACATGATGCCGATCAGCATGTAGGGCGCGTTCATGTCGGTCAGCAGGAAACCGGTCAGCGTCGTCAATGCGGAACCGCCTGCAACGGTGAGCGCGCCGCTGACGCCGGCGGCGGTGCCTGCAAGCCGCCGGCGAATCGACATGGCCCCGGCATTGCTGCTCGGTATCGTGAGCCCATTGCCCAGCCCGACAAACACGGTCGCGCCGAAAAACGCGACAAGGCTGAGATGGCCGGCGAGCACGATGACGAGGCCGACGAGGAGCCCCGAGCAGGCAACGAGTCGTCCGGCCAGCATCATCGTCGTCAAGGGGAATTTCGGAGCAAGCCGCGCGGACAGAAAACTGCCGGTCATGAAGCCCGCGGTGATGCTGCCGATGAGCACGCCGAGCGTGGCCGTCGAGACATCGAAGACCGTCCTGGCGACGAGCGGGGCGCCGGCGAGAAAGGTGTAAAACGCACCGACCGAAAAGGCGGTGCAAAGCGCATAGCCCCAAAAGCGCGCCTCGACGAGCAGGGCTATGACATCGTCGCTTTTCTTGTCGGGGCCGGATCGCACCGCATCGTTTGTCTCGCCAAGATCGGTCCAGCAAAGCGCCAGCAATGCTAGCCCCGACATGAAGTAGACATAGAAACTGGCGCGCCATCCAAATGCAGTGTCGAGCAGCCCTCCGAGTATCGGGCCGAGCAGAGGTGCGGCCGCCATCGACATGCTGATATAGCTTATCAGACCAGCTCCCCTTCTTTCCTCCGTCGTGTCCCTGACGATGGCGAGCGAGATGGTGTAGCCGGCGATCATACCGCCTTGGAGCATTCTGAAGGCGAGAAACGTCCAGATATCCTCCGCCAGCGCGCAGCCTATCGAAGCAAAGGTGAAAACCGACAATGCGCAAAGGAGAACGGGTCGACGTCCGAAGCGATCGGAAAGCGGGCCGGCGATCAGTTGGATGATGGCGGTGACCGCCAGATAGCCGGCGATCGCCAGGCTGGCGACCGCATAGTCGGTTTGCAGATCGTCCGCGATGTTCGCAAGCGATGGCAGAAACATGTTGAGCGTGAGCGGCGAAAATGCTGTCAGCAGGATCAGTGTGTGAAGATGAGGCGGTGTCGTTGCGGCGCGCATGGGACTGACTTTCGGAGGCGTCTGAAAACAAAAAAGCCCCCGAATCGCTTCGGGGGCGCATGGCTTGCCGTAATGGCTTCCGTTACCGGACCATGCACCTCCTGCCTACGACGACACCGGTCATGTGCGGAATCTCCTCAAATCGATTTCTGGCCGCGATCGGCGGCAATAGTCTCCAACTCATTTCAGAACAGAGGATAATCGGAACCACGAGCACGATCAATGACTACGTATCATGCCGGCCGTCCGGATGGCAGTAACGGGGCAGTGGTTTGTGGCGATGATCCGTTAAAGCTCGCCTGATCGTCTCAGCGACGCCGCTTCCTCCCACCATGCGCGGAGCCGGGTCGAAGCCTTAGCCGAGAATGAGGAGAGCGTTCGAAAAGGAGTTCGGCGAAATCGTCGTCGACACCGCCGAGGCGCTAGCGTAGATCGAGGTCGCGCCGATCATTCTATCCATGCAGGGCCTTCCGCCGTTGCCGGTGGACGCGATCGTGAAGAGCGAGCGCCGCATTGACGCGAAGCGGCAGTCCGATCGCCCATTCGAGTTCTTTTCGGGTCACCCCGATATCGTCGAGCATGTGATCATCCAGCCACTGCATACGATAGAGACGCCAGCGTCGACGCACGGCGTGAGCAAGGTCGTATGTCTCATGAAACATGACCGAGAGCCATCTCGGCATGCCGTGCCGATGGATGACGTGGCGCATTCGATCTGAAGCGAGCATGGCGATCCTCCCGCCACGCCAAAGGAAGGCAGCGTGGCGCTGATGGGTTGGTAACCGTCCGGAGGGTCGCGACCTCTCTTGATCGAGAATGGCGGTTCAGGATTGATCAAGCAAACGAATTCATTTTATCTTTACGTTCAGAAAAACTGAACGGTTGTGAGATGGATCAAGAGACCAGCACCGCCTTTCCCATTCTCGATACGGAGCTGCTTCGCACCTTCGTTGCCATTGCCGAGACCGGAAGCTTTCGCGCGGCGGCTAAACGGATTTTTCGCACACCGTCGGCGGTTAGCATGCAGGTCAAGAAGCTGGAAGAGACACTCGGTCGATCACTGTTTCTTCGAGATGGCCGGCAGGTGACGATGACCGCTGACGGCGAGACCCTGCTGGGCTATGGCCGGCGCATGCTGAAGCTGAACGACGAGGCCGTCGCGCGCTTCGTCGTGCCGGCCGTCGAAGGATGTGTCCGGTTGGGGGCACCCGACGATTTCGGCACGCGCTTCCTGCCCAACATCCTTGCCCGCTTTGCCGCAGTGCATGGCGCCGTCGATGTCGAGGTGCTGCTGGAGCCAAGTGAGACATTGCTTGAACGGCTCGATGAAGGCGGGCTCGACCTCACCTTGATCACCGCCAATCGGGGCGAAAGGCCGAAGCGTGATGGCGAGATCCTGTTCGCGGAGCCTCTGGTCTGGGCAGGCCTTCGCGGCGGCATCGCCTGGGAGCGCGCACCGTTGCCGCTTGCGCTTGCAACCCATGGCTGTCCTTGGAGACAAGCCGCGCTGAACGCCTTGGATCGGGCCGGCAAAGCCTATCGGATCGCCTATGGCAGTCCCCATTGTGCCGGCCAGCAGGCCGCCATGCTTGCCGACCTCGCCATCGCGCCGTTCCCCGCAAGCCTGATCGAGCCGCCGTTCCGAAGGCTGGGTGCAAGCGAAGGACTACCGAGCTTGCCCGATTATCAGATCCTCATGGTGAAACGGCCTGATCTCGGGCCGGCCGGCGACACCCTCGCCACCGAGGTCAAGGCGAGTTTCGCCGCGTTGACAGAGGTGCAGAGTCGACGCTGACGGTTGTCTTTCAAGACTCCCGTCAGCTTGCGCGCAACCAGAATAGGCAAAGCGTTACGGTTACCGGACTGAGCAATGTCGTCACAACCACCAGGGTCGTGGCGAGCTCGACCTCGCGATCGACCTGCATGGCGACGATCGCCAAGGTCACGCCGACGGGTGCTGCCGCCGTAGCGATGAGGAGGTCGGCAAGCGTGGGCTCGAAGCCGAGCGGAATAAGCACGAGGGCGGTCACGAAGGGAGCGGCGGCGAGCTTGAGCCCTGTCGCCAGCGTCACCGGCATGCTCAGCGTATCGCTCTTGGATTCCGCAAGCTGAGCGCCAAGGGTGAACAGAGCAAGCGGCGTGTAGAGGCTGCCGATCATCGCGAATGGGGTTGCTGCAAGTGTGGGAAGCGTGACGTCGAAAGCGTTCAAGGCGAGGCCGATGATGATCGCGGCGTAGATCGGGCTCTTCAGGCTCCGCAGTCCCGTTCGCCAACCATCGGAGCCGCCGAGCAGTAGGATCGGTCCGAGCGTGAAGACGAAGATCGACTGTGCGCTGACGATCACCGCCTGATGCAGGATCATATCGGCGCCGAATGCGAGTTCGGCGAGCGGTATGCCGAAATTTCCGGAATTCGAGAGCGCTGTCGCCAGACCGATAACCACTGGCACAGCACCTCGAAGGCCGAGCATCTTTGCAACCAGCCAACCGAGGCCGGTCAGACCGATGAACTGCAGGGCCGTGAACCAGGCGGTGTTCCAGGCTGCTGCCACCGGCACGTCCGAGGTCGAAAGATAATGGACGAAGAAGGCGGGCAGTACGACCTTGACGATCAGGCGATTGAGTGAGGCGAGATCGAGCGCCAGCCTCGGCTGCAACCACCAGCCGGCGCCGATCAGAACCACAATTGGGCCAGTCACGGTGAAGAGGATGTCGATAAAGAGGTTCACGGCCACTATCCCAGGTTCTTGATGCAGGGACATGCGAGGGTGCCCGGGACGACCCGCAAAAACCTGGGCGCATACCGCCTGTTCTCGCAATTATGTTCAGAACCAAATGAGGTGGTCACACCACCGTCGCCGGCTCGCGAAATCGGTCCTCGGGGATCACCGCCGTCGGGATCAGCTCGACTAGAAGGTCTGGATGGACCAGGCCCGCGACTTGGACCATGACGCAAGCAGGTGCCGATCCTGCTTTGTCGAAAGCCTCAGCCCATAGCTCTCGGATCTGTTCGACTTGGCCCGCATCGGTATAGAAGACAGTGAGCGTCACGACATCGCCGAGGCCGCCACCGAAACCATCGAGGATGTGCTCGATATGATCGAAGCAAAGGCGCATCTGCCGGATGATGTCGCCTTTGCCGACAACCTCGCGGTTCTCATCGAAGGCGATCTGACCGGTGACGTGAATCTGCAGGCCATGACCAGCCGCTGCCCCCTGAGCGATTGGTCCTCTCGGTTGCCAGATATCCTTCGGACTATATCCGATCATGCTGTTACTCCTCATTCGCGGGCGTCTTTATAGTCAGGCGAACGGGAGGCCAAGAGGCAAACCAGAATTTCTCATCGGAGAACATAGATAATCTGGCGTGAGCCGACGGGCTGGTCGCGCTAGACTTTCCCTCTCCATGGAGTTTGCCGATGACCTATCGTATCCCGCCCTTGAACGCACTCCGCGCCTTTGAAGCGGCCGCCCGGCATCTGAGCTTTAAACAGGCTGCCGCTGAGCTCAATGTCACGCCGGGCGCTGTCAGTCAGCAGGTGAAGAGTCTGGAGGACACGCTGGGGGTTCGGCTGTTCGACCGCATTCACAACGGCCTCATGCTGACCAGTGAAGGACAAGCCTACCTGACGCCTATCCGCTCTGCCTTCACCAACATCTCTGTGGCGACCGAGATGATTTCTCCGCGCACGGATGGCGTGGATCTAACGATTGGCGCAGAGGCCAACTTCGCCATCAAGTGGCTGGTCCCGAAGATGGCAGCGTTTCAGCGAGCCCATCCGGACGTTCGCGTGAGGATCGGTGAAGCCTCATCTGCCGAAGCTGTTATCCGGGGCGAGGTCGACATCGCAATTTTGAAGGGCGTGTCGGCCTACAATGGTTTGCGCTGTGATCTCGTTTTTCAGGAGGTGATGTTTCCGGTGGCTGCACCCGCGCTCGCAGACAACGGCAACATCGATCTCGCTGGCACGATCATCCTCGTTGCCAGCGATCAGGCCGTCTGGACGACCTGGCTTGAGCGCGCCGGCGCTCCCAGTCTTGCCGATCTCGAACGCGTCGATCTCGCGAGCCGGGATCTGGCCCTCCACACCGCCATGGCCGGTCGCGGCTTGGTCATGGGCTCAAGCCTGGAAGAAGCGGCAATCCTTGACGCAGGCCGGCTGATCCGACCTTTTGCGGACACCGTGGGGTGCGGGAATAGCTACTACGCTGTCTACCCACCCGGCCGTGCCGCCTGTCCATCTGAAGAAGCTTTTTTGACGTGGCTTTCGTCGTCGGCGGCGGCGGGAGATGAGGAGAAGCTGGATCTCAGCCTCGGGCCCGCTCGCGACGCCCATACCGAGGTGGAGAGGCACTGACTGCGCCTGTAGGAGCATCAGTCAATCAATATCGCATGGGTCGCGAAAAGCCGCATTTTTCACGGTGCCGGCATCTTGGCGACCTTGATCGCGTGATTTCGTGTTGAGACGATGGGCGCATTCGGATTGCATCGTCAGGTTTCCTCATTTGTCGTTTTCGACAGGACGGCCGAACGTTATCGAGCTGCTCAGTCCCATAGTCTTTCGGCATCGGCGCTCCCGCTTGTTTCTGCTAAGCAATTGTTGCAGAATCACTTTCACAGATCGCGTACGCTGATGATCCATCACCGGTGAGAAATGCAGACCGTGATCACGCGTTCTATGCTGCGCGAACGTCCGAGATGTTTCGGGGCCTTTTGGCTTCAATCAGACTTCACCCAACACTTAGGAGAATGCGCAACAGCGCCGGTTGGGCGTGCACGCCCGTCTTATCGAACATGCGCCGAAGATGCGTGCGGGCGGTGTTGACGCTGATGTCCATCGCCCTGGCTGCTGCGGGCAGGTCGCGCCCCTGCGCGATCTCCGTCGCCAGACGCAATTGCGCCTCGGAAAGCCCGTAGACAACCGCTGCTGCGGCAAGCCTTCGCCGCAGCGCTGCCGCGTCGTCAAACGATATGTAGACCTTGTAGTCTTCGACAGAAACCAGGCATATCCTCAGCCCACCTGCTTCGTTCTCGCCGAGAACGACCGGGAACGCGGCCTTCTGTCCGTCGTCGCTGTATCGGGTGTTGTAGGCAACGTAGTCCCGGAGAGACGCCGCGTTTCGAATAGCGTCGTGCAGCATGTCGTTTAGAGACGGTTGGCTCGCACGAAGTCTCCCGGCACTGACGGTGAGCCCGCCGAAATCGGTCATGGTCTCCCTGGCCGCCTCGTTCATCCATGTGATCTTGGCCGTCTCATCGACCTCGATCAGAGGGCCGCGGGGTGTTGAGCGATACGGCTCGAAATCCGCGTGAAAGGCAATCCGCCATTGCCCGTCATGCCGCTCGAAAAGACGGAAACAATGAGCCAGATGACCCGGCTCCATCGGATCACCAGATCGATCGATAACCTGATCGAAGATCGCCCAGGCCATGTCACCCGAAACGGTGATCTGAGTGTCCTGCCGCTCGACGCTGCCCTTTGCCGGGTCGGGAACGGCCCGCATCGCTTTCGCGATCATGGCTTGAAACGCAGGGAAGCCGTTTGCGCGTAGCATGCCCCTGATTGCCGTCATGCAGATGCTGGTCATGCGGGCATCCTGGAGATAGCACTCCGACCACGCGGCAAGGTCTTTGCCCATATAGGACGCAAGGTCCGCTTCTATGACGCGCAGAATCTCCGCCCGATCGCGGTTGCTCGACTTTTGGTTCGCATCCGCCGCTTCCTCCACGGCGTCTGCAGCCTCATCGACGTGCTTACTCATAGACGTGTTGATTTTCGCTGAGCCCAAATCATCGCGAGAGCAATCTAAAGGCACGGCTTTTTCCAGGAAAGATAGGGGGTGCTGAATAGGTAGGCTTTCGCATGGCGGGTCTCCGGCATTACAGCCTTCGCCTCAAAGGCTGCATGCCAAACCAGCGGATCAGGGCGGAAACCGAAAGACGTGCCGCCCCAGCGCAAAGCTTCTGCAGACTAGCACGAATGGCCGCGCCCTCGGTCGATTCTCTACCGAAGAACGCGAAATAAGCGTCTTCGGCAGCCTGGCCCTTCCCGTGAAACGTGCCGGTCGCTGCATAGTTTGCAAGGATCTTGTCCCAATCATTCATTATAGGCCGCCATGTTGCCATCATCTTGGCAGAGCGCCGATACGATCTGTCCTGCAGTGACGATAGGCCTAATGCGCGCTAGGCCGTGTCACCCGATTGGATGACAAGCGCCATTCATATGTGCGGTGGATGCCGGGGCATGCAGCCAGATTGGGCCTAAGACGTGATTTTCACTGTGAAATAACAGCTCTTCGATCGAGCAACTAAGGTGACGATCTTTGAAGCTGGGGACTTTCCTCTCTGGGAATCCCCCGATCGCGTCGATAGGATCGTAAAGGAATTTCTCGATCATTGTTGGAGCCCTATAGAACACGGCGGACCTATTGCTCGCTTGCCATTTCATGAACACTGGCGAATTGCCAAATTTGTATTGGGGAAGAGGAATTGGCCGCGATCGTGGCATCAGAGCTTACCAAGAATTTCGAAACGCGACGTGCCGGCGATGGAAGCTGGCTTGATCGATGGCTCAGGCCCATTTCGGAAACCATTCCGGCGGTTCGCGGCATATCGTTCACGATCGAACAGGGCGAGCGTGTTGCCTTTATCGGACCGAATGGCGCCGGCAAGTCGACCACGTTGAAGATGCTGACCGGCATTCTTTTGCCGAGCGCCGGCAAGGCCGAAGTTGCTGGACTCCTCCCCTGGACGGAGCGCCGACGACTTGCCTATCGAATCGGCATCGTCTTTGGACAGCGTTCCCAGCTCTGGTACCATCTGCCCGTTCGCGATAGCTTCGAGCTGCTCGGCCGGCTCTATGGTATCAAGCAGGACGCCTATCGCCGACGGCTGACAGAGCTTGCGGACAACTTTGCCATCTCAGATCTTTTGGACCGGCGGGTGGCTGAACTCTCGCTCGGGCAACGTCTTCGCTGCGAGATCGCCGCGTCGTTAGTACATGCACCTGACATCCTCTTTCTCGATGAGCCCACCATCGGCCTCGACGTCGAGGCCAAGTCCGCCCTTCGCGACTATTTGCGTGCCTTGTCCGATAAAGACGGGACAACGGTGCTCCTGACATCGCACGACACGGGCGACATCGAGCACATGGCCGAGCGCGTGATCGTCATCGATCGAGGTAGCCTGCTGCTCGACGAGCCTCTC
Source organism: Geminicoccaceae bacterium (assembly GCA_965204405.1). Taxonomy (GTDB): domain Bacteria; phylum Pseudomonadota; class Alphaproteobacteria; order Geminicoccales; family Geminicoccaceae; genus JANQPX01. The sequence goes on from CBDBEN010000005.1 coordinate 272,541, forward strand.
CAGGAGCTTCGAGCGAACCTCCGGCATCTGCGCGTGCTCATGCTGACGACCGAAGAAGCAGCTCCGGTTCTCTATCTGCCGGGAACCACCGTGACTAGGCAGGATCCTTATCGCCTGACCCTCACTATCGACACGCGCACTCAGTCGGTGGAGGCGGTGATTCGATCGGCACTGCAGAGCTTCGCGGTTCAGGACATCGCCGTCGAGAGCCCGCCCTTGGATGATATCGTCAAGGCGATTTATCGGGGTGAAATCGGGCGGGGCGAGATCGGGCAGGATGTCGATCATGTTACGGCCTGAGTGGCAGGTGGCTCTGGCCTTCGCCAAACTCGGCTGGCGCCAGGCCCTCGGCGAGAAAGTGACGCTCGTCGCGCGTGGGGTGATGCATCTGGCTGTGATCATGATCTTTTGGCATCTCTGGCAGGCGACGCCCGTGCTGGAGATGGCAGCGCTCGACGTCGAGCCGGTGGCGCTCACCTGGTATTTGGCGGTTACCGAATGGATCGTGTTCGCAGCGGGCGTTCCCTTTCGCGAGGTCGAGTATGATGTGACCAGCGGTGCGATCGAACTCGGCATGGGTCGGCCACAGCCTTATGCTCTGATCGTGCTCGCCACCTGGCTGGGTGCTGCATCTCTTCGCCTGCTCGTGCTCGGTGTGTTCGTCTTGCCAGCTGTCTGGTGGCTCACCGGCGAGGCTCCTCCATTCGGGATGACATCCCTTGCCTTGCCGACCGTCGCGTTTCTCGCGGTCCTCCTCCTCCTCCTTTGTCAGCTCCAGGTAGGCTATGCCGCCCTCTGGATGGGATCGGCAGCGCCGGTGTTTTGGCTGTTCCAGAAGTTCCTCTTCGTGCTGGGTGGTCTGATCCTGCCGCTCGCCCTGTATCCCTCGCCATTCGAGGAGATCGCCATCGCCAGCCCCTTCGCCGCCATGCTCGCGGCACCGGGCTCCTTCGCCCTAGGCGCCACGGCGACCGACGCCTTCGTCATCCTGGTCTCCCAGCTCTTCTGGCTAGCGGTGCTGACCGTCACCACCATCCTGATCGATCGAAGAGCGTCGAGCCGGCTGCAGCGGGAAGGGCTCTAGTGGTATGACCACATCTGGACTCGGACCGCTTTCGCCTGGATCGACGGTTTGCGTCCAAGTTTACGAAGGCAAAATGAGATCCTGTCGAGGATGCACGATTAGGCTATGAGATCCATGCTCCGCCAGCTCGCTATCCTGATCCGCCTCAACCTCAAGGCCGGCTTCGCCCTGCCAAAGACGGCATTGACGGCAGCAGGCTTCATGTTCGCCAACAACCTCATCTTCTTCATCGTCTGGGTCGTGTTCTTCAGCCATTTTTCCAGCATACGCGGCTGGCAACAGGCGGATGTAGCGCTGCTGATCGGGATCGTCGCTTGGGCCGTCGGTTCGTCACTGTTCCTCGCAGGCGGCATGCGGGACATCGCCCGCGCCATCGTCGACGGCAATCTGGATGTCCATCTCGGCCGGCCGACGCACCCTTTGCCGAGCCTGATCTTCAGCCGCTCCATTCCGGCCGGGCTTGGCGACATGGCAACCGCCTTGCTCTTCTGGTTCACGATCGGCGAGCGGAGCCTGACCGACCTACCATCGCTCCTGCTCGTCGGAACAACCGCTGCCTTCGTGTTCGTCGCCACCAACACGATCGTCCAGTCGGCGGCGTTCTGGATTCCCGGCATGGTTCAGCTGGCAGAGGAAGTCCTGAGCCTGATGATCCTGGTCAGCGCCTATCCACAGCACACCTTCGGCTTCGCCCTGAAGCTCGTGCTCTACACAGTCTTCCCCACGGCCTTCATCGGCCTCCTGCCTGTGGAGGCCATTCGCGATGGCTCGCTTCTCAAGGCACTTGGTGTCTTGGCAGCAGCGGCCGTCTACGCATCCCTCGCGGTATTGGTGTTCAATCACGGCCTCCGCCGCTACACGTCAGGCAATCGGATCGTAGAGCTACGTTAGCATTTTCGCTTCGCACCGAGGTCAGCAGAGCGCTGGGAGCGCAGCAGGTCGAATCAGGGCCCGCTTCGGTGAGCGTCAGAGCGTCAATTCGCTGAATGGGCATACATCATCTTCGAACGGAACATGGCGACGGCGAAAGCTGGTGCCTTCGACCGACTCTGGCTTGCTGATCCGGTCCATCCGAAAGTGTCGAAAATCGTCGCGTGTTGGGTCCCAGGCTACGAGATACCATAATGGCTGTAGGATCAGCATGGCTTGCGGTTCGACGTCGCGTTGGGTTTTGCGTCCCTTTGCATCACGATAGTCGAAGCGAAGGAACTGCCTTTGCAGGAAGCAGAACTCAAAAATGGGCAAAAGCTCAGGATCCATTTTGCCCACGTTCGACAGGTCCTGCAGCGGTGAAAGCTGACCGATATGCAGGCAACCAAGGAAGGTGCGCAGGTCTTTCACTTTATCAGATGGCAGTGCTTTTTCGATCTTTGCTAGCCCGGTGTCAGCAAGGTCAGAGAACGGCAAGTTTCCCGCCGCGCGCATGGCCGCAACGCTAATTAACAACGCGAATACCTCTGGTACCGAGAGTCGCGCGGTGGTTTGCATCGATTGCGGATCAAGCTGCAGGCCGCCGCCGCGTCCCACGTCAGAGTGAATAACAAAGCCCTCATCCCTAAGGGCGCTGATGTCGCGCAGCACCGTGCGGCGCGAGGCGCCCACTTCTTCTGCAAGGTCATCAACGGTAGCGGTGCCGTTGCGGCGAAGGCAGCGGACGATGGCATCATGTCTGAGTCGAATGCTCATATAGCAACTCTAGCATAAATGGTGACATATTTTGTCACTATTTTGGCTTAGACCGGTTTCAGCAACACGAAACAAGGAGGGTCAAACGATGGAACGTACTGCTGTGAACCCATGGGACTGGTCTTTGAAGCTGGGCTACAATCAGGCTGAAGTGATCGAAGGCGCTACTCGTCAGGTCATCTGCGCCGGACAAACCGCGGTAGATGCGGAAGGCAATCCCCAGCACCCCGGTGACATGCGCGCCCAGATCAGTCTGGCGCTGGATAACCTTGAGGCGGTGTTGGCGAGGGCTGGCATGAATCTGAGCCATGTTACACGTCTTGGCATCTATGCGACGGATGTGGACGAAGCGCTAAAGAACTTTGATCTGATGGGCATGCGCTTTGGCCCACATCAGAGCGCACCGCCGATGACGCTGCTTGGTGTGACCCGTCTGGCCATCCCCGGTCTGCTGTTTGAAATTGAAGCAACTGCAGCGGCCTAAAAAATACTCCAGAGCGGTCATTCGGAACGTTCAGTCCGATGACCGCTTTGTCCACCTCTTGCACATCAATTATTTTTTTTCGGATGGCAGGTCCTTCTTTCCGAGGATGGTATCGATCAAACCCCAGGTCAGCGCTTCCTCGGCTGTCATGAAGCAGTCTCGGTCCAGTGTTGCCTCGACCTCGGCATAGCTGTGTCCGCAATGCTCGGCATAGAGCCGGTTAAGGCGCTGCTTGGTCTTTTGCGTCTCCTCGGCCTGGATGAGGATGTCGGAGGCCTGTCCCTGGAAGCCACCGAGCGGCTGATGCACGTGCAGGCTCGCATTCGGCAAGGCAGCGCGCTCGCCCGGCTCGCCCGCCATCAGCAGCAAGGAGCCCATGGAACGTGCCGTGCCCATGCACAAGGTGTGCACCGGCGCTCGGACATGCTGCATCGTGTCATACATGGCGAGACCGCTGGTCACGACGCCGCCGGGCGAGTTGATGTAGAGGTGGATCGGCTTTTTCGGGTTCTCGGCTTCGAGAAAGAGCATCTGCGCGCAGACCAGCGCCGAGACAGCGTCGTTGACCTCCCCATTTAGAAAGATGATCCGTTCACGCAAAAGGCGCGAATAGATGTCGAACGACCGTTCTCCCAGATTGGATTGCTCGACGACCATCGGGACGAGTTGCATCGCTTCGCGCATCGGCGAACTCCATGTCTTCCAGATGTTGCAGGGAGAGCTTTGGTCTCAGGCGGCGCGCATGAGACAAGTCCCGTTGTCGTTGGCGGCTTGTCCGAAGGCGGACTGCGCACGTGCGTCGGTCAGCCGATGCACGATCCTGAGCAGCGTGCCGTCATCAGCCCCAGGCCCGATCTGAAACGTCACCACGCTTTCGAAAAAGGGCGGCTCGTCATCCACCATTCGATAAGAGACCTCGCGCTCCGGCACCGACGAAATCGGATCGGGATCGGCGAGCGCGCCATCCGGCAGCCATTCCTGCCTGAATTCCGATATGCGGATGGCCCGCCAGACCCTCTTCGGCGGCGCGTCGAGCTCATACTCGAACACCAGGTCATCCTTCCGGTCTTCGCCGTCCACATCGTTCATTGGTCCATGTCCTTCAGCAAGCTCTTCAGATCATCGACACGCGCCGGCCAATAGGCACGGTATTTTGCAAGCCAGCGGGCGATATGCATCAGCCCTTCCGGATCGACCTCGTAATTGACAAAGCGCCCCTGGCGCTGCTCACGCACCAACCCCGCTGCACGCAGCACCGAGAGATGCTGGGACATGGCCGGCTGGCTGATCGTCATCCCCTCGCGCAACGCGCTGGCGTTCATGCCGCCGGCTGCCAGCTTTTCGAAGACGGCGCGCCGGGTCGGATCGGCCAGCGCCTTGAAGATGGTGTTCTCGATCATGCACAACAGATAAGCACATGCTTATCTGTTGTGCAAGCTTCGCGATGATTGCCAGGCTGCACGAATGCGCTCTGGCCGAACCTTGACCATACGGGCATCAGCGCGTCTATACGCCACCGTGTTGATCGCGTACGTGCTCGGATCGGCCTATCTTGCTCAACGACAGCTCGTGCATGGTCGCGAAACCATCGATGAGCTGTCGAACGTTCGCCTCTGCCGTACCGGGGCACAGCTCATCGCCGGCTGCCTCTGGCGGCAATCATCTCGATGTGAAGCTGCCAGATAGATTTATTATCAGATTACAGGGGCGCCGATATGATTGGGTTGTGTGTCTGTTAATGAATCGTCTGCATGACATTGTGCCACTTCAATCTTTCATCGTCTCCATTAAGATCGGTCTTTTGGGGTCGATCACGCCTCACAAAGAGGGGCTCGTCTATAGGTCGACCGCATATCGCTTGATAAGCTCCCGATTGGGTTCCACCCCGAGACCTGGCCCCGACGGTACATTGGCGCGGCCGTCGTTTTCGGCGACCTGGGCTTGGATGTTCAGGGGCTCATTCAGAAGTTCATCCCGGAATTTGTTGTCGGTGGTATCGAACTCCAGCATCGGCTCCCAAGGATGGAGCCCGCCCGGGATCGGCGGCATGGCGGCGAGGAGATGGAGGTTGGTGGCGACTGCGATGGCCGAGCCCCAAACGTGGTTGACGACAGGTGTGAAGTGGGCGTGGCAAAGCGCGAGCACGCGCAGATATTCGCTAATGCCGCCGAGCGCGCAGACTTCGGGCTGGGCGATATCGAGGCCGCGGCACTCCAAAAGAGCGCGCCAGCCCCAGCGATTGTACTCGGCCTCGCCACCTGAGATGTTGACGTCGAGGCCTTCGCGCAGTTCGCGGTAGCCGTCGAGATCTTCCGGCGCCACCGGTTCCTCGAACCAATAGGCTCCAAGCTCGCCGAGGGCGCGGCCAACATAGAAGGCGTCTTTTGTGGTGTAGGCATGGTTGGCATCGGCCATGAACCAGAAGTCATCACCGACGCCGCGACGCACGGCTTCGGCAAGCTTCACGTCCTCTTTGGGACCGATGCCGATCTTCATCTTGGTGGCTTTGAAACCCATGCCCTTGATCGCCGCCGCTTCGTCTCGGAACCTATCAGCCATGGAAGCGGTCGTTTCCCGTTTCAGCATCATGCCGTAACCGTAAACCGGTACGGAGGTGCGGTGCGCCCCGCCGATCAACTGATGGATCGGCAGGTTAGCGACCTTGCCGGCGATGTCCCAAAGCGCGATGTCGACGCCCGATAGCGCTTGCAGCGGCATACCCTTCTGGCCGTGATCGCGCATCAGGTTGTAGACCTTGTGCCAGATCACATCCCGGTTCAGCGGGTGGTCACCGACCACCAGGGGTTGGATGACTTTTTCGACAATGGCTTTGTTGGCAACCGCGATATTGCCGGGGCCGAAACACTCGCCCCAGCCGGTGATGCCCTCATCGGTCTCGACCTCGACCAGATGCGCTGTACGCCTGGCGTAATATTGCTGCGAGTAGCCAAGTTCTTCCGGCAGGTCATACTGCAGGACGTGGCTGGTTATTTTTGTAATTTTCATGGGCCAGTTTTCATAAAGATGAGCCTCAGGCCGCCATGGCGCGGGTGATTCTTTTGATCGCGAGATAGCCGTGCAAAGCGAGGTGGGAGCAGTCATGGTCGATGCCGGACTGACCGATACCGCCATGCGGAAGATCGATATCGTGTTTCACGCCGTTGATCTGCACCTCGCCATCCACCAGACTTCCACCCAGATACATTTTTTTCGAGCGAGCCATTCCGTTCCCATCAATCAAAGAGATTGGCAATATTGTTCTTGATGCGATCACCGATATACAGTGCTAGCGCCTGGATGGTGGAGGTCGGGTTAACCGCAGCCGATGTAACAAAAATACTGCCGTCGACGATGAAGAGGTTCTTGACGTCGTGGGCGCGGCCCCAGGCGTTGACGACGGAGCGTTCGGGATCGTTGCCCATGCGGCAGGTGCCCATCTGGTGCCAGCCGGCGCGCCACCAGACTTTGTCAGCGCCTTTGCCCAAGATCTGCTTTGCCCCCGCTGCAAGCAGTGCTTGCTCGGCCCGGTCCTCGCCGTGGGCGATCATTCTCCAGGTGTTTTCGCTGACCTTGTAGGTGATCTTGGGTGCGGGGATGCCGTCGCTGTCGGTGAGGTCGGGGTCGAGGGTGACGCTGTTGGTTTCTTCGGGCAGGTCTTCGGTGACCACCGTGAGGCCGGCGCAATAGGGATAGATGTCGTCGATAACCCGTCGATGTTCGGCACCCCACGCTATGGGATCGTCGGCGACGTAGCCACCGAGCGCGTAGGTCATCGGCGTGGTGAACCGGCCGCTGTAAAGGCCATAGCCGCGGACAAAGTCCCGATCCGGGTCGGACTCGTAGAATTCCTGGCAAAGGATCGAGCAGGCGAGTGGACCCTTGAACCCCTCCATGCGTTCCTCGAACACGCCGGTAACACCGGTAAGCGGGTGGAACATCAGGTTCTTGCCGACCTGGCCGGAACGATTGGCGAGGCCATCGGGGAATGTTTTTGATTTGGAATTGAGCAGGAGGCGCGGCGTCCCGACGCCGTTGCAGGCAAGGATAACGATCTCGGCCCGCTGCTCATGAACCTGACCGTCGGTGCCGTGGTAGAGGACGCCGCTTGCAAGGCCGGTCTCTTCATTGACGAGGATTTTCGGCACGCGGCAGCCGGTGCGGAGCTCGACGCCGGTGTTTTCCAGCATCGGCCAGTAAGTAAAATTGGTGCCGCCCTTGGCGCCGGCGGCGCAGCCGAGGTCGCAGGTGCCGGCGTTCACGCATTTGGCTCGGCCGTCCTGATCCCGGCTCAGGATCGCGACATCCGATGGCCACCAGTGCCAGCCGAGTTCATTGAAACCCTTGGCAAGCGTCTTGCCGAGCTTGCCGATGGGAATGGGCGGCAAAGGAGGCTCGTAAGGTGGATAGGAGGGATTGCCTTTGAGCCCCGAGACACCGGTGTTGCGGTCGTTCATGTTGTAAAAGGGCTCTAACGTCGCGTAGTCGATCGGCCAGTCCTCGGCGACGCCGTCCAGGGTGCGGGCGCGGAAGTCCGAGGGGTGAAAGCGCGGCCAGTGACCGAGAAAGTTGATGGTCGAGCCGCCGACCGCGTTGAAGTTGACCGGGGATATTTCCGAATCCTCGACATTGATCGGGTAGTCCTGGGGTAATTGCCGAACATTGGGATCGCAACTGAAGTCGCCGTAGCGGGCGAGCTCGTAGTCCTCCCGCCGGCTCGGAAAATTCTTGTCATGCAGGTGCGGTCCCTGTTCCAGGCAGAGGATGCGCATCCGGGTCTCGACCAGAGACCAGGCGATCGCTGCGCCCGAAGCGCCAGCGCCGATGATCAGGACATCGACGGGTTCATTGGTCATAGCGTAGCTCCCCTCAGACCGCCCGATAGCAGGGGCCGCGCTGCGAGACCGGAGTGGTCAGCGCCCGGATCTCATCAAGATCCTGCTCCGGCACGTCATAGCCATCGGGGTGAACCGGCTTCGGCGACAGGCCGAGAAGGCCGCGAATGTCGCCACGGCTGTAATAGCCCATATAGGTCTGGCGGATCAGGGCTGCGAAGAAGTCTGGTGTGTCCTGCTCCAGTTGCTTGACCACATCAGCATCGAGGTGGATTCCGTCATCATCGACCAGCGCGGCCATCCTTGCCAGCCCGTCGGCGAACAGGCAGCCGAGTTCGGGATCGTCGGTGATACGCCCGCTGATGAAATCCGCAACACCCAGCGCTCCCGCAGCAGGGATATTCCGCTCGGGATTGGCGGGAATGATCTGATCCAGGAGGGCTTCGAGCAGGCTCCGCTCGCTGTCATTCCAAAGATCCGAGTTGTTCATGCCATAACCCTCATCGTGTTTGGCCGGCGCTATTGCGCGAAAGTGCGTCGATCGCGACGGCAAGCAGCAAAATCCCACCAGAGAACATGAGCTTGTCGGCGGCGGACGCACCGGAGAGATCGAGGCCGTTGCCGAGCGAGCCGATCACCAGAGCACCGAGAATGGCGTTCCAGACGGAGCCGCGTCCGCCGAAAAGGGAGGTGCCGCCGATAACGGCAGCGCCGATCGCTTCCAGCAGCAGCGGGCCGCCGGCAAAGGCGTTGAAGGAAACGGAGGCATAGCGGGAAGCACCGACGATGCCGCCGATCGCCGCCATCAGCCCGACGATGCCGAACGCCGCGACGCGAATGCGCTTCACGTCCATGCCCACGCGCCTGGCACTCTCGGCATTGCCGCCGACGGCAAAGAGCGAGCGCCCGAACGGTGTCGAGGTCGTGATGAAACCGAGAAGCGCCGTCAAGCCCATCAGGAGCACCACCAGGATCGGAACCCCTCGATAGCTGTTCAGCGTCGCCACGGCGGCAAGCAGCAACAGTCCAAAGAAAGCGATCTGCCCCCAAAGGGCGGTAGCGCTTTCCAGTTCGAGGCCACGTTCCCGGCGCTGGCGCTGGCGCTTCAATAGAATGGCGGCGAAGCCAATCAGGCAGAGTGCTGCCAGCAGCCAGCCGAGCGTCGGTGGCAAGGTCACGGTGGTGAGGCCCCGGACGATGGGATCGCGCATGTTGATGGCGCCCTGGATGCCCAGAATTTTCAGCATCAACCCCTGAAAACCGAGGAGGCCGGCAAGCGTTACGACGAAGGATGGGATGCCGATATAGGCGACAAGGAGCCCTTGAGCCGTGCCCATGACGATGCCGAGGATCATGGCGATGATGCAGGCGACCCAGCCGGGCACACCGGCGACGATCAGTACAGCGAGCAGGGCCGCGCAGACGCCGGCGGTGGCGGCGGCCGACAGATCGATATCCCCAAGCAGCAGCACAATGGTGATGCCGACGGCAAGCGTGCCGACCACGGCCGATTGCATGAACAGGAAGTAGAAGTTGCGCGGGCTCAAAAACGCCGGCTGCGTCAGCCCGAAATAGATCCAGATGGCGACCAGGGCCAGCAGCACCGGTGCGAACGAGCCGAACGTCGTCTCGCGAAGCTGCCGAAAACGACCAGCGAGCGTAGGCTTACTTGAATTGGGTTCGGCCAGCATCGTCGTTTCAGCTTGCATGGCGCGTTGCATCGTCAAGGCCGGTGGTTATCGCCACGACGATCTCATCGGGCGTGGTTTCTTCAGCCCGGAATGTGGCGACATTCCCGCCAAGGCGCATCACGCAGATGCGGTCGGCAACCTCGAAGACGTCCTTCAGATTGTGCGAGATATAGACGACGGCGTGATCAGTCTCGCGCAGGCGCTTCACCAGGTCGAGCACCTGACGGGTCTGGGCGACACCGAGAGCAGCGGTCGGTTCATCCAGCAGCACGACCGAGCTTTCCGCTCCCACCGCGCGCGCGATCGCGATCGCCTGACGCTGGCCGCCGGAAAGGCCGCCGACCTTGGCGCGCACGGAATTCAATGTGCGCACTTGTAACCGCTCGATGGCGGCCATCGCTTTTTCCTCCATGGCGAGATCGTCGATTGGCCGGAGAAAGCGGGGGAGGAACGACCAGCCCTCGGCGACAGGCTCCGCACCGAGCGAGAGGTTGGCCGAAACGTCGAGGTTTTCGCAAAGCGCCAGATCCTGATAAACGATCTGGATGCCGAGATCGGCAGCATCGTGAGGTGTCGCGATGGTGACCTGTTTGCCTTCCAGCTGGAAGCTGGCTTCGTCGGCGACGAGGGATCCTGCGAGCACCTTCATCAGAGTCGATTTGCCGGCACCATTATCGCCGACCAGCGCCATGACCTCGCCGCGCGCCACCTCGAAATCGATGCCGCGCAACGCCTCGACACCACCGAAACGCTTTCGTACGCCGGTGGCGCGAAGATGGGCCGGCGGGGCATCGCGCCCCGCCTGGACGCCCTTAGTCATGGTGCTCAATTGGCGCAGAAGCTGGTCTCGGAAGCTGGACCTTCGCAGACCATCTCCTTGGTGATCGAGGTGTCGTTCTCGATCACATAGGCGACGCCCGCCTCACCGACCGCCGAGTAGGAGGCGACCGCGACGAAGTTGACGTCGGCACCCACGCCGTTCTTGACGGTATCCGGCGCCAGGTCCTTCCACTCCTCGCCGGCGACCAGCTTCGCCGTCACCTCGGCGGTCGCTGCCGCCATGTCGGCCAGCGGACGCCAGCCGCTCTGGGTCTGCTCGCCAAGAAGGATGAGCTGCAACGCCTGCACGGTGCAATCGAGACCGGATACCGGGACGGTGCCGGCCATGTCCTGCTCGGCCAGCGACGCGATCGCGGCACCGGCATTGCCGTCATTGGACGAGACGACGCCCTGGACATTGTTGTCGAGCTGGGTCAGCGCCTGATCCATAGAGCGGCGCGCGATCGCCGGATCCCAGCCCTGAGTCCAGTTCTCATAGCCGAGAACGCGCTTGCCTGAATCGAACAGCGGCTGCAGTGCCCTGAGCTGGCCATTGTGGATCACCGCGGCGTTCGGATCGGTAGGCGAGCCCTTCAGTAGCACCAGCGTGTCGCCGTCCTTGGTGTTGTCGATCACATGCTGCGCCTGATCGAAGCCCATGCCTTCGAGGTCGGCCTGGACCCAGAACGTGGTGTGCTCGGAATTGATCATGCGGTCATAGGCGATGGTCGGCACGCCGGCCTCGGCGGCGCTCTCGGCGATGATCGCGGAGCTCTCACCGTCGATCGGAATGACCACCAGCACCTTCGCACCCTGGGTCAGCGCCTGCTCCGCCTGGCGCTGCTGGGTGGCGGTGTCGTTATTGGCGTTGAACACTTCGACTTTTACGTCGGGCGCAATTTCCGCCATGCTGTCGACGAAAAATTTCGCGTCCTGGCTTTCCCAGCGCGGGTTGACGTTTTCCGGCAAGAGCAACGCCACCATGTCTTCAGCCGAGGCGGGCGAAGCACCTGCCGCAGCGAACGCCATGAGCACAGCCCCGGCACTGGCCTGGAGCAGTTGTCGTTTGGTCGTCTTGAGCATGTTAACCTCCATGATTGCTCGGTTTATTGCCACGTCTTTTCATTGGATCACCGTCGCCAGCCGGCGATTGGCGTCGGCCAGCAGCTTTTCCATCTGGTCCTCGGCCTTTTGTCCGTTGCGCCCGATGATCTGATCGGTCACAGCGCGATGAAACGGTATCGATTTTTCATTCTCGCGCGGATCGGCGTTGGTAAGGCGGATAGACGCCAACAAGGCGGAATAGATCACGCCCTCCATCGACAGCAAGAGTTCGTTATTGGCCGCCCGCAGGATCGCGCGGTGAAAGAGCGCGTCCGCCAGGACAAAGTCCTCGATCGCCCCCTTTTCCTGTTCCATGCGCGCCTGCGCTTCGGCGATCAGCGCGTGACCTTCTTCCGTGCCGCGCTCGGCCGCCCAGCGCGCCGCCTTGGGCTCAATCACCAGGCGCACATCCATCAGCTGCCTTAGAAAGTCAGCGCTCGGCGGCGCCGATTGATGCCAGGCGAGCACGTCGTCGTCCAGGAGTCCCCAGCGCACCCGTTCCCGCACCCTGGTCCCGATCCCCCGGCGAACCTCCAAAAGCCCCTTGCCTACCAGAATCTTGACCGCATCCCGGATGACAGACCGGCTCACCTGATAGCGATCGGCCAGCGCGCCTTCATCCTCCAAAAGCCCGCCGATCTGGTAACTGCCCGCAACGACCCGACGCCCGATTTCCCGCGCAATCTGAGTCGCAAGGCTGGGCGCGAGGCCGGAGGTTTCCTTCAGATCATAATAGAGCATCTCGGTCATAAGATAATATTAAACATATGATGTTTGGCCGGTCAACGGTTTGGTGCCAGAGCAGTCAATGGCGTATACGTCGGGGCCGGATTCGCCCCAGACCTGCCCGAAAAGCGCATCGGACCCGCTACTCCCTGCTCTTGCCGGGTGGCTTTCGCGCGGTGTGGGCCTAACCCAGAGCGGTGCCCAGGGGGGCTTCTTTGAATGAGATCACCCGGTCGTTGGTGCTCATCATCCCGTCGATCCGGTCCGTGTCGATGCTGGAGAGGGTGAAATCCATGACATTGAAATTAGCCCGGATGTTCTTGTGTTTGGTGGACATAGTGATGATCGGCCTGCACAACTGAGCAATAGAGCGGAAGTCGATTAACTCGGTCTATGCTCTCGCGTCCACGACTCACACTTCTAACCTAGCAAGTCGCTCACGTATCTCGCTCAGCTTCTTGCATGAGGCGTCGGGATTCCTCGACCCAACTGGGCTTAGCATTACCCTTGATCTTGATAGTATTCTCCTGGATCCAGCGGAGATTGGCTGGCGTCCAATTGGCGATCTGCCAAAAGTGGAAAATTCCTAGCTCGTGAAGCTCGACTAGACGGTCGGGCCCGACACCCTTGATAAGCAAAAGGTTGTCAATCGGGCCCTGCGGATGCGTTAGGGGCTCGGGCTCAGCAGACTCAACCGCCAGCTTACCTTTAAATGCCTAGGTTGATGAGGCCATCTCGGGAGAAACTGGGGGCAGCAGAGAGACATTCTGTTTGCCGGGAACACGGAACCAATACTCGCCCTGCTCATGTTCCGGCATGACACCCCATCTCGGGGTGTGATCCCAATTGCTCGCAGCCGGAAGTAGATAACTGGCAAGTTCCGTCATGGTGACATAGCTGTCTTCATTGAGGTCGCCTTTGCCGTTCAGCGCCTCCATGAGTTAGCCTGTAAAATAGCTATAGCCGTGGGGACCGCCCGCTAGCACCTGTTCATGTTTCCCGCCTGCCGTCAGAAATTGGCGAGCCCGATTGGCGGATACCTTTTCGATATAGCGCGGATGGGTCTTCGCTTGAGGCTCACCAGCCTTTCTGCCGATGCTGCCACCATAGCAGGAATCAAAGATAAACAGCTGATGGCGGGCTTTCAGCATTTGCTCCGACAGCTCCCGCATCTCCGCCATGGAGATCCAGGACGGGAAATTATCTGTGCCATCATAGGGAATAATGTGGCCATAATCGCGCCATCCGACTTCCCGTGTTTCGCCGTGGCCGGAGAAGAAAACCATGACGCGATCGCGGCCTGTCAGTTTTGGAGCGATCTCCCCGCCTAATGCCCAAAGGATGTTTTCTCGTGTCGCCTCTTCGCCGTAGAGCGTGGTGATCTCATAGCCTTGGGTTTCGAGAAACGCTTCGATCGCCCTTGCATCCTTTTTGCCGTAGCCCAGCGATGGCCAGGCTTGGTTTGCATAGTCATCGATACCGACGACCAGCGCGTAGCTCTTGCCAAAGAGATTGCTCGCCGCTTGCACGGGACAAGCCAGGCAAACGAGACTGATCAGGAGTAAAACCGTTGAACGCAGGCGAATCATCTCGAAATGTGATTTCTATTGAGCTGGCGGAGCAGTAGCGCAGGCGCTGGTATTCGCCTCAGCGAGTTCGAGGAGCCTGCGCTACTCGAAGTCCTGATCGAGTTCTAACCCTTTCAAAATGTCCAGCGCTTCTGGCAATCGGCACTTCTCGATCAGGATCGTCGCATAGGTGTTCACGTAGTCCGGATCCCGCGAACGCAGGCGAGCGGCGATAAAGGCCAAGGGTTCGGCAGCATCGAACCGATCTTCGTCGATCAAAATCTTGGCCACACCGTTCATGGGCTCGGCGGCGTTGATCAGAGGGATTTGCTTGAGATTGAGCGCATCCATGTAGAGCAGTTTTGCGTTTGCCTTGTCGTCTCTAGCCAGGTGGCTATTGGCATTGTTCATGAATTGCTCAAATTTCACGATGTCTGTGCTCTTGTAAGGTGCCGAAGTCTGGTCACTACGAAGAAAATTCATAGCCTCACCTATCATTCCCAAAAGCCAGCGCTGCGATATCCTGAAATCCTTATGCAGACGTATGATGCCGTCGTCACAGCATTCGGTCATGAACCAAACCAACATCTACGGGAGACGTTCGGGCGTATTCCTGATAAGTATCTTGCCTTTCCCGACAGCATCGGCGCTCTAAACACGCTCAGATCAAATGGCTTCGTGCGGGGCGTGCTGAGCAAAGGGGCAGATATCGTTCCCGCAAAGGCTCTGGGTCTAAGCTGTGTCTGGGTTAACAGACCAGGGCATGTCTTTGGACATAGAGGCCGAGGAGCCGAAACAGCGACACCGGATGGCGAGATCAACAGCCTTGCAGACTTGATCTCTTTGCTGACGTAAAAAGCTATAGGCAGTTGAAGATCATCATCTACACGACGAAGACGCGAGAGATTGCGCACCTAGTAGGTTCGCCGCTCGGTATCTCGGATCGATCGATATCATAGATTTTGTCGGAAGTTACAGACCATTCTCTTCGCACTGAGCGATTTCTATAAATGCCAAATCGCAATCATCGGGACGAGATGTCTTCAAACCGGCTTGTTCCCCAATCGGTAGCTCCTGGCAGATTATGTTCTCTAATTCGGGTGTTTGGGTCAAGCGTCTTGGTGTTTTGCTCCAGCCGGGTCCAGGGTTCTCTCCGCGGTAGGGGCTATGCCCTCCGCATGATGGCGTTGGGTAACGTTGGTGGATCAATGTTGAAAACGCAGTGCTTTACGGAAGCCATGCACAAAATCTGACGACCTCACCATCGCCATCGTCCCGGTTGGGACATGGTTCCCGCTTGCGGCGGGATCTCTTCGCTCTCCTCAGGCTGCCGTGGTCGCTGTGATGGACCACTGAAAGTCGGTCTTCTCCAGCCAGATACGATGCAAGACAATGGCGAGCTTGCGCGCAACGGCGACCTTGGCTTTGCTTAAGCCGATGCGCTTCCATAGCTTGATGCCCCATGCTTTTAAGCTCGACCAGGATCGTGTCCGGCACAAAAGAACGCCGGCCGCTTCAAAGAGATAGCCTCTCAGCATCTTGTCGCCCCGTTTGGAGATCCGCCCGGTCCAATCGACCTCGCCCGACACATGGCGTCTGGTGGTTAGCCCAAGATAGGCGCCGGCACTACGTGATCGCTGAAAGCGTGTAGGATCATCAATCGTCGCCCGATAGGCCAAGGCGGTGATCGGACCGACACCAGGTGTCGTCATTAGGGACCGCGTAATCTCACCTTGCCTGGCTAGTCGCCCAACACGACGTTCCATACTGACGAGCTCTCGGCGTATAGCAGCGCGTGCTGAGAGCAAAGGCAAAATCACGGCGTCGACATAGGGCTTGCCATCGATAAGATCGTGAACCCGCGATGTGAAAACGTTGCCTCCGGCCTTGCCAATCACTAAGCCAATATTCTTCAGCAGACCACGGATCTGGTTCTCAAGATCGCGTCGCATTTTGATCAACAAGGCTCGGCTGCAAAGGAGCGACCTGATGGCGTGGCTCTCGGCACTCTTGACCCGAACCTCTTTGTACCAACCACACTGCATAATCCGGGCAAGGCCAACCGCATCTTGGCGATCGCTCTTGTTGATCTGCATCGACAGTGCCGCTTTGGCATGCCGAGCATCAATACAGATAATGGGCAAGCCGAGTTGATGCAGGTCGGTCCAGAGCCAGGTCGACGTTGGACCGGTCTCCAGGCCAATGCGAGCAGCGTTTGGCGCCTTCTCGCGTATGAACGTTGCTATGGCTTCCGGCTCCGACCCAACTTTACCCTCGCAGATCACGTCACCATCTCGATCGACCACACAGATCGACGTCTGCTTCAGGGATACATCGAGACCAACATACTGTTCCTTCATCGAGGCTCTCCAAATAGTATTCAAAGATTGGAAAGCTTGGCACCTCATTCCCGAATTACGCCATGTTGATTTAGTCGGTTATTGTCTCGGTATCCGTTCCGAACGAAGGTTATGCGAGGAGGTTCATCTGAACCTCGCCTATCGGTTTTTTTTGTGGTCTTGGTCTGGACGGGAAAGTGCCAGATCATTCGACGTTTTCGCGCAACCGCCATGGCCGTTTTCGTGAGAGTGATCTTCTCCGGCGTGTGTTCGAGAGTGTGGTGCAGCGCTGTATCGACGAAGGACTTGTGGGCGGCGAAGGCTTTGCCGTCCACGCCAGCTTGATCCAGGCCGATGCCAACAAGCGGCGCTCCATTCCGAGCGATGAATGGGATCCAGCGGATCTTCCTCCGGATGCGCTGCAGGCGGTGAAGGATTACCTCTCGACACTCGACGATGCCGCCTTTGGCGCGGCAAGCGAGGTGACACCGAAGTTCATTTCGCCCTCCGATCCTGCTGCTCAGTGGACCGGCGCCCTGCGGGCCCCCGCATTCTTCGCTTATGCGACTAACTATCTGATCGACACCGACATTGCGCTTGGGCTGGCCGGCGGCAAGCGCCAGACAGGGCCATTATCGTGGATGTCGAGGCGTCTCGTGCCATCCGCCAGGCTGAGGTCGGCGCTGCCCGGACCATGATCGAGCGAGGGATGGATCGCTTTGACCTCTACCCCGAGCATCGCGCTGGCGACAGCGCTTATGGTGCATCCGAGATGGTCGGTTGCGATTACGAGGGCCTTGCGGCGCCAGTGATGAATTCCTCCTTGCCCCCAACCGCCGAGAACCTTCGAAAACTCGCCAAGCTCAGACCGAAACTCGAACCAACTGCAGCTTTGGCGTAACAAGAAAGGAGACATGAGCGATCATCGACACTGAGAAGTAACAAACCGGGCAACAGCCCGGCACCAACACCTCGACTTCACCCCACGTCGGGCGAAGGTCACTCAAGAACAAACGACTAAATCAACAAAATCGGCACTAAAGTGCTTAGTGTGGAGGCGGAGAGCTCTACGGCCGAGAATGAACATGCCGGCGGCAGGTTAGATGCTCTGTATCGGCCAGCCTCATCGAGAGGAGTGCGCATACCCCCAAGAATTGATCTTATAAAGTCACCAGCCTGCCTGCTCTCCCTCTCAAACACCCGATATGGTCGGAATTTTGCGGGTGGTTGGGAGGGGCGGCGGATTCTGTTCGATCAGAAAGTGCTCTCTATTTCTCGGTACTTTCTGCCGCTGTGGTGGGAAACGAATGATATGGCCACACCGCTAGGCATTGCCAATAAGAATACCGGCCGCAAACACCAAGGCACCGCCGAGCACCACCTGGAATGCGGCACGAAAAAACGGTGTGTCCATATATTTGTTCTGGATCCAGGCAATCGCCCATAGTTCAAAGAACACGATGATGATGGCAAGCGTGGTCGCCGTATTGAAGTCAGGGATCAGATAAGGCAGAGCATGGCCGAGCCCACCGACCGTGGTCATGACACCTGAAGCGATACCACGCTTGATAGGCGAGCCGCGACCGGAAAGCTCACCGTCGTCAGAAGCCGCTTCGGTAAAGCCCATCGAGATCCCTGCCCCGACGGAGGCGGCCAAGCCAACCAGAAACGTCTGCCAAGTATCACCGGTGGCGAAGGCGGCAGCAAAGATCGGAGCCAATGTCGACACCGAACCATCCATCAGACCGGCAAGTCCCGGCTGAACCCAAGTCAAAATGAATTGGCGATGTGCCGCCTTGTTTTCTTCATCCAGCACCTCAACGCCGAGATGCTCGCTTTCCAGCCGGTCAGCCGCCTTCTCATGGCCGGCCTCGGCCAACGCCAATTCACCAAGAAGCTTCCTGGTGCCGGCATCGGTCGTGTGCTGGGCCGCCTTGAGATAAAAATGATGGGCGGCACGCTCCATGTCGGCGGCTTCTTCGCGAATACGCTCGACGCCTAGATTCTGCATCAGCCATGTCGGCTTTCGATGGTAGAAGCCAGCAACGTGCTCGCGGCGAATCAGCGGAATCACCTCGCCAAAGCGCTGCCGGTGCAAATCGATAAGCATCTGGCGATGAGTTTCCTCTTCCTTTGCCATGCCTTCAAAGACTTTGGCACTTTGCGGAAACTCAGCGCGCAGATGCTGAGCGTAGGTCAGATAGATCCGCGCATCATCCTCCTCAGCCGAAATTGCAAGAGCGAGAACCTCCTGCTCCGAAAGATCGGCAAAGCGTCGCTTGGATGAAAATCCGGGAATCATAGCCTCTTTTCCGATCCTGGGAGATAGTTTCAATGCAGATTGCTATTTGACGAACCTACCTCTCCTTTTACACAGAATTCAGGCAGAACATCTACCCATCAAAAAGAAGAGGCTCGTGGCTTAAGATAACGTACCAAAGCCTCTTCTCTATGCCCTATTGCTCTATGAGGGCCCACCTAAACCGGATCACCAAGCGAGGTCGTCGCTGGCTCACCCGAGCCGCTGACCAGCATTGCACCCTGCGCACCTAGCCCGCTTATACGAAGCCTCCAACTAACAGTCGATCTTTGGTGCGGCGCTGCCGGTTCTGTCACAAATTTGAAACTGGACAGAAGCGGCCTATCACCAGGATACAATTATCCAACGAGCGTCGCGAATTGCTTGAAGGCCGTTAGATCTGCTTGGTCGAACTGACATTTTGGATGATATGGGCGACCTTGATACCCTGAAACTCGCCGATGCCGAATAGAACACTTTGAAGCCCTTCATGAGCTCAGTAAGCCTCTTGATGAATCGGCGATCCTGATCAACGATGTTGTTCAAGTATTCCACTTAGAGGATCTCGATCAGCGTCCAAAACATGGCCGCATCCCTGACAGCCAGACCGATGCTGTTTGTGTGAGACGTCCTGTTGAGATGAGACAGGATTGGACGTCTCTTTGGACGGCTTGACGGATGGCTTTGTTGGCAGGATGGGGATACTCGAGGAGCGTTCTGACCGGCGGTTTCGGATCGCGGCGGAGTGCCTGGTATGCGTGTTGTCGATGTTGCGTGCCATCAAGAGGTAACGCGTTGGCAGGTCTACGATTGGCGGAAGAAGTGGGCTCTAGCTTTACCTGCCGAGACGGCCCAGGAGCCGTTGTTCGCGGCGCTCATGTTGAACCGAAGTCTACACGTCCTTCACGTCGCCCGAAAAAAAGCGCGGTGTCATACCCCAAGCCGGGAAAGATCGAGTTGATAGTCGATGGTGTGACCCTGCGAGTGTCAGCCGACATCGACGAAGTGCAATTGACGAGAACGATCCGCGCGGCATCACCATGATCTCTCCGGCGGGCGGATAGCGCATCTATGTGGCGACGCGCCAGACAGACTTCAGGAATGGCATCGACGGCTTGGCGCTTGTCGTGCAGGAGACAATGAGCCTCGGTCCGTTCAGTGGAGCAGCTGTCGTGTTCCGCGCTCACTCCTTCGACCATACCTGCGCGCAGAACGATATCGATCATTGCCTGCACTAAGCCTAACCATCCCTAGACCAATGGTCGGGTCAAGCGGCTTCATCAGATCATCAAAGAAGCGACCATGCGCCGCCTTCACTACGAAAACCAAGACTGGGTGCGGGCGCATCTCAAAACTTTCCTGGACGCCTGCAACATCGCTAAACGGCTAAAATCGCTCAAGATCCTTACACCCTTCGAAGCCGTCTGCAAAGCATGGATCGAGCAGCCAAAACGCTTCGGATTCAACCCAACTCATCACACCCCAGTACTGTGCTGCTAGAGCATTTTTCATTGACGTAGATCCATATCTGCAATGACGGAGATAGCCTTTGAATTCGTCATCATCACATCGTTCGAGGGCCACGCGGATAGCGTTCTAAAGGGCCTCTTTGGATCTTGCCGCAAGCGTACGCAGGATGGCCTTGATCTTGGCGAAGAGCTGCTCGATCGGCTTGAGATCGGGACTGTAGGGCGGCAGGTAGAGAACCGACGCGCCAACGCTTTCGACCGCCTGACGGATGCCGGCGACCTTGTGCGCCGACAGGTTGTCCATGACCACGACATCGCCTGGTTTGAGTGTCGGCGCGAGAAACTGCTCGGCATAGGCGCGGAAGGCAGCGCCGGTCGTCGGCCCGTCGAGCACCAGCGGTGCCGTGATCCCGCTCTTTCTCAGCCCGGCAACGAAGGTGGTGGTCTTCGACCATAGGGCGCTTTGGCAACCGGACGCTGATGGGACGGGCAGCGGCCATAGCGCCTGGTCATGTTGTCGCGGTTGCGGTCTCGTCGATGAAGACGAAGCACTCCGGATCCATGAAGCGCTGCCAGGCACGCCGGCGACGGCGTTTCATGGCGACATCTGGTCGGGCCTGTTCCGCCGCTCTCAACGACTTTTGATTAGTCTGAGACCAAGCCGGCGCAGCATGCGATGAAGGGTCGAGAGCCCGGCTACGACATCGAAGCGACGCTCCAACTCGGCTTGGATCTCGACAAGGGTCATATCGGGATCGGCATCGACCATGCCGATCAGTACCCCGGCATGCGACTCGAGCAAGAGCGGCTTGCGCCCGCCCGATGGCTCCGGCTCCAGGCTGCCGGTCGTCCCGACCCGCTGCATCAACCCGCTCTCTCAAATCCAGTGATAAAGGTGCCGGCATCGCTCCCGCCCGGCTGTGTCAACAGACACTGTCGAATCAAAGAGATCGATTCCACGCAATAGGAAAATGCTCTTCTGTAACGGGCGTTGATTGGTCAACCCTCTTTTTTGAGCTTTAGTCCTGTCGCCGAAGCCTCTCTTCTGTCCGTGGTCGGCACATGGCCGCCACCTGATGGGATAAGATGAGGAACAGGTCGGCCGATCTAGGAACGCGTGGTCATCTCTTGACGCCACTGAGCATTTTACGGCCTGGCCTGATCCATCGTCCCGGCGACGGGACTTCACTCCGGGCGGATGATGCTTCTCTTGCCCGAACTCTAAAACTCCTCGTTGTTCAACCTCTGACCATCGCGGCTTTGTCAGCAGAGAACGGCGTGCCGTCGACCAGCATGCGATGAAGGATCACCGCGAGCTTGCGGGCGAGTGCGACCTTGGCCTTGTTCTTGCCGGCGCGAGCCGCCAGACGCATGCCCCAGCTCTTGAGCGCACCGGCCTTGACCGGCCTGGTCAGAATGATATGCGCTGCCTCGTACAGCGCCGTGCGCACGCCGCGATCGCCGATCTTGGAGATCCGACCGCTCACATCCTTCTCGCCGGATTGGTAGCGCTTCGGTGTCATGCCAAAATGCGCGCCGACCTGTTTGGATCGCTTGAAACGCCCTGGATCGTCGATCGCCGAGGCATAGGTCAAAGAGACTAACACACCCACGCCGGGTGCCGACATCAACAGTCTGGCCCGATCATCCCGTCGCGCCAACGATCGTACCCTGCGCTCGAATCCCTGGAACTCGCGATGCAGCACCAACCTTGTGGCCAACAGAGCGTCGGCGATCGTCGCCAGTGTCGGGTGACCTTCGACCAACTCGCGAATACGCCCCTCGAAAGTGCGAGGCGTGGTGCGGCCTACTTTCAAACCGAAACCACGCAGAATGCCACGAAGGCTCATCTCGACGTCATGAAGCTTGGCCTGCACAAGCTTGCGCGCTGTCAGCAAGGCCCGAACCTCTTGCGCCGGTAGCGATTTGCAATGAACGGGCCGAAACCAACCAAGCCGCATCAGCTGGGCAATGCCGCGCGCATCCTTCTTGTCGGTCTTGATCGGCATCGCCTTGAAAGCGTCCCGCACGTGACGTGTCTCAAGCAATTCGACGGCGAAACCGGCTTTAGCCAGACCCGCATAAAGCCACTGCGACAGCGGGCCAGCCTCCAAGCCGATCCTGGAAAGCGGTAGATCCAGGCCCGAAAACCAGGCGATCAGCGCATCCGGATCGCTAGTAACGGTAGCTTCGCGCACGATCGAACCCGTGCCGTCGACAACGCAGACGCTCGACTGTTCCAACGAGACATCAATGCCGCAATAATACTCCATGGTCGTCCCTCAATGATGCTTGGAGCAGGCCTGTCCTGACTCCGGTTCACACCATCATCTTGGGGGATGACCAGCCAAACCGACTATTGAGCCGAGCCCGTTACGCCATCTAGCTACGCTGAACAGGGTAATGCGAAAGCGCTTACCTTCGAGCAAAGCTCGTTTCCATTGGTGGATCATCATCGGACGCACACCAAACCTGCTCACCAGCTTCGGCGGCATCGTCTGTTCGCCCTTCAGTGGTCCCAGCGCCACCTTCGCCTTGAAATCGGGCTTGTACTGCTCCTGCTTCGACATCGTTGGTCTCCTTAAATCGGCGACCAGCAGACACAAATCCAGAGCTCATATCACTGTCTGGCTATCGGAGAGCAGATCTGATGGCCGTTCTTTGGCTTCGCCTCGATGCAGTAGGTTTGGCGCTTGCGATGCACCTACTTGACCGCCGTCGAGGCGTTCACTTGAAGTCGACGCGCCACGGCTCAAACAGAACTGCCTGCTTCGACCACGTCGATTGGACGTTAGCGTAGGCCCAATGAGTAAGCTCATGGCATGATATCTAATAGCTTTGCTAGTTGAGGCAGAATCACATTGAGCCTCTGCGTAACATCTTGAAAATTAAAACTGATTCAACCTGTCGCGGAAGTGCTCTAACAGCAGCTAGCTTGCTAACTTTGGATCATTCAATCGTCCAAGAGCATGAACAGACACAGACAGCATGGCAACGTCCAAGCTTGGGCGAACCTCGATTTCACCGAGAAGGCGTTCCCATAGACCATATCCGGTGACCTGAGAGCTAAGCCATTGTCCAATACTTGATTGCACTACACACACATTCTGCCCAAAAGTTTTGCGAACAAGAGTTGATTTCAATGCTTGAATAGCGAGACGACGATGTTCGTTCACGATATCATCATACAAACCAGCAATTGCCAGCCGATCCCAACGGTTGCGCGGTGTCATTTGATGGAGAATCTTCAAAAGATCACCCAGATGCAGGGCCGCGTCCAAAGCAAAATAGACTTTGCCTGAAGTGACCACATCAACACCGGTCTGATCAGCGACAATAACAACTTCGCACGCGGGACAGAGGTAGGGCAGTGTAGCGAAACGCTCAGCGTCTTGCTTCGATATACCCTGCCGCTGATATTCATCAGATAGAGTCGATTTTGCTTCTATTTCAGCGGGGCCTAGAATCTGCTCTAAAGCATCAAGTAGCCTAGAAATTCCAGGCTGAAACCGTTCGACGCCCGCCTTGATATCAATTGGCGCAGCCATATTCGAGATGAACCACTGGGTTCCCTTGACGAGAGCATGTCTTGTTTCGCTCAGCAGTGCGATTTGCCGCTCGGCGCCCATCTGGCCTGCCAACTGCTCCAAGCTCCTGACGGACGGGGCTAGCGAAAATGCATCGCGGGCCACAACGTAGCCACGCGCAATTGTTGCCGCTGAATAACCAGCTTGATCCTCGAAATCACCGACGAATTCACCCAAACCTAAATTCACGATATTGTTGGCAACAAGCGTTGCGACAATCTCACGCCGAAGCCTATGCGCTTCGATCTGCGCCCGATAATCGATTTGCAGCGGCTTTGGAAAATAATCGATAAGGTCTTGTTGCAAGTAAGGGTCATCAGGCAGGTCAGATGCTAGAAGATCTTCATACAATGTCATCTTGGCATAAGCCAGCACGACCGAGATTTCCGGACGATAAAGGCCAAATCCAGCTTGTTTTCTCTGAGACAGGAGATCCTCATGGGGCAGGACTTCGAGTTCGCGGTTGAGCCGCCCATTCGATTCGAGACGGCGCATGAAACTAATTTGTCCGTCTAGCCTCTCATCGGGAGTCGATTCGGCAAGCGAGATGGCAAGGACCTGGAGTATATTATTGCGCAACACCAGTTCCGCGACCTCTTCTGTCATACTGGCAAGAAGCTGATCCCGTTGTTTATTGGTCATATCACCGGCATCAACGACAGTACCCAGAAGGATTTTTATATTGACTTCATGATCGGAACAGTCGACGCCCGCCGAATTATCGATAAAATCCGTGTTAATTCTTCCGCTATGTTCGGCAAATTCGATGCGGCCTTTTTGGGTCAAGCCGAGATTGCCCCCTTCGCCGACAATCTTACAACGTAATTCGCTGCCATTGACCCGGACGGGATCGTTGGCACGATCAAATGCATCAGCATGCCGCTCTTCAGATGACTTCACATAGGTCCCGATGCCGCCATTCCAGAATAGCTCGACGGGGGCAAGCAAAATCGCCTTAATCAGGTCGTGAGGCGATAGCCGATCGGTATCGATATCGAGCACATGACGCATTTCGTCCGTCAACTGGATAGATTTCAGTGTCCTGGGAAAGATCCCACCGCCAGCACTTATCTTGGAGTTGTCATAGTCAGCCCAACTGGAACGTGGCAGGTCGAACAATCGCTGACGTTCAGCGAAGCTCTGTTCGATGTCGGGATTCGGATCGATAAATATATGCCGATGATCAAACGCCGCTATCAAACGTGTCTGCTTGGAAAGCAACATACCATTACCAAAGACATCGCCTGACATGTCGCCGATGCCAATAGCCGTGAAGGGTTCTTCCTGACAATTCTTGCCGAGTTCAATGAAGTGGCGCTTCACTGACTCCCAGGCACCTTTAGCCGTGATACCCATTTTTTTGTGATCATAGCCGACAGAGCCACCGGAAGCGAAGGCGTCGCCAAGCCAATGTCCCTTTGCCAAGCTTATCTCATTGGCAATATCCGAGAACGTCGCGGTACCTTTGTCTGCAGCAACCACTAGATAGGGATCGTCGTCATCATAGCGGACAACCGATTTCGGTGGCTCTATGCCATCAACAAGGCGATTGTCGGTCAGATCGAGCATGCCCGAGATCAAAGTTTGATAGCAGGCGACGACTTCCGACTGGAGTGCAGTCCGGTCACCCCCCTTCGGTGGCCGTTTGACCACAAAGCCCCCCTTGGCGCCGACGGGAACGATCACACCATTTTTGACCATCTGAGCCTTCATGAGGCCAAGTACTTCTGTTCGAAAATCTTCCCGACGGTCGGACCAGCGTAAACCGCCTCTCGCGACTCGGCCGCCGCGGAGATGAACACCCTCGGCCCGAGGCGAATAAACAAAGATTTCGAATGCAGGGCGGGGCAGAGGCATTTCGGGCACGGCTGCTGGATCGATTTTCAATGACAAGTACGGCTTGAAGCCGCTGCCATTCGACAATGGCTGATAATGATTTGTCCGCAGCGTCGCCAAGATCAGGCGCATATAACGGCGGAGAATCCGATCCTCATCTATATTGGCAACAGATTCCAAGCCCTCACGAATTTTAGCTTCGGACAGCCTCAATTCTTCAGCTCGGTCGCCGCTGTAGAACGGGTCGAAGCGGATTTCGAACAGCTCAGCAAGCAGGCGCGTCAAATCGGGATTATGCGCGAGAGTCTGCTCCATATAGGCTTGGCTGAAAGGAATATCGACTTGCAGCAAATACTTGCAATAGGCACGAAGGACAACGATCTGACGGCAGGTTAAGTTGGCATGAAGAACGAGCTGATTAAAACCATCATTTTCTATATCGCCTTGCCATATACGCTCGAAAGTCTCCTGAAAGTCTGGACGAATCCGTTCAAGATCGACGTCTACGTTTTCTGTCGGACGAATGCCAAAATCATGAAGCCAGAATGTCGTCCCATCCGCGGCAACGATTTCGTAGGGCTGCTCGTCAATAACCCGAAGGCCCATGTCTTCAAGGATGGGCAGTACGTCCGAAAGGGGGATGCCGGCGCCCATCCGGCCAATTTTAAAACGAAGCAGGCCATCATCATCTTCGAGGGGACGAAAGAGGCTTACTGCCAGCTTATCCGCATGCCCGGCAAGCGCATTCAGACGGTCAATGTCAGGAACAGCCGCTCTTGCCGGCACCTGTTCCTGATAGGCGATTGGGAACGCGGTTCCAAAAGTACGAAACAATCGCGTGCCTTCCTCCTCGCCATGTGTATCAATAAGCGCATCTCGCAGACTGTCAGTCCAGGATCGCGCCGTACTGATAAGTTGACTTTCAATGGCGGTTAGGTCGGCATCTTCGTTGATACCATTTGGTGTTCGAACGATGAAATGAATGCGGGCGAGGGTTGATTCTGAGACCTGGACTTGAAATTCGGTCTCGCTGCCGCCGAGTGATTGCTCGAGAATATCTTGAAACCGGCGGCGCAATTCCGTGTTGTACCGGTCTCTTGGCACATAAACGATGCATGAGACGAAACGCGCGAAGGCGTCGCGGCGGGCGAAGAGCCGAATGCGCTGGCGCTCCTGAAGGTGCAATGTTTCCATGACTGTTTCGAAGAGGTGATCTTCATCAGTCTGGAAAAGCTCGTCGCGGGGGTAGGTCTCCAGGATATTGGCGAAGGCCTTACCGGCATGACTTGAAGGCGCAAGGTCAGCGCGTTCGATCAGCCTGCGTACTTTGTGTCTAAGAAGCGGTATCGATCTTGGATTGCGATTGTAGGCAGCTGATGTAAAGAGTCCTAGGAAGCGATGCTCGCCGATAACGTTGCCACGCTCATCAAAACGCTTGACCCCGAGATAGTCCAGATAAACAGGCCGATGGACGGTCGAATGGCTGTTGGCCTTGGTGATCACCAAAGGAACGGGTAATCTGGCCTGCTTCTTTACCTCTGCCGGCAAGGTCGCAAAGCTTTGCGAAAACTGACTGTCCGGCTGATGGCGAAGAACCCCAAGTGCTGATCCTTTGGTGCGTTTAAGCTGATCTTCGCCGTTTGCCGTCACCAGGTCATAACAGCGATAACCGATGAAGGTGAAGTGGTTGTCGGCGATCCATTCCAGAAAGGCACGGGCTTCGCTAAGCTCGTCCTCCGGTATGGCCTGCCCGCCACGATCAAGATCGCCCAACGCCTCCTCGACTTTGGCCAGCATCACGCTCCAATCGTCGACGGTAGCACGTACATCGTTGAGAGCGTTCTCGAGTTCTACCCTGATTGCCTCTAACCGTGCTGGGTCGCTTTGACGATCAACCTCGATATGCATGAACGAATCATGCGATCGCCCGTCACCGACTTGCTCCTCACCCAACGGGTCGATATGCGTGAGCACGCCGTCCTTGTTCCGGATGACAGGCAGCACGGGATGGATAATTAAGTGAATGATGAGGCCGAGCCGGTTCATCGCCATGGTGACCGAATCGACCAGAAACGGCATGTCGTTGGTAACAATCTCGATCGAAGTATGGGTCGATTGCCAGCCATGCTGTTCAATCTGCGGATTGTACACTCGAACCTTGGTTTTGTTCAGATCTCGGTGCTCACCGAAACGCAGATGAGCCAGGGCGGCGCCGTAAAGATCGAGTGTGTCCCTGTTGAGGAGATCCGTCGGCGAGACAGACCGATAATAATGCCGGAGGAACATTTCTCCGAGCTTGGCCTGCTTTGCATCCAGTTTTTCGCGAAGGCGCGTTATGGCGCCCGAAAGGAGAGCATCTTTTCGGTCCTGCAACCGCGTTGCCATCGCTAAACCCTTCATGGATCTGTCACAGCCCTATTGTTTCATGAAATGCTGTGACGTGTCATAAGCGAAAATCGTTAACGAAGTCCTACTCACGCGTTGCGTTAGACCACTACTCCAATACAGGATCAAGATGGACCGAGGCACTCTTGCATCATTGTCGAACAGGCATGCGACAAGCCTTTTGGTAAACGCCTTCCGATATCATCGTGGTAATATAGTTCTTCCGGAATTTAAGTCGTTTTCCCACCTGGCCTGGGAAAGAACTCATACATGCATCATGATGATGCAATTTAATGCAAATAGTGCCAAATGATCATGTCCAGTAAGCCTTCACAACAAGCTAATCCGCCAGATTCCCATCAGAATTGATTTTCATCATCCAAAATGTAAAAAACCAGTTCACAAGTTTCTATTAACGCGATATTTATGGAAGATATGAGTTGTTTTTCACTTTGGATATGAGCGATGCCTCTGGGTTGGATAAAGCATCTGCCGATCATGGCTTTGTTGTTGAGCGCCGCGGTGACGGTTTCCGGCTGCAACACGATTGCCGGGACGATTGGCGGCGTCGGCAGAGATATCAGCGCAATCGGCAATACGTTCAGCAGCGTAGCGGGTACCGATTGCCGAACTGGACGATGTGACGGCAGGAGGGTACGCGACCATTGCGGTCGAGGAGGATGCCGCAAATACCGTACCGTTGTTTCACGTTGCCAGCGTGGCGGCTGTGGTGGGCGGCAACGGCCTTTGCGTTATTAGCGACATCTCCAGAAGTAATTTCCGCTTGCTGGTGCTGGCGGCTATTTCCCCCAGCGTAAGGCAAGAGGGTTAGCCTGCCTCGCGAGTTCCAGTAGCCCATCCCTGGTAGGTTTCGGGAGAGGTGCCAGGGGATGACGCACGTGATCAGATCGGATCACACCACCCTCCATCATTGCTGTTTTACAAGCGCGAAGACCGCATTGCCGATTCTCGAAATTGATAAGAGGTAAGATAGAGGCATAGTGGCCGGCTGCCTTGGTGCGATCACCCGCAGCATGAGCTTCGACCACCGGCTTAATGAGATCTGGCAGCAAAGCACTGGACATGGTTCCGGTGGCGCCGGCGTCCAGATCAGCCATCAGGGTGATTGCTTCTTCGCCGTCAAAAGGCCCTTCGATGCTAGGACCACCAGCTGCGATCAGGGCTCTCAGTTTGTCGGCGGTCTGCGGCATCTCGATCTTGAAATAGGAGACATTTTCCAACTCCTTTGCCATTCTCGCGAGGAAAGGTACAGATAGATGGACGCCCGCTAGAGGTGCATCCTGGACCATGATCGGAATGCCGATCGCCGATATTTCGGCAAATTGCTGGTAGGTCTGATCCTCCGAGCCTTTGAGCAGCGCTCCATGATAGGGCGGCATCAGCATCACCATTGCAGCACCGAGATCTCTAGCTTGCCTGACACGCTTGAGAACGACGGTCGTCGCGAAATGGGAACAGGTGACAATCACCGGCACCCGGCCGGCGAGATGATCGAGACATAGCCGCGTCAGCGTATCCCGTTCTTCGTCGGAAAGCAGAAACTGCTCGGAATAGTTGGCAAGGATGGAAAGACCATCGACACCCTGATCGACC
Source organism: Geminicoccaceae bacterium (assembly GCA_965204405.1). Lineage (GTDB taxonomy): Bacteria > Pseudomonadota > Alphaproteobacteria > Geminicoccales > Geminicoccaceae > JANQPX01. The sequence goes on from CBDBEN010000005.1 coordinate 302,064, forward strand.
ATACAGTCCAGCACCCGGCGCATGCCATCGAGGTCGAGCGACCCATCGTCGTTGAAGGGCGTCGGCGCAACCGGCCAGACACCACTGTACGCTGTGGTTTTATTCATGAAGCCCCCTCGTCATGGATCGCAGCAGCTACCTTTTTTTGATTTTAGAAAATTTCATACATGATCCAGGGGATATCGGAGCACAGGCCGATGTGATCGGCAATCCAAACCGATGCCATTCTCCCGTTTGATTAATCAGCTCTAAAGGCTAAGTCTCTGTTTTTCAGCCAAAACATTCCGCTGCGACGCCGGCCAATTGAGCAGCGTTCCATCGTTTCATGTTGATTACGAAATATTAACCTCATGATCTCAAGGTAATTGTTAAGATGCAGCGCCTGAAAAGAGGGCGGCTTCCCTGACAAGGAGCTTGACCCTGGATGATGAGAGCGTACATAGCAGGCCAGTGCTGACAATGGCTTATCGGCGGCACAGCCATGCCTATGCGGTGCGTTGGGCTGTTTCACAGGATCGGTCTCGGGGGATAGACGTGGGCGAGTTTTTCGCGATGGGTAAATATGGCACCTATGTGTGGTTCGCCTATGGCATCACGCTGGTTGGCCTGCTGCTACTGTTTATTTGGAGCTGGTACGGCGCACGAGCAAGAGAAGCCGAGCTGGAGCAGGTAAGGCAATGGGCACGAGCTGACCGGAAGGCGCCATCATCGGCTGCATTGGGCACGGTTGCGCCTCCGGCAAGCGACATCGATGCCGAATCGATGCCGGCTGCGGATCCCAGCGGCAGCGGAGCCTGAGACGATGCGGCTTAGAAAACAGCAGCGAATGATTCTCGTGGTCGTGGCGGTGCTCCTTCTGGGCGGCGCAACCGCTCTGGTGATGGCGGCACTGTCCGACAGTGTCGCCTTCTTCGCCACCCCGACCGATATCGCAACAGGCAAGGTCGAAAAGGATAAGAATTTTCGGATCGGCGGCTTAGTCGTCGATGGCAGCGTGAAGCGCACCGGCAGCGATGGTGTTGTGATGTTCGCCCTGACCGACCAGGCCAACGAGATCGAGGTTAGCTACCAAGGCATCCTTCCCGATCTCTTCCGTGAAGGACAGGGCATCGTTGCTCAGGGGAAGATCGGGCCCGATGGGACTTTTGTCGCGAGCGAAGTCCTGGCCAAACATGATGAGAACTACATGCCGGCCGAGGTCGCGGAAAGCCTGAAGCAAGCAGGTATGTGGAATGACGGTGAAGGGCATGGCGACGGCATTCTGCCTGAGGCCAAGGCGGAGGGAACAACGCAGTGATCATCGAACTTGGCCACTACGCTCTGGTCCTTGCCCTCGCCCTTGCCATCGTACAGAGCACGCTCCCGTTCTGGGGCGCGCATCGGAACGACGCTCAATTGATCGCACTCGCACCGAGTGCTGCGATCGGCCAGTTCATCTTCATGATTATCGCCTTTGCCGCGTTGGTGTATGGCTTCATCGTCTCCGACTTCTCCGTCGTCAACGTCGCGACCAATTCCCATTCGTCGAAACCGATGATCTTCAAGATCGCCGCATCCTGGGGCAATCATGAGGGGTCCATGGTATTCTGGATCCTGATCCTTGCGCTCTACGGAGCACTGGTGGCGATCTTTGGCAGCAACCTTCCGCCAAGCTTCAAAGCGCGCGTTCTCGGCGTTCAGGGGCTGATCAGCGTCGGCTTCTTGACCTTTACCCTCCTGACATCCAATCCCTTCTTGCGGCTGGATCCTGCGCCGATCGACGGCAACGGCTTCAATCCGTTGCTCCAGGATGTTGCGCTGGCCGCCCACCCGCCGATGCTCTATGCGGGCTATGTCGGGCTTTCCATGGCCTATGCTTTCGCGATCGCTGCCTTGATCGAAGGCCGCGTCGATGCAAGTTGGGCGCGCTGGGTTCGCCCCTGGACGTTGCTCGCCTGGTGTTTTCTGACCTTTGGCATCGCCCTTGGCAGTTATTGGGCATATTACGAGCTTGGCTGGGGCGGCTGGTGGTTCTGGGATCCGGTGGAGAACGCCTCCTTCATGCCCTGGCTCGCGGCAACTGCCTTACTGCACTCGGCGATCGTGGTCGAAAAGCGAGGAGCACTCAAAAGTTGGACGATCCTGCTTGCTATCCTCGCGTTCTCCCTCTCGTTGCTGGGCACGTTCCTGGTGCGCTCCGGCGTTCTGACCTCGGTCCACGCCTTCGCGGTCGATCCCGCGCGCGGCGTCTACATCCTTGGCCTTCTGATCGTCGCGATCGGCGGTTCGCTCGCCCTCTTTGCCTGGCGGGCGCCGGCCTTGAAAAGCAGCGGGATGTTCGCGCCGGTCTCGCGTGAAGGTGCACTGCTCTTGAACAATCTGTTGCTCGCCACTGCTTGCGCGACCGTGCTTCTCGGCACGCTCTACCCGCTCATTCTGGAAACGATCAACGGCGCCAAGATCTCAGTCGGACCACCTTACTTCAACGCCACCTTCGGGCCGCTGATGATTCCACTCCTGATCGCGGTGCCAATTGGCTCGATGCTTGCCTGGAAGCGTGGCGATCTCATGGGCGTGCTCAGCCGGCTGAAAGTTGCTCTGGCAATTACGGTCGCCATCGTGATCGGTCACCTCGTCATGACCCAGGGCAAGAGCGCGCTTACGGTGGTCGCGCTCGGTGTCGCCTGGTGGGTAATCTTTGGCTCGCTGGTGGAGCTTGCCGAAAGGGTGCAGCTCTTTCGCATCCCGTTAGCCCGCAGCATGAAACGGGCGGCGGGTCTGCCGCGTGCAGCATATGCTATGGCGATCGCTCATATTGGCCTTGGGGTGATGATGGTCGGTGTCGTCGGATCGAGTGCCTGGCAGACCGAGCGCATTTTGGTGATGAAGCCAGGCGACAGTGTCGAACTCGCCGGCTACGACTTCAAACTTGACAATGTCAGCGAGTATCAGGGGCCGAATTATATCGGCCGCCGGGCCAGCCTCGTCGTGACCAGCGATGGCGAAGCCGTGGCAACACTGCAGCCGGAAATGCGCTTTTATACCGTCGAGCGACAGCCTACATCGGAAGCTGGCATTCACAGCAACATCTTCCGCGATCTCTATGGCGTGCTTGCCGATCCACCCGAAGGACAAACCGCGGCAGAAGCCGGCTATACCGTACGGATCTATCATAATCCATTGGTCACCTGGATATGGGGTGGTGTGATCATGATGGGCTTTGCCGGCTGCATTTCGCTAACCGATCGACGCCATCGCGTCGGCGCGCCGACCAGTGCCAAGGCAAGGCGGGAAAAGCTGGCAGGTGCGGCCGAAGGAGTTCCGGCATGAGTGACGCCGATACCGCGAGCCCCCAATCGGGACATGAAGCTGGATCGGAGGGCACGCAGACCGAATCGTCCTGGCGGCGTTTCGGCTATCTTATTCCGGTCGTCGTGTTTCTGATCATCGGTGCAGGCCTTGCGATTGGACTGACCCGGGATCCCAGTACCCTGCCTTCGGCACTGATCGACAAGCCCGTACCTGCCTTCGAGCTGCCGCCGATCGATGCTGGCGGCATCGAGAAGCCTGGTTTGTCGAGTAGTGACCTCACGGGCAAGGTACAGCTGGTCAATGTATTTGCCTCCTGGTGTGGGCCCTGCCGGGTGGAGCATCCGATTCTAATGAAGCTTGCGAGAGACGGCGTGTCGGTGCAGGCGCTGAACTACAAAGACAAGCCTGCGGATGCCGCCAAATTCCTGAACGAGCTCGGTGACCCCTATGAGCGGATCGGCGTCGACCAGAATGGCCGTACGGGGATCGAGTGGGGTGTCTACGGGGTGCCGGAAACCTTCGTGATCGATGCCGAGGGCAAGATCCGGCATAAGCATGTCGGCCCGCTACAAGCCCGCGATGTCGAGGGGCTGATGGCGATCATCGGGGATATTCAATGAGACTGCCGACGGCTGTATCTTGCTGGCTGGTTGCCCTTTGCTGGATCGTCACAGCGAGCATTTTTCCTACGCCAGATCTGATCCGCTATGCGGATGCAGCCCCAACACCCGACGAAGTGCTGGATGATCCTGCACTTGAAGAGAGGGCAAGGGCTCTTGCCAAGGAGCTTCGCTGCCTGGTTTGTCAGAACCAGTCGATTGACGATTCGGATGCCGATCTCGCGCGTGATCTCCGGCAAATCGTCCGCGAACGGTTGCTGGCCGGTGACAGCGATGACGATATCATCGCCTATGTAACCGCGCGCTATGGCGACTTCGTGCTGCTTCGTCCGCCGGTAAAGCCATCAACGTGGATTCTGTGGTACGGGCCGCCGGTGATCTTCGTGATCGCCGGCATCGGTATGCTCCTCTATATCCGCCGGCGCCGGCATGGCGACGACGAACCGGTCCATCCGCCACAGCAGCTCTCGCCCAGTGAACAGGCCAAGCTCGACCGCCTTCTTGATCGCCAGACGACAAAGCAGACATGATCACTATCGCTCTATTCCTTGCGTTGACGGCAGGCGCCATCCTGCTGCTTGCCCTGCCCTTCCTGATACGCCAGGTGACGCCGGATCGTCGGCAATTCGATCTCACGGTCTATCAGGATCAGCTTTCCGAGCTGGAGCGCGATCGTGATCGCGGCATCATCGACGATGAAGCAGCACGTTCAGCCAGAATCGAGATCGAGCGTCGCATTCTAGCGATTGCCGACGGCGGCGAACGATCGACAGCTACCGATCGTAACCACATATCGACCCACGCATTGGCAACGGCCCTTTTGGTCCTGATCGTGCCGCTTGCCTCCGGACTTTTCTACGTGACCTTTGGTCGCCCTGATCTGCCGGACATGCCGCTTGCCTCGCGGGTCATGCCCGAGCAACAGCTTTCTGCCCAGGATGCGCTGGCTGCCAACATCGAGCAGATGGAGAAACATCTCGAAGCGACCCCCGACAATGGCGGCGTCTGGACGACACTCGGCCGGACACGCCTTCGAGCGGGCCGCTACCAAGCTGCGGTCGAAGCCTTCGAAAAAGGGGTTGAGTTTACGCCCGAGGACCCAACCGCCGAGGCTGAACTCGGTGAAGCCATGGTCTATGCAGCAGGCGGACAGGTGACGCCAGCAGCTCTGGCACATTTCAAGGGAACCTTGGAAAAGATCCCGAACGAACCCCGCTCGCGTTACTACTTGGGCCTGGCTCTAGCTCAGGAGGGCGAAATCGATGCTGCGATCGAGGGCTGGACCCAACTCTTGAACGTCAGCCCCAGCGATGCACCCTGGCGGCCTCAGATCATCGATGCCGTGAGCAGTGTTCTGGAAAGCGCCGGCCGCCCTTCCGACGAGATCGTCGCGAACCTGCCCGAAGGCACGACCCCGATCGGCGACACAACCGGCGGCGTGACCAGCCAGGCGGCGATTGAGCCCCTGGCTGCGGAGCAGCAGAACGAACAGATAAAAGGCATGGTGGATAGCTTGGAAGCCAGGCTTGAGGATGAGCCGGAAGACATCGAAGGATGGCTGATGCTCGGGCGGTCCCGTCTGGTCCTGGGTGAGCCAGATGTTGCAAGCGAGGCGTTCGAGCGCGCGCTTACCCTAGCGCCGGATCAGCCCGAAGTCTTGAAAGCTTACGCTTCGAGCCTCCTGCTTCCCAGCGAGACGCCAGATGGTGACCCAATCGTGGGTACCGAAGCTGCTGACGTTTACAGGAGGCTGGCCACGCTAGCACCCAAGGACCCGGAACCCCGTTGGCTCCTGGGTCTAGCCGCTGCGCAAGCCGGCGATGACGACGAGGCTATCGGCCATTGGCAGGACCTCTTAGCTATTATTGACGACACATCGAAGGACCATGATGTCGTCAAGGCGCGGATTGCTGCCCTTGAGAGTGGCGAGCCCGCAGCTGCCGTTGCTGCAGGCGCATCGCCGTCACCCGACGAGACCGCTCTGCCGATCGCCGAAACGGATGAGCCCTTGGCGATTGGTTCATCAGCCAACGGCACGGGAGGGCCACAGCCGACTGCAGAGGATATAGCCGAGATGGCGGCTTTGTCCTCAGATGAGCGAAGCGATCGCATCCGCTCGATGGTCGACGGTCTGGCGGCAAAGCTGGAGGATGATCCTGGCGATGTCGAAGGCTGGCTTCGTTTGGCCCAATCTAGGAATGTGCTAGGTGAGCCCGAAGCGGCGAAGGAGGCCTATCGTCGGGCGATGGAAGCCAATCCTGAGAGCCCGGATGTTCTTCGGGCTTATGCCTCGAGCCTGTTGGGCGCCGCCCATCCCGAGACAGAGACCGCAACCGTCGGCGAGGAGGCAGCGGCTCTTTACCGAAAACTCGTCGCTATAGAGCCTGATGATCCGGAGGCCCATTGGTATCTCGGTCTGGCCGCCGTTCAGACGGGCACGGTCGATGAAGCAAAAGTCCACTGGCAACGTGTCCTCGACATCCTGGGCCCCGAGCATCCTAACTATGCCGCGGTCCAGTCTAGTCTCGAACAGGTGGAAACCGAGACGCAGTAGAAGGTTTAGCCCCCCCATCGACGCCGACGATCGACCGCGTACCGGACGATGAGGGCAGAGCCTCATGCTGCTTTCAACGATCAATCCCAAGCTTCGCTGCACACCATCGATCCCAACGATGGCGGTGGGAACCACTTGATGTGGTCACACCACCAGAGCGTTTTTCGACCTTATGAAGTCACCACCAGCCCTCTCCCCCTCCCAACCACCCGCAGGATCCTGACCATATCGGGTGGTTGGGAGGGGGAGAGGGCTGGTTCCGTTTGATCGGAAAATGCTCTAGTCGCCAATCTTCTGGGTCGCGAGCTGCTTGTGGGCCCCGAGCGCCATGAGGCGGCGGTCGCGCCATTCGCTGCGCTCACCCAGCCGATCCAGAGGCAAAGCCTTGCGGCGGCTAGCTTCCAAGTGGCTGGAAAGCGCCTCGCTCCAGACAAGGGGGGCCGCAGAAGAGTGCTCGATTTCTTCATAAAGCGGCCCATAGCGCGCCATGTAGTCGGTAATGCCGCCCGGTGCGTTGAGGTCGATCGTCTCGAGCGGCCCCATGAACGACCAGCGAAGACCGATACCGTCCTTGATGGCAATGTCGATGTCCTCAGCCGAGGCATAGCCCTGTTCGACCAGCTTTATCGCCATGGTCAGGAGGGCGCCCTGCAGGCGATTGGCGATAAACCCGGGCACTTCCTTTTTGACGCGGATCGGCGATTGGCCAACTCTGGTCATGAGATCATGGGTTCGGTCGACGACGATCTTGTCGGTCCAGGGAGCCGGGCAGAGTTCGACCAGCGGGGTGACATAGGGCGGGTTGATCGGGTGAGCAACCAAGCAGCGGGACCGACAGGCCAGGTTTTCGGTAAAGGCCGAGGCCGGAATGCCTGAGGTGGAGCTCCCGACGATAGTATCCTGGCCGATGGCGCGGTCGAGTTCGTCATAAACCTCCCGCTTCACCTCGATCCGTTCAGGTACACTCTCCTGAACATAATCAGCACCGGCAACGGCATCGCTGATCCTGATCGCATAACCGATGCGACCGAGCACGGCTTTCGGATCTTCGATGAGGTTGAACCTGGCGAGATCATCCAGCCTGGAGGCGATGTTGATCTGTGCCTGCTCGATGGTCACCGGCGATGCGTCGTGCATCATGATCTCATGCCCGGCACGTGCAAATACGATTGCCCAGGCCTGGCCGATCAGTCCCCCGCCAATAAGCGCAATACGTTCCATCGCTCTGCCCTTCGATATTAGGTCAGGCGAAGTTTAGATCGGATCCCAATGCGAGGGAACCGGCGCCGGTTGCAAGCTGTTATTCGCCCTCGGGGACAATCGGCTCGCCCTCATCCAGAAGGTCGATGCCGGGTGCATCGCTGCTGCCCAGACCTGCCTGCTCACGGATTTTCCTCTCCACCTCATCAGCCATATCGGGATTGTTCTTCAGGAAATTCTTGGCGTTTTCCCGGCCCTGACCGATGCGCTGGCTGTTATAGGAGAACCAGGAGCCCGATTTCTCAACCAGATCGGCCTTCACGCCGAGGTCCAGAAGCTCGCCGGTCTTGGAGATCCCCTCGCCATACATGATATCGAATTCGACCACGCGAAATGGCGGCGAGACCTTGTTCTTGACCACTTTGACCCGGGTTTGGTTGCCGACCACCTCGTCTTTGTCCTTGATCTGGCCGATTCGACGGATATCGAGGCGGACGGAGGCGTAGAACTTGAGCGCATTACCGCCAGTGGTGGTCTCGGGGCTGCCGAACATCACGCCGATTTTCAAGCGGATCTGATTGGTGAAGATCACCATGCAGTTGGAACGATTGATGCTGCCGGTGAGCTTTCGAAGCGCCTGGCTCATTAGACGGGCCTGCAGGCCGACATGGCTGTCGCCCATCTCACCTTCGAGTTCGGCTTTAGGCACCAAGGCGGCAACACTGTCGATCACCACGATGTCGACAGCGCCGGAACGCACCAGCGTGTCAGCAATCTCAAGCGACTGTTCGCCGGTATCGGGCTGGGAAATCAGGAGTTCGTCGATATCGACACCCAGTTTCCTGGCATATCCCGGATCCAGCGCATGTTCAGCATCGACAAAGGCACAGACCCCGCCCTTCTTTTGCGCTTCCGCAATGCAGTGGAGGGTCAGCGTGGTTTTTCCTGAGCTTTCCGGCCCGTAGATCTCGATGACCCTGCCTTTGGGCAGACCACCAATGCCAAGCGCCAGGTCGAGGCCGAGAGAGCCCGTGGAGATTGCTTCTATATCGATGTCTGTGCCGCGTGCGCCGAGCTTCATCACCGAGCCCTTGCCGAACGAGCGCTCGATCTGTCCGATCGCCGCGTCAAGCGCCTTTTGCTTGTCGCCTGCCGCCCTTGTGCCGTTGGTCGCCAGCTCTGCCATGATGTCCATCCACCTTGCGTGCCATCTTGCGTGATGATGCCAAGCGTTATAGCGGTGGAAGAGCGGCGCGGGAAGGGTTAGCCCGGAAAAGGTGACGGTTCCCGCAAAATTGGCCAGGGCTTGTGGTTCGGGGATCAGGGACCGAGCCTGGAGGCCCTTAAGGGATGCCAGTAATCGGGAGAATAAGATGGCGGTCTTCAAGATCGGCGACCAGGATGCGCTGTTTTACGAGCATACCCCGCCTCGAGAGGTACAGGGGGCGACCTTCGTGTTCTTCAATGCGCTGACCGGCGATACGAATGCTTGGGAGGTGGAAATCGGGCCTGCCCTGAGAGAGGCGGGGCATGGCACGCTAATGTGGAACTTCCGCGGCCAGAAGGATAGCTCGTTCAGCAATCCCGATGTCATTACCGCTGAGGGCATCGTTGCCGATTCAATCGAGCTCATCCAAACTGCAGCGCCTCTCCGCCCCGTCTATGTCGGCCTCTCGATCGGCGGACTGTTTGCGGCCCAAGCACATTTTGGCGGCGTAACCTGCGACGGGTTGCTCCTGATTAACACGCTGCGCAAGGCCGGGGCCCGTCTCGATTGGACCAACCGCGCCGCCCACCGCGCTGCTCTCCTCGGCGGCGGTCGTTTAATTCAGGATTTGATGCTTCAGCATCTGACGGGGCCCGCGTGGCAGGCTGAAAATAGCGACAACTTCCTAAAGGATGTGCCCTACGACCCCCTCGATCCCGATAGTGGTGCGGCCCGTCTGCTGAAGGCCGGCATCGGGGCGGACTGGAACATTGCCTACGAAGAGTTGACCATGCCCGTGACGGTGTTGAGCGGCTTGCAGGATCATGTCTTCTACGATGCTGCCGATGTTGCTGAACTCACCGGGCGTTTGCCGAATGCCGAGACGATCGACATCAGCGATATCGGCCATCTGGTAACCATGGAACGCCCGGCTGCCATCACGCGCGCTTGCCTGGCGTTGGCGGACCGCCTGGCGTAAGTGGCGGGTTGGCTTTTGGCATCATCATCGTCCCCCTGACTACGGTGGGTTTCCGATCGATAGCTCGCGCGCACGGGTTCATGGCATCGTCGCATCCGGCATCTGAAATGACGCGAATAGTCAATGAGATTCGATGAGGAGAGTGCTATCTCTGCATGACAAGTTTGTTTTAGGAGGGGCGATGTTGACGATGGATGCGCTGAAGACCATCAGGAATGGCGAAAAAGTTCAAGGGACCTTCTCGGCTGAGGAAATGAGCCACAGGCTCGATCGACTTCGGCAGCATATGGCGGCGAGCGATCTGGATGCGGTGTTATTCACCTCAATTCATAACATCAATTACTTCAGCGACTTCCTGTATTGCGCCTTCGGCCGGCCCTATGGTCTGGTGGTCACCCAGGATGAGGCAACCACCATTTCCGCCAATATCGATGCCGGACAGCCTTATCGGCGGAGCTTCGGCGACAATATCGTCTACACCGACTGGCAGCGGGATAATTTTTACAAAGCTGTACAAAAGCTGCTCCCGGACGTGCGCCGGATCGGGCTCGAGTTCGATCATATCAGCTTGGATGGTCACCGGAAGGTGACATCAGCTTTACCCAGCGCCGAGGCCGTCGATATCGGACAGGCGGTGATGCGCCAGAGGATGGTGAAGTCGGACGAAGAGATTGCGCTGATCCGGGAAGGAGCCAGGATCGGCGATGTCGGTGGCTTCGCGGCGGTTGAAGCGATTGAAGTTGGGGCGGGAGAGCACGAGGTTGCGCTCCATGCGACCCAAGCTATGGTGCGAGAAATCGCAAAGTCGTTCCCCCACGGCGAATTGATGGACACCTGGACTTGGTTCCAGTCGGGCATCAACACCGATGGCGCTCACAATCCGGTGACATCCAAGCGCCTGCAGCTTGGCGATATCCTGAGCCTGAATTGCTTCCCGATGATCGCCGGCTACTACACGGCGTTGGAGCGCACGCTCTTTTGCGAGAGCGCAAGCGATGCACATCTCAACTACTGGGCTGTCAACGCGGAGGTTCACTATCGGGGCCTGGAGCTGATCAAGCCGGGAGCGCGCTGCTGTGATATCGCGGCCGAGCTCAACGACATATACCAGCGCCACGGCATGTTGGATCGGCGCACCTTCGGTTATGGTCATTCCTTCGGTGTGCTTTGCCATTATTATGGCAGAGAAGCAGGCCTTGAGCTGCGCGAGGACATCGAGACCGTGCTGGCGCCCAATATGGTGGTTTCCATGGAACCGATGATCATGGTCCCCGAGGGCGAGCCGGGGGCAGGCGGCTACCGTGAGCATGATATCCTGGTTCTGACCGACGATGGTGCCGACAACATCACCAAATTTCCAATCGGGCCGGAGCACAATATCATTCGAAAGTCGGTCTCGGTCTGACTAGAGGCCGGAGCAGCTACGCCGCCTTGAGCCCATCAGCGTTAGGCTAAAGCCAGGCATATATAGATCGTATTTGCGCCAGCCCACTTCCGCGTCCAACTACCCGAAGTAGTCACGTTCCCAGGGTGGTCGGGTGAGGGAGTGGGTGGTTGCAGTCTCTTAAAACACGCTACAGCGCGGAATTGGACGAGCCCGTTGGGGCGGCCGGCTCCTGGTGCCAGCTGTTGACAGCACTTTGTCTTTCTCTACCCTTGAGATCAATCGAACTGAAAATTCGGCATCTCTTCGTGGCACATGTCTACGGAGAGGCAAATTGGTCGAACGATATCTCTGGGAGACAAAACCGTGGCGACATCAGACGAGCGTAGAATCCATCCTTATATTCCAGAACTGGTTGAGCAACTCGAAGCGAAAAAAGTCGATCGGCGCGAATTCCTGCGCACGGCGACGCTCCTCGGTGTCAGCTCGGCTGCCGCCTATGGCATGGCAGGCCGCATCTTGGGCGACGGCGTGGTCGAGCCCGCTCTTGCACAGGACGGAACGCCAAAGATGGGCGGCGTATTGCGCTGTTCGATGCCGGTTCAGGAAATGACGGATCCTGCGACCTTCGACTGGGTCGAAAGATCGAATATTGCGCGCCATATCTGCGAATTCCTGACCTATACGGGCCCGGACAATGTGACCCGCCCCTATCTTGCCGAACGCTGGGAGGCCTCCGACGATCTTACGTCTTGGACCTTCTATCTTCGCCAGGGGATCAAATGGAATAATGGCGACGACTTCAATGCCGATGACGTCGTCTTCAATTTCACCCGCTGGCTCGACCCGAAAACCGGCTCTTCGAACCAGGGCCTCTTTTCGGCGATGACCGAAGAATACGATACCGGCGAAAAGGACGACGACGGTAATCCGAAGATGGGCAAACGCATGAAGGAAGGTGCGGTCGAGAAGATCGACGACTACACCGTTCGTGTTCGCATGAATCAGCCTGTCCTGTCGGTACCCGAAAACCTGTACAACTACCCGACTGCAATCGTTCATCGGGACTTCGAGAAGAACGGCGCTAATCTCTCGCAATGGCCGGTTGGCACAGGCCCCTATACGCTCACCGAATATGTCGTCGGTGAGAAAGCGGTTCTGAAAAAAATAGAGGGAGATTATTGGGGCAAGGATCTGGACGACCCGATCATCGGCGGACCGATCTACCTCGACGAAATCCACTATTTCGACCATGGTGCCGCCTCGACCGCACAGATCGCAGCCGTGGCCTCCGATCAGGTGGACATGCACTATGAGTTCGACATGCTGTCGTTGCCGATCGCCCAGAGCATTCCTGAAGCGACCATTTATGAAGCGGCCACAGCACAGACTGCGGTGATGCGTTTTCGCCAGTCGGAAAAGCCGTTCGACGACAAGCGCGTGCGCCGGGCCGTCCAGCTTTGCGCAGAGCCGTCCCGCTATCCGGAGCTTGTCTTTCAAGGCAGAGGTCTGGAAAGCGAGCATCACCACGTTGCCCCGATCCATCCGGAATATTTCGAGCTGCCGAAGCTCGAGCGGAATATCGAGGAGGCGAAGAAACTGCTTGCCGATGCCGGCTATCCCGACGGCATTGAGCTGTCGATCGATTGCGGCAACACCAATGGTCCCTGGCAGCAGCAATGCTGCGAGATCCTGAAAGAGCAGTGCGCCGAAGCCGGCATCACGATCAACATCAACATCATGCCGGCCAACAATTACTGGGAACTTTGGGACAGCACGCCTTTCGGCATCACCGCATGGACCCACAGGCCGCTTGGCACCATGGTTCTGTCGCTCGGCTATCGCTCCGGTGTGCCTTGGAACGAGTTCGGCTATGCCAGCGCCGAATTCGACGCTGCGCTGGACAAAGCCGAATCGCTCCTCGACGTCGAGGAACGCAAGGCTGCCATGGAGGAGGTCGAGCGGATCCTCCAGGACGATGCCGCCATGGTGCAGGCACCTTGGACACCCAAGTTCTATGTGGCCAAGAATCGGGTCAAGGGCCTGAATGCCCATCCCACCCAGTACCACCAGTTCCATCGCGTCTGGATCGACGCTTGATGATGTAGCAAGAATGAACGGCCCGGAACCAACCGGGCCGTTTCCTTATGATCAGGGAAGTTTGAGCGCATGCTGGTTCTCGCCGCCCGCCGATTCGGTTCGATGCTGCTGATCATGGCAGTCATCTCCTTCATCCTCTTCATTATCTTCGAATCGGATAAGCTGGGTGTCGCCGGCAAGGTTCTCGGGCCCTACTCATCCACCGAACAGCGCGAGCTTTGGCTCGAGCAGAACGGCTACAACCGGAACTTCTTCGTCCGCTACGGTGAGTGGGTGGTCAACGCCGCAAGGGGAGATTTCGGCGAATCGATTCGCTTCAAGACACCGGTGTCGGACCTGCTGTGGCCACGCCTTGCCAACACAGGGTTCCTGGCGCTGATGGTGTTTGCGATCATGATCCCGCTTTCCCTTTTCCTGGGCGTGATTGCCGGCATGCGGGAGGGGGCGCCGACCGATCGGGCGGTATCCACCTTTTCGGTGCTGACCACCTCGGTGCCCGAATTCGCCTCGGCCACGCTCCTGGTATCGCTTTTCGTCTTCCAACTCGGATGGCTGCCGGGCACGTCTTCCATGACATCCGGCTTTTCCTGGATCGAAATGGTGCTGCCGGTCGCTGTGCTTGTGATCTACGGTTTTGGCTACACCGCGCGCATGACACGCGCCTCCATGGCCGAGGTGATGACCTCGCAATATATTCGAACCGCCATCCTGAAGGGGTTGCCGCGCCAGCGCGTCATCATGAAACATGCGCTGCGAAATGCGCTGATCGCACCCTTTACCGTTATCATGCTGCAGCTCAACTGGCTGCTCTCCGGCGTAATCGTGGTCGAGGTTTTCTTCGCGTATAAGGGGTTCGGTGCGCTCCTTTATGAGGGCTCGACCTTCGGCGATATCTATCTGATCGAAGCCTGCGCCATGGTCGCGGTGTTCGTCGCGGTCTTTTCCCAGTTCATCTCGGATATCGGCTACACCCTGCTGAATCCACGTATCCGGTTCTCTTGAGGGGGGTGTCCACATGAGCACGGTCAGCGCGAAAATCCCAAAAGCTCCCTCGAAACTGGGCCGGTTCTTCTCCGGGATCGGCATGATCCGCGAAAGCTGGATCGGCACGGTCGGGCTTGTCATTCTCCTGTTCTGGGTATTGATGGCGGTCCTGGCGCCGGTGCTGCCGCTGTTCGATCCCAACGCTCAGATCGCACCGATGCAAGCGCCCCTGGCGGTCAGCACTGATGGTGCGACCTTCTGGCTCGGCACCGACTTCAAGGGCCGCGACATTCTCTCTCGGATCATCTGGGGTTCGCAGCGCGTGCTATTCTGGGCATCACTCGCCACCTTTGTCGCCTATATCGTCGGCATGGTGATGGGAGCGGCCGCCGGCTATCTCGGCGGCTGGTGGGACGAGATCATCTCGTTTTTCGGCAATGTGCTGCTCTCCTTCCCGGTAATGGTGCTCTACATCATCATCATCACCAAGCTTGGGCCCAGCCCCTTTAACATCGTGATCGCAGTCACCTTCGCCTCGGCGCCGGGGATCATGCGGATCGTGCGCGGGCTCATCCTCGATATACGAACACGAGACTACGTATTTGCGGCCCAGACCCGAGGTGAATCTCCCTTCTACGTCATGCTGGTAGAGCTTCTGCCCAATGCCCGCGGGCCGCTGATCGTCGATGCCTGCCTGCGTATGGGCTACACCATCATCGCCCTTGCCACCCTCGGATTTCTCGGTCTCGGCCTGCCGCCCCCGGATCCGGACTGGGGCGCGATGATCGCTGAAAGCGTGCCCATGGGCGCCTTCGCCGGTCATGCCATGGTCGTGCCTGCGCTTGCCGTCTCCTCCCTGGTGCTCGGCTTCAACCTCCTGGCCGATGGCCTTCGCGAGATCAGCCTTAGGGATTAGTTCATGTCCGATGCATCGACCACCGACCGGACGCCGGTTAGCCCCGAAGAGACACCTGTCCTCGAGTGCAAGGATCTCTGTATTTCCTACTATACCCGTGCGGGCGAAATTCCGGCGGTGGTCGACTTCAACCTGACCGTCATGCCAGGCGAATCGGTGGGTATCGTGGGAGAAAGCGGCTGCGGCAAGTCCACCGTAGCGCTCGCCGTGATGCAGTATATGGGCAAGAACGGTTCGGTGGTCGGCGGCGAGATCAAGTTCAAGGGGCGGGACATGACCGCCATGTCCGAGGACGAGCTGCGCGAACTCAGAGGCTCCGAGATCGCCATGGTCTATCAAGAGCCGATGGCGTCCTTGAACCCGTCGATGAAGATCGGCCGCCAGCTCATGGAAGTGCCGCTGTTCCACGAAAAGGACTGCAGCGAGCAAGAGGCCCATGACCGGGCGCTACAGATGCTGACCGACGTCAAGCTGCCGGATCCGCCAAGGATCATGGATAGCTACCCCCACCAGATCTCCGGCGGCCAGCAGCAGCGGGTGGTGATCGCCATGGCGCTGCTCTCCAAGCCTGCCTTGCTGCTTTTGGATGAGCCGACCACGGCACTGGATGTCACGGTCGAGGCCGGCATCGTCGAGCTGATTCGCGACATCAGCGCCAAATTCGGCACCTCGATGATCTACATCTCGCACAATCTCGGCCTGATCCTCGAGACCTGCGATCGGATCAGCGTGATGTACTCCGGCGAGGCGGTGGAATTCGGTGAGGTGGATGCCGTCTTCAACAAGATGCGCCACCCCTACACCCGCGGGCTGCTCAACTCGATCCCGCTTCCGGGTGCGGATAAATATGCGCGTCCGCTGGTGCCGATCCGCGGCCAGCTCCCCTTGCCCCACGAGCGCCCCACAGGGTGCAATTTCGGACCGCGCTGCGACTTCTTCAAGGAAGGCACATGCGATCAGGGGCCGATCAAGATGGCCGGCATTGCCGGTGAGCCCGGCCATGTCAGCCGCTGCCTCCGGTTTGAAGAGATCGATTGGGGGGCTGCCCCCATCGGTGCTGAAGAGGTTGAGAGTGCGGAGGCCGGGCCGGTGGTTCTTCGTGTCGAGAACATGAAAAAATATTACGAGATCCACGACAGCTCACTGATGGCGATGATCAAGGGGGCCTCCGTCAAGACCGTGAAGGCCAACGAGCAGCTCGATTTCATCGCCCATGAGGCCGAAACGGTGGCGATCGTTGGTGAGAGCGGTTGCGGCAAGTCGACCTTTGCCAAGGTGCTGATGGGCCTTGAAAACGCAACCGATGGCAAGGTCGTGCTCGATAATCAGGATCTCGGCCAGACGCCCGTGCAGCAGCGAAAGCCGCAAACTGTCGGCCACCTGCAGATGGTGTTCCAGAACCCGTTCGATACGCTCAACCCCAGCCATACCGTGGGCTCGCAGATCAGCCGGGTGATCCGGAAATTCGGGGTGGAGAGCGACCCCGCCAAGGTGCGGGACAAGGTGCTGCATCTTTTGGATGTGGTGAAGCTGCCCCGCGATTTTTACTACCGGCGGCCGCGCCAGCTCTCCGGCGGCCAGAAGCAGCGGGTCGGCATTGCCCGAGCTTTTGCCGGCAACCCGAGGGTCGTCGTTGCGGATGAGCCGGTCTCGGCGCTCGATGTGTCGGTCCAGGCGGCCGTAACCCAGCTCCTGACCGAGATCCAGAATGAGAACCGCACCACCTTGCTGTTCATCAGCCACGATCTGTCGCTGGTGCGCTATCTCGCAGATCGGGTGATCGTCATGTATCTCGGCCATATCGTTGAGCAGGGCACCACGGACGAGGTCTTCGCCCCACCCTATCATCCCTACACCGAAGCCTTACTATCCGCCGTGCCGATCGCCGACACTTCGATCAAGAAAAAGCATATCGTGCTCGAAGGCGACATCCCCTCCGCCGTCAACCCGCCCCCCGGCTGCCCCTTCCAGACCCGCTGCCCGCGCAAGGTCGGCAAGATCTGCGAAGAGCAGGCGCCGCCGATCCGTGACTTTGCGAATGGTCACCGCTTGGCCTGCCATATGGAGGTCGCTGACCTCGAGAATATGGAACCGGTGATCGAAATGCAGGGAGCATGACAACTCAGAATTGACATTCGAAGTAAAATGTCAATTCAAGAGATTTAATACTTTATATTGAACTTCGCTCATTTGTTCCGCCATAAAAGTTGGTTGATTTTTTCTTTTTATACTCAATAATAAAAGAAGAAATAGATTTCGAATAATGTATTGGAGTTGTTCTTATGCCGACTGGTGGATTATCCGGTGCGGACAGCGCCTCTGCCTCGAAAGGATCAACCCCGCCATCGAGTCCTGAGGCTGCCGCGAAGGCCGGTAGCTACAACCGGGCGGACCAGCAGGCCGAGGCGAGCGCCAACAAATCCGATAGCAAGTCCGAACAACAGTCAGCCAACGGGCAGAATGGTCACGGGGTTGCGATCGACGAGCAGGGACAAAAGCTTCGGGATTTCGATAGAGTGCAGGGACGGCCAAGTTTTGGGGAAAAGCCTGAAAGTCGCGACGTCTCCCCGATCGCTAATGCCAACGGAACTAGGCCCACACGAAGTGCCGCCGACATGCGGGCGAGGGTGGAAACATATCAACAAAATTTTGATCAGACGCTGAATGCGGAAATTAAGGATATCGATAAAGAGATTGTGGGTATCGATCGACGCCTCGCCGGAGGGATGTTTGGCAATGCCGAGGCTGTCACTAGGCCAGCCGTCGAGGCCAGAAAAGAAAAATTGCTGCAAGAACGTGCTAATCTACAAAAACTCGCGGACAGCCCGGATGTCGACAGACAATCCAAGTTCGAGGCTTACCAGCAACATTTTGATCAAGTAGTGCATGACAAAATTGCGGATACCAATCAAAAAATCACCGACATCGATCGACAGCTTGGCCAGTTGAAGCCTGGTGGTCGAGGGGAGGCCATGCGTCACCAGGGCCTTATGAGCAGCAAGGAGCAGCTACTCCGAGAACGCGCTGATCTGCAGAAGGTCGCCGAGACTCCGGATGCTGCGCTTAAAGCCCTAAATGCGCAACGGGCGCGTGAAAGCGGTGATTGGACCGTCTCGGACATCGGCCATCTTGCCCTCGACGTGATTGGCCTTGCGCCAGTGGTTGGTGAGTTGGCTGATGGGCTGAATGCTGCCTGGTATTTCAAAGAAGGCAGGATATTTGAAGGGTCGATGTCGACTGCTGCAATGGCGCCCGGCCTCGGGATTGGCGCGACCATCGCGAAATGGGGAGCAAAGGCAGAGAAAACGCTTGAAGGGATGTATAACGTTGCACCCCTGGCGAAGAAAGAAATTGACGACCTCGCAAACGATATTGCGAATCGGCATGGAGGCACGGTCGCGGAAGATCTGCTTAAATCGAAAGAGCGTGCTATCGAAAAATCAGTTAATATCTATGGAGGTAAGCCGCAACGTCTTACAGATTTGGCACGAAACACGATCATTGTACCTCCTGGGAATGTTGATGCTGTTGTCGCGGAGCTTCGTGCGCAGGGAGCAAAGGTAAAAGAATTCACGCCCGAATCTAATGCGTTAGGCTATAGCGGTTTTAATACAGTGGTGAAAACGAAGGCAGGTATTAAAGCAGAGATTCAAGTGAATACACCTGCTATGATCTACGCTAAGGAACCGGAGGACATTGCCAGAAAAATCCTAGGCAACGAGACTTACGACAATATAAGTAAAGAACTTGGTGTGCCTGGCGGACAAGGCCATGCTATGTATGAAAAATGGCGCCAGCTTGACCCAAAGAGTGACGAAGCGGTTAAAATCGCAAATGAAAGTCAAGCATACTACGACAAATTTAGATGAGGTTCATGATGTCTCTTAACAAAGGGCCTGCGTTTCGCGAACGTGATATCTATATCGACTACGATTTTGAAGACGTAAAATTCAGATGGGATCATCAAAAAGAAAAATTCTATCGGAAGTTTTATGATGAGTTGGAAGAGGAAATAGTTTCACATGATAACAAACTACTTAACGATGCAATTCTTTCGGGCAGGAAATTACCAAAGAGGAATATGAAAAAAGCTAAAAGCTCTAATTTTGAATTGATGTCGAGACTGGTGCATTCATAAGGTCATGTTGGGCCAATGTCAGGGCAGGCATCATCCTCGTTCTAACTCCTTTCCCTCACCAACCTGAACCCTACCAAAATATGCTTCAGGCCCGCTGGCCTGGCATGCCGCGCCGCAGGCCGGCAGACGCCGCAGCCTTTGTCGTCCCAGGAGCCGCCTTTGACCAGGAAACGGCCGGGATTGCCGGGGCTCGCGGTCCATTCGTAGACCTGGCCGGCGGCGTCAAGCATGTCGAAAGGGCTCGCGCCGTGGAGGTAGGTGCCGACCGGTTCGGTATCGAAGGGGCCTTGGTCGTGGCTGTTCAGAGTATCCTCGTCCCAGTCATTGCCCCAGGGAAAGGTATAGGCGCCTAGGCCGCGGGCGGCTTTTTCCCATTCGATCTCGGTTGGCAGGCGCCAGGTCTCGCCGGTAGCTTCGGAGAACCAGGCGGCATAGGCCAAGGCATCGTCGTGGGTCACAAGGACGACTGGGTGGTCTCCTCTCTCTTTCGGAGGTCGACCGTCGACCCAGGCGTGGCGGCGCGTACGTTCATAGGGGTGAACGAGGCCATAGCTTTGCCAGGTCACTTCGTCGACATCTGGGGCCGGATGGCCGGTTGCCTCGATGAAACGGGCGTAGGCATCGTTGGTAACCGGCGTCTGCATGATCGAGAACGCCGAAGTCTCCACCCGCGCCATGTCCCGTTCCCGATCGTACCAGCCCTGATCGCGGGTTCGGCTGTGGCCGTAGGCTGCCTCATCGAGGCGATAGGCGAGATCGCGCTCTTCCGCCGTCGAGCCGGCGAGAAAACCGCCTGCCGGAACGCTGACCGTGTCAGGCAAGGGGATAAAGTCTGCAATCGGCAGCGGCTTGATCACCGCTTTCGTCGGCGGCACACATCCCAGCAGCAGGATTAGGGTCGCAGCCAGGCAAAGTCGAGCATCCGTCATGTTGTCTCACTTTTGTTAAGTCGGCACCGGCCCGCTCCCGCCGCCTTCTTTTTGAAAAATCAGGCTTTCAAAGGATTGAAGCGCCCGAGACCATTGAACAAGCCCTCGATCTGCGACCGAACTTTGCCGAACTGCATGACATTGTCGATACGCCGTTCGAGAAACGCCGAACTGTCTCTTAGGCCGACCGAATGATCCTCCAGCCAATAGAAAAAGGTGGTGGTCCATACAGCTAGGAGAAGGCCGCGCTTGGTATAGTAGCTGCTGTCGGTCGCCCGGTCGCCGGCGAGTGCCCAGATCAGGTCGATCGAGCGCCAAAGGGCGGTGCCTGCTGCAATGGCATTAGTCGGCAGGAGTCTAGCTGCAACCGCACGCCGGATGGCTTCCCGGTGGGGGGATAAAACATCGAGCCTTGCCCAAACCAGCTTTGCGATGCGGTCACGGATACGCATCTTGTCGAGGTCGGCTTGGTCCACGCGTTCCACGAGCTGCCTGTCCGCCCAGACATCCAGTTGAACCAGGAGGTCGTCGCCGCCGCGGGGAAAGAGACGCTTGGCTTTGCCGGCATCGACACCAAAATCGGCAGCACCTTGAAGCAGGGCACGCTTACTCCATCCATCGAAGGGAATGTGGATGAGGGCAGCCTCCAACAGCTGATTGCGCTGCTCTTCGCGCTTCGGCGTTTTGCTGCCGGAACCCAGGTCGCTAACCGGTCGGCTCATCCTCCATCTCCTCTTCTGCCGAAACCCGATGCTTTAGCCGCTCGACCACATGCTTGACCTCGGTCTCGAAGGAAAGCTGGGTCAGATCGTTCATGCGCATGGTATAGAGAACGCCGTCGAGATGATCGACCTCATGCTGCACCACGCGGGCATGCAGCCCTTCAGCTTCACGTTCGATTCGCTGCCCATCAGGAGCAAAGCCGCGATAGCCGATTTTCCGATAACGCGGCACGATTCCCTGAAGACCGGGGATGGAAAGGCACCCTTCGAAACCCATCTCGATCTCATCGGAAAGAGGCTCGATCTCCGGATTGATCAGGGCCACCGGCATCTGGTTCGTTTTTGCCTCGTCGCGGTCGGCAGCATCGAGGAACAGGATGAGGCGAAGGGATTGATAGACCTGCGGAGCGGCAAGCCCGATCCCTTCCGCATCCGCCATGGTCTCTGCCATATGGCCGATCAGCCGCTGTACACGCTCTGCGGTTGGATCGGCGATCGGCGATGCCTGGTCGACCAGCACCGAATGACCCATGCGGGCAATTTTGAGAATAGCCATGGGGTAAGGTTTAGGCGCGATCCGGGCGGCTGCAAAGAGGCAGTCTCCATAAAAGAGTTTGTTCCCGGCGTATTCTCTGCTATGAAGACGTAACGGGTCGCTCCAATGCGTTGGAGGGAGCCCTTTTGTTGTGTTTAAAGACAAGTTTGTCTAAAAAATTGGAGACTTCGGCCCCGTGGAAGTTCAGGTACGCGACAACAATGTCGATCAAGCGCTGCGTGCGCTTAAGAAGAAGATGCAGCGCGAAGGATTGTATCGCGAGATGCGGATGCGTCGTCATTACGAAAAGCCCTCAGAGCGCCGCGCCCGCGAAAAGGCCGAAGCGATCCGACGGTTCCGCAAGCTGCAGCGCAAGCGCAGAGAACGCGACGAGATCTAGTTCTTCATGACGGTGCGGCGCTGTTGTAGCGTCGCGCATCAACTCCAGCCCAGCTTTGTGTCATTGGAACGTCCCGGCAACCGGCTCGGGCGGATTTTCGCGTTCGACAATACCTGATCTACTCCCTCCAGGAGCGATATCAAATGATCGTCGGCTCGTGAATAACCGGAAAATTCACCGAATTGGCGATGAAGCAGGCCTCGCTTGCTGGTTTGTGAATCGCCAGCGCTTCCTTATGGTTACCTTTGGCCAAAGTCACTTTGGGCCGGAGAACGACGCTTGTGAACACCATCTTGCCGTCGGCCATCTCAAGCGTGCCCTCCGCATCGTCGACATAACCACTCACATGGATGCCGGCATCGGTGCAGAGATGAAGATACCAGAGCATGTGGCAGGTCGAGAGCGAGGCGACCAGGAGATCTTCCGGGTTATGTAGCCCGGCATCCCCCATATAGACCGGAGCAGATGAACCGCGGAGCGGTGGTTTGCCGTCGATTTCGATCAGATATTCGCGTGAATAGCCTTCATAGGTGATGGCGGGCCCTTGAGCAGCACCCGTCCAAACGATATGTGCCTTGAACTGATGTGCCATGATGTGTTTCCCGCTCGTTTGCTGACCTGCCGGCTACTCCATGGCGCGGACGATCTCCTCGGTCATCTTCTTGGCGTCGCCAAACAGCATCATGGTATTGTCCTGATAGAAAAGCGTGTTGTCGATGCCGGCATAGCCTGGTGACATGGAGCGCTTGACGAAGAACACCGCCTTGGCCTCGTCGACATCCAGGATAGGCATGCCGAAGATCGGGCTGCCGCTATCGGTCTTGGCCGAAGGATTGGTGATGTCGTTGGCTCCAATCACATAGGCGACGTCGGTTGCCTTGAAGTCGTTATTGATCTCTTCCATTTCCAGAACGATGTCGTAGGGCACATTGGCCTCGGCCAGCAGCACGTTCATATGGCCGGGCATCCGTCCCGCCACCGGGTGAATGGCGAATTTGACCTCGACCCCCTCCTTTTGCAGAACCTCGGTCAGTTCGCGCACGGCGTGCTGTGCCTGGGCGACCGCCATGCCGTAGCCCGGCACGATGATCACCGAACTCGCATTCTTCATGATGAACGCCGCATCTTCGGCGCTGCCCGCTTTGACCGTCTTATCGCCGGTATCGGCCGCACTCGCCCCGCCGCTCTCGCCGAAGCCGCCAAGGATCACCGAGATGAATGAGCGGTTCATCGCCTTGCACATGATGTAGGAGAGAATGGCACCGGACGATCCCACCAGCGCGCCGGTGATGATCAGCATCGGGTTGTTGAGCGTAAAACCGATGCCGGCGGCTGCCCAGCCCGAATAGGAATTCAGCATCGACACCACGACCGGCATGTCGGCGCCGCCGATCGGGATGATCAAAAGGAAGCCGATGGCGAAGGCGAAAAGCGTCATCAGCCAAAAGGCGACATGGCTCTCGGTGGTCATGAAGATGATGAGCAGCAGAAGGATCGCGACACCCATGCCAATATTGATCATATGCCGGGCTGGGAGCATGATCGGCGCCGAGGACATGACGCCTTGGAGCTTGCCGAAAGCAATCACCGAGCCGGAGAAGGTAATCGCGCCAATGACAGCGCCCAGCCCCATCTCAAAGAGGCTGATACCTTTGATGGCGCCAGATGCATTGGTGATGTTGAATTCGCCTGGATTGGTAAGGGCAGCCGCTGCGACGAAGACCGCGGCCATACCGACAAGACTGTGGAACGCCGCAACAAGCTGCGGCATTGCCGTCATCTCGATCTTCTTGGCGATCACGACACCTGCGGCCCCGCCGATGGCAAGAGCTAGGATGATCATTGCATAGCTGCCGAGCCCGGCATTCGGCAGGTTGAACAAGGTGAACAGAATGGCGATCGCCATACCGGCGATGCCGATGATATTGCCCTGACGTGCCGAGGTCGGTGACGAAAGGCCCCGAAGAGCCAGGATGAAGCAGACTGCGGCGACCAGATAGCCGAGTGCCACGAGATTGGGGCTCATGCCGAAGGTCTCCTCAATTCCGCTTTTTGAACATTTGCAGCATACGCTGGGTGACGGTGAAGCCGCCGAAGATGTTGACCGCGGCCAAAATGACCGCAAGGAAGCCGATCGCGGTCGAGAAGCTGAAGCCGCCAGCTCCAGTGGCGATCAGAGCGCCGACCACGATCACGCTGGAGATGGCGTTGGTGACCGCCATGAGTGGCGTGTGGAGAGCCGGCGTGACACTCCAGACGACGTAGTAGCCGACGAAGACGGCGAGCACGAAGATGATCAGATTGAGAATCCCGGGGTCGACTTCGGCCATCGAAAAATTTCCCTCGCTTCAGGTGACGTCTTTGGTAGTCAGATTTCGTTCTGCAAGCTCAAGAACGGCTCGATTTCGTCACTTGCCGTCACTTAAGTTGGGATGCACGATCTTGCCGTCTTTGGTGATCATCGATCCCTTGATCAAATCATCTTCTTCATCGATTGCCAGTGCCTTGCTTTCCTTGTCCACCAGGAGATCGACAAAGTTCAGCAAGTTACGGGCATAAAGAGAGGTCGTCGCCGGCGCCAGGCGGGACGGCATATTGGCATGGCCGACAATCTTGACACCGTCGGCATCGACGGTCTTGGCCAGTTCGCTGCCCTCGATATTGCCGCCGCTTTCAACGGCGAGATCAACCAGAACGGCACCAGGCTTCATGGTCTTGATCATGGCCTTGGTGATTAGGCACGGCGCCGGACGTCCTGGAATCTGCGCTGTCGTAATGACGATATCCTGCTGTTTCAGATGGTTCGCGACCATCTCCGCCTGTTCTTTCCTGTCATCTTCGGAGAGTTCCTTGGCATAACCGCCTTCAGTGGCCGCGTCCTGTTTGACCACACCTACGAACTTGGCGCCGAGGCTCTCGACCTCCTCCTTGGAAGCCGGACGGATATCGGTTGCCGACACAACCGCTCCCATGCGCCTTGCCGTCGCGATCGCCTGCAGACCGGCAACGCCGGCCCCAAGCACGAACACTTTTGCAGGTGGTATCGTGCCAGCGGCCGTCATCAGCATCGGCATCACCCGATCGAATTCCGCCATGCCATCGAGCACGGCACGATAACCTGCGAGATTGGCCTGGCTGGAAAGAACATCCATGGCCTGGGCACGGGTGGTCCTGGGCAAAAGCTCCAGCGCGAAAGCCGTCACGCCAGCCTTGGCATAGGCCTCGACATGGTCCTTGCTCTGATAGGGATCCAGCATCCCGATCAACAACTGGCCCGAGCGCAGAAGCGCCACTTCATTGACCTTGCCTTCCCCCTTGGCGAGCGGACGCTGGACCTTGAGAACGACATCGGCGTCTTTGAAGAGGGCCTTGGCATCTTTGACAATGCTGGCGCCTGCGTCGACAAACGCCTGATCGGCGACCCTTGCTCCATCGCCAGCTCCCTTTTCGACCAGCACCTCCAAGCCCATACCGATCAAACGTTTCACTGTATCTGGGGAAGCTGCCACCCGCATTTCGTGGGGGCGTCGCTCCTTGGAAACGCCGATCTTCATGTTCATCACATCCTCTTGCTGCGCTTAACCTGCCGGAAGCGATTGTTGTCAAAACACTATCGAGTCCCGTGGCTTGTGCCTAGTGGGCAGGATAGCGCATGCGCCGCGGTCTTAGGGGCATCCCGGGCCGTCCTGATACGGGCCTAATCGGAACAAACGTTCAAAGATAAATGTTGTCACTTGAACTCTCTCATAGATAGATGTACTTTCACCTTAACATAACTAAAAGTTAGTCAAAATATATGGAAAATATCGTATGGGTTGATGAATGGAAGGTTTAGCAACCAGAATGCATAAGAGACTCAGAGCCCGATTAAGGAGTATCAAGGAGAAGGCATGGCGGCTGAGCGCGATGCTCGCGATGAGTGCCTTCCTGTCGATGCCGGCCTTGGCTGCCGATGAAAATGAACCACCTAAGCCATCCTATAGATTAGGCGTGTTTCCCTATCTTCCCGCCCTTACTATAGATCGGCTCTACAGCCCGGTGGCGGAAGCTTTTTCTCTTGAACTGAACCGGCTGGTCAAACTGCGTACCAAAACCACGTTCGAGAATTTCGAAGATGCCATATCCAGCCAAAGCTATGACATTATCTTCGTGCACCCTTTCTTCCTCGTCGACGCGGTGGATCATCACGGCTATCTGCCGCTTGCGCGCTTGGCCGAACCGCTCCGCGCCATCCTTGCAGCCAGGGAAGACAGCCCGGCGAGCTCTCTCGATGATCTGGTTGGCGGAACCATCGGCCTGCCGCCGAAGCTTGCCGCGGTAAGCCATCTGATCAAGGCCGCCTTGATCGATGCCAAGCTCAGACCTGGCCTGGATATCGGCATACGGCATTTCCGTAATAAAGCGTCCTGCGTGCAAGCTGTTATCTCGGGCGGCGTTGCTGCCTGTGGTTTGCCCGCCTTCGTTCTGTCCCAGGTCGGCCATTTCGGCAAACAGCCGCTTCGCGAGGTATTCGAGGCGCCGCCTGTCAGCCACTTCGCCTTTGCTGTCCATCAGCGCGTCCCTGAGGCTGAGCGCAAAATGCTCGAAGATCTCCTATTGAGCTGGTCCGATGGTCAGGCCGAGGTGGTGCGCATGATGGGACTCGATCAGGGTTTCGTCCGGGTTAGCTCGGACGACTATGCCGCGGTGCGGGCTCACAAAGCTCGTCTGCAGACCCTGGCCCAAAGATAAGACCCCATGTCGCTTCGATCACGCATCGCCCTGACAATTTTTTTTCTGGAAACGATGCTGATTGGCGGTGTCCTTTACATTACGCTTACGCACTCGATGAAAAGCGTCGATCAGCAGATCAGCAGCTCCCAGCAGGTAACGATGGATTTGCTGGGTGACCTCAGCAAGGCTGCTTTCATCACCGAAGAATTCGATGAGTTGCAGACGTTCATCAAGGGGACGGAGCGCGATCCCAACATCAAGACTGTGATCATCAGCAACATCGACGGCCGGGTGGTCGCCGCCACCGATAAGACCGCTATCGGCAAAACGCTGCCGGCTCTTGCCGATGCAGGAAATCGCTATTGGCGAGAAACCGGTATTCACGGCACACGAGCGCAACTCGGCAGCCTGGCGGTCGAATTCTCGCAGGCACCACTTCGATCCGCCTTCCAAAAAACGCTCAATCTCGGTCTAGCGGTCGCCATTGTCGGCACGCTAGCTATTGCCCTGATTGCCTGGCTGATCGGTCATGTCCTGACCCGAAGGCTTTGGCGCCTCGCCGTGGCAGCGGACAAAATAGCTTGCGGCGAACATGAAGACGTCGGCGTCTTTCTTCCGGGAAGTGACGAGGTCGCAAGAGTTGGACGGGCCTTCAACAGCATGGTCGCACGCCTGAGGAAAAACATGAAAGTCTTGGAGGCCTCCCGGGATCGCCTAATCAAGCCGACCGAAGCGATTTCGGAGGGATTCGCGCTTTGGAGTGCCGATGACCGTCTCGTTCTTTGCAACCGCCCCTTTCGCGAGCTGTTCGCAAGGATGGAGCCTTCGATCGAGATTGGCATGACCCACACGGGATTTGCCAAGTTGGTTCAAAGCCACCTCGTTGATCAGGAAGCCAACGACAATGATCGTGTTCCTTTCGAGGGCGACGCCGGAACCCGTGACGGTCAGCCCCGAGAGTTGCTGCACACACGAGAGAGCAAACTTTCCACCGGTCGTTGGATCTCCTTGTGTGAGTTTAGAACGCCCGAAGGCGAGTTAGTCGGTATTTACTCCGATATCACGGCAAAAAAGGCGACCGAGGCGACCATTCGATATCAGGCCACCCATGATGCACTCACAGGCCTGCCCAACCGCTCACTTTTCCGGCAGCGTCTGGAATCGGTGCTCGATGGGAACAATGAGTCCGGGAAAAACCTGGCCGTCGCCTTCCTCGACCTGGATCGCTTCAAGCTGGTCAACGATGGCCTGGGCCACAGCATCGGCGATGATCTGCTGATCGCTGTTGCTGACCGGCTGCAGGCTTCGATCGGCGAGCGGGATATGGTGGCGCGGATGGGCGGCGACGAGTTCATCCTGCTGCTTTGGGATGTGAGCACCGCAGATCAAGTTCGCCCACGAGCCAAGCAGATTCTGGATGCATTACGACCTCCTTTTCTTGTCAATGGGCACGAGCTGCATGTCACGGCGAGCCTAGGTGTAAGCCTGCTTTCCGAAGGAGAACGGAATGCAGATCAGCTCCTCAAAGCAGCCGACGTTGCTCTCTACCGAGCCAAGTCAGCGGGGCGTGACCGCTGGCAGCTCGACAATGCCACCACCGATCGATCAGCCTTCGAGCAGATCATCCTGGAAACGCAACTCCGCCGCGCGATAGAGCAGAAGCACTTTTCGCTTGTCTATCAGCCGCAGATCAACCTGCGTTCCGGGCAGATCGTCGGGGTCGAAGCCCTGGTCCGCTGGCGGCATCCGGAAGAGGGCCTGATGCCGCCTGAACAATTCATCCCGCTTGCCGAGGAAACCGGACTGATCTACGAGCTCGGCCTTTGGATCCTCCGGGCAGCCTGCGATCAACATCGCCTTTGGCGCGCTTCCGGTCTCGGCGATATCCGCCTCGCCGTCAATATCTCGCCCTATCAGTTGAAGCGGAGTAATCTGGAGCAGGATGTTGCCGCTATCCTAAGCGAGACTGCTATGCCGCTCCCGCTCATGGAACTGGAGCTCACCGAAACAGCCCTGATGCAGGAAGGCGAGACCACCAGACTGCTGGAAAGATTGACGGCCAAGGGACTGAGCATCGCCCTTGACGATTTTGGCACCGGCTATTCGTCCCTAAGCTACCTGAGGCGATTTCCCATCGACCGCATCAAGATCGACCGCTCTTTCGTCTGCGATATCAATGGTAGCCAAAGCGACGGTGCGCTTGCGCGCGCGGTCATCATGCTGGCCCACGGCTTGAATGTCGGCGTGGTCGCGGAAGGCGTAGAAACCGCAGCGCAACTCAGCCTGCTGCGTCATTTCGGCTGCGACGAAGCCCAAGGCTACCTCCTGGGCGAACCCATGAGCGGCGAGGCCCTCGCTGACATGATCATCGATCGCAACCGGCAACCTTCAAACGTCGCCCTCGCCGCTGTTTGACACCAACCATAGAGTTTCGGAGCAGATCGGCTGCGCTAGAGCGTTTCCGGTTGAGGTTTACGCGGTGCCAGCCCTCTCCCCCGCCCAACCGCCCCAACGTACCGACCATATCAGGTGGTTGGGCGGGGGAGAGGGCTGGATCGATCCGGCCCGGAAATGCACTAGTTTGATCCGAGGCTGCCTCAGCGACGTTTCCGGCGTGCCAAATTCCCCAAGGGAAGCATCGATGAGACCTGTCTACATTGGTGGCCCCGCGTCCTTATCGAAGGCGGTAGCTGCCAAGTAACGTGGCCATGCCACCGCTAAGCAGCAGGCAGCAGCCGCTCCACCAGTCTGGCCCAATAGCTTGCGCCATGGGGCAGGGTTTCGTCGTTGAAGTCGTATCCCGGGTTGTGCAGCATCGGCGAGCTGTCGTCGCCGCCATTGCCGATGAAGATATAGCTGCCCGGCTTCTTCTCCAGCATATAAGCAAAATCCTCGCCGCCCATCACAGGCGGTGTCGTCCGATCCACCCTGTCCTTACCAGCGATCTCGGCGGCAACGTCGGCAGCTAGATCGGTTTCCGCCTCGCTGTTGACGGTCGGGGGATAGCCGCGGCGGTAGTCAATGTCGGCCTCGATCTGATGGGCTGCCGCTACATTCCTCGCAATATCGGCGATGCGCTGCTCCATCAGATTACGCATCTCAGGGGTAAAGCTGCGCGCCGTGCCCATCAGCTTTGCGGTTTCCGGGATGACATTGTACGCGTCGCCACCATGAATCTGGGTCACCGACACGACGCCGTGGTCGACGGGATCGGCGCTTCTCGAAACGATCGTCTGCATCGCCGTCACGAGGTGGGCGGCAGCCACCAGAGGGTCTTTGCAAAAATGCGGGGCAGCCGCATGACCGCCTTTGCCCTTTAGCTCGATCAGAAATTGATCCGTCGCCGCCATGATCGGACCGGGACGCATCGCGAAATTGCCGACCGGACGTCCGGGCCAATTATGCATGCCGTAGACATGACGCATCGGATATTTGTCGAACAAGCCCTCTTCTACCATGACCCGTCCGCCGCCTTCGCCCTCCTCCGCCGGCTGAAAAATAAAATAGACCGTACCCTCGAAATTGCGTGTCTCGGCGAGATAGCGAGCAGCACCCAGCAGCATCGTGGTGTGGCCGTCATGCCCACAGGCATGCATCTTGCCGGGCGCTGTCGAAGCATGGGGAAGGCCGGTCGTTTCCTGGATCGGCAAAGCGTCCATGTCGGCGCGAAGGCCGATCGTGTCCGCCCCCTTTCCGGATCGCAGCACGCCGATCACGCCGGTTTTGGCCAGACCGGTATGCACCTCGTCGACACCAAATTCACGAAGCTTGTCGGCGACGATCGCTGATGTGCGCGTTTCCTCGAAACCAAGCTCGGGATGGCGATGAAAATCCCGTCGCCACGCGGTCATATCATCATGAAATTCAGCGATCCGATTGATAATTGCCATGCCAAGCCTCTCTTTTTTCGGGTTGCTTCATCATAGGCTACACGCGTTTCCGATCAAAGAGATCCCGTGGCGATTTCAGCTTTTATCACGTCGTTGGCAGATCTGGACGGCCATTACGCAATCCGGGTGCTTTTGCTAGGCTGATCTTCATGGTTGGGAGATCATGAGATGTGCGGGTTACGCTTTATCCTGACGGTGGGAGCCGTCATCGGGCTGACAGGTCCGGTCCAGGCCGGCGGTGATATCGACAAGGGGCGAGATCTTGCCGATGAATTCTGCAAGGGCTGCCATGTCGTCGGCACGGAAAATCGCCATGGCGGTATCGATTCGACACCCTCGTTCTTCCTCATGCATGACAAGCTTGACAATTACCGCCAGCGACTCTGGACACTGAAGAAGCGCCCGCCGCACACGGCATATGAGCGACTTGATAGGGTATCAAACGATGATATCGAGCATCTGCTGGCCTATATCGCCAACCTTGAACGACCCAAGTAGCCTTGGCTGGCGGTGCTGACAAACCACATCTTGTGGTTGGGCTAACCTTAAATAACGATATGATGATGCCATTGGGCTTCCGTGATCGCGGGTGCGCTGATATAGCTACCGGCTGTTGCGAATAATCGGGACATCAGACTCCGTTGCAGATCAGCAAACTGCGTCTTTCCGGCTTTAAATCTTTTGTCCAGCCGACAGAGCTCTTTATCGAATGCGGGCTGACCGGGATCGTCGGCCCAAACGGCTGCGGCAAGTCCAATTTGGTCGATGCGCTTCGCTGGGTCATGGGCGAGAGTTCGGCGCGTGGGTTGCGCGGCGGCGAGATGGATGATGTCATTTTTGCCGGGACCAATGCGCGCGCGCCGTTCGATCTTGCCGAGGTTGCCCTGCATATGGAGGCAGGCACCGAGCCTATTCCCGGCTTCGAAAACGAGGATGAGCTGGAACTGACGCGGCGGATTGGCCGCGGCATGGGTTCGGTTTACCGCGTCAACGGCAATGAGGTGCGTGCCAAGGACGTGCAGCTTCTGTTCGCGGACGCCGCATCCGGTGCCCGCAGTGCCGCCATCGTCAGTCAGGGGCGGATTGGAGCGCTGGTCGAGGCCAAGCCCTTGGAGCGGCGAAAGCTCCTGGAAGAAGCGGCTGGGATCGGCGGCCTGCAGGCAAGGCGCCACGAGGCCGAACTCAAACTGCAGGGGGCTGAAACCAATCTTGTCCGGGTCGAAGATCTGCTGGTCAATCTGGATGAGCAATTCGCGACCTTGCAAAAGCAGGCACGCCAAGCTGAGCGATACCGAAAATTGCAGGAGAGCCATCGGGAGACCGAGGCCGCCCTTCTGATTGGCCGGTGGCAGATTTCTCGTGCGGAATTGGCACTTGCCGAAGAAGCGCTGCGCACCGGCCGCGGTCATGTGCAAATCTATGCAAGCCGCCTTGCTCAGGCGAGGGAGCGCCGCGAGACCGCGACCGAGCGGCTCACCGAGCTCCGCCGTGACGAGGCCGTGACGTCCACCGACCTAGTGCGCCTGGGCGAGCGTCTCAGCGCGATCGATGCCGAGGCCGCGAGGCTGGATGCCAATCAGGTAAGGTTGAAGGAACAGGAACGCCAGACCGTTCAGGACCTGGAGCATGCGGAGGTCTCCATGACCGACGCCAGGGCAATGGTTGAAAAGCTCACCGCCGAACAGAAGAGCGTTGGTGAGCTGATCGAGCAAAGCGATGCGGCCCGTCAGCAGGCTTCCGACAATGAGATCGAGGCCCGCGAAGCGCTGGAAACTTTCGAAACAGAGTTTCGCGCATGTCTTGCCGCCAAAGCCGAGATCGAAGCGCGTTATCGCCAGGTCGAAGGGAGTGCCGCTCAGCTTGTCGAGCAGCAGCAGGCCCTGGCCGTCACCAGGCGTGATCTCGACGGTCGCCTGCAGGGGCTGGCGGAAGCGCCGGCCTCCTTCGAAGGCGCTGAAACGGATGGCTCGGCTGACACGCTCGAAACGGTGCTTGCAGAAGCGATGGCCGCAACCGAGGCTGCGGATGCGCGCCTTGCAACAGCCGACGAGGCGAAAGCTGTAGCTGAGGTTGGGCTGGTCGAAGCCTCGGCAGCATTGCAGGCGGCTGAGGAAGCGCTGCGCGAGTATGAGACCGAGCGGCGTCAGGCCGACAGCAACCGTCAGGCTTTGGAGGCGCGCGATCGGGATCTTGGGATCCGTATCGAGCGGCTGCGGGCACGAAAGGACGAACTTCGAGGAAAGGCCGCGGAGCGGGCTACAGTACGTGCCGGGTTGGATATTACGACCGGTGAAGCACGGGTTGTCGAAATCGAAGCCGGTCTTTCGGATCTTGAAACGAGGCTTGGTCAAGCCAAGGCCGATCGTGACACTGCCAAGGCCAGGCTCGACGCTGCGGAGGAACGCTCGAAGGAGGCCCAGATAGAAGTCGACAAGCTGGATGCCGAAGCGCTGGCACTTGCTGCCCTGGCGGCAGCCGAGATCGAAGGTCCTTCCATGCTGGACCGGGTCAGCATTGAAGATGGTTGCGCGGAAGCTCTCGCGGCCGCTCTTGGCGATGATCTCCTAGGCGGTGACGAACCGGCGATGTCGACATTTTGGCGGGCTGAACTCGGCGGCATGCCTTTGCCAGGGCCTGCGACGCCGCTGCCGGACGGTGCAGTGCCTCTTGCCGACAAAGTCAGCGCACCGCCGGCGCTCGGTCGGCGGCTTGCCCAGGTCGGTCTGGTCGAGGCGGCTGACGCTGAACGCCTGCAGCAGGGGCTTCTGCAAGGCCAGCGCTTGGTCAGTATCGAAGGTGGCCTTTGGCGCTGGGATGGTCTGGTTCGAAAGCCGGAAGGTGCCACGGCTGCAGCAGCGCGGGTCAAGCAACAGGCAAGACGGCAGGAGATCGACAGCGAGTTGGTCGCAGCACGGCGGCACTGCGATGTCCTGAATGCCGACGCCGACACTTCCCTCGCCGCCCTCCAGACGTGTGTGGCTGCTATCGAAAAAACCGAGACAGAACGCGAGACTCTCCGCTTGACGGCAGAGGCAGCGCGTCACGCTTTAGCCGAGCTTCGCTCGAAAGATGCTGCGATCAACGCCGAGCTTGGCCCGCTCAACGAAGAGGCGGATCGGCTGGAAGCAGAGCTTTCGGAGCTTGGCGAGGCAGCCGAGGCGGCGCGGAAAGAGCTCTCGATCCTCGAAGCCGAGCAAGGGGATGATAACGTTTCTGCAGCTATTCGAGAAAGGCAGGAGACCACGTCGGCAGCACATGGTGCCGCGAAAAGAGCTGATCAGGAAGCCGCAGAAATACAGACCGCCACTCGCAACGATGCCGCGTTGAGCCGAAAACAGGTTCTGGCGGCGCAGGAACGTCTGGAGCGTTGCCGGGCAAATGAGCGTCGATATGCTGCTCAGCTCCAGGAACGCGCGGTCGAACGTGCCCAAATCGAAGCGCGGGCGGCGAGGCTCGAGGAGGACTGGCAACAGATCGACGAGCGCTTGGCTGCAGAAGCGGACAAACGTGCCGAGGTCGAAAATGCTTTAAATTGCGCTCAGGCAGATCTTGAAACGACCGAGATGGCGCTCAATCAGGCAAGACAGCGCCACGCCGAGGCCAAAGCTGCTGACGTCGCCCTTCGGGACCGCCATGCCACGGCAAGCCATCAGGTAGAGGCACTCAATACTGATCTCTCCGCCTGGAGCGCCCGTATCGAAGCGGCCGAGGCCAGGGTCGAGGATTTGATCCAGCGCCGAAAGCAGATCATCGCTGAGCTTGCCGATCTCGAAGCCCTGCCAGACGATCTGGTCCGTCAGCAGACCGAGCTTCGTGTGAAGATTCAGACAGCCGAAGCCAAACGTGCCGAGCTGCTGAAGGCGGTAAGCGAGGCCGAAAGAGATCTGAGCGATGCTGAGGCAGCGTTGCTCCGAGTCGAGACCGAGCAAGTCGAGGCGCGCGAAAGCGGCGCCAAGCTGGAGGCACATCTGGAGCGGGCGGAAGAGGAGGCCCTTGCCAGCGAGGCCGCCGTGCATGCCAGGCTTGGCGACAGTATCGAAACTATGCCCGGCGAACCGCCGAGCCGCGAGGCGCTGGCCGAACTTGAGACCAAACTTGCCCGTATCGAAGCGTCACGCGAACGGCTTGGCGCCGTCAATCTGCGTGCCATCGAAGAAGCAGCCGAGCTGGAGATGCGCATTCAGACGCTGCGCACCGAACAGGAGGAACTGACCCAGGCGATCGAGCGCCTGCGCCGTGCCATCGCCACCTTGAACCGAGAAGGCAGGGAACGCCTGCGCGCCGCATTCGGCGAGGTGGAAAAGCATTTCGAGGCGCTCTT
This sequence comes from Geminicoccaceae bacterium, assembly GCA_965204405.1. Lineage (GTDB taxonomy): Bacteria > Pseudomonadota > Alphaproteobacteria > Geminicoccales > Geminicoccaceae > JANQPX01. The sequence continues at coordinate 336,947 of CBDBEN010000005.1, forward strand.
CGTCCGCCTATTCGGCGGCGGGCGTGCCAAGCTTGAGCTTACCGACATGGAAGATCCGCTGAATGCCGGCCTTGAGCTCTCGGCAAGTCCGCCCGGCAAGAAGCTGCAATCCCTCTCGCTCCTCTCCGGCGGCGAAAAAGCGATGACTGCAATCGCGCTGATTTTCGCGGTCTTCCTGACCCGCCCCTCGCCCCTTTGCCTGCTGGATGAGGTTGATGCGCCCCTTGACGATGCCAATGTGAATCGCCTAGGCGCCATGCTCGAAGAGCTGGCGGCTTCTACGCAAACCCGCTTCATTGTCGTCACCCACCACCCGATGACCATGTCCCGGATGGACCGGCTTTATGGCGTCACCATGATGGAGCGCGGTGTCTCACAGCTTGTCGGTGTCGATTTGCGCACCGCAGAGGAGCTCCGAGCGACGGCTTAGTTTAGCCTGCCGGTGCCGGACATGATCGACCTATTCCCTCGGCAAAGCTTCAAGCCGCCGCTGCAACCCCGCTGGCTGCCGGCTCGACAAATGGTAGGTAGACAGTGAAGGTCGTCCCGACATCGACGACGCTTTCGACCTCCACCCTGCCGCCATGCAAGCCGACAAAGTGCTGCACGAGATGGAGGCCGATGCCGCTACCGGCAATCCCGGTCGAGGTGCTGGCCCGGAAAAAGCGGTCGAAGAGCTGTTGCAGTTCATCTTCGGGAATGCCCAAACCTTCATCACGAATGGCGACGACCAACTGGCCTTGCTGATCCAGAAAGCCGGTGATCCAAATCTTGGAGCCAGTCTCGGAATATTTAACTGCATTGGAAAGAAGATTGGAGAACGCCTGGCGAAGAAGCTTGTGGTCAGCAAGAACAATATCCGGAAGCCTGTCGATGTCGAGGATCAATTCGCGATTGCCATAGAGTTCGCCATAGCTGCCGCTTAGTTCCTGAATCAGGTCGATCAGGGCACATGAGCCTGGCTGGAAGGCAATGCGCCCTTCCTCGAGACGGGCGGCATTGAGCACGCTTTCCATGAGTTCGGTAAGCCGCAGCACGGACAGCCGGACCTGACTGAGGCGTCCCGTCACAAGATCATCCGTCAGCGAGTCGCGCTTCCGCAAGAGCCGCTGCGCGCAGCCATCGATGATCGCCAGCGGCGTGCGGAATTCGTGAGAAACCATCGAGACGAACTGTCGCTGCAATCCGTTGAGTTCCCGCTCTTTGTCCAGGGCAACTTTCAATTGCACGGCATTTGCTTTGAAGACCGTGAGCGCCTGCGCCATGTCGCCGATCTCATCACGACGTTCAGTTGCCGGGACGGCGACATCGAGATTGCCATCGGCGATCTTGCCCATGGATTGCGTGATATCGAGAATAGGACGCACTAGCCCGGTGACGGCAACAGCAATGGTCAGCGTCACCGCCCCAGTGATGATCAGGAACTGCCAGGCTTGGGCCCAGAGCACATCGCGGCGGGCATCTTCTATACGGTCATGGCTTAGCTCCACAACCAGACGGCCGATTGATTCCCCTTCATGATGAATGTCACGCATGACAATCGTATCGTGGCCGGCATCGTGCGCAGCAACATTTTCCAGAGCGGCTCGTTCACCGGCAGGTTCGAGGGTCGCAGCGGCTCCTGCAATGATGGTTTCCACACCTACCCCTGTGGTATCGATCACCGACACGGCAACGACGTCTTGATAGGTCGCAAGGAGACTGGTCTGCCGCTGGATTTCATCGTGATCGAAGTTCCAAAGCGGCGTTACCAGGGCCTCGGATTGCAGATCAAGAATTCTATCGATCTGTGCGTGCATATCGTTATCGATCTGAGCCGTTCGCTGCCTAACTTCGACAAGTGTGAACACGGCATAGCCAATCGTGACGACGAGGGTCATCAATAGGATCAGGCGAGTCCGGATTGAATGCAGCCTATTCATCACGCATCTACGACGGAACCCGAAAACCTTGTGCAGGGGCAATTCCAGCCGGCCAGTCTGAGTGAAATAGCACCTGTGCTGGCGCCATCACGGCTTTGCGAAAGCGGTTGTATCAATGGAGCTGTCATCTCTCAGATTTTCAAAATCCTATTCAGCCTCTCGCATTTGGAAGGTCGATGGGTCTCCGTCGTAAGCATGAGTCTCGGCTTGCCCGTGGTGACACTCCCGACGCTGCAGTTCACCGGCAGGATCCGGAGAATCACCGGCAACTGCTTGAAAAGCATAAAAATCTCCGCAGTCCGCATCGTGGGCGCCAGCCATCAGTTCAAGCTATCGACGGTGCCTTCCAAGCTCAGTCTTCCACAAAAGATTAAACAATGAGCTAATGGAAAGCGGCAGGCAGTGTTAGCTCCTTATTCATGCCAGGTATGGAAGGCTGCCTATTGCTGACGAAATAACTTGACGAAGTATTTTGACGGGTTCAGACTTAGCGATGTTGGATCTGCTGGTAGTCAACTTTAGAACTGCCAAAGCAGGGTAGAAAGGAGGGTGTGTAAAAAACATGACTCCGCCTTACAATCAACGATAACCCGACAATAGAGTTACTTGAGCAATACTAAGCTTGGCATCCTTGTCGAGCCGGAGGTGGGCTTTATGCTCATCCGTGAAACCCCGCCCGGGCATGATCCAGCGGGGTTTCTGGCGTCAGCGCTTCTTTGACGGCCCTGCCTTTCCGGAAGCACCCCAACTATCCCGGAGCCCGATGGTGCGGTTGAAAACCAAACGATCGGTCGTGCTATCGCTGTCGAGGCAGAAGTAGCCCTGGCGCTCAAACTGCACCGCCCCCTCAAGCTCGGGATCGGCGAGGCTCGGCTCCAGTTTGCATCCTTTCAGAACGTCGAGCGAATCGGTATTGAGGTCTTCGAGAAAGTCACCATCACTGCCCGGCACGGGGTGGGAGAAGAGCGGTTCGTAGAGCCGGACCTCGGCGTCGGCCGCATGGCTGGCCGATACCCAGTGGAGTGTGCCCTTGACCTTCCGGCCGTCGGGAGCATCACCGCCTCTGGTCGCAGGATCGTAGGTACAGCGGAGTTCGACTACCTCGCCTGCGGCGTCCTTGATCACCTCTGTGCAAGTGATGAAATAAGCGTTGCGCAGCCGAACTTCGCGGCCAGGGCCGAGGCGGAAGAATTTTTTCGGCGGATCCTCCATGAAGTCGGTCTTTTCGATATATAGCTCCCTGGTAAAAGGAACTTTTCTTGTACCGGCTTCAGGATCATCCTGATTGTTGGCGGCGGTCATCTCCTCGGTCTCGCCTTCGGGGAAGTTCTCGATCACCACCTTCAGGGGCCGCAGCACCGCCATGCGTCTCGGTGCGTGGCGGTTCATGTGATCGCGGATGCAGTGATCCAGCAAGGCGGGCTCGATCAAGTTTTCCGACTTGGCGATGCCGACGCGCTTGGCAAAATCGCGTACCGCTTCCGGCGGCACGCCGCGGCGACGGATGCCGGAAAGCGTCGGCATACGCGGGTCGTCCCAGCCCTTGACGATGCCATCTTCAACCAACTGGCGAAGGCGGCGCTTTCCGAGAGAAATGCCACTATAGCCGACGCTTAGCTTGGCGAATTCATATTGTCTTGGCCGGGCATTGGTCGGCAGGTGATCCACCAGCCAGTCATAGAGCGGCCGGTGATCCTCGAACTCCAAGGTGCAAAGGGAGTGGGTCACGCCCTCGATCGCATCGGATTGCCCGTGGGCAAAGTCATAGGTTGGGTAAATACACCAGGCATCGCCCGTGCGTGGATGATGGGCATGGAGGATACGATAGAGCACAGGGTCACGCATGTTGATGTTGCCTGAAGCCATGTCGATCTTCGCGCGCAGCACGCGGGCGCCATCCTCGAACTCGCCCGCCCGCATCCTTTCGAATAGATCGAGACTTTCTTCGACAGCCCGCCCCCGGTAGGGGCTGTCTTTGCCGGGCACTTTCAGCGTGCCGCGATAGGATCGCATCTCGTCCGGCGAGAGATCGTCCACATAGGCGTTCCCCTCTCTGATCAGATGCACCGCCCAGTCATAAAGCTGCTCGAAATAATCGGATGTGTAGAAAGGATGTTCGCCCCAATCGAAACCGAGCCAGCGGACGTCGGTCATAATCGCGTCGATATACTCCTGCTCCTCCTTGGTCGGGTTGGTGTCATCGAAGCGGAGATTGCAGCGCCCGCCGAATTCTTCGGCGATTCCGAAGTTCAGACAAATCGACTTGGCATGGCCGAGATGAAGATACCCGTTCGGTTCCGGCGGGAACCGTGTAATGACGGAGGATACCCGGCCCTCAGCGATATCACTTTGAATGATTTCCCGGATGAAATCCCGGGGCCCGTCACTATCCGTCACCACAATTACCTCGCCTCTATCCAGCCCATGTCTAACCGGCCCTCGGTGTACAAGATCCATCCCCGCCCTGCCAAGCCATACCAAGACTTGGAGTACTTGGTTCAGGGTATGCGGGAACGGTTTGCGGACAGATTGTAGAGAGGTTTTCGTCTCCGGGAACTGCTTTTACCGCAGTCGCCGCCGGCTCCACCAGCGCGGTCTTTCAGCATTCATCTCGACATATTTCTTGTCCTGGTGCTCTCTCGCCTGCTCAAGCCATCCGTCGCGTTCCATGCGCTCTTTGAGATCCGGCATGCTTGTCATGGCTTGGGCGAGCCACTCGATATCGCTTTCGGAGAACTCTGCAAGCTGCTTGAATTGGTAGCAGCCCTGCTCGTTCAAGAGCATCTCGATATCTGAATCGATACCGTCAATCTCCTGCAGAGCATCCACTTCGTCCGGGCGCTTCTCATAAAGCGAGGACGGTTTAGACAGATTGCCGGAACCGTTGGACACGATCGAGGGCTCGCCATCGGATGGCTTCAGAAGATGAAGCTGGGGTGTCGACGACGACGCATCAACCTGCGGCTCGGTGCCCTGCGGGTCCTCGCCATTAGCTGAGGTAATGGGCTCCACCCCGAGCTCGCGGTTAAGATCATCAGCTCTTTCCAAAACACCGTCTTGCCTGGTGCCATTCGTCGACGAAGAAGCTTCATCTTCAACATCAAAGGCTAGGCCCGGTTTGATGTCGATGCCGGATAGTGTGGCCGATGTATCGAAAGCAGCCGGATCGACAGTTTCATTGAAATCATCGATGCCGTCAAAGAAGTCGTCGTCATCATCATGCTCATCGACCGCAATCGTCTCCGAAATCTCTGCAGTTTCGGACGCTGCGTTCTCCAGCGGGACAGCGACGGACGAGATGATCCCAGCCGGCTCGCCGAATGTCCGGGCAAGGGTGCCGCGAATATCGTCCAAAGCCCGTCGAGCCTGGCCGCTGGCGTCACGCTCGGCGTCGAGTGCCTGTTGCATCTCCATGCGGATCTGACTGAGCTCCGCCCGGGCAGATTGTGCCGCCAACTTCTCGGCGCCCGCCATCAGACGCAATTCCTCAAGCTCAGAGCGAACCTGCGTCTCCCGGATTTCGGCATTTTGCGCAGCCGTCTTTTCCTTTTCAGCCTCCCGCATGGCCTCCTGGATAGCATGAGCAGCCGAAGCCTTCTCGACATTGATCGCTTCATCCATGTCGGCTCGCAGCTGGCTGATCTCCATCCGAGCCTGGCTCGCTGCCTGCTTTTCCGTTTCGAGCAGTTGCTGGGTCTCCGTTAGAACTTTTGCAGCACTGCTCCTTTCGGCTTCCAAAAGCCGGTCCAGCTTCGCATCGGCATCCTGCAACTCCAGGCTGGCCTCCTCGGCTCGCCCGCGCTCAGCCTCGACCGCCGCCGCCATCTCCGAGCGTACCTTGCCAATATGCCGACTTCGACCCTGCCCCCAGATGAGCCATCCGAGACAGAGGCCGATCAATGCCGTACTGGCAAGATATAGAGACATCTCCATCGCGAGATATGTCACGACCTGCACCCCTTGCTTAAATCCGGATCAGCCCTCTGTTCCAGATTCTTTCCATTCGAATGTAATACGGCGGTTTTCAGCGCGCCCGTCTTCGGTCTCGTTGCTCGCAATGGGCTTGGCTTCGCCAAAACCAGTCGCGATGATAGAGGTGACATCGACGCCTCGAGCCTTCAATGAATACAGCACGACGTCGGCGCGAGCCTGGGAAAGAGCCTCATTCATGTCCGAGGCGCCTCGCGAATCAGTATGACCGCCGATTTGCAGCGAAAGCCGGTCGTTTTCAAGGCATTTGCGTGCAATGGCGGCGAGGCTGTCGACAATTTTCTCGGCACGCGCATCCAGCGTCGCTTCACCTCGAACAAAAGTGATCTTTTCGTCCGCGAGAATATCGAGGGATTGTTGACGGCATTCGGAAAGGTCGGGGGAAAACGCCACGATCGGCAGCCAGTACCCCCGATCATAAACCTCTTCCTTGCCAGTCAGGGGATTTTTGCGTTTTGATCCGTCTCTATGCCTAAGTTTTGTGACCGATACATCGATTTTTGGATTTTGCCCTGCGCTAAAGAGCTGCGCTAGGCCATCGGAGACCTGATCGACATCGCCGTTGGAATGGAGCTTGCCTTCTATCCTGGGTTCATGATCATCCAGCTTGATACCAACATGCTCGAATTGGGGCAAATAACTGCCGATCGCCGCAAGATTTTTCCGCCAAAGATCAACATCTCCTCGGCCTCCTTCGCTCAAACCACCCTCGAACACACTGAGACCAAGAGCGCGTGTCACATCCTGCTCGGTCAGTCCCTCGGGCAAGGCTCCCCATAGGGTCACGCCTTTGTCCGGGGAAATCACCAGTTCGATCGCCGCGGCCGACCTTGGGTCAACAGGGTTGAGTTCGACCGTCATGGCGCTGTCGATGGCTGCGAGCTTCGTCCTGGTCGGGTCGACATCCTCTGGCGTGTCAACAACCCCGATAAGATGCGTTTCATCATTAGAAAAACTAAGACTTCCGGACGTGACCGCCGCAAGAGCCGGGGCACGGTCGGCGATGAATTCGACCCAGCCGTCCTTTGACACACCGTCGACGAGCTCCACGTCTGCCTTGATGTCCTCGAAGCCGGTGCTCCGCCGCAGCGCTGTCAGAAGCTTTTCCTCAGTGGCTTCATCGGGAGCGATGCCCTCGAGCAGCAAGGTACCATTACCAGGCTTGTTGAGGGTCATCACATACGGGCTGGCCGACTCAATCGAATCTTGCGAGCGATCGGTCGACGCGGCTGTCGCACCATGATCGCCCTCTTGCTCGCCAGCGGCTGTTTTCTCAGCCACCGCAATGTCGATCGTGCCATCCTCGGCGTCATCAACGACATTGCCATTGAAGGACGCTTCGCTATCGACGATTTCATACTTGCCGGATTCGACCTGGGCCATGGCACCTATCCCGGCAACGACCAGATCGGGCCAAGATGCATCAGGCATGCCCTCGGCAATGCGGATATCGGCAACTACAGGACGATCGGCAGCAACAGCCTTTGCTTGGTCGATCAAGGCTTGTTTGGTAGCCTCATCGGGCGCAAACCCGCCGATATTGAGGCTTCCATCTGAATTTTTGAGAACCGTGAAAGTGTAGGGCTCGACAAGCTCGGCATTGTCCTCGGAGGCGGCATCGCTCTCCTCTATTGCGGGGCTTTTCGAGGAGTCGAGGCTGGCCGTCTCATGTGTTTCCTCCGGCTCTGCAACTTCTTTCTCCGGTGCTGATAAATTGTTGGTCCAGACAAAACCTTCAGGCGCAGCATCACTAAAGATCTCAACCACTTTGACATCAGCGGGCGTGGCGATATCGCCGGACAGCGAAAGGTCGTGATCGGCGATGACCAATTTGCCCCGCTCAAGCGCCGCCAGAGCATCCATGCCCAAACCCGCGATCCCCCGCCAGTCGCCCTCTGGTGCACCAGCGGCAAGATCGATGCGAACGCTGGTGTCATCGCCGAAAATCGCTTCGGCGTCAGCTTTCATCTGATCACGAAGGTCGGCCGTCGGCGCAAAACCTTCAACAACCGCCTTACCGTTCTGATCTTTCGTCGCGGCAAATCGGTAAGGTGCCATGATGGTTAGCCGCTCGAGCCCATCAACTGGTCCAAGCCCCCCCCAAACGTCGCCGGCAACCTGCAGCAGCCTTTCCCGTTCCTGGTCGTCCTGGACCGTGCCACGCAGGGTTACATGGCGCCCGTCAACAACGATGTCCACCGGGTCGGTTGTCGACCCGGCCAAGGCGTGCTCGGTCCGCATCTGGATATCTGCTTGGATCTTCGGTGCTTGATAAACGATGGCCGAATACCCCGTGAGCGCTAGGGCGGCCAGACAGACAACGACACCGAAAAAACGCATAGTCAGCCTCTCCCGGAACGGCTTGAACCCCAGCTTCGACAGTGAGTTGGCATACAACAGCCAATACTGAGCCGGACAAGCTCCTTCTCTATGGTACCTAACAATAGCAAAGGTTTTTCGGACCTCAATTTATGGCACTGAAGCGGCGAGAATATACGCTGTAAGACCCACCATGCGCAACAATGTAAACTTTATGGAAAATAAAGTTCCTTTCTGACAACCCTGGATATCCCATTGCTCTGGCACCCCTTCTTCAGCAGGTCATTCAAGTGCGTGCCGATTGAGATGCATTATGGTTATAATCAACCAGGAAAAATGTGTATCTGATTGGAATTTCTGATTGTTAGCCCGATCAAAAGAGGGTTGCCTTTTGAAATGAATTAAGCCGGTTCCAAGATCGCCAACATTGCAAATGTCATCGCCGTAACCTAGATTGCCTTCGGACTTTCAATGTCGGGGCGTAGCGCAGCCTGGTAGCGCATCTGCTTTGGGAGCAGAGGGTCGGGTGTTCGAATCACCCCGCCCCGACCAATTAAATCAATAAGTTAAGATGATAATTTCGGCATGTTGTTGCCCAGAACTGCTGTTTGGGCAACATATGGGCAACAAGCCGGGTTGAAGACACACCGTCCCGATGATTGCGATTAGGCATTTATAGAAATCGCTCAGCGCGAAGAGAATGGTCTGTAAATCCTAACAATATCAGTGACATCGATCGGAAACACCGAGCGGCAGAGCTGCTGGGCGCATAATCGGATACCATAGAGAATTCATTGTGCTCGAACTGACGGCGTTGATGGCCTCTTAGTCGAGGAGCCGAACATAAAACTCGGCCATCTCCCGCGTCTTCTTCGTGTAGATGATGATCCGTTGAATTGAGGGTGGCATGAGGTTCTCCGATTTCTCCTTGACCTCGTCAGACTAAGACCGACAAGGTTCCATTGACTGCTTCGTCCAATCGCTCCTTTCGCAACGAATTGAACTGTACCTCTTCCTCGCGGATCACGTGGGATAGGTGAGCTCCGAAGCTGCCGGCAAAAACGGATGCAAGCACGATCGACAAAGTCCAATGACGGCTATCCGGCCGTCAGCAGGCATGGGCCGAGACAAGCCCGAAGGCTCACCCATGACCCGATGCAGTCCGTCTATCCAGCCGCTGTTTCGACAAGAATGAACTCAAATCGGTCGTCGCCACTGCATGGCTCATGTCTGCTTTACCACCTGCCGAGGCGACAATAAGCTAACCCGAAGAACCCTGTTTAAATGGATCAGACTGAAATGATCGATATCGAACGTGTGCGGGCGGACACCCCCGCATGCCAGGATGTCCTGCACTTTAACAACGCGGGGGCCTCCTTGATGCCCGCGCCGGTTTTTGACGCGGTGCAAAGGGTGCTTCATGAAGAGAACGCCGTGGGTGGATATGAGGCTGAACGTCGTGCGTCGGAGGATCTCGCAGCATTCTATACAGAGTTCGCAGGTCTTCTCAATGCTGAGACCGACGAAATTGCCTATGTCGAGAACGCCACGCGCGCCTGGGACATGGCCTTTTATGGTCTCGATCTGCGCGCAGGCGACCGGGTCATCACGCACGGGTCGGAATACGCATCCAACTATCTCGCATTCTTGCAGCAGGCCAAGCGTCGGGATCTATACATCGACATTGCGCCTTCGGATCGTTTCGGGCAAATCGATCTGGAAGGGTTGGAACGCCTGATCAATCCGAAGACCAGACTGATCGCCATCACCCATGTTCCGACGCAAGGCGGTCTGGTCAATCCGGCAGTCGACGTTGGCAAGATCGCGCGCCGTCACAGCTTGCTCTACATGCTCGATGCCTGCCAGTCAGTCGGGCAGATCGGCGTGGATGTTAAGGCGATAGGCTGCGACGTTCTTTCGGGTACGGGCCGAAAGTTCCTGCGCGGCCCGCGCGGGACGGGTTTCCTTTACGTGCGGCGCAAGGTGCTCCAGCAGATCGAACCGCCGTTTCTCGATTTGCACGCTGCTGTTTGGACCGGCCCACAAAGCTACGAGCTTGCCGCTGGCGCTCGCCGATTTGAAAACTGGGAAAGTTTCGTTGCCGGCCGCGTGGGCCTGATGGCAGCCGTGCGCTACGCGCGTCAGATCGATTTAGGTGCCATAGAGGAGCGCGTGACAACCCTGGCTGAGACGTTGCGGCAGTTTCTTGGAGCGATTAAGGGCGTAACCGTTCACGATCTGGGCCAGAAGAAATGTGGGATCGTGACGTTCCAAAAGGCTGGGGTTGAACCATCGCAAATGGCCGAGGCACTCCGCGCCAAGCAAATCAACGTTTCAGTCTCGTCGCTCCCCTCCGCACGTCTCGATCTCGGAGAGCGTGGATTGCAGTCTTTGCTGCGCGCCTCAGTGCATTATTTCAACACAGAGAATGAGATTGACCGCTTTGCACGTGCGATCGATGAGATCTGATCCAAGATAGAAAGCCGCCGTTCAGACAAAGGCAGCTTCACCTCGCATTCGAGCCTTTCGGCGCATGACCGCCTAAGTCCCTTGCTGGCACCGAGCCGAAGAAGCGCTTCCGGCAGAAATGCGGTGGTTAGTCACCGCCCCAGGGCAATCTTGCGTCGACAGGTCCGCTTTCCGGCGCATTGCCCACATGCCGTGGAAGGGCCGTAGTGGAAGGGCCTGACCCTGACCAGCCATAGACAGTGACAGCCTCTGTGACAGGGGGCAACTTTATCCAGTCATCGCAGGGATTTGTTGCGCCGTACCGTTTGATCGCATATGACTGCATCCACTTTCTTCGATGTATCGAGCGGAAATTACCTGCGAGCTCAAGTCGATTCTCGAAGAAATCCATCAAGTAAGAAATCCTGAGGCCAGAACAAGATCAACGTATCCTCATGGCTGCTTTGATGGCTTACCGTGTGCTCAAGTAGAAGAGACCGTCAATGAACACCGAGAAACCCTTTTACGAGTTAGACACGAGCGATGAACTGGATCCTGAAGCAACACCGATTAGGGATCGGAAAGTTGTAACTCAACCTTATGATCTCGGTATAGACGCTATTGTCGGGCAGGTGAAATCTGCGGTTCTATTCTTGAGGCCTCTCAGTGATCGCCCTAACTTTCAGAGACAATACGTCTGGCCGGACAAGCTGGCCTCAAAATTGGTCGAGTCCGTTCTTCTAAATGTTCCTATTCCACCTTGTTACTTGTCGGAAAACGAGGATTGTGAACTTGATGTTATTGATGGCCAGCAAAGGATCTATTCTCTTTTCCGCTTTCTAGAAAACCAGTTCAAGCTTCGCGATCTTGAAGCTCTGACGGAGCTTAATGGTCTTAGATTTTTTGAGCTGCCGAGCAAAGAACAGAGGAAGATCAGAACGCACACATTGCGCTGCATTGTTATAAAGAACGACTCTCATCCGGAGATCAAGTTTGATGTCTTCGAACGGCTGAACACCAGCACAATGCCACTAAACGCACAAGAGTTGAGGAATTGCGTATCTCGCGGAGCACTGAACAACCTTCTTGCAGAACTCTCATTCAGCGAAAGCTGGCTAAAAATCCGAGGGCGCAATCAACCGGATAAGAGGCTCGCAGACGAAGAGATTATATTGCGTTTCTTCTCATTCCAGATGCAATCTCTTGGAGATTATAGAACCCCATTAAAAATCTGGCTGAATAATACAGCTCGCAAAGGTCGGAAACTAAACGAAGAGGAGATTCAAGGGCTGAGAGCGAAGTGGGAAAATGCAGTTTCAAATACATTGTGCTGGTTCGAGCCCAAAAAGTGCTTCAGACGTCCAGGTTCAAACGCGATCAATCGCGCGCTTTACGATTTAATAATGAGGACCGCGGCCAATATCGACAAGCAAACTGCAATAGAAAAGCGTGATGATTTTCGCATTGTATTTCAGAAAATCATTGATGACGAAGATTTTCAAGATCTCATCAGTCGAGCAGTCGATCACAAAAGTAGAACCGAGAAAAGATTCCATATCTGGAGCAGCAGAATGGCAGATATAGGCCTCTAATGGCTAGATTCATCCCCAATTATGGAGATTTCTCTGAACGGTTGAATGAAGTTAAAATCCTTAGAAAAAAGGCGGCCAAGCTCGAGCGATCCAAAGATTCGTTCAGTCACGGCGATGAAATCAGCGCTCTATGTCGCGGCGCAGTCGTTCTGCTTTCTGGCCACATTGAAGCCTATGTAAAAGAGCTTGGAGAACACACACTCGACACACTCTATCTAAAAAAAGTATGCCGCAGCAGGCTGGCGCCTCAATTCTTTTATCACGTTTCTAGAGAATTGATCGATTCCATACGCGACGCCTCCCAAGCGGAACGAATTGCATTGCATATGCAAAGTTTTGTGGATAGCGACATCACATACTGGAGTAAGACATCACCTCTTCCTACGCCAATTTCATCGGAGACTTTCAACAAAGGCTTTGCGAATCCAAAATTTGATAAAGTCAAAGCTTACTTTGGAAGATTTGGCTACACTGAATTTCGAAGGGATTTTTTTCGTGAGCTTGGACGGGATGCGCAAACAACTGTCAATAGCTTGGATCATATTGTGAATACACGTAATTCAATTGCGCACGGTGATCCGTCAGCAACCAAAACTCCGCTTGAAGTGAGAGGAATGATCGACACCGCGAAGTCGTTCTGTCGCACGACCGACACAGTGTTTGCAAGATGGTGTAAAGGACAGCTCTGTCCCATACGCCGATGACGAGGACGTCATTATTGTGTGCGATCAAACTGGCACGACGCAGACACACTCAAGGTTCCGACCACAAGCTCATTGTCGTGACTGGACATGTCGAGATGACGAGGAAACGGATCCCCGCCGAATTCGTCACTATAACGGTAAATGAAGAGGACGATCGGCTCATCGGCACCATCACTCAGAGATAAACGCCAGCTAATCTCGCTAATGTCTTCTTCTGGCACTCCCTTGCCGAAGCGCTTCCGGCAGAAAACCGGGGTAGAGCGGAAGCGGCGAGCGAGATCTATCCGTAGAGGCCGCTATGCGGCGCTTTCCACGCCGGCTTTTGAAATCGGCAGACCGACCGTTTAACGTGTCCTTTAGATAGGGAGGCACTCATGCTCACTCGCCGCAGCACCGTCACTGGCCTTCTGGCCATTTGCCTGCCCCTGACGGCGCAGGCCGAAGATATCGACATGGCACCCGCCACCGTCGGCGATGGCTGGGCTGTTGGGAAGCCCTCGGAGGCCGGGCTTGACCCTGCAGCCCTCTCCGCCCTCGTCTTGGAGATTGAGACGGATACCCTGCCGAACGTCCACGCTGTTCTGATCGAGCACAAGGGTCAGTTGGTCTTCGATCGCTATTGGCCCGGCAAGGACGAAAGTTGGGGCCAGGGCCGCGGCCACGTCGACCATGGCCCGGCAACCCAGCACGACCTGCGCTCAGTCACCAAGAGCGTGACCTCGGCGCTCCTCGGCATTGCGCTCGGCGACACTGCCGAGCGCGCACTCGCCCGTCCCATCGCCAGTTTTTTTCCTAATCGCGAGGCACTCGGTGAAAGCCTCGACACCGTGACGCTCCACCATGTGCTGACCATGACAGCAGGTCTCGAATGGAACGAGATGGAGGTCCCCTATACCGACAACGACAATGATGAGATCCGGCTCTATTACACCGACGATCCGGTCGGTCTCGTGCTGGCCCGCGAAGTCCGCGACATGCCTGGCAGCCGTTGGTACTACAATGGCGGGTTGACCCAGGTCACTGCCGGGGTGATCGAACACCTGACCGGCAAGGCCCTCGACAAATACGCCGAGGAGGTCCTGTTCGGCCCGCTCGGCATCACTGACTATACCTGGCACCGATCCAACGCCTGGCGCACGAACAGTTCACCCAGTGCCGCATCGGGTCTTCGCCTGCGGGCACGGGATCTGGCCAAGATCGCCTCCGTCTTCCTGCATAACGGCCAGTGGCAAGGCCGCCAGATCGTACCCGCCGACTGGGTGGCGGCATCGACCGCCCGACATGTCCAGGACAACCCTTGGGGCCCGCCAGGCGTCTATGGCTATGGCTATTTCTGGTATCCAGGCACGCTGAAGAGTGGGCTCAAAGTGATCCGGGCCGTCGGCAATGGCGACCAGCGAATTTTCGTGCTGCCCGACTTAGGGCTGACCATTACCGTCTTCGCGGGCAACTACAATGATTTCCCTCATTCCGTTGGCGAACGGATCATGGGACAGGTTCTCGAGGCGTTGCACTGAGCCTGCATTGCCGGGAACCCAACGAGCTATTAGGTCGCCGCATGGCCTGGAGATAAGGACCACAGCAGGAATGCACCCAGTGCAACCCCCAGCAGGCATTGAAACCGGATGGCTATTGGCGGCCAGGAAGCCAGGTAATCAATAAACTTCACAAGGCGAGCCGCTCCGATAATCGGCAGGGCGATGGCTGCCAAAAGAGTCAGAAGCGCCAGAACCTTGAACGTGAGCGGCGTATGGGAAATCGGCGCGGTGAACCAGAGCAGTCCTGCCAACAGAAGGCGGATGGCAACGGCGCCCCAAACACCGGTGCTGATCATGAAACGTCGGGCAAGCGCCGTGAGTTTCAACGGCTGCACGACGCCATAGATCGACATGGCAATGATCAATGCTGAGAATATCGCGAGGGCAACCGTCATCGGCGCTGACTCTCGAGCTTGTCGGCGATAGGGCTATTCTGATGTCGGCGGCCCACTAAAGCCAGCAATCTGTCTGCAATCCGGTAGTTGTTGCCCGGCAACCTAAGCCACTGATTATGACGATCCGGGGCATGAGATCGAAATCCTGTCGCCCAGTGAATTTCTCGATCGCTGCTGATCAACTGCCTCAAGAACTCAAAAGGTCGCCGAATAGACGCCGACAATATCATCGACTCGAATCGGCCCAAAATACCGGCTATCGAAGCTATTGGGTGCGTAGCCAGAGAGCATGAAAAACTCATCGCTCTCGAGCGATCGGCACCCTCGCCAGACCGGTAGCGAATCGCCTTGCGCATTGCGGCTCGCTACTGCGGCCCAGCGCTTGCCGTTGAGAAACAATCCAGCAGCGCTGTTGCACACCCGATCGCCAGGACCAGCGACGACTGGCTTCATGAAGAGAAAGTCATCGGAGGAATGAGCGCCCGAAATCCTGCCTTTTGGGGTCAAACTTTTTTCAATGAAGTTGCGCAACCTGGCTGGCTTGGTTGCGCAGACACCGCAACCTCGCCGCCAGTCTGAAGCCGCTACGGCTTCAATGGTTCAAGAAGATATGGACCTCGTGATCAAGCTCGATGGTGAAGATGTCGCCGCTCAGCTCCATGTCTCGCGCCATCGACGCGTAATCCACGTAGTATTTCAAATGATCTGGGATCTCGGTGGTTTCCTCGGTGATCTCCTGGGCATAGTCGGCAACGCTGTCGAAAGCGCCGAGATAGAAGCCATCATCGAACAGGCGCCTTACCTGTCCGACGTCATTATTCCAATGGGAGAGCAGCTCAGCACCAAGTGCACCATGTTCCTCAATCAGAAGCACGATCTGGTGAACCTCTTCGAAGCTCGCCCACTCACTAAGATGGGTCTACCTCTTCCCAAACCCGACCACCTCATCCTCCGCACTCTCACTTGCTCTCAACACAATCTAATTTCCTCATCCTTTATATTATACATTGTTTTCTTGTTATTCACTCTTCTCTATCTACCCATATCCTCATAATTCTGTTTTCAATTTCTTCCTTTTTGTTTCCTCCCCTGACCACCTTTTGCCTCTCTCCTCCCACCTCCTCCTGACCCCGTAACCTCCACGTTGTGGGTGGGGGTCAGGAGGGGTGAGAGGAGAACCTACAAGAACTTCATATAGCTGCAGCAGTGCGGCGGCCAACCAGTTCCGGCTCCTGATCCATACCGCCGACTACTGGCTGCTCCACACCCTGCGCGGTCTCGCGCCCAAGCGCTCGTTTTGGCGTGACGCCCAGTTCGACACCATCCGTCTCGCGCTGATCAAGGTCGCGCTGCCTTCGGCCTTCCCCTACCAGAACAGCCTGGGACTCCTCGTTGAACGCGCGGTAAAGCTGCCGCCTTGATCACTTGGACAGCGTGCCCGATACCGAACCCAAAAGCCCGCAACCTCAAACTCAGCCTTCATGCGCAGCCGGCGCCAAGAAGATGCTCGGCAAAACAGGCAATATTGGCGGCCTACAACGGCACTCATGAATGAACCGGGCTAGCCCTTGCCCCCAATAGGTAGGATCAAGGAGATAGCTGAGTTCGGCAGATCGTAACGGTAGGTCCGGCTGGAGCTTCCAGCACCCCAAGTCCGACACCGACGCGGTCATCGACAGCCATGCTTTGTTCGATCATACCGAAGATCAGTTCTTTGGCTGGCGCCTCGCCGTCGAACCGATAACGATAAACTTCAGGCTGGCATGCAACCGCGTGGAGACTGTCGAGGTCATTCGTCACAGCCCACCGAAGCCGCCAATTGCGAGTGGCCAAAATTCCCTGCTCGTCGCTGTCGCTCATAGGACGAAGAAAAGCCCAATAATTGCTCCTCGCCTACTCATGCAGGCTGTTTCGTCAGTGGAATGTAGTCGTATTCGCCAACGCCCTGGAGCACCAAGATGGTCATTGAAGTGCCGCCCGCATTTGTGACGAGATGAGGCCTGCGGGCTGCAACCGCATAGCTTTGTCCTGGATCGAGCCGCACTTCTTCCTTAGGGTCTTGGAGGAACAGGCGAAGGCGGCCTTCGATGACATAGAAGGTGTCGCTGACGTTGCTGTGTGAATGCCACGGCACCGATTGCGTTGGTGAAAGCTGCAACTCACTGATGCGAAATCCAGGTCGCTCCAAATGATAGGCCCGCCGCTCTACCTCGTAGAGATGGCTGGCGTCTTTAAGTATCTCTCTCTCATTTTGCGGTCCCATCTGACCATCCTTTCCAGACTAGCTGATCGTCCAACGTTAGTCCTCAGTTCTCCTTGGGGCTAGCGTCCATTCTTGGCGCTCCCTTGCCGAAGCCCTTGTGGCAGAAATGTGGCGGACAGCCGGCACGGCGATCGGCACCCTACCGACCGGGCGGACCTTAGCATCTCTTGAGTTTGTGAGATCTCTGGATATTTATGCGACGCATTGCGCTAGGGAGAATATCGATTTCGAAACAACGTCGCGCCGATTGCTGCTGCCGTCACACAGGCAATAGCGAAGGCGGCGTCAGCGCCAAGAGCTTCACCCAACAGAATAGCGGCGACCATAGCAGCGATGGCCGGCTCCAGAGTGACGAGAATGCTGTAGGTTCGCGCCGGCAGACGCCTTAGGGCTTCGAATTCGAGAAAGAAAGGTATCGTGGTCGACAGCACGGCAACAGCGAGAACGCCCAACAAGAGCTGAAAATCGAAGAGAACAGGGGTTGCAGCACCAAGTCCGAAAGGAAGTAGGAACAACGTTGCGATCACCATGCCAAAGGCTAGTCCGTTGTTGCCAGGCAGGGCCTGTCCAACACGTTTGCTGAGCACGATGAAGGTAGCCCAGCCTACTGCGGCGATGGCGGCAAAGAGCACACCCAAACGATCGAGACCACTGCCGATATCGGGTGCTAGCATCACCAGACCTAACAAAGCGATCGCAACCCATAGAAGATCGATGCGCCGCCTTGATGTCGCCACGGCCACGCTTAAAGGTCCCATGAATTCGATGGTAACAGCAATGCCCAAGGGTATCCGTGCGATCGCTTCGTAGAAGCACCAGTTCATCGCGGCCAATGTGAAGCCATAGAGCAGCAATAGATGACCGGATTTGATCGTCGTGCTGTCGACCTCGGGGCGGATGAGGGCCACAAAGATGATTGCTGAGAGACCGACGCGACAGAAGACTGTGCCAAGAGGTCCGATGACCGAAAAGAGCTGGATCGCTAGCGCAGCACCCACCTGAATCGATATAATCGCGAGTACGACGAGTCCCGGAGGAGGAACAGCGTCTAGGACACCTGCGAGCGGCTTAAATAGCGGGCGAACTTTTTGACGCGAATCTGCATTACCAAGACACAGGCCGCTGTCGGCAGTTACCTCGGCATCTTTCATCAACACATCCATGCATTCCTCTCTGACAAGAGAGATATCTGTCGTTATCAGGCGAAGCAAGCTCCCGCTCACCAGAACAAAAACTCAATCAGTCAAGCTCTTGGATTTCCGCTGACATGTCCGCACAGACGAGCTTGTCCGGGCCCAAGCGTCGGAGAAGCGCCAAGGCAGAAAATCGCGGGGCGGAGCTGCTTTTGTGTTTGCCGCAGGCTATGGGGATTTGATGCCTTTGGTATTGACTGTCGCTGTCGCTTGCCGTGGATCTGAAGTCTGAATGCCGGCCGTCTTGCGTGGCACGGGCGAGCTTGGATGGGTGCGATGGCGTTTGATCTTGGTTGATCGGCACCATTTCATGCGGTGCCGAGTGCGTTGGGCACCGGTTTGACTATAACCGGTTGTTGCCCGGTGCATTTCGGACCTAGGACGGCGATATGAAGTCATCGTGATGCTCATGACAGCAAAGCCCTCGATACAATTCACCCATACCTAAGAGCCCTGAGCGCCCGAAATCCTGCCTTTTGGACGCAAACTTTTTTCAAAGAGGTTGCGCAACCTGGCTGGCTTGGTTGCGCAGACACCGCAACCTCACCACCAGTCTGCCGCTGTTATGGCTTCAATGGTTCATGAAAATATGGACCTCGTGATCGAGCTCGATGATGAAGATGTCGCCGTTCAGCTCGATGTCCCGCGCCATCGATGCGTAGTCCAGATAATGCTGCAGATGGTCCGGTATCTCGGTGGCTTCCTCGGTGGCATCGGCTTGGATCAAGCTCGCATCGACGGCAAAGCCTTCGCCGCCGACAAGTCCTTCGTCGATACAGCGCTGCACCACCTTCTCGAACACACGCCGGAGAAGATCACTCTCACGAAAACGGCCATGGCGGTTGCGCGAAAACGTCGAATGGTCCGGGACTTTCCCGTCCAGACCAAGACCACAAAACCACCGATAAGCGAGGTTCAGATGAACCTCCTCGCATAACCTTCGTTCGGAACGGATACCGAGACAATAATCGATGATCAGCATGCGGATCATCAGCTCAGGATCGATCGAAGGCCGACCGATTGAGCTATAATAAGGCTTCAAGTCCCGCCTGAGGCCCTCAAGGTCGACAAAGATATCGATCTGACGAAGCAGGTGATTGTCCGGAACGTGCTCATCAAGGCAAAAATCGTAAAAGAGACGCGCCGGTGACGCCTGACTGCCCATCATTGTTCCGTCCCCTCACCAAATTTGTTGAAAAGAACGAATCACTTCGGACTGACTCGGTCAATAACCGACCAAATCAACAAAATCGGCCAGTTCTTGGCAGTCCGAGCATTGTGGATGGCAAACCATCGATGCCCTGTATTCTGGTTAAGACGGCATTAGCGGTGGCTCGGAACAGGGCGGTAATCTCGACCAAGACTTACACTGGCGCCATTCTCGATCTCGACCCTTGCCGTTCGATATGAAGCTAGGTGATCAGTGTTCCCGGCAAGGGGCGCTTGGATCCGACGTAAGTGTTCAAGGTTTCCTTCCAGGAAACATTTTGGCGATTGGCGGTGTCGATGCTTTTCGGAATCTCGACTACTTCGCGTCGGTCCTTGCGCCCTTATCGTCATCGAGCACGATCGCCATCAGGAGCGGATCGGTCAGCCTTGCCGTTTCCGGGTCGACGGAGAGAATGACGCGGAACTTTTCGGCGTTTTCGACAAGGTCGTCATCGATGAGGGGGATAGCCAATTCGACATTCAAGTCGCCGGGCGGTATCGTTATTGAGCCGCTGTTAGCCGTAAAGTCCGTCTCCGCATCCGCCGTATGGGCTGCTGTCTCAAAGGCAATCTCGACAGGCCAGCTTACCGCTTCAGACAGCCTGAAATAGATTGGCAGGTAACCTTCGCTTTCCAAGGCTGGTAAGGCGATTGCTTGCAGCTCAAGATCGGACCCGTCGATAGCGGCAGCGTCCGCGTTGTTGGTCGAAGCCAGGCTTGGCTTGGCAAGCTGCGCCTTTGTGTTTAGCCATGGTTGAATATCTTGCCAAAAGAAGGCGGCAGCGGTGATGGCAGCAGTTCCTCCAAGCAGGACAGGTGCCAGCACGCGCCATCGAGAATTGGCAGGTGGATCGCTTGTCTCGATGGGAAGAGAAGGGAGGAACTCGGAGGGCGCACGCCTTTTCTTGGCGGCAGCCTGCCTGGATTGAAGAGCTTCTTCTCGATCGGGTAGTCTGGAAGCAGGACGTTCCGGCTTTCTCTCGGGCAATGTCTTCCGCTTCGTTATCCTCCATCCGCCTCGGGAACCTGCCTGTGGCCCAGGACCGATACGAGCATTGGCTTTGAGCGAATTGGTGGGTTTGTTATCGATACTCATTGATTTTTTATCGCCTGAGGTATCACTACGACAAGAAGCATTGGGCGCTACAAGAGCATTTCGACAAATCACACAACAGAAATCAAGAGCGGATCGGCTATCCGGCGTTGTTCATCTCTAGATAGGCAAAGCCGGTGACGTCGCCAAGGGCGAACCGACCATCACGGTTCCTACTTCAGCTTACGCCGTCCAATCAGCCATTTTCAAACGTTACGGATCATCGAGTATGGCGTCACAGGAATGGAATTTTCATTAACGCAATGAATAATAAGCCATGCGCTTCTTCGCGCCAAGAGACATCAGCAGTATTGTTCGATGGATGAACAGGGACTTGTCACGATGCGCACGGCAAAGGCTCCCAACCATCCGGAACCACCGCCTGTATTCTCTAATCTGAGGGAAACACGCTGGCTGACCGGCAAATGATGCCTCGGACGTTCTCGAACGACTGGCTAATGCCGCACTAGCGGCGTGGGGCCGTCAGATCTAGCGGCAGTTGGAGCTGGTCCTGCTGGTGGCGATCCAGCATGTCGCTGACCGCATAGCGTACGAGCCAGGCGAGAGACACACGGTATTTTTCGGCCAGTTTTGTCAACTGCGCGTGATCCTGCTCGTCGACGGTGACCGTGATCCGAGTTGCCAGCTTATTCTCCCGCCCGGCTCGCATAGCAGAGCTCGTCCTCCCAAGCGCTGCATCACTGTGGTGAACGGAACAGCAAGCTAATGCTAATTGATGATCTGGTCAATAAGGACTTTGGAATTTTTCACTATCGATAGTTGTTAATCCTTTTCTTCCTTAAATAATGAGAAAAAGGGCAGCGCTTCGTCATGGCCGGAAGAGGAGATTTGCTCGGCACTAACATATTGTTTCTGCTTTTTTTGATTTTGGGGAAAATTGTAGAAAATTTACAAATAAATGGCGGGGCCTAGACACTTAGCCTCAAGGGGCATGGGCGGAAAATCAAGATCGCCGCCAACCTGAGGGTATCAGCCAGACGTTCGGTGCGGGGCGCTGAATCCGGATCCGCGGCTGTTGGATCCTGCTATCCAAGCCAACGAGCCATCTTTGTAGGCCACAGAAAAATACGCCCATGTAGCGGATGGTTCATTCCCGGGTCTTGATGATCTCATCCGGTGTGGCCCTAGGATCACGCTGTCGCCATTGGCCGTTTTCAACCTGGGCCAGGAATTCGGCAAGCGCGCGGTTGACCATATCAGGCTCTTCAAGATTAAGGGTGTGTCCCGTTTTCGGCAGCACCAGCAAGCCTGACGCCTTGAGGCTCCTCTTGAGGAAAATACTGGGCTGCAGCGTATGGTCGTCTTCGTCGCCGGCAATGATTAGGGTCGGCAGGTCCAATGCTTTTAGCTGATCTTCCAAGGTGTAGAGTGACGGGCGCCTTGCCTGCACGCCACGCATGGTATTGGCGCTGCCCAGGGCATCATGGCCACCGAATCGCTCGATGAATTCCTGCCAGCCGCGCGGATCCTTGGTTTGGAACTGCACTCTGGCGGCGCTCGTGCCGTAGATGCCGGCGAAGGTTGCGCTGCCCTGTTGCTCGAAAGCGGCAGCGGCTTGTTCGGAGAGAGTACGGAATTCCATTTCACGGTCCAACTCGGCGCCATAGCCGATACCGGCCAGGACAAGGGATCGGATCCGGTCGGGGTAGTCCAGGCCTGCATGGAGGGCTGCAAAGGCGCCCATGGAGAGCCCGACGATATGAGCCTGCTTGACCCCTGCGGTATCCATTACAGCGATGATGTCGGCTGCGGCGATCTTTTGACTGTAGCGTTCGATGCTCTTCGGCACGTCCGAAGGCTGATAACCGCGTGCCGCAAAGGTGATGCAGCGATAGCGGCGGCAAAAATATCTGACCTGTGGCTCGAAGCTTCGATGGTCGCCGGCAAATTCATGAACGAAGATCAGCGGCTCTCCCGTGCCGGTCTCTTCAAAGTGAAGTTGGATGCCGTCTTCGGTGATTGCAAAAGCCATGTCAGGGCCTCCCGTTGGGTTCCTTCCAGTCAAATCGGGACGATGCGGCTTGACAAGGGCCTGCCTGACGTGCCGCAAAGAGAGCAGCCGTTTCGCGTTCTTTCGACTGGGTCGACCCGAAGCTGGTTTGTGCGGGCGCAGGCCCAATATCGTCAGCCAGGCCCCAGCCAGTGACTAGAGAGGATATGTGATGTTCAAAGCTTTGATGCTCACCAAGCAGGACGAAAAAACCGTCGCGGCGGAGGTCCAGGAAGTTGCCGATGATCGTCTGCCGGAGGCCGATGTCCTGGTCGATATCGACTATTCGACCCTGAACTACAAGGATGGCTTGATCATTCACAACAAAGCCCCGCTTGTGCGTGATTTTCCACATATTCCCGGCGTCGACTTTGCCGGAATCGTCGCTGAAAGCACCCATGCCGGGTTCAAGAAAGGCGATCATGTGGTGCTGAACGGCTGGGGTGTGGGGGAGCGCTGGTGGGGAGGGCTTGCCGAACGAGCCCGGGTGAAAGGGGACTGGCTGGTCAAGCTTCCCTCGGGATGGACGAGTAGAAACGCCATGGCGGTGGGAACGGCGGGCTATACGTCAATGCTCTCTATCTTGGACCTGGAAGATCATGGCATGGCGCCTGATAAGGGCGAGGTGCTGGTGACCGGCGGTGCTGGCGGTGTCGGCTCGATCGCCATCGCCCTGCTGGCGAAGCTCGGCTACGAGGTCACGGCATCGACAGGGAGGCCTGAAACCCACGATTATCTGACGTCTCTTGGTGCCACGCGGCTGATCGATCGGGCGGAACTGGCCGAGGAGACGAAGCGACCGATGGAGTCGGCTCGCTTTCAGGCCTGCATCGATGCCGTCGGCGGCTCTACCCTTGCGCGTGCTCTCGGACAGTTGAAGCCGCAGGGCGCCCTTGCTGCTGTCGGCAACGCAGGAGGCCATAGTTTCTCGGCGAGCGTCATTCCTTTCCTGCTGCGTGGCATCAAGCTGCTCGGCATCGATTCCGTCTATCAGCCCCATGCTCGCCGTGAGCAGGCCTGGCAGCGCCTGACGGCGGATCTGGATCCGGCCATACTGACTTCGAACACCGAGGAGGTCATTCTTGCGGATGCGCCGGACCGAGCGGCTGCTATCCTCAACGGGCAGATCCGCGGACGTGTGGTTGTCAATGTGCGGCGCTGATAAAGCGATCATATCACAATCTCATCAGCTGCAATATCACCCAAACCATGCTGCAAATTGACCGGGATGGATCTTCGCTCGCTCTGAGGTTCCAGGTTACGGGCAGGCTGGTTCGGGCGAGATGCGTGTAACTTTCATATTTCTGTCGGGCAGAAATTTTTTGCAAACATCCATTCATGAAATCAGCTTCATGAATGGATGTTCAGTCTTCTCGTTATGCGCTAATTTCACTGTAGAAAAGCAATTTTGAGTATAGAATAAAACAATCCGAAGGAGAGACGGTTAGAGTGGTAAGTAACAAAAAAAGAAACGCATTCTATAAATGCCGATGGGGTAAGTGTGCTTACTTGTCATTTACGAATCGATCACTTAATAGTTGTCGCTTCTCGCGTAAAACGTCGATGTTGCTTCATGCTGGATCACAGCTTAATGCATCGTTTTCGCAATCAATTGGAGACTCAGGGGAGATCGCCATGACACTCCGTACATTTGCGGGAGAGCGTGGATTAAATCGAGGAAATCTTTTGCCCAAAGCGCGCTTTCCTAGAGCAAGTGTAGCCTTTGCAGGTGCCATCTTGGCGATCGGGGGCATGATTGCTTCCGCCTCGGCAGCGCCGGTCAAAGATGGCATGGAAAGCAAGGCAGTCATTGCCGATCTGCAGCCCGGCTCGTTTGCGCCGTCCAGCAGCTACGTCGTCGTTGCAGCCGCTGATGATCAGACTGCAATTGATGGCGCGGTCGAGGGCGGCGAAGCGCAGGGTGCTCAGGCTGCCCATGATGAACTCTTCGGTGAAAGCCGTTACCCCTCGGCTGCCACCTGTGGCACTTGCCATCCGAAGCAATATGAAGAGTGGGCGGTTTCGCAGCATTCCTACGCGCAGCTCAGCCCGGTCTACATGGCCATCAATAATTTTCTGAACTTCAGCACATCGAGCTCGATGGGCGATTTCTGCCTACGCTGCCACAACCAGGTTGGCGCTAACCTCGGCGAATCACCTTTCATCTCGAACCTGGAGCGGCATCCGACCTCCCGAGAAGGTATTACCTGCGTGGTCTGCCACCGTATCACCAAGGGCTACAACAAGGTCAGCGGTCGCTTGGCCCTTGCTGAAGGCAGCCTCCTGGATCCGGTTTATGGCCCGACCGGCAATGCGGAGATGGAACGGGTCCTCAAGGACGACAAATACCGCGTCGTTACTGAGGAAGAGGAGCTTGGCCGGAAGATCCATACCGAAGCCA
The DNA here is from genome assembly GCA_965204405.1 of Geminicoccaceae bacterium. Classification (GTDB taxonomy): domain Bacteria; phylum Pseudomonadota; class Alphaproteobacteria; order Geminicoccales; family Geminicoccaceae; genus JANQPX01. Next base: position 362,025 of record CBDBEN010000005.1, read on the forward strand.
AGAAGTTCTCACCGATTTCCACACCGACCTTCTGCGGCAGCTGCCATGACGTGACTCTGTTCAACGGATTCCGTCTGGAGGAGGCATTTAGTGAGTATCGCCTGTCACCGGCGGCTGACCGTGGCGTAACCTGCCAGGACTGCCATATGGGCAAGATCCAGGGTATTCCCTCGGACTTCGATTATGGCCCGGCCGCCGTTGTCGGTGGTGTGCCGACCAAGCCCAGGAAGCTTTCCAACCATCTGTTCTCAGGCCCGGACTACTCGGTCATCCATCCTGGCATCTTCCCTCACAATGCCGATGCTCAGCAGCTTGCGACGCTGGAGCAGTGGCTTGAATTCGACCATGAGGCCGGCTGGGGCACGGACGAGTTCGAAGACAATGTTGCCGCGGATTACCAGTTCCCGGAGTCCTGGACGTCTATCGATGATCGCTATGATGCGCGCGATATCCTCGACATTCAGTTCAAGCGCCTGGATTTTGCCCGCATGAAGCGCCTTGAGGTGCTGCGCAACGGCTATCATCTGGGGCAGGTGAAGATCGAAGAAGCCAGTGCCGACGGTATCGAGTTCGAGGTCGAGGTGAAGAATATCACCGACGGTCACAACGTGCCGACCGGCTTCACCGGTGAGCGCCTGGTTTGGCTCGAAGTCGAGGTCAAGGATGCGGACGGCAATGTCGTCTTCATCTCCGGCGACCGCGATCCCAACGGCGATCTTCGCGATCTGCATTCGCTCTACGTGCACAACGGCGAGGTCGAGGAGGATCCCTATCTCTTCAGCCTGCAGTCCAAGTTCGTCGTAACCCAGGGTCGTGGCGGCGAGCGTGAAGCGGTGATCCCGATCCCCTACACGGTGACCGCGTTGCCGATCGTTCGGCCGACGACGCTCTCGCTGGTATTCGCGGGAGAGCCCACCACTGAGCGCAATCACCGAAAGGGCATCGAACCGCTGGGCAATCGCTGGGCATCCTATGAGATCGATGGCGATGAGCTGACCGGTAAGGGACCATACGCAGCGACAATCCGCCTGCACTCGCAGATGGTACCGGTCAATCTGATCACTGCCGTTCAGCGTGTCGGCTTCGATTATGGTATGAGCGCCAAGGATGTCGCTGATGCAGTGGTCGAGGGGTCCGAGATCCTCTGGGAGAAGATGATCACATTTGATGTCCACAATGACAGCAGTGTCAGCCAGCTCGAAACGGACAGCTGGATCGAAGGCCAGGTTCGCTAAGAGAGCCTGAGCCTGATGATCTCTACGTGACGCCTGTGTGTGATGGACGGGAGGTTCGGTGAAAACTGGACCTTCCGTCCGCTCGGGCGATGGCAATGAGCTGCCGTCGTATGAGACGATGTAACTTCAGAAGCCTGAGTCTCGATGAAGAGACCAAACGCTGAAACAGCGGTGAGCGCGCGATACTGAGGGGGAGAGGGCTTCTTGGCACTCCGCAAATTTCAACTATCGGGCAGGAAAACTGCCCAAAAGGCTGCTGCTTCCAGCCTGGTGCTGGCAATGCTGCTGGGTGCTTCGAGCGCGGGACGAGCCGAGTTCTTCCTGGGCGAGAGCCGGGGATCGACCGAGATCAATGCCGAGCCGACCAAGTTCTTCACGACAGGTGATATCCCCGAACGGCCTGCTCTACTCATCGAGTGGGGCGATGCTTTCTTGGGCGAGGGCAACCTGGGGCAAGGTTTTGAGCTTCCGACAGGTGCTGTCTGGACACCGGCACTCTGGGTGTTTGGAACCCTACGTTCGGCCATTCAGACCATCGATACAGGCGTTGCCGATCGCAGGACCGAATGGGTGAATAGATTTGACCTGTTTGCTAATCTTCAGCTGACATCCACCGAGAAGATCGTCCTTGGCATTCGTCCGCTGGACAAAAACCGAGCAGGGCAGTTCTCTGGCTATACGTTCGAGCCCTCCGACGATGATGGTTTTGACGACTTTACTAATGCAAATATCAGAACACTGTTTGCCGAAGGCGATTTCGGTAGCCTGTTCCCCAATCTCGACAAGCAAGGGACCACATGGCTGGACTTCGGCTATACGGTCGGCCGTCAGCCGCTGATCTTCCAGGATGGCATCCTGCTCAACGATACGCAGGATTCCGTCGGGCTCGTCCGCAATAATGTCCGCCTCCCCGGCGTGAGCAATCTTCGCGCGAGCTTTCTCTATAGCTGGGACTCGGTTAGCCGCGGCGCCAACCTGATCAATAATGGCGGCGAGGACGAGGGAGATTTGGATCAGTTTGGCCTGTTCACATCTTTCGATACCGAGTTCAAGACAACCAATATTGATCTCATTTATACGCTCGACAGCGACGACGACAGCGATGTCGAAGACGGTGACAGTCTGCATGCCGGTATTTCGATCGCTGAGCGCATCGGCCGCTACAGCCTGACTTGGCGTGCGAACGGGTCTCTTGCGCTTGAGGAGGAAAGCGATCTGGTCACCGATGGCCTGCTGCTGTCGACGGAACTGTCCTGGACGCCCCATCGCTCGGATGACACCATCTGGATCAACCCGTTCGTCACCATCGGAAACTTCACCCAGGCCGGTCGCGAGAATGTTGACGGTGGTGGACCGCTAGCACCGCTTGGCATTTTGTTCGCGTCGCCCAATATCGGCGCGTTCGGTTCCGAGCTTGATAACAAGGCCAACGACAATGCGGGTGCAGCGATTGGTTATCAGGCCTTTTGGAACGACCACGCGACCAATCTTGGCCTTGAAATCGCTGGCTATAAGGACCTGGGGCTTGAGGATGAGTTACAGCAGGGTTTTGACTGGCAGGTCGGCGTCGGCTTCCAGGCGCAGCAGAAGGTGACCCAGCAGTCGCTCGTCCAGCTCGAAGGCTTCTATGTTCGACAGGAAGCCGAAGTTGGCGAAGTCGATGCCAATTCGTATGGTGGCCGGCTGGAATTCCTCTATCAGTTCTAAGGAGACGACCGCGCCATCTTAGATTGCCATCGTAATCGAAAGATGGCGCTGGGTGTCCTGATTTCCAGGTCGGTTCGTTCGATCTCAGCGGCTTGAAACTTTGCTAACTCAACAATGGCGGAGCCGGCCCAGATCCATGAGGTCGTGGGAGCCCGTCAAAAAGAATGGTGCGGTTCGGCTTCTCAAGATTTCTATGGGCTTAGGTAATCTTTTGTTCCGCGAGGCGGCTTGGCCATCGCCGTGAACGGCAAGCAAATCAAATGATGCGGTCAAGCCACTAGCGAGCAATCACGTTGCAGTCGTGGGTTCTGACTTGCGATCTGATCTGATCGCAGGCTTGCTGCGCCGCCGGGTCGGAGGGGAAGGGCGTCGTCAGGACCCGGTAGAAGGACCCGCCGCCATTGGTTGCCGCGATTTCCACGATCTCCACCTCCTTGTCGGCGAGGACGTCCGGCACTTCTTTCTTCAGTGCCCGCCAGTAACGCATGGCCTCCTCTTCCGACCAGAGCGTCGAGAGATAGACGGAGAATTTCGGTCCGTCCGGGAGCGCGGGGGCTGTGGCCTGTTTGGTGGCAGTGAGATCGGCTAAAGCCTGGGTGGCTTGGTCGATGTCCTCATTGTTGAGGACGGCGGCTTCTGCTTCTGAGGCCAGGGCGACGAGCTGATCAGCGGTCGATGGGTCCAAAGCGGGCTGCTGTCCCTCGGCGACCGCTCCAGGCGCAATGCCGTTGGCCTCGCGCAATCGAGCCAGCAACTCACGACTCTTGACGACATCCTGGTGATCCTTGCCGAGCAGATTTTCCCAAATACCCAGCGAGCGGGTCAGCAGAGGTTCCGCATCGGTATAGCGATCCTGTGCCTGGTAAAGGGCGGCAAGGTTGTTGAGGACGGTCGCCACGAAGGCATGATTTGGACCGTGAATTTCCTCCAGGATCGAGAGTGATTCCTTGAGTAGGGGCTCTGCGTCTTCGAAATTTCCTTGAAGATAGTAGATCGCAGCAAGATTCTTCTTGGTCTGCGCCACATCGGCGGATTCGGGGCCAAGCGACTGTTCCAAAATTGCGAGCGACCGCCGCATCAACGGCTCTGATCTGCCGTAATCCTCCTGCTTGTAATAGACGGCTGCAAGATTGTTCAGAGACCGGCCAAGCCTGGGATCGCCGGGAGGAAACGTCTCCGCTGTCTCAAGCGCTTTCTCGAACAGCTGCTCTGCTTCTGCGAAGTTATTCTGCTGCAGCGCCGTCCTGCCGGCGGTGATTAGCCCGTCCCAGGCTGAATCCTGCGCAAGCACGGGGGGCGAGGTCAGCCCAAAACTCAGGGCCAGCAAAGGAACAAACAGGGCTGCTCGGAGCATCCGATTGAACATGATCCGTCGTCTACATGGTTCTTCCAGAGCTTCCAACATAGTGCTCCAGACAAAGAGGGCCAGATCTAACTTTCGTTAAGCGAACCGTTGCGCCTTCTGCCATAGCTGAGTATCTTCTACGCCAAGAGCGCCCCAAGTGACGTCCAGGTTGTGCAATTCACGGAGATGATAGCTTATTTAGCTTGACCCGCTGGTGTGAAGGCTGACCCAAGGCGTTGACATGATATCAATCGAAGATCCTTGTCGCTGCTAAAGTGGCGGTGGGGGTTGGGTAATCAATAAGGATGGGCGGGACCCTTCAGCCGGTCGCTGATGTCATCGCTCTCCTGTGGGGATCTTTAGCCTATGCTGCCATCATTGATGGAAGTCGCGGCACTGCTTGTTACCGGTGCCATCGTGCTGCAAGTCGGATCGAGTGTGTTAGCGGGGTTGCGTCGAAGGTCGGCCAACGGGAGAGAGGAGGCGTTAGCGCTTCAGTCCTTTCGGGAAACCACCCAGGGGCTTTTAACGCAGGCCCAGGCCGGACGTTTTCCAGATGAAGATTCCTGGAGTGGCTTTAGGAAGTTCTTCATTCATCGGCGAGTCGACGAAGCCGGCGGCATTACGTCGTTCTATCTGCGCCCTTATGACGGCAAGCCGGTGCCCCGGTATTTGCCCGGACAGCATCTGACCTTCCGTTTGCAGATTCCCGGCCACGCGAAACCGGTGATCCGGTGTTACTCCCTTTCCGATGCGCCAATTCATGAGAACCAGTACCGCGTTTCCATCAAGCGGCTGGGCGCACCTCCGGGATCCGAGGGGATACCTGAAGGGTTGGGCTCCTGCTTCTTCCATGACATGCTGGAAGTTGACCGGATCGTCGACGTCAAGGCGCCGAAAGGCAATTTCTACCTCGACATGACTGATAAGCGCCCGGCGGTGCTGATCTCCGGCGGCATCGGAATCACGCCGATGCTCAGCATGGTCAATACGGTCGCCTACACCAACAGCGACCGCGAGGTTTGGTTCGTCTACGGCCTGCTTGACCGGACCCAGCATGTCCAGCCGGAACATCTGAAGAGACTGGCGCGCGAGCATCCCAACATCAACATCGTGATCTGCTACGCCGAGCCTACGGCTGAATGTGTGAAGGGGCGCGACTACCACTATCGAGGAAGAATCAATCGAAGGTTGTTCGAAGCGATTCTGCCGTCAAATGATTGCCAGTATTATATCTGCGGTCCCCTGCCGATGCAGGATGCAATTATCAAGGATCTCGATGAGTGGGGTGTTCCGAAGAAGAACATCTTTTTTGAGGTTTTCGGCCGCCGCAAAGGGAACAAACCGGCCGCGCCCGCTGTTGGTGACACTAGCAAGTCGGTCGAACCGATCGAGATCGTTTTCGCTCGGTCCGGCAAAGTGGGGAAATGGACCTCGGAAGAGGAGACGGTGCTTGATGTCGCGGAGGCAGCAGGTGTTGCCATGGATTCCGGCTGTCGTGCTGGCCAATGCGGGACTTGTGCGACCGCGATCAAACAGGGATCGGTAACCTATCTTGAAGAGCCCGGGACACAGCCGCCGCCAGGCACTTGTCTTACCTGTCTGGCAATCCCGAAAGAGGGGCTGGTCCTGGACGCATGAAACACTAGATAAGGCTGTGGTTCTTCAAGGGAAAAGCTTCTCTAGGTGACAATTCGAAGGCAAGGGGTGACGATATGAAGGTTCGGCGGCTGCCGTCTTTGTTGTTGGGCGGCGTTATGGCATGGTTTTTGGCGTTCGGACTGGTCCTGGATAGCCAGGACGTTCTCGCTCAGGGAGCGCCTGACACCGAAAAGGTCAAGGGACCGGATGAATGCGCCGAGTGTCATAAGAAGGAAACCGAGAACTGGAAGGCCAGCCATCACTACAAGACGTTCTCGGAACTGCCTAGGCGAAAGGAAGCAAAGGAAATTTCCCAGAAGCTTGGCTTGAAACGGATCAAGTCCGAAAGCGTTTGTCTAAGCTGCCATTTCACCAGCCAGATCCGCAAGGGCAAGCCAAAGCCGATCGCCGGCATCACCTGTGAATCATGCCATAGTGCCGGGGCCGACTGGCTGAAACGGCACAGCGAGTACAGCGGCAAGAAAAAGGAAACCGAGACGGAGGATGAGGCGCGACAACGCTGGGTCGATGCGGAATCGTTGGGCATGATCCGTCCGCACATGATCTACGACCTCGCCAGCAACTGCTACAGCTGCCACGTCGTGCCGCAGGAAGAGCTGGTGAACAAAGGCGGGCACCCCGCGGGAAGCACGTTCGAGCTCGTGTCCTGGTCGCAAGGCGAGGTGCGGCACAATACCTGGCACAATGGCGGTAAGGAAAACCGAATAGCCGGCCCCGAACGGCAGCGCATGATGTATATCGTCGGTCTTGCGGTCGAACTGGAAACTGCGCTGAGGGCAGTCGGCAAGGCAACGACGCCGGCGCGTTACTCCGTTGCCATGGCCAAGCGTGCCCATGCGGCACGAAAGAAGCTGCGTGAAGTGGCGCGTACGCTGCAGGCACCCGAACTGATGACAATGCTCCGTGCGGCGCACTCGGTGAACCTGAAGCTCAACAACGCGACCAACCTGGATCTGGCAGCTGACCGTATCGAGGCTGCGGCAAAGCAGTTCGTCCAGAACCATGACGGTACCCAGCTTGCGGCTGCGGATGGTCTCATCCCTGGCCCTGACAAGTATAAAGGCAAGCCATCTCAATGATCGTTACCAAGTTTGAGAGGACGACGGACCTGCGTGGATCAACCGTGGCGACGCTGACTTAATGGCGGTCAGCGTCGCCATTCCACGCCCGCAGCGATGGGATCGCCCCTTTGGTCCCGAGATGACCGAAGGCGATGTCCTGCGGATTCTGTTCACTCTTCGGGTTTTCGGTGCGATCGATCAGGGACAATTCCCCTCGACTTTGTCGCTGCAGGATATCATCCGCAATGATGCCCGCATTCGGCGCTATCGGCGCGGTGATATCATCATCCGGAAAGGTGACTACGGAAACGCACTTTTCGTCATTATCGGCGGTATCGTCCGGGAGTTGCTGGATCCGGTCGGCGTGGCGGAGCCCATCGAACGCCAGAGCCATAGCCGCAAAGGCTTCATCGAAACCTGCAAGCAGTGGTGGAGGCAGCCGGAGACACCTGAGTTGCGCGACGTTTCCCGCTATCGCCACCTGGATCGGCATGACGGCCTCTACAATGGGACCGGCCGTGGTGAGCGTGGTTCGATCGACAGCATCGAATCTCTGGCTGTGCGGCAGCCGACCCGCGCGCTCAGCGAGCAGGACATGTTCGGCGAGGTGGCTGCCCTTTCCCGTGCGCCGCACCTGTCGACGGTAGTTGCCGAGACTGATGTCGAAGTGCTGGAGCTTCGCTGGCAGGGGCTTCGCGACATCCGCAGACGTGACAAGGGGTTCCGCGACCAGATCGATGCCAACTACCGTGCCTCCAGCCTCAAGGCACATCTTCGCGAGTCACCTCTGTTCCAAGGGCTGCACGAGTCGGCCCTGGAGCACCTTGCCCGGCATACCTTGTTCGAGACTCACGGTGAATTCGAGTGGTCCGGCGATTTCAAGGGAGTGGCCGCTGGCAGCAACGGCGATGTTCTGTATTCCGAGCCTGTGATCGCTGAGCATGGCGACTATCTCGATGGCCTGCTTCTCATCCGCTACGGCTTCGGACGGATCAGCGAACGCCTAGATCACGGGCATCGCACCGTCGGTTACGTTACCCACAATGAGGTATTCGGTCTTCGCGAGATCGTCGATCATTGGCGGGATGGCATGGATCTCCGGCTGCGCTATGGATTGCGGGCAGTCGGCTTCGTCGATCTGCTGCGGGTGCCGACGGCGCTGGTGGAAGATTATGTTCTGCCCAACATTCCTTCGCATAAATTGCCGGCACCGCCGAGTTCCACCAGTGTTCGCATGTCGGCCCATCTGACTTGGGAGTCCGAGCTTCCGCTGGAGCAGTCAACGATCAATTTTTTAATGAACAACCGCACCATCAACGGCACGGCTGCGATGTTTATCGATACCGATCGCTGCACGGCTTGCGACGACTGCGTGCGCGCCTGCTCGGCGGCTCATGACAACAACCCGCGCTTTATTCGCCACGGCCATGAGCACGACAACCTTATGGTCGCCAATGCCTGTATGCATTGCGTCGATCCCGTCTGTCTGATCGGATGTCCGACGGGGGCCATTCATCGAACCCCGGACGGTCTCGTGGTGATTGACGACGTGACCTGCATCGGCTGTGCTACTTGCGCCAACTCCTGTCCCTACGACAATATCCGCATGGTGGAGATCCGGGATCAAAACGGTGATTTCATCGTTGATCTCGAGACCCAGGCACCGATCGTCAAGGCAACCAAATGCGACCTTTGCCTCGAGCAGCCAGGCGGGCCTGCCTGCCAGCGGGCTTGTCCTCATGACGCCATGGTCCGCATCGACCTTCGTGATCGGGAACGCCTGGTGGATTGGCTGGCCAGATGACCACTTTCGGACAAAGAAGACTGCGCAACCTGGCGCTTGCCGGCATGGTGATCGGCCTGATCATCGCCACGCAGATCCTATACGATATGTCGCTTCGCGATTCAGCGTTCATGAATGGCTGGGTGCTGTTCACCGGCATGGTGCTGCTTTCGGTTTTCAATCTGCGCAAGAAGCTGAATATACTTCCCTTGATACGCGTGGCGACCTGGCTGCAGATCCATGTCTATGTCGGGCTTATCTGCCTTCTTCTTTTCCTGCTGCATACCGACTTTGCCTTGCCGAACGGCTGGTTCGAGATCGTCCTTTGGGCACTCTATATGACCATGACCACCAGCGGCATCGTCGGTATCGGGCTGTCGCGATTGCTGCCGCACCGTATCAGCGCGCGTGGTGAGCGGGTGATTTTCGAGCGGATCCCTGTCCTTCGTGCGCAGATTGCCCGCGATGTCGAAGATCTGGCCATGAGTTCGGTCAAAGAAACCCGGGCATCGACCATTGCAGATTTCTACACCGCTGAACTGGCGCCTTATCTTCGCCGCCCCCGGCATCTTCTCGGCCATCTGTTGGGTGCGAACCGGCCGGAACGCCGTTTGCATGTGGCGATCCGTGAGTTGGAACGCTATCTCGACGAACGCGGTCGGCAGATTCTGGAAGAGATCGATGCCCTGGTATCCGCAAAGGCCGATCTGGATTATCAATATGCGACCCAGTTGACGCTCAAGGGCTGGCTGTTCTTTCACCTACCCCTGAACTATGGGCTGATGCTGTTCTCGATCGCTCACATCGTTATCGTCTATGCCTTCGCAACGGGAGCGCCATGAAGCCGCGCCTGCAGAAGTTTGATCATCGCTCCAGCACCTATGAGCGGCCCAGCCAGCATTGGGTATGCGGTCGCGCGTCGAGCGGTAAGCCCTGCCCGCTCGGACCGAATGGCCAAGGCAAATGTCGGACGCTGTCGGAGTGCCGGCCTCGGCGTTCGGGTGATCAATGGGTCTGCACACGTTCGAAAGGCGCCGGCGGCCCCTGTGAGCAAGGGCCGTCGCAGGATGGCAGGTGCTGCCGAGACTTGCCGCCTTGCCTGCCGGTCCGCTCGCTGCGCAGCCGGCGCGGACGGTTCACGGCCTGGGTAACGGTTGCCTGTCTGGCTGCGATTTTGCTGCTTTTCGGCAGCAGAATGAAAGCCGATCTTGTCGATCCGGGCACCCTCTATACCGGTCATGCCGAAATCGAAGCCTGCGCGGATTGCCATGTGTCCTTCGATGCGGGCCCGATCGGCTGGGTGAGGGCGGCATTCGCTCCAGCGAACCCGATTGCCGATAGCGACAAATGCCTTGATTGTCATAAATGGGGTGACAATGCCCTGAACCCCCACAATGATTCCAAGAAGACCCTGGCCGAGTTGACCTCGAAATTCGCCAACGCCAGCGATACCTCAACGACACCCTGGACGGTGCAGATGAGCCGTGCCGTGTTCCCCATTCCAACGGAGACGCACAACGGCACTCTGGCTTGTGGAACATGCCACAAGGAACATGAAGGCGAGGAAGCCAACCTCCTCGAGGTGACGAACGCACGCTGCCAATCCTGTCATGAAAAGACGTTCGAGGCCTTCTCGGTCGGACATCCGTCCTTCGGTGATTATCCTTATCTGCAGCGCACACGCTTGATCTTCGATCACGAGTCGCATAACCGGAAAAACTTCCCGGAAAAGGTCAAGCAGGGTGTTAAGCCGCCCGAAACTTGCGACAGCTGCCATATGCCGAATGGTACGGGCGAGTTCATGCTGACCGCCGATTTTGACGATACTTGTGCCCAGTGCCACACGGAAGATCTTCTCGGTGAATCCGTTGCCGGACCCAAAGGCACGCCCATCATTGCCGTGCCCGAACTGGATCTCCTCACTCTCCAGGAGCGCGGCATCGCGATCGGTGAATGGCCGGAGGCTCCGTTCGCTATCGATATCTCGGCTTACACGAAGCTTCTGATTGCCGCTGACAAAAGGATCGCAGAAGACCTCCTGGTGATCGAGGATACCGATCTGCAGGACCTGACGGATGCCAGCGATGTCGAGATACAGGCCGTAGGCAGGGTTGCCTGGTCGATTAAGGAATTGTTGTTCGATCTCACCCTTGCGGGTATGGAAATTCTCGAAGCCAAAGTCGAAGCGAGTCTCGATTCCGCTTTGGATACAGATACGCTCGGGCGGCTGGTGGGGCACATTCCCCAGGACGTGGTGGCAGCTGCCAGCGAGGCTTGGTTCCCTAGTCTGAAACAGGAAGTCGTTGCCTACCGAGCCCTCAAGCCCGCCAGCCTCGCGACGCCGACGCGCCAGGAGGGCCAGGCCGCGAACGACGTCTTGTCCGCTCAAGCTCCGTCCGGGCAAGCCTCGGGAGAGGAAGCCGCGGCCCTGTTGCTTGCGCAGGCCAGCACCATACAGGTCGAGGAGCTTCCGAACGACGAAGCCGCTGAAAACGAAGCGCTGGGCCTGCCGACCCTGGATCCGGAGGAATGGGCCAGGGCAGGGGGCTGGTACCGCAAAGACTACATTCTCTATTATCGCCCGGTGGGGCATGAAGATGTTGTTTTCAGGACCTGGCTGGATATCAGCGCCCAGTCCTTTGGCACGCCCGCGGAGCGATATGGCGATGCGCTGTTTCAGCTCCTTGCGGATAAGAACACGCCGGGCAAATGCACCAAGTGCCACAGCATCGATCAGCAGCCGGGCGGCAGCCTTGCGGTCAACTGGTCGCCGTTCAAACCGCGCGTCGGCGAGAGCAGGTTCACCACCTTCGTCCATGTCACCCATTTCAGCGCCGTCGGCGACGAGGGATGCATTACTTGCCATCAGCTCAATGAAAGCACAGCCTATCAGGAGACTTTCAAGGGCCGGGATCCCCACAATTTTACCGCTAATTTTGCGCCGATGAACCGGGAAACCTGTGCCGAGTGCCATGTGGAGCAATCAGCCGGCGATACCTGCACCATGTGCCACCAGTACCATATCGGCACATTCGCGACCGAGAGCATCCCGGCAACCAGAGTGGATGATCTGGACAAGGAGCCTGAAGGCGACGCGGATTCCAAAGCTGCACCAGCCTCTGTCGACGATGCCGGCATCGTGAGCAGCCTTACCAATGGTGTTCTGTCGGCAATCGGGCTCCGGGAGGAAGAACCGGCCGGCCGGTCAGGCCTGGGTGAGCTTTCGGTGCCTATACTTGATTTCGATCCGCAGACAGGAGCGGTGAACCAAGGCGGAAGCGAGGTTCTGCCAGGTCTTTTGAGCGATTTTCTGGACCAGACACAAAATCAGCAGGATGGCGCGACCGAGCAGCCAGCGCCCACCTCGGAAGGAGCCGCGAATTAGCGGCAGGCCTGGCCACGCCCCGGATTAAGGAAACTGATCCGGTATCCGGTGCGCCACAGGGACAAAGCAAACACGCCAATCGGTGGCCGTTTCGCTGCCGGCAGCGTTGTATTCTCCTTGAACCGGTAACATTTTGATAAGACTGTGCACCGATACTATTGCGCCTAAGTTATGGGGTGTGATGGATAATTCGAACGATTTCAGCTCAGCGGTGATCGTTTTTCAGGGAGAGTTATTATGCTGGATGGATTTAGTCTTTTTGCCCTGGTTATCCTCGCCCTGGCGATCGCCGTGGTCTTTATGGGGGTCAAATCGGTGCCGCAGGGACGAGAATACACCGTCGAGCGTTTCGGTCGCTATACCAATACGCTTCGTCCGGGGCTCCATCTCATCGTTCCCTTCGTCGACCGCATCGGCGCCAAGATTAATATGATGGAACAGGTGATGGACGTCCCCTCCCAGGAGGTCATCACCAAGGACAACGCCATGGTGACGGTGGATGGCGTGGTTTTCTACCAGGTCCAGGAGGCGGCTCTTGCCGCTTATGAAGTCACCAATCTGGAGCGGGCGATCGTCAACCTGACCATGACCAACATCCGTACCGTGATGGGCTCGATGGATCTGGATGAACTGCTCTCCCAGCGCGACCGGATCAATGCCCAGCTGCTGACCGTGGTCGATGACGCGACGGGTGCTTGGGGGGTCAAGGTGACCAGGATCGAGATCAAGGACATCGCGCCGCCTGCCGATCTGGTAGAAAGCATGGCGCGGCAGATGAAAGCCGAGCGTGACAAGCGCGCCAATATCCTGGACGCGGAAGGTTTCCGCCAGGCCGCTATCCTCAAGGCCGAGGGTGAAAAACAGTCGACGATCCTTGAAGCGGAAGGCCGGCGCGAAGGCGCATTCCGCGATGCCGAGGCACGCGAGCGGGAAGCGGAAGCCGAGGCCAAGGCGACGGCCATGCTGTCCGAGGCTCTTGCCAAGGGTGATAGCCAGGCGATCAACTATTTCGTTGCCCAGCAATATGTCGAGGCATTCGCCCAGTTCGCAAGCTCACCGAACCAGAAGGTGGTGTTCCTGCCGATGGAAGCGAGTGCCTTGGTCGGTTCCCTTGGCGGCATCGGCGAGATTGCCAAGGAAGTGTTCAAGAAAGATGATGCGCCCGGTGCCGGGCCGAGGTCGTGATGTTCCCGTTCGAAACCGTTCAATTTTGGCATTGGTGGGCACTCGGCGGTGTGCTCGGTGCCCTTGAGATCGTCGTTCCCGGCTTTGTCCTTTTCTGGCTCGGCCTCGCTGGTATTCTGGTGGGGCTGATGCTGCTGATCTGGCCGGATCTCAGCCTGCAGCTTCAGCTCCTGAGTTTCGCCATTTTTTCAGTACTCAGCGTCATGGTGTGGCATCGGTGGATGCGGAACGATCAAAAACCGACCGATCAGCCGGGCCTCAACCGCCGCGCCGAGCAAAATATAGGCCGCCGCGCCTATGTTGCCGAAGCCATCGTCAACGGCCGGGGCCGGATCAAGCTCGGCGACAGCACTTGGTCGGTTAAGGGCCCCGATGTTCCCGCAGGCCGGATGGTCGAAATCACCGGAGCCGATGGCGCGCTTTTGGAAGTCAAGGAGGTCGACGAAAGTCCCGGAACAGGCAACCCAAGCACCTGATCGACACAAAGCGACGCTGATCCCAATAACCCGAACTCCGGCCCTTGACCGTTGCCCGCAACCGCCTAAGATCCCGTCTACTCGTTCCTCCCGGCAGCCCCCGTGGCGGAATTGGTAGACGCGGCAGACTCAAAATCTGTTGTCTTCACGGACGTGCCTGTTCGAGTCAGGCCGGGGGCACCAATCATTTCAAGCTGTTAGCGCTGATTTTTCTCTTCGGGGCCGCCAATAGTATTGGTTGAGGCTTCAAATAGACCTCTTTCGGCAGCGAGTTGTGTGAGACTTGGTGTCGTATGATGATCGCGACCTTGATTGAGACAAGCTTTCCAGACTCCGATCAGATCTACGGGCAGGGCGCAAGCCCATGCCATACTTTGTACAAAATCACCTTTCCTTGGCTTTAAATTACCTGGCCGAAGAGACACATCCTCAAGCCCGTCATGCTGCTGGCCATGTTCCGCGCTTCAATCCTAGTGAGTGAGACCGATGAAGACGCCGTTCCCTATCGCTCAGAAGAAGAAAATCTCCTCCTGAGCGACTATTTCCACCTTCCAGGTGCGCCATCCGCAATGGCTTCTAAAGATGGGACCCTTCACCTTGTTCCTGGACGATCCGGCCGTCGTCACAGATAACAACACCATAGAGCGTTCGATAAGCCCCCCCTGTTCATTGGAAGGTGCAATTAGGCGCTGACCGCCGGGACTGAAAAAAAAGCAACAACCATCACGACCAACATCGAAACGGCGAACGCCAATGACCTTAATCATCAGGTCCATATCACCGATCGCAAGAGTGGCCTACTCAATCGCAAAAACAACCGGATCGATGACTTGGCACCATGTAACTGGAAACCCGTGCAAATGGAGCTTGATCCGTCAACGCGGTACCTATCGCACAACGTCCTATCCAAGAAGGTACAGGCTCGCTCCTTGATCTCGCGCGGCTCTGCCCAATTCAGGCCGCGCTTCGCTCCCTTGGACGCAGAGGTCTCCACGATGCTGACATTGTAGCTGGTGTACCGACCGTCGAGCGTGTCGCGAAACAGCAGGAAGCCGTCAGCCTTTGGTGACCAGGGTCGTTTATTTTGACGTTTTTTCTTCGTTGTCGCCGCTAGTCACTCTCAGGACCATGCCGCCGAGTTTGGCCGCCTGCTCGGTATAAGCTTTGGCTGTCTCCTGTCCGAACGTCGATTGAATCCTCCATGCCTCGTTGAGATCATGGCAATGGCTGATGTCGTCGATCACGTGGGCGTAAGCGTGAAAACGTTCTCCCATGAAGTCCAGCCAAGTGGTGCTGGCAGTGCTCATACCTTCGAGATAGGCCTGCTGCCACTCGGGCGGCATCATCTTAGGGTAAATATCCTGTGTTGAGGTCACGGTTGGCTTCGTCATGGCTGCATCTCCATTTTGACATGGTCAGGAATGCTAACGGCCATCTCCTAAGCAAACCTTGATCTCGCGCAATTAGTCTTAATTTTTCTTGATCGATGAGGCGGTGCCACTCACCGTCCCTTTGCCGCTTCTGACAAACAACCTCGTGTAACCGGTAGTATGTAGGAAGGCTTAACCCATCGGTTTGGCAACTCGGCATCATTGTCTGTCCCGTTCGACATCGAGCAGCGCCAAGATAGCGGCATCGCGAACCATCCATAGCTGCAAGCGCTCAAGACAGGCTTCGATCTCGGGATCGATGGTCGTGGGGAGCACCACATCGGATGAACATAGCCCAACTGCTGCACGCACACCGTGCCTTTCGGCAGAAGGAGGAGATTTTCAGGCGTTCGCTGCTCTCCAGATTTGATGCCTCGAGCTTGAGCGAATGTCGTCCGGAGTCTAACCGGCGCGCAACGAATGCGGCCAACTCGACCATGCGATCTCAATGCTGATCAGTGATCGGGGCGGTCGGACCGCCCGTTTAACCGTCCATAGAGCCGTTTCTCGATCTCGATCACAAACAGCAAAACCACGCCGACAGCAATGATCTGGACACCTTGTCCAATGCTGATCGGACGCGCGTTGAAGAGTACGGCCATGAAGGGAGCATAGGAGAACAAGAGCTGCAGCAGGATCACCGCCCCGACCGATGCTAGTACCGCTGGTGTGCCGAGCACGCCCCTCCAGGTGATTGACGAGGTGCTGAGATAGCGAACGTTGAACAGATAGAAAATCTCAAGCACCACCAGGGTGTTGACCACGACCGTGCGCGCTTCGTCCGTGCCGATACCTTCAGCTTTCGCCAGGGCGAATTGGGCGAAGATGGCGATCATGAACAGGATTGAGACGAAGACAGTCCGCCAGATCAGGAAACGGGAGAGGATGGGTTCGTTAGCGGCACGCGGCGGGCGGCGCATGACCTCAGGCTCACTCGGCTCGAACGCCAGCGCCAGACCAAGGGTTACCGCGGTCACCATATTGACCCAGAGGATCTGGACCGGCGTGATCGGCAATGTCGTGCCGAGCAAGATCGCGCCGATCAGGACAAGCGCCTCGCCGCCGCTGGTTGGCAGAATAAAGAGAATGGCCTTTTTGATGTTGTCATACACCGTGCGCCCGGCACGCACGGCATCGGCGATCGTAGCGAAGTTGTCGTCGACCAGCACGATCTCGGATGCTTCCTTCGCCGCCTCGCTGCCCTTTTGCCCCATCGCGATGCCGACATCGGCGCGTTTCAGCGCCGGCGCATCATTGACGCCGTCCCCCGTCATGGCGACGATCATACCCTCGGCCTGAAGGGCTTCGACCAGCCGCAGCTTATGTGCCGGGCTGGTGCGCGCAAAGACGGACGTGTCCCTGACGCGACTGCGAAGGGTGTCGTCATCGAGCAGGTCGAGCTCGACTCCCGTCAGTGCATGGGATGGGTTTTCCAGACCCAGCTCGCGGGCGATGGCGGCGGCGGTGATCGCGTGATCGCCGGTGATCATCTTGACCTGAACGCCAGCATCCCGGCAGGCCTTGACCGCAGCGACCGCTTCCTCCCTCGGTGGATCGATCAGGCCGACGAGACCCAGCAGCGTCAACCCACTCTCGACCTCATCGAAGCCGATTTGCGTCGTCGACGCGCCGGTGGTCTTGGTAGCGATCGCCAGAACACGCTGGCCACGCGATGCGATGCTCTCGATGTCGGCCAGCCATTGGTCGGAGATCATGGCTCGATCGCCTTCAGGTGCGCGCTCATGGCTGCACATCGCGATGATGCGCTCGGGCGCTCCCTTGACGACGATGATGGCATTGCCGCTCGGACCTCGATGCAGACTGGCCATGAACTGGTGGCGGGAGTCGAAGGGGATGGTGTCGAGGCGTGGCCAGGCCTGCCGTTCCGCCGCAGGATCGAGCCCGGCTTTTGCGGCGACCACCAGGAGGGCGCCTTCCATCGGGTCGCCATCGATCTGCCACTGACCGTCACATTCCCGCAAGCCTGCATCGCAGCACAGGAGACCTGCGCGGGTTAAGGTGCGGAGCCTCTCCTCTTTCGCCGCATCGATGTCCTCGCCATGCAGCGAAAACACCCCCTTGGGTGCGTAGCCAGTACCGCTTACCTCATACAAGTGGCCGGCGATTGCGATCGACGCGACGGTCATCTCGTTGCGCGTCAGTGTACCGGTCTTGTCCGTGCAAATGACCGAGACAGATCCCAAGGTCTCGATCGCAGGCAAACGTCGAATGAGGGCATGGCGGCGTGCCATGCCTTGCGCGCCGATCGCGAGAGTGATGGTGAGGATTGCCGGCAGGCCTTCGGGAATGGCGGCGACCGAGAGGCCAACGACCGCCATGAAGATCTCGGAGAAGCCATAACCGCGCACCAGCAGGCCAAACGCAAGGACCAGGGCGGCAACCGCGAGAATGGCCGCGGCGATCCATTTCGCAAACGCGTTCATCTGGCGCAAAAGCGGCGTTTCGAGTTTCGTGACGTCGGTCAGCATGCCGCTTATCCGGCCGATCTCGGTTCGCGAACCGGTTGCGACCACGAGGCCGCTTCCCTGACCATAGGTCACCAGCGTTCCGCTGAACGCCATCGACGTACGATCGCCGAGCGGTGCCTGTGGGATGACCGCAGCGATGGCTTTGTCCACGGTCATCGACTCGCCGGTGAGTACCGCCTCGTCAACCTTGAGCCCGTTCGCTTCGATCAGTCTGAGGTCGGCCGGCACCCTGTCGCCTGCCTCGATCAGGACGATGTCACCGGGTACCACCTCATCACCGGCGACCGTTTTTCTTTGGCCGCCTCGGATCACGCTCGCCTTCGGGGCAAGCATATTGCGTATCGCGTCGAGCGCTTTCTCGGCCTTGCCTTCCTGGACAAAACCAATGACGGCGTTGACGAGAACGACAGCGAGGATGACGCCCGAATCGATCCCATGGCCAAGCGCCGCCGTGATGATGGCGGCTACAAGCAGCAGGTAAATCAGCGCATCGTTGAACTGTGCCAGAAACCGCAACCAAGCCCCCCGTCGTTTCGGTGCCGGCAGGCGGTTGGGGCCGAAGGTCGCAAAACGCTCGCGAGCTGTTGCCTCGGTCAATCCGTTTAGACCGCTGTGATGTGCGGCCAAGGCGTCGTTGACATCGGCCGCATGCCACGCACGGTTCTGGTTCGAGGCTGCTGTCATCGCCCGGTCTTTGCATGCGGTATCGGTGATCGTTTCATGCTCCATGACCGACACTCATGATCCCATGGTCACGATGCTTTTTCGAAAGCGAATCGCGGTAATGGCGAAGAACAGCACGCCGATTCCGGCGACCACGAGGAAATCCGGCCAGACGATGTCGAGGCCGGCGCCGCGGTACAGGATCGCCTGAGCGAAACTTACGAAATGGGTGGACGGGACCAGCTGCATGAAGCTGCTGAGCGCTTCAGGCTGGCTCTCGAGGGGTGACTCGCCGCCCGAGAGCAGGTTCATCGGCAGCACCACCAGCATGAACAAAAGGCCGAACTGCGGCATGGAGCGGGCGATGGTGCCGAGGAAGATGCCGAGTGCCGTCGCGAAGAAGAGATAGAGGAGGGCACCTGCGAGAAAGAGTGTGATCGAACCGGCAATCGGTACGCCAAGAAGGATGCGCACCACAATTGTCAAAGAGAAGGCGACGGCAATCAGGATCACCAGGCCATTAGCCCAGGCCTTGGCCATCATGATCTCGAAGGCGGACAGCGGCATCACCAGAAGATGCTCGACGGTGCCGTGCTCGCGTTCTCTGATCAGCGCGGCCCCGGTCAGGATGATCGAGAGGACGGTGACGTTGTTGATGATCTCCATGACGCTGGTGAACCACGAACTGGTGAGGTTGGGGTTGAACGCGAAACGCGTCACCAGACCGACGGGAAGGTCGACACCGCGCACTTCGGCGAAATCGGTGATCTCCATGGCCAGGATATTATTGATGTACCCCTCGCCGATGCCGGCCTGCATCATTGCGGTCGCATCGATGTCCACCTGGATTTCCGGCTGACGACCGGCGAGCAGATCGGCCTCGAAGCTTGGCGGAATGACGACCACGAAGGTGTAGCGGCCCGTGTCCATGCCGCGGTCGATCTGATCGAAGGAGATCGGAACCGGCTCGCTGAAATGCGGCGGCAGGAAGGCATCCTGGATCCGGGCGGAGAGTTGTGAGCGATCCTCGTCGATGATGGCGATGGAGGCATTGTTCAGATCGTGGGAGATGCCGCTCGCTGCACTGTAGATCGAGAAGGTGAAAGACCAGATGATCAATGCCATCAGCACCTTATCGTAGCGCAGGCTGAACAGCTCTTTGACGCCGAGGCGATAGATGTTGGCAAGGCGCTGCACGGTCAGCGCTCCTGATCACGAAGGAGGAGGACAGCGAGGGTGGTGAGTACCGGAAAAAAGATCGCGAGGGCGAAGAAGTCGTTCCGCAGCTCTATAAAACCCAAGGCCTTGGTAAAGGTCCCGACGCTGATGCTGAGGAAGTAGCTCATGGGAAAGGCCTGGCCGATGACGTAGGCACCGCCCTCGAGGGACGATACCGGCTGCATCATGCCGGAGAATTGGGTTGCTGGCAGGATCGTGGCGATCGCGGTGCCGAATAGGGCGGCGATCTGGGTCTTTGTAAAGGACGACATCACCAGCCCGACGCCGGTCGTGGCTGTTACGTAGAGAATGGCGCCGAGGCAAAGCGCGAAAAAACTGCCACGCACCGGCACGCCGAAGATCATGATGGCCATGGCGGTAAGAACGAGAAAATTGATGACACCGACCAGGACATAGGGCAACTGCTTGCCGAGCAGGAACTCGGTGCGGGTCACCGGGGTGACGTAGAGATTGGTGATCGAGCCCAGCTCCTTTTCACGCACTACACCGAGCGCCATCAGGATCGCTGGAATCAGCACCAAAAGCAGAGCGATCACCGACGGCACCATGGCGAAGATGCTCTGAAAATCCTGGTTGTAGCGATAGCGCGGCTTGATGTCGGCAGCCAACAGAGCCGGTGCCGAACCGTAGGTGGTGAGCGCAAGATTGGTCAGATAATTCAGATGCAGGCCCTGAAGATAGCCGTTCACGGTCTCGGCGCGAAAGGGCATCGCGCCATCAATCCTGGCTCCAATTTCCGGCGCCTCGCCGCGCAGAACGGCCTTGCCGAAGCCTGGCGGGATCTCGATGGCCACCACGATCTCGCCGCTTTGCAGACGCTGATCCATCTCCAAATGGCTTTGCAGCGGCGACTGTTCGATGAAATAGCGGGAACCCGCAAGCCCTTCGAGATAGCGTTGGCTTTCCTGGCTCTGATCCTGATCGAGGGCGGCGAAGGTCAGCTTTTCGACGTCGAAGGTGATGCCATAACCGAACACCAGCATCAGGATAGCGGTGCCGAGCAGTGCGAAGGTCAGGCGGATTGGATCCCGCAAGAGCTCCATCGACTCGCGCAGGCTGTAGGCGGACAGGCGGCGAATGCTGAAGCTGCCGCCGGCAGAAGCGGCGGTTGTTGGCAAAGGTGACATCACCTCGTGCTCCGTCGGCCTCGTTGCATCCACCGACGGTTCGCCGGTCGCTTCTTCCAAATAGGAAATAAACGTCTCTTCGAGGCTGGGTGCGGCCACGGCTTCGATCAATGCCGCCGGCGTGTCGCTGGCCAACACTCGGCCTGCATGCATCAGCGAGATGCGATCGCAGCGCTCGGCTTCGTTCATGAAATGGGTCGAGATAAAGATGGTGACGCCGCGATTGCGCGAGAGATCGATCAGCAATTCCCAAAAACCGTCGCGGGCGATCGGATCGACGCCGGAGGTGGGCTCGTCCAGGATCAGCATCTCCGGCTCGTGGATGATCGCGACGGCGAGCGACAGCCGCTGACGCACCCCCATCGGCAAGCCTGACGCTGGCTCGTCGAGATAGGAGGCGAGGCCGAAGGCGGGGACGAGTTCATCCATGCGTTCCCGGATGCGCTCGGTGCCGAGATGAAACAGACGACCATGCAGCTCGAGGTTTTGCCGGACAGTGAGCTCACCATAGAGCGAGAAGCTCTGGGACATGTAGCCGACGCGCTTTCGGCTCTCCAGATCCTGGGCGTCCACCGGCTTGCCGAATAATGTGGCCATGCCTTCCGATGCGGGCAAAAGGCCGGTCAGCATCTTCATGGTGGTGGTCTTGCCGCAGCCATTGGAGCCTAGAAAACCGAAGATCTCGCCACGCTCGATGCGAAAACTGACATGGTCAACCGCGGTGAAGTCACCGAAGCTCCGGGTCAGCCCATCAGCGGTGATTGCCGGCTCACCGTCCCGGCTTTGGCGCTCAGGTATCGTCAGCTCGTGGTGGCCGCGGCGCTGGTCTTCCGGCAGCAGCGCAATGAACGCAGCCTCCAGCCCGTCAGCACCGGTCACCTCCAACAGCTGAGCGGGGCTGCCGGTCGCCAGCGCCTTGCCCTGGTTCATCGCCACCAGCCAGTCGAAGCCTTCGGCCTCGTCCATATAAGCTGTCGCGACCAGGATGGTCATGCCAGGTCGGCCCTCGCGAATGCGCTCGATCAGGCCCCAGAACTGGCGGCGGGAGAGCGGATCAACGCCTGTGGTCGGCTCATCCAGGATCAAAAGATCGGGATCGTGGATCAGCGCGCAGCAAAGCCCGAGCTTTTGCTTCATGCCGCCGGAAAGCTTGCCGGCGGGACGGTCGACGAACGGATCGAGGCCGGTGCTGCGGGTGAGATCTTTTATGCGATGCGCTCTCTCGGCATGGTCCTGGCCGAACAAACGTCCAAAAAAGTCCAGGTTCTCACGAACCGAGAGCGTCATATAGAGGTTCTTGCCCAGCCCTTGCGGCATATAGGCGATGCGCGGCGAGATCGCGCGGCGGTGCTGCTTGTCGTTCATCCCGCCATTGAACGCCTCGATACTGCCGGTCTGGATTTTTCGCGCACCGGCGATCAACCCTAGCAAGGTCGACTTGCCGACCCCATCAGGCCCGATCACCCCCACCATTTTGCCGGCCGGCACATCGAGCGTGACGTCGTCGACCGCATTCGTCTCGCCATAAGCATGGCTGAGCGCGCGGATGCGAACCGACAAGGCGGCCGTGCTGCTCATCCCTCGGATCGCGGCGGCAGGTTAACGGCGAATTGCTCCGGCCAGGCGAGATCCGAAGTCAGGCTGACATAGGCTTCACCCGGAAGGCCGGTCTTCACCAGATCGATGTATTGCAGCAGCAGGTCGGGATCGATCTTGACCTTGACCCGAAACATCAACTTGTCGCGCTCGCTTCGGGTTTCGACCTCCCTTGGCGTGAATTGAGCGTTGGCGGCGACGAACGATACCGCCGCCGGGATCACATATTCAGGAGCGGCATCCAGTTGAAGACGGGCTTCGGCGCCATATGCGACGCGACCGGCCTCGGAGGTCGGCAGGAAGATCGTCATGCTGACGTCGGTGAGATCCAGAAGCGTCACGACGCGAGCACCATTGGCGAGCACCTCGCCGGGCTCGGCCAGGCGATACTGCACTCGTCCCAGCCGGGGCGCCCGGATCGTCGCCTCGTCCTGCTGTACTTGGATTTGCAGCGCTGCCGCCTCCGCCGACCGCACCCTGGCCTTGGCGGTGGCAAACTCGGCCTTGGCGGCACGAACGGTTGCGGCTGATGTGTCCCTCTGGGTCTGGCGCTGCTCCACCGTCTCCTGGGAAGTATGGCCCCTTTGTAACAGGGTGGACGCGCGAGAAAGCTCCTGCTCGGCAAAGTTGAGCTCGCTCTCCCTCTGGGCGATCAGCGCTTCGGCACCGGCAACCGACTCTTCAGCCTGATGAATCTCCGCCAGGGCGCGATCGTAATTCGCATCGAGCTCGGCAGTATCGAGACGCGCCAGAACATCGCCCGCCTCGACTAGGTCGCCCTCGTCAACCAGGACTTCGTCGACCCGGCCGCCATATTTGACGGCGACGTGGATCTCCTCCACCTCGAGCCGGCCATTGCCGGCGGCGATACCTTCGGGGAGCCCGTTGCCCCGTTGCCCTTGCACAAAGGCGTACCCGCCGCCGAGCACGACAGCGGCAAGGACAATAACGGTGAGAAGTCGGTTCTTATTCTTTGCCATGAGTGTTCTCGATCGTCTGAGAGAAGCTATCTCGTGATCTGGAATCTGTTCTTCTGGGCCTGCTCAGGTGCGTTGCATGATGAGTCTCTTGGTGTCGCCTGCGACCACGCGCTCCTCGTTTGTCGGTATGACCAGGGCCGAAACGCGGCTGTCGGCATCGCTGATTCTCTGCTTGCCGGCGTCATTGGCAGCAGGGTCCAGGCGGAGGCCAAGCCATGCCGCGTCCTCGCAGACCCGTTTGCGGATCGGTGCCGCATGCTCGCCGATGCCGCCGGTGAACACCAACGCATCCAGACCGCCGAGTGCTGCTGTGAGCGAACCGAGTTCCCGGCCGATCCGATAGACGAAGAGATCGATCGCCTTCTTGGCTTGCGGATCGTCGCTTGCCAGCAGTTCTTCCATGTCGTCACTGATGCCGGAAACACCGAGCAGGCCCGATCGGCGGTAGAGGAGATCGGTCACCGCATCCACATCCATGCCCTGCTCCTGCATCAGGTAGAGGACGATGCCCGGATCGAGGCTGCCGGAACGTTTGCCCATGGGCAGGCCTTCCAGCGCGGTAAATCCCGTCGTGGCCGCAATGCTTCGCCCGCCCCGCAGCGCCGCCATGCTGGCCCCATGGCCGAGATGGGCGACGACGACGCGGTTCGTCTCGGCAGGCTTGCCCAGGATATCGGGCAGGGCACTTGCGATATAGGCATAGGAAAGCCCATGAAAACCGTAGCGAATAATACCACTTTCGGTCAGCTTGTGCGGCAAGGCGAAGGCCTGAGCGATCTCGGGCTGGGTGCGGTGAAAAGCCGTGTCGAAACAGGCGACCTGCGGCAGGTCCGGCTGCTGCCGTGCCACCGCCTCGATGGCGGCGAGATTATGGGGCTGATGCAGCGGTGCCAGCGGTGAAAGCTCGTGCAGATAGGCCAGCAGTTCGGCATCGATCATAGCTGGGCCGGCGAAGCGCTCGCCACCATGCACCACGCGATGTCCGGCCGCGACAAAGCGAATATGGCCGAGCCTCGCTTCCTTGCGCTCGATCAGGTGCGCGAGCGCTGCTCCATGATTCGAGGCTTCCGGCAAGGCCCGCTCGGCAAAAAGGTCGCCGTCGGCGTCGACCACCTTAAGCTTGGCGTCAGCGCCGATATCCTCGACCTGGCCCCGGTAGAGCCGGTCCAGACTATCGGCCTCGAACAAGGCGAATTTCAGGCTGGAGGAGCCGGCGTTCAGCACCAGGATCGCGTCAGTCATAGCCTTGCCCTTTCTCGGTGACGCACCAGCAACAAGGCGACGGCGGCCGAAGCCATACGGGTGAGCGTCTTATCGGCGCGCGACGTGAGGATGATCGGCACGCGGGCGCCGAGCACGATGCCGGCACCCTGGGCGCCCGCGAGATAATCGAGCTGCTTGGCCATCATGTTGCCGGCTTCGAGATCCGGCGCCACCAGAATGTCGGCGAGACCGGCAACCGGCGAGGTGATCCCCTTGGTCTTTGCAGCCTCGGGCGAGATCGCGTTGTCGAAGGCAAGCGGCCCATCGACGATGCCGCCGGTGATCTGCCCGCGGTCCGCCATTTTGCAAAGGGCTGCGGCATCGAGGGTCGAGGGGATCTCGGGCGACACCGTCTCGACCGCGGAGAGGATCGCGACCTTGGGCTGCTGGATGCCGATTGCTTGAACGAAGTCGATCGCGTTCTGGACGATGTCGCGTTTGGCGGTGAGGTCGGGGGCGATGTTGATTGCCGCATCGGTGATGAACAGAGGCCTCGGATAGGCCGGCACGTCCATCGCGAAGACATGGCTCATGCGACGCTCGGTGCGCAGGCCGGTATTCCTGTCGACCACTGCTTCCATCAGCTCGTCGGTATGCAGCGCGCCCTTCATTAAGGCCTCCGCCTCGCCGGCACGCACCAGCTCGACGGCTTTCGCAGCGGCCGCGTGGCTATGCTCGGTGGAGACCAGTCGGTAGGCCGAAAGATCGACGCCCGCCTGCTCGGCGGCAGCTCTGATCTTATGTTCCGGCCCAACCAGCAGCGGCAGGACCAGCCCCTCCTCCGCCGCTTCGATAGCACCTAGGAGCGAGGCGGTATCGGTCGGATGGACGACGGCGGTGGTCACCGGCTCGAGCTCGCGGGTGAGCGCGATCAGCTGCTGATAGCGAGCGCCCCGCTCAAAGAGATGCACTTCCGGAAGGATGGTGCGCTTTCGCCTGATTTTATTGGTGGGTGCGATGACCTCAGCCTTGCCGTCGATCACCACCTCGCCCGCTTGATTGAGGCAAGCGCAATCGAGCGTCACCCGGTGCCTGTCCGCCTCCTTCAGAGCGACGGTTACCTTGACCGTAACGGTATCGCCGATCCCGACCGGGCGCCGAAACCTGAAGGTCTGACCGAGGTAGATGGTGCCCGGCCCCGGCAGCTGCGTGCCGAGCACGGTCGAGATCAGCGAACCACCCCACATGCCATGGGCGATCACCTCATGGAACATGTCCGATTTTGCGAATTCCTCATCGACATGGGCGGGATTGACGTCGCCGGACATCACCGCGAACAGCTCGATGTCCTCCGCCGTCAGCGTGCGTACCAGACTGGCGGAAGCACCGACCTCGAGTTCGTCGAAGGTTCGGTTTTCGATCATCTCCATCACGGCACCTCAGGACATCACGTGATAGCCGGCATCGACATAAGAAATATTGCCGGTGACGTTCTTCGCGGCATCGCTGACCAGACCTGCCGCCATGGCGCCGACATCCTCGATGGTCACCAGACGTCGTTGCGGGGCGCGTTCCCTGGCCTCGTCGATCAGCTCATCGAAATATTTGATTCCGGAAGCGGCGCGGGTCATCAGCGGACCGGGCGAGAGTGCGTTGACGCGGATGCCATCCGGACCGAGTTCGGCGGCGAGATAGCGCACCGTCGCTTCCAGTGCTGCCTTGACCGGTCCCATGATGTTGTAGTGATCGACCACCTTTTCAGCACCGTAATAGCTGACCGTCAGCAGACAACCGCCTCCTGTCATCAGGGGTTCGGCGCGTTTAGCCATGCGGATGAAGGAGTGACAGGAAATATCCATGGAGCGGCCGAAGCCTTCTCGGGTGCAATCGACCACGCGGCCATGCAGATCCCCGATCGGGGCATAGGCGATCGAGTGCAGCAGAAAATCGAGCCTGCCGAAACGCTTGCGGATCGCCTCGAACAACGCATCAAGCTGCTCGCCATCCTCGACGTCGAGCGGCATGAGGATTGGCGCTTCCAGGTCCCTCGCAACAGGCTCGACGTAAGGCCTGGCCTTATCGTTAAGATAGGTGACCGCAAGGTCGGCGCCGGCCTCGCGAAAGGAGCGGGCGCAGCCGGCGGCGATGCTGTGTTCGTTGGCGATACCGACCACCAGCCCCTTCTTGCCTTCCAATGTGAACATGCTTTTCGTCCCGAGGCATTCTCTATTTTTGCAGCACGTAGGTTCCGGGCGCGTCGACCAAGGGCGGGTAGCCTTTATCCGGCGCGCCCATCGTGGGCGGCGTGACCAAGTCTCTTGATTGTCCAGCCAGCCAGGCCTGCCATTCCGGCCACCAGGAGCCTTCCTTTTCCGGCACGCTCGCCTGCCAGCTATCCGGATCGACATAGACGTCGCCGGCATGTTTGGTCGCGATCTGGTAACTTCGCCGGGGATGACCGGGTTCGCTGACGATGCCGGCATTGTGGCCGCCACTGGTCAGGAGAAAGGTGACGTCGGTCGCCGGATGGAAGGTGATCTTGTGGGCCGAGCGCCAGGGCGCCACGTGGTCCTTGACCGTGCCGACCGCGAAAATCGGCACTCGGATATCAGCGAGATTGATCGGCCGGTCATCCGCGAGATAGCGGCCGTCGGCAAGATCGTTGTTGAGGAACAGGCCGCGCAAATATTCGGAATGCATGCGATAGGGCATGCGTGTGAGATCGGCGTTCCAGGCCATCAGATCGTTCATGCCCTGGCGCTCGCCGAGCAGATAATCCTGGACCAGGCGGGACCAGATCAGATCGTTGGACCGAAGAAGCTGAAAAGCCCCCGCCATCTGCGCGCCATCCAGAAAGCCCTGATCCCACATCATGCTTTCCAGGAATGAGACCTCGCTGTCATTGACGAACAGCATCAGCTCGCCCGCTTCGGTAAAATCGACCTGCGTCGCCAATGTGGTCATCGAGGCGAGCCGCTCATCGCCATTCCGCGCCATGGCAGCAGCAGCGATCGAGAGCAGCGTGCCGCCAAGGCAGTAGCCGACGGCGTGGACCTTCCGGTCGGGAACGATCGCCGAGATTGCATCAAGGGCGGCCATTGGCCCGAGCTTTCTATAGTCCTCCATACCGAGATCGCGGTCCTCGGAAGTAGGATTCCGCCAGGAGATCATGAAGATGGTATGGCCTTGGTCGACCAGATACTTGACCAGCGAGTTCTCGGGTGACAGGTCCAATATGTAGTATTTCATGATCCAGGCCGGCACGATCAGGATGGGCTCGGCGTGAACCTCCTTGGTTGTGCGCGCATATTGGATCAGCTCGATCAGCCGGTTGCGGTAGACGACCTTGCCGGAGGTCATCGCCAGGTTTCTTCCCACCTCGAAATCACCGCTCGCCGGTGCTTTCCGGCCAGCGATCGTCCGCTGCCAGTCCTCCACGAAATTCTGCGCGCCGCGCAACAGGTTCATGCCGCCCTGTTCCAAGGTCTTTTGCAGGACGTCGGGGTTGGTCCAGAGTCCGTTGGACGGCGAATATCGGTCCAGCATTTGCCGTGCGACGAACGCGATGACCCGCTCACGCCCATCTGACAGGCCGTCGATGTCGGTTGTTGCGTTGTGCCACCACTGCTGGGTCAAGAGAAACGACTGATAGATCAGATTGTATGGCCATTGCTGCCAACGCTCGCTGCTGAAGCGCCGATCCTGCGGCAAGGGATCGATGCAGGGCGCTGCATCCGGCTGGGTTGCCATATGGCCGGCATGCAACGCCAGCCGTGCGCTCTTGCGCGCTGCTTTTTCCATGAGCTGCGCCTGCTTGCCCGGTGATAGAGCGAGGTGAGCCAGCCAATCGACATAGAGCGCTGCCATGCCTGCAGGGCTTATTCCGTTGGTTAGCCTCGCCAGATTGGCCTTGAAGGCGCGATCCAGAGCCTGGGTGCCATAGAAGCCGGGCATCGATTGGGCTTCTGCAGCATTGAAGTGAGTTCTCGGCGCCGCCTTTTCGACAGCGCTATCCTTGGACGCTGCCTTTGCATGCCCATTCGTCCGTTGCGTTGACGGCTGCTGACGTATGACCGTTTCACGTTGCTGAAGCATCGTCGGCATTGATGATCTCCCAATCAATTCCGGTCACGGCTCAGGGCCTCGAAGGCATTGATCAATAGCAATTGGGGAGCACGGCTTTTCCCTGCCTTGCCTTTCCAAACAACTTGATGCCTGCCTGATCGGACGGTCGGTTTCAAAGCCAAGAAAATCTCTATGTTGCATTGCAGCAGTAGAAATTTTGATATCAGGTATTTATAATCACACCATTTAATCAGGCATCATGAGATTATAATGCTGCGATGCAGCTAGACGTTCCTTGATGCAGATCAATCCTGGCCAACGAGGTGCTAAAATATCATGGTCACACCAACGCCAACCGGCTGGTCGCCGCTATCGCCCGGACGCGATCCTGCACACCTTCTCGGTTAAGGGCACACGAGGGCTCATCCCTATTCGCAACCTAAAGAGGTAAGACAGTCTAGCCGATCGATCTAAGCTGGGTCGTACGTGGATAGGTTCGGACCTTCGGGACGGCACCGTCTCGAAGCCTTGTCTGCATCCTGGTCCAGTAGCTCGCGGTTAGGAGTTCACCATGAGCTTCTCGGAACAGATGGCGAAGTGCCCGGTTGTTCAGACGTAGATGCTGCTCCAGCTCTTCCGGAAGGAACACCGTTCCTTCCTCGAAGAACCAGTCGGGGATGTCCTCTTCCCCATCCTCGCGATCGGCGTTGGTGCGCACCTTGACTCCGGTCAATGGTTCAATCGCGTCGTAGTCGAAAAGATTGACGAAGCGAAGCGTGGTGACGCCGTAGTTGCGGCCATCCAGATCCTTGTTGAACACATTGGTCGCCGCATTGTTGCGAATACACTGGCCAAGCCGGATCACCACGAGTTCAGCAGCCTCCTGGCTGCAGCTCTCTAAATAAAGAGGCAGCGGTATCAGTTTCCTCTGAACGATCAGGTGACGAAAAAACACTTCGCTTCGGTGAAGACTGACCGTGCCCTGAGCTTCGGCGATCAAGTCGTGCAGCAGATCTTCGCCGAACAAGGGGATCGGTAACAGCACGTTAGAATAGATAATATTGTCGAGCATCGAGCCCGCCCGGTTCAGCTCATGCACCTGCCGATATTGATCCAGCACCGACTCGACGCCATCAAAGCGATCCCATTTATAGCTTGCCGTCGGCTGGTCCCGAATGACCTTCAGGACGTAGTGCCGGGACGGCGAGGTGAACCCTATCGCAACGCTCCCGCGTGGTCCCGGCGCATGATCAAGCTGCTCGTCGGCGCTGATGCCAGGATCGATCACCTGAGCCATCACCGCGCGTTTGCCGACATGGTTGTAGCCGACAGTCGAGTAGTGCATGCCTCTGGGCCTGGTCGGCATGAGCTTGAACAGAAAATCGACAAGCTCGTGGTAGGCCGTGACGGTCACATGGAAATTAGCGAGCGTTGAAGAAAATATATGGCGAAGCGTGGTCTCGCGGAGAATCACCGCATCGACATAGATGCCATCGCTACCGTTGAGTAGTGCCAGAGACAGAGGCGATTGCATCTCGTGCTGTCCACGGCGATACCGGATAGCGCCGACCACATAGGCGGCGCGATTCCGAAAAAAGCCAGCCGTAACCACGTCGATCCCAAGAACGCCGCCGCTGGTCTCAAGACCGAGCTCTTCGTTGACGCGCGCCGCTACCGCCTCGCAATCGCCCGCGAGGTTTCGGAATGGCGCGTCCAGTGCCGGTGCTGCCAGCACTATTGCAACCTGATCCAGGGTCAAAAGCCCGTCCCCTTCGATCAAGCTGACAAAGCTCTGCTTCCCTGTTCTCTTATCGAGATCGACGTCGCCATAGGAGCTGGGCGTCCAGCTATCTCCGAACACGGAACGATGCACCGAAGCAAGGAACGCTTCGGCCAGATCCGCTTCATAAAGATCCTTCGATATGTCCTTGTAGCATTCTTCGACAACGGACCAGAATTCGCCGACCCGACGCTCCCGTATCGCCAGTTTCAGGAGCGAGACCGTTTTATCCACGGCGATCGCGTAGATCGCGATGCGCTCTTGAGAGAGCTCGACGGCCTTCAGCCAATCGCACTGCTCAAACGCCTTCTTGGCGAGCCAGGGAATCCGTCGGGAACGGGTATAGTAGTCTTGAAAGACAGCAAGAATGAGCCTCGCCAGAACCGCCGCCGTCTCGGCCTCATGCTGCGTTGCTTGCAGCTCGACGAGCCCGGGATAGACGATATTTTCAGTCTGGAGCGTATTGAAGTCACGGCGTTGCGGTCTCAGCATGCGCCTTCCCATCGCGTGGAGGGCTGGTAGCACGGCTCGATGATGAGAGTCTGGAGTAGATGAACCAAACCACCAGCAATGGGACCCGTCCCGCCCCCAACAACCCTGTTTGACGATGGCATTCTACGCTGGACGAGGGGCAAGTTTGAACTGACGGTGCTCCGATCCGCACGATGGGGAACAATCGTGCATCGGCCTCCGGTCAAGCCGGTTCGACGATGGCAGCGGTCTGGGCGTGCAGATGTTCGACCAGCCCGGGCTCCAGCTTGAGGCGTGCTGCAAGCATAGCGAGGTAGCCGCGTTCGGCGGCGCCGTTCGGATCAATTGCTAGCAGCGAGGCTGCATAGATTTCTGCCGCCTGCTCGGGATTGGCGGCGTCGCGCGCAATCGCATCGATATCCAGGGGCGCTGAGAGCTCGTCTTCCAAAAATGCGCGCTCCTCGACACCGATCTGCAGCCCGTCCAGTTGTTGAGCAATGCGTCTGCGCTCCTCGGGGGAGACATGTCCATCCGATTTGGCGGCAGCGACCATCGCCCGCACGAGCCGGCGGCTCAAATCTTCCTGCCCGGTCGGGGTGGACGGCAGGAACGGTGTATCGCCGGGCGGCAAAGCAGGGGGCTCGTTCGTCGCTGTTGCAGGCGAGTTGTTGGCCTGCCAGTTTTGCCATGCTTTGTAGGCAAGGCCGCCAACGAGCGCAACGCCGCCGACTTTCAGGGCCGATTTCGCCAGCTTTCGTGGTTTCTTGCCTCCCAAAAGAATGCCGGCAAGGCCTCCTGCCAAGGCCCCCGCCGCGACTCCGCCGACGCCGCCGAGGAGGCCTTGCAGATCGGGGCTACCTGAATTCTTGCCGGGACTGGCGGCCGAGTCATGAGCGCTCTTCGGCTGGCCCAGAAACTGGTCGAGCAGGCCTTTCAGATCTTGCATAAGCGGTATTCCTCCTATCAAGCGCAACGGCATTGGCCTTCATTCATGTTGGACATAGCGATTTGGATTGGCACCACAAGGGACTGAAAACCGATTTCTTGATAGAAGTTTCCAATTAGAAGATGTGGTGCTAGGTGCCATTGCTCAGGTCACCGGTCGGGATGCTGCGGACGCTTTCCGCCATGACGACGGGCTTTTGCAAGTGGCAGCGTCAGCGCTACCTTCGAAATCGCCACGGATACTCTAAGCTCGGCCAAAACCTTGCTGGATCTCATTGCCACCGGGCAGGCAGCTTGATACGGATCAAGGAAGAAGCTGGGGAGAGAGGAAATACAATAAGCTGGTCAACACTGCGCTTTGAGGCGTCCGCCGATCCCGAAAGCCGCAGGTGATTGAACGATAAGAACCACCCGCAAAAAGATCGCCTGGCGGCAGGTTGAACGGCGAATGGCAGTAAGAAGGGGAGCAAGAATCGTGACGACATATGCTGATGTCTATCAAAGCTGGCAGGATGACCCGGAAGCCTTCTGGATGAAGGCGGCTGAGGACATCGACTGGATCAAGGCGCCGTCGAGGGCGCTGGATGACAGCGCTGCCCCGTTCTATCGCTGGTTCGCGGACGCGACCTGCAACACCTGCTGGAACGCGGTCGATCGCCATGTCGAGAACGGCAGGGCGGATCAGAACGCCATCATCTACGACAGCCCGGTTACCGACACCAAACGGACAATCACCTATGCCGAACTGCAGGGCCTGGTAGCGAACCTGGCTGGTGCCTTGCGTACTCAGGGTGTCGGCAAGGGTGACCGCGTCATCATCTACATGCCGATGATCCCCGAAGCCGTGATCTCGATGCTGGCCTGTGCAAGAATCGGCGCGGTGCACTCGGTTGTATTCGGCGGTTTCGCCGCGAATGAGCTTGCGGTCCGGATCGACGATGCGAAGCCGAAAGCGATTCTTGCCGCCTCCTGCGGCATCGAACCCGGCCGGGTTGTGCCCTATAAGCCGATGCTGGATGGGGCGATCGAGCTTTCCTCCCACAAGCCCGACGTCACCATCATCTACCAGCGGGACCAGGCGAAGGCCGAGCTGATCCCCGGCCGTGACCTCGACTGGCACGAGGCGCAGCAAGGCGTGACACCGGCCGACTGTATCCCCGTCGGTGGGGCCGACCCGCTCTATATTCTCTATACATCAGGGACGACCGGGCAGCCCAAAGGCGTGGTTCGCGACAATGCCGGCCATATGGTGGCACTCAACTGGACCATGAAGAACATCTACAACGTGGATGCGGGTGAGGTCTTCTGGGCGGCATCCGACGTCGGCTGGGTGGTTGGTCACAGTTACATCGCCTATGCGCCGCTGCTCAAGGGCTGCACCACCATGATGTTCGAGGGCAAGCCGGTGGGCACGCCGGATGCCGGCACATTCTGGCGGGTGATCGAGGAGTACGACGTCAAGGTGCTGTTTACGGCACCCACGGCATTCCGTGCGATCAAGCGGGAGGACCCGCGGGGCGAGTATGTCAGGAAATATGACCTGAGTGGCTTGAGGGCGCTCTATCTCGCCGGCGAACGCGCCGATCCCGACACGATCATCTGGGCACAGGAGAACTTCGGCCTGCCGGTCATCGATCACTGGTGGCAGACCGAAACCGGCTGGTCGATTGCAGCCAATCCGGCCGGCATCGAATTGCTGCCGATCAAGCTGGGCTCACCGACCGTGCCGATGCCGGGCTACGACGTGCGCATCCTCGACGAGAGTGGCCGGGAAGCCGCCCCCGGCGAGTTGGGCGCGATCGCGATCAAGCTGCCGCTGCCGCCGGGCAACCTGCCGACGCTCTGGAATGCCGATGAGCGCTTCAAGAGTTCCTACCTCGCCACCTTCCCCGGCTATTACGAAACCGGCGATGCCGGCATCAAGGACGAGGATGGCTATGTCTCGATCATGGCGCGTACCGACGACGTCATCAATGTCGCCGGCCACCGCCTGTCGACAGGCGGTATGGAAGAGGTGTTGGCGGGGCATCCGGACGTAGCCGAATGTGCGGTCATCGGCGTCACCGACCAACTTAAGGGTCAGCTGCCGCTAGGCTTCGTCTGCCTCAATGCCGGTTGCGCTCGCGATCACGACGAGATCAAAGGCGAGTTGGTCAAACGTGTACGTGAGCAGATCGGACCGGTCGCCGCATTCAAGCTGGTTACCGTGGTCGATCGCCTCCCCAAAACCCGTTCCGGCAAGATCCTGCGCGGCATCATGGTGAAGATTGCCGATAACGAAGCCTACAAAATGCCGGCGACGATCGACGATCCGAGTTCCCTGGACGTGGTCAAGGAGGGGCTCCGGGGGTTGGGCTACGCGGAAGGATGAAACTGCTGGTATGGACGGCCGGCCGCGTTGCCTTATAGGGTGAGCCCGCATCGTGGCCTTTTAGCCTGACAACTTGTCATAGACGTTCAATGCCGGAGAGTGCCGAATGACCGACGACGAGGACCTCGATTCTGTCGAGACCCAGGAATGGCTGGACGCAATCGAAGACGTCATCGACCGTGATGGCACCGATCGGGCACATTTCCTGTTGGACCGGGCGGTTCGGATGGCGCGTGAGAATGGTGCCAATCTGCCGTTTGGCGCCACCACCGCCTATCAGAACACCATTCCTGCCGATCAGCAGGCGCGGCATCCTGGCGACGCCGAGCTGGAATGGCGGATCAGGACGATCAACCGCTGGAACGCCATGGCCATGGTGGTCCGGCGCAACATGGTCAGTTCCGAATATGGCGGGCATATCGCGTCCTTTGCGTCGTCGGCGGTGCTTTACGATATCGGGCTCAACCATTTCTGGCGCTCCCGCACGGATGGGCATGGCGGGGATTTGGTGTTTTTCCAGGGACATGCGGTGCCGGGCATCTATGCGCGCGCCTTCATGCGCGGCCGCCTTACGGCGAAACAGCTCGACAATTTCCGTGTGGAATGTGGCGGGGAGGGGCTTTCCAGCTATCCCCATCCCTGGCTGATGCCGGATTTCTGGCAGTTCCCGACCGTCTCCATGGGCCTGGGGCCGCTGTCTGCGATCTACCAGGCGCGATTTATGAAATACATGCACAATCGCAGCCTGATCGACATGGCCGACCGCAAGGTCTGGGCCTTCCTCGGCGACGGTGAGATGGACGAACCCGAGAGTTTGGGCGCGATCAGCCTCGCCGCGCGGGAGGAACTCGATAACCTGATCTTCGTGGTGAACTGCAACCTCCAGCGCCTCGACGGGCCGGTGCGCGGTAACGGCAAGATCATCCAGGAACTGGAGGGTGAATTCCGAGGTGCCGGCTGGAACGTGATCAAGCTGATCTGGGGCGCCGGTTGGGACGATCTTTTGGAGAAGGATACGTCAGGCAAGCTTCGCCAGCTGATGGAAGAAACCGTCGACGGTGACTACCAGTCGTTCAAGTCGAAAGGCGGCGCCTATACCCGAGAGCATTTCTTCGGCAAGTACCCGGAAACCGCGAAGCTCGTGGAAGACATGTCGGACGAGGACATCTGGCATCTGCAGCGGGGCGGCCATGATCCGCACAAGGTCTACGCCGCCATGCACGCCGCCTCCCGCACCAAGGGGCAGCCGACGGTGCTGCTGGTCAAGACGGTCAAAGGCTACGGCATGGGTGAGGCCGGCGAAGGCCAGAACATAACCCACCAGCAGAAAAAAATGGCCGAGGACCAGCTCCGCGCCTTTCGCGACCGCTTCAAGATCCCGGTGGATGACAAGGACCTTGCCAAGGCACCTTATGTTCCGCTGACCAAGGAGCAAAAAGCATATCTCGACAACCACCGAAAGCAGCTTGGCGGCGATTTCCCGGTGCGCAAATGGCGGGACACCCCGAAGCTTGAGATCCCCGAGCTGTCAGCCCTTGATGCGCTTTTGAAATCCACGGGCGAGCGGCAGATTTCGACCACCATGGCATTCGTCCGCGTGCTGAACACGCTCTGCCGCGATAAAAAAATCGGCAAGCATGTGGTACCGATCGTACCCGACGAAAGCCGCACCTTCGGCATGGAGGGCATGTTCCGCCAGCTCGGCATCTACAGCACCAAGGGCCAGCTCTACAAACCCGAAGATGCCGACCAGCTCATGTATTACAAGGAGAGCAAGTCCGGCCAGGTCCTGCAGGAGGGCATCAACGAGGCGGGTGCCATGGCGGACTGGATCGCGGCGGCCACGGCGTACTCGGTCCATGGTGTGCCCATGGTACCGTTCTTCATCTACTATTCGATGTTCGGCTTTCAGCGAATAGGCGACCTTGCCTGGGCCGCCGGCGACAGCCGGGCGCGTGGTTTCATGGTCGGCGGCACGGCCGGACGCACCACGCTGAATGGCGAAGGTCTGCAACATGAAGACGGCCACAGCCATATTCTTGCCGGCACGATCCCCAACTGCATCAGCTACGACCCCACCTTCGCTTACGAGGTCGCCGTGATCGTACAGCATGGCCTAAAGCGGATGTTCGTCGATCAGGACGATGTCTTTTTCTACCTGACGGTCATGAACGAGAACTATGGGCACCCTGATATGCCGAAGGGCGTCGAGGATGGGATCATCAAGGGGCTCTACCGCTTCAGGAAAACGGCGCGTCCCGGCAAAAAGCATGTCAATCTGATGGGCTCCGGCACCATCCTCCTGCAGGTGATCAAAGCGGCTGACATGCTGAAGGAGGATTTCGGCATCACCGCCGACATCTGGTCCGCGACCAGCTTCAACGAGCTTGCCCGCGATGGCCAGGATTCGTTGCGCGAGAGGCGGATGAACCCTACGGCCCGCAAACCGCGCGAAGCCTATGTTACCCGGATGCTGGCGGCATCGAAGGGGCCGGTGGTTGCGGCTACGGACTACATGAAAAATTATGTCGAGCAGATCCGGGCCTTCGTGCCGCAGGCGTTTCACGTGCTTGGTACCGACGGCTATGGCCGCTCCGACAGCCGAAAGGCGCTGCGCCGCCATTTCGAGGTGGATGCCGAGCATATCGCCGCGTCTGCCGTCTATGCGCTATTCGAGGAGAAGGCGATCAGTGCCGCCGATCTCAAGAAGGCTTACAAGAAATACGGGATCGATCCCGAGAAGACGAACCCGCGCACTGCCTAGCCGGCCCATTCCAGAAAAGGTCAAGAAAATGCCTGTGATCGAAGTGAAGGTGCCGGATATCGGCGATTTTTCGGATGTGCCGGTGATCGGAATCATGGTCGCCACCGGCGACGAGGTGCGTGAAGAGGACCCGCTGATCGAACTGGAGAGCGACAAGGCTACCATGGAAGTGCCGTCGCCCGTGACCGGCACGATCAAGGAAATCAAAGTCGCCGCCGGCGACACGGTTTCCCAAGGGTCATTGATCCTTCTGCTCGAAGCCGGCGACGCCAAAGCGCCGGTGGAAGCCCCCCATCCCGAAGGCGTGCAGGAGCCGGAAGCCCAGCCGCCGGCGGCGGTCGCCAGTAAGACCGAGGAACAGCCGGCCGCTGCCACCGGCAGCGGATTGACCAAGGTGGACGAAGCCAGCTTCGGCAAGGCGCACGCCTCACCTTCGGTACGTGCCTTTGCGCGAGAGCTGGGCATCGACCTCGGTGCCCTTACCGGCAGCGGTCGCAAGGGCCGCATCCTCCGCGACGACATCACCGCGTTCTTTAAACAGCACAGTCCGGGCGGTGCCGCCTCGGTGCAAGGCAGTCCCTCCCAGGGATCGGGCATCCCTCCGGTCCCTGTGGTCGATTTCTCCAAGTTCGGAGACGTCGAGGACGTGGAGATGCCGCGCATCAAGAAGATCTCGGGACCGGCGCTGCACCGCTCATGGCTGAACGTGCCCCACGTCACCCACAATGAAGAGGCCGACATTACCGAGATCGATCAATACCGAAAGGAACTGGATACAACCGCCAAAGAAGAAGGCTACCGGGTCACCCTCCTCAGCTTCCTGATCAAGGCGAGCGTCTCGGCGCTCAAAACGCATTGGGAGGTCAATTCATCGATCCACCCGGACGGCGACAAGCTGATAAGAAAATACTTCTATCACATCAGCTTTGCCGCCGACACGCCGAACGGGTTGATGGTGCCGGTAATCCGGGATGCCGACCGCAAGGGTATCATCGAGATTTCGAAGGAACTGGGCGACCTCAGCAAGAAAGCGCGAGACGGCAAGCTCAAGAGTGAGGAGATGCAGGGCGCCACCTTCACCATCTCGTCGCTCGGCGGCATCGGCGGGACGTCGTTCACACCGATCGTGAATGCCCCGGAGGTCGCGATCCTCGGCGTCACCCGCTCGAAGATGGCCCCGGTTTGGAACGGCAAGAAATTCAAGGCGCGCAACATGCTGCCCTTATCGCTGAGCTACGACCACCGCGCCATCGACGGCGCACTCGCCGCGCGTTTTTGCGCCACGTTGAAACACCTGCTCGGCGACGTCCGCCGCATCATGCTTTAGGAGAGCGGCGACATGGCAGTGACGGAAATCAAGGTTCCCGACATCGGGGATTTTTCGGATGTCCCGGTGATCGGCATCATGGTTGCCGCTGGCGACACCGTGAACAAAGAAGATCCGTTGGTCGAGCTGGAGAGCGACAAGGCCACCATGGAAGTGCCGTCCCCGGTGGCCGGCAAAGTGGTCGAGATCAAGGTCGTAGAAGGTGACAAGGTCTCCAAGGGTTCGCTTATTCTCACCATGGAGGTGTCGAACGCAGAACAGCCAAAAGCCGGCGCAAGCAAGCCGGCTGGCAGCGAGCAAATCAAGCCCGTCGTCGCTGACGACCATGCGGAGCTTCTCGTCTTGGGATCTGGCCCCGGCGGTTACACGGCGGCGTTCCGCGCTGCGGATCTCGGTCTCAAGACCGTCCTGGTGGAGCGCTATCCGAGCCTCGGCGGTGTTTGCCTCAATGTCGGCTGCATTCCATCGAAGGCACTCCTGCACGCTGCCAAGGTGATCACTGAGGCCGAAGAAATGAATGAATTCGGCATCGACTTCGGCAAGCCCAAAATGGATGTCGACGCGTTGCATGACTGGAAAGGAAGTGTGGTCGACAAGCTGACCGGCGGTCTAAAGAGATTGGCCAAGGGCCGGAAGGTGCAGGTGGCCGAGGGTGTCGGCAGGTTCGAAGGCGCTAACATTCTAGCCGTCGACACCAAGGATGGTGTCAAAAAAATCAGCTTCGATCAGTGCATCATCGCGGCCGGCTCGCAGCCGATCGAGCTGCCCTTCGTTCCCCATGACGACGAGCGCGTGATCGACAGCACCGGAGCGCTCGAGCTGGACGGCATCCCCGAGCGGCTTCTGGTGCTGGGCGGCGGGATCATCGGGTTGGAGATGGCCTGCGTCTACGACGCGCTCGGCTCCAAGATCACCGTGGTCGAGTTGATGGACCAGCTCATTCCCGGCGCCGACAAGGACATCGTTCGCCCACTGCATAAGCGTATCGAAAAGCGCTATGAGAAGATCCTGCTGAAGACCAAGGTGACAGCGGTCGAGGCCCAGAAGAAGGGCCTGAAGGTAACCTTCGAAGGCCCGGACGGCACGTTCGAAGACAGCTTCGATAAAATCCTGGTGGCGGTCGGGCGAGCCCCGAACGGCAAGAAGATCGGCCTCAGCGAGGCAGGCGTCACGGTGGACGAGCGCGGCTTCATTGCGGTCGACCGGCAGATGCGCACCAACCAGCTGCATATCTTCGCGATCGGCGACGTGGTCGGCCAGCCGATGCTCGCTCACAAGGCGGTGCATGAGGGCAAGGTCGCGGCTGAAGTCGCCGCCGGACGCAAACGCGCCTTCGACGCCCGCGTGATCCCATCCGTTGCTTACACCGATCCCGAGGTTGCCTGGGTCGGCATGACCGAGAACGAGGCAAAGGCGAGCGGCAAAAAGATCGGCAAGGGTGTCTTCCCCTGGGCGGCCAGCGGCCGTTCCCTTTCGCTCGGTCGTGACGAAGGCATGACCAAGCTGCTGTTCGACGAGGAGACCGACAAGGTCGTCGGCGCCGGCATCGTCGGTCCCAATGCCGGCGACCTGATCGCCGAGGTGGCGCTTGCCATCGAGATGGGCACTGACGCCGTCGATCTGGGGCACACCATCCACCCCCACCCGACACTCTCCGAAACGATCAACTTCGCCGCCGAGATGTTCGAAGGAACGATCACCGATCTCATGCCGCCGAAAAAGCGGGGAGGAAAATAACAGGGGAGCTGTTAGGTCCCGACCGGAGTCGTCGACAGTCCTTGGTCATATCCCGACCGACGGCCAGCTTGGGCGTTATTGTTTCTTCCCGACCTATCGCAACCCCTCGGGCGCCAGGTCTCCGATCGAGCTTTCCAGCTTATCCGGCGTGTCGTCGCGGACGGTCTTTGCGGTTGGCGGCAGGGGTGTGTCGAACTGATAGCTAGGTTCGGACTGCTGCCGTCGCCAAGTCTCGAGCATCTCTTGCCAGGCACTCCTGAGCGTGCGCGGTGAGGGCATATCATGAGCGACCTCGCGATGTAGCTTCTTCAAGTTGTAGCAGGGGACGCCGGCATACATGTGGTGCTCGATATGCCAATTCATGCGCCAGTAGAGGAATTCGGCCAGCGGATTGAGCGTCATTGAACGGACGCATTTTCTAAAATCGGGAACATTATCACGCAGCCCGCAGTGTTGCGTCAGGCCGACAAAGTAGGCGAGCCAATTCGCGGTAAAGGGGAAGAAGGTCAAGATAAGCGGCAGAACCCAAAGCCCAGTGATGATGGCGATCACCAGCACCGATCCGTGAAAGAGCAGCAGCGCCCGCGACCACCAGATCGACTTTCGATATTGACCGGGCTGGTCGTCATGCAGGGCCTTAAGCCATTCGTTGATCGGCCTTTCGTCGGAGCCGACGATGCCAAAGGCTCCCATGATGGTGACGAAAATGGTTGAGATAAGCCCGCCCTTGCCGAAGGTGCGTCCCCTTTGCGTCAGGAGGTTGACCGTGAACAGCTGCAGAAGAAAGGTCTTTCCGGTCGACGGGTGCAGCGGCAGCAGGTTTTCGCGATCACCTTCGGGATGCAGCGTGTAGCGGTGGTGATAGGTGTGGCTGCTGGCATAGTCGAAAGGGTCCCACCAGCTCAGAAGACTGAACAGATACATGAAGGCTTTGTTGAGCCATTTGGTGCGGAACACCGTGCCGTGGCCAAGCTCGTGCGGGGCAACACCGACATAGAAGCTTCCGACCGTCCCATGGGCGAAGAGTGCGACGAAGAATCCAAGCCAGTTTGATTGCGACCAGAAGAGATAGACCAGCGTTCCTGTCAGAGCGAACAAGGCCAGGTGTCCGCCGGCTTGAAACCAGCCCTGCAGGTCGCTGCGCTTTGAAAGCTCGCGCAGCTTTCCCGCTTCCAGGGGACAGCGATACCAGTCGACCCGAAGTGATTTGCGGACGTCAGAAAGCGGTTGGTAGCTCACAGCGCCGTCTCCCTTATTGTTGACGCTTCTTTGACCATCGAGCAATGCAACAAAGCCTTTCTGTAACAATGTAGGCGCAAGCTTGGCCTGTCAAAACCGCATCTGTCCTATCGATCTATTATACCAACCCGTCTGGCTCTTGACCTGGCCCACCCCACTCCCCCGCCCAACCACCCGCAGGATCCCAACCATATCGGGTGGTTGGGCGGGGGAGCGGGATGGAACAGCTTCTAGGTGACTTGGTATTAGGGCCTGCGGAAAGCTCGGCACATGGCCCGCAGGAATGGGGTGCAGGCCTTGATGATTGGAAGTCTACGGCCATCGGCGTAAAGCTTCGCCAGATCCGGGGCTTCCGAATCCGGACGGCTATGGCTTGTCCCGCAGCAACAGGCAGTCAGCGGGGTCGAGGATAAGGTGGCAGGGCGTGCCGATCTCGAAAGCCATTCGGCAGTTCGGGCGCTCATAGAGTTCGTCCGGCGGTGCGATTTGCAGCATGTTGCCCTGATCCATGACGGCGATGCGATCCGCCATGGAAAGCGCCTCTTCCTGGTCATGGGTCACGATGATGAAGGTAATGCCGACTTCGTGCTGGAGACGCACCAGCTTGAGGTGCATTTCTTCCTGAAGCTTGCGGTCCAGGGCGGAAAGCGGCTCGTCCAGCAGCAGCGCTTTCGGCCGCTTGACCAGTGCTCGCGCCAAGGCTACCCGCTGTCTCTGGCCGCCTGAAAGCTGATCCGGTTTTCTTTGACCAAAACCATTGAGCCGAACCATAGCCAGTGCTTCTCTATCTCCTGGTCGTAAACCGCCACCTCGCAACGAGACAGAGTCTAGTCGGAAGGATAGATCGAGCTGTTGTTACGGTCCTCTTCGGGAATGAAGGTCATAGCGGCTTTACTGGCGCAGGGATATTTGATCTCGGCTGCGATCTGCCCGTGGACCTCGGCTTCGAGGATGTGGTTGATGAACTCGTGCGCACCGTCCGGGTTGGGGCCGCCGAACGGGATGCACATGGTGTCTTCCCAGAGGATGCTGCCCTCTTCCGGGACCATATAGGCGAGATCGTCATCCTCGCCCATCACCTGGAGAATATTGCCGTTCCACCCCATGCAAACGTCCACCTCTCCGGCGATCAGCCGGTTGCATGATGCGTGCCGTAATTATCTTCATGAAGCAGGCATGGGTGTCATCGATCACCAAGCCTTGTGCGAAGACCAGCTCGGATTCTTTATTGAGAAAGCTGGGAACGATATCGCCTGTTAGAGGGGCGGATAACGGGATGTAAAACTACTATGATGCGAAATACTGTCGAGGAAGCCTGAGTTGTCGCTGCTCGTAAACAACCCCGAAAAAAAATACCCGAACGTCCTTCAGCTCTTCACAGGCAATTTCCGTTTAAGCGCCGACAATCGCGATCTGGCTATTTGTTTGGATCGAAAGAGAAACCGGCTGAGCTGCCCTTGGGCCGTTGCTGGGTGAAAGGCGACAAAACCGTTCAGTGGCCGCTGCTGCTTGACCCATTTTAGCTTGTAGCTGGCCGCCGTCTTGCCGAAGTCGACGCTTCTGACCTTGTCGATATCAATCAGGTGCTCGAGCATATAGGAAGTCAGTACGTCGCCAACATGATGCTGACGCATCTCATTATCAAAATGCCCCTTCTTTCCCGTGACATGGCCATCAGAAAGCATGCTCAAATCGGTAGCGACCGGCCGATCGTCGAGATAAAGCAGGCCAAGGCGAAGCGTTCCGGCATCGGCGGCGGCTCGGATCAAAGCCGGCACGTGATCAGTATAGACTTCGTCCTTCTTCCAGCTTGCCTTTTGCACGGCCTCATAGTCTCGAATGCCATCCTCGAGGCCTTGCCCGCCTTTTATGAGCTCGAAACGAACCTGACCGATCTTCTCCAGTTTCGCTCTCAGTCGACGGATATTACGCCGGAGTTTTGCGGAACGGTCACCCATGAAATCCGCATAGCTTCGCCCGGCGATATCCTCGAAAACGATCGGCTCGTCGGGATAACCATATGTTTTGAATCCGGCACGCGTGAAGGACGCCTGCAGAGCCGCATTGGCGGGGATCGCCGGGTCAAGATGATTGAAGTCCAGAATCGAAAAACGCTGAGCCTTCAAGTGAGTCGCAAGACCATCGAGCAGTTCGGCACAATCGCTGCCGGCCGTGTTGGTCACCGGGCCGAAATGAGCGGATTGGTAGTTGGTCATGGACATGCAGGTCTGCGGTCCAAGCTGGCTGCCCGAGATAACCGACCCGGCACGGCCAAGGGGTGTCAGAAGAGGCAGGATAAGCTGCTGCTCCTGATTCTCCCTGGATGCCGCGACGTAAAAGGTTGGGTGCTGACCCTGATCGAGGCAGGTGTAGCAAAAGACCCGATACCAAGAAAGGCCGTTGAAAAAGCGCCTTTCGTCTTCCTCCTCGAGTAACGCTTTTGCCGATGCGGGCAGTTCCTGGATGTCATGATAGCAATGGACCAAGGGCTGCCTTGCTGCCACGGGATCACTGCTTCGGTAAGCAATTCCATCGACAATCGAACTGGACATGATGCAGAGCTTTTCGCTGATAGCTGCTAGGATAACGCTTGGTAGCGCAACGCCCGTGCTCTGTGAACATCAAGTCATCTACTTCAAGGTTAATATCGCCAAGAGTTGTGCTCTTTATGTTCCTTTGCTCCCATGCTCAGTTCCAGGAAACCTGAAAGGCGCAGAGTTGGAAATCCTGGTCGAGGGACGAGAGGACGATACTCGGATCGTCGCTATGGGGGATCGTTAGAACTTCCCGCGCGGGGGCCGTTCGATGCGGCAGGGGACCGGTGAAGTCGC
This sequence comes from Geminicoccaceae bacterium, assembly GCA_965204405.1. Taxonomy (GTDB): domain Bacteria; phylum Pseudomonadota; class Alphaproteobacteria; order Geminicoccales; family Geminicoccaceae; genus JANQPX01. The sequence continues at coordinate 406,121 of CBDBEN010000005.1, forward strand.
TGGCGCCGCGGGTGTGCATGCCGATGGCGATAGGACGGGCGGGATCGATACGGGCATCGATCATCTCCAGCCGTTTCATCGACCTGCCGGCGGTAAGCAGATAGATCGTCCGAGGAAGAATGGTGTCCGCCGATAGCCGGTAAACGATTGTTCCGTCCCGTTCGACGGCTTCCAAGGCGCGACCATTCCGGGTCAGGTCCGGAATGGTCGCATCGATATTCAATTGCCGAGCGACGTGATCGTCGGTCACCGTGAAGCCATAGAAGATCGCATCGGTTATCCGACCGGTGAACAGGATCTCGTAGTGCTCGATTCCCGTTCCTTGTCCACTCTCCACCTCGTCAGGTTGGACGATCCAAGGGCAAGTCGACCGATTGCCGTCGGCGATCACAGGATTGTCCACCCCGAACCTCGCCATCATTGCCGCGATGAAGCCAAAAAAGATGATCAGCCTCATTCGCCCTAGTCTTGGTGCCATCGGAGCTGCCTTTTCATCGTCGCCACAGCAAAACAGAACGCTTCAGCTTTCCCGACATTCAGCTATCGAGATTGGTAAATTCCACGCGTCGATTGATAGCGGCCTTGGGATTTGCCACATCATAAAGCTCGTCTTCTCCCTTGCCGGCAATCTGCAATCGATCGATGTCGATAAGATGCTGCTCGACCAGGTAGAACTGCACCGAGAGAGCCCGCTGCGTCGACAGGCCGAGATTGTAGACTTCGGTGCCGATGGCATCGGTGTGGCCCTCGACCACGATCGATTTTTCCTGCATCAAGTCGCTCTTCAGCACCGCAGCCACACGATCCAGCGTCGACATTGCAGCCGGTGACAGTCTTGAGGAATCGAACTCGAACTGAATGGCCATCGCAAACGCATGGGGCCCGGTATCCGCCCAAACGGATCTCGAGGCGTTGTTCGCGGCCTGTTGCGCACCGTGGATTCGGATCGAGCGAGTCTTGCCGAGAGATGTATCATCATCATTCAACTCGGCCCGGCAATGATCCGGGATGTCCGGGTTGATCGCTTGAAAAATCTCGCAATAGCTTGCCTGATTGCTAAGAAAGATCGCCTGTTCCGCGATCGCCGTCGATAGAAACGGCAGACAGGAGAGAGCGGCCGTACAGGCTATGATACTGAGCCGGTTTACCCGCAGCATGACGTCAACTCCGTTGAAAGATTACGCTTCATGAAGCCATTCTTCGGGACAGAAATCGTCCGCCTACTCAAAAAAACTGAGGCAAACCGGCGAGAAGTCAACGAAACCCAAAATAGTCTTCATGATAGCTATCAAATCAATTCAGTATTGAGCCATAGGCGGAGGCTCAAAGCACTCGTCTCCGCGGCTCCAGGGCGATCCAGGATCGCATGGCTCTAGACGTCAGTTCAGGGCGTAGAACTCGACGCGGCGATTGATCCCATCGGCCGGTTCGGTGCCGGAGAGCGGCTGTGCCTCGCCGACACCGTCGATCTGCAGCCTGCTCGCCGATATACTCCATGTGGTCGTAAGATAGCTCTTGACCGCCTGTGCGCGGTCTTGGGACAGGACCAAATTGTAGGCGTCGCTGCCAATGGCATCGGTGTGTCCCAAAATAAGCAATGTCTTGTCCTGGTTGTCCGTTGCCGCCATCACTTCGCCGAGCCTGTCAATATAGGGCTTGGACTCCGGTAGAAGCTCCACGGAATCGAACGCAAACTGGAGATTGAAGCCCAGCCCGACACCGCTCGTTTGATCGATGGGGACATCGTCCGAAGCAGCAGCGATCTGCGTTCCAGTTTCCTTCGGGGTTTGATTTTCCGGCTCATGCAGCCGGATGGCGCGAGTTTTTTCCCGCTGAGCCCGGGCAACAGGCGCCTTTTCCTTTGATCGAAACGAGCGAGTCCGCTGGCCGTCTACAATGCTTTTGCCCTTGCCGAACAGCACATTGCTGACTTCTTCGGCGGTGGGTACACCCTGATAGATGATCACCTCCTCGGCCGCCGCAGCCAAGGAAAGCGCGGATAGGCCGGCGGCAGTAATGGCGCCGACAAAGGCTGACTTAGGGGCAATGAACCTCATTTGTTTTCTCCACTTCGACCGAGAACAAGTCTCTCATTGATGCTGCTGCTCGGCGTCCGATGTCGGTGCGCGCCCGAGCGCTGAAAATCTTCTGGGGACATCGCCAATCGCCCATTGGCAATCGGTGATCATGTCAAGCGATCGTCATCGATTTTCCGGAAAACGGATGTGCGGCAGATCACACGTCACCGATCTGTCAGCTGAACAGCTTCTTCTCCTACGTTTAGGTCTATTGTCTTGAGCTGTTGATCGCCTTGAAGTAGAAGAATGCCTTTAGGATTATCGTCAAAACAGAGTCCCGAAAGACGAGGTCACTTCATGCTCGCCACGCCATGCCTTGTTCGGCGGCACCGATCAGATGCAGGGTTCACGCTCATCGAGCTGCTTGTGGTTCTCGTAATCCTTGGCCTGTTGGCAGCTTTTGCCGCACCCCAGGTTCTGAAATATCTCGGATCGGCCAAGTCCGATGCCGCCGAAGCCCAGGTTCAGAATATCTCATCGATCCTCGATCTCTACCGGCTTGAGGTCGGCAGCTATCCTTCGGAGGTCGATGGGCTGGAGGCCTTGATCGAAGCACCCGATGACGCACCCCGCTGGAATGGCCCTTATGTCAAGAAGCGGGATGCGTTGATCGATCCTTGGGGACAGATCTATGGCTATCGCATGCCCGGCGAACACGGCGACTATGACCTCTATTCACTCGGTGCCGATCAAGCCGAAGGCGGGGAAGGTGAGAACCGGGATATTACGAGCTGGTAGCCTGGGCCATGAGCGTGGCTTCACGCTTCTAGAGCTGCTCGTCGTTCTGGTGATCATCGGCCTGATGGCGGCGACGATCCCGGGCTTCCTGCTTCGGGACAATACCGCTCTTGATCTCGACCATGCCGCCCGGACCTTGGCGGACGGTCTTCGCAAGGTGCAGAATGCCGCTGTTTTCGAGAATGACGACCGACTTTTCACCGTCGACATCGAGCGGCGCCAATTCCTGGCGGGCGAGGGAGCGACGCCGGTTCAGCTGCGCCCCGACATCGGCCTTGCCTTCGTGACTGCAAGGCAGGAGCAGCTTGGGCAATCGATCGGCCGGATCCGCTTCTTACCGGATGGTAGCTCTACCGGCGGGCGCATCAAGCTGGCGCTCGGTAACCGGCAGCATACCATCGATGTCGACTGGCTGACCGGTGCAATCACGACCGCGACCGAAACGCCCTGACATCATGGCTCGACGCAATACCTTCTCCGGTTTCACCTTGCTCGAGGTTCTGGTGGCTCTGATCATCTTCGCCATCGCGTTCGGTGCGATCGCTGGGATTTTTCAAACTGCACTTCGCCAATCGACGACGGCGGAAACGCTCGACAATGCGCGGGCCCTTGCCATGCAGCAAATCACACGCTTCGGTACTGAATGGCCGTTAGAGCCGATCGAACGATCCGGTGTTTCTTCAGAAGGGTACATCTGGCGCGCCCATGTCGCGCTGGCTGCTCCTCTTCCCGAAGAACAGAATATCGCGCTTTACGAGGTAACGGTCGATGTCGGCGCCGATGACAGCGACCGGCATTACGTCACCTTGCAAACGCTCCGTATCGGTACTGCGCCTTGAACAGAAACCTTCCAATTTCGTCCTGCGGCGCTGAAGGCTTCACGCTCTTGGAATTGCTGGTGGCCATGACGCTGCTCGGTCTCTTGATGACCGCCCTGTTCGGCGGTGTCAGGCTTGGCGCGCGCGTTTGGGAAACAAGCGACAGGACGGTCCAGGAGAGCAGCAGGGCAGAGGCCATCCGAGGGTTTCTTCTTGATCGCCTCGAACAGACCATGCCCGTAACGGCCCTTCTCTCGGGTGATCGTGACGAGGTGGTTTTTGCAGGCGAACGCACCGCTTTGCGCTTTGCGTCGACGATGCCGGCGAGCCTGGGAATAGGCCCCTTCGTGCTGGAGCTGGCGCTGACGCCGGGGCTGGATGGCGAGAACGGCTTAACCCTTCGATGGCGGGCACTTCGGCCCGAGGCCGGCGTCGGAAAGGGCAAGCGTGTCATCGTTGATAGTGTTCAGACGGTCGCCTTTTCCTATTTTGGCGGAAAAGACGGTCTTGGTCCGCCTGGCTGGCACGACACATGGACCGACCAAGAGTTCCTGCCGTCGCTCATTCGCCTGAAGCTCGGCTTTCCAGATGGCATCAAACCTTGGCCTGCGCTGACGATCTCACCCAAAATCGATGAGTGGTATGATGTATCCAATTGAAGACCGACGATGGCTGATCGCTTGAGCAACGCACTTCATCTCCCGGGCGATATGATTCGGTGGTGGATCGACGAGCTTTCGGAATTGCTGCCGAAGAGGTTGATGTCGGCAACGGCAGATTTGCGCCCCTGTTTGATCCTTGCCATGACCGGCAAGGACACAATCCTCCTTGAGAGCACGACAAAGCATGGAGAGCGCGAGCGTGGCCGGATCATCGAAACCGGCGATAGCGCATCCGCCGGCAGTTCTGCAGCCCAGCCATCCACAGCCCTTGCTGGTATGACCAAGCGCCGCTATCGGAAATGGCCGCTTGTCGTAAGACTTGCTAGTGATCTAGGCCTGCGCAAATGCGTCGACCTTCCGCTGGCGGCCAAAGACGACCTCGCACAGCTTCTGCATTTCGAGCTGGATCGGCTCACCCCGTTCGAGGCAGAGAACGTACGCTTTGCCTGGCGTATCGTTAAGACCGAGGCAAAAGCCGGGCGGATGCAAGTCGAGCTTGAGATGGCCCCCAAGACCGTGGTCGACAAGGGGCTTGAGCTTGTGGCCATCCAGGGGCGGAAGGTGGATCGCGTCGAGCTTGAAGGCGGCCCCGACAATCATGAACCGCTCGATTTGCTGCCACGACCCATCGAGGCGAAGCCGGGCAAGAGCTTGCTGGGCAGGATCTTGCCCCTCACCGCTTTTGTCCTCTTGATCATCGCGATCGCCATTCCTTTGCGGAAGCAGCAAGCGCAGATGGTCAGCCTGGAGAAGGAAATCGCTTTGGTCCGCGCCGAAGCCGAGGAGAACCTGGCGCTGAGAGAGCAGCTCGATTCCCTGACGAGAGAGGCGCGCTTCCTGGTGGATGCCAAGAACGGCCGTGCGATGATGACCGAGGTTTTGGCTGAACTCACGCGCCTCATTCCCGATCACAGCCATATCGTGCAGCTGCAGATCGGCAAGGAGACGATCGAGCTGAGCGGCCTTGCGGAAACGGCCTCCGACCTGATCGTGATCCTCGATCAATCACCGCTGCTGATGTCGCCGCGGTTCCGCTCACCGGTCACCCGGGATCCTCGATCGGGGAAGGAACGGTTCCAGATCTCGGCCGATTTGGCGGAAGGGACGTCCTGATGCTGCGGCCGGGCTCCGTTCCCGCGAAGATTGCAGCATTGGCAATCCTCGGTATCCTGCTGCTTGCGACTCACCAGTTTGTCATCGAGCCGGTGACCCGGACCTATCAGAATAATCGGGACCATATCGCAAGAAACAGCAAGCTGCTGCTCCGCTATCGAGCGCTAGCAGCCGAGCGGCCTGTCCTGGCCGAACAATTGGCGGCGTTCCAGGAGGATAGCGGGACGGGGGCCGGATATCTCGAAGGGCCAAGCGACGGGCTTGCGGCGGCAGAACTGCAGGAACGGGTCAGCGACGCCATCGACGAAGCGGATGGCGAGATCAAGAGCATGCAGATCCTCCCCGCGAGCGACGTCGAAAATGGGCTCCCGTTCAGGCGCACGGGCTTGAAGGCCCGCTTTTCGGCAAGCATCGATGAGCTAGCCGAGGCTCTCTATGACCTGGAAGTCAACGAGCCTCACCTATTCATCGACGAAATTCTGGTGGTCGCAGGACGCTCCCGTTCGCGTCAGGATAAGACGGTGACGGACCCGGTGCTCGACATTCGCATGAACGTACTCGGATATGCACGGAAAGAGGACTAGGCCATGGCAGCACTGTCTCGTGTTATCCTTTGGCATACTGGGACGGCGGCTGCGGGGCCCGTAAACAGCAAGATCCTGGGCATGACCGGACCATGCGTACAATAACAGCATAGCGATCGAGCCGATGACCAGGCGGATGAAGGGATGACCATGCAAGTCTCGAGCGGAGCTGTTGCAGGATGGCTGCTGATTTCAGCCGGTCTGGTGGGTGTGATCGCGCTCCAGCTCGATGGGCGGTTTCCGTTCTTTCCGTCAACGGCGGTGACCGCCGCGCCGAACTCGCCGACGGAGCATGGAACCGATAGCCGGGACGATCTCGCGATCAACCTACCATCCCCGGAGATCCTGGATGAAATTGTGGACCGGCCGTTGTTTTCCAGTTCCCGCCGCCCGTTCCTGCTGATCAGGAACGAGGTGCCGAATGCTGCTCCGGCCAAGAAGACAACACTTTCCCTGACGCTGGCTGGCACGATGCTGGCCGGCGAGGCGCGGATGGCGTTGCTGCTGCATCCCACCAAAGGTCTGCTCCGTCTTCGCCAAGGGCAGAAGATCGACGGCTGGCGTATCGGCGACATCGGCGAGGACGAAGTGTCCCTTAAGCGCGGCGGGCGGACGGCCCTGCTCAGGCTGAGGGAAAATCCGCTCGAATCAGAGATATCGAAGGTCCGCGCGACATCCATCGGAAAGGCCGCCAATTCCGAGCTTGCCTCCAAACCGATGCCGGCCGAGTAGTGCCCAAGGTACGATCGGAGACAACCACTTCCGAACGCGGCATGGCGTTGGTCGCCGTGCTCTGGATTACCGGTCTTCTGGCGCTTCTGGCGGCCGGCGTCGGCTCGAGCGGCCGCCTCTCCAGCCGTTTGGCCTATAATGGAGTTGAAGGCGCCAAGGCCCGGCTCCTGGCCGAGGCCGGTGTCAACAAGGCCATTTACGACATGCTCACCTCCGAGACCGGCCAACTATGGCCGGCCGATGGTTCACGCCGGCTTATGCTGGAGCTGGATGGCAATCGAATCGCCGTGCAGGTTCGGGATGAAGACGGCAAGTTCGACCTCAATGCAGCACCGCCGGACCTGCTCGCCGGCCTGCTGCAGCGCGCCGGTCTCGAAGAAGCCGCCGCCGGGGAACTGGCGGACAGGATAGACGATCGGCGGAACGGATCGAGCCTATCGGACGAAGGGGTTGATCAGCCTTTTCGCCAGATCGGAGAACTGCTGACGGTTCCCGGCATGACCGAGCCCCTCTTCGAGCGGCTGCGCCCTGATATCACCATCTATTCCGAAGCGGAGGGCATCGACCCGCTCCGAGCCTCGACGACCGCGCTCATGGCTCTTCCCGGCATGACGGCGGAAGCCCTGACAGCAGTTCGAACGGCGGCGGCGTTTGAGGATGATGGGCTTTCAGCACTGCCCTCTGAGCTGATCTCTTCCTTCGAGGACTATTTCCTGCCCTCTCGGGAGCTGGTTTTCGAAGTCCGGGCTCTCGGACAAACCAAAGAGGGCGGGCGCTTTCTTCTCGAAACGGTCGTCGCTCTCGACGGCGGACTTAGCAGGCAGCCTTTCAAGACTTATCTCTGGGGTAGAGGGACGTTAAGAGCCGACGATCCCCTGCTGCAAGGGCCCGGTTAGCCTCATCAGTATACGATGCGCAGCCGAAGCCGAGGTACGGCTGCGCATCGTATCATTTCGTGATCGTTGGGTTCGTTTGGTCGGAGGGGCTAGGACTTGGGTTAGGTGATCACTGCACTGGTGTAAGGGCTGCTGCCGCTGCTGCTTCAGCCGTAGCATCGAGACAATTCGGATGTCCGAAGCCATTCGTGACGTCGAAGATGATATTGTCCGGTCGTAGTAGATCACCACTGACACCTGCGGTGACGAAATCCAGCCCTAGATTGTGGCGAGTTTCCCAGGCAACCATGTGATCACGACAGGATGTGTCGCCGCTGACGCCGATGCCGCCGAGCCTGTCGCCGCTGGCGTCATAGAGGGCAAGTCCACCACCGAACACGTTTACACCACCAATCCTTTCGCCGACCATGGGATCATTATGCTTGCCGAACCGTTTTGCCTTGCCCTTATAGGCGGCCTTGGTGTCCACTGGATTGCTGAACTGAAGGCCGAACAGACTGCCTCCCGGTTGAACAGCCGCCCAGAGATTGGCGGTGGACAGCACCAGACCGACAAATGTGCCGCCCGAATTTGCATCTAGGCTCAGCGAGTTCGCGGTATTGGCCTTTTGCGCTGAGATCACCCGGCTCGCCAGCCATTGCGACTGGAGATTGTCGTCACCGGTGAATGCTACGGCGCAAACCGTCCCGTCGTCAGCAACAATTGTGCCCCACATTTCGTTGTTCAAGGTGAGATTGACCGCACTATTGGCCGATTGGAGTGCGCTACGCAGCTCGGCGTGCCCAGGTAAATTGTTGCAATTAGAAGCTCGGGCGTCGCCAGCGCTCGACAAGATACTCATACCGGCAACCGCCGCGGCGCTGAGCAAGCGATATCGAACATCAAATGCCATGGTATGCACTCCTTTAAGGGGACAAAATACTGTTTCTATCTTTTTTGGAGAGATGTAGAATGTGTACAGCAACTATAGCGCGAAATCAACGCTGATAAGTAGAATTTATTGATGAAATTTAAACTTAAAGGCGTGGTATTTTTGAGCCTATCTCATTGTAATAACGTGATACTTCTTCTCGTCTCGGCATGGTGAGGTGCCGATGCGTGAAGTTGCCAGGTAGCTGTCAATGCTGACCTCTAATCTCGGCCGACGACGGCCAGCGTACTTGCCGTCGGTAATGATATTGGGCTTGTATGATAACGCTATCGCGCAGGTTTCTCAGCGGGTCACGGCAGAAAATCCAATCGCTCTACCAATTTCATTCTCGACACAGCATGTTTAGCGGGAGATCCTGACGTCTTCGAACAAGGAGAAGGCAGATGGACCGGCAACCGGCATACCCTCTTCGCGCCCGTCTCGATGGCGGCGGCACACCGGAGCTTCGTGACTGGGGGATCCGCTCCGAAGCGGGGCTTCTGACCGACGTGCTGCTCGGTCCGGCCGAAGGATTTCGTTGGATGGGCGAAGAGAACGCCGCATGGTCGAGCCTGGTGCGCGATACCGAGCGCAAGGGCTACCGGTTCGACCAGCAGGTTGCGATGCGCCAGCACCGGGAAATGGTCGAGGCCTATGTCGAGGCAGGGGTCAGGACCCATTTTCTTCCTCTCGACGATGCCAATCCCTACCAAGTCTATGCCCGCGATTCCTCCTTCATGACCCCCTATGGCGCCGTCATCTGCCAGATGGCCAATCCCCGAAGGCGGGGCGAATATGCAGCCTGCCTGCGCTTCTATCTGGAGAAGGGTATCCCGATCTACGACATGGTGTCGTCAGGCAATTTTGAGGGCGGCGATTTCAACATGGTCGGTGAGAAGGCCCTGCTGCTCGGCTATACCGACCACCGCACCGAAAAGGTCGCCGCCGATCAGGTGGCCGGATGGTTCGAGGCGGAGGGCTGGGAGATCAAATGGGCGCCCATCGACCAGTTCTACGTCCATATCGATTTGATGGTCTGCATGCTGAATGCCGAATGCGCTGCGGTCTGCCTCGATACGGTGGAGGAGGATGTGGTCGACTGGCTGAAGAACCGGGGTATCGAGATCATTCCCGCCACGTTCAAGGAGACGATGGCTCTGGGCTGCAACGTTGTCGCTCTTGGTGGTGACCGCATCCTCTCCACGGCTTCAGCCAAGGACCTCAACGGCAAGCTCCGTGCAGCGGGGTTCGAGGTCTATGACCCCGACATGTCGATGTTCCTCCGTGCTGGCGGCGGCGTCCACTGCATGGCTCAGCCGCTGCGCCGCGAGGCTGAATAAAACGAGACAATGTGATCACGGGCCGGCGTGGAGCCGGCCCGATCAGATGTTGCGCTAAACGATCTTTTTCCCGTCACGTTTGGCTTCGCGCAGCTCCTTGGTGAAGGTGTATACGATCAGGACGAGCACGGCGGCTGACATCAATGGCCACATCAGAACATAAAGTGTCATCATCGATTTTCTCCCATAGTCGGTTTGCCGAACGCTCTACGCTTTGGCAGGCGAAGAGGCAGGCGTTGCTTCGTCTTGGCCATTTTCCTGGAAACTGGTGACCCGCTGGCCGATCAGATCGAAGTCGAACTCATCCTTGCTCATCAGGCTAACCGCGACGCAGATGATGGTGCTGACTCCATAGGCGGTCAATGAGCCCAGCAGGACCGTGTAGTCGCGAAGGAAGCCCATGAAGTAGTAGGTGCAGATCAGCCCGGCGATCACGCCTACCACGAGCCCCACGGTGCGGCCGAAGAAGCCGAAGGCCATCAGGCCCAGGACGACACCGCCGCCGATGCCGGCGATAATCTCGAAGAAGCCACCGACTACACCCTGGAGCGGCAGCAACTCGAACCTGACGACGCAGAACAGGGCCAGCCCGCCGACCACTGCCCAGATAAAGGCGGCGTTGGTGACGCGGTTCCAGTAACAGCTGGCGATCACGGGGAACACGATGGCACCCCACAATGCGCCGACGAACACCAGCATGACCAGAATGTCGAGGGCGAAGCTCGCCAGGATCAAACCGGCGACCGTGGCGACGATCATGGTCAGGCGGCCGAGCATCAGCATCTTTCTGGGGTCGAGTTTGCCCTTGGCCAGATTCTTGGCATAGATGTCGGTCATCATGATCGCCGACAGCGCCGACAGATCGGAATCGGCCGTCGACGACAGCGAACCGATCACCAGGATGAAGAATAGGGCGATCATGACCGGCGGCAGATAGGCCGAGGCCATCTGCGGGATGATGTTGTTGAGGTCGCCTTCATGGGGGTCGATGCCGATCAGGAGGGCCATCAGACCGAGCATGCCCAGGCCGATGACGATCGAGCCGTACCCGATGGTCGCGGTGATGAAGGTCGGCTTGATCAGGTCCTGGCGGACCGCGAACAGGCGCTGGGCGATGGTCTGATTGCCGATCGCATAGGCAAGCACGGCGACGAAGAACGGTGCCCCCTGCTCGAGGATCGCCTTGGTCGAGAAGAAGTTCGCCTGCTCCTCGGTCACCCGGCTCAGGCCCTCCGTCAGGACAGCGCTGCCGCCTGCGCTGAAGAACACCCAAGGAATGATGACGACCGCGATGGCCATCATGGCCACGACCTGGGCGAAGTCGGTCAGGATCGAGGCGCGAAAGCCGGACCAGAGGGTGTAAGACAAGACACCGATGCCGGCGATCAGCACCCCTGCCTGGAACGACAGGGGCGAAAGCACGGAGACCAGGGCCCCGGCTGCGGTGAAGTTCACCATGAGGCTGATGACGCTGCCCAGGAGGTTGGAGATTGCCAGGATGAGCTGGCTTCCCGAACCATGGCGGGCATGCATGATCTCGGCGAGCGTGTGGGCATGGGGGGCGAGTTTGCGAAAGCGCAGGCCGTAGGGATAGATGAATAGAATCATCAGGGCTCCCCAGAACCCGTAATGCATCGGCCCCGACAAGCCGTAATTATACCCGGAGATGGCAGCGCCGTAGAACGAGGCGGCCCAGATCCAGGTGGCGGTCATGCTCGCCGCCGAGATGCCGAACCCGACAGCACCGCTGGAAACCATGAAGCCGTCGACGTTTTCTTCTTTCTCATTGACGAGGGTCGATACATAAAAAGTCAAACCGTAGAAAAACACCAAGAGGGTAACAACGACCGGTATCGAGAACTGGAAGAATGTTGGCTCTGCCATGATTGTTTCCATTCTTTTTGTCGACGTCGAGCGACAGACCGGGTGTCAATGGAGAGCGGCAGCGCTTACGTCCTGAAAGCCTCCCAAGGTCAAGACATCGTGCCGGGTCATGCCCCATCAAATTTCAAACGATGGTTGATATAACCCAACGCAATGCTCGTCTTGACAGATCAAATATAAATAACATTTGTGATTAAATGCGCTCAAGCTAGTATTTCTAGGTATATCATATAATTAAAAGTAATGTATCGCACACGAAACCAGCTTCCGCCGCTGACGGCCTTGCCCGCATTCGAGGCCTCGGCCCGCTTGCTCAGCTTTACGCGGGCAGCGGAAGAACTCGCCGTGACCCAGGCGGCGATCAGCCGGCAGATCCGCGTGCTGGAGGATTATCTGGGCGTTCAACTGTTCGACCGCGGTCATCGACGGATCAAGCTCACCCATGAAGGCCAGCGTTTTCAGCATGTGGTCGCCGTCGCCCTTGATCTGATTGCCGGCTCCGCCAAGGAATTGCGGGGGCAGGCTCTGGATACCGACCTTACGATTGCCGCCGATATTTCCATGGCGCATCTCTGGCTGCTGCCGCGTTTTCCAAGGTTCCGTGAGGCGTTTCCGGACATTGCGGTCAATATTCTGGCCTCGGAACGCGAAGTGGACTGCCTAAAGGAAGGGATCGACCTTGCGCTTCTCTACGGCAATGGCGATTGGCCGGGCTTCGACGCCCATCTGCTGGTCCAAGAAGAGATTTTCCCTATCTGCAGTCCCGGCTACTTGAAGGAGCATCCGCATATTCGCAGCCTGGATAGTCTGGCGGACGAGGTGCTTCTCGACCTTCGCGGCGAGCGCTGGGACTGGGTGGATTGGCGGCAGTGGCTGACGGAGAAGGACATCGACATTCCAGACGGCGTGCAGTTCCTCGGCTTCAACAACCTGCCGCTGCTTATTCAGGCCACCTGCCGGGGCCAGGGCATCGGCCTGGGCTGGCGATGCCTGGTCGACGACCTGCTGGAAGACGGAACACTCGTCAGGCCGATCGACATGTCGTTGAAGACCGATCGCGGCTACTACGTGATCAAGCGCGCCAACATCCGCATGTCGCTGGAGACGAAGACGCTGCTCGACTGGGTCGTCCAGATGGGCGACATCGACAGCAGGAACCGCCTGTCGGCAGACTGAACCGCGCAGGCAGCGAAGCTGGGTTGCCTCGATCCGATACCTTACTGAAAACCGCCGCTGCTGCGCTGGCGACTATCAGGCCAGGCCCAGAGAGCGGCTCGCCTCTCCGAGACATGTATCGACAATGTCCAGTGCCGTATCCATTTGCTCCTTCGTCAGGATCAGCGGCGGGGTGAAGGTCAAATTGTTGCCCATCGTGATCTTGAAGGAGAGGCCCTTGTCGAGGCAGCGATAGAAGACCTCCTCGGCGAGATCGTCGGCAGGCTCCTTGCCCTCCCGGCTCAACACCAGCTCAATCCCGATCAGAAAGCCGCGTCCGCGCACGTCGCCGATGGTCCGGTGTTCCGCTTTCATCTGATGAAGGCGATCGAGTGCGTGGCTGCCGACCGCGGCGGCATTTTCCACCAGTCCCTCGTCTTCGATGATCTCGATCGTGGTTAGAGCAGCGCGCGAGGTGACCGGGTTTTTCTCGTGAGTATAGTGGCCAAGCGCATAGCCGTCCGCGACGTCCAGATCACCCCTGGCCAGGACTGCGGCGATCGGCAGGATGCCACCGCCGAGCGCCTTGCCCATCACCAGAAGGTCCGGAGCGACCTCGTCGTGATCGCAGGCGAACATGCGCCCGGTCTTGCCGAGGCCGGTCGGGATCTCGTCGAAGATCAAGAGCGCACCGTGATCATTGCAGGCCTTGCGCACCGATTTCCAAAAGCCCGGCGGCGGCAGATAGGGCACGGCGCGGGCGGGCTCAGCGATCACGGCGGCGACGTCACCCTCCTTTTCCAGCACATAGCGGACAAAATTGGCGCAGGTCGTTTTGCAGAGATCCAGTTGCGGCCGGCCGTCCAGGTCCGGGTAGCCATAGGGGCAACGGTAGCAGGCAAAGGGGGCCACATGTTCCGTGCCGGGGAGAAGCGGTCCCGCGATGTAGGATCGGAACAGCTGCTCGCCACCGACCGAGGCGGCGCCGAAGCCGGCACCGTGAAACGCGTCCCAGAACGAAATCGTCTTGTGACGGCCGGTCGCGGCGCGCGCCAGTTTCAATGCCACCTCGACGGCATCGGAGCCGCCGGTGGTGAACAGCAGCTTGGACAGCCCCGAAGGCGAGATATCGACCAGCTTTCGGGCAAGCGCCGTTGCAGGCTCGCAGGCGAAGCGGCGCGGCGCGAACGGCAGATCGTCCATCTGCTCGACGATCGCCCGTTTCAGGCGCGGATGGCCGTAGCCGATGTGGTGGACATTGTTGCCGTGAAAATCGAGATAGCGCCGGCCCTGAACGTCCTCGATATAAGCACCTTCGGCCTTGGCGACCGCGGACAGGCATGGTGTCGAAACCGATTGCCGGAGGAAGTAGCGCTCATCCTCGCGCAAGAGAGCGTTCGTTCCGGCATCATGATTGCGTGCCGCCCATGCGATCCGGCGCGCGGAGCTGTTGAGCTCTCCCTCCGATTGTCGGGGGGCTTCTTCTGAACGGTCGATCGCCTTGCCCTCAAGCTGCATGCTTCGGCGCCATCGTGCTGCCGAAGCCGGTTGTTCTGATCCTGGCGGATCCATGGTAACGCCGGATGATGATGTCGTCAGCCCTCGCGCGGTCGCCGGGCAGTTCTCAATCCGTCAGGCCAGCAGGTTCGATAGCCGCGCCAAAACGACCTCGATCTCGTCATCGCTGGTCTGCACCAGTTCCAACACAAGCTCTCCCTTGGCGAGCTCATGTTCCATGACCCATATCGACGGCGCGCCGTCTTTCAGTGCTGCCGCCAGTGCGCCGGCACTCATGGGCGCCTGCCCGTCCTTGATCCGCAGATGAACCCGCGAAAACGGCATGCCGGCGGGATCGGCCACTTGCCGTGCACTGATGCCGGCGATCTCATTTGCCCGCTCGACAAAGGCCGAGACTTTCAGCCTCTGCCGCTCACGCCAGTCGTCAATGTCCAGACCGGCGCGCTCCTCGATCGCGCTGAGGACGCCGATGATGGCTTCCTTGGTCGCTTTCATGGCGCGGCCAATGCCCTTTTCCTGGGCGCGAACGGCCTCCACCATCCCCTGACGCCCGATCACCAGCCCCGCCGTCGGCGACGCCATATATTTATGGGCGCTGATCAGAACGAGATCGGCGCCGGTCGCCAGCAGCTCATCGATCCGCATATCCTGTGCCGCCCCGTCGATGATCGCCGGCACGCCCCGGCGATGCGCGGCCTCGATCGCTGATGTGAAATCGATGGCCTTGCCCGTCGTAAGCCTGGATGAAACCAGGAGCAGGCAGCAGACATCCGGCTGATCGAGTTGTTTTTCGATATCGTCAAGCAAGCTTTCGTCGTCGCTGCCGGCGAGAACCGGCTTAGCGCCGGCGAGACGGATCGCCTGCAAAATCGAATGCCCATAATTGACCGCATGATTGGCCGGGAGAACGGCGCGATAGGGCATGCCTGCCGGATCGGGGAGGGCGGCAATTCTGTCGGGTGACGTCCCCGTCATGCTCGCTGCAATCGAAAGGGTGATCCCGGCGGCGACGCAGTGGGTGATAGCGCCTGCTTCCGAGCCGGTAAGGTCCGCGATGTGGCGACTGGCCAGCTCCTGAAGCTCGTCGATGACGAAATAGTCCTGCAGGGAACTGGCGACAGCTTCGCCAACCGGCGGCGATGACCGCGATACGCCGAGCGGCGTGAATGTTCCCCGGAGATTGATGACCTTGGTCAGGCCGAAGCGGTCGTGAAGAGTCATCGCAGCTCACATCCCTTACCCTCGACGACTGCGAGGATAGATCGCGCTGCGGGCCGGGAAAAGGTAGTTCGAAGGGAACGCTCTGATCGAGCCTCGAGACCTCAAGCGAGGCGATCAAGAGCGCGGGGCGTGCAAGGGCATGACGTCGGCATGCCCTTGCACGTCAATCAGCGAGGTCGAACCCTATCTATGATGAGTTGCCGGTTCTGATGAACACGGCATTCTCGATCCGCTCGAACGCGTTCTGATAGAGCTTCTGATCGAGAATCTGCTGATCCTGGGTGGAATTTTGACCGAGCGCACCAGATCTGTTTCTGCTCGTGACGAAGCTCAAGCGAATGCTGGTCCGATTGTCCGTGATCTGTTCAACGAAAGCCGTCGCCTTGGTTTGAACGGTAACCGTGTCGTATTCCGTGTCTATATCATCGAGCAGGAGATCGATAAGGCCTGCATCTTCGCTAGCATTCGCGAGGCTTTGGCCTGTGATGAACCCGGAATCCTTGTCGGCGCTATTGACGGTATAACCCAGATCCTGAAGCACGGAGACCGTGCTTGCAAAAGCGACGTCCTTGTTGGTCTCGAAGTCGCGTTTTTGGATCGATTGAACCTGAAGTGGCGTCAAGGGGGGCTTTTGCTCACCCACAAGATCCGCGCAGCCTGCAACCCCGAGAAGGAGGGGCAGCAGGACAAGTTTTGTAGCCTTTATCATGGTCGTTTCTCGTTATCAGAAGGTGCTTGAACGGCTTCGGAAATCGGAGACCACATCATTGTCGTCGAACTTGATGATGAGCGTGGTCATGCTCGAGCTTTGCTCGAAGCCCGAGGATTCGCTGCCGCCGCCGGCAAGGATCACCGTCCAAAAGCTGTAATTGGCGGAATCCTGCTCAACGGTCGCTGCCCGCTGGTAGGTCCAGACCTCCTGGCCCGATGCATCGGTGGTGGTGATGTTGGGTGCGCCGAAGGCATCCAGGATTTCGGCCTGGTTCGTCCTGCCTTTCTCGATCTTGAGCTGGACATTGCCGTGCGTCAGTTCACTGTTGCGTTTGGTCACCGGCTGTACGGGGGGAGCTGCGCATGCCGTAACCAAGGCAGCACAGGCAGCCATCGCGATGGCCAGCGAGCCGATTTTCTTCTTGTACATGGTCATCCGGGGGTCCTCCAATTTTCGTTCTTCGTTAGTCCGCGGCGTTGGCTTGTTTCTTGCCCGGACGCTATGCTCTAGCTCAGATCGGGATCGTAGTCACCTCGAGGTGAATGCGATGTGAACAAATTGTAATATCGTATGGCTTGCGACGTATTTTTCGGGCATTTCTGAACCATGTTCCGAAATAAACGCCTCGGGCCGGGATAGGGGAACCGTCGGAATGCGACAGAAAATCATCATCGATTGCGATCCCGGCCAGGACGATGCGCTGGCGATTTTGCTGGCGCTCGGCTCGCCCGAACAACTCGATGTCCTCGCCATCACGGCGGTTGCCGGCAATGTTCCGCTGAAGCTGACCGAAAAGAACGCGCGAAAAATGGTGGCGCTCGGCAGCCGGACCGACATCCCCGTCCATGCAGGCTGTGATCGCCCGATCGTGCGCGACCCCGTGACCGCCGAGATGGTGCATGGCAAGACCGGCCTGGATGGGGCGGATCTTCCGGAACCTGAGGTGCCGCTTGCCGAGGAGCATGCGGTTCATGCGCTTATCCGCATCCTGCGCACGGAGCCGTCGGGCACGGTTACGCTCTGCCCGGTGGGGCCGCTGACCAATATCGCGATGGCGATGCGCCTGGCGCCAGACATCGTTCCGCGCATCAAGGCGATCGTGCTGATGGGCGGTGCTATCGGGATCGGCAATATTACGCCGGCGGCCGAATTCAACATCTATGTCGATCCCCATGCTGCGGATATGGTGTTCCGCTCAGGCGCGCCGCTGGTCATGCATGGCCTCGACGTTACCCATAAAGCACTAGTGACACCCTCCCGACTTAAGGCGATCGAGGCGATCGGCTCGGAGGTCAGCCGCGCGGTGGTCGGCCTTTTGACATTCTACAACATCTTCGACCAGGCCAAGGGCGAAGGCCAGGGCGCGCCGCTCCACGATCCCTGCGCCATTGCCTACGTCATGTGGCCGGAGCTGTTCTCGGGCAGGCGTTGTCATGTGCAGATCGACATTGCGAGCGAGGCGTCGATGGGGCGGACGCTGGTGGATTGGCGCCAGCGAGGCGACGAGACACCGAATGCTCTCGCCATCGACGAGATCGATGCGGATCGCTTCTTTTCACTGCTGACCGAGCGTCTTGCCCGCCTGCCGCTTTAGATTTTCGCCATCTCCCGAGGAGGCATGCGCGAGGTGATTTGACATCGCCGGGCAAAACCCTATGGCTAGAGATATAGGTAAGTTTTTTTGACCAGGGGGAGAGAGATCATGGGGTGGTTTTCAAAAAGCCTTTTGGCCGAGGCAAGCACGATTGGCTTCGCCGCAGCGCTCGTCCTGCCGCTATCGCTGGCATCGCCGGCGGTGCTGGCCGAAACCCCGAAGGACACGCTGGTGCAAGCCTGGCAGATCGACGATCTGATCACCCTGGACCCGGCGGAGATCTTCGAGTTTTCGGGTGCCGAGTATGGCGCTCAAGTCTATGACCGGCTGATTACCTACCCCGTTGATGATGTCGAAAACTTGCAAGGTCATGTCGCTGAAAGCTGGGAAATCAGTGAGGACGGCAAGACCTATAGCTTCAAGATTAGAGACGGTATCACCTTTCACAGCGGCAACCCGCTTACGGCTGAGGACGCAGCCTGGTCGCTGCAGCGGGTGATCAAGCTCAACAAGACCCCCTCTTTCATCCTTTCCCAATTCGGCTTCACGCCGGAGAATGTCGACGACATGATCAAGGCGGTCGATGAGCGGACGGTCGAGATCACGCTGGACAAGGCTTATGCCCCGACCTTTTTCCTCTATTGCCTGACCGCCGGGGTCGGTTCGGTGGTCGACAAGCAGGAAGTGCTGAGCCATGAGAAAGACGGCGATATGGGCCATGAGTGGCTGCGTACGGCATCGGCGGGCTCAGGTCCCTTCAAGCTTCGCAGCTGGAAGCCCAATGAAAGCATCGTGATCGATGCCAATTCCGACTATTGGAGTGGTGCGCCTGGCGTCAAGCGCGTCTTTACCCGCCATATCCCCGAGCCCGCGACCCAGGTGCTGTTGCTGGAAAAGGGTGATATCGATATCGCGCGCAATCTCGATGCCGATCAAATCAAGGCACTCGAAGGTAAACCCGATATCGATGTGGTCGAGGCGCCCAAGGGAGCGGTGTGGTATTTGGGGCTCAATCAGAAACATGAGCATCTGGCCAAGCCGGAGGTTCGCAAGGCGCTCAAATATCTGATCGACTATCAAGGCCTGGAGGAAACAATCCTCGCCGGCTCCGCGAAAATCCACCAATCCTTCCTACCGAGCGGATTCCTGGGCGCGATCGACGACAAGCCGTTCAGCATGGATCTCGACAAGGCCAAGGGCCTGCTGGCGGAGGCCGGCGTGGCTGACGGGTTCACGGTGACGATGGATACGAGAAACACGTCTCCGACCACGGAAATGGCGCAGGTTATCCAGGCAAGCTGGGCGAAAGCAGGCATCGAACTCGAAATCCTGCCGGGCGACAACAAGCAGACGCTGACCAAATACCGCGCACGGACCCACGACATCTATATCGGCCGCTGGGGCCCCGACTATCAGGATCCCCACACCAATGCCGATACCTTCGCCAGCAACCCCGACAATAGCGATGAGGGCAATCACGTCGGTAAGCTTGCCTGGCGAAATGCCTGGGACATCCCCGAGATGACCGCGCTTTCCGGAGCCGCCGTGCTGGAGCAGGATCCAGAGGTGCGCAGCACGATGTATCAGGAACTCCAGCGGGAACACCAGGAGATATCTCCCTTCGTGATCATGTTCCAGGACATCGAAGTGATTGCTTCCAGAAAAGGCGTCGATGGGATGATCTGGGGACCGTCTTTCGACGACAACAAATATTGGAAGGCGACGAAAGAGTAGGCTTCGGCCTGCTTCGGCTGTGGGTTTCGTCAGGTGTCTGTCAGCAGGCGTAGTCGGGTACGGTTGGCGTTGGGAATGATGCCTGGACGTTAGCGTACCCGATCCCCATGTCAGGGATGGCATGGGAGCGAAGCCATGATCGTTTACCCATGACGACTCTGCAAGCGCGGGGAGAAATGACCTTGAGTGCAGCCGCCTCTTCCATCAATGCGTCTACGGACTTGATCCATCGGGGCTATCGTTTCGACCTCGAACCTTCGCCAAAACGGATCAAGGTCGAGGTGGATGGCGTGGTTATTGCCGACAGTGACCGGGCGGTGGTCATGCACGAGACGCGCCTTGCCCCGGTCTACTATTTCCCCGAAGACGACGTGCGCATGGATTTGCTGCGGCGTACGGATCGTCGAACCCATTGTCCGTTCAAGGGCAATGCCTCCTATTGGGATGTGGTCGTCGGGAAGCGGACGATCGAGAATGCGGTCTGGGGCTATGAAGATCCCTTCGAGGAGGCGGAAGGCGTCAGGGGCCATGTCGCCTTCTACCAGCAAAAAATGGACGCCTGGTATGAAGATGGCGCGCGGATGCTTCGGCCGGAACCGCGGGCGGCGGCAGACGCCAATCCGTATATCGATTGGCTGATGCGCAAGGCACCGCATGCGAAAACCTCGGAAGAGCTGGTGCAGGGGATTGCGGAGATGCTGGTCGCCGCTGGCCTGCCGCTTTGGCGGATGCGCGTCTTGGTCCGCACCCTGCATCCGCAATTGCTGGCAAGCGTCTATACCTGGCAGAGCGACAAAGACGAACTCGAGATCGGCCATCCGACCTACGATGTCTTGGACAGGAGTGAATATCAGGACAGCCCCTTTGCTCTCATTCTCCGGGGCGAGGGGGGGATCCGCCGCCGCCTGGACGGGCCTTCGCCGCGGCTGGACTTCCCTGTTCTCAAGGACCTGCAGGAGGAAGGTGCGACCGACTATGTCGCCATGCCGGTCAAGTTTTCGAATGGTCAGATCAACGTCATCACGCTGGTATCGCAGGCG
Organism: Geminicoccaceae bacterium; assembly: GCA_965204405.1. Classification (GTDB taxonomy): domain Bacteria; phylum Pseudomonadota; class Alphaproteobacteria; order Geminicoccales; family Geminicoccaceae; genus JANQPX01. The sequence goes on from CBDBEN010000005.1 coordinate 426,850, forward strand.
GCTGGCGGTTTTAGCACTGAAGACCTTGGCGAGCTGTACGAGATCCTGCCGATGCTCGCCCGCATCTTGGAAGTGCATGCCATGCATCGCACAGCCGCCTCATTGCTCGATACCTATCTCGGGCGCAATGCGGGACAGCGGGTTCTCGACGGCCTGATCAAGCGGGGCGACGGCGAAGACGTCCATGCCGTGATCTGGGTCTCCGATCTCCGCGATTCGACCAGGCTCTCGGAGGTGCTGCCGCGCGCGACTTATCTGAAGCTGCTGGATGATTTCTTTGACGCCATGGCTGGTGCGGTCATGGATCATGGCGGCGAGGTGCTGAAATTCATCGGTGATGCCGTTCTTGCCATCTTTCCGATCGAGAACCCGACGGGTCGGCACCCAGCGGCTGCTGCAAACGCGGTTGCAGCCGCACATGACGCCGAGCAGCGGCTCAGAGCACTCAACCGGGAACGGCAGGCCAATGGCGAACCCCTCCTGGGTCATGGCATCGCTCTCCATCGCGGGGATCTCACCTATGGCAATATCGGTGCCGCCGAACGCCTCGATTTCACCGTCATCGGTCCGGCGGTCAATCAGACGTCGCGCATCCAGGACATGTGCAAAGCGCTTGGTGCCTCGGTCCTGCTGTCGGAAAGCTTTGCCGGGAGCTTCGAGGGCGAATGCCGCTCCCTCGGCAAGCATAAGCTTCGGGGTGTCAAAGCCGAACAGGAGCTGTTTGCCTTGCCTGGAGGCGGTGCGCTCGAAACAGCGGCGGCGTAAGCACGGGCCTTTTGAGTGTTCTTCGTCAGGCCACGAGAGGCCCGAGCAGGCTCTGGTCGACAGCGATCCCTGTTCCGGCCCGTCCGGACGATACCGCCCGGCCGGCATCTAGGATGCCCCGGCGATTGAAACAGATTTTTGGCGAGCCGATATCACGTTGAAGCAGATAGGCGCTGTAGCCGCATTCCGTGGTCACGAGGCAGTCTTCGCAGGCCGAGGCGAGCAGCAAGGCGCAGCGGGCGAGCAGACTGGTCTCGCCCACATGGCTGCCGATGATCACCCCGTAGCCGTTTGCCCTTGCAGTTTTCAGCATTTCCAAGCTTCTGAGCAGGCCGCCAAGCTTGGAAATCCGAAGATTGACGATCCAGTGGTCTCCCTCGAGCTTTCGGAGGTCCGCTGGCCGGACGGCGCTTTCGTCCAGGATGATCCGGGCACCGGTCAGGGCGGCCAGTCTGTTCTGGCCATTTACATCGTCGGGTCGGAGCGGCTCCTCGATTGCCCAAATATCGGAATCCACGTCGTCTAGATGCTGCGCGCAGGCATCCGCGTCGTCAAACAGATTGTTGGCGTCGACACGCAGGCGCATGGATGGACCAAGAATCCGGCGGATGATCCTGATCCGTCCGCGGTCGGCCGCCGGATCGCTTGAGAGCTTCACCTTGGCATCGGTCATCCCGAACAGCCGATAGCCGATGGCCAGCAATGCCGTCGCTGCGGTTCCTGTGACGCCGAAGACCGGCGAAACCGGCACCGGCTGCGTGTCTGGCAGGCCGAGAAAGGTCTCGATGGTCTGGCGGGAACGTCTGGCGAACAGGTCGATCAGGGCTATCTCGGTCGCCGCGAAGGCGGATGGATTGGCATCGATAGTCTCCTGGTTCCTGTCCATCCAGTCGCGAAGCGATGCCAACTCACGAACGTTCTTTTCGATGTTTTCCCTATTTGCGGTAAAGAACGCCGCCGCCGTCTCGATGGTCTCGGCGGTGACGTAGTCTCTCGGGCATCCCTCGCCGAAGCCCTGTATGCCATCTTCGCCATGGGCCACGCAGATCACGCTGCACGCGCGTGCCCGGCTGGCGGAGGCATGGGTGAAACGCATGCGGAAGGGGATGTCGAAGGTCTTCAGCTCCAGGCGAAACCTGCTCAAGGCTGCGCCTGCCAGGCGAACGGGGTGAAATCGAAGCTCCATCCGGCGCTGTCGGTGAGAACCGGCGCTTTATATTGCGCTTCCCGCTGGCCGCCCTGGACCAGATGGCGCTTGAGCGCCTCGCCCGCACCCGGGATCAGCAGCACCACCTTGGGTGAGGCCAGGCGCTCGGAGCTGCGTTTGGCGGCATATTCGATATTCCGTTCGCTGAGGGCCAGGTCCACCTGCCGTCCAAGCCGATCGGGCAATCCCGCCTTTGGCCGCTCCTCGATTTCGTAATAGAGCCGATAGGACGACGCCTCGGCATCCGCGAGCGCCAGGAAAAAGGCTGGACGAAGCCCGATCGTCTCCGATGCTAGTCTGACCGCCTCGAGAAGCTGCGCTTCGTGAAGCTTTTCGCCGGTGATATTGGTGACACCCTTGCCCTTCTGCACGAATCGCAGTCCGGGGCACGGCCCCATGCCTCCGTCAACCTCGACGATGTCGTTGATGTGGTAGCGATAGAGACCTGAGGCCGTGGTGGCAAAAAGATAGTAGCGGCGGTCGTTCTGAAGTTCATCGAGCCAAAGGAAATCCGGCTCATTTCTCTCCCATTTTTCCTGTTCGACAAATTCGAAAACCGTATCCCGCAGGCTGGGCAGGCAGAGATTTTGTTCGACATCGACATTGATTGTGCCGATGAACTCGCTGGCCCGATAGCCGATCTCGATGATCTTCAGATCAGGCGGGAGGGTCGAGGAAAAGCCGTCCAGGGCGATCCGGCAATTCCCGCCGGTCCAGGTAGCGAGAGCATCCAGCCTCGGCCAGATCATGTCGAGCCTCAGTCCCGTGGCAAGCGCGGTTTCGAGGCGTCTGGCCTGCTCCGGGCTGCGAACCGGCTCGGATGGGATCAGCCGCTCCGCTTCCAAGGAGGGCTCTTCTGCAATCGTGAAGCTGCCCTCGGCAAGATCCCGCAGAACCGCTTCCGGATGCTCCCGAATGTGGCGGATGATCGAGAGAAAGGTCGACGGGTTGGCGGCGATCATGCCGGTCAGATCAGAGGCTCGAAGGGCCGAGAGGGCATAGAGGTGATATTTCTCAAGCGCATTCGGCAAGGCATTCGCCTCGCTCGGAACAACGAAGCGCCGTCTTAAAAAACCCGGTGTCGTCGCGTAGGTCAGACCCGATGCGGAGCCAAAGGGCTGGCCGCTGGGCAATCGTCCTTCGTGATAGACGCCACCGAATGCGGCAACGCTGCCGGCGAAGAAATTCGAGCCCCGGTGCATCGAGGCGGCAAGGATTCGCTGCGCGGTCCTCTGGCTTTTCCGCGTGCTCGCCGTGACCGGAAAGTCGCGAGCCGGACCGGTTGTGCCGCTGGTCCGCGCATAGAAGAGAGGCGGATCACGGGTTAGGGTTCTCTCCCCGGATTCGGCCTGCCGGCAAAGAGCATCTTTCAGGCTTTCATGAGTCTGGACGGGTACTGCGGACCGGAAGGCGGTCGGAGAATCCAGTCTGCCGAAATCGTGAAGGCGGCCGAAATCCGTCTCTTCATTTGCCTTCAAGATGTTGGCGAGAGCCTGCTGCTGCGCGCATCGCGGATCCTTCGCCGCACGGAGAAAGGGGCGGCGATAGATAAGGTCCGCAAGCCGCAGAGCTAGTGAAGAGAGCACATCAAGGCCCCTCGGCCCGGGAAGGCTTGGGCGTCTGGTTCGGATCGACCATTATCGGCGCCAGAGTCTGGCTGATGAAGTCTGTGGGGTAGCTCCGATTTTTGAGGCCAAGTTCGCCTACCTCACGCTCGGGCGGCAAAAAGCGGGTGCCGAAAACGGCATCCCAAATGATCAGATTGTTACCGAAGTTACGATCCGATTCCTTAATCTTACGTGAATGGTGCCAGCGATGGAGCTCCGGCCCGCTCACGATCCAATTCAGCCAGCCAAGGCGGACATCCACGTTGGAATGCTGAAAGAAGCCGTTGATCGCATAGAAGACGAAATAGGCAGCGATCACCTCCGGCTGGACGCCGATCAGCAGGAAGGGGGCCGCATCGACCGTAAACTGCAGGCATTTTTCAAAGGGGTGAAAACGTCCGACATTGAGAAAATAGAGTTCCTTCGGTGAATGGTGAACCGCGTGCAAGCGCCAGAGCCATCGCCATTTGTGGGACAGGCGATGCAGCCAGTAGCGGAGGAAGTCGGCGCTCAGCAGCATCAGGAGAGCTTGGACCGCGATCGGCCAGTCATGTGGCCAGAGGCTAAGCGCATGAGAGCCGATCCAGCCCGAGGCAGCCTCCACGACAGCCAGCGTGATCAAGGCCGGCAAGGCAATTTGCACGACAATCAGAAAAACACTGTCCTGAACGACTTCGTCCCGGCCAGGGGACCAGCTTCGGCGATAGGGAGCGGCCAACTCGAGGATCAAGATGGCCGACGCCCCGAGGATCACCGGAAGATAAGCGGCGAACTTGATGGCGACCCCGTGGCGCAAGAGCCAAAAGAACAGGAGGGAGCCTGCAATCATGATGCCCGGATATGCCCAGCGCTCCGTTGCCCATCTGAGCCAGGATCCCATGCTGTCACGCAAACGACGGTTGCCGAGATGATGGGCGAAGATCATCAACCAGGCCGCAAGCACCAGATGAAAAGGGGTGGAAATCGGCGCATCGAACCAGGCTACCGAGGTCAAATCAAAAGCCCCGATTAGCCCCCGCGCCAGCATCACCCCGGCATAGACAACAGCGAAGACGGCAATCGCCCTGGCTAATCCTGGGCGCTCCGGCAGGCTGGCGAGGAACAGCAGTGCGATCACCATTGCCGCAAGAATCAGGACCTGAACCAGGAAGAGGGCAGTAAAGGGCACCGTTCCGGCATGCCACAGGCTATCCGAAGGCAGCCAGCCGATCTCGCCGGTGCGCGTGATCAACTGCCCCAGGACACGCCCCAGAAAAAGGAGGGTCAGCAGCGAAAGGATAAATCTGGTCTTCGATAAGCGTTCCATGCGCGGATGAAATCAGAAGCTTGGCCACCTCGCAACAAATTCACGCCTCGTCGATCCGCGATCGAGGCTGAAGGCATTCCAAACACCCCTATAGCGCCTCTGACGAGGCTTATACCAACCGGCCTGGCTTTAGACCTGTTCCGTCCCGCTCCCCCTCCCAACCACCCGATATGGTCGGGATCCTGCGGGTGGTTAGGAGGGGGAGCGAGATGGAACAGCTTATAGGCGGCTTGGTATTACGCTGTGCCTTGGTAGAACGGCATGGGCGGGTTGCGCACGAGCATCAAGCGGCGACAGCCCAATCCCCGAGATGCCACCCGCTGTCGATGGCTTGGGACGCCAATTTTCCGAGATTTTCCTGTTCGATCCGACCTAGATGATCAAGCGCTTGCTCCAAGGCGTTCCCGCCCGTCGCCTTTGGCACCGGCGGCAGGCCATTTCGATCGTGATCGGCAAGCAGGGTGATCAGGACTAGGTCGAGCAGCAATTGCCTCGTCGTTCGCTTGGTCATCCAGGTTTTCAGCATGGGGTCGGGAATATCGACCGGAGACCGGCCGCTTGTATCCCTGCGAACGAAAGCCCCGATCTCGAGATCATCTTTTCTGTGGGCTGGGTCCTGGTCGGTCGCAAGGAGAACCAAGTTGCAGAGAATGAATTCGGTGATGGCCGATCTCGTGGCAAGACCGGCATGAGCCTGGGCTTGGCTCTGCTGCGAGGACAGGGTTCTGCTGGTATCGATTAGGGCCAGGAGGGACGATACTTCACGGACCACCTGCGCTGTTTCCTGCGGGTTTGCCAAACCGCTCGCCCCGGCAAGGCGCCCTTGTGCGAAGTTCCATGCCGCTGCTTCGAGCTCGATGCCGTCATCGGGATCGCCCATGACCACATCGATGAAGGGACCGGCGACGGCGGCAAGGAGGTAGGATTTACCTGGGCCGCATCGTCCGCTGAACCGGCCCTGTCCGATCGAGGCAAGGCAGTCCAACGTCCGGTGGTCGGTTGCTATGCTGAGAACGATAGGCCGAAAATCCTGGTGGACATCATGCTGCCGGCCGACGCGCATGATGACGTGATATCGCAGGGCATCCCAATCATCTCTCTGCATCTTCTCGATTTCGGCTTCGACCATCGGCACGACCCATTCGTCGGCATCCGTAGTCAGCTGCCGGGCCGATCGGCCATAGGTGCATGGATGCAGTGCAAGGTTACGTCGGGATGAAGCGTCCTGCTCAAGCCGGCGCCGCTGGAGACGCATGGTCTCGGCATAGGCCCGGTTATCATCGGTTAGTCCTTTCGAGGTCTGGTCGCCTAATTCGATCAGCCTCGCGGTTAGTGGTCCGAGCAGATGCCGGTATGCATGTCCAGGCCTCTGAAGAAGCCCGATGGCGTCATCCAGACTCAAAGACGACAGTGTTGTTTCAATCGTTCCTGCATCGAGGCCCTGAGCGGGCAGTGCCGCGTCTTCTTGCAGGCCAGGCGTCTTTGCCTTCATGTCACCATCGACCATATAGCCTCCCGATTGTCTCGGTGTCGAATGGGGTGCGAGCATTCGAGATCTCGCTGATCGCACTAATTTAACACCAAACTTAGTGGTTTAATCCAAACCTGTAGCAAATAACCCAGATGTTGTGCAACGACACATCTTAAAAATCTTTAACTTGTTGTTTTAAAAGCTGAAACTACCCGGCACCGACGATGTGGCTCACCACGGTGTTCATACTGGTAGAGCCGGTCACCTCATCGGCGATGACCTGCCCTTGACGCAGGACGATAATGCGGTCGGAGACGGCGAAAACGTCGGTCAGCCGATGACTGATGAGAATGACGGCAATGCCCTGACGCTTGAGTTCGCGTATTAGGTCGAGGACATGATCGACCTCGCGCACCGCAAGGGCTGCGGTTGGCTCGTCCATGATCACCAGCTTCGGCTCGAAGGTCAGCGCCCTTGCGATCGCGACCGATTGCTGCTGCCCGCCTGAGAGCTGCCCCACCTGATAACGGACGGAGGGGATGAGGGCGCCCAGGCGCTTGATCATCTCTTCGGCTTCCGCCTCGATCCGGTCCCGATCGATCCGGGCGATCGGCAGGCCGAGAACCCGCCTGGTCGGCTCCCGCCCGAGAAAAATATTCGCCGCCACGTCCTGCTGCGGGGCGAGCGCCAGATCCTGATAGATCATCTCGATGCCGCGCTTCCGGATCTCACCTGGATCGGCGCGGTCTATCGCATGGTCGGCAAAGTGGATGCTGCCCCCGTCAGCGCGGTAGATGCCCGTGATGCATTTCATCAGGGTCGACTTGCCGGCGCCATTGTCGCCCACCAGCCCGACGGCGGAGCCTGCTTCAATAGCAAATGAGATGCCGCGGAGCGCTTCGACCGTGCCGAAGTTTTTCCGGACATTGTCGAGTTCGAGCAGGCTCATCGCGTCAGCCTCTCGGCATTGATCCGGTCCAGCCACACCGCCAGGATCAGGACCGCGCCGATGGCCATCTGCTGGTAATAGGATTGCACCGCCAGGAGGTTCAACCCGTTTTGCAGAACCCCCATGATCAGCGCGCCGACGAAGGTGCCGAGCACGCTGCCCCGCCCGCCGAAGAGGTTGGTGCCGCCGATGATCGCAGCCGTGATGGCGGTGAGTTCGTAGTTGAGCCCGGCGGTCGGGTCGCCGGCATTCACCCTTGCCATGAAGATGAGGCCGGCGATACCGGCAAGCCCGCCTGAGAGCATGTAGAGCTTCAGGCGATGCCTCTCGACATTTATGCCCGTTGCCCGTGCCGCCGTTTCGTTGTCGCCGATAACCAGGGTGTAGCGGCCGAACGGGGTCGAGGCGAGGATGTAGTGGGCCACCAGCGCCACACCGACGAAGATGAAGACCGGCATCGGTATGCCGAAGGGGCGGCCCTGGCCGAGAAACAGGAGGCCTTCGGGCAGGCCGTAGACCGGCTTGCCGTTGGTCAGCACCAGGGCAGCACCTCGGGCAAGGCCTAGCATGCCGAGGGTGACGATGAAGGCCGGGATTTTCGCCCGCGTAACCAGAAGCCCGTTAATGAAGCCGCAGAACATGCCTGCCAGAACGCAAGCCGGCACGGCGACCGGCCAGGGCAGGCCGATCTGATCCACCGAAAGCGCGCCGACCACGCCGGAAAAGCCGACCACCGAGCCGAGGGAGAGATCAAGCCCGGCGGAGCAGATGACGAAGGTAGCGCCTATGGCAAGGACACCGATAACGGCGGTTGCGAGGAGGATATTCAGGATATTGGAGAGGGAAAGAAAGAACGGCGAAAGGATCGCCATGGCCGCGATCAATAGGGCCAGGACGGCAAGGGATTCCAGCCGAACCGGCGATTGCCGCGCGAGGCTCTGCCAAAGGGTCGAACGTTCATCGATGGCCATCAAGGAAAAGCGCCCGTCATCCCTGTCTTGTCTCACGACCGCGGCCGAAGGACCAGGCGATGAACGAAATGCCACCGCCTGGCCGTCGGTTCAGCAAAAGGCTATTTCACGAATTCGAGAAGAGGCTCCGTACCGCCTTCCAGGACGTCCTTGGTGAGAACCAGCGTATCGACATATTGAAAGACCTCGACGCTCTCGCCTTCCAGCACCTTTGTCACCCGCTCGACCGCCTGCTTGCCGACGAGATAGGGAAGCTGCGCCACGGAGGCATTCAGCCGGCCTGATTTGATGGATTCGACCGCATCGACATTGCCGTCGACGCCCACCATGATCACATCGTCGCCCTTGCCGGCGGCATATACCGTTTCGACAGCACCAAGCGCCATCGTATCATTGGCGGCGAAGATCGCGACCAGGTCGGGATTGCGGGTCAGGATATCGTTGGTGATATTGGCGGCTTTCGCCCGATCCCAGTCACCGGGAAGCGAGGCGACGATCTCGAGGCCGGGGGCGATTTCCGCCAGGCGTTCGGCAAAGCCGCGAGCCCTCTTCTGTCCGGTGATGTTGCCCGAAAGCCCTTCGATCACCAGCACCGGACCGCTGGCATTGGCGCCAAGCTGCTCCGCCACGTAATCGGCGCCCTGGGCACCCGCCGCTTCATTGTCGGAGCCGATGGTGAAAGAAATATCGACACCGCCCTCCTTGGCGATCTCATGATCGAGATTTGCATCCAGATCGACCACGGGAATGCCCATCTCGGTCGCCTGTTTCAGGCAGGGCAGAAGGTTGGTGGAGTTGATCGCCGCCGTGATCATCACGGTGGGCTTCCGCTCCAGCATGGTGGTGCAGACATTGAGCTGTGGCTCTGCCGCCTGATCACTCTCGACTGCCTGCAGGTAATATTCGACACCAGCCTCGGCGGCACCATCCTGAACACCCTGCTCCATCGCACCCCAAAACGGGTTGGACAATGTCTTGAGGAGGACGCCATAGACCTTCTGGTCCTCGGCAGCCGCTGGCGTGGACAGGGCCATGGCAGCCGCCGCGATGACGGCAAGCGCCGTGCTTGATTTGTGCATAGGAAAACCTCCCTGATATTGTTCCCGGCTGGAATGCCGGCTCATCCATCTCCGTGAACGACTGTGAAAAGCATTCTGTATTCGCTCCCTGCCGTCAAGCACCTTGGAACCGATGGACACTTTCCATCCGCCGTCCGGAACGGCATAGTCCGCCCCGAACACGTCTTGAATCGAGCTGAAAACAATGTCCGGCCGGACCGACATTTCAGGAGTGACCATGACTCTCGACGACTATCAGGCGGCGGCGCGGCAAACCGCGCTCTATCCGGACGATCACCGGGTGACCTATCCGGCCCTCGGCCTGACAAGTGAAGCGGGCGAAGTCGCCGGCAAGGTCAAAAAGATCCTTCGTGATCATGGCGGGGTGTTCGGTCCTGAACAGACCGCTGCCATCAGAGACGAACTTGGCGATGTCCTTTGGTATGTCGCAGTCCTGGCAGGTGACCTGGGTCTTTCACTGGATGACATCGCTGCGGGCAATGTAGACAAACTGCGCTCACGGCAGCAGCGAGGCACTCTTCGGGGCGATGGTGATCATCGATAGGATCGGTAGGGTATGGAGATGTGCTTGCGGCCGGATGGGGCAGCCTTACCCGACATTGCCCATGTGTTCAGGTGGTCGGGAATCAAGTGATGTGGTCATACCTCGTGTGAGTGTCCTGATGTCGAACTTCGTTCGATCTCACCACTTTAACCTTTTGCTAACCCAACCAAGGTAGAATTGACTTTGGTCCATGAGATCCTGGGAATCCGCCTGCCCGCCGGGAAGAAGACGGGCGAGGCTCGGATTCCGAGGGTCTCATGGACCAGGAAAGCCATCCTGACACTCAATCATGAAGAAAAGATGAAGAGCGATTGTCCCGACGTCAGAGCCAGTGGCGGATCGTCGAACAAACTTGTGATCAGGACGTTAGAGTGTTTTTCGATCTTATGCAGTCACCACCAGCCCTCGCTCCCTCCCAACCGCCCGCAGGATCCCGACCATATCGGGCGGTTGGGAGGGGGTGAGGGCTGGTTCCGTTTGATTGGAAACTAGCGCTAGTCGTCACTCAATATATCGAGGCGAGCTTCGCGAAAGTCGTCGCCAAATGGTGTGGGATCATTGCTTGGTGGTTGGACAGGTGCCGTCAGCAAGCCATAGCGCTTGACCTCGGTGCCCGTCATCCAATGCACCCTGTCGGCAGGTGCCGCATAAATGGTGAACCAGTAGAAATCCTCCGAGCCGAGCATGGCGTCGATATAGTCCGCATTGAAACGGTGCTCTTCGTCCTCGCGCGGAAAATCAGCAGCCTCCCTGCTGCCATCACTCCAAGAATGCACACCCAGCTGCGCTCCTTCTTCCATGGTTCGCTCGACGCCTGACAAGAAGAGGTCCACAGCGCCCGAAGCGATCACCGAGTCGCTGAGGAGATGCATCTTCAGCCCCTTTTCACGCAGCCACCGGGCGAAGGGGAAGGTCGCCTCGTCATCGAGAGACCCGGGCATCGCGGTCAGCACGATCGTTTCGATCTGTGGGTTGTCCTCGACGATGGCCTTGATTTTTTCCGGTGTGCGGCTGTTGAGTTCGCCCATCAGATACAGACGATCACCCTCGATGGCCGCCTGTGTGAGGTCGCTCTTGTTGAGCGCGGCAACCATTGCCTGCTCGCCCAATGAGCAAGCCGTCAGAACGACCGATGCCAGGAGCAGAGCTAAGAACCGGCCTGATGAGCAAGCTTTTTCTTGATACATGTCGTTATGCCACTGTCCTGATTGGTTCGAGAAATCTCGGCGTGCTTGCGGAACGTCTTGGCACTGCTGGCTTTTTCCGAGAAGGAAAGTAAGCTGGCCTCGAACATCGTAGCGGTCAAGACCAAGGCATCGGTTATCGTGGCACAAGCACGCGATGTGACGTCCCAGCTTGTACGAACCCGCCGCCGCCGCTTGTCATCGCCTATCGATCCATGTGAAGCTCAGAGCCAGCCAATCTCGACGACGAAAGAGCGTCGCCAACGCCATGAGGAGGTTCAACGTGATCCGTCATCAAAGCTTGACCGCAGTCGCCATGCTGCTGCTGACCACGTCGGTCGCATCAGCAGCCGATGTCACCCTTAAAGCATCGCACCAGTGGCCGGGCGGCAAGGGCGACGTGCGTGACGAGATGGTGCAGATCATCGCCAAGGAAGCCGACGCCGCCGGCGTCGGACTTAAAGTTCGCGTTTATCCTGGCAAATCGTTGTTCAAGCCGAAGGAGCAGTGGGATGCGATGGTCAAGGGCCAGCTCGACATCTCCGCTTTTCCGCTCGACTATGCTTCCGGCAAGCATCCGCAGTTCAGCTCGACCCTGATGCCCGGTCTGGTAAAGAACCATGACCACGCCAAACGCCTGAACGACAGCGCTTTCATGGACGATATCAAGGCGATCATCGATGAGGCCGGCGTGGTCGTCCTTGCCGATGCCTGGCTAGCTGGCGGCTTCGCTTCGAGCAAGCAATGCATCCTCGATCCCGCCGATGCCGAAGGCCAAGTGCTGCGTGCCGCCGGCCCCGCCTTCGAGCAGATGCTGGTGGGGGCAGGCGCCTCGATCAACTCCATGCCATCGTCGGAGATCTATACCGCCCTCCAGACCGGCGTGCTGGACGGCGCCAATACCAGCTCCGGCAGTTTCGTCAGCTACCGCATCTACGAGCAGGTCAAGTGCCTGACCGAGCCCGGAGACTACGCGCTCTGGTTCATGTACGAGCCGATCCTGATGTCCAAGCAGTCCTGGGAAAAGCTCACCCCGGAGCAGCAGGATGCTTTGATGGCGGCAGGTCAGAAAGCCGAGGACTTTTTCTTCGACGCCGCCAAGGATCTCGATGGCAAGCTGGTCGAGGCCTATGAGAAAGCCGGCGTCGAGGTGGTCTCGATGACCGAAGATCAGCATGCCGCCTGGCTCGAAATCGCCAAGCAGACGTCCTACAAAAGCTTCGACGAAAACGTCGAAGGCGGTGCCGCCCTCATCGAAAAAGCCCTCGCCGTCGACTAGTCCTGCCGGGACTTGGTTGACCTGCCTGAGTTTGCGGTGGAAGGCCGAACTTTCCCTACGGACGGTTCGGCCTTCGCCTGCCATTCGATTGAAAACGTCAGCGCATGACCTTGTTTAATCGCGCAGTTCGCGGCCTGTCGACTCTCGGTGGTATCATCGCCGTGCTTTTGCTGCTCCTTGCCCTGGCCTCCGTCTGCCATCTGGTGTTCGTTCGCTACGTGCTCGGCGCCTCGGCGATCTGGCAGCATGAGGTGGTGAGCTTCTCGTTGATCGGAGCCACCTTCATTGGTGCGCCCTACGTCCTCATGACCAAGGGACATGTCAATGTCGATCTTCTGGACCATTATGTCGGCGCCGGGGCCCGGCGGGCCTTATCTATCGCCGCCTCGCTCGTGACCATCGGATTTTCTGGCCTGATTGCCTGGCTCAGCTATGGCTGGTGGTGGGATGCCTGGGCCGGTGACTGGCACAACGAAACCGTCTGGGCTCCCCCCCTCTGGATACCTTATGCTGCTATGCCCATCGGTATGACTCTGATGACTCTCCAAGCCCTAGCTGACCTGGTCGCGGACCGACCTCCCGGATTTGATGGAGACGACCGAGACGAAAGAAGCTCCCTCGCCTCCGCCGACGCCCAACAAGAACGAAGTTCGATAGAGCCATCGGGGGCTCCCCGATGAATGAGTTGCAGCTTGGCCTTCTGATTGCAGTGGTCACCGTTTTTCTTTTGCTGCTCGGTGCGCCGGTCGCCTTCGTCCTGGGCAGCGTGGCGATTGTTTTTCTCATCGCTATCGAAGGTGTGGCGGCCCTCGATATCGTTCCCAACGTCTTTTATGGCGGCCTCGACAGCTTTGCCCTGCTGTCGATCCCGATGTTTATCGTCATGGGAGGCGCGGTCGCCAGCTCTCGCGCGGGGTCCGATCTCTACGAGGCGCTGGATCGCTGGCTCTATCGGGTGCCGGGTGGCCTGATGGTGTCCAATGTCGGCGCCTGCGCCATTTTTGCCGCCCTGTCCGGCTCGTCGCCAGCGACCTGCGCCGCGATCGGCAAGATGGGCATCCCCGAGATGCGCAAGCGCGGTTATGCGGACAGCCTGGCAACGGGGTCGATCGCAGCCGGCGGTACGCTCGGCATTCTGATCCCCCCCTCGATCACCATGATCGTGTACGGCATCGCCACCGAAACCTCGATCGGCCGCCTGTTCCTCGCAGGCCTCCTTCCCGGCCTGATGCTTACCGGTCTGTTCGTAACCTGGGGCCTGATCCAGGCGCGGCTTCGCCCGGCGGGCGGCAACTCGGCTTTTAAGGCACGGAACGTCAGCTACAGCCTTCGGGAGAAGCTGGAGGTTCTCCCTCGCGTCGCGCCTTTCATGCTGATCATCGCCGGCATTCTCTTCGTGCTCTACGGTGGCGTCGCTACCCCGTCCGAGGCCGCCGGCATTGGCGCCGTCTTGTGTCTTGGTCTGGTGATCATCATCTATCGCATGACCAGGCTTCGCGATCATTGGACCATGCTTCGCGCATCGATGCGCGAAGCGGTCATGATCCTGATGATCATCGCAGCCGCCGAGCTGTTCAGCTACATGATGTCGACGCTCTACATCACCCAGTCCCTGGCGCTCTGGATCGCCGACCTCGATGTCGGCCGCTGGGTTCTCATGGCCTGGATCAATGTTTTTCTGCTCGTCGCCGGCTTTTTCCTACCGCCAGTAGCCGTCATCTTGATGACCGCGCCGACCCTGCTGCCGATCATCGAAGCCGCCGGCTTCGATCCGATCTGGTTTGCCGTGATTCTCACCATCAACATGGAGATCGGCCTGATTACGCCGCCGGTCGGGCTCAATCTCTATGTGATCAACAGCATCGCGCCGGAGATCAAGCTGCCGACCATTCTCTGGGGAGCCCTGCCGTTCATGCTGTGCATGGTCGTCGGAATCGTGCTGCTCTGCCTGTTCCCGGGAATTGCCCTCTGGCTGCCCAATTTCATGATGGGGCCGTCCTTCTGAGCGATTTGTCCCGAGCACTGTGCGGGAAGGATCGGGTTCGGGACGTCTGATGAGGTTTTTGGCTATTAGGCTCTTCGGCGCTTGAGAAGGACATAGAGCGCACCCACGCCGCCATGGCGGGGCTGGGCCTGGCAGAAGGTGATGACCTTGTTTCTGTTGTCGTGTTCGGCAAGCCATCTCGGGACCATCTGCCTGAGCACGCCATGCCCGTCGACGCCCTTGCCGGTGACGATCAAGACGCAGCGATAGCCGCGTGCGGCTGAAGCGGTGAGAAACCGATCCAGGGCGTCATGCGCTTCGAGCTGGGTGCGGCCATGAAGGTCGAGGCGGCTCTCGATCGGCATCTTGCCGCGCTTCAGCCTCTCAAAGGTGCGGCGATCCGTATTGACGGGGCCATGCGGGTCGAGAGGGGGAAGTGAGGCCGGCCTCTGCCCGGTACTCTCCTGGCGCATTCTTGGCGCATGCCGGATTCTCGGCAAGGGCGTCGCATCTTCGCGCTCTGCTGGCTTCGGCTTCGCAGGCAAGGTCCCTTTGACCAATCGATCGACGTTCGCCGTCACCTGTTTCCAGAGAGCGAGCTCTTCTTTGGTCAGGCGCCGGTTTCTGTTCATCCTCGAAGATCTGACGTTTCGGCAACACCGGCCTCGTCCACCAGGATTACAAGAAGCCGTTTGGGACCATGGGCGCCGAGCTGCAAGGTCTGTTCGATGTCACCCGAACGCGACGGGCCGGTGATCAGATTGACCGAGCGCGGCAGGGCCTGTTTCTTGCGCAGCGCTTTCAGCGCCGTCTCGTAGGCGCCATGAATCTTGGCCGTCGGAATCGCAATGATCGACGTTTCCGGCAGGAAGGCGAGGGTGGTCGGGTGCTCACGGTCGGAGACCAGCATCAAGGTGCCGGTCTCGGCGATACCGGCAACAGCCTTGGTAAGACCGATCGGGTCCTGTTCCGAAGGCCTGCCCTCACGAATAACCCAGAGGCCTTCGTGCCAGGGAATCTGCTCAAGATCGGGATCGGTGGCCGTCACCAGGTTCAGGGGCAAGTTGTGACGGCGAAGATAGTCTGCAATGGCATCGGGCAGGTCGGCATAAGCCGGGACACGCTGGACGGTAGCCTGGACGGCTTCGGCTTGCCGGGTGAAAAGACCGATCTGCGCTTCCTGATCGAGATCGCTCCTGTCCGGCAAGAGAGACGGCGCCGGATTTGCGAGCCTTTCCTTGACGGCCAAACGGGCCTGGGCGAGCTTTTCCGGTGTGTCGCCAGCTTCGCTTCGGCCCAGAGCATGCCGCATGCGGCTGAAAATTGCGTCTCGGGCTTTGCTCACGGCCCGGCCCGCTTCTTTCGTTGTTGCCACTGCGTCTGAAACGTTTTGCCGGATGGTGCCGGCAAATCCCGAGAGACGGTCCAACCGCCTGCAAGCGGCAGCGTTCGAAAACGTCCTTTGGCTCTGCCGAGCCAGCCCAAGGCAGCCATCGCCAGCCGCGTCCCTCCGTGATAGAGCCAAGGGCGCCTCGCCGCGAACGACCAGAAAGCAAGGCCGTAGCGCGCGGCCGGCGGGGTCAGCTTCTTTTGAAACTGCTCCTCCCGCCAATGGCGCATCATTTTCGGCAGGGGAATACGTACCGGGCAAACCTGCTCGCAGCGCCCGCAAAAGGTCGAGGCGTTGGGAAGATGCTGGCCCTCGTCGATGCCGATGAACTTCGGCGTCAGGACCGCCCCCATTGGTCCCGGATAAACCCAGCCATAAGCATGACCACCGGCGGTCAGATAGACCGGGCAATGGTTCATGCAGGCACCGCAGCGGATGCAGCGAAGCATATCCTGAAATCCGGTGCCCAGCATCGACGAGCGCCCGTTGTCGAGGAGAACGACATGGAAGTTGACGGGGCCATCCAGATCGCCGCTGCGCTTCGGACCGGTCAGGACCGTGGTGTAGGCGGAAAACTCCTGGCCCGTTGCCGAGCGGGCGAGCACGCGAAGAAGAGCGAAGGCATCGTCGAGGGTCGGCACCAGCTTCTCGATGCCGGCAATGGCGATGTGGGTTTTCGGCAGGCCCTGGGTCAGCTCGGCATTGCCTTCATTGGTCACCAGCACGATCGAGCCTGTCTCGGCGATCAGAAAATTCGCACCGGTAATACCGACGTCCGCGTCGAGATACTTTTGTCGCAGGAACTGACGGGCTTCGCCGAGCAGGGCTTCCGGTTCCTCGACCCTTGGCCGCTCGTGATGCTTGGCGAACAGATCCGAAATGCGATCCTTGGTCATGTGGATCGCAGGTGCCAGGATATGGCTGGGCCTTTGGCCGGCAAGCTGGATGATATGCTCGCCGAGGTCGGTTTCGACCGGATCGATCCCGGCGGCCTCCAGGGCCTCGTTCAAGCCGATCTCCTCGGTCACCATGCTTTTCGACTTGGTGACCGAGCTTGCGCCCGCCTCTTTGCAAAGCTTGATGATGATCGCTCGGGCCTCGGCGTCGTCTTCCGCCCAGTGAACCTTGCCGCCTTGCTCGATCACCCGTTTTTCAAAGGCCTCGAGATAGAGATCCAGATGATTGAGGGTATGATCCTTGATGGCTTTCGCAGCATCGCGAAGAGCTTCGAATTCCGGGAGACGGCCGGCAGCTTCGGCGCGCTTTTTCTGAAAACCGCCTTCCGCCATGGCGAGGGCCCGCTGCAGGGCCTGGTCGTCCAGGGCTTTTTTGACATTGCTCTTGAAGGCGAGGGAGGTGGGCTGCATCAACGATCTCAGGAGGTCTTGGCGGCAAGCGCGCCGGCAAGCGCGCCGGCATCAGCGCCGCAACCGATAGGCGGCTCGTCGAGATCGCCCGCCAGCACTTCTGCGACATGACGCGCTTCCACGGAGCTGCCCAGCCGCTTGAGCCGACCGCTCATGTTGAAGAGACAGCCGAGATCGCCCGCGAGCAGAAGGCCAGCGCCGCTGTCTTCGATATGCCGAACCTTGTCGCTCACCATCTTGGTCGAGATATCAGGGTATTTGACGCAGAACGTACCGCCGAAGCCGCAGCAGACTTCCGCTCCCTGCATCTCTTTCACGGTCAGGCCCTCCACCGTCTGCAGAAGCTTTCGGGGCTGCCGCTTGATGCCGAGTTCGCGCAGGCCGGAGCATGAATCATGATAGGTTGCCGTCGCCGGCAGGCGGGCGTCGACCTCGTGAACGTTCAGAATGTCGGTGAGAAAGGCGATCAGCTCAAAGGTGCGATCGGCAAGGCTTTCTGCCCGCGCCTGCCAGGGGTCGTCCGGTGGGAACAAGGTGACGTAGTGTTTTTTCAGCATCCCGGCGCAGGATCCGGACGGCGCCACGACGTAGTCGTAGCTTTCGAACGCTTCGATCGTTTGCTTGGCGATGGCTTTCGTATCGGCTCTCGCACCTTGGTTATAGGCGGGCTGACCGCAGCAGGTCTGGCCGCGCGGCACATCAACCCTGCAACCGGCATTCTCCAGGAGCTTTACAGCCGAAAATCCCACCGAAGGCCGGAAGAGATCGACCAGGCAGGTGACGAAAAGAGCGACATGTTTACCGGTCATGAACGCAATCAGACTCCGAGTGACGCCAGCGACTTCCTGCAAGCTTAGCCGAACGCCGCTGCTCGCGGCAATCGATCCGCTTAAAGCCCAGACTGTTTTGATGGAACGTGCGCGACGCAGGCATTCCTCCGATGACCTGCATACTGATGCGTTTTCTCATGTCGGATGCACTGGGAAAAGCACATGACGTGGTCATGCCACTAGCTGGTTCGGACGGCAGCCCTTGGCACCAGGACGAAGAAACGTCCCTGGCTCTTCATATGCCCGGCAAGGGCTTCCGCCTGTTCACCCGCGCCCCAGAAAACATCACCGCGGATAGCGCCTTTGATGGCACCGCCGGTATCCTGGGCGATCAGCAGCCGATGCAAGGGGCGGTCGCCGTCCGGCCAGGGCGCTGTGGTCTCGAGCCAGAGCGGGGCACCAAGGGGGATGTGCCGCGGATCGACGGCGAGCGAGCGGCCGGCGGTCAGCGGCACGTTCTGGGCGCCGAGCGGGCCTTCGTTCGGATCGAGCTCGGTGTTCTCCCGAAAGAAAATGTAGGACTTGTTACGCGCCATGATGCTTCTGGCCCGATCCGGATTCGCAGCAAGCCAGGCGCGGATCGACTGGAGCGAGACCTCTTCCCGCTCCAAGGCACCGATTTCGATCAGATCGCGGCCGATCGCTCTATAGGGCTGGCCATTCTGCTCGGCATAGCCGACACGCATAATCGTGCCGTCATCCAGGCGAACCTGGCCCGAACCTTGGATCTGCAGGAAGAATTTTCCGATTTCGTCATCCACCCAGACGATCTCGAGATCACGGTCGGACAGGGCTCCCTGGACGATGTCGCTGCGCGAAAAATAGGGGATGAAATCCTGGCCTTCGACGCGGCCGCGGATCGACCGGCCCTGGAGTTCCGGATCGAAACGTCCGAGATCAACGCTCACCAGATCATCGGGCGGCAGATGCAGCGGAACGGTGTAGTCGCCTGCCCTGGTTTTGGAACCGTGAAGAAGCGGTTCGTAATAGCCGGTGAACAATCCTTCCGTCTCACCGTCCACCGAAACCTCGAACGGCTGGAACCAGGTTTCGAAAAATTGCCGGGCTTCCTCGGCGCTTGGCTGGTCCTCGACCTCGCCCGCGGCCTTGCAGGCCAGGCGCCAGTCATCGGCACTGCCATACAGCTCATGGGCGCCGATGGAAGACGGCCCCGGGCGTCGCAGGAGTTTTTCGCAAGAGCGCCGAAAGGCCTCGATTGCGGCAGCGGGATCGTCCTCGTGCCAGCCGTTGAGCTGCTCATAGGCAATCGGCGAAAACTGAACCTCGGGCTGCAGATCCTCTTCGCTCTTTCCACAGCCCGAAAGCAGGAAAGCCGACGAGATCAGCGCAACGACGCTCGCAGCACGTTTAGTCAAGGCTCAACAGGTCAGTTGGGTGTGCGCGTCGCGGTCAGGATCCAGTTCGGATCGTCATCCTGCGTATCGCGCTCAAAGGTCCAGATATCGACAACCTCTTCCGCCTCGCCGGGATCACCCTCGACGATATTACCGTCTCGATCACGGATAATATTAAGCTGCTCGCTTTCAAAGCGCAGCGTCACGGAAGCAGCGGTGTCATCGAGCTTGGCTTCCAGCACCGTCGGATCACCGACCGTGATCAACTGAGTGTCCAAGCTTTGCTCGATCGCAACGCGCTCGTCGATCGCCCTTGCAAATCCGCGGAACACCTGATCGGCAAGGAGCGGCCTCAGCATATCCTTGTCACCGGCGGCATAGGATTCGACGATCATTTCAAAGGCGAGCCTGGCACCTGACAAAAACTGCTGCAGATCGAAGCTTTGATCGACCTGACGAATGCGGTTCAGCTCTGCTTTGAGGTTCTCGTCGCTCAATGCGTCGATCGCCAGGTCGTTTTCAGGCATGGAAGGACCCCGATCACCAAGCGGCACGACATTATCGGTCGACCTGTTGTTTACCACATCGCCATAGCCTTCGGTCCGGCGGCGCTCATGCCCCGTTCGACGGCCAAGTACACTACGGAGGCGTAGCGCGATAAACGCGGCGACCATAGCAAAAAATAAGATGTCGAGATATCCAAGTCCGTCGTACATTACGGCTCCGTTGAAGCCTTCGGTTGCAGCGGCGAGCGGTTTGGCGGATGTTAACCGCTGGTGTAGCAGGTGCAAGCTAAGGTTTTATCCTTAACAATCATATAATGACCAGAGCAGAAAAACAAACCACACGTCGGCTACCTATTGGACGAATTCTGCTGATTGCGTTCATTGTGATGCCGATTGTCGAGATTGCGGTCCTGATCGAGGTCGGCGGCTGGCTCGGGCTATGGCCGACATTGGCGCTGATTGTCTTGACGGCCATGGCCGGGACATGGATGTTGCGCCAACAAGGATTCGCCGTTTTGTCCAGGGCGCAATCCCAGCTGGAGCGCGGGGCGGTTCCGCTTGCGGAAGTTTTCGAAGGTTTTTGTCTGGTGATCGCCGGCGCTTTGCTTCTAACCCCAGGCTTTGTCACCGATGCGATCGGCGGAGCGCTGCTCTTGCCGCCATTGCGCGCCTGGCTGTATCGCGTGCTGGGAGGCCATCTTCGCGCATCGGTTCATGGCGGCGGCAGCGGAACATTCGGATCGGGGCCGGATCCGAAGGCCGGTCATGGGCGAGGGGCAAAGGGACAAGGTCCTGTGATGGAAGGTGAATTCGAAGCCGTGCCCGAGAACGATAGGCCGGACGAAAAGCCTGAAAGCCCGAAAACGACCTCCGATCAAGATTCACCGGACGGGCCGTCCAAACCTTTGCCCCCGCCACGAGGAAGCTGGAACAAAACACCATGATGTTCATTCGTCACGCGCAATCCGAATGGAACCAGCACTTTTCGCGAACGCGCGTTGATCCCGGCATTGCCGACCCATCGCTGACCGATCTTGGCAGACAGCAGGCAGCCGGGTTGATCGAACAGCTTTCCGGTCTTGGCCTGACAGCCTTGGTTGCCAGCCCCTATCGGCGGACGCTGGAAACGGCGGCGATTGTCGCCGATGCGCTTGACTTGCCGATCAGCATCAATCCTTTGGTCCGCGAACGCTGTGTCTTTTCCTGCGATATCGGCAGCAATCCGGAGGTGCTGGCACCATTTTGGCCTACCGTCGATTTTGCCGGACTGGCGGAGGGCTGGTGGGGTGTGCCTCCGGAAAGCGAGGAGGAGATCGCGGCCCGCTGCGATGTTTTTCGCCGTGATCACGCCGATCTTCTGCAGCGCGACGATGTCGCCGTCATTTCGCATTGGGGCTTTATCCGGGCATTTACCGGAGAAGAAGTGGAGAATGCCGCCATCGTGCCGGTTGGCCCCGACACCGATCGCCCTTGAGTTGGAACACATCTCCGTGATGGGCTTTGAGCAAAGCCGCATCCGGACCCGTAACCTGGATCAACCCGAATAAAGGACAGTTTGTTATGGCTGAAACACCAGAGACCCCGGCTTCCGGCGCCAATCCTCCGGAGCAGGCCGAAGCGCCGCGTCTGATGATCCAGACGCAGTACATCAAGGACCTGTCGTTCGAGAACCCGCGGGCACCGCTCAGCCTCGAGCAAAACCAGCAGCGCCCGGAGATCGGTGTTCGCGTCGATGTACGAGCTCAGGCGATGGCAGACAATCGCTACGAGGTCGTTCTGCAATTGAATGTCGATGCGAAAGCCGGCGATGAGGCCATCTTCGTGATGGAGCTCAGCTATGGCGGCATCTTCATGCTGATGAACATCCCCGAGGAGAGCCTTCAGCCGCTCTTGCTGGTGGAATGCCCGCGCCTGCTGTTCCCGTTTGCCCGGCGGATCGTCGCTGATGCAACCAGGGATGGCGGGTTCCCGCCCCTGATGATCGATCCGATCGATTTCGTTGCCCTCTACCGTCGGCGGCAGCAGGAAGCGCAGGCAGCAGCCGGCGCCGGTGCGGCAAGCGAAGCGCCGAGCGCAAGCGCCATCAACTGACCGGGGCAAAGCCGGTCCCGTCCCGGCTCATGTTGACCACCGCCGTTTGGATCAAGCCATGCCTTGCACCGGACAAGGCATGGCCCCGATTGCTGGATGAATTGCGGCCCGGGAGTACGGGAAACACGCGAAACTTGGCATTTCCGTCAAATTAGCCATATTCTTAGGCACCCACACAACAACATGTTGATGCAGAATGTCGATCCGGGCCTCGATTATCTCCCTTGTGCTGCTGCTTTGCGCTTTCGGCGTCGGCTATGCGGTTTTCATCGACGACCGTCCTTCGAAAGAGGACCCGCAGAGCCAGGCTATGTTGGACAATGAGGCTGCTCCGGAAGAAAACGTGCAGCAGCCGGCCCCCGCCGACCCGCCGGTACTTACTGGGTCAGCCAATCGGCGCATGGATGATTTCGGCTCGGGACCTGATGGGCAGGTGGTGACGGTTCCCTTGAAGGGGCGCCATCGGCAGGCCTTTAGCGGCAGCACTGTCGGTGCCGGGGGCGGTGATGGCCCGTCGTCGTCATCGACCGGACAGGCGACAGCGGCTCTGGATACCGGAACAAGCGGCGGCACCTTGGACACGCGGCAGACGCAGTCCCGTGCTGTTGATGCTGCAGACCCCGAAACCAGCGGTACGGTGCCTTCCCCTGAGCAAACCGAGCCGTCACCAAGCTATCGGGTCATCGATCGTGCCCCCAAGACCGATAGCGAGATCTCCGAGGGAACAGAGGCGGAGACTGCCGGTGCGCCGGCAGAGACAGCGACAAGCACGCCGAGTTTTGACATCGTACGGGTGGATCCCCAAGGCAATACGGTTCTCGCTGGACGGGCCGCTCCATTTGCTGATGTTGAGGTCAAGGCAGGCGATGTGGTGATCGATCGGGTCACGGCGACCGCGCAGGGGGAATGGGTGTCGACCCCGGCCGAGCCGCTTGGCAGCGGTGACCAGGAGCTTAGCTTGGTGGCATCGGCCGAGAATACGCCGGCCATCGTTTCCCGGCAGGTGGTGGTGGTATCGATCCCCGAACCCAGCGGGCAACAGACAGCGGAGGTCAGCGAGCCGGTCGCCATCCTGCTCGATAAGGAAAAAGGCGGGGAGGGCAGGATTCTGCAGGCGCCGGGCAGGCTACAGGGTGAAGGGCAGTTGGCCCTGAAGCTGGTCGACTATGATGACGATGGCGCGATCAAGCTTTCAGGTGAGGCGCCCGCCGGCGTGCCGGTCAGGATCTATATCGACAACGAGCCGGCGGCACTGGTGATCGGCGATGCCAAGGGCTATTGGATCACCACCCTCGACCGTGAGCTGCCCGGGGGCGATTATACGCTGCGTCTCGATCAGCTCGACAAGGATGGCGAGACAGTGGCACGCCTGGAAACGCCGCTCACCCGCGTAACGACGCCGCCGGTCAAAGGGCAATCCAAGGTCGACTATGTCGTTGTTCAGCCAGGCAATTCGCTTTGGCGCATCGCGCGACGCCTGTCCGGCGACGGCTTCAACTACGTCTATATCTTCGAGGCCAATCAAGGACAGATCCGCGACCCGGACGTCATCTATCCGGGCCAGGTGTTCGAGGTGCCCTCAAACGCCGGTGTTGCCGGATAGATCACCGAACGAGCGCGTTCGGCACCGGCCCTCCCTGTCTCCAGCTATCCGATATTGTCCGGTAAGCCCTTGGGGGCGGAGGGAGAGAACCGGCCGGCGCCGCTTCGATCTTTGCCAATCACCAGCCGGTGGCCCTCGTCAGACGGCTTCCTGGGCCTGCCGGCGTGTCAGGGCGTCAAAGTCCGACATCAGCTGACGGGTAATATTGCCGACCTGGAAGCTATATTCGGCAATCTCCTTCACCGGCGTCACCTCGACTGCCGTGCCGGTCAAGAACACCTCATCGGCCTTGGCTAGCTCCTCGGGCTTGATATGCCGTTCGATCACCTTGATTTGGCGCTGCCGAGCAAGCTCGATCACGGTCTGCCGCGTGATCCCGTTCAAGAAGCAGTCAGGTGTCGGGGTATGAAGCTGGCCGTCGATGGCCAAGAACAAATTCGCGCCTGAACCCTCGGCAAGATAGCCTCGATAGTCGAGCATCAGCGCGTCATTGTAGCCGGCCGCCTCCGCTTCATGCTTGCAAAGCGTGCAGATCATGTAGAGGCCGGCCGCCTTGCTCTTGGTGGGTGCCGTATCCGGTGCCGGGCGCCGATAGCGCGCCCAGGCCATGCGGATACCCTCCATCCTGGCCTCGGGCGTGAAATAAGCCGGCCATTGCCAGGATGCGATCGCCACATGAATCTTGCAGGCCTGGGCCGATACACCCATCATCTCCGCACCGCGCCACGCGACCGGCCGCAGATAGCCGTCATCGATGCCGTTGGCGGCAATCACCTGCTTGCATGCCTGGTCAAGCGTCGCCACATCGAAGGGCACGTCGAAACCCATTTCTTTTCCGGAAAAGATCAGGCGTTCATTATGCTCGGTCAGCTTGAAGCCCTCGCCGCCATAAACCCGCGTGCCCTCGAAGACGCAGCTTGCATAATGCAGCGCGTGCGAAAGGACGTGGAGCTTTACGTCTCGCCACGGCATCATGGAACCATCGAACCAGATATAACCATCGCGATCGTCATAGGGGACGAGTGACATGAGACGCTGCCTTTCTCTAACCTTCATGCTAAACCATCTCGCGTAGCATTGCAGACACATGGGTGTCAACGTGAGCAAACCCAAGGCAACCCGCCATTTTCCGCCAACGCCGCCCAATCCGCTTTTCCTGAAAGATGAGGAGCTGATCGAGGGTCTGGAGCTGTTGGAGTTCGCGCTGCAGCGGCTGTCTGCCGACCAGGCAGGGCTGCTTGATGATCTCGGCCTTGGCCGGAGTCATCAGCGCCTGTTGCATTTCATCGGCCGGCAGCCGGGGATCACCATGGCCGAGCTGCTGCACATCGTGCCGCTGACCAAGCAGAGCCAATCCAGGCTCTTGAAGGAATTGGTTGCCAAGGACCTGATCACCCAGACGAGGGACGATACCGACCGCCGCCAGCTCCTGCTGGAACTGACCGACCAGGGGCGCAAGGTCGATCAACGCTTGAGCGACGTGCTGCGCAGGCGCCTGGCGATTGCCTATCGGGCGGCAGGTGCCGAGGCGGTTGCCGGCTATCATCAGGTTCTGGAAGGATTGATCGACGAACCCGCACGCCGACATCTCCGCCGGGTCAAAGGAGCCCCCGCAGCCCAGGAACGGCCTTCATGAACGTTTCGGATCACACTGCCGTGCCGGAGGCCGAGGATGATCGCCATATCCTGGTGGTCGACGACGACGAGCGGCTAAGCAATTTGCTCCGGCGCTTTTTGACGGAAAACGGTTATCATGTGACCGTGGCCGCCGATACCGTCGAGGCTTCGGCAGCGCTTAAGAATTTTGCGTTCGATCTCATGGTGCTGGATGTGATGATGCCGGGGCAGGACGGGATCAGTTTTACCGCGGATCTTCGAAAGTCGGCTGATCTACCCATTCTTCTGCTGACGGCCCGGGGCGAATCCGACGACCGGGTGAACGGCCTTGCCGCGGGTGCTGACGATTACCTCGTGAAACCGTTCGATCCGCGGGAACTGCTGCTGCGCATCGCAACCATTCTTCGACGATCAGCACCGGCTTTGCCGGAACCATCGCCTGCCCAGCGGCTGCTTCGCTTCGGACCCTTCGTGTTTGACGTCGAACGCCAGGAGCTGACGCAGGATGGCGAAAGGGTCCATCTGACCACTGCTGAATTGTCCCTTCTCCAGATCCTGGCGCAGCAGCCGGGCCTGCCGGTGGATCGGCAGGAACTCGGCGAACAGAGCCGGATCAGCGGCTCCGATCGAGCGATCGACACGCAAATCGCGAGGCTCCGGCGAAAGCTGGAAAGCGATCCGCGCCGCCCTCAATATCTGCTAACCATGCGAGGAGCCGGGTATGTTCTCCGAGTGGGCGGATAAACTGGCGCAGGCTAAGCCGGGCGGCTTGGCGCCACGTGAGTCCTGGCTTCGGCAGGTTATGCCGAAGAGCCTCTTCGGCCGTTCGCTTCTGATCGTTCTGCTGCCTCTTTTGATTCTTCAGGCCGTGCTGGCCTATGTTTTCTACGAGCGTCACTGGGATACCGTGACCCGCTGGCTCGCCGTTGGTCTGGCCGGCGAGATCAGCCTGCTGACTGAATTGCTGGAGGAAGCCGATACGGAAGCGGAGCACCAAAGAGCTCTGGACTGGGGACAGGACCACTTCGGCGTGACGGCCACCCTCATCGACAACGCCGCTTTGGCGGACTTCGAAAAAGAAACGCCCAACGCGACCTCGCGCTTGAGCGAGACCCTGACCAAGACATTTCGACGTCAATTGAAGGAACCCTTTACCCTGGACACCACTCTGTCCAATCAGCGTCCACGCCAGATCACCATCTATGTGCAGCTTAACGATGGCGTCTTGAAGGTTGTGGCGCCGCGAAAACGTGTCGACAGCACGACCACCAGGATCTTTATCGGCTGGATGGTGGGGCTTTCCCTTCTGCTGCTGATGCTGGCGATCTATTTCCTGACGAGGCAGCTTCGCCCGATCCGGAGCCTCGCCTGGGCGGCCGACAATTTCGGCAAGGGGCGCGATGTGGGCGACTTCAAGCTGGCAGGCGCCACCGAGATCAGGCAGGCGGGCGCTGCGTTCAATACCATGCGCAAGCGCATCCTCAGGCAGCTCACCCAGCGGACCGAGATGCTGGCGGCCGTTTCCCACGATCTGCGCACGCCGCTGACCCGGATGAAGCTGGAACTGGAGATGCTGAAGGGTGCTCAGCCTCATCCCGATGATATTGAAGCCTTGAAAAACGATGTGGAGGATATGACACGGGTGGTCGACGGCTATCTCGCCTTTGCCCGTGGCGAAGGGCAGGAGAGCATCACGCCGACCAATCTCGGCAACATCCTGGCCGACGTCAGCAACAGGGCCGGGCGGGACGGTGTCGAGATCGAACTCGAGCTGGAACGACCGATCACCATGCCGCTTCGGCCGGTGGCGATCAGGCGCTGTATCGCCAATCTGGTCGACAATGCGGTGCGCTATGCTGACTGGGTCGGCATTCGCGCCACTGTCGAGGGGGATCAGGTCTGGATTGCCGTCGACGACAATGGTCCGGGTGTGCCGGCCAACCAGCGGGAAGCGGTGTTCAAGCCGTTTTTCAGGCTGGATCCGTCGCGGAACCCGAATACCGGCGGGGTCGGTCTCGGTCTTGCCATCGCGAGGGACATTGTGTTGAGCCATGGCGGCGATATTCAACTGCACGACTCTCCGGCCGGCGGTCTGCGTGTCCTGATCCGGCTACCATGCTGACATTGCCAATGATGACCTCATGAGCACCGGCCTTCTCTTGAACGGCGTGCCACCCATTGTCCTGGCCTCGGCCAGCGGCACTCGGGCCGGGATGCTGCGCGCCGCAGGCATCGATGCCGCCATCCATCCGGCTGCCGTCGACGAGGCGGAGATCAAGGCATCCTTCAATGCCGCGGGCGCCTTACCTGGCGACACGGCGATCGCGCTTGCAGAACTGAAGGCCGAGCGTGTTGCACAATCCCTGCCCGAGGACAGGATCGTGCTCGGCGCCGATCAGATGCTGTCCTGCGACGAGGCCTGGTTCGACAAGCCAACCGATCTCGACGGTGCCCGCGAGCATCTCGCCAGCCTGGGCGGCAAACGTCACCAGCTTCACACGGCCGTGGTTGCCTTTCGCGGGCGCATTCGGATCTGGCATCATCTGGATCTGACATCCCTCTGGGTGCGCCCGCTGTCGCCCGCCTTCATCGAGCGTTATTTGCATAGCGTCGGCGATGCCGTCACCGAAACCGTCGGTGGCTATCATATCGAGCGGCTGGGTTCCCATCTGTTCAGCCGGATCGAGGGCGACCATTTTTCTATACTGGGTCTGCCGCTTTTGCCGACCCTGGCTTTCCTCCGTGATCAAGGGGTCTTAGAGACGTGACGGAACGGCGCTATCTTACAGGGGCGGCGAAGCTAGCCGGTTTGATGGGGTGGCCGGTCCACCATTCACGCTCGCCCCGCCTCCATGGCTATTGGCTGGATCACTACGGCATCGACGGGACTTATGTGCCGCTGGCGGTAGCACCCGGCCGGCTGGAGCAAGCGCTTCGCGGGCTGCACGCTCTAGGTTTCCAAGGCTGTAATCTCACCATTCCTCACAA
Source organism: Geminicoccaceae bacterium (assembly GCA_965204405.1). Taxonomy (GTDB): domain Bacteria; phylum Pseudomonadota; class Alphaproteobacteria; order Geminicoccales; family Geminicoccaceae; genus JANQPX01. Next base: position 454,943 of record CBDBEN010000005.1, read on the forward strand.
AGAAGCCGCCCTTGCCATCGTCGACGAGGTGACGGAGCGTGCGCAGCGCATCGGCGCCGTCAACACGGTGATGGTCGGGGCAGATGGCCGATTGACCGGTGACAATACCGACGGTTTCGGTTTCATCGCCAATCTCAGAGCGGAGGAAAGGTCTTGGCGGCCCGCCGATGGCCCGGCGGTTCTCCTTGGCGCGGGCGGTGCCGCGCGCGCCATAGCCGTGGCGCTGATCGAGGCGGGCGTGTTGGAGCTTCGTCTCCTCAATCGAACCACGGCACGCGCCGAACGTCTGGCGATCGAGCTTCGGAGGATGGTCGATGGCTTGGTTGTGACGGTGGAGCCTTGGGAGGTACGTGACGATGCGCTCAGCGGTGCCAATCTCCTGGTCAACACCACGAGCCTCGGCATGGAGGGCCAGCCTCCCCTGATGATCAATCTCGGCCAGCTTCCGTCATCTGCCCTGGTGACGGATATCGTCTACGCGCCTCTCGAAACCGAACTCCTGGCGGCAGCAAGGGCAAGGCATCACGCCGTGGTCGACGGCTTGGGCATGCTGCTGCACCAGGGACGGCCGGGCTTTTCGGCATGGTTCGGTGTGGATCCGGCGGTCACGGACGAGCTTCGCCATGCGGTTCTCGGGAACTGAGGCCGCTTGCTATGACCTTCATCCTCGGCCTCACTGGCTCGATCGCCATGGGGAAATCGACGGCGAGCCGTTTTTTCAGAGCCTTTGGCGTGCCGGTTTTTGATGCTGATGCCGCTGTGCATGCGCTGTTCGTTCCCGGAGGTGCTGCGGTTGCCTCGGTTATGAAGCGCTTCCCGGATTGTGATGACGGGGTAGGCGGTATCGACCGCAAACGGCTGGGAGCCGAGGTCTTCGATAATCAGGAGGCTCTGAACGAGCTGGAAAAAATCGTTCATCCGCTGGTGCGTCGGGTACAGCGGCATTTCCTCGCCTGCCAAGCCATGGATCGCGCCCGCCTCGTGGTGATGGACATACCCTTGCTTTTCGAGACCGGTGGTGATCGGTTTATGGACGCGGTCGCGGTGGTGAGTGCCCCCGGCTTCCTGCAGGCTCAGCGCGTTCTTCGACGTCCGGGCATGACCAAGGAGCGGCTTGCCGCCATCCTGCAGCGGCAAATGCCCGATCGCGTCAAACGAAAGCGCGCCGACTTCGTCATCCCCACCGGGCTTGGCAAGCGCAGGTCGATCGAGGCGGTCGCGGCGATCGTGGATCAAGTGAGAGGGCAACAAGGAATGGCCTGGCCTGACCGCTGGCGCCCATCAACAACATCACCCTGACAGGGTCGAGGGGCATTCAGCATGCGCGAAATCGTTTTGGATACGGAAACCACCGGTCTCGATCCCAATGAAGGCCATCGTGTCGTCGAAATTGGCGCCGTCGAACTCATGAACCATCTTCCTACCGGGCGGGTGTTTCATGAATATATCAATCCCGAACGGGACATGCCGGCGGAGGCTGAGAAGATCCACGGGATCAGCAGCGCCTTTCTGGAAGACAAACCATTGTTCGCCGGGATTGTCGAGGCGTTCCTGGCCTTTCTCGATGAGGATGGGCAAGGCGAACCGGCACCCGGTGTTCTCGTAATTCACAACGCCGCGTTCGACATGAAATTTCTGAACAGCGAGCTGGCCCGCCTTGGTCATCAGGCCATCAGTGACGACCGGGTGATCGACTCACTGATGCTTGCCCGTCAGCGGTTTCCGGGAGCGCCGGCCAATCTCGATGCGCTCTGCCGGCGTTTCGACGTCGATGCATCGGTACGAACCAAACACGGCGCCCTGCTCGACTCCGAGCTCTTGGCCGAGGTCTATCTTGGCCTGATCGGCGGGCGGCAGCCGGATCTGGATCTTGCCGTGAGCGCCGGTGATCAGCAGGTGGTCGTCAACAAGACAAGAGAGTTCAGACCTGCCCGCCCGCATGCCGCAAGCGAGACCGAGCTGGCAGCCCATGCCGATTTTCTCGGCAAGCTCAAGGATCCGCTGTGGCATCGCTGAATAATACCAACCGGGCTGGCTTTTGACCTGCCCCATCCCTCTCCCCCTCCCAACCACCCACAGGATCCCGACCATATCGGGTGGCCCTGAGGAGGAGGGGATGGGGCAGTGTTTAGGCGGCTTGGTATAAGGCTGAGCAGGGCTTCAGGCATGCCTCTCGATGACGTCGCCCACCTCGTCTAGGACCTCGGAAAGCAGGCCCTCGTCGTCTGCTTCCACCATCACCCGGATCAGCGGCTCGGTGCCTGACGGCCTCACCAGAAGGCGCCCATGTCCCTGCAGGCGATCATTGGCAGCCTCGATGCAATGCTGCACTTCGCCCTGGTCCAGCGGCTTGCCGCCGTTCAGCCGGCAATTGCGCAGGCGCTGCGGCAGAGGCGCAAAAACCCGGCCGAGCTCGCTGAGCGGCAGATCACGTTCGCGCATGGCGGTCAGGATCTGCAGGCCGGCGAGAAGACCATCACCGGTGGTGGCAAAATCGCTCATGACGATATGACCGGATTGCTCGCCGCCAAGCGTATGCCCGGAGCTGCGCATGTGCTCGACGACATAACGATCGCCGACCTTGGTCCGGTGCAACTTCAGCGCCTGGCTTTCGAGATAGCGCTCCAGGCCGAGATTGGACATGATCGTGGCAACCACGGTATCGGAGCCCAGGCGTTCCTGATTTTTCCAGTGGGTCGCCAGGAGCCCGAGCATCTGGTCGCCGTCGATCAGATCGCCCTTTTCATCCGCAAGAACAAGGCGGTCAGCGTCGCCGTCCAGGGCGATGCCGACATCGGCGCGGTGAGCGCGCACGGTCCTGCAGAGATCGTCAGGATGAGTCGACCCGCACTGATCGTTGATGTTGAAGCCGTTGGGATCGGTCCCGATCTCGATCACCTCGGCGCCAAGCTCCCAAAGCACCTTGGGTGCGACGACATAGCCGGCGCCATGAGCGCAATCGATCACGATCCTGAGCCCGTTCAGGGTCATGCCTTTCGGCAGCGTGCCCTTCAACGCCTCGATATAGCGTTCGCGGGAGCCCTCGAGACGGAGCGCCCGGCCGAGCAGATCGGGGGCTGCCAGGCCGATCTCGTCGGAGTTTCGGATCCGTTCTTCGATCGCGAGCTCGATCTCGTCGGAAAGCTTGTACCCATCGGGACCAAAGAGTTTGATGCCATTGTCCTGATAGGGATTATGCGATGCCGAGATCATGACGCCGAGATCGGCACGGAGTGATCGGGTCATCATGGCGACGCCGGGCGTCGGCAGTGGGCCGAGGATGGTGACGTCCATCCCCATCGCGATAAACCCGGCCGTCAGGGCCTGTTCGATCATATAGCCGGAGAGGCGTGTATCCTTGCCCACGACCACGCGGTGGCGATGGTCGCCGCGCGTGAACTGGCTGCCTGCAGCCATGCCGAGCTTGAGGGCGATTTCAGCGGTCATCGGCGGCGTGTTGGCTGTACCGCGAATGCCGTCCGTGCCGAAGAACTGACGGGTCATGGCGCTCCTAACCTTTGACGTTGCCTTAACATGCAGACGGTGAGGTCTTTTGATTGGGAGGCGTGGTCATACGCAAAGCCAATCATCAACGCAACCATGCTACGAGGCAGGTTAAGAAAACACTAAGTCAGGGTTGCAGCGTGATCACAGGTTTCAAGCCAGAATCCCCTTGTCGCCTTGTAGAAGGCCTGCAACACATGCCTCCCACATCCGTACCGGCATTGACGGTATGCAGCCATGTCCGGCGGGACGAAACCCAGACGATATACGCCCGACAGCGACAGGAACACCTAAGAGGAGGCTGACCGATCCCTTTGCTCAGACACCCGGTTGCGGGCTCGGCTCCATGCCGCCGGTGTCCTCATCTTCGTCGGTCGGCGAGGTCGTTGGCACGGATCCGCGCTTGCCGCCATTGGGAGCCGATGCGCTTGGCGGCTCCGGGGGCGGGGCTGCTTTCGGCATGGGTTCGCCGCGCAGGATCGCCGCAATCTCGTCGCCGGTGAGGGTCTCGTGCTCAAGCAGCGCATTGGCGAGATCGTGAAGCTTGCCAAGGTCGTCGCCGATCATGGTCCTGGCCTTATCATAGCCACCGTCGACCAGGGCGCGGACCTCGGAGTCGATCAATTGCGCGGTTTCCTCGGAAACGCTCTTGGTTTGCGTCACTGAGTGACCGAGGAAAACCTCCTGCTGGTTCTCGCCGTAGGCTATCGGTCCGAGCTTGTCGCTCATGCCCCACTGGGTAACCATATGGCGGGCAATCTTGGTGGCTTGCTCGATGTCGGAGGAAGCACCGGCCGTGACTTTGTCATGTCCGAAGATCAGCTCTTCCGCGACCCGGCCGCCCATGGCTACCGCGATATCGGCTTCCAGCTTTTCCCGCGAGACAGAGATTCGGTCGCCCTCGGGCAGGCGCATCACCATACCGAGCGCCCGTCCACGGGGAATGATCGTGGCTTTGTGGATGGGATCGGAGGCGGGGGAGAAGAACCCGACCAAGGCGTGCCCAGCCTCGTGAAAGGCGGTGAGTTTCTTCTCATCCTCGGTCATGACCATGGAGCGGCGTTCCGCCCCCATCATCACCTTGTCCTTGGCCGCCTCGAAATCAATCATGCTCACCATGCGCTTGCCGGCACGGGCGGCGAGCAAGGCGGCTTCATTCACGATATTGGCAAGATCGGCGCCGGAAAAACCAGGCGTGCCGCGGGCAATGACCTTGGCATCGACATCGTGACCGACCCGGACCTTCTTCATATGCACCTGGAGGATACGCTCGCGACCCAGGACATCCGGATTGGGGACGACCACCTGGCGATCGAAACGACCGGGACGGAGCAAGGCCGGGTCGAGCACATCGGGGCGGTTGGTGGCGGCGATGAGGATGACGCCTTCATTCGCCTCGAAACCATCCATTTCCACCAGCAGCTGGTTCAGCGTCTGCTCACGCTCGTCATTACCGCCGCCGAGCCCGGCGCCGCGATGACGGCCGACGGCATCGATCTCATCGATAAAGACGATGCAGGGGGCGTGTTTCTTGGCTTGCTCGAACATGTCCCGAACGCGCGAGGCGCCGACACCGACAAACATCTCGACGAAATCCGAGCCGGAGATGGTGAAGAAAGGCACATTGGCCTCGCCGGCGATGGCGCGGGCGAGCAGGGTTTTACCCGTGCCCGGAGGGCCGACGAGAAGGACGCCCTTGGGGATACGGCCGCCGACCTGCTGGAACTTTTGCGGGTGTTTCAGGAATTCGACGACTTCTTCGAGTTCCTCCTTGGCTTCATCGATGCCGGCGACATCGTTGAAGGTGACGCGGCCGTGCTTTTCGGTCAAAAGCCGGGCGCGGGACTTGCCGAAGCCCATTGCCTTGCCGCCGCCGGACTGCATCTGGCGCATGAAAAAGATCCAAACGCCGATGAGCAGCAGCATCGGGAACCAGGAGACCAGCACACCCAGAAGGGACGGCATGCTGTCGTCGATGGGCGCTGCCGTGATGGTTACGCCGCGTTCGCGAAGGCTGGCGACCAGATTGGGGTCTTCGGGCGGAACGTAGGTGCTGAACGAGCGGCCATCGGTGAAATGTCCGTTGATAGTCTTGCCCTGTATGGTGACGTCGCTCACCCGGCCGGAATCAACCTCGCCAAGAAAATCCGAATAAGAGAGATTGGCCTGAGGCCCGCGTCCCGACGGATTTTGAAACAGGTTGAAGAGCGCGATCAGCAAAAGGCCGATGATCACCCAGAGCGCCAGATTCTTCGTGAAGTTGTTCACGTCAGATGCCTTTCCACCTAGCTAGCCCAAACGAGGCCAATCCTTCATCGACCCGCTCTGTCGTCTGATATCGGAGCAAAGAGTATGCCGGTTCCATAGTCACCGTCCTACTCTACACTCACAATACTTAACATAGGCTAACTCCAAAACTGAACACAGCTTTCAACGGAATTTCGAAATGGTCTCGTCGCCGATGTGCTAACACATATGGGCAGCAAAAGGTGCATTGGCTAGAGGCATGGCGGGTCTAAATTTGAGATCGAGTACCGAAGGGTCGAAAGTTCGTGCAAACAGACCAAGGTGAGGGATGGCCAGGAGATTTTCACCCTGCCAAAGGGACGGCAGGCTGGATCGCACGGCAGCAGGCATGCGGCGCAAGTTTTCTTTTTCGACCAACTGGTTACGCATAGCCCACGCCTGCTCTCCAAGCTGACGGAGGATCAGGCCATCCAGCCGGCATTGGGAGCGGATCAGGAACCTGTTTTCCCAATGGTGCCAGCGCTCCGGAATAAGCGTCAGGGTTGAAGAATCGGTCTCTTCGTGACAAATAAGCCACTGGTCTTTCCGCTTGCAAATCCGGCAATGGGAAAGGGTTTTGCATGCAGGAGCTCCATCATTCCGCATGGCGTGCAGCAAGCGCTCCAAGCCACGGGATCTCGGGGGGAAAATGGCGCCGCCGATCGTGGTCAAAACCTGCGAGATCAGGCTTCGGGCGAGGGGCAGCGGCAATTCGCCGAAAAGAGCGCCGGAAATATGTGCGAAACCTGCAGGATCGAGGGTAACAGCGGTGACCAACGCTCGGCGAAGCCGTCGATCCGAAGCCGCGCGCTTTCGACCATAGTGGCCCGCCTGATCCGCCAGAGATGTAATATCCAGACCGTCGTGACGAAGCCGGTTGCGTGTAAAATCCAAATTTCGATTGCTGGGATCATCGATCCAGCGCTGGCCTAACTGGTCGAGCGTCGCCGTCAGTCTGTTCTTGTCGACATCAAGAAATGGCCTCAGCAGGCGCAAGCCCTGGAGTTCACGAATGGCTGCCATGCCGGCGAGCCCGTTGGCACCACTTTGCCGTGCCTTTCGCAACGCCAAGGTTTCCGCCTGATCCTGGCGATGGTGTGCGGTCAGGAGATGAAGAATGCCTGCTTGCCGGCACCAGCCGGCCAAGAGATCGTAGCGTGCCGTTCTGGCCCGCTGCTGCAGCCCGGTCGTTGGTTTCGGGCCTGTCCATGTCAGACGATGATGCTCGATGCCATGGTTCTTCAGCCAAAGCCCGGTCTGGCGGGCCTCTTCGGCCGAGGCCCTTCGAAGGCCGTGATCGACGGTGAGACCGATGACCCTTCCGCCGCGGGATCTTGCCCAGCGGGAAGTGAGCAAGGTCAGGGCCAGGCTGTCCGGGCCGCCGGAAACGGCAACAGCGATCAGGGGACAATGCTCGAAGGGACCGAGCGCTGCCATCAGGCGGTCGAACTCCATGTCGCTGAGAAGGGGTATTTCGATCGGATGGGCGAGCTTACGTTGCCCGCTTTCCGAGACGGACGCCGCTAGCTGCATTGGGCGCGGGCGCGCTCCCGGTTGACGGCTTGCTGGATATGGGCCGGTGTGTTGGGAAAGGTATTCGCAAGCTCGTCATAGGACAGGCAGGCCTTGTCGCTTTCCCCCAAATTGGAAAGGGACATGCCCAATTTCAAAAGATTGTCGATCGCCTTGGGAGAATCCTTGCCGTAGTTGCGATAATTCCGGGCGAAAGCTGCTGCCGCTGCCGAGTAATTCTGGCGAACGTAATGGGTCTCGGCCAGCCAGTAGGCCGCATTCGAGGCGAGCTGGTGGCCTTCATGCACGTCCAAAAACAATTCGAGCCCGCTTTGCGCACCCTGGTAGTTGCCTGCCTGCAACAGTTTTACAGCATCCTCATATTGCTGCTCGGCAGACAGCGTTCCTTGTTTCGGCGGCGCGATATCGTTCGGATCGGGCCGCGGCAGACCGGCAACAGCGCTTTCGGGAATGCGCCCGAGCGTACCTTCCTCCGCCTGACCCTGAAGATCCTGCAAAGCCTGTTCGGGCGACCGCGCCTCAGGAGTTTCGATCACCGGGGCGTCCGCGACCAGCCTGCCGGTCGTGGGAGCCGATGCGGTCCCCTGTCCCAAATCGTCGATGAGCCGATCCAGGCGGTTATTGGTCTGGCGCTGCTGGAATTCCAGTTCTTCGATGCGACCGTTCAACCGCCGGATTTCTTCTTCGAGGCGTCCGATGATCGCCAGGTCCCGGGCACGATCGCCGCGCTGCGCCTGAACCAGCCGAAGGGCCGGCCGATCGTTAAGCGACGGATGCCGATGATCAGCACCGCCGCCGAAAATCGATAAACCGGCTACAGCTGAGCCTGAGCCCGCTAGAAGCATGGCGCCGGCCAGGCCGGCGCTGCAAAGAGACCATCGAAGAGAAACGCGTCGGATCATCAGTTCACCGTCGTTACCACCGTGACCGCCCGTCGGTTATTCGCCCACGCGGTTTCGTTATTGCCGGCATCGGCAGGGCGCTCTTCGCCGTAGGAAATCGTCAGAATACGATTGGACTCGACCCCGAGCGCCAAGAGGTAGTTCTTGACCGCCGTGGCCCGGCGATCCCCGATGGCGAGATTGTACTCTCTCGTGCCGCGCTCATCGGCGTGGCCCTCGACCGTTACGACATTGTCAGGGAACTGACGAAGCCAAGCGCCCTGGCGATCGAGCGTTTCGGTCGCGAGAGGGCTCAAAACAGCACTGTCGAAATCGAAGTAGACGCGGTCGCCGACCGAAAGCTCCAGGTCTTCCTGGGTTCCGGGGGCTGGCTGATTGGCGGCAAGTGTGCCGCTATCGATTCCGCCATCACCAAGACCGCCTGCCGGCGCCGAAAGTGCCGGCCCGCCGACATCACCATCGGTGCCGTAGTCATATTCATCATTGGACGAACAGCCGGCGACCAGGATGGCGGCGGCGAGCAGAGTATAGGAAGTCCTAAGCATCGAATGCTCCATAGAGGCACATCATGTGCCATCGGCCAAACATTGTATCAAAGGCTATGTTTCCTTCCTTGCCCGCAGATCGGCGGACCGCTTTTTTAACTGCACGGTCTGAAAATCACGAGGCAGGCCTTCTATCGTTTACAAACATATCAGTTAAAGTTCTACACGTAAATTCTTGCATAACCGCGTGTGATCAGGGAATCAGCACCGACCAGTCGGGGTCCGATGCATCAAGCGGCGTCGGCAGTTCCCTTTCATTGTAGCCGGTAACGTCGATCGTGAAGAGCCTGGTGCGGTTGGTGCGATAGTCCTTCCGGCTGAACAGGATGACACGGCCATTGGGCGACCAGGTCGGGCCTTCGTCGAGAGCGCTCCTGGTCAAGAGGCGCTCATCGCTGCCGTCGATCCCCATGACGCCGATATGGAACAGACCGTCCTTGATCTTGGTGAAGGCGATCAGATCACCACGGGGCGACCACACAGGGCTGCCGTAATTACCGCCGCCGAAGCTGATCCGCCTCGGCTGCCCGCCATTGACGCCCATGATATAGAGCTGCGGACTGCCGGCGCGGTCCGAATTGAACACCATCTCGGTGCCATCGGGAGAGAAGGACGGCGAGGTGTCGATCGCCTGGCTCGTGGTGAGGCGTTTCCTCTGCCCGTTGACCCGGCCATTGATGACATCGAGGGTATAGAGGTCGGAATTGCCGTTGGTGGCCAGCGACATCGCGATCTTATCACCGGTGGGGGAAAATTTCGGCGCGAAGGTCATGCCCGGGAAATCGCCGAGCGGTCGCTCGACCGATGTCAGAAGATTGCGCTGATATATCTGCGGCGTGCGGCTGCGGTACGCCATGTAGGCAAGGCTGGTGCCTTCGGGGTGAAACCTCGGGGTCAGCACAAGATCGCTGCCGTCGGTCAGGAACTGGTGATTGGCGCCGTCCTGGTCCATCACGGCAATGCGCTTGATCCGGTTGGTCGCCGGGCCGGTCTCGCTGACATAGACGATCTGGCTGTCGAAATAGCCGGCCTCGCCGGTGATACGCTGATAGACCGCATCGGCAATCCGGTGCGCGATCCGCCGCCATTTGTCCTGGCCGGCACTGAACCGAAGGCCCCGCATCTGCGTGCCGCCGAACACATCCCACAAGCGGAATTCAACGGTAAGGCCCGTATTGTCGTCAACATCGCCGACCACGGTGCCGGTCACCAGGGTTTGCGCGTTGATCTGCCGCCAGTCGGCAAAACGGGGAACGGTCTGCAGCTCCTCCGGCGACTGAATGAAAGCGCGGCGATCGACTGGCCGGAACAGACCCGAACTTTCGAGATCGGCGCTCACCACGTCGGCCATCTTCCGGCCAAGCTCGAGAGCGGCAGGTGTTTCGCCGAAAAATTCGCTGATCGCGATCGGCAGGGGCTCGATCTTGCCGCCGGTTATATCGATCACATTTTGCGCGGCGGCGATCCAGGGCACGCAGAGCGAAAGCAGCAAACCGAGAACCAGGCTGCGAAGACGTCCGAGATGGTGCATTGCCGCCACTTTCCTATCACCTGCAATTCATAGTGGACTGAAACGGAACACGCTGTTGTTCACCTGCTCGTGTTTACCATTGGGTATCGGCAGAGGACTAGCCCTCAGAACAGCCCTGACAGCACTCTCCGCAAAAGCTCGATAGGCAGGGTCCCGCGACATCCGGTCGTCGGGGTCATCGACGGTGGCGTTGATGACCTCACCGTCAGGATTGATCCTGATTTTGAGCGGCACCTTTTCGTCTTCATAGGTGCCGCCCGGGCGGGTCCAGACATTCTGGATCGCCTGGCGGAGTGCCGCAATCTCGCTGGACGTTAGCGGCCCTGCCGCGCCGATACGGTCCGACTTCGCCTGGCCGTCACCCGTCAGCACTTGGCCCTCACCATCCTGCTCGACATTGCCGGCCACTTTCCTGTCGAGATTTTCGACGCTTTTCAAAAGGGCCGCGAATTGATCCTCTTCTTCGGGCTCCGGTTCCGGCTCGGCGATCTTCGGTCTCGGAGCAGGCGTCGGCGGTGCTGCGGCCTCTTCCGGTTCAGGCGGCGGCTCATCCTCCTCGAATGAGGCCGGTTCCGGTTCAGGCTCGGGTTCCGGTTCAGGCTCGGGTTCCGGCTCAGGCTCGGGTTCCGGCTCAGGCTCGGGTTCCGGTTCAGGCTCGGGTTCCGGCTCAGGCTCGGGTTCCGGCTCAGGCTCGGGTTCCGGCTCAGGCTCGGGTTCCGGCTCAGGCTCGGGTTCCGGTTCAGGCTCGGGTTCCGGTTCAGGCTCGGGTTCCGGCTCAGGCTCGGGTTCCGGCTCAGGCTCGGGTTCCGGCTCAGGCTCGGGTTCCGGCTCAGGCTCGGGTTCCGGCTCAGGCTCAGGTTCCGGCTCAGGTTCGTCGGCCCGAGCGGCGGCCTGATCTCGTTCGGCGGTAGCGGCCTGCTCGGGAGCCGGCGGTTCCGGTGTCGGATCCTCGATATCCTCGACCAGCTCCACCGTCACCGTTTCCTCGATCACGGGCGGCAGGCGGCCGAAGGACGGCAGGCCAAAAAACAGCACCGCTGCCATGACAACGTGAAAGACCAGGGAGATAACACCGGCACTGCCCATCGCTTATGAGCCTTACCCTTTCCTGCCGTGGCAGAGCTTGCGGTGGCTGATCCCGAGCATCATTGCGTACTCACTGTGCGCCATCATCCTCGGAGGCTTGGATGTCGACAGCGCGCGATGGTGTCCCTTCGTCGCGAAGCTTGGTAACCAGGGCCACCTTGGCAATCCCGGCATCGTGAATCGCACCGACGACCTTCATCACACTGCCATAGTCGATCACCTTGTCGCCGCGCACGAAGATGCGCGTTCCCGGCTTGGTTTCCAGAACGGCGGTCAGGCGCGGACCGAGATCGTCGATGGCAATCTCGCTCTCCTGGATATAGATCGTGCCGTCGCTGCTGACGGTGACGGTCAGCGGCTCGTCCTGCCCCGGCAAAGGCGAGCTGGTGGCCTGCGGCAGATCGACGGTCACGCCCACGGTCAGCAGCGGTGCGGTCACCATGAAGACGATCAGCAGCACCAGCATCACGTCGACAAACGGCGTGACATTGATCTCGGACATCGGCTTGGCCCGGCGTCGGCTGTTGCCGCGTCGGGTGGTGGTATCGGCGCTGATAATACCCAAGACTAAGCCGCCCTCGAACCATCGAAGCCGCTTTGCGTATCATCCAGCTCTCTCGACAGGACCACGGTGAATTCATCCGTAAAGGTGCCGACCCGGGACGAGTAGCGGTCCACGTCGCCCGAAAGTTTGTTGTAGGCGACCACGGCCGGGATGGCGGCAACCAGACCGAAGGCGGTTGCCAAAAGCGCCTCGGCAATGCCCGGCGCCACCACGGCGAGTGTGGTGTTCTTGGTAAGCGCGATCGCTTGGAAGCTGTTCATGATGCCCCAGACCGTGCCGAACAGGCCGATGAACGGTGCGGTCGCCCCGATGGTGGCGAGCGAGCTTAGATGGCGCTCCACCAGATCGATCTCGCGATCGGCGGTGAGCGACATGACCTTGCCGACCCGGGTCAGGAGGGCCGATGCACCGCTGGCGCGCTTGGGGGCCGGGGCATCCCGCCATTCCTCCATGCCGGCGGCAAAGGCGGAGGCCATCGGGCTGTCCGGACGCGCGCCAAGGCGCCGATAGAGATCGTCGAGAGCGGCTCCCGACCAGAATTCGCGCTCAAAGATACTGGCCCGGCGTCTCAGGTTTCTGAACTTCCAAAGCTTCTGAAAGATTACGGTCCAGGACCAGAGCGAGGACAACAGGAGAATCAGCATCACCCCTTTCACGACCGGGTCGGCTTGGCCGATCAGGGACCAGATGCTCAAACCAATGGCTTCGTCGCCACCTAGGCCGAGTGTCGCGATGGTGCTGTCTGCCATGGTCTTATCCTGTGCTCTCTCAAAGCCGAGTTGATGTCTCGCTGCCGGAAGCTGGAATGTAGGAAGGGCGCCACATGATAAAAGGTGGTTGCGGCTGGACAAGGTTTAATCTCAATGAATGCAACAAATCAACAACGCCTCTCACGGGGAAGTGTCAAGCATCAACCTCTTTGCACCTATAATCGCTTAGTTTCGAGATCGTTATTGTGACTTGAGTGCCGCAATAAGCAGGGCCGGCAGACGGGCCGGTTTCATCGCTGCATCCAGAAGAGCCAGGCGGACATCAAGGGACACCAGCAGCCGATCATCGAGATAGGCCGCCTGCGCCAGATCGAGAGAAGCGCCGCCAATTCGTTCAACCTGTGTGCGGATCTCAAGCAGATCGTCGAGGCGGGCAGGCCATCGATAGTCGACCACGCAACGCTTGACCACGAAGGCGAGGCCAAGCTCCTGCTGCAGCTTTTGATGATCGGCCCCGGAACTGCGCAGCATCTCGGTGCGGGCACGTTCGGCAAATTTCAGGTAATTCGCGTAGTAGACGATGCCGGCGGCATCCGTATCCTCATAGTAGATGCGAACGCTGTAGACATGCTGGCCGACCAGGGCGGCTTTGGATCCGTCCGTCATGATGTTGCCGCCTCAGTTCTGGTCCTGATCCGGCTGGTCGAATAGATCCGGATCCGAGGTCGCTGGCTTGGGAGGGGCAAGACCAAGATGCTCCCAGGCCAGTCTGGTCATGTAGCGGCCGCGGGGCGTTCTTTGCAAAAGGCCTTGCTGCAGAAGAAAAGGCTCGACCACGTCTTCCAGCGTATCGCGCTGCTCGGAAAGGGCAGCCGCCATCGTATCGATCCCGACCGGACCGCCGTCATAATGATGAGCGATGCAGCGGAGATAGCGCCGGTCCATGCCGTCCAGGCCCAGCCGGTCCACATCGAGATTGGTGAGTGCCTTGTCGGCGGCGGCGGCATCGACCACGCTGATCCCGCCCACGGTGGCGAAGTCGCGCACGCGGCGAAGAAGCCTGGCCGCCACGCGCGGCGTGCCCCGAGAGCGTTTCGCGATTTCGGCCGCTCCGTCGGGTGCGAGGTTCAAATCGAGGAGGCCTGCGCCCCGGCTCACGATCTGCATCAGCTCGTCATGGTTGTAGAATTCGAGGCGTAGCGGAATGCCGAACCGGTCGCGAAGGGGTGTCGTCAGAAGCCCCGTCCGCGTCGTAGCGCCCACCAGCGTGAACGGCTGGAGATCGATACGCACCGAGCGGGCGGCCGGTCCCTCGCCGATGATCAGATCGAGCTGGAAATCCTCCATCGCGGGGTAGAGGACTTCCTCGACGGCCGGGTTCAGGCGATGAATTTCGTCGATGAACAGCACGTCGCGATGCTGGAGATTGGTGAGCAGGGCCGCCAGATCCCCGGCGCGGGCAATCACCGGACCCGACGTCATCCGAAAGCCGACACCCAGTTCCGAGGCGACGATCTGGGCGAGCGTGGTCTTGCCGAGGCCGGGCGGGCCTGCGAACAGCACGTGGTCAAGAGCTTCCTGGCGTTGTCTCGCCGCCTCGATAAACACGCGAAGATTGGTGCGAAGCTGGGCTTGGCCGATAAAGTGATCGAGCTTTTTCGGCCGAAGGGTGACATCGGCATCGCTCGAAGCCGACTCCGGACTGATCAGCCGGTCCTGCCCATCTGTCTCGCCCACCTGGTTCATCGTGATCCCCGGATCGATCGCCATCGGCTACGCAGCCTCCCGGTTGCCGGCGGGGCCGTGGCTGGCGAGGGTGCGGTCGTAGACGGCCATCAGCGCCTCGCCGAAATCCGCCTGACGATAGCTGCCGCGAACCACGTCCGCATTATCGAGGCCGATATTGCCCACGCGCGCCCGATCATTAGCCGCCTGCCTTAATGCCGCGATCGTCGTCGCCGGTTCGTCAGGCCTGACCAGCGCGCCATGGATCCCGTCCTGGACGATCGATCCGCTGTTCGGCGTCGTGATGACATAGCAGCCGGCGGCAAGAGCTTCGAACACCACGCGCGCGGATCCCTCGGCCAGGGAAGGGAAGAGAAAGATGTCGGCGGCGCTCAGCCTTTTTGCCAGCTCACGCCGGTCGACACGTCCGGCAACGGTGACGCGAGGGTCCGCGAGAAACACCTTGTGACGAGCCGCCATCGCCTCATGAATGGGGCCGACAAGCTCCAGGGTCCAAGGCAGATCATCGATTGCCGAAAGTGCTTCAGCGATATGATCGGCTCCCTTTCTCTGCTCGAACGCGCCGGCGAAGATCAGGCGGAGAGGCGCATCGGGGGGCACCGGTTGCTTGGAACGTTGATCAGGAAGCAACTCAAAAAAAGAATCGTCGAGGCCCTGGTAAAGCACGTCGACCCGATCAGGGTCCCAGCCCTGATGAGCGAACGTCTCTTTCACGAAATGGGAGTTGACCATGACCCGGTCCGCATGCCGAAGGTCATCCAGGATCGCGGCCCAAAGCGGCTCGATCCGGCCCTGCTCTCCTTTAGGCGGCAGGCGGCCCTCATTCTCGACCAGATGCGCCAGGACCGCCGGGTGGGCGATGGTGTGGTCGGCCAGCGTCGCCATGCCCTTGGATCTGGCAGCAGCGGCGGAGCAGTGACCATAGCCGGTGCGGTAATGGTAGAGCTTGGCTGGAGACGCCAGCACGGCGGCCTTGGCTTTGCGTGCGAAAGCCTGTCTCGCTGCCAAGGTCGCCCGGTCGCCGACAAGGCGGCCACCGAGATGGCCCATGGTTTCGAGCACCGGCGCCGTGGTCAAACGCTCGTCCGGCAGGGCGACCTTGCGGTCCAGCAGCCGGGCGATGCGCGGCTGTCTCAAGAGGCCCAGCCCAGACAGACGCTTGGTGATATGGGCAGTCGGATAGAAGCCGGCGAGGCACCGATCCAACCGTCCGCGGCGCTCGGCTTCGGCGGCGGAGATCAGCAGGAGAAAGCGATCGAAACCATTGGCGACGAGCACGTCAGGCCGAGGCACCGGCACCTCCCTTGCTCGAGACCAGCGCCGTCAGCTCTTTCAGCCCCGCACGAATGAGATCTTCCACATGGCCGTTTTCGCCCAGTATCGCTGCTGCCTTTGCAACCGCACCATGAGCCTCGCTTCGTCCATAGCCGAGATTGACCAGGGCCGAGATCGCATCCTCGGTACCGCTGCCGCCGCCAGCGGCGGTCGCTGAGGTCGGCAGGGTGATGGCGGGGGTGGTCGGGAGTTCGCCGACCTTGCTTTGCAGCTCGCTCACCAGCCGCTGCGCCAGACGCGGACCAACGCCGCTTGCCTGGGTAAAGGCCGCTTTGTCCCGGGCCATGATCGCCTGGGACAATTGCTCAGGCGTGAGCGCCGACAAGAGGGCCAGAGCAACGCGGGCGCCGACACCCTGGACCGTTTGCAGCAGCCGAAACCAGCTCCGCTCCGCAGCGCTCTGAAAGCCGTAGAGGGTGAGGCTCTCGGCCTTGAACTGGGTCTCGATCTGCAGGGCGACCGGGTCGCCTGCCGGTGGTAGATTGGCCAGTGTCCGCGCCGAGCAGAACGCCAGATAGCCGACACCGCCAACGTCGATCACCACCGAGTCTTCGGAGGTCTCGAAAACCTTACCGCTGAGATAGGCAATCATCTCTCTGCCTCCATCGCGATCTCGGCCATGCGTGCAAGCTGCGTGCGGTGATGGGCATGGCAGACCGCAACCGCCAGCGCATCGGCAGCATCGCCTTTCACAGGCCCGGCACCCGGCAGCAGCACCTGCACCATCATGGCCACCTGGGCTTTTTGCGCAGCACCCGTGCCGACCACGGCCCGTTTCACGGTTTTGGAAGCATATTCCGCGACCGGCACGCCGGCATGGGCAGCCGCCAGGAGGGCGACACCGCGCGCCTGGCCAAGCTTGAGCGACGAGCCGGCATTCTTGTTGATCACCGTTTCCTCCACCGCGGCGGCATCGGGTTGAAACTGCCGGACCACCTCCTGCAGACCGCGATAGAGCGCATCCAGCCGCTCGGCAAGCGGGTCGCTCGGATCGCTGGTAACGACGCCCGCTCCCTTATAGCTGATCCTGTTGTCCCATGACGAAATGACACCCCAACCGGTGCGCTGCAGGCCTGGATCGAGGCCCAGCAGGAGCATCAGGCGCTCAGCCGTTCCAGCACGGCATCGTCAGCCTCGAAATTGGCGACCACCCGCTGTACGTCGTCATTGTCGTCAAGAGTATCGAACAATTTGAAGAGCGTCGTCGCCTGGTCCTCGCTGATCGGCACCGTGACCTGGGGACGCCAGCCAAGGCGTGCCGCCTCCGGCTCGCCCAAGGAAGCTTCCAAGGCTTCGCGGACCACGTTGAGGTCGTCGGGCGCGCAGGTGATGTCATGCCCGCTTTCGCCGGACTGGCAATCTTCCGCGCCGGCCTCGATCGCCGCTTCGAGTACGGTATCCGCATCCCCGATGTCGACCGGGTAGATGATCTCGCCGATCCGGTCGAACTGAAAGCTCACGCTATTGGTCTCGCCAAGCGAGCCGCCCATCTTCGAAAAAGCGGTGCGCATCTCGGCGGCTGTTCGGTTGCGATTGTCGGTTAACGTCTCGACGATGACCGCGACGCCGCCAGGACCATAGCCCTCGTAACGAACCTCTTCATAGTTCTCGCCATCGGCGCCGGATCCCTTGTTGATCGCACGCTCGATATTGTCCTTCGGGACATTGGCCGCGCGTGCCGCCAGCAATGCGCTTCGCAGCCTCGGATTGGAGGACGGGTCCGGGCCGCCCATTTTCACCGCGACCTGGACCTCGCGTACCAACCGCATGAACGTCTTGGCGCGCTTGGCGTCCTGACGGCCCTTGCGGTGCATGATGTTCTTGAATTGGGAATGTCCGGCCATTGCCTCTTCGACTCACTGCTTCTTTTGCTGTTGGGATGATCCCCGGAAATCTCGATATGGATCGACAACCGACAATGCCGATCAGCATCGGCTTCCAGCACACTTTGCGATCCCGTCTGATCCGAGCATGCTCTAGCACAGTTTGTGCCGATCGCCCAAGACCAACCCTTCTTGCCTATCAAAAAGGAGAGGCCGAGGAAAAGGCATCGCGTTGCTCTGATACAACTCTGGGTTAACCAATCTTTAAGCTTTCCCGGTTTAGGTAAGAAGATCGGCTGCAGGGAATGGCGGCCTGTTGCAACAGTCAAACTGGCCAATCGGATGTCTTGGAACTCGGGTGAATCTTCGGAACAGCGGCGTCACCACCGCCAATCCAGTCATATCACGGCAACGCTGCTTTTCGACGGTGGGGCTTGGAGCTGCTCGATTTGCAATATTTCGCCCCGGGGAGCCGGGGTCGAGCCGGCGATCCCTGCAGCGCTCGGACACATGGTGGAGTTGCAAAGCGCCCGCTTCAACCAGGCTCTTTTGGGCCGGGTGGTCAACGTCGCCGAAAACCGGACGAATATCGCCTTCGAGCTTGATTCCACGATGGAATATGAGTTGGCCAAGTTTCTCGCCGCCAACGTAGATCTGACCTAGAATCATTCCTGCTTGTCGATGGCCGGCAGGATCACCGGCTTTCCAACGCAAGCGTTGCGCAGAGGCTCCTTAGGCAAACTCAATTCATCAACCAATAAGTTTGCTGATGGTAAAAAAATAACTTTTTGGTTGATTCTTGCGAGAAGCTGTCCTATAACGGGCAAGTCAAGTCAGACGGTGCCTCCCTCCCTCTTTCGCCCCCACCGGCCGTGCCGTTGGGGGCGACTTTTTAAGAGGGCCAACACTGAGATTACTCCGGTTAGGCTAGTTCCAAAGGAACTTATCATGACAAAACCGAGTAGGATGAGCGCTGGTCAGGAAACCATCGGATTGAGCGAACGGCAAAACGCCGATTTTTGTCACGACCATCCATCGGATACTCTATCCGATGATCCCTACCAGCCTCTGATTACCACGGCGATTTTGGCGACCACCGCCTTTCGCATGCGGGATGACGAGGCGTTGGTCGAAGCGATGCGCCTGCTGGTTCGCGCCGTGAAGCCGTTCGAGAGCGATCCGTGCGGGGATGCAGATTGATTGATGCCCATCCGACCAGCCAAGCTCTGGGGCATCATGCGCATCCATTTCCGGCGTTAAGCAGCGGATAGCGCCTTCCAATCCTGGTATCGACCTGCGTCACCCTTCCCGAGGGCGCTGGCCTGCGACAGGCCTTGACCTTATGTGCAGGCTTGACCACATGCTGGCGGCAGCCCATCAAAGGGCGCACATTAGCGCCGCTCACGCGAGGATCGATGAATCAAACATGGCACGGCACGACGATCTTGTCGGTTCGAAAGGGCCGGCAGGTTGTGGTCGCGGGTGATGGACAGGTCAGCCTGCAAAGCATGATTTTGAAGCCGAGCGCACGCAAGGTGCGTCGGGTCGGCAAGGGCGACATCGTTGCAGGCTTTGCCGGCAGCACCGCCGATGCCTTTACGCTTCTGGAGCGCCTTGAAGCCAAGCTTGAGCGTCATCCCGGTCAATTGATGCGCGCGGCCGTCGAACTCGCGAAGGACTGGCGAACAGATCGCTATCTCAGGCGTCTCGAGGCGATGATGGCGGTCGCCGATGCCGAGATCTCCCTCCTTCTGACCGGCAATGGCGATGTGCTCGAGCCGGATGACGGTTTGATCGGCATCGGCTCCGGCGGTCCCTATGCCCTCTCTGCGGCCCGCGCCCTGGTCGATGTCGACGATTTCTCGGCTGAGGAGATCGTTCGCCGATCCATGGCGATTGCCGCTGATATCTGCGTTTACACGAATACTCATTTGACCGTCGAGCTCATTGAGCTGCCACAGGACTAACCTGCCATGACCGCCCTGACGCCGCGTGAAATCGTTTCCGAACTCGATCGCTTCATTGTCGGTCAAAAAGCAGCCAAGCGCGCCGTGGCGATCGCCCTTCGCAACCGTTGGCGTCGCCAGCAGCTCGAAGAGGGGCTTCGTGAGGAAGTCCTGCCCAAAAATATCCTGACCATCGGACCGACTGGCTGCGGCAAGACCGAGATCGCCAGGCGCCTGGCCAAACTTGCCCAGGCCCCATTCATGAAGGTTGAGGCCACGAAGTTCACCGAGGTCGGTTATGTCGGCCGCGATGTCGAATCGATCATTCGCGATCTCGTCGAGGTCGCCATGACCATGACCCGGGAGCGCTTGAGCAAAGAAGTCGGCGCTCAGGCCGAACTGAATGCCGAGGATCGCGTCATCGATGCTCTGGTCGGCGAGAATTCGGGTCAGGATACCCGTGAGAAATTTCGCCGGCTGCTGCGCGAAGGCACGCTTGCCGACAAGGAAGTCGAGATCGATGTCGTCGACCGCGCCGGCGGCGGGCTTCCGACCTTCGATATACCAGGTATGCCGGGTGCGCAGATGGGGATGCTCAATCTCGGCGATATGTTCGGCAAAGCCTTTGGCGAGCGCACCAAGAAGAAGCGCATGAAAGTCGCGGACAGCTATTCGATCCTGCTCGAAGAAGAGGCGGACAAGCTGTTGGACCAGGAACAGGTCAAGCGCGAGGCGATCCTGTCGGTGGAGCAGGACGGTATCGTGTTCATCGATGAGATCGACAAGATCAGCGGGCGCGAAGGCCGCCAGGGGGCGGATGTGTCCCGTGAAGGCGTCCAGCGTGATCTTCTCCCGCTGATCGAGGGCACCAGCGTGACTACCAAGCACGGCGCCATCCGCACTGAGCATATCCTGTTCATAGCTTCAGGCGCCTTTCACCAGAGCAAGCCTGCGGATCTCCTGCCGGAGCTCCAAGGCCGCCTGCCGATCCGGGTCGAGCTCAACCCGCTGACCCAGGAAGATCTGGCACGCATTCTAGTGGAGCCGGAAGCCAGCCTGATCAAGCAATATGTGGCCCTGCTTGCGACCGAGGGGGTCACCATCGACTTCACCGACGAAGGCATCGAAGAAATTGCCAGGCTTGCCACGGAGATCAACGACAAGGTCGAGAACATCGGGGCCAGGCGTTTGCACACCGTGATGGAGCGGTTGGTGGAGGAGATCAGCTTCGCGGCATCGGACCGCGACGGCGAGACATTGGTGATTGATCCGGCTTATGTCCGGGAGCAGGTGGGGCAACTGGTCGAAGGCGCCGATCTCTCCAAGTTCATCCTCTGATGGCATGACCACGCCATTGATTCCTGTAGAGCCCTGTAATCAAGCATGGAATCAATGGGTTACATTTGCTGCCAGACCAAATTACCGATGTAGCCATATCCCCGGCTCCATGTCGCGTAGGCACTCATTGAACGCGCTGTCTCTTTAAAAAATTGCACTTAAGGATCTTTAACCCTTCGTTAGGATGAATAAAGCATAGTGGCCTGGACATGGAGTCCCCGGGGGCTTCTTCAATCCAAAGTCGCGTATGCTGATATGATCACAGAACAAGATGATTTCTCGCTGCAGCTATCATCCGATTTGATCCTGCCGGATGACGCCGCGCTTACTCTTCGCGTCGCTGCTCTTTTGCGGCTTACCTCGAAGCTTCAGGGCTTTGCGATCGCGGCGCTACGCACCGAAGGTCAGTCCTTCGGCGAGTTCGACAGCCGGTTCGAAGCGCTGCGAACCGCGATGTCGGAAGGACAGCAAAATGTCGACCAGGGCAACGAGACGACGTCCAGGCTGCAGCAGGAAGTCGACAAGACGATCGCCGACCTTGTGATGCACCTGGCGAATGGTCTCGAAAACGTGCAGGCTCAGCTCGACGATAAGGCCGGTCTTGTTCGTGAGGTGCTTGACGGACTGGAGCGGATCGGCAGCCACCTCAATCTGCTGGCGATCAATGCGGCGGTCGAGGCGGCCCATGCGGGGGAGGCCGGAGCGGGCTTTGCCGTCGTCGCCGGAGAGGTACGCCGTCTCGCCCATGAAACCACGAACCAGGCGAAGGAAGCGTCACGACACGTCGACCTCGCCGAGATCCAGCAGCAGATGACCGACGTCATCACCGAATCCCGTAACGCTTCCGAGGAGTCGAAAGGCGCTATCGATCAATCCGTCGCCACTGTTGTCGGCGCATTCCGGGACGTTTCGGAAAAGTTCGACACGATCTCCAAGAACGTCGACGTGATGTTTGAGATGAAGGAGAACAATCGGCAGACGATCGATCGCATACGTGCCAAACTCGACTGGTCCCATGACCGAAGCGCAACGGCAACGGAACTTCTTGCGGAAGCTCGTGTCGATGCGGCAATGCCTGGCTTGGAAAACATTTTGCAGCGTGACGGCATTCCCTTCGATCCCGCTTTCGATCGCCTGGAAGCGGTGCGGCGGCGAGGCCGGCTTCGGGTTGCGGTCGATCCCGATTTCATCGGCCTGTCCTTTCGCCTCCGGGCCAATGCAGCACTGCAGGGGCTGGATGTCGACTACGCTCAGGCTTTTGCGAAATCTCTGGGCGTTGGCTGTGAGTTCATCGAAGCGCAATGGGATACATTGACGGAACTTCTCTATGCCGGCCGCAAGGCTGGTGAGGCGCCTGCCGACGTCGTCATCAGTGCCCTTCCTCCCAACGCTCTTTATGACGGCGTCGCCTATTCGGAGACCTACACCTATTTGAATTGGGTACTGGCAAGGCGCGTTGGCGACGAGCGCATCAGGACGATTGCGGACCTGGAAGGAAAAACGCTGGGTATCATCAACGATCCCGGTGCTTTCGATTTGCTGGAGGAGTTGGGTGTGCGATGGACGGACAACGCCGACAAGCCGGGCGGTCGCGTCCGGCTGGAAAGCCTGATCGCTTACTCGGACCAGTCCCGCATTCATGACTGCTTGGCGGATGGGGTCGTCGATGCTTTCGGTGTCGATCTTCCGATCTACTACTGGGCATGTACCAGCCAGGAGAGCCGCTGGGCCGGCAAGATCGAGATTTGCTCCGGAAACCTTGCCCCCGTTCCTTACTATTATACGGTGGCGGTTGCAGCGGAGCCAGGCTCATATCGTCTGCTGTCGGCGGCCAATGATTTCATCGCCAAGTTCAAACGAACCGAAGCGCGCCGGCGGCTGGAGGAGAATTGGCAGGGCACGCCGATCGATCACAGTGTGAACTACCGGGACGAACCAGGCGATCTTCTGGGTGAGCCGGAACTCCGGCAGATCTGGCTAGGGCATCAGCGCCGCTTCGGTCTGCCGGCGGAAGCGCCTGGAGGGCGAGACGGTTCGTCGTCGCGTTCTGGACGAAGAGAATCAGTCGTCGCCTAATGGCCTGACCACATCAACGGATTCTCTACATATTCGCAAAGAGCGCCTAGAGCGTTTCCGGTTGAGGTTTGCGCGGTGCCAGCCCTCTCCCCCGTCCAACCATCCCAACGTACCGACCATATCGGGTGGTTGGGCGGGGGAGAGGGCTGGATCGACCTGTCCAGGAAATGTGCTAGATCTGCAGAGGTATACGAGTTGTTCCCGGTGCAACGGGAATCCTCCGTATCGAACGTACCTTTAGTGCGCAGACCCGATCACTGTGTCGGCCATTCCTGGCCGATACAGGCGCTTCCAATTTCGATTACTGCATCGCCTTTTTGAGATTGACTGCCACGGCATCCAGGAAGCCCTCGGTCGTCAGCCATGTCTGATCGGGACCGATGAGCAAAGCGAGATCCTTGGTCATCTGTCCGCCTTCGACGGTATCCACGCAGGTTTTCTCGACCAACTTGGCGAAGGTCTCCACGTCCGGTGTACCGTCGATTTTGGCACGATAGGTCAGCCCGCGGGTCCAGGCGAAAATCGAGGCGATGGAGTTGGTCGACGTTTCCTGTCCCTTTTGATGCTGGCGATAGTGACGGGTCACTGTGCCGTGCGCAGCTTCGGCTTCGACTGTCTTGCCGTCCGGGGTCATCAGCACCGAGGTCATCAGCCCCAGGGAACCGAAGCCCTGGGCAACCGTGTCGCTCTGCACATCACCATCATAGTTCTTGCAGGCCCAGACGAAGCCCCCGCTCCACTTCATCGCTGCTGCCACCATGTCGTCGATAAGCCGATGCTCGTAGTCGATTTTTTTCTCGTCGAATTTGTCCTTGAACTCCTCCTCGAACACCTCCTGGAACAGATCCTTGAAGCGGCCGTCATAGGCTTTGAGGATGGTGTTCTTGGTGGAGAGATAGACGGAGTAACCACGCATCAGGCCATAGTTCAGGCTGGCGCGGGCAAAATCGCGGATCGAGTCATCCCGATTATACATGCTGAGCGCGACGCCGCTGGAGGGGAATTTGTATACCTCCATTTCCTGGGGAGCCGAACCATCGTCCGGGGTGAACGTCATGGTCAGCGTGCCGGGGCCCGGGACCTTCAGGTCCGTGGCGCGGTACTGATCACCGAACGCATGGCGTCCGATCACGATGGGCTGGGTCCAGCCCGGCACCAGGCGCGGCACGTTCTCGCAGATGATCGGCTCGCGAAACACCGTACCACCAAGGATATTGCGGATCGTGCCATTGGGTGAGCGCCACATCTTCTTTAGACCGAATTCCTCGACGCGGTCCTCGTCTGGCGTGATCGTCGCGCATTTAACGCCGACATTGTTGGCCTTGATGGCCTCGGCCGCGTCGATCGTGATCTGATCGTCGGTTTCATCGCGCTTTTGCACCGACAAGTCGAAATACAGGAGATCGACGTCGAGATAGGGAAGGATCAGGCGATCTTTGATCATCTGCCAGATGATCCGGGTCATCTCATCCCCGTCCAGCTCGACAATCGGCTTGGCAACTTTGATCTTCGACATGGCTTCAATCCTTACCCATTTGCCTCGCCATGACTTCTAGCCAAGTCCCGACCCCTTGGCTAGCGGCGGTGATGCCGCATGGCCGGGCCGGACAGAACTTGTTCGGGCGGCTCCGGACAGGCGTGCATGAAGGTTGCAAATCCAATATCGTAATATTAACCTATGATTGATAATTTCCGACAACATTCTCTCTTTGGGAGAGGTGGTATTGTGGTAGATAAGCGAGTCTTGGCGATAGCGGCAGTTGTGGGGCTAACCGGTCTTGGAGGATGCACGCCGGCTGGCCAGATGCACGAGGACCCCCAAGCTGTCCCGATGCCTCAAGCTCTCCCAGAAGCGATTGAAGAGCAGCCTTTGTCACCCGGCATCGATTGGGCTAAAGCATCGGATTGCAGGGGCAAGCTCGAGCTGCTGCACCAGGGCTTGCTGGCAAGAAGCGTCAGGACGCTCGAAGGGACACCCTTTTCGCTGGTATCGGATCAGCGGCTTGCCACCCCGGTCGGGTGGTCGGGACATCGTCAGCTGGGGCTTGCCGGAAACCAGACCGTGGCCGGCGATAGCGCATCGCGATGCATCATCCGCCTGGGTGAGACGGAGGACCTTCGCGCGGAGCACCGGGTCCTGAGCCGGGAGCAGGTGCGCTCGTCTTTTCAAAGCGGTTCTCACAGGGAGAAAAATCCCGCCTATGATGCCGCCCAGGCGAGGCTCCGCCAGGCGGAGCGCGCCAGCAAACCCGGAAAGTCATCGCTCATTTCGGTCGGCGATCCGCTCATCGACCTGGTCGGCACTCTCGTCGGCGGTGCTATCACCGGAATCGGCGATTGGGGAGAAGGCGACCAGGTGGAAGAGGCGATCGATGCGTTGGTGGCGACACCTCGATCGATCGAGCACCCGGTTTATCGTTCCTATCACTTCGAGCGCAGAATGATCAAAGCGAGCCGTGAGGCCGTTGTTCCGTTGACGTTGACTGACCGAGATTTGCGGCGCAGCTGGCGCATCTCGCTGAGACGCCGTGAAGTCAAGGATCTTGCCGTTTTGGAGGGGCTGGATCGTCAGGATCGAGATTATGCCGAGCACCGCCAAAACAGCATGACGACTCAGGAATTTCGCCAATGGCAAGCCGAGCCGCCCGAGGTGCCGCTGGAAGACATGATTGCGGGCCTGATAAGAGCCCCGGCGTTGGCATCGGTCGACCGGGCAGCCGGTTTCGGCGATTCCGAAGCTGGGCAAAGGTTCCTTACTGGCGACGATAGTCTGGATGCGGCAGCTAGTCCGCCTGCAACATTTTCAAAGCTGGCCGACAAAAACCGGCAACGGGCGCGATCCCCGATCGATGCGCCGGCGGAGGCGGCAGCGCCTCATCGAGAAAGCCTCGTCAGAATTGTCGGCACGGATCGCGAAGGCGAGGGTGTTTATGTCACGCCTGCCCTCGTTCTGACCGCCAGCGATCTGGTTGACGGGCATGGGTTGATCGATGTCCGGGATCATTCTGGAAGCAGCGTTTTGGGCATGGTCGTCAAGGTCGACAGAAGTCGCGGGCTGGCACTCGTTCAGGTTCCGCGCACAGGCGTACCGGTCCTCATCGAGGCAGACGGGCGACGGCCGTCTTTCAAGTCCGGTGCCCCGTCACCTGCCGGACGTCAGACGAACACCGAGGCTTACGAAGGCGCACACCGCAATGGACCGATCTTGGAAGGCCGTCACCTCCAGGGAATGAGCAGCCGGCATGGGCCTGATATTTCCGCCGCCGACATCCGTGCTTTCCTCAATGAACAGGATGCACTCGTCCTCGCAGACGAGCAGTGATCAGGGCTGGCAGGCCTGCCGATAGAATCAAAGCCAGATCCGGCTGGCTCGGCGCCGGCAATAGTCAGCCGCCCGTGAACACCGTTTCATTGTTCAAGACATCGAGAAACTCACGAACCCGGCTGTTCAGAGAGTCGGCGTAAACGTCCAGGGTCCGCATGACCTCCCGCTTTCGGCTGCCGACCTGCTGGCCCATGGCTTCCCAACTCGTAATTTGGTCCTGTCCCTCCGCCAGCACTTTTTCCAGCTGCTGGCTCAATCCCGTGGTCTGGCCCTTCAATGCCTCCAATTGGGTTTGCAGAACGGCGAGGGTCTTCGTTCCTGCTTCGAGGTCTGATTTGTGGCCGGCGATGGTTTCGATCAAAGGCGGTGCCATGTCGCCGAGGATCGCTGCTTCTTCTGAAGTTTTATTCAGCAGTGTCCGATTCTCGGCAAGCGTAGCCGTGACCTTGCTGAAACCATCGGTAAGTGCGGGAAGCTGTCGGTCGAAGGCTGCGAGGACTGCTCCGGCTTCGACAAGCCCCTGGTCCAATTCGATCGCGCGTTGGCGGATCATCTCCAGCGTCGATGTCAAATCATCGGTCTGATCGGTCAGGCGCCGCTCGATGTCCTCGATGGCCGCATCGCGAATGCCCAGGAGCTGGCCTTGAGCCTTGGTGATGGTGTTCTCGAATTCCTCACCCCGGGCCACAAGTTCAAGTCTGGCCTGATCAATTGCCCCTTTTAGTTCGTCTGCTGCTGCAAGCCTCGGGCCGAGATCGGTCTGAATGGAGGTTACCGTGCCTGCAAGTTCCACCGCATAGGGACGAATTTCCTGCTCCACCTGCGCCTTGAGCCGACTGGAATAAAAGACACCGGAGCCTACCCAGCCGGCCGTCACCAGAAGGGCCGCCATGCCCGCGACGGCGCCAAACTGGGCCGGGCCCCAGTCTTCCACGTAATCGCTCCAGGTCTTTTTCCTGCTGCCGAACGAAGGGCGGGGACGGGCGGGCGGTGCGATGGGCAGTCGATCGTCGACGGCCGAAATCAGCCGCAGAAGCTCGCCCTCCAGCTTTGCCATTTTTTCGACGTCAAGATTGGTGCTCTGCTCAATGTCGGCCAAGTCATCCCCCGATTACGCATATGCCTGCAATAAGATCAGCCAGCACCGCTTAAATTTCATCTCGCAAAAAAGCAGTCTGGTGACAGCACGTTATTCAATCATAAGTTATATATATGTGTATCAAAAACGCGTTTAACGCAACACAAATCATGTGCGTTCAGCGTGATTCTCGTCTGGATCGGCAGGCTGAGTGGCGAAAAAGAGTAGAGGATGGCCTATTAGAGCTTGCTGGCTCGTTCTCTCAGCAGGTTCTTTTGAACCTTGCCGGTGGAT
Source organism: Geminicoccaceae bacterium (assembly GCA_965204405.1). Classification (GTDB taxonomy): domain Bacteria; phylum Pseudomonadota; class Alphaproteobacteria; order Geminicoccales; family Geminicoccaceae; genus JANQPX01. The sequence goes on from CBDBEN010000005.1 coordinate 482,566, forward strand.
GTCTTGGGCAGGTCGGCAAAGACGATCGTCTTCGGTGCTTTGAAATGCGCAAGGATGTTCCGGCAATGATCGATCAGGTCTTGCTCGCTCACCCTTTCACCGGCCTTCAAGGTGACGAAAGCACAAGGCGTTTCCCCCCATCGATCATCCGGCCTGGCGACGACAGCCGCTTCGAGGACGGCAGGGTGACGGTAGAGGGCGCCCTCGATCTCAATCGACGAGATGTTTTCGCCGCCTGAAATGATGATGTCCTTGGACCGGTCCCTGATTTCGATGTAGCCGTCCTCATGCATCACGCCGAGATCGCCGGTATGAAACCAGCCGCCGCGGAAGGCTTCCTCGGTGGCTTCCCTATTTTTCAGATAGCCTTTCATGACATCATGACCGCGCATCATGATCTCGCCGATGGTCTCGCCATCGCGCGGCACCGGGGTCATGCTGTCCGGATCCATCACCTCGAGGCCTTCCAGGACCGGATAGCAAACACCCTGGCGTGCGAGCTTTTGCGCCTTCTCGATCGCGGGGAGCCTGGCCCAATCCTCTTGCCAGGCGCAAACCGTGGCCGGGCCGTAGACCTCCGTCAGACCGTAAGCATGGGTCACGCGGATGCCGAGATCCTCCATCGACTGCAGCACGGCAGCTGGAGGGGCGGATGCGGCCGTCATCATCTCGATGGACTGATCGAAAGGCAGGCGCTGATCTTCGTTGGCATTGATCAGCATGCCCATCACCACGGGGGCTCCGCAAAGATGGGTGACCTTGTGCTCGGCAAAAGCCCGGTAGATCCCCCCCGCTTCGACCTTGCGCAAGCAGACATGGGTGCCTGCCTGCAGGCAAATGGCCCAGGGGAAACACCAGCCGTTGCAGTGGAACATCGGCAAGGTCCAGAGATAGACCGGATGCATCGGCATATCCCAGGCCAGGATGTCGCCGACGGCGTTCAAATAGGCACCGCGATGATGGACGACCACGCCCTTGGGGCGGCCTGTCGTGCCAGAAGTGTAATTGAGAGCGATCGCCTGCCACTCGTCTTGCGGATAGAGCGGCTGGAACGACGGATCGCCTTCCTCCAGCAACTGCTCATAGCTCACATCCCCAAGGCGGTCGCCGAGCGCACCTTCCTCCATATCGACGACGTCGATGATCAAGGGCTTGACCGAGGCAAGTGAAAGGGCCTCTTCGATCACCGGGCTGAATTCGGTGTCGGTCAGGAGGACCTTGGCCTCACCATGATCGAGAATATAAGCGATCGTTTCCGCCTCGAGGCGGATGTTCAAGGCATTCAGGACAGCACCCGCCATCGGAACACCGTGATGCGCCTCAAGCATCGGCGGCGTGTTGGGCAGCATGGCGGTTACGGTATCGCCTGGCTTGACGCCTCTTTGCACCAGAGCTGACGCAAGCCGCCGCGCACGATTGCGCAGCGTTCTGTAGTCCGCCTGCCAGGATCCGTGGACAACGGCGAGGCGATCCGGATAGACGTCGGCGGCTCGCTCCAGAAAGCTGAGTGGGGTCAGCGGCGTGTAGTTTGCGGCGTTGCGATCCAACCCTTGCTGATAGGGGCTCGTTTTCGGGTGCGTGGCGAGCCTCACCGTCGTGACTCCGTCATTGCGGTCTTACAGGTCGTCTCGTCCATTCGACGGTCCAGCAAGTGCCTAGCGGCATCCGATCGGACAGGCAGCGACATTCCGCACACAATAAGTTCTCCCGACAAACCAGGGGGTTCCCAATATAGCCATTTCGTCGACATCTCGAAGTATGGGCTGATACCGATTAACATCAATATTCGATGATCAGCCAAGAGCACTTAAACCAAATTCAGCGTACTACCTTATGAGCACCTGTTCGAATCAAAAAGGTTTGGTCGCTGAATTTTCGGCCTGATCACGTCAGTTTCAACCGCGGCAGGCTGTGCGAGATAAGTCCAAAGATAGTAAAGATAGCAAAGAGAGCAGAGCGGGTCTTGATCTCGGGCAAGAACGATGAATGATCGACCCTCATGGATGAAATCACCATTATTGCCGTTGGGCTGGGCATAGCCCGGCCTTCCTTGCGAGAAGCAGCCTGATGGTCGACGTCGATGAACTCGAGCGCCTGCTGATCAAGGCCGCATCGGAGCGGCGGACGCTGGCTTACAGCGATGTGCTCACCCATTTCGGTAAGCGAACCACGCCTATTCGCGTCTTCGCACTCTGCCGTGATCTCGGTGAGGTCTCGGAGCGCAATCGGCTGCGCGGCGAGCCGGAGCTTGCCGTTCTGGTGGTGCGCAAGACCGATCGGTTGCCGGGCGAGGGGTTTTTCCGCGGCGCTTGGACGGACGGCCGCTATGACGGTCCGGCGACCGGCCCAAGGGCGAAACTGTTCATCGAGGAGCTGACGGCGATGGTTTTCGAATACTGGGATGCTCGTTCGGGCTGAAGGGAAGGCGACCGGTCGCGGCTGCAATGCACCGTGGGATGGCGCCGTCTGGATCTTGAAATTCAGCCCGTCCATGCCCACTAACTAAGCGAAACCGGCGCTTTTAGCTGCGTTCCCACTTTCCAAGTCAAGAAGAAGCCCCTAAAAAGCACGTCGTGCGCGGCCGGTTGGGATGGCGCATCGAAAGCTGTGCACTGAGGAGTACCAGATGGATCGACCATTGATGCCCAAAGCCACCGCCGTTTGGCTGGTGGATAATACGACCCTGACATTCGAGCAGATCGCCACGTTTTGCGGTTTGCATGCGCTTGAGGTCAAGGGCATTGCCGATGGCGAGGTCGGTGCCGGGATTCGTGGCCTGGACCCTGTGTCCGGCGGTCAACTGGAGCGTGCCGAACTCGAGCGCTGCGAAAAGGATCCCAAGGCCGAGCTGAAGCTGGTCAAGTCCGTCGCTGCGGATATCAAGCAGCCCAAGCGCAAGACCCCGCGCTACACCCCGCTGTCCAAGCGCCAGGACCGCCCCGATGCTATTGCCTGGCTGCTGCGCAATCATCCGGAACTCGCTGACCAGCAGATCTGCAAGCTTCTGGGCACCACCAAAAATACCGTGAATGCCGTACGCGACAGGACCCACTGGAAGAGCCAGGAGATCCGTCCCCGCGATCCGGTGATCCTCGGCCTATGCGGTCAGCTCGATCTGGATGCCGCCGTCATTACCGCCCGAGCTGCCCGTGCCGAGGCCGGCGAGCCCATGCCGACCCCCGTAGAACTCAGCGTCGACGACTAACCGCCGCGGCTGCCACGGGCAGCTCGGTTACCTTATTCACCGAGTCCCGGGGAGCATCTGCGCTTCGAAACGATCCGCCAACCTGCCAGCCCAAGCACCTGGCAAGTCACGCAGGGCCGGCTCGGCCATCGCGTTGATAGATCCAGTCGTGGTCGGGGTGGTTTTGAAACCGCCATTTCCGTAGCGGCCCAGCCATAACGTTCAGATAATACATCTCGTAGCCATAGGGCGCCCCGCAGGGGTGGTGGCCTTTCGGCACCAGCACGACGTCGTGATCGTGGACGCACATGGTCTCGTCCAGCGTGCCGTCTTCGGTGAATACGCGCTGAAAACCGAAGCCCTTCGCCGGGTTCAGGCGGTGATAATAGACCTCCTCCAGATAGGTCATGCGGGGATAGTCGTCCTCGTCATGGCGGTGCGGCGGGTAGGAGGACCAGTGTCCTTGGGGCGTGAAGACCTCGGTCACCAGGAGGCTGTCCGCTATGTCCTTGTCTTCCATGGCGATAGGGTGGATGAAGCGGGTATTCGCCCCCTTGCCACGTTCTTCGAACGCGATGTCGGTGATCAAACGGGTCGGGTGACCACTTCTTCCGGGAGCGGCGCAGACGGCGAGCGTGCAGGCGGTGGTGGCGGTTGCCTGCCATTCGGTGCCGTTAGGTACATAGACCGCATGCGGTTTCTTGCGCTCGAACACGTCCATCCGGTCACCAAGCTCGCCATAAACGGTCGTACCGACGGCGATGTCGGCTTTGCCTTCGACCAGCACCAGAATGGCCTCTTGGTCACCGGTGGGCTCACTAGCCGTTTCGCCGGGCGACAAGTGATAGAGACCGAAGCCGACATAGCCCCATCCGGCACTGGCCGGTGTGATGTCATGCATTTTGCCGTGATCGGTAACGGGGCGGCGTAAAAGATTGGTCATGGCTCCATCCTGATTGCGACCGGCCTAGGGGAATGTCCACTCCGTTTGCCTTCAGCCCCTGTTGCAGAACACGCCGAAAAATCCGAGGGAATATCAGCTTCTCCGGGAAAGGCTTTAGGATTCATTGCACCGCACATCCTACGAGCTGGACCGATTCGAGCTTGAGCGGGCACGATCCCAGATGCTGCAAAGCGATCTATAAGATTCTGCCATCTCGGCAACGGCCTGCTCATCAGCGATCTTGCCGGCAAGCCAGGCTTTGGCAGCACCGCTGAAGATGGTCCGGCCGACGGCGAAGCCTTTCACATGACCGTGCTTGGCCGCAACCTCGAAGCGTCTTTCCAGATCTGCCGGCGAAGCTTCTTTTCCGAGAAGCAGGATGCCCCGGCACCAGGGGTCGCAGCGATCGATCACGGCGGTAACCGCGGACCAGGCGGCATCGGTAGCCAGCGGCTCGAGCTTCCACCAGTCCGGGCGCAATCCCTGCTGATAAAGTCGCTCCATGATAGCGGCGGTGGTCTCATCGGTGACCTCCCCGACGCTGGACGGGATGAGTTCGACCAGCAGTTCCAGGCCATTGGCACGGGCGGCCTCGGCGAGCCTCAGCAGCACGGCGTCCTGGGCCGCCTTCATCGGCTCGTCGTCGTCCGGATGGTAAAAGCAGAGCACCTTGACGACCTGGTCCACCGGCCATTCGGCAAGGTTGCTGCCGTAATCGCTGGCGATTTCCAGGGTTAGGGGGCGCGACCCCGGCGTTTCTACCGGGCGGCCGATCCAAAGACCGGTGCCGGCAGCATGATAAAGGGCGCTGCGGCCAAGACGTTCATCGCAAAGAATGCCGTATCCTGCCTGACCGTCAGCGACCCTCATGGCCGCTTTCAGACATAGTTCCTTGAGTTGGCCGATCCGCGCTTCAGGAGCGCCGGCTTCTTTCGCCATGGCTTCAAGCTGTGATCGGTGATCGAACGCGAAGATGCGAAGATCCGGCCAGTCATACCGGCGGTTCGTGGCCCAATGGACCTGCTCGAGATCGGAGTCCTTGCGCAAAGCGGGGTCGACCACGCCGCGGCTGAAAAAGAACTGTAGCTCGTCCCAGCTCGGATAGGCCGGCGCGCAGCCGTGGCGCGAGACCGCAAGGGCACCGCAGGCGTTGGCGTATTTGAGGCTGACCGGCCATGGCTGATCGGTGAGCCAGCCCTTCAGCAAGCCAGCCATGAAACCATCGCCGGCGCCAAGGACGTTGAACACTTCGATGGGAAAGCCGGGGCCGGACACACCGTCATCCGGATTGTCGGGAATGGCGCCTTCGAAGGCAACCGCTCCCATCGGGCCTCGCTTACAGATCAGCGTCGCCGCAGAGATTTTCCGGACCGTGCGCAGCGCGTCGACCAAGTTGGTCGAGCCGCCGGCGATATAGAACTCTTCCTCCGTGCCGACAATCAGATCGAAAAGTGGCAAGGTCGCCTGCAATCTTTTGCTGACCTCATCCGAAGCGATGAAGCGATTCTCGCCGTCGTCATGGCCGGACAGACCCCAGAGATTGGGGCGATAATCGATATCGAGCGCGGTGCGGGCGCCGTTGTCGCGGGCGAGGCGCAAGACCTTCAAGACAGCCGCTTCGGTCCTGGGATGGGAAAGGTGGGTTCCCGTGACCACGACGGCGCCCGCTTCCTTGATGAAGCCGGGATCGATGTCGCCTTCGCAAAGCGCCATGTCGGCGCAGTTCTCACGATAGAAAATCAGCGGAAACTGCTCGTCATCACGAATGCCCAACAGCACCAGGGCCGTCAGCCGCTCCGGGTCGGTCTTGATCCCGCGAACGTCGACCCCTTCGCGCATGAGCTGCTCGACGATGAAGCGGCCCATATGCTCGTCGCCGACCCGCGTGATCACCGCGGACTTCAGGCCAAGCCTGGCAGCGCCGGCGGCGATGTTGGTGGGTGACCCGCCGATATATTTTCGAAAGCTGGACATGTCCTCCAACCGGCCGCCGACTTGGGCGCCATAGAGATCGACGGAGGAACGTCCGATGGTGATGACGTCAAGCATTCAAGATTTCCGTGACGACAGTTGAATGAAACATATATTCTATTTTGATCAATTTTGACACGAAAGATAGATGAGCAGAGATAGCACCGTGCCCACCAGGCTTTTCCTGTCATAGGACATATCCTCGAAGCAAGGTCTCGAAGATTGCTTGACATCACCTAAGGGGCGAAGGACGAAGGGACCGAGCACCGTTCGAGGAAAAGCATGAAGGGGCGCCGTTGCTGAAGCCTGGGCTACATCTCGTGGCGACACCGATCGGGCATCTCGGCGATTTGTCGCCGCGTGCCCTTTCGACCTTGAAAGATGCCGACCTGCTGCTCTGCGAAGATACGCGCGTGACCGGCAAGCTTTTGAAAATGAACGGTGTCGAGCGGTCGATGCACGCCTATCACGAGCACAATGCCGCCCGCATGCGCCCGCGAATACTGAAACATCTGGAGGAAGGCGGTAGCGTAGCCCTTGCGAGCGATGCCGGCACGCCGCTGGTGTCCGACCCCGGCTACAAGCTCGTGCGCGACGTCATTGAAGCGGGGCACGAGGTTCTTGCCGTCCCCGGACCCTCGGCAGCGCTTGCCGCACTCGTGGTCTCCGGACTGCCGACGGATCGTTTTCTGGTCGCGGGTTTTCTTCCCTCGAAGCCAGGTGCCCGAAAACGGGCGATCGAGGCCGTGGCAACCGTGCCGGCAAGCCTGATCTGGTTCGAAGCGCCGCAGCGGCTTGGAGGCTCACTTCGGGATCTGGCGGCTTCTCTGGGTCCAAGACCGGCAGCCGTCGCGCGGGAACTCACCAAGCGTTTCGAGGAGGTGAGGCGGGGAACCCTCGAAGACCTGGCCCTCTTCTACGCCGAAACCCAGCCTCGCGGGGAAATTGTCGTGGTGATCGGTCCACCGCTTGCCGATCGGGATGCCGTCTCGGACGGCGAGGTCGATCAGGCCTTGATCGAGGCCATGGCGACCATGTCGCCGTCGTCGGCCGCGGCAACGGTAGCGGCGGCGACCGGCCGCCCGAAACGGGACCTCTATCGGAGAGCGGTCGACCTTCGCCGTGCCGAGAAGCCGGGAACCGAGGCAGCGCCTGGGCCGTGACGGAATCGCGAAAACGTGCCGAAGCAAGGGGCCGCTGGGCCGAGCACCTCGCTGCGTGGCGTTATCGTCTGGGTGGTTTTCGCCTTCTCGCGCGGCGCTACAGAACATCGGCCGGCGAGATCGATCTGGTGATGCGGCGGGGCCGGCTTTTGGTCTTTGTCGAGGTGAAGGCACGCGCTGCATTGGAAGAAGCGCTCCATGCTCTGCAGCCTCATCAACGCGAGCGCCTGACACGCGCCGCAAGCGTCTATCTGCGGGATCATCCAAGTCACAATAATTGCGCCATGCGCTTCGATCTGATCGCCGTTCAGCCCTGGCGTTTCCCGGTGCGCGTGACCGATGCCTGGCGGGAGGAATAACACCAGTCAGTCCGGGACTTTCCCCTTCCTGCTCCCTTCTCTTGATGATGATCGCTCTGCCTATAGACATTCCGGCGCGAAAAGCTGTTGGCACCGGCGAGATCTATGCTATACGAGGCCGCTCTGTCCGAGGCGGGTCAGCCGGGCTCGGATAGCCAGATTGCGGGCGTGGTGGAATTGGTAGACACGCCAGATTTAGGATCTGGTGGCTTTGGCCGTGGGGGTTCGAGTCCCTTCGCCCGCACCACCTTCGCCCGCTCTTGATCATGGATACCGATCGGTGCCGGTGCCGATGGGCGCTTGAGGCAGAAGAAAAATGCAGGTTACGGAACTATCCGCCGAAGGGCTGAAACGCGAATATCAGGTCGTGGTCAATGCGGCCGAAATCGAGCAGCGGGTCGACAAACGTCTCGACGAGCTGAAGAACACCATCAAGATGCCGGGTTTCCGGCCGGGCAAGGTGCCGGTGACGCTTCTGAAGAAGCAATATGGGCGCTCGGTGATGGGCGAGGTTCTGGAGCAGGCGGTCAATGAAGGCTCCCAGCAGGCCATCAACGACAATGAGTTGAAACCTGCGCTTCGGCCCAAGATCGAAGTCAAGTCCTTCGAGGACGGCAAGGATCTCGAGTTCAACATGGAACTCGAAGTTTTGCCGGACGTTCCGGATATCGATCTCAAGAAAATCGAGCTGACACGGCTTGTGGCGCCGGTGACCGATGAGGCGCTCGGCGAATCGCTCGACAATTTTGCCAAGCGCTTCCAGGAATTCGAAGCCCCTGCCGAACCCCGCAAGAGCGAGGATGGCGACAGGCTCACCATCGATTTCGTCGGCAAGGTTGACGGCGAGGCCTTCGAGGGCGGTACGGCGGATGATTTCCCGCTGATGCTGGGCTCAGGCTCGATGATCCCCGGTTTTGAAGATCAGCTAAAGGGCGTCGGCAAGGATGACGAGGTCGAGGTCAAGGTCACGTTCCCCGAAGAGTATGGAGCTGAAAACCTGGCCGGCAAGGACGCCGTCTTCGACGTCAAGGTCAAGGAGATCGAGGCGCCGAAACCGATCGAGCTTACCGACGATCTTGCCAAGGGGCAGGGCTTCGACGATCTGGAGGCCCTGAAGACCACCATGCGCGAGAGCATGGAAAAGGAGTATGGCAATGCGTCCCGGGCCAGGGTCAAGCGGGCCTTGCTGGATCACCTCGCCGAAAACGTGAAATTCGACGTTCCGGCGGGCATGGTCGACCTGGAGTTCGAGGCCGTCTGGAAACAGATCTCCGAGGAGCTGGAAAAGAATCCGGATCAGACGGACAAATCGGAAGACGAGCTGAAGGCGGAATATCGGGAAATCGCCGAGCGGCGGGTGCGCCTTGGCCTCGTGCTGTCCGATATCGGACAAGGGAATGAGCTGCAGGTCGAGCAAGCCGAGCTCAATCAGGCGGTCATGGAACAGGCCCGGCGGTTCCCCGGCCAGGAGCAGCAGGTCTTCGAGTATTTTCAGAAAAATCCGCAGGCCGTCGAGCAGCTTCGAGCGCCCATCTACGAAGACAAGGTGGTCGATTTCGTGCTTGAGATGGCCACTGTTGAAGACAAGGACGTCACCGTCGAGGAATTGATGAAGGATCCCGATGAGGACGAAGCGGACGCCGAGCCTAAGGGCAAGGCGGCCAAAAAGGCTGAAACCGACGATAGCTGATGATGTGCGGAGGCGGTCTTTCCGCCTCTGCCCTTTACTATCCTATTCGAATGAAACAGATATCCGATAAATCAGAAGTGGAGCAGTCGATGAGCCAGCTTGTGCCGATGGTGGTCGAACAGACCAGCCGGGGAGAACGTGCTTACGACATCTATTCTCGGATGTTGAAGGAGCGGATCGTTTTCCTAACCGGACCGATCGATGACAATGTCGCCAGCGTCATCACGGCACAGCTTCTCTTTCTTGAGGCCGAGAACCCGGAAAAAGACATATCGTTTTACATCAACTCGCCTGGCGGTGTGGTGACATCCGGGCTCGCGATCTATGATACGATGCAATATATCCGCCCGGATGTGTCGACGCTTTGCATCGGGCAAGCGGCGTCGGCCGGCTCGCTTCTTCTCATGGCCGGCGCTGCCGGCAAACGTTTTTGCCTGCCCCATTCGCGTGTCATGGTTCATCAACCCTCAGGCGGCTTTCGCGGACAGGCGACGGATATCGAAATTCATGCGCGTGAGATCCTGGATCTTCGGGCGCGTTTGAACGATATCTACGCGCGTCATACCAAGCAAGACGTCAAGATCATCGAAGCGAACATGGAGCGGGACACCTTCATGAGCGCCGACCAGGCCAAGGAATTCGGCCTTGTGGACGAGGTTGTCACTGAACGAAGCCTGCCGGAAAAGAGCGACTGATCGTCGCTTGCCTGAGGCGGGCAATTCCGCCGCTCAGGTCGGAAAAAGTCTGGTGTTTACGAAATCGTCACGATTGTTCGGCCATGTTGGTCTCAACGTAGTGTCTCGCTGGCGGCTCGCGGTTCGGGATAAGATGTTGTTCCGTGCCGATGCCGCCGTTATCATAAGGTTTAGAAGCTTCTCGTCCGATCGGGGCCTTAATGACCAAGTCTAGTGGCGACGCCAAAAATACCCTCTATTGTTCCTTCTGCGGCAAGAGTCAGCATGAGGTTCGCAAGCTGATCGCCGGGCCGACCGTGTTCATCTGCGATGAATGCGTCGAGCTTTGCATGGATATCATCCGCGAAGAAAACAAGACATCGCTCGGCAAAAGCCGGGCAGGCGTGCCAAGCCCCCAGGAGATCAAGGGCGTATTGGACGACTATGTGATTGGCCAGGAGCGTGCGAAGCGTGTCCTGTCGGTGGCGGTTCACAATCACTACAAGCGTCTTGCGCATGGCTCGAAGGGCGGCGAGGTCGAGCTTGCGAAGTCGAATATTCTTTTGGTGGGTCCGACCGGCTGCGGCAAGACGCTTTTGGCGCAGACGCTGGCGCGCACGCTGGATGTGCCGTTCACCATGGCGGATGCGACGACGCTGACGGAGGCCGGCTATGTCGGCGAGGATGTCGAGAACATCATCCTGAAGCTGCTGCAGGCGGCGGATTACAATGTTGAGCGGGCGCAGCGCGGGATCGTCTATATCGACGAGGTGGACAAGATTTCGCGGAAGTCGGAGAACCCGTCGATCACGCGGGACGTCTCGGGCGAGGGCGTGCAGCAGGCGCTGCTGAAGATCATCGAGGGCACGGTCGCCAGCGTCCCGCCGCAGGGCGGGCGGAAGCATCCGCAGCAGGAATTCCTGCAGGTGGACACGACCAACATCCTGTTCATCTGCGGCGGTGCGTTTGCGGGTCTGGACAAGATCATCGGCAATCGCGGCCGGCAGCGCTCGATGGGTTTCGGGGCCGAGGTTGCTGGTCCTGACGAGCGTCTGGTGGGCGAGCTTCTTGGCGAGGTGGAGCCGGACGATCTGTTGAAATTCGGTTTGATCCCAGAATTTGTCGGCCGCCTTCCGGTGGTGGCGACGCTGACGGATCTGGACGAGGATGCGCTGATACAGATCCTGACGGCGCCGAAGAACGCGCTGGTGAAGCAGTATCAAAAGCTGTTCGAGATGGAGGATGTGCGGCTTTCGATGACCGACGATGCGCTGTCCGCGATCGCAAACAAGGCGATCGAGCGCAAGACCGGCGCCAGAGGCCTGCGGTCGATCATGGAGACCATCCTGCTGGAGACCATGTTTGACCTCCCCGGCCTGCACGGCGTCGAGGAGGTCGTCATCAACAAAGACGTCGTCGGCAATACTGGAAAGCCGCTGATGATCTATGCCGATCGACCAGATGATGTCGAATCCGCCTCGTGACGGTGAGGCTTTGATCGGCAGTCGGATACCTATTTTTAACTCTTTGCCATCGAAAATCAGCGTTTGCCCTCTTTTTTTCAAAAGGCTGGCGTCTCCGGCCTGGGCCCGCGAAATTCATGGCAAACCCCGGCATCGACGCGCCAGGAACGAGTCGCCCTGGAATACATCACGTTGTTGTCAAGAGCTTGAAACCCGAAGAGCGGACAGCCATCTGCACTTCAAGAAATGGGACGTCAAGTCGAAGCGCTTTGCCATTTGGGCAGGGGCGCTCGGAAGGTCGGCCCAGCGGATATCACGCAGTGCAAACTGCAACGCCATATTGGTGAGAGATGATGATTGACCAGCCCAAGACATCGTTGTTCCCGGTTCTGCCGCTTCGCGACATCGTTGTCTTCCCTCACATGATCGTTCCGCTATTCGTCGGCCGCGAGAAGTCGATTCGCGCTCTCGAAGAAGTCATGCGGGATGACAAGCAGATTTTGCTGGTTGCTCAAAAGAATGCCGGGCAGGACGATCCCGGCACCGACGATATCTACCGGGTTGGCACGGTATCCAGCGTGCTGCAGCTCCTGAAACTGCCGGATGGCACGGTCAAGGTGCTGGTCGAAGGGAACTCCCGCGCTGAAATCAGTGATTTCCTCGACAATCCGAAGTTCTTCCAGGCCGAAGCCGAAGCCTTGCCCGAAATGGACAGCGATCCCCGCGAGCTGGAAGCGCTCGGCCGGACCGTGGTGTCCCAGTTCGAACAATATGTGAAACTCAACAAGAAAGTGCCGCCCGAGGTCCTGGTATCGCTCAGCCAGATCGAGGATCCGAGCAAGCTTGCGGACACGGTGGCGGCGCATCTTTCCCTAAAGATTTCCGATAAGCAGGACCTTTTGGAGACGTCGTCACTCGCGGATCGTCTGGAGCGTCTTTATGGCTTTATGGAAAGCGAGATTTCCGTATTGCAGGTCGAAAAGCGGATACGCTCGCGCGTCAAGCGCCAGATGGAGAAGACCCAGCGCGAATATTACCTGAACGAGCAGATGAAGGCGATCCAGAAGGAGCTTGGTGAACTCGAGGACGGCAAGGACGAGGTGTCCGAGCTGGAGGAGAAGATCAAGAAGACCAAGCTCTCCAAGGAAGCCCGCGAAAAAGCGCTGACCGAAGTGAAGAAACTCCGCAGCATGAGCCCGATGTCCGCCGAGGCGACGGTGGTCCGTAATTACCTGGACTGGATCCTCTCCATTCCCTGGAAAAAGCGCTCCAAGATCTCCAAGGACATCAAGCTTGCCGAGCAGATCCTTGATGAGGATCATTTCGGTCTGGAGAAGGTCAAGGAACGGATCATCGAATATCTCGCGGTCCAGCAGCGGGTCGACAAGATGCGGGGCCCGATTCTTTGCCTGGTCGGTCCTCCAGGTGTCGGCAAGACATCGCTTGGCAAATCTCTAGCGCGGGCAACCGGCCGCAACTTTGTGCGTTTCAGCCTTGGCGGCGTGCGCGACGAAGCCGAGATTCGCGGCCACAGGCGGACCTATATCGGCTCCATGCCCGGCAAGGTCATTCAGTCGATGAAGAAAGCCAAGATGTCCAACCCTCTGTTCATGCTGGATGAGCTGGACAAGATGGGCTCCGATTTCCGAGGGGATCCGTCATCGGCCTTGCTCGAGGTCCTGGACCCGGAACAAAACGGCAGCTTCAGTGATCACTATCTCGAGGTCGATTATGACCTCTCGGACGTGATGTTCGTCTGCACTGCCAACACGCTGCGCATGCCGCAGCCGTTGCTGGATCGTCTCGAAGTGATCCGCATCCCCGGCTATACCGAGGATGAAAAGCTGGAGATCGCCAAGCGGCATCTGATCAGGAAGCAGCTCGAGGCTCATGGTGTAAAGTCAGAGGAATGGTCGATCACCGATGATGCCCTGCTCGATGTCGTTCGCTACTACACGCGCGAGGCTGGTGTGCGTAACTTCGAGCGTGAGATCGCCAACCTCATTCGCAAGGCCGCTCGCGAGCTTCTGGTCGAGGAGAAAACCAAGATCAGGGTGACCAAGCGCAACCTCGAAAAATATGCCGGTGTTCAAAAATACCGCTACGGGGAAGCCGAGCTGGAGGATCAGGTCGGCATCACCACCGGTCTTGCCTGGACGGAAGTCGGCGGCGAACTGCTGTCGATCGAGGCGGTCACCATGCCCGGCAAGGGACGGATGACGACGACCGGTAAGCTTGGCGATGTCATGACCGAATCGGTGCAGGCCGCCAAGAGCTTCGTACGTTCGCGCTCGGTCGAACTCGGCATTCTGCCGCCCCGCTTCGACAAGCTCGATATCCATGTCCATGTGCCCGAGGGGGCAACGCCGAAAGACGGTCCCTCCGCCGGTGTCGGCATGATCACCTCGATCGTTTCGGTGCTGACCAGGATCCCTGTGCGCGCCAACCTCGCCATGACCGGCGAGATCACCCTTCGGGGACGGGTGCTGCCGATCGGTGGTTTGAAGGAAAAGCTTCTTGCTGCTCTGCGAGGCGGCATCAAGACGGTGTTGATCCCCAAGGAGAACGAAAAGGATCTGGCGGACATCCCTGATAATGTGAAAAAGGGACTGAAGATTATTGCCGTCGGCGAGGTCGACGACGTCCTCCGCCATGCCCTGACCCGTCAGCCCGAGCCCGTCGAGTGGAGCGAAGTCGAGGCAGAAGCCATGGCGGGGGCAGCGGTCGAGGATGCTGCATCCACGTCGGGGCAGCTGCCGAACTAACCGATAAAGAGAAAGAATCCACAAAGTTTTTACGGAAAAGGCGGAAAATACCGTTTTCTTTTGCGTCGGGGCGTTGACGGCCCGGTAATCACAGACTTAGTTTACGGCCGACTTGCTGGAGATTGCTCCAGAACCCTACTCCAATGTTAAGGGGGTTACACTGTGAATAAAAACGATTTGGTTGCCGAGATTGCCGACAAGTGCGGCATGTCAAAGACCGATGTCGGTAAGGTGGTCGATGCGACGCTCGAGGGCATTACCGATGCGCTCAAGCGTAACGACGAGGTTCGCCTGGTCGGCTTCGGCACCTACTCCGTCGCTCAGCGAAATGCCTCTCAGGGCCGCAATCCGCGGACCGGCGAACCTATCAAGATTCCTGCTTCGAAGCTTCCGAAGTTCAAAGCCGGAAAGCAGTTGCGCGACGCCTTGAACTAGTATCAAGGCGTTCGTTGCCGGGCCGCTCGTTATTGGCGGCCGCTCTTTTTTCTCGCTTTCGTTTCAAGACTCGACTGCTCGGTCAGGAGGCGATGCCGAGTTAGACAGCGAAAAGCTGATTTTTCTCACATCGCATTAAACTCATTCTTTCCGTGCCGCGAGTTCGGTTTTGAGAAATCAGATGAGAAAGACGGTGCCCTGGCTTGTCGATGGTTTCCTTTCGGCGCTGCCGGGCCCGTCTTCCTTTTTTGATGGTGGGTCTTTGGAGATCTGGACCAGGACAGCGGCTACTATTGCACGGACCCGGTCCGATCTGATTTTCAGAAAAGAAGACGATCGAAGCACCTTTGACGCCCTATCGACTTTCCCCAGCGAACTACGCCCTGATCTGTGGCTTTGTGATCCTTGCGACGGCATGCGTGCTGCTGTTCATGGGCAGAGTTCCCTGGTGCACATGCGGCACCATCAAACTCTGGCATGGCGCCGTTGTCAGCGCCGAAAACTCGCAGCATGTCGCTGATTGGTATACGCCCTCGCATATTATCCATGGGATCATCTTCTATGGGGTGCTGGCATGGTTGGCGGCGTCCCGGCCTCTTGGCTTTCGCCTCGTCTTGGCAACGCTGGTGGAGGCGGCTTGGGAGATTGCCGAGAACACGGATGCCGTGATCAACCGGTACCGCGAGGCGACCATCGCCCTCGATTATTTCGGTGACAGCGTTCTGAATTCAGTTTTCGACATACTGTTCATGACCCTCGGCTTTTTTCTCGCGGCCCGCCTGCCGGTATGGGCATCTCTCGGCTTCGTGGTGGTGGCCGAGATCGCGGTCGTCTATGCGATTCGGGACAATCTGACCTTGAATGTCCTGATGCTGCTCTATCCTCTCGAGATCGTGAAGGCCTGGCAAACGGCAGGCTGAAGCCGGTGGGCAGGCATGAGCCATTCATGTATCGGATCTCTGCATTGTGCTACGATCCAGCACACCGATCATAGGTCTTTCGCGGATGAAGGGACTTGGTGCCATGACCATGGCGACATCGCTGCTGCACGCGCTCAAGGATCACGGCGCGACCCGGATTTTCGGTATTCCCGGCGACTTCGCGCTGCCGTTTTTCAAGGTCGTCGAGGAAACCGGCATCCTGCCGCTGCATACGCTCAGTCATGAACCGGCCGTGGGATTCGCAGCTGATGCGGCAGCCAGAGTGAGCAAGACACTGGGCGTTGCCGCCGTCACATACGGCGCCGGCGCTTTCAATCTGGTGAACGCCATTGCCGGTGCCTATGCCGAACGATCGCCCGTTGTCGTGATTTCGGGTGCCCCGTCCTCGGCCGAGCGGGCCAGCGGCTTCCTCCTTCACCATCAGGCCAAGACCCTGGATTCCCAATTCCGCGTCTTCGAAGAGATCACCTGCGATCAGGTGAGGCTCGATGATGCCAGGCAGGCACCCGGGCTCATTGCACGGGCGCTGCGCAACTGCCTGGAGCAGTCCATGCCCGTCTATATAGAGCTGCCACGCGACATGGTCGGGGTGCCGACGGCACCGGTGGAAAAACTGGCGCCGACCCCAGTCGATCCGGCCGCCGTCGCCGAATGTGCCGACGAACTCCTCGCCCGGCTGAAGAGCGCCAAAGCGCCGGCGCTCATGGTTGGGGTTGAGATCCGGCGCTATGGCATCGAGGACAAGGTCGCCGAACTGGCGCGAAGGCTTTCGCTGCCAGCCGTCACCAGCTTCATGGGCCGCGGCCTGCTCGCCCATCCGGATGCGCCCCTTGCCGGCACCTATATGGGACTGGCCGGCGATCCTGAGATTACCTCGCTGGTCGAGGAGGCCGACGCATTGCTGCTCCTCGGCGTGCTGGTCTCCGATACCAATTTCGGTATTTCGGCGAGCGGGCTGGAACTCAGAAAAGCGTTTCACGTCGTCGGCAGGGAGGTGCGCATCGGGCATCATATTTATCCCGAGATTCCGATCGAAGCTTTGGTCGATGCGCTGCTGGAACGCCTGCCGGCCAAGGTCTCCGGCCAGCCCCATCGGCAGACCGACCCGGCCCGGGGGCTGGTCGTCGACGATGCAGCGATCAAGACCAGCGATATCGCCCTTGCCGTCAATGATATGATGGCACAGCACGGGCCGATGCTGATGGCCTCCGACATCGGTGACTGCCTGTTCACGGCAATGGAGATGCAGGTCGTGCCGATGGCCGCACCCGGCTATTATGCCGGCATGGGATTCGGGGTGCCGGCCGGGTTAGGTGTGCAGGCGGCAAGCGGTAAGCGGCCGCTGATCCTGGTGGGTGACGGTGCCTTTCAGATGACCGGCTGGGAGCTGGGCAATTGCCGCCGTTATGGCTGGGATCCCATCATTCTCCTGTTCAACAACAAAAGCTGGGAAATGCTCCGCGCCTTCCAGCCGGAATCGGCGTTCAACGATCTCGACGACTGGCGCTATGCCGACATCGCGCCGTCGATCGGCGGCATCGGCGAGCGGGTGAGCACGAGAGCGGCGCTAAAGGCCGCCCTCGACCACGCCGTCGAGAGCCCCGGGCAGTTCTATCTGATCGAGATCATGCTGGCTCGGGGCGACATGTCGGAAACGCTGACCCGGTTCGCCAACGGTTTCAAGGCGAAACGCGCCAAATCTTGAGCTACTCCTTCGGGGCTTTTCTGAGGTAAGCTTTGGCGTGACGGCTTCGGCTGGTGTTATCGGGTCAGGGCTTGGAGGATCGGATGCGGATCGAATTGAATTACGGCAAGGAAGGGTTGGCGATCGATGTGCCGGACGATCTGGATGTCCGCGTGATCCGAAAGCCGGCCATGCCGGTGCTGACGGCGCCTGGGGAAGCCGTTCGACAAGCCCTTGCCTCTTCGGTCAAAGCGCCGCCCCTGGCTGAGCTTGCACGCGGAAAGAAAACCGCCTGCATTTTGATTTGCGATATCACCAGGCCGGTGCCTAACCATCTCTTTCTAAGGCCGGTGATCGAAACGCTGCTCGAGGCTGGCATGCCGGCCTCCGGCATCACGGTCCTTATCGCGACCGGCCTCCATCGCCCGAATGAAGGCGAAGAACTGGCCGAGCTGGTCGGCGATGCCTGGGTGCAGGAAACCGTCACCGTCGCCAACCATTTCGCCCGCGATGATGCCGCCCATCTCGATCTCGGCGTTACGCCGACCCGAGGGACACCGGTGAAGCTCGACCGCCGCCTGGTCGAAGCCGATCTCAAGATCGCCACCGGCCTGGTCGAGCCCCATTTCATGGCCGGCTATTCGGGCGGGCGCAAGGTCATAGCCCCCGGAGTGGCCCACAAGGACACGATCACCACCTTCCACAGCGCCCGTTTCATGGCGGATCCGGCGGCAGCCAATTGCATCCTCGACAACAACCCGCTGCACGAGGAGCAGCTGGAGATCGTGAAGCTCCTGGGCGGCGCCTATGCGCTCAATACCGTGATCGACGAGGAGCGGCGCCTGTCTTTCGTGAATTTTGGCGAGATTATCGAAAGCCATCTCGAAGCCGTCGACCAAGTGCGTGCGTTCGCCGAAGTCGAGATGGGGGAACGGTTCAAGACGGTCGTGACCACGGCGGCGGGCTATCCGCTGGACAAGACCTACTATCAAACCGTGAAAGGCATGGTCGGCCCGATCGATATTCTGGAACCCGGCGGTGATTTGATCATCGCATCCGCCTGCTCCGAGGGTATGGGATCGGACGAATTCGTTGCCTCACAGCGGCGATTGGTGACGGAGGGGCCGGAGCGTTTTTTCGAGATCATCTCAAAAAAGCGCTTTGCCGATATCGATGAGTGGCAATCCCAGATGCAGCTCAAACCGATGAAGGCCGGCTCGGTCCATCTCTATACCGATGGCCTGGATATGTCGGATCGTGCGCTGACCGGTGTTGCCAGCATCGAGAGCATCCCGGCGGCGATTGCTGCGAGCGTGCGGACGAGCGGTGATCGGCGAATTGCCGTTATTCCCGAAGGCCCTTATGTTGTTCCCGTCTACCGTCCCGGTGCCTGAACGCTACGGCTAAGGGGCCATTCTTTCCCCCTAGCTCGATGTGAATGCGTTTCTTGGAACTTTGGATCCCGATTTCGATTGCCGCTGCGTTTTGCCAGAACCTGCGCTCCGCCCTGCAAAAGCATCTAAAGGGACGGCTCAGCACCAGCGGGGCCACCTTTTCCCGCTTCGCCTATGCAGCACCTTTAGCCGTTCTCTACGCGCTTGGGCTCGCTCTGTTCGGCGGCTTTGACGTTCCTGCCCCGAATGCCACGTTCTTTGCCAGCATGATCAGCGGTGCCATCAGCCAGATCCTGGCGACGGCCCTGCTCGTCTATCTCTTCTCCTTCAGGAATTTTGCCGTCGGGACCACCTTCTCCAAGACCGAAACCATCCAGACGGCGATGTTCGGCCTCGTCATCCTGGGCGATGCGCTCAGTGCCACGGCGTTGCTTGCAATCATGATTAGCCTCGTCGGGGTCTTTGTCATCTCCACGGCGCGCACGGCAGGCGGCCTGTCGGGACTAATCGAGGGGCTGACCGACAAGGCAGCGCTGATCGGCATCGTATCGGGTGCCTTTTTCGGCATATCCGCCGTCTCCTACCGGGCGGCCTCCTTGTCGCTTGGCGGCGATGGGTTCCTGATGCAGGCCGCCTTTACACTCGCCTGCGCCACCCTCGTTCAAACCGTCCTGATGGCCTGCTACATGCGCTGGAAGGAGCCGGGGCAGATCACCGCTGTTCTCCGCTCCTGGCGCGTCTCGTCACTGGTCGGTCTTTCCGGCATGCTCGCCTCCGCCGGCTGGTTCACCGCGATGACCATTCAGAACGCCGCCTATGTCCGGGCTCTCGGGCAGATCGAACTGATCTTCACCTTCATTTCCTCCTATTTCATCTTTGGCGAGCGCAGCAATCGCTCGGAGCTGATTGGCATCTTCCTGGTGACCGCCGGCATTCTCATTTTGCTTTTGGGATGAGCGCAACCGCAGTTGGTTTGTGAGTCGAGGGAGCCTGATATGACATGGTTGCCAGGATGTCGCAGCTTTCGGGCCGTCCAGGTCTTGCCGTGTTCCGAGCGCTTCGCCACATTGCACGGCAGCAAAGGAATGAGACGCGGGGATTGAGCATGGCGGACACGGCAGCAACCGATACGCTGGACCAGCCGGTAACCAAATATTTGAAGGACTACCAGCCGCCCGACTATCTGATCGACACCGTCTTTCTCGATTTCCAGCTCGGCGAGGCCAATACCGAGGTCGAGGCGCGCTTGTCGATCCGGCGCAACCCTGAGGCCTCCGGTGATGGCGCCCCTCTGGTGCTGGATGGCGAGGAACTGACCCTGCTTGCGCTTTGCATGAACGGCCAGCGACTGCCCGAGCCTTGTTATACGGTGGATGCCGAAAGCCTCACCATTCATGAGGTGCCGGAGCGTTTCACCCTTGAGATCATCACCCGCATCCAGCCCGAGAAGAACACGGCGCTGGAAGGCCTCTACGTTTCCAACCACATCTTCTGCACTCAATGCGAGGCCGAAGGGTTTCGCAAGATTACCTATTTCCTTGACCGTCCCGACGTCATGGCGCGCTACCGCACCCGGATCGAGGGGGACAAAGCCGCCTATCCCGTGCTCCTCTCCAACGGCAACAAGGTCGCATCGGGTGATCGCCCGAACGGGCGTCATTACGCCGTTTGGGAGGACCCTTTCCCCAAGCCTGCCTACCTCTTCGCCCTGGTGGCCGGCGATCTTGCCGTTCTCGAGGATCGGTTCGTCACGTGGTCGGGGCGCGATGTGCTGCTTCAGATCTATGCCGAGCCTGCGCAGATCGACAAATGCGGCCATGCCATGGAAGCGCTCAAGATGTCCATGCGCTGGGACGAGGAGCGCTTCGGCCTGGAATACGATCTCGACCAGTTCATGATCGCCGCCATTTCCGATTTCAATATGGGCGCGATGGAGAACAAGGGGTTGAACGTGTTCAACACCAAATACGTTCTCGCCAAGCCGGAAACCGCGACCGATGCCGACTATCACGGCATCGAGCGGGTGATCGCCCACGAGTATTTCCATAACTGGACCGGCAACCGGATCACCTGCCGTGACTGGTTCCAGCTCTCCTTGAAGGAAGGGCTGACGGTGTTCCGCGATCAGGAGTTTACCGCCGACACCCATAGCCGCGCGGTCAAGCGCATCGAGGACGTGAAGGGCCTGCGCGCGCACCAGTTCATCGAAGACGGTGGGCCGCTTGCCCATCCGATCCGGCCCGATAGCTACGTCGAGATCAACAATTTTTATACCACCACCATTTATGAAAAGGGTGCCGAGGTCATTCGCATGATCCACACGCTTCTCGGCGAGGAGGCATTTCAAAAGGGCATGCAGGTCTATGTCGAGCGCCATGACGGCCAGGCAGTGACTTGCGAGGATTTCGTTGCCGCAATGGAAGCGGGCTCGGACCGGGACCTCACGGCTTTTCGCCGCTGGTACAGCCAGTCCGGCACACCGAGGCTCGAGGTCAGCGACGCGTTTGATCAGGAAACCGGACACTATCGGCTGAGCGTGCGCCAAATGACGCCGCCGACACCGATGCAGGAGGCTAAAGGGCCGCAGCATATCCCCCTGGCCGTGGGCCTTTTGGATAAGAACGGCGATGACCTTGCGTTAACTCTGGAGGGGGAAACCGAGCCCGGCGGAACGACTCGTGTCCTGGAACTCGCCCAAGTCGAAGAAACCTTCACCTTCACCGGGCTTGCCGAAAAGCCGGTGCCGTCGCTGCTCCGCGGATTTTCCGCACCGGTGATCCTCGATGACGGTGCCAATCCCGAGCGGCTCCGTTTCCTGATGGCTCATGACAGCGACAGCTTCGTTCGCTGGGATGCCGGGCAGACCTATGCTGCGGGTCTGATCCTGGAGGGGGTCGATCAGGATGAGCAGATCGCGGGGTTGGTTGAGGCCTTTACCGCCATTCTCGACGATCCGTCCCTGGACCAGGCCTTTATTGCCCAGGCGCTGACACTGCCTGCGGAAAGCTATGTCGCGCAGAAGATGGACCCGATCGATGTTGATCACATCCATCGAAGCCGGCATTTCCTGCGATCGAGGCTCGGCCGCTCTCTGGAAGCGCAATGGCTGGATCTCTACCGCAAGCTTCAGACCAACGAGCCCTATCATTTCGACGGCCCGGCGATGGCACGCCGCTCGCTCAAGAATCTGGCGCTTGCTTTTCTGATGGCCGGGGACAGTAAAGAAGGGCAGACCTTTTGCCTCAATCAGTTTGAGCATGGCGACAACATGACGGACGTGCTGGCCGCCCTTGCCCTCCTGGCTGAAAGCAATCATCCCAAGCGTGCGGACGTTCTCGAGCGTTTCTATGACCGCTGGGTCGACGAAGCGCTGGTCATCGACAAATGGTTCATGCTGCAGGCTATGCCGCAACGGCCGCAATCCCTCGACGATGTCAGGAAGCTAAAGCAGCATCCGGCCTTCAAGATGACCAACCCCAACCGCGTCCGCTCCTTGATCGGCGCATTCGCCATGGGCAACCTGACCGGATTCCATCGAAAGGACGGCAAAGGCTATCAGTTCGTCGCCGAGCAGATCATGGAGCTCGACCGGCTCAACCCGCAGATCGCCGCCCGCCTTCTGGGCATTTTCGGCCGCTGGCGGCGCTATGACGATACGCGTCAGGGCCTGATGAAGGCGGAGATCGAGCGTGTGCTGGCCATGCCTAATCTGTCACGCAACAGCTATGAAGTTGCTTCGAAAAGCTTGATGTAAATCACCAAGAAATAACGCCGGACGAAGCATAATTTACATATAATGAAATGTTGTTTCTTGGG
The DNA here is from genome assembly GCA_965204405.1 of Geminicoccaceae bacterium. Lineage (GTDB taxonomy): Bacteria > Pseudomonadota > Alphaproteobacteria > Geminicoccales > Geminicoccaceae > JANQPX01. Next base: position 505,048 of record CBDBEN010000005.1, read on the forward strand.
CTCTATCAAGTCTGCACCCGGCGTTCTTAAATCTTGTCTCTTGACCAAAGCCTGGATCTTCATGAATATCGGAAGGTTCGGCACTAGCTTTCTTGATATCCATGAAGATCGCTGACGAATCGCGATGGCGAAGGGATTTTGACCTTCGTCGACGACCGTCTTTTCTTGCTTCTTTTTGGAATGCCTATTCGCTCATGAAGCTTGTGGCCTGACATCGGATGACAAGGGAACGACCATGGCCACTCATCTCATGCGTCCGGCCCGTGATCTCGGGCCTAAGGTCGAATATTTGAAACCGGGAGATATGCCTGACGGACCATCAGGCGATGCAAGAACCGTCTATGTCCTTCGCGAGAAAGTGATCGAGCACCACAAGACCGGCTGGGGGTTCGACAGCTTCAACGAATTCATGAACAAGGCGCTTGCGACCTTCGCCTTCATCTGTATCGGTGGCGTCGCCCTGGCGATGCTGATTCTCGCCTTTGCCGTCGTCTCGCGTCTTTGAAATCAGGTCAGCTCGGCACCAGCCCTCTCCCCCGCCCAACCACCCGACATGGTGGACACTGGTGCGGGCGGGTGCCGCTTCTCTCTAAACATAAAACCCAGCTACGGCAGGCTTCGGGCGACCAACGGTCCGAGACGATTGGCGACCGCGATCGGCAGATATTGCCAGGTGCGGACCGCTGCCCGGAATTTGGGGTTGTTGGGGCTGACATCGGGAATATCGCCGGTGCCCTTGGCATAATACCAATGCAAGGGCTTGGGTTCAGCGCCCCATTGCGCCTTGAAACGGAATGTCGGGCTGTCGGGGGTGCAGCGTCCGAAATCGAAGGTCCGATAACCGTCGATCAGCGCCGCGCGCATCGATTCCCAATAAAGCATCATATTGACCGCAAGGGGGTTGAACGGACGAAGGGATGACGCCCAGATCATCTCGATTGATGTTCCCGCACCGACCATCAAGCCGGCGGCCGCGGGGTGATCGTCCACCCAAACCAGGCCCAGCCAAACCCGTTCCTGAAACCCATCGATCGTGGCTTCGAACAGCGATCTCGGGAAAACCGGGGTGCCGAGATCGCGCATATTCTCGGCAAACACCTTGTAGAAGGCCGCGAGGTCCCGGTCGACCACATTGGCGCCGTTGATCATTTGCGCTTTCGCGCCAGCCTTGCCCGACCGGCGGATCTGGCTTCGGAGCTTGCCTTTGAAACCTTTGAACAAAGCTTCGGGATCGTCGCCGAGGGCGAGGCGCATGGCGACCTTGTGCTGCCGATGGGAGAGGTCCTCGGCGCCATGGCCAAAGGGCCCGCGCTGGCGAAGCTCGCTATAGCGATAACCACCGTGCTTGATGATCTCGCCGACCTTGGCGAGAAGCGCCCTCTCGCTCGTCCAATCGGAGGCGACGAGGCCGCCGCCGTTCAGGAAGGGAACCGAGACCAGCGAGCGTCCGAACAGCCGGCTCTGCACATCGAAAAGCGGCAGGACGCCGGTGACCTCATCCCTTCGCCGCGCGATCAGATAGAGCGCACGGTGGCGAAGCGAAGTCTCGATGATGCGCCGCCAGGCAAATTCATGGAAGTGACCATCAAGACCTGCAGTACCAACATAATCGGCCCAGACGCCGGCATCCTCTTCGCCCGCAACCCTGATCCGTACATCCCCATGTCCGCCTGCTTCGCTCATCATCCGCGTGCCCACGCCCGATCCCTTTGGATCGCGCTCGTGCCGGCGCCGGTCGCCTCGCCATGAGCCGAGCGAATCTTTTGATAGAGGGACGAGGCGTTCCAGATATAGCCATGCTTTTTGAAGAAATAGGCAAGGCCGAGGATATGGCGCCAGGTAAACAGAAGGCCTTTAAGTGATCTGGATCGTTCCTTGGCATCGTGGACGACGGCGAGATCCGGTCGATAGACGACTTTTTGGCCGGCGAGCCAGGTGCGCAGGCAAAAATCGACGTCTTCGGGTGCGTAGAAAATCCGCTCGTCCAAATGACCGACTTTGTCGAGAAGCTCGCGCCGCATCAGCCAGAAGGCGGAAATCGCATAATCGACGGTCTCCGCCTTGACCTCCGTCATGCCGGTGGCTTCCTCAAGCTGACGCAGCCTAAACAGGCGCTCCAGCTTGCGGACGGCGGTCGGAAAGATGTCCGTCGACATCTGAGCCTGGCCCGACGGGAAGGTCAGGCGGGGTGCTACGATTCCGATCGAGGGATCCAGCGCCAGCTCCGCCACCAGGCTCTGCAGCACCGGGCGCTCGAAATGGATGTCACTGTCGATCACCAGCAGATGATCGCCCCTTGCTTGCGCAAAAGCGAGATTGCGCGACACGGTCGTTCCGTGGTTCACCGGAAGATCGATGCCTTCGACCAGTCCGGGAAAGTGTGAGGACAAGCGCTTCATCAGCGCTTTGCTGCCATCGACGGATCCATTGTCGACGATCAGGATCTGATCCTGCTCCGCACGGAGATTCTCAACCTGGATTAGCGACCTGACGCAGCGGTCGAGATCGTTCTCCGCATTGAAGCTCAAAATGACGGCCGAGATCGACATGGTCGGTCAAGCCGGCAGCAGGCTGGCGAAGAGGTCGATATATTGGTTCAGCATGACGTCGCGATCGAAATGCTTTTTTGCGTGTTTCCGATTGAGCTCACCGAGACTCCGGCGGACTTCCGGGCGCCCGATAAGGCAGGCGAGAGAAGCCCTTTGCGCCATGGTGTCGTCGGGTTTTGCGACGAAGACCTGATTGGCGCCCGGCAGCATCGATTTGACATCGCCGACATCCGTCGCCATCACCGGGAGCCCCGCCGCCATCGCCTCGATCAGGCAATAGGGCATTTGCTCGGTATCCGAGGTCAGCGCAAAGATATCGAGCTGTTCCAAAAACGTTTCAGGCGATCGCTGCCGGCCGACAAACAGGGTCCGGTCCGCAATGTCGAGGTCATCGGCGAGTTTTTCGAGATTGTCGCGCTCCGGCCCGTCGCCGACAATCACCAGGCGAAGGGGGCGATCATGCTTGGCGCCGGCAAACAGCCGGAGCAGCCGGGCCACGTTCTTTTCCGGCCGGAGCGCTCCGATCGCGCCGATCAGAATCTCGTTCTCATCCCGGCGCAGCGGCTGCTGCCGGCCTCGCAAGGGCAAGGTGAAACGATGGCAGTCGATGCCGTTCGGGATATAGCGAAGGCGATTGGAGCGAAAGCGCCAACGGTCCTGTGCGACGTCGAGCAGCGTTTTCGAGGGCACGACGATCTTGCTCTTGCCTGAGAGCGCCAGGCGTCTTGCCCAGATCCTTCTGGTGATCTGCCGGTCGGGTGTCTCGTCCGGACCGAAACCGTCCTCGAAGTGAACATGGGGACAAAGGGGGGCAATACGGTTGGCAAGAGCCGCATCGATCGAGCCCCAATTGTAGGTGATCAGCATCTCGGGCCGGTATTGCGCGACCAGGCGCCGAAAAGTGCGAAGATTTTCCAGCTCCGGGCGGTTCGACCGTTTACAGCCCAGGCTGACGAGACGATGGCGAACCTCGAATTTCAGCCCCTCGGCAGCGCTGAAATCCCGATCGAGCGCCACGATCACATGGCGTTTGTCCACCAGGATGCTGTTGGCCAGGTCCACGGTCCGCCGTTGAGCGCCGCCTATGCCGAAGCTTGGGAAGACATGAAGTATGGAGGAGGGCGACGCGGTTTCGGCCATGGTCATACCTGCGTTTGATGGCGGGCTTGAGGCCCGTGATGGAGGAAGGCGTCCAGCACCAGAACGAACCAAAGATCAGCGCTTCGATCCGCGGCGTGAGCGGCATGTTCCTCGATGCTGGTGGTCACCACGTCGATGTCGACATGGTCGAACAGGAGGTTGGTGCGATCCCTGACCAACTTGGTCAGGCGGACATGCAGCGGACCGTTGAGCCAGGCATTGAGGGGTAGGTGGAACCCCTGCTTCGGCCGGTCCAGCGTACTGTCCGGAAGACGGCCGCGAAGAGCTTCCCGGAAAAGCTGCTTGCCTTTCCGCCCCTGAAGCTTGGCATTGTTGGGTAGCCCTGCCGCATAGGTGACGAAATCGGTGTCGAGCAGGGGAACGCGCACTTCGAGGCTGTGCGCCATGGACATCCGGTCGACCTTGACCAGAATATCGTCGGCAAGCCAGGTGCGAAAATCCATCGCCAGGACACGTGATAGAGCGTCGCTGCCTTCGAGCTTTTGCGCATGCCGGACAAAGCTTTCCCGAAGTGGTTCCTCGCTCGCGGCTTCCATTTTGAGCAGAGACCGCGCACGCGGCTCGGGGATGCGTGCCATCGAATGAATGTAAGCGTCCAGCCAGTCGCCGCCGACATTCTGCAGGAGCGTGCCGGCGCGAAGGGGCTGCGGCAGCTTTGGGGATCGCGGCCAGGCGCGGCCCAGCGGGCCGATCACGTGACGGCCCAGCGGCTCAGGCACCAGCCGGCGGATACGGTTCTCGAGAACGTCGTAGCGGGTTCGCCGGTAGCCCGCGAAATTCTCATCACCACCGTCGCCGGAAAGCGCCACGGTTACATGACGGCTGGCGGCTTCGGAAACAAGCCAGGTGGGCGCCGCCGAGCTGTCGGCGAAAGGCTGATCGAGATGCCAGGCAAGCCGTGGCAGCAGTTCGGTGATGGCGGGCTCGGCGGTCTCCTCGTGCAGCCTTACCCGGCCGAGCTTATCGGCCACATGCCTTGCCTCGCCGCGCTCGTCCATGCCCGGCCCCTGGATACCGACCGTGATCGCCTCGATGGCATCCGGGGCAACATCCGCCATGGCCTTGACCACGGCGGCCGAATCCAGACCGCCTGAGAGAAAGGCGCCAAGCGGCACTTCGCTCATCAAATGACGATCGACCGACTGGCGAAATCTCTGCCAGAGCTCCTCGGGGTCGGCGGCTTCGGTGTCCGGCGCAAAGGTCAGTTCATGGTGCGGCACGATCGAGAGCAGACCCTCGCGCCAGGTCGCGACATGGCCCGGAGGAAGGTTCAGGACCCGTTCGAAGATCGTTTCAGGTGCAAGGGTGAAGCCCAGCGTCGCGCTCTGAAGCATGCCCCGCTTGGAGAGATCCCATGGTCCGGGCAGCGCGCCGACGATGGCTTTGATCTCCGAGCCGAAGACCAGGCCATCCGCTGTCGTGCAGTGATAAAGCGGCTTGATCCCGAAGGGGTCACGCGCCAGGTGCAGTAGCTTCTCGCGCCGGTCGAACAGGGCGAAGGCATACATGCCGCGAAGCCGCTCCAGCATGCCCATGAGGCCATAAGCGAGGTAGCCATGAACGATCACCTCGCCGTCGCTTCGGGTTTTGGGCTTCGCCCCCTTCGCCTCGAGATCGGCCCTCAGCTCCTGATGGTTGTAGATCTCGCCGTTGAAGACCAGCGATACATTGCCGTCATGATCACCTAGCGGATTGTCACCGCCTTCGACATCGATGATCGAAAGCCTGCGGTGACCGAGGCCAAATCCCTGATCGATCATGAAGGTCTCGGCATCGGGGCCGCGATGAGCGAGCAGAGACGTCATGCGCTGCAGCGTCGACGCGTCGTATAACGGCCTATTCGGTCTTGGCGCGAAACCTGCGATACCGCACATGGTTACAACCCTTTGAAGGGGGCGGAGATCCGGCCGGGCAGGGGCTCCGGCCGGAGCGTAGCTAGTGGTGTGACCACATCACCTGATTGGTGGGAATTCTTGGAATATTTAGAAAAATCAAAGCATTACACTCCTGGTCTTGCCAGTCTTCCACTGCGATCACACCATTAGGAACTCTTGAGCGCTTCCAGCAGCTCGATGGCTTCTTCCTGCTCCATGAACGGCTCCGGCCAGCCTTTGAGGTCCTGGAGCAACTCCCGCGCCGCCTCGGCATCGCCCGAGCTGTGCAGCGCGTAGGCCAGGTGGTAGCGAATATCCGGATTGTCCTGGAGACCCTGGTGAGCCTCGCGCAAAAGGCGCAGCCCCTGCTCGGTCTCGCCGTTTTGCACCAGGATCCAGCCGAGCGTGTCACCAATCGCCGGAGTCGGCTGCATCTGATAGGCACGCCTTGCAAGATCTTCCGCGCCGGGGCGGCCAAGCTCGTGGCGAACCCAGCTCAGATCGTTCAACAGGACCGGGTTGTTCAACGTCAATTGATGCGCGCGCTCGAAATAAGGCAGGGCCGCTTCCAGCTCACGCCGCTCCACATGAGCATCGCCCATCATATCGAGAGCGCCGACATCGTCGGGGTTGGTGGCGATCCAGCTTTTCAGCCCGTCGATCGCCTCATCATGAAGAGACAGCTCCCGGCGAACCTTGAAAAGCTCCCGCGAAAGGACAGGAGACGGCGTAGCGGCAAGGGCTCGCTCAAGGGTGGCCAAGGCCTGATCGGATTTGCCGGCATGCATCAGCACCTTGCTCTTGAGGCGGGCGGCTTGGGCGGGAGCGGTTTCCGTCAGCTGCTCGGCGAACGCAAGGGCCTCCTCCGTCCGGTCGGCCTCGAGGTCGAGATCGATCAGGCTGTTGTTGGCGACGGCGTGGGTCGGATAAAGCTTGAGGATATGCTGGAGAGAGGCGCGTGCGCCTTCGAGGTCGGCTGCTCGATATTGGCTCTGCGCAAGTGCAATCAGCAGCGACGGCTGATCCGGTTTGGTCTGGTTGAGTTTGGTGTAGGCAAAGACGGCGGCTTTGTAATCGCCGGTATTGAAAAAGTGATCGGCAACGGCGCTGTAGGCCACGGGCTCGCCGGCATCGCCAAGGCCGAGAAGCTCCTCTGCAACCCTGGCAGCTTCGTCCTTTCGGTTCTGCTGCGTTGCGAGCGCCAGCATGGCCCGGCGAAGGAAGACCGAACTCGGCCATGCTGCCGCCTGATCCAGCAGGACCTGATAGCCTTCGTCCGGCCGTTTTTGACTGACATGCAGGCGCGCAAGCTGCAGGGCCGTGCTCTCGACGTCGAGGCCATCGGCGAGACGGCGCTGAAGGCGTTGCTGCAGTCGATCGAAGTCGGCCGTCTGGATGTCGAGGCGATCCAGATTCTTGTGAGCATCCAGATAGGCCGGATCTTGAGCAACTGCCTGCTCGAACAGAGGACGTGCGCTGTCCGCGTCGCCGTCGCTCAAAAGTTGGGTCATGCCGTGAAGATTGAGGGCAACGGGGTTGTCGGGATAAGCATCGACGAGGTCTTGGGAGGCAGTCCGTGCCTCATCGGCTGCGCCGTTTCTGATCAGATCCAGAATCTTCGCCATGTCCAACTTGGCCTGATCGGAGGGGATCTTCTGGTCCGAGCTGTTGAGCACCGACAAGAGCGCAATCGCCTGGCGTGCGGACGGGTTTTGACCAAGTTGGACCAGGCGGGTCAGCGTCGCGCGGGCTCCGTCGATATCCCCCTTGCGCAGTTGAGCGCTGGACATGAGCTGCAGGCTTATCGCATCGGTCGACTTGGGCCCGGCTACCGGCGCCAGTGTCTCGGTCGCTGCCCGGTGGCTGCCATGCCGGATCTGAAGACCGGCGAGCAGTCGGCGTATCGCAAGGTTTTCCGGCTTGCGTGCGATATATTTCGCAAGCTGCGTTTCCGCTTGCGCCGGCTGATCGAGGCCGAGCTTGACCATGCCGGACAGAAGGACAATCTCGTCGACGTCACGGGCCACATCGGCGATTTTGCGGAGGGTCGCATCGGCGTCGGCAAGTTCGCCCTTGCTCGACTGTACCGTGGCAAGCAGGAAATTGGCGGCGACGTTCTTCGGGCTTTGCCGCAGGACATCGGTAACCACCTGCTCCGCGTCGTCGAATTTTGCGCGGCGAACCAGGATTTCAGCGCGCATCACTTTAATATTGCTGTTGCCGGGTGCCAAATTGCCGGCACGATCGAGTGACGACAGGGCTTCTTCGTAGAGGCCGTTGCCGCTTTTGATCTGCGCATCCAACAGCCATGCGTGCAGCGAGTTCCGATCGACCTCAAGCGCTCTTTTGACTTTCGCCTGAGCGCTGTCGGCATCGCCTTCGATCAGACTGATGCGCGCATCCATCAGGTTGACGTCGGCATCAAGAGGATTGGCCTCGAGTTCGGCGCTTAGAGCCTCTCTGGCATCGGCCGGCCGGTCGAGACCGAGCAGCGCCTCGGTGCGGATGAGCACCAGAGCTTGCCGCTTCTCGGCGTCGGTGCCGTTCACGCCTTCGAGCAATGTGAGTACGTCCTCCGCCTTGCCCTGGCCCAGGCGCGCCCGCGCCAGCGAGATCGCGGTTGTCTCGCTCGGCGTTCTTTCATGAACCCGGCTCAACTCCTTGTCCGCCTCGGGAAGCCGCCCGAGATCCAGATAGATTTCGCCCAGGAGCTGGCGCGCCCGCAGATTGGTAGGGTCGGCCTGAAGGGCGTTCTTGAGCTGAATGATGGCAGCCTGCGGATCACGCTGCTCGAGACGCTTGACCGCGTCCGCGACATAGCCGCCGGCAGCGGACGCATCGGCATGGGCGACAGGCATCTGATCGAACGCCATCCACCCCAAAAGGGCGACCATGGAGATTGTCGAAGTAAAGGATGCGCGGTGCGACGTGATCATCGGTTTCTATCTCGTCCTTTGGGTGATGGTCTGCTTTTTCAACGGGCTCACCTGGCGGCATGTTCGATACGAATGAACGCCGGATTCATGCCGGCAACGGGGTGCATGCCCTTGGATTTTCGGTTTCTTTTGCCGAATCCGGCGGGAACGGAATGATGTTGTCATGCTACTGGACATCGGCGCCGGACTCCTGCAACAGATCCTCATGGCGACGGAGGAGCGAATAGAGCGTCGGCCGGCTGATCCCCAGGATTTTGGCTGCCGTCGAAAGATTACCGGCGGAGCGTTTGACCGCCGCATCGACGGCCTTCCGTTCCGCCTGATCGCGCGCGTCTCTCAGCGATACGAACTCGGGCGCAGCTCCGGGGCGGCTGCTTGGCGTCCCGGCTGAAGATGGGGTGATCAGATCGAGATCCCGCGCCGTCATGAGCGCGCCGTCGGCCATAATCACGGCGCGTTGGAGCGTGTTCGCGAGCTCGCGCACATTGCCAGGCCAGCGATGGCTCATCAGAGCATCCTTGGCATCCTGGCCAAGACGCATGACCGGCCGTTTATGTTCGGCCGCGAATTGATCGATGAAATGCCGCGCCAGGACCAGGATATCGTCGCCCCGCTGAGCGAGTGAGGGGATCTCGACGGTGAGGCCGGCCAGCCGGTAAAGGAGGTCCTGGCGGAATTGCCCCTCATCGATCCGCTGGAGCAGGGGCTGGTGCGTCGCGGAGACGATGCGGACGTCGACATCGATCAGCCCTCGCCCGCCCAGGCGCTCGATCTGCCGTTCCTCGACAAAGCGCAACAGCTTCGCCTGCAGGCTGAACGGCATGTCGCCGATTTCATCGAGAAAGAGCGTGCCCCGATGGGCGGTCTCGATCTTGCCTTTGACCTGGCGGGTGGCGCCGGTGAAAGCACCCTTTTCGTAGCCGAAGAGTTCACTCTCCAAGAGAGCATCCGGAATGGCCGCGCAGTTGATCGCGACGAACGGCTGATCGGCGCGCGGGCTGCCATCGTGGATGGCTTTTGCCAGCAGTTCCTTGCCGGTCCCACTCTCCCCGTGAATCAGAACGTTGACCGATGTGGGGGCAATCCGCTCGACGGTCCGGCAGACCGCGAGCATAGCGGGATCATTGCTGATCACACCCGGCAGAACCGGGCTGGTCTTTTTCTTCAGCCGCTGGTTCTCGGCCTCCAGTGCTGCCACATGAAACGCCCGCTGCACGATGAGGGCGAGGGCTTCGGCATCGATCGGTTTTTGAAAATAGTCCCAGGCTCCGCGTGCAACCGCCTCGATCGCATCGCCTCGATGCTCGCTGCCCGACACCACGATGATCTTGGTCGACGGGGCGAGGTCCAGCATGGCGGCGAGAAGGCCGAGGCCGACCGTCGAGCCGTCCGGGTCCGGCGGGAGACCGAGGTCCAGCGACACCACCTTCGGCCGGTGCTCGCGAAGCTGGCAGAGAGCCGTGTCCCGATCCGAGGCGGTCACCACCTCATGGCCAGGGAAAGCCCAAGCCAGCTGGCGGAGAATTCCGGGGTCGTCGTCGACAACCAACAGCTTATCCATCGACGGACCACCTGGCTGGATTATAGGGTGAAAGTTGCCTGCTCATGCCGCCTGCTCACCGGCAGGAGGCAGGGCGTTCTGTTCGATCGCGCCATGCGCCCGGCCGACATGAATGTCATTCCTCGGCATGGCCCTGGCCCGCAAGGGAAGCTCGATCGTGACGGTCGTTCCCTGGCCAAGCCGGCTGTCGACCGTCAGCTGCCCCCGCCAGCGCTGGATCCAATCGCGGCACTGGTACATGCCGATGCCGAAGCCCTTGTTCTTGGTCGAGGCAAAGGGCCTGAACAGCTCGGTCTCGATGAAGTCCTGGGTCATGCCGGAGCCGTTGTCGCTGACGCTGAGGCGGGCCTTGCCATTGGCCCGGGCGAGCGCCAGCCCGACTACACCGTCCCCCTGACAGGCATCTCGGGCATTGTCGATGATATGGTCGAGAAGACCTGCGAACACCGTCGGCTCCGCCTCGACGAGGAGCGGTTCGTTCTCGGAGGCATCAATGTGATCGCATCGTCCTCGGATCGCGCCTTTCTGAACCAGGGCGGTCAAATCGACGGAGGAAAGGGATGCTCCAAGGGCTCCCTCCTGAACCCGCCGCATCAGCAGGGTCATCTTCTCGACAGCATCGCCGATGGTCAAAAAGCTGTCGCTGACGAAGGCCGGATCGTGGGCGTGATGCCGGGCTTGCTGGAGAATGAGAGAAAGCTGGCTGATCAGGTTCTTGAGATCATGAGCCACGAAACTGACATGCTTGGACATGCGATCGAAGTGTTCGGCTTCGGCGACCTGGCGTGCCAGTTCCTCAACGGTCAAATAGCTGCCGAGCTGGTGGGAGAAAACCTGCAGAAGATCGAGGTCTTCCCAGGTCAGGCGCCGCTGCATGCGCGGCCGGGTGATCATGATCAGGCCGACGAGATCATTCTGAGCGAATAAGCCGAGCGCAATCCAGGGATCACGGAACTCATCCAGCCAGGTCTTGATGTCGCTGTCACCCGCCACGCCGTCGGGCATGGTCTCCGTCTGGCTGAAAACGATGGCGGTCCGGTCCGGCGAAAGACAGAGGCAAAGGGCTGCCGGCGGTGCTCCCGGCATCTTGCCGTCACCGGCGACATTCCAGGTCGACTTGTAATGAAGGTCGCCGTTTGCGCCCCGAAGGAACAGAATGCCGCCATCGGCGTCCATCAGATTGGCGGTCGCCTTGAGTGCCCTCTTGTCGAGAGGCAGCTTGTCGGTCGTGCCGGCCATGCTGCTGACGAGGCGGAGCCATTCTCGGCGATAGTCATAGGCAAAGGTGAAAAGATTGCGCTCGATAAAGCGCCGCCCGCCATGGCGAAGAGACGTCGACGAGATGAGCGCCAGCAGAACCATGGCGGCGCCGATCAGAAAAATAAGCTGAAGCGTCGGACCCCAGGCCCAACCAAGCCCACGGATGAGATAGGCGATGCCGGCAATGGAGAGAATGTAGACGCCGGAAACCAGGAGGGCGGTGGTGCTCACCACGAGTCCACGGGATACCGGCAGCTTGATCAGGATGTCTTTCAGCCGCCTGGCACTGATCAGGATCAGCGGCATGGCCAAGACCGCAATGAGGGGCTGTGCTGCCTGGATGGATCGGTCGATACGAAGAAACAGCAGCGCTTCGGTATACAAAAAGAGATCGAAGGCGAAGATCGTGCCGGCGCCGATGAGAAGATGCTTGGTTGTCCAGAGCGACTTGGCGCGGCTGATCTGGAACAGGTTTTCGATCAGGAACAAACCGATCACCGCAATGGCGACATGGCCGATCAGGCCAAGAAAAACGGCGTTGTCGACGCCGGCGAACTGGAGGACTCCGAGTATCAGGCCAGCCACGGCAGTGGTCGGAACGATAAGACCGGCGCGCAGCCACCAGCGGTCATGCCCTTTGTCGCCTGACAGGCGATCGAGCGCATCGTTGACGAGAAACAAGAGCGCGATGCTGCGGATAAAGTCCAGGAGTGCGTAGACGGCGGAATTGCCGATACTCTGTGAAGCCTCCCAGCAGCCCCAAACCACCCACGACAATGTCGCCGCGATCAGGCCGGCGATGGCCCAATGCCGGCTGATCCACCCCACGCAGAGCAGTGCGAAAAGGCCGAGAAAGGCTGCGCTTGCAACGCCATAGCTTCCGACGCCGACCGTTAACACATGCCATCCATAAGGTTATGAATCAGAAAAAAACATCTTCAGAAAAACAATCTGAAGTCGATAAACTAACTCGTTCTTACAACCATAAGGAATTACGGTCAATGCCCGGGCATGCCCAAAATCAGGGGGGGGAGATCGTAGCGGCTATTTCCAGCGTCAGCCCCAAATCTGCACGGATGCCATTCACTTTGAATGCGATCAGAAGCGCTAGCGTAAGTTGTGAAGATTATCAATCTAGAATTTATTTTATAGGTTAGATATATATATTTTTGGTATTATTTTTCTGCAAACTCTTCCGAGATTACCAATCCTCTCGATAGATGGTGGTTGAACGATATCGTGACCATGAAAAATAGCTGTTCGCACCTCCTACGCTTCAAGCTTGGCTATTCACTGTTCGGCTTGCTGTCCCGCGCTGCACCTGCCAGCAGGACAGGTTGCTTATGTCTGGCCGTATCTATGGGATTGATGCTGCCGATCTGGCCGTTGTCTGCCGACGAAGCCCCGGCACCGCCGCCCGAGCCCTTGCCAGATCCCCTGAACCAGCCCCCGGAGCCGACGCTCAACCGGGGAGGTTATTTCGGAGCAGGCGACGCCTCGGGGCCGCTGCAGCCTCCGGCCCGGCTGCAAGTCGGCGATTTTGCGCTCCAGTCCTCGGCCGCTTTTTTCATGAGCTATGACGACAATATCGAAGCTGACGACGAGGAGCGGGAAGAGGATGTCTTTTTGTCCTTCTCGCCGTCGATGCGCGCCCAGTCCCTCTATGCCCGCCACAGCCTGGGCTTTAGCGCCAGCGGCACCGCCTCCACGGCTGTGAAGAATGGCTCCGAAGACTTCTTCGACTGGAGTATCGGCGCCGACGGCAAGGTCGATCTTTCCAGGCAGAGTAAGATCAACGCCGCCGTCGGCTACACCCGCGAAACCGAAGACGATGAGGCGATCGATGCCGAAGAGGATCAGAACGATCTCACCTTCAACCTGTTCAATGCCTCGCTCAGCTACAACACCAAGGGCGATAAGATTGGCTACAGCTTCGGCAGCAGCGTCTCGAGGCTTGATGCCGAAGGCAGCGACTTCGACGATCGCGATCGCACGACGCTGGGCCTCCGAGCGTCGGCGTCCTATGCCTTTTCGGACCGCCTCTCCCTGTCATTCGGGCCGACCTATCAATATTCGACCTTCGACGAAGACGTTGCCGACGATGGCGAAGACCGGGATGCGCAAATCTTCGGCGCCCGAGTAGGCGGCGGCTTCAAGGCCAGCCGGACCGTCAGCACCCAGGCATCCATCGGCTTTAGCGTTGCCCGATTCGCGGACGATGACCGGGAGAATGATCAAAGTCTCGTCGGCGGCGTCGGTCTGACCTGGGATGCAGGTGCTGGAACGAGCTTGGAGCTTCGTGCGGGACAGACCCTTGGCCTGACGGTGGTCGACGGTGCCGATACGCGTAAGACCACAACGGGCTTGGCAAGGTTGCGTCATAGCCTCAAGCTCGGCAGCCGCTCGGCAATTTCATCATCGCTCGCCTACGGTGTCAGTGAGGTTTCCGATCTCGACCGAACCGATCACACGATCGGCGCGAGCCTCGGCTATGCCTATCGCCTGGCGGAGAATATTTTCTTCAATTCGAGCTACCGGTTCAGCCTCCGTAACTCGGACGACAATGAGGCCGACTTCCATCGAAACCTTATTTCATTAGGCATTTCGGTCACCTACTAGAGCCTTTTCCGCTCAAACGGAACCAGCCCTCTCCCCCGCCCAACCACCCGATATGGTCGGGATCCTGCGGGTGGTTGGGCGGGGGAGAGGGCTGGTGGTGACTTCATAAGATCGAAAACGCGCTAGGCGCCTGTCCACGACACTTGGTTCCCGAGACCCTGGCTCGCCATTTGCTATCCAACGGACCGCCCTACATATAGGATAGCTTCCTTGGAGGTCAGGTGGGTTGGTCAAATGTGCCGGCGGATAGTGATGAGAGCGTGCTCCTCTTCGCGCAGATTTCGCATCAGCAGGCTTGCTGCAACCTGGCTGCTCGGCCTTTGTTTCAGCGGCGTTATCACAAGCCTTGCGGCCGCGGCGACTTTCGAAGCGGGCGGGCTCACCTTCAGCGATGAGCTGGGCGGCTTTCGCCTGCTGTCAGCACGCGGAGAGGGTACGGTTTCCGACCCCATTGTCTTGGTAGAAGAAATCACCAGCTTGAAACCTGCTGTGCTGACGGTCCGCCAGGCCGGTGTGAAAAGCTCCAGATCGCCGAGCGATCGTGTCCTGCTGCGTTCCCTGGTGAAGGTCGTCGTCAACAGAAGCACCTGGCACTGGACGGGGTTCGATCTCGAGCTTCGAGGCCGTCATGGCCGTGCCAGTGTCTATTCGGATGGGCTGTCCTTCGATCAGCTGCGAGCCATTCCGAGGCCGCTTCGCTCCGATGTGTTTGCCGCCATCAGGACCGAGGACGAGCCCTATGACCGGGTTCGCTATGACCAGGGACGGGTCGAGCCGGATCAGGTGGTCCAGATGGCCTTCAATCTGATCGATCTCAATCCGAGAGAGTTGTTTTATCTGGCACAGGAGCCGATCGTTCTTCTGACCGATCGGTCGCACAAGCATCCGACTTACGCCGGCTTCGCCCCCCGCCATACCATGTCGAGCATCCGATCCTTCAGTAGCCCGACATCCCGCTGAATACCGATTATCGCCGGGACCAGCAGCAGTACGATGAAGGTGGTGACCATCAGGCCGAAAACGATGGTAATGCCCATCGGGATCAAAAAACGTGCCTGCAGGCTGGTTTCGAACATCAGGGGGGACAGACCGCCGATCGTGGTGGCGGACGTAAGAATGACCGCGCGAAGGCGCGAACAAGTACCATCGACAATCGCTTCTGCGGGCGCCTGGCCGGCACGCTGGCGGCTATCGATGGCGCTCACCAGAATGATGCTGTCGTTCACCAGAATGCCGGAGAGGCCGAGAAAGGCGATCAGGCTCAGGATCGAAAGGTCGTAGCCCATGATCATATGCCCGAGAACGGCGCCAATCAGGCCGAACGGGATGACCAGCATCACTGCGAACGGACGGGTGAAGCTCGCAAAAACCCAAGCGAGGATCACATAGATGAGCGCAAGCGCCAGCATGCCGCCCAAGCGAATGTCGGCAAAGGTCTCGGCCTGCTCCTCCGCCTTGCCGGCGAACCGGTAGTCCAGGCCGTAGCGCTCCGCGATCGCGCCGATACCGCTTTCGTCGAGCGCTTCGATCACCTGCTCCTGCTTGATCAGGGCTTCGTCAAGCTCGGCCGTGATCGAAGTGCGGCGCACGCCATCCTCCCGCTGGATCTGGGCATAGCCGCGATCCTCCTTCAACGTCACCACTTCGCCGAGGGTCACCTCCTGACCGTTCGGTCCGCGCAGCAGAAATTCGGGAAGGGCCAGGCGCTGCTTCACGTCGTCGGCAAGGGCGACGATCACATCGACTTCCTCGTCGCCACGCGGAAAACGTTTGGCGATCCGCCCTTCCAGCGCATTGCGCAGCTGCCGCCCGACGGTCTCGGTGGTGAAGCCGAGCGCGCGTCCCCGAGGGGTAAGCTCGATCAGCACCTCTTCCTTGCCATAGGGGAGGTCGTCGCCGATCTGGCTGACACCGGGCAGACGCTTGAGCAGGGCCTGCACCTCGAGAGAGGCCTGCTTGAGTTCGTTCAGGGAATGACCGCCCTGCAAGCGAATATCCAGCTCGCGCCCGGGCGGCCCGCCGGTGCGCTCCTTGAGGGTCAGCGTCTCAACGTTCGGCATGTCCGGAATGCGTTCCCGCCAGGCCTCGATGAACCGGTCGATACGCACAGGCCGGAGGTCCGAGCCGACAAGCTCGACATGAAGCGAACCGACATTGTCCCCCCTGATCCGGCGATTGGCGGCATTGCGGTCGATCGTGACCCCGATCCTCGCAAAGCTCATCACCACCAGATCATCGGGATCATCAACAAAGGCCGCGACCGCCTCGTAAAGCGCATCGTCGATCCCGTCGATGGTCGCCTTGGTAACCTCACGGCTGGTGCCCGGAGACATCGAAAGATTGACTTCGATCGTGTCGGACTCAGGGGCTGAAAAAAAGACGAAGCCGACACGATTACCGGCAATCAGGCCGATGGTAATGACGAGCGCGCCGATCGCGGCGGCAGCCGTGGCATAGCGCCAGACCAGAATGATCTCGACCCAGCGCCGAAACGTCACCTCGCGGAAGTGATCGAAGCCCTGATTGAAGCGCTGCCGCCAGCCGCTCGGCTTGAGCTCATGGCGCAACGCGCCGCGCATGTGGCAGGGAAGCACGAAAAAGCATTCGACAAGGCTGGCGATCAGCACCGCGATGACCACCAGGGGAACCTCACGGATGATCGTTCCGATGATGCCGCCGATCACGAAAATCGGCAGGAAGGACGCAATGGTGGTGAGCGACGCGCTGGTAACCGGCGCCACCATTTGCAAGACACCCTGTTCCGCAGCCTGCTGCGGCGCCAGGCCTTTTTCCCGAAGCGCCGCGGCATTCTCGCCGACCACGATCGCGTCATCGACCACGATGCCGATCGCGAGCAACATGGCGAACAGGCTGATCATGTTGATGGTCTGGCCATTGAGCCAGAGAACGGCGAGCATCGCCATCAGCGAGATCGGAATGCCGGCTGCGATCCAGAAGGCCACCCGGCTGTTCAAAAAGAGAAACAGAATGCCGATCACCAGGATCAGACCGCCGGCGCCGTTGCGCAGCAAAAGATCGATCCGGTCCCGGATCAGATTGGCGAGGATGTCATAGACCTCGACCTTGACGGTCGGGGGCAAGATCGACGGCACCTCTTCGAGATAGCGATCGAGACGATCGGCAACCTCGAGAGCATCGGAAGTCAGCGCGCGCTGGACCTCGAGCTCGATCGCCCGCTCGCCGAGACGCCGGCCTTCGGTCTCGTCCGGATCGAAGCCATCCGCTACCTGGGCGATATCACCGACGGTGAGCTTTTGACCGGATGGCGTGCCCCGGACCTCGATCGCGGCAATGTCGTCCGCGGTGCGGGCAAGTCCTAAGGTCCTCGGCTGGCGTTCGAAACTGCCGCCGAGATCACCGGTCGGCAGGTCCTGGGACGAGCGCGCGATCGCCTGGGCGATGTCGTCAAGGGTGAGATCCAGCCGGCGCAACGCTGCCGGATGCAGCTCGACCCGTATCTCCTCGCCCCTGGCACCCAGCATATTGACCCGGTCGACACCCCGGGCGAGCAGGTCGTCGCGCACTTCTTTCGCGAACGTCTTGAGTTCGGCTTCGCTGTGGGGCCCGGAGAGAACCACCCGCGCAATCGTGTCATAGCGGACGATCTGCTTGATGTCCGGCCGCTCGCTGTCTTCCGGCAGCGTCGTTACCTGGGCAACAGCACTCTCTACGTCCGAGAGCGCCTTTTGCATGTTGACGCCCTGTACGAACTCCAGAAAAACAGAGCCGACGCCCTCGGCGGCAACGCCGGTCGCTCTATCCACGCCATCGAGAAAGCGAAGTTCCGGCTCCAATGCTTCGACGATGGAGGCTTCCGTGTCCTCCGCCGTGGCACCGGGCCAGGTCACGGTGACCTGAACCACGTCAATCCCGAAATCCGGGAAAAATTGGCGATTGAGCTTGTTGAGGGCGAAGAAGCCGATCAGCAGCATCACCACCATCAGCAGATTGCCGGCAGTGGGGTGGCGTGCGAACAGCCTGATCAGACCGCCATCGGCCTTGCCGCCCTGGCCGTCATCGGGACCTTCGGGAGCGTTCACTCCACCACCTTCACCTTGAGGCCCGGGGCAATTTCGGCAAGGCGCGAGGTGACCACCGGCAGGCCATCCTCGAGATCGGCCTGGACAAGGATCCGCTGGCCATAGGCAGCGACCAGCTCGACCGTTTCGGGCCGAAGACGCTCATCTTCGACCACATAGACCGTATTGCCGCTGAAAAGAGCGCTCGCCGGCAGTTCCACGACGTCCTGGTAAAGCCGGTCCGGCATCTCGATTTCGATAAACGCTCCCGGCCTGAGCGGAATGCCGTCGATATTGTCCGTAATCCCGGCATAGACGGTGACACCGCCGCTTGCCGCATCGATGGTCGGGACAACGCGGGCGACCTCGGCTTTGATCTCGAACACGGTCTTGCCCAGCCGCCAGCGTGCGACCAGATCCCGCCCGATCAGCCCGCCCTGCCAAAGCCGCCCGAAATCCGCATCGGGAAGCTGAAAGCTCACTTCGAATTTCCGATCATCGATCAGGCGCGCGATGGTGTCGCTGCCGCCAAGCTGCCTGCCGATCTGAGCGCTTACGTCGGCAACGAACCCGCTGAACGGCGCGCGCACGGTGGTTTTGGCAAGGTCGCGTTCGGCGCGGCGAAGTGCAACGTTCAAGCGTGCAATTGCCGCCCTTTGCTGTTCCAGTCGCGCGTCGGCCATGATGATCGCCTGCTCGCGCTGCTGGACCTTGCCGGTCTGCAGGGAATACGTGATCTTGGCGTCGTCATAGGCTTTCTCGGAGGCGGCCAGGCTGCCGGAAAGCCGCGCATAACGCTCGACATCGCGGCTGATCAGTTCGAGCTGCTCGCGATCAAGTTCGAGCGTCGTCGCCTCCATCGCCCGATTCGCGGTCAATTCGCTTTGTTTCGCCTGAGCTTCCCGGATTTGCGCATTGAGCTCGTCGATCGAAGCCTGGTACTCGAAGGGATCGATCCGAAGAATAACCTCATCTTTTGCAAAACGCCCGCCTTCGAATAGCTTCGGCGAGGCTTCAACCACCTTGCCTGCAACGTCGGGCCGGATCGCCACATCCCGCCCGGCCACCAGCTCTCCGTACAGATTAAGGACCGGTTGATGATCACGATGATCGACGGCGGCCGTCCGCACCGTCCAAACCTGCTCGACTTCCGGCGCGGGCTCGACGTCTGGCTTCGTCGCCCAAAGATAACCGGCCCCTGCCACGGACACGAGGACCAGGAGGACCGGCAGCAGAATTTTCGGAAGTATGCGCACTTTCGTAAAACGTCCTTTCGTCGAAGGCTGACGATCGGTCTGAGCTGACATCAAAGCATGTGGCGATTGCCAAGGCCTTCAGCAAGACGACGCAAAAGCCAGACTGAGCACGACTAGCGCTGATCATTAGAATAATTCTAACAGTCTTACGTGACCACGGGATGAACAGATTGATCTTTAGCGGGCGTTTTCTTTTGGCTTTTCGGCCCGTGTGGGCGCGTCCCTGCTCTACCCAAGGCCGGGCTGGAGCGAAATCAGCACATTGAACAGGAATCGCTCCAGCGATATGTCTTAGGCAGAGGGGCCTAAACCGACCTTGGCCGTATATCGCTGATCCTGGGAACGAGAGTGGTCATCAAGTCTCGTGGCTATCCCACGAGATCGTCAGGACCCGGGATTCAAGGTCAGCCGCCAGCGGAAGCCGAGATCTGGGCGTCGGGCACAGCGACACCCCAAAGGCGCTCCAGATCATAGAAACGCCGGGTTTCGTCCCTGAAGAGGTGAACGATGACATCGCCTGCGTCGATCAAGACCCAATCCGACTGGCCACGGCCTTCGGCCATGGTGCCGATCATCCCCTTGGCCTTCATCCGTTCCAGCAGATGCTCGGCCATGGATTCCAGATGCCGTCTCGAACTGCCGGTGGCGATCACCATGGTGTCCGCCATGCTGGTTTTACCGGCGAGGTCGATGGTGATGGGGTCGATCGCTTTGTCGTCGCTAAGCGATGCTTCGATGAGATGCTTGAGATCGTTAGTCAATGTGCTGGTAGCCGTCTCGGTCCCTATGATGACTGACCCTCCGTTAGCCCGTCTTGCGCTGCAACGCTCTTGCCCGGCCCAGGACTGACAGGCCAAGCCTCTTGATGTCGGATCGCGGTACTGGACACGCGATACCGGCGCAAACGGAAATACACCCAAGCTGGCGGATCTGCCCGGACCAACCCGGCCGCGTCCTGCGTCCGGATCCGGTGAGCCGCGTAGGCCCTCGCCACCCGGCCAGCCAACGCACGATAAGAATAGGGCTCGCGGTCGAAAACGGCAATGGGCACGAGGTTGAGCAAGTCCCGCCAAGATCGCCATTTTGGAAGCTGCAGCAAATTGTCGGACCCGATCAGCCAAACGAAATCCGACCGGCCGTCGCGCAGCAGGCGCCGAACCGTATCCACGGTATACCGTGTGCCAAGCGTCTGCTCCAAATCCGTCACAACCAGCTTCGGGTGGCCATCCGCCACCTTGCCGGCCGATGCCATACGTTCTTCGAATGGCGCCATGCCGTCGGCTGATTTCAACGGGTTCTGGGGCGATACCAGCCACCAGACCTCATCCAGACCAAGGCGGCGAACGGCTTCCAGGCTGATGGCGCGGTGGCCGTCATGGGCGGGATTGAAGGAGCCGCCCAGAAGGCCGATTCGTTGCCGACTTAAGACATCGGGTTTGCGCTCCGGCCTGATGGAGCCTGATAAAGACGCCCCTTCGGAAAGAGAACGACGAATGCGTACAGTAGGGCGACGAAGAACCTTCGGCCCGGGGCGCATCGTCAGGACGGGCGTGTCTGGCCGTCACCGCGGACCAGATATTTGAAGGTCGTCAACTGCTCGGCCCCGACAGGGCCTCGCGCGTGCAGCCTGCCCGTCGAGATCCCGATCTCCGCCCCCATGCCGAATTCGCCGCCATCGGCAAACTGCGTCGAGGCATTATGCATGACGATCGCGCTGTCGACCTCGGCGAGAAACCGGTCTGCCGCTGCCTGGTCCTCGGTCACGATGCTATCGGTGTGATGGGAGCCGAAGTCATTGATATGGCCGATTGCCTCGCCGACGCTCGCAACGATCCTGATCGACAGGATCGCGTCCAGATATTCGGTCGTCCAGTCGGACGCTGATGCAGCTTCGATGCGCGAATCAAGAGCGACAACCGCCTGATCACCACGAAGACGGCAGCCCGCTTCGATCAGCTCATCGATCACCGCCGGCAGTATCGAATCCGCGACTTCCTGGTCGACCAGGAGCGTCTCGGCGGCCCCGCAGATCCCCGTCCGGCGCATTTTTGCATTGACGGTGATCTGCCTCGCCTTCTCGGGATCGGCGGACCGGTCGAGATAGACATGGCAGAGGCCATCGAGGTGGGCCAGGACCGGGACGCGGCTTTCCTGCTGCACCCGCTCGATCAGCGAGCGTCCGCCGCGCGGCACGATGACATCGATCGTCTCCGCCATGGTCAGCATCATGCCGACGGCCTCGCGGTCGGTGGTCGGCACCAGTTGAATAGTGTCGGACGGCAAGCCAGCCTCATCCAATCCAGCCTGTAATGCCTTGAGGATAGCGTTGGAAGAGTGAAAACTTTCTGAACCGCAGCGAAGAATCGCGGCATTGCCGGCCTTCAGACAGAGCGCGCCGGCATCGGCAGTTACGTTGGGGCGTGATTCGTAGATGATTCCGATGACCCCGAGCGGTACGCGCACCCGAGCGATATCGAGACCGTTCGGTTGCTTCCAGCGCGCCATTTCCTCGCCGACCGGGTCCGGCTGAGCGGCGATGGCTTCGAGGCCGCCTGCCATCGCCTCGATCCGCTGGTCATCCAAGGCCAGTCGATCGAGCATCGCTTTCTTGAGGCCACGTTCCTCAGCGGCTGCCATATCCTTCGCATTGGCGCTCGAAATGGCGGTTTTCGATGCCCGTAGATGCCGCGCTGCCGCCATGAGGGCCTGATCCTTGGCCGCCGTCGAGGCTGTCGCAAGAACCGAGGCGGCATGACGCGCCTTTTCGCCCAGCTGAGCCATCTTCCCGGCAAGCTCTCCGCCTTGATCATTGCCGCCCTGATCACTGCCGATGTCATGACGAAGCACCGTAGCCATCGTTTTTTTCTCACTTGAACGCTGGGGATGATCACAAGGCAGGGAGATTAGGGCATCAGGACATGAACTGCCAAGGCATGATCGTCGTTTTTGAGGCCCAGCCTTGATTTCGCCCCTCGAGCAGCATTGCTGCGGCGAGAACCTCTTGCGTGGTGTCTTTTCGTTAATACCTATCAGCCATACTTCTCACCTCCGGCCATTTGCAGTCTCTTCCTTGCCTTGGCCGCTTAGGGGTCCTAAATCTCGATTGAAGCGTGGCTTTTTCTCAACATGCCCCGCAGGAGAACGGCAATGCAAACCGATAACCGCCTCTTCGATGACTTAGCCAAGGTCGCCAATGGCGCCCTGCACACCGTGTCCGGTGTCCGCGACGAGATTGAAACACGTCTGCGTGAGCGCCTGGAGCGTTGGCTGACCGACATGGACATGGTGCCGCGCGAAGAATTCGAGGCCATAAAAGGCGTTGCCCAAAAAGCCAGATCGGAGCAGGAAGAGCTGGTGACGAAAGTCAAGGACCTGGAAAGCCGCATCGCGGCCTTGGAGGCGGGCAAACCTTCCCAGGCAACGCCAGCAAGCACTAGGAAACCAAGGCCCCGCCGCTCTGCAGCAAAAACAAAAGCGGACGACTGAACTAATTTTTCAACGGACGTGCACTTCAGAGCTTTCCCGCAACCGCCTTGCGGTCGCCAAGCTGTTTTGGCAGACTCAAGGCTGTGAGATGGATCGGCAATCAGATTGACCGCCATCGCACGGGACCGAAGTGGGCGCGAGCATAAGCGGCCGTCCCAAGCACTAGGGACCGCGAACGAGGAGTGCGCCATGGTATCGATACGCACCGAAGCAGAAGAAACAATCGGTAACCCCCTGGATCTGGTCGAGCAGGTCGCCGTCGCCAATGAATGGCCGTTTCACCGCCAGACCGACGATGAGCTTGCCGCCGAAATCAGCGGACACTGGTGTCAATATCGCCTTTGGTTCTGCTGGCATCCGGATTTGGGGGTGATGCACCTTTCCTGTGCTCTTGAGATGAAGGTGCCGGCTGCGAAAAAACAGGATATCTATGCGCTTTTGGCCATGGCCAACGAAAAGCTTTGGCTCGGCCATTTCGATCTTTGGTCGGATGAGAATTTGCCCGTGTTCCGCCATGCGCTGCTGCTGCGCGATGGCGTCGGCGTCAGCGGCGAGTTGATGGAAGACCTCATCGATATCGCCGTTGCCGAGTGTGAGCGCTTCTATCCGGCCTTTCAGTTCGTGATCTGGGGCGGCAAGCCGCCGGTCGAGGCGCTGACGGCTGCGATGCTGGAGACGGAGGGCGAAGCGTAAATGACCAGGATTGCCGGCCCTCTTCTGCTGGTCGGCTGCGGCAAGATGGGAACGGCCCTGCTGCGGGGCTGGCTTGAGCACGGCCTTTCCAAAGAGGACGTGATCGTGGTCGAACCCGCTGTGGCGGGCCGGGGCGCCCTTGGAGCGGAACTCGGGATCAAGGTTGTGGCAAGCCCCGATGAGATCGGGGCGGATTTTCACTGCCGGGCTGCTGTTTTCGCGGTGAAGCCGCAGATGATGGGAGATGTTCTCCCAATCTACGCCGAGCGGATGACGGCCGGGACCCTGGTCATCTCGATTGCCGCCGGCACCAGTGTCGAGCGCTTTGAGCGTGCTTTCGGCGACGCGACTCCCATCATTCGCGCCATGCCGAATACACCGGCCGCCATCGGCAAAGGCGTGACCGCCCTGTTCGCGAACCCGAAGGCCGATACCGGGCAGCGGAACCTGGCCGAAGCCTTGATGGCCGCCGTCGGTGCCGTGCACTGGATCGATAACGAAGCCTTGATGCACCCCATCACCGCGATGTCGGGCGGCGGTCCGGCTTATGTCTTCTTGCTGATCGAAACCCTTGCCAAAGCCGGGATCGCCAATGGATTGCCGGAAGAACTCGCCTGGCCGATGGCTCGCGCGACGGTCGTCGGCAGCGGCGCTTTGGCGAACACCAGCGAGGACCCGGCAGCAACGTTGCGCCGGAATGTGACCAGCCCGGGCGGTACGACGGAAGCAGCCCTCAACGTCCTGATGGCGGCAGACGGAATCCAGCCGCTTTTCGACCGTGCCATGTCAGCGGCAACCCATCGTTCGGAAGAACTCGCCTGAGCATCACCTGACGGAGACCGCACCATGCCAGCGGCAAAATCCAAGAAAGCGGGAAGCAGTCAGCAGGACTTGCTGGCGCTTTGTTTCGATCTCATCGCGGAGGATGGCTGGTGTGGCTTCTCCTTCGATGGGCTGGCCAGCAATGCCGGGATGAAGCTCGCTGACATCCGAAAGAGCTTCAAAAGCCGGGCCGCCGTTCTCGATGCGCTCAGCCTTCGTCTGGATGAGGCGATGCTGGCCGCGGAGCGCGAGGATCTGGCGGATCTGCCGCTTCGTGATCGTGTGTTCGAGCTGATGATGAGCCGTCTCGAAGCCATGACGCCGTTCAGGGCCGGGCTGATCCGCCTTGCGAAAGACGCGCGCCGGGATCCGGAACTCGCGCTCAATACCGCCTGCAGACTTGATCGCTCGATGGTCTGGCTGCAGGACGCGGCAGGGCTGCGTGCCGCGGGCCTTCGTTCGAGGCTGCAGCGGCATCTTCTGGCCGCGGTCTATCTGAAGACGCTGAAAACCTGGTCGAAGGATGAAAGCAGCGATCTTGCCGGGACCATGGCGTCTCTGGACAAGAATCTGAGGCGTGTCGAAAGTTTTGCCAATCTCGGTGCAACCAGGCAGTGACCAGCTGATCGAAGCCTGCTAACCAGACCTCAGCGGATAGAGGAGGAAGGTCATGGCGAAGAACGATTATCCCTATGAATTTGCCGATATGAGCAAGATGTTTGCCGACATGAAGGTGCCGGGCGTCGACTGGCAGGCGCTGATGGCCTCTCAGCAAAAGAATATCTCGGCCCTCACCGAGGCCAATCAGCGCTTGTTCGAAGGGGCCCAGGCGGTCATGCAGCAGCAGGCCGAGATTCTGCAGAAGTCGATGACCGAACTCACTGCCGCCTCAGAGGAAATGATGAAGCAGGGCGACCCGCAGGCGGGTGCTAAAAAACGCTTCGACCTTGCCAAGAGCTCCTTCGAAGCAGCCGTCGCCAACATGCAGGAGCTGGCCGATGTTGCCGGCAAGTCCAATGGCGAAGCCCTTGAGATCATCAACAAACGCACCGCCGAAGCCCTCGAAGAAATCAAGTCCGTGATCAAAGCCAAGAGCTAGGGGAGCGACCATATCGGCAGGTCCAGCGAGCGAGGGTGAAACGCTGATTTCGAGTCCGGATACATGAATCAGACGATGCGGCCGTGCCGAGAGGCCATGTCCTCTTAAGCATCGGCAACTTCAATCGGTGGCGGATGCACCGCCCCGGAAATATCTGATCAGACGGCGCGATGCTTCCGGCGGCAGGATTGTCCCGGCGTTGATCTGTCCTTCCAGGTCTTTCATGAAGGCAGCGCTGGCCGGATCCTGGCGGAGCGCATCGATTAAGCCAGCCTGAACTTCCGACCAGAACCAGCTTTGCTGCTGCCTTCTCCTCTTTGACCCGAGCTCGCCTGCCTGATCCAAGGCTTTGCGATGTCTCAGAATAGCCTGCCATACCTGATCGATACCTTCCCCATTCAACGCCGAGCAGGTGAGCACCTCCGGCGTCCATGCCGGGCTTGCCGGGCGCAGCAAATGGAGGGCGGCCTGATAGTCCGCACGGACCATCTTGGCGGCCGGCAGGAGATCTCCGTCCGCTTTGTTCACCAGGATCAGGTCCGCGGTCTCGACAATGCCCCGCTTGATCCCCTGCAGCTCGTCGCCGGCACCAGGGGCCAGCAGCAGCAGGAAACAATCGACCATGTCGGCAACCGCGGTCTCGCTCTGGCCGACGCCTACGGTTTCGAGCACGACCAGGCCGAAGCCCGCCGCCTCGCAAAGCAGTGCCGCCTCCCTGGTCTTTCGCGCCACACCGCCGAGCGTCGCCCCGGCCGGCGACGGGCGGATGAACGCCTCACCGGCCTGGGACAAGCGCTGCATCCGGGTCTTGTCGCCAAGGATCGAGCCGCCGGAGCGCTGGCTCGACGGATCCACCGCCAGCACCGCGATCTTCCGGCCGTCGCCGATGACATGGGTCCCGAAAGCCTCGATAAACGTGGACTTCCCAGCCCCCGGAGCGCCTGAGATCCCGAGGCGAATGGCTTGGCCGGTATGAGGCAAAAGCGCGCCCACCAACGCCTCCGCCAAGGCCTGATGATCATCACGCGCCGACTCGATCAGCGTGATCCCCCGAGCAAGCGCCCGACGATCGCCCTCCAAAATCTTGTCGCCGAGTTGATCGATTTCAGCCTTCAAAAGAATATCGCACGACCTCGCCTGCCCAAAAAAATCCCCAAGTCCCGAGTTAGGCGACAGCCCCCAACCCGTCAAGCGGGTGTCAACTCCTGTGACATGCTTCAAAGCAATCGAGAGGGTGCGGCAGGCACCGTCGGCGCACGCTCATCAATCGATGAACGCTGGGCAATGACTTGCGAGCGGGTACGGCCATCACCGAAGGGCCGGGTAGGGCCATAGAAGGCACGCCAAATAGCCGCTGATGCCAGTGGTATGTACCGCAACAAAAGCTTGCTTTGGCGTTCTCAGAAAATGGCTGCATGCCGATGATCTTGGCGATCGCAGTGGAAACCAAGTGATGTGGTCATACCACTAGGGCGTTTTCTACTTGATGCGGTCACCGCCGGCCCACTTCTCCGCCCAACCAGCCCCTCGACGATATCGGCTGGTTGGCTGGGGACTGGCTCCGTTTGATCGGAACATGCTCCAGGTTCCTGATCGCGAAGTCCGTTCGATGATCCGCCCCCCGGCTCTGCCGTCGGAACAATCGCTCTTCATCATTTCTTCATGATTGAGCGCTAGGACGGCTTTCCTGGTCCATGCGATCCTGGGACTCCGCCCGCCCGCCGGGAAGAGAAGGGCGAGGCTCGGATTCCCAGGATCGCATGGACCAAAACCCGGTCTGTCCTGGTTGTGTTAACGAAAGGTTAAGCTGCTGAGATCGAACGCATTTCTCGATTGGAACACTGGGGCACGGACCTTAAGCTACCCCTCTGGTTCCCAATACGCGTCGGCAATCGTCGATGAGCGAGGCGACCAACTCTTCGGCTTTTTCGGCTCTGGCAAGCTTGGCCGCTTGTCCTGCCCAAAGAGGCAGGCAATCCTGGACATCGGCTTTGGCAGAGGCTGTGCGCAAGGGTTTCGAAAGCGTGTTCATCAAGGGAAATGGCGGCAATTCGTCGTCATGGGGGGCGAGTCCGTCGAGATAGGCGTTTCTCAGACCACGGGCCAGGCCGCCCGAGAAAGCACGGGTCAGCCGGGTATTCTCCGCCTCGGCATCGCGGATTGCGCGGCGCTGTGGATCGGTCAGGATGGCCTCGGGACAACGGAGAAAGGCGGTGCCCATTTGCACGCCATCAGCGCCGAGCATCATCGCTGCGGCCATGCCGCGCCCGTCGGTGATGCCGCCTGCGGCAATGACCGGAAGGCCAACAGCGTCGACGATCTGCGGCACCAACGCCATGGTGCCAATGGAGCCGGCGGCGTAGGAGGCTTCGAATGTGCCTCGATGGCCACCCGCTTCCCAGCCTTGCGCGCAGATGGCATCGACGCCCCGGGAAGCCAACGACATGGCTTCGGAAACGGAGGTCGCGCAGCCGATCAGCTTGACGCCTTCCGTCTTCAGCCGTTCGACCAACGCCTGATCCGGCAGGCCGAAATGGAAACTCACGATCTCCACCTTCAACGCCAGTATGGCCTCCATCTCCTTTTCACCGAAGGGCTGAAAAGGCTCTTTGATGTCAGGAACATCGATCTGGAACCGATCGTAAAACGGTTTGACCAGCGCTCGCGCGCGCTGCTCTTTGACCTCATCGCGAACAGGCGGCTTGTGGACGAAAAAGTTCAGATGAATGGGTGCGCCGCCTGAAGTCTGGGCACGGAAGGATTCGACCTGCTGCCTTATCTCCCCGACAGAAAGCGTCGCGCAGCCCAGTCCACCGAGCCCTCCTGCCTTGGCAACACCGGCCGCAAGCTCCGGCGTCGTCACGGTCGCCATCGGCGCTTGAACAACGGGATGCGCGATCTCGAAGAGTTCGCAAAGTCTGACATTCGACCACATGATCTTTCCTTTCGAGCAATGAGAAGAGTTCATGGCAACAGGATCAGGAGAAGGATGCCTGCGCTTATGAGAGAGATTCCCAGCAGTTCCATCCGCGAGACACGCTCGTGGAAGAACAGATAGGCGGCAGCGAAGGTGAAGAGCAGTTCGACCTGTCCAAGGGCGCGCACGTAAGCGGCGTTTTGCAGGGTTATTGCGGTGAACCAGCCCGCCGAACCCAGCATGCTGCTCAGACCAACAAGGGACGACACGCGCCAGGACCGAAACACGGCCTTGATCTGGCCCGGTTCGCGAGCCTGCATATAGATCGTCATCACCGATGCCTGAAAGAAGGTGACAAGGGCCAGGGTGAAGGCAGCCCGAATAAGAAAATCACCGCCGTTCAAGGAGAGGGATGCCGCTCGAA
This sequence comes from Geminicoccaceae bacterium, assembly GCA_965204405.1. GTDB lineage: Bacteria > Pseudomonadota > Alphaproteobacteria > Geminicoccales > Geminicoccaceae > JANQPX01. The sequence continues at coordinate 533,745 of CBDBEN010000005.1, forward strand.
AGGCGATCGCTGAAATGCCGAACAAGGCGCCGGCTACAAGGCCGATCAATGCCACAGGCTCCAGGCATTGGCCGATAATGCCGCGCCAGCCGACATCGAGACGTGTGATCGAGATCAGCACAACGCCGATAAGGCTGACAACGATGCCCGCCAAAGCTGCCAACCCCACGCCTTCGCCGAGGATGATGATCCCGAAGAGTGCTGCCTGTACGGTTTCGGTCTTGGAAAACGCCGTCCCGACGGCGAAGTTTCGAAAGGAAAAGAGGTAGACCAAAAGGCCCGTCGCCAGGATCTGGGCGAGCCCGCCGACAACGGCGAACAAAGCGAAGGCATGGTTAGCTCCCGGCAGCGCGTAGCCGCCCCATGTCAGCAAAGCTGCGAGATAGAGCCATGCCGGAGGAACACCGAAAACGAAACGTGTAAACGTCGCACCGGATGTACTAAGCGTACCTTTCAGATGCTTTTGCAGCGCCGAGCGTACATTCTGCATGAATGCTGCAAAAATCGTTATCGGAATCCAAATTTCCATCGAGAGCTTTCGTTTCCGGACCGCCAAGCACCGGACTCTAGGCATCACAGACCCTCGTTTGCCAATAAGATTGCGTTGTTTGATATAAGCTGATCTTATAGGGTCATGACCCTGCCGCCTCTCAATGGACTGCTGGCGCTCGAAGCGATCATTCGGCGTGGAAGTGTCAGCCGCGCGGCCGACGAGCTGTGTGTCAGCCAGCCCGCGATCAGCCAGCGTCTGCGCGTACTCGAAGCGTTCTTCGGCAGGCGTCTGATCGAGCGTACGCCGAGCGGCTTTCGCGTAGAGCCGGATGTGGAGGTGTATGCGGCCCGCTTGCAGCGCGCTCTTCACGACATCCGCAATGCCTCTGAGATGTTCCGCGCGCAAAGCCGGCGTCTTGAGAAAAGGCTCACGATTGCGCTCTTGTCGACCTTTGCACAGCGCTGGCTGATTCCTCGGCTGATCGGCTTTCAGCAAAAGCATCCCGAGATCGATGTGCAACTGATGACGACCTCGAATCCGGCGAACCTGATCCGTGAGGACGCCGATCTTGCGATCCGCAGCGGATCCGGCATTTGGGACGGTTGCGAAAGCCGGTTCCTGGTGGCGAACCGGATCTTTCCGGTAGCAAGCCCCTCGTTCCTCGAGGCGCATCCACTAAACAGCCCGAGTGATCTCAGAACCGCGGTTCTCATCCAGGTCGACGCTCCGCCCCGTGCCAATGACTGGCGGCGCTGGCTGGAAGCTGAAGGCATGGATGCGATCGAGCCCTTGCGATGGCAAAGCTATGCCAACTCGACCCATGCCCTGGAAGCTGCAACGGCTGGTCTCGGCGTCGCCATGGCCCACACCCCGTTCGTCGCCGACAGCATCGCGTCCGGGCGCCTTGTCAGGCCATTTGACGGAGACTGTCAGGACACTGAAGGCGACTACTATCTCGTCTGCCGGACCCGGCAAGAGGTCCCAACACGCATCCGATTATTCATTGATTGGATATGCGATGACACCGTAAATGGACGTCAGTAAGCAGCGGTCGGATTGCGTCGTTTCCACCACGTGTCATGATTGTTTTGGGGGCAAAGCGAGCATTCGATCGACCTTCAACGAAGGTCCGCCTATTGTCATTGTAAGAAAGCAAGCTGTCGGTGAATTGGAAAAAATTCCTATATCGTTTAAGATGCTTCCTCCAATGACCAATGGAGAGGCAAATCATCGCGCTATTGCAAACCATCCCAGAAACCAAACGAACCCGAGAGGCGCAGAAAAGCTGTTTTTTTTTAGATCGGCTCAGAGCTTGTTCGGCGAAAAAAGGGTGTTCTTGCCGGACTCCATCCTTCCTATCGGTGCTACCCGACGTCTCGCCAATGGTGGCAGGCAACCTGATGCCCGTCGTCGAGAAGGTCGAGGCTAGGCGGTTCGGCCGAGCATCGTGATGAGGCGTGGGCGCAGCGGGTTCGAAAGACGCAGCCGGACGGCGGGCTGAGCGGCGAGGGGAGGTCGCCTTTGAGGACGATGCGCTGCTTGCCCCGCTCGCCTCTCGGATCAGGCACCGGCACCGCGGAAATCAGCGCCTGGGTATAGGGATGCTTCGGCACCTCATACAGCCTGTTGCCGCCGGCAATCTCCATGATCTGGCCGAGATAGAGGACCAGGATGCGATGGCTGATATGGCGGACCACGGAGAGATCGTGGCTGATGAACAGCAAGGCCAGGCCGAAATCCCGCTGCAGCTGCATCAGGAGATTGATGATCTGCCCTTGGATCGAGACGTCGAGGGCGGAAACCGGCTCGTCGCAGACGATGAGCTTCGGCTTCAGGATCATGGCGCGGGCGATGCCGATGCGCTGGCACTGGCCGCCGGAGAACTCGTGGGGATAGCGGTTGATCATCTCCGGCAAGAGCCCCGTCTTGGCCATCATTTCCCGCACCCGCTCGGTGACGTCGGTACGGGCCTGGCCCGTCTCGAACGTCACGAGCGGTTCGGCGATGATGTCGCCGATGGTCATGCGCGGGTTGAGCGAAGCGAGCGGGTCCTGGAACACGATCTGCATGTCCCGGCGGCATTGGCGCAGGCTTTCCTTCTCGAGCTTGAGGAAATCTTTGCCGAGCCAGGTTATCCTGCCGTCCGTGGGTTCGATCAGGCGAAGAATGGCGCGGCCGAGGGTGGACTTGCCGCAGCCGCTCTCGCCGACGATGCCGAGAGTTTCACCGGGCTCCAGAGTGAAGCTGACGCCATCCACCGCCTTCAGCAGCACGTGGCGTCGACCGGTCAGCAGTCCGCCAGTGTTGATGGAAAAATGCACAGCGAGATTGTCGACTTGGAGAAGTGGCGTTTCAGTCAAACCGTGATCTCCAGATGACATGCCACGGTCCGGTCGGGCGTGATCTGCCGACGAGCCGGTACGTTGCCGGCGCAGCGCTCGAAGCGCTGGGGGCAGCGGTCTCCGAAGGCACAGCCGGCGGGCAGTGCTTGGAGATTGGGCGGCTGGCCGGGAATCGCGGCAAGCTCCTCCGTCCTTGGCCGATCGAGGCGCGGGGAAGAATGGAGCAGGCCTTTGGTGTAGGGATGCGCCGGGCTCTCGAAAATCGGGACAACCGGGCCCTCTTCGACGATTCGCCCGCCATACATCACCATGACCCGATCCGCGAGGCCTGCGACCACGCCGAGGTCATGGGTGATCAGAAGGATCGCCATGTCCCGCTCCTTCCTAAGCCGCAGCAGGAGATCGAGAATCTGCGCCTGCACGGTGACGTCCAGCGCTGTGGTCGGCTCATCCGCGATCAGGAGCTTGGGCTCGCAGAGAAGCGCGATCGCGATCATCACCCGCTGGCGCATGCCGCCGGAAAACTCATGGGGATAGAGGTCGATCCGGCTGCCGGCATCGGGGATGCCGACCTGATCCAGCAACTCGAGGCTTCGTCGGCGTGCGTCCGAAACGGCCATGCCCCGATGCTCGATCAGGACTTCGGTCATCTGGCGCGAAATCTTGAGGTAGGGATTGAGCGCGGTCATCGGATCCTGAAAGATCATCGAGATATCGACGCCGCGGATCCGATTAAGATCCTGCGATGACATCATCAACAGGTTCTGGCCGTCGAAACGGATCCCGCCCTCGGCCCGGCCGTTCTTGGCGAGAAGCCCCATCATGGCGAGCACCGCCTGGGATTTTCCCGAACCGCTTTCGCCGACCAGTCCGACGGTCTCGCCGGCTTGGATCCGAAAGCCGATGCGGTTCGCAGCGATGACCTCGCCTTCCGGCGTATCGAAACGGATCAGAAGATCCTCGACATCGAGAAGCACGCCCATCGGTCAGCGATCCTTGGGGTCGAGCGCATCGCGCAGACCGTCACCGATGAAGTTGAAGCAGAACAGCGTGACCGCGAGAAAAATCGCCGGGAAGATCAGCATCCAGGGCGCTGCTTCCATGGTCTGCGCCCCTTCCGAGATGAGAACCCCCCAGCTTGTCAGCGGCTCCTGAGCACCGAGCCCCAGGAACGACAAGAAGCTTTCGGCAAGAATGACCTGGGGGATGACCAAGGTTGCATGAACGATCACGGGCCCCAGGAGATTCGGGATGATGTGCCGGCCGATAATCCTGGTATTGGAGACACCGCCGGCATGGGCGGCTTCGATGAATTCCCGGTGCCTGATCGAAAGTGCCTGCCCCCTGACGATCCGCGCCATGTCGAGCCAGCTGATCGCACCAAGGGCGATGAAGATCAGGAAAATATTGCGGCCGAAGATTACCATCAGGAGGATGACGAAAAACATGAACGGCAGCGAATAGAGAATGTCGACGAAGCGCATCATCAGATTGTCGATTCGGCCCCCGAAAAATCCGGCCGTGGCTCCGTAGGCGACACCTATGATCAGGCTGACCCCCGTCGCGAGCAGGCCAACCATCAGCGAGACGCGGCCGCCATGGAGCGTGCGCACGAAAAGGTCGCGGCCATTGCCGTCGGTGCCGAACCAATGGGCATTCGCGAAGTCCGGCGGGGCCTGAATGCGGTCCCAGTAGATTTCATCCAGGGGGTGGGGGCTGAGCCAAGGCGCCATAAGGGCCATGAGTGCGACAGTCGTCAGGACCACCATGGAAATGACGGCAGCCTTGTTTCGAAACAGCCGGCGTCTGGCATCCATCCAAAGGGATCGGCCCTCGATGGCCGGCCTTTCGAAGGGTTTGGAAGGGCTGAGGGTTGCGCTCATCGCTGTTTGATCTTCGGATCGAGGAAGCCATAGATGACATCGACGATCAGATTCAAGATGATCACGGTCAGTGCCAGCACGATGACGGCCCCCATCACCAGCGTATAGTCACGGTTCAAAGCGCCCTGCACCAGATAGCGGCCAATGCCGGGAATGGCGAAGATGGTCTCGATCACCACCGAGCCGGTAATCAGGTTGGCGGTGGCAGGGCCAAGATAGGAGACGACCGGGAGGAGCGCGCCTCGAAGAGCATGCCGGCTCACGACGATGTGCTCGGATAGGCCTTTGGCGCGCGCGGTGCGGATGAAGTTCGCACCGAGCACTTCGATCATGCTGCCGCGGGTCAGACGGGCGATGAAGGCGATCTGCGGCAGAGCGAGGGCAATCACCGGCAGCAGCAGATGACGAAAACCGCCGTCTCCCCAGCCCGCGACCGGCAGCCAACCGAGAAAGACGCCGAAGATCAAGGTCAGAAACGGCGCCATCACGAAGTTCGGAATGGTGATCCCGGTCATCGCGGTTGCCATGACGGCGTAATCGATGCCCGAGTTCTGACGAAGGGCCGCGATCGTGCCGAGAGCGATGCCGACGCTGACGGCGAGCAAAATGGCCAGCCCGCCGACTTTAAGACTTGCCGGAAAGCCAGTGATCAATAGCTCGGTAACCGTGAAGTCCCGATATTTGAATGACGGGCCGAAATCGCCCTGCAGCACGCCGCCGAGATAGCGGAGATATTGCACAAACAGCGGCTGATCCAGATTATAGGCGGCCTGGAGGTTCTTTTCGATCGCGGGAGGCAGGGCGCGCTCCTGATCGAACGGCCCGCCGGGTGCAATCCGCATCAGGAAAAATGCGATAGTAATGATGACCAGAAGCGTAGGGATGCTGATCAGGAGCCGCCTGGCAAGAAAACCGGCCATGGGAATGTGAACACGCAAAGACCCGGGCCGGACAGCCTAGGAAAGGCCCTCCAGCCCGGACATTGCCTGTTACTCGGCCAAGCTCAAGAAGCGAACCGGATGCACATTGGCGACATTGTCCTCGTAGCCCTGGACACGCGGCGAGACGAGGTTCTTAGAAACATTGTGGAAGATCGGCGTTACCGGCAGATCTTTCATGGCCACGATTTCTGCCTCCCGCATCAGTTTCTTGCGCTCGGCCAGGTCGGTGGTGGCATCCGATTGGTTCATCAGGCTGTCGAACTCGGGGCTAGCATACTGGGCATAGTTGAGCGGGCCGGTATCACCTTCCATAAGGAACAGAAAATTCTGGGCATCATTGTAGTCTGCCGCCCAGCCGGCACGGGCAACCTCGTAATTGCCTTCCTGAAGGTCGTTGTAGTGAACCTTGACCTCGCTGTTGAAGAGTTCCGGCTGGACGCCGAGGTCCTTCCACATTGAGGCAATGGCGATCGCGACCTTCTTGTGCTGCTCCGACGTGTTGTAGCGAAGCTGGAACTTCAACGGATTGTCGGGGCCGTAGCCGGCTTCCGCAAGAAGCTCCTTCGCCTTTGCGACCCGGTCGTCGTATGCCATCTCCTTCCAGACCACCTCGCCCGGCTCGTCATTGCCGCCGGCACCTGGCGGCACCATGGCGTAAGCGGCAACCTCGCCGGTGCGCAAGACCTTGTCGACGATGGTCTCTCGATCGATCGCCAGGGCGAGTGCTTCGCGGATAGCCACGTTATCGAACGGCGGTTTTTCCAGATTGAAGGTATAATAATAAGTTCCGAGCCAGGGGGATATCCGCGTCTCTTCCGGCAAATTGTCCTTCAGCCAGTCGATCTGCTCTGAGGCAAAATCATATTGAATATCGAGTTCGCCTGCCCGGTAGCGCTTTGTGCCTGCATTGCGCTCTTCGGTTGGATAGAACGTGATCTGATCAATCGTGACATTCTCAGCATCATAGAACGCCTCGTTCTTGACGATGGTCACATGATCGTTCGGCACCCATTCGGTGAAGACATAACTGCCGTTCGAGACCAAATTGCCTGGTTTTATCCAGTCCTCACCAACCTCATCGATTTTGTGCTTCGGCACGGGATAAGCGGTTGCATGGGTGAGCTGCTCGATGAAGTAAGGGGCTGGATATTCAAGCGTGATCTCAAGCGTCTTGTCATCGATCACTTTCACGCCGAGGTTTTCCATGCCGTCCATGGTGGCCTCGTTCAGCGGCTTGGCATTCTTGATGGTGTAAAGAATCGAAGCATATTGTGCGGCCGTCTCAGGTGCCAGCAATCGGTGCAGCGCGAATTCAAAGTCGCCCGCCGTAACCGGTACACCGTCCGACCAGGTGTGATCGCGAAGAGTAAAGGTATAAACGAGACCGTCATCGCTGACTGTCCAGCTCTCAGCCGCGCCCGGAATGACCTTACCGGCTGCATCTTGTGCGATGAGGCTGAGGAACATGTTGCGGATGATGCGGGACTCGTAAACGGTCGTTGTGTGGTGCGGGTCAAGGGTATCCGGCTCACCAGGATTGCCGATACGCAGCTCGGCGGCAAATGAGGCAAGACTGACTAGGCTGATCGCCGTGGCTGTTGCGAGCCCAAGGACAACGCGTTGGGCTGATTTCGAATGATGCGGCATGAAACGCCTCCGCTTTCTGAGTGTTTTCTTCGAATCGTGGCTTTAACCAACCCTATCACGCCTTTGGGCGGTCTCAACCGAAAAGCGGTTCTTCCCGAGGATAATATTGGACAATTCTCAACGTGCCTCTCAAAGTGCGGCGATGGGCGAGGATCTGACCATTTTCCTGCAGGAACTTCTGGCATCCGACCCGGAGGTTCTGGCTATGCTCGCCACTGTTCGATCGCTGGACCTGCCGGATTGCTGGATTACCGCAGGCCTTGTGCGCAACCATGTCTGGGATCACCTGCACGGCTATGAGGAACCGACCGCGCTGAACGACATTGACGTCATCTATTTCGATGCTGGCAATCTGGACGAGCAGGCCGAAAAACGTCTGGAAAACGACTTGCATGACCGCCTGCCCGGCCATCCCTGGTCGGTGAAGAACCAGCCCAGGATGGCCTATCGGAATGGTGATCGGCCCTATCGGTCCATCAGCCACGCGCTCGAGCATTGGTGCGAAACCCCGACCGCCGTCGCCATCCGCCTGAATGCCTCGGACGACATCGACATCCTGGCCCCGTTCGGGCTTGACGACCTGTTTGGCCTGGTCGTTCGTCCGACACCGTTTACACGTACCAATCCGCAAAAGCTCGCTCAGTATCGTGCCCGCATGAAGAAGAAGAACTGGCCTCGGCAGTGGCCGAGGATTAGGGTGCTGGGGCTCTAAATCAGCGATTGGTTTTCCGACGTGACCACCGACCAGACCGTTTTGTTCTCGCTTCTCTTCTGCGTGTTCGTTCTTCTGATCTGGGGACGCTGGCGCTACGACCTCGTGGCATTCGGCGCCCTTGCCGTGGCTCTCATCCTGGGCGTGGTTCCCAAGGCAGAGGCCTTTTCCGGGTTCGGCCATCCTGCGACCGTGATCATCGCCCTGGTGCTGATCGTCAGTCGTGCCCTTTCCAATTCGGGCGCGATCGAGCTGATCGCCCGCTATATGGTGGATGCGTCGCGAAAGCTAAGCGCCCATATCACCATCATGTCGGCTTTGGCGGCGGGGCTGTCGGCGCTGATGAACAATGTGGCAGCACTGGCTCTCCTGATGCCGGTCGACCTTCAGGCGGCGAAGAAAGCGAAACGCAGCCCGGCGCTCACCTTGATGCCGATTTCCTTTGCCTCGATTCTGGGCGGCATGATCACGTTGATCGGCACCCCGCCCAACATCGTGATCGCGGAATTTCGAGGCGATGCCTTGGGCGCTCCCTTCCGCATGTTCGATTTTGCGCCGGTGGGCATCGTCTGTGCCGTGGTCGGCGTGCTGTTCATCGCCTTGATCGGCTGGCGGCTCATCCCGGGATCCCGCAGCGAGCAGGAAACCGGCCAAGGGCTGCTGCTCGATCTCAAGGACTACATCGCCGAGCTCAGCGTCCCCGAAGGCTCGAAGGCGATCGGCAAGACGATCCGAGACCTGGACGATATCGCCGATGACAATGAGGCGTCGATCATTGGCCTGATCCGGGACGGGCAGCGCCTTCCCGGCATGGCCAGGCGAACGGTGCTGCGCGAGGGCGATCTTCTCGTGGTGGAAGCGGCACCCGATGCGCTGGACAAGCTGGTCGGCGCCCTCAAGCTGGAGATCACCAGCAGCGACATGGCCAAGGCGATGCTCGACGGTGAGGATATCGCCATGGTCGAGGTGGTTGTCCCGGAAGGCGCCATGATCGAAGGGCGCTCCGCCCTGACGCTCGGCCTCCTCTACCGCCACGCCGTGACGCTGCTTGGCGTCTCACGCCAGGGCCGGCGTTTCACCGAGCGGGTCAGGCGGCTCAAGATCGAAGCTGGCGATGTGCTCTTGCTGCTCGGCCCGAGCGAGCGCATGGGTGAAATCACCAGCTGGCTAGGCACCTTGCCGCTCGCCGAGCGCGGCCTGCAGGTCATCCAGCGCGAGAAGGCCGGTCTCGCCGTCGGGATTTTCGCAACCGCCGTCCTGCTGGCTAGCATCGGCATTCTCTATCTGCCCATCGCCCTTGCCGCCGCCGTCGTGCTGATGGTGCTGTTCAATATCGTGCCGCTTCGCCAGATCTACCATTCGATCGAATGGCCGGTGATCGTGCTCCTGGGCTCGATGATTCCCATTGGCTCGGCCCTAGAGGCAAGCGGCGGCACGGCGCTGATTGCGGGCAGCATCGTCACGCTCGCGGAAGGCTATGCGCCCTGGGTGGTGCTCACACTCCTGGTGGTCGTGACCATGACGCTTTCGGATGTGATGAACAATACCGCGACCGCCGTGATCGCCGCTCCCATCGCCGTCGATATCGCGACCCGTCTCGGCGTTAATGCAGATCCCTTCCTGATGGGGGTCGCGGTCGCGGCTTCCTGCGCTTTCCTGACGCCGATCGGCCATAAAAACAATACGTTGATCATGGGTCCCGGCGGCTATCGGTTCGGCGACTACTGGCGCATGGGCCTCCCGCTCGAAATATTGATCATCGCGGTTTCCGTGCCGATGATCCTGCTGGTCTGGCCTCTGTAGGTCGTTCCGTTCCAGCCCTATCCCGTCCAGCGACCCGACAGGGTATCGAACAAAATCAGGTGGCTGGGTGGGGGAGAGGGCTGGCACCGCCCAAGCTGAAAATGACAGCGGACCGAAATGGATCGACAGTCGAGTTCGGCAACCCGGCATTGAAAATCCATCTCGCTTACCGACATATGGATCGCATGATCGATCTGTCGGTCGGCATATCGGAAAGGCCTGCTTGATGCGTTCGAGAAATCCAAGCCCGTTCATGTGGCAAGATGCGGTCGAAATGTTCGAACGTGCGGAAAAACTGCAGCGTCAGTTCTTCACGCCTGCGAAGCCCGATGCAGCCGGACCCTGCTGGGAACCACCCGTCGACGTTCTGGAGACGGAGAGCGAGGTTCTGATCATGGTGGCCCTTCCCGGCGTCGAGCCCGAGGATCTCAAGGTGCTGGTTGATGACGGCACGCTAATCGTGGCGGGCCGGCGGCCGATGCCCGGTCAGTCCAGTCGCATGATGCTCAGGAGGCTGGAAATTCCATACGGCCATTTCGAGCGCCATCTCAAGCTTCCTCCGGGCCGCTATGAAATCGGCCATCGTGAACTGCGCAACGGGTGCCTGGTGCTGAGCCTCAGGAAACTGCGATGAACGAGCATAATCTGCCGACGAACCAGCAGCCGCTGCGTAGCGAAGCGGCGAGCGAGGCGCCCCCTTCAGCCGACACCGGCAGCCGGACCTCGGACGTCGCCATGAACCTGCCCGATGACGCGCTTATCATCTTGCCGCTTCGCCAGGCCGTTCTGTTTCCTGGCGTGGTGATGCCGCTTGCCCTGAAGCATCCCCTATCGATTGCAGCCGCACAGACCGCAGCGCAGCACCAGCGGCCGTTCGGTGCCGTTCTCCAGCTGGATCCCGAACTGGAAAGACCGTCGCCCGAACAGCTTCACAAGATCGGTACGCTTGCCGGCGTGCTCCGCTATGTCACCGCACCCGACGGAACCCATCATGTGGTTTGCCAGGGCCAGGAGCGCTTTCGGATCGTCGAGTTTCTGGATGGCTATCCTCATCTCGCCGCCCGGATCGAACGCCTGCCGGACATCGGCGGGGAAGGGCCGGAGGCTGAAGCGCGCCTGCACCAGCTGAAGGAACGATCGCTTGAGGTTCTTGCCCTTCTTCCGCAGGCACCGCCCGAGCTGGGCAATGCCATTCAGGGTTTGAATTCACCCTCCCAGGGAGCCGATCTGGTGGCGAGCTTCATGGACCTGAAGCCGGAGGAGCGTCAGGAGATCCTGGAGCTCACCGATGTCGGCGCCAGGCTCGACAAGGTGCTCTCGGCCCTTGGTCATCGGCTCGAGGTGCTGAAGCTGTCCCACGATATCGGCGAGCAGACCAAGGAGACCATGGCCGATCAGCAGCGCGAATACTTCCTTCGCCAGCAGCTGAAGACCATTCAAAAGGAACTCGGCGAGGATGAAGACAGCAAGGCCGAGATCCAGGAACTCGCCGAGGCGATTGCCAAGGCCGGCATGCCGGAAGAAGCGGAGCAGCATGCCAAAAAGGAACTGAAGCGCCTGGAGCGCATGCCGGAGGCGGCGGGCGAATATTCGATGCTGCGCACTTATCTGGACTGGCTGGTTGATCTCCCCTGGTCCAAGCGCTCGGACGATCTCATCGATATCGCTAAGGCGAGAGAGGTTCTCGACGATGAGCATTTCGGTCTGGAGAAAATCAAGAAGCGCATTCTCGAATTTCTTGCCGTCCGCAAGCTGAACCCCGACGGCAGCAGCCCGATCCTTTGCTTTGTCGGCCCGCCAGGGGTGGGCAAGACCTCGCTCGGCAAGAGCATCGCCCATGCCATGGGCCGGGAATTTGTCCGCGCGAGCCTGGGCGGGCTGCACGATGAGGCCGAAATCCGCGGCCATCGGCGGACCTATATGGGGGCATTGCCCGGCAATATCATTCAGGGCATCAGAAAGGCCGGCACCAACAACCCGGTCTTCATGCTGGACGAGATGGACAAGCTGGGCGGCGGCGGCTTCCATGGCGACCCGTCATCGGCCCTGCTCGAAGTCCTGGATCCAGCCCAGAACGACACGTTCAGGGACAACTACCTGGCCCTGCCCTTCGATCTCAGCCAGGTGATGTTCGTTGCGACCGCCAATGTCCTCGATGCGATTCCGGGGCCGCTTCGCGACCGCATGGAGATCATCGAGCTGCCCTCCTATACGGGCGAGGAAAAGCTGGAGATCGCCAAGCGCTATCTGGTGACGCGCCAGCAGGAAGCGAACGGCCTTCGCCAGGATCAGGCCGCGATCACCGACGATGCGCTGAAGGCGATCATCGGCGGCTATACCCGCGAGGCGGGTGTGCGCAATCTGGAGCGCCTGATCGGTGCGGTCCTTCGCCATATCGCGATGCGCGTTGCCGAGGGTACGGCCGAGGCCGTCACGGTCGGCCCGAATGATCTTCACGACATTCTGGGCGCCAGGAAAGTCGAGCCCGAAATCGCCATGCGCACGTCCGTTCCAGGGGTTGCCACCGGCCTCGCCTGGACGCCGGTCGGCGGCGATATCCTCTTCGTCGAGGCGAGCCGCCTTCCCGGCAAGGGGCAGCTGATCCTGACGGGTCAGCTGGGTGACGTGATGCGCGAGAGCGCGCAAGCTGCTCTAAGTTTGGTGAAATCCAGCGCAGCCCGTTACGGCATCGACGAAAAACTGTTCGAGACCAGCGACATCCATGTCCATGTGCCGGCTGGCGCCATTCCCAAGGACGGGCCGTCGGCGGGTGTCGCCATGTTTGCCGCGCTCATGTCTCTCTTGAAGGATGAGACCGTCAGGCATGACACGGCAATGACGGGCGAGATTTCGCTTCGCGGCCTGGTTCTTCCCGTAGGCGGCATCAAGGAGAAAGTGCTGGCCGCTCACCGGGCCGGCATAAGGCGGATCATGCTGCCGGGGCGCAACAGGAAGGACTTCGAGGACATCCCGGAAAGTGCCCGCCTGGCGCTGGAGTTCATCTGGCTCGATCATGTCGACGATGCGGTCCAGGCGGTCGTGGGGCAGCAGCCGGAGGTCATTGAGAGCCTGGAAGCACCGGCAGCACCGTTGGGCTTCGGGCTTCGACCCACCACGCAAAGGCGGGATTGAGATCAAGAGAACGACGGGAGAAAATGCTCTTGTCGAGCGCTGCCGGCAAGCCCGGCGGGACGATCGGCTGGCCGTTCTCGAAGGCCTGCATGCGCTAAAACACGCGCTGCGTTTCAAGGCTTCAATCATCAGTGTCTTTGCCGCGGAGCCTGAAAAGCTGAACGAACTCGCCCGCGACCTGGCTCCCGATGTCGCCGAGCAGATCGCGGCGCTTACCGAAGTCGTTCCGGCCGATCTTTTCTCGGCCTTGGCGCCGCAAGCACCCAAGACCGGCGTTCTGGCGCTTGCCCACCGTCCAGTCTCCGATCTCGACGAGGCGCTGTCTTCCAGACGCCAGGCCCCGATCATTCTCTTGGAGGCCCCGGCCCATCTCGGCAATGTCGGCGCGGTCATCCGGTCGGCTGCGGCGGCGGGGGCTGGCGGAGTGCTCACCACAGGGCACCATGATCCCTGGGATCCGGCAGCGCTTCGGGGATCGGCCGGACTTCATTTCGCCCTGCCGGTTCTGCGCATCGACAAGCTTCCCCGCTTGGATCGACCTCTGCTTGCGATCCACCCCGAAGGCGATCCGATGGATCCGTCAGCCTTGCCTGCCAGGGCTGTCCTGGCCTTCGGATCCGAGCGTAAGGGGCTTAGTTCCGCTCTTCTCGAGCGCGCCGACGGGCTTTTTGCCATCCCGATGGAAGCCCGGGTCTCCAGCCTCAATCTGGCAACTGCGGCGGCGGTAGCGCTCTATGCCTGGCGCTTGCATAGGCCGAAAGCCTGAACCGGTGTTGGACGGCGCTGGGAATCGGTCTACCTATCGATAGGTAGGGAGTAAAAACCATGGCCATGCCGCGAGCTGCCTGGAAAGGCCATTTGAAGCTGGCGTTGATTTCTTGCCCGGTCCGTCTTTTCAAAGCGACCAAGCAGGCGGAGAAGTTATCCGCGCACTATCTGCACCGGGATACGCGCCATCGCATTCAGATGATCCACCCATGATCCGACCCTTGGCAGGGTCGACCGGTCGGATCTGATTACCGGGTATCAGCATCAGGAGCATTATGTCGTCTTGAGCGAGACGGACCTTGCCGAAATCAAGACACCCTCCGACAAGACATTGCTGATCCGAAACCTTTGCCGCGGGCAGGGATGTCGATCCGATCTATCTTGATCAGCCTTATTTCCTGGTTCCGGACGGCCCGGTCGCCATCGAGGCGTTCGATGTTCTGCGAACGGTGATGGCCGCACGCCGGAAGGTCGCGCTCGGCCGGATCGTGATCAATCGGCGGGAACGCATGGTAACGATCGGCGTTCGCGGCCGTGGCTTCGTGCTGACGACCCTTCGAAGCACCGAGGAGGTGCGCGAGCCCGACGATTTTTTTGCCGATCTGCCAAGCGGCGAGCCATCGACCGAGGTGCAAAACCTGGCCGAGCAGCTCATCGCAATGCGTTCCGGCCGGTTTGATCCCCACGTCTTCAAGGATCGCTATCAGGCTGCCCTGAGAGAGCTGATCGAGCTCAAAGTCACCTGCGGCGAGACCGTCGGTGAAGGGGCTGCCCCGATCCGGATCGAGGCCGCCAATGACGACGAGGTCCCGGCGCCGACGACAGTCGCCGAGGCCTTCAGGCGAAGCGTGGACCGGCAGCGAAAACCGCCGGCGGAAAGCCGTTCGAAATCGGCCTCCAGGAAGCCACGTTCGGCGAAGCGCCCTAAAGTCCGCGAAAAATCACCGGGCTGAGGATCGCCAGGCACCCAGGTCGCCAGCAGGAGGTCAGGAGCGTTTTCTCAAAGCGCTGAGCTTGTCGTGGGCGTCCTGGAGGCGGCGCGTGGTCATTTCGGCTTCCGCGCGGGCGTCGGCATTCTCGAAGACCTCGACCGATTTCTGGTAAGCCTCGATCGCTCCCTGCCAGAGAACGGCATCATCCTTGAGAACAGCCATGCCGCTTAACGTGAGGCCGAGATTGTATTGTGCGGCGGCCCAGAGAAGCGGGGCTCGGTTCTGCTTGATCGCCGTGAGAGCCTGGCGGCAGGCGATCGCCGCCTGTTCGAGAACGGCGACATCCTCTTGACGTTTGCCCAGCAGCGCCAGCGCATAGCCAAGATCGTTCTGCACGGCCGCCCAGCGCACCGGGTCACGGTCTTTCGACCATTCGCCGAGGGCGGCTCGAAAGGCAAGAACGGCCTCGTTCAGCTCCCTGGAGCTGGAACTCCGCTCCCCCCTGGTGACAAGCTGTCGTCCCAGCTCATATTGCTTCGATGCCCACTCATCAGGTGCTTGCCGGTTCTCGGAACGATCATTGACCGCAGCCGTTTTTACCGTGCCTTCATGGGTGCCGGCGGCGTCGCTTGAGGCACGGTCGAGGTTAAGCGTCTCGAACTGATAGAGCCCCTTCGAGCGATCTTTCCTGGGCTCGATATCCCGGTCAGTCGAAACGGCGATCCGTTCCGCTTCGGCGGACGCATTCCCCGCCTGTTCCGCTGATGAAGGCCTTGCTTCCTTGATCGCCTCCAAATCGTTCAGGACCGCAGTCACCTCAGGTTTTTGCTGTTCGGCGCTTGCAAGGCTCGCCTCCGCCGCTTCCTGACGAATGGCTAATTCTGCAATCTTTCGATCGAGTGACGTTACTTTACCTTCGCGATCCTTGATCACCTCGGCGAGCGCCGCGAGTTTTCCCCCAGCTTCGTCGATATGCCCCTTCATCGCCAATCGGCGCGACTGAAGCGCAGCTAGATTCTGCTCGATGTCCTTGGTCTTCCGTATCTGTTGAAGCAACGCATCGGTCGATTCCTTGACATAATCTTCGGCCACGAGACGATCGGCATTGAGCTGAACCAGCTCTGCCCGCCGATCCAGGATTTCCGCCTCGATCGCAGCAAGCTCCGCTGCCGCTTCGTCGGGGAGCTGCCCCAGGTTCTTGTCCTGTTGGCGCCGAAGCTTGCGCATGACTGCCGGGTCAGCCTTCCCCTCGAGCTCTGCGATCCGTGCCTTTAGATGCTCGCTTTCCACACGCCAAGCCACGCGCTCGGCGTGCTGTCGAGCCGTGGTATAGGCACCGGCCAGAATGGCGAGGGCGGCGATCACGGCGAAAAGTGCCGCCACTTTCATGATTTGGCGATCCCGATAGGCATGAATGTTCCGTAGCGGCGAGGTCTGACCAGAAGGCGAATTCTACGCTGGATAGATGGATTTCTCAATGACCCCCGAGAAGGTTGAGCGCCCTGGGGCAAAAGGGAAAGAAAGTCAAACTACCCACAGCTTTTCTCTGCCGTTCCGTTGATGCGATATCGCAGTTCGTGTACGTAAAAAGGGCGTGGCTAGGCAGGGTCTTGGGCCTGAGATTGCGAATAATTCCCCCTCCGACCCTCTGTAAATGACTGCTTCAAAAGGTTGGGCCATGATCGACTTCAGCAACAGAGCCGTTACCATCGTTGGTCGCCTTGCCGCAGTCTCGGTTTCGGAAGTTGAAGCAGCGCTTTTTGAACGCAAAAGCTTCCTTCGGCGGGGCCAGCCGCGGCGCGCCGGCATTCTGGTGGTCAGCCCGCTTGCTTTTCGCCAGCTCGATTCAGGTGGCCTAAGACGGAAGTTGAAAACCGCCGATGAAGGCGGTGCCGTCTGTTTGAGCGAAAGAATGTTCCTCGAAGCGCTGGATCTGCTTGCGACGCGCTCAAAGGCAGAGGGCGTCGTCAGCGTTGAGGATCTTCCCCGCAAGGCTGGGTTGGACCTCGAAACATTACGCCTTTTGATCCTGTTCGACGTCATCCAGGTCCAACGGGACCAATGCGGCTTTCGCGATCTCGTGGCAGCGAGGGAAGTTGCGCGGCTGCTTGGTGAAGGTGTCAGTCTCGGGCAGATCATTGAAGGCGTCAAACGGACCGTCATCGAGCGGCGAGGCGATCCGATGGGGCCGTTGGGCATTGATCAGCCGCTCGCACGGTTGAAGCTGATCAGCGATGAGTATGGCCAGATCGTCAATCAGGTCGGCGACATGGTTGCCGATCTCGACGGACAGATGCGATTGCCGCTTCCGGATGCCGACAATCCGACGATGGACGAGCTGTTCGAAGCGGCCGAAGAAGCCGAATGGCTGGGCGAATCCTCGGTGGCGATGACCTTGTATCAGCGCTGTCTGCGGCTTGATCGAAGTGATCCGATAGCCCCCTTCAACCTCGCCAACGTCCTACGCGAACGAGGGGATATCGAAGGGGCGATTTTTCATCTGCGCTTGGCTTTGGGGCTTGATCCGCATTTTCCCGATGCCTGGTACAATCTGGCTCTTCTCATGGATGGCTGCGGTGAGAAAGCTGCGGCCATGGAAGGGTTCGAGCGGGCGATCGAAGCCGATGCCAGCTATGCCGATCCGGTCTATAACCTGGCTCAGCTGCACTTCGATGACGGTGAATATGACCGGGCAGGGCAGCTTTGGGCGCGCTATCTGGTGCTGGATCCCGATAGCGAATGGAGCCGCCGTGCGCGCTATGGCCTGGCCCTTTGCCGCCGTCAGCAAGGCGCTTGAGCGCAGCAGTCCGGGTATGCCGGGATAGGCGTCAGCCGGCGACCGGGTCTTCCTGCCTTTCTCTGATGACCGGCTTCTCCGCATTGCTCTCTTCCCTGGGAGTGGCCGGCGTTTCCCGTTCGCTGGCCGCTGTTGCGGCCATGCGCGGTTCCGGTGCGGGGTCGGGATCGCGTGGGGTCGGCGGGGCAGCCGTCGAAGGCTGATCCGCCATGGGCTCGTTATCACCGTCCTCGCTGCTTTCTGCCTGTGCCTCGTCCTCTTCCGAGTTGGCGGCTGCCTCTTCGGAGACATCCTTCTCCTCATCGGGCTCATAAAGCAAAATGGCCCTCTGGGCGATGTCGAGCGCCGTGGTCAAGCCTTCGATGACCACGGCATTGGCGCCGGCGTTGCGGAAACGCTCGACCCCGGTCGCATCCGGACTGCGGGCAATGATTCTGAGCTTGGGATACAGGCTGCGGATCAACGTCAGAACCCGCTCGGCGGTCTCCTGATTGCTGATCGCTATGACGACCAGCTTGGCCTGCCCGATATGGGCGGCCTTCAAGACTTCGGGGCGGGCGGCATTGCCGAAATAGATCGGCAGCTTTCGTGCCTGACTGGTACGCACCCGTTTGGGATCGAAATCGAGCGCCAGGACCGGAAGCTGCAGCCCCACCAGGTGCCGGGTCACGGCCATGCCGACCTGGCCGAAACCGATGACCATGACGTGATTTCTCTGGCCCATCGTTCCGGCCGCGAGATCCTGAAGCGATGCCGCTGCCTGACCTTCGATCTGGTTCAGATAGCGCCTGGTGAAGGCAGCCAAAATCGGCGTCATCGCCATGGAGAAAGCAACCGCGACGGTCAGCATCTGCACATCGCTGCCGACGAACAGGCCCGTGGTTGCCGCAAGGCCGAGAAGGACGAAGGCGAACTCGCTGCCCTGGCCGAGCAGGCCGCCCACCAGCATCGATTGCCGGGTCGGAAAACCGAGGCCGATGGCAAGTCCCGTGATCAGGAGCGCTTTCAGCACTACCAGCCCGGCCGCCACCATGAGGATCGCGGCGAAGTTTTCCGCAGCAAAGGCCAGATCGACGGTCATGCCGACGGTCATGAAGAAGAAGCCGAGCAGGAGGCCTCTAAAGGGCGCGATGTCCGCCGCGACCTGATGACGATACTCGGTATCGGCGACCATCAGTCCTGCGACGAAAGCGCCGAGCGCCAGGGAAAGACCGGCCTGTTCGGTCGCGAAGCTCGCCCCGAGAACCACCACAAGCGTGGTCGCCGTGAACACTTCCGAAGCACTGATCGTCGCGATGAAGTCGAACAGCGGACGAAGCAGGTAACGGGCGATGACGACGACGACCAATAGGACAAGCACCGCCTTCAGGCCGGCGATACCGAGGGCAAGCCAGATCGACCCACTATCCTCGCTCAGGACCTCGACCAGAACCAGGAGCGGACCGACCGCAATGTCCTGGACCAGGAGCATCGCAATCGCCATCCGGCCGAGCTGGGTAACGGTCCGCCCCCAGTCCCGGAGCACCTGCAGCACGATCGCCGTGGATGACAGGGCAAGCGCGCCGCCCATGATGACCGCGCGCTCCGCCGGCAGACCGAGCGCATGGGCCATGGCCGCGATGACCACCGCCGTCACCAGAAGCTGGGTGATGGCCAGCATATAGACCCGGCCCTCGAACAGCTTGAGGCGCTCGAGCTTGAGTTCGAGGCCCAGCGTGAAGAGCAGGAAGACCACGCCCAATTCCGCCAGATGCCGCACGGCCTCCAGCTCTTCGATAACCCCGAGACCGGCAGGACCGATGGCGGCACCGCCGATGAGGAAGCCCAGAACCGTTCCCAGCCTGAGCCGGTCGAACAACGCGGCAAAGGCGATGAAAAATAGGAGAACGATGAGAGCTTCGTGCACTTTTATCCCTTAGGGGTAGAGAATTTATCCAGTTTTGATCGCTGGCCCGGCTGGCCACGATAACACGATGCCACCTCCCCTAATGCTGAAAGGCCGATGACAACGATGCTTCCACCTTAGCTTGTTCAGGTAAAAGCTTTTTTTGCAGGAGCCGGTTGAACCTGAAATGAACCGTGGCCTGGCAAAAATTCAGGACAATGTTCACTGATTCACCCTAACTTTCTAAACCATTGGTTGCAACAAAGAATCTTATGGCCGTGGCAATTCAGCGAATGATGTGCCTCATCACGCGATTTTTGAGAAACCTTGGGTTGTGTTTGTATTGAGGTGTGACCGATCGTCACCCGAGGAGGGCACAAAGGCTCAACTGTCATTGCACAAGGCTCTCAACGACGTCGGACCCGAGATCGGTCGGCGGTAAAGGCGTCAGCACATGAACTTCCCTGAGGGCTGTCCATCGAACCTGTGCCGATGGTTAAGCCCTATATAATGAACGTAAACCGGCTCTGAAAAATTCCTAAAGCAAGAGTAAAGGAAAAAACCTCGCACCCCTTACCGGCGAAAAAGGCCCGCTTCGAAAGCGGGCCTTTCCAGTTTCATCGCACCATAGACGTTGGTTCCATGGTCCGGCTTTTCCGTGGCGCAGCCGCCGTCAGGCGGCGGTTTATTTCGGGATCGTGCCCTGCACGCCCTCGACATACCAATCCATCTTCAAGAGGTCCTCATCGCTGATGGTTTCCCCTTCGGCAACGACCTGCTCGCCGGCTTGATTGTTGATCGGGCCGGCAAAGGGATGGAGCGTTCCGGCAATGATGCCCGCTTCCACCTCATCGGCGGCCGCTGCAACATCGGCGGGAACGGCTTTGCCGTAGTCTGCCATCTCGACCATGCCGTTCTTGATGCCATGCCAGATATCCGAGCTTGCCCAGTTGCCGTCGATGACGTCCCGGGTCCGCTCGATGTAGTAATTGTCCCAATTGTCGATGATCGAGGTGAGCTGCGCCTCGGGGGCGAAGCTTGCCATGTCGGAAGCCTGGCCGAAGGCGAAGGCCCCGCGCTCTTCGGCGACCTGAAGGGGAGCCGGGCTGTCGGTGTGCTGGGTGATGATGTCGGCGCCCTGGTCGATCAGCGTCTTGGCGGCATCGGCTTCCTTGCCCGGATCATACCAGGTGTTGACCCAGACCACCTTGACCTCGGCATCGGGATTGACCTTGCGCATGGCGATGGTGAAGGCATTGATTCCGCGGATCACTTCAGGGATCGGGAACGACGCGATATAGCCGATCGTGTTCGATTTGGTCATATGCCCGGCCATCGTGCCGATGATCGCACGGCCCTCGTAGAAACGGCCGACATAGGTCGAGACGTTGTCGGCGCGCTTGTAGCCGGTCGCATGCTCGAATTTTACGTCCGGGAACTGCTTGGCGACCTTGACGGTCGGATTCATGAACCCGAAGGAGGTGGTGAAGATCAGATCGTGACCGTCGGCCGCGAGCTGGCGAATGACACGCTCGGCATCCGGTCCCTCGTTCACGCTCTCGACATAGGAGGTTTCCACCTGGTCGCCGAATTCCGCCTCGATCGCCTTGCGGCCGATGTCGTGACGATAGGTCCAGCCATGATCACCGACCGGGCCGACATAGATGAAGCCGACCTTGGTTTTGTGATCATCGGCGAAAGCTGTTGAGCCGAACGCCGCGGTGCCTAGGGCCGCTGCAGCGAGGGCTGTTTTCAGGAAAGGATGAATAGTCATCGACAGGATCTCCCATATTTCCTTGGTCGTTGGCTTAAGCTGTAGGATGGAATGGCCTGCCAAGGCAAGCCGGAGCACGCAGGCGGTTGCGCATGGCACCGCTGGACATGAAGGTGAGCACCAGGATGGTGGCGATATAAGGCAGCATCGAGAGGAATTGCGACGGGATATCGATAAGCGAGCCGCCTTGCGCATGAAGCTGCAGGATCGTCACCCCGCCGAAGAGATAGGCGCCGATCAAGACCCTTAGCGGGCGCCAGGCGGCGAACACCACGAGAGCAAGCGCAATCCAGCCGCGGCCCGCCGTCATCTGCTCGATCCACATCGGCGTGTAGGCAAGGGAGAGATAAGCGCCGCCCAGCCCCGCCATGGCGCCCCCGAACATCACCGCCAGATAGCGGATACGGATGACGTGATAGCCGATCGCATGCGCCGCTTCGTGGGATTCGCCGACCGCGCGCAACACCAGGCCGGCTCGGCTCCTGTTCAGGAACCAGGCGAGCACAGCCACCATGGCAATGGCGAAATAGACCAGAAAATCATGGGAAAAAAGCAGCGGCCCCACCACCGGCAGATCCGAAAGACCCGGAATCTGCAGCTGGGGGAGGCGTTTTAGCGGTGTGCCCACATAGGGGGCGCCGATCAGAGCGCTGAGGCCGATGCCGAAGATGGTGATGGCAAGGCCCGTTGCGACTTGGCTTGCCTGCAAGGTGAGCGTCATCAGACCGAAAAGAAGGGCGACAACGGCGCCAGCAAGTGCGGCGGCGATGATTGCGAAAACTGCACTTTCCGTGCCGACGGCCGTCGCGAATGCAGCTACGGCTCCCACCAGCATCATGCCCTCGACGCCGAGATTGAGGACGCCGGCCTTCTCCACGACGAGTTCGCCGAGCGCAGCCAGCAAAAGAGGTGTGGCAGCACCAATGACAGTGATCAGGGCAAGAACGATCGGTTCCACCGGCATCTCAGGATTCTCCTGTCTCGGCTGCGGCCCGCCCCGGTGTCGACAGTACCAGCCGGTAGCGGATCAGGACATCACAAGCGAGCACGAAGAAAAGCAGCATGCCCTGGAACACACCGGTTGCCGCCGTCGGTAGGCCGACCGCGATTTGGGCATTTTCGCCGCCAAGATAGGATAGCGCCATCAGCAGCCCCGCGAGCAGCACGCCGACCGGATGGAGCCGGCCCAGAAAAGCGACGATGATCGCGGTGAAGCCGTAGCCCGGCGATATGATCGGCACCAGCTGGCCGATCGGTCCGGCCACCTCGCCAAGCCCGGCCAGACCTGCCAGGCCGCCGCCGAGCAACATGGCGAACCAGACCATGCGCTTTTGGCTGAAGCCGGCAAAGCTCGCGGCGCGAGGTGCCTGGCCAACCACCTTCACTTGAAACCCGGTAATTGTCCGGCTGAGCATGAACCAGCCGCCGATGACGGCGATGACCGCCAGCAAGGCGCCGAGATGCAATCTGGTGCCATCCAGTAGGATAGGCATGATGCCCGCATCCGGGAAAAGGCGGGATTCGGGGAAGTTATAGCCATCAGGATCCCGCCAAGGACCATGCACCAACGCACTCAGGAGCAAGGTCGCGACATAGGTTAGCATCAGGCTGGTCAGGATTTCGTTGACGTTGAACCGGGTCTTGAGAAGGGCCGGGATCGCCGCCCAAAGAGCGCCGCCTACGGCACCCAGCACCAGCATTGCCGGCAGCAGCAGCAGGCTTTCGCTTTCATGGAACCAAATGGCGAGGCCGCCGCCGAAGATGGCGCCCAGCGTCAGCTGTCCCTCGGCGCCGATATTCCAGACCCCGGCGCGAAATCCGATCGACAGCCCGACCCCGATCAGCACCAGCGGTGTTGCCTTTACCGCCAGTTCAGCGAGGCCGTACTGGGTCGAGATCGGTGCGATGAAGAAATGATAGAGCGTCTCGAGCGGATCATAGCCCATCAGCGCGAACAGCACGAAACCGGCAGCAATGGTGAGCGCCACCGCAAGGACCGGGGTAAGGTAGGTCCAATGGACAGCCGGCGCATCTCGCGGAACCAATCTCATCATGCTTGCCTCGCCGGGCTGGATGTCGCGTTGTCGCCGCCATGAAAGCCGCCCATCAGCAAGCCGATCTGCTCGGCGCTGACGTCGCTCGCAGCATGGGAATCGGAAAGCCGGCCCAGATTGAGCACCGCCAGGCGGTCGCTGATGGCGAACAGCTCGTCCAGGTCCTGGGAAATGATCAGGACCGCCGTGCCTTGGTCCGCGAGGTCGAACAGGGCCTGATGAATCACGGAGGCGGCCCCCGCATCGACGCCCCAGGTCGGCTGGGCTGCAATCAGAATGGTCGGCTTCTGCTCGATTTCGCGGCCGATAATGAACTTTTGCAAATTGCCGCCGGAAAGGGAGCGCGCCTGGGCATCGATGCCGGGCGTGCGCACATCGAACCGCTCGACGACGCCTTCGGAAAATTGTCGGCTGGCTTCCTGCTTCATCACCCCAAAGGGCGCCAGCAGCTTCATTTGCCCGAAGGCGCTTAGAAACCCGTTGTCGACCAGGGTCATCTCCGGCACGGCACCATGCCCCAGGCGCTCTTCCGGAACGAAGGCCAGACCGAGACGTCGACGCGCCTGCGGGCCCGCTTTGCCGACGGGCACCCCGTCGATCGTGATGGCATTCGGGTTGTCGACCAGCACCTCGCCGGACAGCGCTTCTTGGAGTTCGATCTGACCGTTGCCTGCAACGCCTGCAATGCCGACGATCTCGCCGGCGCGCACCTCGATGCCGACATCGTCGAGATCGACGCCGAACGGCTCCGGCGATATCAGCGACAGGCCGTCGACCTTGAGACGGACATCGTCCTGAAGCCTGGCATCGCGCGGTCGTGCCTCCGGGCGCTTGAGGTCTGTGCCGATCATCATGGATGCGAGACTGGCGGCCGTCTCCTTGTCCGGGTCGCAGGTCGCGACGACCTTGCCCTGACGGAGCACCGTGGCGCGCTGGCAAAGGGCGCGGATTTCATCGAGCTTGTGGCTGATATAGAGGATCGAGCAGCCCTCGGAGGCCAGCCGGCGAAGGGTCTTGAAAAGCTGGTCGACCTCCTGCGGCGTGAGCACCGAGGTCGGCTCGTCCATGATCAGGAGCTTCGGGTTCTGCAAAAGACAGCGCACGATCTCGATCCGCTGACGCTCGCCGACGGAGAGTTCGTGCACATAGCGGGTCGGGTCCAGCGGCAGGCCATAGGTTTGCGAGACTTCCCGAACCTGCGCCGACAAAGCCGCCATATCCCGCTCGCCCGGCATGCCGAGGGCGACGTTTTCAAGAACCGTCAGCGCTTCGAACAGGGAGAAATGCTGAAACACCATGCCGATGCCGAGCTTGCGGGCGGCATTCGGATCGGCGATCGTGACCGTTTCGCCTTCCCACTCGATGTTTCCGGCATCCGGCCCGAGCACGCCATAGATGATCTTGACAAGCGTGCTCTTCCCGGCACCGTTTTCGCCGAGCAGCGCATGGATCTCACCGGGCAGCACGTCGAAATCGACGGAATCATTAGCCAGGCAGCCGGGAAAACGTTTGGTAATATTGGCGAGCTTAAGGCGAGGCGTGCTGGTTTCTTTCATCTCATTGCCGGCCGTGTTTACGGTTAGCCCCTTGGTTGCCCAGTGCTTTTTCGATCATCTGGCCGTCATCATGCCGCCCGCATCGCCCGCTGTCACCTATTCACGGCCACTTTCGGTGGTTATCGGCATCATCGGGTATCCCGCCGCTCTCTGGCAATTGGCGGACAAGTCGACTAAAAGCCCAGATGTCGTGCCTGAAAGCCGCGGTTTGCTTCTGTGCGCGAAGGGAGTCCGAACGGTATGAACACTGCGCGCGAAGCAGTTTTTTCAACGGAGCAAAACCAGTCCCCTCTATCGGCGGCTGGGCTTTTGCCGGTTCAGCAATTGCAAGCCCTGATCGAAGGTGAGCGCGAGATCCGCGCATCGGCGCCGATCGAGCCCGCGCAACTGCAGCCGGCGTCACTTGATCTCCGCCTTGGCGCTCGCGCCTTTCGCGTCAGAGCGAGCTTTCTTCCGGGCGAGAATGCGACGGTCCAGGAAAAAATCGATCAGTTCGCGATGCACGCCTTTGAACTTGGCGATGAAGGGACGGTGCTGGAAAAAGGCTGCGTCTACATCGTCGAACTGGTGGAGAGCCTGGCGCTTAGCGACCGAACGGCGGCCTTTGCCAACCCGAAAAGCTCGATTGGCCGGATCGATGTGTTCACCCGATTGATCACCGATCATGGGGTCGAGTTCGATCGGGTCAGAAGAGGGTATCAAGGGCCGCTCTATGCTGAGATTTCGCCGCGAACCTTCAGCATTCTTGCGCGAAGAGGCGATCGTTTGAGCCAAATCCGGATCAAGCGTGGGGATCATGGCTCTGCCGGAGGCGGGATTGCCGGAAACACCGTGCCGGAAGGCGTGCCGGTGACCGTGGAACTGGGCTCTTCTGCGGGCGATGGCATTATCGGCTATCGGGCGAGAAAACATGCAGGCCTGATCGATCTTCGCAAGCTTGCGCATTACGATGTTCAGGAATTCTGGCATCCATTGAGGGCGAGGGGCGACAAGACCCTGGTTCTGGATCCGGACGAATTCTATATCCTGGCTTCCAAGGAGGCCGTGCGTATTCCACCGGACCAGGCCGCCGAGATGCTGGCCTATGACACATCGATCGGCGAGTTTCGGGTGCATTATGCCGGGTTCTTCGATCCGGGCTTCGGCCATGCGGAAGCCGAGGCGGAGGGCACGCGCGCGGTGCTCGAAGTCCGGTCGCACGAAGTGCCCTTCGTGCTTGAAGACGGCCAGCGGGTCGGTCAGCTCATTTATGAGTCGCTGACCGCCCGTCCCGATCAGCTCTATGGTGTCGATATCGGCTCGAACTATCAGCGCCAGGGCCTCAGGTTGTCGAAACATTTCGCCGTCGATTGAGCCTTTCTACCAGTTTTTTTGCGACGACCGCGAGAGTTGCCGACACATTCGTGAACAGCATGGCCTGTTCACCTTCGGCGCCGGCACTTATGCTTTTTCTCGAGGAGCAAAAATACCCGGAGACCTGCGATGATCGATGCCACCGAGCCTCTGAAAAAGCACATCACCGTTCATGGCAAGTCGATGGCTTATGTCGATGGCGGCCGCGGCGATCCCATCTTGTTTCTCCACGGCAACCCGACGTCATCCTATCTCTGGCGCAATGTCATGCCTCACCTGACGCCTCATGGACGGTGCATCGCCCCTGATCTGATTGGTATGGGCTCATCCGAAAAACTGGAGAATGCCGGCCTCGAAAGCTATCGGTTCGTCGAGCACCGGCGCTATTTCGACGGGCTTCTCGAGGCACTCGGCATCAAAGGACGCGTGACCTTCGTCGTGCATGACTGGGGCTCGGCCCTTGGTTTTGATTGGGCAAACCGTCATCGAGATGCGGTGAAAGGCATCGCCTACATGGAAGCGATCGTCCGGCCAATGAGCTGGAGCGAATGGCCGGAGGCTATTCAGAAGCTCTTTCAGGGATTTCGCTCCGAGGCCGGGGAGAAGATGGTCCTGGAGAAGAACGCCTTCGTCGAGCGTGTCCTCCCGGGATCAGTGCTGCGCGGCTTGACCGAGGCGGAGATGGCGGTCTATCGGCGCCCCTTCGAGACGCCGGGCGAGGACCGGCGTCCGACGCTCACCTGGCCGCGCCAGATCCCGCTTGACGGCGAGCCCGCAGACGTGGTGGCGATCGTGCAGGGATATGCCGATTGGCTGAAAGCCAGCGATGAGCTGCCGAAGCTCTTCGTCAATGCCGAGCCCGGCGCGATCCTGACCGGGGCTCAGCGCGACTTCTGCCGGAGCTGGCCGAACCAGAAAGAGGTCACGGTCGCAGGCAGCCATTTCATCCAGGAAGACTCCCCCGACGACATCGGCCGGGCCATGGCTGAATGGTACCAGGGGCTGTCAGGCGCCTGACGACTGCTCCGAGAGGAAGCGCTTGGCTCTCTGGTGTCCTGCGGCGGCGGCGCGTTGCAGCCAGCGGAGGGCAGCGATGTCGTCCTTGGTCACGCCTTGACCGTAATGATAGGCAAAGCCGAGCGCACTCATGGCGGCGGCGGATCCTTTCTCGGCAGCGGCCTCCAGCAATTGCTGGCCCTCATCCGGACTGCGGGGTGTGACCTGATTGCGGAGCAGCGAGACGCCAAGTGCCGTCAAGCCGCCACGATGCCCGGCATCGGCGGCCCGGCGCAGCAGCGCTTCACCGATCTCCAAGTCCGGCTCGACGACGTCGCCATTAACGAGAGCGAAGCCGAGATAGACCATGGCCGCCTTACTACCCTGGGCGATGGCACGCTCGGCGTAATAGCGCCCGACAGGACCGTTGGTATAGTCGGTGCCGGCCTTGAGATACCGTTTTGCGAGCTGCGTTTGGGCTTTTTTGTCGCCCAAATCAGCCGCCTTTCGCAGCAAGGTGTTCTGCTGTGCAGAATCGCCGACGTCGCCATAGATCCTGGCAAGGCGTGTCAGCATTGCCGGATCGTCGTCATCGGCGACATTCTCGAGATAGCCGAGGGTTTTCTCGGGGTCAGGGGCGGCGATCTTGCCGCGTGAGAAAACTTCGGCGAGCTTGACCCAGGCCATGCCATCGCCTTTTT
This sequence comes from Geminicoccaceae bacterium, assembly GCA_965204405.1. Taxonomy (GTDB): domain Bacteria; phylum Pseudomonadota; class Alphaproteobacteria; order Geminicoccales; family Geminicoccaceae; genus JANQPX01. Next base: position 561,514 of record CBDBEN010000005.1, read on the forward strand.
TCCCCTGCCGCTCCAGTTGGGTCACGACCTTGTCGACAGCAGCATCGACCTGGTCCCTCGGCGCTCCGGTTTCGACAAGCAAATTCGCAAGACGCCGCGCCGATGACGCTTCCCGGGAAGCAGCGCGACTGTAATAGCTGATCGCCTTATCGACATTCGCGTCAACGCCGATCCCTTTTTCGTAGATTTTGCCAAGGGTCGATGCGGACCAGACCACACCACCTTCCAAAGCCTCAACCAGAAGCTCTCTGGCCCGCTCAGGATCAGCCTCGACAGTGCCCGACGGTCCCTCACCTCCGTCGAGGAGCAGACGGCCAAGCGACATTGCCGCCTTGTTCTTGAAGTTCGACTTTTTGTCGTAGGCTTCCTCCAAGATGGCGAGCGCACGTGCCGGGTCGCGCTCGACACCGCGGCCTCGGGCCAGGGCATCGCCATAGGAGATCAACGCCCGAGGGTGACCACTTTCTGCAGCACGGGCAAAATAGCTCGCGGCGCGATCGAAATCCCGTTTTTCGGCAGCCCTCAGGCCGTTTTTGAAGGATGTCCCGTAGGACCCACGAATCGCATCGTCGTAATGTCCGGTCGAACAGGCCGAAACGCTCAGCAGAACCGCTGCCACCATCATCAGGAGCCGAGAATAGGCCATCTGATATTCGCGCCTTGTGCTCCAAAACCTAAAGCCGGGAGACTGGGCGCGCTCCCTATATCTTGAGTTGTATTTCTGCGGATACACCGACCAAAGCCACCGAATCCGCGCTCTTTTCTATCGATCAGCGTCGATCATACGACGCCGGAGGACCACCGTTTCTTGAGGCGAAGGCTGAAAGTTGCCACGGCATGTCTGTCGTTGCAACGGGGGAGGCGGGGTGTTTCGGCCTGGCGAGGCCCCTTTTCGATCACAGTGTTGCAATCGACGCTAATGGAAGGTTCGGTGTGTTTGAGTTACCGCCTGGTCAAGAATGGCCGTCCGGGCTCGACGGCTCGATGGTCAGCGATATGAACAAGCCGATATGGCGGCGCCACCTAGCCCATACGCCCGAAGGCGTCCAGCTTGCCATGCATGGCCTCGGCCAGCTGATCAGCACCGGCATCAAGCGCCAGGACATAGGCCTGGGTCCAGAAAAAACAGGCGGCCTCGACCTCGCCCTGCTGTTCGTAAAGTGATGCGCCCTTGGCATAGCTCCGGGCGAGGCCGGCCAGATTGTCAGCTTGGAAATCCGCCTGGATGGCGGCTTCCAAGCGGTCGAAAACCTGGCGTTCGGTGGCGATCATGAGGCCTGGCATCAGACAGCCCTGGCAAGGTCGGCAGGTGTGCCGGGCCGGGTGGCGTTGGTTCCCAGCAGCCCATCGGCAACCCAGACATGGAAGGCATGGCTTGCTTCATCCATGGCCGGCGAGAAGACACCGCCGTTGAAGCCGGGCGAGGCGCGGCCGCGCTGCATGCCCTCCACCACGAAGATATCCTCGACGAAAATCTCGTGCCACATCTCCCGAAGCTTGACGCGAAGATCGGCCATGTCGTCCGAGAGTGCTTTGGGGTCGGTGAAATAGATCTCGACATGCTCCACCGTGCGCTCATGGCTGACCGGTTCCAGCTTGATCGCAAAGAAGTGATCGCGATGGATGCCGAGCAGCACATTGGGGAACAAAGCGACATAGTCGGCACGGGTTCGCCAGATGTCCGGAAGATTGTCGAAGTTCGGGAAGCGCCGCCCGTCCTCGCTGAGCCTTGGATCGTAGACCCAGGTCAGCTGGCCGGCGAAGGAGCCGGGCTCGACGATATTTTCGTGATCTTCGAGGCGCGAATAGCTGTTCAGTCCGGGATGAACCCAGGGAAGATGATAGCTCTCGCAATAGTTCTCGACGGCAAGTTTCCAGTTGCAGGCGATGTCGAGCTTGAAGGAGAGTTCGGGGCCGCCATGGCAGAGGACGCCCTGATCAAAAACGTCCCAGCGGCTGGCAAGCGGCGCGATGAAGCTCTCGAAGTCCGGTGCTTCTCCGAGGAGATCGACGAAGATCAGGTCGAACCAGACGGCGGTACGGATCTCTTTCAGGCCGAGTTGGTTTCGATCGATGTTCGGGTCGGCATTATGGCCGGGGCCGCCGACATGAGGCGTTGTTTTGAGCGCGCCGTCCAGATTGTAGCACCAGGAATGGTAGGGACAGCGGATCACCGAGCGGACCCGCGTGGGCTTATCAACCAGAATCATGCCGCGATGGCTGCAGACATTGTGGAAGACCTTGATGCTGGAATCCTTCGTCCGGACCAGCAAAAGCGGCGTGCCCAGATGGTCGACCGGCAGAGCGTCGCCAGGGTTGGGGATGTCCTTGCCGAAGCCGACGACGCTCCATTGGCGCGCGAAAATCCGCTCCTGTTCCAGAGCGAAGACCGCGGGATCGGTATAGCAGCGATTGGGTAGCCCACGCGCTTGCCCAATGGAGCACTGTGTCTGTTTCAGGCCCATCTCCAATGCTTCGTCCAGCGGCAGCAAGCTTTTGCACTCATCCATGGCCTGTTCCCCAAGCACCTCGGTTCACCTTTTGATAGTGTTATCAGTCATCGCCGCACGCTTTGCCAAAAACGCGCCGTCTTCTTTCCCATGATCGTCATGGATGAGCGGCGCTCTCGATTTCTGCGACCAACATCGCCAAGCCAATTGGCTAGGAGCTGCTTAATACATGCTGGCTGGGGCGGCGTTGACGACAGGCGCTACTTCGGTGAAAGCTCTATGTAGGGCAGGCGAAAATCGAGTGGGCGAGGGGAATTCGATGGACAAGCTATTGACACCCGGCATGGCCTTGCCGGCGGACAGCCTGATGGGGACGCTGGTCGGTCGTGCGGAAACGGCGGATGGTCCCTCCGTCGTCGCTATTCGCGAGGACGGAGTGTTCGACCTGTCAAGAATGGTCGCTACGATGAGCGACCTGTTGGAGGCGGAGGATCCGGTTGCGTTGGCCCGCGCTGGAGGTGAGAAGCTGGGCGAGCTCTCGCCAATACTGGCCAACAGCGCTTATGATCGCCGCGACGCGAAGGCGCCCTATTTCCTGGCCCCGATCGATCTCCAGGCCATCAAGGCAAGCGGCGTGACATTCGCCCGAAGCATGCTGGAGCGCGTGATCGAGGAGCAGGCGCGTGGCGATGCAGGCAAAGCGGAAGCGTTTCGGGCGACGATCACCGAGGTCATCGGCACGGATCTTTCCAAGATCGTGCCGGGTTCGGAAGCGGCCATGCGCCTCAAAGCCCACCTGATCGACCAGGGAGCCTGGTCCCAATATCTTGAAGTCGGCATTGGGCCCGATGCCGAGATCTTCACCAAGGCGCCGCCCATGGCTGCGGTCGGCACCGGTGCGGAGATCGGCATCCGGCGGGATTCCTCTTGGAACAACCCCGAGCCCGAACTGGTAGTCGCCGTCAATGCGCGGGGTGATATCAAGGGCGCGATGCTGGGCAATGATGTCAATCTTCGTGACTTCGAAGGACGAAGCGCCCTGTTGCTTGGAAAATCCAAGGACAACAACGCCTCCACCGCGCTTGGCCCCTTCATCCGCCTTTTGGACGAGACGCTAAGCCTGGACCAGCTGCGGCGGACCACCATCAGCCTTGGCGTCAGCGGAGAGCGGGATGGCTTCGAGCTGCAGGGCACCAGTTCGATGGCGGAGATCAGCCGGGACATCACCGACCTGGTCGCACAGACCATCGGCCCCAACCATCACTATCCCGACGGCTTGGTGCTGTTCGCCGGCACCATGTTCGCACCGATCGAGGATCGCGACAAACCAGGTGACGGCTTTACCCACAAGACCGGCGATCTGGTCACCATTTCCTGTCCCGAACTTGGCACACTTGCCAACCGAGTTGCCTATTGCGATGAGGCGCCGCCTTGGACCTTCGGCAGCGGGGCCCTGATGAAGAACCTGGCCAGGCGCGACCTGCTCGATTCTCATTAGACGAGAATGGCACCAGCCCACCGTCCAGAAGAAGAAAGAGGCCGCTGACGTTCGACAAGCTTGCCTGATTATCACCACCTTATTCGGCACGCCATTGTTGCCGGCACCGTGATCGACAGCCGCCACGTCGATCACACCCCAAGCATGACCGGCTTGATGCGGGGGCTCGTGTGGCTGGGGCTTATTTCCTTTTTAGGGTTGTTGTTGCTGCCCGATCGAAACACAGAATATTCACACATTATGCCTGCATACCCTTAGAGCCTTGATTTCATGCGTAATTGTTCAAAAGGCTTAGACGTTTCCTCAAGAAGCAGAGAGACGTCGTAGCGGTCGAAAAAAACTACGAAAAAGGATCACCGACGCTCAACGTTAAGGATGGCTTAACGCGTTACAAGATAGGTTGGCGTTTACCTGTACAAACCAGAAGGACTACGAAGGTGATCCGAGAAGCAAAGACCGTTCTTGCAGCCCTGCTCTTCTGTGCCGCGATCATCCCGCATGCGAATGCTGGGTCGGTTGAAAAAATTGAGATCATCGTACCCATGGGCAAAGGGGGGGCTCTCGATGGATTTGCAAGGTCGACAGCGCGGTTCCTGGAGAGCGGCGACGAATTCGATATCGATGTCGTGAATTTCCCACCCAAGAGCGGGAAGCATGGCTATACGGAATTTATGGAGCGCCCTCGTGACGGCTCCTCCGTCCTGGCCTGGTTCCAGCCAGGGATGGCCGCCTCCGATTTGGACACCAGCATTGAAGATCTCGAGATCATCAATGTGCAAGAAGTCGAGCCAGCTGTTTTGGCCGTTCATAAAGATGTTGGCTGGAAGACATTGCGCGACATGATCGAGGCGGTGCGCAAGAATCCTCATCAACACCGCATTGGTCTTGGCTCGCGTGTCGGAGGGGGATCTTTGCTGGCACTGGGCCTCTTCAAGAATCTAGGACTCGACATCGCTATCGTGGATTATCCAAGTGGCGGGAAAGCCAGGAAGGCTTTGAAATCTAAGGAGGTCGAGCTGACTGCGGGAAGCATGAACGCCATCCGGAAGCTAGGAGATGACGTCATCCCGCTGGCGGTTTTTTCGCCCAGGCGTATGCGCGCCTTGCCCGATGTGCCCACCATAAACGAGGCGCTCGGATCTGAACGGGATCATGCTGTAACAGGTGCTGTGTACCGGTTCTTCGCCGTCCCCAAGGCATTTGCAGAAGCTGAACCGGAAAAGTTTCAGCGGCTGGTCGCTGCATTCCGCGGCATGACTAAGCACCATGAGGGCTTCAAAAAACACGTCGAAAAACGCGGCATCGGCGCTCACTGGTTTGGTCCAATCGAAAGCCGACCCTTGTTGATTAATGCAGATCGTTACTTTCGGAAACTCATCCACGATATTCAGTGATGAATGGGGGCGCCTTCGATACGCTCCGAAGGCGCCCTGATGGCGCGGTCGGCTTCCCGTTACCTTGCATCTAAGCCTTTTAGGAAAATTGAAAGATCATGAGCCAACCATCGGCCGATAGCCTCATCGGTCTGTCTCGGCGTCGGCGTTAGCCTGAGACCACCATCGGCTTCTGTCTCGGACCAGGCCAGCGGGCTGTGACGATAACCAATCACCTGCTTGATCGCAAAGACGAGTTCGGCATGCCCGTCGCCATACAGATGAACGCTCCCGTCTTGAACTTTAATCGTCCGTCCGCAGTATTGCGTCAGATCGGCCGGAGTTGGGTCTCCTTCAGCGTCCGCACCTTTCCAAGGGACACCCAGCTCGAGCTTGTCGGCAGGATACCAGGCACGAAGCAGCAGTCGGCTCGTCGCTCCCGGGTCGAATGAGTCCCGTCCATGAAGCATCCTTCGATTGTCGAAGAAGATGACGCTTCCCTCAGCGAGTCCATGAGACTTGTGTCCGCTTTTCTTGATCAGTCGATGCATTTGCTGAAAGAGTGGCTCACCACCATCCAGGGCCTGAATTCCTACGCCGTCGTCAAATCGGTAGCGCACATCGACCCGACTTTTTGCAAAGCGCAGCGGCGTGAACGCTTCTGTCCTGTCGGCTCTCGTGATCTGGGCGGCATCATGCCTCGCGTGCCGAAGAATCTCATTGCTCGAAAGCCTCGCCAGAATGCTACCGAAGTCGATGCTGTATGTTTCCGGCGCTCCAGCTGACAGTTCGACAACGCCTAAAGCAATGACCCCCGGCGGTGTCGGCATGAAGACGCCGTCCATATGAGCCTCGGCCTCGCCCGATGTATCGCTGATCAGCCGGGCTTCTTCGTCGATCTCCGGCTTGAACACTACCGGGACAAGACCATCTTCCCGCGACCGATCATGTCGAACAATGGGTCCAAGAGCATCCTGGGCTGAGAGTAGGCAAGCCTCGGCAGCGGTGATCGTGTCGCAACGGACATGACAAAAGCCATGCTCTGCGAGGTCTCTTAAAAGAACGTCTCGAGGCATCCGGCCCCCTTCTTGCAGTGTCTACCGTACGTGATGATCGCTTATTTTCGGTATTCACACAGTGAGCACTATCACGCTTACGTTGATATTTAACCATTACGCTCATTGAGAATGGTGCATTTTGTGGAAAATGCCAGTGATCGAGCTATTTTTACGAATAATAAGGGCTTATCGACAAAACTCAGGGGATCAGAGCCATCTCTGTTTTACAAAAAATGAGCAGTCCAAGCGTGGGCGGAGCCTTGGAAATCTTCAGTTGCGTCGCTTTGAGATTGCATTTGATCAACCATAGGTTTCTTTGGTTTTTTCTGCTGCCCGAAGAGGCTTTAGATAGCCGCCGTTGCGTAGATGAGCACAGTCGACCTATGCCTTCGCTGATACCCGGGTCTGTATCATGAGCGTCGGTTATGAATTCCTACCAGACCATGAGGCATGGCTGCAGATGATGCCGACAGCTTCTGACTTTCCCCTCGCTCTGGAAGAGGCGAAGGAAGCGATCGCATCATCGCCCGGGTTCGTTCCGGTCGCGATTGACCATAGAGGGCAAGGACGGATCTACTGGGCCGATCTCGGCACTCGGCCGTTTCGTGAATGGCAATATCTCTATACCGTCAAGAATGCGGTCGAAGAGCAACGCATGGCCGTTTTTCATACCGGTATGGAAATCTTGGACGACGACGATTTGTTCAATGACTCGGCACCGGTTCGAGGGTTGATTTTTCACATCTCGCGATGCGGTTCGACGCTGTTTGGTAAGTGTCTCGCCTCCTGCCCGGAGTTCCTCGTCATCAATCAGGGGGGGCCACTGCAGCGTGGATTTTGGGCCTGGGCGACCAATGATTTTCGAGACAGCCTGCCAAGCGACGAGATTTGTCTAAATAGGTTCCGCCGGCTTGTCGCCGCAATGGCGCGCCCGCGGAATCTCGGCTATCAGGCGGCCTTCGTGAAATTCATCAGCTGGAATACGCGATATCTCGACTTTATTCGATCTGCCTTTCCAGGAACACCTTCGCTATTCATGTATCGCGACCCTGTCGAGGTGATCGCGTCTGTTTTCCGGGAAACCACAGCAGCTCTTCTCGCCAAGGATACGGCACAAGGGGCCTTTCTCGCTGATTTGTCGTCGGAAGAAATCGCCAGACAATCCGATACCCAATATCTGGCCGACTGTTATGCCGGCTATTTCCGTGCCGCGCTTGGTGCCGAGGGCCTTCCGCTGCTGAACTATAGCGACCTTAGACCTCATCATCTGAGACCGATCCTTGCAGTCAGTCTTGGCCTTGAGGTGTCGGAGGCAAAGCTGGCACTTATGAAGCACGAATTTAGCGTTCACTCGAAAGATGACACCAAGCAGTCACGCTTCATGGATGATACGGCCAGAAAACAGGCATCATTGTCTGACTCTCAAACGAGCGATATCCGAAGACGGCTTAAAGAGCTGTATCAACAAGCAGAGTCTTCTCGGTCGAATATGCGCTATGCTCTAATCCAGCCAGACATCTCCTGATGTGCATGATCTGATCGGGTCGAATTCGGCAGCTCTGTCGCATGGTCGGGCTGCGGCATTGCTTTTGATGGAATTGGCAGACAAGCGCCGGCGCAGGGCCAATTCGTTCAAGTCGGTAATCAGCGTTGTCTCATTAGAACGATGATTCGGGTTCCGTCGCAAGTTTTCTGAGAGCCTGAAGGTGTCCTGTCGCCCGGGCGCAATTATCCAGCAAAGCTGCAAATTGCTGGAAGGGCGTAAATTCTGGTCGGTCGAGCTGCTGTCGCCGCTTGGATCGGTCCGCCTGGTATGTGTCGTCGATGTCATGGCCGACAAGGAGCTACGCTACGGACTTAAGGAACAGTCGTTCTCTGCGGTCGCACATTGGGCCTATGCCGACGGGACGCTTGAGCGCAGCTGGGATGAGATCGTCGGCACCAGCCTTCGGTTATCACGATTTCGCCGATAGTGAGACGAATTCCCTGACGATTTTGGAGCGTTATTGGCGTGCCAAGCTAGTGCCGTGACCGTCCTCAGTGTCCTTTCCAAAGCGGCTTTCTCTTTTCGTTGAAGGCGCGTTGGCCTTCGATCGCGTCTTCGCTTGCAAACATGCGATCGATCACCGGGTAGTCCGCTACCAATGCCGATTTGAGATCGGGCGTCGAGAGGCTGGCCTTGGCAACATGAAGCGAGGCAGCGGTTGCGATCGGCGCTCCCTCGACGACGGCGCCAGCCATGACCTTTGCTTCGGCCATCAGGCTTGCGCCCGGTACGACACGACTGACTATCCCCATCATTCTGGCCTCTTCGGCGTCGAACCGTCGGCCCGTGAGAATCACATCCATGGCATGCTTCATGGGTATCTGACGTGCAAGCCGCTGCAGACCGCCGCCGCCGATCGCGGCAAGGCCGACCTTGGTCTCCGGCAATTGAAAGACGGCATGATCAGCCGCGATGGCAAGGTCTGATGCCAGCACGATCTCGAGACCGCCGCCGATGGCCAGACCGTTCACCGCGGCGATAACCGGTTTTTCGAGATCGAAGCGATGGGTCAAACCCGCGAACCCGGTTGGCGGATGATTGTCCCGGTTGCTCGTCACACGCGCCTTCAAATCCGAGCCGACGCAAAATGACCGCTCTCCAGCACCCGTGATAATGGCAACCCGGAGGCTGTCATCGCTGCCGAAAGCGTCGAGCGCCTCGCTCAAGGCTTGATGCGCAGCCGGGTCCAGCGCGTTCAACACCGACGGCCGATTGATCGTGATCACCATCAGCGCATCGTCAATGTCGACCGTGATGCATTCACTCATGTTGTCCTACCACGCTGTTTTCCGGTTTTAAGCAACGCCACCTGAACGTCATGTTGTGCTCTGCGTCTGCCGCACCCGATTGCCCTTGATCAGATCGCTCGCCTTTTCCCCGATCATGATGGCGGCAGCGTTGGTATTCGAGCTGATCAGGCTGGGCATGATCGACGAGTCAGCGACACGAAGTCCCTCGATCGAGCGGACTTTCAGAGCCGAATCGACCACAGCCATCTCGTCGGTGCCCATACGGCAGGTCCCGACCGGATGATAGGCGGTGCGACCGTGGGCGCGGATGAAAGCCCGAATGTCGTCATCCGTCTTTGCCCTATAGTCGGGGTAGTGTTCCTTGCCCCCAACGGCGGCGAAGGCCCTTTGGCTCATGATGTCGCGCATTTTCTTGAACCCGCATACGGTCATGTCGAGATCATGCGGCTCGGCCAGGTAATTGGGGTCGATCAAGGGCATGTCCGCTGGATCGGAGCTTTTGAGCAGCACGCTGCCACGGCTTAGCGGGCGCACGAAATAGGTATTGAGCGTGCAGCCCGAGCCCGTCGGCACCGGCGCGACACCCGGTTCGAGCCCGCTTGCCGGCAAGAAATGGAACTGCGTGTCGGGCATGTCTCCGGCCGGATCAGCCGACCAAAAAGCACCTCCCTCCACGATCGTCGACGCGACGGGGCCCGTGCCGAAAAGGATGTACTGCAAGCCCGCCCATATCATGCGATGAGGAGAGCGGTGCTTGTCGAAACCGTGACCCTCATCGACGGCGAATACGATGTCGATATCGAGATGGTCCTGCAGATTTTGCCCCACGCCGGGCAGGTCGGCGGTGACCTTAATGCCATGCGTGCGCAGGTGATCGGCAGGGCCGAGGCCGGACAGCATAAGCAGCTTGGGCGATCCGACCGCGCCTGCGGCGATGATCACTTCCCGCGTCGCGCGCGCGGTCTCCTGTCGTCCCCAAGCGCTCATGTCGACGCCCACGGCACGGTCATTGTCAAGAAGGATGCGGGTCGCAAAGCAATCCGTTCGGACCTTCAAGTTGGAACGACGGCGCGCTGGCTGCAGATAACCCGTCGCCGTCGAGCATCGGCGTCGGCCTCGCGTAAACGTCTGATAGATGCCGGCCCCCGACTGGCGCTCGCCGTTGAAGTCCGCGGTGTAAGGAATTCCTGCCTCTTGGCAGGCTTGCACGAACACGCGCGTCAAGGCGTCAGGAGCCATCGTCGAAATACCCTGCGGCCCGCCGACGCCATGATAGACATCCGCGAGGATGTCGTTGTCCTCCGACTTTCGGAAATAAGGCAGGACATCGTCGAAGGACCAGCCTTGGCAACCTTCATCGCTAGCCCAGCGATCAAAGTCCTGCCGACAGCCACGCGTGAACACCTGGCCATTGACCGAGCTGCCGCCGCCGAGCACGCGTCCCTGCAGAAACAGCATCTCCCGATTACCGGCATGGCGCTGCGGCGTCGTCCGATAGTTCCAGGTCAGATCGCCGTCAAAGAGCTTGAACAGCCCTCCTGGCCTGTGAATATTGGGATTTCGATCGGTAGGGCCGGCCTCGAGCAACAGCACGGTCACATCTTCCGTTTCGCTCAGTCGACTGGCGATGACCGTACCAGCGGCCCCAGCGCCAACCACGATGTAGTCATAGTCTTGCATGCAGCATTTGTAGGATGCTCTAGCTCATGCAGACAAGCACGTAAGCTTGCTCCTTCAGTGTCTCAAACGGGTCGGAAAATTGCATAAGGCTGGCTTTTCGTCGCGGCCACTGCTGAATTAGGGAGCGGCCATTCGATCGCGCTAGCGGCTCTGCCCGGCAGCTCCGGAGCTTCCCGACGAGAAGGCTAGGCGCGTAATGAGTGCCGATGCTTGCCGCCAGATAATTGGCACGTTCGTATGCAACCTGCTGCGACATTACATGGTGTTCGCGAGTGGACGGTATCGGGAGATTTTCATGGGTGTACTGGATCGATTTCGGCTGAACGGCAAGCGGCTCTTCATTACCGGCGGCAGCCGCGGACTCGGGCGGGAAATGGCGTTGGCGATCGCTGATGCCGGTGCGGACGTCGTGCTGATTGGCCGCGATGAGCAGAGCTTGCAGGCGACTGCTGCTGACATACGAAGTCTTGGACGCAATGCCTGGACGCTGCAGGCCGACATGGGCGACCCTGAGGCTTGTGAGGCTGCATGTAGGCAGGCACTGACAGAGCAAGGACCGTTCGATATCCTGATCAACAATGTCGGCGGTCGCCGCGACCCGACGCCAATCCACGAGATGCCGACCGAGACCTGGCGCCATCTGATCGATCTCAACCTCACAAATGCATTCATCTGCACCAAGATGATCGGAGGTGCCATGATCACGCGCGGAAAAGGCGGCCGGGTGATCAACATCGCCTCGATCAACGCCTTCGTTGCCGGCCAGAATATCGGTGGTCGGCACTATGAAAGCGCCAAGGCGGCGGTCGTTCAATTCACCCGCGCGGCCGCAGCCGACTGGGCAACCTACGGCGTGACGGTGAATGCGATCTGCCCGGGGGCCTTCATGACCGAACCCAACCAGCGCTGGGCGCGAGAGCGACCCGAGATGATCGATGGCCTCAAGCAGCGGACGCCGATGGCGGCATTCGGTCAGCCCGAAGATCTCGGACCGCTCGCCGTCTACTTGGCAAGCGATGCATCACGTTTCATGACTGGCGCAGCCCTAGTGATCGATGGCGGCTACACGCTTTGGTAGCCGTTCGAAGCTATAGCATCGCATACCCATGATGTGATTCCAGACCTGAAGCCTCCCAGGCAAGTTCGACTTCGCCTATGTCGTCTGTCACATTGGGGTTAAGCGCTGTCTATCGACAGCGCCTGGCGGCGGCAGCTTTTCTTGTAATGTCTACCGCCAGTCAAAGCCGGCCCTGGCGACTCTTGAGTGCCATGAGTTGCCCCTGCCATCCCCACAAGATGACACATGGGCAGTTTCTTGTAGCGGCCCGCAGGGCGAGATTACCTGGCGATGTTGCCGGTAGCGAGCACCTTGGGTTCTAGCCCCGAATTCCATTCGATTTTTCCGGGATTCATCGAGATACCGACATGGTTCAGGGGGTTGGCGATCGCATTGCGCGCCTGCTCCGATGCCATCAGAGATGCGGTTCCCGGTTCCGCAATGGACCAGTTGACGATGTTGCGCACGGCTTGATCGAGCTGGAGAGCGGAACCTGCTAGCCCGCTTCCACCGGGAACACTGACCGAGCCGTTCTCGCTTGAAATCACATCCATGCCGGCGAAACGATAGACGCCAGGCTCGGCGCCTGCCGCCAGCACGGCATCCGTGACCAGAATGCACCTATCCCGGCCCTTCAACCTGACGATTGCCCCCAGCGCATCAAGCGAGAGGTGATGTCCATCGGCGATTAGGCAAGCCTTGAGCCGCGGTTCTGCCAACTGCGCCAGGAGAGTGTTTTCCAGTTTGGGGAGATTTGCGGGCAACCCGTTGCCCAAATGTGTCGACAGGGACATGCCGGCATCCGCGGCCAGCGTGATATCACTATAGGTAGCCGCGGAGTGGCCCACGGCAACGGCCTTGCCGGATTTCACGAGTGCCTGCACCAACGCCGTACCGCCGGCGCGTTCCGGTGCAAGGGTTACCAGAAGGATCGGACGGCTTATCTTGGCGCTCAACCGATTGATCAAGCCGATGTCTGGATCCGACATAGCGGTGGGCGGGTGACACCCATGATAGCCCGGAAGGTCGTTCAAAAATGGACCTTCTAGATGATAGCCCGGCACCATCGTTGGGCCCAAGCTACTGTCAGTCACAGCCGAATCAAGCGCTTGAAAACGCTCTTCAAGCTCTTCTGTATAGGCCGTGATGATCGTCGGCAGGCATCCGGTGACGCCATGGGCAAGCATGGCTTCCAGAGCATGGTCGACCATGTTTGGCGTTATCGAGGGGTCATTGAAGTCGACACCGGCATAGCCATTGACCTGCAGGTCGAAAAGCCCGTCCGTAATCACGGCGTCAAGCCCGCTTGTCCGCACCAAGCATGGCAGCTGCGGCCGGATCGAGATGAAGACTGCAGTCACCGTGATTCTGAATAATCGATGCGGGATGGATATTGGTGACCGCGCCTTCGACGGCATCCAAAACGGCTTTCGCCTTGCGCGCGTCCGATACGGACAGGATCAGCTTCTTGGACTTCATGATCTGGCGAATTGACATCGAGATCGCCCGGGACGGAACATCGTCAAAGGTCTCGAACCATCCTTCGCCCATCTGCTGGTGACGGCAGGCATCATCAAGCTCGACCAGGATGAAAGGCTCATCGACATCGAAATCCGCCGGCGGATCATTGAAGGCGAGATGACCGTTCTCGCCAATACCGGCGAAACAAACGTCGACTGTCTCGTTGGCAATCCGTCGATTGAGCCGGGCTAGTTCGGCATTCGGGGCGATCGCCTTGCCATCGATGGCCACGAACTCGCCGAGCCCGCTCACTTGCCGGACAAAGCGTTCCTCCAAGTAGCGGCGAAAGCTTGCTGGGTGGTCATTGCCCATGCCGACATACTCATCGAGGTGGAAGGCTGTAACCTTCGACCAATCGATCTCTTCACGAACGAGGACATCCAACGTCTCGAACTGGCTCACCCCTGTAGCGAGAATGACGGCAGCGCTGCCCTTGGTGCCGATGGCGGCGCGAATGGCATCAGCACCTTCGCGGGCAGCACCTTCGCCCAGCATCATTTTGTCGTCGTGAATGCTCAGGCGCATTGTCGCCCTCCATGTCGGCAGAAGATGGGTGACCGTATTCCAGCAGACGATTTTGGCTTATTTCGCACAATTCTTCTACGGACCGACTTCTGTCGGAAGCGATTCTTCTCGAACGTGCCAAGAGTGGTCGCAAGGCCACCCATCGATATGACCGTTTCTAGCGCTGTCCAGAGATATTTATGATGAGATTTGCAAAGTTCCCACGAGGCCATACATGAAGATGAGGCATTTAAGGCGAAAGGTGATCGTAGTGGGGAGCTTGGTGGCTCTGTTTACCGTATTGTGTCTGATTGCTGTGATCTTGGTATAGCGCCTCACCAAGCGTAAAGTTTGGAACAAGATATCAAGTGGATATAGATTCCTGCACGCCTATTGCCTTTTAGAATTGACGCTGGCTTTGGGATTTATCATGGTTTTCGGATTTCTACGATAACTCATTCATCCGCCGTGATAATTTCCTGCTGCCTCAAATAGGCCAACATTGGCATCCCGCATTCGATACGATGGCTTCGTCCAGCAGTCCCGGACACTGCAGGCAGTCTTGGCTCGAAGTAAGGGCTATCCACCGCATTGCTGACGCAAGCCGAGGCCCGCCTTATTAACACGTCGTGCCACAGGTACAGACCTTCTGACGCAATCCTCGATCGTCGCATACTGGAGACGGGCTTAAGTCAGGCCAGGAACATAAAGTCTAAGCGCTGATAAAATGAAATGCATTCTGTCGCTCGGCGTTTGGTTCATTCCGGGTTTATGGAGTAGATGATAACTGCTTAATCGTATGCGATAAAAACTTGAACCAAGAATTGAGAGACAAAAATGACAATCAGAGGATGCAGCCTTGGAGTCTTAATCTTGCCACTTTCTATTCTCATCTCAGGATGCTCAATAGAAATTAATGAAGGTGACCATAACAGAATGATTTGGAACGGTATTTCAGAAGATGGTGACAGCGATAATGACGGCAAAATTTCCCTAGAAGAATACGCATCGTACTGGACTGGCGGCAAGAAAATAGCAAATCCAGAGGAATTTCTTGGAGATCTTGATGAGAACAATGATGGTTTCATTGGGAAGAGTGAGTTCTTTTTCTATGTTCGGGACAACTAGGGTCTTTTATTGGATCAGGAAAGCTGTCCCTAGAACGAGATGATCACCGTTCTGGCAGCTTTTCTCGGAGGCTATGGTCGTTCGGCGCCGGTAGCCGGGAAGGCTTTGTCGCGCCATCTCCAGACATAAAGGCTTTCTTGGTCAGATGGGTACGGTCAGGGATCCGGCTCCGCAATTTCCCCGTATCTCTATGAGGTCAAATACATTTCGGATCTGTTGTCCGGTTGTCCTACAATTGCTCACTTGCTACGTTTCCCATGCATCTGCGTGAAAAAAGGTCTGCCTGGATCAGGCAGACGAAAAGGCATGGTTGAGATTAGAAGCAAGGCCCGTCTCATATGAAGCACGTCTCGGACAAGATAGGCGCCGTAGAACTCTTGCCGGCCAAGGTCGCGGCCTATATCTGCCGCGAAATCAACACTGGCACCTATCAAGCGGGAATGCAGCTGCCGACCGAGCATCGGCTTGCCGACTTGCTAGGCGTCAGCCGGAATGTGGTTCGCGAGGCGATCGCGCAGCTCAGGGCCGATGGCATCGTTCAAGCCAGACAAGGTGTGGGCGTCTTTGTCATGGAACCCGAGCACCGCTCGGCAATTCGCCTGGACACAGAGATGCTGAAAGCCAGTGGCTCGATGGAGCGCCTGTTCGAGTTGCGCGGCATCTTGGAAATGGAAGCTGCCGGCCTTGCCGCCGAAAGGCGGAGCCCGGAGCAACTCCGAACGATCAAGCAGGCTCTGGATCGCATGGGCGGCGAGGAACGCTGGGAGGACGGCAGCATCGAAGCTGATCTGGTGTTCCACCGCGAGATCGCGCGCGCGACCGGCAACGACTACATCTATACGTTCGTCTGTTTCATCTGCGAGCAGATCCGCCGTTCGATCCATCTCGCGCGCTACACCAATCCGCTGCATGAACTGGTCGAGACCAACGTCGCCGAGCATGTGCGCATTTATGAGGCGCTGAATGCCGGCGATCCCGAGACGGCGCGGCAAACCATGCGACGCCACATTCGAGGCGCTGCCGAGCGCATCGGCGCTCTGCCCGAAAGTGCCGTTCTCGACAGAATGGAAGAAGGCTAACGACGATGACACTGGCGAATGTCAAGAAAATCACCGACATCTGCATTCTGGTGGACGACATCGAGCGCACCGTCAAATTCTATACATCGAAGCTCGGCTTCAAGCTTCGAAGGCGCGCCGAAGGCTTCGCCGATTTTCATGGTGACGGGGTCACACTCGCCGCCTGGGAACTCGACCACATCAACACCCACACTGGCGTTGCCAACACCCGCTCGCCGAAAGGTGCGCACAAGGCCTGCATTGCTGTTGAGTTGGGGGCGCCGGCGGATGTCGACAGCCTGCATCGGGATCTTGCCGGCCGCGGCGTGCCCTTCTACGGCCCACCCGAGGATTATGCCTGGAATGCGCGCTGCGCCTATTTCTACGATCCCGACGGCACACTTTGGGAACTCTATGCCTGGAACCAAGGCGGTCCCGGTGACTATCACGATACGAACAAAGAGACCTGAAACAGGCAGGCCATCACCGATAACCAATCCGAAAAGAGAGGAGCAAGAGGCCTATGCAACGTCCCTCATTCGCAAACGATCGTCGGTCGTTCCTAAAAGCATCCGCCGCAGGCCTTGCCGCCTTTGCCGGCGGTGTCGAACTCGTCATCCCGAAAGACGCGCGCGCTGCATCCAAGGTCGTGGTCAAGTATGACTGGCTGATGTCCAATGGACAGATCGGCGACATCATCGCTGCCGAGAACAGCTATTTCGAGGAAGCAGGCCTGGAGGTGGAGTTCAGCCCCGGCGGCCCCAATTCGGCAACCGTGCCGCCTGTGGTTTCGGGTGCAGCCGCCCTCGGCCAGTTCTCTGAAACCGCACAGCTTTTCAACGCACGCGCCAGCGGTGTGCCCGTCAAGATTCTGGCCTGCGGCTACCGCACCGGTCCCTACGCCTTCACCTCCAAGCCTGAAAAGCCACTTCGCTCGGTCGACGATCTTCGGGGTGTAAAAATCGGCATTCAGCCAACCGCACGCTTTTTGATCGATGCGATTGCGGCCAAGCACGACATCCCCATCGACGAGTTGGAGATCGTCAATGTCGGCTTCGACAAGGCGCCGCTGGTGCGCGGTGAAGTCGATGCCATCGGCGGCTGGATCACCAACACCCAAGCGCTGAGCGTGGTCGGCGATGATCGTATTGACCTCCTGGTGAGCAATCTCGGCCTGCCGGCCTATGCGGATGTCTACTTCGCCACCGATGATGCGGTCGCCAACAACGCCGAAACGCTCGCAGCCTTCGTCGGCGCCGCAGCCAAGGGTTGGGGCTGGACTCATGCCAATCCCGAAGAGGCCGTCAAGAAGGCCGTTGCCGCTTTCCCCAACATGGATCTCGACTGGGAGCTCAAGACCATCGATCTGGTGCTCAAGATGAGCTTCGACGACGACACAGCCAAGGATGGCTGGGGCACCTTCGATCCTGCATCGCTTGAGGAGCAGATCGCCCTCTATGACGCGATCAAGCAATATCCCGACGGGCGGCCGAAGCTTGGGGATGTGTATACCCCGGCGATCCTCGAGATGACCGAGGCCGAACGGCCGAAACTCAACGCGCCTGGTGCATAATCGGCAATGACGCATGCGGTGGTGGCCAATGGGCTGGACATTGGCTATCGCCATGCGGACGCCGATGTCATCGTTGCCGCCGGTCTCGATCTCTGGGTTGGGACCGGCGAGTTTCTTTCGATTCTCGGTCCTTCCGGCTGTGGCAAGTCGACTTTGCTCCGGGTTATCGCCGATCTGCTGGAGCCGATCGGCGGAAGCCTGGAGGTGCTCGGAACAGCCGCGCGAGAAGCCCGGGAAAAGCGCCAGATCGGCTTCGTATTTCAAGACGCCACCCTTCTCCCCTGGCGGAATGTGCGAGACAATATCGAGCTTCCCGCAGCAGTTGGCGGATCGAACAGACGGACATTGCCGCCCGGCCGAACCGGCGAGCTTCTTTCGATGCTAGGCCTTGAAGGCCTGGAGGACCGCCATCCTCACCAGCTTTCCGGCGGCCAGCGCCAGCGTGTAGCGATCGCGCGGGCGCTGATCGACGAACCGAAACTGCTGCTCATGGACGAGCCGTTCGGCGCCCTCGACGAAATCACCCGCGATCGGCTCAACAATGAACTGCTCACCATCTGGCGCCGCACCGGCACCACCATCCTGTTCGTTACTCATTCGATCCAGGAAGCGGTTTATCTCGGCCAGCGAGTGATGGTGATGGCAGCCAATCCCGGCCGTGTCGTCGAGATGCGAGGCCTCGCAGATGTGAAGGCGGCAGACAACAGCTGCTCGCGCGAAGATCCGGGCATCATTGCGGCCATGGCCGACATGCGGCGAGCTCTCGAGACGGCGCCATGATCGATCGCCCGCTCTCCCGCCGGATGATGGTTGGCTTGCCTATCGCAGGCGGACTTTCGATCATCGCCGCTTGGCAATTCCTTGTGCCGCTCGCCGGCATCCCTGCCTATATCGCGCCGACGCCGACCGCGATCGCCCAAGTGTTTCAAAATCAGTGGCCGCTCTTATTGTCCAATCTCTGGCCGACCGCACTCGAAGCGCTTTCGGGTTTTTTGATCGGCAACCTCGCCGCCATCCTGCTTGCGATCGTCTTCGTCTACAGCCGGGTCGTTCAGGCTGCCTATTTCCCGGTCGTTCTGTTCTTCAACACCATTCCCATCTTGGCGCTCGCACCCATCATCATCCTGATCTTCGGCCTCGGCATGCTGCCGAAGATCATCATCGCCGCGGTCATCTGTTTCTTTCCCACCCTGGTCAATATGATCCGCGGCCTGAACGCGGCAACGCAAAACGAGCGCGAGCTTTTGCGTATCCTTTCGGCGACGGAATGGGAAACCTTTTGGCGGCTCCGGTTTCCGCGCTCCCTGCCGATGCTGTTCTCGTCGCTGCGCATAGCGTCGACCACGTCGGTGATCGGCGCGATCGTCGGCGAATGGATCGGTTCGGACAAGGGGATCGGCGCCCTGATCATCCAAGCCACCTTCAACTACCGATCCGGCCAGCTCTACGCAGCCATCGTGCTCTCGTCATCTATGGCGATCGCCCTTTTCCTCATCGTCGCCTTCGTCGAGCGCAAAGTCCTTCAGCATGGCTAGTTAGTTGCAGGATCAGACGCAATACGGCTGCGCTCTAAGAGCGTTGTCACAAAGGCCGCTTCGGATCATGCCCCGCCTTTCCGCGCTCGTTGGGGGGGGAATCGTCACCTGTTCTCCATGTGTCAGGGCAGTGCTTGCGACATCAACTATAGGTGTTGCGAATATTCAAATTGAAATGGTCAGAATAGGTAAGGTGCAATTGACCATCGGCTTAATTGCTGGGTGATGAGGTCAGCATAATTTCCGTCAGTAGTTTCAAGGTGTCATTATTGGGATCATCGTATGTTTCTTATTTGACAGTAAATAGCGTGCTAATTCTAAGGAATCATGATGCAGGTAAATTGTTGCAATCTAAGAAAATCCCTCGCAAGGTCTAGTTTCATTGGTTAGAATATAAATTCATTTGCAAGAAGTGGTTGTCATTGGAGTCAATTGATGGCGTGTTGCGCTCGGATCATTGCCGCCATACTGCTCTTGGTCCCGTGGCCAGGACTTGCGCAGAACACACCTGCGCCAACGGACGCTGAGTTGACTATCATTTGGCCGCCTGACGGCGAGCAGATCGCGGGAGGCAAGCTTTGGGTCAGGATGGGACTGAAAGGTATGGGAATCGCGCCAGCAGGTGTGGAGATGGCGGGCACAGGTCACCATCATTTCCTTGTCGATACCGACCTGCCGCCCGCCGACGAGCCGATCCCGTTTGACCGCAATCACATTCATTTCGGTCTCGGTCAGATAGAGGCGCGTCTCACCGGTCTCGAGCCGGGCGAGCATACCCTGCAGCTCATGCTGGGGGACGCCAATCACTTCCCGCACACGCCCCCCATTGTATCCGAGCGAATCACTATCATCGTCCTGCCCTATTGAGCGACCAATTTTTTGGCGAAGGAGCTTGATGCGATTAATTAGCCAAAGGAGCATTGGAGATGGTCTGGAACCTACGATTCATGCTGGTGCCGCTCGTCATGCTGTGTGGACCTGCCACCGCCGGAGAAACGCCGGCGCCTGTGAACGCCTACCTCTATATCGGCTGGCCGAATGACGGCGAGGTGATCACCACCGAAGGAGTTAGGCCATTTCGGGTGTGGTTCGGTCTGCGTCATATGGGGGTGGCACCCGCGGGCATCGATGTGCCGAATACCGGTCACCACCACCTTTTGATCAACGCTGAGTTGCCGCCGCTCGACGAACCAATCCCTGCCGACAAAAAACATCTCCACTTCGGCCGCGGCCAGACTCAAACTGAGTTGGTCCTGCCGCGCGGCAGCCATACGCTGCAGCTCATCATGGGCGATCACGCCCATGTGCCGCATGATCCACCAATCATATCACGACGCATCAACGTGACGGTTCGATAGAAAGAGCCGAAACCAGCGTCAAGTCATCGCGACAGGTGTCGATGGCGGGCTGCTTTATTCGAAGTCGCGCGCAACCCGAAATCCATTGGTGTAGTAGCTGACCTGGGCATCGTAACCCAGACGGCTGCTCGAGGTGAGGTCCGACGGTTTGCTGCGCCACGACCCTCCTCGCAGCACGCGTTGCATACAGCCAGCCGTCGTTCTTGCACGTCCATCGGCCGGCGCGTTGTCATGATTGCCGATCCAGCAATCCTCCACCCATTCGCTCACTCCTCCGTTCATGTCATGGAGACCGAATGGATTCGGTGTGAATGATCCGATGACAGTTGGGCGTTTCCGATCCCACGCTCCGCCACAATCGGCGCAGCCAACATGGTCTGCGGAGAGTGTTTTTCCCCACCAATATTTGGTTGTTTGGGCGCCGCGCGCTGCATATTCCCACTCGGCTTCGGTTGGCAATCGGTAGGTCTTTCCAGTTTCTCCGGACAACCAATGCACAAAGGAGTCAGCGTCCATCCAGCTAACATTCTGCATGGGCATGGTTGCTTCAATAGAATCGGAGCCTGTGATCCTGCGGCAAATGCCGGCATCGACGCAGCGCTTCCACTGGCCGACCGTCACCTCAAATCTGCCGATTGCGAAGGTGTTTTGCAGGGTCACGTTATGGGCAGGCCGCTCGGCTGGAGCACCATGGATTGATCCCATCCTGAAACTGCCCGGCGGCAGTGTTACCATCGTCGGACAGTTGTCGCACTCGACGAACTGAAAAAAGGGTTCCGGTATGCGGTCCAATGCTGCGGCAACCTTGATCTCGGAGGCTTCTTCAGCCTCCGGCGCCCCCACAATCTCATCCGACACCGGATTGGAGGGCGGCCCCTGCACGGGTGCCGGTGCACGTGTGACAGGCTGTTCTATGGCAGGTCTTTCTTCAATCGGCCGGACCAAGTTGCCGGCGATGTAGCCGATCTGACCGTCCGGTGTCCTAATTTCGTACCAGTTCAGATCATGGTTTTTGCTTAGCTTCTCCAGGCGGACGCCAGCAGGCACTGACATAACCCATCCGGCGTTGGGGGCCGGACCGGCTCGAATGTTCGAGGGCGCCGTCGTTTCAAGAAAGCCCGGCTTGACTTTGACCGCAGCGACGATCTGCGCCACTCGACTATCAACAACATGATCGTCTGGCGAAACCGCGGATGTGATCCCTTCCTCGGCACGATTGTCAGCATAGGCTTTGGCTAGGGCGAGTTCATCCTTGTCAGTCAGTCTCCCTGTTACAGCGCTGCCGATGGACTGCTGGAAGGCCATAACAGCCCGGCGTGCCTGTTGATCAAAAACGCCATCGGCATGACCGGGATCGAACGCCAGCCCCGACAGCATTTCCTGGATTTGCAGTATCCTTTCGCTTGGGGGATCGGCCTCGATGGCCTCGGCCGCCTGCGACTCCGGCGTCGGCGCCAAACGCAGCATGTCGAGCTCGATGGCGGCAAGGCTTGCGAAACGACCGCAAAGCTCTCCCACCCGGACCCTGTCAAGATAAGCTTGGAAATAGGCGCTCTTATCCTTGTCCTTGATCGTTTCCCAGAAAAGACGATCTGCTTCGGCATCGCAGACGGGAACGGCCGGCAGCGCTTCACTCGGTCCCTTTCGAACTGGCAAGCCAGCCGAGATCGGCACGTCGTCGCTGACCTTGGCGACCTCGCGCTTACGGGCCGATGTAACGAAGAAGAATTCCCCCTGATTGGCACGCAGATGGCTCCATTGCGGGGTGATCGCCTTGGTCCAGTTGGCGGCGCGTCTTTCATGGTCGATGCGCTGGCGGGCATAGGCCATCAACTCAGCGAGATTAACGACGCCATCTCTTGGAAAATCGTTTTGCGCGTCGGCCGCGCCGCGGGCGGCTTTGATGAACGTATCGGTGAAGAGGCTTCCTTGCCACCGGCTACTGGCTATTGTCTCCTGACCGCCTGTGCCAGCCGTGATCAGGTGATGTGCTGGCTTGACTAGCCGGGCAATTGTAAAGTCGCGCAACGTATTCTTGACCTGGCTGCCGGCAAGGCCGCTGAAGCAGGCATCCAGCAGAAACAGGGCGTGCTTGGCACGAATACGTCGGTCCCAGCGGGTCAGGTCATCCATGCTGACCATGTTGCTGAACTGATACCGGCCCGAACCTGCAAGCGGCAGATAGCCGAGCGGCTTTTCCAAGGCATCGGTCGTCTGCGTGCCATGGCCGGACCAATAGAAAAGAAAACGATCGTCTGGCTTAATGAGTTCGGGGAAGGTTTCCTCCAGCAAGGAGCCAATTCGCGGTTTGGTCGCCTTCTCGTCGGTCAGCACGTGGACATAGTCGAAGCCCGCCTCTTCCAGTAAAAATTCCTTCATTCGGATGGGATCGTTTGCCGTAGAGGGCAGCGCTTCAAACCCGCTGGTATAGTCGCTGATGCCGACGATCAGCGCATAGGACTTGCCGAATCCCTCCGAGCCGATCGCCCACTCGATCACCTGCCCCCAGATCGGCTTGTCGTCCGCTTTTTGGAAGAGTTCGTCGATACCGGCCGACACAGAACCGAATGGGGTAATCGATAGCGCTGCGGCGATTATTGTTCCTATGGCGTGCCTGCGCATCAGCTGCTGCCGCTAGCTGCCCGCAACTCGATGACCTTCTGGATCAGGCCGACAACGCCGGTGAGGAGAGAGACAACAGAAATGGCTAGTGTTAGCCATCGCAGTGTCAACGTGTCGTCATCGCCCTTGGCCTCGATGCCAGCCGGCTGCTGCATGCCGGAGTAGAGCCAAAATGCGGCGATGCCGATGACGAGAGCCACGACAATGGTGATCGGGCGCTTCATCATGCAATCCTTTGCTCGAGCTGCCCAGGCCAATCACAAATGGGGGCTCCCGAAACGGATGCTCGGTCTAACCTGATAGCAGGCAAGAATGAGTTGAGGTTTCTCGCACACCACGTAACGCCGGGCATCTTGGTCCCATTATTAACATGTGGCGATTTTTCTCACTGTGAAGTGGTTCACAAACTGCACAACGCCTCACACACAGCCACAAGGCGACGAGGATGCATGATGCAGCGGTTCAAAACTTCGCATCATGCTCAGCTGTTCAAGAGCGCGACAGTGCCGCTAGCCCCTTTTAACTGGCGGAGTGGCGTCCGCCTTGTCTATATTTCTCATCGTTTCATATGCGCTCATACATTTCAACAATATCAGCAAGTTAATCACAGATCTTGTTTCATACCATGTCGGCATTTTCTACGATCAATTCAGAAAGCGTGAATACGAAGCTGCGCTGGAAAGTCTGCTGAGGGCAGGCCTGATCCATATTCCTTCCATCCAAATGAATTTGGCCGCTGTATTTGCCGAGCTTGGAAACGAGAGCGCAGCTCAGGCGGCGATAGCAAGGCTTCTCGAACTCCGGCCAGGCTTCACCATCAAGACTGCCGAGCAGGAATATCGGGACAAGCGGAATTTCGAACCGGATTTTGCTGAACAGTTGATCAGCAGCCTTCGAGAAGCGGGACTTTCCGACTAGCCGTTGGGACTCCTGGCTGATCTCTGACGTTCAACAAACCCGGTTAGTTTTCTGTTCCGTTGAGGCTGCTCTGGGTCAGGTCCCGCTTCCCCGCGCGCGTTCGGGCAGGTCGGCTTCGCCCGGCAGCTTCGGACATTCCAGGCAATCTTTGCTCGTAGTGAAGGCTCTCTGCCGGATTGCCGACGTAAGCCATAAGCCTGCTACCGAGCAGGATGTGCCAAGAGCGGCCCATTTTTTTGAATCTTGTCATGCGTAACATTAAGCTCCAAGACTGACTTGCTTGGGGGGCACAACGACATGATTCACGAAGGCGGCTGTGTTTGCGGAGGCGTTCGCTATGTCGTTTGCGACAATCCGGAACGTGTCACAATCTGCCATTGCGCTTGGTGCCAAAGACGAACAGGCAGCGCGTTCGGCATCGAAGTGGTTTTCAAGCTGGAGAAAGTGACGATGTCGGACGGTCTGCTCAAGACGTATCGGCATGTCTCGGACGAATCAGGACGATGGCTTGATCAGCACTTCTGCTGGACTTGTGGAGCGAACATCGGGTTCATGCTGGAAGCGGTGCCGGGTATTCGCACGATCGCAGGCGGAACTTTCGACGATCCGTCTTGGATCGATGTCGCGACGCATCAGTTCCGCCATGTCTTTGTGCGCTCGGCACAAAAATGGTGTGAGATTCCAAAGGGTATCGACCAGTACGAGGAGCATTTCCGCCGTTGAGCTTCGTTAGGGGCGGCTTTACTGATCCGAGACTGTGAACGCGGCGCTGCGCCCAGCAGGGCAACCCAGTGCCTGCCAAAAGCCGTCTCTTCGTTTTCACAGTGCAGTACTCTGCTGTAGTCTAGCCGGGTGGACGTTCCGCGAGGAATTGAACATGAAGAAGATTGGCATCGTCGGCGGCGTAGCGTGGCCGTCCACCGTCGAATACTACCGCCTGCTATGCACTTGGACGAATGAGCATTTCAGAAAGCTGGGTTCGGGCCTTCCTTATCCAACACCGCCAATGACCATCGAATCGGTGGTCATGCACGAGACGCGAAAGCTGAGGGCAAAGCCAACTGATCGGGACGAAGCTTGGGCGGCCTACGACGCAGCCTTTCGTAATGCCTTGCTGAGGCTTCAGCAGGTGGGATGCGACTTTGGCATCATCGCCAACAACACCTCGCACACACGTCTGCATTCAATCCGCGATGGCTTAGATATGCCGGTAATCAGCATTTTGGAGGAAACGGCCAAAGCGACCCAAACCACTGGCGCACGTAAAGCTCTGGTGCTCGGAACGAGCGTCACCATGCGCAGTGACGAGTATTCATCTGCACTCGCTGCAAACGACGTGCGTGCGAACGATCGATTGCCCGAGGACGTGATCGATTTCATCCAATCTCTTATCGATGTCGAATTTGAGCAGATGGGAACAGCGCGTGGACGCAACGAATTGCTCAAACTGTGTGAGGGCCATGTCTCAGACTCTTCTGATACGGCCGTCTTGCTGGCGTGTACGGAACTCCCTTTGGCTTTTCCCGAGCATGCTGAAAAAAGCATCTTCGAAAGCGACGGTTTCACGTTCGTCAACACGACTGCCGTCCATGTACGAGCCGCACTGACCGAATCTTTGGGCGCTTCCGTCTAGAGCACTTCCGCGACAGATTGAATCATCTCTGTCTATCAAGATGTTACGTTCAGGCCTGATGTGTTTCTCTTCCAGCAAACAGAGTTGGGAGGGATCATGCCGCGAGCTTACTCGTTAGATTTACGCGAACGCCTGATCGAGGCTGTCGAAGCCGGCAGTTCGGCACGCGCCGCAGCTCGTCATCTTCAGGTGAGTGCATCGACGGCGGTCAAATGGGTGCAGCGCAAGCGCGAGACCGGCAGCGTCAATGCCAAGCCGATGCATGGTCATCCGCCGGCCAAGCTTTTGCCGCACAAAGATCGTCTTCTGCGGCTGGTGGCCGATGAACCGGATCTGACGCTCAAGCAGATTGGCGAACGCTTGGCGGCAGACGGCATCCATGTCAGCAAGAGCTGCCTTCACACCTTTTTGTGGCGCAACCGCATCCGTTTAAAAAAAGACCGCGCACGCCGCGGAACAGAATCGTCCGGACGTCAGGAGACGGCGTGAGGCCTGGCGGCGCGTTCAGCCTTGGATCGACCCGGATCGGCTGGTGTTCCTCGATGAAACTGGCTTCACCACGAAGATGACGAGGCTCTATGGTCGCTGTCCGATCGGCGAACGTCTGGTCAGCCCGGTTCCCCACGGCCACTGGAAAACGCTGACTTTCATTGCCGCCCTTCGGGTCGATGGCATCGACGCGCCCTGGATAATCGATGGTCCCATGGATGGTGTCGCGTTCCTCACCTATCTCCGTCATTGCCTGGCGCCGACGCTCAAGCACGGCGACATCGTGGTCATGGACAATCTGCCCGCCCACAAAGTCGCCGGCGTTCGTGACATTCTCCAAAAAGCCGGCGCCCAACTCTGCTACCTGCCACCCTACTCTCCGGACCTGAACCCGATCGAAAACGCGTTTGCCAAACTCAAAACCCTGATACGAAGCGCCGCCGCGCGCACCATCGACGGTTTGCAACAACAGATCGGCAAAACGCTCGACACCTTCTCCAAAACCGAGTGTGCAAACTACTTCAGGCATGCTGGATATGCGTAAACCTGACCAGGAAATGCTCTAGCGGCGAAAGTCGGTCAATCCGTTGCATTGGAGCATCGTCGCCGAGCGCGGGCTTAGCGGCCGAAACCGGCCTCGCCAGCAGGAACCCCCCGCGGGACGGTCGGTAACCGCCTATTTTCTGCCGCCAGGCTTGTTCCCAAAGAGTGCCACAAGCTGCCTTCAGAAAATGGCCAACAGAGTCAGGCTTAAGCCGCTTTCTGTACACAAGTATAGAAGGTGCGTTTAGCGAGGCCAAAACTCGCTTCAAGTATCACCCAAAAAATATCAAAAATAAACAAGAGTACAATCCACGTAGGAACTGCAAGTATCCAGGAATAATAATAGGCTACTTTTAGTGCAATAATGGTTGCTGCGTTAAATGTGATAAATTCGAATACGCGTTCAAATATGGATGTTGATCGACTCCAACGCCAATAATGGCGAATTATAGGAATAATGAGTACCGCAATAATAAGAATCGCCAATAGGTGTTCCATAGGCCGCCCATTATCTTAGGTTAAATTCGACCGTCTGACTTTGAATGTAGGTGTCATTGTGCGTCTATGAAAGGGCGTAACGCCCCCAGTACCAGAACTTTGTTCTGGAGACAGCTGTGGTTCAATTGTGTGAACCAGCGAAGGCTCATCAAGGTCCGCTTTCGCGGGGATAGCGTGAACGATTGCTTTTGCAGGGCAGCAGGCTCGCATCCTGCCGCCCTCGCGTCTACCGCGCCACCTCAAGCGCAATCATCCCGAAGAAATACACCGCGACCGCAAAGCCGGCGATGGCCAAAACTGCCGATAGGACCTGGAACCAGTCCCACCGGCGATGTCCCGGCACGTCACCGCCTTCGTTTTGCCAAGGTGCCGTCGATTACGGCGTCAACGAACCAGATGACGATGGCGAGGGGAATGCCGCCTGCGATGAGAGCGGCAATCATGCCGAGCGTGAAAGGTCCCATGGCTCACGCTCCCTTCAGCAAAGAGGAAGCGCGGCGGCAAGGCATCGGTCGCTTGCCGATCCTGATAATGGGCTGCTCGACGAACCTGTAGCAGGCCCAGGAGGTGAGAAGCGCCAAAGCGAGGGATGGTAACCATGCCTGCCAGTCGTGCGGCCCCCAAGGCAGGAACGACGCCGCAAGATGGTTCATGGCCGTGTGCAGCAAATAGAGGCTGAAGCTGATTTGGCCGATGAAGATCATGAGGCGGCAATTGAGCACCCATCGGGCGAGGCCGGTGAGATGGCCAGGCTTGGCGTAGAGAATGCCGGCCAGAGCAAAGACACAAACGAGCGGTTGCAGGGTGAACTTGATCGTGTCGCGGAAGGTTGACACGTCGCCATAGGCCTTGATGATCACCATCAACGCCAATGCCGCAAAGATCATCCGAACCCCGGCGTAGCGCTTCAGCAGCTCGCCGCGGGCCATCACGGCCACGATGCAGCCGAAGAGGATGCTGTCCATCCGGGTTTCGGAGCTGTGGTAGAGCGCTCCCGCATGGCGCTATCATCAAGCTCGAGCGTCAGGACGTAGCCAGTGCGGATAACGAGGCAAGCCAGACATAGCGTAAGAAGAACGCGAACCACCGGCCGCCCGGTCGACACCAGCCACAGAAGGAGTGCCGGGAACAGGAGGTAGAAGTGCTCCTCGACGGCCAGGCTCCAATGCTGGTTAAGCGGCCCCCAAAACGGGTTCCAGTTCAGATGATAGTTTTGCAGGAAGAAGAGGGAGGCGAGCGCTTTTTTGGAGTCGATCCAGTCTTTCCCGACATGCCCCTCTATCAGCGCAACGACCATCAGCGTCGTGACGATGGCTGGCATCAGACGGAAAAACCGCCGCCTGTAGAAGGCGAGCAGATCGATGCTGCCGGTGCGGTCGAACTCTCGAAGCAGGAGGTGGGTGATCAGGATTCCGCTGATCACAAAGAACAGCGTGACGCCGAAGCCGCCCGGAATGCTATCGATCTTCGTGAAATGAGAAGCAACGACGATCGAGATCGCTACCGCGCGCAAGCCGTCGAGGGAATGGATGCGGTCATTCGGGGTAGTGAAAGACGTCGCGTGAATCGGTGAAAGCATGAAGTCCGCTCCGCTCGCGAACTCCCACTGCCGTTTACCTTTTACGCCTTCTTGTACAGAGGATTGTACAAAGATATTGAAACTATCAACAAAGTGCGAGTGATTTCAATAAGATACGTGAGGATGGCTGGCGGAGGGGACGGGATTCGAACCCGTGAGGGGCAGGACCCCAACACGCTTTCCAGGCGTGCGCCTTAAACCGCTCGGCCACCCCTCCATGTCGACAGCGCCGACTGGCATTCTTCGAACCGTTGGAAGCGGTTCGGAACGCTGGAACATAGCCAGATCGGGGGGATCTGACAATGGCGGTTGGCGGGGTAAGTGATGGGACCGCGACGCTAAAGCGATAAGTGTCTGATATCAGCAGGTTGAGGCAAACGCAGAGCCACGTCCACGCTGCGGCCGCACCGCTAGTTGTTGTCCATTTTCAGGGCGGCGAGGAAGGCTTCCTGGGGGATTTCGACCTTGCCGATCTGGCGCATGCGTTTCTTGCCGGCTTTTTGTTTTTCCAGAAGTTTCCGTTTTCGGGAGACGTCGCCGCCGTAGCATTTCGCCGTAACGTCTTTCCGGAAGGCTTTCACGGTTTCGCGCGCGATCACCTTGCCGCCGATCGCGGCCTGAAGCGCTACTTGATACATCTGGCGCGGGATCAGTTCCTTGAGCCGGACGCAAAGCGCGCGGCCGCGGGCTTCGGCCATGGTTTTGTGGACCACGAGGGCGAGGCTGTCGACCGGGTCGCCATTGATCAGGATCGAGAGCTTGACCAGCTCGGCCGGATCATAGCCATCGAGCTGGTAGTCGAAGCTGGCATAGCCGCGGCTGTAGGACTTCAGACGATCGTAGAAGTCGTAGACCACCTCGTTGAGGGGGAGGCGGTAGACCAGCATCGCACGGGAGCCGACATAGGTGAGTTCCTGCTGGATGCCGCGCTTTTCGGTGCAGAGCGAGAGTACCGAGCCCAGATGGTCGTCCGGCACCAGGATGGTGGCCTTGATCCAGGGTTCTTCGAGTTGGGCAATCTGCGTCGGGTCCGGCATGTCGGCGGGATTGTGCAGCTCCATCCGCTCGCCGTCGGTTTTTTCGAGCTTGTAGACAACGCTGGGGGCGGTGATCACCAGGTCGAGATCGAACTCGCGCGACAGGCGCTCCTGAATGATTTCGAGGTGAAGCAGTCCCAAAAATCCGCAGCGGAAGCCGAAGCCGAGGGCGCCGGAATGTTCGGTTTCGAACTCGAAGCTGGCATCGTTCAGGCGAAGACGGCCAAGGGCCTCGCGGAGATCCTCGAACTGGGCGGCATCGGTCGGGAACATGCCGCAGAAGACTACGGGCTGGCTCGGGCGAAAGCCGGAAAGGGGCTCGTCTGCCGGTTTTCGATCGTCTGTGATGGTGTCGCCGACGCGGGCATCGGCGATGTCCTTGATGCTGGCGGTGATGAAGCCGATTTCGCCTGGACCGAGTTGATCGACGGGCGTCGCTTTGGGGGTGAACACACCCACACGGTCCACCTGATGGGCAGCCCCCGTCCCCATCATCCGGACCTTCTGACCCTTGGCGATACGGCCTTCGCGTACCCGGATCAGGGTGACCACGCCGAGATAGGCATCATACCAGCTATCCACCACCAAAGCCTTCAAAGGCTCGGCGGGATCGCCTTTGGGCGGCGGC
The DNA here is from genome assembly GCA_965204405.1 of Geminicoccaceae bacterium. Classification (GTDB taxonomy): domain Bacteria; phylum Pseudomonadota; class Alphaproteobacteria; order Geminicoccales; family Geminicoccaceae; genus JANQPX01. The sequence goes on from CBDBEN010000005.1 coordinate 592,050, forward strand.
AGTTGGGTGATGATCGCTTCCAGCACGTCATCGACGCCGACGCCGGTTTTGGCCGAAACGGCGAGTGCATCTTCCGCTTCGATGCCGATGATCTCCTCGATCTGCGCCTTGATCCGTTCCGGCTCAGCGGCGGGCAGGTCGATCTTGTTCAGAACCGGCAGGATCTCGTGGTCGGCATCGATCGCCTGATAGGCATTGGCCAGCGTCTGCGCCTCGACGCCTTGCGTTGCATCCACCAGGAGCAAGGATCCCTCGCAGGCGCGCAGGCTGCGGCTGACCTCGTAGGAAAAGTCCACATGACCCGGCGTATCGACGAGGTTCAAATGGTAAATCTTGTTATCCCTGGCCTGGTAGGCCAGGCGGACGGTCTGGGCCTTGATGGTGATGCCCCGCTCCTGCTCCAGCTCCATGCTGTCCAGGACCTGCTTGGACATTTCCCGCGCTTCAAGGCCGCCGCAAAGCTCGATAATGCGGTCGGCGAGGGTCGATTTGCCGTGGTCGATATGCGCGATGATCGAGAAGTTACGGATTTGGGCGAGATCGGTCATCGTGATCCGGTCAAGTTAACAGAACGAAGGCAACCCACAGGAAAACGAGATCCGGTCAAGGCGGCGCCCCTCGGCGGTCGGTGCCACACCGCTCAGGCACGGAGGGTTGCGCCGGTGGCTTTGGTTGCCGCCGCCGTGATCTTTTTGACCGTGGCCTCAATTTCGGTCTCCGACAATGTGCGGTCGATCGATTGCAGACGAACGGCAACAGCCAGTGACTTTTTTCCGTCCTCAAGGCCGGGGCCGTCATAGATATCGAACAGCGACACGTCGCGGATCAGCGACCGTTCGGCGCCCTTGACCGCGTTCAGCAGGCTTTCCGCGGTGACGTCCTTTTCCACCACGAAAGCAAAGTCCCGATCCACCGGCGGGAAGGACGACCATTTCATGGTCGGCCGGGCACAGGATTTCTTGACTTTCGGCTTGGGCAGGCGATCCAGGAACACCTCGAACCCGACTGCCCGTGTTTCCAGGTCCAGCATCTTGACGATGCGGGGGTGGATCTCGCCGAATTCGGCAAGCACGGTTTTCGGCCCGAGCATCAATCGCCCCTTGCGGCCGGGGTGATAGTGGTCCGGTCCCTCGGCAACCACGCGCAACCCTTCGGGATTCACTTTGCAAGCATGGAGGACGGCAACGGCATCGGCGCGGGCATCGTAGACATCCACGGCGCGGGCGGTCATCGACCAATGGCGCTCATGATTGGGGCCGACGCGAATGCCGCCGATCGCGACTTCCTGCTCGCCCGGCTGGGTGCCGAGAAAGCGGGGCCCGGATTCGAACAGAGCGACACTCTCCGTACCGCGATTGAGGTTGCGCCCGGCTGCGGTCAAGAGGTTCGGGAGAATGCTTGGCCGGAGCACGGAAAGCTCGGAGTTGATCGGGTTGCGAAGCCGGATGCCGTCATTGCCGAAGCGCCTGGCAAGCGCAGGTTCGACGAACGACCAGGTCGCCGCTTCCGAAATGCCGCGCGCGGCCAGGGTGCGTCTGGCGATCGAGCGCATGCGTTGTTCCGGCGCCAGGATCGGCTCGCTCACCGCCGTCGTCCGGCGAACCGGCATGGGTGGAATGCGGTCATAGCCCTGCAGCCTCGCCAGCTCCTCGACGATATCCGCCTCCATGCGCACGTCATGGCGCCAGGAGGGCGGGGTCAGCTTGAGCGTCTCGTCGTCGATGATCTCGACCAGGAAACCGAGCCGTTCCAAACGGGTCTCGACCACCTCGACATCGAGGGTGATGCCGGCAAGGCGTTCGAGCTGATTGAGGCGGAAGTTGAACGGTTCGCGGGGGCCGGGGATCGTGCCGGCCGTGACGAGTTGGCCGACCTCGCCGCCGCAAAGCTCGAGGATGAGCCGGGTGGCATATTCAGCGCCCGCCACCACCATCTGCGGATCGAGACCGCGCTCGAAACGGGTGCGGGCGTCGCTTTCGATGCCGAGCTTGCGGCCGGTTGCCGCCGTGCGAATCGGATCGAAGAGGGCGATTTCCAGAATGACGTCCGTGGTCTCCTCGGTGCAGCCGGTGGGCTCGCCGCCCATGATGCCGCCGAGCGCCTCCGGCCCGGATCCATCGGCGATCACGGTCATGCTGTTCTCGAGCTCGTAGGTCTTGCCGTCGAGGGCGGCAAGCGTCTCACCTTGCTTGGCGAAACGAAGGCTGAGATGCCGGCCTTCAAGCTTGTTCGCATCGAAAACGTGCAGAGGCCGGCCCAGGTCGTAGGTCAAAAGGTTGGTGATGTCGACCAGGGTCGAAATCGGCCTGAGGCCGATCGCGGTTAGCCGTTCCTGCAGCCAGGCAGGACTAGGACCGTTCGTGACCCCACGAAATTCGCGTGCGACGAAGAGCGGACAGGCGGCTTCATGCCCTTCGGGAAAATCGAGAGTGATCTCGAGATCGCTGTCGAACTGGCTCGGCACCGGGCTGGTGTCCCGGCTGATCAAACGGCCGAGCTCGCCGGCTGCCAGTTCGCGCGCCACGCCGAGCACGCCGAAGCAATCGCTCCTGTTCGGGGTGATGTCGATGTCGATCACCGGCCCTTCGAGCGCCAGCACCTCCGAGGCGGGCCTGCCCACCGGGGCGCCCGCATCAAGCTCGATAATGCCGTCGTGATCCTCGCCGAGGAGCAGTTCGCGCGCAGAGCACAGCATGCCGTTGCTCTCGACGCCGCGGATCTTGGCACGCTTCAGCGCTTGGCCGCTTTCTGGAATGACCGTGCCGACGGCGGCGAACACCGCCTTCATCCCGACATGAACATTGGGTGCGCCGCAGACCACCTCGAGCTGGTTCTTGCCGGTATCTACCGTGCAGAGGTTCAAGCGCTCGGCATCCGGGTGCCGGCGCACGGCGGTCAGTTCCGCCACCACGAAAGCCGAGAGATCGGCGCCGCGGTTTTGCACACTGTCGACCTCGAGCCCGAGCGAGGTGAGCTTGTCGACGATCTGCTCGACCGGCGCTTCGGTTTCCAGATGCTCTTTCAGCCATGGGACCGTGAACTTCATCGGGACAGCCCCCCATAGGTGGTGGGCACGTCGATCGCACCGAAGCCGTAATGGCGGAGCCAGCGGAGATCGGCCTCGAAGAAGGTGCGCAGATCCGGGATGCCGTATTTCAGCATGGCGATCCGATCGATGCCCATGCCGAAGGCGAAGCCCTGCCAGACCTCGGGATCGACATTGACCGCACGCAGCACATTGGGGTGAACCATGCCGCAGCCGAGGATTTCCAGCCAGTCGTCGCCCTCGCCGATGATCAGCTCATCGGCGGTGCGCTTGCAGCCGATGTCCATTTCCGCCGAAGGCTCGGTGAACGGGAAATAGGAGGGGCGAAAACGAACGGGGATATCGTCCCGCTCGAAGAAGGTACGCACGAAATCGGTAAGGCAGCCCTTCAGATGGCCCATATGGGTACGCCGGTCGATCAGGAGCCCTTCCACCTGATGGAACATCGGCGTGTGGGTCAGGTCATAATCGCAGCGATAAGTGCGCCCGGGCGCGATGATCCGGTAGGGCGGCGGTCCCGCCAGCATCGTTCGGATCTGCACCGGCGAGGTATGGGTACGGAGCACGAGCGGCATGTTGCTCTTCTCCGCCTCCAGATAGAAGGTGTCCTGCATCTGCCGAGCCGGGTGCTCGGGCGGGATATTGAGGGCGGAGAAGTTGTTGAAGTCGTCTTCGACGTCCGGTCCCTCGGCAACGCGGAAGCCCATTTCACCGAAAATCGCGATCAGTTCCTCGGTCACCTGACTGACCGGATGGATGCGCCCCATCTGCTCCGGACGGATCGGCAGGGAGACGTCCAGGGTCTCGGTCAGGAGCTGGGTGTCGAGCGCCTTGGCTTCGAGGGCCTCCCGCCTTTCGGCAATCGCCTCGGCAACGGCCTGCTTGACCTGATTGTAGCGCTGTCCGGTGGCGCGGCGCGTCTCGGGATCGAGCTTGCCGAGCGATTTGGTGAGCGCGGTGATCCGGCCTTTCTTGCCCAGCGCGGTGACCCGGATCTGTTCGAGCGCGTCGAGTTCGCCGGCCTCATCGATTTCCGCGAGCAAGCCGGCCTCCAGGCGATCGATGTCGATCTCGCCGGAAGCGCTCAGTTCCTTACTTGCCATCTCCATCATCGGCCGTCTCATCTCATTCATCGAAGTGGGTAGATCAATGTCCGCCTGGAACCAGCAAAAAAGGGGCCGCTTGGCCCCTTATCCACCCCAGAAACTGATAATGATTAGCTCCTCAGTTTTCCAGGGCGGTCTGGGCCTGTTTGGCCAAGCTACTAAACGCCGCAGCATCGCGTACCGCGATATCAGCCAGGACCTTGCGGTCGATCTCGATGCCGGCCGACTTCAGGCCGTGCATCAGCCGGCCATAGGTCATGCCCTGCTCGCGGGCCGCGGCGTTGATCCGCTGGATCCAGAGAGAGCGGAAATTCCGCTTCTTCACCCGCCGGTCGCGATAGGCATATTGCAGCCCCTTCTCGACCCGGTTGATCGCCATGCGGAAACAGTTGCTGCTGCGGCCGCGATAACCCTTGGCAAGCGCAATGACTTTCTTATGTCGCGCCTTGCTGGTTACGCCTCGTTTTACCCGTGCCATCGTTCTCTACCTTTAACTTTGTAACGCTATCGCGAGCTGAGATTTCAATGCTGCTCTCAAACCCCGATCGACCAGCACCTGTCAGGCGCTAGCCGCCATAGGGGAGCATGCGCTTGATCAGCTTGGCATCGCCATCGGCAACCACAACGGATCCACGCTGACCAACCTTCACCTTCTTCGCCTTGTGCGTAAGCTGATGGCGATGATAGGCCTTGTTCCGGGTAATCTTGCCCGTGCCAGTGAAGCGGAAACGCTTCGCTGCCGCACGCTTAGTCTTAAGCTTCGACATGGGAAACTCCGTTCGTCGTGCCAAGCTGTCAGGTGCTCGGCCGACCTGAAGCAAATGCCTTATAATCAGATGTGTCACGCGACGCAACCACCTCGCGGCGAATAAGTGGGTGGTTCGGGCCAAAAAGTCGAGGGTTTTGCTTCGGACGGCTCCAAATCTATCTTGTCGACAGACTCTTTGCCCGATCCTCATCGGTCTGCCCGAGGCATCGTCATTGTCTGACCATGGTAAGCCCCGGGATGAGTTGGGTTTGAACGACGAAGCTGTGTTGCGACGACTCCAGCACCTGACCATAAACCGCGTAGCCCACGGGTATTATGAAAGGGTCCGAGGACGACCTTACCTTAATCGAAAAATTCGGGTCGTCGAAAGACCAAACACCCGACGTATGCACGGTTTTGCCGAGCAGGACATAGTCGGTGCGCTGCTGATAGGTACCGTCTTCGAGATAAGTGATCGTATATTGCTCGAGCCCATAGGCGCCGGCCCAGGTGCCGAAAAATCGCTCCCTGCCAACGACATTGGGGACTTCGTTGGAATTGGCGGACGTCCCAGTCGACGCTGTCGAAGTGGTGACGCTATCCTGGTTCTCTTTGGTGGGTTGGGTCGTTGCGGTTGGTGTTGGTGTAATCGGTGCATTGGCTGGCTTTTCCTGCCAAAAACTCAAGGCAACGGTAATGAGCGCCGCCAATCCGCCCAGCCCCGCCAGAACGGAACCGAGGGCCTTCAAGCCCTCATACTTTCCCTCTGCCACGGTAATGTCCTTATTTTCTATCCAATATTCGAAATGCTTGCTGCTCTTGAGGATAATCCGGTCCGTCGATCATTTCGACGTATAAACCTGAAAGCTATATCACGGCAAATAGCGATAGCGTTCATGCGGTCCTGCTGCAGACGGCCTCTAAGGCAATAGGCAGTGCGCGAGGCCGCGTTTTTCCAGATATTGCTGGTGATAGTCCTCGGCTTTCCAAAAGGTGGATGCCGGCGTGATCTCGGTGACGATGGCGCCGCGGTGGATGCCCGAAGCTTCCAGCCGGGCAAGCGACGCTTTGGCTTCTTCCTCCTGCTCGGCATCGTGAAAATAGATGGCGGAGCGGTATTGCGTGCCGATATCCGGCCCTTGACGGTTCATCTGGGTCGGGTCGTGTTCCGCCCAAAAGATGTCCAGGAGCTGGTCATAGCCCACCTTGTCCTCGTCGAACTCGACCTGAACGACCTCGGCATGGCCGGTCTTGCCGGTGCAGACCATCTCGTAGCTGGGGTTTTCGGTAGCGCCGCCAGCATAGCCTACGGCGGTCGAGACGACACCGGGCACGCGCCGGAACGCCGCTTCCACACCCCAAAAACACCCGGCACCAAAGGTCGCGGTCGCCATCGTATTTCTTCCCTATCCGTGATCAGGACAGCCAAAACCGACGTCTTGGTCAGAACCAAGATTTGGGGTGCATCGGGCTGGATATCAACGCCGACTGCACAGCCGGCAGCGACAAAGCGCCTTCCGGTACGAAATGCACCGCCAGGATCTCTTGCACGGCGGCATGGCTTGGGCCAGTGTTGGTTCACTTTAATGAGCCGTCAGATTCCGAAAAATCAACAGCGGCACCGAAAAAGAAGCAAGAGGGAAGAGTCACAATGTGGAAACGAGTTTCACTGTCAGTCCTGGCGATGACCGCTGCGGCCCTGCCGGCATTCGCGCAGGAGAAGCCAGCCGACTTTCCGGAACGCCCGCTGACCATGATCGTACCCTATGGTGCCGGCGGCGGCTCGGATCAGCTATCCCGCGCTATGGCGGCGTCCATGGAAGAGGCGCTTGGCCAGCCGGTCCAGGTGGTCAACAAGCCGGGCGGCGGCGGCATGGCGGCCGTGCCCGACTTCATGACGGCGCCGGCGGACGGCTATACGCTCCTGGAATCGATCGACGATGCCGTGACCAACCATGTCTCCGGCAAGCTCAAGGAAAACCCGGGCACCGATTGGGAACCGCTCTGCATGGCGCAGGTCACGTTCTCGCAGATCTACATCCGCCCCGATGACGATCGCTTCAGCGACTGGGAAAGCTTCGTCGCCTATGCCAAGGACAATCAGGTCTCGATTGCCAATGTCGGCAATCTCGGCTCGATGGAACGCATTAACATGCTGAAGATCGAGCAGGCGCTCGGCTTCGAAACCAACCAGATTGCCTTCGACAAGCCGGCCGAGCGCTATGCCGGTCTGATCGGCGCCCAGGTGGATGCTTTGTTCGAGCAGCCGGGTGATGTCAGGAGCTTCCTGGATGCGGGCCAGATGGTGCCGATCCTCTCGATTTACCCGGAGCGTCCGGGCGCCTTCGCTGACGTGCCTACTCATGTCGAGGCCGGTGCCGATTTCGAAGCGCTCCTTCGTTTCCGCGGCTTTTACATTCATCCGGACGTGGCCGACGACCGGAAGCGCTATCTCGAGGCGGTCTGCAAGGAAGGGTTCGACTCGGCGAGCTTTCAGGAGTTCAACGAAAGCAAATATATGACCCTGATCGACAGCTATCGCGACACCGCCGGTTCCAGGGATCTGATCAACGCTGCGATCGATACCTACACCGCCGTCTATAAAGAGATCGGCTTGATCGAGTAGGCGACGGAGCGGGCGGATAGGATCCGCTACCTGAACTTGGCAGGGGTGCTGGTCGTCGGCGATGATCATCACCCCTGCGGTCCGGTGAATCATGACATCTGAATCGACATCATCATGAGTTCGAAAGCGACGATTCTGGCCGAGCTTGGCTTCTGGCTGACCCTGTCCCTGGTCGCGTTCGGGCTAAGCTTCGAGTTTGCGGACGAGGCCGGGACCTATAAGTGGGGTGCCGCAAGCTGGCCCCGTGCCGTCATTCTGCTGATGGCCATTGCGGCCCTGGTTCATGCGGGTGTGCGCTACCGGGATGCAGAGGCGGGGCGCACAGCGCTTACCAAGGATGAGAGTGAGGGCGGATCGTTTCTCGGCTCCCTCGGTCTCTTTCTGATTCCACTGGTCTATGCCTGGCTGCTGCCGCGCACGGGCTTTTATCTGACCACGCCTTTTTTTCTCGTCGCACTCCTGCTTTACGTCGGCGAACGGCGATGGGGCGTCATCCTCGCAACGGCCGCGATCATCCTTTTCCTGATCAATCTAATCTTCGCGAAACTCTTTTACGTGGCTTTGCCGGTCGGCAATTGGCCAGGCTTTTACGACATCAACAACTGGCTCCTGACGGCGATCCGGTGAGGCGGCGATATGGATGATTTCTGGCTAGGCACCGCCACCCTCTTCACCGATCCGGTGGGGATCATGATCTTCGCGGGCGGTCTTCTGGGCGGCATGCTGTTCGGCGCCATTCCCGGCATCAACATGCTGACGCTGGGCGCTGTCATTCTTCCCTTCACGGCGGCGATGAGCCCGACCCATGCGATCATGCTTTATTCCGTGATCTATTGCGCCGGTGTTTTCGGCGGCGCGATCACGGCGATCCTGTTCAACATTCCAGGCTCCCCGGAGAACGCGCCCACCGCCTTCGACGGCTACCCGATGACCCAGAACGGCGAGGCCGCGAAAGCGATCGGTGCCGCCGTCATCTGCTCGGCCATCGGCGGCATCTGCTCCGCCGTTCTGATGATGACCGCAACGCCGACCATCGCCGGCTGGGCGGTGCGCGCTTTCGGCCCGCCCGAGATTTTCGCGCTGATCTGCTTCGGTCTTGCGGTTTCCGCCTCGGTCGGCGCGGCCGACCTCTGGAAGGGGCTGCTCTCGGTGTCCCTCGGCCTCCTGATCGCCACCATAGGCTCCGATCCTGCCGACGGCGTCGCCCGCTACAATTTCGGCACTTATTACCTGCTCGCCGGCATCCACTTCATCCCCGTGGTGCTCGGCTTGTTCGCGGTCGCCGAGGTCTTTACCCAAGGGGCGAAAAGCCTGGCGGGCGGCAGCCAGATGCGGAAGGTCGAGCTGAGCCTTCCCAGCTTCCTCGAATTCTGGCGCCTGAAATTCACCGTGCTGCGCTCGATGGTGATCGGTTTTTTTGCCGGTATTCTGCCGGGAATCGGTGCGGTGCTGGCGGCCTTCCTCAGCTACAATGAAACCGTTCGCTGGAATCCCAAGGGCAAGTTCGGCAAGGGCGAGCTTGGCGGCGTGGTCGCCTCCGAGACGGCCAACAATTCAGCCACGGGCGCGGCGATGATCCCGCTTTTGGCGCTCGGCCTTCCCGGCGGCGCGCTCACCGCGATGATGATGGGGGTGTTCCAGATCCACGGCATGGAACCCGGCCCCCTGGTGTTCATCACCTCCAAGGAGCTGGTTTGGGTGGTGTTCGCTGCCATGTTCTTCGCCAATGTCGCGATCCTTGGTCTCGGCTATATCCAGACCAAGACCGTGGTGCATCTCCTGCGCATTCCGTTCCATCTCCTCGCCCCAGCCATCCTGTTGATCGCGACCATCGGCGCCTACGCGCTTCGCAACCTCACGGTCGATATCTGGGTGATGTATCTGGCCGGCATCATCGGGTTTCTGCTGCGGCGCTCCGGCTATTCGGTTGCCGGCATCGTGATGGGGCTGATCCTCGGCAAGCTTGGCGAGAGCAGCTTTACCAAGTCGATGCAACTCCTGAACTACGAGCCGCTCGCTCTTTTTACCCGCCCGATTGCAGGCCTGCTCTTGACGGTGGCGATCATCACCCTGATCTGGAATATCGTAAGCCAGTTCCGCCGGCCAGCGGCCGATGCCTTACTTGACGCTGACACGACGACGAGGTGACCATGAACGCGACCGTGCTCGAGCGGCCCGACAGCAATGACGCCGCAACCATCATCGCCGATCTGGTGGCGCGCGGCCGCGCGGCGATGGAGACATTCGACAACACCAGCCAGGAGGCGATCGACGAGGCGGTCACCGCGCTGGCCTGGTCGATCTACAAGCCCGAAAATGCGCTGCGTCTGGCCGAACTGGCCGTTGAGAGCACAGGCCTCGGCAATGTCGCGGACAAAGTTACAAAAAACCAGCGAAAGACCTTCGGCACGCTGCGCGACCTGCTGCGGGTGAAAACCACAGGGGTCATCGAGGACCTGCCGGAGCTTGGCCTGGTCAAATATGGAAAGCCCATCGGGGTGGTCGCGGCGATCACGCCGTCCACCAACCCCGCCGCGACGCCGGTCAACAAGGCGATGATGGCGGTGAAGGGCGGCAATGCCGTGATCATAGCGCCATCGCCCGCCGGCTATGCGGCGACGGCCGCGACCGTTGCGGGGATGCGTGCGGAGTTGGAAAAAATCGGCGCTCCAGGCGACCTGGTGCAGATCATTCCGGCGCCGGTCGATCGCGAGCGCACCAAGGCCCTGATGGCCGCTGCCGACCTGATCGTCTGCACCGGCTCCCAGAACAATGTCCGGGGAGCCTATTCCAGCGGCACGCCGGCGATCGGCGTCGGCGCCGGTAATGTGCCGGTGATCATCGACGAGACGGCGGACCTGGATGATGCGGCTGAAAAGATCACCGCCTCCAAGATCTTCGACAATGCAACGAGCTGCTCGTCCGAGAACAGCGTCGTCATCGTCGACGAGGTCTATGATGCCGCCCTGCAGGCGCTGGGGCGGGCAGGGGGGTATCTGGCGACCGGCGAGGAGGGCCGGCGGCTGGTGGACCGGCTCTGGGTCGACGGCAAACTGAACCGTAAGGTGATCGCGCAGGATGCAAGTGTCCTCGCCGATGTGTTCGAGCTCTCCAATGAGGCCAGCGGCGCTCGCTACTTCATGGTGGAAGAAACGGGTGTGGGCCCTGCTCACCCGCTTTCCGGTGAGAAGCTGTCGCTGGTGCTGACGGTTTACCGCGCCCGTAATTTCGCCCATGCCAAGCAGATCACCGGTGAGATTCTGGAGTTTCAGGGCAAGGGCCATTCGCTCGGCCTGCATACCAACCGGCTGGAGCGGGCGCGGGAACTCGCCGAGGACATGGCGGTGGTGCGGGTTCTGGTGAACCAGGCGCACACCTTTGCCAATGGCGGCGGCTTCGATACCGGTTTGCCGTTCACGCTCTCCATGGGCTGCGGCAGCTGGGGCGGTAATTCGATTACCGAAAACCTGAACTATTCGCACTTCATCAACATCACCCACCTGGTCACGTCGATTGCCGAGGACAAGCCCGCGGAAGCCGAATTGTTCGGCAAATATTGGGAAAAATACGGTCAATGAACTTCGAGGAACATGCCGCCAAGCCGCTCCTGACAGCCGCCGGAATCACGGTGCCGCCGGGAAGGCTTTGCCACGATATAAAATCGGTCCGTGAAGCGGCCGTCGCCATCGGTCCTTCGGTGGTCAAGGCGCAGGTGCCCACCGGCAAGCGCGGCAAGGCCGGCGGGATCAAGCTTGCCGGCACGCCCAAGGAGGCGGAGGCGGCTGCCAAGGACATCCTCGGCATGACCATCGGCGAGCATGACGTCGAGAAGGTGCTGGTGGAAGCGCAGGTACCGATCGCAAGAGAGTTCTATGCCGCGATCCTGAACCACCAGGAAACCAAGGGGCCGCTGATCCTCTTCTCCACCGAAGGCGGCATGGATATCGAGGAGATCTCGGCCGCTCACCCCGACAAGATGGCGCATTTGCCGATCGACATCAGGGACGGTGTCGACGACGAGCTTTTGGAGCATATTCTCGGCCTCCTGGATCTCGACGATCAGAAGGAAGCGTTGGTCGACATGTTCCTCAAGCTCTATGACGCCTATCGGGTCAATGATGCTGAGATGATCGAGATCAACCCGCTGGTGCTAACCAAAGACAACGAGTTGATCGCGCTGGACTGCAAGTTCACTCTGGACGATTCGGGGGCTGCCAGGCGCGTCGAGCTTGCCAGGCAAGGCGTGCCGGAGAAGCTGACCGAGCTGGAAGCGCAGGCCAAGGCCCATGGTCTCAAATATATCGAGCTTGACGGCAGTGTCGGCGTTCTTGCCAATGGCGCCGGGCTCACCATGACCACCATGGATGCGATCCGTCACTATGGCGGCGAGCCTGCGAATTTTCTCGAAATCGGCGGCGATGCCTACACGCTCGGTAAGCCGGCGCTCGAGGTCGTGCTGGCCAACCCGAACGTCAAGAGCCTTCTCATCAACTTCTGCGGCGCCTTTGCCCGCACCGACGTGATGGTGGAGGGGCTGCTTGAGGCCTGGGACGAGATCAAGCCGAGCCTGCCGGTTTCCTTTTCGATCCATGGCACCGGCGAGGACGAGGCGATTGCCATGGTCAGGGAAAAACTGGGGATTGAGCCGTTCGACCTGATGGATGATGCGGTGCGTGCCGCGGTGGAGGCGGCGAAATGATCGTTCGGCAGCATGAACGGGTCCTGATCCAGGGGATCACCGGTAAGCAGGGCACCTTCTGGGCCGGGCAGATGCGGGATTACGGCACCACGATCATCGGCGGCGTCAACCCGAAGAAGGCGGGCACGACCCATCTGGACCTGCCGGTCTGGGGCTCGGCGGTCGAAGCCGCGAGCGACGTCGCTGATCTTGGAGCGAGCATCGATGTTTCGGTGCTGTTCATCCCGCCGATGGGCATGAAGGCCGCCGCTCTCGATGCGATCGAGGCAGGCATCAAGAAACTCGTCATCCTGACCGAGCATGTGCCGGTCCAGGACGTGATGTATGTGCTGGCCGCCGCCGAAGATGCTGGAGCGCAGGTCCTGGGCCCTAATACGGCAGGTGCGGTTACGCCGGGCGAATGCTTCACCGGCTTCATGCCAGCCTTCAACGAGCGGGTGTTCAAGCCCGGCAAGGTCGGCGTGGTCTCCCGCTCCGGCTCGCTCGGCACACTGGTCTGTCTGAACCTGGTGCAGGCAGGCTTCGGCATATCCGCCTTCGTCGGCATTGGCGGTGATCCGATCATCGGCACCACCACCGGCGATGCGCTGCGTCTTCTCGATCAGGACGAGGGCACCGAGGCGATCGTGCTGGTGGGCGAAATCGGCGGCACCATGGAAGAAGACGCGGCCGAGTATGCGGCAGGCATGAAAAAGCCGATCGCCGCCTTCATCGCCGGTGCCGCTTCTCCGCCAGGCAAGAAAATGGGCCATGCCGGCGCCATCGTCATCGGCAACCGCGGCAGCTATGCTTCGAAAAAGTCAGCCCTGGAGGCCGCGAATGTCAGCGTCGTTCCGACGCCTGCCGGCATCGCCGAGGCTCTTGGTTAGCAGCTAGATTGCCGGCACCGGCCCGCTCCCCGTCCAGCCACCTGACAGCGTACCGGACAATATCGGGTGGCTGGGCGGGGGAGCGGGCCGGTGCGGATTCTATCTGGTCGAGGGAGATAAGAACCATGTCACATAAAACCATCATCACCTGTGCGGTTACGGGCAGCATCACCAGACCTGACCAGCATCCGGGCTTGCCGATCACGCCGGAGGAAATTGCGGTCTCGGCGATCGACGCCGCGAAAGCCGGTGCCGCCGTCGCCCATCTCCATGTCCGCGATCCCGAAACCGGCGCCCCCAGCATGGCGCTCGATCTCTATCGGGAGGTGGTGGATCGCATTCGCGAGAGCGACACGGACCTGGTGATCAATCTCACCGGCGGTCCCGGCAGCCGCTTCATCCCAGGCGATGACGACCCGCGCATCGCGGCGGACGGCAGCACCTTGATGGCGCCGGAAAAACGGGTCGAGCATATCGTGACCCTGAAACCCGAAATCTGCACCCTCGATTTCAATACTATGTGGTTCGGAAGTTCAGCGGTGATCAATACGCCGGCTCATCTCGCGGTGATGGGCAATGCCATCCGGGAAGCAGGCGTTCTGCCGGAACTGGAAGTGTTCGATTCAGGCGATATTCGCTTGGCCCGGCAGCTGATCGCCGATGGTGTGCTGGCAGAGCCACCCTTGTTTCAGTTGGTGCTCGGCATTCAATATGGATTTCCCGGAACGCCTGAAGCTTTGATGTTCGCACGATCACAGCTGCCCGATAATGCGCGCTGGGCTGCGATGGGCATCGGCCGGATGGAATTTCCGATCGTTGCCCAATCGGCGCTTCTCGGCGGTCATGTGCGGGTCGGGCTGGAGGATAATCTCTATATCGAAAAGGGGGTGTTTGCGCCCTCGAACGCAATTCTGGTCGAACGTGCGGTTACTCTGGTCGAGGCCTTGGGAGGAAGTGTCGCGACACCTGCCGAGGCGCGCTCCATGCTTGGTCTGCGAACGTCATGATCGGCTCCGGCCCGGGTTGAGGCTGAGGCCAATTCCTGTGATGGGCTAGTCGCTGCGCTCTTGCTCAACCATCTTTATATCTAGGCTTCGCGATGTCCTCACGCCGGTGATAAGCCTATCCGCTTGAAGGGGTTGGCAAAGATTGATGCATGGCGACTTCAAAATCCCGACAGGCATGTTAAGAAGTCGCTCTTGGCAGCTTATGTGGACTTGACCGGGTGACGGCTGGCGTGGTTGGTTTGAGGCTAGCCCTAGTCGGGACTATGGTGGCTTCGGTCGCCGATAATTTGATGGGAGCCAAATATGGAGTCCAGCGACAGCGGCGGGAAATCGACCCTCTATTGCTCTTTCTGCGGCAAGAGTCAGCATGAGGTTCGCAAGCTGATCGCCGGGCCGAACGTGTTCATCTGCAATGAATGCGTCGAGCTTTGCGCCGATATTATCAAGGAAGAAGATCGCAAGAGCCGGCGCGCGTCGGGTCCCACGATCATGACGCCCCAGGAGATCAAGGGCGTATTGGACGACTATGTGATTGGTCAGAACCAGGCGAAGCGTGTCCTGTCGGTGGCGGTTCACAATCACTACAAGCGTCTTGCGCATGGCTCGAAGGGCGGCGAGGTCGAGCTTGCGAAGTCGAATATTCTTTTGGTGGGTCCGACCGGCTGCGGCAAGACGCTTTTGGCGCAGACGCTGGCGCGCACGCTGGATGTGCCGTTCACCATGGCGGATGCGACGACGCTGACGGAGGCCGGCTATGTCGGCGAGGATGTCGAGAACATCATCCTGAAGCTGCTGCAGGCGGCGGATTACAATGTTGAGCGGGCGCAGCGCGGGATCGTCTATATCGACGAGGTGGACAAGATTTCGCGGAAGTCGGAGAACCCGTCGATCACGCGGGACGTCTCGGGCGAGGGCGTGCAGCAGGCGCTGCTGAAGATCATCGAGGGCACGGTCGCCAGCGTCCCGCCGCAGGGCGGGCGGAAGCATCCGCAGCAGGAATTCCTGCAGGTGGACACGACCAACATCCTGTTCATCTGCGGCGGTGCGTTTGCGGGTCTGGACAAGATCATCGGCAATCGCGGCCGGCAGCGCTCGATGGGTTTCGGGGCCGAGGTTGCTGGTCCTGACGAGCGTCTGGTGGGCGAGCTTCTTGGCGAGGTGGAGCCGGACGATCTGTTGAAATTCGGTTTGATCCCAGAATTTGTCGGCCGCCTTCCGGTGGTGGCGACGCTGACGGATCTGGACGAGGATGCGCTGATACAGATCCTGACGGCGCCGAAGAACGCGCTGGTGAAGCAGTATCAAAAGCTGTTCGAGATGGAGGATGTGCGGCTTTCGATGACCGACGATGCGCTGTCCGCGATCGCAAACAAGGCGATCGAGCGCAAGACCGGCGCCAGAGGCCTGCGGTCGATCATGGAGACCATCCTGCTGGAGACCATGTTTGACCTCCCCGGCCTGCACGGCGTCGAGGAGGTCGTCATCAACAAAGACGTCGTCGGCAATACTGGAAAGCCGGTCTTCGTCTACGCCGAGGCTGCCGTGGATGACCGTGCCGGATAGTGGCATGACTGCAGCATCGACGTTTACTAGCCGAACAAGTTCATCTCAGCCGTCCCGGTCTTGAGACGAGCCTTCGCTGCCCGGCAGTTTCCAGCAGGATTGAGTCAACGCGCGGCTATGGACCGGCTTTTGTAGCCGATGCTACCCAGTCGGGCGGGGGCGGCGCCTGCTTCTTGTTGTTGGTTCAGGTGAATCCTGTTCCACCGAACGGCTCTCGCTCTCCCTCAAGGTGCTGTAGAACCCACCGATGACTTTCGTGCTCTTGCTGTTCAAGCTCGCCACCTTCCACATGGCCGGTACGAGAATGATCAGCCCGCACAGCCAGAATGCTGCAAGACTGACGTCCATGACATCGCCTCTCTATCTTTTTCAAAATCGTTTGTGCTGAGCCTTGGGCCGGCCAAGCCTCGACGTTCTATTCTTCGAGGTCAGCTCACCGATTGCCGTCGTCTAGCGGCCGATCGATGTGGACAGATTCTGTCGCGAGCATCGGCGATGATCAGAGAGGCTGATAATCCAAAAGATATATCGATAGTTCCAAACATGGCGCTTTCCTCGTTATTTTTTGATCGTGTTGCGTTACCAACGGATTTGGACACAGGTCAAGAAAAAGGCAAATGCCTCATCCGCGAGCCCGCTGGACAACCGATAGGCTTGTGTCTAGAACCGACTCTCACTTCGAAAGCAACAATTCGGCTAAAATGCCCAATATCTCGCAGATGTGATTGGTTGTTGGTAGGTGTTCGATGATAGCCGTCGATCTCTCATAGCAGCGACCTCTTGAAGTTAACAAAGCTCGTGCAGCTGAATGAATCATGCGCGGGTTTAGGGAGAAGCCAGAATGTTTACCCGGACGCCAAAAGGCGATGCCTTTTCTCTTTTGCCGCGCAGCATCATTGCCCTCTCAACCGCTTTCTTCCTGACCTCGCCGGTTCATGCGCAGGAAAAGAGCCCGAACGACGAGGCGGCGCCTTTGCCGGTCCTCGAGCAGCAGCTTGCGGCCGTCCGTAAGACCACCGGCGATCTCAAGAACCTTCCGAAATCCGATGCGCAGCCTGTGGAAGTTGCCTCGAGCGAGGGATATGGGCCCTTTATTCGTCTCAATCCCGGTGAGGAGCTTCTCGCCGAAATCCATTTCGATAGCGGCAGCACGACGCCGACCTATATCGGCGAACGGAAGATCGAGCATGTCATCAGGGATCTGGAGTCTCTCAATCCGAAGCAATTGCGCATTGTCGGCTTTACCGACAGGACTGGATCGAAGGCGGTCAACAAGGCCATTGCGGAAGCGCGCGCCGAAGGTGTGGCCAATCTCCTGCAGAAGCACGGGCTCAAAATCCCGGTGGTGATCGACCCGAGAGGCGAAGATAACATTCTTTACCCGACACCCGATGGCGAGGCCGAGCCGCTCAATCGCTGCGTCGGTATTATTGCTTCGCGCTAGAGCACATCCGTATCAGATCCAATCGATTCCGGCCCTCTCCCCTGACGTCCTAGGATACATGGCTTCGCGTGGCTGTGGCTGGAGAGGGGAGGGGGCCGGATCAAGCTTTATCAGAAATTCCTCATTTAACAGGCCCGGACTTTTTCGGGGTTTTCAACGTTCAAATAGTCAGCCGGGATAGAGGAGAGAACGGTGATTCGACAGTTTACAGGTTGGAGTTTGAACGTTTTTCTCGCTGTACTGGGTGTTGTTGCCGGCTTTGGCAGCAGCGTGCTTGCCCAGGATGGAACGGACAAGCGTGTCCTTCGCATCGTTGCCGACGTCTCCGGGAGCGAAGCGCGGTCGATTGCGGTCGGTATCAGTTCTCTTGCCAATCAGAAGGTCGAGGACTTCGATATCGATATCACCTGGACGGGGTTCAGGGATGATTCGCTCCGTCTTGTCCGGGATAGCGATCAGGAGTTCGGCCTAATCGATCTGAGCGAGATCGATCTCGCTGCCTTCGAAGCCAATGAAGAGCTTCGTGCGGTGATGATTTACTGGCCGCAGCGTAAATCAGGAGACCAGGCTGCTGCTGGTGTCGAACCCGGCTACTTAATGGTGGCCAAGCCTTCGGTGGAGCCGGGTTTCATTCAAGCCTTCGTTGAAGCCGTCCAGGCCGATGCCATCATCCTGAAAGCGACCAACGTCAATGTCGAGAAGCTCGCTCCCGACATCGCCATGGCCGGCTTGCCGCTGCCCCTGCACCAAGGTGTATTGGACTACCTGAACGACACCGGCTCCGATCTCGCCGCAGGGGGGGCTTCACCGGAGGCACCGTCGCCAAACACCGATAGTGTCGCTGCCCCTAAGGCGGAGGCCGAAGAAGTAGAAGTCGCGACCCCCGCTCTTGCTCCGGTGAGCCGTCGCTCGCCGACGAACGAGGTGGCGGCGTCCGCCATTCCGATCGCAACACAGCCTGCGCATACGCCTTTGCCTGAGAACCAGGGGAATGTGCGGTCCTATATCCTGTACTTCGATTCTAGCCAGGCCGAGCTGGATGGCGGGGACTTTCAATCGATCGCCAGAGCCTGTGGATATGCATCGAGATTCCCCAATAGCAAAATCGTCATTTCCGGACACGCGGATTCGGTCGGGTCCGAAGACTTCAATATCGAACTCGCCGGGCGCCGTGCTGAGAATGTCGCCAAGGCGATCAGGAACGATCCGCGTTTCAGAGATGCTCTCGATGTGGTGGAGTTCGGGGAGGATGAGCCCGCTTTTGAGACGGGTGATGACGTCTCCGAGGCGCTGAACCGTCGGGTCATGATCACGATCCTTCCAGGAGAGTGATGATCGGGGCACGATTGATCGCGCTCACAATGCCGGCATCGACATAGGCCGCTATGCTATTCAGGATGTTCTGATCAGCCCTCGGTGAAAGCCGCTCACGCTCTCTGATCTGCCCTGGTCTGCTGCAAGCTCGCGCCCGCCTATGGCTTGTCGCCTTCAAGGCGCTCGGCAAGAGTTTACATAAAACTATGACTAGCATTGGCGCTGCCAATGCCGCGAAGACGGCTTGCTTGTGTGGTCTGCCATGATCGATTCCGGTCGCTTGCCATCGGAATAGTGCCGTCCCTACTGTGTTAACGGTTCGGGGGTATGCGAACCGTCCTCAACACAAGCAAGAAGAAGATGCCTTGCCAACGTCAACCAACAACGTGGCTTCCGAGCAGGCCACGCGTGAGTTGCGCAATGTCCTGGTGCCGATCGGTGTCATTAGCGCCGTCGTCAACTTGCTCATGCTTACGCTGCCCATCTACATGCTGCAGATCTATGATCGGGTTCTGACCTCGCGCAATGTCACAACCCTGATCATGCTGACCGTGCTCGCCGTCGCTTTCGTCGGGCTCGGCAGCTACTTGAACCATGTGCGTTCGCGTATTGCCGAGCGCCTGGCGATACGCTTCGAGCAGCGGCTGGGTCCGACCGTGTTTGCCGCCGAGCTCAATTCGCCGCAAGCGCAGGGCAGTGCAGGCGGCGATTCGCTGGTCGGTAATCTCGATCAGGTCCGCCAGTACATCTCGGGCACCTCAGGCGCCGGCCTGACCGCCTTGTTCGATATTCCCTGGGTGCCGATTTTCATCCTGCTGCTGGCGATCCTGCATCCGGTTCTTGGCCTGACCGCCCTGCTCGCAGCGCTCGCCTTGCTCGTCGTCGGTTTCTTCTCGGCCTGGTCAAGCCGCTCCCAGATCAGCGACGGTGCTGCCGCGACAGGCGATGCCGGCCGCTTCTTCGCGGCCGCTCTTCGCCAGCGCGATGTCATTCTAGCGATGAATATGGACACCACCATCGGCCAGCGCTGGCACCGGGATCGCGTGAAAGGGCTCGGCCAGCTGGTCGAGGGCAGCGACATCACCTCCGGGTTCAAGGCGCTCAGTGCTTTCGTGCGCCAGCTCGCGCAGATGTCGATGCTCGGCTTAGGCGCCTATCTTGCGATCTATGACTTGATTACACCCGGCGTGATCGTTGCCGGCAGCATCATTTGCGGCCGGGCACTCGGCCCGCTCGATCAGGCTCAAAAGACGGTCAAGAACGGCATCAAGGCGCTCCATGCCTTCCGCAGCTTGCGTGAAGACACCAAGGATGTGAAAGACCGATCGGTACTGACCCCGCTGCCCAAGCCCTTCGGCACGCTGGAGGTCGAAGATGTGGGTGTAATGTTCAAGGATCAGGCAAAGCCGGCCTTGAGCAAGATTTCCTTCCGCCTCGAACCCAATGGCTCGCTCGGGATTGTCGGCCCCGCCGGATCCGGAAAATCAGTCCTGGGCAGGATCCTGGTCGGCGCTCTGTCGCCAAGCACGGGGCGGGTCAGCCTCGGTGGTTATGACTTCTATCGCGAGCATGACGGCCGCATCGGCGAGCATATCGGTTATGTGGCACAGCGCCTGACCTTGATCGAAGGCACGGTGCTGGAAAACATAACACGTTTTCGTTCAGGCGCCCTCAGCGACGCCGTGCGGGCCGCCAGCCGGGTGGGGGCGCACCCGGTCATCGAAAAACTGCCACAAGGCTACAACACGCCCGTCCGTGATGCGGCGAAGCATCTGACGCCCAGCCAGCTTCGCATGATCGAATTTGCGCGTGCGGCCTGCAACGATCCCACGCTGATCGTGCTGGACAAGGTGGAAATCGGCCTGGATGCACCGGCAACCCAGGCTCTGCGCCGCCTGATCAATTGGGGACGGCGGGATGAACGCATCCTGATTATGGCATCCGATCGGCCATCCTTCGTCAGGGACTTCGACAATCTGTTGGTTCTTTGGAACGGGACGATGGAAGGCGTGATCAAGCCTGAGAAGCTTCTCGACGTCATGCAGCAACCCAAACAGATCACGAGTGCCTGATGATTTTAGACTTTTTCGCAAGGTTCCGATCGGGAGAGGTTCCCCTGGCGATGCCCCGCATGACGATGCCCGGCCAGCGGCAGCCCGAGCAGGGTGATGCCAAGAGGCAGCCGTTGGAGGTAGAGGAGGTTCCACTGAAGCAGCCTGCTCCCCGGACACGGTCGAAAACGGCAAAGCCACGCAAGAAGCAAGCCGATATGTCGCGCCCTGAGCGGGAGCCCCCGAATAGACAGTCTGCGGAGCTGAGGGATGCTCATCCGGAGCAGGCGGCGCCCAGGCCGCGGTCGGCACAGAAAGATCCTCTGGCTCCGCCGGAGCCGGCTGACGAGTATATGGCCTTCGTCGCGCGCTTCGATCCCAAGCGCTATGTCGTTCGCGGGATGGCGGTGGTCATCGTTTTGTTCGGGGGGTTCGGCACCTGGGCTGCGGTGGCGCCTTTGGACAGCGGCGTGGTTGCATCCGGCACCGTGATTGTCGATGGCCGCCGCCGTGTGGTGCAGCACCGGGAGGGCGGGGTCGTTGACGAGTTGAAGGTCAGCGAGGGCGATCGTGTCGCCCGCGGTCAGGTTCTTCTCCGTCTGGATCAGACCCGCGCCGGCGCGACCTACGATATCCTCCAGGGTTCCTATGATTCGGCCCTTGCCGAACAGGCCCGGTTGATCGCCGAGCGAGACGGTCTTGCTCGCATCGTGTTCCCGGACGAGCTCCAGGCTCGTGCGGATCGTCCGGAGGTTGCCGAAATTCTGGAGGGACAGCGCAAGCTGTTCTCCACGCGTCAGGCAAGCCTGATCGGTCAGGTCGACATCCTCGCTCAGCAGGTGGAGCAATCGAGGAAAGAGATCCAAGGCCTGGAGGCGGAAAAAGCGTCGAAGATCAAGCAGGTCGCTCTGCTCGAAGATGAGCTGACCGGATTGCGCGAACTCCTTGCCGAAGGCCTGACGCAAAAAACGCGCGTGCTGGCGCTGGAGCGCGAACTCGAGCAATCCACTGGAGAAAGCAGCTCGATCGAAGCGGCCATTGCCAGGATCGGCAACGCCATCGGCGAGAAGGAGCTGGAGAAGCTGCAGCTGGAAAAAAGCCTGCAGGAGCAGATCGCCACCGAACTTCGCGATAACCGAGCCCGCCTGCTGGACAGCAAAGAGCGCCTAGGCGATGCGCGTAATGTGCTCGATCAGATCGAGGTGCGCTCGCCGATCGATGGTATCGTGGTCAATCTCCAGGCCAATACCGAGGGCGGTGTGATCGGCGCGGGCGACATCATCATGGAGCTGGTGCCCACCGATGAGAAGCTGGTGATCGACGCCCGTGTCCTGCCCGGCGACATCGATCTGGTTCGTCAGGGGCAGAACGCCAATGTGTTGTTCACCGCCTTCGACATCGCCTCGACTCCGACGGTCAAAGGCGAGGTGACGCTGGTATCGGCAGACCGCCTGGTGGACGATCTGAGCGGCCAGCCGTTCTATCAGGCGACCGTCGCCGTGTCCGATGAACAGATCGCCCGGCTCGGCGAAGATAAATCGCTGCATGCCGGCATGCCGGCCGACGTGATCATTGTTGCCGGCGAGAGCACCATGCTCAGCTATCTTCTTCGCCCGATCAGGCTGAGCTTCCAGCGTGCCTGGCAGGAATGAATAGGACCGGTTCCATGGCAAAGCGATCCGGTGTTCGCAACGATCGGTAAACCAAATCCATCCAAAAAAGAGAAACGCCTTGACCCAGTGTAGCTCCGCCCGTGTCGCCTTGAGTTTCGCCCTCTTCCTCCTTCCGGCATCCGTTTCTGCACAGTCCTTCGATGAGTCGCTGGTGAGTGCCTATGCCACCAACGCGACGCTTGATGCTGCAAGGCAGGAGCTTCGGGCCGTCAATGAAAGCGTGCCGCAGGCTCTTGCCGGCTACCGTCCGACCCTGGATGCTTTCGCCAATGCCGGCGCTGCCTATGAATTCACTGAGGATGACGACCCTGCCGCCGCGACGGCTGCCGCCGGCGTTACCCTGACCCAGCCGCTTTATCGCGGTGGCCGGACAACGGCAGGGGTCAGCGGCGCCGAGAATCGCGTCCTATCCCAGCGCGAAACCTATCGTGGTGCCGAGCAGGATGCGTTGCTGCAAGCGGCTAACGCCCATCTGAATGTGTTGCGGGATCAGCAGATCCTCGGGCTTACAAGAGAGAACGAGGCGAAGCTTACCGAACAGGTGTCCGCATTCCGTCGCCAGCTCAAAGCCGGAGCTGCTACAAAAACCGACATCGCACAGGGCGAGAGCCGTCTTGCGCAGAGCCAGGCAGGTGTGGCAACGGCCGAGGCCGACTTGGCCGCCAGCCGGGCCATCTTTTCGGAGGTTGTCGGGACCGCACCTGAAGCCCTGAAGCCCATGGACGCCGGCCGCTTTTCGATCCCCGCCAGCCGCGATGAGATGCTGACGCTTGCGCTTGAGAACAATCCGACGGCGAGCGCCGCCTATTATGCGGAGATCGCCAGCCAGTTCGATGTGGACGTCGCTGCGGGATGGAGCAAGCCGCAGGCGGATCTCGTCGGCAGCGTGCAGTACTTCTCCGGAGACGACGATGATATCGACGACGAGTTTGCCGTCGGCCGCGTCGAAGTCCGGGTGACCGTGCCGCTCTATGATGGCGGCGTCTATGGCAGCAGGACCCGCCAAAGCGTCAATGTCGCCGACCAGCGCCGTGCCCAGCTTCTCGCCGCACGCCGTCAGGTCGAGCGTGAAGCCAATGTCGCTTGGGACGGATGGACGGCTGCCAGGATCCGCGTCGAGCGTTTTGCCTCCGCCGTGGAGTCCGCACGTGCCGCTGTCGACGGGCTGCGCAAGGAAAGGCGCTTGGGGGAGCGTACCGCTATTGATCTACTTGATGGGGAGCAGGAATTGCTCCGCGCATCGATCGCCTTGGCAGAAGCTGAAACCGATTTACTGTCAGCGCGTCTCCAAATGCTTGCTTCTGTTGGAGCGTTTACTGCAGATAGACTTGAGCTCAATACTGAAGCCTATGACGTCGAGGCCGACTTCCAGGGCGTGCGCGACCGCTGGCTCTAGGACGTAGACGCCCGATCCGGGCCGGCGACGAAAACGGCTATCCGCCACATTACCGCCAAAAAATACTGTCGGACAATCATTGGCAGCCTGTTTGTCCGGCTATCCGCTCGGGGGGTGATCCCAGGTCAATTCATTGCATCGTGACGGCGGCTGATTGAATTCAGCTCTCAGAAGCAAACGCGATAGAATAAATTTTATCCTTTAAAAAGAGAAACAAATTAAATTTCTAAACTCAAAGGGGAAATAAAAGTAATACGACACTATACCAAAGAAAATGATTAAATCGCTTATCTGTATGTTGCCATTTGTTCTGTGAAATGGTCTAACTTTCTGCAGATTTTCTCTAAGGCGGGAGCGCATAGATGGCATTGAGCCGTGTAGGGGGTAGGCTGATCGACGGTGTTGATCGGCGAGTAGTGACGGGCACGGATGGTAATGACGTTCTGAACGAGAGCAATCAGGTCGACGCGGTCGACATCAGCGGCTTGGCAGGCGACGATCTCATCACCGGTACGAGCGTGGCCGGCGTCAGTGACGTGCTTCGCGGTGGAGCCGGCAGCGATACATTCTTCGGTCTGGCCGGCGATGACTTTATCATCCCGGGTGCGGGCGATGATCTCCGTGTGGTCGGCGGCGCTGGCTCCGACACCTTTTTCCCGGAAACCAATGGCGGCAATGATATCTTCCCAGAGTTTTCGTTCCAGGATCGCCTGGACGGTACCCTGCTCGACGGTATCGAGGCGATTGAGGTTTCCCGTCTCGGCAATGGCCGGACGCTGGTGGAATTCCTCGGTGCCAACACCACAACGCAGATCAGCGGCGGTGTTTCCCCAGAGGGCTTCGTTGCCGCAGCCAACGATCTTCTCGTGAATTTCCCGGCCGGCCTCGAAGTTCGGGTCAAGGGTGCGAATGTCGCCAATGTCGTCGAGGACAACGGCGTTGTCGTTGAAGAAGAAGTCGAAGAAGAGGTCGAGGTCGTCGACGAGGTCGAGGAAGTCGAAGAAGAGGTTGAGGAAGTTGAAGAGGTCAACAACGCCGGTAATGGAGATGCTGGCGATGTGATCGACGGCGGTGACAGGCGCGTGGTTATCGGCACGGACGGTAATGACGTCCTGAATGAGAGCGACCCTGCCAATCAGCTGGCTGTTGACATCAATGGTCTTGGTGGTGACGATTTGATCACGGGCACAAGCGTGGCCGGTCAAAGTGATATCCTTCGTGGCGGTGACGGTGCCGATACGTTCTTCGGTCTCGCTGGCGATGATTTCATCATTCCCGGCCTTGGTGATGACCCGGTCGTCGTCGGTGGTGCCGGGTCCGATACGTTCTTTCCCGAGCCCAATGGCGGGAATGACATCTTTTCCGACTTCCAGCCTCAAGATCAGATCGATGGCACGCTGTTCGGCAACGAACTTCAGGCGATCGAGGCATCCCGTTTGGGCAATGGCCGGACGCTGGTCGAGTTCGTCGGCGCCAATACCACGGTCCAGCTTAGCGGTGTGATCTCTCCTGAGCGGCTTGTCGCTGAAGCCGACGACCTTTTGGTGAACTTCCCTGCTGGTGTTGAGGTCCGTGTTGCGGGCGCCGATGCCGGTGCCGTCATCGGCGAGAATGACGTCGACGAGGTTGAGGAAGTTGAAGAGGTCGTTGAGGAGGAAGTTGAGGTCGTCGAAGAAGTCGAGGAGGTTGAGGTTGTCAACAACAACAATGGTGTTGTTGGTGATGCCACGGCGTTTTTCGGCGGTGGTCAAGGTGCTCCCCTTGCTGTCCAGCAGACGGTGGCGAATGGCCAGGGCGGCCTTGACGTTACCGGTACGAATGGCCGAGATCCTCTTGCTTTCGGCAATACCGGGGATGACAACATCCGTGGCTTCGGCGGCAATGATGCGATCGTAGGCTTCAACGGCAACGATTTCCTGGATGGCGGCGATGGCGATGACTTCGTCTTCGGCTCCCAGGATGACGACATCGTTCTCGGTGGTGCTGGCAACGATGTTGTTCGCGGTGACAATGAGGCTGCTGGCAACGGTGCCGATATCATCGTCGGCGGTCCCGGTGATGATCTCCTGAAGGGCGATGGCAACAACCTCGTTGGTGCCGACCGTTTCGTCTTCTCGGCAGGTGACGGCAACGACATCATTCAGGACTTCCAGGTTGGCGTGGATACCCTCGACTTTACCTCATTCGGTGACGTCGATGTGGATATCAGCCAGCAGGGCGCCAACACCTTGGTCAGTGTCGGTGACGTGAATGTTACCCTGAACAACATTGATGCCGATGACATCAATGATGGCGACATCGAAGTTGGTGTCGGCGCAGCCGTTGTTGAGGAAGTTGAAGAAGAAGTCGAAGAAGTTGAGGTTGTTGAAGAAGTCGTCGAGGAAGTCGAAGAGGTCGAGGTCGTCGAGGAAGTTAACAACAACAATGATGGTGGTGGTGTCGTTGGTGACGCCACGGCGTTCTTCGGCGGTGGTCAGGGTACTGCGGCTGCTATCCAGCAGACGGTGGCGAATGGCCAAGGCGGCTTGGATGTCACCGGCACCAATGGCCGTGACCCGATCGCTTTCGGCAATACCGGGGATGACAACATTCGCGGCTTCGACGGCAATGATGCGATCGTAGGCTTCAATGGCAACGACTTCCTGGACGGCGGCGATGGCGATGATTTCGTCTTCGGCTCCCAGGATGACGACATCGTTCTCGGCGGTAACGGCAATGACGTTGTCCGCGGTGACAATGAGGCTGCCGGTAATGGCGCCGATATCATCGTTGGTGGTGCTGGTAACGACCTCCTGAAGGGCGATGGCGACAACCTTGTTGGTGCCGACACCTTCGTGTTCTCCGCCGGCGACGGCAATGACATCATTCAGGACTTCCAGGTCGGTGTCGATACACTCGACTTCACGTCCTTCGGTGGTGCTGCGATCGATGTCAGCCAGCAGGGCAACAATGCGCTGGTCAGCGTCGGTGACGTCACGGTGACGCTCAATGGAATCGATGCTGACGACCTCAGCGCCGATGACTTCGACGGTGGCAGCCTGGGTGCCTGAGGCACTTTGTAGCCAACGTCAGACGAAATAACCCGATTGGGTTGTTTGAGGGGATGGCCGGAGTTCTGCTCCGGCCGTTTCCTTTTTAAGAAGCGATTTCCTTTAGACATCGCTCAGCCCGCTTTCGCCGGGATAAGCTGGCCTTTTTGTCGCCGGCCCGATATCAAGACGGACAGCCTAAGCCCGATGGGTCCTGGCGAATCCAATTAGCTATGCCCCATCAAACCAGAGCCCCTCGACAGCGTGACCGAATGCCATGGGACTATTATGCAAAAAGCCAGCCCTGGTCCTTCGCGTCTCGCCTGCGCGTGAAACGTGGTGGCTGGAGCATATGCAGTCGCTCCTGCCCGATATCGACTGCCACCTCTGGGATGAGGCAGGCGATCCCGATGAGATCGAGATCGCCGTCGTCTGGAAACCGCCGCCGGGCGGGCTGAAGCGCTTTGTGAATTTGCGTGTGATCGTTTCGATCGGTGCCGGAATTGATCATGTGCTCGACGATCCAGATCTGCCACGCCATGTGCCGATCATCAGAACCACCGGTGACGATCTACAGCTGCGCATGCGCGAATATGTGCTCCTCCATGTACTCCGTCTGCACCGGCGTCTGCCGGAGATCGAGATGGCGGCGGCGGATCGGCAATGGCAGCCCCTGATCAGCCCCCTTGCCTCCGAGCGTCATGTCGGTGTGATGGGGCTCGGGCATCTCGGTGCGGATTGTGCCAAGGCTCTCGCAGCCGTCGGCTTCAATGTTCGGGGCTGGGCGAGGCGGTCGAAGTCCATCGAGGATGTCGAGGTGTTTTCGGGCGATCGCGACTTGCCGACGTTCCTGTCCGGCACGGAAATCCTCGTCTGCCTGCTGCCGCTGACGCCGGCTACTGCGGAGATCCTGAATGCCGATCTCTTTTCGCAGCTGCCCAGCGGTGCTTCCGTGATCAATGCCGCAAGAGGCAGGCACCTGGTTGAGCAGGATCTCCTCCATGCCCTCGACAGCGATCACCTAAGTGCCGCCACCCTGGACGTCTTCCACCAGGAACCGCTTCCCGCCGAACACCCCTTTTGGGGCCACCCGAAAATCCTGGTGACCCCCCATGTCGGTTCGCTCATCGACCCCGTCGCCGGCGGCAAGGAGATTGCTGCCAACATCCGGACCTTTCTCCAAGGCGAGCCGATCCGGGACATGGTTGACCCGGCGCAGGGATATTAGGGTGATGTCCACATCATTTGGTTTCCACCGCTATTGCTGAAAGCGCTGAGAAATCGAGGAGTATGGGAGCTATTCTTAAGGCGGCCAAGCCTCAGGGGGCGTCGTTGGAACTTCCATGGTGAAGACACGCCACTGAAGCTAGAGCACTTCCGCGACAGATTGAATCATCTCTGTCTATCAAGATGTTACGTTCAGGCCTGATGTGTTTCTCTTCCAGCAAACAGAGTTGGGAGGGATCATGCCGCGAGCTTACTCGTTAGATTTACGCGAACGCCTGATCGAGGCTGTCGAAGCCGGCAGTTCGGCACGCGCCGCAGCTCGTCATCTTCAGGTGAGTGCATCGACGGCGGTCAAATGGGTGCAGCGCAAGCGCGAGACCGGCAGCGTCAATGCCAAGCCGATGCATGGTCATCCGCCGGCCAAGCTTTTGCCGCACAAAGATCGTCTTCTGCGGCTGGTGGCCGATGAACCGGATCTGACGCTCAAGCAGATTGGCGAACGCTTGGCGGCGGACGGCATTCACGTCAGCAAGAGCTGCCTGCATACTTTTCTTTGGCGAAACCGCATCCGTTTAAAAAAAGACCGCGCACGCCGCGGAACAGAATCGTCCGGACGTCAGGAGACGGCGTGAGGCCTGGCGGCGCGTTCAGCCTTGGATCGACCCGGATCGGCTGGTGTTCCTCGATGAAACTGGCTTCACCACGAAGATGACGAGGCTCTATGGTCGCTGTCCGATCGGCGAACGTCTGGTCAGCCCGGTTCCCCACGGCCACTGGAAAACGCTGACTTTCATTGCCGCCCTTCGGGTCGATGGCATCGACGCGCCCTGGATAATCGATGGTCCCATGGATGGTGTCGCGTTCCTCACCTATCTCCGTCATTGCCTGGCGCCGACGCTCAAGCACGGCGACATCGTGGTCATGGACAATCTGCCCGCCCACAAAGTCGCCGGCGTTCGTGACATTCTCCAAAAAGCCGGCGCCCAACTCTGCTACCTGCCACCCTACTCTCCGGACCTGAACCCGATCGAAAACGCGTTTGCCAAACTCAAAACCCTGATACGAAGCGCCGCCGCGCGCACCATCGACGGTTTGCAACAACAGATCGGCAAAACGCTCGACACCTTCTCCAAAACCGAGTGTGCAAACTACTTCAGGCATGCTGGATATGCGTAAACCTGACCAGGAAATGCTCTAGAGCGTTCCCAGTTTTGATTTACGCGGCGCCAGCCCTCTCCCCTGCCAAACCGTCCGATGTAGTTGATATGCTGGGGCGGGGGGCTGGATCGACCTGTCTTAGAAATGCGCTAAGTAAAATCATGTTGGCTTGATCTCTCGACACCGGGCCCTTTGAGCGGTCGTCTTCACCAAACATCAATCTTTCCCCGATAAGCTCTAGGTTTCGGTCCATGGAATCCTGGGAATCCGTCCGCCCTTCGGAAAGAAAAGCCGAGGCTCGGACTCCCAGGGTCGCATGGACCGAAAAATCACCCTGCCGCACAATTATAAAGAAAGGATGAATAGATCCCAAAAAAGGGACGGTAGATGGACGAACTGACGCCTCTATCACGGGTAATTTGCGGATCGGTCTTTTTGGATCGACCGGGTCTTCTGGACCGTGCAGGTTAAGTTCCCC
This sequence comes from Geminicoccaceae bacterium, assembly GCA_965204405.1. Taxonomy (GTDB): domain Bacteria; phylum Pseudomonadota; class Alphaproteobacteria; order Geminicoccales; family Geminicoccaceae; genus JANQPX01. The sequence continues at coordinate 621,484 of CBDBEN010000005.1, forward strand.
TATGATGAAGGCGCCACGTCGATTGAAATCGATCCGGATCCGAGCAAGCAGCACCGGCCGGTTTCAATCAAATCGAGGTGCTAAACAACACGGATCTCAGGGAGAGCATGGCCCATCAGTCCATGGCCGTGCTGCAAAAACGCCTATGACGACAACGAACGCATCTTCACCGGTGAGAGCGAAGGCAGATGCCGGCCATTCGGTTCACCTGCAGCAATTCACTGTAGCCTACGATTTTCCGGTCCACTTCACGGCGCGCCTGTTCGCGCCGGAGAACTCGGTTCTGGTGGAGACATTAGCCAGGCGGGAACCGGAGAAGCGCCACCGCTGTTTGGTGTTCATCGACGATGGTGTGCTCAGTGCCCGGCCGTCCCTCAAGGCCGAAATCATGGCCTACGCAGATCATCACGCCGGACGAATCGATTTGGTTTCGCCGCCGATTCCAGTCCCAGGCGGCGAGCGCATCAAGAACGAGCTGTTCTTCATCGAAGACATCCAGCAGCGCCTGGTGGATCATCATATCGATCGCCATTCCTACGTGATCGTGATCGGCGGCGGGGCCGTGCTGGACGCCGTCGGCCTGGTGGCAGCCACGACCCATCGGGGCGTGCGTCTGGTTCGGGTGCCGACCACGGTGCTGTCGCAGAACGACTCGGGCGTTGGGGTCAAGAATGGCGTCAATCTGCAGGGCGTGAAGAATTTTATCGGCAGCTTCGCCCCGCCTTTTGCCGTGCTGAACGACAGCGACCTGATCAAGGACCTGCCGTCGCGGGAGAAAATTGCGGGCATGGCCGAGGCGATCAAGGTCGCTCTTATTCGCGACCATGACTTCTTTATCTGGCTGGAGCAGCATGCCGATGATCTGGTGACCTTCGAACCGGGGGCGATGGCCTATATGATCAGGCGCTGCGCCGAACTGCACATGCACCAGATCGGCCATGGTGGCGATCCGTTCGAAACGGGCAGCGCCAGGCCGCTGGACTTCGGCCATTGGTCGGCGCACAAGCTGGAGAGCCTGACCCACCATCATCTTCGGCATGGCGAAGCTGTGGCCATCGGCATCGCCCTGGATGCCCGCTATTCGGTGCTCGCGGGTCTGCTGGAGGCAGGTGCGGAGGAACGGATCGTCGGCTTGCTGGAACATTTGGGCTTCAGGCTCTGGCACCCCGCCCTCGAAACCACCGCAAGCGACGGCACGGTCGCGGTGATCAAGGGGCTTTCCGATTTTCAGGAACATCTTGGCGGTGAGCTGACCGTGACGCTGCTTGAAGCCATCGGCGTCGGCATCGAAGTTCATGAAATCGACGATCGGACGATGCTAGAAGCGATAGCCTGGCTGAAATCGCGGGAAGCCGATTGATGCGCATCGAAGGCGCTGCCGCAACCAGCCATCTCACCTATTGCACCAACATCCATGCGGGCGAGACCTGGGACGAGATCTTCGAGCGGTTGAAGCTCAACCTGCACTTGATCAAGAAAGAAGCTGCGCCAAAAACGCCCTTCGGCGTCGGGCTTCGGCTGTCGGCGATCGCGGCCGAGGCGCTGGCGGATCCGGCCAATCTGGAGGCGTTTCAGGCCTTTCTCGCCGATGGCGGCTATTATGTCTTCACGATCAACGGCTTTCCCTATGGCCCTTTTCATGGGCAGCGGGTGAAGGAGCAGGTCTATCAGCCCGACTGGTCGTTCGGCGAACGCTTGATCTACAGCAACCGCATGGCCGATCTTCTGGCGGTCATTTTGCCGGATGGCATGGACGGCAGCATCAGCACCGTGCCGGGGACGTTCAAGCCGCTCGCCGCCGAGCCGGGGCGGATCGAGAAGGTCACGGAAAATCTGATCCGCCACGCCGCCCATCTTGTTGACGTGGAGCGCAGTACCGGCCGATTCATAGCGCTCGCCCTGGAGCCGGAGCCCTATTGCTTTCTGGAGACGATCGAAGAGACCGTAGGCTATTTCGAGCAGCATCTGTTCGGGCGCGACGCGTGCCAGCGCTTGGCTGATTTTGCCGGGATCGAGAAGGGGGCGGCGGAAGTTCTCTTGAGACGCCATCTCGGCGTCTGCTACGACGTTTGCCATGCGGCGGTCGAATATGAGGATCCGGCCGGAAGTATCGAAACCTTGCGTGCCGCCGGGATCGCGATCCCGAAACTTCAGCTAAGCGCCGCACTCCGCATCCCTGAGGTTCATGCCGAAACCGCAAGTCAGCTCGCGCCGTTCGATGAGCCCGTCTACCTGCACCAGGCGATCGAGCGGCGGGGTAATGATCTCATCCGTCATCTCGACCTCAACGATGCGCTTGCAGCCCTCGACGAAGCGATCGGGCATGAATGGCGGGTCCATTTTCATGTGCCGATATTCCTCGACGAGCTGGAGCATTTTGCCACCACCCAGGATTTCCTCGCCGAGATCCTGGCCCTCCATCGCACCAACCCGATCTCGGAGCATCTCGAAGTCGAGACCTATACGTGGGACGTGCTGCCCGAACGCTACCGCGGCGTCGACGTGTCGGCCGCCATTGCCAGGGAGTTGGACTGGGTCCGAAAAAAGCTCGGCTAGTGGTGTGACCACGTCATTTGGTTCTCGCTTCTATCGCCAAGATTGACGGTATGCGCCCAAGTTTGGCGGAGTCTCATACCAAACCGCCTAGACACTGACCCATCTCGTTCCCCCTTCCCAACCACCCGCAGGATCCCGACCATATCGGGTGGTTGGGAAGGGGGAGCGGGATGGAACAGGTCAAAAGCCAGGCCGGTTGGTATCAGTCAGGACTCGTCTGTCGAAGACACACCACTCGTGTCCTGAATTCGACGTTGGTTCGACTATTCTCCACTGGCTCTGCCGTCGGAACGGTCGCTCTTCATCTTTTCTTCATGATTGGGCGTCAGGATGACTTTCTTGGTCCATGCGATCCTGGGAGTCTGCCAGCCCGCCAAGAAGAATGGCGAGGCTCCGATTCCGAGGATCGCATGGACCAAGTAACTATTGTGACAAAGAAAAATGAAGAAACTATGAAGAAGCCCGTCTGGTGAGCGAGCGCATTCACGGGAGAGGGCTGGCACCGCGTAAACCTCAACCAGAAACGCTCTAGCCCACCAGGCTACGTGCCAAAGACGTGATCGAGCACGAGCTGCTTGAAAGCGGTCGCTTCTATGAGGCCTTCTTCGTCAAGCAGGTCCGGTTCGGACGTGATCACCAGGGGGCCGTGATCGGGATCGTCGGTGAGGCGGCCATGGGAGCCTTTGACGAGCTGTGTATCCTTGAGCGAGATCACATCCATCAGCGCGCGCTGTCCGAGCTTCCTCTTGGCCAGACGCCAGCCGGCGGCGAGTTTCGGGTTGGCAAGGGCCGGGTCGAAGAACAGCTCGACCGGGTCGTAGCCGGGCTTTCTATGGATGTCGACCGTGCGGGCAAAGTCGGGAGCGACCTCGTCGTCCAGCCAATAATAATAGCTGAACCACCGATCCGGCTTGGAAATCGCGACCAGTTCGCCTGAGCGTTCATGGTCGAGCCCGAAGGCGCGCTTGCCCTCCTCATCCAGGACTTGCTCGACTCCGTCAAGCTGCTCGATCAGCGCTTTAACCTCGCCTAGACGCGCCGCGTCCTGAATATAGACATGGGCGATCTGGTGGTCGGCGACCGCGAAAGCGGTTGAGGCACCGGCATCCAGGATTTCCCGGCCGAATTCTTCTGGGCGCACGCGGATCAGGCCCGCCTGGCGAAGGGCGCGGTTGATGTGGACGGCGTCCGTGACCGGTGTGATGCCGTATTCCGAAACCACGATGACGCGGCGGCCTTCTTTTTCCGCTGCCTCGATCAGCTCGCCGCAGCAGGCATCGACCTCGCGGAGATCCTGCTGCAGGCGGGGATGGTCGAGATCGGGACCGAGGCGCTGCAGATTGTAGTCAAGATGAGGGAGATAGGTCAGCGCCAGCGTCGGTTTTCTGGTCTCCATGACGTGCAGGGTCGCCTTGGTGATCCAATCGCTCGATGAAATATCGGCGACGGGCCCCCAGAACGTAAAGAGCGGAAACTGCCCCAGCTTCTTGTCCAGTTCGTCATGGAGCTCCAGAGGTTCGGCGTAATGATCCGGGATCTTTCGCCCGTCAGCCGGATACATCGGGCGCGGCGTAGCGCTCCAGTCCGCCGATGAATACATGTTGTACCACCAGAACATCTTGGCGCAGGTGAAATCCGGATTTTTTTTCTTGCCTGCTTCCCAGATCTTCTCGCCACCGATCAGCTTGTTGGACTGCCGCCAGAGCCAGACCTCGGCGAGGTCGCGAAAATACCAGCCATTGGCGACGGCGCCATGACCCGAAGGCATCAGTCCCGTCGCCAAGGTGGACTGCGCCGTGCAGGTCACCGCGGGGGTGACGGTCTTGAGGGGGCGGACACCACCATGATACGCGAGGCGCGCGAGATGAGGCGTGTGCGTTCCAACCATTACTGGTGCAAGGCCAACAACAAGAATGACGATTACTGGTTGCATGATGTTCTTTTTCCATGCTGCCTAAGTTGTTTCATAGAGTTGATATGACGACATCAGCGCTAAAAACTGCACGACTTCATGGGAAAACACCATGCGTACCCATTGACCTACGTAAGAATGCACATAATTTGAAAAAAAAATCGAGCGACCAGCGTTGGTCGTTGATACGAGCCCTCAGGCTCATTCACACTAGGGAGGTTATGACGTGACGAAGAATTCTGTTCTTGGCGTAGCGGCTGCGGCATTGTTGGGCGGCACCGTTCTTGCGTCGCCGGCGCTCGCAATCGATGTTGCCCTTGAAGAGGTGGCATCCGGCTTGACGGCACCGCTTGGCATCGCGCAGCCGGCGGGCGACGATCGCATCTTCATCTTCGAGCAGCCCGGTCTGGTCAAGATCCTGCAGGGAGGCGAGGTGCTCGACGAGCCGTTTATGGATATCCGCCACCGGATCGTCGATCTCATTCCCGACTTCGATGAGCGTGGTCTGCTCGGCATGGCGTTCCATCCGGACTTCGCCAGCAATGGCAAGTTCTACGTTGCCTATAGCGGCCATCTCGATCCGCAAGGCGATCTCGGCAAACGCCTCTGGTGGTCCCACACCAACACCGTTTCCGAGTTCACCGTTTCGGCCGACGACCCGAACAAGGCCAATATGAACAGCGAGCGGATCATCACCGCGATCGACTGGCCGCAGTTCAATCACAATGGCCATTGGATTGGCTTCGGCCCGGACAACATGCTTTACATCTCCACCGGTGACGGCGGTTACGCGAACGACTGGGGCATCGGCCACAACGTGACCGAGGGCAACGGTCAGGACAATGCCTCGATGCTCGGCAAGATCCTGCGCGTGAATGTCGACACCGATGACGGCTCGTCCTACAGCATTCCCGACGGCAATATGTTTGCCTCCGAAGATGACGGCTTGGCCGAGATCTGGGCGTCCGGCTTCCGCAATCCCTGGCGCTGCGGTTTCGATCAGGGCGGCGACAACGCGCTGATCTGCGGCGACGTGCAGCAGAATTCCTTCGAGGAAATCACGCTTGTCGAAGCTGGCACCAACCACGGTTGGCGTGAGATGGAAGCAACGCACTGCTTCGATTTCGAGCAGCCGAACAACCATCCCGAGGATTGCGACAAATCCAGCTACGTCATGCCGATCCTCGAATACAACAACTGCAACGTCACCGATGACTGCAAGGGTCTCTCGGTCACCGGCGGCTATGTCTATCGCGGCGGCCATGCAGACTGGGATGGAGTCTACTTCTTCGGTGACTGGTCCAAGCAGTTCGCGGTTCGAGACGGCCAGCTCTTCGCCGGCAAGAACGACGGCGGCAGCTGGACCATGGAAGACGTGAACGTCACCAATATGGACGGCTTCAACAGCTACGTTCTTGCCTTCGGCCAGGACAATGCCGGCGACGTCTATGTCATGGCGACCGACACCACCGGACCCAATGGCGGCCTGGACAAGATCTACAGGATTGCGCCGGCTCAGTAAGTCCGACCAGACGCTCTGAGTCTCATGATTCTCGGAGAAAGATCGAGGCTCCTTCTACGCGAGGGGGCCTCGATTGCGTTGAAGAGAGAGAACCAGGCCCAAAGGGGCGAGAGACGATTCAAGGGGGCTAAGTGTTGAGAGCGACGTTCATTCTGACACCGGTCATAGCGCTGATGCTTGCCGTGGCCGTCATGACCCAGAGCACCGCCGTTCTGGCTGATGAGACGGGGCTGACCGAAGACTTCATGACATCGGATGAGAACATCAAGCTCGGCAAGAAGCTTTTTCAAAAGCGCTGCAAATTCTGCCACGGCAAGGGTGCTTATCCAGGCAAGGCGCCGAAACTCAAGCCGAAAAAACTGTCATCCGAGCAGGTCTATACGCGGATTACCTATGGCTTTCGCGCGATGCCGGGCTGGGAGCATGAGTTCGACGACCACGAGCGCATGTCGCTGACTGCCTACATCAAGAGCCCGATTTTTTCGAACTAGACCGGCTCTTGGTGTGATGGTTTCATTCTTGGCGTCTCTCGGGTGAGCAGCCTCAATTGAGGCCGGCACGTTTACGGATCGGTATGGTTTTAGAGGATGATTCTCTCTAATCGGGATACGCACTTGTGTCGTGATCATGAAACCCGGTCGATTTTTCGCCACTGGCTCTGCCGTCCGAAAGATCGCTCTTCACTTTTGCTTCATGATTGAGCGTCAGGATGGCGTTCATTGGTCCATGAGATCCTGGGAATCCGCTCGCCCGCCGGAAAGAAGGGGACGGGCTCGGATTCCCAGGATCTCATGGACCAAAGTCAATTCTGCCCTAGTTGGGTTAACAGAAGGTTAGGCCGGTGAGATCGAACGAACGCCGAATTCTGGACACTGGTGAATTGTTCAATACAGGAGATTCTCGAGGCTTTCTTGGGAGAAGCTCTCATACTCATCGGTTTTTGGCGCTTTTTGCGATTGACGTGGTAGCCGAATGAAGTGGTCACACCACTCTTCGATCAGGGGGGAGAGGTTCAATGTTCCGGTCAATTTCGTTTCAAGGCTTGGCGATCTTGTTCACCTGCTGTCTGGCACCCGCCGGATCGGATGCCGCTGATCAACCTGCCGACCCGTCACTCTATGGCGATGTCGAGCGCTTCGAGGAAGGTGATGCCGCCAAGGGAGCAAAGCTCTACAAGCGCCTTTGCCGCGGCTGCCATGGCGAGGATGGCCGCGGTGGTGCCCATACTTTCATGCCGCATATCGGTAATCTGACCGACAAGGATTATATCGAGCTGGTTCCCGACAGTTTTCTCTATGAGGTGATCGCCGATGGCGGCGAGGCGGTCGGCAAGAGTGCTTACATGCCGGCCTGGAAAGTGAAACTGTCGGACCAGGACATCAAGGACGTCATCGCCCATGTCCGGTCCATGCCGACCTATTAGTGGTATGACCAGTTCATTTGGTTCTTAATCGCCTGAACCGGTTCGCCATTTTGAAGCAAGGCCTTGGAATATCTCTGATCCCTGGATTAAAGGAACCGTGCGTATCGAACATGCCCTAGTGGTGTGTCAAAATCCTTTAAGTCTCACCGTCACTGCCTGGTAATTCTTAGTCTCCGCGATCCATCGCTCGAGCCCCTCATGCTTGACCCGGGCCACCAGATCGGCGGTACGCGGCCAGGTTCCGAGGACTCCAATGAAATCTTTCGTGCCCATCGCGCCAAGAGTAAAAAAGTCGGATCTAGAGCGTTTCCGGTTGAGGTTTACGCGGTGCTATCCTGTCCATTCCCCCCCCGTTATGGTCGGTACGTTGGCGTAGTTGGGCGGGGGATGGATCGGCCTGTCCCGGAAAGGCGCTAGTGGTATGTTCGATACAAATGATTCCTCCAATCTTCCAAGAAAATGACGGCATACCGCCGATCTTGGCGATGGCAATGGGAATCAAATGGAGTGGACACACCACTAACTAGCCCGATCCTTCTACGCCGAGGCGCCTGGGGCGATCGTCTTCACTAACTCTTAACCTTTTCCCGATAAGCTCCATTTCCTGGTCCATGGGGCCCTAGGAATCCACCCGCCTGCAAGGACAAAGGTGTGAGGCTTGGACTCCCAAGGTCTCATGGACCAGACGGCTATTGTTTCATGAGAAAATTAAGAAAGGGTGAAGGCCCGGACGCCGCCAGCCGGGGCAACCTGATCTCGCGATGGTCCAGGCATTGAGAGACGGTGGCTGCGGCGAGTATAAGCGAAACCTATAATCAATATTGGCCTTGGGCAACTTGTGCACGAAGTTGCCTTCCCTGATCATGAATCATGGCGTTGTCGCCAAAAAATTTGATCAGGGAACAACAGGCCGCAGGCACAAAGTCGTGGCCATATCAGGGAGACGTCATGAGACCCTCGTCTTACGTGGTCTTGTCGGCGGGCGCTCTGCTCGTTTCGACATCATTGGCATGGGCCGATATGCAGGGAACCGGTGAGTCCGGCGGCTGGGAAAAACGGGTCGCGGTCAAGCCCGATCCCGCGAAGGTCGTGGTGCCCGATGGCTATGAAGTCGGTATTTTCGCCGAAGGGCTGAGCGCGCCATCCGCTGCAACCGTCGACGGTGACGGCAATCTCTGGGTCGTCGTTTCGCCGCCGCTGCTCGGCAGCCCCGAGGCCGAAGAGTTCGAGGAGGCCCACATCAAGGTCTTCGGCCCCGATGGCGCGCCGGTCAGGGAAATTGGCAAGGGGGTCTTCACGACCGTCATGAATGAGCTTTCCTACTGCCCGGAGAACGGCAAGATCTACGTGCCTGAATATGCCGAGAAGATCTGGGAGGTGGACGGCATCGACGGCGAACCGAAGCTGATCATCAAGGACCTGTTCATCGGCGATCACCGCAATGGCGGCGTCACCTGCAAGGACGGCTTCTTGTATTTCGCCCTCGGTCTGCCCAGCAATACCGGCTTTGCCGATCCCGACAATCACGGCTGGACCGACATCCCGGAAGACCCCTACTGGCTGAAGCATGACACCGAAGGCTTCGGCACCACGCCGCACGATCCGCCATGCCGCGACATCGTCCACACCGGTCTCAATGTGCGCTCGTCGGACGGCCGTCTGACCGGCGGCTTCCTTCCCGTCGGCGTGCCTGCCGAGCCCGGCATGAAGATTCCCGGCAAGGTGCCATGCGGCGGTTCGGTGATGCGGGTCGCGATCGACGGGGCAGGGGATGACGGCATTTATGCCCATGAGAGCATGGAAGTTTACGCCATGGGCTTCCGCAACCAGTCCGGCGTCGAGTTTGGCCCCAAGGGCTCGAAGTTCGAGAATGCCCTTGCGGTCAGCGACAATGGCGCCAATGACCTCGGTAATCGCAGGGTCGCCAATGGTGCGGAAAAGCTCTGGCTGGTGACCGAGATGGGCCAGGATGCCGGCTTTCCCGACAAGGAAGGCTTCCTGTTCGTGACCGGCAAGCGCTATGGCCACGAGACCTATACCGGCAGCCCGATCGATAGACCTTATCCGAACCTCTATATCGGCGAGGAGCCGTTCGTGCCGGAGATGTGGCCCTATCGCTTCCAGCATCACGTTTCCGGTAACCGCGGCGTGCCGAAAATCATCGCCAATGACAACCCGGACGGCTACATCAACCCGATCCTGGAATGGGACACCAACAACCCCATCGACGGCATCGCCTGGAGCGCCTCGGGTTTCGGCGCCGACAACAATCTATTCGGTGCGGTCTACGGCATTCTCGATACAGGCCCGGAGAGCCTGGAGCCGACCTGGCCCGTCATTCTTCAGGTCGAGTTTCTCGAGCCGTCCGGCGTGAAGTGGTCCTATTTCGTCCGCAATATCGAGATGGGCCCAAATGCCTACCAGAAAGAGGAAAACCGCGGCGGCATCGAGCGTCCGAACGACGTGGTGTTCTCCAATGACGGCAAGACCATGTACATCGTCGACTATGGCGAGGTGTACACCGACTTCGAAATGCCGTCGCCCTTCTACACCGTACCAAAGTCCGGCGTGATCTGGACCGTCACCTACAAAGGGTAGGGAGGAAGGGGCTACAGCCCTGACTTTTGGGCGTCGGAGCCTAGCTTCGGCGCCCGTTTTTTCCGAAAGCATATTTCGATTTTGTCGTTCTCTCCTTGGCGCCCTTTCGGAAGGGTTCCGAGTGGTTTCATGATGCCGGCCATAATCGAACGTCAGGGGCTTGGTGCGCCGTAATGGGGCGCCTTCAAGGGGCAGTCCATCCGATCTGATGTTGACTGGATCGATCCCGCTTCCCCGCAGGAAATCCGGCCATATCGGTGGGCAAGCAGCTTGGTCCAAGATCACCCAAAGGGTCGTGCCTGCGTCGTCATTGGGCTCGAAAGCCCGCAGCGCCTCCGCCTTTCCTGGCCCGAAGGCAGTGCTATGAATTCGGTCGAAACCCTTCCGAACGGGTTCTTAACGCAACGTCAGGCCAGTTCACCCGCTCCCGATCACGCTGCTTATCCCGGGGCAATATCGGTTAGAGCGTTTCCGGTTGAGGTTTTCGCGATCCATCCCTCTCGGAAATGCGCTCGTCGGGAGAGGGAGCTGGTTGAAACCCAGCTAATCGAGAGCAAAGGCTTCTTCATTCTTTCTTCATGTGCTTGTGAGATGAGGGCCGTCTGGTCCATGCGATCCTGGAAGTCTGAGTCTCGGCCTTTCTTCCCGGCGGGCGGGCGGATTCCCAGGATCGCATGGACCAGAAAATAGAGGCTATCGAGGAAAGCTTAACATTTGGTGTCGACGATCGTTTCCGGAGTATTGGCGTAGACCGAACCCTTCCGCTCGGAATGGGCTCCGGTAATACGGCTCGAAACTTGGCTGTATACCGTCAACCCGCTGGCCCCCAAGGAGCAGCGCTTCATTTGTTTCGATCACATGGCAATCATGTGATCGAAACAAGCTGCCAGCGAGTTTCGATATCAGGACATCTGCCTCGTCAGGCCGACCAAAGCGTCGGGAAAAAATCGCCTTCGATCCGATCGCCGTCCTTGTAGCCTTCGGCTTCGAACATCCTGCGTTCGTCCAATGCCCAATCGCCCCGGTAGCGGATCATGCCGTCTTCTGCCGTCATGCGCAGTGTGTAGCGGCGCACGGTTTCGCTTGGGGTGACGGTGGAGAGTCCGCCATGGAGGGTGCGCATGTCGAAATAGAGGCAGTCACCCAGATCCAGGTCGAACTGCACGAGATCATATGCGTCAGGATCGGCCTCGATGTCCGGTGTCAATTCGTATCGCTCCCCATTGACCTCGGTGACGCCGCTTCCAGTCCTGTGCCCGTCGGCGAAGCGGGTGCGCATGAACAGCTTGTCCCAGAGGTGGGAGCCACGAACGAAGGCGATGCCGTTTGCCTTGCTCACCGGCTCCAGCGGCAGCCAGAGCACGCACATGCTGCCGGTGAAATCGAAATAGGAAATGTCGTGATGAAAAGGCGGGCGCGAGGTGGAGCCGGCCTCACGCAGAAACCAGTTGTCCATCACCAGGTTGATTCTATTTGCACGAAGAAGTTCTGCCGCAAGCGGGGCGCATGGGGATTGGTGAACGAAGCGCTCGAAACCCGGATAGCGGCTCCAGGCCCAAAAATCCTCGTAATAGCCGGGTTGATCCGGGTCTTTGGTGTGGCGGGTGAAATTGCCGGTGGGATGTTCCATGGACCGATCGATCGCCTCGCGCAAGAGGTCGATCCACCCGGCATCGAACTTCTGCCGAAGCTTCACCACGCCGTCCCGGCGAAACGTCTCGATCTCGTCAGGTTTCACCAAGGAAGCCTTGCCCATACTCAGATCTCCAGCGCGTCTCTCGAACACAGGCAAGTCAACCGCCCAGATGGTATCTGGTCAACCGTCCAGGTGGTGCCTGGCTAGGTTTCGCCCATCTTGCGCCTGTACATGCCCTGGATGATACGATCGATGACCATGGCGCAGAACAGGATGGCGAGGCCGGCAAGCATGCCCTGGCCCTTGGCCGCGTATTGAAGGGCTTCCAGGATATTGGCGCCGAGGCCGCCTGCACCGATCAGCGATGCGATCACCACCATGGAGAGACACATCAGGATCGTCTGGTTGATCCCTGTCATGATCGAGGGCATGGCGAGCGGGATCTCGACATTCCTTAGAAGCTGCCATTTGGTGCAGCCGAAGGCGACAGCCGCCTCCTTTGTGCCTTCGGGCACCTGGCGCATGCCGAGCGCGGTCAGGCGGATCACCGGCGGCATCGCGAAAATGATGGTCGCCAAAACGCCGGGGGGTTTGCCTGTGCCGAAGAAAGCGATGATGGGGATCAGGTAGACGAAAGCCGGCATGGTCTGCATGAAATCCAGAATCGGAAGTGCCGCCGCATAGGCGCGGGAACTCTTGCCGAACCAGATGCCGAGCGGGATACCGAAGAGGAGACAGAGAAAGGCAGCCGCGCCGAGCAGCGCCACCGTCACCATCGATACTTCCCAAAGGCCGAAGGTCGCGAGATAGGCAAGGGCCGCTGCCGTGAACACCGCGACCCGAGGGCCGGCCAGACGCCAGGCCATGACCACGATCACCAGCATCACCACCGGCCAGGGGGTATCTACCAGAACCACTTCGAGACCATCCAGCACGGCACGAATGGCTGCCGTGACCCCCTTGAACACATCGCCGAACTCGGTGGCCAGCCAGTCGAACCAGCCCTCCATCCAGTTGGCGACCGGCGTGAACCACTCCTTGTTCATCGGGAACTTGGTGATCAGCTCGGCGGGCTTGGCGACCGTGAACCGGTAGATGGTAAGCGGCCAGATACCGAGGATCAGGAAGGCACCGAAGGCAACGCGCGGCCAGCTCACGCCGGACGGCGTTTCCGGCTTGGCCCGCCAGCGGAGATAGTGCTTCTCATAAGCGACATTGCCGTAAAAACCTTCGATCAACTTGATCAGGAGCATCAGGCCGACGCCCACCGCCAGAACGGTGAGGGCTTCCGCCGAGGCGGCCTCCGCTTCGCCAAGCGCCTTGTCCGCAGCCTTCTGCAGATTGCCGGCGACCTTGAGGGCGGCATCGGCTCCCGCCTGATCCCCGGAAGCGACCAGATCGGCCGCCTGCTGCTCGCGCTTTTCGATATTGGCGGTGAGCTTTTCGTAGCGCGCCATCTTGTCGGCACCGAGATCGCCCCAAAGACCGCGGCCCAGCTGGACAAGCGCGAACAGCTCCAGCACGAGAAACGTCCAGAAGAACCCCCAGAGCCCGCGAAAGGCACCCCAAAGCGGGCCGGCGAGAGCGGCCGCCCAGTTCCAGGACCAGGCAAAGCCGGTCTTGCCTTGGATCTTTTCGAACTGGGCCGCGTAATAGTCGTGTTTCTCCGTGGCGAAATCGTCGATCGACGCGGAAAGTGATTTGGGTCCGAGCTCGAGGCCGGTGTCGGTGCTCATGCCTTGCCTCCCTGGATCCCTTTCAACAGCGTCGTCTTGTCGATGACGCCGATGTCCTTGCCGTCATCGTCCTGAATGACGATCGGGATGTCGGTGGTGGTGGTGATGTCAATGAGCTGATCGAGATCGGTGCCGTGGGAGGTTCGCTCCGCAGTGGCGAGGTCGATCTTCTTCGATGCCTGATATTCGTCCAGCGGCACCATGATCGAGTGGGCGAACACCAGCTTCAGCTTGGAGATGCCTTCGACGAAGTCCTTCACATAGTCGTCTGCCGGCTTGGTCACGATATCCTCGGGCGTGCCGATCTGCACGATGCGGCCATCCTTCATGATAGCGATGCGGTTGCCGATGCGGATCGCCTCGTCGAGGTCGTGGGTGATGAATACCGTGGTCTTGTTCAGCTCCGCGGACAATCCCATGAACTGGTCCTGGAGCTGGCGGCGAATAAGGGGATCGAGCGCCGAGAACGGTTCGTCCATCAGCAGCACTTCGGGATCGGAGGCAAGCGCACGGGCAAGGCCCACCCGCTGCTGCATCCCGCCCGAAAGTTCGCGGGGAAAGCGGTCCTCATAGCCGTCGAGATTGACCATGGAAAGGCAGCGCTGCGACACTTCCCAGCGCTTCGACTTCGGCTCACCGCGAACTTGCAGGGGAAAGCCGACATTGTCGCGTACCGTGCGGTGCGGTAGCAGCGCCATATGCTGGAACACCATGCCGATATGCATGGCGCGCATTGTGCGCAACTCCTCGCCCGGCAAAGAGAGCATGTCGCGGCCAAGCATGGATATCTTGCCGGCGGTCGGCTCGATCAGCCGGTTCAGATGGCGCACCATGGTCGACTTGCCGGAGCCGGACAGCCCCATGACGCAGAAGATTTCTCCGCGCGGCACTGTGAAAGAGCAGTCGGCGATGCCGACCACGCAGCCGAATTTCTCCAGGACTTCAGGCTTGGTCAGCCCCTCTGTCTCGACCGCCCGCATGGCCTCCCCGGCACGCTCGCCAAAGATTTTCCACACACCGTCGAGTTCGATTACCTGTTCATCAGCCACGTGTCCGCCCTTCCGGTAAGGCGTGTTGGACCGGCGTTATCGGCCTAATCGGCTCAACAACTGGATTGAATGGGGTCAGGCTTAGGCCGGCGCTCCCTCCAAGGGAAACGCCGGCCCAACGTGATGGCTATTGCAGCCAGCCGTCCACCCGGTCGCTGTTCTCGGCGACCCATTTGGCGGCAAACTCGGCCGGATCAGCCTTTTCCACGACCAGCGCGTAGGTCATCGCGGAGACGGTGTCCGTGTCGAGATCGACATTGGCGAGCATGGCGGCAGCGGCCGGCTGGGCGTCTTCCAGCGCGGTCGCGTAGTGAATCACCAAATTCGCGGTGTTCCAGGCTACCGGTGCATTGGATTTCTCCAGCCATTCCGGATCATCGGTCGGCTGAATGACAGTCCACTGCGCCTCGTCGTAAGCCGGCTCTTTGAGCTGCACCAGTTCGTGCAGCGCGAACATGTGGTGCGGCGTGTAGCAGAAGAAGACGATATTGCCGTCTTGGGCTACCGCGTTGTCGACCTCGGCCAAGGCCAGCGTCTCGTCCATCTCCTTCAAGGACATGGTGGCGTCATAGCCATAGGACTTGGCGCGGATCTTCTCGACATTGGTGGATGCCCAGCCGGCGGCGCCGATCCAGATCTCGCCCATGCCGTCGCCGTCCGTGTCGAAGTTGGCGGCCATGTCAGGGTCGGTGAGATCGGCGAGATTCTCGATGCCGGTGCGCTCGGCCGTCCCCTTGGTCACGCACATGCCCTGATCGCCGGCGACGTAGTTCGGGTTGCGCTTGACCGTACCCTTTTCCTCGACATAGGTCTGGAAGAGGTTGGCCTGGTTCGGCAGCCAGACCTCCGGATGCACATGCATGGCGCCGCTGTCCATCGCTTCGAAGACGACGGGATTGGTGCCGTTTTGCAGCTCGACCTCGAGGCCGAGGTTTTCTTCCATCGCAACTTTCAAGACATGCGCGGTCGCCAGCACCGAGGGCCAGTTCGGCACACCGATGACGACATCGGCCGCCATCGCCGGCAGGGCGACCGTGCTGGCCATCGCAGCCAGGGTCAAACGTTTAAGCGCAGTTCCCATTGAAACCTCCGAGACTATTGTGTTGGCAGCACGTTTCTTTTGAACATACCTGACGGAAACGTTAGCGATCTCGCAACGCACCGTCCACCATCTATCGTTGTAAAAAGACCGCCTCAAGCGCGCGATGCATTAGGGTAGGGCGGCAAGCTCGAATGCGCTGATGTTCCGCTGTTCGGCCTAATCCGCCATTTCCGACACGATTTCTTCTTTATTGGGCAGCCATTGCCGGCCCGGCACGGCACCGAGCAATTCCTTGGTATAGTCGTGCGCCGGCGCCTCGAAAATGCCGGCCGTCGGGCCGGTCTCGACCACCTTGCCATTGCGCATCACCGCAAGGCGATCGCAAACCTGGGCGGCAACGCGCAGATCGTGGGTGATGAAGATCATCGACAGCGACAGACGTTCGCGGATCTCGTCGAGCAGACGAAGGATCTGGGCCTGAATAGAGACGTCCAATGCCGAGACCGGCTCATCCGCGATCAGCACTTCGGGATCGAGCGCCAGCGCCCTGGCCACGCCGATGCGCTGACGCTGGCCGCCGGAGAATTCGTGGGGATAGCGGTCGTAAGCGCGCTCATCCAGGCCGACGATCTTCAGCAGTTCCCGCGTCTTCGCCTCCGCGTCGGCTGCTGATATTCCTTGGATCAACGGGCCTTGGGTGATGATTTTGCCGACCTTGGTGCGCGGGTTCAACGAGGCGAACGGGTCTTGAAAAACCATCTGAATCTTGGCGCGATAAGGCCGCATGGCCGCCCTGCCCAGCGGCCTGAGATCAGCCCCATGGAGGAGGATCTGCCCGTCATCCGCATCGTTCAGGCGAACGATGCAACGGGCGACCGTCGATTTGCCGGAGCCGCTTTCGCCGACCACACCCAGGGTTTCACCGCGGCGAAGCTCAAGCTCGACATCGTCGGCGGCAACGACATTCCGCTCCTTGCCGCCGAGCCCGAGAAACCCGCCGCCGCTTCGGTAGGTCTTGGTCAGCCCCTTCACCTCGAGCACCAGCTCGTCCGCCTGTTTGCGGGATGCACGCGGCGTCAGGCTCGGCACCGCGGCAATCAGGGCCTTGGTATAAGGATGCTTCGGCGCGTTCAAAAGACGCTCGGCGGTATCGATCTCGACAAGCTTGCCGTGCTGCATCACGGCAACCCGATCGGCGATGTCCGCGACCACCCCGAAATCATGGGTGATGAACAGCACGCCGGTGTTGTGGGAGGCTTGCAGTTCCTTGATCAGCTTCAGGATCTGCGCCTGGGTCGTGACATCGAGCGCTGTGGTCGGTTCGTCCGCGATCAGGATCTTCGGATCGAGCGCCAACGCCATGGCAATCATCGCGCGCTGGCGCTGGCCGCCGGACAGTTCATGGGGATAGGCGTCGAAGATTTGAGCGGGATCCGGCAGATGAACGTCGTCGAACAGCGCGATCGCCCGCTCCCGCCGCTCCTTCCGGCTGAGCTTGGTATGAAAGCGGAACACTTCGTCGGTCTGGTTGCCGATGGTCATCACCGGGTTGAGGGCGGTCATCGGCTCCTGGAAGATCATCGAGATATCGCTGCCCCGGATCTGCCGGAGCCTGGCCTCCTCGACCTTGGCGAGATCCTCGTCGCCGAAGCGGATGCTGCCCTTGGCGATGTGAACATGCGGGCGCGGCAAGAGGCCCATCACCGCCCGCGCGGTCAGCGACTTGCCGGAACCGCTTTCGCCGACGACGCACAAGATCTCGTTCGGCGCCAGTTCGAGATCGACCGCCTCGACCGCATGCTCCCGCTCGGAGCCTCGCGGCAGCGCTACATGCAGATCCTTGATCTCGAGCAGCGGCGCGCTCATCGGCGTTCTCTCAGGCGGGGGTTCAGCGCGTCGTTCAAGCCTTCGCCTACGAGATTGATGGCGAGCACGGTCAGGAGGATTGCCACGCCCGGAAAGGTGCAGACCCACCAGGCGGACCGCAGCACCGTGCGTCCGGCGCCGATCAGAAAACCCCAGCTCATGATGTTGGGATCGCCGAGGCCGAGGAAGGAGAGACCGCTCTCGATCAGGATCGCGGTCGCCACCATCAAGGAGCCGGTCACGATGATCGGGGAGAGGCAATTGGGCAGGATCTCGCCGAGCATGATGCGGATATCGCTCATTCCCAGCGTATGGCAGGCCTGCACGAACTCACGGTTGCGGAGTGACAAAAATTCGCCGCGCACCAGGCGGGCGACCGCAGGCCAGGAAACCACGGCGATCGCGATCACGATGCTCTCGATCGATGGCTTCATGATCGCCACCAGGAGGATCGCGAAGACGAAGGAGGGGATCGTCTGAAACATCTCGGTGACGCGCATCAAAAGATCGTCGATCCAGCCGCCGTAATAGCCCGCAAACCCGCCCATCACCGCACCGAAGCACACCGCGACCAGGGTGGCGAGCAGCCCGATCAGGAGCGAGGTCTTGGCCCCGTGCGCAATGCCCGAGGCCACGTCTCGGCCAAGAGAGTCGCTGCCCAGGAGGAACCCTTCGGTCCCCGGCGGCGACATCGGCCTGCCCGCGAGGCTGAACGGGTCCGCGGGATAGAACAGATGCGCGGTGGCGGCGATGACGATGACCACGGCAAGGATTACGAGGCCGACGACGGCCGAGCGATTGCGGCGGTAAAGGCTCCAGAATTCTCCCATGGCTAGGCGACCTCGATTCTGGGATCGAGGGTCGAGTAAATGATGTCCACCACCAGATTGACCGCCACCACCAGGAGCGCGGAGATCAGAAAGATGCCGAGCAGCAGGTTGAGATCGCGGGCAAACAGCGCCTCGAACGCCAGCATCCCCAAGCCGGGCCAGGCAAAGACCGATTCGACGATCACCGAGCCGCCGATCAGAGCGCCCACCTGAACGCCCGCCATGGTGACCACGGGCAGCAGCGCGTTGCGCAGCACATGCACGAACATGATGCGCCGCTCGGTCAGCCCCTTCGCCCGTGCCGTTGTCACATAGTCCATGCCCGCCTGCTCCAGCATCGAGGCGCGCATCAGCCGCGTGTAGAGGGCGAGATAAAACAGCGACAGCGTGATCGTCGGTAGCACCAGATGGTGCACGATGTCGACCACCCGGTCCCAGCCTTCATGAAAGGCGGCGATATTCTCCATGCCGCTGGTCGGGAACCAGCCGAGATTGAGCGCGAACACCACGATCATCATCAGCCCCACCCAGAAAAGCGGCGTCGCGTAGGTTATGAGCGCGAAGATCGAAATCAAATTGTCCCGCCAGGTATTGAGGCCGATGGCCGCCAACAAACCCAGGAGGATGCCGACACCCACCGCGAGGATGATGGTACTCACCATCAGGAGAAGTGTCGGAATGAAGCGATCGAGCACCAGTTCTGAAACCGGCATCTCATGGCGGAATGAATAGCCGAGATCGAAGGCGAACACGTTCTTCAGATAGATCGCGAGCTGTACGGGAAGAGGCTTGTCCAGGCCGAACTTCGCTCGAAGCTCCTCCATATATTCCGGTGTCGCCGAGCCCGCTTCACCCGCCAGCACATCCACCGCATCGCCTTCAGCCATATGCAGCAGGAAGAAGTTGACGATGACGATCGCCAACACGATCGGCAGGGCCTGAAGCAGCCGCTTCAGCACATAGCGCAGACGTTTGACCGTGTGGTTCATGTCGTAGCAGTCGCGGCGCGACGGGCTTGACGCTGTCGCGGTATAGCCATGAACGACGGCATTCCCCAGAGGCGATCGGTCCGCGTCACGGTCGATGCTCTGGAAGCGTGTCGGCGTTGGGGCGACGTTTTCTTAACTGTTCTTCTCCATGTTTGCGATCGGGTCCATGTGACCCTGGAAATCCGCGCGGGAAAACTTCTTTCCAGCGGGCGGATGGACTCCCAGGATCGCATGGACCCGGATCTTTCTCGCAAGACCAGATTAACACGGGGTTAAGCGAGCCCACGCGAGCGACGCCGACTTGGGGAGTGGGTTGCCAAACACCAAGTCAACGCCGTCCGCGTTCGGACACGCTGTCCGGCGTCCGGACCTACTCGTCGAGCCAGGCGTCTGCGAACGATCCGTAGGAGCCCATTCCCGAGATATCATGACCTTTCAGCTTGCTGTTGAAGACGGTGAGGAATTCCATCTCGAAAAGGTTCACGACGGGCAGATCCTCGGCAAGGATCGACTGGACGCCCGCGTAGATCTCGGCGCGCTTCGTCGCATCGGGTTCCACTGCGCCGGCCGCGAGGAGCTCGTCGAGCTCGGGGTTGCTGTAGCGCGAGCTGTTGACGAAGTGGGTGCCCTGCCGGATCTGATCGGTGCCGTAGTGACGATGCACGCCCAGCACTGGGTCCGGAAGCTGGTAGAAGTAGTTGACGTTCATCGCGAAGTCGTAATCGGCGTAGATCCGCTTCAGCCAGGTCGGCACGTCTTCGTAGCGAAGCTCGAGTTCGATGCCGATATCGGCAAGCGCCTGCTTCATATACTCGCCGGCACGGCGCCAGTCTTCGCCGTAGGGGATGAGATCGAGCACGGCTGAGGCGCGCACGCCATTGGCATCGGCTTCGAAACCAGCCTCGTCGAGGAGTTTGTTGGCCGCATCGAGATCGGGGCTGCCCGGATAGTTCGGCAGACCCTCGGCATAGAGCCCGGTGGCTGAGAAGTTCGAGGACAGCGCCGATGTTGCAGGCTTACCGTAGCCGAACCAGATGTTGTCGATCAGGAACTGCCGATCGAGCGCCATGGAGATTGCCTGGCGGATGGCGGGCTGGTCAAACGGCGGCTCGGTGGTATCGAACTCGATCAGCGAGACCGGGTTGATCATCGCGTAGCCGTCGGTCGTGACACCGATGTGATCCATGTCGCGAAGGCGCACCACGTCGATGTTCGGAATGGCGCCGAAGGCACCATAGTGGACTTCGCCGTTCTCCATCGCGGCCGTGCGGGTCGACGCGTCCGGGATGAAGCGGCCGACCAACCGGTCCAGATAGGGCTTGCCCTCCTGCCAGTAGTCCTCGTTCTTGTCGAGGCGGATATACTGGCCCTTCTTCCATTCGACGAACTTGAAGGGGCCGGTGCCAACCGGGTTGTTGGCGAGATCGGCGTCACGTACGTCCTGACCTTCCAAAAGATGCTTCGGCACCATCGGCGACTCATAGGCGGAGAGTGCCCGCATCATATAAGGGGCCGGATTGGCAAGCTTGAAGATGGCGGTATGTTCGTCCGGCGTCTCGATCTCGGTCACCTCCTTGAAGGAGTTCGGACCGCGCGGATGGACCTTGCTCAGGACCTCCATCACGGTGAACTCTACATCGGCCGAGGTAAAGGGCTCGCCGTCGTGCCAGGTGACGCCCTTTTGCAGGTTGAAGGTCACCGTCTTGCCGTCCTCGCTCACCTCGAAGCTCTCGGCGAGCGCGGGGACGGGGTTCAGATCATTGTCGTAGTCGAGCAGGCCTTCATAGATCTTCGGCGCCACCAGGCCGATCGGACCCGATGTGGACAGATAAGACGCCATCGAAGGCGGTTCCGGCTGCACGATCTTCACGAGCGTGCCGCCCGCCTTTTGTGCCTGGGCGGCGACACCACCCGTCATCACGGCCGCAGCGAGTGCCGCAGCTCCAATCCAAGTCTTCATACTCATGAACTCCATCTCCCTCGTGATCCCTGACCAACAGGGCGTTTTCAAAAGGTGCAACGGCAATCGTCATCGGCAGCGCCTGCCTGTTCGGCGTCGTCGCCATGCAAACCCGATGATGAGCCGAAAAGCCTCGCCTTCTCGTGCCTCTGCTTGGATCAAGATTGCCTGGGATTCGCCAACAGCTCAAGCTCCCTCGCATGCCGTTGTACAATATGTCCGGATTTACGGTGCTTTCTCTGATGTATGCGTACCTTCATACGAGGACTGCTCGCTACGAACCTGTCCCATACCGATTCGCGGCATCGGCGCGTATCTTGAGATCGAATATGGAGCCTCGATCTGCTATAGTCCGATGGCCTCGGCCAGACGAAATCGGGTTGGGCGAGATCGGCAGCAGACCGGATGCCGAAAAACCAAACGAACCTGAAAGGCGCGGAAAACCAGGCATTTTCAGGCGTGTCTCGGTCAAAACACCAAGCCGCGCTTCTCGACTTCAACCAACGGAAACGCCATGTCGATCGACTCCAAGACGCCTGCTTCACGAACCAGGAACCGCTTTAAGAAACCTTTTACGCAGCAGGAACCAATTGCGGAGGCGGCGATCGAGCGGGCGGTCGAAATTCTCAGACATGGGCGCCTGCACCGCTACAATGTCACGGAAGGCGAAATTTCCGAAGCAGCCCTGCTGGAGCGCGATTTCGCCGCCTATCAGGGGAGCCGCTACTGCATCGCCTGCACGTCCGGTGGTTATGCCCTCCATGTCGCCCTGCGTTCAGCCGGCCTGAAGCCCGGCGACAAGGTCCTGGCCAATGCCTACACGCTCGCCCCGGTGCCAGGCGCAATCCACAATGCCGGCGGCGTGCCGGTGTTCGTCGAGATCGATCGCGATTACCACATCGATCCTGCCGACCTTGAGGCCAAAGCGGGCGCCAGCGGCGCACGCTTTCTCATGCTCTCCCACATGCGCGGGCATATTGCCGACATGGATGCGATCGTTGCGATATGCGAACGGTATGGCATCACCATGGTCGAGGACTGCGCCCACACCATGGGTGCGCGCTGGAAAGGCAAGCGCTCCGGCAATTTCGGCAAGGTCGCCTGTTTCAGTACCCAGACCTATAAGCACATCAATTCAGGCGAAGGCGGCCTGATCACCACCGATGATGCCGATCTCGCCGCCCGCGCCATCATCCATTCCGGCTCCTATATGCTCTACGGGCGGCATGGTGCCGCTCCCGATGAAGAAGCATTTTCCAATGTTCGTCTGGAGACTCCTAATTATAGCGGGCGCTTGGACAATCTCCGTGCCTCCCTCATCCGCGCCCAGCTCGATGATCTGGACCGGCAAATCGCCCGCTGGAACGATCGCTACCGCGCTCTGGAGGAAGGCCTTCGCGAGATCAGCGGTGTTCGCATACCGTTACGTGCGGATCACGAGCACTATGTCGGCAGCTCGATCCAGTTTCAGGCCGAAGCCCTGCTCGTCGAAGCCATTCCGGACTTCGTCGCCAAGTGCGGCGGGCGCGGTGTCGAGCTGAAATGGTTCGGCGAGGAGGAGCCGAGAGCCTTCACCAGCCGTTATGACAGTTGGCGTTATCTCGGCGATCTGCCGGCCTTGCCGAACACGCTCGATGCCTTATCGAAGACCCTCGACATGCGGGTGCCGCTGACCTTCACCGAGGACGACTGCCGGGAGATCACCGTCATTATCAAGGAAGAATTCGAAGAAATCCTGGCCGATCAGAAAGCACCTGCACTATGAGCACCCCACCCCGTTTCGATCCCGAACGCATGATGGACAGCCTCTATTGGTGGGGCGTGCCGACCCTCTTCGGCTGCCCCCACCACCAGGATCTCGGCGAGGTCGACATCGCCCTGGTCGGCGTGCCTCATTCCACCGGCAACGGCACGACGGAGCGCGATCAGCACCTTGGCCCCCGCGCCGTTCGCCATGTCTCCAAAGGCCAGCGCCGGGTGCACATGCCCTTCGGCTTCTCCCCTTGGGACTCATGCCGGATCGTCGATGTCGGCGACGTGCCTTTTCCCGAAGCCAATGACAACGAGGCCTGTATCGCCCGCATCACCGACTTCTATCAAACGCTGGACGCCGCCGGCATCCCGCCGGTTTCCATCGGCGGAGATCACTCGATCACCGGCGGTGTTCTCCAGGCGCTCGGTGGGCCGGGCACGAACCTTGCCGAGGGCCAGCAAGTGGCGTTGCTTCATATCGATGCCCATACCGATGTGTTCGAGCATCTGGATCATTTCCTCGGCGCCAGGAAGTCGGCGGCCCACTGGGGCAGCTACCTGGTTCATCAAGGCCATGTGAACCCTAAGAAAAGCGTCCAGATCGGCCTTCGCGGCAACCCGCGCGCCCTGGATTGGCTGCAGCCGAGCGTCGATCTCGGCTATGAGGTCGTCACCATGTCGCGCTACCGCGAGATCGGGATTGAGGCGTCGCTCGAGCTGATCCGTAAAACCATCGGCGACAGCCCCGTCTACGTCACCTTCGATCTGGACAGTCTGGACCCGACGGTCGCCCCCGCCGTCTCCAACCTCGAGCCCGGCGAGGAGGGGTTCCGCATCAACGAGGCGATGGCGCTGATCCGCAGTCTCCGCGGCTTCAATGTGATCGGCGGTGATGTCGTTTGCCTCATGCCCACCAAGGACCAGCCCAACAACATCACCTCGATGGTCGCCTCATCCGTGATGTTCGAGATCATCAGCCTGATCGCGGATCGGAGGTCGACAGTGCCGACGGCCTAGTCGCTATTTGGCCAGAAACATGTCGTAGAGTGCCCGTGCGACCTCGCCCTCCAGTGGGAAGGACAGCATCCCCATCACCGAGTAGCCGAGTAGCCAGGGCATCAGATAGAAGCGGATCATGTAGAAGAACCAGGCGACGAACAGGGGTACCAGGGGCGGCACCAGGAACGACGGCGTAACCGGCGAGAACAGCTTCAGGAACGGATCGGTCAGTTTCACGAACATCCGCATGAAGAAGAAGTCGGAGTCCTCGGGCAGAAACAGGTTCATTGCCGAGCGCCCGATCAGCGTCCACATGATCATGCCGAGGATGTAATCGACGACGATCACCCAGATGGGGAAAGCGTGCAGGCTCTGAAGACTGTCTTCCATCGTATCGTCCGCTTCAGCAGCAAATCAAAGGGGGCAGAGCCTAAGCTCTACCCCCTCGATCATCAAGGCCGTGTCAGTGACGGCCGACCGCCTCGGTCAGTGGGCTTGGCCAAGGATGGTGTCACCACTCGGGACGCGGGTCTCGTCCACCATCGCCTGCGTTTCCGCATCGGGCTCCGGCGTCATCAGGCTGACCACCACCATCGCCACCAGGCTCACCGGCATGCCGATGATGCCGAAGCGTAGATGGTCGATCGCAAACCAGGGTGCCCCGCCATTATACACATAGACGAGATACGCCGTGCCGGCGACGAAGCCGCAGACCATGCCGGCGATCGCACCTTCCCGGTTGGCCCGTTTCCACCAGATGCCGAGCACCAGCGGAAAGAACAGGCCGGAGCAGGCGAAGCAGAACGCCCAGGCGACCGCACCGAGGATGCCGGTAAGCTGTAGAGATGCGATCAAGGCCGCAGCCGCACCGATGACCACCAGCAAGATGCGCGCGACGACCAAACGTGTCTTCGTCTCGGCGCTCGGGTCGATGATCTTGTAGTAGAGATCGTGGCTGAGCGCATTGGCGATGGCCAGCAGCAGACCATCAGCGGTCGACATGGCGGCTGCCATGCCGCCTGCGGCCACCAGACCTGAGATCACATAAGGAAGGCCTGCGATTTCCGGCGTTGCCAGCACGACGATGTCGGGGCGCATGAAGAACTCGTTCAACTGCACGATCCCGTCCCCGCTCTGATCGACCACCGAGAGCATGCCGACGGCCGACCAGTTCTTGACCCATTCAAGGGCCATCACCTCCTCGACACCCTTGCCGATCACGCTGGTGGCTAGCCCCGGATCGAGGAGCTGAAGCTTGGTCAGTGTCGCCAGTGCCGGTGCCGTGAAGTAGAGGAGGAAGATGAAGAACAGCGACCAGCCCACCGATTTTCTGGCTGCGCGCACCGAAGGGGTGGTGAAGTAGCGCATCAGGATGTGCGGCAATGAGGCCGTGCCCGCCATCATGCAAAGCGCTAGGGTCACGAATTTCCACGAGTCCCAGCCACCCTGCGGGTCGAAATGGGGTGTGGTTAGCGTTCGTAGCCCGGCAATCGCCTCGGCTGCCGGCTGAAGCCCGTACTGCCCTTCGAGTTCGGCAATCCGCTGCGCGGCCCCGCCATAGTTGAAGTGCGGGATCAAACCGAAGCCCTGGACATTGGACATCCAGATTACCGGGACCAGATAGGCAATGATCAGGACGATATATTGCGCCACCTGAGTCCAGGTCACACCGCGCATGCCGCCCAGCATCGAGCAGAGCAGAATGCCGAGCAGCCCGAACCAGACGCCGAGGCCGAACGGAATGTTGAGCGCTCTTGATGCAATCGTCCCGGTCGCGTTGATCTGGGCGGTCACATAGGTGAAGGATGCGACCACCAGGACCACCACGGCCAAAAACCGTGCGGTGTTGCCGCCATAGCGCGTGCCGATGAAATCCGGCACCGTATAGCAGCCGAACTTGCGCAAGTAAGGCGCCATCAGCGCATTCACCAGCACGTAGCCGCCGGTCCAGCCCACGATGAAACCGAGATAGGGATAGCCGCCGAAATAGATGCCGCCGGCAAGTGCCACGAAGGAAGCGCCGGACATCCAGTCCGCCGCGGTGGCCATGCCGTTATAGAGGGCCGGGACTTCCCGCCCGGCGACATAGTAGGCATCCACTTGCATCGTTCGCGACAGCCAGCCGATCACGGCGTAGATCACGATCGTGAACAGCAGGAACAGGATACCGATGGTCCGGGCTCCCGCACCTGCCTGCTCCAGGAGTGCCATTAGCCCGAAAAAGACGAGAAAGCCCAAGGTGTACAGTCCGTACACCTTGCCGAGATTTTGCGTGAAGCTTGAACCGCCCCCGCTTGCTTGCGTTGCCATGTCCAGTTTCCCCCCTACTGGCTCGAGCTGTCATATTCGTCGTCGATTGCGTCCTGCCGGAAGTTCTGAAAAACGATCAGCAGCACGAACACGATCAATGAACCTTGGACGACGGTGTAATAGCCGAGCGGAAAGCCGAGGAATGAGTAGCTGTCGAGTGATTTGGCGTTCCAGGGCAAGATGAAGGCGAAGATTGCCCAGATTGCCAAGACAATGAAGGTGAGCGTTCGGGTTTTTGCCCAATGCCGTTCTTTTCTGGCGGCGTCATTATCAGCCATTAGTCGTTGCTCCCTGTTTGATGCTTCTTTGATTACATCAATTTATCAGTTAAATTATAACCTTAAGTCGACCAATTAAGCAATTGGAGCTTCTCTTGGCGTGTAGGATAAAACCGTAGCCATGGTCTCCCGAAGGCAATCCCATCCGGATCGGCTATGGTCCCTGCAGCCTCCGTTCTCATCTAGGAAAGGGCAGCTTAGCCGTGCCGCTCACCTTCAGCAGTCTTGTCGAGACATGGAAAGCCGTGGTGAACGCCCTGACCTTCCGCCGCGACAACGCCCCGATCGACAGCGCCGATGCCGTGGAAACCTTCGTTGCCACGCGTGCCGCATTCGTTGCGCAAAAGACCCTCTACGGCTATCTCAAGACCAGGATCGGCACCCGTTACCCCCGCGTCTTCGACGACGAGCTCTTTGTCCGGTCGATCAATATCGCAAAGTTCCAGGTATTCGCTGCTTGTCTCGCCGATCTTTCGATCTATGCCTCCGCGCTGGTGTTCAAGGACGAAGCCGCTGCCGACGACGTTAGAAAAAACCTGGCCGGGCGCTGCTTCCAGCGAGGCTTGGATGACAATCTCGATGAAGCGCCGCCGGAGTTCAGGGCGGAGGCAAGTTTTCAGGCCTTTGCCGAGAGGCTCGATCGGTTGGATTGGGCCAATGATGCCCTGGACCGGAAGAACTTTGAAAGCAGTGCCGACGCCCTGCTGACCTGGGCGCCCATCGCCGATCACTTCAAGGAGGAAGACGCGGAGATCGTCCGCAATTCGATCAAGTTTGCCTGGCGGGACATTCGCGAGCAGTTCCAAACACGGCTGGTGAGCCAGGCGGTCATCGCCGACAGGCCGGACGACTTGCGTTTGCCGGCGTTTTGCAGGACGTTGGATAGTTAGTGATATGATCACATCAAATGATTCATTTGGCGGGAAGTGCAACGCATCGCTTGCATTCGAGTCAAAAAAATCGCCGTGAATCACATGATGCGATCATACTGCTAGTAGCGTCCACAGCATATGAGTGCCGGCCATGTCCTAATCAAACTTGGCCGCATACCGCCAATCCCGGCGATGGAGAGGCTCTCATGTTGTGGACACGCATCTAGGTCCAGCTGCGGAGGATCCTGGCGATGACGAGTGGCGACACATTGCTCCAAGCGATGCATGCAGCACTGCCGATCAAGCTCGGAAGCTACGCCCCCTTCGACCAGCCGACCGGGCTGGTGATCGTCGATGAAGTGAACGGCTTTTGCACGGTCGGCGGCGGCAATCTCGCACCGCCCGTGCCGGATGAGCAAGTGACGCGGATGGTGGGTGAGACCGACCGGCTGGCCAGGCGTTTTGCCGAAGCCAAAGCGCCGATCCTCGCCTTTCTCGACACCCACGAGCCGGGCAAGCCCGAGCCTCCTTACCCGCCTCATTGCGAGCGCGGCACAGGCGAAGAAAACCTCGTGCCAGAGCTGGAATGGCTGGAGGGGTGCGGGGCCGCGACCTTGATGCGCAAGGATTGCATCAACGGCTTCGTCGGCGGGATCGAAGCGACCCATGGCGGAAGCTGCCAGGGCCAGAGCCACAACAAGGTCGTCGACTGGATCAACAACCACCGGCTGTCAGCGGTTTTGACCGTTGGTATCTGTACGGACATCTGTGTCATGGACTTCGTGCTGACCCTGCTGTCCGCGCGTAACCACGGGCTGATGCCGACCTTGCAGGACATCGTGGTCTATGAGCCGGCGACGGCGACTTACGATCTGCCGCTCGCCGCGACCGAGGATCTGGGCCTCCCGGCGAGTGCCGCCCATCCCAAGGCCGAGACCCACCATATGGGGCTTTACTTCATGGCATCGCGCGGCGCCCTTCTCGCCTCCGAGCTCATCTAGGGGCGACGGGGCGTTGCATCCTCTGGTTTTTGATCGCCGCCTTCTGCGGACGCGCCGCGACCGGGCGGCGGGTCGGTTCGCGACGTATGACTTTCTTATCAACGAGATGGCGGATCGCCTGGTGGAACGTCTGGGCGATGTCCGTCGTCGCTTCGAGACGACCCTGGTCCTCGGATGCCACACCGGCCAGGTCGCAGAAAAACTCCCGCAGGATCACGTCGGTGACGTCATCCAAGCCGACCTGTCACCGGCCATGGTCGAACAAGTCAACGGTGCACGCGTCGTGCTCGCGGCTGATGAGGAGATGCTGCCGTTCGGGTTCGACCGGTTCGATCTGGTAATCGCCACCGGCAATCTGCATCTGGTGAACGATCTGCCGGGGACACTGGTGCAGATCCGCTATGCGTTGAAGCCGGACGGTCTTTTCCTGGCGGCTCTGCCGGGGGGACGAACGCTGCACGAGCTTCGATCCTGCTTGTCCCAGGCCGAAGCCCCAGCTTCCCCGGAGGCGGTGCCGCCTTCCAGGGTGGCGCCGTTTATCGATGTGCCGGATGCCGGTGCCCTGATGCAGCGGGCGGGCTACACGCTGCCGGTGGTGGATATCGACAGCCTCACCGTTTCCTACGGCGACCCGATGTGCTTGCTGCGCGATCTTCAGGGCATGGCCGAGAGCAATATTCTGAGCATCCGCGCGCCGCTTCGGCGCAGCACCCTGATCGAGGCGTGCCGGCTATACCAGGAAAACTACGGGGATGAGCGCAGCCGCGTTCCGGCGACCTTCCAACTCCTGATGCTAGCCGGCTGGAGCCCGGGTCCAAACCAGCCGCAGCCCTTGAAAAGAGGGAGTGGGCAGACGAGCTTAGCTGAGGCGTTGGGAGGAAATTTGAGAGGTTAGGGGAGGAGACATGAAAGAGGTCCCATCACCAAAACCGAAAAAGCTGACGAAAGCGCTCCAAGATCTCGCATTAGCTAATCCCGCTGGAATCGCTGCTAAAATAGGCCGTGGTTATGCCGACCTCCAAGCGAGGGTTCCTTATGCTGATGACGATCTCATCATCTCTCTGGGCAATATGCTCAAACTTCATGAACATTCGGCAAAGCAAGGACAGTCATTACTTGGAAAATTGGTAGCTCTCTTCGGCTACTCTTTCGCCGATCCAGATGCCATCGAGATAGACGGTATGCGGTTGACACAGCTTTACTCACTTGCGGAAGAAGTTCCATCAACAGAGGTGCTCATTGGCAAGAGTTATATGCTGAACATTAGAAAGTTCCGCTCACTCCTTAAGACCGCTGCCGAGAACAAGCGCCCGCCTACAGATAATCCCGAAGGAACGCCACCAGCGGCAGGTCCGCCGCCGGCATCTTGAAATTGGCCATATCGCCAGGGCGGACCCATTTCAGGGTTTGGTTTTCGCGCGCCTGCGGGATCCCGTCCCAGACGCGGCAGACATAGAGCGGCATCAGGAGGTGGAAGTTCTCGTAGCTGTGG
This sequence comes from Geminicoccaceae bacterium, assembly GCA_965204405.1. Lineage (GTDB taxonomy): Bacteria > Pseudomonadota > Alphaproteobacteria > Geminicoccales > Geminicoccaceae > JANQPX01. The sequence continues at coordinate 651,307 of CBDBEN010000005.1, forward strand.
GAGGCGAAGGTGAGGGGGGCCAGGCAGTTTTCGACGATGTCGAGGCCCAGCTCCTCTTTGAGTTCGCGGATCAGGCAGGCTTCCGGTGTTTCGTTTTTTTCGACCTTGCCGCCCGGGAATTCCCAAAGGCCGGCCATGCTCTTGCCTTCAGGCCGCCTTGCGAGAAGAACGCGGTGATCCGGGTCGATCAGCGCACAAGCCGCCACCAACACGATGTCATGCGATGACCTCGTTGACTTGCCTTGGCTCTTTATCGTTGCTGCGGAGTCCATCAATCAGGCTCAGGCTTGGAAACCGCCGCCGGCGCCCTGAAAGTCAACGCAGATGGCCGCGCCATCATGACCGGTAGTCGGCGTTGATGGAGATGTAGCCGTGGGTCAGGTCCGAGGTCCAGACGGTGGCGCTGCCCGGTCCTTGGCCGACGGTGACGTCGATCTCAATCTCGAGACCGCGCAGATGCTCGTCGATCGGTGTCTCGTCGAGATCGGCAACCCGTGCGCCGTTCTTGGCGACCGCATGGCCGCCGACATGGATGCCGAGCGCGCCGACGTCGATTCGCTGATAGGCCTTGCCGACCGCCATGGCGATCCGCCCCCAATTGGCGTCCTCGCCGGCGATGGCGGTCTTGACCAGGGGCGAGTTGGCGATCGAGAGGCCGATGATGCGGGCCGAGTCGTCGCTGACGGCACCGCTGACGCGGATCTGGATGAACTTGGTAGCACCTTCGCCATCGCGCACCACCTGCTGGGCAAGTTCGGTGGCGACTTCGAGGAGGGCCTGTCGGAATTCATGAAGTGCCGCGTCGTCGATATTCTTCGGGACAATATGATCCACCTGGCCGGTGGCGAACAGCAGCAGCATGTCCGAGGTGGAGGTGTCGCTGTCCACGGTGATCCGCCTAAAGGCCTGTTCGTTGGCCTCCTCGACCAAGGCCTGAACAACGGGCGCCGGCATGCAGGCGTCGGTCACGATATAGGCAAGCATGGTCGCCATGTCCGGCTGGATCATGCCGGACCCCTTGGCAATCCCGGCGATCGTCACCGCCTGGTCCCCGATCGTCGCCTGCTTGACAGCGCCTTTGGGAAACGTATCCGTGGTGCAGATGGCGCCGGCGACGTCGGGCCAGGCATCACCGCGCAGCTTTTCCCCAAGGGCCGGCAGGGCAGCGGTGATCTTGTCCACCGGCAGCGGCTCGCCGATGACGCCGGTCGATGCGATGAAGATCTGCTCGGATGGCGCGCCGAGCAGATCGGCCGCAGCCGCCGCTTCCTTTAAAACGGCAGCATCGCCATGAGCGCCGGTCAGAACATTGGCGTTGCCGGCATTGACCACCAAGCCGCGAGCCTCGCCTTTGCCCCGGCGCAAAATGTCCTTGCACCAGACGACCGGATGTCCCGGCACTTCGGATCGGGTGAAGACACCGCCGACCGTGGTGCCGGGCGCGAACGCGAACAAGGCAAGATCGTCCCGCCCGCTATACCGGATGCCGGAAGCAGTCGCCGCGAGACGAACGCCCGGGATCTCCGGCATGGCCGGAAAACCGTCAGGCGCCAGCGGCGACTTATCCGGACACATCGTCTAAGGAACCCAAATCCGGGCCGAACCTAGCTGTCGCCTTCGGGCTTTTCTTCGACGGCTTCGCCTTCTTCCTTCATGACCATCGGCGTGCCGTCCATGTTGAACCGCTGGATGTCGGCGCCTTCACGAAGCTCCTCGACCAGACCGGTGACGATGGTGCGCGCGAGTTCCTGGCGGATCTGCGGCTCGGTCTCCTCGAAGCTTGGCTCGACCTTGCGTTTATCCTCAACCTTGATCACGTGGAATCCGAACTGGGTCTTGACCGGCTCGGCCGACGTGCTGCCGATCTCCATCGCAAACGCCGCATCGCCGAACTCGGGGACCATCTGTCCCATTTTGAAATAGCCGAGATCGCCACCTTGGGGGCCGCTGGGCCCGGTGGACTTTTCCTTGGCGAGTTCGGCGAAATCGGCACCGCCCTCAAGATCGGAAATCACCGCCTTGGCGTCGTCCTCGCTGGCCAGAAGAATGTGGCGGGCATGGACTTCCTCATAGGAAAAACCCTCGTCGTCCTTCATCTCTTCATAGCGTGCCTGAAGCGCCTCGTCGGTGCTGCGGGCATCAACGGTCTTCCGCAGCATCGCGTCTCGCAGGACATTGGCGCGGGCCTGCGCAAGGGCCGGCTGGACCTCCGGATCATCGGCGAGATTCTGGTTTTCCGCCTCGGTCTCGATCAGCTTGAAATCGATCAGGCGATCCAGGAGCATCGGGTAGATCTGTTCCATGGGAACGTTCCGCATCTGCTCCGGCAAGGCTCTTGCCACCAGCTCCACCTCGGTGCGGTGGACTTCAGTGCCGTTGATGATCGCGACGACGGGATCATCCGCGCTCACATTGTCTTGAGCAAACGCCGTCGCGGACAGCGCCATCAGCCCAAGGGCTGCGATCATGGGTCTGACGAACATGAGGAGTACTCCTGCGGGTCGATGAAATAAGCGCGCATAAAAACCACAAAGGAGCCGGAGCTACAAGCGCTGCCGGCGCAAAACCGCCAGCTATATAGGGTTTGATCGGTCCGGAGAGCGTTAATGCGGTCGGGGTTGCGTTGACACTAGGCCTCAAACTGCCTATCTGACACCACGTAGAAATTTGCCTTTTTCCCCTGTTCTGGAGGGCCATGCGTCCATGATCGGCGCCCTCGCCAAGCGGTTGTTCGGTTCGGCCAATGACCGCATCGTGAAGTCAATGAGATCCAGGGTCGATGCGATCAATGCGCTCGAGCCGGAATTGGAGGCGTTGTCGGACGCCGAGCTTCAAGCGCGAACCGATTGGTTCCGCGAACGGCTGGCTGCGGGCGAAAGCCTGGACGACATCCTGCATGATGTCTTTGCCACAGTGCGCGAGGCCAGTAAACGCAAGCTGGGCCAGCGTCATTATGACGTGCAGATGATCGGCGGCATGGTGCTCCACAAAGGCCAGATCGCCGAGATGAAAACCGGTGAAGGCAAGACGCTTGCCGCCACGCTCGCGGTCTATCTGAATGCGATCGAGGGCAACGGCGTTCATGTCGTGACCGTCAATGACTACCTCGCGCGAAGAGACTCCGCCTGGATGGGGGAGATCTACAAATTCCTCGGTCTTTCGGTCGGCTGCATCATTCCCAATCTATCCGAGCCGGAGCGCAAAGAGGCTTACGGCGCCGATGTGACTTACGGCACCAACAACGAGTTCGGCTTCGACTATCTGCGCGACAATATGAAGTTCGACGCGGAAGGTTTGGTCCAGCGCGGATTCAATTTCGCGATCGTCGATGAGGTGGACAGCATCCTGGTCGACGAGGCGAGGACGCCGCTGATCATTTCCGGCCAGGCGGAAAGCAGCTCGGAGCTTTATCAGGCTGTCGATGCCCTGATCCCGAAGCTGGAGCCGGAGGACTACGAGAAGGACGAGAAGCAGCGCGCCATTTCCTTGAGCGAAAGCGGCGGCGAGAAAATGCAGGACTGGCTGACCGAGAGCGATATGCTCAAGCACCCGGAGCTGTACGACATCGCCAACGTCACCCTGGTTCATCATGTCAACCAGGCGCTCAGAGCCCATAAGCTCTTCACTCGCGACGTCGATTATCTGATCAAGAACGACAAGGTGGTGATCGTCGACGAGTTCACCGGGCGCATGATGGAAGGGCGGCGCTATTCGGACGGGCTGCATCAAGCACTCGAGGCCAAAGAGAAAGTCACGATCCAGCCGGAAAGTCAGACGCTCGCCTCGATCACCTTCCAGAACTATTTCAGGCTCTATCCGAAGCTCGCCGGCATGACCGGCACCGCCGCCACGGAAGCGGCCGAGTTCTCCGAGATCTACAGCCTCGACGTGATCGAGATGCCGACCCATCAGACCATGGTCCGCGACGATCAGGACGATGAGGTTTATCGGACAGCACCCGAGAAGAACAAAGCGATCGTGGGCTCGATCGTCGAGGCGCATGCGAAGGGTCAGCCGGTGTTGGTGGGCACGGTGAGCATTGAAAAATCCGAGCATCTCGCTTCCCTCCTGAAGAAGGAGAAGGTTCCGCATCAGGTACTGAATGCCCGCTATCATGAGCAGGAAGCCTATATCGTCGCTCAGGCCGGGCGTTTGGGGGCTGTGACCATCGCCACCAACATGGCGGGCCGCGGCACCGACATTCAGCTCGGCGGCAATGCCGAGATGCGGATCGAGCAGGAGCTTGCCGAGGTCACTGACGAGGCCAAGCGCGTCCCGGAAGAAGAGAGGATCGAGCAGGAGGTCAAGGCCGAAAAGGAGAAGGTTCTGGCTGCAGGCGGCCTCTATGTTCTCGGCACCGAACGCCATGAGAGCCGTCGCGTCGACAACCAGCTCCGCGGCCGCTCGGGCCGGCAGGGTGACCCCGGCCGCTCCAAGTTCTTCCTCTCTCTCGAAGATGACCTGATGCGCATCTTCGGCTCCGAGCGCATGGACAACATGCTGCAGAAGCTCGGGCTGCAGGAGGACGAGGCGATCATCCATCCCTGGATCAACAAGGCGCTGGAGAAAGCTCAGCAAAAGGTCGAGGCGCGCAATTTCGAGATGCGCAAGAACGTCTTGAAATATGACGACGTCATGAACGACCAGCGGAAGGTCATCTACGAGCAGCGCCGGGATCTGATCGGGACAAGCGAGGTCGCCGACACCGTGCGTGACATGCGCCATGAGGTGATCGAGGATCTGGTCGCCGAATGCATTCCGGAAAAGGCCTATCACGAGGAATGGGATGTCGAGAAGCTGGAGAGCGAGACCAAACGCCTGCTGGGCCTGGAGCTTCCGGTCCAGGACTGGGCCAAGGAGGAAGGTGTTGCCGATGTCGAGATCCGGGAACGGCTGATCGATGCTTCCGACCGCAACATCGCCCAGAAAGTGGCCACCTACGGCCAGGAGCGGGTTCGGCGCGCCGAAAAAGGCCAGCTTCTGGGCTATCTGGATCATCTCTGGAAAGATCATCTGATGCAGCTCGACCATCTGCGTCAGGGCATCCATCTCAGAGGTTACGGCCAGCGAGATCCGCTGAACGAGTATAAGAAGGAAGCCTTTGCCCTCTTCGGCGGCCTTTTGACCACACTTCGTCAGACGGTCACACGGGCCCTTTCCCATCTGGACCAGGTGTTCCAGCAGGAAGAGATGATGCGGGCCCAGCTGCAGATGCAACTGCAAATGCAGCAGGCGGCCGCCGGGCAGGAGGAGCCGGTCCTGGCGGCGACCGGAACGGACGGCGTGCCCGTCAGCGCCCCGAGGCAGTCAGGCGGGAAAGCGGCGGCAGCCAGCGGCGCTGCGGGACAAAGCCGTGTTGCCAAAGTTCCGCGCAATGCAGCCTGCCCCTGCGGTTCCGGCAAGAAATACAAGCACTGTCACGGCAAGCTGTAACGAGCGCGGACATGCAGCCGATCATGAGCTAGTGCCGGATCCTATGAGGAGGCCAATCAGCAGCGGCTCGGTAAGGGACCTCGCGAGAGCATCGTCCGATGACTGCCGAACTGCAGGTGCATGGTATTCCCTCATCGGCTCACTTCTCCTGGCCATCGCCTTCCTTGTCACGATTTCGGGCCAGGCTTCTGCAGCGATGAAGGTCGCTGTGATCGATATTGAGGGACCGATCGGCCCGGCTGTTGCAAGCCATGTCGAGCGGAGCTTCGGCGAGGTTCGAGCGGAACAAATCGATCTGGTGGTGCTGCGTCTCGACACGCCGGGCGGCCTGGTGACGTCAATGCGATCCGTGATCAAGGAGATTCTGGGATCGCCCGTTCCGGTGGTCGGCTTTGTCGGGCCTAGCGGTGCACATGCCGCAAGTGCCGGAACCTACATCCTCTATTCGGCCCATATCGCCGCCATGGCGCCCGGCACCAATCTCGGCGCCGCGACCCCGATCAGGCTCGGCGATCCAGCCGCCGAGGAGGGGGATGACGACCGCAAGACGCCGACCCTCGAAGACAAGATCGTGAATGATGCGGTCGCCTATATCAGAAGCCTTGCAGATCTTCGCGGCCGCAATGCCGACTGGGCGGAACGTGCGGTAAGAGAAGCCGCCAGCCTGCCGGCGGGGGATGCGTTGAAGCTGGGGGTCATCGATCTCGTCGCCAATGATCTTCCTCAGCTCCTCGCCAAGCTGAACGGACGCGAGGTGGTGATCGAGGATCAGACTCAGCGCCTTGATATGACCGATCGGGAGATCATCGAGCTGGCGCCTGGTTTGCATACCCGCTTCCTGGCCATCATCACCGATCCGACGGTCGCCTATTTCCTGCTGCTGATCGCCATCTCGGGTATTCTGATCGAGGTGGCGATGCCGGGTCTGTTTCTTCCGGGCGTGATCGGCATTACCTGCCTGTTGCTTGCTCTCTATGCCTTTCAGCTCCTCCCGGTGAGTTTTGTCGGTCTCGGCATCATCGTGCTCGGCCTGGTTCTGATGATCGTCGAGCTGACGCTGCCGAGCTTCGGGCTGATCGGCTTCAGCGGCATCGTCGCGTTCGCGCTCGGTTCGATTTTTCTCATCGACACTGGCGTGCCCGGCTATGGTGTCTCGAGACCGCTCGTCGGTGTGCTTGCCGTGGTATCGTCGAGCTTGCTGATGATGTTTCTGATCTGGCTTCGCCGGCTCCATTCCATGCCGGTGCTTGCCGGGCCCGAGGAGATGGTGAACAGTGTCGCGACTGTCATTTCCTGGGAAGACAAGGCAGGCCGCGTGCGCATGCGGGGAACGAGCTGGGCGGCGCGCAGCGACGCGTCACTTTCCCGTGGACAGAAGGTTCGGGTCACCGCCGTCGACGGGCTCACCGTCGACGTTGAACCCGAACATGAGGAGGCGGTGTCATGAGTTTTGGCGTTCAGTTGCTGATTGTTTTGGTGTTTGTCGGTATCCTGCTTGCAGCCCTGGCCGCGGCATCGGTGGTTATCATCCAGGAATATGAGCGCGGCGTTGTCCTGACCCTTGGCCGCTTCTCCGGCATTCGTCGTCCGGGGCTTCGTTTCATCCTTCCGGTCCTGCAGCAGATGCAGCGGGTCGACACGCGCGAAAAGGTGGTCGATATCCAGCCCCAGGACATCATCACCAAGGACAACGTCCTGGTGAAGGTGAACGGTGTCGTCTACTACCGGGTTCACGATCCGAGATTGGCAATTCTCGATACGGCTGATTATGACGCTTCGACCCGAGAAATGGCGCAGTCGACCCTTCGTGCCTCGGTCGGCACCCACGAACTCGACGAATTGTCCGACCCCGAACGTTTAAGCGTCGAAATCCAGCGGGTGCTGGAGGTCAAGACCGAGAGCTGGGGCATCAAGGTTGCCAATGTCGAGATCAAGGAGGTGGAGGTCGACAAGCAGATGATCCGCCACATCTCCCGCCAGGCGGAAGCCGAGCGCGTACGCCGCGCCAAGGTGATCGAGGCGGAGGGCGAAAAGCAGGCGGCCGAAGCCTTTCTCGAAGCCGCCAGGACGCTCGCCGAAACGCCGGAAGCGATGCAGCTTCGCTATCTCTCGACGCTCAGCACGATCGCCAATGAACGCAGCTCGACGATCATCTTTCCCTTCCCGACCGACCTCGCCCAGATGTTCGGCGCCAAGATTCGCGGCAACGGTTCAGGGAACCCTTTTGCATAATGTGACGTCAGACCGGATTGACCCGATCGGCGGCAGGGTCACCTTCATACTCTCTTAATGCGCCTGAGAAACGAAGGTTTTCTGGTCCATGGGGCCTTGGAGCCCAAGCTTCGCCTTTCTTCTCGGCGGGCGGACGGATTCCCAGAATCCCATGGACCAGAAAATGCAGACTGCCAAAGATAGATTGACGATTGGTTAAGGCATCCATCGGTAATCTATCTTTGGCAGCCCTCTCCCTCAGCCAATCAACCGATGGCGTAACGGGCAATATCGCATGGTTGGTTGGGAGGGGTGCCGGGCCTGGTTCCGGTTGATTGGAAAATGCTCTAGCTCCAACCTGATATGATCAGGCTCCAATCACCGGGTTTCCCTGCAGTGATCATTCTCACCCTGTCAAATGTCGATCGGCGCTAATCCTTTCTTAACCAGGGCGGCTTAGTCTGAAGCGATGTCGGGATTGGACTTCATCCGGTAAGGCCAGACTTGGATGGGCATTTGTCGGGACAGGCTATGAACATATCGATCAAGGCGGTTACGCGTCGCCAGTTGCTTCAAGGCGCCGGCATGCTCATGGGTCTGATCGCGACCAGCCGTGTGGGCCATGCTGCCAGCGCTGCCGAGCGGGACGCCGAGGCTGTGGTCAACCGGCTTGTCGATCATATTCTGCAGCTCATCCAGCAAGATAGCGAAGGCAAGCAGCAGGAACGGCGCCTCATGGCAGCCATAGAAAATGAGACCGACCTCAGCCTACTCGCGCGCATGACCTTAGGGCGGTATTGGCGCCGGGCGACATCCCGTCAGCAGAAGGCCTTCGTTGATCTCTTTCGCAGCTATCTTCTGCGCAGCTTCAGCACACGTCTTCGCCGCTATGCCGGATCCGACCTCGGTGCCGCAAGGCGGCGTTTCGCCATTCTCGCCACACAGCCGGTCGGCAAGAAGGACGTCATTGTCCGATCAAAAGTGGCGCCACCCTCCGGTCCGCCGCTTCAGGTGGATTGGCGCCTCAGGCACCGGGGTGGCCAGCCGGTCATCATCGACCTGGTCGTCGAAGGCGTAAGTCTGCTAATCACCCAGCGCTCGGAATTCGGATCCGTCCTCGAACGGGTCGGTATAGACGGGCTGATCCATGAACTACAGGATCGGGTTGCCGCGCAGATCTAGAGCGTTTCCGTTTGAGGTTTATGCGGTGCCAGCCCTCTCCTCCGCCCAACCTCCCAACATACCGACCATATCGGGTGGTTGGGCGGGGGAGAGGGCTGGATCGACCTGTCAGGGATATGCGCTAGCGGCACAATCGCATTAATCGATCCACAGAAAGGCTTGTCGATAGCCGTGACAACAATGCGTCACCCTCCCATCAGGCAAGTTTAATATTCTGATGATACTGCCAATGCTTTCGTTCAGACATGAGCCAACATCTGCTTTCTTTTTCCATTTTCGCAAGCGTCGCTTTTGCAGATGGTGGGCTGCCTCATTGATAGATGGCGAATTCGGATCAAACGGTGAGATGTTAACTCATTAGCAAGACATGGAGATGTATCTCTATCCGCGTTGCGGATGATGATATCCGTGCAAAAAGACAATTCCCCAACTTGGTAGATTCACGAAATGCATGTCCCGTCTCTAACTCGCTCTATCAGTATTCGCACCACGCCGAAGGCCAAGCCCAAACAGCCGGTGATGCGCCCGGATGCCCTGGCGGATGCCGGCGACGATGGCTGGAGCGAGTTCTAGCCACCGCAGACAAGCACCGTTTGCCTCCCACTCCTAAGGTCGAGCGCACAGCCGATGAGCAATGCCGCAATCTCCGATACGGCTCCCCACGCCGCCAGCGAGGAAAGACCCAACGAAAGCGGCGAGAATGCCGCCCAGACCTGGATGCAATATGTGACCTTCATGGTCGATGCGCGTTCCTATGGCATCGAGATCACCAAGGTCCGGGAGATCAAGGGCTGGAGCGAGCCGACCGAACTGCCCAGTGCGCCCCATGCCATGCGCGGCGTTCTCAATCTCCGCGGTGTCATCGTGCCGATCTTCGATCTCCGCGCCCGCTTTGGCAGGGGCGAGACCCAGGCAAGCGACGAGCATGTCGTGATCATCATAACCTTGGGCAACCGTCTGATCGGGCTCCTGGTGGATGCCGTCTCCGACATCCTCACGCTGGAACTGGGCGAAATCTTGCCGGTTCCCGAAATGGATGCAGGCGTCAGTCAGCGTTTCCTATCCGGACTGGTCGCCCAAGACGACCGGATGGTCGCCTTGCTGAAGCTCGAAGAACTGTTCGATATCGGAAAATAGTAGCACCTTTCTTGGATGCGGGCTTACTCGACGCAGTTTGAATACTCTTCAGATTCAGTTTCCTTTGAGTTGAATAAGAGCAATTGCCATGTCCAGGTCTGCTCTATAATAATCAACTGTTACGTGAGATTGTCGTTTTAGAATTAATGGAACCATCACCTGCTTGGTGATCGATAGGTCGTTTAAGACGTGTGCTGCTTTGCGACTGGACCAATCATGCGAGGCGTGCTGTAAAATATAACTTCTGGATGAAAAGTTAAAACTTTATGAGCGTTTATGTGGATATCTTGAGCAAGTATGCTGTCAGCATCGCTTTAATTTTTGCGATCAACGGTTGTTCTCCGGACAGGATCGCGGTTACGTCGCCCGCGAGTGTGGAAATCGAGCCTGCTTCGAAAAAGTCAAATCGCTCGACCGCTGAGGCAGTGGGCAGTGCTGAGGAGCCACGGGTTCTCTTTGAAGGAGAGGCAAGTGGTGTTCAGGGCGGGCGCTTGACCAAGCCCGTGGTCGAGCGGGGGAGCGGCCTCGTTGTGGGCCAGCCTCGGAGGCCGGAAGACATCGGTGTCAGCCGAGACGAGGCGGGTGATGTCGTGCTCAACGTCGTTGACGCGGACATCCGTGATGTTGCGCGTCTCATCCTCGAAGATGGGCTTGACGCGAATTACATCATCGATCCTGCGGTCACCGGAAAGATAACGGTGCGGACGAGCCGCCCGGTCCCGGCGGACGATGTGATTGCCACTCTGGGCTCGGTCCTCGCTCTCAATGGTGCGGCGCTGGTCGAGGCAAATGGGATCTACAAGATCGTTCCTGCCGATCAGGCCGCTTCCGCCGGGGGGCGGCCGGCCTCCCGAACATCGGCGCGCGCTGACAAACAGAGATCCGGTATCCAAGTTGCACCGCTTCGTTATGCCGATGCCGAGCAAATCGCCGAGCTTCTTCAGCCCTTTGTTGCCGCCGAAGGGGCGATCCAAATCGATTCGACCCGAAATGCGGTCCTGCTCGTTGGCTCGCCCGATCAGATCGCGACCATGTCCGACCTGATCGACATGTTCGATGTCGATTGGATGAAGGGCATGTCGTTTGGGCTCTATCCGCTTAAGGTCGTTGGTGCAAGCCAGCTCGCCGATGAGCTCGACCAGATCTTTGGCGATCCCGAAAATGGCGTCGTCGCCCGCGGCATTCGTCTCGTTCCGCTCGATCGCTTGAGTGCACTCATGGTTATCGCCTCTCAGCCCGATAGTCTCGATCGGGTCGAGGCCTGGATCAAACGTCTCGACAAGCAAGGAGATGGTGAAGGCGAGCAGGTCTATGTCTACGCGGTGCAAAACGGCCGCGCCAGTGATCTCGCCTCCGTGCTTGGCGCGCTTTTCGATATTGAGAGTAGTGCTGTCGGCAGTGACACGCTGCTGGCGCCGGGTCTTGAGCCGATCGAGCTCCGATCCTCGGGGTTCAGCTTTGCCGCCAGTGAGGAACGGACCGTCGATGGCGCTGAGGAAGACGGCGCGCGCCAGTCTTTCGGAAGCCGGGGTGGCCGGCAGCATGTGGGCAAGGACAGCGGCCCTGGCCGACGATCGCTCACCCAGGGGAACGCTGGCTCGGAGACCCGGATCGTTGCTGATGAGACTAATAACGCGCTTCTCATTCGCGCGACCGCGAAGGAATATAAGCAAATCCAATCCGCTCTTCGTGAGCTCGACAAGCAGCCGCTGCAGGTGCTCCTCGAAGCCACGATCGCCGAAGTCTCGCTGGAGGACGAACTCAGCTATGGCGTGCAGTGGTTCTTCGGCTCGGGCGACAGCGGGGTAACATTCAGCGATTTCGCGGACGGTGCGGTCGGCCAGGTTTTTCCTGGCTTCTCAGGCCTGCTCTCTCGAGGTGACGTGCGGGTGGTGCTGAATGCCCTGGACAGCGTCTCCGAAGTCAATGTCATTTCATCCCCGCAGATCCTCGTCCTCGACAATCAGACGGCTAGGCTTGAAGTCGGTGACGAAGTGCCGGTCGTTACCCAGCAGGCGGAGGGCTTCGAAGCCGACGCGCGCATCGTCAACACGGTCGAACAGCGCCAGACAGGGGTCATTCTTAATGTCACGCCCCGAGTCAATGCCAGCGGTCTCGTCGTGCTCGACATCCAGCAGGAGGTCAGCGATGTGGTCCGCACCACCACGTCCGGGATCGATTCGCCAACGATTGCACAGCGCCGGATCGGCACCACGGTTGCGGTAGCGAGTAACCAGACCATCGTCCTGGGTGGGTTGATCCAGGATGACGTCGGCGATCTTACGTCAGGCGTGCCTCTTCTCAAGGACATTCCCGGCATCGGCGCTTTGTTCCGCAACACAACGCAAGTCACTAGCAGGACCGAGTTGCTGGTAATGATTACCCCAAAAGTGCTCACCAACCAGCAGGAGGCGGTCGCCGCTACCGAAGAATTACGGCGCCGCCTTGGAAGCCTGGAGCCGCTTCGAAGCAAAGTATTTTAGCGATATGGCCACATGGGAAGATTCGCCCCGTGAAAAGCGTAACACATTGATTCCATGCACAACTATGAAGCTATCCATGGATCAAATGATGTGGTCAAACCACTAGAGTCTTGCTAGGCCAAGTTGACCTGCTCCATCCTGCGTTCCCTGCCAAGCATCTGACAGGGCCATTACCCTTGGCGTGGTTGAGAAAAGGCGCGGGATGGAGCGGTTCAGCATCCGGGATGGCTGGTAGGATGACCTTGGACGGAATGATCGCGATTTTGGGTGCCCCCTTCATCGGCAGCTTCCTGGGGGTCGTTATCGATCGGCTGCCGGCAGGCCGGCCCATAGCCCTCGATCGGTCGTCCTGTGATCATTGCGGGCGCAAGCTTGGATGGATCGAGCTCGTTCCCTTGATAAGCTTCATCCTGCAGCAGGGGCGCTGCCGGCAATGCCGCGGGCAGCTTCGGCTTTTCTACCCGCTTATCGAGCTGGCGGCTGTTCTCGTCGTTTTGAGCGCAGCCATTGTTCTCTCGGGCTGGCTTTTCTGGCTGAGTATTGGCCTAGGTTGGTGCTTGCTGATCCTTGCCGTCATAGACCATCGTCACCTGATCCTTCCCGATAGTCTGACGTTGCCGCTGATCCCAATCGGATTGGTCATGGCCTACGTCGTCCGACCGATGTCGATTGATAGCCATCTGATCGGCGCGATCGCGGGTTTTGCGATCTTTGCTGCGATCAGCTGGCTCTATCGGCTACTACGTGGCCGGGACGGTCTAGGCCTCGGCGATGCAAAATTGTTGGCTGCGGCGGGAGCCTGGCTCGGCTGGCCGGCCCTTCCTGGCGTCGTCCTCATGGCTGCGGTCACCGGACTGTTGATGACGCTCATGGCAGCGGCGGTTCAAAACCGGACAATCGCGACCAGCGAGGTCGCCTTCGGGCCTCATCTTGCCTGGGCTTTCTGGGTCTCTTGGCTGATCGGGCCGCTGAGTTTGGCGGTATGACGACAACGCTTGATCACGACGGCGTCGATGAGCGGTTCATCGCACTGCTGGCCGAATGGGGTAAGCTCGATGAGGGAGGGCTGCAGCGTGCAAGGCGTGCCGGCAAGGCAAGTGACGATCGATTGCACATACTCCTTCCAAAGCTCGGCTTGGTCTCCGAAAAAGATGTTGCCCTGGCACTCGCGGATGCTCTCGGTCTCGATCTGGTCGAACCGGACGGCTACCCCGATAAGTCTGTGCACGGCGAGCGTCTGAGCGCTAACTTCCTGAAAACTTCCAAGGTCATCCCGCTCGACGAGACCGATTCGGCCCTGACCGTCGCGATGGCGGATCCGCTGGATGACTATTCGGCGGGCGCGCTTCGGCTTTATGCTCAAAAGACGCTCATCATCAAGATCGGCGTGCCGGCCGATATCGAGGCCGCGCTGGACCGCCTTCATGGGCAAAACACGACCGTTGGCGACATGGTCGAGGAAATCGAGGCGGTGGGCAGCCTTGACCTCAGCGACGACGTCGAGCGGCTGCGCGACCTTGCGAGCGAGGCGCCGGTGGTGCGTATCGTCAATCGCCTGATCGCGAACGCCGTCGAGCAGCGGGCATCCGATATCCATATCGAACCCTTCGAACAGAGCCTGCGGGTCCGTTACCGGATCGATGGTCTCCTGAGAGATGGCGAGACCGTTTCCAGGGACCTCCACGCCGCCATGATATCCAGATTGAAAATTATGGCCGGGCTCAATATTGCCGAACGCCGCCTGCCGCAGGATGGGCGCATCAAGCTTGCCGTTCGCGGGCGCGACATCGATCTCCGCGTCGCCACCATGCCCATCATGCATGGCGAGGCAGTGGTGCTGCGCATTCTCGATCGTGGCAGCGTTCAACTGGACTTCGGCCCGCTCGGTTTCTCCGGTCCGTCTCTCCAGGCCTACCGGACGGCCCTCGAGCGGCCGAACGGCATCGTTCTGGTGACGGGGCCGACCGGCAGCGGCAAGACGACGACACTGTATACCTCGCTGCTCGAGCTCAACACGATCGATCGCAAGGTTCTGACGGTCGAGGATCCGATTGAGTATCAGCTTGCCGGGATCAATCAGGTACAGATCCGGCCGCAGATCGACCTCACCTTCGCGAGCGTGCTTCGCGCGATGCTGCGCCATGATCCCGACGTGATCATGGTCGGCGAAATCCGCGACCTGGAAACCGCAGAAATCGCAATCCAGGCGGCGCTTACCGGCCATCTGGTGCTTTCCACCTTGCATACCAATAATGCCGCCGGCACGCTGATGCGGCTTTTGGATATGGGGGTCGAGACATTCCTCCTTGCCTCGACCCTGAACGCGATCGTGGCCCAGCGCCTCGTCAGGCGGCTTTGCGAAGAGTGCAGTGAGGCTTACGAGCCGCTGCCGGATTTGCTTGCTCAACTAGGGTTGGAGGGCGCCGGTATCGCTGAGTTCTGGCGGCCGGCAGGGTGTGAAGCCTGCCGGCAGACCGGCTATCATGGCCGCGTCAGCATCAACGAGGTGCTGGTGATGTCCGACAGGATCCGGCAGCAGATACTTCGCCGTGCCGATGCCAGCGAACTTCATCGTGCAGCGCATGAGGCCGGCATGCGGGCAATGATCCAAGACGGGATCGACAAGGTGTGCGCCGGGATCACGACGATCGAAGAGGTGCTGCGCGTCACCCGTGAGACAGAGTGATGGCGCGCTTTCAATTTCGAGCGGTCAGCGGCAAGGGTGAAACCCTCGAAGGCGAGATCGAGGCGGCAGATCGGGCAGCCGTGATCGAGCAGCTGCGTCAGCGCCAGCAGATGCCGCTTGCGATCGAGCCTGCAGGCGCTCTTCCCGGCAAGAGCCGGCGTTCCCACATCGTTTCCAGCCTCAATCAGCCGCTTTTCCAGCGCGCGGCACTGCGCAAGCGCGATATCGCGGTCATGACCCGCGAACTCTCGACTCTGCTGAATGCCGGACTGACCGTCGACCAGTCTTTGAGCTTCCTGATCGATGTCGCGGCAGGCGAGCCGCAGCGCAAGCTCTTGGCAGATCTTCTGGAAAAGGTGCAGAGCGGCAGCACACTGGCAACAGCGCTCGAGGATCACAAAGCGACCTTCTCGAATGCCTATATCAGCCTGGTCAGGGCCGGCGAAGCGGGCAATGCCCTGAACGATGTTCTCGCCCGCCTCGCGCACTTTCTCGACCGAAGCGAGCAGCTTACCCAGCAGGTCAAATCCGCTCTGGTTTACCCGATCATGCTGCTGATCATGGCCAGTGTCTCGGTGGTGGTCCTGCTTGCTTTGGTGGTGCCGCAGTTCACGCCGTTGTTCGAAAGTGCCGGTGCCGAGTTGCCGGCACTGACCCGGCTGGTGGTCGGCCTCGGCGAGGCGGCCGAGGGATATTGGTGGCTGGCGCTGATCGGCGGTTGTATCCTGGTGCTCGCAATCAGTGCGCAGATGAGGAACCCGGTAAGCCGCGGAAGGATCGACCGCTTGGCGATGAAACTACCCCTCATCGGTGATCTGATCGCCAAGATCGATACCGCAAGATTGGCGAGAACGGTCGGCACTCTGCTCGCCAACGGGGTGGCGTTGCCGAAGGCGCTTTCGATCGCCAGGGAAACGATGGGCAATGCGCTGCTTCGCGATACGTTGGGCGACACCCTCAACGCCGTCAAGGAAGGGCAGCGCATCGCCGCTTCTCTAGAGCAGGCCGGCGCGTTCCCGAAACTTGCGACCCATCTGATTGCCGTCGGCGAACGGTCGGGTCAGCTGGAGGTGATGCTGCTGAAGATCGCGGAGATTTTCGATCAGGAAGTCAAGACCACGATCGAGCGCCTGATCACCCTTCTGGTACCGCTCCTGACCATCGGTGTCGGCCTCATCATTGCAACGATCATAGGTGCCATTCTAACGGCTATTCTTGCTGCCTATCAGCTTCCGATATGATGGGCCATGCCTATCGACTGAGGCCATCCCGACGAGGCCGATGGCAATCGGATGACGTCGTCATGATGGCCGGGGGGATGTTCTCAGGAAGACCAGATCGGCGACGACCTTACCGCCTCCGTTCAAAACAGCCTCTACTCTTTTCGCCAGATCGCCGGCGAAGCTGCTGCCAAATTCAAACTGAGGCCTCGGGTTTGGGAATAGCGGCTCCGAGGCAGCCACCAACATGACCAGATCATCGCCATAGGGCGGGGCCACGGAGAAGCTCGGCTGATCGGCACTGTCTCCGACCGAAAAGTTCTCATTGGCGTGCCGGCTGTTGTCGGGATTGCCCTGGCTCGGCACGAGGTTGAGAACCTTTCCGTCTTCTTGCAGGTAAACGATGTAGACATAGCTATCGAATTTCGGTGCGCGGGCTTGGAGGACAACCGGGTCGCCCTCGCGAAGCACGACGGAGTTGCCGGTAACGCCGATGCTGGCGCCCGCGGACTCGATGCTGTTGCGTTCGTGCAGCGGCAGGCTGACCCGCAGGATTTCGCAAAAGGATGGTGAGGTTACCACGACTTGAAATGTGACGGTGCCGATGTCGTCCAGGGAGCGAATCGAAGCTTCGAGGCGGTCTAGCGCATCGGTCGAGCCGACGAATCCGGTCACGCGCACGCCGCTGCCGTCTTCGCTGGCCGTAAGGGGAGCGCATTCGAGCTTGTCGAACTCGGCACGCACTCTTTGAAGTTTCAGGGAAGGTCCGGCATTCGCCATCGACCGCATGGGGCTGGGGGAGGAGGTGCCGGGGTTCCCGTTATCGGCGACGTTGCTTAACGGATCCGGACCCGCCAGTAACGGCTGGCTCATCGGGGCCGAATGGCCGGCATCAAATGACGGCTGCAGCGTTGATGACGCTTCGGAAGTTGCCGTATCGCTTGTCAAAAATATTGATAAGATGAGACCAGGAATCATCACATACATCATCTACCTGCTCCAATGTTATCAAAAATATGGCGAAAAATTTGTTGAAATCCAAAACAATTTTCCGCTGAGCAAAACTTTGACCCGAAGGGCGCAGTGGAGCAAAGCAGGATCGGCTGGCCTGCCAGCGACTATCGGCGGTTTTTTCGCCCGATCCTTCGAGAAGGTTTTTCGGTCGTCAAATCCGGATCAGGTCATGTCGATCTGCACCTTCACCGACGTTGCCGGCATATCCTTAGCGTAGTCGAATGCCTCGATACTGTCCGCGAAGGCAAAACTATCGGTGATCAGGGGGGTGACGTCGATTGCCCCGCTGCCGAGCATGGCGACGGTGCGCGGATAGACATGAGCGTAACGGAACACATGCTCGACCCGCGCTTCCTTCACAGCCGCCGCGACCACGTCATAGGCGATCGGCTCCAGCGGCATGCCGATGAACACCACCCTGCCGCCGGGGCGCACCAGCGAGAATACCTCGGATGCGGCGCGCTCATTGCCCGAGGCTTCGAAAATCACATCCGCCCCCCAGCCGTCCGATTCCCTCGCGACCACGTCTGCCAGATTCTGGCTTCTGACATTGACCGGAATGACCGCGCCCAGTGTCTCTGCGAGGGCAAGCTTCGGCTCCTGCACGTCCGAGACGATCACCTTGGCACAGCCCGCAGCAAAGGCGGCGAGCACGGTCACCATGCCGATCGGACCGGCACCGATAACCACGGCGAGGTCGCCCGGCTGCACCTCCGCTTTTGTCGCGGCATGCACGCCGACCGCCAGCGGTTCCACCATGGCACCGGCGGCATAGCTCACATTGTCCGGCAGCTTGAAGGTATAGTCGGCCGGATGCACGCAGGTCGGCCTGAGAATGCCGTGGACCGGCGGCGTTGCCCAGAACTGCACCGCAGGATCGAGATTATATTGGCCAATGCGAGCTGCCCGGCTGTTCGGATCGGGAATGCCCGGTTCCATGCAGACGCGATCCCCGGTCTTCAAATGGCGAACCTCGGCGCCAACCTCGATGATCTCCCCCGCTGCTTCATGGCCGAGAATCATCGGCTCCTTCACCACGAACGGGCCGATCGCGCCATGGGTGTAGTAATGCACGTCACTGCCGCAAACGCCGACCGTTTTCATCGCAATGCGCACGTCGCGCGGACCAAGCCTTTCCGACCGTTCGATCGGGTAGTCACGAAGGGAGAGTTCGTCCTTTCGTTCCAGCACAAGGGCTTCCATCTCCAACCTCCTTTTTTAATGCCGACACTGGCCAACTCCTCCTCCTGAACTTGGGCGCATACCGTCGATCTTGGCAATGGAGGCGGGCAGCAAATGTTGCGGTCATGCCTCTAGTCCGAACGAGTGTTCGGCTGCTGCTGTGTGATGCTATGAATGCCGCCGCCGCCGAGAACCAGCACCGAGGCGTCCACGTCGACCATGGTGCGCGATGGGAAGGCGCGCGCGACCGCGCGCAAGGCGGCATCGTCCATGGGGTCATTGAAGCAAGGCATGATGACCGCATCATTGGCGAGATAGAAGTTCAGATAGGAAAGCGGCTGCTGCCTGCCGTCAGCGTGGAAACGGGGCGCGGGGGCCGTTACCGGGATGACCTCCAGGGTTCTCCCTGCTGCATCCTTGCTGTTCCGCAGCCGCTCCAGATTGGCGGCCAGAACGGGCGCATTGGCATCGCCCTGATCGCCGGCGACCAGCACCAGCACCACACCCGGCCCGGCAAAGCAGGCGAGATTGTCGACATGTCCGCCGGTATCGTCGTCGACCAGGCCCTGTTCCAGCCAAATGGTTTTTTCGACACCGAGATGATGCCCTAGATGGCGTTCAGCGGCCTCGCGAGTGAGCTCCGGATCGCGTTTGGGATCGAGGACGGAGCCTGCGCAGGCGAGGCAGGTTCCCTCGCCATCCACATGGATCCCACCACCTTCGAAAGTGATGGGAGCTGCAAACCTGCGGATCTCCAGATGATCGCAGATGGCCTCGGCCAGCCTGGCGTCCCGTCCGAAATCCGGCGTTCGCCCGCCATAGCCGTCATAGCGCCAGTCCACGCCGGCAAGCGCGCCGTCCTTGCCGGTCACGAAGGTCGGTCCTGTGTCGCGCGCCCAGCTGTCGTCCTGGTCCAACGCCAGCACCGAAACCCCGGCGCCGCAATGGAGCGACGCCTCGGCGGCAAGATCGGAGCGCGCGATCATGGTCACCGGCTCGAACTCGACGATGGCCTTCGCCACGGCTGCGTAGGCCGTGCGCGCCGCCTGCAGATGCTCACCCCAGAGGGCAGCCCGGCAGGGCCAGGCCATCCAGCAGCGGTCATGCGGCAGCCACTCAGGCGGCATGGAAAAACCCTCGTCACGCGGTGTCGTCAAAGGCTATCCCCAGTTGGTTGAACACAAGTCTAACGAGTCTTGGGAGTCTCGTGATCTTCGGTTCGATCGCTCGGGACTCTCATGATTGAACCAGACCACAAGCTGTCGCAAAAACCGTCCATTTAACCGTTTCATGCATACTAGCGATCGAACCTATCAGACGCTATCGTCCTCTCATCATCCAAGCAGTGACGGAGGGCGGTTTTGGGCAGCGTTATCGAGGAACGTTTGGCGGGGATGGGGCTTGAGCTTCCAAATGCCGCAGCGCCGGCGGCGAATTATGTGCCGTTCACCATCAGCGGCAGCCATATCTACGTTTCCGGCCAATTGCCGATGCGGGACGGCAAGGTCGCCCATACCGGCAGGCTGGGTGACGGGGTGACTCTCGAGGACGGCCAGGCTGCAGCAGCCCTTTGCGCTCTCAACCTGCTTGCTCAGGCCAGGAATGCCTGCGGCGGTGATTTGAGCAAGCTTGGCCGTTGTTTGAAACTCGGCGGCTTCGTTGCCTGCACACCCGATTTCACCGATCATCCCCAGGTGGTGAACGGTGCCTCCAATCTGATCGCCGATGCCATGGGCGAAGCCGGCCAGCATGCGCGCTTCGCCGTCGGCGTCGCCAGCCTGCCCTTCGGCGCTTCCGTCGAGGTCGATGCGATCTTCGAGCTGGTGTAGGTTGGGATAAGCTTCCAGCTTGTGCGGCACCGGCCCTCTCCCCCGCCCAACCACCCGATATTGTCTGGGTACCCTGTCGGGTGGTTGGGCGGGGGAGAGGGCCGGTGCCGCTTGATCCAAGAGTCATGATTGATCGGGAGGAGCGTTGGAGAAGCACGGGCAAGTCGCGAAAAAACCGATCCAGGTGCGGCTGGTTCAGGGGATCGACAAAATCGATGCCGCGGCCTGGGATGCCTGCGCCGGTGCCGATCAGCCGTTCTTGAGCTACGCCTTTCTGTTCGCGCTCGAAGCAAGTGGTGCCGCCACCGGCGAGACCGGCTGGCTGCCGCTGCATGTGGTGGCGGAGCAGGACGGCGAGATCATTGCCTGCGCGCCGATGTATCTGAAGAACCATTCCTATGGCGAGTATATTTTCGATTGGGCCTGGGCAAACGCCTATGAGCGGGCAGGGGGGCAATACTACCCGAAGCTCCAGGTCGCGGTGCCCTTCACCCCGGTGCCGGGGCCGCGGCTGCTCACCAGACCGGGCGTCGACATCGCCAAGCCCGCCCTCGTCCAGGGGCTCCTGAGTGCTGCCTCCCAGGTCGACTGCTCCTCCCTGCACATCACCTTTTGCCAGGAAGAGGAATGGCAAGAGCTTGGCGAAGCAGGCATGATGCTGCGCACCGGCGTGCAATATCACTGGCATAATCGCGGCTATCAAAGCTTCGACGATTTCCTAGGCACGCTCAAAAGCAGCAAGCGCAAGATGATCAAAAAGGAGCGAAGCCGGGTGCTGGCGCAAAACCTGGTCCTCGACACGCTGACCGGCGACGCGATCACCCCCGACATCTGGAACCACTTCTACCCCTTCTACCTCTCCACCATCGACAAGCGCTGGGGCAGCGCCTATTTGAGCAAATCCTTCTTCCAGCGCCTGGGCGAGCTGATGCCCGAGCGCGTCGTCCTGGTGATGGTCCGCCAGGACGACGCTTATGTCGCCGGCGCCCTCAACCTCCTCGGCAGCGACACCCTTTACGGCCGGAACTGGGGCTGCAGCCAGTCCTTCGAGTTCCTCCATTTTGAAGCCTGCTACTACGCCGCCATCGACTTCGCCATCGAGCACAAGCTCGCCCGCGTCGAAGCCGGCGCCCAGGGCCACCACAAGCTCCAGCGAGGCTACGAACCCACCCCCACCTACAGCGCCCACTGGATCCGTGACCGCCATTTCCGCCGGGCAGTCAATCATTTTTTGGAGCAGGAACGGGCCGAGATGGAACGGGAGACGGAAGCGCTCAGGGAGTTATTGCCCTATCGGCGGGATGACAACTAAGGCTTTGTTTGCATAACTTATAGTTGATGTTATCAAGCTTCCATGGACCAATTGATTTAACCATGGGGGTGCTATATGGCGCCGACACCCGAGCAAAAGCCGGACGCCTTCTTGAGCTATACGCGCAAAGACGACGAGTACTCCGGTGGTAAGATCACGATATTTCGGGAACGCCTTGAAGAAGCTATCGAGGCTGTCACAGGAAAACCCTTTGGCATCTTTCAAGATATTGACGGGATCGGTCTTGGGGAGCACTGGCCTGACAAGCTGGATGACATGCTCGATCAAGTCCGGTTCTTCATGCCGATGGTCACACCAAGATTCTTCGAAAGTAAACCTTGTCGTGACGAGTTGCGGCGCTTCCTTGATGCGGAGCGGCGTGTGGATCGAAACGACCTGATTCTCCCAATTTATTTTATCGAGGCAGATGTCCTTGAGGACGAATCACTTCGTTCGGAAGATCCTCTGGCTGCGGCAATATATGAAAGACAACGATATGACTGGCGGGAGCTTCTATTTGAGCCGTTCGACACCAAGGAGGTCAGAGTCTCATTACAGAACTTGGCGTGTAAAATCCGGGATGCTGTCAAGCGTGGCACGAGCCATATTGTAGCCGAGACACGGCAAGCCCCTGATGAAGAGGGTGGCCAAGTTCGAGAACTCGAGATCGAGTCTCTAATCGCGTCCGAGTCATCGAAGGCTTCGCTTGCAGGGCGAGGCTTGAATGATATTGCCCGGACGCTCGCTAATTCATCGCTAGCTTTTCTCCCGCCCGGTACCGTTTTTCGTGATATTGATGAGTGCTGGTGTCCCGAGATGGTGGTCATCCCTCCCGGCGCATTTAACATGGGATCGCCCAAGAACGAGGTTCAGCGGGATAACCATGAAGGCCCCCTGCATCGCGTAGAGATCGAGCAGCATTTTGCGCTTGGCCGCTTCCCGGTAACCCGTGGCGAATTTGCAGTCTTTGTTGAGGACACTAAATACGAATGTGAGGGGGCAAATATTCTGACCGATACGGGCTGGGTATTTGATGAAAGTGCCAGCTGGCGTTCTCCGGGCTTTGCGCAGGACGATAGTCATCCAGTGGTTTCTGTGAGCTACCAGGATGCCTTGGCCTATCTCGACTGGCTCGGTGAGAAATCTCTCAAGCACTATGTGCTGCCAAGTGAGGCGATGTGGGAATACGCATGCCGGGCCGGAACCAGGACACGTTTTTGGACTGGAGAGGCTATCGACACTGATCAGGCCAATTACAACGGTGAATTCCCTTATAGAAAATCCAGGAAGGCCGAGTATCGTAAGTCGACAACAAAGGTTGATCGCTTCGATGCCAATAAGTTCGGCTTATACGACATGCACGGTAATGTTTTGGAATGGTGCGCTGACTATTGGCATGCGAACTACAATGGCGCCCCCATTGATGGCACGGCTTGGCTAAACGGCGAGACCGACAAAACAAGAGTAGTGCGGGGCGGATCCTGGCGTAACATCGCAAAGCATCTACGTTCAGCGTTTCGCCATCCGCACAACCTTAGTGCTCGATACAGCACTCTAGGCTTCCGCTGTGCCCGGGTTGAGCGATAAGCACCAGCAGCGGCGGTCCACGCTTACAAGCAAGGCCGGCACGCCTCGTGCCCTCACCCCCAAGGTCCCTTCCCAGCACCAGCCCCCTTGTCACCGCTGGGCCCGCCGCGCATGGCCATCAGCCGTCGCACCCGCTCCTTCGTCGGCGGGTGAGTCCTGAACAAGCCGGAAAAACCGCCGGCGCGCAGGGGGTTGATGATGAACATGTGGGCTGTTGCCGGGTTTTCCTGGGCGGCCTGGATGGTCGAGCCGCGGGCCTGGACTTCGATCAGCTTGAGCGCGCTTGCCAGCCATTCCGGGTGACCGCAGATCTCGGCGCCCATCTTGTCGGCGGAATATTCCCGCGTGCGGGAGATGGCCATCTGTACCAGGGTGGCGGCGAGCGGGGCGAGGAACATGATCAGGAGCTGGCCGATCATGCCGACGCCGTTGTCGCGCCTGCCTCCCCCGAAAAACATCGCGAATTGTGACAGAAAACCGATGGCGCCGGCGATGGTGGCGGTGACGGTCATGGTCAGCGTGTCGCGGTTCTTGATGTGGGCCAGCTCATGGGCGATCACGCCGGCCAGCTCATCCTTGGAGCAGGTGTTCATCAGCCCGCGGGTCACGGCAACGGCGGCGTTCTCCGGGTTGCGCCCGGTAGCGAAGGCGTTGGGCTGGGAGGTGTTCATGATATAGACGGCCGGCTTGGGCAGATCGCCCTTTTTCGCTAGGTCCTCGACCATGTCCACCAGTTCCGGTGCCTGGGCGCGGGTGACCGGCTGGGCGCCCTGCATGCGCAGCACCGCCTTGTCCGAATTCCAAAACGCCCAGCCGTTCATGGCAAGGGCGATCACGAGGGCGATCATCGCGCCGCCGGTGCCGGCGAGCAGATAGCCGATCGCCAGGAAAAGAGCGGTCATCGCGGCGAGAAGGAGAGCGGTGCGTGCGTAGTTCATGTCATCCGGCTTTGTCGAGATTGAGATCGCGGCACGCCTTGGCGGCGAGAGACGCGTGGTATGATCACATCATGTGAATAGCCGAGGTCGCGGCGTCAACAGGTCGAACGTGACTCTTCCGATGTGGTCGCATCACTAACGCATCAGGGACGCGATGATAACCAGGTAGGCAATGCGCGCGCCGGTGCAAGTTCTCGCTTGATCCGTTAATTTCACTTGGGATTTTCGCATATTAATGATTGTCACGAGATAGCTTCCTGCTCTAAACCCTTCATTTCGTGCCATCATGGCAGAATCCGTGTTGATCCAGGGGCAGGAATGTTCCATCAGGGGTGGCGATACTATCATGGGTAATTTGAACCAGAACGACAGCGATCATACAGCCGCGAAGATTTCAGTGACCGACGACGAGGCGCTCGAGCTGCACCGCCGCGGCAAACCCGGCAAGATCGAGATCGCCCCCACCAAACCGCTGACCACCCAGCGCGACCTGTCGCTCGCCTATTCCCCCGGCGTCGCCGCACCGTGCCTCGCGATTCAGGCGGATCCCGCCAAGGCTTATGAATATACCGCCAAGGGCAATGTGGTCGCGGTCATCTCCAACGGCACCGCCGTGCTCGGCCTCGGCAATCTAGGTGCCCTTGGGGCCAAGCCGGTGATGGAGGGCAAGTCCGTCCTGTTCAAGCGCTTCGCCGATATCGACGGCATCGATCTCGAGGTGGACAGCGAGGACGTCGACGAGTTCGTCAATTGCGTGAAGCTGCTCGGTCCCACCTTCGGCGGCATCAATCTCGAAGACATCAAGGCGCCCGGCTGCTTCATCATCGAGCAGCGTCTGCGCGAGATCATGGACATTCCTGTCTTCCATGACGACCAGCACGGCACCGCGATCATCGCCGCCGCCGGCCTGATCAATGCCCTCGATGTCACCGGCCGTCGGATCGAGGACGCGAAGCTGGTGATCAACGGGGCCGGGGCTGCTGCGATCGCCTGCCTGGATCTCCTGAAGGCCATGGGCCTGCCCTATGGCAACGCCGTGCTCTGCGACACCAAGGGTGTCATCTATCAGGGCCGGGAAGAGGGCATGAACCAGTGGAAGTCCGCCCATGCCGCCGACACCGATGCGCGCACGCTCAAAGACGCGATGCAGGGCGCCGATGCCGTTTTCGGGCTTTCGGTGAAGGGCGCTTTCGACGCCGACATGATCAGGAGCATGGCAAGCAATCCCATCGTCTTCGCGATGGCCAATCCCGACCCCGAGATCACCCCCGAAGAAGTCGCTGAAATCCGGCCCGATGCGATCATGGCGACCGGCCGTTCGGACTATCCGAACCAGATCAACAACGTCCTGGGCTTTCCCTATATCTTCCGCGGTGCCCTCGACGTGCGCGCCTCCACCATCAATGACGAGATGAAGATCGCCGCCGCCCGCGCCCTTGCCGATCTCGCGCGGGAAGAGGTGCCGGACGAGGTGACCTCCGTTTATGGCGGCCGTCATCTCCGCTACGGCCCGGACTATCTCATCCCGACCCCTTTCGATCCCCGCCTGATCACCCACGTCCCGCCGGCGGTCGCCCATGCGGCGGAGTTGAGCGGCGTCGCGCAAAAGCCGATCCAGAGCAAGCCCGCATATGTCCACAAGCTCAGAAGCCGGCTCGACCCCACGGCATCGCGCATGCAGCAGATCATCGACCGCGTGCGCGCCAACCCCAAGCGCATGGTGTTCGCCGAGGGCGAGGAGGAAACCTCGATCCGCGCCGCCATCGCCTGGCACAATAACGGCCTCGGCACCCCGATCCTGATCGGCCGCGAGGAAGCGGTCACCACGGTCATGGACAGCATGGGCGTCGATATCCCGGACAGCCTGGAGATCCAGAACGCACGGCGTTCACCGAACAAGAGCGACTACGCGGAAATGCTCTATGCCCGCAACCAGCGCCAGGGCATGCTGTTCCGCGACTGCCAGCGCCAAGTCAATCAGGACCGCAACATCTTCGGTGCCTGCATGGTCGAAAGCGGCGATGCGGACGCCATGGTCACCGGCCTCACCCGCAACACCATCTCGGTGCTCGACGACATCCAAAAGGTGATCGATCCCCGTCCGGGCGAGCGGGTCTTCGGCCTGACTATCATGATCGCCAAGGGACGCACCGTCCTGATCTCCGACAGCCTGATCCATGAGCTGCCGAGCAAGGAGGAACTCGCCGATATCACCATCCAGACCGCCGGCTTCGCCCGCCGGATGGGCCTGACACCTCGCTGCGCGCTACTCTCCTTCTCCAGCTTCGGCTCCCGCCAGACCGACAAGACCCGCCGCGTCCAGGACGCCGTGCGTGAGCTGGACGGCCGCTATGTCGATTTCGAATATGACGGTGAAATCGCCGCCAACGTCGCCCTCGACCAGGACCTCCTCGACCACTACACCTTCTGCCGCCTGACCGAGCCCGCCAACGTCCTCATCATGCCCGCCCTCCACACCGCCAATGTCAGCTCCCAGCTCCTGAGCCAGCTAGGCGGCGGAACCGTGATCGGTCCTCTATTACTCGGCCTATCAAAGCCGGTGCAAATCCTTCCCATGAACGCCTCTGTCTCCGATATCCTGAACCTAGCGGCGCTAGCGGCGGACTCCGCCGCCGCCGAACCAGCCAGGTCAGGACTGGAGGACGGAGGCATGGCAACGGCAGCCGAGTAGGGGCGCGAGGCGCGCCGGCCGTTACTTGGTGAAGCGGGCAGGTTGGGGCTAATTTTAGCTTCAGCCTATGGTCGAATGTTTCGATTTTTGGCTGTAGAAATTGACACCATTTGGTGGCTGTTCAATGCCAAAACCGGCAGTCAGGGTTCCATACATCCAGATTTGGTGGTCTGCATGAACATCACGGCTGGACGAAAATTGGGACGACCTGACGGCCGCTTCCATTGAATACAATGTTGACCAGCCTAAGATCATTTCATCGGTCGGCTGGAAACGCTACACCGCCATCCCAGATCCAGTCTGTCTATGCCAGATCAACAGCGAACTGAATCTCCTCTTGTTGTATCGTTGAAATAATGATCTCCCAAAAATCTTGATTAAACTTGCCTCCTGCGATGGGGATAAGCTCGTGCCCTATTCCCGTTATAGAAAAGCCACCTGCGTAAAACACATATGAACGATCTGGCGTGTTTAAGCTTACTCTCTTATCAAAATAGGATAGGGTATGAGGTGTTTTCGATTTCTCAAGACGTATGCCAACATGCCGGCCGAAGGTCGTCTACTATTCCAATTGTCTTAAGATGAATAAGATAATTTACTAAATTTTCATCGAATATTTCTCGAAATTGATCAGTAAAGGAGATTAGAGTATTTATACCGCTATTTAGAAAGAAGCAAAAACTTGCAAATTTAGTTATCAGCTCTGCTTCGGGCTTAGAAAGAGAGCTTACGCAATCTATAGTCCTTCGGGAAAATGATCCTTGGGAGTTGCCCTCTCCTGCTAGTATCTTTCCCCACAGGATCTGCATCTGTTCATCGGAAACAATACGAGCCTTATCAAAGAAGAAAGAGAGCCAATCATCATCTATCTCATCAGGTGCTGCGTTTTCTTCTAAGTGTTCAATAGCTATGCGAGTTACATTCTCAATGTTTTTCTGCTCGACTCCCGCCTGATTGGTAATACGCTCCAAACCCCTTCTCTCGATCTCTGAAATCTCTAAAGCTGCTTCTACCTTAAGCTTGGCTATGTCAATTTCAGACTTGGCCATTCTTAGAGCGTGGAAAGGTTCATACCCCAGCCAGAAAGCTCCAGAGATCCTCTCAATAAGGGTCGTGGCGGGCTTGGTGAGATCGCCAAAATTGATCAGGCTGTTATCAGACATCACCGAAACTCGTTGAACTTAATACTACCAGCATACTACCAGCGTCAGCATTAACTCAGTGAAAGAATGTCGTCAAAGGATCAAAATATTGAATGAGAGGCTCGCCGCAAAGCGCCGACTATAAACTGTTTCGCGGATGCAAGGGCCACAGGAAATATATCTCATTGACGGACATTGCGTCGGTCTCTTTGTCGCCTCATTCCGATACAACTTATCAATGCCAGGATGAGGCGACGAGGCCCATGCTGATCATGCTTAGACTTCCGGTCCCTTCGGTTTGGCCGGTATCTGCTGCCAGTACTTGCCGGCAGCCACGATGCAGCTCATTCCCTCGGGGGCCGTCATGACCATGGTCCAGTTTTCACCGTCTTCGGTCGCGAAAACCTCCAGCACCTTGCCATCGGACGCCAGCCCAAGTGACGTCGGTGCCTCGGTGTATTTTGCGCTGAGATGCTCAGTCATCTTGTCGTGCACCGCACATGCCAGCTTTTGCTCATTTGGAGCCTGCTGAGCATGTGCCGATTTGGGGCTCATCATAGCGGCGATCCCCAGCAAGATTGTGATCGCGAAAAGGGGAACGCCGAACACGCGAAAACCAACAGACCGGTAGGCATTGTTTTGCGTCAGGGTCGTCATCACCAGTTCCTCCGTCTCCTAAGACTTTTGCTGCGGCTCCGGACATCGAGGAGCACGCTGCATAAGGGATAAAGAGGAACGAGCTAAAGGCATGTGATCATTCATACAGATCACAAAAAGTTCAACGTGCGTTATTTTATCGATACCCTGACGTCATCTTGTTGTCTCAGCATCATCAGTCAATTCGGGGCCGTCTCGGCATGCTTCCCCGAATGAATACTGACCGGTGCATCCTTCGATCTCGACAGTGACGGTCGGGCTTAAATGTCGTGGACATTCCACTGGGCTTTCCTGGTAATTCGAAGCGGTGGCGACATTTAGTGGCGTTGAAGTTAGCTTCGGGCGCTTCCTGGCTCAGGTCGTCGTCGATTGAGGTGGTGCCTCGCCATCTTTGGTCGTCGGATTGCCTCGCCGGATAAACGATCGTTTCAGGACGATCTTGTCGTTGTTTGTATCGGGCTCCACCAGGTAGAGGCCAATGAGGATCATGACGACAGCGCCCCAGGCGATGGCTGATAGAGCCTCGTTCAGGAGCAGCATGCCCCAGACGATACCGGCAATCGTCATGGCGTAGGCACTCTGGCTGGCGAAGACAGCCCCGGCTTGCGCAATCAGATGGAAACAGAGGAGCAGTGATGAGGCTCCTGCGATGCCCATGAGCAGGATCAAGGCGCTTAGTTCAGCCGTTTCCGCGCCAAGCGGCATCAGGCTGCCCGAATAGATCACGATCGGTGCGAGCATGATCGCCGAGAGCATCATCATCATGCCGACCGAGGCAAAAATATCGATATGCTCCGGCCGCTTGGCAGCCACCAAAATACCTTCGACGGCAAAAAACAGAGGCAGCAGCAGCGCGATGACGAGCCAGAAGTTGTCCGTCATGCCGCTGCCTTCGAGCCGTGTCGCCAGGACGAGAACGACGCCGCCCAGGCCAACCAGGAGGCCGAGCAGCCGTCTCGGTGACGCCTTTTCCAGCTTCATGGCCGCAGCGAATGCGAAGACCATGAAGCCCTGCAGAGTCACGATCAGCGACAGCATGGAGGCCTCGACATGCTGGGTCACCCAAAAGGTGGTCAGCCGCTGGATGATGCCGGCAACCAGGGCCCAGGCCAGGAAGAAGCGGAATTCCGGCCAGCCCAGCCTTGGCAGTTTCCGCCGATAGGCCGCGATCGACAGGCAAAAGGCGGCCGCGATGACGTTCACCCAAAGCGCCATGCCCATCGGATTGGAGCCCAGGCTCGATGCCATCCGGGCGAGTGATGGTGTCAGGCCCCATACGACGCCGACAGCAATGACCAGGAGACTTCCCTGAAGGAGCTGCACGGAGCGGCGAAGGCGCTTCTCCCGCTCGAAAATCTCGTCGGCCATGCCGCGAAACACCGCAGCGAGCCGGCCGAGAGCGTCATCACGGTCGATGAGATCGTCGAGTTCCAGATCCGACGGGCTGAACTGTCCCGATTCGACGACCTCCGCCGCCTGGGTCAGCCGATCGACACGTCGGAAATATTCGCGCTCCTGGTCGCGAAAGCGCTTCTTGCTTAACGACGCGCCGAGCCTCGCCTTGAGCAGCACGGGATCGAATGCCTTGGGCAGAAAGTCCTCGGCACCGAGCTCGATCGCCTTGACCACGCTCTCCGAATCGTCATCCAAGGATGAAATGACGATCACCGGCAGATCGCGCAGCTGATCATCGGCCTTCATGGTGCGCAGCACATCGAAGCCGTCGATGCCGGGCATGACGATATCGAGGAGCACCGCGTCATAGGCCTTGTCCTGCAGGGCCTTGAGCGCGGCTTCACCGTCTTTGGCGACATCCGCGGTGTGCCCAAGTTTCTTGACCGCGAGGCGCATCTTCTTGCGGTTGAGAGAACTGTCGTCGACGACGAGAACCGTCGCTGGATTCCGTTCGGCCGTTGACGGCTGATCCTTGCTAGGCGCGTCCAAAGCCCTCGGCCTTCAACGTAGATAGTGCTTCGTTGGCCGCAGCGGCCTCGATTTCGATGTTGGCCGCTGCGGCGATCGCAGCGTCAACCTCACCGCCTTTGCAGGCATTTTCGACGGCTGAGGCAAGCTCGGCAAGGCGGGTCGCGCCCAAGTCACGGGCATTGGATTTCAGCGTATGCGAAGCGATGCGCATCGCATCAATGTCCTGGCTTTCACCCGCGTCAGCGATGGTCTTGACCAGCTCGGGCGCCGTTTCGATATAGTCGTCGATCAGCTCGTCGAGATCGTCCGGATCGTCGCCGATGAGAGACAGGAGGCGTTGAAGCGCAGCTTCATCGATAAGGCCTGTCGGCATCTCAGGCCTCCCCTCTCGTCGACGAGGCCGCCGACTCCCGCTTGATCGCCACTGTCTTTGCTCCTTTTGCCTGCGCGGACGCGGCGGTTTCCAGCGTCTCGACGAGTGCCTCCACGTCCAGCGGCTTGCTGAGATAACCGTCCATGCCGGCGCCCAGATAGGTTTCGCGCTCGGACGCCATGGCATTGGCCGTAAGCGCGACGATATAGGGATGCCTGTCGGCGGGCAGCTTTTCGCGAATTAGGCGTGATGCGGTCATGCCATCCATGTCAGGCATCTCGATATCCATGAGAACGACGTCGTAGTCTTCGGCCAGGCAACGCTCGATCGCGGCCTCGCCGCCGTCAACGATGTCCGGCTCATAACCGAGGCGTTTCAAGGTCTTTTTCGCGACCTTCTGGTTGATGAGATTATCGTCGACCACGAGGACCTTGAGATCCTGGTCGTCCGGCACGCCAGGTCCCGCCTGTTCGGATATCTCGGCATTGGTGTCCTCGCCGCCTGCATCGAGTGCCTTGGCCAAAGCATTCAGGAGATGGCTGGATTTCGCCGGTTTGGTAACGACGGCGGTAAAGCCTAGTTCCTTGACCCGTTCGCGAAAATGCGGCTCCGCCGGCGAGATCGAGGTGAACAGAATCATGGGAGGCGTATCTTTGGGCTTGGCCTTCTTTATCTCGGATGCCAGCTCGAAACCGTTCATCTCCGGCATCTTGTAATCGATCACGCACACGTCCACCGCCTCGCCGGTTTTGAGCATGTCCAGGGCTTCGCCGGGGGCGCCGGTGGCCATGGAATTCAGCTCCCAGCTCCGAAGTTTCTCGTTGATGATCAGACGGTTGGTATGATTGTCATCGACCACAAGCGCACGCCGTCCGCGAATACGCTGCAACTGCTCGGCTTTCGTGGTGCGATCGGGTGCCGGCGCGACTTCACCGGGCAGCGTGAAGGTGAAGGTCGTGCCCTCGCCCATGGTGCTCTCGACGCTGATTTCACCGCCCATCAACTCGATGAGCCGTTTGGTGATCACCAGGCCAAGGCCGGTGCCGCCATAGCGCCGGGTGGTGGACGCATCGACTTGGCTGAACGATTTGAAGAGGCGGTCCATGCGATCGGCGGGAATGCCGATGCCGGTATCGCGCACCGACAGGGTCAGGAGCACCATATCGCCCGGTCCGGGCGACGATACCGTCGACGTGCTGGACACGGTCAGCACCACCTCGCCCTCTACGGTGAATTTGACCGCGTTGTTCAAGAGGTTCAGGCAGATCTGCTTAATCCGCACCGGGTCGCCGTAGAGGCCGGCCGGCACATCGGGATCGAGACGGCAGGCAAGCTCGATCCCCTTCTCCGCCGCTTTGGTCGCTACCAACTCGACCGAGCTTTCCACCGTCTCCCAAAGGTCGATCGGCGTCCGTTCGAGTTCGAGCGCGCCGGCTTCGACCTTCGAGAAGTCGAGGATATCGTTGATGATCGTCAAGAGCGTGTCCGATGCCGTGACGATGGTCGACGTAAAGTCCTTCTGCTCGGCATCGAGCTTGGTGCCGTTCAGCAGCGTGCTCATGCCGATGATGCCGTTCAGCGGCGTGCGGATTTCATGGCTCATCGTCGCGAGGAAGGCGCTCTTGGCTTCGTTCGCCGCCTCGGCCGCCTCCTTCGCCGTCTTGAGCTCGTCCGAAATGCGCTTGATCTCGGTGATGTCGGCGTGAACAGCGACCGTGCCGCCCTGGTCTGTCCTGCGGTTGCTGATCTGCCAGGAGCGATTGCCAAACTCCTGAATGAAGGGTTCGGCAGCTTTCCGGTGATGGCTGGTCTGACGTCCAACCCAAGCTGCAGCTTCCTCGGCACCGCCGATATCCAAGGTCGTTGCCGCGCGCTCGATCAATTGATCGAAGGTCACGTCGGGAGGAAACTCGCTGGCGGCATCGCCGAGCAGGGTTTCTCGATAACGACCATTGGCGATCACCAGGCGATCATCGGCATCGAACAGCGCAAAGCCCTCGGAAATGCTCTCGATGGCATCGGTAAGCTGGCCCCGGGCGTCACGCGCCTCGGCCTCGGCGCGCACCAGGTCCGACGTCCGTTCTTCGACGCGCTGCTCAAGCTCGTCATGGGACGCGCGAAGGCGTTTTTCGTAAGCGTCCTGCTTGGTCTGCAACTCATTGAACGCTGAGACGACGCTGCCGATTTCGTCGTCGCTACGCCAATCGACATGACGCCGTTTGCCGGACTGCTGCGCCTCATTGATGGAGTTCAGGAGAAGGCCCAGCGGCTGACCTATGGTCCGCCTGTTCGCCACCAGCGCAGCCCCGATGACAGCGGCGAGCAGCATGGCCGCGAGTACGCTTACGAGTGTCAGACGTTCGCGTCCGAGCCCCGTGATGCGTGCATCGCTCAAGCCGATCTTGAGACGGCCGATCCGGGTGGCTTCCACGCCGTCGTCATAGATGATGTCGGCTTCAGCGACATGGGGGAGATCGTCGACACCCTCGATATCGCCAGCGACCGCTACCACTTGATCCAGCTCATCGTAGACCGCAGCGACTTCGACGTCGGTATCGGTAAGCAGCGCCTTCAGGATCAGCGTGGTCTGCTCGTCAGCCACGTTCCAAAGGGATTCAGCGACAACTTTTCGTTGAATATCGATGAGTTCTTCCAGCTTGGCGCGAAGCTGGGATTCAGCGGAACTGCGAGCGTTGAACTCGAACAGGCCGAAGGCAATGACAGTCGATAGCAGGACCAGCGGCACGACATAAGCGAGAAATTTGCTCTGAATCGACTTGAAGCGGAACCATGGCGCTGCGCGCGCCTCGCTGCTCCCCGTCCCTGGCCGCCCTGGCATCAGAACTCGTTGGCAAAGTAGTCGTCGACGACCTTTTCGGTATCGACCATTTCCAATCCATCGTTGAAGCGGTCGCGAAGCGCCACTTCGTCTTCCTTGAAGCAGACATGAAGGATTTTGTCCTCGAGCGGCTTTTCGTTGAACTGCAGCAGATTGGCCGCTTCGGACAGCGCCGGCTCGGTCGCCACGAGATAGGACATGACAAGCTTGTCGACGACCACGGCATCAATGCGCCGCCGCAAAAGCTTCTTCAGGTTGGTGAGGTCGTCCTTCGCCGAAATCGCCCGGATCCAGCCGCTGCCGACCTTCTCGTCAAATTCATCGGTGTTGGCATAACCGAGGACCGTCCCGATCTTGAGCTTCTGCTCGCCGAGATCGTAAACCGTTTCCCAGGAAATTGGCGCTTCCACATGCTCAGCAAAGCCCAGTGGGCCCGTGCCTACCGGATCGGATGCCGCGAATTCCGCCGCATGCTTGCAGTGATAGCCGGGAAAATAGGCGACGGCCTTACCGTTCTTGGCTTCCGAAATGGCCCGCTTCCAAGGCAGAAACTGCACGTCCACATCAAGGCCGGCATTGTCGAAGGCCTGACGAACAACTTCCGTCGTCGCACCAAGCTTAGGCAGGCTGGCTGCTGTGTAAGGGGGCCAATCCAAGGTCGTAACGATAACCTGCTCACGTTCTTCGCCTAAAGCGGCAAGACTCACGAAAGACCATAAGGCAGCAGCTAATGCTAGAGATGAAAGTCGCACAATGTCCCCGCCTCTCAGTTGCATTGAAACGACGCTAACAGAGACCGATTCCGCGAACAATCCCCGAAGAATGTACCGGGTGCCGACCTTATGCATCTTAATAGGAAGCGCGTGCTCGGCATCGCTCGTAAGTAAACATCATTAAGAAACTCTAAATAAAATAAGTACTAAAAAGGCCCTTGCTGAAAATGATCATGCATCAATCTGAAATGGCTCCAATCCGCCACTGGTTCTATTGTAAATTCAAAGAATTTTTTTTCTCGAAATTTGAACCTAATCGTAACCAAAACGATTTTTTCGATCAGTTCTGACCTTCGACTCGTTGATCTGCATGAAAGCCGGAGGCCCTGCTCCACCGCCCGATGTGTCCATGCATTGACCTACTCCCTAGAGCCACTCATCAGCGGGACGCTGGAGAAAGCCCAGGGTTAAGGTGCATCATCAGCCCGCAAATCACCTCATTCATGCATTTTCGGCAGTTTGCATAGGTGGATGTTGGATTTATTCCTATATATGATTATCCTCCAGCCCACCGAAACCTAGACAAGGCCCAAGTCAACGAGGTTGTCGCGCAACCAAACGAACCCGAGAAGGGCGGATTCGTTGAGGTTTTGGGTTACTGCCAGTGTTTCTCGTAACCGAAAAGCGCCATCGACCCACCGGTGTGGATGAAGACGATATTATCGGTTTTGCTGAACGCGCCTTTGCGCACGAGGTCGATGAGGCCGGCCATGGCTTTGGCCGAGTAGACCGGGTCGAGGAGGATGCCCTCCTGTTTGGCCAGGAGATCGATGGCTTCGATCGTGCCTTCGGTGGGGTAGCCATAGCCCTCGCCGGTATAGTCGCCATTGGCGATGATCCGGCTTTTGTCGATGCCGCCCTTGATGCTGAGCTTGTCGGCGGTGGCAGTGACAAGATTGTGGACGAAATCCTCCTGCGGCGCCTTGGGACGGCGGACGCAGATGCCGAGAACGTCGATGCCGGCATTGGCCCCTTCGAGGCCGGTGACCAGGCCGGTATGGGTTCCGGCGCTGCCGGTGCCGACGATCACGCGATCGATGCGCAGGCTTTGCTCGTTGGCTTGATGCAGGAGTTCCAACGCGGCGTTGACATAGCCGAGCGCGCCTACGGTGTTCGAGCCGCCGCCGGGGATCATGTAGGTTTTCTTGCCCCGCGCTTCGATCTCCTGGGCGAGAGCCTGACATGCACCGTCCATGTCGGTGCCGACCTCGACATAGCGAAGATCGGCGCCGAACAGGCGATCGAACATGACATTGCCAGTGCTGTCATACTGATCACCATAGCCCTCGACCCGGCGTTCCAGAAGGGCAGCGCATCCCAGGCCGTAGCGGCAGGCCGCGGCTGCGGTCTGGCGGACATGATTGGATTGAACCGCGCCATGGGTAATCACGGTATCGGCCCCCTTGTCGAGTGCATCGGCGATCAGGAATTCCAGTTTTCGCGTTTTGTTCCCGCCGGTCGCGAGCCCGGTGCAATCGTCCCGCTTGATATAGAGATTGGGGCCGCCGAGCATCTTGGTAAGATTGGAGAGCGGCTCCAGCGGTGTCGGCAGATGGGCGAAATGGAGACGGGGAAAACGGGCGAGATGCATGAGCGTACGACCTTTGCAGTCCGACGGAGGGAGATCTTCATTCTACGTTAACCTGACAGTTCTAAAGAGAAACGGTTCGGCACGAAAAGCAATGGAAAGGTTCGATCCGGCCGGTGAACACGCTTGGGTTTCGCAGATGTGACGCGTCGTCAGCAATGATCGGCTATCAGTCCGTGCCTGGGCCTGCTATCAGGCTAACGTAAGTTGTCCGGGCTTGTGTAGGACATATCATGAGTGAGATTGCTTTGGCACCGTTGAGACAATGGAGAGCCGGCCGCGGGCTGTTCTATCTTGGGGGGCTGCTCCTGGGTTTGGCGCTTCTGGCCCTTGCCTATGAGCTTTGGAGCGCGCTGCAAGGCGGCGGCTACCGGATGATTGCGGCAGGCGAGCTCTGGTTCAAGATCCACGGTCCGAGCCTCAACCTCAGTCAAGCCATCGTTCAGCGCTATATCCACCCCGTGGTCTGGGATCCAGCGATCATCACGTTGCTGCAATGGCCGGCCTGGTCGATCCTGGGCGCCCTCGGTGCTGTTCTGTCGATCCTGTTCGGCCCGTGGCTTAGAGGACGGAGCTAGCCGATGCCGATCCACAAGAAACCCGACTGGTCGATGCCGGACCGGGATGCGACCGACGAGGATGTCTATCTGAACCGAAGGCGGATTTTGACCGCGATTGGGGTTGGCGGTGCTATTTTGGCAGCTCCCTTCGCTTGGCGCGGCATGCAGGGGATGCTGCCGGAACCGGCGCCAATTGCTCCGCCGGAGCCCGATCCGTCAGCGGGCCTCTATCCCGTGGAGCGGAACGCCGCCTACACTCTGGATCGCCCGCTGACCGACGAGCGGGACGCCACTAGCTACAACAATTTCTACGAGTTCGGATCCCACAAATCGATCGCCTCCGCTGCCCAGGCCCTGCGCATCCGCCCCTGGCAGGTGCGGCTGGATGGGATGGTCGAACAGGAACAGACCATCGAGATCGATGATCTCCTGGCGAAAATGCCCTTGGAAGAGCGGCTTTATCGCCATCGCTGTGTCGAGGCCTGGTCGATGGCGGTCCCTTGGAGCGGCTTTCCGCTAAAGGCGCTGGTCGATCTGGCAAAGCCTCTCGGCAGCGCCAAATATGTCAGGATGGAAACCTTCAATGACCCCGACATGGCGCCGGGGCAGGGAGCGAGCTGGTATCCCTGGCCCTATGTCGAAGGCCTGACCGTCGAAGAGGCGACCAACGACCTTGCCTTCATCGCAACCGGTCTCTACGGCAAGCCGATCCCCCGGCAGAACGGCGCGCCGCTGCGCCTCGCCGTACCCTGGAAATACGGTTTCAAATCGATCAAGTCGATTGTCCGCTTTACCTTTACCGAGACACGGCCCATCACTTTCTGGGAGGATATCCAAGCAGCCGAATATGGCTTTTGGGCGAATGTCAATCCCGAGGTGTCACATCCCCGATGGAGCCAGGCGAGTGAACGCGTCCTTGGCACCAACGAGCGCGTGCCGACCCTGCTCTATAACGGCTATGCCGACCAGGTCGCTCATCTCTATAGGGACCTGCAGAACGAGCGGCTCTTTGCCTGATCGCGGTTGGTTATACTCATGATCAGGACGGCTGCATGTAAGGCTCTCTTAGAAGCGCGGGGACCAGGTGATGTAGCAATTCGGCCTGCTAAGCCTTCTTGATCTTGTCTCCGACGCTGATCGTTCCCGCCTCGATCACCTTGGCATAGATGCCGCGAAACCGGTTTTCCTTGCCGTGCTTGGAATTGACGAACTGGGTCGCCGCAAGGCCATAACGTTCGATGAATTTCTGGCAGCCTGTGTGGGGGACGTCGGTGATTTCGAGAAGGCTTTGGCCGAGCTTCAGACGCTGCCCCGGAACAAGGTTAGTACGGCTGAGGTCGAGATCGATGAATAGCTGGTCGCCGGCCGGTGGCCAGTGGGCCTTGTCGCCGGCCAGCAGACGGATGACGCGGGCGCTCATGATGCAGATCTGAACGTCGGGATCCGGACTGCCGTCGGGCAGGGTTCTCCAGCACCCCCGAGCCCAATGATCACCCTTCACCCCTTTTTCGGGGCTAAGTTCGACGCTGTTTACCGGTTTCCGTTCACCATGCTCGGGACGCAGGACAATCGCTTCGAGCCTTCCTTCGTCCTTTGGAGCATCTGCAATCTCATCAAGCCCGCGATCAAGCTCCTCGCGGCTCCGGTGATAACTCATGCTTTGTTCCTCTTCGCCGCATGGGGGTGCGTCCTTTAACCCATCTAGACCGCTAAAATCTTGCGACCAGAGGGGTAGAGCGGTTCAATGGCCCGGATCTGCTTCACGATCATCCGAGCCTAGGGAGAGACAATCCAGATGCCGCCACCTTCGATTGACGATTTGAAACGCGAAGCCCTCGACGTCTTCGGCCAGGCTCTGAGTGATGAGAAGCTGGAGATTTACAAGGGGCGTCTGCCGACAATGCTGGATAATGTGCGCCTTCTGGCTGCCTGGGGAAAACGGCTGGACCAGGCTCAACCAGCGCAGATTCAAAGCCCTGTCGAGGTTAAAGCTGCTGGCAAAGACAATGTCGATGGATGAGCATGATCTCGCCTTCGCATCGATTGATGCCCTCGCGCCGCTGCTGAAGTCCAAGAAAATCTCGCCGGTCGATCTCACCAAGCTCGCCTTGGCACGGATCGAGCAGCATGATGGCGCCTTGAACAGTTTCATCACGGTCATGGCCGACACGGCGCTTGCGGCTGCAGAAGCGGCCGAGCAACAGATTGTCGAGGGCCGGTATCTCGGACCGATGCATGGCATTCCTGTGGCGGTCAAAGACCTCTATGCAACCAAAGGCACCGAGACCACCTTCGGATCGCTGCTATTTGCCGGCTGGATACCTGATCACGATGCCGCCGTGGTGGAACGGCTCCAGGCTGCGGGGGCCATCATTCTCGGCAAGACCAACCTTCACGAACTCGCCTACGGCACCACCAGCGCCAATCCCCACTATGGACCTGTCCACAATCCCTGGAAATCCGGCTTTCACCCCGGCGGCTCGAGCGGCGGCTCGGCTGCGGCCGTCGCGGGCGGCCTTGCCTATATGGCGCTCGGCAGCGATACCGGAGCGTCGATCCGCCAGCCGGCGGCCTGCTGCGGGGTTGTCGGCATCAAGCCGACTTTCGGTCGTGTGTCCAAATACGGAGCTCTGCCCCTTTCCTGGTCGATGGACCATGCAGGACCTCTCAACCGCACGGTCAGGGATGCTGCGCTGACGCTGAATGTGCTGGCCGGCCCTGATCCTCGCGACCCCTGCACGGTCGATCGTGTTGTGCCTGACTTCGCCCTGGGTTTGAACGAAAACCTCCGCGGCAAGCGCATAGCCATCGTCAGGAAATTCTTCTGCGAGGACGGAGATCCGGAGGTCGCTTCGGCCGTCGAGGCGGTTCTTCCAGTTCTCGAGGGTCTGGGCGCCGAGGTTTTGGAGATCGAACTTCCCGATATCGAGGATGCCTTCAAGGCCGGCACGCTCACGATCGTCGTCGAAGGGGCGACCTACCATGCAGAGCGCCTGCGTGAGCGTCCCGAAGGTTTCAGCCCGCAATGCCGGGCGGATCTCGAACTCGGCCATTTCTACAAAGCCACCGACTATCTGCAGGTCCAGCGCCTCCGTCGGCATCTCATGACCGAGGTCGCCAAGGTGATGGCGCCGCTCGACGCCCTGATCATGCCGACCTCGCCGATCACGGCAACGCCGATCGAAGGTAATCCGGCCGATCATCCCGTCTATCGCGTGCGCAACACCATCCCGTTCAACTTCCTGAGCCTGCCGGCGATCTCCCTGCCTTGCGGTTTCTCCTCGCTAGGTCTGCCGATCGGCCTGCAGATCGTCGGCAAGGCGTTCGATGAAGCGGGCATCTTGAAGATTGCGCACGCTTACGAGCAGGTTACGGATTGGCATCGGCAGTACCCGGACTCGTGAGCACGACGACGATCGCTACTGATCACATGATGTGGTCACACTATTAGCGCAGTTCCGGGACAGGTCGATCCATCCCTCTCCCCACCCAACCACCCGATATGGTCGGTACGTTGGGCTGGTTGGGCGGGGGAGAGGGCCGGCACTGCGTAAACCTCAACCGGAAATGCTCTAGCGTCCGGTTCGCTTGATCGCCTGGATCACGGTGTCCAGCGTTTGCAGGAAACGGGACCGGTCCTGTTTGGTGAATGGGCGGCCGCCACCACGTATTTCGCCGGTTTCACGAAGCTCCGTCATCAGATTGCGGGTCGCGAGCGTGTCGCCGATGCTGTCTTCGGTGAAGGGGTGCCCGCTCGGACCAATGGCTCTGGCACCTTGCTTGACGCATCGGGCTGCGAGGGGAATGTCGGCCGTGATGGCGATATCGCCCACGCCGATATGCTCCGCGATCCAGTCGTCGGCGACATCGAGGCCGTCGGCGACGGTGATCAGGGCAATCTGCGGATGATCAGGAACGCGCATCCACATGTTCGCGACCACGAACACCTCAAGCTTATAGCGTTCGGCCACCCGGTAAATTTCGTCTTTGACCGGGCAGGCATCTGCATCGACGTAGATGTCGAGCATGGGAACATCCTTTGCTGACTGGGCTTTCTGCTCATCGTCATACCGGCGAAAACACCGATCAAAGGGTATTCTATTGTCGGGATCCAGTCATGCCGATGCGGCTTTTTGGGCTCGGGTGCCTCTTCAATAGACGAACCCCAACCATGTCCCCGCCAAACTTGGTCGCATCACATACCATCGATCCTGATGGTGAAGGTGGGAAACACATGCTGTGGACATTCCACTCTGATGAATTCGACTGTTGCGCTTCTCCGCTACCGATGGCCGCCGAAGTCGGTGCAGGCAGGGAATGGCGCCTGATAAGGGGACAGCACCTGATTCCAGATCGGTGCCGATGCAAGAATGACGACCAACCCAAGATAGCCAACCGCCATGCCCAGGATAGCGGTCCTATTGGAGATGCGCCGGCGGTAGGCGGCGGAAAGTACCGGTTTTGTGCGAACGCCGGGGAAAGGCCGTTCCATCCGAGCCGGTCCGGCTTCCGAGGTTGCTGACAAATCAAATAGTCTGGTCATGTACAGTCCTCCTGCGTCAGCACTGGCCGGCATCAATCCCGCCGACTGGTGAACGCATGACCTACTAGGACACCTATAGGTTCCGTTTTATTGCAGCTTTTTTTCATGTCGGTATCGTTTCGACCCGCAGGTCGTTCTGGTTGGCACAGTCCGGGATCCGATAAGCTTGGGAAAAACACGCCGCCACTCTTTTTCCGGCAATAAAAAAGGAGAGCTGGGTGTTAAGGGCTGAAGGGAAGAGTGACTTCGACAAAGCTTGGAAAAAAGGCTAAGTATTCTATGGAGATACGGATTTCACCGGGTATAAGGGCTGCGCTTGTCCAAAACCTGCTTTTTTCTACTCGTCGAGGTATTTGCCAATCGGTCGTTGCTCGCTTTGAGGTTCTTGGCTTCGTGTCAGGGAGCGGATCCGCAGTTTCGTCGATCGGGCCAATAAGCAAACGATGCTATGAGCATTTCGAACGACCAAGGCCCGCCGGTCGAAGGGCAGCAAAACATCGAGGAAGGGCTGGTGGCACTTCTTCCGAAGCTCAAGATTCATGCTCTCTACTTGACCCGCAAGAGCGACACGGCCGACGATCTGCTGCAGCGCACCTGCCTTCGTGCTCTGTCTCGCTCCCATCAATGGCAGGCAGGAACCAGACTAGACAGATGGATTTCCGTAATCATGAATTCCATTTGGTTCAATGAACTTCGCCAGAAAAGGCAGCGCCAGGAGCAGGAACTGCCCGAGCCGGATCAAGTGGCAGCGTCCGGGTTCGAGGGGCAGGTGGAAGCTCAACTCATGATTTCCGATATTCGCCGCGCCTGCTCCGGACTGAGCGATGAGGATTTTGATCTTGTGACGAAAATTCATGCTTACGGCTATACTTACCGGGAAATTGCCGATGAGCTTGGCGTGCCGATCGGGACTATTTTATCCCGTGTTTCGAGGGCCAAGACCATGATCAAGCGCGCCATGAAAGAATTGCATGCCGGGGGGGTGGCCTAGATGTTTGCAGATCCCGATATGCCGGACGAGCTTGTCGAGAAAATTGTCGCCTATATCGATCGTGAAGCGGGGCGGGATGCGCCGCTTACGGCTGACGATGAGGCAATGGTGCGCGAGCTTCTGGAGCATGATTTGGCGGCGCAGCGCTTGGCCGAGGACTTGCGCGCCACCAATGCCGGGCTCGATACCCTTCTGGATGACGTGGCGGCCATCGAGGTCCCGGAAAAGCTGACAGCCCTGATTCGCGGCCATGGGACGAACCAGGTCCTGATCGCTGAAAAGCCGGCAACGGCAGCCTCCGAGGGAAAGTCGGACGGCGGGGAGAATGTTGTCGGTCTCCGCCGGCCGTCTTTGCTTGGCTTTGGTTATGGAGGGCTTGCTGCCGCTGCGTCATTGGCTTTCTTGGCGAGTTTCGGGGCACTGCTCTATGTCTACACCGCCTATCAGGCCGACCGGTCTCGCCTCGAAGGGGCACTAGCCGAGGCATCGAAATCCTCGGACATGCTCCAAAGCGAACTCGCGGACGCGTCGGCGGAGATGCAGAAGTTGACCGCCGTTGCCGAGCGTGCCGTCGAGGATACCGACCATGCCCGGGATGAGCTGACAAGGCGCGACAGCACGATCCAAAGCCTCGAAAGCGAGCAGGCTGATCTGCAAAGCAGATATGGTGTGCTGCTAGGCGAAAACCAGCGGCTGGGCGATCTGGCCCGTGAGCGGACCAAGGATTTTGCCAGGGTGGAGCAGGAACGCGAGCAGGTGCTGGCCGATCTCTCCGGCCTTCAAGAAACTTTGCAAGTTGAGCGTGGCGAAGCAGAGCGGGTCCGAAACTTGCTGAGCGCGCAATCACCCGGCCTCGATGCGCTGCGTACAGAACAGAAAACCATGCAGAACCGCATCGCCGCTCTGGAAGCTGAAAAGCGCGGGCTGGTCAACGAGCGGGATCTCGCCAAGCGGGCCATGAAAGAGGTGGAACAACAGCTATCGGTTTTGACGTCGAACCTCCTGGTCACGGAGAATGCCAGGCAGGCCACGGCCCGCCGGGTGTCCAGTCTGGAGAGTGATCTTGCGGAGAGCCGGAACTGGCTTGGCCAGATTTCCCAATATCATCGAGTCTATGCCTCCATGAATGAGAGGCATCTGGTGGAAGTAGGTGCAGAGGAGCAGGATTATATCGAGCGCTGGCTCGGAAAAACGCTGAAACGGCCCGTGCCCGTCCCCGATCTCGGTGAGCATGGTCTGACCTTCCAAGGCGCCCGTCTTCTGGGGATCAACGAAAAACCCGTCGCCCAACTTGTTTATCTCGATGCCGAAGGCCGGCCGCTCGCTTTCTGTCTCATCCCCTCGACCAGGGCGGCAGAGGAGCCCACGCTTTCGACCGACCGCGATCTGAACCTCATTGAGTGGCGGGATGGCAAGTATGGCTATGCCCTTGTCGGCTGGTCGGGACCGGAACGCCTCGAAACGCTCAAAGACACTATCCGCCCTCTCTATGATCTTTGATTCTGTTACTTTTCAGGGAACTCTACCCACATCCGCTCCACGAATTCTGGGGCGTCCGAGCGATTTGACAAATAAAATTATGTAGCGTGGCATTCTGATGGCGGCTCGTCGGCAAACGTTCATAGGCAAGATGAACGTCGAAAGGAACGCCGATGCAAAAGAAACTTGTCGCCACGGGTACTCTGGCCGCCATCGCGCTGGCTGCGGTGGCCTGTTCGCTGGCCGAGCTTGGTGACCGAAGCGATTCGAGAACGACTGCCGATCGGAGCGAGGCGCCTGAAAGCTTGAACGATGAGGCGAGGGGAAGGAATGCCGAGCCCGAAGCTGACCTCGCCCTCGCCGAAGCGGAAAGCTATTTGTCCGGTCAGATCGCTTCGATTTCTTCAATGAAGCGTAATAGGCGTGCGGCGGTGGTATCGGATATCGTACCGCCGACTTACCAGCCGGTTCCTGCCGAAGATCGCGAGCGTTACCAGGATGTCGCCGCCAATCCGGTGAAGCTGGTCAGCGACGAGCCGGTCTCGACCTTTTCGATCGATGTCGACACGGCCGCCTATGCCAATGTCCGCCGTTTTCTGAAGGACGGCGTTCTGCCGCCGGTGGATGCGGTTCGGGTCGAAGAGCTGATCAACTATTTCGACTATGCCTATCGCACACCGAAAAGTGCCGATCAGCCTTTCGCCGCCGATATCGCCCTTTTCGACTCGCCATGGGACAAAGGCAGTCAGCTCCTGCGCATCGGTCTCAAGGGATACGCAATCGAAACCCGCGATCGCCCGCCTGCCAATCTGGTTTTTCTGGTGGACACGTCTGGATCTATGGAGAGCCCGGACAAGCTTCCTCTGCT
Source organism: Geminicoccaceae bacterium (assembly GCA_965204405.1). Classification (GTDB taxonomy): domain Bacteria; phylum Pseudomonadota; class Alphaproteobacteria; order Geminicoccales; family Geminicoccaceae; genus JANQPX01. The sequence goes on from CBDBEN010000005.1 coordinate 695,952, forward strand.
AAAACGTTCCTTTCGGATGCTGGTCAATCGGATGAGCGCGGATGACCGGATCGCGATCGTCACCTATGCAGGCTCGGCCGGTGTGGTGCTGGAGCCGACATACGGCAAAGATCGGGGCAAGATCCTGGCCGCTATTGATCAGTTCCGGGCCGGCGGCAGCACGGCGGGTGCCGAGGGCATTCGTGAGGCCTACCGATTGGCCGAGGCCGGATTCGATGAGGAAGCGGTCAATCGCGTCATTCTGGCGACCGATGGTGATTTCAATGTCGGCCTTGCCGATCCGGACCGGCTTGAGGATTTCATCGCCGCCAAGCGTGCCAGCGGCGTTTATCTCTCGATACTGGGCTTCGGCCGCGGCAATCTGAATGACCTCCTGATGCAAAAGCTGGCACAGGCCGGCAATGGCAATGCCAGCTATATCGACGGTCTGACGGAGGCGAGGAAAGTTCTGGTCGACGAGATGGGCTCGACCCTTTTTCCGATCGCCGACGACGTGAAGATCCAGATAGAGTTCAATCCGAAAGAGGTCGCGGAATACCGCCTGATCGGTTATGAAACCCGGATGCTGGCGCGTGAGGATTTCAACAATGACAAGGTCGATGCCGGCGAGGTCGGCAGCGGTCATGCCGTGACCGCACTCTACGAAATCACACCGCCTGACAGCGCCTCCCGTCTGGTGGATGATCTTCGCTACGGGATCCGCAAGGCCTCGGTGACCGAGGGCGGAGAGGGTGAACTCGCCTGGCTTCGTCTGCGCTACAAGCAACCCGGTGAGAGCAAGAGCCGACTGATGGAACAGGCCGTGATGACATCGAGCAGGACGAGCTTCGACCAAGCGGCCGATGAGGCCAGGTTCGCCGCTGCGGTTGCAGGGTTCGGCCAGATCCTTCGCCAGGATTCGAATGTCGAGGACTTTGATCTGGACCGGGTCTACGAGATTGCAAAGGATGCCCGTGGCGAGGATGCCTTCGGCTATCGCTCCGAGTTCCTGCAGCTCATCAGGCTTGCCGAGAGCGCAGAGGTCCTGCATCCGGTGAATTGATGGGGAAGGCGATCGACAAAACAGGCTCGATGCGCTCGCTGCAGGCGGGTATCGGGCCTGTCGCTTCGGCTGGTCCAAGCCAGGATCATGGGAGCCGGGTGGTCGACTGGACCGCTGTGGATTGGGATGACCTTGTGCCGCGCCTCCTCCTGCTTGCCATATCGCGCCTTTCGCGGATGACCTGGCGCGGCCGGCGGGGCGATGTCGCCCCAGGTGCAGCCGAAGCGGAGGATTTCGTGAACGACGCGATCGCCAAGACGATGGACGATGTCCGTGTTTGGCGCCCCGAGGCCTGTACGCTGTTCCAGCATCTTGCCGGTATCGTCGTTTCCGATATTTCCCATGCAGCAGGCGCTGCCGAGAATCGCTTGACCCTTGCCGGTGACGGTCGTACCGAGCACGTTGGCGGCTGGCCGCCGGACCGGGCCGACGATGCGCCGGGCCAGGAGCAGATTGCACTTTGGCGTTCCGAGCAGCGTCGGTTGCTCGATCACCTCCATGGCATCGATCCCGTGATGGGCGAGATGGCCAGGCATATCCTTGTCGAGGACATTGATCAGACCGCCGATCTCTGCCTGCGTCTGGATCGATCGCCCTCTGAGATCGCCAATCTCCGAAAGCGGATCAAACGGGCGACGCAAAGCTATCTTCTGGCGGAGCGTGGCTATGATCGGGAGATGCCGGCATGACCGCCGACCGTCGGTCGCTCGTCTTCCGGTCTATCGCCGCGCTCGATGATCAGGCCTCGATCGAGGCACGTTCGCTCAATGAGGTCATGGCCGCCCTGGCCGCCCTGGGCATCGACCCCGAAGCCTCGATCCAAGCCGCGAGAAAACGGGCTTATGTCCGAAGCGGACCGGCCGAACGCCTGCTGGCCAGGCTGGACGATGCCGAGGAAATTGCCTCGGAGATCGATGCGCTGGAAACGGTGGCGATCGGCGATGTCCGTGCGGGGGTCAAATGCGGTGTCGCGGCCTCCGCGGTGGCGAAAGCCAAGCGGCATGCCGGCCTACCTGCCAATGTCACGGCACTTACACGTCCGGAGCGCCGTTTTTGGGGGTGGGGCAGTTCGATCGTCGGAATTGCTGCTTGCCTGCTCCTATTTGTGATGACAAGGCCGGATCAGCCTTATCGGGATGATGGGCCAGCCCTCGACAGTGCCCATGATATCGAGCGGCTCTCAGAGCAGGCTATCGCTGACGATGCTGAGCTTGATCGAGCGTTCGAGCTAACCGAGGAACCGGTCGTTGCGTATGATGCCGAGATGGCGAAACGCACCAGGGCGTCTTCCCGATCAGCAGCGGTGTTTGAGGAGAGCGTGCAGCAAACCGTGCCGGAAGCCGAGCTTGCCGCGAACCCCGGAAAAGTGGCCAGCTTCCAGAATCAAGAAGAGCCCGGACCGGCCGAGACTGTGGAGCGCCTGTCAAGATCGTTGGTGGACCGGGCGCCGACAGACGAGCGAAAAACCATATCCAGCAAGGCACCACCTGCAATTCAGGCGTTCGCCCCACCCTCGAAGAGGGGCGTCGAACGAACCTCAGCATCGATCACTGGCCAAGATGCGCTAAAGGCTATCCTGATCGTCGATCCGGCGAATGCCTCTGTTGAACTGAGAACCCTTGCCCAAACCGTGCCCAAGGGGGGCTTGGCCAGACGACTGGACGAAGCCCGGGCTGTTCTCGAAGGTCGGCCGCTCATCGCCCTTTTAACGATGCAACGGGATGGCAGGGACGTCGATGGCGCGGTGACGCTGCGCGAAGGCGTCGATCTTGGCCGGACCTTCAGCTCGTTCGCCGGCAGCACTGCCCCCGAGAAGCGAGCCGAAGGCTGGAACCAGGGTGTAAGGCTGGAGATCGTCGATCTGCCGGGGTTTCGGGACTCTGGCGATGGGGACCAGCGCTAATTGTTGAGAATGCTCAGATCAAGGGTTTCTCGTTTTTCCGCTGCTTGAACTTCTTTCACATCCTTGTCGGCGGTGGGTTCGGGCGAGGCGACCTTGACAGGCTCGTCGACCGGAACAGGCCATGTGTAGGAATCGTCGGCCATGCCTAGCTCTATGACATAGTCGCGCAAGCGCTCGGCTTCCTCCCGCGGCAGTTTTTTGCCCACCACAATCGCATGGTGATTGTTGTCATCGTAATAGGGTTGATGGAGCTGGAAATAAACGTCTTTCCACTTCGTTTGATGGTCGCGCAGATGGGCCCACCCTTTATCATCGCTGTCCGGCGATGCCACGATGACTGCCCACCGGTGTGCCTGGTCACCCTGGCTCGAATCAGGCCGGAACCAAAGTTTTCGCCATAGGTCCCTCAAGGAGAGATCGATGGATCGCTCTACATTGGCGGCCTTGATCATATCGCCATCCGCGTCATCGGATTTGCCGTCTTCCTTTGCTGCCTGTTTGGTCAACGTCGCTTCGAGGAACGTGCGGCGGAGAGTGGGCAGATACTCGTGGAATGCCCTGCTGTCGCTCATGGTTGCAAGCGAACACCGATCGGCAACATTGCCCAGCTTGGCAAGAAGGGCCCCGGGCGTTTCCGTATGGGCACTGATGATGGTTTCCTGGTCGATGCCGTCATGGCCATAAAGATCAAGCGCTATCAGCAGGCGCTCCAGCAATGTCTCAGCCTTGGCGCGATTCTCATCCTGATCGGCACTGAGTTCCACCGGCTCGGGGCAAAACAGGACTTGGGCCGACGCGCTGCCTGCGATCATCAAGCCTGCTGCCGCGACAACGGCGCATAACGATCGAAAGATCATGATATCCCTACCTCTTGTGTGCCGGGCGTGTTCTTGCGTTGTTTATTTAAGAACAACCGATCCCAGCATTCTTTATTGTCGAACCGAAATTACGTGGCCCTTGTTGACATCAGCAAACAACTCGTCTGAACCATGGTCCGTTCCTCTGTCGAGGGCGCTTAATTAACGATAGATCCATGATGAATACAACTGAAAATATTTGTGGGTCGACAGGCTGTCAACATTTTTGTCCCATGTTTGACAACATGGGATGGACTACAATCATTTGTTTCCCTGATCTTCAAGTTCACTAGTGGATGACGGCCACAAGCTACGGCACCAACTTGAAGACCTTGCCGCCGGAACCTTCGGGCCCTTGAGAATCATGGGTAAGAACATAGAGTTCGTTGTTCTGGTCATGGGCGATCGACAAAATGAAGTGGGGAAAACCTCCCATAATGTCGAGTGGCTCGTAGTCCCAAGCCTTGTCGGGCTGATCGGGACGCGTCGCGATGTACATGACCCCGGTGGGCTCACCGCCTTCCTTGCTCCAGTCGCCGAAGATGAGCTTGCCTTCGAAGTCCGGGAACAAAGCCCCTCGATACATGACCCCGCCGACTGTGGATCGGCCCTCACTCTCGTCGGGGTGCTTGCCGCCGTTCTTGTACTCGATGATCGGATCGGTCAGGCCCTGGTCGTCGCAGCCTTCGAAATGGCCCTCGAAATCATCCCAATCAAAGCAGTGAGTTGCCTCCTTGATGGCCCAGCCATAATTGCCGCCGGGCACCACCAGATCGATTTCCTCATAGGAGTTCTGGCCGACATCACCGACGAACAGCTCTCCGGACCCGTTAGGATCGAATGCCATGCGATAGGGGTTGCGAAAACCCATGGCGAAGATTTCGCCACGATAATCTGCCTGGTTTGCGAATGGATTGTCTTCAGGTATTCCGTAGGCCAACCCATTAGCCTGATTGACATTAATTCTCAGGATTTTGCCGAGCAGATTATCCGGTTGCTGGCTTGTCCCTTCGCGCGGATAATCGCCATTATCCGGCGCGCTGCCGCCGTCGCCGAGCGCGATATGGAGCATTCCCCTCGGGCCGAAGGCGAGGGTGCCGGCGTTGTGGGCGAACTGGGGCTGATCGACCTGCAGGATCAGTCTTTCATAGTCGGGATCAGCCTTGTCGGGGTCGTCGCTCGACACCTTGAGCTCGGCGATATGGCTGGTATGGGTACCCCATTCTTCATTCTGCAGGTCATGATTGTTGCGAAGCGGAGCACTGTAATAGACATAGAGCTTGCCGTTCCTGGCGAAGTCCGGGTGCAGCGCCAGGCCAAGAGCGCCGCGCTCGTCAAAGCCGGGCTCGATCGTCGGGTCGAGACGATCTCGAAAGTCCAGGAAGGGTTCGCGCAGGAGTCCGTTGTTCTTATCGACGATGCGGATCCGCCCAATCTGCTCGAGAACAAAGAGCCGTCCCGAACCGTCGGCCGGTTCGGCCAAGGCCACCGGTGCAGTGAAACCTTCGGCCACAAGCTCGACATTGGCCTCGGCAGCCAGCGCCGCATGGTAAGAAAGCACTGCTCCTGACAGGGCCGAGCAAGCGGCTAGAATTCCGGCAAATCTCGAAGCAGCACGCATGATGTTTCTCCTGACCCGACAATAAACCGTCAATCCGATCTAACGCTTTCGATCAACGTTTCATCCGATCGGGGCATCTTCTGATGTGGTCATATCACGGGGAAAGAAGCTCGGTCTGTTTGATCATCCAGGCCAAAGCCTGTCCTTCCAGCAATCCCTCGAGGTCTTTCCTGACGAGGGCGTGGTACGCATCGACCCAGGCGCGCTCGTCGCTGGTCAGCATCGAGGTGACGATCAGCCGGCGGTCGAGCGGCACGCGGGTCAGGTTCTCAAACCCAAGAAGCGATCGCTCCCCGCCAGACGGGATCCCGACCTCGGTGACGGCAACCAGGTTTTCGATGCGGATGCCGTAGCCGCCGGGCTTGTAGTAACCGGGTTCGTTGGAAAGGATCATGCCGGGCTTCAAGGGCACCGTGCCGCTTTTTGCAATCCGCGCCGGGCCTTCGTGGACACAAAGGTAGCTGCCGATGCCATGGCCGGTTCCATGGTCGAAATCGAGACCTGCCTGCCAGAGTGGATGCCTTGCCAGAATGTCGAGCTGGGCACCGCTGGTTCCGGTTGGGAATTGGACCCGGTCCAAGGCGATGTGGCCCTTTAGGACCAGCGTAAAACGCTCACGCATTTCCTCGGCCGGTTCGCCGACGGCGATGGTGCGCGTGATGTCAGTCGTCGCATCGGGATATTGGCCGCCGCTGTCCACCAGATACAGGCTACCAGCCTGAAGGGTGCGATTTGACTCCTCGGTCACTCGGTAATGGGCAAGTGCTGCATTCGGCCCGGCGGCGGAGATGGTGTCGAAGCTCGGGCCACGGTACAGCGGGTCCTTTCGGCGTTCGGCTTCGAGGGCAGCGGCCGCCTCCAGCTCAGTAATCTTGTCACCGCCGTCGAGCGTCTCGACCCAGGCAAGGAAGCGGGTGACGGCGGCACCATCGCGACGCTGGGCGTTTCTGGCGCCTTCAAGTTCGACGGCGTTCTTGCAGGCTTTGGCAAGGATGCAGGGCTCATCGGCTTCGACCAGCCGAGCGCCGGCGGTGGTCAGACGTTCGGTCAGCGCAACGTTGGTCCAGACCGGATCGGCCAGAACGCGTGCCCCTGACGATCCCAAGTGATCGAGGCTGTGATCCAAGTCCAGGATGGACTGGAGGGAGACGGCGTTGCCGAGGGTTTGTCCGGGGCGAAGCTTTCTCTTGTCGAGGAAGAGCTCGACGGCACCATCGGCATGGAGAAGGGCAAAGGCCAGTGTCAGCGGGTTGAATGGGACGTCGCCGCCGCGGATGTTGAGAAGCCAAGCAATGCTGTCAGGCGCGCCGATCAAGGCGACGTCGGCGCCCGCTTCCTTGACCTTCTCGCCCATACGCATGCGCTTTTTATCGCTGGTCTCGCCGGCGTATCTGTCGTCCAGCCTGTCGATCGGGGCGATCGGCATCGGCGGCTGGGCGGCCCAAATCTCATCGACGGGATTGGGCGCAAGCGGCACCAAATCGGCGCCGGCTTTCGTACAAGCTTTTCTGAAGCGCTCGACCTCGGCCTTGACATGCAAGTTGGGATCGAATGCCATGCGCTGGCCTTTGGTCAGATTGTCACCAAGCCATTTGGCGGGCGGATTCTCGATCAGATGAGCCCGCTCGAACAGGTCGGGATCGAGTTGCTGCTTCGCCTGCACGGTGTAGCGGCCATCGACGAACAGCACGGCGCGGTCGCCCAGAACCACCAGCGTACCGGCCGAACCGGTGAAGCCTGTAAGCCATGCCAGACGCTGGCGCGCATCCGGAATATACTCATTCCGATGCTCATCCGTCAGCGGCACGATGAGGCCATCAAGGCCGGACGCGGCCAGCGTTGACTTTAACCGTTGCAGCCGATCGGCAATGGGTTGGGATGGGGTTGCGGATTGCTGGTCGAGGGCGACCAGGCGAGCCTTCAGCGCGTTGCGGAGACCCTGGCTGTCAGGAGAGGCGATAAGATCGAGCCAGGCGTCGGGGTCGAAACCTTTGGGGGCAGCGAGAACGCCGCGGAGCAGGTCGTCGATTTCCTCAACCGATCGCTCAACGCCTTCTGCCGCCAGGGCTTCCGCAAGCCCGACGTCCTTTCCTGTCGACATTACCTATCCCGTTTCGCGAAAGCCCAGTGGCCGGAATGAATTAAGTCAGCCGCCCGCCAGTCGACGGGTTATTTGGCGGGAGCCATGATCATGATCATTTGGCGGCCCTCCATGCGCGGGAACTGCTCGATCTTGACGGTCTCGCCGACTTCATCGCGAACCCGATTCAGGACCTTCATCGCGATATCCTGATGGGCGAGTTCACGGCCGCGAAAACGCATGGTGACCTTGACTTTGTCACCTTCCTCGATGAAGGCGTGAACCTTGCGCATCTTGGTGTTGTAATCATTGTCATCAATATTCGGACGCATCTTGATCTCTTTGACCTCGATCACCCGCTGTTTCTTGCGGGCGGCGTTGGCCTTCTTCTGCGCCTCATATTTGAATTTGCCGTAATCGAGGATCTTGCAGACCGGCGGGTTGGCATTGGGCGAGACTTCGACCAAATCCAACCCTGCATCCAGGGCTTTTTCGAGCGCGTCGGGAAGTTCGACCACGCCTGCCATTTCGCCGTCCGCATCGACCAGGCGAACCTGTTGCGCTTCGATGTGTTCGTTGATTCGATATTCTTCTTTTGCAGGAGCTGCCATAAAGGTTGAGTTACCCTCCAAACCTTAACATTTCGTTAGACCCATTCGCACACTCCGCTTGATTGATTAAAACCACGTCTAAACTCTGTAGGCAGAGCCTGCAAAGTTCAGGCCGGCACCAAGTCTGGAGCCTGCGACTCCTTGACAAATAACGCCACTGCTTGGTCAAGGGCAAGGTTTTCTTGCCCTTGCTGGCCCAAACGGCGCAAAGAAACCGTGCGTTGTTCCGATTCTCGGGCCCCAACAGCCAGAATCAGAGGAATTTTCGCCAGAGAGTGTTCACGAACCTTGTAGCCGATCTTGTCACTGCGCAAGTCGAGCTCATGCCGAATCCGTGCTTTGGACAGTGCATCGCCCACTTCTTTCGCATAGTCATCGGCATCATTGGTGATCGTGACGACAACCGCCTGAACCGGTGCCAGCCAAAGCGGCATCTTGCCCGCATGCTCCTCGATCAGAATGCCGATAAAGCGTTCCATCGATCCGAGGATGGCACGGTGCAGCATGACAGGGCGATGCTTGGCTCCATCGTCACCAATATAGTTGGCACCCAATCGTTCCGGCAGCACGAAATCGACCTGCAGTGTGCCGCACTGCCACTCCCGGCCGATCGCATCACGGAGCACGAACTCCAGTTTCGGCCCGTAGAAGGCGCCTTCGCCAGGATTGAGCGTCGTTTCGAGCTTGGCCGCCTCGGTCGCTTCTCTCAAGGCCGCTTCGGCCCGATCCCAGACGTCATCCTCGCCGGCACGCACTGGCGGCCGGTCAGAAAATTTCACATGAACGTCGAGAAAGCCGAAATCGGCATAAATGCTGCGCAGCAAATCGCAGAAGGCGATGCTTTCGGCAGTGATTTGCTCAGGCGTGCAAAAAATATGGGCGTCGTCCTGGGTAAACGCGCGCACACGCATGATTCCATGCAGAGCACCGGATGGCTCGTTGCGATGGCATGAGCCGAACTCGGCGAAACGAAGCGGCAGGTCGCGATAGCTCTTTAGCGTCTGATTGAAGATCTGCACATGGGCCGGGCAGTTCATCGGCTTGACCGCGAGCGTCTTGTTCTCGACCTCGAGCGTGAACATGTTCTCCCGGAATTTCTCCCAATGGCCGGATTGCTCCCAGAAAACCCGATCATACATCTCGGGCGTTTTAACTTCCTGGTAGCCGGCGAGATCAAGGCGACGGCGGATATAATTCTCGACTTCGCGGTAGAGCACCCAGCCCTTGGGGTGCCAAAAAACAGCGCCTGCAGCTTCTTCCTGCAGGTGGAACAAGCCGAGCTGCTTGCCGAGTTTTCTGTGGTCGCGCCGTTCCGCCTCCTCGAGCCGGTGGAGATAGGCGTCGAGCTGCTTCTTGTCGGCCCAAGCCGTGCCGTAGATGCGCTGGAGCTGCGCGTTGTTGGCATCGCCCCGCCAATAGGCGCCGGCGACCTTCATCAGCTTGAAGCCTTTGCCCATGGCCTTGGTCGAGGGCATATGCGGCCCGCGGCAAAGGTCGACGAAGGCTCCCTGGCGATAGAGCGTGATGGCCTCCGTGTCTGGAAGATCCCGGATGATCTCGACCTTATACTGCTCGCCCATGCTCTCGAACAGGGCGATCGCTTCATCCCGGTCCCATACTTCGCGGCGGATTGGTTCATCGCGCTCAACGATTTCCGCCATGCGCCCTTCGATTTTCTCCAGGTCGTCCGGCGTAAACGGCTCGTTTCTGGCAAAGTCGTAGTAGAAGCCGTCGTCGATCGCCGGGCCGATGGTCACCTGGGTGCCGGGGTAGAGTTCCTGAACCGCTTCGGCCATGACATGGGCGGCATCATGGCGGATCAGCGGAAGGGCATCGTCATCCTGCCGGCGGATGAACTTGACCGACGCGCCGTCATGCAGTTCGCGATAGATGTCCCAGACCTCGCCATCGACTTCCATGGCCACCGCGACTTTGGCAAGGCCAGGGCCGATCGAGGTCGCGAGATCCGTGCCGGTCACCGGGTGCGTGAAGGTTTTCACACTGCCATCGGGAAGCGTGATGCTGACGGATTGCGGCGGCTGTTCGGCAACAGCTTCGGACATGGCGGAACTCATCGCGGTCTCATTGGAAAACGGGGTTAGCCCAATAGGGATTAACCTATGTAAATGGCGAGAAATTTCGCGCGGACAATGGGGCGGGCCGCACGCCCTGTCAAGTCGCCCGCGTTTCGGCAAATGATTGCGTCAAAACTGCCACATGACGCACCGTGTCGCTGACGTCACTCGGACCTGGATCAGGAGCCTCATCGGAGGTCATCTTAACGCCTCTTTAACTAAGCCCTGTTAAGACGACGTCGTCAGGCGCCTAGGGGCGTGTCCGGAAGGAGGCTCGGCAAGGGTTTGCGTCCTTCGATGAGTTCCTTGTAAACCGCAAGCGTGCTCTTGCCCATGCGCTGGATGCTGTAGTGACGGTCGACGAAACGGCGTGCGCGTCCAATGAGTCGAAGCCTCGCATCTTCCGGCATGGTGAGAGCGAGGTCGAGGGCATTGGCGAGATGGTCGACGTCTTCGGGCTGAACGAGCCAGCCGGTCGCCGCCGGCATGATAGTCTCAGAAAGACCCCAGCGGTCGGTCGCGATCACCGGTTTGCCCATGGCCTGGGCCTCGATCGACGTCCGCCCGAATGCTTCCGGGCCGACCGACGGGACGACAACGACATCGGCGAGAGCATAGGCCGCCGGCATATCGTCGCAACCGCCGACCAGCCAGACCTTTTGTTCCAGCCGGAGGTCGATGATCATCTTTTCGACCCTGTTGGCGTAACCGCCTTTGGTGTTGCGTCCGCCGACCATGATGCAGACGACGTCCTTACCTTTGTCCTGCTGCCAAAGCTTATGAAGCGACTTCAGGAGCCAGATATGCCCCTTGCGCCAGGTGATCCTGGCCGGAAGCATGACGATACGCTTGCTACGATCGAGCTGCCATTTCTCGGCAAGAGCGTTGACCCGCTCCTCGGAAACCCGCTCCGGGTCGAATTCCTGAAGATCGACGCCTCGGGGAATAACCCGCAGCCGGTCGGAGCCGACGCCATATCGCTGACACACATGATCGGCGACATAGTCGGAAATGCCGATCACCCGATCGCCGCTGGTCATGATGGCATTGTAGCCGCGCTTCAGAAAGTTGTGACCGCCGCTGTAGAGGCTGTGGAAGGTGGTGACGAAGGGCACGCCTGCCTTCTTTGCCGCGTAAAACGCACTCCAGGCCGGTGCACGGGAGCGGGCATGAACGAGCTGGATATCATGCTCATGGATGATATTTCTGAGCCGTTTGACATTGCTGCGCATGACGAGCGGGTTTTTCGTATGCATCGGCAGATTGAGGCTGACCGCGCCCATCTCGAAGAGCTGTTTTTCCTGATTGCCGCCATTGGAGGCGATAATCGGCGACCAGCCGCGGTCGATCAGATAGCGCGAGACATCCAGCGTGCCCCGTTCGACGCCGCCATGGCCGAGCGCCGGCAGAACCTGCAGCACGCGAGGCCCCTTCAGACGCGCAATGGCATCTTCCACCTCTTTCACGCTGATGAGGTCTTCCATGCGGTTGTCGACCGGATTGTCCAATGTCGTCACGTGTGCATCGTCGAGCAAGAGGTCGCTGGTCATGATCCTAGCCCTGTTTCCCGGGCCTGTCGGGTGCTAGCATGGAAGCCACGTTTCGCAAACCCGATTTGCCCTTGGTTTGAAGTTTGTTTGCAACAGTTGATCTTGGAGACGGTCGCCGTCTCGCTTACGTTCATCGCGCAGGGTCGTTGCCTGGCGTGATGTTTTGCGGTGGTTTCAAGTCCGATATGACCGGCAGCAAGGCCCTCGCTCTCCAGCAGGCCTGTACCGACTCCGGGCGATCCTTTACCCGCTTCGACTATACCGGCCATGGCGCATCGTCCGGCGATTTCGAAGAAGGCACGATTGGTGCCTGGACCAATGATGCGCTGGCGATCATCGATCGGATCACCACCGGCCCGCTGGTTCTGGTGGGCTCCAGCATGGGCGGCTGGATCATGGTGCTTGCGGCCCTTGCTCGCCGCGAGCGCGTCAAGGGGCTCGTCGGCATCGCGGCCGGACCGGATTTCACCGAGGATTTGATGTGGACACGCGGTACGGCGGCGCAAAAAGCCGAGCTGATGGAGAAGGGGCGCTGGGTCCGGCCTTCGGTCTATGGCGAAGAGCCTTATGTGATCACACGCCGCCTGATCGAAGAGGGACGGGACCACCTGCTGCTGCGGGCACCGATCGACCTCACCTGCCCGGTGCATCTGCTGCACGGACAGCGGGATCCCGACGTACCTTGGGAAACGTCCCTCCGCCTCGCCGAGCGGCTGCAGTCCGACGACGTGACCGTCGAGTTGATCAAGGGGGGCGATCATCGCTTGTCCACGCCTGCGGACATTGCCCGGATTCTTAGCGCGACCTTTCGGATCGTTGCCGAAATCGAGGGACGAGAGACCGGAGAACAGCGCTGAACGGTCATGCGGCCATCTCCTTGAAGATCGCCTGGAGGCCGTCGCGATAGGTCGGGTAGCGAAGCGCGACGCCGAGCTCGTTTCTGATCCGGTCATTAGCGACCCGGCGGTTGTCCGCATAGAAGCTCCGCGCCGCTTCCGATAGATCAGCATCCTCGAAGGCGACTGCCGGCGGTGGCTCGACACCCAGGAGTTCCGCGGCATAGGCGATGACATCCTGGGGCGGGGCCGGCTCGTTGTCGGCAACGTTGTAGATGGCGCCCGGATTGGGACGGTTGATCGAGGCCATGAGAGTTTGCGCAATATCCTCGACATGGATGCGGCCGAACATCTGGTCCGGCTTGATGATGCGGCGGGCGCGGCCGGCCTTCACCGTTTCCAGGGCATTGCGGCCGGGACCGTAGATACCGGCCAGGCGGAAAATATGGGCAGGGAGGCCGGAGGCCAGCCAATGCCCCTCGGCGGCGACCCGTCGTTTGGTTCGGGGCAGGGAGGGGGCAGGGCGATCGGTTTCATCGACCCATTCGCCCTTGCGATTGCCGTAAACGCCGGTGGTGCCAAGATAACCCGCCCAGGTGATGGAGCCTGCCTCCATAAGATCGCCGAGATGGTGCCTGAGCACGGGATCACCGGTTTCATCCGGGGCAATCGACGTCAGGAGATGGGTCGTTCCAGCCAAGGCTCTGTCAGGATCTGCAAGCGGACGATCATGCTCGAACAAGTGGGCATCGATACCCTTTGCCTTGAGAGCTGCCTGTTTTTCTGCCTTTCGCGTGGTGCCGGCTACGGTCCAGCCGTCACCGATCAAGCGGCTTGCCAGGACCATGGCCGAGTAGCCGAGACCGAAACAGAAAAGCCGACCGGTCATGCCATGATCCGCTCATATTCTTGCCGAACGTCGGCATCGGTTTCCTGCTCGATGCAGTCCTTGGTTGCGCTGGCGAACGCGTCGCCATCCAGAAGCTGACCGAGTGCCCAGACCGCCATCGCTCGGACAAGGGGCGAGTGGTCCGAAAGGTGGTCTCTGGCAAGGTCAGCCAGTGGCGGCTCGCCACCGCGGCTGTTGCCGATGGCGATCAGGACGTTGCGGATGAAGCGGTCACGGCCGAGGCGCTTGACCGGCGAGCCGCTGAAATGTAGGCGAAACGCTCGGTCATCCAGCCCAGCAAGGTCCGCCAGGCGCGGCTTTCGCAAATCGTCCCTTGCTTTTAGTTTCGCTTCGCTCGCAGCGGCGGCGAATTTGTTCCAGGGGCAGACGGCGAGGCAGTCGTCGCAGCCATAGATCCTGTTGCCCATGGGCTTGCGGAATTCGAGCGGAATATGGCCCTTATGCTCGATGGTGAGGTAGGAGATGCAGCGCCTGGCATCAAGCTGATAGGGGGCTGGAAACGCATCGGTCGGGCAGATATCGAGGCAGGCGCGGCAGGACCCGCAGCGGTCGAGACCGGGCCGGTCGGGCTCGATCTCCAGAGTCGTGAAAATCTCACCGAGGAAAAGCCAGGAGCCGTGTTCGCGGGACACGAGGTTACTATGCTTGCCCTGCCAGCCGAGACCTGCCTGCTGGGCGATCGGCTTTTCCAGAACCGGTGCCGTATCGACAAACACCTTGATTTCGCCGCCGCTCTTGTGAACCAGCCATTGGCCAAGCTGCTTCAGGCGTCCTTTGATCAGATCATGATAATCCCGATGACGTGCATAGACCGAGATGCCGCCTGTATCCGGCTGACTTAGAAATGCCATGGGATCGTCATCGGGACCGTAATTCATACCGAGGACGACGATGCTCTTGACTTCGGGCCAGAGCGTTTTCGGTCGTGCGCGCCGATCGAACGTGGTCTTCAGCCAGTCCATACCGCCGTGACGGCCGGAATCGACATAATGCCGGTAACCAGCCTCGACATGAGCAGGCAGGTCAGGCTTCGCAAACCCCACCACGTCGAACCCAAGTCCATGCGCGCGATCGCTAATCTCAGCCCGCCAGTCCGAAGGCTGGGCCTTGCCTGTCTTAACACTGAGCCCAGAGGTGGTCGAGGCGCGTGCAGCCTCGGATCGCAGGCCCACCATCAGAAGTCGAGGTCGTCATAATGGCTGACCGGTCGGATCGAGGGGATGCGGTCGGTCAGGAGGGAGCGGAAGCTCGGGCGGGACTTGATCTTGGCATACCAGACTTTGGCGCCTGGGTGCTTTTCCCAAGGCACGTCGCCCATATAGTCGAGGACCGAGAGCTGGGCGGCGGCGGCAAGATCGGCCAGTGTGAGGTCGTCCCCGCCGAGCCAGTTATTCTGCTCGAACAGATAGCCGATATAGTCGAGATGCTCGTGGATATTGGCAAGGCCGCGGCGGACGGCGGCACTGTCGGGCGTTGCCCGGTCCCGAAGACGCTTGATCAGCTTTTCATACCAGATCAGGTCGGTGACCTCGCGGGTGAATTTCTTTTCGAACCAGGCGATCAGGCGGCGGACTTCGGCGCGTTCGCTTGGCTCCTTGCCGAGAAGCGACCGGCTGCGCTGGGTTTCCTCCAGGTATTCCGTGATCGCCGAGCTGTCGACGATGATCCGATGCCGGTCTTCTAAAATGGGGACTTCGGCTGCAGGATTGCCCGTCTTGAGGTCATCGCGGCAATGCCAGGGCTCGATCGCCTCTGCCGTAACCTCGAGGCCTTTCTCCGCGATGGCCAGACGGACCTTGCGCGAATAGGGGCAAAGGGGGAAGTGAAGTAATTTCAGCATGAAGATTATCTAGCAAAATCTTAGCCTTGGCTGCAAGACCTCGATGGTAACTTTTGAATTTATCTTATTTGGTTAGTAATATGTCTTTCGATCTCCTTATAGGGGTATTTTCCAAAAAGCCGATAGCGGGATCGGTGCTGGCCAGAGGCTCCGGACATGCCTAGTCTGCGGGGAGAGGGAAGCATCGGAGCGAGGCGATGAGCGACGGGGACGCAAACAAAACGGTTGATTTTACCGCGATGAAGGACGGGTCCAAGGCTGATTACGACTTCCTCGCGCGGATGGAAGCCGACTTCACCAGGGGCACGGCCGGGCGTGTGCTCGACCATGTAGAAAGGCTTGCTCAGTCGATTTCCGGCTACCGGATCAGCCGGCTCGAGCATTCGCTGCAAACGGCTACCCGAGCCGAACGGGACGGCGCCGATGTGGATTGGATCGTGACGGCGCTCTTGCATGATATCGGCGATGATCTGGCCCCTCACAACCATGACAGCATCGCCGCTGCCGTGATCAAGCCCTATGTTCGCGAGGAATGCACCTGGGTTTGCCGGCATCACGGTATTTTTCAGCTTGTCTACTACGCCCATTACTATGGCGATGATCCGAATGCCCGCGATCGGTTTCGCGACCACCCCTATTATCAGGCGGCGGTCGATTTTTGCGAGCGTTGGGATCAGGCCTCCTTCGATCCCGGCTATGAGACATTGCCGCTGGATCATTTCAAACCCCTGGTCGAGGAGGTGTTTTCACGCCGGCCTTGGCTGGACGAGCATCTTCGAGCCGGCCAGACGGTGCCGCTTTTTTCTTTGACAAATGTTCAGGCCTAACCTGGCCTCCAACCCCAGGGAATCTGCGGCGTTCGGGTTCGTTTGGTTTTTCGAACCTCTCAACCTGACTGGTGGATGAACAGCAGGTTCAGCCTCGGTTACGGTCTCCCTTTCTAGAAAGCCTGCCCTCGGATCAGGTGGTTTAGGGAGTGCGTCATGAGAGCAGACTTTCACGTCTTCTACTGTCATCAGAGAACCGGCTGCACCATCGATTCCTATCACCCGGAACCCATGCCTCTGGCGCGTATCGAGGATCTCGTTGCCGATGTCCTGGAGAATACCGGCGATTTCTTGGGGCTTGTGGATGACGATCAGGGGCTGCTGCAGTTCCTGGTTCTGGCCGATAATGACGATCGGCCGATCCGCATGGAAATGCCCGACCTGGCGTGCCAGAGCTGCTATGCGAGACAGGTCTCGGCGGGCGAGGTGATCGACGTCCTGCGTCGCTTGCCGCAAAAGCTTTCCTTGGAAGCGGTTGCCAGCCACCGCTCTACCGGATTCAAGGGTGGCTGAGTAGCCGGATCCTACCACAAAATAGGTTTTATTTCACATTATTCTTGCAGCCGATGGGCGATCCGGTCTGCCTATCCCGGCAGCGCCTCGGAGTCGGCTTCTTCGGGCTCCGGCGGGACGACCTTCAGCAGCACGATCTGATTGCGCTGGCGGCGAAGCACGACGAAGCGGAAGCCATGGAAGGCGAAGTTCTGGCCGACTTCCGGAATTCGCTGGGCTTCGTGGATCACGAGGCCGGCGATGGTGGATGCTTCTTCGTCCGGCAGTTTCCAATCGAAGGCGCGGTTCAGATCGCGAACGGTAATCCAGCCGCTGACCAGATAGGAACCGTCCGCCTGAGGCAGGATGCCTTCGGGCTCCACGTCCTTTTCGTCGGCGATCTCACCGACGATCTCTTCCATGATGTCCTCAAGCGTGACCAAACCCTCGAGGTCGCCATATTCGTCGACCACCATGGCCAGATGCTGGCGGCGCTGGCGAAAGGCGATGAGCTGACGTTTCAGCGGCGTGGTGTCGGGGATGAACCAGGGGCGCTGATAGAGATCGGCAAGCTTTTGGCCTTCAAGGGTTCGGCCATGCTCCTGAACAGCGCTCAACAGGTCTTTCGCATGGAGCACGCCGATGATGCTTTCGGGCTCGCCGCGCCAGATCGGGAAGCGGGAATAGGGACTGGCAACCACCTGCTCCAGGATTTGCTGAAGCGGCTGGTCCGCGTCGATGGTCTCCATGGTGCGTCGATGGGTCATGATCTCGCGCACCTCGACATCGGAAAGGTCGAGAATGCCGCCAAGCATATCCCGATCCTGCTTGGTCATGGTGCCCTGCTCGGCATGCATGTCGATGGTGCCGCGCACGGCATCGAAAGGCGAGGAATAGAGACCGGTCTGGGTGCGCACGCCCACCAGGCGGAAAGCACTATTGATGAGCCATTGCACCAGCTTGGTGACCGGTGTCAGGACCAGAACCAGGAGATTGGCGATCGGCGATGCCGCCAGCGCCATGCGTTCCGGGTTGCGAATAGCATAGGTCTTGGGCAGCACCTCGGCGAAGATCACCACCAGCACGGTCATGATCAAGGTAGCATAGGCAATGCCGGCATCGCCGCTGAGTTTGATCAGGACGTCGGCGGCAATGGCCGTCGCGAGCACGTTGAAAAGGTTGTTGCCGAGTAGCAGCGAGCCGATCAGGCTCTCCTTTTGCTCCAAGAGGCCCTTGGCGAGCTTGGCACGCCGATTGCCGGAGTTGGCAAGGTGATGGATGCGGGCGGGGGTAGCCGCGGTCATGGCGGTCTCGGTGCCCGAAGTGAACGCCGATGCCATGAGCAGAAATAGCACGGCGAGCGCAGCGTAGAGCATGGTCCTCTCAGGCTAAAAAGCGGCCATCTTCCGATGGCGAGGCGAGGTTGCGCGGGAAGTGCGAGTGGTCAGGTTACATCATCCTAGTCACCGGATCTTTATGGACAATCTTTCGAAGCCAATCCTTTGAAGGTTTGCCGCATGACCAATCCGATGTTGTCGTATCTCTAGCATTATTCGCCTCTTCGCTCAAAGAGAGAGCGTCACCGTTTGAGGTGGTCTTTTTCGGTAAAGGCCGCGGGGCTCAGGCGGCGTGTTGCTCGCCGAAACCGGTCAGATAGGCGCGAGTCAGATCGGTGCCGGCGATGCTGTCGTGCTCCATCAGCGCACGCGCGGCAAAATCATACGACTTATAGAAGAGGTGAAACATGATGGCGCGCTTCAGGAGTGTCGGCGGCGGCACCTGTTCCTGCAGGTCCCAGAACGGCTTCACATACACCGCGTCCGACCAGAGGGACTGGTTCAGCGAGGCATTGGGGTCGTTGTTGATGATCACGGGCTGCAGCGTTCGTTTGCCGAAGCCCAGAAAGGTATGCAGCATGAAGCCTTGGGCGCGGAGGCATTGATCGACCTCGGCGAAAAGTGGCTGGTCTTTGTATAGGGGGACGAAATTGACCTCAGTCTGAACGATGCTGACATGGTTCAACGTCTCGGTGGCGTGCTGCAGCAGGATCAGCTCGGCGCCCTGAATGTCGAGCTTTAAAAAGTCGGTCTCGCGGGCTTCTTCGATGTCGTCGAGGCGGCGGGTCTGAAGTTCCGACTTCTCTACCACCTGCATCAGGCCTTCCAGCCCATTGAATTGCCGAATGAACTCGTGATTGGGCTCGTAGATCGACGAGGTCGGCCCATATTTGCAGCTATAGAACGGCCAGATCCGGCCATCCCCGATGGCTTCAGGCAGGAAGCGGCGTCGCGGCCCGCCTTGGGCGTTGCAGCGCCTGCATTCATCCTGCTGGGGCTCAAATCCGAGGA
Organism: Geminicoccaceae bacterium; assembly: GCA_965204405.1. GTDB lineage: Bacteria > Pseudomonadota > Alphaproteobacteria > Geminicoccales > Geminicoccaceae > JANQPX01. Next base: position 714,944 of record CBDBEN010000005.1, read on the forward strand.
GCGTTGCGAAGCCGCGGTCGATCAGATCCTGCCAGGGCTCTTTACCCTCGATCATCATCGCCCCGACATCGGTGATTCGGATTAGGTCCGGCAGCTCGGTCTGTTCCTTGATGACATCGATGATATCGCGCATGACATCTCACAATCCGTAAAAGGTAAATCAACTATTGCGCGGGTAATAGCCTTGATATTCAATCATTGCCAGGCCTTTCTGCGAAGGCTCCACCATTCATCCTTATTTCGAAAGAGATTGATTGAACAGTAACCTCATGTTGAATAGAAAGTTACTTCATATCGACTATTTAAATAAGTTTTCTCCTTTGGAGATATTCGTGCTAAAGTCGTAAATAATCAGGGTGGAAAATGAGGTCCTTGCTATGGGATTTCGTAATCACGTTGCTCGAGGCACCTGGTTGCTTCTGGCCGCATTGATCGTAAGTGCCGGCGCGTCGCTGCTTCACGGGAAAGATTATACGGAGCCGCCGCCATTTACGGTGATCAGCCAGGGACGATAATATCCTGGTCGTGAAAGCCGTTCGTTGGTCCGTCGCCGGTTTTGCCGTCGCTATGGCTCGCGTTCATCCTTGCTGCATGACTTGACGTCAAGATGGTTTTCCGGTCCATGCGGCCCTGGGAATCCGCCCGCCCGCCGAAAAAGATGCGAGACAGGACTGCCAATGGCGTATCACCTGACGCAAGTCTTCAGCGGCGTTCGCGAAAGAAAGCTCTCAACAGCGCTGCCGCTTGCCGTTCGCCGATACCGCCATAGACGTCCGGGGCGTGATGGCAAGAGGGCGCCGTGAACAGCCTTGGGCCATGATCGACCGCGCCGCCTTTGGGGTCCGCAGCACCGTAATAGAGGCGGCGTATGCGGGCGAAGCTGATCGCCTGGGCGCACATCGGACAGGGCTCGAGAGTGACGTAGAGGTCGAAGTTCGGGAGGCGGAGGTCTCCCATGCTTTTTGCGGCTTTGCGGATGGTCATGATTTCAGCATGCGCCGTCGGATCGACCAGCTCGCGCATGCGGTTGCCATCGGCGGCGATGATCCGGCCCTCGCTATCGGTGATCACGGCGCCCACAGGAACTTCTCCGCGCGCGCCGGCAGCCTCCGCTTCGGCGAGAGCTAGCTCCATCGGATTTTTTTTGTGCGCAGGCATCGCGGCTAGGGGTGCGGCCACATAGGATGGACCTCTTTCGATAGGCAGAAGCTAGTAAAGCATTTTCCGAACAAACGGAACCAGCCCTCTCCTCCTCAGGGCCACCCGCAGGATCCCGACCGTATCGGGTGGCCCTGAGGAGGAGAGGGCTGGCGGTGACTTCATGAGATCGAAAAGCACTCCAGTTGCCAGGTAGGGCATTCGTCACCACGGCGACTTGAACAACGTGGCCATGCCGCTACGCGGCGACCTGCTTGACCGTCGTCCAGCACCCATCGGCATCGGAGCGGATGGCGGCGTCGACCACCTCGGCGATCTGCCAGGCGCTGCGGAAATCCGGATCGAGCGGCGTTTCGCCGGCAATGCCGTCGATCAGGTGGGCGATTTCGATGATCTTCAGATCGTTGAAGCCGAGACCGTGTCCTGGTGCTGGGCAGAATCTGTCATAGGGAGGATGCGCAGGGCCTGTCAGTACTGTCTTGAACCCGTCCCTGGCCGCGTCGTCCCCGAAGCGGAAGAGGCGGAGTTCGTTCATGCGTTCCTGATCGAAAGCGAGCGTGCCCCTGGAGCCCGTTATCTCGAAGGCGAGGTTCATTTTTCGCCCGGCGGCAACGGCGCTCGCTTCGATGGTGCCGGTCGGGCCGTCCCTGAAGCGGAGCAGCATCTGCGCCTGATCGTCGACCTCGACCGGCAATCGCCGGCCGGGTTCGTTCGGGACCGGCCGGTCCTTGACGACGATCTGCAGCATGGCCTGGACACTGCCGATCTCGCCGACGAGGCGGCGGGCGAGGCTGATGATGTGGGAACCGAGATCGGCGACCACGCCGGCACCTGCCTTCGCCTTGGAGGATCGCCAAGTGTAGGGGCTATCCGGACTGGCGAGATAGTCCTCGAAATGATTGCCTCTGAAATGGATGATCTCGCCGATCTCGCCGCTTTGGACAATCTCCTTCGCCAGCCGGATCGTCGGGTTGTGCAGGTAGTTGTAGCCGACCAGGGTCTTGATGCCGGCGGCTTCCGCAGCGCCGGTCATCTCGCCGGCGCCGGCAGCATCAAGAGCAAGCGGCTTTTCGCAATAGACATGCTTGCCCGCATCGATTGCCGCCATGGCCATGTCCTGATGGAGGAAATTAGGGGACGTGATGGCAACGATATCGACGGTAGGGTCTTGAACGAGAGCCTTCCATTCAGTGGTCGAACGCTCGAAGCCGAAAGCATGGGCGGCATCATGGGCGATCCGGGCATCGACGTCCGCAAGCAGGGCGAGGTTCAGCCTGGGCAAATGGCCGAAAACGGCCGGCGCCGCGCGAAAGCCGAGCGCGTGGCACTTGCCCATGAAGCCTGTGCCGATGAGGCCAACGCCTAGAGTTTCTGTCGTTGTCATGGATGACATTCCGTTTGTTCCGCCTCAGCCTCACACCGAAACGATCACTCGACCGAGCAGGCGAGGACGCGGCTGATGTGATTGAGCGGGCGGCCGCTCTCGGCGCGCCAATGGTTGAACGCGGCTTGCGTCGCATCGAGATCGCGTTTGGAACTGGGGTGCTTGTCGAGGATGCCTTCGCGGATCAGGGCTTTGCCGACGTCGGTCGAAGTGACGAAGCTGTCGACCCCCATGCTGCGGAGAAAATACATCGCGGTGGTGCCGCCGAGGCGAGACGCGCGTTTCTTCAGCAGCCAGAGCAGGCCGGCATAATCCTCGACGGGCCATTGGGCAAAGGCATTGGCAGCGGTCCCGTATTCCTCGGCCAAGTCCCGGAGGAAGACCGCGTTCTCGCGGATCGCGAGCAGTTTCTTGCCGTGGCGGATGATGCCGTCGGTTCTAAGATAGCCGTCCAGATCATCGTCGTTCATCATCGACATTCTGCCGAGATCGAAGCCGTCGAAAACCTCCTCGAAGCGGGGCCACTTGCTCGCGACCACGGACCAGTTGAAGCCGGCCTGGAAAACCCGCATCGACATGTTGGAGAGCCAGCGGTGATCCGGGATGGCGGCAAGCTCGTCCTGCGATTTGGGTGAGGTGAGTGTCGCTTCGAACGCATCGGCGCCGCCTTTCCTGGCCTGGGCGATGGCAAGCAGCTCATTGAAAGGGCGGGGCGTTTTGTCGGTGATCATGACGTTTCCCTGGGGCAGCGATCCTGGGTGCCATCTTTATCACGGCAGTTTTTCCCGGCGAAAGAGGCGGGTTGACAAAATCAACCCGGCCATCGCCCGTATGTCGGGGCTCAGCGCTGCGATAGCCCGATTTATCCACGGGCGTGTATCGAAAAGAACGAGTTCCATGTGCGAATTATCGCCTCATGGGTGCCAGCAGAGCCGGACGCCGGCTTGCCAGGCCTGACTTCTTCTTCTAGGTTGCGCGCGCTCCGGCGCTGATCTTGGTGCAATTTATTTGGAGCATTGACTTGCTCAAAAGGACGTAACGTGATGTCGGGAGTCGACTGGTTCCTCTTTCTGCTGATTCTGGCGTGTGGCTGCGTTGGTCTTGCCTATGGCATGGCGACGCGCAGCATGGTGTTGGCCCAAGCCTCGGGCAATGACCGCATGCGCGAGATCGCCGGCGCCATTCAGGAAGGCGCCATGGCCTATCTCAATCGCCAATATCTGACCATCGGCATGGTCGGTGCGGTGATTTTCGTTTTGCTCTGCCTGTTTCTCGGCTTCCATGTCGGCATTGGCTTTCTGATCGGCGCGGTGCTTTCGGGTGCTGCCGGCTATATCGGCATGACGGTTTCGGTGCAGGCCAATGTCCGGACCGCCGAGGCGGCGACCAAAGGATTGAGCGCCGCCCTCAGCGTTGCGTTCAAGGCAGGTGCGGTCACCGGTCTTTTGGTGGTCGCTCTCGGGCTTTTGGGTGTCACAGTCTATTACGGCGCTCTGTTGGGCCTGGGTTTCGAGCTCCGCGCAATTCTCGAAGCGCTGGTCGGCTTGAGCTTCGGTGCGTCCCTGATCTCGATCTTTGCCCGGCTGGGCGGCGGCATCTTCACCAAGGGCGCCGATGTCGGTGCCGATTTGGTCGGTAAGATCGAAGCGGGCATTCCCGAGGATGATCCAAGGAACCCGGCGGTGATCGCAGACAATGTTGGCGACAATGTCGGTGACTGCGCCGGCATGGCTGCTGATCTCTTCGAGACCTATGCGGTGACAGTCGTGGCGACCATGCTTCTCGGCGCCATCTACTTCGCCGATGCCTCGCAGAGCACCTTGATGCTTTACCCGCTGATCATCGGCGGTGTCTGCCTCCTGGCTTCGGTCGCGGGCACGTTCATGGTCAAGCTCGGCGCTTCCAACAACATCATGGCAGCGCTCTACAAGGGCTTCCTCGGTGCTGCGGTCATCTCCGCCATCGTTCTGCTGCCGATCACGCTCTTCTTCCTGGGCGATGCGGAGTATGTGGGCGGCGGAGCGACATTCGGTGCATGGAACGTCTATGTCTGCGCGCTTGTCGGGCTTGCGGTCACCGGCCTCCTGATCTGGATCACCGACTTCTACACCAACACCACCCATCGTCCGGTGAAGAAGATCGCAGAGGCCTCGACCACCGGCCATGCCACCAACATCATCGCGGGCCTCGCCGTGTCGATGGAAGCCTGCGCCATGCCGATCATCGTGATCTGCGGCGGCATTCTGGTAGCCTATCTCTCGGCAGGCCTCTACGGCATTGCGATTGCGGCCACCACCATGCTGGCGCTGACCGGCCTCGTGGTCTCGCTCGATGCCTACGGTCCGGTGACCGACAATGCCGGCGGCATCGCCGAGATGGCCGAACTGCCGCCAGAGGTGCGCAACACCACCGATGCTCTCGACGCCGTCGGCAACACCACCAAGGCGGTGACCAAGGGCTATGCTATCGGTTCGGCAGCACTTGCTGCTCTGGTGTTGTTTGCGGCTTACACCGAAGACCTAAAGCACTATTTTCCGGATCTGAACGTGACGTTCACGCTTTCCGATCCTTTCGTACTGGTGGGCCTCTTCATCGGCGGCATGCTGCCTTATCTGTTCGGTGCTCTTTCCATGCAGGCCGTGGGTCGCTCTGCGACTGCGATCGTCCTGGAGGTGCGGCGGCAGTTCAAGGAGATCCCTGGCATCATGGAGGGTACGGGCAAGCCTGAATACTCCAAGGCGGTCGATCTCCTGACCAAGGCGGCGATCAAGGAGATGATCGTGCCGTCCCTGCTGCCGGTGCTGGCACCGATCGTGGTGTATTTCGTGATCTTCGTGATTGCGGGTCAGGCTGCGGCGTTCTCGACGCTGGGCGCGATGCTGCTCGGCACGATCGTGACCGGCATCTTCGTTGCGATCAGCATGACCTCGGGCGGCGGTGCCTGGGACAATGCCAAGAAGTACATCGAAGACGGCAATCACGGCGGCAAAGGCGGCGAGGCGCATATGGCGTCGATCACCGGCGACACCGTCGGCGATCCCTACAAGGACACGGCAGGGCCCGCCATCAACCCGATGATCAAGATCATCAACATCGTAGCACTGCTCATCCTTGCAGCCCTCGGCGGGCATTGATGATCTGAGCTGCGAGCGACGATACGGAAAAGGGGGGCTTCGGCCCCCTTTTTTGTTGCCTGCAGGTGGAAGCGACTTGAAGATAGCGGCCCCAGTCGCTCCACTCTGCGTAGTTTGGAGCAGATTGAAATCAGGTTGGTTCGGTCTTTCTGCACCGTGGCTCCGGCAGCGATTGCCTTCACAAAGTGCTAATCTTTTCCTGATAAGATCCATTTCCTGGTCCATGCGATCCTGGGAATCCGAGCCTCGCCCCCTTCTTTCCAGCAAGCGGACGGATTCCCAGGATCGCATGGACCAGGAAAGCCATTCTGACGCTCGATCATGAAGAAAAGGTGAAGAGCGATTGTTTTGATGGCAGAGCTAATAGCGGATCACTAAGTGAACGTTGCGTGCAGGACACCAGAGTCGGTCCCGATTAGATAAAGCCGCCTGCAAGACCGAATACCGGTATGATGGAATCGGATTGAGTTCTCCTTGGGCTTGTAAATTCACACTGTGCCTGCATGTTCAAAGATCAGCATAGTCCGACGTGGTCCCGCCTAACCTGAACAGGCTTTAGAGCCTCTTTCGACTTTATAAAGTCAGCGCCAGTCTGCTCCTCTTCCAACCACCGGACATGGTCCGGATTCTGCGGGTGGCGGGGAGGGGGAGTGGGCTGGTTCCGTTTGATCGGAAAATGCTCTAACGACGCTGATCCATGGCCGAGCTGACGCTGATCGCGCCTGCGGGATGCCGGGGGCATTTCCATCAATCCGTGATCCGGGCCAGCTGTATAAACCGTCATTCGATCCATACGGTATCGTTACGCTGGGCGTGAAGCCAATAGGTTACACGTCTCGCTAAGTGGATCTTCTGATGCGGTTATGGCCCTAGCTGTCGGGATCGTAGGTGTTGCTGCTGCCGCCGAAGCGTCCGATGTTGCCAATGATTTGTTCGAAGAAAGAGGGGGCTTCACCGGCCGTTGGTGTGGTGCGGTTGACCGGATCGACGGCGGCCATCTGGTCCATGCCGTGGCTGTTGATTCCCTCGACAACACCCTGATCGTTGAAGGTAACGACAATAACGTCCTGGGCAACCAGGTCTTCCTGGTAGAATGAGGTTTTCTCGGTCCGCTGGCTTACATAGTACCAGGTCTTGTCGTCAAAGGAGGCAAGCGACGAGGGGGAGCCCAGGAGCTGCAGCACCTCCTGCCGTGAGCTTCGGCCGGGTTCGATTTGGGCCAGCGCAGCTTCATCAAGGGTATGGCCGTGGGTCGCCACGGTCGGCGTGCAGGCCGCCAAATGGAGGGATGACAAAGCGGCCATGATCGTCAAAGCCACGATGCGTCCCTTGGCCTGTTCATGGCGCTCTCTGCGTCGAGGCTGAACTCTGCACAAACTAATCTGCATCGCCTATCTCCACATTTGGACGAGAACACCATACATAAGGCCCATGACCGAACACAACCAAGATCACACCGAAACTGCGGCTACGACGCCGGCATGGCGCCGCCTTTTGTCGTTTTTCCAGCATGCGCCGGAACCTTCGGCAGTGCATCGGCTGTACAGCTTGGCGGTGAACCATGCCCGTTTTCCCTTATACTACGATGATCTCGGCGTCGCCGATACGCCTGAAGGGCGGTTCGAAATCCTGGCGCTGCATGTCGGGCTGATCATCAGGCGGCTGGTGCAGGAGCGCGATCGGGGAGGGAGGACGGCCCAGGCACTGATCGAGCTAATGGTGGCCGACCTGGATGGTAACCTTCGCGAATTGGGGGTTGGCGATCTCTCCGTCGGCAAGCAGGTCAAGCGGCTGGCTTCGCAGTTCAACGCCCGCATCGACGTCTTGACGAGCGCATTTGATCAGGGGGATCGCGAGCTTTTGCTGCCTATGCTGGCAACCAATGCCTATCACGGCATCACCGAGCCGCCCACGGAACAGGTCACGGCATTGATGGAGGTCTGTGAGGCGATCGAGGCGAGTTTGGCGGGGCAAGCTGTTTCCGCCCTTGCCGAGGGGCGGATCCATCTGCCGGATGAACAGGCCCTTTGCGAGATTTGTCGCGCACGGTGAAGGCGGGATCGCGCCTTGCCATTGGGAGGAGATCCATATCGCATTTTTTGGTCGATCTCCGGGGGTGAACCGGCCTCGGCTAAACCTCATGCAGGAGGCCGCTAAGCGCGTAAAACCATTGACCATTTGCCCTGGGAGCCTTAGATTGCCGCGGCATTCAGAAGAGAATGGTCGGAGTTCCGAACAATCAGGTCCAGGACGAGCGGTGTCGAGACCCATCGGTCCGGCCCGCCAAGAAGCTGGAGTCGTCTTGTGACGCCGACCACCGAGTTTTCCCATATCGTGGCGATTGAGCCTTGGCCTGCGGCCGGTGTTGCCGTGGACCTGGTGGCGACGGCTGCTGAATGCAGCCATCTGAAAGAGCGCTTCGACCTGATCGACCTGCCCTCGCTCAAAGCTTCGGGCAAGATCGAAAAAAGCGGTGAGGGGCTGGTTTTCGATGGCACGCTCAGGGCAGACGTGGTTCAAACATGCGTTGTAACGCTGAAGCCGGTCCCCTCGGTCGTGAAAGCAGTCTTCGAGCGGCGTTACCGGCAACGTGATGCTGCTGATGATGATGTGGGGCAGGGTGGGGCGGTTCAGGACGGAGATGATGCCGATATTGATTTCCTCGAACGTGATTTCGTCGATGTCGGCGAGGTGATTGCGGAAGAGTTTTGTTTGGCATTGGATCCTTATCCGCGAGCGAAAGACGCGGATGTGGTCCTGGCTGACATGCAGGGAACACTTGACCAGGACGGTTCGGCATTGTCCGATGGTCCGTTTGCGAAACTGCGCCGGCATTAGGTTGATGTGGCGCTGATCATGATGGCGATGGTATCATCGCCCTACTCTATCGAGGTGATGAAGGATGGCTGTACCTAGAAAGAAAGTATCCAAGTCCAAGCGGGACATGCGACGCGGGCATGACCGGTTAGCGACCGTCAACCTGGCGGAATGCTCCAATTGCGGCGAGCTGAAGCTTCCCCACCATGTCTGCGACACATGCGGATATTACAATGGCAGGGAGGTGATTGCGCAGACCTCTCCATCCGATGAAGCTGCTGCCTGATTCGGCAGAGCACCATGAACTCCACCATAGCAATCGACGCCATGGGTGGCGACCACGCCCCCCAGGTGGTGATTGCGGGTGCCGACATGGTGCTGGAACGTCACCCTGACCTCCATTTCCTGCTGTTCGGCGACGAAGCGGCGCTGACGCCTCTGGTCAAGGCTCGGGCCGGCCTTGCGGAGCGGGTGACGATTTGCAACACGCCGGATCGTGTTGCTGCGGATGCCAAGCCTTCTCAGGTCCTCCGTCACGGCCGCAAGAGCAGCATGGGCCTGGCGATCGGGGCTGTTAAGGACGGACAGGCTGCTGCCGTGATCTCCGCCGGCAATACCGGCGGACTGATGGCCCTTGCCAAGTTCATGCTGAAGACGCTGCCCGGGATCGAGCGGCCGGCGATCTGTTCGGTCATGCCGACCCGAACGACCCCCACCGTGTTTTTGGACCTCGGTGCCAATGCCGAGTGCGACGCCGAGAACCTGGTGCAGTTCGCGGTGATGGGCGAAGTCTATGCCCGCGAAATTCTCGGCATTGAGAAGCCAACGGTCGGTCTGCTGAACATCGGCACCGAAGACCTCAAGGGGCACGATACGATCCGTGAGGCGGCGGCCGCCCTTAGGGACAGTGTCCTCCCGATCGAGTTTCGAGGTTTTGTCGAGGGGACCGATCTCACCAGCGGCACGGTGGATGTGGTCGTGACTGATGGCTTCACTGGCAATGTCGCCCTCAAAGTCGCCGAGGGGAGCGTCGGGATGTACACCTACTTCCTGCGCCAGGCGTTCAAGAGCTCGCTGATGACGAAGCTTGCTTATCTGCTGGCCAAGCCGGGATTGCAGGCGCTGCGTGAGCGGCTGGACCCGAGGCGATACAATGGCGCGATGTTTTTGGGCTTAAACGGGATCGTGGTGAAGAGCCACGGTGGCACCGATGCCCTTGGCTTTGCGAATGCCATTGATGTCGCCATCGATTTGGCCAGGCAAGGGACCAATGAGCGCATTATGGCGGAACTGAAGAAGCTTGATGGAGACGCGATGCTCGGCTCCAACGCGAAGGCGTCATAGCGGTGGGTGTTCGCAACGGGAGTAACAGCAATGCGCTGCCAAGCTTGGCCCCATACCGTCAATCCAAGCGATAGAGGTCGGAATCAGATGTCGTGGACATGCCACTAGATGCGCCGTGCCCAGCTTATCGCGACCGGATCTTATTTGCCCGCCAATGTCGTGAGCAATGACGATCTCGCCGAGACCGTTGATACCAGCGATGCCTGGATCATAGAGCGCACCGGCATCCGGCAACGCCATTTGGCGGCTGACGGCGAGCTGACCTCGGATCTCGCTGTCGCGGCCGCTAAACAGGCACTTGACCATGCCGGGCTTGACGCCGAGACGGTCGATTTGATCATCGTCGCCACCACGACGCCGGATCATACCTTTCCCGCTTGTGCGACCGCGGTGCAGCAGAAACTCGGTGCCGTCAAGGCTGCAGCATTCGACGTTCAGGCCGTTTGCAGCGGCTTTGTCTACGCCTTGGCTGTTGCCGACAATTTCATCAAAGCCGGACAGGCGATGACCGCCCTGGTGATTGGCGCCGAGACATTTTCGCGCCTGCTCGACTGGTCCGACCGGGCCACCTGCGTGCTGTTCGGCGACGGCGCCGGCGCCGTTGTCCTGAGATCGGAGGAAGGAACCGGCACGGTTTTGGACCGTGGCGTGCTGGGCACTCATCTCGGCTCGGACGGGCGCCATTACGACGCGCTCTATGTCGACGGCGGCCCTTCGGCCACCGGCACGACCGGGCATGTGAGAATGAACGGCCGCGAGGTTTTCCGGCATGCGGTGGCGGCACTTGTGGGTGCAACCAATCAAGTGCTGGAGACCGCTGACGTGCCGATCGGCGATGTCGACTGGCTGGTGCCGCATCAGGCCAATTTTCGAATTTTGCAGGCCGTGGCGCAGCGTTTGGACCTTCCCGAAGACCGTATCGTGATGACGGTCGACCACCACGCCAACACCTCGGCCGCGTCAATTCCCCTTGCCCTTGCAGAAGCGGCGGTAGCCGGACGCCTTAAGCGCGATCAACTTCTGGTCATGAATGCGATGGGCGGCGGGTTCAGTTGGGGCGCTGCTCTCGTTCGTTGGTAGCATACGCCGATACATACCAGTGACGTTTTCCACAGGAGCCGCAATCTTCGTCTGTTGACGGAACTTGCTGATACCGTTAGGTTTTTTCAATTAGGCCTAACGGGGATGCAAGATCATGAATGGCAAGACCCTGACAAGAGCGCATTTGGCGGAAGCCGTCTACCAAGAGGTGGGTTTGTCGAGAAGCGAGTCCGCCGAGCTCGTCGACTCGATCCTGAGCGAGATCGGCGACTCGCTGATCAAGGACGGCATCGTCAAGATTTCATCTTTCGGTACGTTTTCCGTGCGCAGCAAGGGGCAGCGGATCGGGCGAAACCCGAAGACCGGCGAGGAAGTTCCCATATTGCCGAGGCGCGTTCTCGTGTTCCGTCCCTCACAGGTCCTGAAGGATCGCATCAATGGGATCGAGACCTCGGACGCCGTTGAGGAGCATGCCTGATGGATGGGTCGGCGCAGGAGACGGCAGGAACGGGCCGTCCGCGGGCCAACGGAAGAGGGTCGAAATCCGCCGGCGCCTTTCGGACCATCAGCGAAGTGGCCGACGAGCTCGATGTTGCCCAGCATGTTCTCCGGTTCTGGGAAAGCAAATTTCCGCAGGTGCGGCCGCTGAAGCGCGGGGGCGGTCGGCGCTACTACCGTCCCGAGGATGTCGATCTTCTGCGCAGGATAAGAAGCCTGCTCTACGAAGAAGGCTACACCATCAAAGGCGCGCAAAAGCTCCTGAAAGGCCAGCGCAGGCCGGCAACCGGTACAGGCTCCAATCCTGACAACAGCCGAACGGCCGGCAACTCGTCATCGGACGAGCCTCGAAATGAACCCGAGACGGCGTTGCGGCCGGACGACGATCTCGAAAAAATCGCCTTGGAGCCCGCGCTGAAGCGGACTCTGATGGCGATGCGTGATGAATTGGCCGAGCTTCGCGATCTTCTTAAGGCGTCGACGAGCTGAACCCAGTTGTTCTTCTAAGCCGAGGACGATATAGTCCCGTCACTGTCGGAGCGTGGCGCAGCCTGGTAGCGCACTAGTCTGGGGGACTAGGGGTCGGAGGTTCGAATCCTCTCGCTCCGACCAAGCCTTTCAAAAGGCTGGCGGCGGAAAACGCTGCATGTGTCTCCCAAACCAGGTGATTGTGGCCAGCCGCTTTAGGGCTAGTGGTAGGTTTGGTACGAACGATTCCCGAAGCCTTTCCAAGAAAAGCCGGCATACCCTCGGATTTCTTGGCACATTCTTCGAAGGCGGTGGGAAGCAAATGATGTGGTCACACCACTAGATTAGCTCGGCAATTGCCTTGCCTAGCTCTGCCGTGGTGGCCTTGCCGCCCATGTCCGGCGTCAGGACCTCGCTCTCCTCGACGGCCTTCTCGATAGCCGTGACGATCGCTCGTGCTGCCTCTGAGTGGCCCAGATGTTCTAGCATCATGGCACCGGACCAAATCTGGCCGATCGGGTTTGCTATCCCCTGACCTGCAATGTCGGGCGCGCTGCCATGCACCGGCTCGAACATGGAGGGATACTCTCTTTCCGGATTGATGTTCGCGCCCGGCGCGATGGCAATCGTGCCCGTCGTGGCCGGGCCGAGATCAGAGAGAATATCGCCAAAAAGATTCGAACCGACGATGACATCGAACCAACCAGGATTCCGCACCAGATGGGCGCATAGAATGTCAATGTGGAATTGGTTCGTGTTGAGATCGGGGTACTCGGCTGCAATGTCTTGAAAACGCTCGTCCCAATAAGGCATCGAGATCGAGATCCCGTTCGATTTGGTTGCCGACGTGACCGTCTTGCGATTCTCGGCCATCGCCAGATCGAAAGCATAGCGCATGACGCGGTCACAGCCTTTGCGCGTGAACACCGCCTGCTGAATCGCAGCCTCCTGCTCCGTGCCTTCGAACATCCGGCCGCCGATCGAGGAATATTCACCTTCGTTGTTTTCGCGCACGATCCAATAATCGATATCGCCAGGTTCGCGGCCGGTAAGAGGAGACTGGAGGCCCTTGAAAAGCCGAACCGGCCTGAGGTTGATATATTGCTGGAACTGCCGGCGGATCGGGATCAGGAGTCCCCATAGCGAGACGTGATCCGGTACGCCCGGAAAGCCGACGGCGCCGAGAAAGATCGCGTCACTGTCACGAATCTGCTCCAGACCGTCTTCGGGCATCATCCCGCCCGTTTTCTGGAAGCGTTCACAGCTCCAGTCATAGTCGGTGAATTCATACTCGAGATCGAACCTGTTCCCGACCTTCTCGAGCACGCGGATGCCTTCACGCACGACTTCACGGCCGATTCCATCGCCAGGAATGACGGCGATGCGCATCTTGTTGGATTTTCTGGTGGTTTCGGACATGCATTCCCCAATCTCGTTTTTTGGTCCACGGCGTGTGGTGTGCCTTTCCCCCGATGGCATAGCAGTCTAACCGAAAGCGCCAAGGAGAATACCCATGGGTTCCGTTGAGGTTCATCAGGTTCGTAGCTGCGCCGAGACCATACAGGCCATGGCGGCGAAGCTGGTGTCAGTTCTGTCGGAAGGGATGGGGATGGGTTGAAAGATCTCGATCTTACCAATGGACAGCTTGAGGAGGAGACGCGAGTGGTACAGCTCGGCACCAGGGCGATGCATCTCACCGGCGATCCAGTTCGCGTCGAGCGCCTTATCGGCACCATCCCGTCCCGATCGCCTGGCAGCGGCTTTCCTCCAGGTGGTGCACCTCCCTCCAAACATCCCTGCCGGCCTGATCGTGAAGCTCGTTCGATTCTTCGCCATTGGTTCTGCCTTCGGAACAATCGTTCTTCATCCTTTCTTCATGATCGTGCGTCAGGCTGGCTTTCCTGGTCCATGAGATCCTGGGAATCCGTCCGCCCGCCGGGAAGGCGGGGCGAGGCTCGGATTCCCAGGATCTCATGGACCAAAGTCAGTTCTACACCGGTTGGGTTAACGAAAGGTTAAGCTGATGAGATCGAACGAGCTTTGAAATCAGGGCGCTGGCGAACGTTCAGCCCCAGGGGATATGTCAGCCCAACACTCGAGCTGGTGGGCTCCCTTGGGGCAGGCTAGGCGGCTTTGTACGGCCGGATCGCGATCAGCGGGCTAGCTTCAGGCGCGAAACAGAGCCTATGGTGCGTGTGATCAGCGAAAGGGGACACATATATGTCGAATATCGTCGCGCGCATCGTCGCCATGATAGGTGCTGTACTGGTTTTCATGCGGCGAGCGGGTGAACGGGCGAACGCGCCCGCCTTTGGCCAGACTCCTACGATTCCGGACGCAAGCCCGCAGGGTATTCCGACCCTGAAGATGCCGACGGCCAAAGGGTGGGCTGCCGGCGATACGCCGAAAGCTGCGCCCGGTCTTGCCGTCAATGCGTTCGCCGAGAATCTCGACCATCCGCGCTGGATCTATGTTCTCCCGACCGGCGATGTCCTGGTCGCGGAAGCGATACAGGAGGGAAGGCCTCCCGAGACGGCGTTCGACTATGCCATGCAAAGCACGATGCGCCGTGCGCGTGCTCTGGGCAAAAGCGCCAACCGCATTTCGCTGTTCCGGGATGCCGATGGTGATGGTGTCGCTGACGTCCGCGAGTTGTTTCTTGACGGGCTGAACCAGCCGTTCGGCATGGCCGTTGCGGATGATCGTTTCTATGTCGGCAATACCGACGGCATTGTTGCGTTCCCCTATATCGATGGAGCTGCTCGGATCGAGGGGGCAGGGGAAAAGCTGGTCGACTTCAAGCCCCACGGTCACTGGACCCGAAGCCTGCTGGTGAGTCCCGATGGAACAAAGCTCTACGCCGGCGTCGGCTCGCTGACCAATATTGCCGATGAGGGCATGGAGACCGAAGAAGGCCGTGCAGCTATTCACGTGTTGGATCTGGAGACTAACAAGAGCCGCATCTTCGCTTCGGGGCTGCGCAATCCGGTCGGCATGGCGTTCGAGCCGGCAACGGGGGTGCTCTGGACGGTGGTCAATGAACGCGACGGTCTCGGCGACGAAGTGCCGCCTGACTATCTGACTTCGGTGCAGGACGGCGGCTTCTACGGTTGGCCCTATTGCTACTGGGGACAAACGGTCGATGATCGAGTGCCGCAGGACCCGGAGCTGGTGTCAAAAGCGATCAAGCCCGACTATGCCCTCGGCGGCCATACGGCATCGCTCGGGCTTTGCTGGCATCCGGCGGAAACACTGCCGGGCTTCCCGGACGGGATGATCATTGGCCAGCATGGTTCCTGGAACCGCAGCACGCTCAGCGGCTACAAGGTGATCTTCGTGCCATTCGAGAACGGCCGTCCTTCAGGCCGTCCACGGGACATCTTGAGCGGATTCCTGGCACCGGATGAGAAGACGTCCTACGGTCGCCCGGTCGGCGTGACGCTTGGCCCCGATGGTTCGCTGTTTGTCGCCGATGATGTGGGCGATGTCATTTGGCGTGTGACCGGCGATTCGAACACCAGTTAAGAGGCGCATCGCTGGCACATTGCCGTTGCAGCAGCAGGCGAAGCTACAGCCTTCG
Organism: Geminicoccaceae bacterium; assembly: GCA_965204405.1. Lineage (GTDB taxonomy): Bacteria > Pseudomonadota > Alphaproteobacteria > Geminicoccales > Geminicoccaceae > JANQPX01. The sequence continues at coordinate 730,368 of CBDBEN010000005.1, forward strand.
GTATGATATGGCAGTGCCCACGGTTCAGGTAGCCAATCATGATGGACAGTTAGCGTGGTCCCAGCACATCTCCGGTGACAGATGATCCTTGCGCAGCTCTCTAGGCTAATGGCTCCGGGTCTGCTGAACAGTGTGGTCATAGGTCAGAACAAGACCTCCACCATATGAGCAGGAGGCAGCGGAATGGGACCCTCCCCTAAGAGAAGGGCCTCCGGTGCCATCACGTCATTCGAGCATGAGTTCCGGCAGCCATAGGGTGATCTGCGGGAAGGTGATCACAATGCTGAGGCCGATCAGCTGCAGGATCACGAAGGGGATGATGCCTCGATAGATCTCAGTCATCTTCACCGATTCGGGCGCAACGCCCTTCAGGTAGAATAGGGCGAATCCAAAAGGTGGCGTCAGGAATGATGTCTGCAGGTTGACGGCGGCCAGGATGGCAAACCAGTAGATTGTCTGCGCCTGGATATGCTGGATTGCAGCCCCTTCGACACCGAGATGGGAGGCAAATTCCGGTGCGAGTGATTTGATAATGGGCGCAAACACCGGGAGGATGATCAAGGTGATCTCGATGAAATCGAAGAAGAAACCAAGAAGGAAGATCACCGTCATCAGCATGATCAAAAGCGGCCAGGCACCGAGATTGAGGAACTCAATGAACTCGATGATCAGGTCTTCGCCATAAAGCGCACGGAACATGTAGGAGAAGGCCGTGGCGCCGACAAAGATGAAGAAGATCATCGCTGTCGTGAGCGCCGTTCGGTGGCAGACTTCTGTCAGGACTTGCTTGGTCAGCGTGCTGTTGAACAGGGCCAGAATGATTGAACCGAACGCGCCGACGCCAGCCGCCTCGGTCGGCGTTGCCCAGCCGGCGAAGATCGATCCCAGAACCAGTACGATCAAGAAAACCGGAGGCATCAAGCCTTTCAAGACGGCACCGAATAGAGAGTCGCCTTCGATGCGGCCGACGATCATCGAGATAGCGAAAATCGAGAAGAACGCGACCAGCGTCCAGTTCATGTAAGCTGAAAGGGCGGTCTGCTCGAGGATCACGGCAGCGATAATCACCGCGCCGATCATGAGGAAATACTTGTTCATGCGACCACGATTGGTCGGCTCGAGCTGAATGGCATCATCAGGCAAGGGCGGCGCCATGCTTGGCCGTATCGAGCTTACGCTCAGGATATAAATAAAATACAGGCCGGAAAGCAGGAGCCCCGGCAGAATAGCGCCGATGAACAGATTGCCCACCGAGACCGCAAGAAGGCTTGCCATCAGCACCAGCATGATCGAGGGCGGGATCAAGATGCCCAGGGTTGCCGAGGCGGCAATGGTGCCGGTAGCGAGCGACGTGTTGTACCCCCGGTCCAGCATTGTCGGCAGGGCCAGCAGCGTCATCATGACGACCGATGCGCCGATGATGCCAGTGGTCGCCGCCATGATGGTTCCCATGACGGTCACCGAGAGCGCGAGACCACCCGGCACCCTCTTCAGCACGACCTGGAGAATGTGAAGAAGGTCGGCCGCCACACGGGAGCGCTCCAGCATGGTTCCCATGAAGATGAAGCAGGGGATGGCGACCAGCACGGGGTTCTGGATGGCGCCGCTCGATCCATCACCGCCCCAGATCCGCGGCATCAGGATGAACATCTCTTTGGGGACGGGGAAGACATCATAGAGGAAGATCATATCGAGGTATTCGAAATAGACCCCGAGATAGGCAAAGATGATGGCAATTCCGCCCAGCGCGACGGCAACCGGCAGGCCAGTGAAGAGGGTCAGCCCGAGGCATAGGAACATATAGGCGCCGATGAATTCCTCGAAATGATCGTAGAGTATCTCCCCCATCGTCTAACGCCCCTCGCCTTTTGGATTGATTTCACCAGCCAGCGCCTTGGCCTCCGCGGCAAGGACATCAGCGGTTCGATTGGTTTCTGTCGTGAAGATATTTAGCTTTTCTGCAGCCGCTGCCTTTTGATCGTGACTGCCGAACAGGAGAGCCCAAAGTCTGACGAAAGTGACCAGAAAGGCAGTGATGGTCAGCGTAAAACCGATGACCATTACCGATTTGATGATGTAGCGATGGGTGATGCCGGTCAGCGATTCCGAACCTTCGCCCTGCTGGAAGGAAATGTAGACGAAAACGGCTGAGAAATAGATGGCGATGACAAGATAGGGAAGCGCCAGGAGCACGATGCCCCAGAATTCGACCCATGCCTGACCGCGCCGGGACAGCATCTCGCGGAAGATATCCACCCGCACATGAGCGTTCATGAGGTAGCCGTAGCCGAAGGACAGCATCAGGATCACGGCATGGAGATGCCATTCCATATCCTGCAGCTTGATCGGCTCGATCACCCAGTAGAATGAAAGCTGCGACATGCCGATGCGCAGGAAATCTATCTTGCGGGTAATTACGTCGAACATGATCACAGCGATCAGCGGCAGCACGACGAAACCGGCACATTTCCCGACGAAGCGGGGAATTCGGTCCAGGACGTCCGCGATGTTGAGCAATCGATCCATCGCCAAGGGCCTCTCTGATGTGACGGCAGCCGTCGGTTAGACTAGTCTCCCTTCGGAAACGGTCCGACCGTTAGAATGCCTGGGCGTGGTTAATTTATCGTTAACGCTAGTTGGGGAGAAAGAGAAACGGCCACCCTTTTGAGGTGGCCGTTTCCCAGCAAAAGCTACTTCAAGTAGCCCATGTCACCCCAAATCTTGAACTTTTCCCGAAAAGCTGTGATCGACTCCCAGATTCGCTTGCTGTCCTCATTGGCAGCAACCTCTTCGGCGATCACCTCGTCCCAGGCGCCGCTGAGCGACTCGATTACCTCGTCGGGCCAACGGACGTTGGTCACGCCATCTTCGACATTGGCAGCCATGGCATCAGCCTGGAGGAACTCGCCTTCGGCAATTTCCTGGGCAATGTTGGCTTTGCAGGCCGCCTTGAAGATGGCCTGATAGGGTGCCGACAGACCTTCCCATTTTTCCTTGTTGATCAGGATTTCGTTGGTGGTGGACTGCTGGTGCCAGCCGGGGAAGTAGTTGTATTTGGCGATTTGATAGAAACCGTAGGAACGGTCGATCGCCGGCATGGAGAACTCGGTGGCGTCGATCGTACCGAGCTCAAGCGCCGGATAGATGTCGCCACCGGCGAGCTGCTGGGTCGAGACGCCAAATTTTTGCATCACCTTGGCGCCAAGACCGAAGAAGCGCATCTTCAGACCCTGAAGCTGATCGAGGCTCTTGATTTCCTCACGGAACCAGCCCGACGTCTCCGGCGGAATCATGCCGCACATATGGAAGACGATATTGTCGCGGGCATACATTTCTTCAGCCATCTCGACGCCGCCGCCATAGAGCATCCAGGCGAGGAATTCGGGAGCCGGCGGACCAAACGGCCAGGTGGAGAAGAAGTTATAGGCGGAGTTCTTGCCCTGGTTGGCGCCCGGCGTGCCGTAGGCAGCATCAAGGGCACCTTCCGACACGGCATCATAGTAAGCATAGCCGCCAACGATGGCACCCGGCTCGAACACCTTGATGTCGAAATCGCCATCGGTCATTTCATTGACCCACTCGGCAATCCGATAGCCGACCGGACCGATCACGGCAACGTTCTGGCCGAAGGCCGAATGCATTTTCCAACGCTCTTTGGCGTCGGCCTGATCGGCCGTGGCCATGCCGAAAACGGCAGCTACGCCGGCTGCACAGGCAACCGTCATCATCTTGTTGGGCATAGAGTGTCTCCCTTGTGCTCATCGTTGACAAAGCTTGCTGGGGTAAAACAGCGCGAAACGCCGTCGCATAAACCGGGCCGACCGCCTGACGATAGCCTGACACGAATTCCTTGGTTCTCGAACCCAGGCAGCGTCTTTAAACCTCCCTACCGCTTTGAACGCGCTTCTTTTTGTTGGCAGCTCTATTTTTCTTGAGCCAAAGCACGCCGTTCCGCTGTTTTTCACCGTAACAGAAGATTTATCGTAAACGCAATTGGCAGAGGCCATCATGCCGCAGCAATTCCGCTATTACACGTTATCTTGATCGCTTTTCGGTTGATGATGGGGGGAAATAAACGCCTGGAGATCCCTCCCGGCCGGGGCTCGCAATGGCCGGTCTTGAGACCCCCCTACCGGTCGAGAGTGTCGAGGGTTTTTTTGGCCAGAACCCGGTGTTTTGGCTGCAGATGACGGCCAACCGCGGCGATGGCTGCTGCGAGAACCGAGGCGTCGTCGGTGAAGCCGAGGCCTGCCAGGAAGTCGGGGACCATATCGACCGGAAGTATGAAATAGGCCACGGCACCCAGCAGTACCGCACGGACATAGGCCGGGGTTTCGGAATCGCTCGCGCAATAATAGGCCGCCACCAGATCCTCGGCAAAAGGGATCCTCGCGAGGACGCGCCGAAGTTTGCTCCAGAACCGGCGCTCGTCCGGCTTCTCCCTCGACACGGGCAGCCCCATGAAATCGCTGTCGCTGCTCATTGGTCCTGTCTTCCCAATCATCCCTTGCCGGCACCGTCTGCCGAGAACGAAAAGCGCTCCAATTTTCCTTGCTGGCGGCAAGTCAGCGCCTTATCGAAGGTCCGCAATATCATTGGACGTGGGGATTGGGCTTATGGAAATCAATGGATGTCACGCTCTGGTCACCGGCGGGGCTTCGGGGCTTGGCCTGGCAGCCGGCCGGAGGCTGAAGGCCCTCGGCGCTGATGTGACGCTTCTGGATTTGGATGAGGAGGCTGTAAAGAAGGCTGCCGAAGGCTTGGGTTGCCAGGGGATTGCCTGCGATGTCGCCGATGCCGGCCAGGCCGAACGGGCGGTCAAGGCCGCCGGTAATGTAAGCGGTCCGGCACGCCTGCTGGTGAACTGCGCCGGCATTGCGCCGGCCGGCCGTATCGTGGGCCGCGACGGTCCGCTGCCGCTGGATCGGTTCGAGCAGGTGATCCGGGTCAATCTGATCGGCACATTCAACCTGATGCGCCTTGTTGCCGCCGGCATGATCGACATCGAGCCCAATGCCGACGGAGAACGCGGCGTCATCGTCAACACGGCTTCCGTCGCGGCCATGGACGGGCAGATCGGGCAGGCGGCCTATGCAGCCTCCAAGGGCGGGGTGGCAGCCCTCACCTTGCCGGCGGCACGGGAGCTTGCCCGGCATGGCGTCCGGGTGGTCACGATCGCACCCGGCATTTTCGAAACCGCAATGCTCAAGGGCCTGCCCGAAGACGTGCAGCAGTCGCTTGGCGAGAGCGTGCCCTTTCCCAAGCGGCTGGGCCGGCCCGACGAATATGCCGATCTGGTGGCGGCGATCATCGGCAACCCGATGCTGAACGGCGAGACGATCAGGCTGGATGGCGCCTTGCGCATGGCGCCCAAATGAAGTGCCGGCTATTTCCGAATACTATGGCCTTGAGGTCTTTGATCGGACTCCGGCTGTACTTTTAGGCAAGCCGCTACTAACTATGAGCAATGCTCATAATCAAACCTTGAAAAAAGGATCGCTGGTATGCCCGTGGAAACGCTCGATCAACTTGAACAGCAGGAAAAACAACTCAAAGCCAAGCTGATGGCCGTCAAGAAATCGATCGACGAGCAGCGAAATCGCGTCAGCATCGTCGTCGGCAGCGCCGTGCTTGCGGAAGCTGAAGCCAATCCCAGCTATAAGCCCAAGCTGATGAAACTTCTCGACAAGCATGTCACGGGGAAACGCAACCGTGCCCTGGTGGGCCTGGAAGGTGCCGGATCCGACGATGGGACCAAGGAGGATTGAGTTCCCTTACATGCTGTGATGGAGTTTGGTGGCTGTTGGACCGTCCGTAGCAGGGTGAATGCGGCCATGCCGCAGGCGCCATGATCGGGCTTGAGCCGAACACCGACGACAAGCGCGGGGTGATCGTCAACACGACCTCGGTCGCCGCCATCGATGGCCAAATCGGCCGAACTGGCTACGCCGCCTCGAAGGGCGGAGCCGCCGCGCTCACGCTCCCGGCATTTTCGAAACACCCATGCTCAAAGGCCTGCCCGAGGACTTGCAGCGGTTGCTCGGCGGCAGCGTGTCGTTTCCCAAGCGGTTGGGCCGGCCCGACGAATATGCCGGTCTGGTGGAGGCGATCATCGGCACCCCGATACTGACCGGCGAGACGATCAGGCTGGAGAGGGCCCCCCAGCCCCACACCTTAGATGCTGTTCATGTGTCCCCGCATCGCCAAACTCGGCCGGCATGTCATCCAGGACACTCTCCAGCGCAACGACGGGTAGGAGAATGTCTGCATTTGACGGAGACCGTCCTATCTGTTCATTTTCGATAGGTGCACTCGATCAGAGTTTCCCATTCGCCTTGATCGTGTCACAGTTCTCACACAAGAAACCAAAAGCGGCATGCCCGGATGTCCATGGCATCGCCCAAAGAGGAGAGGCAGTATGAACCCTGACAAAAAAACAAACCTGTCAGCCGACGAGCTCGACGATCTGTCGTTCGACGAGTTTGATGAGGTCATCAATCCAAAGCCGGAAGACTGCGAATTCGATGCGATTGTCGAGGAGGCCATTTCGAGGCGCGGCTTCATGGGCGGCGTCCTTGCCTTCGGCGGTGTCGCGACCCTCGGTATGGCAACCACCGCGTTGACGCCGATTTCCGCTGAAGCCGCGGACAACCGCTTCGGGTTCAAGGCGGTGGCTGCCGGTACCGACGACACGATCGTCGTGCCGGAAGGCTACAACGCGCATGTCGCCTGCCGTTGGGGCGATCCGCTGTTTTCCGATGTCGCAGAATTCGATCACGAGACACGCGGCACCGCAGCGAGCCAGGCGCGCGCCTTTGGTGACAATAATGACGGCATGTCCCTTTTCACGGACAAGGACGGTCGCCAGATCCTCGTGGTCAACAATGAGTACACCAATAGAAGCGTCATCTGGGGCAACAATCCTGATGGCAAATACGTCACGGACGAGGACATCATCAAGGGCAAGAATGCACAGGGCTTGACGGCAGCCGAGTTGAAGGAAGTCGACGGCAAATGGCAGATCGTCAAGGATTCTCCCTATAATCGCCGCTTCACGCCCGACGAGCCCATGGACATCACCGGCCCGGCGCGCGGCCATGAGATGATGAAAACCAACGCCGACCCTGATGGTGTGACAGCACTCGGCACGTTCAACAATTGCGGCAACGGCCGGACGCCCTGGGGCACCTATCTGGCCTGCGAAGAGAACTTCAACGGCTATTTCGGCTCTGCCGATCCGGACTCTTACGAGCAGGATGCAGCCTTCAAGCGCTATGGCATCAGCGGCAAGGATCGCGGTTATGGCTGGTGGAAGGTCGACGAGCGCTTCGACGTCACCAAGGAGTCGAACGAGGCCAACCGCCACGGCTATGTCACCGAGGTCGATCCCTACGACCCCACGTCCAAGCCAAAGAAACGGACAGCGCTTGGCCGTTGCAAGCACGAGAATGCCGAGGTCGTGGTCAACGCCGATGGCCGGATCGCCATCTATATGGGCGACGATGAGCGCGGCGAGTTTCTCTACCGCTACGTCTCTGATGGTTATTACTCCGAAGGCGGCGACACCGATGACCTGATGGAAAACGGTACGATCTATGTTGCTAAGTTCTGGGGCGACGGCACAGGCGAATGGCTGGCGCTGACGCCGGAAACGACCGGCATGGATGAGGCGATGATCTGCATCCACACCCGCATGGCCGGTTCAATTGTTGGCGCGACCACCATGGACCGTCCGGAATGGGTGGCGGCCAATCCTTTGAAAGCCGAAGTCTATTGCGCGCTCACCAACAACAAGAACCGTGGCGTCAAGACCAATGCAGGTGGTGATGAAACACCGGTCGGCGGCCCCAATCCGCGCGAAGCCAACAAATATGGTCAGATCGTGCGCTGGTGGCCCTCGAATGGCGACCACACGGCAGATACATTCAGATGGGATCTGTTCGTCATGGCGGGCAATCCGACCGTTCATCAGGACGCGAACGGCGGATCATCGAACGTGAACGAAGGTAACATGTTCAACTCGCCGGACGGTCTGTCGTTCGACGAGAAGGGCCTTCTTTGGATCCAGACCGATGGCAATTATTCGAACGAAGAGGACTTTGCCGGTCAGGGGAACAACCAGATGCTCATCGGTGATCCGGCAACCGGCGAAATCCGCCGCTTCCTGGTCGGCCCGCTACAGGCCGAGATTACTGGCATCGCCTGGGCTGCTGATCGCAGAACCGTCTTTGTCGGCGTTCAGCATCCTGGCGAGCGCGGCGAGGGTCATTGGCCCGACGGCGACGGCAAGACGCCCCGATCGGCAATTGTGGCCATACGCCGCGATGATGGTGCTGCCATGGGCTAACGACAACATGGTGCAATGGCGAGATTGACGTCGATATCTCGTCCTTACGCTTCGGGAGGCTCGGATGAGCCTCCCTTTTTTTGCCTTGGGAACGGCACGATCACCGTCTCGACGGCGCCACCTTCGGAACGATTTGTCGAAACACGTCGTCCAACCTCCGCCCCACGATCAAGTCGGCCGCGAGCCTAGCTGCAGCGGGCGCGGTCATGAAACCGAAGCCGCCTTGCCCCGCCAGCCAGAAGAAGCCTGGTGCGTCGCCGTCGAAGCCGATGGCCGGGCTGTGATCCGGCATGAAGGTTCTGAGCCCAGCCCAGCGGCGGCGGACTGTTCGTACCGTTTGACCGGTCAGCGTTTCATAGCGATCCACCGCGATCGCCACGTCCAATTCCTCTGGCTGCGCATCCGTCGGTGCGGAAGGTGTCTCGTCAGCCGGCGACACCATGAGGGCAGCACCTTCGGGCTTCACGTAGAATTCGTCGTCAATGTCGCTAACCATCGGCCAGCTTTTCGTATCGGCATCATCCGGCGGATCCAGCAGAATGGCGGTGCGCCGCTTGGGCACCAGGCCGATGGGGCGAAGGCCGGCTTGGGTTGCAAGCTGGTCCGCCCAGGCACCGGCAGCGTTGACCAGGATGGGCGCTTTGACATCGCCGGCCGTGGTCTGTACCTCCCATCCTCCTGCATCAGCGCTGATTTCGGAGACCAGAGCATTGGTGATAAGACGCCCGCCGCGTGCCGAAAAGCCTTTCAGATAGCCTTGCTGCAGCGCGGCGGTGTCGATCGCCATGGCATTCGCTTCCAAGAGACCGGCAGCGGCATAGGCAGGGGCGACCAGAGGTGCTAGCACGCAAATCTCATCGGCATCGAGCCGCTCGATCGACGGCAGGATCGCTCTTGCGGCTTTTTCGGCTGCCGCCAGCGCGTCGAGCTGATCGGCGCGTGCGATGTGGAGATAACCGCGCGGGGAGAGGAGGGGGGGGGCTGAAAATCCGGGTGGCGGCTGCTCGAAAAACAGACGGCTTTGCCGGCTAAGCTGCTGGACTGACCGGGTGCCGTAGGTTTCGATTAGCATGGCGGCCGAGCGGCCCGTACTGTGATAACCTGGCTGATGTTCGCCTTCCAGCAGCAGAACATCCAGATGGTCGGCAAGCTCGAAGGCAAGGGAGCTGCCGGCGATCCCCGCGCCTACGATGACGACATCGGCCTGCTTGCTCAACGTCCCCCCAAAACAGCTTCTAATACTAACCGGCCCGGCTTTTGACCTGTTCCATCCCGCTCCTCCTCCCAACCACCCGCAGGATCCTCACCATATCGGGTGGCCCTGAGGGGAAACGGGATGGGTCGGTGTCTAGGCAGCTTGGTATTAGTTCGGGCGAAAGACGTTCTTAAAAACCAAAGCTGCCGCCGACCCCCACTTTAAGCCCCGGGATGAGATCGATCCCGTAATTTTGCTCATAGTCGTCAGGGAACAGAACCCCGCCCAATTGCCAAAGCAGACGCTTCAGTCTCTGATCAGCAGGACCCAGGACCGTTCCATCGGCGCGCGCGGCGTTGATCAGACTGTCTCCCTCGCAAAAGGCGGCCAGCAGCTTGAGCTCGTCGGTTGCCGAGGTTGTCCTGATCTGCTCGGCACCGCTGCAGGCCCTCGACGTCGGTGGATCGGCATTGGGATTGAGAATCACGACCAGTCTCGGCTGATCGCTGCTATACAGGCCGGGATCGGCGGAAAACCGGGCTTTGATGCCTTGAACCCCGTTCCCGATGGCGCTGGTGACCAGGACGTCCTGGCGGGCCGGATCAAGGCCGTAGGGATCGCCGAAAATCTGGGCGCGAACCGGGCCCTTTTCGAGGGCGCGGCTCAGCGCTTCCCTGGCGGCAAAGCTGTCGCCGACGGGACCGACGCTGACGTCCGAGCCACCGCAGCCCGCGAGGATAAGACCCACGACCAGGCCCAGAGCTGCATGTATCGTTTTGGGAAGATAAACTCGAGGCGGCCGGTTCTCTCCGAGTATCCGCCTCAGCGCAACGCTAAGCCAGGTCCAATGTTTCGTCGGAATGCTTGGTACGCTTGTTCCCCTGGACCCAATTCTGGGCCGACAGCAGGCGCCGGTCATGTTCGATCCAATTTGCAATCTGGCGAAGGGTTTCCGCAACACTTCGCGGCAGAGTACCAGGCTCGATCATCACTTGAACAGGGGCGTCATCATCGGTTCTTTCATTTTCGAGCTCGACCGAAAGCGCAATGTCTTCCTCGCAAGCCGCTGGAAAGGCACTGAATCGGATCGCTCCTGTCGATTTGGCCTTGCCGGGCATGAGAGCTGGCGTGGGATCCGAGGGCTGCACGGCTGCGGGCGTCGTCTTGCCCTCGAAAATACCGCGCATCAGAACACGCTTGGTTTCATCGGGTAAGTGATGGAACATTCTGCGCGCCCGGCGCAGCGAGTCCAGATCGCCCGCTTTGAGCGACTGGTCGATTCGATAGCGCAACAGGGCATTTTCTCCCAAGCTCGCCGTCACCAGCGGCTGGAGTTCCGAGAGAAAATGCCATAAAGCCCGTCTCTCACCGACATAGCGTTCTGTTGACATGCGCATTCCGCCACATTTCGTGTTGGATTTAACAAAGTTTTAAATATTCTTTCACCAATTCACAATTCCTATTCTGTCTTAATCGACACCCTATGGTGCGCGTTAACTGCAGGGAGGTTTTTGCCACTTAAAGGAGAAATTTATCTGCATTCGTCACTATGCCAATACAAGCGAACCTTGACCGTTCGGTTCAGACCACCAGGAGACAACCCGGGAATGAAGCGTCGCACGATGTTAGGTATCATGGCAGCCGGTGCCGGAGCCCTTGCCGCCCCAGCCATCCTTCTTCGCGCCTCCCAGGCAGGCGAAAACAGCGCTTATCAGCACATCTGGGATGCCGATCAGAGCCACCGGGGCATTCTGGCGATCCGCGCGGGAGAGCGCGGTGATCGGGCGTCCGGCTTTGTGCGTGTCGACGAGCGCGGCGGCAGGGATCCGGATCATAAGGTTATTGCCGAAGTCTCGATCCCCGAAGCGAAGCGCGAGACCTACGATCTTGCCAAAGCGCTGTTCGACAATTACCGCCTCGATCAGACCAAGCGCGAGGAAACCACCCAGGTCGAAGCGAGAGAGATGCTGGCGCTTCTGGAGGCGGTCACCGACAGCGCTCCGATGGAGGAGGTCAGGCGGCAGATCGGCGAGCAACGGGGGCAGGCCTATTCCCGTGACGCATTCCAGACCCTTATTTTCGACATCTGGTTTCGCCAATATGACGATGGCCGCAACCTCGATCTCTCGGGCTTCGAGCATGTCGTGGTCGGAGAGCAGAAGGAAGGCACGGTGAGCGGCTATCACTTCTGGTATCGCTATTACCTCGACGACTTCGGCCTTCTGGGCACCGGTGACGACATCGACTTCAGCGGAAACCGTTATCCCCGACATATTGCAGGAGAGGCTTTGGATGTTCCCGAGGTGGTCACGCTCGCTTATCGCTGGCGGGCGGAGGACCATGAGGCCGGTATCGAACGGCCGCTTTTCAAGCCGATCGGCGGTTTTTGGGTGGGTTGCAGCATCGAGGGGCTGATGGCGCTCGGGATCAGGCGGTTTTTCGAGCGCGGGCGGGGTGAGGCGGTGATCAACCGCGCACGCTACGAGATTGACCTCTACAAGAGCCCGGATCGGCAGAGTATTCGAAGCTTTTTTCCGATTTTCAAAGGCGTGGCCTGAGATCTCGACAGGGAAATCTCAGGCCACGCCCACGGCAGATCCGCACAGTAAAAACCGGGACTGGTTGGTTCCCGGTCCTTATTGCTGAACCGTCTCGCTATCCGCAATGCCGTCCTCACGCCGCACGGCGGCAAGCTCTGCCGCGAGAGCCGAACGGCCGGCCTGTGCCTGAGCAAGAGCTGCTTCGAGCTGCTCGAGATGATCCAGAGCGGCAATCAGCTGGTCGCCAAGTTCCCCGACATCGGCGACACAGCGCTCCGCCGTCACCGCCGCCTCGGAAATCTGTCCCATCAGGCCGTCACGGGTCGCTTCCAATTCGACGACGGTTGAGCTGCTCTGGTCCAAATTTGCCTGAAGGCGCTGTTTTTCGCCATCTGTCGTACGGCGATAGTCGGCATATTCGGATTGCAGCACGGCCTTAGACTGCTCCTGGTCGGCAAGATCTTTCCTGGTTTTCTCTAGCTCCGTCGCGAGTTGGGCCGATTGATTGGCGGCGGCGGCGGTTGCATCGGCCATCTGCTTGGACAGCTCTTCATAGCTGGCTTCGCGGTCCGCGATTTCCTGGCGGGCCAGGGAAAGCTGATCGCGCAGGCCTTTGATCTGGCTCTGTGATCCTTCAGTGATCTTGGCGAGTTCGGATTCAAGAAGCTGCTGTGCTTCCTGCAGCTCAAGGGCCTGCTGCTCGGACGTGCTGAGACGCTCGTTCAGGGAATTGGCCCGGTTCGTCGCCGCTTCGATCTGTCCGGACAAGTCGGCTGTCTGCGCGGCCGCCGCCTGCTTGACGGCATCGAGTTCGCTGGTAAGGGCATCGCGGGTGATGCCGAGCGCAGCAAGCTGTTCCTGAGACGAAGCCAGATCTTGGCTCAACGACTGTATCTCCACATCGGCTGCCTGAACATTGCTATTCAGCCTGTCGACTTCGGCGGATGAGATATCGCGCAGCTCGGCAAGATCATTTTGGAGATCGTCGCGAACGGCCTGCAGACCGACGATTTGCTTTTGACTCACCTCAAGCTCGCCTCTCAGCTGTAGCTCGAGTTCGTCCGATGTCGCCTGCTGCTCGGCCAGAAGAGCTTCGAGCGCCAGGCGTGCCTCGATCGTATCCTGCAACTCGCCTTTGGTCTGGCCAAGCTCTGTTTGAATCTGCGCCATCAACGCTCGATCGCGCTCCGATTCCAGCTTCATCGCGCTGATCGTCGCCGTGCTCGTCTGGCGCTCTTCGGCCAGTTCCGCCGTCAGGCCATCACGCTCGTCGCGTACTTGTGTCAGCCGGTCGGTCAAGTCTTCGATAAGGGTTTTGGACCGGGCGAGCTCTTCCGTCAGCTGACTCGGTTCCGGCGATTTGTCCAAGGCATCTTTGATGTCCTGGAGGTTGCTCTTATATTTGGTAATGGCTCTGGTCAGCGCGTCGAGAGCGTTATTGTCGGCCGGCGCCTCGTCGCCCGGCTGCTCGGCGCTTTGCGCCAGAGCCTGGGGCGGCGTTGTCAGTCCGGCCGCACCTAGTCCAAGGCTGAGTGCCGTTAGCGCTACAATCGGCCGGCGCGCACAAAAAAAAGCGGCGAATGCCGGCAGGTCGTTCCATCCCATCGCTGACTCCTGACGTTTTTTTTCGATAACGGCGGTCTACCCTGTCAAACGACTGATTTGATATCGTCGGACAACCAGACTCGATTTCCAAGCTCGTCCTCTTGGAGTATCTCGAAACCTATCATTGGCGCGAACGGTGAACCGCGGAAATCCTAAATATCCATAAAAGAACGCTTAAATAAATTGCAAATTTTAGTCAATCTAGTTTCGATTGATAAATGCTTCGGGCTCTCTGAGGTTATGTTGATCGTGCCAATCGCCCTCTTGCCGCCAACCGGTTCGCCGCCTTCTTCGCCACGGGATCGAATTTAACAGATGATTAACCACGCCCGGCCTTGAATCGCCCCTGACCCTACTCGGATATGCCAGGCAAGAGAGAGATTATCCCAGCCATTTAGGAGGGGGAGCGGGATGGGGCAGTCGAAAGCCAGTCCGGTTGGTATAACGCTTCAGGAGATGACAAGGCCCTATATTGACCGGCGACACCACGCTATATCTGTAACGTCCTTGCTTATCAGCCGGAGCCTTTGCCGCTGTGGTCGCAGAACTCGTTATCGCCGTCGCCCAGATCAACCCTACCGTCGGCGACATCGACGGCAATCTTCAGCGCATTCGTGATGCAAGAAGGGATGCCGGCGCTTCCGGTGCCGATCTGGTGCTGTTCTCGGAGCTGGCCATCTGTGGCTATCCGCCGGAAGATCTGGTGCTGAAGCCGGCCCTCCATGAACACTGCCGCCGCGCCGTGGATGCGCTGGCGAACGATACTGCCGATGGTGGGCCGGCTCTTCTCGTCGGAACGCCCTGGGTCGAAAAGGGCAAGCTCTATAATGCCGTTGCCCTGTTGAGAGACGGCAGGATTGAGACCACCCGTTATAAGCACGACCTTCCCAATTATGGCGTGTTCGACGAAAAACGCGTCTTCGAGGCTGGGCCTGTTCCGGGGCCGATCCCGTTTCCGCTAAAGGATGGCACCCAAGCGCGCCTCGGGGTGATGATCTGCGAGGATATGTGGACGGAGGATGTTGCCGAAGGCCTGGAGGAAACCGGTGCGGAAATCCTGATCATACCGAATGGGTCTCCATTCGAGCATGACAAGCAGGATCTGAGGCTTAATCTCGCGGTCGCGCGGGTTACCGAAACCGGCTTGCCGCTGATCTACGGCAATCAGGTGGGGGGCCAGGATGAGCTGGTGTTCGACGGCGGTTCCTTCGTGCTCGATGCCGATCGCCGCCTTGCAGCCCAGGCACCTTATTTCGAACCGGATCTGCTGATCACACGCTGGCAGCGTGGGGCCGACGATCGATGGACGTGCGAGGTGGGCCGGATGGTGGAGCCGCCGTCTCATCTTCAATCCATCTATCTTGCGATGTGCCTTGGCCTTAGGGACTATGTCGAAAAGAACCGCTTTCCTGGCGTTGTGCTCGGCCTCTCCGGCGGCATCGATTCGGCGCTGACCGCCGCCGTCGCCGCTGATGCTCTTGGTCCGGAGCGCGTGCATGCGGTCATGATGCCGTCCCGCTTCACATCGAGGGAAAGCCTGGAAGACGCAGCCGGCTGCGCCGACGCGCTCGGCATCAAGCTGGACGAGGTGGCCATCGAGCCAGCGGTCGGTGCTTTTGGCGACATGCTGGCGCCGATTTTCCAGGGGCGCGAGCCTGACATCACCGAGGAGAATATCCAGGCGCGTATCCGCGGCGTGCTGCTGATGGGGATTTCCAACAAGCTCGGCGCCATGCTGCTGACCACCGGCAACAAATCGGAAATGTCGGTCGGCTATGCAACGCTCTATGGCGACATGTGCGGTGGCTATTCGGTCTTGAAGGATGTTTACAAGACCATGGTCTTTGCGCTCTCCCATTGGCGCAATCAGCATCATGGCGAGACGTTTCGAGCGCCTGCCGGCATGGTGATCCCGGAACGGATCATCACCAAACCGCCAAGTGCCGAGCTGCGTCCGGACCAGAAGGACGAGGACAGCCTTCCGCCTTACGAGCAGCTGGATGCGATCCTGCAGGCGCTGGTCGAAGACGACAGGTCGGCCGCTGATCTCGTGAACGACGGGTTCGAGCGTGAGACGGTCCAGCGGGTCTCCAACCTCCTGGATCTCGCCGAATATAAGCGGCGCCAGGCACCGCCAGGGGTCAAGATCACGAGAAAGGCGTTTGGACGCGATCGCCGTTACCCGATCACCAATGCCTTCAGGCGCATCGACGGGCTGGTATGACCAGATCATTCGGTTGCCGCCCTTCATCGCCAGGATCGAGGGTATGCGGCCAAGTTTGACGGGGTCGTGGCTGGGCTCGGATGTTGACGATATGCGGTTAGGGTTTTTGACGGCATCGGCGCTGATGTCGAAGGGCAGGGCAAGTCACGAAGCTTGACAATCGAGCCCCATCATCCCATGTACGGGACGTACTTTGTCTCGCGATTGCGCGAAGCGCTGCAGGCTTGCGGCGCCACCTCCCGAGAACAATCATCAAAAAAACCAGTTCGCTCCGGCCGCGCCTGGAGTTGAGCCCAACGTCGAGGCCAGCCATGTCCGAAACATTGCTGCTGGCGAAGGACGTGTAAGGAAAACCTACTTGAACGATCATCGTTTTTCGGATCTCGGCCTGGCCGAACCGATCCTGCGTGCGTTGACTGCCAGAGACCATGTGACGCCGACGCCGATCCAGGCCAAGGCCATCCCCGAGCTGCTTGCCGGTGAAGACATGCTGGGCATTGCTCAGACCGGCACCGGCAAGACCGCCGCCTTCGCGCTGCCCATTCTCCATCAGCTTTCGAGCGCCGATCGGCCGCGAGGCCCGCGTCTGCCTCGAGCCCTGATCCTGGCACCGACACGCGAGCTTGCAAGCCAGATTGCCGAGGAGTTTCGCGCCTATGGCAAGCATCTGCATCTTCGCCAGACCGTAATCTTCGGCGGCGTCAGCCAGGGACCCCAGGTCAATGCGCTGTCCCGCGGCGTCGATATCGTCATCGCGACGCCTGGCCGCCTGCTCGACCTCATGAACCAGCGGCGCCTCAAGCTCGATGCGATCGAGTTCGTCGTTCTCGACGAGGCCGACCGGATGCTGGATATGGGCTTTGTGCATGACGTCAAGAAAGTCATCGCCGCCTTGCCTGAAGAACGCCAATCCCTTTTGTTCTCCGCCACGATGGGGCGCGATGTCGTCCGGCTTTCAGGCGATATTCTGAGTGATCCGGTACGCGTCGAAGTGGCACCGCAGGCAACGCCCGTCGAGCGAATCGAGCAGCGTGTCTACCATATCGACCAGCGGGCAAAACGCCGGCTGCTCAAGAATGTTCTGGAGGACCCGGCGTTATCGCGGGTGATCGTGTTCACCCGCACCAAACATCGCGCCAACCGGGTTGCCGAGCAGCTCGACAATGACGGTGTGGAGGCGGAAGCCATCCACGGCAACAAATCCCAAGGGGCGAGGCAGCGGGCGCTCAAGCGGTTCAGTAAAGGCGATGCCCGGGTTCTGGTGGCGACCGACATCGCGGCGCGCGGCATCGATGTCGACAATGTCACCCATGTCATCAATTTCGAGCTTCCCAACGAGCCGGAAAACTATGTCCATCGGATCGGACGCACCGCGCGGGCCGGTGCCGAGGGGATTGCCTTGTCGTTCTGTGATCAGAGCGAACGGGCCTATCTCAGGGATATCGAACGTCTGATCAAACACCGGCTGACCGTCATCGGTGACGAGCCTTCAGGAGACATCATATCCGCTCCGCCAAAAAGACGGGGCGGCGGCAGGGGCGGGAACGGGCTAAAAGGGAAGAAGCGCTCTGGCGGTGGCCAGGAAGCCGGCCCCAAACGCAGCAGGCCGCGCGCTAAAGCCGGCGCAGGAAACGACCGATCTCAAGCGCCGCTTCGCCGAAAACGCGCTGCCTGAACCGGCCGTCAATGGTGCGATAGCGGTGACGAAGCACCTTCAGCTTTCGCCGCTATCCGCATGCACCAGCGGCTCGTCGCCTGTCTCATCGTCGGATGGGTCGGTTTTTTTCTGGGCTTTCGCTTCTTGTTTGGCTGCTTTTTTTGCGGCCTTTGCCTTTTCGCGCTCGTGACGTTCAAAGCGATAATTGGGCTTGCGTGGCATGGGTCTTGACCAATCAGTTCGAGGAAAAAGAAAAAAGGGCAGCCCCTTTTGGAGCTGCCCTTCCTCCAAAAACCGCTAAATCTGGTGCGGTTTAATCCTGAACCCGGAGGTTCTCGGCCGACGACTTGCCGTCGCGGCCGGGCACCAGCTCATAGTCCACGACCTGACCGTCGGCGAGGCCCTGCAGACCTGCGCGCTCAACGGCGGAAATGTGCACGAACACGTCCTTGGATCCGTCCTGCGGCTGAATAAAACCGTACCCCTTGGTCGGGTTGAACCACTTCACTGTTCCTGTAGCCATGCCTCTTTCCTTCACTTTCTTCGCTCGTTTGTACGAGACAAACTAGGCTAGGCTGGCTAGCGAAAGGTTGCCGCGGACATCGTCAATAAAGTTGGGCAGTCTATCCAGTCAGCCAAAATAGGCAATGCCGATTACGCATGGAGATTGCAGAGCATGGTCAGAGGAGGGCATCACGAGATGGTGATCGGCGATCGGTCAGATTTATTGGGGATGTCGGAGAGCAGATGAATCCCGCGAATAACCCTGGAGAAATGCGGGCTTGGCAGCGCATGCTGTCCGGGCGCCGTCTCGATCTGCTCGACCCTTCGCCACTCGATGTGGAGATCGAGGATATTGCTGTAGGCCTCGCCCGGGTTGCCCGTTGGAACGGGCAGACTTCCGGTGATTGGGCATTTTCGGTGGCCGACCACTGCCTTCTGGTGGAAAGCCTCCTGACCCTGTTTCGCCGAGATGTGCCGCCTAGCTGGCGTCTCCTGGCCTTGCTTCATGATGCGCCGGAATATGTGGTCGGCGATCTGATCACGCCGTTCAAGAATGCGCTGAGCGGCGACTACCGGGACATCGAGCAGCGCCTGATGCGGGCGATTCGGCTGCGGTTTTCGCTGACGAAGCTGCCGAAGGCGGCGGAAGCCCTGATCAAGAAGGCGGATCGCGCCGCGGCCTATGTCGAGGCCATCAAGATCGCAGGTTTTCCTGTGGATGAGGCCCGTCCGGTGTTCGATGCCAAAGGGCAGTTTACCGATCTTGACCTTGACAGGATCGACCTGTCACCCCTGCCTCCCAATGAAGCGCAGCGTCGCTATCTCGAGCGTTTTCAGGATCTGGATGGACATCAGCCGGGAGGTCCGGCTGCTTAAGTCACCCGGATCGGCGGGCGCCGATCGAACCAGGGGCTGGCCTGTTCGAGCTCCGCGGCGAGCGCTATCAACGGCTCGTCCTCGCCGAACCTGCCGGCGATGTGAATGCCGATCGGCAGGCCCTCCGCACTCCACGACAGTGGCACGGACATGGCGGGCTGGCCGGTGGCGTTGAAGACGGCGGTGAAGGGCGAATAGGGAAGGATGCCTTTCGGCCCGAGCCGGTAATCGGCAAAGTCCTCATTGTCAGGCGCAAAGCGGCCGACCTTGGCCGGCGGTTCGGCCAGCGTCGGTGTCAGCAGGAGGTCGTAGCTTTCGAAAAAGCCGGCGACCTCTCGACCGAAGCGGTGAACTTTGTTGAGAGCGGCCAGATAATCGGCGCCGGAGATGGTCCCGGCGAGCGTGAGCGCCCCTCGCGTGACCGCTTCGATCTCGTTCGGATCGAGAGCATGCCCCCGCGCTTTGACCTTCTCGCGGACAGTAAGTGCTGTGCCGCAGGCGACGATCGTGGTCCAGGCCTGCATCAGGGGCATGAGATCGAGCTTTGGTGCGGCTTCTTCGACCCGATGGCCGAGATCGGAACAGAGCTTGGCCGCGGCTTCCACGGCTGCTCGACAGTCCGGATGCAAAGCCTCGCCGGTGAAAGAAATCGTGCTGAAGGCGATCTTCATGCGGGCCGGTGGCTGCTGGATCGCCTGCACGAAACCGCCTTTGAGCGGCGGCGCCCAATAAGGGGCTCCCGGATCTGCGCCCGCGGTCGCATCGAGCAGGGCCGCCGTATCGCGCACGGACCGGGTGAGAAAACCGCCGATAGCCATGCCGCCCCAGCCTTCGCCGGAGGCGGGGCCGTCCGGCAAGCGGGCTCTGGTCGGTTTCATCCCGAAGAGGCCGGACGATGACGCGGGGATCCGGACCGAGCCGCCGCCATCCGAACCGTGGGCTGCAGGGAGAATGCCGGCCGAGACCGCAGCCCCCGCACCGCCTGACGATCCGCCGGCGGTGTGATCCGGGTTCCAAGCACTTCTGGTCGGTCCGCCATAGACCTTGGCTTCGGTGATCGGTCCCACGCCCAGCTCAGGAGATGTGGTGCGCCCGAAGATCACGAGGCCGGTCGCCTTCAGCCGGCGAACGATTTCGGAATCATAAGTGTAGCGCGTGTCCCTAAAGAGGACCGACCCCTTGTTGGAAGGGTAGCCAATGGCCTCTGCGCCCAAGTCCTTCAGCAAAAAGGGCACGCCCTTCAATGGCCCTTCGGGCAATCCCTGCTCGATCGCTTCGATGGCCGTGTCCACCGACCGGACGGCGATCGCGTTGAGCTTGGGATTGAGGGCACCGACCCTAAGGAGTGCCGCCTCCAGGAGCTCCCTTGGCGACACATCCCCCTTGGCGACAAGAGCCGCCAGGCCGGTTGCATCATAGGTCTCGTAGTCCTGAAAGCTGGCCATCAACGTTGTTCCTATTTGTTCTTTCTATCTTGAGAACGATTGCAGATCCCGGCAAGGGCAAGGCAACGTTCGCGATAGCCGAGGGTTAACCCCAATACAGCCAACGGGGTTTGAGCCTGTTGCCGAGATTGCGCCACCAATTGACAGCGTCACCGACGATCCGCTCGGAACGGATCGGCTTTAAATCGGAATCCAGATGATAGATCACCGGCACGGCGGTCGGAATGCGGAAGGCTTCCGCTTCGTCATCGCTCAGCCCGTCGAGAATGCGCACCAGACCGCGAATCGAGCATGTATGAGCGACGAGCAGCACCTGCCTGCCGGATCTAAGCGCCGGTGCCAGGCATTCCTTCCAATAGGGTTCCACCCTGAGAACGCCGTCCGCCAGGCTTTCGGACCTCGGCATATCGGTCTCAGGAAGATCGGGAAAGCGTCGCTTCTGCTCGAGCCATCTTGGATCATCGTTCTCAAGGGCCGGCGGCCGGTCCCGATAGTTGCGTCGCCACGCAATCACCGCATCGCGGCCGTAATGCTCGGCGGCAGCCTTTCTGGACTTCTCCTGAAGCATGCCGTAGTGACGTTCGTTCAGCCGCCAGTCCTGAACGATCGATGGTGCAGGACTGGCCAATTCCTCCAAGACAAGATCCAGTGTTTTTTTTGCGCGAATTAGCCTTGAAGTGTGGCAGACATCGAAGCTCAGTTCCTGTTGTTTCAGAAGACGGCCGGCTTTTCGCGCGAGCCCTTCGCCCGAAGAGCTTAGAGGTGCGTCTCCCCAGCCGGCAAAGCACCCTTTTTCGGCCCATGACGTGGTTCCGTGGCGCATAAGTGTGAGGATAGGCAAGGCTCAAACTTTCCAACTGTCGACACATCGGATTGACGCTTATGCCAGCCTATCGAAACTATTGTCCAAGGAGCAGGCGGGTGGACAGGGCAGGCAGAGTGTCGCAAGACTTGAGCCCTGACGCATCGGAATGACAGAAGAGCGAGGATTTCTTGTCAAGAACCTTTGCGGTTCCGAGCGTATGACCAAGCAGGATAGAAAGTCAGTGAAACGCCGAAGAGGCTGGAGCAGACATTGATGCAAAAGCCGCGCATATGGGTCCTGCTCGACGACCGGCCCGGACATCAGACCCAAGTGATCGGGCTGGCGGACCGGCTGGGCCTGCCTTTCGAGACCAAGTCATTATCGTTCAACTGGCTGAACCGGCTTCCCAATCCGATGATGGGCGCAAGTTGCCTTGCTGTCGATCACAAACGATCAGACCTGCTGAAGCCTCCCTTCCCGGATATTGTGATCGCCATGGGCCGCCGCTGCCTGCCCGTTGCCCGATGGATCCGGTCAGCAAGCAACGGCCGATCCAAGCTGGTCCATATTGGCCGCAAGGGGGTGACGGCAGCCGATGACTTTGCCTTGCTGATTAGCTGTGCTCATTTCAACATGCCGCCCCATCCTCACCGCCTCGCCGTGACGCTACCGCCGACACGGGTAACTGGGGAACGTTTGGCCGAGGCCAGGGAGGAGTGGGCTCCACTGCTGGCGGACAGGCGAGTTCCCCGCATCATTTTTCTTGTTGGCGGCGAGACGGCGCTTCATGCTTTTCCCACCAAACATGCGGTCGATCTT
Source organism: Geminicoccaceae bacterium (assembly GCA_965204405.1). Classification (GTDB taxonomy): domain Bacteria; phylum Pseudomonadota; class Alphaproteobacteria; order Geminicoccales; family Geminicoccaceae; genus JANQPX01. The sequence goes on from CBDBEN010000005.1 coordinate 752,385, forward strand.
CTCCTGCGCGCGGAAGTGGCAACCAAGGCACTCGGTGGCTCGCTCACGGTGGTGACCAGCCGGCGCACATCGCCGGATGCTATAGCAGCGATGCAGGAAGCGGCAGGCTATGCAGCCTTTCACCTTTGGGGCCGCCATGGGGAGCAAAACCCCTATCTTGGCTACCTCGCCTGGGCGGATGGTTTGATCGTCACCGGGGAAAGCGAGTCCATGCTCGCCGAGGCAGCGGCGACAACCAAGCCGATGCATATAGCGCCCATGCCTCTCAAACGGCCGGGCATGGTCGATCGGATCAAGCGTCGAATGACCACCCTTGCTACCAAGCATCAGGATGGTGCAGCAGGCGTTTGCCGCGCCTTGTTCAATAGCGGATGGATTTCGCCCAGCCGCGATCTGGAAAAAATGCATGCGCTCCTCTATGAAGCGGGCTTGGCTCGTCCCTTCGAGAATGAGCTATGCTTGGCGCCGCCAGCGGAAAACAGGACATCGGAGCCTTTCATTGATCGCATGACCGATCTTCTTGGCACGATCAAAACGCCGTCAGTTTTGACATGATGGCGTTTTTTCCCAAGGTGCTGTGTCGCCTCGGCATGGCACCGCGATCGCTTGCTCCTAGCCTTTTGATTTATGGGTCCGATCAAAGCGCTTTTGAAGCCATTGCCCCCGTTTTGAGGCAGCTAGATCGAACTGATCAACGGCTGGAAACCTTCGTTTGCACGAACGATCTTGGAGCTAGCCGCTGGCTCGAGCAAGCATTTCCGGGCCTCAATTCCGTTCCCGTCCCGTTCGGCATAAGCCTTGCGACAATCCTATTTTTAAAGCGGCTGAAGGTCCGTGCGCTGATCTTGTTGGAGGATGAGACCCCGCCAAGTGCGGCCTTCATGAAATGCGTCAAGAATCGATCGATCTCGATAGTTCTGATGAGCGGACGCGGACAGGATTACCTCAAACCCCGTTATCCGCCGGAAAAAGGGGCCGATCTGCTGCTTGCCATCGATAGCGAGGCAAACTTGCAGACACAAGAGGATGGACGTCTGGCATTAATCCCGTCGACGACCGGGCGATGCGATCAGGTTGCGGCTGAAAAGGCACTGGATCAACTCATACCCCTGCTTGGGAAAAATCAGAAATGGACCAATCGAGGCGATCGGCCTCTGAGTCGCATGCTGGCGCGCTGCCTGTATCGCTGCCTGAATGATCCCGCCCGTGCAGCAAGATATAAACGTTTCATTCAACGCTATGACGACAAAAATCAATTGCGAAAGAGCTTGGGCAGCCCAGAAACGATCCTATGTCTCGGCAATGGCCCCTCTTGCGAGCATCCCGACCTCGATCGAATTTCCTATGATGCTCTGTTCCGGGTCAATCATTCGTGGATGAACCGATCTGTTCTTGCCGAGCCTGAGGTGGTCTTTACTGGCGGAAAGTCCACGATGAGAGTGCTGAAAGCGCCTATTTTCGGCCTTCAGCATGAAATCGGCGAGATGGTTCTTCTGGAAACCAGGGGGCTTTGGGCTCTTCGCCATCGTCTCCGCTACTTTTCCATGGAACGGCTCGGACGCTATCTTGAGGACTTCGATTGGGGTACGCACAGGCCCACCAACGGTGCCGCCATGATCGCGATGGCGGTCGCGCTGAAGCCGAAGCGTCTCATCATTGGCGGGATCGATCTTTTTCGCCACCCGGACGGCAGCTATCCGGGCGACAAGACGACGCCGAATGCCTATACACCGGCTCACAGCTCGGATAAAGAACTGGCTTTCATGTTTCATCATCTTGACCGATTTGACGGCGAGGTCGTAATTTTCGGCGAAATTCTAGACCGCGAATGGCGGCTTCACCTTGAGCGACGTCAGCATCTGGACGAGGCAGGATAACCGTGGCCAAAAAGCTCCGCAAAGAGACCAAGTTCAAGACCTATTGGTATCACCGCAAGATGTCCTATTGGCTGAACAAAGGGCCCGGCCGCCCGGAAGGGGTGCGCGATGCGCCCGAGGTTATTCGTTTGGATGTCGATGACGGTGTGAAGCCGAATGGTAAGCCGCCGGTGCGCATTTTTCTCGGAACCGAGGATGCACAATATCGGGCCGAGCGTGTTTTCGTCTGGTCGATCATCGAGGTTCGCGATCCCGCGAGAGTCTATGAGATCCACCTGATGAAAGACGTCAGGGGATTCGACCGGAGGCGCTGGAAGACCGGGTTTACCAACTACCGCTACGCCATTCCCACATGGGCGGGTGGCGATGGCCGTGCCATCTACAACGACGTCGATCAGATCTACCTCGCCGATCCGGCCGAGCTCTTCGATATGGACATGAACGGCGCAGGCATGCTTGGCATCACGCAGCGCGAAACTTCCGTGATGCTTATCGACTGCAAAAAGATGATCGACTACTGGAAGCTTGAGCACGCGCAGCGTGGCTATAGGCATAAGCATTTCAGGGAATTAGCTCTCGACAATGATCTTTGGGGGCAAATGCCGCCGGAGTGGAATGCTAGGGATGACGAATACAGTGCCGACAAGTCGAAATGTTTCCATTTCACCACGCTGCAAACCCAGCCTTGGCAGCCTTTGCCAGAGCAGCTGAACTATCGACCGCACCCTGATGGCAAAATCTGGTTCGATCTGCAGGAACGAGCCGATCGCGCCGGGTTTACGGTGTTCACCAAGGATCGCCCGAGCCAGCGCTATCAAGACCTTCTGGAGCAGCATCGCGTTATGCATGAGGAAGGTGAAAAGGCGGCAGGTCGCCGTTCAGCGCGATCCGCGGCGCAAACCTTCGATGGACGTAGTCTGGAGAAGGAACTCCAGCCGATTGCGGTCCTGATAGGGGAAACCGGCGCCAAGGACGTTCTGGACTACGGTGCCGGCAAGGGTGTGCACTATCATCCCTATGACGGCGAACCCGAAACGAGCCGTTTCCGGAGCCAGCCCGCTTGGCCGGGTGTGAAGGTCACTTGTTACGATCCTGGCTATGAGCCTTTTGCCGCTCCCTATGACCAACAGTTCGATGGCGTGATCAGCACCGACGTCGTCGAGCATCTCCCGCCGGAAGACGTGCCTTGGATTTTGGACGAAATGTTCAAGGCAGCGAAAAAGTTCGTCTATGTTGCTACAGTGTCGTTCCCGGCAAAGAAATCACTGAGCAACGGGGCCAATGCTCATAGCACGGTTGCGCCGCCTGCTTGGTGGCAGGGGCAGATGGAGCTTGCCGCCCGTCGGCATCCCAATATCCGCTGGGTGCTGACCTGCGACGAAAAAACCAAGCTTGGCAAGAAAGCTCGTGAGTTCAGCGGGATCGAAGCACCAAAGCAGGCGGCTTAGCTAAAGAGCTTGCCCACGTGCAAGCTTGGGCAGGTCGCCATTCATGCCCATGCCGCGGCGCATGATCCAGGTCTTGATCGGCGGGATGCTGTCCAGGAGGGACAGGCTAGTCCGGCGAAGGATCCTTGCTGGCATGAAATCGGTGGAAAAGAGCCGGTTCAGCCCATCGGTCAGACCGAGGATCAGGCGCGCATCCCCCTCCCGCCAGCGCGCGTAGCGCTGCAGTACGTCGCCGGAACCGGGATCCCGGCCGGTCCGCTTCGCGTCCACCAGGACCTCGGTGAGTGCAGCGACATCGCGCACCCCTAGGTTCCAGCCCTGCGCGTGGATCGGGTGAAGGCCGTGGGCGGCATCGCCTACCAGCGTCACTCTAGGTGCGGCGTAGCGGTCGGCGGTTTCCGCACTTAGAGGAAAGCCGCAAGGCCGGCCCAGGATCTCTTCCGGTTCCAAATCGTCCCCTTGCCGTTCCCGCAGCGCTTCGAGCAGATCGGCGGGGGCGGCGGCAAGCAGCCGTTCGGCGTCGCTCGGACGCTCGATCCAGGTTGCCGAGCAGATATGGTCGCCGATCGGCAGCAGCGCCAGCGGACCGGCTTCGTTCATATATTCCCGTACCCGATGGTCGTGGGGCCGTTTATGGCGGAAGGCGAGCGTGATTGCCGTTTGATGATAGGGAATGTGGGACGTGCGGATACCGGCAAGCTTTCGGACGGACGAGCGGCGGCCGTCCGCGCCGATCACCAGCGGGGTGCTGATGGTCCGGCCATCGTCCAGATGCGCCGTGATGCTGTTCTTTTTCCGCTCCAGACGATCAAGACGAACGTTGTCAAGGAAGCGGATTCCTTGTCTCACCCTCAGGAGTTCCCATAGTTTTTGTCGAAGAAGGCGGGTTTCGATACCATAACCGAACGCATCATCGCCAACTTGCCGGGCGTCATAGGCAATAGCGCCGCCGGTTCCGACGTCCCGAACCTGAACGCTCAGAATAGGCGTTGTGATCGGCGCCAGGGCCGGCCATAAGCCGAGAGCGTCGAACACTTTCTTCGAGCCCTGCATCAGCGCAAGGGCTCGCCCGTCGAATGAGGCCTGCTGTACACGCTCGATCGGATCGGCATCGATCAGGGTTGAATTCAGCCCGAAACGGTGCAGGGCAAGTGCTAAAAGCAGCCCGCTATGCCCGCCCCCCACAATGAGCGGCTGGTGCGATTGTTCCGATATGCTGAGCCCGGATCGATTGGCCATGCCGATGACATGGCCAATCTTTTGGCAATTGTCCAGAAATCACCCGGCTTTTGGTGTCAGGTCATCCTCGACAGTCCGCTTCAACAAGGACGTTTTGAGTTTCTCGAGTGCCCGATGCTCGATCTGACGCACCCGCTCCTTGGAGATGCCGAGCTTTCGGCCCAGTTCTTCGAGCGTGCGGCCGTCGTCCCGAAGCCGTCGCTCCTTGATGATCACCTGCTCGCGGTCGGTCAGTTCGGCCAGGGCCTGGGCGAGCCAGATCGATCTTGTCTTGTTGTCATGGGCGAGGGTGACGACTTCTTCCGGCGATGGGGTTTCGTCGGCAAGGAAGTCCTGCCACTCGTCCTCGCCATTCGGGCTGATGCGCGAGTTGAGTGACTGGTCGCTACCGGAAAGCCGTATTTCCATGGCAACGACGTCTGTCACATTGACCGACAGCTCCTTGGCGATATGGTTCCGGCCTTCATCGTCGAGCTGGCCGTTGCCACCATCGTGAATGCGGGCACGGAGCCTGCGGAAGTTGAAGAAAAGCGCCTTCTGGGCGGCGGTCGTTCCCGTGCGCACCACCGACCAGTTGCGCAGGATGTAGTCCTGCATGGCCGAACGTACCCACCAGGACGCATAGGTCGAAAACCGGACTTCGCGTTCGGGCTCGAACCGCTCGGCAGCCTGCATCAGGCCGACGGTGCCTTCCTGAACGAGATCGGCCATGAGCAAGCCGTAGTTTCGAAACTTGGAGGCAGTGCTGATCACCAGCCGCATATAGGCGAGGACGAGTTCATGCAGCGCTTTTTCATCACGCTCATCCCGCCATTTGTAAGCGAGTTCCAGTTCGCGTTCGCGGGAGAGAAGTTCGGCATTCATCGAAATCCGGATGAATTCGCGATTGGCATCTCGATTGCTCGGGGTCTCTACGTAAGACATGCTCTGGTCCTCTCCCCTATCAGCCGGTCTTGGCGACCTTTTCAAGGCCTGAACCGGCCCCATGCTGGGACACCGCTTGAGCTTCCGATCTGATTTACGCTGGTGACGCAAGACCAGATCAGTGTCCTTCAACCCTCCTCGGTGGTCCCTTAGTAATCAAGTTAATTATAATTTAGGGTTTCGTAAATTAGATTTTTCTTAATTTATATCGCCTGACGCGCCTTAAGAGCAGTTAGAAGCAGCCTATCGAGGACGTCATTCGCTTCGAAGAGAAGTTCTATCGGTAGTTTTTTTACATAATTTCCAAGGGGTAATGGCAATCGGACATGGTCCTTTTCAGTTGTCACGCAGACTGCGTCAACCTGCCTCGCCTGTTCGAGAATCTCCTCAATCTCCGATGGTTTGTACCGATAATGATCCGGAAAAGCGTGAACGTCGACGATGATTGCGCCAAGCGTTTGAAGTGTCTCGAAAAATTTCTCCGGGCGGCCGATTCCGGCGAATGCCACGACAGGTTTTTGCTTGAGGTTCGGAGCATCGGCAGCCTGCCGAAGGTCGGCATGCAGGACGGGCAGAGCAGTGTCGATCGTCTCTCTTCGATTATCGCCGATGACCACCAGCGCATCGGCTCTTGCAAGACCAGCGGCAACGGTCTCGCGCAGCGGGCCCGCAGGCATGAGCCGGTTATTGCCGAAGCCGACGGCGCCATCGATCACCACAAAATCAAAATCATGGGCAAGATGCGGATTTTGAAAGCCGTCATCCAGGATGATGACACTGGCACCGGCGTTCAAGGCCGCTTTGGCGCCGGCGACACGATCCCTTGCGACCCAGCAGGGTGCTGCCATCGCCAAAAGCAACGCCTCGTCGCCAACCTCTTCGGCATCGTGGCAGGCGGGATCGACCAGCACCGGTCCGCGAGCCTGTCCGCCATAGCCGCGCGTCAGCATATGCGGGCTCTCGCCCATGGCTGTCAGGCGTTTGGCGATGGCGATCGCCGTCGGCGTTTTCCCGGCACCGCCGACCGTCAGATTGCCGATGCAGATCACCGGGATCGATACCGTCTTCGGGGTAACCAGGCGGCGGCGCATCGTGCCCAGCAAGCCATAGACCATGCCCAGGGGGGTCAGCAGCCGGGCCGTCAGCCCATCCTCTTGCCAAAAGTCAGGCGCACGCATCGGCAGCGGCATCCGCGCGGTAGCCTGGCGAGGCCTTAACATGGCGATTGAGCAACGGCATCAGCGCCTCGACAACCCGATCAAGCACGGCTCCCTCGTCGGCACTTGCCGCCAGGGCTTGCTTACTTATTTCCGCGGCAATATCGGGCTGGCTGAAAAGGCGATCGAGAGCCCCGGCGAGATCATCGGCGTCCCGAACCCTGATGGCCGCGCCCTTATGTTCGAGCAACGCTGAAATATCATCGAAATTCTCGGTATGGGGACCAAACAGCAGCGCGCAGCCGAGCCTTGCCGCTTCGAGGGCATTGTGACCGCCTGAGGGCACGAGCGATCCGCCAATGAAGGCAATCGACGTCAGGCGATAGAACAAGCCAAGTTCGCCAAGGCTGTCGGCGAGATAGAGTTCGGTCGCCGAGTTGGCTATGGTGTTCTTCGAGCGCTGGGCGACGCTGAAGCCGGCCGCTTTGATGTCGTGCACAAGATCGTCACCACGTTCAGGATGCCTTGGGGCGATGATGGTCAACAGGCCTGGATAGGTCGGCGCCAGAACTCGATGGGCCGCCAGGATCTGCTCCTCCTCACCGGGATGGGTGCTCGCTGCGAGCCAGACATGGCGCCCCTGAAGCGCTGCTTGCCAGGAGGCCAGGGCTTCCTCGTCGACCGGCAGCGGCAGGGCTGCCTGTTTTAGGTTGCCGCAAGGTCGAACGTCAGGCGCGCCCAGCTGGCGAAAGCGTTCGGCATCTTTGCTGCTCTTGGCAAGGCAGAGCTGCAGACGGCCGAAGAGAGACGCGGCCGTTGTCGGCACCCGCCGCCACGCCTTGAACGACCGCGCCGACATGCTGCCATTGACCGTGACCAGGGGGATATTCAGCGCATCAGCCTGAAGAATGAGGTTGGGCCATATCTCCGATTCGACCAGGCACCCCGCATCGGGGCGCCAATATGTCAGAAAACGGCGCCAGGCCGCGCCCCGGTCCACGGGAACGAATTGATGGACCGCCCTTTCGGGAAGTCTGTCCGCCATGAGACGCGCCGATGTGACCGTTCCGGTCGTCACCAGGATCCGATGCCCCGGCAGCATCTCGATCAGCGTTTCGATCAGGGGGAGGGCTGCAAGCGATTCGCCGACACTGGCTGCATGAAACCAGATCAACGGTCCTTCCGGACGGTCGATGCCCGCCTTGCCCGATCGTTCTTCGAGCCGCGCCGCGTCTTCCTTGCCGAGACGAACCCGGCGGCGCAGATGCCAGGCAATCAGCGGGCCGCCTAGATGGGTTGCGAATCGGTAAAGTGCCAGCAGCATCAGTTGGCCGGCTGGATGGGATCGATGCCCTCGGCCAGATCGACCTTGGTGGAAAGCGCAATCATTTGCTCCTCGATCAGCAGGCGATGGCTTTCGGTGTCACCTCCCTTGGGGAGCTCGATCGGATCACCGAAGGTGACTGTGCCTTTCGCAAAAGGCAGCACAAGCATGAACCGATCCCAGCTTTTCAAGGTTTTTTGGCCCTTGGTGGCAAAGGTGATCGGGACGACGGGAACATTGGCGCTCCTTGCCAGATAGGCAGCGCCCGGCTGCAGGCGCATGCGCGGGCCGCGCGGGCCGTCCGGCGTGATCACCAGGATATTGCCACCCTGCAGGACCCTTTGTGCTTCACGCAACGCCTTGGCGCCGCCGCGGCGGGACGAACCCGAAATCGCTTTCGCACCGAGACAATGGGCGGCGCGCCGGATCAACTGGCCATCCCCATGCGTCGAGGCGATGATGTAGAGATCAGGGCGTGCCGAGACACCTAGCCTTGCGCAAAGAGATCGCCAGGCCGGGTAGCTCATGATCAGACGGCCGTGCCAGAAGGCGCCGATGAACGGCCTGCCGCCGGAGATCAGCGCCTTGACCGCAGGCGTATAGTCGAGCTGCCAGCGACCGGTGCGGTCGATCAGGCGAATGTATACGGCGGCCAGCCAGGCAAGTGCCGAGGAGACATAGGGGCGATGATGCCAGCGAACCCGCTGCCGGCCCGCCACGCTCACATCCCGTCGGTCATGACGGGTCCCGCAAGGTCGAAGGGCTGCTGTTCTGCGAACTGCCGCTCATAGAGGCGCGCATAGATGCCGCCGGCATCCAGGAGTTCCTGGTGGCTGCCTCTTTCGACGATCCGCCCCTGATCGACGACTGCGATCATATCCGCACGGATAATGGTCGACAGCCGATGCGCGATCACCACCGTGGTTCGGTGACGCATCAGCCGGCCAAGGGCAAGCTGTATCGTCTGTTCCGCCTCGCTGTCGAGCGCCGAAGTCGCTTCGTCGAGCAGAAGAATGGGGGCATCCTTGATCATCGCGCGGGCAATGCCCAGGCGCTGCCGCTGGCCGCCCGAAAGCGTATGGCCCGACGGACCGATGACGGTCTCGTAACCGTCGGGCAGCGCTGAAATGAACTCATGCGCCGCTGCCGCTTTGGCGGCCTCGACGATTGCGGCATCGTCGGCGCCCCGGCGCCCGTAGCTGATATTGGCGCGCACCGTCTCGTCGAACAGATCGATATCCTGACTGACCAGCGCGATGGCGCCTCTGAGCGACGACAAGGTCACATCCCGGATGTTCTGACCGTCGATCAGGATCGCGCCCTGATCCACATCGTAAAATCTGAGGATCAGGTTCAGGATTGTCGACTTGCCAGCTCCCGATGCGCCGACCAGCGCCACAGTGTGGCCGGCTGGAATGTCGAGCTCGAAATTCTCTACCGTCGGCTTCGCAGGCAGGTAACCGAAGGTCACGCGCTCCAGACGAATGGCGCCGCCGCTGGTCTCAAGATGCTTGGCTCCGGGCGCGTCCTTCACCACCGGTTCATGGTCGAGCACCGTGTAGATGCGGTCGGCCGCCGCCAGGCCCTCTTGGATCTGGGTGTTTAGCTTGGCAAGCGTCTTCAGCGGCCGGTAGACCATCAGCATGGCAGTGATGAACGAGAAGAAGGTGCCGGGAGTCATACCTCCGTCGATGACCCGCCAGGCGCCGTAGCCAATGATACAGGCGATCGCGACACTGCCGATGACTTCGACCACGGGCGAACTGATGGCCTGCACGCGAATGGCTTTGAAGTTGAGCTTGAACAACCGTTCGATCAGGCCATTGGCAAAATCGGTCTCATCGGCCTCCCGATTGTCTGCCTTGACCTGACGCACACCTTGAAATGTTTGTTCCAAACGTGCCATCAGCCGCGCCATCTGCGCCTGGCTCTGACCCGCGACCTTGCGCATCCGCCGTCCGATATAGACGATTGTCCAGGAGGCAAATGGAATGCCGAAGAGCGCAAAACAGGCGAGGGTCCAGTCATGAAAAAACATGACCCCGGTGAGGCCGACGATCTGGAAAAGATCCCTCGCGGTGCCTGAGATGGCGGTTGAGACGGCAACCCGAAGCTGCTGGGTGTCGTAGGTCAGCCGGGAAATTAGCGGTCCGGAGCCGCGCTCCAGAAAATAGCCCAGATCGGCCTTCATCATATGGCCAAACAGGCGCGATTGCAGATCCGCGACGATACGCTGGCCGACCCGTCCCATGAACAGGGCTTGGGCATAGCCGGAAGACGCCTTGATAACGCTGAGAAACACGACGGCAGCCGGAATAAGCAGCAGCAGACTGCGATCCTCGTTGACGAAAAGGCTGTCCAGTGCCGGTTTAACCAGATAGGCCTGCCCAACCGTCGCCATCGAAAAGACGATCATGCAGGCGATCGCCAGGGCCATCCAGCGCTTTTGCTGGCTGATATGGTCCTGCCATAGCCGAAGGGTCGACGGATCGTTCAGCGTCTGCAGAATAGGAACGCTCTGAAGCGCTGCGGCAAGGGAATGGCGGCGAAGATGCCCGGCCATGGAGTCCCCGCGACGATCAATGTCCGCGGTGGTCAGAATACCCTCTCGTTCTTGGCGTTTGCCCTATAGCCTCACATCGTCAGGCGTGGGGGCCTTCCTTCAAAGCCTCGAAGCGCCAAACCGTCGCCGGCGGCACATTGCGTATCACATAACGCACCATCTTGGCTTTGACACCAAGCTTTTTAGCCGGAATTGGCCGAATAGGGGAATAAGAATATTGCAGCATGAAACCGCCGGGCTTCATGGCCTTGAAGCTTTCGGTGACGATCGCCTGCTGAAACTCCAGCGGCATGTTGACCATGGGAAGGCCGGAAACCACCGTGCTGACGTGATCGATATTCTGCTCGGCAACAATTTCCGCGAGCCTGGTGGCATCACCATGAACCACGCGGACGCCGGGGAAACGATTGCGGAGATAGTCATAGAGCGACTCATCCAGCTCGATCATCGTGATCGATTCACTGGGGATACCCCGCTCGATCAGTCCTTGCGAAATGGCACCTGTGCCCGCTCCAAGCTCGACCACGGTCTGTCCCGGCTCCCAGGCAGCAGCACCCGCGACAGCACGCGCCAGCACCATCGACGACGGCAAGATCGAGCCCATCGACTTCGGCGACCGCAACCATTGACGGAAAAAGAGTTCTGATTCCTTAACGTCGGTGACCTGGCTCATTTCCTGCCCCTAGCAGCACGGTTTCGAAACCTGTGCTTCAATGCGTCCTTCAACGGACAACAGACAACAAGCAATCGACAAGCTCCGATCATAGCCAAGCAGCACCGATTGCAACCATAAACAAATGTCATTGGGCTTTTTTGCCCTTTACGTCATATCAGCCCACAAACACCATGTGACAAGACTGCAGCAGACGAAACTTTAGCCGCAGGTGCTCTGCTTAGCAAACGGAGAGACAAAGCGGCTATTCCGCAGGCTGGCCCGCCGATGCCTTCCAAGGGTTGCCGGAGCCTGCCGGTTTCAGCCCCCAAAACCGCTGCCACCAGCTGGATACGTGATCGCCAAGGAGGAGCAGGCAAGGCGTCAGGATCAGCGTCAGCAGCGTTGCGAAAGCAAGACCGCCGGCGACCGCGGAGGCAAGCTGCGCCCACCAGTCGGTTGATGGTGCGCCGGCCGAAATATCCCGGGAGAACAAATCGATGTTGATTTTCAGCACCATCGGCATCAGCCCGAGAATCGTCGTGATGGTGGTCAGAAGAACGGGTCGGAGGCGCTGGGCGCCCGTCCGCAGCACGGCTTCCGATGCCGGCACGCCCGCGCGCCGGAATTCATTGTAGGTATCGATCAGGACGATGTTGTTGTTCACCACGATTCCGGCAAGTGCAATCACGCCAACGCCGCTCATCACGATCCCGAAGGGCTGCTGGGTGACCAGCAGGCCCAGCAGGACGCCGACCGTCGAAAACACGATCGCGCTCAGGATCAGAAAGGCCTGGTAGAAGCTGTTGAACTGGGTGACGAGGATGATGGCGATCAAAAAGAGCGCGATTCCGAACGCCTTTACAAGAAAGTCCTGCGACTCCTTCTGTTCCTCATCCTCACCCTTGAACGTGACCGTCACCGCCGGGTCCAGATCCTGCTCGGCGAGCCAGGCCCGGATTTCACGCGCCTGATCATCGACCAGCACGCCCTCCTTCACATCCGCGCCGACGGTCAATTGCCGCTCCTGATCGACGCGGGCGAGATTGCCGACCTTTTGGGCCGGCTCGCGGGTGATGAAATTGGCGATCGGCACCGAACCATAGTCGGTGTTGACCCGAAGCCGCTCGAACTGACCAAGGCCACGCTGTTCCTCGGGAAAGCGCGCCCGGATTTCCACCTCGTCGACCGCATCATTCGGACGATAATCCCCGATACGGATGCCGTTGGTCACAAGCTGCACGAAGCTGCCGACAAGGGCGACATCGGCGCCGAACCGTCCTGCCTGCTCGCGATCGACCTTGATGCGCCACTCGATGCCGGGAATAGGGCGGGAATCGGTGACATCGACCAGCGTGTCCATCTCATCGAATTTCTTGCGCACCAGCGCCATGGCTGGTTCGAGCTTTTCGGGAAAGCGCGAACTTAGCTGCACCTGTATCGGCTTGCCGACCGGCGGACCTGCCGCTTCCTTGCGCACCTCGAGCGTGATACCGGCGATATCCGCTGCCCGTTCACGCACCTCCGCCAGAATTTCCGCTGCTGGCCGCCTCTTCCGCCAGTGCTCGAATTCGAGCAGGAGGATGCCGATGACGTCTTCGTCGGTATTGTCTTCACCCGTGAAGGACACGCTGCTTCGCGCGTACATCGTGGCAATCCCGTCGACGTCGAGGATACGCTGCTCAACCATCGACACCAGGTCGTCCCGTTCGTTGGCGGACAGGTTTCCCCTGGTATGGATCTGAAGCTGGGCAATTTCCGGTTCAACATCCGGGAAGAATTCGACACCGCGGCCGAACAGGCCGTAAGCCGTGTAGGACGAAGCCGCAATCAGAGCCGCCGCGATCAGCACGAGAACAGGGAAACGAGACAAACGCCGAAGCATGCGTACATAAAAGCCGGTGAATCCCCGGAGCTGATGAAGGTCTCCCCGTTCCACCAGCGCAAGCGATGCCGATGCGCCGTCGTTTTTGTCCGCCCGGCCGACCAGCGCACCGATATTGGGGACGAAAATCAGCGCCATCGCGAGCGATGCCGTCAAAGTGGCGAGCAGCGTGATCGGCAGGAACTTCATGAATTCGCCGACGATGCCCGGCCAGAACAGAAGAGGCATGAAGGCGGCGAGGGTAGTCGCGGTGGAAGCGGTGATCGGCCAGGCCATGCGCTTGGCGGCGGCGAGATAGGCCTCCCGCCTCGGCTGGCCTTCGATCATTTTGCGATCGGCATATTCGGTGACCACGATGGCCCCGTCGACCAGCATGCCGACGGCAAGAATCAGCGCGAACAGCACGACGATATTCACCGTGAGGCCAAGACTGTAGAGCACCAGGATCCCGGTCAGGAACGAGCCCGGCACCGCAAGACCGACAAGGCCCGCTGAGCGAAGCCCGAGGGCCGCAACCACCACGATCATCACCAGGATGATCGCCGAGAGGACATTGTTCTGCAGATCCAGCAGCATGTCCTCGATATTGTCGGATTTGTCCTGGAGAAAGCCGACCTCGACATTGGAAGGCCAGTTGGGCTTTTCCGCTTCGACCGTTTGGCGGACCTGCTCCACTGTATCGATGATATTGGCCCCGATACGCTTTGAGACCTCCAGCGCCAGAGCCGGCTTTCCGTCGACACGGGCAAACCCCTCGGCATCCTTGAAGGTGCTTTTGACCTCAGCGACATCACCTACCGTCACAACCTTGTCGCCATCGACTTTGACGGGAAGCGCCAAGAGGTCGGCGGCGCTTTCGAAGACGCCTGGCACCTTGACGGCAAAGCGCCCCCGGCCCGTGTCCAGATTGCCGGCGGCGACAAGCCGGTTGTTTCGATCAACGAGGCTCAGCAGATCCTGCAGTTGAAGGCCGTAGCTTTCCACCAAGAGCGGATCGACGATGATCTCCAAAAGCCGCTCGCGTTCGCCGCCGATTTCGACGTCGAGCACGTTGGGTAAGGCTTCCAGCCGCTTTTCCAAATCGCGCGCCAGCTTCAAGAGGCTCCGTTCCGGCAGATCGCCGGAGAGGGTCACCACTAAGACCGGAAAAAGCGCGAGGTTGACCTCATAGACCAGCGGCTCGTCGGTCTCTTCAGGCAGATCAGCCTTGGCGATGTCCGCCCCTTCGCGGACGTCGGCGAGCGCCTCGTCTATGTCGATCCCGGCTTCGAATTCGAGGGTAACGGACGCACTGCCTTCACTTGCGGTGGCGGTCATCTCCTTCACACCCTCGACCCGGCGGAGCTGCTGCTCCATCGGGCGAACCAGGAGACGTTCGGCATCCTCTGGCGAGATGCCGTCATGGGTCATCAGGACATAGACGATGGGGATCGATACATCCGGATCGGCTTCCTTCGGAATATCCTTATAGGCAATCACGCCGGCGACCAGGATCAGAACCAGCGCCAGCAATACGGTCCGCGAGCGGCTGAATGAGGCTTGGATAAGCGTGTTCATTGAGCCACTTCCGACACGACCGGATGGGGCAGGGTTTCTTCCGAAAGGACGGGGGCCACCTCGCTGCCGTCGCGCACAAATCCCTGGCCGACGGTGATCACGCGAACATATTCGGGCAGACCGGTCAGCCAGATCGTGTTCTCCTCGGCGCGCACGATATCGACCGGCATGAACACCACTTGATCCGCTTCATCGACGGTCTTCACGCCAAGGTCGCCCTCATCGCTCAGAGAGAGCACCGAAGGCTGCACCCGATGAGCCAGGAACTGTTCGGCAAAAATTCGAAGCTCGGCGCTCACACCGGCAACGAACCGGACATCCGCGTCAACAACCTCCATCTCGACCGAGAAGGTCCGGGTCTGCTCGTCGGCCTGGCTGCCGATATAGCGAAGCTTGCCGCGTACCATCTGTCCGGTGGCCAGGCGCGCGACGCCCGGCATGCCCACCTTCAGTTTGGCCACTTCGGTTTCAATCACCTCGCCCGTCACCAGGAAGGGGTCGGCGTCGAGGATCGTCGCCACGGGGTCGCCAATGTCGACAAGGTCGCCGACCTCGACAGCAAGGTGATCCAGAATGCCGTCGATCGGTGCTCTGATGAGGGTGTGATCGCGATCGAGTTCGGCACGCTTCAGAACGGCTTCCGCGATGGCATAATTGGCTTCCGCAGCCGCAACATTCGTCTCGGCCTGAAACCCTTTCTCGCTGAGCTTGGTTGCAGCCTCCAGCTCTATCCCGCGCTGCCGCAGGATGGCTTTCGCCTCCAGAACGGCCACCTCGCGGTCGCGCGGATCGAGGGTGACCAGCAGATCACCCGCTTTTACCATCGCGCCTTCATCCGGGCCGATCGCCAGCACCTGTCCGGTGGTTTCGCCGCGCAGACGAACGATCCGATTGGGCGCGGTCTTGCCGTTCGCTATGACCTCGCGCTCGATCGTTTCGGCGATCAGATCCACTACCTGAACGGCTATCGGCGCAGTTTTGGCGTCGTCGTCGTTCTGCTCATCCGCGACAGGCTGGGCAGCCTGATCGACCTTGCCGATCTGCCCCGACCAGAGCCAGCCGATCAAAGCCAAGGCCAAAAAGGCCGCGATCGCGTAGGATGTCTTGATCCGCATGGTCAATCCGCAGCCTCGTCCGAGGCTTCCTCCGTTTTGATTTCGTTGATTAAGCCGGCTCGGTTCTGATCGACATACTGCCTGGCTGCGCCGATGACGGCCTGGCCGTAACCCGCCACAAACCGCATGCCCGGCGTCAGATCCCCGCCCTCGTCATCCGTGCAGGTTTCGATGGCGGTCAGAAGGCTGCCCCAATAAGCAACCATCTTCTCGGCAACATCCGCCACCTTCTCCGGCGGCAGAAGATGGGCAAAATACATCAAGGCCAGGAACTCGGAGCGGACTTTGTGCCGCGGCGGCGTGGCCATCAGTTCTTCGACCAAAGCCTCACGGCCGAGGGGCGTAATGCTGTACACCTTCTTGTCCGGGCGTTTTTCCTGGGAAACGCTGGTGCAATCGACCAGCCCGCGATCCGTAAGCTCGGCGAGAGCGGGATAGATCGAGCCATAGCCCGCAACGAAAAAGTGGCTGAAGGCCTCTTCGAAATGCTGCTTGATCTCATAGCCGGTCTGATCACGCTCAGTCAGCACGCCGAGACAAAGGGTCTTCACATTCATCATGGTGGAACGTCCACGTCACTTGGTTCCTGCTGGCCTGAGCAATATCGTTCTTCAGAATCAATGTGTTGGTATGTGATCGAATCCCTGGCCTTGGGAATCTTTCACCTAAGCCGCCTGCATCGCCCTGGCTTTCAACAAGCTTCCGCCCGAAAGCCGGACGGTAATCTCATATCGGCATGATACATATCGATGGGATATATATCGGTTTGATATTAATGCAAGACCGGACAACGTCTTTTCCAACGAATTATCAGACTGATTGTTAATGGAATTTTAAGAGGAGCGTGCTTAGCGGCTGATCCGCCGTATGGTCCAGGCGACCAGATCCTTGGCGGCCGCCCCGAAGGCCTCGTCGAAAGCGATAACGATGTCTTCCATCTTCCTGCTCTTCGATTCGACCAGGCCGACCACCGATGTCGAGGCAACGGTTTTGCGCCGCGGCATCTCCACCATCCGCACCTGCAGCCGAACCTGGACATCGGGCGGGCCGTCGTCCTCATACTCGGCTTGAAACTCGCGAATATTGATCACCAGCCCATAATCGGCGCGCAGCCCGTAAGCACCGCGGCCGAGGACGTCGATCTTTTCACTGTTGTCGAATGATTCCAAAAGCAGCGTTTGGGTCATTACAGGAACCACGTCGACCCAACGCGCCCGCGCATAATATTCGAACTGAGTAGGGGTGGGTTTAACGGCGATTCTTGCGGTATTCAGCCCTGCTGCTGCGGTTGGTACATCGATCGTAATACGTGCGTTGACTTTGGGCAGATCCTCATCGAATGTGCTTTTCGGGGTCAGGTCGAAAAGTCTGGGCGGCTCGCCGCTGACAAGGTCGAGCGGACTGACGCAGGACGTCAGGGCAAGAGAAACGACCAAGACGATCGGAGAAAAAATCGTGGAGACGGGACGTTTCATGATCACCCTATTCCGCCTCGAAACCTTGGCGGCTCCCACCGATCAGGAAACCGGCCGGGTCGCGTTCAACTTCCTTGGTGATCCTGGTAAGGGCAGCGACCAGAGCTCGGGATTCGCCGACCAGATTGGTGAGCTCGTACAGGCCGGTTCCGCTGAAATCACTCAGCGGTTCACGCAGATCGCCAACCATCCCGTCGAGCTGGCGGGCGGCACCGCCGAGTGAATTCGCGGCTTGGCTCAGCTCAGTGAGCGTTTCCACGAGATCATCGCCGACGCCCTCCATTCCCTTGTCGAGCTTGCCGGCAACACCCCTCAAATCCTTGGCGAGCTTACCGAGATCCGATGTTGCCGCTCTGACTTCTTCCAACGTCTTGGTGGTGCTGGAAACCATCGTCCCGATCCCGTCGGCATTGGCCGCCAGGCCGGCGGAAAAGGTTTCGAGATTGTCGAGTGTGGCTGACAGTGCCATCACATTCTCATCGTTCAGTATGGACGAAATTCTGCCCGCGACCTGGATGGCCTCTGCCAGCAGGTCGGGGGTCGATTCGAAGACTCTCTCAAGCGCTGAACGCCGCGCTTTGATCACAAGTGCGCCATCGTCATTGGCAGTCAGCGGCGGGCTGTCGCTGGTTCCTCCCAGCAATTGGACGTAAGCCACACCCGTGATCCCCTGCATTTCCAAGGTGGCAATCGTATCAGCCTTGATCGGTGTGTCCTGGTCGATTTCGGCAACTGTGCGCACCCGCTCGACATTCTCGGGATCGATGGCGATATCGGCAATGCGCCCAACCGGAACGCCGCGGTAGCGCACTTGGCCACCCTCCTGCAATCCGGTCACCGACCCTTCGAAATAGATCTCGTAGACTGTTAGCTGCCGGTCGACGTCCGCCTTGACCAGCCAGAGCCCGAACGCCGCAAGCCCTGTGGTCAGCACCAGAACCACGACTCCTACAATGATATAGCTGGCTCGGGTTTCCATTTATGCGCTCTTGTCTGCCATCCGATGATTCACGGCTGTCCCGGCAAATGCAGCTCGCCCACGCGGGCCGCCGAAATAGTTGTGAAGCCAAGGATTTAGCGATGTCCGTAATTCCGCCAAGGTACCAACCGTCGCCCGTTTGTCCACCAGAGCGGCGATGCGGTCGCAGACGGCGGCCAGCGAATCGAGATCATGGGTGACCATGACGACCGTCAGGCCGAGGCTCTGCTGCAGCCCACGAATGAGGCGGTCGAATTCGGCAGCACCGATCGGATCGAGCCCGGCAGTGGGTTCGTCGAGGAACAGAATTTCAGGATCGAGCGCCAGCGCCCTTGCCAGGCTTGCACGTTTGCGCATGCCGCCGGAAAGCTCGGAAGGGTATTTGTCACAGGCATTGGCGGGGAGGCCGGCAAGCGTGATCTTCAATCCGGCCAGCTCGCGTAAAAGCTGCTTCGAAAGGTGCTGGCGCTCGCGCATCGGTGCCTGCACGTTTTGGGCGACGGTAAGTGAGCTGAACAGAGCGCCATCCTGGAAAAGAACCCCTTGACGGGCGTGCATCGCATGTCTTTCCACCTCTCCCAATCCGCTCAAGTTCCGGCCGAACATCTCGATCCGGCCGGCGGCCGGGCGCATCAGCCCCAGCATTTGCCGAAGCAGAACGGATTTCCCCGTACCGGATCCGCCGACAATCCCAAGGATTTCCCCCCGGTAAACGTCGAGGTCGAGATTGTCGTGAATCACCTGCGGGCCGAACTGAGTGCGCAGGCCACGTATCCGGATGGCGGGTTCCCGGGTCACGCGACGCTCACACGCCGAGATAGGAAAAGAGGATGGAAAAGAGAGCGTCGAAGACAATCACGAGGAAGATGCCGGTCACGACCGATTTCGTGGTATGACGCCCGACGCTATCCGCCCCGCCGGAGACCAGGAGACCTTCGTAACAGCCCACCATCGCGATGAGAAAGGCGAACACAGGTGCCTTGACGATGCCCACCCAGAAGGTTGCGGGTCCAATCGCCTCTTCAAGCTGAGTGAGAAACTGCGCGGGTGAAATGTCGAGAACGATCCATGCCATCAAACCGCCGCCGGTCAGCCCCAGGATATCGGCAAAAAAAGCGAGCAGCGGCAAGGCGATCATCAAGGCGAGCATGCGCGGGATAACCAGGATTTCGATGGGATCGAGGCCCAGCGTACGCAAGGCATCGATCTCCTGATTAACCACCATCGCACCGATCTCGGCCGTGAATGCGCTGCCTGATCGGCCGGCGACGACGATTGCCGTCAAAAGAATCCCGATCTCGCGAAGAACCGAGACGCCCACCAGGTCGACGGTAAAGATTTCGGCCCCGAAGCGCTTGAGCTGATCCGCCCCCTGATAGGCCATGACCACGCCGATGAGGAACGCGATAAGCCCGACAATCGGCAGCGCATTCAGGCAGGTTTGCTCGAGATGATGGGTAAGCGGGGTGAGGCGCAGACGGCTTGGACGAATGATCGCCTTCAAGAGGGTCGATACGGTCTGGCCGAAGAAGGACAGCAATCGGCCACCCTTGACACAGCTTTCGATCGTGCTTTGGCCAAGAAACGCGATCAGGCGCAAAAAACCATTGAGCGGCTCTCGCTCGACCGGCGGTGATATCCTGGCTTGCCGCACTTCTTTCAAGAGTGCTCGATGCTTCGGATCAGCATCGGCGACAGCCACCTGCCATCCCTGGCCGATCAAGCCTTGTTCCAACGTTGAGACGAACCAAGCCCCGGTCGTGTCCAATTTCAACGTCGAATCAAAGCCAATCCGAACGCTCGCTGGCTTAGTTTGCCCGGACAGGGCGAGAAGATCGGTTCGATGCCGATCAAGCGTCGCCACATGGTCGAAAATCCAAGGCCCGCCAATTTCTATCGAGAGTCCGTCGCTCAGATGCTCGCGTTTTAACCAGCCTGTTTTGCTACGATCCATCTCCAAGTCATCATGGTCATCCTTGTCGACAGCCCCCTTCATAGGCGGGACAGGACCCGGTATCTCAGGGATTGCAGATCTTTGCCGGATGACCGTCCGATCACGTCTTGATCCCCTTCAGCTTTTCCCGAAGCTCATCAATGCGTTCCTGCGAGCCGCCAAGATGGGGATTGATCGCCTTGGCAGCTTCAAGGCTGCGAAGAGCTGCAGCCGGTTCTTCGAGTGCATCGTAAATCAGTGCCAGGCCCGACAGCGCGCCGAAGTGGCGAGGCTCCAATTGCAGTGTTTGCTGAATGTCGAGAACCGACTCATCAAGGCGCCCCATCAAATAGAGGACTGTTGCCCGCTTGTTCCAGGCTTCCGCGAAGTCAGGCGCCTGGTCGACCATATTGTTGAAGGCGTCAAGCGCCTTATCATGCTCGCCCCGTGACATGGCCGTCATGCCGCGGCGCATCAACTGGCTGATCGAAAAATCTTCGAACTCGATCCAGATTTGCCAGATTTGCTGCTCTATTGCGGCTGCATCACTGAGATCGCCGGTCGTCTGCAGGCGTTGGAACAATGGTTCCAGCCGCACGTCACGCTGATCCGCACGGCTTGCAGCAGGTGCGAAGACCAACGACAGCATCAACGACAATATGGCCCACCGGCAAAGCCAGGCTCCTGGCATCCCCCTCTCCCCTCTAGCTGTGCTAGTAAAGATTTAGGACATTTAGGAGAATTTCCTACACGATCGTTGCACGAAGGAAAACCGAGAGGCCCGCCGGTATCGATATATTTGATGCTGTTAAGTCGAATTAGCCGGCTTTTACTCCGAATTGCTGTTCTCTTCCAACTTGGCGAGTTCGACGGCTGCCCGGACTTCAATCTCACTCAGAACCTGGTCGAGTTCTTGGTCATCGACATTCGGCCGTGGACGATTGAGAAGGTGAGATACCCGTCTTAGGGTTTCTTCCGAGACCCAGCCTTGAACCAGACCAGTCTGTAATTCGGCAAGCTCGTCGAGCAGGCTGTCTCCTTGCATAACAGCACGTTGGCGCTCTGAGGTTGACGTCGGTGCTTCCTGGATAGCGAGAAAATTGCTTAGCGCGGTAAGTGATTGTGTTGCGGCAGTTCCGGATGCAGATGGCGAGGCATCGTCTTGAATATGACTCCTAAATGCTTCGGCTGCGCCGACATCGATCCCCTTGCCGGCCTTGCGGCTGCGATTGGCCGGTGCCCCGGATCCCGTTTGCGATATCTTCATGTGCCACCAAACTTTCCTTGCACCCCATCATGGAAAACCAACCTCGAGCTCGTACAGGCTGATCCTGTTCCCATGGGCGGGTGCGTGGTTGATCAAGCGAACGGATTGTCGGCCACTATAGTTAATTTCTTACTAACGCCTTGCTGATCGATGAGGTTCACAATCGTCCGGTCGGCAAATTTTGCCTGTCGACAGCGGTAAATCTTGCCGCGTGGTGAAGGCAGCATCAAGCCGGCCAGAATGTTTCTTTATATAAAACAGTGCGTTGGCGGATTTTGAGAGTCTTGGCACGATCTTCGCAAGCAGGGGACCATGGACAATTGCCATGGGTTCCGATGCTGATGATCCGTTCTACCGCCATCTTGATGATCGCCATCCTGCTAGGGGCGCTATCCCTGACCAGCACGGTCACCCATGCGCGCTCCCGCATCAAGGACATCGCCGATTTCGAAGGCGTCAGAGACAATATGCTTGTCGGCTATGGTCTGGTGGTGGGGCTGAACGGCACGGGCGACAGCCTGCGCAACTCGACCTTCACCGCCCAGAGCCTGGAAGCCATGCTGGAACGCCTTGGTGTCAGCACTCGCGGCCAGAACATCAATACCAAGAATGTTGCTGCGGTGATGGTGACATCAACGCTGCCTCCCTTTGCTCGGCAAGGTGCCCGTGTCGACATTTCGGTGAGTGCGCTCGGTGACGCCAAGTCGCTGCTGGGCGGCACGCTTCTGGTCACACCCCTGCATGGTGCCGATGGCGAAATCTACGCCGTAGGTCAGGGCTCGCTGACGGTCGGTGGTTTCGCTGTGGAAGGCGATGCAGAAAGCGTGACTAAGGGCGTTCCGACCTCAGCGAGGATCGCCAATGGCGGTATCGTCGAGCGCGAGATCGGTTTCGATCTCGATCAGCTCCAACAGGTGCGCATCTCCCTTCACAATCCCGATTTCACGACAGCGTCACGCATTGCCGATGCCATCAATGGCCATCTCAAAGGACGACTTGCGCGGGCAAGCGACTCGGGCACGGTCGAACTCAAGGTTCCCCAAGCCTATCAGCGACAGATTTCGGCCCTTCTGACCGAGGTCGAGCAACTGCGGGTCAGTCCCGATCAGCCAGCGCGTGTCCTCATCGACGAGCATTCTGGCATTATCGTGATGGGCGACGATGTCCGCATCGACCAGGTCGCGGTAGCCCAAGGCAATCTCACCGTGCGTATTACCGAGTCGCCGGAAGTGGCTCAGCCCGATCCCCTGTCCGACGGCGAGACCGTTGTCGTTCCGCGTACCGAAATCACCGTAGATGAAGATGGCGGCAAGAAAATGGCCGTGCTGCCCAAGGGCGTAAGCCTGCAGGACCTGGTCACCGGATTGAATGCCCTCGGCGTCAGCCCCCGCGATCTCATCAGTATTCTGCAGGCCATCAAGGCGGCAGGCGCTCTTCAAGCCGAAATCGAGGTGATGTGATGAACGATCCCCTCTTCAACCCATCTGCCGCATCAGGCTTAAGGAGTACCGGAAACTCGACGCCGGCCGACAAGCTGACCGTCGAGAAGGCCCGCGAATCAGCCGAAGAGTTCGAGGCGGTCTTTTTAAGTCAGATGCTGGCAACGATGACAAGCGAACTCGGTGGTGCCGGCGGTGTGGCCGGAGAAAGCAACGATATCTACCGAGACATGTTCACCCAGGAAGTCGCCAAGATGATTAGCAGAAGCGGTGGGATCGGCGTCGCCGACACGGTGCTGCAGGAAATGCTCAAGATCCAGGAGATCGACTGATGGAGCCGCTGGAACAAGCCGCCGTCCTTATGACCCTCATGAAACGACTGGGCCAGGTCATGGATCACGAACGGGCATTGCTGCGCAGCATGCGGCTCGACGATCTCAAGGACCTGCAGGACGAGAAGATCGCCCTCACCGATGCCTATGAAATCGAGCTGAAACGTCTGCGCAAGGCCCCTGAAACCCTGGCGTCGCTCGACAAGTCGGTGCGGGAGCAGATCGAGGAGGGCATGCGCCGCTTTCAGGAAGCCGCGGCGACCAATTTCGAAGCGCTCAGCGCCACTCAAACGGTTGTCGAAAAGGTGATTCGCAATATCGGCGACACCCTTGCCCGAAACCAAAAAGGCCGAGGTTACGGGCCGCCTGGTGCGAATGCCTCGGGAGCCACGTCCGCTCAAGTCATCTCGGTCGCTTTTGATCGGAAGCTCTGAGGAAGAACGATGACCCTCACAGGCACGCTTTCCAACGCCCTGACCGGGTTGAGCGCCGCGCAAGCGTCGATCAACACCGTCGCGCATAACATCGTCAATGCCAACACCGATGGCTATGTCCGCAAGACGATCTCGCAAGAATCGATCATCCTGCAGGATCGCGGAGCAGGTGTTGCCGTCGGCGCGGCTGAACGCCTTGCTGATGAATTCCTCATCGGCGAAGTGCGGCGCCAGGCCACCATCACCGGAAAGTCCCTCATTCTCGACCAATATCACAGCCTGGCTCAGGATGCCTTCGGCAATCCATCCTCGAATTTCGACATAGGCAGTCTGGTCGGCGAGCTGTCGGCCTCGCTCGAGGCTCTCACCAGCGATCATGAAACCCCGGCATTGGCCCTCGATGTCCTGGGTAAGGCCACCGAGTTTGCCGACACCATCGATCGGTTGACCAGCCAGGTGCAGCGCTTGCGCGGTGAAGCCGATCAGGAGATCGAGCGACTCACCAGAGCCATCAATGCCGACCTGAAAGCCATCGACAGCCTGAACAGCGAAATCAAGCGGGTCCAGAACTCCGGCAGCACCAATCCCGAATTGTTCGACAAACGTGATCTCGCGATCAAGCAGCTTTCGGAAAAAATCGAAATCGACATCTATTCCCAGGATGACGGCATCATTGCGGTCTACACCGCACGCGGCGAAGCGCTGCTCGATTCCTCGGTCCGATCCATGCACTACGAAGCTGTCAACGCTATAGGCCCCGAGACTCCGCTGCGCGCCCTTTCTATCTTCAGAGAGGATCAGCTCGATCCCCTCACAGGCGAGCCCTTCGATTTGAACGCCGGTGTGGATGTCGTCTCGTCGGGTGTGCGCGCGGTGCTGTCGCCGGAGCTACAGAACGACGGGACGCCGGATGCGGACCAGACCATCGTCAGCACGCTGGGCAGCGGCAAGATCCAGGGTCTTATCGAGATCCGGGATCAGGTTTTCCCCGCTCTCAACGACCAGCTTCAGGAACTCGCCGACGGCCTGCGCTTCGCTCTGAACAAAGGCCACAACGACAATGTTGCATGGCCCCAGCCGAACGCCCTGAGCGGTACGCGTGTCGATCTCTCCGACTTCGCTGCAGCGTCTCGAAGCGGGACGGCGACCATCGCGGTCATCGACAGCAGCGATGGCAGCACGCTGCATGCCTTCGAGGTCGACATCGCCGCCGCCGCCAACGAGGGCGCGTTGATCACCCAGATCAATACCGATCTCGGCGCCTTTGGCACGGCTGCTCTCGGCACCGACGGCCAGCTGGAAATCACTCTTGCCAATGCCAGCCACGGCCTTGCCATCAGTGAAGGTGACAGCAGCATTACCGTCACGGACGCCGCCGGCCGAAATCGCGATTACGGGTTCTCTCACTATTTCGGTCTGAACGACTTCTTCGTGCTGGACGGGCCCCTGGCGACCGACCTTGTGGTTCACCCCGATCTCGTCTCGGACCCGGCAAGAATTGGCACAGCCAAGCTTGATGTCACCACGCCGCCACTGACCGCAACCTTGGGCGGGGTCGGCGACAATCGGGGTGCACGCGGTCTCTTCGATGCTCTGGACGCCAATTACGACGTCATTGCCCGCGGCGGCTTGCCTGCGAAAAACATCGATTTCGGCAGCTATGCAGCTGAAATCATCGCCATCACCGCAAGCAATGCCAATCAGGCGGAAAACCAGGCGCGGGTCGATCAGGCGCTCAGTGATGCCGTCAATTTCAGGAACGACGCCGCCACCAGTGTCAATATGGACGAAGAACTCGCCTCGCTCATGACCCTGCAGCAGGCCTATTCCGTCGCGGCCCGCCTCATCAGCACGGTGAATGAAATGCTCGATGAACTCGTCGACGTGATGAGATAAGGAGACAGCTTATGTTGACCCGCATCGGTGACTTTGCCCAGCAGGAGCGCATGACCTCGCTTTTGCTGAACACGCAGACACGAACCCGGCTTTCTCAGGCACAGGTCGGCACAGGCAAGGTGACCGATCGCTTCCAGGATTTGTCGCCTGACGTCGAACGTCTGGTCGACGTGAAAATATCCCTGACGGAGACCAGGCAGTTCCGGGACAGCAACGATTTCACCAACCGAAAGCTGACGGCCATGGAAGCCGCTATTTCCGACCTGTTCGACACCGCCTCCAGAGCGCAGGCCTTAGCCGTTCAGCGCACCAATGACGGCTCGGCCTTTCCCGGGCTGGTCCGTCCCGAGCTCGATGCGCTTTTGGACCAGGCCGTCTCCCTGCTCAACACGGATATGGATGACCGTTATTTGTTCAGCGGCTCCAGGACCGACCAGCGACCCGTCGTCCTGGATCCGAGTTTCGATCCTGCCGTTACTCATTTCGGTCTTCCCGACGACACCTACTACCAGGGCGATGATCTCGACCTCAGCATTCGCGCGGATGTCAATATCGAAGTCTCCTACAGCTTGAGCGCCAATCGCGAGGGGTTTCAAGAACTCATCGGTGGAATCAGAGGTCTGATCACCGGCGATGCGTTGGACGATTCTGCGATTTTGGATAACTCGCTGGGTCTGATTCACGATTCGTTAAGCAAGATCGCCGACTATCAGGCCGAACTCGGCACGCGCCAGGCCAATCTGGATCGCATCAACCAGCGCCATACGGACACTGAAATCTATCTGGAGAACCGGATCAGTGAGATCGAGGACGTGGATATTACCGAAGCGATTACCAGGCTTGCTGAGGATCAGGTGCTTCTGGAAGCAGCCATGGCCACCATCAGCAGGCTCAATCAGCTGAGCCTCGTCGATTACCTCTAGCCGCCTTCAACCGCCTTCACGAACCCAGGAGACCACGATGCCCCCATCAGCTTCGGTGATTGCCGACCCAGAGACCGCAACGCCGTCCGGTCAGGCGGAGAGCCGATCGATCGTGACCAGGTTCGGCGAGCTTGCCATCGATGATGACAAGATCATCACCTTCTCCGAGGGGCTGTATGGGCTCGAGCAGCAGCAGCATTATATCCTGACCAAGGTGCCCGACTGGCCGGAGGTCTTCAAGCTCCTCCAGGCGGTCGACGATCCGCAGCTCAGCCTGATCGTCCTGCCCCTGGAAGGCGTCGGCGGCCCGATTGATCCCACGGACTTTGCTCAGGCTTGCCATATGCTGGCCTTCAACGAGACGACGACGACCGTGCTTGGCATCGTCACCATGCGTGCCCATAGCGAAAATCAGGTCTTCACCGTCAATCTGAAAGCCCCTCTTCTGATCGATACGGAGCGGCGGCAGGGCCGGCAGCACGTGTTCACCAGCGAAAAATACCACCTCCGCCACCCTCTCCCTGTCGACGAACAGCAGGGGGGCTGATGACATGGCCTCGAACTCAGCCACCGCGGGCAGCATTGCGGAACACCAGAACGCCGATGGGCTTCCAGAGCATGATCTCCTTGAGCTCTTCACCGAAGCGCAGCAGCGCCTTGCGGCGAAGCAGGGAGCTGAGGCACTGCTGCCGCTTAAGGAAATCTTAAGGCTTTGCCCCGATCACCCCGATGCGTTCAATCTTGCCAGTGTCGCCTTTGGCCAGATGGGGATGCATAAGGAGGCGGAGAGCTCGAGCCGCCAGGCCATCGCGCTCAAACCCGGCGATGCCGGCTTTTACCTCAATCTCGCCAACCGGCTGAACGACCAGGAGCGCAGCGACGAAGCGATCGAGGCATATGAGAAATCGCTGGAAATCGCTCCCGGCCATGCGGCTGCTTTGAAAAGCTATATGCGCAGCCTTGCCGCGAAAGGTCGCTGGTGGGAGGCAAGAGCGCTCATTATCCGCCTTGACGATCAAATCGAAGATGACCCGAAGAGTCTTGGCGAATGCGCCGACATCTGCGTCAGGGCGGGTGATCGAAGGCACGCGCTCAACCTCTATCAGAAGGCCGCGGAAGCCGATCCCGAACAGCTTGAATGGCAGCTTCAGATTGCCCGCATTGCCTTGGCCCTGCAGAAAATAAAACTCGCCATCGAGACAGCGGAACGCTTCCTGGAGCAGAATGAAAACGCCGAGATGCGTTCGATGCTGGCGTCGATCAACCATAGCATCAGAAATCTCGATGCCATGGAGAAACATCTGGACGCTATTCCGGACGATAGCGACCAGGCCGCCAATGCCGCCAATTTGCGCGGCATGATGCTGGCGTCTCAGACCCGAATCGACGAGGGCCTGGAGGCCATGGCGCGAACCAAGGCGCTGGCGCCCGATGCCTTCCCTCTTCAGGCCACCCGTCTCATGTATCTGAATTACGGTCCCGGCCT
Organism: Geminicoccaceae bacterium; assembly: GCA_965204405.1. Lineage (GTDB taxonomy): Bacteria > Pseudomonadota > Alphaproteobacteria > Geminicoccales > Geminicoccaceae > JANQPX01. The sequence continues at coordinate 780,290 of CBDBEN010000005.1, forward strand.
GTCTCGCGAAGACCTCCACCGTGAACATGTCGACTTCGGCCAAGACTTCAAAGACCGGCTAGCACCCCTTCCGCAGAACTTCACCGATCGCTCCTTCGATCCTGAACGAAAGCTGCGCATAGGCTTCGTGTCACCTGATTTTCGCGCCCATTCGGTTGCCTATTTCGCGCGTCCCTTCTTCGATGCCTTCGACCAGGAGCGTTTTGACGTCACCGCCTATGCCCATGTCCCCAATGACGACATCGTCACGGCAGATCTGCGTGAGCTGACCAGTGAGTGGCGCGACATTGTCGACTGGAACAACCAGCGGCTTGCAGACGAAGTTCGAAAGGATCGTATTGATATTCTGATCGACCTTGCGGGTCTGACCAAGGACTCCCGGCTTCTGGCCTTCACGGCCCGTCCTGCGCCGATTCAGATGACCTATATAGGCTATCCCAATACCACGGGCCTGCCGCAGATCGACTATCGCATTACCGATTGGGTCGCGGACCCGGAAGGCTGTGACGACGAGTATACGGAAACGCTCATCCGCTTGCCGGGCTGTTTTCTTTGTTACGCTATTCCCAATCATGCGCCGGACCTCGAGCCTGGGCCATGCGAGCATCGAGACTATGTCACCTTCGGTTCGTTCAACAATCTTGCCAAAGTCAACCCGGATGTCCTCAATCTCTGGGCTGAGGTCCTGCAAGCCGTTCCCCAATCCAAGCTGCTGATCAAGGGAACCAGCAGCAACGATCCGACGGCACAAAAGATTATTCGCGGTGCACTGGAACAGCAGGGCGTCGATCCGAAACGTGTCTCCTTTGCCGACTATCGATCGACATCAGCCAGCCATCTCGCCATCTACAATGATGTCGACATTGCGCTCGATACGTTCCCCTATAATGGCACGACGACGACTTGCGAGGCGCTGTGGATGGGCGTGCCCGTCGTCACGCTCGTCGGCGATCGTCACGCCAGTCGTGTCGGATCAAGCCTCTTGAATGCCATCGGCTTTGCTGCAGGCATCGCCCAAAGCAAAGAGGAATATGTGACGACGGCAAAATTGATGGCCGAAAATCGAAGCATTCTCAAGACCGCCAGAAGAACGCTGCGTGATACCGTGTATCGTTCGTCTCTTTGCGACAACCAAGCCCATGCCCGCATTCTGGAGGACGCCTTTAGAGCGACCTGGCAGATTCGATGCGAACAGCATAGTTGAAGAATTTTAGGAGAATTTGATGACTGCCCTTGTTAACCAGGACTTGGACTCAGCACCGAATGCCACGGAAGCATTAGGGGAGGCCGTTGCGGCGCAGCCTTATTGGTACCACAGGATAGAGCTGCCTGGTGGCATCGTAACACCAGGTTGGGCCCCGCTCAGCGTCAAAAGCTATGGCATCCCCGACGATCTAACCGGCAAGCGTGTGCTCGATGTTGGTGCATGGGACGGTTTTTGGACATTCGAGGCCCTCAAGCGCGGTGCACGTGAGGTCGTGGCGATCGATGACTTCTCCGATTATCTGGGATCTCTGGACAAGCGCGACCGACCGGGCTGGCAAACCTTCGATCTTTGCAAGGATGCTCTCGGGTATGACGATCAAATCTGCCAACGGGTCGAAATGTCGGTCTATGATCTCACTGAAGAGCGTCTTGGCAGGTTCGATGTCATCTTCTGCTTCGGTGTGCTCTACCATCTTCGCCACCCCCTTCTCGCCTTGGATTGCCTGGCTAAGGTTTGTGATGAAAGCCTTCACGTCGAAAGCGCTATTCTCGATGACTTCAGCCCCTACCGGGGTGGCCTCGATAGGGGGTATTCCGGCAGCCAGATGGTCATGGAATTTTATCCTGACGATCAGTACGGCAACAATCACACCAATTGGTGGGCACCAACGATCCACTGCCTTGGCCATATGGTGAGAAGTGCCGGCTTCCAGCATGTCGAGGGATGGAAGCTCGTTGACAAAGCTCCGACACAGCTCAGCCACTGCCGTGGCTTCGTGCGCGGAACCCTTTCCACGTGACCCGGAACAGCTCCCGATTTCTTCGTGACTGGCCTGCTCCCTCTCCCGGGCACCTACCCCCGGGGTATCTTGAGTGGGATGGGGCCGGTCAATAGCTAGCGCATTTCCGGGAGAGGGCTGGCACCGCGAAAACCTCAACCGGAAATGCTCTTGGTCAGTTGGTACAAGAAGGAAGAACGGTCTTCTCTCGTCTTCTCTGTCAGGCTTGCTGGCAGGCGCGCCGCTGCAGCTTGTCCCAATCGAAGACTACACCCGTCCCGGGTGTATCGGGCGCTACGGCGCGTCCATCCTCAAGCACGAGCGGCCGGGTTGTGTAGGAGTCGATCGGGAAGGAATGAACCTCGATCCAACCCGGGTTCGGCTGTGCCGACACGAGGCTCACATGCAATTCCTGCATACCGTGACTGCAAACCGGCACGCCCTCCCCTTTTGCCATCTCGGCAACCTTGAGCCAGCCTGTGATACCGCCGCAATTCGAGCAGTCCGGTTGGATGAAGCTTAGCCTGGCCTGGTCCAGGGCATAGCCGAATTCATGCTCGGTGTGCAGGTTTTCGCCCATGGCCAAGGGCATTCCTGTCGCCTCTGCGATTTGCGCATAACCTTTGTAATCGTCCGGGATGATCGGCTCTTCGAACCAATAAATATCGAAAGGTGCGAACGCCCGGGCGGCAGCGATCGCCTCTGTGATCTCCAATGCATAGTTGGCATCCACCATGAAGGTCACATCCGGCCCGATCAGCTCGCGCACCGCCTGCACTCGCGCCACATCGTCTGCAAGCACGGGCTGGCCAACCTTGATCTTCACAGCTTCGAAGCCGGCATCGAGATAGCTTTGGACCGAATCGAGAAGCTTGGGCAGCGGGAAATTCAGATCGATGCCGCCGCGATAGGCAGGGCATGTCCGGGTCTGGCCGCCGGCCATTTTCCAAAGTGGCAGGCCGCTGACTTTACCGCGAAGATCCCAAAGGGCGATATCGACGGCCGAGATCGCGAAGGACGCGATACCGCCGCGTGCCACATAGTGGACATGCCATTGCATCTCATCGTACAGCCTCTCCACATCGTCGGCTTCCCGGCCGAGCAGGAAGGGCTTGATATCGAAGGTCAGCATCGCCTCGATGGCCCGCCCGCCCTTGCCGCCGGTATAAGTATAGCCGGTGCCCGATAGCCCATCCGTCGTTGTGACTGTCACGATCACCAGCTCGAAATGGGTGTGCGCTCCATGCTTCGCATCTTCGAGGACTTCGTCCAGCGGCAACGAGAGGTGCCTGATCGCGATATCCTTTATCGCTGCCATGTCGGCCTTCGCAGATCGATTGATCCAACCAACTCGCCGGCATTATCCACTTGTCGATAACCGATTAGAGGCCAACTATCCCGCCGGGCGAAACACCTCTCACCTTCCCAACGCTTTTTCTCGTTTGCCAACATTGACGTCCACTTCCCGCATGAAGCAAGGCGATTTCCTATCCTGTAAAACATAGGAGGAAGAACTCTATCTCGTGACAATGTCAAGGCGGCTCCGAACTCAACATCCCTATCCCGGTTCTATCGTGCATGGTCCGGGCAAAGAACTCCGGCGGCATTAGCAGTTCGTTAACATCTTGCCGTTTATACTGAGCAAGGCTGATGAAAAGCTCGACCTCCGGGCTATCGGCCTAAGCGGCATGTAGCCGCTGTCCTTGGTCATCTATGTAGGAGTTGTGTTCCATGCCATTGAACGTTGTTTCCAATTACGCTGCCAACGTCGCCCATCGCAACTTGGCGATGACAGATACTCAGGCCTCCAGTTCTCTCGCCAAGCTGTCGATCGGTAAACGCGTTGTCTCAGCGCGTGATGATGCCGCCTCGATGGCTATCGGTCAGCGCCTTAATTCCGAGGTGCAAGGCCTTCGGCAGGCCACCGTCAATTCGGGCCAGGCCAACTCGATGCTGCAGATCGCCGACGGCGCCATGAGCACGACCTCCGACATCCTGACCCGGATGAAGGTCCTTTCCATCCAATCCTCCTCGGGCAATCTCTCGTCGACGGAAAGAGAGTTCCTCGACACCGAGTTTCAAGCGCTGATCAGCGAAATCGATCGTGTTGCCGACGATACGGATTTTGCCGGCACGCAGTTGCTCGATGGTTCGATCACCATCACCGCTGCCACGGGTTTCACGCCGTCAGCCGGTGTCTCGGCAATCACCGCTCAAGGTCTGGCGGAACCGCTCACGACAGGCGCATCGGAATATACCATTTCCTTTGCCAGCGCTGCCACGGGTGGCACGTTTACGATCAATACCTCGACCGACACGACCAACGTTGACGGAACTTACACCGGCACTATCGATTCGGAAGCTGTCGATGGGGGAACGCAAGGCGCTCTGGCCAGAGCGACCACGGTCAAGCTCGATGGCGCAGGAACGTCTGCCGGCTCCTTCACCATCGCTCTCAACACTGCCTTTGCAGCAACTGCCGTTGCCGCGATATCAAACACCTTCACCGGTTCAAGCACCCTCGATCTGAACTTCAAGCTTGGCACGGGCACGGCAACGGAAGACTCGCTGACCTTTACCCTGGACGCCATCAATACGTCAGCTCTCGGTCTGGCAAGCCAGGATATCACGACTGAATCGACGGCCAACTCGGCACTCGAGGCTATCAACAATGCGATTGATACCCTCAATGAATTCCGCGCCGATGTCGGTGCAGCGCAGAACCGGCTTGAGTTCGCTTCGAACAATCTGAACGTCTCTATCGAAAATGCCGAGGCTGCGCGAAGCACGCTGCTGGATTTGGATATTGCTGCAGAGATGACCAAATTCTCGAGCAAGCAGGTCCTCATGCAGTCCGGCGTTGCGATGCTGGCTCAAGCCAACCAGATGCCGCAGAATCTGCTCAGACTGCTGCAATAATCGATCAGGCCGGGGAGAGGGAACCCTCTCCCCGGATCCCTAGAGACGATCAATAACAAAAGAAGAACCCATGGAAGTTAACCCGGCCCCACCGCCAAGACCGTCAGCTACCGGCCAGCCTTCGGCCAGTCCTGCGGGATCGCCAGGCGCTACCGCGTCTGCACCGGATCATGGGCCGGCTCTTAGGCTCGATTCGGCACAGACGGCACCGGTGGAGGTGTCGCAGGGGCAGGCCGGAGGTCAGGAGGTTCGAGCATCCAATCCTGAGGATCTCAAGAAAGCGGAAACCTTAAGGGCTCTCATCGGCAACAAGAACATGCAGCTTAAAACCTATCATGATGACGCGTCCGGCCGCAGCGTGCTCGAAGTCAGTGACCAGGCCACCGGCAAGGTCGTCAGTCAATACCCTTCCGATGAGCTGCTTCGTCTCTATGCGGCCCTGCGTGAACCGCTTTTCGATCAAAGTGCCTAGCGCATCAATCCGGTCATGATTCAGATCATCATGCATCATGTTGCTGGTTTTAAAGAAGCTCCTCCGAAAATGTCTGATCGGGATGTTTGCGGCGAGGCCCTGGTAAGGTCATCATAAAATGGCGACGAACCTTAACCTGGATAGCATCAACGTCGACTCGAGCGGCCGGATTACCTTTTCCGGCTTGGGCAGCGGCATCGATGCGCAGGCCGCCGTCGATGGTATCATCGCGGCGAAGCGTATCCCCATCGACAGCCTCGAGCAGCGGATTTCGGACGACGATGCCAGGCTTGCCGTTCTCAATGACATCTCCTCTTTAACCAGCAACCTTCGGGACGCTGTCGATTCACTGCGTGGCAGCGTCAGTTTTGACGGCTCAGCCGACATCTTCGAAGCCAAGAGCACCTTTGCCACTTCGAGCCGCACGGACACACAGTCACCATCATCGGCCATCGAGATCATTGGGGTCACGGCAACCAATAGAGCCGTCGCAGGCACCCATACGATCGAAGTTCAACAAACAGCTTCTGCCCATAAGATCGCCAGCGGGGCGATCTCGGGTGCGACGACGGATGCGTTGGGGCTTAGTGGCACATTCGATATCAGCGGCACATCGATCACGCTTGACAGCACCGACACGCTGCTCGAATTGAGGGACAAGATCAACGCTGCCAATAATGGCGCCACGGCGACCGGCGTGACCGCGAGCTTCGTCTCGATTTCCGAGACTGAACATGTGCTGACCCTGACCGCTGACGAGACGGGCACGGATGCTGCAATCATTGCCGCAGACAGCAGCGGTACGGTTCTGGAATCGCTCGGAATCGTGGATAACCTCGGTAGCATCAGCAATGAGCTTCAGGCTGCCGGTAATGCTCAGATCTCGGTCGACGGGCTTGATCAGATTGGCGGTGTCAGTGTGATCGAGCGTCAGTCCAACACGATCGACGACGTTTTTGACGGCGTTACGCTCAGCCTCTTCAAGGCTGAAGCCGGCACCACGATTACACTCGACGTCGAAAGCGACCTGAACCAGGTCAAGTCGGCGATCGTCGACGTGGTGGATTCCTACAATGAACTTCGGGCCTTCATCAACACCCAGGCACAGTCCGAAATTCAAGACGAGGATGGCGAAATCACCGAAGGCCTGCTCGCCGGAACCAGAGTCCTCTCGGATATCCGATCGGCACTTTCGGCAGCCATCGGCAGCTCGGTCGATGGGGCAGATCCGACATTCTCGAGCCTAGCCGAGATCGGAATCACCATTCAGGGATCGGGAAGCGTCGCTAGCCCTCTTCTGGCCAACACACTCGTCATTGATGAGACCAAGCTCGACGAGGCCCTCCTCAACCAGTCGGATGCTGTCAAGGATCTCTTCGCCTTCGGTCTGTCGAGTTCGACCAGTGATGTGCTCCTCGTTGGCTTCAGCGACGACACCAGTTTCGAAAAGGGCGGCTATACGCTGAATGTCGCCTATGCGGCCGGCGAAATCGTCTCTGCGAACATCAACGGTGCTGCTGACGGCAGCGACGACGGCAGTGTGAGCGTCGACGGCCAGCGTCTCACTGTGAACACCGGAGGTGCCGAAGGGCTGCAGGTCCTCTATACGGGAAATGCCTCGGCCAGCGGTATTCAGCTTGATATCTCCGTCGGTATCGGTGCCCAGCTCCATGCGGCTGCCGGTCAGTTGCTCGACAATGACAGCGGCGCCATCAACAGCCAGATCGAAAACCTTACGGATAAGAACGAGTTTGCGCAAACACGGGTCGATACCATGACCGAGCGGCTGGAACGTGAGCGCGAGCGCCTCCTCGAGCGATTCGCTGCCATGGAGAGCGCCCTTGCTTCCATGAATACGCTTTTGGAAAGCATTCGCTCGCAAATAGACTCCGCCTTCGGCAGCTCCAACTAACATTACCGCAGACAAGGACTGTCGGGCATCGAATGGCCTTTTCCGATCCAGCTGGCCCTTCATGAGCCGCTGCGCAGGATTGAAGGCCTGGAGCAATAAGAATTTCTTAAAAGTTGAATGGCATGATCTGCGAACAAGCTGTCCCGGCCCTCATAGGCGGGATCAAGGGATATGGACAAGCGGGCAGACGGGAAAGGTAAGAAAGCACTATGACGGCGATGCGAAAAGCGATGAGCGCCTATGGGCAGGCCATTGAAACGATTCCGCCCGCCCAGCAAATCGTCATGCTTTATGACGGTATCATCCGCCATTTGCGACTTGCCAGCACGGCCATTGTCGAGCGCCGAATCAACGACCGTTATATCGCTGTCGAGAAGGCAACGCTGATTATCGAAGCATTGCAAAGCTGCCTCGATCACGAGAAGGGCGGCGAAATCGCCCCTCAGCTGGATCAACTCTACACGCATTTCATTTTTCGCCTTCAGGCGATCAACATTGAAGACGATGTTGCCATCTGCGATGAGCTTTTGGATAGAATTGGCGAGCTTCGGGCATCCTGGGCAAGTATTGCGGAAACCGATCCCGGCGGCACGACCAATCGACCATCTGCAGCTGCGGAACGTACGACGCAGGAAACGAATTCTGGTGCCGTAGCAGCCGTCACCGCATAGGTGCCGCGGTGTCTGATGGCCACGATGGCCCTGCCGGAGGCTGTCGTCGGGAATAGCTGCCGGCTTCTTAAGGGAGCGGCGTCCCTGGTCGTCGGTGATCCCATCTTCGGCCGCCTGATCCGCCTTATCAGCCGTGCCGTCCGATTGAGCGACGGGGTTGCCGAGGGAGCAAACTGGGAGGTTGAGCGCTGCCTCGCGAAAGGCCGCTGATACCCTGAGTTAGAGCGTTTTTCGATCTTATGAAGTCACCACCATCCCTCTCCCCCTCCCAACCACCCGATATGGTCGGGATCCTGCGGGTGGTTGGGAGAGGGAGTGGGCTGGCACGGTCTAAACCTCAACCGGAAACGCTTTAGAGGCAGCCTCATCGGAGAACGCCAGCGCTCGAGCTGCCACTCCAATTCAATCCCTAACTTAAGGCTTCTCGCACGCGCTTCGCGACACCATTACCGTCCAGCCCATAATGGGCGTAGAGATGGGTCGGCGGGCCGAGGATGGTGTAAGCGTCGGGGATGCCGATTTTTGTCAGCTTGGCACCCAGGCCTTCTTCGGCGATGACGTCGGCGACCGCCGACCCGAAGCCGCCGGTGATGTTGTGTTCTTCGGCCGTGACCACCAGGCGGTGGTCGCTACACGCCCGCCGGATAGCATCCTTGTCGATGGGGTTGATGGAGTACATGTCGACCACGCGCACCCCAATGCCCTCATTCTTCAAGCCGTCGCTCGCCTCGCAGGCGGCTTTTACCAGATTGCCGATGGCGAGGATGGAAATATCATCGCCATCGCGGAGCTGGTTGGAACCGCCGATCTTGAAGTCGGGGGGCGTTTCGTAGATCGGGGCTTCCCGTCCGCGGCCGCAGCGGAAGTAGATGGGGTGGGGATGATCGATATGGGTTTCGAGGGCGCTTCGGATGGCATTCCCGTCACAAGGAGCCATGAGAGTTAAATTCGCGATCGCCCTCAGTGCCCCGATATCCTCGTTGCAGTGGTGCGAGGTTCCGTAAAAGCCCATGGCGATGCCGCTGTGAGTGCCGACCATTTTGACCGGCAGATCGGTATAGCAGATGTCGTTGCGGATGTTTTCCACGCCCATGAGGGCTAGGAAGAACGAGTAATTGGAGATTACCGGGATCATACCGGTCGTTGCGAGGCCGGCGGCGGCGCCGATCATGTTGCGCTCGGCGATGCCGAAATTGAAATAGCGCTCTGGATACTTTCGGCCGAAGTTCACCACCTGGGTCGGTCTGCCGAGATCGGCGGTGCAGACCACGAGGCAATCGTGGCCCGCGTCAGCGAGATCGAGCAGAACCTGTCCTGTCGTGAGCTGCTGCGACAAGGCGAGGGCGGTCACCATGTCCCAGGACGCACCATCGAATTCTTCTGTAACCGTCGTGTCGCTGAGGTCGACGGTCTTGCGGCGTGCCGCATCCATATAGGGGGTGGTCATCCCAACGACCTCATCCGATGATACCGTTTTCTATCTCAGCATAGGCGCGTTCCAGGTCCTTCGGGCCGAGGAAACCGAGATGCCATTGCCAGGTACCCTCCATGAAGGAGACGCCTTTGCCGGCCACCGTGTAGGCGAGCACGACGGCGGGTTTTTTGCGCGGCTCATTGAGCGCCCGGTTGAGAGCGGTGAATGTCTGATCGAGATCGTGCCCGTCTTGTAACAAAAAAACGTCCCAGCCGAAGCTGGCCCATTTGTCCTTAAGCGGTTCGGTGGCCATGGTTTCCTGCGGGTCGCCGTCGGAACCGGCGCCGTTGATGTCGACGAGGCCGACGAGATTATCGAGCTTCCAGTGGGCGGCGGAGATCGCAGCTTCCCAGACCTGCCCCTCGGTTTGCTCGCCGTCGCCCATCATGCAGACGACACGCGCCGGGCTTTTCTGCAGCTTGAGGCCTGCAGCCATGCCGACCGACACGGACAAATTGTGACCGATGCTTCCCGAAGAAAAATCGGCGCCTTTGACCTTTTTCATATCGGGATGATCGCCGAGCGGCGAATGCAGGCGGGTGTAGTCGTCAAGGTCGGATGTCGGGAAAAAGCCGAGATCGGCAAGGACCGGGTAAAGACCGATCGCGGCGTGGCCCTTGCCCATGGTGAAGCGGTCCCGGTCTTGCCATTGGGGATCATCCGGCTTGACGTGGAGGAGCTGGTAATAGAGGACGGCCAGCAGCTCGGCGATAGAGAAGGCGGAGCCGTAATGACCGGAGCCGCAGATGTCGGTGAGGCGCACGACCTCACGCCGGATCATTTTCGCCTTGTCCCGAAGCTCATCCTTCGACACGCTCCGGACATTCCGCCTAGCCACGGAGAAGGGATCCGCCGTTGACGTCGATGGTGGCGCCGGTGACGTATCCCGATAGGTCCGATGCCAGGAAAACGGCGACACCTGCCACATCGTCGGCCTCGCCGATCCGGCCGAGCGGAACGCCGCCGATGATCTCGGCTTTGCGTTCGTCGGAGAGCTTGCCGAGGGTGATGTCGGTATCGATCAGGCTGGGCGCGATGCAGTTGACCCGAATACCGTCAGCGCCAAGCTCGCGCGCCATCGCCTTGGCGAGGCCGACGACGCCGGCTTTCGCGGCCGCATAGTGGGGCCCGCCGAAGATGCCGCCGCCCTGCTGGCCGGCGATCGATGCCATACAGATGATCGCCCCGGCGCGCCGGCTGCGCATGGTCGGCGTAACGGCCTGGGACATGTTGAGGGTGCCGCGGAGCGAGACGTCGAGCACGGCGTCATAGTCTTCCTGGCCGATGTCCATCAGCTTCAGGGGCTGGCTGATGCCGGCATTGTTGACCAGCACGTCGATCCGCCCTGAATGCTCGAGGATGGTCTCGGCGGCTTCCCGGCAGGCGCCGAGATCGGTGACATCGCAGGCGATGCCGTAGTTGCTTTTACCGGTATCGCGGGCCGCGGCATTCGCAGCGTCCCTGTCCAGATCGAGAATGACGACTTGTGCGCCGTGCTCGGCCATGAGCTTGGCGCTTGCTTTGCCGAGCCCGCGGGGCGAAGCGCCGCCTGTGATGACACAAACTTTGTCTTTCAAGAGCATTTTTTGCTACTTTGTTGTTAGCCCATAGCCTCCAGAATACCACACCGGCAAGTCGACGGTCAGGTCGCGCTCGACCTGTGGATGGTGGCATCCTTACGCTTCAGGATATCAGGGAGGAGCTTGGTGCCAAGGCCCGGACCATTTAGCGGATAGATATAGCCGTCTTTGATGTCCGGAATGTCGGTGACCAGCTCCTTGTACCAGCCCGTGTAAAAGGCGCGCACGCTTTCCTGGATGAGCGCGTTGGTAGCGTTCAGCGAAACGTGGCAAGAGGCGGCGAAGACCACAGGGCCGGTGCAGTCATGGGGGGCCACAGGCAAGTGGTGGGCTTCGGCCATGGTGGCGATCTTCTTGGCCTCGGAGATGCCGCCGACCCAGGAGAGATCGAGCATCACGATGCCGGTTGCGTGCTTGGCCATCATCTCGCGAAAGACCGGACGGGTGGCCACGGTTTCACTGGCGCAGATCGGCACATGGGTGGAGGCGGCAAGCTCGCCAAGCGCATCGAAGTTGTTCATCTTGATCGGGTCTTCGAACCAGAACGGGTCGAGCGGCTCCAGGGCCCGAAATATCTGTTTGACCGGACGAGGTGTCCAAAGGCTGTGGAGTTCGACCATGATGTCCATCTGGTCGCCGACGGTCTTTCGAACTCTCTCGAAGGGCTCGATAGCTTTTTTTAGGTCAGCGGATGATATGTAGAGGCCGTTCGAAGCCTCGGCCGCGTAGTCGAACGGCCAGATCTTCATGCCGGTGATACCTTGCTCCAACAGGCTCTCGGCGAGTTCGTCCGCACGGTTCAGGAAGGCATCGAGATCCTCATAAGGCCCCTCGACGCCGTCGAGACCCCAATTGTCGGTGAGCTGGCCGACGCTGTTGCGCACGTAGCGATAGCCGGCACAGGTGTTGTAGGTCCTGATGCTATCGCGGGACAGGCCGCCCAGGAGCTGGTGGATCGGCTGGCCGGTGGCCTGTCCGAAAATATCCCAAAGGGCGATGTCGATCGCCGAGAGACCGCGCATTTCCGCACCGCTGCCGGAAAAGCCGAGATAGCCATCGAGCAGGGTTCTGGAGTGCCGGTCGATGAGGAGAGGGTCGCTCCCCACCAGGCGGGGAGCCGCCTGTTCATGGATGTAGGCGGCGGCCGAGGCCGGGCCCATGAAAGTCTCACCGAGGCCGATCAGGCCCTGGTCGGTATGAACCTGAACCCAGAGAAGATTGGGAAATTCGTCAAGCTGAATGGTCTCGATCGCGGTGATCTTCAAAGCGCCAAGCCTCCCTGTCTGCATTCGGCGGTTCTTCTGATCATGACCGAGGTCAAGGAGAAGGCAAATGAAAACCTTCGGTGTTCATTCTGATCTGATAAAGCGAGCCGCCGGCGGTCACGTAGAGCAGATTGGCATCCTCACCGCGGCCAAAGGCGAGGTTGGTCGGCAAAATGTCGCCGGTTGGGATGTAGGCAAGCTCCTTGCCTTCGGTGTTGAACACATAGATTCCGGGGGCATCTGCGCGGCGGACGGCGGCGTAGACATTGCCCTGAACGTCGGCGATCAGCCCATCGGCGCTGTCGAAAGGCGCGAAATTCACGAACTCCCGGCGCTCACCGACGGTGCCATCCGAAGTTAGATCATAGGCCCAGATCACCATCGGACCGCGCTGGGTTACCTCGTTTTCGCCGAGGCGCGTGAAATCAAGCGCGCCATTGTCGTTGCTGACCACATAGAGAGTGGACTGATCGGGCGACACCAAAAGGCCATTGGGTTTTCCGGCATCCGAAACGATACGGGCGATGGTGCCGTCCGGGTCTGCCCGGTAGACCGACATGGTGGGCTGCATCACCGGCTCATGGCCGAGATAGCGGGGGTCGGTGAAGTAGATCCGATCCTCGATATCGATCGCGATGTCGTTCGGAGCATTGAACGGCTGGTTGTCATACATGCCGGCGAGGATTCGCGCGCGGCCGGTGGTCATGTCCGTGATGGTGACCCGGCGGCCGCCAAAATCGGCACCTTCGGCGGCAACCAGATTGCCGGCGGCATCGAACTTCAGCCCGTTGGACATGCCGCTTGGTGAGCGAAAGACCGAGGTTTCCTTGGTCGCCGGGTCATAGCGCCAGATAATGCCGGCCTGCGGCAAGTCGACATCGCCATAGCGGCAGCTGCTGGTGAAGGTGATGTCGCTGAAATACACCTGCCCGTCGGGGGCGACGGCCACCCCTTCGGTGAAGCAGGCATCGTCGAACAAAAGCTCCAGGCGCGCGTTTGCGGAGATGATGGCGGGATCGCCCGTCGGCGCTGCGAAGTCCGTTGGGGTCTGCGCTTTCGATGCGGGAATGCCTGTAGCCATCGCTATCGGAATGCTCAGGCTCCAAAGGGCGGCTTTAAGGTAGGAGAGGCTGCCTGGCCCCCGCAACATCGCATACAATCGTCGTCTCCCGTCATGCTGATTGATCAACAGGCTGCACGCGCTTGGCATTCTCAGAAGAGCCCATTCGGAAATATTCCAGACAGGCTCTACTCAACGATGAGGTTGGATACCTCCCGGCGAGGGAGGTCGAAATGCTCAGCCGTCGCCTTTAGCGGCGCATGCTAGGGCCGAGACGTCATCCTGGCAACGGGCGGTTGTCTGAAAATCAACGGAATCAAGGCATTCGACGTCCATGAAGCTGCTGGCCGGTGAGCAGGCTGACAAGATGGGCGATCATCAGGATGGCAACGACGATCGCGACCATCTGAATCAGCGGATAGGACAGGAGGGGGGTGTTGTCGATTTCTCTTGGACGACGCTCGCGCCAATTGGCAAGGCCAATCACGCCGAGGGCCGCAACGAGGATCGTGATGGTAAAGCCTAAGGACATATTACCCGCCGGTCTCTTTGCCGTCCTTTAGCTGCCGAACAGTGATCAACAGATGCGGATCGCTCGGGTCCTGTTCAAGCCGCACGGCATGAAGATCGGGTGCCTATCCACAAATCGCCGGTCTTGCCGCTATGATGCGAGGAGAACGAATTGGCACGGTCCGGATGGATTGGCGGTACACGTAGGGTTGGATCTCGCCCGTCTCAATCTTGTGAGGTGCTGCGATATCCGGACCGAAGAACAAAGCACCAGCAGGGATTGATGAATCATGCGCTTACTTTTTCTTCTCGGATTTCTGATCTCGGTGACGCCTTCCTTGGCGATAGCGAAGGAGCTGGCTTTGGGAGGGTTGACGTTCAGTGATGAGTTGGGCGGCGTTCGTCTGCTCGATGGGTGGGGAACGGGAACGCTCGAGGATCCGGTCGTTCTCGTCGAGGAGATCACCGACCACGGCCCGGCTGTGCTGGTGGTGCGCGGCATGCGGCCGCAATTCGGCAATCGCATTCAATCCCAGCACGACGTCGGCTTCGCCGTCACCAAGATCGTACGCAACGCCACGTCATTGCCTTGGACGTTGTTCAATCTGGAGCTGCGTGAGGCGATTGACCGGGAAAGTCCGTTCGGAGACGGGCTGTCCTTCGGCCAGGCCTCGGAGGCGGGACGTCCGTTTGCATCCGATCGCTTCTCCGATAACTTCGAAACCCGCGAACCCTATGACGGCATTGAGTTTTCCGACGGCATTGTGGAGCCCGGTGAAACGGTCGTGCTGCAATTCGTGATCACGGATACGACGCCGAGGTTCAAATTTTACCTGATGCAAAAGCGCGACAGCCATTTCGTGAACGCGGATCCGCCCAAGGTGCCGGGCGAGGTGGAGAGCTAGAGCATTTTCCGATCAAACGGAACCAGCCCTCTCCCCCACCCAACCACCCGATATGGTGGGAAAACTGCGTGTGGTTAGGCGGGGGAAAGGGCTGGCGATGACTTCATAAGATCGAAAAATGCTCTGGTGGTCTAATCTCAAAGCCCGTTCGATTAGTCGTCGTTGGCTCCGCCGCCGGAACAGTCGCTCTTCATCTTTTCTTCATGATTGAGCGGCAGGATGGCTTTCGTGGTCCATGAGATCCTGGGAATCCGCCCGCCCGCCGGGAAGAGGGGGCGAGGCTCGGATTCCCAGGATCTCATGGACCAGAGTCGACTTTATCCCAATTGGGTTGGCAAAAGGTTAAGCTGGTGAAATCGAACGAACTTCGAAATCGGGACACTAGGTCCCGCCGGGATCGGGGCCGAAGTAGCGATGGTTGCGAATCGCCAGACAATTGAGGAAATTAGGTGTATTTGCGCTATTTTTTGGTTTAATTGATTGTGGCGGTGACAATTCGACGACATGATCTTGAGCCAAAGGCATTCAGGGAGAAGCTTGTTATGACAGACACGACCATCGTTGGTTATGATGGTACGGCGTCCAGTAAACGCGCCATCGAGTACGCAACCACGTCTGCGAAGGCGTCAGGGGGCGGTGTTCATCTGGTTCATGTTCTGGAATGGTCGCCCTACAGCTTTCTGACCCCCGATGAGCTGAGCGAGCGGCATAAGCGGCGCGAGGAGGAGATCACCCGTGCCAAGGCTATTCTTGAGCCCGTGATAAAGGACCTGCAGGCGAAAGGCGTCAACGCCACCCAGGAGGTTCGTTACGGGCATGCCGGCGAGCTCTTGTGCGAAATCGCCGAAAACATGAAGGCCCGGCAGATCGTCATCGGACGCACTGGCACGACCGCGATTGCGGCTCGCCTGATGGGCAGCCTGGCGCTCACCCTGGTCCAGGCAGCGCCCGTACCGGTCACGATCGTTCCTTAAGCCGCAGCTTACAGAAAAGCAGGTTCTCTCATGAAAAAAACAACAACTGCCGCAGCGCTCACGCTGCCCGTCGGTATGACCCTCGCCCCCACCCTGGCCAGGGCTCAGGAAGCCGGCATCGATCAGGCGATCAGTGATGCGGTTGCCCCTTTCGTCAACCCGATCGTCAGCACCGTCTTTTACTCGGTCCCGCTCTTCGGCACGCAGTTTCCGCTGATCGTCGGCTGGCTGGTGGTTGCAGCGGTCGTCTTCACGCTCTATTTCGGCTTCATCCAGTTCCGCGGTTTCAAGCATTCGATCGAGCTTGTGCGCGGTGATTATTTCGATCCCAAGGACGCCGGTGAGGTCACGCCCTTTCAGGCACTGGCCACCGCCCTTTCCGGTACGGTCGGTCTCGGCAACATTGCGGGCGTTGGCGTCGCCGTCTATCTCGGCGGTCCAGGCGCCACCTTTTGGATGATCCTCGCCGGTCTTTTGGGCATGGCGTCGAAATTCACCGAATGCACGCTCGGTGTCCACTACCGTAACGAAAACCCCGATGGCTCCGTTTCAGGCGGGCCGATGTACTATCTCTCCAAGGGCCTTTCCGAGGATGGCAAAGCCGCACTCGGCAAGTTCCTCGCGATCTTCTTCTCGATCTGCTGCATCGGCGGTGCGCTCGGCGGCGGCAACATGTTCCAGGCCAACCAGTCCTTTGCCCAGGTCTCCAGCATCATCCCCTTCTTCGAGGGCAAGGGCTGGCTGTTCGGCCTGATCATGGCGATCGTGGTCGGTGTCGTGATCATCGGCGGCATCAAGTCGATCGCGCGCGTCACCGAAAAGGTGGTGCCGTTCATGGCGGTCATCTACGTGATCGCCGCCTTGGTGATCATCTTGATGAACATCGGCGCCGTGCCGACCGCGTGTCAGCGCGATCATCACCGGCGCTTTCGCCCCGACCGCGGTGGCAGGCGGCATGATCGGTGCGCTGATCCAGGGCTTCAAGCGCGCCGCCTTCTCCAATGAGGCCGGCATCGGCTCCGCCTCGATCGCCCATTCCGCCGTTCAGACCAAACACCCGGTCACCGAAGGCTATGTCGCTCTGCTCGAGCCCTTCATCGACACGGTGGTGATCTGCACCATGACCTCGCTGGTCATCGTGATCACCGGCTCCTGGGTCCCGGACAGCGGCGTCACCGGCATCGACCTCACCGCCAAGGCCTTCACCTCGAACATCTCGGGCTTCGGCTACATCCTGGCGCTGGCCGCCCTCCTCTTCGCCTTCTCGACCATGCTCTCCTGGTCCTATTACGGCCTCAAAGCCTGGACCTACATGTTCGGCGAAGGGCAGGCCAAGGAGGTCGTGTTCAAGCTGATCTTCTGTGTCTTCGTGGTCATCGGCGCCTCCATGAACCTCGGTGCCGTGATCGACTTCTCGGATGCGATGATTTTCGCCATGGCGATTGCCAACATCATCGGCCTCTACATGTTGATGCCCAAGGTCAAGGCGCTGCTTGCCGATTACCACGAGAAACTCAGAAGCGGGCAAATCAAAAAAGTAGTCTGAGGCGCAAAGCGCCGGCCCCGGCTTGGCAGCGATGTCAGGTCGGGGTCTTTTTATGCTCGATTGTGCCCTGACGGTTGCGTTGGATGGGTAGGCTCCTCTCAGTGCCGGCTTCGTTGTCACCGGCACTGACACCGATAGAAAAACGGACTCGTCGCCAGCTTTGCAGAGGACGGCAACATGGCGTCCTCTCACATTCCGGTCAGCGGCCGGGCCTCAGCAGGCATGCTTTTCAAATCTTCGGTCATCTGCCTTATCGCCCGCCGGCTTTTGTGATTCCCGAGCTGAGGGCCAGGGCATTGATTGTTCGATGTCGAATGCGCCATCGAGACTGCCGCAGAACAGGCTGCGGTGCGATCGCATCGCTGCCGATTGATCATCGGTGTAGGACGTCAGGCCCGAACCGTAGACCGTATAGGCACCATTCGGGCCAACGGGCGATACGTAGCCCTCGATAAGAACCCGGCGAATTTTTGGCGAAAAACGTTTGGTGGCGATACGGTAAATGGAAAGCTCGGTCTGGCCATGATCCCGCTCGATGATCCCCTGAACAGCGGCAATGGAATTAATCTTGATGGAGGATTGCCGGAGATTCTTGATCAAGACGCCACCAATCCGCCTGGTGCCATCGGTCGTTTCGGTGAAGGCGCCGCGCACTGAGGCGAGGCTTCGCGTCGAGACCAAGTCGATGCGGGAGGCAACGACCTCCTCGTCGCGCCAAAGGCCACTGACCGCGATCCAGGCTCCGACGGGCAGATCCTCCACGGCTAGCGAGCGTGAATCGTTCCGCATGCCGATCTTGGTCGACTCATCGATGGCAACACGAATACCAAGCGCTTGGACCCAACGCCGATCCTCGGCAATAGCTTCTATCGGCGCGACAATGGGTCGATAGCGCTCGATCGAGAGTGCCTTGAAGATCCGGCCTTCGTTCACGGCCTCGATCGACACGGTGTCGCCTGGCACGAGCAAGGCCGGGCTTTCCTTGCCGAATGCCGTTTCGACTTTCAAGTCGTCGTCATAGATCACGCGAACGCCATTGACGTAGATGCTGCCAAGTTCGGTGATTGTCCCGACGATACCTGTTCCGATAATGCCCCCCTCGTTTTCGTCGGAGGCCAGATGAATGGAATCAGGCCTGGCACAGGCTGTAAGAAAGAGCAGCAGAAACGACGAGGCCCTGAAAAAGTGCTGGAGGGTCTTCGGGATCATTCGTCTCTATCCTTGTCGGGCGTCTTGTCGGATTTTTTGGTCAAATCATTATTGGGTAGCGTGGTGTGCAGATAAGCGCCGAACGATATTCGCTGGCGATTTTTCGAATCCTTCGAGTCTTCTTTCTGATACGCCAAGGCATCCCGATTGATCTGCTCCAGGAGAGCCTGTTTCAGCTTTCGGGCTTTCATGTCCAATTGCCTGATCGACTCGACGGAGAGGTTGTTGAAATGAGCCGCGCGTTCGAAGAAAGGGGCTTCATCATGATCGGCAAGGAGGTTGCTGCTGGCTGCTTCCAGGTGGGCGCTCAAGTTCTTGTCAAACGCCTCCAGCCTGGCATTGGAGGAGGCATCGGGCAGATAGGCGGTCTTCAGCAGCTTGACTTCGGTGCGTGCCAGGTTAACAGCAACGATCTTCGTCTTTTCCAACTCTTCGAGCACGGTCGCTGTCGGCAAGTCGATACCTACGGCGCGCACCAAGTCGTGAAAGCTGGCGCTTTTTTTATCCGGTATGGCGGCAAGCTTTCGGGGTTTCCCTTTGGCATTCAGGAAACGATCATCGGTAGACCAGTAGGCGACGACGAGCGCACACGCCCCTTCGAATGATCGCTTTGCCGGCTGGGCTTCTCCCCGACGAAGGCGCCTCACGTCCTTGCGGTGAAGGCCGGTAAGAAGACTGACGCGACTGTCGGTCAAATGACCTCGATCCCGCTCGTTCTGCTCGGCCACTTCCACCATGGCGCCCTTCAGAAGTTCGACGGCAGCCGTAATCGTCACCCCACGCGCGATCATTACACGCGCCAACGGGCGGAGAAGCCGTTTCAAGACGTCAGGGAGACGATCCGTCTTTTCAGGCGGCATGGGAGGCAGGCCTTCTATTCATAGGCATCTTTATACCCGACAGGAGGCATCCGAAACAAGATCTGCAGGAATATGATCAAACACTGATCATATTCTCGTGATCATAGATGTTGTTATTTATTTGAATATAGACAAATGGGAAATTTTCCCATTAGAAATTATGATGATAACGCCATATTTATAATATAGGAGAACATGCTCGATGAAGGATGTCAGCTTTGTCAAACAGCATGCCATTGACCAAGCCCTGGCCCGGATGCCGGTAATTCCGGAACCTGGACACGGCCGGTCGTCAATGCTTGTCCCCTATGGAGGGCAGAATCCGGCAAGTCTGCGAAAAGCGGCGACAGGACTTGGTTTCGACGAACATCTGAAGTTCTCCGCATTCGGGTGCGGGCCTTCAGCCAGGCCAAGATATCTTCAATTGCATCGCGCCTTTGAAGAGGCTGCCAGGAGCAAACCCCGAGGCGACCGCAGTCGAACACGCGGGCGACTTGATGACCTATGGCAGGCTGGATCGGGAAGCCAACCGTCTTGCCGCCATTCTGGTTCGGAGCGGCGTCAAGCCGGGAGACGCGGTCTGTCTGTTCCTCAGGCGCTCGATCCCGATGGTGATCGGGCTCCTAGCGACGCTGAAGGCGGGCGCTGCCTACGTACCGCAGGATACGAAAATCGTACCGACACGGCAGCTTGGACAGATCATCGAGCAGTCATCTGCAACGGTCGTGCTGACAACGTCGGATCAGGCAGCAGCCGTGCCGGTATCCGGTCGTCATCGCGTCATTCAGATCGACCTTGCTCTTGCCGAGCAGGGGCTGGATGTCGTCAACATTCGATGTTCCACCGCTGTCGATCCGGATGATCGCTGCTTTGTTCTCTTCACATCCGGGACGACAGGGAAGCCAAATGGCGTGCAGGTCACGCATCGCAATGTCGCGAACATTCTTTTGACGGCACCTGGCGATCTTGGCATGCGCCCCGGCATACGCGTTGCCCAGCTTCTCAATATCGGCTTCGATATGGCGGCATGGGAAATCCTAGGCTGCCTGTGCAATGGCGCAACGTTGCTGATCCGAGAAACCGATTTCACCGAAACGGCAAGAAAGGCCGATGTGATCATCGCCACGCCGTCAATCCTGTGTGCGATTGATGCCAGCCGGTGCCAGGGGGCCAAAACCGTGGCTGTGGCCGGCGAGCCTTGCCCGCGTCCTCTTGCGGATAAATGGGCCGCATTTTGCACCTTTTTCAACGCATGCGGCCCCACCGAAACGACGATCGTCAACACCATGCATCACCATCATCCGAGCGATGAGCGGCTGACCATCGGACGGCCGACGCCCAACAACACCGTCTATGTCCTGGATGAAAACCTTCAGCCTGTCGGTATTGGCGAAACCGGTGTGATGTGGGCCGGAGGTGATTGCGTAACATCCGGTTATATCGGCAATCCAGCCCTCACGTCGGAACGGTATCGACCCGATCCGTTTCTGGGTCGCGGGCGCATGATGTTCAACACCCGGGACCTTGGACGCTGGACGCAGGACGGCGAACTCGAGCACCTCGGGCGGGTCGACGATCAGGTCAAGATCCGCGGCTTTCGGGTCGAACTGGATTCCGTCTCGACCGTGCTCGAGACCATCGATGGCTGCTGCAAGGCGGTAACACTCAAGTTCAACGACCGCTATCTGGCGGCGTTCGTCTCTCCCGCCCATGTCGATATCGATGCTGCCTATCAGGGGATCGCGGACGCTCTGCCTTATTACTGCAAGCCTTTGATGATCATCGCTCTCGATGCGTTACCCCGAACCAGCCGTGGCAAGGTCGATAAGCGCCGTCTCTTGGAGCTTGCCGTGGCGAGGCGGCAAGAAATATGCATCGGGCGGCAGGAGGCAGCGGTATGAAGATTTCAACCGCAAGCATGGAGGCGCCTCTCGCCGAAGTTCCCCTTCAACGACCTGTCCTCGAAACGCCAGCGTCGCCGGGAGCGGAACCTCTGCAGGCACCGGCTAAAAGCGGTTTCCATCCAAGGTGCCGCCTCTGACCTGCCGTTGCCGTCGGCTCAACAAGGGTCAATAGGCGCGGGGAAAGAAGACAAGCAGCCCGGTTTCTTGAGGCGCCTTGCCGCCAATCCTCGCTTTTCCCAATATTACCGGTTGGGCGCCTTGGTCCTCATCGCCAACGCGCTGATGGTCGCCTATGGCTTCTTCGAGCTCGGCTGGTGGCAGATCGGCGGCATCGACCTCGCTATGATCTCGACCCTTGTGGTCGGCAATTTTGCGCTCTCAATCCTGGTACGACAGCAATATGTGATCAATCTCCTGTTCTGGCTGGCAACGCGCCCTTCGACACGCTGGCCGCTCTCGGTCCGCTGGGCGTGCGGCAAGGTCTATCACCATGGCGGGCTGCATAGCGGCGGGGCGGTCGCCGGCAGCATCTGGTTCCTGATCTTCACTGGATCGATGACCTATCACGCCGTTAACGGTCTGCAGGGCTGGTCCCCAATCTCCCTCGCATTGAACTATACACTGCTCGCCCTTCTTCTCGGCATTCTCACCATGGCGCACGCGCCGATTCGCGCTCGTTTTCACGACGCGTTCGAGCGGGTGCATCGCTTTGGCGGCTGGACGGCGCTCATCCTCTTCTGGGCCGGCATGGTGACGTTCACCAACGATATCCGCGGTGATGTTTCCTTGAGCGACGCCTTGATCGGGTCGGCCGGTTTTTGGCTGCTGGTGATCATTTCCATCAGCATTCTGCTTCCCTGGCTGCGCCTAAAGCGGGTGCCGATAGAGATCGTGAAACCCTCCGATCACGCAGCGATCGTCCGCTTCAATTACGGTGACACACCGTTCCCCGGCTCCTCCAACTCGATCAGCCGCAACCCCCTTCTGGAATGGCACTCATTTGCCAACATTCCGACGCCGGGGGAGGACGGCTACCGTCTGATCATCTCCCGAGCCGGCGACTGGACCGGCAAGTTCATCGACGACACGCCGTCCCATGTCTGGGTGAAGGGCATCACGACATCCGGCGTTGCCCGCATCGAGGTGCTGTTCAAGCGCGTCGTCTATATCGCAACCGGTAGCGGCATCGGTCCGGTAATGCCGCATCTCCTGGCGAAGGACGTTCCCATCCATCTGATCTGGGCGACGCGCAACCCGCGAAAGACCTATGGCGACGCTTTGGTCGACGAAATCCTGAAGGCAGTCCCCGATGCCGTCATCTGGGATACCGATGCCAAGGGCAAACCCGATCTTGCCAAATTGGCCTTCGACGCCTGCCAATCGTTCGATGGCGAAGCGGTGATCTGCATCTCCAATCAAAAGCTGACCCGCCGCGTTGTCGAAGCGATGGAACGGCAGGGCATCCCCGCCTTCGGCGCCATCTGGGACTCTTGAGGGCCGTCATTGCCCTTACTTGGCGATCGTCGATCCACGTTTGATGAGCGTCGGAACGAGGGCGAGTTTTTCCGGGGCGGGATCGGCATTGTCGATGGCTTCGACCATCAAGCGTATAGCGTTCGGCACCATCTGATCAATCGGCTGCCGAAGGGTCGTCAGCGAGAATTCCGGCATGGCCGCAAGTGGGATGTCGTCGAAGCCGATCACGGAGACATGTCTTCAGGCACGCGGAGGCCGTAGTTCGGCGCGGATCAAACTCAAGGCCTCGATCGCCATGTAGTCGTTGACGACGAACACAGCATCCGGCCGCCCGGCATCGGGCTTGTCCAGCAGGGCGCGTGTCGCCTCACGGGTTTTGCCGAGGTGGAAATGGCCAATGGCGTAGTCGGTGAGCTCCACGCCTTGGGCTTGCAGTTCTGCGCGAAAGCCGAATTCGCGGTCCCGGTTGGTCGAGGCTCGCTGCCAGCCTGCCATCAGCGCTATTTTCCGATGGCCGGTCTCCAGCAGGTGCATCGCTGCGAGCCGCCCGCCGGCCACATTGTCCGTGGTGACGCTGGAGAGGCGATCGTCGTCCTGTACGCGATTGAACATGACCACCGGTATGTTCTGCTCCAGACAGAATTCGCAAAGGGATGAAGACAGCTCGACGGACGCGGTGATGATGCCGTCGACCTGATATTCCAAAAGCTCGGAGACGGTCTCGTCGACGCCTTCATTCGTATCCGGCATCATGAAGACGAGCGCGTGATAGCCTTGCTTTTGCAGCTCGAGACAAAGCCTCTCCAGTGCCAGGGCATAGAACTGGTTGTCGAGATAGCTGAACAGCAGGGCGACCATCTTGGATTTTTGCGTGATCAGCGAGCGGGCGAGCGCATTCGGGCGGTAGCCGAGCTCGTTGGCCGCCTGCATGATGCGCTTTCGGGCCTCTACGGAGACACCCGATTCGGTCGGCACGCGGGAAAAGGCGCGGCTCACCGCCGATTGAGAAACACCAGCAAGTTTCGCCACATCCACAGACGTGACCTTGGATTTCCTTCGCACGTTCTTCCTAGCCTTGCCGGCGAGCCGCCGATGGACGGTCCGTCATGTCTTGGGAATGGCCGCCAGGAGGTCTACCCCCATTTGCTTGAACGTGTCGACATGATCGACCATCACATAGTTCTCCTTGAGCTTGCCGTCGACCACCAGCCAGAAGTCGGAAAAGCGCATCTTTACCGGCTTTCCCGTGGCGGCGAGCCCAAGATAGGGGCCTTGGTGGGTGGCGCGCAGATAGCCGGTTCCGGCGACCCAATGGTCATTGGCGAACTCGATGTCATGGGAAACGTGATAATCGGGGAAAGCCTTATAGAAGGGCGCCAGCACGTCATATTTGAACCCCTCAAGCCCAAGGATGGTGCCGAAGCCCGGAGGCCCGTGCCAGACCATGTCCTCATGCCAGAATTTTCCCTGGGCTTCGAGGTCCTGGGCATTCAGCGCCTCGTACATGTCCTGCACTAGTTTGAGATTGTACTCCGCCGACATATTTTCTCCTTTCGCAGCTTTACCCTTTGACTGCGCCGGCGGTCATGCCGGCCACGATCTGTTTTTGAAACACATAGACGAGGATGATGATCGGAATGGTGATCGAGACCGCGCCGGCGATGCCGTGCATGAGGCGCGCCGCGCTCTGATTCTGGCCCATATAGTTGGCAAGGGCCGCGGTCATGGTCGACATATCGCCATTCATGAGCTGGCTGGAAATCAGAAAGTCGTTATAGGCGAGAAGAAAGGAGAACAGCCCCGCCGTGACGATGCCCGGCCACATCACCGGGATGATCACACGCCGAAACGCGCCGAAGCGGGTGCAGCCGTCGACCATGGCCGCTTCGTCCAGCTCGGTCGGGATGCTCATGAAGAAGGCGCGCAGCATCCAGATGGTGAAGGGCTGGTTGATGGCCACCAGCACCATGATCAGCGTTTCGTAGCGGCTCCAGATCCCGAGCCCGAAGAAGGCCGGGCGGTAAGCGGTGAGCAGCACGACATGGGGCATGGCGCGAAAGATCAGGGCGGCGATTAAAAGCCAAAAGCCGACGGAGCCCCGATAACGGGAGAGTGCATAGGCTGCGAGACAGCCGATGGTGAGCGACACCGCCATGGTCAGTGCCGTGACGATGGTGGTGTTCAGGGCATAAAGCCAGAAGCCATCCTCCATCCAGATGTAGCGAAAATGCTCCAGCGTGATGGGTGCGAACAGCTTCGGCGGCGTGGAGAAGGCATCCACCGGTTTTCTGACCGACATCAGAAACATCCAGAGGAAGGGCGCGGCCGCAATGAAGAGCCAGACCCAAAGCCCGAGGCCGGAGAACAAGCGTGCGATCGGGGAGAGGGGGGCTTGGTTCATAGGCCGGATCTCTGATCGCGATAGGTGCGGATGATGACCGGGATCAAGAGGATGACGACACCGACCACCGTCAGGATCGAATAGGCCGCCGCTTTGTGGATGTTGTCCTCGAAGACCAAGGTGTAATAGGTCAGATATTGCACTGAATTGGCGAAGACCCTCGAACCGAACACGAGGATCGGCTCGAACACGCGGTAGCTGTCCATGACATGGATCAGCGTGATCACCGCTAAAAGCGGCGATAGGTGAGGAATGATGACGTGGCGGAGGCGCTGCCAGGTGGTGGCGCCGTCGATCACGGCTGCTTCGAGGGCGCTCGATGGCACCGTTTGCAGCCCGGCATAGAGGATGATGAAGGAGAATGGTGTCGCGAACCAAACGCCATAGGCGATGATGACGGTACGAATGGTGACCTGGTCGGCAAGAAAGTAGAAACGGCCGAAGCCAGCCGATTCGAGAAGGGCCGCGATCACCCCGCCGTCGAGAAACAGCCAGTAGACTGCGAGCGACGACACCACGGGCGTCACGATCATCGGTAGCAGCGTGACGAAGACGACCGTGCCACGAAGGCGGGGCGTGATGCGATTGACGACAAGGGCCAATGCCAGGCCAAGTATCAAAATAATCGGCGTGGTCGCGAACGTGTAGAGGAGCGTGAACTCCAGCGCTGACCAGAAATCGACATTGCTGATCTCGCGGTAGAGCTGCGCCATGAGGTCACCTGGCGAGGTAAAGCTGCGCTCATCGGCGAGAATATCTGCCAGCCCGTCGATCTCGACAGCGCTTTTCAGATTGTCGCCGCCGACATAATTCCAGACCTGCACCGCGTTGCCGTCCTCATCGAGCACCGGCTGCGGCACGACACGAGTGACCTCACGGGTCTGGTTGCCGAAGAGGGGAACCTCCGTCGTGATCTCTTTGAGCTCGGTCTGCACGAAGGACTGGTACAGCGCCAGATAGACGATCGCAACGAGGGGAAGGGCGATCAGCAGCAGCATCGAGGTGACCGAGGGGGCCACAAAGGCAAAGAAGCTTGATCGCGTCATCGGCTGAGTGCCCGAGAAATGGGGCGCCAGTGCTGGTTGTTTCGGACCAGCACCGGCAAAATGCGGGCTACTTCAACAAGCCTTGATCTCGGGCAGCCTTGCGGTAGGCGTCGGCCGCATCGGCGAGTGATTCTTCAGCACTTTCCTTGCCGACGATAAAGTCGGAAATATTGTCGCCAAGGGCGGAGTGGGCGAGCGATGCCTGCGGGTTCATCGGGTAGGGCGGCGCGCCCTGCATCACGGTTTCGGTGATCGCACCGGTATAGTCGGTCGGCTGGTAGACGGACCGGATCCAAAGGGTGGTATCGTTGTTCTCTGTTACAGTCTGCTCGCCTAGGGCGTGCATAATGACCTGGAAGGTCAGGTCAGGATCGCCGTCCAGGTTCTTCGGAATCACATAACCGTCCCACCAGAAGGTTGAGGCCGGCGCACCGCCATCCATCATGGTCGGCGCGGGGGCAAAGCCGATCTTGCCCACCACCGTACTTTCCTCTTCGTCATCCATGGTCGGCGCCTGGTCGCCCCAGAGGATCGCCATGGCGACGTCGCCCTGCTGTAGCTGGCGCTTAACGTCGCCGAAATCCATCGACATCGAGTTCGGCGACATATAGGCAAACATTGCACCGAGCGTCTCCAGCGCCTCGACCGCCTCTGGCCCCTCGAAAGCCGCATCGGAGGTTGCCGGATCGAACAGCGCGCCGCCATTGGCAAGCAGCAGGTTCACATACTCGTTCGCCAGCTCCCAGCTATTGCCGAAGGCCGCACCGAAGGGATGTTCGATGCCAGCACCTTTAAGCGTTTCGGCTGCGGCCAGAAGCTCGTCATAGGTCGTCGGCACCTCGATGCCGTTTTCCTCGAAAATGTCCTTCCGATAGAAGAAATGCTGCGCATTGACCATGAACGCGATCGCCGCGACGTCGTCCCCGAAGCGGATCAGCATCTGATCTTCGATGTTGTATTGATCGCGATACTTTTCGACCAGGTCGTTCAGCGGGCGTAGCTGTCCCTTGGCCTGCAGGAGCGTGATCGAACTGTTGGCGACCGCCGCTGCATCGAAGGGCGAGGTCCCGGCAGCGAACGCCTTTTCGGTTTCCTGGCGATGCTCGGTGGTGAGTTTGGCGTCGATGGTCACATCGCCGCTCTCGCATTCCTTCATCTTGCCGGCGATGAGTTCCAGCGTCTCGAAGAAATTGGAAATCACGTTGACTTCGCCTGCACCGTCCACCTCGCAAGCGGCGAAAGCACCCGTCGGCATCAGCGCGATGGCGGCAGCCGCCAATGTCGTTTTGAGTTTCATATCAACCTCCCTTTTTGATTTGCAAATTGGTTCGCTCAGCGTTCCCCGAGTATCTGCATCAGGATTCCGAATTCGTTGAAAACCGTCCATTCCTTTTGCACCCGATTGTCCCTGATCAGCCATTGGGTGATGCCCCAGCAATGAGCTTCCCGGCCGGTGGGTTCGCCATAGGCGCCGTAGCCGCGATGGGCGCCTACGCCACCCCAGCGGATCGAAACCAGATAGCCGTCCCGCGCATTGCCTATCCAGTAAAGATCGTCCACCGACATCTTGATATTGGGAAACATCGCCACGATCGAGAGGATATGCGATCGGAGCTGGCCGACGCCGCGATAGACCCGGTTGGTCGATCCTTCGAACACCACCGATGGCGCATAGACCCGATCCATCGCGCCGAAATTCCTACGGTTCCAAATAGTTTCGAAGGTGGCCTGAACGAACTCCCGGACATTGCCGTCGACGACATCGGGAATAGGGTGCCGCTGTGGAACGGCCTGCCCATCCATGCGCTTGGGCTCGCTGGCCTCGAAATTCGGGGCGAACGGCCCGTCTGGCCGCATTGCCGCCACACGCCTGGCCGTCTCGATCACATCCAGCCCCATCTGCTGAATGAGTGCTGCCGTATCGTAAGCGACATGCTCGTCGTAGATTTCGTTGTCGCGCGCGACGCAGTTGGCGATGCAGAGCAGCCGAAGCGGCTTGCCGGTCGGCGGGCCGAAACGGGAATAGCCCGTATTGGTGCCGTGGATCATCGTCCGGTGCGAGGTGTGGAAGCCCACATCCTCATTGCCGCCCCAGACGACTTCATCGGCCACCAGGCGTATGTCGGGGATGGCGTTGTTGGTGTGCACCGTATCGGCGACGATCTTGTCCCGGCCATATTGCAGACCGACATCATCCCAGACACGGCAATCATGACTGTAGGTGTCGTAGATGTAGCCGATGTCCTTCTCTTCCCAGATCCGATGGGTGATGCGGACGATATAGTCGACGATGTTTCGGTATTGCGGCTCGAAACCGCGCATCGGCTGGCTGACGACATGATCCGGCGCTTGGTCGAGAAACCCTCTGGTGCCGCCGCGCCGATAGGCTTCGAGCGAAATCGAGAAATCCTCGGGCATATGCTGGTCGTAAAGCGGCACGAAACGAAGGTGGGCCGCATCGTCTTTCGACGGCGGTTCGTCCGCGGCCCGGCGTTTCTCCGATGTGGTTTTTTTCGGTGACGGTTGTTTTTCCGCAGTCACGGGCCCCTCATTCATTGCTTGTGTACGCATACGTATTCTTTGTCGAAATCGGTGGGGTTTGCAACATTTATCTTTTTGGCGTCCTGAATATCTTATTTTTCCTTGTGAAATTGATAAAATAGCATGAAATGATGATCACATGCCATTTCAGTGGTGCAGAGGCCCTTGCGAAGCCTGCCAAGCGGCGCATACTGATCGCATATGTATGCGTTTTCGTGGAGGCCTTCCGAACATGCCCGATCTTCAGCAGGCAAAAGCCTTGGTGCGCAATTTCTACCGTGATCTGGACGCCGTGGCCCCTGAGGCATCAGCCGATGTGTTGAGGCGGCATACGGCCACCGATTATCTCTGGCGAGGCAGCTATCCTTTCAACCAGCTGACCGGGGCTGACGACGTTGCGGCGACCTTCTGGGCGCCCTACAAATCCGCGTTCTCGCCGATCCAGCGCCGCCAGAACATTTTCTTTGCCGGCCTGAACAGGGTCGATGGCGAGGAAAGCACTTGGGTCTGTTCCATGGGCCACCTTCTCGGCCATTTTCATGGCCCCTGGCTGACACTTGAGCCCACCCACAAGATGAACTTTCTGCGCTACGCGGACTTTCACCGCGTTGAAGGCGACAAGATCGTTGAAAGCGCGCTGCATCTCGACATCATGAACGTGATGATCCAGGCCGGCAGCCGGGTCATTCCCGAGGCGACGGGCGTGGTCACCATCACACCGGGTCCGCAGAGCCAGGACGGCCTTCTCTTCGATTCGCATCCGCCCGAGGAAGGTAAGGCGACGCTTGATCTGATCATCCGCATGATCGATCGGCTGGTCGCCACCGGCGTGAAGACCACCGTCGAGGACCTGAAGCTCGATTGGCATGACGATATGCTCTGGTGGGGCCCTGCGGGGATCGGCGCTTCCTATACGTTCGAAGGCTACCTCAAAGGGCATACGCGCCCCTTCGAAGAGGGCCTCGACTTTATCATCCACAACGGCCACGTCACCCGCATCGGCGAAGGCAACTACGGCGGCTTCTTCGGTTATCCCAGCATGACCATGCGGTCGACCGGCGGCTATCTCGGCCTGTTATCGGAGAGCGACAACCATGCCGACATGCGTATCGTCGACCTCTACCGCCGGGACGGCGACAAGCTGGCGGAAAACTGGATCTTCATCGACCATCTCCATTTTCTGAAACAGCTCGGCGTCGACCTTCTGGAACGGCATGGACGGATGCATGCGCCAGCACCCGCCTAGAGCATTTTTTCCGATCAAACGGAACCAGCCCTCTCTCCCGCCAACCACCCGATATGATCGGGATCCTGCGGTTGGTTGGGTGGGGGAGAGGGTTGGATCGATCTATCCCGGATAATGCGCTAGCCTGGAGGGTGTGACCGCGCCAATCGTCCCGGACGGCACCAAGCGCGGCGCGGCATGTCCTCATATTGCAGGCATTCTACTAAATCGGGGAGACCAGGTTCCCGAGTTTGGCCGTCAGCTTCATGTTCTCCGAATAGTCCACCGGACAGTCGACGATCGAGACGGTGCCGTCGGCGAGTGCCGTTTCCAATGTCGGCAGCAGGTCTTCGGTCTGTTCGACCCGGTAGCCCTTGGCGCCGAAGCTTTCGGCAAATTTGACGAAGTCGGGGTTGGTGAACCCGATGCCGGTGGCGCGGCCGAAATGGCGGTTCTGGTGCCACTCGATCAGGCCGTATTTGCTGTCGGTGAAGATCAGGACGACGAGATCGAGGCCGAGCCTGAGGGCGGTTTCGATCTCCTGGTTGTTCATCATGAAGCCGGCATCGCCGGAGACGGCAACGGCCTTGCTGTCCGGCTTGGCGAGCTTCGCCGCGATGGCGCCGGGCAGCGCGATGCCCATGGAGGCGAAGCCGTTGGAGATGATGCAGGTGTTGGGCGCTTCGGCCTGATACATGCGGGCCATCCACATCTTATGGGCGCCGACATCGGAGATCACGATATCCTCGGGGGCGAGGGCGGCGCGCAGATCCCAGATGATCTTCTGCGGCTTGACGGGAAAGGCGGTATCGTCCCGATATTCACCGATCTCGCTCTCGATGACATCATGAAGCTTATGCAGCGGCGCATCGGCCCGGCGCCGGGCCTTGCCGGCGATGCGGCCGAGGCTGTCGGCAATCTCGCCGATCACGCCCGCCTCCAGAATGTAGTGCTGGTCGACTTCGGCCGGGCTCTCGTCGATATGGATGATTTTCTTGTTGCGGTCAGGGTTCCAGAGGCGCGGGTGATACTCGACCATGTCGACACCGACGCAGATGACAAGATCGGCCTTGTCGAAGCCGAAGGCGACATAGTCGTGGGCCTGAAGGCCGATCGCACCCAGGGACAGCGGATGGCTGAACGGAATGGCGCCTTTGGCCATGAAGGTGGTGGCGACCGGGACGTTCAGCTTTTCGGCGAAGTCCACCAGCGTCTCGGAGGCATTGCCGCGTATGACGCCATTGCCGACCATGACCACCGGTGCTTCCGCCTTCGAGATCATGTCGGCGACCTGGGCGCATTTGCCCTCGGGCGCGGTCGGCGGCGTCGGCGACTGCACCTTCAGCGGGGCCGCATCGGCAGAGGCATCGGCGCCGGCGATATTTTCCGGAAAGTCCAGAAAACTGCAGCCCGGCTTTTCAGTCTCCGCCGTCTTGAAGGCTTTTCGCACGACTTCGGGGATGATTTCGGGTTCGCGGATCTGGGTCGAATATTTCGAGATCGGCTCGAACAGGTTCACCAGATCCAGGATCTGGTGGCTCTCCTTATGCATGCGGGTCGTGGAACCCTGGCCGGCAATGGCCACGATGGGGGCTCGATCCATATTGGCATCGGCGACGCCCGTCACCAGGTTCGTCGCCCCAGGACCAAGGGTGGAGAGGCAAACGCCGGCGCGGCCGGTAAGGCGGCCATAGACATCGGCGATGAACGCAGCACCTTGCTCATGGCGGGTGGTGACGAACTGGATCGGGCTGTCGATCAGCGCATCCATGACGTCGATATTTTCTTCGCCCGGCACGCCGAAGATGTACTCGACACCTTCGTTTTCAAGGCAGCGGACAAATAGCTCGGCACCCTTCATCAGGTTTCTCCGCGACAATGGTTGTCGACCCTCATCAACGACAGGGATGATCGATCCCCATTATTCGACAGGCCTTTGGCAAGCTGGTTATCGGCTAGCCGGTCTAAGCTCTAGACTAAATGGCGCGCGATACCATCGCCTCTCTGCGATCAGGCAGCCACGCCACCTTCTTCACGGCGCTTGGCGACAAAGGCTTCCAGCTCATCGCTGATCGCCTCGTCCAGGGGCGGGGCTTCGAACTCGCCGAGGAGCTTTTCGACCATGTGGCTGGCATGCTCGAAGGTGACCGGCCCGCCGGCTTCGTCCCAGGTCTCGAAGTTGCGCCAATCCGAAATCAGCGGCGAATAGAACGCCGTCTCAAAGCGGGCAAGCGTGTGCGCGGTGCCGAAGAAATGGCCGCCGGGGCCGACATCGCGGATGGCATCAAGACCAAGGGTATCCTCGTTGACCTCTAGAGGTAGAAGAAAATCGGTCATCATCTGCAGGAGTTCGGCATCCATGACCATCTTCTCGAAGGAGGCGGTCAGCCCGCCCTCCAGCCAGCCGGCCGCGTGCTTGATCATGTTGCCATGGCCCATGACCGCCGGCCAAAGGGACATCATCGCCTCATAGGCCGCTTGGCTGTCCACCGTGTTGGCGGCATTCACGCCGGAGGTCCGGTAGGGGACGCCGGCCCGTCTCGCAAGCTGGCCGCCGGCAAGCGTCGCCTTGGCGTGCTCGGGCGTTCCGAACGCAGGCGCGCCGGACTTCATGTCGACATTGGAGGTAAAGCCGCCATACATCACCGGGCATCCCGGCTGCACGATCTGCGTAAACGCGATGCCCGCCAGCGCTTCGGCATGCTGCTGGGCAAGAGCGCCCGCTATCGTGGCCGGCGCCATGGCCCCCGACAGGGTAAACGGCGTGATGATGATGCACTGGTTCTGCTTCGCCATCTCGATGATGCCCTCGATCATCGGTCCATCCAGACGAAGCGGCGAGCTGGTGTTGATTACCGTGGTCAGGCTGGGCTCGCGCCGGAACTGCTCCTCGTCGATGCCGCGTGCGATTCTGGCCATCTCGATACCGTCGAGAATGCGCTCGCGGCCGAGGGAGTAGGCATGATAGAGCTTGTCGGACAGGCGGATGAAGCTTGAGAGGCAGTCCAGATGGCGGGTGGCCGGCGGCAGGTCCACCGGCTCGACGGGATAGCCTCCGAACAGGTGGATGCAATTCAGGGTTTGGCCGAGGCGGACGAGATTGTCGAAGTCCTTCTTGTTGCCTGGACGCCGCCCTCCTTGCCTGTCGGAAACATTGGGCGGGCTGGAGACGGCACCGAAGGTCAGCCAGCGCCCGCCCATTTCGAGATCATGCTGCGGGTTTCTCGCATAAAGCCTATAGGCCGAAGGCGCCTTGGCAACGCTCTCCAGCACGAGATGGCGATCGAACCGCACCCGGTCGCTGCCGGGATCGACGTCGGCACCGGCTTTGCGAAGGATCTCCTGGGCCTGGGGATGAAGAAAATCCATCCCGATTTCTTCGAGGATGGTCAGCGCGGCGTTCTCGATTTTCTCGAGCCCCTCCGGGCTCAGGACTTCGACCGGCGGGAACTTGTTCTCGACTTGGCGCCATGGCCGCTGCCCAACCGATTGCGATCGGCCCCGCCGCTCGCGATTACGCCTTCCCGCTCTTGCCATCGATCCCGCCTCGACATTCCTTCGGCCGCTGGACGCGGCTGGTATCATCCGGGTTTGCGCGTCCGGCCGGCGGCTGTCAAGGCGGTGGACCTGGCGCGGTCGCGGAGGCGCATGACCTTGTCGTTTGCTGACAATCCTATCGCAGAACGAGCAGGCACAGTATCGTCGGACTGGATCATCCGGGGCTGCGCGTGATCGATATTCCTTCTCCTTGCGTCGGTATCTGCACGCTGGACCCTGCGACCAAGCGCTGCCAGGGCTGCATGCGTACGACCGACGAGATCGCCATCTGGCCCCATGCCGATGAAGCGACGAGACTGGCGATCGTCCGGGAACTTCGCCAACGCCGCCGGGACGCCGGCATTACCAGCGCTGCCGACAGCAGGCCTAGACGAAGAAACAGACGGGCATCGCAACGGTAAAGCCGGGCCTGTACCGGTCGATTCCCAGGCTTTTTCCGAAAGTTTGATCGGGAAGGTGGCTTCGGTCGGCCCATCGACCTTGGCGAACGCCGCGATATCCCCTATACAGCCCCCATTCAAGAGCCCCAGGTTGAGCCGCTGATGCGGCAAGGAGATAGCATGATCCGCGAAGCTCTTACCTTCGACGATGTTCTCCTCCAGCCCGCGCGCTCCGAAATCCTTCCGGCACAGGCGAATGTCAAGACCCGCCTCACGCGCGAGATCGAACTCAATATCCCGATCATCTCGTCGGCTATGGACACCGTGACCGAAAGTGCCATGGCGATCGCCATGGCGCAAACCGGTGGTCTAGGCGTCATTCACAAGAACCTTGATATCGAGGCGCAGGCCGCCGAAGTCCTCCAGGTCAAGAAATTCGAGAGCGGCGTTGTGGTCAACCCGATCACCCTGCCGCCCGAAGCTTCGCTCGCCGACGCGCTGGCGCTCATGGCCAAGCATAAGATCTCGGGTATCCCCATCGTCAAGGGCGACGACAAGAAGCTCGCCGGCATCCTCACCAACCGCGATGTCCGCTTCGCCACCGACGCGACCGTTGCGGTCAGCGACCTGATGACCTCGCAAAATCTCGTGACGGTCCGCGAAGACGTGGGCAGCAACGAGGCGCGCGCGCTGCTGCACCGTCATCGGATCGAGAAGCTGCTGGTAGTTGATGACGATGACAATCTGGTCGGTTTGATGACCGTCAAGGACATCGAAAAAGCCGACACCAACCCGCTTGCCGCCAAGGACGACCAGGGCCGGCTGCGCGCAGGCGCTGCGATCGGCACGGGCGATGAGGCAATGGAGCGGGCGGCGGCGCTGATCGAGGCGGGCGTCGATGTCATCGTGGTCGACACCGCCCATGGTCATTCCGTTGGCGTGCTTAAGGCGATCGAGCGTCTTCGCCGCCAAAGTAACGCCGTTCAGTTCATCGCCGGCAATATTGCCACCAAAGACGGCGCCAAAGCCCTGATCGATGCGGGCGCCGATGCGGTCAAGGTAGGCATCGGGCCGGGCTCGATCTGCACCACCCGCGTGGTTGCGGGCGTCGGCGTACCACAGCTCGCGGCCCTGCTCGATCTCGCCGAAACATGCAAAAAGGAAGGCGTTCCCGTCATCGCGGACGGCGGCATCCGCGCCTCGGGCGACCTCGCCAAAGCCATCGCCGCAGGCGCCGACTGCGTGATGATCGGCTCCCTTTTCGCCGGCACCTCCGAAAGCCCGGGCGAAGTCTACCTCTACCAGGGGCGCTCCTACAAAGGCTATCGCGGCATGGGATCGCTCGGCGCCATGGCCCGCGGCTCGGCTGACCGGTATTTCCAGCAGGAGGTTCAGGACAATCTGAAGCTCGTCCCCGAAGGTATCGAGGGCCAGGTGCCCTATCGCGGCCCGCTCGCCAACATCGTCCACCAGCTTGTCGGCGGCCTCAAAGCCGCGATGGGCTACACCGGCAACCCCACCATCGGCGCCATGCAGCAGGGCTGCACCTTCCTGCGTGTCACCCAGGCAGGTTTCCGCGAGGGGCATGTGCACGACGTTTCCATCACCCGCGAAGCCCCGAACTATCGCCGCGAGATGTAGCTGCGGTGCACGGCGGTCGGTTGCCGATCGGCATCGAAAAACGCCGTTCCGAATTCAAAAACGGCTAGTGCCCTGCTTTCGACGTTCGTTCGATCTCACCAGCTTAACCTTTTTCTAACCTGACCGGGGCAATACTGACATTGGTCCATGAGATCCTGGGAATCCGCCCGCCCGCCGGGAAGAAGGGGGCGAGGCTCGGATTCCCAGGATCTCATTGACCAGAAAGCCATCCTGACGCCCAATCATGAAGAAAAGATGAAGAGTGATTTTTCCGACAGCAGACCAGGTGGTGGATAATCGAACGAACTTCACGATCAGGACACCAGAGCATGTTCCGACCTTACGGAACCAGCCCTCCCCCTCCTAACCACCCACAGGATCCGGCCATATCGGGGGGCTGAGGGGGAGCGGGCTGGTGGTGACTCTATAAGGCTAAAAAAAGGCCCTAGTACATCAGTTTAAACCGACCCATAACGCTCGTTCAAAAAAGCTGCAAACTTAATAAGCTCGTGCGCCGTTAGCTGAAACTTATTAGTGTGTCAGCGCATCAGGAGGATATCCACAACAGGCGCATTCCACCTCGATCATTCGACATGGCGGTATGGGCACGATGTTTGACAGGGCCGTTGGTAGAATGCATATCTTTGGTTATGTCCATTCAGGAAATTATCAACTTAAGATTTCCTCCTTCGACGCATCCTTTTCGGCTGTTCGAACGGGAGATTGACCGGTTGCTGCCTGCTCATGGTGTGGTGCTCGAGGTCGGCTGCGGGCGTGGCGCTGGCACGCTCGCCAAATTGAAGGGCAGGGCGGAGCGCCTGATCGGCATTGATCTCGTCGATTTCACCAACCCGGATCCCGGCCTGACCCTTATCTGCGGCGATGCCTGCAACATGGCGGGGATTGACGATCATTCCGTCGATCTCGTTTTCTCCCAATCGGTCATGGAGCATATCCGAGACGTCGACGCCTGCTATCGGGAGATTGCCCGTGTCCTGAAACCTGGCGGATGCTGCACGTTTTTGACCCCGAACTTTTTCGACTACAATTCGCTGATCGCCTGGGTCGTTCCGAACGCCCTGCATCCGATACTGGTTCGAGCGACCGAGGGGCGTGCCGAGGAAGACACGTTTCCAACCTTCTACCGTTCGAACACCCGGCGTGCGATCCAAAAAGCAGCGGGCCGCGCCGGCCTCGAAATCGATGATTTCGGCTATCTCGGCCAGTATCCGGCCTCGATGGTCTTCAGTGAGACGCTGTTCCGGATCATGGCCCGCTACGAAGAGTTCCTTTGCTGGTCCGGCGCCACGTTTCTTCAGGGCTGGATCATGTGTACCCTGAGGCCGAACGGCAAGAGACCACCCATCGGCTGAAGACTCCGGGGAGTAGCCTGGCGCCGCGGAAACCTGAAGCGGAAACGCTCTAGGTGTCCAGCCCGTCGCTACTGCCTGCATAAGCTCTTTGCAGCAACTGCAGAATATCATCGCGGGTGAAGGGGCGGGGGTTCCAATAGGGATTTTTGATCGCAATGTCAGCGGCTTTTTCGAGGCCGTCTTCGGGCATGCCGATGTCTCTTAGCGCCGTAGGGGCGCCGATACGCCTGGCCAGATCGAAGAGGCCGCGGCCTGCCCCTCTGCCACCCAGCATATCGCTCACCTGATCCAGCGCGTCGGCTGTTGCCGGTTCGTTGAAGGCGGTGGCGTGGGGGAGGATGATGGCGTGGGTTTCGGCGTGGGGCATGTTGAAAGAGCCGCCGAGCGTATGGCAGAGCTTGTGGTGAAGCGCAATGCCGACCGAACCCAGGGTCAAGCTGCTGACAAACGCGCCGAGCAGCGCTTGGCTGCGCGATTCGAGATTAGCGGGATCATCGGCGATGTTCGGCAGGGCCTCCGTCATCAGCTGGATTGACTGCAGGGCCTGCATCGAGGTGATCGGGTTCTTGTCCTTTGCATAGAGCGCTTCGATGGCATGGGCGATGGCGTTCATGCCGGAAACCGCCGAGATGCCGGGCGGCAGCGTGAGCGTCAGGTCGACGTCATAGATCACGGTCGCCGGGCGAAGGCGTTCATCCCGTGTCGAGGTTTTGATGCCGTCTTCCGTCTGACCCAGGATCGGGGTCATCTCCGAGCCGGCATAGGTGGTGGGCAGGGCGATCTGCGGAATGTCCGCACGCAGCGCAATTGCCTTGGCGAGGCCGATCGGTGTGCCGCCGCCGACCGCGACGGTGCAATCGGCGCCGGCTTCTCTCAGTTCGGCCAGCACGGCTTCGCTCACCTCGACCGGGGCATGCATCACCGCCTTTGGCAGCACGCCGACTGCAAGCTCGCCTAGCAATCCCGCGATCTCCTCGGCGAGAGCCGCACGGCCGGGCGTCGATATAACCGCGACCCGTTTCCGGCCAAGGCGTTCCACCTCCGCACGCACGGCATTTTTCGCACCTTGGTAGAACACGACCCGAGCCGGTGAGGCATTGTAGGTGAAGTTCTCCAACCGCTTGTTCTTCGACATCGAGCTTTGATCCGGCCGATTTCCCAGTGTCGAAGAGTAACGCGACGGCCGGTCACGGTACAGACGACATCCGGGGGCATTTTTTTTCACTGGCATCAACTTCAGGACATGAAAGACAAAATCGCCTTTGACCTGAACATGGAAAACCTGACAATAGGGAGATGAGCAAAAATCCCGTTACATCAGCCGACGTTGCGAAGCTTGCCAGGGTTTCGCAATCCGCCGTCAGCCGCACCTTCACGCCTGGCGGCAGCGTCGCGGAGGAAACGCGTGCGCGTGTTCTGAAAGCTGCAAGCGATCTCGGTTATCGGCCAAACGCGCTGGCACGCGCCATGATCAGCGGGCGGTCCAGGTTGATTGCGTTGCTGGTCGCCTATCTCGACAACCAGTTCTACCCCGTGCTGCTGGAACGCCTGTCCCGCTCGCTGCAGGCCCGTGGCTATCACGTTCTTCTGTTCATGACCGAGCCTGGTAAGCAGGATCAGGTCGTCCAGCAGATCATGCAGTATCAGGTCGAGGGCATCGTCATGGCGTCTGCGACCTTGTCGTCGCGCCTGGCACGTGAATGTGCCCAGACCGGGATCCCGGTGGTTCTATTCAATCGCTATGTCGCCTCATCGCCGGCCAGCAGCGTGACGTCGGACAATATCGAAGGCGGCAGGCTGGTGGCGCGATACCTTGTCGATGGCGGACATGAGCGCATCGCTTTCATTGCCGGGCTCGAGGACTCATCCACCAATCGCGATCGCGAAGCTGGTTTCCATAAGGGCCTGGCCGAGCAAGGGGTAGCTGCCTGGACAAGAGAGGTGGGCGGCTACACCTTCGAAGGGGCCGCTGCAGCTGCGCGAAAAATGTTCGGGCAGGCGGAGAAGCCTGATGCGGTGTTCGTTGCCAATGATCATATGGCGTTTTCGGTCATCGATGTCCTGCGTCAGGAACTGAATCTACGCATTCCCGACGATGTTTCGGTGATCGGCTATGACGACGTTCCGGAAGCGGCCTGGGCAGGCTATCGCCTGACCACCATCGCGCAGCCGACCGATCAGATGATCGAGGCGACAATTTCGATTCTTCTGGGACAAATTGAAAAGCAGGAAGTCAAACGCCGTGCTGCAGTGCTGCCGGCCGAAATCGTGGTTCGAGATACGGCGAAGATTCCATCGTGAATGCCGATCCGTCCCGTTTCCCCGTCCAACCACTCAGAGGATGTCAACGATATCGGCTGGTTGGGCGGGGGAGCGGGACGGAACAGGTCAATGTCCGGAACGGCTGATCTTACACCACTAGAATTTAGAATTCACCGCGCTTGAAGAAACGCTGCATGCGGCCGAACACATCGACGTCCATTTGCAGCAGCAGGTGGATGATGTCGATCGGCACCCAGTTCTCGCGGATCCTGCCTTCGTGGTGAAGGTAGAAATCCATCACCCGCATGGTGACCTCGCGCCCCGTGGGGCCAACACCCAGAAAGTCGCCGCCCAGATGCTGTGCACGCACGCTCGGCCAGCCGCCGGTCACCGAATAGTTGCCGTCGCCCACCCGGATATAGTGCCCGCCCTTGGCCCGATCGGTGATCTGAGCGCCGCCTTTGCGATTGGGAAAGGCGATGCGGAACGGTAGCTGGTGATCGTCGACAAACCCCTGCAGCCCGCGGGCCGTGCCAAT
The DNA here is from genome assembly GCA_965204405.1 of Geminicoccaceae bacterium. Taxonomy (GTDB): domain Bacteria; phylum Pseudomonadota; class Alphaproteobacteria; order Geminicoccales; family Geminicoccaceae; genus JANQPX01. The sequence continues at coordinate 819,977 of CBDBEN010000005.1, forward strand.
GCCGCTCGGCCCGTACCACATCATCTTCGGGTGCCAGTGCTCCTTTTGCGGCATCTCCAGCAGACCGTCGCGGCCGCGATGCTCCAGATCGTCGTAATCGGCAAGGGTTCTGTGCATTGCCAGCGTCTGCTCGATACTCGCTCTCGAGGTTTCGGGATCCTGTTCGCTCAGGACGATGCCATCCGCCGTGATCGGCCCCGGCCACATGCCCTCCATGCCGAGGCTGGGCGCGATCGGCCAAAAGCCCGCCTGGCGGATGAGATCCAGCAGGTCCCAAAGGCAGGAACTCTGGACGATCTTGCCATCCACGACTTCATGCACCTCACCATAGCGCAGGTAAACACTCTGGCCTGTGGCCGGAATGGTGAGCCAGTCCTTTCGAAACGTTCCGGCATAGTGGCCCATGGCCGCCACATAATCCCGCCCCTCATAATTGCCGCCAATGACAATCAAATCGCGGCGCTCCAGGTCGGGAAAGGCGTGCAGCAACGGTCGCCAAACCATGTCCTCGATGGCGGCCAATCCCTCCATCTCGTTCAGCGGATGCGAGCCGCGCCAAGCGGCTCCCTCATGATAAACGGCACCGAGCCGTTGCCGGATTGATTCCGGCTCTGAGGCTGCTAGGTCATAGAGTCCTCGATAGAGGGCTCTCTTGTTGCGCAGACCAGTGTCGTCATGCATTGCCGTTCCCTTGGATTCCTCTATCCGGTCACAACCGGGTGCGTCGGGCGCATAGTTCGGGGGAAGCTTCTTGGCATGCTCTTGCATACGTAGTCAAAAACTGTCAATCTCTGGACATTGTCAAAGCCTTAGCTCAGTTTGAACGAACTTTTATCAAACAGGGGGTAGACGGTGCATGGCGCAGGTCGCATTGAAGCGCGTCAGCAAACGTTGGGGGACTTTCACCGGGGTTCGTGACGTTAGTCTGGACATTGCGGATCGGGAGTTTCTGGTTCTGCTCGGTCCATCCGGCTGCGGCAAGACCACCACCATGCGTATGATCGCCGGCCTCGAAGACCCGAGCGAAGGCGACATTCTCATCGGTGATCGACTGGTCAACGACCTTGAGCCGAAGGACCGCGATATTGCCATGGTCTTTCAGAACTATGGTCTCTATCCCAACCTCACGGTCTACGAAAATATCCGCTTTCCGCTGAAGGTTCGAAAGATCGATCCGGCGAGCCATGACGAGCGGGTCAAGCGCGCCGCTGACATGGTGGAGCTTGGCGATCTCCTGAACCGCCTCCCGCGGGAGCTCTCTGGCGGGCAGCGGCAGCGCGTGGCGCTGGCCCGTGCCATCGTGCGACAGCCCACGGTTTTCTTGATGGATGAGCCGCTCTCCAACCTCGATGCCAAGCTGCGCGTGTCGACCCGCGCCCAGCTGAAGAACCTCCAGCATGAGCTTCAGGTGACAACGATCTACGTCACCCATGATCAGATCGAGGCGATGACGCTGGCCGATCGCGTGGTGGTGATGAACCACGGCACCTTTCAACAGGTCGGTACGCCTACCGACATTTACGACCAGCCGGCCAACACCTTCGTTGCCGGTTTCATCGGCTCGCCCGCGATGAACCTGATCGAGGGCCGCCTGGACGGCGGTGTCTTCGAGGCTGAAGGTGTTCGGGTTCCGGATCTCGGCTCATCGATCGATGGCCCGGTCACGCTCGGCTTTCGCGCCGAGGATTCCGAGGTTGTCGGTGGTGATGAGGGCCAAATCATGGCGCCGATCTACAGTGTCGAGCTCTTGGGCGATGCCACCATGGTGACGGTGCGCGCCGGCGGCGCTCTGGTCGCCGTGAGAGCACCGAAACAGTTCCGCGCCGACATTGGTGATCCCGTAGGCTTTCGAGTAAGGCCGGAGATCTGCCATCTGTTCGACGCCGCGAGTGGACAGCGGTTGGAGGCATCGGCCGCGGTCACGACGTAATCCACAGCCCTGAAGAAACAAACCCCGACACATCAAGGGAGCCTAGAGATGATCAGGAAATTCGTTGCCGCTGCAGCCCTTACGCTGCTGGCGCCGTGGTCGGCCCATGCGGCCTGCAGTTTCGAAAACGACGTGCCGCTGAAGTCGCTTACCGCCGGCTTCGAAGCCTGGAAAGCGGTCACCGACGCCATGGCGGAATGTGGCAATGTCGAGGCCGAGCTGGATCAGGAATTCCGTGAGAAGCAGCCGGCAGCCTTTGCGGCGAACCCCGCTCTCTATCACATCGGCGGTGTCGCCAATGCGACGCTGGTGCCACTCTTGAACGAAGGCACGATCCGCCCGCTCGACGATCTCGTGGAAAAATACGGCCAGAATCTTTCGCCGCGCCAGCTGATCAAAATCGACGGCAAGGTGATGGCGATCGCGATGATGGTGAACGCGCAGCATCTGATGTACCGGAAAGATATTCTGGAGGAACTGGGCCTCGAAGCGCCCGGCACCTATGACCAGGTGTTGAGTTCGGCTGCCGTCATTCAGGATGCGGGCGTTGTCGATTATCCGCTCGGCGGCACCTACAAGACCGGCTGGAACCTCGCCGAGGAGTTCATCAATATGTATTTCGGCTTCGACGGTACGTTCTTCGGTGACGACAAGATGCCGAGCATCAACAATGAAACCGGCCTCAAGACGCTCAAGATGATGAAGGCGCTCACCACCTATATGGACCCGGAATTCCTCGTCGCCGACAGCACCTATGTCCAGCAGCAGTTCCAGCAGGGCAAGATCGCCATGGCCAACCTCTGGTCGTCACGCGCAGGCGCCATGGACGATCCCGACGAAAGCCAGGTCGTCGACAAAGTGGCGATGGAAGCAGCTCCGCGGATCACTGAAAACGGCAAGCCTGCGACCACGCTCTGGTGGGACGGCATCGTCATCGCCAAGAACATCAGCGATGAAGAGGCGGATGCCGCTTTCCGTGTCGCGATGGAGGGCTTGGATGAGGAGATGGTGACAGCCAACAACGATATCGCGGTCTGGCTTGTCGATGGATTCAAGCCCGGCCGACTGGCTGAAGGCGCCATCGCGTCTGCCATCGCCGGGGCCGCCAGCTATCCCGCATCCACTGAAATGGGCCTGATGCACACGGCGCTTGGCGACAACCTCGCTGATTTCCTGACCGGGGAGGAAACCGCCGAGCAGACGCTGGCCGACATCGAGGAATCCTATATCACCGCCGCTAAGGAAAAAGGGCTGATCCAGTAAACCGATGATCGAAGCCGGACGATGTCAACATCGTCCGGTCTCGATGGTCCAGCGTTGTTGAAAAGGGGCCTATGGCAGCCGAGCCAACGTCACCGCAAAGGGGTGGAGAGACTTGAAAACCAAAACCTTCATCGCTTTTGTCGCCCCATCGCTTGCCCTGATGCTGGTGTTCATCGCCCTGCCGCTGATCTCCGTGTTCTTCCAGAGTTTCTACGTGACCCAGCAGGTGTTCGAGCAGGTGACCGTGGAAACCTGCACGCCGGGCTTTGTCGAACAGACCTGCGTCGAGGAAACCAAGACCGTCCCGATCCTTGGTGAGAACGGCAAGCCTTTGATCGAGACGCGCTTCGTCGGGCTCGACACTTACTGGACATTGCTGCGCCCGGACGTTGTCGCCAGCGCCTTTGCCGAGGGGGGCAGGGGGCTGAAGGCGTTGCTCAACATCGATTTCTATAAAGCCCTTCGCTTCACCTTGACCTTCACCCTGATCACCCTGCCGCTGGTCATCGGCTTGGGCCTCCTGATCGCCCTTGCGGTCAACAACACGGTCCGGGCGATTCGCGGTCCGCTGATCTTCGTCTCGCTCCTCCCCTTCATCATCACGCCGATCATCGGCGGCCTATCGATACGCTGGCTGTTCATCGGGGATGGCATCATGACCGCCTTTCTCGAATGGCTGACCGGCGAGAACATCGCGATGTTCGCCCAGGGCTGGACCATCGAAATTCTGATGCTGTTCTATCGCGTCTGGCATGTGGCCCCCTTCGCCTTCGTGGTGTTTTACGCCGCCCTTCAGACCGTCGATCAAGACACGTTGGAGAGCGCCATCGTCGACGGCGCGTCCCGCTTCGAGCGCCTTCGCTATGTGGTCGTGCCCCATCTCATGCCGTTGATCGTGTTCATCGCGCTGATCCATCTCATGGATGCCTATCGCGCGTTCGAGGAGGTCATCTCCTTTTCCAGCCAGGCCCACCGCATCTCCCTGCAATGGCTGACCTTCAATTTTCTGACCCCCGACGATACCGGCAACCGCGCGATCTCCAGCGCCTCGGCCTCCTCCATGCTGACCATGATCGGCATCGTCTTTTTGTTGGTTCCGCTCCTGATCCGCGCCTGGCGCGATCATCAGCGGACGGCGTGCTGAGGAACAGGCATGACAACCACCAATGCGCTCCGGCAACCCGCCAGTCTCCGCCTCGCTACCGGCCTTTTTGTAACGTTCTGGGCGTTGCTCGCTCTCTTCCCGCTGTTCTGGATCGGGGTGATGTCGTTCCGTCTGCCGGTGGACGCCTTTGCCTCCAACCCGCTGCAGGTGATTTTCGGGACAATCACGAGGCGCGAGATCGGCGGTCTCTCCCTCATCCACCTGACCCTCATCGCCGTCGCCCTTTTCGGCCTCTATCAGGCGCCAGGCCGCTACGGCCAAGCTTTGGCCCAGGCCATCGCCCCGGAGCGCCGGTGGCTGGGGTGGGTCCTTGCGACCCTCTTGTATACGCTGGTCGCCGTCGCGACCCTGCTGTGGGTCGTGCCTGGGCTGGCGGCGGCCATCGGCTGGCTCATCTCCCCCATCCCCTTGGTCAATCTCCTGGCGGAGCCGGTTATCGGGCTGACGACCCAGCATTATGAGGCTGTCTGGGTCGACAACGGCTTCTACAAGAATTTCCTGAACTCGATGATCGTCACCGGCGGCGTGGTCACCGTTTCGCTCACCGTCGGCACGCTGGCGGGCTACGGCCTTGCCCGTTCCGGCAGCAATCTCGCCTTCTGGCTCCTGATCGCCGCCCTGATCTTCCGGGCGCTTCCCCACTCGGTGCTGGTCACCGGCTACCTCCCGCCCTTCATCAACTCGGCCGAAATCCTCCGCCCGATCCTCGGCGAAGCCGCCCCTACGCTCTACGGAAAACCCTGGGCGGTGATCATCGTCCTGGTCTCGATCAACCAGCCCTTCACCATCTGGATGCTGCGCTCCTTCTTCCAGAACATCCCCGCCGAGCTGGATGAAGCCGCCCGCGTCGACGGCTGCTCCCACTTCGAGGCGTTCTGGCGTGTGATCATGCCGGTCATGTGGCCGGGTGTAATCACAACGGGCCTCTTCTCCTTCCTCCTCGCCTACAACGATTACCTGGTAACGGCCCTCCTCCTTGATGCGCAAAACCAGACCATGGTCCCGGCGATCACCCAATACTTCAACCGCGAGACCACCACCACCGACCAGATCGAAGCCGTCGCCGCCGCTGTCTCCATCACCGCCCCCCTCTTCCTCCTGGTGATGGTCTTCCAAAAACAAATCGTAAGCGGCCTGACAGCCGGCGCCGTCAAAGGGTGACGTCGTCACCTGATTCACTTGGTGTTGGAGTTTGCCATGAACTTTTCGCATCCCGAACAAGCGTTTCTTACGCGTGATAACGACCTCTCCAAAACAGATGAAACGCGAAAAACCATCGAGAGCATGGTCGAAGCCCTGAACGACCACCGCATTGACGATATCGGCGAATTCTTCCACGAGGACTTCCGCTGGATGGGCAATGCCGGTTGCGGCACCAAGCACGGCCTGAAAGCCTTCCAGGACAACTGGCAACGCCCCTTCCAGGCCGCCTTCTCCGAAAAAGTGGCGATCGACGAGGCACGCATCTACCAAGGCCAATGGGCGTCCTGCTTCGGCGCCCAGCACGCCATCCACTCAGGCACCTTCATGGGCATCCCCCCCACCCATAAAAAGGTGGAAATCCGCTACATGGATTTCTGGAAAGTCGTCGACGGCAAGATCACCGACAACTGGGTCACCGTCGATTTCCCCCACGTTCTCCAGCAGCTTGGCACCGACCCCTTCCAGGGGCAGGGGTGGGAAAAGTATGATCAGGGGCTAGCCGTGGTGCCTAGGCCGGATGAAGATCGGGCGGGGTAAATGATCAGAACGATGGCAAGCCGCCGCTTAACACTTCTTGGCTCCACTTGCCGCCGGTGAGCCGCAGCCTCCCGGCAATTCGTCGTTCCAAGACAAGGCTGGTATGAAGTATTTTGATATCCAAATCCGCTCAATTCTCCTCGTACCGCGCGCAGGCCTATCTGATGACCTTAGTTGCCTTCCTTTCGTACAGATTCGACCCATTCCTCGAAGGTTTCGTGGCGTCCGCTGACCGAATATTCCGGAGTTGTGTAGTCATGGACAACTACTATTGGAGCGTTCGAATCGGGATCTGATAACGAAAAACAAGCGACATCATCCGATCCTCGATCGCTTGCGAAAGGGATGACGTGACGTTGCGGGTAGCGTTGATTGATGTGTTTGTAAGCGGCACTCGCCGATTCATCGTTATCAAGACACCACCAATTGCCGATTTGAAATGGTTCGAATTGGCTGGCTTCGTCATGCTCGACCACCTTCGCCCAATCGGGTGGGGTCAGGCCACTCTCGCGCAGCTTATTGTCAATCCAGGCGAAAGGCTTTGTCATTGGATAGCCTTTGAGGCAGAGAGCTACTTGGGCGTTCATATTACGATTGGTTCAATTTTCCTCGTATCGCGAATAGATCCACCGAGCGATTCTGCCATCTCTTTTGTTGTATTGCTCGGGCAAATCGACACGCTCAACATGAGTTTTAATGCCGTAACCATCGGGAAAGTCGGAAATGACCTCGGTGGCTACACACTCCATCTCATCAACCAATAGCTCGCTCGGCTCGCCATCGACGAAGCAGTAGATATTGATCATCCCATCTTTATGGCTAATACCAATGGCCCGAATTTCCGGCAGGATTCGCCCGAGAAGTCCTCGCTGCAAAGACAGGGCCAGGCTGGCTATGAAAGTTATCGGTGTTTTGTTCATCGGATCCTCTGTGACTCTAGTTGCCTCCCTCTCGCACAGATTCGACCCAATCCTCAAAGGTGTCATAACGTCCGGTAACAGCAATTTCAGGGTCCGTGAGATCATGGATCACGACCACTGAAGCATTTGATGCTGGGTCGGAGATAACGAAGCAGACTATATTATCAGATCCCTTATCCCGTGCGAATGGTATGACAAGACGTTCTGGATAGCGTTTGTTGATGTGCTCATAGGCTTTTGACGCTGTGTCATCATCATCTAAACACCACCAATTTTCGATCTCGAAAGGTTCATCCTGATTGACCTCGTCGTGCGATACGGTTCCTTCCCAATTTGGTGCCGTTAGACCGTTTGCACGAAGCAAATCGTTAATCCATCTAAATGGCTCTGTCATTGTTCAGCCTTCAGTGTTTGGAGCTTTGGTGATTGAGCCGTTCCATTAAGATCTAAGCGGGGCTTGCTCTGACCACTGGCTCGAAATTGTAATGCTTCACCCCATGTCTCACTTTTTCGACCAAATCGGCTGATCTCCATCATATCGGTCGGCAACGGATCGAACGTGTTATGAAGGCGAGCAGGAATCTCAGAAATTCCAAGTTCCCTCGCGACTGCGGGACGGGTGTTATCTATGGTGACAATCGTGCCATTACTGAGCTGCACAGCGTCAATCGGTGGTTGATTGGTCCAGCCGTCGGCAAGGTTGGCTCGATGATATTCTGTGCCTCCTCTTCCACCGGCTGTCGTCTGGCTGAACGAAAGATCGCGGGGGTCGATCTGAACGATATTTTCGCTGCGTGTCGCATAGCTCGTCGCCATGTCCGGTGCGACTTGTCTCATTGTTTGTTTCATGGCGATTTCGCCGGCATGGCGTGCGGCGGTGCCCGGATTGCCCATGCCTGCGGCCATGTCGACACCTATGCCGACCGCCAGGGCCGTTCCGGGGCTGGCGCCCAGGGCGCGGGCGGTGCCTGTTGCGGCGCGCTCGGTCAGGGTTGGAGACGGTTCGCCGTAGACCATCTCGTTGAAACCGCTCGTTGTCGTATCGAGGCCGTGGGTTGCCAGTACGGCACCACCGATGGTCGTTGCCGGTTCCGGAGCCAGCATGCCGGCTACGCCGAGCGCGACCTCACCGGCGCCGAAGGCCGCTTTCGCTGCACCCCAGGCGCGTGTGCCGAGATCGTCGTGCCAGCTTTCTTCGGGGGCGGGCGTTGCAGGCTGTGCCGCAGAGGGATTGGGCTGACGCGACGGAACCATCGCGTAGCCATTCATCACGGCGGCGCTGTCGGCCAGAGTTTTGCTTTGTTCTGGGGTGAGGCCGGGATCAAGGCGGCCGGTTGGAGCAGGGTTTGGATTCGAGGCGTTTGACGTCTGATCGGGACTGTCGGTCCCTGGGCCCGTGCCATTGGGCTTCGTGCCGGAGGTAGCGGGAGCGCGGTCGGGTCTTTGAGCGTTGCTCATCGCGGCGTCGAAGCTGCCTTTTTTCGAGCTGCCGCTCTCGGTCCGTTCGGAGCCGGTCTTACCGGCGTCGTTGGAGGTGCTTTTGCCGGATGTGCCGGACGACTGGCTTTTGTCGCCGCCGCTATTGCCGCTGCTGACACCACCGCTGCTGCTGTCGGCGGGGCTGACCATGAGCGTTTCTCCTCAAATTCAAGTGAAGCCGAGAGGTAGGCTTCTCAATCAAGTTATTTTTCTAGAAAATATAAGATGGGGAGAAATAAACAACCCCAAGTTTAATTGAAACTCACACCGACTTTTCAGTTGTAAATTGACACGCGGCAATAGCCCGAAGAAATACAGGCAAGATGCGTCTCGATCTGCTGTTCTTGGAAGGGCTCAACCGCCCATGCCAGGTTCGGGCGAGTCAACGCCGTCGGCGCCCCGACCACCTATCATCGATGGAACGATCTTGCAGAATCGGATTGCTATGTTACCGTTGCATACGTTTGCAAAATCGGTAATGTGGACGAACCTGTTTAAGTCGCCTTAAAAATGCGTGGGAAATCCCGCTCTGGCGGAAGAAGACAATCAAGGGAGCAAAGCATGAAGCTAACCAGACGTGACTTTGTCGCCGGCGCCGCGGGAACGACGCTGGCCGCGACCCTGCCCGGCACGCTTAGAGCGGCCGATATGGTCGATTACAACCTGCTCGCCGGCAAGCCGTTCGACGGCACCAAGCTCAACATCCTGTCCGTGGTGACACCCCAATTCGACGGGCTGATGCTGCGCGCCGACGAGTTCACCGAACTCACCGGCATTGAGACGGAGTGGACCTTCATCCCCTTCGGGTCGCTTCAGGAAAAGGTCGTCGCTGAGGGCGTCGCCGCCAACGGCCAGTTCGATGTGGTCAACTATCTCGATAGCTGGGGGCCGCCGAACGCCCACTGGCTGTCGCCGATCGACGACTGGATGGCACGCGATGGCATCTCGATGGATCGCTACCCCGCAGCCTTTGCCCGCTCGGCGCAGTTCGAGGGCAAGACCCTCGGCTTCCCGCTGCGCGCGCACGCACAGCTTATGTTCCGCCGCGCCGATCTGATCCCCGACGCACCGGCGAGCTGGGAGGAGCTGGTCGAAATCGGCAAGAAGCTGAAGACCGACCATCCCGACATCGCGCCGCTTGCGCTCTACTTCAATAATGACGGCAACCGCCAGAACCTGTTCATCTGGCTGAATTTCCTTTGGGCCGCCGGCGCCGACGTGTTCGACGAGAACTACAACGCCGCCTGGACCAGCGAAGCCGGCATGAAGGCGACCGAGGACTATATCGGCCTGCATACGGTGCATGAGGTGACCAACCCCTCGTCACTCTCCTTCGTCGAGCAGGATGCGCGCCAGTCCTTCCAGCAGGGCAAGTCGGCGATGATTCCGGTCTGGTGGTGGGCCTATTCAGGCATGGTCAACCCTGAGCAATCGACATTGACGAAAGACCAGGTCGCCTTCTCCGGCATGCCGTCTTATCAGGGCAACACCAAGACCTACGCGATCTCCATGCCGTTCTCGGTTTCCTCCTACTCCAAGAATCAGGAGGCTGGCTGGGAGTTCCTGAAATGGCTCTCCAACCCTGCCATGGACAAGGCCAACGCCACGGTTCGCGAGGTTGCCGGCAAGCCGATCGTCAATAATGTGGTGACCCATATCGAGAACCTCACCGATCCCGAGGTGAACGAAGCCAATAGCGGCATTCAGGCGGCTGCTTGGGATTCCCTCAAGGAGTCCGATATCATGCCGCAAATCCCCGAATGGCCGGAAGTCGGCGACGTGCTCTCGGCGGCGATTGCCGAAGCTGCCTCCGGCGGCAATGTGCGTGAGCTGATGCAGGGCGCTGCGGATCAGTCGAACAAGATCCTGAAGCGCGCTGGACGGATCAAAACCTAGTGGAATGTCCACAGCATTGGGCTCCTGCCATTATTGCCAAAATTGACGGTAGGCGGCCAGGTCCTGCGAGGCCTGGCTGACACGACATGCTCATGCTGAGGACGTGCCGCTAAAACCAACGGTATCACCGACCGGCAGCCGGCAAGCTGCCGGTCGGTCCGCTGGATCAAAGCCATCATGCGTGATCGCCATCTGAAATACCTCCTGGTCCTGCCGGCCGTTCTGGTCGTTTTCGCGACCGCGGTCTGGCCGCTGATCGAGAGCTTTCGTCTGTCGTTCTTCGAAGGCCGCCTATCCCGGCCCGCTTTCCCGCAAGGCTATATCGGTGTCGAGAATTACACCTGGGCCTTCTTCGAGGAGCCGGCCTTTTGGAACTCCGTCTGGGTCACCGCCACCTACACCTTCTGGACGGTGCTGCTCACCACGGTTCTAGCGCTCGGCCTCGCCCTTCTCCTTGCGCCCGGCGGTCGTTTGCGCGTGACCGTGCAGTCCTTGCTGATCATCCCCTTCGCCATGAGCCCGGCGTTGATCGGCGTTTCCTTCCGTTTCATGTTCAATCCCGAATTCGGTCTGTTCGATGCGTTCTTCGGCATCCTGATCCCGCCGCTCGCGACGATTTCCTGGCTTTCCGATCCGATCCTTGCTTTTTGGGTCTGCATCATGGCCGACGTCTGGGGCTGGATACCCTTTTTGACCCTTGTCCTGATAGGCGGCCTCGCCTCCATCCCGCGTGACACGATCGAAGCCGCTCAGGTCGACGGCGCCGCCGGCTGGCGCATCCTGAAAGACGTCACGCTGCCGCAGCTCGCTCCGGTTCTCGCCGTGGTCATTATCCTGAAGTCGATCTTCTCGCTGAAGACCTTCGACCAGGTTTACATGCTCACCAATGGCGGCCCTGGCACGGCCACGCAGACGCTCTCCCATTACGTCTACTTCAACGGCTTCAAATACTCGCAGATCAGCTACTCTGCAGCCGTAGCCTGGCTCATGGTCGTGCCTATGATTTTCCTGACCTATGCCTATGCCAAATTCGTCTTCCAGAAGAAAACATGACCGTCATGGCGATCACCGGAAAGCAACGGAAAAAAATGATCGGCACGATTCAGGTAACCCTCATCCTGATCGCCGCCTTCATCATGCTGATCCCGATCCTCTGGATCGGGATGGCGGCCTTCAAGACCACGGTCGACGTCTTTCAGCTAAGGCTCTACTTCACGCCCACGCTGGATAATTTCGCCACCGTCTTTCGCGCACCATACTATCTCGGCGACAAGCTTTTTAATTCCACAGTCGTCGCGCTCGTCACCGTGCTGTTCGCCATCCCCATAGCCACCGCCGCTGCCTACGCCTTCTCACGCTTCGAGATGAAAGGTGCGACGCTGATGCTGGTGATGATCCTGGCCACTCAATTCGTGCCGGCCGTGGTCATCGTGCTTCCCTTCTTCGTCATGTTCCGGGATCTCGGCATTCTCGACACCCGTATCGGGCTGATCCTGGTCAACCTCGCGATCGTCATGCCGTTTGCCATCTGGATGATCAAAGGCTTTATCGACGGTATCCCGATCGACACCGAGGAGGCTGCTTTGGTTGACGGCTCCACCCGTCTTCAGGTCATCAGGAATGTTGTTCTGCCCATGGCGGCACCTGGTCTGGTCACGGCCGGGATTTTTTGCTTCATCATTGCCTGGAACGAATTCCTGTTCGCCTTGATCCTGACCTCCAAAAACGCCGTCACTCTTCCCATCGGCCTTGCCTTGTTCAAGGCGGAGGAGGGGGATCTTTGGAACCTGCTGGCCGCCGCCGGCATCATCATCATGGTGCCGATGTTCGTGCTGGCGATGATCATTCAAAAACATTTCGTTCAGGGGATGACCATGGGAGCGGTCCGCTAATGGCCGGTATCAGCCTCAAGAGCCTCACCAAGTCCTGGGGAAATTTCGTCGGCGTCGACGACCAGTCCCTCGAAATCGCCGACAAGGAATTCCTCGTTCTGCTTGGCCCGAGCGGCTGCGGCAAGACCACCACCATGCGCATGATCGCCGGGCTCGAAGAGCCGACAGCAGGCGAAATCTGGATCGGCGACCGCCAGGTCAATGACGATCTCCCCAAAGACCGCGACATCGCCATGGTTTTTCAAAACTATGGCCTCTACCCGCATATGACCGTCTACGACAACATCGCCTATCCCCTCAAAGTACGCGGCACGCCCAGGGCGGATATCGAACCTCGCGTCCGGCGTGCGGCCGAGCAGGTCGAACTCCTCGATTTTCTCGCCCGCAAGCCCAAGGCGCTTTCCGGCGGCCAGCGGCAGCGCGTGGCGCTCGCCCGCGCGATCGTGCGCAGACCTCAGGCCTTCCTGATGGACGAACCGCTCTCCAATCTCGACGCCAAGCTCCGCGTCACCATGCGTGCCGAACTCAAGCATCTCTCCCACATGCTGCAGATCACCACCGTCTACGTCACCCACGACCAGATCGAGGCGATGACCCTTGCCGACCGCATTGCGGTCATGAAGGACGGCCGCATCCAGCAACTCGGCACGCCCGAGGATATCTACAACGACCCGGCCAACCTGTTCGTCGCCAGTTTCATCGGTTCGCCCGCGATGAACCTGATCGAAGGCCGCATCGAGAACGGAACCTTCGTAACCCATCATGGTTTCCAAATCGTTAACATCGAAGCTTCCGACCGCGTGGACGTCGTTCTTGGTATCAGGCCGGAGGACCTCACTCTCACCAATCCGGGCGACGGTAATATCGACGTCCCCGTCTACGCCTTCGAAAACACCGGAGAAAGCGTCCTCGTCACCGGGCAGTTCGGCGACCAGCGCATCACTGCCAAAGGCGATCGCTATCTTCGCAAGGAAATCGACGAACAGGTCGGTATGAGTCTGGACCGAAAGCATCTCTATATCTTCGATCAGCACACAGGCGATCGCGTGCGCTTCTGACCGGCATGGCTCCTTCTGCGGAAAGACAGACCGAATACTGCGGTCGTTAAAAAGCGTTATGTCGCGGTTGACTCCGCATCGCAAAAATTTCTTTTTTCCGCGCTACAGTGTTTCCGGTTGAACGTTTACGCGGTGCTAGCCCTCTCCCGGAAATGCTCTAGCCCAAAAAGAAATCCGCTCGAAAGCGTACAGAAAAACTCGGGATCAGCGGGATAGCACGCCGTCGATCGATTTGAATGAACGTCCCGGTGAACGCCATGTTCAGTTTCCATTCAGCCCCGACCTCCTATGCCGTTGATCGTCATCCGGCGATAATCAAACGAAAAAGGGACGTGAACAATGACTGATCTTTTGGAGGAAAACGGCATGAAGACAGGCAGCATCAGCGCGACCGTCAGAATGTTGGCCGGTTTCGGTTTGGCCGTCGGTTTGATGGCTTCCACGAGTATCGCCCACGCAGGGGATTGGATTGGCGATGACGGATCCGAAGAGATCATGATCATGGCCGGGAACGATCTCACCATTATCGAAGATGATGATGGCGTGGTCATTATTGACGAAGAGGAAGGCGTCGTCATTCAGCAGGACGACGATGGGTTCACCGTCATTGAAGATGAAGATGGCGTCACCATCATCGATGAAGATGGCAACATCGTCATCACCGAAGAGGAGGACGGCATCATTGTCATCGAGGACGAAGACGGTGTTACCGTCATTGATGAAGAGGAAGGCATTGCCATCACCGAAGACGACGACGGCACCGTCATCATCGAGGATGAAGAGAGCATCGTCGTGATCGATTGAGGCCAGGCCGCCTTTCAACAACCATGTACTTCGCTTGACCTGATAGGGTTCCGCGATCGTTACGAGTGCTCTTTCGCGCCATGGATCGATGGCTTGAGCTAACCAACAATCAACAATGTGCAATCACCCCAATCAAGAAGGAAAGCAAATGCGGGACAGGACCGTGAATGGGTTGGTCAAGGCGCTCGTCGGCCTTGGCTTGATAGGAAGCCTCGCGGCATGTGTGGCCTACGAAGATCCTTCGGATCGTGTGACCATCTACGAAGCTGACGATGCCGTTACCGTTATCGAAGAAGACGATGGTGTCACGATCATCGATGAAGCGGAAGGTGTCGTCGTCTATGAGGGGGACGAGGGCTCCGCCTATATCGATGACGTGGAAGGTGTGGCCGTTTTCGAGGATGAAGACGGGATCACGATCATCGACGACGAGGAAGGCGTGCTCATCCACGAAGATGATGATGGTGTCGTCATCATCGAGGATTGAGGTGTATCAACCAGCTTGAACCAACCATCCCCAACCATGCAACGCGCAAGCACGCACGGTTGGGGCGCTGCCTGTGATCCGGTAACGAAGCGCCTATCGGTATGTCTTCGGCATCTGAGACCGAACCCTGACCCCACCAAACTTGGGCGTATACCGTCCATCCAGGAGAAGGGGGGAGGAATCATATGCGGTGGGCGCCCCGCCACTAGTAATTGCGGGTGCTCGGTTTCCGCAGATCGTTGGCGATGGAGCCGTTGTTGTTGGCGATGTTCGGCTGCCTCTCTGCAAGCACGCTGTCTTTCAACTGCTTAATGACGTCGCGAGCCTTGTAGGTATTCTGATCGTCATCCGGCTTTTCGCCTTCAAAGACAGCGATATCGAGCGTGCTGACATGGCTTTCATCGCCGCCACCGCCACCAAAAATGGATGACATGAAGCCGCCACCTCCGCCTGGAGAATCAGGGGCGAGTTCGACCTTGTTCGACACTACTTTGAAGTAGTCGTGGTCGCCCTTCAAGGTCACTTGGGCTGCCCGGAAAAGAGCCGCTTCCTCGACGGCTTTCTTCGGTGTGGCGCCATTCCCGGTGAAGGTCACCTGGTAACGGCCGCTTTCGACTTTCCGGTCGGTATAGCCGCCATCGGCTGTCGCCGCCTGAAAGGGGGTCGGTGTTGCTGCGCAGGCTGCCAGCATTAGGGCCAGGGCGCTGCCGGAAAGAATACGGATAAGGGTGCTTGACTTGCGTGCCATAGGTCTAGGATCCCATCGTCTTGAAGAGGCGATCGACCAAAATGGACCGGCGCCATGTCCTGATCTTGAAATCGGGCCAAGACGCCATGGCGATGCCTCGAAGCTTGACGGCCGGACTATGCCGCCAATCCTTTTGCATGCCAAGTCGATTACAAGCGATTTTCTGTCGCGAATTAGGTTTATGAACAGCAATTAATGAGAGTCTCCTTTCGGTTGCCTTATCGATCATTGAGGTAGCTCTTGGAAATGATTGGATGTGAGGCCGGATTGGGTTGATCATGGAAAAAGAGCAACTGATCGTGTAAAATCACACCGCGTGACTACTGTTCCATCCCGCTCCCCCGGCCAACCACCCCAAGGATACCGGCAATATCGGGTCATTGAGCGGGGGAGCGGGATGGAACAGATCAGCTTCCTGAATGTTTGGTGTAAGATAAAACCTCGGTTGCCGCGTACTGGCTAACTCATAGAAAGCCCGCAAAACCAAACGAACCCGAGAACAGCGCAAACCTTGGGCGTTTCGAATGTTCACGTTTGCAATTGAATACGTATGCAATCTTCGTTATGGTCTGCGCCAAGACGCTATTTCAAGTAGGAGAGTGACTGGTGGCAAAGCATCTTAAGACAGCGCGCAGCCAGGCGGAACGCGCCGAGGACGACGCGAAGGTCCGCGCGACCGTCGAGCAGGTGCTCGGCGATATCGAGGCGAGGGGCGATGCGGCTGTCCGTGCTCTGTCCGAGAAATTCGACAACTACGCGCCGGCGACGTTTCGCCTGAGCGAGCAGGATATCGAGACGGCGCTGTCCAAGGTAAGCGCGCAGGATCGCACCGATATCGAATATGCCCAAACGCAGATCCGCAACTTCGCCGAGCACCAGAAGGCAGCTCTCAAGGACATCGAGGTCGAAACGCTGCCGGGCGTTGTTCTTGGCCACAAAAATATCCCGGTGAATGCCGTGGGCTGCTATGTGCCGGGCGGTAAGTATCCGCTGATCGCCTCGGCCCATATGAGCGTGGTCACCGCCAAGGTCGCCGGCGTCAAGCGCATCGTCGCCACCGCCCCGCCACAAGGTGGGGCCCCCCATCCGCTGACGGTCACCGCCATGCATCTCGGCGGTGCGGATGAAATCCTCTGCCTTGGCGGTATCCAGGCGGTTGGTGCCATGGCGATCGGCACCGAGAGCATAGCGCCCGTCGATATGCTGGTCGGCCCTGGCAGCGCCTTCGTTGCCGAAGCCAAGCGCCAGCTCTTCGGCCGCGTCGGCATCGACCTGTTCGCCGGTCCCACCGAAACCCTGGTCGTCGCCGACGACACGGTGGACGGGGAACTCTGTGCGACGGATCTTCTCGGCCAGGCCGAGCACGGCCCGGACAGTCCGGCCGTGATGGTGACCAATTCCGAGCAGCTCGCCAACGACACCATGGCCGAGATCGAGCGCCTCCTGAAGATTCTCCCGACAGCCAAGATCGCGGAACAGGCTTGGGAGAATTATGGCGAAATCATCCTTTGCGACAGTTATGACGAGATGCTGGAGCAGGCGGATTTTATTGCATCAGAGCATGTCCAGATCATGACCGACCGCGACGACTGGTTCCTGGAACACATGACCAACTATGGCGCCTTGTTCCTCGGCCCTCGCACCAATGTCTGCTACGGCGACAAGGCCATCGGTACCAATCACACACTTCCCACCAAGAAAGCCGGCCGCTATACCGGTGGGCTCTGGGTCGGTAAATTCATCAAAACACACACATATCAACGCGTCCTGACCGACGAGGCGTCCGCCGAGATCGGCGAATATTGCTCGCGCCTCTCCATCATGGAGGGGTTCGCCGGCCACGCCGAACAAGCCAATGTCCGCGTCCGCCGCTATGGCGGCCGCAACGTTCCCTACGGCCAGGCGGCCGAAGCGCGGGTCAGGTAACAGGGACTTGACCGCATGAGCAATGATCTTCCAACGACACCGAGCTTCAGCCTGAAGGGCAGGCGTGCGCTTGTCGCCGGTGCGTCGCGCGGCATCGGTCTTGGCTGCGCCGTGGCGCTCGCCGAAGCCGGCGCCCATGTCATCTGCGCTGCGCGCACCGGCTACACGCTGGAGCATTCGGTTGCGATGATGCACCAGCAGGGGCTTTCCGCCGAGGCGTTGAAGCTGGACGTCACCGATCAGGAAAGGGTCAGCGCTGCGTTCGCCGACGCCGGGCTCGATATTTTCGTCAATAGTGCCGGCATTGCCCGTCATGCAGCGGCGTTGACCACGACACCCGAGAACTTCGATGTCGTCATGAACACCAATGTTCGTGGTGCCTATTTCGCCACCGTGGCTGCGGCACGGTCCATGATCGCAGGCGGCAAAGGCGGGACAATTATCAATGTCTCGTCGCAGATGGGGCTCGTCGGCGGGATCGACCGCACGGTCTACGCCGCGTCCAAACACGCGATCGAAGGCATGACCAAATCCATGGCGATCGAATGGGCGCCTCACAAGATCCGGGTCAACACCATCTGCCCGACCTTCATCAATACCCCGCTCGCCGCGCCGACACTTGCCGATCCGGAGCGTCGCGCCTGGATCGAGGACAAGATCAAGCTTGGCCGGGTCGGTGAGATCGAGGACATCATGGGGGCCATCGTTTTCCTCGCCAGCGACGCTGCTTCGCTGATCACCGGCAGTTCCCTCCTGATCGATGGCGGCTGGACCGCAGGCTGAGGTTCGAAAGAAATGTCCATGAAAGGCTTCGATCCCAAGTTCAAGGATTTCCCGGACTATATCATCGGGATCACCAAGGAGATCTGGGAAGACCGCAATATCCAAACGCTCCATCACTATTATACCGACGATCTTGCGGTGCGCACGCCCGCCTCGATCGTCCGGGGCAACAAGGATGTGATCGCGGCGACCATGGCCACCCTTGCCGAATTCCCCGATCGCCAGCTCCTGGGTGAGGACGTGATCTGGTCCGGCAATCCCGAGGACGGTTTTCTATCGTCTCATCGAATCCTCACGACAGCGACCCATTCCAAGCCAGGAGTCTACGGCCGTGCCACCGGCACTCGATTGGCTTATCGGGTTCTTGCCGACTGTGCTGCCATCAATGACCAGATCTACGATGAATGGATGGTCCGCGACCAGGGCGCCATCGTTCGGCAGCTTGGCTGGGAACCTAAAGATTACGCCCGCGATTTGATCGAGCGTGAAGGCGGCCCCGAGCACTGTGTGAAGCCGATCACACCGGCCAACGACATTCCCGAGTCCTATCGGGGCAGGGGCAACGATCATGAGATCGGCCAGCGCCACGCGGACATCCTGACCCGCATCATGTCAGCTGAAATGTCGGTCATTCCGGCAGAGTATGACCGCGCCTGCCACCTCGAATTGCCAGGCGGCGTGTCAGCCCACGGCCGGGAGGCCGCCGACAAGTTCTGGATGGGCCTTCGTGCCGCTTTCCCCTCGGCAGCCTTCGAAATCCACCATCAGATTGGTCGCACCGACGAAAGCATGCCGCCGCGCGCCGCGGTCCGCTGGTCACTCCATGGCAAGCATGACGGCTGGGGCGCGTTCGGGGCACCGACCGGTGCCGACGTTTACGTCATGGGTATCAGTCACGCCGAGTTCGGTCCCTGGGGGCTCAGGCGCGACTATACCCTCATCGACGAGACAGCGATCTGGAAGCAAATTCTTCTGCAGACAGGATAAATCATGACCCCCGACGAGATGGAACAGCGTATCGTCCGCTACGGCGATCTCAAACCTTGCAAGACCGCCTTCATCGACGCCCACACGCCCGGTTCCGACCAGAAAGAAAACTTCACCATTATCGGTGCCGGCGTTTCCGAAAGCCCGGATCAGCATGTGCATATCCGGGAAACGCCGGGCTTCAATATCGGCGCTGCCGGCCAGCCGCCCAAATGCCGAAACTCCCTCCACTCCCACCGCACTGCCGAAGTGTTCTTCGTGCAGAAAGGGCGTTGGCGTTTCTTTTGGGGGCGGCATGGTGATGCCGGCGAGGTCATGCTCGAAGAAGGCGACATCTTCAACATCCCCACCGGTATTTTCCGCGGTTTCGAGAATATCGGCACCGACTACGGCATGATCATGGCGATTCTCGGCGGCGACGATGCCGGCGGCGGCGTGATCTGGGCGCCAGAGGTCATCGAGGATGCCAAGGCGCATGGCCTCGTCCTCGGGGAGAATGGCTCACTCTATGATACGAAGAACGGAGAAAACCTCCCCGATGGCATCGGGCCAATGCCCCTTCTTAGTGAGCAACAGCTCGCTGAGCTGCCGGAGACGCCGGTGGAGGATGTGGTGCCTGCCTATGTCGCCCGCTATCACGACATGATGGCGCTGGCGGCGCGTCGGCCGGTCGATGTGATCGGCGCCGAGGCGCTGATCAAGGACCGCCCCGGCTTCGACGTAGATTTCCTGACCCGTGGCTCGATCGACGCCGCTCCCTACCATACCTACCGTCACGAAATCCTGATGGTGATGCGCGGCCATTGGAGGCTCGGCTTCAGCGGCGGCGAAAAGGTCCTGGCCCCAGGCGACGTCTGTGCCGTGCCGCCCGGCCTCGAACGCTCGCTCGCCCCCAGCATGACCGGCGAGGCCAGCCTGTTTCGCGTGCGCAACACCGAAGATCCTGCAGGACCGACGGTCCTGCCAGGACATGGTTGATCAAGGAGCCTGAGCAATGACCAAGATTCTAACCACCCATGTCGGCTCGCTCCCTCGCAGCCAGGAAGTCGTCGATTTCATCTTTGCCCGCGAGCGTGGCGAGGACTACGATCAGGCGGCCTTCGATGCCTGCATGACCAAAGCCGTCGACGAAACGGCCCGCCGCCAGAAGGAAGCTGGCATCGACATCGTGTCCGACGGCGAAACCTCGAAAATCTCCTATTCCACCTATGTGAAGGACCGCTACACCGGCTTTTCCGGGGACAGCCCGAGAAACGCCCCCGCCGACCTCAAGCTGTTTCCGACTTTCCTCGAGCGCTTGGCGAAGCAGGGCGGCACGCCGCAATTTTCGAGGCCCTGCTGCACCGGTGAGGTCCGGCCGAAAGACGATCGTGATCTGAAGGCTGATATCGCCAATCTGAAGGCAGCGCTCCAGACGCACGGCATCGAGCGTGGGTTCATGAACGCGGCGTCGCCCGGCGTCATCTCGCAGTTCCTCCCGAACCAGCACTACCCGACGCGCGAGGCGTATCTCGCGGCACTGGCCGATGTGATGCAGACTGAATATGAAACCATCGTGGAAGCCGGTCTCGACCTGCAGCTCGACTGCCCGGATCTGGCCCTTGCCCGTCACATCATCTACAGCGATTTGTCCGACGACGATTTCGTGAAAGCCGCGGAGGGGCATGTCGATGCCCTCAATCACGCCCTTCGCAACATCCCGCAAGACAAGATCCGGGTGCATATCTGCTGGGGCAACTACGAAGGTCCGCACCTTCTGGACATCCCCATGGAAAAGGTCTTTTCCACGTTGATGCGGACCAAATCCCGCTACGTTCTGTTCGAAACATCAAACCCGCGCCACGCGCATGAATGGACGGTTTTCGAGGAGCGGCGTGCGGAGATCCCCGAGGACAAGATCCTGGTCCCGGGCGTGGTCGACACCACCACCAACTTCGTCGAGCACCCTGAACTCGTTGCCCAGCGCCTCGGCCGCTTCGCCGGCATCGTTGGAAAAGACCGCGTGATCGCAGGCTCCGACTGCGGCTTCGGCACCTTCGCGGGCTTCGGCGCCGTCGACCCCGAAATCGCGTTCGCCAAACTCAAGACCCTGGCCGAAGGGGCGGAGATCGCGTCGCGCGGGTAAAGTGAGGTCGGATCAGGTTGATCCACCTGACCGGACGGGCATCTTCATTCTTTCTTTATTTTCTCGTGCGATTAAAGCCATCTGGTCCATGGGATCCTGGCACTCGAGCCTCGCCCCTTCTTCTTGACGGGTGGGCGAATTCCCAGGATCCCATGGACCAAGTCATTTCTATCCTGTCCAGATTAGCAAAAGGTTAAGCCGGCGAGATCGAATGAACATCGAAATCGGGACACTGGAGCATTTTCCGATCAAATAGAACCAGCCCGTTCCACCGGCCAGCCGATATGGTGAGATACTGCAGGTTGCTGGTTCGGTGAGACGGCCGGAAGTGACTTTCAATGTTCGAAAAATGTCCTGGCCGCGCCAAAGCCGGAGAAGGCAGGGTAAGTCGAATTGGCATTATTCTATGCTTGGTGCAGCGCCATCAAACGCATCGAGGGCGCGAAGACGAAAAGGCGTTCGGAGCCGTTGAGGGGATCGGCGTGGACTTCGGTATAATCGATTGCCCGAGCGTCCAGGCGCTGCGCGACATCGGCAAGATTCGGCACGAGCATGGCGAAATAGGGATCGAGCGTCGGGTTGTGCAAAAGACCATGGTCGCGTGCATAGGTTTCCGACGGCTTGATCAGGCGAAGACTGTGGCGGCCATGCTCGAACCAGGCCACGGCGTCGCCGTCGGTGCTGAACGCGCCCAGGCCGATGATGTCGCCAAAGAAGGCGGCGGCCTCATGGATGTCGTGAACTGGGATGGCGACATGATCGAGGGCGATGTCGGCTGCCGGATCCTGCGCCGATGTGACGTCAGCCGGAAGGGAAGCCTTGATCTGGTTGATCTCGATCACATTGAACGAGGGGTCATAGCAGTAGATCTGATGAATACCTGCCATCGCGTAGATGCCGGCATTCGAATAGAGAATTCCCGCGTCGTCCAGGCGGCGCATGACGCCCTCGATATCCGGGATCGACAAGGCGAAATGCCCGCCGATCGTTGGATTGTGCATGAACCCGTTGTCGCGCGCAAAGCTTGGGATCGAACGCACCACATGCAGACCTCGGTTCTCGATGCCGAAATAGGCAATGCTGTCCTCGTCATGGTGTAGATGGCCGGCTGTTTCCGGATAGATCCATCGGCCTTCGGGAAGGCCGATGACACCGCGGAGGAACCGTGCCGTTTCCTTGACTCGATGGGCCGGTACATTGACGTGATGCAGCATCCATTCCATCAAGCTTCTACTCCGTTTGATCCTGCGCGGGCGCTAGAGCGTTTTTCGATCTTATGAAGTCATCTCCAGCCCTCTAACTCCGAAGTGCTGCGCGTCCGGCAAAACGGCCATCAGCGCCCAGTTCCTCTTCGATGCGCAGCACCTCGTTCCACTTCGCCATGCGTTCCGATCTGGCAAAGGAGCCAACCTTGAACTGACCCGCATTCCAGCCGACGACCAGATGAGCGATGGTGACGTCTTCGGTTTCGCCGGATCGTGCTGAAACGATGGTATCGAATCCCGCGATGCGTGCGGCATCCAAGGCCGCTTTGGTCTCGGTGAGCGTACCACGCTGGTTGGGCTTGACGAGGAGAGCATTGGCCGCACCGAGAGCGGCGATCCTGTGCACGCGCTCGGCCTGGGTAACCAGGAGATCATCGCCGACGACCTGGACGCGCTCGCCGACCTTGGCGGTGAACTCGCGAAAGCCGTCGATGTCGTCCTCGGCCAGAGGATCCTCGATCGAGGCGATCGGATACCGCTTCAGCCAGCTCAGCAAGAGCTCGATCATGTCCGAGGTATCGAGTTCCCGATCTTCCAGAGCAAGGCGGTAACGGCCCTCCTTCCCGAACTCCGAGGCAGCGATATCGAGCGCGATCGCGACCTGGGCGCCTAGATGGAAACCTGCCTTTTCGATCGCCCGGACCAGCATGTCGAGGGCCTGCTCATTGGTATCGAAAACAGGCCAATAGCCGCCCTCATCGGCAACGCCGGCGAGCATGCCCGCTTCATCCATCAATGAGCCGGCGGTGCGGTAAACCTCGGCCGTCCAGTCAAGCGCTTCGGCAAAGCAGGAAGCACCAGGGCACACCACCATGAAGTCCTGGATGTCGACGCGACGTCCGGCGTGAGCGCCGCCGCCAAAGATCTGGATCTCCGGCAGCGGCAAGATCAGTTTCTTGTCGCCGGCGAGATAACGGTAGAGCGGTAGCTCCGCTGCTGCTGCGGCGGCGTGGGCGACCGCCATGGATACGGCAATCGTGGCGTTGGCGCCGAGGCGTGTCTTGCCGGGTGTGCCATCGAGGTCGATCAGGCATTGATCGATCTCGGCCTGGTCCGTGGCATCGAGCCCTTTAAGCGCGGGCGTAATCTCCTGATCGACCGCATGAATGGCCAGGCTGACATCATAACCGCCGAAAGCATCGCCGCCGTCCCGCCGGTCCAGGGCTTCGCCCGAGCCCGTCGAGGCACCGGCCGGTGCGATGGCGCGCGCTTTGGCACCACCGGTCAAGACCACCTCTGCTTCGACCGTGGGCCGCCCGCGGGAATCCCAAACCCGCCGGCCAATGAGGCGATCCACCAAGGTGCTATTGCTCAACGCTGCTCCTCACACGGTGTCTTGCCAGGCCGCGCGTATCTCATCCAGGCGGCGGGGCTGATCCTTGAGCAAGGCCCGAGCGACCTCGCGCACCTTATCTTTGTCGCGTTTCTCCTGGAGATATTCAACAGGCGATTTGCCGTCTACCCGGCCGAGCAGAAGCCCGGGCAGGAGAGCCGCTGCCCGCCCCTCGAAGGAATCCGGGTCCTCCCAATCGACGTCCTGCAGATAGCCTGCCCTCAGAGCATCGAAGCACTGGAGAAAAGCGACCTTTGATGAGGGAACCCAAAGACATTTCAGGAGAAGATGGTTCAGGCAAAAGGCGAGATCGAACGCCGGATCGCCGAGACAGGCGCACTCGGCGTCCAGAAACACCGGACCGGCTTGGCCGATCAGAATGTTTTTCGGGCTGACGTCGCCATGAACCAGAGCCTTCCGGTTCGCTTCGGTCTGGTCCACCAGGCCAAGCAGCGCCGTTACCCGATCCGGATGGAGGTTCGCGGTCGCGACAAGGTAAGGCTCCAGGCGAATGTCATAGAAGATCCTGTCATTGGGGAATCGGGTCTTCAAGGCAGGATCACCTGCCGTCATGCGATGGATGGCGGCCAGACATGCCCCGACGGCGGCGGCCGTGCCTGGATCGACGCTGCCCCGGCGAAGCTGGTTTTTCCAAAGCGGGAAGCGATCAGGCGGCAAATAGGCCATGGCTAGCAGCCCGCTCTCCTCATCTTGGCCGAGAAGCTCCGGCACGGCGTCGGGTACGATCGCACCGGCCTCACGCATCCACGCGGCTTCGTAGGCGTTCCGTTCCACCGGCGCGTACCAGTCAGCCTCGACCCTGAGCTTCTTGAGCGCCCTTTTGACGCAGATGACGCGATCATCCAGATCGACGCGCCAAATGTCCGACGACACCCCGCCCGTCAGTGGCTTGAAAACCGGCTTGGCCTCCGGGCCGCAAAGATTGAGCCGGACCAAGGCTGCCAAGAGCTCCTCTTGAACCATCACTTAAGCTCCGTTCGCTGTGACGGCGAAAGCAGGCCTTCATGATGGCAGGTCGGCGCCTCGTTTCAATCCTGGGGACAGCGGGGCTTTTGCAAAAATATTTCAACTTTTGGTTGTGAAATTCTTGTGATAGACCAACCAAAGAATCACTCACCTTGCAGAAGAATATGTCCGACATTCAAGGATCATCCCCAGCCGAGCCGTCTGTGTTCGCCGCCGGAAAGGGTGGGCAAAGCACGACGTCTCTCGATATCGTCTGCATCGGTGCCGGTACCGGCAGCCTCGAAGCGCTGCAGCTTTTCTTTGCGGCCATGCCCGAGCACGCGAACATGACCTTCGTCATCTGCCGGCAAAAACATGCCGAGATCACGGATCATCTGGGCGTGCTGCTCGGTCACGAAACCAGCATGCCGATCCACCAGGCGAAACATGGTGTCAAGCTCGAAGGCAATGCGATCTACGTAATGCCGGCTGAAGCGCGTATGGTGCTGTTGAAGGATCGCCTGATCACCTTCGACGAGGATGAGGATGGTCTCGCCGTGGCGCCGCTCGACTTGCTCTTTCATGCCCTGGCCGCGTCTTCCGGGGCACGGGCGATCGCGCTGCTGCTCTCAGGGGAGGGATGCGAGGGCCTGAGGGGCGCTGTCTCCATCCGGCGCGCAGGCGGGCTGGTTCTTGTCCAGGATCCGGAAAAGGCCGAATGCGCGGATCGTTTGAATGCCGTCATCGATGCGGACCTCGCCTCGGTCCAGGCCTTTCCGGAAGCCATGCCGGCCCTGATGACGCAGTTTCTCAATGCCGGCAACCTTGATGGCGAACGGGACAGCATAGGTGGTATGGAGCAGGCTGCGCTCCGGCAAATCTTCGACCTGCTGAACGAGCGCTTCGGCCTTGACCTCGATGACTATCGGCGACCGATGGTGACACGCCGCCTTCGCCGCCGCATGAGCTTGTGCATGGCAGAGACCGTTCAGGCCTATGCGGCCTGCCTGGCGACCGATGATGATGAGGTCCTGGCTCTCCATGACGATATCATGATCGGCGTTACCGCGTTCTTTCGCGATCCTCCGGCCTTTTCGATGCTCGCCTCCAAGGTCATCCCGGCCTTGATCGAGCAGAATCCTCCGGAACGGCCGATCAGGATTTGGGTGCCTGCAAGTTCCACCGGCGAGGAAGCTTACTCGCTTGCCATGCTGATCAGCGAACATTTGAGGCATGATGATCCGGCGCGTTCCGTCGAGATCGTGGCGACCGATCGTTCCGAAGGGTCGCTGGACGCTGCGCGTCTTGGCCTCTATTACCGTGATCAGCTCCTGGATCTGCCAGCCGAATTTCGGGACCGCTATCTGGAGGTTGCGGGCGACCGGCTCCGTGTCAAGGATCAGATCCGGGATTTGGTCACCTTCGTCCGTCATGATCTGATCCATGACAAGCCCATGAGCGATATGGACCTGGTCAGCTGCCGCAATCTTCTGATCTATCTGGCATCGGATGCACGAGAAAGGGCGCTGACTGCCTGTCGCCATGCCCTGACCCCGGCCGGTTTCCTTTTTCTCGGATCCAGCGAGGTGCCTGGACCATTGATCGATGGTCTCGTGGCGATCGACCGGCGCTGGCGGATCTATCAGAAGACCCGGTCAATGCCGGTAAATCCCGCCCTGAACCGCCTGCCTGACGTCTACCGAGCGCAGCCTGCCGAGACGATCCAACCACCTTCGGAGCTGAGGCTGGTTCCCTATCGCCCTCCCTTGCCGATCGATGACGACGATGATCGTTCCGGGGTCTTCGACGGCATGATGGAGCAAAACCAGCAGATGCTGGAATCCACCATCGATACGCTTCTTGCCTCGAATGATGCCTTGCGGCGGCGCAACCGCGATCTGCGCCTGGAGAACCAGCGCCTGAGTGCCGCCAACACCGCTCTCGAAGACATGGCAACCTTGGTTGCCCACGATCTGAAGGCTCCGCTTCGAGCGATCGATCACCTGGCAAGCAAGCTGCAGGCATGTCTTCGGCAGCCGCCGGATCCTGCAAGCCAGGAGAGCGATCTTGGTCATATGCAGCTTCGTCTTGTGGGGCTGCACCGGCTGATCGATGATCTTCTCACCTATGCCCGCCAGGACGGGAAGGACGAAACCGGCGTCGAGCAGGTGGAGCTTGGCGGCTTGATCCGCGAGATCCTGCTCCTGATCGGTCTGCCCTCCGGGTTCAGGCTCGAAGTCCGCCCACCCTCGCTTACGGTGCGCACGCGCCGTGTTCCCTTGGAATGCATCCTTCGAAACCTGCTCGCCAACGCCATCGACCATCACGGCAGCGACAAGGGGACGATCCAGATCACTATGACCCGGTTCGAAACCGCCCTGGACATCAGCATCATCGATAACGGGCAGGGCGTCGATGAAACGCCCGAAGGCCTAGGTCTTGCGATTGTTCGTCAGCTGCTTGCGGCGGAGGGCGCACATCTGGAGCTAACTTCGAGGCAGAACGAACCCGGCGGTGAAGCCCGATTTAGCTGGCCGGTCGAAATCGAGAATAGAGGTTAGAGCTTTGTCCGCTGAAACGGAGCCAGCCCGCTCCCCCTACCACCCCCCCAGGATCCTGACAATATCGGATGGTTGAGGGGAGCGGGCTGGTGGTGACTTCATAAGGTTGAAAGAAAGGAGTGTCCTGCTTTCGACGTTCGTTCGATCTCACCAGCTTAACCTTTTTCTAACCTGACCGGGGTAAATCTGACTCTGGTCCAGGAGATCCTGGGAATCCGTCCGCCCAAGACATGGGGAGGCGAGGTTCGCAGTCCCAGGATCGCATGGATCGGATAGTCTTTAAGCCATGGAAAAGTAAAAAAAGGATGAAGGAATCCCGCTGCTGGAGGGAGCAATCTGATTGGACTTTCCACCATCGGACGTCTGTGGGGGGCGACGGCCTCGAAGCCAGGGCGTCACTCCACCTCGAGACCGGGCAAAGGCGGTGCCGGCGGATTGTTACCGCCCCGGATGTCGCGGCACATGGCTTCGGCCCTCTGTTTGAAGAGTTCGGCCTGCGACATGTTGATGGTGCCGTCCGCCACCATCTCGTCAATGCCGGCGAAGCGTTCCTCGATGCAGGCTGCCGCCGGATCGTCGGCGGCAATGGCGGTGTCCTCCGGCTTGGGGAACAGGTCATCCCGATGGAGATAGGCGAGGCTGGCGACACAAAGGAGAATGACCGCCAGCGCTAGAGCCCTGGCCGCCGGCCGGTCCAGGAAGGATTGTCGATCCGGACCGGCCATCCTGTCAGGCCAGGTCGATTTTGCCGGTGATCGTTTCGTCGAGATCGACGCCTTCGACCGTCAGCTGCACTTTCGCTTCAAGGCCCGTCGACGTGTCGATCTTGCCAGATTTGAGCGCATCGCGCACTGCCTGCTCGATCTCCCTCTGGGAGGTCACACCGACCTTCTTCAGGAACTTACGAACGCTCATATTGAAGGCATCTTCGTCCATATTAAACTCCTCTTAGCTTTGGAATTGGGATTCGGCACCGGCCGGGAGATGTCAGGACCTCGCAGCCAGCGGCAGGTTGATCAGGATATTCTGCGGCTTCACTTTCAGGCGTTCGTTTTCGGTCATCATCAATCCCAAATAGACGGGCCGCCCGCGCACCCGTACCAGCATATCGGCGGGATCTTGGAACTCGAGGCGAAACAGGCTGAGCAGCCTTGCCTGACGCGCTTCCTCGATATCGGCGCCCTGATAAAGGTCGTTTAGGAACCCGCTCGCCTCGGCGTCAAGGCCGACATGCCAGATCCATTTGGGGTCGCTGATTTCCTGCACCGGCTGGACCCTTACCTCGACATGGCGAAGATGCCGGACCCATGCCTCGAGCACCCGGCAAAGGCCATCGAGTCCGGGCCGGGTAAAGCCGAGATCGAGCACGGTGTCGAAGCGATCGCTGCGCTCCCAATAGATCGCGGCATTTTCTTCCTCGAGCACATCGAGATCGACGCTCACGGGCCTGGTTTCGCTCTCCACCAGGAGGCGTCCGAGAGAACCGAAATTCTGTCCGGATGCATGCAGCGAGACCGTTTCCTCATCGGCGAGCATGATCCGGCCTTCCTGGATCGACACCTTTTGTTCGCGGAACAGGAGTTCCGCCGCACGAAGACGGAGGGGATCCGCGGCGTCGCGGAGAACATGCCGCAGCAGAACATGAACCAGCTGCTCCAGAAACAGCGGCGGCATGCCGGCGATGCCGTTCTCGATCATATCGAGATAAGCGCTCTCGATCGACGGTTTGGACAGCAGCCGGTCGCGAAAGGCAAAAAATGCCAGGTAGTTGGCCCTGGCATCGTCATCAAGGAGATCGTCGAGGACAGGCTGGCCGATCACCTCGCGGGGGGCTGTCATCAACCGCTCATGCAGGGCGAGTTCGCCCGCACAGGACTCCTCGATCGGTGCCAGTTCCGGGCGTAACAGATAAGCCCTGATCCAGTCCTCCGTCACCAGCAGCTGTCCGCCGGGATCCGGCTTGACCAGGTGATAGCCGGAACTACGCCAGAATTCAGGCACCAGCAGCCTTCCTGGCTTCCGTGACAGAACGGACCGCCGGCCCGTGCCGCCATAATGAGCTTTCGGTGGCGGTCATATGAAGGGCCTGGACTCGGCGCTTGGTGCGAGCAGCGCTTCGCATAGTGACACGGTTTGATGCCGGCCCTGGTTCACCAGTTCGATGCCGCCACGGTCGTTCAGGCCTTTGAACGTCCCTTGCCGCACGCGCCCGTCAATCTCGATTTCGATATGCTTGCCGATCTCTGGCGCACGGCTCATCCATGCCTGTTGCACCGGCTGAATACCGTCGCTTTGCCAGCGATTGATCCAAGCCAGAAGATGACGGCTCAAGGCCTCCAACAGGTCGAGATGATCGACCTCGCATCCCTCCTCCGAAAGGGTCGTTCGGTGCCGGCCTGGATGCGTGTCCCGGCCCCAGCTCCCTTCGTGGGTGAGGTCGAAGCCGATCACCAGCCAGTCCGGCACGACGGTAGGGTTGGGGGTGTGGGCGACGTCGAAACGAACATGGCCGACGATGCCGCCATTGACCTCGATCCGGTCCGGCCAGCCGAAGGTCACTGAGATCACAGGTGGTATCAGTGCGCCGAGCGCGTCACCCATGCCAAGAAGGCCCACCAGCACCACCGGCAGGGATTCTTCGAGGGATTTCTCAGGCGCCAGGACGAGGGCGGATTGATAGACGTCGGTCCGCTCGCTCCAGATCAAGGTGCCGGCCTCGGTATCTCCTTTCGCCAGCAGCACCGCCCGATCGAAAGGATCGCTCTCGGCACCGATCGAGAAAGCGTTGAAGATGGGGGGTAAAACGGGCCGTTCGGTCATGGTATCGGTCACGTGCTGCCCAAAATGTCGATCATGAGAACCCTCGGCCAAAATGTGTACCTCTCACGGAGAAGCGTCCTTCGGCCAGCGGAATTCTAGCGCCGTTTCTTCTGGGCACAACGGGCAGGCTCGAAAATGTCGAGATTGGCCAGGCTGGCATCCATTTGAATATCGCCGTAATCCAGATGCAGCCCGATGATGATTCCCGTTTCATGAAGCAGAAGATCGCGGGTGAACACAGGCGGGGCGTAGGGATCGTCGAGCGGATAATAACTGATGGTCACCGGCCAGGTCTTGCCGGATGGCAGCCGATCGGAGGTGTCGCGCTGCAGCATTTCCCGTGCTGCGACCACACGGGGATTATCGTCGTCCGAACGGAGCGGCCGCCCGATCTCGGTAACAGCCTGATAGGCGATTGCGCTGCCGCCGTCGAACACCACTGTTTCGGACTTGCGCCGGCTGCGCCGGGCATTGGCCAGGACCTGACGAAAATGGCTGATGGGAAAGACGGCATCCTCGGGCAGAACGAGATCGGCGATCTTGGGTTCCACGAAGCTCGCAAGAAATCCGCCTGAAATTGGCCTGGCATCGCCGATATAGTCGTCCCGCTCGCCCAGGTGATCGCGGCTATAGGCAAAGACGAAGCGATCGGCCGAGGCTTTTTCCGTGGCGCGGTAGAGCAGGTTGCTGCGGTAGGGCTTCTTCGCCTGGTCGAGCAGCACGACATCGAGCTTTTCCTGGAGGGTCCAATCGTTGCAATCGTCGATCACGTCGATGGTGAGCGTGCCCTTCGCACTCTGATAGCGCGCATTGCTGTAGCCGCTGACTTCAATCGCATAGTCGCCACGATGGGGCCAAAGGTCCCCTTTGCTGCGGCCGCCCCGCTGCCGGTTTCGTCCTTCCCTCTGGGAGCCGCGTCTGCTGCGCAGCCTGTCGCTAACTTTCTCCACCCCGCGCTTGATTCGATCCACGCGGTCGCCGGCCTGGCTGCGGACGACGTTGCCAAGGGATCCTTGGTCGTCACAGGCAGTGACGAGAACCGGTGCAAGAAGAGCAGCCAACAACAGGATCGAGCGTGCCGAGCGCACGGCCTATGCCTCCAGGTCGTTTTCTGAATGAGGAACGTTGCGCGGCGTCATCATTTGGTCAACCGTCCAATGCCGTCAGCCCCAAAGATGGCGATAAGCGTTCGATCCCGTCAACGCTCGACATTCGAGCTTCGTTTGGGGATGCCCGTCTGCCGATGACAGATCTCGGCCAGCTTGGCAACGCCTTCGCGTATCACGTCTTTCGAAGGGTTGGCAAAGCAAAGCCGAAGTTGATGCTGTCCGGTCTCCAGCTCCGTCGACCAATCGGCGCCCGGGTTGATGGCAACGCCCTCCGCTGCTGCGGCCATCGCAAGCTCGGAGGTGTTCACCTCGTTGGGCAATGTGACCCAGAGAAAAATCCCGCCCTTCGGCCGCTTGAATTCGGCCGATGCGCCGAACTGCTCCTCGAGCGCTGCAATCATGGTCTCGCATTTGTCCCGAAGGACTTCTTGCAGCCCGTCCACATGCTCGGCGAAGGTCGCCGTGTCGTAGGCGGCGAGAGTCATCTGTTCAAGAGCCCCACTGCCGGCGCCGGGCTCGATCGCCAAGAGGCGGCCAAGGACATCCCATTCCGCCACCGCGTAGCCGACCCGAAGGGCGGGAGCGATCGATTTCGAGAATGAACCGCAATAGATCACGCGGCCGGTCTCATCCAGTGCCCGGATCGCCTTGGGGCGCATTCCTTCCCAAAGGAGATCTGCGTAGCAATCGTCCTCGAAGATCGGAATATCGTAGGCTTCGGCCAGGCGCAGCATCTCAAGCCGGCGCGTCTCGGGCATCACGGTTCCGGTCGGGTTCTGCACGGTCGGGATGGTGTAGATGAATTTCGGCTTTTTCCCGTCCTTTCCCAAGCTTTCCAGAACGGAAGCGAGGTGGTCCATGCGCATGCCTTCATCATCCAGATCGACACCGACGGTCTCGGCGCCGGCTGCGTGGATGCGGCTCAGCGTGCCGGCATAGCAGGCCTTCTCGACGATCACCGTGTCCCCTGGTTCCAAGAAAGCGGCGAAGACCAGATCCAGGGCTTGGAGCGATCCCGTCGTTACGAAAATATTGTCGGGACCGTCGGTCATGCCGGCGCGCGTGCTCAGCTTTTTGGCGATAAATTCGCGAAGCCCGATATGGCCGAGCGGCCCGCTTTGCAGACGGTAGGTCGCCAAGGTCCGGCCTTCGCGCAGCAGCGCTTCGCTTGCCGCTTTGGCCAAGCGGGCCACCGGCACCTGCTCCTCGTCATTATGCCCACCAACAAAATTATAGGCAGGAAATCCCGACCACCTGGCAGCGGCAAGCGGAATGTCAGCGCGGAAGGAGGCGGTGTAGTCAAAGGCCATGTCTCTTGATCTCTCGGCTTTATCTTTGTTGTGATTGGACCAGCCTGTGATGAAATTCCGCCTGGATCAATAGCTGTTGGCGCTGGGCGCTAGGAAAAGGCCGGCTCGCCGGCGTTCAACATGACCGGGCGATCGCATTCAAAGCATCCTGCAGAATCTCCGCCGCCGCGAGGGCATCCAGCATATCGGTCTTTTTTTTGCCTTTCAGCCCTAGCTCATCGGCCCGCTCTTCGGCGGCGAAGGTCGTGAGCCGCTCGTCCCAAAGGAAGATCGGCAGAGCCAAGGTCTTGTCGAGGTCGCCGGCGAACTGTCGGATTGATTGGCAGCGCGGCCCCTCGCTGCCGTCCATGTTGAGCGGCAGTCCGATAATCACGCAGCCCGCCTCCCGCTCCTGAAGCAGGGCTTCAAGCCTTTGGATATCGTGTTTCAACTTGGTGCGGTTGATGGTCAAAAGCGGCGTTGCCAGTTGCCAGCCGGCATCCGCGCCCGCCACGCCGATCGATTTTTTCGAGACATCCAGGCCAAGCAGACCGGGGCGCCGTTCGGCGGCGGCAAGGAAGGTCTGGAGGTTGCTTAGAATCGGCAAGAGGTGTAGCTTTCGCGACGATTTTTACCAGTCCCAGCTCTTTACCCCACAAGGTTCGAGGAGACCAGGAGCGATGTCGC
Organism: Geminicoccaceae bacterium; assembly: GCA_965204405.1. Lineage (GTDB taxonomy): Bacteria > Pseudomonadota > Alphaproteobacteria > Geminicoccales > Geminicoccaceae > JANQPX01. The sequence continues at coordinate 853,210 of CBDBEN010000005.1, forward strand.
TCGATGAGGCCACCGTGGCGCGGATCGCCAGGCTTGCGCGTATCAGGATCGAAAAAGATGAGCGGTCGGCTCTGGCCGGTGAGCTGTCCAATATCATGGGCTGGATCGAGCAGCTGAACGAAGTCAATACGGACGACGTGCCGCCGATGACCAGCGTCGGCGATGTGACCCTTGCGCTTCGTGCCGACGAAGTCACCGATGGCGGCAAGGTAGACGATGTGCTAGCCAACGCGCCCGGCGCCCAGGACGGCCATTTCGTGGTGCCGAAGGTGGTGGAATGAGTTTTTTGGAGCTGGACCTCGCCAAGGCCCGGGATGGGTTGGCGGGTCGTGAATTTTCCGCAGTCGAGCTGACTGAGGCCTATCTTCAAGCGATCGAGGCGTCGCGGGAACTGAACGCCTTCATCGTGGAGACGCCGGAAAAGGCGCTGGACATGGCGAAGGAGTCGGACCGCCGGCTGGCATCGGGCGATGCTCTGCCGCTTGAAGGAATCCCGCTCGCGATCAAGGATCTCTTTTGCACCAAGGGCGTTCAGACCACGGCAGGCTCGCATATTCTGAAAGGCTTCGTGCCGCCTTACGATTCCACGGTGAGCAAAAATCTTTTCGCCGCGGGCGCCGTGATGCTGGGAAAGACCAATCTCGACGAATTCGCGATGGGATCCGCCAACATCACCAGCCACTTCGGCCCGGTCATCAATCCCTGGACGGACGACAATACCCGCGTGACCTATACACGGTCCGATCGCGCGCAGGGTCATCCTGTGGTTCCTGGTGGAAGCTCCGGCGGCTCCGCGGCCGCCGTCGCAGCGCGGCTTTGCCTGGGTGCAACCGGCACCGACACTGGCGGCTCGATCCGTCAGCCGGCGAGCTTTGTCGGCTGCGTCGGCATGAAACCCACCTATGGTCGCTGCTCGCGCTTCGGCATCGTGGCGTTCGCAAGCTCGCTGGACCAGGCAGGGCCGATGACCCGCACCGTCCGGGATGCCGCGATCATGCTGCAGCACATGGCTGGGCATGATCCCCAGGACACCACCTCGGCGCCGGTGTCTCTGCCTGATTTCGAAGCAGCGCTTACCGGCGATATTCGCGGGCTCAAGATCGGCATCCCTAACGAGTATCGTCTGGACAGCACGCCCAAGGAGATCATCGATCTCTGGCAGCAGGGCGTCGACTGGCTGCGCGCGGCCGGTGCTGAGATTCACGAAGTGAGCCTGCCCCATACGAAATATGGCCTGCCCGCCTATTACATCGTGGCGCCTGCCGAAGCGTCGTCCAACCTTGCCCGTTATGACGGCATGCGCTACGGGCTTCGGGTCGATGGGGAAGACCTGACCGATGTTTATGAAAAAACCCGCGCCGAAGGCTTCGGCGCCGAGGTCAAGCGCCGGGTGCTGATCGGGACCTATGTGCTGTCCGCCGGTTATTACGATGCCTACTATCTGAAGGCGCAGAAAATCAGGACGCTGATCACCCGCGACTTCGATCGGGTGTTCGAGGACGTCGATCTGATCCTGACGCCGACGGCGCCGTCCGCGGCCTTCCGCATCGGTGATAAAAACGATCCTATTCAAATGTATCTGAACGATGTCTTTACCGTGCCGGCCAGCCTGGCCGGCCTGCCCGGTATTTCCGTGCCGGCTGGTCTTTCCGATGACGGCCTGCCGCTCGGTCTCCAGCTGATCGGCCGGGCGTTCGACGAGGAGACGGTGTTTCGGGCAGCAAACGTGCTGGAAACCGCCGCCGGTTTCGACACGCTGCCGCCGTTTCTTACTGGGGGAGCCGGCTGATGGGCAGCAACAACCTCATCCAGGGCGCAACGGGCCCTTGGGAAATCGTGGTCGGCTGCGAAGTTCATGCGCAGGTCAGTTCGAAAGCCAAGCTGTTCTCAGGTGCCTCGGCCGAATTCGGCGGCGCACCCAACACCCAAGTTTCCCTGATCGATGCGGGCATGCCCGGCATGCTGCCCAGCGTGAACGGCTTTTGCCTGGAGCAGGCGGTCAAAACCGGTCTGGGTCTTAACGCTCGGATCAACAAGGTCTCGGTATTCGAGCGCAAGAACTACTTCTATCCCGACCTACCCTGCGGCTATCAGATTTCCCAGTTTGCCCACCCCATCGTCGGGAGCGGTGCGCTCACCATCGACTTCGAAGATGGAAGTTCCAAGACAATTGGGATCACGCGGCTGCATCTGGAGATGGATGCGGGCAAGAGCATTCATGATCAGAACCCGAACGCGACGCTCGTCGATCTGAACCGCTCGGGCGTAGCGCTGATGGAGATCGTGTCCGAGCCGGATATTCGCTCCTCTGAAGAAGCTGTGCTCTATATGCGCAAAATCCATTCCATCGTCCGCTATCTCGGCACCTGCGACGGCAATATGGAGGAGGGATCGCTGCGCTGCGATGCCAATGTTTCTGTCCGCCGCCCGGGCGACGGGTTGGGAACCCGGACCGAGATCAAGAACTTGAATTCCATGCGTTTCGTCGGCCGCGCGATCGACTACGAGGCCCGCCGTCAGATCGAGCTGATCGAAGCGGGTGACGAGGTGGTTCAGGAAACGCGCCTCTACGACAGTGAGCGCGGCGAAACCCGCTCCATGCGCTCCAAGGAAGAAGCGCACGACTACCGCTACTTCCCGGATCCCGATTTATTGCCAGTTGTCCTAGACGACGCGCTGATCAAAAAAGTCAGGGCTCAACTCCCTGAGTTGCCGGATGTCAAGAAAGAGAGGTTCGTGCAGGATCTTGGCCTCTCAAAGGACATCGCCTCGGTTCTGGTGACGGAGAAGGCGGTCGCGGACTTTTTCGAGACTGCGGCTGGTGGCCGGGATGCCAAGATGATCGCCAATTGGATTACCGGCGACCTCTTCGGTCATCTGAACCGCGAAGGCCTGGAGATCGAACAATCGCCGGTCTCGCCCGAGAACCTCGGGGCGCTTGTCGACCTCATCAAAGACGGCACCATCTCCGGTAAGATCGCCAAATCCGTCTTCCAGGACATGATTGTCACGGGCAATGCGCCGGATCAGGTTGTCGAAGAAAAGGGGCTGAAACAGATATCCGATACCGGTGCTATCGAGCAGATTATCGCCGAGATCGTCGACGCCAATCCCGATCAGGTTGCCAAAGCCAAGGAAAATCCCAAGCTCATCGGCTGGTTCGTCGGCCAGGTCATGCAAAAGACCAAAGGCCAGGCCAACCCGCAAATGGTGAACGAGCTGTTGCGGGCGAAGCTGGGAAGCTAAGGAAACCGCCGCCCGTACCCTGAACTGGTTCTTTGAACTGGTTGTCGGATCGTCAGGCGGCCTCCGCTTTGAGCGGTACCAGGGTCGCCATCAGCAGGCGGAATGGGATCAGGAGCACCAGTGCCACCGCGATCTTCACCGCGAAGTCGCCGATTGCCCAGGTGATCCAGGGAAGGCCCGTTGCCGCGAAGGCAAGACTGAAGAACAGGACTGTATCCAGCACCGAAGCCAGGGTCGAAGAGATCAACGGCGCGCGCCACCAAGTGGATTGCCGAAGCCAGTTGAAGACGGAGACATCCAAAAGCTGAGCGACCAGAAATGCCGTGCCTGAGGCAAGCGCGATCCGGGGTGTCGCCAGGATGATCGAAAGGGCGACCGCAAAGGCAAAGCCGACATACACGACCTTTCGCGCGGCGCCGGCGCCGAGGCTGCGATTGGTGAGATCGGTCACGAGAAAGGCGATGGGGTAGGTCAGTGCTCCCCAGGTCAGCCAGTCATTGATCGGGTATTGCACCGCGATGTTGGAGACGGTCACCACCACGGCCATGGCGGCGATGCCGAGGCTTATGCCCATCAGCGACGGGGCGGCCGTTTTGTCGCTCATTGCTTCGCTTTCTTCGGAGAGGATCAACGCATTGTTGCGCGTTATCTAGCTCAGCCCCAGCAAAAAGGGCAATGCCTTATGACATGCCGAGAAACTGGCCGATGTGGCCACACCATCAATCAAGCGGTCTTGTTGTTGACCTAATTCTCGCCAGATTTGGCCGCATACCGTCGGCCTTAGTGATGGCGGAGGAAACCAACCGATGTGGCCGCGCCACTAGCTGTCTTCGAACAGCAGGACGGTAGCCTCTTCGCCGGGGGCAATCTCGGCTTTGTGCTTGTCGCGGCCGCCTGCGGTGATGAAGAGGGCGTCACCGGCCTTGTATTCGATCTTCTCATTGCCGAACTGAATCACGATGCGGCCGCTCAAGACCATGCCGACATGGCCTTTTTCGCACCAGTCCATATCGTTGAATTGATCGGTGTAGCGGACCAGGCGGATCGCCTTGCCATTCTTGGTGTAACGTTTCTCCGGGGCTCCCGGTAGTTTCTTCCGCCAGGTTAGCTTACCAAAATCGATACGACGTTTCGCTCGTGCTGCCATGGGGAGTTATTCCCTCTCCTCGTGATGGTGTCATGTTCGCAACAAGACGTTCTTTGGTCTCCCAGTCCAGCCGGTCTGGCGATTCGCGATAGTCCAGTCATGTTCCGGCTGGCATGCGCCTGATCTCCGGATCAACTTCGTTGCTGATAGAAATGGCAATGCCGTAACGATAACAACTCAAGATCAGTACTGTATCCAAAGCGACATTCCCAGCCTACCCAATCAACCTTAACTGGTATTAGCAATAATAGCTGCTGATAAAAAAAACAACGTCCTGTGATAAAAAGGAGAAATTTGTAGTCTGTGTGTCTCTTTTTAGGTGTTCGAAATTTTCAACCTTTGGGTGCAAGATCGAGTTCTGCGAGATGGTTGATGAGCATTTCAACCTTGGATTTTTGCACTCCAGATCGTTGCCGTCCGGTTGATAAAGCCGTTCTTGTTTTTGCTTTTCTCTAGCGGACGGGTTGAAGGGAGGTGGAGATGCCGGGAGCCCGGTATCCAGATCATAGCGGTTGCGCCGCTAGCGAAAGCGATCGACGCGGTAGGGGGAGAGGTCGGTGTTGGGTGGTTGGCCCATCGCCAAGGCCGCGGCGATCTGCCCGGTCATTGGCGCCATGCCGAGGCCGTAATGGCTGTGGCCGAAGGCGGCGATCAGACCAGGGTGCTCCGGTATGTCGCCGAGGCAGGGGAGGCTGTCCGGCATGGAGGGGCGGGGCCCCATCCAGATATCCGGCTGTTCGCTTGTGAGCTTGGGCAGCATCCGCCTTGTGTGCCTGGCGAGGCTTGCAGCACGGCGTTCGTTCAGCGGAGCATCCAGGCCCGCAAATTCCGCGGTGCCGGCGCTGCGAAGGCCCATCTCCATGGAACTCGAGACGAACATCGCGTCCATGTCCATGACCGAATGCCGAAGGGTTACGCCCGGATCCTTGAACAGGACATGGTAGCCGCGCTCCGCCTCCAGGGGCACCGAGATGCCGAGCGGTTCCAGCAAACGGGCCGACCAGGCACCGGCCGCCAGAACCACGGTCGCCGACCGCTCGGTTTTGTCCGCGGTTTCGATCTCCCAACCTCCGCCGGGGGTGGGGGTTATTTTCCGGACATCGGCTTGGGTGATCTCGCCCCCCATGCCGGAGAATTTTTCGGCGAGCACCTCGCAAAGACGGCCCGGCGCCAGCACGCGCGCCTGGTCCTTGATCAGCATCGCCCCGGTAAAATCAGGGGCGAGATCCGGTTCGATTTCTCGAAGCTGATCGCCGTCGACAGCCTCCACCGGTGCGCCCAGTTTCTCGCGGAGCTGCCAGCTGATCCCATCGAGGCTGGGCGGTGTGGCTGAGCGAAAGGCCTGGACGTACCAGCTATCCTGCAGCAGCGTTTCATGTCCGGTGCCGGCGAGATGCCGCCGATAGAGGTCGATATTTGGATTGACCAGCACGTTCATCGCATCCGAGATGCGCTGGACGTCGGCGGAGCGCCCGGCACGAAGGAAGCGGAGCCCCCAAGGGAGGAATCGCAGGAGGTGGGAGGGTTTGATGAAGGCCGGGCCATCGGGATCCAGGAGCCACTTCGGTATGTTTTTCCACATCCCCGGCAGGGATTGCGGCACGCAGGACCAAGGCGACACCACGCCGGCATTGCCGTAGCTGGTTCCTGTGCCGGGCGCGTTGCGATCGAGCAGACGGACGGCAGCGCCTTTTTCTCGGAGGGAAAGCGCCGTGCAGACCCCGATAATCCCGGCGCCGATCACCATGACATCGCGGCCGGGGCTGTCAGCCATCCCGGGCGCTCAACTGCGGTTCTTCGGTCCTCTCGCGCTTTTGCTGGACAAGCTGCAGAAACATGATGGGCGCCAGGAGAACCAAGGCTGTGATGTCGCTGCCGGTGCTGGGCGCAACCAGCATGATGCCGGCGATCGCCATGAGCGTGCGCAGGAAGGCGTTGAGCGGTGTCAGGAAGTAGCCGGCAACGGTGGTCCCGATGACGAAGATGCCGAGCGCGCAAGTGAGCGAGACCTGGAGGAAGGAGGCCAGCGTGAAATATTCCGGGAGCACGATCAGGATGGTGGGCGCGTAGACGAACACCATCGGCACCATCAGCTTGCCAAGGCCGAGGGTAAAGGCATTGAGGCCGGTCCTGAACGGGTTGGCACCGGCAATGCCGGCAGCGGCATAGGCTGATGCGCAGACCGGTGGGGTAATCTCCGAGATCACGCCGTAATAAAGAACGAACATATGGGTCGCGAGCGGCGGCACGCCGAGCTGGGCAAGGGTCGGCTGGGCGACCGAGACCAGCATGATGTAGAGCGCTGTCGTCGGCAGGCCGGCGCCCATCAGGATGCAGGCGATCGCGATCATCCCAAGCGATAGAAACTGCTTGATGGCTTCAAGTGCCAGGACGTCGAGGGGAATCCACCCGATCTGGCTATGGATGCTTTCCGCCATGGTCCCGGCCCCTGCCGTAACCATGAAACCGAGCCTGAAGCCGATCCCGGTGGTGTTGATCACGCCGACCACGATGCCAACCGCTGCCGAGGCGGCACCGACGGCGAGTGCGTATTGCACGCCGACATGAAAGCTGTCGAAAAGTGCCCTGAAGCTCTGCCTTTCCCGCTTGTGCATCAGCCCGAGCACGACGAAGGCTGCGAGCAGGCCTGCCATCATGTCGGAGAAGCCCTCGCCGCTATAGGGTGATGCCTTCCAGAAAATGAAGCCGAGAAACGCAAACGGCAGTATCAGGGTGAGCGGCCGCGCGAAGGAGGAAAAGCCGATGACAATGCAGAACATCAGCCCGATGAAGGCCGCCATATTGGGCGAATAGCCGGAGAACAGGACCACCAGGAGGCCGACCAGCGGGATCACGGTCGGCCAGCCTTCCCGCCAGACGCGGATGAAATTGGGGAGCTGGTCCTTGGGGTAGGCCTGCAGACCCAGGCGCTTGGCCGTGAAATGCACGATCGACATCACGCCGATATAGTGCATCAGCGCTGGCACGATCGCGGCGATCACGATGGTGGTGTAGGGAACCTCCAGATATTCCGCCATCAGGAAGGAGGCTGCCCCCATGATCGGCGGGGTGATCTGTCCGCCGGCACTGGAGGCGGCTTCGACGCCGCCTGCGAAATGGCCCGGATAGCCGAGCCGCTTCATGTTGGGGATGGTGAGCGAGCCGGTGGAGACCGTGTTGGCGATCGAGGAGCCGGAGATGGTGCCGAAAAAGGCCGAGGACACCACGCTCACCTTGGCTGGCCCGCCGGTGTAGCGCCCGGCGAGGATCATCGCGTTGTCGACGAAGAATTGTCCAAGGCCCATACGCTGGGCGACGACACCGAACAGCACGAAGTGGAACACCACGGTCGAGACGATCCAAAGGGTGACCCCGAAGATGCCCTCGAACGGGAAGTACATATTGTTGATGAACTGTCGCCAGTCCACCCCCGGATGCTGCAGGATTTGCGCCGGCATATAGGGGCCGAACAAGGCATAGATGATGAAGACCGAGATGATCAGCGGCAGCACGAAGCCGATGGTGCGCCTGGCAATTTCGAGCACGGCGATGATCAGGCAGGTGCCGAAGACGACATCGGGGGTGGTCGGATTGCCCTGGCGAAGGGTCTGCTCGGGAATGTCCATGCCGAACATATCGAGGCCGCGCCATGAAGCCCAAAGGAACAAGGCGGCCGAGATGCCGAGCAGCATCAGCACCCAGTCATAGATCGGGATATTATGGTAACGGCCGGCCGACGGCTTGAAGTCGAGGTAGTCGGGGCTCCGTATAAGGGGAAAGCTCGCGAAAATAAAAAGGAAAATGCCGGCGAGATGAATCCCCATATGGACGTAATCGACCGGGGTGCCGAAGCCTGCGGTCCAGATGTGATAGAGCGCAAAAAAAACGGTTCCCCAATAGAGGAACCGGGTCATGGCAGGGCCATTGTCCCTTGTAATAAGCGCGGTGTCGTATTTTTTTTCGAGTTCTTCTGCCGCCTTCGCATCGAAGGTCGGCATCGACGGGCTGCTGCTCATCTGGGACTCATGCATTGCATTATCGGGATCGCATTCCGGCCCGCATTCCCCTCCCAACGCCCCGATATGATCGGCGTATCCCGTCGGGTGATGAGGATGAGGAGCGGGCCGGAGCTGACTTACGGGTAACTTATTTCAGCATGCCGATTTCCTTATAGAAGCGCTCAGCGCCTGGATGCAGGGGCACGCCGATGCCCTCGATGCCGTCAAGCGCGGTTTCAAGCGTGATCACCTTGCCTTTGGCATGGCCGTTGTCGAGCAGCTTGCGGGCGGTATCGGACCACATCGCCTTGGTGATCTCGTAGATCAGGTCCTCGTCCTGATTGGCGTTGGTGACAAAAATACCGCTGACGGCAACGGTGTTCACGTCGTAGGTGACGCCCGGATAGGTGCCGGCCGGGATGGTGGACGGGATGTAGTAGGGGACCGTCTCGTTGGCTTGGGCGACTTCTTCCTCGGTGAAGGAGTAAAGCTCCATGCCCTTGGTGTTGTCGAGCTGGATCATGGCTGCGACCGGGGTGCCGGCAGCATAGAAATAGGCGTCGAGCTGACCATCCGCCAGGCGTTCGGCGCTCTGTGCATTGTTCAGCTCGGCCTCTTCGATATTGTCCCGGTTGACGCCATGGTCACCGATGATCAACTCCACCGCGATCTGGGTGCCGGAGCCTGCCTGCGCAATGCCGACGCGCTTGCCCTTGAGATCGGCGACCCCATCCAGCGAGCCGCCCTTGGGCAGCACCAGATGGAGATCTTCCGGGTAGAGATTGGCCACAACCCGAAGGTCGGGCTTGGCATTGCCTTCGAACTTGCCGATGCCGTTATAGGCAAAATGCAAGGTGGCGGCACCGGACAGACCCGCTTCCATCTGGCCCGCCTGGATGGCGTTCACGTTGTGGGCGGACGCGTTGGTGGATTGCGCCATGGCAACGAGGCCCGGAACGCCGCAATTGCCGCCCTCGTCGCAGGCGCGCGAGCCCGGCGGGTTGGAGATGGCGTTGGCGATGATGCCGCCGATGGGGAAATAGGTGCCGCCGGCGCCGCCGGTGCCGATGCGGAAGAACTTCATCTCCTGCGCACTGGCTCCCGCCGTTGCGACCACGGCGCCGAGCAATGCGGCGCCCATGAGTTTCGTGATAGGTTTCATCTCTTAAGCTCCCAGTTCTGTTGGCACCGGTCTGGTGCTCTTGCTTGCCGGTCTGCATCTTCTGCCCACCGATCGCTGTAAAAACCGTAGCGGCTTCAGCCATCAATGCAATGGCCAGTGGTATGGCACATCATTGTTTCGCGAAAAACCGCCCCGATAGGCGGATTTCAACGGCTTCCCTCGGGGATCGACCGGCGGGTCTTCTATCAGCCAAGCATGGCCGCCGCCGGTCCGCCCGTTAGAAGCTCAAGGGCTGATCACGATGCGATCGTCGAGATGGGCCTCGTAGGGCTGGTTTCGGGCGAGATAGTCGGCCACCACATCTTCGAGATTGGGACCAAAGTCATAGGCGTTGACTGCTTCGTCCCGAAAGACGTCATAGCCGTCGCCTCCGCGGCGCATATAGTCGTTGGACGCAACGAGATAGGTCGCAGCCTCATCGATCGGCAGGAGACTGCCATCGGCCTGCTTCACCAGGACGTCGCTGATCCGATTGCCTGGCTCCGCTTTGGGATCAAGGGTGTAGCGAAGGCCCGCGACCTGGGCGAACCGCCCGGCACCCTCTTCGATCTGGCTCGCCCCGTTCTCCAGGGCCTTGACGATGCCGGCACCCGTAAGCTCGAAGGTTGCGATGGTGTTCTGGAAGGGTAGCACCGTCAGCACCTCGCCCATGGTGATCGGACCGGCATCGATCGAGGCGCGCAAACCGCCGCCATTTTGGATCACGATGGTCACACCTTGATCTTTCAGCCTGTCCAGCATGGCATCGGCGACCAGCACGCCCATCTCACACTCCTGCGCGCGGCAGTTCGCCCGATCGCCATCGATCGGCTTTGCGGCCTCGCCGACTACCTTGCTCTTCAGCTCCTCCAGGGGAGCCCCCGCCTCCTTGATGCGTGCGAGAATGACGTCGTCCTCGCCAATACTGGCATCCAGCGCGATGACATCACCTGTCGCCGCCGTCACCTTGCCGTCATCGTCGAACGAAAGCTCCAGCTCACCCAGATATTTGGAATAGGCGAAGGCCTGAACGATTGGCACCGACGTGCCGTCAGGCGATGTGACCATCGTCGGATAAGGACCTTCCGCCCCTTCGATGCTGTTGGACAGCAAGGTGTGAGAATGCCCCCCGACGATCACGTCGATGCCATCCACCGCCGAAGCGATCTCCTTGTCGCGGCCAAGCCCCATATGGGAGAGCACCAGGATCTTGTTGACGCCCTCACCCGTGAGCTCCTCTATGAGACCGGGCAACACGTCTTCGGCAAGGATGAACGGCACGTTGGGGCCGGGGCTCGAGGTCTCGTCGGTGTCCTCGGCGAGCAGGCCGATAATGCCGATCCTTTCGCCGCCGACCTCCTTGGTGACATAGGCCGGTACCTTGTCTTTCAGGAGCGGTTCATCGGAGAGATCGGTGTTGGCGAAGAGCACGGGGAAGTCGACCTTGTCAATGAAGGCAGCGAGCGTCTCCGGACCATCGTCGAATTCGTGGTTGCCAACCGCCATGGCGTCGATACCCATAGTGTTCATCAGCTCGGCGGCAAGCTGTCCCTTATACTTGGTGTAGAAAAGCGAGCCTTGAAACTGGTCTCCGGCGTCCAGTGTCAGCACATGCCGGCCCTCCGCTGCCAAGGCCGCGCGGCGCTGTTCGATCCCCGCCTTCAGCCGCGCCATGCCGCCAAAGCATTTGCCCTCCGCATTGTCCTCGGGACTGCAGGCGGAGTTATATTTGTTGATCGGCTCGAAGCGGGCATGAACATCGTTGATATGCAAGATCGTCAGCCGGTATTCGGCCAAGGCCGGGGTCGATAGCATGGAGAGTGCTGCAAGGCTGGCCGCGATTGAGAGAATGGATCGCGATTTTTTTGTGGCGTTCGAGCAATGTGACATCAATCTTTCCTCATTGGTTCGATCAAGAAACAAGAGCGTTTTTCTTTGACAAGGGACAGGTTCTCGACGGCTCCCATCCATGAAAAAGTCATCAATCTTGTCTGCCGCTGCGCATTGTTTAAATCATGAGTCGCGCCACGGCATAGGCGCCGAGATCGAGCTGTCCGATCGGCGCCTCTCGGGCTTCGAGATCATCGGTGCCGGCCGTTGCCGCAATGAAGCTGTCGAGATCCATCTCAGCCAGCATGCCCCGCTTGCCGTCAAAACCGTCGATCACCACCTGCTGGGGCTCGCCGGTCAGGTTGGCTAGCCAGATGATCGTCCTGTCCCGGTCGCGATAAGCCACCGCCTGTACGGAGGCAGGTTCCGAAAGCTCGGTTGCCAGCATCGGTTTGCCGGCCGCCGCCGCCATGCCTTTGATCACCCGATAGGCCGGATAAACCCCGCCATCCCGCAAGTCATACCAGGGCTGTTCGTAGTCCATTTTGGCATAGATGATCCCGAACTCACCGACCGGTGCTGATAGCGCCACAGCCTCGACATGACCGCGCGCCATATGCGCGACATAGCCTAGGTTCCAGGCGGCTCCCAGCAAGCCGCGCTGGCGCGGATCCATGCGGGCAAGCGCCAGACGGCCGTTTTGCGGGTTGGGTGTGGATGCTTCGCCATAAGGATTGTCGCGTGCACCGATCGTGCCCGGACCGACGCGGTAAGGCAGGTCGCCGGCAAAGGCCCGGGTGCTTTTGATGATGTGGGGGACGGCTTCGAGATTCTCCATCGCGGTGATGTCGTCGGAAGCGTGCACCATCGGGCAGCTCGTATGGCAGACGAAGTCGAGCGCCTCGACCGGCGGGCGCTTGCGGTTCAGCTCGGTGAAAAAGGAGAACATGCCGCCACCGACGGGGATGCCGGGAAAAGCTTCCCGTGTCGCTTGATAGATCGCCGTGGCGTCCGGGCAAGGCGGCCAAACGCTGCCGGGCAGCGTGCATTTCAGATCGGATGCCGGCGAGACCGCAATCCGATCGAAGGTCACGCCGGCATCTTCCGCGGCTTTTCGGATCAGCTCCAGATCCCGGCGCATGATGCTCTCATCCGCGGACGGCGCGCCCGTCTCGTCGCGACAGGCAAGCACGGCTTCGAGCACCAGTTCGGCCCCGGTTGCTTCCCCCAAGGATTTGAACATCGCCATGACTTCGCCCCGGCCGTTCAGACGCGGATCGTCCAGGGGAAAGGTCGAAACCCGCGGACCGACCAGGCGCTTCGGCGCACCGTCCGCAATCCGGGAATCGAAGGGGCAGACCAGAAATTGCGGCGCGAGCTTCCTGACAGGCTCGATCGCATCGAGGATCGCCCGGTCCTGTTCCGGCGGCAGGCTGAGGCCGATGGCCGGCATGACACCCGCTTCATCGCCCAGGTGAAGCGTTACCGGACGGACACCGCTGCCCTCGCTTGCACTGGGGACAGCGCCGTTCAAACTCAGCGTCACCGATTGCTCGGTGGTCTCGCCAGCCTTTAGGCTATAGGGCCAGGGCAGGGCAAGCGGGCGTACATAGGTCTTGAAGGAGGCGTCGTTCCAATTGCGATGATCTTCCGTCTCGAACGCGTCTCCTTCCATGCGGCAAGTGACCTTGACGCCGGGCAGCACTTCGTGGGTAAGCGCTCTCAGATCCTGAAACGGGCACATCGGATCGATGAATTCGGGAAAGCTCGTTTTCTCAGTCGAGCCATCGACACGCAGCACTTCGACGGGGCATCCGGCGACGCCATCGAGCGGGTGAAGCACCACAAAGCCCGTCCGGTTGGTGACGAAATCGGTCACTGCCTTGCCGGCCCCTTCGAAGACCAGCGTTCCGTCCGAGCGACCCTTGATCTTGGCGCTGTAGTGCAGCTCCTGATTGGCATCCTTGCAGGTCGCATCGAAGCTGACCTCGAAGGTGCTGGGGCCCTGACCGATCTTCAAGTTCTCCAGAACCGGATTGTAAGTGCCCCAGTCCTTGTCGCGGACCACGAAAGCGATATTACGGATCGCTTCCTTGCCGCCGACCTTAATATAGCGAAGCGCCCCATTGTCGAATTCGACCGTGAGCGGACCTGCCCGCAGGGTCTTCGATGCCGGCACGGGCTCCTCGGTTCCGAAGAGGGCCACGGCGCGCGAGGGGGCGGTGATCATGTCGACGACTCCCAGACCATTTTCGTTTCCACCATTAGAGCATATCCGGAAAAGATCGATCCAGCCCCCGCTGCTGTTCTTCTAGGATCAGCGGGCGATTGCGGTGATCGCGCCACCTTGATTTATCCAGGTCCGCCGTCGGGTGGGGCGACCACTGCTTATGGTTGGGAAGGAAGGGGGGCGGCAGCGGTCGCGCTTGTCCAAAGAAAGCTTCTATCGCACGTCAAATGGGGCCGGTGCTGCCGTTCAAGGCCGATGGTCATGGACCAGGAAACCAAGCTGCTCCGCAATCGTTAGAAAAGAATGACCGGAGGCGGCGCCGGCATAAAATTGACGTCGGATCAGCGAACAATCGTCGAAATCACGCTACTCGAGCGTTTTGACCCGCTCCCGCAGCACATGTTTTTGTATCTTGCCTGTAGACGTCTTCGGTAACGCGCCGAACACGATCGTTCTCGGTGTCTTGAAACCGGCAAGAAGGGTTCGGCAATGGGTCATGAGATCGTCGGCCGTGGTCTTGACGCCGTCTTTCAGAGTCACGAAAGCGCAGGGGCTTTCTCCCCATTTTTCGTCGGCCTTGGCGACCACCGCCGCTTCGAGAACGGCGTCGTGACGATAGAGAGCACCCTCGATTTCGATCGAAGAGATGTTCTCGCCGCCCGAGATGATGATGTCCTTGGAACGGTCCTTGACCTCGGCATAACCGTCCGCATGCATCACCGCGAGGTCGCCGGTATGATACCAGCCGCCGCGAAAGGCATCGTCGGTCGCCTTGATGTTCTTCAGATAGCCTTTCATGACAGTATTGCCGCGGAGCATGATCTCGCCGATGGTTTGGCCATCCCTCGGCACCGGTGTCATCTTCTCGGGATCGATGACGTCGAGCCCCTCCAGCGTCGGATAAGCCACACCCTGGCGCGCCTGTCTTTGCGCGAGCTCATCCGGCGAGAGATCCGACCAGTTTTCCTGCCAGGCGCAGACCGAGGCCGGTCCATAGCACTCGGTCAGTCCGTAGAGATGGGTCATGTCGATCCCGAGCGCCGCCATGCGCTGCAGCACGGCTGCCGGAGGGGCGGCCCCGCCGGTCATGGCGTTCACCCGTTGAGAAAACGATCGGCGCACCGTCGCCGGTGCATTGGCGAGCATATTCATGACGATCGGGGCCCCGCACATATGGGTGACCCCATGATCGGCAATTGCATCGTAGATCGGGTCGGCCTCCACCCTTCGGAGGCAGACATGGGTACCCGCCTGCAGCGTGACTCCCCAGGTGAAGGTCCAGCCGTTGCAGTGGAACATCGGCAGGGTCCAGAGATAGACCGGATGCATCTGCATGCCGCAGGCGAGCGCCTGGCCGACGGCATTCAAATAAGCCCCGCGATGGTGCACCACCACACCCTTGGGATGGCCTGTGGTTCCCGAGGTATAGTTGAGCCCGATAGCCTGCCATTCATCGGCAGGGTAGTAGGGCTCGAATCTTTGATCGCCTTCGGCCAGAAGATCGTCATAGCTGAGCTCGCCGAGGCGTTCGCCGAATGCATTCATGTCGATGACGTCGACGACCAAAGGCGGGGTCTCAAGGCTGTCCAGCGCTGCCTTAACCGTTGGAGAGAATTCGCTGTCGGTCACCAGTACCTTGGCGCCGCCATGCCGGAGAATATAGGCAATGGTTTGCGGCTCCAGGCGAATATTGATGCTGTTCAGCACGGCGCCGGTCATCGGAACGGCATAATGCGCCTCCAGCATCGGCGGGGTATTGGGCAGCATCACAGCGACGGTATCGCCTGGGGCGACGCCACGCTTTTCGAGCGCCGAGGCAAACCGATGACACCGTTCGCGGAAGCGGCTGTATGTCGCCTTGTCGCCGCCATAGATCCAGGCAGTACGCTCGGGGAAAACCGAGGCAGTTCGCTCGAGAAAGCTGATTGGGCTCAGAGGGGCATAATTCGCATCATTGCGGTCCAGGTTCGTCTCATAGGCATTGTCTTTGGGATGGCCAACCCGGTGCACGCCTGCCTCCATGTCTTGAACCTCATTAAAGAAACTTTAGCACCCGGAGCCGATGAGGTCATCGGTGGAGGGGGATAAAGTCTGCTCCGTTTACGAAATTTTTACCAGACTCGATCCAAAACATTCCCAGCACAGATTGAAGAGTAACAGCTATTTGAAGGAGTCCGATGAGTGAATCGGTCTAAGCTGGAATGTTGGGCTTGCCCTTGGTCAAGGCTGACTTGCCTGGGATCATGTGACCGTTTCGGCATCAAGGCTTTCGGTGCTGTTGTTTTCGGGATGCTGGTTTGCCTGGCGATGCCCGCTTACGCGGAATGGCAGGAACAGGGGACGGTTGAGGCGCAGCAAGATCAGACAGCCTTTTCTCCCCGGCTCCGCCGTATCCAGGAGTTGCTTCCCAACTGGCGTGACCATTGTTTGCGTATCAACGACGAAGCTGCCACGACATCGGAGCAGTTCGCGCTCAGGCTAGCCATTAGAGAGCTGAGCGGGAGTGACCTTGGACGATGGCTGATCGGTCAGGCAGCTGCTCGATCCGTCCTGGTTTGTCTGGATAGCGAAACAGAACTCGAGGCGTATTACCGAGCCCATCTGCATCTCATCGGTCTTAACACCAGGCTAGGCTGGGCCGGCCGGACGGTATTTCTTGCCCACGAGCTTGCCCATGTGCCTCAGCATCCGCATTTCTCCAACAATCGCCATTTCTCTCCTGAAGACATGCTTCTCCTCCACCGTATTCGCGAAGCCACTGCTGAGGCGATCGCAACGCGGGTGCTATGGCAGCTGCGCGATCGGGGCATGGAGTCTGCCTGGCAGGCTAAGCTCGATACAGCCTATGGCGATATCGCCCGCCTGTTCGAGGCAGGCATGAGCCACCATAAGGGCAAGGCCGCCGAGCTCAGGGCGACGAGATCAGCGTTTCACCATTGGTTCGAAGCTGATTGGCGGCTCGAAATCTATGACGATCTCATGCTGAAGACACTTGCTCGGATCGCCGAAGATCCCATCGGTTTGCTGCCGTCGTCGAGGCGGCTTTCGGACGACTACCTCCGCAATATCTCTAGTTACGCCGGGCAAAGTTTTCTGGCCGAGGGTGATGGCACCGCCTTGATGAGGGCTTTCGATACCGATTGGCTGGGCTCTGGCAATCAAGCCCAGCTTGATAAGATCCTGGAAGCGGCTCAACGGGGCCAAGCCAGGCCTGCGGAAAGGACCCCACTTGCGGAAGGAGCGGGACTTTCCGCCTCCAGCAGCGGGCCTATTCCTGTTGATTCAGGTGGCGTATCCACCCGGTAAACGTCTCGGATGTGCATCCCGCTCTTAGATCATTTTTCGATCTCACGGCTCCAGCTGCGCTTCTTGGGAAAATACTCCGAGTGTTCTGATATCAGCTAAGATCAAGCAAGAACTGGAGATCCCGCCATTCGCGGGGGCTGAGGCCGCTTTCCGCCTGCTCGACTTTCTCGCCCTTGAGCATGCGGCGCAGCACGGCAAGTGCCTTGGCGGAAAGCTCGGCGCCTTCATGACGGTAGTCGATAAAGGCGTCATAGGTGAGCGGCACCCAACGCTTCAGCACATCCAGCAGCACGTCTGCATAGGCTCGGATCTCATACTGGGCATGGCTGTCGGCGCGTAATGCGCTGAAATGCAGAAGATTATGCAGGTCGATCTTCCAGTACCATTCGGTATAGGTATTGAGCGGGAGCGTCATGCGGGCAAGCTCTCTTGCCACGCCCTGCTTTTCCGGGTCCGCCGTCTCGCCGTTCCGATCCTCGTTCAGGAGATCGAGATAAAGCTGATACGAATCCCGGCTGTGCGCCCTTATACGATCCAGCGTATCGCTCGCCTCGGTGCCTTCGATGACACCAGCTCGGCCTTGCCGGTTACTCTCGGACTGCGCAGCCAGATCTTCCGGTGCCGGGGTGTAGAAAGCCTCTTCCAGCACCGAATAGCGGGCGGAATATTCGTTCACATTGGCGGTGCGGTGCCTGATCCACTGCCGGGCGATAAAGATCGGCAGCTTGATATGCAGCTTGATCTCACACATCTCGAATGGGCTGGTATGGCGATGGCGCATCAGATAGTTGATCAAGCCCCGGTCATTGCTGACCTGCTTGGTGCCGCGGCCATAGGAGACGCGGGCCGCCTGCACGATCGCCGCATCATCGCCCATATAATCGATGACGCGGACGAACCCCTGATCCAGCACCGGCAGCGGCTCGTAAAGGATTTCCTCGAGGGCGGGCACCATGGCGCGGCGGGTTTTCTGGATATCGCTGCGCTGGGCTTCGATCTGATCGGCTTGCTCCTCCGTCAGGCGGTCGCGGCGCACCACAGCGTTGACGAGGGGCTCATCATTGACGGACTTCGGTGAGGTCGACATGGCCAGCTCTCCGATGAAAGGCGATCGCACTTTAGGCCGCCTTTCGACACAATTCCAAAAAAAAGCTCGTAATTAGAGCGACTGGTCTTTCTAAACTTTTCGGTGAAAGATCGACGTTAGTCATGAGCAGGAAGCAGGAATGGGGTCAGCATATGAGTGATTTCAAGGGCATCTACCCAATCCTTTATGCCTTTTTCGACCGGCATGGTCGCCTCGACCGGGATGCCATGCGCCGCCAGGTCGAGGCATGTATCGCGATGGGTGCCCACGGCGTGGCAGCACTCGGGCTTGCGACCGAGGTCAGCAAGCTTACGGCCGAGGAGCGCCACGACGTCATGACCTGGCTCGCCGAGGACGTTGCAGGACGGGTTCCTTTTGCCATCACCGTATTCGGTAGCACACCTGCCGAGCAGATCGCTTATGTGAAGGCCGCCGAGGCGCTGGGGGCGGCATGGGTTATTCTCCAGCCGCCTCAGGGCGCCGCCATCGATGAGCCGGGCCTGATCCGTTTTTTCGGAGAAGTGATGGCGGCATCAAGCCTTCCCTTCGCGATCCAGAATGCACCCCAATATCTGAATGTCGGCCTTTCCGACGAGGGGCTGCACGCGCTTTGCCGCAATCACGGAAATTTCACGCTCTTGAAGGGAGAGGGCTCGGCGCTGCAGATCCGGGATACGATCCTGGCCGTCGATGGTGCGCTGGGTGTTTTCAACGGTAGGGGCGGCTTGGAGCTGACCGACAATCTTCGCGCCGGTTGCGCCGGCATGATCCCGGCACCCGAATGTGCCGATGTGCAGGTCAGGATCTTCGAGCACATGCAGGCTGGCGAGGACGCCGAGGCAGAACGGCTCTATGCAGAGGTCCTGCCGCTGATCACCTTTTTGATGCAGTCGGTCGATCAATTCCTCTGCTATGGCAAGCGCCTGACCGCAAGACGTCTCGGTCTTGGCGACGTCCATGATCGCGAGCCCTGCCAGCGCCCGACCGAATTCGGTCTTGCCTGCCTTGAGCGCTACAGTCGAAACCTTGCTCCATTGTAGTGATTGAACATGCGCCGACGCCGCATAGCGGTTGGATCCATCGTGTTCAACCAGCCAGATGTGGACAGGCTGAGTTTTTATCGGCAATGCTATGAACAACAACAATGTCAGCAGGGAGGCTCCTTCGATGAAACAATGTCACATTGCAACACTCAGCCTTGTCGGCGCCATGGCGATGGCCGCCGCTGCAGGTGCTGATGAGATCGAGATTCGTTTCGGCACAGTGAACGATCCGGGCGGTGTGCAGTATGAGAGCGGTGCCGAATGGGTGAAGCGCATCAATGAGGCAGCTGCCGGCAAGGTCAAGGCCGATATCTATGGCTCGTCACAGCTCGGCAACGACAAGGAGATGCTGCAGAAGGTCAAGCTCGGCACCCAGGAAATCGCCCAGCCTTCCTCGATCATGTCGACCATCCAGGCGGAGTTCGGCGTGTTCGAGATGCCCTACATCATCAAGGACCGGGTGCATGCCGGCTGTGTCGCCAGGGAAATCGTCATGCCGGACCTGGCACCTAAGCTCGAGGAGCAGGGCTACAAACTGCTGGCGGTCTGGGAGAACGGCTTTCGCAGCATCACCAACAATGTCCGCCCGATCAACACGCCCGAAGACCTGAAGGACATCAAGCTACGCACGCCAAAAGGCGTATGGCGGGTGAAGATGTTCGAGGGCTACGGGGCCAACCCAACCCCCATGCCGTTCTCCGAGGTCTTCGTCGCCCTGCAGACAGGCGTGATCGACGGCCAGGAAAACCCTTACGCCAACATCAACGCGGCGAAGTTCCAGGAGGTTCAGAAATTCCTCTCCGAGACCAACCACGTTTACACGCCGTCTTTTCCTACGGCATCTAAGAAGCTGTTCGACAGCTGGCCTGCCGATGTCCAGGATGCCGTGATGTCGACGGCCGCCGATGTGCAGGGCTGGACTTATGACTATGCCGCCAAGGTCGAGGGCGAGCTGCGCCAGGCACTGCAGGACGGCGGCATGGAGTTCAATGTGGCCGACCGTGACGCCTTCGTCGCCGCGTCCAAGCCGATCTACGACCAGTTCGCTGCTGAAGTCGAAGGCGGTGCGGCGCTGATCGAGCGCGTGCTGGCGTTGGCTGACGGCTGCTAAGGCCGAGATCGGCAAGATATGATATTGAAGGGGCGGCCTCGGTCGCCCCCTTTTCCGTCTGATCTCTTCTACAGCTGTCCGATGCGTTTGCCTTAACCGAATGTTAATCTATCCCTGATAACCATGACTTTCCGGTCCATGTGACCCTGGGACTCCGTCCGCCCGCCAAGAAAAAGTGATGGCCCGGGGCGGGTATGCTTATCCATCTTATAGCAACCCAACCAGGTTTTGACCCTTTCCACCCCGCTCTCCCGCCCAACCACTTGCAGTGTATTCCTTCACATTGGATGGGGTTGGATCGGTTGCCAGGTGGGTTTGTATAAGTTCAGCCTGAGCGCGAATGTTACTGTCACCCCGGAAGAGTGCATCTCAAGTCTAGCGGGCTTTTCGACCTTATTAAGTCACCGCCAGCCCTCTCCCCCTCCCAGCCGCCCGCAGGATCCCGACCATATCAGGGGGAGAGGGCTGGTTCCGGTTGATCGGAGAATGCTCTAGCCTCCAGCCGCTGGCCGGGGCTTTGCCGAATCGTCGCTGTCGGCCTCTGACCTTGGGCCGTAGGATTTTATGCGCTGCATGACATTGGCGATTTCGGTATCGGGAAGGAGTGGCGGGCCGCCTAGCTGGAGGGTGTAGTAATACTGTTTGGCGAGCGTCTCGGTTTCGACGGCGAGCCACATCGCTTTGGCGAGGTCGGGGCCGGTGGCGATCATGCCGTGGTGGGCGAGTAGGCAGGATTTTCGATCTTCTAGGGCTTTTAGCGCATTGTCGGAGAGTTCCTTGGTGCCGAAGGTGGCATAGTCGGCGCAACGGATGTCCGGGCCGCCTGCCACTGCCACCATGTAGTGCAGCGGCGGGATATGGCGGCCGAGAATGGCGAGCGTGGTGCAGAAGGTCGGATGGGCGTGGACGATGGCGTTAACGTCGTCGCGCGTATTCAGAATATCCAGATGGAAACGCCATTCCGTGGAGGGGACGAGGTCGCCTTCATAGCGGCCATCAGATGTCATGTAGACGATGTCGGCGGGCTTCATCTGCTTGTAGGGCCTGCCGGAAGGCGTAATCAGCATGCCCCCCTCGACGCGTGCCGAGATGTTGCCGGAGGTGCCCTGGTTCAGACCGGACTCGTTCATTTCTAGACAGGAATCGATAATGTCCTGGCGCAGTTTTTTCGAACTTGGCGAGGGTAGCTTCGGCATATGTCAAGGGCTCCTGATGTTGCAGCGGCACCTGCCTGCTCTGCCACCGTACGCCCAATATTGTCGGGTATCCGGCCGGGTGTTGGGCAGGGGAGTGGGCCGGTGGCGCCACTTAGGGGACGAGATTGATCAGCGGCTCGCTTTTGAGAAAGCGGCGGACTTCTTCGGCGAGCATATCGGCGGCGTCGGTCACGGTCTTGACCGAAGCTCCGGCGATATGGGGTGTTAGGGTGACATTGGGGAGTTTGAGAAGCGGCCAGTCCGGCGGCGCGGGCTCGACAGCAAAGGTCTCAAGGCCGGCGCCCGCGAGCTTGCCGGAGGTGAGTGCTTCGTAAAGCGCGTCGTAATCGACCAACGGTCCACGGGCGGTGTTGATGAAATAGGCGCCGTCCTTCATGGCAGCGAACTGATCGGCGCCGATCATGCCGGTGGTCTCGGCGGTGACGCGCGGATGCATGGTGACCACGTCGCTCTCGGCGAGGATTGTATCGAGGGAGACCTGCTCGACCTTGTCATCGAGGTCGCCGGGCGACAGCTGGACATAGGGATCGCAGACCAGAATGCGGCAGCCGAAGGACTTCAAGTGGCGGACGACCTTGGTCCCTATGTGACCGTACCCGATAATACCGACGGTCATCTCGGCGAGTTCGCGGCCGGTGGTGTCGGCGCGATAGAGATGCCCGCTCCAGTCCCCCTTTTCGGCGAGGGCCATGTGGCCAGTGGTGATCAAGCGGGTCTGGCTCAGGATCATGCCGATGGTGAACTCGGCGACAGCGCCGGCGTTACGACCGGGCGTGTTGACCACCTGAATTCCCCGGTTGCGGGCCGCCGCCATGTCGATGTTGACGGGTCCGCCTCTCGAGATGCCGATGAGCCTGAGGTCAGGGGCGGCGTCGATGACCGACTGTGTGATCGGGGCGAGATGGCCGACATAGATCTCCGCATCCTCGATGAGAGGGATGACGTCCTCGGGCGTGCCGAAGAACTCCTTGAGGTCGGCAAGGCCGGCGTGGTCTGAAGTATTGCCTCGATCCACTGGATCGTAGCCGTGGGTCATGTCTTCGTCCGGCCAGTTCTGCGTTGCCCGGCGGATCGCGAATGTCTGATCCGGGATGCTGTTCAGGGAGGTGATGAATTTTTCCGGCAGCATGAAATTGTCGCCGATCACGGTCACACGCACCGGGTCTCGTCGTTTTGTCATGCTCACCTCCCCCGGACCGACTGGTGCAGCGCTTGCCAGACGCTGCCCATTTGTGCGTAACCTTCCCGGTAGGCCGGGAACAGCCGGTCATAGGTGGCGGCAAGCTCTCGGTCGACGGGTTCCAGATCGCCGAGATAGGGGGTGACCCAATCGCCGAGGCCGTCGGCAATGGTCTCGTATTCGCCGATTGCGACGGCCGCCATCAGAGCCACACCTGCGGAACCCGCCTCGGCGCGCTCGACGATGCGAACGGGCGCGCCTACGGAACCAGCCAGGATCTTCCGGCAAAGCGCGCTGTTGGCAGCACCCCCTGCAAGCCGGATCTCGTCCGGTTGGTGATCGAGGGCGCGGTAGCAGTCGCGGCCTGCGAACGCCAGGCCCTCATAGATGGCGCGCATCATGTCGCCGGGTCCGGTGCGCGTGGAAAGCCCCAAAAATTGAGCGCGGGCTTTCGGTTCGACAAAGGGCCCCCGCTCGCCGTTCTCGGAGATGAAGGGATGGAACAGGAGCGTAGCGGGGGGGGCGTCGCCGGCAAGCCGATCAAGCCTCAGTAGCAGATCATGCCGGTCCACATTGTCGACCCCAGTGCACTCTGCAGCGAGGTTGACCAGCCAGTCGATATTGAGAGTCGCAGCCATATGGGACTGGAAGCCCCCCCAGGTGCCGGGCACGACGAAGGGCATGATATAGCCGGCTTGCTCGTCGGAGATCACGACATCATCGACATCGTGGTAAATGCGGATATGCATGCCGGTGGAACCGAGGATCGAGATGCCGATATTGCGTCCGGGCTCATAGCCGCCGGCGCCGAGGCTGGTGGCGATCACATCGACCGGCCCGAGGGTGACCGGCGTCCCGGCAAGCAAGCCGGCCGCAGCAGCGGCTTCGGTGGTTAGCGGTGCAGAAGACCGGGAGCCATCGACGATCTTCGGGCGAAGATGGGCGATGTCTCGGAGGTCCAGGAGATCGAGCACCGCATCGTCATAGGCGCGTGTCCGATAGTTACCATAGGTGAACACGCCTTCCGCCGGGTCGGTCGCGCGTTCACCGGTTGCCTTGAAATACAGCCAGTCCTTGCAGTGAAAGGCGGTTGTCGCCTTGGCGATGGCGTCGGGTTGGTTTTGTTTGAGCCAGGTGATCTGGCCGGTTTGGATGGCGGGGTTGATCGCGGTGCCGGTTATCTCCTGCAACCTCGGGCCGATGTCCGAGGCACGCCAAGCTTCGATGATCGGCGCAGCCCTGCCATCGAGCCAGAGCCAGCCAGGGGTGACCGGTTCGCCATCGGCATCGATCAGCCAGGTGCCATCACCCTGACCGGTGATGGCAAGGGCCGCCGTACGGCTGGCGAGATTGTCGACCTTTTCCGCAAGCAGATGCAACGCTCGAACAGCATCGCTCCAGGTTCGGCGGACATCCTGAACAGCGCCGCCGTGATCGAGGTAGTCGACCTTGTTCGGTACGCCCGCGCTGCCGACCTGCTTGCCATCGAGGGTAAAGGCGACGGCCTTGATGACTGACGTGCCGGCGTCCAGGCCGATGAGAATATCCTGGCGCGTGCTCATGCTGCAGCCTCCTTGGCGACAAGGCCATGATGCAGAGCAATGCCGCTGTCGCCGTCGAACAGATGAAGGGCTGCGAGCGGAAGCGTGATCTCGATGGTGCTGTCCGTCGGTGCCGCGACATTGCCACCCGAAACGGCGATGACGAGAAGGCCGTCAGTCTCGATACCGATATGGGTCTGGTCTCCCAGCCACTGGTTCGAGGTGATTTTTCCCTTCAGCACCGGGCCAAGTTCGGGCGCGGCTCCGAGCCGTATTTGGTGAGGCCGGATTCCGAGAGCCAATCGACGATTGTCCTGGAGATCCTCATCGGCAATCGTGGTCTTCGGCAGCCCCAGTTTGGGGGCCGGACGATCGGTGGAGCGGTCGACCTGTAGATAGTGACCGCCATCACCTCTGGCCGCTCTCGTCATGAAAACATTCATGGGCGGTTCGCCGATGAAGGAGGCGACGTATAGGTTGGCGGGGCGGTCCTTGAGGTCGTCGCCGGTGCCATATTGCATGAGCTTGCCGTCATCCATGACGGCGATGCGATCGGCAAGCGCCAGGGCTTCGGTCTGGTCATGGGTGACGAAGATGGTGGTGAGTTTGTTCTGGATCAAATAGTCCTTGATTCTCGCGCGGAGGATCGCGCGGAGCTGCGGTTCCAGCTGCGACATCGGCTCGTCCAGGAGATGGACGTCGGCGGGGCGGGCAAGCGCCCGGGCCAGGCTGGTGCGCTGCTGCTGGCCGCCGGAGAGGGTTGGCGGGTAGCGGTCCAGGATGTCTTCGATCTCCAGGAGGCTGGCGATCTCCATGACCTTGGCGTCGATGTCCGGGCGCGGGCGACGATCGCGGAGCAGGCCGAAGGCAATGTTGTCGCGGATTTTGAGCGGCGGGTAGAGGGCATAGCCTTCGAAGGCCATGGCGATATTTCTGGCCGCCGGGGGGAGGTCGTTCAAAACGCGCTCGCCTGCTCTGATCTCGCCCGAGGTGACGTCCTCGAAGCCTGCGATCATGCGCAGCGTCGAGGTCTTGCCGCAGCCGGAGCTACCTAGCAATCCCACGATTTCGCCATCGTCGACGATCATGTCGACGGCGTCGACGGCGCGAACGTCGGGCTCGCGTTTGACCTGGTAGATTTTGGTCACTTGGTCCAGGGTGAGAGCGCTCATGGCCTATCTCCCCCCGCCGATCCCCGGTCCAAGCGCCTGCCGTTTTCGGCATCGAAGACCAGGAAATCATCCGGCGACATCTTGAGCCAGACCTTACGATGGCCCCGGGGAAAGCTGGCTGCTTCAGCTTCCGAGCAGGAGGCGAGCAGCTCGCCGCCATCCGGCGTTTTCAAGAGTAGCACCGAGCGGACATTGAGCGGTGTCACCGCATCCAGCTCCGCGGCTTGGCCGCCATTGGCATCGCTCATCTCGACCTTGATGTGTTCCGGCCGAATGCCGATCAGGCAGTCGGTGGCGTCGCCGGGTTTGACTTGAAGCGGGAAGGCCTGGCCAAAGAGGTCGACCTTGGTGAGGTCGCCGTCAACGCTAAGCCGTGCCGGCTTGAGATTGATGGTAGGGTCGCCGAGGAGGCGGGCGACGGTGGTGGAGGTGGGGCTGCGGTAGATGTGCTGAGGCGTATCAACTTGCGCGAACCCTTTGTTGGTCAGGACCGCCACGCGGTCGCCAAGCGCCATGGCTTCCTTGTAATCCTGGGTGACGTAGAGGACGGTGGCCTCCGTTTGCTTCAGGAGGCGCGGCAGCTCGATGCGCATTTCGTAGCGGAGCTTGGCATCGACATTGCGAAGGGGATCGTCAAGCAGGAGAAGCTTCGGGCCGCGCACCAGGGAGCGGGCGAGAGACGTGCGCTGCTTTTGACCGTTCGAGAGAGCCTTGGGCAGATGAGTAAGGACATGGTCGATTTGCAGGAGTTCGGCAACTTGCTGCACCCGTTGGCGAATGTCGGTCTCGTTGATTTTTAGCGCACGGAGCGGGCTTGCGATATTCTCGAAGGCGGTGCGGTGGGGGTAAAGCGCGAAGTTCTGGAACGCCATGCCGACATTACGGTGTTCCGGCGGCTCCGAAACGACGCTTTTGCCGTCGAGGTGAATATCGCCCTCATCAGGATCAAGCACACCGGCGATGAGGCGCAAGAGGACGGTCTTGCCGACACCCGATGGGCCAAGGATGGCGACGGTTTCGCCGGCCTCGACATGCAGTGAAACCTTGTCGAGAACGGTCTCCCGCTTGAATTTTTTTGTAACCTTATCCAGTTCGAGGAAACTCATGCGCTCAGCCCTTGACCGCGCCGAGGGACAGGCCTTCGACCAGATAGCGCTGGGCGGCGATCGCGAAGATCAGGGTCGGGATGATCGAAAGGATGAGGGCGGCGGCGATCTGGCCGTATTGGATGCCTGATGCGGTGACGAAGGCAAGCGCGCCCACGGTCACCGGCTGCTTGTCGGCAGACGCCAGGATCAGGGCAAACACAAAGTTGTTCCAGGCGAATATGAAGGCCAGCAGCGCGGCCGCAGCTATTCCAGGTAGGGCGAGGGGAACGGCAACTTTCAAGAAGGTCTTCAGCCAGCCATGGCCGTCGATGCGATGCGCATGCTCGATATCTTCGCTGACATCCTCGAAATAGCCGCGGGTGATCCAGAGGATGAGAGGGAGCGTTATAAGCTGATAGACCCAGATCAGGCCAAGATAGGAATTGTAGAGGCCCAGCCATTGGAAGTAAGTCAGAAGGGGCACCAGAACCAGCAACGGCGGTGCGAAGCGAAAGGAGAGGATCGTAAACGCGATATCCTCGCCGAGACGGAACTTGTAGCGGGCGAAGGCATAGGCGGCCGGGATGGCGAGCACGATCGAAAGTGCCACTGACGAGGCTGCGAGGATGAAGCTGTTCAGGAGATTGCCCATGAACTTGATTTCGAGGGTGCCGGCATTGGTCTCGAGCTTGCCTGAAATCAGGGCGACATAGTTCTCGAGGGTAGGGGTGAAGAACAGGGATGGCGGCATTCGCAGGATGTCCTGGTTGGTCTGGAAGGACATCAGGAACACCCAGAAGATCGGGAACAGGAAGAAAAGGCCGACCAGGGTAAGAAGAACGCCTCGAAGGATGCGGGCGCCTGTTGCGTCTCTTTGCATCAGCCTGTCCCTCGCGCCTGTTCGCGCAGCTTCAGCCACTGCTTGATGAAGATGTTGGAGAGGACGAAGGTGATCGCCCAGAGCACCATCAGGAGGGCGGCCGAGCGTCCGACATTGGTGTATTGGAAACGCTCCAGATAGCTTTGCACCTGGAACACCATCAGCGTGTCACCGGGGCCGCCCTGGGTCATGGCGTAGATAATGTCGAACTGCTGAATGCTCTCCAGCATGCGGAACAAGGCGGCGGTGATGATATAAGGTGTGAGCATCGGCAACGTGATGCGGAAAAACACGAAGGTCCAGGGCACGCCGTCAAGCTCCGCCGCCTCGAAGGGCTGCTTGGGCAAGGCGCGAAGGCCAGCGAGCAGCAGGATCATCATGAAGGGTGTGTACACCCAGATATCCACCAGAACGACGGTGAGCAGCGCGGTCGAGGGGGAGGACGCCCAGCGAAAATCCTCGAAGCCAAGAAGGCTCACGAGATAGCTGAGAATGCCGAAATTCGGGTTGGTCATCAGCTTCCACATCAAGGCGGCGATCGCGGGGGCGATCATCAGCGGCATGATGAGGAGAAGGCTCATAACGTCGTTCAGCAGAGTCCTTCGCCGAAGCAGCATCGCGATGCCGAGACCGAGCAGAAGTTCGGCGCCAACGGTGAAGACCGTATAGAGCAAAGAGACCCGGATCGTGTTCCAAAAGGCCGGGTCGCTGAAGAAATCGACATAGTTCTGGAACCAGATGAAACCGCGCATCTGGGGAAAGGCGAGATTGTAACGCAGCAGCGAATAATAAACCGCGGTGACGAACGGAATGAGAATGCCGATGCAGACCAGGAGTGCTGGCAGGCTTAACAGATAGGGGAGGGCGGCGCGCATGAACGGACGCTTGGGTGCGGGCCGGTCGCCGGGAGTGATGACGTCAGTCGCCATCGATGACCTCCGTTTCGGCGATGCCAAGGCCGGCTTCTACTGCCTTGTCGCCCCAACATTTAAGGTCTGTTAATCGGCCGATGGTATTGTCGATGTTCTTGCCGGTCCATGGGATCCTGGAAGTCCGCCGCCGCGCATAGTCTCCTGCCTCGTGGACGGATTCCCAGGATCCCATGGACCAGTTCTCAAGCGTATCGGACAAAGACTAAGATCCCGTTAAACGCGGTGAGGTTGGAGGTGCCGGCATAGCTGGCGGCTGGGATGACCCAGCCGCCAGCTGCTAGCGATCCTGTCGATCCACTACCGGCCGTGCCGGTTAGAGGCCAGCTTGGCGGAGCTGACGGTCGACGCTTTCGGCAAGCTGATCGAGGCCTTCGCCGACCGGGACTTCATTCGCCACCATCTTCTGCAGGCTTGCCGCCCATTCGGTGGTGAGGTTGAAGAACAGAGGCTGTGGGGTGAAGTAAATCTTCGAGCCGGGTGCACTCTCCTGATACTGCTCAAGGTATCCGGGATAGCTGGCGGCGATCCGCTCCTGGAAATCGGGATCGTCCCAAACCGACTGGCGGACCGGGTTGACGAAGTCCATCTTCTGGGCACCGAACAGACCGTGCTCCGAGCCGGACGCCCATTGCATGAAGTTCCAGGCGGCTTCCTTGTTCTCGGAGAAGGCACTCATGCCGAGGGACCAGATCCAGACATTCGGTGTGGGTGCTGCGGCATCTGGGTTGGCAGCAAAGGAGGCATAGGCGAGATTGCCGGCTTCCGCATTGTCGCCGCCGTTCATGAAGTAGCCGAGGATGTCGGCATCGAAGATCATGCCAGACGCGCCCGCGCCGAGGTCAGTACCGACCTGGTACCAGGTGTAGGTGGACCAGTCCTTCGGGCCGCTGTCCTGGATCATCTTGACCCAGAGCTCATGGAACGCCTTGGAGCCTTCCGAATTCATCGCGGCGTTGAGCTTGCCGCCATCCATCGAGAAGTCGCTCTCGCCATAGTTCGCATAGCCAGAAAGGAATCCCGGATGGATGGTCGCCCAGGAGCGGGAGCCGCGCACGCCGATGCCGTACATGCCGTCTGCCTCGGCGGTGATCCTGGCTGCCGTCTCCAGCATCTCAGGAAGATTCTTAGGCGGGGTCAGGCCGAGCTTGTCGAAGACGGGCTTGTTATAGGCGAGTGAGTTCAGCTCGAAGCCCCAGGGGATGCACCACTGCTTGGCACCTTCGCCACCCAGCTCTTCGCCGGGAACGCCCGACCAGGAGGTGGAGGCACGGAGATTGGGGAGCACGTCCTCCCAGTTGTAGTTGGGATTGGTGAGCTCGGCATTGCCGATGAACTCGTTCAGGTCTACCAGCCAGCCAGCAGGTCCGTACTGCCAAGTCTGATAGGCGCCGGTCATGAAGGCATCATATTCGGTGGAGCCGGAGGAGAGAGCCGCCGTTACCTTGTCGAAATAAACATCTTCCGGGAAGACGTCATAGGTGACGTCCATGCCGGTCATTTCTTTGAAGTTGTCGAGATTGGCGATCATCGCATCGGTGTAGGGGTGCTTGTTCAGCAGGAGCTTGATCGCGGTACCGTCATGCTTTTTCCAGTCGAAATCGGCGGCGAGCGCCTGGCTGACCGAGCGGTTCAGCATATAGCCCAGCGTGCCGGTGCTCACACCAAGCGCAGCGGCCCGGGTGAAAAATTCCCGGCGTCCCATGCGGCCTTTGCGAAAAGCCTGGATGGTATCGTCTAGTTTTCTCGACATCGTCATCTCCCTATTTGATTTATAGCGTCTCGGCCATTGCGCTCGGCAAGGCCAAGTCTTCCGGTCGATCCAAAGGGTCAAACCGCCTTTGGCTGCAGCAATTCCTTGGCTGTCGTTTCATCCGTAATCAGGGTGTTGATCACGTTCATGTGCAGGGCGCCCTTGATGGCGGGCAGCTTGCCGTTACCGCCTGCGATCACGGTGACTTGCCGATCCTGAAGGACATCCAGATCAAGACCGAGGACCCGATCGTTGAACTCGCAGTCGACGACCTTCCCCGATGCGTCGAAGAAGCGCCCAAGGAGATCGCCGACGGCTCCTGCATTCTGGAGAGCATCCAGCTCGGACTTGGTCACCTGGCCGGATTCGAAGGCGCTGGCTTCCGGGCCGCAGCCGCCGATGCCGAGGATGTAAAGATCGGCATTTCCGGCAAGCGCCATGATCTTGCTGACGCTGTTCTGGCCCATGAGAAGGTCGCGATCGGCAACGGCGTCGGCAATGAACGGCACCGGCATGATGAAGCCTTCAGCGCCGGTCTTCCAAGTGAGCTGGTGAATGACGTCATAAGGATTGGCGGCTGCATGCCTGGTGAGCGAGCCCAGAACCGAGACAAAGCGGTTGCTGGGTCGTGGCCTGCGCAGCAGGGTTTCGGCCATTGCGGAAAGCGTCTTGCCCCAGCCGATGCCGATGGTGGTCGCTGGTTCGCGATCGAGAAAGCGGCTAAGGAACCTGGCACCTGCTGTCCCGAGGGCTGCCATGGTGCCGCCATAGCGATCGGCGCCGTCATCCATGGTCGGAACGAGAATGCAATTCTTCAAACCGTGGAGCTCGATCAGCTGATTTTCCAGCGCCACCGTGCTGGCGAGCTCGTGCTCGATCGATACCTTGACGTAGCCCAGGTCCTGCGCGAGCGAGCTCAAGCGATGAACCTTGACCCTGGAGACTCCGAGGCGCTGCGCGATTTGTTCCTGCGTGTAACCACCGACATAAGACAGCCAGGCCGCCCGTACGGCCAAGTCCGTCTCCGCCTCCCTAAGTTGTGCCAATATGGCTCCCCTTCATCAAAACATCGCCGAGTTTGTAAATTTGTTCATCAACTGTTCAGAACGCTACGTTGCGTGAATCGGCGTGTCAACCGCCTTGTCCTTCGTGCCAGATATCCGTGGACCGGAGTGCCGGGTAAAGCCGGGTGAAGCGATCGTAGACGGCCTGATAGGCAGCCTTGAGGTCATTGCTCGGCTCTTCGACCGGTCCTGATGGCCTTACGGTTGCTGCAACCGCGCTGTCGACGTCGCGATGTATGCCGGCGCCGACCGCCCCGAGAAGGGCGGCACCCATGGCAGGCCCCTCTTCCACCTCGAGCCGCTGCAGACCAACATCCAGGACCGAAGCGAGCCAGCTACGCCAAAGAGGGCTGCGCGCGCCGCCGCCGACAGCAAAGAGCCGATCCGGCGCCACGCCGAGGCGGTTCATGAGGACCAGACTGTCCTTGATGGCGAAGCTGATACCCTCGATGACGGCGCGCGCCATATGCCGGTCATCGTGAGCGAGGCTGAGCCCGGCAAAGGCTCCTCGGGCGAAGGGATCCATATGCGGGGTGCGCTCGCCGGCGAGATAAGGCAGATAGAAAAGGCCGTCAGCAC
Organism: Geminicoccaceae bacterium; assembly: GCA_965204405.1. GTDB lineage: Bacteria > Pseudomonadota > Alphaproteobacteria > Geminicoccales > Geminicoccaceae > JANQPX01. The sequence continues at coordinate 884,773 of CBDBEN010000005.1, forward strand.
CCGGTTCGATCGTGGCGGCGCGGGCGAAAATCTGAGCATAAGCGCCGTCCTTGTCGTCGGTTTTTATTCTGGCAAGGGTATCGCGATACCAGCGGAGGCTGCCGCCGGCCGAGAGGATGACCCCCATCAGGTGATAGCGGCCGGGTACGGCATGGCAAAAAGCATGGAGAGCGCCGGCAGGGTCGATCCTGGGCTTTTCCGATGCGACGAAAACCACGCCCGACGTGCCGAGCGAGACGAAACCATTCCCATCGCCGACCACGCCCGAGCCGACGGCCGCCGCCGCGTTGTCGCCGCCGCCGGCAATCACCGGCAGACCCTCGGGCAGCCCCGATGCCTTGGCCCCCTCGCCGCTGACATGGCCGGTCACCTCAGGTCCTTCATGGACCCTGGGCAGCCACGCCGGCGGAATGTCGAGAGCTGCCAGGATTTCCTCGGACCAGTCGCGCTCGGCAAGATCGAGCAGAAGTGTGCCGGCGGCATCGGAAGCATCGGAGGCAAAGACGCCGGATAGGCGGTAGCGGATGAAGTCCTTGGGCAGGAGGACGTGGCGAAGCCGCGCGTAGGCCGCCGGCTCGTTGTCCTTGAGCCAAAGGATCTTCGGTGCCTGGAAGCCGGTGAGCGCCGGGTTGCCGGTAATATCTCGAAGTCGCTGGCTGCCGATCCTGGTTTCGATATCGGCACATTCCTTAGCGGTGCGCTGATCGTTCCAGAGAAGGGCGGGGCGGATGACCTGGCCGTCCGAATCCAAAAAGACCGCACCATGCATTTGCCCGGTAAGCCCGATGGCCTCGATCGGTCCAGGCGCCTGCTCGACCAGGGCATTCAGCACGCGGCAGCTTGCCGCCCACCATTCTTCCGGCTCCTGCTCGGTCCATCCTGGTTTCGGCGTGAGCAGCAGGTACTCTTCGACCGCGCTCGCGGCAATATGGCCTTCTTCGGTGACCAGCAGCGCCTTGACGCCGCTTGTCCCGACATCCAGCCCGATGCTCAACCCTGCGCCCGCCGCTGCCGCCACCGTTTCTTCTCCTTTATCACCTGATGATATCAGCTTGGCCTTGATTGACCGGTCAGGTCAACTGCCGGGTTGACCGGCGACCACGTGCCATGTACCGCGCTTGTGATGGGTGATCTTTATGTCGGCATAGATCTTGGGACCAGCGGTTGCCGGGCGGCGGCCATCGATGATCGTGGCCGGCCGGTGGAGCAGGCGGCCGTGCCGATGCCGCCGCCGCGACGGAACGGTGTGGAGATCGATCAGGACCCGGCAATCTGGTGGTCAGCCGCAAAAACGGCCTTGCTGGCGCTTCTCGATGGGATCGAGCGACCATCTGTCAGAGCGATCGCCGTCGATGGAACCTCGGGCACGCTGCTTTTGACCGACGGGGTAGGTGAGCCGTTGACTCCAGGATTGATGTACAACGATACGCGGGCTGGCGCCGAGGCCTTGCGCATCAAGAGCATGGCGCCGCCGGAAAGCGGGGCTCTCGGTGCAAGTTCGGCGCTGGCCAAGCTCCTCCATCTGACCGGTAGCGGCGCCATCGGCCATGCCGTCCATGCGCTTCACCAAGCCGACTGGATTCAGGCCCAGCTGTCCGGCTGCTTCGGGCTTTCGGATCAGAACAACGCGCTCAAGCTCGGCTATGATGTCATTGCCGATCAATGGCCGGACTGGATTTGCAGGCTTGGCCTGTCCATGGATCTTCTGCCGAACGTGCTGGCACCCGGGAGCCAGATTGGGCCCATCGCCAGGGACCAGGCCGACGCTTTTGGCTTGCCGCCCGAAACGTCGATTGTCGCCGGCACCACCGATGGTGTTGCGGCTTTTCTGGCTACCGGCGCCAGCGAGCTTGGCGATGCAGTGACCTCGCTTGGATCGACCTTGGTGGTCAAGCAGCTTGCGGATCGCCCCCTTTTCGATCCGGTTTCCGGCATTTACAGCCACCGTCTTGGCGATCTTTGGCTGCCGGGCGGTGCTTCCAATAGCGGCGGCGAGGCGATCGCTCGGTTTTTCAGCGCCGAGGTCATCGAGCAGCTGACGCCCAAGCTTCTCCCCGACAGGCCAACCGGCCTTGACTACTATCCACTTCCAGGGACTGGCGAACGCTTTCCGGTCAGCGACCCGAAGAAACCCTCGGTTACCGAGCCCAGGCCCGAAAGCGATGCGCTTTTTCTGCAGGGGCTTTTGGAAGGGATCGCCTCGATCGAGGCTCTCGCCTATAAGAAGCTGCAGACACTCGGTGCACCGGTTCTTCGCTCGGTGCGAACGGTGGGCGGCGGGGCCGCCAATCATGCCTGGACCGCGATAAGAGGGGCAAAGCTCGGCGTTGCGGTCTCGGTTCCGGATCGCACCGAAGCCGCTTTCGGCGCCGCCCGGCTTGCTCGAATGCCATATGCAGAAAAGGGAAACCCAGCTTGATGAGTGCCACGACATTTTCCTCGAACCTTGCCGAGATTGCAGCCCGCTATCAGGGTTTTATCATCGATCAATGGGGGGTGCTGCATGATGGCGGCGAGCCTTATCCCGATGCGCTGGAATGCCTGACCTCGCTGCGCGCAACAGGCAAACGGATCGTGTTGCTCAGCAATTCCGGCAAGCGGGCGGCTCATAATGGTGCCCGCTTGCTTGAGATGGGGTTCAACCCGGACTTGTTCGATGCGATCGTGACTTCGGGCGAGGCCTGCTGGCAGACGCTCCATGATCGAAGCGATCCGGCGATCGCTGCCTTCGGCCAACGCTGTTACCTCTGGTCCAGGGGCGACGATGAAGCTCATGTCGAAGGCCTCGACATCGAGGTGGTCACCGATGCCGAGGAAGCCGATTTCCTCTACCTCGCTGGCGTCAAGGACTATGCCGAGTTGGCGTCATTTGTCGACGTTCTCGAAATCGGAGCCAGGCGCGGCCTGCCGTTGATTTGTGCCAATCCCGATGTCATCGCTATCTACCCGAACGGCGGTCGCGGCATGGCGCCGGGTGGCATCGCCCGGCATTATGAAGGGCTGGGAGGCAAGGCGTATTATGTAGGGAAGCCCCATAGGCCGGTTTACGATCTTTGCTTGAAGAAGCTCGGCGATATCCCGAGGGACAAGATCTTGGGGATCGGCGATTCCCTGGAGCATGATATCGCCGGCGGCAATGGTATCGGGATCGACACCACCCTGCTGATCCATGGGGTTCATCGGGATGCCTTTGCCGAGGCTGAAAGCGAAACGGCCAAGGCTGCTGTCCTGGAAGGTCTGTCGACAAAATATGATGCGCAGCCCCGATGGGTTCTGCCGCGCTTTGTCTGGTAGGCGCTTCCAGACAAACCAATTTGATCTGCCTCTGCTCATTTGCAATGGATCGCTTCATGCACGCTGCTCTAGCCAAGAGAACTCTGGCCATCTTGCTATGGCTCGGTTTCGTCGCATCGCTGCCGCTTGCCGGTGCCGCCCAGGAGGCCGGCCAGACCTTGAAAAAGAGCGAGCTTTTCATTGCATCGCGCGATCAGAAGTTTGCTTTTCAGGTCGAACTTGCGAAAAGCCCGGAAGAACGCCGTATCGGCCTAATGCACCGGCGTCACCTGGCGCCGGATCACGGCATGCTGTTCGACTTTGGTGAAACGGCACCGGTCGCGATGTGGATGCGCAATACCTATATTCCCTTGGATATGCTGTTCATTCGTGCCGACGGTGTGGTCGCCAACATCGCCCATGACGCCGTCCCTCATTCCGAAGTCATCTTGGCATCGGACGGACCGGTGCGTGCCGTGCTCGAGCTGCCGGCCGGCACCACCCGTCTGCTCGGCATCAAGGCAGGCGCACGCGTCCTCCATCCAGCCCTGGGAACTGCTGAAAAATAGCGTTGGTGATATGACCGAAACGAAAGGTTCCCTCGGCATCCTCAGAAAATGGCTGCATACCGTCGATCTTGGTGATGGCGGAGGGAACCAAATGATGTGGTCACACCACTAGGTTAGTTTCTCGCAAGCGCGGATGATGCGCTTGCAGGCTTCCTCGAGAAGCTCGGTCGAGGTGGCGTAGGAGATGCGAAAGTGTGGATCCAGGCCGAAAGCTGTCCCGTGGACGGCGGCAACGCCTTCGCTTTCGAGAAGATAACGGCTGAAATCCTCGCTGTCGCCGAGTGATGCTCCTTCCGGCGTTTTCTTGCCGATGACGCCTGCACAGCTCGGATAGACATAGAAGGCACCTTCCGGGCTATGGCAGCGAAGGCCGGGCGCTTTGTTCAAGAGCCCCGCCACAAGGTCGCGCCTTGATTTGAAGATATCAGCGCGCTCGGCCATGAAGTCCTGCCGTCCGTTCAGCGCCACAACGGCAGCAGCCTGGCTGACCGAGCAGGGGTTCGACGTGCTTTGCGATTGAACCTTGGCCATCGCTTTGATGAGCGCCACGGGGCCACCCGCATAGCCGATCCGCCAGCCGGTCATCGCGTAGGCCTTGGCGACGCCGTTCATCGTGAGGCAGCGGGATTTCAGCTCAGGCTCGATCGCCGCAATCGTGTTGAACTGAAACCCGTCATAGACCAGGTGCTCATAGATATCGTCGGTGATCACCCAGACATGAGGATGGCGCAGCAGCACATCGGCGATGGCGCGAAGCTCCTCTCTAGAAAGAGCGGCGCCGGTCGGGTTATTGGGCGAATTCAGCATCAGCCATTTGGTGCGGCCCGTGATCGTGGCTTCCAGATCTTCGGCGCGCAGCTTGAAGCCGTTGTTCTCCGGGCAGGTGACGAAAACCGGTGTGCCGCCGGCAAGCAGGGTCATGTCCGGATAAGAGACCCAATAGGGCGCCGGGATGATTACCTCGTCGCCGGGATTGAGGGTGGCCATGAGTGCATTGTAGATCACTTGCTTGCCGCCGGCGCCGACCGTGATTTCCTCAGGCTTGTAAGTAAGCTCGTTCTCACGTTTGAATTTCTCGACAACGGCTTCCTTCAGCTCGGGAATGCCGTCGACGGCGGTGTATTTGGTCTGACCAGCATGAATGGCATCGATCGCGGCCTGCTTCACATGATCAGGGGTATCGAAATCAGGCTCGCCGGCACCCAGTCCGATGACATCGCGGCCAGCGGCTTTGAGCTCCCGGGCAAGGGTCGAAACGGCGATGGTCGGCGATGGCTTAATCGCGGACAGGCGGTCGGCCAGGACGGACATGCTTGGATACTCCGAAGGCATGGAAAGATCTAATCGCCCGAACTTAGGATCATCCCCCCACATAGGCAATCCTAGCCTTGGAAGGCTCACCAGCTCTTTTGGGAAAACCTGCATGCAGCGGACGGTGATACCAACCGGATCGGTCCTTGACCTGTCGCGCGGTTGAATAGGGAAGCGCGACGCAACAGAACAGATCGACACCCAGGACAGATGGTCTGTTCGGTCGGTTCTGTATCGGTTTCTCGGTTGACTGAAACTTAACCTTTGCCCGGTAGTTTCACGCACACATTGAATTTCGCAGGATGAGCTTCATGAGTGTGTTCGGTATTTTCGGCAGGAGAGAGCAGGAACAGGACGCAGTGGCCCAGGGTATGCTGGCAGCCATCGATCGTTCACAAGCTGTGATTGAATTTGAGCTCGACGGTACGATTCTAAACGCCAATCAGAATTTTCTGAGCGTTATGGGTTACAGCCTCAATGAGATCGTGGGCCAGCACCATCGCATGTTCATGGATCCTGCCGAAGCGGGCAGCTCGAGCTATGCCGAGTTCTGGCGGAGCCTCCGTGGCGGACAAGTCAAGGCCGGGCGATTCAAACGCCTCGGCAAGGGTGGCAAGGAAGTCTGGATTCAGACCTCCTACAACCCAATTCTCGATGCCGACGGGAAGCCTGTCAAAATTGTTAAATTCGCCACTGATGTTACGGAACAGAGGCTCGCGGCAATCGATGCTGGCGGTCAGATTACTGCCATTTCTCGTTCACAAGCGGTGATCGAGTTTGACCTGAGCGGAAATATCCTCACTGCCAACGACAATTTTCTCGATGCAATGGGCTATCGTCTGGAGGAAGTTCGCGGCCGTCATCACCGCATGTTTGTCGAGAGCGATTACGGTTCCAGTCAAGCTTATCAAGCATTCTGGGCCGCACTCGGTCGCGGGGAGTTCCAATCCGGTGAATTCAAGCGAGTTGGCAAAGGCGGCAAGGAAATCTGGATTCAGGCATCTTACAATCCGATCACCGATGCGGACGACAGGCTAGTCAAGGTCGTCAAGTTTGCAATGGATATTACTGCCCGAAAGCTCGCCATCAACACCCTCAACGAGAACCTTAAGCGGCTTGCCGCAGGTGATCTGCGGACGATGATCGAGAAAGAGTTTCCAGGTGATCTGGAGGGTTTGCGCATAGCCTTCAATCAATCCCAGGAGCAGCTTCGGGACTTGGTGTGTCAGATCCAGACGGCGACGAGCGAGGTGGAGAGTGCGGCAGCGGAGATCAGCAGCGGCACCAGCGATCTCTCCGACCGGACGGAGCAGGCGGCTTCCAATCTGGAGGAGACGGCTGCTTCCACCGAAGAGATGTCGGCCACCGTCAAACAGAATGCTGAAAACGCGAAGAACGCCGACCGGCTCGCCGATGCTGCCAATCAGACCGCCAGCAAGGGCGGCAAGGTGGTCGAGCAGGCGGTCACCGCGATGAGCGGCATCGAGACCTCGGCGCAGAAGATCACCGACATCATCGGGGTGATCGACGAGATCGCCTTCCAGACCAACCTGCTTGCGCTGAATGCCAGCGTCGAAGCGGCGCGGGCGGGTGAAGCGGGCAAGGGCTTTGCCGTGGTCGCTCAGGAGGTTCGCCAACTCGCCCAGCGCTCGGCGCAGGCGGCCGACGATATCAAGGGGCTGATCCAGAACAGCAACAGCCAGGTGAAGGACGGGGTGCAGCTGGTCAATCAGGCCGGTGAAGCGCTTGGGGAGATTGTCGGCTCGATCGGCAAGGTGACGGGGATCGTGCGCGAGATCTCCAGTGCCTCCCAGGAACAGGCGGCCGGCGTTCAGGAGATCAACAGCTCGATCAACAACATGGACGAGATGACCCAGCAGAACTCAGCCTTGGTGGAGGAGAGCACGGCGGCCGCGCGGGCCTTGAGCGAGCAGGCGGGCAAGCTGTCGGAGCTGATGGCGTTTTTCCGGCTGGAAGAGGGAGCTTCGCCGATCCGCCGGCCGGCAGTGGCATCCAAGCGTTCGGCCGCCCCAAGCCCGGCTCGCGCCAAGCCTCAGGCCAAGCCACCGGTGGTCTCTGCACCCCCGCCAGCCATGGCCGCAGCCGACGATGACGGCTGGAGCGAGTTCTAGCCTCGGCTATCGCAAGCAACCTTTCGTGGACCGTTTCGCTCACCAGGTTTCCTCCGGCTGAACCGGACCGCTAGTTTGACCAACGCCACCCAAGAAAAGGGCGAGCCATCAATGACCGACGTGTTAACTTCGAATGCTGATCAGATTGCGCCGAACAGAGATCAGGACCGCTCGGCATCGTCCGAGCAGACATGGTCGCAATATGTTACCTTCATGATCGACGAACGTTCTTACGGTATTGAAATTACCAAGGTTCGGGAGATCAAGGGCTGGAGCGAGCCGACCGAGCTGCCGAGCGCACCCCATGCCATGCGCGGCGTCCTCAATCTTCGTGGGGTCATCGTCCCGATTTTCGACCTCCGCGCTCGCTTTGGCCGAGGTGAAACCTATGCCAGCGAAGAGCATGTCGTCATCATCGTCGCGTTGGGCGATCGTTTGATCGGTGTGCTGGTCGACGCCGTCTCTGACATCTTGACCCTTGAGCCCAGTGATGTTTTGCCCGTGCCGGAAATGGATGCCGGCCTTGATCAGAGCTTCATTTCGGGATTGGTCTCGCGGGACGAGAGGCTGGTAGCCCTGCTCAGGCTTGAAGAGCTTTTCGGAATCGGCGACTTCCCGGCGGACATGACGTTTTAACCAGTTCAATCCGACTCCAACTTGAACAGGATAGGCTCTAGAGCATTTTCCGATCAAACGGAACCAGCCCTCTCCCCCTCCCAACCACCCGCAGGATCCCCACCATATCGGGTGGTTGGGAGGGGGAGAGGGCTGGTTCCGTTTGATCGGAAAATGCTCTAGCGCGGGAGGCCGAACCAGGGGCGCAGCCTGATCCCGACCCAGGTTCCCATAAAAGCAAAAAAGATCCAGATCCAAGCATGCAGGCTGAAGGAAGCAGCACCTGAGAAGAAAGCGCCGATGTTGCATCCGAAGCCGAGGCGGGCGCCATAGCCCATCAGCAGGCCGCCTGTTATGGCGGCCAGGAGCGAGCGGACCGGGACATGCCATGTCGGCGCAAAACGGCCGGCGAGGCCTGCCGCGGTCAGTGCGCCCAGCATGATGCCGATATTCATCACGGTGATGTTGTCCCGCAAAAGGCTGCCCTCGAGAGCTCGACCCGGGAAACCGCTGCTCCAGAAACGCGAGGTCGACGGATCCCAGCCGAAAAGGGTTGCCGCCTCGGCGGCCCAAAGGGTAAAGGCCCAAGTGACGGTCCAGGGATGACCGGCGACAAACAGAGTCAATAGATTGAGGATCGCAAGCAGGCCGGCGCTGAAGAGAAGCGGCCATGGCCCGTAGAGAAGTCTATTGCCACCGAGACCCTTTCCCCAGATCGGTTTCTGCGCGGCACTGCCCGCCCACCATCGAAAAGCAAGCCAGATGACGGCCAGTAATGCCGCCTGAAGAGCGAGAGCTGCGGGCCAGCCAAATGTCTTGCCCAGCGACACCGCACCGAGGCTTGGCGAACCGGCAAAGCGTCCGGCATCCAGGCTACCGATAAAGGCGCCTGTGCAAAACGCGATCAAGGTCACGATCATGCGTGTGCTGCCGCCACCGACCGTGTAGAGCGTACCCGAACCGCAGCCTCCTCCAAGCTGCATGCCCAAGCCGAAGAGCAGGCTGCCGAGGGCTACTTGCAGCGAAGCAGGCGCCACGGCGCCGCCGATCGGCCGGCCCAAAGCTTCGCCCGCGGCAAGAAAGGGGGCGAACAGCAGCATGGCGAAGCCGATCATCAGCACCTGGGCCGTAATGCCCGAAATATCCCGTCTGACGATCGCGTTTCGATAGGCGGACGTGAATCCGAAGGCAGCATGATAGAGAGAGAGGCCCAAGAGCCCACCGATCAGCAGCAGCGTGCCATGGCGCCAGCTGTCGCTGCCGAGCAAGGCAGTTCCTGCAATCAAGGCCAAGACGCCCGCCATAGCGACCGACCACTGCCGTTTTGGGGGTGGAGGCATTGCTTCGACAGCGGTCACGCCTGCTCCAACGGAAGCCGGAAGGTTAGGTGATCAAGCCGCCAATTTTTGTTCGAGGAGCTTGACCTGATTTTCGACACTGATCGGGATTTGCGAGGTAACTTCGAGCTTTCGGTCCTCATAGACATTCACGTCCGGGTGCTTGATTTTCCAATCGAGAATACGCTCATCCCGTTGGACCACGAGGTCGATGATCTGCGGTTGGAACAGCCGGATCATGACGGAAAGCCAGCGATTGACCGCCCAGGTCGGCTTGTCCACCTTCATATCGAAGCCCTCGAGCATCGAGCAGACATCGTGGGCGGCATACCAGGTTTCGCCAGTTACCCAGCGGTTTGTGGTAAAGAGTCCGACCGGCCAGCCCGATTTGTCCATCGAGATCGCGATGAGGTGGCTGATCAGGTCATGGGGATCCGATTTCGGCTGATAGTCGGGGAGGTCGACCGGCTCTACGCCCTTGGCCATGCCATTGCCGCGCAGGAAAGTGTGGAAATGCCCGTGTTCCCCCGGACGCTCGCTTTTGTCATGGGCGTGATAATACCATTGGGCGTGGCTTTCCTGATCATAGACGTCGCCCTTGGGATAGTGATCCAGAATGTAGAACGGCCCTTCATGCTTCAGCACGGTGCCAACGAGATTGTCGCTGGTCTTGGCCAGAATTCGCCGCCATTCCAAAGCTTCGCGGCCGGCCTCGAGCATGCCCTCCAGAGCTTCCCTCGGATAATCGTCGAGCCAGGATTGATCGGGTTTCGGCGCCGCTTCGGGCAAGGTCATGATGTTTTCTCCCGCCATAGATAAGATTGGCTCATAGAGCGTGTCCACAACATAGGCAAGATCACCCATCCCTGGTGCTGGCCTGACCAGATCGTGAACGGAACGTGAGTGCGCTTCCCTAGATTTCCTTCAAGTCGGGGATAAAGTAGCGATCTCACGGCCACCGGTCTTGTCGGGCGGCGGTCGGTGTCAATCAATCATGAATGGAGACGTACCGATGAGACAACAAAAACATCGCCTGCTTTCCACGACTTATCTCAGCCTTGCCTTCGGAGGCATGATGATGCTGAGCCCGAGCGGGCCCTGCGGCGTCAGCGGCAGCCAAGGCGGCATCAGCTTCGGCAGCACGGCAATCGCTGCCTGCAACCCTTGCAATGCCTGTCCAAACCCCTGCAATCCCTGCTGCCCCAATCCCTGTGCTGCAGCCAACCCCTGCAACCCCTGTGCAGCCGCAAATCCTTGCAATCCCTGCGCGGCGGCCAATCCCTGCAATCCTTGTGCGGCGGCCAACCCTTGCAATCCCTGCAATCCTTGCGCTGCCAAGAACTAAGGATCGACAGAGCGCCGCACAGGCGCTTTTGCCAAGGTCGAAAGAGCCTGGGAGCCTGTCTCCCGGGCTCTTTTTTTGTCGTAAATGCATGAAGAACCTGAAGAGGAAGTGCCATTCGTATCAGGCGCAGCGCACGGCAAATCCGCAGAACCGTAATTCAACTAAAAGTAGAAATCAACATAGCATGTTTGTTCATTTTGGATTATCAAAATGGCACCTTCGACGTGGTGGTTTGGCCATCGCTGGCTAAGGGGGCTAGGGTATTTTCCATGAGGAGTTGAGTATGGCGGGGACGAGCGGGCGTGTAGGTGCTGTTGTTTCGATGCGATCCAAGGAAGGCGTGTCGGTATTTAACCCGAATGGCCCCATCGACGCCGCTCAAGTCGGCGCTTTTTCGTCAACGCTCGAGGATGCGCGGCATGTTGCCGACACCCTCGTCCAGCTCGGTTTTCAAATTACCAGTTTCCACCCCATTGCCATCTCGTTCAGCAGCACGGCAAAGCAGATCGATGACATCTTCGGCGTCAGGCTTCAGCCTGGGGTCAAGCCTGGCGGGCGCGGATGTTCGATCAATTTTCACACACCGTTTGTCGAAGATGCACCACGCCTTCTCGACTTGCCGAGAGTGTTCGAAGGACGTGCTGATGGGGTTGCCATCGCTTGTCCGCCCAAGCTGATCGATGATGCAAGTCTACCTGTGCGGGAGCTGAGCGGCGATGATAAGCAGGATCGGTGCCTGACCGACGAACTCGCAATGTCGATCTGGGGAGATGGTTTCGCTTCCCTCGATGCGACCGGCAATGGTGTTGTTGCTGCCTTGATCGGCACCGGTCACTACCGGCACCGTTTTTTTGCCGAGCGGCGCTATCGGGTCCTGCCGACCTTGCTGGGGCCGGGACAGTCGGGATCGCTTCAGGATGACCATGGCCATGGTACGGGCGAGGCCGCCTGTCTCTTCGCAGCCGCACCGAACCTCCGTCTAAGGCCGGTAAAGGGGCTGCTGGACCCGGTCGGCGACATGCTCATGACCATCGATTCGCTCCCAAGCCCGGATTTGATCATCAATAGTTGGGGCTATGATGTCGATCAGGTCACCTGGGAAGAACTCAGAGCCGATGACCTGAACCGCCATAATTATCTGCGCCTGCTCGAGATGACCATGGCTCATGCGGTGGCTCAGGGCATCACCGTGGTCGCTGCCGCTCCACGGACCTGGCAGAGTTTTCCGGCATCGCATCCGGATGTGATCGCGATCGGTAGCGCCGCACGTGGCCGGTCTCCCGATGTTGACGGCCAGCGAGAGGTGATCAGCCATCTCTATCCCGGACACAAAGTCCCTGATTTCTGGAGCCGGGCGGGTGAGGTCAATCCAAACGAATTTCCTTCGAGCCATCAGAGCTTCACGCAGCCTTCCCAGCCGGGGTCGATCCTGGCCAAATCCAGGTCCACTGATGCAGCAACTGGTGGGGAGGGATGGGCCTGCTGCGATCTCGACCAGGCATCTTTCCCGCTTGCTGCCAGCATGATCGCCCTGGTTTTGGAACGCTACCGTAATCTTCCGCCCAAGGCGGTCAGGGCCCTGATGATCAAGGCTACGGAGAGCCTGCCCGCGGTCCACCTGACCGAAAGGGGAGGATCGGAAAAAGGTGAACGATATCTTGGCGGGGGAGATCATGAGCGGGCCATCTTGTCGGCGGTCAATGATCATAAAGCATCATTTGCGCCGGGCATGGCCAAAATGCGTGCTACGACATGAGCCATGCAGATCATCCTGATCATGATGTCAGCAAGGCTACTTTTGACCCATGCCATCCCGCTCCTGAGGCTGTACGGTCGTCCTCCCCGCGCTGAAGGGGCGGGGGAACGGGATGAGGCAGCATCTAGAGCATTTTCCGATCAAACGGAACCAGCCCTCTCCCCCTCCCAACCACCCGCAGGATCCCCACCATATCGGGTGGTTGGGAGGGGGAGAGGGCTGGTGGTGACTTCATAAGATCGAAAAACGCTCTAGCCGCCTGGACTTGTCCTGAGAAGCGTCGTCCCCTCCGGTATCCATGATTTGCCGGCAAGCAAAGATGCATCGGTCGCTCGGGGATTCTTCGGGCCGCCGACTTTTTCCTGGAATTTTCCAGAGCCAGGCTTGTTCAAATTGTGATGATGCCGTAAGGCGTCGGTGAATGATTAGCCCACAAGGGCAGTGTTGTGGCAGCGCCATTCTGTTGCCATGCTTTTGTTATACGCCAAAAGCCACGACCATCTCGGCAAGTCGGTATTCGGAGACATAAGAAATGACGATGACGACGGAGCAGGCCCATAAGGCCGACGCGTCGGCAGCAAGGCTGATGCCGTCTCATTTGAAGCATCTCGAGGCGGAAAGCATCGAAATTTTTCGTGAAGTCGCTGCAAGCTTTCAAAAACCGGTCATGCTGTATTCGATCGGCAAGGACAGTTCGGTCCTGCTGCATCTTGCGCAAAAGGCCTTTTACCCGGCGAAGCTGCCCTTTCCGCTGCTTCATGTGGATACCACTTGGAAGTTCAAGGAGATGATCGCCTTTCGGGACCGGCGTGCCGAAGAACTCGGGCTCGATCTCCTGGTGCATGTCAACCAAGACGGCATCGCTGCCGGCATGGGGCCGGTCAGCCATGGCTCGGCAGTGCATACCGATGTGATGAAGACCCAGGCGTTGAAGCAGGCCTTGGATCACCATCGGTTCGATGCCGCCTTTGGCGGCGCGCGTCGTGATGAGGAGAAGTCGCGCGCGAAGGAGAGGATCTTTTCCTTCCGCAACCACGCCCATGCCTGGGACCCCAGGAACCAGCGACCCGAACTTTGGAACCTGTACAACAGCCGCGTGCAGAAGGGGGAGAGTGTCCGGGTTTTCCCGCTCTCCAATTGGACCGAGCTGGACATCTGGAGCTATATCGAGCTTGAGAACATCCCCGTCGTGCCCTTGTATTTTGCCAAGGAACGCCCGGTTGTCTGGCGCGATGGCATGTGGATCATGGCTGATGACGACCGCCTGCCTTTGGAGCCCGGAGAAAAGCCGGTGATGAAGCGGGTCCGATTTCGGACGCTCGGCTGCTATCCGCTGACCGGCGCTATCGAGTCCGAGGCGGCGACACTGCCGGAGCTTTTGGCTGAGATGGCGCTCAGCCGCAGCTCCGAACGTCAGGGGCGGGCGATCGACAAGGATCAGCCGGGCTCGATGGAGAAGAAAAAGCAGGAGGGGTATTTCTGATGAGCACCACAGGTCTCGCAGAAGCGCCCGGTACGTTCGTCGGACAAAAGCCGCTCTTACGCTGCCTCACCTGCGGCAGTGTCGACGATGGCAAGAGCACGCTGATCGGTCGTCTTCTCTATGATGCCAAGCTGCTCCTCGAAGACCAGGTCGCAGCCCTTGAGGCCGAGAGTAAGCTCCATGGCACCCAAGGAGGCAAGCTCGACCTCGCATTATTGGTCGACGGCCTCCAGGCCGAGCGCGAGCAGGGCATCACGATCGATGTCGCGTATCGTTTTTTTGCAACGCGGCGTCGAAAATTCATCATCGCGGACACACCGGGCCATGAGCAGTATACCCGCAACATGGCGACGGGTGCGTCGACCGCCGACCTCGCGATCATCCTGGTCGATGCCCGCCAGGGCGTGTTGCAGCAGACCAGGCGGCATAGCCGAATTGCCGATCTTCTCGGTATTCGCCATGTCGTGCTGGCAATCAACAAGATGGACCTCGTTGATTACAGCGAAGCCAGGTTCAACAAGATTGTTCAGGACTACCGGGTTTTCGCCGAGAAGCAGGGGTTTGGCTTCACGGATATTACCAGCATTCCGCTATCGGCCTTGAAGGGCGACAATGTGCTGATCCGGAGCGAGGCTATGTCTTGGTATGACGGGCCTGCCCTGATGGAGCATCTGGAAAACGTCGACATCAAGGCCGTGTCCGGAGAGGTCTTCCGTTTTCCGGTGCAATGGGTCAATCGGCCGGATCGCACCTTTCGTGGCTATGCCGGCACGGTGACCGGTGGTCAGGTGCGGCCGGGCGATGCCGTGATTGTTCAGCCCGGCAGCCAGCAGGCCAAGGTCAGCCGAATCGTTACCATGGATGGCGATCTCGACATAGCGGAGGCAGGGGATGCCGTAACGTTGTGCCTGGATCGGGACATCGATATCTCCCGCGGCGACGTGATCGCCGATGCGGAGGCCTCGGTGCAGGTGACCGACCAGTTCGCCGCCCATCTCGTCTGGATGGATGAGGCGCCGCTGCTGCCGGAGCGCTCTTACCTGCTGAAGCTCGGCACCAGGACCATCGGTGCCGTGGTCACTAAGCTGAAATACAAGGAAGACGTGAACAGCGGCGAGCATCTGGCCGCCGACACCCTCGGTCTGAACGAGGTCGGCTTCGTCAATTTCAACCTCGACCAGGCGATCGCCTTCGAGCCTTATAAAGACAGCAAGGCACTTGGCGGCTTTATCCTGATCGACCGGCTGTCCAATCGGACGGTCGCTGCAGGCATGGTGGCTTTTGGTCTCAGGCGGGCGACCAATCTGGTCTGGCAGGAAGTCGACGTCGACAAGGGCGCGCGGGCGAGACAGAATGATCAGAAACCCTGCCTCCTTTGGTTCACCGGCTTTTCCGGCTCCGGCAAATCCACCATTGCCAATCTCGTGGAGAAGCGTCTGCACAGCATGGGCAAGCGCACCTATCTGCTGGATGGCGACAATGTTCGCCACGGCCTCAACAAGGATCTCGGCTTCACCGATGCCGATCGGGTCGAGAACATTAGGCGGGTCGGCGAGGTCGGCAAGCTGATGGTGGATGCGGGCCTGATCGTCATGGCTTCCTTCATCTCGCCATTTCGAAGCGAGCGCGACCTTGCACGAGAGCTGTTCGAAGAGGGCGAGTTCATGGAAGTGTTCGTCGATGCTTCCATCGAAGCCTGCGAGCGACGGGACCCCAAGGGCCTCTATCAGCGTGCCCGCGACGGCAAGATCCCCAACTTTACCGGCATTTCATCTCCCTATGAAAGCCCGGATACCCCGGAGATACACCTCCAGACCGAGCAGATGACCCCTGAAGAAGCCGCCGACCTGGTCGTCGCCGAGCTCCAAGCCCGGCGTGCTCTGCCGGGGTCCGGTTAACTGGCCGTCGCCTGGATTTGATGCGCAGGAGCCCGATGTCGGCTTTGGGCGTGTTACCTGGAGGAGATCAGCGCAACTGGCTGTCCTTGCTGCCACGGCGGTTGTAGCCTGTGAAATGCACGGCCTCCCGGTCGCGGGCCTCTTGACATTCGATGCATAGGCGAACGCCGGGGACGGCCTCCCGGCGGGCCTCCGCAATTGCGCCGCCGCACTCTTCGCAGTGCTTCAGGCTTTCACCCTGGAAGAGGTGATCCCGCGCGCGGCTGACCGCATCCTCGATGTTCGCGTCAATCTGATCCTGTACCGCACCGTCTTTTGCAAACCCTCCAGCCATGGCCGACTCCCGATAGTACGCAAGTACAAAGAGTGGTGCATTGTCCGTGAATTTACCATGAACTCGCCTTGAGCCGCCAGCGCTCCAGCGGCAATGAGTGTTTTGAGCCCATTTGCTTTTCCGACGCTAAATCCCTCTCCGGGCCAAGCCCAGCCATTCGGGTTCACCTGCTAAGCGTCTATAGGGACGCTTCACCTTACCCGGCCGGGCGAACGAGACTTTCATAAAGATCAGTTCTAATGGCGGCTTAGAATCCTCGATCGGAAATTTGCTTTGGCCATTTTATCCAGTGTCCTGTCACCACCGGTGCCGAGATACCGACGTCCCTTGGAGGGGTCTTGGGGGCGGCGGCATGAAGGCAACGGGGATCAGAATCGTCAGGTTCAAAAAAGATATGTTGATATTCAATTTATGCTCGAAGTGACCGAATCTGTGAACATCGGAACGACAGGGGCGGATATTGAGCGCCTAATGTCACTTCTGCCTGACCCTTGGGGGGCCCAGTCGGGTGCATGTTCGCCTGCCATTTAGCTCTATGAAAGCGATTGCTGAGTTGTTCGAGCGGGCAGTGCTAATTCTGACCGCTGGAAACGCCATTGATGGCATCAACCTGCCGCCCCGAGCGCAGCCCCTCATTGTTACCCCCGTGCCGGCGGCACCTCGATCATGCCTTCACTGATCAGGACGGCAGCGCCGGTGACGCGCACGGCGGTTACGTTGCCATCTTGCTTGTCCACCTCGATCTCCAGCCGGCTGGGGCGGCCCATCTCGATACCCTGGGCGATCATGCGTTTGAGGGTGCCGTCGGCCATGGGATCGTGATGGCCGAGCCAGCCGGCGAAGGCGGCTGCAGCGCTTCCGGTTGCCGGGTCTTCGGGAATGCCGACATGGGGCGCGAACATCCGAGCCTGAATGTCGAAGCCATCGGATGCGTCCTCGGTGAAAACCAGCGGTTCGCTGGCGAACCAGCGCTCGTCTATATGGTCGGCCCCGGACATGTCCATCCGGGCGCGTTCAAGGGCTTGGCGGTCCTTGACCTGCACCAGGATGAAGGGATTGCCGCATGAAGCGGATTCAGCCCTGATGATCTCGTCGGACTCGAGCGACAGCATGGATGCAAGGATGTCGATCGGGGGCGCATCTCGGATTTCCGGTGCTTGAGGCGCGGTCAGGGTTGCGGTGCTCGGCTCGCCGCCGGGGCTGTCGATGGATACGGGAACAGGCCCTGCTGCCATCTCGAAGATGATGTTGGTCCGATCCCCTCGAAGCTCCAACCCGCCGATGGCCGCCAGGATCAGCGCCGTTCCAATCGTCGGGTGGCCGGCAAAGGGGATTTCCTTGGTCGGCACGAAGATCCGAAGCCTGTTGGTATGGGCCGAATCCTCCGGCGGCAGCACGAAGACGGTTTCGGAGAGATTGAATTCCCGCGCAAGCTGCTGCATCTGCACCGTCGTCAGGCCCGCCGCATCGGGCAGGACGGCAACCGGATTGCCGCCAAAGGGCTGGTCGGTAAACACATCGGCGGTGATGAAACGACGGCGCATGCATGCTACTCCCGTTGAGATCACTGGACATTGATACGGAGATTGTGCGGGCCTAAGGCAGCCAGAACGGTTTCGACACTTCGCGGCGTACGTCTCCACGGGTGAGACCGATATCACGGAGTGCGGCATCGTTGAGCGCCTCAAGGGCGCGCCGCTGCCGGCTGCGCGCCGACCAAGCTGAAAGCAGCGCGATCATCCGCTTTGCCCAGGATGGGAAGAAGGCCCTGCGCGGTGGCCTAGTCGTGATGATTGTATCGGTACAATTTTGCGTTTGCATCGCTTCATCCCCCTAAAAAGGATACAATCATGAGAAAGCATTGACATATTGCTCGAGTCAAATGCTATATTGTTACCATGACAATTTGGCAGCCAGACCTTTCCGCTCTCCAAGGACCGCGTTATCAGGCGCTCGCCGATGCGATTGGCACAGCCATCAGCGAGGGCACGCTGTCGCCCGGCGCCAAGCTGCCGCCGCAGCGCGACCTGGCGTTTCGTCTCGGTGTTACGGTCGGCACGATCACCAGAGCCTATGGTCTTGCCGAGCAGCGCGGCCTGGTTCGGGGCGAGGTGGGGCGGGGGACCTTTGTCCGCGGCGAGCCGCTTGCCGTGCCTTTTCACAATCCGGTGGTCGACGGTGACGACGACTTCATCAAACTGACCGTCAACAGCCAGCCGGATGTGACCGCGCAAAATCTGCTGTCGGAAAGCCTGATCAGGCTGGCCAGCGGCAATTTGCCGATCGGAGATCTCCTGGCCTATACGCCGCGGGCGGGGCTTGCCGATCATCGGCGCGCGGCCGCCGCCTGGGCCAGCCGGACCGGGGGTAATTTCGATGCCGAGACGACCTTGATCACTGGCGGCGCCCATCAGGCGCTGGCAACCGCGATGTCAGGCCTTGCCCGTCCCGGCGAGACAGTTTTGACCGAAGCTCTCGTCTATAGCGGCATCAAGCATATCGGCGCTCGCCTCGGCGTGAGGTTTCGCGGAGTAGCGATCGATGCGGAGGGGCTTCTTCCCGATGCCCTCGAGGCAGCCTGCCGTGACACCGCCGCCAGGCTCCTGATGGTCAACCCCACCGCCCACAACCCGACGACCGCAACTATGTCCGAGGAAAGGCGCCGGGAGATCGCGAAGATTATCGAGCGCTATGATCTGATTGCCGTCGAAGACGATGTCTACGGGCAGCTCTACGAGGACCGAGCCGTGCCGATTGCTGCCTTTGCGCCCGAGCGAACCGTCTACATCACCAATGCGTCCAAAATGGTGGCTCCAAACCTCCGTTTCGGCTCCCTTTCAGCACCGAAGCATCTTCATGATCGCCTTGCCGACGCTCAGGCCGATCTGTTCCTGGTCTGCCCCGCCCTCATGGCGGCGCTGTTTACCCAGTGGTTCGACGACGGAACGGCGGATCATATGGTCATTCGCCAGCGGGCCGAGGCGCTCGCACGTCAGCGGATCGCGGCCGAGTGCCTCGAAGGGCTGGCTTATAGTGCCCACCCCCAGTGCTTTCACCTCTGGCTGAAACTGCCGGAAACCTGGCGGAGTTCGTCCTTTGTCGACGCCGTTAGACAACGGGGTGTCGGGGTCGATCCGGCCTTTATCTTCACCGTCGATCCAACCAATGGCCTGGCCGCCGTGCGTATCAGCCTGAGTGCCGCCAAGAACCGCGAGCGTCTCCGACTAGCGCTTGAGATTGTAAGATCAACCCTCGAAGCAGGTCCGATTGGCCGGCGCGATACGATCTGAGTTGGGGTAACAGGCTAGGGCGTATGAGAACGTGTCGAAAAAATGCTCAAGATGGGGGCGATGTTTGGCCTCATTCTTCAATTTTGAACACTCCTGTTGTTATTCATTCATTGTGGCAGTCATGCGTAGCTTCCCCAGACGGCTCAACGGCCACGTTATGGCAAAGCCCGTCAAAAATATGCTGTATATCAATGCTATATCAGTAAGATGGTCGGTTTCTAATCAATGGAACTTATTATTCTGGGCAAACCGTTCCTCTATCCATTCGATCACCAAGCGGGCAGCCTGATCATTCTTCAGATGGGGTTGGATGTACAACCAGGCATCGCGACGTGTGGGCAGACATGTTGCGGTGAGGTTTGGATCATCGAAGAGATCACCTGCAAAGGCTTCGCACATGATGGCAACGCCCTGATGTGACCCGAGGACTTGGCGAACGATCTTGGCGTTACCCACCACCAGACGTGCTTTCTCCGACAAGCCCGCAGCCTCCAGCTCTTGCCTTTCAGGTATTGCTCCGAGGAATTCCGGATAACCGCATACGATGAGCTCGTTATCGGGGCAACGTTGCTCCACGGGGCGAAATAAATAGAGATGATGCGAAGCGAGCTTGCGCACCATGAAGTGGCCTTTTTCCGGCGTCTTCGCTCGGATCGCAAGATCAGCCTCCCACTTCGCGAAGTCGATGTTCTTGACGGAAGTTTCCATCTCCAGGGACAGGCCCGGATTGATCGAAAGAAACCTTACGATGTCAGGCGCCAGGAAGATCTCGGCGATCAATGGTGTGGAAGCTATACGGATGTGCCTGGCAGGTGCTGGCCTGTCGCTGCGGATGGATCCGATCTTAACGACCTGCCGCGAAATCTCGTCCAGGTGGGACAGGACTTCATTACCGATCCATGTCGGTTTTCGGATACCATCGACCGCATCGAAGAGCTTGGCGCCGAGGGCTTTCTCCAGTCGTGCCAGGCGTCTCGCAACAGTCGTTTCGGCGACGCCAAGCTCTAAACCTGCCCGGGCAAAGGTTTCACAATCGCGAATAGCGGCAATGATCTTCAGATCGTCCCAGTTGATGTCGTTCAACACAGCACGTTCTCTCCCCATTAAATTACAGAACATGATAGCATTTTAATCCCTTGCAAAATTGCAATCCACGGTGGCTTTTTTGCTGCATGGTCGCGCAAAGCAATCCAGACAATCGTCAAGATTTCACCGGATCCGGAATGGAAAGCATTTCTCTATCAAGGTGATTTTTCTGAGGGGAGTGGCTTCTATGAAGTTGATTTTGCAAGGTTATTTTATGGTTGGAGATTCGCACGTTTGCTAATCAAAGTGCGCTGTTGAGAGGCCGTAAATATTCAATCAAAAGTATATTTTACCTGCCAAGAAAAGTAACTAAATAGATCGTCTAATTTTTCCGGTCAGGTAATCGGCATTGACGCTGCTGAATTATTCCAATGTTCTCGTGTCAAATCAAAAGTAGGAGAGCATTCGGTGCTTACTAATATACGACTTCTTGCGACAGCTTTTCCTTTGCTGCTCCTGGCAGAGGCTTCAATAGCCGACGATCGGCAAGCACAGCGGAGCTTGGTCAACAAGGGTTCGGTTGGTGTCATTGCCGGATCGATCACCGGAACGGATCTGCGCCTCGCCGCCGATTTGGCCACGGCCTTCAATGACGGCTATGAGGTTCGAGTGTTGCCGATCATCGGCGAGGGCTCAGTGCGCAACATTGAGGATCTGCTCTATCTCAAGGGTATCGACATTGCGATAGTCCAATCAGATGTCCTTGATTTCTATCAGAAATCCGGCGCTGTCGAGAACATCGAAGAACGGATCAACTACATCGCCAAGTTGCATGACGAAGAAGTCCATGTTCTCGCCCACAAAGACATTCGCTCTATTGATGGGCTGGCTGGCCGTATCGTCAATTTAGGCCGCGAAGGGAGCGGGACTTTCCTGACGGGGAGCCTGATTTTCGACGAATTGGGGATCAATGTCGAGGCTCGCGCGGACCCTCAGACGATAGCGATGAACAAGCTTCGGGAAGGCAGGATCGCTGCCTTGGTGTTTGTTGATGGTGCACCGATCAATCTTGTCGAGGGGATCAGCCCCGATGAACCCTTCCACCTCCTGTCGATCCCTTCCCAGCGCATCACCGGCGCTTATCTGCCTGCCGAACTGACGTCGGCCATGTATCCAAGCCTGATCGATGGGGGAGCGCCAATAGAGACCGTTGCGATCGGCGAGGTTCTCGCTGCCTATAATTTTACACCGGGCCATGAGCGCCGGATCAAAATGGGACGATTCGTCGAGCGATTTTTTGCCGAGTTCGACAGGCTTCGACAGTCTCCCTATCACGAAAAGTGGCGGGCCATCGATCTCACGACCGAGGTGCCCAACTGGAACCGCCTGCCAGCCGCTGAAGAATGGCTAAGTGCAAATAGATCAAGCAATTAGCTCAGAGGGAAGAAAGGCGCCCCTATTATGCTGTTGTCAGCGATCACAGATAGCTCATTGCGTCTGCATGTCTCGCGCATCGTATTCGGCACATTCGTCGTTCTGGTGGTATCCCTGCCGGCCGCCGGGTGGAAATTGCTCCAGGCTGAAACCTTCATTCTGGATGATGGAAAGACAATCGAAGGCACGATCGCACAAGTTACCAAATCCTCTCTCGCCATTCGTCGAACGATTGGAGGTCTGCAGCTTGTTGCGCTGTCGCGTATCAGCGAAGTGAAGGTCAAGTTGTCAAATCAGGCCTCCGTGACCGGCCGCTTGCTGGGATGGTCGGAAGGTGTTCTCGTTCTCGAGTCCGAAGGTAAGATCTTGGATGTACGAGATGGTGAAGTCATCGGCGAAACCTCATTAAGCGGCAGCCAGGAGGCTCGAACTGAGCCTGAAAATGACGTTGCGCCGGATCAAACTGTGATCAACGCCATTTCGACAGGTGTTGATGCTCCTTCTTCTGAGTCTGCCGCGCTGCATCAGGACGACAAGAATGGGCCACTCCTGCACTCTAGCGTGAATGCCGTAGAGGAAGGCGAGGTCGTCGTGTTCAGCCTTTGGCTGTCCAAGCCCGCAGAACAAGCGATCGCCATTATCTATACCTTGCTTGACGACACAGCGAAGGCGGGATCTGACTTCGAGGGCCAGCAAGGCGTTGTGATTTTCCGGCCTGGTGAGTCCTCTGTCGAGATTGAGACGCAACTGATCGATGATGATGTGGCTGAGCAAAACGAGCAGTTCACGCTGTTTCTAAGCGCAGATCCGGACATCGTGCAGCTTCGCCGCCGAGAACTGACGGCAATCATCATGGATGATGATTGAGGGGGGCGTTCCTGCACCGTTTCGAGGAATGATCACGCCAACGAGATCGGGTTTCTGGCGGCCTGGCACCATCCCTCCAGGTTATCGTGAGTGACCCAGGCCGCTAGTGGTATGACCACATCATCTGATTCACGTTGAGTCTTGTAAATAGGCTTAGAATCAAAGCGTTGCCCTCATTGCCTGCTGAATCTTCCGATGTAGTCGTACCACTAGATGAGAATATCGAGGGAAACAGATGATAAATTGGCAGGAGCTGCTGATTATACTGATTCTCATATTCTGTTATCTAATGATAATTTCCTGGATGGTATTTAATAAAAGAAAAGAAAAAGGTCGCAAAATGGTTGGCGACTCCAAGCTTAGCGGCGAAGTCTCGAACCCGATTCGAAGCGTACTGACAAAGCACGGGCTGGAAGCCGATCCTGAATTGGTGGCCAAGTTCGATGAAGTCGGTGGCGAATTGGAGGATGCCGACAGGCACGTACTGGAACATGTATTGAGCGTTGTTCTTCGAGACAGAAAATATGGCAGCTTGGAACAAAGAGCTAAAAAGGCGCAGTCTCTCTGTTCCGAATATATACTTGCGAGACGGAATGCCCGTGACACGACATAGCCGGCAGGTCCACGATACTCGACCATGAATATGGGTATTTGTGCGAGGTTTGGAGTCGACGTCGGACGTCGTCTTATGACGGCTGGCAGGTGGAAAGTCCGCATCGGCTTAAATGACATTGCCCCTCTTGGGCAGACAACCCTGCAAGGTTGGGTTGATCGAGCCAAGAGGGGCAAATTTACAGGCGGCCGAATCGGCCTAACAGGCCGTCATGATCGCTCTGCTACTCGGTGGCGTCGGCATATTCGGCGTCGATTTTCGCCTCGCACTCGCCGATAGCACCCTGCAGGTTGTTCAGCCACTCATCGCTATAGTTTTCGACGAACCAATCTTTGAGTGACGCTGAAGCCTCCTGGAAGGCGGCCTTCTCGTCAGGGGTCGGTACGTAGATTTCGCCGCCGGCCTTTTTGAATTCTTCATAAGCCTCGATCGAACGGCGCATAGGCAGGGCGCGGGTGACGGTTTTCAGATGCATGAAACCGTCATGAACGACCTTTCGCTGTTCCGGCGTCAGGCCCATGAAAAAGTCATCATTCATCCACCAAAGAGCTGCCATATAGGCGTGGCCGTCGAGCGTGATGTAGTCGAGATGCTCCTGGAACTTCATGTTGACGATATCGGTGATGCCGTTTTTCGTGCCTTCCACCACACCCGTGGCGAGTGACGTATAAACCTCGGGCCAGGAGACGGGGGTCGGGCTGCCGCCGAGCGCCTTGACCAGCTCGATCTGGATGTCGGCGGGGATGGTGCGGATCTTCATGCCCTCGACGTCGCTAGGCGTCTTAATCTGCTTGCCGACCGTGGCGAAGTTCCGCCAGCCGCCGGTGTTGGAGACGGTCATAAGCCGCATCGGGCCAATTTCCTCGAGAACGGCGTCCCGGAGTTGGCCGACGAAGGGGCCGTCGAACACGCATTCCGCGACCCGGTCGTCTCGGAACATGTAGGGGAGATCCATCACCTGGCCGGCAGGGAAGATGTTGCCGAATCCGCCGATCGTGGAGATGGTGACTTCGAGAACGCCGCTCTGCACCTGCTCGATGCATTCGGCGAATTTGGAGCAGAACTGGCCGGCAGGGTAGATCTCGACCGTGACCTCGCCGTTGGTCCGGCCTTCGACGAAGTCCTTGAACACCAGCGAGCCGTCATAGTCTTCGTCGTCCTGGCTGCCGAGGAAGGCAATCTTGATGGTCGCCGCGGTGGTGCTTGCAGCACCTGCGAGACACAAGGATGTTGCGAGCAGGGCTGCACCGCAAACAGACGTCAGTCGATCGAATCTCATGGGTATTAGCCTCCTTGGTTGATGCTTTGTCGAGAGCGGGTTAGGTCGAGCTTAGCGGCATGATCAGGCAAAGCCTAGCAGGCGCGGGATGGTCATCGAGAGTGCCGGAACGAAGGTGATCAGGAAAATGACCACCACCTCGATCGCCAGGAACGGCAGCATTTCCCAGGCAATCGCTTCGACCTTTTCGCCGGATATGCTGGACGCGACGAACAGGACAAGGCCCATCGGCGGTGTCGCCAGCCCAACGGTGACGTTGACGCACATGACGATCGCGAAATGGAGCGGGTGGATGCCGAGGCTGATGAAGACCGGCGCCAGGATCGGCCCGAGGATCAGGATCGCAGGCCCTGCATCGAGGAACATGCCGACGATGAACAGCAGAATGTTGATCATGAAAAGCAGGAAATAAGGATTGTCGGTAAACTCGACGATGAACTGGGTCAGTTTTTGCGGTGTGCCGGAAATGGTGACGACCCAGGCAAAGGCAACGGCTGCACCGACCAGAAGGAGAATCGCACCGGACGACAAGGCGGTGTTGTAGAGGATTCGGGGGAGATCCCGGACTGACAGGGTTCTGAGAACGAGAAGGGCAATGATCAGCGCATAGGCAGCAGCCACGGCCGCTGCTTCGGTCGGGGTGAAGACGCCGCCGAGAATGCCGCCCAGCAGGATGATCGGGGTCAAGAGCGGCAGCAGAGCCGATTTCAAGGCAACCCCGCGATCTCCCCAGCTCGCTTTTTCGCTTGCTACCGGAAAGCCTCTGATGCGGGCGAGGTAGGTGGTCATCAGCATCAAGCCCATTCCCACCAGGAGGCCGGGCACGATGCCGGCGGCAAACAGGCCCGCGACCGAGACATTCATCACGAAGGCGTAGAGGATCATGATACCTGATGGTGGAATGATCGGCCCAATAACGGATGAGGCTGCGGTCACCGCGGCTGCAAAACGCCGGGAGTAACCATTTTGCTCCATCGCCGGGATCAGCATCGAGCCAAGCGCCGAGGTATCGGCGACAGCGGAACCGGAAAGCCCCGCAAACAGGATACTGGAGAGGATGTTGACCTGGGCGAGCCCGCCGCGGACATGGCCGATCAGGGATTGCGAAAGATTGACCAGGCTTCGGGTGATGCCGCCGTGGTTCATCACTTCGCCCGCCAGGATGAAGAACGGCACCGCCATCAGGGGAAAGCTGTCGATACCGACATAGATCCGTCCGACCAGGCCCTTCAGCATGCCCCACTGGCCATCGGCCAGAAGCGAGAGGGTAGGCGCAAGTGCGAGTGCGAAGACCACCGGCGTTCCGATGAACAGGAGCGCCAACAGGATCCAGAAGAAGATGAGAGACATGACCGGATCAATCCAGCAGGGGCGAAGGCAGCGCCTTCGGCGTTTCGGCACCAGCGGGATCGATCAGCCCTTGGATCGAGCGGCCGATCAGCTCTAGAGCCACAAGGAACATCAGGAAAAAACTGATCGGGAGTACAAGGTAGATATAGGCCATCTTGATGCTGAGCGTGCTCGCCTTCAGCTTCAGGCCGCGCTCGATCAAACCGAAGCTCTCGAAAAAGAAGATCACCAGGAACAGGATGATCAGAAGATTGATGGCAATGGCCAGGAACGCCTTGGTACGTCCGGTGATCATGGAGGCGAAGAAGTCGAGGGAGACGTTGATTCCATGGCGGTAGGCTACGGGCGCGATCAGGAAAGTCATCCAGATCATCATGAAACGCGCCACTTCCTCTGACCAGGTCAGTGCATTGCCGAGGACATAACGAAAGAACACCTGAAGCAGGATGACGAGAGTCATCAGGCCGATCAATGTCCAGCCTGCATGCTTGCCAATCCAGCAAGCGGCGGCATTGAAGCGCGCAAGATAGGCAATTCCCTGATCCAACGATCTCATGAAAAACCCCGCCGTCCTGATCGCAGCTGCGTCCCACCGTTTCACCGGCGGGTTTGGAGCTCCCTGAAGTGAGCGGCTCTTTTCACACACCGCATGCTGGTAGAGTGCATTGGTTTCTGCCAATCGGCAATATCGAAGTCGAAGAGGAGGCTCTTGCCCTGCGACGGCACTGGATCCTCCCCGCGCTCTGCGCGCCTTTTATATTCCGAAACGGACAAGCAAACCCACCGGGCCTCTCTCTTGTCCGCCCGGCACCCCTCGTCTAGAACATTTCCATGTCCAAACACCAAGCCTCACCTCTTATCGGCCTGCCGGCCTGCCGTATTCATGGGGCCCATGGTCTGCCGATCCACAAGGTCAGCGAAAGCTACATCGAAAGCGTCATCGATGGAGCAGGTGGGATTCCGCTGCTGCTGCCGGCGATGGGCGAAAGGCTCTGCGAAAGCGAGCTGGACCAGGTGCTGGCATCGCTCGACGGTCTCCTGATCACCGGGAGCCCGTCCAATGTCGATCCCGGTCACTATCGAGGCGAAGCAGCGCGGCGGGACAGCGAGCGGGATCCCGAGCGGGATGCCACCACCTTGCCGCTGCTGCGCCGTGCGATCGAGCTGGCGGTGCCTGTGCTGGCGGTTTGCCGGGGGATTCAGGAGCTGAACGTCGCATTCGGCGGTACGCTTCATCAGCATGTCCACGAGGTGCCGGGACGGATGGATCATCGGTCCGACAAGAGCCTGCCGCTTGCCGAGCGTTTCGAGCAGCTCGCCCATGGCGTGACCATCTCTGAAGGCAGTCGGCTGCAGGAAATCCTGGGCGGTGTCAGCGAAATCGAGGTCAATACGCTCCACGGCCAGGCGATTGATCGGCCCGGCGACAGGATCGTGGTTGAGGCGCTTGCGCCCGACGGCACGATCGAAGCGGTGAGCGTACGTGAAGCGCCTGCCTTCGCCATCGGCATTCAGTGGCATCCGGAATGGCGGGTTCTGGAGAATCCCCACTCCCGGCGGCTGTTCGAGGCTTTCGGCAACGCCTGTCGAAATCGTGCTGACAGAAAAATAGCTGACCCTGCCCTTGGCAAGTGGGGATGAGCGGGATCGAGGCCTGGCTTCGCGAGCGGGCGATCACGGAGGTCGAATGCCTGGTCGCCGATCAAAGCGGCATTGCCCGCGGTAAGATTTTGCCGGCTGCAAAGTTCATCCGCTCGCTTGGAGACGACAGCCTTCGTATACCGGAAGATCTTTTTGTCCAATCGGTCACGGGGGAGTTTCCCAGCGAACAGGAAAACAAGGTCACCGATCCTGCCATGCCTGATATCCGTATGCGCCCGGATCCCAACTCCCTTCGGATCGTTCCCTGGTATAAGGAACCCACGGCGCAGGTCATTGGCGACTGCTATCACCATGACGGCAGCGTGGTCGAGATCGCACCGCGTCAGGTGCTGCGCTGCGTGCTGGACGCCTATGGCGAGCGCGGTTGGCGGCCGGTGGTGGCGCCGGAGCTCGAATTTTTCCTGACCAAGATCAACGAGGACCCGGATTATCCGCTGGAGCCGCCGATCGGACAGTCCAGACGGCCGGAATCCGGTTCCCAGAGCTACGGGATCGAAGCGGTCAATGAGTTCGATCCGGTGTTCGATGATGTCTATGACTGGTGCGAGGCACAGGAGCTGGATGTCGATACGCTGACCCATGAAGGCGGCGTGGCGCAGATGGAGATGAACTTCAACCACGGTGATCCGCTTCTTCTCGCGGATCAGGCGTTTTTGTTCAAACGCACGGTGCGCAAGGCCGCTCTCAAGCATGACATGTATGCGACCTTCATGGCCAAGCCGCTGGAAAATCAGCCAGGCAGTGCCATGCACATTCATCAAAGCGTGGTCGATGCCCGGACAGGCGACAATATTTTCGCAAAAAGGAATGGTGACGACACAGAGCTGTTTATGAGCCATATAGCGGGGCTGCAGAAATTCCTGCCGGCCGCCATGCCGTTGTTTGCGCCGAATGTGAATTCCTACCGGCGTTTGCGGCGTTATTCCGATGCCCCGATCAATCTGCATTGGGGCTGGGAGAATCGGACTGTGGGGCTGAGAGTGCCTGACTCGGGTATCCAGGCGCGTCGGGTTGAAAACCGGCTGGCAGGTGCTGACGCCAATCCCTATCTGGCGATCGCCGCCTCTTTGGCCTGCGGCTATCTGGGCATGGTGGAGAAGCTGCAGCCGACCAAGCCTATCGAAGGAAGTGCCTATCGTCTGGCGCAGACCCTGCCGCGTTTTCTTCCGGACGCGCTCGATCAGCTTCGCCGTGCCAAGCCGCTGCGGGCGCTGCTTGGTGAGACGTTTGTCGAGGCATTAATCATGGTGAAGGAAGTTGAACATCGAGCTTATCAGCAGGTGATCAGCTCTTGGGAACGGGAACATTTGCTCCTCAATGTCTGACGAAACCGTTATCGGCGAACGCCGGAATGTCAGAAAGCATGACGACCTGGAGGTCATCGGGCCCAAGCGCGATGCTGCCAAGGTGTGGCAGGTGAAGACGGATGATCTCTCGCTCGACATTGCCGCACCTCGCCGGCCCGTATCGGGCTCGGAGACGAAGAGTGCGCGCCGGCGTGCCGTTGCCTCAAAGGGGCGCGGCTTTAGCATGTTGGTCATCACGGCGCTGGTTCTGATAGCGGCGACTTTGAGCGCCTTTTTTTTATTGGAACGCTACCTGCCTGCCGGCGCAGTGCTGCTCGCCGATCCGCCATTTTCTCAGGATTTTGAAGGGTGGAAGCAGCAAGGCTCGGTAACATCGGATCAGAGCAAGCCCGACAAGGTGACACTTTCCAATGACGACCCGGAAAGTCGAACCTTTCTGAAGCGCATCATCGAGTTGCCGCCTTGGCCTGTCTTGGCTTTTCTCGAAGCGACGGTCTCGACCGAGGGCGTTGTTGCCGGTGAGAAGATTTGGCAGCGCGCCCGAATCTATCTGGCGCAACTGGATGCAGATGGTGAAGCTGACTGGACCAAGCCTCACAACCTTTTTCGGCTTCGCGGTACCAAATCGACCGGGACGATCAGCCAGGTCTTTCCCATGCCGGCATCGGTTAGTCAGGCTGCCCTTGCTCTGGAATTGAATAACGCTACTGGGCGCATGGTCATAAGCGACCTCAAGCTCTATCCCGTTGAAGAGCAGCAGTTGTTTCAACGGGTTTCCAAGGTTTTGATGGCGGGATGGGGTGTTTTGATCGTCATCGCCACGGTTATGATTTTCAGGAACATTCCGTCGAGCCTGGTACGCCTTGCCCTTGGCTTCCTGGCCGTTTTTTTCCTGGTCGGTCTCTTCATGCCGATATCGATCCATGATGCGCTGATCGATGCATTCCGTGTTCCTTCGGGGGGCCAGGGAGGGATCGAGCTTGATATGATCGGCCATGGCGTTTTCTTTGCGCTGATGGCCTTTCTCGTAAGGTTGGGCCGGCCAACGGATGCGATCTGGCGGCATCTCGGCTGCTGGGTTCTGGTTGCGGTTGCAAGTGAGGTGCTGCAGCTCTTCACTTTCGATCGGGAACCGAGCGTCGCTGATCTCCTGGCGGATGGCGTCGGCTTTGTTCTCGGATTGACGCTCGCACAATTTCTGCCCAGGCTGTTTCCGGCATTGGCGCCATCTCCCTCACGGTGAATAACACAAGGTTTGGCGGGAGCAGGGCGGAACCGCCGTTGGGAAACTGAAAAGCATGACCACGACCGCTGATTGGCAAGCTCTCGACAGCCGCCACCATGTTCATCCCTTTACCGATCATCGGGCGCTTGCCGCGGTGGGCAGCCGGATCATTACCAAGGCCGAGGGATGCTGGCTCTGGGATAGTGAGGGCAACAAGATCCTTGATGGAATGGCCGGGCTTTGGTGCGTCAATGTCGGCTATGGGCGAAAAGAGCTGATCGATGCAGCGCATCGCCAGATGCAGGAGCTTCCTTACTACAACACCTTTTTCCAGTCGGCGACGCCACCGAGCGTAGAGCTTTCGGCAAAGCTGGCAGCGATAGCGCCCGCCGATATGAACCATGTGTTCTTTGCCAATTCCGGCTCCGAGGCCAATGATACCGCGGTCAAGCTGGTTCGCTATTTCTGGAATCTGAAGGGCAAGCCGGACAAAAAGATCTTCATCAGCCGCGATTACGCCTATCACGGTGTCACGCTCGCAGCTGCCAGCCTGTCCGGCATCGGCGCGATGCATCCGCAATCGGACCTGCCGCTGCCAGGCTTTCAGCATGTCATGGCCCCTTATGAATATCTTCATGGCAAGGACACGTCGCCGGAAGTGTTCGGTATGGCGGCGGCGTCCATGCTCGAGGAGCGCATTCTGGAGATCGGTGCCGATAAGGTGGCGGCGTTCATTGGCGAGCCGGTGCAGGGCGCCGGCGGGGTGATCATCCCGCCGCCTGGCTACTGGCAGGAGGTCCAGCGTATTTGCCGAAAATACGACGTGCTGCTGATTGCCGATGAGGTGATCTGCGGCTTTGGGCGGACCGGGAACTGGTGGGGCTCGACGACGCTTGGGATCGAGCCGGACATTCTGACCATGGCCAAGGGCCTTTCCTCCGGCTACCTGCCGATCTCGGGCATCATGCTGGGTCAGCGGGTCGGTGACGCGCTCATCGGGAGTGGTGAGGAATGGGTCCATGGCTTCACCTATTCCGGCCATCCTGTCGCTGCCGCGGTCGCTCTCGCCAACATTGAGCTGATGGAGCGGGAAGGGCTGCATGAGCGGGCGAGCGGGCCTATCGGCCGGTATTTTGCCGACGGGATCACCTCGCTCGGCGATCATCCCCTGGTCGGTGAGACTCGGACACTTGGTCTGCTCGGCGCCATCGAACTCGTCGAGGACAAAGGGACCAAACAGTATTTTCTCCAGGAAAAGAAGGTTGGCCCAACCTGCCGTGACCACTGCATTCGCGCCGGTCTGGTGATGCGTGCAGTGTGGGACGTCATGGTCCTCTCACCCCCCCTGATCATCACCGAAAAAGAGATCGACGAGATCGTCAAAAGGGCAAGGTACGCCCTCGATGGCACGGTCGAGGAACTCGGGCTCTAGACCGGATCCAGGTATGATGGAGTCGCTCTCAGGCTCCCTACCGGCTTGAACGCCGATCATTGCGATGCGGTCTGGATAAACGAAAAATTGCGGGCGAGGTTCTGAGCAATGCCACGAAGCCCGAGCGCAGACCCGCTGGTACGCCTGCGCGCTGGGTCATCCGGTAGAGAACGAACAGGATGAAGAGGCTGTGCAGACTTGCGGTATAGACGAAGAAGAAGGATGCGCCGAACTGCCCGATGATCAAGGACACGACCAGCGGGCCGATCGAGGCGCCGAGAGCGTAGAAGAGGGTGAGACCTGCCGCAAGCTCGATGAACTCGCCCCCCTTTGCATGGTCGTTGGCATGCGCGGCCGACAGGGAATAGAGAGGCAGCGCGAAGCCGCCGAACAGGAAACCGCCGATGAGAATGGCTTGTTCCGAACCGCTGCCAAAGAAGGCCAGAGAAAGGCTTGATGCAGCGGCACCGCCGGTTGCAAGCAGGAGGGCGATTCGGCGATCTGTTCGGTCTGAAAGCCAGCCCAGCGGGTACTGCAAAACGGCGCCGGCGATGATGCTGAGGCTCATGAACAGCGCCACCTTGTCGACACTAAGCCCCATCTCCTGGGCATAGATCGGCCCCATCGTGCGGAAAGCGCCGTTGGTCAGGCCGAGGGTGATGCATCCGGCAACAGCGACCGGCGACAGGCTCCAGACCCAGCTTGGCCGGAGCTTGGTCGTGCCGGGTGGCGGTGGCGAGTTGGCGCGGGAGAGACTGATCGGTACCAGGGCTGCCGCGAACAAAATGGCGGTAATAGCAAACAAGCGGAAATCACCGATGCCAACCAGCGGCAGCAGGAATTGGCCTCCGGTAACCGCGCCGAGATCGACGATTCGATAGAGGCTGAGGACCCGGGCCCGGTCCGCACTCTCCGCTCGCTCATTCAGCCAGCTTTCGACCACCATCGACAAGCCGGAAAAGCAAAACCCAAGCAGGCCGCGAATGACGATCCATGCATAGGCGTCGACGACCAAAACGAAACACAGCGAACCAATCGCGGCGAGGGCGCAGAAAGCCGCAAAGACCCGAATATGGCCGGCGCGGGCAATGAGACGCGCCGTGGTGGCGCAGCCTCCGAAAAAGCCCATGAAATAAGCTGTTCCCATCAGACCAATAGAGGCTTCCGGGAACCCTTCGAGTGAGGCACGCACGGCCACGAGTGTGCCGATCAGCCCATTGGCCCCAAGCAGGATGCCAGCGGAAACAAGAAGAGGAAGGATACCTCGGCCGAGCATGTATTGCCTCGCACGGCACGTCGATTGGCGCCGAAAAGAGGTCTAGGCGCAATGACACGGGAGGACAATGTACTTTTCGCAATCGACGATTTCTTTTCATCCGGGACTTGCTGAGCTGCCCTAATCCATAGCGTTAACCCAATCTTCAAGACTCTCAGCGATGTTCAAGACGTCATTGAATGCATTCAAGAGGCTGAGATGGTAAAGGTATTGTCATTCGCTGCGGCAATTCTAGGGCTCCTCGTCGGCCATTCGGCCGTCGATGCCGCGGGGCAGCTCAAGACTCTGTCCGGCGTTACCTCATTAACCATCGAGCAGGTCGTCGAGCTTGCGAGCAGCGACAACCCGCCGGTCATGATCGACTCGCGTATTGCAGCAGACTATGCGCGCGGGCGCATCGATGGCGCGGTCAATCTCACCGATACGGAAATGACGGCCGAGAAACTTGCAACCATCGTTGCCAGGGATGAGCCTGTTCTCTTCTACTGCAACGGCGCCGAATGCGTGCGGTCAAAGAAGGCCTGCAAAAAAGCCGTGAAATGGGGCTGGACCAGCGTCATGTGGTATCCCGGAGGCATCCATGAATGGGTGGCCAACGACCTTCCGTTAGTTCGATAGCTTTGGATTGTTGGAATCGGTTTGGGTTACTATCGGGCATCTGAACAGACGGCGCAGGTCCCATGAAGTCCTTGACCTTAAGGCCACTGCTTTTCGGGTTGCTGGCTGCGCTTTCCCTTGTCTTTGCGATTAATCTGCACTGGGTCATCGATGCCTATCACGAGTTCGCGCGCCAAGCGCGGATCGACAGCCACGGCGAAATCATCAAGACGGCTATTCATCAGCATCTCAGCCTGACACATGAACCCCGAGCTCTCGACCTTGCTCGGGTTGCAGCAAACCTGCCGAGCTGGCCTGCATCGGTTGACGGCATGGATGCGGCCACGATCGAGCGTGTGCTCGATGAGGCAATCGGCCAGCAGCTTTTCACCACTGGTGAGATCAAGCTCAGGGGCGTGACGTTGCTCGATCGCGAAATGCGGCCCCTGGCCAGCAAAACCGTCGAGGGGCAAGCGGGCGCGGAATGGTCGGATTGGCGCGAGCTGCTGGCGACCAGGCAGGGGCTGGACTCGCGTCGTGTCGTCGACCGCTATGTTCACGACAGCGATGGCGGAACTGTTCATGTTCTCGTACATCCGATCGGAGGTCTGCGGCTGGCAGGCTATCTTGCTGTCGTCACTGAGCCCACCAGAGCCCTGCCCGGCCTTGCCGTGTTTGTTCAGGGCCGTGTCATCGTCGAGACCATGGCCGGCGACGGGATCCTCGACGAACAGCCAGAGGATTGGGAGGAAAGGGCAGCGGCATCGCAGGGTCCTAGCGATTTCAAGACAACGTCGATAACCGTTCGCTCGAACGAGGGACTGCCGATCTATCAGGTCAAGGTTCAATTCGAGGATGCGCGCTTTACGCTGGAAGCCGCGAGGCTTCGCAAGGTCAGCTATCTGGTCGCCGCCATCGTGACCGTTGCGGCGCTTGTCGCCACGGCCATCATTTTGCGTGACACTGTTTTTGAGCGCGTAAAGGGCATGTCTCATGCCCTGCAGCGCATCGTTGCAGGGGATACCAGCGTCTCTCTCCCGAAGGCAGGGGCCGATGAGATAGGCGCCATGGTTGGCGAACTGCATAAGGTCGCCGATTACGTCAACAAGGTTGTGTCTCTCACATCCGAACTTGCGGCCCATCGCGACCATTTGGAGGACCTGGTGCAGGACCGAACAGCCGTCATTGAGCGTCAGGCGGCTGAGCTCCAAAAAGCCCTGGAAAACGAAAAGCGGCTAGGCGAGTTGCAAAGAGGTTTCGTGTCGATGGCGTCGCACGAATTTCGAACGCCACTCGCCATTATCGACGGTAGTGCCCAAACTCTCGAAAGGCGCTTTGCGACAATGCCGGCGCATGACGTTGAAGTGCGTATCGGCAAGATAAGGAGTGCTGCCGATCGTATGACAAGGCTCATGGAAAGCCTGCTTGCTGCTGCCAGAATGGAAGCCGGTACATTGCAGATTGAGCCGGTTGCAACAGACATCCGAGCCTTGCTGGCGGAATGCTGTGAAGCTCAAATGGACTGTGTGTCAAGCCATAAGGTGGTTTTCGATTTTGCCGAACTGCCGGATGGGATCATCGCCGATCCCGATGCCCTGACACAGACTTTTTCCAATCTGCTGTCCAATGCCGTCAAATATTCCCCGGGTGCGGATCGTGTGGAGGTGCGCGGATGGTGTGACGGTGATGATGTCTTCATTTCGGTTCTCGACCATGGTCTCGGCATCGACGACGATGATCAGGAGAAGCTCTTCAGCCGCTTTTTCCGCGCCAAGACGTCGGCCGGCATCACTGGCACCGGCATAGGACTCTATCTTGTAAGGATGCTCGTTGAGGAGCATGACGGTGCGATATCGATGTCATCGGAAAAAGGAAAAGGCAGCGAATTTGTGGTCCGGCTACCCGTTAACGGCCCTGGTTCGGGCAAGCTGGCCGCTGCCTGATAGCTCTCATGTGTCTGGACAAGCGGTAACAGTCAGAACAATCACGCCGGATACCTAAATTGATGCGAGGACTGACCGATCCATGACGAGGGCTCGTCAGCCCCGTGCCGGCAGGCACCCCGTGATGGTGTAGCGGAGGACATCCACAACCTGCTCCGGGGTTTCGCACACGGCGAGGGCCGCCGCGTCTACTTCTTTTAAAGGATGGGTGAGGTCGGGTGTGTGGTTGACAATCAAGGGCTTACCGAGGGCGGTGGCATAGCCTGCGTCGAAGGCTGCGTTCCATTGCTTGTATTTATCTCCGAAGCGGACCAC
The DNA here is from genome assembly GCA_965204405.1 of Geminicoccaceae bacterium. Taxonomy (GTDB): domain Bacteria; phylum Pseudomonadota; class Alphaproteobacteria; order Geminicoccales; family Geminicoccaceae; genus JANQPX01. The sequence goes on from CBDBEN010000005.1 coordinate 920,442, forward strand.
GACGATGTCAGCTTTTTCGATCAGCGTCCGGGTGCGGATCGCATTGACGCTGGCCCCTTTGTGATCCTTCCAGAAAGGCTCGACTTCCTCGCCCAGAATGGCGATGCCGCAATCATCGGAGGCGCTATGGTCGGTGATCGGGGCGGCGAAGCTTACTGGTAGATCGGCGGATGCAGCACCTTCGATGATACGCTCGCGCCAATCGGTGTGGATTTCGCCCGAGAGATATACAGTCCAGCGGTTCATGATTGCGTCGCTTTCTATTCGATGATGAGGTCGTCCTGGGTGCGTTTGACCTTGGGTTCCTCGACCACAGCATCACGCCCGCCGCGCAGGATGGAGTTGCCCTCATAGAGCATGCGCTGGTCGATCGGCGCGGGGTTCAGCCAGTCTTCCTCGTTCATCTGGCCACTTTGTCCATAGGCATCAAGGGCGTTTTGATAACAGATTTTTCGCACATGGGACTCGGGCACACCGCGCTCCAAGGCAAGCTTTGCGGTCTTGGGTACGCCAAGCGGCTCAGAAATACCCCAGTCGCAGGCGCTATCGACGATAATGCGCTCGGCGCCATATTTCATGACGATCTCGACCATGCGCTCATTACCCATCTTCGTAGAAGGATAAATCGAAAAGGCGGCCCAATAGCCCCGGTCGAGAACTTCCTCGACCGTCTCCTCGTTGTTGTGATCGATCACCACTTTGGTGACATCCACCCCATGCTCCTCGATCACGTCCATCGAGCGGGTGGTGCCTCGCTTCTTGTCGCGGTGGGGCGTGTGGATCATGATCGGCAGCTCCAACTCCTTGGCGAGCTCGAGCTGCAGGCGGAAATATTTGTCTTCAGCTTCAGTCTGCTCATCATAGCCGATCTCGCCGATGGCAACCACGCCCTCTTTAAGCGCAAAGCGGGGCAGAACGTCCATCACGCCTTCGGCTAGCTCCGGATTGTTGGCTTCCTTGGAGTTCAGGCCGACGGTGCAGTAATGGCGAATGCCGAACTGGCCGGCACGAAACCGCTCCCAGCCTACGATCATCGAGAGGTAGTCGATATAGGCGCCGACATAGGTGCGTGGCTGACCGAGCCAGAAGGCAGGCTCGATCAAGGCGACGATTCCAGCCGCCGCCATTGCCTCGTAATCATCCGTCGTTCGCGAGATCATGTGGGTATGGGGGTCGATGTACAAACGAGTTCTCCGAGGGCAGCGAGCCACTGCATGCTAGACTAGAGGAGTTTCGCCAGGCTGTCCCAGTTGAGCTGGCCCTGGTCGATCGCCGCTGCGAGATCAGGAGCCGTAGCCAGCAGCGCCTTCGCCCGCGGCTCCGATCTGCCGGCAAGAGCCAAGGCGGCACCCTGGCGTTCCAGCTGATCTTCGCCCTGCAAGGCACGTTTCAAGTCCTCGAGCGCGCCGCTCTTATCCAAATCACCGCCACTCGGCGCGTCGCCGACGGAGCGCCAGAGTTCGGGGGTGACGGGGCGGCCCGCAGCCCAGCGCTCGTGGGCATAGTCCCTAAGGATAGCAGCGAGTTCGCCATTGGCGCGCTGTCCAAGCCCCTGGATCGGGTGGAGGGTGCTGCCGATAAAGAGAGCCTTCAGCACCATATGATTCCAGCGGTTTTCGTCAAATTGCTCAAACGGGAAGGGATTCTTGTGAGCAAGAGCTTCAAACACCGGTCGCATGTTGGTGCGCGCCGCTTCACCGGCCTGATGAACGAGGAGCTCCGGATTGGGGTAGAGCGGCAGGCCTCGATAGAAGGCAACCTGCTCGGCTACATCTGCTGTGCGGCAAAGCTGAACAAAGCGATCACGGAATGCTTCGCCCGCGCCGCCGGCTTTGAGAAGAAAGGCTATTCTCGCGGCCTGGTCGACCGAGAGACCGCTTGGATCCCAGCCTGGGCGGGCAGCGCCCGCTTGCTCCAGATCAGTGGACAGCAGTGCCAGATCATCTTTGCCAAGCCTCCGCGGCACCAAACCTAGGGCAAGGTATAGTTCACGTTCCGCCGTGTCGTTGGCGGCCAGCGCCGACATTTGCTGCTCGAACCACTGCCTGGCCGGCTCGGCAAGCTGACGTTTCAGCCACAATTCCAAAAGGTCCAGGGGGACCGTCACGCCGCCTCTCCAAATTCTTTTTTTCAACCCGAATCTAACGCAACCGGCAGGCTTTGTCACATGACAAGGCGGAGCTGGACCGTTTATTTGCATTGTACCGGAACCGCTTGACGGCAATGCCGTTGGCCGTCCATGCTGATGCCAACAACTGACAAGAATCAGGGCAGCTTTAGTCAATGCATCCGATTGTCAGGCTGATCGGCCAGCGTTTGCTTTTGGGATTGCTGACGCTGTTTGTGGTGTCGCTGATCATTTTCTCGGCGGTCGAGCTGCTGCCGGGGGATTTGGCGGAGGCTATTCTCGGCCAATCGGCGACGCCGGAAACAGTGGCGGCTTTCCGCAAGGATCTCGGTCTCGATCTGCCGGCTCATGAGCGCTATCTCGGTTGGCTTGGCGGCATGGTGCAGGGTGATTTCGGCCAGTCGCTCGCCACCCAGCGCCCGATCGCCGATTTGCTGGCGGGGCGCCTGGGTAATACCTTGTTCCTTGCCGGGCTGGCGGCCCTCATAGCGGTGCCGATTTCGCTGTTTCTCGGCATTCTTGCAGCACTCTACCGCAATAGCTGGCTGGATCGCGGGGTCAATCTGACGGCTCTTGCGGCGATTTCCATGCCCGAGTTCTTTGTCGCTTATATCTTGATCGTCTATCTGGCCGTGCAGGCAGGCATCTTCCCGGCGATTTCCAATGTCAGCGGGGAGATGGCCTTCGGGGATCGTCTCCACAGAACGCTGCTGCCGGCGATCACACTCACCCTGGTGGTGACCGCCCATATGATGCGCATGACCAGGGCGGCGATCATCAACCTGATGGCGTCCCCCTATATCGAGATGGCGAGGCTGAAGGGGCTGAGCCCCGGCCGCATCGTGCTTCGTCATGCGCTGCCCAATGCGCTGGCCCCGATCATCAACGTCATCGCCTTGAATCTCGCTTATCTGATCGTCGGTGTCGTCGTGGTCGAGGTGGTGTTCGTGTATCCGGGTCTTGGCCAGTTGATGGTGGATAGCGTCTCGAACCGCGATCTTCCGGTGGTTCAAGCCTGCAGCGTCATCTTCGCCGCGACCTATATCCTCCTCAATCTCCTGGCCGATGTGCTGTCGACGGTCAGCAATCCTCGCCTGCTGCATCCGCGATGAGTTTTTATCGACTATTGAGATCAGCACCGCTGAGCGCCAAGCTCGGGCTTCTGATCGTCATCCTCTATGTATTTGCTGCCTTGTTTGCTCCATTGATGGCCCCTTATAGCGAGACCGAAGTGGTTGGCTCCGAGTACGAGGTCTGGAGTGAGCAGTTCGTGCTCGGCACCGACAATCTCGGACGCGATATGCTGAGCCGGCTGCTCTACGGCGCTCGCAACACCGTCGGCATCGCGTTCATCACCACCTTGCTCGCCTTCGTCATCGGCAGCGTGTTCGGCTTGATGGCGGCGACGCTTGGCGGGTGGATAGAGCAGATTCTGAGCCGCATCGTCGATGCGCTGATGGCGATCCCGCAACTCATCTTCGCGCTGCTGATTCTGACGGTGGTCGGCACCTCGATCACCAGCCTGATCGTCGTGATCGCGGTGCTGGACAGCACGCGGGTCTACCGGCTGGCGCGGGCGGTTGCGATGAACCTGGTGGTGATGGATTTTGTCGAGGTGGCGAGGCTTCGAGGGGAGGGGCTTTGGTGGATCATCAAGAGCGAGATTCTGCCCAACGCCCTGCCGCCGCTGGTGGCGGAATTCGGTCTGAGGTTCTGCTTCGTTTTCTTGTTCATCAGCTCTCTCAGCTTTCTTGGCCTCGGCATTCAGCCGCCGACCGCGGATTGGGGCAGTATGGTCCGCGACAATGCCAGCCTGATCACCTTCGGCGACATCACCCCGCTCTTGCCAGCCGCCGCGATCGCGATCCTGACGATCGGTGTCAATTTCGTGGTCGACTGGTTTCTCCACAAAACAAGCGGTCTGCGCGATGACCATTGAGAACGGCGGCCGTTCACCCAACACAATTCTGCTTGAGATCACCGACCTTAGGATCGAGGGAAAAAGCGACCAGGGGTGGCAGGAGATCGTCAAGGGGGTCGATCTCACCCTTCGGCGAGGCGAGGTTTTGGGGCTGATCGGCGAATCGGGGGCGGGCAAATCGACGATCGGTCTTGCCGCTATGGGATTTGCCCGAGACGGCTGTCGGATCTCGGGCGGCAGCATCATGTTCGATGGCATCGATCTGATGAAAGCGTCCGAAGGTGAAAAGAGGGCGCTTCGGGGGGCGCGTATCGCCTATGTCGCCCAGAGTGCCGCTGCAGCCTTCAACCCCGCGCATCGCCTGATCGAACAATATGCCGAAGCGCCGACCCAGCACGGACTGAAAAGCTATGCCGAATGCGAGGCGGAAGCTCAGGACCTCTACGCACGATTACAACTGCCTGATCCTGGCAGGATCGGGTTTCGGTATCCGCATCAGGTTTCAGGCGGGCAGCTTCAGCGGGCGATGACCGCAATGGCGATGGCTTGCCGACCGGACCTTATCGTTTTCGATGAACCGACGACGGCGCTGGATGTCACGACCCAGATCGAGGTGCTCGCAGCGATTCGGGATGTGGTTCACCAATTCGGGACGGCGGCGATCTACGTCACTCATGATCTCGCCGTGGTCGCGCAGATGGCTGACCGCATCATGGTTCTCCGCCATGGCCTCTTGGTGGAGGAAGGGGGCACCAGGCGCATGCTGACGTCGCCCGAGCAGGCCTATACCAAGGCGCTCTGGCAGGTGCGAAGCTTCAAAAAGCCCGAGGCGGACAGCCCCAACGAGCCGACGCCGTTGCTGCGCGTCGATCAGGTGACGGCCTCCTATGGCGAGGGTGTGCGGGTGCTGAATGGCGTCAGCTTCGATATTCACAGACAGCGCACCGTTGCCGTGGTCGGCGAGAGCGGTTCCGGGAAGAGCACGGCGGCGCGGGTGATCACAGGTCTTCTGCCCCCTAGCAATGGCACGATTTTCTTTCGCGGCGAAAAGTTGCCAGCGGCAACGGCCGGGCGCAATAAGGATCAACTCCGAAAAATCCAGATGATCTATCAATCCCCGGATACGGCGCTGAACCCGAAGCAGCGCATTCGCGATATCATCGGCCGGCCGGTGGAATTTTATCTGGGCCGACGCGGCCGGCAGCGGGATGATAGGGTTCGCGAGCTGCTTTCCATGATCGAGCTGGAGCCTGATGACTTCATCGATCGGCTGCCGTCCGAGCTTTCCGGCGGCCAAAAACAGCGGATCGGCATTGCACGTGCGCTTGCCGCCGAGCCGGAGCTGATCATCTGCGACGAGGTGACGTCCGCACTCGATCAGCTCGTCGCCGAGGATATTTTGAAACTTCTGCAGCGACTCCAGGACGAGTTTGCACTCGCCTACATGTTCATCACCCACGACATCGGCACGGTACGCGCGATCGCCGACGAAGTGGTGGTGATGTTCCAGGGCGAGGTGGTCGAAAGCGGCCCCAAGACCGATATGTTCACCCCGCCACACCACGACTACACCGAGCTATTGCTGTCCTCCGTACCGGAGATGGACCCGGACTGGCTCACCAATCTCTTGGCCGCGCGGCAACAGAGGTGATCGGGCTGATTTTGCCTTTTATCGCCCATATTTCGTTGACGCATTGCTGCAGGTACAAAGGAACCCAGGTTAAATGGTTCTCATGCCATGAGAACCATGCGGTCTTGAACAGCCGGACGCATGTGGTGAAGATCAAAGGCGATTTTGAGAACCAATCCGCCGATTGCTGAAGAATCACTTAACCAACGTGATCCGTTGCGCGCAGCGGCTTGACCTCTTTTAGAAATCCAAAAGAAGGTCCAACAAGAGATCGCCGCTGGCCATCGAAAGCCTCTGGCTTCAACCCGAAAGAGCAATCGACACTGGGCGATCGGTATTGGACCGATCGGCGCCTTGGCTTTCTAAGCAGTGATCGACAACCCGATCCGCATCAAATGCGGCTATGCCAAGGTAGGGATCTGGCTTTTCGAGGCCACCGATATCCGCCAATGCCATGGTACGGAGGGAGCCCCCCACCACGGAGAGAACGGCACGCCCGGCAACGATGGAGGGAGAGCTTGACCCTTATCCCCGAGCGAGAGGACAGTCTATACTGACGTTAAGCTTCCCCAGATCAAGCGCAATGCCAGCAAGGTCAAAACCCAACTCAGAACGAGGTGGAAGTACTTATCGTTCATCTTTATCACGATATGCCTGCCGACAAGCGTGCCGATGACACCACTTGCCATCATGAGCAGGATTAGGGGGATATAAGGCAGGTAAGCAAAGCCGAGTAGGCCGAAGGCGATCACCTTGATGCCGTGCTGGGCGACCATGCATGCCGCATGGGTAGCGAGATGGCCCAACCGCTCCAGCCTCAGTGTCTTCAAGGTCGCGGCCACGAAAACGCCAGTAGCGCCAAAGAACATGGTGAGAAAGCTTGAAACGAAGCCGGTTACGGTGATGACGGTTCGGTTGGCGGCAAAGGCTGGTGGCTTGCACCAGGCGGACCAAAGAATGAAGCCGGCAAGACAAGCTTGAAGGAGGGCTTCGGGCAACTCGAAAATCACCATGGCGGCTATCGCGATGCCTATCAAGCTACCGAAGGAAAATGTCAGAAAAACCTGCCATCGGACCTCCTTCAGCATGATGAACATGCGGCTGGCATTAGAGCCGATCTGCACAACGCCATGAACCGGAATCAGTGTCGCCAAGGGCATGAAGGAGGCCATCGCGGCAAACAGCACCATCCCGCCGCCTAGCCCCGTCGCGGCCGTCAGAAAGGAGGCAAGGGCACTAACGACAATGAGAAGAATGCTTGCACCGATCGACAGACCAACAGGTTGGAGCCATTCGACAGCGATCATCCATTCCTCTTCTCAAGGCCTCATAGGAATCACTTAGGTCTGCCGATTGCCAACGACCATATTGTGGCTCAAATGCAATATACGAATGCCGTCACCAGCAGCTCCGCATACCGACATTGTCAACGTGAGGGCTGAGTTGGCTGTCTGATGCCTATCGTGTGGTTATGAAGCGGCCCATGACGACATCGAAACCAAGTCTTCTCGATCTGGCAGGAAATCGCCAAATTGGGCCAACCAGCCTGATCGGGTGCCGGCAGCTCTCAACTCTCCCAATCTCCAGCCCTCAAGATGACAATGCCTTTTGCTCTAGTCCTTGCGTGAAAACCCATGTTTCGCCAGGAGTGCCAGCAGCCCATCCGGCAGGGGCACGGATGTGTTGGACGTCTGATCCGCGTGCACTGAGACGATCTCACCGGTTGCCCTTGGTTCCTCTTCATCGCCGACCCTGATCGCCAAGTCGAAGGTCAGGCTGCTCCGCCCGATCCTCGAGACCGACACCTCGACCGCGAATTCCTCATCCAGACGGAGCGGACGGCGGTAGTTCACCTGGCCCATGGCCATATTGAAATCCTTGCCGGTTGTCCGGCCGATCACCGTGTAGTCATAAGGGAGCGCGTGGAAGAATTCATGCACGCCGATATCGAAATAGGTCAGATAATGAGCATTGTAGACAATGCCTTGAAAGTCGATCTCCGAATACCGGACCTTGAGATGATGACGAAACGGCTTTTCCCGGGTCTGCATATTGGGAGTTGCTCCTAATGGTTTGTTCGATACGAACGATTCCCGGGGCCTTATCGAGAGGAGTCCGCAGACGTTCGAGCTTCTTGGCGCTTTCTGCGAAGGCGGTGGAAACCGAATGGCATGGTCACACCGCCAGCCGCTTAGACATTGCCTGAGGGCCAAACCTATGCGACACCATGGCCCTCGCCATAAGTCCAGTGGGTACCATGAACAGTCAAGCAGATATCGGCCTTATCGGTCTTGCCGTGATGGGTCAGAACCTCGCGCTCAACATTGCCGATCACGGCCACGAGGTTGCCATCTTCAACCGCTCGTCCGAGCGCACACGAACCCTGGCGGCCAGCCCCGAGGCTAAGGGTCGCCCGCTTGTTCCGACCTATTCGCTGGAAGAGCTGACAAACTCGATCAAGAAACCCCGCGCCATCATCATGATGGTCAAGGCGGGCGACCCGGTCGATCAGCAGATCGAAGCACTGCTCCCCCATCTCGACCCCGGCGATATTCTTGTGGACGGCGGTAACGCCCAATATCAGGATACGATACGCCGCGAGCGCGACCTCAAGGCCAAGGGGATTCTGTTCGTCGGCACAGGCATTTCCGGCGGCGAGGAAGGGGCTCGCCACGGCCCTTCGATCATGGCCGGCGGCGAGAGCGGAGCCTTGGCCCGGGTTGCACCCATCCTCGAAGCCATCTCCGCCAAAGTCGATGACGAGCCCTGTTATGCCCATATCGGCAGCGACGGTGCTGGGCACTTCGTCAAGATGATGCACAACGGCATCGAATATGCCGACATGCAGCTCATCGCCGAAACCTATACCTTGATGAAAGACGTGGCCGCCTTGTCCTACCCGGAAATGCGGGCGGCGTTTTCCACCTGGAATCAGGGCGAGTTGGACAGCTACCTGATCGAGATCACTGCCGACATCCTCGGCAAGTCCGATCCGGATACAAGCAAGCCTATCGCCGAGGTCATCCTGGACCGCGCCGGACAAAAGGGCACCGGCGGCTGGGCGGTGCGTGCCGCCCTCGATTACGGCAGCACGGCCCCCACCATCGCTGCTGCCGTCGAAGCGCGCACTTTGTCCTCGATGAAGGACCAGCGTGTCGACGCCGCGACCAAGCTCAAGGGGCCGAGCCAAGCCCTCGATCTTGATACCAACAGCTTCGTCGACCAGCTCGAAGCCGCCCTGCTTGCCGCCAAGGTCTGTGCCTACGCCCAGGGCTTCGCCGTCATGGACGCGGCCGCATCCGAGCATAGCTGGCAGCTGGATCGAGGCGAGATCGCCAGCATTTGGCGCGGCGGCTGCATCATCCGCGCCCGCTTCCTTCGCCATATCCGCACGGCATATCAGCGCGACCCCGGTCTCAAGAACCTCCTGCTCGATCCTTATTTCGCCGATCTGATCGAGCGTGCCCAACCCGCTTGGCGCGAGGTTGTATCGCTTGCCGTCAGGCAGGGTATCCCCGTACCTGCCCTAAGCTCGGCTCTTGCCTATTACGACAGCTACCGCGCTGCTCGGCTGCCCGCCAACCTCATCCAGGCGCAGCGTGACTATTTCGGCGCCCACACCTATGAGCGCACCGATCGCGACGGCACCTTCCACACCGACTGGTCCTCCTAGCCAGCGGGGCGCTGGACCCCTGGCTTGCCTGGTGCTGGCGGATGGGCTTGGCGCCTAGTGGATGTGCGGCTTGAAGTCAGCTCGAAGCGTATTTGCGCGTTCGACAAAGTGTTTTGCCTGCCGGAGAACCGACGAAGAGAGGGCTGTCTCTTGCGCGCAGCTGACGACTGTGTTTGCGTATCAACGGGGGTGTTTTCGGGAGGCGGCGGATGGACCCGAGCAAGATTGGCCGAGAGTGGCAGGCCTGCCCTTCGGATGATGTGTGGCGGGACGTGACGCGCCTTGCCTGGCGACCAGCCTGGGGCATCCGAAACCGGCAGGGAAGCGTTTCGCTGCTGCTGGCCTGGATCCGCCGAAAAGTTAAGCCCGCCCATGCCGGAAAATCGGAGAAGCGTACATAATGGCATCAAATGGCCACGACTGGGCAGCCGATGTTCATGCGGTCTTCAGACAAAAGGACATTCGCCAGATCGGCACCGTACCCGATGCAGGTCTGACCGGAATTCTCAACCTTTGTGAAAACGACAATGCCATCAAGGTGCTCACCTTGACCCGTGAGGATGAGGGGCTGGGCCTTCTGACCGGCGCCTGGCTCGGCGGCGAACGTGCGGCTCTGTTGATGCAGTCGAGCGGTGTCGGCAATGTCGTCAACGCCCTGTCACTGCCTTCCCTGTTCCGCATGCCCTGCCTCATGCTGGTGACGATGCGCGGGCAATGGGGCGAATTCAACGGCTGGCAGGTGCCAATGGGCCGCCAGACGCAGCCCGTGCTCGAGGCCATGGGGGTCGCCTGTTATCCGGTCGGCGAGGCGGAAGCCATCGGCGAAACCGTGTCGGCCGCGGTCGATTTCGCCTTCAATGCCGGTGTCGCCGTCGCCGTCCTGATCGGACAGCAGGTGATCGGGGCCAAGACGTTCGGCAGCAGCGAGGAAACTCCATGAGCGGTCTCACCTGCGAGAGCGGCCTGTTCGACCGCCGAAGCCTCGTGGCAGAGCTTCTGAAACAGCGCGGCGATTGCTTGGTCGTCGGTGGCCTGGGTGCATCGACCTGGGACCTGGCAGCCGCAGGCGACGATCCCGGCAACATCTATCTTTGGGGGGCCATGGGCCTTGCCTGCTCCATCGGTCTCGGCCTGGCGCTGGCGCAGCCGCAACGGCGCATCCTGGTCATCACCGGGGATGGTGAAATGATGATGGGGGTCGGCAGCCTCGCCACCATCGCCAATGCGCCCTGCACCAACCTAGCCATTCTGATTCTCGACAATCAGGCATTCGGCGAGACGGGAAAGCAGGCGGGCCTGACAGCCGGACCGACCGACATTCGTGCCATGGCCGAAGGGGCAGGCATTAGCAAGACCATGGATCTCTGCAGTTCTAAGGATCTTGAAGAACTCAAGCACCTGATGTTCGAGGAAATCGGCCCGGCGCTAGCGGTCGCCAAGATTGACCTTGGCGAGGACCCCTTGGTACTGCCGACCAACAACGCCGCCTGGATGGCCGAGCAGTTTCGGAAAACCCTGGGTGTCTCGGAGAGCTAGAGCGCTTTTCGACCTAATAAAATCACCACCAGCCCTCTCCCCCACCCAATCACCCGATATGGTCGGGATCCTGCGGGTGGTTGGGTGGGGGAGAGGGCTGGTGCCGCGTAAACCTCAATCGGAAATGCTAGGAAGCCTGCGCTTCTCGAATGAGGTATCGTCACGAACAAAGAAACGGTGCCGGCAACCAAGCCGACACCGTTTTCAGCCATTCATGTTCCGGTAGCGTCAGCCACCAGCCGCCGGCTGGCTCCCAGGCAACGGCAAGGCTTGTGCCATGGCAACCGCCTGCTCTGCCTCAAGCGCCTTCATCTGCTTTTGCAGCTTCTCGAAAGCACGAACCTCGATTTGTCGCACCCGCTCGCGCGAGATGTTGTATTCGTGGCTGAGCTCTTCGAGCGTGCTCGGCTCGTCCTTAAGGCGACGTTCTCTCAAAATATGCTTTTCGCGGTCGTTCAGCACATCCATGGCACGATGGAGAAGTGACATGCGGTGATCATGCTCTTCGGCATCGGCGATCGTCTTTTCCTGGCTTGGCGCCTCGTCCACCAGCCAATCCTGCCACTCGCTGTCGCCATCGGCTCGAAGCGGCACATTCAGCGAATGGTCACTGCCGCTCAAGCGGCGGTTCATGCTGACGACATCGTCTTCGGTCACATCCAGCCGATCGGCGATCGCCTTGACGGTCTCCGCCGGCAGATCACCATCCTCGATCGCCTGCATCTGCCCTTTCAGCTTGCGCAGATTGAAGAACAGTTTCTTCTGAGCTGCCGTGGTGCCCATTTTGACCAGGGACCAGGAATGCAGGATATATTCCTGAATAGCAGCCCGGATCCACCACATGGCATAGGTTGCGAGGCGAAAACCGCGATCCGGATCGAACCGCTTCACCGCCTGCATCAGGCCGACATTACCCTCCGAGATGATCTCGTTGATCGGCAAGCCGTAGCCCCGATAGCCCATCGCGATCTTGGCCACGAGCCGAAGATGGCTGGTGACGAGCTTGTGCGCGGAGTCGGTATGCTCATGCTCCCGCCACTTTTTGGCGAGCATGAACTCCTCCTCGGGCTCCAGCATCGGAAAACGCCGAATCTCGTCGAGGTAGCGGGATAGCCCGGTACCTTCCGCCGGGACGGATAAAAAGTTGCCCAAAGTGCTGGTTCTCCTGACGTAACGTGTTGTCGTCTATTATATTGCGGATCTCGAACAAAAATCCAGTGTATTATTGAATAGCTGCCATGCATAAAATTTAGATGACATAGAGTTAACAAAAGATGAACGACTAAAATTCCTCACACAATTGATCGAAAAGAGCACTAAAAACTAAAGGAGCCGGTCGATTAAAGAAAAGTTTTTCCTGCGAGATCGGATGTTTCAGCCCCAAACGACATGCGTGCAAGGTAATTCTTTTTAATGATCGGAGATTTTTCTGCAATTCTTCACTCACCTTGGGTATACGTCGCGGCCGGTAAATCGGATCACCAAGAATACCTAGGCCAAGTGTCCCTAAATGCACCCGGATCTGATGCGTCCTGCCGGTTTCCAGAACCAGGCGCACCCGTGCCGCTGACAGCCCGGCGGCCTCCAAAAGCTTGAAATGGGTCACCGCACGCTTGCCATTCGCCACCACCGCCATCCGTTTCCGATCCTTCGGATGGCGCCCGATCGGTCGGTCGACCTTGCCCTCGGCCTGGTCCGGCACCCCCCAAACAAGGGCCTCATAGGCCCGATCGATGCTGTGCACGGTGAATTGCGCACTGAGCCCGATGTGGGCTTTATCATGTTTGGCGACCACCATCAGGCCGCTGACGTCCTTGTCCAGACGGTGAACGATCCCCGGCCGCTGCACGCCGCCAATGCCGGAAAGACTGCCCTCGCAATGGGCAAGCAGCGCGTTCACCAGCGTGCCGGAGTGATGCCCCGGTGCCGGATGCACCACCATCCCGGCCGGTTTCTCCAGCACCAAAAGGTGCTCGTCCTCGAACAGAACATCCAAAGGGACAGCCTCGGGCTCGGGCGCGGCCGGCTTGAGCGGCGGAACGCTTACCGAAAAACGCTGTCCTGGTTTGACCCTGGCCGCGCCCTCCGCTATCTGGACACCATCCCGGCATACTTGGCCATCAGCCAACAAGGCCTGCAGGCGCGACCGGGAGAAATCCGGTAGCCGGGATGCCAGAAACTTGTCGAGACGCAGATCGGCATCGGCCGGTCCCGCCGTTACGGTAAGGTTGTCAGTCATGGTCGATCACGGATCAAAACGCCTGCAAGAAGAAGCTGCGGCAGAAGGCGGTACCACAGCCCCTAAGGTGGCGAACGTTCCGGGCGTTCTCAAGGCTTTTGTAATCACCACCGGTATCATGCTCGTCATCGGCGCAATCGCGCTTGCTGTCCTGATCATGCTCAAAGCGAGCAGAACTGACGAAAGCGCGGCCGTCGAGGCGCAGGCATTGCCGGTCGATCTCGACTTGCCCTCCGGTACCAGGGTCCAGCAGGTCATCCCCGAAGGCAAGCGCCTCGTCCTGCTCGCCGAAGACCAAGAAGGCCGGCAATATCTGGCGGTGGTCGACGCCTTGAGCGGCGCGCGCCTTAGCCTGATCCGCATCACCCCTTCGCCATGAGCGTTACCAGGCGAAAAAGCCGGTATCATCGCCAAGGTCGGTCCAAGAACGACCCAATGATCGGGCGAGAGTTCGATGTCGAGATCGAGACGATCGGACGAAGCGGCGATGGCATTGCAAGACCGGAAGGCCTGCCGATCTTCATCCCGTTCGCTCTGCCGGGCGATCGCCTCCGCATCCGCCTTACCGCCAAGCGTGCCGATGGCTATGCGGCCGAGATCATCAACGCACAGCAACAGTCCGATCGGGCCGCGCCTGCCTGCCCCCATTTCGGCAGATGCGGCGGGTGTCAACTGCAGCATCTTCCCATCGACAACTATCATCACTGGAAGATGGGCCAAATACGGACAGCCCTCGACCATCGCGGTCTTACCGGGATCGATATCCGCCCCATCATCCAAGGCGAAAGAGCAGCCCGGCGCCGCCTCCGCCTCGCCTTCCCGCCGGTTGGCAGCCGGAAGCCCGGCAAAAAAAGGCAGGCGTTGGTGGCCGGCGAGGCCAAGCTCGGCTTTCGATCGCGCCGGAGCAGCGAGATCGTGGCCATCGAGCGCTGCCCCATCGCCGTTCCGGCCCTCATTGCCATCCTGGAACCGTTAAAAACCCTGCTTGGCAGTCTCGATCTTGCCATCAAAGGCGGCGACATTTTGCTGACCGCTACCGACACCGGCCTCGATATCCTGCTGCAAGCGCCCCTCTCCCCCAACCTTGCGGATCTGGAGGCTCTTGGCGCCTTCGCCGACATGCATGATCTGGCAAGGCTCGCCTTTCGCCTGGACGCCAAGAGTGAGCCCGAGCCGATCGCGGCCAGACGGCCCGCCAGTGTCACCATGGGCGGCTTGCCGGTCGGCTTGCCGGTCGGCGCCTTCCTGCAGGCAACTGAGCGCGCGGAAATCGCCATACGCGACTCCGTGCGCGAAGCCATCGGCGATGGGCAGGCGATCGCCGATCTCTTCTCCGGCTGCGGCACCTTCGGCCTGCCCCTTGCCGCGCTTGGCCGGGATGTCATCGCCTTCGAGCGGGACGATGCGATGGTCGATGCCATGAAAACCGCTGCGAAAGCCGCTGGCATCGAACACCGGCTTACCGCCGAAACCCGAGATCTCGAGCGGCAACCCCTCGACCAAACCGACCTTGAGAGTCTGGATGCCGCCATCGTCGACCCGCCGCGGGCAGGCGCTCATAGCCAGGCACGCGCCCTAGCCGCATCAGCCGTCGAAAAAGTGGCCATGGTCTCCTGCAATCCCACGACCTTCGCCCGCGACGCCCGCCTCCTCATCGACGGCGGCTACCGGCTTTCCTGGGTCCAGCCCATCGACGCTTTCCTCTGGTCGGCAGAAATCGAACAAGTCGGCGCCTTCGAACGCCTCTTACCCTCTTGATTCAAAGCAAATAGCCTTCTACATAGATCAAGTCTTGCCCGCGTCCCCTTCGTCTAGCGGTTAGGACGCCGCCCTCTCACGGCGGAAACAGGGGTTCGAGTCCCCTAGGGGATGCCATCGCGACCAGGAATTTATTCCTAGACCAAAATCTCTATGTTTATCAATAACTTAGAGATTTTGAATCGAGAAAGTCAGGATCCTTTCCCTGGCTTTTGGGTCGAAGTTCCGGTTCGAAAGTCCTCATGGACAGGAATGACCGGAGCGCCTCGGTAAGGAGAAGCATGGTTCGGTGCTAACTCCTATCGTTCTAAGGGACGGCCTAGTCAGCCTTTCCCGCCAACACCAAAAGCTTCGGCGAGGTGAGGTAAGAAGTCAAAACAAGGGGATGCGTCACCGACCTCCCCGCGACGGAAAGCCTTCTGCTCCGAAAGGAAGAAAGCAGAACGCCGACCACCCAAGCGGACCTATCGGGTTCGCGCGGATATCTATGTCCGAACGATCTTGGAACGAGGTCGTCAGCCCTGGATCTATGCCTTAGCTCATCGCCGGGTGATAGATCGGAGCAACTCGCCTTTACGGGTTTAACCCAAGGCAGCTTTTCTCAACATCAGCGCTTTGACTGGCGCGTGGAAGGCCGTGTCTGGCCATCTTCGGATGGTTTAGCAGACGCGTAGCCTGTTGTTGTCTCGCAAGGAGACAACGACGGGATGTTGACCGATGGCCATGATGGTTATCGGAATGGGCTTAGAGGATGGAATAACATTCGAAGCTTGGTCGATAATTGTTCAGCGTCGAAGGACGCGCATGTTGAACCTCCTGCCCTGTTTGGTACGGGGGCTATTAGCATGAGCAGAATTCGGCGCAGCGAACCTGTTGTTCAGCCAACAGTAGCCTACGGACGGTGCGTCGCTGGTAACGGCGGGGTGCTAAGCGTCCTGACAATGTACTCCCGGAGCAATCCGGCAGATGGCCATCGTGAGATGGTCATTTGGAACCTGCCAGCAGTAGGCGGGGGAGAGGCTAGGCTGCGCGGTAAGGTGAATGCAAGTGAAGCGTTGATAAACCCCGTGACTGAGAAAGAGCTAAAGCTGCTGATTAAGGCTCTGGCCAAAAGGCACGCCATCGGATCGTCTGCTTGGCATTCAGACGACGCTGACACAACGATGGTCGGGGAACAGACGCCGCCTAACCCGCGCATGTTATCGACTGGGAACTGGGTAAACCCGTATCGGTGCTTCATCGAGATTGAAAGTCAGGGGGAGGTGAGAGCCCCTCTGAAACTCCAGTCCATAAGGCGAAGCAGGTCAACCGCAAGGAAGACTGTTACCGGTGCGGGCAGAGGAGGTCGCAAAAAGCGAAGGATCGTCTGTAATGGGCGATATAGGGGTTTAGACGTTACCCCACGGGAAACCGGGCTGACTTGCGACTGGTCTTTCTTGTCAATCGTATCGACAAGAATTCATCTCAATCGAACGAGGGAAGGTGGATATCTGTGCTGCCTTCCTTTGGAAGGTTGCCCAGTTCCTCCTCCCTCATTCTCACCAAGAGGGAGGTTAGCAAGATGAGTGACATCTGCAAAGCCCAAGTTGGCGATGCGTGTTCTGTGACCTCCGATGTTGCGTTTGGCTGGTCTTCCATCGATTGGAAGCGAGTGGAACAAAACGTCAGATGTCTACAGATACGTATTGCCAAGGCAACGCGGGAAAAGAAATGGCGCAGGGTGAAAGCCTTGCAACGTTTCTTGACCCGAAGCTTCGGCGGCCGAGCTATGGCTGTCCGACGCGTGACCGAAAACACTGGGAAGCGAACGCCCGGTGTGGATGGTGAACTGTGGTCTACACCACAATCGAAGTGGGATGCGATCCAAATCCTGAAAAGGGATGGCTATAAACCGTCTCCGCTCAGGCGGGTTTACATTCCCAAGGCCAATGGAAAGAAACGCCCACTCGGCATTCCGACCATGAAGGATAGGGGAATGCAAGCCCTCTACCTTCTGGCCTTAGCCCCTGTTGCTGAAACCACGGCTGATCCGAATTCCTACGGGTTTAGGATCGCTCGTGGAACCCACGATGCCATCGGGCAAGTGAAGAACCTCTTAGACAAAAAGGGCTCTGCACAATGGGTTTTAGAAGGTGACATTCTCGGCTGCTTCGATCATATCAGTCATTCCTGGCTTGAAGCTCATGTTCCCATGGACAGGGGTATGCTGGTCAAATGGCTGAAGGCGGGTGTGATGGAACATGGACAATTCAGTCCGACCAAAGCTGGGACGCCACAAGGAGGAATAATTTCTCCTACGCTGGCGAATTTGGCGCTGGATGGTCTGGAAGAGATTTTGGCCAACAAGTTCGGTGGCCGGGATCGTCTCCATAAACATCACAAACGCAACAAGGTCTCGCTAGTTCGTTACGCTGATGACTTCATCATCACCGGCAGTTCGAAAGAACTGCTGGAAACTGACGTCAAACCCGTCGTTGAAGCCTTCTTGGCGGAACGCGGGCTGGTCTTGTCCCCGGACAAGACGGTCATCACGCGGAGCGACCAGGGTTTTGATTTCCTGGGCTGGACGGTCCGACGCTTTGGTAAGGGCAACCGAACCACGGTGTTGGTCAAGCCATCCAAGAAGAACATCAAAGCCTTTCTTGAGAAATGCCGCATGGTGTTTCACGAGATGCGAGCCCACGCCCAGTCCAAGGTGATATGGAAGCTCAACCCCATCCTTCGGGGTTGGGCGAACTACCATCGATCCGAAGCATCTGCTCGTACCTTCCACGATGTGGATCACGAGCTTTACAAGATGCAATGGCGCTGGGCATGCCGACGTCACTCGGAGAAATCGGGGCCGTGGATTAAAGACAAGTACTTTAAGGCACGGGACCGGAACAACTGGGTGTTCGCCGGTCGTGGTTTGGACGACAGAGGCGTTCTTCGCGATGCGGCGCTGTTAGAGTGCCAAGACGTGAAGATCAAACGCCATACCAAGATCAAAATGGATGCCAATCCATTTGATCCGGCATGGGACGCCTACTTCAAGGACCGCCAATTGGAACGCCTCCTGGCTAAGCACCAGAAGAAGTCTCAAGAGGCACGGTTGTTGAAGCGGCAAAAGGGCTTGTGCGCCCATTGCGGACAAGCGCTGACCGCAGAAACGGGGTATCACAAACATCATGTGATCCCGAAGACCGCGGACGGCACGGATCGTGACCAAAATTTGATCATGATCCATCCGGTATGCCATATTGCGCACCATGTACACCATCCGGCTCCTCGGTCGGTTGCCGGTCGTCAAACGCAAGTATGGCGGCTTAGAAAGGCTTGAGCTGTATACAGGGAAATCTTGTACGTACAGTTCTTAGGGGGGAGGGACAGAGCGATCTGTCCTTCCTACCCGGCAAAGTGCAGACACGTTATCTTACAGCGGAAAAGAGGCGCGTTGTCTAAGAAGCCGTTGGGCACTATGCACAACAATTGTAAGGCTTGAGATGACGTACTGGAAACCAGAAACCTCTCGCATCCACATGGTGATGGAACCACATGGATGCCCCGAATGCCCAAGCCATACCGTTACAAGCCAGCCACCAATGTGATCCCTGTGGAAGCGTTCGTGCATAGGCCACAAGTGTAAAGCAGCTGGCGCCCACGCGGGTCTTTCGGGATTGCAATAGGCCATCCGGCATTGGCCTGACCAGGACGTATTTGGAGATAGCCAGAGGGGCAGGTGCCGAGGTCAATGGCGATGATCGCACTCTCGGATCAAAAAATTTCGAACAGGCCTGCAGCCCCCATACCGCCGCCTATACACATGGTCACGACGCCAAGCTTGGATCGGCGCCGCCGGCCTTCGAAGAGAATATGGCCGGCAAGGCGCGCGCCGGTCATGCCGAAGGGATGGCCGATGGCGATGGAGCCGCCATTGACATTAAACCGTTCGGGATCGATGGCCAGGCGATCTCGGCAGTAGAGGGTTTGTGATGCGAAGGCCTCGTTCAGCTCCCAAAGGTCGATGTCCTCCGTCGACAACCCGTGGCGCTCCAGCAGGCGCGGCACAGCGAAGACCGGGCCGATTCCCATCTCGTCAGGATTGCAGCCGGCGATCGCAAAGCCTTTGAACGCTCCCAGAGGATCAAGATTGGCGGCTTCGGCAGCTTTGGCTTCCATCAACAGGACGGCTGCGGCCCCGTCGCTCAACTGGCTGGCATTGCCGGCCGTGATGCAGCCGCCTTCGCGCACAGGCGGAAGGGAGAGGAGCCCCTCGATCGTGGTGTTTGGGCGATTGCATTCATCGCGCGCCACCACCACGGCTTTCTGGCTGATATCGCTGGTGGTCTTGTCCTTGACGGCCATGACGGTTTCCATCGGCACGATCTCATCGGCGAAATATCCCTGGTCCTGTGCTGCGGCCATGCGCTGTTGAGAGCAAAGGGCGTAGTCGTCCTGTGCTTCGCGGCTGATCCCGTAGCGCTTGGCCACGACGTCCGCCGTCTCGATCATCGGCATGTAGAGATCGGGCATGTGCTCCTTGAGACCGGGCTCGGGGAAGCGCTTGATGTCCGGCTGCACGAGGCTGATGCTCTCGACCCCGCCAGCGACGATCGGGCCTGCGCCATCCTGGACGATCGCATTCGCCGCGATCGAAACCGCCTGCAGCCCCGACGCGCAAAACCGGTTGACGGTCTGCCCGGCGACACTTGCGGGCAGACCCGCGCACATGGCGCTCTGCCGCGCGACATTGATTCCGGTGGCGCCCTCGGGATATCCGCATCCCATAATGCAGTCTTCGATCATCGCCGGCTCCAGCCCGGCGCGCTCGACCACGGTCTTGACCACATGCCCGCCCATGGTCGCGCCATGGGTCTGGTTGAAGGAGCCGCGATAGGATTTCGCGAGCCCGGTGCGCGCGGCGGCGACGATGACGGCCTGCCTCATGCGCTTGCCTCCTGGTTCAGGTCATCGAAGGATCGCCCTTCGGCAACGAGCTTCCCGAGGAGCGGCGCTTCCTGCCAGAAATAGCTGTCCTCTGCCGCATAATGCCGGATGTCCTCCAAGAGCTTGGGCAGGCCCTGCAGGTCAGCCCATTTCAGCGGACCGCCATGATAGCGGGGAAAGCCATAGCCGGAGAGCAGTACGACATCGATGTCGAGCGGTCGGCGGGCGATCCCGTCCTCCAGAACCCGGGCGGCTTCGTTGACCATCGCCGCCATGTAGCGTCTGACGATGTCCTCGGCGGAGAATGACCTGGCTTCAAGGCCAAACGCCGCCCTTTCCGCCTCGATCAAGCCCGGCACTTCCGGGTTGGGCCTGGGCTTCGAGCCTTCTTCATAGACGTAATAGCCCTGCCCCGTCTTACTGCCGAAATGCCCAGATTCGCAAAGCCGGTCCACATAGGTCGGCACACGCTCTCGGGGATCACGGGTCGGCGCCAGGCGCTTTCGGTTGGCCCAGCCGATATCGAGGCCTGCAAGATCGGCGACAGCATAGGGGCCCATGGCAAAGCCGAAGGCCTCCAGCGCCTGGTCGATCTCGTAGGGGCTGGCGCCGTCCAGAACCATGTGATCCGCGGCTGCGCGGTAGGTCGAGAGGATGCGGTTGCCGATGAACCCGTCGCAGACACCGGCGCGCACAGGGATCTTGTTCAACCGTTTGCCGAGCTTAAATCCCGTGGCGACCACATCCGGCTCCGTTGCCTCCGCGACGACGACCTCCAGGAGCTTCATGACATGGGCAGGTGAAAAGAAGTGCAGTCCAAGGACATCACCTGGTCTGGTGGTGGCGGAGGCGATCTCATTGACGTCGAGATAGGACGTGTTGGTCGCCAAAATCGCACCCGGCTTGGCGACAGCATCCAGCTTGGCGAACACCTCCTTCTTGATCGCCATTTCTTCAAACACCGCTTCGATGATCAGATCGGCTTCGGACAGGGCCGCATAGTCCGTGCCCGTGGTCAGCAGCTCTGTCGTTGCTTTGTCGAAAGCTGACTGGCCGATCTTGCCTCGCTTCAAACCGGCTTCGAGATTGTCGATCACTCGGGATCTACCTTTTTCGGCTGCCTCCGACGACATCTCGACCAGCACGACGGGCATGTTGGAGAGCAATGCCGCCGTGGCAATACCGGCCCCCATCGTGCCGCCGCCAATCACGCCGATGCTCTCGATATTCCGAACAGTGATGCCGTCGATCTCGGGCAACTTTGCGACTTGACGCTCCGCAAAAAAGGCATGGATCAGCCCCTTTCGCTGATCGGTTTCCATCACCTCCTGAAACAACCGCCGCTCCTCGGCGAGGCCTTGCTCGAAGGGCATCGTGCAGGCGGCTTCTATCGCCTGAACCGCCACGACGGGAGAGAGTTGGCCACGTGCTCTCTTCAGGACTTTCGCTTTGGCGGCTTCGAAGTCGATGGCCTCCGGAGCTGCGGCATCACGAACGGGACGTGGGTTTGCGTGTCGAGCAAGCAGCTCTTCCGCAAACCGGAGTCCAAACACCTTCGGGTCGCCATCCGCGATTTCATCGACCAGGCCGAGTTGACGTGCCTTCTCAGCGTTTACCGGGCGGCCGGTGGTGATGATGTCCACCGCGATCTCAGCCCCGGTAAGGCGCGGCAGACGCTGCGTTCCGCCTGCTCCCGGGATGATGCCCAGCGTGACCTCGGGTAGGCCTAGGCGCGCTGTCTTGTCGGCGATCCGGTAGTGGGTCGAGAGCGCAAGCTCCAGACCGCCGCCAAGCGCCGTGCCATGGATCGCCGAGACCATCAGGAGCGGGGAGGTCTCGAAGCGGTTGCAGATGTCCGGCAGAATCGGCTCTTTTGCAGGCTTGCCGAATTCGCGAATATCGGCACCGGCAAACCAGGTCCGGCCAATGCCATAGATCAAAATGGCGCGGGCACCTTCCGCCTCGGCTCTTTCCAGCCCGCCAAGCAAGGCCAAACGGACCGCATGCCCGAGAGCGTTGACCGGCGGGTTATCCGCGCCGAGGGTTACAATATCGCCATGTCTTTCGAAGATGATTGGGTTGCCCACGTCGTTTCCCTGTCAGCCTTGCCGTGACAACACAGCGAGACCTTCTGTTTTGTGTTCCAATCCTGAAACGAGATCACGCTGCGTCAGCCTGACCCCTTGCTCTATCGGTGCCCAGGACAAGGTATCCGTCGTCGCGCCGCAAAGGAAGATACTGGGCTTGACGACATCGGCGGGCAAGCTTGCCGAATGAAAAAGCCGGCTGACAAGGGAGCGCATCGCTTGCGTTCTCTGGATCTGGTATTCTGCTGGCTGGTGCAGGTAGTGTTGGCTCACATCGACGTTCCAAAAGCGACTTTGGACATAGGGAATAGCGGCGCATGGCGATCAGTAGTTTCGATCTCTTCAAGGTGGGGATCGGTCCTTCGAGTTCCCATACGGTGGGGCCGATGCGGGCGGCTGGCCTGTTTGTGCGGTCTCTGGAGGAGGAGGGGCGCCTGACGGATGTCCGGGCCGTCAAGACGGAGCTTTTCGGCTCGCTCGGAGCGACGGGCATCGGGCATGGCAGTCACAAAGCCGTCCTGCTCGGTCTGGAGGGGGACATGCCGGAAACGGTCGATACCGATCTGACGGCCGAGCGTGTCGCCAACATTCGTGCGGAGGGAGAGCTTCGCCTGCTCGGCCGGCACGCCGTGGGATTCGTGGATGGTGAGCATCTCATTCTGCATCGGCGAAAGTCCTTGCCGGGGCATCCGAACGGCATGCGTTTCACGGCGTTTGACGGGGCAGGGGAGAGCATCAAGCAGGCGGTCTATTATTCGGTGGGCGGTGGTTTCGTGGTTGACGAGGCAGCTTTGGGGCTGGATCGGATCAAGGAGGACGACACAGTCTTGCGCTACCCCTTCACCACCGGTGAGACGCTGTTGAGCCTCTGCGAGCGGGAGGGCCTGTCGATCAGTGGCCTTATGTTCGAAAACGAGAAAGCCTGGCGGAATGCCGATACCATCCGTCATGACCTCCTCGGCATTTGGCAGGTCATGCAGGATTGCGTGCATAGCGGCTGCCACCATGAAGGCATCCTTCCGGGGGGGCTGAAGATCAAGCGCCGGGCACCCCTCTATTTACGGAAGCTGCAGGCGGAGAGTCGCGCGTCCGACCCCTTGGAGGCCATGGACTGGGTCAACCTCTACGCGCTGGCGGTCAATGAGGAAAATGCCGCCGGCGGGCGTGTGGTGACCGCGCCCACCAATGGTGCCGCAGGCATCATCCCGGCGGTCTTGCATTATTATACCCGGCATGCGGGCGGTGACGACGATGGAGTCGTCCGGTTCCTGCTGGCTGCTGCTGCGGTGGGCATTCTTTGCAAGGAGAATGCTTCGATCTCCGGTGCCGAAGTTGGCTGTCAGGGCGAGGTCGGCTCTGCCTGCTCGATGGCGGCCGCCGGTCTTTGCGAGGTTCTGGGCGGAACGCCGGCCCAAGTCGAGAATGCTGCCGAGATTGCGATGGAGCACAATCTCGGTCTGACCTGCGATCCGGTCGGCGGGCTCGTGCAGGTTCCGTGCATCGAGCGAAACGCGATCGCCTCGGTCAAGGCCATCAATGCCGCGCGCATGGCGCTGCGGGGAGACGGCAGCCACTTCGTGTCTCTGGATCGTGTCATCAAGACCATGCGTGATACCGGGGCCGATATGAAGCTGAAATACAAGGAAACCGCCCGGGGTGGGCTTGCCGTCAATGTGGTCGAGGTGCCCGTGAATATTGTCGAATGCTGAGGCCGTTCTCCTCGATGGGGTAATGCGTTGCTTCCGGCCAACGTGATTGCTGTCGATAGCCGGGTAGGGACATCACGGTGTTGTGAAACTGGTTAATTTGACGCGATCACCCGAATAACTGCCTGATAATCACATCGGACTGCCCGATCTGCCGTCGCGGAAATGTTTTCCAGGCCCAGGACCCAACAGCAGTCAATTGATCTAATCAGGCAGATGCCAACGCGAGGAAGGCTTATCATGACACCCAACCAGCTCAAGCTGATTTCCAGACCTACCCGGCGACAGCTCAAATCGACCACCGTGCTCCCCATGGTTCTAGGCCTTGGTGTGGCTGTGACCGGCCTTGGATTCGGCGTTTGCTTCGCCCGCCCCGCCAAGGCAGCGCCTGCCGCGTCATCGGTTCTGCCTGATGCGATCAGCCGGGACGCTCTCCCGGAGGGTGTCCATCAAGTCGCTTGCAATCCGTGCAATCCATGCAACCCCTGCGCGGCGGCGAACCCCTGCAATCCCTGTAATCCTTGTGCAGCGGCCAATCCGTGTAACCCTTGCAACCCCTGCGCGGCGGCGAACCCCTGCAATCCCTGTAATCCTTGTGCAGCGGCCAATCCGTGTAACCCTTGCAACCCCTGTGCGGCGGCGAACCCCTGCAACCCGTGTAATCCGTGCAACCCCTGTAGTCCTTGCAACCCATGTAACCCGTGTAATCCCTGCGCCGCAGGAGCGGGTGGGGCCGGGGCCACCGAGTGTGTCGTGCCGCGTCTTGCAGGCGCCAATCCTTGTAATCCTTGCAATCCCTGTGCAGCGGCCAATCCGTGTAACCCTTGCAATCCCTGCGCGGCAGCGAATCCGTGCAACCCGTGCAATCCCTGTGCAGCGGCCAATCCTTGTAATCCCTGCAACCCCTGTGCGGCGGCGAACCCCTGCAACCCGTGTAATCCTTGCAACCCCTGCAATCCGTGTGCAGCCGGAGGTGGCGTCGAGATCACCGATGCCGAGGCGGCCGCGGTTTACGATTGTGTCAAAGGCTACATGAAGGATGCCTATGGCGTTGCCGACGATCCCAGCGCCGGCAAGTTTCTCGGCTGGTGGCAATATAGCAGCGGGCCTTATGTTTCCGGGACCCATGGCAATCGCTACGTTAACAACTGGGGCAATCGTACCGGTGCCGGCTACATCAAATACGAGGAAGCAGGCACCCTGCCGGCCGGCTCGGTGATCGCCAAGGATAGTTTCTCGGTTGGCGCTAACGGCAAGGTTACACTCGGGCCGCTTTTCCTAATGGAAAAGATGGCGGCAGGCTTCAACGAAGCAAGCGGCGACTGGAAATATACGATGATCATGCCCGATGGCAGCACGTTCGGAACCACCGGCGGTGCCGGCGATGCTTCGGTGCAGTTCTGCAATGAATGCCACGCGGTGGTCGCCGAGGACCAGGATTATCTCTACTACCTGCCGGAGGAGTATCGCGCGGCGAACTAATCACGGCGTTCAAAAAATGGACCAATTCCCGCACCCGGTGATCTTCACCGGGTGTTTTTTTGCAGGAATAGGCTGACTCCGTAGGATCGGAAAATGCGCTAACGGCGTGTTTTCAACATATGAGCGAGGTAATCATCCAACTTGGCCGCATACCATCAAGCCTGGCCATGAAGGTAGGAATCAATTGATGTGGACACTCCACTAATTGGATGACTTGACGTCAATCGTCCGGCTGGCAAGGCGTTGCTTGCGTGCAAGCTTGGAGCGCTGTGCGTCGATTTTCGCGACTTCCTTCTTGAAGGCAGCGAGGTCCGCTCCCTTAAGCTGGATCGCAGGCGGGTGCTTCATCTTCATAGGATTGATCTGCTGGCCGTTCTTCAGGACCTCATAATGCAGATGAGGCCCAGTTGACCGTCCGGTCGTGCCCACATAGGCGACCACCTGCCCCTGACGCACACGCACGCCCGGTTTGATCCCCTTGGCGAACTTGTTCAGATGGGCGTAGGCTGTGCTGTAGGTGTCGCTGTGGCGAATACGCAGGTAGTTGCCATAGGTACCTTTGCGTCCTGCGACCTCCACCCGGCCTGAGCCGCCGGCAAAAATCGGGGTCCCGCGCGGCGCGGCGAAATCCGTCCCTTTATGCATCTTGGTGTAGCCTAGCACCGGATGTTTGCGTTTGCCGAAATGGGAGGAAAGCCGAGCGCCGTCGATGGGTGTTCGCAGCAGAAATTTCCGGAGGCTTCTTCCTTTGCTGTCGTAGTAATTGGCGCGTCCGCCTTCCGGAGAATAGAGATAGGCATCGATGAGCTCGCCGCGGAGTTCGAGCCCGGCGTAGACGAGCTTACCCTTGACCTGACTCTTGTCCTTCTGGAGCGTCACTTCTTCATAAAGAGTCTCGAAGCGATCGCCCCGGCGGATGTCTCTTTGAAAGTCGACATCCCAGCTAAAGAGGCGGATCAGCCTGTCGGTGACACTGCCGGGGATAGACAGCCGTTGGGCAGAGAGATAGAGGCTGGCATTGATATCGCCTTGGCGATGGACCAGTTCCCGGCGTTTGGCTTGTTCGACTTTCTTGGCGGTAAAGCTGCCGCTGGCGTCTCGGGTAATCAGGAGCTGATGATCGAAATCGAGATCAAATGTGATACTCAGCAGTTGAGTAGGTTGTTTCTCTTCGACCGCTGCCGTGATGGCGAGCTCCTGACCTGCGGGGAGATTTCTGGGGTCATAGACACCACGCAGGGAGCGAAGCGCTGCATGAACCTGATGGCCCTCAACGCCGGCGCGCTTCAAGATCGTGGTCATGCTGTCGCCGCGGCGCGCCCGGATGGATTGGGTCTTCCAGGGTCTTGGTGTGAGGGCGGCTTTTGCGATCTGGGCGAGGCTGGCAAGCTCGGCGTCGTTCGTGACCGTCAGAGGTGGCGACTTGAGGGTTGACGCTTCAGGAAAAGCGGCTGGAAAAGTCAGATCGGCCTGACTGGAGGCCTGGACATGATCCGAAGATGACATCTCCAATCCCAGCGGACTGTTGTCATCCTTTTTCGCCAAAACCTGGTTGGCCTGGGGTTGCGTCGGGCTTGTCGTATCTACGGAAGCGGAAGCCGTTCGATCAATCGATTTTCCCTCGATGGAGGTATCCGGTAATATCGTGACATGGCTCATTTGAGCTAGCGGAGCCTCGACCGCGACGGAGGCCATATCGGGAATCGAGTTGGTATCGGCACCGGAACTGAAGGTCAGAAATGAGCCTGCCGCCGTGCCTACTGCGAAAGCGCCAAACGTTACCGTAACCAGGAAAAAGCCTTGCCGATTAAGGGTCAAATTGCTCATCCACTATCGGCCAGGGTGACATTCATGGCCGTTGCTCAGATCGATCAACAAGCAATATTTGTTGTTATAGTCAAAATATGTCAACAAAATCTTACTGTTGAATGGCCTTTTTCATCTTCGTGGTTAACCGCGAAAATTATTGATAA
>CBDBEN010000005.1:950000-3557686 GCA_965204405.1 Geminicoccaceae bacterium
TCAACCTTCGAGCATTTGGGCACAAACCTGATGGCAAGAGTCAGGCAAGTAACCGGGGCACATCGCATGTGCGTGCTTGGGGCTGGGCGTGGGTGAGCTACGAGAAGGGCATTTGGTGAATGCCTTGGCATTGAGAGGCGATGAAGGACGTGGCACGCTGCGATAAGTCCAGGTAAGGGGCGAGCACCCGTTGACCCTGGAATTTCCGAATGGGGAAACCCACCGCTTCGGCGGTATCGTATAGTGAATACATAGCTATACGAGGCGAACCCGGGGAACTGAAACATCTAAGTACCCGGAGGAAAGGACATCAACCGAGACTCCGTTAGTAGCGGCGAGCGAACGCGGACCAGGCCAGTGGTTTTTTGCGACTAACCAGAACCTGTTGGAAAGCAGGACCATAGAGGGTGACAGTCCCGTACGGGGTGAAGCCGCAAAAGATCCTTGAGTAGGGCGGGGCACGTGAAACCCTGTCCGAACGTGGGGGGACCACCCTCCAAGCCTAAGTACTCCTCAATGACCGATAGTGAACCAGTACCGTGAGGGAAAGGTGAAAAGCACCCCAATGCGGGGAGTGAAATAGACCCTGAAACCGAATGCCTACACAACAGTCGGAGCTTTCTTTGACTCTTCGGAGTTTCTGTGAAGTGACGGCGTACCTCTTGCATAATGGGTCAGCGAGTTCGTTTGTGTCGCAAGCTTAAGCCGTTAGGCGTAGGCGTAGCGAAAGCGAGTCTGAATAGGGCGTCGAGTGACACGGATGAGACCCGAAACCGGGTGATCTAGCCATGGACAGGTTGAAGGTGCGGTGACACGCACTGGAGGACCGAACCCACCGTCGTTGAAAAGCCGGGGGATGATCTGTGGCTAGGGGTGAAAGGCCAAGCAAACCCGGAGATAGCTGGTTCTCCGCGAAAGCTATTTAGGTAGCACGTCAGGCTTAGACCTTCGGGGGTAGAGCACTGGCTGGGCTAGGGGGGCGCGAGCCTTACCAAACCTAACCAAACTCCGAATACCGAAGTGTTATGCCTGGCAGCCAGACGGCGGGTGCGAAGATCCGTCGTCGAAAGGGAAACAGCCCAGACCGCCAGCTAAGGTCCCCAAGTCATGGCTAAGTGGGAAAGGATGTGGGACGGCCATAACAACCAGGAGGTTGGCTTAGAAGCAGCCATCCTTTAAAGAAAGCGTAACAGCTCACTGGTCTAATAGCTGTCCTGCGCCGAAGATGTATCGGGGCTAAAGCCATGCACCGAAGCTGCGGATGTCAGATCTCTTCTGGAGTTCTGGCGTGGTAGCGGAGCGTTCCGTAAGCCTGTGAAGGCGTGCTGCGAGGCATGCTGGAGGTATCGGAAGTGCTAATGCTGACATGAGTAGCGATCAACAGAGTGAGAGTCTCTGTCGCCGAAAGTCCAAGGGTTCCTGCGCAAGGCTCGTCCGCGCAGGGTAAGCCGGCCCCTAAGGCGAGGGCGAAAGCCGTAGCCGATGGGAATGAGGTTAATATTCCTCAGCCAGCTGGAATGTGACGGCGTCTCAGAGTTGTTCATCCTTATCGGATTGGGTGGGCAGTGAGAGGCGTCCAGGAAATAGCTCCAGCATAGACCGTACCCCAAACCGACACAGGTGGACTGGTTGAGCATACCTAGGTGCGTGAGAGAACGGTGTTGAAGGAACTCGGCAAAATACCCCCGTAACTTCGGGAGAAGGGGGACCGGTGTTTGGGCAACCAGATGCCGGTGGCACAGACCAGAGGGTGACGACTGTTTACTAAAAACATAGGGCTCTGCGAAGTCGCAAGACGACGTATAGGGTCTGACGCCTGCCCGGTGCCGGAAGGTTAAGAGGAGAGGTGCAAGCTTCGAATCGAAGCCCCGGTAAACGGCGGCCGTAACTATAACGGTCCTAAGGTAGCGAAATTCCTTGTCGGGTAAGTTCCGACCTGCACGAATGGCGTAACGATTGCCCTACTGTCTCCAACACCGACTCAGCGAAATTGAACTCGCCGTGAAGATGCGGCGTACCCGCGGTCAGACGGAAAGACCCCGTGCACCTTTACTACAGCTTTACATTGGTATTAGGCAGATCATGTGTAGGATAGGTGGGAGCCTTTGAAACCGGAGCGCCAGTTCCGGTGGAGGCACCCTTGAAATACCACCCTTGATCGGCTTGATATCTAACCGCGGTCCGTTATCCGGATCCGGGACCCTGTATGGCGGGTAGTTTGACTGGGGCGGTCGCCTCCCAAAGAGTAACGGAGGCGCGCGATGGTGGGCTCAGGCTGGTCGGAAACCAGCCGTCGCGTGCAAGAGCACAAGCCCGCCTGACTGCAAGGTCGACGGACCGAGCAGAGACGAAAGTCGGCTCTAGTGATCCGGTGGTCCCGCGTGGAAGGGCCATCGCTCAACGGATAAAAGGTACGCCGGGGATAACAGGCTGATTGCCCCCAAGAGTCCATATCGACGGGGCAGTTTGGCACCTCGATGTCGGCTCATCACATCCTGGGGCTGGAGCAGGTCCCAAGGGTTCGGCTGTTCGCCGATTAAAGTGGTACGTGAGCTGGGTTTAGAACGTCGTGAGACAGTTCGGTCCCTATCTGCCGTGGGTGTTTGAGACTTGAGAGGACCTGCCCTTAGTACGAGAGGACCGGGGTGGACGAACCTCTGGTGTACCGGTTGTCGCGCCAGCGGCACTGCCGGGTAGCTACGTTCGGAAGAGATAACCGCTGAAAGCATCTAAGCGGGAAACTCGCCTCAAAACCAGGTCTCGTTTGAGAGCCGTGGAAGACCACCACGTCGATAGGTCGGGTGTGGAAGTGCAGTAATGCATGAAGCTAACCGATCCTAATCGCTCAAATAAGCTCACTACACGTCCAGCCCCAAGCAGGCGCCGCCTGAAGGGGTTGCTTAGACAATTCCATGTTCACGTCACGGTGTCCGTACCAGACGACGACGGTGTCCTTGCACCGCCGACCGTCAAAACGGACTGTCACGATTCACTTCTGGTGGGTTGGCTTCGCCAACCGACTTTGCTGATCTACCGGCCAGTCGGCCTACTTGAGATCAGCAAAGAGTTGGGGGCAAGCGCCCAGACGCATCGCATCCAAGCCGGTGCCTGCGTCGACCGCTAGCCCGCAAACCCACCAACGAAGTCAACCCCGGGGCCGGCCGGCCCCTTGGTTGATTTGGTGGTCATAGCGCGTGGGAACCACACGACCCCATTCCGAACTCGACCGTGAAACCGCGCCGCGCCCAGGGTACTGCCGTCCTAACGGTGGGAGAGCAGGTCGCCGCCAAATCTACCAAGGCGCTACCAGTGCCCCGGATTACTTCGATAACAGTATGCCAGCAGGCTCTCACACATCGAGACTGCTCAGACATATTGACCAGATAACCAACAAACCACATCACGCGGGGTGGAGCAGCCCGGTAGCTCGTCAGGCTCATAACCTGAAGGTCGTCAGTTCAAATCTGACCCCCGCAACCAAAAATTACTCAATAGAATTAAATAGATACAAACGCACCCAAGCCGCCCTAACCAGGCGGCTTTTTGATTCCATAAACACCACACGGGTGAGCGTAAGGTAAGCAAGCGGGGGCTAAGGCGGGTAAAGGCGGGCAGGCGCGCGGTTTCTTAACAGCAAAAGCCTCGGCGGTCTCCAATTCTTAAAATGTAATGTCATGCTGAAGGCAATTGGTGGGAGAATAGTGTCGCCAGAGGAGCCGAGACTTTCTCTGTGTTAAGGTGGGTAGTTCGATCACGTTCGCCCATATCGAGAAAGCCTTGTCTTGCGTTTAGCTCTCACCCTAATAGCGTGCATAGGCCGCCCTATCTGCGGTGGCGAAAGTCTTCGCGTCTTGCTGAGTTCGGTCTTCCTAACCTTCATCGAGAGCGATGAGCGCCAAACTAGCCTTGAGTGTGGAAAAAATTCCTTTTTCTGGCTAAAATGATTTGGGCTGATCTCGGCGGAAATCAATTGTGCTCCTCAGATTCCAAACGAACCCGAACATTGCAGAATGGCTAGGTCTTTCGAGCGTGGCTCGGCATACCGCTCTGCAATATCATCTCAGCGGCCTTCTCCGCGATCATCAGGGTCGGGGAATTGGTGTTGCCTGAGGTGATGGTCGGCATGATCGATGCATCCGCGATGCGCAGGTGCTCTATGCCGCGAACCCGCAGTTGGTCATCGACCACAGCACCCGCGTCGGACCCCATCTTGCAGGTGCCGATGGGGTGGAAGATGGTGGTGCCGATGTCTCCCGCGGCCTTGACCAGATCGTCTTCAGACTGGGCTTTGGGGCCGGGCAGGAATTCTTCGGGTTGGAAGCGGCGCATGGTTTCCGTTTCCAGGACGATCCGTCTGGTCAGACGGATGGCATCGGCGGCGACCCGCTTGTCCTGGTCCGCGGAGAGATAGTTGGGCCGGATCTCGGGCGCCGTGTCCGAGTCCCGGCTGGCGATTCTGATCCAGCCACGGCTCTCC
Source organism: Geminicoccaceae bacterium (assembly GCA_965204405.1). GTDB lineage: Bacteria > Pseudomonadota > Alphaproteobacteria > Geminicoccales > Geminicoccaceae > JANQPX01. The sequence goes on from CBDBEN010000005.1 coordinate 954,478, forward strand.
GGCCGCAGATTGCAGACCGAGGCGGTGAAGGCCGGGAAGGGGTGGAGCGGCTCGCCAAACTTTTCGAGGCTCAGCGGCTGCACGTGATATTGGAGATTGGCGGTTGCGAACTCGTCCGAAGATTTGGCGAAGGCCCCGAGCTGGGAGGGTGCCATGCTCAAGGGGCCGCTTCGGTTGATGGCATATTCCAGGGCCATTCTGGCCTTGTTGAGAAGGCTCTGCGACATTTCGTTCAGCGTGGTGACATCCCGGACTTTGTAGGCGAGGCGAAGCTGCAGGTGATCCTGCAGGTTCTCGCCGACCCCTCGAAGGTCATGTAGAACGTCGATCCCATGCTCGGCAAGAACGGCGCCTGGGCCGATGCCGGAGAGCTGGAGGATCACCGGCGAGTTTACCGCACCGGCAGAGAGCACCACCTCGCCATCCGCGTGAGCCCGTTTCAGCGTCCCTCCTTGCCGGAAAAGAACGCCGGTTGCGCGTTTGCCGTCCAGCAGCAGCCGTTCGGTTTGCGCATGGGTCAGGATGGTGAGGTTGGCGCGTGCCTTGGCGGGCTTCAGGAAGGCTTTGGCGCTGTGCCAGCGCACGCCCTTTTTCTGGTTCACCTGGAAATAGGACACGCCTTCATTGTCGCCGCCATTGAAGTCATCGATTTTGGGGATACCGGCCTCGGCAGCGGCGTCCCGGAAGGCATCGAGAATCTCCCAGGAGAGGCGTTGCGCCTCCACCCGCCACTCACCGCCGGTCCCGTGCACGTCGTTTGGTTCGGTGAAATGATCCTCGCTGCGTTTGAAAACCGGCAGCACGTCGTCCCAGGCCCAGCCGACATTGCCGAGTTGGCGCCAGTGATCGTAGTCGGCCGCCTGGCCGCGCATGTAGATCATGCCGTTGATGGCGGAACAGCCCCCCAGCACCTTGCCGCGAGGATAGTTGAGCGCCCGGCCGTTCAGGCCCGGCTCCGCGACAGTCTTGAAGCACCAATCGGCCCTGGGATCGCCTTGCGTGTAGAGATAACCGACGGGGATATGGAACCAGATCCAGTCATCCTTGCCGCCCGCTTCAAGCAGCAGCACCTTGTTGTTGGGATCGGCGCTCAGCCGATTGGCGAGAAGGCAGCCGGCGGTGCCGGCGCCCACGATGATGTAGTTGAACCGCCCGATCGTCTCGGCGGCAGTATCAGAACCCGCCATCGTCTCTCCACCGAAAAAGGAACCTCCCTTTCCTGTTTGACGCTCATCGGCGTTGCCGTCCAGATGCACCGGGCCGGGATACTGTTGTCGAGGCGGCGGCGGGCTACGGATCGACGCGGCACCGCCCTATGTTAAGATTGATGGATCGAATGGTGGGAGGGCGTGCGATGGCGATTGAAAAACGGGCATTCGGGCGAACCGGTCATATGAGTTCCGCCGTGATCTTCGGGGCAGCGGCCCTCAAGAATGTCGATCAGGCGACCGCGGACCGAACGCTGGATCTGCTTTACCAATTCGGCGTGAACCACATCGACGCGGCGCCCCGCTACGGCGATGCGGAGCTTCGGATCGGATCCTGGATGGAGCGGGCGCGGGACGATTTTTTCCTGGCAACCAAGACCGATCAGTTCAGCTATGCCGGCTGCAAGGCCCAGATCCAGCAATCCCTGGAGCGTCTCCGCACCAATCGCCTCGATCTATTGCAGCTTCATGCCCTGATCCACCCCGACGACTGGGAGCAGGCTTTCGGCCAGGAGGGCGCCCTGGACGCGATACTAGAAGCGCAAAAAGCGGGATATGTCGATCATGCCGGGGTTACCGGTCATGGCTGGACGGTGGCGGCGATGCATCGGAAAAGCCTGGAGCGCTTCGATTTCTCCTCGGTGCTGATGCCCTGGAACTGGTTCGCCGCCCACCACCCGACCTACGCCAAGGATTTCAAGGAGACGGTTGCCCTGTGCGAGGCAAAGAACGTTGCCATTCAGACGATCAAGTCGATCGCACGCGGCCCTTGGGCAGCCGGCATGGCGCAGAACCGCAACACTTGGTATCAGCCGCTCGAGGATGAGGACGACATCGAAACCGCCGTGCAGTGGGTGCTCTCGGATCGGCGGTTCTTTCTGAACTCGGTCGGCGATGTCGACCTGCTGCCGCTCGTGCTCCGGGCGGCGGACGAGCTTGGCTCTGCGATGCCCGATGATGCCGTGATGGCGAGGCTTGGCGATCAAGCCGGCCTGGCGTCGATTTTCGGCCTGTAGCGCCAGGGCTATCGTGACGCTGAGCGGCTACCTCGGGTGATGAGCCAAGAGGGATCCTCGTGGTGGCTTGCCCTCGGCTGATTTGTCCACACCGCCTCATTCGATGCGCGCCGCTGCCGACGTGAGAACAGCGGTGCCGTGACGATGGAGATCAGCTTTCGGTGAAAACTCGGCATGGTGACACGCCACACTTCCTCGAAGTTTACCGCCAGCGCATCCCAGCGGGGGCGGTTGCCGGCGACACCGTGATTGATCTGATAGCGTGTGCTTTGGGTCCGGTCGCCGTCGAACGGTACATCCAGCCAGGCGCAAAGATCTCCGATGACCCCTTCGGGATCGGCGGCCAGGTCTTCATAGTGGATCGTCCTGACCGTTTCGGGCCAGAACATGCGCCAGAGAAGCGTAAGGGCGATCACATTGTCCACCAGCCAGCGCCCGGCATATTTCACCACGGCTGCCGGACCCGAGACATCCGCCGAGCGCATCATGTTGGCAACGAACCCTTCCGGCCTCCTGATCAGGTGGACGACGCGGATATCGAAATAACCTGACGCCTGCAGCCAGAGCAGGCGATAGGGATCCTTCGAGGCATCGACCAGCCAGGAGATCTTGCCCTTATGCTGTTCGGCTGCGTATTTCGCTTCATCCAGGGCGGCGAGATTGCTCTGCGCATAAGCCTCGGCCGCGGGCCGCTGAAACGGCAGCGGACCGCCCGTCAGGATCGAGGGCAGCAGCCCCCAACGTACCACCTTGCCGTTGGGATGGCGGCCGGATCGGAAATAGCCGAGCGGAAAGCGCAGCGACTGGCGCACGCGATCGACGATCGGACCCCAGAAATCACATCGGCTGAGCTGGCTATGGCAGCCGCACTGCATCTGCCGGCCCACGCCGATATCGAGCAGTTGAAACTCTCCCAGCGTCCAGCATTCCGGCTGGGCACCGAGGAGGACATCCAACAGCGTCGACCCGCTGCGTCCGGTGCTCAGAATGTAGATCAATGGCAGTTTGGCGGTCTCGGGATCGCGCGTTTCTTCATCACGTCGCGAAGGCATTTGCGGCGTCGGCATAGCTGGAACTGAACCCTAAGCTCGATGGAGTCTGGTCAGAAGATTTCAGATGGATTGATTGCTTGAATGGCGCTTTTGAAGGATGTTTTTCAAACTAGAATTATACAATCCATATGGCAAGCACCCAAATGGATAACGGCCACATCATTTTTTAGACGAGGAGTTCCGCCTAACACCCGGCAAATCCCAGCAAAGATCGGCAGAGAGCCGCCGCAAAATCAAGTGGGGCGAATGCCGCGCAGGCGCTCATTGCGGCGTCTTAGAAGTTCGACCGCCGTGAGCAGCATGACCGAGAACAGGATCAGGATGGTCGCAACCGCAAGAATGGTCGGCGAGATCTGCTCGCGAATGCCTGAGAACATTTGCCAGGGAATGGTGCGCTGCTTGAACGAACCCACGAACAGCACCACCACCACCTCATCGAAGGAGGTGATGAAGGCGAAGAGAGCACCGGAAATCACGCCGGGAAGAATGAGCGGCATCTGTACCTTGAAGAAGGTGCGGGCGGGCGTGGCGCCGAGATTCTGGGCGGCGCGGGTCAAGGACTGATCGAAGCCCACCAGGGTCGCGGTCACGGTGATCACCACAAAGGGCGTGCCAAGGGCTGCGTGGGCGAGAATCACGCCGATATGCGTGCCCTGCAAACCGACCCTGCTGTAGAAGAAAAACATGCCCGCCGCCGAGATGATCAGCGGCACGATCATCGGTGAGATCAGGATGCTCATGACCAGAGTGCGGGCCGGCATGTGCGGCCGGGACAGGCCAAGGGCTGCGAGCGTGCCGAGGGCGGTTGCGATCAGGGTCGAGAAAAAGGCGATGATCACCGAGTTCCAGACCGCACCTCGCCAATTCAGATTGGTGAAGAAATCCTCGTACCACTTGGTAGAGTAGCCAGCCGGATCCAGGGTCAGCATTTCCTGGGTGAAGGTGAAGAACGGCACCGCATTGAAGGACAGCGGGATGATCACCAGCAGCGGAAACATCAGGAAGAAAAAGATCGCAATGCAGATGGCATGGAAGCTGTAGTGCCAGATCCGCTCAGGCGTCGAGAGGTACGGAGGGAGCGTTGCCATATCAGCCCAGCTTCATGTTGTCGATGCCCACGACCTTGTCGTAGAGCAGGTAGCAGACCAGCACCACAGCCAGCAGGACGACGCCCAGAGCCGCCGCCAGGCCCCAGTTGAGCGAGCCTGAAATGTGGTAGGCGATCCGGTTGGAAATGAACGTGCCGCTGACCCCGCCGACCAACTCCGGCGTGATGTAGTAGCCGATCGCGATGATAAAGACGAGGATGGCGCCGGCCCCGATGCCGGGAATGGTCTGCGGGAAGTAAACCCGCCAATAGGCCCGCCAGGGATGAGCACCCAAGCTTTCGGCCGCACGCATATAGGAGGGCGGGATGGTCTTCATCACGCTGTAGAGCGGCAGCACCATGAAAGGCAGCAGAATGTGGGTCATGGCGATGATCGAGCCGGTGGCATTGTGAATCAGCGCCAGACGGCCATCGTCGCTGAGGATACCGATCGCCACCAGAAAACTGTTGATCACGCCTTCCTGCTGCAGCAGGGCGATCCAGGCGGTGGTGCGCACCAGGAGCGATGTCCAGAAGGGAAGCAGGACCGCAATGATGAGCAGATTGCCGATCCGGGTCGGCACCTTGGCGATCAGATAGGCGATCGGGTAGCCGAGCAGGAGCGTGAGCAGCGTAATCACCAGGCTCATCATCAAGGTCCGGCCAAGGAGACTGAGGTAGATGCGTTTTTTCGGATCGACCCGCTGAATGCCCCCGTCAGGGGACAGCTCCGCGTCGACCGCGGCCAGATAGTAACCCGCTGTGGTTTCCGGTGAGAATTGCTTGATGGTCTGCCAGGTTTCGACTTGGCCCCAGCGCTTATCGGCCTTGATAAGCTGCTCCTTATAGGGCGCTGCCTCGATCTTGCCGGCTTTGCGGCCGCTGCTGCGGAACAGGCTCGACATGCCGGAACGCTCATAGTTCAGGCGCTGGCCGACCCGCGTGTTGGTGCGGTTTTCCTTTGCCTCCTGCAGGTCGAGCACCATAGCTTCGAATGCTGCTTCATCCGGCAGCTCGCCGGAGGTCTGATCCCAGCCTTCAAGGGCGGATGTCGAGCGCGGCAGGATCTCGGAGACCATGCCGTTGTCGACCGAACGGGTCAGCATGTCGCCGATGGGGATGATGAATGTCAAAAGGATGAACAGGAAGAGAGGAGCAACCAGGCTGAGCGCCGCCAGGCGCTGCCGCCTAAGTGCCCGCGCGAGGCTTGCCTTCAGCGGCTTGCCGTCGGCGGTGACCAGAGGGCCTGCGCTTTCGGTTTCGGTCGGCACATTTTCAGCCGTGAGGTCTGTCATCTCAAGATCGCTTCAAAACAGTGTCACCCCTATCCGGGGCGGTGCAGCACCGCCCCGGACCAGTTGCGTGCTTAGGAGTCCAGCCAAGCCTGGAACTGCTCGGTGATGTCGTCCTGATTGTCCGCCCAGAACTCGTAATTGTAGAGCAGGGTGGTCTTGGCGTTGTTAGGATCGGTCGGCATGTGGGGCGCCATATCGATGCCTAGGGTGGCATGCTGGCCGACTAGCGGTGCCGATGACGCGCGAGCTGGACCGTAGGAGATGAACTTGGCCTGGTCAGCAAGGCGCTGGGTATCGGTGGCAAAGCGAAGGAATTCCATAACCTCTTCTTTGTTGGGAGCACCGGTAGGTACGATCCAGCCGTCAAGATCGAAGATCTGCCAGTCCCAAAGCATCTTAACCGGCTGTTTTTCCTCTTCGATCACTGAGAAAAGGCGGCCATTATAGGTGGAACCCATCACCACCTCGCCATCGGCGAGGAGCTGCGGTGTTTGCGCGCCCTTGGTCCACCAGATGACCTCATCCTTGATCGTGCCAAGCTTGGCAAATGCCCGCTCGACGCCTTCCGGTGTACCGAGGACGTCGTAAATCTCGCTGGGATCGACACCGTCACAGATTAGAGCCCATTCAACATTATTGATCGGCTTTTTCTCGAGTGAGCGCTTGCCCGGGAACTTTTCGAGATCGAAGACATCGCAGACGCTGGTCGGATCTTCGGAAACCATGTCGGAGCGATAGCCGAAGGTGGTGGAGTAGACGATCTGTGGGATGAAGCATTCGGAAACCAGAAGATCACCGAAATCTTCGGATGCCGGCGTACCGTCCGGCGCTGGTGCCAAGTCTTCATCATGGTTGATTGGCTCCGCCAGCCCTTCATCACAGAGCAGGATAGCTTCCGATGCCACCGCATCGACGAGATCCCAGGTGACGTTGCCGACCTCGTTCATGGCGCGAAGTTTGGCGACCGCCTCATTGGCTGAATCGTCATTGATGATCTTGATATCAGGATTTTCGGCCATATAGGGGTCGTGGTAGGCGCCCTGCTGGCTTGCGGAGTAAGCCCCGCCCCAGGAGACGACCACCATCTCGGTCTCGGCCTTTGCCGCCATCGGCAAGGCAACCGCTGCAGCAGCGGCGGCGATCAGAACTTGTTTCATTTGACACTCCCTTTCATGAAATCATCGTTGGCGGCAAAACAATCAACGCGATAGCGTGATCACCATGCCGAATTCTCCAAGCCCTTTTCGGGCCTAAACAGGCAGCGCATCCAGGGCACGGCAATCTTCGACATGCCAGCCGATCTTGATCTCATCCCCTGGCCTGAGGTGCTCGTGTTGGGCGGCGTTGGGAACTTTGACGACAAAATCGTCATGGCCGCAGACGTTCACCCGTGTCCGCATATGGTCGCCTAGATAGATCTGTTCCTCCACCTTGGCATCGAAGATATTGGGAAGAGCGCCGTTCGCGGGGTTGATGGTCACCCGCTCGGGGCGAAGCGAGAGCAAGGTATCCGTATCACCTTGACGGACATTGACGGCAAGCGCATTGATCTCCCCGCCTTCGACCTCGACCCGGCAGGTCGTGCCATTGAATCCCTTGATCTTGCCCGAGAGTTTGTTGTTCTCGCCGATGAACTGGGCGACGAAGGCGTTTTCCGGTCGTTCATAGAGGTCTTCGGGGGAGGCAAGCTGCTGGATCACGCCGTCATTGAAGACGGCGATCCTGTTCGACATGGTCAGCGCTTCGCTCTGATCGTGGGTCACGTAAACATTCGTCACGCCGAGGTTTTCGTGAATGTGCTTGATCTCGTACTGCATCTGTTCGCGCAGCTGCTTATCGAGTGCGCCGAGCGGCTCGTCCATCAGCACCAGCTTTGGCTCGAAGACGAGGGCTCTCGCCACCGCCACCCGCTGCTGCTGGCCGCCGGAGAGCTGACCCGGGCGACGGCTGCCGAACTCGCCGAGCTGCACCATGTCGAGGGCCCGTTGCACCCGGCTGTCAATCTCGGTCTGCGGGATCTTTCTAACGTCCAGCGGAAAGGCGAGGTTCTCGTTCACCGTCATATGCGGGAAAAGGGCATAGTTTTGAAAAACCATACCGATATCGCGTTTATAGGGCGGCACATTGTTGATCGGCTGGCCGTCGAGAATGATCTCGCCATGGGTGGCCGTCTCGAAGCCGGCAAGCATCATGAGGCAGGTCGTCTTCCCCGAGCCCGAAGGCCCAAGCATGGTCAGAAACTCGCCCTGGGCGACATCGAGATTCAGGCTTTTGACGACGAGTGTTTCGCCGTCATAGCTCTTTTGCACATCTGCGAAGCGTACATAAGCTTCATTCTCAGCCACGCCGTCCGCTCTCCCTGCTACCCCGCTCGCCGGGGTTTTTTAAAAACTGAATGCCACCGTAATGCAAAAGATGCAGAAAAGACAACATTCTTACGACGGTTCCCGCTCCCATCGACCGCCCCTTAGCGGCGATAGACACCGAATAGGCAGCAGCTCTTTAGTTGAATTAAAGAAAATTGAAACTGCATGGAGAACTCTTCCGGGCGTGACCTCGAAGGCCGGTTGGTTAATACAGCTCCTCCCGAATATTCTGGTCGATTTGATCGTCATAGCTCCTGACCGTTTCGGCGCTGGTATGCGCGTCGACGACATCGGCAATCATCCGGCCGAGCGTCGGCATCGTTTTTCGATCGACTTTCGCGTCCTCATGCCAGAGGCGGGAGCGGATCAGCGCCTTGGAGCATTGCAGGAAGACCTGATCGACCGTCACCACCAGGGCGAGATTGGGTAGCCTGCCGTCAACGGCATGCCGGTTCAGGATCTCCGGCGCAGTCACCAGGACCGCTTTGCCATTCAATCTCAACGTTTCGGTAAACCCTGGAATGAAGAACAGCAGGCCGACATGGGGGTTGTGAACGATATTGCTCAGTGAATCGATCCGATTGTTGCCCGGGCGATCCGGCAAGATCAGGGTCTTGTCGTCAGCAACCTCGACGAAGCCCGGTGCATCACCGCGCGGTGAATTGTCGGCGCCGCCGTCGGGCCTCGATGTCGCCAGGCAGAGGAAAGGGGAAAGCTCGATGAAACGCCGGCAATGCCGGTCCAGATGATCCAGCTCCTTCATCATCGCCAGCCGGCTCGGCGCCTTGAACTTGGCGCGCAAAGCGGCTTCGTCGGTGATCTTGTCGGTCTCGGCAATACCCAGCATGGCTGCGGCCTCCTTGGCTTTCCCTCGAGAGAAGCATAACCCTGTTGCGGTAGGTATGGATATGATAAAAATTCAAATAAATTAACAATAAAAATTAACTACTTTCAAAGTTAATAAGATGATTAATTTTTTAAAGATGGATTTTTATTGAAATTATCAGAAAATTCATATAGTATTCCATTGTCTTTTGAGAACGAGTCAAGCAAACGGAGCGCGCCTTTGACCTGCCTTATCGAGACTGCCCGGAAAGACCTGCTGGCCTTCGATCAGGGTCAGGCGGATGCGACGTGGGAATGGACACAGGAACAGGCGCTTCGGGTTTTTCGTGCCCGAGGGGTGGGGGCTGCAAAGAGCAATTGGGAACGGGCCTTGAGAATCGCCAAGGACCATTTCGAGCGTGGCGACCCGCGGATTGCGGCAAGCTGCACGAACCAGGCGTTCTGGCTTATCCGCCAGAAACAAATCTCGCAGGGGGCACGCCTTCTGGACGAAGCCATGCGCTGCTGGGAGGATAGCTGGTGCTGGGTGCCGCTGATGGTGCCGCCGCAGCTTGGAGAGCGGGTCGAGGAAAGCCATTATAACGAAGCGGCCCGGAAAAAATTCTACGCGTTCATCAAGCACGGCCAATCGATCACCGAAACATTGGCGCGAGATCATCGTCTGCCGACCGGAGGTCTAGAGGATTGGCTCGAGCATAAGCCGAAGACCATGAGCGACATCCGGAAGCTGGTCGCCTCGGTATTTCTGATTGCCTCCGAAAAGCCGTGATCGTGAACGAATGCCCACGGTTGCCATTGACCTTAAGCGATTGAAAACTTTTTCAGGATAAGCTCTGGTTGCGCCGCATAGTGCGGTGCCATCAATGTTTTTGAACGAGGAAGCTGAAGCGCTCTAGCTCATGGTTGCCGTCTCCCTCATGCCGCCGGTCGACCGCTGTGCCTCTTGCGAGGGGCAAAAGGCGGAGAGCAAGGCACGTGACATTGCGACGGCCAGGGAGGCAGCGGCTTTCGATGCCACTGGACCTGGGGCAGATGTCCAGCCTTCGCCTGGTTCTCTGCCGTCTCCTGCCGCAGATGACGTCAAGACAAACCCGGTGGATACGACGGCTCGCCCTCTTCTGTCGCCGGACCTCGCCGTTCAGGCGTCGCTTGCAGGTGCCGAGAGCGGCCAGGTTGACAGAGGTAGTGACCCGGCGCTCAGGCTCCAGGCTTTCCAGGCCTATGGCAGCGGGGGAGGGGGCTGATCCGAGCCTTGGGATCAAGCCTATGATGTCAATTCAAAAAGTGGACTGATCGTCGCGTTCTGAAATGCGGACGTCTACCGTATCGGACATGCCATCAGAATCCGTAGCGGAAGCCGGCGCGCAGCTGCGTGACCCAGACATCGTCGCCGCCGCCATCCAGCGTGGTATAAGAGACACGCACGCCGGGAACCAATTCAAGGCCACCGCTGATCGGCAGGGACAGGCCGACTTCCCCATGAGCGGTAAATTCCAATTCGTCGTCCCCATTGCCATTGTCCAGATTGGCAAGGCCCGCGCCTGCCCCCGCATAGGGGCGCGATGGAATTCGGAGGAGTTCATTGGGAGCGAAATCATAGTAGGCCGTTCCGAGCAGCCTCGTGATCTCAAGCTCAAAGCCGCCTTGCTCATTTTCAGCGGACTCGTAGAGGAACTCCCCTTCCATGCGCAGGTTCGGATCGAGCCGATAGCCGGCCAGGGCTGAGATCATGAAATTCGCGAGGTCGAACTCGACGTCATCAATGTCCCAAAAGATCGACTGGCCGATAGCACCTCCGATATAAAAGCCTTGTACCTGATCTGCGTCCGGAGGGTCTGCTTGCGCCAAGGCGGAACTGGTCAATAGTGTAACGCCGGTCAGGAAGGCAGTCCCTGCCGGCAGAGTGCCCGTCAGGCCGGCAAGGATTACGCGTTTTAGCATCATTTCACTCCCCTTCTCTCGTACTTGCTTCAAGCTTGCCCGCCCTCCTGGCAGTTCTCAGTCGGGGTGCCGTCACTGACATGCGCCGACTGAATGAAAAATGAACAAACCGTTCATTGATTGGGTCCGACTGGAGACCAGTGGTATGCTCGGCTGCTTAAGCTTCCAAACATACCGCTAGTCTCAAAACATGAAGTCACCTCGCAGTATCTTGAGTGCTCCATCTAAATAACTAAAGCACAAAAAAATATTTTCCTTATATGAAATTTTTTTTCCAATAAATTATGTGTTACGAATATGAATAAATATTAGGCAGATGCACCATAGATGTAAGTGTATTGGAAAGACAATGCAGTTTATCTGCAGGCGTGTGAATATTTTTGTGTTTTTATCTTTGTAGTTGTTTTTTTGACTTTGCTAGCTTATGGGGCGATTTGGCTAATGCTGCTGCATAGTGGCGGCGGAAGTCATTGCTAATACAGTGAAACTATTGGTGGGCGCACTGTCTCGGCGGTGCCTGACAGGCTGCGCTCAGCGGCATCCAGCCATAGGCGATAGGAAGCTGACATGGGAACCTTGTGCGCGATCAGTTGAACCGGTCATCCTCTTCCCGATCCCGCCTTCCGGGCCTCACCAGCAGATAAATCGGCAGAACGACGATCAGCATCAGGAATGTGCCGAGCGTCCACAGAATGGTGGCCCAGATCGGCACCTGGCGAATCCAGGCATGAAAGAACACGAAAATCGCCGCGATAACGGCGATGATGATACCAACCAACTCCATCGAGCGTTCCCGACCTCGCCTGCATCATGGGCAAGCATTCTTGGCGCCTTTGGTGGGTGATAGCGTCCAATGGTACGCAATGACAACGTTCGATGATGCTATCGGGCCGTATTTGTGCGTAAAGCAGTGATGCCGCGTAAAAAAACCGGCGAGAGGCCGGTCGAAGGTCATGAACGCCGGCAATGCTCGATGAAGGCTTTGGCGTTCTCTTCGATGGTCAGGAGCGACATGCCGGGTTTGTAAAGAGCCGAGCCCAGGCCGAAGCCGGAGGCTCCGGCTTCGAAATAGGGTGCCATCCTGTGTGGGGTAATACCGCCGACCGGGAGGAGCTTGATCGGAGGGCGGAGCACGGCACGCCATGCCTTGACGACCGCTGGCGGCAAGGCTTCGGCCGGGAACATCTTCAACGCATCGGCACCGGCATCGAGGGCAGCGAAGGCCTCTGTCGGCGTGGCCGCTCCGGGGACACAAAAAAGGCCGAGGTGATCCGCTTTCCTGATCACGCTGGTGTCCGCATGAGGCATGATGATCAGCCTGCCCCCCGCTTTGGCGACATCACCGATATCGCTTGCGCGCAGCACGGTACCGGCGCCGACGACGGCATGGTCGCCGAAGGCATCGGCGAGGCGCTCGATGCTGTCCAGCGGCCTCGGTGAATTCAGCGGCACCTCGATGACCCGAAAGCCGGCATCGATCAGCAACTCGCCGACGGCAAGAGCCTCCTCGGGTTCGATCCCGCGCAAGATGGCGACCAGCGGCAGGTGATCGAGAGCACTATCGAGGTCGGTCATCAGAACCATCCTTTGATCCGGCGATCAGCTTCGCTCGTTCGCCGATGAAAAAATGCCCGCGCGCCGCTGCTGTATCGTCGGCCTTGGTGGCGCTGAGGCCGCCAAGAGCCAGAGCTTCTAGGTAGCGTTCGGCAAGATGTGAGGCACCGATCACGGTCATCGAAGCTTGATCCTCCGGGCCAGGCCGATTGCTGAGCGCCTCATTGATCTCGCTGCCGACCAGCAGGCCCGAGAGATAAGCGGCAACAGCTTCCGGCGGCAAGCGCCCGAACAGGGGCAGGGTGCGGGCACTGAAAAGCCGTTGCAGCAGGCCGCCGGGCAGGCTCTTCGCAAAACGAACCCCCTGCTCGAAGGCCACAGCATCGTGCTGCTCGTCGCTTCCCTCCATAAGACGGCCGAGAATGCTATGCCCTTTCAACAAGGCGAACAGCTCACCGGTCATGAAGGTCGCAAACCAGGCGATCTTGCCATGCTCGACCAGCACCCATTTTGAATGAGTACCAGGCATGATCAGGAGATGCCGGCCGTCATCATGACCGATAGCCCCGGCAATCTGTGTTTCCTCACCGCGCATGACATCAGGCGCCAAGCTTCCCGGGTTCCGCGAGAGACCGGGAACGACATGGACGTCCGGATCGTCGGGATGCTCAACCAGTGCTGTTGCCAGATCGTCCAGCGTCGCCGGGACCGGCAGATAGGGGGCTTCGATCCATCCTTGGCGTGAACCGATCATGCCCGAAAGGATCACCGGCATCCCGGGCGTTCGCCACGTGCCGATGACGGTATTCAGCGTTTCGGCAAAGGCGCCGTTCTCGACCTTCAAGATACCCTTGTCGGCGTGGGCGCTGTCCAGAATTCGTCCGTTTGATCCAAGCCGATAGGCCCGAAGCGAGCTTGTCCCCCAATCGACACCGATCAGAGCTGTCTCCGCACTGGCTTGTTGCTCATCGGCGCTAGATCGCATCATCGGGATGTCGGTACTCCTACCACTGCTGCCCGCCGGCATCCGTTCAAGGGCTCTTCTCCGCAGGCCAATTCGTCAAAACCGAAAGTAGCGTTAAACTCTAGCAAGCCTTCCGGCAATAGGAAGCCGAGCGCCGGCCCATGAGCAGTTTCGACGGCAAGGCAAGTCGTCTACCATAGGCGCCCTGAATGTCCACAAGCAAAGGGAGAAGCCGGCATGGGGCTTTTCGGATCGTTGAAGTCCCTCTTTGGCGGGGGGGAAGGCGAAGAGGCGGTGGCGGACAAGGTCGACTATAACGGCTTTTCGATCCAGCCAGCGCCCGAGCGCCGGGACGGCGGCTGGAATACGGCCGGCCTGATCACCAAGACGGTGGATGGCGAGGAGAAGGAGCATCGCTTCATTCGTGTCGATACCCACAGCAATCGGGACGATGCGGTCAGTTTCTCCATCACGAAAGCACAGCAGATCATCGATGAGCAGGGCGATCGCCTCTTTCAAACCCGCCGCTGACCCTGGTGTGGCGCCGGTCAATCTTCTCCCGGCCGATGGCGAGGCGTTCCTGATCCCGGACGCTTTATCTGCAGAATGCGCGGATCGAGCGCTTGCTGACCTGATGAATGATGTCGACTGGCGTCAGGAAACTACCGTCCTGTTCGGTCGCCGGATTCCTCTGCCGCGGCTGACCGCGTGGTATGGTGATCATGCCTATGCCTATAGTGGTATCCGGCATGCGCCCGCAGCGCTGACCCCGGTCTTGGTCGAACTCAAAGCGGTCGTCGAAATGGCAGCCGGCCAAGCCTTCAACAGCGTCTTGATCAATCTCTATCGTAATGGCCGGGACAGCATGGGCTGGCACAGCGATGACGAAAAAACTCTAGGCGCCAATCCGGTGATTGCCAGCTTGTCGCTCGGCGGAACCAGGCGTTTCCAGCTGAAGCATCGGCGGGAAGGCGGCCTCATCAGCACCGACCTGTCCCATGGCTCCTGCCTGATTATGCGAGGCCGCTGTCAGGCCTGTTGGCGCCATCAGGTTCCCAAGACCAAAAAGAAGGCAGCACCCAGGATCAATCTGACATTCCGGTCCCTTTGCCATGAAGCGGAGTGACGTCAGCCGACGATTCGCTGTTGGTGATCGGCCGGGATCCGCATAAGCTGTCTGGTGCAAGGGAGGCGCCGAGCAACGTTCTCGGGGGCATCTATGGCGGGCATTCTTATCGCGGCGGGCTTTCATCATGCTGATCCTCTTTCCGGACGCCATGTTCGACGATGACGCAGCTCTTGAGCGCGAGGTACTGCCTCTCGGAACGGAGCTGATCGTCGGTGGAACGGCTGATCCGGAGGCTATCGATCCTGCGACTTGGCGCCGGGCCGAGGGGTTGGTCGTCTATATCGAGATGAAGATCGATCGGGATGTGATCGACCGGCTGGGCGACTGCAGGATTATCGTGCGCGCCGGTGTCGGGTTCGATCATATCGATATCGACTACGCGGCATCCCGAGGCATCCCGGTCTGCAATGTGCCGGACTATGGCACGACCGAGGTGGCCGACCATGCAATTGGGCTGATGCTCGGTCTTGCACGCGGTTTGGTTTCCTATCATCAGCGCTTGACTGCCGACCCGGTGGCCGGCTGGCAATATTCGGGGGCACCGCTGGTCAGGCGGCTGCGGCGAAGGCAATTCGGCGTTGTCGGCCTTGGCCGTATCGGCATGGCTGCGGCGAGGCGTGCACGGGGACTGGATATGGAGGTCTCGTTTTTCGATCCCTACCTTCCCGATGGTGCCGACCTCGGATCCGGTTTTAGGCGGGTCGATCGCCTTGAAACTCTGCTATCCAGTGTCGATGTCGTTAGCCTGCATTGCCCTTTGAACGCCGAAACAACCAACCTGATCGATGCCAAAGCCCTCGAAAGCATCAAGCCCGGCTCTCTGGTGATTAACACCGCGCGCGGCGGCTTGATCGATATCCCGGCCCTGGAAGCCGCGCTTCGCGAAGGCCGGATCGATGGCGCCGGGATCGATGTCTTGCCGGATGAACCTCCGGATCCCGAACATCCGCTGCTGCAAGCCTTCAGACGGCGAGAGCCCTGGGTTGACGGCCGCCTGCTCCTGACACCTCACGCGGCCTGGTATTCCCCGGACGGTCATGCGGATATGCGCCGGAAAGCTGCGGCTACGGTTGCCGATTTCCTGCGGGACGGCACGCGGCGAAACGTGGTCAATGGTGTCTGAGTTTTATTGCTCTAAGCCATTATGACGGCACCGGCCCGCTCCCCTGCCCAGCAGCATATCGGGCCAATATCGGGTGGTTGGGCAGGGGAGTGGGCCGGTGCCAGGCTCATCTGATCAGTGTATCACGCCGCCCAACTCGTCCTCGATATGGGCCTGGATGATCTCCTTGATGTCCCTGTCCGGCTGGAATCCCAGATCACGGGCACGTTTGGCATCGAAAGCCGGCAGCCAGCCGGAAACGATTTTCTGGATATGGTCGTCCGGTTGCCACTGAATGCGGTTCGCCACGTCGGCGCCGGCGACATCGGCAAGCGCCTCCACGACCTCGCCGATGGCTACGGAAATGCCGGGAAGCGTCAGCATGCGGGCGGGACCGAAATCTTCGCCGGGAAGGGCAAGCGCATGGAGCAGGGCTTCGATCACCCGGCGCGGCGATAAGATGTACATCGCCGATTCCGGGCGGACGGGGCAGATGGCGGGTTCGCCCGCCAGCGGTTCCCTGATGATGGAGCTTGCAAAGGTGGAGGCCGCCTTGTTCGGCTTGCCCGGGCGCACCACGATAGTGGGCAGACGAAGGGCGCGGCCATCGATGAAACCCTTGCGGCTGTAATCGTTCACCATCAGTTCGCCGGCCGCTTTCTGAGCGCCATAGGAAGTCTGCGGGTTCAGGATCATCTCGTCATGACCGACGTCGGGCATGTTACCGCCATAGACCGCGACCGAGCTCGCAAAGACCACCCGCGGTGGTGCCGGGAGCTGTCTGCAGGCTTCGAGGACATGGCGTGTGCCATCGAGATTGACGGCCATGCCCAGGTCGAAATCGGCCTCGGCATTGGCACTCACGATCGCCGCCAGATGGTAGACGACATCGACATCGCCGCTGACCAGGCTCTTCACCTCGTTCGGATCGGCAATACTTCCGGTGACGATGTCGAGGCGTGGGTCATCCGGCAGGCCTTCGGGCGCAGCCACATCGAACAGGGTCAGTTTTTCGAGAGGCTTGTTCTCGGAACCAGGGAGATTGACACCATCCTTCGACAGCAGCGCTGCTGCCAGTTTTTTGCCGATAAAGCCGGCACCGCCGGTAATGACGATGTGCATGATCCACCTCCGCTGGTTCTTCTGGTTATTGCACCCTTACTCAGATGCGCTAGAACGTTTGACGGGACATCATAACCAACACAGGACATCAGCTCCAACCGAGTCTGTCCGCAAGAACGTCTGGATTCCATGTCACGACTCTTGGGCTGCATCGCAGATGATTTCACCGGCGCTACCGATCTGGCCAGCATGCTGGTTCGGCGCGGCATGCGCACCGTACAGCTTATTGGGCAGCCGGAGCAATCTCTGGAACTCGGTGACGCGCAGGCGATTGTCGTCGCACTTAAATCCAGGAATATCCCGGTGCATGAGGCGATCGAGCAGTCGCTCGGCACGCTTGCCTGGCTGAAAAAACAAGGCGTGCGGCAAACGCTCTTCAAATACTGCTCCACTTTCGATTCGACCGACGCCGGCAATATCGGCCAGGTGAGCGAGGCGCTTCTCGAAGCCCTGGGTGATGACTTCACCATTGCCTGCCCCGCCTTTCCCGAGAATGGGCGGACGGTCTATCAGGGACATCTCTTCGTAGGCCAGCAACTGCTCTCGGCGAGTTCGATGCGCTACCACCCGCTGACGCCTATGACCGACAGTAATCTGGTCGCGGTACTGGGGCGCCAGAGCCGAGGCAAGGTCGGACTCCTGCCATTCGGCACGGTGGATCGGGGGCCCGATGCGATCAGGGACGCGATTGCCGACCTGCGCGCTTCCGGCGTGCGTCAAGCGATTGCCGACGCGGTGACCGATCGGCATTTGATCTCACTTGGTCATGCTGCCGAAGATCTGCGGCTCGTTACCGGCGGTTCGGGGATCGCAATGGGATTGCCGGACAATTTCCGAGATTCGGGGCTCTTGGGGCACTCGGACACTGCCGCCGGCCTGCCGCAGGTCGAGGGCCATTCAGCTGTGCTTGCAGGTAGCTGCTCGACCGCAACGCTCGGGCAAATCGAAAATTTCCGGGCATCGGGCCAGCCGGCTCACCGTCTTGACGTTCGCGGCCTGTGCCAGGGGCGGGACGAAGTCGACCGTGCCCTTAGCTGGGCTCGGGAGAAACTCGGCGAATGTCCGGTTCTCATCTCGGCCTCCGATTCACCGACCGAGGTTGCCGAGATTCAGCGCATGTTCGGACGCGAGAAAGTCGGTGCCATGGTCGAAGCGGCGATGGCCGCGATTGGCCGGGGCCTTCGCAAGGAAGGTGTCAGGCGTTTCGTGCTCGCCGGCGGTGAAACGTCAGGGGCTGTGGTGAATGCGCTCGGTGTTAGCGGTCTCAGGATCGGCCCGACGATTGATCCGGGCGTTCCTTGGACCGCCAGCTTGGATGAAGCTCCCTTGGCGCTTGCCTTGAAATCCGGCAACTTCGGGGCTGTCGATTTCTTCACCAAAGCGTTTGCCATGCTGGACGAGGTCCAGAGATGAGCACCGAAGCCAAGCTTCGGGAGCAGATCGTGGAGCTTGGCCGGCTACTGGCCCATCTCGGCCTGTCCCACGGTAGCACGGGCAATATCAGCGTGCGTTTGGATGATGGCTGGCTGCTGACACCCACCAAGTCGCGCCTCGGCAAGCTTGATCCGGCAAGGCTTGCCAAGCTTGACGATGAAGGACGCCATCTCGGCGGCGACAAGCCCTCCAAGGAGGCCTTTCTTCACCGTTCCGTCTACGACATGCGGCCCACCGCCGGTGCGATCGTTCACCTTCACTCAACTCATTCCGTCGCGGTTTCCTGCCTCGATGGGCTGGACCAGGAGGATTGCCTGCCTCCGCTGACCGCTTACTATGTCATGCAAGTCGGCAAGCTGCCGATTGTTCCGTATTTCCCGCCGGGCGATGAGCGTTTGGCGGCGGCCGTGCGGAAACTTGCCGCCGATCATGCCTCGGTCCTGCTTGCCAATCACGGCCCTGTGGTTGCAGGAAAGAGCTTGGAGGCTGCGGCTGGCGCGGTCGAGGAACTGGAGGCCACAGCCAAGCTCTTCCTGCTGCTCAAGGATCAGAAGACCAAACCACTGTCGCAGGCACAGGTCGACGAACTCCGCCGCCGTTTTCCGGACAGTTAGACATTCGGTGCCGGGCGAGGTGGTGCGAAAGATCGCCTCATTTGGAGATGCCGACAGGTCATCAGGTTCTTCACGGGACCGCCATAGACCTTCTTCGATGCGGAGAAAGGATAGGAAGCCGAATTTCGGTTCCACTTGACTAGGCGGTTAGAACTTTTCGTTGCAGTTGCACTACTTGCTAGTAGAGGAAATTCGGCGTTTCGGTGAGAGCAAGCCCCGATAGGCTCTTGGTGAGAGTGCGTAAATCATCTGTCCCATAAGAGAAGCTTCCATGGCGTCGGTAACGCCGAGCGGTGATGTGCAGGGGCCGGGAACGCGGTGGGTGCCGAAGATATGGTCGAACAGAGAAAAAACCGTCGCAAAGTTCGTATTGAAGAAACGGACGTCAGCAGCATGATGCCAGCGGTGCATCGCTGGTGACACGAATATGATGCCCAGTCTGCCATAGGTCCAGGGCAGGTCCGCATGAATGAAGTAACCGTAGTAGTGACGTACGAGATTGTTGGCGATCAAACCAACCGGCGGAATGCCCAGAAGCAGCAGGACGCTGTTGTCGATGGCAAATGTCGTCAGCCGATTGAAGGGATGAAAACGTTCGAGGGTCAGCCAGGTCATCTCGGTGTCGGAGTGATGGACGGCATGAGAAGGCCAGAATAGCTTGGTGTGCTCGAGACGATGGCGCCAATAGCCGACGAAGTCTCCGATGACGATGGCGACGAATATCGACAGCAAAGTCGGAACGCTGGCCCAGGAATTCCGATCGATCAGCGCGATGCCGCCAGCGTTGATGATCTGGTAGATGAGTTGGTGGGCCAAACCGATCATCGGCACCACGATCAAGACGTTGAAGATCATGATCTTGATATTGAGATGCGTCTCGCCGATGGCGCGTTGAATGTCACGCAGCAGTGCTCTGCGCTTGACCAGAAGCCCAAGCAGCAGGAAAAACAGGGCCGGCCAGAACAGTCCGGTCAAGGCGTCGACGAGCGCGTGCATGCTGGCACTGAAGATGTTGGAGAGGGTCTCTATCATCGGTGTGATCAAAACTTTCGAGCGCGGCGTGGGAACGCTGCTTTGCCTTCTTGGCGTGAGATCATCATGGGCAAGGCCAGCATGGATCGGCCTAAATGGGCATCCGGCGGGTGATGTGTTCTGGGAAGTCTCTTGGGTACTTCATCATGTTGCAGCGTGTTCTGGATCATCGGGCAAAGATTCGTCGGTCTGGTATCGTGGTCAGATTTCGGGCTTGCCGGCGGCATGTGTCGCTCCCACGGTAACCAGGATTGGTTAACATTGAATGACCGCCGAAGAAGCCTTGCCGGATGGCGGGGAACCGGCGGCTTTCCCCCAGGCCTCCGTTTTCCTCCCGCCAGGAATTGCTTGAAGTCTTGTGCAGACGGCCTAACGTCTCTGTTAGGGATTAATCAGGGCCATGCAAATCGGCAGGGGCAGGGCAGAGGTGTGCCTGCCATCGATTTGCCGAGGGCGGTCAAGGGAGACGGGACATGTCAGCGGATACCATCAACCAGTCCATCGATGCAGATGTCGTTCAGCATCCCTTGGAGCCGCTGACCAAGGACGAGATCAGCCTGGCATCGGGCATCGTTCGCCGCGAAATGACCGAGCTTGGTGAGACGTTGCGCTTCGAAGTGATCGAACTGAAGGAACCGCCGAAAGCCCTGGTGCGCGCCTTCAAGCCCGGCGACGCCATTGCCCGCGAGGCCAGGGTCAATCTGTTTCGCACCGGCGATATCGGCGTCTGGCGCCTGACGGTGTCGATTACCGAAAGCAAGATTCTGACCAAGAAACACCTGCCCGATGCCCGGCCGATGATCCAGCTCGAGGAATTCATGGCGATCGAGGATGTGGTCAAGGCGGATCCGCGCTTCGTCGACGCATGCACCAAGCGTGGGCTTACCGACATGTCGCTGGTATGCGTCGATCCCTGGTCGGCCGGCAATTTCGGGGTCGAAGGCGAGGAAGGGCGGCATCTCAGTCATGCTTTTTGCTGGGTGAAATCCAGCGACAACGACAATCTCTATGCCCATCCGATCGAGGGGCTGCATCCGGTGATCGATATCAAAACGCTGGAAGTCATCCGGGTCGATGACTATGGCGTAATGGCGGTGCCGAAAGCGGATGTGAACTATGATCGGGAATTCTCGTCCGAACCGCCCAGAGCAGATCTCAAACCCATCGATGTGCAGCAGCCCGAAGGGGTGAGTTTCGACATGTCGGGGCGGACGATCCGCTGGCATGACTGGTCGATCCTGATCGGCTTCAATGCGCGCGAGGCGATTTCACTGCACAATATCAGCTATGCTGATCGGCCGGTCTGCTACCGCGCTTCCCTTGCCGAGATGGTCATTCCCTATGGTAGCCCGCGGGCGCCTCATTATCGCAAGAATGTCTTCGATATCGGCGAATACGGTATCGGCAAGCTCGCCAACTCTCTCGAGCTAGGCTGCGACTGCCTGGGCGCCATTCACTATCTGGATTGCTGGGTCAGCGACATCAACGGCGACCCGATGTGCATCAAGAACGCCATCTGCATCCATGAGGAAGATTATGGCATCCTCTGGAAACATTGGGATTTCCGCACCGATCGCACCGAGGTGCGGCGAGCAAGACGTCTGGTGATTTCGTCGATTTCCACCGTAGGAAACTACGAGTACGGTTCGTACTGGTACTTCTATCTCGACGGCACCATGGAGCTGGAGATGAAGGCGACCGGGATCATCAACACCGTCGCCTGCGTGCCTGGCAAGCCGGAGAAGTATGGCGTCGAGGTTTCGCCCGGCGTGGTCGGCCAGATCCATCAGCACATCTTCTGCGCCCGCCTCGACATGGCGATCGACGGCGATGAGAATTCGGTGGTGGAGTGCGATACGGTCGCCGAGCCACTTGGTCCCAACAACCCCTATGGCAACGCCTTCTACGTTCAGGAAACCCCACTTGCCACCGAAGGCGGGCGGCAGAGAAAGCCGGAGGCGCAGCGCTACTGGAAGTTCATCAACCCGAACAAAAAGAATCATGTCGGCAGCCCCACCGGCTACAAGCTGGAGCCCAAGGACAGCGTGCAGGTGTTTACCCATCCCGACGGACCATCCGGCCAGCGCATGGGCTTCGTGCGCAATCACCTCTGGGTGACGGCTGCCGACCCGGATGAGCGCTATCCTTCGGGCGAGTTCGTCAACCACTCCGACGGCTCGGACGGGGTCGCCGCCTATGCCGGCCAGGGGCGCTCGATCGATAATACCGACCTGGTCGCCTGGCATGTCTTCGGCCTGCATCACCAGCCGCGCACCGAGGACTTTCCCGTGCAGCCCTGCGCGACCGTCGGCTTCAAGCTGATGCCTTCAGGGTTTTTCGACACCAATCCGAACCTCGACTTGCCGAGCGACAAGAACGAGGCAAGCTGCCATGCCGATGCCGCGGATTAGTGACGTGACCGGGCCGCTCGGCTCTCTTGCAGATCGGGAAATGCCAGCGGGCGCGATGTCGGATCCGATTCACGGAGGTTTTCCAGGCCGGAAGCTGTTGGAGCGGTAGCGTTAATCAAACGCTAATCCTTCGCTGATAGCCTCGGTTTAATGGTTCATGCGATCCTGGGAGTCCGAGCCACGCCCCTCTCTCCCTGCGGTCGGACGGATTCTCCGGATCCCATGGGCCGGATAATAGGGCCTGTCTGGGAAAAATTAACACCTGGTGAAGACAATCACGCCCGCAGCCTCGGTGTAGAAAGGCCCAATCAATCTGATCTGATTTCGGTCTGGTGGCGTGTTCGGTGCGAATCATTCCCTAAGCTTTTCCAACAAAAGCCAGTGTACCCCCGGATTTCTTGGCACATTCTTCGAAGGCGGTGGGGATCCAATGATGTGGTCAAACCACTAGGGCCGAAGATCTGACACGAAACCGGCGATGATGAACAGCAGGATGCTGGCGCCGGTAATCGCGTAGCCGGATGAGGTCAGGGTGCGTGAGAGAGGGGTTTGACGATCGCGATCCGATATTTTGCCGCCCGGTCGGTTGGCCCGTGCGGTCAGCGAACCTGCAGTCACCAAGGCTGCCCCGACGAGCGCCAGCGTGATGACAACGGGCCTTTGCGAGATGAGGATCAGGGCATCGATCAAGGTCGGCAGTATCCAGATAATCTTACGGTCCGGCATTCTCCCGTTGAGCGTAGGCTTCGGCGATGTCGGAAGCGGCCCCCGCCTTGAAGCTCTTCATCGCTTCTTCATGCAGGATCTCCATCGCCTCGCGTTTGATCTCGAACGCTTCCGGCGAGCTCAGCATCTTGTAGTCACGCGGTCTCGGCAGCGTGATCGGAATGATCTTCCGGACTTTCGCCGGCTGATTCGATAGTACGATGATGTTGTCGGCGAGGAAGATCGCCTCATCGATCTCCGAAGTGACAAACAAATTGGTCCGTCTGTTCTCTTCGAACAGCCGCAGAAAGAACTCCTGCATCAGCCCGCGCGACATCGCATCAAGGCCGCGGAACGGCTCGTCCATCAACAGCACGCGAGGATGGTTGATCAGCGCTCTGGCAAGCTCGGCGCGCCGCTGCATGCCGCCCGAAAGCTGGATGGGGTATTTGTGCATGAACTCGCCGAGCCCGACTTTGATCAGGAGGCTCTCGGCTTCTTCCTTGAGTGCCGGTCCCCGAAGATCGCCGCGAAGTTTGGGCCCGAAGACGGTATTCTGATAAGCAGTCTGCCATGGAATGAGAGCGGTTTCCTGAAACACCACCATGCGGTCCCTGGCAGGACCCGAGACCGGCTTGCCATCCAGCACGATTTCGCCGGTGTCGGGACGCTCGAAGCCGGCGATGAGATTGACTAGGGTCGATTTTCCGCAGCCGGAGGGGCCGACGATCACGGTCAGCTCGCCAGGCGGCAGGGTAAAACTCAGATCCTCGATCACCTGCTCGGTCGACCATTCTTCGCCATAGGCCTTGGAAACGTGGCGGATCTCGACCGTGCTTTTGCCTGTCGCAGCAGCATCCGGCGATGATGTGGTTTCGGCAGGCGCATCAGTCATGGGTTCGACCACTTTGTTGGGCATGGCAAGCACGGTCTCCGAGGCAAAGGGTCAAAAAAGACGACGCCACGGCATCCACCAATCCCCGAGCTTGCGAATGGCGCTCGACGACAGATAGCCGGCGATGCCGATCGAGATCATGCCGACCACGATCTGCTCCAGCGAGCCGCCCATATAGGAATTCCAGATGAAGAAGCCGAGGCCGCCGCCGCCCTGGGTGCCGCCGCCTGAGATCATCTCGGCAGCGAGCACGACTTCCCAGGTGATCCCCATGCCGACCGCAGCCCCTGTGAAGATCGAGGGGAGGGTGCCGGGCAAAATGATCTTGGAGAAAAGATCCCATTGGGAAGCACCCATCGACTGGGCGGCGCGGAGATAGCGGACGTCGATTGTCCTTGCCCCACCGAGCACGTTGATCACGATCGTAAAGAACGCACCGAGGAACGTGACGAAGGCAATCGACATCTCGTTGGTCGGCCAAAAGATCAAGGAGGCCGGGACCCAGGCGAGCGGCGGAATCGGGCGGAGGATCTCGAATGGCGGGAAGAAGATATCGCGGAAATACTTGTTGACGGCGAGTGCCAGGCCGAAGGGAATGCCGAGCAGCATGGCGGCAAGGAAGCCCGAGAGAACGCGCTTGAAGCTCTGGTACCAGCTGTCCCAATAGCCGGCCTTCGGGATGACCTCGAGCCAGGCGGCGAAAACATCGGAAGGCGGCGGGATGAGGCCGATCATCGGCAGGCGCCAGCCATCACCAAACCACTCGTCGAAGCGCGAGCCTATCTCCCAGAGGATCAGAAAGACCACGATGGCGGTGATTCCGCGCTTGAGCGACGGGTTCTGGACCAGCTTGGTCAGCGCCGAGCGTCTTTTCGGGCTTTCCGGAAGGGCGTGGCTGGACTGCGCGATATCGGTCATGGGCTTTTCCAGCCTTCCCGCCTGTTCATCATGCCAGCTCCCGTTCGCCGGCCTGGAAGGCTTTCATCGCTTCTTCATGAACCGCCTCGTTGACCTCTTCCATCAGGAGGCGGAACTCCTCCGATGATTGGGTTTCATAGGACCTTGGCCGCGGGATGGTCACATCGACGGTTTTCTTGAGCTGGCAGGGACGCGTGGTCACCACATGCACCTTGTCGCCGAGAAAAATTGCCTCTTCGAGATCGTGGGTGATGAAGAAGATGGTGACCTTGGTGCGGTCATAGGTCTCCAGCAGGCTTTCATGCATGATCGACTTGGTCAGCGCATCCATGGCGCGGTAAGGCTCGTCCAGCAGCAGGACCTTGGGGTCGTTGATCAAGGCACGAACGATCTCCGCACGCCGCGCCATGCCCGATGACACCTCGCCCGGATATTTGTCCGTGAACGAGCCCAGGCCTGCCTCGGCGAGCATATCGCGGGCCTTTTCCAGGGCTTGGTTCTTGGCAAGGACACCCTGCACCATCGGGCCGTAAGCAACGTTCTCGGCAAGGGTCTTCCAGGGGAATAGCGCCCCATTCTGGAAGACGACCATACGATCAGCGCCCTGATCGGCTTTGGGTTTGGATGGCCCGCATAGCAGCTCGCCATCCAGGGAAATTTCGCCGTGGGTGATCGAGTGAAAGCCCGCGATCGCATTCAGCAATGTAGTCTTGCCGCAGCCCGATGGGCCGACAATCATGCAGACTTCGCCTGCCGCAATCTCCATCGAGCAGTCGTCGACCGCCATCACATTGACGCCTTCGGGATCATAGATCTTGGTCACATGGCGGATGCTGAGGGCGCCGCGGGCGCCTGCGGGTCGGCCGTCTGCCGAAACCAGGTCGTTGTCTGCCAATGCGGTGTCCATCATCGCCCCTGCAAGGCCAGTGCCTTGACATGCCATTGCATCAGGTGATTGCCCACCATGCGCACGATTACCGAGGTGAACCAGCCGACGAAGCCCAAGGTGATCATGCCGATGACCATCGGCACGGTAACGTTGTTCATGTAGCTGTCGACGATCAGATAGCCGAGGCCAAGGTCGCCCGAGACCATTTCGGCGGCGACCAGGGAGAACCAGGCAACGCCGATCGAAATCTGCAGGCCGGTGAAGATGAAGGGGAGGGCGCCTGGAACGACGACATGCTTGAAGATGTCCCAATTGCTGGAGCCCAGGCATCCGGCGGCGCGGAAATAGCTCTCATCGATCGAATCGACGCCTAGCATGGTATTGAGCGTGGTCACGAACAAGGAGGCCAGGGTTGCCAGGAAAATCACCGGCGCTTCGAAACCCGGAAACATCAGGATCGAGAGAGGCACCCAGGCAAGGATCGGGATCGGCCGGAGCAATTCCAGAATGGGAAAGGCGTAGTCGCGGATCTTTCGGGACCAGCCCATGAACAGGCCGAGCGGCACACCGACGCCGGTCGCGATCGCAAAGGCGATGGCAATCCGCCTGCAGCTGACGATGATGTGGTCGTAATACTCGGCTGTGAAAATCGAGATGCCCTGAAAGGGCGTGGTCGAAAACCAGTCCTTGGCAACGGCAACAGGCCCTGGGATCTTGGTGAAGCGGCCAACCCCAATTCCCTCGCAAAGCACCCAATAGGTAAAGAGCCAGAGAAAGATGCCGAGCACGGTCAGGTAGGGGGTAGGCGTCGTAAGCGCTTTGTTGAAGCGATGAGCGAGAAGGGCATAGCCTTTCGGCGCTTCCGCCCGTTCGATTTTACCTGCCGCGACAACGTCTTGGCTCATATCCATTCGCCATCTTGAGTTAACGGGACGACCCCCGATGGAAGATCGGCGATGATCGACGCCGACCTTCCCTATCGGGGGTCGTCTCGCTGTTTACTCTGCTTCGATCACGCCAACCGGAGTGGTCAAGCCGCGATCCGCCAGTACCTTGGCGGCGAAGTCGGGCATGACACCGCCGTCCCGGATCGATTCTGCGGCGGCCGGCTTTTTCGGCAGGCTGTAAAGGAACGCCGTTGCATCTTTCAGCAATTGCTGAGCGCGCTCGCTGACGACGAAATCGAGATGCAGCTTGGTGGTTCCTTTCGGACCGGCATAGAGCGCTGCGTGGAGCACCTCCTTGTCGATCTGCTCGGTCTGCTCCTCGGCCATCCGGGCGACCTCGTCGGCATTGGCTGGATCGGCAAGGAACAGCTGAGCATCCAGCTCGGCATTCAGCCAGCCTTCCACCACGTCCGGGCGCTGCTCGATCAGGTCGTTGAGCATCACCATGAACGCACCATCCAGCGCATCGAAATCTTCGCCGGACGCTGCTCGCCGTGCGAGCCCCGCCTTTTCGATCTTGGTCGCCGTCGGCTCCCAGATCGCCGCGGCATCGAGCTTGCCGGCGCGGAAGTTCGTGGTGATCACCTCGATATTCTGGTTCAGGTAGCGGTCCGGCTCGATCCCCGCTTTTTCGAAGGCGAGCTGGGCGAAGCGATCGGTACAGGCGCCATGGGGAGCGGACGTGATCTTGCCGTCCATCCATTTCACCGCCTCGACGCCGTCGGCGAACTCAGGCGCATCGTTGCGCACCAGGAAAATGTTGCATTGCTGCTTCGAGGTGCCGAGTGCTGCGACGATCCGAATGTCCGTGCCGCCGCGGTCCGGCAGGTTGCGGAAGGTCGAGGCGATTGCCGGCATGTCGCCCATATAGCCGATATGCTGCTTTTCGCCGGTCATCGCGTTCACGATCACCGATCCCTGCAGCCCGACCTGAAATTCGACGGTCGAGCCTTCGGGAAGATATTTCTTCCAGAATTCCTTGCCATTGTTGACCACACCGGACCAGCTCTCGGTGTAATAGGGCTGATAGCCGACCACCAGATCGACCGGTTCGCCCGGCTTGCCGAAGTCGACGGCGGCTGCCATGGACGACGCCATCATCAGCGACGCCGAGAACAATGGGACCGATGCCAAGGCTTTTAGATGTTTCTTCATGATGCCTCCCTGCGATTTAAGTTTGTAAATGAAGAACTAGCTTGTTCTTTTCATGGCCTCCCGCGAGGCTGCCTGACCGTTTCGAAGACACGCTGCAATGATACGCCACGGAATCGCTGTAATTTATGATCCAGGTCCGATGACGTGCGTTCATTTGATGTAGATCATTTTTGCAGCCGATCGACTCCCTGATATTGTGCAAATCCATCATGTCCCGGTTAGCTGGGCGTCTTCTTCACCCACAACTTGAACACTGATGTTTTGACCGTTTGATAGTGCTGCTCCCTTCCCATGAAAGCACGCTGCAAACGCCTCGATGTAAAATAGGTCCTATTGATGGGTAAATACTCCATGCCTATCAACATTCGCCTATTCAACTGAAAATCATCGGAAAATCGATCGGGGGTCGATCGGCAGATTATTCGCCGGTTCGATCATCCGATAGGAACTTTTGATGGCGTCTATTCTAGCAGCAAGCTGTCCATCTCTGATATTTATTATAATTAGGTAGATAATAACCGAACATTGCGGGACCCCGGGTAGCGGCTTGCTGCTGCCGAGACGGGCTAGTCAGGAGGCGTAAGATGCCAGCACGCAATAAGAATCAGTGGACAGCCGATCCTCCGCTGCAAAAGGGCGAATGGATCGACAGCCGCATCTATTCGGATCAGGAGATCTTCGAAGACGAGAATGAGAAGATCTTCAAGAAAGTCTGGGTGCCGGTTTGCCATGAATCCGAGCTGCCCGAGCCTTATGATTTCCGCACCACCAGCATCGGCCGCGAGCCGGTGATCATCTGCCGTGGTCCCGACAACGAGGTTCGCGCCTTTCTCAATGTCTGTCCCCACCGGGGCATGCTGATCGAGCGCCGTCCTTCCGGCAGCTTCATGGAGGGTCAGCCTTCAGGCAATCCCAAGCGGATTACCTGCATGTTTCATGCTTGGCAGTTCGACATGAAGGGCAATTGCGTCTATGTGGCCCGTGAGAAGGAAGGCTATCAGGACCGCTTGTGCAAGGAGAATGTCGGCCTGCGCCGCCTTCGCTGCGAGGTGAAGTTCGGCGGGTTCGTCTGGGTCACTCTCGACGACAAGCCCAAGGTCTCCCTCGAAGACTGGGCCGGCGAGCCGTTTCAGTGCTTGAGAAAAACCCTCGAGGAAGAGCCGCTCGAGATCTTCCACTACCACAAGGCCATCGTGGATACGAACTACAAGCTCTGGCACGACACCAACAGCGAATTCTACCACGATTTCATGCACTACCATAACCGGATCACCGGCTTCAACGACGCCTATTTCGCGCGCAAGAACGAAGCCTTCAATCACGGCCATGTGGTGGTCGGCACGTTCGAGGTGAACTACGAGAACTATAAGGGTTTCGAGAGCAGAGCCGAACTCTCCTTCCCCCATCTGCCGCCGAACCAGTGGTACATGATCGATCTGTTCCCGGGCTTCAATTTCAACCTGCGCGGCTCGGCGCTTCGATGTGACGTGGTCACGCCGCTCGGCCCGGACAAAGTGATGATCGAGTTCCGGGGGCTCGGCCTCAAGAGCGACACACCGGAGGAAAGACGAACGCGGATCGACCACCATAATTCGATCTGGGGGCCGTTTGGACGCAATCTGCACGAGGACCTGATCGGCGTTGCCGGGCAGGGCACCACCATGCGCCCCGGGACGGAATCGCGCCGTATCCTTCATGGCCGCCAGGAGAACCAGACGATCCATGATGAGAACGGCATGCGCCATTATTATGACGAATGGGGCCGCTGGATGAACCGTTTGCCGAGCCAGCCGGATCAGCCCTATTCGCCGCCAAGCGACGATGTCGTCGCGGCGGAGTAGCTTTCGGGACAGGCCGGCTGCCGCCGTTGGCGGCAACCAGCCTTCGATCCCATCGTGCAGGGAGTGCAATAAAAAATGAAGAAAAACGGCTTCGATACCCAAGCTGCCGTGCGCGACACGATCTACCGCGCGACGCTGGCGCTGGATGATCAGAAATGGACCGACTGGCTGGCCCTTTGCGATTCCGACTTCCAATATGAGATCAAATCTTTCAGCCCCGAGATCAACAAGGACATGATCTACATGGCGGGCAGCCGGAAGGACATGGAAACGCTGACCGGCATGCTGCCCAAGCACAATACCGACCATTCGCCATTACACCGGCATACAACCGTCTACACGGTGGATGTCGCCGAAGACGGCAAGTCCGCAAGCGCCGTCAGCTCCTTCGCGGCTTATCAAAACATGCTGGACGGCATCAATTCCCACATCGATTCCGGAGAGAGCCGTCTCTTCCTCATCGGAAAATACATCGATCGGTTCAAGATCGAGGGCGATGCCGTCACCTTTCTCAGCCGCGAAGTCCGCCTCGACAACCGCCGCCTCGACAAGGGCTCCCACTGGCCGATCTAGTGGTGTGACCACGTCATTTGGTTTTCGCCGCCTTCGACAATAGAACCAGGAAATCCAGGGGTGTGCGGGCCTTTGTCGATCATGGCTCGGGAATGGTGCGTACAGAAAAAAACCGAGGTAACAAAAAATGAGCTGGACGAAAATCTGCAGCACGTCGGACGTGCCGGAAGGCACGGTCAAGAAATTCTGGGCAGGCGGAGGCACCGTCCCGATGGTCGTCGTCCACCACCAAGGCGGCTATCGCGCCATGCCGCCGATGTGTCCCCACATGGAGGAGCCGCTGGATGAAAGCGGCGTGATCGCCGGCTGCGTTCTCACCTGCACCAAACATCTATGGTCCTGGAATCTTGACACGCTGGAACTACAGGGCGAGACGGAAAAGCCACTCAAGCTCTATGAAGTCAAGATTGAGGGCGATGACGTCATGGCTTTTGTCGAGGAAGAGCTGCTCTACGACTTCGACGATGAAGACGACATGGACGACGACGATTTTTTCAATAGCTGACCTCGCTTCGATCGGCGGGACACCATGACGGCGGAACGCCGATGACCATCAGGCTGCAGACCAAATCGGGAGAGTTCGACGTCGATGCCCGTCCGGGTGAGCCCATCCTCCATGCGGGCCTTCGAACTGGCTTGGACCTTCCCTATGAATGCGCGACCGGAACCTGCGGCACTTGCCGGGCGAGGGTCATGACCGGCGATGTCGAGCCGGGATGGCCGGAGGCGCCAGGCGCCACCCGCCTCAAGCGGGACAAGGGCGATGTGCTCATGTGCCAGGCGGTCGCCGGCGGCGGTTGTCTTCTGCGGGTGCCTGCCGAAATTCCGAGACATAGTGGCCCTGCCGATCTTCCGATGCCGCACAAGGGATTGATCGAGGCGGTTGCCTGCCTGACCCCTGACGTCATCCATATCGAGGTCGCTCTTGCGAAGCCGGTCACGTTCGAGGCCGGCCAGTTCATGGTCGCCAAGGTGCCGAACGTCGTTGGTGGACGTGCCTACTCGATGGTGAACTACGAGGAAAAAACCGATCGGCTGATGTTCGTCATCAAGAGAAAACCCGGCGGTGCCTTTTCGGACTGGCTCTTCGAGCATGAGGCCATCGGGACTGCCATCGATCTGTTCGGTCCGCTCGGCAAGGCAGTCTTCAAGCCTGATGAAGCCCATGATTTGTTATGCATAACCGGCGGCTCCGGCATTGCTGGCATCATGTCGATCCTCACCCAAGCAACGGAAGCCGATCATTTCACCAGGCACAGGGGGCGGCTATTTTTCGGGGTACGTACGCTAGCCGACGGCTTCTATCTCCAACAGCTAACCTCGCTGGTGGAGCGCTCCAAGGGGGCTTTGGAGGTCACGCTCGCCCTCTCCGATGAGGCAATCCCTTCGCCGACGCACCCGCTCTTCCCCGAACTGCGCCTCGCGAACGGCTTCGTCCACGAAGCCGCCGCACAAGCCTTGGGCGGCACATGCGAGAACACCATCGGTTTCGTCGCCGGACCGCCGCCTATGGTCGATGGCGCCATCCGCACGCTGATCACCAAAGCCGGCCTGTCGCCGCAGCGCATACGCTACGACAAGTTCAGCTAGAGCGCTTTTCGATCTTATGAAGTGCTCCCCCTCCCAACCGCCCGATATGGTCGGGATTCTGCCGGTGGTTGGGAGGGGGAGCGGGCTGGTTCCGTTTGATCGGAAAATGCTCTAGTGGAATGACCACATCAATTGAGTGATGGGGTGCCAGTTCTGCTTCTGGTTCGATATCAGCGATTGGTTCCGGCGGATTTCCCGGTTGGCCGCCGCATCGCCTTCCAGTCTTCCTCGGTCATCATGTCCTGAAGGAAGCTGAACTGACCGGCACCTTTCAGCCACTCGCCGCCATCAATCGTGATCACGTCGCCATTCACATAAACGCTTCCGTCCGCCATCAGGAAAGCGACCAGGTTGGTAAGCTCCCGATGTTCGCCAGGGCGTTTCAGCGGGTTTCTGGTCTCGAAGGCCTTGGCGATGTCGGCATTCGGAACCAGGCGGTCCCAGGCTCCCTTGGTCGGGAAGGGGCCGGGTGCGATCGCATTCAGGCGGATACCTCGACCCCCCCACTCAACGGCGAGGCTTTGAGTCATGGCGAGCACACCGGCTTTCGCCATGGCAGAGGGGAGAACATAGGCCGAGCCGGTCCAGGCATAGGTGGTGGTGATGCTGAGCACCGTGCCGGAATGACCGGCGTCCAGCCAGCGCCTGCCTGCCGCCAGCGTACAGTTTGCGGACCCCTTTAAGACGATGCCCACGACGGCATCCACCGCGCGTGGTGAAAGCTCCTCGCTTTTCGCGAGGATGTTGCCGGCCGCGTTGTTGATCAGGCCATCGAGCGGTCGCTCGTCGAAGAGTGCTGTCATCATCGCTTCGACAGCGTCGACATCCCGAATGTCCAGACTATGGGTCATCACCTTGCCTCCGGTCGCCGCGCGCAACTCGTCCGCCGCTGCGGTCAGCACCTCGGCGCGGCGGCCGCATATCGCGATCTCGGCGCCGAGTTCCAGGAGGTGCTGTGCCATGCTCTTGCCAAGACCGGTGCCGCCGCCGGTTATGAGAATGCGCTTGCCGGCAAGAAGGTCGGATCGAAACATGGGCTTGGGGCTCCTTTTCCCAGGGCTGCTCTGGCTGCGAAGTAAAGTCAGCCTAGCGGAGCGGGTGTTTTCGTGAAATATCTAGGTGCCGGCCGACTTCACCGGCCAGTTTTTTAAGCACGCCCGGCTCGTGCTTCGCATCGCGCGACATAGATGGCGCTGCCGGCGATCAGGCCACCGCCGAGCCAGACCCAAACGTCCGCCACCTCGCCGAAGGCGATAAAGGCGATGATGGCGACAAAGGGCAGGCGAAGATAGTCGAACGGCACCACAGTGGTCGCGTCCGCAACGGTCAGCGCCCGAGTCAGGCAAAAATGACCGGCCGTGCCGACGGCGCCGAACAGGACCGCCAGTCCCCAAAGCTCGGCCGTTGGCCATTCCCAGACCAGCAGGGCCGGCAGCAAGGACAGAGGTGTCAGTAGGAGCGGCAGGTAGATCACGGTCGCCGAGGTTGCTTCGCTTCGGGACATGTATTTCAAAAGCACCGTGCCGCTTCCCCAAACCAGGGCGGTGACGATCGCGAGCAGGGCTACCGGATTGATTGCGGCGAGGCCCGGGCGGATGATGATCAACGCGCCAAGAAAGCCGAGGCCGATCGCGATCCAGCGGTGATGCCGCATCATCTCGTTCAGGAAGATGACGGCGAGAATGCTGGTGAAGATCGGGGCTGTGAAACTGAGAGCCGTCGCTTCGGCAAGCGGCATCAAGGAAAGGGTGAAGAACCACAGCACCATAGCGGTGATGCCGATCAGCGCGCGGTAGAGATGAAGGTGAAAACGCTCCGTGCGCAAGGCCGAAACGCCCTGTTTATAGAGCCAGGGCGTAACTGCCAGGAGGCCGAAGGCGTTGCGAAAGAACACCACCTGCAGGGGATCGAAATGATCGGTCAGGTGGCGGACGAGGTTGATCATGATGGAAAAAAAGACCGCACCTGCCGACATCCAGAGCGCGCCTTGAAGCGACGGGGCAAGAGGAGCCCCCTTCGATAGCGTGAGGTTTTGCAAGGAAAGCCGCATACAGCCCGTCATAGACCTGTTCGCTTTGCCATAACAGCGAAAAGCTCGTGGAGGGTCCCCAACATTTGGTTCCTGCAATCCGCAAATTAGCGCTGCCGTCGCAATCGCGGATCGAGGAGATCGCGCAAGCCATCGCCCAGAAGATTGAGCCCGATCACCGTAAGCATGATTGCGAGGCCCGGAAAAATGGCTAGTCCCGGAGCCAGGTGCATGAGGGTCTGTGCGTCGTTCAGCATTTTCCCCCAGGAGGGATTGGGCGGCTGGGTTCCGAGGCCGAGATAGCTGAGGCCGGCTTCAGCCAGAATGGCGAGCGCGAACTGAATCGTTCCCTGAACCACCAAGATGCCGGTGATATTGGGGATGATGTGGCCGGTGGTGACGCGTGCCGGGCCCTTGCCGGCGATCCGGGCTGCGAGGATGAACTCGCGCGGCCAGACGGAGAGGGCAGCACCTCTTGTCACCCGGGCGAAGACCGGAATGTTGAAGATGCCGATCGCGATCATCGAATTGACCGCGCCTGGCCCATAGATAGCCGTGATCATGACGGCGGAGAGGAGAGCCGGAAAGGCAAAGGCGAAATCACTGAAGCGCATGACCAGCTCATCGATCCAGCCTCGCTTGGCCGCGGCGAGTGCACCAAGCGGGATGCCCATGCCTGCGCCAATGCCGACCGCGACCAGCGACACCAGGATCGAGTTGGCGGCACCCGCCATCATCATCGAGGCGACGTCACGGCCATACTGGTCGGTCCCGAGCCAGTGACTTGTCCCTGGAGGGGCAAATTTGTTGGCGATGTCCTGGGCGGCAAAAGGATAGGGCGTCCAGATGAGGGACAAGAGCGCAAGGGCCAATACGCCGAGGCTGATCAGCAGACCAACGACCAGACCGGGTGCCAGCAAGGCTTGTTTTATTTTAGAAGCCGGTGAGATTTGTGGTTCTGCTGCCATCTCAGAGATTCGTAGCACCATTGCGCAGGCGCGGGTCGATCACGGCGTAGAGGAGATCGACCACGAAATTGATGACGATCACCGTCCCGGCAAGCAGCACCACGAGGTCCCGCACCACGATCAGATCACGTTGGGCGATCGCCTGGAAGATCAACCGGCCAAGACCTGGAAGGTAAAAAACATTTTCGACGATGATCGTGCCGGCGAGCAGGAAGGAAAATTGCAAGCCCATGATGGTGACCACGGGGATCAGCGCGTTTCTGAGCACATGGCGCCAAAGGGTTGCTCTTTTGGTGAGGCCTTTTGCGCGGGCGGTTCGCACATAGTCCTCGCCAAGCGTCTCCAGGACCGATGAGCGCGTCACTCTCGCCAAGATCGCCGCTTGGGGGAGAGCGAGAGAAATGGCCGGCAGCATCAGGGATTTGAGTGCCGCCCAGATCCCCCTGTCCCAGCCGGCGAAACCGCCTGCCGGCAGCCAGCCGAGCTGCACCGAGAACAGCATGATCAAAAGGAGTGCGAACCAAAAATTCGGCACGGCGACCCCGAGTTGGCTGAATCCCATTACCCCGAGATCGCTGGCCTTGCCGCGGTGGGCAGCGGCAATCACGCCAAGGGGGATAGCGATCAGCGTGGAAAGCGTGATCGCTATCAGGGCAAGGGGCAGGGAGACCGCGAGGCGATCCAGGATGAGCTGGCTGACTGGTACGCTATAGGTGTAGCTTTCGCCGAGATCGCCGACCGCCAGTCCGCCGATCCAGGCGAGATAGCGAAGTGGTGCCGGGCGATCCAGCCCCATCTCGGTGCGGAGCGCCGCCAGCGTATCTTCCCGCGCCCCGACGCCGAGAATGATCGCCGCCGGATCTCCGGGCAGGATCTCCATGGCAATGAACACCACGATGGAAGCGACGACGAGCGTGAGAACGAGGGCGATCAGGCGTTTGAGGAAGAAGAGAGACATCAACAGGCTGATCGGTCCAGTTCATCGGTTGGCCATGTCACACAAACATTCTGCTCTCGTTGAAAGCTTGCCATCTTTAATCAGCATGGTCGATATCAAGGTCATTTGCCGGAAAAAATCATGAGCAAACCGCTCCTTTTGTCTCGCATGGGGAGTGAGCCCACACCTATCGACAGCGGTGTCAAATCCAAGGATCAATCCAGTGAAACTGTAAAGAAATCAGACTTCTTTGCTCTATGGGAGCGGCAATGCCGTGATTGTTCGAGTTTATTTTTTCTTGATGTAACAACGCGCTGGATGGGCGTTTCTGCTCATAAGACTCCAACGGCACGGATTTTGCTTATTAGTTGAAGTAGTGACGTCAGAAATCTTTTTTTTTCTTAACCTTTCATCAATATCTATGAGAAGCTAAGGAGTCAATGATGAAGATGGTATCTAGAAGCTGGTTCATGGCAGTAGCATGTCTCGCCGTCGGTGTGCTCACGGCTGGGAAGGCCAATGCGATCGTTTTGACGTTCGACAGCATCGGTGGCCCTGCTCTGTTCTCCCCAACCTATTCGGAGGCCGGGTTCACCTTTACTCTCTCTGGAGGAAGCAATCCTCATACCGGCGATGCCGGCGGTCCCGGTACGCTTAACTGGCATAATGCGGGCTTCAACGACAATGGCGTCATCATGACGCTCACCGAAGACACCAACGCTCTCTTTGACCTCGGAAGCATCGACATTGTTTCTCTGAGCGCTCCTTTCACCATCTCCGCGGCTGGATTTGGTCCGCTCGTCTTTAATACGGCTGGAACCAAGGTTCTGAATTTCCTGAACGTTCCAAGCGTGGCCTTCGACGTTGGCAATCTTGTCGCCATCGACAATGTCAATCTTACGGCAAGCGTTGCGGTGCCAGAGCCTGCGTCGGTCGCCTTGCTCGGCCTCGGGTTGATGGGAATTGGAGTGGCTGTGAGACGACGCTACACCGCATAAGCAACGTCCAAGTTTGCGCAACAAAGTTGGAGCGGCCTTACATGGCCGCTCCAACGGCTATTCAACAGGTCCATTTGCAACGTCGCGACAAGATCGTCTAGCTCACGCTAAAACCGCCAGTCCCTAAGCGACGACCGGTAAGCTACTCCGTCCAGGCAACGCCCGTGAGATCGTTCGCCTGAACCGGGCTGTTCTCCCAAAGGCCCGTGAGCCTGGCATCCCAGACGCCATGTTTAGCGAGCTGAAACAGGAAGGCATTTACCGAATCCTCGGCGAGCATGGATTGCGCATCGGCTAGAAGCTTATTGCGCCCCGCTTCGTCCGCCGTCTCGGCGAGTTGGTCGATCAGGTCCTTGAACTCGGCTTTCTGGTAGTCGAAATAATAATCCGATCCGCGGCTGTAGATCTCGATATCCATGGGCTCGGTGTGGGAGACGATGGTGAGATCGTAGTCCTTGCCCTTGAACACTTGCTCTAGCCACTGTGCCCATTCAACCGGGATGATCTCGGCGGTAATGCCGACCTCGGCGAGCTGTGCCGCGATGATCTCGCCGCCGCGGCGGGCATAGGAGGGCGGAGGCAGCTTCAAAGTCAGGGTGATGCCGTCGCCATGACCGGCTTCGGCAAGCAAGGCCTTCGCCTTTTCGGGGTCAAAGGGATACATGCCGGTCAGATCGACATAAGCCGGATGATGAGGTGCGAAATGGCTGCCTATCGGGGTGCCGTAGCCGAACATGGCGCCATCGATGATGGCATTGCGGTCGATGGCATGGGCGATGGCCTGCCGCACCCTGACATCATCGAAAGGGGGCTTGCCGTTGTTGATCGCAAGGATGGTTTCACCTTCGGTGGTGCCGATTTTCACGGTAAAGCGCGGGTCCGCCTCGAACTGGCTCATGTTCTCCGGGGCGGGAAAATTCGGAAAGGCGTCCAGATCTCCCGCCATTATCGCCGCCATGGCGGCTGCCGGATCCGGCACGATCTGGAACGTTGCACGCTCAAGCTTGACGGCATCGCCCCAATAATTTTCGTTGCGTTTGAGTTCGATGCGGTCGCCCTGGACCCAGCGATCGAACGTGAACGGGCCCGTACCGATCGGCAGGGCCTTGTTGTCGTCGGCACTTTCCGGCGCCACGATCACCGCATCGCCCCAGCCAAGATTGAACAGGAAATGCCCGGTCGGACGCTTTAGCGTTATGACAACCTTGTCTGCGCCGTCGGTCGCCACCGATGCGATGGGCTCGAAGAGAGCTTTTTGCGCATTGGTGCTGTCTTCGGCCATGGCCCGCTCGAGGGAGAAGACGACGTCTTCAGCTTCGAACGTGCTGCCGTCATGAAAAAGGGCGCCTTCCTCAAGGGTGAACTCATAGGTCAGGCCGTCGTCGCTGACGGTCCAGGCCTTGGCAAGGCCTGGCTGGACGAGGCCGCTTTGATCGATACGGGTGAGGCCTTCGAAGACATTGGAATAGACCACCTCGTCGATCGCAGCTGCCGCACCGGCAGTCGGATCCAGATGGGGCGGCTCCAGTGGGATGCCGAGACCAATTCGGTCCTTGGCACCGGCAGCACCCGCCGGCAACAGGCTCGCAGCGGCAATCAGAACAAGGGCTGTCAAAGAACCCTTCGAAGACAATGTCATATCAGCTTTCCTCACCAACGCCCTGGGGATCCACATAGAGGCTACGATAAGAAGGGATGTTATCCAAGTCGTCCGCTTCGTAAACACCGCGGGCGATAGCGCGAGCGGTGCAGTCAGCGGCGAGCGACCCAAACCTGGCGAGATCGGTGACGGGAGCATGGAGTTCATGAACGCCGGTCGACAGCACGAACACGGTGTCACCGTCATAGGGCGTATGGACGGGCCGGATGGCCCGGGCAATGCCGTCCTGAGCCATGATCGCCACCCGTTTTGCTTCGGCTCTGGTAAGGGCGGCATCAGTGGCGACGACCACCAGCGTGGTATTGCTGCCGGCCTCTCCGGGAAAGCGGTCGTCGAATAGCGGCCGCTCGGCCTGTGCCGCTCGGCATCTGCAGCCTCCGAACTCGGCGTTCTGCTCGAAAGGCCAGGCCCAGAAGACGTCGGTTCCGGGCATGAGGACAGACCCCACGGGGTTCACCGCGGCAAGTGCTGCGATCGTGACGGGTGGCCGATTATCAGATGCGGTCACAATCGAGGCGCTGCCTAGGCCACCGTTCATACGGCCAATTGACGCCGCGCCGACCGTAGCGCCGAGACCGGCGCCTGCGTTACCAAGGGCGAAACATTCGCCGGCATTGTTGCAGGCCGACTTGCCCAGCTCGCGGTAGGGAGGCGTATCTCCCCAGCCCTGGTCAGCGCTGTCCGAAAGATCGAACAGGATCGCAGACGGTACGATTGGCACGATAGCCTTGCCGACCGGGTAACCGCGGCGGCGGGCGGCAAGCCAGGCCATGACGCCGCCGGCCGCATCAATACCGAAGCTCGAGCCGCCGGAAAGGACAATCGCGTCGACCTTGTCCACGAGGCAGGTCGGGTTGAGCGCGTCGGTCTCCCTCGTGCCGGGGGCACCGCCCCTTACGTCCACCGCGCAGACCGCTTGGCGTTCCGGCAAAACGACAGTCGTGCCGCTCCGTGCATCGTGGTCTTCGCTATTGCCGACAAGAATGCCGGAAACGTCGGTGATCAGATTCTTGGGGCCAACCCAGATCAATGGAGGGGTACGCCCAAGAGGCGCAGCGCCGAAGCTGCCATCACTTTGGTGGCGGCCACTAGATGCTCGATCTCGACATATTCATCGGGTTGATGGGCGAGATCCAGAATGCCCGGGCCGTAGGCGATACACTCCTGGAGCTGGCCGATGCGATGAATGTGCTTCTGGTCGTAGGTTCCAGGCGAGACGATCAGTTCCGGTGGCTTTCCGAGGACGCGCTCGATGTTGTCAGCAACGGCCAGGACCACATCAGCATCGCCAGGTGTCATCGTCGGCAGCACCTCCATCACGTCGTTGATCCGGTAGCGAAAGCCTTGGCGGGTGCGGGTCAAATCATCGAGGATCGCGATGATCTCGGCTTTGACTTCAGCGAGGTCCTCTTCGATCAGAAAGCGCCGATCCAGAAGGAGCCGGCAGCGATCCGGCACGTTCGGACTGGGCAAGCCGTCATACTGCTCCGGCAGTCCACCATGAACGGCTGCCAGGTTAAGCGTTGAATGCCGCGCCCCATCCGGCACCACCGGCATGGCCGTGCGACGGCTGGTGAGAGCTGGAATGAGCTGTTGCTCAAGCATGCGCATGAACGCACTCATATGGCGGATCGCGCAATCTCCGAGAAAGGGCATGGAACCATGAGCGATGCGCCCGAACGTCTCGACTTCCGCCCACCAGACACCTCGGTGGCCGATACAGATCCGATCGACGTTCAAAGGCTCGGGAATGATGACATGGTCAACTCTGGGCTTGGAAAACAATCCTTGCTTTGCGAGGTAGGCAACGCCGCCATAACCGCCGGATTCCTCATCCACCGTGCCGGAAATCTCCAGAGACCCATTAAAAGCAATCCCCTCGGCAAGAATCGCCTCGACTGCGATCACCGAGGCGGCAATCCCGGCCTTCATGTCGGCAGTGCCGCGGCCATAGACCCGACCGTCGCGAACCACGCCTGCAAATGGGTCGACAGTCCACCCGAGCCCTGCCTCGACGACATCGATATGGCCGTTGAAGTGCACCGTAGCGCCCGGGGCCCAACCCGCCTTTCTGCAAATGACATTGGTGCGGGGATAGCGATCACTGTCGCCAACCTCGTCCTTCGCTCTGATATAGCCGACGTCGAAGCCTGAACGTTCCAGACGCTGGCCCAGCAGCCGTGCGCAGGCCTCATAAGCATCACCGGGCGGGTTCACCGTCGGGATCCGGACAAGATCGCGGGTTAGATCGACCAGCATATCAGCCTGATCATCAATCCTCGAGAACAACGCATCCAGCATAGTACCTCCGAAGAATATGCTAGCGCATTTAGGCTGGGACAACACCACGCTCGATCCCGATTGCAGCCCATTCCATCCCGTGCCTGGACGCCCTGTCTTGCCTTTGCAGGACAATGCCGGGTGCAGGAATTCGCCTTGATAGAATGGCCGAGAGAAGCAAATCCGGCCTTTGGCAGTATCTGCTAAAGATTAACTTTTGGTTGATCAAATGCTCCTAAGCCATTCGTGTAAAATGAACTTGGAAAATACAAGGCGTAAATATTGGTGTTTCACAACCTTTTTTTGAGAAGGACACTAAAAATGGGCCTTGTCGGCAAGCGCCATCCTTCACATAATCCGCGGCACAACGAGGCCCTTGGAAAAAGCCGATATCAAAAAGGCTGAGGGTGTTATGAGCGCCGCACCGCTGTCCAGGGAAGCACGATGTCGTCCGGGGCAGGTTTGAGGTGAGGTATAGATGGTGGCAGCGAAGGCGCAAAAGCGCCTGTTTTTGACTAGGCCGGTAATGACAAACCCGGCCGCTTGGGTTTGGTCGTATAGAAAGACGTTTGTCTCGGCGTTTGGGCTCTTTTGTCTGTCTGCCTGGTTGACCGTTACGACGGTGACCTATTTCAAGACGAAGAGTTTCTGGGCACAGACGTTTGAGGATGTCGCACATCTTGAGCAAGCCTATGCATCTCTGTTGTCAGATGCGCAGGATTCTCAGATGGCGTTCCTGGACGAGATCAAGAATCTCGAGAATGCCGGTGATCAGCAGCTTGGCACCATTCACGCTATGCGGACGCTGCGCCATACGCTGCTTAGTCAGGTCGAACAGCAGGAGCAGCAGCTTGCGGAGGTTACGTCTCAAAAGAAGGCCGTGCAAAGCTTGATCTCGGCCTTCGAAGCCTCAATCGGTGAAACCGAGAATCTTCTGGAAACCGCCGCCGAAGAGAAGACGACGCTCAAACAGCGCCTGGATAATGCAGAGGCTCAGCTGACCGAGATTAGTCAGCAGAGGGATGCCAGGGAGCGGGTCGAAAAAGGACTTCGTTGGCGATTGACCAAACTTGAAGATGAGCTTCAGCAGCGTCAGGCCGAAGGTAACGGTCCTCAGACATGGCTGCAGGACTGGGCTCTCGGGCGTGCGGAGGCCCTTGAGAACCTATTCTCACATACAGGTGTCGACCTCAAAGTTCTGCTGGCGCGGGCAGGCGAAGCTGAGCTTGGTCAGGGCGGTCCCTTCCAGCTTGCCAGCACCGACGGTCAGAGCACAGTAGCTACTGCCGGTATCACCCGCGATATCAAGAAGCTGGCCGCCCTTCAGACACTGGCGCAATCCTTGCCCCTCGGCGCACCGATGGATCATTACAACATCACGAGTTCGTTCGGTAAAAGAAGCGATCCCATCACCGGCGAGCTGGCCTTTCATGGCGGTCTCGATTTCGGTGCGGCACCCAACTCCGCCATACGGGCGACGGCGCCCGGGCGTGTCATTCATGCCGGGCCATTGGGGCCTTATGGCAACACTGTAGAAATAGACCATGGCCTAGGCGTCACGACTCGCTTCGGGCACATGAAAAAGGTTGAAGTCAAGACAGGGCAGGAAGTCCAGTTCCGTGATGTCATCGGTATTATCGGAAGCACGGGACGTAGCACTGGCCGGCACTTACACTATGAGGTGCGTCTCGACGGCAATGCCTATGATCCTGCAAAATTCCTCGACACCGGGCGATATCTGGTCTGGGCATTCGGTACTGGCGGATCCTGACCTCGCCGGTTGGCAAAGGTTTATCGTAGCAACTGAGCAACAGTCGATCGCCGGCACACGCGGTTCAAACGATCCACACTGGAAAGCGTGCCATGATCGGACTATGTCTTTTTCAGCAGGTCATTTCGCCTCAGGATTAAGTGAGGTGAACGTGATCATGAAATCCCTTCGGGGACGCCCAATGGTTTGGGGATGCGGGATGGACTCGACAGAGTTGCAGCCTCTTGCAAGAGAGGCATCAGGGCTCTTGAAGACCCTGGGAAATGAACACCGCCTGATGATCCTGTGCACATTGCTGGAAGGTGAACGGTCGGTCGGCGATCTTGTCGACAAGATTGGCCTTAGCCAATCTGCGCTCTCACAACATCTCGCACGCTTGAGGCGGGACGGGCTGGTTCAGACCCGCCGTGCCTCGCAGACGATTTACTACCGCATGGCGGGTGCAGAAGCACCGGCAGTGTTGGCGACACTTCACAGGATCTACTGTTGCGGCAATGATCGGGACATGTCGGTGCCTATCGCAATGGCGACTGGTGCCAATGGCGCAACACGGCTGGAACGTTCGGCGGCTTAAGCGGAACGGCTTCTGCTCCGGCCCGGTATCGATCTTTTCTTCACCATCACATCGTTGCGCTGATATTAGCTGAAGCACCAGGCTTTTCTCGGCCCAGGTCAGTAGGAAATCGTCACCAGGACGACATCGGAACGGCCTGCGGACGTTCTCCTGGCGAGCTGTTCTCTGGTGATCTGCTGCCGTCGCAAAGGTGCCCGGGGCTGTAGCACCGACCAGTCGACGGAACGTTCGCTGACGCGGCTTACCACCCCTCTCGAGCAGTTCTGCAGAAGGTCGGTCCGGCCGGTTTTGCGTGCCAGATAGGCAAGTCTTCGCTTCAACAGCACCGAGATTTCACATTCTTCAACAACACGAACGGTCACATTGAGGGTCGCGCTGGTTTGCGCCTGCAGCGGCAACGCGCTCAGAAAAATGAATAACATGGCGGCAAGAAAAATTGTTCGACGAAATTGGACCATGGCAACCAAACACCTCGTTCAAGCGCTGGAAAAATACGGCGCAATGAAAACTTTGGTGGCTAGGTCTATACGAAATCGATGAAGTATGGCTTACGATTTATCGTTAATTTTCATTATCCATAAGCTGCGGCAACGCTTGCTCAGCGTTTTTCCACGGTGACCACGAGATTGTCGTTGTAAGGTC
Organism: Geminicoccaceae bacterium; assembly: GCA_965204405.1. Lineage (GTDB taxonomy): Bacteria > Pseudomonadota > Alphaproteobacteria > Geminicoccales > Geminicoccaceae > JANQPX01. The sequence continues at coordinate 998,023 of CBDBEN010000005.1, forward strand.
CGGTCAGCACGCTTTGCCGCGAGGGAACCGTGCCGTAGACCGGGATGATCGTGGGACGGCGGCCGTCGCTCTCGCCTTTGATCGTTTGCGTGCCGGCGGAGATGCCGTCGCCCCAGATGCTCTGTCTTGCCGGGTCGACGTAGAGATTGTAGCGGAGTTCCGCGCCATCGGTGCCGCGCATCTTTCGGCCGGTGAAGTCACCGAGCCCCTGGGAGAGCATGGCGCTGAAAGCGCCGGGTTCGTCACAGTGAACGGTCAGCTCGCCCGTCACATGGCCGCCTCTGTCCAGATCCAGCCGGCCGAAATCCATCAGCGAGATGGTTGCCTGGCATCCGGCGGCGGCCGGGGAGCTGACTTGCAGTGTCACCAGGAAAAGGGCGAGGCATACGACGAACTGATTTGCCCTGCATGAAGCCCCGGTCACTCGCATCGGATTTCTCCCAGGCTCGACATGGGTTCGGACGGCATGGGGGGAAGGGGGCAGCGATGGGGGGGAAGGCCGGGCTTGCTTACCAGGTCGGTGCCGCCGTCGCCCGAGCCTTTGATGTAAGCGAGGCCCTGATCGGCGACCCTTGCCTCCAGCGTGCCGTCTTCGGTGATCATCTCCATGCCGGCTGGCAGCGGCAGGCCGGCGGCATCGAGCAGGGTCGCAAGGGCGCTGCGGTTGGTCTGGACATTGAAGGCCACCTTGACGCCGGATCGGTCGAAGGGCACCGCCACCAACTCCTCGCTGTCGATTTCGGTATCCAGCGGCAGATCCTCCGCCCGGATGCGGATGCGGTTCTCCTGATAAGGGTTAAGCCGCGGCAGGAACAGATACCCGTCCTCGTCCGTGCGCCCGACCTCGCGGTTCTCGAGATAGACCGTGACATCGGGGTGGCCCGGCAGCGCCACCATGCCGAAGGCGCGGCCCAGTCTGCGGGAAACCGCCGGACGACCGTCGATCAGACCGACCGAGCCGCTCACATTGGCGCGCGCCGTCACCTCGTCATTGACATAGACAGCATCCAGGGTGCCGGTTGCCTGGGGCGCGTCGTAGCGGATGGTGCCGTCGATGCGCCTCGGCGTTTCACCGACCTCGGTCGCCAGGCGATAGCTCGCCCCTAGGTCAGATCCGCCGCGCCCGCGGTTATATTGAAAGCGCGCACCGCTCGCCTCGTCCCGGTAATTGCCGGTCGCCGTGATCGAGCGGATGGGGGAGAGGGGCAGGGAATAGGAGGCGGTGAGCGCCAGTTCCTCATCCGGCACGAAGTTACGAAGGGCACTGAAGAGGAACGAGCCGGGTCCAAGCGGCACGCTGTAATTGCCGACCAGGCTCCGCCGGTTGCGATCGTCGCGGGTTTCGGTGTTGATCAGGATCGCGCCGATGCGGCCGAAGTCGGAAAGACCGACGCCGGCTGCAATCTGATCGGTGCGCTTGATCGGCTCGTTGTCCTGGCCGATCTGGCGGAAATTTTCGTGGGCATACTCGGTGCGCAGGCCGATGTTGAAGTTGGAGGCGCGGTATTCATAATCCGCGAATACCTCGTAGCCGCCGCCCGCGTCGTCATCATGGCTGCCCACGAGACCTGTGCTGATCAGCCCGAACGGGCCGAGCAGGGCAGCGCCGCCGATGCCCAGAACCTGGCGGTCGTCGCTCAGTTCCAGGCGGCTGTCGCCGGTCAAACCGTTGGTGATGCCGTAGCTGTAGCTGCCGATCATCAGCGGGCGGCCATAGTCGAAGTTCTTCTCATTGAAGCGCTCGCGCTCGAAGCCGAGCTCGACGGCGTAGTCGCTAAGGCCGGATTTCAACAGGCGCGGGCTGACATAGTAGCTCTGGGTCAGGAATTGTTCGCGGCCCAGAAGGTCGGTGACCCTGAGCTGCACTTCGCCGGCACCGGTCACCACCGGCAGATTGTCGATCTCGAACGGCCCCGCCGGCACTTCTTCGGAGACACGCACGGTATTGTCCAAAAAGACCTCGGCGACCGAGTTCTGTTCGGCGAGGCCGCCGATGGTAGGGAGCGGGAAGGTGATGAAGGACGGGTCGGTGGAGAAGTTGCTGGCGAACTGCACGCCGCCGAAGCGGACGGGACGGCCAAGCACGCCGCCGACCGTCACCGCATCGCCGAGCCGGAGGCTGGCGCGCTGTTTCGGGAAATCCTTGGTGAACGAGGTCTCCAACCTGACCAGCTCCGCCTCCTCGGTGATATCGCCCAAGCGGAAATCGCTGACCAGAACGCCGATCTCGTCGAACGCCCCAAGCTCCAACAGCGCATCCAGGCGCTCGCGCACGCCGTCACCGGTGAGATATTGCACATCATAATCGACAAACGCGCCACGGCCCGATTGCGGCGGTAGCGTCGAGGCACGGGTCTGGTCGAGCTTGGTCTCCTCGAGGCGATCGGTGGACAGCGAAAAACTCAGGCTCAGTGACCGGTCATCGAAATCGACGTCGCCGTCGACGAGGTCGTCGATGAGATAATAGGGCTCGCCATTGAAGGTCCTGATCAGCGCCTCGTCGAGGCGCACCCGCCAGGTTCTGAGATCGACGACCTTGAGCGCCCACTCGCCGTCCGGCCCCTGCAGGGTGAACGCCCCATCACTGACGACATTGCCATTGATCACGATCTCGGTCAGCGATTCCTGCCACTCCTCGGACTGCAGCAGCGGCAGATCGAGGGGATCGCGGCGGCGTATGGTTCCGCCGGTGGCGCCCGCGTTCACACCTTTGACGGTACCGGCGAACTTGCCGGCGGCCACCGGCACCAGTTCGGCCTTATCGCCCAGATCCTCGGCTGTCGGCACCACCGTCCAGCCGTCTAGATTCTTTTGGGACAAGAGGTCGCCGACGCCCGTTTCGCCGTCCGCCTTGCTGCTGGAAGCCTTGGCCAATCGGTGGATGGCGACCGGCGCATCGAGTCCGAGCAATGAGCTGATCGCCCCGCCGTCCCCGAGCGCCACCGTTGGCTGCGGTGTGACCGGCAAGGGTTTCGGCGGGAGTGGTGCGCTGACCGATGTGCCGACGATGGCGGCAGTAATCTTCTGGGGGCCGCCCGGATAGCTGACACCGACGAATTCGAGCACGCTCGGCTGCCGGTCCAGCACCACATGCTTCACCAGGATCGGCAACAACGGCATGTAATGCTCGCCGTCGATCAGAACCGGGATCGGGCGTGGCAAATCCGAGGGCAGGCGCTCTTCCAGATCCTGGACGCGAAGGGCGAGACCATGCTCGTCATGATCCACCAGCAGCGCCTTGCTGGCGAGCAGCCTTCCAGCAGCCCTGACCTCGACGGAACGCCCCTCGAGCCCGGCCCCAAAAACCCCATCACCCGCCGCACCCAGGCTGAAACCAACGGCGGCCAGAACAACCGCCGCGGCCAGCCTAGTTCTGCGGCAGCGAAACCACAGCTTCGATCGGGCCACGCTGAGTCTCGGCTGTGAGGTTGAGAGGGCCTTTCAGGTCATTAAGTGCGACGTCCAGAGGCCATGCGCGGGCCTCGCCAGCGAAGACAGCATCGGGAGCGGTGAGGCTGAAAATGGGCGGTCCGTCCGGCACCTTGGCGAGGCTAAGCTTCTTGAGTCGCAGGTGAGATGTCCCCTCGTTGCCGAGAGCGAGTGAAACGCCGTTCTCACCGGCTTTCTCCAACCGCCAAACGGCAATGGGCTCAGCGCCGCTCGGAGTGACATAGACCGGCATATTAATGCTGAAGTTGAAATTCACTCCTTCTTCGTTATTCACTTCCGAAGGAACTTCTTGAATGGTGAGGCGATATGTTTTCTCGGATGTTTCCGCTATCGCGCCTCGGGCCGCGATGCGTATGACCTGTTGACCCAGTGGATCGACCTCGAAGACGGGTGGGACGACCATAAGGTCATCTGTTGGCTGGCCCTGATCAGGCTCAGTTGATTTCGCCCATTCAAAGACTCTTGCACTGAACGTTGTCGCCGTTTTGCGTGGGTTCGAGATATTGATTACTTCGACACCCGCCTCGGATTTCATGTAAACCCGTGTTGGCTTGACAGTAAAAGCGATGGCATCGACAGATACTGAAGAAAATATCACTGCAGCGGCAGCTATTCGAGATAATCTAGACATATCAGCAACCTATAAGCAATAAGTTCAGATGCAAAGTGTCGCCGGAGTTATCCGGCGACACTCTCATAGTAGATATCAGTTGTCTTTACGCCGATATAAAAATCGTGACGGTGACGTTCTCGCTATAGGTAGCAACTGAAGCGGTCTGGCCAGCGGCTAGCGCAGCATGGACATTCAGACTCTTTGGAGCATTTGCAGTAACTGATGTTGAAAATCCGTCGGTAGCACCGATGCCCCAGATAGCAGCGGAGGCCGCCGCAGTTGCGGAATCGTCAACAGGCTTGAGCAGGTTGTAATTTAGGTCATTAGTAGCTGTTGTGGGGTCAATCAGCGTTCTCTGAAGACCGCCATCGACCATGTCAAGCCGGATGTTCTCGTCACCATCGCAAGTAAAGGTAATCTTACCTTGTCCTGTTGCTGGCGGGGTCGCAGGCGTCGTCGTGCCGATGGCGCCGAAGGCGATGTTTTGGCTTGCGGCAAATGTGCAGGTTGTGGCCGATTGGACAACCTCGACGCTAACGCCAATGACGCCATCGGCCGCTGCGCTGTTGGTCATTGCGGTAATGCCGACCAGCGCTGCAACACCAGCGGCCATCGGACCATAGAGCTTCTTCAACATTCTAGTTCTCCTAACGCAAGTTAATGCCTAGTTCAGTTTCGTTGTTATGCACCCGCCGATGATGCGAGAACGGGATGTCTCATGGGGTCATCACCGGCGCTTGCTGGGGGCCAAGATGGGTCTCGGCATGGACTTCGAGACTCTTGGGTAGGAATTGCCGGCCTTGTCCGAGGGACCAGCGTTGTTGGGTGCCGGCCAGCGCGTAGGCGAACTGGTCGGTCTCGAAAAGGGTTTTTTGGTCACTGGCGCCGCGCAAGGCCAGGGACTTCACCATCAGGTGGGCGTTGCCGTGATTGGTGAGCACCAGTTCCGCGTCGCCGGACGGGGTGTAGCCGAAGCGCCATGACGGCTGGGGTTTCGCTCCTTTCGGCTTCACGAAAAGCGGGATGTTCAGGCGCACGGCGAACGAGATGCCGCCGGCGCTGATTTCGTCGGGCACCTCGGTGATCAGGAGCCGATAGGCTTTTTCGACCGAAACCGGGTCGGGGGAGCGCATCGCGAGCCGGATCACTTGTTCGCTGTTCGCCCCAAGCTCGAAGATCGGCGGCATCGCCAGGATCTCCTCGGCCCGCTTGGCATTATCCAGATCATCGGCTGCGGCCCATTCGACGGCCTGCACCTGAACCAGGGTCGACCGCGAATCCGGGTTGGTGAGGTGGATCACCTTGCTCTCACCATCCGCCGAGAGCGTCACCTTGATCGGTGATACCTTGAGCGTGCCCGCCTCGGCCGTGCCGAGGGCGAGCAGGCTCAAAACCGCTAATGCTGGCCAACGAAGCTTCATCTGGTGCTCTCTTCGATGTTGAGGTGAAGCCGAAAGTCGGGGTGCAGCGCTTGGCGCTAATTGGTGGTCAGCGTGATCAGGACCTTGTCCGAGTAGTTGCCCGGCAGCGGTGATTGCCCCGCTTCGATCCGGCCGAAGACCGTCGGCGTGCCGTTGGTCGCCAAGTTGAAGTCTTCCGAATTCTGCGGGAAGACGCCCCAGATCTTGGTGCGCGCCGAATCGCGAAAGAGCTGGTAGCTGATCTGGCTGGTGAAATCTTCATTGTCCATCAGCCGGCCATTGGGATCGCCCACCGTCCCGCCATCCAGCGAAATCGAAAGGTTGGTCGGGCCGCTGCAGCTGAAGCCGATCGGCACGGAGATGTCCTTTCGGGCGCCGTTATAGGCCCCGAAGTCCAGTGTTGCGCCGGTCACGGAGCAGGCCCCGTTGACGCTCGCCTTGACGAAGAGATCCGCAGACTGCGCCATCACCGGCGTACCAAGGAACATGGCTCCAACCAAGCTTGTCGAACCAAGAACCCAACCTAACGTCTTTGCTTGCGCCACTGCCGTTCTCCACTTGCCACCCGCCCAAGTTTCCTTTGAGATTCTCTCGGGCCGGCGTTTATTGACAATCCATGGAGGGATACAACACCATTAAAGCGCAATTATTCAAGTCTTTTTTCGCCTATAAGTAGAAAAAATATTTCCTTTGCATTTGCGCCACATTTGCAGGTCTGGACGTGGCGAAACTACACTTAATATTCGGAAAAACTGAGAAGTCTTCGCCGATAAGATACTTGGAGATTCTAAGAAAAAGCCTGGGAGTTTTTTAGAGCATTTCCGGAACAGACCGATCCAGCCCTCTCCCCCGCCCAACCACCCGATATGGTCGGTACGTTGGGGTGGTTGGGCGGGGGAGAGGGCTGGCACCGCGTAAACACACTCTAGCCTCGATACCAACAGGCGCGGAGGCGCTCAATCCTTCGGGAATTGAGCGCCCCGGTCAGTCCAAAAGCACCGTCAAATGAAGCCCGTAGCGGCACGCTACCCGTAGATGTAGGCGGGTAGCCAGAGGGCGATTTGGGGGAAGGTGAGGATCATGATGAGGCCAATGAGCTGGATCACCATGAACTGCATCATGCCGATATAGATGTCCTTCAGGTCCCATTCGGGCACCACGCCTTTCAGGAAGTAGGCGGATAGCGCAACGGGCGGCGATAGCCAGGCGGTCTGGAGGTTGACCGCGACCAGGATGCCGAACCAGGTGAGGTTGACGTCCAACTGCTCCAGGGCGGGGATCAGGATCGGCACGATGATCAGCACGATCGGCACCCATTCCAGCGGCCAGCCAAGGAGGAAGATCAGCGCCATGATGATGATCAGCACCTGGATCTGGGAGAGATCCCATTGCAGGAGCAGGTTGGTCAGCATGGTGGGGGTGCCGAGGCGGGAGAAGACGGCACCGAAGAAGTTGGAGGCGGCGACCAGGAAGAGGATGAGGACGCTGATCTCCAGGGTTTTGATCAGGGCCTCGTAGAACCTGGGCAGGGTCATCTGGCGGTAGGCGAGGGTCAGGAGAAAGGCGCCGAACGCGCCGCAGCCGGCGCCCTCGGTGGGGGTGGCCCAGCCGAACAGGATCGAGCCGAGCGCAAACCCGACCAGGGCCGCGGGCGGCACGAGTCCGAGAAAGAATTCTCGCGCGACGACCGCCCAGTCGTTGGGGCGTTCGTCTTCGGGCAGCGGCGGGCCGAGTTCCGGGTTGAGCCAGCACCGGATCAACGCATAGGCGGTGTAGAAGAAGGCGAGCATGATGCCGGGGATGATGGCCGCGGCGAACAGATCGGTCACCGGCACTTCGAGCACCGGTCCCATGACGACCAGCATGATCGATGGCGGGATCAGGATGCCGAGGGTGCCGCCCGCGGTGATCGTGCCGGCGGCGAGCTTCACGTCGTAGCCGGAGCGGTTCATGGTCTTGGCCGCCATGATCCCAAGGATGGTCACGGACGCGCCGACGATGCCGGTGGCGGCGGCGAAGATGGTGGAGACGAACAGCACGGCTATATAGAGCGAGCCCCGCGTCGAGGCGAGCATGAGCTGGACGGCGCGGAACAGGCGCTCCATCAGGCCCGCCTGCTCCATCATGATGCCCATGAACACGAACAGGGGTACTGCGGCCAGCGTCTGTTCCAGCATCACATTGTTGAACTGCAGCGCCATCAGATAGAAGACGAGATCGGCGCCAAACCCCCAGGCACCGAAGACGAAGCCTAGAAAAATAAGGGTAAAGGAAATCGGAAAGCCGACGAAGATCGCGAACAGCATGACCGCGATCATGATGACGCCAATGAGTTCCGGCGCCATCAGTGGTATGACCACATCATTGGGTGGTGTGACCACATCATTTCGTTCCCTTGCGCAGTCGCCGTGATCGACGGATTGCGGCCAAGTTTTGTCGCTGTCTTATCGAACCGCACCACTAAGGCCACCTGTTATGCTTGATCGTGTAGAAACATTTCAGGAGTTCGGAGACGCCCTGCAGGATGAGGAACAAAGCACCCAACGGCATGGCGGTGCGGGCAGGGGCGACAGGGGCCATCCATGCCGTATCCATGGAGCGCTCCCATTTCAGCCAGGCGTCGAGCGTGTAGTCCGCGGCGATATAGAAGAAGAAAATCATGCCGGGAAAGAACAGCACGACATAGAGAAGGGCGTCGACCCGCGCCTGCGTGGCGGGCTGCCAAAGGCGGTACAGGAAGTCGGCGCGGATGTGGACGCCGCGCATTAAGGCATAGCCGGCCCCCAGCATGAACAGCGCGCCGCCGAGCATCCGGGTGGTGTCATAGGCCCAAAAGGTCGGGGCGATGAACAGCTTCCTTGCCACCACCTCCCAGACCATGGCGACCACCAGCGGGATGAGAAGCAGGCAGGCGATCCGGCCGACCCAGAGGCTGAGCACATCAAGCCAGGTGATGACCGTCCGCATCCGGGGATCCATGTCGTCCGGAAGATCGCCCGGCTCACCGCCCCTGCGCTCGGCGATAAGCTCGTCCGAGATATCGAGTTTTTCTGGAACTTCAGCCATGCGCCCTCACGCTTCCAACAGCCACCTGCAGCAAGGCGGATGTCACCGTGACATCCGCCTTGCCTGGCAAGTCAAACCAACGGCTGGCGGCCGTTATTTGAGGCTGTCGGCGAAGGCCTTGCCGAGATTGGCGTTGGATGCCTGAGCACCCGCCCAGAAGGGCACCGCGACCTCAGCGAACTCCTTCTGTGAGTTCCAGACCTCGGCGAAGAATTCGTTCTCCTCGGCATTCTTCTCGAGGCTGGCGCGGGCGGCGTCCATATACTCCTTGAAGTAGTCCGCCGGCGTGTCGTGGAGCTGGACGCCGTGATTGTCGACCAGGTCCTTGAGTGCCTTGCCGTTCTCGTAGATGCGATAGCTCATCGCCTTGGACAAGGACGCATTGGCCGCGACCTCGAGGGCCTTCTTTTGCAGGTCGGTCAGACCATCATAAACATCGCCATTGATGTAGAGGTCGGCGTTCACCACCACCTGGTGCAGGCCCTGGAGGTAATAGTGCTTCAGGACCTTTTGAAAGCCGAACACGCTGTCAGGCTTCGGGCAGCACCATTCGGCTGCATCGATCGTGCCTTTTTCCAGGGCCGGGAGAATATCACCACCACCCATGGCGACGGCAGCGACGCCGATATCGTTATACGTCTGGCCAGGGATGCCCGGAGGGGTGCGGAAGCGGTACTTCCGGAAGTCCTCCATGGACTCGATCGGCTCCTTGAACCAGCCGAGCGCTTCCGGTCCGACCGGTTGCAGCATGAAGCCCTTCACATTGACGCCCATTTCGTCCCAGAGGCGCTCATAGAGCTCTTTGCCGCCGCCATACTGGAACCAGGAGAGAAAGGCGATGTTATCGATGCCGACACCGGCTCCAGCCACGGGCGAGCCGAACAGCATGGCTGCAGGATGCTTGCCGGACCAGTAATGGGTCCAGGCAAAACCGCCCTCGATGAGCCCTTTGTCAACCGCATCAAGGGTTTCCTTGACACCGACAACGGCGCCGGCGGGCAGGACCTCGATCGTCACCTCGCCATTGGTGAGATCGCTAACATCCTTGGCAAAATCGTTGAGCATATGGACTTCGTCGGCCTTGGCCGGGATGACCGACTGAACCCGAATGGTCACGGAATCGGCCAGTGCCGATGTTGCCATCAGCGCGCTGACGGCAATGCCGGCAGCAAGTTCGCGCGCATATCTACCCATCTGTTTTGTCTCCCTAGATTGTCTAAATGATCGCGCCATCCTGGACGCCAAGCGCTGAATGCACGTTGTCATCATTGTGCTGGCGGATCAAGTGCAAGCTTGGTCGCCTCGGCGCCCCAGCTGTGTCGATATGGAACAATCGGTCCATGTCGGCACCCTTTCGCCCGCGTTCACGGAAGGCTTTACAAGGTCTAGTTGCCCTCGACGGTGTGAAGGCCTTGAGTTCTTCGTTTGCTGATCCCCTCAAGCCCGAGTACGGAGATAAGCTTCAGCGGCTTGAAATATCTCGATAATAAGATCAATAAAGAATTGGAATTTTCGACTTTCACGATGCTTCTCCGACTTTCTTCAGGGTGGCCCCATGAGCGAGATCATAGACGATGTGGATGTGATCATCATCGGGGCGGGTATCTCGGGTATTGGTGCCGGCTACCATCTTCAGGACAAATGTCCGGATCGGCGTTACCTCATTCTTGAAGGTCGTGAGAGTCTTGGCGGCACTTGGGATCTTTTCCGCTATCCCGGCATAAGATCGGATAGCGACATGCACACCCTTGGCTACAGCTTCAAGCCATGGACGGGCATAAAATCCATCACCGACGGTCCCTCGATCCTAGCCTATATTCGAGAAACTGCGGTCGAATACGGCATTGACAGGAACATTCGTTTTCAGCACCAGGTCACCGATGCGTCATGGTCTGGTTCGGAAAAACGCTGGACCATCACCGCGAAAGACAGCAAGAGAAGCCGGGAGGTCACATTTAGATGTGGCTTCCTTTTCATTTGCTCTGGCTATTACAGCTACGAAAGCGGCTACACACCCGACTTTCCGGGGGCCGAGTCGTTCGAGGGTGACATCGTTCATCCCCAGCAATGGCCTGATCAGCTCGACTATGATGGCAAGCACGTCGTGGTTATCGGCTCCGGAGCGACAGCGGTCACGCTAGTGCCGGCTATGGCCAAAACCGCTGCGCATGTGACGATGCTGCAGCGTTCGCCGAGCTATGTCGTGGCGATGCCTGATAGGGATGTGATTGCCAATCGGCTTCTCCAGGTGCTTCCTAAGAGCATCGCCAATCGGCTGACACGATGGAAAAACATCAAGATCTCCGAGTTCTTCTACCGGAAAACCCGAACCTCACCGGAAAAAGTCCGAAAATTCATCCTTGATCGAGCGCGTAAAGGCCTGGGCGACATTTTTGACGTCGAGACCCACTTCTGCCCGGCCTACAACCCCTGGGATCAACGCCTTTGCCTCATCCCGAATGGCGACTTGTTCAGCGTTCTAAAAAGCGGCAAGGCCTCTGTGGTGACCGACCAGATCAAGACGTTCACACGATCCGGTATCGAGCTTCATTCCGGACCCGTGCTCAAAGCGGACATCATTGTTACTGCCACGGGCTTAACCGTCATGGCCGGAGGCGGCATCGACTTTCTGATTGATGGTGAGCCGATCAACTTTCCGGAACGCTGGGCTTATAAGGGGGTAGCGTATTCCGACGTGCCCAACATGGTGTCGATCTTCGGATACATCAATGCGTCTTGGACCTTGAGGGCAGACATGATTGCCGAATATGTGTGCCGGCTGCTCAACCATATGCGGGCGACCGATAGCACTGTTTGCGTCCCCCGTCTCCGCGCCACGGATCGACATATGGCAAAGCGCCCGCTCATCGAAGACTTTTCGTCCGGTTACATCGCGCGTGCCTTGCCGAAGCTTCCCCGCCAAGGCGACCGCGCACCCTGGATCAACCCGCAGAGCTACTCCGTCGATAGAAAAGCTCTCATCAAAGCGCCGATCGATGACGGCGTCATGACGTTTTCGGGACCGGATTAGGGTAAAGTTCGGCCGGTTCGGTCCTGGGCTGATGCCCTATCTAATCACCCGATACTTATCTTGGTGCGCTTTCGGATGGCTGACAGCGATCTTGGAATCGGCTCGAATCACTGTTCAGACTGACGAGAATCAAATGGTGCGGTCATGCCACTAAAGCATTTTTCGACCTTATGAAGTCAGCGCCAGCCCGCTGTCCCTCCCAAGCACCCGATAGGGTCGGGATCCAGCGCGTGGTTGGGAGGGGGAGTGGGCTCGTTCCGTTTGATCTGAAAATGCTCTAATGTACCGACACATCCCAAAGATCGAAAAGCGCTCTAGCCGCCGCGCAGGATAGGAATAGCGTCTCGTTTCCAAAGTGGAGATGGGCGCTTTGAAATAAGGGGCCGTTTGACCCTGTCTTTGAAGAGCTTCTGTGTGCCGTCTCGCTGTGCCGAGGGAGTATCTACTCGGCTAGCAGAGACGACAGGTCGACGGCGGAGCTTCCGCCAGAGCTTGTAGACTTTGTCTCGATAGGCGATGCCGCGTGCCCGGTTCTGCGAGTGGTAAAAGGCCGTCGCTTTGCCCCAGGATCGAGTCTTGTTTCTCAAGCCTTTGAGAAACTTCGTGCCATAGGCGACGTTTTGATCGGGATCAAAAGCGTCTTCGAGGGTTGAAAAGGCATCCGGATGATAGTGGAGGTTGATCTGCATACAGCCGACGTCGATATTCGTGCGCCCGTTTGCCTGCAGTTCCTCGACTTTTGCGATGGCTTCCTCCTTGGAGGAAAGATAAAAGCTGTCCTTTCCTGAAGTCACCGTCCAAGGCCAGGGTTTCGTGCTGTTGTCTCCCTCCAGCCACCGTCCCGATTCGGCGAGGGCAACGGCATGCACCAGCCCAGGCGGAATACGTTCGGCTTTTTCCTGTTGAGCGGCATGAGCAGAGCATACCGTACGGACACTGGCTTCGGCCGGGACGGTCGAGCCTAGTGTCAGGAAAAATAAAAGGAGCCAGACGCTCCGAATCCGGTGCAGCTTGGTTGCCATCGGCGCATTATTACGGAGCCTGGTAAAGGAACGGTTAACGGTTGAGCCGTGGCGTTATCGGCGATCCAGACTCGGCAGAACGTCGGCATGCCCTGGTTGGGTGAGATCTGTCATCAGCTCGGCCAGCCAGGTCAGCAACTCCTGAACAACCGCTTTGATGCCGGCGATATTTCTGTGCAGACAAAGGGTGCTTTCATTCATGTACAGGCCGCGCCGAATTTCGATCTGGAGGGCATGAATGTCGCTATCGGGCTGTCCATAGTGGGTCGTGATATAGCCGCCGGCGTAGGGACGATTGCGTGCGACTCTCAGGCCCTTGGCGCGCAGGAAAGTTTCGGCGTGATAGATGATCGACGGTGCGCAGCTGCTACCGAACCGGTCGCCAAGTGCAATGTCGATCATGCTGCTGCCAAACGATCCATTGGAAAGAGCACCATTGGCGCTGAAACTCGGCATGGAATGGCAATCCAGCAGCAGGACCTTGCCAAAGCGGGAGCGCCCCTGGTCAATCAATCGCTGCAAAGCGTGGTGATAGGGCCAATAGGCAAGGCGAATGCGCCTCTCGGCCTCTTCCAGGGTGAGCTTCGAGCGATAGATATTCTGGCCGCCAATGCGGCTCGGGATGGTGCCAAGTCCCGCTTTTGCCTTAGCCGAGTCCTGGACGACATAGGCCGGCAGCGGTTCATCGAACAATGCGGGGTCGAACTCATAGGGGCCGCGATTGGCGTCAACGAAAGCGCGGGCGAAGCGGGCATGGAGGAAGGGTGCGCCCAGGCCGGGGGCCGTATCGAACAGGCGGTCGACAAAAGCGTCTTCCAGCTTTCGCAACTGGTTCACGTTCAGGCGCACGTCGCGCAGCAGGTTCGGCGGATAAAGCTGGCCGCTATGGGGCGATGACACGACAACAGGCACCGAGCCTCGCTCCGGCAGGACGATTTCAATGGGCGAACCGAGCTCGGCTGTCATGGAAATGGCAATTACCTTCAGTCGACGCTCAAATCACACCACAACGCCTCAATAGCTGCAAGAGCGCAAAAGCGACCGTGATCAGTCACAGAGGAGGTTGAAATGCGCTCAATTTCGCTTTAGGTAAGAGCCATAGTGGGCGCTTAGCTCAGCGGGAGAGCACTACGTTGACATCGTAGGGGTCACTGGTTCAATCCCAGTAGCGCCCACCACTCAAGCCTACGATTTTTCTCAGAAACATAATCAGTTTGCTTGCACTCTGCGTGGGTGGGTAAGCTCGAACAGGTACAGCATATCTCTAGGTTTTGCGCCCGAACTGGGTAATTCCCCGGCAAATCGCTCTGTACATGTTCCAGCTGCAATCGCGGTTTTGCATTCACGGGCGCAAGAATTTGGACACCCGAACGCTTCCCAAGAGATCCATGGCGGGCACCCGCCAGCATTGCGAAAGCATTTGTAGGCTCACAAACGGCGCAGAGGTCTCTTCTCATCTCAACCTCCTCCGCGAAAACACTTTGCGCCTGCCACCGCTACGACCATCCGCAGACCAGGCACGGCAAGAAAGCCGTCAGAGATCCTTTCGATGAAATTTCAGAACGAACAAGCCGTTTCTGGCGCCAAAGGCGGAAGATGTCCAGACGCTCGCTACTGAACGCCAAAACTGCCTGGAACGCGAACGATGAAGGATGCTCCGTGGCCCACGTTGGAAGAAAGACTGATCGTTCCCTCCAAATGCTCAGTCACCGTCTTGTAGCTGAGGGCCAATCCTTGTCCGGTCCCTTTTCCGACATCCTTGGTCGTGAAGAACGGCTCGAAGATGCGTTCGTGCAGATGTTGCGGAATACCGCAACCATCATCCTTGATCTCTATTGTTACGCTGCGCCCATCGAGGTGTGTATCGATCTCGATCCGTCCTTTTGACGATGCGCTCTGTTGCTCGATAGCATGAGCTGCATTGACGAGCAGATTCAATATCACCTGACTGAACTTGCCGGGATCGCCACTGATCGGTGGCAGATTTTCGGTGTAGCGGGTTTCGACATCGGCTATGTCTCCCCATTCTCCGCGACTGACTTCGATCATGCTTTCTATGGTACGGTTGACATCAATGGACGTCTGCTCGTCCCCACCTGAATGAGCGAATTCCTTGATTGCCTGAACGATTTTTGAAACTCTGGCAACGCCTTCCTCGGTCTGCGCAATCGCGTCGGGAATGTCCGCGACGAGGCCCTCCAGATCGGCGTCCTCCTCCGACTGTGCGGTCCTTGCCAGAGCGGCGGTCAGATCGGCGCCGGCAAGTGCGGAGGATCGGAGATCTCGATAGCTGCCGATGACCGTCAAGAGATCGTCGAAGACGTCGCGCAGATAGGCAATATTGCTTCCGATGAATTGTACTGGTGTGTTGATCTCATGAGCCACACCACCGGCCATGGTACCGAGGGCTTCGAGCTTCTGCGCTCGCTGCAAGTCCAGCTCCAGGGCTTTCTGAACCGCTTCGGCTTCGTGCTGCTTTGTTAGGTCGCGAAGGATCCAAATCTGATGATGGCTCTCGGAAAAATCCAGTCGGGTGATCACGAACTCGAGCGGGAAAAACGACCCATCGGCGCGGCGCCCTTGAACCTCATGCCAGACTTCCGACCGCTGGCATCCGTCAGCTTCGATCCGGCTTGCTTCGGCGGTCTCGCAAACCGCCCATGATTGCGGATCCATCCAATCCTGCACACGGGCTCCAACAACGTTGTCTCGGGTCCGACCGAACATCGCCTTGGCAGCTCGATTGACTTCGATCATGCATCCTTGCTCGTCGACCACGAATATGCCGGCGAAGGTGTGATCGAGGATCGCTGCGAGACGCGAAGAGCTGGCCTCGAGCGCTCCGACAGCGCCTTTCAGGTCCTCGTTGGCCTGGTAGAGTTCCAGGCTCTTTTGCTCCAGCAGTGTTTCAGCCTGCTTTCGTGCCTGTCGCTCCCGATCCAGCCTCCGCTGCCAGCGCTCCTGCGCCTTATTATCCTCCATGGGCCCACCTAAGCAGCGAGGGCCAGCTCGAACCGCACGTGACGCCCCGCATCACTCGACAGGTCGGTTACGTCAATGTCGATCGCCTCACCGAAGTGATCGATGCACCCTTCGATCAAGCCGTGAGCTAGATCGGCCATGGCCCGGTCGGAACGATAGACGATGGTCATGCGCTCGGCTCCATCCATCGTAGCGACGACCGAGGGCAGCTCAGCGTCGGGGTAGAGCTTCTTCACTTCCACATGTATATAGTCTTCCACCTGAGCAAGAAACCTGAAGGCATTGTTCTGGCCTTCGAAAAAATGGGGAAACCCTTCAACGAAGCGTGTGAAGAGGTGCCTTCCAAAAGCGTGCAGCAACGCGGAGAGCTCTACACCTGTCTCTTTTTCGAGCTGTAGAACGAGAGCGACGATCTCTGCGTGATCATAGGTTCCAACAGCAGTGTAAGCCCCGCCAGACGGGAGATCAGCCTGTTCGATGATCAGATCCGCCACTTCTGGCGAGAAACGGTCTTCTACCATCTCTAAAAATTCGCTAAAGACGATGCCTTTCATGAACCCACCCTCCTTCTATCGTTTTTCAAGAAGAACGTCGTCTGCATTTGATGGGCGATGGTCGACTATTTTGTTAAAAATTTGATTAAGCGACGCCGATTCTTCTTTTGTCTCGACGGGTTTTAATAGTTCGTTGAGTAAGCTTGGCTATTATTCGTCCATGGCAAGAATCTTACTGGTCGATGATGTTCCCGAGCAATTGATGGCTTATCGACGCTTGCTCCACAGCCGCTTCGATGTCGTGACGGCAGGTGATGGGGCATCGGCACTCGACCTTCTTGAGCAGGGTGCTGATGTCCAAGTGATCGTCAGCGACATGTCGATGCCGTGCATGAACGGCATCGATTTCTTCGTTCACGCAGCCGAACTTGCGCCGAACGCCACGCGGATCATGCTGACCGGCAATACCGATATGAACGCGACGATCGACGCGATCAATCGGGGGCGTGTCTTTCGTTACCTCAAGAAGCCTTGCCCACGCGACGATCTTATCGAGGCGATTGATGCGGGCTTGCAGCTTTGTCCGCCAGACTCGAACGAAGCCTTGCCCGATCCGGCCGATGGAGTCCCCTCCCGTCAGGCGCTCATCGTGGACCGGCTGCGAAATGCCTTGCGCTGCAACAGCCTCCAAGCCTTCTCTCAGCCTGTCGTGGACTTGCGCACGGGAGAGATCCTCGGGGCGGAGGCTCTTGCTCGATGGCAGCATCAGGTCGACGGATGGATTCCGCCGTCCGTATTCATACCCGTCGCTGAGCAATATGAGCTGATGCCGGACCTTGGCCGGCTCATGCTGAGAGCCGCCTGCCAAGATGCTCAGGGGTGGCGTCATTTCGGGTTTGACGGCTGGGTCTCGGTGAATGTTTCCGTGACGCAATTCGTCGAAGGGCGCTTGATCGCCGACGTTCAAAGCGCTCTTGAAGAGAGTGGACTTTCCCCTCGGAACCTCACCCTCGAACTGACTGAAAGCGTTTTGATCCATGATCCGACGTCGATAATCCAGACACTCGAAAAGCTTCGCGCACTTGGTGTGACGCTGGCAATCGACGATTTCGGTACGGGTTACTCCAGCCTGGCCTACCTTAAATATCTGCCGATTGATCGATTGAAGATTGATCGATGCTTCGTCAAGGAGATCGATCGTGACGAGCGCGATCTGGCCTTCGTACGCGCCATGCTTGAACTTGCCGGAAAGCTCGATCTGACCGTCGTTGCCGAGGGGATTGAGCGGCCTGAGCAACGTTCTGCCCTACTCGATCTGGGGTGTGAGCTCGGCCAGGGCTATCTGTTCGGAAAAGCCTTGGATGTGGCCTCCTTTTCGGCCTTAATCGCTCCCTGCTCGATTGATGAGCATCATTTGTCGACATCGAGAGTGTCTTGACCGGATACATTGCGTGGGAATTGCGGCCCATTCATCCAAGCATTTGACGGGTCTCGATGATGCCGCCTTTGTTGCCGCTGGCCGGCCTTTTCAACCCTCTCCTCGCCGCGGCCGACCATGTGCCAAGTTCCTGTTCGACTGACGCAAACAGCCGCTGTCCGAAAGGATTGCGAAGGGATCGCCGACAGTACTCGTCGAACTCATAGACCGGGCCCCATTCGACCTTATGACGTCAACGCCAGCCCTCTCCCCTCCCAACCGCCCGATATGGTCGGGATTCTGCGGGTGGTTGGGAGGGGAGAGAGCTGGTTCCGTTTGATCGGAAAATGCTCTAGGAGGCGGTTCTGGACATTATTTCTCTCCAGCAAGACAAAAGAAATTATTTATTAATTCTTCCAAAATGAATGTAATCAAACTGCATTTTTCGAGTTTGTTCGGTTTAAACAATTATAAATGTTTTGAGAATAACATAAGAAAGTAAGGCGACGAAGCCTCAGTACTGAGGAGGAGACAAGATGGCCGCTCATTCTGATCAGGTGTCGGTGCGTCCTCATAACGCTAGGCTCGAGACACTTGGCACCATGGCGAGTGGAATCGCTCACGAAATCAACACGCCTATCCAGTTTATCGGCGACAATCTTCAATTCATCAGTGACAGCTTTGCGTCGATCGATCGACTGCTCCAGCGCTATGCGATGCTGTATGATGCCGCTATCGCCGCTGATGTCCTGGAAAGCGAAACGAATACAGTTGCCGAAGCGATCGAGGACGCCGAACTCGATTTTCTCCGAGAAGAACTTCCAGGCGCGATTGAGCAATCGCTTTCCGGAATCCAGCAAGTGGCGCGAATCGCCTCCGCGATGAAGACCTTTGCGCGTAGAGGCTCGACGGAAAAGGAAATGGCCGACATCAATCAGGCCATCGATATGACCGCGGCGATCTGCCGAAATGAATGGAAATATGATGCGGATCTCGAGCTTTCTCTCGATCCGACTTTACCAAAAATCGCATGTCATATCGGTGAGCTGAGCCAAGTCTGGCTGAACCTGATCGTTAATGCAGCCCATGCCATCAAGGCAAAGCCCGATCTGCCCCGCGGGCTGATTACCATCAAAACGTCGGAACGAAACGGCAACATCGAGGTTGCATTTGCCGACAACGGTACGGGCATCCCGGAAGATGTGCGCCAACGCGTCTTCGAACCATTCTTCTCAACCAAGGAAGCGGGAGAGGGAAGCGGCCAAGGCCTGGCAATCTCGCGAAACATCGTGGCAGAGCAGCATGATGGCGACATAGAGCTTTGGACCGAGGTCGATAAAGGCACACGCTTTACCGTTCGCCTGCCCATCGAAATGAATGCAAGTGCGGCTGCACCTCAAGAGGAGGACGCAGCATGAAGAAACGTGCTTTGTTCGTGGACGATGAGCCGTTGGTGCTTAGCGGACTCAGGCGCATGCTGCGAAGTCTGCGTCACGACTGGGATATGAGTTTCGCGAACTCCGGCGCGGAAGCTTTGGCGCTCCTGGAGGACGCTGACTTTACCGTGATCGTCTCCGATATGAGAATGCCGGAAATGGATGGCGCTGCGCTTCTGAACGAGGTTGCAAAGCGTCATCCAGCCGTAGCGCGGCTGGTACTCTCCGGCCACGCAGAGCTCGATGCTATCTTGCGAGCCGTGCGTCCGGCCCACCAATTTCTCGCCAAGCCTTGCGACCCAAAACTGCTGGAACAGGCACTGCAGCGCATCCGACAGGTTGGGCAAGATAGCAACCAAGGAGCGATCTGCACGAAGCTTGGTGGTCATCGGCGGCTGCCGTCGCCGTCGGCAACTATCCTGGCACTTCGCGAGGCTTTGGCGGAGACGCCTGCGGATCTGGAAAAGGTCAGCGCGATCGTCAGTTCCGATATCGCAATGTCGATCCAGGTTCTGCGCCTCGTCAACGCCGCCTTTTTCGGGCCTCCCACCAAAACGCTCGATCCAAGGAGGGCCGTGCCCATCCTTGGTGCTGATATCATGATAAGCCTTCTCGACGACGTCGAGCTATTCCGTCCGGTGGATGGTTCGGTTGAAGAAGGTGAAGCGGCGGTTGTCAGTTTGAACGAAGGGGCCAGAGAGCTTATTACGCCGGCTCAATCGACGACTGACGCATCGGGGGCGGCGATCGATTCCAAGACCTTGGCGATGATGTCTCTTGCCGGTCCGCTGGCCGCGATCGAGACGCCGGAAACATTGGATTCCGACGGGCAGCAAGCGCTTGGCAAGTTGCTGCTCGCTTACTGGGGCCTCGACGTCGATATCGACGGCTGGTCGACGTCATGGGGAGCCAGTCCGCGTCGGCATGCGGAACTGCAGGACGCCTGATCATGGCAACAAGACCAGCGAGCAAGCTGAAAGGCCGTATTCTCATCATCGACGATGAGGAAAACGTTCTCCTTGGCCTTCGGCGTCAACTGCACCGGCGCCTCGACCTGGTCCTGGCAACGAGCGGTGACGAGGGGCTCGCTCTGCTTCAGGAACGAGGCCCTATCGCCGTGGTGGTCTGTGACATGAACATGCCCGGCCGGACGGGTATTGAGGTTCTAGCCGATATCGCTGAGAAGGCGCCGGATACCGTTCGGATCATGCTTACGGGTCAAGCGGATTTCACGACGGCCATGAACGCGGTCAACCATGGCAATATTTTCCGTTTTTTCACCAAGCCTTGTGCAGCCGAGGTACTGGCCGCCGGGCTGGATGCCGGCCTTGAGCAATATCAGCTGGTCACCGCCGAACGTGACCTCTTGAACAAGACGCTCGCAGGCAGCATCAAGGTGCTGACCGATGTGCTCGCCTTGATTGACCCCGACAGCTTCGGCCGCAGCGAACGCGTGCGGCACTGGACCAAGGAGGTTGCCAAGGCTCTCGGTCTGGAACGTCATCTCTGGAAGTTGGAGATGGCTACGATGCTGGCACCGATCGGTCTTGCCGCTCTACCCCCGGGGGTGGCGAAAAAAGCTCGAACAAATGAGCTTTTGACTCCGGTCGAGCAGGAAATGGTCGATGCCTCGGCGGAAACCGCCCACAAGCTGATCTGCAACATTCCAAGGCTCAATGAAGTTGCCGACTACGTGCTCTATCAGGGCAAGAACATGGACGGCAGCGGCTTTCCAGTGGACGAAAAGGCTGGTCGCGACATTCCAGTCGGTGCCCGTATTCTACGAATCTTGAACGATTTTGCACAAAGTCTCGATCAGGGCATCGACTCCAGGGATACCCTGGCATTGATGGCAAAGCACGATGCCTTCTACGATCAGGCTTTGCTCAAGAAGCTTGCTCCTGTGTTTATGCAGGACCAGTCGGCAGCAAAGGACGACGGTGCCAAGGTGATTGAAGTCCAGCTTGGAGCACTGCGATTGGGTGACGTGCTTCAGGGCGCGATTGTCGACCAGGAAAGCGACGATCTGATTCTCGCCAAAGGCTCGACCATCACCGAGCTTTATATCAAACGCCTCCATAATCTCCGCCGGGTTCGCAAGCTCCCGCATGCCGTGCTGGTCCGTCGAAAAGAGCAAGACTCTGTGATGGCCAAGATGGCCTGAACTCGGATCTGTCATTGCCCAAAAACGTAACAAGAAGGAGTTGCCGCATGTCGGATGTGTTGTCGCGCCTACCGAAGCTGGTCGCTTTCGCCACCCTTCTGGCCTCCTCCCTCCCGACCATTGCAGCAAAAGCCGAAGCAGCGTCGACACTGACCTTTGGGGTCGTGCCGCAGCAATCAGCCAGCCGGCTTGCGCAGATCTGGGTGCCGGTCTTTGACTATCTGGGTGAGAGGACTGACAAACGAATTCGTTTCTCCACAGCTAAAGACATTCCGACGTTCGAAGCGTGCCTTGCCCGTGGCGCCTATGATTTTGCCTACATGAACCCATACCACTACACCACCTTCCATGGGCTCACAGGCTACGAAGCCTTTGCTAAGCAAACGGAAAAGCGGCTCCGTGGCTTGATCGTGGTGCATGCTGACAGCACCTATAAGGACCTCCAGGAGCTCGACGACCGGTCTATCGCATTTCCATCGCCAGCTGCCTTCGGGGCCAGCGTGATCCCCCGCGCTGAGATGAAAAGCCGCGACATGAAGATCCGGCCGGCTTATGTGAAATCTCACGATTCGGTCTATCGCGCAGTCATTGCCGGCCTGTTCCCAGCAGGCGGTGGTGTGCTCAGGACTTTCAATAATATCCCCGAAACCGAGCGATCGAAGCTTCGCGTGCTGTACCGGACCGAGGCTTACACGCCCCACGCATTCGCCGCGCACCCAAGGGTTGATCAGCAGATGGTCGATCGCCTGGCAGGGACCATGGCGGATATGGCTGCCGACCGTCCCGCACTTTTGAAAGCACTCGGCATGCGCGGCATCCAGCCCGCCGCGAACGCAGATTGGGACGATGTGCGTTCACTTCACCTCACCAGGAGCCAGACCGAAATCGTGCTTGGCGAACGGATAACATGTCATTCCGGCTGAAGACCGTTCTCGGGATCGCCTGCATCGAGGCATTGTTGCTGACGATTCTGGTACTTAGCGGTCTCAACTATCTGAGCAGCTCGAACGCCGCGCAATTGCAGCAGCGTGCAGCAACCACAGCCAAGCTCGTCGCGACCATGACTGGCGATGCGGTCATCGCCGTCGATCTGGCGACGCTTGACGTGCTGGTCGAACAGGCCTTGAGCAACCCCGACCTCGCCTATCTGCGCATCCGCTCGACCAATGGCACAGTGTTAAGCGAAGGTGGGGATGTCGATGCACTCGCGGCACCCTTCGTCACGGATCGGACGATCGAGCAGGCTTCGTCGGATCAACGGCTTGACGTCAGTGCGCCGATCACGGTCGCGGGCTCGGGTTTCGGCCATGTCGAACTTGGCCTTTCGACCGCCAAGTTGGACAGCACGTTTGATGATGCCTTTGTGTGGTTGGTCGGCATCGCTCTTTCCGAGATGGTCTTGGTTGCTTTTCTTGGCTTGTTACTAGGCCATTATCTCACTCGCCAGCTGATGCTGCTGAAGCGTGGCGCCAAGCTGGTTGCAAACGGTAACTTCGGCTATCAGATTCCGATCGAAGGCCGAGACGAGCTTGCGGATACTGCCGAGAGCTTCAACAGCATGTCGACCGCGCTCGCCCGCTATGCCGAGATTGCCGAGGATGCTCGGCGAAAAGCCGAGGCGGGGCGGGAATTCGCCGAAAGCACGCTGAAAGACGCACTGGACAGCATGCGCAATCATGTCCTGGTGATCAGCGATGAAGGCGATGTCCTCCTCGCCAATCACAGCTACAGAACGCTCTATTGTCCAGATGCAGCCCCGTCGAGAGCCGACATGGCGTTCACTGCCGAGGCGGCATGGCATGACGGTCCCGAAAAGGGCTACATCGCGTCGCGCCTTCAGCGACTGGCTGAGCCTTCGGCACACCCGCGCTGGGAGGCAATGCTTTCCGATGGGCGCCGCCTGCTGATTGCCCAACATTCCATGTCGATGGGTGGTGTCGTTGTCGTGCAGACGGATGTCAGCGAACTCTACGGAGCTCTCGAAGAAAATCGGCAACTGCAAAGAGAGCTCATGCAACGCCAAAAATCCGAGGCAATCGGTACGCTTGCAGGTGGTCTCGCACACGAGATCAACACGCCGGTCCAGTTTATCGCCGACAACGCTAGGTTTGTTGCCGAAGCCCTTGGTGACATTTTCGAGCTGATCGAAGATCTGGCAGAAGGTTGCGCCTTTGATCGAAAGACGTTTGTGGAAAAGCTGGAATCGATCGATTGGATCTACGTCAAGGAAGAAGTCCCGCAGGCACTCGTCGACATGACCGATGGGACGAAGCGGGTTCGGGATCTGATCGCGACCTTCAAGCAGTTCGCGAAGCCGGACGGAACCGCCTTCAGCTTGGTCAATCTCGCGGACATCGTTGGATCTGCGGTCGACGATACTCGAAGTTCTTGGGACTCCTTCGCCGAGGTCCAGATAATTATCCCTGATGATGTTCCGCCCGTTCCCTGTCAAATCGACCAGATCAAACAGGTGGTACGTCATTTGATCGTCAATGCCGCCCATGCCATCGAAGATCGAAGTCCCAATGAGCCGGAACGACCCCCGGGGCTGATCTCGATACGGCTTGCCCATGATCAGGATCAGGTACGGTTAGAAATTCAAGACAATGGCTGCGGTATCCCGCGCGATGATCTTGATCGAATCTATGACGTGCTGTTCACGACCAAAGAGCCCGGCCGAGGCAGCGGTCAGGGGCTTGCCCTCTGTCATATGTTCATGACCCGAGGCCACGATGGCCAGATCACTGTCGATTCGGATATCGGAAAAGGGACGTGCTTTACGATCACTCTCCCTCTGGTCGACAGTCGGTTGTGCGAAGAGCGCGCAAGCACCCCAGCGTGCGTACTGGTCAACAAGCCATCGAACTAGCTTGGTTGGCGCAAGGCAACAACGGTATCGTTCTCCGTGATTTAACGCTCCTTTAGGAGGTACGGCTGGTTCATCGCCACCTCCTTTCGGACCACCTCCAACATCGTTGACCTTTAGCTCTGTTCCAAGTCCCCGCGTGAAATGCGTTCCGCCCGGAATCCGAGATTCGGTACGACGTTGCAGGGTATCGCCAGGATTGTCGCCTTGTCGAACCAGTGATGCCCTGCTGCAGGGATCTGTGATCGATCAGCTCAGAGGGAAACAAGCGAGCGCGAGGTTGCGGCGACGTTCTCATCGGCCAGGGAGCGGCGTCTGCCCGGGACGTTGGAACGGGTTTGACGCCAGCAGTACTGCCGACTTCCACTTGCCTTGACAACAGACCTCGTGAACCGTGCTATCTGCAGCGGAAAGAACCGGTCGACAGGTCGGTTTGCGCTCAGCCTTTCTTTGGTGCGGTTTTTCTCGCAGCCTTTTTGCGAGGCGCCTTTGCTGGCTTGACTGGCTCTGGCTTCCGACCGAGGCCAATTTTTTTTGCCAGCGCCGAGCGTGTGGCCGCATAGGCCGGCGCAACCAGGGGATAGTCGTCTTTGAGGTCGAACATCGAGCGATAATCATCGGGAGAGAGTTCATGCCGTGTGGCCAAATGGCGCTTCAGCATCTTCTGCGACTTGCCGCAAATCAGGCAAACGATCCCATCCTCTCGAACCGAGCGTTTGACCGGTACGGCGGGCTTGGGTTTTTCCTCTTCCGGGGCCGTTGCTACCTGTCCGAGCTTGGCAAGTTCCTGACCGACTGTCGCGATTAGTGCCGGCAGATCACTGACGGCTACAGTGTGGCAAGCGACATATGCGCCGACGATCTCGGCCGTATGTAACGTAATCTCTTGGTAGCCGGGTTGGTTTGTTTCTATTTCATCCATGCGCTCATCGTCCCATTTAGTGTTATGCCATAGCCGCTTACCATAGTGATGGTTGATCCGCCAGCGGTGTTAGACACTTCCCGCATTATGAAGTCTTGGTGAAGCTCTTGCTTAGCAGGTCTGGCAAGATTGCCGATGGCCTCGCTTTCGGTGCAGTGCTAATCGCAACGTACCCGTCTAGATGAGCCCAGCCATCGCCGTTGCCTGATGAAAATGCAGTCACCGAATTGGGTTGTCATAATGTGCCATGTAGAAATCAGCAACAATTGAGGCTCTGCCTCCGCCTCTCTGCATTGCCTTCGTCGACTGGTACTGTGGGCCTTCTCGAAGGACTAAATGGATGCTGGGCACCCTTGTACATTGACCTTCAGGTGGGGCGGCCTTAGTCGAATCAGAGCTTGGTCAGCAACACCTTGTCGAGGGCTCTGGCCATCCAAGGATTGTCCCGATAACAGGACGTTCCCAGCAAAAATCGGAGGCGATCATGGCAGGCGAGTTTTTGATCTTCCAGCTCGGCACCAATAACTGGCAGCGAGGCGGAGAGTTCGCGCCGGGGTCGGGCATCCTGCACGAGGCGCATCATCGAGCCTACAACAGCATGCCAGGCGTAAGAAGCTATTCGATGTACCCATCCAAAGTGCAGCGGTTTGAGGCTGAGGATGTCAAGGTATTCGAGCTCTGCCATGACATTCCGATCTGTGAATCCATCTCACCCGTCAGCAGTTATCGCTGGCATAGGATGAGCGAGGCGGATTTCGACGGCTATCGGGCCCGGCTGACAGCCGAGGTCGAGGCGTGGATAGCTGAGATCGAGGCCAGGACCGGCAGCTACTTCGGCCTGGCAATCGCTCACCATAGCTTTCTCAATCCCGTGGTCATGCGCGATGTCATCCGGCGACGCAGGGCCGACGGCAAGCCTTCCATGCCATTGGCGACGTTCGTCCATGGAACGGCGCTCAAGATGTATGTCAATGAGCGCGCCGGTGATCAGCCGGAAGAATATCCTCTGCGCTTTCTCCCCTTTATCGAGAAGGAAAAGGTCTTCAGCGGTGATGATCACGGACAAGCAGTGGATCTCTGCCTCGCGATCTCCAACCAGCAGGTCGAAGCCTTCCTCGACGTTTTTCCGAGCTTTCCGCGCGAGCGAATCGTGGTCACCCCAAATGGCTACAACCAGGACGTCTTTCGCCTGATCATGGCGCCGGAGGATGTTTATCAAAAGCGAGCGGCCGTGCTTGCCGATTTCCAGACCTGTCCCTATGAGGGCAGCCGCCATCCGGCAGTACCAATCGAGGTCGAGGGCGGATTCGATGCGGTCGTGATCTTCTGCGGCAAGTTTGCCGACTGGAAGCGTTTGGATGCCGTACTGCAGGCGGCAGCGATTTACGAGCAGCGCCAGGATCGACGCATCGTCACGCTGGTGGTCGGCTCCGGACCCCATGAAGACCAGGTGAAGATGCAGGATCTTGCCCTCGAGAAACTCGGTCTCAAGCGTACATTCTTTCTCGGCCCACGCGGCCAGGAGGAATTGGCAACCCTGTTCAACTGTGCCGATGTCGGCTGCTTTCCCTCCTATCGAGAGCCTTTCGGTCTAGTGTTCATAGAATGCATGGCCTGCGGCACCCCGGTCATCGGCGCCGACTCGGGTGGTCCACGGGATTTCGTGAGCTCAGAGGTGGGACATCTGGTGGCTGAATCCGATGATCGAAATGAGCTGGTTCACTCACTGGCCGAGGCAATCAGCCGGGCGGTGGATGAAGATTGGAAACGAACCAAGGGGCCCATGGCCGCCACTGTCGCCAAGCGAGATTACAGTGTTGCGGGCCAAGTGGAAAAATTGCTCATGACCGTAGAGCGTCTAACCTGAGAAGAACAATGGACTGAGGGCCAGCAGTCATCAATGAAGGGAAAGAGCCGGGCTCCAGGCGGATCGACATTTGATCCGTCACGGAACCCGGCTAGAGCTAGGTTAGAAGTTCCAATTCACGCGCACGCCGACGCCGATGTCGGGTTTGGCCTCTGCGTTGTGGCCTGGTTCGGAGCGGGCAAGGGCGTAGTTGGTGACGTTGACGGTCTCGGCCAGCTTTCTGGTGTAGGCGAGCTGCAGGTTGAGCTCGCGGCCGCTGGGCTGGAGGTTGACCGTTTCCGAGGTCTCGTTGATCGTGCCGTCGGCGTTCACCGAGGTCGGCACCGACAAGGTGGCGTCCGCGCCGCCTTCGATGCGCAGCGGCTGGCTGAAGCGGATGCCGATCCGGTCCTGGTCATCGATCACGCCCTTCTTGACCACACCCATCGCGAACGCACTCGACGTCGCCCGGTCCAGATCGGACAGGAGGCCGCCCTCCACGCCCGAGAGGTCCGAGATGCCGAGCGTGGTGCTGCCGAACGCCTCGATGCCGGCAGTCACCGGCAGGCTGCCGGAGAGGGTGTAGAACTGGCTGGTGGTTTCCGACCTCGCGGCGAACGCACCGCTCGCCTCGGAGCCGAGGAAGCCCTCGCTCTCCTGGGTGAAGGACGCGCTGAAGCCGAGTGCCGCCCCATTGTCGAAGCGGTGGTTCAGGTCGGCCTGGGTGGTGGTGCCCTCGCCGCTACGGTCGCCAAGCTGCTCGCCGGCCGTCAAAAAGCCCAGGGTCAGCGACGTTCCCTTGGTGAGATCCTGGGTCAGCGACAGGCCGTTGCCCCGGCCTAGGAAGCCGTGCTGCGGGTTGACCGCATCACCCTCGAACAGGAACAGACCCTTGGTGGCCTCGGAGGCCGGGTCCGCGGTCAGCTGCTGGCCGGCGGTCAGATTGACCCCGCTGGAAACCTCGAGCCCAGGCGCCAGCTCGCCGGAAAGGCGAAGGCTTTGCAGCTGGTTTTCCCGGTCATAGGCTTCCTGGGCCGAGCCGAAGGCGGCAAGCGGCGTCTCGAACGCGGCATCCTGGCCGCCGTCACGCAAGGAAAGCGTCACCTGATAGCCGTCGGGGTTGACGAAAGTCTCGGTCTCGACGTCCGAGCCGCCGAGCACGCCCTCGAAATTGATGCCGCGATCCCGGGCGACCACCTGCTGGCTGAGATCCGCCTTGAACGGCCGCCTGAACTCATCGAGGAAAAAGCCGTTCTTGAACGCACCCGCCTTGGCGAACGCATTGCCGAACGCCCCGCTGAGACCGAGCTTGGAGCGGCTGAGGAACACCACCTTGCCGCGAATGTTCTTGCCGGTCGGCAGAGCGCGCGACACCCACAGGTTTGACCGCACGCTCGAGGTTCAAAGCGCCATGACCGAACACGTCGTCGACGCCTTCCTCGCCGAGATCATCGGCGGTGCGCAACACAAGCTGCACCGCTTCTTCCGGATAGAGGGTGGGGAACAGGTCCATAAGGAGCGCGAGGCCGCCGGAGACCGTGGGAGCGGAGAAGGACGTGCCACTTTCCTTGACAAACTTGTCACCGATACCGGTCGTGTCCACGTTAACGCCGAGCGCAACCAGGCAGTTCTCTTTTGCCACACCGCATCGTTCGGAAAAGTCAGCAATGTTGTTATCGGCATCGATCGCACCGACGGCAAGAAGCAAACCGTTAAAATCGGGATCGACAGCAAGACGAGCAGGAAACTCGGGATTCGCGCCGCTGGAATTGCCAGCAGAAGCAACAACGATCACCCCATTCTCAGTCGCTCTCTGGATCGCCTCCCGGCTTGGAGCATCCTGTTCCGGACCACCTTGACTCAAATTGATGATGTCGGCGCCGTTATCCGTGGCATAGTCGATCCCGGCAGCGTTCTTCGCCTCATCGCCAAAACCGGCTTGAGCGGTAAAGAGCCTGAGTTGACCGGCGCTAACCGCAGCGACCACTCCAGCAGCAACAGCGCTCGCATTGTCTTCATCATCCGCTTCGAGAAGCTCCACATTCTCTCCATCAGAAACGAAAAAAGTAATGTTCTCCTCTATCAAGGCTTCTTCAATTTCTTCAGCTGAACTTTCATCTAAGTCGTCGGGGCCAAACTCTTCTACTGCGATGGTGTCAGTTCGAATGGCGAGAATAGAGGCTTCGGGCGCCAGGCCTTGGACCCCCTCACCATCACGTGTTGCCGCGATTACCCCGGTGACGGTGGTGCCGTGATCAACGATGAGGCTTTCATTGGCCTCCAAGATCGAACACTGTGCTGGTGACAGCATCGGCATCGTCGGCAGCCTGGCGCTGATCTGCAGTAAAATCCTGAAAGTCGACGATGTTATCCCTGAGGTCGACGTGATTGATGTCGAACTGTTCGTCGACCACGCCAACCGTCACCGAACTGCCATCCGCTCCCTTGGCGTAGGCAAACTGTGCCTTGGATTGCACGGCGGCATTGCTGTTCTTGAACTCCTCGGTCTCGAAGTCGCTCGGACGGGGGCGGTAGTAGCGGAAGTGACGGCGGTAGCGATGCTTCGGCCCGTAACGATAATAACCGCCCCGGGCATAATGACGCCCATATCCCTTGCCGTTGGCACGCCAATAGGCAGCATCTTCCGAACCAGGCAGCTCAAGCACGTCATCCGAACCGGCAGCCTGCGAAAGCCCCATCGCACCAAGAGGAATCCTCGGCTGCCCCGCAGCGCCGGACGAATCCGCCCAGCCATCCGTCGCCCAAAGGCTGCCCGCGGCAACAAGGGCTGTCGTAATTAACATTGCACCGGTAATCCGAGATTTTCTCATGTCGCTTCCCCGCGGAGACGTTGATTGATGCTCGTTTCCCAAACGCCATTGCAGACATGGGGGCCAAATGCCCCTATCTGCGAGATGTTGTTCGCTTAGGACCTGTCCAAATGTGAAGTAATTCTACTCAGATGATAGTTCACATTTGCACGCGCTACTCTTGCCAAACTATTCCTGAATAACGCCTGAATAATCTGTTCATTAATCAACCACAAAGAGTAAACTTTTTGAGAAAGATATATTGTTTATCTTTTTGCTGCTATTTGCGGGTCCGGTGAGCTGGAATGAACCAAATGGAAAACGCAACTAGAGTGCTAGAATGATAGATTGCATTCGGCTGTAGGCGCCAGGATCCGCTGGAAATAGACGGGGCTCCGATCCGGCGCGTGGGCATTCGCCCTGATCTCGAACACTGTGCCCCCTGCTTTAAGACCATAGCTTGAGGCCTCGCCATCGTTGAAGGTGCGGGCCTCGATCACATGATCCGCCCAGCCTGTAATGACGCCATGTTGCTTCTCGAGATAGGGCCGTATGTTGACCAGCCTGAGTTCTGAAGGCGGGACGAATTCCAAGGCCGGCGCTTTTTTCCGGCAAAGATACATGTCAGCGGCCACACGCACATTGTCCTGCAACTGAATCCGCCGCCGGATGCGAATATAGGCCGAGTCTTCGCCCAGAAAGCTGCTCCATGCTCCTGAGCCGACAACGCGTTCAATGTCAACGTCGGCGCCGATCATGCGAAGCGGCAGCCCATTGCTTTTCGATAGAAAGCGAAAGTGCCAGACGTCCTCCGCCATTGGCTCAATCGAGGCAATGCGTGTGCCGTCACCTCGGCGGCGAATGATGATGCCGGTCTGCTGAAGCTGCTGAAGAGCGGCCTGCACGGTGCCTAAACTGACCTTCAGGACATCGGCCAGGTGCTTTTCCGGCGGCAGCAGATCGCCACGTCGAAGAATGCCGGCTGCGATAGCCTTGACGATGGATAGTCGAGCAGCGCTGCGCTTGGTGCAGGCCGGATCGCTCAGTTTTGCGGTCATTTCCGCGGATAGAAAGGCAGCGACATCCGGATGTCTGGGCGCCTGGCTCATGCGCGCCTGACCGCACGTATCAGCACGAATACTGTCAGTGCCAGGAAAGCCAGCGCGATCGGACTCTCGAGGATGATCGAGAAGTCGGACTTGTACAGCAGGAGCGATTGGCGCAGCGATGTCTCGAGCATGCCGCCGAGCAGGAACCCGATCACCAGACAGACCACGGGGAAACCGGTGCGCCGCATTGCGAGACCAAGCCCGGCGAAGACGAGCATCACGGTGACATCGAAGAGCGACTGGCCGGGAAGATAGACGCCGACAATGCACATGATCACCACGGGCGGGAGAACGAGAGCCTTGGGCGTGCGCGCGATCAGCCCCCAGATCGGGATGCCGGCCTTGCCGATCACCAGATGAACGACATTGGCGATCAGCATGGATGCGAAAAGTGCATAGATCACGTCGCCATGCATGGTCAGCATGAAGGGGCCGGGCACGATTCCATGGATGATGAACGCTCCGATAAGGAGAGCCGCTGCGATATTGCCGGGCACACCGAGAGCGATGGTCGGGATCAGATTGGCACCGACCACGGCGCTGTTGGCTGCCTCGGTCGCGATGATACCTTCCGGGTTGCCTTTGCCAAAACTCTCCGGTTCCTTCGATGCGCGTCGCGTGGCGCCATAGCTCAAAAATGCAGCCAGGGTCACGCCCAGACCCGGCAGCATCCCGACACCTGATCCGATCAGAGCAGAACGTCCGATGGCTTTCCAATGAGAGAAGAACTCAGCGATCGGCAGGGATGTATTCGCTTGCCGATGAGCCTCGACCGTCGCGGCTTCGATGTTGGGTTGTCGCCAGAGATCGAAGAGCTGCTCGATCACGGACGCCAGCGCCAGCGCACCGATGGCGACGGCCACAAGCGGCAGACCGTCATAGAGATTGACCTCGTCGAAGGTCATGCGCGAGGTGCTGTCCACGGGGTCGAGACCTATCGTCGATAGGAACACCCCAAAGAAGATCGCAATCAGGCCTTTGATCGGGCTGTCGCCGGAGATCCCGGCCAGCAGCGCAAAGGCGAACAGGAGAACCGTGGTGTATTCCAGCGGTCCGAATTGCAAGGCGATCGCGGCAAATGGCACCACCAGGAGGATCAGCAGGAGATCCGAAATCGTGTCGCCGGTGACGGAGGCATAGAGGGCATATTTCATCGCCCGGATCGCCTCGCCACGCTTGGCCATCGGATAGCCGTCAAGGGCCGATGCCGCAGCCTCCGGCGTGCCTGGCGAGTTCAGGAGGATCGCAGGGATAGCACCCCCTGACGTTCCCCCTTTGTTGACGCCCACCAGAAAGGCGATGGCCGGCAAAGGCGACATATAATAGGTGACCGGCACCAGGACGGCCAGTGCCGTCACGCTGCCAAGGCCGGGTATGGCTCCAATGATGATGCCGAGCGTAACCCCTGCCGCGATGAACAGGAGATTGGCGAGCGTAAAAGCGGCCTCGAACCCGGTTGCGATGCTCTCGATCATGCCTGTCTGCCTATCAGGGCAGATCGACGGTGAAGAGGTGCCATGCGCCGATATCGACGACAAACGGGAAGACAAGTGCCAGCAAGCCGACCATCCACCATGGTCGATGCCGCGCCGCCAGCCCGCCGATCAGGATCAAAGCCATTGCCGTGGGCAGAAAGCCGATCGTCGGCAATGCGATGACGACAGCCATCGCCAAGACGGCCCACATTCCGATCTCGGCGATGATGAGCAATCCTGGTAATTCGGCCACCTGGACTGGCCGCCTTACCAGACGGTGCGCCATCAAGGCGAGCGCCAGGATCAGAACGATGACCGCAGCAAGGGTAGGAAAGAAGCCGGGCGCGACGTCATTGGCGTTCGTGGCCGGTTGGGTATGCTCCGGGATCAGCCAGAACAGGCAGCTCCCCGCTGCAATAGCCAGGACACCGCCGGCAGCGATGTCGATCGCGACACCGCTGCTATCGGGTTTTTCCTCGCCCGCCATCACTGGGTTTTGGCAATGACCGCTTCCAGCCCTTCCACAGTCTTGGCGATATCGGCCGTCAAGGCTTCGGAGCCCACGAATTTGACAGGAAATTTCAGCTTTTCCGTTACCAGCTCGCTGAACTCAGCATCTCCCGTTGCTGTCTCAACCGCAGCTTCGAGTTTGGCGACCACATCCGCTGGCGTATCCTTGGGTACGACGATCACGGCCTGGCTTGGCATCGAGACGCCATAGGTCTCGCCAACGGAGGATATGTCGGGCGAGGCCAGTAGACGGCTTGCGTTCATCGACAGCAGCACCTTCATATCCTCGGCATAGCGGTTGTGAATACCGCCGCTCCAGGCAAAATCGATCTTGCCGCCCAGCAAGAATGGCACCATCTCGCCGCCGCCTTTGGTGGGGATGCCGGTCCAGGTGACGCCCTCTTGCTGCCCAATGTAATTGATGTAGGAACGCGACATCGCGCTTTGATCGGCGAAGTTGAGTGAATTGGTTTTGGCGTAGTCGATCAGCTCTTCCATGGTATCGAAGGGCGCATCGGACTTGGCGACGATGGCCTGCTGAAATTCAGTGATCTGACCGACATAGGTGAAGCTGTCGAGGTCGAACTCCACTTCCTGGGTCAAAGGTGGCCAGAGGAGCGACGTCGAAGCGGCCAACAGCATGGTATAGCCATCCGGTGCGGCAACAGCGACCTCCGATGCGCCCACCGCACCGCCGGCACCTGGACGGGTCTTGACCACGACATTGGTGCCGAGTGCTGTGCCGAGCGCCTTGGAATAGACGCGCGCCATCGTCTCGGTACTGCCGCCGGCCTTGTAGGGTACGACCAGCGTCACCGGCTTTTCAGGGTAGTCCGCCACTGAGGGCTTATTCAGCCCAAGCAGAGCAAGGGCTGCGACCGCGCTCATTGCCAGGCGACGTGTGACGTGGGCCATCTGAACCTCCGATTATTATTGCTCATTTCACGATAGCGTGTCCCTGTACAAAACTACATAGTTTTAATATCAGAGTCGATGGGCCCCTTTTCCAGGAGAGTTCTTTGAAATCGACCACCGCCGCGCCTCGCCCTGTCAGTCGCCACCTGGTTGGAGAGAACAGGCCATCCGTCCGCCCCGGCGACGATCCAGCACTCTTTGGGGCTGCCGTGCTGGAGCCACGCGATGCGGTTGAGGCACGGAGTTTTCAAACGTTCCGGCTTACCTACACGGTCGGTAGGATCGGGCTGGACGATACCGGTGCGATTCGGGTGTGTTTTCGCTTGATCTCGGATGCAGGCAAGCCGCAAATCTCCGATCCCACAGGCGCCAACTATCTAAGCGCGTCCTGCAGCGGTCAGGGCAGAATCAATCTTTCGTCCAGGCCTGATGGCCAGCGGCCCTGGAACTTTACCGTCACGGCCCAGCTCAACGGCGGATATCTTTCGGAAGGCGAGCAGATCGAGCTGGTTTTCGGCGATACCGCCCATGGCTCGCCCGGCATGCTGATGCAGACCTTCGCCGAAGGCGGGTATGAGTTCCGGGTTACGACCGATGTCCAGGCAACGGGAAATTTTCTGCCGTTGGACGAGCAATTCGCGATCCCCGTCGTTGCAGGACCGCTGCACAAATGGGTCGCGGTCCTTCCGACCTTGCGTCGCCCTGGCGAAGCGTTTCAGTTCGGCCTGAAAGCAGAAGATCTCTGGGGTAATCCGACGGCGCAGGCCAAGGGCCATGTGCGGTTGGAGCCGTCCTTGCCGGTCGCGAACCTGCCGCGCTCGTTCGACTATGCCCCCGGCGACCGGGCGATCAGCTTTGAGAACCTGACGGCAAGCAGCCACGGGACGTTGCGCATAAAAGTCTTCGTCGATGACATCGAGGTGGCCGAGGCGGGACCGCTGGTGATCGCTGACGGTACCCATGCCGGGTTTTGGGGCGATCTGCACGGCCAGACCGGCGAGACGGTCGGCGTCAATACCATCGAGAGCTATTTCGATTTTGCCCGCAACAAAGCGTTCCTCGATGTCTCAGCCCATCAGGGCAATGATTTTCAGATTAACACCGCTTTTTGGACGCGGTTGAACGAGGTGACTGCGGCTTTTGACGAACCCGGCCGGTTTACGGTATTTCCGGGCTATGAATGGTCTGGCAATACCGCGATCGGCGGTGATCACAACGTGTTCTTCGCCGAGGAAGGCCGCCAGATCCGGCGCTGTTCGCATGCGCTGTTGGAGGATCGCTCGGAGATGGGGACGGATGCCCATACCCTGACCGACCTTTACGCAGCCCTCAAGGAAGAGGACTGCGTGATCTATGCCCATGTCGGCGGGCGCTACGCCAATATCCACTATGCCCATGATCCTTTGCTCGAGACCGCGGTGGAGATCCAATCGGCCTGGGGCACGTTCGAGTGGATCCTGACCGATGGTTTCGCAGATGGCCGGCGTGTCGGCGTGGTCTGTAATTCCGATGGGCATAAGGGCCGTCCGGGAGCGAGTTATCCCGGCGCCTCGACCTTCGGCGCCTATGGCGGACTGACCTGCTTTCTGACCGACCGCAACGACCGGGCCTCGATTATGGAAGCGCAGCGGCGGCGGCATCATTACGGCACCACCGGCTGCCGCCTGCATATGGATGTGCGGGCCAGCCTACCGGACGGCGGGACGATCTTCGAGCGCAACCCCGTCGCCATGCCGGGCACGCGAACATTTTCAGCGAACAGCGCGATGATGGGGGACATCGTCCGGACGAGCGCCGAGGCGGTCGAGGTCTCACTTTCGATCATGGCCCATGCCGGGATCGAGCGGGTTGAGCTGAGCAATGGCACGGAGCTACTGGAAACGCTTAGGCCCTATGGTGAGAATGATCTCGGCAACCGCGTTCGGGTGATCTGGCGCGGGGCTGAATATCGAGGGCGCGGCCGCAACACATCCTGGCGGGGGCGGGCGAAGTTCGCAGCTGCCGCCATCGCGAAGCTTGAGCGGATCAATCACTGGAACCCTGAGCGTTGCCTCGAGTTATCCGGATCCGATACGGTGATCTGGGACACGATCACCACCGGGAATTTCATGGGATTCGATGCCTGGATCGAGAGCCGCGATGGCGCTGAGCTCCACATCGACACCAACCATGGCCGCCTCGATCTCACGCTTTCCGATCTCGGGCAGATCGAGCGAGAGCTTGATGCCGGCGGTCTGGATCGCCGCTTGTCAGTCTGGCGTCTGCCGTCCAATCCTCTGCCCCGTAATATCGACGTGAAGCGCTCGGTCCGACTGATGTCAGGCAAGGACAACCCGATCTGGATCGCCGTCACCACCGAAGACGGCCACCAGGCCTGGTCCAGCCCCATCTATCTCTTCCAAGATTGAAAGCCGGCCATTCGCAATCGGACCCATTGACCTCGGCAGCTTGCCGAGGAGACGCTAAGCTGGAAGAGCGCATCGAGTGATCAAAGGTTCTAAAAGGAATGTCCTGGCCTTCAAATCAACCCCAAAGTCATGGCCTCTCTCAGGCAGATGTCGATCGTCTCAATGCTCAATTCAAAGAGAGCGATAAGGCGCTTGGCATCGATGTAACGGAGAGCTTCAAGCCCTTCGACCAGATGAACGATATGTTCACGCGTGCCTTTTGGGACGAGACAGTAAAGAGCAAGGACACGGACGGGTTTTTCAATTCCTATCGCATGGCCTTTGCTCCTCGTCGTGGAGAGGGATTTAGTCAAAAAGACTTTGCGCTTCGAAATGCCGCCTGGTCCATATCGGATATTATTTCGAACCGTGGCGGTGCCGACGGCAAACGGGAAGGCTTTCAAGCAGCTATCGAGAATGACACCCCGGTGGCAGCGGAGAAGGTGCTAGTTGAGGATCCGGCTGCTGAAGCGCTTGAGATCAAACGTCTGGCGAAACTCTTTGGCGCTGACCTTGCCGGCATTACGGATTTGGATCTTCGCTGGCATTATTCAGCGGCAGTCGATACCCGCGACCTGACATCAAGGCCGAATGATCTGCCGGAAGGCATAACTCATGTAATCGTCATGGGGCATGCCATGGATGCGGATCTGGTTGATACATACCCTTCCGCCTTGGCGGGGGCATCGACTGGGCTTGAATACTCCCATGAAGCTTCCATCGTCATTCAGCTTGCCACCTATATCCGCAACCTCGGTTATCAGGCGACCGCCTCCATGAATGATACCGCCTTGGTCATACCCTACGCGATCAAGGCGGGTCTCGGTGAGTATGGTCGTAATCAAATGGTGATCACGCCCGAATTCGGTCCGCGTGTCCGCTTCTCCAAAATCTTCACAAGCATGCCTCTTGAAGCGGATGAGCCGAAGCCGCTCGGCATCAAACAATATTGCGACATCTGCACCCGTTGCGCCGATGCTTGTCCGCCCAAAGCGCTGCCCTTTGGAGAAGCCCAAAGCGAGCCGGTAAACCGTTCTACGATTGCCGGTGTAAAAAAATGGTCGGCCGACTGTGAAAAATGTTTCGGCTACTGGGCGAAGTTGAAGACTGACTGCGCTATTTGCATGCGGGTCTGTCCGTTCAATCGCCGTTACAACAGCCTCCCAGATCGGCTTTTTCGCAAGATAGCAACGAGCAGACTGCGCCACCTCGCTCTTTGGTGGATCAACCGACGAGGCATGCCGCCGCGATCCAAACCCAAGGATTGGTGGGCGCGCCTAAGGGCCCGCTGAGGAGCGGAGCGGCTGATGTCGGCTGCATTGTGTTCATACAGGGCGCCTACCTGTTTCCGCTGGTGGCGCCCGACGCTGAACCGGCGTTTGGCTCCGGGCGTTGACCCGGGTCAATGATGCAGGCTACCGCGCCGATGGCATGATCCAGGCTGCGCCCCAATTGCTTCGAGCCAACGCAGTGGGACGATCAAAGATGTCCGGGATAAATAGACTTGGTTGCGATACCCGGGCGATCATCTCACCCTAATCAAGCACCCAGCGAAGCGACAGCAGAACCCGACTGTCAATATCGACACCCGGGCCCCAGTCCGATCCGCCAAGAATGTTCGTGCCGATTAGAGACAGGTCGACCTGATCGGTCAGCCGATAGCCCAGCCTTGCGGTGACATCGAAGACATTGTCGGCATCAATCCTACCGATCTCGAAGGTCTGGGTGTCGTTGGGAGTGAGCAGGGTCCGTTTGGATTGCCAGCGAAGGCCGAGATCCGCTTCGAACGGATCGGCTGCATACCCCAGACCGAGATCGATCGTGTGGGCCGGGGTGGATTCTTCATTGTCGACGGCAAAGGCCCGGACGGACTGATTGACCTCGAGGTCATCGTCGACACTCAAAAAGGTGTAGCCGAGACGGTAAAGCCAGTTGTCAGCTACGTCTCCCTCAAAGGCTAGCTCTGTACCGATTACCGTCGATTCGCCGACATTGCGGGGCACGGAAAGGACCTCACCGCCGACCACCGCTAGAGTGGGCGAGGACGGCCGGCCGGAGACCGACTTCAGATCCGATTGGCGCTGCCAGAAAAGGCTCGCGTCGAATGTGGCATCCAGGGCGTCGAACTCGTGGGACCAGCCAAGCTCCACATTGACGTTCTTGGCGGGATCAATTCTCGGATCGCCGCTGACCGCGGTGATCCCCAAAGCATTGGTCGGTGCCGGAACGCTGTAGAAAGTATCGATATGATTGGGGAGCAGAACGCCGCTTCCTGACGAAATCCGAAACGTGTCGTTAGCGCCCGCTTTGGCCACGGCCCCGACATTATAGCTTGGCTCGGTAAAAGTTCGATCGTAGTCTGCCGCGCTGAAGCCGCGAGGGTCACTGTTGAGAAACATTCGGAAGTGATCGACCCTGCCGGCAACCGTGAAGGCCAGCCAGTCGGCGGTCTGCCAATGCCACGTTCCTCCGATGGCATAGATATCGGCGCCACCTGAGCCGGAAGGCAGGGATCCGGTGGCAAATTTTGAGCGGGTATCGCGGTATTCCAGCAGCAGACGTGCACTATGTTGCGGGATCGGCTTGACCAGGCCCTCGAGATTGATCACCGTCAGATTGCTATCGGCGGAGAGCGGCTGCACGCCGCCTCGGCCATCGATTTCGAACTGGAGATCGAGGGCGCTCTGATTATGATAGCTCTGCAATTTCCAAGTGCCGAATTTGGCATAATCGGCGCTTAGCAAGGCGCGTATGGATCGCTGGTCGTAGAGTGTCGATGACCAGGTTTGCCCTCCGCTGACTTCAGTACGGTCCAGGCTGGAGGCGGTAACCTCAGCCTCAAGGTGAACCGTCGGCGTAAGCTCGCCAAAGAGGGCGAAGGCCGCGCGT
This sequence comes from Geminicoccaceae bacterium, assembly GCA_965204405.1. GTDB lineage: Bacteria > Pseudomonadota > Alphaproteobacteria > Geminicoccales > Geminicoccaceae > JANQPX01. Next base: position 1,036,908 of record CBDBEN010000005.1, read on the forward strand.
TCCGCTTGGGGATCCTGTTCCAACGTTCGGACACGGTCGGGCAGCGCATCGTCATAACCGTCGCTTAGATCGAAGCCGGCCGACGTTCTGACGCCGATTCGGCCTTCACGGGCGGTGACCGCCGCAGAACCGCTCAAGGAACGATCACTGCCGACTGTGATGCTTCCGCTGGACCGATTGTCGTGAGCAGGGCTGAAGGTCACGATATTGACCGCACCGCCAAAAGCATTGAAGCCGTAGAGGGCGGTGTTCGGACCTTTGATCACCTCGATCTGTAGTATTTCGTCGATCTCTACCGGTACATTCAGCCAAGTGGTCAGACCGTAGACGTCGAGATAGACTTGGCGGCCATTCACCAATACGAGAAGCTGCGGATTCATGGGCTGGGCACTGCCGCGAATGCCGATTTCGGACTGGCCATCGGTATAACGCACAATGTCCAGACTGGAAAAACGCGCGAGAATTTCCGGAATTGAACGCAGCCCGCTTCGTCTGATGTCCTCGGCAGAAATAATGTCCATCGAGACCGGCACGTCGCCCGCGCGCTGCGGCAGGCCTGTAGCGCCCGTCGTGACACTTTCGCCAAAAAGGTCGGAGAATCCGCCGTAGTCCATGGTCTGGGCATGTACCCCGCCCGAGACCATCGCCGGCAGGATCGCAAGTGCTAAGAGCCGAATTGGACGAGCTTCAGTGCTGACTGCCATCATCGTTCCTGCACCATCATGCGAAATGTCGTGCTGAAGCGTGCATTGACGGATTCTGCGGCTGCGTGGTTAAGCACGATCCGAACGTCGGGTACGCCCTTGACCCACATCACGCAAAGGCCAAGATCGATGCAGCTTTGATGAAGTGAAACGACCAGGATTTCGTTGGCGCGCGCCTGGGCGAATACCAAGGCATGAAGATCATCCGAGCCAGCGGAGAGGAGGACGAGATCAGCACTGGCAAGCTTGTCGAGCGTTTGCTGATCGATCAAACGCGGCATCAAAGTGAAGCCCTTGCCCTTCCTGGACTTGGCCAAATCGACAATATCTCTGGCATCGGATAGGGATGCGGGCGACGTTGAGTCATAAACCACCGCCAGATCGACAAGCCCTTGCGGCGGATTGAGGAGAAAACGCAAGGAACGTGTCAGAACGTCCAAGTCTTCCCCCCGTGACTCGGCATGAACGTCAAGCGCAGACGAGAACGTTGTTAATAATGCCAGGACAGCCAGGAGCTTTCTGAACATCGAACCTTACCGCAAAATGTGCCTTTTGGTTAATTATATGATGAAATTTATTGCGTAAAGGTTGAATTGCTTGAAAGCATCGGAAGCCGATCACCGAGCCATAATGTCGCTTCGGTCGCGCTTAGGGGCTTGCTGAACAGGTAACCTTGACCAAGCTCACAACCGAGTTCCCGAAGCAAGGCTCGTTGGGCATCGGTCTCGATGCCCTCGGCGACGACTCGATAGTCGAGGGCATGCGCCATCTGCACGACAGCTGCGACGATGGTTCGTCGCCGATGGTCGATGTCATCGATTTTACCCCTCGAAGCTCTGGAGCTATGGCGCCGGTCAAGATTCTCATTCCCGGAATTGACCAGATCAACGATGAACGACTTGTCGATCTTCAGCGCATCGAAGGCAAAGTCCTGGAGGTAGGACAGACTGGAATAACCGGTGCCAAAATCGTCGATGGCAATACGAACACCACGATCCCGTAACGGCGCAAGGGCCTGGGTGATGGCATCCGGCCGATCCATCGCCGCGGTTTCGGTTATTTCCAGCGTGAGCCAATTGGAAGCGTCAAGATGGTATTCATCGAGTAAATTTAGAAGACATTGTGCCATCTCCGCCTGCTCAAGCTGCCTGGCCGAGAGGTTGATACTCATGGCGATCGAACGGCCGAAAGTTTCACGCCAGCGGAGAGCCTGACGACAGGCTTCTCGCATGACCCAATGGCCAATCGGCAGGATGAGACCGCTTTCCTCGGCAACCGGAAGGAATGTGTCAGGCGCAATGAGGTGACCTGGAGAGTCACGCCAGCGAAGCAGGGCTTCGACTCCGACCGGTTTGTTGGTTTCGAGGGACATGATCGGTTGGTAGTGCAATTCGAAACTGGCCCTATCGACGGCCTGTCGAAGCTTGTTCTCCAAAGCAAAACGATCGACCAGCCCGTGGCGCATGCCGTCGCAGAACATGCGATACGTATTGCGGCCGGCTTCCTTGGCGGCATACATGGCAAGATCGGCCGCCTGCATGAGTCCGCTCTTGGAGTTGGCATCCTCAGGATAGCAAGCGATACCAATGCTGGTGCCGATGGCCAATGTCCGATCGCCAGCCTGCATCGGCTGAAGAAGTGCCTGCAGAATGTTCCCCGCTATGTTGGCTGCGATGGCGCGCACGTTCTTGCCGACGATAAGCAAGGTGAACTCATCGCCGCCCAGGCGGGCTACCATTGACCATTGATCACCGGTATCGGCTGGTCTGCAGGATTCAATAACCCGATTGAAGCCGCAGAGGATCTCATCACCGACAGCATGGCCGAGCGTGTCGTTGATCTGCTTGAAGCGATCCAGGTCGAAGAACATGGCGGCGAGTTGAACACCATCGGTATTGCATTGCACCAGCCCTGCATCCAGTTTCTCTTGGAAGCGAGAACGATTGGCCGCACCGGTTAGCGGGTCGAAATAGGCAAGGCGATTGATCCGTTCGGTTTTTTCGCCGATGGCATCCAGCATCGCGTTGAACGCCTGGGCAAGTTCACGCACTTCCATTTCGCCATCTTCACCAACGCGAATGTCGAAATGGCCGCCTGCTGCCGCCTGGGCACCACCGCGCAGCCGATTTAGCCGGCGTCCCGTCCTATGCAGAAGAACGAATGTCGTCAGCAACGAAAAGACGACGAAGCTCAGCGCAACGCCGATCTGTGTCCGTCGGGTAGCGGAAAGCTGTTCGTTTGCGGTGGCGAGCGACAAGCCGACCCGCACCACCCCGATTTCCTCGCTCCCCAGACGAACCGGCGTGGCGATATGAACCGAATCGTCACGGAACTCCGAAGCTTCGGCGCCGCTATCCCGAACGGCTTCGATGAGGGAATCGTTGGCCAGGCCGAGCAGCCGATCATTGTCTTTCGAGCCATCGGCAAGAATGGTGCCGCCGCCGTCGACAGCAAAAGCATAGAGCACGTCGTCCCGCGCCTGGATTTCACGAAACACCAAGCGCAACTCGCCGATGCGGAGCTCATACATGTACTTGGCCGTAAATTCGCCGAGAAGGTGGGCCAACTGCTCAGTGCTTTCTCGATATCGATCGTGCAGGCTCTGCTCGAGAGCGACGTAGCTTGTGATGCCGAGCGCACCACCTGTCGCGAAAATCAGGAGCCCCACCAGGAGGGCATATTTTCCAGCCAGGCTGTGATAGAGGCCTCGAAACGCAAAAGTCATCGATCCGTCGCGGCGGCCGCTTCGATCAGGGTCAAGCGCTCCATAAGATCGAGGATAGTCGGGTTTGCCGACGTCGCCGGGTGAAGGCGGGCCCGTATGTGGCGGGCGATGCCGAGGGCAGAAAATAACGCGTAACTTTCGTTGCGCAGACGATCGACGAGGGCGAGGCGGGTCGCTGGTTTAACGTCGGCCGAGGCGACCGCGATCGCAATTGGGATGGGCGACGAAGTAAGGACCGGACGAAATAATTCCGGACGTTTTTGTTCGACCTTCTGAAAGTCATGCATGGAAACCGCTGCCGCTTTTGCGCCGGCGGTGGATCGATAGAGCCACATGAGCGCACTGTGATCATCGTGGCTATGGAATACCGCAACCCGGTCTTTCGGGACTTCGACATCGTCCGGCATTTCGACCACCTTCAGCCCCCGCCGCAGCATGGCCGAATGGGGCAGCAGATGAACAAGGTCGGAACCGTGCCGCGAGAAAGCCAGGCGCCGACCACCAAGGTCTGACCAATCCGCAGCATCGTCCGATTCCCGAACGACAATTACTGCACGCTGTGTGGATGGTTCGATCTCCTCGATGACGAACAAGGGCTCCACGGCAGCTTCGCGAATGAGGCTGGCCGCATCGAAGGGGTCGCCGATGAAAACATGCACCCTCTGATCCCAAAAATCCCAGAGAAGGCCTGCAGTGCTGGTGCTTATGCTGAGGTCGACCGCCGGATACTTTCTCGCGCTGTCACCGCGGTTGAGCCGTGCCACCAACCTCCGCCATCGGCTTTCTTCAAGTGCGACGTCCCGCGCCGCTCTCCCAATCGTCAATGTCTCGACAGGATCGGGGCCGACAAATACCGAAGTGGCTGACGTTTCGTGGGAATCGCAAACAACGACAGCAAGAGCAATGACCACCAGCTTCCAGCAAGACTTCATGTCGCCTCCTTCGTGTGCGCAAGTCTTGCATTGGAAGCCTTAAATTAAGCTTAAGGATGGGTGATCAATTGCTCGTGAAGTATTGTCGAGCCGACGAGGCAGGCCGGAACAACCTTGCAGCCCGACGCTCAGCGCCGAAAATCCGCGCCTACCTTTGAGCCGACGGGATCATGCCCTGACAACCTTTCGGTGGGAGATCATGGCTCAATGTTCACTTTTGGGTATTTCACAGCAATTGGCTGTTGTTCAATTTTAGGGCGAAATACTGTGCTAATTATTTGTATTTATGGGAATATCCGCTTGGAAAAACACTATTAATACGTAATTTTCTCTTTACAGATTTCACGACTTCGTCAAGTTCTTCATCAATGCTGATGACATAGTAAATCTTGCAGTCCAACCTAAACGGTTTTTAGCAAGGCTGCAGAATACATACTGGAATGAATCAAGGGCTGGCTGGTCTTTGAAGCCGGACCCATATTGAGGAGGAAGTTCAAATCGAACGCCGTACTATCCTCAAAGCAGGTGGCGGCGCGGCTGGCGCCCTCGCCGGCAGTCAATTCCCTGCACCAGCAATTGCACAGGGACTGCGACGGCTTCGTCTTGCAACAACCTGGCCAAAGGATTTCCCCGGTCTGGGTGATGGCGCCAATCGCTTCGCCAATCGTATCACCACCTCGACATCCGGCCGGATCACTGTCGAGGTTTTCAGCGCCGGCGAACTGGTTCCGGCCTTCGAGGTATTCGATGCTGTCGGGCGCGGCGATATCGATATCTATCACGGTAGCGAGGCGTACTGGCAGAATAAGGAGCGGGTGTTCAACTTCTTTTCCGCCGTGCCGCTCGGTATGACTTCGAATGAGATCGACGCTTGGCTCATCCATGGCGGCGGCCAGGAGATGTGGGACGCGCTGTCGGCAAGCTACGGCATCAAGCCATTGATCTGCGGCAATACTACCGTTCAAATGGCTGGCTGGTTTCAGGATGAGGTTAACAGTCTTGAAGACCTGACTAGATTGACCGTTCGTATTGCAGGCCTTGGCGCCGAGGTCTTGCGGCAGATCGGCGGCCAGGCACTAACCGTGCCCGGCGGTGAAATCGTCGAGGCGATGCAAACCCGTAAAGTCGATGCCTGCGAGTTCATGGGGCCCTGGGTTGACCAGTCGCTCGGGCTGCAGAATGTAGCCCGCTACTATTACTATCCAGGTTTGCATCAGCCTGGTGAGGCTATCTCGGTCGGTATCAATCTCAATCTTTGGAATAGCTTGACCAACGAGGAGCGTGGCATTTTCCAAGATGCGGCCCATGCCGAGAACACCACGCTGCTCGCCGAGTTCAACGCCCGCAACGGAGCGGCTCTGGAAGACCTGATTACCAACTACGGTGTCGAAGTGCGCCGCCTGGACCGGGTCATTTTTCGAAGCCTTGCGATTGCTGCGCGGGATGTCGTTGCATCGGTCGGCGAGGAGAACGATTTTTCGCGACAGGTCTATAATAGCTTTGTCAGTTTTCGCCGGCAGGTTGCCCGCTGGACCGAACTTTCCGACCAAGCTTACGTCGAAGCACGGTCTCGGTATCTCTAACTCGATATTTTGACGGGGTGCCGCCTCATCTCGCGGAAACGACATCACCAGTTGAGGATATCGCCTTAGATACGCTTTCGTTTTTCAACACCAGGGAATCATGGAAGATCTCGATGTCGATCAAGAATCTGAAGAGAAGCGCCGCTCCACTTCTAATTCTGATGAGTGTCATGTGGACTGGCAGTTTCCAAAAAGCTCTGGCGTTCGACATGGCCATTGGGCATGAGAGCGGACCTGCCTATGGTCTGGGAATCGCCGTCAGCTCCGTGGTGAAAGTGAAGCTCCTGCCCACCAATGGCATAGACATGAATGCTGTTGTCACGGCGAATGATCAGGAAAGCCTGAATGCTCTACAGGCTGGCGACGTAACGTTCGCCATCGCTGTAATCGACATCAACCGACCGCCTAATAGTCCGGATATAAGGGCGTTGGCAACCCTCAAGAGAACCGGCAATCGCGCCGTTACCCTGCTGGTACGACGCGATGTTGATGACGGAATGGTCCAAACTATTCTTGAAGCTGTTCTCGATAGTGTAGACTTCATGGCCGCGGCCGACCAGCAAACCGCGGGCCTCACACCGGATGCTGCCCTTCTCGGGCTAGCGGTGCCGTTACATGATGGGGCCAAGCGTTTCTACATGAGCAATTGGTCATCATCGGACGATGCTGCGCAAACTACCGCTGCCAAAACGCCGAGGACAGCGGCAAGGGAAGCTAAAGTTCCGACAAGCCAAAATAATCGGGCTGCCGAGCCGGATGATGCGCGTAATTTCATCCTCTATTTCGGCTTTGACGATGCGACGCTCAACGATGCAACCAGGGCAACATTGCGGGAGGCAGCGGCCTTTGCCTCGACGCTGACGGAGCCGGCTATCATCGTTGCGGCCTATACCGATTCCGCTGGTGATGCCGAATACAACTATCTCCTCGCTGAGCGCCGTGCTGATGCCGTCCTCACCAGCCTCGATGAATTTGGTGTGCGCTATAGCCGGATCGACATGTCGCTTTTTGGTGAACGCTCGCCTTGGGCGGTTACGTTGGACGGCGTCGAGGAGGCCAGCAATCGGCGGGTCGAACTTTTCATCGAAGAGCCTATTGGCGAAGTGCAGTTGCTGCCGGTGCGGGCTGGATTTATAAGCGAAGATACGTCTTCCTCGCCGGGGAGAGCCTACCCCGAGCAGAACGGAAGCCGAGCGACCGAGCCGGCGCTCCCCGCTGGCGGACCCAGGGAACGGAGTTTGCCGTCGATTCCGTCAAAAACGCTGATGTAGAAGTACTTTCGATCCATCAGAACATCGGATGGTCTTAGGCGTATCTTTCAGGCCTGATTCGCTCATGATCTCACGGCGGCATCAATAGGAGCGGCTTCAGTGCTCTTTCCGGACAAGTTTTTAGAGCTGGCACCGCGTAAACTTCAACCGGAAACGCTCAGCGAAACGTGTTGGCAATATTGGGCGCTGGAATGTTCTGGCCGCTACTCTTTCCTTCGAGTGCCAGCCAGACGGAAAGGCCGATAAGGCCGCATATAAGTTCGCGGATACGGCGGATCAGTATGGCGGCGAGGGCCAGTTCGGTCGGGATGGTCAGCAAGCTCGCAGCAAGCATAACGCCCCCTTCCTGCACCCCCAGGCCTCCCGGAATGCCAAATCCGGCGCTGCGCACGACCTGTGCAACCGTCTCAAGAATAACGGCTTGGGTAAGGCTGATGGGATGACCGAGAATCCAAAAGATCAGCCATAACTCCAAACAGGGCCAAAGCCAGCCCAGAAGGCGCCAGCATGCACAAACAAGCAATCGACTTTTCTGATGGTAGATAGACCGAATGTGCTGGTCGAGCAGATCAACGTTGTCGGAAAGCTGGAGCCAAGCTTTCCCTTTCACCACACGCCCGATCAGATGAGCTGAGCTTGCGATGATACCACGTGTTTGCAAAGTGGCGAAAGCAACGACAAGAACGCTGAAGAGAGCAAGGCCGAAACCAAGTTTGATCAGACCATCATCAGGACCCAGAATTAGCAGCAGCAAAAGAAGGCCGATTAGCGCGAAGACAATCTGTGTCAGAAGTCCGACCGTCAGATCGACAATGACACTTGCAGCGGCTACGTGCCCGGCGGGTCCAAGTGATCGAAGCAAGCGGGCCCGGACGATCTCGCCGCCAAGCTGAGCCACCGGCAAAAGAGCATTCACCGATGTACCGACCCAACGCCGAATGATCAGACCGGCAAGACTGATCGGCCCCGCGTAAACAATTACGGCCCGCCAGCCCAAGCTGTCCAGGAGGAGCGTGCCGGCATAGGTCAGGAAGAAAACCGGCAGCCACCATCCGGCAACCGCCAGTGCATCGAGAAGATCGTCACTGTCTTGATGAGCGATAAGGGCGATAATGACCCCAAGACCGATCGCCCAGGTCAGTAAGGCAGCAAGGTTGCGCCGCCATGTCTTGTGCGCGCCTGACGTCACCATCCCCGGCGGTCTATCCATTGGGCGGCAAACGTCCGGTGGTGTGGCTGCATGGTATTCATCGGACTTCTCCCATTGAGGATCGATACCAGGACCAGCATTCCCAACAGACCCAGAGGGCGTAGATCGGTGCGCCGATGGCGGCGGCCACGAGGAAAGGATGTAGCCAGCCAAACCAGGTAATCGGACCGATCAGGTACAGCACATCCTGGACCTCAAATCCCAAGACATTGGGTTGACGCGTAGCAACCTTCGAGAACCGCTTTTCCAGCTCGAGGCGCAACACGAAGATAAGCGCAATGCTGACACCTGCGAGCGTACCCAGCCATGTTGTCGGTATCGACAGGACACTGCCATGCAGGCCGATCCCGATGCCAATAAAAAGCCCCGCAACGACCACGCCATCGACGGCGAGATCATAATAGTGGCCCAACTTGCTCGTTTTTCCTGTGAGTCTGGCGAATTCGCCATCTGCATGGTCGATCACATAGGCAGCAATAAAAAGGATCGCACCGAGATGGACGTAGTCTCCCCCGAGCGCGTAGCACCAGATGGCACCTAGGCCGACCAAGAGCCCAAAGCTCGTAATCCAATTCGGGGTGACACCGGTCGAGAGCAACGGTCTGATCAGAAGCCTGGCAAGGCGTTGATCCCAGGGCGGATCAATCCGGTCTAGTTGCTGCATGGGGGCTGTCCTGAAGCTTGGGAAGGATCTCGTCCGTGGCCCGATGGAGGTCCTCGGGAAAATCGATTTCGATCCAAGGCAGGCCGATGATGTCCTCGCAGCCAAACTCGCCTGATGGCGCGTTTAAGATCACATCGCGGATCGGTTCCTCATAGATCAAGTCGATATTGCCCGCTTCAACGTAGCGGCGGGTCGCCTGGACCAGTTGCCGTGCGGCGGTAGCTGAGAAGCGTGCAAAGCCTACCCACTCGGCAATTTCGTCATAGGACGTTGCGCTGATCTGTTTGTGAAAGTCGGCGATTGCTCCATTTCGAATACAAACCTTGAGAGCCTCATCATCAAGCCGGGACTGGCGATCAATCAACAGGCTACTCGGCTTGGATGATTGAACGAGCCGGGCCATAAGCCGATGATCATAGAGAACGTCAGCGTCCATGTAGATCACAGAGTCCCCGACAGCAAACACCTCGCGAAGACACCAAAGCGAAAGCAGGCTGCTGTCGCGGTAGTCGGGATTGAAGCAGGTTTCAACCCAGTGTTCAGCACCGAGTTCTCGAAGCTCGCTACGGATCGAGTCCGCTTGATGACCGACGACGATTGTCAGATCGTCAAAACCCTGAGCGCGCAGAATCTCCAGATGCCTTTGCAGCAAGGATTTTCCCTGAAACCGCAACAGGACCTTAGGCGGGTTGTCAGGGTTGGGATCGAGCCTGGAGCCCACGCCAGCTGCCATCATTGCAATCTTCATAGCATCGATAGGCCTTGTTTTTCACCTAATTGATAGGCTGAGGTGTTTGATTGGAATGTTACTTTAGGATTGGTCTGGGGAGCAGGAGTGCTTTGCGGCAAAGTTTCAGATTCCCGCTGAAGGGCTGTACCCCAAGGCGAGGATGGCAGCATTTTGACGATATAGGGTTGGTTCCTGATGAGTTGCAAGGACAAGTTGCATTCTGATGACATGATCCACCGTCGTTTGGAGCCACCGCCCGATTTCGCCGCTCGGCTTGAAAAAGGTCATTCCAGAACGCTGCGTTGTCGGCCAGGAATGTCCGGAAATGCATAGCGCCGGACGCATCAGTGCCATGCTCTCAGCAAGTTTGGTGGAACACACTGTTTTGCGACTTCGCATCTGCTCGACAAGGTGGCGGCCATGCCAATTGTCGAGCAGATGATCTGGATCAAATGCGTGTCGAAGAAGCTTGCGATCGGCAAGGCCAGTTTAAACCGGGTCTGCGTTGGCACCATCGACGAGATGTGATTGCTGAAATTATTGAACCCACGAAAGCGTTTGGGGACCTTTGCCCTGCTTCGGCTACTCCAGTGAATATCGAAATCGCCCGCATAATCAGCCAGAATTAGTTTGGCTGAAGTATTTGTCCGCCTTGAAGTAGTTTGCCGTATTTGCCGGCTAGCTGTATCATTCACAAACACTACTTCTGGCAACTATCTTTAGAATTTGTGATCAAACGGCTTATCCCGGTTGGCCTCTTCGTCGGCGTGGGCTATGGCTTGTGTGGACGTTCACTTGGTGCCCACGCGATACTGCTCGGTGTCGACACGGTCTTGGTGATTATCGCCTTCTTCGCCTTGCGAACGAAGATGAACAAACATGACGTCGAGGCAGTGACTATGTTCAATCCTGAGGATTTGACGTATCCGATCGGCTTGGTTCCTTGGTTCGATGGCCTTCGACCTTCGTTCGTCATCACGGTGCCAAATATGCCGGTCTGCGCCGCCAATACGCTTTGGCTTGGCCGTGATCCTCTAGGGGCGGGACTGCCGGCATGAACGTTCTCGTGACCGGTGGTACGGGTTTCATCGGCTCCGCGGTCGTACGAGCCCTTGTCGCTCGCGGCGATGCGGTTCGTGCCTTAGTTCGCAAGAACAGCGATCGTCGTCATCTCGATGGCCTTGATGTCGATATCATGATCGGCGATCTGGACGACCCGGCAAGCCTCAAAGTCGCGGTTGCAGGCCGCAAGGCACTCTATCATGTGGCGGCCGATTACCGGTTATGGATTCCAAAACCGGATCAGATCTATCGGACCAACGTCGAGGGTAGCCGCCACTTGATGCGTGTCGCTGCCGATGCGGGGGTCGAGCGAATAGTCTATACCAGTAGCGTTGCGACACTCGGATTGACCGGTAACCGAACCCCCGCTGACGAAACCACACCCACCACGCTCGCTCAGATGGTTGGACACTACAAACGCTCGAAATTTCTTGCCGAGCAAACGGTGCAGGCCATGATTGACGACGAAGGCCTGCCTGCGGTCATCGTGAACCCGTCGGCACCGGTCGGTCCACGAGACGCGAAGCCCACGCCGACAGGCCGCCTCGTGGTCGATGCCGCCAAAGGTCGGATGCCTGCTTACATCGATACCGGGCTCAATGTGGTCCATGTGGAGGACGTAGCCCGAGGGCACCTCCTGGCCTTTGAGCATGGCAAGATAGGCGAGCGCTACATTCTCGGTGGGGACGATATGGCACTGAGCGATATTCTCAGAACCATTGCTCAACTCACTGGAGTCCGGGAGCCACGGCTCAAATTGCCTATAGGTTTGATCATGCCGATCGCTTACATCACAGAAGCAATTTGGCGTATCATGCGGCAGTCCCGTGAGCCCTTCGTCACAATCGATGGGCTTAAAATGGCAAAGAAGTTGATGTTTTTTTCTTCGGCGAAAGCCAAGGCTGAACTCGGCTACCGTTCACAGCCGGCGATTGTCGCATTTCGGGATGCGCTCGACTGGTACCGGGAACATGGTTATCTCGATAAATGACATTGGTCCGTTTTCGGGGGGGCAAGATCACACGCTTGCCGGCTGGTGCTTGTGAATCCGGTTGGCGACGTCGTTGAAGCTGCAGATCGAGAGGCACCATCGCGATTTCTTTAGCCAGCTGTCTGAAAGAGAGCCCTGCCTTAACGGTCAGAGGGAACTCGAACTCCCTGATCTCAAAAAGCAGGTGCTAAGCAAGACACAGCTTCCGGCCTCGCCGATGGCCCTTGAGGCAGCCAAGCGGATCGACGTCCTGTTCGAAGTCGAGTGTGCAATCAACGGGAGATCAGCGAAGCGACGGAGCGGTCGTCATGTACACGCTCATCAGCTTGTATGAATTTTCCATGTTCTCTGCAGCGAGACCCGCTATAAGCTAGTGGCATGACTGCATCGGTAGATACAGTTGGCGATGAGCTTAGTACGTTGATTCCAGGTCCATTTGCGAGATGCTGCATGAACCGGATGATGTTGTCATACCACTAACATCACGATCATGCTGTTGACTGCGGGACACCGAGGACAGGAGCAAGAGGGCGACATGATCGCACCGGCGTGGCATGGTCCGGCCGACAAGGTTTCGAATGGTCAGGCCTCATCATCGCGGCCTGGCCTTGGCTGGATTACACGGTTCGTTGTCGGCACGGGCGAGCGGCGCGCGCGTCTTCGAACGCTGACGCTGATCCGCTGGGTGGCGATCGTCGGACAGGGGTTCACCATTTTGCTGGTGGATCTCTCCTTCGGCTTCAATCTTCCGCTTATTCCGCTGCTGGCCGCCGTGGCGCTGTCGGCCTCGATCAATCTTTATCTGGAACTCCGATTCAGCGCGACCACCAGGCTGACCGAGCGTGCGGCTTCGCTGCTGCTTTGCTATGACCTTTTGCAGCTTACCTTTCTTTTGGCGCTGACCGGTGGTCTGCAAAATCCCTTCTCCGTCCTGTTGATCGTGCCGATCACACTGTCGGCGACGATCCTCTCGCTGACGACGACGATCCTTCTTTGCGCCATGGTCACGATCTCCGCGACATTTCTTGGCATATACCCGTCAATACTTCCCTGGACCGGCGCCGGCCTAACGTTGCCGGGCCTCTATATCCTCGCGGTCTGGGTCGCGATCGTCCTGAGCAGCGGTCTGATCGCTGCCTATGCCTGGAGAGTAGCCGACGAGGCTCGCCGGCTCGCCGATGCCCTGGCGGCGACCCAGATGGCACTAGCAAGGGAGCAGCAGATGTCGGCGCTTGGCGGTCTCGCCGCAGCGGCGGCGCACGAGCTCGGCAGTCCCCTTGCCACCATCGCGATCACCGCCAAGGAACTCGCCAACAACATCCCGAGCGACAGCCCGATGGCGGAGGACATTGCCGAACTCGTCGGTCAGAGCCAGCGCTGCCGGGAAATCCTGACCTCGCTCAGCAAGGAGCGGAGCAGCGATGATCACGCGGCCTTCACCAAGATTCCTCTCGGTCATCTCCTGGAGACCCTCGCCGAATCCTACCGGCGTCCAGGCATTACCGTGACGGTCGAGGTCGAAGATCTTTCCAATGGGGCGAGGCCGGAGCCGCAATGGGCACCGGCGCCGGAGCTGAAGCATGCGCTTGGCAATCTCATCGACAATGCGATCCAGTTCGCCACCCGCGCCGTCGTTATCACTGTCGGGCTGCATGCTGATCGCCTTGAGATCAGTATCGTCGACGATGGGCCGGGCTTCTCGCCGGAGGTGCTGGACTGGGTCGGCGAGCCTTATGTTTCCACCCGCCATGCGATTGGCGGATTGGGGCTCGGTGTTTTCATTGCGCAGACCTTACTTGCGCGAAACGGCGCAACGCTGCAATTTGACAATCTTCCGTCGGGGGCAGAGGTCGTCGTGACCTGGGCCAACTCGACCAACAACCACGCGCCGGAGACCTGACTATGAATCAGCAGGGAAGCGGCCAAGGCGTGACTGGACCCGGCATCGGTGGTGCCGTGGATCAGCCGGGCGCTGGCCGCAAGCTGCTCCTCGTGGATGACGACGCACCGCTGCGTCGCTCCCTCACGCGGGCCATGGAGCGCCGCGGGTTTGTCGTCCTGCCCGCCGAAGGATTGGCCGAAGGCAGGATGCTCGCCCGTGAGAACCGCCCGGAATTTGCCGTGCTCGACCTCAGGCTCACTGAGGGCAGCGGACTGGAGCTTCTGAAAACTCTCCGCGATATGCGCCCCGACATCCGGATCGTCATCGTGACCGGCTACGGCAATATCGCAACCGCGGTCGCCGCGATCAAAGCGGGCGCTGCCGATTATCTCGCGAAGCCCGTCGATGCCGACGATGTGGTCGCCGCCCTGCTTCGAACCGGACCGGGCCTGCCGCCGCCAAGAGAAAACCCGATGTCGGCCGACCGGGTGCGCTGGGAGCATATCCAGCGGGTGTTCGAGCAGTGCAACCGTAACGTCTCGGAAACCGCAAGACGCCTCAACATGCACCGCCGTACCTTGCAGCGCATCTTGAACAAGCGCGCACCCCGCGAATGAGCGACGCCCTCAAGCGCTAAAAAGCTTGTTGAACGCGCGCTCGCCTTCCGGCGTGAAAACGACGACACGCGACTCTTTTTCGCGTCTTGCCCATCTTAGCGTGTAGAGCCGATCGAGCAGGGCGGCACCAAGGGCGCCGGCGAGATGGTTGCGGCGAACGCTCCAATCAAGGCAAGCCCGGCAAAGCGGACGGCGTTTCCGGCGAAGGCTGATAAGGTCGATGTCGAACTGACGGCAAAATGCTTCCCCTTCCTTGGTAAGCAGGACCGTCTCTTTCTCGATATCAAGAAATCCCTGGCGATCGAAACTGTCGAACATCTGAACGCCCAACTCGCCGGCCAGATGATCGTAGCAGACCCGGGATCTGCGCAGTTTCGGCTCCTTTGGGCCCGTGCGCACCCTGGTCGCCCCTGATCGCGACGCGATCCCCATGAGCGATTCCAGCACATGGGCAACATCGCTGTCCGCCAGGCGATAGTAGCGGTGGCGGCCCTGCTTTTGCACCAGGACCAGCTTGGCCTCCTCGAGCTTGGCGAGATGGCTGCTCGCCGTCGGCAAGCTCACGCCGGCAGTTCCCGACAATTCGCTGGTGGTGAGCGCCTGGCCGCTGATCATCGCCGTCAGCATGTTGGCGCGCGCCGGATCCCCGATAAGGGACGCGATGCGCGCGATTTCTGGTCCGTCTTTCATACTTCGACCGTAACCAAACTATCTTCGTCGGTCAATGCGCTAGGATGAGTGATGCTCCCCTTGAAGAGGGGACGAAGCCTGGGAGTTTTGACGATGTTGATGCGACATTCACTCAATAAAGAAGCTGCGGTTGGTGCACCACCGTGTGCTCGCCATCCCTCGTGGATGAGACTGGTCCAGGCGCTGGTTCATGGCTGGGCTGAACGCAGCCGGCAGCGGGGCCGGTTGGCAAAACTGGACGATGTGGCGCTAAGAGACATCGGCCTTACCCGCCAGGACGTGCAGCGCGAAATCTCCAAGCCTTTTTGGCGTTTGTGAGGGGCGGCGATGACCATCACCTGTTTTATCCGCTACGAGATCGATCCGTTTCAGCGGCAGGCGTTCCTGGACTATGCTGAAGCCTGGGCGAGCATCATTCCCCGCTGCGGCGGCGATCTTTTGGGCTATTTCCTTCCCCATGAGGGGACCAACGACGTGGCTTACGGACTGATATCCTTCGAAAGCCTGGCTGCGTATGAAGCCTATCGAAAGCGATTGAAGGAGGATCCTGGAGGGCGAGAAAATTTCGAGTTTGCAGCCTCGAAGCGGTTTATCCTAAGGGAGGAGAGGGCATTTCTTGAAGCTGTTCCGTCCACATTGAACCGCTTCGGTGTCCTATTATCACAGGAGAGTTGAATGATTGCCGTGATTTTCGAAGTCGAGCCCCATGATGATTGCAAGGGCGCATATTTCGACATGGCCGCCGACCTCAAGCCTCTGCTCGAGGATATCGACGGTTTTCTGTCGATCGAGCGCTTTCAAAGCCTGGCCAATCCCGAGAAAATCTTGTCCCTATCCTTTTGGCGGGATGAGCAGGCCGTCCAGGCTTGGCGGAACGTCGAGAAACACCGTCAGGCTCAGAACGCTGGACGGCATGGGCTGTTTCGGGGATACCGCCTTCGCATTGCCGAGGTGATGCGCGATTACGGTATGGACGACCGCGAGCAGGCGCCACCTGACAGTAAGGCTGTTCATGATCAACAACGATGAGCAGCCATAGACACTGATGAAGTAACCGGTGCGGTCGTAACACTAATCCCTAGGCGGTACGTCCAGCCGAACCGCAATCCCCTCAAGTTCCTTGGAAGGCGCGGGATAACGAGCCATCACCAAGGGGTCGTGGCCGGGAACAACATGGGCATCGGAATCCGCCAGCGCCCTGCAACGCCGATGCCCTTCCAGCATCTCGCCGACATTGAAGACGATCGGAAAGGGATTGCCGCTTTCCAAATGCGCGTAGAAATGGGCGGCATCGGAGGCGACCACCACCCAGCCGCGTTTGGTATGGACCCGGACGAACTGCAGGCCATGACTGTGACCGCCGACCAGGTGGAGGCTTAGTCCCGAATCGAGGACCTGATCGCCATCATGGAAGCCAACCCGTCCGGCATAGACGTGGCGCACCATATCGGTCACATGGTCGACGTCGAACGGTGCCCGGATCCGCTCGTGGCACATGAAACGGCCGGTGGCATAACTCATTTCCCGGTCCTGGAGATGGAATGTGGCTTTCGGGAATTGGTTCAGGCTGCCGGTATGGTCGTAGTGGAGATGGGTAACGATAACATGCTCGACGGAAGCGGCATCGACGCCGAGGAGTGCCAGACCAGCTTCGGGCGTGCGCAGGATGGGGCGGTCGCGGCGGGCGGCGGTGGCTTCGTCGAAGCCGATGTCGATCACGAAGGTACGCTCCGGCGATTTGGCGACCCAGACGAAGTAGTCAAGCGGCATCGGTCCGTCATGGATATCCTGAAACACGAAATTTTCACGCGCGGTTCGATGATGCTCGGCATATTTGAGCGCATAGAGTTCGAAAACTGTCGGGGTCGACATCGCTTCGCCTTCTCGATCACAGGGGCGGCCTAATTCAGCAGTCGCCGATCCTTTTGGCGTCCATGCTGTACTGCATGGACATCGACTGATCGCCGACGGTCATAGTCAGGTCGATTTTACCATCGCCCCGATCGCCGTCGATGGTGAAAGCGAAGTGTCCTTCGGCTTTGCCGGCGGCCGCGTCGTCGACGCAGATGATATCATAATCGACGCTATTGCCCTGAACCCGCTCATTGGTGACCTCGCAGCCCGCCTCTTCGCCCATCATGCTCACTGGATCGAAAACCGTCTCGGTCATGCAGGACTGCTCGACTTCCTGGCTGCCGAGCATCGAGTTGTGGGTCGTAATCTCCCAAAGACCGGGCGTGATCGGCAGCCCCTCGGCATGGACGGAAGAAGCAAATAGCGAGGCACCAAGAGCGAGGCCCGCAATCAAGCCCTTAGAATATGCAATGTTCATCGGCAAGTTCTCCAGGATTAATCGATAAGACCTCATGCATGCTTCATCAACATTTGCCAACCCCAAGCTATGTTTTAGCCTGATCTGGAAAAGTCTGACGGGCTCGCGATGATCCCATCACAATGAAGGGCCGGCTTTAAAAAGGTTGTAACGATCTGATTTTGAGCGATCCGCTTCCAATGGATTCCGACATCAACTGCTGCGGTCATACCGCTAGGCGCTGAGTGGCATGGTCGAGCGCTTGGCTTCGCGTTTCCTCACATGCGGATCGAGATGGCGTTTGCGCAATCGAATCGAGGCAGGCGTGATCTCCACCAACTCGTCATCAGCTATATAGGTCAGCGCCTGTTCCAGGGAGAGCTTGGTCGGCGGGGTGAGCAAAATGGCATCATCCTTGCCGGAGGCGCGAACATTGGTCAGCTGCTTGGCCTTCAGCGGGTTGACCTCCAGATCGTTCGGGCGGTTGTGCTCGCCGAGGATCATGCCTTGATAAACCTTGTCGCCCGTCGTCACGAAGAAGAACCCGCGGTCTTCAAGATTCCAAAGCGCATAAGCGACGGCCGTTCCTTGCTCCAGCGAAATGAGGACGCCGTTTCGCCGCCCCTCGATTTCGCCCTTGAACGGGGCGTAGCTATGAAAGACCCGGTTCATGATGCCTGTGCCGCGGGTCGCCGTCAGGAAATCACCATGATAGCCGATCAAGGCGCGGGACGGGGCATGAAACACCAGGCGCTGGCGGCCTACGCCGGCACTTTTCATTTCCGCAAGATCGGCTTTCCGGCGGCTGAGCGTCTCGACCACCGTGCCCGCGAATTCCTCATCAAGGTCGATCACCACCTCTTCGATCGGCTCGAGCTTCTTTCCGGTTTCGGGATCTTCCTTGAGCAGGACGCGCGGCCTGGCCACGGCGACCTCATAGCCTTCCCGGCGCATGGTCTCGATCAGGACACCGAGCTGCAGCTCTCCACGCCCGGCCACCTCGAAGGCGTCCTTGGTTTCGGACTGGCGAACTTGGATGGCGACATTGCCTTCGGCCTCCCGAAGCAGCCGCTCCTCGATCATGCGCGTGGTGACCTTGGATCCTTCCTGGCCGGCAAGCGGCGAATCGTTCACCGAAAACGTCATGGCGAGCGTCGGCGGATCGATCGGCTGAGACGGGAGGGCTTCCTGCACAGCTTCGTCACACAAGGTGTCGGCAACCGTGGCCTTTTGGATCCCGGCAATCGTCACGATATCGCCAGCACCCGCCGCCTGCAGCGCTTCCCGCTCAAGCCCGCGAAAGGCCAGGATCTTGGTGACGCGGGATTGCTCCAGCATTTCACCGTCGAGGGACAAGGCCTTGATCGGTTGATTTGCCTGAACTTTCCCGGAAAAAATCCGCCCGGTGAGCAGGCGCCCAAGATGCGGATCGCGCTCCAGGGTCGTCACCAGCATGGAAAAGGGGCCATCTTCGTCGACATTCGGCGGGCTGACATGGCGGCAGATCAGATCGAACAGCGGCGCCATATCATCATGGACCGGACGCACCGGCTCCTTGCTGGCCCAGCCATCCTTGCCGGAGGCGAACAAGGTCGGAAAATCGAGCTGCTCGTCATTGGCATCAAGGGCGGCGAACAGATCGAACACCTCATCATGCACCTCATGGGCGCGTTGATCGGGCCGGTCGATCTTGTTGATCACTACGATCGGCTTGAGACCGAGACGAAGCGCCTTCCCAAGCACGAACTTGGTCTGCGGCATCGGCCCTTCGGCAGCATCCACCAGCAACAGCACGCCGTCCACCATGCTGAGCACACGCTCGACCTCGCCGCCGAAATCGGCATGGCCTGGCGTGTCGACGATATTAATGCGCGTGTCCTGCCAGGTGACCGAGGTGCATTTGGCCAGGATGGTGATGCCGCGTTCCCGCTCCAGATCATTCGAATCCATGGCACGCTCGGCAACCCGCTGATTGGCGCGAAACGTGCCGCTTTCCTGAAACAGCTTGTCGACGAGGGTTGTCTTGCCATGATCGACATGGGCGATGATGGCGATATTACGAAGGTTCATGGACGGCAACCGCAAAAAAGCGGCCATGAGGATCAGGGCCGCGACGCTCCAGATATAGGCAAGAGGCGGAGGTGTGCAAGAGTTTGCCGAGCACAGGCTCTCTTGCCGGCCAAACGGCACCATCCCCAGCCCGAGGCCCCTTGCCGATCACGCCGAGCTGTCACCCATGATCGGCTGATTATGAACGGTGCAGGTTAAGCCGCGCCAGCCTGATGGGAAAGGGCACGAATGTCTCGATATTGACATTCGCCGACCATGCAGACGTTCATGCCGCTCGGTAAGGCCATGTTGCTCCAATGCCCAGGTTTAACGCTTTCTTTACTCCCCTGATTGTCACAATGCCGATCCGATCCATGCAATCGTGGGAGTCCTGGCCCATGCCCTTTTCCAGCGGGCGAGCGGATTCCCAGGATCGCATGGACCGGAAAATCATCTTGTCCGGCAATGGTGAAGAAAAGATGAACAGCGGCTGGGTCAGCGATAGGGTTAGCGGCGGAGGCTAGGGGGAGCGACGACGTAAGGACATGAGCTCGCCTTGTCGTCGCGCTGTATTGCCAATTCTTAGCAGGTTTAGCTTATTCTCGGCAAAGGTGTCCTATCGGCAAAAATTTGTTTGTCCGGTGAAGTGATTTTGCCGTAGCGTCGATCTGCCAAGTTTCCAAGGCTTCGCAAGCCGACCCAGTCCCGGGAACCATGTCGTCCATGCAAAGTAGCGAAACATTCCTCCTACAGCCGATCCCCGATGATCCGAAATTGACCCAGCCGGTGGCTGGAATCGATCAGGATGGCAGGCCGGCCGAAGCCGCCGTGGTCTATGAGCGGCCGCTGACGCTGTTTCTGAACGGGCAGGAAATCGTCACCATGATGACGATCGGCGACCATCCGGACTTTCTGGCCGTGGGCTACCTTCTCAATCAGAACATGCTGCGAGGCTGATGACGAGATCGTCGGGATCGATCATGACGAGGAGCTTGAGGTCATCGTGGTCCGCACCGCGCGGGAAACCAACTACGAGGAAAAGCTGAAGAAAAAGGTGCGAACGTCAGGCTGCGCCCAGGGCACCGTGTTCGGCGATCTGATGGAACGCTTCGACGAAGTCGACCTCGACGCTGCCGCCATACTCAGGACATCCTGGCTCTATGCTCTCACAAAGAAAATCAACACAACGCCTTCGCTCTATCTCAAAGCTGGCGCCATCCATGGCTGTGTGCTGTGCGAAGAGGACCGGCCTCTGGTCTATATGGAAGATGTCGGCCGCCACAATGCGGTCGACAAGATCGCCGGCTACATGTTCATGAATAGGCTTAGTCCTGCCGGCAAGATCTTCTATACCACCGGACGCCTCACCAGCGAGATGGTCATCAAGACGGTGCAGATGCAGATACCGATCCTGATTTCGCGCTCCGGGTTTACCGCCTGGGGGGTCGATCTCGCCCGTCAGGCCGGGTTGACGCTGATCGGCCGGGCGCGCGGGCGGCGGTTTTTGGCCCTCTCCGGGGAAAATCGGATCCAGTTCGACACCGATCCGGAGGCGATCGCCGACGAACCGTCCCGCCATCGCCGCAAGGGGTCGTCGGGGGACGACGGCCCATGATGGAATCAGGCATTGTTGGGGTGCTGCTGGCTGGCGGACAGGCGAGGCGGATGGGCGGTGGCGACAAATGCCTTCGTCTTCTGGCCAACAAGCCTATTCTCGCGCACGCGATTGAGCGGGTTCGGCCGCAGGTGAAGACGATGGTGCTGAACGCCAATGGTGATCCCGATCGTTTTGCCAGTTTCGATCTGCCGGTCGCCGCAGATGTCGTTGAGGGATTTGCAGGGCCGCTAGCCGGCGTTCTGACCGGCATGGAGTGGGCCAAAATCCATCACCCGGATTGCCCGTGGATCATGACGGTCGCGACCGATACGCCGTTCTTGCCGGTCGACCTTGCGGCCAGGCTGGTCGAGGCTGTCGCACAGGAAAAAGCAGATCTCGCTTGCGCACGATCGGCAGGGCGGGCTCATCCGGTTTTTGGCCTTTGGCCGGTCGACCAGGCGGATGCCCTGCGCCATGCGATGATCGACGACGATATCCGTAAAGTCGATCGCTTCACGGACCGCTACCGGCTTGCCCAGGTGGATTTTCCGACGGATCCTCAAGACCCGTTTTTCAACACCAATCGCCCCGAAGACCTGATCGAAGCGGAGCGAATGCTGGTGATGACTTCATAAGGTCGAAAAATACTCTGGTTTGCTCGCTTTCGGCCGCTAACGAGCAGCCTCGGTGAAAGAGAGTGCGGCTGATGGCTGGTCTGCATCCGGCATGGGCCAGGCATCAGCCTGTTGTTTGCCACGCGGTGCGTGAAGGCCGAGGCTGTTGATCGGGTTGTGACGGCCGAGCTGCCGGCCGATCTCGGATGCCGGGATCGGCCGTCCGAAGAAGAAGCCTTGAGCGATATCGCAGCCCTCCATGCGCAGCTGGGCAAGCTGCGCATCGGTTTCGACCCCTTCTGCAATGATTTGCATGCCGAGGTTCTGACCGAGGGTCACGATGGCCTGTACGATGGCGATATCGCTGGGATTGCCGGCAAGATCGCTCACGAAGGAGCGGTCGACTTTCAGGTGATTGAAGGAAGATGGCGCAGCCGGCTTAGCGATGAGTAGCCCGTGCCGAAATCGTCCATGGACAGATGAACACCAAGCCGCCTGAGCTTTCCGAGCTTGGCGATGGTCGTCTTGCTGTCGGCCATGACGATGCTTTCGGTGATTTCGAGATCGAGCCGCTCAGGCGAGAGACCGCTCACATTGAGCGCATCGCTCACCAGGCCGATCAAATCGGGGTGGCTAAACTGGACGGCGGAGATATTGACGGAAACCCGTATCGGCTCCGGCCAGGTGGTGGCATCGGCGCAGGCTTGCTTCAGTGCCCAAAAACCGAGCGGCATGATCAGTCCGGTTTCCTCGGCGAGCCCGACCACCTCGCAGGGCGGCATGTGGCCGAAGCGGGGGTGATGCCAGCGAAGAAGCGCCTCGAATCCGATGATCCGACCTTTGTCCAGGCAAACCTGGGGCTGGTAGTGAAGCCGAAGCTGGTCCGATTGGATCGCGATGCGTAGATCCTCTTCGAGGGAATGCCGGACCTGGGAACGAGCCTCCATGTCGGGTTCGAAAAAACGATAGGTGGAACGGCCTGCATCCTTGGCCCGATAAAGGGCTATATCCGCCTTCTTCAGCAGAGTCATCCACCTGATCGCCATCGAATGGAGCAAAAACGATGCCGATGCTGACCCCGATGACGACATGATGGCCCTCAACATCGAATGGCACCGCGAGAGACTGGATCAATTTTTGCGCAAGCTCGGCGATCTGACGGCGCTCCCGGACATCGGCAAGCAGGATCGCGAATTCATCTCCGCCCAGGCGCGCCACCATGTCCTGATGTGACATGACCCGGCGCAGACGCTGGGCGACCTGGCAAAGCAGCGCATCGCCGATGGGATGACCGAGAGCGTCGTTGATGGTCTTGAACCGATCCAGATCGAGCCAGAAGAGCGCGATTGTCTTTTGGCCCTGCCTAGCTTTGCCGAGCGCCAAACCGAGCCTGTCGCGAAAGCTGGTGCGATTGGCGAGCCTGGTCAGAGGATCGGTATGGGCCATGTCGTGCAGCCGCCGTTCGGCGAGCTGGCGTTGCTTGGTCTTGCGCCACACGATCGTCAGCGGCAGCGCCATGGCAAACAGGATCAGCAAGGTCAGCCCCGTCGCAAAGGTAACGAACTCCTGGCGATAGTGAGCTGCCTTGTCGGTCTGGTCGAAGTAAACCTCGACCATGCCCTGAACGCCGCTTTTCGTCACGATGGGCAGGAAGATTTCGCCATAGAGCTCAGGTTTGTCCGAGGCTTCCTGATACGATTGCTCTTCCTCCTTGAGCATGATGATCGGTTGCTTGGCGGCGAGAACGTGATGAAGAGTGGGATGCTGGTCCGAGGGAAGGCCGGAATTGTCGATCGCGTGATATTGATGGCGGCCGTCAGAGGCATAAATGCTCTGTCCGCTACGATCGAACAGCTGATAGCGGAAAACCCGTCCAAACCGGCTAACCGACTTGAATATCTCTTGATTTTTTGCCGATATTCGTCCGGTCGTCATCACATCTTCGAGATCTTCGACATTGTCGACGAGGTAGGTCGCCCAATCCAGGGCGGCGCTGCGAAGTTCCTGACGAATGAGATGGTCTGCGGTCTGCCATGCCAGGGCGATGGCAGCGCTGATGACGATCAGGCTTGCCAAGGCCCAGAGAAGCAGCAGGATGGCATCCCGTCCAAGGGACCGAACACGGCCTTGCAGTGAATAAAAATATTCTTCCCAGCTCATTATTATGATCGTTCTCTGGCTAGCATAGGCGTACAAATTCGAAGGAGCACGACGATTAGCGTGGCCGTAGCCTCGGCATTCGGATATTGCCTCACGGCCGGGGCTCGACGTAGGGTCTGGTCGTCAATGGGATAATGGCTTATCGAGTCAATTTTAGATTCAAATTTTATGTAAAATCAATCGACCGTGGGTAGAAACTTGGAAAAGACAGCGGAGAGTTGTCCATGAGACTGGCCCAAAGCTTGAACCGCCTTGGTACCGAAACGGCCTTTGATGTCCTGGCGCGTGCGCAAAAGCTGAAAGAGGCGGGGCAGGACATCATTAATTTGGGCATTGGGCAGCCCGACTTCCCAACGCCGGAAAATATTGTCGCGGCGGCCAAGAAAGCTCTCCAGGATGGCCATCACGGCTATACGCCAGCCAATGGTATTCTCCCTTTGCGGGAGGCGGTTGCCGCTGACATGGCTGACCGGCGGGGTATTGCTGTCGATCCTGATCGGATCGTGATCGTGCCCGGTGGCAAGGTCACCATGTATCTTGCGATCACCATGTTCGGCGAGCCAGGGGCCGAGATCATGTATCCGGACCCCGGATTCCCGATTTATCGATCGGTGATCGACTTCACCGGCGCTGAGGCCGTGCCCATCCCCTTGTACGAACAAAGCGGATTTTCCTTCTCTGCCGATGAAGTGCTGGCCAAGATCACGCCCAGAACTCGGCTGATCATTGTCAACAGCCCCGCCAACCCGACCGGCGGCGTTGTGCCGAAGTCGGAGCTGGACAAGCTGGTGGCGGGACTTGTTGATCATCCTGATGTCGCTGTGATGTCGGATGAGATCTATGCGCGCATGGTCTATGACGGCGTGCCCCATGCCAGCCTGACCGCCTATCCCGAGATCGAGGACCGTCTGATCCTGCTGGATGGCTGGTCGAAGACCTATGCGATGACCGGCTGGCGCCTGGGCTGGGCGGTTTGGCCCGAGGCGCTTGCGCCCCACGCGACGAGACTCGCCATTAACATCCATTCCTGTGTCAATGCGGCAACTCAATATGCCGGAATCGAAGCTTTGACGGGGCCGCAGGACGCTGTCGACAACATGGTGCAGGCCTTCGATGAACGCCGTGGTGTGATCATTGATCGGCTGAATGCGCTCCCTGGATTTCGCTGTGCAAGGCCGGGCGGCGCCTTCTATGCGTTTCCGAATATCGAAGCAACCGGACTATCGGCTGCCGACCTCCAGGATCGCTTGTTGACCGAAGCAGGCGTGGCCCTGATCGCCGGCACCAGCTTTGGGGCTCAAGGCGAGGGTTATCTTCGTTTCTCCTATGCGAATTCCATCGAGAACATCGAAACAGCCATCGAGCGCATCGGAGGATTTCTGAGGTAGAGTTATTTCGCCAGTAAGAGAGTCAATGCCAAAACCCGATTAAGCGGCCTCTCGGCGGCGTGGTGACCGGGGACATCGGGGAGATGAGGCGGGGTAGGGGAGGCTCAAGCCCCAGTGCTGACAGGGCCGTCACGGCGTTTTCGTCCTCGTAGAGGGAGGATAACCTGGCGATGCGTTCCTTGGTGGGAGGATGGGTGCGCAGCAGGGAAGCTTCCGGCAGTTTTCGCCCCGGCATCAGAATTTGCTCCCAGGGACTCCGCTGCTGGCGCTCCAGTTTTGCAAGCGCCGAACTCAAACCCGCCGGATCGTTGGTCAGCCCAGCGGCATCGAGATCGGCATCGAATTCACGCGACCGAGACAGCGCAAGCTGTAAGAGGGTCGTGAGCTGCGGCGCGAAGATGAGGAGCAGGATCAGTACTACCGACACCAGGCTGCCGCCCTGGAGCCACATCGGCACGCTGAAAAGAAGCAGCCCGATTCCGAATAGCGACATCATCCTGGTCATGCGTCCGGCAAGGTCGGCCATACCCATCAGCCAGACGTCATTATTACGGATATGGCTCATTTCATGGGCGAGGACGCCGGTGAGCTCCCTGAGATTTAGCGCGCGCAGGATCCCGTCGGTCACCCCGATGACCGCATCATCCCGTCGGCCGACGGCGAACGCGTTCATCATCGCGCTTGGCACATAGTAAAGCGGGGCGGCTGCGAAAGGCCTGCCCGCTGGCTCAAATGCCCGATGATACGAAAAACCTCCGGTAGCTGCTCCGGCGACAAAGGCTGCGCCTTGTACATGCGCAGCACCATGGTCGAGGACAGCTTGGAGCCGAAAAGCAAGGCAACCGTCACCGCCACCACGACGCCGACGAGACCCAATGGTCCGAACAGGATCCAGCCGCAAATCGCCACCAGCAGCGCCATGCCGCCAAGGATCAGCGCAGACTGCACCATGTTGCGTCGTTTGTGGCGACGCTGCTCTTCGGCATCAAGCGGTGCAAGATGGCGCCGGCGTGCCGCGACGGGGGCTAAAAAAAGCATCGATGGATCAGCTCGGTGGAACCCTACTTCTTACGAAGTAAGATAGCGACCGCCTGCTCTAAAACAACAGTCTGCTTCTCTGATGAGGATGGTTTCGTTACCAATTGGAAGCCTGCTCAAAAGCTCGCCCGCAAGCCCAGTTTGATGACATGGAAATCATCGTTGTCCTCCTCGAAAAAATTGTCATCATCATCATTGTCGATGTACGTAAAGCGATAGGCCGGGATGAGGGCAAGCCGGGAGTTGATGTTGAAAGCTGCGCCGAGTTCTGCATGGAATGTTAGCTCGGCATCATTAGTTGAATCTCCTATGCCGTCAGTCGCAGCGCCAACGCCACCGCCAGCATAGGGAGAGGCAAATGCGCCGGGGCCAGCGAAGTCGAAATATGCATTGGCGGTCAGGCGTCCTTCGGTCCCGAATCCCTGATTGACAGCTTCAAGTTCGAGGTCGGTCCGTAGAACGTTGTTGAACCGGTAACCGATCTGCAGCGAGATCGACTGATCGATGAGTTCCAGATCATCGTTCAGGCCATCGTCGACGACATCGAGCGTTTCGCCAAACGCGATGCCCACATAGACGCCGGAATGGTTGCCAGCGTCATCTTCCGCATAAGCGGCGGCGCTTGCGAGGGCAAGTGATGCTGACAGACCGGCGGCGAGCAGAGTTTGCATGCGACATTTCTCCTTTTTTATCCTGCTGCATACCCCCCAAATCTGCGGTGCTGCAGATGGTCAGCAGGTTTTTTCAATAGAATTCATTGATCGGTTGGGCGCCCTAAAGCTGTCAATTGCATAATTGTGATGGATTATCGAAGAAAAAACGCATGTGTTGTCTCGGGCATCAATTTGCTCTTTGGGGTTATTAGAGTTTTTTTATTTTCGCAATCAGGTTTATACTGCGCAGTGGCTTTTCGAAAAGAATCAAGAAGCGCATAGTCTCTCGGTCGTGCCAGCAGCGTGGTCTCACGGCTCTCCCCTGGATTGGAAACTATCGAAATCTGTGAGAAATTGGACGAACGCCCGGGGATGAGGAGAGACTGACGACGTCGAGGGGCTGCTTCAGCGCATGCGAAAAATCATCCATATCGATATGGACGCATTCTTTGCCTCGGTGGAGCAGCGGGACGATCCTTCTTTGCGTGGACTGCCCGTTGCAGTCGGCTCGGCAGGGCCGCGCGGTGTCGTGGCGGCAGCAAGCTATGAGGCCAGAAAATACGGCGTGCGCTCCGCCATGCCGTCCTTCAAAGCAAAGCAGCTTTGTCCGGATCTGGTGTTTGTTAAGCACCGCTTCGACGCCTACAAGGCAGCAAGCCGGACGATCAGGGACGTGTTTCAACGCTATACCGACTTGATCGAGCCCCTGTCGCTGGACGAAGCCTATCTCGATGTGACTTCTCCCAAGCAGGGCGGTGATATCGCGACCGAGATCGCCGCCCGCATCAAGGGCGAGATCAAGGAAGCCACCGATCTTACCGCCTCAGCCGGCGTCTCGTTCAACAAGTTCCTCGCCAAGATCGCGTCAGACCTGGACAAGCCCGACGGTCTTTCGGTCATTCGACCGCAACAAGCAGATGCGTTCATTGTAACCCTTCCCATCGAACGCTTTTTCGGCATCGGTCCGGTGACGGCGCGAAAGATGAAGGAGACTGGCATTCATACCGGACTCGATCTTCGGCGGCGCTCCGAAGATGAGCTGGTCCGGCGCTTCGGCAAGGTCGGACGCCACTACTATCGGATCTCGCGCGGCCGTGACGATCGCGAAGTGAGGGCGGATCGGCCAAACAAGTCGATCGGTGCAGAAACCACCTTCGATATTGATCTCGTCCATTCAGATGACATGCTTGAACGCCTGAGGCCTTTAGCCAGCCGTGTGGCGGAACGGATGACGGCGACCGAAAATTACGGTCGCACCATCACGCTCAAGATCAAGTATCGAGACTTTACCACGACCACCCGGCAGAGAACGCTTGATCAGCAAATAGGTGGGGCCGGGGATCTCATGGCACTTGCAGGATGGCTGCTCGACAACCCCGAACCACCGCATCTCCCGGTTCGTCTGCTCGGGATCTCGGTTTCAACCTTCGAGCCGGCCGACAGCAGCCGTCAGCTTTGCTTCGATCTTTGAACCGGTGGTTTGACCACGTCCTTTGGTTCCCACCTTCGTCGCCGGAATCAACGGTATGTGGTCGGGTTCGACGGCGAGTTACAAGGCCACCGAAAGAGTGCTGCCAGCAGGCGATCGCCACCGTCGGGCTTGCCTTCCGGTCAATAGGTCACCTCGATCGCCACCACGCTGGAGACGCTCGATGGCCTGCTGTCGGAGGTCTGCTCAGGGCTATTGTTGTAGGTGATGTCGCCCAGCAGCTTGAGACCCGGTGACACCAGGATATCGCCGGAAAGGGCGAACACTGTCTTGTCCTTTCCTTCTTCCGGAAAAAGGAACGCAACGCCGGCTCCGAGACGGCTTTCTCCAAGTCCTTGAAACCATGGATCAAAGCCATAGGTGATGCCGAAATTAAGGAGATCACGCTCATTAAATCCGGTTTCAGCCGTATAGCCGGCGGCGAGGAGCAGACGACCGACGGCAAGGCTGCTGCCGATGCTGTAGGACTGCAGATCATCGCCGGTGATCGCCTGACCGAAGCTTCCGACCGCAGAGGCAATCAGCCGGGCCTGGTCAAGCTCTCCCATCCAGTTGATCCCCAGCCCCCAGTGATTTTCGAACCGTCCTTCATTATCGGCATCGTCAAGCTCGATCGAGCCATCGCCACCATCGGCGGTGTCTGGCGTAAAGCTGGCACCAAGCTGAACGCCCCGTTTTCTCGGCGTATAATAGCTGGCTTTCAAGGCCGATTCGCTGCCGGTCAGAGCGACGTCGACCAGGTTAGCCCCATCGCCGTCGATTCCGCCGGTTCCCGCCTGCGCATCGCCGCCGCCGACATACATATCATCTTCCGCCCCACTATCCTGACCCAGGCGAACCTCACCGAAACCACCGGAAACATGAACCAAACTGGTCGAATCGCCGAGATCGTCGACATCGAGGGACAGCACAGCGCCATAATCGATGCCGTGATCCGTCTCGCCTCTGGCGGTGATTTCGGTCTCGGAGTCCACGTCAAACCCGTAGCCATCGCCTTTCTCGCTCCCGGTCACGGCTGCGAACTGGAGAGAACCGGACAACACGACCTCGAAAACGGCAGGATCTTCGTTGCCCAGGTCCGAGGCTACCGGGAGATCAGACGACGGCGTGCCATCATCACCGGCACCATCCGCATCAATATCGGTGTGCGTGGCTTGCACAATTGAAGCGGGGTGATGGCCGTCCTTCAGGGCAGCAAGCCGGTGTCTGGTTATCGATGCGAGCGCACTTTGTTCTACCTGGTCAAAGATTCCGAGTGCCTGGCCATAGCCTTCGATGGCCTCGTCGACAATACGGTTGTCGTCGGTCACGGCGGCGAGCTTCACCTTGGCAAAGGCCTGATTCTGCTGCGTCATGGCCCAGAGCAGCATATCTCGCTGCTCGTCGATCAAATCGAAGCTATCCTCAAGGACCTGCACGGCTTCTCTGAGAATGACCTCGTCGCCCTGCAGATCGCCGAGAAAGGCGAGGGCATGTCCAAGATTGTTTCTGACAATCGCGATCCGGTGCTTGTTCTCTTCCGGCATTTCGAGGGCTCTTTGCAGCGTGCGGACGGCATCCATCAAGATGGCAAAGTCGCCTTTCTCCTGGCCTTCGATAGCAAGCGCCGCGCCGAGCCTGCCGAACTCGGCCGACCCTTGCAACGAGGCTTCGAGCTCCAAAGCAAGCGCCAAAGCATCAATGTTCCCCACGATGTCGTAGGTGCCTTCGCCCATCTCGAGGAAAGCCGGAATGTCTTCGGCCAGAGCCCGGCTTGAAGGAAAGCCTGGCAAAATGCTGATCATCGAAGCAATCAAGACAATAGCAGGATGCGATCGACAAAAACGTTCAAGATAAGATCCGGCCCGGTGGGAAGTCGTGAAAGGATCAACGTCGGTCGTGCGGTTGGGGCAATTCAATTGAAAAACATATCCCACAATAATCCCGATCAATTTTTATTAGTTGTCTCTATCAGCCTTTGCAGCAACAATCCACGATCACACGTCAAGCGATCTATTCAGCATCTCGCAAAGAATCTGCTACTGTAGAACATACAAATTATGTATGTCGATTCCAACGCATGTCGACAAGATTTTGTCGAGCCTTTCAGTCGTCCTTCGGCATGGCATTTATTTTTTGACGGGTAAGAAGAGAAACAATGCGCTCTGGCGCATTGCGACCCAAAGCTTACAGGGACGTATCGGGGCGTCCGAACAGACCAGCTTCTTGAAAAAGATGGGGCGAGCAACCGGAATTGAACCGGCGACCTCCAGAGCCACAATCTGGCGCTCTAACCGACTGAGCTATGCCCGCCATGCGCACCTTCTTAACCGTTCATATCCAGAATCGTCAAGCGATCGGCAGCACATCGTAAAAGGCAATGATAGATTAGAGATTAGGCAGTGCTGCTCAATATTTAATCATTTGGTGAGGCATGCCGTTTATTGTCGGCGCGACATCGCCTTTTCCTCTCTTTGGCATGATCCGTGCTTTGCAATTTCCGTGTTGCCTCGCGGACTCGCGCTTGGGTCGGTGAGAGCGTTGGTGGCAATAAGTGAGGGTCGATGGTCCCATGAAGAAAATAGAGGCGGTCATCAAGCCGTTTAAGTTGGACGAGGTGAAGGAAGCGCTGCAGGAAATTGGCCTGAAGGGCATGACGGTAACCGAGGTCAAGGGGTTTGGCCGGCAAAAGGGCCATACGGAACTCTATCGCGGTGCTGAATATGTCGTCGATTTTTTGCCGAAGGTGAAAATCGAGATTGCTCTGGATGATGCCCTTGTCGAGCGGGCGGTCGAGGCAATCCAGCAGGCTGCCAAGACCGATCGCATCGGTGACGGCAAGGTCTTCGTCTACGATCTGGAGCAGGTTGTCCGTATCCGCACCGGCGAAACCGGGACCGATGCCCTTTGAGTTCCGCGCAGAATGCAGAAAATTCGAACCACATTGAACAGAGAACGGCAGGCCGCAAGACCTCCGAACGAGAACCAGAAAGGATGATCAAATCATGATGTTGGGATGTACCTCCGCCGAGGATGTCGTCAAGGCGATGAAGGATCACGAGGTGGAGATGGTTGACGTCCGCCTCACCGATCTGCCGGGCATGTGGCATCATATCTCATTTCCGGCCCGCTCTTTCGGTGCTGATGAAATCGAGGATGGTCTTGGCTTCGACGGTTCGTCGATTCGTGGCTTTCAGCAGATCGAATCCTCCGACATGCTGCTTATGCCGGATGCCACATCGGCCTTTATCGATCCGTTCTGCCACCACAAAACCCTGGTGATGTTCGCAGATATCGCGGACCCCATCACCCGCGATTTCTATCCGCGTGACCCTCGTGGCGTCGCCAAGCGTGCCGAGGCTTATCTCAAGTCCACAGGCCTTGGCGATCGCGCCTATTTTGGCCCCGAGGCCGAGTTTTTCGTGTTCGATGACGTGCGCTATGGCCAGGATGTGAATTTCGGCTCCTACGAGGTCGACTCGGTCGAGGCTCACTGGAACATGGCCGCCGACGAAGGGCCCAATCTTGGCCATAAGGTGCGTCCGAAAGAGGGCTACTTCCCGGTTCCTCCCAATGACACGCTGATGGATCTTCGTGCCGAGATGTGTCTGGTGATGGAGAATGTCGGCCTCACCGTGGAGGCGCATCATCATGAAGTCGCCACTGCCGGTCAGTGCGAGATCGACATGAAGTTCGATACCATGCTCAAAATGGCCGATGATCTCGTCAAATATAAATATGTGGTCAAGAACGTCGCGCGTATGCACGGCAAAACGGCGACCTTCATGCCGAAGCCGCTCTATGGCGACAATGGTTCGGGCATGCATGTCCATCAGAGCATCTGGGACGGCGACATTCCGACCTTCGGTGACGAGGGCGGCTATGCGAAGCTCTCGGACAACTGCCGTTACTATATCGGCGGCCTCCTGAAGCATGCACCGGCCGTTCTGGCGTTTGCAGCCCCAACAACCAATTCCTACCATCGCCTGGTTCCCGGCTACGAAGCGCCAGTCAATCTGGCGTGGTCACTCCGAAACCGGTCCGCCGCCGTCCGTATCCCGATGTATTCGGACAGCTTGAAGGCCAAGCGCTGCGAGTTCCGTTGCCCCGATCCGTCCTGCAACCCCTATCTTGCCTTCTCGGCGATGCTGATGGCAGGCCTTGACGGGATCAGGAACAAGATCGATCCAGGCGACCCGGTGGACAAGAACATCTACGACCTGCCACCGGAAGAGCTTGCCGAGATGCCGAGCGTTCCGGGCGCGTTGAACGAAGCCCTCGATGCGCTGGAGGCCGACCATGATTTCCTCACGGAGGGTGAAGTGTTCTCTGAAGACTTCGTGCAGAACTATATCGCCTACAAGCGCGAGGAAGAGGTCGATGCTCTGCGGCTTCGGCCCCATCCTTACGAGTTCGTGATGTATTACGACATCTGATCAGTCTTTGCTCCAGCACCATCACCGGAACGTCCGGTGGTGGTGCTGAGTTTCCGATTTGCTGCCGGCCGCCCTTCTTTAGAGCGGCTTTTTGCGTTTCAGCCATCGCTTCCAACGGTTGTGTTTGTTGCCAGGGTATATCCCTCTTAGGGAGAGCGGCCTGGTTCCGTATCGTCAAAAAATACTCTAAACACACAGTGTTTTCGCAACAGGGGCCGTATGGCATCGCCCGACGGCTGCGCTGGAGAAAGTGACGAGCATGCCGGATCAAATTACCATTCGCCGTCCCAATGACTGGCATTTGCACCTTCGCGACGGGGCGATGCTGAAAGGCATTGCGGCTGCCTCGGTACAGCATGTTCAACGGGCACTGATCATGCCGAATTTGGTCCCACCAGTCGTAACGGGCGAGGACGCCGTCGCCTATCGTGATCGCATTTTGCAAGCTTTGCCCGCCGGATCCGACTTCCGGCCTATGATGACCCTCTATCTTACCGAAACCACGGAGGCTGAGGCGTCGTCTCGGCAGCTCGCACCGGCTTGATTTCAGCGGTCAAACTCTATCCGGCGGGGGCCACCACCAACTCACAAAGCGGTGTCCGTGATATGGAGGCCGTGATGCCGGTCCTCGAAGCCATGGCGGAGGTCGGCCTTCCCCTTTGCGTTCACGGTGAGGTGACGGATCCTTCGGTCGATATCTTCGATCGCGAGGCTGTTTTTATCGACCGGGTGCTGGCACCGGTCCGGGAGCGGATCAAGGGTTTGCGCGTGGTGATGGAGCATGTCACCACCAAGGATGGCGTTGATTACGTGCGCTCTGCCGATCATGACTGGCGGCGACGATAACCCCTCACCATTTGATCCTTAACAGGAACCACCTTCTATCCGGCGGTATCAAGCCGCATTACTACTGCCTTCCGATCGTCAAACGCGAAAAGCATCGTCTGGCCCTGCGGTTGGCTGCGACGTCAGGCGATCCCCGCTTTTTTCTCGGTACCGATTCAGCGCCGCATGCCGATGATGCCAAAGAGGCGGCATGCGGCTGTGCCGGTGTTTTCAATGCGCCGAACACGTTGAGTTGCCTTGCTCACATCTTTGAAGAGGAAGGCTCCTTGGACAGGCTTGAGGCTTTCACATCACTCAATGGCTCGGCGTTCTATGGCGTTTCACCGAGCGAGGATCGGATCATGCTGGTGAAAAACCGGGACCGATGGGCCTATCCTGCGAAGATTGAGACCGAGGCCGGACGCGTGACAGTGTTCGATCCCGGATTTCCTTTATTTTGGCAAGTTAAATTGAATTGAAACGAAAGCATTTGTTAACGCTTTTATGTCAGGTTTGCTCTTATCCTGTTGGAACACGGATAGTGGGTTGGCAAACATGGCAAAAATCGTTGTTGTCGAGGATGAAGCCGATCTTCGAGAGATTCTCGTGGATGAACTTGAGGATATGGGGCACGAGATCGTTCAAGCCAATAATGGCGAGGAGGGGCTCTCCGTCATTCTGGACCAGGATCCCGACCTCATCCTTGCAGATATCAATATGCCGAAGCTGAATGGCCACGAACTGCGCAAGCGCCTAATCAGCGACTATCCGAAGCATGCCAACATTCCCTTCGTGTTCATGTCGGCCTTTACCGACAAGCAGGATATCAAAGACGGTATGAAGGCGGGGGCTACCCATTATTTTACCAAGCCGCTTGACTATAGCGAGCTAGAAGACTGGATCGGTAGCATGACCACTGCCTAGTGGCACGGCTGCGTCATTTCGTTTTTTAGCCTCCTTGTCAAGTTTACCGTTTTTAATCAATGTTTTGGGCCGTCTTTTGTGTCGATCAGCTGATTGATGGCGACGCCGAAGATCGAGGCGGAAGAGCCAGCAGCTGCGCTGCGGTCGCTACAGCGATGACACTGGGCTGCTTGCTGTCGATGCCTGGAAGCCCGATCGGGCAGACCACACGGTCGATCAAGCTCTGAGCGATACCGAGATTGGTCATGGTCTTTTCGAACCGCGACCGTTTGGTCTTGGAGCCGATCAGGCCGAGATAGCGAAAGTCGCCGCGCTCCAGAACACGGGCGCAGAGGGCGTAATCAAGGTCGTGGCTGTAGGTCATCACCAGGAAGATCGCATCGGCCGGTGCGGCATCGACGGCCTTTTCGAGATGCGGGGTGCATTGGACACGGATTCCGGCGGCGATGTCTTTTGGGAATTGCTCCGGCCGGTTGTCCACCCAGGTTAAAGCGAAGGGTAGCGGTGCAAGCACCTCTGCGAGCGCTTTACCGACATGCCCCGCTCCGAACAGCAGGATGTTTCCCAGGCTCTCCGAGTTCCTCTCCAGGAAGTAGAGTTCTCCGCTCCCGTTTCTCCAAAGCTTGGCGCTGACGGAACCCGGTTGCTCGAAAAAAGACAGGGCCTCATCAATGAGGGGGGCTTCCAGATCTTCGATGGGAACGCCACAGTCTGACCCTGCGGGGCCATCAGGGGTGATGACCCACTTTGCGGGCTCTGCGCGCTCGAGGGAACTCACCAGCACCGATGGGGTCGTGCTGCCGGCCAGAAGCGTAAGGGGCTCGATCCAGGCGGGCATCGGCAT
This sequence comes from Geminicoccaceae bacterium, assembly GCA_965204405.1. GTDB lineage: Bacteria > Pseudomonadota > Alphaproteobacteria > Geminicoccales > Geminicoccaceae > JANQPX01. Next base: position 1,072,276 of record CBDBEN010000005.1, read on the forward strand.
GTCTGCGGGAAAGGGATCGAACAGGAGCTTGGTGTTGCCGCCGCAGCACTGACCAAGGGACGGGCCGAGCGCGAACTGGCGAAGCAGGCACTGAGTCTGCTTGTCCTTGATCATCGCCCGGGAGATGCGGATCGCTTCATGCTCGAGATTGCCGCCGCCCACCGTGCCGATCGATGTGTCCATCGTCACCAGCATCTTGACCCCGGCTTCTCTCGGTGCCGAACCCCTGGCATCGGCAATCGTCACCAGGATTGAAGCATGGCCCGCCTCAATGGCGTCCTTGAGGGCCGGGAGCCAATCCTTCACGAGGCCGGAGCCTGCATGATGTGGAGGATCGGGCAGAGGACCGGCTGCGGCATTGATGCATCCTTGGTATCATCCATCAAGGCTCGGCGGTCATTCATCTTCAGCATCTTTCACCATCGCATAGTCAATCCGCGCACCCCGACCCTGGGATGGGCATGCCGGTCAGCTTATCAAGGTTCAACGTTGGCATCTCCCCCATCTTAGCCTTGCCCGGCCTGCCTGCGAAGACCGGATCGCTGCGCGGGCAAAAGAGAGACACACGTTAGCGCATGCCGGCGCAACATCCTAAAAATAGGGCAGATTTTGTATGCGGAGGGGCTTTCCCTTTGACCGCGCTCCATGGATAAAGACCGGCATACAGGGTCACGGAGAATGGCCTTCCCGCAGGACCGATAGCGAGGTGATGCCCAACATCCGATATCAGCATGGCCTGCTTTGGCAACAAAGCGTGCTAATGGCCAGAGGCTTTTCAACATGGGTTTGCATGACCCTGATGTTGGTGCTGCTGATCACCCCTGGATTACAGGGGCCGGTCCTTGCTGATTCGACGCCTGTTCGGGACAAGGGGAAATGTCCGTGAGCAGGCAGACCCGAACGGCTATGACATCGCATTCGTCATCGACAACCGCGAGATCGCCGGAACGCCCTCTGCGCTGGAGGATGTAAAGGCGATTAGTGACCTGCTGGATCGGCATATGCTTGCCGATCACATCGTCAGGCTGGAGCGCCCGTCATTCCAGGTGATCTGTGATATTTTCGGCGGCTGCCCGAGTGAGGCAAGCCATGTCTGGCCGTCCTTGATCGCGCAGATTACCGACCGGGGCCGATCCCGTTTGTTCGTCTATTATCTCGGGCCCGCGCGTATCGAAGGCCTGGAACGCCAATGGCTGTTTCATAGCCACGGCGAAAAGACGTCCAGGCCGACAAATGCCTATGCCGTGGGTTGGTTGCACAAGCAGATGGAGAAAACCGGCCCGAAATCGGCACTCCTCATGATGGAATCGAGCTTCGCTCCCCGGCCGCTCCCCTGCGTCAGCGAAGATCCGGTGTTGATCGATGCAACCATGAAAACCATCCGTCGCAACTATGCGGCGTTGATGCATGGCCGCACTCTGCCGGAAGGGTTTGCCGAACTATCCGCAACCCGGCCTGTCCAGGCGCCCCATTGCGATCGCTTTGAACTGACCTCTCGAGGAACGGAGCGGCCGCTGTTCACGAAATTCCTGCTGAAGGGAATCGTGGAGGGAGAAGCGGACAAGGAGCCTTTCGGCAACGGGAACGGCAGCGTCACTCTCGGTGAGCTAGCCGGTTATGTGAACGACCGGATCGAGCGGGCGGTTCAATTTCAGTGGGGCCGGCAGCAGGCTGTCTGGAGGGTTGGGCCTGAGAGCCGCCCCATTGCCAATATCAAACCTCGCGCTCCGGTTCAGGAGGTCATGACGATCGATTCGCCGGCAAGAGCGGCGAGAACCGGCAAGGCATATTGTGAACGGAACCCGCAGGCGGCCGGGTGTCATGTCTGCGAACGGAACCCGATGGGACGCGCCTGCAAGGCCTTTTGCCGGCAGCAGCCGGACAATTTTTTTTGCGCCGCCTTCGTCTGTACCGATCAAGAGGTCAGTGAAGCTTGTCCTTGCACCGCTGGCGATCTGCGGCCGGGCTGTGCCACGGGTTGGTGTCAGTGGTCGGAAGAGGAGTTGGGACCTAGTGCAGAATGGCTGCTCGACGTTATAGGTATCCAGCGAAAGAGCGTATGCACATGGGTGGGCAACGATGTCATCGACGCTGAACCCAATGTGTTCTGGCAGCTCTTCACACCGATCATCTGGCGGCTTGCCCAGCCCTATATCGAGCCCCGGATCGCCTGCTTATTGGGTTGCGCCGGCCTTTCAGCCCAGGCCTATCGAGCCTCTGGCGGTTTACGGCCAAAGGAGGAGATAGCGCAGCCAAAGACGAAAAAGATCGAGCAAGCCAATAGCATCTCGACGACGCGTATGCAGGCAGTCCATGCCGATAAGTCGGGCGTATCGCCACCCAGGACAGCCTTTCATCTGGAAGTGTGCGACGAGTTTCACGAGCCCTTGCCTCCATATATCGCCATTCCCCGGTGGATGCCCGGCACCTTGATGATCTCGGAGATGCTTCGATCCAGCTATGGCTGCGAGCCTGCGGTGATCGGGAGCCGGGGCCTGTTGAAGCGGCAGCCGGGATATGCCAGCGGGCTGCCTCCTCCCGTTTGGGTCTATCCCCCACGCTTTGCCATGCCGCCACCGCTGCCGGCTCTGCCGCTGGTCCCGTTCGAGAGGCCTCCGGCAGTAGCCTTGGGCCCTGGTGCGATCGCTGCCTTCAAACCGACCGTTAGCCAGATCCGATGGCTGCAAAGCGCTCTGACACTTCGGAATTTCAGCCCCGGTCCGATCGATGGCACCATCGGTCCGGAGACCAAGGCGGCCATCCGACGCTGGCGTCGCGCCGGGCCGGCCGGCAACGTTGCCAGCAAGCTGACCAAGGCGGAATTCGAGGAGATCGTGATCGAATTCGGCAATCTCTTCGACCAGGTGTATCCCAACGCACCTCTCTACTGATCCGATGTCCAGCATCATCTGCCGGATGCAAGGTCGGGCTTTCCGTTGCAGCCTGGATCTGAACAGTCTGTGCCTCTTTCGCTTATAGCGCTGAATCTTGCTTCTTTTCAGAAGGTTAATGCTATGACGGGGCGCACAGCATGCAAGGTCGTTTTTCTCTACGGCTTTTGGGGATGCGTGGTTTTCGATGTCCGAAATCCATTCGTCGACTTGATCGTGACGATGGAGGGAATGATGTTTGGTGCAATTGCAGGCGCTGTCGGCAAGGCGGTCCTTGGCGGCGGTATTGGAAAGATCGCGAAGCAGGCTGCCGGCAGCCTCTTCGAGGGTAATGGTCTTGGCGGTATGCTCAGCAAGCTTGTCGGCGGCAAAGGCGGCGGCCGTGCCGAGCATGTTCTCGGCGAAATCAAGAGCATGCTAAGCACACTGATCAAGCAGATGGGCCATAGCGGCGGAAGGCAATGTTCCCAAGCCGGTGGGCATCAAAGTTATGGTGCCGGAGGATGCGGTGCCGGTCACCGGTCTCACATCGCTGCTAATCCGGGGCATGGGCATGCTCAGGAGTGTGGCGTGGCTATTCCAGGCTTCGGTCCGTCATGCGCTCGCGGCGGCAATGACCTCATGCATGGCGGTCCGGGTGATGACCGGATGTATGGTGGCCGGGGCAACGACCGCATGTATGGCGATTGATCGATGCCTAATGGCTGGCAAAACGGGGTGATGACGGCTTTCATCACCCCGTTTTGCCGTCAGCCTGCTTTTTGACGTTTTGCCTTGACCAGCCGTTTCGCTTTGGCCCTGGCGTTCTCTTTCTTGACCCGCTGATACTCGGCTCGAGCGGCCGGCCTTGCGGTCGGTGCCTGGGCGACGCCCAGTTCAGAGGCTTCGAGACGCTTGATCTCATCACGCAAACGGGCCGCCTCTTCGAACTCCAGGTCAGCGGCGGCGTCTTTCATCTTCTTTTCCAGTTCGCCGATATGCGCCTGCAGGTCCATGCCCGTCAGCGTTGCCGGTGCATCCGGGCCGATGTCGACCGTGACATGATCGCGCTCGGCAACATGCTGGATGATGTCGCCGATCTGTTTCTTTATGCTTTCCGGCGTGATGCCGTGCGCTTCGTTATACGCCTGCTGCTTGGCGCGGCGGCGGTTGGTTTCTTCAAGCGCCCGCTCCAGCGAGCCGGTCATGCGGTCCGCATAAAGGAGTACCTTGCCGTCGACATTGCGCGCGGCGCGCCCGATGGTCTGTACCAGCGACGTCTCAGAACGGAGATAGCCCTCCTTGTCGGCATCGAGGATCGCGACCAGGCCGCATTCCGGTATGTCCAGGCCCTCGCGCAGCAGGTTGATGCCGATGAGGACGTCAAAGACGCCCAGGCGGAGATCGCGCACGATCTCGATGCGCTCCAGGGTGTCGATGTCGGAGTGCATATAGCGGACCTTGATGCCGTTCTCGTGCAGGTACTCGGTCAGATCTTCGGCCATGCGCTTTGTCAGCGTGGTTACCAGGACGCGCAGGCCGCGGGCAGCGCAATCGCGACATTCGGCCATCAGGTCATCGACCTGGGTCTCGACCGGACGGATGATGCATTCGGGATCGATCAAACCGGTGGGGCGGATGACCTGCTCGGTGAACACGCCGCCGGTCTGCTCCATCTCCCACGCCCCGGGTGTTGCCGAGACGAACACGGTCTCCGGGCGCATCGCCTCCCATTCTTCGAATTTTAGCGGGCGGTTATCCCGGCAGGACGGCAGCCGAAAGCCGAATTCCGCGAGCGTCGACTTTCGATGAAAGTCCCCTTTGTACATGCCGCCCAGCTGCGGAACGGAGATATGGCATTCATCGACGATCAAAAGAGCGTTGTCCGGAACATATTCGAACAGCGTCGGTGGCGGTTCTCCGGGTAATCTGCCGGTGAGAAAACGGGAATAGTTCTCGATGCCGGGGCACATGCCGGTGGTCACGATCATCTCGATATCGGCCGTGGTGCGCTGCTCGATTCTTTCCGCCTCAAGGAGCCGGCCGCTGGTTCGAAATTCTTCGAGACGTTCTTTGAGCTCGATCTTGATCGATTCGACCGCCTCCTGAAGGGTCGGCTTTGGCGTGACGTAATGGCTGTTGGGGTACAATCGGACCCGATCGAGCCGGCCGGTCCTTTCACCGGTCAGGGGGTCGAACTCGACGATGCTCTCGATCTCGTTGCCGAACAGCGAGAGCCGCCACGCACGGTCCTCCAGATGGGCCGGGAACAGCTCGATGCTGTCACCCTTGGCACGGAACGTGCCGCGATGAAAGTCGATGTCGTTCCGCTTGTACTGCAGCTCCACCAGGGCACGAAGAAGCTGGGAACGTTCTACTTTTTGCCCCTTCCTCAGATTAAGGATCATCTTCGAGTAGACTTCCGGCGATCCGATACCGTAGATGCAGGAGACCGAGGCGACGATCACCACATCGTCGCGTTCCAAAAGGGCACGCGTCGCCGAGTGACGCATGCGGTCGATCTGCTCGTTGATCGCCGCGGTTTTTTCGATGTAGGTGTCGGTCCGGGGAACGTAGGCTTCGGGTTGGTAGTAGTCGTAATAGGAGACGAAATACTCGACTGCGTTGTCTGGGAAAAAGCTCTTCATTTCACCGTAGAGCTGGGCGGCGAGAATTTTATTGGGAGCGAGGATCAGGGTCGGTTTCTGCACCTGCTGGATCACATGCGCCATGGTGAACGTCTTGCCGGACCCGGTGACGCCGAGGAGAACCTGGTCCCGTGATTTGGCCCGCAGGCCGGCCACAAGCTCGCTGATCGCCTGGGGCTGATCGCCTGCCGGTTCGAAGTCCGAGGCGAGCTTGAATGGTATGCCGGCTTCCGGCCGTTCCGCGGCGTCGAACTTGACAGCAGGGTTTTCGGCAAGGGCTTTTAGAAGATCCAGACCTTCATCAGGGGCCGGCATGCAAAAGCTCCTATTTCGAAGGAAAAACACTCACCTGTCAGAGCTAATGGGAGGCTTCCCTCATAGCAAGCCCCTTTGGCCATCATCCTGCCATCACGGTGTCAACAGGCGGTCCGAGGTCGGCACCAGACACGACCTTTGTCCGACGACACTGGCCATCGGGGATAGACTTTGACGTCAATGGCAGGCCTCTTGGATGTGGTCCGATCAGAACCCTCGGCGCGCTCATGAAGCAGGTGCACCACTAGGCGGGGGCTTATCGTTTTGCCAAGATGTCGTTCGCCTATCTCATCGACAGATCAAAACTAGTACAGGAACCCGGTGACTTGCCAATAAGGCCACGTCTCTCTTCGAGTTTTTCCGGCAATCAGGAATGAGCGACATCTCGGCTACGGAGACGGTGCCGGTACTTTCGCTGTCCCGCCACATCACTCGGACACTTCGGCTCGCTGGACCGGTCATGCTGGCACGGGCCGGGCTCCATGTGATGACGATCGTCGATTCGGTGATGTGCGGCTGGATCAGCGCCAATCAACTCGCTTTTTACGGCATCGCCGGCGTGCCGCAAATGGCGCTGCTGCTGGTCGGGGTCGGTCTGCTGACGGGAACTGTGGTGGTCACGGCACAGCTCGATGGCGCCGGGCGGCTTGTCGAGTGCGGCCGGGTCTGGCGGCTGGCCCTCCTAAATGCAGTGCTGATCGGCATGGCGTTCGGTGCCCTGATGCTGCCGGGCACACCGATGCTGCTGGCACTTGGCCAGAATGCCGAGATTGCGCAAGGCGGCGGCGCTGCGGTGTCGATGTTCGCGCTTGGCATGCCGGCGATCATGATCTTTACCGCATCTACGCTTTTCCTCGAGGGAATGAGCCGGCCTCTGCCCGGCATGATTGTTATGGGCCTGGCCAATCTCCTCAACCTCGGCCTCAACAGCCTCTTGATGTTCGGCCCTTACGAGATGGGGGCTGAAGGCGCTGCTCTTGCCACCACGATGACCCGCTGGGCAATGGCAGCGGCGCTTCTCATCTACATTCTCGTCATGCCGGGCGGGCGCGCTGCCGGCGTTTTAGAACCCATGGCCGGCCATTGGCATCTGGAGCGTCGGCTGCTTCGCCTGGGCTGGCCGATGTCGATCTCGTTTGCTCTGGAGCATGGCGCATTCTTCGCTGCGGCGACCTTTGCCGGCTGGCTTGGTGCGGTCTCTCTTGCCGCCTATCAGATCGTGCTCAATACCATGGCGCTCATCTACATGCTGGCCATCGGCCTCGCCACGGCGACCGGTGTCAGGGTCGGGAATGCCGTCGGGCGGAGAGATCCCCAAGGTCTTGCCATAGCGGGCTGGGTCGGGGTTGGCATCGGGATCGCGGTGATGCTGGCGTTGATGCCCGTTCTCAGCTTCGGTGGCGGGGCGATCGCCAATTTTTTTACCGATGAGCCGGATGTGGTTCGCCTGGCGACCGCCGGCCTCGCGATCGCGAGCTGGATTTTGGTGGTTGATGCCGGTCAGGGGATCTTGGTGGGCGCTCTCAGAGGCGCTGCCGACATCTGGCCGACACTTGCCATTCAGACCGGCAGCTTCTGGATCATTGCCATCCCGGCCTGTTATTTTCTTTCATTTTACGCGAATGAAAACGTGTCGGGATTGCTTTTTGGTTTGTTTCTTGGTTTGACCACGGCTTGCCTGCTGCTGGGCTGGCGTTTCGCCATGCTCTGCAAGCGCGAGATCGGATCGATTGGTCAAATCGCTCGATGAGGGAGCGTTGCATGCGTAGAGGCGCTGCTGTTCTCTTTACCCTGTTGCTAACCGTCCAAGGGGTGAGCATGGTCGGTGCGGCGGTGGCCGCCATGCCCGAAAATCTGCTGCTTCCCCTAGATTGCACGCTTGGCCAGGATTGCTGGGTAGTTCGCTATGTCGACCATGATCCGGGACCCGGTGTTATGGATTATACCTGTGGCGGCATGACCGGGGATAAGCACAACGGCACGGACTTCGCGATCCGTGACTTGGGCGCGATGGCATCAGGTGTTCTGATAAAAGCGGCAGCGGCAGGCAAGGTATCGGCGGTCCGAGATGGCATGGAGGATCGCCTCATCGATGCTGGCACGTCGGCATCCGTAGGCGGGCGCGAATGCGGCAATGGTGTCCGCATCGATCACGGCGATGGTTGGTTCACGCTTTATTGCCATATGCGCCGCGGCAGCCCCTTGGTGAAGGAAGGCGATGACGTGATAGCCGGACAGCCGCTTGGCCTTATCGGTCTTTCCGGCCAGACCAGCTTTCCTCATCTCCACTTCGATCTTCGTCATCATGAACAGGCCGTCGATCCCTTTACCGGCCCAAATCGGACCTCGGCCTGCGGAGCGGGCAAGGCGGGGCTTTGGCATAGGGCTGTTGTTCAGTCTATCGATAAGCGGCCGCCTTTGCTCACCAATAGTGGCATCACCACATCCGTTCCGGAAAAAGTCGATCTTCGGAAGGGATGGCACCGTGCCCGGGCCTTGCCCACAACCAGTCCATCGCTCACGCTTTGGGTCGACGGCTATTGGTTCGAGAAAGGGGATGTCGTGCGTTTCCTTCTCATTGGTCCTGATGAGCGCGTCATCATCGATCGCCAGTTCGATGTCGGCAGTGATCACCAGCGCTGGTTCAGCTTTGCCAGCGCACCGCGCCCGTCCGAAGGATGGCCGGGCGGTTGGTATCAGGGCGAAGTGCAGGTCCAGCGTGCCGGAACCACAATCAGGGACGTAGTCATCTCGACCGTCGAAATACAGGCGGTCGAATAAGGCCTATTTTCCTGGAGCGAATAGGCCAGTCTGCGTTCTAAGCGATTGGGCTTCTGTATCAGTGTGAACTTTAAGGTGAAAAAAATTCACCAAGGACGGGGATGATAAAACTCCTCTGAGGCGCCACGTAGCAATTTCCACGTTGATACCTTTGACTTTTTTTCGAACCCTCACAACTAAGACGCACAATTGCGCGAATATGATCAGGTTTGCTCAGCCGATTGTTGTTTATGGCTGGAAAAATTTCTCCAAATGGAAGAATATGTCTCGTTTGGTGTTAACCACACAGTTGTCAACAAAGCTAAAAGAAGAAGCGCCGTGATTTGGCTTCCAGCTACGCTGAATAAAACAACAGGTAAACATACCGTTGGAGCCACGATGTCCAAGTTTGTTTTGACCATTAGCGTTTTGCTGTTCGGCTCATTCTCGACGATGACCGGCGCTCTAGCTCAAGATCGGCATGACCTGACCATGGCTGTTGGTGAGCCCGGCAGCGAGAGTTTCGTCCTGGGCACCGAGCTTTGGGCCATGGGGCAGATTAGCCTTAGGACCCAGCACGGCATCGCCCTCGCCACACAGCAGATGGCGGATGAGAGCGAACGGCTGACCTCGCTTCACAACGCCGACGTCGACATAGCCCTGGTGCAGGACGATGTGCCGGTGTCGTATGGAGATCATGGGCGAACGGTGATGATGCTTTGGCCGTCCGGCGGCAGCACTGGCGGTCAGGCAAAGCCAGCCCAGATCCTCGCCCGTGGCGACGTTCCGGAGGAGCTGGTTTATCAGCTTACAAAGGCCGTTTTTGAAAACACCAAGTTCTTTAAAGCCTCAGGTGAGCGCTTCAATTTGACGACACCGGATCGGGCCCTCATAGGGGCCGCGCTGCCAATCCATCCCGGCGCTTCCCGTTATTACCGAGAGATCGGTGTCGAGGAAGCACCGGCCTCCCGATCGACCGCGAGCTTCGCGAACTTCGATGACGATGCGCTTGATCAGGCTGAGCGTGACCAGATTGCCGCTGCCTGTCGCCAGGCGCTGGATCTTGGTGCGCTTTCCGCAGTTCTCGGCGACCTTTCGTCCGCCGGATGCGAGGTCTATCAGTCCTATCTGGAGGATCAGGCTGGGGTGCGACGCCAAGAGGCCGTCGTGGAAAGCGAGTATGTCACGCTACCGCAGAGCGGACAGGGTGGACCGGCTATTGCTCTGGAAAGCGTCGACGGTCGCGACGAGCCTCTCGCCCTCAGTCCGAATCGTGTTTCACCTGTGCCGGCAGCGATTAGAATAGATCCTCGGCAACCCACCATGTAGGCTTTCGTGGATTGTTAGCGCCTAAAGGCGACCAGGCGGTGACGCTGTCGACGAAAAATGACTATTCAGGTGGAGCGCATCATTTAGAGAGCTGAAGCTGGGCTGGTTCGGCAATACTTCCACGCCAACCCAAAGAAACTGCCTCGTTTGCTGCTCCGCCCAGCATCTCGACATTGCTGGTATCCCTTGCGTGTTTCAGCGGGGAAGCAAGAGAGGGCAGGCCAGGAACCAGTTTGGCCGGTATCTTTTTCAGTCGGCGGCTTGAACAGCAGCATGTCTTCGTTGCAGTGTCGTACAAAGATTGTGCGTCCGCTCATCGCTTACCGCAGGGAGACATGCTTTGCAGATTCACGCACGAGATTTGGTTCAGGTAGGCGGTATCATTTTCGAGGCGTCCGGGTCATCGGCCGAGGAAGCGAAAAAAATCGCCACGAGGCTGGTCGACGCCAATCTTACCGGGCATGACAGTCACGGCGTGATCCGTATCCCCCAATATATCGACGCGGTCAAAGCGGGAACGCTGCATCCCAACCGGCAGGCCGAGGTGGTCACCGACAGTGGTGCCGTGGTCGTGCTCGATGGCCGCTTCGGCTATGGCCAGGTGGTTGGCGAGCAAGCGATCGATGCCGCGATCGCCAAAGCTCGTCTCCACGGTATCGGCATGGCCACCCTTCGCAATGCCGGCCATCTCGGTCGTATCGGCGACTGGGCGGCCAGGGCCGCTGATGAGGGCATGACCTCTTTGAGTTTTGTCAACGCCATCGGCCACCAGCTCCTGGTCGTCCCCCATGGCGGGGCCGAGCCGCGCGGCTCCACCAATCCGATCGCCATTGGCATGCCGGTGGAGGGCGATGAGCCGATCATTCTCGATTTTGCCACGTCGGCCGTGGCCGAAGGCAAGGTACGCGTTGCCCGCAACAAAGGAACCTTCCTGCCGCCTGATTGCCTCCTCGACGCCGAAGGCGCGCCGACAACCGACCCGACCACGCTCTATGGCGAGCCGAAGAGCAGCCTCCTGCCGTTCGGTGGCGCCGTTGCCGGACATAAGGGGGGCGGGCTTTGGCTGATGGCGGACCTTCTTGCCGGTGGATTGTCAGCTGGCGGTTGTGCTCGGGAGCCCGACAAGAAACCGCAGCTTTGCAGCAATATGCTGAGCATCGTCATCGATCCGAAAACATTTACCGACGAAAGCGTGCTTGGCATCGAGGTCAAGCGTTATATTGAATTCATTAAGGGGTCCCGCCCACGCAACCCGAACAAAAAAGTGATGCTGCCGGGCGATCCGGAACGAAAGGCAAAGGCCGCACGCTCCGCTGATGGGATCAATGTCGATCCGGAAACCTGGATGCAGATCGTCAAGGCCGGCGAAGGGGTCGGCATCGCCGCCGACACGCTCGAGAGCATCATCGCCTAGGCGTATCCCGCATGCCAGCTGCGGTTGGGAGAAGGCCTAGGGGCCTGGTCTCAGACGATGACTTTCGGAAAGACTGAGGATCTTGGAGCTGTGGTTCATACCCCTCGGCTTGATGAATTCGCGAAGAAGCGTCATGATCCCTAGAGGAAATAGTGAGCCAAGGCAGGTTTGAAGCCGCGACCAATCAGGGAAAAGCGTATCATGGCATCGGTGGACGTCGAAAAAGTCGATAAGTTCTACGGCACCACGCAGGTCTTGTTTGAAGTAGAAGTTGGTATCGAGGACGGTGAGTTTGTCGTTCTGGTTGGCCCGTCCGGTTGTGGCAAATCAACCCTGCTGCGCATGATCGCCGGGTTGGAGGAGATTTCGAAAGGCCAGATTCAGATCGGCGGCCGGGTGGTCAACAATGTGCCGCCCAAAGACCGGGACATCGCCATGGTGTTCCAGAACTACGCGCTCTACCCCCATATGACCGTGCAAAACAACATGGCCTTCTCCTTGAAGCTGGCCAAGGCATCGAAGGACGAGATCAAGACGAGAGTCGATCGCGCCGCGCAGATTCTTGGCCTCGAGCCCTATCTGGAGCGTTATCCGCGGCAGCTCTCAGGCGGTCAGCGGCAGCGGGTCGCCATGGGCCGCGCCATCGTGCGTGATCCCCAGGTCTTTTTGTTCGACGAGCCTCTCTCAAATCTCGATGCGAAACTGCGGGTGCAGATGCGCACCGAGATCAAGGAGCTGCATCAGCGCTTGAAGACCACATCCGTTTACGTCACCCATGATCAGATCGAAGCCATGACCATGGCGGATCGGATCGTGGTGATGCACGACGGCGTCGTGGAGCAGAACGGTGCACCGCTCGATCTCTACGACAGCCCGGCCAACCTGTTCGTTGCCGGTTTTATCGGCTCGCCCGCGATGAATTTCATGGACGCCACGATCAAGCGAAATGGCGGTGCGCCGAGTGCCGTCACCGAGGACGGCACGGTCATGCCGTTGCCGCCGGAAGCCGGTGGACAGGACGGCCAGAAAGTCGTCTATGGCGTCCGGCCCGAACACCTGACCCTTGCCGGCGAAAGTGACGGCAGCACGGTGGCCGAGGTCAGCGTGGTGGAGCCGACCGGTGCCGAGACCCTGGTCTTTGCCAGAATGGGCGGCAAGGAGATCTCCGCGGTCTTCCGCGAGCGCCATCAGTTTGCGCCCGGCCAGCAGATCCACCTCACTCCCGATCTCGGGGCCGTCCACCTGTTCGACAAAGACACCGGCGCCCGTGTCTAGGGGCGCGACGCGCGCCGGCGTTGACTTAGGTTTATGCTTGCGGTTAGGCCTTCGCTTGCCGGGAGAGATGCTCGTTTAGGGATGTTCGAGCTATCTCCTGCTGCTCACCTGCATCGAGGTCACGCAGCACGACTTTGCCTGCTGCCAGCTCGTCTTCGCCGAGCATGATGGCGAAGAGGGCATTGTTCTGGGAAGCGCGTTTCAGCCGCTGGCCGACCTTCCCCTTGTAGCCATAGTCGACATGGTGGCCTGATGCGCGAAGCTCGGTTGCTAGTTTAAGCGCTTCGACCTCCATGCCGCCGCCTAGGGGCACCACGACCACCGTTCGCGGTCCAGCTGGAAGCTGGTCGATCAGCATCGACAGGCGCTCGATGCCGGCGGCCCAGCCGATGCCGGCGGTATCATTGCCGCCGAGGGTCTTGATCAGCCCGTCATAACGGCCGCCGGCGAGTACGGCACCTTGTGAGCCGAGTTCGGTGGTGGTGAACTCGAAGGCGGTATGGCTGTAATAATCGAGGCCACGCACCAGCCTCGGGTTCGTTTGGTAGTTGATGCCGAGCGCTTCGAGGCCCTCCTGCACCTTTTCATAGAACCGCATCGAGTCGTCGTTGAAGCAATCCGTCAGGCTCGGCGCATCACTGACGATCTCACGGTCCCGTGGGTTTTTACTATCCAGAATGCGCAGCGGATTGCGCTCCAGGCGCGCCTGGCTGTCCTCGGAAAGATCATCTTTGAAGTGCTCGAGATAAGTGACCAGCTTATCACGATAAGCCTGCCGGCTCTCGGCATCACCAAGACTGTTGAGTTCCAAAATAACATATTTTGCGACACCAAGCTCGGAAAGAATCGCATGCCCGAGTGCAATGACCTCGATGTCGGCAAGCGGTTCCGGTGCGCCCAGTATCTCGGCATCGATCTGGTGAAACTGCCGATAACGTCCCTTTTGTGGCCGCTCATACCGAAAGGCCGGGCCGGCGCAGAAGAGTTTTACCGGCAGCGTCTGACCGAACGCGCCCGAAATGAAGGCGCGGGCTACACCGGCTGTAAATTCTGGCCGAAGGGTCAGCCGATCGCCGCCCCGATCCTCGAAAACGTACATCTCTTTCGAAACGACGTCCGAGGTCTCGCCCAGAGGCCGCGAAAAAACCTCCACGAACTCGAAGATCGGCGTCGCAATCTCCTGATAGCCGTGGCGGCTCGCCACCCGCTGCGCCGTCTCGACCACATGCCGATGCGCGCGCATCTCCTCACCAACAAGATCACGGGTGCCGCGGACAGGTCGCAAAGAGGTCATGGGATGACGGCCGTTATTTTAGGTGTTGCGGGAGAGGTGAAGGTGCTGATTACGACAGGCTAAGGGGCTTAGCAAGCCACAGGCTCAAGCGCTCCGCTTCTCGCCGCCGCCGAAGCGCTTTTCGATATAGTCTTCGACCATCCCATGAAATTCCTCGGCAATGCGTGGCCCGCGCAGGGTCACTGCCTTCTCGCCGTCGATGAAAACCGGGGCCGCCGGTGTCTCGCCCGTCCCAGGTAAAGAAATACCGATGTCGGCGTGCTTGCTTTCGCCGGGGCCGTTGACGATGCAGCCCATGACCGCGACGTTGAGTGTCTCGACGCCGGGGTAGTGCTTCTTCCAGATGGGCATTTTTTCGCGCAAATGGTCTTGGATTTGCTCAGCCAGCTCCTGGAACACGGTGCTTGTCGTCCGCCCGCAGCCCGGACAGGCTGTGACCTGGGGCGTGAAGGAGCGCATGCCGAGGGCTTGCAGCAGTTCCTGGCAGACAATGACTTCTTGCGTTCTCGCTTCGCCCGGGCGCGGTGTGAGGGAGGCGCGGATGGTGTCGCCAATGCCTTCCTGGAGCAAGATCGACAGGGCGGCCGTCGTCGCGACAATGCCTTTGGCACCAAGCCCTGCCTCGGTCAGGCCGAGATGGAGCGCGTAAAGGGAGCGTCTCGCCAGCTCGCGATAGACCACGATCAAATCCTGTACCCGGCTGACCTTGGCCGAAATGACGATCTTGTCGGCGCCGAGGCCGATTTCCTCCGCCTGTTTGGCGCTGGCAAGGGCTGAGACCACGAGCGCTTCACGAAGCACCTCATCCGAGGTCCTGGGTGACGGAAGCTTCGCGTTGTCATCCATCATGCTGGTGGCGAGCGCTTGGTCCAAACTGCCCCAATTGACACCGATGCGCACCGGCTTTTCATGGCGGAGCGCTGCTTCGATCATCATTTCGAACTGCTTGTCGCGCTTCGCCCCGAAACCGACATTGCCCGGATTGATCCGGAGCTTGGCAAGCGCCTTGGCGCAGTCCGGGTATTGGCTGAGGAACAGATGGCCGTGGTAATGAAAATCACCCACCAGCGGCACGTTGCAGCCCTTGAGCCAGAGGCGTTCGCGAATATGGGGAACAGCCTCAGCGGCTTCCTTGTTGTTGACCGTGATGCGCACGATCTCGGAGCCCGTTTCAGCAAGCGCCAGCGTCTGATCGACTGTTGCGTCGACGTCCGCGGTATCGGTGTTGGTCATGGACTGAACCACCACCGGCGCCTCGCCGCCGATGATCACGCCGCTGACGTCGACGGCCGGGCTTTTTCGCTTTGGAATGTCGCTAAGCGCTACCATGAACTATTCTGCCGGATAATATTGATCGATGACGTGGTGACGGCTCAAAGAGTAGGCTTAGCGCCTCCCTTGCCGTCCGAAAGCGCTGCCAGGGAGTCGGGCGCCAAGGATACGCCACGAACCACCGTACCGGGCGGGCCGAGCGCAGGCAAGACAACGCCGTCAAGGAGAATTTCGACGCCGCTTGCATCACCTGCCCAGAGTTCGAGATCACCGCGGTTGGGAACCAGAAGCATTTCCCGGGGCTGCATGGTACGGGTCCACAAATAGGTGCGGTCGCGGCTCGATACCTGAATCCAGGATGTGTCCAGTGCTCGAACGATCACCCGCGCATCGACGTTTTCCGGTTCATAGATCTCAGCGCCATCACCGCGTTCGGCCACCAGCGTTGCAAGCACGTTCGCCGGGCGAGCCTGATCGGCGGGCGAGGGCGCCTCGTCACCGGTAACGGCAGCAGCTTGCGCCGGTGCCGGCTGATTGTCGGCCCCGCTATCATCGACGGTTGACGGTTGGCCGATCTCGCTGGTGGTCTGCTCCGTCGTCGTCTGATCGTCGAGGTCGGCCACCGTTTGCTCACGGTCGTTTGACCGCTCAGTGAGGGCGTCGTTGGTGTTGTCGATGACGATGTCGTCCGTCTCGGTTTCATCATCATCGACGAGGTCTGCCGACACGGGGCCGGTTATCAGATCGAGCGTCGCAATATTCCCGAGATAAGACCAACCTGTAATGACACCCAGAATAACAGCACTTGCCAAAATGATGATGGAGCTTCGATCCAGGCCCGCATGCGTTCTGCCCGACGGTGCCTTGGCGCCACCCAGGCGCGAGATGACCGCCGATAGCTGCTGCGTGATGTCTTCGCCGTCGAGCCCAAGATAGCTCGCATAGCGCGATGTTACCGAATGCACGTCGCGCTTGCTCGGTATGGCTGAGAGATCGCCTTGTTCGATGCTATAGAGGTAGATCGATGTGACCCCCAGATAGGCCGCGATATCTTCGAGGCGCTCACCGCGCCTGGTGCGCAGGCGGCGCAGCTCAGCGCCGATGCTGCTAATCGCGTGTTCGGCTTCTTTCGAGTAATTGCCATCCATAGTCGAGCGAAACATACAGTCCTCAGCCGCACCCATTTTTCTTGCAGTGCCCGGCCATCATGCTTGCGGGCATGTGTGATCGTCTGGTTTGTTTCTTGAAGGAAATGCGTGTCATCAAGGCTGTGGCAGCACCGATCAGATATGGAGCTGAACGCCATGGTCGAGCGCATAGTTTTGCAGCCTAACACGCAGGCTGCGATCTGGTAAATCCAGGAGCTGCCGGAGATAGGTCGAAAGGCGGCCGCAACGGAGCGATCGCAGCATCGCTTTGATCGGTCCTACATCGGACGGCGTCATCGAAAGCTGGCGGACACCCAGGCCCAAAAGAACCATGGCCTCCAATGGTTTGGAAGCAATCTCGCCGCAGATCGACAGTGAAACGCCGGCCATTCTGCAGCGCTCGACCAGCTCGGAAATAAAGCACAGAACCGACGGTGAGAGCACGTCGTAGCGATTGACCAACTCAGGATTGCCGCGATCACAGGCGAACAGAAACTGCATCAGATCGTTGCTACCGACAGAGAGAAAATCGACGCGTCGAAGGAGAGCCGGCATTTGCCAGAAGAGCGAGGGGACCTCGAGCATCGTCCCGACCCGGATCTCGGATGGCATCTTCTGCTTGTTGTCCTCGGCCCGCTGCAACTCCATGTTCAAGAGCTGTTTGGCTTCGATGAATTCCGCGACCTCGGCGACCATCGGAAACATGACATCGAGAGGGCGGCCTTGAGAGCTTCTGATCAAAGCCCTGAGCTGTGTGCGCAGCACCGCCGGCCGGTCAAGCGCCATGCGGATCGATCGCCAGCCCATGGCTGGATTGCCCTCGGCCGGAAAGTTCCAATAGGGCAGATGTTTGTCGCTGCCGACGTCGAGGGTTCGGAACACGATCGGCTTTTCGCCGGCAATTTCCCGCGCCCGGCTATAGAGTTCGGTCTGGGCATCGACGTCGGGGAACTTGTTGCGCGCCATGAAGGCAAGCTCGGTCCGATAAAGGCCGATACCGTCGGCCGACGTCGCCTCGAGCCCGGCGAGGTCGATCAGAAAACCGGCGTTCAGGTGCAGGCCGACACGCATGCCGTCCAGCGTCACCGCGGGCTGATCGCGGAGCGTTTCGTAAACGCGCCGGCGCTCTTCCCGCGCCTTGATCGACTGGCCGAAGGCCATTTCTACATCTTCGCCCGGACGGACGAACACCTGGCCGTGATCGCAGTCGACGGCGACCCGGTCGCCCGGCGAGATCTTGGAGAGCGCATTGGCCACCTTGCCGATGATTGGAATGGCGAGTGCCCGGGCGATGATGGTGACATGCGCCGTCGGCGAGCCTTCCTCGACGATGACGCCGCGGAGCTTGTTGGTCCGTTTGTACTCCAGCAGCTCCGTCGGGCTGATGGTGCGCGCGATCAGCACCACATCCTTCGGCAGGCGGGCGGGATCGACGATGCGGCGGCGGCCCGTGAGGTGCACCAGCAGACGGTCCGCGATCGCATCCAGATCGTGCAGCCGCTCGCGCAGATACGGATCCGGAATATGGGACATGCGAAGCCGGGTCTCTTCCTGCACGCGGCGCACGGCAGCTTCCGCCGTCAGGCCTGATTTGACCGCTTCGGTCATCCGCCGCCGCCAGCCTGCATCCTGGGCAAAGAGACGGTATGTCTCGATCACCTCCCGCTGCTCGCCATCCGCGACCTCCGGCAGGCCCAGGAGTTCATCCACCGAGGCCCGCAGGCTGGTCATCGCGCTGTCCAGCCGCTCCGCTTCGGTGGCAGGATCGTTGGCGACCAGGCGGGTGACCTCGATGCGGTGCTGATGCAGGACTGCCTGGCCGAGGGCGACGCCCTCCACAAGCCTTAGCCCTTCAAGGCGTTCGGGACCGACATCCGTGCCGAGCTGAACCGGAAATTCATCATTATCGATCAGGCCGCCGGACGCGAACATCTCCGCAAACACGGTGGCGATGATCTGCAGCGCCTCGACCTCTTCCTCGGCGTAGTTGCGCGGTGTCTGGTTCTGGACCACCAGCACGCCGACCACGCGGCCGCCATAGACGATGGGCACACCGAGAAAGGAGTGGAAGCTTTCCTCGCCGGTTTCCGGCCGATAGGCAAAGTCGGGATGTTTTTGCGCTTCGGAGAGGTTGAACACCGCCCCTTGCGCCGCGATCAGCCCGACCAGGCCTTCGCCGACGCGAAGTCTGGTATTGTGGACGGCTTCGGGGCGCAGCCCTTCGGTGGCGAACAGCTCGAGATAGCCGCCGCCGCGCATCACATAGGCCGAGCAGACCTCCGAGACGATGTCACTGGCGATCAGGCTCACCATCTGGTTCAGACGTTCCTGGGGATCGATCTCGGCCCCCATCACCTGGATGAGGCGTCGAAGCAGCCGTCTGGCACCGCTCAATTCATCAGCCCTCCGGTCGACCGAAGGCGGCGGCTTCGGCGGTTGCGGGATGGGATCGGGAGAGGCTTGGCTCATGCCACCGCACCGACGGGGGCACCTTCGCGGCCAAGCGCCAGGCCGGCCTGGGCAACGAGCTCATTCAGGATATCTGCCACAGGCTCCTCCTTGTCCACCAGGCCGACGCTTTGCCCTGCCATCAGCGAGCCGTTCTCGACATCGCCGTCGATGGCCGCCCGCCTGAGAGCGCCCGCCCAAAAATGTTCGATCGCCAGGGATGCGTCTTCAAAGCTCATCTCACCGGTCCGATAGCGCGCGATGACGTCGATCTGGGTCTGGGTAAAGGCCTTGGTCGCCTGGTTGGCAAGGGCCCGGACCGGGATGACCTTGAACTCCGGATCGATCTGAACCGAGGGCATGGCATCGCGCGCATGGCCGCGGATGAAGGCCTTCTTGAAATCCACATGCGCCACGGATTCCGATGCGCACACGAAGCGGGTGCCCATCTGAATGCCGGCAGCACCCATATTGAGATAGGCAGCGATCGCTTCGCCATGGCCGATGCCGCCGGCCACGAACACTGGAATCTCCGGCATGTTGGCATTCATATAGGGAAGAATCTCCTGCGCCAGCACGCTGGTCGCAACCGGGCCGATATGGCCGCCGGCTTCCATGCCTTCGATGATCAGGGCATCCGCGCCGGAGCGTATCAGTTTCCTCGCGACACCGAGGGAAGGCGCAAAGCACAAGAGTTTGGCGCCGCCGGCCTTCGCCGCCGCCATCGTCGCCTTGCCAGGCAGGCCACCGGCCAGGACGATGTGGGTTATCTCGTGGTCGATGCAGACGCCGATCAGGTCGTCCAGGTCCGGGTGCATCACGATCAGATTGACGCCGAACGGCTTCGAGGTCAGGGCTTGGGTCGCCTTGATTTCAGCCGCCAGCAGATCGGTGGTCATCGCACCGCAAGCCAGGACGCCGAAACCTCCGGCATTGGAAATCGCAGAGACGAGCTGACGTTCGGATACCCAGGTCATCGCACCTCCCAGGATAGCAAACGGGCAACCCAGGAACTCTGTTCCATTTTGCCAGAGATATTTCAGACGTTCCCGTCCTTGAGCGGCGTCGGCGTTCATGATGTCTTCCACTTTCGGCCGTGCATCACCTCAGCGCACGGGCCTTTTGATTTGGTGAAGCGTTGATCAGTCGGCGTCCAGACCGTAGGTCGTGTGCAGCGTGCGCAGCGCCAGCTCGGTATATTCCTCATCGATCAGGATGCTGATTTTGATTTCCGAGGTTGAGATGGCCTGAATATTGATGCCGCGCTCGGCAAGGGCTCTGAACATGATATGCGCGATGCCCGCATGGGAGCGCATGCCGACGCCGATCACCGAGAGCTTGACCACTTCTCCGCTGGCGTCGATGCGCAAGAAGCCGAGCTGGCTTTGCATCGCTTCGAGCATGGTCTTGGCGCGTTCCAGGTCCGGCCGATTGACGGTGAACGTCAGGTCGGTGGTGGCGCCGTCGGCCGAAACGCTTTGCACGATCATGTCGACATTGATGTTGGCATCCGCGAGCGGGCCGAAAATATCGGCGGCAATGCCGGGCTTGTCCGACACGCCGACCAGCGTGATCTTTGCTTCGTCACGACTGTAGGCGATGCCGCTTACGACTTGTTGTTCCACGATTTCGTCCTCATCGACGACCAAAGTTCCAGGGGCATCGGTAAAGCTGGAGAGCACCTGCAGGCGAACCCCGTGGCGCATGGCGAGCGCTACCGAACGGGTCTCCAGCACGCGAGCACCCAGCGATGCCATCTCGAGCATTTCCTCATAGGTGATCCGATCGAGCTTGCGTGCCTTCTGCACGATGCGCGGATCGGTGGTGTAGACGCCCTCGACATCGGTGTAGATGTCGCAGCGGTCCGCCCCGAGGGCTGCGGCGAGGGCGACGGCGGACGTATCGGAGCCGCCGCGGCCGAGGGTGGTGATGCGATTGTCCGGCGATACGCCTTGAAAGCCGGCGAGCACGGGCACCTTGCCCTCGCCGATGGCCTGGCGGATCGCCTTGGTGTCATTGTCTTCGAGGCGGGCCTTGCCGTGCCGGCCGTCGGTTTTGAGCGGCGCCTGCCAGCCGAGAAAAGACCGGGCCGGAACGCCCATGCTTTGCAGGGTGAGCGCCAGCAATCCCGACGTCACCTGCTCGCCCGAGGAGACGACCACATCATACTCGGCCTGATCGAAATGCGGGCCGGCGGCGTCGTTGACCCAGCCGACGAGCTGATTGGTGGTGCCGGCCATCGCCGAGACATTGACCGCGACCTGATCCCCGTGCTTGCGTGCCTGGATGACCCGCTCGGCAACCGCGCGAATACGATCGAGATCGGCGACCGACGTACCGCCATATTTTTGAACCACCAGCGCCAAAGAGACCTCCCTTCGCTTCTATGTTAATAAGAGGCCGGGACAACCCGTCGCCTGGCCAACATCGAAGCTAGCCATTAGATACCCGCGAGCGCAGACTGAAACAAGTCGAGAACACGTCCGGACCGAAGGTTCCTTCCCGATGCACCAGCATGACGCGATGTCCGATACGGCGGATCCCCTGGAGATTGAGCGCTTCGAGGCGCTCGCTGCGGACTGGTGGGACGAGCAAGGCCCGATGGCGCCTCTGCACAAGCTCAACCCGGTTCGGCTCGGCTATATTCGGGATAGCATCACGGATCACCTGGGGCTCGACCGGACATCGAAACGGCCGCTCAAGGGACTTCGGGTGCTCGACGTCGGCTGCGGCTGCGGCCTGCTTGCCGAACCGCTTTCCAGAATGGGCGCCGATGTGGTTGGCATCGATCTGGCAACGGCCAATATCGAGACCGCGCGCCGGCATGCCGAAGGCTGGGGCCTGACGATCGACTATCGCCTGGCATCCGTGGAGATGCTGGAAAGCGAAGGACTTGTCTTCGACCTCGTCTGCGCGATGGAAGTGGTCGAGCATGTCGCGGATCAGGCCGGTTTTCTGCAAAGCTGTGCTGCCCTGGTCCGTCCCGGCGAGGGCGATCAGCCCTCGGGTGGGCTGGTGATGGCGACCTTGAACCGCACGGCAAGGTCCTTCGCGCTTGGGATCGTCGCCGCTGAATATGTGCTGCGCTGGCTGCCGCGCGGCACCCATAGCTGGTCCCGGTTCGTCCGTCCTTCCGAAGCCGCGAGAGCCTTGCGGCGCGGTGGCCTGGAAACCGTTGATGTCACCGGCGTCGCCTATGATCCGCTGCGCGACCGTTTTCGTCTGAACGACGACCCTGCCGTCAACTATATGATGTTCTCGGTTTTTCCTTAGGTAGTTAGGCGCCGGCTTGCTTGTTTAGGAAATGCGCAATTGATTCCGCTCCTTCAAGCCGATGCAGTAGGCATGACCGCTTCAACCGAATGGTCATCTTTTCCCGATAGTTCCGGTTTTCCGGCCCATGCGATCCTGGGAATCCGCCAGCACGTCAAAAGAAAAGGCGGGACACGCATGCCAGGATCGCCTGCAGCGGATGATCTTTGTCCTAAATGAAGATCAAGGGTGCATGAAGGGCGCCTACCGGTCGGGTAGGTGGCGTGATTTGTTGATACTCTAAAGCGCCGTCGGGGGCGTTACGCCGAACCGTTCGGCCCAAGGGAGCAGGCCGTCCATGATGCCGGCATGGAGCTGAAGACCGTCTGCGAGCGCTTTTCTTTTCCGTCCCTGTGCCCGTTCGCCCGGCAGGCGCACTGCATCGATGCCGGGCCTTGGCGGGGTGTCGCGGCAGGCCTTGGCGATCCAGCTCGTCTGACGGGAAAAGGCGTCTCGGCCGCCGAAGGCATCGGGATCGAAGACTTGGAGGAACACTGAGGCGCCCCAGCCGGCCTCGCCATCGGCCCGGCCATAGCCGCCCAAGCCCTGGGTGAGGGCTTCGATCATCAACGCTAGTCCGTACCCTTTATGTCCGTAATCGACGCCGCCGATGGGCAGGATCGTTCCCGGCGGATCGGCGAGGACGACGGCGGGATCATCGCTCGGATTGCCGTCGGCATCCAAGACCCATTGGCCGGGAAAGCGCTCGCCTTGGCCGCTGAGCCTGGCAGTCATGCCATTGGTGGTGATCGAGGCACTGATGTCGATCAGGATCGGCTCATCGTTGGTGGGGATCCCGATCGCGATCGGATCAGGCGTGAACACGGACTGCCGGCCGCCAAAGGGGGCAACGCTGTGTTCGGAGGGATCCGAACTCGCAATGATTGCCATCATCCCCTGCTCGGTGGCTTTGGAGAGATAGGCGGCAAGGCAGGCGATGTGGTGGCTGCGGCGGATGACGACCGTGGCGCTGCCATGACTTTTTGCGCGCTCGATGCCGAGATCCAGGCCGGCTGCAGTGAGCCAGACACCGGGCAGACGGCGACCGTCCCAGGTCACGACAGCGCCGCGATCGGTAATCACCTCAGGCTCACCGGTGACCGACATCGTGCCCTCGCCGGCAGCCTTGAGATAGACCGGGGCAAGCTGGAGTCCGTGGGTGTTGTGGCCAAGAAGGTCGGCTTCGACCAGGAGGGTGGCGATCACCTCGGAACGCTCAGCGTTCAGGCCGGCGGCATGAAAGAGCGCCGAAGTGAAGGAAGTCAAATCTGCGGCGTGATAGATTGCAGGGGAGGGAGGACTCATGATGATGCAGCTACTTCACGGTAAGGGTTAGAGCAACAACTCAAGGGCTGTCGCTACAGCATAAGCAAGCGAAGACAGGTCGGCAAAGACCGCAGGAATTCTGATGGTCGTGGTTCCAGTGTTTCGATGGCATGAGATGCATGTGAATGTATCTCGTAGCAAAATAATCTATATTGATGAATTCAATCTTTAAGAGCCAAAATATAAAAATAATCAACTTAACATAATATTGCAACGATAGGCGAAGTTGTTGCAATAAGGCGCCTGTCGTTTCTTGACATTTTATAGGGCTTCACGCCTTTATGTCGGCGCAAGTTAGTTGTCAAAAGAGAAATAACTTATCTTTGGGAAACGCACAAAGTGCATAAGTCGGATGTCACGTCGACGACGGCTGGCAACGCTTCCGATCCGCTTCATCTTTCTTCGGGACCGAGGGTCGATTTGTTCGGCATGCAAATCGATGGCGTTCGGATGGAGCAGGCCGTTCGCAGGGTTTTGGACTGGGTGGAGGGACCGTCAGGACCCTGCCGCTATGTCGTGACGCCCAATGTCGATCATACGGTCATGCTGCAGGAGCATGAGGCACTTCGTGTCGCCTATGATCATGCGGATCTGGTTTTGCCTGACGGCTATCCCGTTGTTTGGGCCTCGCGCATTCTGGGCAAGAAGCTGCCGGAGCGTGTGGCCGGCTCCGATCTGGTGCCGGCGCTGTTTACGGCAGCCGACCCCAAACGCCCGCTGCGCACGTTTCTTCTCGGCGCAGCACCGGGTGTTGCCAAGCGAGCAGGACAGCGCATTGAAAAGAGATGGGCCGGTGTCGAGATTGTCGACAGCTATAGCCCGCCTTTCGGATTCGAGAACGACGAAGCCGAGCAAGAGCGTATTTTAGCCCGTATCAAAAAAACACGTCCCGATGTCGTCGTGGTCGGCCTGGGAGCGCCCAAGCAGGAAGTCTGGGTGCACAAGCAGCGGGATCGCCTTGCGAGTTCGGTGGTCCTGTGCGTCGGCGCAACAATCGACTTTCTCGCCGGCGAGAAAAGCCGGGCACCTCGCTGGGTACAGCGGGTCTATCTTGAATGGTTCTACCGCCTGCTCAGCGAGCCGCGGCGGCTCGCCTGGCGCTATCTGCGGGATGCTTGGATCTTTCCACGGCTGGTCTGGCGCGAATGGCGCACCGTTCCGAGCAGGCCGGGCCCTTAGGGCACTAGCCTAAACAAACGGCCATGCTTGTGAGGAGATAGGATCGGGCGCCGCTCCCACCTGATCGATCAGGTGGGAGCGGCTTCTCCGGTAGCTCGATCAGTCCGTGTAGTAAGCGGCCGTATCCTGGTAATACTCCATCGGCGCCTTGAAGCCTTGTGATGCAGCCTTCTTCAGGTCGACATCGGTCAGGATCAGCTCGACCTTGGATGTCCGCTCGACAAGTTTCGGGATCATGTCCCGGACATAGGTCAGCTTGGTGTGCTGCCAGCGTGTTACGAACAGCACCATGGAGCTCTCCGCGGCCACCAGAAATGGATCGGCGAGGGCCGCAACGGGAGGCGTGTCGAGGATCACGGTATCGAACCGCTGCTTGAGCGTTTCGAGGAGTTCCTGAATGGTCTGCGTATTCCAGCGATCCGGATGGATCAGCTCGTTCGAGCCGGCGGTGATCGCGTAGAACTGGCTGCCTTCCGGCCGCTTGCAGCGAAGGGGTTCCGTGCCTTCGAGCCAGTCCGAGAGACCGGCAATGCGGCCAAGGCCGGTATGAACGTGGATCTTGGGCCGCCTGAAATCGGTGTCCACCAGAACGACGGAGCGGCCGGTGTTGGCAACCACTTCGGCAAAGCAGAGCGACATGGTCGTCTTGCCGTCGCCGGGCTGCGCCGATGTCAGCATCACCGTGTGCTGCTCGTCGGGCAATGTCGCGATCGTTTGGCGATAGGCGTTTCTGACGCTTGCGGAGAAATGGGCATAAGGGCTCGACGAGACGAGGTGGTGCAAATTCTCCATATCGCCCCTGGAACTGATGCGCCTCGGGATAACTGCCACTTTGGCGTTGGGGGCAATCGCCTGAAGGTCCTCAGGCTCGCGCACCAGCCGGCGGGACGCCTCACGCAGCATGGCGACCGAACTCGACACCAGGAAACCACCGAACAGACAGACCAGGCCCAGCAACGAACCGGGCGGGCCGGAGGGATTGGATGGGATTTGAGCGCGGGAGACGACCTTGAGATCGACCGACTGCACGCGGGCGTCATCCAAGGCGGCATTTTCCTGCTGCTTACTCAGGTAACCCTCGAGAATCTGATTGCTTATTCGTGCCTCTTTTTCGAGATCGAGAAGCTCGACATTGCTGAGATTGGCGTTGGCTAGTATTTTTTCCTGTTCGCTCAAAACCCCGCGTAGGGCTGCAACCCGCTCCGTGGCACTCTTGGACTGATTGCGGAAGCCCACGACGATATTATCGATTTCCGTATCGAGCGACCGCCGGGTGAGGGTGATCTGCTCCTTCTTGGCCAGCAGTTGAGGATGGTTGGGACCGAAGGTTGCTTCGAGATCGGCAAGTTCAGCGTTGAACAGACTGATCTGGGTTCTGAGCGCGCTTACGGTTGGAGCATCGGATATTTCGGTAACCGCAAAGGGGTTGTTCCGCTGCAGCGCTTCCTCGATGGAGTTTACCTTGGAGGCAAGTGCAATGCTCTCAAGCTCGGCCGTCGTGAGCTGAGCATGGGTTTCGGTGATTTTCTGCTCGATAAGCCGCGAGCCGCCGCTTTGAAGAAGGCCCGATTCCTGCCGGAATGCCTCAACGGCCTTATCCTTCTCTGATGATTCCTCGCGCAGCTTTGCTGCCTGCTCGGTGATATATTGCAACGCGTCATTGCCGACGGCGAGCTGTTCTTCCCGGCGAAGATTGACGTAGGCATCCGCAAGCGCATTGGCGCCGGCAGCGGCCAGTCTGGGGTCTTCATGGGAAAAATTGACCTGGATCAGGCGCGAGCGGCCAAGGGCGGAAACGGCGAGGTCCTTCGAATATTTGACGAGCTCGGGAGGAAGGCGACTCGCCAAGGTCCCGTCGTCATCAGAAATCCCATCATCATCCTGCGGCCAAAGCTGGGTCGGAATGGCGGCGGCAACCGACGAGAGCAGACCGGATCCGAAATCATCCGGTACATACATCGTGGCGCCTTTGTCGACGAGATCGCCCATGGCGCGCTTCAGCACATCGGGACTTTTCATGAGCTCGACATGGCTCAATAGCGTCTCGGTGTCGGCTTCAGCCGTCTCAACGAGGCTCTCCGATTCGGAGATGTTCACCCCGCGATCCCCCACGAGCACCATGGCCGACGCAGCGTATTCGTCCTCTCTCAAGCTCAGGACGCCCAGGCCTATCAGAGTGAGGATGATCGTTCCAGCGATGACGAAATAGCGCTGCGCCAGGATAGCGCGCACCAATTGGCCGACATCAATTTTCCAGTCGCTGATCATGAAGAGGGTTCTCTCCGCCTAGGAGGTCAAAGCGGACGAGGCGTCAGGTGCGGACAATTTCCGATCACCCCATCCTCGGCCAGGCCATATATTCATGACGCTTGAAGTCGACATCACGAACATGCTGTCTTCGACATCCTTCTTATTTTGATCACGGCGATAGTCATCCGTGATTTGAAAAACGTCAGACCGTCTCGCGGTATCTCCGAATTGCGGTCGAGAGACAGCCGCCGATAGCATTTTGTCGAAAGAGCCCATCATGGACCTAACTTACGGCGTCCATGACTTGAGGCTCGGAATTTCCTACTCGATGGCGCTGATACTGGCAAGATCGCGCAGCCGGAACAAAAGAAAAACAGGCGCAACCAGGAAGCATCCGGCACCTCGCCGAGGTCTCTTTAAGAATCAGGTTTTCCTGGGTATTTTCCCTTGCTGTTGTTCGGCGGCGACAAGTCCGCGGAAAAGCGACATTGCCGGCTGGCAAACCATCCAATGCGGGGGAAAACGCCCTGGCGCTTAAGCCGCCGACTTCGATTTGCCTGCGCGGAAGACGGCGGCACCACCCTTGATGTTTCGCTGGCGGCCGCGCGCAATGCCCAGATCATCGGCACCGACGTCACCGGTGATGGTGCTGCCTGCGCCCACCATGGCGCCCTCTTCGATGGTGACCGGAGCGACCAGGGCGGTGTTGGAGCCAATGAAAACGTTCCGGCCGATTTCCGTCCGGTATTTGTAGAAGCCGTCATAATTGCAGGTGATCGTGCCGGCGCCGATATTGCTTTTCGCGCCGATATGGGCATCGCCGAGATATGTCAGATGATTGGCTTTGGCGCCGGGCTCGATCACGGTGTTCTTGGTCTCGACGAAATTGCCGACCTTGGCGGTCTCGCCGACCTCGCTGCCGGGGCGAAGACGCGCATAGGGGCCGATCTCGCCCTGTTTGCCGACATGGGCACCTTCCAGATGGCTGAACGACTTGATCACCGCCCCTTCGTCAACCCTGACCTTCGGGCCGAACACGACATAGGGCTGCACCTCCACGCCGGGTGCAAGCTCGGTGTCAGCCGCCATGTGAACCGTCTCGGGCGCACTCATGATCACGCCCTGTTCCATTGCGGCGGCACGCAGGCGCCGCTGCACCACCGCCTCCGCTTCGGCGAGCTGGCTTTGGGCGTTGACGCCATGCCCTTCCTCCCAAGGTCCCTCGATAGCGGTGCAGGCCCAGCCTTTGGCCCGGGCATGCTCGACAATGTCGGTGAGGTAATATTCGCCCTTGGGCTGATGCAGTTCCAGACAGTCCAGGAGGGCGCCCAGCCTCGCTCCATCCATTGCCATGATGCCGGCATTGCAAAGTCCGTCCCGCTTCAATGCCTCATCAGCGTGGCGCTCTTCAACCAAGGCTGCCAGGCCCTGATCATCAAAGCGAAGACGCCCGTAGCCTGAAGGATCGGGAGGGCGAAAACCGAACACGGCCACCGCCGCATCGGCCTCACGCCTCTTGGCCAGGAGTGCCGCCAAGGTTTCTGCGGTCAGCAGCGGCGTATCGCCATAAAGGACGAGAATTTCGCCTTCGGCCGGCAGGCTGTCTCGTGCTGCCATGAGCGCATGGCCGGTGCCGAGCGGCGGGTCCTGAATGGCAACTGCCGTTGGAATGTCGGCCTTAGCGACCTCGGCGGCTACGTTGTCCATATCCTTGGCCAGGACCACCAGGGCTTCCCTCGGCGCGAGCTTGGCGGCGGTCGCGATCACATGACCGATAAGTGTGCGTCCGGCCAGCGGATGCAGCACTTTCGCGCGGCCGGACTTCATCCGGGTTCCCTTGCCGGCGGCAAGAACGACGACAGTCAGGCTTTCGCGCATGGGCACGGTCTCCAAGCAGGTGCTGGTCTTCCGATCTCGCCCGGTCTATGTACCCGAGCAGGCAAAAATGGCAAGCATGGAGACAGGCGTGGGCAAAACATGGTTCGATGCTGTTGTATTCGATCTCGATGGCACCCTGGTCGACACCGCGCCCGACATTCTTGCCCATTTGAACGACATGCTGGCCGAACTGAGCCGTCCCGCTCTCGATCCGGCTTCCGTTCGCCTGATGATCGGGGACGGTGTGAAGAGCCTGCTTGTCCGTGGCCTCGAAGCGTCGGGCGGGATGCCCGCCGACATCGATCTCGACGTGCTGTTCCACCGCTATCTCGCCCGTTACACCGAGGACCCGGTGCGCCTCAGCAAGCCGTTTGCAGGCATGACGGAGACCCTTGATCACCTCCAAGCCGTCGGCATCGGAATGGGTGTGTGCACCAACAAGCCCCAGCGCGCCACCGAGCGCGTTCTCGCGGGGCTAGGCCTGGATCGATATTTTGAAAGCGTCATCGGCGGTGATGTCCTACCGGTCAAAAAACCGGACCCTACCCATCTTCTGGAGGTGCTCGATCGTCTGGATGCCGTCCCGATGCGATCGGTCCTTGTGGGGGACAGCGAAACCGACCTCAAAGCAGCCCGTGCCGCCGGCGTGCCCTGCGTCCTCGTAAGCTTCGGCTACACCAAAATTCCGGCAAGAGACCTCGGCGCCGACCGGGTTATCGACCATGCTGCCGACCTCGTCCCAACTCTCCAAGCGATCAACCCTGCGCCAGCTTGACAGAAGCGAAGCAAGACCCCTATAGCCTTAACTGCAAGGGCGATTAGCTCAGCGGGAGAGCACTCGCTTCACACGCGAGGGGTCACTGGTTCAATCCCAGTATCGCCCACCATAGTTTT
Organism: Geminicoccaceae bacterium; assembly: GCA_965204405.1. GTDB lineage: Bacteria > Pseudomonadota > Alphaproteobacteria > Geminicoccales > Geminicoccaceae > JANQPX01. Next base: position 1,101,888 of record CBDBEN010000005.1, read on the forward strand.
CAATGACTTAGCAACTACCGCAAAATTGGTTTCGTTCTGGGGTAACCAGCCGCCCATTTTTTTGATGCCGATAGACGGATACTGTTAGAGGCAGGCGGGCAGCGGTTTTTCGCTTTGTCGCCCATAAGTAACATGTCTCAAAAAAAGGCCTTGCACCGCCCTTGGCTCGTACACCTGTGAAAGTATACTGAGCAACTTCGCAGCGCCCGCTTTGATGCTAGCAATCAGCCTCCCTATCCGATTTCTCATCGCTTTCATAGTTCTAGTGACTGTTTCGGGGCGGGGTATACCATCCATCGTTGCGCAGACGATCAGTGAATTTGGCGTAATTTTCATACCAAAGGTTTTGCCCCGGCTCTGCAGCTGCATTGCGGCCTATAAGAGAAAGATTGCACGCATTTTCATCAAAGACGATCAAAGGATGCTTGACGTTTTCGTGCAACCGCCATGGCCGTTTTCGTGAGAGCGATCTTCTTCGGCGTGTGTTCGAGAAGGTGGTGCAGCGCTGTATCGACGAAGGACTTGCAGGCGGTGAAGGATTACCTCTCGACACTCGACGATGCCGCCTTTGGCGCGGCAAGCGAGGTGACACCGAAGTTCATTTCGCCCTCCGATCCTGCTGCTCAGTGGACCGGCGCCCTGCGGGGGGCCGCATTCTTCGCTTATGCGACTAACTATCTGATCGACACCGACATTGCGCTTGGGCTAGCCGGCGGCAAGCGCCAGCTAGGGCCATTATCGTGGATATCGAGGCGTCTCGTGCCATCCGCCAGGCCGAGGTCGGCGCTGCCCGGACCATGATCGAGCGAGGGATGGATCGCTTTGACCTCTACCCCGAGCATCGCGCTGGCGACAACGCCTATGGTGCATCCGAGATGGTCGGTTGCGTTTACGAGGGCCTCGCGGCGCCAGTGATGAATTCCTCCTCGCCCCCAACCGCCGAGAACCTTCGAAAACTCGCCAAGCTCAGACCGAAACTCGAACCAACTGCAGCTTTGGCGTAACAAGAAAGGAGACATGAGCGATCATCGACACTGAGAAGTAACAAACCGGGCAACAGCCCGGCACCAACACCTCGACTTCACCCCACGTCGGGCGAAGGTCACTCAAGAACAAACGACTAAATCAACAAAATCGGCACAAGGCCTCCGCCAAGCAGCCAATCTTCGAGGTGATCGGTTGGATCGCTGCCCGCGGCGACGGATAATCCAGAACAAGGCGAGCAGCTCGCTCGCGCACCTCAGGAGAATACCGTGTCGATGTCTTTGTCTTGGCTCGATCTATCTAAGGTTTGGAGCCTCCTGCAAATCCGATGCGGTTCATATCGATCAGAGCCCAACTTTACATTGGGCTCCGCAACGCCGTGTCATGCGTTATCCGGACGTTCAAACGTGCGTTGCCAGCTGCCCTCAGCGTCACGGCAGGCGACGCCTTGTCGCTGTTCTACGTTTGCAAGGCCAATCGTGCGCTGTTGGTATTCGCGACACCATTTACCGCTGGCGCTGCGAAACGTGCGAAGGGGCGTAATTTCGACTTCTATGTCGCTCTGCTCACCTGCCCAAACAAAGGTCCGACCACTCTCATGGGTCTCGAGGGCTTCAGAGAGAATACTTGCAGCCATCATCTGATCTTGGTGACGAGATTCGAGAAGGCTGTCCACGGTGGACTGGAACTGGCTGATACCAGCATAATACCCGCCGCCGAGGGCGAGCACGCCGACCGCAATCGAGGCAGCCAACGGCATCTTCCACGCGCCAAATCCCAAATTTGCCTTAGCCGCTCGATGTCGTGTGGCGAAGGCCTCGTCGACATGGCGCGTCAAGCGATCGAGATCAGGCGGGGGGGGAGTTTTGAACGCAGCATCGATCATGGTCCGTTGCGTCCGGAAACGGGCGACCCGCTCTTTGGCTGTCGGGTCCTGATCCATGAGAAGCTGCAGCCGCTGGCATTCCAACGCGCTGAGGTCGCCATCGGCATAGCGCATCAGAAGTTCGGATTCGATCTCTTTCATGAGAGCACAGCTTTTAAGGGAGGCTCACCACCTTGGCCTTGGTCTGCCGGGACCGTGTTTTGGTATTGCATGAGCGCATCTCTAGCTCTGGACAGGCGGCTACGTACCGTACCGATCGGCAAATCCAGATGATCGGCGGCCTCTCTATAAGAATATCCTTCGACGCAGATCAAGAGAAGAACATCGCGTTGCTCGTCGGGTAGTTGTGAGATTTGATGGCGTATTTGCGCAAGCTCGGTGCGATCGTCGACCAAGGTTTGACCATCGATCACAGCTGGGTGGTTGATGGAGAGTTCGTCTAGAATGCGGAGGCGATTGCTGCTGTCACGGTGCCCGCTTCGGTAGAGATTTTGCGCGATGCGGAACAGCCAACTGTCCAGACGCGTCCCCCATTCCCATTGGTCCAGCCGAGTAATGGCACGTTCGCAGGTGTCTTGAACGAGGTCTTCGGCGTGAGCTACCGAGCCTGTCATTGCCAGGGCAAATCGATAGAGCCGAGGCAGTAAGGCCACGATTTGCTTCTTCGTTAACTCATCGGTTTCCTTTGATTTCGGCGGCATTTTTTTTTCGTTAGTCCGCTTGATCTACCCAGAACGATAACACGCCTGTCGTGGAAATTATTTCTTCCGAAACACAAAAAGAACTCTCGTCATGGAACAGATTGGTCGTGCTGCGCATTGTTTAGGTAGCTGCAACTCAAGACGACAGGTCTATGCAGACCGTCGAGAAGGAAGCTTATCGTGTCAATTGTCAATCCCTGGAAAACCGCCGTGTCGGCATCGATGCTATCGTCGGTCATGATAGCGCTGCCGCTGACCATCGAAGTCTCTTCGTGGGACAAGGTGAGCTTTGATGTTCACCAGGCCGTGGCCAAAAAGGGTGACAAGGACGACGACGACGGCGGCAAGGACGACGATGACGGCGGCAAGGACGACGATGACGGCGGCAAGGACGACGATGACGGCGGCAAGGACGACGATGACGGCGGCAAGGACGATGATGACGGCGGCAAGGACGATGATGACGGCGGCAAGGACGACGATGACGGCGGCAAGGACGACGATGACGGCGGCAAGGACGACGATGACGGCGGCAAGGACGACGATGACGGCGGCAAGGACGACGATGACGGCGGCAAGGACGACGATGACGGCGGCAAGGACGACGATGACGACAGGGACGACGATCGCAAAGAAGATAACGGCGACAGAGCAGAAATTCGGCTGCCTGACGGAACAACGATCCAGGTAATAGACAGAAAGGATCGAGGCTCTGAAGGGGCCAGCCAGAATCGTTGGACCAAGAGTGATCTGGTCCAGATTGGTAAAGACCTAACCCCAGATGAAGAGCAGGCACTCATTTGGGGAGGATGGAAGTGAAAAAGTTTTTACGATGGGGAGTTGCGGCGCCTTTCATAAGTCCACTTCTGCTGGGTGCTTGTGCCACTGGCGAAGCTCCAGGATCGACGCTCACCACCGCTCCCAATTCCGTGGTCCAATATGCACTGGATTCCTTAAAAAGCGGCGAGGCCGTCGAGTGGAATCATCTGAGTTCCGGTGCCACAGGATCAATTGCACCTTTGCGCACTTTTCAAATTACCAGCGGGCAATATTGCCGTGATTTTAGAGTTGTCTATGTGTCGGCTGAAGGTAACAGCGACACCTGGATAGAAACTGCCTGTCGCGAAGAAGTTGAATGGCGGCGGCTGCAGTCAGGTACGGTCTGATCCCACCCCATCCCCCTGACCCTACCTGTTCCACTAAAGAGCCGGCTCTCCCCCCAGAGCCGGCTCTTTTTTTGCTGCAATTACAGTCGAATACCACTCTACAATCAAAGTTCAGCAGTTTAGCAAGCAAGGCCATCATGTGGGATTGTCGGGATTCTGGCCACTCTTTTGATTCCCGCGATCAGGCTGAATGGCTTTTACTCGCCTAACAAAAAAGAACGATATAACAGCATTTGAACGAGTGAAGGCGGCTCAACCCAGGCTTAGTCAGGGTCGGCCGCAAATCGACGCAGTATGCCGAGAAACATGATTCAGGAGAAAAGTTGGAAGCACTCCTAAGCCCAATAACTATTGACCTAAGTGCCGAGTGCTAGAGGCGACAAAGGGTCATGCCCCGCCTCCCAACACTCGTTCGGGCAGGTCCGTTTCGCCCAGCAAATCCCGACGCTACAGGCGAGATTGGCCTGTAACGCCTACTTTCCGCTGGTCTTCCTCCGCTAGCTAAGCCTGTGTCTCGTTCACACGACGTGCCAAATTTTGCCGCTAGAAGGATTTGCTCAAGAGGTAAAAATGAGCCCAGACCTGTCACTCGCCGAGCGCAGCAAACGCTTGCCTGATGACGCCGGCCATGGCATCGCAGACGGCGTCACCTTTGCGCTTTCCTCGTTCAAGGACGAGCTTTGACGTCGGCATGGCGCCGAACCCTTCGACCTCGGATAACACTGCAAGGTTGGAGGTGAGCGCGGTCTGACTGAGAACACCGATGGCGATCCCGGCTTCGATAGCTGCGATGACACCGGTGACACTCTCGCTCGAATAGACGACCCGGTAAGCATGACCGCCAGCATCCAACGCCTTGATTGCCGTGTCTCGCCACCAGCAGGCTCGATCGAATAGGGCGACAGGTATCGGATCGCGGCCGAGCAGATTGACAGCACGCGATGTTGCCCAGTGCATCGGCTCTTCGCTGAGAAGTTCCATGCCGGGCCCGAGGTCTTCGACCTCATGGACGGCGAGGTCGAGTTCGTCTGCCGCCAATGCCGAGGGAAAAGCGGTGCTCAAGGCAGCGTGCACCCTGAGATCGACCTTTGGATGGTCATGCGCGAAGTCCGCGATAATCTTCGACAAAGCAACCTGGCCGTGACTATCCGGGATACCGATACACAGCGCTCCTTCGAGCCCGTTGCCGGTGATCTCGGCAAGGACGTCATCGAGCATCTGCACGACCTGTCGAGCGACGGGTTCAAGTACTTTGCCGATCCGGCTGAGCACGACACCTCGGCCATGGCGCTTGAAGACCGGCTCTCCGAGCAGATTTTCCAGCTGCTTGACCTGCACGCTTGCTGCCGATTGCGATCGGCCAATTCGCGAAGCGCCGCCTGTAACCGAACCGGTCTCGGCAACGGCCAAGAATGTCCTGAGGAGATCGCTATCGAGCTTGTTCAAGGATTGGCTATCAAAATAATTCATACCAGATGTCTAAACTATGCGTTTCACAGAAACCTTGCAAGGCGCCATAGTGCCAGGCGAAATCCGGCTTGCATGGAGGATGACATGCTCGGTATCAAAGATCGCCCACGGGAGACTTCGTGGCTGCGTGTTGCGACGGTCGTCGCCCTGATCGGCATGACGTCAGCCGTGGTCACGGTTCCGGATCAAGCCCTGGCGACGGTCAATTTTGCGCTGGGGAGCCTGATCGTGGTAGCACCCCTGGTGGTCCCGGGGATCATTCTCGCCGCCTGGGTCAGTGCCAGCGGTGTAGGAGGCCGGATCGCAGAGGTCTTCAACGGCCGCCTTTGGCAAACCGTGATCATGGCCTCGTTGATCGGCGCACTCACGCCCGTCTGCGGCGTTACCGTGCTGCCCCTCATGGCTGGTTTGCTCGCATCAGGTGTGCCTTTGGCGCCGGTGATGGCCTTTTGGCTTTCATCGCCGATCACCGATCCAGCCATGCTGACCACGACCGCAGCCACGCTCGGATTAAGCTTTGCGATCGGCAAGACGCTGGCGGCATTCGGTCTTGGGATGATCGGCGGGTTTGCCACGGCGGCGCTGGAAGGACGGCCTTGGATCTGTGAGCCGCTCCGAAGCAATCGCTTGGTCGGTGAGCTGGGCCGAAAGACCTGCTGTGGCTCAGGCGGCTTTACCGTCGCTATCTGGCGGATAGCCGAACGGCGCAAGCGCTTCCTGGTCGATGCCAAGGCGACCACGCGTCTGATCCTGATCTGTCTTGTTCCGGCCTTCGCCGCGGAATACTGGCTGAACGAAGCGCTGCAGCCCGAGGCTCTATCGGCCTATGTTGGCGACGATGCGTGGTGGGCAGTACCGCTTGCCGTTATCGTCGGTGCACCGGCTTATCTTGATGGCTATGCAGCACTACCGCTCACCAGAGGATTGATCGAACACGGCATGTCCCAGGGTGCGGCGATGGCGTTCCTGGTCTCCGGCGGTGTTGTCAGCATCTGGGGTGCCATGGCGATCTTTCCGGTGCTTAAATCGAAACCGTTCCTGCTCTATATGGGATTAGCGGTTGTCGGATCGATGATCTCGGGGTGGGCTTTCGAGGCCATGGCCCCGACGCCGTACTTTCGCTGACCCAACGGCCGAAATGACAGCCCGTCCGATCATCCGTCCCTTCGACGCCGCCGATGCTGCTGCCGTGCGCGAGATCTTCATCCGGGTCAACCGGGACTTGGCGCCTGATCATTTGGCGGCGGCGTTCGACACCTATGTCATGCGGTCGCTGCGTGAAGAAATTGATCGGATCGCCGACTATTACGGGAGCCGGGATGGGCGCTTCTTTGTCATCGAGCAAGTGACAAGCATCATCGGGTTCTATGGGTTGGAAAGCGCAGAACCCGACGCCATGGAGCTTCGACGGATGTATCTCGACCCTTCCCGTCGCGGTAGCGGTATCGGTCGTGCGCTTTTGGCCCATGCCGAGGCGCAGGCGCGCCAGCTGGGCAAGGCGCGCTTGATCCTCAGTACCTCGGAACTTCAGGTCGCAGCCCTCTCGCTCTACCGGTCGTCCGGCTACAGGGAACTCAGAGACGGAATCGCGGAATGCCAAAGTAACAAGACGCTCGGCGCCGGGCTGCGCAGGTTTCATTTCGAAAAATCCCTATAATGGAGGTTCCACGAATGACCGCTTACCGTTCATTCCTGCTGGAACGGCGGTCTCTCCTTGTGACGCATTTGGGTCTACCACTGAAATAACGAGTTGGTTGCTGTTGTTGGGCTGTGGGAATGTGCGGTAACTCGCGTAGCGAGTTATCCACATTTCCATAGCGGCGGCCGCGATTTTTTCTCGTCATGCAGGTGGTGGGCGTAGTGGCCATCAAGTAGGTTGTCGTCCGGCGGGAGTGTGGCTCTTTGGGTCTGTGGTCCGGCTTGCCGGTTTCACCCCAGTTTGAAATGCCGCCCCCGTCACCTGCATCATCCAACGGGTCCACCGGGATGGTGCCGATCGCTTGCGATTGTGGCTTTGGTAGACAAGACCCGAAGGATGACCCTTTGGACCTTGTCGACTGAAGGAGTGATCGTTGGCGACTTCTGCCTCCTTGGAACTTCGTGTTGGGATCGATGTCGGGTCACGTTGTCATAACGTGGCGATCGGGCTGTCGGATGGCCGTCTGCTCGAGGAGTTCGAAATTACGCATACGGCGGCTGGCTTCGACGATTTCTTTCGTCGTGTTGAGACCTCGGCGAAACGCCATGCCGTACCGATTGCCGTGGCTATGGAAGGTTACAACGGTCACATCAGACCCCTCGACAGCTTGGTCGGCGCCAAGGGCTGGCCGCTGTTCAATGTCAATAATCTGAAGCTGGCCCGCTTCAAGGAGATCTTTCCGGCGGCCGCCAAGACCGATCGGATCGATACGAAAAAGACCCTGGAGCTGTTCCAGCTACGTGATCACCTGCCCATGGCGCGCGGTGTGCTCCAGGAAATCGTGCCGATCCCGGAAGAGAACCATGTCCTCAAACGCCTGTCGCGCCGTCGACGGCGTCTGGTCGACGAGCGAACGCGGCTGGGGAGCGCATTGCAGGCCGACCTCCAGGCGGTTTGTCCTGGTTTGTTGGAAATCACCCGAGAGGTCGCCAATTACTGGTTCCTGAACTTTCTCACCTGCCGCAAGGGGCTGCTCAAGCTTGCCCGCATTCGGCGCACAACCCTCGTCAATGTACCTGGTATCGGCGAACGGTTCGCTGACAGTATCCAGGCCTGGCAAAAGAAGGCGTTCTTCAGCCAAGATGCCGAACTGGTCGGCGATATGATCCAGCAGGATGCTGAGCGGATGCTGGAGCTGCATCATCAGATCAAGGCGCTGAAGAAACAGATGGCACGCGTCAACAGCAGCTCAGCGATCGCGCGTCAACTCGATACCATTCCTGGCTTTGGCACCATCTGCTGCGCAGAGCTCGCCGGCGAGATCGGCACCATCGATCGTTTCCGCAACGAAGCCAGCCTCGCCCTTTATCTCGGCATGGCCGCCCTCGATCATAGCTCCGGTAAGTCACGTCGCTCCAAGCGTTCCAAACATGTCAATGTTCGAGCCAAGGCGGCCATGCGCATCGCGGTCGATATTCACCGAAAACTCTGCCCACAATCAAAGCGCTATTACGAGAAAAAACGCGCCGAGGGCAAAAAGTACAACCAGGCCATCCGGGCACTCGGACGACATCTGTGTCCCGTCATCTTCAAGATGCTCAAGAACGACCGGCCATACAAAATCCAACCCTAATCCGATCACGATCCGCGCCACCTTTGGGACTTCAAATTTCCGCCGGGATGTTCAACACCGCCATCCCGTGCTCTTGGATCGAAGCGACAGCTTCGCCCGGCAACTTCAGACACTACAGGCAAGCTTAGCCCATAGCGCCTGCTTTCCGTCGGTTTTTTTTCCCGCTAGCCGAGCCTTCGGCTCACTTCTCTTCCATGCCAGGAACAGCCATCCACTGGCTTGCATTTTAGCCTCTCGCTTGCATCATCTAAAGGCACGTTAAACCAACTTTGAGATGGGCTATGGCTAACGAAGAGCATGTGGCGATTCTAAAGCAGGGGGTTGGGGTCTGGAATAATTGGCGGAAAGAAAATCCCGATATTAGACCTGACTTCAACAGGTCCGATCTTCATGGAGCTGATCTCAGCAGGATTAACCTTAACAAGGCCGATCTATATATGGCCGATCTCAATGGAACCAATCTCAATGGAGCCAACCTTACCAAAGCCATCGTGACTGCGGCCAACCTTAGCGAGGCTAATCTCGTTGGGGCCGATCTAAATGGTGCTAATTTCACCAAGACCTCTCTTAGCAACGCTAATCTCAAGAACGCTAGCCTATTCGTTGCGGATCTTACGAGGGCTAGCTTAGACGGTGCAGACTTCAGCGACGCCCGGCTCGGTGATACTGTGTTTTATAATACCAATCTTTCGGGCGTTAAGAATCTCGATTATTGTCGCCATATGCAGGGAAGTTGTGTCGATCATCGCACAATTTTGAAATCCAAAAACGTTCCCCTCGAATTCTGGCGAGGTTGCGGTCTTCCCGACCAACTCATTGAATACTTGCCGTCGCTCACAGGTGATGCATTCCAATACTATACCTGCTTCATCAGCTATAGTTCTCAGGACGAGGGCTTTGCTGATCGCCTTTATGCAGACCTCCAGAACAATGGCGTTCGATGTTGGTTTGCGCCACATGATTTGCCGATTGGCGAGAAGATACTCGACGGTCTTGATGAGGCGATTCGGCTACGGGAGAAAGTTGTGCTCATCTTGTCAGAAGATGCCATCGCCAGCACTTGGGTCGAGGATGAAGTGACCACCGCATTCGAAGAGGAACGTCGGCGTAAGGAGATGATGTTGTTCCCGATTCGGCTGGATGATGCGGTTATCGAGGCCAAGGAAGCTTGGGCAAGCAAGCTGCGGGCTCGCAACATTGGCGACTTCACCAGGTGGAAGGACCACGATACATATAAGGCATCACTTGAACGTGTCTTACGTGATCTCAAGACCAAGCGGTAGAGACAGCTCCGGGGCAACCCTTGCCTCCCCGTGTTCGTTCGGGCAGATTGGCTTCGCTCGGAAACTGCGGTCATATCAGGCAATCTTGGCTCGTAGTGGGGCTCTCCGCCTGATTACTGACGCAAGCCATAGGCATCGATACCGAGCAGGATGTACCGATTTTTGATGAAAAAGTCGAAGCGAAATTCTGGCGGACAAATCTGTTAGAACGACATTCTTCAGAATCGGTATGTCGGAAATAAAATCCCAAAAAAGTGCTGTTATTCGAACTCGTTTTTAAACCTTGAGAGCATTTTTTGGGGCGGTCCCGGCTTTTTCATCAAAATCTGCCAATTGCGGCGATTAGAGTAGTTGGCATGTTCCCTTCAGGCCCCGGTTACGAGATCGAGTCCGTAAATGGCTCCGCCACGATCTGATGGTCGTCTTGATAAACAATATAGCCAGGCTTTGATGATTTGATCATCTTTACGTGGGATCCTTGTTCTTCCAAGATCGATACTATGCGATGCATCTTGGCGACGTGTACTGAAGCTGAAGATTTTAGCCAAGAGATGCCCTTCGTTTTGCGGCGATAGTAACCTTTGGACTTGGTCCTGTTGAAACGGGTAGGGACCTTCAGATTGTCATCCATCCACCGCAGCAGATCCTGAAGTTCTTTGCCCTCATCCTCAGGCAGATCGCCACGGCGATCGAGTGCGTAGGCTTGCTCGAAAATACCGTCTTGGACGCCACTATCGAGATTGCGGCTCGGAAGAACAAAGCGCAGATAGATCATCTTATCTGAAGCCCTCGATCAAATCTGAGCCTTGGAGGCAAATCGATGCATTCTGCTGATCGTAAACTGGCCTCAGAGGATCTAAAGGCTCTCCAGTCCTTAGAGGAGAGTCTCTGACGCGCTAAATCCCATTTCGACAATATGTTGATGGACAAAATTTTTGCACCAGGTTTTTTCGAGTTTGGCCGCTTAGGTCGGAGATACGCGCGATCTGATATGCTTTTTGGCTGAGGCAAATACAGCACAATCGAGGCGACCTTGCCGCTTCCCGAATTTTGCGCTCATCATTTATCCGACGATGTCGTCCAGATTACCTATGTCAGCGAGGTTTTTCGTGACGGTGAGGTCTTGAGGGGCAACCGATCTTAAATTTGGAGCCGAACCTCAGGCGGTTGGCAGCTGCGTTTCAACCAGGGAATGCTGGTCCAAGGCCCGAGTAACGATTGATCGGTGAAGCGACCTAGTTAGGTCATCATTTCGCATAAGCGTCCCGCTACGTAGCGCTGAGAATGCACCACAAAGCCGACTCGAGCCATCGGGGTCTGTTTCGAATCCTTGATTCTGTCCGTTTGGCGATCTCGGTTTTTGCCGCTAGCCGAGCTTACTCGTCGCTCACATTCCGTGCCAATAGGAGACTCAAGCGACGATGTCAGGCGAGTTTTTTTTGTGGTCAAAGAGGCTAAGCGTATCGGCCCCCCGGGCAATGAGGAACGCCTCTTGTGAAAGGCCTGGAAAATGTCCAATCATTTGAATTGAATTCCATGACTCCCCAAACTCAAGGCGTGGGCCCTGTCCGTTAGAATATCCATAAGAGCCCGCCTGCTTTCCGAGGGCTCGCTTGCCTTGGGAATGAGCAGGCCGAAGGACATCCATCGTTCAGGCTCGATGGGAACGAGGGAAAACAATCCAGGCGGGATGTGCGATGCCACGAGTTCGTCGGCGATCGTGATGCCTGCGCCTTCAGCCACAAGTGCGCAAGCCATCTGCGACGACGCGACTTCGCAGACTTCGTTCGGAATCACGCCGGCAGAACGGAAGATGTCGTCGAGCTGATCGCGCAGCAGAAGCCCGTGCATCAACCGGATGATCGGTTGCCCCTTCAACTCGTCCCCCGAAATCCGGCTCCGTCGGGACAACGGGTTGCTGTGCGGAATGATGGCCTTTGCCTGCACACGTAGAAGGCGTTCGGTCCTAATCTCTGGGTGATCGACCGGCAGCGCACCGATTCCAAGATCGTATTCTCGACCGGCCAGCCATTTGCCGGCTTCGCGTCGGGCACGCACATCCAGGCTGACCTTCGTTCCGGGATGTCGTGTCAGAAACTCGGCAACAGCAGGAGAAGCTAAGGACTGGGCGATCCTGGGCATGGCGACGACGCGCAGGTTCTCCGTCTTCCCCGCCTTGATCTCGGCGGCAATCTTCGGAATGTCGTCGAGGTTATCCAGGATCCGGCCTGCCTCGCGGTAGAAGGCCAGCGCCTCTTTCGTTGGCACCAAGCTGCGTCCGGTCCGGTGAAACAGCACCAGCCGTAACTCGCCCTCAAGTGCCGAGATCAGGCGGCTGACGGCTGGCTGGCTGAGGTGGATGATCCGGGCCGCTCCCGCAAGACTGCCTTCCGATACGGTCGCTCGAAAAGCGCGCAACGCCTTGATATTCATCGCTGTTCTCGAATTGATTGCAAATCATTGAAGTGAATAAAAGATATTTGCATTTTTAACAACTCCGTCAGCCGGTTAAGCTGCGGCATGTTCACTTGGGAGGCCATCATGCAACGCAGAACCCTCATGACCGCAGCCGTTACCACGTTGGCGCTCGGTCTGACCGCGACGACCGGTTTCGCCGCCGACTATCCGCGCCGTCCGATCAACATCGTCGTGCCCTATGGCGCCGGCGGCGGTGTCGATACCTATGCCCGCGCCGTTGCCGCCACAGCGGCGGAAGGTATCGTTGAGGTGCCGATCGTGATCAAGAACCAAGGCGGCTCCGGCGGCTTGAACGGCGCGCAGGCGGTGTCGAAGGCGCGACCTGACGGCTACACGGTCATGCTGACATCGGGCGGGTCGTTCCTGTTGTCGACGATGACCCGCGACACGGATATCGACGCGCTGGAGACCTTCGACTTCGTCGGCCAGGTCGGCAATCTCAGGACTTCGCTGATGGTGCCGGCCGCGAGCCCGTTTCAATCCGTGCAGGACGTGATCGATGCGGCCAAGGCGGCCCCGGGCACGCTTCGCTGGGCGCATTCCGGCCGGGGCGGCTTCCACTTCGTCGGCGGCCTCGGGTTCCTCGCCGGGAACGGCATCGAGGCGCAGGATGTGCCGTTCAAGGGCGGCGGCCCGACCCGTGCCGCTCTGGTGGGCGGTCAGACCGATTTTGCCTTTCTTGGCATTCAACAGCTCGCCGGTTTCGAGCAGCAGATCCGAGCTCTCGCCGTCAATGCCGACGAGCGCGATACCATCATGACCGACGTGCCGTCATTCGGCGAGCTGGACATTCCGTTTGCCGCCGTGTCCTCGCCGGTCATCATGATGGCGCCGAAAGGTACCCCACCCGAGGCGATTGCCTACCTGGAAGACGTTCTCAAACAGGTGGCCGAGGCCCCCGGCTTCGCTGAAACGCTGGCTGCCGGCGGCACGGCACCGAACTTCACCGATGGTGAAACCGCCAAAGCGGCGCTGACGGCGATGAAGGCTGACGCAGAGCCGTTGCTCGCTGGTCTCAGCAACTAACCGGGCCAGCCAAAAGGGAGGGGAGCACATGCGCCATGCCGGCGAAGGACTTGTCACGGCCCTGATCGGGGCTTTCGCGGTCTGGGGAGCATCGCTGGTGCCGCCCCCTCCCGAAGGCGAGACATGGGCAGGCGTTCTGCCCATGGGCGCCGCCATCTTCCTGACCCTGTCGGGTCTCTGGATGGCGGTTGCGGGGATGCGCGCGGCGTCAGGGCCGGATCGAACCCCGGCCTTCGACAAGACGGCGATCGGCGTGTTGCTCCTCTTCGCGGTTTCGCTCCTCTATCAGCAGGGGATCGTGAACTTCGGCTACGAGCTGCCGACGGCGATCGCCGGCCCCATCGCACTTTGGATGTTCGGGGTGCGCAGCAAGGTGGGCCTGGCCCTGTCGGCCATCCTGCTCCCGCTCGCCTTCCACATCGTCTTTTTCCGCCTTCTCGGCGCCTTTCCGCCGTTTGGCGAGGTCTTCGATCTCATGGACAGCTTCGGAGGATAGGCCGATGGAAATTTTCCCCGCTCTCGCCGCCGTTTTGACCAACCCGACGCTGATCTTCGCCGTCATCCTTGCAGCCGCCGTCGGCATGATCGTCGGCGCCACCCCCGGCCTGACGGCTGCGGCTGCCATCGCGATGCTGCTGCCGATCACCTATTACATGGACCCGTTGTTCGCTCTGGCCTTTCTCTACGTGATCGGCAAGTCCGGTCGCTATGGCGGCTCCATCGCGGCGATCCTGTTCAACACGCCCGGGACTGCGGCGTCAGCCGCTACACAGCTCGACGGCTATCCACTCGCCCGTGCCGGCAAGGCCGGCAAGGCGATGAAGGTGGCGACGATCAGCTCGATCATCGGCGACTTCATGGGCGATATCCTCCTTATCGTCGGTGTCGGCTGGATCGCGGCCATCGCGATCAAATTGGGCCCGCCCGAAACCTTCGCCATCTATTTCGCCGCCTTCGTGGTCATCGGCTCGGTCATCGGGAATTCCATCCTCAAGGGCCTCGCAAGCGCCCTGATGGGTGTCCTGGTATCGATGATCGGGCTCGATCCGATCTCGGGCGTGGAACGCTACACCTTCGGCTTCTTCGATCTCTCCAACGGCGTGAGCCTGGTTGCGCTGATGATCGGCGTCTTCGTGCTGGGCGAGGTCTTCATGCAGCTGGAGCAAAAGAACCGCTCGGTCGAAGCTGTCAAGCACAGCAAGAATCCGGCCGACGGTGAGCTGACCTTCGAAGAATACCGGCCCTGTCTGCCGCATGTCGTGCGCGGCGGGTTCATCGGTGCGGGCATCGGCTCGCTGCCCGGTCTCGGATCGGCGATCGCGGCCTTTATATCCTACGGCGAGGGCAAGCGCCGTGCGAAGAACCCGGAGATGTGGGGCAAAGGTGCCTTGGAGGGCATCGCAGCGCCCGAGTCGGCCAACAACGCCGTTTCGGGACCATCGATGGCGCCGCTTTTGACCCTGGGCATTCCCGGCTCGACCATCGGCGCCATCCTTCTGGGCGTCTTCCTGATCCACGGCATCCAGGTCGGACCGACGCTGTTCCTGACCTCCAAGGAACTGGTCTACCAGCTCTTTGCCTGCGGCCTTCTCGGCATCGTAGCCTACGGAACCATCGGCTATTTCGGCGCGAGCCGGGTGGCGGCGCTGATCCTGCGCGTGCCGACCAAGGTGCTCTATCCGACGATCTTCCTGACCGCCTTCATCGCAGCCTATTCGGCGCAGGGCTCGATGTTCGACGTGCTGGTCATGGTCATCGCTGGATTCGGCGGTTGGCTCATGCGGAAGTTCGACTTTAACGTCGCGGCATTCGTGATCGCCTTCGTGCTCGCCAAAGGAGCCGAGGAAACCTTCCGTCAGTCCCTCCTGATGTCCGACAGCGGTGCACTGATCTTCCTCCAGCGCCCGGTTGCCGCCGGCTTTCTCCTGATCGGCATCCTCGCCATCGCCTTTCGCATCCGTAGCGTTTTGAAGGAGCGGAAGGCCGTCGAGGAGGGGCTCGGCGATGCTTGACTGGCCCCTCTATCGGGACAGCTACGCGACGGAGGCGATGCGCCGGATCTGGTCCGAGGCTTCGATGATTGGCGCCTGGATCAAGGTCGAACAGACGCTGGCGACCTGCCAGGCCGAGATGGGCCTCATTCCAAAAGAGGCTGCAAAGCAGATCAATCGGATTACCGCCGATCACCTCGATCACGATGCCCTCCAGCGCGACATGAACCTGGTTGGCCGACCGATCGTCGGATTGGTCAGGCAGCTTCGCAGCCAGGTCGGCCCCAAATATGAACGCCATGTCCATTTTCGCTCCACCACGCAGGACGTGATGGATACCGCCCTCGCCATGCAGATGCGGCTTGGCCTGGACAAGATCGAGTGGACGGCCGACGCCCTGATCGGCCTGCTCAACGATCACACTGTCGAGCATGCCGAGACGATGATGATCGGGCGTACCAACGGGCAGTATGCCCTGCCGATGTCGTTCGCGACCAAGCTCGGCGTCTGGAGCAGCGAGCTGAACCGTCGAAGGCAGGCGATCGCAGAAGCCCGCGAACGGGGCTTGCTGGTGCAGGTCGGCGGCCCCGTCGGCGATCTGTCAGCCTATGATGAGGATGCCGGCAAGGCGCTGAAGGCCAGGATGGCCGAAACGCTTGATCTCAAAACGACCGATCCCCACTGGCAAAACGCACGCGACGGGCTCGCCGACATCGTCACCGCGCTCGGCATGCTTTGCGCCACGCTCTGCAAGATTTGCCACAACATCAACCTGCTATCTTCTTCGGACATTCAGGAAGTGCATGAGGGCTACGGAGAGGGCAAAGGTGTCTCATCGTCGATGGCGCACAAGACGAACCAGCGAGCTTCCGAATTCGGGGAGGCGGTAGCGCGGCTTGGCCGGCAGCGAGCTGAACAGATCGGCGAATTGACTCTGCACCAGCACGAGCGCTCCGGTGGAGTCTGGATTGCCGAATGGATCGTCGTGCCGGAGGTGTTCCTCTTGACGTCCGGCGCCCTTGCCTGGTGCGAGCGCCTCTTCGTGGATCTGGACGTCAACAGCACAAACATGACCCGGCATCTCGAGAGCCACAGAAACAGCCTGCAGTAACAGGCTGTGTGGAAAGGTCAGTTTGGCGCCAATTTGTTGATCATGATGCGAACGGTAGCGATGTCGATCATGGTCTCTGACGTTTGCACGGGGCGCTCATAATCCTTGGAGAGCCGTCGAGAGCGCCCCAGCCAAGCAAAGGTCCGCTCAACGATCCAGGTCAAGCCGGTGATTTTGAAGGCGCCTTCACACCGCTTGACAATGACCATCTTCCAGCCCTCACGGCGTTTGATCTCAGCAGCGAACTTTTTGCTCTTGTGCCCACCATAAGCGATCACCGTACGAATAGTCGTCCAAAGGGATCCCAGGCCCGCAATCAACCTTCCCGCGCCTCTTTTGTCCGACAAATTGGCCGGTTCGACCCGCCTAGCGATTGGTGGGCCGAGCGTATCGATCAGAAGATAATGCTTGCGCCCCTTGACCCGCTTATGGCCATCGAAACCGCGAGGTCCTCCCATTTCCGTCGTCTTTACCGACTGGCTATCCATGATGACCACACTCGGCTTCGTGCGCCGTCCCCCGTTGATCCGGACGAGACGGTAGAGCGCTTGGTGAAGCCAGACCTAGACACCATCCTCACGCCAACACCGAAAATACCACCAAACCGTCCCCCATGGAGGAAAATCATTCGGCAGCAACCGCCACTGGCAACCTGTGCGGACCAGATAGAAGATGGCATTGACGACGGCATATATGTCGATATGACGAGGACGGCCTCAAGGCTTCGGCGGAGGAAGATGAGGTTCGATCAGCGCCCACTGTGCCGCGCTCAAACCCGATGGATAGCCTGTTGTCGCCATGACGATTTCCTTCGACACTCCCGAGATCTTCTTAGGCAATTTGCACAAAAATCGAACTTTCCACACAGCCTCTAAGCAGGGAGCTGACCCAACAGCAAAAAGTAGATGAACCGGAGATTAAGACAGATGGCGAAATAGAAGCGGACTGAGGTGATCAGCTTCGCGGTTCGGGCAAATGACCAAAACTAATGGCAAGCCTGTTCCATGCATTCATTTGAGCGATGATCATCGTCAGATCAACGATCTGTTCGTCCGAGAAGTGTTCTTTTAGATGATCAAATAGATTCTGGGGAGCGCCATTGCTCGAGATTAACGTGACGGCCTCCGCCCATCCGAGTGCGGCGTGCTCGTCCTCATCAAAAAACTGGCACTCCTGCCAAACAGTAAGGCAATCAAGTCGTTGTTGGGTTTCTCCTGCCTTTCTCGCCTCCATGGCATGTAGATCGACACAGTAAACGCACCCATTCATCTGCGAGACACGAAGCTCGACTAGCGCACGTAATTTTGCGTCGATCGAAGCCACTTGTTCCTTGGCTTTCGCCATCGTGGCAATGGCGGCTCGATTAATCGAAACGTAGTCAAGGCGACCAATCATCGTGCAACTCCATCATGTTTCGACATACACTAATAGTCACCGCTCCAACTGGCCACAATTCGCCCTTTCCTTCTGCCAGTGCGGCAGACCGTTGCGGCTCATTTGGGTCAATTGTGAAATTCACAAGAAGGTTCGGCATGCGGGCTATGCGGCACATTCCGGACAAAAGGCAAGCGACCAAATCCGCATAGCCAGTCCCATGGTGAATTCGATACAATCAATGTGCAGGTGCAGGTGCAGGTGCAGGTGCAGGTGCAGGTGCAGCGTTGCACGTGCTCAACACGGCTTCGAAATGCGCCCGCCACCTTTGCCAGAGATCGGTCCGGCTATCGCCTGGATGCAATTCCATCAGATCAGACAGATAGTCGATCTTGACTGCAATATCGGAATCGCGAAGGCTCGGGTACGGCTTGGCGTGTATGTAACTGATCAGCGCTGGCTTGTGCTCGCGGATGGAATTCAAGAGATCGTCGGGAGGTGGGGCATCAGCTTCCCAGATCAGCTTGTCGCCCGAAACCGAAAGCATGAATCGATAACTTCTGGCGTCGTCCAGTATTCGCTCTGGGGTCATATTTCGCCTTTGAACTTGCGACCGGTCAGAGCGGCAGACAGTCTGAGTTGAGACTCCGATTTCGAAGTCGAACCATGTGAGGCGCATCGATGTGCCGGTGTCACCCCCTTTCCATCCGCCACAAGCGGCAGTTTCGTTGACGTTCCGGCCATCTTCAAAATGCCACATCGGGTCGTTTGTGGCGGTTCGAAACACGCTATAGGCCGGAGGGGAAGAGGCATAGCGCTACCATACATCTTCGAATTGCTCGCGCTTGTGGCCCTTAGGTGCCAGTGCCGCCGACGCGAGATGCTGCCCGGCACGATTGAGAAGAGCTCGAGAAGGCGTGAGAGGGCATTGGCGGTCAGCGGCTTAGCCTTCCTCCATTCCGACCAGGGGCGATCTTGAAGGGCCACAAGCGCATTTGCCAGATCGTTGATCTGTAGCAGACTATCAACGACTTCATCGAAGCCCATAATCAGGGACCAAAGCCGTTCCAATGGAGAGCCAACCCGGAAGACATCATCGCTGCCGCAAAAAGAGGGCATCAAGTGTTAATGACGATCCATCAGTGATGGTTTCTGGCACGTTTGACTCACGCCGTCGGCCCTTCTCTTGCCGGAAAGACCGAACACAAGGGCAAAGGCCGTTGCGCCGACGATCTTAAGAATGACCCGGTTTCGGCTGCTTTCCGATCCAGCAGCCGATGAAATGCACAGGCACCATCAAAACCTAACCTGACCCAGACCTCAAGGCGATCGCCGGCAACCTTACTTTGGCGCATCCCGACTGCCGATCACGGCGGCAATGAGATCTTCCGGGACCTCTTCTGGAAGCGCCATTGCATCATCGGAGAGGCCCTGCTTCGCAGCCTCCATGCTTGCCTTGTAGGCAGCCAGATACTCGCGGCACTCGCGACAGAATCTCAAATGGATTTCGAATAGGCGACGCTGATTCTTAGGCAGGTTGCCCTCGAAATAAGCGATGATGAAGTCTTCGAACTCGCGACAGGTGATCATCAAAGGCATGCGGAACATGATGCCCTGCATGCGGCGCTTTAACGATCGTTTGGCCATCAGCGGAACCCTCCCCGTCGAAGGTGAGGTTCAAGGAGCGTCTTCAGTGCGGCGCGAGCGCGATGCAAGCGAACCTTGACATTGGTCTCTGTCAAGCCGAGTGCCTCGGCGACCTCGGCGGTCGTCCGCTCTTCGATATCGCGAAGCAGGAGCGTGACGCGGTAGGCATCGGGCAGCTCGCTGATCTTTTCTGCAACGATTCGACGTGTCTCATCGGTCATCAACAGCTGCTCCGGCGTCGGCGTGGCCGACCACCGCTCCTCGATACGGCAGTCGTTCTCGTCGAATTCTGGAAGCAGCCTGTCGATGCCGCCTTCCTCACTCAGTGATCGGCGTTTGCGCAAAAGCATGAGCGCTTCATTGACCACGATGCGCCGCATCCAAGATCGGATGCCGGGCCCGCCGGAGAATTGATCGCTGCGGGTGAAGATCTTCGCAAACGCACTCTGAACCGCATCTTCAGCCAGCGCTGAATCGCGCAGATATGTCCGAGCAAGCTTTAGCATCCAGCCTATATGCGCGCGCACGAAAACACCCGTCGCCTCGCGATCGGCCGCGTCCGGCACGGCCGCGTCTTCCACTTTAAAAGGCTCTGCTTGCCTATCGTTCACGTTTCACGCAACACCCTGATTGACGTCCTCTGGCGGGCCTCATTCTCTGCCCACTCAAGAAAATATGTAACCCCTGTCTCCCTTCCTGCATCAAAGAACCAGCAACCAACGACGACAGGGGAGAAATAAGTGGCCTTTTCGATTTTTCACGGGCTGAAAAAGGACGGCCCGCTCTATGCGCTTTTTTTGAACTGCACTTTGAAGCAGGGACCGGAGATCTCAAACACGGAAGCACTTTGCAATTTGCTGATCGAGCGCCTGAAGGTCCATGAACCCGACATCGAGACCGAGATCGTGCGCGTGGTCGATTACAATGTGAAGCCCGGGATCGGCAACGATGAGGGGGAAGGTGATGAGTGGCCGCTGATCCTGGAAAAGGTGAAGCGATGCAACATCATCGTGCCGGCCATGCCGATCTGGATGGGTGTGCGCTCATCCGTCATGCAGCGTGTGATCGAGCGCCTGGATGGCACCACCAAGACCGTGATGTGCGAGAAGACCGGACAGTTTCCGCTCTATGGCTCCGTTTGCGGCTGCGTGGTTACCGGCAATGAGGACGGCAGCCATGACTGCGTCGCCAACACCTTCGCGAATCTCCTGCATTTCGGCGTGACCGTGCCGCCCAACACCGACCTCTACTGGGTCGGCGATGCCGGGCCGGGGGCGAGCTATATCGAGGCGGGCGGTGATCTTTCACCCTATGTCCGACGGAACGCCGAGCTGACCGCGATCAATCTCCTTAGCATGGCCAAGGTGCTGCGCGACAATCCTTATGACATCAACATCGCCGAGCACAACGCCACCATGATGAAGCGCAATCAGGTGAAGATGCGGGCGATGCAGCAGGCAGTCGCCTTTATGCGTGAAAACATGTCGGATTGATCTGACCGGACCGTCTGCTCTGGACAAGGACAACAGGAATGAATTTGAAAGAACTCGCTGACGGCCTTGGTGTTGCCGATGTCGTCGATGCGATGATGATGGCGCACACCCATCGCGCCCACATCATCGATCTGGTCAGCCCCGAGCCGAATAAGATGTTGATCGGGCCTGCCGTCACCATCGGCTTCTTGCCGGTGCGAAAGGACTTCATGGACCCGGATCAGCACTCGCTGGTGCCGGCGATCTACCGCGCGGTCAAGGGCGGGGACTCGAAGGGGGCCGTTCTGGTTATGGCGTCGAACGGCCATCCTAGGACGTCGCTCGGTGGTGGTACCAAGCTCAGCCGGGTCGAAAACCTCGGCATGGCCGGCATTTTCGCCGATGGCTATATCCGTGATTTCGAGGAAATCGGCAGCTATGACTTCGCCACGTACTGTTATGGCGAGGCAGTGCGCGCCGGCGGCAATGAGGTGCAGCCCTATCTCTCGGATGTGCCGGTTTCGGTCGGCGGCGTGACCGTCATACCCGGAGATGTGATCTTCGCAAAAGGTTCAGCGGCCGTGGTTATCCCCGGCGATCAGGCCGAGGCCATTCTAAAGAAAGCACGAATGATCATGGAGACGATGGACGCTGCAAAAGTCGCCGGGCGTTCGGAAGATCCGAATGCTGTCCTCGAACAGGGGGACAACGCGATATGAGCATGCCCACCAATACCAGCGAACAGATCGTCGCAGCGCTTGCTGCTGAAGGGGTCAAGTATGTCTTCGGCATTCCAGGGGACGAGAACCTGCACTTCATGGAGGCGCTTCGGAAAGACGGGCGCATCACGTTCGTCCTGTTCCGCCATGAGCAGGCTGCCGGCTTTGCCGCTGCTGCCTATGGGCGTCTCACCGGCAAGCTTGCGGTCGCCATGTCGACCCTGGGCGCTGGCGCGATGAACCTGACCACGCCCATCGCGCATGCCTATCTCGCTGCCATGCCGATGCTCGTGATTACCGGGCAAAAGGCGGTGCGCGACAATCGCATGGGCCAATATCAGCTGGTCGATGTGGTCGACGTCATGCGTCCGATCACCAAGTTCGCCGCAACGGTTCCATCCGGCCCTATGGCGGGCCCGCTCCTTCGCCAGGCGATGATGGCCGCCCTCGACGGACGGCAGGGACCAGCCCATCTGGAACTCCCCGACGATGTCGCCAAGGAAACCGAGCTTGGCCCGTTGGTGCCATGCAAGCATGCGGCGATACCGGTTGCGACAGAAGAGAGCATCGTCCATGCGGCCGAGCTGATCAGAAGCTCGAAAAGGCCTTTGATCATGGTCGGCGGCGGCACCCGAGCCAATCGACCTGAGGTCGCGGCTGCGGTGCGCGCACTGATCGAACACACAAAGATCCCGTTCGTTGCGACCATGATGGGCAAGGGCGTTACCAATGAGGACAGTCCGCTCTACCTCGGCTGCTCGATCATGCCCGGCGACTACCCGAATTGTGCTGTACAGGCAGCGGATCTGGTCTTGAATATCGGCCACGACGTCATGGAGAAACCGACCTTCTTCATGCAGCTGGATGACGGTCGTACGGTCATCCACCTGAACCCGTTCGCAGCACAGGGTGACAACGCTTATTTCCCGCAGGCGCAGATCGTCGGTGAGATGTCGGATTCTGTCCAGCGTCTCGCAGAGCAACTTGGGCCGAACCCTGATTGGGATCATGCTGGTTTCGCGAATGTTGCCGAGGCAATGCGGGCGAGTATTCAACGGGGCGCCAACGACACGTCGTTCCCTGCGAAGCAGGGGCATTTGATTGCCACGCTTCGGGACTTCATGGCTGATGGTGACATCTTGTCCCTCGACAACGGCATCCACATGATGTGGGCGGCAAGGAATTTTAGTGCGCGCCAGCCAAACACGATGCTGATTGATCACGCGCTCGGCTCGATGGGCATCAGCCTGCCGGCAGCGATCGCAGCGAAGCTGGTTTATCCCGAGAGAAAGGCTGTGGTGCTCACCGGCGATGGTGGCTTTGCCATGAACAACCAGGAGATTGAGACGGCCACGCGTCTCGGTCTTGATCTGATCGTTGTGGTTTTCAATGACCGCGGCCTCGGCATGATCGCGATGAAGCAAAAGGCCGATGGCTATGACAATTACGGTATCGCCTTCGACAACCCGGATGTCGTGAGTTTCGCCGGCAGCTACGGCGCCACCGGTTATCGCCTGGAGGACCCGAGCCAGTTCCGCGCAATCCTCAATGGAGCAGCGGAGGCAGGCGGCGTTCACATCATCGATGTGCCAGTTGATCCGATGCAAAACATGATGCTGATGAAGGAAATGCGCTCGGTCGACTGCCAAGCCCTACTCGGTCGTTCATAGTCATGCCGGAGCCGGTTCTTCATGGCCTGGCGATTTTGACGATTGTGGTGGATGGCGTCGGGTACGCCATCCTCCTCTTCACCGTCCTAAAATTCGTCATCCGCTACGTCTCCTTTGAGATCCAGCGCCTGCGCGGCATCGATTGTCTCAGGCATTTCCGCGACATCCGTCTCGAACTGCTTAGCCACGTCATCCTCGCCATCGATTTCATGGTGATTTCGGACGTCATCCACTCCGGCCTCGCTCAAACCCGGGAAAGCCTGGTCACGCTGGGCATCTTCGTTCTAATCCGATCGGTGCTGGCGTTCTTTCTCGGCCTCGACATGAAGGATGTACGGGAGGAAAAGGTCGAATAAACTGGGTAGCATCCAACGCATCGAGAGACAGGTCGTCCGAGGCGCCCGGGCATGGTGAAGTAGCGCGGCCCGCTGATCTGCAGTCGATTGCTAAATCAGATTCGACTCTCTGCAAGGTAGATCGACAAGAGTCTTCTAATGGGATGTCTCTGCCGTGCTCCATCCCCCGAGGTGCTGCGTGCTGCGGGGGGGTATGATGAACCAGGAGTACGGACATGCCCTACGAGTACATAGATGCCATTACCACGATTGGGATCGACATCCCGAAAGCTGACGGGGCTACGTCACAAGAAATAAAATCAAAGAATTTCGGGGCGTAGTTGTTTGAGCAGGGTTTCGGCGTCGTCGAACCAGGCGTCGATGGTGCGGTGGAGTTCGGTTTCCAGGCCGGTTCGCCATTCCGTTTCGATTGCGGTGACGGCGTCCAGGTTTTCCTTGATGAATTCCTCGCGGTGAAGCCATTTGTCGACGCGGCTGCCGAGATAATCGAGGGCGGCACCTGCGGCGAAACCTACGGCCGCCCCTACGGCACTGCCGACCACGGGTACGGCCGAGCCAGCGCTGGCGCCTGCGGCGGTGGTGGTGGCTCTGGAGGCGACCTGGGTGGTGGTGCGCGCGACCAGGCGGCCGAGGCTTTGGCGGACGATGCGGGCCATGGCCGGGGCCAGCACCGATCCGGCCGCCCTGCCGCCGACCGCACCGCTCACCATCAGCCCGACGCCGACCGCCCCGTCGAAGGAGCGATCTTCTGCAACGTAAAGGGGGGCTTTCCATTTCTGGGAATCCCAGTCCAGATCGACATCCACGCCTTCCTTGATCACATCCTGATCGAAGTGGGAGGTATTGCGCTGGAGGAAAAGCTGGAGCCGGAGATCGTATTCGGAAACGGATTGCAGATAGCGTCCATGGGCGTGGTCAAGGGCGTTCCTGACGCCATCCCGGACGAGTGGCTCCCGCCGTTCGGGCTGCAGCACCTGGTCGGTGAAATGGCGCATGAAGTAGTCGGAAATATCCCGCTCCACGGCCTCCCGCCAGGTCTCGGAGCCGCTGGACACGGTGCGGTGGGCAGAGGAGAGGACGGTCTCCTTCAGGAGGATGTAGGAGCGTTTCCACTCGTAGAACCAATCTGCATAGCGCTCGACGCGTGCCTGCTTGTCGGCAAAGGTCAGGCGCATCACCAGCTCGGCATCATCGGACGCGGCACGCTTGGCGGCGGCACGGTTGAGCTTGAGCTCGGCAAGCTGGCCCTCGATGAAGGCTGAAAGCTCCTCGCGATCAGCGACCAGCCGGCGAATGGCCTCGCGTTCCGTGCGCACGAACAGCTCGACTTCGTCGGGCCCAAGCTCCCGGTTAACGCCTGTCGTCAGCATGGACTGATCGTCGTGGGTGTCCAGGCTATACTCGGCATGGCGAAGCCAGCTTCGCATCTGTCCGGTCCCGATACCCACCAGGGCGACCACCAGGATCACGAAGGCGATCGCACCACCTACTCGTTTAAACATGAACGGTCACCATATCGCTGGTTCTATGGCTGCGGCACCGGCCTGCCGCTGGCGTAGGCGCCTTCGCTGTGAACCATGATTTCCAGTCCTTCAACCTTGACGTCATCACTCACCTGGAGGTCGACAACATTGATGATGATAAAGGTTAAGATGGCGGTCCGAATGCCAACTGCAAGCAATCAGATCGCCTGGACTGCAAATAGACCGCCAACAAGGCCAGAAAATCACTGTTGAGTTATGTGACTAACGGTATGACCACATCGGAAAATGCTCTAGGCGGTTCAATACAAAACATTGATTTCGCATTCAGATACAGAGCTCGGGATGAGTCAAATGAAGATACCATTCCGCTAACGTATTCGGCCTCTGCGCTGACTGTTATGGCCCGGTCCTAAGCTCAAAAAACTTATCACAGCTATTTTCAGTCAAATAATGTGGAACAATAGATGATTGTCAAACAACATCTAGGTCTTTCTATGACATCCTAAATTGCCATCATCTTCATGGGTGAAGCTACTCTCCCGCCTTTTCCCGTCAAGCAACACGTTGTACTCTTGTACTCACTCGGACTCGTCGAGCCAATCGAGCCGGGTTTTATCAGGGAGGACAAATCAATGATGGCTTTCAAAACAGCTGCCTCACTTGGCATGGCCAGCGCCATGGGTCTCGTTATGGCGATGGGGGCGGGTGCCCAGGAGGTGAACGACGCACCACTGGAAGAAAATTGGGCACCCACAGAATGGGGCTCGGATGACAAGGTCGGGGCGCCCAACCGAACCACGCCGGAGATCGTCATGAAGGCGGTCGGGCTGGTGAAGCAGGGGAAAACTGCGACCCTCGGCAAGCTCTACGACCACGACATTCCCCTTATCCCATGGCGCTCCTATCGGATGACCATTCCGGGCACGCCGACAGGTGGGCCATTCGGCAGCAATCATCTGGTGTTTCATGACGAGTTCCTGTCGACCGAAATCGGCCAGGTCGGTACCCAATTCGATGGTCCGGGTCATATCGGCGTTCGTACTTCCAAGGGCGATTTTTTCTATAATGGCCGGATCGCCGAGGAGACCTACGAGCGCGGCGCCGGCAATGCCGTGATCGGTATGGGCGACCTCGGGGTGGAGTTCGTGGCCGAGAAGGGCTTCGTCTGCCGGGGCGTGCTCCTGGATGCGCCGAAATACCGGGGGCTCGATCGCCTGCCGATTCCGACAGCGACGGACAGTCCGGGTATCGTCACCGCCGATGACATCAAGGCCATGGTCGAGGCACAAGGTCTCGATCCGATCGGCGAAGGCGACTGTGTGTTCCTCTACACCGGCCATGGCGATCTTTGGAAAAACAGCGAATGGCGCAGTCTCTCAGCCGAGGATAAGGCCGCGCGCGCAGCGGAGTTCGCCTCCGGCGAACCTGGCTATGGCCGCAGTGCTTGCGAATACATGGCGGAGCAGAAGATTATCCTCACCGGCGGCGACACCTCAGCCAATGATGCCCAGCCTGTCGGCGAGATTGAAGGCGAAGCCGTTCCCTGCCACACCGCCATCCAGACCCGCTACGGCATCTGGAATATCGAGAATCTGGATTTCGAGCCGCTGCTAAACGACGGCGTCTATGAATTCCTGTTCGTCTGGGCACCGCTCAAGATCGTGGGTGCGACCGGTTCGCCCGGCAATCCGGTGGCGCTTTACTGATCTGACGTCAGCATCATTCAATGCGAAGAGCCGGCCCTGGGGCCGGCTCTTTTTTGTGCTTTGAGCGTGGGATCTGTGATCGTTGCCGGCAATCTTAAAAGCTCACCCTCAACCCGACCCGGACGGCATGGCTGGTCAGGTCATCATCGAGAATACCCTCGTCGTCCTCTTCAATCACGGTGTAGCGATAGGAGGGTACAATGGCGAAATGCTCGTTGACGTTCATGGTGAGACCGACTTCGCCGTGGAGAGACAGAAGCCCAGCATCGTCCTGGTCGCCATTGTCGCTGTCGAGTTCGATCGCGGCGTAACCGATACCAGCACCAATATAGGGGACAAACGCTTCGCTGGGCGGCAGGAAGTCATAGAAGCCGTTGAGGTTGTAGCCACCGAAGGCCAGAACATCGTCGGAATTGTCGATGCCTGCGGCTGATCCGCTTAGCTCGAGTTCGGTTCGGATATGGTCGTTCCAGCGGTAGCCGAGCTGAGCGCCGAGGGTAACGCCTCCGTCATCGAACTTGTTGACATCATCGTTATCGAAGAAGGCGGCACCGATATTGGCGCCGAGATAGATGCCTGTCGGGTTGTTGTCGCGCTCCTCGGCCGCGGCGAGCTGGATCGACATGAAGCTGGTGGTGACCAGGCTGATCGCTAGGATTGACTTGTTCATTGTGAGGTCCCCGCATGTGTTTTGATTAACGATGATGCCTTTATGACAGGACATGGCTGAACGAAATGTGAGGTCGTCGTTCATGGAAATGACAGGAAAGAATGAACGTCGCTCCAACCGGGGAGGAGAGCGATCACATCAAGCCTTGGACAGTTAGGCCGCTCAGTTTTTCAGCGTGAGCCGATGCCGTTCAGGCGAGTACACATGTTCGGGCCGCACGCCGAGGCCGATCAGGCTGGCCAGCTTGCGGCGAAGCCAGGGCGTGTTCGCAATCAGGCGAAGCGGCAGTGGCGGGCGGGAGGGCGATTCCCGTCGCGCGAGCAGGGGAGCGAT
This sequence comes from Geminicoccaceae bacterium, assembly GCA_965204405.1. GTDB lineage: Bacteria > Pseudomonadota > Alphaproteobacteria > Geminicoccales > Geminicoccaceae > JANQPX01. The sequence goes on from CBDBEN010000005.1 coordinate 1,129,687, forward strand.
GATACGGTTTTGTGCCTGGACCTGGGCAAACTGCGTGGCGCGTACCGGCCAAAGACGGCGTTTTTGGACCTGATCGAGATCCTCATCCGAAAAGGCCGCTTCCGCCAGCCGCCCGGCAAGGATATTGGCTGCGGCCACGGCATCCTGGATGGCCAGATTGATCCCGACACCGCCGATCGGCGACATCGCATGGGCGGCATCGCCGATCATCAGGAGACCTGGCCGCGACCACCGCTCCAAACGATCGATGGCCACGGTGAGGAGGCTGACATCGTCGAAGGAACCGAGCGCATCGATCCCGTCCGCGAGATGCGGAACCGTGGCCACCACGGATTTGCGCAGCGCCTCGACGCCCTCGGATTTGATCTCCTCCGCGCGGCCTTTGGGAATGACGAACGCACATTGATAGTAGCTGCCGCGATCGATGGTGATTACCACATGCCCGGCACCGGTGTTCAGAAGCGATTCGTCTTTCGCGTCGTCAGGACGTGGCAGACTGAACCACAAGACGTCGATTGGTGCGCCGATATGCTGGACCGTCAACCCTGCGGCTTTGCGGATGATCGAGCTTCGGCCATCGGCGCCGATGACGAGGCGGGCGCGGATCTCAATTGGGCCATCCTCGGTTTCGGCGCGGACGCCGGTGATTCGCTGTCCCTCCTCCAAAAGCCCGGTCGCTTCTGCCCGCATTCTCAAGGAAAAAGTTGGAAGGCTGCTCGCCGCTGAGGAAAGGAAATCAAGAAAGTGCCATTGGGGCATGAAGGCGATGAACTTGCAGACCGCCTCGATGGTCGAGAAATCGGCGACCTCCAGCCGCTCGCCTGCGAACATGCCCGCAAGCCTATCCATGCGCTGGTGTGGCCGTTCAAGGAAGGCGTCCAGCAATCCGAGTTCATGGATCACTTCGAGTGTCGATGGGTGGACGGTATCGCCGCGAAAGTCGCGGAGGAAGTCTTTATGCTTTTCCAGGACCAGCGTGGAGCAGCCGGCACGCGCCATGAGCAAGCCCGCCATGATTCCGGCCGGACCGCCGCCGGCTACGCAGCAATCGACCTCTATGCTCTCGGCCATTCTTTGCCTCGCGTTCCATGCCCCTGGTTCTCATGCCCTTGCGGATCGGCTGCGGCCCGTGACCATCATGAGGAGACGGCCGTCGATCACGATCAGGCCGAGGGTGATGATGATCATACCCAAAAAATGCTTGGGCAGCAGGGTTTCACCGAGAACCATGATGCCCAGGATAATGGCGCTCACCGGTATAAGGAAGGTGACCAGCAGCAGATTGGTGGCGCCTGCAATTTCCAGAATGCGAAAATAGAGAAAATAGGCGAGCGCCGTTGAAACGGTTGCAAGGCCGATCAGCGCCAAAATGGTCTCGAAACCGGGTGCCGGCAGTGTCCAAGGTTTGTCCACCAGCAGCATGAGCGGGATCAGCATAACGGTTGATGCGGTGACCTGACCGGTTGCGACGGCGATCGGTGGGACGCCGAGAGCTTTGAAACGTCGACCATAAATCCCGGCGAATGCATAGGTGAGTGCCGCCCCAAGTACCGCCAATTGTCCAAGCTCGCTAATGCCAAGATCTCCCAGAAGATCCGTTCCGAGCATGATCGCGACACCTACGAAACCGAAGGCAACGCCGATCATTTTTCGGCGCGTCAGCTTCTCGTCCCTGGTCAGGAAATGAGCCACCAGAACGGTGAACAGAGGCGTGGTGGCATTGAGAATGGAGGCGAGGCCGGAAGCAATGCTGGCTTGACCCCAGACGATGAGGGTGAACGGAATGAGGTTGTTGAGGAAACCCATGCCGAAGAAGGCTGCCCATACGTGCCCTGAGCTTGGCATGCGAAGGCCGAGAGCCTTCATGACGACCAGGAGAGTAAGAGCAGCAAGGCCGACGCGGGCAACCACGATCGTGATGGTGGGCAGCTCCCTGACGGCAACGCCCTGGAAGAAAAAGGAGCCGCCCCAAACCAGCGACAGCGCGATGAGCAAAGCCCAGGTTCCCAACGTCATGGATTCTTCAATGCGCGCCTGACTGCTCATCAGAATGTCTCCCCTAAGCTTGAAGGGGGATCAAAGACACGGTTCCAGCATACCGGCCACCCGTTTCTTGCTTTTTTCCGAAAAGAGGTGGCTGGTCACGTCGCTCGACCGTCCATCCGGATGATCATCGCTTCATCCGGCCCCAGATCAATGTCCGGGCCAAGGTCGGCTCCTGGCGATCTGCTTAAGGTCGAGATCTCCAGCATGCCCTTAAAGGCATTGCCCAGATGCACGCTCTTGGGTGCCGGTTCCAAATTGGCGAGAATGACGAAGCGCTGCCTGCCGTCGTCGCGCGCATAGGCCAAGATGTCGCCCTGGATTTCGATCTCCTGCCAATCGCCGAGGGAAAGAGCGGGTTCTTGGCGGCGAAGTGCCAAGATCCGGCGCGTAAGGTTGAGGGTCGAGGCCTCATCAGCCGTGCTGGTTTCGACATTTTTTTCAAGGTTTTTTGCGCCGAGTGGCAACCACGGACTGCCTTCGGTAAATCCGCTGCCGGCTGCCGCCGACCAGGGCATGGGCGAGCGGACGGGATCCCGGCCCTGGTCTGGGTGGGCATGGCCGAAGGGGTCCTGGCCTTGTCCGGCAGGGACGGGCACGTTTTCAAGACCGAGTTCATCGCCGTAGTAGATCGTGGGCGTGCCGCGCAGGGTCAGCAGAATGAGCATCGCCACCCTTGCCTGGGCTGCCCCCACCCGGCTCGCAAGGCGCTTTTGATCATGATTGCCCAACACCCAACTCGGCCATCCGCCCTGCGAGGGCAGCGCTGACTCATAGTGCTTGATGTAAGAAAGGAGCGGAGCTGGCCGCCAGGCCTGCCACATCAGGTTGAAGTTGAAGGGGAGGTGAAGGCCCTCGCCATTCTTGCCGTAGTAGGTGACCAGTTTTTCGGTGGGGAGGTAGATCTCACCGATCAGGAGCCTGTCCTCTCCGAACTCGACGACGACATCACGCATTTCCCTAGCTATGTCGTGGATTTCCGGCTGATCGGCGCTGTAGACTTCCAGGGTCCGGCGGAAGTCCGGCTCGCCCTCCTTATAAACGGGACTGAGCGGATCGCTGCGAAAGTCTTTGTCCTTGATCAGCAGCCAAAACACATCGAGCCTGAACCCATCCACCCCACGTTTCAGCCAAAAGCGCATCGCGTCGTACATGGCGGTGCGGACATTCGGGTTGCGCCAGTTCAGATCCGGCTGTTCCTTCAGGAAGCGGTGGCAGTAGTATTGACCGGTCGTCTCGTCCAGGGTCCAGGCGGAGCCACCGGCGATGCTCACCCAATTGTTCGGGCTGCCGGCACCACCACTGCTACTGTCAGCGGGGTTGCGGAAGATGTACCAGTCGCGTTTGGGGCTGTCTTTGGAGGCTCGCGCTTCCTTGAACCAGGGATGCTGGTCGGAGGTATGGTTGGGCACGAAATCGAGGATCAGCCTGATGCCTCGCTCGTGGAGTGCGGCGACAAGACGGTCGAAGTCGGCAAAATCACCGAATAGCGGATGGATGCCGGTGTAGTCGGCGACGTCATAGCCGAAGTCGACCATGGGCGAGGGGTAGATCGGCGTCAGCCAGACAGCATCGACACCGAGCCAGTCGAGGTAATCGATGCGGTCGATAACGCCTTGGAGATCGCCGATTCCGTCGCCGTCGCTGTCTTGGAAAGAGCGCGGATAGATCTCGTAAATGACCGCGCTTTGCCACCAGGGTACCCTCAACGTCCTGTCTCCCGATCCTGACGAAGCTGTCGTCAAGCTACAGTTATTTAATCATTGTGGGGGAGAATAGCTCGAGGAAGGTAGAGGAGATACGACTTATGGTTGAAAAGTTATTTAAGAAATATGATAATGTGGTTTCCATTGATCGGAGACCATTCATGGCATTCGTCGGCAGCGCCCAACTTGATCTATACCACAGGCGCCGGAGGCATCAGAAGATCGAACCGCTGGCTGCCGAGGGGAGCTGGCCTGGCTTGAAGAACCTGGCTGGCGACCTTCGAACCCGTATGGTCTTCCTGGATGACAAGATTGCCATGCGCCTGCTCGGCTTCGCCACGATCATGGCGAGCGGGCTCATGATCTTCTCCCTGGCCATCGCCTGGCTGATCGTCCGATTTGGTATGACCTAGCGCATTCCCGGGCCAGGTCGATCCAGCCCTCTCCCCCGCCCAACCACCGGATATAGTTGGTGCGTGGTGGCATTGGTCGGCGGAGAGGGCTGGCACCGCATAATCCTCAACCGGAAACGCTCTAGTAGAATGGCCGCGACATTGTCACCTGGTTCCTCGTCGAGTGATCGCCAGGAAGAGTCAACTCGTCAGGCCGGACTTCGGTACCAGGAGCTCGTGGGATTCGCTGATGGCGAAAATGCATAGCAAGACGATCACGGCCATCGCCGCCAGGTAGAAGATGCAGCTTTGCGTATCGAAGACGACTAGGTCCGTCTTGCCCTCGTCCTCTCGCACCATCCGCTCCAGATGCAGGGCCTTGATGCCCTGGATTTCGGGATGATCGGGCCTCAGAATCAAGGCCTGCTGGGCGTCTTCGATAGCGCTGGCGGCGCGTCTCCAGACCGTTGTCTTGCGATCATGATAGTGGTTGAGGAAGAGGGCCGCGACAAGAAACAGGAAAAAGCCGGCCACCGCAAACCAGCGGCCTTCAGCAGCAACCAGTATGGCCGCGATTGCGGCACCGATGGTCAATGTACTGATCGGCAGGACGGAGCGCGCCTGGCGCGCCTGTACCTCCATTTGGGTCGCCCGCTCAAGCCAGCTATTCAGGCAAGCGGCAAGCCGATCAAGCCCATCGTCTTCGCTTTGATGAAGGGGCGCTCGGGCTGGTTTTGCAGCCATGTTTCAACCATTAAGTACATGAATGTTCAAAAAAGTACCTGAGGTTGTCATACGCCGCCTGTCCAGTTCTACGCAAGAAAAATATTCAACCCATAGGTGTTTTTCCTTCGTCAAAATCTATCGAAGTCGACAGGGTATTCGTTTAGATCAACCGCTCGAATAATGCCGTTGCAGCGTCTTCGGTCAGCGTCACCGGATTGCCGCCTGCCGTCGGATCGACCGGCGCCATCTTGGCCATTCGGGGAATCGCATCCTGCGTTACGCCGAGGTCGCCCAGCTTGTCGGGCACATCCAGGTCGCGCCGAAGGTTCAGTACGAAATCGAAGAACCCGTCAAAACCGCCCTCGATGCCCAGGAAAGCGGAAAGTCGCTCGATTTTTCCTTCGATGGCAGGCCGGTTAAAGCCCAGCACCTCCGGCATCACGACGGCGTTGGTCATGCCATGGTGGGTGTTGAAGAGCGCGCCTGCCGGATGGGAAAGGGCATGGATGGCGCCCAGGCCCTTTTGAAAGGCAGTGGCGCCCATGGCGGCGGCACTCATCATATGGCCTCTTGCTTCCAGATTGGCACCATCCTTGTAAACCAGCGGGAGGTTTTCCCTGACCAAGCGCATGCCTTCCGCTGCGATGCCCTCACACATCGGGTGATAGGTCGGGGCGCAGAAGGCCTCGAGGCAGTGGGCGAAGGCGTCCATGCCTGTGCCGGCGGTGATGGCCGGCGGCATGCCAATCGTGAGTTCGGGATCGGCGATCACGATTTCGGGCAGGATTTTCGGGTGAAAGATGACCTTCTTGACGTGCTCCGACGTGTTGGTCAGCACACTGGCCCGACCCACTTCAGAGCCAGTGCCGGCAGTGGTTGGCACTGCAACGATCGGAGCGATGGCTGCACTGTCGGCCCTTGTCCACCAGTCGCCGATGTCCTCGAAATCCCAGACCGAGCGGGTCTGCCCCGCCTGAAATGCGATCAGCTTGCCAAGGTCCAGCCCCGAGCCGCCGCCAAAGGCCACGACACCGTCATGCCCGCCGGCCTTGAAGGCCTCGATGCCGGCATCGAGGTTCTTATCCGTGGGATTGGACTGCACATCCGAAAAGAGCGAGGCGGCAAGTCCTGCGTTTTTTAACAGCCCGAGCGCTCCGTTCGTGATGGGGAGGTCGCGCATGCCTTCATCGGTGACAAGCAGCGGCCGAACCATGCCGGCTGCTTTACAGGCTTCCGCCAGTTCGGCAATGCGTCCGGCGCCGAAGCGGATGGATGTGGGAAAACTCCAGTTTGCGGTCGTGGACATGAGCGTTCAGGCTTTCTTCAGGTGGTAGGATTTCGGGCGGGTGAGATTGTGATAGCCGATGACGGAGAGCGCACCACCTTTGCCGGTATCCTTGCAGCCGGTCCAGCAAAGGGCGGGATCGAGATAGTCGCAACGGTTCATGAAGACCGTTCCGGTTTGGACACGTCGGCCGATGGCAGCAGCGCGATCGCTGTCCTTCGTCCAAAGAGAGGCGGTGAGGCCGAAATCCGAATCGTTCATGAGCGCGATCGCTTCGTCGTCGTCCCGCACCTTCATGATGCCGACGACCGGTCCGAAGCTCTCATCCCGCATCACCCGCATCGAATGGTCGACTCCGGAGAGGATCTGCGGGGCAAGATAGGTGCCGCCGTCGTCTTCTTTGAAGCGGTCGCTGCCGATCAGTGGCTCGGCACCGGCGGCGATGGCTTCGCTGGTCTGCGCTCTCACCTCGTCAGCAAAACGCCGATGCGCCATGGGGCCGAGTGTGGTCGCTTCCTCCAACGGGTTGCCGAGCTTATAGCCTTCGACGATCGCGACCGCCTTATCGAGGAATTTTGCATACAAAGGCTCGGCGACATAGATACGCTCGATGCCGCAGCAGCATTGGCCTGAATTGAACATTGCCCCGTCGATCAGCGTATCGACGGCTGCCTCCAGATCGGCATCCTCGCAGACATAACCCGGATCCTTGCCTCCGAGTTCCAGTCCGATGCCGGTAAACGTACCTGCAGCCGCCTGCTCGATCGTCCGGCCACCGCCGACCGAGCCGGTAAAATTCAGATGATCGAACTGGCCGGCGGCAATCAGCTTCTCCGTGGTCTGATGATCGAGAAAGACATTGGTGAAGACATGGTCGGGCAAACCGGCTTGCCTGAAGGCCTGCTCGAAACGCTCGCCGGTCAAAAGCGTCTGGGTCGCATGCTTAAGAACCACGGCATTGCCGGCCATCAGCGCCGGCGCGATGGTGTTCACTGCGGTCAGATAGGGATAATTCCAAGGCGCCATCACAAACACCAAGCCAGCTGCCTCACGCTCGATGTAGCGATGGAAAGACTCGCTGTTCTCGACCACGATCGGGGCAAGCGCCTCGCTTGCGATATCGGCCATATGATAGGCGCGTTCCTCGACCCCGCCGATCTCGCCGCCATAGCGAACCGGCCGCCCCATGGACCAGGCGATCTCCGGCACGATCTCGTCATTCATCCCGCGAAGGGCGGCGATCGCTGCCCGCACAACCTTAACCCGCGCATCCAGCGGTTCGCAGGCCCATCCGCGCTGAGCATGTCGCGCGGCATCAAGTGCCGATTCCACCTCCGCTTGCCCGGCAACCGGCCGCTCGGCATAGATGTCGCCATTGACCGGCGAGACAAGCTTCAACGTTTGAGCCATAGCAATTTCCCATCATTTGCGAGCCGGCAGCGCCGACGGTCACGACCTTGTGGTATGATCACGTCGATCGGATCCGGTCAACCTGAACGGGTCATTGTCTGGAATCAATGTACCGGTCGCCCGTTTGGGGTCCAAGATCGGGTTTTTCCGTGCATGACATGCGCTGCCGGCGACAAACTGGATCGGGCCGGTTCGGGACTCCAGCTCATATGCACCTGCTACGATGTTGGGCGCCTGAAGGGGGGGCGGCCTGGAAACGTCTCCGGCCGCTCTAGTCAACCTGCCGGAAGCCGGGCTCGATCTTGCCTGCGAATACGGCCTCCTGCACAGCCGTCACCTTGGCATGGGGCGGGCCTTTTCGGCAGCGTTCAATCATGTCTCGAACAAGGTGCTCCTCGCCGACGAAGACAGCCTCGACGGAGCCGTCGGTGTTGTTCCGAACCCAGCCATCGAGGCCGAGGCGCTTTGCTTCGCGGACGGTCCAGCCGCGGAACCAGACACGCTGTACGCGCCCCTCGATCTTGACCTTGGCCTTGCAGATCTCGCCGGACATCAAAGGTCGATTTCGACGATGCCATCCGGCTTGGCCGCCCTGGACTGGCAGAGAATGATGGTACTTTGCCGCTGTTTCTTCGACAGCACGAAATCCCGATGCTCGACATCGCCGCCGGCCAGCCCGCAGTGACAGACGCCGCAAAGGCCGTCGGAACATTTTATGTCGACGGGAATGCCTTGATCATTGAGCACGTCTGCTGCCGATCGATCCGCCGGCACGCGGATGTCGCGGCCAGATTTTTTCAGCCGCAGCGTAAAAGGGAAATTCTCGTAGTCCGGCACCTCGGGCACGGTAAAATATTCGAGATGCCTTGCCTCTTCGGGAAAGCCCTGCTGCTCGGCGGCTTCGAGAGCCGATTGCATGTAGCGATCCGGCCCGCAGATATAAACGTGCCAGCTCTCCTGGTATCCTCTCAGGATCTGGCGAAGGTCGGCGCGCGTCCCGTCTTCCGAGCAATGAACATGGACATGATCTTTCCATACGACGTCGTTGAGGTCGCTTAGGAAACCTGCTGCGGTCCGCGACTTGATCGAATAATGTATCTCGAACGCGTCACCTCGTGCATGCAACTCATGGGCCATCGCGATCATCGGTGTAATGCCGATGCCGCCGCCCAGCAGGAAGCTCCTGCTGGCGGTATTTTCCAAGGGAAAATGGTTGATCGGCTTGGAGATGAAGATCTTCCGCCCTTCGCTGAAGATGCGGTGCATGAGCTTCGAGCCGCCTTTGCCATGCTCCTCGCGCAAGACACCGATGTGATAGGATGATGGATCGGCCGGGTCGCCGGCCAGCGAATATTGGCGAAGGAATTCAGGCGCCACGACGACGTCGATATGGGCGCCCGCCGTCCAGGCAGGAAGCGGCGTGCCATCGAGCGAGCGAAGCTCGTATTTTGTGACATCCGGGGCCATCGGTTCCGCCTTCTCGATCTGCACCCGGATCACCGGCGCATCCCCTTCGATCCGGTATTCATGGGCAAGCCCGTCAATATCTCCCCGGGAAAGGCGCGCCTGGTATTCCTCGGCCGTGATCAGAGCCTGATAGGCTTCGATCCCCTTTTCCCGATCCATCGGAAAAGGAAACGGCCAGGGATGGGGGGCGAGATCGGCCGGATAGACCGCAAGCGTCTGATCCTCATAGCGAAGATCGAGATCTTTTTGCAGACCACGCGTATTGGCCGGGTTTTTCGTGGGCCGGTAGCCGCCATCCTCCTCGATTTCCAGGTCCCACCACCATTTCTTGATCGGGTTCAGGTCCCCGCGGTTGGCGGCGTCATCGAGTTTCGCGAGTAGCGGCGCAGCGACCGGCAATTTCGTCGCTGCCCAGCGAAACGGACGCTCGGCGAATAGCCCTTCCAGGTTCCAGGGGCAGGTTTTCATGCAGCGACCGCACATGGCGCCGCCTTGGGTGGTTATTCGATAGGTGGCACATTTCTGGCTGTCGGATTTCCAGATCTCGTAGCCGTTGAACATCAGCTTCGGTCCGGCGGTGATCGCGCCGGACGGGCATTCGCGCGCGCATTTGTTGCAGCTCTCGCAAAAGTTCTGCAGGCCGAAATCGATGGGCTTGTCGTGGGTGAGCGGCATATCGGTGGTTACGACCCCGGATTTAAGCCGTGGCCCCAGAAACGGATTCAAGATGACTTCGCCGATCCGGCTGACCTCACCTAATCCTGACAAGAGCAGAAGTGGCGGCTGCAGGACTTCGCCGTCCAACACCGTATGGGCCTTGGCCGAATAACCGAGATTACGGATCTGCTTGGCAATCACGCCACCCAGCAATGAAAATCTGAGATAGGCGCGCATGGACTGGGCGACGGAAATCCAGTCGTCGCCGGAGGCCCCTTCCATGGTTTCATAGCCCTGATCGATGATCATCGAAACAGCATGGTCATGCTGCGGGACGATGGGCTCCCCGACGGCGTCGTGGGAATACCAGGTCCAGTCGGGACAGCGGGAAATCCCAACGGCATCGACGCCCAGAAAATAGCAAGCAGCCTTGACATTGTCGGCATTGCGTCTGGGATCCGACGTTCCTTGCGCTACCTCCGGTTCGGGCTCCCCATCCTGAAGCAGCACGAACGCGCCGAGGGCTCGCCGTTGGGCCATGGAGGGGGCGGATTTCCGCGCATAATGGCCGTTCTTAGCGCCTTCCTGAAGGGCTTGTCCCATATCGCCGAACTGCGCGCGCGCAAACATGTCCGTGCGCTTCGGCACCCGTGCGACCCGCGCTTCATCGATGTAGGTTGTCGGCTGATCGATCCGCTTCAGTGTCTCGAACGGATGCGCTCCATCGACATAGCGGCGCTTGGCGAAAGGCTCCCGGTTAAACGCGTTCTTGGCAAATCCCATGCCCAGCACCCAGGCCGGCCCATGGGTTTTTTTTCTGTCCTGTTCATTCGAGGGAGCCAGCGGCTGATCGGCTTGAAGGGAAAAACTCGTGCTGACCGCCGCAAGCCCGAACCGCTTCCCCACATAGGGATTCACGGCGCATCCCGCCTCCACGGTCAAAAGTCCGGCGGCCGCCGCCAGGCGGTTGAGATCGAGGTCCGTGGCTGAGCCTGAATGGGCACGGGCGTCATAGCCAAGGAGCCGGATGTAATTGGCGATGACCACGGCGGTTTCGGCGGCACGGAGACAGGCCCGCGCCTCTTGCGCTCCAATGATCCAATCGGTGCCGGGTTCATGGGCGTCGGGGTCTCTTGGATATTCATAGAGGAAGACGACGGCGTGCGTGTGGCCATCGATGGTGGTCGGCGGTGCCTCCATGGACTCTTTGAGGTCCGCCATGATCAGATCGATGCCGGAGGCGAGCGTTTTGGTCTGACGGGTGCGCAGGTCCAGGGCCAGACGGTCGATGTCCGGGTTGTGAAGCGGCGTCTCGAGCAGACATTCATCGGAAAGCTTGGCAATACCCACCATGGACGCATCGGAAAAATAGCCGAACGCTTTCACGTGATCGGCTCGCTCCGCGGGATCTTCCGGGCAGCCCGCCTTCGCCCGATTGACCAGGCCATCACGGATCGCATCAAGCATCGCCTGATACTCCCCCATCGCCCCTACGATCGAGGGCGACGCATCCTCCCGCTGGAAAGAGGCCGGAGCCATGGGAGGAATGGCGTTCAGATCGGGCCTTTCTTCCGCACGACGAAGCCGCTCGAGCGGGTAGGGGCCCAGATGCACCGGGCGATGCTTGTCCGAAAAAAACCTGATCGTCATGGGCATGCCTATCCCTGTTGCGCCAATCCAATCCTATCGGCCAAGCGGCCTTGGGTCGATGCGCTTGCATTCGTTTCAATGTCTTGATCGAAAAATTCGTACGTTCATTTTTGAGGCGCTTGCCCTCAACCACCGAATGAACAATTGGACAGGCAACTTCCATTGAGCTATCCAATTTCCGATGAACCGCTTTGCTATGGTTATCGATTTTGATGTCATTGCCGGCCTTTAAAAGCCGGATTAGGCAAGCAATTTAAAGCGCATTTCATCACAGAGTTGATTGTCGCGGTGCGACGTGACCCAGGTGATAGTAGTGCCATCTGGGCGCCTGTCCGGCATGAGGATGGGCGCCCGTTTCGGGGATTTTAGGCATGACGACAGTTACGGCGCCCGGATCGAATGATCCAGATTTTTCGAGAGCTGACATTGACCTGGGCATGCTGGAGGAAGCGAAGCCTGCGGTTGAGGTGCTCGGCAATCTCAGGATCGACGTGTCTCGAAGCAGCGGTGATCCTGCCAGGATCGACAAGGCGAAGGCGGACACGATCGTCGAACTCGTTCTCGAAGGCGATCTTCGCTGGATCACAACGGTCGACCGCCTGCAAACCGATTTTCCGGAACAAATCGACCGTTCATCCGGCGGCGGCGGTGATTTTCGCCTGCCAAGCCAGCTCGGGCGAATGGCCCTTCGAGGCGGTGGAGGAAGCGGTCTCGATATCAGCAGCGCCGCCTTTTTCGATCTCGATGCCGATCAGCTTGTCAAGCTGTTCACGGGCGATCCCGCCGCCAAGGCCGGCGAGATTGCCGGTGACATTCTCGGCCCCAAGATCGCTGAATGGTTCGACAAGAGGCAGGTCGAGACTCCGGGACTCTACCGCCTCGATCCTGCGGGCGATGGAATCCGGCTTCGCGAGCAGAAAACCGTTCTTCCCGCAAGCGAAGAACCCTATCTGCTTTTCTTGCATGGGACTGCTTCTACCACCGCTGGAAGCTTCGGTGCTCTTTGGACCGAGAATCGCTCCGTCTGGGGCCGCATCGGCGACCGTTATCAAGGCCGCATGCTGGCACTGGAGCATCATACGCTTGCTGAAAGCCCGATCGCCAATGCCTTGATGGCCCTGGAAAAGCTGCCGAAGAACGCCAAGCTGCACCTCGTCAGCCATTCCCGAGGCGGCATGATCGGCGAGCTGCTTTGCCGCTCCGGAAGAACCACAGGCGGCCTGTTCGACGATGTCGACTTCGAGCAGCTGGAACAAGAGGGCTACCTGCTGCTTAAAGATCAGCTCATCGCGTTCCACAACATGCTGTTCGAAAAGTCGATCACGGTGGAGCGGTTCGTTCGTGTCGCCTGTCCTGCCGCCGGCACCACGCTTGCCGGCGGCAAGCTCGATCGCTGGCTATCCACCCTCATGAACGTCGTCGGCAAGGTCGGCGCTGATGCCTTTGCCCTCTACCGGTTCATCCGAGGCTTCACACTTGCCGTCGTCGAGACTCGCACCGAACCCGAACATGTCCCCGGACTCGAGGCGATGATGCCGGGATCACCCCTGACCAAGATCCTCAACAGGCCGGATATCACCACCAACGCGGACCTCTCGGCCATTGCCGGAGACATCGACGGCAAGGGCGTGTTCCATCGCCTCGGTGTCTGGCTGACCGACCTCTATTTTCAAGGCGATCACGATCTAGTCGTCGATACCGCCTCGATGTATGGCGGGCAAAAGCGGGCGCCCGGACAAGCCAGGAGCTTCTTCGACGAAGGGCCCGAGGTCTACCACTTTCGCTATTTCAAGAACGAAAAGACTGCCGCGAAGGTCTGGGACGGGCTTCGGCGATCAGAACCTGAAGCCAAAGGCCAAGCTGTTCCGGAAAGCCTTGGCTTTTCTGCCCTGCCGTCACCGCCGGAGCTCAAGGATCTGCGCTCGCGCTCCGGTGAGCCACGGCCGAGTGTGTTTATGCTGCCGGGCATTTTGGGATCCGAGCTCGGCTATGGGGACAACCGCATCTGGATGGACCTGAAGGACATCTTTCGCGGCCGGTTGGAGCGTCTCGATCTTCATCGGGAAAATCCCAAGGAGATCAAGCCGTTTCGCATGTTTCCCCGCTACTATAACGAACTCGCAAATTTCCTGGCCGCCACCCATGACGTTCTGCCGTTTCCTTATGATTGGCGGATCAGCATGCAGGACGAAGCGGACCGCTTTGCCGGCGAGTTGACCAAGCGCCTGGACGGCAGCACCCAGCCGGTCCGTATCCTTGCCCACTCCATGGGGGGCCTGCTCGCCCGCCTTGCCTTTGCCCGTCATGCGGATCTCTGGCAGCGATTCAAGGCCAAGGAGGGCTGCCGTTTGGTGATGTTGGGCACGCCTAACGAAGGCTCCTTCAGCATTCCACGCATGCTGATGGGTAGGGAAAGGACCACCGGTCTTCTTGCTCTCCTCGATATCAGGAACAGCGAAAAGGACCTGCTCGACATGATCCGGCGCTTTCCGGGCGTGCTCGAGCTGCTTCCGGCCAGCGGCCATCATGACTTCTTCGATGAGCACGTCTGGAAAACGCTGGACGATACGGACGGCCGGGGCTGGCAGGAGCCGCTCCAGCAGGATCTCGATATCGCCCGTGCCACCTGGCGCCTCCTGGACAATGCACCGATTGACGGCACCAGGATGGTGTTTGTTGCAGGACAGGCCGAAAGCACACCAGTCGGCCTAACCATCGATGGCGATCGTGTGCGTTTTCAGGCAACTGGGCAAGGCGACGGCAGGGTGCCCTGGGCAAGCATTCCAAAGGAGCTGCCGACCTTCTATATCGCGGCCGCTCACGGTGATATGCCGCGGCACGAACAGGCTTTCGGCGGCTATCTCGATCTTCTCCAGCAGGGCACCACCAGGTTGCTGAGCAGCAGGCAGCCGATCGATCGGGGTGCCGCCATGCCGTTCGATCTCCCGGACGATCGGCCTTCGATCTATCCCGATGCCGAAGCTCTCGAAGCCGCCGCCCTTGGCGGTCGGGGCCGCTATGTCGCCGCGAAGGCCGTGGCCCAGCCGACCACTCTTCAGGTGCGTCATGGTGACCTTACCTTCTCGTCCTTCCCGGTCATGGTCGGTCACTACGAACAGGACATCCTGATCGGCGCGGAGCGAAGCCTGGACAAGAGCCTTGGCCAGCGGCTGAGCCAGCGCTACCAGCGTGGTCTCTATCCGGGGGCAATCGATACCGCTGAGGTCATTCTCGACGACGAGGCCTTTCCACCGGGTGCCATCGTCATCGGCCTCGGCGAAGTCGGCAGTCTGACTGTTGGCAAGCTCAGACGCGCCCTTCTACACGGCCTTCGGCGCTATTGTCTGACCCAAGAGGAAAAATGGCTCTCATTGAAAGGCACGGGCAAAACCTCCGCAAGTGACACGACAGTCGGCCAAGCAACCAATACACCCTTCGGCCTTAGCACGCTGATCATCGGCTCGGGCGATGGCGGTCTGAGTATGAGCGATGCTCTGTCGGCGCTTTTGGACGCCGTCTTGGAACTGCAGCGGGAAGGCCGGCTCGCCGGTCTGCGGAAGATCGAGATCATCGAGTATTTCGAACACAAGGCTATTCAGGCCATGCGCGAGCTCGAGGTGCTGCGCAACAGCCCCCGCTATGCGGGACAGCTCGATATATCGACCGAGTTGATGGAGGGCGAGGGAGGTCTGCGCAAGCTCGTTCTGGAGTCCGATCAAGGCTGGTCGCAGCGCATTTCGATCAAGGGTACCGAGACCTCCAACCAGCGCTATCGTTGCCTGCATTTCGCCGTGCTCACCGGGCGCGCGCGCATCGAGGACAGTGTGGTTGCCGATACGCTGAAGCTGGCCGATGCCTTCATTAATGCCGCGATCGAGCAAAGCGCCTTCGGCGGTCAGGCGAGCCCGGGGAGAACCCTGTTCGAGCTTCTCCTGCCGCTCCGTCTGAAGCTTGCCTCCGACGATGATCGCAATTTGGTGCTGATGCTCGATCAAATCGCAGCAGGCTATCCTTGGGAGCTTTTGGAGGACAGATCGGGCGATGGTGCCGAGCCGCCTGCCATCCGGGCGGGACTGATTCGCCAGCTTCACGATGAGCGTTTCCGCCCCGATGTCATGACCACCGCGCAGCGCACCGCTCTGGTCGTTGGCGATCCCGATCCCATTCGTCCAAATGCCAAATTCCCGCCGCTTGACGGTGCCGTCAACGAAGCGAGGACGGTTGCGGATCTGATCAACCGGGCCGGCTATGCGGTGGACGAGGAAATCCGCACGCGGCCGACGGCGGCGATTGCCTCCTTGATGAGCGGCAGCTACCGAATCCTTCATCTGGCAGGTCACGGCGTTTTCGAGGAAAGAATCGACGCGTATGAGCCGACATCGGACGAAGGCGGGGATCAGCGCAAGACTTGCCCGCAGACCGGTATGGTGCTCGGCGACGGGTTGCTCTGGACCGTGGGGGCCGTCAATCAACTCACACATGTGCCGGAGCTGGTGTTCCTGAACTGCTGCTATCTTGGCCAGATCAATGCTCGTGCCGAGAAAACGGCGGCAACACGTTTTCACGAGCTTGCCGCCAATCTCGCCACCCAGTTCATCAGGATCGGCGCCAAGGCAGTGATCGCAGCCGGCTGGGCGGTGGACGACAGCGCCGCGACGACATTTGCCACGACGTTTTACCGGGCCATGCTCGAAGATGGTGCTGAGTTTATCGATGCGGTCACGCAGGCACGTCGGCAGACCTATATGGCACACCCCAATACCAACACCTGGGGAGCCTATCAGGCTTATGGTGATCCCTCCTTTACCCTCAATGGCAAAAAGAGCGGTGGCCGCCGGCACCAGCCGTCCTGGTACCAGCCCTATGAGGCCGTTCTGGCCTTCAACGAGCTGACCCAGAAAGCTCAGGCCGTGGTGCAAAGCGATCTCGCCTATCTCCGCGAACAGTTCGATGAGCGATGGCGACGCACGCCAGCCAAATGGCGAAAAAGAAGCGATATCCTGGCGGCGAAGGCGAGAGCCGCAGGGGAGCTCGGGCTCTTTTCCGAGGCTATTTCGGCCTATGATCGGGCGATCGCCGGCGACCAGTCCGAAGCGCCGATCAGAGCGATCGAGCAGCGCGCTAATCTTCGGGCCCGTTACGCCCTTTTCCTCCGAAAGGGCAAGGTGACACCGAGCGAAGACAATGCTGAAGCGCCTCTCGACATGATCATCAGATCGATGGACGAGCTTGACGGCCTAAGGAAGCTGCAAAACGTCGATGATTCGGCAAAAGGTGAGCAAGAGGACAGCATTGAGCGCCTGTCGATCCTTGGCAGTGCGTCCAAACGTGCTTGTCAGCTCTATGTGACCGCGACCGAAACCGCAGCAGCCAAGGCGGGCAGGACGGCGGCACCGGATGAGGAGCAGATCGACTGGCTGAAAAAGGCGGCCCGCTTCTACAAGGACGCGCACGATCTTTCGTCCACCAATTCCTATGCGCTCACCAATTGGCTGTCGATCTCAGCCATCATTTCGCTGCGCGGGGGCAAGCTTGGGGATGACGACGTGGTGCCGCCTTCGATCAGTCGTCAGGAGGGGCTACTGCTGGACGCTGCAGGCGCCGAGGACGCTTCCGACCTGGAGCGGCCCGATTTCTGGAAGCTCTCGGCTCGGGGTGATATGGCCCTGACGAGGCTGCTGTTCCTGGCGAACGACCATGTGGATAGTCTGAAAGGCCGCCGTACCGCCAAAGATGAAAAGACGTTCGAGGCTCTTGTGAGCCGGCATGAAACGGATATTACCGACAACTATATCAAGGCCTGGAAGCGCGGCGGCTCGTTCCGGAGCATGAACTCCATTCTCGAGCAGCTGGATTTTCTCATCGATGCGCTGTCCATCGGCAGTGCTGCCAGTGTCGAGCGGCGGCGGCTCATCGCAGCCATAAAATCCATCGAAAGCGAGATCGCTAAGATGACGGGCTCACCTGGCTAGGACCGTCGCCCGCTTCGATGGTCGTCGATGATGGAATTGCCATCGCTCGCCATTGACATCGCCGCACTCACCGGTTGAGCTTGTGAAATCGAGCGGGCGTTTTCCATTGGAGATTTGTTGATGAATGATAGTGCCTCTCCGAGCGCGACCGAGGCGGCCGGTACCGGCGCGGATCGTCCCAAGGGCCTTTCGGATGACGAGCTGTTGGAGCTGGTGCAGCGTCAGACTTTTCGTTTTTTCTGGGATGGCGCCCATCCGGTCTCCGGCCTTGCCCGCGACCGCACCAATGTCCAGGACAAATATGGTCCTGAAGCCATGGCGATCGGCGGCTCCGGCTTCGGTGCGATCGCCATCGTGGTTGCTGCCGAGCGCGGCTGGGTCACACGCATGGAAGCCGTCGATCAGCTCTTGAAGATGGTCAAATTTCTCCATCTCGGAGACCACTATCACGGCGTCCTCCCCCATTTCATGCATGGCACCACCGGCAAGACCATTCCCTTCTCCCGAAAAGACGACGGCTCGGATGTCGTGGAAATGGCATTCCTGATCGGTGGGCTTCTCGTTTGTCGGCAATATTTCGACGGCGACGGCAAGGAGGCCGAACTCCGCGATCGCATCAATACCCTTTGGCATCAGACCGAGTGGGACTGGCACACCCGGGGCGGTCGGCACATCATGTACTGGCATTGGAGCCCCAACCAGGGCTGGGGCATGGATTTCGAGATCAGGGGCTGGAATGAGTGCCTCCTCACCTACGTGCTCGGCGCGTCTTCCCCGACCTACCCGGTCCATAAGGAGGCCTATCACCGCGGCTGGGCGATGGGACGGGTGTTCAAGAACGAGCGTGACTATTACGGGATCAAGCTGCCGCTGGGCCCTGATTTCGGCGGCCCACTGTTCTGGACCCAATATTGCTTCATGATGCTCGATCCCAATGGTCTGAAAGACCGCTATGCGGACTATTGGGAGCAGAACACCGCCCACACGCTGATCAATCGCGAGCATTGCCTCCTGAACCCGGGCGGCTTCGAAGGCTATGGCAGACATTGCTGGGGGCTGACCTCTTCGGACAACCAAAAAGGCTACGCAGCGCATCAGCCGCGCCGGGACTTAGGCGTCATCACACCGACTGCAGCACTCTCGGCCTTTCCCTACACGCCCGATTATTCGATGGAGGCGCTCCGTCATTTCTATGATGAGCGCGGTGACGAGCTCTGGAAGGAATACGGCTTCGTTGACGCCTTCAACCCTGCCGAAGGCTGGGTCGCTTCGACCCATCTCTCAATCGACCAGGGGCCGATCATCGGCATGATCGAAAACTATCGGACCGGCCTGATTTGGAAGCTGTTCATGAGTTGCCCGGAAGTGCGTGAGGGCCTGAAAAAGCTCGATTTCGACAGCCCTCATATGGCGCAGAAGGAGGCCATTCCTGGAAGCGTCTAAGCTTCAGAGTTGGTGACTTTAGTTCTTTCGACCTGCTCTATGGCAAGATCCGACGATGCTCTGGTATCCTGATTTCGAAGTTCGTTCGATCTCACCAGCTTAACCTTTGCTTTACGCATCCGGTATAGAGCTGACTTTGGTCCATGAGACCCTGGGAATCCGTCCGGCCGCCGGGAAGAGAGGGGCAAGGCGCAGATTCCCAGGATCTCATGGACCAGGAGAGCTATTCTGGCGCTCAATCATGAAGAAAAGATGAAGAGCGACTTTGCCGACGACAGAGCCGGTAGAGAATAATCGAGCGAACGTCGCGATCGGGACACCGGAGCATTTTTCGATCAAACGGAACCAGCTCGCTCTCCCTATCACCTCCCGATTTGGTCGGTACGTTGAGATGGTTGGGCGGGGGAGAGGGCTGGCACCGCGTAAACCTCAGCCGGAAACGCTCTAGCCGGCGAGGCGCTTTCTTTGGCTCTGAATGCTGCCACGGAGAAAGCCGATGACGTCATCGGCTGAGAGGCACTCGCTTTGAATGCGCTGCACGGAAAGCAGGCTGCCGGCGTCGATGTCTGCGGTCATTGTCTGCTCGATCGTGCCGACGAAAAAGAAAGGGTCTGGACGCAGCGCATCGCCAGCACTCAGGCCTGCCCGCAAAGCTGGTGCGCCGAAGCCTTGAGGGAGGGCGATCTCAATGCCCAGCTGGAAGGTCTCAGGCCAGCAGACAAGCGGCGGGATGGCCGTGCCCCCGGTCAAGATTTCACGTTTAAGCTCATGGCGAAGGGCGGTGCAAACCGCGGCTGCGTTGCGTAGCCAGCCGTTGAGTGTCGAAAACTCGGTTCGGAAATTCTCGACCTCATGATCTTCGCTGTCGCCGAGCATCAAGTCTCTTGCAGCATAGGGCAGATCTTTGGAAAAACGGTCGCGATCGACTCCCCGGTGCAGCAGTTCAACCAGGACCCACGCTTCGATATGCGCCGGTGTGCGTTCTTGCAGAGAGAGGAGGTGGGGAACCGGTTTGCCGTCTTCGCAAAACACGAGTTCGAGATCGGCGACGTGCAGCTCGACCGAGAGATTGCCCTGGAATGGCTGGGTTCGAATGGTTGCGCGATCGACGTCCCAAAGGAGATCGGTGTGACGGTCGTTCGGCTCTCGGTCGACATAACTGTGCGCGAGGCGGGCGAGCCAGTGGATGGCGTTATGTGCTTGTCTTCTAGCCTCTGCCATGTGCGAGGAGGTGTGCGGATCGATCGATTGCCATGACGTCATGTTTTCCATCGCTCAGATCTCCATGGGTCGGCACCGGTCTCCCCGTCCAGCTGCCCGATAGCTGGACCGCATTGGGTTAGCCGCGCAGGGGAGAGGGCCGGTGCCGCTGTTCCTAGACAGTCTCAAGCAGCCTCAAGTCCATAATAGAGCATCGCGATATGTTCGGCTTCCGCAAAAAACAGCCAGCGTTCGACAACCAGACCTGCAGCCATCGAAAGGCTTCCCAGGAGCAGCAGCATGGCAGCACCAGTGTCTCCAAGGAGCAGCACGAGTAGGAGGCAGGCGATCGGCACCAGAAAGCCTAGGCAGATCGAGACAAGACGCAGGGTCGCAGCATGTTTTCGGCCTACGGAATAGCCCATCTCGCGCATCACGAAATTCGGGCGGGTATGAGCGGGCTCAAGCGGGCGCACCTTGCCTATACGGCCGAGCCCGGTTGCGGCCTCGGCCGTATAGGCCGGCTCATGATGATCGATCGCACGCCAATAAAAGCGCTTCACGATCAGGGCTCCGATCGTGATCCCAAGTGCAAGGACAACGGACCAGACCGGTACGCCGTGAAACATGGAGAGCATGGCATTGAACAGTAACCCGCCGCTTGCGAGAGCGAGCAGGAGGTAGTTGGGCATGGTCAGGGGCTGGGACCAGGCTGGAATGGTGCGAAGTGAGGCGTAGATCATCGCGGTGCTGTAAACGGTGGCTGTGGCGAGGATTACGGTGAGGATCGCCAGCAGGGTCATTCCGCCACCGATGGCCTCGAAGAAAACCCAGCCGATGCCGAGAAGCCCCGCCGGCAGATAGGTTGCGACGGCAAGCGCGCCTTCCCGGGATAGCCAGGACGAACGCCACTGGGAGAAGGCGCGCCAGGAACGCTCGGGGTGGCCGAGATGGGCGGTGGAGGAGAGCAGGCCGCCGGTTATCAGGATCAAGGCGAGGCCCATGCCGATGAGGCCGAAGGACCAGGTCGATGGGACGCTTTGAAACAGAATGCCCATGGCCAGCCAGATCAAAAGGCCGTAGCCGGCCCCGGATGCGGTGGTGAAGAGAATAACCGAATAGGCGGGATGCATGGTTCTCTTTCGTTCTGGCGGTCGGTCGAGCCGGCTTTTCTGTTAGAGGCCGTCGGCCCGGCCAACGCCTATCAAGGCCGTCGCTTCCTGCGACCGGCTAGCGGGAGAGTGTCTTGTCGGCCCAGGCGAAAAAGCGCTCGGCGAGGCTACCGTCTGCGGTAGGGATGGTTTCGCGTAGCGCAGACGGTGCGGACGTTAACGCGTCGCGCCGCTGCCGGGGTGGGAGGTATTTGTTGGTGGGTTTGTAGCCGAATTCTTCGAGGAGGTCGTAGCCGCCGCGCTCGTCCACCAGCTTCGAGACATCGCTCGACGGGTCGCCGAGATCGCCGAAATGGCGAGCGCCGGTCGGACAGGCTCGAACGCAGGCCGGCAAGCGGTCTTCCGGCTCCAGGTTCTCATTGTAGATCCGGTCGACGCAAAGGGTGCATTTCTTCATGACACCATCGAGGTAGTCATATTCGCGGGCGCCATAGGGACACGCCCAGGAACAGAGCTTGCAGCCGATGCACATATCCGGATCGACCAGCACGATGCCATCCTCTTCACGCTTGTAGCTGGCGCCGGTCGGGCAGACCGTGACGCAATCCGGCTTTTCGCAATGAAGGCAGGAACGCGGGAAATGCACGGTTCTGCTTGCAGCACCTTCGCCGACCTCGAAGCCATGCACCCGATTGAGCCAAGCGCCGTGGGGGTCTTTGCCGTAGGGATCCATGTCAGAGAGAGGGGCCGAATAACCCGATGTGTTCCACTCCTTGCAGGAAGTCACGCAGGCCTGGCAGCCGACGCAAGTGTCGAGGTCGATGACCAAGCCGAGCTTTTTCTCCGTGGTCTCGGGCAGTGCCGTCATGGCCTGACCTCTCCATTAAACTGCTTGCCGTATTGCAGGCGCTCCGGCGTTTTGAAGTCTGCCGGCCTTGCAAAGGCCTCGAAACGCGGCTCGCTGATCTCAGTCTCGTCATGGGCTGCTTTTTCGATGCGCACGCGAAGGTCGTACCAGGCCGCCTGACCGGTCACCGGATCACTGTTGGTGTAGCGATAGCCGCCGCCGCGCTCGGGGAGCAGCTCTGAAATCAGGTGATTCAAAAGGAAGCCCTTTTGGGTCTCCGGCGCTTCCCGATCGAGGCCCCAGGCACCGCCGCGCTTGCCGATCGCATTCCAGGTCCAAAGCGTATCCGGATTGCAGCCTTCCATCAGACGGACCTGGCATTTGACCCGCCCGATATGGCTGGTGAGCCAGACCCAGTCGTCATTGGCGATATCGAGATTTTGCGCGCGTGCCCTATTCATATAGAGCTTGTTCTCGGCAGTGATCTGGCGGAGCCAGGCATTTTGCGAGCCCCAGGAGTGGTACATGTGCATGGGCCGTTGGGTGATGGCATGGAAGGGGTATTTCTCACCCTCCACCATTGCCCCTTCGAACGGCGGATACCAAAACGGCAAGGGGTCGAAGAAACGCTCGATACGCTGCCGATGACCATCAGGCGGCTGGATTTCGCCATGGCCGCGCGCTGCTAGCCGGAACTTTTGGAGCGT
This sequence comes from Geminicoccaceae bacterium, assembly GCA_965204405.1. Lineage (GTDB taxonomy): Bacteria > Pseudomonadota > Alphaproteobacteria > Geminicoccales > Geminicoccaceae > JANQPX01. The sequence goes on from CBDBEN010000005.1 coordinate 1,152,304, forward strand.
CTCGCTATATAACTCAAAGACGATTGGGTCCGTTGACCCATTGAAGGCGACGGACTTCGACCATTCCAGGTAGTCCTTGTTGGCGTGCTTGAAGAAACGCTGGTTCTCCGGCAGCTCATGGACGTGAAAGCAGCCGTTTTCGACGTAGCGATCGAGCTGGTTGGGATTGACCTCGCCTTTGCCGAAATCCTGTCCCTCAGTCCCGCGCCAGCCAATCAGCGGGCCGATGCCGGGCGTGCGCTCATGGTTGACGATGTAATCCGCATAGCCGCCCGGATATCTGGGCTCGCCGCTCTCGTCGGTCATGCCGGGCAGGTCGAGCCTTGCACCGAGATCGAGGAGCACGGTCTGGAACGGGCGGACGTCCCGGTCCGGCTGAACGACGGGCTGGCGGATCGCGTCGGCGGCGGCATCCGGCTCGGAGATCGGCCGGTCCAGCATCGAAATGCAGTCCCAGCGCTCGAGATAGGTGGTGTCGGGGAGGATCAGATCGGCATAGGGCACGGTCTCGGAATAATAAGCATCCGAATAGATGATCTTCGGGATGACATACGCGCCGGTGTCCGGATCCTTGTCGGTCAGGCTGCGGAGTGTGTCCGGCACGTTCATTGACGAGTTCCAGCCCATGTTCGCCATGTACATGAACAGGAGATCGACCCCGTAAGGATCCCGCTTGCCGGCGTTATTGATGACCATATGCATCAACCCATGGGCGGCAACCGGCGCATCCCAAGAGTAGGCTTTATCAATTCGCAACGGCGCGCCGCCGTCGTCGACCAGGAGATGTTCGGGGCCGGTGACGAAGCCGAGCGGCGGTCCCGGCAGCGGCGTGTTGGGTTTGACGTCGCCCTCCTTGCCGGCGGGACGAAGGCCGGGGGGGATCGTCTTCGGGTAGGGGGGCTTGTAGCGAAAGCCACCGGGGCAGTCGATGGAGCCCAGGAGGATCTGCAGGAGATGCAGCGTGCGGCAGGTCTGAAAGCCGTTGGAGTGGGCCGAGATGCCACGCATGGCATGCATCGAGACCGGCCGGCCGATCATTTTTTCATGCTTTCGCCCCGCCCAGTCGGTCCAGGGGGCATCCAGCGTGATCTCGCGCTCGAATGCGGCCTCCGCCAGCTCGGCGGCGACACGCTTGATGGTGCCGGCGGCGATGCCGGTTTCCTGCTCGATATTCTCCGGCGCGTAGTCCGCTCCGAGAAAACGTTCGGCGATCAGGGAGAGAACGGGGACCGCGTGGCGGCCGTCGGGAAGGTTGAAGCTTCCGACCACCGCAGGGGTGATGTCGATCGACATCGCATCCACAAGGCTATTGGTCTTCTTGTCAAAGGCCAAGGCCCTGCCTTCGGCATCACGGGCGAAAAGGCCGTCGTCGGCAGCACCGGGGTCCTGGATCACCAGATAGTGGGCGTTGGTGTAGCGAACGAGATAGTCGAGATCGATTTTTCCAGCGGCCATGAGTTCATGGATCAGGGCACCGATGAACAACCCGTCCGTGCCCGGTTTGATGCCGAGCCATTCATCGGCTATCGCGCCGTAGCCGGTGCGCACCGGGTTGACCGCGACCACCTTGACGCCGCGATTCTTCAAGCGCCCAAGTGCTTTCTTGATCGGATTGGAGCCATGGTCCTCGGCGACGCCGAACAGCATGAAATATTCGGTGCGCTCCCAATCGGGCTCGCCGAACTCCCAAAAGGAGCCTCCGAAGGTATAGAGCCCGCCTGCGGCCATATTGACCGAGCAGAACCCGCCATGGGCGGCGAAATTGGGGGTGCCGAACTGGCTGGCCCACCAGCCCGTCAGCGCCTGACTCTGATCGCGTCCGGTGAAAAAGGCGAGCTTTCGCGGATCTTTCTCGCGGATTTCCCGGAGCCAGCCCGTTGCCGTCTCCAGCGCTTCGTCCCAGGAAATTTCCTGGAATTCGCCTGAGCCGCGGGGCCCGACCCGCTTCATCGGGGCACGAAGGCGGGCGGGCGAGAGATGCTGCATGATGCCGGATGCACCCTTGCCGCACAGCACGCCCTTGTTCACGGGATGATCGCGGTTGCCCTCGATATAGCGAACTTGCCCATCCTGCAGGTACACCTTGATGCCGCAGCGGCAGGCGCACATGTAGCAGGTGGTCGTTTTGACCTCATCGGAAACTTTGGGCGAAAGTGTTACTCGCGGCGTCTGGCCGTGTTCTAGGCTTTCACCTGCGCTCATCTCTGCTCCTTGCCCTGTCGGTTGCCGCGCTGAAATTGATCTGGGCGTGAAGGTCTTCCCGTAAGCTCTCATCGCCTTCGGCAGGCTTTATCCGACATCGAGCCTGGCGTCGACGCGATTTTTGGTCTCAGGAAAGACGGGCCACCCTGGAAGTACTATGGGAATTCAACGCGTCCGGCCCAGAACCAGAGCACTCCAATTTGGGGTACCAGCTCTGCGTTGGAGGCCGATATCTAAGCGGCGCGCTGATCCCGGATGGCGTCCAGGAAGATCGAAGCGAATTCTCGAAGCTTGGCCTGGCCTACCCCGTGAACATTGGCAAATTCGTCCAGGTTCTCCGGCTTGCGCTGGGCCATGTCGTGCAGGGCACGATCGGTGAAAATGACATAGGCGGGTACGCCACGCTCCCGTGCAAGGGTCATGCGAAGCTGCTTCAAATGGCCGAGGAGACCTTGATCGCCTGCGGCAAGAGGCTCGAGCGGAACCGCATTGCCCTGGCGTTTCCGACCCGCCGTCTTTGGCTTATTGAGCATGTCGAGGCGGACCTGAAACGCGCCGTCACCGGCCAGGATGTCCGCACCGCGTCTGGTGATCTTCAAGCTGCCATAGGCGCTGATATCGATGGTCAGCAACCCGCCCGCCACCATCTGGCGGACGATCGATTGCCACGCCGGGCGTGGCCTGTCCTTGCCGGTTCCGTAGACACCGAGCTGATCGTGACCGAAGCGCTCGATTTTCTCAGAGCCTTTGCCTGTTACGATATCGACCACATGGCCGACGCCGAACCGTTGGTCGGATCCGTCGACCGCCGCCAGCACTGTTCGCGCCAGATCGGTACCGTCGATCACCGGCACTGGGTTCTTGCAAAGGTCGCAGTTCGAGCAGGGACCCGTCTCCTCGCCGAAATAGGCGAGCAGCGTTTGCCGGCGGCAGGCCGGCGCTTCACAAAAGGCGAGCAGGGCGTCCAGCCGCCGATGCTCTACCCGTTTTTTCTCCTCGGACGCCTCGCTCTGGTCGATGAACATCCGGCGCAAGCGGATGTCGTCCAGGCCATAGAGCATCGAGACCTCGGCCGGCTCGCCGTCGCGGCCCGCCCTGCCGATCTCCTGGTAGTAGGCTTCGATACTGGCGGGAATGTCCATATGGGCGACGAAGCGCACATCCGGCTTGTCGATGCCCATGCCAAAGGCGATCGTGGCGACGATGACCACGCCCGATTCGCTCAGGAACCGGTCCTGGCAAAGCTGTCGGTCGGTGTTGTCCATACCGGCATGATAGGGGAGCGCGTTGAAGCCTTCGCTCCGCAGAAAGTCGCTGGTCTCGTCGACTTTCTTGCGCGAGAGGCAATAGACGATCCCGCTTTCGCCTTGGTGGCGATCGAGAAAGGCGAGGAGCTGTTTTTTCGGTGCCTGTTTTGATTCAACCGCAAGGTGTAAATTTGGCCGGTCGAAGCCCGATACGAACACATCGGCAACGCCGCCGAAAATCTTGTCGACGATTTCTTGTTGCGTCTGGCCATCGGCCGTGGCGGTCATGGCTGCAATCGGCACATCGGGAAAGGCTTGGCGAAGTGTCCCAAGCTCCAAATACTCTTCGCGGAAACTGTGGCCCCATTGGCTGATGCAGTGCGCCTCGTCGATCGCGAACAGCGAGAGGGGAAGCTGCCTGAGTGCCGCCAGCATGCGCTCGGTCATCAATCGCTCCGGCGCCATATAGAGCAGTCTGGTTTCGCCGCGCGCAACCCGGCGCCATGCCTCGACATTGTCCGCTCTGCTCTTCGACGAATTGATGCAGTCCGCGGCGACCCCGTTCAGCCGAAGGGCATTCACCTGATCCTGCATCAGGGCGATGAGGGGGGAGACCACCACAGACAGTCCCCCTTTGACCAGGGCCGGGACCTGATAGCAAAGGGACTTGCCGGCCCCGGTCGGCATCACCGCAAGCGTATGCCGGCCAGCAAGCAGGCCATCGATTACCTGTTCCTGCCCAGGCCGAAAAGCGTGATAGCCGAACACCTCGGCGAGGATTTTGCTCTTCGGTTCCAGGGTTCATTTCCTCATCATCTGTGATGTGGAATGCTTATAGGCAATTTCGAGAAACGCGCCAGTGCCAGGGCTCCGAAAACAGGCACACAAGGTGTGTTTCCGGAAGCTTAAGCTTTTCAAATACAACTTTTAGGTGAAAATAATTTTCCTATTGATTGAAGTAACAATCCAACAAGTAATATCTGTTGATTGAATCTTATGCCTGAGGGTTGCATTCACACCAAATATTCTGCAAAGTTCTGACGATTTCCCAATGTCGAAAATGGCGCAACACCTAGTCCGAGGGGCCGGAAGGCAGGGCGGATTTTGTCCAATTTCATGCAATTTTTTCCGTCGACGAGGCGGGTCGGTGTGTGGTTGCGGAACAATCAACTGGTGCTGCCGAAGCAGAGCCGTTTTCGCATTCTCATCGCCGATCTCGATGGCGATGACCAGAACCTGACGCAGACCCGTCATCTGGAGACAGCGCTTCGCGACCAGCCGGGCATCGGCGTTGTGCCGCTGGGCGAGGGGCCGGATCTGGAAGACGGCGAGATCAGCGACGTGACGCTCGAGCAATGCCGGGCGCTGCTTGCTTCCCACAATGGCGACAGCCTCATTCTAGGTACGGTTATGCCCGCCGGTCCGCGCATTCGGCTGCGCATGATCGGCCGTTACGAAGGCGTTCCTGGCAGGCATGGCCCCTACCAGATCGACTGGACGGAGCTGCCCAAGCGTTTCGGCCTGGATTTCGAAGGCCAGCTCCTGGCTTTGGCGGCACTCAGTATTTCGCCCGCGGTTCAGAGCGAGAAAGACAGATCCTATCTGGTCAATTTGCTGCGGCCTGCTGCGGGCAAGCTCACACGGCTGTTGGAGCAACAGGCCGTTCATGCGGACAGTGAGCATCAAGGGGTCCTTTGGCATTCCCTCGGTTTCGCCGCGTCGCTGCTAGGTGAATATACGAAAAGCCAGCGCTGGCTGGACGTTGCGGTTCATGCCCACAAGACCGCGCTCTTGATCTGGAAAGAGGATACGGTCGTATTCGATTGGGCGATCGCCCAGAACAATCTAGGCCATGCGCTGAAGCTGCTGGCACCGCATGCGGATAGCGAGGCCTATCGGGATGCCATCTTGAAACAATCTGTCGAGGCTTTTCAACAAGCGCTTCATATCTACCGGGCAGCGAAGGCGGGGGCTTCGGTCAACCAGACCGAGACCAACCTCGCCCATGTCGAAGCCCTCATCGCCGGTCACGCCGTCGCCGCTGAATAAGGTTCAGTTCTTAAAAAAGACAAGCAATTCGTTTGCAGTAGCCTCCGGTTGCTCCTCCGGGAGGAAATGGCCGCAGAGCAGAGCCTTGCCGGTGACCTCAGCGGCACTTCGCTCCCGCCAGCAGGCGACCACGTTGAAATGGCGCTCCATCATGCCGTGAAGCCCCCAAAGGGCATGAACCGGGCAGCGGATCCTGGCTGTCAGATCTGCTTCGTCGTGAACCAGATCGATCGATGCGCCGGCCCGGTAATCCTCGCAGCTCGCATGGATCACATCGGGGTCTTTGAAGCAGCGCTCATATTCTTCCAGCGCTTCCGGAGCGAAGAGTTCGAGTCCGCCTTTGCCCCAATGGCTGAGTTTGCTTTGCAGGTAAAAAACCGGATCGCCGCCGATGAGACGTTCTGGCAGGCCGTTGGGCTGGATGAGAAAAAACCAATGGTAATAGCCCGTTGCGATCGCCTGATTGGTCGCTTTAAAGATCGTGCGCGTCGGCACGATGTCGAGAAAGGCGAGTTTGTCGACCCGAGCGGGATGATCGAGCGCCAGGCGGTGAGCCACGCGCCCGCCCCGGTCATGACCTGCGAGCATGAAGCTATCGAAGCCGAGCGCTGTCATGACCTCGGCCATGTCGAGCGCGGATTTGCGTTTGGAGTAGACCAGATGCTCGGGATCGCTTTCGGGTTTGCCGCTGTCGCCATAGCCGCGAAGGTCGGCGCAAACGACCGTGAAATGCTCGGCGAGCACCGGCGCAACCTGATGCCACATGACATGGGTTTGAGGATAGCCGTGCAGCAAAAGCAGAGGCGGCCCCGAACCACCGATCCTTGCGTGGATGACCGTCTCGCTGGTGTCGATGTCCCGCTGATCGAAGCTTTCGAACATGGCGTTCCTCCCTCTTGATCCCGTTCGCCAGCGTATCGGCTGGCCGCTCTTCCCGCAAACAGCCTTGTCGTTCGGCAGAGCAGCATGATAGTAGCGGGGCAAAGGGCTGCAGGAGATTTTGATGTTCAGCACGTCGCTCATTGATCGGGTCGAACGACTGTCGAGCGAAGATTTCATCAACGGTTACAAAAGTACATCGACACCGGTCGTCCTGACCCGGGAAACGGAGAGCTGGCCCGCGCGGGAAAAATGGAGCCTTGATTACTTCAAACGCGTAGTCGGCGACCGGATCGTGCCGCTCTACAACAGTACGCCTTCCAGGGAAAAAACCCATCAGCATGCCGCTGCCGTTCACATGCCGATGCGCGACTATCTGGAAAGGCTCGAAAACGGCGAAAACGATCTGCGCATGTTCTTCTACAATATCCTTTCCGGCGCGCCGGAACTCGTGGACGACATGCGCTACCCCGACTGTGGGCTCAGGTTTTTCAAAAAGCTGCCTGTGCTGTTCGTCGGCGGAAAAGGGGCAAAGGTGCAGATGCATTATGACATCGACCTTGCCAACATCATGCTCTGTCACTTCGGCGGCAAGAAGAGCGTGCTGCTGTTCCCGCCGGACCAGACCCGGTTTCTCTATAAAGTGCCGTTTTCGTTCAGCAGCCTGCACGACATCGACTATGCCAACCCGGACTTGGAGAAATACCCGGCGCTCAAACATGTGAGAGGCCAGGTCGCCGAGCTTGAGCACGGGGACATGCTCTACATTCCCTCGGGATACTGGCACTATATCCGCTATGACGAGATCGGCTTTTCGCTCTCGCTCCGAGCCTTTTCGACAGGCCTCTCGACCAACATGACCCTGTTCAAGAACATCGTCGTGACGCGCACGGTGGAAGGTTTGATGCGAAAGTTCATCGGCCAGCCCTGGAACGATCGAAATGAGCGGCTCGCCGTGGAAAGAACCCATCGAGCGATTGGGCTATAGAGCCGGTTACCGATCTGATTTCGATACGGTAAAGGCGAGGGCGTCATAGTCGAGAACGATCGGCGTCTCGCCGGCATGGCGATGAAAGATCTCCACGAGTTTGGTCTCGACCTGCTCACGGCCCCATTTGGCCATCGCCGGCTTAGCAACCGATCGGGTCAGCCAGACATCGATCATCTCTTTCGCCGTCATCGGCTGCGACCAGCGAACGGAGATCTCCTCGAAGCCTTCGAAGCCGGCAGTACTCCGAAGAATCGCTTCCTGCTTGGTGGCGCGTCCCTGGATCCCTTGCCGCATCGACTGGTGGTCCTGGAAGAGAAAATCGTCGAAAGCACTGGTCACCGGCTGCGCCATTCGGACATTGTAGACCACCGCAAGCATACCGCCCGGGATCAGCACCCTATTTGCCTCGGCTAAAAAACGTTCGGGGTCGAACCAATGGAAGGCGGCGCAAACGGTGATCAGGCCGACCGTCCGATCACCCAAAGCCAACGCCTCGGCTCGGCCATCAACGATTTTGACGCGCGCGGAGTCGTGAAATCGCTGGCGGAGGATCCGCCGCATATCCCTACCGGGCTCTACCGCGGCAATTTTCCAAATTGGGGGTGCCGTTTCCAAAAGAATCCGTGTCGAAATCCCAGTACCGGCAGCGACGTCGGCTGCAAGGGACGTTTCCGCTGGCGCACGCGCGACGATGTGCTCGAACAAAGCTGCCGGATAGGCTGGCCTGTGGCGGTCATAGGAAGCCGCCAAGCCATCGAACCTCTCAGTGTTGTCCGTCACGAGGTCAAGCCCTCAAACCAACGCATTCGAATAGCACCGTGCAGCAGCTCTAAGAGCCCTCTCCGATTGGGTAGTGTCGCCGACGAGGCAGGAGAATTCGACTATGCAGCGAATATCAGGATTTCGCAGTAGGAAACTTCTTCTTTTTTTCTGTGTACTATTGTCATGCAAAACTTCAAATAGAATTTTTCATGCTCATATCATTCTTTAATTGTTTTTTTCTTCTTATTTACTGTCAGATAAGTTGAAGTTAGATTGATGGCGAGAGACATTGCCGAGCTGTTGTTCCGCATTCAATCGGGATGATCGTCGATAATGCCGCCCCGGATAAACGGGATGGAATCTGACAAGGAAATTGGGAGGAAAGATGCAAAAGTTTGTGACGGCCGCCGTCGGTGCCGTAGCGGTCCTGGCGGCGGGATCCGTATCCGCCGGAGACTATCCCGTCGAAACGGTGACCCTGATCACCCATTCGAGCCCTGGGGGCGGCAGTGACGTCTTCCTTCGCGAACTCGCCAAGCACCTGGCACCGAAACTCGGTGTCGACGTGGTGGTGGATAACGTCAAGGGCGGATCGGGTGCCAAGGCGATGGCCTATATGGCCAAGGCGCCGGCGGATGGTTCGGTCTTCTATGCGACGACCCCGACCTTCATTTATACGTCGCTGATGTCGGCACCGGAGAACACTTATAAGGACCTCCTGCCGCTGGTGAACGTGTTCGTCGATCCGGAGGTGCTGTACACCGCAGCCAACAGTCCATTTCAGAGCCTGGACGACGTGATCGCCGAAGCCAAGGCAGGCAACGGCACCTGGGGCGCTTCCAGCCCGGCCTCGCTTGAGCGTCAGGCCTTGGAGCAGCTAAAGGCTGCAGCCGGCGTTGATGCATCCATCGTCACCCATGACGGCGGTGGCGATCTTCTGATCAACGTCCTGAACGGCACGCTGCAGATCGGTGTCGGCGAGGTTCAGGAAATGCAGTCGCAGCTCGAGGCCGGCGAGATCCGGCTCCTGGCGACATTCAGTGGTGAGCGTCTGGATAACTATCCCGAGCTTCCGACGGTCAAGGAGCTTGGCTACGATGTCGAGGTCCGTAAGTTCCGTGGTCTGGCTGCGCCGAAGGGCCTGCCGGAAGACATCATCGCGATCTGGGAAAAGGCGGTTCCCGCTCTGCTGGATAGCCCCGAGTACAAGGCGGCTTACGAGCCAGCCAATCTTCGGGCGACCTTCATGCCCCACGCCGACTATGTCGCGTTCATCGACGGCTTTGCCGGAGACACCGAGGCATTTCTCAAAGAAACCGGTGTGATTGAGTAGCTTGCGAGCAAAAAAATGCAGGCCAGCCGCCGTAGCCATCTCTTCGGTTGCTGGTCTGCGCGTTTCTTCCCTTTTCCTCTTCGAGTAGCTGACTGACGATGACCCGAACCTTTCTTGGGGGTATGGCTGCGATCGTCATCGGCTCGGTTTATTATTATCTTGCCTTGCAGATCCGGGAGACGTCTCTCGCCGACACGGTCGGCCCGGCCGGTGTGCCGAAGGGCTTTGCCTTGATCATGATCGCGCTTGGTGCAGTGCTCGCGGTTCAGGGGTTCATCATGCGCCGTGGCGAGGCCCCGATCGCCGTGCATTGGAACGACGATCGCCGGCGCATAATGCGGGCAGGCGGGCTGCTGCTTATCGGTGTCCTTTATCTCGCGATCGTTCCCCATTTGGGTTATCTGCTGACAGTCGCCCTTCTCGTCATGGCGGTCGCTGCCTATCAAGGGGTGCCGGTATCACTGAAGCTGGTGGGTATCGGGGCGGGTGGAGCGCTTGCCCTTTGGGTGATCTTCGCCTGGCTGCTTGGCATCCCGATGCCCCATGGCAGCATCGTGCAAAGCTTGCTCTGAGGACGGCGGGCGGCGATGGAATCCTTGATTGTCTCGGCAGGCCATCTGACCGATTTTTCCATTCTGCTGGCGGCGGCGATCGGTGTGACCTGGGGCGTTCTCGGCGGTGCACTTCCCGGCATTTCTCCTTCGATCACCATGGCGCTGCTCCTTCCCTTCACCTACGCGTTGGCGCCGACGCCGGCCATCGTGCTTTTGGCTTCGGCCTATATCGGTGCCGAATATGGCGGCTCGATCCCGGCAATTCTGATCCGTACACCGGGCACGAACGCGGCGGCGGCAACGGTGATCGATGGTTATGAGATGAATCTGCAGGGCAAGGCCGGCCTGGCACTCGGCATTTCGCTCTACTCCGGCGTCATCGGTAGCTTGTTCGGCGTCTTTATGCTGGTGCTGTTGAGCGAACCGCTGGCGAAGGTGGCTCTCGCCTTCACACCGATGGCTTATTTCGCCCTGGGAGTGCTCGGCATCAGCGTGGTTGCGACTCTTGCCGGAAAATCGCTGATCAAAGGCTTTGTCGCCTGCCTGCTCGGCCTGATGGTGGCGACCGTCGGCACCGATCCCGTCACCGGGGTCAACCGTTTCACCTTTGGCAGCCCCGACCTCCTGAGCGGCATCGCTCCTATCCTGATCATGGTCGGCTTGTTCGCGCTCAGCGAGCTTTTCGTCCAGGCAGCGAGCAAAGGGGAGGGGGAGCGGGTGAAGTCCCGTCCGAAGATCGCCTTTCCCGATTGGGCGCTTGCCAAACGCCTGATGCCGTCACAGGGAATCGGCTGCGTGATCGGTTGTTTCGAAGGGGTAACGCCTGGTGCCGGCGGCACCATCGCCTCCTTCATGTCCTATAACGAGGCAAGGCGCTGGTCGAAACGGAAAGAGCAATTCGGCAAGGGCTCGCCCGAGGGGGTCGCCGCCCCGGAGACCGCGAATAACGTCGTCTCCGAAACCGCCATCGTGCCGCTTCTCGCTTTCGGCATTCCCGGCTCGAACTCGACGGCCGTGCTGCTCGGTGGCTTTTTGATCCACGGCATGGCGCCGGGTCCGATGATCTTCCAGCGCTCGGCCGATGTGGTCCACGGCCTTTATGCCGGGCTGTTCGCCGCCTCGATCCTGCAACTCGTCATCGGCATGGCCCTGCTGCCGCTCTGCATCTGGCTGGTCAATCGTCCCAAACCCTATCTGATGGCGTTCATCTATGCCCTGATCTTCTCAGGCGTCTACTCGATCAATCACAGCCTGTTCGACCTTGGCATCGTGCTTGCGGCAGGTGTGGTCGGCTATGTTCTCCGCTATCTCGATTTTCCCTTTCTGCCGGCGGTGCTGGGGGTGGTCCTCGGCTTCTTGATCGAAAGCAACTACCGGCGCTCCATGCTGATCTCGAAAGATGATCCGATGATCTTCCTGACCGATCCGATTTCGTTTGCCCTTCTGAGCCTTGCTGCGATCTTCGTAGCGGGCTCCCTTGGCCGGCAGGTTTATGAGCATCTGAAACGCCAACGACCGGCCGGTGCTTCCGGCCTTGAAGAGGATCGCTGAACGATGACCTCAGCCGATAAGCCCTTTGATGGACATGTTGCAGACCTCACCATATCGGAACACCTCGCCGATTGGGGTGCCGGCCTCCGTCCGGACGACCTGCCGTCCGCCATGGAGACCAAGCTTCGGGACGTGCTGGTGGATGTCGTCGGCCTTTGCCTGGCAGCGCGCGGGACGGACTACGTTCAGGCCGCTCTGGCTGCAGCCGAGCCAGGCATGCATCGGGTTATCGGCCACGACCGGACGGTGGCGGCAACCAGCGCTGCGCTGGTCAATGGCACGGCGGCGCATGGCGAGGATTTCGATGATACCTTCGAGGGCGGGCCGGTGCATTCGGGGGCGGTAATCATTCCGGCCGTCCTGGCGGCAGCGGAGCGCAATCATCTACCCGCCGAACGCATCCGGCTCGGTATCGCAGCAGGCCTGGAACTCCTCTGCCGGCTCGGCCTGACGGCGCCTAAGGCGATCCACAAAGCAGGCTTCCATCCGACCGCCGTTCTCGGCAGCTTTGCAGCGACGTTCGCCGTCGGCGTCGCCACGGCCGCGAACGCTCGCATCCTGCGCGATGCACTCGGCCTTGCCGGCAGCATGGCGTCTGGGATTATTGAGTATCTGGGTGACGGCAGCTGGACCAAGCGCATGCATCCGGGCTGGTCGGCACAGGCCGGTCTCCGCGCGGTCTGGCTGGCCGAAAACGGCTTTGTCGGTCCACGTGCCGTCTTCGATGGCGAGCATGGCTTCTTCAGGAGCTTCGCTCCCTCTATCACCCCTCGCTACGACCAGCTTCTAGGCAGGCTTGGCGATCATTGGCATGCGGAGAGGATCGCGTTCAAGCCTTATCCCTGTGGCACGATGGTTCAGCCCTATATCGACTGTGCAATCGCTCTCCACGAAAGCGGTGTTTCCCTGGCGGGCCTGCGAACCATCATCTGCGAAACAGCGGAAGGAATCGTTCATCGGCTCTGGACGCCGCTCGAACAGAAACAAACGCCGGCCAATGCCTATGCCGCGAAATTCAGCATGCCATTTGGCATCGCCCTCGGTCTGGTAAGAGGCCGGGCAGGCCTCGATGACTTCAGCGATGCGGCTGTCGGTGATGAAGGTTTGCTAGAGATCAGCCGTCTGGTGACCTTCGAGATCGACCCCGACAACCCTTATCCGGATCAGTTCACCGGCCATGTGCGGCTGGTCTATGACGACGGCAAGCGGATCGAGCAGCGTCAGGGGTTTCTTCGAGGTGGCAGTGATGCCCCTCTGACAACCGCTGATCTCGACACCAAGTTTCTGGCCAATGCGCGTTTTGGCGGTGTGTCCGACCCCGCCAAACTGCTTGCTGTCGCTGAGGCTATTCTGAATACGCCGGACGTTCACCGATGGATCGCGGATCTTGCCGTGAGCGAATGAACATCGGTGTCGTCACATCTTCTGATCTTCTGATCTTCGGATGATGAAGGCCGCACCAACTCATTCTGACGCTCCTCGGTTCCCGATCGGTAAAGTTTTTCGATCGCGGAAAAAAGATCCGATTGCGCCTGGCACAATCGGATCTCGCGTTCATATGAAGCCGTCCAGATCAGGATGACGGGTTGGACAGCAGCCTCAGAGCCTCTTCAGCGGACCAGTGTCTCGGAATGCCGGGAATCTGCTGGGAGAGGTCGACTTCTCCCCAGGACTCGTGAAAACCCGGCTCGAGGAGCTTTTCGAAATTACCGAAGAAACGCTTGGTGAACAGATCGAGCGTTTGGCCGCGGGGATGATCTCTTGGCCAATTGTAGCTGAGAAGGATGGTGGCAACGCCGAGCGTTTCGATCGACTGTCCGGGCTGAAGCATGGAGGGATAATGATCCGATGTGATGGAGATCGGCACATAGGTTTCCGCCACTTCGGACGTGACCGGTACTGGCAGGAGGTGCAAATCCTCCTGCGGCCCGATCTCCAAAAACAACGGGACCGGTGCGCCTGACGTGCGGACCATCGCGGCCAGTTCCCCTTTGCGAACCAGATCCAGGGCGAGCTTGTGTTTATGATTGGTGACCTCGACCGGGATGCCGAGTGCGCCGAACACCACGCTCGCGGTCATTGCGGTGCCGGAACTGGATCGGTTGAAATTGACCTTCTTGCCGGCAAGATCGTAGATCGACCTGACGTCGTTCCTCGCGATGACATGGAACTGCTCCATCCCAAGCGGGGCCACCTGCCGGAGCGCGCCTTTGATATTCGGATAGAGGGCATGCTCGTCCATGAACTTGACGACATCATGCTGCACGACCGCCATGTCGACTCCCCGAAGATACATAAGGTCTTCGACTTCCTTGGCCGATCCCTGGGAGACCATCGGCACGATCCTGAGGTCGTAGCCGTCGGACAACGCGCTATCCAGATCATAAGCGAGGTCGAGGTCGGTCGAGCCTGGTCTACCTGCCATGATGCCGATCACATGCTGGTTGACCTTCTCGCGATTCTGAGCCGCTTCGTCAGCAGCAGCCGGTGTGCTGACGCCCACCGTGAGCGTCAGCAGCCCCAGAGCCAAAGTGGTCTTTTTGATCATCAGAACGTGTTCCCCTTTGATAGTCGGGCATGGCCCGATGCTTGAAACGGCATGGTTGATTCACGCGCGGAAGATGGCAAATGGCTCAATTGAGCTGCAAAGCAGCGGCGCCAGCAGCCTAAAGTTACACCGCTGCTACATCTGGATCCGGCTGGCGGGGCCGGCTCCATCGAGCTTCGAAGGCTGATCGGAGTCATCTTGGGGTAGTCTTTCGGCTGGATTCTGATTCTGGAGAGGCAAGGCCGTCTTGGGGCCGCCGCTTGGCAATGGTGTGGCAAATCCAGCCGATTTGACGAAGGTGACCTCCCCGTCTTGGACCCCAACAAGCCGACCCTCTACCTTCAGAACGTAGAGGCCCTCCTGCCAGTCGTGAAAGAATCCCTGAATCACCTCACCACCATTGATATCGATCTGCACCGCTAGGACATCCTTGCGCGGCACGATCGTATAGCCGCCATCGATGCCCCCGACCGTGACCGTGTTGATATTGGCGGCGATCACTTCGCCGCGAAATTCGTTGTTGCTGGTTGAAATCGTCATGGCTGCATCTGCTGCCAGAGGCATGCAGAGCGAAATCAGCCCCGACCAAAAAATTGATGTGAAGATCGTCCTTCTTCGCCGAGGACCTTGAATCACGTTTCTCACCCCTATTGTCCGACAAGACCGCCCCGGAGCGATCCCGCGCGGAAGTTTGTCTTCTTATTGGTTACATAGTCAATTTAGCTTTATTCGCGATGAGAAAGCATTCTACATGACGCAAAGGTTATATTATTCGTCGTAGTTACACACTGAAAGTAAAAGTAGGTGGAACGTAACATAATCTTCGATTTCATGCTAAGTAGATTCTCTAAATAACAGTTATTTTTTGCACATTTTATCTTCCAACTGCTTCAACTTGCTGCAATGGTGCCTGAAGGAGGCCGTTCTTCAACCTCCGCTTCATTCTGGTTGTGATTAAGGAAGTTACGGCCATGAACTGAAATCGATAGAGTGATGCCTGGCGCGTTATGCTGGATTGCCTATCAGGACAGGCCTTCCAGGTTGTGGGGAAGCTCGAAACGATCAGTGGCGGGAATTCCTCGCGCGAGCATGATCTCGCAGCCGGCCTCCGCCGAAAGTCCCCTCAAAAGGCCTCTCGGTTCTCCAAGGTATCGGCGTTGCTCGATGAATTGTTGAACTGCGCCTCGGTGGATGTGCGGGCGTCATAGAGTTCCGAGCCGGGAGATTGTCGGGATCTGAGAAACCTATGTCGAAGTTGTCATGCTGCTTGACCGTCAGCGTTGCGAGCCGCTTGAATGGAGGCCGCCAACAAGAAGCCATCCGGGAGCCGATGTTTTATGTTCGACTTTGATCGCGTTATTGAGCGCCGAGGTACGCATGCCATGAAATGGGACGCGATCGCTGCGCGTTCGGGTTTGGAGGCGCCGGATGCGATTCCCATGTGGGTGGCAGACATGGACTTTGCCGCCCCTCCCGGTGTGACCGCAGCCCTGATGACCGAGATCGAGCGGGCGACCCACGGCTATTACGCCGACACCGGCACTTGGGCGGAAGCGCTTTGCACTTGGATGTCGAGGCGGCATGATCTGACCTTGGAGCCATCCTGGGTCAGCCCGACGCCCGGTATCGTCTCCGGTCTTGGTCTGATCCTCCAGGCCGTAACCGAGCCCGGCGACGAGGTGGTGCTGTTTCCGCCGGCCTATCACGCGTTTCGCAAGATCATTCAAGCCAATGACCGTCAAATCCTCGACGCGCAATTGGTCGAGGGCGAGGGCCGCTATGCCATGGACCTCGAGGCGCTAGGTGCGAAGCTGACGAGCAAGACCAAAATCGTCTTCTTCTGCAGCCCCCACAATCCGGGTGGCACCGTCTGGTCGGCGGATGAGATCAGGGCGCTCGCCTCCTTTTGCCTCAAGCATGATCTGATCCTGGTTTCCGATGAAATCCATTGCGATCTCGTGTTTGAAGGGGCGACGCATGTCCCAACGATCACTGCGGCGCCCGAGGTTGCGCACCGGCTGATTTCCTGCTTTGCCGCGACCAAGACGTTCAATTTGGCGGGCGCGCATGTTGGGGCCTGTGTGACCTCAAACCCTGCTCTCAAGAAAAAGCTTGATGCCCGGATTGCCGCAAGCGGCCTCGGTTCCTACCCAAGCTTCGGCATGATCGCGACCGAGGCCGCCTGGCGGACCGGCGAGGCTTGGCTGGACGCGTTGCTGCCCTATCTCAGAGGGAGCCGCGATCGTTTCGATGAGGGAATCCAGGCGCTTGCCCCCGGTGCGCGTTCGATGCAGCTGGAGGCGACTTACCTCGCCTGGGTGGATTTTTCGGGAACGGGTATGCCTGTGGCCGAAGTCACGGCTCGAATCAAAGATCGGGCACGTATTTTTGCCAGCCCAGGCGAGCAATTTGGACCGGGCGGCGAAACCTGGCAGAGGTTCAACATCGCCACGCCCAGGCCCATCCTCGATGAAGCGCTGCAGCGACTGGAAGAGGCGTTTCGGACGTGACGGTTATGACGCGGGTTCGGTGAACCTCAACATGGATTGGTGACCGCATCAAGGGGTGTTTCGCTATGACCAAGCCGGTGGTTGGTGTGATCGGGAACGCGCATTTTCTACATGATCGCTTCAACGTGCAGCTTGTCGGAGAGAGGAACCTGCGGGCGGTCGCCGACGTCACCGGCGCTTTGCCGGTTATGTTCGCAGGCGCTCCCGATATCACGGATCTCGGCACACTTTTGAGCCTGGTCGACGGCATTCTTTTGACGGGAGGGCGTGCAAATGTTCATCCGACATTTTTCGACACCGAGCCGGCCCCTGCCTACGAGCCCTATGACGAAGCCCGCGACGCGCTGGCCCTGGAATTGGTCAAGCAGTGTGTTGCCAGGGCTATTCCTCTCTTCGGCGTTTGCCGTGGTCTTCAGGAGATGAACGTAGCTTTCGGCGGATCACTGCATCCGGAGATCCGGGAGCTGCCGGGTAGGCTGAACCATCGTATGCCAAGGCTGGAATCAGGCGAAATTCATCCGGATCCCACGGTTGTTTTTGCTGATCGTCACGACGTCAACCTGATCCCTGACGGCAAGTTCGCCAAGCTCCTGGGGCAAGACACGATTCGTGTCAACTCGCTGCATGGCCAGGGTATTCTGGAACCTGGCGAGCGTATTGTTGTCGAAGGTGTGGCCGAGGACGGCACCATTGAAGCGATTGGCATCGACGACGCTCCAGGCTTTGCGCTCGGCGTTCAATGGCACGCCGAATATGATCCGCAGAGTAACCCGGTCAATCGTGCTTTGTTCCAAGCTTTTGGCCAGGCACTAGCTGCGCAGAAAAGAACAGGTGCCAGCTAAGATGAGCCTGCTCTGTCACGCCTTCGGAGCAGTGGATACGGGAAATCTGGGGACGGACACCTTCCGAGCTTCGTGATTTTTGAGGGAAGATGAACAGGCCGCCAAGAAGATATCCGACTCACGTAAAAAATGGCGTTGAATCTGGAAAACGCTTTAGCGTTGGTTCCTGAGGTCTTGCAGGGCGATAAATTGGAACCGACCTGGAGGGACAATATGGCGAAACAAACGAGGAGCGATCTTCAACAGGGTATAATGACCAACCGATCGCCCTTGTATCGGCTAGAGCATTTCCTGGTCAGGTTTACGCATATCCAGCATGCCTGAAGTAGTTTGCACACTCGGTTTTGGAGAAGGTGTCGAGCGTTTTGCCGATCTGTTGTTGCAAACCGTCGATGGTGCGCGCGGCGGCGCTTCGTATCAGGGTTTTGAGTTTGGCAAACGCGTTTTCGATCGGGTTCAGGTCCGGAGAGTAGGGTGGCAGGTAGCAGAGTTGGGCGCCGGCTTTTTGGAGAATGTCACGAACGCCGGCGACTTTGTGGGCGGGCAGATTGTCCATGACCACGATGTCGCCGTGCTTGAGCGTCGGCGCCAGGCAATGACGGAGATAGGTGAGGAACGCGACACCATCCATGGGACCATCGATTATCCAGGGCGCGTCGATGCCATCGACCCGAAGGGCGGCAATGAAAGTCAGCGTTTTCCAGTGGCCGTGGGGAACCGGGCTGACCAGACGTTCGCCGATCGGACAGCGACCATAGAGCCTCGTCATCTTCGTGGTGAAGCCAGTTTCATCGAGGAACACCAGCCGATCCGGGTCGATCCAAGGCTGAACGCGCCGCCAGGCCTCACGCCGTCTCCTGACGTCCGGACGATTCTGTTCCGCGGCGTGCGCGGTCTTTTTTTAAACGGATGCGGTTGCGCCACAAAAAGGTGTGAAGGCAGCTCTTGCTGACATGGATGCCGTCTGCCGCCAAGCGTTCGCCAATCTGCTTGAGCGTCAGATCCGGTTC
The DNA here is from genome assembly GCA_965204405.1 of Geminicoccaceae bacterium. Classification (GTDB taxonomy): domain Bacteria; phylum Pseudomonadota; class Alphaproteobacteria; order Geminicoccales; family Geminicoccaceae; genus JANQPX01. The sequence goes on from CBDBEN010000005.1 coordinate 1,170,782, forward strand.
ATCGGCCACCAGCCGCAGAAGACGATCTTTGTGCGGCAAAAGCTTGGCCGGCGGATGACCATGCATCGGCTTGGCATTGACGCTGCCGGTCTCGCGCTTGCGCTGCACCCATTTGACCGCCGTCGATGCACTCACCTGAAGATGACGAGCTGCGGCGCGTGCCGAACTGCCGGCTTCGACAGCCTCGATCAGGCGTTCGCGTAAATCTAACGAGTAAGCTCGCGGCATGATCCCTCCCAACTCTGTTTGCTGGAAGAGAAACACATCAGGCCTGAACGTAACATCTTGATAGACAGAGATGATTCAATCTGTCGCGGAAGTGCTCTAGTCACCATATTATAGGTCATCGAGCACACTCAGGCAGAGTATCGGTTTTGGACATCAAGACCTCAATCCGGTCGAGATGATCTTTTTCCAATTTCAAAAGGTTATCTCAAAAAGGACTGCTGCGCGAAGCATCGATGACCTCTTGAATGCCATCGCCGACATTGTCGGACTTTTCACTTCAAACAGCGTATCGCGGCTGAACCACGTCGAATGCTTGCTCGCTCAGCCGGCCAAGAAGCAGCTGTGGCGAGGGATCTGTTGCTCCACTCATGGGCTTGCACAGGCTATCCAGAATTATATCGATCCTGCCCATGGCGATCCCAAAGCTATTCAGATCACCTGCAGCAATTCGATTTTGGAAGGAACTTGGAATCAGGACATTAGCCTCTGCTTAGATCGTTGATCCACCCACGTAGCTGGTCAAAGTCGATTGGCTTGGTCACATAGTGATCAACACCGATCATCTTGCCGTCTGCTATGTCTGTTTCATCCGCCAGGGCGGAAACGAACATGAACGGAATTTTTGCGTGCTGTGGATGATCCTGCTGCAAACAACCGCGGAGCTGATGGCCGTTCATCTTCGGCATGTTGATGTCGGCTAGGATAACATCAGGGCTTTCCGTTAGAATACGCTGAAGTCCCTGAACGCCATCAGGGGCCGCAATGGTTCGATGCCCGAAGTCCTCAAGTTCGGCTACAATAAGTTCTCTGAGTTCCGGTTCATCTTCAATTACAAGAATCTTGGCCATGATGGCCCCCGCATATTGGTGAAAAGGCTCGTTACGCGGGCGAACCATCGCACATAAACGTTAACAAAATCTTGCTCTTACGACTTGTGACTTGCTGGTATTTGATTGCTGCCATGTAGATGTCTCAAAGCGTGTCTCGTTCTAGAGACCCCTAGCCCTCCGGTATTCTATGAAAGGGTAGGTAAAGGAGATTGTTTCCAGACAGTCGGCTACCTTTGGCAGCCTACTCCGACCATCGAGCCTGTCTGGGCTGTTCGGGTCTTCTCAAACGCCATGATCTTGGCTCAATTGCAATTGAGGTACCGCTTGGCAAGCACGGTGCGATATCTGACGGCAGTAAAGGCGTTCTCGATGGGTTCGTCGGATTACCTCCATCATATGCGTCCTAATTCCTCGAGCCTGTTAACAGCTTTGATGCACAACTCAAAGCTGGGTGCGTTTACCGTGTCTTTACGAGTTGTTCGTATCTTCGATGTGGACTTGTTAGTCCAAGAGCCGCTTTTGCTGATTGATCATAAATTGTCTTTCACGAGGTATTTCAGGTGATCATTCGATTATTGGGACAGATGGCGATCGCGCGAAAATTGCCGCTCATGATTGTCGGGGCTGCAGCTATAGTCGGTATTTGTGTCGGTATATCCGCCTACCTCAGTGCTGCCGCCAGCCTGGAGCGCGAAGCAAAGCAGCGCTTGAACGCGCTTTTGGAAAACCACAAGGCGAGCCTCGAAACCTATCTGACCAGCATAGAGCAGGATCTTAGGATTGTTGCCTCCAGCATTACCACGCGTTGGGCTCTAATGGGGTTTTCCGACGGTTGGAGTGAATTCGATGGCCGTCCGACCGAAGCTCTGCAGCAGCTCTATATCACGGATAATCCGAATCCAGCAGGACAAAAGCATCTTCTCGATGTAGCGGATGATGACTCCACCTATAGCGATGCACATGCTCTCTATCACCCGTGGTTTCGACAAGTCCTTAACGAACGTGGTTATTACGATATCTTCTTGTTCGATAGTGCTGGCAATCTTGTTTATTCTGTTTTCAAAGAGCGCGATTTCGCGACCAATGTGATCTCCGGCCCATGGCGTGACACGGATCTAGGCGAGGCGTTCCGTGTCGCGCGCGACAATTCGGCGGAAGGCTATCAAGCCTTCTTTGACTTTCGTCGCTATGCGCCGAGCGAAGGGGCACCTGCAAGTTTCATCTCGACGCCGATTATGGATGATGAAGGCGAACTGCTCGGTGTGCTGGCATTCAAAATGCCGATTGATCGCCTGGATGAGATTCTCCAAGAAGCCTCAGGTTTAGGCGAGACTGGCGAGACATATTTGGTCGGGCAGGATCTCTTGATGCGTTCAGACTCGCGCTTTGCCGAGGAATCAACGATTCTGAAGCGTAAAGTCGAAATGAAGGCAGCACGCAAGGCACTGGATGGCGATCACGGCGTGATGGATGATCTCGATGCAGAGGGGCGCGCGGTCATGGCCGCCTTTGCTCCCATGGACTTTGCAGGTGTCCATTGGGCGTTGCTCGGTCAGATCGCGAGGGACGAAATCATGGTGCCTGCGACAAGCCTCGCATGGCGCATTCTCGTGATTACCGGAGGAGCTATTGCCGTGCTCTCGGTAATCGGCTGGCTTCTAGCACGCAGCATCGTCCAACCGTTACAGGGGATTGTCGGCGCCGTTACCGGCATGGCTAAAGGGGAAACCGTTGATGTGCCGGCCGCCGACCGCGGGGATGAGATCGGCGTGCTCGCTCGCTCAATGGGGACAGTGTATCAAAAAGGCCTGGAAGCTGTGCGACTTAGATCGGCGCTGGATGGCTGTAGTACCATGGTCATGGTCGCTAACCGTCAATGCAGGATTGTCTATGCGAATTCCGCCCTGCAAGCATTTTTCAGACAGCATAGGGTTGCCATCCAAGAAGCGCTTCCCGACTTGGATACCGCCCGTCTGATGGGGTCTGACATCGGCATTTTTCATGAAGATCTAGCCCGGATAAAGGCGGAGCAGAACAGTCTCAAAGAAACCAGGCGCCTGGAGATTGTCATGGCGGGGCGCCGTTTGCAGCTCGCCGTAAGCCCGGTTTTCAATGATTGCGAAACTTTCCTTGGCCTGGTGATCGAGTGGGCCGATGCCACTGTCGACCTTGCGATCCAGAGCGAAATTGATCGTGTCATCGCTGCAGCGCGCCAGGGTGATTTCGATCAGCAGGTCGATCTTCAAGGTGTGGAAGGCGTCAACCGGAAACTCGCGGTTGGGATGAATGAACTCACCACGGCCATTAGGACGGCGACGGATGAGCTTGCCATCATGCTCGAGGCCATCGCAGAAGGTGATCTCAGCAAACGGATCGAGGCTGATCTTCAGGGCAGGCTGGGGGAACTGAAGAATCATGCTAATCGTTCCGCGGACCAACTCGCTCGAATCGTTGCGCAGATTCAAACGGTAACCTCCGAGGTCGACAATGCCGCGCTTGAAATCAACAGCGGCACCGAAGATCTCTCGAGGCGCACGGAGCAGGCTGCCGCCAATCTGGAAATTACGGCTGCTTCGACGGACGGGATGGCGACGACCGTCAAAGAGAATGCCGAGAATGCCAAGAGTGCGACGGAGCTTGCCGACACGGCCAACAACACGGCCCGGCAAGGCGGCAAGGTGGTCGAGCATGCCGTTGGTGCCATGGGGAGGATCGAGCAATCCTCACAAAAGATTACCGACATCATTGGCGTCATCGACGAAATTGCCTTTCAAACTAACCTGTTGGCACTCAATGCCAGTGTCGAAGCGGCTCGGGCGGGAGAGGCAGGCAAGAGTTTCGCCGTAGTCGCCCAAGAAGTTCGCCAGCTTGCACAACGCTCGGCCGGGGCAGCCTCCGATATCAAGGTCCTGATCCAAGACAGCAGTGACGAAGTCAAGGATGGCGTTAAGCTCGTCAACCAGACTGGAGAAGTTCTGACTGAAATTCTTAAATCGATCGGTGAAGTCGTGACGATCGTTCAGGGGATCTCCACCGCATCTCAGGAGCAGGCGTCTGGTGTGCAGGAGATCAACAGTTCAGTAGCAAGTATGGAGGAAATGACCCAGCAGAATGCTGCGCTTGTGGAGGAAAGCACGGCATCCGCGCGTGCTCTGCGCAACCAAGCTAACAAACTCACTGATCTCATGACATTCTTCAAGGTGGATGGCGCCGACAGGCCGGATCGGGTTTCAAGGATCGCCTCGCAGACCAAAGAAGCTGACCCTCACATGCTAGAAAAGCTATCGATCAATCACGCCGCAGCCGACCACCATCACATGGAAACCATGTGATCGAAACGAACCACTTTGGGAACCACCACAACAATAGCTGCTTTGATGTTGAAGCTTCTTGTGCTGTATCGTCGGTTGACCCAACTTCCGTATGTCGGCAATCGAATAAAACTTGTCTCCGCCGCCGTTCAAGAAAAGGCCGGCATGATCTTCGGCATGTGTATGCGTCAACATCCAGCGCTTCCGCCTGTAAATCATGACATCGACCAATTGGATATTTACCGCTGTCCGACGCGCCTTTTTTTGAGCGCCTCGTCAGCTTCTGGGGATCCGTCGTGAAAAGTGCCGAACCACTTGTCTAGGGGAATCGAGCCGTCGGCGTAGTTCACCTCGAAATATCGATGGTGAAGGTAATGAGCGAAATAGGGCAGATGAACGCTTCTGTTGTTACCAGTCACCACGCGATCGAAACCGGTATGCCCCTGTGCAGGAGAAAGGCCCGCCAGCAGACCGACATTGAGCATATGGATCGGATGAGAAGGCAGGATGAAATAGATGAGAAAACCGGAGAAGTAGAGCAGATGCTCGATCGGGTGCATAGAGAGGCCGGACCAGGGCCCGGGATTGGTGTTGCGGTGGTGGAGCTTGTGCGCGGCTTTATAAAGGGGCGGCCAGTGGAGCAGTCGGTGAACACAGTAGAAATGGAATTCATGCAAGAGTGGCACAAAGAACCAAAGCACTAGAAACCAGACGGGGCTTTGGGCGAACGAGAGCTGCGCCACATAGCCGTTAGCATATAGCCAAAGTGCTAGAACTTCCCAAGCCGTCCAGATCGGCACGCCGCTTAACAAGGACCAGAATATGTTGTCCTTGGTCTGATCGTTGAATGTGAAACTCGACTTGGGTTCGTCGGGCCAGCTACGGTTATATTTGAACGATGTATTCTGAGCTCTTCGGAGATACAGCCAATAATGCTGGCCGCCCACGATAGCGATATGAAGGCCAAGGTTGCGCAGCAGGATCAACCCGATCCAGTCGGCTGAAAGCGTTTTGAGCTGATCGATCGAGGGTGTCAGGAAGAACCAAACAAGGGAGGTAAGCACAGCATAGGATATGGTCCAGGGAAAGAGATAGCCCGGCAGCCATTTTGCGATTCCAACTAGCTGCGGCGGCCAGATAAAGACGGCTGGATATTCTATCCGTTCGTTCGGTGTCCAGTGGCCGCGTTTATCTTCTGCTCCCCATTTCGAATCGTCCATCACAGTCCCCCATAGTTCAGTCTCGACCGGCGTCCATGTCTACAACAGCGCCTTTATCGTGGCCTTCCCGGCATCTTGGATTCCAAAACACTCCCTTCGACATCTGTGAGTTTCGGCCTCGTCATCAGCGTGATCAAACTGGCCAAAATCCCTATCCTTAGAAAGATGTAGCGCTTTGCTGGGTCAGTCAAAGGCCCAGTCGAAACAGCTCAATCACCTTGAGCGCCCCACTTGACATCAACGTTGCCTCCGCCAATCAGGCCGAAGGGCGTGGTCGCGACCGGCTTATCGGTCATGATGGTAGTTTGACGTGCTGGTCTGCTCGCCAGCCTGGAAGGGAAGGGTTGATATTGCAGGCAACGGCTTTGCAGTCGTGGCCCAATAAGTTGAACACTGTTGTTGATCTCCGTTGATAGCAAATTCGATATCGAACTGGATGTCGATCCGCTTGGCTGCCTCGAGGGCCATCGGCGAGGCCGAAAGCAGCGTCTTGCCTCGCGCCTGGCGTGTCTCCAACGCAGCACTAGAGCATTTTCCGATCATTCGCGGTCATATCCAGCGGTGGCGAAGTAGTTTTCGCATTCTGTCGGGGTGAACAGTTCGATAGCCTCTGCGATAGCGTTCCAGAGATCATCAACGGTTCGTGCTGCGGTCTTTTTGAGGAAGGCTTTGAACTTCGAGAAGGCCATTTCGATCGGGTTGAAGTCAGGACTGTAGGGCGGCAGGAAGCGAAGTTCTGCCCCGGTGCGTTCGATGGCCTGGCGTATGGCGGCCGGTTTGTGAGCGGGCAGATTGTCCATCACGACGATGTCGCCGGCTGAGAGCGTAGGTGCCAGGACCTGCTCGACATAAGCGAGGAAAGCCGTGCCGTGCATGGCACCATCGAGGATCATCGGCGCGGTCATGCCTTCCAGACGCAACGCGCCGACGAAGGTCGTGGTTTTCCAATGACCGTGCGGCACGGGTGCCCGGCAGCGTTCACCACGCGGCGAACGCCCATAGAGCCTGGCCATCTTGGTCGACGCCCCTGTTTCATCGATGAACACCAGCCTCTCCGGCTCGGGATCGATCTGGGTGTCGAACCAGGCCTGCCGCCGGCGCAAGACATCAGGCCTTTGCTGTTCGGTGGCGTGCGCCGTTTTTTTATAGGTCATGTCGTGGCGATCCAGGAGATGCCAGATGGTGCTCTTGGCGACCTTCACGCCATAGGTTTCGTCGAGATGCGAGGCCAGTTGAGACAGGGTCAGGTCCTTGGTCTCACGGACCAGCACCACGATCTCGTCGGCATGAGCTTCGAGCTGATGCGAGTGATTGTCGCCGCCTTGAGCGCGTGGGCGAACGCTGCCAGTCCGTCGCTTTTGATCGACCCACTTTATCGCGGTCGAAGGCGCAACGCTGAAAAGCTTTGCCGCCGACCGCCGAGACATCCCACCCTCAACAGCCGATATCAGTCGTTCGCGCAAATCCATCGAAAGAGATTTCGCCATACAGGCTGGCCTCCTCAACCAGCCCATATCTTGAATCACATCAGTGCTGAATTTGGAATCCCTCGCGATTCCATATGGTTAAAAAATACTCTAGCGTGATTGGTCCTTGCCTGCGTGTGGGATCGGGCAGCGGATTGAAGCCGGAAAGGCATCAGCCTGCAGAACGCCGGCGAAGTCGCTCAGATAGCGCAGATGTTCGCCCTTGCGGGTGCGCGAGTAGCGGAGTGAGAGCTGGTCGCGAACAGTCCGGGGATCGGATGTGCCGGTGTGCCGGTCGTTGCGGACATAGGCACAGGCAGTCACCTTCTTGCAGTTTTTCTCGGCTAACACCCGGATCTGCGTGTCATCGGCATATAGCCGATCGGTATCGAGAACGTGAGCCTCGACCAAATCGATCAGTTGTCGGATGACCGCCCAGCAAGTACCGACCAGATCCGCCAGGATCGGCAGGCTGAGATCGATGCTTTCGCTGACGTAGCTTCGCTCTGGCGACCGCACGGCTCATGCTGTTCGTATTTCTCGAACAGGCCCTGCGTATGGGGTGGTCGCGGCGAGCGTCGATAAAGGGGCTAAGAGGCTCGGGCCAGAACTTCCAACATGAATGGCCTGATAATCGCTTTCGATGTCGTGGACAAGGCTCCGTCCAAAGTGGAGCTGACGACCTTTCGCCAGCCCTACACGCTGATCGCCTTCGGTGTGATTGCCGGCAATCCCGAGATTACGCGCAAGAACACTCTTGATGGCTGGGCCGAGGCCCAAGGTGGGGTGTTCGAGCCGGTCTCACTCTGGCGCTATGCGCGCTACTTTCATAAAGCAAACGAAGATATTGCGAAGGCCATAGCGTGGGAATGCAAGGCGCCGGCACGTCGCTCGGCTTTTCGATGCCTCTACTCTCGGCAAGATCGAAGTCGCAGGGCCTGATGCAATCGAGTCCATGAACCGTATGTGCACCAACACTTGGACTACTGCAGCTGGAATGCTGCCGGGCAAGTATGGATTCATCCGAGATGACAGTGTGATCGGACGACCGGAAGGCAATCTATTTAATGTCATCGCCACCAGCAGGCCAGCGCGGATTTTGTCGCTGATTCCGAGGGGACGAGATGGCAAGCGTGGGTCTAGGACCGACAACCGGCGTTTGATAAGTGCATTGCTTTGGATCGCCTGTTTGGGGGTGAGATAGAAAAATCTGCCGGAGCATTTTGGAAGCTTTCAAGCTGGTAAGCAGCGCTACTACCGATGGCTGAAGCGCGATCTGGCTTAGCAGACGTTTGAGCAGTTGGGTGAGGACGCCAATCCCGAATGGCTGATGCTGGACAGCACGGTCATTCACGCCTATCAGCATGCGGCCATCGCGCCGATCAATAAGGGGCCAGAAAGCTCCGAGATTGGGTCGCTCGAAGGGCAGTTTTTCGACCAAGCGTCCGCTGCCGCCGATACTTTAGGCAATCCCAGCCGCCTTTTGGGTGGGCGCGTCCAGGAAAACGACATGGTCAAGGGGCAAGGCTTCATTGACGGTATCAAGCCTGGCACTGTACTGGCGGACAGAGCATATGGAGCCGATCGCTTGATGGACTCCGTCCTCGATGCTGGCGCTGAGCCGGTCATCCCGCCAAGGCGTCATCACAAGCATCAGCGTGCCTATGACATGGTACTGTACAAAGAGCGCAACACCATTGAAAGGTTTTTCAACAAGCTCAAATAGTTTTTATGGTTCGCAGCGCGCAACGACCAACCGCTTACAAGCTTCATGGGCTTCGTCAAATTCGCCGCCATCGCAATCTGGATCAGATGATTTATCACCACGGCCTAGCATTTCGTTGGTGGGGTCGTCATCAGCGATCGTGAAATCACCATAGCGGGCAAGAAGGCGAGTGCACTGGACGTTCTGGCAGCCGGCCGTCCGCGGGACCTCAGAGATATCCCGATTAGCTGGGGCATCCGGACCGTTGTGACCCGGCTCAAATGATCCTGATCCAGGAGGGAACCGATAGTCTTTTGATCAAAGCCTGACGGTCCTTCGTGCTGTATATCCAAAGCATCTTGATAACGATCAGTAACGAGCTGGATCTCAATATCTAAATGCTATGTGTGAGGTCCTGGTTTAGCGATGAGCAAGGTTGTTATAGGCGTCATAAGGCCAGCGATTCTTTTGGAGACGGGCCGAACGGCTTGGCAAAAGATCTTTGGCTAAAATGGCGTTCAGTTGGTACAGATCAATCCGTTGCGGCAGGCTGACCGCGCGTGATGTGGATGCTCTGGAGAGTGAAGTCGAGATGTGCTGTACTGGCTGATCAGGCCCACTACGCTGCCTCGATTCGTGCTTGATTTTCTCGCCCGGAAGGCAAATGCGCTTACGTTCGGTTCGATGCCTCAGCGTTTCATAACCTCGATCATTAGCGCATGCCTTGCTCCGGGAGAAGGCTCACGTTAGAAATGAAGTCGTTGGGATCGTGCCTTGACGATTCTGATAATGGTCAAAGTGGTAGCAATGCTTGCCCCTTTGAAGGCCCCGTAGCTCAGCAGGATAGAGCGGCAGATTCCTAATCTGTAGGTCAGAGGTTCGAATCCTCTCGGGGTCACCATTCTACTTTCCCCCATTTGAAATGACTCTAACGCCTTGAATGGTAACGATAAATTTGGGGTTCGAAGTCCTTGATTCCGGCAGTATGAGATTTGCTCACAAAAGGCCAGTCTAAGCACCATTTTTTGCAGGGTGAGTTGGCCGGAAGCCCATATTTTCCAAGGGTTTTGGAGAAATTTGAAAGCGAGTTCGAACAAATCCTCGAAGGTATGCGTAGGCCGGGCACCATTTTGAAGCTTTTCGGCAATGACGAGCCGTTCCTTTTCAAGTTTGGTGATACGGGCTTCGTAGGCCGTGACGACAGCAGGATTGTCAGAATCAACGATACGATCCAATATGCCTTCGATTTGTTTGTCGATTTTGTCCGCATAGCGTTTTTGGCGGGCAAGCCAGACATCGGCCTGTGCCTGCCGTTGCGTCCAGATGTCTTTAAACATTGTCTTTGCGAGATCGAACAAGCTCTCTGTCGGCTGGAGCGTGTGCAGGAGATCAATGAATTCGCCTTCCAGCACATCGCGGCGGATGGACTTGCGATAGCTTGTGCAGCCCTTTGTTGGGCAGAGATAGTAAGGATGTTTCTTGCCTGTCTTGCTCTTTGACCAGCAGGCCGTCAGTGGCTTGCTGCAATCATGGCAGAGGACAAAGCCACGCAAGGGAAAGTCTTCGCTGATATTCTTGCGGGCCGGTGCCTTGGCTCCTGCTGTCAAACGGTCTTGAATCTTCTGGAAGGTCTCGAAGCTGATCAGTGCTTCATGCTGGCCTTTGCGCAATGAAACATTCCAGTTTGGCACTTCGATATATCCGGCATAAATCGGACGTGTCAGCCAATCCGTGATGCGCTGGTTACGAATTTCACCGGACTTGGTGTCTTTAGGAAATTCAGGGCAGCTTTCGAGAAAGCGCTTCACTTCGACCTGCGTTTCAAAGCGCCCTGTCGCGAAGCCTTCAAATGCCTCCTGCAACATCGTTGCATAAGGCTCATGCCGGACGAGAACTTTGCCATGACCGGCTTTGCGCACGTATTGGTAACCGATCGGTGCTTGAAACACCCAATAGCCACCGAGACTGCGTGCCCGCATGCGGTTGATAGTTTGCTCACCGGTCTTTTGGCGTTGATGCTGCGAGACACTGGCCAACAAATTCTCGACAAGGATGGAGTCGGAGTCCTCGCCGAATTCGATCGACGGGCTTTCGAGTTTTCCTCCGGCGTCATTCAAGGCACTACGCAGCTGCAAATGCGCTTCGATGCCGCGTGCCAATCTGCTGATGTCATCGATAATGACAACCGTGCCGGTCTTCTTGCGCTTGCGCAGGAATTTCAACATCGCTTGCATACCCGGACGGGTGATCAGCGATCCTGACATATCGTCCGAGAATGTTTCTATGACTGCGTAGCCTTTATACTTCGCGTATTCGCGGCAGCGTGTATCCTGCGAGTTCAGGCCGTCACCCTGTGTGACCTGTTTGGTGCTGGAGACACGGGCGTAGATCACGGCTTCTTTAATGATTTGTTCGTTATGGTTCATTGACGACTCCTTCTCCGCAGGTGGGGGACGACCCATCAGCAGCTTCGTTAAATTTCTTGTTGGTATTCTCCAACTTTATCACACTTCCGATGGATTTTTTTGCCAAAGCGGCGAGAGGATCGATTTCCCCACAGATTTCGCGCGTTGGCGAAATCCGGAAGCCAAGATCGACGAAGCTGACCATGATCGACCACAGTGTTTCGATGAGCGCGCGCTTGTCTTCGTCCGATAGGCTGGAGTCTTCGAGATAGTGTTCGTACAACTGCCAGTCGATGGACAGCCCCGGCGGTCGGTCGGGATCGTCGGTGTTGCCTTCCGTCGGCTGAGCGGGGCTGTCTGGAATGTCTGTCATGTGTCATCTCCGTTTCGCTTTCTCCATCCGGTTGTCATCGGTTCAGGCCCAATGGTCGGCGATGAATCTGGTTTCATTGTGCCGGGAACATGACGATTTCTTACCGGGAACGTGCCATCTGCCGTTCCTCGCGCGCGGCCTCGCGTGCGTGTCTGTCGGCTTCGCGTTTGGGGAGATGATACTTTTCTTCCCAGTCCTTTCCGGTCTTGTATAAATCCTGGCCTTCAATTTCCTCGTAAGCCTTCTTCATTATGTTTTTGGCCCCGATCTGCGTGATGCCGAATGTCCTGGCCATTTGTCCTGCTTCATGATCGAAAGCTTTGTAAAATGGCATCGTTTCACCATCACGGATCAACGACTCCAGATTCCAGGCGTGGTCGATCGCCTGTTCCCTGATTGTGTCGTCAATTTCGACTTCCCGAGCCAATAGTCCTTCGCGCATCTGGTTCATCGACAGACCGTAACGTTCCTTGAAAATGTCGCGGATGATGGCTTCACCCTTGATCGCATCGAACTTTTCGGCGCGGGCAAAGGCATGGGAATAGTCACCTAGCTTTTCGACGAAAGAGCCGGAGGTACGGATGCTGCGTTCCATCACACCGGCCAGTGCCCAGCTTTCCTCGAACTGGCCATCGGTCAGCATCTTGCCGGTGTAACTATTGCGGGCATCCGCAATCGCGTCGCCATCTATCGACATCGGCATTTAGCCGTTCAGCTTCGACAACCGCTTCCGAAAAGTTATCAGCCAGCCGTCGTGCTTTCCAGCCCGCGTCTCTGAGGTCGGGCCCAGGCTGCCAATATAGATAGATATGGCCTTTGATCTTTTTACGTACGAGATAGCGGATTCTTGCTCTGGTCACCGGCGACCCTCCGAAGAGCCTCATTCCTTTCATCCAGAACTGATAGTGCGCTTTGATCGTGATCAAGCCAAGACTGTAGCCGCGCACGTGACTATACGGGACCGCTAGGCAGTTCGCGATCGGCTCTCGGAATATGACCCTGTTTCAGATCCCACCGAAAATCTGATATCCGTCGGTAGCCCAGGAAATGGGCGGCTTGGATTTCGTGAAGAGCCTCCATACCTCTAGTCTCCGGTCCTTTTATCGGCGCAACAGGAGGTAGCCGCAGATTAGGAAGAAAGCCCCGCCGATGGCAGGACGGATTACGCCACCGACCTGCCCCAAACCGGCGATGATGCCGATTACGATCGTTGCCAGCGCCACGGCCACATCGATCGGCCTGAGGATTGCCAGCACAGTGATCACAAAAAACGAGATCAGTATCGCGACATAGACCTGAGAGTCCTGGCCGCCCGGCTCTGTCGCCATTGCCGCCTCCATTCGTTGAGACATCGCGGCACGATCCTCAAGACCATGCCGCCTCTATATTTGGAGACGCTCACTGACGTCGAATCGTTCATGCCTTTTTTGTTTTTTTCATCCTCGGTTTTTGTTGATTCAGATTTGAACCTTTTCTCCGCCTCTTTAATTTCTATTTTTCATCTTTACATTGTTAATATCTTATCTGCCTCCTTATCTCTTTTTCTGTATTTTAACTTTTTGCCTCTGTTGTTTTTTCTTTCCTATTTTCTTGTTTTTCCATCTTCCTTTTGTAATTTTCTTCTCTTTTTTCTTTTTGCCCGCACCCGTACCACTGACCCTCCTTTCGCCCCGCTCTGTCCTGACCTCGCCCGCACAACGAAGGGTCCGAGCGAGGTCAGGACAGAGCGGGGCGAAATTTCCCAGCAGAATCAAGCAGGTGCGGGCTTCTTCCTGTTGTTTTCAGAACAACACCTAAAACAACACCTCCGAAATTGTTGCCATCCGCTCTCTATCGGCTTCGCAAAACCTGCGCTCCAATCGTGATCTGCATCGTCGATTGAGGTGGTCTGGTTTGTTTGGACAGCTTTTTGATCAGCTAAGGTGTAATCCTACTGTTGTTAGCTGTGGGGATGTGGGTAACGCGTGAGTGTTATCCACATCCCCACAGCCCCGGCGCTGCCGGCGAAAATCTTGGTTGGCGTACGATAGCCCAAAGCCTGGTGTGGACGCGACACGTTATAGAAACGGATCCAAGATCCGATGCCGGCTTTTGCTTCGGCCACCGTCTCGTAGGCGTGCAAATAGACCTCCTCATATTTCAGCGACCGCCACAGACGCTCAATGAAGACGTTGTCCATCCATCGACCCTTGCCGTCCATGCTGATCTTGATCTTGGCATCGAGCAGGACGGTGGTGAAGGCGTCGCCGGTGAACTGGCTGCCCTGATCAGTGTTGAAGATCTTGGGCTTGCCGTAGCAGTCCATCACCGCAAAAAGGTTCGCTTCTTCTCCACGGTCGATTTGGTCAACGCCCTCGAACAGGAAAAGACCCTGAACAAGGCAGGGCAGCTGGCTGAACGCTTGCTGCGCCTCGATCTCGTCATCCTGGACGAACTCGGATACCTCCCATTCAGCCCCTCAGGCGGCGCCTTGCTATTCCACCTGCTCAGCAAACTCTACGAGCGTACCAGCGTCGCCATCACCACCAATCTCAGCTTCAGCGAATGGGGAAACGTCTTCGGCGACACCAAAATGACAACAGCCCTCCTCGATCGGCTCACCCATCATTGCCACATCCTCGAAACCGGAAACGGCAGCTTCAGGTTCAAAGCAAGCACGGCTAAGGGAACAACAAAAAAGGAGATCGTTCGTCACTTGACCAACGTCCAAACAGAAGGAACATAACACCCTGAACCCGGGTCAGTTCTCGATGAAAATCACGGGTCAAATCTCAGCGAAAATCAACACATTGCCCGCACTACGAAGTGGGGTGTTTCCGGACATTGTTGATCCAAAGCTGACCATCGTATGTTTGCGTGAGACCTTTTTTCCCAGATCGAAGATAGACATCAAAGATTGAAACTAATTCATATTTATGCATGTTTTGATTGTAAATTACAGTCGTCCGATGATTATCAGATCTGCGGTTAGAACCTTTTTAACCTGCCCCTTATAGGCTGTGTTTTTGGCATCAAATTCGGCATCGATCGTAGGCGCCAGGGCTGGCATTTTGAATCTCAAACCTATCCGTCGCGGCTCACATGCCCTTCTCGCGATCGCGCTTCTGATCGGTGCGGCAGTGGCATGGGCAACGCTCGATGCGCTAGACGGTAAGGCCGACGATCTCGTCCGCCACGCAAGGGTGGATGCCTGGACGACCCAACAAACCGAAAGCCGAAGTTATCAGTTTCTCCTAGCACTTAGTGAGCATATCGCCGGTAACGATGCGACGAGTATGGCCGATATCCGTCGGCACCTTGGTGATCTCAAGAATGCCGCTGCTTTCCTCAATATCGATGACCGAAGTCCGAACGTGCAGGCTATGCCTGGAAAACAAGATCTCCGGGCCGATTTCGCCGACGCACTCAGCAGGATTGAAGCCTTGCTGGGAAACAATCGCGATGCACACGGCGACTTGGCGTTGCTTTTGACCGTGAAGTCGATCCTCGGTCCGTGGTTAACCGATCTGCAACGACTTACGGTCAATCTTACGCACATCAGGTTAGAATTGCAGAAGCGGGATCTAGCCAATGCCTCGAGTTTGATTGGTGTGAATCGCTATCTCCTCATCGCGATGATTGGTGGCGGGGCCATCTTTTTAACGTTGGTGTCGGTCGAAGCACGTGTCGCTCGTAAGGCAGAATCCGCTGTGCGCGCTGATCGTGGCCGCTTTCAGGACTTTGCAGAGACAGCATCCGATTGGCTTTGGGAAACCGACGCAAAGGTGGCGCTGACCTTTGTTTCGGATCATATTGAGGCCTTTTCGGGCATCCCTGCAAGTCGCTATCATGGGCAGCCTGTGAGCAATCTCATCGCGGAGCCAAACAAACAGTGCGACACCTCACTTCTCGATGAGGCGATCGCTCGACGGCAACCTTTCCGCAATCTTTTGTTCGGTTTCGATGATGAGCAGAGATTCTTACGGATCTCGGGCAATCCAGCTTTTGATGACGCCGGTCAATTTATTGGCTTCCGGGGAAGTTGCACCGACATTTCAGACGAAGTGCAACAGGAAGGGCACATTCGATTCCTGGCCGAACATGATCATCTGACCGGATTGTCCAACCGGCCCTTCCTGCAAGAGCGACTTCGAGCCATGCTCGAGGGAGACCGGCTCGAAGACAGGCAAGGTATTCTTTTGGTCATGGATCTCGATGGCTTCAAAGACATCAACGATACTTTTGGCCATGACGTTGGTGATGCACTTATCGTCGCCATAGGTAAGCGTTTGAGTGGCGAGCTTCGCCACACCGATGTGGTCGCCCGACTGGGAGGCGATGAGTTTGGCATCGTTCATTGTGGTCGTGATATAACCGATAAAGATTGTGAAGTATTGTCCGATCGTTTGCTTGCCGTGATGAAGAAGCCGCTCAATGTTTCGGGTTTCGAATTTGTCGTCGGTACCAGTATCGGCATCGCACAGTTTCCCGGCGATGGAACTACCGTAGAAGAGCTCATGAAGGCTGCTGATCTGGCTCTTTATGCTGCCAAGGCTGCCGAGGGTGATTGTGCGGTCCGATATCATCCTGGAATGGGTGAGCGACTGAGACGAAAACACCAATTGGAGCAAGATCTTAAGCTGGCTTTGGAGAGAGGCTCTCTGGACCTCTATGTCCAGCCGCAGGTCGACTTCAACAGCGGTCGCATTGTCGGTGGCGAAGCACTCCTGAGATGGGAACATCCAGAGCATGGCCCCATCGGGCCAGATATCTTCGTCCCTGTCGCTGAGGAAACCGGATTGATTCTTCCATTGGGCCGTTGGGTTTTGGAGACTGCCTGCCGATCGGCAAGGGAATGGTCCTCGGTCTTCGGTGATGGTCGGATCGCGGTCAATGTATCGCCGGCGCAGTTCACGCACCAGAATCTTGTACGTGAAGTTGTTGATGTTCTCGATCAAACCGGCCTCCCACCAGAGAATTTGGAATTGGAGATCACGGAGGGTTTGCTGATGCGCGACCATCAATTGGCCATCGCCACTTTGGGAGAACTCGATGCCATGGGTGTCAAGCTGGCGATCGACGATTTCGGCACCGGCTACTCATCGCTTAGCTATCTGAAGCGGTTTCGTGTTCATAAGGTGAAAATCGATAAAGCCTTCGTTCATGATCTTGAACATGACAAGGGCGATCATAGCATTGTTCGTGCGGTGGTGATGATGAGTCAGGCCTTCGGCTTTCGAACAATTGCTGAAGGCGTCGAGACTGAAGCTCAACGGGATCGGCTCATCGCCCTGGGCTGTGAGCAAGCCCAGGGCTTTCTGTATGGTAAGCCGCAGCCGATCGACGACTTCTTCCGAAAATATAGCAATGTATGCACCACACCCGCGACGGTTAACAATTTAGCCGTAGCCAAGGTTTGATCGGCCATCGCACAGAAGGTGGAAATGGCCAGGAGATAGTTCTTTCTCAAACCTTAACTATTTATTTAGAAAAGTTGCATAAAATGCACATCTTAATTGACCAATAATTCGGAAAGCAGCGAGCACAAGTATGTCAGGAACAACTTGGTTAATGTGTCTGCCAGTACTTCGAAAGTTTGCGTCGAATCAACAGGGTTCAATGCTTCCGATTATGGCTGCCATCCTGCTGATCACGACTGCTGGTGGCGCTATTGCGGTGGACGTGGCTCGGGCCTATGCCTTCAAGGATCAGTTGCAGCTTACTGCCGATGCTGCTGCGCTCGCTGCCGCGGTCAATCTTCCTGACGTCGATGCGGCCCGAGAGGCCGCATATCATTATGCCGCGATTAATATGCCCGGGTTTGGCGATGTCGTCAGCGCTGAAGATCTTGAATTTGGTCATTGGGACCCAGAGGGTCGAGCGATCAATGCCGATGGGCAAGGACCGAGCGCGATCAAGGTAACGGCTCGCCTGTCCAAAACCAACGGCAATGCCGTTAGCACGGTCTTTGCAGCAATCTTCGGCAGCGAAATGATGGACATCGCGGCCAGTGCTGTGGCTGGAAAGCGATCGGCCATGTGCATTCTGGCATTGGAGCAGGATGAAGCCGACGGGCTGGGTATGGACATCGCCGCGGACATCGAAGCGCTCAATTGCACTGTGCAGGTCAACTCTCGCCACAGATACGCGTTTCGTATTTGGCTTGGGAGCAAGTTCCTGGCTAGCGGCCTGTGTGTTACCGGCGGCGCCTATCTTAGTGGCTGGGCGAGCATTTCGCCGGACCCGACCCTTGGCTGTCCGCCACAGCCTGATCCGTTGGCTGATTTGGAACCGCCTGCTGTTGGAGGCTGTGATCACCACGATAGCATCTTCGACGCCCACCATGGTAACCTCCAGCCTGGAGTCTATTGCGGTGGCCTCTCGGTCAAAGGAGATTCCAATTTGACGCTCGCCTCCGGTGTCTATGTCATCAAGGATGGTCCGCTCTCGATCCTCGACACATCCAAGGTAAGGGGTGACGGTGTCACGTTCTTTTTGACAGGTGACGATGCCCTCATTCGATTTGATGACAATAGCTCGCTGACACTTACCGCGCCGACTAGCGGTAACATGACGGGCATTTTGGTGTTTCAGGATCGGAACTATAGCGGCAAGCATGTATGGGATAGCAAGGCGCCGACCGAGTTGCATGGCACGATTTATTTGCCAGAAGGACAGTTGCTGTCCCAAAGCTCCAATGCGATCACACCAATCGCCTCTTGCAACGTACTGATCGCCAAGCGCTTACATTTCAAGTTCAGAAGCGGCGTTTCGATCGACCTTGGCCAAACGGAATGCAAGAAATACCTGCCTGCTGCTGTTCTCGGCACGGTTGCGTTGCTTGATTAGCCAACTATCAAAAAGTTATAGCAATAGAGCCCTGGTGACAGGTGTCTGGCCCCGGCCCTCTTTACGCGCCCCGCTTTTTCATCGGGAAGGTCCGCAGCTGCCGAGCATAGCTGCAGAAAACGCGGCCGGCGCGATCGAAGGACCGCTTCCATACCCAGCAACTGGCACGCTGTGCAGACCACCTTATGGCGTGGTATGACCCCTTGCAGACTCTCGGTACATTAAGCAAACCGTTTTATAGCGGTGCATTGTACCAACATTGGGTTGATGGCAATCAGACCTGAACGGCCATTGCTATTTTGTGATAGCCGGGCGAGGTCGATGGCGCTCAAGACATTAACCCCAGTTACCTAATCTTGTTGTATATCTTAGCTTTTTAAGCAGAACTGCGCTCACAAATAAGAAAACTCCGAGAAAAAGCAGAATTGCAGTATCAAAATATCTGTTTCCTGTTTCATAATAATCAGATCTTGACTTTGGCAGTGAGCTTTGGCTTGACCAAGATGCATAATACTCAGACCATTCTCCCCTCCATATATGTAAAACGAACACATCTCCTTTAGGTTGGCCGAAGTCGGTCAAAACTTCGTCACGGAACCCCTTCGTTTGATAGTCGATTATCTCGCCGTAAAGCCCAAATTGCGTTAGCTCATTCCTCCAATTCTCGAACTCTGTGCTATTCGGATAACGGCCATGAGTCCGTTTGAAGTTTTCAGCCTTTTCTGCTGCAAGCTGAAATATTTTCTCAATTCTCAAACTTTTCTCAAATGAGTAATCTATTATTTCCTCTGAGCAAAACGTCATCCATGATATAAGTCCAAAAAATATCCCAGTAATCCTCAAGATCCAAACTGAGGTTAGAATCATTGCGCTTTACTCACGGCTTCTAAATAAGAAGGCCTTATTGATCCGATTGCCCAATTTGGATAGCTAACCATGATAGTTTTGTCCACCTACACAGAAACTGCCAAAAACATGTCTTTGATTATATTGTCACTGAAATCATGCCAAAAGATCTGATCACCAGCCCGTCATTCTAGTCGACGCTTGCTCATGGTCCGCGATTGGTAATCGGATGCGAACCGGATCATTTCGATCGAGCCTTGCCAATGCATCCTCCTGGCAGATTTTGTTGATTTAGTCGTTTGTTTTTGAGCAGGCGTCGCTCGACGTGAGGCGAAGTCATGGGCTTGGCGCCGGGCTTCCACCCAGTTTTTTTACGTCTTCGCATCCATAATCGCTCAAATCTCCTTTGTTGTTATGCCAAAGCTGCGGTTGGTTCGAGTTTCGGTCTGAGCTTGGCGAGTTTTCGGAGGTTCTGAGCGGTGGCGGCGAGGAGAAATTCATCGCTGGCACCGCACGGTCCGCGTAGCCGAAGCCGGCCGAGCTTGAGAATGCGTTTCAAATGGGCGAACAGCATCTCGACCTTCTTGCGATCCTTTCTTGAGGCTTCGCCGGCATCAGTCTCGGCGATCGCTCGCGCCATGTCTTTTGCACGTTCATGAACGGAGCGAGGGATTTTGCGAGCGGGCGCTTTCGGGCAGCATTCAGCTTTCAACGGGCAGGCCGAACAATCCGCATTGCTCGCACGGTACAGCATGGTGGCACCGTCGTTCACCAGCGTTCCTGTGGTGGTCAGCACCTTGTTGTCAGGACAGATGTAAACGTCGTCCTCCTGATCATAGAAAAAGTCGCTGCGCGAGAAGGTTCCATCCTTGCGCTCGGACTTGTCGATGATCGCGACATGCGGCTCGATCCCTCGCTCTTCCACCAACCAGCCAACCATCTCCGCAGCACCGTAAGCGCTGTCGCCGGCAAGACGTTCTGGGTAGAGATCGAAGCGATCGTTCACCCGTTCGATCATGGTGCGGGCTGCGCCGACCTCGGCCTGGCGGATCGTCCGTGTCGCTTCGACATCGACGATGATGGCGTTGTCGGTGTCGATTAGATAGTTGGTGGCGTAAGCGAAGAATGCAGGACCACGATGAGCCCCAGTCCACTGAGCGCCAGGGTCTGATGGCGAGACGAACTTCGGCACGACCTCGCTCGCCGCACCAAAGGCGGCATCATCGAGTGTCGAGAGATAGTCTTTCACCGCCTGCAGCGCATCCGGTGGAAGGTCGGCAGGATCCCACTCCTTGCCTGGGATAGAACGTTGCTTGTTGGCATCAGCCTGGATCAGGCTGGCATCGACGGCGAACCCTTCGCCGCCGACAAGCCCTTCGTCGATGCAGCACTGCACCATCTTCTCGAACACGCGTCGAAGAAGATCACTCTCTCGAAAACGGCCATGACGATTACGCGAAAACGTCGAATGATCCGGCACCTTGCCATCCAGACCGAGGCCTGCAAACCATCGATAAGCGAGGTTCAGATGAACCTCCTCGCATAGGCGCCGCTCGGAGCGGATACCGAGACAATAGCCGATGATCAGCATCCGGATCATCAGCTCAGGATCGATCGAAGGCCGACCGATCGAGCTATAATAAGGCTTCAAATCCTGCCTGATGCTCTCGAGATCGACGAAAACATCGATCTGGCGAAGAAGGTGATCTGCAGGGACATGCTCATCGAGGCTAAAATCGTAAAAGAGACGCGCCGGTGACGCCTGCCTGCCCATCATCGTTCCGTTCTCCCAAACGCTCTGCTGAGAAGAACGAATCACTTCGGACTGGCGCAGTCAATAACCGACTAAATCAACAAAATTGGCACTCTAGAGCCACCCCATCAGGCCACCGCTTGCTCCCGGTGTTGGGTCGATAAACGGACCTTAGCCACGCGATCTCGGCCGAGTTCGAAGGCGTCCAGAAAGTGATCACCCCGCCCTTCAGACCGCTTTGCCTGGGAGAAGCAGGCATTGGCGATAACTGGCTCTACCGGCAAGGTCTGACCCTGGCTGTTCTCTAATTCCGGGTGTTGTTGTCAAGCTCTGTTCCTTTGTCCTTGCCGGATCCATAGTTCTCTCCGCGGTAGGTTCATTTCCTCCGGATGATGGCGGCGACTGACGTGGGTGGATCAATGTGTAAAGCGCGCTTGGATCGTTTGAGCTTCGCAAGGCCAGGGGCGATCTCACCACCGCCATCGTCCCGGCAGGGACATCTTTCTCCGCAGGATCGCGGAACTTGGTGTCCTGTTGTGCCGGTTGTTTAATGGTCTCCTTTGACGTCCATCGGAAGTCCGTGCCGTCGATCCACATCCGGTGCAGAATGACGGCGAGTTTTCGTGCGACAGCGACCTTCGCCTTGCGGATGCCGATACGTTTGATATGAGCTTGTGTGGGAAGTCCCTTTTCGCCTCGGCTGGCCAAAATGGGACTTCCCACACAAGCTCTTATGCGGCATGGAGAGGAAGTCCCGGATGGTAAGGCAAATTTCGAAAGCCTCTATGCCATAAAGACAAATTTAGTGCACCAAACCGCCATCGAGACCTGTGCTAGCGGGTCTCCCGTTCGACTATGCTTGGAAAGCCCTTCCCTGCTAAACGCATCGCTTCCAGCTCTTCCAATACCGTATGTCTATTTTCATCGATCACGGAATCGCAAAAAGCATCGTGAATATTGGCATAGAAACCCCATGATATCGGTGCAAAAGGAATTTTAATGCGCCTGCCTGCAGCCTTAAAGTTGCAAGCGTTCTGTTCGGAGGGAAATCCACCGGCAAGTTCGCCGGGATCATGGACCTCGCCAACGACCAACATTCTCTTCAGGTCCAAATAGGCACTATCGCGCATCCTAAACTCTATACTATCGATCTGGGCCCTGCAGGGAAGCTTGCTACAAGATGAAACGCTCCAGATATTGTCGTCTTCGGAAATTTGGATGGGCGCACGAAAATAGCGCGTTCCTTCATATGAGAACGTATCTATTATGATTCCATCGTAGACCAGCTTTATCAACGACGGTGTTATATAGACGACGGCCGCTGTGATCACGGCGATCATCATGACCGCCTTCAGCGTGCCATTTTTGATGTAGGTGCCCTGCTTGTCATAAGCGTAGCGCCTAAAAATCCTTTGGCACCATCTCGAATAGAGCCGAAAAAGGGGATTAACGATATAGGAGAAAGGGTTGAGAGGCTTATTCCAAATCCCGACAATACCTTCGTAGATTTTCCGGAGATCAATGTAACGATTGCCAATGCCGGTGATATCCAGGACTTGCTCGGCTGGCGCTCTTTCCTCTTGCGTCGCTCTCTCGACTTCTTTTTGACCAATTTCGGCATTCCTTCTCGCGAGCTCGATCCGCCGAAGGAGGGGATCGTCCTGAAGCTTGTTGGTTTTTTCCGATTCCGGGGGAGCTTTTCGCCGATCATGTCCGAATAACAAACTCCTCATTCTTGCAAGCATCGGTTTCTTTCCAGGAGAAATCTTTTGACGATCAGCCGGTACCACTTTGTGCCGTGACGAGATCCGGCTTGGGCGCAGGTTCATCGACGGCTATCGATTGGCTCTCCCGATCGTAATGAACTTCCATCACACCTTCAGGCTGGTCTTCGCCTAGGATCTGCCGAGCAATAGCGGGATAAATCTTGGCATTGAAGAATCCCGGAATGCCCCGAGCACCTATGGTCGGGTTGTACTGAGACTGGCAGATGGTTCTCAATGTCTCATCGCTCATGGATATCTGTATCTTGACCTGCTCGGCGATGCGCCCATTCAGCTTGCCAATTTCCCGCCTTGCGATTTGCTGGACGACATCGAGATCGAGGCGGTTGAACGCGATAATATTCTCCCGCCCGTTGAAGCGATTTAGGAACTCCGGTCGGTAGGTGTCATCAAGGCTCTCCTTGGCGATCACGCTCGCTTCGTCGAAGGAAAGACTGATATCCAGGAGCGGCCCCTGGCCCAGATTGGTTGTCATGATGATATTCGCGTGACCGAATTGGACGGTTAGACCACGATTATCCGTCAAGCGGCCATCGTCCAGAATCTGCAACAGAACATTGAAGACATCCGGATGGGCCTTTTCAATTTCATCGAAGAGAATGATCCGATGGGGATTAAGGCGCATCGCATTGGTCAGGATGCCGCCTTGCTCAAATCCATCATAGCCAGGTGGCGCGCCGATAAGCTTGGCGACAGAGTGCTTTTCCATATATTCCGACATATCTAATCGGAACAAGGCTTTCTCATCGCCCTTCAAGATTCTTGCAAGAGCCTTTGCAATCTCCGTCTTGCCAACACCTGAAGGGCCAAGAAACAAAAAGGCGGATTCCGGTTTATTGGGATCCTGCAGCCCAGCACGCGCAACACGAACAGCATTGGCAACCGCGTCCACAGCATGATCCTGCCCGTACACTTGCTCTTTCAATAGACGATCGAGGCTTAGAAGTTTCTCCCGCTCATTCTCACTCAGCTTATCCGTGGATATGCCTGAAATCTTGCTGAACTGGCTGAGAACATGCTGAGCCTCCAATCGAAGCTCACCATTAATTCTCGCTGTCAGCTCTGCAAAGTTACCACCGTTCTCTGCAACGAGTTCCTCTGCCACAGCGATCTTTTGCTGTAATTCTTGAACCTCGGAAGAGCCAAAGCCAGCTTCCGCCATTTGCGCCGACAGGTCCTGAAACATCGGCTTGTTCGATGACCCTGACGCATCATCAGGTGATTGCTCAGCTTCATCCCGCAGGCTTTTCTCATAGTCCTTTCTCGTAGCAAGCTCATCTTGAAGTTCGAGCAGCAGCTCTTCACCCTGGCGTTGCTGATTGGCATAATGTCGCAATTGCTTTTGGTCGGTTTCCCAGGCGCGCTTCATATCGGCTAAGGCACTTTCCAGTTCTGACTTCAAGGCGATCAGACCTGCCTCATTGACTTCGTCAGCTCTCTCACCAGCCTGTCTCTCCAAGATCTGGTCAAGTTGCTGTTGCTTTTGCCGTATCGCCGGCGGGCATGAATGGGCTTCTTGCCGATAGGCGACCAGTGACCGGTCAATGAGGTTGATGGCCCGTTCGGGTTGTGCGCGGCTCAAGCTCATATCGCGAACCCGATATTTCGTTGTCAGGTCGATAGCCGCGGCAATCGCTTCTTCGCCAATGTTGATTTGATGATGCTCTTGAAGTTCCTTGGAGGCATGAGCGACGATCTCGTGCAGGGGTTCGTCTTTCGGCTCCTGCACATCGACCATCGTGAAAATTTCGTACATGTCGGAATGTGACTTGAGGACGATATCGAGATCTTGATCTCGTGTCTCCAGCACCGCTTGGAAGCGCCCCCGGCGTAATTCACGCATGAGCGAGTTCATGAAATGGGAGCAGTTATTGCTGCGCGCGGCATCGATGAAGACGCGCATATCCTCGATGACCAGAACCGTGTCACGATTGGCGGTGCGTGCCAGAGTCTGCATCAGCTTTTGAAAGCTTGTATTGATGGCCTCATAGTCGCCCGAGGCAAAGAGACCATCCGTATCGAGCCAATAGATACGCTTGCCTACGATATCGAAGGGTGCATCGGGGTTCTCTTTCTTGGCTTGAAGCCCGAGACATAGAGCGGAACAGCCAACACCGCCCGCACCGACGACAAGGGCATTGCTGGCGTCTTTGCGCATGAGAATACCAGAGAGCTTCTCGAGTTCCTGATCCCGGCCAACGAGCTTGAAGTTCGGCGTCTGTGCCAAATATTCACGACCGGGAACGAGGAAATGTCTCGCATTTTGCGTGATCATATCTTCTCTGTCCGAAGGGGCTCTTAGGCGCCTCGATACTGTGGGTGCTGACCTACCCGGCGTTAGCCCATTCCGAAGGGATTGGGTGCCGGCGCTTGATCCGGTTGTTCAGCTTCCGAAGCGTTTTCCGGTTCATCATCAGACGTCGCCGTGCCGCCTTTCCCCGCCACGATATCCGCAGCCAAGGCATTGGCCTCGCGGATTTCTTCATGAACAGATTCCGCTTTGTTCTGCATGTCGGCCAGGATTCGCTTGTTTTCCTCCAGGCCTTCCCTTCGGATGGACTTGATCGTCGTGATCATGTCGCCAAAGTGTGCTAGATCATCGAGCGCCTTGGCGAGGCCTTCATTGGTCGACTGCATCCCGCCGGCAACGCGGAAAGCCTCCTTGGTCGAAATGTCTGTCGTGAAGTCCCTCATTCGCGTCATCGAGTCTCTTGCGGCAGCAGAAGCCTCGCCCAGGGCTGCGGCGGATACGGTTTGCAGGGTCGTGCTGAGATGGTCCGCAATACTGGCGACACCCGTTGTATGCAGGGATCGCATGTTGCTTTCCTGATCATCATTGCTCTGCTTCATGGTCCGAACGCGCTCTCCAGACTGCGTGAGGTCCGCCAGGACCCGTGTCGTGTCGATATTCGACTTGCCGAGCGCTGCGATATGGTCTTCCAGATGGCGCTCTGTTTCCTCGATTTTCATATTCTCGA
The DNA here is from genome assembly GCA_965204405.1 of Geminicoccaceae bacterium. Taxonomy (GTDB): domain Bacteria; phylum Pseudomonadota; class Alphaproteobacteria; order Geminicoccales; family Geminicoccaceae; genus JANQPX01. Next base: position 1,196,509 of record CBDBEN010000005.1, read on the forward strand.
TGGCGGAGCCCGACGATTTCTTGCCTTTAAGATCGTCCCGTTTGTCTTGGTTGAGCGCTTGGGCATCGTCGGTGGCATCCGTCAAGATCGCATAGGCTGTGCGGATCTGGAAATTGGCATTTGTCAAACGCTCGGTCTGGTCGCTCATTCTACCGAGATGACCCAAGACCGTGCCAACCCGCTCTTCGGTTGTCTCGATGTAGGTTTCAGCGGCTTCGACGATGGATTTTTGGCGTTCGGTATGCGCTTCCGACGAGAGGTCGAGCAACTCGCGCAATGCGGCCTTTTCCGTGGCGAACTCGTCAAATTGCGACTCATTCGCCGCCTTCTCTTGCGTCTCGACGATCTCATCCTGAAGCGCGCCCAGCGCCTGCTGCTTTTCTTGCAGGAGAATGTCGTTCCGCGCGATCTGTTCCTGCGCATCGGCTTTAATTCGACCTTCGCCCCAGAGCGACCAATGACGGTCCTCACCTAGAGCGGCATTATCTTGGCGCAGCTTCGAGACATCTTGCTCTATTGCCACCAAGCGTTCTTCCAGTTGTTTGCGCAGGGCGATTTTGCGTTCTTCTGCTTCCTTGTCTCTTTGGATCTCCTCGTAAACATCGATGGAAATCCCATTCATTCTCAATTTGTGTATGGCGTCCACGATGTCGGTGAGCGGCCTCATCTTATTTTCGAAGTCGAGCATGCCATCGTTTATCTGCTGATAGACGCGCTGCATTTCCGCCATGGCATCTGTATCAGTCAACTTGATGATATCACGCGCCATGTTCTTGCGCGCAGCCTGCAGATAGGCCTTGAACTCCTCAAATTCGGCCAGTGCCTTTTTGGCTTCTTCGCTTGTTTGATCGAAGGCCAGCGCTTTCGCAATAGCCTCTTTTTTGGCTTTGGGATCGACGTCCGACTGCACCATGATCTTGAAGAAGGTATTAGTGCTAATACCCGCAAAGGCATCAGGTGAGGTCTGGCTTTCCGTTGCCTCTTCTTTCCTCGTGGCCTTTGGCGTGGCGCTCTTCTTGGCACTATAGGTTTTGGCCAAATCATCGAGTTGCGTTTTTCTTTTGAGAGCCGCGCTCGTACCGCCCTTCGGCGCTGTGTCAGACATTACATTTTTTCCTATATTGTGACACCAACGTCATCCGGTCGCGAATCAGTGACTGATGGCATGAATTAACTGCATTTTCATGTCTTCAGGGCGTTCAGTCTCCGTCGATTTTGGCAATAACCATTTCAATGATTTGCATCATGCGCGGCATACCTCAACCTTGTGAACCTGCTCTATCAAACTAACAATTTTTTGGATATCAATCTCGTTACTCCTCATGGCTAGATGACTTCTATGCCATCAATAAGAATGATTGCGCGATTGGTGGTAAATAGCCACAAACTTCAATCGCTGGCCAAATACTAGCAATTTCCTCCATTTGAGTCGATTATGTCAGTCATTAGAAAGATCCTTGGTGGTTTCTATCTTAAGTTAAATACAAAATCATAAAGCACTGTGTTTGCTGTGATTATCACTTTAAAATAGATCTCAAATGTGTCAGCGGCTCTTCAGTGCCAGGTCCTGCCTTAACGCACATGCCGCACTCAGCAGCGGTCGACATCAGCGACGGACGTGATCACGCAATCACTCTCCACAGCTTCCTCGTTCGGTGTGGTCACGACCCGCACCATGTCATCGAAGGCAGGTAGACGCTCCCGGATCGCCGCATTGACCTCATCCAGTGTCACGGCCCCGATCAACTCCGGTATCTCAGCAAGGTGCTCTTTCATGGGGTCATCGTCGACAAGGAACCCCATCAAGATGCTTGCCATCGACTCCGGTTCTTTCGCGACCTCCCGATATTCCGCGACCGGAATTTCTTTTGCCCGCTCGAACTCATCACTCGTAATGCCGTCGACCCGAAGCGTTTCGTAGGCATCGCGGAAGGCGCCGTAGGCGTCTTTGAGCCAGCGACCTTCAATTTCGCCGTCGAGATAGAACATTCGGATGTTGCGATCATAGCCGCCGATGTCAGCGTCAACGACATAGCTTGCGCGAAGCTTGGTCCGGACGGCATCGAAGAGACGCGATTGTTTGCCATCACCAAGAACGAACTCGGCAAAAAGATCATTGACATGATCGGGACCTCTTGCCGGCGGCATTAATCCACCAATGCTGACCAGCGTCTTTTCCGCGTCGGGCTTGCGCAAAAGGATGATCTTGCCGTTGGCTTCTATAGTGGCTGTTTCGTAAGCAGGCAGCGCTTCGTCGCGCTTTTCACCAGTCGGCAGCCCATTGAGCAACAGGTCGATGGCTTCTCCCACAATCGCTGAATCTAGATCGGAAGGCCCGGCAGCGGTAATCCTGATGCCGTCGGTCGTGAACGTTTCGCCGTACCATGTCTTGATATCGTCCGCTGTGACGTCGTCGATCAGACTCGTTGGCCGTAAGGTCAAGAAATCATTAAGACGTCCATTGCCGAGAATGGCACGGCGGACAACACCCCAGCTCTGCGAGCCCAAACCTTCATGCACCGCAGTCTTCTCCGCTCTGAGGCTATGCTTTAGGCGATCCAGCCATCGATTATCCAAATGGTTATCGATCAGAACATCCCGTCCAAGCACGGCTGCAGCTTCTAGGTTTTCAGGCCGGACTACGAGTGTGCCACGTATTGCTTCTGGCTTGTCGTCGATGTCGCCTTGGGCATTTAGACCCTGGAAATCGGCGGCCAAGCTGGCAGCGTCACGCTCTCCAGCACCGCTGTTCATCATCAGCGTCGAGCCGACATAGGGCGTGGCAATGGGGCCATCGCCCTCTAACCAGCCCGAAGGCCAATTCACGATGATCGCGACGTCCTTCGCCTGCTTTATGCGGAGGTAATGAAATTGGTGGCCGGCTTCTGTGTGATGCTGGTCAACTTGGACCAGCGGTGGCGTTGCAGCCTGCAACAATGTGTTTGTCATGAGACCCATCACCAACATCGCAGGGCCGATCAATCGTTCAATAGGAGACTGTTGCATCGGCTCTGCCTCATTCGGATGGAGCAGGTGAAATCAAAGCTGCTGCGACGTCACCTGCGTCGGCAAGGCCCCGGACTAGGTCGTTCACATTGTCCAGGGTCGTTTCGGCGTAGCGGCTGATTTCAGTCTCGGGATCGATCGGCTCGGCATCATCCTCTGTCCGACTGATCACCAATCTTATCGCTGGGCGGCGTTTATGCTGGATAGCTTTTAGTGCTGAATGCCGCTTTTTCATGATCCGGTCGAAGGTCTCCGCCGGCACGCCCTCATCGGCAATGGTTTGAAGCGCGCTCTCGAACGCGGCTAGCAAATCGGGCAAAGCAACTCCCTGATCGGGCGCCGCTTCGAAGGTCAGCAGCACCTCGCTAGGCTCGATCGCGGATAGGTCGAGGGCATACCAGCGCGCGAAGAAGTCATCATAGCGCAGCGGCTTGGCAAGGCTGCCTTCGAGGGTGCTGTCCAAGATCGCATAGAGAAGATCGAGCTGAAGTCGCAGCCTATCTTTGGCGATCGGCGTGTCGAGCCTGACGCGTTTGAGATAGATGATTTGTTCGTAAGGCGCACCCTCGATGCTCGTCTCCAAAATCTCGCGACGTTCGTCAAAGGGCGGGGGCATGCGTCGCGGTGGTGGATTGCCTGCTGGAATGCCACCGAGATGTCTTTCGACCAGCCGCGTCGCCGTCTCGATGTTAGTGTTGCCTACGATGAACAGCACGGCATTGGCTGGCACGTGAGTCCTTGCGTGCAGATCGAGGGCTGCCGTTGGTGTCAATTCCGCGATGCTTTCCGGCGTTCCGAGGACCGAACGCGCTCTCGGCGCATCACCGAACAGGTGCTTCACGAGACGGCGGACAATCGGATAGGTCTTGCTCTCGGAAACGCGATAGTCATACTCCCTTAGAACAACATCACGCTCCTCAAGCATGAATTGTTCATCCAGCGATGGTGCCTCGAACACCTTGGCCATCGTCGCGAGGAAGGCGTCCAGCTCATCAGGAGCCCCTTTCAAGGAGTAGAGAGTGATGTCGCCGGTAATCTGGGCACCATCGTGCAGCGCTGTCGTCGCGCGGCCATCAGGATCGACGGCGCTCAGCCAGACCAGATGCTCCAAGTAATGGGCAAGGCCGTCCGGGCCGTCCCCATCATCAAAACCGCCGGATTGGATGACAAGAAAGATTTCGATCGAATCCGGGGTCTTGTCGGGATAAAAATAAGCAAAGAATGAATAAGCGCAAAACCAACGCAATAAATTGCGTTAAATCCAGCTTCATTGGGGATTGATATTTCACAACTTCCCCTTTCCGGTAGAAATTGCTCTTGCTTATCAAATAGATACTAGCCCTAATCCAAGGGAATGCCAGCGGCTGGCTAGGGTCAACATCGCCATCCCGCGCCCTTGGATCGAAGCGACAGCTTCGCCCGGCAACTCCAGACACTACAGGCAAGGTTAGCCTGCAACGCCCGCTTTTCGCCGGTTTTCCCCCGCTAGCCGAGCCTTCGGCTCGCTTCTCTTCCGTGCCAAGACCTGCCGCTAAGGTCGCACATTTTTCTTGAAATGACGAACGAACCGATGTTCGCTGTTGGCATTAAATGATCTCGATTCAAGGATTCATTAGATGACAAATTTTGTGCCGGGTCAGACTCGACGAAACTTCATGACGATGGGGGCAGGACTGTGCGTTGCCAACGCTCTTCCGGTGGTGGCCGACGAAATGCCGGTTTCCCTTAAACAAGGCTATGCAGGCGCTGATGGCGTTAAGCTGTTCTATCGACAAGCAGGTGAAGGGCCGTTGATGATCTGCCTGCATGGTATCCCCGGGGACGGAACTCGCTACAGACACCAGATCCGCGAGTTCAGCCGCGACCATCTCGTGGTTGCACCCAACCTTCGTGGCGTCCTGCCTTCTGATCAGCCTCAAGCCGTCGAAGCTTATCGCATGTCGCATCATCTTCGAGACATCCACCGTATGATCGACTACTTCAACCGCGATGACTGCGTTCTAGTCGCTAACGATTGGGGAGGGTGGTTTGCCTGGATTTTTGCCTCGGCCTACCCAGAACGGGTCAAGCAGCTAGTTATCATGAATGCCGCCCATCCTGCCGTCTACCTGCGCGATGTCATGCAAAACACGGCCCAAATCGCGGTTTCTCAATATGAACGTGATGCCGTAAAAGCACCGGCGGAAGGCTCAACTACCTGGGTCAACTATGTGCAGGCTGACCCCATCAGGGTCCCGGCTTCACTTACAGAAGCAGTGAACATGCCAGTTCCAGATCTAGCCGCGCACTACTTTGCCGACCTCGATGATTATCCCCCAGCAACCAGATCGCTCAAGATTGAACGTCCTACATTGGCGATCTGGGGCATGCGCGACTCACCGATGTTGCCAAGTCTACTCGACGGGCTGGAGGATTATGTCGCGGATCTCACCATCCATCGCATCGAAAACGCTGGTCACTTTCCCATGGAGCAGCGTCCTAATGAGGTTAACCGGGTGATGCGGCAGTTTCTCAATGCTGCGTGAGACCGGGGCGCTATAGAGATCTGTCGATCTTGCGGTGCTCGGATTTGAACACGTTCTGACCGGAACGGGTCAAAAGTTGGCTTAGGCAGCCCTTCACGTAGTCGCCCCGTTCATAGCCGAAAGTTGCCGCTCGAGGCCTGCTGTCGGTGCACTCTTTTTCGAGATCGATTTGCTTAAGTGGCCTCGAAGCTCAATCTCATCAATGCTGTTTTGTTACGCCCGAAGGCGGCCAACCAAAAAACCGATCCTAAAAGCAATCCTAACGCTGCAGCTGACATGAAGATCCCCTTCCCGCCCAGAGAAGAAGCGAAAAGGAGTCCAACGACCAGCGAGGATGAAATGGGAGCGATCCACCATAGGACCAAAGATCGACGCCAAGCGAGCAAGAGCCAAATCAGAAGGACAACTATGGTGACAATTGCTGCAAAAGCAGCGCCATACGTCGCGCTGATGATAAGGCTGATCCACGGTCCGAATACGGAGGGAGAACCGGCGAACAAGAAGCCCATCCAAACGACGATAACGCCGGCCAAATAGGCCGCAAAACACCCTCTCAGTACAGCAAGAGCCTGGATCTGGTTTAGATCCTTGGCTTGAAATTGGGAAATAGGCGCTCAAACGATTGATCTCAAGCCACATGGACCGTTAGGTCTGGGTCTTGGTCGTGTAAAAAGAAAATACCGGGCGATCGGATTAGAAAATCATTCTGTAGGCGGACATACCGGATCCGGATTTCTGGTGAAACCCGGCTCGTATGGTCAAATTCGGCAGTCGACTAGCCCGGTTCATTCATGAGCGCCGTTGTAGGCCGCCAAATTGCCTGTTTTGCCGAGCATCTTCTTGGCGCCGGCTGCGCATGAAGGCTGAGTTTGAGGTAGCGGGCTTTTGGGTTCGGTATCGGGCACGCTGCCCAGGTGATCAAGGCGGCAGCTTTACCGCGCGTTCAACGAGGAGTCCCAGGCTGTTCTGGTAGGGGAAGGCCGAAGGCAGCGCGACCTTGATGCGCGTGACCATTTCGGTGACGCGGGCGGCGACCTTGATCAGCGCGAGACGGATGGCGTCCATCATACGAGCGAGAGCGATCCTATCGGGAAGGTTCTCGAGCCGGCACATGGTCGGCTGCGAGCAGAGATCGGTGCCGCTCTCGGGCAGCCGGCCGACCGCCATCTTGAAGGCTGGATCGGCACGCAATGCATCGCAGTCATTGGCGTCCTCATAACCGGCCGCGATTATCAGCATGCGAAAGCGGATCATCTCGGCGAGGTCATGTCGGATGCGATCGGGTGAGCGCGGATCGTTCAGGCAGGATGACAAGCGCTCCGCGATCCCAAGCCGTCGTTCGATCTCGGCCAGGACCAAAACGCCGCCATCCGAGGTCTTCTCAAGAACTTTGGCTTGGTGATCGGTCGGGCCAAGATGAACACGTTCACAAGGCGCGCCGAGGAGCTGATCGAAGGCCAACCAATGCTTGCAGCTTCGGTAGATCCTCTCCTCAAAGCCCGCGAGACGATTGCTCAACAGATTGCCGATCTCGACCGCCAAGTGCTGCAGTTGGCGCGTCGCGATACGCAGACGAAACGTCTCATGACAGCACCTGGTTTCGGTGCCATCACAGCGCTCTGCTATCGGGCAACCATCAACGATCCAACCCGCTTTGAGAAATCGCGACCCGTCGGCGCCTATCTTAGCATGACGATCCGACGTTTCGCATCCGGCGAAATCGATTGGACCGGACGGATCTCGAAATGTGGTGATGCCATGATGCGCAGCGCCTTTCGTCCGAAGGCCGCTAGTCCTCTGGGTTCAGCAAATAGAGAGCTGCGCGTAGCGCGACCGTTCTCTTGGTCGTTCCCAGGCCTTCGGGCCTGGCTTGACAGACTGCCAAGAGGGCGCCGCAGGCTGGTCCCCGACGTGTCCTGGGCGAAGCCCGGCATTTGCGCGATGCGTGTCCTGGAACAGGTACACACGGAGCTGAGCCTTGACGACCAAAGAACCGAGCTTGGAGGATTATGTTTCGACCGGCCGGCTGCCGGTTCTCGATCGCGGTGAACGGGTGATCTGGGATGATCGGGTTACTGGGCTCGGGCTTCGGCTCCGGGCCGATGGCGCACCGGTCTGGATCAGGCGGCGGCGGGTCAAGGGGCGCATCGTCAAGCGCTCCCTTGGACGGCTGGATGCCATGGGGATCGAGGTGGCAAGAGGAGCCGCCGTCGCAATGTTCGATCCCGACCTGCTGGCGCCGACCTTGCCGGCACCGACGCTCGCCGATTTCGTTCCAACCTATCTCGATGACAATGCTGGGCGCTGGCGGCCGAACACGGTTGTCAGCCATCGCTGTGACCTGATGCGCCATGCCGTGCCGATGCTGGGGGCCAAGCCGGTGGATGCAATTACCCGCGCCGATGTCCTGGCCTGGCTGGACGGCCTTGAGGTTGCGGCCGGATCGCGCAACCGGGCTCTTGCGGTTCTCTCCGGGCTGATGCTGCATGCCGAGACCGTGGGGTTGCGGCCTGAGGGTTCCAATCCCTGTGCCGGCCTCAGACGGCGGCAAAGCAGCTTCAAGGCGCGCTACCTCGATGACCGGGGCTTTGCCCGGCTGGCCTCCGCGCTCGACCGGCTGACGGTGGCGCATCCGGTCGAGGTGGCGCTGATCCGGTTTGTGATGCTGACCGGCGCTAGACGGGGCGAAGCGCTAACGCTCGAATGGACCATGATCCAGGGCAGCCGGGCGATGCTGCCGGACAGCAAGACCGGCCCCAAGACCCTTTGGTTGTGCGCGCCGTTGCGCCGGCTGCTGTCGGAGCTGGCCAGGGGGTCGATGTCGCCACGAGTGTTCGCGATGGCCGATGGGCGGGGTATGAGCGGGGCGCTGGATCGTGTCTGGACCGAGACGCGCCGCCTGGCAGGGCTCGAAGGGCTCCGGCTGCACGATCTCCGCCATAGCTACGCCTCGGTCGCGGTGTCGACCGGCGAGGATTTGAAGACGGTCGCCGGGCTTCTCGGCCATGCCGAGCTTGAGACTACCAAAGGCTATGCCCATCTGGCGACAGCGCCGATCAAGGCGGCGGCCGGACGGGTTGCCGACCACCTGGCCGGAGCGATCATCCCGGCTATGCCGGTCGAGCCGATCCAACCCCGGCCACCCAAACCGCCAAGGCCGGCACAACAGCCGAAGCCGGTGCTGGTCGAGAAGCAGGCCGTGCTGTCGACACCACATGCGCCCAAACCCGCCAAGAAGAAACGGGCAAGGAAGAAGAGCCCCTCCATAGCCAAAGCGACCGCGCGCTATTGGCGACCGCATATCGACGCCTTTCGCCAGTCCGATCTCAGGCTGGATGCCTTTTGCCGCGAGCATGATCTCGATCCCAGGCGTTTTCATCAGGCCATGATCCGCGACTACAAGCAACGCAAGGCAGAGAAGGAGTTCTGGCGATGAACGGCCGGCGGCTCCATTTGAGCGATCATCTGGCGAGAGCGGCAAAGCCTAGCGAGAAGGAATATCAGATCCACGCGCTATCGCAATCACCTCAGACTTACTTGTCGCCACATCAAGATCACTGCGCAGTTTTTGATATTCAAGCATTGATATCGCAACGACGAAGCCAATAATGATTGGTAGAACATAGTGATGGTAGATATAGAGGATATTCTGTTTTGCTTCGTCAGAAAAAAACTCAAAATCGTCACACGATGCAAGTTCATCGACTAACTGGCTTTCCATCGTTGTCAGGAATTGATCATCAATCTCTGGAGCTTCTTTTGGTGCCCAGATTTCCTTGCTCAAATCGCTTAAGTCATAGTCGAATGGCGAGTTATCGAGTGATTGGAGCCTTCTAAGGAAGGAACTACTAGTCAACTCCTGTATTTTCTAAATGGTTTCGAACGCTGGTGATGCCGCTATTACTTCAAGTTGTTGAGCGAATTGCATCGATGCTGGATTTATCTGATCACGTATTCGCTGCATGCTGCGGAACATCGGAGCCATCTGGTCGTTTATTCGCTGCATGCTTCCAAACATCGGAGCCATCTGCTCCTGTATGCTCCGCATGCTTTCAAATGCTGGTGGCGTCGGGAATACAGCAAGTTGTTGGGCGATTCGCACCGATGCCGCAGTCATCTGATCCTGTAGCCGTTGTATATTTCCGAACATAGGCGACATCGCAAATCTTTCCTTTGCCACCGAGATCTTGGCATCTCCAATTGCGGCCACTGCTGATTGGCTGCAACCATTATCTCGGATGATTCTGGCACCAAGCCTACCATCGATATGGTGTTGACATGTGCTGGCTAGCTGTTGGGCATCCCATTTTCAAGGACAATCGAACTTAATAGCGCAAGCGAAATGTCGGGCCATCCTCGACGCGGCTGCCACGCCGGTCATAGATCCGCGTGGTCGCGATGCTGGCGTGGCCGAGCCACACCTGGACCTTGGCGATATCGGCTTCATGCTCCAAGGCGTTGGCCGCAGCGGTCGCGCGCATGGCATGGACGCTGAGGCCATCGACCTCAGCAGCGATGCCGGTCAGAACGCCATAGTGCCGGATCAGCCGACAGATCGAGGCGACGTCGAGATGCTTGTCGAGGGTGCCTGACCTGTTGTTCTTGATCGGCCGAAAGAGGGCCGAGGGGCGATCATCACCATGACCGGATGCTTCGAGATAGAGGTCGATCAGCCGGCTGGCATGGGGGTTGAGCGGCAGATAGCGGATCTTCTCGCCCTTGCCCTGGATCTTGAGGTGGGGCGTGCCTTGGCGAGTGTGGATGTCGCGGACCTTGAGCTTGCACAGCTCCTCGCGCCTTAGGCCATGATAGAGGAGCGTGGCCAGCATGGCCCGATCGCGCTTGCCCTTGAACGTGTCTTCGGCCGGCGCAGCCAACAGGCGGCGCACCTGGGCATCGCCGAGGGCCGGCGTCTTGCCCTTATTGGCGCCTTCGCCCAGCCGCTTGACGCCGTGGACCGGATTGTCGGCGACGGCACTGTGCTCGCAAAGGGTGTTATAAAGAGACGAGAGCGCGGCGAGCTTTCTTCGGATGGTCGCGGCCGCCAGGTCCTGGCCTTCGAGGAGTTTCCGCCAGGCGCTGGAATTCGGCCTTGGTCAATAGGCCCGGATTGATCGCCTGCAGCTCGATCATGCCCCTACCCTAAAGCCCATCCGATACGGATCGCATTCAGCCCGTGGCGACGCCACTTTATACATGATATACCCGATACACTGAATTCGATGGTGTCATCCTCACGGATTCCGCAGCTCTCTCAGCAAACGAGACCATCGAATTCAGTGCACTGGGTATAATATTTTATCATGTATAAACAGGGGCCGCTATCGAGCGTGCTGCCGACCTCGCCGACGAGGTCGCTAGAGACGGGTTGTGACCCTCTCCTGACCTAAGCAAGACGAAGATGGTCGCAGGATGTAGTCTCATCAGGATCAAGGGGACCGGTGACTTTCGCGGGAAATTGGGTCAGATCATCAGAGCCACGGCCAACGCGGCGCCTTGCGTGTGAGATATTCTAGCAGCTCTGCAATCGCGACGAGGGCCTTCAAGAGAAGTATAAGAAGGGCTAGGTCTCTCATTGAATGTTGCTCCGATAGTGACAGGGCAACACCCCATTAAGCACATTTATCGAAAAATTCAGCAGCTTTCCTTGCTGCAACTCATGTCGAGTTGACGTAAAGCGTCATCGTTCAATTTTTAAATCTTCAACTGGTTGAATCTTTGAGAAAATCAAACATGCCGAAAATCGATCATCAACCCAGTCTTCGCCTTGGCTCCTCTCCTGAAAGAGATGCCCATGGTCGACATTGGCGGCAATGGGCCCTGGCATGCCGTGCAATGCAGCAACCTTGCTATCCCTCTGATTTGCAAGGTCACAGATAGTTGAATGCGGTTGCCGCCGAGCATGTGGGAGCCTAACTGCGGGGCGGCGGTCGTCGCTTGATGCATTAAGGCGTCATTTACATGCCACCCACAAGTTTGACGAAAACCGCCTTCTGGTGACTACGGCACCCACCTGCGTAATCGGGCCACAGTGGACGTATCGGGGCAGGAGCCGAGGCAGCGTTGCCGCCAATTTGTTGATCCCGAACTTTAGTCGAGGGACGCTTCAAGGTCATAGAGCCGATTGTGAGCTGAAGCTGCAGTCTGCAATTTGGATGGTAGTCAGCCTCCTGGGCCGGCTGCAGAAAGTCGAAGAATGTATCGCCGACGTCTATCTCGGACTGATCGGCCGCCGAATGGCGCCGATGTGACCACGGATCCGACGACCAACAGAAGCACGAACCAGCAGTGCCAGACTGCTATTTCGACTAGGCCTGCTAAGCGCCGTAGAGTCGACGCCTGGCGATTGCTTCTAACAGTCGTTCGTGACTCATTGGTGAAATCGAAAAGCACACAAAGGAGATTTCTCCTCATCTCTTGTGTGGATGCGAGTCAATCCCCAGATGTCTAATGCTTCGTCATGACCAGACGGCCAGGGTCATGATGCGGCGGGGGCTCTAAAAAAGAGCGGCTCCCGGCTCTGCAGTACACCCGTATGGACGCGAGAGCGCCCAGCAGAGCCAAACCGGAAGCATGTTCATGCTCACCAAAATTACGCTCCACCTACCTGGCCGAACGAAAATCGAAGCGGAGTTCTATTGGAATCCGTCTAGCCTGAAATGGCAGGTCATTCGATTTTCGCTGAAGATCTTGCTGAAAGCTTTGCTAGGCCTATAGCCAGCAAGATAGGAAGCCTCCTCTCGACAGGGGGCTTCTTTCGTTTTGACAGCGATAAACACATTGTGACCTTGCCCAGCGTCAGCATTTGGCACTCTTGATAAGGAAGGCTAGCGGCAGAAAACGGCGAGAAAGCGGGAACGCCAAGAGACTTCCGGCCCGTCGAGTCTGCTTACCGCCACATTGCCCGCATTACGCGAGAGGGCGCTAGATTCGGCAGCTGGCCCAGATCTGCCCTTCGGCCTGGCGGATGCGGGGGGACAAAAGAGCGGGAAGTGGACGCCGGGGAAATGTCGGGTGGCCACTATGATCAGTGGGTGCCGCGCTATGCGAGCTTCTTTGCGATGATGAACCGGCTGGGCGGGGGAGAGTCGCTGGTTTCGATGATCTTGAAGCCTGCATCTGCAATATGGCCCTCAAGCTCGGGAATCTCCATGAACTGTACGAACGGAGCTTTCCTGAAGAACTGCATCAGCGGTAAGATCATCAGCATGAGCCGAAATTTGAACGGCGTGCCCTTGCCGGGCCTGCAGACCGTCTTAGATATGAACGTCCCGCCTGGCTTCACCAGCTGACTTATCCGCTTCATCGCTCCAGGCGTGTCGTCGATGAGATGGATCACATTTAATGCCAGAACGGCGTCATAAGGACCTTGATCGAGCGTGGCGTCGAAGACGTCCGACGTGACGAAGCTGACGTTTTGCACGCCTTCCTTCGAGGCTTTCTGCTCGGCAATTCGGATCATATTGCGGGAGATATCACTCGCGGTGACTTGGGCGACGGCGGGAGCAAGTAGCAGCGATGTCGAGCCTGTTCCGCAGCCGACTTCGAGAACCTGATCGGATTCCGAGAGGCAGGACTTGATTCGGCCCAATGTGTACTCGTAGGACTCCATGTCCTTGATCGGTGACTTGGCGTAGTTCTCCGCAGCCCGGTCCCAAAACTTTGCAGCCTGTTGCATGGATCATCTCCTTTGACCCACACATATTCTTAGACGGCGTGGAGATAAATTGCCGGATTCTGTTGGAATGCTATACAAAAATGCATGGACTGGAATCTCGTATCCTTTGACTGGAACCAAGCCCGCGCCTTCTTGGCGACTGTCGAAGAAGGGTCTTTGTCTGCTGCTGCCCGCGCGCTGGGGCTGACGCAACCAACCTTGGGACGGCAGGTCGCGTCGCTTGAGGCAGCGCTTGGAATTGTATTGTTCGAGCGTGTCGGACAATCGATGGTGCTTACGCCATCAGGCGCTGAATTGCTCGATCATGTACGGGTGATGCGTGATGCCGCAAGCCGCATGTCGCTCACGGCATCGGGGCAGTCGCAGACTATTGCCGGAAGGGTGCGCATCACGGCTTCGGACATTTTCTCCGCTTACGTCCTCCCGCCGGTTTTAAGACGTCTGCGCGAGCTTGCGCCACATCTTGAGATTGAAGTTGTCGCCGCCAACGACATCCGCGACCTGCAGCGCCGCGAAGCCGATGTCGCCATCCGGCATGTGCGGCCGGAACAACCCGATCTGATCGCGCGATTGCTGCACGAAGCGAAGGGGTATTTTTATGCCTCAACGTCTTACCTGGACAGACGCGGCCGACCATCCTCTCTCCAAGAGCTTCTCGACCATGACTTCATCAGCTTTGGTGATATCGATCGCATGTTGGGCTATATGCATGAACTCGGACTGGGGGTGACGAGGGACAACTTCCGTTTGGGATCAGAGAACGGCATCGTTGCGTGGGAATTCGTGTGCCAGGGTCTCGGCATAGCGCCGATGTCGGAGAATGTGGGCGCGAAGACCGTCGGCGTGGAGCGGATGCTGCCCGACATGGACCCATTTATCTTCCCGATCTGGCTCACCTCCCATCGCGAGCTTCATTCTAGCCGTCGTATCCGGCTAGTTTTCGATACGCTGGCAGACGCACTGTCGTCAGAGCGTTGGAGCAATGCAACTCTTTGAATCTTGTCCTCATTGCCCCAGGGTTGACTTTAGTACGTATTCTAGCCCTTCGCCGCGCTACGAGATAGGGCGCTTGTTTCCGTCGGTGACCCAACCTAGTCATAAGGGCCAGACGGTACGGCGGAAGAAAAGAGCGGATAGCGGACATTGACGTTACTGGTCACTCCTTTTCCGACGGCAGTGTCGCATGTGGACGATCAAAGGGAAGATCGGCCAACTCACGCAGCGTCATTCTCTGCAATACGGGATGCGCGAGCGGATCGCTCGACCAGTCACAACAGTCCACTGGCGGTTCTCGGTTGACGGGCCGCTGATTGCGCGAAAGCCTCAGCAATGCCCTGTAAAGAGATCTTATCATGACTCCATCTTGAAGGAGTCTTCCCCAATGAAAGATCGATTCTTCCTTCCCGAAGCTTTAGCCTGGCTATATGCAGAATCTAAATCGCATCCACCTCGGCGGGTTGCGGGCAGTCGAGGCGGCCGGACGGCTTGGTAGTCTGCGCGCGGCCGCCGACGAGCTTGGCGTGACGATTGGTGCCGTGAGCCAGCAGGTGCAGAAAATCGAACGGCAGCTCGGCTGCGTCCTGTTTGAACGCCTGCCTAGAGGTATCAGGCCGACACCGCTCGGCAAGGAGGTCCTTAAACGCCTGACATCCGGCATGACGGAATTCGCGGCCGCTGTGGCATTGGCCGAGCGTCGCGATGAGAAGATTCTGACCGTTTCGGCAGCGCCGGTATTCGCCGGAAAGTGGCTCGTCTGGCGGTTGCAGCGCTTCAACGAGCGCCATCCGGATATTCATGTCCGGATCGATGCCAATTTTGCGCTGGTCGATCCCAATGTCACCGACGTCGACGTTTGCATCCGAGTAGGCCGAGGCGATTGGCCCGGCGTCACGGCCGAGAAGATACTTGATCAACGCGTCTTTCCCGTGTGCAGCCCGGTCGTAGCGGAGCAGTTGCGCGACCCTACCGATCTGAGATCTGTCCCGATCATCCGTGATGAGTGGGCGATGTTCGACTGGGACGTCTGGCTTCAGCCGAATGGTCTGGACGCCTCGATGCTCGGCGACGGCCCGGTGTTCTCGGATGCGTCGCTTTGCCTTGATGCCGCCATTGCCTGCCAGGGTGTCTTCCTCGCTTGGGAAACCCTTGCGAGCCATGCACTTTATGTGGGCAGTCTTGTTACCCCCTTTCCCGGCCGCTATCGGAACGGCATTGCCTATTGGTTTGTGATCGGACGGGACCGAAGCAACCGTCCGCCTATTCGCGCTTTTCGACGATGGCTGGAGGAAGAACTTTCAACTTCAGTCCCGCTTGGTGTGGAATCCAAGGGATGACTGACGCCACAATACCGGTGGCCACCGAGAGCCCAAATTTGCCGTTACCTTTCTCACTTGACGCTACTGACGCACCCTTGGCAGCAGGCATCTAATAAACTGGCATCAAACGGGTAGAGAGAGGCGTATTGTGAGCGGGATCGACACCTACAAAGCCAAGTCCGGGAAGCTCATTCCTGTTTACCGGATGGAAATCAACACACGCCCCGATGACGCGGAGCGACTGCTCGACGCCATCGCTAAAGTTCACCCCCTTGCTGTCGGCCAATATGAACGCAATGCGACAGTGACGGCACCTGGTGTCGAGACAGGAAGGCCGGGGGAACAGACGGTTACCAGAATTCACAATGAAGATTTCGAAGCCGATGGAACCGAAGTCTATCCCTCCGTTGAGCTAAAAGTATCGTTCGAACGAGACGTTCAAGTCCTCGAAAAAGTCATGGATGCCGTGCTTTATGCGCACCAATATGAAGAGCCGATCATCCATGTTCGTGAAGAGTGGGCAAGCCGCGCGGCCTACAATCCAGACAACGACAATCCAAACCGATGGTGGAACGACGGACGAGGCACACCTAAGATGGTGCCCTTTGGGCAAGCTACAGAATAGAACGAACCATCGAACGTCTGGTTTGTCGGCATTTCCGCTGCAACGTCAAATGGTGCTTAGGTCTGGACCTGGCACGCTTTACGCATTCGATCTTCGGTCCGGCAAGGCCCGGAGTTGCCAGGCATAGCTGCCGCAAGCATGGTCTGAGCGATCGAACAATCGCTTCACTGATCCAGTAGTCGACGGGGCGAATAGCGCAGCCTTGCGCGATTTCACGCCCGGAAGGCGACAATACCTTTGGCTGGGCTAGCGTCCATCCAAGGCGCCGAAGAAACCTATGATGCTCTTCAGCTTGCCGGTGGCAGCATCGACTGCAACAACGTCCAGCCCCTCGGGAAGTGTTGTCCCATCGGCATTGCGAAGATGCCAAGCAAATCGAGCCATATCGTGATGGAGATCGATCGCGCTGGTACGCTGGACTAGAGATCCTGGTCGCTTAGCCAAAACAGCGGAAATATGGTCGCTCAATGCAACCCTGCCGGATAGATCGGCCGTCGGATCACAATAGGTGACCTCCGGTAGCAAGGTCTGTGCAAGTAACTGCTCGCGCGAAGCAGCGTCCTCCTGTGACCAAGCCACGCAGTAGGAGTCGATAATCTCTTCCAGGGTCATTTTCGTCACACCTGTGAATATATGGGTCTACCGAAGTGGGCCCATCTGCGATGTCTACGCTACCAATTGACAACCAGGATCACCATCCTGATTCGTAACCAATGAATGGCCGGTCTTGGCACAACTGCGGGAACGAGCCTTGCGGAAAAATGGGGCGGTTAGCTTCCGCCCCTATCGATTTTCAGCCGAAAGGACCGCTATCCGGCGCATTGCCCGCACGCGACGGCATGGCGCTACCGGAAGGGTATGACCCCTTGCGGCCATAAGAACGGCCTCTACCCATCCATCGGGGAGCGCGCTGCACTCAGTGAAGCTTCAGCTCTGGCTGGGTGCCGCGCATGAAGAGTCTGGCGACCACGTTCATGATCACCCAGCGAAGGCCATGTAAAGCAAGCTGATGCTTTCTGTAGAGTGAGAGATAAGTCAAGCGGGCAAGCAGTCCCTCGATCATTACTGTTCCGAAGAGATTGCCCATGAGATTACCGACAGCGCTGTAGCTCAACGAGATCAGCGATCCGTAGTCCTTGTAGACAAAACGCTGCGCCTGCCCTCGATTGGTGATCATATGCGTCAGCGTCTTTGAGAGTGTATAAGCCTGCTGGTAGGCAGCCTGGGCCCGTGGAGGGACGGGTTTTTCACTGCCGGATCGGGGGCAGGCGGCGCAATCTCCAATGGCGAAGACATTCTGAGAGCCTGCCACGCGAAGGGTCTCATCAACCACCAACTGGTGAACATGGTTTTGCTCAAAGCCGTCAAGCCCTTCGAAAAAGGCAGGTCCTCGGACGCCCGCACACCAGACCTTGATCTCGGCATCGATGCTCTTGCCACTCTTCAAATGCATTTGGTCCTCGGTGACCATAACCACCTGCTCACCGGTCAGGACCTCGATCCCAAGCTTGTTCAGCTGCGCGTCGGTTGCATCCTGCAGCCGCGGTGTCAGCGCCGGAAGGACATTCGGCGCAGCCTCGATCAGGGTGATGCGGATATCCTTTTCCGGATCGATCCGATCGAGGCCATAGGCAACAAAGCCGCGTACTGCACGGTGTAACTCGGCCGCAAGCTCGACGCCGGTCGCTCCCGCACCGATGATCGCGATATGAAGCTGACCCGGAAGACCGCTACAGTTTTTGAACTGGACGACTATTGAACCTCCATGAAATTCTGCAGGCGGAGGTATTGGTATGTCTGAGACAGCTTATCCTCGGTTCTGCCCGGTTGCGATGGCAGCAGAAATGCTCGAGCCACGTTGGACCATGCTGGTGCTGTGCGAAATGTGGTCGGGCTCCACACGTTTCAACGAGATTCAACGCGGCGTACCCGGCATGTCACCCGGTCTCCTGTCGAAACGACTTAAGGACATGGAAGCCAAGGGGTTAGTTCGCCGCCATCACGGCATGGCAAACGGGCATCCCGAATACATTACGACGCCACTGGCGGACGAATTGGAACCGCTTGTGCACCAGCTGGGTGAATGGGCGCATCGCAACATTGACAGCGAAGTATCACTCGAGAAGCTCGATGCGCGATTGCTGATGTGGAACATCCGGCGCAAAATCAATCGGCTGGAGTTGCCGGTCCCGAAATGTGTCATTCAGTTCACCCTTAATGACCCACCCAATGACGCCACGAACTATTGGCTGATTGTCAAACCGGGCGTGGAGACGGATTTGTGCTACACTAATCCGAGCTTCGATATCGATCTCTTCGTCGTTTGCGCAGTTGCGCGCACTTACCTCCGCCTGGATGGGCCATTCGAGCTTTGAACAGGAGATCCAGGCTGACAACATCGCCTTGATTGGCCATGAGGTAATGGCCCGCACGCTTACGAGGTGGCTGAAGCAAAGCAATTTCGCCAAAGCTTCGAAGCAACGTCCTGGATTCAATAAGAAAATTTCAGCGTAGCGCTGCCAAGGTTCGGTTAAGATCTTACATTCCTTGAAGATACTGAAGATCAGGACGTTTAAAGTCTCTTGAATTTTGGAACGATCCAATATAAATTGGAAGGTTCCAAATTAAATAATAGATGGAAACGGGCATGCGTTGGATCTTCATCGGGGCGAGTACCATCGCATCACAGCATATGATCGGGGCGGTCCGTGCTCATCCTGGCGGCGACGTTTCCTGGATTGTCAGCGGATCAGCAGATCGCGTCAAAAGCTGGGCCGAGGCTCATGATGTCCCGCAGCATACCACGAACCTCCAGGCTGCATTGGCGGATGATGCTGCCGGGGCCGTCTATGTCTCATCGACGAACGAGAAGCATTATGCTCAGGCGATGGCTGCGATCGCCGCCGGCAAGCACGTGCTTTGCGAAAAGCCTTTGGCGATGACCCTTGATGAGGCGGGGGACATGGTGGGCGCTGCCGAAGCTGCCGGCGTGGTTTTCGGAACCAATCACCATCTCCGCTGTTCCGGCAGCCACCGGGCCGTCCGCGAACTGATCGCGAAGGGGCGAATAGGCCGGGTGCTCTCGCTGCGCATTCACCACGCCGTCCACCTGCCGGAATCTCTCCAGGGATGGCGCATCAATTCGGCGAAGGCCGGCGGCGGGGTCATTCCTGACATTACCGTTCACGATGCCGACGTCGCCCGCTTTCTGCTTGAGGAAGACCCAAAGAGTGTCGTCGCCCAGATGGCCGCATCGGGCATGGGAGACGGTGTCGAGGACTCTGCCATGTCCGTCTGGTCGATGCCGTCGGGCGCCATGGTCATGGCCCATGAGAGCTTCACCCACAAATTCGCAGGCACCGGGTTCGAGGTGCATGGCGAGGAAGGTTCGATCTTCGCAGACGGCGTGATGACCCAGCAGCCCGTCGGATCGATCGAGCTGGTGACGGCGGATGGTCGCGAGCCGATCCTGTTTTCAGATCATAGCCTCTACGTTCAAGGGGTTTCGGATTTTCTTGCCGCCGTCGAAGGCAAGGGGCGGCCTGCGGCTGACGGCCCGGACGGCATCAAATCGCTGGCGGTCGCCATGGCGGTCAAGGAGGCCGCGGCTTCCGGTCGGCGTGTCGACGTGGATTACGGAGCCGCGGCATGAGCAAGGTCGTCTCGCCTGGCGAAGCCGTGGCGCGCATCCCTGACGGCGCCGTTCTCTCGGTCTCTTCCTCGTCCGCGCTCGGCTGTCCCGATCGGGTCTTGCAAGCGGTGGGAGAACGGTTCGAGACCGAGGGGCATCCGCGAAACATCACCTCCCTTCACCCGATCGCCGCCGGCGACATGTATGGCGTGAAGGGCATGGATCATCTGGCGAAGGGCGGCTTGCTGTCCCGCGTTCTGGCCGGCTCCTATCCCTCCGGGCCGTCGAGCCTCGAGATGCCCGAGATCTGGAAGATGATCGTCGAGGAGAGGGTCGCCGCCTATAACGTGCCTTCCGGCATCATGTTCGACATGCATCGCGAGGCCGCCGCACACCGTCCGGGCGTGCTGACGAAGGTCGGGCTCGACACCTTCGTCGATCCGATCCGGGAAGGATGCGCGATGAACGACCGGGCGGCGGCAGCACCGATCGTCTCGCGCGTCGAGTTCGGAGGTGATACCTGGCTGCATTTTCCAAACATTCGCCCCGATGTCTGCATCATCAGAGCCACCACCGCGGATGAGCATGGGAACCTGACTTACGAGCATGAAGGCGCCTATCTCGGCGGCCTCGAGCAGGCGATCTCCGTCCGCAACAATGGCGGGCTCGTCATTGCACAGGTCAAGCGGGTGACGACTGCAGGCAGCCTTCGAACCCAGGATGTGCGCGTGCCGGGGCATCTCGTCGACCTGGTGGTGATCGACTCCAACCAAAGACAGACCACCGAGACACCCTATGATCCGGCGATCTCCGGCGAGATCAGGCGGCCATGGGAGAGCTTCTCCCTTTCCGAGCATGGCGTCGAAAAAGCGATCGCCCGCCGCGCGGCCATGGAACTGCGTGCCGGCATGACCGCCAATCTCGGCTTTGGCATCAGTGCGATGGTGCCGCGCATCTTGCTGGAGGAAGGCCACGCCGGTGCCGTTACCTGGGCGATCGAGCAAGGTGCCGTCGGCGGCGTGCCCTTGACCGGTTTCGCCTTTGGCTGCGCCTCGAACGCCGATGCCTTCGTGCCGTCGCCTCAGCAGTTCATCTATTTCCAGGGCGCCGGGTTTGATATGTCGTTTCTCTCCTTCCTGGAGGTGGACGTGGAGGGCAACGTCAATGTCTCGAAGCTTGGCAAGAAGCCTTATCTGACCGCGGGCTGCGGCGGTTTTGTCGATATCACCGCAAGAGCCCGAAAGATCATCTTCTCAGGCTGGTTCGAGGCCAGCGCCGATGTTCGTCTCACCGATGACGGGATCACGATCGCAAAGCCCGGACGGTTTACCAAGATGGTCGATCAGGTCGAGCATGTAACCTTCTCCGGCCGTCGGTCGCGCGAGCTTGGACAAGAGGTGCTGTACGTCACCGAGCGCTGCGTCATCCATCTTACGGATCAAGGCCTGGTCGCAAGGGAGATCATGCCGGGGATCGATGCCGAACGCGACATCCTGCAGGCATCGGAGGGCCGCGTAACGGTCGCGGAAAATGCAAGGCTCATGCCGATGTCGCTCTTGTCGGAGGGGCCGATGGGGATGTCGCTATGAGCAGCATAAGGCTCGACATCGCCGGTGGCATCGCCGTTATGACGGTCGATCACGTCGCCAAGCTGAACGCCTTGACCATACCCATGCTGGAGGCGCTGGAGCAGCATCTCGTTCAAATCGAGCGGGATGCGTCGGTGCGCTCGGTCATCCTGATCGGTGCCGGCGACAAGGCGTTTTGTTGTGGAGCGGATATTGCGGCCTGGGGTGAACTCGGTCCGGCTGAGTTCTCCCGTCATTGGGTGCGTCACGGGCATCGCATCTTCGATCGTCTGGCGCGCTTTTCGAAGCCGACAATCGGTGCCTTGAACGGCCATGCCTTCGGTGGAGGACTGGAGCTGGCGAGCTGCTGCGACATCCGCATCATGGCACCCGGAGCCACGCTGGCGCTTCCGGAAGCGCGGGTCGGGATCGTGCCCGGATGGTCCGGCACACAGCGATTGGCAAGGCTCATGCCGGAGCCTTTGGTCAAGGAAATGGCGTTTTTCGGCCGGCGGCTTTCGGCCGAACGGGCCGTTGCCATCGGCTATGCTTCCGAAGTGGCTGGAGATGTTCTATCACGGGCTAAGGACATCGCCGCTGCCTTGAGCGAGCTGTCGCCCCGGGCGACCGAGATTGCGAAGACGATGATCCATGCCGCAGCCGGCGAAGATCAAGATGCCATGGTCGATGCCTTGGGCAGTGCCGCCATTGCCGCAACAGCAGATCGGGATGAAGGTGTTGCCGCCTTCCTTGAAAAGCGCAAGCCGATATTCTCGGGGCGTTGACGACATGAGTGACAAGGCCAACAAAGATATGACAGAGAAAACGTTCGGCGCCACCAAGCGATCCGGACTAGGCCGGAAGATGGGCCGGCACGGGCTTAATGAAGTCCTGGAGGTCAAATGGCCCGCCTCGCGCATCGGGCGCTTGCGGGCACCTTGGGTTAGGTCACACTGAATGGTCGGTGTGATCGTCAATCGCTCCGAGAAAAGGGAGGCCAACATTGCGTAAACTCTTGATGACGAAGACAGCCGTCCTCGCGACGCTTCTTGCAACGACCAGCATGGTGCAGGCTGAGGACGTGGAAGTGCTGCACTGGTGGACTTCGGGCGGCGAGGCTGCCGCTTTGAATGTGCTGAAGGAGGATCTCGAAAGCCAGGGCATCGGCTGGACCGACATGCCGGTCGCCGGCGGTGGCGGCGAGGAGGCCATGACCGTTCTGCGGGCGCGAGTGACGGCCGGCAATGCGCCGACCGCCGTGCAGGCGCTGGGCTTTGACATTCTGGATTGGGCCGAGCAGGGCGCTCTGGCCGATCTGAACGATGTCGCCGAGAAGGAAGGCTGGGACGAGGTCGTGCCTGATGCGCTGAAGGCTTTTGCCAAGTCGGACGGCAAGTGGGTTTCCGCACCGGTCAATGTCCACTCCACCAACTGGGTCTGGGCCAACAAGTTAGTCCTGGACGCGAACGGGATCGCCATTCCGACCACATGGGAGGAGTTCGTCAACGCTGTCGAGACCCTGAGCGCTGCCGGCGTCACGCCGATCGCCCATGGTGGGCAGGCCTGGCAAGAAGCGACCGTCTTCGATGCCATCGCCATGTCGACGCTCGGGCCGGACGGCTACAAGGCCGCCTTCATCGATCTCGACGAGGGCGTACTCGGCGGTGACGGCATGAAGCAAGCCTTTGACCGCATGGCCTTCGTCCGCGCGAATGTCGATGACAACTTCTCGGGCCGTGACTGGAACCTGGCAACCGCCATGGTGATCAATGGCGAAGCCGGCTTCCAGATGATGGGAGACTGGGCCAAGGGCGAGTTCCTGAATGCGGACAAGGTTCCAGGCGAGGATTTCCTCTGCTTCCGTTTTCCGGGCACCACCGAGCAGGTCACCTTCAACGCCGATCAGTTCATGATGTTCGATCAGGGCGGTTCGGTGTCGGCCGAGCAGGCAGCCTTGGCATCCGCCATCCTGTCGCCATCTTTCCAATCGGCCTTCAACGTGGTCAAGGGATCGGTGCCCGCACGGACCGATGTCAGCGATGAAGCCTTCGATGCTTGCGGCAAGCAGGGCATGAAGGACCTGGCGGCTGCGGCCTCATCGGGCAATCTCTTCGGCTCCATGGCCCATGGCCATGCAGCACCGGCGTCGGTCAAGAATGCGATCTACGACGTCGTAACCGCTCATTTCAACGGCGAGTATGATAGCGAAACCGCTACGCTGGAACTTGTCGACGCGGTGTCGATCGCGAAGTAAGGGCCTTTTGGCGGGGTGGCAGCCCGGCTGCCCCGCCAAGTTCCAGCAGCGTCTGCGGCGCACAAAAAAGATCATCAGGAGGGCGCGTAATGGCTCTGACAGCCGGCGCGGATTTCAAAACTCGTCTGCAGAACTGGCTGCCCAAGATCGTCCTTGCGCCATCCTTGGCAATGGTGCTGGTCTTCGTCTACGGCTTCATCCTTTTCTCCGTCTATCTGTCCTTCACCGACAGCCGGATCCTGCCGAGCTTCGGCCTCGTGGGATGGGAGAACTATTCAAAACTCTGGCGCCTCAGCCATTGGGAGACGTCGATCACGAATATGGGAATTTTCGCAGGCCTCTATATCGTGATCTGTACCGTGATCGGTTTGGGCCTCGCGATCTTTCTCGATCAGAAGATCCGAGGTGAGGGGCTGCTTCGGCCCATCTATCTCTACCCCATGGCGCTTTCCTTCATCGTGACCGGAACCGCCTGGAAGTGGTTTCTGGATCCCGGCATCGGCCTCGAGAACGTCATGCAGAGCTGGGGCTGGGAGAGCTTCCGCTTCGATTGGATCAAGAACCGGGATTATGCGATCTACACCGTCGTGCTCGCCGCCGTCTGGCAGACCAGCGGCTTCGTGATGGCGATGTTTCTCGCTGGCCTTCGCGGCATCGACAACGAGATCCTGAAAGCGGCGCAGATGGATGGGGCCTCCAACTGGAACCTTTATCGCCGGATCATCATTCCGCAGCTGCGCCCCGCCTTTCTCTCCGCCTTCGTGATCCTCTCGCATCTCGCGATCAAGACCTTCGATCTCGTCATCGCCTTGACCGGCGGCGGGCCGGGAAGGGCGACCGAGCTTCCGGCGACCTTCATGTATTCCTACACCTTCACCCGCAATCAGATGGGGATCGGCGCCGCCTCGGCGACGATCATGCTGATGACCATCGCCGCCATCATGGTTCCCTATCTCTACGCCGAACTCAGGGAGAAGCGCTGATGTCGCCAACCTCCCAGGACACCGCGATCCGCACCGGCAGCGCCGTGCGCATGCTCATCTATCTGGTGCTGATCCTGTTCGTGCTTTTCTACATGCTGCCGCTCTACGTGATGCTGGTGAACTCGGTGAAACCGCTCGCAGAGATCACCGGCGGCGGGATGATGAACCTGCCGGTGATGTTCACCCTCGAGTCCTGGTCCAAGGCCTGGTCCTCGGCGCAGATTGGGGTCGAGCCCACGGGGCTGAAGCCTTATTTCTGGAACTCGATCAAGATGGTGGTGCCGGCGGTCGCGGTGTCGACCATTCTCGGCGCGCTGAACGGCTATGTCCTGACCAAGTGGCGTTTCAAATATGACACGATCCTCTTCGGCCTGATGCTGTTCGCCTGCTTCATTCCGTTTCAGATCGTGCTGATCCCGATGGCCCGGATGCTCGGCCTGATGGGTCTGGCCGGGACCACTTGGGGGCTTGCCCTGGTTCACGTGGTCTACGGGATCGGCTTCACCACGCTCTACTTTCGGAATTACTACGCGGTGTTTCCGACCGAGCTTGTGAGGGCCGCGCAGATCGACGGTGCTGGGTTCTTTCAGATCTTCTGGCGCATCCTCTTGCCCTCGTCCGGGCCGATCGCGGTGGTGTCGGTGATCTGGCAGTTCACCAACATCTGGAACGACTTTCTCTTCGGCGCATCCTTTGCTGATGCTTCGAGCCAGCCGATGACGGTCGCACTCAGCAATCTCGTGCAATCCTCGACAGGCGTGAAGGAATACAACGTCCACTTCGCCGGCGCGATCCTTGCCGCCATGCCAACGCTGCTCGTCTACATCGTCGCCGGACGCTATTTCGTCCGCGGGCTGATGGCGGGCTCTGTGAAAGGTTAGGGCCCGATGGGTTTTCTCGATATCGACAACGCCACCAAATCCTATGGGCCCGTCGAGGTTCTGCACCATGTCGACATTGCGGTCGAGGAGGGGGAGTTCCTCGTCTTGGTCGGGCCGTCCGGCTGCGGCAAATCCACCCTCTTGAACATGATCGCCGGGCTTGAGGACATCACCAACGGCGAGATCAGAATCAAGGACCAGGTGATGAACGGGGTTCACCCGTCCAAGCGCAATATCGCCATGGTCTTCCAGAGCTATGCACTCTACCCCAACATGACCGTCGCTCAGAACATCACCTTCGGTCTCGAGATGCACGGCGTGCCGAAGCCAGAACGGGAAAGGGCGATGCATGACGTCGCCAAGCTCCTGCAGATCGAGCCTTTGCTGAAACGGAAGCCTGGTCAGCTCTCGGGCGGACAGCGCCAGCGCGTGGCCATGGGGCGCGCCTTAGTACGCAATCCCGATGTGTTTCTGTTCGACGAGCCCTTGTCGAACCTCGATGCCAAGCTGCGCGTCGATATGCGCACCGAGATCAAGAAGTTGCACCAGAGCCTCGGCACGACCATCGTCTACGTCACCCATGATCAGATTGAGGCCATGACGCTTTCGACCCGTATCGCGGTGATGCATGGCGGCTATGTGCAGCAGTTGGGAACGCCGCAGGAGATCTACGACAAGCCCGCCAATATCTTCGTCGCCACCTTCATGGGCTCGCCCGCGATGAACATGATTCCGGCCAAGGTCGCCATCGAAAACGGTCGCCCCCAGGCGAAGGTCGCCCTCCACGATGAGACCGTCGCCGTTCTTCCCTTCAGCCAGGACAACCTTACAGCCTGGCACGGGAAGGACATCCTCCTCGGCATTCGCCCTGAAACCATCACCGACCCGGACGGGGCGGATCGGAAGTCCGGCAACATCGCCAATCTGACCAACCGCATCGTAGTGACCGAGCCTGCCGGATCGGACACCTATGTGTCGATGCAGCTAGGCGGCAAGGATGTCATCGGCCGGATGCGCTCGGACCTTTCCGTCCGGCCAGGCGATGATTTCGCCTTCGCCATCAATATGGACAAGGCGGTTGCGTTCGATCCCGAGACGGAAATGCGAATCGAGCCGTGACCGGATCCGCTTCGACCAGGCCTGATGTTATCATCATAGGCTCCGGCATGGGCGGGGCGACGCTTGCGGCGGCGCTTGGCCCGACAGGCCTCCGGGTCCTGATTCTCGAGCGTGGCTCGGCCCTTCGGCCATCGCCGAAGGATCGGGACGCCACTGCCATTTTCGGTGACGGATATTTTCGACCGGAGGAGGCATGGCTCGATAGCGAGGATCGCCCGTTCAATCCCGGCAATTATTATTATGTCGGCGGCAACTCAAAATTCTATGGTGCTGTTCTGATCCGTTATCGCGAGGCGGACTTTCAGCCCCTTCAGCATCGTGAAGGCCAAACGCCCGGCTGGCCGATCGGCTATGACGAGCTGGAGCCTGACTATCAGGCCGCCGAGCTGATGTATCAGGTGCGCGGCACCACAGGCGAGGACCCGACCGAACCCTGGCGGTCGGGCGAATATCCCCATGCGCCGGTGCCGGACGAGCCCGATATCGTCGATCTGCGCAGGCGGCTGACAGCAGCCGGGCTCGTGCCCGCATCCTTGCCCTTGGGTGTGGATATCGAGCGGTGGCTCGGTGCGGGTCGAACCACGTGGGATGCCTTTCCCGATACCTGCGGCGGCAAGATGGATGCGGAGACCATCGGTCTGAAAGAGGTCGCGAAATTCCCGAATGTCGAGCTTAGGACACGCACCAAGGCCGAGCGCCTGATCGTCGGTCATGACGGCCGGATCAACGGCGTCGAGGTCTTATGCGATGGTGCCCGACAGACGCTTGAAGCCCCGGTCATCGTGCTGTCGGCAGGTGCCGTGCAGACCGCAGCGCTCTTGCTGGCATCATCACACGAGCAGGCTCCAAACGGTCTTGCCAACCGCTCCGATCAGGTCGGGCGGAACTTCATGAACCATAACTGCTCCGCCGTGATGGCATTGCACCCGCTTCGAAAGAACCGTTCGGTCTATCAAAAGACCTTGATGGTGAACGACTTCTACCTTTGCGACGGCGAGGGCGGAGCGCCGCTCGGCAATATTCAGATGCTCGGCAAGATTACCGGACCGATCCTCGCCTCCGTCTCATCCCTGCCGCGCTGGCTTTCGGGCCTGGTTGCCGAACGCTCCTTCGATTTTTACGCCATGTCTGAAGACCTCCCTCATCCCGAGAGTCGCGTGACCTTGAAGGATGGGCGGATCCGGCTGGATTGGCGCCGATCGAACTGGGCGGCTCACGAGGCGCTTGTCGCGAAGCTGAAAAAGGCTCTTCGCCGGGCCGGTTTTCCGGTCGTGCTTTCCCGCCCCTTCGATCGGCGGACCCCATCCCACCAATGCGGCACGGCTCGGATGGGATCGGACCCAGAAAAGAGCGTCGTGGATGTCTTTTGCCGAAGCCATGACCACCCGAATCTCTTCATCGTGGATGCCTCGGTGCTGCCGACCTCCGCTGCCGTCAATCCGGCGCTGACGATCGCAGCGCTCGCTCTTCGCGCCGGGCGTCATATGACCGAAACAGATCTTCCATCATGAAAGGCGTCGCTCTCGTCACTGGCGGACAGCAGGGCATCGGCCTCGGCATTGCGAAAGCTCTCGCCGAAGCCGGTTTCGACATTGCCCTGGTCTCCCTCCCGGAACCGGATGCCGCGTCCGTCCGAGCAGCGCTTTTAGAGCTTGGTGAGCAAGCCCGCTACTTTCAGCATGACGTCTCCAAGATCGAAGATGTGCCAATGCTCTTGGATCGGATCGAGGCGGAGATGGGTGGGATCACGACCCTAATCAACAATGCAGGGGTCGGCGCGCTGGTGCGCGGCGACATGCTGCAACTTCGGCCTGAAAACTGGGATGCCGTGCTCGATGTCAATCTGCGCGGCGGCTTTTTTCTGAGCCAGGCCATGGCGAAACGCATGCTCGCAGCCGAAAGTGACAGCTATCGCTCCATCACCTTCGTGACCTCGGTCAGCAGCAGGATGGTGTCGATCGAACGTCCAGAATACTGCATCTCCAAGGCCGGCGCTTCGATGATGACCGGGCTTTTCGCTGTTCGCCTTGCCCCCCACGGCATCGGCGTGTTCGAGCTTCGCCCGGGTATCATCGCCACCGACATGACATCAGGCGTCAGGGACAAGTACACCGATCGGATCGAAGGGGGGCTGGTGCCGGCCAAGCGCTGGGGAGAACCGAAGGACATTGGTGAGGTTATTGTGCCGCTCGCGACCGGCCAGATGCGTTTTGCCAACGGTGCGTCCATCCCTGTGGATGGCGGCCTCTCGATCGCTCGGCTTTAGGAAGACGTCATGGCTGAAGGCTACGACTTCATCGTGATCGGCGGCGGCTCGGCGGGCTCGGTGATCGCTGCCCGTTTGAGCGAAGATCCCGAGGTCGAGGTGCTGTTGCTGGAGGCCGGGGGCAGCGACCGTCATCCCCTTTTCCATCTACCCGCCGGGTTCGCCATGATGACCAAGGGCATCGGCAGCTGGGGCTGGTCGACCACGCCGCAAAAGCATATGCGGGGCAAGATCTTCAACTACACCCAGGCCAAGGTGATCGGCGGCGGATCGTCGATCAATGCGCAGATCTACACCCGAGGTGCTGCTCAAGATTACGACGAATGGCGTCAGAAAGGCTGCGAAGGATGGGGCTATGCCGACGTTCTCCCCTACTTCAAGAAGTCCGAAGACAACGACACGTTCAACGGCGAATTCCACGGCCAGGACGGCCCGCTTGGCGTCAGCCAGCCGAGAGCGCCGCTTCCGATCTGCGATGCCTTCATCAAGGCGGCCGGTGAGCTCGGCATTCCCGAAACCGATGATGTCAACGGTGAAAGGCAGGATGGTGCCGGGTATTATCAGCTGACCCAGCGAAACGCGCGCCGATCATCAGCAGCGATGGCGTTTCTCGCTCCCAATAGAGGCCGAAACAACCTGACGATCCGAAAAGGCGCCGAGGTTCGCCGCATCACCGTCGAGAAAGGGCGGGCAACGGGGATCGAACTTCTGGATGGCACCAGGATGACAGCTTTGAGCGAGGTGGTGCTGTCATCCGGGGCCATTGGGTCGCCAAGGCTTTTGCAATTGTCTGGCATCGGCCCCGCCGATCATCTCCGGGGACTTGGCATCGATGTCGTTCTGGATCAGCCGGAGGTCGGCTCCAACCTGCAGGATCATCTCGATCTCTACACGATCTCCGAGGTCACTGGCCCTCACACCTATGACCGCTTCGCGAAGCTTCACTTGTCGGCGCTGGCCGCCCTTCGCTATCTCTTCACCCGCACCGGCCCCGTCGCCTCCAGCCTCTTCGAGACCGGCGGGTTCTGGTATGCCGATCCCGATGCGCGCTCGCCCGACATCCAGATGCATCTCGGCCTCGGCACCGGTATCGAAGCCGGCGTCGCATCGATGCCCAATGGCGGCGTCACGCTGAACGCCTGTTTTCTGAGGCCGCGATCGCGCGGCACGGTGCGTCTCAAAAGCGCTGATCCCGCCGACATGCCGCTGATTGATCCCAATTACCTCGCCGATGCCTATGACCGGGAGATGTCGATCCGGGGACTGAAGCTGGTTCAGGACATCCTCGCCCAGGATGCCTTGAAGGCTTATATCCTCGCCGAGCAACTGCCGGGGCCTGATGTGAAGACCGATGATGAGTATTTCGCCTTCATCTGCCAGCACTCCAAGACCTCCCATCATTGCGCCGGCACCTGCCGCATGGGTATCGACGAGGCCTCGGTGCTGGACCCGAGGCTTCGCTTTAGGGGCATCTACGGTCTGCGGATCGTCGACGCCTCGATCATGCCGACCGTGAACTCCTCCAACACCAACGCACCCTCGATCATGATCGGCGAAAAAGCCGCCGATATGATTAAGCAAGACCGGGGATTGACCTCATGATCCGTCACATCGTCCTTACGAAATTCAAGCCCGAAACCGCGGAAGAAGAGATCGCCGAGATCTATGGCGGGCTTGCCCGGCTGACCGAGAAGCTCGAGGGGGCGAAGAACTTCACCGGCGGGCGAAGCGAAAGCCCGGAGCAGATCGAGCGCGGCTACATGCACGGCTTCGTCATCGATTTCGACGACTGGGCCGCCCTGGCCGTCTATGCCGGCAATGCCGAGCACAAGGCGCTTGGTGGCCAGCTGGTCGAGAACGCCATCGGCGGGATCGACGGCATCCTGGTTCTCGATATCGCTGTATAACCTTCCATCTCACGAGGCACGGCCCGCCATGCTGACACTGCCCACACAAGACCATCGCCTTGAGGACTACGTCCTTTCCGGCAAGCCGCTGACCCCGCGCGCGCCCGATGTCGCGCTCACGCGCGCCGCCTTCGCCGCCGCCCATGTGGTCTCCGATCCCAGGCGCGAGCGCAATCCCTGGGATTCGCGTCCCGCCATCGACTGGGAGTCCACGCTTGCCTTCCGTATCGGCCTTTGGGATCAGGGCCTTGGTCTTGCCGAGGTCATGGACACGTCCCAGCGCGGCATGGGGCTGGATTGGGCGACCGCAAAAGAGCTGGTCGAGCGCACCATGGCGGCGGCCAGGGCCCATCCGATGAAGCCGCGTGTGGCATGCGGGGCGGGAACCGACCATTTGCCGCTCAAAGACCTGCAAAGCGCTGAAGCCATTGCATCCGCCTATGAGGAGCAGGCCGCCTTTATCGAGGCGGCAGGTGGGCAGCTGATCCTGATGGCCTCGCGTGCCTTTCCGGCGATGGAGGCTTCTGTCGATACCTATCATGCCGTTTATCGACAACTGATCGGCCAGGCCGCGGAACCGGTGATCCTGCATTGGCTGGGCGACATGTTCGATCCGGCCCTAAAGGGCTATTGGGGCAGCCACGATGTGGCCGAGGCCAGCGATTTCGTCTTGAGCCTGATCGGCGAAAACCCGGCCAAGGTCGACGGCATCAAGATTTCGCTCCTGGACCAGGCGCACGAGGAGGCCTTTCGCGCCCGCTTGCCGGAGGGAGTGCGCCTCTATACCGGGGACGATTTCAATTACGCCGATCTGATCGCGGGTGACGGTCGCCATTATTCGGATGCGCTCCTCGGTATCTTCGCCGCGATCGCGCCGGCCGCCTCCCAGGCGCTCGAGGCGCTGGCGAAGGATGACCTCGGAACCTATCACGATCTCCTTTCGCCGACCGTGCCGCTCAGCCGCGAGATCTTTCGAGCACCCACCCGGTTCTACAAGGCGGGCATCGCCTTTCTTTCCTGGCTGAACGGCTATCAGCCAGGCTTCGTCATGCCGGGCGGGTTCCAGTCCAGCCGGGACATCACGCATTATGCTGAGGTGTTTCGCCTGGCGGATGCTGCGGGACTGCTCATCAAGCCGGATTTGGCCGAAGTGCGCATGGCCTCTCTCCTCTCCGTCCACGGCCTCTGACGCCGGGGGATGGCACGCAGGCCGACCATCGTCGATGTCGCGAAAGCAGCCGGCGTTTCGAAGTCCACCGTAAGCCTGGTTCTCCAGGAGAGCCCGCTCGTGAAGGAGGACACGCGACGGCACGTCCAAAAGACGATCGCCGATGTCGGCT
The DNA here is from genome assembly GCA_965204405.1 of Geminicoccaceae bacterium. Classification (GTDB taxonomy): domain Bacteria; phylum Pseudomonadota; class Alphaproteobacteria; order Geminicoccales; family Geminicoccaceae; genus JANQPX01. The sequence goes on from CBDBEN010000005.1 coordinate 1,228,607, forward strand.
ATGTCTATAACCGCTCGGCAGCCAATTTGCGCTCGTCGGCGACCGGCTTGATCAGCTTGGTGATCAACGACATCAGAAACCCCTTCTTCACCGAATTCGCCGCCTCTCTTCATCTGTCCTTGGCCCGGCAGGGCTATGCCGCCGTTCTCGCGAATACCAATGAGGATCCGGAGCTGCAGGCTGATGTGATCAACGCACTGATCGAGCATGGGGTCTCGGCCTTCATCATCTCGCCGGCCTACGACGATACCAACACGGGCTTCGACACGATCGCCCGCGCCGGCCTTCCCGCCATGCAGGTGCTGAGAAAGGCAGATGACCGCGTCGAGCTTTTTCCCTTCGCGGCGCCCGACTATAAAGCTGGCAGCCTGGCAGCAACCCGTCATCTGCTGGACATGGGTGCGCGCAGGATCGCCTTTGTCGGTGGTCTTGAGGGAAGACCGGTGACACAGGAAAGAATGTCCGGCTATCTCGCTGTCCTGAAAGATAATGGGCTGGAGCCCTGTATCCTCACGGGAGAAACCAGTCGCGATTTTGGACGTAAAGCAGCTCATATTCTGAAAAAGCGACATCCGGAAGTTGATGGCGTCTTGTGTTTCAATGATCTGGTCGCGTTGGGGATCATGGCTGGGTGTGCGAAGATTGGCCGCCGGGTGGGACATGAGCTTCGATTAGTCGGAATCGACGATATCGAAGACTGTCGACAGAGCCATCCGACGCTAAGCTCGATACGCTGCAACATTCCAGAATTCGCCGATAGTGTGTCTGCCCAGCTGCTGGAATGGCTGAAGACCGGCCATGCACCGATCTCGGAGCAGCGCACGCCTGTTGACTTGATCGTGCGGAGCTCCAGCGGAAATCTGTCATAAGCATTCACGGATAGGCTAATCGGGGATTCAATCCCGACAGCCTCCGGTAAGCCCGGCGTGCTTCACACCATCGCCTTTTTTTGCCAAAGCGCAGGCCTTCGAGAAAGCCATGTCAGAACGAATTGATCTTTCTCGTTTCGGGTGGATAACATAACGTCCTGGGATCAGGCGCTGCCACAGCGGAAGAACAAAGATTAAAGGAAGTGGCATGGGAGAACGAGGCGAATTTGCCAAAGCGCTTGCCAGGGCATGGCAGCGTTGCGGTGTCATAGAAACCTGGCCGATGCCAGGCCGGCCGACCACACGCGCCGAAGCCTATCGAGTGCAGGACGACATGGCCGCGCATTTGGGTGAGACGGTGGTCGGCTGGAAGGTCGGGGCGACCAGTGCGAAGATGCGTGAGCTTGACGGCCATGACGACGTCATCCCAGGCCGCATGTTCAAGAGCACGACCTGGGAGGGCAACGCTCTCGATCTGCAGGGCGCGCGTTTCCCGAGGGCTCGCGTCGAAACGGAATTCGCTTTCCGCCTGAAACGCGCGGCACCGCTTCGCCAGGCGTTATGGACGGCAGAGGAATTGATGGACATGGTCGATCTTCATCCAGCGATCGAAATCATCGGCAATCGATATCCTCCAAACGGACCCACGCCCGGATCGCTTGATACCATCGCGGATAATGGCGGCGGGATCGGATTCGTTTTCGGAGCGGCGTTCGATGACCGGCAGGGAATTGACTTTCAGCAGCATGTGATAAGCCTAACCGTCGACGAAGGCGAGCCATCGACCAACTTTCTCGGCGACATGCGCTGTGTGCCCATCGAGGCCCTCGCCGACCTCTTGAACCATCTGCAGACGCGCGCCATCGGCATGGAGGCGGGACAATGGGCGTCGACCGGTGCCGCGACCGTGCCGCTTCAGGTTTGCGCAGAATCGAAAGTCCGCGCTGACTTCGGCGTGCTCGGCCGAATAGATCTTCGCTTTGTCTAGGCTGGGGACTGCTGTGACGGACCAAAAGAAGCGTATCACGATCATGGGCGCAGGTGGAATGGGCGCGCTCTTTGGCTCGATCCTCTTGGATGGCGGTCTTGACGTCGCTCTGGTGGATACCGACAAAGAGCATATCGACGCCATCAACCGGGATGGTCTCGCCATCAGAGGGTTTGGTGGCACTCGCACACGCCGCCTTTGCGCGACGACCGATGCCGACCAGATCGAGCGTGCGGACATCGTGCTCTTTCAGTGCAAGGCCCATGCAACGCGCGATGCCGCCGAGGCCGCGAAGCATCTGATCGATGGCGGCGGCGTTGCCATCAGCTTTCAAAATGGTCTTGGCAATGAGGAAATGCTGCAAGACATTCTCGGTGAGGCGAACGTGCTTGGCGGCCTTACCACCATGGCAGGCTGCAAGCTTGGTCCCGGTCAGATCCAAGATTTCTCCCGCACCCCGTCATGGGTCGGCGAGATGGCCGGTGGCTTGAGCAATCGCTCCAGCGCCATCGCCGCCGTGCTGTCCACGGCCGGCTTGGAGACGTTGGCAAGCGGCGACATAGTCCGTGACATATGGAAGAAGCTTCTCGGTAACATTGCGCTCAGTGCCATTTCCGGAATTACCAATCTGACATCCGCCGACGTGCTTGCCGTGCCGATGCTGAAGCAGACTTGCATCGCCGCCATGGACGAGGCTTTGGCGGTGGCGACGGCGGCGGACATCCGGCTCGATCGCGATGCGGTATTGTCCGGCATGGACGCCATTTCCGTGAAAGGTGGGACTGGTGACAACAAATCCTCGCTTTGCATCGACCTGCTCAATAACCGGCCCACCGAAGTCGATGTCATCTATGGCTCGGTCATCGACAAAGGCAAAGCGCTCAATATCCCGACGCCGACATTGAGCACGCTTGCCTCGCTGGTGAAAGGGCTGGAGAGCGGCTACCTACAGGAAGGAACATCATGACAGCCAGAAAGGCCGTGATCTCTGGAGCATCGAAAGGCATCGGCTTTGCCATTGCAAAACGTCTTGCTGCGGATGGCGATGCAGTCGGGCTGCTTGCCTCGAAAGGAGAGAGGCTGGCGGCGGCGGCGGAACGCATAGAGCAGGAAACCGGCAAACCGGTACCATTTCACGCTGTCGACCTGCGCACGCTTCGCGGGTGTGAAGAGGGGCACCGAGCGATGGTGGAAGCACTCGGAGGCTGCGACATCCTGATCAATTCGGCGGGTGCCACCAAGGGCGGAGTCTGGCCCGAGCAGCCGGATGACGAGTGGGAGGACGGCTTTGCCCTGAAGTTCTACAGCGCGGTTCGTCTTGCCCGTCTCTTCTGGCCGGCACTGACGGCATCGCGCGGCACGGTGATCAATATCGTCGGCGGCTTTGCGCGCACGCCTGCTGCTGATTTCATGGTCGGTGGTGCCGTCAATGCGGCGCTCTCCAACTTCTCGAAGGCACTTGCCGCCCAAGGACTGAGGGACGACGTCAACGTCAATTGGGTGCATCCCGGCCTGACCGTGACCGAACGTCTCGATCAGATCTTTGAAGGGCGCGCCCAACAGCAGGGCAAGACCAGGGAGCAGGTCGAAAGGGAAACCATCGCGCAGGAAGGGATCCGACGTCTCGGCCAGCCTGAAGATGTTGCCGCATTGGTTGCCTTCCTTTGCTCCGATGAGGGACGCCATATCCAGGGCACTGCCATCCAGATCGATGGCGGCGGCACTTCCGGTTACTATTGATCGGCCTTAAGGGGCAATTTCACCAAGTCCGTCACGCATGAGGTTTCGGCCAACGGTAAGGCGATGAATCTCGGATGTGCCGTCATAGATGCGGAAGATACGGGCGTCGCGGTAGAGGCGCTCGATCGCGAGGTCTTCACAAAACCCGAGCCCGCCATGGAGTTGGACTGCACGGTCGACGACGCGGCCGAGGGCCTCGGCGGCGGCGACTTTGACCATCGCAATCCGTGTGTGCGCATCGCCGCCTTGATCGAGCTCATAGGCGGCGCGCAAAACCATCAGACGCGCCGCTTCGATGTCCATCGCGCTATCCGCCAGCATTTGCTGAACGAGCTGGAAGTCACCGATCGGCTGGCCGAACTGTCTGCGCTCACGTGCATGATCGATCATCATGGAGAGCGCTCGTGCGGCCTTGCCAACGGCACGTGCACCGACATGGGCAAGACGCACACGTCCGAGTGTCTCAAAGATAAGGCGGAGGCCGCCGCCTTCTTCGCCGAGTAGATTATCGGATGTAAGCTCAACATCATCGAACGTCAGTTCGACGTGGCTGGTGCCGCGCAATCCCATCATCGGCTGATCACGACCGACGGTAACGCCCGGCTGATCCTTGTCGACCAGGAAGATCGAGATTCCCCGACGTCCCACATCGGGATCGGTGACGGCAGAAACCAGGAAAAAGTCGGAAAAAAGGCCGTCGGAGATGAAGTGTTTCCTACCGCTCATACGCCATTCACCGGCGGCGCGCCGGGCACGTGTCCTGATGCTGGCGGCATCCGAACCCGCCTCCGGTTCGGTGATGGCGATCGAGCAGGTCCGCTCGCCGCGCACTGAAGGCAGGAGCCAGCGCTCGATCTGTTCGCCTTCGCAGCGGAGCAAGGCCTCGTAGACATTGCCGAAGGCGCGGCGGATCAGAATGTCCGAGGTCCAGCCGAAATTTTCTTCGATAAGACATGACTCAACCGCGCTCAGCCCGCCACCGCCGAATCGTTCAGGGATATTGGTGGCGTAGAGACCAAGCGCTTTCGATTTTTCGAAGATTTTCCGCGCAGTCTCTGAAGGAAGCACCCCGTTTTCATCGATCGATGCTTCAAGCGGGAACAGCTCCTCGCGAACAAACCGTTCGACGGTTGCAAGCAGCGTTAGCATCTCTGGCGACAGCGAAAAGTCCATGGCCGACCCTCCTCCTATTGCCCATCATGGCGACGGTTATCGTTTTTAAAAAGGTGAGGGGACGTCGAACTGGGATCGCCTTTGATGTTGCAGGCGGGATGGCACCTATTGAAACGGACGCAATGCGCGCCTTTCCATTCGCAACTCCACGTTACCGGTCATGCGCACATCGGGCTGTCTGCTGACCAGCGGTTCACAGGTGAGAGCGTGTGGGTCGCCGAGAGCTTGGCTCGCGTTTCCCGCCAAGTCTCAGCCCAGACATCGGCATCGCGGAGGATGGTTGCCGGTACCTGTCGACTTCTCACAGCGAAGCTCGGCAGCATGTGCCGTCCGTTCGGCGTGCCGATGGGCTGGAAGCGGAGGTCGAAGCTGAAGCGGGCGGAGCTTGTGAGGTTGGGGAGGGAAGCGTGGCACGTTTTTCGGTGGAGAAACAGGACATCGCCGGCTTTCATTGGCAGCGAAAGTGGTTTGTCAGTCATGAGCATATCGGGAATTGAAAGATCGGAGGTGCTGCCCGGACAGTGGGCTCTAAGCCCGCCTTCATGACTGCCCGGCGCGACCTTGAGACAGCCCTTCTCGATGGGAGCATCCGTGATCGGAAACCAGACGGTCAGGATGTCGATATCATCGACATCCTCGGTGAAAACGGCATTGTCCTGATGCCAGGGTGTTTCGCTGACCAGACCGTTTCGATGATTCTGATTCAGCGTTTTTGCAAGCTCGCTGCCATGACGGCCGTGGTCCATAACCGCCTGCGGCGGCTTGATGCGCACATGGCAGACGGGGTTCAGCGAGATTTCCGGTCCGATCAGCGCTTCGACAGCATCCAGCAGACGAGGATGGCTGAGCAGCGTGAAGATCGCAGGGTCCAGACAAATTGGGGTATTCGCTGGGATCGATGGCCTGGGCGGCAGCGAGATATCGAAATGTTGGGCATAGAGATCGCCGCTTCTCTGATAGAGGCCGGCCGCACGTTCACCGATCCGGTCCGCGGACATCGGAAGGCGAGAGGCTGGGGCGCCCAATCTCTCCAGAATCAGATCATAGGCCCGGACCACGCCGTCGAAGTCCCGCTCAGGCTCGAACAGCCTCGGCAGTATAAGAAATCCCTGATCGGAAAACTGCTGCAATTCGACGGAACTTAGCATAATCTGGTTCCTCTGGCTGACGATGAAGATTGACATAAGGTTGGATACTTGCCAACGTCATCGAAATATATCAGCTAAATTTTCTAAACTTAGAATTTTTAGTTCAACGAGAGCATTCTAACGTAGGGAGGACTGGGAGCGGTGCTTCGGCTCCGTGGCATTAAGACTGGCTATGGCCGGTTGCAAATCTTACGTGGCATCGATCTCGATGTTCCCAAGGGAGAGATCGTGGCACTGCTGGGTGGCAATGGCACCGGCAAGTCAACGCTCTTGAAGGCAATCTCCGGCCTTCTCCCGATCTGGGAGGGGGCGCTGCAGTTCGACGGTCAGGAAATTGGCGGGCTCAAACCTCACCAGATCGTACGTAGCGGCTTGGTTCAGGTGACCCAGGGCAAGGAATCCTACCCGGCCATGACCGTCGAGGAAAATCTGATGCTCGGTGCATTCAGCCGGAGCGACCGCAAGGCCATCGGCGACAGCCTGGAGCGCGTCTTTCATTTTTTTCCGAGGCTTAAGGAACGGCGAAAGCAGCTCTCTGCCACACTCTCTGGCGGCGAGGTGCAGATGCTGGTGATCGGCCGCGGGCTCATGGCCGCGCCCAAGATGATGATGCTGGATGAGCCATCGGCAGCCCTCGCCCCCAAGATTGTGCTTGAGATCTTCGGCAACATTTCCCGAATTAGCCGCGATACAGGCATGACTATCCTGGTGGTCGAGCAGAATGTCCGGATGGCGCTGTTGCTCGCCAGCTATGGCTATGTGATCCGGGACGGCGTCGTGCATATCGAGGGCAAGGCCGAGGATCTGATCCATGACGACAACGTGCGCCTTGCCTATCTCGGTGGCACCGTAGCGGAAGCCGTTTAAGTGATGACGGTGCTCCTCCCATGCTGATGGACTTCATCGTGGTCGGCCTCTCGATCGGCATTGTTTATGGTTTGGTGGCGCTCGGCATCTCGCTCATCTATTCAGGCCTGGACATCGTGCATTTCGCTCATGGCGAGATCTTCATGTTCGGCGCGTTTTTCGGTCTCGTCGTCTACAAGGACATGGGCCTCATCTACCCGATCACGCTGTTCGTCGCCATGATCCTGACCGGTGTCATGGGCATCGTTATCGAGCGCTTTTTCTATCGCCGGCTCACCAGCCAGGGTGGCGGCTACACTGTGGCCGGAATGGGCATGATCATCTGCGGCTTCGGCATGGCGATCATCCTGCAGAACATCGCTTTTCTGGTCTGGGGCGCCAATGGCCGGCCCATGCATGTCGATTTCGGAGCCCCCCTCCAGGTCGGCGGAATTACCTTGCCGCAGAGCTATATGTGGATCCTGATCGTCTCGGTCAGCCTGATGGCCATCCTCCATTTCTTCCTGAAATACACCAAGATCGGTCTTGCCGTGCGCGCCGTCGCCCAGAACAAGGAGATTGCGTCGCTGATGGGCATCAACGTGCCGCTGATGATCTCCTTGATCTTCGGCCTTGCCTGCGCACTGGCCGCAGCCGGCGGCGTCCTCATCGGCCCGATCAACTATGTCCAGGTCGAGATGGGCTACGTCATGCTCATCAAGGCGTTCGCCGCTGCCGTGGTCGGCGGCTTCGGCAGTCTGCCGGGCGCCATTCTCGGCGGCCTGATGGTCGGTGTCTTCGAGACCCTGGGTGCCGCCTACATTTCCGGGAGCCATAAGGACATCTACGCATTCCTGCTTCTCATCTTCGTCCTGATGGTCCGCCCGACAGGTCTCTTAGGCACCATCACCAAAGTCAAAGCCTAACCGGCGACGGCCGGTAGCGTATACTTGGAGCTGAGTTTGTCTTGAACGAGGGAGGTAAACAATGAAAACGACAGCAGTAGTTGCAGCGGCATCACTGGCGTCCACCCTGACGGCGGCCGCCGTCGCGGGGGAGATCAGGATTGGCGCTAGCATGCGCATGATCTCGGAGAACGGTCAGAAATATGGCGAGATGGTCACTGATGAGTTCGAGGCGATCAACGAAGCTGGCGGCATCAATGGCCACACCATCAAGCTCACGCTCCTGAATGACGAGTGCAAGTCGGACAAGGGTGTCGCGAACGCCAACCGCTTCGTCTATCAGGAAAAAGTGCATTTGATGATCGGCTCGACCTGTTCATCGGTCACGTTGCCGATCGTGGATGTTACCGCCAAGGGCGAGACACCACAGATCATCCCGCACTCCACCAATCACGAGATCACCCAAAAGGGCTCTGAATGGGTGTTCCGGGTGCCGATCTCGGCACGCTTCTATAAGGGTGTGGTCGCGAAATATCTCGGCGACAATGTCGGCACTAATATCGCTTATGTCTACGCCTCGGACGCCGCAGCTGTTTCCGATGCGGAGGGGCTGATCGATCAGATGCGGAAACTGCACGGCGTCGAACCTGCCTATGTCGCCCAGGTCCAGGAAAAGGAAATCGACTTCCGTTCGCACATGCTGAAGATCAAAGATCTGAACCCGGATGCGGTCTTCATCGCGGCTCTTCAGGAGCCCATGGCACGCGCCCTCGTTCAGTCCTATGAGGTTGGCATACCTGAGGACGTGAGCCGGATCGCCAATTCGGTCGCGTCCAACGCACCCGTTCCGGCCATGGCGGGTGATGCCATCAACGGCGTCTTCTATACGGCCGCCTACTCCGACAGTGATGATCGTCCCATCGCCCAGGAGTTCAATGCGATGGTCCGTGAGCGCTATGGCATCCAAAAGGTCGACCATGATTTCTCGCAAGCCTGGGACCTCGTTCGGATCGTCGAGCAGGCGCTCGGTAGTGCCGACCTCGAGCTGACGGACGACAGCCTCGCCGCTGACCGCACCGCGATCCGCGATGCGATCGCCGGTATCGACAACTATGAAGGCCTAGCCTCTGGCCCGATCAGCTTCTGCGCCGATCCGACGCCTGAATGCCGGGACGGTAATCGCACGGTTGTCCTGATCGGCTACACCAAGGGTGGCGAAGACTTCGAGGTCGGTATCCTTGACCGTGTTACCATGCCGATCGACTTCGGTCTGGAATAGGCTCTCTTCAACGATGGGCGCGGCCTTAGGCCTCGCCCATCCGGCGGGTCTTTCATGCGCATGTTTCTCGACCATATCCAAGCATTTTTCGAGCGGCTGAAGGCCATTCATGCTGGTTTTCCCTGGCTGGTCGCCTTCATTGTTCTGCTATTCCTGCCGCTGCTCGCAGCCAACAGTTATCAGGTCTACCTAATGGTCTTTATCGGCATCATGATCATCTCGTCGGTCGGCTTGAACATCGTGAAGGGCTTCGCAGGCCAGGTGACCGTCGGCCATATTGGTCTTTTCGCGGTCGGTGCCTATGCCTCCGCCGTCTTATCCGTGAATTTCGGCTTTCCCTTCTGGCTGGCGCTTCCATCGGCCGTTCTGATCACGGCCGCTTCAGGCGTGATCGTCGGCATCCCGTCCTTTCGTCTGGAGGGCGCTTATCTGGCACTCGCCACCCTCGGCTTTTCCGAATCGATCCGTACTTTTGCGATCGTCACTCCCTATCTCGGTTCGTCCTCCGGCTTTGGCGGCGTGCCCGCGCCGAACTTTTTCGGCATAACCCTCGACACCTATGAGAGCTACTACTACGTCGTCATGCCGGTCATGATGATCGCGATCTACGTGTCGTTCGCCATCCTCAAATCATCCACCGGACGCGCCTTCAAGGCTGTGCGCGAGGACGTCGTCTCGGCTGCGGCGATGGGCGTCAACGTGAAACGATACAAGCTCTATGCTTTCGTGCTGAGCGCGATTTATGCAGGCACCGCTGGCTCGCTGCTTGCCCATATGACACCCGGCTACATCCACCCCAACAACTTCACCGTGATCGAAATGGTGACCCTGCTCTTGATGATCGTCTTAGGCGGCATCGGTCATATTTGGGGTGGGATCATCGGCGCCGTCCTGGTCACCATCATCTTCGATCTCACGCGGGACTGGTATTTCTATCAGATGTTGATGTTCGGCTCGGTGATCGTCATGACCGTGCTCTTCATGCCCAAGGGCATCGGCGGCATTCTCGATCGCTACCTCGTCTCCAGCCGTTTCATCGAAGCGCGCAACCGACAGGAGGCCGTGCGTGTGGCGGAGGAAGGCACCGGTCATGCTTCTTGACGCCAGCAAGCTCAACAAGAACTTCGACGGCGTGCAGGCGATCAAAGACCTCGATTTCCAGCTCGAGGATGGTGAGATTCGTGGCCTGATCGGTCCCAACGGCTCCGGCAAGTCTACGTTTTTCAACCTGGTCTCCGGCGTATACCGCCCGGACAGCGGTCGCGTGCTCTTGAATGGCGAGGATGTCACCGGTTTCGAGGCGCACCGAATCGCTGAAAGAGGTGTTGCCCGCACCTTCCAGCTTCTGCGCATCTTCGGCGAGATGACGGTCTTGGAGAACGTCCAAATCGGGCATCACTGTCATGTCGACTATGGTCCCTTCGCCGGTGTCATAGGCAGCGGCAAGGTCAAGGCGGAGGAGAAGCGTATCCGTGAGGAGATGGAGGAGTTGCTCACGTTCATCGGCCTCCAGGATTTTGCTGACCTGCCTGCCGCCGAACTCTCAGGAGGGCAGCGGCGCCTTCTGGCCCTAGGCCGTGCCATCGCCAGCCGACCGCGTCTCCTGATGCTGGATGAGCCGGCTGCCGGTCTGTCACCGGTCAATGTCGACAATCTGATGAGCATCATGCTTGCGCTGAAGAAGCGCTATGATCTCACGGTGATCGTGGTAGAGCACATCCTGAAGGTGGTGATGGACACCTGTGATCGCGTCACCGTCCTCGACCATGGCCAGAAAATCGCCGAAGGTCCGCCTGATGCCGTCAGCAATGACCATGCGGTGATCGAAGCCTACCTGGGCCAGGAAATGGCTGACGAGGACGTGCGCAAGGCGATGCTCGCCTGAGTACTAGAAACAGGCCGCAAAGTGCAGCATCTCTCCGGGAGGAACGGGGCGGGCAGCGTTGATTGTATCGCCTCGAACCGCCGGTTTGTCAGATGATAATCAACAAAAAGTGGCGCGAATCATGCGGGCTTTTTTAAACGTCAACCTTTTGATGTGATTTCTCGGCTTTTGGCCACTCAACGAGAAGATCACCAGGTCGATGAAAGGCTTCGAGGTTGGCGCATGATCCGAAAACGCCAATTGGACAATTAGAACCGACGCACTTCCTTCCAGCATTTCACAAAGCTCACTGGATAGCCGCGTCTCAAGCAAAGGCCTATTTCGCATAGTCTCAAATTTGCGACAGAATTTGCTAAAGTTGAATATAATCCCCTAAATTGACCTTAACCTGCTGAGAGTAGGAGCAGCCTGACTATCCTAATCCAAGAACATGATGATAATAATTCTCCTTGCACATAAGCAAACAGGGTAATTGAAGATGCACCGTCGCTATCTAGCCGCATTAATGCTGCCCGCGATCTGCCTATGCGCCGATGCCTGGGCAGATCAGCGCTACACGGTACAACAAGGCGATACCCTGTCCGCGATCTCCGAGCGATTCTACAATGATCATCAGGGTTGGCGCCTCATCTATCGCGCTAATCGGGAACAGGTTTTTGACGGCGGAAACCTCGTTAAAACCGGTACGGTGCTCATCATCCCTGATAGACCTAAGGGCTTGGAAGCTGCGACCAACAAGGCATGGAGTTCCGGTGCCGATGGTCGAGTCTCGATGGCAAGGCCGACCACCCTTCTCCTTGATGGCGGGCAGGCGTTCTTTGGAACAATCGCTGGAGCGACGACCAATAGTATCCTTATCCGGCGTGGCGTTCGAACATTCCGGATCAGCCTGGACCAGGTGAAAGAAGTTCGTCTGGAGAACAGAAACGGAGGCGTGATCGCCGGCGAACTGCTCAATTGGAGCGACGGGGTCTTTGATCTTCGAGCCAATAACTTTCGGCTAAGTGTGCGGAACGGAGAAATTATAAACGCGCGAGTTTTGTCCAAAGGCGATATCAATGCCCCCGTTGAAGCGCTTCCTCTAGCCACCGATGTCGTGATCGCCGACACACCGGTTATCCGCCTCGACAATGGCAAACAAATTACGGGCTATGTCGTCGATCTCAAGGGAACCGACCTGACGGTCCGCCGTGGGGCGCGTGGCAGCAATCGCATCAAGCTTGCCGACATCGCCGAAGTCCAGATCCCCACGCCTGATAATGGTCTTGTGACAGGCAAGCTGGTGGATTGGGCCGATGGCATCTATCGCCTCCAGGCAAGCAACCGCACTATTGTCGCTCGCGAGAGCGTTGTGCCTTCCAATCCGTCTCCAACGGTCGTGACTGACCTCGGAACGGCGCTGTCGGATGAGGCGGATGCCGACCGACAGGCTGTGGCTGTCGCCGATGCCGAGCCTGAACCTAAAACGGATCCGGTACGCGTACGAGCGAACGATACCACAGAAGTGCAGCGCCCTGAAGAAGGGGGGCATTCTGATGGCAAGGATGCTGTATCGATCCAATCGGTCAGAACCTCTGCCGAATCGAGGCCGGAGCTTCGATCAGGCCGAACTGATACAGCGGGTGCAGCCAATAGGGATGATGATGGCTTCGGCAGCGAACTCATTCCCATCGAGCAAATCGTGCCTGGGGATGATGAGGTAATCTTCGTGAAAGCTCGAGCCTTAGCCGCAAGCGAGAAAGACGACGTTTTGCGGTTCGAGATCAACCTTTCGCGGGCACCAGAGGAACGGAAACTCGTGATCGTTTACGCCTCGGTCAGCGGCACCGCGACTTCCGGACGGGACTATGAAAGGAGCACCGGCGTCCTGGATATTGAACCAGGTATAACATCTGCCATCATCGACCTTCCGCTGCTTGACGATGATCAGGTCGAACCCGATGAGTCCGTCCATCTCTTCATCAGCCCTGATCCATCACGCGCAAAGGTGGAGACTCGTGATATCGTCGGGCTTATCGAGGATGATGATGGCTGAAGTTGACTGCTGCCCTTTTCCGAAAGGAGCTGATAGTCACAATGCTGTCATTCATGCGCAACGGGCGCGCCCGCAAGTAAGTTTTCGACCTTATCACTCATGAAAACGATGGACGTTGTATGCTGCCGCGTTGTTCGCAGCTCGGGTGAGAACAACGCGGCAGATTTCTCTTTAATCGAGGCTGAAGACGAGAAGTGCGTCCCCACGTTTGTAGTTGAACTGGAAGTTGCCACCAGCGGCAACTGCAATATGCAGCTTTCCATCTAGTTCAAATGCCATCGGTGCGGCGTTGATCCCGGCACCGCCCTGAAAGCGCCAGAGCTCCTCACCGTTTTTCGCGTTATAGGCCTTAAAAAGCCCATTCCCCTCGCCAACGAAAACCAGCCCACCGGCGGTGGTCAGAGAACCACTTAGCAATGGCTGGTCGGTTCTTGCCTGCCAGGCGATTTCACCGGTATCGACATCGACGGCGGAGACGTTGCCCCACTGGTCCTCCTCCGGAAGAGCGACAAACGCGCCACTGAGGAAAAGTCTGCCCGCCTGCCAATCCGTGCGCTGCGAAACATAGCTCATCGGCTGATCGATGGCCGGGTAGTACACCATCCTGGTTTTTGGATTGAAGGCACCGGGCGACCAGCCGACGCCGCCGTTCGCGCCCGGCAGCATGCGTGTGCCATCCGGTGTCGGCCGGCCAAACAGGTTCTCGTGCCGCACCAGCGGTTTAGAGCGCCGAATGAGACGGCCGCTTTCCCGGTCGTGTATGTAAACCCACCCGGTCTTGCCGGCATGCACCACACCATCGACCAGGGCGCCTTTTTCATCTTTGACCGTCATCAATATGGGTGGCGACGCGCTATCGAAATCCCAAGCATCATGCGGAACATATTGATAGCCCCAGATCATCTCTCCGCTGCGTGCGTCAATCGCCACCAAAGAGTTGCTCCAGCGGTTGTCGCCGGGCCGCACCGAGGCATCGAGATCGGGGGACGGGTTTCCGGTTGTAGCAATCACCCATCCTCGCTTCGAATCAATCGACGGGGTCATCCAGACGGAACCGCCACCGATCTTCCAAGCATCGTCGAAAGCGCCCGAATCAAGCGCTATTTTTTCCTCGGCAATATTGCGGTTCAGAGAGTCGATGCCATCAGCTTTCTCAGCGAAGACACCGGTCCAGCCACGCGTTCCATCCGGCTGGACCTCGTCTGGTGCGGGAATCGTGTGCCAGCGCCAGACCTGCTCGCCGGTGTCAGCATCATAGGCATCGATAAAGCCTCGAATGCCGAACTCGGCGCCCGAAATCCCAACGATGATCTTATCCTCAAAGATCGCAGGCGCATGAGTTTCAGAATAGCCAAGTTCAGGATCGGCGATGAAAGACTCCCACACCAGGTCGCCGCTTTGTTTGTCGAGGGCCACCAACCGCGCGTCAAGCGTGGCCATGTAGACCAAGTCCCCCCGGACCGCTACCCCGCGATTGTTTGGCCCGCAGCACAAGGTTGTCACGCCGAGCTTATGCTCATAATGCCAAAGCTCTTCACCTGTCGCAGCATCGATAGCGAAGACATGATTATACGGTGTCGAAACATACATGATGCCGTCGTCAACGACCGGCGTAGCCTGGTAACTGCCGATGATGCTGCTTTGATGGATCCATTTGAGCTTTAGATTGGCGACATTGCCGACATTGATCTCATCATTGTCGATATACCGTGTCTGGCCAAGATCACCGCCATAAGTGAGCCACTCAATATCTGTATCAGAGCCGGCCTTCGAATCTGGTGCCGTGATACTGGCCAACTTATCCGTTACTTTTTTTGACCAGTCCGCTAATTGGCAACCGGCAAGCAAGACCGGTAATACGAACCCGACTACAAGTTTTGTGCGCATCGATTTTTTGCCTCACATTTGTTTGTTCAGTATCATGGGAGTGAGTTGCGGGGGAGCAAGTCTTTGCAAGCGACCTTAACCGCGGCCCGGCGACAGATGTTGTGCAAGCGCGCCGGCTAGTGAATGGAATCTTTCCTCGAGAGCGACCAGTCTTCGGCAAAGGAAGCGTGCATCGTCGAGCGCATCCTCCTCAGCTCTTAGCGCGTCACGAAACCTCTTATTGTCGCTTGCCGATCCATTCTTTGTGTCCGCGGCAATATCGGAAGCCAAGCGCGCATTGGCCACGCCCTGCATGATGCCGTAGAGTAGCATCTCTCGATAGAGGTTCAGCTCATCGTGAAGGCCGACGAATGCCGTTGTAAGAAGACGATCTCGCTCGGCGTCATTTGAGGCATGGGCAGCCGCGAAACGATCAATCGTCAAGACGGCCAGTTTACTGCGGCTGCTCGTAGCGACAGATTCTACGAGCGATTTTACACCAGGAACCGCCCGCCAATCGCCTGCCTGCTCAAGGAGCGCTGACCTGGGCCAATGATAGTTTTTCGGAAGTTCGGCTTGGTAATCATTCTGGCAAGGCCAGAAGTCCTTCCCCAAAGCAATTACCGACTTCGATTCTTTGCCATCTTCACCAGCTATCGCTGATCCTATAAAGCAGCAGGTGAAGATCAAAACGACCAAGCGCATTGTACATTTCATCGTACCAAGTACCAAGCATAGAGAACGCAATCTTACACAGCTTTCGCATTGCTACCGGATAGGATGACGTTCAGCAATTGGTAAATAGGCGAGCAACTTGCAAAGTAAAGGACGCTCTGGTTGTGATCATTTTCTGTTCGCTTGACAGCAACCGTATTACCGCTGGCGCATTGATTCTCTCAAAGAGCTTGTTGCTGGAACTAATATTTGAACAATGTCATCGAGTAGGATTACCGTTTCATAAAAAGATCATGAAGCTGGTGAAGGACTTCAAAGGCATCGTCAACTTGAAGAGACAAGCGGGAAAAGCCGCAAACTCGGCCCATACGGACCCAGATAACGCAAATAGAAGGTCGGGCTTAGTTTCCGAACTTGTCGTCGATCGTCAGGAGTGGGTGCAAATACAGATGCGCTATTTCACAGCTACAGATTAGGGCTGGGGTGTCTGCTAGTGGTATGTTTGGTGCGAAAGATTCTCGACACGATGCCGACCAAAGCCCGCATAGCATTGGATTTTCGAGCACTTTCTCCGAAGGCGGTGGGAACCAAATGAAGTGGACATTCCACTAGTTTCGCCGACGTTTGATCGCTCCCAAGAACTCTTCAGGGGTTACGCCATAAAGAAAACCTTCAGGAAGAATGTCGATGCTGGGATGATAGGCCCGACCAAGCTGCCGATCATCGATGGCTCTTACTGACATCGGCTTTGGCGAGGGCAGGGGGACCATCTTGTCAGGCTGGGCAAAGTCGTCTGTTGCGCCTTGGAACACGACAGCCGGAATCGACCATTTCGCCGCCAGGATCTCGACGCCTTTGGCCAGCCGTTCCGGATCCACATCGGCGAACTCGTCAGCAACCGCGCTTGCATTTGCGAGGGAAAGCATGGTGCCAAGCAGCCATGCGGGGAGCTTAGAACGGCTACCGAAGGCCAATGTTGATCTGTCCGCCGTTGGTGGCTGAGCGCGTGCGGCTGCCCCCATGTTCGATATCGATCACCACGCGGCCTTCCGCTTGGAGCTGGCATGTCAGGCCATGTCCAACCACCTCCTGCTCATGGGGAATCTGCCCCTGCAATGTCAAAACCGTTTCGCCGCCGCTGGTTGCGATGGTGCAGGCGCCGCTGAAGCTGGCGCCGGCATCGCCGGAAAAGAGCATGTGGTAGGTTTTGGCCATGGCTGTTTCTCCTTCCGAAACCAAGGCAGACCATAGGCAAAGCGTGACAATTGTTGCCACTGTCGCTGCCTTCAAGGGGCTCATGTGCCGTTTCCTCAATTTCCAGTCACGCTCAGCATTCCTGTGGGCACGAAACCTCTTTCCGACTGCTCAAAGGTCCCAGCTTCGCCGCCGACGGTGCCCTTGAATCCGTCGGTATTCTGGGTCAGCCTGGCGCTGGCGCCGCCGGACTGGGTGATCGTCGCACTCAGGTTACCACCTTGGCCCAGTTCGAGGAAGTTGCCGCCGTTGGTCTGATCGATGTTGGCTTCGTTCTCATTGCCGGTCTGACTGAGGAACAGCTCATTGCCGCCTCCGGACTGGCTGATGGTGGCATCATTGCCGCTGCCGGATTGGCGGAGATAGGCCTCGTCGCCGCCTTCTTGACGTATCCGGCCGATATTCCCATCACCGCTTTGGTCCAGCGAAGCATGGTTCCCAGACTGATACTGATCGATACTGCCGTCGTTGCCGACGTCGCTCTGACGAAGAAAGGCTTTGTTGCGGGTGCCGTCCTGAAGAACATGGCTGACATTGCCGGTCCCCAAAACGGTGACATCAGCCTCGTTGTCGGCGCCATGTTGGGTGACGTTCGTCTGATGTCCCTCGCCGAACAGCGAGATGGTTGCCCGATGACCGCTGCCTTCCTGGCTGATCAGCGCGCCCAGCCCGCCATCGCCGCTGCCGGACTGCTGGAGTTCGATAGTACTGTCGGTGGCCCCGGTCTGATCGATCGTATTGGTGTGACCATCACCTTCCTGCTCGACCGTAACGCTGTTCTCGGCGCCGGCGGGCAAGATGATCACCGGGATCATCGACAAGGCCAGTGCCGGAAGATATGCAAACCTCATGGCCAATCCTCCGCGTCGCTCGGAACAAAACTTGCCGGCGCGATCGCGATGTGAAACAAGAGAGCCTGACATGGGGCGATTACTCGCCCCATGCCGAAGACGATGCGGATGTCAGGTCCGCAGAAGACAAGTCCAAGACAGGAAGTCCAGGCCATGCCCCGCTGGCGCCAACCTTGAGGGCATGACTGGGCTTTCCTTTTTTCCTCTACTGCAGGATCGTAACCGTGTTGCCCTCGCCACCTTGGGTGACGTTGGAGACGGCGTCTTCCGAGAGTGCGCCCTGGGTGATGGAGGCAGTGTTGTCCTCGCCGGTCTGGGTCAGATTAACCAAGCCGTTCTCGCCGTCCTGGGTAACGAAGGCTGAGAGCAGTTCTCCGGTCTGGGAAACGTTGGCGATATTAATGTCGCTGTCGACACCCTGGGAGACTTCGGCAAGCAGCTCTTCGCCGTCCTGCGTAACGGTGACATTGCCAAGCTCGCCGAGCTGCGTGACAAGAGCGTCATTGTCCTCGCCAGTCTGATCCACTTCAGCGGTGTTCTCTTCGCCCTCTTGATCGATATCAGCGACGTGCAGATCTCCATTCTGGCTGACCGACGCCGATAGGAGTTCGCCGTCCTGATCCACAGTGGCGATGTTCTCTTCGCCCCGCTGATCGACGTGGGCACTATTATCCTCACCGAACTGATCGATCGTTGCGACATTCAGATTGTTGTCGGCGTCGTTTTGATCGATTGAGGCTGAGCTGACGCCACCTGTTTCGTCCTGAATGATGGTCGCCGAATCTTCTTCGCCACCTTGAGTAATCTCGGCACTGCCATCGCCACCGACCTGAGTGATGCTGGCGCCATTAAGCTCGGAGTCAGAGGTCTGGGTGACGTTGGCACTGAAGTCGCCGTCGACGCCTGTTTGGTCGATGAAGACGGTGTTGTCTTCACCTTGATTGTCAACAGTAGACTCCGGGCCGGCATAGGCAGCGCTGGCGCTGAGAGCGAAGGCGCTGACGCCTGCAAGAAAAAGCTTACGCATGAAGAAAGGTCCTTCTTTCCTGATAGGCCGCGTTAGATGCGATCGGCGGGTGCGGCCGGTGGCCGTCGATCGACAAGGGAGCGATAAGCGAAAGGGCGCTAGCTGCTCTCCATGTTTCAAGAATGGAATGCTGTGGAATAGGACAAATCGTGGTCGGCCTCGTTAGAGGTCCTCGTCGCCGGGCTTGGCGTTGGGCAATGTTTGGGTCGCGGCGATTGGCGTCGCTGTCCGGGCCGTTTTGGAAGTCTGCCGTGTGCGAAACCTCTGCGAGAGGCGGCGGGTTTCGGCGCTGAATTCAGCAAGTAAGGTGTGCAGCGCCGCTATGTCGATCGGTGGCACCCGTTCCAACGAGGCAGCCAGTGGCGCCATCTCGCCGGTCTTGGCGCTTCGCCGATGCTTGGCCGCCGCCGGTCGCAGCTGGCCAGTGGCGGGCTGAGGCGAGGCCTGGCCAGATGCTGCGGAGTCCTTGGCGGCCAGCGGGTTCTGCTTCCGACTTTGCTCCCGTTCAGCGGCCAACTGGCGCTGCTGCTTGCTTTCGGCCTGTGCTTTCAACCGCTCCCGACGCGCCTCGCGGGCTTCTGCCAGCTTGCCCAGTTGCTCTTCGGTCAAGAGGGTCTGGGCAATGTTGCTGGTTGCATCGCCAAGCAGGAGATCGTCTTCCTTGTCGGCGAGATAGAGCTGGGTCTCCTCCTTGCCGGCAATTTCGTCCTCGAAGTTCCAGAGCCCTTCCAGCGCGCCTTCGATGATTAGTGCACGGACCGCATGCTCGATCGCCTGGGCGACTGCGATCTGGCCGGGTTCGTTCACTGTGTAGCCGGTTTCACCCTCGAGCAGCTTCTGGAAAGCTACGAACTTGAACACGCTGCCGCGTACGCCGTAGGAGGCGACGGTCTTCCTGGTCATCACCGATTTCAGGATTTCACCGGTCTGCGAACTGATCGCGTTCAGATAGACGGTGACCGTATCCTGGCGGTATTGGGCATCGCCCCCGATGCCGAGATAGCGCGCACCGATGCCACCGGTCACGGTATTGCTGTCATAACCGATAATGCCGCCTTCCAAGATCACACCGGCAAACAGCAGCGAAGGTAGCGACGCCTGTGCCTGTCCGGTCCGTTTCTCCGCCCGACTGCGGGTCTCACGGATGATTTGGCGCTCTTTTAGGAGATTATCGAGATTGGCACGCTGGATCACCTTGAACCAGCGCCCGCCCGCTGCGTCCTTCAACGCCTTGACCAGCATCCAGACAGCGCCTTGGGTCACGGCGCGGGAGTTGGTGGAGACCGTCTCGGATGCTTTGAGTTGACCGGTCAGGTCCGGATAGCTGTAAACTGCGACCGGTACCGGATGGCTGGGCGCCGGCAGGCCACGTAACGCCTCATAGGTTGCCGTGGTCTCGACCGAGGTCGGCGCGGAGGTAGGAATAAGCGGTGGCTTCGGCGCACAGGCGACAATAGGCGCGACCAGAACCGCGGCCATCAGCAGACGCTGCAGCTTTTGAATAGACATCACTCAGCATTTCCCGTGGGGTTGGTTAGTCGACTTCGATCACTGGCACCTCGACCACGGTCGTCGAGCCGTCGCCGAGATTGCTGATTTCAAGCGTGATCACTTCGAGCCCCCGCTCGAAGCTCACCTGCTGATCGCCAACGGTGAACGTGCCGCTGTCCTGAGGATCCTCGCCGAAGATGGCTTCTTCCACCTGTCGTGCGAGGCCGCTGAATAGCCGGCTTTGCAGGGACCGGACGAAACGCTCGGTCGGATCTGCGACTTCTCGAGGGGCTTGATACGAATTCTGTGCGTTGGCGGTGCCCAGCAGGATGCCGTCATTGAACGGATTGCCGCCAAAATTTGGATTGATCGGCGTGTAGACCAAACTTCCGGCATCGGCTGTGAAAGTAAAGAGAGTGAGCATCCCGAAACAGATCGTGGGTGCTATTCGTTGGCAGACACAGTGTTTTTTGGAAAAAAGGGATGAGACGTTGTATGAGTCGTAACCGACAGTGATCATCTCGAGCACCATATGTATTTGAAATGATAAGGCGGATAGTACAGGAGATTTTCAACCTACGCGTCAGTCATTTGGATGACGTTCTTTGACTTTCTTTTGTCGGATGACGGTCTGTTGCAGTTGAGACACATTAAGAACAATGCAAGGAAAATAATTATTTATTTGATGCCTATCAATATGAAGTTGGCAACAGTCTAGTGACTTAGCCTGCCCTCGATCAGCGGCTAAGCCTGGATCGGCTGCATTCCCTGTAATTCAACAAAGCATGATTGTTCTTGAGAGCGCTGCCCGCAAAGGTTGAGAAAGAGCGTCGTCTCGAAACAGCCTCAAGGGATCCGGTCACCCGCATAACAAACTCTTGAGGAAAGTGAACTCCAAGCGGTTTGGTCAAACGAACGTTAGAAGTGAGGATCGCGATCGCCTCCCACCAATGCCGAGGCATTCGCGGGAGGCTTCGACGACTGCCTTCGTAATTGTAATGAACTGGTTCAGGCGTATGACCTGAACGACTTGCGCCAGTCGATCAGCCGGAAAGTTCCAGAGATGCTGCGAATAGTTGTGGCAAGCGCTTATTGATCGGTGACGTCGTCGTCATTCCAGACTTGTCCCCAACCAAGTCCGCGCCCGCGCAGCACCTCGACTTTTTCAGCGCTGCCCGGAATTGGTAACAGCGCCTGCCTAGCGGATCGACAAGGCATTTAACGTCGACAGTATCAGCCAAAGATGTCAGCAGTGATACTCTCATACCAGCCATCGGCCTCTTCACGAGTCTGCAGGCGCAGATCCGCGCTTTCGCCGACCTTACTGATGAACCCTTCAGTCTTGGCGATTTTTTCATCGGTTGCTTCATAGCTTGCGCCGACCTTCATCGTGTCTGCCTCGGCCACCGTACTCCAGCAGGTGTTCCTGAAGCGTGCCGGAAACAAGTCGGAGCCGGTAAGAGCGTTGCGTACGGCCATGGCACAGACTTTGGCCTGGCTGTTCGCCGAGAAACCCGACTTCGGCATATCGCCGGGAATACACGCATCACCGACCACATAGACATCATCAACAATGGTCGATGCCATGGTCTTTGCATCGATTGGGCACCAGCCGGTATCGTCGGTAGCGCCAGCGGCAGAGGCGATCATGCCGGCTTTTTGCGGCGGGATGATGTTGGCGGCATCCGCCTTGACCACCTCGCTGTCTTCGGTGGTGATGGTCATTCCGCTAACATCGACGCTCATCACCTTGCCGCCGAAGTCGCCGGGAACCCATTCGATCATGCCATCATAATACGTGTCCCAAGCTTCCTGGAAGAGTGCCTGCTTGGAATGCTTCTCTTTGGGGTCGAGGATCATGATCTTGGCAGTCGGATTGATCTCCTTGAACCGCTTGGCGATCATGCAAACGCGCTCATAGGGCCCGGGCGGACAACGGTAGGGGTTGGGTGGTGCCACCATCACGAATGTGCCGCCTTCAGCCATAGTGTCGACCTTGTCTTTCAGCAGCATTGTCTGCGGGCCGGCCTTGTAAGCGTGCGGCATGATCTCGGCCGCCGCTTCATCATATCCCTCGATCTCACCCCACTTGAAGTCGATGCCGGGTGCCAGAACCAACTTGTCATATTCGAGAATGGAGCCGTCTTCGAGGGTGACGATCTTGGCCGCCGCATCCACACCTGATGCCAAAGCGTTCACAACATTGACACCATGGCCTGCGAGGCCGTCATAGCCGTGCGTGATCGAGTCGAAGTCTCTGATGCCGCCGATATAGAGATTGCTGTAGAAGCAGGTGGTGTATTGCGGATTGGCTTCAACCAGGGTGACATCAAGATCCGGCGCATCTTTCTTCACATATCGCGCAACGGTTCCGCCGCCGGCACCGCCGCCAATGACGATGACACGGCCAGCGGTTTGCGCGCGGAGAATAGCCGGAGCGGCAAGAATGGACGTGCCTGCCACCAACCCTTGGCCAAACCGACGTCTCGATAGATCGATCATAAGAAAGCTCCCTTCTTGGTCGTTTTGACGCCTTCTCAGCGCCATTTGGTTTTGTCACGATTGCGTTAAGGTTCGAGCTGCTCGAAGTAAGCTGCCAGGGCCTCCATCTCCGGGGCGCCCAGCGAACGAGCGACGGTTCGCATCAGCGCGTGATCGCGTTCGCCATCCCGATACTCCTTTAGCGCCTCGATGAAATAGGGGGCGGGCAGCGCATTGATGGGTGGAATGGCCGTTTCAGAGTTGATGCGATGGCAAGCTAGGCATTCGCCAGCCAAATATTCACCATAGGCCAAGTCATTGGCCGTCGTATTTTTCGTGTCCGCTAAATAAACCACCAAAAATAAGATGAGAGGCCAAATAACATGCATCTGATTTTGCCTCCTCATCCTTCGTGTTTATTTTTCTCGGCTTGGCCAGAATGTTTAATGGTATGCATGACTCGACTTTATATTAGTGTAGGGTTGATTTACAATGGCATGTCCTTTTGCTACATTCTATCACTAAAGGCGGTCGGAATGTTAGTTGGAGAGCCTGCAGCATATGGAACATCTTGAAGAGCAGGTGCTACGCGCTGCTGACTTCTTGAAGGCGCTTGCCAATCCCAATCGTCTCCTGATTCTTTGTTTCCTTCGAGATGGCGAGTTTTCGGTACGCGAGCTGGAAGAGAAACTCGACCTCCGCCAACCCACCTTGTCTCAACAGCTGGCGCGTCTCCGCGAAGATGATCTGGTGGCGACCAGGCGAGACGGGAAGCAGATTTACTACAGCCTCGCCAGCGATGAGGTTCGACGCACGATCGCGCTCCTCGACGATATGTTCTGCGCTGGCGCCCTTGCGGAAGCCGATGAGCAAAGTAAGCGAACTCAGGTTCTTCAATCGGTAAGTTAGGTTTTTTCTGCTTTTGGAATTGCATCGAGTCTTTCCTGCCTAGTCCACCAGCGATCCTTCACCTTCCTGATCAGGCGTGACGTCAAGGATACGCGCTTTGCCGATGATTTCGTCGGCGACAACGCAATTTTGCATGCATGGCTCATCGGCGGACGTGTCCGGCCTGGGATCGGGCATGAAAAACCCGTCCTTGTTTGGCATCTCAATTTTGGTGAAGCTGTCTTGATCATGGACATCATCGAGCTGGACAAGATCGTTCAAATAGAGAACGTACAACGACACGGCATAGACCTCTTCGTCCGTAAGGCTCTGCGCTTCGCCAAAGGGCATGGCACGATGGATATAGTCCCAAAGTGTGCTGGCATAGGGCCAGTAAGAGCCGACCGTTTTTTCCGGGCGGTCCTCTGTTAGGGTATCGAATCCACCCATTAGCACCGGCCAGCGATCGATGCCTTCACCGAATTCACCATGGCATAGAGCGCAGCGCTCATAAAAGAGCTCTTCGCCGTCGGCAGCCGTGGCGGATCCAGGCGGCAGCCCGCTGCCATCGGGACGGATGTCGATGTCCCAGACTGCAATTTCTTCCGGTGTGGCCAGGCGGCCAAAGGTAAGGCCATTCTCTTCCGCCCTCACCGAGGTTGCCGACAAGCCGGCAACAGCAAGCGTAGCCATCGTCATGTATCCAATGACATGCATCATATCAGCCGAGGCGGACATTCTCGACCTCCCCGCTTGGATTGACCAGCCAGGTCTGCATGGCGTTGTTATGATAGATCGAGTTCACGCCGCGCACACTCTGGAGTTCCTTCATGCTCGGCTGGACATAGCCGGTTTCATCCATGGCTCGGCTGACCAGCAGGGCATCACCTCCCTGATAGTCCCAGGGGATTTCAAAGCGGGTCATGCATTTTGGAAGGACCGGTTCGTGCAAACGCGCGGTCTGCCAGTTCTTGCCGCCATCGGTCGAGACATCGACACGTTTGATCCTGCCGTGGCCACTCCATGCGAGGCCTTCGATCTTATAAGTGCCCTTGCCGGCTACCGGACGTTCCGGACAAGGATTGGTAATGACCGACTTGGCTTCTTGAACCCAAGTAAACATACGGGCACGTCCGTCCTCCAGGAGATCGGTATATTTCGAAGTCTCCTCGCGGGTCATGTAGGGAGCATCACCAAGTTCGATTCGCCGGAGCCACTTGATCGACATATTGCCCTCAAAGCCGGGCACCACCAGACGAAGGGGATACCCTTGCTCCGGCCGGATGGCCTCGCCATTCTGTGCGAAGGCGATCAGCACATCGTCTCTTGCTTTTTCAATCGGGATCGTCCGGGTCATCCCGGAGGCATCGGCACCTTCGGCAAGAATCCACTTGGCGCCACTGCGGACGCCCGCATAGTCCAGCAGCCACTTCAGCCGCACGCCCGTCCATTGCGCCGTCGACACCATGCCGTAGGTAAACTGGCAGGAATTGAGCTGGGCGCCGCGCCACTCCATACCGCTATTGGCAGCACATTCCGTGAAGTAGAAATGGCTCTCGGATGGCATACGCTTCAGTTCGTCCATGGTGAAAACAAGCTCTTTTTCCACCATGCCGTGGATCATCAGACGATGCTCGGCGGGGTCGATTTCGGCAATGCCGCCATGGTGGCGTTCGAAATGCAGGCCATTGGGCGTAATGAAGCCGGTGAGATCATAAAGCGGCGAGAAATTTACCGAGCTTTCAGCCGAGGCCGTCAGCCAAGGTACCCAACGACGGATCGTGCCATCCTCGAAGCTTGAGGGCACGCCATATCCCATGCCATCGACACCGACGCCGAGATACTGGTTCCAGTCTTTAAGCTCCGTGATGGCAGGGTCGCCAGATGCGGCGAATGTTGACTTTGTTCCTGCAATCGCCGCTGCGCTGCCCGCAACAGCGCCAACCGATCGCAGAAAACCGCGCCGAGCCGGTTGATCACAGGCATTTGGTTTTTTCGTCATCGCCACCCCTTTGACCATATCCAACCCTGCCAGACCTAACCAACAATCCAGTGTTTTTATTTGATAATTATATTCGATAAAAACGATATATCAATATCGAATGTTTATCCTTCGGCCTGGCCCGCGAGATAGTCGCGGAAGGTTTGGTCTTCATAGGCTTTTTCTTTGATAAAGCGGAACATGGCGATGAAATGATCGGGCTTGAAATAGCCGGGCATCCTTGCGGACTCCACGGCCTGGCCGGCCTCGCTGCCGATTTCGTCACTACTCTCAGGAAAGAACTGAAAGGTCGGCGTAAAACGGATGCCGTATTTTTCGCGAAGTTCCCTCTCTTCCAATTCCTCTCCGTCAAAGTCGGTGATCAACCGGGCGCCGAGGTAGTTGAGCTGGAGAATCTCAAAATTGTCACGGACATAGGTGTTGATCTCGGGATCCGCGAAATTCACGAAGTGAGTCTCCTTGCAGTAGGGGCAGCCTTTGAGCTCCCACATGATAGCAAAGCGCTTGCCGTTCGCTCTGGCATCCTCAAGGTCCTCATTAAGATCCAAGAAGCTCTCGAGAAACCACTCTTGCGTGTAGAGACCATCGTCTGTGAGGACTGGCTCGATAGCGTTCTCTGCCTTCGCCGTGGCTGAGAACCAGACTGGACCTACTAGCAATAGGGCCGACAAAAAGCCTTTCATATCGTCAAACCTCCCAACGTATTCTTCCATTACAATATATTTTTTTATAATTTGTGTCGAGACTTAGGCTATCAAATACGGGCACCGTGATTGGGGAAACTGTCATGTTTGTCGGGAATAGAATTTTACTTGCAGGCCTTATGCTGGCGCTCACAGTGTCTGTTTCCGGGAGGAACGGATCGGCAGGCGAACTCAAGTCATTCAACCAACAGGTGGCCTACGCCTACGCTCCCTATCGCAGCGCCATGTTCTATCTTCGAACCGGCAATGCCGACGTCGCATTTTTGGATATCAAAACCGCATCCGAGCGCTGGCGGTCCATTGTTGATCGTTTCGTAGGGGCAACGCCGGACGCCTTCGCCGACGAACCGGATTTCATCGACACCCTTAAGACCGTGCAGGAAGCTTTCGATAGCGGGATGAAGGCGCTAAGCGCCGACGATCAAGAGGCGGCAACCAGGGCTTTAGCAACGATTCGGGCAGATCTTGCCGATCTTCGCCGACGCAACGGTCTTCGAGCCTATAGTGACTGCATCGACGACATGAACGCCGCCATGGACCGCCTTTGGATCTACCGCAGTCAGCCGCCAGCTTTCGACCAAACGGATCAGGTCAATGCGGTCAAGCGTGAGGCCGCGGTCACCGAATTTCTCTATCGCCGATGCTACGAAACGGCACCGGCAACATACCAAGAGCGTGACATGTTCAAGCGGTTGTTCGAGGGTAGCCTCACCTCACTACCCCTTATCTTCGACGCTTTGGACCGGAGCAATGAAGCTCAGCTCATCAATATTCTTCGCGAATTGCGCTCCTTTGACCGCATGATCTGGCTTGAATTCGGCTAGAGCGTTTCCGGTTGAGATTTACGCGGTGCCAGCCCTCTCCCCCGCCCAACCACCCCAACGTACCGACCATATCGGGTGATTGGGCGGGGGAGAGGGCTGGATCGATGTGTCTCGGAAATGCGCTAGGCGGGTAGGGCGGCTACATCATCAAGTTTGGGGCAGCCTTCGATGAGGCTGTCCGCGGTCAGGCTCGCGGCCCTGTAAAAGGGCTTCCTCAACCGATCCGTCCAAGCGCTGGGAAGGTCTCCAGGAGCCAAAAGCCGATCTCGTTCATCGATCCGGTGATGAACAGGATACCTGTTAACACGAGAAACCCGCCCATGACCTGCTCGATGCGGCCGAGATAGCGGCGAAAGCGCTGCATGAACTGCATGAAGGGACCTATGGCTAGAGCTGCCAGGATAAAGGGAATGCCGATCCCGAGTGCATAGACCAGAAGAAGCGAGGCGCCGTACAATATCTGATCTTCGCTCCCGGCAACGAACAGGATGGCTGCAAGTGCAGGACCGACACAAGGCGTCCAGCCGAATGCGAAAGCGACCCCGATGATGAAGGCGCCGATCAGCCCGGTGGGCTTCCTTTCAGGATGAAAGCGGGCTTCGCGCTGCAAAACGCCTATCTTGAAGAGGCCAAGGAAGTGCAGGCCCAGAACGATGATGATGCCGCCCGCAATCTTCGCAAGGAGGTCGGCATGTCTCGCGATCAGCTTGCCAATGACCGAGGCGGTCGCGCCGAACGCTGTAAAGACGACAGCAAAACCCAGGACGAATGCCAGGGCAGCCAGCAACACCTGACGCTTGACCTCTGTATCCGCTGCCTTACCGTTGGTGAGCTGCTCGAAGGTGACGCCGCCGATAAAGCAGAGATAGGGCGGCACCAGGGGGAGAACGCAGGGGCTGAGGAAACTCAGGAGCCCGGCAAGAAGAGCGCCTGCATAGGAGACCTCCAACCCCGTCATCACTTAGAGACCGATGATCTCGACCTTGCCGGAAGGCTCGGGCCTCAGCGTCTCCTGCCCTTGAATATAGTCGGTAACCACATCCCAGATGGCTGGGCCTTCCGTGTCCTCGTTGACCGAAGCCCAGCCGGCGACTTTGTAGGATGTGCCGGCATTAAGGGCTTCGCCGCTTGCCATCAGCGTCATCTCGGTGACCCGACTGCCCATGGCCGCGTTGGGGTCGATGCGATAGGACATGCCGCCGACCCGGACCATGTCACCGCCCTGCTGTAGATAAGGGTCGGGATTGAAGAGGTTATCGGCGACATCTTCGAAAATCAGCTTTAGCTGTTCACCAGTCATCTCGACCCCGTAAACCGCGGGATAGGTCATCGCCGTGTGGCTGTAGACGAACTCCGCTGTAATGTCCTCGCCAGCCGGAAGGGACGGTCCCCAGCGGAAGCCGGGCGACAGGGCAATCTCCGCATCCTGGCTCTCCAAGAGAGCTGAACAGATCACATCATCGAACGTGCCGTTGAAATTGCCCCGGCGATAGAGATCCCCGTCGGTCTCGCCCAGAACCTTGGTCAGATCCTGCTCGAAGGGGGCTCGAACCTCATCGATCAGCATTGCCATCTCGGCATCGGGGCTGATCGCGTCGGAAAGCACCGGAATCATGCTGTATGAGTAATCCCTGATGCCGTCACTGCCGACATCGAGATCGAGGCGAGAGAGGAATTTTCCGTTGGCGCCCGAGGTGATCATCAGCGTCTTGCCGACTACGGTCGGTTCGGGCACGGCGTCATGGGTATGCGCTGTCAGGATGACGTCGATGCCATCGACCCTAGTTGCCATTTTACGGTCGACGTCGAAGCCGTTGTGGCTGAGCAGAACCACCAGCTCCGCCCCGTCTTCCCGCACCTCGGCGACCAGGGCCGCCATCTCCTCCTCGCGAATGCCGAAAGACCAGGAAGGGAACATCCAGCGGGGATTGGCAATCGGGGTATAGGGAAAAGCCTGGCCGATTACGGCGATATCGACGCCGCCGCGTTCAAACCTGGCCACCTGATCGAACACTGGCTCTTCCCAATCGGTATCGCGGATATTCGCGCCGAGAAAGGGGAAGTCGAGCTGTTCGATAAGCTCCAGCACCCGTTCCTCGCCAAGGGTAAACTCCCAGTGGCCGGTCATCGCATCCGGTTGCAGGAGAGCCATCGCACGAACGACATCCTCTCCCTTGGTCTGCAACGCCGTCCATGAGCCATGCCAAGTGTCGCCTCCGTCGAGAAGCAAGGTATTGTCGGCGCGTTCGTCACGGATGGCCTTGATTAGTGTCGCGATGCGGTCGAGTCCGCCGACCTTCCCGTAATTTCGAGCCAGCGCACCGAAGTCTTCACTCGAAAACATGTAGGCCTCGAGGGTGCCAGGCACGATGCCGAAATGGTTGAGGAGGGCTTGGCCGGTCACATGCGGCGGCACCCCGGCCGCATCGCCGACACCGAGATTGATCGAGGGTTCTCGGAAGTAAAGCGGTTTGAGCTGGGCATGGAGATCGGTCAGATGGAGCAGCGTGACCTGGCCTTTCGGCTCGAATGCCAAAAGCTGATCCTGGGTGATCGCTTGCTGAGCGGCCAGTCTTCCAAGCTGCCCGGAACCGGCGGTAAGAGCTGCGGTTGCCATGGCGATCTGTGCGAAATCCCGGCGCGTCAACATGTTGACGGTCCTCATCGAAGAGTTGTTGCGGTTCCAGCCCTCTCACCCGCAGGCCAACCCGATATGATTGGTACGTCTTCGGGGTTTGAACGCCAACGTTGTTCGGCGGGCGGGGGAGAGGGCTGGAACAGGCCTAAAAAATGGGCGGCAGCTTAGAACTGCCACCGCCCGTTAGCTTTAGGGAGGCTATTGTCTTACGGCTGGCGTCTCAACTGGGAGACCTTGCCCACGCCAGGCGAGATAGAGTTCGAGATTGACATATTCATCGGACCCCCGCTTGAACGGTTTGGCGCGAACCTGGTCGTTGCAGCCCTTGAAGCGGCGATGCAGCGAACCGAGCTTTTGCCATTTCAGCCGGTAGGTGGGGAAGCCGTTGGATTGCCCCTGGCTCAGCATGTCGGCGCGGATCTTGGTGCCGGAATAAGCTTCGTGGCAGTGGGCACAGGAAAGGTCGAGCTGACCACGGCGTTGATAATAGAACTCCTTGCCTCTCTCAAAGAAGGGTGCCGCATTGCCGTCGATGGCAACGTTCACGGGTTCCCCGCGGGCCTGGTGGCGGACGAGGGCCGTCATGCCCAGCATCTCGTCACTCTCATACTTCCAGGGCTCCGCCTTCATATTGTCGCTGCGGCAAAGATTGATGCGCTGTTCCAAATTGATCAACTTGTCCCAGGGCTCATAAAAGACTGGGTAGGTTGTGGCGACTGTGTCCAGATTTTCGATGTCATTATGACAGCTTGAGCAAGCTTTGCCTTCCTCACCGTCGGCCTCGTTCCAAAGCTCCTCCGCTTGTTCAACCCAGAGAAAAGCTGGATTCTCGAAGTCATCGTCTTGAACCGCCTGAGTCTCGGGAATGCGAAAATGGTAGCCTGAAATGATCCGCTCAAGCGGATGATCCTTCGGCGGTTCGACATAAGGCCGCTCGTCGGCAAAGACGGACGTATTCTGGATCACAGCCAATGATAGCAACACGGCGACGGCACTCGTCGCCAACCCCCTGATTTTCATCTTCTTATCCTTCTCAGTCGAACACCTTACCGTCAACTGACGTCGATTTTGGCGGTCGTGGTGTATTCGGAACCGTCATCATCGGTCCAGATGAACTCAAGTTCGCCGCTTTCGGTGGCGACGGTCCGGAACGCCATGTAGGGATTGGCTGAAACGGCTCCGTGCCAGCTACTTTCGAACACCACCTCGCCGTTATATTTGCAAACGAAGTGATTAATGATCTTGCGCGGGATCTTGTTGCCTTCTTTATCTTTGCGCTGACCGGATTCCATCTTGTGCGAAATCAGGGTCTTGATCTCGATGATCTCACCCTTTTTCGCTTTCTTCGGCACTTTGACGCGCGGCTTGACCTTAGTTGCCATCGTCCTGTTTCCTTCCTTGAAAGATCAACCGCCACAACCGCCGATCGTGACCTTGACCTCGCGCACCGCGGAGAAGACCGATCCATCGCTCATCTCAGCGATCGCATGGATTTTTTGGGTCTTCGCAAGGCGGATCCGCGTTGAGGCTATTGCTTCGCCGCTCCTGGGGGTGAAGGTCATCGTTGCCACCTCTGGCAACGGATTGCCTTCCGCAAAGATATGAACGGCCTTGACGTAGTCGTCCTCGGTCATCGGGCTTTCGACCTCGACCGTCAGCGGCACGGTGTTGCCATT
Organism: Geminicoccaceae bacterium; assembly: GCA_965204405.1. Taxonomy (GTDB): domain Bacteria; phylum Pseudomonadota; class Alphaproteobacteria; order Geminicoccales; family Geminicoccaceae; genus JANQPX01. The sequence continues at coordinate 1,259,852 of CBDBEN010000005.1, forward strand.
CTCGGCGATCTCTGGAAGATCGATGCTTATCCTTCCTTCTTCCGCCGAGCGATCGCCAAGGATCCCTTTGATCGCAGCCTGGGCTTCGGGTAAAGCAGCCCGCGCAGCGGATCCGAGCAATAGTGTCGTCGTGATCAACGCCGTACCTGCAGCGACAAAACCGCGGCGATCCAGCCTGGGTTTGTTCCTGTCCATCATTGTCTTCGTTTCCTTGCTTAGCACTTTGATCATGGCCATCCTTTCGCTGCTCAGCTTTCCTTCAGCGTCATCAGATAGGCGACCAGATCCTCCACCTGTTCGGCGGATATGATCGTCTTGCCTTCAAAATCCGGGGCGACACGGTGGAGCCCTTCGGTGACATAAAAACCAGGCATGATCGTATCAGGATTGGCAACCTTCGCATTGACAACGCGCAGCCGAAGCTCACCCTCTTCATATCGATCGGCAACACCGTCCAGAGGCGGGCCGACCTCGCCATGAAAGGGCTCTGCCGCCAAGTCCTCAACGACATGACAACCGAGGCAATTGCCAAGCTTCCGGTTGATGAAAACCTCACGGCCCCGATCGGCATCACCGGATGAACCGGTCAACGACACGGGAATACTGGCCTCGTCGACGATCTCATAAGCAACGGGCTCATCCGCCTGACCAAGGCTTGCCAGACCGCTGACCAACGTGGTCGCTGCAACCAGGCCGACTAGCTTCACACATCTGGAGATGTTCACCCAGGCCTCCAATTTTTCGTTCGTGTTCGACGATTTTTTTCGAAGTTCACCATAGCAGCAGGGTTATGATATATTCAAGACATGTATTTTGTAAAAAGTGAATATGATCAGCTTCTGCTTAATGTGTTGAACGGGCTGAACCGGGAGAGGCGGCCTTCGAAGGAAAACGCCATCTTGCTGTCAGCGCTTGCAAGGTCTGCACGTAGCGGTGCGTTTGAGGCAGACGATTTCTCAGCTTTGGGACCGGATAAAATGCCGGCACAATCTTGTTCAGGTAATTGGGAAGCAGATGAGGTGATCATAGCTCTAGGTGTCGTTGGGAACGTCTTGGCCTGTTGAGAGCTCCATTACGAGTTCTTCCAGCAACCCCCAGAAGAAAGCTTCACCTGGATAGCCGTTAATTCGCCCGGTTTCTTTACCGTCGTCATTCAACAGAACAAAGGTTGGGGTGAAGCGGACGCCCTCGATATGAACAAGGTCGGATGGACGGGGATCGTGGATGTCAACCGTCCGCAGAGGGGCTTTCTGTCCCTCACTGGTCTTCGGATAGATTGGGCCGATTTGTGCATGCCAAGCTTCGCACCATTCGCATGTATCGCTCTCGAACATGACGAGTTCGGCAGCATAAGACGTCGAAAACTGAGACGTCCCAACAATAAGAGCGGAGAGGCCAATGCCGAAGCAACGGATAAATCTGGCGATCATGCGGCGAACCTTCCACGGCAAATAGGCGCTGGCGGTGCTGGGCGCCAGCTTCCTGCATCCTTTGACATGGATCATCATGGAACTTTGCCAAGCATCCGACCTCAAGAAAAGAGTCGGCCAATGCACACTTTGATGGCTCCGATGATGTTGCCTTCTTCGAGGTAGCGGAGGCCAAAAGCAGCACCGGCAAAAATGGCAAGCAAGGCAAGAGGTGCTGATATCGACAAGGTCGACATACCACTAATTCCCTGACCAATCGTACATCCAAGCGCCAGCACGCCGCCGCTTCCCATCATCGCAGAACCGGCGAGATGACGGACCATTTCGCGATCGCCATCGAAACCTTCACGACGCCACTCACCTTTGGCACGCGCAGCGAGGTGGGCGCCAGCTAGTACGCCAGCAACCGAAGCGATGCCGAAGTTCAAAGCCATGCCGCTCATGAGCATCAGATACAAAAGGCTCTCGCCCAAGGGGCGAACGAAGGTGAAGGATACAGGTGGTCTCGGGTCGAATTCATCATAGCCGATAGCACCTGTGGTCAGCCAGGCTGCCACGGTCGCGAAGCCTATAATCACCGCGACGAGTATCTCTTTGTAACGAGAGCGAAAAGATCGGTCCCGAAAACAGAAAATCAACAGCAAGACAACGACGAACATTGTTACCAGCGGTCTCGTGCTGCTGTCTGCATGGCCTGAAAGATATGCCGCAATCTCCGGCAAACCAGCATTCGTCAATCCTGGGAGCGATATACCGGTAGGCTCAATCATAAGCGTTCGAACATAGGCCAATGGTCCGCTCAAGGTCAGATAGGCAAAGAAGCCGAGCGTCGCCAAATCGACGAGTGCTCGGAGGTCACCGCCGCCGAGCCGGATCAATGTGCCGAAGCCGCATGTGCCAACCAGGGCCATGCCCACGCCGAACATCAAACCGCCGAGCAACGCTCCGAGCCAATCAACACCGCCGCCAAGATAGATCGACCGGCCGATATCGATCGCATCGATCATGTGGAGGAGTTGTGTGCCCGCGATCGAAACGGTGATGGCCAACGCCCAAGCGCGCAATCGGCGCTGGTCGCCGACAATAACCGCATCTGCAATGGCGCCGAGCGTGCAGAACTGTGCCCAGCGGGCGGCCACACCAATGGTTACGCCTAAGAACAGGCCTAGAAGGATGACTAGCGTTGACGACTGGATCAACTAGAACCCTCTCAATGAGCCTGTCCAAGCTGGATACATTGCGTCGATCTTAGCGCCAGGCCGCTGGACCCTTACCGATTGCTCGCGGACTAGACCTTTGAAGGACGCTGTTCACGGGACCAAGATCGCCCTCAGTCAAGTTTTTCGCATGCACGATCGCAGGATGGATCGCAGACGGCGGAAGTAGCATACTTGTTGGCACACAAAAAAAGAACTCTGGCAGGGCCATGTCGTAGAGCCTTCTGCCTTTGCCCACAATCACCTCGACAACATCTCGCGATTCGCCAGACATGGGATTTTGGCGAGGCCAGGCGCGACTGTTTGGTGCCACGAAAGAGTTCGGAAAATGCCGTCTCTTCAGCCATCAGAACTCGTTCGAGCCGAAGCGGCCGTAGGCTATCCGTGCGAAAAATATGCAGATACACCGGCTCTTGATCGCCTCGGCGCCCGCTGCGTCCGGCAGCAAACAGTTCGGCGCTGAAGCCTACTTCCGTAAGCACTGGCGCTGCCATTTCCTGTATGCGCTGGTGCCCTAGATCAAGTCGGTGGTCAGGGCAAAGGGAACGAAGTCGGCAGCGGCGACTGTCGATGGGGGTGTTTCGATATAGTCCTTGCTCTGCATTTCCATCAGCCTGCTCACCGTCCGCTCGAATTCGAAAGCCCCTTCTCCTGCCAGATAAAGGTCTTGGGGTTCGGCATCCGCGCTAAGGATGAGGTTCACCCGGCACTCGTAGAGCGCGTCCACCAGCGTCATGAACCGCCGGGCCTCATTGTGCTTGTCATGCCCTAGCTGTGGCACGCCCTGGACGATGATGCTGTGGTAACACTCGGCGAGAGCGAGGTAGTCGGCTGCGCCCAAAGGCTGCCCGCAAAGGCCGGCGAAGTCGAACCAGGCAACGCCGCGTGCCGCCCTGGGAACGATCAGGCGCCGGGACCCGACCTCGATCTCCTCGGCTTCGCCGGGAGACTCGTCCGTGAGGTCGGCAAAGATGGCGGAGAGCGCTTTGTCGGCGTCTGCTCCGGTCGGACTGTAATAGACTGGCACATTCTGCAAGCGTTCCAGCCGATAATCAGTGGCCCCCGCAAGGGCGACGATATCGAGCTGGTTCTTGAGACGCTCGATGAAAGGCAGGAAGCGATCGCGATTGAGGCCCTTTTCGTAAAGGCGATCCGGCGTAAAATTGGAGGTCGCAACCATAATAATGCCAGCATCGAACAGATACTCGAAAAGGCGGCCTAGAATCATTGCATCGGCGATATTCTGAACGTGGAATTCATCGAAGCATAAAAGCCTGGCTTCATCGGCTAGGCCGGCTGCCAACGTAGAGATCACGTCGTCTTGCGCGCTGTTTGCTACCTGCTGTCTAAGGTCATTCAAACGCTTGTGCACGTCCTGCATGAAGGCATGAAAATGGACCCGCCGCTTGGGCTTGAGCGGGGCGGTTTCGAAGAACAGATCCATCAGCATCGATTTGCCCCGACCGACGGGGCCATGGATATAGAGACCTTTTTCGGCCGGCCTTTCGGGATCGGGCCGGCGGTCCGATGACTGTCTTCGGCCCAGGCCCAAACGAGCCAGGATGCCACCGTTGCCTTTCTCCGAAGGCATGGTCGATAGATATTCGTGAAGCTGCTGCAGCCGGCCGATGACCTCGGCCTGAACCGGGTCGGCCTGCAGACCGCCGCTTTCGAGAAGGGCGGCGTAGCGATCTGCTGGACCGTTTGCGATCGCTTGCGCATGGCCGCCGGATTTGGTCATTGTATGAAGGGGCCCGTTTCTCAGGTGAAGAGCATGCCCCGACGTGCCGCGGTTGGTGCCGGCCCCTGGGACGCGATGAATGCCGCCATGTTGGGTGACTCTATTGCCACCCATGGTCAAGGCCTTGCAGGCGGTCAATATTGAAGTTTTCAGTGTCCTCCGACGCTGGCAGGAAAGGTGAGTGATGCAAGTTCTGGTCGATTTTCCTTGGGAGAATGCGGGGGATTGGCTTTCTGAAATGAGGCACCAGGCGGCGCATCATGACTTGCGGATCTGGCCTGACCTCGACGATCCTGGCTCGATCGACGCTGCAGTCGTCTGGACGCCTGAGGCAAAGTTGTTTTCCACGCTTAGCCGGTTGCGGGCGATCGTCGTGCCAGGGGCCGGCGTGGATCAGCTTTGGCGCCATGCCGCCGAGCTTCCGGATGTTCCAATCGTCCGCCTGGCCGATCCGGTGATGGCGACCCGCATGGGGGAGTATGTGCTGTCGATGGTACTGGACTTTCATCGGGGGTTCGGACGGTATCGACGCCAGCAGACCGAGCGGACCTGGGCGCGGCACCATCATGCAGATCCCGGCGAGATCCGGGTTGGGATCATGGGGCTCGGCGTGATGGGAGGGGCCGCTGCCCGGCATGTTGCAGCGATCGGCTATGACGTGACGGGATGGAGCAGGCGACCTAGGACCATCGAGGGTGTAAGAACCGTCGCCGGCGATGCGGAATTCGAGGATTTTCTCAGGCAAAGCAATGTCTTGGTCTGCCTGCTGCCGCTGACTTCTTCGACCTGTGGTGTCCTGAACGCACGTAGCTTTTCCAAGCTCCCTGAAGGTGCCCTCGTGATCAATGCGGCAAGGGGCGGCCATGTGGTGGTTCCGGATCTGCTTGATGCCCTCGATAGTGGCAAGCTCGGCGGTGCCGTGCTCGATGTCTTCGAGGACGAGCCGCTGTCGCCCGATAATCCACTTTGGTGCCATCCGAAGATCACCATAACCCCGCATATCGCCAGCCTTTCCAATCCCGTGACCGGTGTCGGACAGATCGTTCGAGCCCTCGATGCGCTCGAAGCAGGGGAATTGCCCGACCATATCGTCGACCCGGCCGTGGGTTATTGAGCACGGATCGGAGGATCGAGCGATGAGAGGTCTTCGGGTGAAGGTGTCGCCGACGCCTGATCTTCCTCGCGCAGAAGAATGATGCTGATCCGACGGTTTCGCGGATCGGCCGGCCGCTCCGGGACCAGATGCTCGGTGTCGCCTTTGCCGATGACACTGCCTATCCGGCCCGGATCGAGGCCGGCGGCTACCAGATTTTTACGGGTCGCATTGGCGCGGTCGACCGATAGGGACCAGTTGTCATAGCCATCGCTTCTGCTGAAGAGCAGCGAATCGGTATGCCCGGTGATCCAGACTTTGTTCGGTATGCTCTTGACGGACGCAGCAACCGCGCTCAGGAGATCGGCGGCCTTGGGGTACATGTCGGCGCTGCCCAGGGGAAACATCGACTGGCGCGCCTGATCGATCATCTGGATCTTCAGCCCCTCCGGCACACGCTCGATCGCAACATTGCCTGCAAGCTCCCTGAGCTCTGGGGAGTCCTGGATGCTGGCTACGAGTTCTTCTTCGATTTCCTCGAACTTTTCCTCCTCGGTCAGCGGCTCGGACAGAATCTCCTCGAAACCTTCTTCCTCGATGCTCTCCTGTAGCGCTTCCGCCAGCGCCTCGTCGAGATCCTGCCACTCTGCCGATTGCGCCGCCGACCGAGTAACCTCGCGCCCATCGTCGTCGATCGGGCCGATCACATTGTCGAGCGGGATGGGAACCACGTCTTTGGCGAATCTATGCTGAGGATTGCCCTCAATCTCGACCATGCCGGTCACCACGATTTCCTTGGTGAAGCCGAAGGCATCATTCATCGAGCCGGCGACGATCTTGATCTTCTTGGTATCAGGCACGGAGAAGGATATAAGCAGCACGAAAAAGCAAACCAGAAGCGACATGAGGTCCGCAAAGGTGACCATCCACATAGGCGCGCCGGCTGGTGCTTCGTCCTTCGCCATGCTGCGTTCGCCGCCTTTGGCCTAAGCTGCCCGCAGGCATGTTGATGGCAAAGCCTTCGGCATCTAGGCGGCCTCCTCGACAACCCGTTGGCTTTCTGGGAGGTAGGCGTTCAGAAATTCGACCATGATATCCGGGTTGGTCTTGTTCTGAATGTGCAAGGTGCCTTCGATAGCTATGCTCCGGTTGAGCTGTTCGATCGCGAGCTTGGCGACCATCTTCTCGCTGATCGGTATCGCGATCAGATTCGAGATCAAGGCACCATAAAGCGTTGTCAGGAGCGCCACCGCCATGGCAGGTCCAATGGCGGCGGGATCGGACATGTTGGCCAGCATCTGCACCAGACCTACCAGCGTGCCAATCATGCCGAAGGCTGGCGCCGCGTCGCCCAGAACTTTGAAGAATCGTCCCCCCTCTTCCAACCGCTCGATATAAAGATCACGTTCGCAGGTGAGGGAATCCTTGATAAAATCGAAAGCCAGACCATCCACGCAGAGCTGGATGCCCTTCTTCAGAAACTCGTCCTTGATCTCGACGCTCTCAAGGCCCATCAGCCCCTCTTTACGAGCAATTTTGGCAAGTTCGGCAATCTGATCGATGAGCTCGCGGGCGCTGACCTTCGAGCCGCCGAAGGTTACGGAGACTCCCATCATGAGCGCGCCGAAAACTTCCGACAGGTTGAAGCGGATAAGGGTCGCCATCATCCCGCCGCCGATCACGATGAAGGCGCTTGGGACGTCGACGAACTGTGTAATGTCGCCGCCGATGAGAATGGCCGCGAGCACCACCGCAATACCCCCGAGCATTCCTATTAACGTTCCGAGATCCATCGACTGATACCTCGAGCGCAGTAACCGTTTGTTGGGCGTTTCAATGACCGGACAGGGCCGGCCATCGCGGTGACCATACCATTAGGGTTGATAGCAAAAGGTTAATCCCGGCGATTGACTCGAGCTCTTGAGGCGGGCTTTTGGAGGTCATGGGGTAATTTTTTTTGCATTTTGGGAGTGCGGCGTACCGAAGTGCTGTCTTCGGCATCGGTCATTGGCTTGATGATCAATACGGCATTAACCCTAATGTGGAGATGTGCAACTGGCTGGTGCCGGATGGGTTCCCGGCGGCGATCAGCCGGTCCGAAAAACTCTTCACCGCCCCTTTAGTTCCGGGTGCAAGAGAGAAAGGGTGATTGATGCGTTGGAGTATCGTGTTCTTGATGATATCGGCGTTGTTCGCCGTGGAGGCCAGCGCCGGATCGGTCCTCATTTATGATGGGAGAGGCAGGCTGGACAATGTGATCCGCTCCTCGCCGAGCGGCTTCATCGTCTATGATGGTCGCGGTCGGATCGTGAGTGCCATTCGGCAGACAGGTCTTGGCGGTCGTTCCATCATCGACGCTGGCAGAACGGGGATCCGTATCCTCGGAACCGGCCTCTCCAGCGAGGCGAGCAGCCTGCGCGGCGGGGTTGGTTTCGAATAGTTTTGTCCGATATCAAACCGCCAGGTCGTGGCAGAAAAAGGGGGTGGCATTGCACCACCCCCCGAAAGCCTGCCTCGATCGGATGTCAGATAAGCTGCCTTATTTGGTAGCGCTCGAGATGTTCAGAGCATTACCGATCGCAGCGGAGGTAACGTCAGCACTATCGAAGCGGCCTGAAACCGCGGTCATGTTGATCGCGCTGGCGTCGGCCCAATTGCCCTGACGGGAAGAGACCAGGGCATCGCCATACTCGCCGATTTCAACCGACAAGGAGTTGCCGATCGCCGCTGATGTGGTCTCGACCTTGCCGAGGTCGCGGCGTCCATGGCGGTAGCTCGGCGTGAAGATGCCGCTGACCAGGCCGGCTTCCATGCTGTAGGCCATGTTGGTCTGGTTCAGGTCGACTGCCGCATCACCCTTGGTCGTGACGTTGGCGGCGTTGCCGATGGCAGCGGATGTCAGTTCAACCTTTTTGGCGCCGAGAACAAGCGCGCCTTGGGCTGCCGTGGCGTTGCCGAAGTTCTTCTGGTTGCCTTCGACGAAAACGCCGCCCTTGACGTCTACGGAAGCACTATTGCCGATGGCGGCCGCCGTGCCGGTGACTTTTTTCGGCCCCTTGGAAATGAGCTTCTGGATCGCCAGCATGTCGCCGTCGTTGATCTGGCCGAATTCGACGCCATTGTCGATGTCGAGATGCGGGTTTACCAGAATGTAGTGCGGGTGCACGTGGACGTTCGACAGGCGCATGTCGCCAAGGCCCTGGATCGAGTTGTAGGGCAGATAGTGTGGGCTGCCAGCCTGGGCGGCGCTTGCCGTGGCGGTAAGAGCAAGTGCAACGGCGGTAAGAGCAACTTTACGCATGGTCATTTCCTCCTGGGAGATGGGGAGCGGTTAGGATTGACGGACCTGTTCGGTGTCTTTGGAAGGAACAAGGGATTTTGGCTTCTTGGCTTCAGCCTTCTCCTCATCCTCGGACACCTTCCCAACCCCGCCGGCCAGATGCAGATCGGGTCCGTAGAGGCGATCGGCACAGGCTTTTTCTGGCAGGCGATTGAGATCTCGCATGAGTTCGAAGACGGCACGCTCGATCACCGAGCGGACAGCGAGCTGCATCGGTTCGAGCGACCGTTCGCCGAACCCGAGATCGAGGAGTTTGCCGTCGAAGAACTCGAACAACCCGGCGCGCAGTTCGCGCCCGATAATCTGTTTTTGATAGGAAACGGTGTTCACCACCTTCAGGCTCTTGGTGTGCACCAGACGAAGGTCGAGCCCGATATTCATGACGTAATAGCGTGCGCCTAAGGATACGATGTCGTAGAGCACTTCGCCTTCATTGGAGCGAATATTATAGTTGAGCTCGGTGATGCCGCCGATCAGGTGATAGGCCGATCCCGGAATTTCGCCGGCGACGATCCGCCTGATGCCGCCTTGCTGGGCCTTGTCGCCAATAAGCTTGTTGTCGGCGAACTTGAGCTCGAGCTCGGTGACTGAGGTATCGAACCGCTCGACCTGCGGGATACCGGCCTTGCCGAGCGCGGACATGGCCATCAAGGCAGCGCCTTGGGTAAGGCGCCTTCCGGTTTCGATGTCGTCCTTGCCGGTATAGTCGAGAATCTTGCCGACCGAGATGGTCTTCGGCGGCTCAGACCCGAAGCCCTCGAAATGATCGTGCATGCAAAGAAGGGCCTGCGTATAGGGCGTGGGGTTGTTTAAGACCGGAGCCCCACCGAGCGGTTCGGCGTAATTTCCTTGCTTGGTGTAAGGCTGGGTGCAGGCCGTCGCCATCAGGCAGCCGGCTACCACGACGCCCTTCAGGGCGACTGATCTTGCGTTCATGATTTTTTTCCCGGTTTTGTCTGTCGAGCCGGATGGCGGCGGTGTCGGAGCTTATTTTCGGTCCTGGAAGTCTTCGACTTTTTGCTTGGCGATCTCGCCCGGATCGTCGCTCAGAACGGTCACCGCCAGCTGGTTGCCTTTGTTGACCTGATTGGCATTGATGACCACCGAGCTGCCCGGGCCTGCTTCGACATTGATCTGGTTGCCGAGGGCGCTGGCGAGGGTCGATCCGTAGATCGAGTTGCTTTCAATGCGCCTGCTGTCGGCATCGCGAAGGAAGCCGACGGCGCGCTCGATCGAGCTGGTGCTCTCGAATCCCATCGGCGTTTCCAGCCTGCGCTCCCGCCAATCGTCTTCGAAAGCGAGGGCAGGAACAGCAGAAGCCGCTATGCTCAGAGCAGCAGCAAGGCGAAGAGGCCGTTTCAGGTCAATGTCGCGAAAGATCTTCATGAGAGCACCCGCTTAATCGTCGGTTTGACAAGGTGTCTTGTCTTGGTTTTTATAAATTAAAGTTTAATTTTGGTTAATTGCAAATATAAATGATCTGTTAACTTTGTATTGTTATATTGTTGGTTAATTTTCTATTAGTGATTTTTTATTTGTTCTTAACAAGAACGTGGCAGGCCGCAGTGCCGCTCTCTTATACGAAAACTCAGTCAAACTTACTGATCGACTGCGGCGCCGGTCCGCCCGTAGCCCAGTCCAGGAGTTCCACCGTATGAAGCACCGGGATCGGCGTGCCGCTTTTGATCTGGGTGAGGCAGCCGATATTGCCGGCGGCAATCAGATCCGGCGCCGTGCGCTCGATATTGGCAACCTTGCGATCTCTGAGTTGATTGGCGATTTCCGGCTGCATAATGTTGTAAGTGCCGGCGGAACCGCAGCAAAGATGCCCTTCGGGCACGTCCTTGACCGTAAATCCGGCGGCGATCAGAAGCTGCTTCGGTGCGTCAGTGATCTTCTGTCCATGCTGCATCGAGCAGGCGGAATGATAGGCCACCTTGAGGTCAACGTCGCGCACTGCCGGCTTAAGTCCGATGTCCTTCAAGAATTCGGTGATATCCCGGGTAATGCCGGCAAGAGCCTTTGCACGTTCGGCATAGTCCGGATCGCCGCGCAGCATGAACCCGTAATCCTTGACCGTGGTGCCACAGCCGGATGCATTGATGATCACCGCATCCAGGCCGTCCAGATCGATTTCCCGTGACCAGGCGTCGACGTTCTTCCGAGCAGCGTCCAAGGCTGCCTCTTCCTTGCCCATGTGATGGGTAAGCGCACCGCAGCAGCCCGCCCGATGCGGGATCACGACCTCAACGCCATGGCGGGTGAGCAAACGGATAGTCGCCTCGTTGATGGCAGGATCGAGAACCTGCTGGGCGCAGCCGGAAAGCAGCGCTACCCGGGCCCGGCGCGCGCCTTCAGCTTTGAATGTCTGTGGGCGGTCCATCCAGGACGGGGTGGGAATCGAACCAGGCGCCAGGCCGAGCATGGCACCAAGCCGGCCAGGAAAGAAGCGTGCGAAGGGCCTGGCGAGCCAGGCGGCGATCAGGGCAGGGCGGAATAGACCCGGGCGCGGCAGGATTGCTGCGAGGATGCGACGCAGCCAGCGGTCGTTGAAAGGGCGTCGATAGGTTTCCTCGATATGCTTTCTCGCATGATCCACCAGATGCATATAGTGAACGCCGGATGGGCAGGTGGTCATACAGGAGAGGCAGGAGAGGCAGCGGTCGACATGCTTGACCACTTGCTCAGCAGCCGGTTTGTCGTTCTCCAGCATGTCCTTGATCAGATAGATCCGGCCGCGCGGGCTATCCAGTTCATCCCCGAGCAGCACGAAGGTCGGGCAGGTGGCTGTGCAAAAGCCGCAATGGACGCATGCGCGCAGGATCTTTTCCGACGACGCCATGTCCGGGTCGGCGAGCTGGGCGAGGGTGAAATTGGTCTGCATCGATCAAATGCCCGGATACATGCGGCCGGGATTGAGAACACGCTTGGGATCGAAGCTTTCCTTGACCCTTTTGGTCAACGCCGCGAGCGGCCCCGGCTGGGGGTGAAAAACGGCAATATGGGCACGGATGCGTTCCGGTGCCCTAACCAGGGTCGCATGACCGCTGGTCGCCGAGACGGTCGCGGCGATCGCACCGCGAATGGCCTTGGCGCCAGCGTCACCGCCATCGGACGTTGCGAGCCAGATGAGACCGCCGGCCCAATCGAAAAAATATGTGATTTCCAGTGCTGCCCTTAAAGCCGCCACCACCGATGGCCCCGCTTTGGGAGGGACCGACAGCCGCCAGACCGCCTGATCCGAGTCACCGGTAAGCGGGGCGACATCGCGAAGCCCGCGCCAAAGTGTCAGCGACCCCTTGTCTTCGAGCTTGTCTCCACCGCCGAGATCCTTGGCAAGGGAGCCGAAGCGGGCCTCGACGGAAGGTGCTGGTCCTTCCAGCCTAAGGGCGGTGAGCGACGCGTTGCCGAAGCCCAGGCGCGCCGGCACGGAAGCGGGAAGATGCGCCGCACCCGACACCTCATGGGACGACGTGATCGCCCCGGTCATTGCAGCCAGAGCCCCTTGATCATCGAGCCCCCGAAGCACCAGGGTCCAGGTCGTCTCGGGCTTGGGCAGTGTCTTGATACTCACCTCGGATAGAGCTGCGAGCGTTCCCATCGAGCCGGTCACCAACTTGGAGAGATCATAGCCGGTGACGTTCTTCACGACCTTGCCGCCGGATTTGAAGGCCTGGCCGTGGCCGGTAGCGCCTCGAAAGCCGAGAAGGTGATCACGGGCAGCCCCTGCCTTGAGGCGACGCGGGCCTGAAAGATTGCAGGCGATCATACCGCCAAGCGTACCGCTTTGCTCGCCGCCCAGGAGTTCACTATAGTCGGGAGGTTCGAACGCCAATGCCTGATCGGCATCGGCCAGCAGGCTTTCGATCTCGGCAAGCGGGGTTCCCGGCTTTGCAGTCAGCACCAGCTCTGCGGGTTCGTAGTCAACCACGCCATTCAACTTGGAAAGATCAAGCTGACTATCGGCCTCGATTGGCCGTCCAAGGGATCGCTTCGATCCGCTTCCGACAAGGTCCAGGGACTGCCCGTCAGCACAAGCTTGCTCGATTGCCGCTCTCAATTCTTCTTCATTGCTTGGCGCAAAAAGGGCCATCGGTCATCCCGGCGCGCTGCTGCCTTCATAATAACCGGCTAACTGAGCGCTATTTTTTGGTTTCGCACCGGCTGATCCAAGGGCGATCTTGTTCCCAAGACCTTGAGCCAAACACTGGCACAACCGCGGGGCGTCTTAACCAACTCCATCATTTAGTTGTGATAGGTGAATCCGCGCTCGTCAAACCCCTGCAGACCAGGGATAGGCACTTACTTGGATAAAAGCTGCGAGGAGTATAGCAAAAAAATGGCGACCCGAAGGCCGCCTCTCTCATCATGTTCTTGGATCGGGGTCATTTGATGCTTACCGTCAGGCAAGAGACCCAATCAATGATGCTTTAGTCGTCTGGTTCAATCATGGGAATCCTGATTGGTCGAACACAGAGACCGCTAGCTTGTTGATTTTGCATCGGATCAGACTGACTTGACCGATTTTTTTGGACCGATGTCCTAGGCTCTTTTGCGTCGGCGCATTGCGAAGCCCAGCACCATGAAGCCGAGACCCAGCATGCTGACCACGCCTGGTTCGGGCACACGAACCGGATCGGGACCGCCTACTTCGATCCCAATCTTGGTGGCGATCGCCGCCTCGAACTCATCGAAGCTATTGGCCAGCAGAACAAAAGAACCGGGGCCTCCGATAACGTTGTTCTCATAGAAGTTGCGGATACCCTCGCTACCAATGGCGAGACCGTTGATACGGGAAACGCCCGCCAGCAACGCCGCATCACGGGCAGCCTGCGTCTGGGCGGTGCTTGACGCGCCATCACCGGAAACATCGATGATGATGTTGCCGCTTTCGAAATTATTGTTGGCGATCGTCTCGACGGCAAGATTGATGCCGCTCGGAATGTTCGTGCCGCCGCCTATTCTATTGATCGCCTGCAAGTCGTTCACGAAACCGGCGATTTCCGCTTCCGTCTGAAGCTGCCTGAATGCTAGGACTTCCGTCGCCGAGCTTGCGAACAGAATGGTGTTGACAGCAATGCCATTGGGCGAATTGACGATCGAGTTGATGACAGGTGCTTGCTGAAAGGCTTGCGCATAGCCACTGATTTGCTGCGTGAATTCGCTGTTGCTGATGCTGCCTGAGCTGTCGACCACCAGGGATAGCTGGAGATCGACAGGCACGGCCTTCGCGGTCCCTGCCAGGCCCAAGGCGAGCAGCCCGGTGACCATTGCCAGCAATTTTCGTTGCATTGAACCCTCCGATAAAATTTCAACCGAAGTTGTCCACGCAAGCTTCATGCCAACTCTAAAAATAGTGAATTATCAGTGAATTATTTAAGCGACCTTCTTGGAATATGTTGGGTAAAATTTACAAATATGGATGATGTGTAAGATTTTTCGTCAGCGAGTTTATCCGTTCGCCAAACAAATATGGTCACGTGGCGGCAGACGAAGCGAGCTGCCTGCGTAGAAGCGAAAAGCGCCAAGCGCTCCTACTGCTGAAGGGTTCACGGCTATAGCTTAACGCTATGATATGTCGTAAGGATTTATTGTTACGACCAGTTTTCAAGGGATCGCCTGGCGATCCGCTTCGATTCCATACACCTCAACGGAATAGCAACGAACCGCAGGGAAACGCTCTCAGGAGTCCACCGGGCGTCTTGCTTTGAGGGCAGCGCCGAGCGTGCCGTCGTCCAGATAGTTGAGCTCCCCGCCTACCGGCACGCCATGGGCTAGCCTCGTCACCGCTGCTGGAGTCGCCGCGAGACGATCCGCCAGATAATGCCCGGTTGTCTGGCCATCGACCGTGGCGCTGGTGGCCAAAATCACCTCCTGGATGCCTTGCTCGACGCGCTGCAGCAAGCGGTCGACTCCAAGATCGTCCGGCCCGATGCCGTCGATCGCGGACAGCGTTCCGCCCAGGACATGGTAGCGGCCCTTGAAGAGGTTTGCCCGCTCCACCGCCCAAAGATCGTCGACTGCCTCCACCACGCAGATCGTCGTCTCGTCCCGCCCGGTATCCGCGCAGATCGTGCAAGGATCGAGATCGTCGAGATTGCCGCAGATCGAGCACTGCCGAACGTCGGCCGCAGCCTTGGCAAGCACGCTCGCCAGGCGTTGCATGGTGGTGTCCCGGTGCTTCAGGAGATGCAGCGCTGTCCGCTTCGCCGATCTCGGGCCGAGACCGGGCAAACGCGCCAGCATCTCGATCAGATCATCCAGCGTCCTGCTGGCCATGCCTGATGTTCAGCCTCAAAAGGGCAGCTTCATACCGGGCGGCAGGTTCAGCCCGCCGGTCAGCTTGCCCATCTCGGCCTGAGTTTCCTGCTCGACCTTGGCCTTGGCGTCGTTGAACGCGGCCACGATCAGGTCCTCCAGGATCTCCACCTCGTTCGGATCCACCAGCGAGGGATCGATCGAGGCCTTTCTCATCTCGCCCTTGCCGTTGACGGTGATCTTGACCATGCCGCCGCCGGCTGCGCCAATGAGCTCCATCTCGGCCATTTTTTCCTGCATTTCAGCCATCTTGGCCTGCATTTTCTGGGCTTCCTTGAGCATGTTGCCAAGGTTTTTCATTACGGCTCCACGTTTTGTTCAGAGGGGTTTTGTCGGTTCTTCCGATGATAGCACGGCGGGGGCTTGAACATCGATGACCTTGGCGCCGGGAAAAATGTCCAGCACCGGCTTCACCCGCGGATCCGCGGCAAGCTCGCTCAAACGCCGCTGTTTCGCTTCCGCCTCCTGATCGGTGAGGCTGGGCGCACCCTCGCGATCGGACTCGATCACCTGCCAAGGCTTACCGGTCCACGACCTCAGGAGGTTGCCCATCTCCTGACGACGATCGGTTAGCAGCTGATCACCCTTTTCCAGCTCAATCGTCCCAGGCTCGAATCGAACCAGCTTCGCCCGGCCATGAAGCCACCCATGAAGAAGAGGCTTTCTATTAAGCCAAAACAGCGCAACCACCTCCTCAAAACTTCCAGCCGGGTGGGGCATACCATGCCCTGGGTTACTGGATCTCGTCTGGTCGGGTGGTGCCGGTACCTTGTCATGACCGTTGATGGGCGGCGAGGTGGGGTCTTCAGAAAGGCCATTGGCGACCTTTGGCGGCTCTGCCGTTGCAGGTTGTTCGACCACGATAGCATCCGCAGCCGACGATGGTGCCGCAGCCCCGTTTGCTTTCTGCCCGTTGATCGGCGGCGACGGTACCGCCGGCACCGGGCCAACTTTGGCCGTCGCGGATTGTTCCGCCGACGCTGCGGCAACACCAGCGGAACCGTCGGCTCTCGGCGTGCCACTGTCCGCCCCCGATCCACCAGCCCCAAGTCCACCAGCGGGCCCCCCGCCCAGCATTGACAGCATGGTTTCAGCGGACGGCAGGTCTGCCGCATGGGCGATGCGGATGATCAGCATCTCGGCGGCAAGCAGCGGGCTTGGGGCGATGCGCAAATCATCCAGCCCCTTCAGCAGCATCTGCCAGGCACGGGACAGCACCGCCAGCGACAGCTCGCCCGACATCGCCTTGCCCCGCTCGGCGTCCCAGGCATTGGCACCCGGTTCGCCCTCCTTGCCGCCTGCGACCTTCAGCCGGGTCAGCCAATGACTGATCTCGAGAAGGTCCTGCACCACGGCCTCAGGCTCGGCGCCGCGCTCATAAAGATCGCCAAGAGTGCCCAGAGCGTCACTCACGCGGCCCCGCATCATATGCTCGAACAGATCCAGTACGCGCTTTCGATCGGCAAGACCCAGCATGTCTTGCACCTGATCGATCGTAATTTCCCCGCCGCCGCTGAGGGCGATCGCCTGATCCAGGAGCGACAGGCCGTCTCGCGCAGACCCTTCGGCGGCGCGGGCGATCAGGGCAAGAGCGCTGGTCTCGACCTTGAACCCTTCACGCTCGCTGATGGTTTGGAAATAGCGGGCGAGCACATCGCTCTCGATCCGGCGTAGATCGAAGCGTTGACAGCGGGAGAGCACCGTGATCGGAACTTTTCGGACCTCGGTGGTCGCGAAGATGAACAGCGTTTGCGGCGGCGGCTCCTCCAGCGTCTTCAGCAGGCCGTTAAAGGCCTTTTCCGAGAGCATGTGCACCTCGTCGACGATGTAGACCTTGTAGCGGGCCGACGTTGGCGCGTAGCGCACGCTATCCACGATCTCCCGAATATCGTCGATGCCGGTATGGGTCGCTGCATCCATCTCGAGGATGTCGATATGGCGGCCATCGGCGATCGCGGCACAATGCTCGCACGTACCGCAAGGCTCCGGTGTCGGCTCGCCCTTGCCGTCCGGGCCGATGCAATTCAATGCGCGCGCGATCAGACGGGCGGTGGTGGTTTTGCCGACGCCGCGAATACCGGTCAGAAGAAAGGCGTGGGCAATCCGCCCCGTGCGCATCGCGTTGGAGAGCGTGCGCACCAGGGCTTCCTGGCCGATAAGCTCGGAGAATTTTTGCGGACGATAGGTTCTGGCCAGCACCCGATAGCCGCCGGGCTGCGTCTGCGCGGAGCCCGGTTGCGCATCCGGTAGGAGAAAGGCCTCTTGATCCGACAAAGGATGCCCTGCGGTCTTCAAAGTGCGGCGCAGGAACTCGTTACGCGGCACCCGGCTGCGCACAAGGCTGGCAAAAGAGCCTTATGCTCCAACTACGCGGTGCTAAGTACACGGTCCCGAGCGCCCTCGGGGGTGGGAGCTGAACCAACGACCCGATCCGAAGCTCGTTACGGCTGCTTCCTTCCGGACCTGACCGGGTTGGCGAGTGGACCGTCCGCGGCCAACTCCCAGGCGCAATATCGGCGTTTCGAACCCGAAGTGCAAGCGTTCTCCTTCGGTTTGGCCGTTCCGCCGACATCGCTTATGGTTGGGCACAATGAGAACAAGGAGTTTCCATGCGCCGCTTTTCCAACCCCCCCCCTCACGTCTATGCCGGCCAGCGTTTCGATCGCGCGGCCAAAGGGCGAAGCGATGACACCTGGCTCGCCGGGCAGCGCCGGCATCCCGCCAGCCGCGTCCTCCTGATATCAGGGTTGAAAGTGATGGTGCTGGACGGCGCCGATCCGCCTTGCGCCTTTTGGCTGACGGTCGGCGACATCGGCGCGATGGGCGGCATGGATGACGAGCTTGGGGACGAGGCGATTTTTTTAGGCACCGACGAGCAAGGAACAAGCGCCTTTGCCCTCGATCTCGGCGGCAGGAATTTCCCAGGTGCCCGTTACGTCGAGCTGCGTTCGGTCGGCGGCCTGCTTCCCTCGATGGAAGCAGGCCTGCTCGCCTACACGCGCGGCCTGGTTTTCTGGCACCAGCGTCATCTGTTCTGTGGTGCTTGCGGCACTGCCACCCGGAGCGAACAGGGGGGGCACGTCCGACGCTGCATCGGCTGCGGCGCGCACCATTTCCCAAGAAGCGACCCCGCCGTCATTGTCCTCGTCACCCACCGCGACCCCGGAGGCGGAGAGCGCTGTTTGTTGGGGCGATCGGCGCGCTTTCCGGGGGGGATGTATTCCACGCTGGCCGGTTTCGTCGAGCCTGGCGAGTCTCTCGAGGAAACCGTTGCCCGTGAACTCTACGAGGAGGCCGGGATCGACGTAACCGACATCACTTACTGTTCTTCCCAGCCCTGGCCTTTCCCGGCCTCCCTCATGCTCGGCTTCCGCGCCCGTGCCCTCTCCGACCATCTCCAGATCGACCGCACCGAACTGGAAGACGCCGCCTGGTTCACCCGCGAGGAACTCCTCGACCCGATCAACAGACCTGTCAAGCTCCCGAACAGAGATTCAATCGCACGCCATCTGATCGAGGCCTGGCTGCTGGAGGGGTGAGGCGGTTGATGGATCTGGTATCGTCAATGAAATGAGAAGAGACAAGCTCGAAAAGACCGAGCCTGTTCAGAGCTCAGCTGTATTGACTTTGCGAACGAGGTCCGTCGATAGCTTCTATCTTGAAGACATAGCATGAAGACGATGAGGCCTTGCCAGTTGCAAGAGAGAAAGGAATAGCTGCCATGCTGACGAGCGAGATGAAGCGTTTAATCAACGACTACAGTGCCGGCATGGTCGCGACCACTAATGATGACGGCACGCCCGCGGTTTCGCCCAAGGCGACATTCGTCGTGATCGACGATGGATCCATTGCCTTCGGCAATATTCGTTCACCCGGTACCCTTGCCAATCTTCGAAAACGATCGGCGGTCGAAGTGTGTTTCATCGATGTTCTGGCGCGAAAGGCTGTCAGGGTTGCCGGTAAGGCGGCGATCGTGCCGAAGGTAAAAGCGGAAGCGAATCTCCTCGCGGCCTTCGAAGCTAGCTGGGCTGATTATGTCCCGCAAATGTCAGCCTTCGTGACCATCGACATTGAAGCCGCCGAACTGATCCTGTCGCCGGCCTATGATGTCGGTCACACCGAAGAGGAGCTTCGGCTCGCCAATCTGGCCAAGCTCAACGCACTCTGAGAGTCATGCAAACAGAGCCAGCGCAGGAGAATTTGCAGATCGGCTCTAGAGCGTTTCCGGCTGAGGTTTGCGCGGTGCCAGCCCACTCCCTCACCCAACCACCCCAACGTACCGACCGTATCGGGTGGTTGGGCGGGGGAGTGGGCTGGATCGACCTGTCCCGGAAATGCTCTAGCCGTTATGACGCCGAAGGACTTCTGCTGCCGTTCGGTGCAGGATCGTGTGGAGATGGGCCAGGCGTTCGAGATCGGGGGCGTAGCCGCCGCCGAGGACGCCGGCGACGGGGATGTTTTGCTGTAGGCACGTCTCCAGGACATAGCGTTCCCGGCGCATAATGCCGTCATCGCTTAAGGCCAGCCTGCCGAGCTTGTCATCAATGTGGGGATCGACGCCCGCATTGAAGAACACCAGATCGGGTCGGTGGCCGGTCAGGAGGCCCGGCAGAGTGTCTTCCAGGTGCCTCAGATAGGCATCGTCTCCGGTGTCCGGCTCAAGCGGGATATCCAGATCGCTCTGCTGCTTTCGTGCCGGAAAATTGGTGCGGCAATGCATGGAGAAGGTAAAGACGGCAGCGTCGTTCTCGAAGATCTTGGCGGTCCCGTCCCCTTGATGAACATCGAGGTCGACCACCAGCGCCCGGTTGATCAGGCTTTCCGCCCGCAGCCGAACGATCGCCACGGCGACATCGTTGAAAAGGCAAAAGCCCGAGCCCTGATCGGCAAAGGCGTGATGGCTGCCGCCTGCGGTGTTGCAGGCGAGGCCATGGGCGAGGGCGAGGCGGGCTGTCAGGACTGTGCCGCCGTTCGCAGCTGCCGAGCGTCTGGCCACCGCTTCGGTAATCGGCAGGCCGATCCTTCTCGCAACTTTGTCAGGGACCGTCTGGGTGAGGACGGCATCGACATAGGCTTCATCGTGAACGGCCGTCAGCCATGTTCTCGAGGCTGGTTCCGGGCGATGAACATGGTGGGGATCGACCACGCCGTCATCGACAAGCAGTTGCATGACGCGGTGGAATTTGCCCATCGGGAAACGATGGCCTGCGGGCATGGGCGCCGCATAGGCAGGGTGGTGGACGATCGGCAGCATGGATGGAAGCTTAGCAGACGATCCGGGATAGGCGACACGATTTCCCTTTTTGACATGATCTTCCCGAAGCTTGGATGGCTGCTCGTTTTCTGCGGCAGCATGAGCATCCTGATCATTTGCAAACGGTTGTAGCGGCAAAATCGGAAGTTTCTCCAACGCTCGCTGTTCATGGCCATAAGATGGCGACTTGCTATCGGTGGCTGCAGATCTGCATTCGCTGACTGCGAAAACGATCAGGCGCTGTTGAATATGTCGGTACTTTAGGTGTGACGAAGAAGGGGAGAACGCTGGATGCGGCCTTTGACGATTGCTGCCGTTGCCTTGTTTTCCGGCCAGGCATGGGCGGGCGGCTATCAGTATGATCCCGCTGCCATTGCTCAGGACTATACGGAATGCGCCGGGCTGTTCGAGGCTGTCGCGGATTATTACGATCGTTCGGGTCGTGGAGCAGCTGATTTTTACTACGAAGCTGCCGAAGATACGGCCTGGGCTGCCGTCGAGATTGCCGAGAATGACGATGGGCGCAACCGTGGCCGTTTCACGGATTGGGCTTTTGCCTTGGTCGACAATCATGCGGACTATTGGCGTGCCCGGATTCGGCAGGATGGGATCACCTATGACGCCGAACATCTCCTGGCCGATTGCGAGGATCTGACGTCCTATTGATCCGGAACGGCGGAAGGCTCGCTAAGAACGCCGCATCAGCCGACGATCGGCTAGAGCATTTTCTGATCAAACGGAACCAGCCCACTCCCCCTCCCAACCACCCACAGGATCCCGACCATACCGGGTGGTTGGGAGGGGGAGTGGGCTGGCGGTGGCTTCATAAGGCCGAAAAATGCTCTAGATCCACCCATAATTCTCGATCTGCTTCATCCCGTCCCCCTTCCAGCAAGCAGCTTGGAGGCATGTCAGGCCCGGCTTTTCGTGATGCAACAGGATACTCGGATTGGTCCTGTCCAGGGTGAGAAAATGGATCTTTCCATAGCACCGAAATAAGGATCAAATGCAGGCCTCATCGTCTTAGAAGGCCCCGTTGAATGAAGGTGTCGACCAACGCACTCGGCCAACCTATCGGTCAACCCGTTTCGGATTGGCGACCCGCCTCGCCACCGCCGCGCACGGTCATGGAAGGGCGGTTCTGCCGCCTGGAACCGATCGATCCCGATCGCCATGCTAGTGATCTATTCGTCGCATTTCGTGCGGATGAGCAACACCGGAACTGGACCTATCTGCCCTATGGTCCCTTCGAGGCCGAAGCCGATTTCCGGGATTGGATGGTTGGGGCATGTCTCGGCGATGATCCGATGTTTCATGCCATCGTCGACGGCGAAAGCGATTACGCCGTCGGGGTTGCGAGCTATTTGCGGATCGAGCCGAAGATCGGCGTAATTGAGACCGGACATCTTCACTATTCGCCCCATCTGCAGCGCCGGCCAGCGGCGACCGAGGCGATGTTCTTGATGATGCGGCGTGTGTTTTCGGAGCTGGGCTATCGGCGCTATGAGTGGAAATGCGATGTGCTGAACGCGCCGTCCCGCAAGGCGGCCGAGCGGCTCGGCTTCCGCTTTGAAGGGATTTTTCGCCAGGCTACGCTTTACAAAGGCCGCAATCGCGACACCGCCTGGTATTCCATCCTGGACAAGGAATGGCCCCTACTTGAGCAGGCCTTTTCGGCATGGCTCGATCCGGTGAATTTCGATGATTTGGAGCAGCAAAAGACAAGCCTGATGGCTCTGATTACGAAGCTGCGGCATGCAGAGAGCGCCTAGCCACGGAAGCGCTGCCGTTCTCATGGTCGTCTCGATCGGCATTCTTTGGGGGCTGAATTGGCCGGCGGTCAAGTTCATGCTCACCGAGATGCCGCCGCTGACGATCCGGGCGGTGGCGTTTCCCTTGGCCGCATTGCTGCTCGCCGCGATCGCGTGGGCCATGGGGCAGGCGATGAGACCCTCATCGCGGGATGTCTTGCCGATTGTCGCGACCGGTCTTTTCCTGGTGTTCGGGTTCAATGTCCTGACGTCGTTCGGCCAGGTCGTCACCGAAACCTCCAAGGCCGCGATCATCGCCTATACCATGCCGGCGCTGACGGCCTTTTTCGCGGTCATTTTTCTGGGCGAGCGTTTCGGCCTGCGGCTCTTCATGGCACTTGTGATCGGTATGGCGGCTCTCTGGCTCCTGGCCTCGGAGGATTTTCTCGCGATGGTTTCCGGCTTGACCGGGCCAGTCATCATGATGCTTGCAGCCCTTTCCTGGGCGCTCGGCAACATCGCCTTGAAAGCTCGTGCATGGAGCCTTCCGCCCTTGAGCCTGACCATCTGGTTCTTTGTCGTATCGAGCCTTGCCTGCTGGCCGCTGGTCCTGCTGTTCGAGCCTCCCTGGCAGCAGAGTTGGCCGTCTTGGCCGGTTCTTTGGACGATGAGCTACCATGTGCTCGGGCCAATGGTGATTTGCTATGTGCTTTGGGCGATCGCGCTCAGTCGGCTTCCGGTCACCGTTGCGGCTATCTCGACGCTGACGGCACCGCTGGTCGGCGTGTCGTCCGCGATGATCTTTCTCGGCGAACCGGTGACGTGGCAGAAATTGGCAGCGCTTTTGCTGGTGGTGACATCGATCGGCATGACGCTTGTGCCGGGCGCTAAAGCGGCTGACTGACATTTTTGAGGAGAGACTGATATGACCATCAAGATCCGACCGTTGACCGAAAACGACCGGGCCAGGTGGGAGAGCATGTTTCAAGCCTATGCCGAATTCTACAAGACGACGATTCCCGACGGCGGCTTCGATCGGACCTGGGCATGGATCTTCGATCCGGCGAATGATTTCTGGTGCGACATCGCCGAAAGCGATGGCCAGGTGGTCGGTTTCACTCAGTATCAGCTGATGCACCGCTCCTTGGGCGGCAGCATGGTCTGCTATCTGAGCGATCTTTATGTCGACCCTGGCATTCGTGGCTCGGGAGTGGGGCGTGCGCTGATCGATCACGTGCTGGTCTTCGCCAAGGACCGGGGGCTTCCGGGCGTTCGCTGGCTTACTCAGGATTTCAACTATCCGGCACGCCGCCTCTACGACACTTATGGACCGAAGACGGATTTCATTCTCTACAATGTGCCGGTTTGAGAACATCGGAAAAAATACGCATGAAGCTGGGATTGACCAGCACCAGCCCGCTCCCCCGCCCAACCACCCGATATGGTCGGACACTGCGGGTGGTTGGGCGGGGGAGCGGGCTGGGACCGAACAGCTAGTAAGGAGATGAGGCATGCGGCTGCTGGTTTTTCAACACATCGATTGCGAACATCCGGGATCGCTCAGAACGTTCCTTGCCGAAGACGGGGTGGTTTGGGATGCGGTCAACCTGCACCGGCAAGAGCCCATTCCAGAGCTAGAGGACTATGACGCTCTTTGGGTGATGGGCGGGCCGATGGATGTCTGGGATGTCGACGAACATCCCTGGCTGATCCCGGAAAAAGCTGCGATCAGGCGCTGGGTGACGGAACTGGACAAGCCCTTCCTCGGTCTCTGCCTTGGACATCAGCTTCTTGCCGATGCACTGGGCGGAACCTGCGGGCCGCAATCACCGCCGGAGATAGGCATTCTCGATGTCGACCTGACGGCAGCGGGCAGGGAGGATCCGCTGTTTGCCGGCATGCCATCCCGGCAGACCTGTCTGCAATGGCATTCGGTCCGGGTAACGGAGCCGCCCAAGGATACCACGGTCCTGGCGCGTTCCGAAATTTGCCCTATCCAAGCGATGCGTGTCGGGACCAAGGCCTGGTCGATGCAATATCACGTCGAGATCGAGCCGGACACGGTCTCGAACTGGGGGGGCGTTCCGGCGTACCGCGACGCCCTGATCGCAGCGCTTGGCCCGGAAGGTATCGATAGGATGACGTCGAAAGCCGATCGCCATATGCCGAGTTTTCTGAAGGGGGCATCGACGCTTTATCAGAACTTCATGAAGGAATTGAAATGCTAGGGCCTACCGCCTCTCGCTCCAGTTCTGATCATCAACCGCTCACTCGCTCTAATGCCTCCTTAGCGATCGATAGATTGGGGGCATATTGAACAGCCTTTGCAAAGTCGGCTCGAGCGCTCTCAAGATCACCCAGCGCTTCATAGGCTTCACCGCGGCCAAGGTGCCAATAGCCCAGCGCTCGCTCTGAAATGTCGAGCTTGTCTGTTATGTCGTCATTGTCCAGCACTGCACTTAGGTCAGCAATCGCTTCCGGATATTGCTCAAGCTTGAGATAGGCGAAGGCGCGCCGACGGTGCGTGATGAGGCGATCTTGAGGCCGAAGGTCTATCGCTGCAAGCGCCTGAGAACAGGCTTCCACCAATTCTTCCGCCGGTCGTTGGGCCTCCGCACAGCGAGCCAAAGCCTTGTCGTTGCCTCTAAAAGGCTTGTCGCGATTCCAAACGATCTTTCCATCTCGATCGTAGACATAGCAGCGCCTGCCACCGCTCCATTTCTGACAATCATCGATTGCTCTGGCTGTTCCACCTCCTCGGAGGCATCTAGCCTCCTCGCAATAATAATACTGAAAGTGCTTCCCATCTTCTGTTACCACAAACATATAAGGCTTGCGTGAGGAAGCATATTTTTCGTAGGCAGCTTGAGCTCTTGGCGAGAGTTCGATTGGCCCGGTGCCAATGTCAACTGGAACATTTATGCAGCTTGTAAGAATGAGGCTGATCAATACTGTCAATTGATTTTTCATTATAACACCCCTGCTCATATTGTTATGAAGTATAATGACTGTGTCGTGTGACGCATATGATTTTATACTTCATTTATTAACGGGATACTGGCATTGATGGGGCGATCTATCAATGCCTTGAATAATTGATAGGCAATAATAAATGTCTCTTGATGATTGATTCTGTGCTCTATCGTATAAAATTTAGGGCAATTGGATTGTCAGTGTCGCTATATTAATTTTGAGCAGCTGTCTCGGTCTCAACCCGACAATAGTTTGGAGCCTCTCGGTTTCAGCGGAATGACTTTGTCATCTTCAGCCGTCAGGTAACACGCATGCCACCCCGGTCGAACATGAACATGTCGCGATCTTGAAAATCGACATTGATATCCGCATCGACCGAGACGTCATGCTGCCCGAAGAGGCGCATGGTGAGCTGATCGCCATTATCGGTGTGCATGATCACATTGGTGTCGCCGCCGAGGCGTTCGACATGGTTGACCTTGCCTGCGAGACGGCCTTCTTTTGCGATCTGGATATTTTCAGGGCGGATGCCGAGGGTTTGGTCGTCGGCGCCACCGATGGCCGAGGCAGGCAGGAAGTTCATCGAGGGTGAGCCCAGGAAGCCTGCGACGAAGCGATTGGCCGGGTTGTTGTAGAGTTCCATCGGGCTGCCGATCTGCTCGACGCGGCCATCATTCAGGATGACGATCTTATCGGCGAGGGTCATGGCCTCCGTTTGGTCATGGGTGACGTAAATCATGCTCGCGTCGAGGGTGCGGTGGAGGTTGGCGATCTCGATCCGCGTGTTGACGCGGAGCGCTGCATCCAGATTGGAAAGGGGCTCGTCGAATAGAAACAGCTTGGGCTCACGCACGATCGCCCTCCCGATAGCGACGCGCTGACGCTGGCCGCCGGAAAGCTCGGCCGGCCGCCGGTCGAGATAGTCGTCCAGCGACAGCATCCGGCTGGCCTCGGTGATGCGCGTAGCGATGACGTCTTTGGACTTCCCCTCCTGCTTCAGGCCGAGCGCCATGTTGCCGCGCACGCTCAGATGGGGATAGAGCGCGTAGGATTGGAACACCATGGCGATGCCGCGCTTGGCAGGCGGGATGTCATCAACCGTCGATCCACCGATAGCGATCGAGCCCGATGTGGCCTCCTCCAGCCCGGCGATCACGCGCAGCAGCGTGGACTTGCCACAGCCCGAGGGACCGACGAACACGACGAATTCTCCCTCCTCCACGGTGAGGTCGATGTTCTTGAGGACGTCAACGGCGCCGAAGGACTTGCAGATGTTGTTGAGGGTCAGGGCTGTCATGAAGCTTACCTAGTGGTGTGACCACGATAGTTGATTTCCGCATTCACGGAAATTCATCGGGAGAAGTCAGTGCCTTGATGCATCTCTAATGGGAACCTTCTGTTGTGGTCGCGCCACCTCGGAGATCGATGGCGTGGCCGGTACGGATGCTTTCATCCGCGGCGAGACAAATGCGCAGGCTTTGCACGGCGTCCGACATGTGGCTGGTGAGGTCGAGATCGTCCTCGATGGCACGGAGCATGTAAGCCTGCTCGGCGTCGCAAAGGGCTTGATGGCCGGGTTCGCCCGCAAGGTCGATCATCAGGTCGGTGCCGTCGACGAGATGCACACGAATGCCGCCGACCTTGGTGTGGCCGTCCACATCGTCGGAGGCGGGCTGATCCTCCGAAATGATCGACACTGCGCCGTTCGGCGACACGATGTCCTTCACGAAATGGGCGGTCTCCGACATCATCGGGCCCCAGCCGGCCTCGTACCAGCCGACCGAGCCGTCCGCGAACACCACCTGGAACTGGCCGTAATTGTACATGTCGGCGGCGATCTCGTCGGAAAGGCGAAGGCCCATGCCGTGAACACGCACCGGCAGCGCGCCCGCGATCTGGCACATCACGTCGACATAGTGCACCCCGCAATCGACGATCGGCGAGGTGGTCTTCATCAGCGCTTTGTGGGTTTCCCAGGTGTCCCCGGAGGATTGCTGATTTAGGTTCAGGCGGAAAACGTAGGGGCCGCCAAGGGCGCGCGCCTCGTCGATCAGCCGCATCCAGGAGGGGTGGTGACGAAGGATATAGCCGACCACCAGTTTTTTTCCGGTTTCTTTGGCTTTGGCAATGACGCGTTCGGCATCGGCGACCGTGGTCGCGAGCGGCTTCTCGACGAAGACATGCGCGCCCGCCTCCATCGCGGCGATCGCATAGTCGGCATGGCTGTCGGAATAGGTGGCGATGCAGACGAGGTCCGGTTTTTTCGCACCAAGGGCCTCTTCAAAGTCTCGAAAGCGGGGACAGGATCGAAGCTCCTTCGGCAAATCCACGTCGGAGCGGTTTACTAGACCAACGATCTCCGCGCCGGAGTCGTGATAAGCGAGGGCGTGGCTTTTGCCCATATTGCCGAGGCCGGCGACGAGCACGCGGGTCATTTGACCGCCCCTGAGGTGATCCCGCGGATGAGCTGGCGGGAGAAGATGACGTAGAGCACCATCACCGGCAGGATCGCCATGGAGAGCGCTGAGAGAACGGCGTTCCAGTCGGTCACGAACTGCCCGATGAAGACCTGCGAACCGAGGGTCAGTGTCTTGGTTTCCTCGGCCGGTGCCAGGATCAGCGGGAACCAGAGGTCGTTCCAGATCGGGATCATGTTGAAGACGGCGACCGTCGCCATGGCGGGCCGGACCAGCGGCAGGACCAGGCGGAAGAAGATGGTGTATTCGGAGAGCCCATCCACGCGGCCGGCGTTCTTCAGGTCATCCGAGACCTGGCGCATGAATTCGGACAGGATGAAGATCGCAAGCGGCAGGCCTTGGGCGGTATAGACCAGGATCAGCGCCCAGAGCGTGTTCACCAGGCCGGTTGCGACCATCATTTCGAGAATCGCGACCGTGCCGATGCGGATCGGGATCATGATACCGAGCGCCAGATAGAGGCCCATCAGCGTGTTGCCCTTGAAGCGGTATTCGGCAAGGGCGAAGGCTGCCATCGCACCGAACAGCAGCACCAGGAACAGGGACACCACCGTGACGATCAGTGAATTTTGAAAGTAGAGGAAAAAATCGCCCTGCTTCAGGACAGTCTGGTAGCCGATCAGCGAGAAACTGTCGGCGCTGGGCAGGGCAAGCGGCTCGCGAAAAATCGCCTTTCGGGTCTTGAAGCTGTTGATGATGATCACGAACACCGGAAAAAGCGCGATCAGCGTATAGAGGATGAGGATGCCGTGCGCGGCGGCGGTGTTGATCGGGTTCTGGCGTGCTCTGTTCACGGTGATCTCCTCAGAACTGATAGCGCCGCATGCGCGTCTGGATACCGAAGAGATAGATGCACACACCGATCAGGATGATCGCGAACATCGCGGTGGCGATCGCCGAACCCATATGGGGATCGCCGAGCTGGAGTTGGAAGCCGAAGAAGGTGCGGTACATGAAAGTGCCGAGGATATCGGTCGAAAAATCCGGGCCGGCAAGTGCGCCTTGGGCGGCGTAGATCAGATCGAACGCGTTGAAATTACCGACGAAGGTCAGGATCGAGATGATGC
The DNA here is from genome assembly GCA_965204405.1 of Geminicoccaceae bacterium. Taxonomy (GTDB): domain Bacteria; phylum Pseudomonadota; class Alphaproteobacteria; order Geminicoccales; family Geminicoccaceae; genus JANQPX01. The sequence goes on from CBDBEN010000005.1 coordinate 1,288,513, forward strand.
CGATGGAAGGCAGGATGAGAGGCAGCTTGATCTTCCAGAAGGCCGACATGCCGGTGATGCCGTCGCATTCGCCAGCTTCGAGGATTTCCTCGGGAATGGTGAGCAAGGCTGCATAGATCAGCATCATCGGAATGCCAACGAACTGCCAGACCGAGATTAGAGCCAGTGTCGTCAGGGCATAGGCTTCCTTGCCAAGCCAGGGGACGAACAGTGACTTCAGGCCGATCGCATCGAGCATCGAGGGCGCAATGCCCCAGATCGGCGAGAGGATCAGCTTCCAGGCAAAGCCCACGATCACAAAGGAGAGGATCGTCGGAATGAAGATGGCGGAACGGTAGAGGCTGGCAAAGCGCAGCCGGGGATGGCTCAGGATTGCGGCGAGCAGAATGCCGATCGGATTCTGGACCAGCATATGCACGATGAAGAACCAGAAATTATTGCCGAGTGCATTCCAGAAGCTGCCTGACCAGCGCGGATCGCCGAACAAGGTCTGGAAATTCTGGAGCCCGACGAAAACCCGCTCCTGATCGATCTCGGTGAACAGCGCCAGCCGGAGCGTGTTCAGCAGTGGAAAGATCATGACCGCAGTATAGACCAGAACCGCGGGGGCGAGGAAAATCAGGATGTGCCATTTAACTCGGGACGCGGCCATGACGGGTCCTTGGGCGTGATCGTCCCGGGTGGGAGTACCCCGGGACGATACACTTCGTAGGTTTCTTATGAATTCAGGTTACTTTTGAGGATCGTACCAGCTCGCGAGGCCTTCCTGCAGGCGCTTGCCGGCATCTTCCGGGCTCTCCTCACCCTTGATCACGTTCACTGACGCGTTCCAGGTTTCGTTCTCCAGATTGGGCGTGCCGCGGGAGAGGATCTGGTAGGTGGATCGGATCGAGGACTGGCACTCGCCCCGCCAAGAGACGAATTCCTGGGCAAGCGGGTCCTCCATCTTCACCTCGTGGTTCGACAAGGAGAAGAAGCCCGGTAGCGCATTGGCGTAGAGCGAGGCGAACTCCTCGGAGCCGACCCAGTTCAGGAAGGTCTTGGCGGCGTCCGCGTTCGGGGAGGCGGCATTCAGGCCGATCGCGATGTCGGTGTGATCCGAGATGTAGCACTCGTCACCGGCGTTTTGGACCGGCGGCTTGAAGGCGCCCATTTCGAAGTCGGCCTGCTCATTGAAGCCGGAGATCTCCCAGCTTCCCGCCGGATAGATCGCCGCGCGGCCAAGGGTGAAGATGTTCTGGCTGTCGGGATAGGTCTGTGCCTCGTAGCCGCCGCCGAGATAGTCGCCCCACTTGGCGAGCTGGCGATAGGGAGCAACCCAGGGCTCGTCGGTAAGTTTCTGCTCGCCGGCGATCAGGGCCAATCGGCCTTCCTCGCCCTTCCAGTAGTTCGGGCCGATGTTGTTGTAGCCCATGGTCGCGGCTTCCCATTGGTCGTTGGTGCCCATGGCCATGGGAATGTAGGTGCCGTCTTCGCTGATCTTGTCGAGGGCTGCGAAGAAATCGGCCTCAGTGGCCGGCACCTCGATGCCGAGTTCCGCAAAGGCGTCCTTGTTGTAGATGAAGCCATGGATCACGGAGGCCATCGGCACACAGAAGGTTGCCGAGCCGTCATCCGCCTGCCAGGCGGATTTGGCAACGTCGGAAAAACTGGCCATGGCGTCCAGGCCGGACACATCGGCCAGATGGCCGTCGTCATAGAGCGCGAGCGAGGCATCGAAAGGGCGGCAGGTGATCAAATCGCCCGCAGAGCCGGCTTCGAGCTTGGAATTCAGAACAGCATTATACTCGGCAGGGGCGGAAGGTGTGAAATTGACCTTGATGCCGGGGTTGGCGGCCTCGAATGCCGGGATGATCTTTTCCTGCCAGAGCTTGAGGTCGTCATTCCGCCAGCTTTCGATGGTGAGCGTCGTGTCCTCGGCAAGCGCCGATGTTGCTAGGAAGGTGGTCGCCAGCAACGTGGCGGTGAGCTTGTTTCCAGACATTGTCTACTCCTTTTGTGCTTGGTTTGGTTTTGTGGGGGATAGGCAAAGTTCTTCGAGAGCGGGGCGCAAATGGCCGTTCGAATTGATGAGGAGCTGATCCGCCTCTGCCAGAGATTGCGCCCCCGCAGCCAGTAGAACAGCCTGCTTGACGGCGCCTTCTGACGCTTCCAGATGCCGTCTTGCCTCATCTTCCGACACATTGGCGATACGGCACACCATATGTTCCGCCCGCCGCCGCAGCTTGTCATTGTCGGCGACCAGATTGACCATCATGCCGTCATGCACATGGCCCAAGAGAACACCCATCAGGGTCGACATGATGTTGAGGGCGATCTTCTGGGCTGTTCCGGCACCCATCCGGGTCGATCCCGCCACCAATTCAGGCGACGTCGGCAGGCAGATCGCGAGGTCGGCATGCTCGAACAGCGGCGCTTTGGCGTCGTTGGCGACGCCGATAACCTGTGCTTGTCTCTCTTTTGCCTGGCGGGCGACCTCGACGGCGAAGGGAGTGGAGCCGCTGGCGCTTACGACGATGACAGCATCGCCGGCAAGAATACTTCTAGCTGCCGCTTCTGCATCGGTGATGTCATCCTCGACGTCACCCGGCATGGCGAGCCCGCTGGGCAGCCCGCCCGCCATGAGAATACGCAGACCCGACGGTGGCAGGCCGAACGTGCCTGGCAGCTCCAGCGCGTCGGCCATGGCCATCAGGCCCGAGGAGCCGGCGGCGGCATAAACGAGCCGCCCGCCGCTTCTGACCGTATCGGCCATGAGCCCGGCGGCTTCGGCAAGCTGAGGGATCGCAGGGGCGACGGCTGCGGAGGCACTGGCTTGAGCCGCATGCAGCCGGATAGCGATCTCGTCGATGGACAGGGTGTCTAGCCCCGTCGCTCCCTCATGCAAATTCTCGGTGGCCTGCATTGCCGAACGATCTCCTCAGGACATCGAAGTACAATACCTTTATAATACCTTTTGTCTACCATTTTCTCTAAAACATGCTAAATTCGCGCTCGATAAAACGGGTATGGCATCTTTTGCGTTCAGATTGGCCTTTTCATCCTTTAAAAGGTATTATAAAGGTATCTAATGATCGACTCTCCTGACATGGGGCTTATCGGCGTCGACGGCGGCGGGACCTCTTGCCGAATCGCTTTGGAACGGCATGGCGGGCGAACCGAGATCGTTCTCGGGAGCGCCAATGTCACCACCGATTTTCGCGGGGCGACAAAGCTTATTAGAGAAGGCCTGGATGCCGTTGCTGCCAAGGCTGGACTGTCCGGCGAGGTGCTTTGGACCTACCCTGCCTATCTCGGTCTGGCGGGGATTGTCGACGAGGAAGGAGCCGGGGCGGTGGCGAGGGCGCTGCCGCTGAAAAACGTGCTCATCGAGGATGATCGCCGCGCAACGGTCATCGGTGCCCTTGGCGATGCCGACGGAACGGTTGCCGGTATCGGCACCGGCAGTTTCCTCGCCCGGAGATCGGGTGTCGCCATGCGGATGGTCGGCGGTTGGGGGCTAAGGCTTGGCGACGAAGCATCCGGTGCCTGGCTAGGGCGCGGGCTTTTGACCTCGGTGCTGGAGGTTGTGGATGGGCTGAGCGATGCGACGCCGCTGACCGAGAAAATATTGAAAGCTTTTCGAGGATCGCCGGGAAGGATTGTCACCTTCGGCCTCTCTGCTGATCCGGCCGAGTTCGCAGCTTTTGCGCCCGGCATCATCGAGGCAGCCAGGTCAGGGGATCCGGTCGGCGTCGACCTGATGCGCGCGGGGGCCGCCTATCTGACGGCGACCATGATCAAGCTCGGCTGGCAGGATGGAGAACCGCTTTGCCTGATTGGCGGTGTCGGTGCCCATTATCTCGACTATCTTCCGGACCGCTTTGCCCGATCCGTCGTGCCTTCCAAGGGGACGGCGCTTGACGGTGCCCTCAAGCTGGCTGCCGGCTTGGCTGTGCGCGAGAAAAGGCAGCAAGTGACATGAAGGTAACGGAGTTTCTTCGCGCCGAACATTGGATGGGGGAAGCCTCGGGCCCCCGTTATGTTCAATTGCGCAAGCGCATCGAAGAGGGGATCGACAATGGTCTGCTCGGACCGAATAGCCCCCTGCCGCCGGAACGCGAGATTGCGAGCCTGACCGAGCTGTCGCGGGTCACCGTGCGCAAGGCCATTCAGGAATTGGTGGACAAGGGCCGGATCGTGCAAAAGCAGGGTTCCGGCTCCTTCGTCTCGGAGCAGGTGCCCCGCGTCGAGCAGTCCCTGTCGCTGCTCACCTCCTTTACCGAGGATATGGCAAGAAGGGGGATGTCTTCGACTTCCACTTGGCTGGAGCGCGGCATTTTCATGCCCTCGCCCGAGGAAGTGGTCACCTTGGGGCTGTCATCGGGCGACTCTGTTGCCCGGATTTCCAGACTGAGACTAGCGGACGACAGACCCATGGCCCTGGAGCGTGCCTCGCTGCCGCTGGATATTCTGCCCAATCCGCTGGAAGTGACCAAATCGCTCTACGCCGTGCTCGAGCAAGCCGGCAACCGTCCCGTCCGTGCCTTGCAGAAAATTTCCGCAATCAATCTCGATGACCATGATTCCGGCCTTCTGGGTGTCATGCCCGGTGCCGCAGGTCTGCGCATCGAGCGGGTCTCCTATCTGCCGGAAGGGCGGGTTATCGAGCTCGTGCGGTCCGTTTATCGTGGCGATGCCTATGATTTCGTGGCCGAGCTGCGCTTGGGAAGTTCATAGGAAGCCGATGAGTAGTCCAAAGAGCCACATGCGACAGGAGATCGACGAGATCCCCGCCGCAGTCGAGCGCCTGCTGACCCAAGGCGGGAAAGCCGTCGGGGAAGCATCATCGGCGGTTCGTAAAATCGACCCGGCCTTTGCCGTAACCGTGGCGCGCGGGTCGTCGGATCATGTCTGCACCTATCTGAAATATGCCTCGGAGCTGCTGCTCGGCATACCCGTCGCCTCGGTGGGACCGTCAGTCGCCTCCCTCTACCAAGCTCCGCTGCGGTTGAAAAACAGCCTTTGCCTGTCGGTTTCACAATCCGGGAAGAGCCCGGATATTGTCGATATGGCCGGTTCGGCCAGGCGGGACGGGGCTCTAACGGTCGCCATCACCAACGATCCGGGATCGCCGCTGGCGCTTGCTTCGTCGCATGTACTGGCCCTGCATGCTGGTGTCGAACGAAGCGTGGCCGCCACCAAGACATTCGTCACCTCGGCTGTCGCAGGCTTGCTGCTGCTCGCCGAGTGGCGGGGCGATCAGGATCTGATCGATGCCATCCGTGATCTTCCCAAAGCGCTGGACGAAGCGAGACGGATCGACTGGCCGGAGATGCGTCAGGCGATCGGACAGGAGACGTCGCTGTTCACGCTTGGGCGCGGTCCGACTTGGGCGATGGCCAACGAAGCGGCGCTGAAATTCAAGGAAGTCTGCCAGATTCATGCGGAAAGCTACTCTTCGGCCGAGGTGCTGCATGGACCGGTTTCCATCGTCGATGGTGGCTTTCCGGTTCTTGGCTTCGCTGCTGCCGATGCGGCGGAAGATGCGCTGATCCAAGTCGCTGACGGAATAGCAGGGAAGGGGGCAAACGTGTTTGTTACCTCCGGCCGGGCAAAGGTCGCGACCGGAATCGAACATCGCCGGACCAAACATCCGCTTACCGATCCGCTCAGCCTGATTGTATCGTTCTACGCCATGGTGGAGCGACTTGCCACGGATCAGGGCATCGATCCCGATACGCCAAGGCACCTCAAGAAGGTGACAGAGACAGTATGAGTGCTGATCTGATCGCCTATCAGGGAGCTTCCCTTTTCGACGGTCATCACCGCCATGACGACCATGCGCTCATCACCCAGGGGCCCCGCGTCCATAGCATCGTCCCAACGTCGGATGTGCCAAGTGGTGTTGAAAAGGTCACGCTTGACGGTGGCACGATCGCGCCCGGCTATGTCGATCTCCAGGTCAATGGCGCTGACGGCGTTCTGTTCAACGATGATCCTTCGGTCGCGACCTTGAAGAGAATGGCTGACGCTCATGCCGGGCTTGGCGCGACATCGATCCTGCCGACACTGATCACCGACACGCTGGAACGAACTTGTGCCGCGATCACCGCCGTGCAGCGGGCGATCGTTGCAGGCGTTCCCGGTATCATCGGTCTGCATCTGGAAGGGCCGCATCTGTCGATTGCCAGGAAGGGCGCGCATGATCCCGATTTGATCAGGCCGATGGACACTTTGGATCTGACGATGCTGGTCGATGGTGCAAAGCGCCTTCCCTGTCTCAAGATCACGGTAGCACCGGAGGTGGTCACGCCGGATCAGATCCGAACGCTTCGAGAGGCGGGTGCCGTGGTGTCGCTCGGCCATACCGACGCCGGTTTCGATACTTGCGTCCTGGCCGCCGAAGCCGGAGCGAGCTGCGTCACCCATCTGTTCAACGCAATGAGCCAGATCGGCAACCGTGATCCGGGGGTCGCCGGAGCGGCTCTGGCTCTCGGCAGTCTGTCTGCTGGTTTGATCGCTGATGGCGTTCATGTCCACCCGCAAAATATCTCGATGGCGCTTAAGGCCAAGACCGGCCCAGGCGACATCTTTCTGGTGAGCGACGCGATGGCGACCGCAGGGTCCGATATCGTCCAATTCACGCTGAACGGCAGGCCTATAAGGCGAAGTGGCGGGCGTCTTACGCTGGAGGATGGGACGCTTGCAGGCGCCGATCTGGATTTAACGACCGCGGTCAAATTCCTGGTGCAGGACATCGGCCTTGGCCTTGACGACGCCCTTGCCATGGCAACGTCATCGCCCGCTGCGGTGATCAGGCAACCGTTAGTTCTCGGCTCGCTGGCAGCAGGGAAGGCTGCTGATTTCATCCTGCTGAACGAGACCATCGATCTTACCGGTGTTTGGAGGGGCGGGCGGCAACTGTCCCTTGCTTAAGGTTACTGTCCCAGGTGTTGTCACGGCAGACCATTCTTTCCAAATGAAGGCTGGCTTCGTAGGGCTCTACCCCCGAAAAAAAAGCGGCAGGCCGAAGCCTGCCGCGAGCAAAGTGTGAAGCCGTTTAGGTTCCAGGCTTCAGGTCATCGATCATACCTGCCTTGGATTGCGAACAGGTCGCCGTCATTCGACAGACAGCCATAGGCTGTGCCAGCAGCACCGCTGCTGCCAACGGCCGGGATCTTCAGGATCTTGTCACGGCCATTCGGCTTATGACCGTTCGGCACCTTCAGGGAAGGATGATCGAACGGTGCTGCGTCGCAGCGCACCCGCTCGTCGGTCATCGTCCGCATGAACGCGGCAATCGCTTTGATGCCGTCTTCCTGGGTCTTCGGGCCATCCGAGATGATGTTGCCATCTCTATCCTGGAACAGATCGATGTCCAGCTGGAGCCGGCCGATGAACGCATTGGTGCCGAAGGCTCCCGACGGATGGGTGCCGGCTTCGGTTGCGCCGCCGTCACCAGTCGGACCCGTGCCCGAGTCGTCACCACCAGGCAGATCGCGCCGGCTGCCGCCGCGAGCGTAGAACTCCACCACCTGCTCCAGATTGGAGTAGCCGCCATAGTGGAAATAGGGTGGTGTGAGTGCCACATTGCGCAAGCTCGGGGTTTTCATACCCCCATCGACCACGAGACGCAGATCGTCCGCCTCCGGCTCTGAGGGACCCGTGCAGAACGGTGTCGGCGAGCCTGGGATGAGGCATAGATCGGGGACCGATATGCCGTCCACAGGAGCAACACCGGTTTGCCGCTCGCGCTTGACCTGACGCGCGATCGACAGTGGCTCACCCCAAGGATCCGTGGCGCCATTGCCAAGGTCCTGATGTACCGGACGCGTGCCGATATTATGGAACCCGGCATCATGGAAGGCAGGCACGCCGAACTGCTGGATCAGCGGTGCCGTCGCGAGCGGATCGGTGACGCCATCGGCCGCCCTGAACGCGGTCGCATCCGAGAATAGCGGACCGTTGTGGCAGGCGACGCAGCCGCCGGAGCGTGGACCGAAGTTCGAGAACAGCTCGAAGCCGTCCGCTTCCGCCTGGGTCAGCGTGCCGTCGGCGACGCATGACGCCGGGACCGTCAAGCGAGTCGGCGGACCAGGCAGTGGGCTGGGGAAGCAGCCTTTGGCATTCGCCTCGTCGAACTTGCTCTGATCGGAAATCAGCTCGCTTTCATAGAGCATCACCGCAAGGCCGAAGAACAGCGAGAAGTTCTGCTCCATCTGGCTGAAGCCATCGCCTTTGTGATGGCCGCGGCCGTGACCGCTGAGATACTCGCCGAGCTTGCCGTCGCCAAACAGGTGATCGAGGGCGCCGGACTCATCGAACGCTGCCTCTGCGAACGGTATGCCGCCGAACAGAGATGACAGGTCGCTCAACTGACCGAACAGGCCGCCGAAGCCGCCATGGCCTTGATGCACCAGCGTGCCGTCGGACTCGATGACGAACTTGCCGGCAGCGCTCCAGTATTTTTCGTGGAAGGCCTTTTTGACGAGCTGCTCATAGGTGTATTTCAGGCCCTTGCCGCGACGGTGGATGACATTGCCCTTCGGCCCGTTATAGCCGAACAGACTGTCGTCGGCATGCACGCGCTGGCTGCTTAGCGGGCGGCGCACCTTATTGAGCATCTTATTGCCGACGTCGGCGAAGGTGCGGTTGTCGCAGGACATTTCCAGGTTGCTGAGCGGTGGACCTACCGCCTGGGAAGCAAGGCTTGCATGGTCGAGCTCGAACGGCATCAGGCTTGCGGTATAGCCGTCCCATTCGATCACCCGCGCGGTCGGATCGTTCGCAGTCTCGCTGCGTCCGAACACGCCCTTGCCGTTGAAGATTTCCTTGGCGCGACCGTCCCAGAAATTGCGGAAATTGAACACCGCATTGATCATGGTCGGCGTGTTGCGCGGTTCCACCGTGCGCGCGGCGCGGCCGTTGACGTGGAACACCGAGTCGTCGGCTTTCCCGCAGCGGTCGTGCTTACGTCCGGCGCGTTTGAACTCGGCATCGAACGAGCCGGCCGAGGCCATGCGGTCGTTGGTCGTCGTGACGATGTCCGAGTTACGGTCGGCTTCATCAGCGAGCTGGTGGAACGGGAAGTCGTCGGGCTGGACCGTGTAGTTGGGTCCTGCCGGATGACCTGACGGCATCAGCCCATCGGCATTGCCGAACGTTCCGTCGGTTGCGCCGATCTGGTTGCCGTCACCATCCAGGGTGACCTGAAGGAGGCCTGGGCTCAGCTGATTGGCGAGCCTGGGATCCGCGCCGGCACTGAAGTGACAGCTGGCGCAGGCCATACCGTCACTGCCGAGTTTTTCGTCCCAGAACAGGGCTTTGCCGAGGATTTTGGCCCAATCCTCGTCTTTCACGACGCCGGAAAAATCCGGCAGGATCGGCGAGAAGCCGGCACCCTGGGCATAGCCAGGGCCGCTCCAGACCGATAGTGCCAGGACCGTGGAAGCTAGCAGCTTCCCTAACGGCCGGCGGTTTGGCGCTCTCGATTTGGTCATGGACCATTCCCCTCTTTTTTTGTGGATAACAGACCCGCTGCCTCAGCCGGCGCCTCAACGCCGCCGACCGGATCACGAGCCCGGGATAGTTTCCGGGAGAATGTTGGATTAATTTTCGTTCATGATGGGGTCCGAACTGCCGTCCGGCTTCCCATGGTATGATCAAATTTTTGCGGGCGTTCGGATTTCAGTGACGTCCTGAATCCGGAGATGGCCTCGTTGGCAAGACGTTGCGTTCTGATGTAGTGTCCTTCGATACTGAGGAAGGTCGGGCGCAACGCTTTTGTCCAATCGCTGGATATGATGCACGCGAAAATAGTGGCAATGATGGCTTTGGCGCTCATTACCTGGGTGCTTTCGGGCGAGAGGCAGACCTTGTCGGCGAACGACCGGATCCTTGAGGTTCGGGCCGTCTCGGACATGGGCGCATTGATCATTTCCGATGACCGGCAGATTTGTCTGAAAGGCATCTGGCTTGGGGGCCTTTCGCCGTCGACCGAGCAGAGAGCGGCCGTCGAACGGGCTATGCTCGCGCTGATTGACGATCAGCCGGTTCGGATCTTCTCGGATGAGCCGCCGGTGTTCGATCGCTATGGCTGCGAGATGGCCGATGTCCGGCCCGTCGATGGTCCTTTGCTGCAGCAGAGCCTTTTGGAGCAGGGCCTGGCCGTTGTCAGGCCATCACCATCCTTTGCGCGATCCGACGATATCGACACCTGGCTGGCCCTCGAGCAGGAGGCACGGCAGGCGGGGCTCGGCATTTGGCGGGACCGGTCGTCGCTTCCGAGAAAAGCCGGGGCCATGGCACGTCATATCGGCAAAGCCAGCCTGGTCGAAGGCCGCGTGCTCAGAACCTATAGCAATGATCGCTACACCTATCTCAATTTCGGGCGGGATTGGCGAACGGACTTTACCGTCCGCCTGCGTCAAAAGCTGCTGAAGCAAAGCGGCTTCGATCCCAGCCGGCTCAACGGCAAAAACGTCAGGGTGCGCGGCTTCGTGCAAGAGTCGCGCGGACCCCTGATCGATATCTCTCATCTCAAACAAATCGAGGTCATCCCATGACCAACTGGAAGCGCCTTGCAGCAGGCTTGATGTTCAGCTCGAGCCTCCTCCTCACCACCGCCTGCACGCAGGTCGTCAACCCGGCGACCGGTAAGAGTGAATTCACCGCTATGAGTCCCGAACAGGAGCTGGCGGTCGGCAAGGAGCAGCATCCGAAAGTGCTTGCGCAATTCGGCGGTCCCTACAGTGATGCAGAGTTGCAGGCTTATATCACCGAAATCGGCAATAAGCTTCAAGCCGTGTCGGAACTGCCGAACCAGAAGTTCACGTTCACGCTTCTGAACAGCGATGTCGTGAATGCCTTCGCCCTTCCGGGCGGCTATGTCTATATCTCGCGCGGCCTGCTGGCGCTGGCCGAAAACGAGGCGGAGGTCGCAGGTGTTCTCGCTCACGAAATCGGCCATGTGACTGCCAGGCATTCGGCACAGCGTTATAGTCGCGGCGTGCTGGCTCAAGGGGGTGTGGCCCTTGGGACGATTGTGGCGGGCGTGCTTGGCGGCGGTAATCTTGCCAAGCAGGTGCAGCAGGCAGGCGCCACGGGCGCGCAGGCCTATCTTGCCGGCTATTCTCGGGAGAATGAGTTCCAATCCGATCAGCTTGGCGTGCGCTACCTGACGCGAGCCGGCTACGACCCGAGGGCCATGGCGACCTTTCTCGAAAAGCTCGGACGTCACAGCAAGCTTGCCCAAAAGCTGGCCGGCAGGGAAGGGCAGCCCGATCCGTCAACGAGCTGGCTTTCCACCCATCCGAGAACGCCGGATCGGGTCAAGCGGGCAGCCGAAGAAGCGGCTGCATCGGCAGCTGACGGGCGGGTTAACCGCAACGACTATTTGCGAAAAATCGATGGCATGATCTATGGCGACGATCCCGAGCAGGGATTCGTGCGCGGGCGGACGTTCGTTCACCCCAAGCTGCGCATCAGCTTCACCGTGCCGGAAGGTTATCGCCTGCAGAACACGCCGAACGCCGTGCTCGCTGTCAACAAGGCGGGGCATGGTATGAAATTCGATGCCGGCAAGATGACGTCTACCAGGACGGTGCGGGATTACCTCGCGCGGGAATGGGCGAAGGAGCTCAAGATCCAAAACCTCAACGCCATCAACAGCTTCGATCTGGATGGTTTTCCCGCCGTTACCGCCGGAACCAGCGGCAAGGACAGGAGCGGCAAGACGATCGATGTCGGCCTTGCGGCAGTCAAAGTCGGGGCGGACAGGGTCTACCGGTTCATGTTTTTGAGCCCGGGCGGCGCCAATGCTGCACAGGCGAGGATTGCTGATCAGACGGTGGCGAGCTTCAAGCGCCTAAGCCCGGAGGAAGCTGCGCGTTATCAGCCGAAGCGCATCAAGGTTGTGCAGGTGCAGCCAGGGGACAGCAAAAAGCGTCTGGCGGCACGCATGGACGTCGACGAGTTCCGTGAAGAGCAGTTTTCCGTCCTGAACGGTCTCGATGGCAATCAGGAGCTGCGAGCCGGAGAATCGGTCAAGCTGGTGACCGAATAGGGGCCTTCTTCCGCCTGCCTGAGGCCTTGCCATTCCGCTCTCCCTAGACCTTTTCCCATATCGTCAGGGTCTTATTCACGGTTGGGTGGAGTGGGAGTGGCGCAGGCCAATGTCGAGAACAAATGGTCTAAAACCTGCTCTTTCCGGTCAGATTCAACGCGCCAGCGCGAAGATTTGAACCTTAAACTCATCATAAGGTTGGAATCTTTGCGCATACCGGGATAGTCTTCACGCCAAGAAACGGTGGCATCGGATCTGTGTTCCTGCTGGATTGGACGCAGATCGCTTTGCCGGCCGTCTGCAAACGACCCGGATGGCTGTGCCTGAACAGGGTGGCTGGCGGCGCCATTTCTTTGGAGGGATTGACAGTCGAGCGCTGTCGTTCCGAAAACGAACAACATCTTTGTCGGAAGACTGGGAGATAAAAAAGTGACTCAATCGATGACCCTAACCGCCGTGGCGCTGACCACGGCTCTAACGGCAACCACCGCGCTTGCGGGCACCCTCGACGACGTCAAGGCCAAGGGCCATGTACAGTGCGGCGTGTCGACCGGCCTTGCCGGCTTCTCTTATACCGATGACGCAGGCGGCTGGGACGGCTTCGACGTCGACTACTGCCGTGCTCTGGCTGCAGCCGTCTTCGGTGACCGCGAAGCCGTCAAGTTCACCCCGACCACCGGTAAGACCCGCTTCACCGCTCTTGCTTCGGGCGAAGTCGACGTGCTGGCCCGGAACACCACCTGGACGTTCAGCCGCGACGCCGATCTCAAATTCACCTTCATCGGCGTCAACTACTATGACGGCCAGGGCTTCATGGCGAGAAAAGACCTCGGCGTGTCCTCGGCGACCGAGCTTGACGGCGCCACCGTCTGCATCCAGACTGGCACCACCACCGAGCTCAATCTCGCCGACTACTTCCGCGCCAATGGCATGAGCTACGAGCCGGTGCCGATCGAGACCAACGCCGAAGCGCAGCAGAAGTATCTTTCCGATGCCTGCGACGTCTATACCACCGACGCTTCGGGCTTGGCCGCAACCCGCGCCACCTTCGAGAACCCGGCGGATCACGTCATCCTTCCGGAGATCATCTCCAAGGAGCCGCTCGGCCCGGTTGTTCGCCATGGCGACAACGAATGGGGCGACATTGCGCGCTGGGTGCTGAATGCACTGGTGATTGCTGAGGAGAAAGGCATCACGTCGGCCAATGTCGAGGAAATGGCAGCCGGCAGCGACGATCCCGAGATCAGCCGCCTGCTCGGCGGTGAAGGCGAATATGGCGCGATGGTCGGTCTTCCCGCCGACTTCGCCGTGCATGCCATCCTGGCTGGTGGCAATTACGGCGAAATCTTCGAGCGTCATCTCGGCACCAACACGCCGATTGCGCTCGAGCGCGGCTTGAACGCCCAGTGGACCGATGGCGGCATCCTGTACGCACCGCCCTTCCGCTAGGCCTTAATATCAGGGGCGCACCTTTCCGGGTGCGCCCCTTTTTTGTACAGTGAACCAAGAAACCGGCGCATCAGGCAAATCAAGCCAATCGTGAAAGCGCCGGACCAGGGAGGAAGACCTCCTTCATATCAAGAGGGGGCGAAGGAGACGGGATGACCGCTATCTCAGCAGCGCCACAGGATACCTTCCGTATCGGCATGCTTCTTTCCGATACGCGCTATCGCAGCTACACGATCCAGGTCATCGCCTTCATGTTGCTGATGCTGTTCTTCGGCTGGTTGATTTCGAACACCATCAGCAACCTTGAAGCCCTTGGCAAGGAATTCGGCTTCGGCTTTCTGAAAGACCCGGCCTCTTACGACATCAACCAGCGCCTGATCGAATATACCTCACGCTCCACCCATGCCCGCGCCGCCGTGGTCGGCATTTTGAACACGCTGCTGGTCGCCGTTCTCGGCTGCGTGCTCGCCACCGTGATCGGCGTGGTCGCCGGCGTGCTCCGGCTCTCCAAGAACTGGGTCGTTGCCAAGCTGATGACGGTCTACATCGAGACCGTGCGCAATGTTCCAGTACTTCTCTGGATCATTCTGTTCAGCGCCGTCATCAACGAAACCTTCTCCTCGCCGAAGAAAGCGGAACCCTGGTTCGACGGCGGCTTGGTCATGACCAATCGCGGCTTCTACTTTCCGGAGCCGCTGTTCTCGCGCTCCCTGGGCTCGATCGACATCGGCGGCCTGTTCGCGCTCAGCCTCGACTTCGTCGCGATCGTTGTCGTTATCATCGCCGCGATCTTCGCCGGCAAAGCCTATGGTCGCTGGGCCCACGCCAAGCAGGACGCCACCGGCGAGGCGCAGCCGATCTTCTGGGTTCGGACGGTGATACTGCTCGCCCCCCTGGCGGCCCTCCTCCTGATGCTCGGCCTGCATTTCGGCTATCCCGAGCTCAAGGGCTTCAACTTCAAAGGCGGGATCTTCGCGAGAGAAAGCCTGATCGCGCTTTGGCTGGCGCTGTCCATCTATACCGGCGCCTTCATTGCGGAGAATGTGCGCGCTGGCATCCTGTCGGTGAGCCATGGACAGACGGAAGCGGCCTTCGCGCTTGGGCTTCGGCCCAACCGCACCATGAACCTTATCATCCTTCCCCAAGCCCTTCGCGTGATCATTCCGCCGCTTATCTCGCAATATCTGAACCTCACCAAGAACTCTTCGCTCGCCATCGCGGTCGGCTACATGGATGCAACCGGTACACTTGGCGGCATTACCCTCAATCAAACCGGCCGAGAGATGGAGTGCCTGATGCTGCTGATGGCATTCTATCTGATCGTCTCGCTCGTGATCTCGGCGGGCATGAACTGGTACAACGAACGCGTGAAGCTGGTGGAGCGTTGAGATGAGCAACTCTGGAACGAGCCTAAAACGCCAGATCGCCTTCGTCGCCACCAAGGAAATACCGGAGGCGGAACCGCCTGTCCGAACGACGGGTGCTGTTCACTGGGCCAAGGAGAACTTGTTCTCGTCGCCGCTCAACATCGTGCTGAGCGTCGTCTCGATTGCGCTGATCGTCTGGATGGTTCCGCCCGTCCTGAAATGGGCGTTTGTCGATGCCGTCTGGAGTGCCGGTAGCTTGAAGGAATGCCGGGAGATCAATGCCGCCGGCGCCTGCTGGGCGATGATCAACGAGCGCATGCTGCAATACACCTTCGGCTTTTATCCGCCGGAACTGGTCTGGCGGCCAGTTCTTGCCTTCGTGCTGATGGGTGTGGCTCTCGCCCCTGTCCTGTTCGACAGCGTCCCGCGCAGGCTTCTGATCGTCACCGCCTTGTTTCCTTTCCTCGCTTTTTGGCTCATCTGGGGCGGTAGCCTTTGGTACGTCACCGGCATTGTTCTCGGTCCGGTCGTCGGCTGGTTTGCCTTCAATCTTGTGATGAGGATCGGCGGCCTTTTACCCGCGATGATCATCGGCATTCTGGTGACGCTTCTCTGGTGGGCAATCGGTGTCGACCTATTCGACGACATCCTGTCTGCCATTCTTCCGCTCGGCCTGACCACGGTTTCGTCCGACCGTCTCGGTGGTTTCCTCCTGACGTTCATCATCGGCGTTACCGGCATCGCCGCGTCCTTCCCGCTCGGCGTCGTTCTTGCGCTTGGCCGGCAATCGGACCTGATCTTCCTGAAGGCGGTCAGCGTGATGTTCATCGAGGCGATGCGCGGCGTGCCGCTCATCACACTGCTGTTCGTCGCGTCGACCGTGTTGAACTACTTCCTGCCGCCGGGAACCACGTTCGACCTTGTCCTGCGCGTGCTGATCATGGTCACCCTGTTCGCATCAGCCTATATGGCCGAGGTGGTGCGCGGCGGCCTCGCCGCCCTGCCGCGGGGACAATATGAAGCCGCCCATGCACTTGGGCTGGATTACTGGAAGTCGATGCGCCTGATCATCCTTCCCCAGGCGCTCAAGATCTCGATCCCCGGCATCGTGAACACCTTCATCGGCCTGTTCAAGGATACGACGCTGGTGCTCGTCATCGGGTTGCTCGATCCGCTGGGCCTCACCGGCACGATCCGCGCCACGCCCGAATGGAACGGCATCGTGATCGAGCCTTATGTCTTCATCGCCGCCTTCTTCTTCATCTTTTGCTTCGGCATGTCCCGCTATTCCGCCTATCTCGAGCGCAAGCTAGAAACCGGCCACCGGTCATGACGATGACCTCGATGACTGGACCTCGCCAAGAGACGGACGCCTCCCTGGAGAACCCCTATGTCTGAAACCGCTCAAGCCCAAGTCAGCGATCCGGCAGCACCGGCACTGTCCGACGAGATCGCCATCACCATGAGCGACGTGAACAAATGGTACGGCTCGTTCCATGTGCTGCGGGATATCAATCTGGTGGTCAATCGCGGCGAGCGCATCGTGATTTGCGGACCGTCGGGCTCAGGCAAGTCGACTCTGATCCGCTGCATCAACGCGCTGGAGGAGCATCAAAAGGGCAGTATCGAGGTCGACGGCACGCTCTTGTCCTCGGATTTGAAGAATATCGACAAGATTCGCTCCGAGGTCGGCATGTGCTTTCAGCATTTCAACCTCTTCCCGCATCTCTCCATTCTGGACAATTGCACCCTCGCCCCGATCTGGGTGCGCAAGACTCCGAAGAAGGAGGCCGAGGAAACGGCGATGCATTTCCTCACCAAGGTCAAGATCCCGGAGCAGGCCGACAAGTTCCCAGGCCAGCTTTCCGGCGGTCAGCAGCAGCGCGTCGCGATTGCCCGCAGCCTTTGCATGCGTCCGCGCATCATGCTGTTCGACGAGCCGACATCCGCGCTTGATCCGGAGATGATCAAGGAGGTTCTGGACACCATGATCGAGCTTGCCGAGGACGGTATGACCATGCTCTGCGTCACCCACGAAATGGGCTTTGCCCGCCAGGTGGCGCACCGGGTGATCTTCATGGACCAGGGCCAAATCGTCGAGCAGAATGAGCCTGAAGAATTCTTCAACAACCCGCAATCCGACCGTACCAAGCTGTTCCTGAGCCAGATCCTCGGCCATTAGCGGGCAGCGCCTGCGGGCGTGACTTAGGGGGTCGTTCAGACCCGATCAGGACCCTGATGTCGCAAATTCAGCCTTTGTTGGATCGCGATCGCTTAACCCACTGTTAACAGTGCAGGGTTAAAACCGGCCGTGGTCCATGCGACCCCGGAAGTCCGTGCCTTGCCCTTACACTTGGCGGGCGGGCTGGTTCGGTTTGGTCGGAAAATGCGCTAATCCGTCACGATCCCGATCCGCGGATGAACACGCCGTCGATTTCGAGCTGGCGGGCGAGTTTGCGCTCGAAGTAACCGGGCAGGATCAGGTGCGGCTCGAAGCCGGCGGCAGCCAGCCGTTCGGTCATGGTGCGGTAGTCGAGTTCACCCTCGTAGAGTGGAACGAGAGACATCTCGAGCTGCATGCCGACGAGTTTTGGCATGAGCGCCTCGGCACCGTCCAGCACAGCAGGCTCGAAGCCTTGTGTGTCGATCTTCAGGAATAGGCGATCAGTATCGCTGATAAAGTCGCTCACAATGCTGTCGAGACGGCGAAGCGGAACGCGTTCGGTATTTTCAATGACGGAACTCGGTGAGATTTCCTTCAGGAGCCGGTTCTGCGGAAGGATCGAGCTCATGTCGGTCTCGGCGGAGACCTGGATGTCGACTTCACCATCCTCGGCGCCGATCGCCATCCGCGGTGCGATCGACCACGCCGGATCTTTCGCTGCCCGCTCGCTCAGGGCCGCATGGGCACTTGAGAGAGGCTCGAAAGAAATGATGCGGCCGTCATAGCCCCATTCCCGAAGCCGCTGGCCGTATTGGCCGACATTGGCACCGACATCGAGGATCGTATCGATCCGACAATGTTTCAGCACGGCAACGAGTTGGGCGTTGAGCGCCTTGGTTTTTCTTCTCGGGGTAAGGTCGTAGCCAAGATGCCGCGCAACGCGCTGGAGCAGGTTCATAAGCGTGTATCGTCAGCGATATCGGGAGTGAACAGCTCGACTTCGCGGCGGATGCCGGCGAGCTGATGCCGGCCAAGCGAGCGCAACGGCATGCTGTTGCCAGCACGTGTCGTGAAATCATCGGAAAGCAGGATGTTCGGGCCGAGCTTTCGGCACATACCCTCGATCCTCGATGTGAGATTGACAGCTGGACCGATGACCGTGAAATCCAGTCGATTGGCGGAGCCGATATTGCCGTACATGACCTCGCCGACATGAAGGGCGATCCCGCAGGCAAGCTGATCCCGGCCAAAGCTCGCGCGCTCCACATTCAGGTCAGCCATCGACTTTTGCGCCTGGAGGGCGGCTCTCAGCGCGCGCTCGCAGGAATCGTCACCATCCTTGTCGCCAATCGGGAAAATGGCGAGCATGGCATCGCCGATGAACTTCAGGATTTCGCCGCCCTCTGCGGTCACCGCATCGGCCATTCGGTCGAAATGCTGGTTGAGCAGGCTGAGGAGAGCATCTCTATCCCGGCTCTCCGACATCGCCGTGAACCCGCGAAGATCGGAAAACCAGATCGCAGCGTGAACACTGTCACCGCTGCCGCGGGTGATCTGACCGCTCAAGACCCGCTCCCCGGCTTGCCGTCCGACATAAGTATCGAGAAGGTTAATGGCGATCCGGCGATTGGTGTGGATCTCGATCAAGAGGCTGAAGATCGGGAGAATGGTATGGATCTGCACAAGCTGGGACTTGTCGAAGCCGCCTTCTCGATCAGTAACCCAGGTCGAGCAATGGACCTTGCCGTCGCTGAAGGTGAGGGGCAAGGCCAGATAGTCCGTAAAGCCCTCGGCTTTAAGCTCGGCGAAGAGCTCGAAATCGAAAGCGCCATCATCCAGATCTAACGGCTGACGGATCTCCTTGACCCCTTCATCGAAGATCAACCTAAGAGGGCTTCTCTGGTAGAGTTCGGTCTCTCGCAATCCATGATGTGCTTCGAAAACGCGAACTTCGTCTTTGTCCCGATACCATAAGAAACCAACGCCCATGAGCTGTGGGTGCAGCGTCCGCACATGAAACGAGACGCGGGCAAGCTGCATGCCGGCGGCATTGAGACGATGTCCAAGTTCCTTGAGAACCACCGAGCCCCTTGGCAGGTACCTGGCGTCTCCCAGCAGCCAGTCGACAACGCTGCTCGATGGCATGTCATTGGATTCTGTCGAAGCGCCCATCCCGTTGCGACTATTCCAGAGCCGCGAGCTTGGCTCTGGCTTTGGTCAGGTCCTGGGTGGTGTGGTGCAGGCGGTCGGCCAGCTCGTGCATCACCTGAATGCCGATTTGCGGGAACTGCGTCACGAGCTGGAAGAAATTGTCCTTGGCGACCTTCAGCGTTTCGAGATCGGTCTTGGCGGTGACGGTGGCCGTCCGGGGAACGTCGCAAAGCACCGCGATCTCGCCGATGATGTCGTTCTTGCCGAGGGTCGCCACGGTCATCGGGCCATTATCCGTTGCCACCGAGATATCCGCCTCGCCTTCCAGGAGGATATAGGCGGCATCGCCTGCATCACCTTCGCGGCAAATCTCGTCGCCCGCCATATAGCTCAGGCGTTCACTGGTGAAGGCCAGAAGCTTGAGCTTCGCAGGTTCGATCTTGGCGAATAGCGGGATGCTTCTCAGCACCTCCATGTCCTCTGCCAGACTCATTCCCCTCTCCCTCTCGTTTATTCAGCGGCGACCAAAGCGTGGAGCGCGCTTCCATCTCGATTGAGTTCGTCGAAGGCTCCCTGCTCGACGATGCGGCCATTGCGCATCACGATAATGTGATCGAAGCGTGCCGCCCAATCAATGCGGTTGAGCGACCAGATCAGGGTGCGGCCTTCAAATTCCCGAACGAGGTTATCGATCACGGCGATCTGCTCGTTTGGATCCAGTGGGCTCGTCGGGTCGTGGGTCACCAGAATTTCCGGGCGTTTCAGCAGCGCTCGTGCCAGCGCCAGCTTTTGGCGCTGCGGCAGGGAAAGTCTTGATCCGCCCACGCCGACCTCCGCCTGAAGGCCGACTTGGATAACCCGTCCGCGAAGATCCAGATCAACCAACACGGTCGCCATCAGGTCGCCGATCTTTTCGACCGCTTGCGCTTGGCCGTAAGCGACTTTGCCGAACAGGATATTGTCCTGAATGCTGGCGCCTGTGGTGTACTGATCCGGGTCGAAGAAGGCGACGGCATCGCCAAGCTCGGCAGGCAGCTGTTCGCGGAACAAATGGCGGGCCTTCACGATTTTCGACTGCAGCTCCTGATCCACCAGATCGAGGCGATGACGGGCGGGAATGAGCTTGAAGGTCAGGGCGATGAGACGTTCCCTATCCTCGGAGCCGAGGCTTTGCAGCTGTCCTGCGTCGACCCGGCCGACCAGGGTGCGGTAATCCGGGAGATCCTCCGCGCTGATGAAGCTGAACTGACGGAAGTAGTCGTGATCGGGCGGCAGGTCGGCGAACAGCTCGACCATCGTGCTGGCAAGCTTGTAGCCAACCTCCACCAGGGTCTCTGTGAGCCCGCTTTGTTCGAGCACGTCTTTGACATAGCTTTGCGAAGCGAGGTGTTCGATCTGCAAGACATCGCCGTTCGGCGCGCCGAACAGAAGATTTTCCGCGAGCGTCGCGTTGGTATTGTACCGCTCGGGATCGAACACCTCGACCAATCGGCCAAGCTTTGGATCTTTCAGCCGCTCGCCCATGGCATGGCGTGCCCGAAGGATCGCCTCGGCAAGCTCCGTTTGCGCCTCGGGATCCACGGTGCCACGAAGCCCCATTTGATACACATCGCGATCGAGCTGCACCTTGGTCAGTGCCGTCTCTGCGGCAGGCAGCAGGCTGTCGTCAGGGGCAATGCCGACAGCATCGAAATCCACCCAGTCGGCATCCGCATCGAATTCGGAATTGCCGGCGCGCTTTGCCTCCAGAAGGTTGCGTTTATGGGCCTCGGCATCGGCACCTTCGAGGTTGACGGCGCGTAACGGGCGATTTTTCAGGCCAAAGAGCAGGTTGTCCGCAATGGTGCCCGAGAAAATCTGAGCGGGGTAACCGACATAGGTGATCTGCCGACCGGTCACTGCTTCAGAGAGCTTGGCCAGCTCCTGCTCGCCGATCAGTACCCGGCCACTGTCCGGCTGCAGAAGATTGGCGAGAACCAGGGTAAGATCTTCCTTGCCGGCGCCGGTCGGCCCGACGATCGCAATCCGTCTCGGCAGATCGACGTTGAAGCTTGCGCCATCGAGCGTCGTCGCCCCGTCTTCGGTTGCGATTGTCAGGTTGGAAGCGACCAGGCCAGTGTCGGAAAGCGGCACCGGCTGATCGATATCGGCGCTTTGAAGCTGCCCGTCACGAAGGCCTGCAGGATCGAACTGGCTGACCACCTGTTCATATTTGATGCGCGCATCCGACATGATCTGGTAGTAGCTGAGCAGCTCTTTCCAGGGAGCGTAGAGCTTCTCGTGAGCCCCGATGACGGCAACCAGGGCGCCAAGGGTCAGATCACCCTGGATCACCAGGTACCCGCCGATCGAATAGAAAAAGAAGGGGGCAAGCTGGGCCAGGAAATTATTGAGGAACTTGATGAAGAATTTTTTCTTGTAGATCTGAAGGCGGATGTTGAAGACCACGCCCAGCTCTTTGGCGAAGCGTGCCCGCTCATATTGAGTCGTATCGTTGGCGCGGATGTCGCGCACCCCTTGCGAGGTTTCACCGACGCGCTCGGCAAGCCGTCGCACCTGACGCACGCGGGCCTTGTTGAGTTGGTTCACCTGGCGCTGCAGCTTTGGAATGATCCAGACCTGGAGCGGGTAGAGAACGACCGCCGCCGCGCCGAGAACCCAGTCCTGGGCGAACATGAACACCAAAATGGTCAGCAGCTGCCCGCCCTGGTAGGCAGGAAGCGAGAAGGCCTGGGAAATAAAACCGCCAAGTGGCTCCACCTCGGCAGTGATCATCTGCACCAGCTCGCCCTGGGAGATGCGCCTGAAGTGGGGGAGCGGAAACCGCATGATTCGCGAATACAGCTCGTAGCGCAGGCGGCGCAGCATGCGCTCGCCGACGACGCCTCTATAGACGTTGATGACGTATTTGAAGGCACCGTTGATCAGCACCAGGATCAGGAACAGCCCGCATAAGGTGAAGAGGTAGTCGACCTGGTCCAGCTCGATGCCGAAAAAACTACCGCCGTCGCGGCTGGCCATGGCGTCGTTGATGATGGTCTTGGGTAGCTCGAGGCTGACATAGAGAAACGGGTAGGAGACGACGATCATCGCGAGAATGGCGAGCTGGGCCATCTTGCTGTGCCGTAGAATGTAGCCAAAGATACTTCGGTCCATCGACCACCCCATGAAACCCGAGACGACCAATCCGTCGTCAGCAGATAGCTATTTTGGCAGGTTTAGCGCACTTTTTCTGCTATGTGTCGAGCTATGTGCCAGCAAACGCGCAGAAACGATAGATTGTGATCACGGCATGCCGCGTTGCATAGAGGTTTCAGCAGGGGGCAAAGAACCGGACATGACCGCTGTTGAGATTCCCAAGATGTCCAATCCGCTGGAGGTCGCCAAGGCGGAAATGACACTAGGCGAAGCCTTGCTATGGGCCGAAACTTCCTTGTCTCGGAATGCGAGCAGGCGAAGCCTGCCGATCAGCATTCTGGGCTGGATCCTTCTTTTGCTGTCCCTGGCATGGATTACCAAGGCCGCCATCACGTCGACAGCGCTCCTGTTCATCGGCCTGCCGTTCATCATCCTGGGGGCGGGACTGGCATCCACACCTTGGTGGTGGCCGGTCATGGCGAAGCGCACCGTCTATGCCATTTCGGATCAGCGGCTCCTGATCATTCGCCATCTGTGGAACCGTAAGGTCACGAGCTACGGCCCGGAGGATATCGATGCCGTCGAACGCCGTGAACGCAGGGACGGCAGCGGTGATGTGATCTTCAGGCGGGAAGAGATAAAAAAGCTGAACCATCATCATGATCGCCACGGGAAAAGACGGGTTGGCGAGCGTGAGGTCGGCTTCTTCGGTGTTCCGGAAGTCCGAAGGGTGGAAGAAGCGATTTGGGCGCTAAAGCAAAAGCGGCAGGAGCCCGACGTCTTGCCGCCCAGTGAGCACGGTAGCGGCACCAGCCCAGCAGCACCGGAAAAAAACGCCTCATCATAGGAGGAAAAAATCGTTTAAAGAGCCAAATTCGTAAAGAAGCCATCCATTCGTGATCAATTGTCATTAAATATGACCAAAATCGCCTTGTGCTGATCGGCAATGATCGCCACTCTTCCAGCAAATTCAGGATCAACAAAGTCCACCGCTCATGAGTTCAGCTGCCCGTCTCCTCATCTACAGCCATGACAGCTTCGGTCTCGGCCATTTGCGCCGATGCCGGGCGATTGCGCATCATCTGGTTGAACGCTACCGCCAGCTTTCGATCCTGATCCTCTCCGGCTCGCCGATCATCGGCAGCTTTGACTTCAAGGCGCGGGTGGATTTCGTCCGTATTCCCGGGGTCATCAAGCTCCGGGACGGCAACTACACCTCGTTGAAGCTCCATCTGGATATCGAGCACACCTTGGCGATGCGCAGCTCGATCATCCAGCATACGGCCGAGATCTTCGACCCGCATATGTTCCTGGTCGACAAGGAGCCTCTAGGGTTGCGGGGCGAGGTGAGCGACACGTTGGAGATGCTGAAAGAGCGCGGCACGCGCCTGGTTCTCGGCTTGCGTGACGTCATGGACGAGCCGAGCGCTCTCCTCGAGGAGTGGCAGCGAAAGAACGTGTTCCCTGCTTTGGAACAGCTTTATGACGAGCTTTGGATTTACGGATTGCCGGAAATTTTCAATCCGCTGATCGAGCTCCCTGGCATGGAGCGGGTTGCCGATAAGGTGACCTTCACCGGATATCTCCGTCGCCAGTTGCCTTCGGCCCCCGCCGATGCGAGCGAATATGAACTGCCGAGTGACCCTTATCTCCTGGTCACCACCGGCGGCGGCGGTGATGGCGAGGGGCTGATCGATTGGGTGCTGAGCGCCTATGAGGCCAACCCGGACCTTCCTCATCCCGCCCTTCTGGTGTTCGGCCCTTTCATGGATCAGGATCGGCGCATCGCGTTCCAGGAACGCGCCGCTAGGCTTCCCAAGGTTCATGCGATTACATTCGAGGCGCGGTTCGAGCGGCTGCTGGAGCGTGCGATCGGGGTCGTCGCGATGGGGGGATACAACACGTTTTGTGAGATTCTGTCCTTCGGCAAGCCTGCGCTGATCGTCCCGCGGACGCGCCCGCGCCGGGAGCAGTTGTTGCGGGCAAGGCGGGCAGAGGCCTTGGGTATGGTTAGGGTTCTGCCGGACGACGGCAGGCGCGATCCTAAGCTGATGGCGGCCGAGCTCGCCACCTTGCCTGGTTGGACGCCGCAAGCCGTGCCGGATCTGCCGGCTTTCCTCGGTGGTCTGGACCGGATCGCCCGGCTGGCGCGCCCTTGGCTGCCGGTGCGCGCGAAATCCGGCGCATACGCGCCCGTCCGCCGGACAGCCTGATCAAGACCGGCAGACGACGCTTGACCCGGATCAGCGCGACATCGCCCCCTTCCGTGGCTCTCGTGGTCAAGGGCTATCCGCGTTTGTCGGAAACCTTCATCGCGCAGGAAATCCTGGGGCTGGAGCAGCGGAGCCTGCCGCTCGAGATCGTCTCGCTGCGTCACCCCTATGACCCGTCGATCCATCCGATCCACGAGCAGATCCAGGCACCCGTGCGCTATCTGCCCGAATATCTCCACCAGGAGCCTTCTCGCGTGCTGAGAGCTTGGTGGCAGGTCAGGCGCTGGCCGGGCTACAAGGCTCTCCTATCCCTTTGGATCAAGGACCTGCGCCGGGACTTTACGGCTAACCGCATCCGCCGTTTCGGTCAGGCCCTGGTGCTGGCCGCCGAATTGCCGGCTTCGATCAGGCTGCTCTATGTTCACTATCTGCACACGCCGGCTTCCGTCGCCCGCTATGCAGCCTTGCTCAAGGGGCTGCCTTATGCCGTTTCCGCGCATGCCAAGGATATCTGGACATCCCCTGCCTGGGAACTTCGAGAAAAACTCGAGGACTGCCGCTGGCTGACCACCTGCACGGCGGCGAACCGGGACTATCTCGCCAGCCTGGCGCCTGAGGCCGATGTGTTCCTCACCTATCACGGCTTGGATGACGCACGCTTCCCGGAACCGCCGGCGCGCCAAGGGACCGATGGCCTGGATGCCGATCAGCCTGTGCAGCTTCTGGGCGTCGCCCGTCTGGTCGCCAAAAAGGGTGTCGATACGCTTTTGGAAGCCCTGGCCGCCCTGCCTTCCGATCTGCATTGGCGCTACACCCATATCGGCGGCGGCGCCGAAAAAGAGGTGATCAAGGCGAAAGCACGCGATCTCGGCCTCGATCATCGGATCGACTGGCAAGGTGCTAAAGCTCAAGCCGAAGTGATCGCTGCATATCGTAATGCCGACATCTTCGTGCTCGCCAGCAGGATCGCCGAGGACGGTGATCGTGATGGTCTTCCCAATGTGCTGATGGAAGCGGGATCCCAGGAATTGCCGGCGCTCACCACGGCGGTCTCCGCTGTTCCCGAATTGATCACCGATGGGATGAACGGCCTGCTGGTCGAACCGAACGATCCTTCGAGCCTTGCCCAGGCGCTCGAAGGCCTGATCCGTGATCCCGTCAGACGGCGGCAGCTCGGCAAGGCAGCAAGGCAAGTCGTTTTGGAGCGCTTTTCGATGGACCCCGGGCTGGATATGTTGGCGATGCGTCTTCATGCCGAGGTAATAGCCGACCAGCAGGCGGCGGCATGAATGGGAAAGCGACTGGCTTTCTATGCGCCGCTGAAATCGCCACACCATCCCGTTCCCTCAGGCGATCGGCGGATGGCGCGGGCATTGGTCGAGGCCCTGGAGTGCCAAGGGCACGAGGTCACGCTTGCGAGCCAGTTTCGTAGTTTCGACCGGGAAGGCGATCGGGAGCGTCAGGGGCGAATCGAAGCTCTCGGTGCCAGGTTGGCTAACCGCCTGATCCTCCGCTACCAGGCGCTGCCTCTAGCCGAAAAGCCGGCGATATGGATCACCTACCACGCCTACCATAAATCGCCGGATTGGCTGGGGCCGGCGGTGTGCGCTGCCCTCTCCATACCGTATGTACTGATCGAAACGTCCTACGCGCCAAAGCAGGCGGGCGGGCCTTGGGATCTCGGGCATCGGGCGACCGAGCGGAGCGTCAGCAACGCCGATGTCGTTCTCGCTCTCACCGACATCGACCATGCCGGCCTTGTTCCCCTGGTCCGGGAACCGACGGCACTTCGGAAATTTCCACCGTTTCTCGACCCTGTTCCTTTTGCCGGCGCGTCGAAGGAGCGCAGCCGTCACCGAACGATGCTGGCCGAGCATTTCAACATGGATATCGACATTCCATGGCTGCTGTCGGTTGGCATGATGCGCGATGATGTGAAGCGAAACTCCTACGAGTTGCTGGGAAAAGCACTGCAGCTAATCCTGGATCGCCCTTGGCAGATCCTGGTTGTAGGTGATGGTCCATCTCTTCCGGAGGTAGAGAAGGTCCTTTCTGCACTTGGACCGCAGCGCGTGCGTATGGCCGGAATCCTCGATCAAAGCCGGTTGGCGGCTTGTTACGCGGCGGCAGATGTCTATGCTTGGCCGGCAGTGCGGGAAGCTTACGGCCTTGCCATGTTGGAGGCGCAGGCGAGCGGCCTCCCGGTGGTCGCGGGGCATGAAGGGGGTGTTGCGGAAGTCGTTCGGCATCCGGCTACGGGTTTGCTGACGTCACCCGGGGATCCAAACGCCTTTGCGCTTGCGGTTGCCGATCTCGTCGACCATCCGGTAAAGCGCCGATCGATGGGGCAGGCAGCGAAGCTGTTCGTCGAACGCGAACGCAGCCTGGATGGCGCGTCCCGAAAGTTGGATCGGGCCTTGATCGAGGCCGATGGTATTTTCAGGGCCCGCCGGCGTCAGCAGGATGTTGAGGCAGACCCTGATCAGGCCGGGAAGCGAGCTGGGGTGAAATGATGATGTTTGCCGAGTTTCATCTGAGTTGTGGTGCAAGTCTTTTTTCTGCGCCTGCGCGTGGCATGGTGCAAATTGCTGGCGATCGCGGCGCCGTTTTTTTTGAGCGGCTTTCTCTCAACAGAGGCTTCTACTGGCCCACTCTTGCTCGGTGTTCTCATCCATGCAGGTCTTGATCTGGGTCCAGCATCTGCTCGGCACCGGGCATTTCAAACGCGCAGCCACGCTCGCTGAAGCCATGGCCGCCGGCGGCCTTGACGTCACGCTGGTCAGTGGTGGTCCGCCCGTCGACTGGATTTCACCCAAAGGGGTCCAGTTGGAGCAGCTGCCTGCGATCCGGGCCCGGGACCGTCAGTTCAGCGCCATGGTCGATATGGACGGCCAGCCGATCAACCAGGTTTTCCTGGCCAAACGCCGAGCCAAGCTCATGTCGGTCTTCGCCCGCACGAGGCCGAGGGTCGTTCTCACCGAGATGTTCCCCTTCGGCAGACGCGCCTTTCAGCCTGAACTGACACGCCTCTTGGATGCCGCAGCAGGATTTCGGCCAAGGCCGTGGATTGTAAGCTCGGTACGGGACATCCTGGTCGCGAAAGGAGAGGTCCACCGCTACGACTGGATGCGGGATGCCGTCCAGAAATATTATGATCATGTCCTGGTGCACACGGATCCGCAGCTCGTTCCCTTCGACCTCACCTTTCCCCATGCGGAATCCATCCAATCCAAGATCGTGACGACCGGCTACGTGACCGAAGCCCAGCCGGAGCCTGAGCAGCGTCTGAACATGCTTGCACCTGAAGTCCTGGTCTCCACGGGTGGCGGGCGCGTTGGCGCCAAGCTGGTGCAAACGGCGATCTTGGCAAGAGCCAAATCACGCCTGAAAGACGTGCCTTGGCGGATCATTGCCGGCGGGCATGCGGATCAGGCGGAACTCAGGGCGCTGCAATCCCAGCTTCCCGATGGGGTCATTCTGACCGGACCCGCCAAGGACTTTCAGGCACGCCTGGCCAACAGCCTTCTGTCGATCTCCCAGGCCGGCTACAATACCGTGGTCGAGGGCTTGCGGCTCGGCAAGCGCATGGTGCTGGTGCCGTTTGAAACGGCGACCGAAACCGAGCAGAGCATTCGCGCAGAGCGCTTGGCGTCATTGGGATTTGCCGAGACCATTCGCGAGGTGGATATGACCCCGGAGACCCTGGCGCGATCGGTTGATACCGCCCTGGATCGACCGCCGCCGCAGGTGATCGACATCGATCTCGATGGTTTGGCCAACACTGTCCGTTTCGTGCGCGACCTCGTCGCACCGGAACCGGCAGCCCGCGCATACCGTTGAGTAGCTGGGCCGCTCTCGAAACAGCGCTTGATGACGCCACGGGGCGTGGCGAAACCATCAGATTTTGGTGGCGTGACGACGATGCCGGGCGTGATCATCCTGCCCTTCATCGGTTGTTGGACCTCGCCCAGCGCCAGGACCTGCCGCTCGCTCTCGCTGTGGTGCCCGCTTGGCTGGATCCCGGCGCTCAAGGCATTATCGCCGCAGGCGCTCAAGTGACGGTGCTGCAGCATGGCTGGGCCCACGTCAACCATGCCGGCAAGGGCAAAAAGTCGATCGAGCTCGGCGGGCGGGCGCCTGAAGAGATCCTGACCGAGCTGCGTCGAGGTCTGGCTATCCTCGAAGATGCGTTCGGCTCCGCCTTTCTGCCCGTGCTGGTTCCGCCCTGGAACCGGATCGATTCCGCAATCTTCCCATCGCTGGGGACGAATGGCTATTGCGGCCTGTCCGTTTATGGGCCGCGCAAGGCTGATGAGATCGCGCCGGGCGTCGGGTTGGTGAACACGCATTGGGATCCCGTGGACTGGCGGGGAACCCGCGGATTTCTCGGTGAAGAAGCCGTCCTCGGTCAACTTTGCGGTGCCTTAAGCGCCGCCGAGCCTATCGGTTTGCTCAGCCATCATCTCGATCTGGACGAATCCGGCTGGACATTCCTAGACGAATTGTTCACGGTTTTAAGGCAACATCCGGCGGCCAGGCTTTGCCCGGTGCCTTCTTTGTTTAAGCGTTCCCTTCCTCGGGTTCAGGAGTCTGCATGACCCGACCGCTACTTGAGATCAACGACCTGACGGTCGATTTTCAGGCCGCCGAGGGAAAACTACAGGCGGTAGGCGGCGTCAGTTTCACGGTTCCTCCAGGCAAAACCGTCGCTTTGGTCGGCGAAAGCGGGTCCGGCAAGACGGTCTTGTCACAAGCCATACTCGGGATCTTGCCGAGGATCGCCAGGATCAGCGGCGGGCAGCTTCTGTTTCGTGATCCGAAAAACCCGGATGAGGTCCTGGATCTCGCCGCCTATCACGACGACCATCCCGTCAGGCGGTCCATCCGGGGCGATCGCATCTCGATCATCTTCCAGGAGCCGATGAGTTCGCTGTCCCCGCTCCATACCATCGGCGATCAGATCAGCGAGGCTCTCTTGCT
Organism: Geminicoccaceae bacterium; assembly: GCA_965204405.1. Taxonomy (GTDB): domain Bacteria; phylum Pseudomonadota; class Alphaproteobacteria; order Geminicoccales; family Geminicoccaceae; genus JANQPX01. Next base: position 1,318,021 of record CBDBEN010000005.1, read on the forward strand.
GCATGCCGGCGTCGACAAGGACACGGCCAAGCAGCGGACCATCGCCATGCTGGAAAGGGTCGGCTTCCCCAATCCCGGAAGAGCCTTTCAAACCTATCCGTTTGAGCTCTCGGGCGGCTTGCGCCAGCGTGCGATGATCGCCATGGCCCTGGTCTGCGATCCCGCCCTTTTGATCGCGGACGAGCCGACAACGGCCCTCGATGTTACCATCCAGGCGCAGATTCTTCAGCTCATGAAGGAACTCCAGGACGAGTTTCACATGGCGATCCTCTTCATCACCCACGATCTTGGGGTGGTTGCCAACATGGCGGACGAGGTGGTGGTGCTCTATCGCGGCCGGGTGATGGAGCGGGGTGCTTCTGCCGAGCTTCTGCAAGCCCCTGAACATCCCTATCTCCAGGCCCTCATGCATGCGGTGCCTACGCTTTCGATGAAGCAGGACGAACGCCTGACGCCGCTACGCGAAGTTCCCGTAAAAGGGCGGCATTTGCTGACACCCGTCGGCGAAAGCCGCTCGCACGAGGTTGGCAATACGCCTGAAGACGCTGGCGGCCCGTCGGATGATGATGACATTCTCCAGGTTCGTGGCCTGAAAAAAACCTTCCGGATTCGAAAAGGCGGCTGGTTCGGCGATCCTTCGAGCGAGGTCAAGGCCGTCGACGATGTCAGCTTTGCCATCGAGCGTGGCGAGGCATTTGGTCTGGTGGGGGAAAGCGGCTGCGGAAAAACCACCGTTTCCAAGATGATCATGCGCGCCACCATGCCGGATCAGGGTGAGATCCTGTTTCGCGGTATCCAGGGGGGGGATGACAAAGATAAGGTGTCCGCCGGCGCGGGCGTGACCGATATTCTCTCACTCGGTGATCAGGAACTCGAACGGTTCCGCAAAAAAATCCAGTATATCTTTCAAGACCCGTTCCACTCCCTCAACCCCAGAATGACGGTCTATGACATCATCGCCGAACCCCTCGTGATCCATAAGCAGGGCGACGAGGCGCTTCGGGTGGAGCGGGTCAAGGGGCTGCTGCAGGCGGTTGGGCTGGACATCCGCCATCTTCGCCGCTACCCGCACAGCTTTTCGGGCGGCCAGCGTCAGCGTATCGGCATTGCCCGCGCCCTTGCCCTGCAGCCGGAACTCTTGATTTGCGATGAGCCCGTCTCGGCGCTCGATGTTTCGGTGCAGGCGCAGATTTTGAACCTTCTTAAGGATTTGCAAAGCGAGCTTGGGCTAACCTACCTGTTCATCTCGCACAATCTCGCTGTGGTAAAATATCTTTGCCAGCGGATCGCCGTCATGTGCGCCGGCCGTATTGTCGAGATGGCCCCGACAGCCGAGCTGTTTGCGCGGCCGCTGCATCCCTATACCAAAGCGCTGCTGGCGGCCGTGCCCGAGCCCGACATCGACAAACCCCTGGATTTCGAGGCCTTGATGGCCGGAAAGACCTCTGAACCCACTGCCTGGCCCGCCCCTTTCACGCTTGATACCGAGCCGACCCGGTTGGTCGATCTTGGCAACGATCATCAAATAAGAATGAATGTGAACGCCGATGCCCAATCTGTTCTCGACGCAGCCTGAACCGCTTGTTGCACGGATACATCGCAACACAGCCTTAAAGCTGGCCGGCATCGGCCTGATCGCCGCCTCATTCACCTTCTCTCCACTGCATTCGGCCCTGGCCGGCCCACCCGACGAACCCAGCATCGTGACCTTCGATGAGACCAAGGGCCTCTCCATCGGCAAGCCGGGAGGTGAGCTGTCCACCCTCGTCGGCAAGGCCAAGGATACGCGCCTGATGGTCGTATATGGCTATGCGCGTCTCGTCGGCTACACGCCGGAACTCGATCTTCAGCCCGATATTCTGAGGGATATCGAGATCGAAGACGGCCGTATTTTCACGCTGCATCTCCGAAAAGGCCATGCCTGGTCCGATGGGACACCCTTCACATCCGAGGACTTCCGTTATTGGTGGGAAGATGTCGCCAACAATATGGCGCTAAGCCCTACCGGCCCGCCGGCCAAGCTCCTGGTCGACGGTGAAATGCCGGTCGTCGAATACCCGGACGACCTGACCATTCGCTATAGCTGGTCCAAGCCGAACCCGCTGTTTTTGCCGGCTTTGGCCGGTGCATCGCCGCTCTTCATCTACATGCCGGCACATTATCTGCAACAGTTTCACGAAGACCACGCCAATCAGCATGCACTTGCCGAAAAGGTGGCGATGGACAAGGCGCGGGACTGGGCGCAGCTTCACGGCCGCCGGGACAAACAGTACAAGCTCGACAATCCCGACCTGCCGACCCTGCAGCCTTGGATGCTGACTACCCGCCCGCCGACCACGCGCTTCGTGTTCGAGCGCAACCCCCATTTTCACCGCGTCGACGAACAAGGCCAGCAGCTTCCCTATATCGATCGGGTCACGCTGGAGGTGGTCGACAGCAAGCTCATTCCGATCAAGGCGGGTGCCGGCGAAACCCAGCTCCAGGCACGGGGGCTTTTCTTCAAGCACTATACATTCCTGAAGGAGAATGAGGAGCGATCAAAGCTCAAGACGCTTCTCTGGCAGACGGCGAGGGGGGCTCATCTCGCCCTCTATCCTAATTTGAACGCTGCTGACGAAACCTGGCGAAACCTGCTTCGGGATGCCCGTTTCAGGCGAGCCTTGTCGCTTGGGATCGATCGCGAAGAAATCAATCAAATCATGTATTTCGGGCTGGCCATGGGCGGCAACAACACGGTGCTGCCGCAAAGCCCGCTCTATCAGGAGGGCTATCGCTTCCAATGGGCCTCTTTCGACCCGGATCGTGCGAGCGCGCTGCTCGACGAGATCGGCTTGACCGAATGGTCTGACGACGGTCTCCGCCTTCTTCCCGACGGCCGGCCGCTGGAACTGATCGTCGAAACCGCTGGCGAGGAAACCGAGGAAACCGACCTCCTTGAACTGGTCGCCGAGGCCTGGCTGAAGCTCGGTATCAAGATCCATGCCAAGCCTTCGCAGCGTGAGGTTCTGCGCAACCGTATCTTCACCGGCGAAACCCTGATGTCGATTTCCTATGGTCTGGAAAACGGTATCCCGACCCCGGATATGAGCCCCTGGGAGTTCGCACCGACCTCGCAGTTCGACCAGTATCAATGGCCGAAATGGGGCCAGCATTGGGAGACCAAAGGCGAAGCGGGCGAAGTGCCGGATATGCCCGAGGCCAAGCAGCTCCTTGCCCTCTTTCAGTCCTGGCAGGCCGCGACCTCGACCGCCGAGCGCGAGACGATCTGGCACGAGATGCTCGAGATTTACAATGATCAAGTCTATTCGATTGGCCTCGCCAGCGGCGTCCTTCAGCCGATTGTCGTCCACAACAGCCTTCGAAACGTGCCGCCTGAAGGCGTTTACAATTGGGAGCCAGGGGCTCATTTCGGGATGTATCGCCCGGATACGTTCTGGTTCGATCGCTGACACCGGGATGTCGTGAGGATAGCCAGTGCCGGTCCAAACGCCCGAGCGCTGAAACCGCCGTCGATTTTTTGCGATGCCGGTTGCTAAAACGATAATCTGCGGCCAGAGTGGTCTTGTCTCCACAAACGGAGGATGGACGATGCGTTTTCTCTCATTGGCGCTTGCCTTGGCCTTCACGGCTGGCACGGTCTCGTTGGCTCAAGCCTGTCCGCATATGCAGAATGCGGACTCTAAAGAGCAGCAGATCGTCGCGACAGATAAGGCGACCAAGGCACCAAGCACCCCAATCGTGATTCCCGAGAAGGTGAATTCCGAAGGCTGAGTCGTTACGACTGCATTGCAGAAAACCGCCGCTTGGCTCCTGACCAAGCGGCGGTTTTTTTGTTGGCGGGTGTCATACCAGCCGAACCGGCTTTTGACCTGACCATCCTGCTCCTCCTCCCGACCACCGATATGGCCCGGATCCTGCGGGCGGTTGGGAGTGGGATGGGTACTAGAGCATTTCCTGGAGAGGGCTGGCACCGCGTAAACCTCATCCGGAAATGCTCTAGGCGAATTGGTATTATACCAAGCCATCTGGATCAGCTCGTGTCCCAGTTTGGCAGGCGTCAAACAGCTGCTTTGGCTGGCCCTGGTGTTTCCTGCTGTCGTGCCCACATGGCTGCATAGCTGCCCTGTCGGCTCAGCAGTTCTTGATGGCGCCCCTGTTCGACGACCTTGCCCTCCTCGATCACCAGGATCTGATCCGCATCGACGACGGTCGAGAGGCGGTGGGCGATCATCAAGGTGGTGCGGCCGCTGGAGAGGTCGCGAAGGGCTGTCTGGATCTGCTGTTCGGTCAAGCTGTCCAGGGCGGAGGTGGCTTCATCCAGGATCAGGATCGGCGGGTTTTTCAAAACCATGCGAGCAATGGCAACCCGTTGCTTTTCCCCGCCCGAAAGCTTGAGCCCCCGCTCTCCGACAACGGTCTCGTAACCATCGGGAAGACCGTCGACGAAGGTGTGAATCTGGGCTGCTCTTGCGGCATTCTCGATTTCCGCCTGATCGGAATGGGGGCGGCCATAGGCAATATTGGCGCGAATGGTGTCGTTGAACAGAACCGTGTCCTGGGGCACCAGCCCGATGGCCGCGCGAAGGGAAGCCTGGGTGATATCGCGGATGTCCTGCCCATCGATCAGAATTCGCCCCTCTTCGACATCGTAAAACCGGAACATCAGGCGCACGATGGTTGATTTTCCTGCCCCGGAGCTGCCGACGACGGCCAGGGATTGACCTGCGGGCAGGGTGAAACCGACGTCCTGCAGGATCGGGCGCCTGGCATCGTAGCTGAAGCTGATCCCTTCGAACCGTACTTCGCCGCCGCCGAGTTCGAGCGGTTTGGCATCCGGTCGATCGGCGATCTCCGGCTTGAGGGCGAGGAGTGATGCCAGAGTTTCGAGATCGGCGAGGGATTGCTTCAGTTCCCGGTAAACGAAGCCCAGAATGTTAAGGGGCTGATAGAGCTGCAGAAGAAACGCATTGACCAGGACCACGTCGCCAATAGTGAGCGTTCCGGCCACCACGCCTTGCGCCGCGAGGATCATGATCGCCATCACGCCGATAGCGACGATCGCAGCCTGGCCGAAATTGAGCGCGGCAAGCGAGACCTGAGATTTGACGGCGGCATTCTGATAGCGATCGAGGGTCCGGTTGAAACGATCCGCCTCGAGGGTCTCGTTGGTGAACGTCTTGACCGTTTCATAATTGAGAAGACTGTCGACCGCCTGGGCGCTGACGGCATTGTCCTCGGTGTTCATGATACGCCGGAATTTGGTTCGCCATTCCGTGGCGATAATGGTGAACGCAGCGTAGCCGACAATGGTGACGAAGGTGATCAGCGCGAACGGCCATGGGTAGTTCAGAAGCAGGATGCCGATGACCAGAGCGAATTCGAAGATGGTCGGCAGGATATTGAACAGCACCATGCCGAGCATGAAGGTAATGGCCTTGACGCCCCGGTCGATCGCGCGCGACAGCTCGCCTGTTCTGCGTCCGAGATGGTAGCGCAGCGACATCTTGAAGAGATGCCGAAAAACCGAGAGGGAAACCTGGCGGCCGGCATACTGTGAGACCTTGGCGAAGACGGCGTCCCGAAGCTGGGCAAACAGGGCGGTGCCCAGTCTTGCGCCGCCATAGGCAAGAAGGGCAGCAAGCGGCAGTGCCAGAACAGCACCAGCCTCAGGCGCCGTCAGGCCATCGACAATGGCCTTGTAGAAGAACGGAATGGCGACATTGATCAGCTTGGCACAGATTAGCAGGCAGACTGAAAGAACGACCCGAACCCGGAGCTCTTTGACATCCCTTGGCCAAAGATAGGGTGCAAGGCCGACAAGAGCCGGCCATAGCCCTACCTTTTTCGTTTCGGATGTCATCCGGCGGTCACTCTTATCGGTCCGGCCAGGGACTCATAATTCCAGATCGAGACAGGCCCCGGGCTTTTCCTGCCTTATCATGGAGCCTCTGCGCCTTCGTCTGCCTGTTTGGCGCAATCAGCCTTAGGCGGCTAGCTGCCGGAGGACGTAGTGAAGGATACCGCCATGGCGATAATAGTCGACCTCGTCCAGCGTATCGATTCGGCACATCAGCTGAAGTTCTTCCACCTTCCCGTCGGCCCGCTTGATGGTGCAGGGAACATCCATGCGTGGCGTGATTCCGTTTGCCAGGCCTTTGAGATCAAAAGTCTCGCTGCCATCCAGGCCCAGGCTTTTCCGGGAAACACCGTCCTTGAAGACCAGCGGCAAGACGCCCATGCCGACCAGATTGGAACGATGGATCCGCTCGAAGCTCTCCGCGATGACGGCCTTGACGCCCAGAAGGTTGGTTCCTTTCGCCGCCCAGTCCCGCGATGAGCCGGTGCCATATTCCTTGCCGCCGACCACCAGCAGCGGCACACCACGCTCCTGATAGGTCATGGCGGCTTCATAGATGGATGTGACCTTGCCTTCAGGCATGAGCTTGGCGAAACCGCCTTCCGTGCCGGGTGCCATTTCGTTGCGGAGGCGAATGTTCGCGAAGGTCCCGCGCATCATCACTTCGTGATTGCCGCGTCTTGAGCCATAGGAGTTGAAGTTCTGAGGACGGATCTGGCGTTCCATGAAATAATCGGCGGCGGGGCTGTCCTTCGCGATCGATCCGGCCGGTGAGATGTGATCGGTGGTGACGCTATCGCCAAGGATGGCCAGGATGCGCGCACCTTTGATGTCCTGGATCGGGTCCGGCTCCATGGTGATGCCCTGAAAATAGGGCGGCAGCCGGCAATAGGTGCTGCCGTCGTCCCAATCATAGACCTGGCCGCCACCAACCGCGATCTTCGCCCAGCGCTCATCGCCCTTAAACACACCCTCATAGGCGGATTGAAACATCTTGTCGGTCACGCCCGTGCGCACGGCCGTCTGCACCTCGGCAGGCGTCGGCCAGATGTCCTTGAGATAGACAGGCTTGCCATCCGAGTCCGTTCCCAGCGGGTCCTTGGTAAGATCCACCTTGAGACTGCCGGCAAGAGCGTAGGCGACGACCAGGGGAGGCGAGGCAAGATAGTTGGCCTTCACCTGGGGATGAACACGCCCCTCGAAATTGCGGTTGCCTGATAGGACGGCCGTGGCGACGAGCTTGCCGTCATCGATTGCCTTAGCTACGGGTTCGGGAAGCGGGCCGGAATTGCCGATGCAGGTTGTGCAGCCATAGCCGACCAGATCGAAGCCGATTGCTTCGAGATCGTCCATAAGCCCGGTCTTTTCCAGATATTCGGTGACGACCTTGGAGCCAGGAGCAAGCGATGTCTTGACATGACCCTTGGGCACGAGCCCTTTCTCGCGGGCTTTCTTGGCCAAGAGACCAGCGCCGATCATCACACCGGGATTGGAGGTGTTGGTGCAGCTGGTGATGGCTGCGATGACCACATCGCCGTGGGTGAGGCTGCCGTCTGCCCCTTCCATCGGCACATTGGTATCGGCCGAACTGCCGCCGAGAAGATCCGGTAATGCTTTTTCAAAAGCTTGCTTGGCGCCCGACAGCAATACGCGATCCTGGGGGCGCTTCGGCCCGGCGAGGCTGGGTTCAACCGTTTCCATGTCGAGTTCAAGACTATCGGTGAAAATCGGATCGGGCGTGTCGGCATCGCGCCACATGCCTTGGGCCCTGGCGTAGGCTTCGACCAGAGCAATTCGGCTCGAATCCCGGTTGGTCAGCCTGAGATAGTCGATGGTCCGCTGATCGACGGGGAAGATGCCGCAGGTCGCTCCGTATTCGGGCGCCATATTGCCGATGGTCGCGCGATCGGCAAGTGGCAAGTGGTCCAGGCCCGGACCGAAGAATTCGACGAATTTGCCGACCACACCCTGAGCCCTGAGCATTTGGGTGACCGTCAGAACCAGGTCTGTCGCTGTCGTTCCTTCGGGCAGCTCACCCTTGAGCTTGAAGCCGACGACCTCCGGGATGAGCATGGAAACAGGCTGGCCGAGCATGGCAGCCTCCGCCTCGATGCCGCCCACACCCCAACCAAGGACGCCGAGGCCATTGACCATGGTGGTGTGGCTGTCCGTGCCGACCAGCGTATCGGGATAGGCAATTTGTTTGTTGCCTTCCTTGCCGGTCCAGACGACTTGGGAGAGATATTCGAGGTTGACCTGATGGCAAATACCGGTGCCGGGCGGAACGACCCGGAAATTGTCAAAGGCCTCAGCACCCCAGCGAAGAAACGCATAGCGCTCGCCATTGCGCTCATATTCGAGCTCGACATTGCGCTGAAAGGCGCCCGGCTGGCCGAAGCTGTCCACCTGTACCGAATGATCGATCACTAGATCCACAGGCGATTGCGGATTGATCTTGTCCGGATCGCCGCCCAGTTCGACCATCGCCTGACGCATCGCGGCGAGATCGACCACTGCCGGCACGCCAGTAAAATCCTGCATCAGCACGCGGGCCGGCCGATAGGCGATTTCCTGAGTGGACCGCCTAGCCTTCAGCCAAGCCACGGCGGCCTCGATGTCCGCCGAAGTGACCGAACGGCCATCCTCGAAACGAAGCAGGTTCTCCAGGAGAACTTTCAGAGAATAGGGTAGCCGGCTGATGTCACCGAGTTTTTTCGATGCAGCCTCCAAGGAAAAATAGTCGTAGGACGTACCATCGACATCGAGCTGCTGACGAACGCCCAAACTATCCTGACCACAAACCTGCATCCCTATCTCCTCTTTCAATCCTGTAAAGTCGGCTTTGGAAACAAGCCCATGTTATGCTGCAGGCTCCGTCGAAAGCCGGAGATTGCGGATCTTGCGATCGGTCAGTTCAGCGCGCGTACGTAAAATATGCACAGCGATGAAGAAGCACATATATGCACCCCACATCACCAAAAGCGGCGTCAGCATGCTTGGATGGATGGCCGGCCCATCGGCACGCATAATGCTCGCTGGTTGATGTAGCGTGTTCCACCATTCCACCGAGAATTTAATAATTGGTAAATTTACCGAGCCAACCAAACATAAAATTGCCGCTGCACGTGCACCCCGGGCAGGGTCGTCGAAGGCATCGTGAAGCGCGATATAGCCGATATAGAGAAAAAACAGGATCAGCACCGATGTCAGCCTGGCATCCCAGACCCAATAGGTGCCCCACATCGGCTTGCCCCAGACGCTTCCGGTAATCAGCGCGACGGCGGTAAAGACAGCGCCGATCGGGGCTGCAGCGCGGGCGGCGATCTCGGCAAGCGGATGGCGCCAGATCATGCCGACGATGCTGGCGACCGCCATCATGCCGTAGGTCATCAGAGCCATCCAGGCGGCCGGGACATGAACGAACATGATCCGATAGGCCTCGCCCTGCTGGTAATCCGGCGGTGCGGCGATGAGTGAATAGTAAAGGCCGACCAGCAACAGCACCAAGGTGCCGGCAAGCGCCCAAGGGAAAATAGCATCGGCGATGCGCTGATAGCGCAGCGGATTGGCGTATTTGTGCATAGGATACTCCCCGAGCAGCTACTTAGGTGATTTCTGCACGAATTTGAAGGTCCAGGGGCGAATTCGTCGCGCTTGGTCCGGTTTGATGCCAACTCCGCACCTGCCCTCTCCCCGCAGCGTACATAAACAATGTCGGGCAGTGGGCGGGGGAGAGGGCAGGTGCCGGGCGGAACCCTAAAATCATTCCATCGACAAACGCAAGGCGGCAGCACTGGCGAAGGGGGTCAGTGACAAAGCGGTCAGCAACATGGCGCCCAAGATCAATAGCTGCGGCCGTCCGCCCAAGCCCATGACCTCGCCTTCGACGGCGCTGACGCCGAAGATCAGAACCGGGATGTAAAGCGGCAGAACCAGAAGGGCGATCATCACGCCGCCGCGCTTGGCGCCGACCATAAGCGCAGCACCGACACTGCCGATCAGGGTTAGAATCGGGGTCCCCAGCAAAAGCGCCGGGGTGAGCACGCGGATGGTTTCGAAAGGCTGGTTCAGCATAACCGCCAGGAGCGGCGAGGCGATCACCAGGAGGAGGCCGCTCATGATCCAATGCGCCAGGCATTTGGCCAGGACCGTGAGCTCCAGGGGCATGTTGGCGAGCGCGAACTGCTCAAGCGTGCCGTCGTCGGCATCGGCTTGGAACATGCGATCGAGGCTGAGCATGACCGCGAGGAGAGCCAGGACCCAGATGATGCCGACACCGATCCTTTCCAGGGTCTCCGGTGCAGGCCCCACGCCCAGGGGAAACAGGGTCAGTGCCATGACGAAGAAGATCAGCGGCTGGGCACTGTCGACGCCACCGCGCAGGCCAAGCCTGAGATCCCGGCGGAGAATGGCGAAAAAGGCGGCCATCAACCGCTCATTTCCAGGACCAAGGTATTATCGACCTCGACATCCCCGTGGGTTGCCAGGATTGCAATGCCGCCGCCGGTGCGATGGCGGTCGATGGCGGTTTCCAGCCGGCTGCGATTGGCCGCATCGAGCCCGACACCGGGTTCGTCGAGCAGCCAGAGCGGCCGGTCGCCGGCGATAAGGCGGGCGAGGCTGAGGCGGCGGCGCTGTCCTGATGAGAGAAACCGGCCCGGCGTATCGATGAGCGGTTCGAGATCGAAGGTCTGCAGTGCCTGGTCCAATGCATCGCCGGCTGCGCCATTAAGCGTGCAGGTGAATGCCAGGTTTTCACGCACACTCAGTAGGTTTTTGATCCCATCCGCATGGCCGACATAATGCAGCCGTGCACGATGCTCGGCGAGGCTGGACCTGACGTTGTGCCCCCCCCAGCTTACATGTCCCATGGCCGGCGGCAGGAAGCCTGCGATCAGCCTGATCAGGGTGGACTTGCCGCTGCCGTTCGGGCCGCGAAGGGCCAGAACGTCGCCGGCTCTAAGGTCGAAGTCGACGCCGGCAAAGACCGAACGGCCGCCTCGGATACAAGCCAGATTTCGTGCTTCGAGCATAGAGCAGACATATTCCCGCTAGCGATACGACCACATCATCTGATTCATGCAGAAATCTGGAATTAAGCATGGAATCAATGCGTAATACTCCTAACTGGGCGAATCGTCGAGTATGGTCATGCCACTAGCCTTGGCCGCGCTGGTCGTCGATGACCTTGCCGTCATTGGCGAGCTGACCGGGGGATACCAGGACGACAGTACCGTTCAACCCTGTGACAGTCTTGAGCGCGGCGCTGATATCCTTCTCCAGGGAGGGCGTGCCGGTCTTGACTTCGCATTCAAGCGTCATGCTGTCGAGGTTGTCCCGGCTGGTCACCACGAGGCGGGCCTTGGTGATTTCGGGGCAGCGCTCGGCAATATCGGCGATCTGCTTCGGGTGGACGAACATGCCTTTGATTTTGGTGGTCTGATCGGCGCGGCCCATCCAGCCCTTTAGTCTGCGGTTGGTGCGCCCGCAGGGGCTCGGCGGTGGCATGATGGCCGAGAGGTCGCCGGTTGCGAACCGGATCAGCGGATAATCAGGGTTGAAGACGGTGACCACCACCTCGCCGACCTCGCCGTCGGCGACGGGATCACCGGTGCCGGGACGGACAATCTCGACGATAACGTCCTCGTCGATGACCAATCCCTCCCTTGCCTGGGTTTCATAGGCAATGAGGCCGGCATCAGCCGTGGCGTAGCACTGATAGGCACTGATACCGAATGTCTGCTCCAACTCGTCGGCAAGGGCGGGGGGAAACGCTTCGCCCGAAACCAGGGCCTTTTTGATCGACGAGATGTCTACACCGTCTTCACGAGCTTTCTCCAGGAGGATCTTCAAAAAAGACGGCGTGCCGACATAGGCACCTGGGCGCAGTTGCCCGATCACCTGCACCTGTTTTTCGGTTTGGCCTGTACCCGCGGCAATCACCGGGCAGCCAAGCGCGCGCGCGCCGCTCTCCGCCATCGCGCCCGCCGGGGTGAGGTGATAGGCAAAGGTGTTGTGCACCAGATCGCCCGACCGGAAACCGGCTGCGAACATGGCGCGCGCAAAACGCCAGTAATCCGGTCTGGTGCCTTCGGGATCGTAGATTGGGCCGGGGGAGACATAGATTTTGGCAAGGCGTTCGATTGGTGTGCCGTTGAGGTCACCGAACGGGAGGGAAGCCTGCTGCTTCTCGATCAGCTCGCTTTTGCGCACGACCGGCAAGGCCGCAAGGGCCTCAAAACTGTCGATCGACGCTGGATCGATGCCATCGAGTTGCCTGGCGACCGCGGGTGCGTTCTCCATGGCTTGATGCAGGAATCCGGACAGCGCGGTCAGCAGCGACTTGTCACGATTAGCGACAGAGCGCACCTCAAGCCGATCATAGAAAACGCCTTTGGTCTCGGGCATATGGCACAGCTTTATGGATGATGATGGCGTGACACCTCTCCTCTTTAGAGATTAGGCCCCGATGTCTCAAGGCCTTTGGCGCGGATCCTGGCGAGATAGAGACCGTCATGACCCGATCTCCCCTCTGCCGTCTGCAGAAGCCTTCCACGTCGGATGGTTGTTAGACGGTAGAGGCTGGGCTGGAGCCTTCGAGACGATCTCTAATTGGAGTTGTTCAAGGTCACCGTATAGCGTCGGCGCAGGCGTGCGACATGGTCGGCGAGCCAGCTTGGAGCGCTTCGCTCCGCCCAGCCTTGCCAAAGGTGATCGAAGCTCTCACTTGCGACATCGACCCTGGCACCGCTGACCGCTTCGACAAGACCATCCAATTCAAGGCGGTGATGCTGAAAGGCATCGTAGGCCTCGGCGTCCAGCGGCTCCCAGTAGAGATAGAGCAGGGTGGAGGGGCGATCGGGAAAGGTTTGTCTGAGAGCGGTCGCATATTTTGCAAGTGCCGCGAGGTCGACATGTTGATAGCTTACTTCGCTGTCCCGCCAAGCCGCGAGATGGTCGTGCCACTGTTTCATGCCTGGCGTTTGCGCCAGCAGCGCATCATAGGACGTTGCGATGGTCGACTTTCGCCTGGTCAGATACTCAACCGAGCGGACGATCACCCCCACGGCACGATCGTCGCGGAGGGCGAGGAGATCCAGATGGGGCGGAGTGCCGCGCAGGCCGGTCGGACAGCGGACATCGAACTGAATGGCGTCGAACCCGTCATGGTGGGCGAGTTCGAGCTGATGGCTCGCGCGTTTCCAAGGGAAAAAGCTGTTGATGGTCAACGCCATGCCCGAATGAGGGGTATGGATCCGGGCCCGGCCCAGGGAGATCGGCAGATCACGCTCGGCGACCCCTTTGATGAAGAGGTCCTTGGTGTCGAGTCGACGGCTGTCAGTGCGCAGCGGAGCATGATCGTTACGCAGGGCTGACGTCAGGGCCACGTCGATGCGCTGCAGCAACGTGGCCGATGCCTGGCTGTTCATCACGCCGGCATTTCCTCCATTTAGAGCCAGCGTTTTCGCCGCTTGTAGCTTTTGATATCGCGAAAGCTCTTGCGGCCGCTGGTACTGACGCCAAGGTAGAACTCCTTGACGTCTTCATTCTTTCGCAGCGTTTCCGCATCGCCGTCAAGTACAACCCGGCCGTTTTCGAGAATATAGCCGTATTTTGCGTAAGACAGGGCAATATTGGTATTTTGTTCCGCGAGAAGCAGGGTCACATTCTCTTCTCGATTGAGTTTGGCGACGATCTCGAAGATTTCCTCTACAAGTTGTGGCGCCAGGCCCATGCTCGGCTCGTCCAGCAGGATCACCTCGGGGCGCGCCATCAAGGCGCGGCCGATCGCGCACATCTGCTGTTCGCCGCCCGAGGTATAGCCGGCAATCGAGCGGCTGCGCTCTTTCAATCGCGGGAAATAGCCATAGACCATCTCCAAGTCCCGCTGGATCGCCTGGTGGCCGTCCTTGCGGGTATAGGCGCCGGTCAGCAGATTCTCCTCGACAGTCAGATGACCGAAACAGTGACGCCCTTCCATCACCTGGACCACGCCGCGCTTCACCAGATCATTGGGGGTGAGATGGTGGATGTCGTCACCATCCAGGCTGATGCTGCCCTTGGTGACTTCGCCGCGTTCGGATTTCAGAATGTTGGAGACAGCTTTGAGCGTGGTGCTCTTACCGGCCCCATTCGCACCTAGTAAAGCGGTGATTCCGCCTTTCGGGATCTCGAGCGAAACCCCCTTCAGGGCGAGGATTACGTGATCATAAACGACTTCGATATTGTTGATCGACAACAGCGGGGGCGCAGCGCCGCCCTGTGTTTTCTTAGAGGTGCTTGCCATCGCCGTTCCAGGTTCCTTCGATCGCTGCCTGACCGATGCCGACCCGCAAGCAGTTCCGCGCCCGTCTTACCTTGGGCGAAAAACCGTCCGCGGGCCGGCGTCCGGCCAGCTTATTCGCAGCTACGGATTTCGATGCCGTTTTCCTCGGCATACTGAGCGGCGTCGTCTTCCACCAGCGGCCGCACGACCTCGTTCATCGCCGGAATCCAGTCGCTGAAGATCGTCCACTTCTCGCCGTCCCAGCGCTGCAGCTTGATCGCAGGTGAGCCTTCGTGGTTCTCACAAGTGACCTTAGTCGGCGGAATCACACCAGTCAGACCCATTTCCGCGATACGCTCGTCGGTGATGTCGAGATTTTCGAAACCCCAGCGCATTTCCTCGCCGGTTAGCACCTTGTCGCCATATTCCGCCATGGCGGTGTACATCGCCTCGACGACGAAGGCCGCATTGGCAACACCACGGTTATAGAGCACCTCGCCGATTTCGCCCTCCGGTCCAGTGCCATTGCCGGCAGCATGAACCTTCTCCTTGATCTCGGCGAAGACACCGGCGTTGTCACCGACATCATGGAACGTGGCGCCGATATAACCTTCGGCGGGAACGCCTGAGCCGCGCACGTCGACCTCGGCTGCCGACCACCAATTGCCAATAAAGCGGTCCATCGGGTAGCGGATGAGTGATGCCTCCTTGATCGCGGTCGGGTTCATGGCACCCCAGCCCCACATCATGATCCAGTCGGGCTTGGCCTTGCGGATATTCAGCCAGATCGATTTCTGATCCGACATCGAGCTTGTCGGCACGGGATAGAGCGCCAGCTCATAGCCCAGATCCTTGGACAATTTTTCGAGGGTCGGAATGGGCTCGCGGCCATAGGGATGGTCCAGATGCACCAGCCCGATCTTCTTACCGTTCAGGTTCTCCTCGCCGCCTTCCTGTTCGATGATGTATTTCATGATCGAGGTGGCTTGGGACCAGTAGGTGGCCGGGAAGTTGAACACCCAAGGGAACACGCGACCATCGGCGGCCGAGGTGCGGCCATAGCCCATGGAGAACAGCACGTTCTGGTCGGCAACCGCTTTTTCGAGCAGCGCGTAGGTGATACCGGTCGAGAACGGCGACACGGCAGCGACGGCTCCATTGCCCTTCAGACGCTCATAGCATTCCACGCCGACATCGGTCTTATAGCCGGTCTCGCATTCCTCCCACGACAGCATGACGCCGTTCACGCCGCCATTGGCGTTGATCAGCTTCATGTAGTCGATCTGGCCGTTGGCGAGCTGGGCGCCGTTGGCGCCATAAGGCCCGGTCCGATAGCTAAGGATGGGGAAAAACTGCTCCTCCGCGCTGACCGCGGGCGCGGCTAGCGCACCTGTAAACAAGACTGCGGCTGCAGTGCTTGCGATTGTTAGTTTTCTCATCATTGAAGCCTCCCAATGAAAGGGTGCCGGGATGCTCCCGGCGGGTTGATCGACCCTACGGTCAGTAGGGAAATGGCCAAGTCCGGAGTTTTTGCTTGGCAATTTGCCAAAGCCTAGCAAAGCCATGAGGCTCGACAATCAGAAAAAAGATGATCAGCGCACCGAACACCATGAATTCGATGTGCTTGATCATGGCGATGCTGATCGTGCCGAGCCCAAGAGACAGGAACAGCGGGTTCATCGAGGTGAGACCAATATTCAGGAGTATCGGGGCCAGCACCACGAAGGCAGCGCCCAGAAAGGAGCCGAGCACCGTGCCGAGGCCGCCGATGATCACCATGAACAGCACCTGGAAACTCAACAGGATGGTGTAGGCGTCGGTTTGCACGGAATTGATCTTCACGAACGCCCAAAGAGCGCCTGCGATGCCGATCAGAAACGAGCTGAAGGCGAAAGCCGACAGTTTCGCCCAGGTGGGGCTGATGCCGATGATCTCGGCCGCGATGTCCATGTCGCGGATCGCCATCCAGGAGCGACCATAGCGGCACCGGGTTACATTCTTCACGGCGACTGCTGCAAGGATCGTGATCAACAGCACGAACAAATAGCGGTTGACCTCCGGCGAGGCAGCGCCTGTGACCTCGAAGCCGAATAGGGTTTGCGGTGGGGCAGGGGCGATGCCGGCGGGCGAATAATTGGTGAACCAGGGCACTTTGATAAAGAGCCAGATCAGGAAGAACTGGGCGGCAAGGGTCGTGACCGCTAGATAGAGGCCTTTGATTTTGAGGCTCGGCAAGCCGAAGATCAGGCCGACGGCAGCGGTGATCAGCCCCGTTGCGGCGAGCATCACGAGAAACCAGACATCGAACGGCTCGAAGCCTCCGATATTGATGCCTGGCAGCGCCTCCATGCCGAAAAACGACCCGGCTGAGGGAAAGCTGGTTACCAGTTTGTAGGTCATGAAGCCGCCAAGGGCCATGAAGGCGCCTGTGCCGAGGGAAAGCTGGCCGCAATAACCGGTGAGAACATTCAAGCCGAGGGCGGCGATCGACATGATCAGGAACGGCGTAATCAGATCGGTCAGGACATAGTTGGAGGTCACCAAAGGCACGATGAACAAAGCAATCGCCACCACGATCCAGACCGCATACCGGTCCAGCGGCAGCTTGAAGACCGCCTGGTCTTCCGCGTAGCTGCTGTGGAATACGCCCGTTTCGCGATAGAGCATCAGCCTTCTTTCCTCATTCGCCGATCAAGGCGCTGCCGCCGATTGAACATGCCGCCGTCATCATCAGACCCGCTCAATGATCCGCTCCCCGAACAAGCCCTGGGGCCGGAACAGCAGGAAGATGACCGCCAGCAAGAAGGCAAACCATTCGGTGGTGGCACCACCGAAGAAAGGCTGGCCCCAATAGGTCTCGAACATCAATTCGGAGACACCGATGATGCAGCCGCCGATCACCGCCCCCGGGATCGAGGTCAGGCCGCCCAGGATGATGACTGGCAGCGCTTTCAAGGCGAGGTTGATCACGGTCGGCTCGATTTGAATCTTGGTGCCCCAGACCGTGGCTGCGACGAACGCGGTAAAGCCGGAAAGCGCCCAGACCACGATCCACATGTGATTGAGCGGAATGCCGATCGACATTGAGGCGGTGTGGTCGTCGGCCACCGCCCGCAGGGCCCTGCCTACTCGCGTATATTGAAAGAAGACGTAGAGGGCGAACACCATCACCAAGCCGACCGCGATCGCCAGAAGATCGGATTCCTGGATGATCATATCCAGCTCCATCTTCTGCGCCCAGGCATAGTCGATCGTGAAGATCGAGCTTTCCGGCAGGCCGATTTTCAGCAGATGTGGATCACCGCCCCAAATCGCCTCGACAAAGCCTTCGACGAAGAAGCTCACCCCGATGGTCGCCATGAACAGGCTGAGCCCGTCCTGCCCCACCAGCGGCCGCAGCACGACGCGCTCCACGGCAAAGGAGAACGCAATCATCATCAGGAGGGAGAACAGTCCCGCCAGATACCAGGGGACACCCAGTTTCAGCATGCCGGCGAAATTCAGGGCGGCGAAGAACACCATCGCACCCTGCGCATAGTTGAACACGCTGGACGATTTGAAGATGATCACGAAGCCGATCGCCACCAGCGCATATAAGAAACCGTTGCCGAGGCCGGCGATGACGGTCTCCAAAACGCCCGGAGGGTAGGCTGCCATTTCGGCAAAGGGCCCGAAGATATATTTCGCTACGATATCCAAGACTATCTACCCGTCATCGTCATGACTGACACCGAGATAGGCTTCGATCACCTCGGGATTGCTCCTGACCTCGTCCGGCGTGCCGTCAGCCAGCTTCTTGCCGTAGTCGAGAACCACCACACGGTCGGAGATATCCATGACCACGCCCATGTCATGCTCGATCAGGGCAACGGTCGTGCCGAATTCCTGGTTCACGTCCAGCACGAAGCGGCACATATCTTCCTTTTCCTCGAGGTTCATGCCGGCCATCGGCTCGTCGAGCAGCAGAAGGTCCGGCTCGGCGGCAAGCGCCCGCGCTAGTTCGACCCGCTTTTGCAGGCCATAGGGCAGCTGACCGACCGGGGTATGGCGCACATGCTGGATCTCGAGAAAGTCGATGATTTTTTCCACCTCGGCACGGTGCTCGAGCTCCTCCCGCTTCGCCCGCCCCCAATAGATCATCTGCTCCAGAAAACCGGCATGCATCTTCAAGATGCGCCCGGTCATGATATTGTCCAGCGTGGTCATGCCCTTGAACAGCGCGATATTCTGAAAGGTGCGGGCAATGCCGGTGGCGGCCGCATCATGGGGCCGCATCTGCCTTCGGGTCACCCCTTTCCAGGTCACCTGGCCTTCCTGGGGATGATAAAAGCCGTTGATGACATTGAGCATCGAGGACTTGCCGGCGCCGTTCGGGCCGATGATCGCCCTGATCTCGCCTTTTCGGATATCGAAGCTGACATCGGTAAGCGCCGTCACGCCCCCAAAGCGCAGCGTAACATTCTCCACCGCCAGCAGGACCCCGGCGGGATCGGGCTGGACTTGGGTTTTGGCCTGGTCCCGTTCCTCGGAGACTTCTGATCGTGCCGTCGCCATCTCCTGCTACTCCGCCGCCAAGCCGACCGTCTCGCCGGCGGCGAGGTTGCGGATGGCCATGTCGGCGCGAATTTCTCCGGTTCTTCCGTCCTCGAAGGTCACCTCGGTCTCCATCACCACGCGATCTTCACCGCCATAGAGAGCCTCGATCAGCGGCGCATAGCGCTCGTCGATCACGGTGCGCCGGACTTTTCGCGTGCGGGTCAACTCGCCCTCATCGGCATCGAGTTCCTTGTAGAGCAGAAGGAAGCGCTGGATCCGCTGGGCTTCGGGCAGGGAGGCATTCACCTTCTCGACCTCGCCCTGGAGCAAGGCGTAGATCTCCGGCAGTGCCGAGAGATTGGTGTAGGTGGTGAACGCAAGTCCTCGGCTTTCCGCCCATTTCGACACCATGGAGTAGCGGATGCAGAGGATTGCCGTGATGCAGGCATGGCCGTTGCCCAGGACCACGCATTCGCCGATATAGGGCGAGAATTTCAGCTTGTTCTCGATGAACTGTGGCGAAAAACGGACGCCGTTCGAGGTCGTGGCGAGATCCTTGACCCGGTCGATGACGGTCAGCCGGCCCTTGTCATCGAGAAAACCGGCATCGCCCGTCAGCATCCAGCCGTCGTCGGTCAGCGTCTCCTTCGAGGCTTCCGGCTGCTTGTAGTAGCCCTTGAACATGCTGGGATGATAGGTGACGATTTCTCCCACACCGTTCTCGTCCGGGTTTTCGATGCGGATCTTGGTATTGTCGAAGGCAGGGCCCGAGCTGTCGAAATCGAGCCCGTCCTCGGCGCGCTGCAGCGTGTAGGCGCCGCAAAGCTCGGTTTGTCCGTAGAGCTGGCGAAGCGGCACGCCCATGGCGAGAAAGAACTTGAAGGTATCCGGCCCAAGGGCAGCGCCGCCGGTTGCTGCGGCCCTGACGTTCGAAAAGCCCAGACGATCACGCAGCGTATCGTAAAAGAACATATCGGCCAGGCGCGAGCGCGTTCCCTGCTCCAAGGCTTCCGTGCCGAGCTTGACGCATTTTT
The DNA here is from genome assembly GCA_965204405.1 of Geminicoccaceae bacterium. GTDB lineage: Bacteria > Pseudomonadota > Alphaproteobacteria > Geminicoccales > Geminicoccaceae > JANQPX01. The sequence continues at coordinate 1,337,714 of CBDBEN010000005.1, forward strand.
CGAAGACGGACTGGCTGAGCCTGTTGGCATCCAGCATGCGCGCATGAACGTCGGCCGAAATCTGCTCCCAGACGCGCGGCGCCAGCAGCACATGGGTCGGGCCGATCTCGCGCAGATCATGCATCGCGGTGCTTTGATCTTCTGGATAATTCACCCGGATCCGGCAGAGCAGCGGCATGGTCACCGCATAAACCTGTTCCATGATCCAGGCCATCGGCAGCAGCGACATATATTCATCGGTCGGCTCGCGCGGATCGGCCCGGAGATAGGAGGCGATATGCTCCATGAACGGGTGGTGCTGCAGCATGGCAAGCTTCGGATTCGAGGTCGTACCCGAGGTGGTGCAGAGAATGGCCACATCTTCGCCCTTGCCGACGGCGACGGCGGCATCGAACGCTCCGGGATCGATCTCGCTTCCCCTCTGGACGAGCTGGCTTCGGCTCAATAGGCGCGGGTCGTCATATTTCCGCATGCCGCGCTCGTCGTTATAGACGATCCATTTGAGCGTCGGCAGATCGTCTGCGATCTCCAAAAGCTTGTCGGCCTGCTCCTCATCTTCGGCGAATACCAGCTTGACCTCGCCATAATCGAGAAGGTAGCTGACCTCCTTGCCGAGGCTGTCCTCATAGATTCCGAGCGACATGGCCCCTGCACTATGGGCCGCCCATTCCGCCCAGACCCAGTGGGGGCGGTTGTTGCCGATGATCCCAACGACATCCCCGCGCTCGATGCCGACTGCGATCAGCCCAAGCGTCAGCGCCCGCACCTCGGCCGCCGTATCCGCCCAGCTATAGGCACGCCAAATACCATGATCCTTCTCGCGCGAGGCGACATCGTCCGGCCATTGTTCCGCGTTGTGAATCAAGAGCTTGGGCAAGGTGTCGTAGGTGGCGAGGTCGGGAAGCTGCATCGCTATCGGCAGCCGGCGTTTGTGTTTGAAAGGTTCGATGCCAAGACAAAAAGGCCGTGTGCTGTCAACGGAGTCATGCATCCCCGCCAGAGCACGCCTGCATCCTCTACCGCCATAAAGCCTCCTGGTTCTACACCTGCATCGGTTCGTCTGCCGATGTCCGGTGCTCGTTCATTGATCGTCCCTGGCGCGGACGCTCACTAGGAATAACATTGTCAAGCCAGCAGCAAATAGGCAACCCCGTGTCGAGCCGGATCACACGGCAGTATGCCGGCCATAGACCGTCGATGCTCTTATCGAGCCGAGGTTGGGTAAGTCACGATCGAAGCGGTCGAGCTATCTGATGGAAAGGAGCAATAGTGGCACTTTTCGAGAATTATGTAAAAACTAAAAAGTGAAAATAACGAGAATAACAACCGTAAATGTAAGCTTGATTAGTTCTGATTTGCCTTTATCCATAGAATTATCATTAAATAAAAAGGGGTTGGGGAGTATGAGTAATAAACTATTGGGTTTTTCGTCCTTGTCACAACTGTTCTTGGCCGGCGTTAGTCTGCTGACGCTCGCTGCATGTGGCGGTGGAGGCGGTGGAAACTCCAATAATCTGGCCACGTCCGGGACCGAATTTAGCCGGTCCACCGGTCTTGCTCAGATCAAGGCCGAACAGGGCTATGCTCGGATCACCGGAGCCGAAGGAGGCCAGGGGGTTACCATTGCGGTCCTCGACGATGGCATTGATGAAGATCATCCGGATCTTGCGCCTAATCTAATCGCCAGCATCATCTTTCCTGAGGGAGCAACAGGTGTCGACAGCCGGCACGGCACGGCTGTCGCTGGCATTGCTGTGGGCGCCCGGAATGGTAGTGGTACCCAAGGTGTTGCTTTCAATGCGGGACTTTTGGCCTATCAGATTGGTGATCAGGACCCAGACAATCCGAATGCGAACATTATTGATCCAGCGGCAGTGGTCCAATCCATCGATGACGCCATCGCCCGTGGTGCCGATATCATGAACATGAGCTTTGGGCGAGGCAAAACCGGCCCGCTCCTCTTGAGCGACGGCACGCGGGTCGATCCATTCATACCGGAGGAAATTGCACAGCAAGTGGCAGACCGTCGGGCGGCCTTCATCCGGGCCACTGACGCTGGAAAATTGCTTGTAGTTTCTGCCGGCAATGATGGTGATGAATTGGATCTTGTTGCAGAACTAAGAGGTATTGACGACGATAACGTGCCGGTTGGGAGCGTCGTTACCGAAATTGGCCCTAACCTGCCTGCAATAGCTGCAGCCGATCCCGACGCAGCGAATGGGGTCATCGCGGTTATGGCAGTGGATCAGAACAATCGGCGCGCCTTTTTCAGCAATAGCTGCCTTGGCGCCGAGGAACGCTGCATGGCGGCGCCGGGCGTCGGTTTTCTGGGTGCTCAGCCAGGCGGCGGCACGGGCAGAATCGGTAGCGGAACGTCTTATGCAGCACCGCTGGTGGCAGGCGCTGCGGCGGTCGTGCAGGCTGCTTTTCCCGGTGTTTCATCTCAAGAGGCAGGCAACCGGCTTCTGAGCACCGCGACCGATCTCGGTGCCCCGGGTACTGACTCGGTCTTCGGCCGCGGGTTGCTCAATCTGGACAACGCGCTGACCCCACAAGGGAACCTGACGGTGCCAACCTCGACATCGGTCGATGGTGCAAAGGTAGCGCTTAGCGGCAGTTCTCTCTCCCTTAACAGTGCTTTGTCGCTCAATGGTGCCGGTGCCGAGCTCCTCGGCGAGGTGGTCACCCTCGATGACGACAACTTCCCTTTCGGTATCGATCTCGGGCGTTCCGCTGTGGTGCAGTCCAGAACCACCGGGCTCGACGCCTTCATCGGCAGCGATTTGCGCAGAACTGCTTCGATTGTCACGGACACGGGCGGGCTCTCGCTGTCCGTGGCCGGGGATGACGAGGTCGACGACCCCTACCGTGCCGAGTTTGCGGCCAGCGAAACATCGCTCAAGGAAGAGGCACCGCTGCCACGGATGCAGATGCAGTCCGAGCTGGCCGAGGGCCTCGATATGTTCCTGGCGTTCAACGGATCGAGCAATGCCGAGACAGGTCTCGTGCAGACACTTGCCGGCACGGGGGATTTCTTCCAGCCCACCGCCTTTCTCGCGCCATTCGACCAGCTTTCCGGTGAGCTGACCGGCGGCGGCACCAGGGTTTCTCTTGGTGATGACCTCGATCTCACGGTCTCGGCATTCACCTCGACAGAGGACGATGCCGCCCGGCAGGTGGTGATGCAGAAAATCGAGCTCGGCTACAGAACGGTGGGCGATATCGAGCTACGGCTCGGCTATGGCTTCATGAAGGAAGACGGCGGCTTTCTCGGCAGCGAGGCCACCGGCGCCTTCGGCTCGAACAGCGAGGCTAGTTCACAATATCTCGACATCTCGCTGCTGGCACCGATAAGCGACAAGATCGACCTGTTCGGCGCCTACAGCCAGGGCCATACCGATAGCTCCGCAGGCGCCAGCAGCCTGCTCTCGGACTATTCGACGATCAGGTCTGAAGCCTTCGGTGTCGGCCTGGTGATGTCGGATGTCGCCGAGGAGGGCGATGGGCTCAGCCTCATCGTCGGCCAGCCGCTTCGGGTGAACAAAGGGTCTGCCGATGTCACCGTGCCGGTCGGTCGCACGGAGGATGGTACGATCCTGCAGCGAAGCGGCAGGCTGGACCTCTCTCCAGAGGGGCGGGAAATCGCCATCGAGGCCGTCTATAATGTCGCCCTTGACGACGAGAGCCAAAGCCTGTCCGCAGGAAGCTTTGTTCGCCTGAACCCCGACCACGATCCGAACGCCAGCCCTGACATCGGCGTCGGCATCAGCTACAAGCTCACGTTTTGAGGCCAGGCTCCGGCATGTCTGTTTTGGCATGCCGGGGCTTTCTCTAAGACGTTCAGTGATGCTGCTGATTGGATGTTTCTCATGTTGGACCATGTTCGCTTTCATCTGAACCAATCATCGATCAGTCGCTTGGGGCTTGGCGCTCTTGGATGTTTGCTCGTACTGGGATGCAGTGAAATGCCGAAGGCCGTTGATCAATCAGCTGGCGAAAGAGAGGCACCGGATCCTCGAGAAAGCTGGACTCCGAGCCCAAGCAACGCAATTCAGCTGGGCGACGATTTCTATATGCTTCCCAAGGGCATCGACGAGGATGGCTGCGAGATCTTCGGACCTTACTCCAAAGGCGGCATGACCCTGACCGCACTCTACCATCGTCAGGCCGATGGCGGTTTCGATGTCGCCAAGGATCCCGCGATCTGCAGGGTCGAGATAGTCTCCATCGGGCGGGACGCGGCGGGCTGCGAGATGTATCGTGCAGAGCCGATCAATCGAAATCTGAACGCTCTGGACATTACCTACATGCGCAGCACCGATGGCCGTTACGTCGTCTATCGGGAAGGGGCGGACTGCGGCGGCTGACACGGGTAAATAGGTCCAACCCCTTCGCGCCCTGTCACTTCATCTCGCGGGCAACATCCGGCGGAACGAAGAAGAGGTGATCATTCTCTTCGCCGGCGGCTTGATGGCAGGTCCTGCAGAAAACGACTTGCTCCTCAGCGTCACCGCCGGTTCTGCCGAAATAGCTGCCATCAGGCATGATCATGCTGTAGCGCCAGTCTCGGCCCTCGGGATCGAAGCCTTTCTCCATCTTCTCCATCAAAAACAGCGGCCCGAGAAAAACGTCCCCCTGATCGGTCACGGCGAAGGAGTCCTTGGCGAGAACGGCGCCCGCCGGTAGCTCATCGATCTCCGACAAGCGGTCATAGTCGCGCGCAAGCGCGTTGGCATAGCTGTTGATATAGCGATTGCCATGGGTTGCGGATTGATAGGGGGACGTATTGTAGCGCGGCCACTGCTGGTATCTTTCGGCATTCACGTCCTGGGAAAGAATATAGGCCCTGGCCATGTCATCAACGACACGCCGGTAGATTGCCTCCGCTTCCTCCGGTGATAATGTTGCCGGTGTCTGCACGTTGAAATGTTGCACGGGTGACGATGAGGTATCATCGGCCCTGCCCGGCAGGCTGAAATATGTCGAGACAGCGGCGATGGTCGTTATGCAGAGGAATGGTCCGGTCAGTGCCGTAAATACCCGCGGTCGCCTCTTTTTGTGGCGCATCCCAACGGTCTCCCTTGCTGCCGATCGAGCAGGATGGAATGAACGTCGCCCACTTTAAGACGTTCCGGCCGCATGCGATGTTCACGTTGTTTCACGCCCTCTCACATGACATTGACCATGGCAGGAGAGGACAGCGTCAGCCTGTCCTTAAATTTCTCGGATTGCCGCTCAGGCGGTGGCGGTCTCGATCAGGGGCTTTAGGGAATGCTCGACCCTGGCCCCGTACTGACCGAGAATTTCCGCTGCCAAGAGGCCGCCCAAACGGCCGCAGGCGGGCAGGGGCAGGTCGTGTGTCAGGCCGTAGAGCAAGCCTGCGGCATAAAGATCGCCTGCACCGGTGGTATCGACGACCTCGTCGACCGGGGCCGCCTCGATCCTGTAGCTGTTGTCCGAGGTGACGATAACCGACCCGAGAGGGCCACGGGTGAGCGCCGCGAGTTCGCAATGCCGGGAGGCCTCGCGCGCCGCGTCGTCAAATGATGAAGCCTGATAAAGGCTGATGATTTCAGCTTCGTTCGCGATCAGCACGTCGATGTGATCATCGATCAACGGGATGAACTCGTCTCGCCAGCGATCGACGCAAAACGGATCCGAGAGCGTAAGGGCCACCTTCGTGCCAGCCTTGCGAGCGATGGTCGATGCCTTGATGCAGGCCTGTTTTGCCGCCGGTCGATCCCACAGATAGCCCTCGAGATAGACCATCTGGGCATTGACGATGCTCTCTTCGACCACGTCGTCCGGGCCAAGCTCGACACAGGCGCCGAGATAGGTTGCCATCGTCCGCTGGGCATCCGGCGTCACGAACACCAGGCAGCGCGCGGTTGCCGGGCCGGTGTCGAGCGGCCGGGTTGCGAAAGCGACGCCGGCTGCCTGAATGTCATGGCGAAAGACCTCGCCGAGCTGGTCGTTTTGAACCTTGCCGACATAATCGGCGGATCCGCCGAGACCGGCGAGCGCCGCCATGCTGTTGGCGCAGGAACCGCCCGACACCTCCACCGCAGGCCCCATCGCACCATAGAGCTCCGTTATCCTGGCCTCGTCCACCAAGGTCATGGTCCCCTTGGCCAGATCCAGGCGCGCCAGCAGGTCATCCGGCGTTTCGGCAACGACGTCGACGATTGCGTTGCCCAGACCGACGACGTCGATCCGCTGTTCACGTTGCATCATCTATTATACCCAGCCTCGATCCGAATAAAGCGGCGCAGTATAGGGGTGGTTGGGAAGACCGCAATGGGCCTGATCCCACACAGGTTCATCCGGCAGGCGCTAGCCCACCGGTAGAAGATTGCCGCCTGTTTGCCAAATTTGGACCGAACTATCCACCTTTTATGTTCTCTTTTTCGGAAAGGAAACTTTAACGTGTTTTTTTAGAGAAATGAGTCGGGAAACGATGCGGGGTGGTTTGACTAAATAAAGCGGCACCATTATGCGTGGCGGGACGGAAGTGCTGAATCGTGGGTTCCGCAGGAGACTGCATTGCCCGGTCAGTATCAATTCAGTTTCTGGGGATTGGTAAGCCATGTTCCGTAAGCGAGACGCCGACCCGATGGCAAAAGACGATGAGAGCGGCCTTGATTTGCAAGCTGCAGGTCTTCCGCAGGTTGACGACATTCCTCAGGTTGAGGACATCCCGCAGGTAAAGGCTGTCCTCCCCCAGGTCGAGCCTCCCCCACAGGCGAAGAGCATCCCAGATGTCGCCCCGGCGCCGCTGGAGCGCCCGGTCAGTCCTCTTGACCGAACGGCGGCCAAACCCATTGATCGATCGGAGAGCAAGCCTTTGTCCGCATCACCGAAAATACCGCCTGCCAGCGACGCACCGACGGCAGGCCGCGCCGACACTCAGGCCAACAAGCGTCTGATCGTGGGGCAGGGAATTCGCCTGAGTGGTGAGATTAACTCCTGCGATCGCCTGGTCGTCGAAGGCGAGGTTGAGGTGACCCTCAATGACACCCTAGCTTTGGAGATCACCAGCTCCGGCAGATTTACCGGTGGCTGCGAAGTCGAAGAGGCTGATATCAGCGGTGTGTATGAGGGTGACCTGACCGTTCGAAACACTCTGTTCGTCAGGGGAACCGGGCGAATCACCGGCACCATCCGCTATGGACAGCTCGAACTTGAGCGTGGCGGGCAGATCGCCGGCAATATCAGCGTTCTCGGCAATGATGCCCTGCCCAACGGGGATGCAGCCAAGGTTCGCCTCGCCAAAGCCCCCCTCTTTGGTGACGGGAAGCCAGCCTGAGGTCAGCTCGCGGTCATCTCTGACCGTTGTTGTACATGTACAGGATTTAACTTCACGTAGGGACATGTCCCCAATTACGTGAGGCCGCCGGTTTGATCGTCGGTATGCCGACCAAGCCTATACGAGTTCCATGGTCCGGGCGCCGGCAGTGACCAGAGGACCATGGCCTATGGGTGCACTGTCATCACAGACAACGCGCCAGTGGCCTGGAACTCATCGTTCAATAATCGCTCAAGCGGATGAGCCTGACTGCTAGGTCGGTCCGGGAACGACGAAGCCTTCTTCATCGATGATCCAGCCCTTGGGCAGCTTCTGAGTGCTTGCAGATCCGGCTTTCTTCGGGGGCGCCGTTTTAGTGCTGGCGCCAAGGTCGGCTTCGACATCATTGTCTTTAGCAGCGTTTGCTGAGCGGCTGGAACTTGCTGGCGGCGGCGCTGTCTTCTTGCTTCCTGCCGTCGCACTGAGCTTGGGCTTGCGTCGCCGGCTAGTTCCATCCAGGCTGACCGTCGTGCCTGGCTGCAACGTGAGCTTATCAGTAGCCTCACGCGGCAATCGCAATTGGTTCGGATCTTTCGACCGCTTGGCGTTTTCTGCAGCAGGACTGACAGGATCTGCCTTCGCCGAAGCATTGTCGTCTTCAGTCCTCGATAGTGGCGAAGGATCGTCCGGCGCGGATCTCTCGGTTTCCGATGCGGAACTATCGTCCGATGCGGGCTCTGCCTGCTTTGCAGCAGCACCGGTAGCAGACGACACCGTCAATGACAGCGCCATGGCCTTCAGCCTCTCGCGATCAACCGGCACAGGCGTCGAGGCAGGCGCTTGCTCCTCTGCTGCCTGGAATTCCGCTTCGCTTTCAGCATCCGACAAGGTGAGCTTTAGCCGGGCAACCTGTTCGAAAAACTCTTCCCGTTCTGCCGGATTGAGCCGGTTATGGGCACGCTCCGCAACAAGCCGCTCGGTCTGAGCGAGAACGGCGCGGGCATGACCAAGCTGGCCGGATACGCCGGTTCGGCCCGCAAGCATCTGAGCAAGAGCTTTGGTTGCCGGTTGAATAATCGGCAACAGATCCCGTGCCGAATTTGGAAGTCCCTTCTGCGGACTGCGTCCTTTACGAGGTGTGCCGGATTTCGGCCGCTTTTTTGGACCCTGGCGCCGGTAAAGAAACATATTTCGATTTTGCATCGAGCAGGTTCAATCCTTATCTTGACAGAACGCGTGTTGCCATGACTGCAACATGGTCGGGAAATAGGCCGAAGCGAGCCGGCTAGATCCCTTCTTCAAACCGTTCTTCTTCGAGTTGCCCTCGAATCGATCGGTGACATACGTCTGAAGTTCGAGCGTTAAACGGTACCTTCCAGCATGCAGAGGCAGGCTTCTCAACGGCCACCTTCCGCAACATCCCCCTCTTGGCTTGCCGTCACTTTGACTCGGCTATAGCCAGCCCATTCGTTAATGGCGAACTGAAATGAATTTTCTCAGATGCTTTGTGCTACCACCGATAAATCCATTGTTGCAAGGCTATTACACGGCCAGCGCGTAAAACGATAGAATCATGTGACCCAAGCGCGCTCAAATTTTTTCACCAACCAATAAACAAATAGGTGATCGCAGGTAACTCGACAAGCCTCGGCAGCAAATATTTGTCCAGTCAAAGCCGATACCTCATTTGTATTTGACACGATATGATTGTTTTGAATTCAATTGAAGGGAAGAGGCGTCACTCACAAAACATGGGCCTGACTTCTTTCTGAGTATCGCAAGAGCGGCCCTTGCTTTAGTTAGTCGCGTCCGCCTTGACCCGAGCGGTGGCAGCGCGAGATGTTTCATCCACTACTTTAACGAAAAATCATTGCTACTGTTACGCAAAATCCTCACAAAACCCCGAGAAACAGGACGTTATCGAACCAATGGCTTGAAAATCAACGGGCTTGGACTGTTTCGTCGGATGCGATGCATGGTGAAGGCGCCGAACTTTCTTCCACAGGCCAGCTCACAACCAGCATGTCCTGCTCTGGGCGATCAAGCCTACCGCCGGTCATCGCCAAAACCGCCTCGATCACGGAAAAGTAGACCGAGCGATCCGGCCGATCCAATACAGAGCATTGAAGCCGCAGAGCATTTCCGGGATGCCGGCGGGTATCGGGCCTGCACGCCGATGCCGGGAGAGTGCTCCCGGCATCCGGCTCGATCCAGGTCACGTCCATGTCGTGCAACAAGACGGCGGCGATCCGAAGCGGCCCCGTTGGCTGGCCTTGCTGTTCGCAAGATACCGCGATTGCCGTATCAGCCACCCCCTTGGCCTGGAGCCAGCAGTCGCCGAGGCGATCGGCCAGCGCAGCAATTTCCGCTGACGATGCTCCGGGCTCCGAAAAAGCCTGTCCCGCTTCGATCACCGTCTGAATCTGTGCAAGCAGGCCAAGGCCTGCTTTTTGGATATCGCCTACGCTTGCCCGCATCTCCGACGAAAGAGGGCCGATAGCGCCACTCAACAGCAGCTCGGCATGACCGAGAATAGCATTGGCAGGCGTGCGGAGTTCATGGCTGAGGTTCAGCCAGTCGGCAAGGGTCGTATTGCCGAGGGCTGCCCTAGGCATGGATGTTCGGTCAACTTCGGTCACGACATGTCTGAGCCGCTCGATCCTTGAGCCCAGAGTTGCATGGTCTTTCGTCCTTTCTCGTGCAACGGCGCATTTACATGATCGAACCGTTGCTGCGCTAAGTTTCTCGTTTGCATCAATTCTTCTCAACAGATCTGATCGATCTGTCTGGACCGACGCGCTAGGGGCCTCTCGGCTCGGCAACTTGCTCATCACGGCATACATCCCGATGGGATGAAGCCGGTGTCGGCACATACCTTCGTCCCTCCGGGTTACCGATCAGGACGAGGGCTGTCGATTTGGAGGCGCCCGCTCCAAGGGCCTTTCCCGAAACCATCGATCCAGGCGGCACCGAGGGAAGTCAAATGCCGTGAATATTCCACAAGATGATGTTGTTCAGGTTCAACCTAGACGAAATTCGTTAACGAGGGGTTAGGAGATGAAGTCATGATGCCGATGATTTGGTCCTTGCGATCAAGCAGGTTCTGGTCGCGGGTTCGGTAGGGAAGAATCCAGAAAGCAAGGATTTCAGGATACATCAATGCATTGATTCGAGGGAGCATTTTTGGTCAAACTGTCGGCAGCTAGCGCTTTTCCGGGACAGGTCGATCCAACCCTCTCTCCCGCCCAACCACCCCAGCGTGCCGACTATATCGGGTGGTTCGGCGGGGGAGAGGGCTGGGGCACCGCGTAAACCTCAACCGGAAACGCTCTAGATGAAGTCGCTGTACCACCTAACGTCGGTCCTGGGCCTGTCATGCCGCAGCAATGGCGGCACGCTCGTCCGGGACAGCAAAAGGAGCATCGTCACTTGCGGCCTTATCATTATCCATGGCAGGTCCTTGCGCTGGATGGCTTGCGCGCGGGTATCGGGATTTTGGTCACAATTGGCCCGCTCTGCTTCCTGGTTGTCGGACGTCCGCTGGCCCTGCTTCTCGCCGGCGTTGGGCTCATCTTTCTTTGGTTCGGCACGCGAGTTCTTGCTCAGTCCCTGGTTTCCATCGTGCCGTCATCCGAAGGTCTTCTGAGTACGGGACCGCGGCGGCGTTTCCTGCGTTGGCAGGATCTGACTGGCCTCAAGCTTGCTTACTACGCGCCGATGCGGCGCCGTAGCGCCGGCTGGTATCAGCTGACATTGGTCGGAAGACATGATGTGCTCAGGCTGGATTCGACCTTGTCGGGTTTTGATGATCTGCTGCGAGCAGCGATGGATGCGGCCGATCATGCCCGTTTGCCGATCGATCCGTCGACGCGCGAGAATTTGGCCGCCTGGGTAGGTCAGGATAAATCCTCCAGAGTGAATGCCGTCGGGTGACCACCTGATCCAGCTTCTTACTCGTCTTTAAAGAAGATTGGCCGCTCAGCGATAGGGAACGTTTTGGGGAGTGACGCTGGGCAGCCCGTCGAGAAGGCCTTCGGTCAATTGATCGAATTGTTTCTCCAGCGGTGTTCGCCGGCCAATAGGGGTTGCCCGAACAGGTGCAGGCTCGGCCGAGCCTGCCGATAACAATGCTGGCTCGATGGGCTTGGCCATCTCACTTTTTGCGTTGTTGGCAGGTGGTCGCACCTCTGGCTTTAGGCGGGCTGCCGGCAAGACAGCGAACGTCACGGGGGCTTTTGATCGATGATCGGGCTTGGACGCTTGGCGCATCTTGGTGGTGGGTCTGGCGGCAGGCTTGGGTGCCGGGGAGGCATCACTCGTTGCGGTCGCTTCAATAGTTGGGCTCGGGCGAAACGGTTTCTCTGCAGCAGGCTGGATCTCCATCTGACCATCGGTTTTGTCGCCAAGCCGAGCCGCGGCGCCACTCACCAGCTTTGCATAGTGACGTCCGTTTGACGTCGAAAGAGTGACGCTGCCGTCAATAACCTTGATGTCGGTACCCTGATCGTCGACGTCGAGATCGAGAACCGCATTCGTCCCGCTGGCAACCAGATGGGGGGTGGCAAGGCGCTTCGGGGCGTTCGCCGCAGCCGTAAAACGAACGCGTATCCTTCCCCTGTCATGTGAAAAGACCGTTGGTGCCCCGCTTGCCGAGAGGGTAATTAGGGCACGGCCGTTAGCCGTGAACTGCACATCGCTCCGCGACATGATCAGATGCCCGGACTTCTCCACAAAAACTCGGCTATCACTGGCAAATTCATCACCGGAGCGCAGGCTCATCCCATAGAGCAAGCCCTGTTGCTCGATCCGTACCTCGCCAGAGGTTTCGATGACCCGCCACGGCGAACCCGATGGTCCCAACTCGGGCGGAGAACCCGGCTGACAGGCAGCGAGAACGAGAACCGCCGCCATAGCGACCGACTTCTCGCGCCAACGTCTCACGCCTGTTCGCCAGCATATCATCACGACCATCCCAATAGATATCACGATCGGTAACGCGTGCGGCCATCGGGGCCATAGCGACAGCCGCGGCCAACCATCACCGTTCCTGGTATGGGCTTAGTCGATTTTCGTTAATTTTTTATGAAGGAAGGGCTAATGCCAAGCTGACCTGCTCCTTCCCCAAGGCGGTTGGTTTCAAGAGCATCATCGGCCGTCTCTTGCGAGTTCGAGGCCGGAGAGATCACGCAAGCTCGCAAAGCCGTGCTGGCGCATAGCATGCACGAGTTCATCTTTAAGAATCCTCACGACATGAGCGGCACCCTGTTCGCCGAGCGCTGCCAAACCATAAAAAAAGGGGCGGCCGAGAAGGACGAACTCGGCACCGAGAACCAGCGCCCTGAGCACGTCGAGACCGCTGCGGACGCCGCTGTCCAGTAGAACGCTCGCTTTTCCACCGATAGCTTCGACTATGGCAGGAAGAGCGTCGATGCTGGCAGGGGCGGCATCGCTCTGACGGCCGCCATGATTGGAAACCAGAACGCCATCGGCCCCAAGGGCGACGGTCGCGAGCGCATCCTCCGCATGCAGGATACCTTTAACGATCATTTTGCCGGGCCAGCGATCTCTGATCGCCTTCAGTTCGTCCGGCAAAATGGGGCGGCCGAGCTGGCTGCGAACGAAGGTGACCGCCTCTTCCGATGAGAGGTTTTGGGGAATGTAGGGTGTAAAGTTGCGAAATTTCGGGAGGCCATGGCGAAGGGTTTCAATCGACCAGATCGGGCGAAGCATCGCCCGACCCACATTCCGGGCGGTTATCTTCGGGGTTACGGAGAGGCCGCTGCGCAGCGTACGCTCGCGCCTTGGCGAAACGGGGACATCAAGCGTGACGACCAGCACATCGATGCCCACAGCTTCGGCGCGTTTCAAGAGATCCCAGCGGATCGCTTCATCTCTCGGGGAGTAGAACTGCAGCCAGAGCCGACCATCGGCCTTTTCGGCCATCGCTTCGATTGAGGCGCAGGCAACAGTGCTCAACGTAATCGATATATTGCCCCCTTTGGCAGCCGCGGCGTTATACCATTCCGCCCCTGGCCAGATCAGGCTACCCATCCCGATCGGCGCAATCCCGATCGGCAGGTCATAGTGCTGGCCGAACAGCGATTTCGACGGATCAAGCGCCGACATATCGCGCATGTAGCGGGGAGTTATGCGCACACTGTCGAAAGCGCTTCGGTTGCGCAGCAGCAAGCGCTCGCGTCCGGCGCCATGCTCGAGATAATCGGCCGCATAGCGAGGGAGGCGGCGGTGGGTCGGCGGGACCAGATCATCAATCATCGGGTAGGTCTGCATCAGGGCTTCGTCTGTCGCCATGCCTTCTCGCTCCCTTGGATCCAGGCTCGCCTCTAGGGTTCCATTAAGCCAAGCATGGCATCAGGCCTTTTCGCAACAGAGGCCGGCCTTGGATGTTCGTCTTCTTTTCTTTTCCAAAAGAGCAAACGCCTTCAGCGGAGGCGGCAGGTGTCGCAGTTCGAAAAATCTGCGTCGCTCGCAAAGCGATGGCCTTTACGAAAAAGCCTGACAGTCAGAAGATGGTGGGAAAGGTGAGCAGGCTCGTTGGCAGGCCTGTCGATGGTTGGAGGAATGTTATGGGTTGGCAAGCAGTTGATCCAAAGGAAGCGGCCGCTACCGGCGATGCCCGTGCGAGACGTTTGCTGGTCGATTTGACCCGTGACTACTCCATCGAGGTCACGCCGAAGACACTGGCCAAACAGGTGGAGCTTGGTGCGCTTTTCCCCGAACAAACAAGGGTCTATATCGCCTGTCTTCCCGGCGAAGCCTGGCAGGACGTTGTGGAAGCGGCGGAAAGAGTACGGGCGAGCGGCCTGGTTCCTGTCCCGCACGTCGCAGCCCGATCCCTGACGGGTGCCGCCGATCTCGATGCTTATGTTTCCGCACTGGTCAAGAAGGCCAGGGTGGATCAGGTGCTGGTGGTGGGTGGTGGCTCGGACAAGCCGGTCGGGGCATTCTCCGGCACGATTGCCTTGCTGGAAACCGGTATCCTGGAAGGCCACGGCATCAAGGCGATCGGCCTTGCCGGTCATCCCGAGGGGCATCGCGAGTTGCCAAAACCTGGTGTCGCGGCAACACTCGAAGACAAATGGGCCTATGCCGGGAAGACTGAAGCGGCATGCCGTCTGGTAACCCAGTTTCTATTCGATGCCGACCCGCTCCTGGCCTGGGAGCATGCCCTGCGGGCTCGCGGCAACAGCCTGCCTATTCATGTCGGTATTCCCGGACCTGCCACCATCAAGACGCTTCTGAACTATGCGAGAATGTGCGGTGTCGGCAATTCGATGCGCGTGCTCACCAGGCAAGGCGGCAGTCTCCTGCGTCTTGCCGGCCTTTCCTATCCCGATCGCATGCTGACGGCGCTTGCCCATCACCAAGCCGATGACACCGCCACCAGGATCGAGCGCCTGCACCTCTATCCCTTCGGCGGCATCGGCCGTACTGCCCGTTGGATCAACGCGGTTCGAGAAGGGCGCTTCGATATGCACAAAGATGGACTGGGCTTTAAGGTCGACGCCGACTAGGGCGTTTTTCGACCTTACGAAGTCACCACCAGCCTGTTCCTCCTCCCCAACCACCCGCAGGACCCCGACTAATATCGGATGGTTGGGAGGGGACGCGGGCTGGTTCTGTTTGGTCGGAACATGCTTTAGTGGATCGTCTTCAGAACAAGAGTTCCACGCCAAACGTCGAAACATGGCCGCATACCGTCGGTCCTGGCCATAGCGGCGAGCATCAAATGCTGCGGGCATTCCATTACAGAAGCTCGATTACCGCCTGACCCATGGCCCTGGTGCCTTGGTGACCTCCTTGTTCCGCAGGCCAGACGGCTTTCGTCTCGAAACCACGATTGATCGCGTCATCCAGGGCATTCGCAGCGTCCCGGCAGGCGGGGACGTCGTGGCGCTTGCCCAGCCAATCCAGCATCATCGATGCCGACAGCAGCATCGCTGTCGGGTTGGCCTTGTCCTGACCCATGATATCGGGGGCCGATCCATGAGCCGGCTGGAACAAGGCGTGGCTGTCGCCGATTTCAGCGCAAGGCGCCATGCCCATGCCGCCCACAAGGCCGGCACCCAAGTCGGAGAGAATGTCGCCGAACATGTTCTCGGTGACCAGCACGTCGAATTCCCAGGGCTTTCTCACGAGGTCGAGGGCGGTGGCGTCGACATAGTGATGATCCGCCTGGATCGACGCATTGAGCGCTGCTCGCTCATCGAAGATTTTCCGAAAGAACGCCATGGATGCGAATACATTGGCTTTGTCGACACAGGTGACGCGGCCTCGGCGTTCCGATGCCAGCTTGAAAGCGACGTCGAACAACCGCTCCGAGGTTGCGCGCGTGATTTCGAGCGTGTCCCTTGCGGTTTGATCATCCTCCACCACGCCCTTGCCGACCGAAGCGAACAACCCCTCGGTCGATTCCCGAAGGATCAGGAGATCGATCGAAGCGGCGCGCGGGTCTTTCAGGGTCAGCCTCGCATTCGGAAAGGCCTTGACCGGACGGAGGCCGGCATAGAGCCCGAACTCCCGGCGCATCTCCAGGTGCGGGGCGATTTCGGTGCCGTCGGGGTAGCGCACGTCCGGAAGGCCCATTGCACCGAACAGGATGGCATCGGCTGCCTCGGCTTTCCTGAAGTTTTCGTCCGAAAGGGCTGTTCCCGTGTCGCGAAAGGCTGCGGCACCGCCTGCAAGGCTTTCGGTGTGCAGGCGAAAGCCGCCGACTTTCTGCTGAAGTGCATTCAGAACGTCCAGGCAGACGGCCATGATTTCATCGCCGATCCCGTCACCGGGCAAAACAGCGATCTTGAAGTCAGTGTTCAGGACAAGCCTCCCAGCTATTTCGATGTCGACCGATGACCGCTATGACGGGATCGCACCATTGCCGTCAAGCTCCAGCATTCGGGGAAATGATCATGTCCATCAAGGTCGCCGTTGCCGGGACCGGCTTTTTCAGCCAATTCCACTATGATGCTTGGCAGCGCCTTCCCATGGCGGCATTGGTCGGAGCGGCCTCGCTGGATGAAGCTGGGTTGGCGACCGTCGGCGAGCAGTTCGGCGTTGAGGCGCTTTTCGATGACGTCGGTGTCATGCTCGATCGGACAAAGCCCGATCTCCTCGATATCGTCGCCCCGCCAAGCGCTCACAAAGTGCTTCTCGAGGAAGCGGCCAGGCGTGGCGTCGACGTTATTTGCCAAAAGCCGCTTGGCGGCGATCTCGCGACCGCCGAAGCCATGGTCGAGATTGCCGACAGTGCCGGCATTACCCTGATCGTGCATGAGAACTTTCGCTTCCAACCCTGGTATCGGGAAGCGAAGAAAGTCATGGAAGCGGGGCGCCTCGGTGAGGTCACCAATCTCAGCTTTCGCCTTCGCCCGGGCGATGGGCAGGGGCCAAACGCGTATCTTGACCGCCAGCCTTATTTCCAGACCATGGAACGCTTTCTTATCCATGAAACCGCCATTCACCAGATCGACAGCTTTCGTTATCTCATGGGCGAGGTCAGTAGCGTTTATGCCAGCCTCAGGCACCTCAATCCGGCGATCAAGGGGGAGGATGCCGGCTATCTGATCTTCGAATTCGTCTCAGGCGCCCAGGGGCTCTTCGACGGCAACCGTCTTCTTGATTTTCCGGCCGAAAACCCACGTCTCACCATGGGCGTTCTCCTGATTGAGGGGACCGAAGGCACCCTTCGCCTCGACGGCGAGGGGAGACTTTGGCTGCGTCCTCATCGAGGGGATGAGCAGGCTCACGATTATATCTGGAGCAAGCAAGGCTTCGGCGGCGATTGTGTGCTGGCCTTTCAGCGTCATGTCCTGGGTCATTTCGTCAACGGAACGGCGTTGGAGAACAGGGCAGGGGACTATCTTGCCAATCTCAGGGTTGAAGAAGCAATTTATCGCTCTGCAGAAACAGGCAGGCAAGAGCGTCCTGTTCTTTGAGAGGAGCCATGGGAAGCCCGTGCCATTCCGCTCCTACTTTCCCTGCTGCTCCCACATGATTCTGGTGACGCGGCTGAGCATGTCGGGATTGGACACGATGGCCCTTCGGATCTTCTGATATTCATCGAACGAGATGCCATCGGCACCATCGATGGTCTCTCTGATCTCGGCATTGGCCTTGACGTGGAGCTTGTCTGCTTCCTCGCTGCCTTTGGCCCGGACGATCTTCGGGTGCCATTTGTCCATCACGTGATCGACGGCCAGGGCCGCATCGATGAACGCCTCCAGCTTGTGGTCCTCGATCTTGATATCGGCGGACCCGAGCTGCACGGACAAACCCAAGGCGAGGGCCGTCAGAGAAGCGCCAAAAACGAGACGTTGGACAAGCGTTCGCGTCATGCCAGATGTCGCATCATGATTATCCGCCGGTTGTCGTCTTGATAAAAAGACCAACGCGTAAAGCTATAAAGCTATTCCACAATATTTTGCCTCAAAAGAATCTTCAATAGATAACACATTGTAAAAAAAGAATTTTCAAAATAGTTTTTCTAAGTTTTTACATTATTTTTTTGTATCAAAGGTTGATATTTAGAGTGGCGGCGAGATTCATCTTGAAGAGGCATCCAAAGAGTATGTGTCAAAGCCCACCCCGACAAACAGGAACCGCCCGCTATCCCGCAGGGGCATCCGATGTGGGGGATCCACTAGTGCCCTGCTTCCGAAGTTCGTTCGATGATCCACCGCCCAATCTGCCGTCGGAAAAATCGCTCTTCATCTTTTCTTCATGATTGAGCGTCAGGATGGCTTTCTGGTCCATGCGATCCTGGAAATCCGTCCGCCCGACGGAAGGAGGGAGCGAGGCTCGGATTCCCAGGATCGCATGGACCAAAGTCAGTTGTGCCCCGGTCAGGTTGGAAAAAGGTTAAGCCGGTGAGATCGAACGAACTTCGAAAACAGGACACTAGCGCAAAGTCAGACCAAGTTGGTTCGATCTCTCTACACTGAAGCTGTGGAAGCGATCATCTTAACCAAATGTCAATCTTTCCTCGATAAGCTCTATCTTCTGGTCCACGTGATCCTGAGAATCCGCCCGCCCGCCAAGAAAGTGGAGCGAGGCTCGGACTCCCAGGATCCCATGGACCAGACGACCTTTGTTCCACGACAAAGTTAAGAAAGGATGAACACTTGGACGCTGGCATGTGGGTCAGCCTGATCTGACATTGCTCTAGCCGCGCTGGGCTTCCAAATACCAGACATAGAGATAGCCGGTGCCAATGCCCAAAACGATGGCGACGGCGAGAATGGCCAGGACGATCAGGCCGATCCTAACGAGTTTTCTGCCCGGCACGCCTTCGCGGCAAAACGGGATGAGGTTGAAGGCAAGCCCGCCAAGCACGACCAGGCCGGCACCGACACTGTAAAGGGCAAGGGTGAAAGGCTGGAAGATCATCAAGAGAGCAATGACGCAAAGGCCGATAATACTGTATTCGACCATCTTCGCCTGGCTTGCGGTCATGAGGCCGTCTCCCCGGAAACCTGTCCTGCTTCACGCCCGATACGCTGTTCGTCCTCGCCGAAGAGATGGAGCTGGCTCGGCCGGCAGCGCAGATGAACGGTTTCGCCGATTGCCGGCTTCAAGTGCCGATCGACCACGACGCGAAGCGGTTGATGCCCCATCATCAGATGGAGAAGCGTTTCGGCACCCATCGGTTCGACGATATCGACGCTGGCATCCAGGGTGTCGGAGGCGGATTGATCGGCGAGATCGAAGGCTCGCGGGCGGATGCCCAGGGTCACGTCCGCACCAGGGCGCAGCTTCGATGTGGCGCCATTGATGGGCAGGGTCGCTTTCTGGCCATCGAAGGAGAAGCGCACGCCGTCGCTGGTACGTTCCACCAGCTTTGTCGGAACAAGGTTCATCTGCGGCGTGCCGATGAAGCCTGCGACGAACAGATTGGCGGGTTTGGCGAAGATTTCATGGGGACTGGCCACCTGCTCGATCCGGCCGTCGCGCATCACGGCGATACGATCCGCCATGGTCAGCGCCTCTAGCTGATCGTGGGTGACGATCACCGTCGGCTTGTTCAGGCCTTCCAGGACTTCCTTGATTTCACCGCGCATGGTTTCCCGAAGCTGCACGTCGAGGCGGGAGAGCGGCTCATCGAACAAAAAACAGGCGGCATCGCGAATAATCGAGCGGCCGACGGCCACGCGCTGCTTTTCTCCTTCGGCAAGCTGGCCGGGCGTTCGCTGCAGGACATGGTCGAGCTGCAGGATTTTCGCAATCTCACCAACGCGTGTGTCGATCTCGGCTGCATCCAGCCCTTCGGCATGGAGGGGGTAGGCCAGGTTGTCCCGCACGTTCAGGCTCGGATAGAGCGCGTAGAACTGGAAGGACATGGCGACGTTGCGATCACGGGCGGCAAGCTCGTTCACCTGGCTCCCGTTCAGCAGGATATCGCCCGATGTCGCCCACTCCAGACCGGCGATCATGCGCAGCGTCGTGGTCTTGCCGCAGCCGCTGGGTCCGAGCAGGCAAAGTACCTCGCCCTCGCCAACCTCGAGGTCGACCCGGTCGACGGCGGCCAGTTCCCCGAAATTTTTTGTGACTTGCCTGAGCTCGATGGTCATTTAGCGGAGTGTCCACATCATTTGGTTCACCCTGCCATTGCTGATACCGGCGGTATGCGGCCAAGTTTTCAAGCTCGCTGACGGACCCGCAAACGTAATTCTCATCGCCAGCTCCTCTGTCGGCCTGAAACGGCGCATACCGTCGATCGCAAACTCAGAGCACTGAAGTCCCAAAAGAGTCATTTTTTGACGGTGCCGAAGGTGACGCCGCGGAGCAGCTGGTTTTGTAAAAGGAAGGTGACGAAGAAGATCGGAATGAGGAAGAGGGTGACGATGGCGGCGAGCAGCCCATAGTCGACGCCGACCTCGCCGCCCAGCGTGCGCGCCATGGCAACGGGCACCGTTCGGGTATCGACACCGGTGAGCAGGAGCGCGAACAGGAACTCGTTCCAGGTGAGGATCAGGCCGAAGACGAAGGTCGCGGCCAGGCCCGCCATGATCTGGGGGATGCAGATGCCGAAGAACACGCGCCCCTCGGTCGCCCCTTCCATGCGCGCCGCATCCTCGACCTCGGTGTTCAGCTCATCGAAGAAACTCTTCACCAGCCAGACCGAGAACGGGATGTTGAAGGCAGTGTAGAGCAGGATGATGCCCCAATAGGAGCCGGCGAGGCCGGTGATCCTGAACATCAGGAAAATCGGAATGATCACCACGATCGGCGGCAGCATGCGGGTGGTCAGAATGATGAAGAGATAGGTGTCGTTGCCTTTGAGCGGATGGCGGGAGAAGGCGTAGGCGGCAAGCGTGCCGACAATCAAGGCGAGGAGCACGCTGGTTCCGGCGATGAAAATCGAATTGAAGAAATACAGGGGGAAATTGGTTTCCTGGGAAGCACCTGCGGTGATGCTGGCACGGTAGAACACGCTGATGAAGTTGTCGAAGGTCGGTGTGAAGAACAGCTTCGGCGGGATGGCGAGCGCATCGGTCCTTGTCTTGAACGCGGTCAGGATGATCCAGAGCACCGGGAAGAAGTAGATGACGCTGACCACGCTGACCAACGCCGTCCAGCCCCAGCCCGCCTTGCCGATCTCTCGTCGATGAGCTGCCATTACCTCATCCCCTTCCGATAACAAGCACAAGACGGTACCACCGCCACCAAGCTCCAACGAGGTCCGATCAACGAGGTCATCGCATGACCTGTTCGCGGCGTTTGACGGCGTACAGGTAGAGGTTGGTGAGCACGATCACCACGAACAGCATGATATAGGCGAGGGCTGCGGACTGGCTTGTCCTGAAGAACTGGAACGCCATGCGGTAGACATAGACCGCGATGGTTTCGGTGGCGGAGCCGGGGCCGCCTTCGGTGATGATATAGACCAGATCGAACAGCTTGAAGGTCTCGATGGTGCGGAACAGCACGGCGAGCAGCAGCAGGCTTTTGATATAGGGAAAGGTGATGGTCGAAAAGCGGCGCCACCAGGACGCACGGTCGATCTCGGCCGCCTCATAGAGATATTTCGGCACGCTCACCAGCCCTGCGAGCACCAGGAGCATGACGAAGGGTGACCACATCCAGGCATCGGCGATCACGATCGCGGCGATGGCGCCGGCCGGCGTCGAGAGCATGACGAACGGCTCGGCGGTGACATGATTGATCACCCAGCTAACCAGCCCGAAGGTCGGCTCGTAGTAGAGCTTGAAAAAAACGCCGACGGAGACGAAGGAAAGCATCATCGGAGTGAGCACCAGCATCAGGAGAATGCGGCGCATGGGAAACACGCGGGCAAACATCAGCGCCAGCAGGAACCCGATGATCAGCTGCAGAATCACCGACGAGCCGACGATGATCGCGGTGGTCTGAAAGCGCTCCCAGACCTTATCGTCGGTCAGAACCTTTTCGTAGTAGAACAGCCCCTTGAAGCTCGGGACCTTCAGTTTGTTGGCGCGGTAGTTGAAGAAGCTGAGCCCGAAAGACCAGAGCAGCGGAAAGATGTTCATCACGAACAGGACGATGATCGCCGGCGCCACCAGATAGGGGCCGCGCCGCTCCGGTGACATCAGCCAGGCGACGAAACCGCCCTGTCCTGGTTCGCTTGCTGCCATATTTCTTGGTACTCGGCTTGTGACGTTTTTCTCGAAGAAGCCGGCCCCCGGGCATGTGATGTCGGGGGCCAAGCCTCTTGGGTGGGTTATTGGATGTGTTCGGCCTCTTCCAGCACTTCCTGCTGGAATTCGGCCACGGCATCGAGCGCTTCCTTGGCGGAGATCTGCCCGGTGATCGCCTTGTCGAACTCTTCCTGCTGCTGGGTCAGCAACTCGAAGAACTCCGGGATGTGCCAGACATCCCGCTGCCAATCCAACATCTCGACATGCGCCCGGTTCCAGGGACGAAGATCGTTATATTCGGGATCGGCCATGACGCTCATCAGGCCCGATTGCCCGCCATTGGCAACGAAGGTCTTTTGCGTCTCCGGGTTTAGCCACCACTTCACCACATTGAGCGCTTCCTTGATCACCGCGTCGTCGTTCCAGGTGGTGAGCACGAAGGGCTGGCCACCAATATTGCCGGTGCGGTCGATCGAGCCGTCTTCCTTGCGCAGGCCAGGTGCTGGGCCGAAGGCGGACTTGTCGTGGACCGTCGAGGTTGCCGGGTCCAGCACCGGTTCGCCGAGGCCGACCCAGTCGATGATCGCCCCGACCTTCCCTTGCATGTAGAGGTCTTGAATGACGAAAATATCCATCTGACCGGTCTGGGCGACCGGAGGCATCAGCGGCAGCATGGAGAGATAGTGCTCCATCGCCTCGACCGCGATATCGGAGTTCACCACACCTTCGGCCTGGCCGTCGGGAGCCGCGGTTTCGTCCCAGATGCCGCCGCCATATTGCCAGACAAAGGCATTGGCCTGCATGGTCGAGAAGTCGTAGCCCTTACCGGCCTGATAGGCGATGCCGTAGAAATCATCCTCGGCAACACCGTCACCAAGCGGTTCGCCTTTGGCCCGCTTGAAATGCTCGCCGACAGCCTTCCAGGTATCCCAATCCGTGTCTTGCCAGTCCTCATAGGTGCAGGGCAGCGTCTTGCCGAACTTCTCCTGGAACGCGGCGGCCTCGCCCTCGTGACAGAAGAGGTCTTCCCGGTAGAAGGTGACATAGGTGTCCGGGAATTGCGGGAAGCCGTAATAGCTGGTGTCGGGCGCAGGCCACTCGCCCGCCTCTTCGAGCTGGGCGCGCGTCTTGTGCGGGTAGGTCGAATAGGCCGAGACCAGAACCGGATGCAGATCCTGCATGATCGCGGTGAGTTCCGGATCGTCCTTCATATACTGAGTGAGATCGGCATAGTAACCGCCTTCGACGAACGAACCGAGCCATTGGCTGTCGGTCACGATCATCTGATATTTCTCTTCACCCGAGGTCAGCGACGCGGCCACCCGTTCGTAGAAGCTCGGCCATGGAATGAAGTCCATGTCCAAGGTCGTGGTATGGCCATCGGGCGAGGTGTAGGTCTTGTCGAATTCCTCTTTCATGAAGCGGGTCGGCGGCCAGTCCGGCGCTGCCATGGTGATGGTGATGTCGGCGGCCGTGAGGCTTGTTGCGCTTGCGCTGGCAAGCAAGGCGCCGCCCGTCAACGACATGAGAATTTTTGACCCTGTACGCATAGTCTCCCTTCCTTTCTTCCGCTTAAGTTTTTGTAACTCTTCTTCTTTTCTGTTGCTGCGGTTCCAGCCCTCTCCTCCGCTGGGCCACACGAGGATACCGAGCACTATGGGTGGCTGGACGGGCGAGAGGGCTGGAACCGTGTCGAATCCGCTAAATCGCCAGGCCGCTCTCCTTTTCGAAAAGATGGGCAGCACCTGCACGCAGCGCCACCGACAGCTCGGCACCCGGCGGGTAGGCGAGCGCTTCTTCCTCCGGGAGTGCGATCTTCAGCATCGCACCACCGGCATCCACGTCCAGCACCGTGACATCGCCGAGCGGTTCCGTCAGATGCACTTTCGCCTCGAACTTTTGGGCCATGTCACCGCCTGTATCAGCTGCCGTCGCCGGTGTCAGGTCATGGGGCCGAATACCGAACAGCACGTCGCCGTCAGCCCGGTTCTGCCAGCGGCTGCCGTCCATCTCGCCGAACGGCAGTGCGACCACGGGACGGCCGTCGACGTTCGAACTCATGGTACCCGGTACCAGGTTCATCGGCGGCGCCCCCACCATGGTGGCGACGAAACTGTCTTTCGGTTGGTCATAGAGTTCGTCGGGCGAGCCGGTCTGGACGATCTTGCCCTCCCGGAGCACGGCAATGCGCTCGCCCATGGACAGCGCTTCGAGCTGATCGGGCGTGGCATAGACCATGGTCATCCCGAGCTCCCGGTGCAGCCGCTTGAACTCGGCGCGAGTCTCATGCCGAAGCTTGGCGTCGAGATTGGTCAGCGGTTCGTCCAGGAGCAAAAGCTCAGGATTCTGGATCAGCGCCCTGCCAATGGCCAGACGCTGCTGCTCGCCGCCGGACATGGTACTGGGTTTGCGATCGAGCGTATGGGTGATCTTCAGCATGGTCGCGATCTGGTCGATCTTCGCCCCGGCTTCCCGGTTCGGTGTTTTCCGCTGCTTCAGGGGATAGGCAAGATTGTCCCGAACGGAGAGGTGAGGGTAGAGCGCAAAGGTCTGAAAGATCATCGCCATACC
The DNA here is from genome assembly GCA_965204405.1 of Geminicoccaceae bacterium. GTDB lineage: Bacteria > Pseudomonadota > Alphaproteobacteria > Geminicoccales > Geminicoccaceae > JANQPX01. The sequence continues at coordinate 1,362,200 of CBDBEN010000005.1, forward strand.
CCGGCCTTGAACCGGCGCCTGCGTCAAGTCCTTGCCGTCAAACGTCACCGAGCCGGCGTCCGGCCGCTCCAGACCGGCGATGCTGCGCAGGATCGTCGTCTTGCCCGCAGCGCTCGGTCCCAGGATCGCGAAGAACTCGCCCGATCGAACTTCGAGGTCGACGCCGTTCAACGCATCGACATCGCCATAGCTCTTCGTCAGCCCGGCAAGACGTAAGTCAGCCATCGATCAAATGCCCCCGAGATGATGCGGTGCATATCAAAGGCGATCTTGAGCGCGGAGCGAGCCGCCGGACCATAAAGCCTCCCTCGTGATTTATTTTACATTATCGTAAGAGGGTCCGGCATCAAAACGCAACTCCTTGCGTGAATTCGTCCGGTGTTTCCCGGATTGAGTTGTGCTAGCGTCCAGGCGTCATCATCGTGTCGATCCTGCCTGTTAAGCTCGTGATCGCCTTCTTTCATCAGACCTTGGCGTTGGTTCATGCCCGAAAATCCGAAGCCCAGCCCCGACGATATAGCGAAGCAGATCGGCGCGTTCACCGAACTGAGCCAGCGCGCCATCCAGGCATTTTGGGAGCGCCAGATCGAGGAACAGTCCGAGAACGGCTTTTCCCTCATCGATCCGCCTGCGGTCACCAAGGCGTTTCTTGACTTCAGTGCCAAGGTCATGGCCGACCCGGGCAAGCTTGTCGAAGCGCAGCTCGCCTTTTGGCAGGCCCAGGCTGATCTTTGGCAGCGCATGATGCATCGGGCGCAGGGCCAGGAGATCGAACCTCTCATCAAACCGGAGCCGGGCGATCGCCGTTTCAGGGATCAGGCCTGGGACGATGATCTCCTCTTCGATTACCTCAAGCAGTCCTATCTTTTGAGCGCTCAATGGATCCGCAAGGCAGTGGATGATGTCGAGGGGCAGGATCAGGAACAGCATGAGCGCGTGGCCTTCTATACCCGCCAGTTCATCTCGGCCATGTCGCCGACCAATTTTGCCGCGACCAATCCCGCCGTTCTGAAGAAAGCCGAGGAGACCGGCGGCAAGAACCTTGTCGATGGCCTGCAGCATCTGCTCACCGATCTGGAGACTGGCAAGGGCAGGCTGCAGATCAGCATGGTCGACGAGAAGGCCTTCGAAGTGGGCAAGAATGTTGCGGCCTCGGAGGGGCAGGTCGTCTTCCAGAACGAGATGATGCAGCTTATTCAATATGCACCCACCACGGAGCAGGTCTTCAAGCGTCCGCTGCTCCTGGTGCCGCCCTGGATCAACAAATTCTACATCCTCGATCTGCAGCCGAAGAACAGCTTCATCAAGCATGTCGTGGATCAGGGCCACACCGTGTTCGTCATCTCATGGGTGAACCCTACCGAGGCCCTCGCCAAGAAGTCGTTCGACGATTATCTCCGCGATGGAACCCTGGCGGCGATGGACGCGGTCGAGCAGGCGACCGGCGAGGCCGAGGTCAACCTTCTCGGCTTTTGCATCGGCGGTATCCTGACCACAACGACCCTTGCCTATCTCGCGGCGAAGGGGGATGCGGCACGCATCAAGTCGGCCACTTTCCTGACCACCATGTTCGACTTCAAGGATGTCGGCGAGGCGCGAGTCTTCATCGACGATCAGCAAATTACCCAGATGGAAAAGCATATCGCCGAGAAGGGCTATCTCGAAGCTCATCACATGGCGGACATGTTCTCGATGATGCGCGAGAACGATCTGATCTGGTCGTTCGTGGTGAACAACTACCTGATGGGCCGCGAGCCCATGGCCTTCGATCTGCTCTATTGGAATTCCGACAGCACCCGCATGCCGGCGGCGATGCTGATCTATTATCTAAAGGAGTTCTACCAGGGAAACCGCCTGCGCGAGCCTGGCGGCCTTGTCCTAGACGGGATCCCGCTCAATGTTGCCGATATCAAGACTCCGGCCTACATCATGGCCGCCAAGGACGATCATATCGCACCCTGGCAAAGCTGCTATCCCGGCACGCAGCTCCTGAGCGGTCCGAGAAAGTTCGTGCTCGCGGCCTCGGGCCACGTCGCCGGTGTCATCAATCCGCCTGCCTCCAAGAAATATGGTTACTGGACCAACACCAAGATGCCCGGCGACCCTGAACGCTGGTTGGAAAATGCGGCCTGGCATGATGGATCCTGGTGGCCGGATTGGTACCGCTGGCTCTCGAGAAAAGCCGGCAAGAAAGTCGCGGCACGCCAGATCGGTGACGGCAAGCTGACGCCTACCGAGCCAGCCCCCGGCTCCTATGTGAAAGTGCGCGTTCGCGACTAGAGCGTTTTTCGACCATATGAGGTCACCACCAGCCCGCTCCTCCTCCCAACCGCATCGGGTGGGAAGAGGAGGGTGGTATGGCTCCGTTTGATCGGACAATGCTCTGATGTCGTGACCGCACCATTCGGTTCCCACCGTATTCGCTGATTGCGCCAAGAAACTAGGGAGTATGCAGGCTTTTCTCGATACACCCTGGGGGACCTTCCGGATCGAATAGACCCCCGGTGTCCTGATGTCGATATTCGTTCGATCCCTTCAGCTTATCTTTCTACTAACCCGACCAGGGCAGCATTGACTTTGGTCCATGAGATCCTGGGAATCCGCCCTTACGCCAGGAAGAAGGGGCGAGGCTCGGAGTCCCAGGATCTCATGGACCAGGAAGCCATCCCAACGCACAATCATGAAGAAAAGATGAAGAGCGGTCATTTCGACGATAAAGCCAGTGGTGGATCGTCGAACGAACGTCGATATCTGGACATTAGGGTCTGGTGAGATTGATCGATGGTTGACGCCTGCAACGTCCCGTCAGCCTGTGGCGGGAAGAACACGAAGCCGTTTTAATGTGTATTTTTTGTTTCAGAAAAAATCACATTGAAACAAATGGTTAGATAAATTTCTGCAATGTTCGCAGTAAGATGTTTGGCTATTCGCCTTTGAGGCTATAAAAAGTCGCTAAAATACATTATATATGGTGTCATCCAAGGTGCATGGACTCGCCATTTGGTTGTGACTCTTGGAATTTGGTCGATTGCAACGACTTTTAGGTGATCGATGAACGGCTTTTTATTTATCGTCGAATGGTGGCAGTACCATCAGCATGATCGGCTTGCCGCAAGAGGTCGGCCTCTTCGCTTTTTTCGGTCTTTCAAAGAGATAGCCGATATGGACTGCCGATCCGTTGCCCAAGCGGAGTTGGGGGTGGGTTGACGGCATGGCGAAAGACGAAGTCACCGCCAAATGTTGCAAGATATGCAACAATGTCCTTGCTTCAAATGTAAAGAAGTGCATCCACTGCGGTGTCTGCGATCCGATAAAAAAAGCGGATCCGCCATTTTGGCCCTGGATCCTCGCATTTCTCGTCTTACTCCTCTTTATCTTGAGCGATCAGTGCTGCAGCTAGCCGGCATACGTACCCTGACAGATTGGTTGGGGGGGGCGGGTTACATAATTTGCAATCGTATCGCGCTGGTTGTATCGGAAATATCCAAATAAGCGAATTTAACTGGATAAAATATCCCCTTTAAGTATATTATTTGATGGTCTCTTCATGAGATCCTGCTGTCATCGTGATGATTTCGACCAGCGATGCGACGGCACAAGAACGCTCCTGAACATATTGAGTTCGATATCGATGACGTGTTCCGACGTTAAGCTGGCCTGCTGTAGACTCTGCAAGAAGCCGATTGCATCCAATCTCGGAGAGTGCATTCATTGCGGCGTATGCAAGCCGGTGAAGGATGAAAAGATAGCGTGGTGGCACTATTGCCTGGTGGTTTTCCTGTTGATGGTCGCCGTTATGGCTGCCGGCAATGGATGATACCCGATCAGATTGGGATTGTGCGACCAAACGAACCCGAGGAATCTTCCGCGGGTCAGTCCAGAGCGGTTGCAACAGCTCTGCGCAAGGCAGGGAGGACGTCGTCTTCGAACCAGGGATGACGCTTGAGCCAGGGCCCGTTTCGCGGAGACGGGTGGGGCAAGGGAAAGGTGTTTGGCAAATAGTCCCGATAGGTGCTTACGGTCTCCGTCAGGGTCTCTTTCCCGGTCTTGGCCAAATGGTGACGTTGCGCATATCTGCCGATGACGAGCGAAAGGGTGACCTTCGGCATCATCGCCAAGAGTTTCGTGCGCCAGAGCGGGGCACATTCCTCGGGCGGGGGAAGATCGCCGCTTCGGCCTCGCCCGGGATAGCAAAAGGCCATTGGCAGGATAGCGATTTTCCCGGGGTCATAGAATGTTTCCCGATCGACTCCGAGCCATTGGCGCAGGGTATTCCCCGATGCATCGTCGAACGGCACGCCGCTAAGATGCACCTTCCGTCCAGGTGCCTGGCCCGCAATCAAAATTCGTGCTTCCTCACCGATTTGCAGGACCGGTCTTGGCCCCATAGGCAATTTATGGGTGCAGACAGTGCAACTGCGCACTTTGCAAAGCAGGCTTTCCAATGAATCACTTGTCGCCGTCGATGCCATTGTCAGTCTTTCTCGTCTGTCAGGCCATACGTCCTATGACGCGGCTTCATTCATGACAATCATTCTTGACGTCATGCCATGAATTGGTGAGGATTCCCAAGGACCAGGGCCGCGGGGAGCTTGGCGATGATCAGCGAACAGGACATCTCCTTTTATCGTGAGAACGGTTATCTCGTCGTCGAAAACGTCTTGAGCGAGGACGAAGTCGGAGAGCTTCGGTGCGTCACAGACAATTTTGTCGAGAAGGCGCGTTCGGTATCTACCCATAATGAGGTGTATGATCTGGAGGACAGCCATTCCTCGAACGAACCCAGGGTTCGCCGGATCAAGACACCCCATGCCCATCACGAGAGTTACGCCAAAATGGTGGCACATTCGAACATTCTGGCCGTGCTGCAGAAGCTATGGGGGCCATCGATCCGCTTCGACGTTTCCAAGCTCAATCTCAAGGCGGCGGGCTACGGTGCGCCGGTCGAGTGGCATCAGGACTGGGCGTTCTACCCGCATACCAACGATGATCTCGCCGCCGTCGGTATCATGATGGATGATGTCGACGACACCAACGGCCCGCTGATGGTCATACCAGGCTCCCATAAAGGCCCCATTCTTGATCATCATGCCGATGGCTACTTTTGCGGCGCGATCGACCCGGCGCGTGGTGAGGTCGACTTTTCCAAAGCCGTGAAATTAACAGGCCCCGCCGGTTCGGTAACGATCCACCATGCGCGGGCCATCCACGGCTCGGCGACCAATAGCTCGGGCAAGCCCCGGCGTCTGCTGCTCCACCAATATCGAGCAGCCGATGCCTGGCCGCTGATGGCGGTCGGCCAGCCGTGGAAGGCATACCGGAACAATCTTGTTTGTGGCGAGGACACCATCGAGCCCAGGATGACTGATGTGCCGGTTCGCCTGCCGCTGCCGCCTGCTCCTCACCAAGGTTCGATCTATGAAAACCAGAAGTCATCCAAGAATCGCTATTTCCAGACAGCCGATGATCTCGAGGCAGTTGGCGATTAGGAGGCTATCAGCGACATCCTGGTTTCGATCCCGGCATCAAATATGATCGTCGCGCAAGATCTTCGCCGGCACTCAAATGGCACTTTCGAAGGATGCCATGAGTTTATCGAGCTCGAGCTGGGGCGAATACATGAAGGCATCGAGTGCGATACAGACCGAAGCTTCCGTGCTGACGATCGAGCTGCGTTCGACCGAGACGCCTAGGCGGTCGGTCCGGCATTCCGACATGGTCTCCATGACGCCGGCAAAGTAGTCCGGCTGCCGGCCCGTTTCGCCTGCAAGAATGATCCGGCGCGGGCCCAGGAGAGCTGCGACGGAATCGACACCGTAGCCCATCATTCGACCGGCCTGCCAAAAGGCCTTCTTTGCCGCCTTGTCGCCTGATTGCGCGAGCTTGACCGCTTCGCCAAGGGCACGATTGAGATTGACGGCCAGCGGCCGCGATTTGGGACGCCAGCCATGAAGCTGATCCAGCACAGCACCACCGGCACCAACGGCGTCCAGGCACCCATATCGCCCGCAGGCGCACTGAACCAGGCTCTTCGGTACCGCGACATGGGAGAAATCGCCGAATCCGAACGAGCCGAGAGAGAGAATGCGGCCATCTGAATAGGCGGATGCGCCGATCCCGACAACGGCATTGATCAGGAAAATCTCCTGCTTTTCTTTCAAATTACCCCGCCGCAACGCTGCTCGCAGCAAGCCGGTCGCCCGGTGTTCCAGCTTGACTGGAAGATCCAGCCTCTCGCGAAAGAGCGGGGCAACCGGAACCGCCAGCCAGCCGAGCAGATGGGATGAAATCAACTCGTCTTCCGGTGGCCCGACCGGCTCGGGCACCGCGAGGCTGACCCCGACACCAACGAGGCGCCGCCGGTCGATACATGATTGGCTGATCAGGCGCTCCGCCTCCTCGGACAGCGCTGTCACGGTGGCTGCCGGATCCTCGACAGCCAGGTCATGCATCTCGGCCTTGGCGATAATCTTCCCGCGGGCGTCCGCAAGCGCCACAGATTTTCGATTGACCGTAATCGTCACGCCCAGAACATAACCACCATTCGAGGCTATTCTTAGCGGTGCCTGCCGCCGGCCAATTCCTCCACTTCTTGGCGCGGGCGGGTCTTCGACGACCAGTCCGGCATCGATCAGCTCGCGAACGATGCGCGATACACCGGCACCGGTTAATCCCGATGCTTCCGACAGCTCAACACGGGACATCGGCCCTTGGTAAATCAACAGGCGAAGAAGGTGATTCCTGTTGGCTCGCCTGAGGTCTGCCATGGTGCCGCTCAAGACCATACGGTTTCCAGTTCGTTCCTTACCGACGGTTATTATTAGTTGAAATACAAGGTATTTAAAGTCAACTATTTTTCTAAAAAACTTGGAAATTTTCAGGGTAGTGCCTTGTACACTCCTGTGGGAATCATGACCTCGCCCTTGGCGATAAGCCGTGCGGTCCGGGTTACCCCCGCCGACTTGAACTGAAAGCCGCTATCGCCCCTCGAGAACGTGACGGTGACCGCCATCTCTCCCATTGGATGCTCGATCGTCACGGCGGCAGGTGATGTCTGTACAGGCCTTGCCAAACCCTCGGCAACAGTGCCTGGTGCGAGGGCGCAGGCGGCGAGGCATTGGGAGCCGGTGACCGCCATTGTCGGATGCGTGCTCCAGGGCATGAAGTAACGTGCGGTCAGATGGCCGCCGGCTCGGGGCTCTGCGATCAGGCCGATCTTGGGCGTCACCGATTTGCTGACATCGCCGAGGCCCATGCGCCTGCCGGCTTCGAGGCGAAGCGATTCCATCCGCTCGAACAGGGTTTTGTTCTCGTCGAGTTCCGCCTGGCTCTCATGGCCCGTAATACCAAGGTCTGCGGCCCGAGCGATCATCATGGGCATGGCGACGTCGATACAAGTCACCTCGAACCCGTCGATGGTGTCCAGCGCCTTGCCGGTGGGCAGCATCGTCCCGCAGCGGGAGCCGACCACATCCAGAAAATTCAGCGCCACGGGTGCTGCGGTGCCGGGTACGCCGTCCAGTGCTGCATCACCGTCATAGCGAACGGCGCCATCCGGCGTCTGAACCACCGCCTCGACCAGGGCACCGGTATTGACCGCACGGATACGAATCCGTGTCTCGTCACCAGCAATCGGAACAAGCCCCATCTCGACGGCGGCCGGCCCTACGCCCGCGAGAATATTGCCGCAGGTCGGCCCATAGTCGACCAGACGTTCTTCGACGGCGACCTGCGCAAAGAAATAGTCGACATCCGCCGCCAGGTCGTCCGAGCGGGAAAGCATCGCGACCTTGGTCGTGACCGCGTTGCCGCCGCCGAGCCCATCGATATTGCGGGGATTGCCGGCACCGACCACGGCGATCAGGACCTCGGAAAGGGTTTCTTCGTTTTCCGGCAGATCGGAGCGCCGGAAATAGGGCCCGCGCGATGTGCCGCCGCGGAGAAACAGGAAGGGAATGGCTGTTTGGGTCATAGCAAATCGTTGTTCATGTAGCCCGAAAGAATGCTGCACATGTCCAGGTGACATACAGCGTTGCGTTTTTCAGCGGCCTCCTTGGGGTGATGATCCATCAGCCAGCAGGTTTTCTCCCGTTGTCCCTTGGACGAAGCATCAACGGAAACGGCAGGATTGCTGCCGGTCTCGGGTTCGTTTGGTTTCTCGGGAATTCGTAGCCGGAACGCCATCCAGGATGCGCTGGAAAGTGCGTCGATCATACAGCAGCATCAGAAAAAAAACCATTCAATATCCGGGCCTTTCAGTGGTGCCGGGTGTCCGTCAGAGACCTGGAGCATTTTCCGATCAATCGGGATCAGCCCGCTCCACCCTCTCAGGGCCACCCGATAGAGTAGGGACCCTGCGGTTGCCTGGGAGGGGAGTGGGCCGTTGGTGACTTCATAAGATCGAAAAACGCTCTAACGCCCCTCGCTCCGATTTGTGGCAGGGATGTTCCGAACATGGCTGGCGATACGGTGCCGGCGGGAATAGGGTGATCACCATGACCAAGCGTGCAAAAAATATCCTGTTCATCATGTTCGACCAGCTTCGCTTCGACTATCTGAGCTGTGCGGGGCATTCAAGCCTGGAGACACCGAATATCGATGGACTGGCGGCCCGGGGCGTGCGTTTCACCAATGCCTATGTGCAATCTCCCGTCTGCGGTGCGTCCCGGATGTCGTTCTATACCGGTCGCTACGTTCAATCCCATGGTGCCGCCTGGAACGGCTTTCCCTTGAAGGTCGGCGAGATGACGCTTGGCGATCATCTCCGCCCCCTCGGCATGGATTGCTGGCTGGTCGGCAAGACCCATATGCGCGCTGATGCGGCCGGCATGTCCAGGCTGGGCCTCAGCCCCGACAGCGTGATCGGCGCGCGTCTTGCCGAGTGTGGCTTCGATGTGTTCGAGCGTGACGACGGCATGCGCCCGGAGGGGCCGGATGGTCCTTATGATCCTCGAGGCGCTGAAGTTTATAACAAGTATCTCCGCGCGAAGGGCTATCTGTCGGAGAATCCCTGGCACGATTTCGCCAATTCAGGTGTCGATGATCAGGGCGATATCGCGTCAGGCTGGTTCATGCAGCATGCGGACAAGCCCGCCAACATCGCCGAGGAGGACAGCGAAACTCCCTATATGACCCGGCGCGGCATCGCGTTCATGCAACAGTCCGGGGACAGTCCCTGGCTGTGCCATCTCTCCTACATCAAGCCCCATTGGCCCTATATCGTGCCGGCGCCCTATCACGACATGTACGGCCATAATCAGATTCTGCCCGCGATGCGCGACGATCGGGAAAAGGAAAACCCGCATCCGGTCTATGCCGCCTTCATGGGCAATCAGATCGGCCAGGCTTTTTCCAGAGACGAGGTCAGAAACAAGGTCGTGCCCGCTTATATGGGCCTGGTGAAGCAATGCGACGATCAGATGGGCGTGCTGTTTCGTTGGATGGAGGAAAGCGGGCGGATGGACGATACCATGATCGTCCTCACCTCCGACCATGGCGACTATCTGGGCGATCATTGGCTGGGCGAAAAGGATCTTTTTCACGAGCCCTCGGTGAAGGTGCCGCTAATCATCTACGATCCCTCCAGCGAAGCGGACGCGACCCGAGGCTCAGTCTCCGACGCCCTGGTCGAAAGTATCGATCTCGCTGCCACCTTCATCGAAATCGCCGGCGGCGACGTGCCGGACCATATCGTCGAGGGCCGTTCACTCCTGCCCTTCCTGTACGGACAGCCGCCCCACGCCCGGGAGTTTGTCATTTCCGAGTATAATTATTCGGTCACGCCGATGGCCGCGAAGCTAGGCGTCGAGCCCAAGGACGCCGTGCTCTATATGGTGGCCGATCACAGCTGGAAATTCATCCACGCGGAAGGCTTCCGCCGCCCGATGCTGTTCGATCTCGAGAATGATCCGGAGGAGTTCGACGATCTGGGCGAAGATCCCGCTTATGAGAACGTCCGGGCGATGATGTATGAACGTCTTTTCAGATGGTCGCGCCGCCACGCCCAGCGGACCACCCGGTCCGATGCGGATATCAAAGCCATGCGCGGCAGTTCCAGGCGGAAAGGGGTCCTGCTCGGCCTTTATGACGGCAATGAGGTGCCGGCCGAGCTGACCGCCAAATATCGAGGCAAGCCGACATGACTCATGGAAAGCCTGTTGCAGCAAGCGCGATCCGGACCGCCATTTGCCAAGTCTGAGAGATGGTTGCAACAGACGTATCAAGTGGTAACCGGGGACATGCCGCCCCGCACCGGAGAGGTGTCAGTGCAGAGTCACCGGGGTCATGAAGCCGTCAGGCTTGATGGCGAGCACGCCGCATTGCACGGCCTCGAGAACCGTTTCGGCGGCGTTGCCGATCAGGAGGCCGGGGATTCCGGTCTTGCCGACCGTGCCCATGACCATCAGCTCGATGTCACGTGTTTGCACGAGTTCGACGAGCTTTTGCTGTGGCCGGCCGCGCGGCAATAGGATTTCGTGATCGACTTCCGCTAGCGGATAGGGCTGGAGCAGGGTGGAGAGCGCATCGCGATGCCTGTCTTTATGTGTGGCGAGAATCGACTCATGCGTTGCGGCTGGTGCTTCGGTTGAAAGCGTATCGCGATCGCCGCCGGTGACCTCCCAGACATGGACGATGTCCAGGCCGGCGCCGGTCATACGCGCGAGCGAGGTCGCAAGGTCCATGATCTTGATATTCAGGCCGTTGCCGGTCGGATCATCGGGCTTGGAATCGACGGCCGCCAGAATACGGCCATAGGGCACGGACTGTCCCGGTTTCACGATCCAAACCGGACATGGGCACTTGCGAATGAGATGGGTGACCGTACTGCCGAAAAAAACCGACTTGACCACGCTTCCGCCCTCGGCACCGGCGACGACGAGGTCGTGTTCTTCTCTCAGCACTTGCTTGATGACCTCGAGAAATGGCGTGCCGACCAGAACCTTTGCCCCGACGTCATCGACGGAGTCGGCCCTGATCGCCGGAACGAGGCGCTGCAAGCGACGCTCGCGCTCCTTGATGCTGTTGAAGGAATACCGGCCTTCTTCCGCTAGATCGACGACCGTGAGCTTCGCCTTGTTCGCTCTGGCGAGCATCATGACCTGATTGAGCGCATCCTCGGCGCCGACGCTGCCATCATAGATGACGAGAATATCCTTGAAGCGTTTCATGGCTGATCGCCTCTATGCGGACGGGACGAGAATGGTGAAGTGCGATGGGGCGTTCGAGACGGTCTCGACGGGTGAAAGCCCAGCTTCCCAGCTCGCCAAGGTACAGCCCTGGGAGTCGCCATCAGTTTTTCCGACATCGACGTGCTTCGCGATATCGAGCGTTCCTTCGAGCATATCCTTCATGTCTTGGTCGCAGTCCGACTGGGCGATCGCAACTGACGGCATCAGAGCGACAAGGGTGATAGCGCCGACCAAGGCTGACTTCTTCATGACTGGCCTCCAGCAATGACCTACCTTCGAGAGGTAGAGCCTGCCCGGTCATTCTTCCATTCGATTGTCGTCAGTTGACTGATCGGAAATACCTATCAGGGTCGACGGTCAGGCTTGCGATGGCCTTTGCCGACCAAACGGAATCAGCCCACTCCCCCTCAGCGCCACTCGATAGGGGCGGGAGCCTGCGGGTGGTTGGGAGGGGCGCGCGGGCCGGTGCTGGCTTCACAAGAGCGAAAAGCGCTCTAGTCGTCATCATCCGGCATCAGCGCCAGAAACCGCTGGGCCAGATCCTTCGATCCATCCACGCTGATCTCGCCGAGCGATACCGCCAGAACCGGGCTCATGCTGTTCTCCACCAGCACCTTCTGCAGGGCCGTCCGGCTCATGGTGATGGTGCAGTCCGCATCCAGATCGTCATTGCCGACGATAGGCGGAGCCGCGCGGGCATCGATCGAGATGACACCCATGTCTTCGATCACGAATTTCAGCCGATGGCCGAGGGACGCGAGTTTTTCCGACTGGCCGCGGATGTCGTTGGTTAGGGTCGTGAGGTTCATGGGGGGGAAGTCACCCTGGCTGAACATGTGGTAACGGCCCGGACGAGCGCATTATGTTATTCAGGGTGTCTAATAAACTCCTTTACCCAATTTCCGAGCGATCGCATTGCCGGCCCACAAATTCATCTGGAGATACCAACCTTTATTGCTGTAGTGAATGTCCCGCTCAGGGGAAAGCCAGATATCGGGCTCGATCTCGGCATTTGCATAGAGTTTAGGGCTTACCCCTCTTTCCTAAGGGGTATCAAAAGCGGATCTTTCTTATAAATACCGCGCCACGCAGCAAAGCTTTCATCGAGCTCAGCACTATCGATTTCCCAACGCTCGAGCAACGATTCAGTTGCGCTAATCACCTCATCGTAGCTGCGCGCTAACTCCAGCAAGGGTTGCAGCACGACCTTAGACACATAGCCATCATCGTTGTTCATCGTCGCGCCCATGGTAAAGCTTTCCAGCACCTTACCGCTCGGCAGATGGATTACGAAATAGGCGGGTTCTTGGATCGCAGTTATGAAAAGCGCGTGACCATCCTTGTGCGACCGCGGCCAAGCTTTCCCTTTCACTCACTCTACCGGTTCAGCAAGCCAGACCTCAACCCTTAGAAGAGCTCTGTCTTCCTCTTTAGCTGCTGCCGCGACTGATCGTGTCAACATCAATTCACCCTCCCGGCCAACAACGAACAAGCCGGCAATGCCAAGAACTATAAGAATGAGCAAAAGCTTTCGCATGCAGGCCAAGCCTATTTCTGTATCGGATCACGAAGGATCTGACGGGATATGTAAGCTTCTATGACAGCGCTGGGGTCAGCCTCTAATGCTTGCCATTCGGGAAGCATGCTATCTTCGATCCATCTCCGACGATCGTCGAAATTCCCTATATCGCCATTCTCCATATAGTCCTGAAACGATACCACGTCATCGATGGCTGACGGGAATGCGCTCAAGCCGAGAGGGTTCTTGAAGGGATTGTAACTATAACCATTTGCTGACATTTCAGCCCACATCTCACGATTGCTTTCGTACATGGGCTGCAGGACTTTCTCCTGCTCATAGCGGAGTAGGTCTTAATTGCCAGCCCAGATCTGTTCTTGATCGCCGGCCTGGATACCTTTGTCCGATTTTCGCCAAGCCGCGATTTGCTCACGATCAATTGCGCCGCTCGCAGCAGCGCGATTCAGCGCCTCGATACCTCCATCCTGATAAGCCGTGTGCTGCCAGAAGAGATCATCTTACACTTTGCGATTGCCTGATCCCAACTCTGCTTCCAGGACAGCCCCGTTCGCGCCAGGTACCCAATCGATGATGTCGCCCCAGTTCCCTGCATCAGACCGCCAGATGCCTGTACCTACTCGATCCGAGGCGAAGGCTGCCATGCCCGCCCATTTCAAGTTCGGATCACTCGCATAAAGCTGAGCATAGGCTTCCGTGATCGCCCAATTCTGCGCGTAGAGATCATTTGGATCGACACCTTCAAGCTTGGATTGAAGAAAACTGTCGGCAAGATCTCGGTATTGCTGGGGTTGCAGCTTTCTTACTCCCTGCCCGTCGAGGGAACGGTTCAAATTGTTCACATCGATCAGCCCATTGGGCCTGGGAGAGGCACCTGCCGTATCATGACGAAAGAAGGCAAAGTCGTTCTCGAGCAGAACCCTGGCCGCCGCCCGCTGGGAAGCACTATAACCCCGACCTTGCAGAACCTGCTGCAGATCTGCCTTGCTTACCTGGCCATCGGCGCGCTTTGGGTCTTTCTGCAATGCAGTATCAAAGGTATCAAAGTCCTCTTTGAGAAGGGCTAAGGCATCGTTGGTGAGCCTAGGATCCATGGAACGAGGACCGCGAAATGGATCTTTCCAGGCCTTCTCCAAATTGATGGCTGCGTTTCGTCCACCGAGCGTATCCTACGCTGCGCCGCCGATCAGAACATCTTCCCTGCTCGGTCTCGGCGGACTCGGAAGGATTGGTCTTCCCCCCTGCATTTCGGCAAAGTCCCGGAGCTTGTCCTGTCTCATTGCGCCCACCGGCTTGACGCCTTCCGGCAAGGTGAGTTGCTGGCCTGCTCGGATTTGGTCGGCGCTGGTGATGGTTGGGTTGGCGGTCATCAGGGCTTGGACGGAGGTGCTGTGGCGTTGGGCGATTTGGGAGAGGGTGTCGCCTTCGGTGACGGCGATGGAGGTTGTTGTTAGGGGAGTGTTTGGGTTTTGGTAGCTGGCCTGCAGGATGGTCGGGGTTTTGCTCTGCTGTGCTTGCGGCGTGGCCGCGGCAGGCCGTGCCCGCTCGCGGTATTGTTGATAGCCGCGGCCGGTTTGGATCAGACCCGAGGCGGCACTGCCGATGCCGGCGTAATGCTTGTCGTCGATGGCATTGGCGAGCGAGAGACCTGTTCCAGGCCCTGAAGCGCGTACCGGGTGTTGGCACTGCTGATGCCATACGCCGCGGCATCGCCGGCTAGGCCGGCGCCTGCTGCCAGGACGTCGTCGCTTTCGATTACGCGCCCTTCGCTGATTCCGGCAGTGGCGGTTTGAAAGGCCCGCCCGCTGCAGCCCGCGCCGGCAGCACTCAGTCCACTGGTGAGCGCCCCCAGATAATCGCCGCTTCTGGCGGCACGGTAGCCGTAGAGTGAATTGTTGGCGACCGTCACGCTCCTGGCCACGGCGGCGGCCGTGTTTGCCGTCCGCGCGGCGGCAGCGCTGGCGCCCGCGACGCTGGCGGCACTGCCGAGATAGCTTGCGGCCCCGCCGGTCACCGCCCCTGCAATACTCAAGGCGCCGCCCAGCCAATCTCCCTGCTTGATCGCCTGCGCGCCCTTGTAAGCGCCATAGCCAACATTGATCGCCACGCCGATCGGAGCGGCAGGCGTGAAGGACAGGATCGTGCCCACCACCGGTTTCGTAGGCCGTGATGGGCGCCAAGGCGGGCGTGCTTTCCTTCAGCAAATGCTCGCCTCATCTTGACTGGCGGTGAGTTGGGAGATCAGGCAGGATGAAGCGCATGTTCAAACAAACGAAAAATATCGTCGGGGGGGCGTTGATCCTTTCGGCGACTCTTCTTCCGACGACCGCATCGGTGGCGGAGCCCGCGCCGGTGGTCGTTGAGCTATTTACCTCGCAGGGCTGTTACTCCTGCCCGCCGGCCGACGAGCTTCTCGGTGAGCTTGCCAAACGTGACGATGTCCTGCCGCTCGGTTTCCATGTCACCTATTGGGACCGTCTCGGTTGGCCTGATACGCTCGGGCTAGAGGAGGGTACGGCGCGGCAGGAAACCTATGCGCGCTATCTCGGCAGCGGACGCATTTACACGCCGCAGATGGTGGTCCATGGCCAGATCGACGTGGTCGGATCCCAGCGCTCCAGGGTGTTCAAGGCGCTCGACATCATGCAGGAGAACCGGCCCGACAGCCCCGACATCGCCGTCAACGACGACAGGCTGACCATCGGGGCAGGGGAGACAGAGTCGGCCACGGTCTGGCTGGTCGCCTATGACGATCTCAATGAAGTGGTGATCGAGCGTGGTGAAAACAGCGGCAAGACGATCAGCTACCACAATTCCGTTCGCGAACTCACCGAACTTGCCCGTTTCGATGGCAGTCCCCTCGAGCTGGACCTTCCGCTTGCCCGACTGAGTCGAGAGGGGCGAGACGGTGTCGCCATCCTGGTACAGCGGGAACGAGACGGTGCAATGCTGACCGCCGCGAAGATCGAGCTTTAATTCGGAGTACAGACACCACCGGCCCGCTCCTCCTCCTATCCACCCGATATGGTCGGGATCCGCAGGCGGGTGGGAGCGGGCCGGCTCCGTTTGATTTGGAAAATGCCCTACCTATGATCGCGTGACCGGTTTCCAACAGCCTCCGGCAAACCCGGCACGGTTGACCCTAGCGGCCGAAATAAGGGTTGAGGCCGTAGACGCCGCGATGTCGATAGCTTGCTTGTGCGATGACATAGCGCTGACCGAATGGCAGGCGACTCTCGTCAAAGAGATGAACGGCGCGCGCTTCTGCCATCTGTCGGGGAGAACCGTTGAGATCGAACAGGCTGCAGCCCGTGACCAGCGCCATGATCAGCGTCACGCCGGAAAGCTTTGCCAAGCTTTTGAAGTTCTTCAACATCGAGTCTCTCCCTTGCTCTGATTTCTGAGCTGATTGAAGCGCAATCATCCGCTGCTGCCTGTATCAACGGTTACAGATCACGCTCTTGTTAAGGGTAGTGTGTAGAGCAGCGGAGTGAACCATGTCACCCCGCAGATCGGCATTTTGCCAGCGACAGTGTGGCTCTTGAGCCCTTCCAGATCCGGTGGGCCGACGTCTCGTAAGTGGTCGTTGCATCTCCGCAACAGTTGCTTCCCGTCTCCGTCATCGGAATTGACGATAGTCGGCCAAGTTTGAGGCTCTTTAAGGGTTTGCATGGCGAAGGCGCAACAGTGGCTTCACCCTGTTCATCCGCTACATAGCGCACCGATAGATCGCCCGTCTCAACTCATCAGGCGGTCTTCTGGGAATGGCTCGATGCCTGCTCCGAAGACAAATACCTTCCCCTCATGCGACGCACTCTCGGAGAGCAAGGTGTCAGGCTGGTGTCATGGGCTGAAGATGATCGTCGACAAAGGGAGCGAGTTGGCCTGTATCCGCCGCCAGATCCAACGTGGTAAAGCGATCACGAAGCTCGCGCGCATGTCGGACGGCTTCGCCATAGAACACCGGATCAATGCCCAGATCACAGGCGTTCCGCTTGACACCTGTGGTCTTGAAGGCCGCCATGAGATCGTGAGGAGGAAGCGATCTGGCAGCTAGCTCTTTCCTAAGTGTCGGCCATAGGCTTTGGAGCTGTTCGTTCAGGAGATCCAGGCGGCGACCACCCATTGCCTTGGCCTGGATGGCCTTTTGGCAGGCAGTGCTCAACTTGCCATAGCGTGCCTTCATCGATGGCATATCGATGTCTGTTTCACCGAGGACCGGTGGGGCCTCCTGCTGCAGCATGCTCTCCTGGAGCTTGGCCATGGTCCAGGTCGCAAGGCCAACCTGCTCGCCATGCAGTGTTCCCGGGTGCGGATCGCAAAACATGTCGACATAGTGGCTAATCAAGTGTTCACCCTGGGATCCGGGCTGGCTGTTGCCGACGAGCAGCATGCCCATGCCGCCGAGGATCAAAAGCCGCACAAGCGCCCGCATGGCTCCGAGATCTCCCTGCATTAGCTGACTGGTCTGCTTCAGCAGGCTGGCCTCGGCTTCGGTTTGCAGAGCGAAGGGCGCTTCGGAAAAATTGGTGCCCAGGAGATGGTGGCTCAAAAACCAGTCCACCTCAGCGGTGCTGCGGCAAAGGCTGTCGCCGACGCCGGCTTGTATCAGACGTGCGGGTGCCCTTGCCAAGACGCCGAGATCGAAAAAGACCCCAAGAGGCGGCGTCGCCGGGAGGCTCAGCTTTTCGCCGTCGCGGCTGATGGAAGCGGTTGCCGTGGCGTAACCGTTCATCGATGGGGCTGTTGCAAAGACGAGATAGGGCCGGTTGCGGCGATGGCTGACATATTTGCAAAGATCGTTCAGCGTGCCGGCGCCGACCGCAATGAGGGTGTCGGCATGTCTGGTACGATCCATCAGATCTTGAGCGGAGGTTTCATTAGCCCTGGGCTCAGCGAGGACCACCATGTCCGCACCAGCCAACGCCCCTGCAAGCCTCTGTCCCATGACATCATGGGTATTGGGATCGCAAACCAGGGCGAAGCGGCCCGTCAATCCAAAGCTGCCAACCAGATCCTTTTCCTGCCCGGACAGGTCCGCTTCGATACACAAGCTCTTGATCGGGCAGTGAAACATCCCGCCTGTTCCCGGCAAGCGAAAGCTGTCTTCGAGAATAGCTGTCAGGGGATCCGGGCGTTCTTGGGGGTCAGCGGTTGAGATCGACCGGCTCCGGGCCGTTCGCCGGCCATTCACCGGCAGCGGTCAGAATGCTGGCACTCCAATCGCCGGTGTCGTCCCGGCTGAATCGCATGGGAAGCGCATTGTGCGCCGTCCAATCGGCCATCTCCACATCCAACGCGGCCGCAAGCACCCGGCGAAGGCCGCCATGGGTCACGACGAGAACATCATCTTCCCTAAGCGCCCAGTCGAACCCTTCGAGGCTGCGGTCGGCAAAGTCTTCGAGGCTTTCGATGTCGCCGTCATCGAAAGACCAGAGCTGACCGGAAATCCGCTGATTCTCATAAGTGCCGAAAGCACGCTCGCGCAGCCTGGGATCGGTCCGTACATCCAAACCCAGCGTTGCGGCAACGGGGGCTGCCGTTTGGCGAACCCGAATGAGGTCGCTTGCGCGAATGGCTGCCGGCTTGACGGCGGCCAGAACAGGGGCGGCGGCATCCGCTTGCGCAAGGCCGGTCTCGTTCAAGGGAACATCGGCATGCCCCTGGCAGATGCGTTGCCGATTATGCTCGGTTTGACCATGGCGAAGGAAATAGAAGCGGCGGCAAGCCGGTTGAAACGCTGCGCTTCTCGCCCGCTCGGCCAGGCGCGTCTGCCAGTTTTCTATGACCATCTTTACCTACTCGACATTCACCAGGAGCTGACTTGCCGCGATCTGCCTCTTGGTCGCCGAGGCCTCGATCATCCGAAGTCGCTTTTTCAGCTTGTCTAGATAAACGCTTGCCTCTTCCTTGTCGATCTTCCCCGAGGGAAATAGCGGCTGTTCCGAGACAAAGGCGACAATCATGGCAAGGCCCGAGGGCCCTGGTATCGAAAGGTCGGTTTCCAGAAGATGATGGATTGCATCCGCTGGCCACAATTTGTCGGCGGACACGACGTGATTGATCGTTCCGCCCCGGCCGGCATAGATGACATGCAGATATCCGGGGAAGCTTGGCAGATCGACATCGAGGGTCAAATTGCTGCCGATAATTTGCGGCGCGAAATTTTCTGCCGTGTTGATCATCAAACCGAAAGGCTTTTCGATATTCGCTTTTCGATAAGGAACGGTGAGCTTGGCAATCTCACAATAATACCACTCCACACCCCGGCAATCCAATGTCTCAAGGAGCGTATCGGTCGTCTCCTCCACGATCGAGCCGTCACCGCCGGCATCGGTTCCGGCTCCGGCTTGCGCAGCGTCGTGGGACAGTGCTGCATTTTCCTGGCGAGCGGCTTCTCTGATCCGAGGTCCGGCATCAGAATCATTGTCATTGGGCATCGCAGCCCGATCGGAACCGATCCGAGCCTGGGAGAACTGTTCCGGCAAAAATTCGTCGGCGATGATATCCTGGTCAGAGAGGTCGACCCGCAATTCGGCTCGCGTGATTTCACTCGTACCCGATATGTTGGGCAAGTGCTGCAAGATCGAGACATCCAAGAAGCCGTTGGGCTGGCAGGTCGTTCCCTTTTTGAAGGCCTTGCGCTCGCCGGCGCTGAAGCGCACGGTCTCCTCATGGCTCTCCACATAGGTTCCAAGAGATTCCTGAATTTCGACGGCCTTGGTAACGGTGTAGGTGGTGTCCGTGCTGATTACGGTGCCGCGAGGCTGTGCTTCAAGCCGGATGATGATCCTGCTTTCAAGGTCGAGCGCGCGATTGAGGATAACGGGCCGAGCGTCCAGCATCGAACTCAAGCGGACATTTTCCGCCGCGCCGGCGACCTGCGCAAGTACCCCGTTTTCACGGGTGACGATCGAGCCGCAGTCCAGATAAGGCTCGGGATCACCGAAATATCGGGCGATGATCAGATGTTTTCCGATATCCGCATGGTCAAGTTCGAAGGCTGATCGCTGCAGAACGGTCATGAGATTGTTCCAGACCTGAACTGGACGGTCTCGAACCATGGTGCGCTTTGGCTGTGCCGGCAGGCTGGTCGGCGGGACATAGCCGATCATGTCGTGAGGATTCGACGGCGAGCTGCAACTGGCGAAGATTAGTGTCGCCAAGGTGGCCCAAGATCTGCCGCGGCGCATCAACTCTCCACTATTGGCGCGACCACATCGGATGAGTCGCCTTGTGGGGAGCGCAACATGTTGATTCGCGGTTCAAACAGGAACCTCCTCATGAATCGCAATGATGTGATCATACCACTAGAAGGCAGGCGGGGCGATGCCGATGGCTTTCAAATTGGACGTGATCTGATTCTTCAGCCGCTCGAGACCTAGCTCATCCCTGGCTTCAGCACGCGCAACGAGGACGGCTTGGGTGTTCGAGGCGCGGAGCAGCCACCAGCCGTCATTCGTCGAGACACGCACGCCATCGATCCCATTCACATCGGCACCTTCCGCTTCGAGCCTGGCTTTGACTTGCTGCACGGCTTGAAATTTTTGCTCGTCAGGGCAATCGAAGCGCAATTCGGGCGTGTTGACCATGGGCACCATTTGGTCCTGCCAACCGGCGAGGTCTCGGTCGCCTTGGGTCAGGATCGAGAGCAAGCGGATGGCGACATAAAGCGCATCATCATGTCCGTAAAATCCGTCGGCATAGAAAATATGCCCAGACATCTCGCCGGCCAGCGGGGAGCCTTTCTCGGTCATCACCGTTTTGATGAGCGAGTGGCCGGTTTTATACATGATGGGCTCGCCGCCAAGCCGCTGGATTTCGTCGAAGAGTGCTTGGCTCGCCTTGACATCGGCAATGATCGGACTGCCGGGAAGGCGCTCCAGGACTTCGCTGATCAGCACTTGCAAGAGCTGATCGCCGAACAAGATCCGTCCTTGTCCATCGACGACACCGATACGGTCGCCGTCGCCGTCAAAAGCGATGCCGAGCTCCGCTCCTTTCGATTGCACGGCGGCGATCAGGTCTTCCAGGTTTTCCGGAACCGTGGGGTCGGGATGGTGATTGGGGAAATGGCCATCAATGTCGGCATAAAGAAGATGATGCTCGCCTGGCAGGCGATCCGTCAGCGCCTTTAGCGCTTCGCCGCTTGCACCATTGCCCGCATCCCAAACAACCTTAAGCTCTCTGCCTTGTTTGTAATCAGTTAGGAGCCGATCGATATAGGCCTGAAAGACCGGCTGATCGATGAGCCGTCCATTGCCCTGATGATAAGCGCCTTCAGCGGCAATCCGACCCAGTTCCTGGATACGTTCGCCAAAGAAGGACTTCTTGCCGATCATCATCTTGAAGCCGTTGTGATCGGGAGGGTTGTGTGATCCCGTAACTTGGATCCCACCATCGGCGTTGAGATGGTGAACGGCAAAATACAGCATCGGGGTTGGCCCGAGGCCAATCCAATGAACGTCCGCACCACCGGCGCAAAGCCCCCTTGCCAGCGCCTTGGCAAGGTCCGGAGAGCTGAGCCTTCCGTCAAATCCGAGACAGACGCTCTTTCCTCCCTTGGCTGCCAGAATGGTCGCGTAAGCTCGACCAAGGGCTTCCGCATCGGCCGTTGACAAGGTTTCCCCGAGAATCCCCCGGATATCATATTCGCGCAGAATGGTCGGGTGAAACCGGTGACCGATCGATACCTCCTCGCCGGTAGACGTCGCTGTCATGCGGCCTGTTCCTTGCCGATGACCGTTCCGTCGATCTCTTCCCGGCCAATGCTGATATAGCGGAAACCGTTCTCCGCCATATCCTTGGTGTCATAGACATTCCTGAGATCGATCACCAAAGGCTGGCGCAGCAATGACTTGGCCCGCTCGAGATCGATGCCTCGGAACACATTCCACTCCGTCAGCACCACCATGGCATCGGCCCCTTCGATGGCCTCGTAGGTGTCGTTGCACCAGACAACGCCCGGAAGATCAGGCTTTGCCATTTCCATGCCTTCAGGATCGTAGATCTTGACGGTTGCCCCTTCGGCCTGAAGAGCGGGGACGATGACCAATGCCGGGCTATCTCTGACGTCATCAGTGTTGGGTTTGAACGCGACGCCGAGAATGCCGATGGTCTGCCCGCGAACCGTCCCGCCGCATGCCTGGGTGATCTTGCGGACCATGTTGCGCTTTCGACCGTCATTGACCGACACCACGCTTTCCACGATTCGCATCGGTACGTTGGCTTCTTCGGCAATCCTTAGAAGAGCGGCTGTGTCTTTAGGAAAACAGGAGCCGCCATAGCCCGGTCCCGGGTGCAGGAATTTCGGCCCGATCCTGCCGTCGAGGCCGAGACCGCGTGCAACCGTCTGCACGTCGGCGCCCACCTTCTCGCAAAGATCCGCCATTTCGTTGATGAAGGTGATCTTGGTCGCAAGAAAGCTGTTGGTGGCATATTTGATCAGCTCTGCGGTTTCTATCTCCGTGATCAGAATGGGCGTCTTCAGAAGGTTCAGCGGCCGATACACCTTCTCCATCACCTGCCGTGCATGATCCGTTTCCACGCCGACCACGACGCGGTCCGGCCGCATGAAGTCTTCGATAGCCGAACCTTCGCGCAGGAATTCGGGATTGGAGGCGACATGGATCTTGAGATCCGGACGAGCTTGCGCAAACAGCTTCTTCAGCTTGGCACCGGTCCCAACGGGAACAGTGGACTTGGTGACCACCACCGTTTCCTTAGTCAGTCCTTTGGCAATTTCTTCGGCTGCAGCGAACAGGAATGTCAGATCGGCGTGACCATCGCCTCGTCTCGAAGGTGTGCCGACGGCGATGAACACCGCATCGACATCCTGAACGGCGCTGGCAAGGTCGGTGGTGAAGGTAAGGCGATTTGCTTCGACATTCCGGGTGACCAGATCGTCCAATCCGGGCTCGTAGATCGGAATCTTACCGTTCCAAAGGCCTTCGATCTTGGTTTGGTCCCGATCAACCGCGACAACGTCGATCCCGAACTCCGCAAAGCAAGCTGCCGAAACCAGGCCAACATAACCGGTTCCGATCATCGCAATACCCATGATATATCTTCCCTATTCAGTCAGTGTCTGAAGAAGCTGGACTTAAGAGTTTGTATCTAAGTATATTTTCCCAGGATCGATGTCATGCCCGGCCGTAAGCCGGGTCTGGCCATGGCATTGGCGACGATCGCCTCCAGATAGCCTAGCCTGGAGCCGCAATCAAAGCGCTGACCTTGGTAGCGGAGGCCATGAAACGGCGATCCGCCAAGCATTTTCGCCATGGCATCCGTAAGCTGGATCTCGCCGCCCGCACCGGTTTCCTGTTTGGACAGATGGCTGAAGACTTCTGGCAGAAGGATATACCGGCCGATCAGCGCAAGGCGTGACGGCGCGTCGGCGGGCGCCGGTTTTTCAACCATGCCCTTTGCTTCGACGATTCGGCCATCATCCTGGCCGGTTTCAAGAACGCCGTACCGATCTCGTGTGATCACTCGGCACTTCCATCACCGACACCACATTCCCTTTCGTCTCGCGATGAAGATCCGCCATTTCCTTCAGACAGGGCGGGTCGTTCTGGAGAAGCTCGTCAACCAGGAGGACGGCAAAGGGCTCGTCGCCTACGAGGTCGCGGGCGCACCAAACGGCGTGGCCTAGACCAAGCGGCTTTTGCTGCCGAGTATAACTGAGCTCTCCCGGTTTCGGCAGCCAGCTTGTCACAGCGTCCAATTCAGCGTTCTTGCCCTTGATTTCAAGCGTATCGTCGAGCTCGTAGCTGTGATCGAAATGATCTTCGATCGACGACTTTCCACGCCCCGTCACGAAAATGAAATGCTCGACGCCGGCTGCTCGAGCTTCCTCAAGGGCATACTGGATAATTGGTTTGTCGACGACAGGCAGCATTTCCTTGGGAATGGCTTTGGTGGCAGGCAACATTCTCGTGCCGAGGCCAGCCACGGGAAAAACGGCTTTCCGAATCACGAAGGCATCCCCTAATTGATTTTGGGCAACTTTCTAAACATGCACGGCATTCACTTTTCACTTTCTACGTTTTTTGGCCAGATCCGTCCCGATGCAAACTATCGGACGAAGTGACGCAGATCGACGTCTCATACAGCCTTCAAGGTTAATTTTTCAATAACCATCGATGAAAAGGCGAGCCGCATTTGAAATGACTCAAACATGAGCCTGTCCCATTGAGAGGAAAAGTAGGCCTAGCAACCTCTCCAGGGCATCGCTCTGTCCGATGCCGATTTCATCGCGACGGGATACGCACTAGACTGTAAGTCCGCCACGCAGGGGAGAGTGAGTTGGGTATTCACGCGGCGCTTTTTCATGAGACCGCCTACCGTTATGACCGGCTTGTGTCCATGGGGCCGCAGATTATACGGCTGCGTCCTGCACCTCATGCCCGGACCGGCATTTTAAGCTACAGTCTGAAGGTTTCGCCGGATCCTCACTTTTTGAACTGGCAGCAGGATCCGCACGGCAATTATCTGGCGCGCGTGGTGTTCCCGGAGGACGTCGAAGAGTTCCGCGTCGAAGTCGATCTCGTCGCCGACATGGCGGTGCAAAACCCGTTCGATTTTTTTCTGGAGCCTGACGCCGAGACGTTTCCCTTCGCTTATGACGAGCATCTTCGCAAGGATCTCGAATCGTATCTCAAGCCGCTTCCGGCCGGAGAGCGTCTCAAGGCCTGGCTGGACGCAACGCCTCGGGACGAGCAGCGGACCATCGATTTTCTAGTCGGGCTGAATGCCCGGCTGGAGCAGGACATCAACTATCTGATCCGCATGGAGCCGGGCGTGCAGACCCCGGAGGAGACACTTACGCTTGCCAAGGGCTCTTGCCGGGACAGCGGCTGGCTCCTGGTGCAGATCCTTCGCCATTTCGGTTTGGCCGCACGCTTCGTCTCCGGCTATCTGATCCAGCTCGCCGCGGATGTGAAATCGCTGGATGGCCCCTCCGGACCGGAGGCGGACTTTACCGATCTGCACGCCTGGGCGGAGGTCTATCTGCCCGGTGCCGGCTGGGTCGGCCTGGACCCCACCTCCGGCCTTTTTGCCGACGAGGGCCACATCCCGCTGGCCGCCACGCCCGAGCCGCGCAGTGCCGCCCCCATCACCGGCCTGGTCGGACCGTCCGAAGTCGACTTCGACGTCAAGATGACCATCCAGCGTGTTCTGGAAACGCCCAGGGTCACCAAGCCCTATAGCGAGGAGCAGTGGGCCGCCATCGAAGCCTTCGGCGATGTGGTGGATCAGGAACTTGCAGAGCACGATGTGCGCCTCACCATGGGCGGTGAGCCGACCTTCGTCTCGATCGATCATCCCGACGGTGATGAATGGAACACCGCGGCGGTAGGCCCTACCAAACGCGCCCTCGCCGAGGACTCTGATCCGCCGCCTGAAGGATCGCTTCGCGCCAGGCGGGTTCCTCCATTACGGCCAGGGCAAATGGTACCCGGGCGAGCAGCTGCCGCGCTGGACCTTCGCGCTCTATTGGCGCCGGGACGGGCAGCCGGTCTGGCGAAGCCCGTATCTGATCGCGACGGAGACCGAGGATGCCGGGCCGACCATCGAGGCCGCCGAGCAGCTTGGCCGGGCGGTGGCGACCAAGCTCGGGGTCGACCCGGAAGCTGCGCTGCCCGCCTTCGAGGATCCCTGGCATTTCATCCAGCGGGAGCAGCGGCTTCCGGAAAATCTCGATCCGTTCGATTCGAAGCTTGACGATCCGATGGAGCGGGCGAGGCTGGCCCGCGTCTTCGAACACGGTCTCGGCAAGGCGACCGGCTATGTGCTGCCGGTGCAGCGCTGGCAATCGAAAGCGGGCAGGGGCTGGATCAGCCGGCCCTGGACCACGCGCTCCGGCCGCCTCCTGCTGACGCCCGGCGATTCGCCGGTCGGCCTGCGCCTGCCGCTGGACAGCCTGCCATACATCGAGCCCAGTGATTATCCCTACATCATCCCGACCGATCCCTTTGAAGAGCGCACCGATCTCCCGGATCCAGTAAAGCTTCGTCAGCGCTTCAGGCGGGTCGATGCATCAGCTCAGGCCCCCAGGCAGGCTTTGACAGCCCAGAGCCTCGGCGACGGTTCGAAGACCAGCAAGGGCATCGTGCGCACGGCGCTGGTGATCGAACCGAGAGGCCAGCATCTTTGCGTCTTCATGCCGCCGACCGAGACGCTCGAAGACTATCTGGAACTGCTGGCCGCAGTCGAGGACAGTGCCGAGAATCTCGATCTGAAGCTCCATATCGAAGGCTATGCGCCGCCGGACGATCCGCGCTTCAACGTCATCAAGGTCGGCCCGGATCCGGGCGTGATCGAGGTCAACATTCAGCCGGCCCATAGCTGGCGGGAGATGATCGAGATCACCGAGGGTGTCTACGAGGACGCCCGCCAGTCACGGCTCGGCACGGAAAAATTCATGGTGGACGGCCGTCATACCGGTACCGGCGGCGGCAATCATGTGGTCGTCGGCGGTGCGTCCGCGGCCGACAGCCCGTTTTTGAGACGGCCCGACCTATTGAAAAGCCTGATCCTCTACTGGCAGCGTCACCCGGCACTCTCCTACATGTTCTCGGGTCTGTTCATCGGCCCTACCAGCCAGGCCCCGAGAGTAGACGAAGCCCGCCATGACACTCTCCACGAGCTCGAACTGGCCTTCTCTCAGATCCCAAGTCCAGGGAGTGGCCCCTCTCCACAAGGGAGTACCGACTCGGTACCCCCTTGGCTGGTGGATCGGATCCTGCGGCATCTGATGGTGGATGTGACCGGCAATACCCACCGTGCGGAGATCTGCATCGACAAGCTTTACTCGCCGGATGGGCCGACCGGGCGGCTGGGGCTGGTGGAGTTTCGGGCGTTCGAAATGCCGCCCCATGCACGCATGAGTCTCGCCCAGCAGCTCCTGCTGCGCGCACTGATCGCCCGCTTCTGGAAGCAGCCTTACGAGGGCGGGTTCGTCCGCTTCGGAACGGCGCTGCATGACCGCTTCATGCTGCCCCATTTTGTCCGGCAGGACCTGGACGATGTGATCGCCGACATGAACGAGGCAGGCTATCCGCTTGATCCTTCATGGTTTGCAGCCCATTTCGAGTTTCGCTTCCCGGCTTGCGGCAAGACCGGCTATCAGGGGATCGAGCTTGAGCTTCGCCAGGCGCTGGAGCCCTGGCATGTGCTGGGCGAGGAAGGGGCGGTCGGCGGCACGGCGCGTTATGTCGACAGCTCGCTGGAGCGGGTTCAGGTGAGGGTGAACGGTCTGACCGACGGACGCTATGTCGTCGCCTGCAACGGCAGGCAGGTGCCTTTGCATCCGACCGGCCGCAACGGTGAATATGTCGCCGGCGTGCGCTATCGTGCCTGGCAGCCGCCCGCCTGCCTGCATCCCACGATCGGCGTCGATGCGCCGCTTGTGTTCGATCTGTTCGACCGCTGGAACGGCAGGGCGGTCGCCGGCTGCACCTATCACGTCGCCCATCCGGGCGGGCTTAGCCATGAGACCTTTCCGGTCAATGCCTATGAGGCGGAGAGCCGCCGTCTCGCGCGCTTTTTCACCATCGGCCACACGGCAGGGCGCTACCCCGAGCCCGATCATCGCGCCCATGACGAATTTCCTTTGACCTTGGATCTAAGATGGGGCTCAGATTGCCGCGCAAGAGGCAACAGCGATGGACTGCCTAAGTGACCCAGTCGACCAACGGCCTGACGTCGCGCGAAACTTTGCGCCGGGATAATCGCTTGTACGAGGACTATCAGGCAAAAGAGGGGATCATCGACGAGTTGGTCGATCACGCCGGGAAGATCCGGCCCGATTGGCAGCCTTTCATCGCCAGCCTTTCAGCGATGACCGATGCCGAGATCGCCAACGCCTGGAGTGCTGCCGATCGCCTGGTGCGCGATGACGGCGTAACCTACAACGTGCACGGCGATCCAAACGGCGAGGATCGTCCCTGGCGGCTCGATCCCATCCCGCTGCTGATCGCACCTGGAGAATGGCAAGCCCTTGAACGGGGGCTGGTCCAGCGCGCCCGGCTGCTCAACGGGATCCTCGCCGATCTCTACGGGGAGCAGCGGCTGCTGACCGACGGCCTGATCCCGGTGCCGCTGGTCTTCAACAACGGCCAGTTTCTCCGCCCGGTCCACGGCGTCGACGTGCCGGACGGCACCTTTCTCCACTTCCTGGCCGTCGACCTCGCCCGCGGGCCGGACGGGCGGTGGTGGGTCCTGTCCGATCGAACCCAAGCCCCGGTCGGCGCCGGCTATGCGCTCGAAAATCGGGCGATCATGGCGAGGACCTTACCTGATCTGTTTCATGAGAGCCGCGTGCAGAGCCTGACCACCTTCTTTCAGGCCTTTCGCGACCACCTGATCGGCATGATCGGCAATGACGACCCGGCGATCGTCATCCATTCGCCGGGCCCCGCTTCGGAGACCTATTTCGAGCACGCCTATCTTGCCCGCAATCTCGGCATTCCGCTGGTCGAGGCGGCGGATCTCACCGTGCGCGACCGGCGGGTCTTCCTGAAAACGCTGACCGGATTGCAGCCGGTCCACATGATTTGGCGGCGGGTCGAGGCGGAAGGCTACGATCCGCTGGAGCTGCAGTCCGGCAGCGTCGATGGGATCCCCGGCATCGTCGAGGCACTGCGCGCCGGCAACATCACCATCATCAATGCGCTCGGCAGCGGCCTGGTGGAATGTGAAGCGTTGATGAACTTTCTTCCTGGCCTATGCCAGAGATTTCTTGGCGAGGATCTGCTGCTGCCCCAGACGGCGACCTGGTGGTGCGGGCAGGAGGAGGGGCGCCGCTTCGTGCTCGACAATTTGAGCAAGCTCGTGATTCGGCCGACCTTCGCCTCGCGCTCGATCATGCAGAATGTCCCAAAGCAAATCATCGGTGCCGAACTCGGCGCTACAGAGCGCCAAGCGCTTGCGGAGCGGATCGAACGCCAGGGCGAAGAGTTCATCGCTCAGGATCTCATCACCCTGTCGACGGCACCGAGCTGGCAGGAGGGGCGGCTGGCGCCGCGGCCGATCGCCCTTCGGGTCTATATCGCTGCTTCCGGCGACGGTTATCGGGTCATGCCTGGCGGTTTGACGCGAACCTCGGAGCATAACGACCCGCATGCCGTGTTCATGCGCCAGGGCGATGCCAGCAAGGATAGCTGGGTGCTGGCGGACGGCAGGCAAAACGGTTTCGTCAGGCCCCTGCCGTCGGAGCAGCCCCAGGAGCCCAAGCGCGGCGGGCAGAACATTCCAAGCCGGGCTGCCGACAATCTGTTCTGGCTCGGGCGCTATGCCGAACGGGCGGAAGGGGGGGCAAGGCTGGTTCGAAGCCTCGTTTCGCTCACGACCGCCGATGCCGGCAATGACGATCCGGTGGTACGCGAAGCACTCCTCAATCTCATGATCGACCACGGTCACCTCTCCGAAACGGTGGCCGAACATTTCGCCGATCCCACCACCGAGGCAGTAGCGCGATCGCTGCACATGCTGATCCTCGACAGCGGGGCGGGCAACAGTCTTGGCGCCATGCTCGCCAATCTTCGGCAGACCGCCATTTCGGTGCGTGAACGCATGTCGATCGATGCCTGGCGCCTTTTTCAAGACCTCCATCGGAACGCCGAAACCTATCGTCTCCGGGGCAATCGCGGCGCCAATGCATGTCTGCATTTTCTCAATCAGGTCCTTCGGATGCTCGCCGCCTTCAGCGGGGTGCAGATGGAGAGCATGACCCGCAGCTTCGGCTGGCGCCTTTTGGATATGGGACGCCGGCTGGAGCGGGCGCGTCTCTTGGCGAAATTGACCGCGGGACTCGCCGATCGGTGCGGTGACAGCGAAGAAGCCGCCCTCGATCTCGCTTTACAGCTCAGCCACAGCGCCATGACCTACCGTACCCGCTACCTTGCCGAACCGCGGGCCTTGCTGGTGATCGATCTCCTGGTGAACGATGCGAGCAATCCCCGCTCGATCACCTTTCAGCTCGATCGACTGAATGATCACTTTGCCGCGCTGCCGCGCGATGCGGAAAGCGAAGGGTTGAGCGACGAGCAGCAATTGCTGATGCGCCTGCGCGCCAAGATCGACCTCGGTGATCTCCAAGAGCTTGCCGTCCCTTCGGGCAGGCAGCGGGAGCGGAAGGCACTATCGGCCCTGATGGCCGAGGTCGAGACGGATCTCGCCGCCATCTCGGATGCGGTCAGCAATCGCTATTTCAGCCATACCGAGCCGCTCGGCAAGTCCGGCCCGATTTGGCTGGGAACGCCACTCTGATGCCGATTTTTCCGGTGTTTGTACGGATCCATACAGCCACCCGATGTTGTTCTGGCACCTTGTCGGGCTGCAGGGCGGCTTGATATGAAATACGACGTCAGCCATGTCACGGACTATGTCTACAGCCAGCCGGTGTCGATCTCCCACCACCTCCTGCACATGACACCTCGGCCCTGCGCGCATCAGGTGGCTCACCGAAGCACGCTGGTGGTCGAGCCGGCACCCGCCGTGAGCGCTGACGGCGTCGATTATTTCGGCAACCCGACGACCTTCATGATCGTGCAAACCTCCCATGAAGCGCTCACCGTCCGCGCCAGGAGCCTGATCGACGTCGAAACCGCACCGCCGCCCGAGCCGGGCGCGACGGCGCCCTGGGACCGGATCCCGGATCAGATCAGAGCCGACAGCTCGAAGCCGATGCTCGACGTCGCGCAATATCTCTATGCCTCCCCGTTCACCTCGGCGGGTGAGGAGGTCCACGCTTATGCCCGATCGTCCTTTTCGCCCGGCCGTCCCATGCTCGAGGCAGCGCTCGATCTGACGTCGCGCATCTTTCGGGATTTCGCCTATGACGGCAGCGCCACCGATGTCTCGACGCCGGTGGACGAGGTGATGCGTCTGAAACGCGGCGTGTGTCAGGATTTTGCCCATCTGCAGATCGCCTGTCTCAGGAGGCAGGGCCTGCCTGCCCGCTATGTCAGCGGCTACCTCCTGACCCATCCGCCGGAAGGTCAGGAAAGGCTGGTCGGTGCCGATGCCTCCCATGCCTGGCTCTCGGTCTGGTGTCCCGGCCATGGCTGGGTGGATCTCGACCCGACCAATGATCTCATCCCCCGCGATGAGCACATCACCCTTGCCTGGGGGCGTGACTACGGCGATGTCAGTCCGGTCAATGGCGTGATGGTCGGCGGCGGCGAGCATCAGGTAAATGTCGCGGTCGATGTCCGCCCTATCGAGGATGATGGGACCGACTGAAGCTTCGAACGGGCTGAGTGCCAAAGCGGTCCTTTGATCCGGCGCCAACTTTGCCGCTGATACCGCCTCTCTTCATTCTTTTTTCAAGATTGAGCGGCAAGGTGGTTTCCCGGTCCATGAGATCCTGGGAATCCGTCCGCCCGACGGTAGAGGGGGCGAGGCTCGGAGTCCCAGGATCTCATGGACCAAAGTTAGTTCTATCCCGGTTGGGTTGACGAAAGGTTAAGCCGATGAGATCGGACGAACTTCGCGATCAGGACACTAGCTTTGGCTTTGATCCTGACCGGCAGGGGCTGGGTCTGAGGCCGCTTGATCGAAATAGGTGTTGGCGATTTCCCGGCCGAGGTTCTGAAAATCGAGCTGAACCCCGTCCAGGAACTCATGCAGCCCGTGGCCGATGATGTGATCGATGGGAAGGGTCACTTTTCGTTTCAGGTCCCGAAGCGCGCCGGTCTCGAGCACGACACCCTCGAGGGCAGGATCGTTCGCCAATTCGTCGATCAGCTTCCCGATCTCGCGGACACAGGTGGTGAGTGACCTGGAAAAGCCGGGATTGAACAGCAGGAAGCCGGCAACCATCCTCGGTGTCATGCCGCTCGGCTGGCTGCGTCGATAGGCTTGATAGGCGGCTGCGGATCGAAGCAGCGCATTCCATTGGCTGACATCGATCGCCGAGCCGACATCACCGACCATTGGCAGCAGGCGGTGATATTTTATGTCGACCAGCCTGGTAAGCTGATCCGCCCGTTCGACCTGTTTTCCGATCAGATAGAAGACCAGCCCCTGATCGCGGAACATCGTTCCTTCGACGATGCCGGTATGCAGCTGGCAGTGCTCCTTGATTCGGGCGCAAAGTGACGAAAGGTTGGCAGGGTTGTAGTCCTGCCGCTTCAGCTCCCGCAGCCACCTGTAGAAGACATTGAGCTGCGTCCAGAGTTCGATGCTGATCAGATGGCGAAGACCGCGGGCATTCTCGCGCGCCGCCCTGACCGATTGCACGATCGAATTCGGATTGTCCTGATCGACCAGATAGAAGTGCACCACGGCCTTGGCGCTGGCTTCCCTATGCTTGTTGAAGAAGGCTTCGTCGTCGGCATGAAGCTGCACGATCGGAAGCCAGTCCTGAACGCCGGTATTGTCGCGGGCGAAGGTCTCGTTGACATCGAGAATGCGCGCCAGGTTTTCGACCCGCTCGACATAGCGGGCCATCCAGAAGTGGTTCTCGGCGAACCGGGACAACAGGCTCGTGCTAGTCAAGGACCCAGGTATCCTTCGTGCCTCCGCCTTGGGAGGAGTTGACGATCAGCGACCCCTTGCGCAGGGCAACCCGGGTCAGCCCGCCGGGCAGCACCCAGGTGTCGGCGCCGGTGATCAGGAAGGGCCGAAGATCCACATGCCTGGGCCTGAGCCCCGCTTTCACCAGCGTCGGACAGACCGACAAGCCGATGGTCGGCTGGCTGATATAGTTATCCGGATCCGACAGCAACTGCTTCCTGCAAGCCTCCAGTTCCTCGGCGCTAGCTTTCGGCCCGACAGTGATGCCGTAGCCCCCCGACTCGCCGACAGGCTTGACCACCAGATCGGCTAGATGATCGAGGGTATAGCCAAGCGCATCCGGCTCGCGGCAGATCCGGGTCTCGACATTGGGAATGATCGGGTCCTGGTCGAGATAATATCTGACAATGCGGGGCATGTAGGCATAGATCGCCTTATCATCGGCAACGCCCGTACCGACGGCGTTGGCAAGCGCCACCCGGCCCTTTCGATAAACCCGCATCAGACCCGGCACGCCAAGAAGGCTGGTGGGTTCGAAGACTTCCGGGTCGAGAAAATCGTCGTTGATCCGCCGGTAGATAACGTCGACTCTCTTCCGGCCGGCCGTCGTTTTCATCATGACGAGATCATCGTCGACGATCAGATCGCTGCCCTCGACCAGGGGAACACCCATCTCGCGGGCGAGAAAGACATGCTCGAAATAAGCCGAGTTGTAGACGCCCGGCGACAGGAGCACGATCTGCGGATCGTCGATCCCTGAAGGGGCGATCTCGGCCATGGCGTCACGGAGCTGCTGGCCGTAATTGGAGACAGGGCGAATGCCAATGCCCTCTATCAGATCGGGAAAGGCCCGGGACATCAGATGACGGTTCTCGACGACATAGGACACGCCGGAGGGGGTGCGGCCATTGTCCTCAAGGACCCGAAACTGACCCTCCTGATCGCGGATGATGTCGACGCCGCAGATATGGATATAGGTGCCGTGGCGAAGATCAACACCCTGCATCTCCGGCCGGTAATTGGCATTGCCAAGGACCAGCTCCCTGGGAATGACACCGTCGTTCAGGATCTTCTGCTCATGATAGATATCATGCAGGAACAGATTCATGGCGGTGAGGCGCTGTTTCAGCCCGGCCTCGAGCACCGCCCATTCCTTTGGGGCGATGACCCTCGGGATGACATCGAACGGCAAGATCCGATCGATCGAGTCCTTTTGCGAGTAGATCGTGAAGGTGATGCCGAGATTGAAGAGTTCGCGTTCGATGTTCCTGGCGCGCCGCTGAAGGGATCTAGGCTTCAGGCGATCGATCCGCTGGAGAAGCTTGCCGATGTCTGCCTGCCCGGCATCGGACTGACGCAGCATTTCGCAATAGAACGCTCCCGGATCATAGTCCGCAAGCAATCCATGTCGTTCTCCGCCGACAGCCCCCATCATCTACCTGTTTCCTTCGTTGAACTATAAAATATAGAGAAGGCGTGCTTTTATGACCAGCTTGGCTGGCGGAAAGCCGAACGGCCACCGAAAAGATCACCGCAGCTTCGATCGTCTCGTGTCCTGGTGTCGAAGTGCGTTCGATGATCCGCCACTGGTTTGCCCTCGAAGAGAGAGCTCTTCATCTTTTCTTCATGATTGTGTGTCAGGGTGGCTTCCTGGTCCATGGGATCCTGGGACTCCCAGCCTCGCCCCTTCTTTCTAGACGGACGGACGGATTCCAAGGATCCCATGGACCAAAGTCAATTCTGCCCTGGTTGTGGCTTCATAAGATCGAAAAGTGCTCTAGCGCGCATTTCCAAGCCTACAATTGCGCTGATCTCAGACCATGCCTTCGGCGGCGGCCCGGAGCTTGCTGCCTTCGACCTTCGGGGAATGGCCGCTAACAGCGACGCTGGCCCGGCTTTAGTCCGGTGTCGGTGTTGCTGAAGCTCTTGTGACGGCAGACCTTAACCGAATGTTCATCTTTATCTGACAGCTTCGGTTAACTGGTCCATGAGATCCTGGGAATCCGCCCGTCCGCCAAGAGCAAGGGTGAGGCTCGGGCTCCCAGGGTCGTATGGACCGATGCCGGTTCTAATTTGATTAGGTTTGCAAAGTGCAAACGCTGGGAATGATCGGCCTCATTGGCCGAAATAGGCGCGTTTCAGATCGGCATCGGCTTTCAGCGCCTCGACCGTGCCTCCCATACGGATTTCACCGGTTTCCAGAACGTGGAGATGCTGGGCGAGCGTCATGGCGAAATTGACGTTCTGCTCAGTGATCAGGATGGTCAGGCCAAGCTCTTGATTGAGCCGTTTCAGAGCCGCTGCGATGTCGGCACAGACTTTGGGGGCGAGGCCGATGGTCGGCTCGTCCACCAGGAGAAGCTTCGGCTTGGTCATCAGCGCCCGGCCGAGGGAAACCATCTGGCGCTCGCCGCCGCTCAGTGTCGCGGTCTCCTGATCCGCGCGCTCCTTCAGGATCGGGAAGAGATCATGTGCCGTCGCCAGCCGCTCCTCGATGCCGTCCCTTGCCGAATAGGCCCCGACCAGGAGATTGTCGCGCACGCTCATGAAGGGAAAGAGATGGGCGCGTTCCGGTGCATAGCCGATGCCGAGCGCCACGTTTTTTCCTGAGCTGTTGGCGGTCAGTTCCTGGCCGTCGAGGCGGATCGAGCCGGTGGTCTCGGTCAAGCCCATGATGCTGTCGAGGAGCGTCGACTTGCCGCCGCCATTGGGGCCGATAATGCCGACGATAGCACCTTCCTCCACGCTGAGGGACACGTCATGGAGGGATCTCGCCATGCCGTAGAAGGCGCTTAGCTTGTCGATGTCCAAAAGTGCCATGCCGACGCCCGCTCCCCCGTTTTTCAGTTGCCGAGATAGGCGGAGCGAACGCCTTCATCGTTCGTCACATCCTGAAAGGATCCTTCGGCGATCACCTGTCCGAAGGACATCGCCACCACCCTGTCCACCAGAGGCTCGAGGGAACGGAGATCGTGGCTGACGATAATGAAAGTCATGCCCTCCTTTCGCTTGGCGGCCAGGAGTTCGGAGATCTGAGCAATCTCACCGACCGTCAGGCCTGCAAACACCTCATCCAGCAACAGAACGTCAGGTTCGGTCGCGAGCGTTCGCGCCAGCTCCAGCTTTCGAAGATCGCCCATGGAGAGCTTGCTTGGCAGGCGATCGATATCCCCATCTTCGAACCCGACGCTTCTCGCCAGCGCCAGCTCGGCCTCGGGATCGTGGGGTCTGGTCAGCATGGACCAGAGATCGTCCGGCATCAGCCCGACCCGGATGTTTTCGGCGACATTCATCTCGGCGAAGGGGCGTGGCACCTGGTAAGTGCGCGAGACGCCCGATTTGATGCGTTCGTGAGTGGGAAGATTGGAAACCTCGCGGTCACGAAAATGGATGCTTCCGGCATCCTGCCTGAGCTCACCCATGATCAGGCTGAAGACGGTGGTCTTGCCTGCACCGTTCGGGCCGATCAGGCCCAGTGATTCGCCCTCCTCGATGTGGAAAGTGAGATCGTTGGTCGCGGTCAGGCCGCCGAAACGTTTGACCAGATGATCAACCTCAAGCAGCCTGGTCACCGGACCCCCTCACTCTTTGCTTGCCTATAAACCGCCCGACCGCGTCAGTCGCGATCGCATACAGCCCTTTGGGCTGATAGACGTAGAGAACCAGAGCGATGCCGCCATAGATGAAATAGCGCTCGGCGCCTGGAAGGAGAGGGCGGAGATACTCCAAAAGGAACGTCAGGAAAAATGCGCCTGCCATCGGCCCGATGATGGTCGACGCACCGCCGATTAGCGCCGCGACGATGATCGTGAACAGAAAATTGATGTCGAACAAAGCGCGCGGTGCGATCGAGCCCAGGTAATGCACGTAGAAAGCGCCGCCGAGGCCGGCGACGAAAGCGCTGACCATGAAGGCGAACAGTTTGAGCCTGGTGGTGTCGAGCCCGCTGCCGCGCACTGAGTCCTCATCCATGCCGATGGCGGACAGTGCCGTGCCGAGCTGGGTGCGGCTCAAGCTCCAGAGACCGAAAGCGACGATCGCCATCAGAACCAGCGACAGGTAGAAATTGTTGACCGCCCCCGAGGTAAGGGTTTCGATCCCGGACATGCCGCGGGTGCCGCCGGTGATGTCCGGGCGGATCACCTGGACGAGCTGGTACATCAGCTCCATGAAGGCGAGCGTAACCAGGGCGAAATAGGTGCCGCGGATGCGAAGGGCAGGCAAGAAGAACAGCGTGCCGGCGAGCATCGTCATCAGCACCGCTGCGGGGATGCTTATGACGATTGGTACGCCATAGCGGTAGGAGAGTATCGCCGTCGTGTAAGCGCCGATGCCGATCAGGAACGGATGACCGAAACTGACATAGCCGGTACGTCCGGACAAGAAGTCCCAGCTCATCGCGAAGATGGCGAGATACTGCGCGAAGATGACGGTACGCAGCGTGCCTTTTCCGACCAGCAACGGCAGAAGGCACATGCCAAGGACGAAAAAAAACCAGAGAAGGAGATGGCGCCTGGTGATAGTGGCGGCCATGTCAGAGCTCTTCCCGGCCGAACAGGCCCTTGGGCGCGATCACCAGAACGCCGATGATCAGCAGCATCGTAAAGACGCCTCTAAGTTCGGCCGCCACCAGCGTGGTGGTGATGGTCTCCATGAAGCCGATGATATGGGCGACGATCAGGCTGCCGATGATGCTGCCGATGCCGCCGACGATCACCACCGCGACCGCGATGATCAGCGGGCCGACCCACATGGACGGGCTGAGCTGGGTGTAACTTGCGAAGAACACGCCGGCGATCGCACCCAGCGCCCCCGAAAGCGCCCAGGTGGTGAGGTTGATGCGATCGGTGTCGATGCCGGAGATCGCCGCGCCTTTGACGTCCATCGAGACGGCGCGGATCGCCCGGCCCGTGTGGGTTCTCTGGACGAAGAAATAGAGTGCGATGAGGATCGCCCAGCTCGCGAGCGTGGCGATCAGGATGTTGTAGGTCACCGCAACGCCGCTTACCCGCCAGACGCCCGGGATGATCGGGTGCATGATCTTGGCACTGTCGTTGAACAGCAGCACGATGCCGGCCTGAATCACGACCGCCAGGATCAGGGTCGAAATCTCGACCGCGACATGGTCGCCCTTCAGCCGCTTGACCAGAAATTGATACTTCGTCACCCCGGCGAGGACGCCGAGCAGCACGGCGACAAGCAGGCCGGCGGGTTTAGGAAAGCCCAAGGTCTGGACGATGTAGAAATAGCCGTAGGCGCCGATCATCAGATAGGCGCCGTAGGCCAGATTGAGCACCCGCCCGACGCTGAAGATCATGGTGAAGCCGATCGCGATCAGCGCGTACAGCCCGCTCAGCAAGAGCCCTTGAATAAGTATTTGTGTCAAGGGGCTGGGCCCTGAAGGCGGGGCCTTCTGCCTTTACGGGAGCCTGCTTCTGTCGACGCCGATGGCAACGTGACACCATGGCAAAGCAACGGCATCGGGCCCTGCCTGACTACTGTGAGACCCAGGAGGGGAGGATGAAGTCACCGGTGGCGAATTTTTCCGGGTACACCACCTGCGCCGTGCCATCCTCATACCACTGAATCACCACCATCGACGGCGCACCGTCATCGTAGGGTGGTGTGATGTCAAAGCGGGCGTTGTGCGGGTAGGTGCGCTGGGTGCGTTCCTCGATCTCGCCGGGCTTCCAGAAGCCGTAGCGGAGCCAGGTTTCGCCGTCCTTTTCAAGGGTCATGTCCTGGTTCAGCATGGCCTCGACCCAGCCGTCCAGCGGTTGGAATCCGCCTGCTTCTTCTGCAGCGGCCATCGCCTGCTGAATGCCCCAATAGGCGTTGAAGCCGTTGAAGTGGGGGAATTTCGGCCGGCTGTCGCCGAAGCGTTTTTCATACTTGTCCGCAAATTCCTGGGACTTCGGATCGAGCGCGAAGCCAACCGACGGGACCGGGCTCAGCGTCGAGATGCCGCCGCCGGCGCCGCCGGTGTCCTCCCAATATTCCTGGCCGAGCGCGCCGACATTGACGCCGGTCATCGCCATCGGCACCTGGAGCTTCACATATTGCGAGGAGACCACCTGACTGTTGACCGAGGAGATGATGTAGATGAAGTCGGCGCCGCTGTCCTGGGCGCGGCTGAAGATCGGCGCGAAGTCGACCGTGGCGATGTCGAAGACGATAGTGTCCACCACCTCGATGCCGGCCTCCGGCGCCAGCAGCTCCGAGACCAGCCCGTTGATCGCCCCGCCGAAAGCAGTGTCTTCCTGGAGGATGACGACCTTGCTCCAGCCCATCTTCTTGGCGAGGATGTCCTTGCCGAAGTCGACATATAGGGTGGCCAGCGCCTCGTCCGAGGCAATGTTCATGAAGTACATCTTGTGGGCGTCGTAGTCTTCGACAAGCTTGTCTATGATGCCGATATAGGACGTCCAGGTATCCAGCGTCGGGATCTTGTATTCGACCATGCGCGGCAGCCAGCCGAGGGACACGTCGTCGATGCTGCCGGAGATGATGAAGTCGACCTCGGCGGTTTCGGCGAGATACTCATACGCCTTCACGCCCTCGGTCACATCCTCGCCGGTATCGGCTTCGATCAGCTCGATCATGCGCCCGCCGAGCACGCCGCCAGCCTCGTTCATCTCGTCGATCGCAATCTGTGCGCCGCGGAGCGTGCTGCGTCCCGTATCGGAGGCGAGCGAGCCGATGAAACCGACCTTGATCGGTCCATCCTGGGCAAGGGCTGCCGGCCCTTGGGTTAACAAGAGCGATGCGAACAGTGCTCCGGCCGACATGGCTAGCGTCTTCAACATGGTCGTCGATGCTCCCTGATGTTTGTTCGTTGGCGCCCGATCTTCGTCAGGATTGTATCCTGTATACAGTACACCGTCTGGCGCCGGGGTCAATTCCAACATTACCGATGATGATTCACGAAGAATCCCTTGTTTATGAGAAGCTTATCTCACCATTCGTATCCGTGATCACGGCGTCGGCCTCGATCTCGATCATCATACCCGGCTGGGTCAGGCCGGCTTCGACACCGCTGGTGACCGGGTCGATCCCTTTGAACACCTCGCCATGCGCCCGCACATAGGCGGCAGCTCCGCTCGCCATGTCCGCAAGAAAAGCGCGTGTCCGAACAACCTGGCTCATCTCGGCGCCGACTTCGGCGAGGGCGTCGGCAATCCGTTTGAAGATGTAGACGCTCTGCGCGTAGCAGTCGCCCGGTGCGTGCAGCTTGCCTGAAGGCTCGATCGCCGTGGTGCCGGCGATATAGACGAACGGGCCAACGCGCTTGGCGCGGGCATAAGACCCGATTTCCTCGAAGCGTCCGCCGGATTTGAATGTCTGGATGGTCATGCCGTTGGCTCCGCTAGTCGAGCGCGTATGGCTTCTGCAGCCATGTTGAGAGCGGCGTGTTCGTTTTCGGTGAGAGCGAGTTCCTCGACCCTGATGAGCCCGCGGCTGCCGAGATGACACGGCACGCCCAGAACCACATCCGACAGCCCATAGTCGCCGGCAAGCAGGACCGAGGCAGGCACCGGGCCGGTGCGGGCTCCTCTGATGTGGTCGATCAGCTCGATCGTCGCCTGGGCCGGGGCCAGCGTGGCCGATCCGGTTTTCCTCAACCTTACCACCTGGCCGCCGCCGGTGACGGCATCGTCGACGGCGGTCCGGATCGCGTCTTCGGACAGAAAGACATCCAGGGGACGGTCTTTGATACGTGCCCTCGAAACGACCGGCACCATCTCATCGCCATGGGAGCCGAGGCAGATGGCCTCGACATCGGCAGGGCTGACGCCTGCGGCCTTGGCAAGCGCTCGGCGAAAGCGGCTGCTGTCCAGGGTTCCGGCCATGCCCAGGACCCGTTCGCGCGGGAAGCCGGTGGCGCGCAGCATCTCGGTGGTCATCTCGTCCAGCGGGTTGGTGACCACGATGACGATGCTGTCCGGCGCGTTGATCCTGATTGCCTCGGCCACCCGGTGAATTACGCGGCGGTTGGCGCTGAAGAGATCGGCGCGAGTCATGCCCGGCGTACGCGGGCGGCCTGCAGTTACCACGACGACATCGGCACCGTCCGCCAGGGCAAGGTCGGCGCCGCCTATGGCGTGGCTGTCCGTTCGGAAAATACCGCCGGCATGGTTGAGGTCGAGGGCGATGGCCTCGGCGAGGCCCGGCGTGACGTCGATCAAGGCGATGTTGCGTGCAAGGCCGGCCTTTGCAGCCAGGAGTGCTAAGCTGCCGCCAACACCGCCCGCCCCGATCAACGCGAGCTTGCCGAGACGCCGTACTTCTCGGGACATCGCCGGCTTGGGCGCCACCCATTTGGGCGATCGCCGATAGAGCCCGCGGCGAAGCGCCGTTGCCCCATCGGTTCGAACGACCGCAGGTCTGGCAAGCGGCCCTTGCACCAGCGCCAATCCCAGGCGGGCTGCAGTCTCTTCGGCGAGGGCCGTGACGATATCGCCGGGCAGAATTTCAAGCGTCAGCCGGCCCCGGCTTCTGGCCTCCTCGACCTGTTCCGCACCGATGACCCGCTGCCCACCCATGATCAGGTTGCCTTGCCGTCCAGCGCCTCGATCGCGCTGACGGCGCCGTCCATCGCAGCCTTGACCGAATTTTCGGTACCGCTGATGAACAGTCTGCCGAACCGGCCGACCGCGCGCACCTCGACGATGTCGATCTCCGCCGACTTCTCCGCCTCATTGGCGGCAATCGAAATATAGGCGGCCGGCTGACATTCAAGGATGCCGAGCGTCTGCCCAGGAACGAGAAGCGCGCCCTTTCGCCATTTGTTCAAGAGCTGCGCCTGATAAGGCTCGACCGAGGTGATAATCTGCATCGACGCGATGCTTGGTTTGACCCGGTCAGACATGCCGGCCCCAAGCTCGTCCAGGATCGCATCCCGAGCCGCGCTGACTTCAGCGTTGGAGGGGGATCTCAGGATAAAAAAACCGAACTCGCGCTCAACGATCTGGGTGGTCGCCTCGACCGAGCTTGCCTTGAGCGCGCGGTCAATCAGAGAAAACACACCATTGCCCGGCGCCAGCTCGCCGATCAGGACAGTATCGCCGGAGAGGGGCACGGAGCCTTGCACCGTGGCTCCGGTATAGGCGGCGAATTTCGGCTGCAGATTGTCGATCTGCATCAGAGCACGGATGGTGGTCGTATCAACGGACACTGCGGTTACCTCGATGGCGTGGTCGGCCTCGTCGCAACAGTGCCACCGGGCGACAACGCAAAGTCCATGAGGTGGTCATACCACCTCGCCGTAATCGTCGTAGATGTCGCGCCAGGGGCGGCTTTCGTAGGCGACGCGTTTGATGTTGATCAGATGAAGGGCGGTGACATTGTCCGAAGTCATGGACCCCGACCAGGTGCCGGTCCCGAGCATGAAGCTCGGCTCGAGATCGGTGGAGTAGCCCATGCCGCCCATGATGGCCGGCGTGTTCACCAGGACCCGCCCGGTCGGGATGCGGCTGTAGCGGGCAACGGCATTCGGATCATGGCTGTGGATCACCGCGGTGTGTCCCCAACCGCCGAACGTCGCGACTTGCATGGCAAGATCGATCCCTTGGGCCTCGTCGCCTGCCTCGTAGAAGGCCAGCACAGGGTTCAGCTTTTCGGCGGAGAGCGGGGCGTTCGGCCCAATATCGGTTTGCTCGGCGATCAGACAGCGTGTCTTGGGTGTGACAGCGAAGCCGGAGGCTTCGGCCAGACGTGACGGCGACTGGCCGACGAAATCGGGGTTGATGGTCCCGCCGTCCGAGAAGATGACATCGGCCAGCCGATCCGCTTCGGCCGACGTGCAGAAATAAGCGCCGGCGAGACGGAGCTCATGCCGAAGATCCCGGGCAATCACCTTGTCCGCGATCACCGATTGCTCGGAGACACAGGCGGTGCCGTAGTCGAAGCTCTTGGAGGTGACGATCTGCTCGGCGACTTCGGCAAGGTCCCCCGCCATCGATGCGTGGACATAGCAGGGCACATTGCCGGCCCCCACCGCGAGCGTCGGTTTGCCCGAGGAATAGGCCGAGCGCACCATGCCCGGCCCGCCGGTCGCCATCACGATCGAAGTACGGCGGTGGCGCATCAACTCGGCCGTGCCGTCCAGCGTCACCTGATCCAGGCACTGGATCAGCCCCTTGGGCGCGCCCAGCCGCTCCGCCGCCTCGGATAGAATTTTCGTCGTTTCAATGCCCGAGCGAACGCCGCGCGGATGAGGTGCGCAGACGATCGCATTGCCGGCCTTCACCGCCGAGAGCACCTTGTAGATGATGGTGGAGGTGGGGTTGGTGACCGGGATGAGCGCCGCGACAACCCCCATCGGTTCGCCGATCGCGGCGATCTTGGTGGCGTCGTCCCGCCAGAGCAGGCCGAGCGCGGTGATCTCCCTCAGATAGTCGGCGACCGAGAGCGCATTGAACAGATTCTTGACCCGCTTGTCCCGCACATTGCCGTAGCCGGTTTCCTCGACCGCAAGCTCGGCCAGGCGCCTTGCCTCCGGCTCGATCGCGCGCGCCATGGCATCGACCATGGAGTCGATCTCTCGGGGATCGGTGCCGAGAAATTGCCGATACGCCTCGAACGCCGTTTTCGCAGCCCGCCTGGCTGCCGCCCTGGAGGCGAGGTCCGCATCCATCAACGTTCAGCCCTGGCCGGCCCGGCCATCATCATGCCGTCCATGATCCGCCGGATGTCATCAACGTTGTCAGCTCGGATGCCGATGGTGTCGAGCTTGCGTCCGGCACTGGCGATGTCCGCATCAAGGATCGAGGAGGCAAGCGTGATCATCGCCTCGGTTACGGGAACGGTCCGCCCGGCAACTTTTGCGGCGGAGCTTAGCGGAACCAGCGAGCCAATCGTTGCATCACGCAGCAGCGAGGCCGCCTCGGCAGGGGAGGGAACCGGTCGGCTGCCGTCACCTTTCGGAGATCCGGCATGGATGTCGAGCCAATCCTCGACCAAGGGCAGATTGCGCACGCCGAAGGCGCTGGCGACATGGGCACGCTCGTCGGCGAGCAGCTGAATGACGGTCCGGTGCCGGTCACCGATCAAGGCACGAAACGTTTCGTTCTCGGCAAGGGGAACGCCGCCCATCGGCACGTCGGGCCGGCCATCCCCGATCAGCGGGCCGCCGAGCAGCAGCGCCGGCACCTCGACCACACCGCTGCCATCGGCAAAGCTCCCATGCAGGCTGCTGATCGCCGGCTCGGTGTTCGGTAGGTAAGGCTGCAGCGCCTTCAGCACCGCCTCGCGCCCGCCAGGCAAGGTTGCGGCGGGAGCCGAGGCTGGGCCGCCGGCCTTCCTTGACAAGTGGAGACGAGCGCCCTCGGCTCTGATCCAGTAGGGCAGGCCGCCTGCTTCGACGATGGTAACATCAGCCTTGCTGCCGCCCACCCGGAGCAGCCAGGCCGCCTCGAGCGCGCCGAACGTCCGGCCGGGAGCCAGGACCAGCACTTGCCCGTCCTGAAGATGGTCCGCGAGGACCATCGCATAGGTGCGCTGCTTGTGGATCGGACCGGTGAGAAAAATCACCTCGGCGCCGGCGACCGCGCGATCCAGCTCCATGGTGGTCCGGATCGATGGCGCGTCGTCCCGATCGATCTGATAGGCACCAACCGGTCCTGCGTCGCGCAGCGCGATGAAGCCTGCGGCGCGGATCACATCCAGCTCGGCGCCGTAAGCCGAGAAAAGGGTGACTTCGGCCTCTTCCGCCAGGCAGAGCGCCGCCATCATCCGGGCATCCAGCCCGCCGCCGAGGACCGTCACGCGCTTGAACGCCGGCACCATTATTGGCGCAGGCGCGCCTTGCCGTGCCACGGCCTCCGCGAAGTCCACGAAATGACCGGCGGTCATGGGGTCAGGCTTTCATGACTGTTCGGGCGCTATTCGGCCGATGAGCCGGCAAGGCCGTCTATGATCGGCTCGAGCTCATCATGAGGACGCGGGATCACGTGGACTGCGACGACCTCGCCCACCTTGTTCGCGGCAACCGAGCCTGCATCGGTTGCCGCTTTGACCGCCCCGACCTCGCCGCGCACCAGCGTCGCGACCAGCCCGCCGCCGGCCTTGGTCTGGCTGATGATGGTGACGCTCGCGGCCTTTGCCATGGCATCGGCCGCTTCGATGGAGGCGACCAGGCCGCGGGTTTCGATCATGCCCAAGGCCATCTGGCCGCTGACAGGTTTTGCCATTACGGTTTCCTTTTTCTGGAGGTTCTTGTAACGGGAGCCGGCCCCGCCAGCTCGACATGGTCGATCACGGCGACAATCGCGGCATCGATGGGCAAGG
Source organism: Geminicoccaceae bacterium (assembly GCA_965204405.1). GTDB lineage: Bacteria > Pseudomonadota > Alphaproteobacteria > Geminicoccales > Geminicoccaceae > JANQPX01. The sequence continues at coordinate 1,406,738 of CBDBEN010000005.1, forward strand.
AGGCGGCGTTCGACGCCAGGCGCGCGGCAGACCCTTCGACCAGCAGCACCATGTCCCCGACGCCCGCCCCGGCAGCATCTGCCGCGACAAGTGACCGCTGCAGCACGCTGCTGCTGCCGTCCTCGACATCGACGACCAGAAGCTTCATGCCCGTAAGGCCAGGTTCCTTGACCGTTGCGGTCACCGTGCCGGTAACGCGGGCCAGTCGCACTGGTCAGAAATTCCCGAGGTAGCGTTCAAGCTCCAGCGGCGTGACCTGGGCGCCGATGAACTCGATCTCACGCTCGGCCTGCTGCAGCATCAGCTCATACATATCGGCCCCGCAGAGTTCCTTTAGAAACTCGGAATCCCGCGCGAGCCTGACCGCGGTGCCGAGGTCGGCAGGGATAGCCTCTGCATCCTCGGCCTCATAGCCATTGCCTTCGGTCATGGTCGAGGGCTCCAGCCCCTGCTCGATGCCGTCAAGACCGGACGCGATCTCGGCAGCCATCATCAGATAGGGGTTGCAGTCAGCGCTGCCGTCACGCTTCTCCACCCGCACCGCATTCGGCGAACCCTCGATGATGCGAATGCCGACCGTGCGGTTGTCCATGCCCCAGGTGGTATTGGTGGGGCAGAAGGTGAAAGGCTGGCGGCGGCGATAGGCATTGGGCGTGGTCGCCCCGCAAATCGCGCTCTCCGCCATGCGCTTTTGCAGCCCGGCAACGTAATTCCGGCCGAGACCGTTCAGTCTGCCGTCGTCGGAGAACGCGTTCTGCCCGTCCTTCCAGAGGGAATAATGGGTGTGAAAGCCGTTGCCTGACTGCTCGAAGAACGGCTTGGCCATGAAGGTCGCGTGATAGCCGTGCTGCATCGCGAGCTGCTTCACCAGGGAGCGGAACATCACCACCCGGTCGGCCGCCAGCAGGGCATCGCCGTAGCGGATGTTCACCTCGACCTGCCCCGGCGCATATTCCGGGTTCGACTGCTCGATCGGAATGCCGGCCTCGTTGATCTGCTGGCGAATGGGGCCCAGCACATGCTCGAGCTGGGCGGCACGGTCGAGGCCGTAGACCTGAATGCCTTCATCGCGAGGCTGCTTGGTTTCCGGATCGAGCAAGTAGAATTCCAGCTCCGTGCCCACCTGCACGCTGTAGCCCATCGACGCCGCCCGCTCCACCTGGCGCAGCAGGACATTGCGCGGATCGATCGGCACCGGCTTGTGGTCCATGCCCTCCGCCCGCGCAAAGCAGGCGGCAACGCCCGGCTCCCAGGGAAGCGCCACCGGTTGGGTGATCGGGAACATATGCATGTCGGGATAGCCATTGTCGAAATTGACATAAGGCGTGTCCCAGACATCCGAGGTCATGTCGATGGCGAACAGCGCGATCGAGAACGCATTGCCGGATGCACAGATGGTGTCCCAATGGGAGGACGGGATCCGCTTGCCGCGCATGATGCCATTGAGATCGCCCAGCCCCATCGCGACCGTATGGGTGCCTTCCGGAAGGCTGAATTCGCTGCTCGTCACCGCCTGTTCCTCGCCTGTACCATTCTTGAAGCTTTTTTGTATTCAGGATACAGTATGCAATCGAGGGGTTGTTTTGCAAGAGGAATTTGCCGATGGCGCGGCCCGGCGTGGTGGTGGTTGGTGCCGGTATCGCCGGTGTGATGACGGCCCTGGAGCTTGTCCGCCGCGGCGAACGCGTCGAGCTGATCGACCGCTGGGAACCCGGCCATGCCCGCGCCTCCTCGACCGACTGCAACCGCATCATCCGCGCGATCTCCGGCCGCGATTCTTTTTATACGCGCTGGGCCATGGAATCGCGCCTGCGCTGGATGGAAATGCAGGCGGAAATCGGCCAGACGCTGTACTATGAGTGCGGTACGCTGATCCTCGCGACCGAAGGCCATTGCGACTGGGAAGACGCGACGGTCGAAACCTTCGACAAGGTGGGTGTTCCGTACCACAAGTTCACGCCGGCGGACGTCTCCGCCAGGTTTCCCCAGTTCGATGCTGCCAGCATCGGGTATGCTCTCTTTGAGCCCCAATCCGGCATGGTCATGGCCCACCGGGCCGTGCTGGCCGGGGTCGAGCTGTTCAGGCGGGCCGGCGGCAGGGTGCGCCGCGGACGTGTCACCACCGATGCCGACGAAAAGCTGTATCTCGACAAAAAACCGCTCCAGGCGGACCTGGTCGTGGTCGCCACGGGGGCGTGGATGGCTGACATGTATCCCCGCACCATCAAGCCGATCACGCAGATCGTCGGCATTAACGTCCTCTACACCTCCACCCCGGACGGCGACACCGCCTTCGACCAGGACCGCATGCCCTGCTGGATCGACCACGGCGAAGGTTCTTTCGGCCTCCCCTCGGTCGAAGGCTCAGGGGTCAAGGCGGCCGTGGTCATCCCGGATGTGATCGACCTCGACAATGACGAGCGCTTCGCCAAAAAAGAAACCCTCGCCAAAACCCGCCGCTACATCAAAAAACGCCTGCCTGGCCTGGTCGGCGAAAAGGTGGTCGACAGCAAGTTCAACCAGATCATTTTGACACCCGACACCCACTTCATCGTGGATTGGCATCCAAGGCATGACAATGTGTTGTTGGCCGGCGGCTGCTCCGGCCACCTGTTCAAGCATGGCCCGGTCTTCGGCGACTTCGTGGCTGGTGTTGGCCGGCGGGAATACGGGACGGCGGAGCGGTTCAAGATTGCGGGGCGCAGGAAATTGTCACCAAAGGAAAGCCCGTCGGGCCGGTAAGGGACTATCGAGAGGCTCCGTTTGGTCGGAAAATGCTCTGAGTTCTATGAGCCGTCGAATGGTCTCTTGCTGGGCGACTGCGTGTTCAGCTTCGCCATCGCCGCCGGGCATGAACCCGCAAACACATCGCTTGGAGCGTCGAGCACATAACGGGTTCTTGTTCGCTGCGAGCGGCGGATCGGACGACCCGCCGCTCGCAGTTCCCTGTTTTATAGCTTGGCACGCTCCGCTCTCAGGGCGAGCCAGAGGCAGTAGCACATCACCAGCACCACGATCGTGAAGGGGATACCGGTCGACACTGCCGCACCCTGAAGCGCCGATAACCCGCCGCCCAGCAGCAGAGCGATCGCGACCAGCCCCTCCAATGTGCACCAGAATACACGCTGCACCACCGGCGCATCCATCTTACCGCCCGCCGTGATCGTATCGATCACCAGCGACCCGGAGTCGGACGAGGTGACGAAGAAGATCACGATCAACACCAGGGAAAGCGGCGCGATGATCGAATAGAGCGGAAGCTCACTCAGGAAGCCGAACAGGGCGCCTTCAGGCTTGTAGCTGTCGACCACGGTCGCCTTGACGCCTTCGGCACCGCCAGCATTGAGCATGTCGATCGCGGCACCGCCGAAAGTAGACATCCAGAGCGCACAGACAAGTGTCGGTGCGATCAGCGCGCAAAGCACGAACTCGCGTACCGTGCGCCCCTTCGAAATACGGGCGATGAACATGCCGACGAACGGCGACCAGGAGATCCACCAGGCCCAGTAGAACGTCGTCCAGCCGTGGAAAAAGCTGGTATCCTCACGCCCGAACGGATTGGAAAACGCTGGAAGCAGGATCAGGTAGTCAACCATGACGCTGAAGTACCGCGAGATCGCGGTGCCGACGCCCGTCACGAACAGGACGAAAAAGAACAGCGCCACCGCCATGACCATGTTGATCTCGGAAAGCCGCTTCACGCCCGCATCCATGCCCATCAGCACCGAGCCGAGCGCAATGATCGTAATGCCGATGATGAGCAGCACATACACCGTGTTGCTCGTTTCGATACCAAACACCTCGTAGAGGCCGGCTGCCACCTGTTGTGCGCCCAGCCCGAGCGACGTCGTCAGACCGAACAGCGTCGCGAACACGGCAAGCGTGTCGATGATATGGCCCCACCAGCCCCAGACTCTTTCGCCGAGAATCGGGTAGAAGGCCGAGCGGAGGGTCAGCGGCAGGTTGAGATTGTAGCAAAAGATCGCCAAAGCTAGCCCGACTGCCGCGTAGACCGCCCAGCCTTCGAGGCCCCAGTGGTGAATGGTGCCGACGACGCCGATATAAGCATTGCCGGGCGTCTGATCGTCGATGCCGAGCGGATGCGCAGCCCCTTCTTCGGAGAAGTTGTAGTAGGTCGGCTCCAGCACACCGAAGAACAACAGGCCGATGCCGATGCCGGCTGCGAACATCATCGCGATCCAGCCAGCATAGGAATAATCCGGCTTCGCGTCCTTCCCGCCGATCCTCACCGAGCCGACGGGCAGAACAATCAGCGCCAGACAGAACAGCGTAATCGCATCGACGGAGAGCACCAAAAACCAGTCGAAGGTGCTGGTCAGCCAAGGCCGCAGCCATCCGAAAAATGCCGCCGAAGCTTCCTGATTGGCCAACGAAATGAGCACGAATGCTGCAATAAGAACACTGGAGATAAGAAAGACCGGGTTATGAATGTCGAGACCGAATGGGCGAACATTGTCTTGCCCTAGTTCGTATTCGGTTTCGAAATCCCAGACCCTGGGGTCAGGATCGAGCATCTTTTTCGTCTCAGACATCATTGCTCCCCAATTGATTATTGTTCGAAGCTACAACTGTGATTGCCTTCCCGACAAGCTTTGGTTTTTCTTGTGCAACTTTCCCGGAGCCGGCAGGTTGACCCTATACGGCCGTTTGAGAGCCTGCCGCGATCCTTCTGAGTGTGGCAAAGCAACAGTGCGCAGCCGACTATCTCGTTTCTATCAGTCTCGCGAGGCCAGAAAGCCAAACGAACTCGATAGCTAGAGAAAGACTGGTATTTTCGAAGGTCTTCTATGCCCTCTGAAAGAGCCGGCGGAGGCTCAGGACCACGCAAACGGCCGATCGATGCCCGCCATCTTCACCCCGGTAAACGCGGAGGCTTCGAAGGAAAGCGCCCTCAGATCCTCGACTTCGAGATTATGCACCGAGGATTTGCCGCAGGCTTTGGCAAGCGAGGTGATTTCCATGGTCATGGCCGTGAGGTAGCGCGCCACGCGCTCGGCGCCGGCCGGGACATGCATGCGTTTTTCCAGCTCGGCATCCTGGGTTGCGATGCCGACGGGGCAAAGGCCGGTGTGGCAGTGGTGACATGCGCCGGGGGTGGTGCCGAGCTTTTCATAATCCCCGAGATAGCGGGGCGAGTTGCAGCCCAAGGCCATCATCGCGCCATTGCCGATCATCACGGCATCAGCGCCAAGGGAGAGGCATTTGGCGGCATCCACGCCGGAGCGAATGCCGCCTGCCGCCACCAGGTCGACCTTGCCGGTCATGCCGCACTCATCCAGCGCTTCCCGCGCCGCCCGGATCGCGCTCATGGTGGGGATGCCGGTATGATTGAGCAACAGCTCCGGGGATGCCCCGGTGCCGCCTTCGGCGCCGTCGACCACGACCACGTCGGCGCCGGCCTTGGCGGCGATCGCCACATCGAAGCGCGGGCGGGTCGCCCCCATCTTGATGAAGATCGGGACCTGATAGTTGGTCGCAATCCTCAGTTCCTCGATCTTCACCGCGAGATCGTCGGCGCCGAGGAAATCCGGGTGGCGGATGGTGGAGCGCTGGTCGACGCCCTCGGGAAGCGTGCGCATCTTGGAGACGCGCTCGGACACTTTCATGCCGAGGAGCAGGCCGCCAGTGCCGGGCTTGGCACCTTGGCCGACCACGATTTCCAATGCATCCGCGCGCCTGAGATGATCGAGATCGATGCGGTAGCGGGCCGGCGACATCTGGTAGAGCAGGGTCTTAGACGCCTCGCGCTCATCCTCGAGCATCCCGCCCTCGCCGGTGCAGGTCATGGTGCCGACCTTGGACGCCCCATAGCCGAGGCCGGCCTTGGCACTCGCCGACAGCGCCCCGAAAGACATGGAGGCGATATAAATCGGGATTTTCAGCTCAAGCGGCTTTTCCACCAAGCCGCGTCCAGCGCCGAGCACGGTGGTGGTGTCGCAATTTTCGCGATAGCCCTCCAGCGGCAGGCGCGTCATGGTCGCCGGCACGAAGGTCAGGTCGTCGAAAGTGGGCATCTGTTTGTTGAAGGTGTTGTAGCCCCGGACCTGATACCGGCCGAGCTGGGCGAGCGCATGCACCTCGGCAATGGCATCCGGAGTCCACCTTGTCGACCCGCCTTCCTCATAGGAGGCAGGAAGGCCGGCGGGCCGATTGGTGATCGCGCCGTCCCCGAACTTCACGTCATCCTCGGACGGCATGTCGAAGGGGTATTGGTAGGGCTCGTTCAGATCATCAGCCATGCATTCGCATCCCGGCTCTCGAAGTACCAAAGGCGCTCGCCCGACACCATTCTTTTCCAACTTCTGGAGCTGTCGGCCAGGCCCAGGGGGGCGAGAACCTCGTCGACTTCCGCGACTTGCTCCGCCGTCGGCTCGACCAACTTCACGTCGACACCGAGGCTCTCGACCTCGCCCGCGACCCAGATCTCACCCTGCCAGAGTGCATCTGCGCAAGAAGCGCCCGCACCCCCAAGCGCGATGATCTTGCCAGCATGGGCCATGAAGCCTGCCTGGTAGCCGATTTTTCCTTCGACGATGATGTTGCCGCCTTTCATCGCCACGCCGCAGCGGGGACCGGCATCACCCTTGACATGGATCGTCCCACCGGTCATGGCTGCCCCGCAGGACATGCCCGCATATCCATTCACCGTGATATGCCCCGCCGACATGCCTTCCCCCAATGCCCAGCCGGCATTGCGCTCGATCTGGATCACCGCTCCGGTATTCAGCCCGCCGCAGTAATACCCCACACTGCCTTCGAACCGCAGGGTCGCGCCCGGTGGCAGACCGATTCCGAGATTGTGGCGGGAAAGGGTGTTTTTGACGGTCACCGGGCTGCCCGTGGCGACGGCCGCCCGGATCTCCTCGCTGATCTCGCGAATATGGCGATCACCGGCGTCGATGGTCAACGGCGAGGCCGCGCCACCGGCACTCATGCGGCAAGCCTCCGGTTGTTGACCGACCAAATCTCGGTGAGGCTGGGGCCGTCATAGTTGATGACCTCGCACTCGTCGGCGTTGATGCGGCGGACTGCCTGTTCCTCAGTGGCGGCAGCGAATTCGCCGTTTTGGCGGACAACCACCAGCGGCTTCATGGCGAAGCGGTCCTTGGCGAAGCCGATGCCGTTTTCGTTAGCGATCATGTAGGTGAAGACGCCGTCGATGGAGGTTATCGACTTTTTTAGCGCCTGGTCCATGGAGAGGCCCTGCCGCATTTGGTCGGAGACCCAGACGGCGATCAACTCGCTGTCGTTCTCGGTGAGGAAGCGGTATCCCTGCCGCTCCAGCCGATCGCGCCAGGTGAAATAGTCGGTGATCTGACCATTATGAACGATGGCGACATCCGCAAAAGGCCGTGCCCAGAAGGGATGGCTGGCATTGGGGAGCACCGAGCTCTCGGTTGCGAGGCGCGCATGGCCAAGACCATGGCTGCCGATAAGGTCGTGGACACCATGCTTCTCGGCGACCTCGAGGGAGCCGCCGACATCTTTGATGATCTCCAGCGACCGGCCGCAGGATTGCACCTCGAACCGGCTGGCGAGCCCATCCGCATCCTCTATCCACCTCGCCAGGTCCCGTGGATCGGAGATGACAGCACGTAGACAGTAATGCCGGCTGTCATCGATGACGAAGGCCGGTTCCTCAATGAAGTCCGCATCATGCGCTTTCAGGATCGTCCGAAATTCATCCAGATCTGCATCGAGGTTCGACTTATCAAAGCCCATGCCCCGGATGATATAGCCGTCATCACGTGCTGCAGAATAGATTGCAAAGCCGGTACTGTCGGCGCCGCGATGGCGTTGTGCATCCATCAACTCGACGAGGTCGTTTCCCACACGGCCGGGCATGCACAGAATTCTTCCGGCGATTCCACACATGTCTTGTTCTCCCCCATTCAGCCGTATACTGTATTCAGTATCCATGAGGTGCGCAATATGAAATGGTGACGGGGACATTGTGATCACGGCCAGACAGACAAAGGATTGTCAGTTCCGCGGCGGATGCGGGCCTTGGCTTTAAAAAGCATCAAAACCGAGCGTCGGCGCCTTGCGGACGATGTCTATCAGCAGATCCTCGATGCGATCTTGAGCCGCGACATTGGCATGCATGATCAGCTTGTGCAGGAAAAGCTGGCAGCCGAGCTAGAAATCAGCAGGACTCCGGTTAGGGAAGCGCTGCTTCGTCTGGAGCAGGAGGGCGTTCTCGTCACCTCGCCCCGTGGCGGATTCATGCTGCGCCGCCTGTCGGAGCATGAGGTCAAAGAGATCTACGACGTTCGTGCGGCGATCGAAGGCCAGGCCGCCCGGATTCTTGCAGGCCGGAATGATGTCCGGAAGAATACCGAGTTGCGCGAGATCATCGAACGGGAAGAAAAACTCACATCCCATACGGTGCAAGCCTATTTTGCAGCCAATCGCGCGATTCACCGAAGCATCGTCGACCTATGCGGCAACGGCCAATTGCTCGATATGTTCGACCATGTCTGGAACCGGACGGTCGCATTTCACCTCTTTGCGACGATCGAGGAAATCGACCTTTCCCAATCCCTCGGCAATCACATGGAGCTGGTCGATGCCATTGCCACCGGAGACTGGCGTATCGCGATGGAGACGACTTTCGACCATATCAATGACGGCTTTGCGCTGCAGTTGTCGGCGCTCAAGCTGAGGCAGGGGGAGATCGGCAGCCTTCAAGACTGATCGCGAGTGAAGCGATTTTCCCTGTTTGCCATGCCCGGATCAGGATTTCGGCAGCACGGCGATCTCGAACCAATATTCCTTGAGACGCGACATTGCCTCGAGAAAGCTTCCCCAGTTCAATGGCTTTCGGACATAGGTATTGGCTCCCATGTCGTAGCAGGCATTGATGTCCCGCTCATCATCGGAGTTGGTCATGATGATCGTCGGGATGCTTTTGAGGTTCGGGTCGCTTTTGATTTCGCCTAGGACCTTCCGACCATCAATGCCGGGCATATTGAGATCGAGGAGAATGATTCCCGGACGCGGGGCTGTCCCGGAGGCCTCATAGCGCTCGCGGCGGAAAAGGTAGTCCAGGGCATCCTTGCCGTTCTCGCAGCGATGGACAGGGTTCTTCAGGTTCGTGCCTCTGACCAGGGCGCGAACTGTCGCATCGTAGTCATCATCACTATCATCGACGATCAAAATGGTCTGTGTCGTTGTAACGCAATTCATAGCGGCCTGATCTCTTTCTCGATAGCAACTGTTCGATCTTTAATTGAGGTTACATGCTATAAAAAAGGTTCAATTTTCTCAACTTTTAATTGTTAGATTTCAAGAAATTTTCTCTTTACGGGAATAGCAGAGAGGCTTCGTGGCCGCAGTGATGGGGGCTCGAATCTCCTATCCGCGGTTCGCAGCGGGTTTGAAACAATTGAAACCCAATTCAAGCGGTACCGATGTCAATCTGAAAAACGAGCAGTCTAAACCTTTCCACATAGAAGAACGAAATCTGCCGATAGACGAAAGGACAGACTAGATGGGACGCTATCGAAGCGCCTTGCCGCAGTTTGCCGGTGAGCTGTTTTTGATGGATGGAGGTATCGAGACCGCCTTGGTTTTTCACGAGGGACTCGAGCTTCCCTACTTTGCTGCTTTTGATCTTTTGAAGAATGCGAAGGGGCGAGAGATCCTGCGTCGCTACTTCGAGACCTACATGCCGGTCGCCAAGACCCGTGATTCGGGTTTCATTTTGGAAAGCGTGACCTGGCGGGCGAGTGCGGATTGGGGGGAGAAGCTTGGCTATTCGCGCCAAGCGCTTGCGGAAGCGAATCGGCAGGCCATCGTCATGCTCGAAGATATTCGTCATGCTCATGCGGACAAGATCGCAACGATGGTCATCAGCGGCTGCATCGGGCCACGCGGTGATGGCTATGATCCCAGGGATGTCATGACCGAATTCGAGGCGGAATGGTACCACCGGGAGCAAGTCCAAACCTTCGCCGCGACGGCGGCCGACATGGTGACCGGGCTGACGATGACCAACATTCCGGAAGCCATCGGACTCACTCGCGCCGCCCGCAAGGCCGATCTGCCTGTTGTGATTTCCTTCACGGTGGAGACCGACGGCTGTCTGCCTACCGGTGATCGCCTCGGTGAGGCAATCCAAGCTGTCGATTCCGCGACTGATGCCGCACCCGCTTACTACATGATCAACTGTGCCCACCCAACCCATTTCGATCATGCGCTGACATTCGGCGAGCCTTGGCTGAAACGCATCCGCGGGCTTCGCGCCAACGCCTCGGCCAGGAGCCATGACGAGCTGGACGAGGCTGACGAACTGGATGACGGCTGTCCCGATGAACTCGGCAAGCAGTATGGACGCCTGCGTCGCCGTATGCCCTGGCTCAACGTGCTGGGTGGATGCTGTGGCACCGACCACCGTCATATCGAGGCGATATCGAAGGCATGCAGCAGCTACGATGCTGCGAGGGCATGTTCGGTTGCGTGATGTGCAGATACTCCGACCAGTGGCCTCGATAGGCTTGTAAAAATGGGCCTCTTTGAAAGCATCATTGGAGCCCGATGTCGAGCGACTAGAGCCAATTTCGATCAAACGAAGCCAGCCAGCTCCCCCCTCAGGACCACCCGATCTAGTCGGGATACGGAGGGGGGGACTGGCTGGTGATGACTTAATAGGGTCGAAAGAGGCCCTAGCCTCCGAACTGCTGGGTCGGCTCCGTAAGATCAAACAATGCCCTAGGCAACCGCCTTCGATTTATAGACGGACGTTGCGCCTTCCTTGCCGTCATCTCGATTCTCTTCGGCAGCCTCCGTCACCACCTTTTCGAACACATCCTCGGCGGCTCGTTGATGCTCAAGGGAAATATCGGGGACCATGTCGCCGTCAGTCTTGATCTTTCCGATCGCCGCAAGGAACGACTTAAGAGGATTGGCGACCGCATCGTTGACGGCTGTCGGCTCGTAGCCGCAATGGGCCATACAATCAGCACATTTCTCGTAATTGCCGGTGCCGTATCGATCCCAGTCCGTGCTTTCCATCAGCTCTTTGAACGACGATGTAAAGCCCTCGCCGAGAAGATAGCAGGGGCGCTGCCAGCCGAAGATGTTGCGCGTCGGGTTGCCCCAGGGCGTGCAGTGATATTGCTGGTTGCCGGCCAGGAAATCGAGATAAAGCGAGGAGTGGCTGAGCTTCCAGCGCTTACCTCGGCCAAGCCTGAAGATCGAACGGAACAATTCTTTTGTCTTTTTCCGGTTAAGGAAGTGTTCCTGATCGGGCGCGCGCTCATAGGCATAGCCGGGCGACACGGTGATGCCTTCGACGTCAAGCTCGTCGGTTACATAGTCGAAGAATGCGCCGACCTCGTCCGGCGATGTGCCATCGAACAATGTGGTGTTGATATTCACACGAAAGCCGCGCGCGCGCAGAAGCCTGATCGCTTCGACGGCCTTTTCGAAAACACCTTCTTGGCAAACGGAGCGGTCGTGGTGGGCTTCAAGGCCGTCCAGGTGGATCGAGAAGGTCAGGTAGGGGCTGGGTTTGAAGTCATCGATTTTCTTCTTCACCAGCAGGGCGTTCGTACACAGATAAACATAGCGTTTTTGTGCGACCAGGCCTTCGACGATCTGAACGATGTCTTTATGGATGAGCGGTTCGCCGCCGGGAATCGAGACGATGGGCGCTCCGCATTCCGCCGCGGCGTCGAGGCACTCCTCAACGCTGAGGCGCCGGTTCAAGATGGCGTTGGGGTAGTCGATCTTCCCGCAGCCGGCACAGGCAAGATTGCAGCGGAACAAGGGCTCGAGCATGAGGACAAGGGGGTAACGCTTGTTGCCTTTGAGGCGCTGCTTCATGATATAGGCGCCTACGCTGATCTGCTGTCGAAGGGGTATTCCCATAAACTTTCGGCGTCCTTCCTTGCTGAAGTCTGGTCGCTAGTTGGTGGAGTGACCGTCAGTCTCGTCGCGCAACTCGGACGGCAGGCGAAAGTGGATATTCTCCTCGATGCCGTCCAAGGTTTCCAGGGTCACGTCGAAGCGCTCGCCGAGCCAGGAAACGAGGTCCTGAACCAGCTTTTCGGGCGCGGATGCGCCAGCTGTAATGCCCACGGTCCTAGCACCGCCGAACCAGGCCGTCTCGACCTGATGGGCACCATCGATCAGATGGCTCTCGACGTTCAAATCATCGCCGATCTCTCGAAGGCGGTTCGAATTCGAGCTGTTTTGCGCGCCGACCACCAGGAGCAGATCCACTTGCTCCGCAAGGGCACGCACGGCAGCCTGGCGATTCTGGGTTGCATAACAGATATCCTTGGTGTCCGGACCGACAATATCTGGAAAACGTTCCCTAAGAGCATCGATAATCGCGCGCGTGTCATCGACGCTCAGCGTCGTCTGGGTGATAAAAGCCAGTTTTTGAGCATTCTCCGGTGCCAATGCTTGGACATCACCGACTTCCGAAACCAGATGCACCTTACCGTTGATGCGGCCGATGGTGCCTTCCACTTCCGGATGGCCGGCATGGCCGATCAAGACGATCTCATAGCCCTTCTCGCTATATCGTTGTCCCTCGCGATGAACCTTGGTCACCAGCGGGCAGGCGGCGTCGATGATATGCAGCCCGCGTTTGCCGCCCGCCTCCTCGACGGCATTCGAAACACCGTGAGCGCTAAAGATCGTCGTGGCCCCGGTCGGAATTTCGTCAACGTCCTTGACGAACACAGCGCCCTTTTTCTTCAAGGAATCGACTACATGCCGATTATGGACAATTTCGTGGCGAACATAGACCGGCGCGGAAAACCGGTCGAGTGCTTTCTCGACAATATCGATCGCCCGCTCGACACCTGCGCAGAAACCTCTCGGCTGAGCCAATATGACACGCAGGGATTGCCTGGACACCTGTCACCCTTCCGCAATGCTCTGGAGCACCAAAAAAGACATAATGCCGAATAATGTAGTCTCCATGCATCGACAGGTAAGATCAAACCGCCGCGAGGCGGTCTCGGCGGGAGAGTGTTGTTGCGAAAGGGATACACTGAAAAGCAGCGGAAGCAAGGCTTCTTCAGGCCGTGATGGTTTGCTTAACATGTTGAGCTAAAAAGATATTATTGTCATTTTCTGAAAATTCGGATGATTTCCCACGGAGACCGCGAGAATCCTGGCTCTAGTGCTTGGATCATATGAGAATCGTTCGATCGGAACGAACTGTCAGGGGGCGGCATCATGGCCTGGGCCGAAGAGGCTCAGCAGGGCAGGCAGGATGATCAAGGTGCAGACCAGACTCCACAAAATGGCCACCGTCAGCAAAAGCCCCATGCTCGCCATGCCCTGATGGGCGGATATGGCAAGGGAGCCGAATGAGGCAATTGTTGTGAGGGCGCTGAAGAAAACGGCTCTCGTCGTGCTGGACGCGATCGGGGACTGGGAAGCCTGCCTGTCCTGATGGCGGCGCATCACAACGTGGATCGCACCGCTAACCCCGAGACCGAGCAGAAGCGGCAGGACGATGACATTGGCAAAGTTGAGCGACAAGCCCAGGAGAACCGATGATGCGCTGGTAAAGATGATGGCCAGAGCGAGCGGGGCGAGGACCAGGAGCACATCCGAGACTTTTCTCAAGATGACTGCCAGCAGGATGGTGATCAGAAGGAAGGCTATCACGGAAGCCTCGGCAAACGCCCCGACAACGGCACGGCCCGCCTGGGTGATGATGATCGGTGTTCCCGTAGCACTCGGCACGGCGCCGAGGACGGCATCGGCAAAACGGGCGAGGGTTTTGTTATCATTGATGCCGATGGCCGGGCGCACCAGGATCCGTGCCTCGCCGGTTTCACTGATCCATTGGCTGTGGAGATTGTCCGGCAGCGTATCGAGGTCGATCCGTTCAGCTTGAAGTGCCTGATCGAGCTGCTGCAGAAGATCAGGGAGATGACGTGTTAGACGCTGCTCCAGGTCATGCAGCCTGTCGTCCTCTCCTTGGCCAAGCTCGACGAAGTCGGCAAGGCTTTTCCGTAAGCGATCGAGTCCGCTGCCGCTGTCACTGCCGGCTTGTTTCAAGACCGACAGCAGATCCAGGAGAGCGCTTTCTCTATCCTTCGACGACAGGTCCGGCTGATCGGGTGGCCGGAGCGCGCCGAGGAAAAAGGCCATGTCGTCGACGATAGCCAGCTTTGCGTCCTGTTCCGACGGCACGAAGTTCTGAATGGTGATGACATCACCGGTTTCGGGCAGCGCCCGCAGCCGCCCTGCGATGCTATCCGCACGGGCAAGGTCATCCGCCAGCACATTAATGGTATTGGCACTGGTTTCGGGGTTGCGTTCCAGATCGAGAAAGGTCGATACGGATTCGCTGGCCGGATCCTTCAGATGCAGGGGATTGAAGTCGAAAGCGACCCTGAGAAGCAGCGGCATTGTGGAGATCGCCAGCACCAGAGCGAGGCCTAGAATGATGTTGGCAAAGCGCTCGGTCCACGGTCTGACTGATCGTGATGCGGGCTTTGCCGGAGCAACTGAACGCAGAGGCATCAGGCTCAAGAGTGCCGGAAGCAGCGTAAGATTCATTACCCACGCAACCACCATGCCCGCTGCCGAAATAATGCCGAGTTCGGCGAGGCCCTGATAGTCGGTCGGGACGAAAGCGATGAAACCGAGCCCGGCGCAGATCGCACTCAGCGTCAGAGGGCTGCCGATGCTCGATAGTGCTTCGCGGAGAGCCCGTGCATGGTCCAATTGCTGTTGGATAGCCTCCTTGTAGCGAAGAGAAAGATGAATGCCGAAATCAACGCCAAGTCCGACGAACAGCACAGCGAAGGTCACCGAGATCAGATTGAGGCGCCCGATCAACAGCGTGGCAAGGCCAGCTGTGATCACCAGCCCTGCAAGCAAGGTGATCAGCGTCGCGGCGATCAGGCGGACGGAGCCTAACCCCCAAATCAAGAGAATCGTGACACCCGCCGTTGCCGACAGACCTGCCCAGACGGCACCGTTGCTCGCCGTCTGAAGCTCCTCATGTTCCAGGACGACCGATCCTGTGAGCCGCAGGGTCAGGCCATTGTCCTTCTCGATGCCGAGTTTCTTCGCCATTGCCCGAAGGGTGGCGATCGCCTCGGCACCCGGGGTCAAAGACGTATAGTCGAGAACCGGTTCGATCAGCACCAGCCGTCTCGTTCCCGACAGGGTCCCTCGAAGATCGAGGAGGCGGCGCCAGGACAATTCTCCAGGTTCGGCCGCTATCGCCGCCTCAACCGCTGCCGCCATCTCATTGAAAAGGCGATCGAGTTCTTGGCCCACCGCCATCGGGTCCTCGGCTTTGTCCAGGACTAGGCGGATGAAGTCGGCCAGGCCTCGAAGGTTGGGATCGCTTGCCAGGGCGGCGAGCAGAGGCTGGGCCTCGGCCAGTCGATTGCTGAGTGTCGCGAGCTTTTCGACATCGAGGTAAAGAAGGCCCTGGCGCTTGAAGAACGGATCATCACCCGGGAGATCGATCCGCTGGAAATGGTCGGGGGCCGTTCTCAGCGAGGCGGCGAGCCTGCTGGCGGCATTGGCGCTGCGTTCAGACGAATCACTATCAATAACGGCAACGATCGTCTCCTTGAAGGCGGGAAAAACACGCTTGAAGGCACGATCATTTTGCCGGAAAGAAACATCATCGGAGATCATGTCCGCGGTGTCGGTGTCGATGCGCAGACTGGCCGCGCTGTAGGCCAGGGACACGATCACGAGACATAACGCGGCTATCAGCACCAAGCCGGGGTTATCGGCTAAGCTCCGATGTTGAAACGTCCAAGCACTGACATTGCGAAATCCGGTCATCCTCTATTCAGCCTTACATCCCTATCTTCTTGAATGGATACGGCTGTGCTATCGCAGAGCATGGTGTGCTGCTGCCTATCAATGGGATGGAATCATGATCAAAGTCGAGCGGGCGAGAACAGATGAGTCTCGTCTGACGAGGAGCAACGGCAGGGGACGCAGGTCGTATGGTCGTGCTTCGTTTCCAGCGATCGTCATTTCGGTTCTGCTCGCCTTTCCGTTTGCGCTCCAGCCTGTCGCCGCGATGGCGGATGGTGGCGACGCTCGACAGGTTGTCGAAGGGCTAAATACGACGCTCCTGGATGTCATGCAATCCGCAGACGAGCTTGGCTATCAAGGTCGTTACGAAAAGCTCGAACCATCGCTGCGGGCAAGTTTCGACTTTGCGTTGATGGCCAAGATTGCCGTCGGTCGAGCATGGAATGATTTGGGTCGCGAGCAGAGGCGGCTTTTGGTTGAGCGATTTGCCCAAATGAGCATTGCGACATTTGCGGCACGCTTTGATGGCTACAGCGGTGAGCGTTTTGAAATCATTGGCGAAAAGCCAGGGCGCCGCGGAACGGTTATCGTCGATGATCAAATCGTCAGGGTGACCAAGCCGCCGGTCGGTCTGAATTTTGTCTTGAAGGAACAAAACGATACGACTGCCGGTCAGGCGTGGCGGATCATCGATGTGATGCTTGATGGCAAGTTTTCCGAGCTTGCCCGGCAGCGAGCGGAATTTTCTTCGGTTCTGGAACGAGGCGGATACGACGCGTTAATTACGGCATTGGACGAGCGTATCGCGGCATTTGCGATCGAAGGGTGACGTCAGCTCTACCGATCGATCCTATCCGGGATGAAAAATGCCTGCGTTGATCGAAGAATGATCAAAAGGGGCACTCTTCAAGCCGCTTCGGGCTCTTTTGTCCACAAGCTCGGCCGACGCTCGCTATAGGAGAGATGCATAGGCTCCATCGAACCATCCAATGTCTTGATATTCCAGAGCTTATGCTTGTGGCGGCCCGCAAGATGAAGCACGCTGATGGCTTCGTAGGGAGGACAGGGGCGACAGAAAACCTGCCTCGCCTCGTCCCACAGGGGCTGGCTGCGGGCGCAGATCCAATTGTTGGTACTGTTCAAGTAGTGGCAAGGCAGGCCGTCCAGGCCAAGGGTCGCCATCAGCGCGTGCTGATCGAGATTGACCCGTTGGGCGCGATTGACCGCTTGCTGATAGCGCATCTGCCAGGCTGACCAGTGAGGGGCATTGGCCCTAAGGGCAAAAACGCCTGAATTGATTGGTCGGCCCAGGCAAAGCTTCAAACCCTGTCTAAGGCCAAAACAGCGAAACGCATTGCCGATTTGCCACTTGAGCGCGTAGGGCTCGATACCATAGGCACGGTCGGCTTCTTCGGCAATTGCGAGACTGCCATCCATGGCCGCTGTTGCGAAGGTCGAGATGAAGCGGCCGTCTTGAACGGACACATCCGCGTCCAGCCAAAGATACATGTCGTAGCCTGGGAAGAGCCTTGGCAGGAGAGGGCGGGTTGCATAGCCCAGATTGGCCCTGCTTTTCAGATGGTCCGGCGCATCGAACGCCCATTCGGGATGCACGACCGTCGCATGGCATTGTTCGACGAGCGCGATCTGTTCCGGCAGCAAACCGAAATCCAGAACGCAGAGCTTATGGTCCAATGCGATGTCGGCGGCATTCAAGGTTTTCAAAACCTCATGCATCAGCTCGAAATAGACGTGATCAGCTCCTGTCACGATTGCAAGCCGCACAACGACCCTTTCAACAATCCCAGCAAAGTCAGGGCTGAGCCGACGCTGGTCGAACCCACGCCGATAATGGTAGCGGCAAAAAGTTAACGTAGCGTGAATCGAGAGTGTTTCAAGGAGAAAAACAACTTAAAGTTGTAATTTTAATCCAGCGATCGCGCTTGTTGACTGCTGATGGCTTCGCTGAAGATATGATGGCTGTTGCCGATCACATGGGATCCGGCGCCGACGATCAGAGGATCCGCGCCACGGACGACTTTCGGATCTTTGTCGGGATAGGGAAGGCTGTTCAGAAAATGCGTCATGCAGTTCAAGCGGGCGCGTTTCTTGTCGTCCGATTTAATGATGGTCCAAGGCGCATCGGCGGTATCGGTATAGAAGAACATCGCCTCTTTCGCTTCGGTGTAGTCCGCCCATTTCTTGACGGATGCGAGATCCATGGGCGACAGCTTCCATTGCTTGAGCGGTTCGCGCTTGCGCCGCGCAAATCGCCTCTGCTGCTCGTTCTTCGAGACGGAAAACCAGTATTTGAAGAGACGTATTCCACTGCGCACCAGCATGCGCTCGATCTCGGGGGCTTGGCGCATGAATTCCAGATAATCGCCTGCGGTGCAAAAGCCCATCACCCGCTCGACGCCGGCGCGGTTGTACCATGACCGGTCGAACATGACGATTTCGCCTGCGGTCGGGAGCTGCTTGACATAGCGCTGGAAATACCATTGGCCGCGCTCTTCATCGGTGGGCTTCTCCAAGGCGACCACCCGTGCGCCGCGCGGATTGAGATGCTCCATGAACCGCTTGATCGTCCCTCCCTTGCCGGCGGCATCCCGGCCTTCGAACAGGACCACGACCCGCTGGCCGGTCTCCTTGACCCAGCGCTGAACCTTGAGCAGTTCCACTTGGAGTTCGGCTTTTTGTTTCTCGTAGGCCGATCGGCGCATCTTGGTCTGATAGGGGTAGTCGCCGGTCTCGAAAAAGCTTCTGACGGCCTCCGGATCCTGACGCTTGTTCGCGAGTTCTTGACGGGCTTTTGCAGATCGCTTGGCTGGCGAAGAAGCTGTTGGCAGGCCGCTATTCGTCTTCCGAGCCACACCGTTTTGTTTGCTGTTACCCAATACAGGTCTCCCGGAGGCTTCTCGTATTGTAGTAGTTGCTTCATCAAATAGATTGAGGCACATCAATTTGACAGGGTTAGAGCCAATGTCTGAAAACTTTCTTAAGATCTGGGCAGCAGCGAGGATCTTCATGCCCGGCCTGCGCGTTGACCGGCATTCTCTATCTCGTTGCGGATCGTGATGTCTGACCCAACGACATCCCACGCCTTTGAGGGCTATGCCGTGGTGTCGGCGGATGGCTTCATCGCCGATGCCGATGGCGTCATGCCCGATGCCCTGAAGTTCGAGGCGGATTGGGATTACTTTCAAGCGGCATTGGATGACGCCGATATTACCTTGATCGGAAGACATACCCATGAAGCCGCCCCCAATCTCAAAAAGCGGCATCGCTTGGTCTTTTCAACCCGAACCGGCGAGTTGACGAGGGAGAATGCGACCACGTTTTGGATTGACCCTGGGAAGGCGGATCCATGTCGCGCGATCGCCGAACTCTTTGGTCCATCCGCGAAAGTTGCCGTGGTGGGTGGGCGTGCGGTGTTTGACTGGGTTTTATCGAATCCAGGTTTCTCCACCTTTCATCTGAGTCTGGCGCATCACGTCAGATTAGGGCGGGGGCAGACGATCTTCAAAGGGGCCAATGACCTGAGCGCCGCTTTGTCCTTGCTGAATGATCACGGATTGACGTTGAAGCATCGATCCTGGTTCGACCGGCAGAACGGCCTGGAACTACTGGTCTATGGCCGCGGCTAGAGCAGGGTGGATGATGACTGGCACACTCTCGATGCCTTCATATTTTCTTGTCGGCTTACACGAGGCTCACGTGGCACGCCCCATGGTTGCAACGATAGCTAGAAGGCTAGCGATCTCTGCCGTTTGCTGAAGCGCCCCGAGAACATCGCCCGTGATTCCGCCGATCTGACGTTGGGTCAGAAACAGGAGGAATCCGGAGCCGAGGCAGGTGATGGCAATGACAATCAAAGCGTGGTGCCAGGTGAGGCAGGCAAGGGCTAGTAGGATGGCAACCGCGAAAGCTGCTGTCGCCCGGCCGGGATGGGGCCTGCCGGCATTGGCTGCGAGGCCGTCCCGCCGTGCTTGATCCATGAAGGCCATCGCCATGGGCATCATGGCGCGGGAAAGAGCATTGGTCGCAACCAGGGCGGCAAAGACGATGGAGGGGCTGGCGAGTGCTGTGATCGCGGCGACGCGCAGGAGGGAGCTTAGACCAAGGGCAAGTGTGCCGTAGCTGCCGAGCCTGGAATCGCGCATGATCCGAAGCTTGTCGTCCCTGGTTCTGCCGCCGCCGAACCCGTCAGCGATGTCGGCAAGGCCATCTTCATGCAGGGCGCCGGTAATCGCTATCAAGACCGCAAGGGTGACCGTCGCGGCGAGAAAGGGCGGCAGCCCGACGACGATCGCGAGGGCGTAGGCAAACGCGCCGAGCGCACCGATCACCGCACCGACGATCGGGAACACGACAACCGATCCGCCGAGGTCATCATCTTTCCAAGGTTTTGACGATCGGATTGGCAAGCGTGTCAGAAACATGAAGGCCACGACCAGATCTCGGCAGATGGTCATTCAGTCCTCGACGACCTGAAGATGGTGGTTTTGAAAGTCGTGGTCCGAGGGTTCGCCCATCCGATCGATCAGATGCATGAAGGAACCGAAGACCGATCCCTGGCAAAGCCCGGCCTCACCAAGAGTTCTGCCGCGCGCATCGCTGGCATCGAACAGCGTCTGGGCCTGTCCCCTTGCCGACCCCGCCTCATCGACGATCGAGGCGTAATGAAACTCATGGCCTCGGAAATTCGTGCCTGCCTGGCCAAGCGGTGAAGGCTGGCGAAGCTTGAGATTGCGGTAGCCGAGATGGCGTTTGGGCTTTGCGAAACTGGTGGTGACGGGAAGCAGGCCCGCCATCCCGTGGGCCTTGCCATCGCGATCGATCAGCTCGTTGCCGAGCACCATGAAGCCGCCGCACTCGCCGTAGAGAAAGGCGCTTCGCTCGGCTGCAGCCCTAAGGCCGTTCATGAACGTCTGATTGGCGGCAAGCTTTTCCGCATGCAATTCCGGATAGCCTCCCGGCAGATAGACGGCTGTTGCGTCAGAGGATGGCGCCTCGTCGGCAAGCGGGGAGAACATTGTCACCTCAGCACCGGCGCGACGCCAGCCTTCCAGGACCGCCGGATAGCAAAAGGCGAAGGCGAGGTCCGAGGCGACTGCGATTTTTTGGCCGAGCGGCCGAAGCGGGCAGGCGGGCGGACCGTAAAGGCCAAGGCTGAAAGGGCGTGCAAGGCGCTGGATTTGCTCGAGGTCCAGATGCTCGGTGACCAGCATCGCCGCCTCGTCCAGGAAACTCTCCAGCGTCGGCTTTTCGTCCGCTTGGACCAGCCCCAGATGACGTTCGGGCAACTCAAGGCGTGGGTTGGTCGGCAGGCATCCGATCACCGGCTGTGAGAAATGATCGTCGCAGGCCCGGCGCAGCAGATCGGCATGCACGTCGCTGGCCACGCGATTGAAGATGACGCCGGCGACATCGACATCGTCCCTGTGGCGAATGAACCCCTCCACCAGGGCGGCGGCCGAGGCGCCCATGCGGCCGGCATCCACCACCAGGATCACGGGCAGATCGAACAGGCTTGCGAGATCGGCAGTGGATCCCTGGCCCATCAGCGTGCCGTCGAAAAGGCCCATGACACCTTCGCCGATCACCAGATCGGTGTCTTTGGCAACCTCGTCGCCAAGGCCTGAGAGCGTCTCGATGCGCATCGCCCAGCTATCGAGATTGGGGCAGGGACGGCCTGACGAGCGCGCATGAAAAACCGGATCGATATAGTCGGGACCGACCTTGAAGGACGTGACGGCAAGCCCCCGGTTTCGAAAGCTGCGCAGCAGGGCCAGGGTCACCGTCGTCTTGCCGCTGCCGGAATTCGGCGCTGCGACAATAACCCCAGGTGCGCTCATCGAGCCTTGCCGCCGCGGTTAACTTGCCTGGACATCATTCGCGTCATGAAATTGATCGTCTCCGTGCTCAAGAATGTGGTTGTATCATCCTATAACCGACAACTTGATCGAGCGGCGAGTCGGCCGGCGCCCAGCCCAGCGACATCGATAGGACACACAGTCGGCATTGGGTCGTTCCAGGCTTGTGCCGTTGCGTCCCTGTTTTGCGCCATTGCGTCCAGGTAAAGCATGTGTTTCCAGGGACTAGGTAAAATGACTGGTAAAGCCATGGGCGCCATGAAGACGGCAGTGGACTCTGCTTTCATCTTGCAGGCATGGGTTCAAAATCGTGGATACTCCGGGTCACCGTGAAGGGCAAGGCTCCCGCCATCATGCTACGCTACCCTCAATTGCGTGAGCACGCAGTGTGGTCATTCTGACCGAAGAATGCGGGCCAGCCGAAAAAAGTGGGTTTGACAAGGGCAGGGAAGAGACAGTGATCGAACCGCGCGAGTCCAATGATTGCGGTTCATCCTTTCTTCATGTTTGGAAGGCAGGATGGCAGTCTGGTCCATGGGATCCTGGGAATCCGTTTGCCCGCCATGAAAAAAGATGAGGCTTGGTGGCCAGGGTGCCATGGTCCAAGAACAGTTCTACCGTGTTGGCATTAGCAAAAGGTTGGGTCGGTGAGATCGAAGGAACGTCGACATCAGGAGGCAGAGGGGAAGACCTCTTCGGTCTGTAGCCCTTCGATGGCCACCAAGGCGTCGGCGGCCATTCTCTCCATCCAATCCTCCGTGTCGTATGGTCATGTTGGTAACCAGGCGGCCACACTGCCCCTTCAGCGCCTTGGCTTTGATGTGTGGCCGGTCAACACCGTGCAGCTTGGCCATCATCCCGGCTATGGGCGTTTCTGCGGGCATGTCGTGGAGCCAGAGCGTTTGGCCGTTATCATCGATGGCGTTCTCGATCAGGCACCACTTGCCGACTGTGCCGGTCTGCTGATCGGTTACCTCGGCGATGCCGCCGTTGTCGAACCGGCCATCACGGCCTTGAAGGCTCTCCGCTCGGCCCGATCGGATCTCGTCTATCTTCTGGACCCGGTGATAGGCGATGACGGTCCTGGCGTTTTTGTGCGCGAAACCATACCGGCTGCCATCAGGGAACGTCTGCTCCCCTTGGCCGATATCCTGACACCCAATCGTTTCGAGCTCGCCCATCTTGCGGAGCGTGAGGTCGATGATCTAACGGATGCGAGAGAGGCCGCTGCGGTTCTGCGGGCGCTTGGTCCTGATCTGGTGGTTGCAACAGGCTTGGCTCTGCCCGATCACCCGGAACAGCTCGGGATTCTGGCATCCGCTGCTGACCAAGAGTGGCTGGTTCTGACCCCATGTCTTGCGCAGCACTTCTCCGGCACAGGCGATGCCTTCAGCGCGCTGTTCCTTGGTCACTACCTGAAGACGCTTGATATCCGGACGGCTCTGGAACTGGCTGCTGCCGCCATTTTCACCCTAGTCGAGATCACCGCAAGCCGCGGCGACCTGGAGCTTAGCGTGATCGCCGCTCAGGATGCGATGATCGCCCCGGCAATCCGTTTTCCCGCGACGCGATTGGATTGATCACCGGCGACATGGTCGCAGCAGGCGAAGAAGCTCTTTTCATTCAGTGACCCAATCTGCTACGCGGGACGTCTCCCATGGGATGAACATCCTTGACCTTGCCATGTTGATCCGCTTGCTGCCCCTGATTTTCGTTGTCGTGGCCACCGCGATCCTGCTCGGGCTTGGTACCTGGCAGATGCAGCGGCTGGACTGGAAGAACGATCTGATCGCGCAACGCGAAGCCGGGCTTGCAGCGCCATCGGTCGATCTGCCTGAAACCTTAGATGATGGGCGCGAGTTCGACTTTCGAACCGTCACGCTGAGCGGTACCTTCCGGCATGACCTGGAACAGCTGTTTGGAGCAAGGGCCAGGAACAACATGCTTGGCTACCATGTCCTGACACCGCTCTTCCGACCTGACGGTCAAGCCGTTCTGATCGACCGCGGCTGGGTACCCGATGACCAGGCTCACCCGGATTTAAGAAATGAGGGACAGCCCAGCGGCCTGATCAGCCTCAGCGGAATCGCCCGCTATCGTCTGGACGATCGGCCGGGCTGGTTCACGCCTGACA
Organism: Geminicoccaceae bacterium; assembly: GCA_965204405.1. Lineage (GTDB taxonomy): Bacteria > Pseudomonadota > Alphaproteobacteria > Geminicoccales > Geminicoccaceae > JANQPX01. The sequence goes on from CBDBEN010000005.1 coordinate 1,430,534, forward strand.
ACGACCCGGCAAACGGCCATTGGTATCACTACGATCTCGGCGCGATGGAAAAGGCGCTCGGGATCGACCTCGCCCCCTTGGTAATCGAAGCCGACGCAGCTCCCAATCCCGGAGGTCTGCCTATAGGCGGTCGCACTCAAATCACGCTTGCCAACAATCATCTGCAATACGCGATGACCTGGTACGGGCTGGCCGCAACGCTCATCGGCGTCTATATCGTCTTTCGACGCCAGCAGGCCAAGATTGGAAAGTCGCCCTGAAGGGCTTGCGGCAGGGTTCGATCACGAGAGTCCCGGGTGATTGATTGCAGAAACCACGAGACCCCCGAAGAGCTTCAGGAGCGGGATGCCAAACCATGCACGGACTGCGTACCATCACCGGTGCCGCCCTTATTCTGACCTATGTCCTGATCGTTCTCGGTGCCTGGGTCCGCGCCACCAATTCCGGGCTCTCCTGCCCTGACTGGCCCACATGCTATGGCCATTGGATACCGTTGCCCGGCGACATTCCTACCGATGCCGGCTACAGCTATTTCCAGGTCATGCTGGAATGGGTCCATCGCCTGATCGCCGGTGTTTTCCTTGGCCCCTTGATCCTGGCGATCGGCTATGTTTGCTGGCGCCGTCGGGAGCATCATTCGCGCTTGCCCCTCTATGGCGCCGCCCTCATCATGCTCCTTCTCGTCCAGGCCGGTCTCGGCGGTGTAACCGTGTTCGATCAGAACAGCCCCTGGTCCGTTGCGCTTCACCTGAGCACGGCTCTCATCCTTTTTTCCCTGTTATTGCTGATCTATGAGTGCTCCATTGCTGCCATCGACCCAAAAGTCAACCGTTCTGAAGATAGCGCTATCAAGGTAAAAAAATCCTTAGCGGCTCTCAGCTTTTCAGCCTGGCTCCTGGCCATCGGTACCATGGCGAGTGCTGCCATGACCGCCAAGAGCGGGGCCTCGCTCGCCTGTTCCACCTGGCCCCTTTGCGACGGCGTCATCATTCCCGATTTGAGCGATCCTCTGATCCGCCTGCACAGCGCCCATCGCTGGCTTGCCCTTGCGACCACGATCGGCGTCGTTCTGCTGTTTTTGAAGGGGCGCAGCATCCCTCATCTCAGGAGATTCGTTCATGGAGCCCTGATGCTGATTCTCTGCCAGATCGGCTTGGGCGCGACCGTGATCGTTCTCGAAGTGCCTATCTGGACCGCCGTAGCGCATCAAGCGCTGGGCGTCCTGACCTTCATCTACATCACCCGCATCATGTGGCGCCAGCGGATGATCGGCCAGCCTCCCGGTCTCAGCACCGGATCCGAGACAGCCTCCCCGATGAACACCCAAACAGCGTGAGCCATGCCATGACGGCCTATCAGACTCTCGAAGCCCGTTCCAAGCGTGTCGCCGATATTCAAGGGGCCCTGGCCATTCTTGGCTGGGACAGTCAGACCATGATGCCGACAGGTGCCAGTGAGGTGCGTGGTGAGCAGCTTGCGACCCTGGGGCAGATGGCTCATGAGATCGTCACCAGCCCGGATACCGCCGACCTTCTGGACGAAGCCGAGGCAGCGGGGGCAGGGCTCAATTCCTGGCAGGCAGCCAATCTCCGCAGCATGCGCCTCGCCCAGCGCCGCGCCGCGGCGATTGATCCTGACCTGGTGAGCGCCACTGCCAAAGCCACCAACCGGGCCGAGATGATCTGGCGAAAAGCCCGGGCCGATGCCGACTTTCAAGCATTGCGGCCCTCATTGGTGGAAGTCTTCAAGCTCGAGCGTGAGCGCGCGACCGCATTGGGCATGGCCTTCGACTTGGATCCCTATGACGCCCTGCTCGATCGTTTCGAGCTTGGTCTTCGGCGCGCCGCCATCGATCCGGTCTTCGATCGCCTGGCTGACGTTCTTCCAGATTTTCTGGAGACCGTTCTCGCCAGCCAAAAACAGGCTTTACCGATCGAGGGGCCATTCCCCATCGCCGAGCAAAAGGCGCTCGGTCAACGGTTGATGACGAGCTTGGGCTTCGATTTCGAGCAGGGGCGCCTGGATGAAAGCGAGCATCCGTTTTGCGGCGGCCTTCCGGATGATGTTCGCATCACCACGCGCTATGACGAGCGTGAATTGACCTCGGCGCTGATGGCGGTTCTGCACGAAACCGGTCATGCACTCTACGAAGCGGGGCTCCCCAAAGCATGGCGCGGTCAGCCGGTCGGCAGCTCGCTCGGCATGGCCATCCACGAGAGCCAGTCGCTTCTGATCGAGATGCAGGTCTGCCGCTCCCAGGCGTTTCTCAACTTCCTATCTCCGCATCTGGTAAACAGCTTTGGCGATCATGCCGCCTTCGCGCCCGACAATCTCTATCGCGATGCCATCTGGGTGGAGCGCGGTTTCATCCGGGTCGATGCGGATGAAGTCACCTATCCCCTGCACATCATCCTGCGCTATCGTTTGGAGCAGGCCCTTCTGTCCGGGGATTTGCAAGTTGCTGATCTGCCGGGGGCCTGGAATGACGGGATGAGCGACCTTCTCGGCTTGACCCCGCCGGATGATGCGATGGGCTGCCTGCAGGATATTCATTGGCCGGGCGGCGCGATCGGATATTTTCCCTGTTATACGCTTGGTGCGATCACGGCGGCTCAGCTTTTTGACACGGCTGCCAAAGCCTTGCCGACCTTGGTCGATGATATCGCCGAAGGAAATTTCAAGGGACTGCTCGCCTGGCTGCGCGCGGAAATTCACGAGCATGGCGCGAAGCACGACATGCAAACGCTGCTGAGCAACGCCACGGGCCGGGAACTCACCCTGGATCCCTACCTTGCGCATCTCGAGAGGCGCTACCGTTCCGCTGATTAACACCAACCGGACTGGCTCTAGACCTGTTCGATCCTCCACCGGCTTGTTCGATATCATGAAGCTATCTTTGGAAGAGGCTTCAGCTTATCGTTGGATAGCGGCAATGAACAAACAGCGGGAGGACATCATGCGCAGGTACATCAGGGGTACATTGGCAGGCGTTGGATTGCTTTTCACGTTGTCGGGCGCGGCTGGTGCCGCGGACGTGACTATGAATCTGGGATGGGCGACCCCGCTGGAATCGAGCTATGGCGATCTGGCGACCAAGTTCGAGGAGCTCACCGAGACCTACAGCAATGGCACGATCGATGTGAAACTGCGCTGCTGTGCGCAGATCGCGACCGAGGACGATGCCTTCAAGGCGCTACAGCTCGGCACGGTCGATGCCTATTTCATTTCCCAGAACAATGTCTCGCCGCACTGGCCGCTGATGGATGTCTTCGTCCTGCCTTATATCTTTCAAAGCACGGATCATCTGGTAAAGGTTGCCAACGGACCGGTCGGCGATCGTATCCGGGAACAGATTCAAGCCGATACCAATGTTCATCTACTGACATTCGGCGGTCCCAGCTATCGCGACTTCTTCAATTCCAAGCGCGCCATCAACAGCATGGACGACATGGACGGCCTTAAGATCCGCGTGCCGAAAAACGAGGTCATGCTGGCTACATTCGAGGCCTTCGGCGCCGAGCCCGTGCCGCTTGCCTGGTCGGAAACGCCGACCGCTCTACAGACCGGCACGATCGATGGCGGCGATAACGGCACCTCGGTGATCCAGGAGATGAAGTTTTTTGAATTTGCCGAGCATCTGGTGATCCTCGATCATTTCGCCGGCTTTGCGCCAGTGCTCGCCTCGGACCGGTTCATGAGCAAATTGACCGACGAGCAGCGGGACGCCGTGCTGAAGGCGGCGGCCGAAGCCGGGGCCTATCACACCGAACTCAAGATCGCCGAGATCGAAGGCATTCGCGAATGGCTGTCGACCGAAGGTGGCATGGCCATGACCCGCCCCGACCGGGCACCCTTCATCGCCGCCGCGCAAGAGGTCCAGCAAACCGTTGCGGCCGAGCGCGGCGACGACTTCACCGACCTCGTCAACGCCATCCAGGCAGCAGCCGAATAGGTAGGCACGCCCGGCAGCGGTTAGCAGGAGGGGGCGGGCAAGCCCTCTCCAGGCTTCGGGAATGAGCACCCTATGTCGTTAGTGCGCTGGCTCGAACGCCATCTGGAGGAGGCGGTTTGCTGTGTCAGCCTGTCGCTGGTGGCCGTCTGCGTTTTTCTCCAGGTGATCATGCGCTACGGCTTCAATACGGCGCTTCACTGGAGTGAAGAGGTCGCCGCGATAGCGATGGTCTGGGCGGTCTATATGGGGGCGGCGCTCTGCGTGCGCGAGCGCTTTCACATCCGCATTCTCGCTGGCGTCATGCTGTTTCCAAGGCCGCTGGCGAAAGCGACCATCCTGCTCGCCGATGCTCTTTGGGCTGCTTTTTCCGTGTTCATGCTGATTGTCAGCGTCGACTATCTCGGCGTGCTCTGGAATTTCACGTCGCGCACACCGGGTCTCGGCATCGACGAATTTTACCCGCAGTCCATTCTGGTGATCGGCTATGCGCTGATCCTGCTCCGCCTTGTCCAGATTTATGTCCTCTGGCTTCGCGATGGTGCCCGCGGCATCCCCGGCATGCGCCCTGAACATGACATCGAACCGGGGGCGCCCCGATGAACGAGCTGGTTCTGCTCGGCATCGTCTTTACGGTACTGACGGTCATCGGCACGCCGCTCTTTGCCGCCGTCGGTCTGACCACGGCGCTTGCTCTGTTCCTGATCGACATCCCCTACACGCTCATGGCGCAGACCGGCTACACCAGCCTCACGCCGTTTCCGCTCCTGACAATCCCGCTGTTCGTGCTCGCCGGCAGGCTGATGGAAGTCGGCGGCATGGCGAACCGCTTGATTGCGATCGCCACCAAGCTGGTCGGCGCCTATCGCGGATCGCTCGGGCTGGTCACCTGCTTTGCCTGCATGCTGTTCGCCGCCTTGTCGGGATCCGGTCCCGCGACCACGGCCGCTATCGGCTCGGTGACGATTCCGGCGATGAAACGGGAGGGGTACGATGTCCCCTTTGCCGCCGCGATCGCCGCTTCGGCTGGCGCACTCGGCAGCCTGATTCCACCCTCCAACCTGATGATCATCTACGGGCTGGTCTCCGAAACCTCGATCCCGCGGCTCTTTCTTGCGGGCATCATTCCGGGGATCATCGTCACCGGCCTGTTGATGCTCACCACCTTCATCATCGCCTGGCGCCGCAATTATGGCGGCGGTGGCGACCGTTTCTCCTGGGCGCCTTTCCTCGAGGCAGCCTGGCAGGGCAAGTGGGCGATCGGCGCGCCTGTCCTCATTCTCGGCGGTATCTATGGCGGTGCGTTCACGCCGACCGAGGCGGCCTCGGTCGCGGTCTTTTACGCGCTGTTCATCGGTACCTTCATCTACCGTGAGCTGACGCCGAAAAAAATCATCGAGAGCCTGCGCTTTACTGCCCTGATGACCGGGCTCCTGATCCTGCTGACGCCGACGCTCGCCTTCGGTCAGCTCTCCGCCTTTTACGATGTGCCGGCAGCGGTCGAAGCCGCGATCACCGCCTATACTGATAACGTCTTTGTCGTGATGATCCTGATCGGCATTTTCTATATTATCATCGGTACGTTCATGGAGTCGCTTGCGCAGATTATTCTCTTTACTTCCGTATTTTTGCCGCTGGTGACCAACCTTGGAGTCGATCCGGTGCTGTTCGGCGTCTTCACCGTCATCACCTGCGAAATCGGTTTTCTAACACCTCCCCTTGGCGGCAATCTCAATGTCGCGTCCCGGATCTCCGGCATCACGATCGAACAGGTCTCGGTCGCGGTGCTCCCGTTCATCATCGCCTATTCACTGGGGCTCCTGATCCTGATCTTTTGGCCGGAGATGTCGCTCTGGCTACCCAACTTCTTCTACGGCGAGGCCAACTACTGAGGAAGGACATACGCCATGCTGGACATCGTTATTAAGAGCGGCCGGGTTATCGACGGCACGGGAACACCAGCCTTTTCCGCGGATGTCGCCGTTCATGACGGCCGTATCGTCGAGGTGGGGAAGATAGAAGGCGAAGCCGATGTCTGCCTGGACGCCGCGGGCCTCGTGGTTGCCCCCGGCTTTGTCGACCTTCACACCCATTCCGATTTCACGCTGGCCGCCAATGGCCGCGCGGAGAGCCAGGTTCATCAAGGGGTGACCACCGAAGTCGTCGGCCAATGCGGCGTCTCTTGTGCGCCCGCGAAAAGCCATGCCGACATCGCACTGATGGCGCCCGGCTACACCGAGGGAGCGGTGGATCTGGACTGGCTGTCTTTCGGCGATTACCTCGCCCATCTCGATCGCATGCCGCTCGGCGTCAATGTTGCTGCATTCGTGGGGCACGGCACCATCCACCGCGCTGTACTCGGCGATGCTCTCCGTCCTGCCGACGAGGATGAGATGGAGCAAATCGGAGCTTTGCTCGAAGACAGTATCGAGGGCGGCGCCTTCGGCTATTCCACCGGGCTCGAATATTGGCCTGGCAGCCTGGCAACACCCGACCAGCTTGCCGATCTCGCTGCGATCGCGGCCAGGCACGACATCCTCTATGCCACCCATGTGCGCAATCGCGATCTCTTCTATGATCTCGGTTTCGGCGAGGCGCTGGCGACCGCACGCGCTGCCGGCGCCCGCCTGCAAATCTCCCACATCCAGCCGAAATTCGGAGCGCCGGACTACGCGATGAGCCACGCGGTCGAGATGTGCGAGCAGGCTCGCCGTCATGGTGTCGACGTTGCCTTCGACGTCATACCCCATGACTGGTCCCACACCCGGGTGAACGCGATCTTTCCCCAATGGGCGCAGGAAGGCGGTGTCGAGGCGATTGCCGCCAGGCTCAAGGATCCTGTTGTCCGGGAAAAAATCAAACGCAATCCAAGGCCGATGTGGCGCCTGGTCAGTGCCGGCCAATGGGACAAGATCGTTCTCATGCATTCAGAACAGAATGCTGATCTGGTCGGCATGACCTTCGAGGATATAGGCAAGAAGCGGGGCGTCGATCCCTATGACGCGGTCATGGATCTCCTCCTCGAGGAGGATGTCAACATGAACCATCTGATGTGGACGTCGCAGTCGTTTTCCGATGCCGATATCAAGCTTGCTTTGTCACAGCCCGACTGCGCCGTGATCTCGGATACTTTGGCGCTGGCGCCCTATGGCTGCCTCGAGCACCATATCGGGTCGCTTTCCGGCTATGGCTGGGCGGCGCGTTTTCTTCAGCACTATGTCCGTGATCAAAACGTGCTGTCGCTCGAAGAAGGCGTGCGCCGCCTGACCTCGCTGCCGGCATCCCGCGTTGGCATCACGGGTCGAGGCCGCATCGAAACCGGCGCATATGCCGACATCACCGTCTTCGATGCGGAGTCTATCGAGAGCCGCTGCGATGTCGCCCATCCACGTCGCTATGCAACCGGCATCGCCCATGTTCTGGTCAATGGCGGCATTGCGTTGCAGGACGGCGACCGTACCGATGTCAACCAAGGCACCGTTCTGCGCCGTCAGTAGGGCCTTGCTGGAGCAAGCTGCCGAGTCCTCGCCGACAAGCGCTCTCGATCTACATAGAAAGGTGATTGTCGATATGCGTGATCTTGCCGATGCTCGGAGGGAGCGGATGATAGGATTGACGTCAGCTGGACGGCTGGGTGACGGGCAGGCGCTGGAACTTCGGTGGGCGGACGGCAGCGTTAAGCGGTTTCATGCAATCTGGCTGCGCGACAACGCCATGGATGAAACGACCCGCTCGACGGTGAACGGTCAGCGGCTGATCACGCTTCAGGATATACCGGCAGACACACGAGTAGCCGATTTGGACATCGCCGATGATGCCTTGGATATCCTTTTCTCTCCGGAGGGCAAGAAAATCAGATTTTCGGCGGCTTGGCTGCGCGACAATGCCTATGACTGCGAGACAGGAGGCGCGGCCCCGCATCTCCCTTCAGGCGTCGAGAGCTGGGACGGCACGCTGGATGCCGCGTCTGTGTCGGCGGATTTTCAGACCGTTGCAGACGAACCGGAGGCGCTCCGTGCCTGGCTTGGCTATGTTCGCCGCTTCGGTTTTGCCAAGCTGACCGGCGGGCCGGCGGCGAGCGGTGCGCTGTTGAAGGTGGCAGCCCTCTTCGGCTATGTCCGCGAAACCAATTACGGCAAGTGGTTCGAGGTGCGCACCGAGGTGAACCCGACCAACCTCGCCTTTACAGGTCTTGGCTTGCAGGCGCATACCGACAACCCCTATCGCGACCCGGTGCCGACCCTGCAGATTCTCTATTGCCTCGACAATTCTGCCGAGGGCGGGGACAGCCAGGTGGTGGATGGTTTCAACGCTGCTCTACGGCTAAGGAACGAGGATCCCGAGGGGTTCGATCTGCTAGCCCGCCGTGCCGCCAGGTTCGACTATCGCGGCACTGGGGATGTGCATCTCAGTGCAAAGAAGCCGATGATCGAGCTCTCCACCGATAGTGAGCTGACCGGCTTACGCTTCAACAACCGCAGCACTGCGCCGATCGTCGACGTCCCCTATGATGAGATGGCGGGCTATTACGCGGCCTATCGCCGGCTAGGCGAGATCATCGACGATCCGGCCATGGCGGTGGGGTTCAAGCTGGACCCCGGCGAATGCTTCATCGTCGACAATACGCGGGTGCTGCATGGCCGTACCGGCTATGCCGGATCCGGCGGCTCCCGCTGGCTGCAGGGCTGCTATGCCGACAAGGACGGGCTGTTGTCGACCCTTGCGGTTCTCGAGGCGCTCAAGCAGGAGGATGCGGCATGACATCCATGGAAAAGGGCGAGCAGACATCCGCTACCATCGTGGCTTTTCTGGCCGGCATTTTCGAGCGAAGAGGGGCGGAGGAATATCTGGGTGAACCGGTGACCATCGCCGAGCATATGCTCCAGGGAGCCCATGCCGCGGAGCAGCGGGGCGAGCCGGAGGCCATTATCGTTGCTGCCCTGCTTCATGATATCGGGCATTTCACCAGTGACTTCGGAACCTTCTCCATGGAGGACACCGAAGACCGGCACCATGAAGATGCAGGCGCCGACATTCTTGAGCGGTTCTTTCCCAGGATCGTCACCGATTGCGTACGCTGCCATGTGGACGCCAAACGATATCTCTGTGCGATCAGTCCCGACTATGTCGGGCGCCTGTCTGCGGCTTCGCTTCATTCGCTCAGTCTTCAGGGCGGCCCGATGAGCGCCGAGGAGATAACCTTATTTGAAACCAACCCCAATTTGGACGCCATCATCAAGATCCGGCATCTCGACGATGAAGGTAAGGTCGAAGGGCTCGAAACACCGCCATTCGCCCATTTCGCCCCGATGATCCAGCGGGTGGTGGATGCCCATTGTCAAAGACCGGCTTGATCACTGAAGTGTAGTAGAGCTGACGATCAGTTCGGTTCCTCAACGTATTTCCATCCACCAAAACGACGCCGTTTCCCTCAATCCATAAGAAAATCCGCGCACCGACCGCCGCCGGTTAGCCATGGGTCGGCCAGGCTCGATGTTCGTCGTCGATCACGAAGACATGGCGATGGCGCCAAACGCCGCCTTTCCTGACGGCATCACGGAGATGCGGATGACCGTCCGGCAGGTTGTCATGGGCATGGTCGATGCTGTCGGGATCGTCAGCGGGCCAGACGCGCCAGGCGACGAACACACCGAGTAGCCCGAGGCAGCTGAGCGCAATCATGGCGGCTCCGATACCGGCTGCATGGCCGACCCAGCCGGCCAGCGGGTAGGTGAGGAGCCAGCCGGCATGGGACAGGGCGAATTGCGCAGCGAACACGGCCGGCCGATCCTCGGCATGGGCGGAACGCCGCAAGAGGCGGCCCGACGGTGTAAGGACCATCGAGAACAGAAGGCCGAAGACGAACCAGATCAGGAGCAATCCCACCCATGGCGTCTCGACGCCGCCCGACCACGTCATGCCCTGCAGGAACAGGATGATCGTCATGCCTGCGGCAGCCGATGACATCACCTGCCGGTCGCGTAGGTGATCAAGGAGGCTCGGCAAAGCAAGGGCGGCTAGCATCGAGCCGAGGCCGAAGGCGGCAAGGGCGAGGGCGACGTCGCTCTCGGTACCACCATAGCCAACCCTGACGATGACGACGGTGTTGACGATCACCATGGCGCCTGCCGCCGAGGCGGCGAGGTTGAGGCATAAGAGTCCTCTAAGACGCGGCGTCGCAAGGTAAATGCGGCTGCCGCGGGTCAGGCGGTCGATGAAGCCCCGTTGCTTGCCGGTGGCAGGCGTGGGCGGGATCATCGCAAGCGACACGAACAGGGCCGAGACCAAGAACCCGGCCGTCGTTCCTGCGAACAGCCAATGATAGCTGATCACCAGAAGGAGGAGGCCCGCGAGCATCGGGCTGATCAGGTTTTCCAGATCATAGGCCAGGCGGGAAAGGGAGAGAGCCTTCGTATAGTCATCTTCCTTCGGCAGCAGATCCGGAATCAAGGCTTGAAAGGTCGGGGTGAAGGTTGCCGATGCCGCCTGCAGCAGAAAAATCATGACATAGATCTGCCAGACCGTATCGACGAAAGGCAGCATCAGGGCGACGCCGGCACGGAGGAGATCCATCGCGATCAGAACCTGCTTTCGCGGCAGCCTGCCGACCACGGCCGAGGCCAGCGGCGCCAGCAGGACATAGGCTATCATCTTGATGGCGAGCGCCGTTCCGAGCACGGCACCCGCCTGCTCGCCGGCGAGATCATAGGCGAGCAAGCCCAAGGCGACGGTGAGCAGGCCCGTGCCAAGCAGGGCCATGACCTGTGCCGAGAACACTTTCGCATAGGATGGGTGGCGAAGGACGTCGAGCACACTCAAGGCTTTCTCTGCAGCGGAGAGCTTTCGTCGGGACGTTTCCCTGATCGCCCGGATTATCGGTCATATACATGACCGGCGTGAAGGGCAAACAACGGGTCTGGAGCGGGAAAAGTCCAGGTTTACCGTGGCCTTTGGGTTCGTTTGGTTTTTTGGAAAGCTTGTTCGCGCTGGATTGGGAGCGTCGATGAACGGTGCGATGGTTCTTTTGTACATTGAATTGCTGAATTTGTCATATTGGCTACCGCACTAGCGCATGGCCGTCTTTGCAAAGCCGGAGAGATTCAACCGATACTGTTTGCGCCGGTGACACGTGCTGTCTGTTTTTCCGCGAGTCAGCAGTTTTACGCGCCGCATAAGGGCTGTGTTTCGGATATGTCAGAAAAGTCGACCATTTTTGTCAGCTACAGCCGAAAAGACGACAAGGCCAAGGATTTCATCGTTGGTCACCTAAAGGTTCTCGAAGAGCATAGCGAGCTTCGATTTTGGCATGACCAGGACATGGCCGGCGGTGATGCCTGGGAAAAGGAAATCGACCAGCGCCTGAGAGACTGTGTTGCCGCTATCATCCTGATTTCCAGAAAATCGCTAACCTCCGAGTTTATCCTGCGCACGGAAGTGAGATTGATGCTGGAACGCTATCATCATGACGGCCTTCGCATCTATCCGATCGTGATCGAGAATTGTCTGTGGAGGAAGCTTCCTTGGTTGGTCGCCATGAATGTCAGGCCCGATCGTGGCTTACCGCTGATGCGCCAAACCCCAGGCAAACGTGATGATATTATGGTGGCGATCGGTGAGGAAATCGCTGATTTGCTGTTGAAAGAGAAAGACGAGGCTGGGGGCGGGGAAGCTCGGACGGATGCACGAAATGGTGCGGATTTTCCGACCGGCACCAACGGCAAGGCCGCCACACCGCTCCTGCAAAGCTTGAGCGGCTGGGGTTCGCCCTTCGCCTTCGACGAGCCTGAGACAACATCCTCCGCTGCTCCTCAGAGGGATAGGCTATCGATCGAGCCGGCCCCCGCCGCCAGCGCTGATCAGCATTCCCAAAGCGCCGATCTGGTCGGACGATCTCGGTATTCCGGTGCCGGACAGTTTTTTGCTGAAGCCGGAAAGCCGTGTCGTGCCGTTTTTGCCGTCGGCGATGGGGTGGCGGGATGAGATTTTCGTGTGGGCCCATCTGCAGGATCGCCCACTCAAGCTGCGTCTCCAGGCAGGCGCCGGCGGGACTGGTAAGACACGGCTCGGGATCGATATCTGTGAGACCTTGGCAAGTCAGGGGTGGTTTGCCGGATTTTTGCCGTTGGGTCTTGGGATGGACGAGGTCGAGCGGGACTTGCCTAAGCTCCTAGACGGCGATCGGAGCTGTCTCTTCGTGATCGACTATGCCGAGACACGGGCGGATGTGGTGGTGGCGCTTGCCCGGCAATTGCTGATCGAGATAGAGCGAGGGATCAGGGCCGACGTACCAAAAAAGCATTTTCGGATCGTGATGCTGGCGCGGGAAGGCGGGGATTGGTTCAATGAGCTTGCCGAGAAGGCGACGCGGGCGAGCGACGACAAGCTGAAGGCGCTGCTCACGGCAGGAGCCACCAAGAGCGGACCGCACCGGATGAGTGTCCGGCCGATTGCGCTGGGCGAGCGCCGCCGGATTTTCGCCGATGCGCTGAATGCCTTTGCCGCTGAGACCGGCCTCTCGGCTGAAAGTGTCAGTCCGCCGGATCTGGCAAACGAGCGCTTCGATCGGGTGCTGATGATCCAGATGGCCACGTTGACGGCGCTACGCGGCGGGCATGCCGGGAGTGATCAGGACCTGCTGGACAGCACGCTCGGCCATGAGCGGCGCTATTGGCGGCAGCTTCTGGGCCTGCCGCCTGATGCCGATGACGGCGTGCTGAAGACCTTCGAGCAAAGCCTGGCTCTGTTCACCTTGCTGGGCGGACGGGACAGCGATGCGGCAGCCAGGAAGGTGATCGCTCGCGTGCCTCGCCTCAAGAACTGCGGGGCGGAGGCCGAGCTTTCGATGTTCGATCATCTTCGCCGGTTCTTTCCGAATCGGAAAGAAGGTGACGATGCCCCGGCATCCGGCATCAAGGGGCTGGAACCTGATCTCCTCGGCGAGCGGCTGGTTGCGGATTGCCTGCACAAGCTGGGCGACGATTTGCTGGACGCTGCTCTCGATCGAAAACGCGGCGCTAGCGCCGCAGATGCTGCAGCCGCTTTCACGGTGCTAGCCCGGCTCGCCATTCAACGGGACAAGGACAAAGGCCTGCTGCGGATGGCATTGGATCGCTATTTTGCTGACTGGACCAAGGAAGTTCTGGCGGTCGCCAAGGAATCCGGTGGGCCGATCGGCGATCTCATGGCGGCTGCGACCCGAGACGCCGATCGCAGGACCAAGAAATTGATCTTCAGACAGGCAAAGGGTGATGTGCCCGAAGATACGATTAATCTCAACGGATTCGGGATCGAGATAGCCAAGCATTCGGTGACATCGCATGGTGCAGGCAACCTTTACAAAAATGCAGGCCATCGTGACCTCAAGAAGCTTCTTTCAGCGTTGCGGGCGCTGGAAACTCTGCACGACCGCAAATTGGAGCGACGAGAAGCGGCCGATATCTCGGCGCAGGCCCTGGCTGCGGCAGAGCAACTTGCAAGGACCGGCAAGTTGGAAGATTTGCTACAGCTCGTGCGGGGCCGTGTGAATTCTTCGCATAGCTTGCGATTGGTTGGGCGATATTCGGAAGCTCTTCAACAAGCGATGAGAGCTGAAGACTTGGCCCGCAGTCTTCAAGAGGTTTCGTCAGATCGATCGGCGTGGCGCGATCTTCTCGTCAGCTCCCTCCGTGCTCATTATTTTGCGCTACACGATGCTGGTCATTATGGACCCGGTCTGGACAAGATCAAGGAAGCCGTCCAACGCCATTGCGAGTTCGCCGCGGTCGCGATGAGCGATGGGAGAGTCCGAGAATCGGGCCTCTACAATGATCTATCCAGCGCGCATTCAAAGCTAGGTGATTACGAAGCCGCTCTGGATGCTGCCAATCATGCTGAAGCAATCGGCCGCGATATTACGGAGAACAGCGCTGAATCTTTGTCTTCCCTAGCTCGATCTTTAAGGTCGCGCAGCCATTGTCTCAGTTGTCTCGGAGAGTTCGAAGCTGCCCATGAGCATGCAGAGAAGGCAGCAGAACTCCTCAGTCAACTGGCCGAACAACAGCCGGACTTATATGCAACTGGCTTATCCGAGGCTCTCTCCAGCCTTGGTCTTCGCCGCCGCGACCTCAATCTCTTTAACGATGCCCTTGAGGCTGCCCGACAAGTAGAGTTTATTAATCGAGACTTGGCAGCCCGCCAGCCGGAAGCCTATGGCTTTTACTGGATGATCAGTCTAGCCAATCTGGGCGAATCGCTGATCAATACCAAGGATTTCACCGAAGCCATCGAGGCCACGGAAAAGGCGATCGACCTGCTCCCGACACTGGAACTCCGGCCAGGCGATGACAATCAACGGATTGCCCCGGGCTTTTGCCGGCGGGTGCTGGCGGAGGCCAGGCTTGGTGCCGGTGAGCTGGCCGCTGCGCTGGCTGTGGCCGAAGAGGGCTGTGTCAATCTCCGGGAGGCCTTCGCTGCCCGGCCCGATCATGTGGCGGAATTCTATGTTCAGGGTCTCGTGACGCTTGCCAAATGTCACCGGGCGCTTGGGGACGATGCTGAGGCGATCGAAGTGCTGTCTGAAGGGCTTACAGGCGTAGGCCCCTTGTTCAAAAAAAGACCGCGGGCGCTGCAGCGGGAGATGCTGCGCCTGATCGAGCCGCTGGATGCGATCCGGCCGGAGGCTCGCCTGGTTTCGGACGAGGTTCGGGCCGAACTCGAAAAGCTGCCGCCGCTTCCACGCGGTGCTGCCGGGCTGTAGCGTCTTAATTTGGACGTTCGTTCGATCTCACCAGCTTAACCCTTGATTAACCCTACTTGGTTAGAACTGACCCCGGTCCATGCGACCCTGGGAATCCGCGCCTCGCCCTCTCTTCCCGGTGGGCGGGTGGATTCCCAGGGTCGCATGGACCGGGAAGACCATCATGACGCCCAATCATGAAGAAAAGATGAAAAGTGAGTGTTTCGACGGCAGAGCCAGTGGTGGATCATCGAACGACCTTCGAAATCGGGACAATTGAGCGTCGTCAGATCAGATTGGGCCGGCCTTTCTGCGCCGAGGTTGTGGAGGCAATCGACTTCGGCGAATGTTAACCTTCTGCCTATAAGTTCCATTTTCTGGTCCATGAGATCCTGGGAGTCCGAGCCTCGCTCCTTTTCTTTGGTGGGCGGGCGGATTCACAGGCTCTCATGGACTAGGCGACCTTTGTTCCATGATAAAATTAAGAATGAATGAAGGCTCGGGTGCTGGCAGGTGGGGCCGTCTAATTTGGCGATGCTCTCGTGGTGTGATCACATCGGAAGATTCATTTGAACATAAGCATAACAGATTGATTCCAAGTTCGATTTAGAGGCTCAGTGCCAAGTCAATGATGTGGTCAGACCACACGCTCAGAAGCCGAGTGGCCAGGGTAGTTCGACCATTTCCTGGAGGAGACCTGGTGGGAAGTCGCGGTTTAGGGCGGCGGCGATGATCAGGACTGTGCCGACGCCGGCCACTGTCAATAAGAGAGACTGCAAGGGGGTGGTTCGAGCGCGGAACATCAAAAAAACCAGGAAGAAGATGGTGAGTGCGATGACGAAGCCAAAGAGGGTGGTTAGGGCGAGGAGGGAGGCGAACCAGGCTAGCGTCGGCCAGAGTCTGATGGGGGCTGCGGCATCTTCCCCTTGCTGTTCGCCGTCGTTGAAGAGGAGGTCGGCTGCCGGGCGCGCTGTCATTTGCCAGAGCAGGATCAGGGCGCCGATCAGCGAGAAGCCGGCGACGGTGATTGGAAAGACCTTGTCGATGAAGACCGAGATGGTGAGCGAGTCGATGAGCGCGATCGCCAGGAATGCCGTGATGATCCCGGCGAAGAGCATCGGTGCCGTTTTGCCGTGGGTGTTCGGTTTTTGGTCGCTGGGCTGAAGGCCTTTGGATTGACGAGCCCCCAGCCACACCGAGACGATGATGATGATCAGCAGGGTGATGGCCATGGGCGAGAAGATGTAGCCGAGCCCGTCCTCCAGACCGCGCCGGAATTTCGACATGGCGATCTGGGTCGCCTGGTAGGTGTAGACCTCGGCCTGGCTCGCCAGAACGAAGCCGATCAGGAAGGCGGGGCGGGGCCAGTCGAAGCGGCGTAGGAAAATGCCGAGAATGCCGATCGCCACCAGGGCCGCCAGGTCCCAAAGGGTCTGCTTGGACTGGAAGGCGGCAAAGGAGATCATCATGAACAGGAAGGGGGCGAGCAGCGCAAAGCGGATCGTGGTCAGGCGCGCGATGCCGGGGGAAAGCAGGATGCAGAGGCCGGCACCCAGCACATTGGCGAGTGCCAGGGACCAGACGATGGTGTAGGTGATCGGCAGATCGTTTCTGATCATCTGTGGACCGGCTTCATAGCCGAGCAGGATCATGCCACCGATGAACACCGCCATCGACCCGGAGCCCGGGATGCCGAACAAGAGGGTCGGGACAAGGCCGCCGCCTTCCTTGGCGTTGTTTGAGCTTTCCGGGCCGATCACGCCACGGATGTCGCCCTTGCCGAATTTCGAGCGGTCGCTCGATGTTTGCATGGTGTGGCCGTAGGCGATCCAATCCACCACCGAGCCGCCGAGACCGGGGATCACGCCGACGACGACGCCGATGGTTGCGCAGCGAATCGACAGCCAGATATTGGCGAACCAGTCGCGGATGCCATCGAGCCAGCCGGCGCCGAGTTTGGCGTCGCCTGCGATCGCCCGGTTCTGGCGAAGGAGCGAGATGATTTCGGGGATCGCGAAAATGCCGAGGCCGACGATCACCAGGCTGAAACCGTCCTGAAGATACCAGGAGCCGAAGTCGAGACGCGGCGAGCCCTGGGCTGGCGCCTCGCCGATCGTGCCGACCACCATGCCGAGGCCGGCGGTCACCAGGCCTTTCAGGAGGCTCTTGCCGGCGAGCACGCCGACCATGGAAAAACCGAGGATAGTGAGCAGCAACAGCTCGGGCAGACCGAAGGCGAGCACCAGCGGGCGGGCGATCAGGATGAAGAAGGTGAGGATGACGGCGCCGAACAGGCCGCCGAACAGGGATGACACGAAGGCGGCGGCAAGGGCGCGTGCTGCCTGTCCTTGCTTGGAAAGCGGGAAGCCGTCGAGCACCGTTGCCTGGGATGCCGAGGATCCGGGAATGCCCATCAGCACCGAGGCAAAGGTGTCGGACGTGGGAATGACGGCGATCAGCCCGACCATCATGGAAAGGCCCGAGACCGTATCCATGCCGTAGATGAACGGGAGCACCAGGGACAGACCGGCGATCCCGCCAAGGCCCGGAAACACACCGACCGAAAGCCCAAGCACTACGCCGAGGCCCAGATAGCCGATCGATGTCGGCGTGAGGATCAAAGCGAAGGCTTCGCTAAGAGCCGGCAGGGCGATGGCTAGGAGGTCCATCTTGATCCTCTGGGGCTGAGGGGAAACCCGCTTATCGGGAGAGGACCCACCGGGGCGCCTCCACGGAGACACCCCGATGGTCACCTCATGATTAAGCTAGCGAATTGCGTCAACATGAGATTCCTGCGCCAACGTCAGCAAACTTGGCCGCATACCGGCGACTTGGATGATGGCGGTGGGAATCCAATGCTGTGGACATTCCACTAGCCGAGTTCGACGCCGTAGCGCTCTTTCAGCCAGGTCTTGATCCAGTCGGTTGCCGCAGGATCGACGACCGTGCCGAGCTTCAGGCGCTTGTCGGCAGCCTCACCGGTGGACTGCGGATAAACACCGAGTCGCTTTTTGGAAATCTCGGCGAAGTCAGGCCTTTCGGTCACGGCTTGGAAGGCTGCCGAATAGGTGTCGATGATCTCGGCAGGTGTGTCCTTCGGCAGGAAGACCATCTTCTGTGCCGGGAAGCCTGCGGTGAAAAACGCCTTCCAAGCGTCCCATGATGGTCCGGAAGGCTCTTCGCCCTTGATCTCGGTATAGACCTCCTTGAATGTCGGCGTATCCGGGAAGGTAGGATCGCGAACGATATTGCCGTCATCGTCGAGGGCGCCCCAAGTCATGATGGCGACGGCGTCGCCTTGCTCGACGAGGGGGGTCACCTTGCTCAGGAAGGCCGAGGAGGTCTGGTAGTCGATATTCGCTTCGCCGCGCTCGAACATCAGCCGGCCGTCACCGCGCCCCTTGATGCCGAAGATAGGATCGACGCGCATGCCGAGCATTTCCCAGGCGAGCAGTGGGACGAGATCAAGGCGGGTCGCCCCCTGGCTGCCGTAGATGAAGTCGGTGCCGTCGATCACGCCTTGCGGGTCGGCGGCCCATTGCTCGGCGAGATCCTTGGGCAGGTAGGCGACGCCGCCGGTGGCCGACGCCAGCACGACGTTCCAGTCCGCATAATCGAACTTCACCCGGGAATCGCCGAGGAGGTAGGGGAACTGGGTCGAGCCCGACGTACCGAGGATGGTCAGACCGTCGGGTTTGGCTCTCTCAGCGAAGTGATTGGCACCCTTGGTCGAACCGGCGCCCGGCATGTTCTTGACGACGACCGTCGGATTGCCCGGCAGCGCCTCGGAAAGGAGCGGTGCATAGAACCTTGCCCATTTGTCGGAACCGCCGCCTTCGGAGAACGGAATGATCCATTCAACCGTCTCGCCCTCGAACGAGGTTTCGGCGTAGGCCGTCGCCGTCAAGCCGATTGCGGCGGACGCCGTCACGGCGATGGCCGCCCGGCGGGTGATGTCGTTAAGCCTCATGATGTCGATCTCCACGATTGTGATTCTTCTGAGCGCAACAGGATCGAGCGGCCCTGGAAAGCACACTCTAGCTTGCCGTTTTGGCGCCTTCTCTTTTCGACCGGATGATGCCAACCGATCGGGAAAAGCCCCAAAGTGGAGCCTTCCATGATCATGGAATTCCCAGATGCCCTACCTGATCGTCATGCCTGTTCGTCGTCAGCACCATCGCATCGAGTGCCTTTTTTGACGTTCATAACAGTATGACCGCTACAGCATGGGGCTGTCATCTGTCGAGACGTCTTCGACATTGCACGCCGATTGCCACGCAGGAAAATTGCGTTGAAGCAGGCCGATACGTATCGGCTGGACCGAAGACAGGGAGAGGCCGGCGAGCGATACCGCAAAAAAAGTCGCTGATCGATCGTCCGGTGGTCGGCGTGTGGTTGCCATTGGAATGGCGGTCGAGCAAGCTGGCTGCAAAAAGTGCTTGGGTCCCAGGCCGAAGCTTTCTCCATCATGGATGAGACGACATGCGAGAGATGTCTTTCTTTCCGTCCTGCCGCGTTCGGCGCACCCCCTTTTCGCGGTGTGTCGAAGAGGCGGGCGTGGCGGCCTACACCGTCTACAACCACATGTTGATCCCTCAATATTTCCGTTCGGTCGAGGAGGATTACACGCATCTGAAATCGGCGGTGCAGCTTTGGGATGTTGCCTGCGAACGGCAGGTCGAGATCACCGGGCCGGATGCGCTTAGGCTGATCCAGATGACCACGCCCAGAGACCTGGCACCGATGAAGGACGATCAGTGCTACTACATTCCGATGGTGGATGAGGCCGGCGGTCTCCTGAACGATCCGGTTCTGATCAAACTGTCTCCTGACCGCTATTGGGTCTCGCTTGCGGACAGCGATATGATATTTTATTTTAAAGGCTTGGCGAACGGCTTTGGACTAAACGTTCAGATAGTCGAGCCGGATGTCTCGCCCCTTGGGGTGCAGGGCCCGAAAGCGGATGAGCTGATCAGGCGGGTTTTCGGCGAGGACATCGCGGCAACCCGCTTCTTTCGCCACAAGCCGATCACCGTTCAGGACAAGGCGATGATCATTGCGAGATCAGGCTTTTCTCATCAGGGCGGTTTCGAGATCTATCTGGACGGCAGTGAGCATGGCGAGCCTCTTTGGGACATGCTGATGGAGGCTGGAAAGGATCTCGACGTTCGCGCCGGCTGTCCGAACGGCATCGAGCGGGTCGAAGGCGGGCTTCTCTCCTATGGCGGCGACGTCACCATGGAGCACACGCCTTTCGAAGCAGGGCTCGGCAAATATTGTCATCTCGATCGCGCCACGACCTGCCTCGGCCGTGAGGCGCTTATCGCCAAAAAGGAGCCGGTCCGGCAGATCCGGCCCGTCGAAATCGAGGGGGATCCCATCATCTTCACCCAATATCCCTGGCCGCTCCGGGACGGGCGCGCGCAGCCGGTCGGCCGGATCTCCTCGGCTGCCTGGTCGCCCGACTTCCGCACGAATATCGCCATCGCCATGGTGGATCGGGCGCATTGGCATGCGGGTGCCAGGCTTGAAGCGGAAACGCCGGACGGCCCGCGTTCCGTCGTCGTGAGGGAGATGTTCTGGAACTGAGGAGAGAAAGGGCGGTCACATCGTGCCGTAGCTGCATTATCTTGACGAATCTAAAGCCCTGGCTGCGGGCGAACGTCACGATGTCAGCGACGCAGGAGCAAAGCGCATAGAAGTGCCACGGTGGCTCCAACCGCCAATGTCGAGAAGGCGTATCCCCAGGCAACGGCTCCTGGGGCAAGATCGAACGTTAGCCCAAAAAAAACCGGGGACATGGCACCGGCGCCGACGCCGAGAATTGATCTTAGCCCCAGCACGCGACCGAGACGATCCGCCGGTACGGCGTCGGTCATGGCGGAGGACAGCACCGATGAATCGCCGATGGTGGCAAAACCGTAGATCGCCGCGATGCCGAGAAGCAGCGGCACGCTAAGATCCGTCAGCCAGCCGATGGAAACGGAGCATAGGCCGCCGAGCAGCGCAAAGGCGATGAGAACGCTTCTGGCGCCGAAGTAGTCGGCGGCATAGCCGGACAGGAAGGAGGCAAAGAACCCGGACAGATGAAGGGCCAGCGCCGTCCACAGGCCGAGTGCGATGGGCGACATCCGCCCGTCTGCCAGGATAGCTGCTGCGAGGAAGGCCGGTACCCAGGCCCAGGCGCCGAACAGCTCCCAGCAATGCCCGATATAGCCGAGGGTCAGCAGCGTTGAGCGGCGTTTCATCGACGCGTCGAAAGGCATGGCAGGCTGGGTCGCCTCAAGGGCCTGCTCGCCTGCATGCTTGACGGCGGCATGCCCGAAGCCCCAGCCGAGAAGCGTCATCGACGCGGTCGCGAGAAAGGCTGCCTCATAGCCATAAAGCGTCAGCAGCGTCGTCGACATGAAGATCGAGATCACGTAGCCGGCGGACATGCCCGCCAGCACCCAGCCGACGGCGGACGCCTTCTTCCGACGGGGCGTGTTTGCAGCGACCAGCATGATGGCGGGCGTATAGGTTCCGCCCTGAGAGAGTCCCATCAGCGTCACGAAGATGATTGCCGTTTCGAAGGATCGGGCGAAAAGGGCAAACAAGATGGCCGCGACGGCGGAAAGCATTGTCGCCATCCTGAAGATCGGTTTCGCACCGAGGCGATCGCAAAGGATGGATACGGCAAGGAGCGAGATGGCAAAGGAAGCCGTGAACACGCCCTGGACGATGCCCGCCCTTGTGGCGCTCATGTCCCAGGCCGTCAACAGTACGCTCAAACAGGCCGGGTAGGTCATGAAAACAGCAGTTGTGCAGGCTCTTGCCAGCACGAGGAGAGGCAGGTTCATCGATCCGGCCGAGATGGGAGCGGTTGACGGGGACGTCATTGACCTTGATCCGGAAAGATTGTGACGATCGCGCCGGCGAGGGCTCAAAGAGCAGTGGTTCCTACGCCATGCAAGGATGCCGATCCATGGCAGCCTTATCGGCGATCGGGTAGGCCGGAATCAAGAAGATCGACTCGGATAGCCAGCCGCCTGGAAGGTTTTGGGTGTTCGATTTTGTTGTTGCAGGTTTAATACCAGCCGAACTGGACTTTGATCTGTTGCCTGCCGCTCCCTCTCCCAACTACCTGACATGGTCCGGATCTTGCGGGTGGTGCGACCACTGCGGGTGGTTGGGAGAGGGAGCGGCAGGCAAAAGCTGCTAGTGGTATGACCGAAACGAGAGAACCGCCCGAGGTTCTCAGAAAATGGCTGCATACCGTCGATCTTGGCGATGGCAGATGAAACCAAATGATGTGGTCACCCACTAGGCGGCCTAATACAAGCCGTACGGAAGGTCTGCGTGCTGTTCTTGAGAAATGATTGAGCAGACCATATAGACGGGCCTATCCTGATATTTGGTTTATCGGGTGGAAAGCATCGGGGATGCTCTGGGCGAGGTGATCGAGGATGGCGGCGCTGGCGGTCTCTAGCTTGGTTGGCTTGTTCGCCTTTATGGGCGGGCTGCTTTTTGGCGCCGTCGTGCAGCGCACCCATTTCTGCACCATGGGGGCGATCGCCGATCTGGTGCTGTTTCAGGACTGGCGGCGCATGCGCGCCTGGCTCCTGGCGATTGCGGTCGCTCTTCTCGGGAGTCAGGCCCTGGAGGCGGGCGGGATCGTCGATCTCGGTCAGTCGCTCTACCGCTCGAGCGATCTCCTCTGGCTCGGGGCCTTGCTCGGCGGCCTGCTGTTCGGTTTCGGGATGACATTGACGGGCGGGTGCAGCTCTCGGAACATCGTTCGTTTCGGTGCCGGCAATCTCAAATCATTGATCGTGCTGCTGGTGATGGGCGTTGTCGGCTACATGACGATGAACGGTCTTCTTGCTTTGCCGCGCCTGCAGCTCGAGATGATTGGCGGAATTGCAGCCGAAGATCAGAGCCTGCCGGGCGGGCTTGGTCTCGGCCAAACGGCAACCCTGGCTCTGGCGCTTGTCCTGGGCATCTCACTGATTGTGTTTTGTTTCAAGGACGAGAAATTTCGCAGGTCGCCGAAGGATATGGCGGCTGGTCTGATTCTCGGTGCCTTGATTCCCTTCGGCTGGCTGGTCACCGGGTTGCTGGGTGCCGATGACTTCGAGCCGGTCCCGCTTGCCTCCCTTTCCTTCGTCGCACCTGTGAGTCGCGGGCTCATCTACCTCATGACCTATCCGAGCTCGGTCATCAGCTTCGGCATCGCAGCGGTGGGCGGTGTTCTGGTCGGTGCTTTTCTGATGGCGAAATACACCGGCGAGTTTCGCCTGGAGGGTTTCGCCGGGCTCGATGATCTCGGCCGTCATTTGACAGGTGCCGTCATGATGGGCGTCGGCGGCGTCCTTGGCCTCGGCTGCACGATAGGGCAGGGGATCTCGGGGGTGTCGACGCTTGCTTTCGGGTCTTTCCTGACGCTCACGGCCATCATCGGAGGTGGGGTCCTGGGCGTGCGTTATCTGGAGCGCGGCACGCTTCGAGCCGCCATGCGCGCCATGATGCCGGCCCTTTCACAAGGGAGGTCTCGCGGATGAGCGGATCGATCAGCACCGGTGCCGAGGTGAAACCGCTTCTGGATGACTGCTTTGCCCATGATCCAAAGCGCATGCCGGCGGCGGATGCGCTCGCCTTGCTGCGCTCGCGGGTTGATGTGGTGGTGGGCAGCGAAGACGTTCCGCTTGTTGACGCTTTCGGGCGGATTCTCGCCGAGCCCCTCACAAGTGGGCGCAACGTGCCGAGCTTCGACAATGTCGCGGTGGATGGCTTCGCCTTTGCTCATGCGTCCCTCGCCGGCAGCCCTTCGGCCTCGCATGAGCCGACGCGTCTCGTTCTGGCAGAAGGCCGGGCGGCGGCGGGCCATCCTTTTCTAGGCACCGTGGCGCCGGGCCAGGCCGTGCGGGTCTTGACCGGCGGGGCCCTGCCTGAAGGCGCCGATACCGCCTTGATGCAGGAGGACGTCACGATCGATGGTGATCATGTCCTCATTCCGGCGGGCGTGAAGCCGGGGGCCAATTGCCGCCTCGCCGGTGAGGATATGCAAGACGGGCAGGTGGTGCTGGAGCCGGGGCTTCGGCTTCGCCCCCAGGAGGTCGGTGTTGCCGCCACGATCGGGCGGCGGACGCTTCGGGTACACCAGCCCCTTCGGGTCGCCTTGGTTTCCAGCGGCGATGAGCTGCGCGAGCCCGGCGAATCGCTGCCCCATGGGATGACTTACGACAGCAACCGCACAATCTTGAAAGGGCTCCTGCAGAGCCTTGGCGTCGCGGTCTCGGACCAGGGAATCTGGCCGGACCGGGCCGATGTCGTGCGGGAGAGAATGCAGGCGCTCGCCGGCGAACACCATGTGATCATCACCTCGGGCGGGGCATCCAGAGGCGACGAGGACCATATGGTCGACGCCGTTCGCGCCCTTGGCCGGCTGCATTTCTGGCAGATCGCGGTCAAGCCCGGGCGTCCGCTTGCCTTCGGTCAACTCAAGGGGCGAAAAGGGGATACGATCTTCATCGGCCTGCCCGGCAATCCGGTGGCCGCCGTGATTTGTTTTTTGTTGTTTGCAAGGCCCATGCTGACGGCGCTTGCCGGCGGCAGCTGGCCGGAGCCGAATGCTTTCCTGGTCCCCGCAGATTTCTCGATGAAAAAAAAGCCGGGGCGCCGCGAGTTTCTGCGCGCATGCCTACTTCGAGACGGTGAGGGCCGGCTTCAGGCTCGCAAGATCGAACGCGAAGGCTCAGGCATCCTCACCTCGCTGACCGACGCCGACGGTTTGATCGATATTGCCGAAGATGTGCTGTCCGTTGCACCAGGCGATCCAGTGCCGTTCATGCCCTTTAGCGAGTTCGGTCTCTGACTCAATGCAGGGATTGGCGCAAAAACTCATGACGTGGTCACACCGCTAGGCCTTCACGCCGGCGCCAATGGCCGGCTCGGCCTTCGGATCGAGAGGCCAGCGTGCCCTTGCCTTGACATCGAGGGAGGCAGGCGCGCCGCAATGGAGCTGTTCAAGCCCGGCCCAGGCGATCATGACGCCGTTGTCGGTGCAGAGCTGCGGCGGGGGCACGATGAGTTTCAGATGCTGCGTGGCGGCCAGCTTGTCGAGGCGCTCCCGCAGATAGCGGTTGCAGGCCACACCACCAGCAACCACCAAGGCTGTCGGTGACGGGCCGGCTTCGGCGGTCAGTCTAGCGGCGCGTCTCGTTCGGTCGATCAGGCTGTCGATGGCCGCTGCCTGAAAGCTTGCGGTGAGGTCATGGATATGGGGCGGTTCCAGGCTCGCTGGTCCGAGATCCTGAATGGCGCGACGAAGCGCGGTCTTGAGGCCGGAGAACGAAAAATGGCAATTTTTCTTCCCGACCATCGGGCGAGGAAACGGAAAACGCGCCGGATCGCCTGCCTTCGCGGCTGCCTCGACGGCGGGACCGCCAGGGTAGCCGAGATTGAGCATCTTTGCGGCTTTGTCATAAGCTTCGCCCAGGGCATCGTCCAGCGTGGTGCCGAGGCGCCGGTAGCGCCCGACCCCTTCGACCACCAGGATCTGGCAATGGCCGCCGGAGACCAGGAGAAGGAGATAGGGAAAGGTGAGGTTGGGATCGGTGAGGCGGGCGGTGAGTGCGTGGGCCTCGAGATGATTGATCGCCAGCAGGGGAAGGTTGTGGACGGCCGCAATCGATTTTGCGGTGATCAATCCTGTGATCAGCCCGCCGATCAGGCCCGGACCGGCGGTGACGGCAATGCCATCCAGGTCCGCAAAATCGAGACCGGCTTCATCCATGGTATCGGCAATCAGCCGATCCAGGATCTCGAGATGGGCTCGTGCTGCAATTTCCGGCACCACGCCGCCGAAGTCAGCATGCCGATCCAGCTGGCTGGATAGCCTCTCCGCCAGAACACGACGATCACCACGGACCAGAGCAACCCCTGTCTCATCGCAGCTGCTCTCGATGCCGAGCACTACTTTTTGGCTGGCCGGACTGGACAAATCGGACATGATGAGACCACATAGCGCGGCATGTTCCGCCTGGCTAGCTGGCCGGATCTGTTTGACCGTCGATCTTCTCGCTTACGCCTTGTTGTTTGGGGATATCCCTGATCATGAAAAAGCCAATTCGTCTCGGTACCCGAGGTTCGCCGCTCGCTCTCATTCAGACCGAGATGGTCAAGGCAACCTTGATGGAAGCTTTCGAAAGCCTGAAAGAGCCTGGTGCGATTGAGGTAGTCGTGATCAGCACCACCG
Organism: Geminicoccaceae bacterium; assembly: GCA_965204405.1. Taxonomy (GTDB): domain Bacteria; phylum Pseudomonadota; class Alphaproteobacteria; order Geminicoccales; family Geminicoccaceae; genus JANQPX01. The sequence goes on from CBDBEN010000005.1 coordinate 1,456,433, forward strand.
GTGATCAGGTCGCCGACCGCCCGCTTGCGGATATCGGAGGCAAAGGGCTCTTTTGCAAAGAAATCGAGACGGCTCTTTTCGATGGTAGGATCGATTGCGGCGTCCACTCGATGAAGGATATGCCGACCTGGCTGCCGGATGGTCTGGTCATCGCCGGCATGCTGCCGCGGGCTGATCCGCGGGACGTTCTGATTTCGAGAAAAGCGGACAGTATCAAGGCACTCCCCGAAGGTGCGGTGGTCGGTACGGCCTCCCTTCGCCGTCAAGCGCAGATCCTGGCGAAGCGCCCCGATCTGAAGGTGGTCAATTTTCGCGGCAGCGTCGGCACGCGACTGCAGAAATTGGACGAGGGTCAGGTTGACGCCACGATGCTGGCCCGCGCCGGGCTCGATCGCTTGGCCCTTGAAAACGTTCCCCAGGCGGTATTGTCGCCGGAAGAAATGCTGCCTGCTGTTGGCCAGGGTGTGATTGGTTTTGAATGCCGTGGCGATGATAACGAACTTTTAACCTTGTTGGCGCAAATTAACCATGACCCGACGAGCGCGTGCGTTCATGCTGAGCGGGCGATGCTGGATGTGCTCGACGGTTCGTGCCACACGCCGATTGGTGCCTATGCCTTGCTGGATGGCGGCCGGATGCATCTTCGCGGCCTGGTCGCACGAGCTGATGGATCCGAATGTTTTGAAACGGAGCGTTTTGGTTCGATCGATGATGCCATTGAACTTGGACGAGATGCCGGAGAAGAATTGCGTTCCCGCGGCGGCGCGGAGCTTTTCGCCTGAAACCACGTCGATGGGTCTTGCCCCGCCTCGTCGTCTATCGGGCAGGTTTGTCTTCGCCTTGAAGGAATCGACCAGGCATCGGTGTGCGGGCCGAACCGTGCCTGGCGGCACCTTTGCTCCGATTATTGCCAGGGGTGCAGAACGCTGAGCGTCCTGATCACCAGACCGGAGGCGGACTCGCTTGCCCTCAAGACCGAGGTCGAGGCTCTGGGTTATAAGGCGATGGTCGAACCTCTGCTGTCGATCAAGCTGATCAGCCGGCAGGAACCAGCGCTTGAGGATGTGCAGCTCCTGGTCCTGACCAGCGCGAATGCCGTGCCGGCCTTGTCCGATCGTGCGAGAACCTATCCGATCTATGCCGTGGGTGAGGCGACCGCTGCCGCAGCACGGGCCGCGGGCTGCGGGCATGTCATTGCTGCCGAAGGCAATGTTCGGAGTCTTTCCAGACTTATAGTAGAAAATTGTCGATCTCAGGATGGAACTATCCTACATCTGTCCGGCGAGATTATCCGTGAGGGTTTGGCAGAGACATTGCATGAGCGTGGATTTCACTATCGCCGCGAGATAGCTTACGAGGCCGTTCCGAGGGCGGCATTTTCCGATGACCTCATTGACGCATGGCAGCACCGTTCGATCGAAGCCGTGCTCGTGTTTTCCCAGCGAACGGCTGGAATTCTCATGCTTCTTTTGACCAAACACGGGCTTGAGCGCCATGTTGACAGCACAGCTGCTATATGCCTGAGTGAGGAGGCTGCCGCGCCTTGCAAAGACCTTGTTTGGGGATCTGTTCACGTCGCGCCTCGACCCACGCGACAGGCGCTTCTGGACGCATTGGTGGGCAGTACTACAGTATGCTAGATAATGATGGGCAGGTGCCAGGCAATCCGTGCGGCACACCGTTTTTGCGGTATCTAACTCGAAAAGTGAGATGGTGATGGCGCGCAATCGAGGTAAGACCCCGGGGGCTTCGTCGGGATCCAAGTCCCCAACGACCAGCCAAGCCTCAAAATCCGGTCAAGCGAAGGCTGATGCTGCTGCAAAGCCAACTGGCACCGTATCGTCATCGGTGTCCAAGGCCGGTGAAGCTGACGCGAAACCCGCAGGCGTGTCATCGAAAACACCGACGACATCGGCTACGGCTGCCGCATCGACCGGCAGCAGTGCCTCCTTGACGTCAGATGCCAAGGCCGGAACTGGTGCGAGTTCGGGGCAGGGCATGAAGGTTCAAGAGCCTGGCAAGCCAGTGCCGACGGCGAGCGCGGCCAAGCCGGCCTCGGCGCAAAGCGACAAGCCGGGCCATTCCAGTGGTTTCTGGCCCGGTTTGCTTGGCGGTTTGCTCGGTGGCGCTGCGACGGCGCTTGCAGCTTCCTTATTCTGGTTTGGTGAGCAGGGTGGGGAAGCTGTGACGACGCTTCGGTCGACGACAGCCGATCTCGACAGCCGAATGTCGGCGATGGAAGGCGAGGTGCAAGCCATCGGGCCACTGAAGGAGCGTATTGCCGTCGGCGATGAGTTCGCTGATCGGCTTGCCGACGTTGAAGAGAAGATGGCTGCCCTGAGTGGGAGCGGTGGCGGAGGTGCGGCAACGTCAGGTTCCGGCATTGATGATCGTTTGACGGCGCTGGAACAGCAGATCTTCGATATGACCGAAGTGCAGCAGTCGGCAAGCAACGTGTTAGCCTCGGTGCCTTCCCTGGAAGCGACCCTGTCCAACACCGAAGCAGCGGTAGAGACGACAGGACAGCAGACAACGGCGCTTCGCGGATCTGTCGATACGCTGCAGCAGACGGCGGAGAGCTTGAATGCTGATCTTGGCGCCTTGGCTGAACGAATAGGGCGGGCTGAGCATGAACTCGACAATATCGGCGGTGCGTATCAGCGAGCGGCGGCGATGGTGGTCGCCATCGGAGACATCGATCGCTCGATTGCTAATGCTGAGCCCTATGAGACGGTTTTGGAAACGCTTCGGACTCTCGGCAAGGACTCCCCCGAGGTTGCCCAAGCCATTGCCAAGCTGGAGCCCATGGCCGCTCGAGGTGTGCCTGCATTGAGTGCGCTCAAGGGGTCTTTCGGTGAAGCTGGCAGCCGCATTATTCTGGCTGAGGACGGCGACGAGACCTTGGTCGATCAGGTCAGCGACAACCTATTCGGGATCATCAACATGCGGCCGGCCGGCGCTGCCGTTGAAGGAGATGACGGCCGTGCCATTGTTGCACGGGCGCAGGCCAGGCTTTCGGCCGATGATCTTGAAGGGGCCGTTGCCGAACTCGAGGGTTTAAGCCCTGCAACACTCGAACGTGTCGATGATTGGCTTGCCGATGCCCAAGGCAGGCTTTCAGCCGATACTGCCGTCAATGACCTTCGCGCTCATGCACAGAGCCTTTTGGCGACAGGGTCCTGAAGTGATGGCGTGTTTAGAAGCATTAGCCGCTTCTATCAGACAAATCAGCCCGTGTGTCATGCACGGCCGAGCAGTGTGAGTAAGCCATGATCCGGCTCATCATCTTTTTAGTTGTTGCGGTGGCCGTTGCCTGGTTGGCCGTGTGGTTTGCCGACAATCCCGGCGAAGTTCAGATTACCGAGCCATTTTTCGGCAATTCGTTCAGCCCGCCATTTGGCATTCTCGTTCTCGGCATGCTTCTCGCTGGGGCGGCCATGACGGCGTTGTTCGAAGTTTATCGGGTGGTTGTCACGGCACCCAAGAAGATTGGCCGATATCGCCGGCAGCGTCGAAAAGAGCGTGGCTATGAAGAGTTGGCCAGCGGTATGGTCGCAGCGGCGGCCGGCGATATCGGGATCGCCAAACAGGCCACCAAACGGGCCGAGAAGCTCTTGGACAAAGCGCCGACGACCTTGCTCCTCGGCGCGCGCTCGGCCCAGCTTGAGGGCAATGATGGTGAAGCCCGGATCAAGTTCAAGGAGATGCTCAAGCACAGGGATACGGAACTGGTCGGTCTGCGTGGCTTGCTCGCTCAGGCGATCAAGGATGGTGATCGCGAAGCGGCACTGGAGCTTGCCAGGAAAGCCTATCTCCGCCGTCCCAATGCACCATGGGTGCTATCCACGCTATTTGAGCTCCAGACCGAAGAAAGTCGCTGGCAGGAAGCGCTCGGTTCGGTCAACGACATGGCCAGGCAAAAGCTGCTTGATGCGCCGACCGCGAACCGGCACCGTGCTATCCTGCTGCACCTGCAGGCACTGAAGAAGAGCGAAGAAGGCCGCTATCACGAGGCCTTCGACCTCGCCAAGAAAGCGCATAAAATGCTGCCCGGTCTTGCTCCGATCGCGGTGAATGCCGCCGAACTCGCTGAGAAGATCGAAAAGCCCCGCCTTGCCAGAAAGTTCCTGGAAGCATCGTGGAAGGCGCAGCCGCATCCTTCATTGGCAAGGGCGCTGACGGCCATGAGCGCCGATCAGTCGCCGGCAAATCGATATAAAATGTTCGTGCGCCTGCATCAGCTGAAGCCAGAAAGCCTCGAGGGAGAGCTTGCGCTGGCGGAACAGGCTATTGGCGCTGAGCAATGGCCGGCTGCGCGCGAAGCCCTGGAACGGGCGATTGGTCTTGGTGCAACGGCAACGGTGTACCGGCTACTCGCCGAGGTCGAGCGTGCGACGGACGGCAGTGCCGAAAGGATCCAATCCTGGCTTGCCAGAGCCGTCGATGCGCCATCGGATCCCACCTGGCTTTGCCGCTCGACGGGCGAAACTCAGGCGACCTGGGCCCCTTTCGGCCCGGATGGTAAATTCGACAGTTTAAGCTGGGGATCGCCGCCAACGATCGTTCCTATGCTTCGAGAGGATGCGCCGGCAGAGCTTATCTTGCCGAATACGACGAGAAACATAAAGCCAGCGAATCCTGATGATGAGCTTTCGGTCGCGCCTGTACGGCCTGAACCTGTCGAAAATGTCGACAGCAGCGGAGACAAGCCGGAGACCAAGAAGGAGGACGCTGCCTGACTTCGTGGCGGTCATCTTCCCCGAGGCAGCCCACGTCCAGAGTATTTTTCGACGTTATAAAGTCATGACGTCCTGCTCCCCCCTCCCAACCACCCAGAGGATCCCGACCACATCGAGTTGTTGGGAGTAGGAGCGGGCTGGTGCCGTATGATCGGAAAATGCTCTTGAGTATCGTTAGATCAGATGAGTCCGTGCTAACCCATTCGATATGGAGCCGGCGAAAGGGTGCTTCCAGCGTTCCGGGGCGGGCGAAGGTACGCCACTAATCCAATTGTTTGGCACCTATAGGTGCCTGGATGGCCCGATATCCGCTGAGTTTCCGATCTTTGAGTGACATGTTTCGCTGTCGGTATTACGTGCTCAGGAACTTGGAGCGCTGGGTTCCGGTGCGAGAGCCGATGTCTTTTTTGAGGTGCGGGATTGACCCGTGGCCGTGGCGGCGTTCTTGTCGTCCCGTTTTCGACGGCCAGGCTGGCTGAAGTCGAGGCTGATCCGGAGACCCGGCTTATTGTCGGCCAAGCTCAATTTGGCACCATGAAGCTTCGCCACCGCATTGACCAGGCTTAGACCCAGGCCATTGCCGGGTGTGGTGCGTGTCTCATCGAGGCGGACGAAGCGGTCCAGGACATGCTCCCGGTCATCGATGGGGATGCCGGGGCCGGAGTCGGCGATGGTGATCACCGGTCCCTCGTCCAGGAAGATATCGATTCCACCGCCCTCCGGCGTGTATTTGATCGCATTGTCCAGCAGGTTGGCCAAAGCCTGGGAGAGCAGATGGCGGTTCGCCGGAACGCTAACGCTACCAAGACTGCCGACATTGATGGTTTGCTGCTTCTCTTCGGCGAGAGGCTGGTAGAAATCGGCCATATCGCCGATCAATTCGGCAAGCGGAACTTGCTCGAACTCAGCACGCTCGCTGCCAGCTTCGGCACGGGCGATGTCCAGGAGAGCATTGAAGGTGCCGATCATGGTTTCCGCATCGCTCAGTGTCTGCTCGAGCACCGGACGCATGGTCTCCTTGTCGGAGTCGCCAAGCAGCGCCACTTCGATCCGTGAGCGCATCCGGTTCAACGGCGTTCTGAGGTCGTGAGCGATATTGTCGGTGACGCGGCGCATCCCATCGAGCAGGCGTTCGATTTGATCGAGCATGACGTTGAGATTGGAGGCAAGCTGGTCGAACTCGTCCCGGGCCCCCTTGATCGCGATCCGCTGGCTGAGGTTACCTGCCATGATCTGCTCGGTCGTCCTATTGATGGCGTCGACCCGTCGAAGCAGGCTTCGGCTCATCAAGAGGCCGCCTGCAAGGCCGAGTAGCAGCGTAAGGCCCACCCCCCAACTGAGCGCTCTTTTTATGTTGGCTTGGATCTGCAGTCTGTCTTCGACGTCGCGGCCGACCAGCAGCCGGTATTGTCCCGCCAGGACGAAGCTCTGAGCGATGGCGCGCCGGTTGATCGGCGCTTCACCGTAAATCCGGACCGACATCGGAAAGCTGAGCCAGCCGGAACCGGCGGGCTGCGTGTCGGGCCAGCGGTCGATATTGCCGGCAACCCGGCGGCCGTTCGGCTCCGTCAGCAGGTAGATGCTGGCGCGGCTGGGGTTGGCCTGACTTCGCTCGTCGATGACCTGTTTCAGCCGGGGCAGGCCCTGGTTTCGATACTGTTCGGCAAGGCCGGCGATCTCGGCTTGAATGGTCTCCGTCGTCTGCTGGTTCATAAACCCGGCGGTCGCAAAATAGAGATAGCCGAGGAGAACCAGCGCCGAAGCCCCGAACAGGCCGAGATAAATCAGCGCCAGGCGAAAGGTCGTGGTGTCAAGAAGACGAGTCGGGAGCACGTAGGCAATATCCGGCGCCGCGGATCGTGTGGATCAGCGGTATCTCGAAATCGCGATCGATCTTCTGGCGAAGGCGGCTGATATGGACGTCAATGACATTGGTTTGCGGGTCGAAATGATAGTCCCAGACTTTCTCCAGCAGCATGGTACGCGTCATGACTTGACCCGCATTGCGCATCAGCACCTCCAGGAGCTGGAACTCCTTGGCCTGCAGATCGATGGGCTGGCCGCTGCGGCTGGCCTTTCGTCCGAGCAGATCGAGCTCCAGGTCTTCGATCTTCAGCGAGGTGGATACCGGAGCAGCCTGAGGACGCCGTCCAAGGGTTTCGACCCGCGCCAGCAACTCGGCAAAGGCATAGGGTTTCACCAGGTAGTCATCACCACCGGCGCGAAGGCCCTTGACCCGATCATCAACCTCGCCAAGCGCCGAGAGAAACAGCACCGGCGTGGTATCCTTGGTGGCCCGGAGATGCTGAACCAGGCTCAAGCCGTCGAGGCCCGGCAGCATGCGGTCGACAATCAGCACATCGAAGGTCTCGGCCGCTGCCTTGATCAGGCCGGATCGGCCGTCTTCGGAGACTTCGACGGTATGGCCACTCTCCCGAAGCCCTTTGGCAAGGTAGTCGGCCGCCTCATGGTCATCTTCGATCACAAGAATGTTCATAGGCGCTATCTTAAACATGAGGAGACCGGCGGCAAGCCACCGGTCCCGTCATCATGATTGACAATGCTTGCCGATGCCAGCGCGTAGCCAAGGCACCGATCATACCCGGTTAGGCCTGATCGAGGCGAACGGCCACGAACCGGTCCTGATCACCGCGCTTGATCAGCAGGAGAATGGCCTTGTCGCCGCGTTCCGCTGCTTCGCGCACGGCGTCGGCAACCATCTCCGGATGGGTGATAGCCTGGTGATCGGCCTCGATGATGACATCGCCAACCCGAACCCCCTTGCTGGCGGCGGGGCTGCCGGGGATGACCTCCATCACCAGGGCGCCATGGATGTCGCCTGGAAGATCCATCTCGGCCCGAGCTTCGGCGTCAAGATCACCAAGTGCCAGTCCCAGCTTGGGCGCTTGGTCCTCGGGCGGCTCGACGCTTGCCATTTGCTCCTGATTGGGCATCTGAGCAATTTCGACCGACAAGGTCACTTTCTTGCCGTCCCGCCAGACAAGAAGGTTCGCATCGCTGCCGGGGGCCGTATCGGCGACGGCGCGGGTGAGATCACGGAGATCCTCGATCGACTGATCGGCAAAGCCGAGAATGACGTCACCCTGCTCGACGCCGAAGGCGGCAGCCGGGCTGTCCTCCGAAACACGGGCGACCAGGGCGCCTTTCGCCTCATCCAGGCCGAGGCCATCGGCAAGGTCGTCGTCAAGACCTTGGATATGCACGCCGAGCCAGCCGCGCTCGACCATGCCGTCATCCTCGAGATCAGCCACGATCTTCTGGGTGAGATCGGCGGGGATGGCAAAGCCGATACCGACATTGCCGCCGGTCGGGCTATGGATTGCCGTATTCACACCGATGACTTCGCCGTTGAGGTTGAAGGTCGGACCGCCGGAATTGCCGCGGTTGATGGGGGCATCGATCTGCAGGAAGTCGTCATAGCGGCCGGCACCGATCTCGCGTGCTTTTGCCGAAACGATACCAGCCGTTACCGTTCCGCCCAGCCCGAAGGGATTACCGATGGCAATCACAGCATCCCCAACGCGGACGCCTGCAGCGTCGGCGAATTTGGCGACGGGCAGTGTGTCGCCGGCGTCGATCTGGAGGAGGGCGAGATCGGTGTCGGGGTCGGCGCCGACGATCTCGGCGTCGAACTTACGGCCGTCATTCAAGGTGACCTCGACCCTGTCGGCTTGCCGGATGACATGATGGTTGGTGACGATCAGCCCCTCCTTGCCGATGATGAAGCCGGAGCCGCTGCCGGCGGCCGGGCCATGTCCGTGGGGGCTCGGCATGTTCGGCCGGCCATGTTCGCCGGGCTTGCCGAAGAAGCGCTCCATATAGCGCTTCATCTCGTCTTCGTTCATGCCGTGCTCGCCGAAATCCTTGAAGGATCGCGGATCGGCCTTGCCGAACATCGCCTGGCGATCGACTTCGGTGGTGACGGTGACCACGCTCGGCATGATCTCCTCGATGAGATCGGCATAACCGGCCCAGGGAGCGGCGGTGAGCGGCGGGGACGTTTCCGCGTGGCTCGCCGGCACGGCGTTGAGGCCGACCAGAAGGCCGATGGCGGCGGCGGAGGACAGAGCGAGAGCGATGGGCGGCAGGCGCAGGCCACGGGTCTTTTTTGTCTGGGACTTCAGGACGTTCATCAAGATCTCCGTTCGTTGACCGAGCCGGGCCTAGTACAATGGCGGCCCGGCTCGGGTTTTTTGTGAGAGGGGGGAGGCTCACGACAAACGATATAGACGACGACCGTGACGACAGCCTGTCACCAGGATGAAGTCTTTTTCATGTTGGGTTCTATATGCGTGGAAGGGACTCGTTTTCACCGGCTCTGCGCTTTGAAGCAAACGAATTTCCCGATCAGGACACGATGCTTCAGGCGACTTTCGGGGAGGCTTCCTGGTCGAGCCTGCCGCCATGGTCGAGCCAGGTTTCGGCAATGCTGTCGATATAGGCCCTGCGGAAACTGACGGTGGCGAAGCGCTCGGCATTGGCGCGGCAATGCTCGGGGGTGATGACGTGGCCCTGCTGCTCGAAGCGCCGGACGGCGGCGCGGATCGCTTCCGGTGTCTGCTCGTCGAAAAAGAGACCCGTGGGCGCTTGCTGGTCGAGGCCGCGTACCGTCTCGAGGACGCCACCGGCGCCATAGGCGATCACTGGCGTACCGGCAGCTTGAGCTTCGACCGGCGTGATTCCGAAATCCTCTTCCGGCGCGAAGATGAAGGCTTTCGCCTCGTTCATGTGCCGCACCAGCGCCGCGAACGGCTGCGGCGGCAGGATGGTGATGTTCGGGGTTGCGCGCGCCTTGGCCGCTTTCAGGCCCGGACCGTCGCCGACGACGATAAGCTGCTTGTCGGGCAGGCCGATAAAGGCATCGACGATGGTCTCGGTATGTTTGTAGGGGACGAAACGCGAGACGGCGAGATAGTGGTCCTTGCGATCCAAAGGCGGCTGCAACTGAAAGCGATCGACGTCGACCGGGGGATGCACCACCTGGCTTTGGCGGCGGTAGGTCTTTTCGATCCTTCGGCCGACATAGGCGGAATTGGCGAGGAAGCAATCGACGCCATTGACTGTCCGAAGGTCCCAAAGACGAAGCTTATGCAGGAGATATCGGGTGAGCATGCCCTTCAGCCCGCGATCGAGGCCGCTTTGGCGGAGATAGTCGTGCTGCAGCTCCCACGCATAGCGCATCGGGGTATGAACATAGGCGACATGGACCTGATCGGCACCGGTCAGAACGCCTTTGGCCACGGCATGGCTGCTGGAGAGCACCAGGTCGTAGCTACTGAGATCGAACTGCTCGACGGCCAGCGGAAAGAGCGGCAAATATTTGCGAAACCGAGGCGTCCGGCCAAACGGCAGGCGCTGGATGAAGGACGTGGTGATTGTCTTGCCGTCCAGAAAGCTGCGCTCCTCGTCGGACATGATGTCCACCAAGGTGAAGACATCGGCTTTGGGAAAACAGGCGAGGATTTCGGCGGCAACCCGCTCCGATCCATAGAAATGATCGAACCATTCGTGAACCAGGGCGATTCTTGCCGGCCGGCCGCTCGCGGTTACGAGTTGGGGGGCAGGGCTCGAGACGCTCATGAGGCTTCCGCCTCGGCTTCCATTTCGAGGGTCAGCCAGCGTTCCTCCGCCTCGTCGAGCTTGGCCTGCAAGGCTGTGAGCTGATCTGTCTTGGCCTGAAAGGTGCCGGGATCACGGGTGTAAAGATCGGCATCGGCAAGGTCGGTCTCCAATAGGGCCTTCTTCGCCTGTAAGTCTTCCATCTCCTTGACCACGCGGGCCAGTGTCCGCTGCTGCTGGCGCGCCTGGCGGCTTCGGTCCCGATCCAATCTCGGTTTTTTCTCGATCTTGCTCAGCCCGTCAGTCTTGGAGGGCACTGCCTCGACCGGCGTCGGGCGCTGCTGCAGATAATCACTGTAACCGCCTGCATATTCGGCGATCTTGCCTGATCCTTCGAAAACGATCGTGCTGGTCACCAGCCGGTCCAGGAAATCCCGATCATGGCTAACCAGTAGCAACGTGCCTTCGAAGTCGGCGAGCATTTCCTGCAGCAGATCCAACGTCTCCATATCCAGATCGTTGGTGGGTTCGTCCAGAACCAGAAGATTGGCCGGCCTTGCCAATTGCTTGGCAAGCAGGAGACGATTGCGCTCGCCGCCGGAGAGCGCCTTCACCGGCGTGCGCAGCTGTTCCGGGCGAAACAGGAAATCCCGGAGATAACCGACCACATGCTTCCACCGGCCCTGGACTTCGACCTGATCGCCGCCGTCGGGACAAAGCGTCTGCCAGGGCGTCGCATTCAGGTCGAGTCCGTCGCGGCGTTGATCGATGATGGCGATATCGAGTTGGGTGCCCTGCCGGACCGAGCCTTGATCCGGTGGCAGGGTGCCGGTCAGGAGGCGGATTAGCGTTGTTTTGCCGGCGCCGTTCGGGCCGATGAAGCCGATGCGGTCGCCGCGCATGATCCGGGTCGAAAACCCTTGGACGATTGTTTGCTCCCCGAAGCTCCTGGTGATGTCCTTCGCTTCGATCACCAGGCGCCCGCTCTTGTTCGCGAGGCTGGTTTCAAGCTTGGCGCGGCCCTCCGGGCGAATTCGTTCGGCCCGTTCCTGGCGCATCGCTTTCAGGCGGCGAAGACGGCCCTGATTACGTTTTCGTCTGGCGGTGACACCGAAATGCAGCCATTCGGTTTCGGCGTCGATCGCCTTGGAGAGGCGGTTGAGCTCGGCTTCCTCGTTTTGGAGCACCTCGGCCGACCAACTGTCGAAGTGATCGAAGCCCTGATCCAGTGCCCGGACTTTGCCGCGGTCCAGCCACCAGGTCTGTCTTGAGAGCGTCGAAAGGAAACGCCGGTCATGGCTGATCATCACGAGCGCGCCGCGAAAGTTTTTCAAATCCTGCTCTAGCTGCTCGATCGCCGCGATGTCCAGATGGTTGGTCGGCTCGTCGAGCAACAGAATTTCCGGCGCTTGGACCATGGCTCTCGCCAATGCGACACGCCTTGCCTCGCCGCCGGAGAACCCGTCGACCTGCCGGCCTGGCTCAATGCCGAATCGCGCCAGCATCGCCTCGGCGAGATAGGGAGCAGTCTCGTCGTCTCCCGCCGACGATAGGCCCGAAAGGGTCGCTTCCAGGGCGGTAGCACCTGCCGGCAAATCGGGCTCCTGCGGCAGATAGGCGACCGTGGTCCTCGGCTGCAGGAAACGCTCGCCGGCATCCAGCTCGATCAGGCCGGCGATTGCCTTCAGCAGCGTCGACTTGCCGGCGCCGTTGCGCCCGACAAGGCAAATCCGATCATCCCTGTTAATGGCAAGGCCGAGATCGGCGAACAGGACTTGGCTGCCGATCTGCAGATGGGCATCGCGTAAGGTGAGGAGAGGTGGAGCCATGCTATCCGGTGTCGTTCGTCCATCGATCCCGCTGCACCGATCGAGATGCATTCCTGGAGGCCGATGCCATGTCAATGAAATCGTCCAAGCTCTCTAGCACGCCTTTCGGGATCACCCAAGAAGCGACGGCAATCGACGCCTGGCGGAACGTTCACAACGTGCGGATCCCCTTCCATCGCCAAGATCGACGGTATGCGGCCAAGTCTCGTTCGGCCCGGTTGGGATCCCCGAGTCGGAGACACACCCCTAGGAAGGGGGGAGGCATATGGGTAGGATCGGTGGCGAAACCGGCCTTTTACGGAGCAAGACTGAACTCGGAGCCCATCGGGGTTCGGCATGGCTCATCGCTTGATCGGAGGAACTCATCTCGAACGCCTTGTCAGACCGGCGCATTCTAACCCTCGATGATGCCGTCTCGCTCGCGCGAAAACGCCTGCCACGGTTGATTTTCGACTTCGTCGACGGCGCGGCGGATCGGGAAATGGCGGCGCACAAGAACCGGCGGGTCCTTGACGGTTTTGAACTCCAGCCCCGGATCCTGCGCGACGTCGGCGAGAGGTCGACGGCGACAGACTTTCTCGGCGAGCGCTACGGGGTTCCCTTCGGTATCGCCCCGATGGGGATGTGCAACGTGGTCCACCCAGGGGCGGACCGCATGCTTGCGGAGGCGGCGGCAGAGCGGAACATGCCGGTTTGCCTGTCCACGGCAGCTTCGACCTCGATCGAGGACGTGGCGGGTTTTGCGCGCGGGAAAGCCTGGTTTCAGCTCTATGTCGCCGGGCCGAAAGAGCAGGCGATGTCCCTGGTCGAGCGCGCCCGGCAAAGCGGGTACAAGACCCTTGTTCTGACCGGCGACGTGCCGCAGGTCGCAAGAAGGCCCCGCGATGTGCGCAACGGCTTCCAGATGCCGTTTCGCATCGGTCCCTCCCAAGCCATTGATTTCGCGCTGCATCCGGCCTGGTCGTTGCGGATGCTGGCGGCGGGCGTGCCCCAACCCGCCAATTTCGCCACCGGCAAGGACGGAAAAGGGTTCGATCGGCATGCAAGCCGGGCAGGCGCCAATTTCGACTTTCTGGACGAGCTGCGCGGTGTTTGGCCAGACCGCCTGATCGTCAAGGGGGTGATGTCGGTCGACGATGCGGTGCGCGTTCGCGATGCCGGCGCTGATGCCGTCTGGGTCTCCAATCATGGCGGACGGCAGCTCAACGCGGCCCCTGCGGCGATATCTGTCCTGCCGAAGATCAGGGCCGCGTTGGGCAGTGACTATCCCGTCATCTTCGACAGTGGCATTCGATATGGCGAGGACGTGGTCAAAGCCTTGGCGCTGGGCGCCGATTTGGTGATGCTGGGACGGCCGATGCTGTTCGCGATCGGTGCTGCCGGTGCCGACGGGCTTCGAACCTATCTCGATCTGTTGACCGAAGAAATCAGCCTGGTGCTCGCACAGATCGGCTGCAGAAACATCGAAGAAATTGGACATGGCGCCCTCGCGGAACCGCCGAGCCTCTTGACGGACATGAACCGGAACGATGACAAACCGGCACTCAGGGACAGGCGCCGGAGCTTCAGGAAGGCATGAGACGATGAGCGACAAGACACGCATTCGGGGCGGTGCGCTGCTGGCCCGCACACTCAAGGAGAAGGGGGTCGAGCATGTCTTTACCCTGGCCGGCGGTTTTTGCAACCCGGCGCTCGAAGGCTTCATGGAATGTCAGATGCCGGTCGTCAACTGCCCGCACGAGCAGGTCGCCGGTCATCTCGCCGACGGGCATACGCGCATCACAAGGAAGCCTTCCGTTTGCCTGGTCGGGCCCGAGGGGTTCGCCAATGCGGTGCCGGCGATGATGGAAGCCTGGGGCGAGCGTTCGCCGGTGATCTTCGTGACCGGCTCGTCGACATTGAAACGCCAAGGTGCCGGCGGCTTCAAGGAGATCGATGATGTCGCAACGGCGGCGGGGCTCACCAAATACTCGGTGCAGATTACCGACGGCGAGCGGATCGGGGAATTCGTCGACCGTGCCTGGACGGCGGCGACCACCGGCTATCCGGGGCCGGTTCATCTAAGCCTGCCTGTGGACATCATGTTCTCGTCCTTTGATGAGGATGCGGGACGGGATGAGCGGCCGTTCGGCTGGCCCGCCCGTCCGCTGCCGCGCGCCTGGCCGGATCCATCCGCTCTCGAGCCCATCCTCGAGCTGATTCGAGGGGCGGCGCGGCCGGTTCTGATCGGGGGGCACGGCGTTTGGTGGTCGGGAGCGGACGAAAAGCTAGAAGAGGCGGGCAAGACGCTGCGCATACCCGTTTTCAACGTGCCCTATCATCAAAAGCTTCTGGGTGAGGATTGCGAGGCTTATATGGGCCTTGCCGATTTTCACCAGTATCATCCGTCGAAGTTTGCGATCCAGTCTGCGGATGTGGCGGTACTGATCGGCGGGCGGCTCGACAATCAAATGAACTTTGGCAACCCGCCGTTCTTTCCTGAAACCACGCGCCTCGTCTGTGTCAACGGCAGCCATGAAGAGCTGGACTACAATCGGGCGGCGGATATCGTGCTGCTGTCCGATCCAGGTGCTTTTCTGGATGCGCTAATCGATCTGCCAGCCACCGGACGATGGGCGGGCGATCGTGCTTGGTTTGACCAGAACCGGCAAAAGCGCGCAGCCTGGGTCGAGGAAATGCTCGGCGACCTCACGAAGGAAACCGAAGCGGACAGCGCCAAAGGCGGCAAGATGCATCCGCTGCAACTGTCGCTCGATGTCCAGGCGGCGATGGGTGACGAGGACTGGCTGGTATTCGACGGCGGCAACACCCATTTCTGGTCGGAGATTGCCGTCAATCTGGCGGGTTGGCACGGCAAGAAGCTCGGCGGCATCCTGCATCCTGGGAATTACAGCCTCCTGGGCGTCGGCGTTTCCTTCGCGCTTTCGGCAAAAAGCGTTCACCCGGACAAGCAGGTGGTACTGATCTCGGGCGACGGCGCGTTTCTGTCCGGCGGCCTCTCGATCGAGGCCGCGTTTCAAGAACGCCTGCCGATCGTCGTGGTGATCGACAACAATGGCGGTCTGGACTGCATTTCGCAGCAGCAGGAGCGGCTGTTCGCAAGCGGTAAGCATTTTGCGACCGATTTTCGCGACATTCCTTTCCATACGATGTTCGAGGGGCTCGGTGGTCATGGTGAGCTGGTGACGAAAAGGGAGGAACTTGCACCGGCCCTTCGCCGCGCGATGGCCAGTGGCAAGACCGCCTGCGTCAACGTCAAATGCCGGGGCGTGATCAGCCCGATCGTGGCGGCAACCAGCGATAAGCGCGACAAGGCGTCGATAGAATAGCGGGATCGGATGATGGCAACGGTTTCCTCGCATACGCTGAACGGCACCAACGGAACCCATGCGGGTGGGATCCGGGTACGGCTGACCAATCGAACGTCGGGCGCCGTGCTGTTCGATACCCCAACCGATGACGGCGGCAGGCTTTCAGTGGACGTCGATCTGGGGTCGGCCGAACCGGAGACGCTGTACGAGTTGGTGCTGGAAACCGGTCCCTATTGGGCCAATCAGGGCTTGCCGCATGCAGGACCTCAGATCATGAGCGAGGTCGTCCTCCGCTTTCAGATGCCGGATCCGGACGCCCGCTACCACATCCCGGTCATTCTCTCACCCAACAGCTATTCGGTATGGTGGTCCAGCTAGGTGGTATGACCACGGCATTCCAGTCGCGGATGTGACTTTTCCAGTCTGATCGTACTATCCGAAGTGGTCGTACAACTAGCGCATTTTCAGGACGGGTCGATCCAGCCCTCTCCCCCGCCCAACCACCCGATATGGTCGGTACGTTGGGGTGGTTGGGCGGGGGAGAGGGCTGGCGGTGACTTTATAAGGTTGAAATACGCTCTAGCTGCCGGAGACGGCCATCGGCGTCAGGGGGGAAGAGTCTGTCTCTGCCTTGGTTGCCCGGGTAGCCGGTCTCTCGCCGAGCAGGCTTCGAAGGTCCCCGGATTTGTTGAGTGCTGTTGCGATGTCGACCATCACGCCCGCCATCGGCATGACCGTCTCGCCTTCGGCCCAGAACAGCCCGACTTCCTGGCTCACTTCCGGCTCGACCAGCCTGAGCGCCTTGGTGCCCGGATGCAGCCCCGGCATGCGGGTGAAGTGGGAGGGAATGACGGTGCAGAGTTCGGTGAACTGCACCTGAAACATGAGATGAAGGATCGATTCCGACTCGATCTTCGGCACGACCAGGGAGCCGGCTTCGGCGAAGGCCTGGTCGACGAACCGGCGCTCATGCATCGAGGGTCTGAGCATGGCCAGCGGCAGATCTGCCGCTTCCTTCCAGCTGATCTCCGTGCGGTCCTCGAACTCGATCGAATCGGGCACCAGCAGGCTGAGCTTCTCGGTATAGATCGGCATGACGTTGCGCCGGCCGAGATCGGCGCTTTCCACATAAGTGATCGCGCAGTCCAGGGTGAAGTTGTCGAGCCCCAGCTTCATCGCTTCATTGCCGATGAACTGCACGTCGACATGAACGCCCGGATGATGTTTGCGCACCCTCTGCAGCAATACGGGGAGGACAGGTGACATGGAGGGCATCGCCCCCATGCGCAGCGATCCGTGCAGATTGTCCTGCATGTCGGCGATCTCGTCGCGCATCGCGTCGCAATGAGAAATGATCAGCCTTGCCCATTTTGTCACCTGCACGCCTTCCGCCGTCAGACCATGGAAGCGTTGGCCCCGGCCGCGCAGGAACAGCGGCACCCCGAGTTCCAGCTCCAGCTGCTTGATGCCGCTGGAGAGGCTCGGCTGGGTAACATGGCAGCGTGCGGCGGCACGGCCGAAATGTTCTTCTTCGACAACAGCGACCAGATATTTGAACTGTCTTAGAAACATGGCGTGCCCCGTTGCAACAGGTTGTGCAGCCCGGGCCAACCGCTCTTACGGTCGATCCCGCCTCCCTTTTCCAAAAGATAGCGTTTCTATTGGAACTATTCCAAGTTAATAAATGGGATCAATGACCAAGTTCGCCTAAGCAGTTAAAGAAGAAGCTTTTTCCCTGCCTACTCACGGCATCTGCGCTGCTTTTGCCAAGCTCTAAAACCTTCAGCCAGTGAGCGACGTCAATTCTCGATCTTCTGTTTCTTCTCCTATCCGGGCTGGCTGCCGGCCTGATGATCGGCTGTGTCGGGATCGGCGGGGTGATCCTCGTGCCGCTTCTTTCCTACATCGTCGGCATCGACATCCACATCGCCATCGCGGGCGCGATGTTCGCTTTCCTGATCTCGGGCGCCACCGGCACGCTCCTTTACGCCAAAAGCCGCTCGATCGATTGGAGCATGGCCGCATGGCTGTGGGCAGGCGCCATGCCTGCGGCTTTTGCGGGGGCCCTGGCGGCAAGCGTTCTGCCGAAGTCGTCCCTGGAGCTCTGTCTCGGTCTTTTGGCCGCTATCACCGGTCTGCATTCTCTAAAACAGCGCGATCAATCTCGGCAAGAAACGGAGCAGCAACCGCCGGCGGCGGCGCTCATCGCGATTGGTGCGGTGACCGGTATCCTCTCAGCCCTTACCGGCACCGGGGGCCCGTTGGTCTTGATCCCGATCTTGATGTGGTGCCGCGTTCCGGTGCTGACGGCGATCGGTCTTTCCCAGGCCATCCAGCTCCCGATCGGCCTGCTTGCGACCGGCGGCAATATCTATACGGGATCGCTGGATCTCGCCATGGGCTGCCTCCTTGGTGTTGGCATTTCGCTGGGCACCATCGGCGGCGGGAAAATTGCGCACAGACTGCCGCGCACGATCCTTCGAACGATCGTCTCCATCCTCCTGATCGTCGTCGGCTCGCTTATTCTTTTGAAACTGGGTTACAGCTTGGGCCGATAGCCTCAGGGGCATGGTTCCGTAGAAGCATGCACGCCGTGAGCTGACCAACAGGGCCGGTCAATTGGATTGCAACGCCACCATGGCTGCGCTTAACTGGATCTAAGTCAGATCAAAACTGTGAAACAGCAAATCCAGGGAGGACGACATGAAGTTCCGAATTGCAAGCGTTGCCTTTGTATCAGCCATGGCGATGGGCACGTCGGCCATAGCGCAGACCGAGATCAATTTCTGGCATGCCTTTACCGGGCGCCTTGGGGATCTCGTGGCGGAACAGGTCCAGACCTTCAACGACAGCCAGGATGCCTATGTCGTCAACGGCTCCCATAAGGGCAATTACTCCGAAACCCTGAATGCCGGCATCGCCGCCTTCCGCGCAGGCGAGCAGCCCCATGTGCTCATGGTGTTCGAAGTGGGCACGGCGACGATGATGGCCGCCGAGGGCGCGGTCAAACCTGTCTACGAGGTCATGGCGGACGCCGGTGCCGCGTTCGATCCCGACGCCTATCTGGGTGCGGTGAAAGGGTATTATACGACCACCGATGGCGAGATGCTCTCGCTCCCGTTCAATTCCTCCACGCCGGTGCTCTATGTGAACCGCGATGCGCTGGAAGGAGCGGGTATCGATCCCGATACCGATCTCTCGACCTGGCAGAATGTCGGCGGGGTGCTGGATCAGCTCAAAGCCGCCGGTCACGGATGCCCTCTAACGACGGCGTGGCAGAGCTGGGTACATCTGGAAAATCTCTCCGCCTATCACAATGTGCCGTTCGCTTCGAAGGACAACGGCTTTGCCGGGCTGGATACGGAACTGGCGCTCAACGGCCCGGTTCAGGTCCAGCATATTCAGGCCATGGGGGACTGGGCGAAGGATGGCAAGTTCATCTACGCCGGACGTCGGAACGAAGGCGGAGCGAATTTCCGCGCCGGTGAATGCGCGCTCTTCACCGAAAGTTCGGCAGGCTATGCCGGCGTGAAGACCGAGGCCGAATTCGACTTTGAGATCCGGGCTCTGCCCTATTGGGAGGGTGTCGAGGGTGCTCCGCAGAACACCATCATCGGCGGCGCTTCGCTCTGGGTTCTGTCCGGCCATGACGCGGAAGAGTACAAAGGTGTCGCCGAGTTCCTGAACTTCCTGTCCTCGACCGATATCCAGGCGAAATGGCATAAGGACACCGGCTACCTGCCGATCACCAATGCCGCTGCCGACAAGACCAGGGCGGATGGCTTCTACGATGCCAACCCGGGCACCGACGTCGCCGGCATCCAGATGACTGCCAAGGCGCCGACCGGCAATTCCAAGGGGCTTCGGCTTGGCTCGTTCGACCAGATCCGCGCGATCATCGACGAAGAGCTCGAGGCTGTCTGGTCCGGCGACAAGTCCGCTCAGGAAGCTCTCGATAGCGCTGCCGAACGCGGCAACCAGCTTCTCCGCCGCTTCGAGCAGGCAAGCCGCTGAGCTATTGCTGCGCGCATCGTGAGTAGATGACATCGCGCCGGCCCGTTTCCCCTCCAAACTACCCGCAGGACCCCGACTATATCGGGTGGTTGGACGGGGGAACGGGCCGGCGCAGAACCAGACGAAGGACTGATCGAGTTCGGTGCAGGCTTGCTGATGGATAAGCGCGTAACCTTCAAAGGCTATCTGGTGCCGATCTGTCTGCTGCTGCCGCAGATCGTGATCACGGTGGTGTTTTTCTTCTATCCGGCAGGCCAGGCGATCTGGCAGTCGCTGTTCATTCCGGATCCGTTCGGGCTGTCGTCCAAATTTGTCGGCCTTGGCAATTTCGAGTTCCTGCTGTCCGACGCCTATTATCGCGCCTCCTTCGTCACCACGGCGATCTTTTCGATCCTGGTCACGGTCGTCTCGATGGGGTTGGCGCTCTATCTGGCCGTGCTGGCCGATCGGCTGATCAAGGGTTCCGGTGCTTACCGTACGCTCCTGATCTGGCCCTATGCGGTCGCCCCTGCGGTCGCCGGTGTCCTGTGGCTGTTCATGTTCAACACGCGGGTCGGCGTCGTCACCTGGTATCTCGGCATGCTGGGCTATGACTGGAACCATGTGCTGAACGAAGCCGAGGCCATGGGCCTGGTGGTGGTTGCCTCCGCCTGGGGGCGCATAAGCTACAACTTCCTGTTCTTCCTCGCGGGCCTGCAGGCCATCCCGCGCTCGGTGATCGAGGCGGCCGCCATCGACGGCGCTCGTTTCTGGACACGGTTTCGCACCATTATCTTCCCGCTCCTGTCCCCGGTCAGCTTTTTCCTCCTGGTGGTCAACATCATCTACGCCTTTTTCGAGACCTTTGGGGTGATCCACACCATCACCTCAGGTGGGCCGCAGCAGGCAACGACCATCCTGGTCTACAAAGTCTATGCCGACGGCTTCGTCGGCCAGGATCTGGGCTCCTCCGCCGCACAGTCGGTGATCCTCTTGATCGTCGTCAGCATCTTGACCATCGTCCAGTTCAAATTCATCGAACGCCGGGTGCATTACTGATGGCGAAGCTCCCCGAAAGCGGCATGGTGGAAAAACGCGGCGCCGGGCTCTGGCTTACCCATCTCGGCCTGATCGTCGGCATCCTCTTCATTTTCTTTCCGATCTGGCTTGCTTTCGTCGCCTCGACGGTCACCCAGCCCGAGATTGTTCGCCCGCCTATGCCCCTTTGGCCGGGCGACCATTTTTTCGCAAACTACAAGAAGGCGCTGATTTCCGGCATCAATGCGCCGGTCGCCCTCATGCTGCTGAACTCGGCAATCATGGCGCTCGGTATCGCGCTCGGGAAAATCGTGATCTCGATCCTGTCCGCCTTCGCCATCGTCTATTTCCGTTTCCCCGGACGGCAGCTGTTCTTCTGGCTGATTTTCCTGACGCTTATGCTGCCCGTGGAAGTCCGGATCGTGCCGACTTACGAGGTGGCGGCGAGTTTCGGGATGCTGAACAGCTATTCCGGCCTGATCTTTCCACTGATCGCGTCCGCGACCGCAACCTTTCTTTTTCGCCAGTTCTTCCTAACCGTCCCGGACGAGCTGGCCGAGGCTGCCCGTGTGGATGGGGCAAGACCGATGCGTTTTTTCTGGGATATTCTCCTGCCCATGAGCCGGACGAATATTGCAGCCCTGTTCGTCATCCTGTTCATCTATGGATGGAATCAATATCTCTGGCCGCTGCTCATCACCACCGAGCCGGACATGAACACCATCGTCATGGGCATCAAGCAGATGTTTCCTTCCGGCGACGACATCGCCGACTGGCCGGTGATCATGGCCACCTCGATTCTGGCGATGCTGCCGCCGATCATCGTGGTGATTTCGATGCAGCGGCTGTTCATCCGCGGCCTGGTGGAAAGCGAGAAATAGCATCATGGCGACCGTCACTCTCGACAACCTCAAAAAGTCCTTCGGCCGCACCGAGATCATCCATGGCGTCGACATCGACATCGCCGATGGCGAATTCATCGTGATCGTCGGACCGTCTGGCTGCGGCAAGTCGACCCTGCTCCGCATGGTTGCTGGCCTGGAGACCGTGACCAGTGGGGAGGTCAAGATCGACAGTGCTCGGGTCAACGAAAAGGAGCCGATGGATCGCAACATCGCGATGGTGTTCCAGAACTACGCCCTCTATCCCCACATGTCGGTCTTCGAGAACATGGCCTACGGGCTGAAGATCGCAGGCCGGCCCAAGGCCGAAATCGCCGAGCGGGTCGGTGCGACCGCGGCACTCCTCCAGCTCGAACCCTATCTCGAGCGCAGGCCGCGCGAGCTTTCCGGCGGGCAGCGCCAGCGGGTGGCCATGGGCCGGGCCATCGTGCGCAGACCCAACGTCTTTCTGTTCGACGAGCCTCTCTCGAACCTCGATGCCAAGCTCCGCGTGCAGATGCGCCTCGAGATCAAGCAGCTTCAGCGAAAGCTCGGTGTGACCTCGCTCTACGTCACCCATGATCAGGTCGAGGCGATGACCCTTGCCGACCGCATGATCGTGATGAACGACGGCGTCGCCGATCAGATCGGCGCACCCCTCGACGTCTATGCCAACCCGCAAACCGCCTTCGTCGCCGGCTTCATCGGCTCACCGCCGACCAATTTTCTGAATGCAGGCGCCGTGAAGCAACAGGCTACGCCCGAAGGAGCAACGCTCGGGATCAGGCCCGAGCATATCGGCATCGTTCCGAAGGGAGAGGGCAGGGTGGACGGCAAGGTGCTCTATTCCGAACTGCTCGGTGCCGAGACGCTTGTGCATCTCGAATTGACCGATTCCGGCGGATCCACAACGGTCCGTCATGACGGCTCGCTGCCCGTGCCGGTTGAAGGGACCATGGCAGGGCTGTACTGGGAGCCCCATCATGAGATGACGTTCGGGGCCGACGGCCGGCGCATCACGGATTGATTTTCGGTGTCAAATCAAGCTGATCGACCTGACAGCAGGCGAGTATTCACGTCCTCTTAATTTTCCTTTGGCACAACGGATATCTGGTCCATGCGATCCTGGGACTCCGAGCCTCGCCCACCTTCCTAGGCGGGCGGGCAGACTCCCAGGATCGCACGGACCAAGGTCGATTCTACCGTGGCTGGGTTAGCAAAAGGTTAAGCTGTTGAATTCGAACGAATTTCGACATCAGGACACTGGGAACCGAATGATGTGGTCATACCGCTAGTTGTCGAATGTAATCTTCGGTGCTGCCTTGCTTGTGCCCGTCACGTCCCTGTCCAGTTTCGCGATTACGGCGTCGGCAATCTCGAGGTAGCAACGGGCCTGCGGGCCGCTTGGGCTGGAGATGACCACCGGTCTGCCGCTGTCGCTGTTCTGCCGGATCTCCAGGTCCAGCGGAATTTCGCCTAGGAAATCGACGCCATAGGTATCGGCTGTCTGCCGAGCACCGCCGTGACTGAAGATTTCGCTGCGTTCGCCGCAATGGGGGCAGGCGAAGTAGCTCATGTTCTCGACGATGCCCAGCACCGGTACGTCGACTTTTCTGAACATGTTGAGCGCTTTTCTGGCATCGAGCAGCGCGATGTCCTGCGGCGTGGAGACGATCACCGCGCCGGCGAGCGGTACTTTTTGCGCCATGGTGAGCTGGGCGTCGCCGGTGCCGGGCGGGAGATCCACCACGAGATAGTCGATCTCGCCCCACTCGACGTCGCTCAGCATTTGCGTGATCGCGCTCTGGACCATGGGGCCGCGCCAGATCATCGGCGCATCTTCATCCACCAGAAAGCCCATGGACATGACCCGGATGCCGAAATTCTCCATCGGCATCAGCTTCTTGCCATCAGGGCTGTTCGGCTTGCCGCTGATTCCGAGCATGCGCGGCTGCGAAGGGCCGTAGATGTCGGCATCCAGAACGCCGACCCGCTGACCTTTTGCAGCGAGCGCCAAAGCGAGATTGGTGGAGGTCGTGGATTTACCGACACCGCCTTTGCCGGAAGCCACGGCAATGACATGCTTGATGCCCGGAAGCTGCGGCTTGGCACCCAGCCCCTCCGGTCCTGCTGCCGGCCGGCGACCCATGGACGCATCGCCCGGGCCTTGTCCAGGACCCTGGGCGACCCTGCGCGCACCATTTGGTGCTGCTCCATTGCCCTGGCGTTCCGCGGTCAGCACGGCGGTTACCGAGGTGGCGCCTGGCAGCGCCCAAACCGCTTGTTCGCAGGCTTGCCGAAGCGGTTCCATGGCAGCGGCTTTCTCGGCATTCGGCTCGATTTCGAGGGAGAAGCCGATATTGCCGTCCTTGATGACGATGCCGGACACCATGCCCAGCTCGACGACGCTTTTTCCATGCGCAGGATCGTCGATTTTATCCAATGCTTCGAGGACTTGGTCTCTTGTGATCTCTGCCATGGTTGAATCATCCGCTTACTAAACGATATAGACGGGATCGGAAACTTAACGTTTGGGACATCATGCCCTGGCCAACCCGTTGCCGTTGATATAATAACCGCCGGGACTTGAGCAACGCCTCTGAGGCAACCCATCCGAAAAAGGGAAAGGTAATTGATCGATGCCCTGGAATAATCAAGGTGGCGGCTGGCAAGGTGGTGGCGGCCAAGGCCCTTGGGGCGGCCGTCCAGGCGGTGGTGGAGGAGGACAGCAGCCGCCGGACCTTGAAGAGCTGCTCCGTCGCAGTCAAGAAAAAGTAAAGAAAATTTTCCCTGGCGGCGGTGGCCCCGGCGGCAGTGGCGGATTCAGCCTGGGTGGCGGCGGTAGCCGCTGGCCGCTGATCGTGGTGCCGGTCGTGCTCGTCGTCCTCTGGCTCGCGAGCGGTATCTACAAGGTCGCACAGGAAGAGCAAGGTGTCGTGCTGCGCTTCGGCAAGCAGATTGCCGTCACGGATCCGGGATTGCATTGGAATTGGCCTGCCCCGATTGGGTCGGTGTTGAAGCCGCGGGTCACGATCGTCAATCGCGTTGATGTGGGCTTTCGCTCGGCGGGCGGCTCATCCGGTCGAGGCGACTCCGCGCGGGATATCAGCAGCGAAAGCCTGATGCTCACCGGTGACGAGAACATTGTCGACATCAACTTCACGGTGCTTTGGGTGATCGACAAGCCGGAGAATTTCTTGTTCAAAATCCGTGATCCGGAATCGACCGTTAAAGCGGTTGCCGAAAGCGTGGTTCGCGAGATTATCGGACAAACGCCTTTCGCCGAAGCGACCACCGAAGGCCGTCAGGCCATCGAAGACACCGCCCTCGAACAGATTCAAGGCATCCTGAACACCTACAATGCCGGCATTCTGGTCCAGGAAGTTCAGGTGCAGAAGGTTGATCCGCCCGACGAGGTGATCGACGCCTTCCGCGATGTCCAGCGTGCGCAGGCGGACCGTGAGCGTGCACAGAACGAGGCGGAGACCTATCAGAACGATATTCTGCCACGTGCCCGCGGTGATGCGGTCAAGATGGAGCAGGAAGCCGAAGCCTATGCACAGGAAGTGGTTGCCGCTGCCGATGGTGAAAGCCAGCGTTTCGTCGCTGTCTACAACGAGTTCAAGCAGGCGCGCGACGTGACAACGAGGCGCATCTATATCGACACGATGGCCGAGGTGCTCGGCAACATGAACAAGGTGCTGATCGATGGTTCGGCCAGTGGAGCAGGAGGGGTTGTTCCCTATCTGCCGCTTCCGGAACTTGAACAGCGGGCCAAGCAGCGTCAAAGCGGCCTGAGCAGCGGTGGAGGCAGCCAATGATTCGTATCATCGCGCTTATCGTAGGAGGTGCGTTGCTCCTGGCAGGCTATCTAAGCCTGTTCACCGTCTACGAAACTCAGCAGGCTCTCGTCTTGCAGTTCGGTCGCTACATCAGAACCGTGACCGAGCCCGGCCTGCATTTCAAACTGCCGTTCTTGCAGAATGTCGTTTACATCGACCGGCGTGTTCTCGACTTTGATGCCCCGGCCGAGGAAGTGATTCTCGGCGATCAGAAGCGTCTTGTCGTCGATGCATTCGCCCGCTACCGGATTACCGATCCTCAGCGCTTCTATCAGTCGGTTCGCAACGAGGCCGGTTTGCGTTCGAGAATCAATACCATTCTCGACGCATCCCTGCGTAAGGTTCTGGGCGATACGCCGTTGTTCACAGTCCTGTCGGCTGATCGGTCGAGTTTAATGGCCCGAATCCGGGACGACACCAATTCCAGGGTGAAATCTCTGGGTGTCGATGTTGTTGACGTGCGCATCAAGCGCGCGGATTTGCCGGCGGAGAACAGCGAGGCGATTTATCGCCGAATGCAGACCGAACGTGAACGGGAAGCGAAGGAACTTCGCGCTCAAGGTTACGAGCTTGGTCAGCGCATTCGTGCCTCGGCCGACCGCGAACGTCGGGTTCTGATCGCCGAGGCGCAGAAGAAAGCGCAGATCATTCGTGGTACAGGCGATGGTGAGGCAACGCGGATCTTTGCCGAGGCGTTTGGCAAGGATATAGAGTTCTTCACCTTCTACCGGTCGATGCAGGCCTACCAGAACGCGCTTGGCGACGACAATACGAGCTTCGTCCTGTCCCCCGAAGGCGAGTTCTTCCAGTTCTTCGACAGCTCGGTTCTTGATCTGCCGCGTGCTGCCGGCAAGGAGAGCACGTCGCCGACGATCACCGGCGATGCGGAAAGCCAGGGCTCCGAACGTTCGGACGCCATTGATCAGGCGCTTGGGCAGTTGCTCGAGCAAGCTCCGGTCAGCGTCGAATAACCTGACTGCCCGACCTCGACTTGTCGGGTGAGGAAAAACCCGTCTTGGCCGCGACCGCGATGTCGCGGTTCGAGGCGGGTTTTTTCATTTCATCGATCGCCTGCCTGTCGATCATGGTCGGCATGGAGCATGGCTAACACTGATGGTGATTCCAGGAGAGACATGGTTCTCATGGTGTTGAACATGCTCTAAGAATTTGCATGACGAAAATGTAAATTGTCGGGGCTCCACATGAAGAATGGCACCAATATCGATGTCTGATTTAGCAACCGGCCTTGCCTTGGTTCTGGTTTTTGAAGGCATTTTGTGGGCACTGGCACCCGACAGCATGAAGCGGGCCGCTATGCTGGCACTTGGCCTTGAAAATCAACAGCTTCGAACGGGCGGACTGGCGGTTGCCGCCGTCGGCGTTTTTCTGATTTGGCTCATGCGCTCATGAGGGGATTTTTTGGTGATAAATTCAACCATAAATTATAAATCTTTCTCACCTCCACCATTGACTTCCGATGGATCAATGACAAGATCCGCAAAATCGGAGTTCGACTGAAACTCGATACGCAAAAATCAACCAATGCGATAAAATTTGTCTGGATCTCGCGGAGTAGTGTAGATGAGTTTGGTGAGAGCAGGAGCTTTCGGAATGGGGCCGTCGGCAGAGACAGGCTGCCGTCTTGGCTCAGGGCGGAGGATGGCCGGGATGCTCGGGCTGGTGTCCGGCATCTTGCTGACGTCACTGAGCTTGGGGAGCGCTGCCTCGCAAGCCCGGCCGGCACCTGACAGTTTTGCCGATATCGTCGAGAAGATCGCGCCTGCGGTCGTCAATATTTCGACCAGCAAGGCCCTGACGGCCGGCGATCAAGGAGGCGGCGAGCAGTTTCCTTTTCCGCAGCCGCCGCCCGGCTCGCCCTTCGAAGATTTTTTCCGTGAGTTTTTCGATCGCGACCGCTCGCCTGAGCAGCAATCGCCGCGCCGTACCTCGTCGCTTGGCTCGGGCTTTGTGGTCGATGCCGAAGGTTACGTGGTCACCAACAATCACGTCATTGCCGAAGCGGACGAGATTCAGGTCGTTTTTGGCGATGAGAGCACCTATGAGGCTGAACTGATCGGCAAGGATCCGAAGACGGATCTGGCGCTGTTGAAAATCAAGGACGGTGATCGGGATTTCCCCTCGGTCGACTTCGCCGATAGCGACACTGTTCGGGTCGGTGACTGGATGATCGCTATCGGTAACCCGTTCGGTCTCGGCAACACCGTCACCGCCGGCATCATCTCCGCACGCTCGCGGGATATCAGGGCGGGGCCCTATGATGACTTCCTGCAGGTGGATGCGCCGATCAATCGCGGCAACTCCGGCGGTCCCAGCTTCAATCTCGACGGCAAGGTCATCGGCATCAATACGGCGATCTTCTCTCCGTCGGGCGGCAATGTCGGTATCGGCTTTGCGATTCCATCCAACCTGGCGCTTCCGGTGATCAATTCGCTGAAGGAAGATGGCCGGGTGAAGCGCGGCTGGCTTGGCGTTCGGATTCAGACCGTGACCGACGAGATCGCAGAGAGCATGGGCTTGTCGGAAGCGAGCGGGGCGCTGGTGGCTAGCGTGACGAGCGGCGGTCCGGCCGAGCTGGCCGATATTCAGCCGGGCGATGTGGTGCTGAAATTCGATGGCAAGAAAATCGACCGGATGCGCGGCCTGCCGCGGATCGTTGCGGAAACGCCGATCGGCAAGGCTGTGGATGTGCTCATCTGGCGCCGCGGTCAGGAAGAGACCGTCAAGGTGGAACTCGGCGAATTGCCCGATGATGAGGAAATTGCGGCCCTGAGCCAGCAAGGCGGCGAAGAAGGGCAGAGCGACGGTGGTGCAACATCGTCGATCGATCTGCTTGGCGTGACGGTTGCAGCTCTTACCGATGACATGCGCGAGCGTTTCGAGCTTCCCGGTGAGACCAAAGGCGTCGTGATCACCGAGGTTAGTGAAGGCAGCACCGCCGGTGAGGAGAACCTTCGCCCAGGCGACGTCATCGTCGAGGTGGGACAGGAGGAAGTCAACTCACCCCCGGAAGTGATGGCCAAGGTCAATGAAGCCAAGGACGAGGACAAGAAATCCGTCCTGCTGCTGATCGATCGCAAGGGTGATCTTCGTTTCGTCGCCCTGCGTTTCTCGGAGAGCTGACGGTCTATCGAGAATCACTTCGATGGATTAAGGGTCGGCGCCTCGAAAGGGGTGCCGATTTTTTTTGTCGGCTTGGCTAACTCGATGGAGGAAGCGGATTCAACCTTAAATCAAAGGTGCCAGCGCATGAAAAAAACATACCAATTTTTGCTGTAACAACACCTATTCAGCAAAAAAATGATCCTTGGGGACTCCCTGGAGGTAGAGAAGTGCGGTAAGGTCGCCCACTCGAATAGCGGCCGCACTAGCCTCGGCAACAGGGGCGTGGGCGCGAAAAGCAACACCGAGACCTGCAGCCTTGATCATAGGGAGATCATTGGCGCCGTCACCGACGGCAAGGGTTTCATTGGGAGAAAGGTCATGTTGGCGCATCAAGCGCTGCAGCGTCATGAGTTTGACGTCTGGTCCGGTGATCGGGGCCAGAACTTTTCCGGTCAGCCGGCGGTCCCTTTCCTCGAGCCGGTTCGCCACGGTCTCCTCGAAGCCGAGCGCTTCGGCAACCCGTTCTGCAAACGGCAGAAATCCTCCGGACACCAAAGCGGTTCGGGCCCCGAAACGACGCATGGTCTGTACCAATATGCGAGCACCGGGCATGAACCTGAGACGCTCCCGATATACTTGGTCGATCACGTCGACCGGCAACCCTTCCAGCAGACGCACCCTCTCATGAAGGGCACCTTCGAAATTCAATTCACCCGCCATGGCACGCCTGGTAATGGCGGCAACCTCGGCCTTCACACCCGCAAAATCGGCAAGCTCGTCGATACACTCGACCGTGATCATGGTCGAATCCATGTCGCTGATCAAAAGGCGCCGCCGGCACCTGTCGGGCAGCACGGCGAGATCGACCTGGGTTGCGGCGTCATGGGCAAGGATGATATCGGCTGCGCTGGCTCTGAGGTCACTCAGGGGCGCGTCTGCGATCTGTATCTGGGCGGCTTCGTTGGCGGCCAGCCAATGAGGCTCCGCGTCGAAGCGGCGGCAGAGGTCTCCGACAAGCGCATCGCTCAGCGGTCTCCTTGCGGGATCGGCGATGATGGTAAGGTAATAGGTCATGGCACGGACTTTTACGGCCTTTCCCGTAGCCCGCAAGCCCCGGCTTGTCCCTCGGACGCGCACCACGTTGGATTGTCCCGACGCAAGGCTGTTTCATGGTGAGTTTGATCATTATCGGCGGTCCCACCGGCTCGGGAAAGTCGGCGCTGGCACTCAGGCTTGCCGAGAGGCTCGGCGGTGCCATCGTCAATGCCGACAGCATGCAGCAATATCGCGAGCTCAGGATCATCACCGCAAGGCCGACGCTCAGCGAGCATAGCCGGGCGCCTCATTTTCTCTATGGACACCGTCCAGCGGACGAGCCCGGCTCGGCCGGTCAGTGGCTGGATCAGGCGATCCGCGCGATCGACGAGATCAAAGCGCAGGAACGGGTGCCGATCGTGGTCGGTGGTACGGGTCTCTATCTCCAGGCTCTGCTTCAGGGGATCGCCCCTGTTCCCAATGTTCCCTACGAGGTGCGCGAGCAGACCAGCCGGCGGTTCGATGCTTTGGGTGTGCCGGGCTTTCATCAGGATTTGATCAGGCGGGATCCCGAGCAGGCGGCTTTGCTCGAGCCGGGTGACCGGCAAAGGCTTATCCGGGCCGCCGAGGTTCTGGAAGCCACAGGCAAGTCTCTCCTCCATTGGAAGAGCCTGCCGCGCAAACGCGTGACGCTGCCTGAGCCGATCGCCGGCGTTGCCCTGATGCCGCCCAGGCCCGAGCTGCATGCGCGCATCGAACGGCGCCTGCATCAGATGATCGATGACGGTGCTTTGGATGAGCTGCAGGCCTTCCGTGCCAAGAAGCTTTCCCCCGAGCTTCCCTTGATGAAGGCTGTTTCGGTGCCGGAGCTTCTTGCCCATCTCGACGGCGAGATTGATCTGGCGACCGCAATCCAGCGGGCAACCGCCAAGACCCGGCAATATGCCAAGCGGCAGCTGACCTGGTTTCGCCATCAGCTGCCCGAACTCGAAGTGCTCAACGACTTCGGTGACAAGCCAGAGGCTGCTAGCGACCTTCCGGCCTTGTCAATGGGCTTATTGACCGATCGGATTTTCAAGCATAGTGTCCGTTCTTCCAGGTAAACTGGGCGTTTTTAGGCTTGATCCAAGCCTTTTTCCCATCAATCCAGCCAATCTTGAAGGACCCCGACCATGTCGGCCACTGCCACGATGACCAGCCCCGAGGTTCAACCTCAGTCGATGAACGGTTCGGAGATCGTACTCCGCGCCCTCGTCGAGCAGGGCGTAGAGGTGGTATTCGGCTATCCGGGCGGCGCTGTCCTTCCTCTCTATGATGCGTTTTTCAAGCAGAATTCGATCCGCCACGTCCTGGTGCGCCATGAACAGGGTGCCGTCCATGCTGCCGAGGGATATGCGAGAAGCACCGGCAAGGTCGGCGTCGTTCTGGTGACGTCCGGTCCCGGCGCCACCAACACGGTGACCGGCTTGACCGATGCTTTGATGGACAGCGTGCCGGTGGTCTGTCTCACCGGTCAGGTGCCGACCCACATGATCGGCAATGATGCCTTCCAGGAAGCGGACACGGTTGGTATCACCCGGCCCTGCACCAAGCACAACTACCTCGTGAAATCGGGCGATCGACTGGCACGTACGATCCATGAGGCGTTCTACGTGGCCAAGACCGGCCGTCCGGGGCCTGTGGTCATTGATCTGCCCAAGGATGTGCTTATGGGCGAGGCGCCCTATCTCAGCAAGGATCTGGTCAGACCCAAGAGCTACAAGCCCAAGCGCGATCCGCTGGAGGCGGAGATCGAACGCGCGATCGATCTTATGGCCGAGGCGAAAAAGCCGCTTTTTTACGTGGGCGGCGGGCTGGTGAACGCCGGCGACGAAGCCTGCATGCGGCTGACCGAACTCGTGCAGGCGACCGGTTTCCCGGTGACGCTGACGTTGATGGGGCTTGGGGCTTATCCCGCCTCGGACAAGCAGTTCATCGGCATGCTCGGCATGCATGGCACGTTGGAGGCCAACATGGCGATGCATGATTGCGATCTGATGATCGCGATTGGCTCCCGGTTCGATGACCGCGTCACCGGCCGTTTGGATGCGTTTTCGCCTGAGTCCAAAAAGATCCATATCGACATCGACCCCTCTTCGATCAACAAGAACGTACCCGTCGATCTGCCGATCGTTGCCGATGCCGGCCTTGCCGTGGATGCCCTCCTGAAGCGCTGGTGGGCGCGGGGCCTGAAATCAAATCGGCAAAAGCTCTCGCCTTGGTGGGCCGAGATTCAGGCCTGGCAGGCACGCCAAAGCCTTCGCTACAAGAAGGGACACGATGTCATCAAGCCGCAATATGCGATCCAGCGTCTCTACGAGCTGACCAAGGACCGCGAAACGTTCATCACCACCGAGGTCGGCCAGCATCAGATGTGGGCGGCTCAGCACTACAAATTCGAAAAGCCGCGCTATTGGATGACCTCCGGCGGCCTCGGCACCATGGGCTACGGATTTCCTTCGGCCATGGGCGTGCAGGTGGGTAATCCCGAGGCGTTGGTGGTGTGTGTCGCCGGCGAGGCGTCCTGGGTGATGAACATGCAGGAGATGTCGACCCTGGTGCAGTACAGGCTGCCGGTGAAATCGTTCATCCTCAACAACAGCTATATGGGCATGGTCCGCCAGTGGCAGGAGCTGTTCCACGGCAATCGCTACAGCGAGAGCTATATGGACAGCTTGCCCGATTTCGTGAAGCTCGCCGAAGCCTTCGGTGCGGTCGGCCTGCGGGCGACCAAGCCGGATGAGGTCGATGGGCTGATCGAGGAGATGATCAAAATCGACAAGCCGGTCATTGCCGATATCGTGGTGGACCGGGCGGAAAATGTTTATCCGATGATTCCGGCAGGTGCGGCCCACAATGAGATAAGCCTCGGCCCCAATGCCGGCGAAGACGTAACTGGCTCCGAAGACGGCATGGTCCTCGTATAAACCCGCCGGACGAAACTGAAGCACACGGTCCTGATCTGCGTAGGCAGATTGGGGCCGGACTTTCGGAGCTATTGGGAATTCTTGATATGACGGCAGAAGAAGCAAGACACACGATATCGGTCCTGGTCGACAACGAGCCGGGTGTCCTCGCCCGGGTCATCGGTCTGTTTTCCGGGCGCGGCTATAATATCGACAGCTTGACCGTAGCCGAGGTCGATGAGGCGAACGAGTTGTCCAGGATCAACATCGTTACCCGCGGGACCGCCTTGGTGATCGAGCAGATCAAGGCGCTTTTGGCCAAGCTGGTGCCTGTGCATCACGTTGTCGATCTCACGATGGGCGGCGCGTATGTCGAACGCGAGCTGGCGCTGATCAAGGTGACCGGCGATCGGGAAAAGCTTGTGCAGGCGCTGCGCATCGCAGATTTCATGCATGCACGCCTCGTGGACAGCACCACCGAGAGCTTCGTCTTCGAGATTACCGGCGCTTCCAACCAGATCGACAGCTTTATCCATCTGATGGAGCCGCTCGGCCTTGCCGAGGTGAGCAGGGCAGGCGTCGTCGCCATCGCCCGCGGGCCGGAGGGGCTTCAGCCCGTAGGCGAGGAGGCTGCCGCTGCTGCCGGTCAATAGAGCCGAAAACGCTCATTGCTTTCATGCCGTCTCGATATCCACTAGTTAGAGCAATGTCGACGGCTGCTGGTAAGCGCAACACCAACATCCACCATGTTTCTATCGATGGCCGAAAGGGCCCAAGGAGGGGAGACCATGCGCGTCTACTACGATAACGATGCCGATCTCAATCTGATCAAAGGCAAGAGGGTTGCCGTCATCGGCTATGGCAGCCAGGGCTTCGGCCATTCCAACAATATGAAGGACAGCGGCGTCGCCGAGGTCGTGGTCGGCCTGCGCGAGGGATCGAGTTCCGCGCCGAAAGCCGAGGCTGCCGGCCTTCGCGTGATGAACCCCGCCGAGGCTGCAGGCTGGGCCGATGTGGTGATGGTTCTGGTGCCGGACGAGCTGCAGGCGGACCTCTACAAAGACGATCTCGAGCCGAACATGCGCGACGGTGCCGCTCTCATGTTCGCCCACGGGCTCAACATCCATTTCCGCATGATCGAGCCTCGCAAAGATCTGGATGTCCTGATGATCGCGCCGAAGGGCCCTGGCCATCTGGTGCGCGCCGAATATGAAAAAGGTGCGGGCGTGCCCTGCTTGCTCGCTATCCACCAGGATGCCACCGGCGGCGCTCATGATCTCGGCCTCTCCTACGGCGCTGCGATCGGCGGCGGGCGCGGCGGCATCATCGAGACCAGCTTCAAGGAAGAGACCGAGACCGACCTCTTCGGTGAACAGGTGGTGCTGTGCGGCGGTATGTGCGCCCTCATCCAGGCAGGCTTCGACACCCTTGTGGAAGCCGGTTATGCACCGGAGATGGCCTATTTCGAGTGCCTGCACGAGGTGAAGCTGATCGTCGATCTCATCTATGAGGGCGGTCTTGCCAACATGCGCTACTCGATTTCCAACACCGCGGAATATGGCGACTATGTCACCGGCCCCCGCATCGTGACCGACGAGACCAAGGCCGAGATGAAGAAGGTTCTGGCCGATATCCAAAGTGGCGCCTTCGCCCGCCAATGGGTGCTGGAAAACAAGGCGGCTCAGGTCGGGTTCAAGGCCATGCGTGCCTCCCAGGCCGAGCACGGTTCCGAGGAGGTCGGCAAGAAGCTGCGCGCCATGATGCCCTGGATCAATAAGAAAAGCCTGGTTGCCGGCACCAAAGACTAAGTCCGGTTGGTCCGGACGCCGAACTGCGCTTACTTTTTGTGTAGTGACCGCCGGCTCGTTTCCCTGGTCGAATGCCTTGCTGGATTGGGGCTTTGACGAGGAACGAGCCGGCGCATTCCGCCGCAACCTCGTAGATTACCTTCTCCTTTCCGCGAAAATCGGCTAATCACCATGGTCTGTGGTCGGCATTGATCCGACTACCCCGGACAATCCGGCTGTCACCAGGCAGTGCGGTTGCGTCGGACATGGAGAAAAAAGGTGGCCCCGCCCAAGAAACCGCCGGCAAAACGTCGTCAGCCCCGAAGTCGCCCGCCCGCGCCGCCCATGGCGCCGGCGGAGCAGCCGACCCTTCGCCGTAGACTGGCCCTGCTTGGCCTCCGCCTGCCGGATGTCAAAGCCCCGAATTTCCATTATGTGCCGGTGGTCGTTCACAACGGCATTGCCTATGTCAGCGGTCAGGTCCCCTGGGTCGACGGTGCCATCAAGCCGGTCGGCAAGGTCGACAAAACGGTCTCGATCGAAGAAGCCAAGGAAGCGGCCCAGCTTTGCGCCCTCCAGGCTCTTTCCTGGCTCAATCATACGCTACCGGGTGGTTTGGAAGAGGTCGAGCGGGCCATCAAGCTTACGGGCTTCGTTGCCTCCAGCGCTGACTTCAATCAGCAGCCGGTCATTATCGATGCTGCCTCCGAAATTCTGACCAAGGTTCTGGGCCAGGCGGGCCAGCATGCCAGAAGCGCCATCGGTGTTGCCGAACTTCCAGGCAATGCCGCCGTCGAGGTCGAATTCATCTTCGCCCTCAAACGCCGTGGCGGCGCTTCACAGCAGCAAAGGCGGCCAGGCATCAAGGTGATCGAAAAGCGGTCCTAGTGGTATGTTCGGTGCGGTGAAGTCCCGAAGGCATACCGACAAAAGCCCGCATAGCTTTGGACTACCAGATTCTTTCTTCGGAGACGGTGGGAACCAAATGATGTGGGCATACCATTAGCTGACGGTCGGCAACGTTGTGATATCGACACGATGCTCGATGCTCCGGTTGCGGATGGGATCCTCCAGCGCCATCTCGAAGCGTTCCGCCGGCCGGATGCCGCCGATCGCCGGGAGTGTGCCGGAGAACATTACCGTCCCGACCGGCAGACCGTTATCCGCTGCCAGGCCCTGCTCCTCGATATAGGCGGCGATCAAGTCTTCGGGGCGGCGCATGGCGGCAAGCGTGCCTTGCTGGTAGAGGATTCGTTCGCCGTTTTCGATGATGTGGGCATGGAGGATCAGGTCGTCCCAGTGATCGACCACGTCTTCATAGTTCCAGAGTGTCTCGGCCATGGGTTTCCGGCAAAGCTGCTTGGAAAGCTGAATGGAATGGGCCTCGAAGGCGCGATCCGTATGATCGGAACCGAGCCCTACCCATAAGCCATCCGCCATTTGCAGCAGAACCACTTCGACCTCGCCCGAACTGGTATCGCCGACCACCGTGATGCTGTCGGTAGGGCCTGCGAGCAGGGCGGGATCGACCCGGTAGAACAGGGGGACTTTCGAAGGCGGCGGTACATTGAGCGCCTTCAGTTCCTCGATATGATGTTGCACGGCATCCTGGTCGCGGCCGGTCCATCCCGCCATCACCAGATCGGCTGCCTCGAAGCTCATCAACAGACTGCCGCTTGCGCCCAAACGCTCGAAGATCGGCATAAACTATCCCGAAAATCAGGTGATCAATCCAGAGTTCCGATGAAGCACTTTCCCTGACGATTTGGCAATGCCCCATTGTTGACCGTGGCTCTTAATACGCGACCATTTCACGCCTATATAACGGGCTTCATGAATCCAGCGCCGGAGATCCTTCCTTGCGAGAGTGGCTAAGACGCGTTGTCGAGGCGGATGTGACCAAGAACGCCATTATCGCCGTGATCGTCGTAAACGCGGTGATCATCGGCCTCGAAACCTCGGAAGGCGTTATGGAAGCCGCCGGTTTCTGGTTGAGGTGGCTCGATTTTCTGGCGCTTTCGATCTTCGTGATCGAGCTTCTTGCCAAGCTCTTCATCTATCGTCTGGCCTTCTTCAAGGATCCCTGGAACATCTTCGACTTCGTGATTGTCGGAGCCGCCCTTCTGCCTTCCGGCAGCGGTCTTTCCGTGATGCGCGCGCTGCGCATTCTCCGGGCGCTTCGCCTCGTCTCGGCAATCCCGAAAATGCGCATGGTCGTCCAAGCGCTCTTGAGTGCGGTTCCGGCCATGGGCTCGGTGATCGGCCTGCTCGGGCTCATGTTCTACATCGCCGCCGTGATGGCGACCAAGCTGTTCGGCGGCGCGTTCGACGAGTGGTTCGGCACGCTCGGCCGCTCCCTCTATTCGCTGTTCCAGATCATGACGCTCGAATCATGGTCGATGGGCATCGTCCGCCCGGTGATGGAGACCTATCCAGAGGCCTGGATTTTCTTCGTACCCTTCATCTTGATCACCAGTTTCGCCGTCCTCAACCTGTTCATCGCCATTATCGTGAACGCCATGCACGAAGCTGCTGATGACGAAGATGAAAGCGGGCGGGATGAAGCGTTGCGTGCCCTGACTACCGAAGTCAAAGAATTGCGCGCGGAAATTGCCGCTCTGCGAACAGGCGGAGGGAGTGGGCCGGTGGTGACCTCACAAGATCGAAAAACCCTCTAACCGCCAGACAAGATTGGTTTTATTAATCCAGGTGCTTAGGCGTTAAAGCTGTGGGTATCCCGCTAGCGGCTGCCGATGCGGCCGATGCTGGGAAGCTTGATCGCCAGGTCGAAGGGGTCGATTCCGAGGGTAAGGCCGAGCAGGTGAAGTTCGAAGCCTTCGTCCCTACTGAGCGAGAGACCTGCGAGGCCCCAGAGGGACAGCTGGTAGCCGGAACCCGAAGGTGTCGGGGCGATGACCTTGCCCCGGTCGAGATAGTCCTTGCCGATCGCGGTGGAAGGAAGCTCCAGACCGAGTTCGGGAACGGTCCGGCCGAGATGGGCGATGAAGGTGTTGGAGTTGGGGCCAGGCCAGGTCACGTAGCGGTCCGGGTAGGGATAGGTGGCGATTGCCTGCTCGACGCGCTCGACAAGGCCTTGCACCTCGGGCCCGCGCAGATCGACCAGGAGTTCCGGCCGGTTGCCTGCCCAATAGCCGTCCGGCGCATGCCGGTTCTTGCGGATCGCGGGCGCTCCTTGGTTCACGCCCCAGCCGACTACCTCGTAGCGGTCATAGCGGTCAGCG
Organism: Geminicoccaceae bacterium; assembly: GCA_965204405.1. Taxonomy (GTDB): domain Bacteria; phylum Pseudomonadota; class Alphaproteobacteria; order Geminicoccales; family Geminicoccaceae; genus JANQPX01. The sequence goes on from CBDBEN010000005.1 coordinate 1,493,778, forward strand.
CCTGCCGGCTTGATCGATATCCAGCTATGAACCGCGAACACGCCCTTCCAGCCCCAGGCGCGGGCGGCATAGACCTGGATAACGGCTTCCGGCGTTTGCTCCGGCGCTGTAGCGATACCGGCGCTTGCCCAGCTTGCCTTACTCCAATGATCGAAGCCCAGGACCCTGGTCGCCGTCCATAGATGGGGAAGGATCAGCAGGGCCAGCAACGTCAGTATCATCAGCATCACACGCTTCTTCATTCCTCCTCCGGGATGCGAAACTCCTCGGAGCATATGGTCGTTGTCACCGGACGGGCCATGGTTTCATGTCATCACAACGGCGAGATTGCCGCCGGATGCGGCGTCAGGCAATCGGACGAATGAATGATATGCCCTTTCTTCGTCACCCCGGCATCGCCAGGAGAGATGGCCAAAAGACGAGGGTTTCCGCGGACTTCGGGTTCGTTTGGTTTTTAAGGAGGGCTGCTGTTGCGTCGACGCAAGGCATGAGGCGATCATACTGCATGCGATCGGGTTTTTCTACTTTTGCTGCCTCCGGCTCTTGCGAAGGCCTGCAATCGTTCCAGGCAGCACCAAGAAACGTCTATGGGACAATGCCCAAAAAAAACCCGCCACAGCCTCCTGTCTGGATACAGGCAACCATGGCGGGCTTCGATCAATACTGCGTCATTGACTAAACCGATTGCGAATCAGGAACAGAAACAAAACAGATAACCTAACCTTCACATAGCAGCATAGTTGAGTGGGATCTTGACGCAGCAACATCGTTAAGTGGGGGGTAAGTAACGATTGGATTATTCGTGGGAATAATACCCACGTCAAGATGTTTTCCTATAAAAAGACGTAATTCCGTGGGAAGCGCCGGTCTCAGGAATCATGGCTTGGGCCTGTTGTCGGTGATAGGATTGCGGTTTTGGATGGGACTGTGATGGCTGTTGCTCGGGTGCACGCTATCTGTATGGGGTTGTGAGACGAGCGTGCCGGCAAAGGGAACAACAGCGGTCCTCGAAGCAACGACAGCGGCCGTGCAGCGCATTCTCCGGCCGCTGGCCACGGCCCTGATTCGGGCCGGCCTGACCTTTCCGATGTTCAACAAGCTGGCGCGCGAGGCTTTCGTCGAAGCGGCGGCGGCGGATTTTCCGGTTGATGGCGATCCGCCCAGTCAGAGCCGGATCGCAATCTTGAGCGGCGTCCACAGAAAGGAAATCCGCCGTCTCTTCGAGCAGGATCGCTCGATTCCCGACCCTCCGCCGGCCCTGCCGCTCAGTGCCAAGGTCATTGCGGTTTGGACCGGCGACGGTGCGTATCTCGATGCGAGCGGGAAGCCCCGCCCGTTGCCGAGGAGCGGACCTGACGATATGCCATCGTTCGAGAAACTCGTAAGGTCGGTCTCCAGGGATGTTCGTCCCCGATCGCTCCTGGATGAATGGGTGCGTCAGGAGATCGCCGAGGTCCATGACGACATGGTCCACCTTGTCAGGCCGGCCTTTCTGCCGGCCGGCGGTTATGACGAGAAAGCCTATTTTTTCGGCCGCAACCTCAGGGACCATATCGCGGCTGGAGCGCATAATCTGGCGGGCGACGGTCAGCCCTTGTTTGATCGTGCTGTTTATTACGACCGGCTGAAGCCGGAGTCGATCGAGGAGCTTCGCGCCCTTTCCGCCGAAAAATCGATGGAACTTTTGATCGAAATCAACAAGAAGGCTGGCGAGCTTGCCAGCCGTGACCGCAAGGACGGCGATGGCGGCCATCGGTTCACATTAGGCGCTTTTTTCTTCGCTTCCAGGACAGGGACGAGGGACGAAGATGATTGAACACCCTCTCATAACTCGCTGAGGTTTATCGATTTTAGACTTGCCAAGTGCATTTTAGGGATTTAGTGGGAAGGCTGATCCCTCGTTTAAATGAGTAACAAAGCAAGAAACGATAGCCTCATGTGCCGGATGACTCGCCAGAGATTTTCGATTTCCTGGTTGTTGGCCCTTTTGGCCATTGCTTTCCTGGGCGGCTGCGCTTTGCCATCGCTGTCGGGCGACGGTGACGGAATAGGAGGCACGGGCGCGCCGGCACGAACAACGGTTCCTCCGAGCGGTCCTCCTGTATGGGATGGCAAGACACCGTATTCTGGAGATCTGGAAAAGGGCAAAGGCAAGGGTAAGGCCGGCAAAGGCAAGGGCGGCAAGGGTAAAGACGGCAAAGGCAAGGACGGAAAGGACGGCGGCGGCAAAGGTGACGGCGGCAAGGGCGGCGGTGGCAAAGGCGGCGGCGGTAAAGGTGACGGCGGCAAGGGCGGCGGTGGCAAAGGTGGCGGCGGTAAAGGTGACGGCGGCAAGGGCGGCGGCGGTAAAGGTGACGGCGGTAAAGGTGACGGCGGCAAGGGCGGCGGTGGCAAAGGCGGCGGCGGTAAAGGTGACGGCGGCAAGGGCGGCGGTGGCAAAGGCGGCGGCGGTAAAGGTGACGGCGGCAAGGGCGGCGGTGGCAAAGGCGGCGGCGGTAAAGGTGACGGCGGCAAGGGCGGCGGTGGCAAAGGCGGCGGCGGTAAAGGTGACGGCGGCAAGGGCGGCGGTGGCAAAGGCGGCGGCGGTAAAGGTAGCGGCGGCAAGGGCGGCGGAGGCAAAGGCGGCGGCGGTAAAGGTAAGGGCTAGGGTTGCCCTAAGCGAGGATATGGCTTTTTCGAGCTGATAAAGCCGTGGCAACCGCACATGATTGCCCAAGTGCCGTCAACCGTTTCGAATGATGCCTAGTCTTACCCGCCGCCGTAAATCTGATCGCTAAACGTCAATTCGATACGAACGGCGGGCTTTTCCCGATCAAAAGGAACGACGTGGCGCGTTCATGCCACTAGCCGAACAGGTCCTTGAACGGGCCGATGCATTGGCGAAAGCCAGCCTCGAAATCGCCATTGCCCGGGTGATAGACACTCTCGAATGAAATGACCCCGTCATAGTTGTCGGCACGCAGCGCGTTCGCGATGGGCTCGAACAGTCCGGCAAGTTGGCCCTCGCCCATCCTGCGCACTTCGAGTGTGGCACGCGGCGTATCGACCTTGACGTCCTTGATGTGGACATGGCCGAGATAGCCGTCCTTCACCTCATCATAGCCGTCGGGATAGGCAAGCTCATGGCACCAGCAATTGTTGGCCGCATCCCAGAGCACTTTCAGCGTATCCTTGGCGTCCAGATCATCGATCAGTTTCCGTGCGGTGTAATTCGAATTGACCATGGTGCCATTGCCGGTCTCGACCACGAGCGTGACCCCTTCGGCTTTGGCCAACACTACGGCGGGTGCGATCAACGGAGGGAGTGTGTCCCAAGCCCCTTTTGCGACGTTCCATTGTTCAGCGCCGTTCCGGCCCCAAAGGATCTGCTCCTTCTTCGAGGTCATGATCCGCACCAGAGGCGAGCCGACTTCGTGGGCCATCTCGATCACCCGTTTCAGGGCGTCCATATGGGTGGTGTGCAAGTCATCCCCTGGCCTGTTGGCCGTGGTCATGCCGGCGAAGATATGGCGAGACAAGCAGGAGACAGGTTTGCCATGACCTTCGAGCAGCGTCTTGATCTCGGCGATTTCCGCTTTGCTGTGGTCCCCCACTTCCTTCTCGCCGACGAATTGCAATTCGGCATAGTCGAGGCCGAACTCGTCCATGACCTTTAGAGTGTGGGCAAGATCACGGCTGATGCCGTCGCAGATAACACCAAGTTTCAACAGTTTTCTCCAGGTTTGTCTGGCCTGATATCAAGCGGAAGGGCAGGGCGGAACAGGTCAACATCAAGGGCAAGCGCTTCAGGTCGGCCGGTAAGGGCAGTCGGTGAACAACTCAGGCTTGAAGTCCATGCCGTGGCCCGGGCGCCCGGGCGGCGTCATGGTGCCGTTCTCGGGGCGGATCGGCTCGATCCAAAGATGGTCGTACCATCCCATATATTCGATCCAGGCGGGGTTGGGGATCGAGGCGAGGAGGTGAGTGCTGAGTTCCGGGAACAAATGCGGGGCGATGGTGATGCCGGCCTGGTGGGCGTGCTCGGCGATGCGCCTGAGTTCGGTATAGCCGCCGCGCATGATGTCCGGCTGGAGGATCGGGATTTTGCCGATGTCGATGAAGGGCTGGAGATCCGGCAGGCCGAAATTGTTCTCGCCGCCGACCACCGGTGTGCTGATCGCCGAGGCCACCTTTCTGTAGCCCTCGATATCGTCCGCCATGACCGGTTCTTCCAGCCAGGCGAGATCGAACGCGTCCATGCGCTTCCCCACCAGGATCGCCTCGTCAGCACTCCAACCCTGATTGACGTCGGCCATGATCGCGATGCCGTCACCGAGGGCGGCCCGCATGTCGCGCACATTCGCCACATCCTCGTCATGACTGAACATATGGGCGACCTGCATCTTGATCGCGTTGAAGCCCTCGTCAACGAAGCGTTCGGCCTTCTCGATCATGCCATCATGGCCGAGGCCGCGAAAGCAGCCGGAACCATAGGCGGGCAGGGGATCGGGGCGGCCACCCCAAAGCTGCCAGAGCGGCTTGCCCTTGGCTCGGCCAACGGTATCCCAAAGGGCGATATCGAGCGCCGACATCGCCATCAGGGTGATGCCCATCCGTCCCTGGATGAAGGTCGCCTGCCACATCTTCCACCAGAGGGTTTCGACCTGGCTTGCCTCCTCGCCGATGAGCAGCGGCTTCAGCATCTCGTGGATGCACATCTCCAATGTGCGCATGCCGCCTGCCAGCGGGTTCAGATGGCCGGTGCCGACGACGCCCTTGTCGGTCTCGATCTCGACCACCAGGAGATCGAGATTATCCAGGGTCAAAAAGCCGGTTTTCGGCGGATCGACGAATGGGACGGTGAGGAGGCGGGTTCTGATATCCTTGATGATCATGGCGCTGCTCCACTCAGAAATTCAAGGAGAGATCCCGGTGTGCCGCACCGCAGGCGGCGATGTGGAGAGCCTGATCGCGGGACAGGCGCTGCTGCTGACGGGCCCCAAGGGTGCCGGCAATCGAGGCGAGGTAGGACTTAAGCTCGGGCTTGAGCGTTGTGACCGCCTCGGCGCGCCATAGCTGCTGATCCTCGAAGGCTTCCAGGGCCTCGTCGTAAGCCTCAAGTGCTTTGTCGCGATCCAGCTTTTTGGGCTTCAGGGCTTTTCGCGCGTCGGACAAAGCGGACTTGACGTCGTCCGCCCCTGCGATGCCACCGAATTGCTTGGCAAGCTCTTTGACCTTGGCTTCGGCCTCGGCGGGGTCGGCGTCGGTGATCACGGATCGGATCGCCTTGAGATCACCCTCAAGAGCGGCAAACGCCTCGCTGGCATTCAGCACCGAAAGGGTGGAAGCGGCCGCTTCATAGGCGCCATCCGCGGAACGCCGGTAGGTCTGACGGGCTTTGGTTTCGGCTTTGACCAGATCGCTGAATGCTTTGTAGGCGTCGTCCCATTCGGCAGGCATGGAGCCGGCCAGACGCTCGCGCTCGGCCTGGAGGTCCGCTTCTTTGGTCTCGAGTTTTGCGCGGCGCTCAACGTCGGATGGATCACGCAGGCGCTGAAGGTTCTGTTTCAGCGTGCCTAGTTCGACGTCGATCTTGCGAATGTCTTTTTCAAGATTGCGCACTTCGCGGAGAAGCGGACGATAGGTTCCTGCTTCGTCGAGCACCGCCTTCTCGGTGGTTTTGATGTCGTCGAGACCAATGATCGCCGCCTCGGCATTCTCGAAGCCCTTGCCGAGATCCTTGGCGATCTTCTCCGGCAGGATCGAAAGGTCCAGCGCCTTAGCGCTAGCGATCGCGGACAGGGTCGCCCCGCCATCGGTGGCGATCGTCTCGCTCACATAGTCTTCCAGACAATGCTGCAATTGAGGATTGCGCGGCGGCGGCGAGGTTTCGGAGAGCAGGCTGACGCGGTTGGGGAGGTAGTTCACGAGCTGCGGATAATAGCCGACGATGCCGAGGGCCAGGAGTTGCAGGCAGATGAACGCGATCACGCCTTTGTACATCTGGACGGTCTTGACCACCGCTGGCGCTACGCCGCGAAGATAAAAGAGCGCAAAGCCGAAGGGCGGGGTCAGGAAGGACGTCTGGATGTTGAGACCGATCATCACGCCGAGCCAGACGGCAGTGATGTTGGCCGAGGGATCCGCAAGGAGGATGGGGGCGACGATCGGGACCACGACCACGGCGATCTCGATGAAGTCGAGGAAGAAGCCGAGGAGGAAAATGACCCCCATCACGATGACGAATTGCGACCAGAAGCCGCCCGGCAGAGAGTTCAGGAATTCGCGGACCAGTTCCTCGCCGCCAAAGGCGCGAAAGGCCGCGGTCAGCATGGCGGCGCCAAGGAGAATGATGAAGACCAAAGACGTGGTCTTGGCGGTTTCCAGCATCACGCCATGAAGGGTGCGGTCGATATTCAGGACGCGCCAGCCGCTCCAGAGAAGCGAGATGATCAGCATGGCCGAAGCGATTGCGCCGATGGCGATGCCGACCTTGTCGTTTGCCGTGTCCATGGCCTTGACGTTCATCTCGTAGTTCGCAAGTGCGAACCCGATCGCCAAGAGGGCGATGATGGCGAGAAAGGCCGGATAGAAAGTCGTGCGCCTACCGTCGAAAAGTCGATAGCCGGCCATGATCAGGGCGCCTGCTGCCCCGATGGCGCCTGCCTGGTTGACGGTCGCGATGCCGGCGATGATGGAGCCGAGCACCAGGAAGATGAGGGCGAGCGGCGGGATCAGGGTCAGGGACATCCGGAACCAGAACTGACCGTCGAATTTCTCGTCAACGCGGACGGCGGGCGCCTGGCTTGGCCGGAGGATCGCATAGACCAGGATGAAGACCATGTAGAGGCCGACCAGCACCAGGCCCGGCACGAACGCACCAAGGAACATCTCGCCGGCGCTGGTGGAGGCAACGTCGAATTCGGTGGGCATCGACAGCTCACCGGTGGACGCCTTGTGCAACGCTTTTCGCGCGGTGCTCGCCTGGTCGGTCGCGGAGGCCAACTGGTCGGCGAGGATGATCAGGACGATCGAGGGCGGGATGATCTGGCCCAGCGTGCCGGAGGCCGCGATGGTGCCGGTTGCCAGGGATTGTGAATAGTTGTTGCGCAGCATGGCCGGCAGCGAGATCAGGCCCATCGCGACCACGGTGGCTCCCACGATGCCGGTGGTCGCGGCCAGGAGCGCGCCGACGAAGACGACGGAAATGCCGAGACCGCCGGGAATGGGACCGAAGAGCTGCGCCATGGTCACCAGGAGGTCTTCGGCGATCTTGGAGCGCTGCAGCATGATGCCCATGAAGATGAAGAGCGGGATCGCGATCAGCGTGTCGCGCTCGACATCCCAATAGACACCGCGCAGATTGGTGACGCCCGCCGAGAGCCATTGCGCCGGACCGCCCGAATAGAAATAGGCGTCGACATTGCCGGCGAAGAGATAGCCGCATGCCGCCGCGAGGCCGATCGAGATGATCGCGGCACCCGGAAGGGCGAAGGCAACCGGAAAGCCAGAGCCCAGGGCGACTGCCATGATGATGACCAGAAGAGCGAGAAACAAGAGTTCCATGAACCGGCCTCAGTGGGTGGGTGCGGAATGTTCGCGGCCGCCCGGTTCGGCCCGCATGTCGGCAACGGCTTCGAACAGGTAACTGACGAACTGGATCAGCATGGTGATGGCGAAAACGCCGAGAAACGCGGCCATGTGATATTTGATGAACATGCCGACGCTGCCGGTCTGCGAGATCTCGAAATTGGCGACCGGGCTGTTGATGATCGCTTGTTTGCCGCCGAAGCCGATGGCAATGATCACCCAGCAGGTCGTCATGCCGAGAAGGATGGCGCCAATCGCATTGACGAAGCCTTTGCGGCGGGACGAGAAGGTGGTGTAGAGCACGTCGACGCGCACATGCCCCTCATCCAGGAGCGTGTAGGCGGACGCAAATAGAAAGAGGGCGGCATACCAGTAGCGCACCAGATCGCCCATCAGTGCTTGCTCGTAGGAAAACACGAAGCGCGAGATGACGATCAGGAGCTCGGCGACCACGATCAGAAGGGCAAGCCAGGTAAAGCCGAGGGTGCGGGTGAAGAGGGCGATGACGAAACTGAGCGCGATCAGCGGGACGTGGACATTGGGGCCGACGAAACGCGCCCGGCCCAGGGCCTGCGCCGTCTGGCCGTCGACGAACAGGGGAAGAAGGTTCTCGACGCGCATGAAGGCGATGGCGGCATCGGCGACGCCGATGATCAGGACAGTCCAAAAGCAGCCCCTGATCAGATAGGCATTGACGTCGCTGATGATCTTGGCGTCTTGGCGAAGCGTTCGGTGGGACAGGCCGTAGGCGAAGCCCGCGGCCGGGAGGATTGCCAGGATATAGAGGCCGAGCTGGAGAAAGGCGGCACCGCTGTCGTCGCTGAACGCGCTTCTGATTCCGGGGAAACCAAAGCCCACGACCAGGGCATTGTTGATCATGAAGGCCAGGAGCAGGGCCAGGATCGCCCAGCCGAAGCTTCGCACCAGCGGGGCGGGGTCACCATGATTCCTGTCGTCGGTGTTGGCGCTGACATGCGTCATCCACCATCCCCCCCAATTCATGTTGCATCAGCGTTTAAAGTCGGTGCAGAGGAGGTGAGCGGGAGTTACGCCCCCGGCTCACCTCGTCGATTGTTAGCGCAGTCGGTTTTTAGGCTTCCGCCTCGATACCGAGCACGCGGTTCCGCTGATTGAGGAACGTGCCCTCGAAGGCGGCCATGAAACCACCGACCTCACGGAGGCTCGCCTGGAAGCTGTCGTCGATCTTCGCGGCGAGTTCGGAGTGATCGCGGGTTTCCTCGTAAACCTCCGTGGCAGCATCGCCGAACGCGTCCCAGACCTCCTCGTTGAAGGAGCGCAGTTCGACACCATGGTCGTTGATCAACCGGTTGAGATAGTCGCCGTTGTTGGCCATGGCCTCTTCATGCTGGGCGGCATGTTCTTCATTGCAGGCAGCTGTGATGACCGCCTTTTCCCAATCGCTGAGGCCGCCCCACCAATCGGCGTTCATGCCGAAGGCAAGACCACCGCCGGGCTCATGCATGCCGCCGGTATAGTAGAACTTGGCCGCCTCGTAGAATTTCAGGAAATAGTCGTTATAGGGGCCGACCCACTCGGTCGCCTCGATCGCGCCGGAGACCAGGTTTTCGTAGATCTGACCGCCGGGCAGCGACACGGTTGAGACGCCGAGCTTCGACATCACGGTGCCGCCGAGGCCGGGGATGCGCATCTTCAGGCCTTTCAGGTCTTCCGGGCTTTCAATCTCCTTGTTGAACCAGCCGCCGGCCTGGGTGCCGGTGGAGCCGCAGGGCAGGGCTTTCAGACCGAATTCGCCCGAAAGCTCGTCCCAAAGGGCCTGGCCGTCCTTGAACTTGATCCAGGCATTCCACTCTGGTGTGGTCATGCCGAAGGGAACGGAAGTGAAGTAAGCAAAGCCCGGATGCTTGCCGACCCAGTAGTAATCGGCGGCGATATAGGCCTGGCTATTGCCGGAAGCGACCTCGTCGAACACATCGAAAGCGCCGACACGCTCGCCAGCGGCGAAATATTCGGTGGTCAGAGCGCCCTGCGACAGCTCGTTGATGCGCTCCGCCAGCCTTTGGGCCGAGAGGCCGAGGCCCGGAAAGTCGCGCGGCCAGGTCGAGACGATGGTCAGCGTCTTGCGTTCCTGTGCGATGGCCGGTGCGGCCAGGCCGGAAACGGCTGCGGCCCCGGTGAGCGCGCCGCCGGCTGCGGCGCTTGAGATAAATTGTCTGCGTTTCATGGATTGTAGCCTTCCTCAGTTGGTTTCTGATGTTATCCGGAACAGTCGGTTTCGACCCTGGTGGTAAGACCTTAGAAGCTGCCTCAGCGGCGATCAAGCAATGGCTCATGATCACTGCCTCGGCAACATCCTGGAACTGAAGACTCTTTGCTGTCGTACCTCCTGAATGCCAAAGCACACCGATCTCAGTCAACCTTGAGTAAAGTCAGATCAGATTGACCCGTCTGACAGCGTCCGAGCTTTCATTCTTTCTTAGTTTTTTCGTGAGATACAAGACATCTGGTCCATGGGATCCTGGGAGTCCGGGCCTTGCTCCTATTTCCGGCGGGCGGGCGGATTTCCAGGATCCCATGGACCGGAAAATGAAGGGTATCGAAGAAAGGTTAATATGGGACGAAGAGGTTCGCTCTCGAAACAGGAAATTAGAGAAACCGAACCAGCCTGATCTGACAATGCATGTCATTGTCCAGCAATAGTGTAGAGCATGCTCGTGATGCGTCTTCGACAGATGAGCCCCGGTCGTAGCCTGACCAAGACTGGCCGCATTGCATCAAGCCAGACAATAGAAGAGGGAAACAAATGCTGTGGACATTCCGCTGGCTAAGCGAAGGTGCCGGACAGGCATAAAATAGCCAGTCTCAGCGCCGACTCGATCAAGAGAGACGGGTGGATCGACAGTATCTGATCCGCGGTCGCTGCTTGGCGGTCATGGCAGTGCAACCAAACATCATCGCTCTACAGATTTCAAAACCATAGGTTTTATTGCAAGGGAGTAATGTGTCCGGCAAGTCACAAGTACAGATGAGGGTGATCAATTTGAGGTTTTAAGCTTGACAAGATATCATGCACTCAGGTTTTTGATTTCAACCTAGAGGAACTAAAATAACAATTTTGCAATATTAAAAAGGGGAAAATATGCGCAGTATTTTTGGCTCTTCCTGGACCGGCCTTTCGCTTGCAGCGCTAATCGCTCTACCCGGGTGCCAGGATGTCAAGAACATCGTTTCCGACGTCACGGCATCGGCGGCGCCGGAGCCGACCAGTGGTGAGGTTGAATCATGCGATCCGGCCTATAGCCTTTCCGGTTTCTTCGACAGCCGGCCCGAGATCCTGATTCAAAAGCCGGCGGAATATCCCCAAGCGGGCGAGTTGAAGCGGGTCGCGGTGGTGGCACCCAGCGGCAAGGGCGGGGATGCCTTTGTCGACAGCTTCGAGCGGATCCTGACGTCGATCAAGGTCGGCGGCCAGCCCTATTTTCAGGTCGTGTCCCGGAGCGATCTGGATCAGGTGATGAGGGAGCAGGGGCTTAGGCGCTCCGCCAGCATCCAGCAGGGAACCGCGGCGAGGCTCGGCAGGGTACTCGGGGTCGATGGCATCTATATCCCGAAGATCCTGAAGCACGACGTCAAGAATGCCGACTACAAGCCGCCCAATCAGCCCCAGGCCAAATGCACCAAGCGGACCGCGACTTTCAAAGCCGTGCCCAAGCTGGTGGACGTCGAAACCGGCCAGATCGTCTATGCCGAAGAGATCGGCGGAACGCGGGAGACCCGCTATTGCGAGAATGGCGGCGGTTTTCTGGATGGCGGGCTATCAGCCATCAAGGGGACCATCGGGATTGGCGGCGTTTCAGACGATTCAAGCCTGATGAACGAGATCATTCAGACCGCCATGGTCGATTTCGCCAATGATATCGCGCCGAAAGCCTGCAACAAGAAGATGAACATCATGGAGGCGATGGACGGTTTCACCACGAAGATCGCAGCAGACGAGTTCGATGGTGCGGTCGAGTTCATGAAGACGGGGCGTTATGACCGGGCCTGTCCGGCCTGGAGGTCGCTCGAGGGGCGGGGAGAGCAAACGGTTGCTCTGTTCAACAATCTCTCCCTTTGCGCCGAGATCGAGAACAAGCTGACCAAGGCCCGCCAGTATTGCAGCAAGGCGGACTCGTTGCTGGCGCGCCCGGATGAGGACATCAATCTCTGCCTCGATAATATCGACAAGCGCCTGGTCGAGGTGGCCGCCCTTCGCTCTACCGGCTGCGGGCGGTTGCAAGGGGCTGCGGTCCGGGAGGTTCAGCAGCTTCTGATCGACAAGGGCTACCTTGGCGGTGCGGCAGACGGTCTGATCGGGCCGAGCACCCTGTCGGCGGTGATCGATTTCCAGACAGACCAGGGCCTGCCCATCGAAGGCGATGTGGATAGCTGCCTCCTGAACGATCTCCGCGGGCTCTGAACGACAAACCGACATGACTTCTGCCAGCCGTTCCGGATGCTGATCTGATCCACCCCGCTCGCCCGCCCGGTCAAACGACAGGGCCGGTACGCCTGAGCTGTTTTGGCGAAGAGCAGGGTGGATCAGTCTCCAGGCGGCTTGGTGCTAATCGGAGGAAAACGCCTTGAAGACCTTGAGCATGGCAGCATCGGTGGCGGTCAGCCTGTCAGCGATTTTGCCGAGCGTGGCCGGTGCCTATTGCCTGGACGGCGTTGCCGTCGGCATGTTCACCGAGCGGGAGTTTACCGAACTCGAGGCTCCGCCGAGGGCGAAGGCCCAGGACAAGCGGCTGAATGCGCTGTTGAAGCGGGGCATGCGGGCAAGCGGCGCCAATCTCATCACGGTCGACGGCGAGACCAAGAAGCAGGCATTAAAGGCAGCAGCCTTGCAAAAGCTTCAGGCTTTGGCCTTTCTGGAATTGGAGGCGGTCAGCAGGAAGAGTGCGTTGCCGGGGCCGATCCTCGACATTTCCTCGACCACGTCTCTGCAGATTCTGGCGGTGCCCGATGGCAGGATCCTGGGCGAGGGAAGCGATATCAGCGAAGTCCCGGGGGTCGATATCGAGGACGCGCTTCCCGATATCCTGACCGTCAAGACGGTGGAGACCTTGGCGGGCCAGGCGGAGAAGGCAGCCTGCAAGAAAGGCCTGTCGCCCGCCGAACCGCTGGTGGCCGAGGCTCCGGCCGCACCGGCTTCGCCCAAGCCTAGAGCTGCCGATCCCGGACAGGTCGCCGCGATCCAGCATGCGCTGATCGCTGCGGGCTTCGATCCTGGCCTGCCGGATGGCATGATGGGCCGGCAGACTGCGGAGGCGATCAAGCTTGCGGAAATGGCACTGAAGATGCCGTCGACCGGCAAGCCGTCGGCGCTGCTCCTGCAAAGGCTGTCGTCGCTCGACCGGGCGATGATCGGTGAGGTCCAGCAGGCTCTCTTTGACCTTGGCCGCCTCGACAGCCGGCCGTCCCGCGTTCTCGACAGCAATACCAGGCGCGCCATCGAGGAGGCCGAGTTCGACTTCGGCCTGTCGCCGGCCGACGGGTTGCCCGATGCCGATCTGCTTCGGGTTCTGCACGCCAACCTGCCCGAGGGCGAAGGCACCGCAACGGATGTCGATGCCGCGGCACCTGCGCCTGCCAATCTCATGGATGATTCGGGTCTGCGCATGCGGATCGAGGAATTGCTGGTCCAGCTCAATTATTTCGCCGGTCCGGCAACCGGTATCCCGAATATCGACAGCGAGCAGGCCATCTGGAAAGCCGAGCGCGATTTCGGGCTCGAAGCGGATGGTAAGCCGGACAAGCAGCTTTGGCGGCTATTGGATGCCAAGGTGAATGGTTGATTTTTTGGAACCATTGACATGGAGATTGTCATGTCGACATCGCGGTCAATTGAGAAATTGTATATTGCCGGTGCTGTTGCGAGCATCCTGGCGTTTCTTGGAACGCTCCCGATCAGCGGCGTGCCGTTCTTGTCTGATGATGATGCGGACCGGCCATCAGCGAGCGTAAGCCAATCGCAAGTGTCGCAAAGGGATCTGGAACTGACCGGCCATCTTGGCACGGATGTCGAAAAGGCGCTTATCAGGAAGGGGGCGGTTCAGGGCACCTTCGGTGAGATCGGCAGGCGGGATTTGACCCAGGCGATCAAACAAGCGGAAAGCCGCCTTGGCCTGCCTGCTGATGGCGTTCCCGACAAATCACTCCTGGGAAGGCTCAAGGCTGAACTCGACCGGGAACAGCCCGGTGGTGACGCCGATATCGGAACCAGTCGCGGTGAAGGGAATGATTTGCTCTTCGGCAGGACGATCGAGAGCTGGTCCGGGATCGTTCAGATCTTGAGCGTGCTTAGCGGGATCCTCATGAGCTGGCTCGCCTTTTTCAGATCCAGGCCAGAGCAGGCTGCCTGATCGAAGCGCGCGCTAATCAAATGCTCGTTTGCATGCGGTGGCCGGGCGCAAAGGTCAGGCGCACCGAGGTGATCGCCGTTTCATGATCCCAGGTGACGCGCTCCACCACGAACAGTGCCTGGCCGGGCTCCGTGCCCAGGATTTCCGCCTCCCGGCTCGTCGCGGCGGCTGCCGTGAAAGCTATGTCGCCTGATGTGAAGGGCGCATGCATGACCAGCCATTCATTGGCGCTTTGCTGATCCAGGTCAGCATCGAGAATGGCCGGAATGGCGGCGATATTGATCCAGCGGTCCTCGGCGACATAGGCCTTGCCGCCTGCCATGTGCAGCGAGACGACATGCAGGGCCGGTGCTTCGGACCGGAGCCGCATTCTCGCCCGGATGTCCGAAGGCGGTAGCGTCTGCTCATGCGTCAGGAGCGCATAGCCATAGGTCTGCCCCCGGCTTTCGATCTCGTGGCGGATGATCGGGATATCGAGCGTCGCCTTGCGCACCGGATGCAGGGTGACGAAGGTCCCTGCCTTGCGCCTGCGCTCCAAAAGGCCGGCATCGGCAAGGGCCTGCAAGGCCCGGTTCACGGTGGCGCGCGCGCACCCGAATTCCTCCGCAAGGTCCGCCTCGTTGGGGATCGAACTGCCGGGCTTCCATTCCCGGCTGTGGATGCGCCGTCGAACCTCGTCCTGTATGCTTTGCCAGCCCCGGATCGCCGTCGCCATCAAAGATCGTCACTGAGCGCTGCCATCACATGAAGATATCGCTCGGTGATTTTGTCCCTGGCCACATGGCGGCCCGCCTGCACCAGATGCCGGCCGGCGGACCAGACATCGCTCACCATGCGATCCGAGCCTGCAAAGACGAACCCGTCCAGGATCCGATCACCTCGTCTGCCCGAGAGATCGACGGCGGTATGATCGAGAGCGAGCAGGTCGGCAAGGGCGCCGGGCACGATGCGGCCTGTCTCGCGGCCGGCAGCTTTGGCACCGCCTGCTGTCACCACATCGAACAGACGGCGTCCTGTCGGCTTTTCCGCTGTAGCGAGCGCCGCCCGCGAGCGGTCGCGCAGACGCTGGCTGTATTCCAGGGTTCTGAGTTCTTCGGCAAGAGAAATCCGGATATTGCTGTCCGAACCGACCGCGATCGAGCCGCCGCTATCGAGCCAGCGCACGCCGTCGAAAATACCGTCGCCGAGGTTGGACTCGGTGATCGGACAAAGCCCGGCAACAGCGCCCGTCCTCGCCAGACCCTCGGTTTCCTCCGGCTGCATCTGGGTGCAGTGGATCAAGCACCAGCGCCGGTCGACGTCGACATTATCCAGCAGCCATTGAACCGGGCGTTTGCCGTAAGCATGGAGCACCTCCTCCACCTCGGCCACCTGCTCGGCGAGGTGCATATGCACTGGCCCTCCCTCGGCGAGGGAGGCGACACCTGCCAGGTTTTCCTTGGGGACGGCGCGAAGGCTATGGGCGGCGACGCCGATACGGGCATCGGCGGGGAGTTTGCCGAGTGCTTTTTTTGCCTGCTCGAACAAGCGGGCAAAGCGGTCGGGATTGTTCCCGAATCGGATCTGTCCGTCACCGAGAGGCCGGCCGTCGCAGCCGCCATGCTGATAATAGACCGGAAGCAGCGTCAGTCCGATGCCGCTGTCGGCGGCGGCCGCCACGACACGCTCGGACATTTCACTCAGGAAAGTGTAGGCCCGGCCGCCCCGGCCGTGGTGCAGATAGTGGAATTCGACATTGGTGGCGTAGCCTGCCTCCAGCATTTCCATTTGCACGAAGGCGGTGATCGCCTCGACATGGTCGGGGGTGAGCTGATCGAGGAAGCGATACATCAAGCGCCGCCAGGTCCAGAAGGAATCGCCTTCATTCGGCCCACGCCCTTCGGTGAGGCCGGCCATTGCCCGTTGAAAGGCGTGGCTGTGGGCGTTGACTGGGGAAGGGAGCAGGATGCCGACCCGCTGTCCTGCCGGCGGCTGGCCGGTCTCGACCGTTTCGATCCTGCCATCTTGGCCGATGGTGACGCTGACATTGTCCTGCCAGCCTTGTTCGGTGAGCGCCTGTTCGGCCCAGAGTGTTGTCATCGCAGGCTTTCCTCTTGACAGATGTATTATGTATAGACTTATTAGGATTAAGTGCAAGCTATTGCAATCGCCCGGACCTTTCGATGCTGCTTACCAACGCCACGCTCGCAACGATGGAGACCGATCGTCCCTATGGCTTGATCGAGCAGGGGGCTGTCGTGGTTGAAGGCGAGAAGATCGCCTGGACAGGGGCTTTCGCTGATCTGCCCGAGATGTTTCTAGGCCAAGAGCCGGTCGACCTGGAAGGGCGCCTGGTGACGCCTGCTTTGATCGACTGTCATACCCATATCGTCCATGGCGGCAACCGCGCGGCCGAATTCGAGATGCGGCTGAAGGGGGCGAGCTATGAGGAGATTGCCCGGGCGGGCGGCGGTATCGTCTCGACGGTCGAGGCGACCAGGCATGCCGGCGTTGACGATCTCGTAGCATTGGCATTGCCGAGGATCGATGCACTGCTGGCAGAGGGTGTCTCGACCATCGAGGTCAAATCCGGCTATGGGCTGGACGGTGAAACCGAGCTCGACATGCTCCGAGCCGCCAGGAATATTGCCGATGTCAGGGATGTGCGGATCAGGACCAGCTTCCTCGGCGCCCACGCCGTTCCGGCCGAGTATAAGGGGAGGTCGGATGCCTATATCGACGAGGTCTGCCTGCCGGCGCTGGCGGCTGCTCATGAAGAAGGGCTGGTCGATGCGGTCGACGGCTTTTGCGAGGGCATCGCGTTTACGCCCCAGCAGATTGGGCGGGTGTTCGCGATGGCTGTCTCTCTAGGCCTGCCGGTCAAGCTCCACGCCGAGCAGCTTTCCCATTTGGGCGGCGCTCGTTTGGCGGCGAGCTATAAAGCACTGTCGGCCGATCATCTGGAATATGCGACTGGCGACGACGCCAGAATAATGGCGGAGGCCGGCACTGTTGCCGTTCTCTTACCTGGTGCTTTCTACACGCTTCGCGAAACCACCCATCCGCCGGTGGCGGATTTTCGCGATCATGGCGTGCCGATGGCGCTTGCGACCGACTGCAATCCCGGCTCGTCCCCGCTGAATTCGCTGCTGCTGGCGATGAACATGGGCTGCACCCTGTTTCGTCTGACCCCGGAGGAGGCGCTCGCCGGCGTCACCCGCCATGCGGCGAAGGCGCTTGGACTGATCGATACCGGCATGATCCGAGCAGGCTTGCGTGCCGATCTTGCCGTTTGGGATGTGGAGCATCCAGCCGAACTTGCCTATCGGATCGGTTATAACCCGCTTCACCGCCGCATTTTCGGTGGCCAGTCATGACGCGAACGCTCCATCCGGGATCCGCGACGCTTGTTGAACTGGAAGCGATTTGGCGAAATAAAGAGGCGGTTTGCCTGGATGCCGATGCCCGGCCGCGGATTGACGCTGCCGCCGCCCTCGTCCGACGGGCCGTCGAGGGGGATGAGGCGGTCTATGGCGTCAATACCGGGTTCGGCAAACTCGCCAGCGTCAAGATCGCAGCCGACGACATCGTAGCCTTGCAGCGCAACCTGATCCTCTCCCACTGCTGCGGTGTGGGCGAGGCCTTGGACGTCGCAACCACGCGCCTGATGATGGCGCTCAAACTGCTGTCGCTTGGCCGTGGTGCGTCGGGTGTTCGTTGGGAGACCGTTGCTTTGATCGAAGCCATGCTCGCCAAGGGCGTGACACCGGTTGTGCCGGTCCAGGGCTCGGTGGGTGCCTCCGGCGATCTGGCGCCGCTTGCCCATATGACGGCCGTGATGATCGGCGAGGGCGAAGCATCGTTGCAGGGCGAGGTCATGCAAGGGACTTCGGCTCTGGAAAAGGCCGGGCTGGCGCCGCTAGTCCTGGGTCCGAAAGAAGGCTTGGCGCTGATCAACGGCACCCAGTTTTCGACCGCCTGTGCGCTGGCGGCTCTGTTCGGTGCCTGGCGCAATGCGCAGGCATCCATCGTGACCTCAGCGCTCAGCACCGATGCGATCATGGGTTCGACCGCGCCTCTGGTCGATGAGATCCATACGCTCCGCGGTCATGCCGGTCAGATTGCGGTGGCGAGGGCCATGCGCGCGCTGATGGCGGGCAGCGAGATCCGCGAAAGCCACCGGGATGGCGACAGCCGCGTGCAGGATCCCTACTGCATTCGCTGTCAGCCGCAGGTGACGGGGGCAGCGATGGATCTTTTGCACGGGGCGGGGCGCACGCTGGAGGTCGAAGCGAACGCGGTGACCGACAACCCGCTGGTTCTGGTGGAGGAGGAGCGCATCGTTTCCGGCGGGAATTTTCATGCCGAGCCGGTGGCGTTCGCCGCCGATCAGATCGCGCTTGCGCTCTCCGAGATCGGTGCGATCGCCCAGCGGCGTGTGGCGCTGATGGTGGACCCGACGCTGAGCTTCGATCTCATGCCGTTTCTGACCCCGGATCCGGGTTTGAACTCGGGCCTGATGATCGCCGAGGTGACCACGGCGGCGCTGATGAGCGAGAACAAGCATCTGGCCAATCCCTGCTCGACCGACAGCACCCCCACCTCGGCCAATCAGGAGGATCATGTCAGCATGGCGGCGCATGGCGCCAGGCGTTTGCTGCGCATGAACGCCAACCTCAATGTGATCCTCGGCGTCGAGCTGATCTGTGCAGCCCAAGGGATCGAATTTCGTGCACCGCTCACCACCAGCCCTTTGCTGGCCAACATCCTCGCCGATGTTCGAGGCATCATTCCGGCGATCGGGCAAGACCGTTATCTCGCCCCCGATCTTGCCGCCGCTGCCGCCATGATCGCCGACGGCGCGCTGCTCCGAAGGATCGAGATGCCTGACTATATGAACCCAACTTACTTTTGACCTCTTCCGTCCCGCTCCCGACGATATTGGGTGGTTGGGAGCGGGACGGAAGCGGCACCAGGTGGATTTCCGGAGATCGGATATGAACGAGCCAAGGCACAATGCGCGAAAAATTTATCCCGATACCGGGACCGAGATCACGGCCAAGAGCTGGCTGACCGAAGCGCCGATGCGCATGCTGATGAACAATCTCCACCCCGAAGTCGCCGAAAACCCTCATGAGCTGGTGGTCTATGGCGGCATCGGCAGGGCGGCGAGAAGCTGGGCGGATTTCGATCGGATCGTGGCCAGCCTGACATCGCTGAACGACGACGAGACGCTCCTGGTTCAATCCGGCAAGCCGGTCGGTATTTTTCGCACCCATAGAGACGCGCCGCGCGTGCTGATCGCGAATTCGAACCTGGTGCCGCACTGGGCGACTTGGGACCATTTCAATGAGCTCGATAAGAAAGGGCTCGCGATGTACGGCCAGATGACGGCCGGTTCCTGGATCTATATCGGATCCCAGGGCATCGTTCAGGGGACCTACGAGACGTTCGTCGAGGCGGGTCGTCAGCATTATGGCGGTCATCTCAAAGGGCGCTGGATCCTGACCGGCGGTCTTGGCGGGATGGGGGGCGCGCAGCCTTTGGCCGCCGTGATGGCGGGGGCCTGCTGCCTGGCCGTCGAGTGTGACGAGACCCGTGTCGATTTTCGCCTGCGCACGAAGTATGTGGACGAGAAAACCGGATCGCTTGACGAGGCGTTCTCGATGATCGAGCGCTGGACGAAGGCGGGCGAGGCAAAGTCCGTGGCGCTGATCGGCAATGCCGCGGACGTGTTTCCGGAGCTGGCTGCCCGTGGTGTTCGGCCGGATATCGTCACCGATCAGACCAGCGCCCATGATCCGGTGCATGGTTATCTACCCCAGGGCTGGTCGGTCGCCGAATGGCGGGACAAGCAGGAAAGTGATCCGAAAGCCGTCGAGAAAGCGGCGCGTGCGAGCATGAAGGTTCATGTGGCCGCAATGGTGGAGTTTTGGAACGCCGGCGTGCCGACGCTGGACTACGGCAACAATATTCGCCAGGTCGCGCTCGAGGAAGGGCTGGAGAATGCGTTCGCCTTTCCAGGCTTCGTGCCCGCTTATATTCGGCCTCTGTTCTGCCGTGGCATCGGACCGTTTCGCTGGTGCGCGCTCTCGGGCGATCCCGAGGACATCTACAAGACCGATGCCAAGGTGAAGGAGCTGGTTGACGATCCGCATCTGCACAACTGGCTCGATCTGGCGCGGGAACGGATCAGCTTTCAGGGCCTGCCCGCGCGCATTTGCTGGGTCGGGCTCGGCGTGCGCCACAGGCTCGGCTTGGCGTTCAACGAGATGGTGGCATCGGGAGAGCTGAAGGCGCCCGTGGTCATCGGGCGCGATCATCTGGACGCGGGCTCGGTCGCCTCGCCCAACCGCGAAACCGAGGCGATGCGGGACGGGTCCGACGCGGTGTCCGACTGGCCTCTCCTGAACGCGCTCCTGAACACGGCATCCGGTGCGACCTGGGTGTCGCTGCATCATGGCGGCGGTGTCGGCATGGGCTTTTCCCAGCATGCCGGCATGGTGATCTGCTGCGATGGCAGTGCGGATGCGGCGCGGCGGATCGAAAGGGTACTTTGGAATGATCCCGCCACCGGTGTCATGCGCCATGCCGATGCGGGCTATGAAGAAGCCTTGGACTGTGCTCGGGAACATGGCCTGAACTTGCCGGGAATACTGCCCTCTGCCATCACGGAAGAGGGATGATCTCAAGCCGCCTATAAACTGTTCCATCCCGCTCCCCCGCCCAACCACTCGCAGTGGTCGCACCCCACCCGCAGGATCCCGACCATATCGGGTGGTTGGGCGGGGGAGCGGGATGGAACAGTTTATAGGCCAGATGGGCTGGTATGATATCCATAGATCGATGCCATCGAAATTGACAGGGAGAACGCGGATGACCGAGGGACAAATGCTGCTGCCGAGCCAGGCAGATGTCGAAAAGTTTGCCGAAGATGGGGTCATCGTGCTGCGCGGTCTCTTTGCCGATTGGGTGGCGCCGCTCAGGCAGGGTATCGAGACGCTGATGGCGGACCCAAGCCCGCGGGAGCGCTCCTATAAGCCGGCGGACGGATCGGCACCGTTTTTCCAGGACCTCTGCAACTGGCAGCGGATCGACGAGTTTCGGGAGTTCGTCTTGACCTCGCCGGCGGGAGCTGTGGCGGCAAAGCTGATGCAGTCCAAAACCGGCCGCTTTTTCCACGATCATGTTCTGGTGAAGGAGCCGGGAACCTCGATCGTTACCCCCTGGCATCAGGACCAGCCTTATTACTGCACAGAGGGCAAGCAAAGCGTCAGCTTCTGGATCCCGCTCGATCCGGTACCCGAAGAGACGTCGCTCCAATGTGTTGCCGGATCTCATCGGTTGGGGCGGACCCACAAACCGAAGCGGTTTGACGGCTCCGATCTATATGAAAATGACGATCGCGAAGCCGTGCCGGATATCGACGGCAACCGCGATCAATATCGGATCTTGAGCTGGGCGCTGCAGCCGGGCGATGCCGTCGCCTTCAATTTTCGTGTCATTCACGGCGCGGCCGCGAATACCGGGCAGGGCAGCCGCCGGCGCGCTTTTTCAGCCCGCTGGGTCGGTGATGATGCGGTCTTTGCCGACCGGAAAGGCAAGGGCTCGCCGCCCTTCGATCATCTCACGCTGAAAACCGGCGATGCTCTCGACGGTCCGGATTTTCCGGTTGTTCATAGAGCTTAAGGGAGTGTCCGCATCCTTCAATTTTTGAGACCCTGCCGTTTCGAAAACACGAATGGGCGTTGCTCTGAAGAGACCTTGATCTGGCCATAACGCGCGCCGGCTGCTACCCCGTCCCGGACAAGCAATCCGTTTGGTGGTCGGGGAAAAGTTCAGAAATGACAGAGACATCCAGCAATCTTCGCCAGCGCCTGCTCGGCGGTGAGCAGGTAATGGGCACGATGGCCTTCGAGTTCTTCACCCCGGGCCTCGTGCCGCTGCTCGAAGCCGCCGGCTGCGCCTATGTCATCTTGGATATGGAGCATAGTGGGGCCGGAATCGAGACGATCAAGCAGCAGATTGCAACGGCGCGCGGGCTCGAAATCGAACCCTGGGTCCGGATCGGCGACAAAAGTTATGCCACGGTAGCCGGCGTGCTCGACGCCGGGGCGAAGGGGATCATGGCGCCGATGGTGGAAACAGCGGCAGAAGCGGCGGATCTGGTTTCCTGGGCCCGCTACCGACCGGAGGGCAAGCGGGGGCTTGCCTTCGGTGTCGGTCATGACGCCTATCGGGGAACCGATCCTATCGCTCGCATGCAGGCGTCCAATGCGGAGACGGTGATGATCGCGCTGATCGAAAGCAAGCGCGGCATCGACAATGCCGATGCCATTCTCGCTACACCCGGCATGGACATCGGCTGGCTCGGCCATTTCGATCTGACCAACGATCTCGGGATCACTGCGGAGTTCGAGCATCCGGATTTCCTTGCCGCCGTCGACAGGCTGGTGGCCGCCGCCAAGAACCATGGCAAAGCCCTCGGCGTGGTCGACGGCAATGCTGACATGGTCCGAAAACTCAAAGCTCTGGGCTTCAATGTTCTGGGTTACGCCAACGATGTCACCGCCTTACGCACCGAGATGGCCCGCGGCCTCGCCCAGATTGCGGGTTAGCGGCATGTCCGCAGCATAACTTCGCTGCCGAAGCTCGCATATGACTTGAGCGGGAACGGTGCTCTTGCCAGCAGGTTGAGGACTCGAGTATTGTGGATATCCCATGAGTGCAAAATTAGGTTAGGTTGCTGCAGCTTTTACACGCTGAAGCTTTTGGGGCGATGGCTTTAACCGAACGTTATTCTTTCTGCGATAGCCTCCATTTCCTGGTCCATGCGATCCTGGAAATCCGCCCGCCCGCCGGGAAAGGATGGGCTAGGCTCGGAGTTCCAGGATCGCATGGACCAGATGGCTCTTGTCGCACATATGAATTAAGAGAAAATGAAAGCGCGTCGGCCGCTAGTGGTGCTGCCGCAACGAACGCCTCCCATTGCGAAAGTCAGGACCGGCTGATTTTACCTGATTAAACCTTGCACCATGCGGCAGTCGAATGATGTGGTCCTACCACCAGGTCAGGCCGCTTGATCCGCCATTTCCCAGTGTCATGATCTATACGAAAGACCCCGAAACTTTCCCGAAAAGTGCTCGCATACCCCCGGGGATTCTTGGTGCTTTCTGCAATTGCGGTGAAAAACAACTGATGTGGTCACACCACTAGAATCGGGGAAGGTCGGGAAAGCGGACCTGGCCTTGGTGGACATGCATGCGTCCGAGCTCGGCGCAGCGATGGAGTTGGGGAAAGACCTTGCCGGGGTTGAGGATTTGCGTCGGATCGAAGGCGCATTTTACCCGCTGCTGCTGGTTCAGATCATCCTCGCCGAACTGCACCGGCATCAAATCGCGTTTTTCGACGCCGACGCCATGCTCGCCGGTGAGCACGCCGCCAACCTCGACGCAGAGTTTCAGGATCTCGGCGCCGAATTCCTCGGTGCGTTCCAGTTCGCCGGGCTTGTTGGCGTCATACATGATCAGCGGGTGCAGATTGCCGTCGCCGGCGTGGAAGACGTTGGCGACGCTTAGGCCGTATTGCTCGCTCATCTCGGTCATGCGTTTTAGGACATAGGGGAGCTTTTTTCTGGGGATCGTGCCGTCCATGCAGTAGTAGTCCGGCGAGATCCTGCCGATCGCGGGAAACGCTGATTTCCGGCCCAGCCAGAAGCGCTGGCGCTCCTCCTCGCTCTGGCTGACCTTGATGCCGACGGCACCATGCTGGCGGGCGATCGCCGAGACGGTATCGATCAGGTGATCGACCTCGACGGCGGGTCCGTCCAGCTCGCAGATCAAAAGTGCTTCGACATCCAAGGGGTAACCGGGATGACAAAAATCTTCGGCGGCATGGATGGCGGGGCGGTCCATCATCTCAAGACCGCCCGGAATGATGCCGGCGGCGATGATTGCCGCGACGCAATCGCCGCCCTGCTCGCTCTCGTGAAAGCCCATGAGCATTGCCCGCGCGGTTTCCGGCTTTTTCAAGATGCGGACCGTCACTTCGGTGACCACGCCGAGCAGTCCCTCGGAGCCGGTCATCACGCCCATGAGGTCGTAGCCGTCGCTGTCCAGATGCTGGCCGCCGAGGCGGATGATGTCGCCATTGGGCAGCACCATCTCGAGACCGAGGACATTGTTGGTGGTGAGGCCGTATTTCAGGCAATGCACGCCGCCCGAATTCTCGGCGATGTTGCCGCCGATCGAGCAGGCAATCTGCGATGACGGATCGGGGGCGTAGTAAAAGCCCTCATGCTCGACGGCGTTGGTGATACCGAGATTGGTGACGCCTGGCTGGGCGGTGACCGTTCGGTTCTGATAGTCGATGTCGAGAATCTGATTGAATTTCCCGAGGCCGAGCACGATGCCGTCGGTGACCGGCAACGCGCCGCCGGAGAGCGAGGTGCCGGCACCCCGGGGAACGACATGGATGTTTTCCGCCGTGCAGAGTTTCAGGATCTCCGAGACCTGCTCGGTGGTTGACGGCAGAACGACCGCCATGGGGATCGCCCGGTAGGCGGAGAGGCCGTCGCATTCATAAGCGCGAAGCTCGTCCTCGCTCGCGATCACCCCTTCGCCCGGCACGATCGCGCGAAGGGACGCGATGATGGCATCCCGCTTGGCGAGGCTTTCCGCATTGGGCTCGGGCATCTTCATCGGACGGCATCCACGGCTGCTGGCATCAAACCTACTCAAGCATGGGCCACCGGTGGCGTCGAGGTCAAATCATCCGGTGCAATTGGTGCCGGCTTTCATGTGCCTTGCCGCGCATGGGCGGGCCGAAGGGCCTGCAGGGGTGCTGGCAGACGGGTCCGCAGTGCTTCTTCGATGGCTGCCTGTTTTCGAAAGTAGAGAATGCCAGCGCCGAGGATCAACAGGCCGATCAGCGATAGAGCAAAGGGATAGAGCAGTGAGTCCTGGAACACATCGTCTGCGAGATGGTGAAGGTAAAAGGTGATGCCGAGTGCTCCGAACACGGCGAAAGCGCGGCGCTGCAAGAACAATCCGAAGGCCAGGAGTCCGATATTGATCAGGCAATAGAAGGCCTTGGCGATCTCGCTGTCGCTGTCCATGAGCGTGAGCCCGCCCCAGAATGCCATCAGGCCGAAGAGATGCAGCCAGAACGCGAAATCACTCTTCGCCCGGATATCGACCAGCCAGGCGACCGCCAGCATCAGGAGGCCGAACCAAAGAGACACGATCTTTCGCTGATCGAAGCTGTTCCAGTCCCCGCCGAAAATCCAAGGGGTGAGATCCATCGACATGAACCACAGCGCGACCGCTATGGAGGCAACGAGGAAGGGGAAGCGGTAGACGGTAAGGGCAACAAGGCCTGCAGCGATGGTCGCCAATTCCATCGGCAGCCAGCTCGCCTTGATCCAGTGATAAAAATCCCGGTAGCTGTCTTCGGCCTCTTGGCTCCACCAGCCCAGCATTTCCTGGATGGCGAAGACAAACAAAGGTGCCATGGTAACGGCAATCGTAATGCAGAGCCCGCCCGGGACTGTGAGATCGCGGCCCCAAAGCATGTGGCCGAGCAGGATGAAGACGATGGCATAGATGAGGGCGGTCACCGCCAGCGCGCCGCCGCCCCAGGTCGCAAAGGCGAGGCTGGTGAAGAGGCCCATGGCGCCGATGATGATCAGGGCACCCGCATACCAGAGCAGATGGGCCACGTCGAAGCGTGGCGGTGCCGCCGGCGCCTGCTCGCCGGTTGCGAGAAAATGCCAGAGCGCTTCGCCTGCTTCGTCGCTGATCAGGCCCTGGTCGGCGGCGCGCCTCAGGTGATCGCGGCTGATGAGACGTTGATCCGATGGCTTGGGCTGCAAGGGCGGCTCGCTGTTGGTTGGATCATGGGAGGATATTGACGACATGTCCTATCGCATCATCGGTTAACTCGAAATGAACGGCCACGGGGCCTTATGGTCTCAGATGCTGGGACCTGCAGCCGGATCGCGCTCTCGCTCCAGCGCTGCGAGCACGGAGGAGACCGTTGAGACGCCATAAGGTACGAGAAAGGTTAGCAGGATTTTGGCGATGTCGATCCTGTTCAAGCCACTGGACAGCAGTTTGTCGCCATAATTGATCAGCGCCAGAATAACCCCAACGATCAATGCGCTGATGGCTGCCCTTCGGCACACGGCGTAGGTCGTGGCGATCGCAAAAAATTGTTTGATACGGCTCATGACGATGACCCTTGGTGATGCCGGGCTCGGGAACCAGGGACTTTGGGCATGGATCGATGTCCTTGCAAGGGGTGATCATCATCGGGATTGGGGGGAAGCTTGCCTGTTCGTGGCAAGTATCCTGCAACGTCCAATTTCTAATTAGAGTTGAAGGAAGGTGGTTCGAAGACGGGCTGCGCTCTGGTGCTGCAATGAATGGACAGACCGAGCCGACTCCCTTATGTTCTTCAGGAAATTCTTGAGGTTAGAGGAGGGAATGATCGTGATGCCGTCTTTTCTGAGCAGGCTGTGCCGCTGGCGGATTGCCGGCATTGCGAGTGTGGTTCTGACGGCCGGACTCGTTGCCTCCTGTGCAACCGAGAGTCACAGAGCGGTGGAAACCCAGACGGTGGCCTCCTACGGCACAAGCTATAACGGTCCGCGTTATGCCATCGTGATCAGTAATTTTGCGAACAGCTCGAGCTACCAGCGAGGTGCATTTTCCGATGGCGTCGATCGTCTGGGCGGGCAGGCGAAGACGATCCTGAAGACCCATTTGCAGCAGACCAATCGTTTCAGCGTGGTCGATCGCGACAATCTCGAGCAGATCTCGAAGGAGGCCGAGCTTCGCGGCGTCAAGCAGAAGCTCAAAGGGGCCGATGTCGCCGTCACCGGGGCGGTGACCGAATTCGGCCGGCGCGAGACCGGCGACCGGCAGCTCTTCGGCATCCTCGGGCGCGGCAAGTCCCAGCTCGCCTATTCCAAGGTCGCGCTCAACATTGTCGACACCACGACCGGCGAGGTGGTCCATTCTGTCCAGGGAGCTGGTGAGTACACGCTCGACAATCGCGAGGTGATCGGTTTCGGCGGTACGGCCGGCTACGACGCCACGCTCAATGGCAAGGTGCTCAATTTGGCGATCACGCAAGCCGTCGAGCAGCTTGTTGCGGATCTCGAGCGCGGTGCCTGGTCGCCTGTCGGAGAGGGGTGATGCGGCCGCTGGCCGGGTGGTCTCCAGCGATGGTGATCGTTGCTGTGCTCGTGTCAGGCTGCGCCGGCTCCGGAAGCGATGGGCTGTCCTATGATTGGGGCATCTATGATGGCTTGGTGTACGATATGTATGCCAAGCCCGGCGAGGCGACACCGACCGTGCAGATTTCCCTGCTGTCGGCGCAGATCGAGCAGACCAAAAGCGCCGGTTTGAAGGTGCCGCCCGGTGTGCATGCCCATCTCGGCTACATGCAGTATATCGCAGGCAATATCGATGCAGCACTCGACGAATTTGATCAGGAGCGCGCAAACTACCCCGAATCGGCCACATTCATCGATAAGATTATCGGCCAGTTGCGACAGGAATGAGCGATGTCCGATAGTTGCCCCGCGAAGCTTGGTAGGCTCGGCGCCGCCTGCTTGATGCTGCTGGCCGTTGCCGCCTGCGGCAAGTCAGGACCCACGGATTACGGTGCCTATCGCGCGCAAATGCCTGCCTCCATCTTGGTGCTGCCGCCCACCAACCAGAGTGTCGAGGTGAATGCGCCCTACAGCTACCTCTCGACCATAACCCGGCCGATTGCCGAGGCCGGTTATTACGTTTTTCCCGTCGCGGTGGTCGATGCCTATATGAAGGAAAACGGCCTGCCGACGCCTGCCGACATGCATGGTGTGCCGCTTGAAAAGCTGGACGAGGTGTTCGGGCCGGATGCCGTTCTCTATGTGGACATTGAGGCCTATGGTCAGGAGTACCAGCTTCTGTCATCGGCAGCGGTGGTGCGCGCTAATGCCAAGCTGGTGGATGTGGATACCGGAACGACGATCTGGGATGGGAAGATCAATGCCGCCCATTCCTCCGGCGGGGGAGGTTCCAATCTCCTGGTCGCGCTGATCGGGGCTGCGATTTCCCAGGCGGTCGGCACCACGGTCGACGCCTCCCACGGGGTCGCGGTGACCGCCAATCGAAAATTATTCTCCGGCCGCAGGGGGCTTTTGCTCGGGCCTTACCACCCTCGCTATGAAGAAGACGGCCGCGGACGAGAGGATGTCGTCGAGGCTGTCTCGCGCTAGGCGGGTGGCATGGCCACATCATTTGGTCATTCCGCTGGCTTCATGGCTTGGCCGATGGTATACGGCCGAGTTTTCTGGGCATCCTGAGAGAATCTTTCATATCGGTTATACCAAGAGCCATGCCAGAGTAGGTGCTCGCAAAAAGGGGAGGAGCGTGATGCGGACCAGGCGACGGCAGTTTCTTGGGGCAGGGTGCCGGCCTAGCGGCGCTCGGGGCGATTCCCTGCTTGCGCTTCCTCCTTGCTGACCACGCCTTCGCAGACCGAAGGACCGTTCTACCCGCTGACGCTGCCGCTCGATCAGGACAATGATCTGGTCCAGGTCGAAGGGCAGGGCGGGAAGGCGTTGGGCAAGGTGCTCAATCTCGGCGGCCGTGTTCTCGGAACCGATGGGCGGCCGGCACCGGGTCTTCGGGTGGAAATCTGGCAGTGCGATGCCAATGGCGTCTACCATCATCCGGGCGACCGACGAGGCCCTTCCGATCCGAATTTTCAGGGGTTTGGCCACACGATCGCGGATGAAAAAGGCGGCTATCGCTTTCGAACCATCGTGCCCGTGGCCTATCCCGGACGCACGCCGCATATTCATGTCAAGATTCTCGGATCCGGGGTCGATGTTCTGACCACGCAGATGTATGTGGCCGGCAATCCGGAAAATGAGCGGGATTGGCTCTATCAGGACCTGGGGCGTGCTCGTGAGCTGGTGACTGTCTCGCTGGAACCGGATGACGACGGCGATGGTATGCGCGCAATGTTCGACATTGTGCTCGGCCCGGAAGGGATCCCGAATTCGGGCTGAGCTGCCGGTCATCGGACCATTTATTCCAGTAACTGCTGAACGGTCTGCTGTTTTCCTCTTCGGGAAAAACTTATGCGGACCGCTGTCGGCGTTCCTGCCCCAAGAAAGCGGCGACCCACTCCAGTTCGATTGAAGAATGGCGGTGTGTCCAAATAAAAAATCTTCTGGGGCAATATTTTAAATAAAATCGTTTACTATTTTTTGCTCATAAGGCAATTACCAAGAGTTGTCCTGATTTAATATCGCCTGAACAAGTGAAAAAATACTTCCGGTAAACTTAAATTCACGGGCCGTTCCCGTCAATGTTACCAGTCGAGTTTCAGTTGTGACAGTGGAGAATGTCATTCTGGTGTTAGCTGGTACTCGGCATCGGGGGAGCGTCGAGCCGAAGACGCATCGTAACGCAATCCTAAGCCAGCCGACCGCAAAGCGGCGGAGAACACAAAAGAAAAAAAGGAGTAGGATTATGGGTGGCAGGCAAAAAGGCTCGATCTCACCAAATGGACAGCGGCGCTCCCTGCGCTGGATGCTCTGCGCATCCACGGCGCTTGCAGGTGCCGGTCTATTCGGTCATGCGACACCGGCCCTGGCCGAAGAGCCGCTGGAACTCAGCTTGTCCGGCTTTCTCATCAGCTATTACGGACTGGGCCAGATCGATGAGGCCGATGGTGAAACGTCTGATTTCAATGCCGTGTCGACGTTCTTCGATGGTGAAGTTCATATCGGCGGCAAGATGACCCTGGATAGCGGTCTCGAGGTGGGGGTGCGCACCGAAATCGAGCTTCCCGGCTCAGGCACCTCGCAAACCCTGGACGAGACCTATCTCTTCCTGGACAGCGAGTATGGCGAGCTTCGTCTCGGCGGTGACAACACCGCAATGTATCGCGGTGCCGTCGGTACGTTCGGGGCAAGCGGCGTCGGCGTGCAGATCAATTCAGGCTGGATCAGCAACTTCATTCCCGCCGTCGACGGTTTTCAGGGCGCCTTTCGCAGCCCTGGCCTTTCCACCGCCATCGACATCACCAACGATGACAATGTGATCACCTACTTCACGCCTAGGAAAAGCGGCTTTCAGTTCGGCGCCAGCTATGTTCCCAACGCCAGCTTCGACGGCGTGCCCACCAACGGGCCGGTGGATCTCGACGGGTTCGATTATAATAACGGCTTTTCGCTGGCTGCGAACTATCTGGGCGAGGCGAAGGGTTACAGCTACGGCGTCAGCTTCGGCTATGCCGAGGCGCAGGCCGGGCAGGCGATCGAGGATGCAGGCGGTGACGACATTCGCCAGCTTATGCTGGGGGTTACCGGCAGCATGGGCGGGCTCACCCTGAACGCATCCTATGCCAACGAGCTTGACGGCCGGATCGCCGACACGGATGGCGTCATCTCGTCGACGGAAGGGGACTCGTTTGCGATCGGTGCTCAATACGACATCGAAAAGTGGTCTTACAGCGTCGGCTACTTCCATGGCGAAGTGGATGGTGATGTGGCGATCGGCGGCGAAGACACCTTGGACGCTGCGGTCCTGTCGACGCGCTACAAGATCGGCCCCGGCCTTGATGCGGGTGCATCGTTGCTATGGGCTGATTGGGACGACGAGGTCAACGGAAGTCAGGACGGCTATGTCGCTGCTGTTGGCTTGACCGTGAGCTTCTAGTCCCGTTCTCCGCTAACAATTCGGGGGTGCCATACGTGGCTCCCCCGCCTTTTATCACTGAGCTGCGCATGAGCCGATGAATCACATGACGTGTTATCGCGGGAGAATTTGAGCGCAGCGGCAGCAAGCGGAACGGCGTATGACTGGGATCATCTGGCTTGCGTCCTACCCGAAGTCCGGGAATACTTGGCTGCGTGCTTTTCTTGCCAACTACTTTCAGAACAGCCAAAAGCCGATTGCCATCAACGAGTTGCCGAGCTTCGCGCTCGGCGACAATTTTTTGGTCCACTATGAGCGCATTCTCGGCAAAGCGGCGGCGGACATCAGCGATGACGAGGCGCTGTCCGCCCGAGCCGCCGTTCATCGTTGGTTCGCGACGGCGGAACGGCGCACGGTGTTCGTCAAGACCCACAGCATCGTGGGCAAAGCGGGCAATCTTCCGCTGATTACCCCGGGCGCGACGGCGGGCGCAATCTATATCACACGCCACCCCTATGACATCGCGGTTTCCTGGGCGCATCATTATCACACCGATATCGATCGCGCCGTCGAGGCGCTTTGCCGGCCGGGCAATGCCCTGCCGCGGGGCAACGGTCTGCTGGCGCAGTATCTCGGCAGCTGGGCGGAGCATGTGCATAGCTGGACCACGGCGCCCGGGTTGACCCGGCATGTGATCCGCTATGAGGACATGCAGACCCAGCCACGCGCGACCTTTGCATCCCTGGTCAATTTTCTCGGGCTGCCGCCGGAGCATGACCGCCTGAAACGGGCGATCCGTTTTTCCTGCTTTCGCGAGCTGGCAGCGCAGGAAAAGGAATCGGGGTTCGTCGAGGCACGTCCCGACGGCTCGACCCGTTTTTTCCGCGAGGGGCGCCTGGGCGCAGGCGAGACGATCCTTACGGACATGCAGCGCGGCCGGCTCAGCGAGGTGCTGGGCGACGTGATGGCACGCCATGGCTACAGCATCGAAGGCGCGTCGGGAGAGTGGGTGAATGCAAGCTGATCGGACAGTGAAAGGATGGCGGGAACCGATCACCCTCGGTTCGGCGCTGGCGCTGGCGGCGGCGCAGCAGCAGGCAGGAAACCTCGAGGGAGCGAAAGGGCTCTACCAGCAGATTCTGCTCCATCGGCCGGGGCATCCTCAGGCCCTGACCATGCTCGGTTCGATAGCTTACCAGCAGGGCAATGACGAGCGAGGTGACGATCTGGTCGAGGAGGCGATCAGCGCCCTGTCTCGAAGCCTTGACGGCATGCCGCCCACGTTGCCCGAGCAAGCGGGATTGGCCAATCTTCTGCTTGCCCGGCACCGTCCCAAGGAGGCCATGAAGCGCCTTGCCAAAACCGTCTTGCCGCATTTTCCCGTTCGATCCTCGGAGCAGAATTTCGTCAGGCTTCGTGATCGTGCCCGGTCGGCAGGCCGGCCCTCGATCCTGATGACCGCCATGCCCAAATCGGCAAGCGAGAGTATCGGACATCGGCTCGCCACGGGTTTGGGCCTTGGGCAAAGCCATGTGTCGATCGGCCTGTTTCCCCACTGCTGCCCGGTTCCTGGTCGGCTCGCCGCCTTTGCCCCGGGCGGCATTCTGGCCAAGGAACATATCGGGCCGGAACAGTATCACGTCGAGCGGCTGGTCGAGTCGGGAATCGACCGTCTTCTGGTCCATCTACGTGACCCCCGGCAAGCGCTCCTGTCCTGGGCCCACTTCGTGATGGAGGACGTCAGCCGCCGCATGCTGGCGCCGATCTGGCGCGATATCGTTCCACCGGCGAAGATTTTGGGCAGCGGTCTGCCCGATGTGATTGACTGGTGCCTCCAGCACTACCTGCCTTTGCTGATCGATTTCATGCTTGGATGGCATCGGCGGGAGCAGGAGCCTTGCCCCAATCTCAAGGTTCGCTGCCTGACTTTCGAAAGCTTCGTCGCCAATCAGGAGCGGTATGTGACTGACGCCTTGAGTTTCTATGATCTTGCCTGCGAGGATCTGAAGGCGGGCGACCAGGCGCCGGCCATCCATTTCAGACGGGGACGGATCGATGAGTGGCGTCAGGTTTTCTCTAAAGAACAGCGCCGACAAGCGGACAGCGCCTTGCCGGATGCTCTTGTCGAACGATTTGGCTGGGGCTCTTGAACAAAAAAAAGCGGAGGACATGAGATGTTGCGGATATCGAAGGCTTTGCAGAGCGTGCCGAAAGGCCTGATGATCATGGCTTCACTGTCGCTGATCGGCGGCTGCGAAACGCTGAGCCGTTTTGGCGAGCCTGCGCCAACCAAGCCGGGCACGACGCGCTACCCGGTTGATCCCGATATCGCCAAGCGTACCGGCAGCCCCTACCGGACATTGAAAGACAGCCAGGGCACGCTCCTCGGAGATCTTGCGATCGGTGTGCCGGTGCCGGCTTTGTTCGATGGGGATGGTGATCCAGGGGCAGAGGACCGTCAGCCCGCCAGCGACGGAAGCGTCAACACCTATCTATGGCGGGCCGCCCTGGACACGGTCGTGTTCATGCCGATCGAGGTTGCCGACAAGCCGAGCGGGGTGATCCAGACCGATTGGTACGAAGATCGCGAGCGCCCGAACGAGCGTTTCAAGATGAACGTTTTCATCGTGAGCGACCGCCTTCAGTTGGCAGGTGTCCGGGTCGGTATTTTCCGGGAAAAGCGAAACGGTCTGGGCCAGGGCTGGCAGCAGGCTGAGGTCTCGCCAAGCCAGGCCGAAGAGCTGAGATCGATCATCACCAATCGTGCTTTGGTCCTACGCGACGGCGATGCTGGGTAGGCAGGCGTTTCAAGCGGATTCGGCTGGGATGCATCTCAGCTGTTAGAGCGTTTTTACGCAGTGCCAGCCCTCTCCCCCGTCCAACCACCCCAACGTACCGACCATATCGCGTGGTTAGGCGGGGACAGGGCTGGATCGACCTGTCAAGGATATGCGCTAGCTTCTTCACTCAGGGCGTGAACAGGCCAAAAAACCAGAAGAACAGGTTCTCCGGTTGGTCTTCTGCTCATGTTTAAGAAAAAAAGTCGTGGCGCCTTTGGTCCTTTTCGACTTCAAGGCTGATGACTCTCTTGTATTTCGGGTGGATGCTGCATGTCCAGGCGACGTCTGTCCATTGGTCCTGGCCGTATCTAGCCAGAACGCGGCCTTCAGCGACACCGATATTCGGTTCATGCAGGTCATAAGAGATGGTCTCTAGATCGCGATGCCCAAGCGGGGTCGCCTTCTTCACGGCTCGGTAGCACGCGTTTTCGATGCCCTTGCTCATGGCCGCTTTAGGGTGAATCTTATCCCAGGCAACGGCCAGGCCACCGGTTAGAACGACGACAGTGCAGATGATCAGGCTGCAGGTAATCGTGAGGCTTTTGCGCATCGTGACTTCCGAGAAGAGGTGTTGATCTCAAGCCGGGGAGAGGAATTGTTTTGCCATCCCCATAGGCGGCTGTGGTGATAGCTTCGAGTTATAAACGGAAGAAATGAAAAAGAGATTAAGGCGCAGGGAATTCTTAAGGAAGCTTGGGTCCATGCCTAGGATCGGCATGGGAGACGGCAGGGGCTCGACGTTGCCCCCTTGTTGGCGCATGTTAGCGGCGGTTGATGGCAACTCGCATATGTTCGCCATCAATAGAACGAGGGACCGGTGACGAGGATTGAGGATGGTGCATGCCGAGCCTTTGCCGGTGGATGCCGGCGGCGTTGTTCCTAGCGGACCTGTCTATCTCCAGGGGCTGAATGACGAGCAGCGCGCTGCCGTGCTGGCGGATGACGGGCCGGTGCTGGTGCTGGCAGGGGCGGGGACCGGCAAAACGCGGGTGCTGACCACCAGGCTTGCGCATATGCTGGTGACCCAACGGGTGAGGCCGTTCGAGGTGCTGGCGGTGACGTTCACCAACAAGGCGGCCAGGGAGATGGTGGCGCGCGTCGGCGGGCTGCTCGGGGCGAGTGTCGAGGGGTTTTGGCTGGGCACGTTCCATGCGCTGGGTGCGCGCCTGCTCAGGCGTCATGCGGAATTGGTAGGGCTGAAGTCCAATTTCACGATTCTCGATGTCGACGATCAGCAGCGCTTGATGAAGCAGGTGATCGAGGCTGCTGATCTGGATGCGAAACGCTGGACGCCCAAGGTTCTGGCCGGGCTGATCGGGCAGTTCAAGGACCGAGGACAGACGCCGGACAAGGTGCCGGACAGCGACATCGGGGATTTTGCGCTCGGACGGACGCGCGAGCTTTATGAATCCTATCAGAGCAGGCTCCTGACCTTGAACGCCTGCGATTTCGGCGACCTCCTGCTCCACTGCCTGACCCTGTTCGCCAAGGAACCGGATATCCTGAAGGACTACCAGACCAGGTTCAAGGCGATCCTGGTGGACGAGTATCAGGACACCAATATCGCCCAGTATTTGTGGCTGCGGCTCCTGGCTCAAGGTCACAAGAATATCACCTGCGTGGGTGACGATGATCAGTCGATCTATAGCTGGCGCGGGGCCGAGGTCGGCAATATTCTCCGGTTCGAAAAAGATTTTCCGGGGGCTGAGGTCGTTCGCCTGGAGCGGAATTACCGGTCCACCGGCCATATTCTGGGGGCTGCCGCCGGGGTTATCAGCAACAACCGGGACCGTTTGGGCAAGACGCTTTGGACCGAGGACGATCTCGGTGAAAAGGTGCAGATCGCCAGCCTCTGGGACGACCAGGAGGAGGCGCGCTTCGTCGGTGAGGAGATCGAGGCCTATCAGCGAAACAAGGGGAAACTCGCCGAGGTTGCGGTGCTGGTGCGTGCCGGCTTTCAGACCCGATCCTTCGAGGAGCGTTTCATCAGCTTGGGCCTGCCCTATCGGGTGATCGGCGGTCCGCGTTTCTATGAGCGCCAGGAGATCAGAGACGCGATTGCCTATCTTCGCGTGGTCGCCCAGCCGGACGACGATCTGGCGCTGGAGCGGATCATCAATCTCCCCAAACGGGGGCTCGGTGACGCCACGGTGCAGCTCTTTCGGCGTGCGGCAAGGGATGCCGGCACCAGCCTGTATGGCGCGCTCACCATGCTGATCGGTACCGACGAACTGAAACCTAAGGTCAGGACCACGGTGACCGGGCTTCTGGACGACTTCGCCCGCTGGCGCGACCTTGCCCGGGAAGCGCCGCCGCGGCTTCTCACGGAAACGATCCTGGAGGAGTCGGGCTATGTGCAGATGTGGCAGAACGACCGCACCCCCGAAGCGCCGGGACGGCTCGAAAATCTGAAGGAGCTGGTGCAGGCCGAGGACGAGTTCGAGACGCTGGCCGGCTTTCTCGACCATGTCGGCTTGGTGATGGACAACGCCCAGGACCCGACGTCCGACATGGCGACCATCATGACGCTGCATGCCGCCAAGGGGCTCGAGTTCGAGCGTGTGTTTCTTCCCGGCTGGGAGGAAGGGGTTTTTCCGAACCAGCGGGCGATCGACGGCGGCGGCACCAAGGCGCTGGAGGAAGAACGGCGTCTGGCCTATGTCGGCATCACCCGCGCGCGGAGGCTGCTGACGATCTGCTATGCGGCGAACCGGCGGATCTATAATCAGTGGGCGGCAAGTGTGCCGTCCCGTTTCATCGAGGAACTGCCCGCCGACCATACCGATTTCCTGCAGCGGCAAACCTTGCATGAGCCTGCCGCCAGCGGCTGGTTCGACGATGTTCATCATGGTGCGCGCAGCGGGCGTGGTCCGGGTTTCAATCGGATGCGGGCGGCAGGGCGACCGCCCGTCATTGAAGGGCAGGCGCGGCTCCTGGGCAGTGAGCTTCCCAAGGCCAAGCATGCGGTGGAACGTGGCCAGCGGGTTTTCCATGAAAAATTCGGTTATGGCCGTGTGGTCGCGATCGATGGTAACAAGCTTGAAATTACGTTTGATAAGGCAGGAACCAAGAAAGTCATCGATAGCTTCGTGACTCCCGCCTGAGTGCTGTTCTGATCACTTTGGATAAGGTTGGCTGTGACACCGTTTTGGCAAAGTAGCTTTGTTGTACCTGCCGATGCCGTTCCCTCGTTCCTGGAAGCTTCAGAGCTGGAATCCTTCAGTCTCGCCGCGTTCGAGACCGAGAGGGCCGGGGATGGCGACAGCCCGTCCTGGCGGATCGAGATGCTGCATCGGGACGAGCCGGACCGGGCTGATCTGGCCGTGCTGCTGGAGCCGATCGCTGCACGTGCCAAGATCAGGCGCCTCCTCATCGATGTCGAAAAGCTCCCGGAAGCGAACTGGGTCGAGCGTGTCCAGGCGGAGACGAGGCCAAGCGAGATCGGGCGTTTTTGGATCCATGGCAGTCACATCGATCAGGCGCCGCCCGAAGGGCTGGTGCCCATTCAACTCGATGCCGGCCTCGCCTTCGGATCGGGAGAACACGCGACGACGGAAGGTTGCCTTCGGGCCCTGGACGGGATTGCGAAACGCCGGCGGTTTGCGCAAGTGCTGGACATGGGCTGCGGTGCCGGCCTGCTGGCAATCGCTGCCGCCAAATGCTGGCCTGCAAAAGTGCTGGCGGTCGACAATGATCCGGTAGCGGTCGAGGTCGCGGCGGAGAATGCACGGATTAATGGCGTGGATGAGCGCTTCGAAGCCCTGGTGAGCGAGGGCTACGAACACCCGGCGATCAGATCGCACGGACCTTACGACATCATTCTCTCCAATATTCTGGCGAATCCGCTTTGCGCCATGGCGCATGATCTGGCGAACCACCTGGCCCCTGACGGCACGGCGATCCTCGCCGGGCTTTTGGAGCGGCAGGCGAGCCAAGTCATTGCCAGCCACCAGACTTATGGATTGTTTCTGCGCCGCAAGATTAAGATCGGACCCTGGACAACCTTGATTATGTCCCGCAAAAAGACGTGAAATGGAGCATCGCCGGTTAGTCGATCGTCCTCAATAGATTGATCCGGCAGCGAGAGGCATCATGGCGACTTCCTTTGGTATCATCCTGATCCTATTGATTATCGCTCTTTATATCCTTGATCAGAAAGGCTGGGCAGGTGCCCTCCTGTTCATTCTCATTCTCGCCATTCTGATTTGAGACAGCCACCCTTCGGGATGGACGTGGCATGCTCAGTGC
This sequence comes from Geminicoccaceae bacterium, assembly GCA_965204405.1. Lineage (GTDB taxonomy): Bacteria > Pseudomonadota > Alphaproteobacteria > Geminicoccales > Geminicoccaceae > JANQPX01. The sequence goes on from CBDBEN010000005.1 coordinate 1,531,500, forward strand.
CTTCGAGCATGCCATACATCTCTTATTCCCCTTGGTCCCCGGTCCTGACCTGTACCATCGCGCTCCGTTCGTCGCGGCTGCAACATGCGGCACGTTTAGGGACGATATCGGTTTTCGTTCAGGGAAGAGGGGGCAGGTTGTAGGGTCGACACCCCTGCTAGAAGGTGTGATCCGACGACTGATCGCCGATATCGAACAGTTCTTCGAGTTTCAGCAAGGCGACCATCCGGTCGTCTTGGGCGACCAGTCCGGATAGGAAACGCTGACTGACGCCTGCATCCATTTCGGGAACCGGCAAGATTTCGCCCAGTTCCAGCGTGAGGATGTCGGAGACGGCATCCACCAGGAGCCCGATCAGACGGTTGCCCAAGGTTATGATGATCACGACATGCTCGTCGCTTGCCTGGGTCTCGCCCCTGCCGAAGCGGGCGCGGAGATCGAAGATCGGCACGATGACGCCGCGGAGATTGAGAACACCGCGCATGGCATGGGGCGCACTGGGCAGTTCGGTCGGCTCGCTCCAGCCCTTGATCTCCCGGACCTTGGTGATCTCGATGCCATAGGAACGCGCATCGACCATGAAGGTCACATATTGCATCCAGGTCTGGGCGGCATTCTTGCCGCTTTCGTTGGGTCTTTCCTCGCTGGCGGCGTGGGGGGCCGTATCGGAGATTGCGGCATTGCTCATCGGCTGTGCGCTCGACTTCAGGAGTGGGGGGGCAAACGGTGCTTGTCTACTGCGGTTAGAACTCGCTCCAGCCATCGTCGCCAGCGTCTGCAAGGTTGGGTGCAGGCTGTTTGGGTTTAGCCTTCGGTGTTGTGGTGCGAGCCGGTTTGGATACTTTTGGGCGTGGCGATGATGTCGGCGGGCGGTGATACGGGGTGGCCGAGCCATCGAGTTTGAAAAAGGTCATCAGCTCGTTGAGTTTGCTCGCCTGCTCGCTCAAGGCGCGCGCAGCCGCCGTGCTCTCCTCCACCAAGGCCGAGTTCTGCTGGGTCATCTCATCCATGTTGGTCACAGCGCTGTTGATCTCCTGGACCCCCGATGCCTGCTCCTGAGAGGCGCTGGAGATCTCCCGGACGATCCCGGCAACCTGGCCGATTGAACCCACGATCTCGCTCAAGGCCTCACCTGCCTGATTGACCAACTCCACGCCATCCTTGACCTGACCATTGCTGTCCTGGATCAGGATCTTGATGTCCGAGGCCGCTTGCGCCGAGCGCTGAGCGAGCTGGCGGACTTCCTGTGCGACCACGGCGAAGCCCTTGCCGGCTTCACCGGCCCGCGCGGCTTCTACGCTGGCATTGAGGGCCAAAAGATTGGTCTGAAAGGCGATCTCGTCGATCACACCGATGATGTCGGTGATCTTTTGGGCCGAACCCTCGATGCCGCTCATCGCCGTAACCGCACGCTCGACGATCTCGCCCCCTTTGCTGGCCGTCTGGTTGGCAGTGTCCGCGAGCTGGTTGGCGTTTCTTGCGCTCTCGGCATTTTGCTTGACCGTCGCAGACATCTCCTCGGTCGAGGCCGCGGTTTCCTCCAGGCTGGAGGCTGCCTGCTCGGTCCGCTCCGAGAGATCGCTGGTGCCACTGCTGATCTCGGCGGCAGCATTCTCGACCTCGCCGGTTGCGGCCTGGATCTGAGCGACGATGTCGGTAAGTTGATCGGCCGTCCGGTTCGCATTGTCCTTCAATGTGCCAAGCGAGCCCTGATAGTCCGCCTCGATCCGCCGGTTCAGATCACCATCGGCGAGAGCGGCCAGCATGCTGCCGAGATCCTTGGTGGCCCCCTCGACCAGTTCGGTCAATTGGTTGATCCCGCCAGCGAGTCCGGCCATGGTCCCCTGCATGCCGACTGCATCGATCCGCTTGGAGAAATCACCGGCACCGGCCGCCTGGACCACCCGGTCGATGGAGCCTTGCAGGTTGAGTTCCTCGGTGAGGTCCCGCCATTCGACAACGGTACCCAAGCGCTCGCCATCCGCACCGGTGACCGGGTTTGCGATGAAGGCAAAGTCACGACCACCGACCTTGAGCTGTGCTTCGTGGGCAGCATTGAGATTGGCGAGCAGGCCACGCTGGTGGCCGGGGGTTTTGTGAAAACTATCGATATTGGTACCAAGCAGGCCATTGGCGTTGAATGCCGGCAGGTCTCTCTTGATATCGGCTTCCGCAGCCCGGAACATGTCGAGCAGCCGCTGATTGACATAAACAATGTCATGATTGGCATCCGCCACCATCACCGAGACGTCCGCAGTGTCTAAGGCAAGCTTGATCCTGGTGGCATTGGTTCCTTGTTCGGCAAAGGATGAAAATGCGCGGGCCAGCTTGCCAATGGCATCTGCACGATCGGTTTCCGGGATTGCGATCCTGTCGCCATTGAGCAGACGGCCCACAACATCGGTGACAGCGTTCAAGGGGCCAATGATCGAACGGCCGGTCATCAGAGCTGCGACAACGCCTACCGCGATGCCAACGATCAATAACGCCCATTCCAGGAGTTTGAGGAGCGAAAGCTGATCTTTTGCCTCGGTGATGTCTTGCTCCAGCAGCCCGACTTGGCTCGCCACCATGCCACCTTCCCGATGGCCTTGGGCGTTCTTCGGACCTTCAAGGATCGTCAGGAGCTTGCCTGCCCTCGGTGCAGCTTCGGCAACGAGGGTCCATTGGGCCATGTTCCATTTTTCAGAACTCCGGATGTCGAACATCCGACCCGGCAGAGGCGAGAAAGCCGTGCGAGCTTCGCTCAGGCGGTCAAAGGCTTCGGTCTGATCGCTGGTCAGCAGCAAGCGTTTGCCGGTCAGATCGTCGAAGCGCCGCTGGCTTTTGCTCCAGACCTGATCAAATTGGCCCTGAAAGGCAGGATCGCCGGTTAACAGAAAGGCTCGAATATTGGCAAGAGCAATCGCCGTCGTGCCGCGGACATCGGCCATGACGCCGAGTAGATCCTTGCGTGCCGCGTTCGCCTCAAGCCCCTGCTCAAGGTCGATCATTCTAGTGATGTTCTCGAGCATAGCGGTCGCTTGGGGAACCGCTTCGTTCGTCAGGATCCGGTTGGCGGGCAATTCCTCGGGGCTATGGGCGATCTGCTCGACCCGAGCTTGCGCCGTTCTGAACTCGGCGAGAATTGCCTTGAAGTCTTGCAACTGGCGAACATTTTCGGGGTTAGTCCATCCGGCGGACAGCTGCTCCATATCCTGCAAATTCTTATCGATGTCATTCCAGATGGCGGTGCGTTCGCTCTTGAAGGCTTCATTGCCGGTCAGCATCCATCCGCGTAGCGCCGCCAGGGAGCCATGAATGCTGCGTGCCATCGTTGTACTTGCCAAGGTGGTGGGAGCACGCAAGTCGGCGACCCGCTCGATAGTTGGCGTTACCGTGGCTACACTGTACAGCGTGACGCTGATCGCAACTGCTAGGGCAGCGATGATCGCGCCACAGCCCAAATACAGGCGATTTTTGATGGAGAAGCCACGCGTTCCGGTGCGAGCATTGTGGGTTTGACTGGCGGGTTGAGACATCGTGAATCAGGTCCTGAATATGAACTAGGCAGATTGTCCAAACAGAGTTGCGCTAAAAAATAAGTGCCTAAAAGTTTCAGTTTGGTTAGCGCTAGAGGAGTATTTTGCTCGTCGCCGAAATAATTTAGTCAGCAGCGTTTTGACGGGTCACAGGGCCTCAATCTTCCGGCCACGGTGGATCGAGCCGGAAGATTGAGGTTTCTACGGCGCACATCGGCGGTAGACCCTTGCTTCCAGACCATAGGGGGCAAGGGCTGGCCTGGATCACGACAAGGCGTACAGCTGTATCAGCGCGAAACGCCTTCGCGGTGAAGTTCAATAGGGCGATCGTATATCAAAAACAGTCGACGTAACGGCTGCCGACGCGGCTGGTCCTGCGGGGTTCGCAGGCAATGATGTCCCCGGTGACGGGATCCGCCAGCCAGAGTGTTGATCCGGCGCCGACCTCGATGGGACCACGGTCGACATAGGGACTGTCACCGTGATGAACGGTGCCCCGGGGCGTTGCCGAGCCACGGAGGATCGTCGGGCCTCCATCGGCTGGTGTCGCACGTTCCTTGGTGAAGACGGTCAGCTCGGGGCTGACTTTCACGGCCTCGGCCTGGGCCGAAGCAGCCATGAAACTCAAGCCGATGACACCGGCTGCGAGAGCCGCAAGAGTGGGGCGCATCAGTGGGGGCTCCTTGATTTTTTACTTATGAAGAGTTAACGAAATTTACCATTAACGGGATCATTTGGCAAAAAAGCCAAAATAAATTTAGGGTTTTTTATTGATAATTACTTGCGAAACCTGCGAGCGGGTTTTCCGGCAACGGGAGATTGTTGCCGCCCTCATTGATATGACGTCCTTGCGGATAGGCCCGATAGATCGTCTTCGGTGGATAATCAGTCGGTTACATCAACGATCATAGATCGGCATGGCGGCATGGCATGTTGATTGCCCGGCCTGCCGAGGCGGTTCTCTTAACGCGACGGACCGCTCGGAGTCTGCAGGCGTAGGGTAATATGCTGAAATGCTGAAAGGCCGAATGAGCCGAAGGCCGTTCCCGAGATCTTAGCAGGCCGGCTAGAGCGTTTTCCGATCGTAAGAACTCACCACCAGTCCGCTCCCCCGCCCAACCACCCGATATGGTCGGGAAACCAGGGGCCGGTACGATCACTGCAAGCGCTGGGGTGGGGAAGCTGAAACGCCCAGGAAGGGTGGTATCAGTCCTCGCGGAGTTGCTTTCGGTAGTGCTGCGCTCGGTCGATATAGCTCTGCACGCCTCCCCGTATGCGCTGGATATGCTCGGGCTTGACCTCGCGGATCACCTTGGCGGGTGCGCCCACGGCCATGGAATTGTCCGGGATTTCCATGCCTTCGGTGACCAGTGCCTTGGCGCCGATCAAGCAGTTCCTGCCGACCTTGGCACCATTCAGGACGACAGCGTTGATGCCAATCAAGGTGCCGTCGCCTATGGTGCAGCCATGGACCATGGCCATATGCCCTATGGTGACCTCGTCGCCGATATCCAAGGGAAAGCCGGGATCGCTGTGGAGGATAGCACCGTCCTGGATGTTGGTCCCCTCGCCGATGGTGATCGGGTCGTTGTCGCCGCGAATGACCGCATGCCACCAGACACTGGCTTTTTTGCCGAGTTTGACCTTTCCTATGACGACTGCCGTCGGTGCCAGCCAAACATCGTCACCATCGGTCTGAACGCGATCATCGCCCAGGGCATAACGCATAAGCACTCTCCAAAGGATCGGATACCGGTTGCCATGAGCATAGCAGAGCTCGCTCCCATCTTCGAAGGGCCGGACAAATGGCCGCGCGCCTACGGCCTCCTGAGATCCCTGGTGATCTATTATGGGCAGCCCTGGCGGACGGCGGGGCTTAAGCAGTCTTTATCGCCCCTTCATGGCGCCCGGCGATCTGGCCTTCGACATCGGCGCCCATGTCGGCAATCGCAGCCGTTGCTGGGCAAATTTGGGTGTACGGGTCGTCGCGGTCGAGCCCCAGGCGGATTTCGCCACCTGGCTCCGCTGGCAGTTCAAGGGGCGCGACGAGATCGAGATCGTGGAAACAGCGCTCGCTGCCGAGCCGGGGCACGCCTCGATGCATGTCAGCCCGACCAACCCGACGGTCACGACGTTATCCGGCGGCTGGATCGACAGCGTCACCAAGACGGACGCGTTCAAGGACGTTGCCTGGCAGGCACCGGTCCAGGTGCCGGTGACCACCCTGGATCGGCTGATCGACAGCCATGGACTCCCGGTTTTCTGCAAGATCGACGTCGAGGGCTTCGAAGCCGAGGTCTTGAAAGGCCTGTCGCAACCGATTAAGGCTTTATCGGTAGAGTTTTTGCCGGCTGCCATCGGGGTCGCCCTGGAGGCGATCGATCTCCTGGAAGCACTCGGCCGCTATCGATACAACGTTTCCTTCGGCGAAGGCATGGCGTTTCATATGACCGATTGGCAACCGGCCGATCGGATGCGCTCCTGGCTGGCGCAGCAAGGGGGAGGTCAACGATCCGGCGATGTCTACGCGCGTCTCCAGAGCTGAGCTTGCCAAGCCCGCCCCGTCGTCCTGGCTTCAGGGGGAAGGGCGGGTAGCGTTGTTCAATCGTTTCGCGCGCGCCGTCAAACCCATCGCCCTGCTCGCCGCCGTCCTCTGGCTTTCGATGCTCTGGAACCTGCCGGTCGATCTTCGGGACTTCGACGCGCAGCCGGTGTCCACCAACTGGCCGGCTCTCCTGCTGCCGGCCCTTGCTGCCGTGGTGCTGAACGCGAGCTTTCTCGATGGGATCGCGATCGAGATCCTGCTTTTAACACTCGTCATCGCGCTCTTTCCGGCGTTGCGGCGAGGCAGGCTCGCCCTCGCCCTGTGCCACGGCGTCGCCGTTCTGACACTTCTTCTGGTGGTGCTGTGCCTGACTGATCTCGGGGTAAGAATGGTGCTCGGGCGACCGTTTGCGCCGCTGCTCGATCTGGGCATCTATGCCAATGTGGTCGATCTGCAAAAGGGCTCGTTCAAGGGGGTGACAGGTTGGTTTCTGACGGCAGCCCAACTGGCGCTCTGTGCCCTGATCTACGGTGTTTCGTTCAAGGCCGTGCAGATGATCCAGCGCGTGACGTCAGAGCGGCGCTACGGCTTTTTTACCCTGGCGATCACCGCCGGTCTGACGCTTTCCTATGCCGGCTCCAAATGGTTTTCCGAAAGCCCGCTTGCCAAGGTTCATGACCGCCTGATCCATGCGCGGGCCAGCACGACGGTCTCGCGGCAGATCGCGCGCAGCTGGACGATGATGGGGGCGGTCAGAACCTTCGAGAAGGCGATCGAGGTCGACCAGTTCCCGGACCTGCCGCCGGATCGTCTATTGTCCAGGCTGGCGGATGTCGATGTGGTGCTGGCGTTTTTCGAAAGTTATGGGCGAAGCGCGCTGAACCAGCCGCGGTTCCAGAGCTACAGCTTGCCGTCCCTCGAAGGTTTCGCCGACAGGCTTGCCGAGAAGGGGCTGGCCAGCGCGTCGGCCTATCTGACCTCGCCGACCATGGGAGGCCAATCCTGGCTTGCGCACAGCACGCTGGAAAGCGGTCTCTGGCTTCCCCACCAAAGCTACTACAACGCGCTGATGGCGATCGATCGCCTGACCCTGACCAAGGCGTTTGCCAAGCGCGGGCACAGGACCGTGGCGATGAAGCCTGCGATCGTCATGCCCTGGCCCGAAGGGCCGCATTTCGGCTTCGATCAGATCTACGCCGCCACGGACATGGCTTATGCAGGACTGCCCTATAACTGGGTGACCATGCCGGATCAGTATACATTTGCCGCCTTCGAGCAGTTCGAACGGTCTGCCAGCGGGCGTGAGCATCCCGTCTTTGCCGAATTCTCCCTGATCAGCAGCCATGCGCCCTGGACTCATATTCCGCCTGTGGTCGATGATTGGTCGGAAATCGGCGACGGCGAGATTTTTTCCACATGGGCGGAACTCGGCGATCCTCCTCATGTCGTCTGGGCGGATCCCGATCGGGTGCGCGAGCAATATGCGAAGTCGGTGCGCTACGTGCTCGATGTGCTCGCCTCCTATGCCGCCGAATATGTCGACGAGAACACTTTGCTGATCGTGGTCGGCGATCACCAGCCGGCGCCGCTGGTCACCGGAGAAGGGGTAAGCCGGGATGTGCCGATGCATGTGATTGCCGGCGACCCGAGGCTCCTGGAACCGTTCTTGAACTGGGGCTTCGCTTCCGGCATGCGCCCCGACGAGAAAGCACCGGTGCGTCGCATGGACGAATTCCGCGATTGGTTTCTGGACGCCTACAGCTACTAAACCGCACTGCGGTTTGGGGTAACTTGGACCTCGTCACATTGCCGGAAAGCTGAGGGCGTCCCAGATAGTAAGACAGCCGTTGAGTTCGTACCAGGCCGGGGGGAGCAGACAATGCGCTGGCTAGATGGACTGTCTCCGAGGCTTGTGCTCGGTTTTTTCTTCACCGCGGTCTTTCTTTGCCTAGGTCCGGCCTCCGCGGCCGCGCAGTGTTTGCCGATGGTTCAAGGTGAACCCCGGATTGTCCCCGCGGCTTTGCCGAAGGCAGGCGATGTGCGCCTCACCTATCTCGGGCATTCCAGTTTTCTGATCGAAAGCGCAGGAGGCGCCACAGCGGTCACTGACTACAATGGGGTCCATCGAGCACCTTTTGCGCCCGACATCGTGACCATGAACAACGCCCACAGCACTCATTTCAGTAACGTGATCGAGCCTGGCGTTAAGCATGTGCTCAAGGGGTGGGGCGAAGGCGGGGCGTTCGCGGTGCATGATATCCGCTTCGAGGACATGCATATCCGCAATGTGCCCACCAATGTTCGGGATTTCGGCGGGACGCGCTACAACGGCAATTCGATTTTCGTGTTCGAGCTGGCGGATCTCTGCATCGCGCATCTCGGCCATCTGCATCACACGCTGAGCGATCAGCATCTGGGCGAGCTCGGGCTGATCGACATCCTCCTGGTGCCGATCGACGGCGTCTATACCATTCCCCAGGAACTCATGATCGAGGTCATCCGGCAGATCGGGGCGGCTGTCATTATCCCGATGCACTATTTTTCGGAGCACGGCGTCAAGCGGTTCGTGCGGCTGATGGAGGGGCGCTACGAGGCGGTCTACAGCGATACGCCGACCATCGTCGTTTCCAGACTGCGCATGCCTTACAGGAAGCTGGTGGTTTTGCCGGGTGGTGGGCCGTCATTTTTCGATGATGGGGAGTAGATAGTCTCTCGTGGGCTGGTTGCGACCTCGTAGGGCCGAAAATAGCTCCAGGAACACCGGTCCGGATGTCGATTTCACCATCAGGTTTTCATGGGTGAGGAAACCACGCAGCTTCTACTGTGGCATTATAGGCCCACTTTTTCTTAAAATTTTAGCTAAATCTTATTTTTTTGTGGCATGATCGCGTGGTTTTTGTGTTCATGAGTATGTGTTTCCAGGCTCTTTGGGGGGTATTAAGATGCATCTGGATATCGCTTTGAGGTCGGGTTGCCGGGTTCGGCACCGAGATTGGCCTCCTTTTCACTACGCGCAGCTTTGCGCAACGCCGGATGGCAGATGGCGGCTTTGCCGGATTGGCCCGAATGACGACAGCCCGCCGGTCGAGCTTCAGGAAGAGACGCTGCAAGACCATCATAACTGGAAGATACTGGATCAGCTTCCGGAATAACGAAAGATCGGCGTCATCGAGGATTGGCAATCGAAAAATGATTGCCAATCCTCGATGGACAGCCACAGCATTCGTACGTTGTTCTGCATCGAACGGCGGATGTTGTTCTGCTTTGTGCGTGGAAAGAGGACATCGGGAAAATCTCGGTGTGGGGCATGTTGGGCCACTGCCATAAGGAGGGGGCGGTGGTGCGCGGCAACATGCAGATCCTGAGACTTGGCGATTGGCAAAATCAGCCTACCCTCATATTGTGACGCAGGAATGAGCGAGGTGGGCCATGGAGGCATTGCTGCGCCGGTCGGAAAACTGCGAAAATCGCACCGGTATTCTCATCGGGATGGCTGCCTGCACGCTGAGCGGTGCACTGGTGGGATTTACTCTCGGCTTGCTTCTTGGCCTCTGGCTTTAGAGGCAATACGGCCGGTGCCGAAAGCTCGGATCCATATTCTACCGATATGATCGTGCCATCCGGCAATGAAAGCTTCCTGGTAAGATCTGGTGCTTGGTCCGTCGTGCTATGTGCATAAGGCGGGGCTGGCAGAGCGAGCTTGTTTTTAGACGTTTCGCTCGACCTCGGGATGCAGCGCCATTAACGTTTTAGTAACCGTGATCTGCCAAGTTTGGTGTGTTCTTGATGACAGCTTGGATGATCCACACCACGATGGCTGCTGTTTTTTCACGATTTTCGTCACTGGGTACCAGCCAGTTTCGGGCTGTCTGGTTCGGTCAGCGCATCGCTGAGCTTCGAGACGACCTCGAAGCGTCCCGAGACTTGGTCCAGTGGCAATACCTCTCCTTGGTCGTGATGCTGACGACGATCGTCTATCTTCTCGCGCGTGGTATCGATTCGCTTTGGGTCTTTGCGTTGATCGTTCCCGTCGTTGCGATCGGCGGCACCAGCCTTCGGCGGGTCCTGATCCTCTATCGGCTCCATGTGCATGCCTTCGTCATGCCCGCATTCTGCGAGGCTTTCGGCAGGCTTCGCTACGTTGTCGGCGAGGCGCCGGACCTATGTTGCCGTCAGCTGGCAAAAGCAGGCTTGCTGCCGCGTCATGACTGGCATCGCATCGATGATGTTTTCTTTGGCGAATATCGCGGCCGCCAATTAACCCTTGCCCTGGCCAGCCTTTGGCGGAGGGCTGACGAAGCGTCGCGATCGGATCAAGCAGAGTTTTGCGGCAGCTTCATCGTCATGACCATTCAATGGCCGGCTAAGCCAGCCCGACTGCCGGCAGACGAGCTTTCCGGCATCATCGACGGTCAGGATCACATGCGGCTGCTCTGGTCGGACGGCGCTTTGATGCTGGCCATTCCCTGCTCGGCGAACCCCTTTGATCTTGGAGGCTTGTTCGAGCCTGCTGAACGGCTTGCTTGCCGCCTGGAACAGGTGGCCGCGATCATACAGATGCCGCCAAATCTGATCGATCACCTCTTGGACCAGGATGGTGCGGCTGGTGACACCGCCCAAAGCGGTGCGCGATCAGCCGGTGTGCAAGGAGTCGCCGACGGGCTCGATCAGTCCTCGCCCTGCAGCCGATCATAAAGGGCGATTTGCCGAAGACCGACCTGATCAAGAAGGCGGGCCCTGACGTCACGCCAGGGAAGTGATCGCTCGCCGGCCTCGATCTGCCGCGACACGATTTCGAGCGCATCATACCAATAGCCTTGACCGGCAAGCGCCACGGTTTGATCGAATGGAGCGCCGGACGGCGAGAACGCATTCAAATCCGGTGGCGGCAGATGTTCGAGCAAGGTCTGGGCGATTGGCCTGCCTGAAGAAGGGTCACCTGCGGATGGCATGGCCACAGACCAGGCGTAGCGATGCCCCGCTTCGAGGCTGACATCGTGGTCGGCAAGCGCAACCGCATAGATTCCAGGTTCCGCGGGAGCGTCGAGTTCGACAGTCAAGATAGGCGTAGCGGCTCTAGGCTCATCGGCGAGCAGCATGAACTGCACGGGGGCTTCCGTTGCTTTCGAGACATAGTAATAAAGCGTGGGTGAGGGAGAAAGACTGCGCGCCGCATGGTCCGGGGCCAGAACAAAAAGCTTGGGCGCCGTCAAGATGCCGCGAACGCCTCCGGTTTCGGTGACTTTCGGGGCACCGACGTCATGAGAGACGAACACGACCTTCTCCAGCTTTTCCTTGATGGCCTGCTCGGATGTCTGCTCGGCGGCCTCATCCGCCATCAGCGCTGGACTGACGATCGCTTGTGCCAATCCGGCGATCAGCAGGGTTGTCAAAAAGCGTTCTCTAATCATCCTTTCATCTCCACGGGCCATTCGGGTTTGCCTGCCCGGTGAGCGAGCACGCGATAGACACCGATCATTTCAGACTTGCCTTTGAGGTTGGCCGTTCCGATGATTTCGGCATGGTAATCATCATTCAAATGTTCAAAGCTTGCCTGAGAGATCAAGATACGGCAGTGACCGACATCACACCCTAGTTCAGGATCATCTTTCGCATAGCTTTCCAGGCGCGCGGCCGTATTTGCCGTATCGCCGACAATCGAATATTGCCAGCGATCGGCGCTTCCGATCATGCCGACCATCATTGGTCCCGTGTGGATGCCGATGCGGACCCCGATCGATGGCAAGTTTTTTTCCTCCCAGGCCGCGTTGAGCTGCGGCAAGTTCTTGGCCATGGCCAGAGCGCAATCTACAGCGGCCCGTACGTCCATGTCGATCTCTTCTTCGGTCATGCGCGGTTCGGGGATGCCGAAGGCGACGGTGAGGCCGTCGCCGGCGAACTTTTCGATGACGCCGCCATGGGCAGCCACGATATCGACCATGACCGAAATATAGTCGTTGAGCCAGTCGGCCAGAACGGGCTCCGGCAGATGTTCGGAAATGGTGGTGAAGCCCTTGATGTCGGAAAACATGGCGGTTGCGGTCATCAGCTGCAGCGGCTTGTCTTCTTCGTCATGGCGTCTTCGCCAGATGGCATCGGCCACGCGTTTCGATACGACGCCCGAAAACAGCGCCATGATATGCTCGCGTTCGCTCTCGGCCCGGGTCATCACATAAATGACCGTCAAGGTCAGGGCGAGGGCGAAGCCTGTGGCCGACGGCACGATGGGCAACCACCAATGGAGTACTGTGAAGGCGAGGCCGTTGAGCACGGCCATGGCCAGGCAGGCGGCACAAGCGCCGGCAATGAGCCAGAGGCGGGATGTCACCAGCATGACCGTGAGACCGCCGAGAACGGTCCAAAGCCAGATCCAGCCGCCGTCGAAGATGGTGCTGAGCGTCGGATTGCCGAAGCGCTGGGCCGTGTTTTCGATCGGATGAAGCAGGCCTTTTGCCTGACCGATCAACTGGCTGACGATCTGGCCATGCAGATGGACGCCGAACATCTTGCCGTCGATAGCGCCTGCGCATGTCAGGGGGACGCTCACGACATCCTTCGCGGCTCGGACCGTATTGCCGATCAGAACGATGCGATTGCTGACATCGAGGCTGGCCGGTTGGTCGAGAACGTCCTTCATGGCATGCCGCTCGAAGCCCGTGGCACAGGCAGGAAAGGTGAGCAGGAGTTGATGGCCTCCGGACCATTTGGCGGGGTGACGGAAAAAACCGCTGCTTTCCGGCCGAAAGGGATGAAGGATGCTTTCACCGAGGGACAGGTGGCCCTCCTGCGACCAATCCATTGGTATATCGTTGATGGCCAGATATCGGCTGGCGATCATGAAGGCGAGGCTAGGCCTGGAAGATCCTGCACCGTCGGACCTTTGTAGAAGCCCGCGCCTGATCACACCGTCCGGATCGGGCAAGAGGGCGGCCGAGCCTACCTGCAGGGGCTTGTCCTTGAGGGCAGGCGGCGGGCCGAAGCCACCGGAGCCTTCCTTCATGATGCTGATGATCGAGGGGTGTGCGCGAAAGGTCGCCGAAAGGCTTTCGAATGCCGCCCGGTCAGCGTTCGGCGGTTCCTGGCGGTCCCGGATCAGATCAAGGCCGATCGCGATCGGTTTGTTCGCGGCCAGCTGCGCGAGCAGCCTTCCGAGAACATCGTCAGGCAGCGGATAGCCGAAAGCCGCCTCGTCGCGTTCGGTATACTCCACCATCACGATCGGCGCATGTGGACCGGATTGGCCGCCCAAAAGCCCGAGATAGCTGTCATAGGCCTTGAGTTCGAGGCTTTCGAGCTGGCCTGTGCTTCTCAACAGGAGGGCAACGAAAAAGGCCAGGAGGGTGAGGGCAGCCAGGGAGATGAGCGGCCGGGTTTCCATTCAAGAGTCCGATAGGCTCTGGTTCTTGCTTGCTGCGGATAAAATTGATCCAGATCAATCTGATCGAAACCTGCGTGAATGCCAATCCCGAAGAGCCTGTTTCCCGTGTCCGCCAGCCTTGTGGTGGGCTTCTCTAAAGTATCGGGAGGTTGGTCGATGTCGATGTTTTTGCTATGAATTCCGATTGTCCTTGTGAAAATCCATGCATGGGAATCAGAGAATGCCCGTCAATCCTGAGCATGCTGCTGAGTGGGGCGGGGAAACGCCCTCGCATCCCGCCCGGCTGGACCGGTGATGACGGAGGATGGGCGCCAAGCCTTGGCGGGCAGGTTCAAGAGAGAGGCTCTTCGGTCGTGGGCGGTCTTCAGAGCACGAACCTCGCCGCTCTGGATGGCTCTCGTTCATATGCTCGATGACGGCGGTACGCTGCTTGCCGGCCATATCGCTTTTGCGTCGCTGTTTGCGCTGTTCCCATTCTTGATATTCCTGACCACGCTCGCCGGTGAGGTGGGCCAGGGTGGTGCTGCACAAGCCTTCGTCGATCTTGGCCTCGGCGCCATGCCATCGGAGGTCAGGAGTGCGATCGAACCTGCGGTCAGCGAGGTTTTGACCGGTGGCCGTCAAGGTCTGATGACTATCAGTATCCTTCTCGCCCTTTGGGCGGTCTCATCGGCGATCGAGGCGGCACGCTATGCGCTTAATCTTGCCTATGACGTCAAACGCACCCGCGCCATCTGGTGGCAGCGGCTGCAAAGCCTCCTCATGGTCGTGACCTTCGCTCTTTTCATCATCGTCGGCATGCTGATCGTGATTGCAGCACCATTTGCCTGGACTCTTGCCGAGTTTTTCGAGCTTGAGCCGACGAAATGGCAGACTACCTACAGCCTGGTTCGATTCGGTCTGTCCGTCATCTTGATGCTGTGCTTCGTGTTGCCGCTCTATCGCTGGCTGCCGAATCGTCAGCTCGGCATGCTCGAAGTGCTGCCGGGTGCCGTGATCGCGGTTTTCGTCTGGCTCGGCGCCGGCAGTCTCTATTCCTGGTATCTGCAAAACCTCGGCCGGTTCACGGTGACCTATGGCAGCCTCGGTGGAATCATTGCAACGCTGCTTTTTTTCTACATCACCGCCCTGATTTTGATTTTCGGGGCCGAAGTGAACGCAGCGCGCAGGCGTCAGCGCGGGGCGGCTATTTTCAAAGCCGCGCGCTGACAGTGCTGATCTTTCTCGGGCAATCTGAAAGAGACCTTTCGAAATTGTGTGACCATCGCTAGGATGCGCCGCCTGTGGAACCTCCTCTCGCCTGGAGACAATACCGATGGCCGACGCTCCTTTGATGGCCGGCAAAAAGGGCCTGATCATGGGCATTGCCAACGACCGTTCGCTTGCCTGGGGCATAGCTGACGCGGTCGCAGGGCATGGTGCCGAGCTTGCCGTCACCTATCAGGGTGATGCGCTTGCCAAGCGGGTGCTCCCGCTTGCGGAAAAGCTGAACGCGCCCATCGTCGCACCAGCCGATGTCACCGATCCCGAAAGCATGGACACGCTGTTCGAGCTGTTGAAGGCCGAATGGGGCCGGCTGGATTTCGTCGTTCACGCAATCGCCTTCTCCGACAAGGAGGAGCTGAAGGGAAAATATCTGGACACCTCCGCCGATAATTTTCAGCGGACGATGATGATCTCCTGCTTTTCCTTCACCGATCTCTGCCGGCGCGCCGTTCCGTTGATGGCCGAAGGCGGCAGTCTGGTGACGCTCACCTATGCCGGTGCCGAGCGGGTGGTGCCTCACTACAATGTGATGGGGGTAGCCAAGGCGGCGCTCGAAGCAAGCCTCAAATACCTGGCCGTCGACCTCGGCGGCGACGGCATTCGTGTCAACGCGATTTCCGCCGGTCCGGTCAAAACGCTCGCGGCGTCGGGCATTGGCGATTTTCGCTATATCCTGAAATGGAACGAGTACAATTCGCCGCTGAAGCGCAACACCACGATCGAGGATGTCGGCGGGGCCGGGCTCTATCTCCTGAGCGATCTCGGTAGTGGCACCACCGGCGAAGTTCTCCATGTCGACAGCGGCTATAATGTGGTCGGTATGAAGGCTGTCGACGCGCCCGATATTTCAATCGTCTAGATCCGGGTTTTCCAATGGCCGGCAATAGCTTCGGCAGCTCGTTTCGCTTCACCACCTTCGGCGAGAGCCATGGACCTGCGATCGGTTGCGTGGTCGATGGTGTGCCGCCGAGGCTGAAGCTTGATGAGCACGACATCCAGCATTGGTTGGACCGGCGGCGTCCGGGGCAGTCCAAGTTCACCACCCAGCGCCAGGAGCCGGACCGCATTCGCATTCTCTCCGGTGTGTTCGAGGGGATGACCACCGGCACGCCCATCGGTCTCGAGATCGAGAATGTCGATCAGCGCACCCGCGACTATGGGGTGATCCGGGATCAGTATCGGCCGGGCCATGCCGATTACACCTATGATGCGAAATACGGGATCCGCGACTATCGAGGCGGCGGGCGTTCGTCGGCGCGGGAGACGGCGATGCGGGTGGCGGCAGGCGCAATCGCGCGGAAGGTCTTGGGCGACGGTATTTCCATACGGGGTGCGCTGGTTCAGGTGGGGCCTGATCGGATCGCACGCAGTGCTTGGAATTGGGATGTGGTCGAGCAGAACCCGTTTTGGTGCCCGGATCCTCATGCATCGATGCGCTGGGAGGAACAGCTTCTTCAGGTGCGTAAGGCCGGCTCTTCCGTCGGCGCCGTGATCGAGATCGTGGCGTCAGGCGTACCGGCTGGCCTGGGCGATCCGGTTTATGACAAGCTGGATGCGGATCTCGCCAAGGCAATGATGAGCATCAACGCGGTCAAAGGGGTAGAGATCGGCACCGGCTTCGAGAGTGCTGAACTCACCGGCGAGGTCAATGGTGACGAGATGCGGATCGAAGACGATCAGCCGGTTTTTCTCTCCAATCATGCCGGCGGCATCCTCGGCGGTATCTCAAGCGGGCAGGACATCGTGGTTCGTTTCGCGGTCAAGCCCACTAGCTCGATCCTGACGCCGCGCCGCTCGATCGACCGCCATGGCAAGGAGGTCGATGTGGTGACCAGGGGACGCCACGATCCTTGCGTCGGCATTCGTGCCGTTCCGGTCGGTGAAGCGATGATGGCCGTCGTACTTGCCGATCACCTGCTTCGGCAACGGGCGATCCTGACAAGCTGAGCGGTCCGACACCGCCTACTCGTCGAAATAGTCGTCGTGGCTCATGGACAAGAGGTCGTCATAGTCCTCAAGCGATGTTTCCAAGAGCTCGCTTTCCAGGATCGAATCGCGATCGATATAAAGATCAGCTTCGATATCCTCGAAATCGTCCTGCTCCAGGCTCGCATCTGCGGCTTTGCTGGGCCACGCCGGGTCGTTGCGGTCAAAACTGCTTCTCGACATGATCACACTCCCTAATCTCGCTTCGTCGGGGCTTCATGAGACATATCGCTCTGCACCCGATGACACCCCGATCTAAGACCATTTCATCGGGACTGACTGTGATCTTTGTCACGCAAAGTAAGAAAAAGACTCTTACATGCCTTATTCGGAAGTCCGGTAACAAAAACGTGAAAACAGCGATGAATTCCCGAAGTCATTGTGACGTAGTTCACAGTCGGTCCTGAGAGTAACTGTGTAGTCGGGCGATGCTGAACCTTACATGACCAGCCATAGAAGGATCGGAATTGAGATCATCGAGATGGCGGTCGAGATGAGGATGGCGCTGGAGGCTTCGAGGACGGCGACATCATAATGCTGGGCGAAAATGTAGACATTGGCACCGACGGGAAGGGCGGCGACGATCACCGCGGCTGTTGCCAGGAACGGATCGAGGCCAAGAACCGGGACCGCCATGATCCAGGCGAGTGTCGGGTGGAGCACCAGCTTGCAGACGGTCATCAGCCCGGCAGCGCCAAGCGGGCCATGCAGGCCCTTGGCCATCTCCCGAACGCTCAGGCTGGCGCCGAGAGCGAAAAGTGCCGTCGGCGGGCCGGCCTGTCCCATGAATTCGAGGGTACGATCGAGCACGGGCGGCAGACTGAAGCCCAGCCCGCCGACCACCATGCCCAGAATGGCCGCGAGGATGATCGGGTTGGAGGCGATGGCGCGCCCGGTGGTTTTCAGGAGAGGGAGAGGGGCGATGCGTCCGGCTTCCCGGCGAACGATTTCCAGCATCATGGTGACAATGCTGTAGAGCGCCACATTGAACGCGAAAATCATGGTGACCGGAACGGCGCCAGGTTCGCCATAGAGTGCGAGCATTAGCGGGATGCCGAGCAGAACGCTGTTGGGAAACGAGGAGCCGAAGCCCTGTATGATCAGATTCTGCGGGGCGAACTGAAAAAAGGCTCGGCCAAGCAGGGCACCGATCAGGGCTGCGGTTATTTG
This sequence comes from Geminicoccaceae bacterium, assembly GCA_965204405.1. Taxonomy (GTDB): domain Bacteria; phylum Pseudomonadota; class Alphaproteobacteria; order Geminicoccales; family Geminicoccaceae; genus JANQPX01. The sequence goes on from CBDBEN010000005.1 coordinate 1,549,366, forward strand.
GGCGCTGACATGGCAGAGGAGAAAGCGGAGATCGATCAGGCCGGTGATGTCGCTGATCACCACCAGCCTGAACAGGAGAGCCGGCATCGCGATGTTGAAGATGAAACCGACTAGTGCCTTGACGCCGGCTTCATCGATCCAGCGCCGCTTTCCCGCGGCGAACCCGAGGATGATTAGCGAGAAAAGAGGAACGACCGCTTCGAGGATCATGCTCATGCGCGGGCATCGGTCCAGACATGCCGATCCGGCTGGCAGGACAGCATAGACAACAGATCACACATATCCGGCCCGGCCAAAGGTGTCGCACGACCGGCGGTGTCCGGCGGCATCATGGATCGGCCCGACATTTGCGCCGTCCGCCGGGCCGCTTCCGATCACGATAGGTGGGCCGGTGGACGGCCTATCCGGAGATGGCCGACATATAGAGCTCCAGCAGCTCTTCTTCCTCCGCAATCTCCTCCGGGTCTTTCTTGCGGAGGGCGATGACCTTCCTCAGCACCTTGACGTCGAAACCCTCGCCCTTGGCTTCGTTGTAAACTTCCTTGATATCGTCGGCGATGCCTTTTTTGTCCTCTTCCAGCCGCTCGACCCGCTGAATGAAGCTGCGCAGCCGATCAGCGGTCGTGCCGACGGTGCGCGTGCTGGTAGTCTTGAGCTTCTGCTCTTCTTCTTCGTTCTCGACATCGGGGTTGAGTTGAACGACCTCATTCATCGAACGGACACCTCTACTGGCCAAAACAAGCGCTGCCTTTGCAGCCTGACGTTATCTACACAGAAGAGCAGCATTTGATAAGCTTTTGACGATGCCGGCGGAACATATCGTCGAGGTGTGATTTTTGAGGCATAGGCCAAAGACCGCTCGACAGCTATGGCTCCAGGTGTGAATTTCGTGCTGGTGGCAGGCTTTCGTCATGGTAATGATATCGCTCCAGGGTTGAATATTGGAGCGGGCGAATGGCCGCCATACAGTCGTTTCAGTCTGCCTTTCATCGTCTTCTCGATGCTGTTCTGCCTCTTCGCTGTCTCGGATGCACGGCGATGATCGATGCCAAGGGCAGCTTTTGCGCCACATGCTGGCGGCAGCTAGCCTTGATCGGCGAACCGCTGTGCCGCCTTTGCGGCTACCCGCTGCCGCAGGTGGTCGCTGACAAGCCGCTTTGCGGCGTTTGCGCGACCGACCCGCCCGTTTACGACCGGGCACGGGCAGCTCTTCGCTATGATGACGGGTCGCGCAGGATGATCCTTCGCTTCAAGCATGGGGACCGAACCGATATCACCCGCACATTCGGACGTCTCATGGCTCATGCCGGGCGGGAACTCCTGAACGATTGCGACGTGATCGTGCCTGTTCCACTCCACCGATTTCGGCTCTTGCAGCGAGGCTACAACCAATCCGCGATGCTCGCCGGCGCTCTTGCCAGAACGGCCGGCATTCCGATGCTGCCGGATCTGATCCAGCGCACGGTGTCGACGCCGTCGCAGCAGGGTCTGAGCGGCGATCAGCGCTTGCGCAACATCAATTCACGCGCCTTTCGTCTCCATCCATGGCATCGCGGGAAAGCAGCTGGTAAGAAAATCCTGCTGATCGACGATGTGCTCACCACAGGTGCTACGGTCGTCGCCTGCACGCGCGTCCTTCGGGCAGGGCGCGCGCATTCGGTCGATGTCCTGGCCCTTGCAAGGGTGGTCCGGGATGCCGGCGACACCATATCAGCCCAGGGGCATGGTGATGTCGACGAGAAGGATCATGCCGCCTGACCAGAACCGATCACCCAGGAGAGATGTCGTTTTCCATGGCTGCGATTGAAATCTATACCACGCCGATGTGCCCTTACTGCTGGCGCGCCAAGCGTTTGCTGGACAGCAAGGATGTGACCTATGAGGAGATCAATCTGTGGGAACAATCCCACCGGCGCGAGGAGATGGTCAGGCGGGCTGACGGTCGGACCAGCGTGCCGCAGATTTTCATCGACGGAGCTGCGGTTGGCGGCTCGGACGAACTCGCGGCTCTGGAACAGGAGGGCAGGCTGGATGCCTTGCTGGGAACGGCCTGAAGTTTTTCATGCAACAGCCGGCGGACGGCAGGAGTAGCTTCTTGTTTCCTGGGCCCGTCTATTTGAGGCCGCGCTGCTTGGTGATCTGATCATAGGCTGAATTGACGGCGGCCAGCCTGTTGTTGGCGCGGCTGATAAATTCTTTGGGCATGCCCTTGGCCATGAGTTGGTCGGGATGCAGTTCTCGGACCAGTTGTCGATAGGCCGTCTTGATTTCGACATCGGAAGCGCTTCGCGAAAGGCCGAGGACCTGGTAGGGCCGGGCAAGGCTGTTCTCCGGCTGCTGTGTTGCCCTGAAGGTTGCCCTGATCTGATCGAATTTCGCCGAGTCGAAACCAAAGATCTTGGCAACCTCGCGCAGAAATTCGATCTCGCCGGATTTAAGGTCGCCATCGGCCCTGGCAACCTCGAACAGACCGATGAGAAGTTCTTCCAGAAGGATCGGGTCGCGGCCGAACAGGGCTGCAATCTGCCGGGCATAGGGCTCGAAACCCTCTGCGGACTGTTTGGCCTGGTCGTAAATCCGGGCAATGCCGCCGACATCCGAGTCGGCGATCATGAAGCGGCGCTTGAAGGCGTCGATCTCGTCCCGGCTGACCACGCCGTCCGCCTTGGCGAGCTTGGCCGACAGGACGATAATGGCGGTCGCAAAGGCGATCCTCCGCGTTTCCGTGGGATCGTCGAAGATCGGCTTGCCGCCTTTTTGTCCGCTCGCAGCTTCCGGCTGGCCACGCCGCCGTCTCTTCCGCCGTTTCTCCGACGCCCGGTAGCGATCGAAGATGTGTCCCGCAATCGCTCCCACGACCCCAAAAACGGGCCCGCCAAGCACCAAGCCCGCTGCGCCGCCGAGCAGCATACCAAAGATATACAACGAGCTAACTCGCTTTCCTCTTGCACTTGGCCAAGTTGTCGAGACCATCAATCACGTCCGTCGAAGGAATCTATCCATGGGATCGGACGCAACAATAACCTATCGCCGCCAGCCATTTTGTCGAAAGAGATTCATGGCGTACCCGTGAGTGCGCGGTATGTCCAGCAATGGTGCGAACACCTCATCCGATTTCTGAACCAGAGGGAAAGTTTTCATTTGGAATGAGAAGGTTAGGTTTTTTTTCAACAGGCCGCTTTAGCGGTCGTTATGCCGCGCGCTGTGGTCGGATCATCATTGGTTCGGCTTGGTCACGCGAAGCCTGTTTAGACAAAAAAATCGGCACCGATCCGCTCGTCCGCCCGGCCACCTTGAGGATACCGACCATATCGGGTGGTGTGGCGAGGAAGGGGCGCGCCTAACCGAGCTGATCCGATGAGCTCTAGGCCCGGCGCTTTTCCAACCGAGCCGTTGATGGTTCCGTCTGGGCGGCCCTGCAGGCTGCGGCAATCGCTTTCTTACCCCAGGCTCCCAGCAAGGCGGGGTCGTCAAGGCCTTCCGGCGGCGCTTCGCAATAGGGGAGCTGAATCGAACGGCCCCGCTGGTCGGTGTAGGAATAGGGCTCAAGGCCCTTTTCTTCGAAGGCCGGCCGATTTTCGTCGTCGACTTTGAAATAGAGCGTGTCCCAAGCGACCAGAGCGAACATGACGTCGTGCACAAAAAGGCCATGTCCGTTGAACATTCGCTTGGCGACAACCGGTCCGAGCGAGTGCAGGCTTTCGACCACATAATGGACGAACTCACTTTCGACACGGTGGCTCATGCCAGCCATCAACGTCCTCCGATTGTTCTTAGCCCCGTCCGGTTTCTGTCCAAACGGGTTGAGTATCAATGGGTTCGGTAAGAAACGTCCGACGACGTGTCGGAATGTATCCACAATAGCGTTGAGATGCGAGTGTTTTTGGTCAAATTTTTCGTAAATTTCAGCATCTTTGCCGATCGCGCCCTGACAGCAGTCCTTGCATGGCTCCTCGGCATGTCATGTCCGTCGCGTGGTTGTGATTTTAACCTTACCGATTACGCCATATAGATGGCGAAAGGGATCCGCCAAGGTACGAGGCAAAAAAAACCTGGCAGGCGGGTATTTCCCGGTAGAGCCTTTCCGGGGCAGATTGATCCAGCCCTCTCCCCCGCCCAACCACCCGATATGGTCGGTACGTTGGGGTGGTTGGGCGGGGAGAGGGCTGGCACCGCGTAAACCTCAACCGGAAACGCTCTAGGGACCATGCTCACGGCGTGCAACGACGTATGTTCGAAACCTGGTGAAATGCCCTGGTTTCTGGATTTTCCGAGAATGTTTTCGGATTTAAGGGAATGATTGAGCGTGGCGCGGGCTTGTATCAACTTGGCTGTGGGGCCAGCCGGTTTCTGACGTCGCCGATCACCTTCTCGAACATGTCGGCCGTGAGCCGTCCGGTGTTCACGTTGTAGCGCGAGCAATGATAGCTCGAGGCGAGCACCAATCCGTCGTCGAGCCTATGGAAGGCGCCATGGACGAAGGGATGGGATTTGGCTTTGAGGCCGAGGGCTCGCAAGGTTGAGCCATGGGCTATACCGCCCAGGGTGAGAATGAGCGACGGGGCGGCTTCATCGGGCGAGGCCTGGCAAGACAGCTCTTCTGCAAGAAAGGGGCGGCAGGCGTTGATTTCGGCGCCGACAGGCTTGTTGGCAGGCGGGACGCAGCGAACGGCATTGGTGATCCTGCAGTCCACAAGCTCCAGGCCATCGTCGGGAGAGGCGCCAAAAGCACCTTTGGCAAAGCCGAAGCGAAGGAGGGTGGGGTAGAGAAGATCGCCTGCATAGTCGCCGGTGAACGGACGGCCGGTCCGATTGGCACCGCGCAGACCGGGCGCAAGACCGACGATCAGCAGCCGGGCATCAGCCGGACCAAAGGAAGGGACCGGTGCGTTATGCCACTCCGGGAAACTCTTCTGGTTATCCTGGCGAAAAGCGGCGAGACGAGGGCAGAGCGCACAGGACTGAACGGGTGTGCAGCGCATCCCATTCAATCCTCGCAGGCGATCTACAACGACCCTCGGTCAGGCCGGCTCAAAGTAACGATCGTCGTCATCGCCATCGGGGGCGTCGTCGTCATCGACCTGGCCATCCATGGCCGGAGCGCTGTGCATGGCAGGGGCACCAGGTCGGTGCTCCCGCGCGATGAACGGTGCAAGCTCCTGCAGTTCGAGGAAGGTGTCGGCCTGCCGGCGAAGTTCGTCCGCGATCATTGGCGGCTGCGTCTTGATGGAGCTGACCACGGTCACACGCAGGCCACGCCGCTGCAGCGCTTCGGAAAGGCGCCTGAAATCGCCGTCGCCCGAGAAGAGCACGATATGATCGAGATTCTCCGCCATTTCCATCGCGTCGACCGCAAGCTCGATGTCCATGTTACCCTTGAACTTCCGACGGCCCGAGGCGTCGGTGAATTCCTTCAGGGGCTTGGTCACCACCGAATAACCGTTGTAGTCGAGCCAGTCGACCAGCGGCCGGATCGGCGAATATTCTTGGTCATCCAGAAGAGCTGTATAATAGCAGGCCCGCACCAAGCGTGCGCAGCCGGCAAACGTATCCAGCAAAAGGCGATAATCGATGTCGAAGCCCAGAGCCCGGGCGGATTGATAGAGATTGGCACCGTCAATCATGATCGCAAAGCGATCTTCCTCGTTTAGAATATCCTCAAGAAGTGGGCAATCCATTTTGTCGAACCTCCGATTCGAATAAGCCGCCCTCAAGGGCCAAGCCTGTAAACACTACACGGCTGCGACCAATTCAGATCGTCAGCAAGCCGTAGAAATGATGATTTGCCAGTGACGTGGCAAGACACGAAATCAAATTGGACCTTTTTACCGCAACCGCTCCTGCCTCATCCCGGTCAACATGCCCCTATCATAGAAAACGGCAATCAATCCAACCATACTTTATAAGTCTCGCCTAAAGCAACCCTGGCGTCATACAGCCCATACCCTGGTAAGCAAAGCACGCATCTTTGCCTTGATTCCGGCTGCAAACGTCATACATTGGAGGATTGGACAGCTCGCCAGCTTCCAGGCGAGGCCGGGGGTGCGACGTGTTCGCGCATCCCCTTTTTGCGCCTATCGCAAACGCCTTGTTGCCCCTGTTTCGATGCTGGGTTACATGTAAGATAATGGACGTTAAAGTCGATCGGAGAAAAGCTAGATGGCCCGTATTACCGTCGAAGACTGCGTGCTTAAAGTACCAAATCGTTTCGACTTGGTCATGCTCTCGGCGCAACGCGCACGCGATATTTCCGCAGGCGCCCCGCTGACCGTGGACCGCGACAATGACAAGAACCCCGTCGTGGCCCTCCGTGAGATTGCCGATGAGACCGTGGATCTCGATCATCTTCGATACGAATTGATCCACGGATTGCGCCGTCATGTGCAAATCGACGATCAGCCGGACGAGGAAGACGATCTACTGCCGGGCTACCATGGGCCGGCCATCGAAGACACCAGCATGTCGGCACCTGTTGACCCGATGATGGAGCAGACATCCACCGTGGCGGAACTTGGATCCTTCGCCGATGAGCCCCCGGTGAACGACTGACGGCGAGGACAGGCGGGTAGAGGCCTTGGAAACGGTACAACAACCGCTTCCCACGACTGAACCAACAAGCACAACGCCTTCACGCACGCCGCAAAGGCGGCAGATCATGCGGCAGTTCGAATTGGTCGAACGGGTTCGTCAGTATGATCCGGCCGTCGACGAAGACTTGCTCAACCGCGCTTATGTCTATGCCCTGAAGGCCCATGGCGCCCAGGTCAGGGCGTCCGGCGATCCCTATTTTTCTCATCCGGTCGAGGTTGCGGGCATCCTGGCCAAGCTCGGGCTGGACAGCGCCTCGATCGCAACGGCCCTCCTGCACGATACCGTCGAAGACACCAGCGTTACACTCGACGACATCAAATATCTGTTCGGCGAGGAGATATGCTTCCTCGTCGATGGCGTGACCAAGCTGACCAAGCTCGAACTGCAGTCGGTCGAGAACGCCCAGGCGGAGAATTTTCGAAAACTCCTGTTGGCCATGTCCGACGACATCCGCGTGCTGATCGTGAAGCTCGCGGATCGCCTGCATAACATGCGCACGCTGCATTACATCAAGAAGCCGGAAAAACGCCGGCGGATCGCGAGCGAGACTCAGGAGATCTACGCGCCGCTGGCCGAGCGCATCGGCATGCAGGAGATGAAGGACGAACTGGATGATCTAGCGTTCGCCGCGCTTTGGCCGGATGCGCGCGAATCGGTGCGCAATCGTCTCAGCCAGCTCAGAAAGCACGACAACAACCTGATCGATCGCATCGTCGCCGGATTGAGGGCCACCCTGACCGAGGCCGGTCTGGAAGTCGAGATCATGGGGCGGGAGAAATCGCCGCTGTCGATCTGGCGGAAAATGAAGCGGAAGAATATCAGCTTCGAAGAACTCTCCGATATCATGGCCTTTCGGATCCTGGTGGACACGGTGCCGAATTGTTATGCGGCTCTCGGGGTCATTCACGGCCACTATGCGATGGTGCCCGAACGGTTCAAGGACTTCATCAGCACGCCGAAACCTAATGGTTATCGATCCCTGCACACCACGATCTTCGGCCCCGAGCAGCGTCGTATCGAGGTGCAGATTCGCACACGGGAGATGCATGAGATCGCCGATCTCGGGGTTGCGGCGCATTGGGCCTACAAGCAGGAGCGAAGGCAGACCGACGGCCGGCAGTATCAGTGGATCAGGGGCCTTTTGGAGATTCTGGAACATGCCTCCGGGCTGGATGAGTTCCTCGAGCACACCAAGCTCGAGATGTTTCAGGACCAGGTTTTCTGCTTCACGCCCAAGGGAGATCTGATCGCGCTTCCCCGGGGCGGCACGCCGGTCGACTTTGCCTATGCCGTCCATTCGGAGGTCGGCGACATGGTGGTCGGCGCCAAGGTCAACGGACGGCTGGTTCCTCTGCGTACGCGGCTTGATAATGGCGATCAGGTCGAGATCATTACCGGCAAGGGAGCCGGGCCCTCGCCGGCCTGGGAACGCTTCGTCGTGACCGGTAAGGCCCGCAGCCAGATCAGGCGGCACCTTCGGACCCGTCAGCAGAAGGACTACATCGATCATGGCCGTGATATGCTGCAGTCGGCGGCCCGGCGTGAGCAGATCGACATCGATGAGCGGCAACTGCGGGATCTCCTGAAGAGCTTCGAGCAGAAGTCGGTCGACGATTTGATGGCTGCGATCGGCGAAGGCACGCTTAGGCCCAGGGTCGTCCTCGATGCCCTCCGCCGAAACCGGCGTGCCATGGAACCGCCCGCTGGCCGGCCGGTCGAGAAAAAGGTCATCCCCCTTCGCCGGCCGAGGCCGCAGCCTGCTCCTGATGGCCGCGAGGCCATGGTGACCGGGCTCTTGCCGGGCATGGCGATCAGCTTTGCCGGCTGTTGCCGGCCAATTCCCGGCGATGCGATCGTCGGTGTCGTTCGAAGCGGCCGGGCGGTGGCTGTTCACCGCAGTGACTGCGCAACCCTGGCGCGGAAGGCCGAGGACAGCGACCGCTGGCTGGATCTTGCCTGGAACCCGGACCACCAGGAGGCGCGTGCAGTTGCCAGGATCAGCCTTCTCAGCCGCCATCAGCCCGGCAGCCTCGGGATGGTGAGCACGCAGATCGGCCAGCTCGGCGGCAATATTACCGACATCAGATTTGGGGCGAAGTCGCCGGATGTATTCGAGGTCATCATCGACATCGAGGTCTCGAATGTTGATCAGCTCGAGCGAATTCTTGCCGGCCTGCAGACCACCGGCGTCGTTGAATCGGTAAAGCGCGCCGAGGGCTGAGCCGGGACGTCATCCCCGAAACAGCGCCTTTCATCGCCTTGATGTTCCTCTTTTTCTGCCCGGGATGATCACCATGGGCTGGTCGTTTCATGCCCGAGGCGCCACCTTGACTAGGGCGGGGCCGTGTTTTTGGGCTTGGATCGAGGCCTGCCGCGGTCGAAGGGAAGCAAGAGTAGCCGCCAATCCGGCTTCCCGATGTCTTCAATCGGCAACAGGGGGCGCTTTGGGCAAAAGATTTTGCCGTCGGTCATTGAAGTTTAAGAAATATAATCGATAACTGAGGGCGCTGTGTTTGGTCGAAGGAAAGAGCTCCCCCTTTGGGCCCGCTTGAAAGGCTGGCTATGGCCGTCTATGGGCTGGCGGCGCCTTGGCGTGTACTTCCTCATGCGCCTTACCAGGCTTTCGGGCACGGCCCATAGCATTGCGGCTGGCTTTGCCTGCGGCGCCGCCATTTCGTTCACCCCCTTTGTGGGCTTCCATATCGTCCTCTCGATTCTGCTCGCCTTGATCCTGAGAGGCCATGTCATTGCCGCTGCCGTCGGGACGGTTGTCGGCAACCCCTGGACCTTTCCCATCATCTGGCTCGCGACCTACAAAGTCGGGCAAATGATGCTGGGCAGCGCCGAAGCGGCACCCTGGCCGGCGGTCACGATGTTCAAGCATATCGTCGCCGATCTCGGCAATCTGGTTTGGCCGATCCTGACCGGCGAGGCTTCCTGGGCGGCCCTGAAACAGGTTTTGATCGATCTTCGCGCCCTGATCTGGCCAATGCTCATCGGCAGTATCCCGCTGGCCCTGGTTGCCGGTGCGGTTACGTATTTCCCCCTGGCGCGAGCCATCAATGCCTATCAGGAGGCCAGGCTTCGCCGCCGCGAAAGGCGCGCTCAGCAACGCGCGAATAGGTCCGACATGGCGCCGACAGCGCCTGCGGTGCGTTCGGAAAGCTGCGCCAGCTAGTGGTGTGACCACATCATTAGGTTCCCACTGCCACCGCTAAATGCGCCAAGAGATCCGGGGGCCATGCAAGCTTTTCTTGGAAAGGCTTCCTGCACTTTTTCCATCGCGACAGTTGGGAGGGGAAGCGGGCTGGTTCCGTTTGATCGGAAAATGCTCTAGCGTTTCAGGCTTGCTTTGCCGCTGCAGGATCAGGCTGGTGGTGATCAGGGCGCTTTTTTGTTCGAGGGGATGCAATGATTTTGGGGGTTGGCACGGATCTCATCGATATTCGGCGGATCGAGCGAACCCTCGAGCGTTTCGGTGATCGCTTCCTGGACCGGGTGTTCACGGCCAAGGAGCGTGAGAAAGCGGGGGGCAGGGCGAAACCGGCCGCCGCCTTCGCCCAACGTTATGCCGCCAAGGAAGCCTGTGCCAAGGCTCTCGGCACCGGGTTCAGACGGGGGGTTTTTTGGCGGGATATCGGCGTTGAAAGCATGCCCAGCGGTCAGCCCTTTCTAACCTTGACCGGAGGGGCCGAGCAGCGGCTGATGGAGCTTCTGCCCGAGGGATGGGTGCCGAGGATCGATCTTAGCCTCACTGATGAGCCGCCTTATGCCCATGGCATGGTGATTATTAGTGCTGATCGGGCAACGGACAGTGCTCTCAGATACACTTGTTGATAAAATCATGCGCAGTTCACTTTACCTGACTTGGCAGCTTGGCTAATCTCCGCGCTGAAAACGCTGAGATCTTCCCTTCTCTCCCGTAGCAGGCAAGCAAATTCCGGTTCCGCCAGGTTGTTTTGTGGGCCGGCATCGTGTTCCTGCCAAGTGAGTCCTGAACTGTGAACCGAGTGGCCTTGTCTAAAAGCTCAAGAGAAAATGGCATGTGGGAAACCGTGCGGACGGTGATCTATGCGGTATTTATCGCCGTCATTGTACGTACATTTCTCTACGAGCCTTTCAACATTCCGTCCGGCTCGATGAAGCCGACCTTGCTGATCGGCGATTACCTGTTCGTTTCCAAGTTCGCCTATGGGTATTCGCGCCATTCCTTGCCGTTCAGCCCGCCAGTCGGCAGCGGCCGGTTGTTCGGTGCTCTGCCGGAAAGGGGTGATGTCGCCGTCTTCAAGCTGCCGTCCAACAACAAGACCGACTATATCAAGCGGATCGTTGGGCTCCCCGGAGACCGCATTCAGGTGAAAGGCGGCGTGCTGTTCGTGAACGACGTCGAGGTGCCGCGCGTCGAGCTCGAGGATTTTCTCGATGACGATGGCCATAGTGTCCAGCCTATCAAGCGCTTCCAGGAAACCATGCCCGTCTTCGAAGGAGACGATGGCGACGGCGATGTCAGTTATGAAGTGCTGGACTGGAAGGCCGAGGGGCGCGGCGATTTCGACAATACCGAGGTTTTCCTGGTCCCCGAGGATCACGTTTTCGCGATGGGCGACAATCGGGACAACTCGCTGGACAGCCGCGCCAAGGTCGGATTCGTCCCGTTGGAGAATTTGGTAGGCCGGGCCGAGGTTATCTTCTTTTCAACCAACGGCAGTGCCCGGTTTTGGGAATTTTGGAATTGGCCGACGACCATCCGCTACAGTCGGCTGCTCAACCTGATCGACTAGCGCCATGGCGGATTCAATGGCCAGAGTTGAGACTTTGGTCGGCCATCAATTCAGCGACCGGAGCCTGTTGCAGGAAGCGCTGACCCATCCCAGCGCAACCAGGCGCGGCAAACACTCACCACGCAACAATCAGAGGCTGGAGTTTCTCGGCGATCGGGTTCTGGGGCTCGTGATCGCCCATCTTTTGATCGCCCGTTTTCCCAATGAAGACGAGGGGCCGCTGTCGCGCCGCCATGCCGGGCTGGTCAGGCGGGAAACATTGGCTGCGATCGCCGGCGATATGGGGCTTGGTCACATGCTGACTTTCGCCCGAAGCGAAGAAGCCGGCAAAGGCAAGACCAACCCGTCCATTCTCGCCGACGCTCTCGAAGCGTTGATCGGCGCGCTCTATCTGGACGCCGGGCTGAGCGTTCCTGAAACCTTCATCCGTGACAAATGGGAAGCCCATGTCAACGTCATGGACCGCCCGCCCAGAGACGCCAAGACAGCGCTTCAGGAATGGGCCCAGGCAAGAGGGTTCGGTCTTCCCGCCTACAGCCTCACCAAGACCGAAGGCCCGGCGCATGCCCCGCATTTCGAGGTTCAGGTGGCCCTTGCCGGCTTTGCTCCGATGAACGCATCCGCCAGTTCCAAGCGCCAGGCGGAGCAGGCCGCCGCCGAAGCCCTGCTGGAGAAGCTGGAGCCGGAGCAAGGATGAGGCGGCGCCCGGTCGATTAAAGCATTTTCCGATCAAACGGAACCAGCCCGCGCCCCCCTTCTAACAACCACCCGGTATCAGCGCCTGTTCTTCTGATAGACCGCCAAGGCTTCCGGCATGAGTTCCTTTAGCCGGGCAATGCGATTGCCCGGTGAGGGATGGGTCGACATCCATTCCAACGGGCCGTTGCCGCCGAGCTTCTGCATGTTCTGCCAGAGGTCAACGGCGGCGCGCGGGTCGTAGCCGGCCTCGGCCATATAGAGCAGACCGATATGATCGGCTTCGGACTCCTGCGTTCTGCTGTTGGGCAGCATGAAGCCGACTTGCGCCAGAGCGGCATAAGCGCTGGTATAGGCTTGGCTGCCGGTCGCCAGGCCGACCGCCGCCCCGCCGACCTGAGCGACCCGGCCTTGGGACATGCGCTCTGCGCCATGCCTGGCGATCGCATGGGCGACCTCATGCCCGATCACCGCGGCAAGCTGGTCATCATTCTTGGCGGCCTTGAACAGACCGGTATTCACGCCGACCTTGCCGCCCGGAAGCGCGAACGCGTTGGGGCTGTCATCCTCGAACAGGCTGAACTCCCAATTCCAGTCCGGCTTGGGGCTTATTCTAGCGATATCGCGGCCCACCTGCTGCACGCGGCTGTTGAGGGACCGGTCGCGGGAGAGAGGCTGTTTACTCTTCATCTCCTGATAGGCTTGCAGGCCGAGTGCCTGCACCTGGGCGTCGTCGACCAAAATGAGCTGGCTTCGTCCGGTGACCGGCGCGGTTTGGCAGGCGGCAAGACCGGCCAGCAGGACGAAAGCTGGCGAAATCCTCATCCATCCTTTCATCTTCTGTACCCCTCATGGGAAAATGATTGAAACAAACATATCAGGGCTGACGGCATACAACGAAGACTTAGATCACCTATCTTCGAGTTCAATTCAAGATGAAGCGCTCGCCCGGCCGTGATCTTGATACCACACTCCAAGCACAGCCCCGCGCTGAAGGGTATTGTCGGCATGGTTGACCATTGTGAGAGGTGTTTGGCCCTCGTAGGCTAGCCAGCCGCAAAACTGGGACATGAGGTGCAAGGTTGCTGGGCGTCTGTTACTACCCTGAACATTGGCCGGAGGATCGCTGGCCGGTAGACGCTGCCATGATGGCGGATTTGGGCATTCGCTTCGTCCGGATCGGCGAGTTTGCGTGGAGCCGCCTGGAACCGGCCAGGGACCAGTTTGACTGGGCGTGGCTGGACAGGGCTCTCGAGGTCTTGAACATGGCCGGCCTTCAGGTCGTCCTCGGCACGCCGACCGCGGCACCGCCCAAATGGCTGGTCAATCAGCGGCCCGATATTCTCGCCTGGGGAAGCGATGGACAGGCAAGGCGTTTCGGGTCGAGACGGCATTATTGCTTCACCAGCTCGTCATGGCGCCAGGAAACCGCGCGGATCTGCCTGCAGATCGCGAAACGCTATGGCGATCACCCGGCCGTGGTCGGCTGGCAGCTCGACAATGAATATGGTTGCCATGACACGGTCCTGTCCTATGCGCCCCACTGCCGGTTGGCCTTCCAGCGCTGGCTGATGCGCCGGCACGGATCGATCGAGAGGCTGAACCAGGCTTGGGGCACGGCGTTCTGGAGCCAGGACTATGCCGACTTCAACCAGATCGGCCTGCCGCACCAGACCGTGACCGAAGCCAACCCGTCCCATCTCCTGGATTACCGGCGTTTTTCCTCCGATCAGGTAATCGACTATAATCGCATGCAGGCCGAGATCATCCGGCAGCATTCTCCGGAACGATTCGTCAGCCACAACGCTATGGGACTGTTTCACGATTTCGACCACGCGGCCCTTGCCCGCGACTTGGACGTGATCACCTGGGACAGCTATCCCCTCGGTTTTACCGATCAGCGCATGGGCCTGGATCGAGAGACCAGAGCCGAGCTGGCAGCCACCGGCCATCCGGATATCGCTGCCTATCATCATGATCTCTATCGCGGGACCAAGGACGATGGCCGGTTTTGGGTCATGGAGCAGCAGCCTGGACCGGTGAACTGGGCCGATCATAACCCGATACCGGCGCCGAACATGGTACGGCTCTGGACCCTGGAGGCACTTGCCCATGGGGCTGAAGTCGTCAGCTATTTCCGCTGGCGCCAAGTGCCCTTTGCTCAAGAACAGATGCATGCCGGCCTGTTGAGACCGGATGGCGAGCCTGCCGCCGCTTTGGCCGAAGTACAGGCCGTTCGAGAAGATCTCCAAAAACTCGCCTTGGACGGTGAGACGACGCGGGCGGCCAAGATTGCCCTCATTACCGATGATCAGTCGCACTGGCTCTACGATATCCAGCCGCAAGGGGCGGGTTGTGATCTTAAGAAGCTCAATCTCGGCTTCTACACAGCCTGCCGGCGGCTCGGGCAGGATGTGGACGTTCTCCGTCCGGGTGCGAACCTCTCAGCCTACGATCTGGTCCTGATGCCGAGCCTGCCGGTCATTTCGGAAGCGGCCGAAGAAGTCCTGTCGGCCTTTGAAGGGACCGTGCTCGTCGGACCAAGATCGGGCAGCAAGACCAGCGACCTGCAGATCCCGGAGCCGCTGCCGCCGGGAGGGCTGCAACAATGGCTGCCGCTCAAGGTTGCCCGGGTCGCGAGCCTGCCGCCCGGCTTCAATGCGGGCGTGACTTGGAACAATACCGTCTATCCGGTCGCCGCCTGGCAGGAGGATATCGAGAGCGAGCTCGAGGCCGCCGGCCGATTCGTCGGCGGTGGCGGTGCGATCTACCGGTCCGAGCGTTGGCACTATCTTGGTTTCTGGCCGGACGAGGCTTTTCTGATGGACTATCTCGAGGCCATCCTCACCGATCTCGACATCGAAGTCAGGCGCTTGCCCGAACGGGTGCGCATGCGGCGCCGTGGCAATCTGATCTTTGCCTTCAACACCGGTCCCGAACCGGAGAAAACACCGGCACCGGAGGGGACATCGTTCCTGCTCGGCGGCAGCGAACTCGGCGCTTGCGATGTCGCCGTCTGGAAAGCCTGATCTGACGTCGCTTAATCTTCAGCTTGAAATTTTCGGCGAAGCTGTTCGGCCAATCGGCGGGTCGCCCGGCCGGCGGCGCGTGCGCGGTTCGGATCGTCGGCGATGCGCTTGGCTTCCTGCCCGACCTGTCGAGCAACATCGGCCGCCTTGGCCCGCGCCTCCGGATTGGAGGCAAGCTTGCGCACCGCATAGGTGGCTATTCTGCGCCAGGGTAACACCATCGCGTCATGATAGCGCCTCTAAGGCAAAACGGGAAGGTTGAGGCTGGCCGCACCGGTCGATGTTATCGGCCCGGCGCGGCCTGTGCCTAAAGGGCCTTGTCGGTGATAGTGTGGGTCCAAGCGCCTTCCGGCTCCTTGGTGATCACCGGATCGCTTTCACTCTGCAGGAGCGTCTTTACGGTGCGCTCGTAGTCTGCAGGATCGAGGGCGCCATTGGAACCTGCCGTGAGCTTCGCGATTTCGCCCATCATGCGCTTTTGGTGCTTTTCGGTCTGCGCACCCGTGGCGTCGTTGTCGAGCACGATTTCGGCGGCTTCGTCCGGGTTTTCCTCAGCGTATTTCCAGCCCTTCATCGAGGCGCGCACGAAGCGGGTCATCTTGTCGACGAAGGCCTCGTCGCCGAGGTTCTCTTCGAGCACGTAAAGCCCGTCTTCCAGGGTGGAAACGCCCTGGTCCTCATATTTGAACACCACCAGATCGTCTTCGGCGATGCCGGCATCGATGATCTGCCAATATTCGTTGTAGGTCATGGTGGAGATGCAGTCCGCCTGCTTTTGCAGGAGCGGGTCGACATTGAAGCCCTGCTTCAGGACATTGACGCCGCCGTCCGAGCCATCGGTCGCAATGCCGAGCTGGCTCATCCAGGAAAGAAACGGGTATTCATTGCCGTAGAACCAGACACCAAGCGTCTTGCCCTTGAAGTCTTCAGGCTGCGCAATCCCGGTTTCCTTGAGGCAGGTCAGCATCATGCCCGAGGATTTGAACGGCTGCGCGATATTGACCAGCGCAACACCCTTCTCCCTGGAGGCAAGGGCTGACGGCATCCAGTCGATGATCACATCGGCACCGCCGCCGGCGATCACTTGAGGCGGGGCGATATCCGGGCCGCCGGGTTTGATCTCGACCTCGAGATCTTCTTCCGTGTAAAATCCCTTGTCGGCGGCAACGTAATAGCCGGCGAATTGCGCCTGCGTGACCCATTTGAGCTGCAGGGTCACCTGATCAGCCGCCGAGGCCATGCTGGAGCCGAGGGCAAACGCGCTAAGGATCGCGGTCGTCGTCAACAGTCTCATCAGTTGTTTCCTCTCCTGTTTCTTCTTATGAGTTCCCTCGCATCGAGGGATGCCAGAAGGTGATGGCGCGCTCGATCAGCGCGACCATACCATAGAAGGCGGAGCCCGCCAGCGCCGCCACCACGATTTCCGCCCAGACCATATCGACATTCATCCGGCCGACCTCGGTGGAGATGCGAAAGCCCATGCCGACGATCGGCGTGCCGAAGAACTCCGCGACGATCGCTCCGATGAGCGCCAGGGTCGAGCAGATCTTGAGCGCATTGAAGATAAAGGGGGCAGCCGCCGGCAGCCTCAACTTGAGCAAGGTCTGCCAATAGCCGGCGGCATAAGTGTGCATGAGATCCTTTTGTTCGACGGTTGCAGCACGCAGGCCTTCGACGGTGTTCACCAGCATCGGGAAGAACACCATGATGATCACCACGGCCGCCTTGGAAGGCCAGTCGAAGCCGAACCACATCACCATGATCGGGGCAATGCCGACAATCGGCAGGGCCGCCACCAGATTGCCGATCGGCAGCAGGCCTTGCTGCAGAAAGGGGGACCGGTCGATGGCGAGTGCCGTTAGAAAGCCGGCGCCGCAGCCGATGGCATAGCCGATCAGGACGGCCTTCAGGAAGGTCTGCTGAAAATCGGCCCAAAGGATGCTGAGCGATGCGGCGAAGCGTGCGGCGATCATCGATGGAGGCGGCAGGAGCACGGTCGGCACGTCGAAGGCGCGGGTCAAGACTTCCCAGAAGAGGAGCAGCGTCGCCCCGAACAGCATCGGAACGGCCAAACCGATGATCTGCGCATGGCCGGGCGAGGTCGTCCGAACGGCCGCCAGGCGGTTGTTGGTGATCCAGGCACTGCCGCCGGCGATCAGGGTGAGCGCAACGGGGATGGCGGCTACGCCCGATGGCAATGTCCAGAGTGCGGCAATAGCGGTCAGGAATGCGATGGCCCCGAACATCATGATGCCGTCTGGCCCATGCGTTTCAGGACCAGGCGGTTGGCAAGGCCCACCAGGCCCACCAGGCAGCCGGCCAGGACCGCTGCTGCGATCAGGGCGGACCAGATCTGAATCGTTTGGCCGTAATAGCTGCCGGCGAGCAGCCTCGCCCCGAGACCGGCAACGGCGCCGGTCGGCAATTCGCCGACGATCGCGCCGACCAGCGAGATGGCGATCGCGACTTTCATGGAGGTGAAGAGGAACGGTACGGAGGCGGGCCAGCGAAGCTTCCAGAAGGTCTGCCAGGCCGTGGCGCTGTACGTTGAGAGCAGATCGAGCTGCAGCCGATCGGGGCTGCGCAGGCCCTTCACCATACCGACCACCACCGGGAAGAAGCTGAGATAGGTCGAGATAAACGCCTTGGGCAGCAGACCGGAGAGGCCGATGGCGTTCAGGACAACGATGATCATCGGTGCTATCGCCAGGATCGGCACGGTTTGGCTCGCGATAATCCAGGGCATGACGCTCATGTCGGCCGCCCGGTTGTGAACGATGGCAACCGCCAGGAGGATGCCGAGGACCGTGCCCATGACGAAGCCGAGAAGCGTTGCCGAAAGGGTGACCCAGCCGTGATAGAAGAAGCGATCGCTTCGAGGTTATTTTCTTGCCGGCGGTGGTATTCCAGATTTCGGTTGCGACCTGATGAGGAGCTGGGAGGACAGGGCGCTCCTGCGCCATGGTGCCGACGATCAGCTCTGACATGCCGAGTGTCTTCTCCGCGCGTGCGGCCTGGTCTCGTTCCCAAGGGGCGTTCAGCAGCACGGCCGCTGCGTACCAAACGACCAGGATCGCCGCCAGGATGACGGCCACCGGCCCGGCCCGACCAAAAATGTCAGAGCTCATAGCTGTGGCCGGCACGAAGGCCGTCGCGGACCCGATGCGCGATGGCCAGGAATTCCGGCGTTTCGCGAATGTCGAGGGGCCGCTCCGCCGGCAGAGTCGAGGTGATCACGTCGATGATCCGCCCGGGTCTGGGCGACATCACCACGATCTTGGTGGACAGAAAAACCGCCTCCGGGATCGAGTGGGTGACGAAGGCGATGGTTTTTTTCGTGCGCGCCCAGAGGTCCAAAAGCTGCTCGTTCAGATGATCGCGCACGATCTCGTCGAGGGCGCCGAACGGCTCGTCCATCAGCAGGATGTCGGCATCGAACGCCAGCGCCCGGGCAATCGACGCGCGCTGCTGCATTCCGCCGGAGAGCTGCCAGGGAAATTTCTTTTCGAAACCGGCCAGATTGACGAGGTCCAGCGTATGATCGACGCGCCGTCGCTGTTCGTCCTTGGAATAGCCCATGATCTCCAGCGGCAGTCGCACATTGCCGGCGATGGTCCGCCAGGGATACAGCCCCGCTGCCTGAAACACATAGCCATAGGCCCGATCGAGGCGAGCGGCCTCAGGCGTTACACCGTTCACGGTGATCGAACCGGCGGTCGGGTGCTCCAGATCCGCGATCACTCGGAGCAGGGTGGTCTTGCCGCAGCCGGACGGCCCGATGAACGACACGAAGTCGCCCTTGCCGATGGTGAGATCGACATCCGACAGCGCATGAACCGCCCCATCCCCCGTCTCGAACGTCAGGCCGAGACCCTCGGCACGGATAACTGTGCCGCGGCCCCCGGCAGGGTCTACTGAACCTCGTTGCTCCTGGGGGGCGGATGAGCCGTCTTGCGGTGATTGGTGTTGCAACGTCACCTCTGCATCAGATGAAAGCCGACGGCACTCGGCTGAAAGCTTCCGCTGGGCCACATCGCAGCCAGGCGGAGCACGGCCAGCAGTGGCCCAGCAACAAGCAAGTCTCCCGACCGCCGGCGGCGGTCAGACGCCGGAGGGGATGTTGGTGGGATCGCGCTGGACGGTGCGGGGGGCTGTGAGTTCCTTCCATTTGGAGAGTGCTTTGTTGACGGCGGGGAAGGGGGGGCGTTTTACAAACTTGCCCCGCCCGGGTCGGGCTTCCGAATTTTGGCCGTAGGCCCAAATGACCTCGCCGCGGGACAGGGTGTAGCGCGCCTGCGCCGTGACTTCTTTGCCCTCGAACACATTGTAGTCGATGATCGATTTCTGGTTGGTCGCCGAGATGGTTTTCTTGATGCTCGGATCCCAGACGCAAATATCCGCATCGGCACCGGGAAGAAGGGCGCCTTTTTGCGGGTAGATGTTGAGGATCTGCGCGATGTTGGTGGAGGTGACGGCGACGAACTCGTTGGGGGTGAGGCGCCCGGTGTCGACGCCCTGGGTCCAGAGCATGGCAAGCCGGTCTTCGAGACCGCCGGTGCCATTGGGGATCATCGGAAAGCCTGAGAGCCCCATGCGCTTTTGCTCGGTGGTGAAGGCGCAGTGATCGGTGGCGACCACCTGCAGCGAGCCCGCCTGGAGACCAGCCCAAAGGCCGTCCTGGTGCTGTTTGGAGCGAAATGGCGGGGACATCACCCGGCGTGCGGCGTAGTCCCAATCCTTGTTGAAGTATTCGGTCTCATCCAAGGTCAGATGCTGGATGAGCGGCTCGCCGTAGACGCGCATGCCCTTTTGCCTGGCCCGCCGGATCGCCTCATGGGCCTGCTCGCAGGAGGTGTGAACGATGTAGACCGGCACGCCTGCGGCATCGGCGATCATGATCGCGCGGTTGGCGGCTTCACCCTCGACCTCGGGCGGGCGTGAGAAGGCATGCCCCTCGGGGCCGGTGGTGCCGTTCTCCATATATTTTTTTTGTAACTCCGCCACGATGTCCCCGTTTTCGGCGTGAACCAGGGGGAGGGCGCCCAACGCTGCACAGCGCTGGAAGGACGCGTACATCTCGTCGTCCTCGATCATCAACGCGCCCTTGTAAGCCATGAAATGCTTGAAGGTGTTGATGCCGCGCTTTTCCACGACCTCCGCCATCTCGTTGAAGATGGTCTCGGACCAGCCGGTGATCGCCATGTGGTAGGAGATGTCGGTGCAGATCTGAGGCGCAGACCGGCTGTCCCAATCATCGATCGCGTTCAGGAGCGAGCCGTCCTCGCCGGGCAGCACGAAATCCACCAGCATGGTGGTGCCGCCCGAAGCAGCAGCGAAGGTTCCGCTCTCGAAAGTCTCGGCAGCGCGGGTGCCCATGAAGGGCATTTCCATATGGGTGTGAGGATCGATGCCGCCCGGGATCACGTAAGCGCCGGACGCATCGACCACTTCGTCGCCTTTAAGGTCAGGGCCGATTTCGGCGATCTTCTCGCCCTCGACCAGAATGTCGGCCTCATAGGTCCGATCCGCGGCAACGATGGTTCCACCCTTGATGACTTTGCTCATGTTACCCTCTTGTTCTTGTAAAGGCCTTGGCGCCTCGCCACCCGGCTACCCTACGATTTCGGCGGTTTCGACCACGGCATGGAACAACACTTCGGCGCCTGCGGTGGACCATTCCTTGGTGATATCCTCGGCCTCGTTATGACTGAGCCCGTCCTTGCAGGGGCACATCACCATCGATGTCGGTGCTACGCGGTTGATCAGGCAGGCGTCGTGTCCGGCGCCCGAGATGATATCGCGATGGCTGTAGCCGAGCCGGACGGCGGCGGCGCGGACGGCGCTGACACAGCCCTCATCGAACGTCACCGGATCGAATTCTCCGACGACCTCGATCTCGATGCCTAGTCCCATGTCACCGGCGATTTTCCTGGCACCCTTGTCCAGTCGCGCCACCATGTCGTCGAGGATCGCCTTGTCCGGGGTGCGAAAGTCGATGGTAAAGACACACTTTCCCGGGATCACGTTTCGGGAGTTGGGGTAGACGTCGCAATGGCCGATGGCGCCCACCGCATGGGGAGCGTGGCTAAGCGCGATCTCGTCGACCAGTTCGGTGATGCGCGCCATGCCAAGACCGGCGTTCAGGCGTTTGGGCATCGGTGTCGAGCCGGTGTGGCTTTCCCGGCCGGTGAGGGTCACCTGGATCCATTTCAGACCCTGGCCATGGGTGACCACGCCCACCTCGATATTCTCATCCTCGAGGATCGGCCCCTGCTCGATATGAAGCTCGTAGAACGCCTTCATCTTGCGGGCGCCGACCTCCTCGTCGCCCATGAAGCCGATGCGCTTCAACTCGTCGCCGACCTTCTTGCCCTCCGCATCCTCGCGGGCATAGGCCCATTCCAGATCATTGACGCCGGCGAACACACCGGATGACAGCAGCGCCGGCGCGAAGCGGGTCCCCTCCTCATTGGTCCAGTTGACCACGACAATCGGATGCTTGGTCTTGATGTTCAGCTCGTTCAGGGTACGGATAACCTCCAGCCCGCCCAGCACGCCTAAAATACCGTCATAGCGCCCGCCGGTCGGCTGGGTGTCCAGATGGGAGCCGACCATGACGGGAAGCGCGTCCGGATCCGTGCCCTCGCGCCTTGCGAACATGTTGCCCATCTTGTCCAGGCCCATCTCCAGGTTTTCGGCCTCGCACCAGCGCTGAAACAGACGCCGCCCCTCGGCATCCTCGTCGGTCAGCGTCTGCCGGTTGTTGCCTCCGGCCACGCCGGGTCCGATTTTTGCCATCTCGTGGATCGAATCCCAGAGCCGATCGCCGTTGATACGCAGATTTTCGCCGGGGGCTGCCATGAGTATTCCTTTTTTCCTTACGAGATCGAGGCCGATCGCCAGATCGTTGGTCAGACGGTAAAATTTCTTGGCCAAATGATCAATGACGTCCTTCGCGTTGACGAAGCGGTGATTTGATCAATAGCGCCACTTCAGTGTTAGCTGGATCGCAAATTCCATACGACCGGCTTTGCACTGTAGCTGCGGCAGCCGGGGATCATAGCGATAGGCCGGTTTGATACCGGATGAGGAGTGCGGGATGGCTAATCAGAGCGAAAATATCAGCTTTACCAATGCTCAAGGCGAGCAGCTTGCGGCAAGGCTCGAGCTGCCCGCGGGTGAGCCGAAAGCCACGGCGCTCTTCGCCCATTGCTTTACCTGCTCCAAAGACATCTTCGCGGCCTCGCGCATCAGCCAGGGCCTGGCTGAACTCGGTTTTGCCGTGCTGCGCTTCGATTTTACCGGGCTCGGCGCCAGCGAAGGGGAGTTCGCGAACACGAATTTCTCGTCCAATGTCAATGACCTGGTCGCAGCCGCTGACTTCATGCGCGAGAAGATCGAGGCTCCAAGGATCCTGATCGGCCATTCCCTAGGCGGTGCTGCCGTGCTCGCTGCAGCCCAGCATGTGCCTGAAGCTGTCGCGGTCGCGACCATCGGGGCTCCTTTCGATCCCGGCCATGTCGGTCATCTGTTTGACGGTGCCAAAGCCGAAATCGAGGCAACCGGCGAAGCTGAGGTCAAGCTCGGCGGGCGGAACTTCAAGATCAAGAAGCAGTTCCTGGAGGACATCGAGAACCAGCAGGCGGTTCATAATATCGCGTCGCTCAGGAAAGCGCTTCTCATCTTCCACGCGCCACTCGACCAGACCGTGGGCATCGAGAATGCGCAGGAAATCTTCAAGACAGCGAAGCATCCCAAAAGCTTCGTTTCGCTTGATAAAGCCGATCATCTGCTGAGCCGCCGGGCCGACGCTCTCTATGTCGCCAATGTGCTCGCTGCCTGGGCCGATCGCTACCTGCCGGAGATTGAGGCGTCTGCTGGCGGGCAGGAGGTTGCGCCGGGCGAGGTCCTGGTCAGCGAAACGGGAAGCGGCAAGTTCACTCAATCGGTCAGGACCGGCAGGCATCACCTGATTGCGGATGAGCCTAAAAAGCTCGGCGGCGACGATCTCGGTCCCGGCCCGTATGACTATGTTCTTGCCGGACTCGGCGCCTGCACATCGATGACGGTGCGCATGTATGCGGAACGGAAAGGGTGGCCGCTAACCGGTGTCGACGTTCATCTGGAGCATCAAAAGATCCACGCCGAGGATTGCGCGGACTGCGAGACCAAGTCAGGCAAGCTCGACGAGATCAGTCGGGTTTTGACCTTCGAGGGCGATCTCGACGAGGAGCAGCGTCAGCGGCTGCTGGAAATCGCCGATCGCTGCCCGGTCCACCGGACCCTGACCCACGAAATCAAGATTCGCTCGACGCTGAAACCCTGAGGTTCAGCTTATCAGGGCTTCGGCCTGATCCGCCAGTGATCTGAACAACGCAGGATCGCGCCTGGAGCGTGAGAACACGCGAAGGGCGACGAGAAGCGCCAGCAGTGATTTTGCCGTCTGATCGGATGACAGATCGGCGGGGATCTCGCCTGTCTCCTTGCCTTTTTCAAGCTGCTCTTTGAAGAACCGTTCCATTTCCTCGAAGCAATTGCTGACGATCACACCGACTTCGTCGTCATGAGGCGAAAGTTCGAGCGAGGTGTTGACGAGGAGGCAGCCTTCAGACTGACCCTCATCAAGTGCGCAGGCCAAGACCTCGCTGAAGGCCGTCAGTATAGCTTCTCTGGGCGCTTTCGTTGCCCGCAGGCGATCGGCCCAATCCTTGCGGTAATGCTTGTCGTAGCGGCGAAGCGCTTTGACGAAGAGGCTGTGCTTGTCGCCGAAGGTGGCGTAGAGACTGCCGCGGCCGATGCCCATGCAGTCGACCAGTTCCTGCATCGACGTGGCCTCATAGCCTTTAGCCCAAAAGGCCTCCATGGCCTTCGCCAAGGCCTGGTCCGTATCGAAGTTTTTTTCCCAAGGCATTGTTCAATTTACCAAGTCTGGAACGATCAATCCAAGTACTGTGCTACGCTTTTAGTTGCGGACCATAATAGAGGAAAAATCTAAATCGCGATACCACCATCGATAACGAAGGCCTGACCCGTCGTATAAGCACTCTCGTCCCCTGCGAGATGGACGGCGAGCGCTGCAATTTCCTCGGCGGTACCGAGCCGGCCCATCGGCTGCCGGGCGATGAAGTCTTTTCGGGCAGTGATCGGATCATCGAAAGCCGAGATACGGTCATCGAGGGAGGGGGATTGGACGGTGCCGGGGCAAATGGCGTTGCAGCGAACCCCAAGGCCCACGAAATCCGCGGCGATCGAGCGGGTAAGGCCGATCACGGCTGCTTTCGAGGTGCCGTAGATGAAGCGGTTGGGGATCCCCTTGATGCTGGAGCAGACCGAGGACATGTTGACGATACTGCCGCCGCCCGCCTCCAGCATGGCAGGAAGGAAAGCGCGCGCCATTCGGTACATCGCCTTGACGTTCAAATTGATGGAGAAGTCGAAATCGTCGTCGGTGCAATCGAGGATGGTGCCATGATGAACGAAGCCTGCGATATTGGCGACGACATCGAAGGCGCCACGCTCAACTGCAAGGCCGCCGACCGCCTCCTTGCTCAGAACGTCCAGCACCGCGATCTCGATGCCGTCCTGGCCCGACAAGTCGGCGAGGCGTTCCGCGTTGATATCGGTTGCCAGAACCGACGCCCCTTCGCGCGCCATGGCAAGGGCCGTCGCCTTGCCGATACCCTGAGCCGCAGCGGTTACCAGTGCAGTTTTTCCTTGAAGGCGCCCGGTCATTTCTTTCCTTTCCCATCCAGAACAGGACCGGCAACCTAGCGGGAAAATGCGCTGCCGTCATGATCCGGCGGCTCGAATGACTTGGAAATTAGGGCTTTGCGAAGGCAGCCCGTTAGAGCGTTTTTCGGTCAAACGGAACCAGCCCTCTCCCCCTCAGGGCCACCCGATATGGTCGGGATCCTGTGGGTGGTTGGGAGGGGAGAGGGCTGGCGGTGACTTCGTAAGGTCGAAAAATGCGCTAGCAGGCTGGCTGATCGAGAAGCTCGAACTCGGCAAGGGTCGCTTTCAGCCGGAAATCCCCGTAGTCCAGAAGAAGCTCCTGCAGCACGCCTTGCGGGGTCAGCATGAACTCGGCTTCGAATTCGGGCAGATCGTCTTGGCGCTCGATATTGTAGTAGGCCATGCTTACCGGCCAGACGTCACCTTGCGGGTCCGAGGCAATTTCTTTGTCGTTTGACGGCTCATAGTGGCGTTGGCGACCGATCGCGGAGGTCACCTGGGTGAGCGCGTCGAACCCCCAGCCATCGAAGACCTCATGGCTGATGAACGCCTCGCCATCATCGGCGCTGGCGAGAATACGGTTGATGTGGTCGGTCGGAAAAACTGTTCCCGGGGGAAGAGGGATTTCCCGGCGGTCTGGTTTGGTGAAGCTGGCGACACCGCCGCTTTCCGGGGAATCGAGCGCGGCTTCACCCATATATTCTTCACTCAGAATATCACCGTCATAACGGCGAACAGTATAGCGCAGTTTCGACCCATCAATGGCTTCCCAACTGCTGAACCTGACATCGTGGGTGAAATTGGCACCTGTATCCGTGCCGGCAACAAAGCCCAGGCGCTGATGGGAAAGCCAGCCGTCGCAGGCACGCTTCCACTCGATCACCAAGCCGCCGCTCACGCCGGACAGCCCGTTCGTTCTGTGGCTGTTTTCCAGGTCCAGCCGATAAGCGGCACGGTGAGGTTCCAAGGCGGCAAGAGCGGAAGCCGGGGCAGCCAGCGCGCCTGTGGCAAGCATCACCAAAACGATCGAGCTTGCGGCTCTAGCCATGACCAGTTTCCTCCATCTTATGTTCATTGGCCGCTATCGTGGCACGACGTTTGCGGGGAAGATAGTGAAAAGCCTGTACTCGAGTAACGGATGGTCGTGAATTATGCTGCGAGCTGACAGCCTTGGCAGTTTGGGCGCTTAAACGATCAGGATGGCGCGAAAATCATTGACGTTGGTCAATGTCGGGCCCGTTTTAACCAGATCGCCGAGCTTCTCGAAAAAACCGTAGCCGTCATTATCGGCAAGGGATGATTTGGCATCCATGCCCTGGTCCTTTGCCCGTTCTAGAGTGTCGGGGCCGATGATTGCGCCGGCATTGTCCTCGCTGCCGTCAATGCCGTCGGTATCGGCGGCGAGCGCAAAGACATTCTCCAGGCCATTCAGATGAACGGCGAGAGCCAGGAGAAACTCGCTGTTCCTGCCGCCTCTTCCCTTGCCATTGATGGTGACCGTGGTCTCACCCCCGGACAGCAGAACACAGGGCGGGATGGCGGGCTGGGCATGTCGGCGAACCTGCTGAGCGATCCCGGCCATGACTTTGGCAACCTCGCACGCCTCGCCTTCGATCGTATCGCCGAGCACCACCGGCCGGAGCCCGTGATCGAGGGCGATGGCCGCCGCCGCTTCGAGCGAGGCTTGGGGTGCGGCGATCAGGTGGGTTTCGGCGTTGCTAAGACGCACGTCCCCGGGCTTTGGGGTTTCATCCTTGGCGGCACGAAGATGGCCGATGACCGATTTCGGGCCTTTGATGCCGTACCGCTCGACGATTTCGAGCGCATCGGCGAAATGGGTTGGATCGGCAACGGTCGGCCCGGATCCGATGACGGCCGGATCATCGCCCGGCACGTCCGAAATCAGCAGGGTGACGAGACGGGCCGGGTGAGCGGCTGCCGCCAGCCGACCGCCTTTGATTGCTGAGAGGTGTTTTCTTACGGTGTTCATCTCGGTGATGTCGGCGCCGCACTCCAGGAGCGATCGGTTCAAAGCCTGCTTGTCATCCAGTGAAATGCCCTCTGCCGGAAAGCTTAAGAGAGCCGAAGCGCCGCCGGAGATCAGACAGAGAACCAGGTCATCGGATCCTGCTTCTTCTGCGAGTTTCAGGATGCGCTCCGCGGCAGCTCTGCCAGCATCGTCGGGCACCGGGTGGGCGGCCTCGACAACTTCGACATGCTGACAATCCACCCCATGGCCGTAACGCGTGACGACAAGCCCTTCGATCGGGGCATCGAGATGATCCTCGACTGCGCGCGCCA
Organism: Geminicoccaceae bacterium; assembly: GCA_965204405.1. Lineage (GTDB taxonomy): Bacteria > Pseudomonadota > Alphaproteobacteria > Geminicoccales > Geminicoccaceae > JANQPX01. The sequence continues at coordinate 1,576,496 of CBDBEN010000005.1, forward strand.
TCGAGGCCGCTGCTTTGCCAGCACCGATGACGATGGTCCGCCCCTTCGGTTTTTCCGGCAGATAGGGTTTGATGACACGGGCGGGGTCAGCGGCTTCGATGGCCGCATCAAGCATTTTGCGGAGGACGTGCTGGTATTTGTCGCCGTGCATTATGAACTGCCTATCATTGGGGAATATGAACAGATTCAACCCTTATCATGAGCTTATCAGGCACGGATAGAGGGCAACCGGCAATGTGCAAGCTGATGAGGGAGACAGCCTTGCCGGTCTGCAATATGAAGACATGAGGACAGACTGCTTTTTTCATCGCTGGCCAGGACAAAGGAAACGCAATTCTAACGCGAGTTTACTTCGCAGGGGACAATCGCTAGCTTGAGACGATCCGACGTCGCCTGGTCGTCGAGGAAGGCTTCAGATTGAAGAGTTTAGGGAGCATAATAGCTTGATCGTTGGATTTAGGTTTGCCCCTCTGGCGGTGGGCTTGGCAATCCTGCTGCTCGCCGCCTGTCAGAATCAGCAGCGGGCGCGTCCTCAGCCGCCGCTGATCGTCGACAACGTCCCGGAAGAAAACCTGCCGGAAGAGGTGAAGGCCGGTTTGCTTCTGCCGTTGACCGGCCGGGCGGCCGATCTCGGTCAGGACATGCTGAAAGCCGCGCAGATGGCATTATTTGATGCCGGCGGCAACTCGATTGTTCTGGTGCCGAGAGACACGGGCGGATCGCCGGAAAAAGCGGCGGCGGCGGCGAGCGACCTTATCGATGAAGGTGTCGAAATCCTTATCGGCCCGTTGTTCAGCAGTGCCGTCCAGGCGACGACGCCGATCGCGCAGGCGGCGGACGTCCGCGTTTTGGCCTTCTCCAATGTGACGTCCGTTGCCGACGAGGGAACGTATCTTCTCGGATTCAGGCCGGAAGAGCAGATCGATCGCGTCGTGCAATATGCCTTGGATCAGGGCCTTGTGACCTTTGCGGGGCTGGCCCCTGACGATGCCTACGGAGCAACGGCCATGCGCGCCCTGCAGCGTGCCGTGCTGGAGCGGGGCGGTGACCTGCACAAGGTGCTTTATTATCCGCCGAGCCTGGACGACCCCTCGCCGGTTGTTCGGGAGATCGCAGATTATCAGGGACGGCAGGCGGCTCTGGCACAGGAAAAGAAGATCATCGAATCGCTGATCGAGGATGACGAGGACCAAGAAGACGTTGCCGCTGCCGTTCTCAAGCAGCTTGAAACCATGGACACCTTCGGCCCGCCGCCTTTCGATGCGATCCTGATCGCCGATGGCGGCGATCGGCTTCGTTCCGTCGCGTCGCTGCTGACTTTTTATGATGTCGATCCGGACGAGATCCAGTTTCTGGGCACCATTCGCTGGCAGGACGACCCAAGGGTTCTGCAGGAGGGTGCTTTGGAGGGCGGCTGGTTCGCGGGCTCCTCACCGTCGGCTTTCAACGCATTCGGCCAGCGTTTCCAAAATGCATTCGACAAAGCGCCGGAGCCGCTTGCAAGCCTCGCTTATGATGCAACGGCCCTTGCCGTTATCGTGCAGCGCGACCTTGGTGATCGGCGCTTCGATCCGGTCACCTTGACTGATCGCGAGGGATTTGCGGGAGCGACCGGTTTGTTCAGGCTGCAGCCCGATGGCCTGGCCCAGCATGGCCTGGCGGTGCTGCAGGTGGCCAGAGGCAGCGTCAAGGAAATCGACCCCACGCCGACCCGCTTTGTCGATGAGGTGGTGGAGGATCCTTTTCTGAATCCCGACGCCCCCTTCGGCAATGACGGTGGTTTCAGGCGGCAACCGTCTGGTCGGGATCCGCTATACGGCACCAATCCGCCGCTGACGCAATAGCGGCGGCTTATCGGGCTGCGGAGAAGCACCGTTCGAGGAGGCAATCTGTTGCCCGGGCGCGGTGGCTGAGCTTGCGTTTTGCTCCAGGCGGCATCTCACCGAAGGTCAGGTCCTGACCTTCGGGCTGGAACATCGGGTCATAGCCGAAACCGCCGCTGCCGCGGGGCGGGTCGACGAGGTGGCCAAGCACCTCGCCTTCCACGATTTCGCGATGGCCGTCCGGCCAGATCAGACAAAGGACGGCAATGAAGCGTGCGCGTTTATCCGCTTGCGCAAAGCTGCCGGAAACCCGGACCAGCTCGTCGCGAACGCGTGTCATGGCGACCGCAAAATCGCGATCGGGCCCGGCCCATCTGGCTGAGTAAATGCCAGGAGCGCCGCCAAGCCCGAAGACTTCCAGGCCCGAATCGTCCGCAAGACAGGGAAGGCCGGACCGCTCGGCCGCGGCTTCGGCCTTCAAGACGGCGTTGGCTTCAAAGGTCAGGCCATCTTCGATTGGTTCCGGCAAATCGAGATCGGCGCTGGAATGGACCAAAATGCCGAGCGGTTTCATCAAGGCCTGGAATTCGCTGAGCTTGCCGGCATTGTGGGTGGCCAGGACCAGCCGGTCCTCTTTGAACAGCCTCGCCATCAGCGATCGTCTAGACCAAGCGCCAGCTTTTGCTGCCGGATCAGCTCGGCTACTCCGCTGATTGCCAAGCGCTGCATGCGGGCAAAGTCATCTGGCGAGAGCGGGTCCTGTTCCGCTGTGACTTGAATTTCGACGATCCCCTCCGATTCGGTGAGGATGAAGTTGGCATCGGCTTCCGCCGAGCTGTCTTCCGGGTAGTCGAGATCGAGGACCGCCTCGCCGCCGACCACCCCGCAGGACACGGCGGCGACGGGTTCCCGAAGCGGCAGAATCGGAATCTGCTCGGCCTCGACCAGCCCCGAAAGGGCCTGATGCAGGGCGACGTAAGCGCCGGTGATCGACGCGCAGCGCGTGCCGCCGTCGGCTCTCAGCACATCGCAGTCAAGAATGATCTGGCGTTCGCCGATAGCCTCGAGGTCGGTCACCGCGCGCAGCGAGCGTCCGATCAGGCGCTGGATTTCCTGAGTCCTGCCCGATTGCTTGCCCCTTGCCGCCTCACGGTCGGTGCGGCGGTCGGTGGACCGAGGCAGCATGCCGTATTCCGCGGTCACCCAGCCGCGTCCGGTATTTCGAAGAAAGGGAGGGACACGTTCCTGAACGCTGGCGGTGCAAAGAACGTGGGTGTTGCCGCATCGGATCAGGCAGGAGCCTTCCGCATGAGGTGAAAAGCCTGGTTCCAGGCTGATATCGCGCAATTGATCGATGGCGCGTCCGGACGGTCGCAACGGCCTCTCCTCGTAAGTGTCGGGGGCATCGAAATCTCGTGGTGTGCCTTCAACAGATGAGTCCCACCCGACCTTGGCGACGTACCATGCATCCGGATGATGAAGGTAGGAAGCCAATGTCGTGGCCATTCCACTAGCGCATCGCATCCACGATCACCAGCCATTTTTGGCGGCGCGCGTGGGGCTTGCTGCACGGTAGGAAGTCAACTAGTAAGATAAGTTAGTCATTGTAATTGATTATTTTACCTAAAAAACACTTTTGAAGCGAGAAACGTTATAATGAAGAATGATTATGGTCGAGTTCTATCACTAATCGATCAAATATATTCTGCTGCTGTCGACGACACGCTTTGGCCGACTGTATTGGGTGAATTCAGAACATTGCTGGACTGTGAAGGCAGTACCTTGTTCTTCACGGATAACAGATTGAGGCCGATCGATTCATTCTTCGGGAGCAATGTAACGCCGGAAGCGGTATCCTCTTATCAATCCTACTATCATAGCGTCGACATCCGATTGCACCGCTCCATCCCCAATGCCATTGGCAAGATAGTGACCGATGGCGATCTGGTGACTGAGGCGGAGGTCAATGGTCATGAATTTTATCAGGATTTCCTGAGGCCCATCGGCCATCGATACATCGTCAGCTCCATTTTGGATCTGGGCGATGGCGCGTTCGCTTTTGCTTCCTGCCATCGGGGCTTGACGCAGGATCATGCGGATCAGCAAACACTGGAACAGGCAGCGCTCCTGGTTCCCCATTTGCACCGGGGGCTGCAGCTTCGGCGGCGCCTCGGATCGGTGAAGGCTTGCGAGCATGCCGCCCTCGAGGTGCTCAATCGGCTCGGCCAGGCTGTCTTTCTGATCAGCGAGCAGGGGCGAGTCATCTGGCAAAACAGCATCGGCAGCAGACTGATCGAGCAGCGTGACGGCCTGGCGACCGGGGATGGTGAGCTGCGCACGGACGCGCCCAAAACCACGAATGAACTTTCGGCCTTGATCCGATCGGCCATCGATGCCGTCAGCAAGCCCAGGAAAGCACCTGGTGGGCTGATGACCATATCGAGACCGTCCTTGCGCCGGGCCTACCAGGTTCTGGTGACACCGCTTGCGAAGGCGTCGGCGCTGGACTTGACCACCAGCATTCGCGACAGCATCCCGGTGGTGGCGGTGTTCATCGTCGATCCGGAAATCAATAGCGCACCCAGAGCCCAGGTCCTGGCGAAGCTCTATCATCTCACGCCGGCGGAAGCCAAGCTGGCGACAGCCCTCGCGTCCGGCATGTCGATCAAGACTTATGCCGATCAGGAGCAGCGTTCGGTGCACTATGTGCGCTGGCTTTTGAAACAGGTGGAAGCCAAGACCGATACCCGCCGCATGGCCGATCTGATCAGGCTGCTCACCAGCCAGACCGGCTTTCCCGGAAACGCACCTGACGACGTTTAGGTGAAAGACGTCAAAATCAAGCTCCTTCAAGGCGATTATCGCGAAAAAAGATTGGGATAACCTCCTATTTGGTAGGTGCAGGGCATGGCGAGATGGTCATGTTGGGGGCGGGCAATCCAGCGGCCGGTCGGGGTCAACCTGGCCGGTCGTTCGGTTCAATGAACAAGCGCCCTGCCCGCACGCCAAAATGCCTCTCCGATCACCTTGGCTTTTTCACAGGCCGGACATTCGGCATTTCATCAGGAAAGCCAAGTCGGCTGGGCGGAGACCGCTCTCTTTAAGGTTTGGTGTTGACCGGATGGGCTTGCTCCCTTCATGATCCTGGTGTGCCAGTGCTTCAGCCTTCTCCGTTTTCCTATGCTGCGAAGCTTCACGCAGGCCTATGGATGGCTTGCCGTTGACGAAGCCTCCGCCCGGTATCGTTAGCCGGTGGTGCGACGGCGCGACCGTCCGGCGGCTGATGCTGGCTCTTCTGGTTGGTGGTACCGGTGGTGCCATCTTCGCCTGGCTTGAACTTCCTCTTCCCTGGATGCTGGGATCGATGGCTGCGACCATGGCGGCCAGTCTCGCAGGCGCCGATCTGGCCGTGCCGCAAGTGGTGCGAAAGCCGATGATTGCCATGATCGGGGTCATCCTCGGCAGTAGTTTCACCGGCGATCGGCTTGGTGATTTGATCACATGGCTGCCTAGCGTAGCCATGATGCCGGTCTATGTTCTTGTCCTTGGTAGTGCCATTCTGTTCTATCTTCGCCAGGTTTCGAGCTTCGATCACAAAACCGCTTTCTTTTCCGCCACACCCGGCAGCCTCTCCGAGATGATCATCCTGTCGGAGCAATTGGGCGGCGATATGAGGAATGTAGCGCTGCTGCATTCGGCAAGGCTCGTGCTGATCGTCTTCTCCATTCCCCTCCTGGCGAGCTATGTGGTGACCATCGATCCGGCATTGGTGGTCGATACCGGGCATAACGAGATCAGACCGGTCGAGCTTTTCATGCTCTTTGCGATCGGTGCTGTCGGTGTCGTCATCGCGCCGCCGCTTCGCCTGCCGGGCGGCGTCTTCATGGGGCCGTTGCTGGTGAGTATGACTGCTCATCTGACAGGGCTTGTCAGTCTGGATCCTCCCATTTTTCTTCTGGCGATCGCCCAGCTGGTGATCGGCTCGACGGTTGGAGGCCGTTTCAGCGGGGTCCCGCTTGGGCTGATCGCCAGGACGCTGTTCATCGGCAGTGGCGGCGCCTTGATCATGTTTGTCCTCACGCTAATGTTTGCCGCCGTCCTGCAGAAAATCACCGGCTATCCTCTAGCTCTACTCCTCCTTGCCCTGATTCCGGGCGGGTTTCCCGAGATGAGCCTGATTGCTCTCGCCATGGGCATGGACCCTGCCTTCGTGGTCACCCATCATAGCGTCAGGGTCCTCCTGATCGTCACCTTCACGTTGCCCATCTTCATGTGGCTCAGCCGGAAAGGCTGGTTTGCACGCTACTGGCCGTCTCAATGACTTCGGGCTATGAGCTGAGAAGCTGGCGCATACTGCGGCTGAGCGACATATTCTGCGCGAAGGGAGAATGCCGCCGGCGTCCTCGGCGTGGGATAGGATAATGAATGCCTAGGCTATCGCCGCCAACCTGCATGCCGATGTTTGCTCCGGGGCCTGGTAGCAGCGCTGGCGGGATCGATCGGCATCGTATCCGAGGCGGGAATCAACTCTGCAAAGCGCTATGCCAAGCGAGATATTTTCGTTTCAGCATTGAGAGTTGCGATCTGACAATCTGTTCAAAACGGAATCGAAGCCGCCAGAACTGCCCCCGCAGCGTACCGGGGTGAAACGCGACGAAGCCATGCATGGACCGCTCATGTTTAACCCATTTGACCTTGTGACTTGCAGTCGCCTTGCCTAGGTCGATGCTTGTCGCCTGGTCGGTGTCGATCAAGTGCTCAACCATGTGGGACATCACGAGGTCGCCCACATGATGCTCACGCAGCGTATTGTTGAAATGCCATTTCTTTATGCTTGCAGTGCCATCCAAGATGAAAGAAAGCGCGGTCGCCACCGGTCGCTCGTCGAGATAGAGTAATCCGAGGCGCAGTGTGCCGGCCTTTGCAGCAGCTCGAATCAGGGCTGGCACATGATCGGGGTAGACTTCGTCCGGCTTCCAGCTCGCGATTTGCACGGCTTCATAGTCGCGAATGGCTTCTCCAAGATCTGGCCCGCCGTCCATGACGGTGAAGCGGGCTTGGCCGATTTCCTTCAGCCTTTTCCTCTTGCGACGGATGTTATGCCTTAGATTCGCCGATCGATCCTTCATGTAGTCCGCATAGGTGCGACCATCGATGTCCTCAACGATAATCTTGTCGTCGGGATATCCATAGACAGCGAAACCCGCGCGCTCGAAGGCTGGCCGCAAGGCCACGTTCTCGGCTATGGCAGTATCGAGGTGATTGAAGTCCAGGACCGTGTGCCCCTGATCCTTTAGATGTCGTGCGAGGCTCTCGAGTAATGTCGCCAAGACGCCATCGGATGCATTCGTGATCGGACCGAATTGGACGGATTGGTAGTTGGTCATCGACATGCAGGTTGTTTCACCGAGCTGCTCTTTGGACAGCTTCAGGCCTTTGCGACCAAGAGGTGTGAGCGTCGGAAGGATAAGCTGCTCATGATCATCCATGTCTGATGTGACGACGTAGAAAATCGGAGTTTGACCAGTATCCAGGCAGGTTTCGCAGAAAATCTGGTACCAAGCGAGACCGTTGAAGAAACGACGTTCGCCTTCGTTCTCAAGAAGTGCCTTCGTCGAGGTTGGTAGTTGATCAAGTCTGTCATATTGACGGACCTCTGGATGTAGAGGACCTGCTCTGTCGGCGGTTATATCATCGGTGTCGTCGAGGCTGTCCAATACTGTTTGTTGATGATCGGATTTTTCTTCGGCATCGATGGCTTTGGCCATGCAGGGGCGACCTCAAAATGCGAAGCAAAGGGCTGCTTCGGCTATAGGTTCATCTTGGGAGGCGAGTGATAAGTAAATCGTTAACGACAAGCCGAATAAGACCAGGCGTCCTGGGTGTCGATCTATTCTGCCCCACTTCCTCCTCCCAACGATCCGACAGCATATCAGGGTATTGCCGGGTGGTTGGGAGAAGGAGCAGAACCGGTCAAGTGGTCATCAAATTGGTATACTCACGATCATCGGCGATCGGTTCCGCCATAAACAGATACGGGGCAGCCGGCCTCACGACCGGTACACCGTCGATCTTGGCGATAGCAGTGGGAACCAAATGACGCGGTCATACCACTTGCGTCAGGTTTAACTTGGAAAATGGTCAGCGCTGGAGCTGTTGGGCTTCGATTTGGCTCCACCGCCAAAAGTCCACCGCCCGCCGGCGGCGGCTAGTCGCGGAGGTTTTTCTTGAAGAGTTGTTCTTTTTCGCGCTGCCAGTCGCGGTCTTTGATGCTGTGGCGCTTGTCGACGGTAGTCTTGCCGCGGGCGAGGCCGATTTCCAGCTTGGCGAGGCCGCGGGGATTGAAATAAAGCGAAAGCGGGATGATGGTCTGGCCTTTCTTTTTGACCGCTCCCGCTAGTTTGTTCATTTCCTTTCGCTTCAAGAGAAGTTTTCGCGGGCGCCTCGGTTCATGGTTGAAGCGGTTGCCGCCCGTATATTCGGAAATGGTAGCGTTGATCAGGAAGATTTCGCCGTCCTGCTCGGCAGCGTAGGCCTCGTTGATGGTCGCGCGCCCGTCGCGGAGCGACTTGACTTCGGTGCCCACCAGCATGAGTCCGGCTTCGAAGCGCTCGTCGATGAAATAATCATGGGTCGCCCGCCGGTTTCTAGCGATAACCTTGCGGCCGGGCGTCTGTTCCTTGGCCAAGGTTTTTTGACCCTCTATTTCATGGTTTGACGGCGACAGCCCGCTCCCTTCCCAATCGCCCATAGGGTACCCGGATAATATCCGGGGGGCTGGGAGGGGGAGCGGGCCGGCGCCGTCGTATCAAAAAAATTAATTGATCAAGCCGGCGGTCATCATGGCGTCATCGACGGCGCGTTTGGCGTTTTCCGAGCATTCGACCAGGGGCAGGCGGAGTTCGCCGCTGGATTTGCCAAGTCTTTCCAATGCGTATTTGGTCGGCGACGGGCTTGCCTCGATGAAGAGGGCCTTGTGGAGCGGCATCAGCCGTTCATGAATGGCAAGCGCCTCCCCGGCATTGCCCTGCTGCCATGCCTCGTGCACTTCGGCGCAGAGGCGCGGCGCGACATTGGCGGTGACCGAGATGGCGCCGTGGCCTCCATGGGCGAGAAAGGCGAGGGTGCTGGCGTCTTCGCCGGTGAGCTGGCAAAAATCCCGGCCGCAGGCCTGAGTGGTCAGGACCGGGCGAACCAGATCGGCGGTCGCATCCTTGACGCCGGTGATGTTGGGCAGTTTGGCGAGAGCGGCCATGGTCTCGACGCTCATGTCGATCACCGACCGGCCGGGAATATTGTAGATGATGATCGGCAGGTCGGCGGCGTCGTGGATCGCCTTGAAATGGGCGTACAGGCCAGCCTGGGTCGGCTTGTTGTAATAGGGCGTGACCACCAGGGCGGCATCGGCGCCGGATTTCTTGGCGTGTTTGGCATAATCGATGGCCTCCGCGGTGGAGTTCGAACCGGCGCCGGCGATCACCGGGACACGCCCGTCAGCTGCCTCGATCACCAGGTCCACCACCCGTTTATGCTCGTCATGGGTCAGCGTCGGCGATTCGCCGGTCGTGCCGACCGGAACCAATCCTCGAGTGCCCTGATCGATATGCCAGTCGACCAGATTCTGCAGCGCATTTTCATCGACTGCGCCGTTGCGAAATGGCGTGATCAACGCCACAATAGAACCGCGGAACATTGTGCAAATCCTCTTAGCCGGTTAAGGCTTCATTGACCTTGACGCACCATAAGAGCAGCTATCTTATGCGGCAAGTAGCGTTGAGGGTGGGGGAGGCCACGCACGATGCTGCCTGGCCATTGGATTGGGGATTTTTTTTGACTTTCATTGGGCTATCGATGCATCGATGCAGGGGTCGATGACGTTGAGGCGATGGTATGGCTCGGCTGCCGGAGCGGGTTGGTCCTGCGCGGCTGGGCGTGTGGCGGTTCGCGGGCTTATCCTGATGGCGGTGGCGCTTCCCTGGCTCGCCCGCGGTTCCGTCGATGCCAAGCTGGCGGTTGGCGATTACGATATCATCGGCGAGGCTCTGCATGCCGCGGACATGAATGAGTGGCCACGCGCTTTCAGGCTCATGGATGGCATCGATGATCCTCTGGCCTCCAGGCTGTTTCGCTGGCTGACGCTGATCGAAGACAGAGCCGGTGCCGGGTTTGACGAGCTTGCGCGTTTCATCATCGAGAATCCGACCTGGCCGAGGATCGAGGATCTTCAGAAGAAGGCGGAAGGGAGACTGACCGACTCGGCGGATCAGCAATTGACCCTTCAGCTTTTCGAGGACCGTGAACCGCTGACCACCCGCGGCCGGATCAGGCTGGCGGAGGCTCTCTTCGCCACGGGCCGGGACGGCGAAGGGGCGGCGCTGATCAAACAGGCTTGGATTGCCGGTAAGTTCACGGCGAAGGAAGAAGAGAGCTTTCTTCGGCGGCACAAGAGCCATCTCGGCCGGGAAGATCATGAGGCCCGGCTGGACAGCATGCTTTGGGACCGCCGCTGGCGGGCTGCCAAGCGCATGCTTCCGAGGGTTTCTCCGGATCGGCAAAAGCTTGCCAAGGCGCGGTTGGCGCTGCAGCAGCGGTCGCGCGGTGTCGATCAGGCAATTGCCGCCGTGCCGGCAGCGCTCAAGAAAGATCCGGGCCTCGTCCTCGACCGGGTCCGTTGGCGGCGGCAGAAGGGAAGACATGACGGTGCGGTGGTGTTGCTGCTCGACCCGCCAGAAGAAATCGGCCGTGCCGATCATTGGTGGTCCGAGCGGTCCTATCAGGTTCGGCGCGCCATCGATCGACGGGATTTCGATCAGGCCTATCAGCTTGCCAGCCGTCATGGACAGCAAAGTGGCGGTGCTTATGCCGAAGCCGAGTGGCTGTCAGGCTGGCTGGCGCTTCGGTTCAACGATCAGCCGGAGGATGCGTTTCGGCATTTCGTCCGGCTCTATGACCGTGCCATGCCGCCGGTACGGCAGGCGCGGGCGGCCTATTGGGCGGGGCGGGCGGCTGAAGCCCAGGGCGACGATGCCGGAGCAACCGCCTGGTACCGGCGCGGCGCCTCGCACCATGTTGCCTATTACGGACAGCTGGCTGCGCGGGAGCTTGGCAGCACGCGGCTGATCCGCAAACCTGCCGATCCCACCGAGGCCGAGCGCACAGCGTTCGACGCCCGGGACGTCGCCAGGGCTGCCCATATGCTGATTGCAGCACGGGCTTTCGCGCATCTTGATCCGTTTTTGCTGGCCCTTTCCGATCAGGCTGAAACGGCGACCGACATGGCGATGATTACGGAATTGGCCGTTGCGGGAGGACGTCCTGCCCTGCTCGCAAAGATCGGCCGCAAGGCTGCCTTTGAAGGGAATGTCTACGACCCGGCGGCCTTTCCCGTGCCACGTATCGACGGGCTTCTCGATCCGGACGCCGAGGCGATCGAGCCATCGCTCCTCCTTGGCATGGCGAGGCAGGAGAGCATGTTTCGCAGCGGCGCCGCCAGCAGTGCCGGGGCCCGCGGGCTCCTGCAGCTCCTGCCGTCCACGGCGCGCATCGTCGCAAGCCGGGTAGGTGCTGACTACGATGTCGACCGCCTGATCGGCGATCCCAACTACAATGCGATGCTGGGCGGGCATTATCTCAAGTTCATGCTCGAGCGTTATGATGGGGAGACGATCCTGGCGCTCGCCGCCTATAACGCCGGCCCTCTTCGGGTCAAGCAATGGATCGACAAGCATGGCGATCCCCGAACCGGTAATGATCACGACCTTGTCGACTGGGTGGAGCTCATCCCGTTTGCCGAAACGCGGGTTTACGTCCAAAGGGTCATGGAGGGCTATAACGTCTACAAGCAGCGCCTGGCCGACCGGAACATGACACCGCTAGACTATCCGGGCAGCGCCGGCATGTTTCCGCTGCCTCTTCCCATGCCGAAGCCGCGCGAGGATGCATCCGTTCCCGCGCGGTCTGCCGACAATGAGTCCGTCGCTGTCACGAGCGTCCTGCCGGTGTTCAAACCGCTCGATGCGCTGCTGGCGCCGTTGTCGCCGGCAAACATATCGATCTCGAAGACCTTCGACGACGCCGAACGACAGCGCATCGCAGCCGATGGGGGCTAGTGGCATGACAATCATCGATCAACCCCTCGAACAGGCGCCCAGACGATGAACCAGTCAGGAATGACCGGCATCAAAGCCTGCGTTTTCGATGCCTATGGGACGTTGTTCGATGTCCATTCGGCCGTGGGTCGGCTGCGCGACGATGTGGGGCCGCAGGCCGATGAGCTGTCGAAGCTCTGGCGCACCAAGCAGCTTGAATATACCTGGCTGCGCGCTTTGATGGGCAAGCATGTGAATTTCTGGCAGGTCACCGGCGATGCCCTCGATTATGCACTTGCCGGCACTGGTGTGAGTCCCGCCTCGGTCCGGGATCGGTTGATGGATGCCTATCTCACCCTGGATGCCTATCCGGAAGTTCCCGCCATGCTGGCCCGCCTGAAGGCTGGCGGCATCAAGCTTGCCATTCTGTCCAATGGCGAGCCGGCCATGCTGGAAGCAGCAGTCAAGGGGGCCGGGATCGACGGCGTGCTGGATCATGTGCTGTCGGTGGAGAGTGTCGGCATCTACAAACCTCACCCGTCGGTGTATCAGCTTGCGGTCGATCGCCTGCAGGTGCCGGCATCGGCGATTGGGTTTCAGTCGTCCAATGCCTGGGACGTCAATGGCGCCTCGAGCTTCGGCCTTAGGCCGGTCTGGATCAACCGTTTCGGAGCACCTGCGGAGCGTCTGCCAGGCGGGGCAGAGCACGAAATGACGGATCTGACAGGCCTGGCCGATTTGATCGGCGGCTGATTTTTTTGAGTTCCATGCTTCCGAATCACGGTCGACCAGGAGTTCATCATGCCTGCATCTGACGACCTACCGACCTTTGCTGATGTTCAGGCAGCGGCCGAGCGGCTGGATGGCGTCGCGAGGCGTACACCGCTGCTCGAATCCGACCTCTTGAATGAGCGCCTCGGGGGCCGCCTTCTGGTCAAGGCGGAACCGCTGCAGCGCACCGGCTCGTTCAAGTTCAGAGGCGCCTACAACACCATCAGCCAGCTTGGCCAAAAGCCCGTGGTTGCCTTCTCCTCCGGCAATCATGCCCAGGGCGTTGCTCTTGCCGCCAAGCTCCTAGGCGTGCCGTCGACCATCATCATGCCTTCGGATGCACCGCGCATGAAGCAGGAGAACACGCGCGCTTACGGCGCTGATCTTCGGCTAATCGATCGCTACCGGGATAGCCGTGAGGAGATCGGTGACGAGATTGCGAGGACCACCGGTGCCATCCTGGTGAAGCCCTATGACGAGCCGATGGTCATGGCGGGGCAGGGCACGGTCGGTCTCGAAATTGCGGCTCAAGCCGAGGAGGTCGGTGCTGAACTGGATGCGGTCTTGATCTGCTGCGGCGGTGGCGGGCTGGCCAGCGGCTGTTGCCTGGCGCTCCGCGAGCTTTGCCCCGATACGGCTCTCTATTCGGTCGAACCCGAAAGCCACGACGATACCAGACGGTCACTCCAAGCCGGCGAGCGTGTCGGCATTGAGCCTGGGTCGGAAACGCTCTGCGATGCCTTGATGGCGCCGATGCCGGGCGAGATCACATTTCCGATCAATCGCCAGCACCTAACAGGCGGGCTGGCGGTCACGGATGATGAGGCCCTGCGCGCGATGGCGATTGCTTATCAGGATCTGAAGCTGGTGATCGAGCCGGGTGGCGCCGTGGCGCTTGCGGCGGCGCTGTTCGGTCATATCGACATCAAGGGCAAAACCGTCGTGGCAGTCGCCTCGGGTGGCAATGTCGATCCGGCTGTGTTTCAGCAGGCGCTTGATGTGGTATGACCACGTCAATGAGTTCCGTCTGCCATTGCCAAGATCGACGGTATGCGCCCAAGTTTCCTTGAATCGGGGCTGGCTAGCAGCTTCGACAGGAGCTACCCTCAAGGCATTCCTGAGGAAAGCTCGCATACCCCTCGACTTGTCGGCACCTTCAGCGGAGGCGGTAGTAACCAAATGACGTGGTCACACCACCACTAGGGCGCCAGGCGCTCGATCAGCCAGGCGCCGTCAACGAGCCTGTATGAGAGCCTGTCGTGAAGGCGGTTGCCGCGGCCCTGCCAGAATTCGGCACGGACCGGAGCAAGCCGGTAGCCGCCCCAATGGGTTGGACGGGGAATGTCACCCTCGCCGAATTTTTCCTGATAGTCCCGCTCTGATGCCTCCAGGACCTCCCGGTTTTCGATTGCCTGACTTTGCGGCGAGGCCCAGGCACCGATCCGACTGCCGGGCGGGCGGCTTTGGAAATAGACATCCGCCTCATCGTCACTGACGTCCGAGATGGTGCCCTCGAAGCGGACTTGGCGCTCTTGAGGTCCCCACCAAAATGTCAGAGCTGCTTTCGGATTGGCCCCGAGATCCATGCCTTTCGGGCTTTCCTTGTTGGTGAAGAAGGCGAGACCCCGCTGATCCACAATCTTCAGGAGCACGATCCTGGCACTCGGCTGACCGTCATCACCGGTCGTCGCGAGCGTCATGCCGTTGGGCTCGTAGACGCCGCCCTTGACGGCGTCATCGAACCAGCGCTGGAATTGGGAAATCGGGTCCGGGGCAAGATCGGCCTCGCTCAAGCCGTTGAGCCTGTAGTCCTCGCGCATCGCCGCTAATTTGGGGTCCATCTGGATCTCCATGGCTCGATCTTACCGATGATCGGATTCTTTGATCCAGGATAGGCCGATCCGCCAATCCGGGCAAATGGTTGCAGCGAAAAGACCGGCGCGTGCAGGCGGTTCCATCGATTGTCGTCACGTTTGCGCGAAACCACGGGGCAAGGCGGTTGTAACCCAGGATCGAAAACGCCACATTCACCGCTGATCTTGCCGGACCTGCATTGGAGAACTTGATGCTGACGATGTTGACTGCCAAGAGCCGAAGCCTGGGCATGGGCGCCCTTTTGTTTCTCGGTGCCGTTGCTGGGACCACGACGGCAGCCAAGGCCGAGCCTGCAGATTTCGTGCTCGATCCGACGCACACCTATATCACCTTCTTCGTCTCCCATATCGGCTATTCCGACATGGCGGGCATGTTCCTGGAGAGCAGCGGTTCCTTCATTTATGACGAGGAGGCGAAGGAGCTGAAGAGTGCGACGGTGACGGTCAAGACGGACAGTGTCTTCACCAATCACGACGAGCGCGACGGGCATCTGAGAAGCGCCGATTTTTTGAATACGGGCGAGTTTCCGGAAATGACCTTCGTCGCCACGAAGGCGGAGAAGCTGTCCGATAGCGAAGGCAAGCTCACCGGTGACCTGACCCTCCTCGGCGTGACCAAGCCGATCACCCTCGATGTCCGTCTGAACAAAGCGGGTAATTACCCCTTCGGCGATGGTCACTACGCCGTTGGCATCGATGCCACGGGCTCGTTCAAGCGCAGTGACTTCGGCATGAGTTACGGCGTCGACGGCAACATCGTCGGCGACGAGATCAAGCTGGTGATCGGCATCGAGGGGATCCGTCAGTAGCGCGGTTCCCTTCGCCACATGGCGTAAAATCCGAGGACAGCGTCGGTCATCGCGCACGTCCCTCTTGCGCATGGATTGGTCCTGGGCCAGGAATAGGGCCGTTTATGATCCATGGGAGGCAGGAATGCGGGCCAATCGGCTACGAGAACTCTTTGCAAAGGGCGGTGCGGCGATCAATGGCTGGCTGCAGATACCAACCGGATTTGCCGCCGAGGTGATGGCGTCCCAGCCTTGGGACAGCCTGACGATCGACATGCAGCATGGCCCGGTCGACTATCAGGCGGCACTTGGCATGCTCCAGGCGATGTCCCATAAGGATCCGGTGCCGACGGTACGGGTGCCCTGGAACGAGCCGGGGATCATCATGAAAAGCCTGGATGCCGGTGCCTACGGCATCATCTGCCCAATGGTGAATACAGCGGAGCAGGCCGAGCAGTTCGTGAAGTCCTGCCGCTACCCGCCCCATGGTTTCCGGAGCTTTGGCCCGACACGTGCCCTGCTTTATGCCGGCAGCGACTATCCGGCCCATGCCAATGACACGGTCCTGACTTTCGCGATGATCGAGACCCAGGAAGCGGTCGACAATCTCGATGCGATCCTGGATACGCCCGGCCTTGACGGTGTCTATATCGGACCCGCCGATCTTTCTCAGAGTATGGGCGGCAAGGAGCGGGTCGATCTCACTGAGCCGCGCATGGTGGCGGCACTGGATAAGATCCTGGAGGGCTGCAAGAAAAGAAAGCAGGTGGCCGGCATCCATACCATGAGCCCGGATTACGCCCGCGGCTGTGTGGAGCAGGGCTATCAGTTCGTGACCATCCAGTCGGATGCCCGCCTTATGGCAGGGGCTTGTCAAGCGGCGATTGCCGTCGCCCGCGGAGAGGGCGGTTCCGGCGACAAGGCAAGCGGACCTTACTAAGGTTTTTTGATCTTCCGATCCCGGCAGGGCCACCAAGCCTGCCGGGATGAGTGACGTTCGAGGTAATTGTTAGGACGGCGGGCGTTCTTCGGACTATACCAAAGCCCGTAGAGGCTGCTCTGCCCCGCCTCACTGCCGCATCTGATGAAGGACGTTTGAATGAAGCTTTACGATTATTGGCGAAGTTCGGCCGCCTATCGGGTGCGGATTGTCCTGCATATCAAGGGGCTGGATGTCGAGCAGATCCCGGTGGATCTGCGCGCCGGCGGCCAGCACACGGAAGAGTACCGGGCCGTCAATCCTCAAGGCCTCGTTCCCTTTTTTCAGGATGGCGAGCTGGCGATCAGCCAGTCTTTGGCGATCATCGAGTATCTGGAAGAAGCCTATCCCACAGCGCCCGTGCTTCCCAAGGACCCGGTCCAAAGGGCGAAGGTGCGGTCGATCGCGCATATGATCGCGCTGGATATTCATCCGCTCAACAATTTGCGCGTGCTGCAATTTCTTGAAGGGCAGTTGGGTGCCAGCCAGAAAAAGCGGGCAATCTGGTATCATCACTGGCTCGCCAGGGGCTTCGGAGCTGTCGAGGCAGCAGTGAAATCCTCTCCCGGAGATTTTTGCTGTGGTGACGAACCGACTCTTGCCGATATCTGTCTCGTGCCGCAGGTCTATAATGCCAAGCGCTATGAGTTCGATCTCAGGCTCTATCCGACGATCCGCACCATCAATGATCGCTGCCACGAGGTCGAGGCGTTCGCGAAAGCAGCCCCCCAGCATCAGCCGGACGCCTAGTGGTATGACCACGTCATTGACTCCGACCTCTAGTGCTTGGATTGACGGTATACGCCCAAGCAAAATGGGAAGGGGCTTGGTTGTGGCTCATCTGTTGAGGAGCGACCCCTATTAGAGCGGCTAAAACAAAGGATTCCTTCGGAATCTTCAGAAACTGGCCGCACACCGTCGATCCTGGCGATACTAAATGACGTGGTCATACCACTAGGACTGTCAGTGGCCGTCGGCCGCCGATCGAGCTTCGATCGGTGATGCCTCAACAGTTAGTATGTCATCTGCTGCCATGAGCGGTTCGAGCGCCGGGGCTAGGCCCTTTAGAAGCTGGGCCGGAAGCGAGCTGGTGAAGCTGTAGTCGTCCGCTGTCTGGCCGGGAACGAAGATGGTGAGGTTACCGAACAGGCGGTCTCCGATGAAGAAGACCACGGTGGCCGAACGGTTGACGGCCTGGCTGGTGAGAACATTGCCTCGGCGATCGAAGGTTTTTCGCCGATGGTCGCCGGTGCCGGTCTTAGCGCCGATTTGGACGCGTATCTCCTTTGCCTGATCGAACCCGCCGCGAAGCCTCCTTGCCGTACCGTTCTCGACCACATCCACCATGGTGCGCCGCACGACCGAGGCGATCTCCGGAAGGAGCACCTGCGTCGAGCTTTGGGGACGCCGCTCGAATCGGGTTTCGTAAGGTGTCGCTTCGGCAAAGTGGAGCGTTTCGATCCTGGCCGTGGGCCGGAGCATGCCGTCGTTCAGAAGGATGCCCACAAGGGTTGCGAGCGCTTCCGGCCGGTCTGCCGAGCTGCCGATCGAGGTCGCATAAGATGGGACGAGGGCAGGGAAAGGGTAGCCGAGCTTCTGCCAGGCTTTGTGGATATGCTTGAACGCGTCCTTCTCCAGCACCTGGCGAATACGCCGGTCCTGCGCCCATTTGCGGTTGGTCTTGAAGAGCCAGGCGGAACCTGCCTTCTGCGCTTCGCCGCTCGCGGCTTTGACGTTGGCAAAGCTTGGATTGGCGTGATCCTGCAGATAACGGCCAAGCCAGAGGTTAAGCGGGTGCAGGCGTACGAGATAGGCTTGATCGGTGAGCTTGAAGCGTTCGGCATCGTAGCTCTCATAGAGTTTGTCGATCGCTTTCGCGGAGAGTTTTTTTCCTGCCCTCGTCGCCTTCATGAAACCCGCAAAGTCGTCCTTTGACGCATCTGGGCGGACGAAACGGTGAAGGGCGGCGAGGCGATGCTTGGTCGGGCGGATGCGTTTCACAAGATGGTCGAGGGCTGCATCCGGATCGAGGTGAGCGAAATCGCGATGGAAGCGGCGAAGAAAGGTCATGGCTTCCTGGTAGGCGAAGCGTTCGAGATAGCGGCGGCGTTCCGGATGATTCGGGTCGTTCAGAATATCGCTGCCAATCTTGCCGACGTGATAACGGGTGATGTCGCGCATCATACGGATCAGCGGCAGGTTGATCGAATGGCGCATGGCGCTTGCGACCGAGACCACCTGGCTGTTGTGCTTCTTGTTGAAATTGTGAAAGCGGTGGAGGCCGCCGCCAGTATGAAACCGCTCATGGGGACTGGCAGAATAGCGCTTGGCCATGGCGGCTTCGAGGATTCGGGTCAGGGATCGATCGCCACTCCCTAGAAGGGTCTTCGCGACCCAGCGGGTAAGCGGGTCAGGGCCGCTGCGGGCAAGATCGGCCAGCCGACCCGCGTCGCTCTCGGCTAGGTCCTGGTGGACCGCAGCGATGATTTCGAGATAGGTGATCAGCGTTCTCAGCTTGGCGGTCGAGCCGAGGTCGAGCTTGGCACCTCGATTGAGATCGAAAGGCTGATCGAGATTGTCGGCCTGGACCCGGAGATAGTTGGCATCGTCCCCGCGCTCATAGACGGTGAGGCTGATCATCAGCGGGCTGTTGCTCTGCCCTTTTTTCAAGAGGCGATGGCCGTAAAGCCCGAGACCTGCCGCAATCTCGGGATTCTGGAGACCCTGCAGAACTTCCGTCACTCGTTGCTGCGCCTGGATATCGATGGTGCTCTCCAGCGTCAGATCGAGGCGGTCAAGCTCGTAGAGATTACCGATATCCAGGAGGCCTAGAAGCTCGGTTCGGAGAGTGTTCGCGGCCTTATGCTGCAGAGGTGAGGCGATTTCGATTTCGGGTGTTCGATCCAGGAAGTCGAGGCCGATCCCAAGCGCCGCCTCGCCGAGGGCAGGGGAGATGACGCCATCCTTGATCAGGAGCCGAAAATGCTGATCGCAAAGGGCAAGAAGGTCCTCACGCCCGGCCAGCAGATAATGGGATGGGCGGCGCTGTGCGATCAGGAGAGCCAGAACCTGTTTGTACGCGAGCGCTTTTTCCCGAAGCTCGAACACGTTCGGTGCGGAATGCGCGAGAAGGTGATTGACCCGATCGAAATCCGCGCCGAACCAGGACCAGAGCCCGTCGCCTAGACCGTTCACTTCGCCGAAGCCGGCGCGGGCGCTGAGCGGCGTGCCGTTGATGTAGTCGAGCACGATCTCCTGGCGATGATCGGTGGTATCAGCGCCTCGATGGTAGGCGCGAACGGTCGCTGATGCCATTTGGCGGAGCTTGTCGGCAGGTCCCTGGGTTTGCCCGAACGGGGAATGGCGGAACTTTTCGAGCTGGGTTGCAAGGGTGCTGCCGCCGGGTACGCGCCGGCCGGGATCGATCATCTGGGCGGCGAGGCTGGGGAGGACGGCGGCAAGGCGGCTCCAGTCCACGGCCGGGTTGCGCCTCGCCTCGTTCAGGTCCAGGAGTTCGCGATTTTCGATGAACAGCAGTGTCTTGGCGACGAGTGGGGGGATACTGTCGAACGAGGGATAGATGCGGCCCGGAAAGGCCGTGTCGGTAATGAGATCGTTCCTGTGGTCAAGGAGCTTCAGTCCGGCCTGATTCTTTTCCTTGAAGATGGGAAAACCGCCAAGATCGACGAATTGTCGGTGCCGGGGCGAGAGGCCGGCTTGTCTGGTGAGCTCGAACCCTTGTCGATCGAGGCGGTCGGCAAAGCGATCGAGATCGACATAGCCAAGGCGTTGGTTGTAGGGGCCTTCCGTCGGGTGAAAGGCGTCGGGATGGGGCCCTTCTTCGATATCGAAGGTAAGCTCCTGGCCGATGCTGCTCAGAAACTCCGATTGCAGCCAGGATGTCTGGAGTTCGGAGGCAAGAACACCCATGACGACGAGCATGGCCGAGCCTGCAATGCCGCGAGCGATGATGCGAGAACGCTTGTTCGATGCCATGAATGATCCCGACCTGAATAATGTTCCGGCAAGCGTAGCCAAAACGAAAACCGGGATCGATCAGGATAAATGGTTAACGACTATTCATCGTTATTTTGGCATACAAGATTATTCAAAATTAACGTTACTCTTTTACTTATGATTGTTTGTCGTTTGAGATTACGAGCAGATAGGCGAGCTGCTCCCGCCAAGCCCTCAGCCGGCGCGAACCGTCGAGCCGGAAACTCTGCGGATGACTTCGCCGTCAACAATGCGCTCGAACAGGATATCCATCCCCGTTTCCGTCAGGATCCTCTGATAGACCTGAAGCTCGTAACGGCCATCTTCCAGCACCACGAAGGAGCAGGCATGGAGGACATTGTCCTCGATCCGCGTCCAGCGCACGGGGTCACCTTTGATGACCTCCATGTCGTCGCGCTCCTTGAAGAGGCTGCCTTCACCGACCTCGACCATGAAATTGGTTTTGTCCGATGGCCGGAAGAGGGCGGTTTGCGACCAGCGCTTGACCCCCGGCACGTCCCGCCTGCCGTCAACCAGGCCGACGGTGATCCAATCGATCTTGAGTCCGTCACGGCGGTAGGGCGAAACCACGATGTCGAGATCCCGCTGCTGCACCTTGCCGGTTTTGAGATCTTCCACGGTCGCCTTGCCGACGAAGGCGCCGAAAAACGGAGAGAGATCGCCAGCATGGGCGGCTTGCTGAGGGACGATGAGCGAGAGGAGAACGATCGCCTGGCAAAGGACCGGGATGATTGACGAAAGGCTTGGTCTGACGGTCATGGGATCATCCTTTCGCCGGAACCAGTTTTCCCTTGATCATGAATTTCTCGCCAAGGTCCTCGGTCTGTTCCTGAAAGTGGAGATCGAGGCCTTCATCGGTTCGGGTCCAGCTATAATGATCGAGACTGAAACCGCCTTTGTCGTCGATCGTCAGGCTGTAGACCGCCAGGATATCGGCATCGATCCTTGCCCAAAGAAGCGCTTCACCCTCGAGCGGGTTGCCCTTTTCCGGTGAGGAGAACATCCGGTCCAGAAACGAGCCGTTCTCGGGCGCAAATTCAAACACACCCTTGCGATCGGTCGCGACGAAACGGGCCTCCAGCGGGGCGGCCTTTGGCGCACCCTTGCTATTTCGTGTCAGGTCGTTCCAGGACAGATCAAAGCCGCCGCTGCTTTCATGGATCTCGATCGTGATGATATCGGCCGCAAGGGAATCATTCGGCGTTTCGGCGATCTGGCCAACCCAGCGCCCGGAAAAAGGTTGGATCGACGATGCGCCGACAGCCATGTCGGACAGGAACATGAGCAGGAGAACCCATGCGCTCATCAACCTGATCATGCTGTCCGATCTCCGCAATAGAGAGTGCTGTTCGCGAACGGAACAGCCTCGATTCGATAGCTTTAGGTCCGATCTCCGGCGACTGCAACCCCAGATTTTATAGCTGTCAGTCTTGTGATTGCCGAAGAACGGGAAGCGTCGATCAGGCTACGGCCTCGGCGGTGGCGACGTCCAGAAGTCCGGCTAGAACTTCCGGTGCCTGGGCGCCGGAAATCACATGTTCATTGTCGACGATGAATAGAGGAACGCCCTGCACGCCCATCATGGTGGCGCGCTGATGGCCGCGGATGATGTCGGCGCCATAGTCGTTGCCGGCAAACAGCGCGTCGACCGCCTGCCTGTCCAAACCCGCGGCTTCGCCGAGCTCTGCCAAAGCCTCATGTTTGCCGATATCGATCCCTTCCTCGAACAGGGCCCGGAACAGCATCCGGATCAGCGCCCCGCCCTTGCCGTGGTCCTGGGCCAGGAGAAGAAGGCGTTGGGCGGCAACGGTGTTCGGGGTTCTTTTCATCTTGTCGAAGGCAAAGGGAATGCCCTCTTCGGCGCCCGCCTCCTTGATGCGCTGATAGACCTGTCTCGCCTGGGCGTCACCGCCGAACTTGGAGCGAAGATAGGTCTGCCGGTCCATCCCGTCCTTGGGAAGCTGAGGGTTCAGGAGATAAGGCCACCATTTCTGCTGCACCCGGATTTCAGGCCTAAGGGAGAAAGCCTTCTCGAGGCGGACCAGGCCGATATAGCACCAGGGGCAGGCAAGGTCGGCAATCATCTCGACGACAACCGACGGGCTGCTCTGGATATCGGTCGGCATCATGTTCATGGTGTCTCCTCGGAGGCGGTGCTTTGTGATGGTTGCCTAAAGCGGTTCTCTTTATAGATGGTGTCTTGATCCGGCTTGTCGATGGGTGGGCAATCCAGCGGCGGCCGGGGAAGGGAACGCGCGCCGAATCGGATCGGCGCGCGCTCGATCGGTCAGCTTGCGCTGTCAATATTCGCGATGGTGTCGTCCGTCGACCAGACGGCATTCGCCATATAGCGGAAATTGGTCAGTGCAGCGAGATAGCCATCGCCTTCGGGGAGCATCGCGGCCGCGGTCGCGTCTTTCACCACGGCGACCTCGAAGCCCTGCTCGAGCAATTCCCGAAGATGCGACTCGGTGCAAAGATTGGCCGACATGCCGGCAAGAATGACCTGGTCGACCTTGTTCTTGCGCAACTGCAGCACCAGGTCGTTCGACTCGTTGCCGTAGAGCTTATGCGGCGACGTCACGATGGTCTTGCCGTCATTGATGTACTGCTTGTATTGCGGCATGAAATCGGCGCCGGAATTCTCGAAACCTTCCGTGGTCAGTGCGCCTTTGCGGTCGAACATGCCGATCTTGTGCATCAGCTTCTCGAGAGCGCCCTCGAACCGCCAGCCATGATCGGTCGGATAATAATAATGCGGCGATACAGCCACGGTCATGTCCCGCCCCTTGGCGGCCTGGAACAACCGTTCGATATTCTCGACGGTGTTGTGATGCTCCACGCTGGCGCCGACGACACCCCAGGTGACACCGTCGGGGCTAAGGAAGTCGATCTGCGGATCTGTCACCACCAGAGCGGCACGGCTGAGATCCAGCACCATATCGCTTGGCGGCAAAGCAGGCTCTGCCGGCTCGGCATAGGGATCGGCTTCGGCCTTGGCGGCGCTTGCGCCGGCACCGGCAACCACGGCGGCTGCAGCGGTGGCAGCGAGACCACCTCCAAGAGCGGTCCTTCGGGTCAGCTTGTCTTCTTCGCGGGGCCTGTCTTCTTCGTGACGATCATGCATGGGTGTTTCCTTTCCTCTATTGCCATGAGCAGGCTATAAGATGGAGGAAACGATGTGCCTTTTCGTCCGAATTTGGTGCTCTCGACAGAATTCATGTCTTCTTGAGTTCAAGGCCATTAAAGGGAAAAGCCATGTCCTATGAGCATATTTTCGATGAGTTGGACATCGAAGCCGACCCCTTCGCCTTGTGCGAACTGCAGGGGCGCTGCGATCTCGGCCTGGGCCGTCAGGCTTTTGCAACGCTGCACTATATTCTGGCGGGCGAAGGCGAGATCGTGCTTGATGATCGCCCGTCCATCACCGTCAGATCCGGCACGCTGGTGCTCGTGCCTGCGATACAGTCTCACACGCTGCGATGCCATGGCGAAAGGGGAAGCCCATTTCCCGACTGTCACCCGGCCGAGCTTGGTCTCACGCGTCACCTTCAGCGGGGCGACGATGCCGAGAGCGGCGACCGGCTCCTGGCTATCTGCAGCCGGGTCAAGATCGGTGTGCGGGGGCTCTCCGGCCTGGTCGATCTGATCAGGGACCCGATCGTCGAGCGTATCGAGCCCGGCAGCCTCCTGGTCGGCACGTTGAAGCAGCTCCTGGTCGAGCTCTCCCAGCCAAAGCTCGGCAGCCGTGCGATGGTTCGGGTCCTGCTGCTCCAGTGCATGATCCACCTCATGCGCAGGCGTCTGCAGGAGGACGATCCGGGCCTTAGCTGGATGGCGGCACTGGCGGACGAGCATTTGTGGACGGCACTGCAGATGATGCTCGACAGTCCGGGCAGTGCTCATTCGGTGGAAAGCCTGGCCGAAGCCGCGGGCATGAGCCGCTCCACCTTCGCCCAGCGATTTTCGGACGCCTATGGCAGCGGGCCGATGGAGCTGCTGCGCAGTTTGCGCATGCATCTCGCGGCATCGCTGCTCGCCGACTCCGATCTTCCGGTGAAACGGATCGCCGAACTGGCAGGCTTCAAGAGCCGGAGCGCCTTCAGTAGGGCCTTCGAGACCATGGTCGGCAAGCCGCCCCAGGGCTTCCGGGGCGACATGCGCGGTAAGACCGTGACGCACTGATGGTGTGACCACGTCGTCCGGCTCGCTCTTGAGCTCTTGTTACGTATGGGAGCCTCTCGCTGTTGTTGCAGCACCGGCGAACTCCTCGCGAAGCGCTGCCCCGTGCTCGTCCTTTCTCGGTACCGGCCCGAAACTTTCCGTTCGGCCGAGCACCACGCTTGCCGGCGATAAGAGCTCGACCTCGCCTTGTTCGGTCTCGACCCGGATGTAGCGGTTTTGCGGATGATGCATCAGATCGTCGAGATCGGAGAGGCGTCCATAGGCGATGCCGGCGGCGGCGAGGCGCTCGATATGATCCTCGCGATCATGCCTGGCGAAATGATCGGCGCAGAGACGATCCAGCGCCTCCCGATTGGCGATGCGCTCGATATTGGATCGGAAGCCGTGGCGCTTCGGCAGATCGGCATCGCCGATCACCTCGGTGCAGAACCGCTGCCACTCACGTTCGTTCTGAACGGAGATCAGGAGAATCTTGCCATCGGCGCATTCGAAGGCGCCGTAAGGCGCGACCGTCGGATGTTTCAGCCCCTGGCGTTTCGGCGTTGCCTTGCCATAGCGATGCTGGAGATAGGGAACGTTCATCCAATCGGCCATGGCGCCATAGAGGGACACCTCGACGATCCGTCCCTCACCCGTTTTTCCGCGGGCGATCAAGGCTTGGAGGATCGCCTGAAACGCCGTCATGCCGGCAGCGATGTCGCAGACCGAAACACCGACGCGGGCGGGGCCCTCCGGTGTGCCATTGATGGCGCAAAGGCCGCTCTCCGCCTGGATCAGGAGGTCGTAAGCTTTCTGGTCCCGCCAGGGCCCTTCACTGCCATAACCGGAAATCGAACAGATGATCAGCGCCGGATAGGCTGATCGAAGCCGCTTCGGATCGAAGCCGAGGCGCTCCATGATGCCCGGTCCCAGATTTTGAATAAGCACATCGGCTTTTCCGATCATCGCGCCCAGGATCTGCCTGTCCGCCTCGTCCTTCAGATTGAGACAGACCGATTGCTTGCCCCGGTTCAGCCAAACGAAATAAGCGCTGCCGCCATTGACATAAGCATCGTAGCCACGCGCGAAATCCCCCTCGGGTCGCTCCACCTTGATGACCCGTGCACCGGCATCGGCGAGCCGTCCGGAGGCATAGGGTGCCGCAACCGCGTGTTCGACCGTAACGACCAGCAAGCCTTCGAGATCGCGCATCTTTGCCCCCCGGATAATTTCCTCCAGTCTACATTAGTCCGTGAGCGGGTCCATCGCGGACAAGGATTGTACATCTGCAATTGCCGGTGCTTGCCAGTCGAACGGGCCGTTGAAACCGGATCATTCTAAAAAAATTCTTTCAGCCCTTGCGGCCACTGTCGCTCAGTCTATGACAGCAGGGGATCTTGAGGGATGGGCGATGGCGGGCAGGGAAGAAGCGAGGGCTGATCGGACGGCGGAAGGGATCGTCGTCATTCTGGCGTCGGTCCTGACGATGGCCTTCGCGGATGCCGTGGTAAAGCTGGTCAGTGCCGATCTGACGGTTTGGCAGGTTTTCGCCGCGCGCTCTGTTGTCGCCATTCCGATCGTGGTCGTGGTCGCCTTCGCGACCGGCGCTGGTCTCAAACCGAGGGCACCGCTTTGGGGCCTCGTTCGAAGTCTCCTCCTGGTCCTTACCTGGCTGGCCTTCTATGCCGCCCTTCCTGTGCTCAGCCTGTCGGTCGCAG
Organism: Geminicoccaceae bacterium; assembly: GCA_965204405.1. Classification (GTDB taxonomy): domain Bacteria; phylum Pseudomonadota; class Alphaproteobacteria; order Geminicoccales; family Geminicoccaceae; genus JANQPX01. The sequence goes on from CBDBEN010000005.1 coordinate 1,602,718, forward strand.
CCGTTGCCGTCTACACCAATCCGATCATGATCGCCCTCCTGTCCGCGGTTCTGATCGGCGAACCGGTGACAGGGCGTCAGTGGGGTGGGGTGCTCCTGGGCTTTATCGGCGTGATCGCAATTCTGAAGCCTGGCACGGAGGCTTTTTCGTGGTTCACGATCTTACCGCTGCTGGCGGCTGCGTTCTACGCCCTGGCCATGGTGCTTACCCGGAAGAAATGCCAGCACGAAGCGCCGGTAACCCTGGCCCTTGTCCTCCACGGCTCATTTCTCGTGACCGGCCTGATCGGAACAGGCTTTCTCGCCGTCGTCGGCCTTGATATCGAAACGAAAGCGGCCTTCCCGTTCCTGCTCGGTGACTGGGCCCCGATGGGAGGGCAGGCATGGGGGCTGATGGCGCTGCTCGGCACCCTTTCGGCCGCCTACATGGTCGGTGTGGCGCGTGCCTATCAAATCGCGCCGCCGCCGATTATTGCCACCTTCGACTATGCCTATCTGGTCTCGGCGGTGCTGTGGGGCTTTGTCTTTTTCTCGGAAAAGCCGGATCTCTTGACCATTGGCGGCATGATCCTGATCACGGCAGCGGGCCTCCTGGTCGCGGCGCCTTCGCAAAAAAAGGCGTCGGTCCACGCCCCGCCCAGCCGCCCGACAATGTAGGAGAACACTGCCGGGCGGCGGCAGACGATGAGGTCCGAGTTTAGGGCTTCATAGAGAAAAGGCTGATGGTTGAGGGCTCGCCCTCTCCGGGATCGGCCTCATTGGCGATGGCGAGCAGGTTGCGCTCGGGCAGCGGCAGGACGCCTTCCGGACCGATGCCTGTCTTCAGCAGTTGACGAAAGGCCGGCGTGTCTCCGTCCAACTCATAGACGGCGACGGAATTGGCCCGCTCGAGGGCGACGAAAATCAGCGTGCTGCCGCCCATCTCGGCCACCGCGACCGTTTCCGGCTCGGTGCCTTTCTTGCCCGATCGGCCGTCCGGATACAGCCCAGCGTCCGCCGCGCGATGCTCCGTGTCGTTGCCGCTGTCCCAAACCATGGTGCCGGTGCGGCGGAAAATGGTGAAGCCGCGGCTACCGCCCTCATAATCCCCTTCATTGGCGGTCACCAGGCGCATGTTGTCGATCCACGCCACCGCATCCGGTTCACGGGCAACACCCTTGACCGATTCGCTAAGATCGACCTTGTCGTCATCGGTGAGATCGACGCCTTCGAGATCGGCATGGCCGGCGGAGAAGTGGTGCTCGACCTGGCCGCTATCAAGATCGACAATGGCGATGTGGTTGTTTTCCTGCAGGGTGACAACGGCAAAGTTCTTCTCGTTGATGGCAACGAATTCCGGCTCGGGATCGTCACCCGCCACCGCCGCCCTGCCGGTCAGGTCGACCATGCGGGTTTGATCGCAGTTTCTCGGCATGGACTTGGCATCGAGGTCGAACACGGCAAGATGGCCGGCCGGCTGTTGCGGGATCACGCCATCGTTCAGATCCTCGTCGCGCTCGTTCTCGATCGCGATGGCGACCAAGGTGCCATCGGGGCTGACCGCGACGGCATCCGGCTGGCCGCCGACGTCGCACTTGGCGAGAATGTCGCGTGTCTTAAGATCGATGACCGCGAGATGACCGCTCGGTTCGACGAAGCTTTCGGACGTGTTGACGGCAACCAGCGCCAGCTGGTCCGCGATCGCCACCGACGTCGGCTCGCCCGGCAACGCGAGCACGCCTTGACCTTTCGGCGCGCCGGGGTCGGAGATATCGACGAAGCCCAGCTGCTCACCCGGCGAGTCGGTATAGACCAGCATTTGCCCGTCTTCGCTGGCCGCCAGGATCTCCGCAGCTTGCGAGGCATTGTCCGCCACCGGCCATTCGGCAGCCAGTGTGAATGCCTCATTTTCTCCCGCAAAAGCTGTCTGAGACAGACCTAAACTTCCCATAACGAGCGAAGAGGTCAAAAGAACACCACTGAACAACGTTAGTCCATTGGCGGCTTTGAGTTGGTTTTCTATTGTCATTTTTCGCCTTGTCATTGATTTAGTGTACCGGGCTCATTCCTAAATTACTTTATCACTGTCAATTTTGCGTATCCATGGTTTGTTTCAGGGTTGTTAAAAACAATCATTGGGACTAGCTTACTTTCGCGTTCTGGGCGCATTTACTTGGTGCTGAATACCGTGATGCGCTTAAAGCGGACCAATTTCTTGTAGGGTGGAGATTCCCCATGAACGGCTTGGCTTGGCCCCTTTGGGCAGCGATGCTTTCTTGCTTGGCAGCGCCTGCTTTCGCACAGTCAACATCAGCGGACCTGACGCGCGCCAAGGTCAATGAGAATGTTGTTGGCATCATGGCAGGATCGCTTGGCGGCACGGATGCGAGCCTGGCCGCTGACATGGGCCTGGCTTTGTCGGACGGCTATGACCTCAGAGTCGTGCCGATGATTGGCCAGGGTTCCGTGAAGGATGTCGAGGACCTGCTGTTTTTGCGCGGCGTCGATATGGCGATCGTTCAGCAGGATGTCATCGACTTCATGGCAAGCAACGACGTCTATCCGCAGATCCGCTCGGCTGTGCGTCTGATCACGCCGCTTAGTGTCGATCAATTTCATGTTCTCGCCGCGAACAATATCAAGTCGATTTACGACCTCGCCGGAAAAAAGGTGAATTACGGACCAACCGATGGCGGCACCTTCATGACGTCAAGCGTTGTGTTCGACACACTGAACATCGACGTCGAAGTGACGATCTATCCGCACCAGATCGCCCTTGAGAAACTGCGAAAAGGCGAGATTGCCGCCATGATGCGGGCCTCGGGCAAGCCCGTCTCGGTGATCGAGGAGATCGCCTTGGGTGAGCCCTTCCATCTCCTGCCCGTGCCGGCACAGCCGCTGGCCGGAACCTATTCGGAGACGGTTCTGACTGCTGAGGATTACCCGGCTCTGATCAGGCCCGGCACCCAGGTGACGACCGTCGCCGTCGCCAACGCGCTGATCGGATACAATTGGCCCAAGGGACATCCGCGCGGTGCCGCCCTGGCAAGGTTCTCCGAGCGGTTCGTCTCCCAATATAGCCGGCTCCTGGAAACCGGCTATCACGAGAGCTGGGGCGAGATCGACATCTCTCTCGACGTTCCGGGGCTGTCCCGATATTGGGCGGTGGATGAAATGCTGCAGTCTATCAAGCAGTGAGGGAGGGCAGGCCATGCAGCATCAGGGGACCTGGCTCGGGATCATTGTCTCTTGCTGCTTGGTGGTTTCGCCCTTTGCAAGAGCTGAGACTTTTGCGCTCAAGACTGGTGAGCGGCTTGAAGGCACGGTTGTGCGGGCTGTCGGCAACACCATCAGCATTAGGCTCGACAGCCAGGGCATGTATCAATGCCCTTTGAACAACTTGGATTGGGTGGCTGTGACCGATCGGGACGGTCTCGTCATCCGGGGCACCTTGGAAAGCTGGTCGGCTGGCACGTATCTTCTCGGCACCGACCAGGGCATGATGTCGATCAAGGACGGGCAGGTCATCAAGGAAGCGGCTTTGTCCAAGCCCTCGACAGCGGCTTCGCCTGAGATTCCAAATGAAGCACTGACCCAGCCGCCGGAAGGCGTGTCGGCCAAGCCACCGGAAGAAATAGTTTCGCCCGAGCCACCGCAGGCCATTTCGCCCAGCCCCTCGGATACTGCCGTCACCCCGAATCGGCCGGTGATGTAATAGTCAAGAACCATTCCCGCATTCCAGGTTAGCGAGCTTCGGTCCCGAGACAGTCAGACGAGCGTCATTAACCGGGTGACCAAAGATCCAGAGTGTTTCCGGTTGAGGTTTACGCGACGCCAGCCCGCTCCCCCTCAGGGTTACCCGATATGGTCGGGATCCTTCGGGTGGCTGGGAGGCGGGCGGGCTGGTGCAGACTTCATATCGTTGAAAAGCACTCCAGATACTTGGGCGGCATGGGGACTCTCAGTGACGAGAGTGGATAAGGCGGCTATCTCATGCCTCCAGCCTTTGAAATTACATTCCAGCCAATCCATATGCCAAAGCCCTCTAACTCCTTGAAGATGTTGATCTTAGGGCGGCTTTAGCCATCGGAATGAGGTAAAATTGTACGCATCAACCAAACCTTAAGGCCACACTCAAGGAGCATTCGACCCCCTAAAGGCCAAGCTGAGCTAGGCGAGAAGTTCCGCGTTCCTTAAGACTATCCGCCTGCTTGAATAAATGGTCATTCGCATGAATGACGATGGCTGATTCGGAGGGGCATCTATGAAACCTTCGTTGAAAATTGGTTCCGTTCTTGCTGCATCATTACTCGTAACTGCGTGCTCATCTTGGCCGCAAGCCGGCAATAATGGTGCATTCTATACCAAAGCTTCGTCGCCGGTGGCGGCATTTCAGAATGACAGGTCAGAGCCGCTTCGCTACGGCCAGGCTTGCTCCTCAAATGTTCTAGGCCTCTATGCATCCGGTGATTCGACGATTGCCGCTGCTCTTGCCGATGGTTCGATCACAACCATGGTGACGGTCGAGGAGCAATTCAAACACGTCCTTCTGGGTGCCTATTCTCAATATTGCACGGTGGTCGGCGGCTACTAGCTGCCTCGTCGTTGCCGTGACTAGGGCGACAGTCAACCGATCGAATTTTTCAACCAAGGTGAGTGGGGGAGACGGTAATGAGACGTTTTTGCTTACACGCGCTAATCGTTTTTATGGTGTCGGGGATGAGTGGTTGTGGCCTTGTCCCCAGCTTTCCGGACCTATGGCCCTTCAATGATGAGCCGGTCAACATCAGCAGAACAGCTTCGCAGCCGGCGGCCGAAGTGGTGCAGGCATCAGATGAATCCGAACCGGTCGTTGAGGCGGTGCAAACGCCAAGCGAGCCCGAGCCGTTGATAGAAACAGCGCAAACATCTGCCACATCTCAGCCATTATCAGCACTCGGTGATAGCAATGGAACGACGGCGTCAGTGCCTGGAGCTGTTGCCTACATCATCTCGCCGGCAGACGGTTCGGTCGTGACCAATCCGGTGCGGGTCCTCTTCGGCCTCGATCGGATGGGGGTTGCGCCGGTCACATCGGTTCATGAGGCTACCGGACATCATCATCTCCTTATCAATACCGAGCTGCCAGCATTGGATCAGCCGATCCCGGTCGATGACAACCATCGTCATTTCAGCGGCGGTCAGACCGAAGCCTCGCTAAATCTCCCGATAGGCCAGCATACGCTTCAGCTTCTTCTTGGTGATCACACCCATACACCCCATCAGCCGCCTGTCGTTTCGCGAAAGATTTCGATCACCGTGCAATAGACGGCACGCTCCGAATGGCAGCGCGCCGCTTCTAGAGCGTTTCCGGTTGAGGTTTACGCGGTGCCAGCCCTCTCCCCGAAATGCTCTAGAAGAAATCACCGCGCCGGAGTTCTTCGCCGGACGGGAAGGTGTCGTCGCCGATGAATCCCGTGACCACCGGATCGAGGGTTCGGCTGTTGATGGCAAACACCCCGCAAGCAGCAAGAGCCGTGCGGGCATCGGTGCCGTCTTTTAGCCGTTTCCAGATGGCGCGCGAGGCATAGGGCGAGCGGCGCGGCCGCCAGGATACGCCGAAGGTCATGCCGCGCAGATAGGCCAGCTGATGGCGGTGCGCCGGAAACAGCATCGTCTCGACGATGCTGTCCTGGACCAGTGCTTCACGCTCGACGATGAACAGCCGCTCGCCGCGATACGAAACCAACCCCTCATATTTCGATCGTTGGCGCACCCCGCGCTCGGGGTCTACAGCGCGTTCAACGCTGCGGGACAGGACGAACCCCTCATGCTCGTAAAGATGCACAAGCGAACGCATGACCGTTCCCGGCCAGGAGGGAGAGATGAAATGGCTGTGGTAGAGACCGAGATAGCGCTTGAGCGCGGTTCTATCACCAGGGAAAGCCTGGAACAGCGTCTGCCAAGGAAGATTGCGCGGGTCCCCGGCGGCAGGTGCGTAACGCTCATGGAAGATCTCGTGCTGTTCGAACAGCTCGCGCTCGTCAATGCCGAAATGGCTGCAGATCCGTCGGAGGTTGTGTGCTGACGGCAGGGCAGCGCCACTGAGGTATTTCCCGAATTGCTGCCGGTTCAGGCCTATCTCACGGCAAAGTTCCGAAACCGACGGCTTGCGGCTGCACAACAGGCGAAGGTTTTCGGAAAAATCACTCATCTGACGCCTATAGGCTGATATAATGACGCGAGTTTACGCAGTCTCGCTGCATATCACTAAAGGTCACTCATAGTAGCGCTATTGTAAACAGGCGATTCAGGCAACAACCTCGTGGTGAAAGCCATGAAGAGGTCGTTCTTGATGCCACCAGCGATCCGCGTCACCGAGCATCTTTGGATTCCGCTTGCCGACGGACGGCGGCTGGCAGCGCGGCTGTGGCTGCCGGCGCTCGATGCGCCCGCTCCCGCGATCCTGGAATATCTGCCTTACCGCAAGCGTGACGGCACCGCGCCTCGAGATGCCACGACCTATCAGATCTTCGCTGAGGCGGGTTATGCGGGCATTCGGGTGGATATCGCCGGAACCGGGGAATCGGACGGGCTGTTCGACGACGAATACTCGGAGCGTGAGCTTTCGGATGGCGAGGCGGTGATCGACTGGATTTCGCGCCAGCCCTGGTGCGACGGCAATGTCGGGATGATCGGCATCTCCTGGGGAGGGTTCAGTGGTCTGCAGCTCGCCTTTCGCCGCCCGCCTGCGCTGAAAGCGATCGTAACGGTCTGTTCGACAACGGACCGCTTTTGCGATGATACCCATTTCATGGACGGTTGCCTGCTCACCGACAATTTCGGCTGGGGTGCGCAGATGACCGCTTATCTGACCCGTCCGCCCGATCCGCTGTTGCGTGACGACTGGCGCGCCGAATGGCTGCGTCGGATCGACGAACTCCCCTTCCTCGGCGCCATATGGCAGCGCCATCCGCGGCGCGACGATTATTGGCGGCATGGCTCGGTCTCCGAGGACTGGAGCGCCATCCGCGCCGCGACGCTCGCGGTCGGCGGCTGGGCCGATGCTTATGTCAACGCGCCGCCGGCGCTCGCGGCCCATCTCGACGCACCGGCCAAGGCTCTGATCGGCCCGTGGGAGCATAAATATCCCCACATAGCCAGCATCAACCCCGCGGATTTCCATGCCGAGGTTCTGGGTTGGTTCGATCGCTGGCTGAAAGGGGTGCAAAACGGTGCCGAGGATCTTCCCGCCTATCGCGCTTTCATGCAGGAGCACGATGCGCCGTCGCCGTGCTACAAGCCGCGAAATGGCCGCTGGATCGCCGAGAAGGCCTGGCCTTCCCCCCAAGTGTTCGAGCATCATCTGTACTTGACCGATGAAGGCCTGTTGGCAACGCCTGCTGCGGGTGAATGCATCGTCAAAACGCCGCTGGAGGTTGGGGGAGCCGCTGCCTATTGGTGTCCCGGCATGCGGGTTGACAATGAGCTGGCGGGCGATCAGGCCGAGGACGATATGTTGTCGGTCTGCTTCGATACGTTGCCTCTGGCGACACCGCTGGAATTGCTGGGGCGTCCCGGGATCGAGGTCACGTTCACCGTTGACCGGCCGGTCGCCCAGCTCTGCCTCAGGCTCTGTGACGTGGCGCCTGACGGTGTGTCCCAGCGGATCAGCTATCGCGTTTTCAACCTGGCCCATCATGCCGGCCACGAAGCGCCGGCACTGCTCCGGCCCGGCACGACCTACAGCACCAAAATCTCTCTCAATGAATGTGCCCACCGTCTGCGGACGGGCCATCGTTTGCGCCTTGCCGTTTCGACCAGCTACTGGCCGCTGGCCTGGCCGGCTTCCGAAGCGGCGGCGGTTACGCTGCATCTGGCAGCATGCAGGCTGACATTGCCGGAGCGCCGGGCGGTGCATGAAATCGACTCCGCAGCGCCCGGCCTGCCACAGGATTTCCCGCATTATGGCGGTGAGGTGCTGCGGCAGCCCGCCCATCGCCTGGATGAGCGCATCGAAAGCGACGGCACGCTGGTTCGAGAAAGCTTCGACGATTTCGGCATGGTGCGGGATCCGGATCACGGGCTGGAGGTCGGCAGCCGAGTGACGGAGCTCTATGCCATCCATCCCGACGACCCGCTCTCGGCACGGCATGAGGCGGCTTGGCGCTATGAGTTTCGCCGTGCCGGCTGGTCAGTCCGAATCGACTCGGAGAATGTGATGACCTCTGATGCCCAAACGTTCCGGCTCGAGCGCAAGGTGGTCGCCTATGAGGATGATGCCGTCGTCCTCGAGCGCCGCTGGCTCGAAGAAATCCCGCGGGAACTTCTATGAGCCCAAAAAACCCCGCACACCACGTCCCTGAGGAGGATCCCATGACCATCGAATGGAAAAAAATGCCGCTCAATCGGCGCCGCTTCATGCAGGGTGCCTCGGCTCTTAGCCTGGCGGCAGCTCTGCCGGCTGGCTTCCCGCGGCGGGCCGCCGCCGCCGATGGCGGCACGCTCAGGACCCGCACCTATGCCGATATGCGCACCCTCGACCCCGCCTTCAGCCAAGGTGTGGTCGACGAGGAAATCCAAGGATCGATCTACAACAAGCTGGTCCAATACAAGCCTGGACGCGAGTGGGACTGGCAGCTCGATGCGGCGACCATGGTCGAGCAGGTGGACCCGACCCATATCAAATTCGCTTTGCGCGACGACATCGGTTTCACCAACGGTTTCGGTGCGATGACCGCCGAGGATGTGAAGTTCTCGTTCGAGCGCATCGTCGATCCTGCGCTGGAAGCATCGAACAAGCCGGATATGGGCCCCTTGTCCCAGGTGGAGGTTACCGGCGAGCGTGAGGGGGTCATTGTGCTGAACGAGCCCTTTGCGCCGATCTGGTCGATAGCGCTTCCCTATATCACCGGCAACATCGTCTCCAAAAAGGCGGTGGAGGCTGCCGAAAGCGGACGGATCGACACCGATCCCTTGGCCGAGTCCGGCCCTTACCTGCGCCAGGAATGGAAGCCGAAGGACAGGACAGTTCTGGTCAGGAATCCGGATTGGAAAGGCGAGGCGCCGGCCTTCGATACTATCGAAATCCTGCCGATCGACGACGAGAATACCGCGGAGATTGCCTTCGAGGCCGGCGAGATCGACTTCACCCGGATCTCGCTTGGCTCGGTCGAGCGTTTCAGGGGAGGCGTGCCGAACGGCGGCACATTGCTGGAGTATCCGTCACTCTATTACGTCTGGCTGGGTATGAACCTGGAGCATCCGAACCTGCAGAATGAAAAGCTGCGCCAGGCAATCCAGCATGCCATCGACGTGCCGTCGATCCTGGAGGCGGCCTATTTCGGTGCTGCCGATGCCGCGACCGGCATCATTGCACCAGGTTTGATCGGCCATCGCGAGCAAGGGCTGGTGCCGGCGGCCGCGGATTTCGACAAGGCGGCAGCCCTTCTTGCTGAATCCGGGGAAAGCGGTGTCTCTTTAACCCTCGACGTGATCAACAAGACCGATTTTACCACTGCGGCCCAGGTCATCCAGGCGACCCTTTCGACCATCGGCATCGCTGTCGAGATCAACGTTCATGAAGCAGCGACTTTCTGGACGCTCGGCGACGAGAGCGCCGGTGAACGCTGGAAAGATGTGCAGCTGATCATGAACCGCTTCTCGATGACCCCGGACCCCTATTACGCGACTTCCTGGTTTACCACCGAGCAGGTAGGTACCTGGAATTGGGAACGGTTCCGTTCGGAGGAGTTCGACAAGATCCACGCCGCTGCTGCCAAGGAGACCGACAACGCCAAGCGCGGTGAAATGTATGCGCGCGCGCAGGATCTGATGGAACAATCCGGTGCCTATCGGTTCATCACCCATGAGGCGACGCCGGTGGTGCATGCCGCCTCGGTAGCGCCGGCGCTTCGTCCTGACGGCCTGCCGCTGCTGCGCTATTTCAAGAAAGCCTAGTGGTATGACCACGTCATTTGGTTGCCGCCAGCGTCGTTAGGATGGCGGTATGCGGCCAAGTTTGGCGGGGACGTGGTTGAGACTCATCTGGTGAAGACGTACCGCTAGCGGTGTGTCGCAGACAGAACGATTAGATCAGTTTGACCTGATCAAGATCCAACAAGCTGGTGCGGCGGCGCGTGAACGATGGGAAGGCGCGCCGCCGCATCAGAGGGGAGGCGCTGTGATGCTGCTCTATGCGCTCAAACGACTAGGCCTCGCGGCGCTGATTTTGCTGGTCGCGGTGACCCTGATGTTCCTGATGATCCGGGCGGTGCCCGGTGATCCAGTCAGCGTCATGCTCGGCCCGAGAGCGACACCGGAACTGAAGGCATCGCTCATCGAGCGGATGGGGCTGGACCAGCCCCTGCCGATGCAGATCGCCATCTTTTTCGGTGACCTTTTCCAGGGCGATCTGGGCTTCGATGTGTTCTCCAACCGGCCTGTCAGCCAGATTGTCTTCGAGCAGCTTCCCTATACCCTGGAGCTGATCTTCGCGGCGATTGCCTGGTCGGCGGTGCTGGGGGTGCTGCTGGGCGCTTATGCGGCCGCCCATCCCAACACCCTGGCCGATCGGATCGCAGCGGCTGTCTCGGTCGGTTTCGTTGCCGCCCCGGCCTTTGTCGTGGCGCTGCTGGTGCTGCTGATTTTTGCCGTCAGCCTCCAATGGTTTCCGGCGATCGGCGCCGGCAAGAGCGGAGACCTTTCCGATCGGCTGGCGCATCTGGTGCTGCCAAGCTTCGCTATCGGCCTTTCCTGGGTCGGCTATATCGCCCGGCTGGTGCGCGCCTCGATGCTGGAGGTAATGGGCGAGCCCCATATCCGCACAGCCCGCGCCTTCGGCCTGTCCGAGCGCCGTATCGTTCTGGTCTATGCGCTCCGCATCGCCATCCTGCCCGTCGTCACCGTGATCGGCGTCGGTATGGGATTCCTGCTGTCGGCGGCGGTGTTCACCGAGATCGTGTTCGCCCGTCCGGGCCTGGGCAAGCTGGTGATCGATTCCATCACAACCCGCAACTATCCGATCGTGATGGGCGCGGTGCTGGCCTCGACCGCGCTGTTCGTGCTGTCGACCGCCATCGCCGACCTTGTGAACGCAGCGCTCGACCCGCGGGCACGGGCAAATCTGTGAGGAGGGGCGGATGACAACGGTCGTTCTTGAGAGCCAGCCGAAGAGCGGCTCCGAACTCGCCACCATCATTCGCGGCGTTGCCCGTGATCCGATGGGTCTTGCCGGGCTGGTCATCGTCGGCATTATCGTCGTCAGCGCTATTCTCGCTCACTGGATTGTGCCGTTCGAGCCCAATGCGCTCAACGTCAAGGATCGGTTGCAGGGACCGTCGCTCACCCACCTGCTCGGCACCGATCAACTCGGCCGTGACACCTTTTCGCGCATGGTGATGGGCGGCCGCGTGGCACTTCAGGTCGCGCTGCCGGCGGTTGCCGGCGCGATGGTGATCGGCCTGAGCCTCGGCATGATTGCCGGCTATGGGCCGCGCTGGCTCGACAACCTTCTATCGCTGTTCTTCGATACGATCCGCTCGTTCCCGACCGTCATGTTTGCGCTCGCGGTCGTGGCGCTGGTCGGGCCAAGCCTCCAGACCGTGGTATTCGTGGTCATGGCGACGTCGATCCCGACCTATGGCCGGGTGGCGAGAACCCAGACGCTCAGCCTGCGCAACAGTGAGTTCATCATGGCCGAGCGTTCGATGGGGGCTTCCATGTCCCGCATTCTCGGCATTCATATGCTGCCCAATATCGTCGGCGTGCTCGCCGTGCTGGCCGCCATGGACATCCCGACGGTCATCGCGCTCGAAGCCGGTCTCTCCTTCCTCGGCATGGGGGTCAAGCCGCCGACGCCGTCCTGGGGCTCGCTCCTGAAGGACGGCTATGCGCTGATCCGCCAGACTCCCTGGCTGGTGGTGGCAGGCGGCCTGCCGATCATCCTTGCGACACTCGGTTTCACCTTTCTCGGCGAGAGCCTGCGCGATGTGGTCGACCCAAAACTTAGGAAACAGCGATGACCGAGACACTCCTCGACATCCGTGGCCTGTCGGTCGATTACGAGACGATCCGCGGCCCTCTCAAAGCCCTGCGCGGTATTTCCTTCACCGTGCCCAAGGGAGAGATCGTCGGCATCGTCGGTGAGAGCGGCTGCGGAAAATCCACCCTGATCTCTTCGGTCTTGAGGCTGATGGCACCGAATGCCCGTTTCCGCGAAGGCGAGATCCGCTTCAAGGGCCGAGACCTCCTGAAAGCGTCGGCAGGCGAAATGCAAGCGCTCCGAGGTGCTGACATTTCGATCGTCTTTCAAGACCCGATGCAGACCCACAATCCGGTGTTGCCGATCGGCACGCAGATGGTCGACATCCAGCACAGGGAGACGATCTCCAAGGCGGAGAAACGTAAACGGGCCGCAGAGATGCTGGCCGCGGTCGGCATTCCCGATGCCGAAAGCCGCCTCGTGCAATATCCACATGAATTTTCCGGCGGCATGCGCCAGCGGATTGCCATCGCCATGGCACTGATGTCGCGCCCGGACCTCTTGATCGCCGACGAGCCGACCACGGCACTCGATGCTACCCTCGAAGTGCAGATCATCGAAAAGCTGCAGGCGCTGCAAGCGGATTATCACTGCTCGATCCTGTTCATCTCGCACCATCTGGGCGTGATCGCCGAGCTTTGCGATCGGGTGGTGGTGCTGTATGGCGGCGAGGTGGTTGAAACCGGTCCCGTGCGTGACATCTTTCACAACCCGATGCACCCTTATACCCGCCGCCTGATCGAATGCGATCCCGGTCACATCAAAACCCGCGCCCGTACCTTGCCGACGATCCCGGGGGACGTTCCGGACCTTGCCGCTTTGCCCGAAGGCTGCATCTTTCGTGACCGCTGCACCGAAGCCCAGCCACGTTGTGCAGCCGAGCACCCGCCTTTGGTGCCTGCCGGCACCGGGCGCACGGCGGCCTGCTGGTTGAACCCGGCGGAGGCGGTGGCATGACGGCGCTCCTGGACGTGACGGATCTCCGTGTCGATTTCGGCAAGCTGACCGCGGTCGCCGGGGTCTCCTTTCGGATCGAGGCGGGCGAGACCTATGCGATCGTCGGCGAGAGCGGTTCGGGCAAGACCACCGTGATTCGTGCCATCGCCGGACTGATCCCTTCCCAGGGCGGATCGGTCAAGTTCGAAGGCCGGGAGTTGCGCGGCCTCGCCGAGCGCGAGTTTCGTCCGCTCAGACGTGACATCGCGATGATGTTCCAGGACCCGTCCGGCAGCCTCAGCCCGCGCCAGACCGTACGCTCGATCATTACCGAGCCCTACCGCATCCAAGGCATGAAGGGCAGGGATCAGGACGCAGAGGCAAGACGCCTCCTGGAGATGGTCGGCCTAACCAAGGACTTCGCCGGGCGCTACCCCTACCAGCTGTCCGGCGGCCAGGCGCGCCGGGTCGGTGTTGCGCGTGCGCTGGCGCTCGAGCCGAAACTGATCCTCGCGGACGAACCGACGGCAGGGCTCGACGTCTCCGTGCAGGGCGAGCTTTTGAACCTCCTCAACGACCTCCGCGAGCGACTGGGCCTGGCGATGGCGATCATCACCCACAATCTGAGCGTGGTGCGCCATGTCGCCGACCGGATGGGAATCATGTATCTCGGGCGCTTTATCGAGGAGGGCACCACCGAGGCGATCTTCGCATCGCCGAGGCACCCCTACACGCTTTGCCTCCTCTCCGCGAACCCGGAGCCGGACCCGGATGCCCGCATCGAGCGGATAGCACTCAAGGGTGAGCCACCTAGCCTCCAGAACCGCCCGACGGGCTGCGAGTTCCGCGCACGCTGCCCGTTCGCCAAGGATATCTGCCAGCAGACCCCCGCCTGGGAGACCGTCGATCAGCACGGCATACGATGCCTCTTGCCGCTCGAGGCCGAGGGCAATGTCGCGAAGTGCTGATGGCGAATGCCCAGTTCGTCCTACGGTTTCTCCGGCATCATGCGGAGCTTGCATTTGATGAAGGCATGCGATCTCTAGACCCCGTGAGCTGCCGGATACCACCGAAACAGCCGCTGGCGATCGAGGAGGGGGCGCTATCGAAATCAGGGCCTGTACCTATCCATCGGATGCCTTCCCGCCTAACTTCCTCCCGTAGCAGTCAATGCCCAAATCGAACGAGGCAGTACCGTGAGACATCCGATCGGCATCATCTCGATGCAATTCGTCCGCCCCTTCACGGCGGGCGATCTCGGCCTGTTTGCAACGATTAAGGCGCTCGGCTTCGACTTCATCGAACTCCTGATGCCCGAGCCGGAGGATGATCTGAAACTGGACGAGGTGCGAAGGGCGCTTTCGGACAATGATCTCGGTGTCGTCCTCGCCGCGCGGGTCAGCACGGAACGGTCGATCGTGAGCGCCGATCCGACAGCGCGGCAGGGCGGCATCGACTATTTGAAGACATGCATCGAAGCCGCCGCATTGATCGGTGCCAACATCGTCGGCGGCCCTCTCTATGGCGGTCCGCTGGTGTTCGCCGGCGTCCGTCCTACCGCAATCGACGAGGGTGAGCGCAAGGCGCGTTTCGAGCGTTCCGTCGATGGACTCCACAAGGTTTCAGCCGTTGCGGAAGCCGCCGCCGTGCAGCTCGCGCTTGAACCGCTCAACCGCTTCGAGACCGATATCGTCTCGACCGTTTCTCAAGCCATCGATGTGGTTGATCAGGTCGACAGTCCGGCCCTCGGTCTGCTGCTCGACAGCTTTCACATGAACATCGAGGAACGTTCGATCGGTAATGCGATCCGCCAGGCGGGCGCCCGGATCGCGCATTTTCAAGCCAATGAAAACCATCGAGGCTTTCCCGGCACCGGTCATTTGCCTTGGGCCGAGATCGCCCGCGCTCTACACGATGTCGGCTATGAAGGACCGGTGTCACTCGAGCCCTTTCGCCGGAATGACGACCGATTTGGCGTGCCGATCGCCCAATGGCGGCCGCCAACGGAGGACGAGAGCGATCAACTTAGACACAGTCTCGCCTTCATGCGCGCAGCGCTTACCATGGCGGGCCAGCGGCGATGACGTTTCGGATCGGTTGGATCGGCTGCGGGCGCCAGGCCACCGACATGCTATTGCCCGAGTTGGTGAGGATCGACGGCGTGAGGCTGGCTGCCCTAGCCGATATCGATGATGCGGCGCTTGCCAAGAACGCCAGGCGCTTTGGTGTCGAGGCAACCTTTCGCGATTATCACGATCTGCTGGCAATCCCCGGCCTTGACGGCATCGGCATGGCGGTCGGCCCGTCGATGCACCATGAGATCGGGCTCGCGGCTCTGGCACGCGGCCTGCCGGTTTTTATGGAGAAGCCGCCGGCTATCGATCTTAAAGGAACCGAACAGCTCGCAGCCGCGGCGGCGCGGTCGAAAAAACCGATGCTGGTGGGTCTCATGAAGCGCTTTTCCAGCGGCAACAAAATGGCGAGGAATATCCTCGAGCAGGATGATTTTGGTCCAGCACTCGGGTTTTTCGGCAGCTACATGACGGCGCCCACCTATTTCGAGGGCGAGGCGGATTATCGCGGGTTCTTTCTCCATCATTGTATCCACTATCTCGACTTGGCCCCCTGGCTCATGGGCTCGCCGATCGCGGCGCTCGACATACGTCAGATCGAGCCTGGTCCGGGGAAGCTCCTGATGCATCTCGCCCTCGGCTTCGAAAACGGTGCGCTCGGCACGCTGGTCATGGGCACGATGCAGTCGCGCGGGGCACCGGTCGAGTTTATCCAGATCATGGGCGATCATCGGAAAATCGAGATCGAGAACGTCACCGAGATCCGCTATACGCGCGATCCCGCATTCAAGGCTGACGATCCGGACGCCGGGCTCGACGACGGTGCGGACACGCTTCGCTGGACGCCCAACATGACCGTCGCGGCGAGCGAGGATCACAAAGGCTATCGCGCGCTCCTGCAGACGAGCCTCGACGCCATGCGCGGACGGCCCTCAACGGCGCCGACCATCGACGATGCCGTCCTCGCCATGAGCGCGCTCGAACGCATGACCAAAGCGCATTGCCGCCTTGTTGAACGTCGGCCGCGGAGATAGCGGCTTTCCGTTTATCAGGCCGTCTTCAATTCCTCGGAGAAGGTCTCCCAAAGATCGAAAGCATCATGTCTTGCATGGCGATAACTTGCTTTGGAAAGGCGGTGTCGATGGGGACGAAACAAGGTGTTGATCTGATCGTGAGCTGCGCAAAATCGCAGAGCATGATGCGGAGATTTGAACCGCTGCATCACCCGTTCTCGTCTTCTTATGGCTTTGTGTGACGCCTCGGCGCGGTTGTTCAGACCTTTGTGCTGCCGGTGATCGACACCAGGCATGATGTCTTTGGCGGCGGCCCCATAGCTTCGAAGCTTGTCGGTAATCATCACTCTCGGATCACAGCCATACGCCTTGACCAGCTTTTCAAGGAAGCGCTTGGCCGCCCGCTTGTTGCGCCGCTTTTGCACCAGGATATCGAGCACGTCGCCATGCTGATCCACGGCACGCCAGAGATAAAAAATCTCACCGTTGATCTTGATCACAACTTCATCAAGATACCACTTGTCGCCCGGCCTTGGCCGGTTTCGCCGAATGACATCGGCGAACAACGGACCAAACCGCTGCTCCCATTCATGGATGGTCTGGTGACTGACGTCGATACCGCGGTAAGCAAGGATGCCCTAGGCTGAGCGAGAACCTGTAATACAGCCAAACGGCATGGCTGATGATCTCGCGCGGAAAACGGTAGCCTTTGAAGGCGTCAAGGGACGGCGTTTGCATCCACTCCATCTACAATGCAGTTCCGATGGAGCCAAGGCGACAATGCCACCGCACCTGTTGGGCGAAGCTGACCTGCCCGAGCGACCATGGCGAGGCGGAGCATGACCCGGAGCTAATTTCAGGAGACGGATGATACACTCAAATATCGTAACAAATACCTATGCCAGAATCCGAGTAAAGTCTTGATGTGTTGGATTGTGCGCAGCCTTTGTCAAAGTGATTGAATAACGATGATCGATAGATCAGTTTGACGGGAGACTGATCTTCTACTTTTCAATCGGCCAGGCATATCCGCCATGTTTCGACGTCTTCAGATCCAGCCGGACCATGCTTTCGCACAGGCTTACTGCGCAAGCGACGCCGTCAAGCACCGGCAGTCCATGCTCCGTTGTCAACGAGCTCGTCAGATCCGCCATACCGGCGCAGCCGAGCACGATCGCCTCGGCCCGATCGTTCTCGATGGCGTGCTTGATCTCGGCGTTGATGCGTACCAGCGCATCGCTCGACCTATGCTCAAGATCGAGGACTGGCACGTCCGACGCCCTGACCTTGCTGCAGCGCGCGGCTAATCCATAGCGAACGAGGTTATGCTCGATCGCAGGAACCGAGCGTGACAGCGTCGTGACCACGGAGAATTTGTTCGCAAGCATGCTGGCTATGTGAAAGGCGGCTTCGCCGATGCCGAGAACCGGCACCTCGGTCATGCATCTGACCGCATCGAGACCGGTATCGTCGAAGCAGGCGAGAACGATACCATCGACTTCTGAATGATTCCGTATGGCGGCGATCATGCCTGCCAGGCTCATCGCCTCATCAAAATAGCCCTCGATGCTGACGGGGCCCTGATCGGGATTGACGGCGATGATGTCAGTGCCGGCAGAAGCGACTTGTTCCGCGGCCCTGCCGATCTTCGCGGTCATGGAGGCCGTGGTGTTCGGGTTGAGAACCAGAAGCTTCATGCCATGCCCCTGCGTCACGCTTCCATGCCGAGATAGGCGGCTTTGATCCTGTCGTCGTTCAGCAGCTCCTTGGACGGGCCGTTCAGCACCACCGAGCCTGTCGCCAGCGCATAGGTTCGGTGCGAGATGCTGAGCGCCATGCGGGAATTCTGCTCGACCAGGAGCACGGTCACCTTTTCGTCCCGGTTGATCGCGACGATGGAGCGCGCGATGTCCTGCACCAGCTTGGGCGCGATGCCGAGAGAGGGCTCGTCGAGGAGGAGGAGGCGCGGCTTGGCCATGAGGGCGCGGCCGATCACCATCATCTGCTGCTCGCCGCCGCTCAAGGTTCCTGCTGTTTGGGTATAGCGCTCGCGCAGCCTTGGAAACCGCTCGAGCACGCTATCAAGCGTATACCGGATGCCGGCTTTGTCGGCGCGCGTGAAAGCCCCCATCAGGAGGTTGTCCTTCACCGTCATGAAAGGAAACACCCGGCGCCCTTCCGGTACCATGACAATGCCCTGCTTGACGATGTCGGCAGCCTTGGTGCCGTCGAGGCGTCGGCCCTCGAAATGGATTTCGCCCCGATGAATCTTCTGCAGCCCTGTGATCGCACGCAGGATCGATGACTTGCCGGCGCCATTCGCTCCGATCAGGGCAACCGTCTCGCCCTCATTCATCTGGATCGACACGCCCTTCAGTGCGTAGACGTGCTGGTAGTAGAGCTCGACATTCTCGAATTTCAGCATCTCGGTCATCGACTACATCCCGATCGCATCGTCTTCACTCCCGAGATAGGCCTCGATGACCTTTTCATCGGTCTGAATATCGGCGGGTGTGCCTTCCGCGATTTTCTCGCCGAAATTGATGACCACAATGCGATCGGAGATCTTCATCACGGCAGGCATGTCATGCTCCACCAGAAGGACGGTCACGCCACGATCCCTAACGCCGCGGACCAGATCGACCATGCGCATGGTCTCATCGTGGTTCATGCCCGCAAAAGGTTCGTCCAGGAGAAGGACGGTCGGGTTGGTGGCAAGGCCGATGGCAATGCCGAGAGCCCGCAGATGGCCTTGGGGAAGATTGCTTGCAAGCTCGTCCCCGATGTCGCCGAGCCCAAGAAAGCCGATGATCTCGTCGGCCGATCGGCTGAAGGTCTCCTCGTCATGCCGGGCGACACCCGTGCCGAGGAAATAGCCGGCGAGATTGGCCTTGGATCGCAGATGATGAGAGACGATGACATTGTCGCGGACGGTCATGCTCCTGAAAATCGTGGTCTCCTGAAAGGTGCGCACCACGCCTTTCCGCGCGACGATATGGGGCGCCAGGTTGGAGATGCGCTCGCCCTTGAACAGGACCTCGCCGCTGGTCGTCGGCAGGAACGAGGAGATCAGCTTGAACAGGGTGGATTTTCCAGCGCCATTCGGGCCGATGACCGACAGGATTTCCTTGTCCGTGACATCGAAAGAGACATTGTTGACGGCCGTCAGACCACCGAAGATCTTGGTGACGTTCCTGACTTCGAGAAGGGCGCTCATTTCGCGGCCCCCGCTTTTTTAGGAAACCGGAGACTCAAGAGCCCGTTGGGCAGGAACAGAATCAGGAGGATCAGGATCGAGGAATAGATCAGGAGCTGATATTTACCGGTGGTGAAGAGAACGTCCCAACCGAAATAGATGATGAAGGTGCCGAGCATCGGTCCGAAGACGTAGCCGAGCCCGCCCAGGAAGCAATTGAGCATGAAGTCCACCGAGTCCTTGACGGGGAAGCTCGCCGGATAGATCGATCGGGAGATCGCGACAAAGATGGCGCCGGAAACGCCTCCCATGAACGACGAGATCGCGTAGGCGATGACCCTGAGATAGGCGATGTTCACACCGATCGATGAGGCAAGCTCCTCATTTTGCTGCAACGAGCGGCAGAGATGGCCGATGCGCGAGTTCACCAGCCGGTACAGCCCCGCAAAGCTGATCACCATCAGCACGGTGGCCAGATAGTAGAAGGCCAGCTTGACGTTCTCGATGGTGGAGAAATCGGGGATGATGGTAAGGCCGAAGATCGAGACGTCGCCCGGCAGCGGAATCGATGAAATGCCCCTTGCCCCATTGGTGATCGGCAAGGCGAGCGCCGTCAATCGGGCGACTTCGGTCAGGACCAGGGTTACCATGGCGAAATAGACGCCGCGCAGACGCAGGATCGGCAGGCCGATCAGCACCGAAACCAGGGCGCAGAACAACCCGGCGAGCGGGATGGTGAGCCAGAAGGAGACGCCGTATTTCACCACCAGAATCGCCGAGACATACCCGCCGGTCAGCGCAAAGGCGCCCTGGCCGATATTGATGCGGCCGATATAGAAGGTCAGCCAAACACCGCCGCTTGCGATCGAGAGCAGGGCGACGGAAGTCAGCGTATAATAGAAGTCCCAGCGGCCGCTTACGTGAATGAGCCAGGGGACGACGACGAAGACCAGGAGCAGGAACGCGGCGACCCCGATCAGATTTCTTTTGTCGGCCATTATGGAATCACCCCCAAGGCTTGCCCATGAGCCCTTGCGGGCGAATGGCCAGAAACACCATCAGGCTGACGAAGATGGCGAGATAGGTGATGTCGCCATAGGCTGCCAGGACTGAAAGCCCGATCGACTCAAGCATGCCGAGAATGAAGCCGCCTGCGATCGCGCCGGAAATCACGCCGGCACCGCCGATCATCACCATCATGAAGGCCTTGATCGATGTCGGGCCGCCCATGCCGAGATTGACCCCGGTGATGGTGACCAGAAGCCCCCCGGCTACACCCGCCAGCATCGCGCCGAGTGCGAATCCGATCATGGAGTAGCGATCCACGTCGACGCCCATGAGCTGCGCCGCCACCTTGTCCTGGGCGAGAGCGCGCATGGCGCGGCCGGTCTTCGAATATTGCATGTAGAGGATGAATGTCGCGATCGCCAGCAGGGCCAGGCAGCCGATGAGAATCTTGTCATAGGGCATGACCATGGTGAAGTTGTCGTAGTTGTAGATACCGTCGACGATTTTCGGCACGCCCCGTTGTTTTTCGCCGAAAACCAACAGGATGATGGCGTCCAGGAAGAAGGCGATTCCTGCTGCCAGCAGCATCGTGCTTTCTTCTCGGACGGATTTCTGGATGACCGGTCGAAACAGAAATTTCTCGATGAGTGCTCCGACGACCGCAAGGGTGACGGCGGACGTGAAGAGCGCGACGACGAAGGGGAGGCCAAGCTGAGCGTAGACCGTATAGGTCACGAAACCGCCGATGACATACATCTGGCCATGGGCAAAGTTGAGAACGTTCATCAGGGCGAAGATCAACGTCAGGCCCAGGGCTATGAGTGCATATTGCGCACCCAGATAGAGCCCATTTGCAAGGATCTGCTCCATGAAGACAGCCCTGTTTTGCGAGAGGCCCGGAGAACGGCTCCGGGCCTCTCAGCAGTTAAGCCAGGTGTTATGCTTGGTTGATCAGTCGACTTCGGCGATGAACAGTGTCTGGAACTCGCCATCCACGAACTCGTTGACGACCATCGGCACGGCGACCTGCCGCTTCTGTCCAAAGGAGGTCGTCCCGACATATTTGAGCTTCGCATCGCCCTTCATGTAGATGTTCTCAGCTTCGAACGTGTCCATGGTCGTCTTGAACTCAGCCACATCGTCGATCGCCGCTGGATTGGCCTTCATCGTCTCGAGAATGTATTCGAGGGCATAGACCTTGGTGTTGGACTCGTCGTTGTACTCGCCGAACATCTCAGTGTAGCGCTCGACGAATTCGTTCATGGCGTCGGTCGCAATTTCCGGCGTCGATGCACCGCCGACCGAGATGAAGCCGTTGGCGAGCTCGCCGGCACCTTCCTGCAGAACGGCCGCGTCCTGTGCGGTTTCCGTCGAGATCAATCCCGTATAGCCCAGCTCACGCGCGGCCCGGATGAGCTGCGGCGCGTTGGCCGGCGCTACGCCGGACAGAACCAGGAGATCGGGCTGGGTGCGCATGACCGGCGTCAGGACCGGCGTGAAGTCGGTCGTGTCCACCTGATAGGTCACATTGTCGGAAACGACCTCCAGGTCAAGCTCTTTGGCGGCGGCAACGCCCCCGTCGCGCTGGCTGAGCGGATCGGACTCGTTAGCGGCGACGAACGCCACCTTTTGCACACCCTTGTTGTCCTTCAGATAGGCATAGATCGCGGGGCCGGACTGATAGTTCGCGACCATGCCGAGAACGGCGTTGGAGGCAGGTGCCGTGTAGAGAGCCTTAGGAAAGGCATAGGGGAAGTACATGATGTCGTTCTGCTCGGCCACCGGACGAACCGCGGCGGCGCCGTCATCGACGTTCGGTCCGACGACGTAGTGGATGCCCTCTTGTGCCATCTTCTCCATCCCAGCGATCGCGCGCTTGGGATCTTTTTGGTCATCGAAGGTCACGATCTCGACATCATAGGTCGTACCGCCGATGTCAATGCCGCCGGTTTCGTTGATCCATGCAGCGCGCGCCTGCATGGAGCGGACATTGGAGATGCCCCATGCTGCAGCGGGGCCGCTGGTGACACCGACAAAGCCGATTTTGAGTGTCTCATTCGCTGCCTGAACAGCATTCATCCCGGTGACGGCCAAGGATGCTGTCGCCATGGCCGCGACGGCCATGGACTTCAAAAAACTGCGTCTCATGCTTCGAATCCCTGATTTGCTTCGTGGAGAAACTGATCATATTAGTGAACAAAATATGGAAAAATTGTCAACAATCATTATCAAATATATAGACAATACAAGGTTGGATTGTTAGCTTACATGCGACATGCATGGAAACAAGCATGCCTTGTCCGACCGGGCATATTGCCAACGAACGAGGTGCGAAACAGTGCGGAAATGAAAGGACGACGCGAAAGTGGACTGAGCGAGGAAGACATCGTAGATCGTGTTCTAGAAGCGGTGACCGAGCAACGCCTTCCTCCTGGCACCAAGCTGTCCGAAGTGGCACTGAGCGATGCTTTTGGCGTTGGCCGTATGCGGATCCGCCGAAGCCTGCTCTTGCTTGCCAGCCGCGGCGTCATCGACCTTCAGTCTAATCGAGGCGCCTACATTTCGAGCCCGACGAAGGAGCAAGCACGCGATGTCTTCGAGGCTCGCCGAGCGATCGAGCCGCAAGTGTGCAGACTTGCCATCAAGCGATGCAGCGATGACGACATTCGCGACCTGGGGCAGGCTCTCGATGAGGAGCGGAAGGCTGAGGTGGACGGTGATCGTCGGGCGGCCATCCGCCTTTCGGGGCTCTTCCATGTCAACCTGGCGGAGATGGCAGGCAATCACGTGATGGAGCGGATGGTCAGAGAACTGGTCACCCGCACATCTCTGATCATCGGCATGTTTGGCGCAACTGGCACGACGAATTGTCATGTCGATGAGCATCAAGAACTCCTAAAGATCATCGGGGCTCGGAAATCGGATGAAGCTGCGCAGCATATGACCGCCCATCTCGAGCATATCGAAGCGCAGATCGATCTTTCCACGGAACATCGAAAAGAGATCGACCTCGTTGAGGTGTTTGGGGGAACTAAACGAATCGACGTTGCGGTCGATCCGTCGTGATCAATCCCGATTCGTAACCTCATGAGTGCGCTCTCCGTTCGAGCGGGAAAGCTGAAAACGTACGGCGCGACTGCTCCGCGGCCGAATCGTCAGTCCGAGGTGAAAGGCCACTTCGTTTTGGAGATGCCCTATCTGATTCTGACGTGTGAGGAATTTTTTCACTTCGTCAGGCTCTGGCACGCTCTGGTATCGCCGGCCGCCGGCGTCGATTGATCTATGCTGCCGGGCTTAGCTGCCGCAAATCCGGCCGGCGCGATCGAGAGGCTGCTCTCCTTATCCAGCAGCGGACGCGCCGAAAGCCGGCCTTCCGAGCATTCATGCCCCAACTTTGCCATAATGCCCAAGCGTTCTGGCGACTGCTTTGAGCCCAAACTGCTCGATGTTGCAATGGGGTTTATTTCTGCGCTCGTCGAGCAGTGGAAAGCTAAAATGCTAGCTCACTTTCTTGAGACATACGAGATCGCCATTCTACATCCAAGATGATCATCGGCGCTGGCGGCATCGTCGCCTTGCCGGGCGTCGGCGCGAATATTGTGACCGTATCTGATTTCATCCGGCGTCACGCCAAAACGCCCTGCCGACCCGGCCCAAAACCCGGCCTTTTGCATGCGGATCGAATCATCCTCCAACTGGATCGGATCGGTCTTCGGCTCGGGCGTGTAGTCATAGAAACTGTCAAACACCCACTCCGTCAGGTTGCCCGCCATATCCAGGCCTCCAAAAGGTGACCGGCCAGCGGGGAAACTGCCAACAGGGGATGTAATCGCGAAACCATCATTGACCCCGTGATGCACTTCGGATTGGCCAGTGTCGGGGAAATAGCGGTCGAACGTTTCGTCTGCATAGTTGGCCCGAGTGCCGTCTGGCTCTTCGTTGCCCCAAGGATAAACACGGCCATCAGTGCCTCTGGCGGCGTATTCCCATTCAGCTTCGGATGGCAGCGTGAATGGCAGGCCGTGGACCTCCGACAACCAATTGCCATAGGCGATGCAATCATACCAACTGACGTTCGGGACAGGATGCGTGTCGTCGACGGTCAGTTCCGGGAAACGCTTAGTCACCTGATGAAAGGCGTTGTCCCAACGATGGCCCGGCGTTGTAATAAAGCCGCGATCATCGAAATTGTAGACCCAAGAGCCTGGATGCCCGTCGAGTTCAACATTGGTGACATACCCGGTTGCTTCAACAAATTTGCGAACTTCGCCGATTGTGACGGGATATTTGGCAATCCAGTAGGGACTTAATGTGACATCGTGAGAGGGGGCAGAGTTATTGCCGACATCAGCATTCAGCGCGTCGTTTCCAATCCGAAAGGTTCCGCCAGGGACAAAAATCATCGTCGGACCACTCGCGAATTTCGCCTCCCAGTAGCCAAGAGCGTTTTCTGTGACGCGCGTGGCGATTCCGCGAACGCGCTCGATCTCTTGATCAGTTGGCAACAGGGGAATTTGCGCCGTCGCGGGCGTTATGTCTGGCACCGGTAGGCCGTCACCCGTAGGCAGGCAGCCCGTTGCTAGCGTTAAGCTGCCACACAAAGCTGCGATATCTACTTGGCTGAAGGGTCTGTTCATGTGAAATCCGAGAAACAATTGCTAGGACTAGCGTATTGAATTCCAACGTTAGTTTCAATTACCGCACAGTCTGCTCCTCCGGCCTATATCTCCAAGAGTTGCCTCGGGTACTCGTTGATTCCGGCATTCGAACGTTTACGACGAACGGCAGGTATGTCCCGCATTCTTGCCTCAAGGCCTGCATACGTCTATGTCCACACATGGCACGAAGTACGAGCGCGGGCTTGCTTTCCATAGCGGCAGAAATGCGGATCACGAAGCAGCCCCTCGCGTCGGCGATCTGACTTTTCGCAGGCAAGAGTATGATAGCCGATCACGCTCGAATGGCCGCTCTCGAAGCCAGAACCAGCCACGCCAGCGAGTTGCCCTTCCTGACCCACAGCAGACTCCACAGTTAGGGAAATCTTCAGATCATCCTGATAGGAGATTATCGGTTCACTAGGGAGAGCCCGATGATCTTTCGCCGACTGGTTGTTATTGTCACGTTGTTCGCAGGGTTCCTCAGCGCATCCGATGCGTCCGCCGGAACACTCGTCCTGGGCAGCGTTGGCGACAACATCAAAAAGCACCTGGTTCGGTTCGAGCCGATGGCGCAGTACCTTCAGGACAAGCTCTCGGCGCATGGGATCACCGATGTCCAGATAACCGTCCTGCCGTCCTCCGATGCGATGGCTGAGGCGCTGCGCGACGGCAGCGTCGATCTCTATTTCGACAGCCCGCTGGTCGCAGCCAAAGTCGCTCGCGCCTCCGAGAGCGAGCCCTTCCTGCGGCGCTGGAAGCGGGGTATCGGATCCTATCATTCGGTCATCATCGTGCCCACTGGCAGCGACATTCGCACGGTCGCCGATCTGGCGGGCAAACGTATCGCATTTCAAGAGCCAGATTCGACCTCCGGGTTCATGCTGCCTGCCGGGTTGTTGCGCAGGGAAGATATGACCTTGCGAGAGCTACCCTCTCGTGCCACGCCCCCAGGGGGTAATGAAGTTGGCTACATCTTTACTAAAGATGACAAGAACACACTCGCCTGGCTCTACAAGGGCTGGGTTGACGCAGCTGCGACCGATCCACAGAATTACGAAAAGCTGGCACGCGCAAAGCCTGGTTCCGTAAGGATCATCGCCCGCAGCATCGATGTTCCACGTCAGGTCGTCATTCGCCGAAACGGTCTCGAAGAAGAGCTCGCAGACCATATCGGTTCCATCCTGGTCGCAATGGACCAGACCGAATCTGGTCGTAGCACGCTGAAGCAGTTCAACAAGACGACGCGCTTCGATAGGTTCCCCGACGGCGTCGAAGCCACTTTCAGCCCGATCTACGACCTGCTGGATCAGCTCGAAGCACAAGGCGTCCTGTAGTCGGCCGCCGGGTGGGTCACGGTGCTTCGCAGGAAATGGCTTGCCCAAAACTTCAAGGCGTTAACCTTCGGTCTTGGACGTCGGCTGTCGCTGGCGTTCGGCATCCTGCTCGTCGCCTTTGTGGCGACTGCGATCGTTGCCAACCTGAGCGTTCAGCTGGAGCTGATACAGCAACGCCTGGACGCTCGAGCCAAGCATTTGGGCAAGCTCCTGGTCGATGTGACGGCATCCCATCTCTTCGAGATGCGGCTTTCCGATCTTGAGATCATCTATGAAGATCTGCAGCGCCAGCCCGACATCGCCTATGTCTATGTGCTGGACACCGATCAGCTGGAATTGGCTTCGGGTAGCATCGGCATCGGCGAAGAGCCGTCATTCCTGCAGGTGGTCGACGATCAGCTGGCGGGAACGGTATCGGAAACAAGGGAAGCTCAGAGGAACCGCAACGGCGGGACTGAGCATATCGGCATGCCTGTCAAGCTCGGCACTGAATATCTCGGCACCGTCCGGTTCGGGATCGTGCTGGACGAGTACAATCGCGACCTGAGCAAGGTCTGGGTCCGGAATCTCCTGATCGGCCTTTTCTTCGTTCTATTCGGCATGGTCTTGAGCGCCATTGTCGCCCGGCGGCTGACTAGGCCGCTGGGCTATCTTATCGCCATGACCAATCGTGCGTCACATGGTGATTTGGACCAATCCATCGATCTTCACACCAATGACGAGCTCGAGCATCTGGCATCGTCGTTCAACACGATGCTCGACGCTTTGCGCAAGAGTCTCGATGAGGTTCATCAGCTGGCCTATCGGGACCAGCTGACGTCGTTGCCCAACCGGGCCTGGTTTCACGAATATCTCAGACGAACGATCGCTGACGTCACGCGCAACGACCGAGCGGCGGCGCTTATCTTCCTCGATCTCGATCGCTTCAAGCACGTCAACGACACACTCGGGCATCATATAGGCGATCAGCTTTTGACAGCGTTCGCTGAGCGGCTTGAAGAATGCATTCGCCAATCAGATGCGATCGCCGTCCTACGATCCCCGCCACCTTCCGAAAGCCCGACTGACGAGCCTTCGATAGCTGCTGTCGCCAGGCTCGGCGGCGACGAGTTCACGATCGTACTGCCTCACCTCGACAAGACGGAGGATGCGGCGATCGTGGCCAAGCGGATCATCACGTCCCTGGCCGAACCATTCGATCTCGACGGTGAAAAGTTCGTGGCTTCGACCAGCATCGGCATCGCGGTTTTCCCCAACGATGGCGACAATCCCGAAGATCTCCTAAAGCATGCGGATGCTGCGATGTATCAAGCCAAGCAAGCAGGCCGAAATACCTATCGCTTCTATGATGCGCGAATCGCCGAAATAGCGATCCGGCGGATGTCGCTGGAGAGGGAATTGCGCCAAGCGATCGAGCAGAGGCAATTCCGGGTCGTCTTCCAGCCGCAGCTCTCGGTGGCAACAGGTGACGTTGTATGCGCCGAAGCGCTCATTCGCTGGCAACATCCCAGATTGGGCTTGCTGACGCCGGACAGGTTCTTGTCAGTCGCCGAAGACGCCAGGTTAATGCCCGAAATCGGACGCATGGCCTTCCGTGACGCCCTGCGCGCGGCTCGCGGATGGCCTTTGCTCCGTGATCGACCTTTGCGACTCGCCGTAAATGTCTCGATTGAAGAGCTGGAGGCCGAGGATTTCGGAGAGTGGATCCTACGGGAACTAAGCGAAACTGCTTTCGAGGCCCATGCTCTCGAAATCGAGGTCACGGAAAGCACGGCGATGCTCGACAATGATCGCGTCGAAGCGCAGGTCAAAATGCTACGGTCTGAAGGGGTTCGCTTTGCCGTCGATGATTTTGGCGTGGGCTACTCGAACCTCGCCCGAATGAGGCGCCTTGCATTTGAGACCTTGAAAATCGACAAGAGTCTCATGCAGGGTATTGGATCCGATCAAGACGCAGAAATCCTTGTCGGCTCAATCCTGAGCATGGCCGAATCTCTCGGCCTTGATGTCGTGGCGGAAGGTATCGAAACTCAAGAGCAATTGGCGTTCTTAGCAGAGCACGCCTGCGGGTATGTTCAGGGCTACCTGCTATCCCGACCGATGCTCGATAAGGCATTCCAGGATTGGGTGACAAAACATGGCATTGCGGAAAGCAATTTGCTCGCCATGCCGACGGCCTGTCTACGTTGATGGTAACTGCTTCTGGCCGATTTTGTTGATTTATTCGGTTGCTCTTGAGCGGACGCTGCGCGACGTGGGGTGAAGTCGAGGTTTTGGTGCCGGGCTGTTGCCCAGTTTGTTATACTTCAGTCGTCATGATTGCTCATGTCTCCTTTCTTGTTACGCCAAAGCTGCTTACGCCAAAGCTGCAATTGGTTCGAGTTTCGGTCTGAGCTTGGCGAGTTTTCGGAGGTTCTGGGCGGTGGCGGCAAGGAGGAATTCATCACTGGCGCCGCAAGGCCCTCGTAATCGCAACCGACCATCTCGGATGCACCATAAGCGCTGTCGCCAGCGCGATGCTCGGGGTAGAGGTCAAAGCGATCCATCCCTCGCTCGATCATGGTCCGGGCAGCGCCGACCTCAGCCTGGCGGATGGCACGAGACGCCTCGACATCCACGATAATGGCCCTGTCTGGCGCTTGCCGCCGGCCAGCCCAAGCGCAATGTCGGTGTCGATCAGATAGTTAGTCGCATAAGCGAAGAATGCGGGGGCCCGCAGGGCGCCGGTCCACTGAGCAGCAGGATCGGAGGGCGAAATGAACTTCGGTGTCACCTCGCTTGCCGCGCCAAAGGCGGCATCGTCGAGTGTCGAGAGGTAATCCTTCACCGCCTGCAGCGCATCCGGAGGAAGATCCGCTGGATCCCATTCATCGCTCGGAATGGAGCGCCGCTTGTTGGCATCGGCCTGGATCAAGCTGGCGTGGACGGCAAAGCCTTCGCCGCCCACAAGTCCTTCGTCGATACAGCGCTGCACCACACTCTCGAACACACGCCGGAGAAGATCACTCTCACGAAAACGTCGAATGATCTGGCACTTTCCCGTCCAGACCAAGACCACAAAAAAAACCGATAGGCGAGGTTCAGATGAACCTCCTCGCATAACCTTCGTTCGGAACGGATACCGAGACAATAGCCGATGATCAGCATGCGGATCATCAGCTCAGGATCGATCGAAGGCCGACCGATCGAGCTATAATAAGGCTTCAAGTCCCGTCTGATGCCCTCAAGGTCGACAAAGATATCGATCTGACTGACCTGCCCCCCTTCAGACCGATCCAGCTGCTATGAGAGCGGTTGGAGCTATGAAGGGGGCAGGCCACTACCTGGTGCCAACACCAGCCATTCTTAAGATCCAAATAAAATGTCAGAAACCCACTAATACACCGGTAAGCCATTACAATATGAAAATAGGCTGCGATGTTTCAGGCCTGACAAAAGATATGATCGATCATTTGCTGCGTACCTATGATGCTGTCATTCTGGGCGGTAGTGCGACATGGCTTATGTTTTGGCCAGCATGGAGGACATTGTGACGAACCCACTTTTGGAGCCTTGGGGTGGTCCTTACGATTTGCCTCATTTTCCCGCTATTAAGACCGAGCATTTTCGGACTGCATTTGACACCGCGATCGTCGAGGCCGAAGCTGAATTCGAAGCCATCGCCAACGATATGCAACCCGTCAGCTTTGCCAATACGGTCGAAGCCCTGGAGCGCCATGGTCGCTTGCTGAATAGGGTTTCCGCCGTTTTCTACAACCGGGCCGGTGCGGATACCAACCCAGAGATCCAGGCTATCGAGCGTGATGTCTCACCTAGGCTTAGCCAACTGCATGCTCGCAAAATGACGAATGCATCAATGTTCGCGCGGTTGGATCGGTTGATGGCGTCTGCGGACGCGCTCGAGGCCGAGCAATCCCGTGTGCTTGAGTTGATGCATCACATGTACGTCAAGGGTGGCGCCAAGCTCGACGATGCCGGCAAGGCGCGGATGGAAGCGATTATGGTCCGGCTCTCCGAATTGGGAACCCAATTTGGCCAGAATGTCTTAAAGGACGAAGCCGACTGGTCGATGTTGCTGACGGAAGAGGATCTCGATGGTCTGCCCGCGTCATTGATTGAAGCTGCCCGAGATGAGGCCAAGCGGCGAGACAAGAATGGCTATGCGATTACCTTGGCCCGGTCGCTGGTCGAGCCATTTTTGACGTTCTCGGATCGTCGTGATCTGCGCGAACGGGCTTTTCTCGCCTGGACGAACCGCGGTGAGGCCAGCAATTGGCCCTTGGTGGCCGAGATCATCAAGCTGCGCGCCGAATGCGCCAAGCTGCTCGGTTTTAAAGACTTCGCCTCCTTCAAGCTGCATGATCAGATGGCCATGGCGCCTGACCGCGTCCATGATCTTTTGATGGCGGTGTGGTCACCCGCCCGAGCGCGAGCCCTGGAAGAACAGGAGGCTCTTTCGGCGCTTGCGGCCCGTGACGGGATCAACGGGCCGCTGGCCCCATGGGACTGGCGTTACTTTGCCGAGAAGGAACGCAAGAGCCTTCATGACTTGGATGAAGCGGAGATCAAGCCCTATCTGGTACTGGACAATATCATCGCCGCGGCCTTCGATGTCGCTGGCCGGTTGTTCTCGCTGACATTCGAAGAAGTTGATATCGCGTTGCCGCACCCTGAAGCGCGAGCTTGGGAGGTGCGGCGTGGTGACGAACTCATCGGCCTGTTCATCGGCGACTACTTTGCACGGCCTTCGAAGCGTTCCGGCGCTTGGGCAAGTTCGCTTCGCCCCCAGCAAAAGCTGTGGGCTCCCGGAACACCAGTCCGAACCAACACCTGCAACTTCGCAAAAAGTGATCCAGCACTCTTAAGCTGGACCGATGCGCGAACCTTGTTTCATGAATTCGGTCATGCGCTGCATGGGCTGATGTCGGATGTTACCTATCCCTTTATCTCGGGCACCGCTGTGGCGCGGGATTTCGTAGAGCTGCCCAGCCAACTCTATGAGCACTGGCTATCCGTGCCGGAGATCTTGACCAAGCACGCACGCCATGTCCGGACTGGCGCACCGATGCCTGAAGATTTGGTCGAGCGGATTATTGCTGCTGAGAATTTCGGACAGGGGTTCAAGACTGTCGAATTCACGGCTGCAGCCCTCGTCGACCTCGAGATGCACACAATGGACATCGCCGGCGATGTCGACCCAAAGGCCTTCGAAGCTGAGGTCTTGTCCAAAATCGGCATGCCTGAGCCGATTGCCATGCGGCACCGCGTACCACATTTTCAGCATGTCTTTTCAGGCGATAGTTATGCTTCCGGCTATTACAGCTATATGTGGTCCGAGGTCATGGACGCCGATGCCTTCAAGGCGTTTCGTGAAGCTGGCGATCCCTTTGACGCATCTACGGCAAAGCGCCTGGCCGACACGATCTATTCCGTCGGCGGCAGCGTCACGCCGGAGGCAGCTTACACCGCCTTTCGCGGTAGGCTACCTGCGACAGAAGCACTCCTCGAAGGACGCGGTCTATTGAGCGAATGATTTTGGCTCCGGCCATGCCTTAGGGGCAGACTCCCCCGCCCAACCACCTGATTTGATCGGTATGTTTGGGGGTGGGGGAGAGGGCTGGCACCGCGTAAACCTCAACCGGAAACGCTCTAATTTGGAACTCATTCATCATGTGTGCCATCAAGCGCACCATGTCCATCATCCGGTCAAATGGTCGGTTGCCAGTCGATCTGATGCAAAGTCGGCGGCTTGGAAAGGCCTGAGCTGAATGCGATGAAAGTCGCACGTACGGTTCTTAGGGAGGGGAGGCCGCAAGGGCAGCCTTTCAACCGGCATAATTTCAATGGGCTGGACGAGCGCTGGCCATTTCGTCGGCAGGACTTCGATGATAAGCGTGACCGGGTGGCAACGGATCATGCTGAATAGAAACGATGCCAGGCGTGGTCCAGCGCATCGTTCTAGATTTTCACTGTCTACACACTTATCGATGCTGCGAGGCCATACATCTTCGCAAGGTCGTCATCCAGCGCTGGACGGAACAACCCAGACGTTTTGAACATGGGCTGGGCAATTCACGCGTCGGGGCAGAAGGCCTAGGGTCGGCTGAGGACGAACAGTACCTGTTCGCTCAGGAGATTGTCGAACCATTTGCGGCTGGCGAGGCGGCTTACCAGGCCGTGGCGTGCGAGGCAGATCCGATGTTCGATCACGAAGCCCAGCCCTTCGCACAGATGTTCGAAGTCCTCTAGCGTGCAGGGACGGATATTGGGCGTTGTGTACCAGGGCTCCGCTGAACCTATTGCGCTGGGCATGCGGCCGCGCAACAGATGCCAGCGTGCGCGCCAATGGGCGTAATTGGTAAAGGAGACGATCCCGTGGCGGCCGATACGCAGCATGGCGTTCAGGACATCGCGCGGCTGATGCATCGCCTGAATGGTCTGGCTCAGGATGACGTAATCGAAGGAACCGTCCGGATATAGATGAAGGTCCTTCTCGGCATTTCCCTGGACCACGGCGAGCCCTTGGCTCACGCAATCCTGGACGCCAGACTGGGAAAGCTCGATGCCTCTGGCATCGACCTGCTTGGTCCTGGCGAGGTAGGCGAGCAGAGCACCGTCGTCGCAGCCCACATCCAGGACCCTCGCTTTGACGGTGACAAGGTCGGCGATCAACCGGAGATCCTGGCGAAGCGGCGCCTTTTTGATCGAGGCTTGATCGGCGGCCTGGTGACGATCGAGGGTAACGCTTGCGGTTGCCATGTTATTGCAGCCCCGCAGCTATGGCGGAACCTTCGAGGAAGCCCGCAAACACTCGATGAAATTCCGGCTCATCCAGAAGGAAGGAATCATGGCCGCGATCGGTTTGAAACTCGCAGGACGATACATTGGCGGCGACAGCGGTCAACGCCTGAACCAGTTCCCTGCTTTCGGCAGTCGGGAAAAGCCAGTCCGAGCTGAAGGAAAGCACGCAGAACCGGGTAGCCGATCCTCGAAACGCATTGGCCAGAATACCGTCGAACGAGGCCGCCAGATCGAAATAGTCCATCGCACGCGTAATGTAGAGATAGGAGTTGGCATCGAACCGGTCGACGAAGGTGAAACCTTGATGGCGAAGATAGCTTTCCACCTGAAAATCGGCGTCGAAGCCGTAGGTAAGCTCGCTTCTGTCTTGAAGCTCCCGGCCGAACTTTCGATGCAGAGCCGGTTCCGAAAGATAGGTGATGTGAGCGGCCATGCGCGCCACGGAAAGGCCGCGAACGGGACGCTTGCCGGTGCCGTAATAGCTTCCGCTCTGCCAGTCGGGATCCGCCATGATGGCCTGGCGTCCGACCTCGTGGAACGCGATGTTCTGAGCCGAATGCCTCGCCGAAGTGGCGATCGGCACGGCGCTGAAGACCCGCTCCGGATACTGCGCTGCCCATTCAAGTGCCTGCATGCCGCCCATCGAGCCGCCGACCACGGCGAACAGCCGCTCGATCCCGAGCTGATCCAGGAGACAAGCCTGAACCCGGACCATGTCGCCGATGGTGATGACCGGGAAATTCAGTCCATGAGGTTTGCCGCCGTCGCCGGCTGCTGTCTCCATGGGGCCGGTGGTTCCCATGCATCCGCCTAGAATATTGGTGCAGATCACGAAGTAACGGTCCGTGTCGATCGGCTTGCCTTTGCCGATCATGAGGCTCCACCAGCCGGCTTTGCCGGTGATGGGGTGGGTGTCGGCGGCGAATTGGTCTCCGGTTAGCGCATGGCAAACCAGAACGGCATTGCTGCGATCGGCATTCAGTGCTCCGTAGGTCTGGTAGGCGACGGTGATCCGATCGAGCTTGGCACCGCAATCCAGCTCGACCGGTACGGCCGTCAAGCGGACTTGGTGGCCGGGAAGGCTGCCGCTCTCCAGATCAACGACAGCGCTCGTTTCAGATATAGGCATGGTCGCATCGGAGCCGTCTTGATCGAGGTGGGACCGGCTGTAGCCCTGGTCGCTCATGTCTTTGCCTCACCAACAAAAAACCCCGGCTATCAGCCAGGGCTTTTTCAAAGCGACCCGGCTTTTTAGCAGTTTCTTTAACGTGGTCTGCAAGCCAGCCGGCCCAAATCACCACAAGAGCGGACGTTAGCGCCATAGCGGGGGCGGCGTCAATGGCATATTGCCGCTCGGTTGATGATGTGAATGCTCGAAACAACCGTCTCAACATCTTTAAATTGTCGGATCATATCTTGCCTAAGGGACGGGTGGGCGCTTACTCTTCGCGCGATTGACGGTCCTGTTTGCCGGCTGACCATGCATCAATCGGCCGAGCAAGATGACCCCGTTCGAAAAATACCCAGCCAGGTCAACAAGCAAGAGAGACGAAAACGATGGCCAGTCCCAGGCCGCGTCCCGGCATTCTGGAGATCCAGCCCTATGTCGGGGGCAAAGCATCCGCCGACAGTGACAAGAAGACCATCAAGCTGTCCGCCAATGAGTCGGCGATCGGACCGAGCCCCAAGGCTGTTGCCGCCATCCAGGCGGTGCTAGGCGAGAGCCATCGCTATCCCGACGGCGGCTCGTCCGCTCTTCGTGCGGCGATTGGCGAGCGCTTCGGGCTTGATCCCGCTATGATCGTCTGCGGGTCGGGTTCCGACGAACTTATCTACTACTTGGCCACTGCCTTTGCCGGCCCGGGCGATGAGGTGCTGTATAGCGCTCATGGCTTCCTGATGTACAAGCTGAATGCGCTCGCTGCCGGGGCAACGCCGATCGCGGTGCCGGAGACCGGCCTTCGCGCCGATGTGGATGCCCTGCTGGCGCGGGTGACGACGCGAACCAGGCTAGTCTTCATTGCCAATCCGAACAACCCGACCGGCAGCTATCTCACGGTGGAGGAACTCAACCGGCTGCATGCCGGGCTTCCGGGCGATGTCCTGCTGGTGATCGATGCGGCCTATGCCGAGTATGTGGAGGCGGCGGATTATGCCAGCGGGCGGGAATTGGTCGAACGGGTCGACAATGTGGTGATGACCCGGACCTTCTCGAAGCTGTTCGGGCTTGCCGCCCTTCGCGTCGGCTGGGCTTATGCATCGCCTTTGGTCGTCGACATCCTGCAGCGCGTCCGCGGTCCCTTCAATGTCAACGCGCTCGCTCAGTCCGCCGGTATCGCCGCCCTTCAGGATAGAGATCATCAGGAGCGCTCGGTCGCCCATAATGATCACTGGCTGCCGCGGATGAAGCAGGCCATCAGCGGGCTCGGGCTGACGGTGCACCCAAGCGTCGCCAATTTTCTCCTGATCGAATTTCCGGGGGAGGGGGCTAAGACGGCGGCAGCGGCCAGCCTATGGCTGGAAAAGGATGGCATCGTGCTTCGGCCGATGGCCGCTTACGGCCTGCCCGACTGCCTTCGCCTCTCGATAGGGCCGGAGGACGAAAACGCGGCTGTTCTGCAATCCCTCGAAAGGTTCATGGCGTCATGAGCGGGACCGGAACCGCGATGCCTTCGTCTCTC
Organism: Geminicoccaceae bacterium; assembly: GCA_965204405.1. Lineage (GTDB taxonomy): Bacteria > Pseudomonadota > Alphaproteobacteria > Geminicoccales > Geminicoccaceae > JANQPX01. The sequence goes on from CBDBEN010000005.1 coordinate 1,638,417, forward strand.
CATTTCAAGCGAGTGGCGATGATCGGCATCGGGCTGATCAATGGCTCCCTTGCCAGGGTGCTGAAGCGTCACGGCCTTGCCGACGAGATCGTCGCCTGCGCGAGGCGGGTGGAAACCATCGAGCAGGCCAAAGCGCTTGGCCTTGCCGACCGTGTTACGACCGATCCTGCGGAAGCGGTGATCGGCGCCGATCTGGTGGTGATCGGCACGCCGCCCGGCGCTGCCGGCAGCATCGCCGAAGCGATCACCTCGACCCTGGACCGCCAGGCGATCATCACCGATGTCGGTTCGATCAAACGCAAGGTCGTCCAGGACGTCCAGCCCCGCCTGCCGTTCCCCGGCCGCTTCGTTCCCGGGCATCCGGTGGCGGGCTCGGAGAAGTCGGGTCCGGAGGCGAGTTTCGAGACCCTGTTCGAGGGGCGCCACTGTATTCTGACGCCGACCGCAGAGACCGATCCGGATGCGCTCGAGACGGTGCAAGCGCTCTGGCGGGCGGCGGGATCGCGCGTATCGATCATGACGCCCGATCACCATGACCGTATCCTGGCGATTACCTCCCATCTGCCCCATCTGATCGCCTACACCATCGTCGGCACGGTCGCCGATCTGGAGGAGCATCAGCAGACCGAGGTGCTGCGTTTCTCTGCCGGCGGCTTTACCGATTTTACCAGGATCGCCGGCTCGGATCCGGTGATGTGGCGCGATATTTTCCTCCATAACAAAGACGCCGTGCTCGAAATGCTCGGTCGCTTCACCGAAGACCTGAGCGCTTTGCAGCGGGCGATCCGCTGGGGCGACGGCGACGCTCTCGAAACCCTCTTCACCCGCACTCGGGATGTGCGCCGGGGCGTGATCGCCGAAGGCCAGGCCTATGATCGCCAGGCCCTTGAGGATCGCCAGAAAATGAGCGAAGACGCCCCGCTTCAGGAAGACAGAACCTAGAGCGCCATGGATAACCTTGAAAAAGACGCCAGCATCCGCGACAGCGACACGGCAGTCACCAGCCCAAAGTCGGCAGGTGCTGCCAGCACCGGTACATGGATTTTTGCCTATGGATCCTTGATGTGGCGGCCGGGTTTCGAGTATCAGACGTCGAGCCTGGCCAGGCTTCAGGGCTATCACCGCAGCCTTTGCGTCTATTCATGGGTTCACCGCGGCACCCAGGAAAAACCTGGCCTGGTGTTCGGCCTGGATCGCGGTGGGGCCTGCAAAGGCTACGGATTTCGCGTTGCCAAGGAGAATGAGGCCGAGGTGATCGCCTATCTCGATGCAAGAGAGCTGGTGACCGACGTCTATCGGCGCAAACGCCTGCCGATCATCACCGAACAAGGTCCCGTGCCTGCCTGGTGCTACGTCGTCCGCCGCGACCACGCCCAATATGCAGGCCGCCTCCCCGAAGACCGCCTTCTCGCCCTGATCCGCCACAGCCAGGGCGTCTCCGGCCACTGTCGGGACTATATTCTCAGCACCGCCAGTCACCTGGAACAAATGGGCGTTCTGGACGCCACCCTCAAAAACCTCGCAGCTACTCTCCAAGAGGATTCTTTGTGATTTTTCGGCTCGCTGGCTATGAGATGTCAACCTATTGATAGATATGGATTTTATGAGATTCTTGGGTTCGTTTGGTTTTTGAGGACCTTTGCGATATGGACCGCTTTTCTACGGGATTCAGATTTTACATGACCATAGGAAATCATTCAACTTTGCTATGAAATGGAATGTCTCGATTGGCCCGATCAGCGGACACCGGTTATCACTGGCTAAGGCTCACAATTGGCCCATTCCTGCCGATAGCCGGCTGTAGAATTTTCAAACTTGCACGCGCCGTGCCTGGAATAGCGAATATGAAAACCAGCATTGAAGGAAGCGCTGGTGTCATTAAAATTGGGCGTTTATGATTTCTTCACCTACACATTGCCCGGCTTCATACATCTTCTTGCTCGTTCTCTCTGACAAGCGCCATTGTAGAACGACACAAAACTCCGGCAAAAACGCAACACCCCCGAATTTGTGACGCTCTCCCATCTGAATCTTCAAGACTTCTAGTCACCATGCGAAGTTGGACGTGGCAACAAGTTAAAAAATCAGATCCGACGTGCGTTCAAGAGAGGAGACACAAAGTGTCTAGCGACAGCAGAGAGGAAGAGAGGGCGCATAACCTCAATGAACTGGCGCAAGCAATCAGAGCACGGTCATCGGAGGATTCTGACTTCAGTCGCGCGGTTGGCTCCATGGAGGAAGACCTAAATTATATTTTGAATGCCCTCCGAAGTGATCCTGAAACATGGCGAATCAATCGAGCGTTTCATACAGTCCATGTTCCGAGCTTTCTTGCAATCGTGTCGATGATGCGGAACATCGATGACATGAATTCTGTGACAGGAGAAGAAAGACTGCAAATCAACAAGGCTATCCATCGTGCCGGTCAACTGGTGTCCGATGCAAGACATGACATCGAGCGCGTGACGCTTCACGAGGCGATGGTCAAAGTGCAAGTACTGGCCCAGCAGGTGCCGCCTGCGACCCAACCGTTTGAGAAAGCCTCCTTCTACGACAGAGCACTTGGTGGAATAAAGTCCGCATCCAAAAGTTCGCTGAACACTGTGAGCAGCGGCGCCACTGCGCTGCCAAAAGTGGTGGGGCGTGCAAAAGACAGCATGGCATCATCACTGGATCGTGCAAGCGCAGTGCCGTTGCTGGCGGCAAACCTGCAAAAGGCACTGTCCGGTGTCATTTCAGACAATGTGACCAAGCCAATCCAGATGCGGTTGCAGGCGGGTGAAAAAGCTTTGAAATACGGTGTTGGGGCCGGTATCGGAATTGGTGTTGTCACCGCAGTCTTGTTTCCGCCGCTGCTGCCCATCAGCGCTGGCGGAGCAGTGTTGGCTGCGATGCGAGGCTGGCGCTCAGAAATGGAAGCAGCTCGCAAACTGAATGAAGCAAAGCGTGAAAAACGGCTTTCGGAACTGAAGGCAGAGCGTTCGGCAGCGCTCTTGCACCTTACGAATGGCGCGTCGTCATTTCAGATGGAAACAGACGAAATGAACCTGACCGTCGATGTAGATACAGGCGAAGCAGAAGCAGTCATTCTGAAAGGTAAGCACACCGGCCGCTCGTGGTCAGATTTGGACGTCGCAGAAAAGGCAGAAGTAGTGTCTATATTGACCCAAGGCACCGAAGTTATTTTGGAAATACTGAAGTTTGGAAAAGCAAATCTATGACAATAACTGTCACTGTAGGTGGCATCGGCTGTCAACGGCGACGCAGGAAATGCCTTCCGACCGGTTTTGTGTAGGTTTCTCGGACGCCGATTATGCGGTGGCGGCCGAACTTTTCCAGGCCCAAGCGTCGGAGAAGCGCCATTGCACGATGCGGAAGAATGCTTTGCGACATCAATCCGGGGTATAGCGCCCATAAGCAACCACCCTAAACGGACCGCTCCTCCGCCTTGCCGAAAGCGGGCAGAAAAGCGAGTGGTGGTACGGCGAGCAGGGCCACGGCTGCCATGGCCAGCATGGCGTTGTTGATTCCGTACCAATCGCCGACCAGCCCGAAAAGCCAGGGGCCGAGGGCGGCGGCGAAGCTGGTGGATGAGTACATGATGGCGTAGCCGCGTGCCATGCGTTTGGGATGGATGAGGTCCGGGATCAGGCCGTAGGTGATGGAGGTGGAGCCCTGGGCGACGATGCCGAGCGGCGGGAGGAGGAGGAAGGCCAGCCAGGCGGGGGCTGCGATCACGGCGATCAGGCCAAGCGCGGTCAGTCCTTGGACGAGGGCGAAGGCCGGACGCACGCCGAGGCGTTCTGCGAGATAGCCGCAGCCGGCCTTGCCGAAGATGCCGCCGGTCAGGACGGCCACCGTCGCCATGGTGGCGATGGCGAGCGGGAGGCCCTTTTCGATCATCAGGAAGGCGACGAACACCAGAACGCCTGCCTGGACCACGTTGTCGATGGAAATGATCACCAAGAGCGTGCCGAAGGCTCGCCAGTTCAGGACGCCCCAGCCCAGCTTTTCATCCGGATCACTGCGCTCGGCGCTGAGCGTTGCCTTGACCTTGAGATGCCGGGCGGCGACGGTGACACCCACTGCCGCCAGAAGTGTCAACAACCCGAAAAAAAAAGAGATTTGCTGCCACGCAAAGCCGGCGCCGATCGCCAAGCTGAAAAGACCGGAGAAGCCGAGCTTTCCGACATCGCCGGATGCGTTATAGAGCCCGAGTGCGCCGCGGCGTCCGCCGGTCGCATAGGCGGTGCTGACCAGCGCCGATGACGGCGAATGCTGAAACGCCGTGCCTACGCCGACGATCAGAAGGCAGGCGGTGACGATCATCGGGTCGGGGGCGGCGGCGACCGAGGCGTAGCCGATGCCGGAGAGGATCAGGCCGAAGACCAGCGTGCGCCCTTCGCCGATTCGCTCGGCAAGGACGCCGGAGTAGATCTCGAGCACCGCCTGCGCCAGGCTTTTCAGCCCCTTGATCAGGCCGACCTGGGCATAGGTGAAGCCGAAGGTCTGCGCGAGAACCGGCATCAGCACATAGGTCGCCGCGGTCAGCCCGTCCTGGACGACATGGGCGGTACAGCCGACGGCGAGGGCGGTTCTTTGGGGGGCAATCGCGGGAGGCATGGGTCTGCTATATCACGGGATCCCGCCGATGTCTGGCCCCGGTACGGCTAATGGCATTGCCGAAACAAAAAGATCCCTAATGATGTGGTCATACCACCAGAGCATTTTTCGATCTTATGAAGTCACCACCAGCCCTCTCCCCCTCCCAACCACCCGATATGGTCGGGATCCTGCGGGTGGTTGGGAGGGGGAGAGGGCTGGTTCGGTTTGATCAGAAAATGCCACCAGCTTCTTCAACGAATTGATCAGGATCAAGCCCAACACCGTCTTGCTCGCCTACCCTGGTCCTGCATGCCGCCATGCCGTTTCGGCCATGCATCCAAGGACGTTTCGGGGAGTGTCGAATGTACAAGACCATCATGATCCCGGTTGATCTGGAACATGCGGATCAACTGGACAAGGCCCTGACGATAGGGGCCGATCTCGCCAAGCATTACGGTGCCGACCTTCATGCGGTAAGCGTGACGGGCACTGCACCTGGCGCCGTGGCGCGCGATCCGACGGACTACGCCGCAAAGCTCGAGGCGTTCGCGGCGGAGCAAACGGCATTGAGGGGCATTCATTTCAAAACGAAGGTGATGGTCTCCCATGATCCGCCGGCAGACCTGGAGAATACGCTCAAGAAAGCCGGATCGGAAATCGGCGCCGACCTGGTCGTCATGGCATCCCATGTGCCGGGTTTTCTCGAATACATCTTCTCATCGCGGGCAGGCTATCTCGCATCGCACTCGGACCTGTCGGTCTTCGTGGTGAGATGAACCCCGAAGCGTTTGAGGTTTACGCGGTACCAGCCCTCTCCCCCGCCCAACCACCCCAACGCACCGACCCTATCGGGTGGTTGGGTGAGGGAGAGGGCTGGATCGACCTGTCCCGGAAATGTGCTAAGGCCGCTTAAACGTTGGCCTCTGTGCCTTGCCCTGCCGGTTAAGGAAACCCGTCTGATCAAAAAAAAACTAAACGGCAAACTCGTCGAGATCGAGGGTGGATTTTTTGCCGATCCTGCCGCCGTGTTCGCGCAGCCACGCCTCGGTGGCATCGCGGCCGGCGCTCTTGAGATAGGTGAGGAAATTCCACGCCGTGTTGTTCTTGCTGCTGACGCCCAGATTTCCCATGGCGTCCGGGTCGGCGATGCGGTGGAAATAGACGGGGCGATAGCGCTTGTCGGTGATCACGCCCTCTTCGACCAGGCGTGTGAGGGTGCTGATATGGTCCAGCTCGCGCATCAGCGAGGAGTTCATGGTGACCTCGTTCAGCCGGTCCATGATGTCCTTCGAGGTGACGGGCAGGTTCTCGCGCTTGGTCGGGTTGAGCTGGACGATGACAACGTCGCTGGCATGGCAGGCGCTGACCAGGGGCTTCAGCACCGGATTGCCGACGAAACCGCCATCCCAGTAATAGGCGCCGTCGATCTCGACGGCCCGATGGAGCTGCGGGAGGCAGGCGGATGCCAGGATCGCTTCAGCACTTAGCTCCGCATTGTCGAAGATGCGAAGCTTGTTGTTCTGCAAATTGGTGGCGCAAACGAACAGCCGGATCGCATCGTCGTGGCGCAGCCGGTCGAAATCGAAACGGTCGTTGATGAGATCCCTGAGCGGGTTGCTGTCCAGCGGGTTGAGCTGATAGGGGGACACGAACTGCGCCATGACATCGAGCCAGATGCTGGCCGGCGACCAATCCATGTTCCAGGCCTGGTTGAGGCTGTGAAAGGGGGTGGACTGGTAAGGGTTGAAGGCGGCGGCACCGACGCTGCTGATGCCACGCCAGAAATCCTCGAGGGCCGCCTTGGCGCCGTCTCGCCCGTCATGAAGCCCGTGGGCAAGCGCGCAGGCGTTCATGGCCCCAGCACTGGTGCCGCTGATTCCCGTGATATCGATCATCTCCTCTTCCAGGAGTCGATCGAGGACGCCCCAGGTAAAGGCGCCATGGGCGCCGCCGCCCTGGAGCGCCAGGGTTATGGTTCGCTTTTTCATCACCAATCATCACATGGAAACAGGAGGTTACGTTTTTCCAAGGCGACTCCTTCATTGTGGACATACCCCTAGCAAACCAACGGTGAAAAAGCGACGACAAACGCAAACTACACCCCTGGGTTCCTTGGCGCTTTTTGCGATTGCGGTAGGAACCAAATGAAGTGGCGATACCACAGGTGTTTGACCCCGGTGCGGGATGAGGAGGTCTTGCCGGTGACGGCGGCATCGGCCTATAAGGCGGGCAGGATCCTCTCAACCATGGCGACTCCTTTGCTGACTTTCGCGATCGCTTTTCCGACGATCGATCCGGTGATGATCGAGATCGGCCCTCTGGTGATACGCTGGTATGCGCTGGCCTACATCGCCGGCCTGGTGCTCGGCTGGCTCTATCTGCGCTGGCTGGTCCAGCGGCCGGGCTGGCAGATGACTCCGCTGGATCTGGACGACCTGCTGCTCTACGTCACCCTCGGCGTCGTGCTTGGCGGTCGGCTGGGCTATGTGCTGTTCTATCGCCCGGACTTCTATCTCAGCCATCCTGGGGAAATTCTGGCGGTATGGCAGGGAGGGATGTCGTTCCACGGTGGGCTTCTAGGTGTGCTGGCGGCGATGGCGCTGTTTGCCTATCGGCGGAAAATACCTTTCCTGGAGATTGGTGACGCCGTGGCTGCGGCAACACCGATCGGCCTGCTGTTCGGCCGCATCGCCAACTTCATCAATGGCGAGCTGTTCGGCCGGGCGAGCGATGTTCCCTGGGCGGTGATTTTCCCCCATGGCGGTCCCGATCCCCGCCATCCGAGCCAGCTCTACGAATCGGCACTCGAAGGTCTGCTGCTGTTCCTCATTCTCTTCTGGTTCGCGCGCCAGGCGAGAAAGCCGGAGCATCGCGGCCGGATCGGCGGCCTCTTTCTCATCGGCTACGGCCTCGCCCGGTCCTTCGTCGAGCTGTTTCGGGAGCCGGATGCTCATTTGGGCTTTCTTCTCGGCGGCACCGTTACCATGGGGCAGATTCTGTCGCTGCCGATGATCATCATCGGTCTTGTTCTCGTGATCAGGAGTTATGGCAGCCCAAAGCCTTCCCGTGTCGAGCAGTCCTGAAGCGCCTTTACTCCCGCTCATTCACGAACGCATCAGGAAGAGCGGGCCGCTGTCGGTTGCCGACTATATGAGCCTTGCCCTGGATCATCCGGATTTCGGTTACTACCGCACCCAGGATCCTTTCGGTGCTGCCGGCGATTTCATTACGGCACCGGACATCAGCCAGGTCTTCGGCGAACTTTTGGGCCTTTGGCTGGCAACGGCCTGGGTTGAGGCCGGGCGGCCTTCGCCCTGTCGCCTGGTCGAGCTTGGTCCCGGACGCGGTCAGCTTATGGCGGACCTGCTCAGAGCCGCCGCCGGGGTCGAGGGCTTTTTAGCCGGCGCCGACATCCACATGGTGGAGAGCAGCGAGCGGCTGCGAGCGGTTCAGCGCCAAGCACTCCCGGATCATCATATCGTCTGGCATGACCGGATAGAGACGGTGCCCGAGGGACCTCTGTTTCTCATCGGCAACGAGTTTTTGGACGCCTTGCCGGCCCATCAACTGATCCGAACCGAATCGGGTTGGGCTGAGCGCCTGGTGTCGGTCGAGGATGACGGCAGTCTCGGATTTTCGACAGGCGCGGCACCGACCGGTCTTCTGAGGCTTATTGCCGAAAGCGCTTGGGGCAATAGTGAGGAGCTCAATGTTGGCGACATTGCCGAGGTCAGCCCTGCAAGGGACGCCCTTGCCGAGGTCCTGGGCCACCGCCTCGCAAGCCATGGTGGCGTCGCGCTATTGGTCGACTATGGCGCTTGGGTCGATCACCCGACTGGCGACACGCTTCAGGCGGTGCACAATCACCAGGCCGTTGATCCGCTCTGCAAGCCTGGTCTTACCGATCTCACCACCCAGATCGATTTCCAAAGCCTGGGCAAGGCAGGCGCGCGTGGCGGCGCCTCGGTGTTTGGCCCGGTACCGCAAGGCACCTTTCTAAGAGGGCTCGGTATCGAACCCAGAATGGCTGCCCTTCTCAAGAACGCGGATGACGAGCAGCGCCTGGCCCTGCGCGGCGCCCTTTTTCGCCTGACCGATGCCAGCGCCATGGGTGAAGTGTTCAAGGTCATGGTGCTCGCTTCGCCCCGGGGCCCGCTGCCGCCGGGCTTTCATGCCCCGACATTGCCCCCTGCTGAGACCGGTGCGCCGCCGGTTAGGACGTGATCATGCCGAGTGTCAGGAGAGCCATCTGGACCATGGTGGCGCTGAGAAGAAGAGCCAGTGTGTTTTTGACCGACATCGACAACAGGATATTGGGAACAGACCATGTTGACCGCTCATAACCTCGCTGCGATCGAAAGCGTTCGTCATGGCTTTTTTACGCGTGAAGGCGGTGTGAGCAGCGGAATCCTGGCGTCATTGAATTGCGGCTACTCAGGTGGCGACACAGAGGACAATGTCGCTGCCAATCGAGCTCTGGCCATGGAAAAAATGGGTGTTTCGCCCGCGAGCCTCTGCATGGTGAAACAGGTGCATGGCAAGGCGGTCCATGTCGCAAGAAAACCCGAAAGTGGTCCCTCGGCCATCGAGGCGGACGCATTGGTGACCGACAGGCCCGGCCTTGCGATCGGGGTGCTGTCGGCGGATTGCATGCCGGTTCTGGCCGCTGACCCGGCCTCAGGTGTCATTGGCGCCGCACATGCAGGTTGGCGGGGTGCGCTGGCGGGTGTGATCGAGGCGATGGTCGAGGCTATGGTCGATCTCGGCGCCCGCCCCGAGCGGATCGCCGCAGCCATCGGCGCCTGTATCGACAGACCTTCCTATGAGGTCGGTCCGGACATGTGCGCTGATGTCGAGCGAGACGATCCCGATGCGCTCCCGTTTTTCGAACCCATTAAGGGCAGCGATCGTTTTCTGTTCGACTTCAAAGCCTTCGGATTGCAGCGCCTCGCTAGAGCCGGTGTGATCAACCGCATGGCCCTGCCGGACGACACGCGCGCAGACGAGCACCGCTTTTTTAGCGCACGTCGCTCCAGAAGCCGCGGCGAAGAACGCTTCGGCCTCCTCCTCTCCGCCATCGCTCTCGACAACTAGAGCGGCTCCGGTTGAGGTTTACGCGGTGCCAGCCCGCTCCCCTCCCAACCTACCGACCATATCGAGTGGTTGGGAGGGGAGCGGGCTGGATCGACCTGTCCCGGAAAGGCGCTAAGTTCTAATGTATGACCAGCCCCTGTAAGAAATCATCGAGAATCCTGTTGAAAGCGGCGGGCTGTTCGAGATTAGCCAGATGGCCGCACCCGGGTAAAATCTCCAGCTGGGATCCCGGAATCTTCGCCGCCATGACCTGCATGAGAGACGGCGGCACGATCGGGTCCCGCTCACCGGTGACAAGCAAGGTGGGGATTTCAATGCCAGTCAGGTCAGCTTCGAGGTCAAAGCTTGTGAGGCAGCTGATCGCGGCGCGGTAGCCGTTTTCCGGCAGGGCTGCCATGCTCAGGATGGCTTGTTCCAGGCCTTTGGGATCGGCTTGCTCGCCGATCAGCCCTTTGATGACCTTGGGCGCGAGCTCGGCCATTGATGCCCCTCGATCGAGGGGGGCCAGCTGTTGCTCGATGAAGCGCTGACGCCAATCTTCGTCGACCTCCCCTAGAGGGCGCTGGCCGAAGGCGGCATTGGTGGCGATCAGGGTCAGCGAACGCAGCCGGTGGGGATGCATGTGCGCGAAGGTTTGGGCGACCATGCCGCCGATAGCGTGACCGACGAGATGCGCACGCTGGATCGAAAGCCGATCGAGCAGGGTTAGCACTGAGTCGGCGAGGGCAGGGAACGTCATGTCTTCCAAGGGGGCCGAATCGCCGTAACCCGGCATGTCCCAGGCGATCGCGCGATACCTGTACGAAAAGGCGTCGAGCTGCGGGCGCCACTGCTCGGCATCGCCGGTGAGACCATGGAGAAAAACCAGCGGCAGGCCCTCATCGCCGGCGATTTGAAAAGCGATCCAATGGCTCAAGACAAACGTCCTTATCTCTGATGGTTCATGACGAAGCGGTGTCGGTCCGCTCTTCCTTTTGGCGTTTGGCATCAAGCGCTTTTTGCTGCTGCCAAGCCCGTTCGCTCATCGCCAGGCCGCCCAGGATCAGGCCGAGGGCCAGGAGGGCCGTCCATCTCGGCTGTTCGCCCAGCAGCAGCACCCCGACGGCGAGCGCCCAAAGCGGGATCAGATAGTTGAGAAAAGCAGCGAAGCTCGGTCCGGCAGCGGTAATCAGCTGCAGAAAAACCACCGGCGCTATCGCGCTTGCCATGATCGATAGGGCAAGCGCGGCTGCAAGGCTCTCCAAGGATGCCTCGGCAAGTTCCGAAGGCAGAGCCCCGCCACCGAGCGGCAGCATGATCAGGGCTCCGACGATCATCGTTCCGGCCGCCGCCGTGATCGGATCGAACGCAGGGCGGTGGCGGGCGATGATGGCATTGGCGGCGTAGCAAAATGCTGCAAAGAGGGTCGAAAGCTCCGCCCAGAAGGCCGTGCCCTGGCCGCTGAGCTCCAAGAGCGCTTCCGGCCCGATCAGCACAATGACACCTATCAGGCCGAGCATGCATCCCATCAATTTTTGGCGATTTAGCCGCTCGTTTGATACGAAAAAATGGGCGAGCAGCAGGGTGGAAAGCGGCATGATCGACATCAGGATCCCGGCAAGGCCGCTATCGATGCTGAGCTGCGCTCTGGTGATCAGCCAGAACGGCAGGCAGTTGCCGGCAATCGCCAAAGCGAGGCTGAAGAGCCAGAACCGGGCGGACCTCGGCAGCGCTTTGCCCCGCAGCCAGACGACCGACGTCAGGATGACCGCGGCGAGGACCAGTCTGCCGGTGACCAGGGCAAACGGCGTGAAAGAAATGATCGCGAGTTCGGTCAGCCCGAAGGCGCTGCCCCACAGCACAACGACCGTCGCGAGCAGAAACCAATGGCTGATCGGGCGTTTTACCGTCATCTCGGGGCGGATTCGTCTGTACGGGGCAGGGCGATTTTGGCCTTTAATCGATTTTCCATGATGAGATTCATAAGATGGCAAGGATCGTTGTGCTATCCTCAATTCCGATTCTGAACAAAACCGATTCTGACTCATGGCAAGAAAAGTCAGGGAGTAGGGCCTTTGGACGAACCAACCGTTCTGGCGGATCTTACCGATGGCGTGGCGACCATTACGCTTAATCGGCCGGAAAAGCTCAATGCCTTTACGGAATCCATGCATCGAGAACTCGTGCATCTGCTCGATCGCATCGAGTTGGATCGGGCCATTCGCGCGGTCCTGATCACAGGTGCCGGGCGAGGGTTTTGTGCAGGGCAGGATCTGAACAATCGTGTTGGTATCGAGACGGTGGACCTAGGTGATAGCCTCGATCGGCTCTACAACCCGCTGGTGCGCCGGATTCGCAAGCTCGAGCGGCCGGTGGTCTGTGCGGTCAATGGGGTTGCTGCCGGTGCGGGGGCCAATGTCGCGCTTGCCTGCGATATCGTGCTCGCCGCCCGCTCGGCAAGTTTCATCCAGTCCTTCGTCAAGCTCGGGCTGGTGCCGGATGCCGGCGGTTCCTTCATTCTGCCGCGGCTGGTGGGCCGTGCCCGTGCCATGGGCATGGCCATGCTGGGCGACAAGATCAGCGCCGAGCAAGCGGCGGATTGGGGGCTCATCTGGGATGTCGTCGATGACGCTGAATTGATGAACGAAGCCCGGACCCTGGCAAGGCATCTGGCAAAACAGCCCACCTACGGGCTAGGATTGATCAAGCGTGCGATCAACGCCTCGGCGACCAACGACCTCGACCAGCAATTGGGCCTGGAGCGCGATTTGCAGCGGGAGGCCGGCCGAACCGAGGACTATCAAGAGGGGGTCAGCGCGTTTCTCGAGCGGCGCCCTGCGGTTTTCAAGGGGCGCTGATCGACACGGATCAATCCTCCATGAGAGCTGATGACCATGCCAGATCCCGAAGCGCAAGAGCTTGCCTCCCTGGTCGGAGAGGCGATGTATGCGCGCGACCATGCCTCGAAAGCGCTCGGCATTCGGGTCGACGAGATCGCGCCAGGGCGTGCCCGCTGCTCCATGACCGTGCGTCAGGACATGATCAACGGCCATGACACCTGCCATGGCGGCTTCATCTTTACCCTTGCCGACAGCGCCTTCGCCTTTGCCTGCAATGCCTGCAATCGAACGACCGTAGCGCAGGGCGCCCATATCTCCTTCACGGCACCGGCATTGCTGGGCGATGTCCTGATTGCAACCGCCACCGAGCAGAACCGAGCCCGTCGGACCGGCATTTACGATGTTGCCGTGGTCACCGAAGACGGCCGCGACATCGCCTTGTTTCGCGGCAATGCCTACGAGATCAGGGGCAGGGTGCTGGAGACTGGGACGGATAGTTCCTAGAGCACCGCTTCAGTTCACCTCGTGATACCTCGTTCCTTGACAAAAGAAACATCGGCCCTGATGTGAAGGGCGGGACTGCTCTTTTCCCGGTTTTCATCCTTCATCCCGATCCCAGGAGCCGTCGATCCGTGAATGACATTGCTGAGAGTGCCCAAGACAACGCAGATCAGGCCGCAAGGCTGGCCGTCATCGACCTGAAAGAGCGGATCGGCCGTGTCGATGCCGATGCTTGCGCTCTCCTTTTCACCGAGGCGCGCACCCATAATGGCTGGCTGGACAAGCCGGTCGACGAAAAAACGCTTTCGGACCTCTATGCGCTGGTCAGATGGGCCCCGACCAGCGCCAACGCCCAGCCGGCGCGCTATGTTTTCTTGACGTCGGAAGCCGGAAAAACCCGTTTGAAGCCGCATCTTTCGCCCGGCAATATCGATAAGACCATGACAGCACCAGTGACGGTCATCGTGGCTCATGATCTCACTTTTTTTAACGACATGCCCAAGAACTTTCCGATGAAGGATATGAGTGCCCGTTATCGGGAGGACCCGGTGGCGGCCACCATGATGGCGCTTCGCAACGGGACGATCCAGGGCACATTCCTGATGCTCGCAGCCCGTGCCATCGGTCTTGATGTCGGCGCGATGTCCGGGTTCGATCACGATGGCGTCGACCGCGAGTTTTTCGAGGGAACATCCCTTCGCTCGAACTTCCTCTGCAACCTCGGCTATGGCGACCCCGACAAGCTCTTTCGCCGTCTGCCGCGCTATGATTTCGAGGAAGCCTGCCAGGTTCTCTAGTGGAATGACCACATCATGAACTTATGGTGCCCGGTTGCGGAGAGCTTCCCGAGCCTGGTGGGAGGTTGGAGCGAAGCCAGATCAGATTAACCGGCCCAATTGCGTCCGAGACTTCATTCTTTCTTAATTACCTCGCGGGACAAAGGTCATATGGTCCATGACATCCTGGGAATCCGAACCTCGCCCTTCTTCTTGGCGGGCGGTCGGACTCCGAGGATCTCATGGACCGATGTCAGTGCTACCATTGGCGGGATAACAAAAGGTAGAGCTGGTGAGATCGAACGAATTTCGAAATCGGGGCACCTAGAGCACTTCCGCGACAGATTGAATCATCTCTGTCTATCAAGATGTTACGTTCAGGCCTGATGTGTTTCTCTTCCAGCAAACAGAGTTGGGAGGGATCATGCCGCGAGCTTACTCGTTAGATTTACGCGAACGCCTGATCGAGGCTGTCGAAGCCGGCAGTTCGGCACGCGCCGCAGCTCGTCATCTTCAGGTGAGTGCATCGACGGCGGTCAAATGGGTGCAGCGCAAGCGCGAGACCGGCAGCGTCAATGCCAAGCCGATGCATGGTCATCCGCCGGCCAAGCTTTTGCCGCACAAAGATCGTCTTCTGCGGCTGGTGGCCGATGAACCGGATCTGACGCTCAAGCAGATTGGCGAACGCTTGGCGGCAGACGGCATCCATGTCAGCAAGAGCTGCCTTCACACCTTTTTGTGGCGCAACCGCATCCGTTTAAAAAAAGACCGCGCACGCCGCGGAACAGAATCGTCCGGACGTCAGGAGACGGCGTGAGGCCTGGCGGCGCGTTCAGCCTTGGATCGACCCGGATCGGCTGGTGTTCCTCGATGAAACTGGCTTCACCACGAAGATGACGAGGCTCTATGGTCGCTGTCCGATCGGCGAACGTCTGGTCAGCCCGGTTCCCCACGGCCACTGGAAAACGCTGACTTTCATTGCCGCCCTTCGGGTCGATGGCATCGACGCGCCCTGGATAATCGATGGTCCCATGGATGGTGTCGCGTTCCTCACCTATCTCCGTCATTGCCTGGCGCCGACGCTCAAGCACGGCGACATCGTGGTCATGGACAATCTGCCCGCCCACAAAGTCGCCGGCGTTCGTGACATTCTCCAAAAAGCCGGCGCCCAACTCTGCTACCTGCCACCCTACTCTCCGGACCTGAACCCGATCGAAAACGCGTTTGCCAAACTCAAAACCCTGATACGAAGCGCCGCCGCGCGCACCATCGACGGTTTGCAACAACAGATCGGCAAAACGCTCGACACCTTCTCCAAAACCGAGTGTGCAAACTACTTCAGGCATGCTGGATATGCGTAAACCTGACCAGGAAATGCTCTAGAGCATTTTTCGACCTTATGAAGTCACCACCAACGCGCTCCCCTTCCCAACCACCCGATATGGTCAGGACCTTGCGGGTGGTTGGGAGGGGGAGCGCGTTGGCTCCGTTTGATCGGAAAATGCTCGAGATACCCTCCAGAACACGTAGCGAGGGCGGTGAATTGCCACCGGTCGGCTTTATCCGTTCACGACCCCGCCATCGACATTGATGACCTGCCCGGTCAGGTAGCTGGCATCGGGCCCCAGGAGAAAGCGGATCACCGTGCCGATCTCGCGCGGATGGCCGAAGCGCTTCAAGGTGGTTTCGGCGAGCAGTCGTGCCCGGCGGTCCGGATCGCCCAGCAAGTCTCTGGGCATGGCTGTTTCGATGATTCCGGGCGCTATCCCATTGACCAGCGTATTGGGCGCAAGCTTTTTCGATAGTGCTCGCACCAGGCCCACGATGCCCCCTTTCGCGGCGGTGTAGGCAATGTGGTCGAACGACCCGCGTCTGAATGCCAGGGAGCTCACAAACACCATGCGGCTGCCGCCTCCGGTCTCCAGCTTCGGCCGGCAGGCGGCGGCCATGTCAAAGGCATTGGTGAGGTTGGTGCCGATGACATCATCCCAGATTGGCCGCGAGACCGCATTCAGATCATCCACTGGAAATTTGCCGGCGAGATGCACCAGGCCATAGATCGGCCGGTCCAGACCATCCAGGGCCCTGCTACAAGTTTCGGGTGATCTGAGATCGGACGTCACTGTCCGTACGCGAGCGCCTGCGTCCAGTGCTGCTGAGACTTCCTCCAACCCGGACTGATTGGGGTCGATCAAGTGTAGGTCAGCGCCTTCATCCAAAAGCAGCCGCGCCGTCTCCTTGGCAATGCCGCCGGCACCGCCTGTCATCACCACCAATTTTTGCGCTAAGTGCATGTCATTCCCACTGATCTGCCAGGACTTGGTTAACGCCGTAAGCTCGCAAGAATATGTTAATAGGCCATATTCAGAATTTCCCTGATCTGCTTGCCGTCGGTGATCTTGCGAGGGTTCTGATTAACGAACAGGTTGGTGAGCGAGCCTTTGATGATGGCCTCGAAATGGGACCGCTCGACCCCCACGTCACGAAGCGTGCTCGGCTGTCCGAGATCCTTGACCAATTCTTCTACGGCGTCTGCTGCTGACAGATCAGGCCTGCCCATGGCAGTGGCGACCGCTCGCTGCTGCGAGGCGTTCACCGGCTCGTTATAGCGCAGTACGCTCGGCAGCATCACGCAGCTGCAATGCCCATGCGGCACGCCGGCAACGGCGCCGAGCTGATGCCCGATTCCGTGACTGGCCCCCCAGGGAATGCGCCCTAACCCGGTCGTGGAAAGCCAGACCCCCATTTGGCTCTCCAGCCTCGCTTCCAAGTCGTCGGGCGCTTCCCGGTTGCGCCGAAGAGATGCCGACAGCATGCCGAGGCCGCGCATACAGGTGGCGTCGGTGAAGGGCTGCGGCGCTTTGGAGCACAAGCTCTCCACCGCGTGATCGACCGCGCGCATGCCGGTTGACAGCCAAAGCCATTCAGGCGTGTGCACCGTTGCTTCGGGATCTAGAACCACCGCATCACCGCCGACTTCGCGTCCTGTATAAAGATGCTTCACCTGCGAGCGCAGATCGATCGCCGCGCCCAGATTGCTGAACTCCGCCCCTGAAAGAGTGGTCGGCACGATCATCTGCCGCACCGGCGGCCGGCCGACCGGTGGGGCGGTTACTTTGCCGTCGGGGCTGACGCGGATGTGATAGTCGTCGAATGCCTCGACGGTACGAATGTTCTCCGCCAGCGCCACCAGCATCACCTTCACGGTGTCGACAGGGGTGCCGCCGCCGATGGTCACGATCAGATCCGGCGCGGCGGCCCTCACCTTGTCCGCAAGCGCCAGCACCGTCTCGCGCGGCACATGTGCAATCGTCTCATCGAACAGGCCGACCACCTTGTCGCCAAGTTCCTGGGTTATCCGCCCAACCACTTCGGTTGTTCGGCTCAGTGTTTTGCTGGCCACGAGAAAAATCCGGGAAGCCCCCCGGCGCTCCGCCTCATCCGCCACGGCCGAGGCGGCCGGCCGCCCAAAAATCACGCGCTCCTGGGCAAGGAACCGATATTCCCCCTCGATGGGCATGGGATGCCTCCCTCTTTTTTCCCCTTGGCAGAAATGCATGATGCCATGGTTTGGGGATCTGGTGGTATCATCACATCATTTGATTCCCGCAAATTCTTGGAGCTTTGTCTGGGATCAATAGGTTGCGCTTCTCTGAAGCAGGTTTTCCGATGCGGTCATACCAAGAGCCGAGGGCGTGTTCGATTATTGTCCTTTGATAGCCGGTTAGGTCGGACGCTTTCATTTGTCATTTTTAATGAAGTTATCAATTCAATGGCGTTTAATTTCAGAAAAAAGCGCGTTATAATTGTTGATCTGATACCATCAGACCGATCAGCCCAGAAGATATTTGCAGAGGACGACGATGCTAAGCACCAGCTCGACCAAGATGGCCCTGGACAAGATCGGCATGCTGAATGCGGCGAAAGTGGTGCATCGCTTCTATCGAAAATGCCGAAGCGTACATCTCGGCAACAGGCTGATGCTGAAGCGCGTGAAAGAAGGGCAGCTTCTGGTCGATGAGGAGAAATTTCGGCGTGCCGTTGGATCCGCTGTCGATCAGCTCCTCGTCAAAATCGGCGATGACGAACTTGGCGATTACCTGGAATTCGGGGTCTATAACGGCAGCACGCTGTCGATCGTTCACGATCTCCTGGCAAGGCGCGGACTGACCGACTCGCGGCTGTTCGGTTTCGACAGCTTCGAGGGACTGCCGCCGGAAGCCAATGTCGATGACAACAATATCTGGCTGCCGGGGCAGTATAAGTGCCCTGAAGATTTCGCCCGGGATTTCCTGAACCTGCGCGGGGTGGATTGGCAACGCGTTGCGCTTATCAAGGGCTGGTTCTCGAACACCTGCAACCCGTCGACGATTGCACGGCATCAAATGAAGAAAGCCGGCATCGTCATGATCGATTCCGATCTCTATTCATCGGCCAAGGAAGCCCTTGCCTTCGTGGAACCGTTGATCGACAAGCATGCGCTGATGATTTTCGATGAATATTATCCAGGCGGTCGTAAAGACCGGTTTCTCGGCGAAGAGAAAGCCTTTGCCGAATTTCTAGAGGCCCATGACGATATCGCTGCGACACAACTGGACGAGCACTACTCCTTCGGCTCCCGGATGTTTCTCATCGAGCGTCGCTAGTGGATTGTTTCAATCAAAAGCTTCCCACGATGGACGTCGCCGATGATGCGGTTAGGATTGGCGGTCCAGAAGAGAAGTTTTTGGGTTTTGGTTGGTTTCTGAAATGAAGCGTTTGATGGTCGCTTGAAGATCGACGATAGAGTGAAAGACGCCGCGTTTGAGACGTCACCGGGTGACCTCGGCGAAGAAGCCTTTGACGGCGTCGACCAGGAACGTGAGGTCGGTACAACGTGGACGGTCCAGCGGGGATGACGGGCGAGCCATTGTCGCATCTTCGGATGTTTGTGCGTTGCGTCGTTATCGAGAACGACATGAATGACTTTGCCGGCCGGCACCTCCGCCTCGACAGTGTTGAGAAAGCGAGTGAACTCCTGATGCCGGTGCCGCTGCATGCAGCGGCCAATCACCGATCCATCGAGAACATTGAGGACGGCAATCAACGTGGTGGTGTGGTGCGCTTTTGATTGTGGGTGAATGTCCCGCATCGTCCCGGTTTCATCGACACAGGCCCGGTTGGGTGCGGTCGAGGGCCTGGATCTGCGGTTCCTCGTCGACCGAAAGCCCGATGGTATGCGTGGGTGGGGCGACATAGAGACCGACGACGTCTCTCAGTTTGCTGGCAAAGTTGACATCGTTGGAAGTTTATAGGTCCGAAACCGATGAGGCGCCAGGCTATATGCCTTCCAGATGCGGTGCACGCTCGTCACGCTGATGCCGATGGCCATTATCCGCACCATCCAGCTGCTTCTCGGCTATGCGCAGATCACAACGACCTCGCGTTATCTTCATCTGAGCGAGCCAGCGCGCGTCTCCCCAGCAGCAGCTTGATCGGATCGTGGCCTGCCCTTGAGCCGGCTTCATGGTTGATCTGAAGGCGGTCGTTCGCCGAAAGCTATCTGGACGCGTATGGCTCAGGCTCGAAGGGAGGCATGCCACCGTCCCATCATCGGGCGATCACCAACATCCTGGCTTGCCGGGGCGCGGCCTTGAGCAGCCAGCCCTGGCGATGCGGCGACTGCGGCAAAGACGTGCCCGTCTATCAATCCTGTCGCAATCGCAGCTGTCCGACATGCCATGGTGCTCAGGCCGAAACCTGCCTGACGAAACGACGGGCCGAGTTGCTGCCGGTGCCTCACTTTCATGTCACCGTCACCGTGCCGGCGGAGCTTAGAGTCTTACTGTGCCGACGCGAGCGAGAAGGCTATGGCGCGCTGATCAAAGCGCTCGCCGGCGCCATCGTTGACCTCTGCAAAGATCCAAAATGGGTCGTCGGCTCACCGGGCGTGCTCGCGGTCCTGCACACCTGGACGCTGAAACTCGACTATCATCCCCATTCCCATGTCCATTGCCTGGTGACCCGGGGCGGTCTCTCGATGGATGGCCGCATCTGGCATGCTGCCAGGTGCTACTCTCTCTTCCCCACGCGCGCGCTGGCTAAGCTGGTGCGCGGCCGTTTTCGTGCTGCTCTCGAAACGTGCTTTCCGGATCTCGCCCTGCCGCCCGAAATCTGGACCAAGCGATGGGGGGTACATATCACGCCCTGGCGAAACGGTCCGGATGCGGTGTTTCAATATCTCGCCCGCTATGTCTTCCGAATCGCGATCACCGATCGCCGGATCGTCACTTGTGATCGCGACAGCATCACCTTCCGCTATAAAGACCGCGTCACCAGCAAGCACCGCCTATGCACCCTGCCGGGACACATCTTCATGCGCCGCTATCTGCAGCATGTTCTGCGCGAGGGTTTTCACAAGGTGCGCTACTTCGATCTTTGGCATCCGACCAAGCACGAACAGCGCCAACGCCTCGTCCATGCCCTCCTGCTGCAGCAACCTGCCGACGCCGTCGAGTCCGAGAGCGCAACCGAACAGACGGCCGACAGAGAACGCTCCGACGAACCGCGACCATGTCGGCATTGTCCGACAGGGACGGTTCGTCATCTTCCTCCGCCGCCTCTCACTCTGCTGGGTAGGAGCGCCATGATCCAGAATCCAGTCGCGATGTCACCGCCTGTCTTCCTGAATGCGACAGCATGGCCGCACCACGCTGCCGCTAGCCCCATCGTAACGACAACGTTCCACTCGTGGCGTTCCGGCGCCGTGAAAGGAACCTACATATTGCCTGCGATGCCACCAAGATCCAGATCGGTGCGGACGCCAACCTCAATCGATGTGTTCTGGTGGTCCTTCCGTTGTTCCTCGTCGCACCACCCCGACGGGAAATCTCCATAAAGCACCTGCACCTGATCCCCTAAAACGCGACAACGAAGCAGAACACCACCTCCGTCCAATAGAGCTTGCACGCCGGCAAGCGACGCACGAAACTTTCCTTCGTTGATATCGGTTGTTGAAAGCTGATGTCGCGGCGGAAAGCCTGGCGCCCACCGCTTCCCCTTGCTTTGCGGGGTACGTGATCGGTTTGAAGCGCTGATTTTCGGGCTGATAGCCGGACACTGGCCGTTTTTAGCGGCTTGTCGCCCAGATGCCTGGCCATGATGATCGTCGCCTTGGCGGCCGATGCTGCGGACGGCGCGATTCATTCGGTCCTTTTGGTGAGCGAAGACAGGCTCGACCCGCGCTCGAACCTTGGACCTCTTCGAGTTGGCCCTGGCGGTGCGCTTCGGCATCGGCTTGCCTTTCGGCTTTCGTCGATGGATCTGACTGGTTTTGCCGACGTCGGCGAGAAAATCTTCATTCGCCTTTGATCGATAGGCCGTATCGGCCCAAACCGATGACGCCGTGTTGGTGCGATCGATCAGACCTTCTCGTAATCGAGCCCCGTCATCCGCAAATAGCCGGCATCCTTGATCGCCTGGTCCAAGCGCTCGAACAAAAGCGCCAAAGCACCTTTGCCGATCAAGGTTTCGCGAAAATCCCAAAGCGTGCTCGCATCCGGCACCGGATCGACGATCGTCAGCCCGCAAAATCGCACCCAGGACAGACCGGAAGAGTTCGAAATCGACAATCCAATAGCTTCTCCAGCGAATCGCCTGTGCAGAATGCTCATCAAGATGATCCCAGACACTCCAAAATCCAGGCTGCTTCGGCAAAATTCCCTCCCAACAAAATCCGTGGAGGAAAACTACCAAAATCAATCCCGATCGTCAGGTTCCCAGACGCGTCCAGATGCGAAGCTCATTCGCATATCACCTTCGACGGCGATCAGCGGGATGACCAAGAGCGCTGCGCTGGAGTGCTTGACCGTGCGGCATTGGCGGGAATCATGACTCCGATTTCTTGGACTGCAAATGCCGGTGAGGCCGTGGTCTTGTCGAAGGGCAGCAGGTCTTCGTCAAACTCAAAGCCATCCTGCGCGAGGTTGCAGCGCGCTGTAGAACGCCATTCGCGTAGCCTTTGCACAATGTGACGCTGTGCTATCTCCAAAATCACGACTATGCCTCTATGTAAATGAAAAATGCACTATAGAGCGTTTTTCAACCTTATGAAGTCACCCCCAACCCGCTCCCCCTCCCAACCACCCGTAGGATCCCGACCATATCGGGTGGTTGGGAGGGGGAGCGGGTTGGTTCCGTTTGATCGGAAAATGCGCTAGTGGATCAGTTCTAACGCTTGATGCCCACGATTGACGGCGGCGATGATACGATCTGGGTCGGCGGTCCAGACGAAGGGTTTGGGGTCGTCATTGTGCTCCTCGAGGAAGCGTTTGATGGCAGCCTGGAGGTCGACGATCGAATGGAAGACGCCACGTTTCAGCCGGCGCTTGGTGAGCTTGGCGAAGAAGCTTTCGACCGCATTGAGCCAGGAGCAGGAGGTCGGCGTGAAATGGAAGGCGAAGCGCGGGTGACGCGTTAGCCAGGCCATGACCTTGGGATGCTTGTGGGTGGCATAGTTGTCGAGAATGACATGGACCACCTTGCCGGCCGGTACCTTCGCCTCGATGGCATTGAGAAAGCGGATAAACTCTTGATGGCGGTGTCGCTGCATGCATTGCCCAATGACCTTGCCTTCGAGTACGTCGAGGGCGGCAAACAAGGTCGTGGTGCCGTTGCGCTTGTAGTCGTGGGTGAGCGTGCCGCAGCGTCCGGGCTTTATCGGCAGACCCGTCTGGGTGCGGTCGAGCGCTTGGATCTGCGATTTCTCGTCGACCGAAAGCACGATGGCATGGGCTGGCGGATCAACATAAAGCCCGACGATATCCTGCAGCTTGGCGACAAACTGCGGATCGCGCGACAGCTTGAAGGTTCTGATGCGGTGCGGCTGAAGCTTGTGCGCCCGCCAGATCCGCTGAACCGAGCTGATGCTGATCCCGACCTCCTTGGCCATGGCCGCTGCGGTCCAATGGGTGACTTCGCCCGGCGGCTCCTCCCTGGTTCGTTCCACCACCCGATCGATGACCGACTGCGCCAAGGCCGGAATGCGCGACGGTCGCGTCTTATCGCGCAACAGTCCGTCGACCCCGGCCTGCATAAACCGCTCCTGCCAACGCCAGACCGACGGTTTCGACTTGCCGGTCCGTCGCATGATCTCGACCGTGCCCAGGCCATCCGCAGTCATCAGGATGATAGACGCCCGCCAAACATGTTTCTGCGCGCTGTTCCGGTCCGCCACGATCGCTGCCAAACGCGCACGATCAGCCGAACTCACGTCAATTTGGATCCCTTTTCGCATGTCGCCAAAATCGCACAGCTGATCTCAAAAGGGAATCCTATGTTAGACCTGATCCACTAGAGCACTTCCGCGACAGATTGAATCATCCCTGTCTTTCAGGATGTTACGTTCAGGTGTGATGTGATTCTTTTCCAGCAAACAGAGTTGGGAGGGATCATGCCGCGAGCTTACTCGTTAGATTTACGCGAACGCCTGATCGATGCTGTCGAAGCGGGCAGCTCGGCCCGAGCCGCAGCCCGTCGGCTTCAGGTGAGTGCCTCGACGGCGGTCAAATGGGTGCAGCGCAAGCGCGAGACCGGTAGCGTCGAGGCGAAGCCGATGCATGGTCATCCGCCGGCCAAGCTTTTGCCGCACAAAGATCGTCTTCTGCGGCTGGTGGCCGACGAACCGGATCTGACGCTCAAGCAGATTGGCGAACGCTTGGCGGCAGACGGCATCCATGTCAGCAAGAGCTGCCTTCACACCTTTTTGTGGCGCAACCGCATCCGCTTAAAAAAAGACCGCGCACGCCGCGGAACAGAATCGTCCAGACGTCAGGAGACGGCGTGAGGCCTGGCGACGCGTTCAGCCGTGGATCGACCCGGATCAGCTGGTGTTTCTCGATGAAACCGGCTTCACCACGAAGATGACGAGGCTTTATGGTCGCTGTCCGATCGGCGAGCGGCTGGTCAGCCCGGTTCCTCATGGACACTGGAAAACGCTCACCTTCATCGCTGCGCTGCGGGTCGATCGGATTGATGCGCCTTGGGTAATCGATGGTCCTATGGATGGCGCGGCGTTCCTCACCTATCTTCGGCACTGCCTGGCGCCGACGCTGAAACACGGTGATATCGTGGTCATGGACAATTTGCCTGCCCACAAGGTGGCCGGCGTCCGCCACATTCTCGAGAGAGCCGGCGCCCAGCTCTGCTATCTGCCGCCCTACTCACCGGATCTCAATCCGATCGAAAACGCGTTCGCAAAACTCAAAACCCTGATCCGAAGCGCCGGAGAGCGCACCATCAAAGGCCTGCAGAAACAGATCGGCAAAGCGCTCGACGCCTTCTCCAAAACCGAGTGTGCAAACTACTTCAAGCATGCCGGCTATGCGTAAACCTGACCAGGAAAGGCTCTAGGTGTGAGTAAAGTTATTTTCAATCTACAAATATATCCCTGCTGATAGCCGTCAGTAATAATGAGCTAAATACAAATTTGCGTCAGAAGACTTAGATTTTGTTCTAGAATAGATCTATTTCACCTATTTTAGGCGTTTGTGCTTGATGCATTGCAATTACTTCATCATTCATCTTAGCTTTAGAGGCTAATGATATTTTCATCTCGTCGAGTTTCAGCTTTTCAATAATTGAAATTGATAAATATTTGTTATCAGATATATTGTCTCGATCAATTGCCTCTACCAATGCGCCTAAAGCACATCCAATGTCACGCAGACGTTGTTGAATTCTATCCTCACTTTGGAGCGCTTCACTTAAGCGCAGGAAGCTGACATTTTCTCCATGAGGGTTGGTAGGGTCTGATAACGAACAAAGTTCTTCGGTGAAAATACTGGAAATGTGCTTGAGCAGCTTAGATGATTGTTCGACTTCCTCTCTAAGAAAGAGGACTATCAGGCGTGTTTGAAGCAAGGTTTCCAGTGTTGTATTCTCCTCAGAAGCAGCTTCTTCGGATGCCAAAAGAGGGTCAATCTCATGATACATCGACAATCACTTCTTCTAGTTAAACAGGCTACTAATAAAAGTTACAGGTAGAGTGTTGTCTTCTTTCGCTTTGATGGTGGTGATTGTCCCTGAAGCATGGCTATACCTCATCCTGTTGGCCTTAGAGCCGAAATCTCGCTTGGTCACCGACCGCAGGTGGAATAGGTGAGCGGCCTAAATGCGTCTACCAAGTAGAGGCCATCTCTCCAGGCAGTGTAACTACATTGTCTGAATGCAGATTTCGCTTTAGAGGGATAGTTTGATGAATACCAATCATGGCGGCGCGCAATAGGTATGTTTGAGTTTTATATGAGAATTATTCATTTTTTCTCAATGTTCTATCGAGTGTGAGCAAGATGATTGTTTTTACGTGTCTGTTAAAAATCCTATTCAACTTAATGCCCCGAAAACTGCTTCGACTCGTTTCTTTAGATCGCCAGTGCTGAACGGCTTGACGATATAATTATTTGCACCTGCTTCCTTGGCAGCCATTACTTGTTTTTTATCTTGTGTGCCTGTTGCCATAATGAAAGGAAGGCCTTTAATTACAGGATTCTTGCGGATGCTTCTGAGCAGGTCCAATCCGCTCATGCCATCCATATTCCAATCTGAGATAACGAGATCAAAGCTCTCTTTTGTAACCGTCTCAAGAGCGTCTTCACCACTTTTTGTCGAGGTGACTTTGGTCACGCCGATCTCCTTTAGGCAATGGCGAAGCAACTCGCGCATGCTCTGCTGGTCATCGACGATCAAAACTTGCATGGCATTGGCGGCGGGCATAGGACAGACCTCCTTAAAAGAACAACTTGAACAAAGAGTATTAAGACGCTCTTCGATTTTGCGAGTTAGGTTGAACGCAAGCTTGCAGAATGGCGGGAGCAATTTGATTGAGAGGCAACTCCGAAGTGACAGCTCCTATTTCGGAGGCCGCTCGTGGCATACCGTATACAACACAGCTAGCCTCGCTCTGGCCAAACGTTTTGGCACCGGCTCGTCGCATTTGGAGAAGACCTACGGCCCCATCGCGACCCATTCCAGTCAGGATGGTGCCAATTGCCTGTTTGCCAGCATTTTCGGCAAACGAAGTGAACAGAACATCGACCGATGGACAATGCCCGGATACGGCAGGACCTTCGAACACCTTGCATAGATATCCGCCTCGGTTCCGTTTCAACTCCAGATGCTGGCCACCAGGCGCAATGTAGACATGACCAGGTTGGACCTGTTGCCCATGTCGCGCCTCAACAACCGTGACCGCGCAGACCTGATTTAACCGATCGGCAAACGACTTTGTATATTTGGGTGGCATATGCTGTGTGACTAGAACGGGGGGGGCTGTCACTGGCAGTCCACAAAGGACGGCGCGTAGAGCAACAACACCGCCGGTCGAGGCGCCGATCGCTATCGCCATGTGTTCGGAAGCGTAATTGGCGTTTGACGGTGCAGCCGCCGTGGGTTTGATAGACCCCCCAGGTTGTCGGTAGCCTGATTGCATATTGACCCGTGCAGCCGATTTGATTTTGGGTATCAGCTCATTTCCGAGAGATACCAATCCTGTTTGTAAATCACTTGTCGGCTTTGCTACGAAGTCAACCGCTCCTAATTCGAGGGCTCTTAACGTCGTCATGGCACCCTTTTGCGTAAGTGTGGACACCATGATGACTGGCATAGGTCGCAGCGTCATGATTTTTTCAAGAAAGGCCAACCCATCCATACGTGGCATTTCGATGTCAAGCGTTAGAACATCTGGATCAAGATCCTTAATCATTTGCCTCGCCACCAGGGGATCAGCAGCAGTACCGACAACCTCCAGTTCGGGATCGCTTTGTAAGACAGAGCTGAGGATTTCCCGGATGAGTGCCGAATCGTCGACAATGAGAACGCGCGCCTTGCCAGTCACATCAAATTCCTATCCAAAAAGTTCGACATCACCGGAGTCATCATCCGTTTCTATTGTGCTTTGATAATCTTTTTCTTTCTTGAACAAGTCGTTATCAGGTGCACGGCGTAATAGCAGCATGTTGACCTTGCCAGAAATTGGAAAGTAGTGGATGCGGCGGGGCATTGGGCCACCCAAGTTCTTGGCAACAATCCTAAATCCTTCATTTTCAAGATAGGACTGTACAAACTCTGCATTCTGCTGGCCGACTGAGGTTGTTGCTTGGCTCTCAATCACATGGGCACCGCCAAAGACCTTGATCTCAAGTCTTGAACGCTCACCTCCCTGTTTGATGATATCGTTGATCAATGTCTCCATGGCGTGATTGCCGTATCGCATGGCTGCGTTAGCCTGCCCCCATTGACCAGTACTGCTTTCGGGCAGCAGGAAGTGATTTAGCCCGCCGACACCGGCAATCGGATCACGTATACATGCTGCGACACAGGATCCAAGCAAGGTCACGATCATCTCTTCTGGGGAGGAACTGACATAGTGTCGACCTGGCAGAACCATGACCGATGTTGCCTTGAAGCGTGGGTCATAAAACCGTTTGGCCTCGCCAGGAGAGCCATATGAGTTGTTACTCGTACGGTGCTGAAATAACTGGTTGCGCTGGGTCTTGGTCACTGCTCTCTCCGATAAATCGTTCGACCAGTCAACGCAAGTCCATGGCTGCTGCCGCTCAAAGTTTCGGAGTGCCCAAGATAGAGCCAGCCACCCGGTCGCAGTAAATTGACAAACCGGCTGATTAGCTTGTTCTTTGTTTCATTATCAAAGTAGATCAATACATTACGACAAAAAATAACATCGAATGGATTGCGCATCGGCCAGTTGGCAAGCAGGTTGAGCTGCTTGAAGGTAATAAGGCCCTTAACCTCCGGTTTGACGGTAAGACTATTGTCTGAGGGGTGGGATTCAATGAAACGCTGCCTTAGCTCGGCCGGGAGTTTTTCGCACACCTCGGCGCTGTAGACGCCAGCACTTGCTGATGCAAGGACTTCGGTATTTAGGTCTGTTGCGAGGATGCGGGCATCCCAGTTCCGCCGGTCGATACCGCTCTCAAGCAATGTCATAGCGATGCTGTAGGGTTCTTCTCCTGTTGAGCAGGCCGAAGACCAAAGGCGCAAACGTCGGCCATTTTGGTTGGCAAGTTCCTTGATTTCCGGCAACGCCACATTTTTTAGATGTTCGAAGTGATGGGCTTCACGATAAAACGATGTGAGATTGGTGGTCAGCGCGTTTGTCAGGACCGTCATCTCATCGGTGCCACGAGGGCTCTTCACATAGTCACAGTAGTCTCTAAAACAGCTAAGACCAAGTTCTCTTATTCGCCGGCCCAGACGGCTATTGACAAGATCTCGTTTCTTGTCGCTGAGTACAATGCCAGCATGATCATAGATAACATTTACGATGAATTTGAAATCGCTCTCAGTTAGATTGAACTCGTTCTTAGATGAAATTGCTGTCGACACCTTGGGCTGCCTTTCCTGTATCCTGATCTGATATGGCGAGGCCTGTTCGCGGAAAGTGGCGTGTTCTCGCCCGCTTGGGGAGGAGCAGCCAGCGCTTATGGCCTCAGATATCGATCCCGCTAGTTTACCTTCGCCGCTGATGGATCTGCTGCCTCGTCTGTAAGTGTATCGAGATCAAAGAGGAGCTTGAGTTCGAGTAGGGCCACCATACGCTTGTCGACAGCAACCAGACCGGACAGAAATCGCTGGTCAATATTACCGCCCATTTCGGGCACCGGCCTGATCTTGGTCGCGCCAACTGTCAAAATATCGGACACCGCATCAACCAAGATCCCAACAATGCGATCACTGACCGTAACGATGACAATCACATGGTTCTTTGTGGGTTTCGTATCGCCCAAGCCGAACCTGGCTCGAAGGTCATAAATCGGCACGATTATACCGCGGAGATTGAGTACACCACGCATATAGGAAGGAGCGCTCGGCAGGTTCGTTGTTTCAGTCCACCCTTTGATTTCCTGGACCGTAACGATATCAACACCGAACTCCTCATCGCCAATGCTGAACGTGATGAACTGAGCGGCTTCCGTATCTGCATCGATTGTATCAGTCGAAGCGGCAAGGGCGGCCAGGTCAGCTAGTGGGGCGGCTTCTGACATTATTTCGCTCATGTCAATGCATCTCTTTTACTTGGTGGTATGCAGGGTCTTGCTGAGGCCGATCCATTGCGATTGCCCGAAGGCCATCGACATCAAGGATGAGGGCCACGAAGCCGTTCCCCAGGATCGTGGCCCCAGCAATGCCATCAATACGACGATAGTTGGATTCCAGGCTCTTGATGACGACTTGCTGCTGCCCAACAAGCTCACTCACGACAAGTCCGATTCTGCCGCTGCTGGTCTCAACGATAACGATGAGGTTGTCACTAGCCTCCATATCGTTGGAACCGAAGAGTTGGGAGAGATGGATCAGCTTGATGTAGTCATCGCAATGTCTGAGGACTTTACCGCCTGTTGCAAGTCGATTGACACGGTGCTCGTCGGGGCGAAGCGTCTCCACGATACTCGCGATGGGAATGATATAATTCTCCTCCCCCACACGAACGACCATGCCGTCTAGAACGGCGAGGGTAAGAGGCAGCGTCAAGTTGAACTTTGATCCTTGCCCGGGCGTGGATGATATGCCAATTCGCCCTCCCATGTTTTGAATCTTGCTGACAACGACATCCATACCGACGCCACGACCCGAGACATTGGAAACTTGATCGGCAGTCGAGAATCCGGGCAGTAGGATCATGTTATCGATTTCGTCGTCGGAAGGGCGCGTATCCGTCGTCACCAGGCCCTTGTCTTTGGCTTTTTGCAGAACCTTTTCCCGATTGATTCCACGACCGTCGTCGCTTACGGAAATGACGATCCGGCCGCTGCTATGCTCCGCGGAAAGATAGATTGTGCCCTCTCGCGGCTTACCGGCAGTTTCGCGTTCGTCCGGAAGTTCTAGACCATGATCCATCGAATTGCGGATCATGTGAGTCAGTGGGTCTGAAAGCTCTTCGATGACCGTCTTGTCGACCTCGGTATTTTCACCGGAAATGACGATACGCGCTTCCTTGTCAAGAGACCCTGCAAGTTCACGCACCAATCTCGGCATTCGCGAAAAAACGGACTTTACGGGCTGAGCGCGGATGGCCATGACGCTGTCTTGGAGTTCCCGCATTTGCTGCGCAAGCACTTCGATGCCGTGAAGCAGGCCTGCATGTTGATCGACCGTCAGGCGGCTCGCCTGTTCGCCGAGCATTGCCTGGGTGATGACAAGCTCACCTACCATGTTGACCAAGCGATCGATTCGTTCGAGGTCGACCCGTATGGTTGCTGGCGCTTTTTTTTCAGCTGTCGTCGCTTTTGCCGCCGTCGCTGACTTGGCGACCGACGGAGCGCAGGGCGTAACTGAGGGGGACGGTGCCTTCGTTTCCTGCGTTTCAACTTCCGGAGGTTCGGTAACCTCCTCGCTGTGATCGACCGCTTTGGTGACTTCCTCCACGTTCAATAGACAATCATCGACAACGAACTCGAAGACTTCATCGACAGCTGATCGCGGCGAACTGGTTTCAAGCTCCATCCGCCAGGTGAAATAGCTGCCATCGGGTTCAATTTCCTCGAGCTCGGGAAGCTTGCTGACATCGATCTCGGTTTGCAAGGAGCCCAATCGCTTGAGCTCTTTGATCAGGAGAAGCGGCTCGTTGGCACGCTCGAACAGGCTGGATTGCGGCGAGAAGGAGATACGAAAGATATGTTCATCCGGCTTAGGCTCGCTTGCCTCATCCCCAGGAGAAGCCGCAGCCACCGTTACCGGCGCAAAGTCGATGTCATCATCATCATCGTCTTCGCCTTCAGCTTCCGGGCCGGCAAGGGCAGTCAGGCTTGCGAGAATATCTTTTCCGAAATCTTCCGGGACGTCGGTCTCATTTTGTGCGGAAACAACCAGATCAGCGAGAGTGTCCGCAGCACGGATCATGAGTGCTACATTGGCGGGGCTCGTCTCGAGTTCGTGGCTCCGCATCCGATCCAAGACGGTCTCGAAAACATGAGCGAACGCGACGAGCTCGGTGAAATTGAATGCGCCGGCACCGCCCTTGATCGAATGAATGGCACGAAAGGCGGCGTTGAGCAGTTCATCGTCAACCTCGCCGTCCTGCAGAGCCGTCAATTGCCCTTCCAGATCAGCAAGAAGCTCGTCGCATTCCTGAAAATAGGTTTGTTTAAATTCAGCCAAATCGTCCATCAACCAAGTCCTCAATCTTTATCTGTCGGCAAGCGTTTAATACGTCATTGCCTGCGAAGGAAACTGGTGGCCGCTTCCGGAAAACCTGGCCACCAACTCGTCCCATCGGCGTTGGCCGCTTGCCAACTAACGGAGCGATTTCAAGGGCAAACTTTCTCAACGACCCTGACTAGCTTTTCAGGGTTGAATGGCTTGACGATCCATCCGGTGGCTCCGGCATTGCGACCTTCGGCCTTTTTCGCGTCCGAACTCTCGGTGGTGAGAGTGAGAATCGGGGTCGATGAGAACTCGGACCGCAGCCGGCATTCCTTGATGAAAGTGATGCCGTCCATAACCGGCATGTTGATGTCGGTGATGATTACATCGGCGCCGTTGGCCTCGAGCTTGTCCAAGCCATCGCGCCCATCTTCGGCCTGGATGACCTCATAACCTGCTCGCTTAAGCGTCATGAGCAGCATGTCACGCATGGTCTTAGAGTCATCAACAGTCAGTATTTTTTTGGTCATTATTCGAGGTCCCATGCCATCAGTTGTGAAAACAGGCCTGAATCTCTAAATGCTTCGATCAGGGCTTCCGACGGATTGGCGATTTTGAACCCCGTCTCTCTGCGCTTGGCACAATCCGCTATCGCGAGGAGCATCTGGATTCCGGGCGTCGTTATCTGTTCGACCTGGGCGGAATCGAGCGTTAAGGTCATTTCCGGCGCTAGGACATCCAGCATATTGTCGCGAAGTGCTTCGGCGCTGGGGATGTCCAGAACCGGTGGCAGCGTCACTTTAATGCTCTTGTCGACGATCTCAGATTGGATTTCGGTCATCTACTCATTCGGCCATTACAGGGTTGACGATCGGCAGAAATTTCGATGACAGTAGCACCTAATTATTACCATAATCTTTCGCTTCTTGATTGTGTTGGAAGACGGTCTGTGATCTTTCCCGCATTCATCATTATTCAATGGCAGCCAGGCGCTGCCTCTCGGTCTGGAGGAAGTGCCGGCACGCGAGAATCCTAGGTTTTTCGCCAGATTTCTCCATGATTGGCATCGGGTGATAAGTCAGTTTTGCATTGACGGCTGATCCAGGCGGTGCGGCGGATCTCTGCAAATCCAGGCGGGCTATCAGCCACCGAGCCAAAAATTTTTTCCAGCAACAGCGGTTTTCCAATCCCTTTGCGGAGGCACTGTGTCCCTGGTCGATCCGGACGCGTTGTCGTGTGTCGAGGATAGGAGAGAGCCCTTGGCAGCCTTCGCTCGGTCTTTGGCTTTTGCTTCGTTGCAAGCCATCTCAGCGCCCTCGGCCCATTCTCTCTTGCTGTCTTCCTTCACTTGGGCTCAGATCAGACCCTTGGAAATCAAAACCCGAAGGAAAGTGAAGGCATGGCAGAGGGCACGAAGCGCGTAGGCTTCATCGGAACAGGGGTCATGGGGCTGCCTATGGCGCGTAATTTGATCAAGGGTGGAGCTGAGGTGAAGGCCTTCGATATCAATCCAGAAGCACTCCAAACCATTCGTCAGGATGGCGGAAGCGTCGCGGACAGCGCTGCGGATGCGGCATCTGGTGCCGATACAGTGATCACCATGCTGCCCAACGGCGATCATGTGATGAAGGCGGTTTTCGGCGAAGAGGGGGCCATCCACGGCATGGCGGAAGGCGCTGTTCTCATTGACATGAGCACCATCTTGCCCACCGCTACCGACGAGCTCTCCACAGAACTCAACGCGTTTGGGCGTCGGCTGGTGGATGCGCCGGTCGGCCGTTCCTCCCAGCATGCCGTCGATGGCAAGCTCTTGATCATGGCGGGCGGCGATGAAGAAGACGTGAAGGCTGTGGTGCCGCTGCTCTCCTGCATGGGCGACACCATCGTCTATTGCGGTCCTGCCGGCTCAGGCAGCCGGATGAAGCTAATCAACAATTATATGTCGATCGCCTGCAATGTCGTCACTGCAGAAGCGCTGACGCTGGCCGAGCAGAGCGGCTTGGATCGAGATCTTGCGATCGAGGTCATGATGGGAACGACGGCAGGCCAGGGCCATCTCAGCACGACCTACCCGGCCAAGGTGCTGAAAGGTGATGTCACGCCCGGCTTCATGGTGGACCTCGCCCACAAGGATATCGGGCTGGCGCTCGACTTTGCCTCCCATTTGAAGGTGCCCTTGCCTATGGGGGCGGCGGCTCGTCAGACCTATACCAGCGCTCGTGTTCAGGGCCGGGGCCGCGACGACTGGTCGTCGATCCTGGAAACCGTGAGGCACTTGGCGGGCGTGTCGTCTTAAAGCTCTCTGCAGGCACCGGTCCTGGCGATCCGGAGTAGACCCAAGCCCGGTTGTTGGAGCGTAAATCAAGGAAAAGCCGGCTGATCAAGGGCTTCGCTTGCACCCGCGATCATCCATCGTTGAAGTGCTGTGTTGTCACGCCCTGCGATCTAGATCTGGCTTCATGATCGTCCGGCGCTTATCAACATATCAACGTTGCACCCCTCAATCGATGATGGAAGATCGAACCATGCTCAAAGGTAAGACTGCGATTGTCACGGGATCATCAAGCGGGATTGGGCTCGGGATTGCGGAGAGTTTTGCCAAGGCAGGGATCAATGTCGTGATGAACGGCATCGAGCCTCCGGATCAAGTCGCCGGCGAGGTGGCACGCCTGGAGGCTTCTGGGACAGGCAAAGTGATCTACAGCCCGGCCAACATGATGAAGCCCGAGGAGATCAGAGGCCTTGTATCCCTTGCCGAAGAGACTTTCGGCACCGTCGATATCCTGGTGAACAATGCCGGCATCCAGTTCGTTTCGCCGATCGACGAGTTTCCTGATGCGAAATGGGATGCGATCATCGCGATCAATCTCTCCTCCGCCTTCCACACCACCAAGGCGGTCCTGGCAGGGATGAAGGTGAAGGGGTGGGGCAGGGTGATCAACATCGCATCGGCACATGGCCTTGTTGCCTCGCCCTTCAAATCGGCCTATGTCGCGGCAAAGCACGGTATCCTGGGGATGACCAAGACAGTGGCCCTGGAGGTGGCCGAGCAGGGCATCACGGTCAATGCCATCTGCCCCGGCTATGTTTGGACACCGCTGGTGGAGAAGCAGATCCCCGATACCGCGGAGGCTCGTGGCATGACTGAACAGGAGGTGATCAATGATGTCCTCCTGCATGCCCAGCCGACCAAGAAATTCGTGACTGTCGAGCAACTGGGCGGGCTGGCGATGTTTCTTTGCTCAGACGATGCTGGATCGATCACCGGCACGGCCTTGCCCATCGATGGCGGCTGGACGGCGCAATAGCCGCCGGCTGTTCGGCCCCCGCCTCTCACGAGGCATCGGCCGCAGCATTCGCGAGCTGGCTGGCTTCGATACCGTCGTCGCTTCGATATAGAAGAGGGAAAGGGGCGCTCCCTGGGTACGTCACGGGATTGCAGCAGCGTAACCAGGGAGCTCTTGTCAAAGGATCATGGAAGCAAACCCGCAAAGTCAAGAAGGTGCTGCATTTGCACACGACGGCCAAATTCGCTGGTTTCTTTGGCTCCAATATCGACATCGGCAATCAGGTCGAGGCCCTTGCCCGTGCTCTCTCGGTAATGATCGATTAAGCCGATGATGACTTCGCCGACAATCGTGCCTCCAACAGGTCCGAGAATGTTACCAAATTCTTTCGTCGTCCCCGGATCCTGCTTCAGACCATAGCCGGACTTCCGGTTTGATACCCCCTGGCCGGAACCATTGGCTTCGACAGCGAGGTTGTCTCGCCACGACGCCTGCACGTGGCTCGCCTCTTGGAGAATGTAGTACCAAAGGGGCGTTTCCTCGACGACGAGATTGGACCTGATCACATCATCGGCGGAAATGCTCTCAAGCCCCATGCGTTCTGCTAATTGCTGGCCTGAGGGCAGTCTGTAGATCCGACCGCGGTTGAGGTTTCTTGCAGCCAACGAACCAAGGTCGTCACTTGGCACGACCCCGACCTCGTGGAGGTTGAAGAGGTGAGCTGGTAGTTTTGTATCAATTCGCCGCGCTTTTTGCGGTTCGACCGTGCTGCCGTCCACAGGGAAAAAATGGCGCCAATCAATCACATTCTGTTCTTCGATCGGACGAAAACCTCTCAAGCCTCCTGTGGCAGGATCGAAGAGATCCACATGCTGCCGGACATCATTGAGCGTATAGCTCTGACGGACTTGACTGTGACCGAACCTGTATGCCGCCACTGAAAATTCGATGGGCATATAGGGACGCTGGATCGTACTGTTCTGATTATCGTAAAATCCATCTTTAAAATAGAAACGGCGCCCGTCCTGCGCAATTTCCTTAGTACGCTGAACGCCAATCACTTGCGGGAGAAAATCTTCCACAAGAAGCCTGTGGTAATAATGAATGACGTGATCACGTGCTTCTTCGAAGATTTCTCTCTTCTGTCCCGGCATTAGGCTGGTCATATCCAGACCATGGTCGTCGATCAACTCATCGACGACGGCATTGTGAAAAGCGATGAAGGCCGCTTGCAGTTGGCTGACGATGATATTCTCGTCATTTCGCGGATCGCCGATGAGCGCGACACCATTAAATCGTGCCAAATCATGGCGACCGCTGGTTCCGATCGAATCACCGACCACCAGCTTAGGCAGGTCGTAGAGATAAGGACTGGCTTCGGGGCCGGCACCATAGACGCAGTCAAGATCGAGATTGATCGTTCGCTGATTGGCCACCTGCCGCGGCAAGGCCGGCTGGTCCAGCTGTGTTGTTACGTCGAGCGTGATATCGTGATCAATGAATTGACCAAAAAATGTAATGCCAGCGGGGGCAATACCTTCGCCCACCGGCGTTGTGCTTTCCTCCATAGGCCCGTCGTCACGCCCCAGTCGATGCAAGTCGTAGATTGGACTGGGGTGAGGATGAAGCCCCGTCAGATTGTTGCCGAATGGTTCATTAAGCGCAAAGAGGCGGCCAAAGCGCCCCTCGATCTGTCCAGATTCATTGCTGAGAGGCAAGATGTCACTTGCCTCGAGTTCAGGCGTGAAAGCAGGAGATCCGTGGCCGTATTGCTGTGACGTTGCCGGACTAGCCAGCAGAGCTGACAGCAGCCCCGACAGGGTCATCACGGATAATGAAGCTGACCTCATAGCAGCCCCCCTAAGTTGTTGAACCTGTCACAGCAATACATCCTGCGGCTCCGGGGTCTGTGAAGCATTTCATAGCTCCGCCAGATAGGGGCGAAACAGGGAGGGGTTCAAAATTCGGGCTGTGCCGCCCTGGCTGATCGAGGGCGGCCTGCCAGCCAAGCAGGTGATCGCCCATCCGATCGCCGGGCGCTATACAGATCACCATGTAGGTGGTCGTCGGTGTCGGATATGGTCGCGCGTTCGTAGCGTGCGCTCTCCGGGCCTTAACGAAATCTTGGAGACCAAGTGTCAGGCGAAGAGCTCAGGCTTCACTGACGGTGCCTGTGCTTCCAAGAGGCCCTTGAAGTCCTGGAGGCCGAGCGTGGCCAGTGTATTCAGCTCTGCATCCAGAATCTCGTAAATCATCCCGTCAGTGCCTCGGTTGCTGAAGAAAACGATCGCGTCCTGGTCGCCACCGCCCTCGCTATGAGGCTCGCCGCCCGGCGGCGTGGCAACATAGCTTCCCACCGGCCTGATCTCTTTTAGCGTTCCGTCGGTCTTGTAGATGCGCAGCTCGCCTTGCAAGACCAGTGTCCGATAGGCGGCGTGGTGTCGATGTAGGACGACCCTTTCATTTGCTTCGAACTTGAACAGCACATCAACGATCTTGGCGTCCTCGTCGACGCTGCAGACGTGATACCAAGCATGGTCGATGCCTTCGAGCTGATACCAGGAAATGTTGCTTTCATCGAATCCCAAGGTCTGCACGGCATGTCTCCCTAAAAGACGTCTTCAAGATTATTGCGGCCATCAAGGAGCGTTCAGATGCCCCTCGATGCTGGTCGATCGACCGTAGCCCGTGGAGGCCTTTCTCGGCTTGCCATTTGGTGCCAAAGTCACGTGCCAATCAAAATATCAAGGGATCTGACCAGAGGATGGCAGGGCATCAACAAGGCTTCACGCGCGCAAGCTCTCTTGGTCCGATCGCTGACTTCGTCGACCACCAAGGGGGCTCGATTGCCCGGGTCCTGGGGGATGTGGGCCTTCCATTTGCCGTGCTCGAATCGCCGGACATGCCGATACCGCTGACCGAGCAATTCAACCTGCTTGGACGGGCCGCCCGGGAGACGGGCGATCCGCATTTCGGCGCCAGGCTTGGCCAAAATGTTCGCATCGAGAGGCTGAGCGCATTCGGCAAGTGGGTAAGCGAGGCCGACGATGTCGCCGGCGCGATCGATCGCTCTAATCGGGGGCTGAATGCCTACCTGCAGACAGCCACCGTGCTGACGCTCGAGCATCACGGGGATACTGCCCGCTGGTCCATCGAGTTTCTCGACCCTGGGGACGAAGGGCGCTATCAGAACGAGCTCTTGGGGCTATCCTATCTGATCGATGTCGTGCGCAGCTTTGCCGGGCGCTCGTGGACGCCTGACGTGGTTCACACAACGAAGACGAAAAAGGCGGAGACAAGCTCTCTCGAGCAGGTGTTCAAGGCCAACGTCAATGCCGGCAATATCGTGCCGACCATAGAGTTCCCAAGGGCGGCACTCGCGATAGACCGATTGCCCGCGCAAAAGCTGCCGAGCCCGCCGGACAAGCGGCTGCTCAATGCCGAGCCCAACGTCCCCTCTCAACATGACGACTATGCGGCCGTGGTCGCCGTGGCGTCTCTCGCACTGCTCGACGGCTATCCCAGGATCGACTGGGTCGCCTCGAAGCTCGGGATAGCGCGTCGATCATTGCAGCGGCGTCTGGATGCACATGGGAAAACATTCAGGCAGTTGGTCGACGAACTACTGCTTGACCAATCCAGAGCACTTTTGACCGGCCGAGCGGAGTCGATCACCGATATTGCCCTGAGGCTTGGCTATTCGGACCTCGCCCATTTCACCCGAGCTTTTCGGCGTTGGACAGGACAATCGCCAAGCGACTATAGGCGAAAAAAGCGATAGTGGGAGGGCAGTTAGGAGCAGTTGTTAACCCGGTGGTTTTTGTTGAATGACCGATTTCAGCCAAAAACCCGCCGGTATGCGGTCTCCCGTCTTGTCGCGGACATGAGCCACACGCGTTTTGACGGCGGGATGTCGATGCGCACCTGTTGAGACTATCGGCTCTGGCGCTTATTCCACGCTTTTTTCTTGCTGAACTGCCGTCGCTTTTTCCGTTTTCGTCACTGGAGGTGTGCCGGAGACCAATTTCTGCAGGCGGGCGATGCGCTCACGGTTCATCTCGTTGATGCAAACGAACCAATAGATCTCGAATGTGGGGCTGGGCCGCCTCTCGATCGTATCGAGCCTGCACTCGGCGTCGCGATGATGGAGCCAGGCCTCTCGAGACTGTGCGAGGACCGCTGCGTATTCAGAGTCGAACTGGCCATACAATGTGGCAAGCTGAGTGTAGACGCGTTTCAAAGCCGCTTCACTGGTCTCTTTGTTCGGGCGGTCGCAATCTTCTGTTCCCGCCAGAGGACAATCGCGACCGGCTTCGGCGCTCGCTGGAATGATGATTGCAAGGCCGCATGCCAGCACGATACCGAAGAGATATTGCACGGTGGTCATCGGTTCTCCTCCCCCAAAAACGTTATTTTTCTTCATCTTCGTGGTCAGCCCTGCTTTCATAGAGCGTCATCGAAGTCTCAGCCATTGCATCTGGATAATGGATCCGGCGCCTATCGGCCAGATGCAGCATCGATCGGCCGGCTGATCCGCTACCTTCGTTCCCCGCCATATCTATGTCGAGCCCTGTGCCAGAGGGCTATGAGCGCGTTCGGCCTTAGCGTGGCTGAAATGGGCGCGCAGAATCCTTATTGAGGCGCTTGCCCGGTCGGTATAAAACCCGCCGCCAATAGACGGTCTGGAGAAATGAGCACGTAGAGGAAGGCCGTGAACGCTTAGGCTTCGATCAGGGGGGATTTCAGCCGGAGCAGGCGAACCTCACCGCTTCTTCCGCAGCCCTGATCAATGCTTTCGCCTTGTCGCAGCTTTCCTGATATTCGGCTTCAGGATCGGAGTCGGCGACCACGCCTACGCCTGCCTGGACGTACATCTTGCCGTCTTTGACAAGGGCAGTTCTGAGCGCGATGCAGGTGTCCATGTCGCCATCGGCGCTGAGATAACCGACGGTACCGGCATAGAAGCTTCGGCGTTCCGGCTCCAACTCGTCGATGATTTCCATCGCGCGAACCTTCGGCGCGCCGGAAACCGTACCCGCAGGGAAGCCGGCGATCAGGGCGTCCACGGCGTCGGCATCATCCCGGATCTTGCCTTCGACATTGGACACGATGTGCATGACGTGGCTGTAATACTCGACGTTCATCTGCTCGGTGACCTCGACCGTGCCGATCTTGGCGACCCGTCCGACGTCATTGCGTCCGAGGTCCAGCAGCATCAGATGTTCGGCCAGCTCCTTCGGATCGGCCATCAGGTCGTCGGCGAGGGCCTGATCTTCGGTACGTGTGCTGCCGCGCCGCCTTGTGCCGGCCAGCGGCCGGACCGTGACCGTATCGTCCCGAAGACGCACCAGGATTTCCGGGCTCGAACCGACGATCGCGAAGTCGTCGAAGTCGAGATGGAAGAGAAAAGGGGAGGGGTTCAGGCGGCGAAGAGCCCGATAGAGCGAGAAGGACGGCAACTCGAAGGGGATGGTAAAGCGCTGCGAGGGGACGACCTGGAAGATGTCGCCTGCACGGATATAGTCCTTCGCCAGCTCGACCATGTGATGAAAATGCTCGCGGGTCATGTTCGAGACCGGTTCGGGTGCGGGCATGGCTTTACGCTGCCGATCCGCCCGATGGGGCAGGCCTCGGTCGAAATCGGCGACCACGTCGGCCAGGCGTTCGCGCGCGATATCGTAGGCACGTTCGGCGGAGAGGTCGTCCGACGGCCAGACGGGCGTGACGATGATCACCCGATCCTCGATGGTGTCGAAGATCGCCATCACGGTCGGGCGGACATAAACACTGTCGGGAATGCCTAGCGTGTCCGGATTGTCGTCCGGCAGGCGCTCCATCTGGCGAACCATGTCGTAGGTCATGAAGCCAAAGAGGCCTGCCGCCATCGGCGGCAATTCTTCGGAAAGATCGATGCGGCTTTCCGCGATCAGCGCGCGCAGCTCGTCCAGCGGCTTGCCCGGCAAAGGCTCGAACGTCTTCAGATCGCATCGCGCGTCGCGGTTGATCTCGACCCGGTCGCCATAGCAGCGCCAGACCAGATCCGGCTTCATGCCGATCAGTGAATAGCGCCCGCGGACGTCGCCGCCGGTGACGGACTCCAGAAGAAAGCTATAGGGGCGGCCTTCGGTAAGCTTCAGCATCGCCGACACGGGCGTTTCCAGATCCGCGACCAGCGAGGTCCAGACCACCTGCGCCTTGCCCGCCGCGTAGCGCTGACCGAATTCAGGGAACTCAGGTGACGGTGTCATCGCATGGCCCGATCAGAAGAAGGGCTGGGACTGCGGGATCGCGCCGCCGCCATAGCCGAGGCTCGGGTCATTTTCGATCAAGTCCGTGAGAACCTGGTCGTTGATCTCGATCGGGTGGGTGTCGCGCAGGCCGGTGCCATATTGATCAAGGACATCAGCCCGCATCTGACGCTGAAGCTCGGCTTTGAGCTGGTCGAAGCCCCCTTGATCATCGCTCCTGTGTTTTTCGATGACTTCCTCGTTGGCGATCACCAGAACGCCGTCATCGACCTCGACGACGTCACTGACGACTTTGCCGGCATCCGTCTCGAACAGGGCCTGAACGGCGGCGTTGTTGAGGCCGTGCTCGGCGCCATCGGAGGATCGTTTCAACGGCGGAATTTCCTCGATCGTGATGCCGTCATTGGCGGCGAGCGTATCCAGGCTAGCGGTTTCCTGAAGCTTGGTGAGAAGCTCCTCGGCGCGTTCCCTGGCGCCGTTTCGCCGCTGCTGCTGCTCCCAGACGGCAACGACTTCGTCACGGACTTCGTTCAGCTCCTTGAGCCGTTCGCCGATAATCTCATCCACCTGGATAACATAATAATTGCCGTTATCGGTCTCCTCGAGAAGGCTGGGTTCATCCTTCTCGGATTCAAAGGCGGTTCGGATCAGATCCGGCCAGCCGGCAAGGTTTTCGACCACATCATCATTCTGATCGAGGCCGCGCCGGTCGATCGCCTCGACTGTTCCGGCCGTAAGGCCGAGGGCCTCTGCCGCTTCTGCCACCGTACCGCCGGCGGCGAGTTCGTCATCGAGCTGGGTTGCAAGGTTTGGCAGGCGGTCTTCCGCCTCGACCAGTGCGAGTTCTTCCCTGATCCCGTCACGGACCTCATCCAGAGGCGTGACCTGCTCAGGCTCGACGCTGTTGATCTTGAAGAGGTGATAGCCGAACGGGCTCTTGATCGGAGCCGTGACCTCGCCCTCATTGACCGCAAACGCATCGTCCCCAAGCCCCGCCGGCATGCCGGTTTCGGTCACCGAGCCCAGATCGGTCAGGCTTACGCCGTCGTCTTTCAGCTCGTCCGCAATCTCGGCGAAGGTCTTGCCTTCCTCGACCAGTGCCTTGGCCTTGTCGGCCACTGCCTCGTCCTGGGCGAGCAATTGCTCGACGCTGCGCTTTTCAGGCGTGAAGTAGCGGGCAGAGCGGTCGTCATACGCGGCTTGGATGTCTTCTTCAGCGATCTCGATCTCGTCCAGCAGATCAACAGGCTCCAGCGTAACGAAGGTCAAGGTCCGGTACTCGGGAGCCGTAAAACGTGCCTCGTCCTCCTTGTAGATCGCTTCGAGCGCCTCGTCTGTCGGCGTTCCGAGATTGGCAGTATCGGCATCGGCGATTTTGAAGAAGCGGCCGCGGCGTTCTTCGTTACGGAATCGATAGATGGTCTCGGCCATGATGTCAGGCACGGCGGCGCCGGCTGCTACGCCGCCGGTCAGCGCGTTTTGTGAAAGTTCCTGACGAAGGGCCTCGAGATAAGCGTCCTCACCGAGCCCGGTGGTGCGAAGGAGCTGATTGAAGCGCAGGCGATCGAAACGGCCGGCGGTTTGAAAAGCTGGGTTTTCCGTGATCAGGCGCCGTAACGTTTCGTCATCGACGGAAATGCCCATGTCCCTGGCCTCGGTCGCCATCAGACGCTGGCCTACCTGCTCCTGCAGGGTTTGCTGCAGGAGACCGAGGCCGATCGCCTGCTCGCGTGTGAGCTGGCCGCCGAACTGGCGTTGGAGATTGTCCAGGCTGCGGTTGAAGGCGTTGTTGAGTTCACCGGAACTGATTTCCGAGTCCCCGACGGTTGCCACGGTGGCTTCGCTGGGGTTGCCATAGAAGATGTCGCCGATGCCCCAGATGGCAAAGCTCGCCACAAGCAGGATAAGGAGTGCCTTGACGACCCAGGATGAGGCCTTGTCGCGGAGTGCTGTCAGCATGGTATTGACGACTTATCTGTTGGGCCGGAAACAGCCGGTCGGTTAGCCAGGACGCACAATGTAGGCAGACGCCGCCGGATCGGCAACCGGCAAGTTTTCAAACGCTTTTCCGGAGGGCAAAGGAGCCATTGGCAAGGCTCTGCACTCTATGCTAGAGAACGCCGCGTTGAGAGATGAAGATATTCCCTGCCAACAGGTAGCCAAGATGTCCAAAGCGGGACCGATCGTTCTCGGCAATTGGAAGATGAACGGGCTGCGCGCCGAAGGCGATGCGCTGGTGCGGACGCTTCTGCGCGATCTGCCGGAGCGGATCGAGACCGGCATGATCGGCGTCTGCCCGCCGGCGACCCTGCTGCAGGTCATCG
Organism: Geminicoccaceae bacterium; assembly: GCA_965204405.1. Lineage (GTDB taxonomy): Bacteria > Pseudomonadota > Alphaproteobacteria > Geminicoccales > Geminicoccaceae > JANQPX01. The sequence continues at coordinate 1,681,210 of CBDBEN010000005.1, forward strand.
ATAACATCGTGTCGGACAGTCCCATTCGTCTCGGCGGACAGGATTGCGCCGTCGAGAGCCAAGGTGCGTTTACCGGCGATATCAGCGCGCGCATGCTGGTCGATGCCGGTTGCAGCTTGACGCTTGTCGGCCATTCGGAGCGGCGTCATGGTCATGGTGAGAGCGACACTGTGGTGCGCGCCAAAGCCGAAGCTGCTCTTGACGCCGGCCTCGACGTGGTTCTGTGCATCGGCGAAACCGAAGCCGAGTATGACCGTGGCGATACGATTGCGGTTCTGGATCGGCAGCTTCGGGACAGCCTGCCCGGCAAAGCCGATGCCGCCAATCTCATCCTTGCCTATGAACCGGTCTGGGCCATCGGCACGGGCAAGACGCCGACCATTGACGAAATTGCCGGAACGCATGCCCATCTTCGCAGCCGGCTAACCGGCTCGGTTTCTTCTGGTGCCGACGTACCGATCCTTTATGGTGGCTCGGTCAAGGCCGCCAATGCGGGCGAAATCCTGGCGGTGGCAGATGTCGATGGCGCGCTGGTAGGCGGTGCGAGCCTCAAAGTGGAAGAATTTCTGGCGATCTGGCATGCAGGGCTGGCTGCCAAGGTGCGATGATCGACAAAACTGCCTATATAAATGTGCTGAAGATCGAGACACCCTCGCTGAAGGCACCAACGCCTCACGTCATCCCCAACCCCGGAACGTTCTGATGACCACGATCCTTCTCATCATCCATCTCCTGATCGCGCTCGCCATGGTGGGCGTCATCCTGCTGCAGCGAAGCGAGGGAGGAGCCCTCGGTATCGGCGGTGGCGGCGGTGGAGGTGGCGGCGGTGGTTTCGGCGGCCTGATGTCCGGCCGTGCTTCTGCCAATCTCCTGACCCGAACCACCGCTTTTCTGGCGATGGGCTTCATCGCGACCAGCCTGATCCTGGCGATCCTGGCGGCACGCAGTTCCGCGCCGACGTCTATCCTGGATCAGCCCCTCGGTGATGCAGCGCCAGCGGCTACTGCGCCCGCAGCACCGGCAGCCCCCGCAGAACCAAGCGCACCGACGGCGGACTGACCATCTCGGATGGTACGGTTGGCAAGAGCGGCACCTATCCGGAGGAAGGCGCAGTCCCTGCCTTTTTCCTGCTCGCCATCCGGCAGCCCGGTTCGCCGATCATCGCGTCATCGAACCTTTGAAGGTGAACCCATGCCATTTTTCCGCTGTTCAAAGACGCACACGCGCCCATGACGCGCTTTGTCTTCATCACAGGCGGCGTGGTATCGTCGCTGGGCAAGGGCTTGGCGTCGGCGGCCATCGGCGCCGTTTTGCAGGCCAGAGGTTACACGGTCCGGCTTAGAAAGCTCGATCCTTATCTCAATGTCGATCCGGGGACGATGAGCCCCTACCAGCATGGCGAAGTCTACGTCACCGATGACGGTGCCGAGACCGATCTCGACCTCGGCCATTACGAACGCTTCACCGGTGTGCCGGCGCGCGGGTCCGACAGCGTGACTGCCGGCAAGATCTACTCCTGGGTGCTCGCCAAGGAACGCCACGGGGACTATCTAGGCGGCACGGTGCAGGTGGTTCCCCATGTCACCGACATGATCAAGTCCTGCATCCTGAAGGATGTCGATGATGTCGACTTCGTTCTTTGCGAGATCGGCGGCACGGTTGGCGATATCGAGGGGCTGCCCTTCCTCGAGGCGATCCGGCAGATTCGTTTCGAGCTTGGCCGGGACCATGTGGCCTACATCCACCTGACGCTAGTGCCCTATATCGCGTCCGCGGGCGAATTGAAGACTAAGCCGACCCAGCATTCGGTCCGTGAAATCCGCGGCATCGGCATTCAGCCCGATATCCTCGTTTGCCGGACGGAACATCCGATTTCCGCTGATGCGAAACGCAAGATTGCGCTGCAATGCAGTGTCGAGCTCAACGGCGTGATTCCGGCCGAGGATGTCAAGAGCATCTACGAGGTGCCGGTCAAGTACCATGCCGAAGGCCTGGACACGCAGCTTCTCCGCCACTTCAACATGCCGGCGGAGGACGAGCCGGACCTTGCCCGCTGGCATGGCATCACCGAGCGCATTCATAAGCCTGAAGGCGAGGTGACGATTGCGGTGGTCGGCAAATATGTGGGCCTGCAGGACGCCTACAAGTCTTTGAATGAAGCCCTGACCCATGGGGGCATCGCCAGCAATATCCGGGTCAAGACCGTCTGGCTCGATGCCGAGATTTTCGAGAACGGTGAAGCCGCCCAGCATCTTCAGGATGTCCATGGCATCTTGGTGCCCGGCGGTTTCGGCGAGCGTGGTATCGAAGGCAAGATCAAGGCGGTGACCTTCGCCCGCACGCGGCGTGTCCCCTATTTCGGCATCTGCCTCGGGCTGCAGATGGCGGTGATCGAGGCTGCGAGAAACCTCGCCGACATCGGCAAGGCGGGCTCGACCGAGTTCGGCGTGTGCGAGGAACCTGTCGTCGGTCTTCTGACCGAATGGGAGCGGGACGGCGAAGTGGAGACTCGGACGGCCGATGACGATCTCGGCGGCACGATGCGCCTTGGTGCCTATCCCTGTGCCCTGGCCGATGGCAGCCTCGCCCGGGAAATCTACGGTGACGCCCTGATCAGCGAGCGTCACCGTCACCGCTATGAAGTGAACATCAACTACATGAACCGGCTTTCCTCGGCTGGGCTTTCCTTCTCGGGCATGTCGCCCTGATGGACGCCTGCCGGAGATCATCGAGCTTCCGGGCCATCCCTGGTTCGTTGGTGTGCAGTTCCATCCGGAGCTCAAGTCGAAACCCTTCGATCCCCACCCGCTGTTCGCATCCTTCGTCAAGGCCGCGCTCGATCAATCGCGCCTGGTCTAATGGCCGGTGTGAATGCAAACCCAACCCGAACATCCGGGCAATCCCTTGAACCGACGTATCAAAATTGGTGATCTCGACATTGGCCTGGACCTCCCCTTTGTCCTGATCGCCGGTCCCTGCCAAATCGAAAGCCGCGATCATGCCATGGAGATGGCGGCGGCGCTCAGCGATATCTGCGGTGAACGCGAGATCGGCTTGATCTACAAGAGTTCCTTCGACAAAGCCAACCGCACGAGTGGGGGCAGTGCGCGCGGCGTAGGGTTGAAGAAAGGTGCATCGAGATCCTGGCGGAGGTGCGGGACACCTTCGGCTGCCCGGTGATTACCGATGTGCATGAGAGCCAGCAATGCGCCGATGTCGCCGAAGCGGTCGATGTTCTGCAGATCCCAGCTTTCCTTTGCCGTCAGACTGACCTGCTCGAAGCTGCAGCCGCTACCGGTGCTGCCGTTCATGTAAAAAAAGGCCAGTTTCTCGCCCCCTGGGACATGAAACATGTGGCCGCCAAGCTTGAACGGTTTGGCGCCGACCGCATCATGCTCGGTGAGCGCGGCACATCTTTCGGCTACAACAAGCTGGTCTCCGATTTCAGGGGGCTGCCGGAGATGGCCAGCACTGGCTGGCCGGTGGTCTTCGATGCCACGCATTCGGTGCAGCAGCCGGGAGGGCAGGGCGGCACCAGCGGTGGCCAGCGGATGTTCGTGCCGGTGCTTGCAAGGGCGGCCCTTGCGATCGGCGTCGCCGCCCTGTTCCTGGAAACCCACGAGAACCCGGATGCAGCGCCGAGCGACGGTCCCAATATGGTGCCGATCCGCGAGCTCTCCCGGATGCTCTCGGTTTTTCAGGATTTCGATAGGCTCGCAAAAAGCTACCCCCTCAATGTGACGCTTCCTCAGGACGAAGATAGATGATCGATACCGAAATTACGGCCATTACCGGCCGCCAGGTTCTGGACAGCCGCGGCAACCCGACCGTCGAGGTCGACGTGACCCTCGAAGGCGGCGCCAGAGGCAGAGCCGCGGTGCCATCGGGCGCATCGACCGGATCGAAGGAAGCGATCGAGCTTCGCGATGGCGACAAGGCGGTCTATCTGGGGAAGGCGGTGACCAAGGCGGTCGATGCTGTCAATGGCGAGCTGACCAACGCGCTTTTCGGCCGCGATGCCACCGAGCAGACCGCTCTCGACCAGCTCATGATCGAACTTGACGGCACCAAGAACAAAAGCCGACTTGGCGCCAATGCCATTCTCGGAGCGAGCCTTGCCATCGCCAAGGCTTCGGCTGAGGAACTCGGCCTGCCGCTTTACCGTTATGTCGGCGGCGTGAATGCCAAGATCCTGCCGGTGCCGATGATGAATGTCATCAATGGTGGGGCTCATGCCGACAACCCGATCGATGTTCAGGAATTCATGATCATGCCGGTTGGCGCGCCCACCTTTTCCGAAGGGTTGCGCATGGGCACGGAGATTTTCCATGCGCTCAGAGCCGGCCTCAAAGATGCCGGCCACAATACGAATGTCGGCGACGAAGGCGGCTTTGCCCCCAACCTCGCCGGCACCGATGACGCTCTCGGGTTTCTCGCCAAAGCCGTTGAAGCAGCCGGCTATAAGCTGGAAGACGATATCGTTTTCGCGTTGGATGCGGCCGCAAGCGAGTTCGGCAAGGAAGGACGCTATGAGCTTGCCGGCGAAGGCAAGGTTCTCGATGGTGACGGCATGGTCCGTTATTACGAGGAATTGTGCGGACGCTATCCGATCAAGTCGATCGAGGACGGCATGGCCGAAGACGATTGGAATGGCTGGGCGGCGCTCACCCAGGCGATCGGCGGCAACGTGCAGCTCGTGGGTGACGATCTGTTCGTGACCAACCCTGAGATCGTTGCAGAAGGCATTCAGCTCGGCGTTGCCAATGCGCTCCTCGTCAAGGTCAATCAGATCGGCAGTCTGAGCGAAACCCTCGACGCCGTGGAGCTGGCGCATCGGGCTTCCTATCGCTCGGTGATGAGCCATCGTTCGGGTGAAACCGAGGATGCGACCATCGCTGATCTGGCAGTCGCGACCAATTGCGGCCAGATAAAGACAGGATCGTTATCACGTTCTGATCGACTTGCGAAATATAATCAGTTACTTAGGATTGAAGAGGACCTTGGCTCTTCGGCACGTTATGCCGGCAGAGCCGCATTCGGCGTATGAGGAGTAGTGGTGGCAAGACGGCGGTTCAATTTCAGACGTCGCTTACGATGGCAGTCCTGGCTGGTGATCGTCGGCTTTGGGCTGGCCATTTATTTCGGTTATCACGCGGTGAATGGAAGCCGGGGCTTGATGGCGTCTCAGCAGCTTACGGATGACCTGAGAACGGCCGAAAAAAGACTGGCGAGGATCAGAGACGAGCGGCAGCGGCTCGAACGGCGGGTCATGCGCCTCAGGCCGGGAACGCTCGATCCCGACCTCATTGACGAGCTGGCGCGAGAGACCTTGAGCATGGTGGAAGCGGATGACGTGATCATTCTGCTGGAACCGGATAAATCGGCCGAGATCGGCCATCGCTGACCTGCCGGCCATGATAAAGGTGGTTGTGCGAGCTGCTCCGGACATGTGGACAAGGCCAGCTTGGAAAAAATTGATGCGAGGCCAATGACCAAGTGGCTGACCGACTGACTCTTCCGAACGCAACGGTGCACTGAGGGCTGATTGGAGACCAAAACATGGCGACGGCAACGCGTCGTAAACCCCCAGCAAAAAAAGCAGCTGGAGCAGGCAAGGCCAAGGCGTTCGACGAAAACCCCGAACAGCTCTTGACCTATTATCGCGACATGCTCCTGATCCGTCGTTTCGAGGAGAAGGCGGGGCAGCTTTACGGCATGGGGCTGATCGGCGGTTTCTGCCATCTCTATATCGGCCAGGAGGCTGTTGCCGTCGGCATGCAGCATGCGCTGGACGAGACCGACTCGGTGATCACTGGCTATCGTGACCATGGTCACATGCTGGTCTGCAAGATGGACCCGCGCCGCGTGATGGCCGAATTGACCGGGCGTGCCAGCGGCTATTCGAAAGGTAAGGGCGGCTCGATGCACATGTTCGCTCGTGATCGCAATTTCTACGGCGGGCACGGCATCGTCGCGGGCCAGGTGCCGCTCGGCACCGGCGTCGCTTTCGCGCATAAGTACCGCGAAGATGGCGGTGTCTGTGTTGTGTATCTCGGCGACGGCGCGACCAATCAGGGGCAGGTCTATGAAAGCTTCAACATGGCCAGCCTCTGGAATCTGCCCGTCATCTACGTGATCGAGAACAACCAATACGGTATGGGCACGTCGGTGAAGCGCGCGTCCGCCAGCACCGAGCTTTACCGGCGAGGCGATGCGTACGACATTCCGGGCGAGCAGATCGACGGCATGGATGTGGTTGCGGTCAACGCCGCTGCGCGCGAAGCGGTCGCCCATGCCAGAACCAAGGGGCCGGTTCTCCTGGAAGCCAAGACCTATCGTTACCGTGGCCATTCCATGTCCGATCCGGCGAAGTACCGGACGCGGGAGGAAGTGCAGGGTGTGCGCGAAAATCGTGACCCGATCGACCAGCTTCGTGAGCGTATGCTGAAGGCGAAGATTGGCGACGAGGACGGTTTCAAGCAAATCGACAAAGAGATCCGCGCCATCGTCAACGAGGCCGCGACCTTCGCTCAGGATAGCCCGGAGCCGGCACCCGAAGAGCTCTATACCGATGTTTATGCCTAATTGCCGATGAGATGAGCCCGTCCGCCCGGCTTCGCTAGGAAATGATAATGCCTACCCAAATTCTCATGCCTGCTCTGTCACCGACGATGACCGAGGGCAATCTTGCTAAATGGATGAAAGCCGTAGGCGACAAGGTCGAGCCCGGCGACGTGATCGCCGAGATCGAGACCGATAAAGCCACCATGGAGGTGGAAGCCGTCGATGAAGGCACGCTTGGCGAGATCCTGATCCAGGAGGGCACCGAGGCCGTGCCGGTGAACACACCGATCGCGGTTCTGCTCGGTGACGGCGAGACCGAGGTGGTCAGCATCACGGAAGCGTCGACACCGTCTCCAGCCAAAGTCGAACCAGCCCTCGCCCAGGCTCAGATGCCTCCGCTAAACGCCGCCCCGGCGACGCCCGCCGTCGCTGACGACCCGGATTTGCCGGCTGGCACCGAACTTGCCAAGCAGACCGTGCGCGAGGCGCTTCGCGATGCCATGGCGGAGGAGATGCGCCGGGATGGTGATGTCTTTTTGATGGGTGAAGAGGTCGCCGAATATCAGGGCGCCTACAAGATTTCCCAGGGGCTGCTGGAGGAATTCGGTGCCAAGCGGGTGATCGACACGCCGATCACCGAATATGGGTTTTGCGGTGTCGGTGTCGGTGCCGCGATGGCGGGCCTGAAGCCGATCGTCGAGTTCATGACCTGGAACTTCGCCATGCAGGCGATCGACCACATCATCAACTCCGCCGCCAAGACCCGTTACATGGCAGGCGGCGAACTCGGGTCCCCCATCGTCTTCAGAGGCCCGAACGGTGCCGCCGCCCGCGTTGCTGCTCAGCACAGCCAGGAATACTCGACCTGGTATGCTCATTGCCCCGGTCTGAAGGTGGTCGCTCCCTACAACGCCGCCGATGCCAAGGGGCTGCTGAAAGCCGCGATTCGCGATCCCAATCCGGTGGTGTTTCTCGAGAACGAAATCCTCTATGGCCAGAGTTTCGATGTGCCGGTCATAGACGATTTCGTGTTGCCCATCGGCAAGGCGCGGATCGCTCGCAGCGGCAGCGACGTGACGCTGGTCGCCTTCTCCCTCATGGTGGCGCGGGCGCTCGAAGCGGCCGATGCCCTGGCAGGCGAGGGGATTTCGGCCGAAGTCATCGACCTGAGATCGCTCCGTCCCCTGGATACCGCGACCATCGTGCAATCGGTGCAGAAAACCAATCGCCTGGTCACGATTGAGGAAGGCTGGCCGATGTTCGGCCTCGGGGCGGAAATGTCCGCCATCATGATGGAAGAGGCGTTTGATCATCTGGACGCGCCGGTTACTAGGGTGACGGGCAAGGATGTGCCGATGCCCTATGCTGCCAACCTCGAGGAAATGGCACTGCCGCAGACGGCCGACGTCATCCAGGCTGCGAAAGCCGTCTGTTACCGCTGACACGACTTGGTTCCGCCCCCTAGCGCATAAGAGATCCCGATGCCGATCGAAATCAAAATGCCGGCGCTGTCGCCCACCATGACCGAGGGCAACCTTGCCAAATGGCTAAAGCAGGAAGGCGACGATATCGCGCCTGGAGACGTGATCGCCGAGATCGAGACCGACAAGGCGACCATGGAGGTCGAAGCGGTTGACGAGGGCAAGCTCGGCAAGATCCTGATAAGCGAGGGAACCGAAGGCGTCGCCGTCAATGTCCCGATTGCGCTCTTGCTCGAAGAAGGCGAGGAAGCTTCGGCCCTGGATGCCATGGCTGCGGCGGCGCCACCCGCTTCGCAGGGAGCAGCGGCAGCGTCGCAGGCTGAGCCTGCCAATGTCGCGCCAGCCCCTGCCGTTGCGTCCCCCGCTGCAGCCGCGAACGGACAAAGCCGGCCGGCGGCAGCGCGAGGAAGCCGAATTTTTGCAAGCCCGCTGGCCAAACGTATGGCTGAGCAGGCGGGGATTGATCTCGGCGCGCTTACCGGCAGCGGCCCTCACGGCAGGATCGTCAAGGCCGACATCGAACGTGCTCGAAGGGATGGCGTACCAGCACCAGCGCAGGTCCCGTCTGCGCCAACCGCACCAGCTCCAGTAACGCAACTGCCGCTGTCAGCCGTGCCGGCGGCGGTCGAGGTGCCGCTGTCGAATATGCGGAAGGTGATTGCGCGCAGGCTTACCGAGTCCAAGCAGAGCATCCCGCATTTCTACCTGACCATCGATTGCGAGTTGGATGCGCTTTTGGCGCTGCGCAAGCAGGTGAATGGCAGGGAAGGGGCGGACTACAAGGTTTCGGTCAACGATTTCGTGATCAAGGCATCGGCACTTGCCTTGAAGAAAGTGCCGATGGCGAATGTCTCCTTCGCAGGCGACAAGCTGCTGCAATACCAGACGATCGATATCTCGGTCGCGGTCGCCATCCCGGATGGCCTGATCACGCCCATCATCAAGCAGGCTGACAAGAAGGGCCTCGGGCAGATCTCCGAGGAGATGAAAGACCTGGCAAGCCGCGCCAAGGAAGGCAAGCTCAAGCCTGAGGAATTTCAGGGCGGCAGCTTTTCGATTTCCAATCTCGGCATGTTCGGCGTGAAGGAATTCTCCGCCGTCATCAACCCGCCGCAGGCCTGCATTCTTGCCGTAGGTGCCGGCATGCAGCAGCCGGTGATCAAGAACGGTGCTGTTTCCAGCGCAACCGTCATGTCCTGCACGCTCTCGGTCGATCATCGCGCGGTCGACGGGGCACTCGGTGCTCAGCTTCTTCAAGCCTTCAAAGGGTACATCGAAGAGCCGCTCACCATGCTGCTCTAGTGTTAGGACCACATCCGTTGGCTCGCTTTCGAAACACATCCGGTCATATCGGAAGGCAGTGCGGCCTAGAAACTTAGAGGACAAAAATATGGCAGAGCATCAGTTCGATGTGGTTGTCGTCGGCGGAGGACCTGGCGGTTATGTGGCGGCGATCCGGGCGGCCCAGCTCAAGATGAAGACCGCTTTGGTGGAGCGCGAGCATCTCGGCGGCATCTGCCTGAACTGGGGCTGCATCCCCACCAAAGCGCTGCTTCGCTCCGGCGAAGTCTTCGATATGATGCATCACCTCAAGGAATTCGGATTCTCCGCCGAAAAGCTGACCTATGATGTCGACGCCGTGGTCAAACGCTCGCGAAAAATCGCCGGCCAGCTCTCCAGGGGCGTCGCCCATCTCCTCAAGAAAAACAAAGTTACCGTCTTCGATGGGCAAGCAGCGCTTGCTGGCCAGGGGGCGATCGAGGCCAAGACCAAATCCGGAATCGAAAAAATCAGGGCCAAGCATATCATTCTTGCAACCGGCGCTCGTGCCCGGCAGCTGCCGGGGCTGGAAGCCGATGGCAAGCTGATCTGGACTTACAAGGAAGCGATGGTGCCCGACGCGATGCCGAAAAGCCTGCTGGTGGTCGGCTCAGGCGCGATCGGTATCGAGTTCGCGAGCTTCTACAAGGCGATGGGCGTTGATGTCACAGTGGTCGAGGTGATGGACCGGGTGCTGCCCGTCGAAGACGAGGAGATTTCCGCTCACGCCCATAAGCAGTTTGTAAAGCGCGGCATCAAGCTGATTACATCGGCCCAGGTGAAGGCGCTGGAGAAGGGCAAGGACAGCGTCACCGCGACCATCGAGGCCGGCGGCAAAAGTGAAAAAATGACCGTTGATCGCGTCATCATGGCGGTGGGCATCGTCGGCAATGTCGAGGATCTCGGTCTCGAAGGCACGAAAGTCAAGGTCGACAAAAGCCATGTCGAAATCGATGAATGGTGCCGCACCGGCGAGCCCGGCGTCTACGCGATCGGTGATCTCACCGGGCCGCCCTGGCTTGCCCACAAAGCCAGCCATGAAGGCGTCTTATGCGTCGAGAAGATCGCGGGTCTCAACGACACCCACCCGCTCGACGTGACGAAAATTCCGGGCTGCACCTATTGTGCCCCGCAAATCGCAAGCGTCGGCTACACCGAGGCCGCCGCCAAGAAGGCGGGCTTTGACGTCAAGGTCGGCCGTTTCCCTTTTATCGGCAATGGCAAGGCGATCGCGCTTGGCGAACCCGAAGGCATGGTCAAGACCGTGTTCGATGCCAGGACTGGTGAATTGCTGGGCGCCCATATGGTCGGTGCTGAGGTCACGGAGATGATCCAAGGCTACGTCATTGCCCGCCAGGTCGAAGCCACCGAACTCGACCTGATGCATACCGTTTTCCCCCATCCGACGCTCTCCGAAATGATGCATGAGAGCACGCTGGACGCCTACGGCCGCGCCATCCACTTTTAGTGGCGTGGCCACATCATTTGGTTCCCAACTACATCAGCAGGATCGAGGGTATGCCGCCAAGTTTGACGGGGCATGGTTGGGCTCATCTGTTGAAGACCAATCACTAGGCGGGTGGCTTGGCCGCCTCTTTGGCTTGTCTTGTGGGCTATTATGGAAGTCAGGCAAGCTCGTCTTGATGCGCCTCGGCTTCGTCGGCGTGAAAGTCGATATGGATGTGATTGCCGTCGGGGTCCCAGATATTGACCTGGACGATCGGAAAATCCGGCACCTTATTCAGCTTGTAGGCAGCGTCGTTTTTCTTCAGCCGCGCCAGGAATTCGGTGAGCCCGGTTGCGCTGATGGCGAAATGCTCGAGCCTCAAATCGCTCTCAGGATCGACCAGCGATCGATCGACTCCAACCAGGTGAACGATTGGTTTTTCATCGATGTAGAGCCAGGCGCCGGGAAAGCTGAAACTTGGCCGCGGGCCTTGTTCCAATCCGAGAATGCGCTCGTACCAGGCGGCCATGTCTTCGAGGTTGCGTGTCCTCACATTGACATGGTCCAGTGCACCTAGCTTCATGACCACCTCCTATCGACGGGCTTTGACGGGCAGCTCAGAGGGCTGCTGATCAATGCAACGACTATGATTGATCGGGTGTCAGCGGGCAACATCCTCATGGGCCTGGTATCCCTGGCTGGCCTGAAACAGCTGTTCGGCATAAGCGGTTTCGAAACGGCCATCGGCAAGGACGCTGGCATCAGCCGTCTCCAGGATGCGGCCGCCCTGCATAACGGCGAGCCGGTCGCACATATGGCTGATCACGCCCAGATTGTGGCTGACCAGCAGGAAGGTGAGACCGAGGCTTTTGCGAAGCTCGCTCAGGAGGTTCAGGATCTCTGCCTGGATGGAGACGTCGAGCGCCGAGGTCGGCTCGTCCAGCAGCAGGGTTTCCGGCTCCAGGATTAGCGCCCTTGCGATTGCGACCCGCTGGCGTTGGCCGCCGGAGAGCTGATGAGGAAAGCGAAAGCGGAATTCCGGGCCGAGGCGCACCATGTCCAGCATCTCGAGAATGCGCGCCTCACGCTCGCCCAGACGGTGAATGGCCAGCGGTTCGCGCAGGATCTGGTCGACGGTCTGGCGCGGGTGCAACGAGCCGAACGGGTCTTGAAAGACCATTTGCACGCGCTTGTGGAATGAAAGCGGGATTTTTTTGGTCAAGGGGCTGCCATCATAGCTGATCTTGCCCTGCCAATCGGTGTTCAGCCCTGCAATGGCCCTGAGAACGGTCGACTTGCCGGAACCGCTCTCGCCCACCAGGCCGAAGCTTTCCTTCCGGTCGACGCGAAAGCTGACACCCTGCACGGCCTGCACGTCGGCGAAGTCGACCCTCAGATCTTCGATCTCAATCACGACAGACGCTCGGTGCTGCCGGGTTCCAGCCAGGCAGGATCACGGGCCATCACGGAAAGAGCTTGACCGCGTGTCGCAGCGCTCGGGAGGCAGGACATCAGGCCTCGGGTATAGGGATGCTTGGCTTGATGCAGGGCATCCGCCCGCAGTTCCTCGACGATGCTGCCGCCATACATCACCAGTATGCGATCGCAAAAGGAGGCGACCAGCTCCAGATCGTGGCTGATGAAGATCAGGCCCATGCCTCGGTCCTGCACCAGCTTGTCCAAGATGCGCAGCACGCTCTGCTGGACCGTAACGTCGAGGGCGGAGGTAGGCTCGTCGGCGATCAGGAGTTTCGGGTCCGGGAGAAGCATCATCGCGATCATCACCCGCTGGCCCATTCCGCCGGAAAGCTCATGGGCATAGGCTTTATAGACGCGCTCCGCATCGTCGATCTGTACCGCGTTCAGCATTTCCAGCGCCCGACGTCTTGCATCCCTGGCCGTTACCTGCTCATGAGCGCGGAGCGCTTCGACAAGCTGCTTGCCCACGGGCATCACCGGGTTCAGCGAGAATTTCGGATCCTGCATCACCATACCGATCTTGCCGCCGCGCAGATCACGCCGCTCGCGCCGGCCAAGCGTAAGGAGATCCACGCCCTCGAAGCGGAGCTTTCCTGCCTCGACATCGCCGCTGGTCAGGCCGAGGATCGCCCGGCCGGTCTGCGACTTTCCGGAGCCGCTCTCGCCGACGATTCCCAGCTTCTCCCTGCCCATGGAGAAGCTGACGCCGCGAACCGCCTCGATCAGCCGGCTCCGTGTGCGAAAACGAACCGAAAGATTGTCGACCTCAAGCAAGGGGGCGCCCCCGGCGCCGCTCATCGTTCGGTGTTTCTTGGATCGAGCACGTCGCGGAGACCGTCGCCCAAAAGATTGAAGCCGAGGGAGGTGATGAAGATTGCAAGGCCCGGCATGGTCGCGACCCACCATTGCTCCAGGAGATATTGTCGTCCGGTCGAAATCATCGCACCCCATTCCGGCAAGGGCGGCTGCGCGCCAAGTCCCAAAAAGCCCAGACCGGCCGCGGTCAGGATGATGCCAGCCATATCGAGGGTCAGACGGACAATGAGCGAAGAAAGACACATCGGCACGATATGATTGCCGATGATTCGCGTGGTCGATGCGCCCTGGATGCGAACGGCCGCTATGTAGTCCGCGTTGCGGATGGTCAGCGTCTCCGCGCGTGCCATTCTGGCATAGGGCGGCCAGACCGTGATCGCGATGGCGAGCACCGCGTTTTCTATGCCGGGGCCGAGGGCGGCGACGAAGGCGAGCGCCAGGATCAATCTCGGAAAGGCCAGGAATATATCGGTGATCCGCATCAGCACGCGATCGACCCAGCCACCGAGATAACCAGCCGTCGTGCCGACGATCAAACCGACCGGTCCGACGATGATCGCCACGATGCCGATGATGTAGAGGGTCAGCCTCGAGCCGTAGATGATTCTCGAATAGATGTCGCGGCCGAGTTCGTCCGTGCCCAGCCAATGCTCGGCGGAAGGCGGTTGCAGACGATCGGTGAGGATCTGGTCGACCGGGGCATGGGTGGCGAGGAGCGGGGCGAAAAGGGCGGTGAGGATGAGGACGACGATGATGCCGAGACCGATCATCGCAAGCCCATTGGCGCGAAGCTCGAGCCAGCTCAAGTAGAAGCGGCCGAGGCGCGCCTGGCTTGGCGAGCCTGGCGTTTCGGACAGGAGCCAGGACCGAAGGCTGCCTGTCTTGGTATCGGATATCAGCATCACCTGGCCCTCGGGTCGAGGAGCCGGTAGAGCATGTCCGACAAAAGATTCAAGCCGATGAACACCATGCCGACCACGATCGTTCCGCCGAGCACGGCATTCATGTCGGCATTGAGCAGCGAGTTGGTGATATAGAGGCCGAGCCCAGGCCAGGCAAAAACCGTCTCGGTCAGCACGGACCCTTCGAGCAGGCTGGCATAGGAAAGCGCCACCACGGTGATCAGGGGAATGGCGGTGTTGCCGAGCGCGTGGCGCCAGATGACCGCGGTTTCCGAAAGGCCTTTGACCCGGGCGGTGGTGATGTATTCCTGGCCAAGCTGTTCCAGCATCAGGCTCCGGGTCATCCGGCTGATATAGGCGAGGCTGTAATAGCCGAGCAGGGCTGCCGGCAGGATGATATGCGACAGCCCGTTCCACCAAACTTCCCAATCGCCGGCGAGCGCCGCGTCGATCAGGATTACGCCGGTTACCGGATCGACCAAATCCTCGTAGAAGATGTCCAGCCGGCCTGGACCGGGCACCCAGTCCAGCTTGGCATAGAACAGAAGAAGGCCGAGAAGGCCCAGCCAAAAAATCGGCATCGAATAACCGACCAGGCCCAGGAAGCGCACCAGATGATCCGGCCAGCGTCCTTGATAGACAGCAGCGGCAACACCGGCCGGAATGCCGATGATCAGCCCGATCAGGGTGGCAATGGTCGCAAGCTCGAGGGTCGCCGGGAAGACACGCTTGATGTCGTCGAGCACCGGCTTTGCCGTCAGCACGCTCTTGCCGAAATCGCCGCGCAGGACATCGCCAACATAGAAAAGAAACTGTTGCCAGAGCGGGAGGTGCAGACCCATCTCGATCTTGACCTGCTCGTAGACGTCAGCCGGAGCACGGTCGCCGACAGCAGCGAGCACCGGATCCACCGGCACCACCCGGCCGATCAGGAAGGTCACGACCAAAAGGCCCAGAAAAGTGAGCGCCAGCGTGGCTAGAAGGGCGCTTAGTTGAACGACATGGCGATACAAAATGACGTGGCAACATCCTGACGGGCGAAATGAAACGCGCGTCGGTCTGTCTTCCTTTCAGCAATGGGACCTGCTGCATCTGGGTGTCGTCAATGCCGCTTGGTGTCAAGGGGCGAGATGCTGAGATTCGTTTGGCGCGCTCTTGCTCATCTGCGGCGACGTCGATCGCTGGGATCTTGCTCAGACCCTGAAGACCGACCAGCGGCAACCGGTTTTTCCCTCTCCAACTGAAAGACAGGGCCGTTCGGGCCCCGCCGTTTGACAAGCACACCGGCAAGGGAATCACGGTCCTGTGCAGTCGGAGAAAACCTTAGAGCCTGGAGGTGGCAGGAGAGCCGGTCGGCGTTGACGGAGCGCAGGATCACGGCTGTGATGTCGGCGTGGTCATACATGGCACGCAGCGCAACGCTGGCCAGCGGAACGCCGTGGCGGGCGGCAATGATGCTCAGCGTCAGCAGCAGTTCCTGAAAGAGGTCCCATCCACCGAAGGCTTCGATCACCAGGCGGTATCTTGCAAGCGAGGGGTTATCGAAGCGGTAACCCGGATCGGGTGCGCCCAGCCAGCGGGCCGACATGAGCCCGCCGGCAAGTGTGCCATAAGCGAGGAGCGCGATATCGTGCTTTCGGCAGAGATCGGCGAAATCTCCGCGAGGGCGCTGATCGATCAGAGAATAGGGAACCTGAACGGTAGCGAGGCCGATCCCGGAACGCATGAGCATCCCCAGATGCTCGGCATCGAAGTTGGCAATGCCGATATGGTGGACCTTGCCTTTGGCCTGCATCATGGTGAGGTAGCCAAGCCCATCGAGACAGCCGGACATGTCCTGCTCCGGCCAGTGGAGCTGAACCAGATCGAGTGCCTCGACACCCAGCCGGGTCAGGGATTGATCGATCGCCTGCTCGATTTGCTGCTGATTGAAGGTCTGGGGAACGGAAAGATCGGGGGTGACGTTGGTGTGGACACGAACGGATCGTGCCAGGGCTCTGCCGTGGGTACGCCGCAAGTCCTTGAGGAGGGAACCGATCAAACGCTCGAGGCTTGGGTCCGTGTTGCCGCAGTCGATTGTCGTGATCCCGGCATCAATGAACGCTGTCATGTCTGCTAGCGCCGCAGCGCTACCGAAACGGCGATGCAGTCCTGGCATGCCGCCATGCCCTTTGATGATGGTCGACATCCAATAGCCCGGCCGAAGTTCGACCGCCGAGACACCTCTCACGCGGTAAAGCCTCCTGCTCTTGCGAGAGCAGTGATCACGGCGACACTCCAGACATCATTTCCAAGACCCGGTAAACAGCAAAGCAAAGCGTCCGATCAGATAGCCTGACAATCCACGGGATCGGCAAGGCCTCGGCCCGGATCTTTCGCCAGATCGAAAGTACCCAAGTATGGTTGCGTGTTGATCGGAACATTATCCTCATCGATCAGCATGATCGAAGGGTTCGGTCTGCACGGGACTCCGCTGCCAATACGGGGCAGAAGAGGCAAAGGCCTTGTCCCTGCATGTAAACACTCTACGATCATACACAAGCGTCATGTAAATGCGGCGCACCACCGAAGCAGGCCTGCTGGAATACGTTGATCGCCTCTGCTCAGACCATGGCTCCCGGAGCGCGTCGCTCCGCCTCTCGCCGGCATGCCCGTGACCTGATGCTGTTCATGGTCGGCTGCGGCCTTCTCATCTGGCTGGTTTATCTCGGTGCCACGGGCATGGGGTATAATTGGCAGTGGTACCGGGTGCCGAAATATATCTACCGGATCGTTGATGGCGAGCTGATCTGGGGACCGCTGGTCAAAGGTCTCCTGGTGACATTGCAGATCACCTTTTGGAGTGCGCTGCTAGCCCTTGTGATTGGCCTGGCAACGGCGCTGCTGCGGCTGTCGCGCTCGGCGTCGGGATATCTGCTCGCGACGGTCTATCTGGAAGCGGTGCGCAACACGCCGCTTTTGGTGCAGATGTTTCTATTCTATTTCGTGCTCGCCCCGATTTTCGGCATCGAGCGTTTTTGGACCGGGATTATCTGCCTTGCCTTTTTCGAAGCTGCGTTCATCAGCGAAATCATCCGCGGCGGCATCCTGTCGGTGCCTAAAGGACAATGGGAGGCAGCCGCCTCGGTCGGTTTGACCTCACAGGATGTCTATCGCCAGGTTGTTCTGCCCCAAGCACTGCCGCTCATGCTGCCACCATTGACCAGCGCCATCGTCAACCTGATCAAGAACTCGGCCATCGTCAGCACGATCGCGATCTTCGATCTCACCACCGAAGGCCGGAACGTGATCGCTGACACCTTCATGAGCTTTGAGATCTGGTTCACCGTGGCCGGGATCTATCTCGTTCTCACCCTTTCCCTCTCTGCCGTCGTCGATATTCTGGAAAAGCGGGTACGAAGGGCAGAGAGCCGATGAGCATTATGTTCCCTGCAAAACCAAGGAGGAAATGATGGGTATCAAGACTATGATGGGTGTCATCGCAGGCGCTGCGATCGCCCTGACATCGCCGGTAGGCGCGCAGGAAGCGCAGCAGGCTCTCTCGTCCGAGAGCGTCATCGAGACAATCAAGCAAAACGGCGTCCTCAAGGTCGGCATGTCGACCTTCGTGCCCTGGGCGATGCGCAACAAGGAAGGCGAGCTGATCGGTTTCGAAATCGATGTCGCCACCCAGCTCGCCGAGGACATGGGCGTCGAGATCGAATTCGTGCCGACCGCCTGGGACGGCATCATTCCGGCCCTGATCGCCGGTAAGTTCGACGTGATCATCGGCGGCATGACCATCACGCCCGAGCGCAATCTCACGGTCAATTTTTCGAGGCCCTACGCCCATTCCTCGCTTGGCGTGATGGCCAACAAGGAGCTGGCGGAAAACCTCACCTGGCCGGACGACTACAACAGCACCGATGTTACCTTTGTCTGCCGCCGTGGCGCTACACCCTGCACCTACATCGCCGAAAAGTTCCCGAAAGCGACGCTTCGCCAGTTCGACGATCAGGCGCAGACCACGCAGGAAGTGATGAACGGCAATGCCCATGTGGTGATGGGCTCGCAGCCGCTGCCGGCGTTCATGATCTACGACAACCCGGATGTCCTGTTCTCGCCAACCGACGAAAAGATCGATCCGGGCAACGAGGCGTTTGCTCTGAGAAAAGGCGACCCCGACGCACTCAACTACTTCTCCAACTGGATCCTGCTCAAGGAATCCAGCGGCTGGCTGGAAGAGCGTCACAGCTACTGGTTCGGCGGTCGCCCCTGGGCCGACCAAGTCGCCGAAAACTGATTTTTGTAACTTGGCGGAGGTGTCCAGGCCGGGCACCCCCGCCAAGTAACCGGTCAAGACAGCGCCTTGTATCCTGATCCCAACCAGCAGCGTCGTATCGGATGGCTCGATGTCGTGATCGTCGCAATGGTGCTGGCGCTGATCGTTTATGTCTACGTCCGGGTCACGGACGTTCTTGTCTACAAATGGGACTGGTCATTTCTTCCGGGGTTCTTTCTGCGCTTTGATGAGGAGACCGGAAGCTGGCACATCAATCTTCTCATCAAGGGCCTTCTCACCACCATCCGTCTGTCGATCTGGGCGATGATACTGGCTTCATTCATCGGTCTGATCATGGGTATCATGCGCACGGCGAACCGATTGCTGCCGCGTATGATCGCCGGCACCTATGTCGGGCTGATCAGAAACATTCCGCCGCTCGTCTTCATCTTCGTTTTCTACTTCTTCATCTCCAGCCAGCTCATGCCCCTGCTTGGCATCGATCGCTGGGCAAGATCACTTGGAGACAGTGAAGCGACGGTGGTCAACATCCTCTTCGGCGAGCCCAAATTGCTGGAAAACCTGATCTCCGGCATTCTTTGCCTCGCCATGTTCGAGGCGGCCTACATCACCGAAATCGTGCGCGCCGGTATTCAAGCGATTCCTAAGGGTCAGGTTGAGGCAGGCCAGAGTCTGGGGCTCAGCCGCTTCTTCGTTTTTCGTGATGTCATTCTTCCCCAAGCATTGCAAAAAGTGACGCCGCCCCTTGCCAGCCAGTTCATCATGCTGGTCAAGAACTCGGCGATCGTCGCCCTGATTTCCATCCAGGAATTGACCTTCCTCGGCACCGAAATTTCGGTCTCCACCAGAAAGCCGTTCGAGACCTGGATCACGATCGCTCTGATGTATTTCGTTCTCTGCTACTCGCTCGCCTTGCTGTTCAGCCGCATCGAGCGCAGGATGCGCCAAACACAGCGCTGACGTTCGGCTCCGGTCCTCGCCCCCGCCCACCCGATATTATCCGATACGCTGGCGGGTGTTGGGCGAGGACCGGAGCCGAGCAAACCTAAAAAAATCGGAACCATTATCATGACTGCATGGATCAAAATGATCGGGGATGAGGAAGCGTCCGACGATCTCATGGATGCCTTGAGCGAGGCGCGCACGCCCCACGGTACCGTCGACAATGTCATGCGGGTGCACTCGCTTCGCCCAAACACCATGCGCGGCCATGTGAAGCTCTATCGCGCCGCACTCCATGACGACGCCAATACCGTGCCGATGTGGCTGCAGGAAACCATCGCCTCCTATGTGTCGATCCTGAATGATTGCGATTACAGCCTCGGCAATCACTGGGCCAACGCTCGCCATCTGATCAATGACGGCGAGCGCGCGGATCGAATAGAGCTGGCGTTGAAGGCCGACGCGCCGGAACGCGTTTTTGACGGTGTCGAGCTTGCCATGCTGACCTACGCCAAGAAGCTGACCGTCGATGCGGGCAACATGGAGGAGGACGATCTGATCGCCATGCGTAATCATGGCGCTGATGATGGCCAGATTCTCGAGGTGAACCAGATCGTCGGATATTTCAACTATGTGAATCGGCTGCTGAACGGTCTCGGTGTGACCCTCGAGGGCGATACCATCGGATACTACGCCAGCAGCGAGGAGGACGCCGCATGAGCTACGCAACCGCCAAAGCCGTGGATCAATCCTTCATTCCGGTGATCGATATCGGCCCGCTTCGGGACGGTTCGGATGCGACAGGCGTTGCCAAAGCTTTGCACCGCGCAAGCCGGGAGGTCGGTTTCATCTATGTCGCCAATCACGGCATCGCCGATGAGCTGATCAAGTCGACCCGCGCAACGGCGCTCGACTTTTTCCGACAGCCGGAAGATGTCAAACGCAACGTTGTGGTCAGTGAGAAACACCGGGGATTTCTCGCCCAGGGCGGCGCGAAAATGCAGACCGGCGCCAAGGCGGATCTGAAGGAGAGCTTCATCTTCGGATATGAGGACGAGAACGGCGTCACGCTCGAGGATCATCCGCTGCGCGGCGGCAATCGTTGGCCGGATTTCATGCCGGTATTGCAAGACCGGGCCATGGCTTATTTCAACGCCGCCCATGAGGTGGCTCATCATCTGATGCGTGGTTTTGCACTCGGCCTGGATCAAGCCGAGGATTTTTTCATGAAAACAACGGCAGCGCCGATGAGCCGCGCCTCCTTCGTCTATTACCCGCCGCAGGATGCCTCTCTTGGCGCGGATCAATTCGGCGTCGGGCCGCACACCGATTTCGGCGTTCTGACCGTGCTTTGCCAGGATGATGTCGGCGGCCTGCAGGTTCAGGATGTCCATGGCGAGTGGGTCATGGCACCGCCTATTCCAGGGACGCTGGTGGTCAATGTCGGTGATCTCCTGGCGCGCTGGACCAACGACGAATACCGTTCGACCCCCCACCGCGTGGTGAACAGTTCAGGCCGCGAGAGACTCTCCCTGGTGCTCGCCTACGATCCAGGACCGGACACTGTTATCGATCCAAAGGCGCTCCTCGGTGACGATATCGAGACCGGCTATGAACCAATGTCCTGCGGCGACTATCTGATCCGGCGTTTCGCAAAGTCCTTTGCTTATCGAAAATAGGTAGAGCATTCATGATCTCATGACATGATCGGAAGTGCCGGATATGACCGATCCGTATTTCCGTGGTTTGATGAGCGAATGCGATTGTCCTTGAGGCCGGCCTTGTTCATGCCATCGCCGAAGATCAACCACTCAGTGTCATTTGCGGGGCCGCAACGGAAAAAATGCCCGCCGGAGCGAGCCTGTTGTTGCCTATAGCTCGGGGGCGGTAGCTGCAGCAATGCCGGCGATACGATGCTCTAATCGCCGAGGATCAGGTTAAGAAGGTGGCGGAGGCTTTGGCGGTCCCGCTCATCCAGCCTGCCCAGAATGAGACGAACCAGCTTTTGCTCGAGGGTGAGGAGGACGGGTTTTAGGGCCGCACCGCGCTCCAGCCCGGCTGCTTTCACATTTTGTATAGCGATTTCACCGGAGCTCGCACCAGGCGGCTTCTGTGTGACGATGGCCATCGCCAGCACGTCGGCGCGCTGCTGATTGTAAGTCGTCGAACTGATGATGACGCAGGGGCCCTGAGCAGGCTCTTCCTGATGGGGCATCGCATAGGATGCCAGAACGATGTCGCCGAAGGCAAAACCGGCTCTGCTGTCAAATCCCGCCATATCGCCGTTTTTACGAATCCGTCCGGGTGACTGGACTTGTTGATCCTGCGCATTGCCTTTGAGGCGGACAGCGCATCGAAACTTGAACCGACAATATCAGGTCCCCCGCTAACTACAATCTCCCGACATGGGCCGATCCAGATCGTCATGCGTGTCAGTTTGTCACATTTTTTTGCGGCTTTGGACGGATGGCGGCAGGCTCGCTAATTGGCGCTAAAAACGTGTTCTTTGATGGCGCTCCGGATCGAAAATGATGTGGTCATTCCGCTAGCGAAGCATAAGCCCGTCCATGGGCAGGTCCGGCTTTCTATCCGCGATCAGGTCTGCGGTGATGCGCGCGGTGCCGCAGGCCATGGTCCAGCCCATATGGCCGTGGCCGGTGTTGTAATAGAGATTGTCATGGCGGCCCTTGCCGAGAATAGGCGTGCCCTCCGGCGTCATCGGGCGAAGACAGGCCCAATAGTCCGGGCGCTGGTAGTTGGCGGCATTGGGGAAGAGCTCGCTTGCGGCTTTCAGCATACCGGCAAAGTCGTCGGGTTTGTGGGTTGTGTCATAGCCTGCAAATTCGGCGATGGCGGTCAGGCGCACGCGGTCTCCCAGGCGGACATAGGCAAAGAGGTTGTCTTCATCGATCCCGCCGACCGTCGGCGGGTTGTTGGCGCCATCGACCGGAACCGTGACTGAATAGCCCTTGACCGGGTAGACGGAGACGGTTTCCTTCAGATGCTTGGCAATCAGCGGGCTGTAGGCGCCAAGTGCCATAATGTAGAGATCCGCCTTCATCGCACCTTTGTCGGTCTGGATCTCCTCGATCTGATCGCCCGATGTGAGAATGCCGGTGATGGTGGTGCCGTAGCGGAACCTGGCACCGCGCTCGATGCACATCTCGGCTAGCTGCTGGACGAATTTGTGGGCATCGCCGCTCTCGTCGGTTTGCCCGTAAAAGCCGCCTGCAATCCTGTCTTTGGTGGGGGCAAGCGCGGGATCGATTTCGGCCGCCCGGTCGCGGTCGATGACCTCCAGTTCCTGATCGGCATCCATCAGGATCTGCATGTTCTGGACACCGCGCTCAAACGATGCGGCGTCGCGATGCAGGTAGAGGAGCCCTTTTCGTTCGCCGTCATAGTCGACCCCGGTCCGGCTGACGACGTCGTTCAGGGCGGCTTGGGCATAGCGGCAAAGCCGGTGCTTTCGCTGGGTATTGATTCTGGCCTTTTCCGCCGAGCATTCCCGAAGGAACTTCAGCGACCAGCGCCACATGTCGGGATCGAAGCGCAGCTTATAGCGAAGCGGCTGGTTCGCCTTGAATAGGGATTTCATCAGGATCTTCGGTGCGCGCGGCGAGCCCCAGGCGAAGGCATGGCCGGGTGCGACCAGACCGGCATTGGCAAAGCTGGTTTCCAGGGCGGCGCCAGGCTGGCGGTCAACCACGGTGATATCGTGACCGTCCTCCAAAAGTTCGAAGGCAGCCGTGACCCCGGCGAGCCCAGCGCCCATGATCAGAATGCGCATTTTTGTCCGCTACCTCTTTCTTGCCTGTCGACCGTGCTTTCCTGGCAGGGTGCAGCTTGCCGGCGAGATGGTCAAATGGGAAGAGGTCCGGGAGACTGCCAACAGGTGCGGCACTTCCGATAGGATCATGCTGCGGTCATACCACTAAGCCACATGAACCGTTGGGCGGCTTCTGATCGGCTCGCGTTCTGGCAGGTCTCTCGATGTGACCGGTTTTTGGCCTGTTGCCGATGTGACGATGGCCGAGCGCTTGGCATGGCTCAGCACCTGCTCGACATCGCTGAAACCCGCTGGCGCCAGTTTTTCAACCTCGTCGATCACCCGCTCCGGCCCGCCCTTGCGGTTCGCGTGAACGATCCCGGCGGTCTTGGCGAGACGGTCTTTTTCATAGACATGCAGCGCCTGCATCGGATGCTCGCTCCGTTGAAGAGCATCGGCCAGGCAGCGGGCGTC
The DNA here is from genome assembly GCA_965204405.1 of Geminicoccaceae bacterium. Lineage (GTDB taxonomy): Bacteria > Pseudomonadota > Alphaproteobacteria > Geminicoccales > Geminicoccaceae > JANQPX01. Next base: position 1,704,686 of record CBDBEN010000005.1, read on the forward strand.
GAGGATCGCCTGGCTCGCCCCGTTGGAACCGACCGGATACATGGGATGGGCAGCGTCGCCGAGCAGGGTGATCCGGCCAAAGGTCCATTGTGCCAGGGGATCGCGGTCGCACATCGGGTATTCGTAATAGGCATCGGTGGCGCGCACCAGGGTGTCGATATCCACGCCCGGCACGGCAAAACGCTTGGCATAGGGCAACACGTCGTCAAGCCTGCCGCGCCTCGACCAGCTATCCTTCGGGGGCGGTTGGGTGGCGCCGTCGGCGACTTTCACATTGACCACCCAGTTGGTGAGTTTCCTGCCGTTCCCGGCGTCTGCGATCGGGTAGAGCACGAATTTTGCTCCCATGCCGCCGCCGATGAACATGGTCCGGCCATCGAGGAATTCCGGGAACTCAGTGGCGCCACGCCACATCATCACGCCGTTCCAGGAGGGAGCGCCTTCGTTGGGATAGAAAATTGCCCGGCCCGCGGAGTGAATGCCGTCGGCGCAGACCAGTGCATCGCCGCGTATCGTCAGGCTGGAGAGTCCGTCCGTCCCGCTGGTCACATGGACGGTGACGCCACCCTCATCCTGAATGAAGCCTGCGAGACGCAGCCCCGTCTTGATGGAAGCAGGGCCAAGCCGCTCGATGACGGCGTCATAGAGCACTTTTTGGAAGCGGCCGCGATGGATCGAGAATTGCGGCACCGGATGACCGCCATCGATGCCGCGAAACTCCCGCCAGACTTCCTGACCCTGGCGGTTCAGATAGATCAGCTCATGGGTGCGGATACCGGTAAGATCGAGGACGGGCAGGAGTCCGATTTCCGACAACTCACGGATCGCGGCCGGCAGGGTGTTGATGCCGACGCCGATCTCCTTGACCTCGGAAGCCTGCTCATAGATTTCGGCGTCGATCCCGCGGCGATGGAGCATCAAAGCGAGAGTAAGTCCACCGATCCCGGCGCCGGCGATGATGACTTTCATGATCCAGCCTCCTTACGCACGCATGATCAGCCCTGAAGCGTCATATGCTGTGGTCACACCACTATTCGGCATCAGGCGGCGGCAGGAAGTCAATCTCATGCTTGGCGGAAACGGCAACAATCTCGGCGGGATCGGCGCCGGCCATATTATGGAGCTGCCAAAACAGATCGTAGAGCCTTCTCGCGGGCGTCACCCAAAAGAGGCATTTGACCGGCCGATCGCCTTTGGAAAACAGCCCGTGGGGAATGCCGCGCGGCAGGCGGATCAGATCTCCGGGCTCGGCAAAGCTCTCAACGCCATCCAGCAGCAGGTCGAGCCTGCCCTCGAACATATAGATGAACTCGTCCTGCGTCGGGTGGATATGCGGCGGCACCATCGTGTCGGGCGGGAGCGTCGCATGCCAGGAGAAGGACGACTCGGTGTGCTGCTTCGGCACATAGGTCTGTCCCAGAATGTTCCAGCTAATGCCGTCGATTCCGTCGCCCGCCTTGGTGATTCCGGCAGTCATGATGGTCATCGCTTTCTCTCCCGACTCGCCCCGATCTGCTGTACAATTTATATGAGTTGAGGGATCTCGGCGACGTTTTTCGATATGAGGTAGATTTCAAGGGGGAACCATGAACGGCGATCAGTCCGCATTGTCATCGGCCGATGACAACGACAGAACGATGCTGCACGTGATTTACGGTGCATATCTATTGTCGTTCATCATTGTTTTTTCAGTGTTTATCGGAGTTATCATCGCCTACATCGAGCGTGGCAAGAGAACGTCGACTTTCCACCTTTCGCATCTGCAATGGCAGATCCGAACATTCTGGCTGGCTTTATCGCTTTGGATTGTCGCCATGGTGTTGGTGGGTATAGGGACGATTATTCCGATTATTGGAATGATCCTGATATTGATTGGGATAACAGTCCCAGGGATTTGGTTTGTCTATCGGGTTGTCAAAGGCTGGTACATCCTTTCCCAAGGGGAGCCGATCAGAGCACCTGGGGCATTTTTCTGACTCCCGATCAGAAGTCGGGAAAATCGGACAGATCGTGCGGACATCTCCTGTATTGGCAAGCCCTGCTATTACTACACATGCAGATACCGATCCTTCACCTCCGACGTCGCCAGTAGCGCTGCGCTGTCTCCGGTCCAGACCACGCGGCCTTTCTCGATCACCACATGCCGATCGGCGAAGCGGGCCAGGGCCTCGACGTTCTTGTCGACGATGAGGATGGCGATGCCGGTTTCCTTGACGTTGCGAAGGCAGGTCCAGATGGTTTCGCGGACCAGCGGAGCCAGGCCCTCGGTCGCTTCATCAAGCACTAGAAGCCTGGGGTTGGTCATCAGCGCCCTGCCGATCGCCAGCATCTGCTGCTCGCCGCCGGAAAGCTGGTTACCGCCGTGGGAACGGCGTTCGCTAAGCGACGGAAAGAGTTCGTAAACCCGTTCGAGTGTCCAGGCGGCCGGGGCGTGTTGCGGCGCTATTGTCAACGCCGTCCGTCGTGCGGACCGGGCAGTCGCAATTAAATTTTCTTCGACGGAAAGCGTCGGGAAGATTTGGCGGCCTTCGGGGACCAGGGCGAGGCCGGCCTGGCCGATGAGATGCGGTTTTGCGCCGGTCATGTCGCGACCGTCAATCACGACCCGGCCCGCGGCCGCCGGCAGCAGGCCGAACAGTGTCTTGATCGTGGTGGTCTTGCCCATGCCGTTTCGGCCAAGGAGCGTGACTGCCTCGCTGGCGCCGATCTCGAAGCTGATGTCGAACAATATCTGGCTGTCGCCATAGGACGCTTCGAGCGCTTCGATCATCAGCATCAGGCGGCCTCGTCGCCGAGATAGGCGCTGCGCACGTCCGGATCTGCACGCACCTCGGCGGGTGAGCCGGTCTTGATGATGCGGCCATAGACCAGGACGCTCACACGGTCGGCGAGCGCGAACACGGCGTCCATGTCATGCTCGATCAGCATAATGCCGTAGCTATTTTGGAGACTGCCGATCAAGTCGATCAGTGCTGCCGACTCGTCCTGACCGGCGCCAGCGAGCGGCTCGTCGAGGAGGAGCAGGCGCGGCCGGGTCGCAAGGGCGATCGCCAGTTCGAGCTGACGCTTTTCGCCGTGCGACAAGCTGCCGGCGGGAACTGCGGCACGGTTCGTTAGATTGACGGTTTCAAGATTGGCCAGCGCTTCATCGTTCAAGGTCTTTTCGCTGTCCGCCCGGCTGAAAAAGCGAAAGCTCGCTCCTGCTTTTGCCTGCACGGCGAGGGCCGCGTTTTCCAGAACTGAGAAGCCCTGTAGAATCGATGTGATCTGAAAAGTTCTCGCGATGCCGCGCCTCGCACGCGCCGCCATCGACAGCGAGCTGATGTCGTCCCCATCAAGAAGAACCCGTCCACGGTCTGCCGGCAGGCAGCCGGAGAGCTGGTGGATCAGCGTGGTCTTGCCGGCGCCGTTCGGGCCGATGACGGCGTGGATTTCACCGGGCCTCAGGTCGATCGACACATCGTCGGTCACCCGAAGCGCCCCAAAGGATTTGGTCAAGCCTTCCGTTGCCAGCAAAGGCGACGTCATGGTCGGCCTCCGAGGCGACCGACGATGCCGTTTCGGTTGAAGAGGACGAGCAGGATGAGGATGACACCAAGCGCCAGTTTCCAGTGCTGGGAGAAGCCGGAAAGAAACTCTTCAAGCAGCAAAAAAACCGCGGCGCCGACGATGCCGCCGGTAAGCGTGCCGATGCCGCCGATGATCACCATCATGATCAACTCGCCGGAGCGCTGCCAGGTCATGTAGGCGGGCGAGACGAACTCTGCCTGGTTGGCAAGCAGCGTGCCGGCGAGTGCCGCGAGCACAGCGGCGATCACATAAGCCGTCAGTTGGAAGGGGAAAGGTTCGAAGCCGATGGCCTGCATCCGCTGGGCATTGTCCCGCGTGCCCCGGAGCACGCGGCCGAAACGGGCGTGGATGATGGTGCGGGCTAGAAGAAAGCAGCCAAGCAGGATGGCGAAAACCAAGTAGTAGAAAAAAACGTCGTCTTCCAGCCATGCTTGTCCGAAAAGCGTCGAGCGTGCCTGGAGCGTCAGGCCGTCATCTCCGCCATAGGCGGAAAGGGACACCATGAGGAAATAGAGCATCTGCCCGAAGGCAAGGGTGATCATGATGAAATAGACGCCCTTGGTCCGAAGCGAGATCACGCCCGTGACCAGGGCGAAGGCGGCAGCCGCTGCGATGGCGACGATGAGCTGCAGAACGAGATCTGTCTGGCCATGGCTCGAGGCGATGCCGACGGCATAGGCGCCGATACCGAGATAGGCAGCATGGCCGAAGGAGACCATGGCGCCATAGCCGAGGATGAAGTCCAAGGAGAGGGCGGCGATCGCGAAAATCATGATGCGGGTGGCGATCACCAGATAGAATGGATCGACGCCGAGGCCGGTGGCGACCGGCAGCGTAGCGAAAATGGCGAACAGACTTACGAGGCCAAAGCTCCGGAATGCTTGCGAAGCACGATGCCGAGCTAAGCCTGTCGCTGCCACCGCTGCCACCTTCAAGCGCCTTGCCTTGCTGGGAAAAGGCCGGCGGGGCGGAAGAACAGGACGGCGGCCATCAGGATATAGATCAGCATAGGCGTGAGGGTTCGGCCGGCCTGCGAGGCCGCCGCTGGTTCAAGAAAGAGTTTTAGCAGGATGGGGCCGAAACTCCGGCCGACGGTATCCACCAGACCGACCAGGAGGGCGGCGATGAACGCCCCTCGGATGGAGCCGATCCCGCCGATCACGATCACGACGAAGGTCAGGATCAGGATGCCGTCGCCCATATTGGGCTCGACCGAGAGAATGGGAGCAATCATGGCCCCGGCGAAACCCGCAAGCATCGCGCCGACGCCGAAGACGATCATGAACAGGCGGCGAATGTCGACACCGAGGACAGAGACCATATCCGGGTTGGAGGCGCCGGCGCGCAGCAGCATGCCGGTCCTGGTATGCTGCACCAAGATGTAGAGGCCGATCGCCACGATCAGCCCGGCGGCGATGATCAGCAGACGGTAGATCGGGTAGCGCAGATTGCCGAGAACGGGAATTGATCCAGCGATGACATCCGGGATCGGTATGCTGATCGGGGCAGCCCCCCAGAGGATTTTGACCCCCTCATGCAGAATCAGAATCACGCCGAAGGTCGCGAGCACCTGATCCAGATGATCACGGTCATAGAAGTGTCTGAAGACCAGGACTTCAAGGAGGAGCCCGAAGGCGAAGGCCGTGGGCAAGGCCAGGATCACGCCCATGAAAAAGCTGCCCGTCGCCTGCGTGAACGTCACCGCAAGATAGGCGCCCACCATATATTGCACGCCATGAGCGAGGTTGATGAAGTCCATCACCCCGAAGACCAAGGTCAGCCCGGCGGCCACAAGAAACAGCAGAATGCCGAACTGCAGCCCGTTAAGTGCCTGAATGACGAACAGGTTCATCATGGGGGTGGCACCCCCTGGCTTGACTTGGACCTCGACACGGTCGGGTGACTCAGAGGCCTTTGAAAGTTGTCGCTGCCGGGGGGCGTCTTGCCGTTCATCCCCGCGTTATAGCTCCGCTGACAGGCGGATGCCCGGATCAAGTCCGGGCATGTCATCCTGTGGAGCGTAAGGGAGATCTCCGCTGACGGCGTGACCTTGGGATGAGCATCAACCGTCATGCCCAAAACACCGTCAAGTCAAGGCCGGGCCGCCACGCCCTCACATGGAGCAGTTGGCGGCGTAGACGTCCTGGTAGTCCTCGAAGACCTTCTCGGCGATCTCGGTCTGGTATTTGCCGTCTTCGCGCTTGGCCACTTTGACCAGGTAGAAGTCCTGGATCGGGTAGTGGTTGTGCCCGAACTTGAAGTCACCGCGAAGGGACTGGAAGTCGGCTTTTTCGAGAGCGGCGCGCAAGGCATCCTTATTCTCGAGATCGCCGCCTGTCGCTGACAGGGCGCTGTTCAGCAGCATGGCGGCGTCATAGGCCTGCATGGCGTAGGTGCCTGGGACGCGGTCATATTTGGCCTCGAAGGCGGCGACGAAGGCTTTGGACGCCTCGTTGTCGGCATTGGGTGCCCAATTGGCACCGCCAAAGAAGCCAACCGCCGCGTCCTGCTGTGCCGGAAGCGTGGTCTCGTCGACCGTGAAGGCGGAAAGGAACGGGATGGTTTCGAGGCCGGCCTGGCGATATTGCTTCACCAGGTTCACGCCCATGCCGCCCGGCATGAAGGTGAAGATGGCGTCGGGTTGCGAGGCGGCGAGCTGGGCGAGTTCGGCCGAAAAGTCGAGCTGGCCGAGCGGTGTGTAGAGCTCGTCCGTGACCTCGCCGGTGAAATGGCGCTTGAAGCCGGCGAGGCTGTCCTTGCCCGCCTGGTAGTTCGGCGCCATCAGGAACACGCGTTTGTAGCCCTGATCCTCGGCATATTTGCCCAGGACTTCGTGATTTTGGTCATTCTGGTAGGAGGTTACGAAAAAGTTGGGGTTGCAGGCTTCACCCGCGAAGTTGGAGGTGCCGGCATTGGAGCTGATCAGGATCGTGCCGCTGTCGGTGACCGGCTTCATGATCGCCTGGAGAATGTTGGAGAAAATCGGCCCCACGACGAAATCGACCTTGTCGCGCTCCACCAGCTCCTTTGCCTTGTTGACCGCATTGTCAGGCTTCAGCTCGTCATCGACCACGACGATCTCGGTCTCAAGTCCGCCGAGCTTGCCGCCGAGATCCTCGACCGCCAGAAGAAAGCCGTCACGCGCCTGTTCGCCGAGAACGGCCGGCGGGCCGGACAGGGTGTAGATCAGACCGACTTTCACACCATCCTCGGCAAGCGCCGTCGCTGCCCCAAAAGCGAGCGCCGAACTCATCAGCCCGGCCACCATTTTTCCCGTAAAACGCATAAGACGCCCCCTCCTCTGATTACTTTGATGACAACAGCCCCCATCGGCATGCCAAAGGGCTGCTTCATGCCTCAAACGCTGGTGTAGCCCTTTCCAAAGAACACGCCAAGCTTGTCTTTCCGGATCCTGCAACATCGGCGGCCAAGATACAAACCGCATCATCCACTCTAGACGAGCCTGATGCGAAAATACCGCCGCGAAGCAGGCTTCAAAGCGTATTCGTGTAAGCTGACTGGCCCTGTCGAACCGGAAGAGCCTCCAGGGCGCGAAGACCGACGCGCTTGGTCCAGCGGATCTCATCCTCGGGAATAGCGAGTTGGGGTTTGGGGTAGCGCATCAGTAGCCGTTCCAGAACGATCGCCATCTCCGCGCGGGCAAGCTGCAGGCCAAGGCAGAGATGAGGCCCCTGGCCGAAGGCGAGATGGCGGTTCGGCGTCCGTCCGAGGTCGAGAACCTCCGGTGCTTCGAACACAGCCGGGTCGGCATTTGCTGATGCCAGCAGCGCCATCAGCCGCTCGCCCTGCATGACGTCAACGCCATCTAGCGTCGTATCGACGGTGGCAAAGCGGGGCTTGCTCATCTGAACCGGCGAGACGAAGCGCAGCAGCTCGTCCACGGCGGACGGCATCAAGGCGGGCTCCCTGTGCAGCCTCTCCAGCTCGTCCGGATGTTGAAGCAGGGCCAGGACGCCTCCGCTGATCAGATGGGTAGTGGTTTCGTGACCGGCGACGAAAAGGAGAAAGCACATCGCCAGGAGTTCGTTTTCGGAGAGTTGGTCACCTGCTTCCTCGACCGCAACCAAGGCCGAGATCAGATCGTCTCTCGGCTCGCTGCGCCGTTTGGCGAAATGCCGCTTTAGATAGTCGGATAGCTTTTGCAGGGCCGGCAGCATGCGGAACGCGTCGATGATCGAACTCGCGCTCGAAATGCCGCCCATCCAGCGCAAGAGCTGGGGGCGGTCTTCTTCAGGAAGACCCAGCAGGTCCGAGATGACCTGGAGCGGGATCGGGCGTGCGACATGACGGACGAGATCTCCGTCTGCGGATGCTTCGAGCGTGTCGATCATCCGATCAGCGATCTCGACGATCATCGGACGGTAGCTCTCGATGCTCCGCTGATGAAAGGCTTTGTCGACCAGGCGCCGAAGACGCCGATGGTTGGGGTCGTCCATGCCCAGCATGCTTTCGGTGAGCGGGCGAAAGCGTTTCGGAAACCACCAGGGAAGGCGCTTCACCTTCCTGTTGCCGATGGCGCTGGGATCGACGACGAAGCGTTCTTTGTCCTTTAAGAGCGCCTCGACGGCATTGTAGGTCGTTGCAAAGGAAACCTTGCCGAGGATCGGAATTCGGCTCGGCACCACGGAGCCGGCAGCGCGCATTGCGGCCAGGGTCGGCAAGGGATCGCGCTTGAACGCCTGTCCCTTGAGATCGAAGCGTTGCCGGGTTTTTGTCACTGTTCCGGACCAGTCAGCCGATCGGCGAGGGGATTACCTTGCGTTCAATGCTTGGCGGATCGTCTCGATTCGTTCGGCGTTGACACCCATATCGGAATAGCCGATGCGGGAAGCCGAGCGAACCGCGATCAGCCCTTCGCCTGGGCGAAGGTGGAATTCGACATCGTCCACGAAACCGAACAGCCTGCTTGATACCTCGGCGTGGAGATACTGGTCGTCCGATGTGACGATCGTCGTTCGCGGCAGGTCAGTCAGGACCGACGTCAACGCCGTCCACACGCCGGCGGGATCGCCTTGATAGCGGAGCGGCTCGACCTGATGATCGGCATCCGCAGCATCGCTGGCGACGCAGTTCGGGCTGGAAGGGCAGGGGCCGAGCCGGCCGTCGATCAGGCCGAGATCATCGGGCCTTGAGCCACTGCAGCCAAGCAGGCTCAGTGTCAGCAACAAAGCTAATGCCAGGCGGCCTATCGTCGAAATCATCGTATCCGGTCCGATCTTATCACCGAGCACTCGGTGATAATCATGTCCAATGTCTGATCATACGCGTCGGTCGGCACCCGCTCGACTTCCTGTGCTGCGAAGGCGACGCCGATGGCGACCGTCGAGGGATTGGCCTCCCTCAGCTTGGCCAAGGTCCGATCGTAGTAGCCCTTGCCATGGCCAAGCCGCCGGCAGGTACGGTCGAAGGCGAGGAGTGGCACGAGCAGAATATCCGGATCGGCAGACGGGTTCTCGGGATCAGGTTCCATCACCTTGAAGCGACCCTCGATCAAGCGGTCCGATGCGCGCCAGAGATGAAAAGCCAGAGGCTGGCCGTCGCCGATCACCCTGGGCAGAGCAAGCTTGGCATTTCGGCTGGCAAAGGCCCGAAGGGCAGGGCGTGGATCGAGCTCGCCCGTCAGCGGCCAATATGCCGAAATGACGGTATCCGCTGTCAGTGCAATCTCGGAAACATCGATTTCGGCAGTGATGCGCCCGGCGATCTCATTCGCTGCCGCCGCCGCTGCCTTGAGGGACATCGCCATGCGGCGGGCATAGCAGGTCTTTCGGAGTTCCGACTTTTCCGTCGTCAGAGCATCTTTTGTCATGGATCATGGCCGGAACGGAGGGATGGTCAAAAAAGGTGACGGCGCCGCCTTGGTCGTTGGTCCGTAAAGTCCTCTGTGGCCTGCCTAAGCAGGTGGGCGCCGTAATGCCCTGACCACGGCCAGGACAGGGACAGCTCCCGAGATAGAGAACATTGGCCCCAGGGATCTTGAGACCTGACGTGCCAGGCAGCAACCGTCGCTGTTTAGTTAGGCTCTCTCGAGCTCGACGGCAACCGCATTCAGCTGTTCTGCCACCTGTTCGATCATTGCAGCCGCCCGCCGTTCGCTGTCTCCCCCGGTTGCCGCCGCCGCGGGATGGGCACCTTCGAGGCCTGCCTCAAGCTCCTTGATCTTGTCGTAGGCATCCGAGAGCTCGTCAGCGACCATGAGGCTCGCCAGCAGCATCAGCCGGGCGTCGCCGACTTGGTTGTTGCCAAGCGCCAGCTCGGCAATCTTGCGGTCGATATAGGCGGCAAGGCCTTTGACCCTGGCCTCTTCACCCTCGCCGCACTGCACGGAATGCCGGCGACCATTGACGGTGATGTCGATCATCGGCACTGCGTCTACTCCTCGATAAGACGGTCAAGCTCGTCGATGGAAACATCGAGTCGCGCCGCAACCTCGCCGGTCATCCGCCGGGCGGCATCGCGATCTTCTTCGGCAACTTTGAGGGCGGCGCTCAAGCGGCTGCATTCCTCGCTCAGCGCTTTGACGTCGCTTTGAAGCGTGTCCCGCTCCTCGGCAAGCTGCGTCACCGCCGCAACCTGTTCGGGATCGGCGGCAGCAAGACGTTGCGCCAAGGCGTGTTCCAGACGTGACAAGGCCTCGGTCAGATGTTGTTCGGCGACGTCGAGCGCAGACATGGCTCTCCAGGAAATTCCTTTTCCAAAAAAACAACTATTTAGCGATCTCACTTGACATAGAACACGCGGTACGTCAACTCGGCGTTGCTTATGATGGCATCGGTTTCGGCTGCCTCTCTGAGTGGCGCGTCATATTGGATATTGCCCGTTCCTGCCCGCTCCCCTCGCAGCCATCTGATGTGAAGGGGGCGGGCAGGAACGGGTATCTATTATAAGGTGCGTCAAGGATACCTGTTGATTTTTCTGGCGGATTGACGACCTTGACGCCTATCTCACTGGCTTGCCGCTCCGGCGTCCGGCGCGCGCATATCTGCCGACCTTAACGTGACGCATAGATGATGATCAAATGACACGAGCTTCACAGAACCAAGCATCGCAGGCCTCGTCTCCCAAGGCGCCGGGCGTCAGCCATGCCGACATGGCGAACGCTATTCGCGTTTTGGCCATGGATGCGGTCGAGCAGGCCAATTCCGGGCATCCGGGCATGCCCATGGGCATGGCGGATGTCGCGACTGTGCTGTTCAGCAAATTTCTGACCTTCGATGCGGCCCGGCCGGATTGGCCTGACCGCGACCGTTTCGTTCTGTCTGCCGGTCATGGCTCGATGCTGCTCTATGCGCTGCTGCATCTCAACGGCTATCCGGGGATGGATATCGAGCAGATCCGAAACTTCCGCCAGTTCGGCTCGCTGACGCCCGGCCACCCCGAGGTCGGTCACACGCCCGGCGTAGAAACCACGACGGGCCCGCTCGGACAAGGATTTGCAACGGCAGTCGGCATGGCGCTGGCAGAGCGGCATCTGGCAGCCCGGTTCGGTCGGGACCTGGTGGATCACTGGACCTATGTGATCGCGAGCGACGGCGATCTCATGGAAGGCATCAGCCATGAGGCGGCAGCGTTGGCCGGCCATCAGAAGCTGGAGCGGCTCATCGTTCTCTATGACGACAATGAGATCTCGATCGACGGATCGACTTCCCTTGCCATGTCGACCCATCAACAGGGTCGGTTCCAGGCCTATGGCTGGCATGTGATGGCGGTCGACGGCCATGATCCGGAGCAAATCGAAGCAGCGCTGGACGAAGCTCTCGGGGTCAACAAGCCGTCGCTGATCGCTTGCCGGACCGAGATCGGGCGCGGATCGCCGGGCAAGGCCGGCAAGGCCGCGGCCCATGGCGCTCCGCTTGGTGCCGAGGAAATTCAAGCGACCCGGGAAAAGCTCGGCTGGTCCCATCCGCCGTTCGACATCCCTGCCGACATCATGTCGGCCTGGCGCGATGTCGGCAGCCGGCAGGCCGATGCCCGGCAGGCTTGGCAGGGAAGGCTGGACTCGTCGTCGGAGAAGGATGCCTTTTTGGCGGCACTGGAAGGTCAGGCGGCTAGGGACTTAGGTTCGGTACTTTCTTCGTACAAGAAAAAACTCACCGCGGACAAACCGAAATGGGCGACCCGCAAGGCGAGCCAGGAAGCGTTGGAGGTCTTTGCCGACGCGGTGCCGGAACTTGTCGGCGGCTCTGCCGATCTCACCGGTTCGAACCTGACCAAGACCAAGGCGATGAGTGCCCAGGATGCGGGCGAGCCCGCCGGACGCTACCTTCACTACGGTGTGCGCGAGCATGCGATGGCGGCGGCGATGAACGGCATGGCGCTGCACAAGGGGCTCATTCCCTATGGCGGCACGTTTTTGGTATTCACGGACTATTGCCGGCCTGCCATTCGTCTGGCGGCGCTGATGGGAACGCGGGTCGTCTATGTCATGACCCATGACAGCATCGGCCTTGGCGAAGATGGGCCGACCCATCAGCCGGTGGAGCATTTGGCGGCCCTTCGGGCTATTCCAAATCTCCACGTTTTTCGACCTGCCGATGCCGTTGAAACCGCGGAATGCTGGGCGCTCGCCATCGCCCGCGAGGACGGTCCATCGCTGCTTTCGCTCACGCGCCAGGGCCTGCCCACCGTCTGCGCCGGCATCGAAGAGAATCGCTCGCAGCGAGGAGCTTATATACTTGCGGACGCCGAGTGCGTACGCAACATGACGCTGATCGCCACCGGCTCCGAGGTCGAGATCGCCCTTGCCGCCCGAGATACGCTGCAAGCAGATGGGATCGGAACGGCGGTCGTTTCAATGCCGTGTCAGGAACTGTTCGATCAGCAGGATGCCGCCTATCGCCGATCGGTTCTGGGCGATGGTGCGAGGCTTGCGATCGAGGCCGCATCCACCTATGGCTGGGGCCGGTATGTCGCTGACGAAGCCGATGTTGTCGGCATGACCGGGTTTGGTGCCTCGGCTCCCTATCAGCAGCTCTACGAGCATTTCGGCATCACGGCAGATGCCGTGGCCCAGCGGGTGCGTCAAAGATTGGGCTGAGAGCATGCCGACCGCGCTGCTGTCCAGGAAAACATTGAGTAAAAACGATCACGTGAAGGAGTAAAGACTTTGAGCGTTCGGGTAGCGATTAACGGATTTGGCCGGATTGGCAGAAATATTCTCCGCTCGATCATCGAAACCGGTCGCAGTGATGTGCAGATCGTTGCCATCAACGATCTGGCGCCCCCGGCCACCAACGCCCATCTGCTGCGCTATGATTCGGTGCATGGCAAGTTTCCCGCTAATGTGCAGCTGGAAGGGGACACGCTGGATTGCGGCACCGGCCCGATCAAGGTGATTGCCGAGCGCGACGTCGCGAGCCTCCCATGGGCCGAGCTGAATGTCGATGTGGTGATGGAATGCACCGGCATCTTCACCAAGCGTGATGCGGCTGCCAAGCATCTGGATGCAGGTGCCAAGAAAGTGCTGATCTCGGCGCCAGGCGACAATGCCGATTTGACCGTTGTCTACGGCGTCAATCACGATCAGCTCGGCGCCGGTCACAAGGTGGTCTCGAATGCGTCCTGCACCACCAATTGCCTGGCCCCGGTCGCCAAGGTGCTGAATGATACGGTTGGCATCGTACGCGGCCACATGACCACGATCCATTCCTACACCAACGACCAAGCACTTCTCGACACCGTCCACAAGGATCTATACCGGGCACGCGGCGGTGCGACCTCGATGATCCCGACCTCGACGGGTGCGGCGCGTGCGGTGGGTCTGGTGCTTCCGGAACTCAAAGGCAAGCTCGATGGCGGCGCCATCCGGGTCCCGACCCCCAACGTGTCCTTGGTGGATCTGACCTTCGTGCCGAGCCGCGACACGTCGGCCGAGGAAATCAACGGGGCGCTGAGAGCAGCTGCCGACGGTCCGCTGAAAGGCGTGCTCGGCGTGACGGCCGAGCCTTTAGTCTCGATCGACTTCAACCATGACGGCCACAGCTCGACGGTCGACCTCAATGCCACCAAGGTGATTGAAGGCGGTCTGGTGCGGGTAGCGTCCTGGTATGACAATGAGTGGGGTTTCTCCTGTCGTATGGGCGATGTTGCCGCGATTTACGGCAAGCTTTAGTCAAGGTCCTGCAAGGCTCAAACCACGTTCGAAAACCGAGACGGCATCGTTGTCTTTCCATGTCTCCATCACTTTGTAGGCTATTGGAATAGGCCGCTGCGGCGCTTCACTTTTCGGGCAATGAGCCTCGCATGGATTACAATCAAAGACGCGTATGAGAATTGGGAGTAGGGGTTGATGGCGGGTTTTCGGACCATTGACGATGTGAAGGTCTCCGGCCGGGTGGTGCTGGTTCGGGTCGATCTCAACGTGCCGATGCAGGATGGCGAGATCACCGACACTACCAGGATCGATCGCGTCATCGATAGCTTGCGCGACCTTTCCGCTGCCGGTGCCAAGGTCGTTGTTCTGTCCCACTTCGGCCGGCCGAAGGGGGAATATCAGGAGAGCATGTCGCTCGAGCCGCTCCAGGCTGCACTTGCCAATGCGAAGTCCCTTCGCGGGATCGATGTCGGCTTTGTCGACAACTGCGTTGGACCCAAGGTCGAAAAGGCGATCAAGGCGCTGCGCTACGGTCACATACTGCTCACCGAAAACCTTCGCTTTCACGAGGGCGAAGAAGCGAATGACCCCTCCTTTGCCGCGAGACTGGCTGATCTCGGTGACATCTTCGTCAACGACGCCTTTTCCTGTTCGCATCGGTCGCACGCGTCGATCGTAGGCATCGCGGAACATCTGCCTGCGGTTGCCGGTCCCTTGATGCAGCAGGAGATCGAAGCGCTCAGCAAGGCACTGGAACATCCGAAACGGCCGGTGGCTGCTGTCATCGGCGGTGCCAAGATTTCGACCAAGCTCGAGCTTCTCGGCAATCTGATCGAGAAGGTCGATGTGATGATCCTGGGCGGCGGCATGGCCAACACCTTCATGGCCGCTCAGGGAACGCCCATCGGCAAGTCCCTTTGCGAACATGACATGCTCGACACGGCGCGGGAGATCATGGCCAAAGCGGAAGCCGCGAATTGCGAGATCATGCTGCCGATCGATGGAGCGATCGCCAAGGAATTCAAGGAGGGCGTCGATCCGGTCACGGCACCGGTCGAGCTGATCCCGGAGGACGGCATGATGCTCGATATCGGGCCGATCAGCGCCGAGATGTTTGAGGATCGTCTGGCTGAGTGCCGCACCGTGGTCTGGAACGGTCCGCTCGGCGCGTTCGAACTCGAGCCATTTGATGGCGGCACCATCGAGCTGGCGATTGCCGCTGCCGAGATGACCAAGGAAGGCAGACTCTTGAGCGTCGCCGGCGGCGGCGACACTGTGGCCGCCCTCGCCAATGCTGGCGTGCTTGGCCAGTTCAGTTATATCTCAACCGCAGGCGGTGCTTTCCTGGAGTGGCTGGAAGGCAAGGAACTACCGGGTGTCGCAGTACTTCGCCAAACCTAGTGGGTGGAATGTCCACCTCATTAAGTTTCGAGTACGATTGCAGAAAGCGCTTAGATATTCAGGAGTATGCGAGCTTTTCTCGATGAGCTCCGAGGGGCGTGAACATACCGGCAGTGAAATGTCCCCAGCCTCAGCTTTCGGCGCCTGTCAAAAAGCATGGGAAGCGTCGCTCAAGAATCCCCAGACGACTTGATGATATCCTTCATCATCATCACGACTTTCTTTGCTCCACCCTCATGCGTTTGCTCGCCGACCGGGGCGAACCCAGCGGACTGATGAAAACGCATGGACACCGGGTTGGGCGGCAGGCTGTTTACCTCCAAGGCGATGCTCGTTGCCCGTGCCGAAGCGAATCTTTCTATATCCCTATAGATGGCCTGACCGATCCCCTTGCCGCGGGCGCCGTCCGCAATGATGACCCGGTCGACATAGAGAAAATCCTCGAAGCGCTGGCTGAACCAACGATAGTTGGCGCTTTCATAGTGTACCTCCGGCCAAAGAGCGATCAGGGCGCCCAAGGGTTCATCATCCACCGAAGCCAAGCGGGCATAGCAGGCAATCGTCAGAAGATCATCAAGGTCTTGCCGTTCGAGATGATTGACGTTCGGAACAGCGCTGTTGTTTAGGGCTAACAGCCAATCAGCATCGGCGGGGACGACATCGCGCAGGTGAACCAGGGCTAAATTCTTTGACATCATCGATCAGTCATCTGCAATCACAGCTCCTTTTGCCAGCAGATCCGCCAAGGCATCGTCGCTGAAACCGGCTTCGCTCAGGACTTCGCGGGTGTGCTGACCGTAGAGCGGCGCACTTCTGCAAACCTTGCCAGGGGTCTTCGAGAACTTGATCGGCAGGCCGATGGTCTCGACCTCGCCCTCGCGCGCATGATGGACCTTGGTGACCATCTCGCGGGCACGCACTTGCGGATCGGCCTGCATGTCCAGAACATCGTAAACCGGTCCTGCCGGCACACCGGTTTTTTCGAAGGCAGCCAGGAGATCGGCGCTTGTGCGCTGCCTGAAGAACGGCGCCAGCGTCTCCTCAAGCTCGACGAGATGGGCCATGCGCTCCTGATTGGTGACAAAACGCGGATCATCGGCAAGATGGGGGGCCTCCAGGGCTTCAAGCGCGCGAAGCCAGTTCCGCTGGTTGCTGCCGCCGATCACGATCCAGCCGTCCGCGGTCTCGAATGCCTGATAGGGCGCGTTCAGCGGATGCGCCGAGCCCATCGGTCCAGGCGCCTCGCCGGTCGCAAGGGCGATCGCCGATTGCCAGTAGGTCTGGACGATGCCTGCTTCCAGGAGGGACGTGTCGACCATCTGCCCCTCGCCCGTCCTTAGCCGGTGGGTGTAGGCGGAGACAATGCCGAGGGCTGCGAGGATGCCGCAGGTGATATCGGTCACCGGTGCGCCGCATTTGACCGGTGCCCGCCCCGGGCCTTCACCGGTGATGCTCATCAGCCCGCTCATCGCCTGGGCCACCAGATCGAAACCGCCGCGATGACCATAGGGCCCCGTTCGGCCGAAGCCGGAAAGAGCGCAATAGATCAAGCCGGGATTGGTCTTTCGAAGCTCGCTGTAGTCGAAGCCGAGTTTGGCCATGGTGCCGGGCCGGTAGTTCTCCACCACCACATCAGCGTCTTCAAGTAACCGGTGCAGAACGCTTCTTCCGCCTTCGGTTTTGAGGTCGATGGCGATGCCGCGCTTGTTGCGGTTCATCATCATGAAGGCTGCCGACTCATCGCCGATAGCCGGCGGCAGGCTGCGTCTCGTATCGTCACCGTCCGGGATTTTTTCAACCTTGATGACGTCGGCACCCATATCGGCCAGCATGAGTGTGCAGGTGGGGCCGGCCATGACATGGGTGAGATCGATGACGCGAACGCCTTTTAGCGGACCTTGCCGATGACGCTGATCGGCGTCTTGCCCCCCATCGCCTGCTGCCATTGACGGTCTCCTTTTCCCTGCCTGATCGGTCACTGGGCGGCTAGCTTATTTCCCTTTGAATATCGGTTTTTCCTTAGCGAGGAAGGCTTGATAACCGATCTCGAAGTCCTCGGTCGCAAAACAGGCATAGCTCTCATTCTGCTCGGTTTTGCTCAGGGGCTTCGGTGACATGAGCCTCTGTGCGAACTTCTTGTGCCAGCGGGCGACCAGCGGTGCCCCCTCGGCAATGCGCTCTGCAGTCGCCTGAACTTCCTGGTCGAGCCCGTCCTCGCCGACGACCCTGTTGACCAGGCCCATGTCGTAGGCACGATCCGCCCCGAAGATCCGGCCTTCCATCAGGATTTCCTTGGCATTGGACGGGCCGATCAACTGCACCAGCGGGGCCAGCTCCGAATAGGCGACCACCAGGCCCAGGCGTTTGATCGGAATGCCGAAACGGGCGCGCTGGCTGCAAATGCGAAGATCAGCAGTCGTCGCAATCTCCAGGCCGCCGCCGACGCAAAGTCCATCGATCCTAGCAATCACCGGGTGGCGGCAGGCCATGATCTTTTCAAGCGCGCCGTGGGTGCGTTTGCCATAGCGTTTGGCCTTGGCCGCCGTGCTTCGGTGCTCCTCGAACTCGCTGATGTCGGCGCCGACCGAGAAAGCGCGATCGCCGGCGCCGCGCAGAATGATGCAGCGGAGGCTCTCATCCCGATCCAGCTCGGTGAACACTTCATCGAGCCAGTCCCACATTGCCAGGCTTACTGCATTGAGCTTGGTTTCCTGATTCAGAGTCACGGTGGCGATGTTGCCATCGCGCTCCACAGTCACGCGCTGCACCATAGCGGACTCCTGTAATACCTTTTCTGAATTAACGATAAAAATACTCCACCAATGCTAGAGGTATGATCGGCACATAGGTCACCAAGATCAAGACCGCCGCGAGAACGCCGATGAAGTAGACATTGATCTTGGTGACATCCCAAACATCGGCCTTGGCGATCGAGCATGCGGTGATTAGCACGCTGGCAACCGGCGGTGTCTGCTGGCCGATGGCGAGGTTGAGGGTTACGATCAGGCCGAAATGCACGAGATCGAGGCCGATCGCGTTGACGATCGGCAGGACGATGGGCACCACCAGGATAATGGCGGCGGCGCCGTGAAGAAAACAACCTAGAATGAGAAACAGGACGTTCAGCATCGCCAGAATGAGATAGCGATTCTCGGTGAATTCGATGATGGAAAGCGCCAGTTCCTGAGGTAAGCGCGACTCGGTAAGATAGCGGCCGAGGAGAGCCGAGGTGGCAACCAGGAGCATGACGACCGCGGTCTGCACCGCGCCGTCGATCAGGGCGCTGTGCAGATGGCGAAGATCGAGCTCCCGATAGATGACCGTGCCGATGAAGAGGGAGGCGACAACCGCCAGACCTGCTCCCTCGGTCGCCGTGACGAAGCCGCCGAAAATGCCACCAAGGATGATGATTGGCAGCAGAAAAGCCCAGGCGGCGTCTTTGAAGGTCGCCCAGACACGGCTTAGCTGGAACACTTCCTCGACAGGGAAATTGTAGCGAACGGCAAACCAGAAGGAGAGGACCATCAAGCCAATCGCGCCGATGATCCCTGGCACGATGCCGGCGACGAAGAGCTGGACGACCGAGCTTCCAGACATCACCGCATAGAGGATCATGGGGATCGATGGCGGGATGATGATGGCGAGCGAGGCCGAGGACGAGGTGATCGCGGCGGCGAAGGTCTTGGGGTAGCCTTTCTTCTCCATCGCCGGAATAAGGATCGAGCCGATCGCGGCGACATCGGCGACCGCGGAGCCCGAGATTTCGGCAAAGAACATCGAGGTGCCGATGTTCACCATGGACAGCCCGCCGCGCACGAAGCCGAGGAGCGCCGAGGCGAAGGCGATCAGGCGCCTGGAGATCCCTGATGTGTTCATGATCGCGCCTGCCAGCACGAACAGCGGGATCGCGATCAGGGAGAATTTGGTGGTGCCGTCGAACATGGTGGTCGCGGCGGACAAGAGATTGTCCATGCCGCCCTTGGCGACCATCGCGGTCGCAGCGATCACACCAATCGCCACCGCGATCGGCACGTTGATCAGAACGAGGGCGAACAGGGCGACAAGCATGCCGAGGACGATCAACGCTTGGTCTCCTCGACAGCAGCCTCGATCGCCTGATGCTCATCATCATAAAGTGCTAGGCCAAGCCGGGCCTCCCGCCATCGGTCACGCAGGGTCGCGAGCTGGCAAAGCACGATTAGCACACAGCCGATCGGGATGATTGATTGGGTGAAAGAGACGGACACCCAGGGCAGGCTGGTAAGCGTATCGCCGGCGAGAAGCACGATGACCTGCCAGCCATACCAGGCCAGAATCACGAAAAAGCCGATGAACAGGACTTCGCCGATAATCAGCATCGGCACCCGCAAAGAAGGCGGGCTTGCGGCGAATAAGCCTGGAAAGCCCAGATGCGCGCGGCGAAGGGCCGCGAGAGCGGCACCGTAATAGGTCAGCCAGGCCAGCATGATCGCAGCGACCTCGTCATACCAGGTGAGCGACGAGCCGGCGGTACGAAAGGTCACGGCCATCACCACCAATACGGCAAGGCCGACCATCAGGATGATACAAATGATCTCCAACAAGCGCTGTAGGATGTTTTTCGCGCGGGTCACGTCCGCTTGATCCAATGCGGTCCGCTCATTTACGCCTCCCCATCGTTTTTTTTACTTTGGCAGGCTGTCATCTGCGGTCAAGCTGCGACGGGGCATCTCATAGCTGAAACACCATAGGGCGCCACGACATACGACCTGTCGCGGGCGGGCTTATGTTTGATGGGCGGCTCAGATCTGGACGCCGCGTCGACCATGCTCGACCACGGCTGTTTGGGCCTTTCTTGCCGGGTGGTCTCGTCTCGTAACGCTATCCACTGTCTTGAAACGGGCGGTCCAACGGTCGGGGGTGACCTCGGAGGCGATGTAGCCGCGGCGGTTGCTGTGGTAGTGGATTTGCGGGTTGTCGTTCCTGATCATCGGCCAGAAATCCAGCTCCTCCGAGCCGTCCCCGCCCGAGGTGATGGAACTTACGGTCAGCTCGGCGCCAAGCGTTCTCGAGGCTGGATCGTCGGGCACGGCTTTGACGTCCGCCGCCCAATGGGTGTGAACGTCGCCCGAAAGAATGACCGGGTTGGCTGTATTTCGTTCCTCCAGGGTCTTGAATAGGCGTTTGCGGGTAGCGTCATAGCCGTCCCACTTATCCATATGGTAGTGCCCGATACCCGCAGCGGCCTGATCGAGCGAGAACATTGGCACCTGCTGAGCAACCACGTTCCAGGCCGCCTTAGAAGCTGCAAGCCGTTCGAACAGCCAGGCTTCCTGTTTGATTCCGAGCAGCGAGCGGTGTGGATTGAAACGGTCAGGGCAGGTTTCCAGATAGCCGCCGTGGCAGACCTGATTGGAGCGATATTGCCTTGTGTCCAGGACGTTCAGGCTAAGGAGCTGCCCGAAAGGTATCTGCCGGTAAAGCTGCAGATGGACCGGGGTGGGCAGGGAGCGCCGCCGAAGGGGCATATGTTCGTAATAGGCCTGATAGGCTGCCGCGCGGCGCAGCAGGAATAGCTCTGGCGGCGTGCCGTCCTGGTCGAAGTCGGCCGCCCAGTCATTGTCGATTTCATGATCGTCCCAGGAAACGATGAAAGGAGCAGACGCATGGGCCGCCATCAGGTCCGGGTCCGACTTATAGAGCGCATAGCGATTGCGATAATCGACCAGCGTGTAGGGCTCGCCGCCACGGTGCCGCCGGATCCAGTGCTTTGAGCTTTGCCCGCCGGCTCCAGCCTCGTATATGTAGTCACCGCAATGGTAGATGAAGTCGAAGGCCTCTTCTGCCATATGTCGATAGGCGGTGAAGTAGCCGGCTTCGTAATGACTGCAGCCGCAGGATCCGAAATGCAGGCGGTCGACGCTGGCGCCTGGTTCAGGTGCGGTCTTGGTCCGTCCGGTCGGGCTGACCGCGTGATCGACGAAGAAGCGATACCAATAGTGGCGGGCAGGTCTAAGTCCTTCCACCTCGACATGCACAGCGTGACCGAGTTCAGGCCTGGCGATCACTTTTCCGGTTTGGACGATCGTTCGAAATTGCTCGTCTTCAGCCACCTCGAAACCGACGTCGACCCGATCGGTCGACATGCCACCGCCATCCAGCGGGTCAGGGGCGAGGCGGGTCCAGAGTACGGCACCGTCGGCGGACGGGTCCCCCGACGCCACGCCCAGACGGAAGGGGTATCTATCGAAGCGTTTTGATGCCGGCATGCTGCAGCTCGACACCACCGGCAGACAGGCAGCAGCACCGAACCTGCCGGCCAGGCTCAGGAGCTTCCGCCGGGAAAGGCGCGTAATTGCCTGGTTGTAGACATCGAACCCGTGCATCTGCCAGCCTCCTTGGCCGTGTCGCCCGGACGAAATCAACCTGTCAGGTTCTTATCCCCTTACGTGTTAAGGTGTTGTTTTTTGCGATTCCGGCAAGGGTGAATATCGCTGGCCGGTCTCTCGCGATAGGATAGTTCATGTCGCGCATGGAGCCATTAATCCCAAAAGTAACGCTCTGTCATTCAAGCGTTCTCTAAAGGATAATGGTTAAAAATCCGTTACGGTTGATAGGCGGCAGCGGGTGAGCGATGGCCACTCTGCCCAGCCAGGTCCAGCGTATGTGACCATCGGTTATTGAATGAAGGTACCCGCTTCCAGATCGGCGATCGCCTGCTGCAGCTCAGCCCGGGTGTTCATCACGATCGGACCGTACCAGGCCACCGGCTCTTCGATGGGCTTGCCGGAAACCAGGAGAAAACGGACGCCCTCATCGCCTGCCTGGACGGTGATCTCGTCGCCGGTGCCGAACATGACCAAGGAGCGGTTGCCGGCGGTTTCGCGGGTATGGATTTCCTGACCGTCGACTTCCTTTTCCGTCAGCACGCCGAAAGGCTCGGAGGCGTCGCGGAACTTACAGGATCCCTGGAATATATAGGCAAAGGCATGTCGATAGGTTTCGACCTTCAGGGTCTTTCGCTTGCCGGCAGGCACGAAGATATCGAGATAGCGCGGATCTGCTGCAATGCCGTCGACCGGACCGCGCTTTCCCCAGAACTCGCCGCAGACCACGCGCACGGACGTTCCGTCATCGTCGATGATCTCGGGAATTTCGATCGCCGGCACATCCTGGTATCGAGGCGTGGTCATCTTCAAGGAAGAGGGGAGGTTTGCCCAGAGCTGAAAGCCGTGCATCCTGCCCTGGGGATCACCATTCGGCATTTCCTGGTGCATGATTCCGCGACCGGCAGTCATCCACTGCACATCACCCGCTCCAAGCGCCCCCTGATTGCCGAGGCTGTCCCGATGCTCGACGGTGCCTGACAGGACGTAGGTAATCGTTTCGATTCCACGATGGGGGTGCCAGGGAAACCCCTTCAGGTAGTCCTCCGGGCGGTCGTTGCGGAAGTCGTCGAACAGCAAAAATGGGTCCAGCTCGTTGTCTCCAAAACCGAAGGCGCGGTGCAGCTTGACCCCTGCTCCTTCCATCGTGGGCCTGGCCTGCAGAATGTCTTTGACCGGTCGGATCGACATGAAAATTCCCCCAGCAGTGACGGCGTCGATGCGCCGCTTGCGTTGACTTTGGCATGGTGCCCGGCCTTAGAGATGGGGCCGAAGCGATTGGTCGCCAAGTGCCGCCTCCATGCCTTCAATCCAATGCAGTCCGGCGTCCGGACTCCGGCGTCCGGACCGTGAGGGGCGCGCCTTTTTTGATCGAGCGTTCGGCGGCAGCGCCCATGATGACCGCGCGGAGACCGTCTTCGACCGTAATCTCGGGCTGGCCCCCTTCATGAAGCATTCGAAGAAAGCGCTCATGCTGAAAGTGGGTGGCACCATTGTGATGGCCGATCTCAAGCAGGTCGGGATCGACGGCCACGGTCTCTCGGGCGAGCGGGAGGGCGATGCCCATGCGGTCGACCGGCTGGCGCTTACCGATGATCAGGGTGGAGGAGGGAATGCCGCACTCCACCTTGCCGAGATCGCCGGTGGCAGCAATCTCCTCCTGATCGCGGCTGGCCTCGGCGAACATGCAGAGGTCGAGCAGGGCGCGGACGCCATTCTCGAAATCGATGACCACATAGGCATTGTCGATAATGTCGGGCGTTTCGCCGTCAATGCGCTCGTCCAGATGATTGACGTCCTGTGCACCGGAAGCAAAAACCCGCACCGGCTCGCAGCCGATGATGAGGCGCATGAGGTCGAAGAAGTGGCAGCATTTCTCGATCAGCGTGCCGCCGGAAAATCGCGAAAAGCGGTTCCAGTTGCCGACCTTCTCGAGGAAGGGAAAGCGGTGTTCGCGGATGGCCAGCATGCGCAGCTTGCCGATGGTACCCTTGTCCACTTCTTTGATCAGCCGGGCAATCGCCGGCATGTAACGGTATTCCATCGCCACCCAGATGGGGGCGGCGCGCCGTTCCGCCGCCAAACGAATGTGCTCGGCATCGGCGACGGTGGAGCAAAGCGGTTTTTCCACCATGATCGGAAGATCGGTCGCCATGGCGTCGGTGAGAATGTCGTGGTGGGTGTGATTGGGGCTCGCGATGATCAGCGCATCGAGATGGGCTTCGGACAGCAGGGCCCGGTGATCGGAAAATGTCTCAGCTTTCGCAAGGCTGGCCGCCTCGGTCCGCATGCCGGGATCGGGGTCGGCGATTGCGGCGACGGTGACACCGTCGAGGCGGTTCAAAAAGCGGATATGTTCCTGGCCCATCAGGCCCGTGCCGATGATGCCGTAGCGTTTGGTCATGCTGCCTATCCGAAAGGAATGCGCCCGCCGGACGCCTTGCTGTTGGTCTCAGGTCCGGTGTTGCCGAGGACGGCTTTCAGGTCAAGCAGCTATCAGCGGAAAGATCGGATGGCGAAAGGAGCGGTTGGCTTGGGAGAACCGGTGTGATGATCAGTTGATCCGCTCGACCTTCTTGATGAGATCGAATTTATTATAGGTAATCAAGAGCATACGTTCTTCGCTCGCATAGGCTTCGATGGGGGTTCCGATGGCTTCCCAAAGGCCGAAGCTGGCGACGTCGAGCACCGCATGTCCGACGGCGCGGGTGACGCTTGGATCATTGCCGACCTCGAAAACATAGGTCGCACGCTCGGTGCCGTCCTCCAGCACTTCGACTTCGGCCGGCTTGCCGAAATGCAGCTCGACGTCGTCTCTTAGCGTTCCGATCTTGATGATGCTGATGTCCGGCGTCTCGCTGCCCGAGAGCGCCATGCCGACCGAGCAGCCGCCAAGCAGCCCGACCAGCAGGGCGCATGCCAGGAATCTGCTTTTCATCATTGACGGTCCTCCCTCATGATTGGTTCCTTAGCCCAGGCTTGATAGGGCCGAAATAGATCCTCAAGCCGGAACATCCGGTAGCGAACAGCTCGCATCACCTGACAAGCGAACAGTTTCCGATCGGGCATCATCCGTTCTTTCCGCTCACACGCCCCTACCACGACCACCGACGATCATCAACTACCCGCTACCGGTGTTAAAGGCCGATCATCAGCCGTCTCCGTTTCGCTGCAGTCAAGAATCCCAGCATTTCCGTGCCTTTCGGGCTCGTTTGGTTGTGGGGCAGCGATCTCGTTGCGGCAGGGACAGGCTGTGTGGGGAGCCATTTTATACTGACCTGGGTCTGCGGCGCAGCCAGCAGTATAGTTCCGGGGTGCGATGGTTTTGGTTGATTCTGAAGCGTTTTGGCTGCTCGATCCATGCTTTGCAGATGGTTTCGAAGAGTGTGAGGCGCTTTTAGCCGTTTGGCGACGTTGCAGGCGTCCAGGAAAGTTTTGAGGCGCGCCCGCAGCCGGTCGTGGTTTTCGTAGTGATGGCGGTGCACGATCACTTGAAGCGGTAGAGACAGTCATCCGAAGGCAGCAAGGTGTGCCGGCGAGAGGCGACAGCCACGGCCTCCCCCTGCGCCGACAGAACCGATGAGCACTGTTGCTTCGGTCCTATCCGAGAGGCATCGACGACGTTCCGCTTCTGCCCCTTGGCAACCGTCTTCAGGTTCAGATCGTACTGCGCGGCGATACAGCCGATCGAAAGTTTCGATCGCTGTATCGCCGCTCGGATAGCATGCGTGGTCTTGGCGCTGCGGTGAAGTCGCTGTCCCATACGGCTTCCTTGTCGATGATGATCCTTTCTAAACCATCACATCAGGGGAATGAGCACAGCTAGAGCTGTGCCACGGTGTGTGGGCTGTGTGGTGCTAAGCGGCCCTTCCAGCCGGCGAACGGTCGGCGTGCCAACTTTTTCGCGGCTTTTTGCCAGAACGCTCGTGCGCTGGATGTGCCAAACGGAGACCGAAAAGACCGATTAACATCGTCGGAGTTTCTCCACAGAAAATGCCGTCATCTTCGCCAATCTGCGTTCAATCGTTCTGCTTGGCAGATGCCGAGGGACCGATAACCAATCTAACCATAAGCCCGACCAGCACACCCGTTAGCACAAACATCGCCGTTGACTTAGCCTGCATTGCCCAGCCATAGGCCGTGAGGATGCCATCAATCTCTCGGACATAATCGCCTCCACCTCTTTGAGAATAGGACTTCAGATTAATTGACTGCCGCCATTCCAGATATCGTTCGAACGCGATGAATATTAGCGACATCAGCAGCGCTATAGCCGCGCCCCATCCGGCAGCTCTCAGCCAGGTAATATTGCTGCGCATTAGCCGATGCAGGATCGGAGCACCCACCGTCCAGGTGGAGATAAACGCGATGGGAAGCCCAATGAGAGCTACAAGAAATAGAGTACGAAGATCACTTGTTTTCGGAGCGACGACACCGGCCCAACCAAAAAGGGCTGACAAGTTGACAGCTCTAACCCATTGCTTCCGTGTGTAGGCCTGATGAAGTGCCATGATCGTAGCCCCTATCATTCCCGCCCCTCTTCAGGTGCATTACTTTGGCGTGCTATTCTTCGTTGCTTTGCAATGCGCCGGGCATCAGGGCAAAAGGGCGTCAGAAAGCCATAAAGAACGTTGGCGATATGGTCGCCCGTTACGAAGTAGAGAACATGCTGCCCGCGTTTTTGTTGATCAACCAACCCTGCTTCGCGCAAGACAGCGAGATGCTTGGAGATCGAAGGCAACTCCATATCAAAATTTGCAGCGATTTCGCCCACGGTCATAGGGCCACTGACGAGATGGTTGAGAATTCGTCTGCGAACGTCTGAGGCAAGCGCTTTAAAGACATCACCCATAGATAATTTCCTAATAAGGAAAATAAAAAAATGCAAGCTATAACCCTAATGCTCCAGGTCGCTTAGGTCCGCTGTGGACATCATGTTAAACGGCGCCGACGCAGTGGCGTGCGGGTAATTGCGCTGGTAAGCGGTCAGAAGGGCATGGCCATCATCGGCTGCAAGTCGACGAGCTTGGTTCGGATGGCCGCCTAAGGCCGGCTTATCGATCCAAGACCGTGAACGCATTGGCGGCGGCTGGGAGGCAGCCTGGCGCCAAATCCTGCCGCTAGAATACCTAGCGGTAGATCTCTTTTTGAGCGAGGCGGCCACAAATTGTTCACCATCGATACTTTGATTTTAGCTCTCCTTGTACGGGCTTGTCTTCGATCTTCAGGAACTTCTCCAGTTCATGCTCCAAGAAAAGCGCGGCATGGGCGTCTTCACATTCTGCGATGATTCCTTGGTATGGCCCGAGCACTATCAAATGATAGGTAAGCGCCGGAGGGCCAGTTAGTCCCCATGGGACATAGACCTCCTTTGCATGTTCAACCACGTATAGCTGGCTGATATACCTGGTTTCGATCCGCCCCTTGCTTCGAAGGAGGGACGGGCCTGATGTAATCAGCATCTCACTCGTATCTAAAGTGATCCTGTGCCGAAAAAGATAGGGAACCATCTTTGGCAACAGAATGATGAAAAGCATGAGGACTGACAATACAAGCGCAGCAAGCGCCTCAAGACTGCCCGCGCCCCAGATTATCAATAAGAGAAAGCCGGCGAAAAGAAGGCCTAGCCAGATCGCCCCTTGAGCGGCCTCATCAATTTTCTTGCATGGGCAGGCGATCGTCATGGCATCGGGATAATGCGTCACCTCATAGCCTTCTGGCATAACTACCGTAGAGCGTTGCTGACTTGCCCCAGCCAGAATTCCATCACTGTATTGGCTGACCGGACTCCAATTCCACAAAGACCTTATATGTTGGTTGGGAAGCGTTCGGTAGCGGGGTTCTGTTTCCGTCTCTCCGGCCACGTGTTTCATTTCGAGATTGAAAAATTGTTCGATGGTCATCTTTAAGTACAAGGCTACGTTAAGCTCGAGATCGCCGCCTAGAATTTCAGCAGGAATCTTCCTGCTTTGTCGGTCCCGATTGACCAGGTGAAGCTCATATCTGCCAATCTGGCGTTCGACCACAAAAACCCCTTCAATGGCCGACCTAGGTACCGAGTACCTGATCCTTCGCTCAAACAGCCTGCGCTCGCTCTGTATTGTGATCGCGGTTGGGTCAAGCGTAAGGAGATACGATCGCCTATGCTGTACCCAGGCAATATCAGTTCTGTCAGGCGCCAGTTTGACCTCGAGCTCCGGAGGTGTCGGGATTGATTCTTCGTTATGGCCGCTTTCCACGCAAGGTATCTCCCAAATGTTCTTATTAGCTTGCCACTGAATTGAAATAGCTCAAGCAACACAAAACGATACGTAGCTTTGCTGCATCCAAGATATCGCTCGAACGCAATGTATATCTGCGACATCAGCAGTGCTTGAGCGGCGCCCATGAAAGCGGCTGATCACGCATCTTGCCGTTTTTAAAATAAATTCAAGTTGACAAATGATGATGATTTTATCATTTAAATATTATGGATTGGACCTCAAAAAATCGGCAAGTAAAAGAACAAATGTCTATTGCTATGTTCATGTCTTCATGTGAACAACTGTTCATATATGGAGCTGTTTTGCGAAAGCGGCTCGCGGCCGGGCTGGTGCTGGCGCTTGGCTTTTTGGGTGCCGTGCCATCGGCTTCCGCGCATATACAGCAGGAAACGCCCTGGCATGCGATCGCGCATGCTTATCTGAACAGCGTGTTTCTCATCAATCTGAAGCCGATTGACTGGCCCTTGATCGAGCGCACGCTGACCACCGATCTGGACGGCAGGATTTTGGGCAGGCCGGCCTCGGCCAGGCTACAGGATCTCGATCGGGCCTTGGGCACGGCTCATTGGCAGGCGATCGAGACGGCGCTGGTCGCCAAACGCGCCGATGCTCTCTATGGAGCGACCACTAAGGCGGTATCGGCAGCCATTCGCCAAAATCTGGCCATGGCGGCCTCCTCGCTGGAATCGCCGAGCCTCGCCAACACCAAGATTGAAGAAGCGCAAGCGCTTTATCGTGCCTTCGCTGATCCCATCCGGCAGACTGACCCGGCCGGCTTCCGTTCGCTTGGCCTCGCTTGGCTCGAGCTTGCCTCCAGCGTTCGTCAGACAGGCGTGATCGCGGCGAGCGACGTGCCCTCGGATCGAGCCTCCTTCGAGGCCGCGCGCGCCATCGTAGTCACCTATCTCGAACGCAATTTCGAGCCTGATATGTTTCAGGCACGATCGGTTTACGCGCCGATCCCGGAAGAGCGCGTGATCGCCAACCCTGATGCCAAAATCGCCGCCTGGCTGCCGCCGGGCAGCGACCTGCGCGATCAGGATCCGCTTCCCCGCCTTGTCCTGAATTTCGAGGAGCAGGGCATCGACGAGCGGGATCTATTCCTGGTGGCTTTTGGGGATATGCTGTTCGATTCGGCTGAAATTTTCGACGGCCCTGCGAAGGATCTGGGGCTGACCTGCTCGACCTGCCACAATCGAAGTGACATCAACCGGCGTTTCTTCATCCCCGGCATAAGCCCTCATCCGGGTGCCGTCGATGTCGACGGCAGTTTCTTCAATGCCCGTTTCAACGATCATCGAGCCGATCCGATCGATATTCCCAGCCTGCGCGGGTTACGCTTTACCGGTCCTTATGGCCGGGACGGACGTTTCGCCAGCCTTCGGGACTTTACCCGCAACGTGATAGTCAACGAATTCAGGGGCGAAGAGCCGAGCCCGCTCGTTCTGGATGCGCTGGTCGCCTATATGCTCGAGTTCGACTTCCTTCCGGCCCCGAATCTGGAGCGGGACGGCCGCTTGAAGGCGGGGGCTCCCGAGGCCGCAAAAAGGGGAGAGCTTCTCTTTCTTCAGCCTTTCCCGGGAATGAACGGGCAGTCCTGCGCCACATGTCATACGCCGGGGTCGCACTTCACCGATAATCTGGTCCACGACATCGGGTCGGCCGGCGATGGTGCCAAGAGCGGTTTCAGCGGCGCTCTGGATACCCCGTCGCTCCTCGGCATTGCCCATACCGCGCCGTATTTTCACGACGGCAGATTTCAGACCCTGGCCGATGTTGTCGTCTGGTTCGACGAGCAGTTCTCCCTCGGCCTCGGCGAGGAGGGGCGGACGGATCTGACGGCCTATCTGGAAGCCGTCGGCGAAGGGGCTGAGCCTTATCAGCAGTTCGACGACGAGGCTACGCCGTTTCGGCTGATGATCGAAGAGCTCACGGTTTTCCTGAGCACACTGAACACCCTCATCCCGGCTCAGGATCTGGAGAATGCCGATCTGCTCTTGAGAACGGTGGCAAGTGACATGGAGCTGGATGCCAGCGCCATGACCAATCGCGATGCCAGAAGCAAGACATTCGAGCTTGCCGAGGCGCTCTGGCGGATTCGCGACAGCATCAAGCAAGGGGCATGGGATGAGGCCGCCGGTGCCTGGCAGGCTTATCAGGTCATGGCCGAGACCTATGATGCGGAGCTGCGATGATGGACAAGCTTAGGCGCCGACATCTCCTGACCCTCGCCTGTGGCTGTGCCGCGACGGTCGGACTGCTGAGTGCCGGCCAAGCGCTCGCAGGGGAACAAAAGCTGACGCTTGCCTTCATCCCCCAGGAAAACCCGGAAAAGCTTCTTGGGGATATCGATGTCATCACCACCTATCTGAGCAAGAGCATCGGGGTGCCGGTCGACGGTTTCGTCACGCTGGATCACGCCGCTGCGGTTGAAGCCTTGCGCAATCAGACCGCCGATATCTCGTTCACGGGCGCCCTCCCTTATGTGTTCGCCCACGATGCGATCGGTGCCGAAGTTCTCCTCGCCGAGGTCTACAGAGGCGAGCCGACCTACAGTGCCCGTCTGTTCGTTCGCAAGGATAGTGGGATCGAGACGCTGGAGGATCTTCGCGGCAC
This sequence comes from Geminicoccaceae bacterium, assembly GCA_965204405.1. Classification (GTDB taxonomy): domain Bacteria; phylum Pseudomonadota; class Alphaproteobacteria; order Geminicoccales; family Geminicoccaceae; genus JANQPX01. The sequence continues at coordinate 1,735,015 of CBDBEN010000005.1, forward strand.
AACCGCGGCCTTTGCCGATCCGATCTCTGAATCAGGCTACCTGTACCCGCTTGAGATCCTGGCCGAGGCCGGTCTTCTGGAGCCAAGTGCCGATCCCCATAGCTTTTTCAGCCAGGTTTACTTCGCCGGCGGGTACCAGCAAGCTATACAGGCGGTTGCCAACGGGCTCGTCGATGTCGCCGGCGTCAGCGAGTTCTCGGATATGCTGCTTACCCCGGAACAGCAGCTCGATATCAGGTGGATTGCCGAGAGCAAACCCATCCCCTCACACGCGGTCATTGCCCGCTCGAACCTGGACCCGACGTTGAAGGCGGCGTTCGAGAAAGCGATGCTCGGGCTGAACGAGCCGGAAAACCGTCATCTGCTGAAACATGTCTATGGACCTGACGGCTTTGTTGGAACCGACCACGAGGCCTATGCGCCCGTGGCCGAGATAGCGAGGCGCTATGGCTTACTTGGCTGATGGTGAAATTGGGCGTGAACGTGCTCAAGGCGGTCATCGTCCGCTGACCGGCAAGCAGGCGGCCCACCTGGAAGGCATCGTGATTCGATATCCGGGCCTGGATCGTCCAGCACTCGCAGTGGACAAGCTGACGATTTATCGAGGTGAGCGGATCGCCGTGATCGGACCGAGCGGCGGCGGCAAGACCACCCTGCTTCGCCTTCTGGACGGAACGCTGCAGCCGACGGAGGGCATGGTCGACATCCTGGGCGAGCGGCTTTCCGGCAAGGGCTCGCAGCCCCGGAACCTACGCCGTCGGACCGGCATGATTTTCCAGGATTTCGCTTTGGTCGAGCGGGCGACGGTCATGCAGAACGTTCTCGCCGGACGCCTTGGTTTTGCCCATCCTTGGCTGTCGTTGTTCGGCAGGTTTTCCGACGACGATCGCCGCCTTGCCTTTGAAGCGATGACCGAGGTTGGCCTCCTGGACAGGGCCGATCAGCGGGTCGACAGTCTGAGCGGCGGTCAGCGTCAGCGGGTTGCGATCGCGCGGGTTCTGGCCCAGGCGCCGGAGATGATCCTTGCCGACGAGCCCGTCAGCAACCTGGATCCCGCCCTTACGGAGGAAATCATCGAGCTGCTGACGGCCGCATGCCGAAGGCGCGGTGCAGCTCTGGTGATGGCCATTCATCAGCCCGGTCTAGCCAAGGCCTCGATGGATCGGGTCATCGCGGTCAAGGACGGCAAGATCGTTTTCGACGCACCATCCAAGGCGCTGACGGACCATGCTCTTGCACGCATCTATGAGCGTGAAAGACACGACGCTGAACGGGCGATGGATCATTACTGCCCGGCCTGACCAACGCTCGCGGACGTCTCTTGAGACCGGTGGCCTGACAATACCCAGCTGGCGGGAACGAGCAGCGCCGCTACTCGGTTTTCTGGTTGTTGTCCTCCTGTTCGCCTGGTCATGGCGTGACCTCGGGATCGAGCTTGAGAAAATCGCCGGCAGCTTCCCCAGAATCGCCGACTTTCTCGCCCGGATGGTGCCTCCCGATATGGGGGTGATCGAGACGGTGGCTCGTTCCACCATCGAAACGCTGCAGATCGCTTTTCTCGGCACGGTGATCAGTGCCGTCGTCTCGCTCGGGCTTGGCCTTCTCGCCGCCGCCAATCTCTCACCCGCCTGGATCCACCAGCCGGTCAAATGGTTTCTCGGCATGCTCAGAGGCATACCTTTGATTCTGCTGGCGCTGTTGTTCGTTGCTGCTGTAGGTCTCGGCCCGCTTGCCGGTGTCATGACCATTGCTGTCCATGCAACAGGGATGCTCGGCAAGTTTTACGCCGAAGCGTTTGAAAATGCCGACCCTGCGCCGCTTGCGGCTCTGGAGAGCGTCGGTGCTACCTGGGCGCAAAAGATTCGCTTCGGTGCCCTTGCCCAGATCGCCCCCGACTTGGTGCGCGACACGCTGTTTCGCTTCGAGCTCAACCTTCGGGAGTCTCTCGTTCTCGGTTTGGTGGGAGCGGGTGGTGTCGGCTTTTACATTCAGCTTTACGTCCGTGCCTTTCAGTACGAAAAAGTGGCCACCCTCACAATCGTCGTACTGCTGATGGTCGTGGCAATCGAACAGATCAGTATCTGGTGCCGCAGGCAGCTCCGCTAACGGTATGATCACGTATGAGGAACATCTGTCGAGGAGAGCAGCAGACTATTCTCTGCAAAAAATGCAAGCATGACGTCTTGCCGTGCTGCGATGGCAAGGTAAAGTACCGCCATACAGTGACGAAATATACCGATGCTCAAGTTAACCAAAAGCATCGACCTGGACTTATCGATCAGGTATGTTTGGAAAAGTCGGTGTAAAACCAATGAGTTAGTGCACTATCAAGTAAATAGTTCAAATACGCTAGTGCACTAGGCTATATGGAGAGGCTTTTTGATGGTTCGTGTTGCCCTGCTTGCCGTTGTCTCGCTCGCATTTGCGAGCACTACCTTCGCCGAGGAGGACGAAGAGTTCACAACGGGGGCGGATAGAACCAGGGCTTTTGTCGTATCCCCTGAAGCCGGCAAAGCAGAGCCCAATCCACTCAAGACCGACATCGCCGACGAGACGTTGATTGGAGAAGAAGAGGACGAGCGCACGCCGGCGCCGGAAAGTGCCCGGGTTTACATCGTATCCCCCAAAGATGGTGAGACCGTCTCCAGCCCGTTTACCGTGATTTTCGGTTTGACCGACATGGGCGTGGCGCCGGCTGGTGTTGAGAGAATGGATACTGGACATCACCATCTCCTAATCAACGCTGCAATTCCCTATCTGGACGAACCGATTCCAGCCAATGACAATTATCTGCATTTTGGTGGCGGCCAAACGGAAGTGCGACTGGAGCTGCCGCCCGGCAAGCACTATCTCCAGCTCCTGATGAGCGATCTATATCATATTCCCCACGATCCGCCGGTGTTCTCCGAGATCATTACCATCTATGTCAAATAGGGCCGTCTATTCAGAAGCTTGAGGGATTGGTGGGTTGGCCACCGGCGCCTGCTCTCAAGATCGTTCTGTTACGGTCTTGACGATGCTTCCATACCCCCCTTGGGAGACGGTCAGTGGTGCTGCCGATGATCGAACCGTTACCGGCCCTCTGATCGAAACAATCGATCAAGCCGCCTTGTCGGCTGAGAGGGTCGGCACGGTTCGCTTGTGATCAATGAGCGGTCTGTTCCTGTCGGCGCTTGACCACCATCTCGGCTACCTTCTCCGGGACCGGATCGAAATGGTCGTGATGCCAGTCGAAGAAGCCCACACCTTGGGTCGCCGAGCGCAGATCGATGATCAGATCATGGATTTCCGCTTGCGGGATGTGCGCCGAGACCTGATCCCATCCCCGCCAGTTCTTGCGGCCATCGTAGCCCAGCACCTGACCGCGCTTGCCGCTGATGATCTGCAGGATCTTTGACGTGTAATCGCTCGGCACCGAGATGTTGACGGTGAGGATCGGCTCAAGAAGCACCGGTTTGCATTCCGGCAGCCCTTCCTTCAGGGCATGCGCCGTTGCCATCTTGAACGCGATTTCCGAGCTGTCGACGCTGTGGAACTGCCCATCATAAAGAGTGACGCTGACATCGACCACTGGAAAGCCAAGCGGTCCTTTTTGTAGAAATTCCTTGGCACCCTGCTCGACCGCCGGAATATATTGGCGCGGCACGGCACCGCCCACGATCTTGTCGATGAACTCGAACCCGGCGCCGGTTGGCCTGGGGTCGATCTTGATCTTCACGTCGCCGAACTGGCCATGGCCGCCGCTTTGTTTCTTATGCCTGCCGTGGCTTTCCGTGGCTTTTTTGATGGTCTCGCGATAGGGAGTTTCAGGCGGAACACCCTTGACGTCCACCCCGTATTTCGCGCTCAGACGATCGAGGGCCACCCGAAGATGCATCTCGCCTTGCCCCCAAAGAAGGCTCTGGTGCAGCTCGGGGTCCTGCTCGAAGCGGAGGCTCGGGTCTTCTTCCGTCAGCTTGGAAAAAGCACCGGAAAGCTTGACCTCATCGCTGCGATTTTCAGCCGTGACAGCAAAGGCATACATCGGTTTCAGCGGCGAGGCGCGCAGAACTGAAATGGAGGATGCATCGCCGCCAGCGCCATTTAGCAGGACGTCACAAGTCTTGGCATCCTCCAGCCTTCCCAGACCCACGATCTCACCCGCGTTGGCACTGCCGACGCTTTTATGTTCGGCACCGAACATCTTGAAGACGCCGCTCAGGCGCATGTCGCCCAAGGTCATGCCATCTTTGACCTCGCCTGACCACACGCGGGCAAGAGAAAGCTTTCCGGCATGGGGCATATGGTAGGTTTTGATGATCTGCACCATGGTTTCGCCATTGGGATCGATGCCGCGATGGCCGTTGGTGACGCTTGGCGGCGGTGCTTCCTTGCACAGGGCCTCGAGGAGCCGTCTCGCCCCCATCTCCTGTTCGGCCACACCCATGAAAACCGGCACGATCTGATCGGCGCCCAGGGTTTTTTGCATGTGAGCAAGGATGTCGTCCGCCGGCGGTTCCTGATCCTCCAGCAGAAGCTCCATGAGGTCGTCATCGAAATCCGCAAGCGTCTCCAGCATCTCCTGACGCGCCGCCTGTTCGCGTTCATGATACTCCGCCGGCAGCTCGATCGGCTCGGACGGGCCGCCGGGCTTGTACGCATAGGCCTTCTCGGTCACCAGATCGATATAGCCGATCAGATCCTCGCCGCGGCCAATAGCATACTGGTGCGGCACGACCGGTCGGTCGGACACATCGCGAAGGGCCTGCAGGAGGTCCCGGTAGCGCACCTCGGAACGGTCCATCTTGTTGATGAACACCAGATGCGGAACGTTGTTCTTATCGAGGAAATTGAGGATGGGCGCGATGGTGATCATGCGCTCCGCCACCGGTTCGACCACCACCACGGCGGCGTCGATGCCGAGCAGCGCGTTTCTGGCTTCCTGGGCAAATTCGATCGAGCCGGGACAATCCAGGATCGTGAAGCTCAGTCCTTCATGTTCGAATGAGGCGGCGTTGACCTCGACCCCCATCTGCCGCGCCCGCGCTTCCGCTGACGCATCGCCGACCGTGCTTCCCTCCGAGGTCTTGCCTTTGCGCGAAATAGCGCCGGCAACATAGAGCAGGTTCTCCAGCAAGGTGGTCTTACCTGTCCCATTCGGTCCAACGATGGCGATATTACGAACCGCTTCGGTTCCCGTCATCTTGATCTCCCCTTATTACATCCTGCCAATCCCCAAGGCTGCCGCGCGCCTTTCGCGGCGCCCTCTTTTTCGTCCATCAAGTGTCATCAGACTGCCTCGAAATGGCAACGGAAAAAGCGTCGATTTGTCACAAATTTACGAAGTTGTGCCGACAATGAAGAGTTGATGGCCATTTTATATTGATCGATCCAGGGTTGTTGACTCACCCACTCCTGCATCAATAGGGCCCGTTGATAGCGGCTCACCGCTGTTGCTCCCATATCACTTGCTGGCCTGGTGGGTTACACTAGTTCTATGGTCATGATGCTTGGCAGTCGGCGAGAGTGTATGAGAGATAGGCATTGGTTTGGTTGGTTTTTTGGCGCGCTGACTTGTACGGCGTTCCTTTTATCGGCAAATCTGCTTTCGGCAGCCAGCAACGTATCCATCGATCAGGATCCTCTTCGTCATTATCTCCCGGATGCACAGCTGTTTATGCCGGTTCCCGGCGGCGTTTCCGCCCTCACTACGCCGGACGCTAGCGCTGAAACCATTGAAGACCGGGCTGCTCAGCTTCACGGTGGACTGATCGTTGGCTACTGCCTGCGTGCGAGCTGCCGCTACGTTACCCATCTCGTGGTGATTCAGGTTTGCTTCAATCAGATTAGCGGTCCCGAGGGGACCGACAGGCTGGTTCTCGCGATCGTGCGCCTGCCTTACGGCAATAAGCCCGGTCATCTAAAATCCCTGCAGGGGCGGGACTATGCCTATAATTTCGAGACCTATGGTCCCTTTGAACAAATGATGCCTCTCGGCACTGTCAGCGACAAGGTCGAAGCCCTCTACGCCCTTGCTGCCGACGGTGTCGGTCCCATTGCACCCCTCGACTATCAAGGACAGCAGCCTACGCAGCCCCAGAGCCATGAGACCCTGGCGCTTCATATGACCATGTACAAGAACGAAACCGGCACACCTTACCCCTACTTCCAGGTGCGCCACCTCTGCCAGCAGCCTGTTAGCTGATCTTCTTTGCTATTTGGCTATTTGCCAGACACGGACACCACCCCCAAACTGTCGCTGCCAGCAACGTGCGGGGTGGACAATTGGGGCGCACTGTTCAGCAACGGCAGGGGAGGGCCTGCCGCGCCTGCCTAGTGGGCGTTGGCTGAGGCTGCTTCGATCATAGCCTCGGCGACGGTGATATCACGCTCAAGCTTTGCCTTGGTGACATCATCGCCGGCGCCGGAAAGATCATCCTTGGCGAGCTTGATCCGCTTTTCAGCCGCCTGAACATCGATGTCGCCGACGGGGACCGCCTCTTCGGCGAGCACAATGCAGCCTCTCTCATTAACCTCGGCAAAGCCGCCGCCGACGAAAATCCTCTGGGCGACACGGTTGCCCTCGTAGATCTCAATAATGCCAGGGCGAAGCAACGACATCAGTGGGCAGTGCTCCGGGAGGACACCGAAATCGCCATCCGCCCCCGGTGCCACCACCATATCGACCTCTTCGCTGGCGAGTAGTCGCTCCGGCGACACCAGCTCGAACGCCACTTTCCCTGCGGCAGATCCTTCAGCCATCGATCCGTTCCCTAAGCCGCTTCGGCCGCCATGCGCTTGGCCTTTTCGACCGCCTCTTCGATGTTGCCAACCATGTAGAAGGCGGCTTCGGGCAGGTCATCGTAATCACCGGCGCAAATAGCCTTGAACCCGGCGATGGTTTCTTCGAGGGGCACCAGCTTGCCGGGAGATCCGGTAAACACTTGGGCAACGAAGAATGGCTGAGACATGAAGCGCTGAATTTTTCTCGCCCGCGCAACAACGAGTTTATCTTCTTCGGAGAGTTCGTCCATGCCGAGAATGGCAATGATATCCTGCAATCCCTTATAGCGTTGCAAGGTCTCCTGCACCTCACGGGCCACTGCATAATGCTCCTCGCCAACAGTGCCCGGTTCCAGGATGCGGGACGTACTGTCGAGTGGGTCGACAGCGGGATAAATGCCAAGCTCGGCGATTTGCCGGGACAGAACCGTGGTTGCATCCAGATGCGAGAACGCCGTCGCAGGGGCTGGGTCCGTCAGGTCATCGGCAGGCACGTAAATGGCCTGAACCGAAGTGATCGAGCCTTTCTTGGTAGAGGTAATCCGTTCCTGCAGGCCACCCATGTCGGTGCCAAGAGTAGGCTGATAGCCCACAGCGGAAGGAATACGGCCAAGCAGCGCCGATACCTCGGAACCTGCCTGGGTAAAGCGGAAGATGTTATCGACGAAGAGGAGCGTGTCTGCACCTTCGGCATCACGGAAATGCTCGGCCACGGTCAGGCCGGACAAGGCGACACGGGCACGGGCACCCGGAGGCTCGTTCATCTGACCGTAGATCAGCGCCACCTTGGACTTTGTCTGATCATCGAGGTTGATGACCTCCGATTCGATCATTTCATGGTAGAGGTCGTTGCCCTCGCGGGTCCGCTCGCCGACGCCGGCGAACACGGAAAAACCGCCATGAGCTTTCGCGATATTGTTGATCAGTTCCATGATCAGCACGGTCTTGCCGACGCCGGCGCCACCGAAGAGGCCGATCTTGCCGCCCTTCGGGTACGGGGTCAGCAAATCCACGACCTTAATGCCGGTAACCAGCACCTCGGTCTCGGTGGATTGGTCGACGAATTCAGGTGCCGGTGCGTGGATCGGGGCCGATGCCTTGGCATTGACCGGGCCGCGGTCATCGATCGGTTCACCGATCACGTTCATGATGCGCCCGAGCGTCTCACGCCCCACCGGCACCGCAATCGGTTCGCCGGTGTCGATCACGTCCTGGCCGCGGGTCAGTCCCTCGGTGCCGTCCATGGCGATCGTGCGCACGGTCTGCTCGCCAAGATGCTGTGCCACTTCGAGGACCAGCTTGTTGCCCTGATTTTCGGTGTGCAGAGCATTCAGGATCTCGGGCAGATGCCCGTCGAACTGGACATCCACAACGGCGCCCATGACCTGAGACACCTTACCGGTCTGCACATTTTCTTGCGTCGCCATTCTTTTTCCTCGTCTTTCCTGCCGCTGTACGCGACGTACCCCGTTGGCCGGGCCCGGTCCTGATTACAGGGCCTCGGCGCCCGAGATAATTTCGATCAGCTCGCTGGTAATCTTCGCCTGACGCGTGCGGTTGTAAATGAGCGTCAGCTTGTCGATCATCTCACCGGCATTGCGCGTTGCATTGTCCATCGCCGACATGCGGGCACCTTGCTCGGAAGCCGCATTTTCGGTCAACGCCCCGTAGACCTGCACCGCGAGATTGCGCGGCAGCAGTTCTTCGAGAATGACGCCTTCCTCCGGCTCGAACTCGTAGACGGCCTTGACGTCACTGCTGTCGTCTTCGCTCGGCGGCGTCTCCACCGGAATGAGCTGCTTTAGCGTCAGGATCTGGGTGATCGCCGATTTGAACTGATTGTAGACGATCGTGCAGACATCAAACTCGCCGGCCTCGAATAGCTGCTCGACCTTGAGCGCGATCTCGGCCGCCTCGTCATAGGTGAGGCGTGATTTGCCGACGCCATCAATGGTCTCGACAATCAGATTGCCGAAATCCCGACGAAGCTGATCTTTGCCCTTCTGACCGATGCAGAGGAGCTTAACCTCCTTGCCATCCGCCTGAAGCTCGGCGATTTTACGCCGGGTTCCGCGAACGATCGAGCTGTTGAACCCGCCGCAAAGCCCGCGATCAGCCGTGGCCACGATCAGGAGATGAACCTTGTCATCCCCTGTGCCTGCCATCAGCTTGGGCGCGCTCTCGGCGTCGGCAACGCCGGCGGCGAGATTGGTGAGCATGGAGCTCATGCGCTCGGCGAAGGGGCGGGCCGCCTCGGCCTGCTCCTGCGCCTTTTTCAGCTTCGAGGCCGCGACCAGCTTCATGGCACTGGTGATCTTCTGCGTCTGCTTGACGCTTCCGATCCGGCTACGCAGTTCTTTTAAGGATGCCATCGATCAGCGCTCAAGCGAAGCCTTCGGTGTAGGAGGATACCAGCGTTTTCAGCTTGCCGTCGGTCTCGTCGCTGATCGCACCCGCCTCGCGGATGGCGCTCAGGATGTCCTGTCCGTTGGCTTCGAGTTCGCTGACCAGGCCACTCTCATAGCGGACCACGTCACGGGTGCCGACGTCGTCGAGATAACCATTGACGCCGGCATAGATCACGGCCGCCTGCATCTCCACCGCCATCGGCTGGTACTGGCCCTGCTTCAAAAGTTCGGTCAGACGCGCACCACGCGCCAGCAAGCGCTGGGTTGCCGCGTCCAGATCGGAGGCGAACTGCGCGAACGCCGCCATCTCGCGATATTGGGCTAGCTCCAGCTTGATCTTGCCGGCCACCTGCTTCATCGCCTTGATCTGCGCCGCCGATCCCACGCGGGACACGGAGAGGCCGACATTCACCGCAGGCCGGATGCCCTGATAGAAGAGGTCCGTCTCCAAGAAGATCTGGCCGTCCGTGATCGAAATCACGTTGGTCGGAATATACGCGGAGACGTCGTTCGCCTGGGTCTCGACGATCGGCAGTGCGGTTAGCGAACCGGCGCCGAGATCCTTGTTCATCTTGGCCGCACGCTCGAGCAGGCGCGAATGCAGATAGAAGACGTCGCCGGGGAACGCTTCACGACCGGGCGGGCGGCGAAGCAGAAGGGACATCTGGCGATAGGCCGTCGCCTGCTTGGAAAGATCGTCATAGACGATCAGGGCATGCATGCCGTTGTCGCGGAAATATTCGCCCATGGTGCAGCCGGAGTAGGGTGCCAGGAACTGCAGTGGAGCACTCTCCGACGCGGTCGCGGCGACCACGATCGAGTATTCCATCGCACCGGCATCTTCCAGCGTCTTCACCACTTTGGCGACGGAGGACCGCTTCTGGCCGACCGCCACATAAACGCAGTAGAGCTTCTTGCTCTCATCATTGCCCGCATTGATGGGCTTTTGATTGATGAAGGTATCGATTGCGATCGCGGTTTTGCCGGTCTGGCGGTCACCGATGATCAGCTCGCGCTGGCCGCGCCCTACCGGAATCAGGCTGTCGATCGCCTTTAGGCCGGTCTGCATCGGCTCGTGCACGGATTGCCTTGGGATGATGCCGGGCGCCTTGGTCTCGACCAGTTTGCGCTCGGTCGCCTCGATCGGTCCTTTGCCGTCGAGCGGGTTGCCGAGCGGATCGACCACGCGCCCGAGGAGACCTTTGCCCACCGGTACGTCCACGATGGTCTTGGTGCGCTTGACCGTATCGCCTTCTTTGATGTGGCGGTCATCGCCAAAGATCACGATGCCGACATTGTCCGTTTCAAGGTTGAGCGCCATGCCGCGCGTACCGTCCTCGAACTCGACCATCTCGCCTGCCTGGACCTCGTCGAGACCATAGGCGCGGGCGATGCCGTCACCGACTGACAGCACCCGGCCGACCTCGGTAACCTCGGCTTCCGTGCCGAAGTTTGCAATTTGCTGTTTTAGAATATCCGAAATCTCGGCAGCACGAATGTCCATCAGGCAGCCCCTTTCATCGCCAGCTCAAGCTGGTGCAATTTTGTTTTGAGTGACGCATCGATCATGCGCGAGCCGACCCGCACAACCAGCCCGCCGAGGAGCGAGGGATCGACCGTCGTTTGCATCGTCACGGTCTTGCCGACCGATTTGCTGATTTTTTCGCGGATAGCGTCCGCCTGCGCCTTTGAAAGTTCGACCGCCGAAATCAGCTCGGCCGCGACCTCGCCCTTTTCGTCCGCAAGCATGGCAGCGTAGGCCTCGATAATCTGCGGCAACGCAAAGGCGCGGCGCTTATCCGCGAGCAACCCGAGAAACCGGGTCGTCAGATCCGAAGCTCCAGCTTTCTTGGAAACCGAGGTCAACGCCTTGACCTGGTCGTCCTTGGAAATGGCGGGGCTCTCGATCAGCCGGGTCAGATCGGCGCTGTCCGCCAGTAAGCCCTTGAAGGCCGAAAGGTCCGATTGAACTTGATCCAGTGCCTTTTGATCCTTGGCAAGGTCAAACAGCGCACCGGCATAACGCCCGGCAATCCCGGACGTATCCGTTGATGCAGCAGCCACGCTTACGGCTTCCCTAGTTCTGGGTCAATTCTCATGAAAACGCACGAAAACCCAGCATTTCCGCGGTCCCCCAATCAGTCCTGGCCCAACTAGCACACCCCAAAGCCCATGCGCAAGACGCCAACCCGTCGCACCGGGCGGCGTCTGGCGGCCGGACGTGGACGGTGTCTGCCGGGGGATGTTGCCGATCACCGGGTTATGCCGGCGTTTCTGTGGGGATTCTCATGAGTTTTTGGGCGTTATCTTGTCGCGGTAGAAGCCCCGTCATCTAATGGCAAACACCATGGTCACGTCTTGGGAAAATGTAGTTTCGCCTGCAGCGACCGGCGTCGAGGCGGCCATGGATTCGGCACGCATCCGAACCCCGAAATCCGGCCCGCCACCACTGCTGGCTTCGTCAATCCTGATGATCTTCCGAAGCTTGACGCCAGCGGCGGCCGCGTAGCGCTCCGCTTTGGCCATCGCATCCTTGATGGCCGCCTCCTGGGCCTTCTCCAGGAGAGGGGCGGGGTCCGCAACCGCAAAGGTCGGGCCATGAACGCTGTTGGCCCCGTCGGCGACGGCCTGGTCCAAGATCTCGCCGATCCGCTCGATATCCCGGAGCGTAACGTTCAGCTGGTTGCCGGCACGGTAGCCCGTCACCCGCTGCTGATAGTCGCTTGACGATCGCTCCGCGTAGACGGGCCAGATGTTAAGCTGGCTGGTTTGCAGGTCCTTGTCTGCGATACCTGCCTCTTTCAGCCTAGCCATGACTTTGTTCATTCGGGAGGCATTTTCGGAAAGCGCCTCGCTTGGCGTTTTCGCTTCGGTCTCGACACCGATCGATAGGGTGGCGATATCCGGAACGGCACTGACCTCTCCTCGTCCGATCACCGTAAGTCGGCGCTGATCATGTTCATCAGCTAGGGCCGCAGGGGCTAAGGCCGCCATCGCCAGAAACCCGAAGGCAAGGATCGATGTTGCTGCCGTCATGTCTTTCCTCCATCGCTGCATGGCCGATGCCGTGACCGAGCCGGGTATCCCACCTGATCGAAGAGGAGGTCAACAGCGTTCTCCCATCCGATCATATCCATCGGGTCGGGGTTGATCTCCCGAAACAAGATGCGATCTTGCAAGGCCGATCAAGACTTGCCCCGAACGGCACAATAGGCTTTTTGGGCGTCAGCAAGACAGGATCACCTCTTTTAGGACAGTGTCGAACGTCATGAGCGCCGATCACGCGCAGGGATTTGAAGCCAAGCTGGACAGGATCCTCCACCGATTCGAGGAGCTGACCGGCTTGATGGGCACCGCTCCAGCTGAGGAATATGCCGGGCTCGCTCGGGAGTATGCCGAACTCGAGCCTGTTTCCGAGGAGATCAAGGCGCTCCGGGCTGCCCAGGAGGAAATGCAGGGGCTGGCCGACATGCTGGCCGATCCCGCCTTGGATGCCGAGATGAAGGAGATGGCCGAGACCGAGTTTCAGGCCCTCAAGGAAAAGCTCCCGGCCATGGAGCAGACAGTCAAGCTCGCGCTTCTGCCCAAGGATGAAGCGGATGCCAAGAGCGCGATCCTGGAGATCCGCGCCGGCACCGGCGGCGACGAGGCGGCGCTGTTTGCGGGCGACCTCTACAAGATGTATCAGCGCTATGCCGAGCTTCACGGCTGGCGCTTCGAGCCGATCTCGGCAAGCGACAGCGATCTCGGCGGCCTTAAGGAAGTGGTGGTCGCGATCAAAGGGCTGAATGTATTCGCCAAGCTCAAATACGAGGCAGGCGTTCACCGGGTCCAGCGGGTGCCGGCAACCGAGACCCAAGGACGCATCCATACGTCTGCGGCGACCGTCGCCGTGTTGCCCGAAGCGGAAGAGGTGGACATCAAGATCGAGGACAAGGACCTGCGCATCGACGTCTTCCGCGCGTCCGGTCCGGGCGGGCAGTCGGTGAACACCACGGACAGCGCGGTGCGTATCACCCATCTGCCGACGGGGCTCGTGGTGAGCCAGCAGGACGAGAAATCCCAGCACAAGAACAAGGCGAAGGCGATGCGCGTGCTGCGCGCCAGACTCTACGAAGCCGAACGGGCCGCCCGCGATGCGGAGCGCGCCCAGGACCGCAAAGGGCAGGTCGGTTCAGGCGACCGCTCCGAGCGCATCCGCACCTACAACTTCCCCCAAGGACGTTGCTCCGATCATCGCATCAACCTCACCCTCTACAAACTCGATAAGATCATGGCGGGCGAGGCACTCGATGAGGTCATCGATCAGCTGATCGCCGAGGATCAGGCGGTTCTATTGGCCGAGGCTGGCTAACGGCCTCTTGTCTCACGAGAAAACAAAGAAAGAGTAAGGGCTCAGATGCCATCAGGCCGCCAATCTGGTCTGGCTGTGCTCTAGCTGCCATTCCATTGCGCGCTTGCGATCGGTGCCGTGGTGCGAGCTGGATCCTTGACCATCAACGGGCTTCAGCTTTTCCATCCCCCCGGCGGCTCTCATAGACACGCCTTAAGGTTTATTAGTATGGAGTATGAATAATATTATTAGGCGGGTTTGATCATGAGTCTTGCGGCTGAAATTTGCTACCAGCTTTCGCGTCAGCGTGTCCTAAGCCGTCAGCTTGGCGAGGCGGGCGCCAATCCTCTCTCCTTCAGCCGCTCGGACTATCAGGCTTGGCGTCAGAAGGAGTTGGAGGGGCAATATGAGCAGCATTTCCCTAGTGATGCCCTTGCCGGCCGAGACGTGCTCGATTTCGGGTGCGGCGGTGGCGAGCTCAGCTTCTTTGCTGCCAAGAGTAAAGCGGCCAGCGTGACCGGTTTCGAAGTTAGTCGCGAGCAGTATGAGATAGCCCTAGAGAACAGCAAGGACTTCGGCACTGGCTCGACACCGAACTTCGTGCATAGCGATCAACTGGACAGACTTCCGTTTCCGGATAAAAGCTTCGACCTCATTCTTTGCTTTGACGTTCTTGAACATATTCTGGCCTATCGGCCGATCATCGGCGAATGGCAGCGGGTCTTGAGGCGTGGTGGCCGCGTGCTCATCTGGTGGGTTCCATACTATCACCCCTATGGCCATCATGTTGAAAGTCTTGTGCCACTGCCCTGGGTGCATGCCCTCTTTTCCGACAAAGCCATCATCAAAGCTTGTGCCAAGATCTATAATATGCCGGAATTCGAGCCTCGTATTTGGGATCTTGAGGAAACCGGTCGGAAGAAGCCGAACAAATGGAATGATCTGAAAACTCTGCCGACACTCAACAAGCTTACGATCAGGGAATTCGAAAGGACGGCGAAAGGTAAAGGCTTCACGATCGAGCGCAGGGAGTTCCATCCGATCAGCAGTTCGAAGGCCGCACGGACAGTCAGCACATTTCTGACCCAACTACCAATCACACGAGAGTTTTTTACGGCCTGCACGGTTTACGAGTTAGGTATCTAGTGGATTCGCGAACGCTGCGGATGCCGTAAACTCCTGATGAGCACAGCGTTCCACAATCCGCTTCGCGGCATTGCGCCGTCATGATACGCTAATTGTCGAGACCCTATCGAGGTGAGTGACATGACGCTAAGGCAAGAAATCCGATCGGTCAGCGCGGGCATGGATACGCCGGGGATGCTTCGCTTCCTTATCGAAGAAAAATTTCCCGGCAAGACCGTCGTTACCGCCTCCTTGAGGGCATCCAGCATTGTCGTTCTGAAGATGGTCTCTGACATCGATCCGGCAACACCCGTTATCTTTTGCCAGAGACCGCCGGTTTTCGAGGAGAGCACCGAATACCGGGCTCAAATTGTCGATAGGCTGGGACTGCAAAACGTTGCGATGAATGATGGTCATGAGACGGAGGTCAGGTCCGACGACAAGGATCATTGCGAGCGAATGTGGGTTCACTACCGCGATGCACCCGGTCGTTCATTCCAGCTCCTGCACCTCAACGATTGCCTCGCCCCCTATAGCTGCTGGATCAGTGCGGTTTATCACGTCGCCCGTCCGAGCGGCGTTCGCAACCGTGTCGACGTTGAGGGGCAACTTATCAAGGTCGATCCCCTCATTCGCTGGTCGAAAGACGATGTCCGCGGGTTTATGCGGGA
Source organism: Geminicoccaceae bacterium (assembly GCA_965204405.1). Taxonomy (GTDB): domain Bacteria; phylum Pseudomonadota; class Alphaproteobacteria; order Geminicoccales; family Geminicoccaceae; genus JANQPX01. Next base: position 1,750,314 of record CBDBEN010000005.1, read on the forward strand.
GCATCGGCTACCTTATCACAAGATGGCAAAGAGAAGTTTTCGTTATGACGGGGCGGACGAAGGCATTGAACACCCCACCTATCATTTCTAATGGTAAGACTACATCAGTAGCCTCGTCCGTCGGCAAGAGACGCTTTGTCGTTGCCTCCTAGTGGGTGAAAACAAATGAGGCAAACGGAGCTTTGTCGAAGACAGAGGCGTTGACGGACATTCCTCTTGATCAGGAGTGAGACCCCCAAGCCGTGAGCAGATGATCTTAGGCGGCGACTTCAGGCCTTTCGGCAAGCCGGTCCAGTGGTGCTTCTTGCGACATTTTTACTGATCGATGTAGTTCCTTCGGCCAGCGGCGCTTCATGCACATCCACTCGCCTGGTTTCTCGCGGATCCATCGTTCGAAATGCACATTGACCCGGCGCATCATGTCGATGGCCTGCGCTTCCTCGCCTTCGATCTTGGTATCGGGGTGAATGGCCGCGAAGGTGGTGATCTTGAACTTGACCGAGCCGATGCGTTCAATCCGCGTCGGCACGAGATCGCAACCGAACTTGATCGCAATTTTCGCCGGGCCTATGGCGGTCTTGGCGTCGTGACCGAAGAAGGGGACGAGTTTGCCCCCCGTGAAGCGCTGATCTGCGAGAAGGCCAACGCTTCTCCCTTCCTGCAGGCATCTGATCAGGCTTCGGGTCGCATTGTCCCGCTCGGCCTGCTCGACCCAGGCGGCTGGCCTGGTTTTCCTAACCAGCTGATGGACGTAAGGGTTCGTGAGTGGGCTCACCACGATTGTCATTGGCTTGCCGAGCGGTACGCCGAGGGATGACAAGATTTCCCAATTGGCCTGATGCACGCCGATATAGATGGCCGGCGGCCGCGTCGGCGTCGGCGCGGCTTCAGGTATGTCGGCGGTGAATTCGATATAGCGGTCCAGGTCCGGACCAGCGATATGGTCGAGATGGGGATATTCGGCGATGCAGCGGCCGAGATTGGCGGCGGCTTCCCTGGTCACCCGCTCGATCGAGGCCTCATCGTGATTAGGCAGGGCCACCTTGAGATTGCGGCGGATACGCCGCATGACGAAACTCTTGGGCCCTGAGAACACGTTGATCAGTCTTGCCCCCATGTCGGAGGCACGCTCCGGTCCGAGCAGGCGGCTGCCAAGCCAAAAGACGCGAAGCACAACGGCCTCCAAACGCAGTTTGGCCCTGATATAGGCGATCGCTAGCGGTCCATGCTTTCTAGCTCTTATCTTGGTAGCTTTGCTGTGGGTCAAAAACATCGAAACCAGAGATTACCCAATTGTTGAGGCGGCGACATCCAACCAGTAAGAGCCATGGCTTAATCAGTTTCTAGCATCTGTCAATCTTGTCTCGGGGGGCTCTTTGCGGAAAGGCTAGGCAATTGTTGCCTTTTGGCCGCCACCTTTTCGGGAGGGGACGGGGGCTTCCTGTCCAGTTATTACCTGATCGAATGGACATCTCGATCAGGACATCCTTGATGCACCAACGTTGCCCTGCGGAACACTTGCTGGCTATGCGGAAAGGGATCAACGCCGATGCATCGCGGGGGGACCATAACGGTCCTGGTTCAAGCGGAAGGTCTCAGTTGAGCAACGAGTCACGGTTTAGCTGATCGATCCGGATATCGTACTCTCTCTTGTCGATCCTGCCGTCCCGATAGTCCGCCTCGACCCGATCGCGCTCCTTCTTCAGATGGAATTCATAGCCGCCGCCGCCGGCTGCCGCTCCGGCAACACCGCCGAGAATGGCCGAGCCGCCGCTGCTGTCGCAAGCTGTAAGTCCAAAGCCGGTAAGAACAACGATGATCGGTATGCTGAGCTTCATGACGTCCTCCCTTATCTCGTTGCCAAATGTCCCGCTGTAAAAAGCATGTTCGAGTTTCTTCTGTATTCTTATAGACATGGGAGGCTGCGCGCGCATGGCAAGGCATGGATGCCGGCTTGTCATACCGGCGGGATTTGGCGATGGTTTCCTCCTTTGGCCACGTGTCGATGAGGATTAAATGTCATGCGTTTTTTCGATGCCGAGCAGATTCATGCCATCTGCGACTATCCGGCTCTCGTAGAAGCCCTGAAACGCTATCATCTGGACGATATCGACGAGGCTGCGGATCAAATGCTGAGCCAGCGGTCAGCGGAAGGCGGCGAGGATATTCTTTTTCTTCGGAGTGCTTGGCAAAGGGGGAGGGCGCTTGGGACCAAGGTCATTACCGGGTTCTGGAATAACCCGAACGCCAACGGACTGCCGGCCGTTCATGCGATCTATTGTCTTTTCAGCGGGGCGGACGGCCGTCCGCTTGCGGTCCTCGACGGGACAGCGCTGACGCTTCGGAAAACGGCTGCGGACTCGGCGCTGGGCGCGAGCTATCTCGCGCGGAAAGATGTCGAGATCATGCTCATGGTCGGGTCAGGTGCCATGGCGCCGCATCTGATCATGGCCCATGCTGCAATTAGGCCGTCGCTCAAGAAAGTTGCTGTCTGGAACCGGACCTCCGGCAAGGCCGAGGCGTTGATCGACGATCTCAAGAACCGGCAAGAGCTGTCCCATTTGGCCTTCGAGCTTGCACCGGATCTGGAAGCTGCTGCCCGCCGCGCCGACCTGATCTCCTCGGCAACCAAAACTGTCGAGCCGTTGATCAAAGGTAATTGGATCCGGCCTGGTACCCATCTGGACTTGGTCGGCGCGTTCAAAGAGGACATGCGCGAGGCGGACGATGATGCGATCCGCAGAGCGTCGATTTTCGTGGATTCACGCGCATCCACCCTCAACGACGTCGGCGAGATAGCCATCCCAATCAAAACCGGAATCATCGGCGAGAGCGACATCCTGGCAGAGCATGCTGACCTGGTGCGGGGCGTACATCCAGGACGTGAGCGCGATGACGAGATCACATTGTTCAAGAATGGCGGCGGCGGGCATCTCGACCTGATGACTGCACGGTTCGTGGCCGAAGGGTGAGGCCACGCCATCTGTTTGCGGGATTTGATTCCCCGCCGGTCTATTTCTCGCTGTCCGCCCCTACCTACATCGTGCTTTCTCGATCCTGGAGTTCCTCCTTGGAAAGGAGGAGCTACTGATCGGGGCGACCTCCGCATTAGGCCACAAGCAGGCTTTTCCGGCTTGGCGTGCCGTACAAGGATAATTAGGCCTTCGCCACGAATGTTTCGGCCAATGCCCGGTAGTCCGGCAGTGCGTCGGCGAGGGTTTTGGTGTCCAGGTTCTGGTAGAACGCCTCGTTCGCATCGGCGAGGATCGGAGCTAGGCCGCAGATGCGGGCGATGACGCATTTGGTCGGGCCGGGACGCATGCATTCCACCAGGCCAGAGCCCGCCTCCGTCACGCGTAGGATGGCACCGATCGAAATCTCGTCGGGTGGTTTCGCCAGTCTAAGGCCGCCGCCGCGGCCGCGCACCGCAGCGACGTAGCCTTCCCGCGTCAGCAATTGTGCCGCTTTGGCGATATGGTCGAAGGACAGATCGTAGCGCTCCGCAATCTCGCGGCTGGTCACCTGACGATCGCCCGCCACCGCGAGATAAAGCAGGATCCGCAAGGTGTAATCCGAGAACGAGCTGATTTGCATGCGTTGATTCTGACCGGTTCGGGTTGACAAGGCAAGTTCGAAGCTTTTTAAATACGCTTTCAAAATACTTATTTAAACAACGGAGGCGACAACGCCATGCAATTGCTTGTGCTCCTGATCTCGCTGAACCTGATGGCAGTGATTGCCTGGTTCTTCATCGATGCGGTTCGTCGGAGTGATAAGGCGGCGTTGCAAGGCAACCTTGCCGGCCGCCGTACGTCGTTGATCTGGGGATTGGTCATTCTGGGCATGGTGGTCACCCTAGGCTCCCTTTGGTCATGGCCGCACGCCGTTTCCGCCGCCGATGACGTGGTCACCGTCAACGCCACCGGTGGTCAATGGTATTGGGAGATCGACGTCGAGGAGGTGCCTGCAGATCGGACGATCGTCTTCAACGCCCATGCGGAAGATGTCAATCACGGTCTCGGCATCTACGGGCCGGATGGCAGGCTGCATGTTCAGGTCCAGGCCATGCCCGGCTACGTCAATCAGGTCGAGTATGTATTCGAGCAGCCGGGACGGTATCAGGTGCTGTGCATGGAGTTTTGCGGCATCGCCCATCACGACATGATCGCCGAATTCAACGTCGTCGCGAATTGAGGACCCCTAGACCATGAACACACGATCCTTTGCCGGACGCGCGCCGTTTGCGCCCCAGACCGATGCGGTTAAATTCACCATGCTGCTTGCCGGTATCGTCTTTGCCTTGATGATGGTCTTCGGCTTGATCATGCGGGCAGCGCAAGGTGGCATGATCTCTCTCGATCCGGTGCTTTTCTACCAGATCCTGACCGCCCATGGCGCCGGCATGGTCGGCACGGCCGGGCTAACGGGCGCCGCTATTCTCTGGTACTTCCTCGGCCGCCATGTCCCGCTGACCTCCGGCGTTTTCTGGGTCTTCCTCGGGTTCTTTCTGCTCGGCGTGGTGCTGATCCTGGGCGGCATTTTCATTGGTGGCTATGGTGGTGCCTGGACGTTCCTCTTTCCCCTGCCGGCGATTTCCGGCGGCGCCTGGGAGGCCGGCGCCGCTGCTTCCTTCATCCTCGGTTATACGGCGATCGGCATTGGTTTCTTGCTGTTCTATCTCGAAATCGGACGCCAGCTGATCGCCGTCTATGGCAGCTTTTCCCGGGCACTCGGTCTGCCTGTCGCCTTCGGCAGCGAAGATGCGAATGATGCACCGCCAGCGACCGTGATCGCCGCTGCCGCCGTGACCGTCTTCAACACGATCGGCATCGTCGTTGGGGCTGCCGTCCTCGTCTCCAGCCTGGTCAACCTGTATGTGCCGGCCTTTGCTGTGGACGCTCTGTTCGCCAAGAACATGATCTTCTTCTTCGGCCATGTCTTCATCAATGCCTCTATCTACATGGCGGTCGTCGCCGTCTACGAGATCATCCCCGCCTATACCGGCCGGCCTTGGAAGACGACCCGCCTGTTCGTCGTCGCCTGGCTGTCCGTGCTGCTGTTCGTGATGGCGGTCTATCCCCATCATCTACTGCAGGATGCGGTCATGCCGGCCTGGATGCTGGTGATGGGCCAGGTCATCTCCTATCTCTCCGGCATTCCGCTCCTGGCGGTCACGGCGTTCTCCCTTTGCCTCTATCTTCGCGGATCCGGCATTCGCTGGGATCTGGCGTCAGCCATGCTCGTTCTCGGCGTCGCCGGATGGTCGGTCGGCTCCGCGCCTGCGATCATCGACGGCATGATCTCGGTCAATAGGCTGATGCACAACACTCAGTGGGTGCCCGGACATTTCCACATTTATCTGCTGCTCGGTGAGGTCGCGATGAGCTTCGGATTCATGGCCTGGCTGGTCAGAGATGCACAGTCGGCCGGGCTCAGCGGCCTCGATCGCGGCGTGTTCTGGAGCTATGTCGTCGGCGCCGCCGGTTTCACGCTGATGTTCCTTATCTCCGGCGCTCTCTCGGTGCCGCGCCGCTGGGCGGTGCATTTGGAGGCCTGGTTCCTACAGGATCGGATTGCAACGGCCTTCGCCGTCCTGGTGGTGGCTGCAACGCTGATCTTCGTGATCCGCTTTGCCTTCGGGCTGGGCAGGCGTGATGCTGAAATGCTGGCCGAAAGCCGGCCCATGCGTTGACTTGGCGTGTTTGTCCTGCCCCACCCCAACCATCCGATATGGTCGAAAACCTGCGGGTGGTTGGGCGGAGGGCAGGGATGGAACCGGCTGAAAGTCAATAAGGCTGATGCCGAAAGCTGGAGACGACTTCATGCATGCAGCACTCGCCTCGCTCTCGATCTTGGTCATTGGCTGCTACGCGCTTTGGCAGGCGACGGACGGCCTCGGAGCATTGACGACGGAAGGGGCGAGGCGGCTCGATGTTGCCGCCACCCAGCCGGATCTTCCAGACCTCGTTCTCGAGGATATGAATGGGCGGGACGTCGTGCTCGGAACACCGGGCGATACCATCGCCTTTGCCGAATTCATCTATACCACCTGCCCGACCATCTGCCGTGCAGCGGGTGAGTCGATGGCACGGCTCCGCGATCGGCTGGTTGAGGAAGGATTAGCCGATCGTGTCCGGTTGATGTCCGTCAGTTTTGACCCGGGCTACGACGACCGAGAGGCGATGGCCGCTTATGGCGAACTGCATGACGCGGATGGTGAGGTCTGGACGATTGCCCGTCCCGATCCGAGAGACCTTGCGGTTCTGCTGGACAGTTTCGGCGTCCAGGTGATCCCGGACGAATTCGGCGGTTTTGAGCACAATGCCGCCTTGCATCTGATCGACAGGGCAGGGCGGTTGATCCGGATCTTCGATATCGACGATATCGACGGCGCTGCCCTCGCCGCAGGGAAACGTTCTTGAGCCCGAAGACGCTCCTTTCCTTGGCAGCGGCAATGATCGCAGCATGCTGGCTATTCCGGGATTCTCTTGAAGCTGATCCTGTGACCCATGTTTTGCTGCAGCTACCGCTGCTGGCGCTGGCCGGTGGGATGGGGGCCTGCGCTCTCATCAACAGGAGACGACAGTCCGGCTGGGCCTGGACCAGGGGCAGCCTGGCATTGATTTTGGCAGCGATTTTCACGATGGCTTTTTGGATGCTTCCTCGATCCATCGATGCCGCGCTGGTCGACGACTGGATGGAGTTGGCCAAGTTCGTGACCGTTCCCGGCCTGATCGGTGCTCCCCTCGCGATCGGATGGCCTAAGGCGCATCCGCTCCTTCGTGGGTTCTTGAAGGCGCAAGCTGTCTCGATGCTCGGCGTGATGGCGTTTCTTTACACCCATGCGCCCATCAGGATCTGCAACGCCTATCTCGTGGCCGACCAGGAGCGGCTGGGCTTCGGCTTTCTCTTGGCTGCGGTGGTATGTGCTGTTCTCTGGACCATGCCGATTTTCCTGGATCGCGAACAGCCTCATCCTTCTCAAAGGCAGGCAGCAGCGTCATGAAACCGTCGGAAACCGTCCTCGAGTTTGCCGGTCTTGCTCGCACCAAAGCGGATCATCTAAGCGAAAACCCGTTCGGGTTCTGGGTCGCCGCCATGATGGCCGGCGCCTATGTCGGGATGGGGATCCTCTTGATCTTCTCTGTCGGCCAGCCAGCTGATCCGTCGATCCGCAGCCTGGTCATGGGAGCGAGTTTCGGCATTGCGCTGACGCTCGTGGTGTTCGCCGGTTCCGAGCTGTTTACCGGCCACACCATGTACATGGCCTTTGGCCGTCTCGCCCGGACGGTGTCGACCGCCGAGCTTTGCCGCTGCTGGGGTGCGACTTGGCTTGGGAATCTGTGCGGTTCAGCCTTTCTGGCCTTGCTCTTCGTGGCCGGTGGCGGCGGTGAGGTCTCGCGGACGGGCGGTGACGATCTGCTTCATGCCGTTGCCGCAAAGAAGATGCAGGCGCCGGCGCTGGAACTGGTCATGCGCGCCATGCTCTGTAACTGGCTGGTCTGCCTTGCCATCTGGACGGCGGCGCGCACCAGGAGCGATGCCGCTAAATGCATCCTGATCTTCTGGTGCCTCTACGCCTTCATTGCCGCGGGCTTCGAGCACAGCGTCGCCAACATGACAATCTTCGCCACGGCATTGCTGTCCGAGCATCCGGAGACGCTGACCCTTGCCGCTGCCGGGCGAAACCTGCTTTGGGTGACCCTCGGCAATACACTTTCAGGCGCCGTTTTCATGGCAGGGGGGTACTGGCTGGTGGCGGCCAGACCTTCGCCGAACGCGAAGGTCGGCCAGCAAGACATTGGATCGAAGAGGCTGGGCGCATGACACACGCATCCAACGAATGCGGTGCCGTCGCCCAGCTATCTCGATCGGGGCGGCTACTCGGTGCCCGACCAGGCATTGGAGAAAACGAAATCCTCGTCAGCCAGGGGCAGGTGGCATTCAAAGCAGGTTGAGAAGTCTTTCTCGACGAAATTGCCGTCCGCCTTGTAGGTCGAATAGTCCCAATCGCCGTTACGGATATCTTCAGGGATATCGGCACCCCAGCCGTCTCGCTTTTCCATGACCGCCGTCACGGCGTGGGCATCGGGAATACGCAGGCCGTTCTCGTCGAGGATTGCTTCGCCATCGGCATCGAGCTTGGCTTTGTAGACATCGAAAATCATGACGGAACCAGAGGGAAACTCGCCGGTGACGATGCCCTGCAGAGCATCGCGATTGGCAAAAAGAGTACCGAGCTGCGTGTCGTGCATTTCGCGGTTGACCATCGGGAACTCGACGAAACTGTCCTTATAGTCAGCCGGCAGCTCCACCCGATCGGGGCCCGCCATCGCGATCGAGCCGGAGAGAATGAGGAGAGTGGCCGTGATTGCCAGGCGCATTGTGAAAACCTCCTATGGATTTGTTACATAAGCAACTCTGTTGGATGCCAGAGCATTAAATCACATTTTAGCAATTATGACCATAAAAATGGTTAGTATGGCGAAAATTGTTGCTCTGAGGGCAGCTTATGGGGCAATGATATCAGACATGACGACACGCGACGATATTCTCGCTCACCTCCGGCGGGGCAATCTGACCACTGCGGAGCTGGTCGAGCGCTTGGGTATCAGCCGCAATGCGGTGGTGGTGCCGCTCGGGCAGCTTGTGGGGCAGGGGCTGGTCCGGCAAGCATCCATGCGCCGCTCCGGCCGCGCCGGCAAGCCCGCCGTTGAATATGAGATCGTCCCCGGACATGAAGACACCGTCTCGACCGCCTATCGACCCCTGGTGGAGCTTCTGCTCGGTGCACTGCCCAGGTATTTGCCGCCTGCCGGGATCAAGGCGCTGATGCTCGATATCGGCGGCGAGATGGCAGCCCACCTGCCGCTGTCAGATGATGCGACCTTCGACGAGCGTCTGGCGGCTGCGAGACGCATCGTCGACGATATGGGTGCGGCGACCGAGCTGAAATCCTGCGGCGATGGCCTGATCGTGCAAAGCCATAGCTGCCCGGTCGCTGCCGCGGTCAGAAAGGAGCCATGCATCTGTGGTGCGGTTGCGGCGTTCTTCGAGGCGGCAACCGGCCGGAGAACCGAGACGCGTTGTATCCGCGAGGCCAAGCTGACCTGCCGGTTCAAGATCGACGGTGATGAGGTTTCGGAGCCGGATCTCTAGCGCATTTTTCAGGACAGGTCGATCCAGCCCTCTCCCCCGCCCAACACGTCATCCCCGGCCGACATAGGGCATTTTGGTGGCCATCACCGTCATGAACAGAACATTCGCATCCAGCGGCAGGCTCGCCATGTGCAACACCGCGTGGCCGACATGGTCGACATCCATCAGCGGCTCTGCAGCGATCTCGCCATTGGCCTGCATCACCCCGTCAGCCATGCGGGCGGCCATTTCGGTATAGGCATTGCCGATATCGATCTGGCCGCAGGCGATGTCGTATTTCCGCCCATCCAGCGAGGTCGACTTTGTGAGGCCGCCGATCGCGTGCTTGGTCGCGGTGTAGGGGGCCGAATTCGGGCGTGGCGCATAGGCGGAGACCGAACCGTTGTTGATGATGCGGCCGCCTCGCGGGTCCTGGTCCTTCATCAATCGGAAGGCCTCTTGGGTACAATAGAAGACACCGCTCAGATTGACGTCGACCACCGAGCGCCATTGCTCCACGGTCAGCTCTTCCAGGGGAACAGGAGGTGCACCGGTTCCCGCATTGTTGAAGAGAACGTCGAGGCGTCCAAAGGCCTCCTTGGTCTTGGCGAACAGGGCTTTGACCGAAGCAGGATCGGTGACATCGGTCGGCACGGCCAAGCTTTCCGCCGCCGACGAAGCAGCGGCGGCCGTCTCTTTCAAGGCCTCCTCGCGTCTTCCAGCGAGGGCAACGCGATAGCCGTCACCCAGCAAGGCCAGGGCAACGCTTCGCCCAACGCCCGAACCCGCACCTGTCACGATCGCTACCTTGCCCGCGGAACTCATTCGCCTTTTCCCCCTTCGAGATCATCAACGAAACCAACCTAGCCGGCCCTATGGCAGAGGACAAACGCCTAAGGCAGTAAATGGACGTTTATTCCGTCAGCATTCTGCCAGTGGCGTGACCACTAGGCCTTAACGCGCTTGCCTGCAGGATCGTAGATTGGTGCCAGGTGGATCTGGGCGGGCACGCGTTCGGTGGCGACCACCAGCTCATAGCGGCCACGCTCCAGATAATCCGAGGTGACACCGTCGGCGTTGCGCACATAGCCGTAGCCGATGGGCAGCCCGATGGTGTAGCCGAAGCCGCCGCTGGTGAGGTAGCCCGCAAAGTCACCGTCGCGGAGAATGGTTTCGCGGCCAAGCAGGACGACGTCCGGATCGTCCGTGGTGAAACCGGCAAAGCGTTTTTTCGGCACTGACAGAGATGCCGTGGTCATCGCCTCCCGGCCCAAAAAACCGGTGTTGGCTCTGAGCTTCACTGCCCATCCCAAGCCGGCCTCGAATGGATTGTCATTGGGCGTGATGTCCGAGCTCCAGGCGCGATATCCCTTTTCCAGACGGAGCGACTCCAAAGCTCGATAGCCGACCGGTGCGATGCCGTGGGTCTGGCCCGCCTCCATTAGAGCATCGAAGATATCGCCTGCTGCGCCGATCGGCATATGCAGTTCCCAACCAAGCTCGCCGACATAGGTGATGCGAAGGGCTCGTACCTCGTATCCGGCGATCGCGATCAATCGGACATGGCCGAAGGGAAAGGCTTTGTTGCCGCAGTCCGTCTCGGTCACTGCCTGGAGCACGTCGCGGGATTTCGGTCCCATGAGCGACAGCGTGCCGAATTGCTCGGTCACATCGCTGAACCGCGCATCGAGGCTTTCGGGAAGATGCTCCTCGATCCAGGCAGCATCATGGGTGCGAAAACCGGTGCCGGTCACGATGTAGAAAACAGTCTCGGAGAGACGGGCCACCGTCAGATCGCACTCGATTCCGCCCCTGGCGTTCAGCATTTGGGTGTAGGTCAGCCGGCCGGCCGGCTTGCTGACGTCATTGGCGCATAGCCAATCAAGCGCAGCTTCGGCATCACTGCCGGCAAGCTCGAACTTGGCGAAGGAGGACTGATCGAAGATCCCGACTTGTTCGCGCACCAGTTTGTGCTCTTGGCCGACCGGCTCAAACCAGTTTTGGCGTCCCATCGCGTAGACGTCTTCGGCCGCCATGTCGTCGGGGGCAAACCAGTTGGGACGCTCCCAGCCGAGTTTGGAGCCGAACACCGCTCGATGTTTCTGCAAACGCTCATAAAGCGGCGAGACGATCTTTTCGCGTCCGCTTTGAAATTCCTCATGGGGGAAACCAGGCGTGTAGTGCTTGCCGTAGGCTTCGAGCGTCCGCTCGGCAACCCAGGCGCGATCGTTGTGCAGCGATGAGAAGCGGCGAATGTCCACCGTCCACAAATCGAGTGGCGCCTCGCTCCTTGCGACCCAATCGGCAAGCGCCCAGCCCGCTCCGCCGCCGGATGCGATGCCGAACGCGTTGAAGCCCGCACCAACATACATGTTGTCGCAGGCCGGTGCCCTGCCGAGGATGAAATTGCCGTCAGGCGTGAAGCTCTCCGGCCCGTTGATCATCTGCTTGACGCCTGCCGTCTCCAATGCCGGCACGCGTGCAACCGCCTGGGTCATATGCTGCTCGAAATGATCCCAATCATCGTCGAACAGCTGAAACTGAACGTCAGGGGGGATCGCATCGACCCTCCAGGGGATCGGGTTTTGCTCATAGCCGCCCATCACCAGCCCGCCGACTTCCTCCTTGAAATAGGTGAAACGGTCGGGGTCGCGGACGGTTGGAGTGGAAGGCTCGATGCCATCGATCGGCTCGGTGATGACATATTGGTGCTTCACCGGCTGCAGCGGCACCACCACCCCCGCCATCGCCCCCACCTGGCGTGCCCACTGGCCGGCGCAGTTGACCACCTTATCGCAAAGGATGAGGCCACCGGCGGTCTCGACCGCCTTGATCCGCTTGCCGTCAATCTGGAAGCCGGTCACGCGCACGCCCTCGATCAGGCGAGCCCCCGCTATCACGGCTCCTTTGGCAAGCGACCGGGTGATATCGGAAGGATTGGCCTGGCCATCGCTCGGCAAGAAGGTTGCGCCTACCAGATCGTCCACCTGCATCAACGGCCATATTTTTTTGACATCGGCAGGTGACAGAAGATGCATCTCCATGCCGAAGCTTTGGGCGGTTGTGGCCAGGCGCTTGAACTCGATCCAGCGATTCTCGTTGCAGGCAAGGCGCAGACAGCCGGTCATCTTCCAGCCGGTTTCCAGCCCGGTTTCCTCAGCCAGGCGTTTGTACAGATCGACCGAATAGGTCAGGAGCTGGGTGATGCCGGCGGACGACCGCAGCTGTCCCACAAGGCCCGCTGCATGCCATGTGGATCCCGAGGTCAGCTGGCCCTGTTCCAGCAGCACCACATCGGCCTTGTGGTCGCGCGCGAGATGATAGGCGGTGGAGCAGCCGATGATTCCGCCGCCAATCACCACGATGTCCGCCTGCTTGGGCAGTGTCATGATCGAAGGCCGGTCACGGTCGTCATGAAGAGGTCGTCCATCGTCCTACGTCCCGCCGTAGCTCGAGCGATAGGCGTCGACGGCCACATCGAGCCGATCCAGATTTTCCTGGGTATAAGCGACATAGTCGGCGCCGGGTGCATCCAGGTAGAGTTCGGACACCATACTCCACATCGCTTCGCGCAGGAGCGAGGCGCATTGCATGGCCGCATGGCTTCTGACCATGTCGCTATCCGGCTGCCGCTGGAAGTAGAGGGCGAGCAGCATGGCTGCCTGCTCGCGATCGAACTCGGCATTGGAGGCAATTCCGGCAAGATCGAACATCGCGGTTGAAAAACCGCCATATTCAAAGTCGATCAGCCAAAGGCGCTCGCCGTCATCGATAAAATTGCCCGGCAGCAGATCATTATGGCCAAAGACGATAGGCAGTGGTACCTGCACGCGCTCCAGCTCTTCGGCAAGCGCCAGATAACCGTGGAGCTTCGGAACCATACGGCTGTTGCCGGCGTTCAGCGTATGGGCGTAGTCGCGAATGACGTGAAACGGCCAGAACATGAAGCCGGGGCCGCTGACATAGTGGGGCATGGTCTGGTGAAAACGCGCGGTGAGATCGGCAATCCTCGGGATTTCATTTCTTACGTCGTCGGTTCCGAGGGTTTTGCCATCGATGTAAGCCAGCACCATGACGCCGGGCTCCGCATGGATGAGAGCCGGGGCAAAGCCTGCTTCGGCCGCGGCCTTGCCGGTCATCACCTCGCGGTCACGAAAGACATGATGAAACGGAAAATCCCGACCGAAGCGGACGACATAGGCCTTGCCGCCGTCGCTGACCTTGAAGCTCTCATTGCTGAGCCCCCCTTTGAGAGGTTCGATCGAGAGCGCACCTTTCCAGATCGGCAAAGCCCGAATTCTGTCTGCTGCTTCGGTCATGGCTGTCTCCCTCCTTCGAGCACACCCAACCCACCTAACCACGTCTCGTGATCCCACGTCATCAGTTTCACCATGGGAAAAGCGAAAACACTCATTCCTGTTTCCCTCGGCGAGTTTGGCGGTTTCTTCAGCTTTGGGAGGTGTTGGGCAACGTGACCTTGCGATTTTGGGAGCTCGATGATCAGCTTCAAGGGCAAGCATAATCCGAAGGAAGCCACTCCTGTGCCGTATCCTGTCATGATCTGGCAGATCTGCTGCCTCAAGGCATTCCCTTCAGCAGCAGCAATTCCGCAGCGCACCGAAGTTGCTCATATGATCCAAAAGATTCAGGCGGGCCAAAGCAGGTGGTCATTCTTCCAGGAGTTCGCGGGCCTCAAAAGACAACTACGTCCGAAGAAGAGGCAGATCCTGTCCGTAGCAAATCAAATAGGGGTCTTCGGAGAATGCTTTCCCCGTCCTGTAATCTATCGTCATCACCGTCAGAATTGCGTCAAATAAGCGATAAGATCAGCCCGGTCGGCTTCTTTCTTGAGGCCTGGAAATGCCATTTTTGTTTGTCTGATCAGGTTGCGTGGCTTGGTCAAGAAGACATCCAACGTCTCCTTGCTCCAAATATTGCCGGCAGCACCGAATGCAATCATGTCCTGCGAATAGCCGAAGCCCTCGACACCGCCGGGACGTCTCCCCAGGACCCCGGCAAGGCTGGGGCCGACTTTTTTCAGGTTCGGTTCGACTGTGTGACATTGCTTGCATTTTTTGAAGATCTGCTCACCTCTTGCCGGATCACCAACGATGGGACCGTTCAAAGCAGGGCTGCTTTGAGCGAGCGTCCGATCAGCCCCGGCCATTGTCATCCCCAGAGCAAGCGCGGCGGCGACCCAGCAAATTCTTGACATCAAGACTACCTCTCACGGAAGTTATCGGATTGAACGTCGAGCAGCCGGTATTTCGGCTATTTCCCCTTAGCTCAAGATGGCAGGGACCTCAACGATCTTGACGCCCTGAATGAAGCCTGGCGACGGCTGGCATCTTGCTCAGCCCGGTTATAGAACGAACAGGTAGCGGGGGCTTAGCGAAAGGATGGCGGCATGAACAAGATCGACCTTGAAGGAAAGCGCGCGGTGGTAACCGGCGGTGGGCAGGGCATCGGCCGGGCGATTGCCGAACGTTTCCTGGCTTCCGGGGCCAAAGTGAGCCTTTGGGATCGGGACCAGGCGATCACCGACAAGGCACGGGATGAGCTGGTCACGGCGGGCGAGGTGATCAGTATGCCGGTGGATCTCACCGACCTCGCAGCTGTGGAGGCGGCACGGGACAAGACCAACCAGGCATTCGGCGGCATCGATATTCTGGTGAACAATGCAGGCATCGCCGGACCCAACGCCAATCTTTGGGACTACCCGCCGGATGCCTGGCGCGAGGTCATCGACATTGACTTGAACGCGGTCTTCTACTGCTGCCGCGCGGTGGTGCCGCAAATGATCGAGCAGAATTACGGACGGATTTGTTCGACCGCATCCATCGCCGGCAAGGAAGGAAACCCGACGGCGAGCCCCTATGCGGCAGCCAAGGCCGGTGTCATTGCCCTCACCAAGGCTCTGGGCAAGGAATTGGCCGCCCATGACATCGCCGTCAATTGCATCACGCCTGCTGCCGCGAAGACCCGTATCTTCGATCAGATCGAGCAGGAGTTTATCGACTACATGTTGAGCAAGATACCGCGCGGGCGCTTTGTCACGGTCGAAGAAATCGCCTCGATGGTGACCTGGATCGTGTCAGCCGAAAACTCCTTTACGACAGGCGCGGTCTTCGATCTTTCGGGCGGACGGGCGACCTACTAAGCGATCTGCCGATGTCCGGTTTTTCTCCGGTCTCGGTCGCAATCTTAAGATTTGCGGCGCTGTTAACGTTCGCTTAACGCGCATCGACGATACTCCATGACCTGACCCATCCAATCGCGAGCGTGGCGGTTCGGCGAAGGTGAAAGGAGTTCGGCGGCATGGAACAGGCGATTGCAGCACCCGCTGGAGGATTCAAAGAAGGCGCAGGCAAGCGTGCTGACAGCCAAGCCCTGCCCGCTTCGGCGGATAGCCAGCCAACCAAGAACAATGTTCAGTATGCCGGTCGTGAATGGACCTCGGAACATCCGCTCAACATCAGGATGAGTGTCCCTCTTATCTTTGGCCGATATTACATCACAATCGTTGCGGGTAAGGAACGCCGGGCACGGGCACGCCTGGCACTGGACAAGCGCCAGCACCCCCTCGACACACCTGGCAATGTCGTCTTCCTATTCTTGGTCGGTCTCATCGCCGCTGCAGGAAGCATGACCGTCGGCTATATGCTGCTTGCCCATGTACTCGGCTGGTCTGGACGCCTGGTTTTTTGAGGCTTGCTATCCTGGGCACTGACCTGTTCAGCTCCGCTTCCTCACCCGACCATGATGGGCGCGGGTATCACTTGGGCGGCTGAGCTGAGGAGCGATGTGGGGCGGTCTCCAGGTAGCTCGCCTTGAAAACCTGTTCGAGAACGTTCTTCGGGGTCGTATCCCTGTCTTGAATCGTGTAATTCAACGCGCGTCGAAAGCAAATGACGCGAAAGTTGATGCAACGCATAGGATTTTGGACGTCACCCCGTAAATCCGGCGCCATGTCAGCGGTGAAGCCGTCGGACCATGCCCACGAATGGCTCGCCCATGCGCCGGCGGTTTGCTGCCTTGTCCTCGCCTATCTTGCGGTTCATTTTGCGCTTCGTCTGAATCTCAGCCCAACGCTGGGCATCGATGATGCCGAGCAAATTCTGTTCGCCCAGCATTGGGCGCTCGGCTACCGTTTTCGCCAGCCGCCGCTGTTTACCTGGCTGCTGGTTCCCGTTGTAGATTGGGTCGGGCCGGGCGTTCTAGCCGTGAGCATTGTTCGATACAGCCTCCTCGCACTTACCTATGGCTTCCTCTACCTCGCTGCCCTTTCGTGGATTGACGATCGCCGGCTTGCCGCCCTTTCGGTCCTGTCCTTCTGGGCGATCTATGTCTTTGCCTACTTCGCTCATCATGATCTGACCCATACGACCGCGTTGGGCACCATGATCGCGGCCTCGGTCCTGGTCTTCACCAAGCTCTCGCAACAGCCGACGACTGTCCGTTATCTGCTGCTGGGCCTGTGCTTCGGAGTCGGCATGCTCGCGAAATGGAATTTCGTGATGCTGGCCGTCGGACTGCCGCTGACCTGCCTCATCTGCACTGGCTACCGCCACCTGGTTCTCGATTGGAGATGCGTGCTCTCGATCGCCGTCATGGCCTTGATCATCAGTCCGACGGCCTTTTGGATGTTCAGCCATGGACAGTCGACCGGCAGCGTGTCGACCGGCATCCTCTCCCTTCCGGACAATCTCGGCTTCATCGATCTGGCGATCCAGGGCGGCTTGGCCCTTTTGACGTCTATCATCCTGTTTCCCATGCCATTTTTGCCGATCTTTCTTGTTATCTTCGGTGCAGCGATCGTCTCGATCGGTCCCAGACACCCTCCCGCAAATTCGTCCGCTTCGACCGGCCGAGACCCCGGCTTTCTCGGCTGGCTCATGCTGGTGATCCTGGGTCTTCACGCTCTCCTGATACCTCTCTTCGGAGCGGTGAACTTCACCGAACGCTGGATGCACCCGGCCCTCATGATCCTGCCGCTTTTTCTATTTGCCGTCCTGGCACGGCATCGACCGGCTGGCCGAACGATATCGTTCTATCTGGGCGTGATCGCCATTTTGGTTGCCGTGTCGGTCGGTGCCCGG
Organism: Geminicoccaceae bacterium; assembly: GCA_965204405.1. Lineage (GTDB taxonomy): Bacteria > Pseudomonadota > Alphaproteobacteria > Geminicoccales > Geminicoccaceae > JANQPX01. The sequence continues at coordinate 1,767,551 of CBDBEN010000005.1, forward strand.
CTATACCGCTATCTCGAAGGTGCTGATCAATGTGGAAGCTGTCGGGAATTTGCGCCTTTTGCCGCTCTTGCCGACGACCTTCGGGAGGTAGGGTTTGATCGCGGCACGATCGTCGTCGACGGCATGCACATGGGGGGTAATCTGAAGATGGCCTTTCCCGAAAGCCGGGTTATTGATCCTGCTTTTCCTCTCGCTCTTTGGCCATCCCAGGACGACCATCCCGATGGTCTGAAAGGCATGTGCCTCCTGGCATGGCGCGCAGATGATGCTCATGCTCCGTCGAGGCGGCACGCAATCCGTCGGTTCGCCGAGGGCGAGTTGGGTGTATCGCCGGATGCTGTTCGCGAAAGCGGCAGCACCGAGGCGCCTCTATATCGCTCATCGAACAGAAGCTATGAACTGGCCTTCGAGCTTATCAAGGAGAACACAGGTGGCTGTCGCTAAAGCCCGTGACGAGGCGCCAATGGGCTCTTGGCAACAGACTGCCGACGAGCCGGCTCGTGTCAGTATCGTCGTGCCTGTATTTGAAGAGCATGAGTCGCTGCCTATTCTCACGGAACAGATCCTGTCCGTCGCAGAGGCGCATGACGTCGATTTATGTGAGCTGATCTATGTCGACGACGGCAGCCGGGATGGATCTTGGCCCGTCCTGCAGGCCCTCGCCAACGAGCATACGCTGGTGACGGCGATCCGTCTTCGCCGCAATTTCGGCAAGGCAACCGCACTGAATGTCGGTATCGAAGCGGCGATCGGCGATATCATCGTGACCATGGATGCCGACCTTCAGGACGATCCTGCGGAGCTGCCGCGCCTGATCGATGCCATGCAGAACGGCTACGACCTAGTTTCCGGCTGGCGCGAACGGCGCAATGATCCGATGTCCAAGACCTGGCCATCCTGGCTCTACAACAAGGTTACGAGCCTGCTGTCGGGCATACAGCTTCATGATTTCAATTGTGGCTACAAGGCGTATCGGCGGGAAGTTTTCGACAGCGTAGACCTCTACGGCGAAATGCACCGTTACGTGCCGGTGCTGGCTCATTCCCTGGGCTTCAAGGTTGGTGAAGTCCCCGTCGCCCATCACCCGCGACGATACGGACGATCGAAATACGGTTTCAAACGGTTCCTTCGCGGTTTCCTCGACTTGCTGACTGTGCTCACGATTACCCGCTATTCGAGAACGCCGGGTCACCTTTTCGGCATGATAGGCATTATCCTTTTGGGCCTGGGGATGACGACGCTTGGTTACCTCTCCGGTTTGAAGCTTTTCACAGGCGCCCATATCGGCGGTCGGCCGATGCTGCTCTTCGGTGCGCTGGCGGTGGTCGTCGGCGTGCAGATCATGTTGTTCGGCCTGCTAAGCGAGATGATCAATTCCCATACTACGGGCATCGAGCCCAAGGTTCTCATCAAGGAAAAGGTCACCGGCCAAAAAGCGGATTGATGGACAGTTGGCCGGATCGACTGTCAAAAGGCTGATATCGGCGCTCCTTGCCCTTGGCATCACCGGTCTGGTGCTTTGGTGGCTGCTTCGGGATGGAGCAGGCCAGGCTCTCGTCAAAGCAGCCAGCAGGGCGGACATTCGGCTTCTGGCTCTCGCTGCACTGCTCGCCGTCGCCATTCAGGTGATCAGGGCTTGGCGTTTCGCGATCCTCGCCAATGGCAGCATGGCCTTGCCCTCCCGGAAGATGATCGCCATTGCCACGAGGCTGATCCTTTTGAACTTTGTTCTGCCGTTCAAGCTCGGCGAACTCGGATTTCCGGTGATGATGAAACGGGCCTTCAATACCCCCTTCGCCGAGGGGACCGGCATTTTGATCCTCTGCCGTCTCCTGGATTTCGGCGTCGTTGCGGCGATCCTGCTGCTGACGGCAGCCTATCTCCTGGCCCCCGGCCTGATCGGCTGGAGTCGCGAGATTGTCGGCCTTGTCGGGTTGATGCTCCTGTCCCTGCCGATGCTCATGATCGATTGGCTTCCCGGTCTCAGAAGATTGATGCGTCCCTGGCCGAAGCTCGATGTGCTCGCCGAGCAGCTTAGTTTCGGCGTGAGAATGGCGCGCCCCGCAACCAGGCGGGTGCCGATCTTTGTTCTGACCTGCTCGATTTGGCTAACCCATGCCGTCATTGCCTATTTGACCGCCTTATCCATAGAAGCCGACATTGCGTTTTTGCCGCTGGCAATGGCGAGCGCGGCTAGCAACCTGGCCTTCGCCTTGCCGATCAGCGGTATAGCTGGCCTTGGGCCGCCGCAGGCTGCCTGGGCCACCATGCTCAACTTCGATGGTATCGATTGGACGCCGGCGATTACTACGGCCTTGCTTTGCCACGGCCTCCTGTTGGTAACGATCTCATCGTGGGGTATGCTCGGCTTTCTGGGAAAAGCCATTAAGCCTAAGAAGATCAGAGAAAAATACGGGGAACATCGATAGATCCGGCGATCAGACGTAACCTGCCGCTGCGAAGACAACTGATAGATTCATTTTTCAGCCTGGAACTTAGCCAGAGCAGACCAACATAAGAGCCATGAATGACAAACCCATCAAACCCGATCAGTCATCGCAAGGAGCTGGCGACGGCACGGGCCGAGGCGACCTGCCGAAGGCGCATGACGCGCATGATGCCGTTCAGGCCTTTCTGAATGACGTCGCCAAGACACCGCCGCCCGTTTCCGGTGGTGGACGCGGCAGATTGATCTTTGCGATGGATGCGACGGCATCCCGCGAACCGAGTTGGGATCAGGCCTGCCAGGTCCAGGGACAGATGTTTCTGGAAACCGCGGCTCTTGGCGGGTTGGACGTTCAGCTCATGTATTATCGCGGCTTCAATGAGTGCAAGGCGAGCCGCTGGGTCGACAACCCGAGTGATCTGGTGACGCTGATGACATCGGTCATGTGCCTCGCCGGACAAACCAAGATCAGGCGTATCCTGCAGCACGCCATCAAGGAAACGGAGCGAAAACGCGTTTCCGCCCTGGTGTTTGTTGGCGATGCGTTTGAAGAGGATCTCGATGAGCTTGGCCAGATCGCCGGCCAACTCGGCATTCTCGGTGTCCGTGCCTTCATGTTTCAGGAAGGCCACAAGCCCGAAGCCGAGCGGGCCTTTCGTCATATTGCCAAGCTGACCAAAGGGGCTCATTGCCGGTTCGATGGTAACAGTCCGGAGCAGTTGCGGGATTTGCTGGGTGCTGTCGCCGCCTATGCTGCCGGAGGACGGAAGGCACTGGCCGATCTGTCCCGGCGTTCCGGCCACGCGGTCAAGCTAATCGCCAGCCAGGTTGATTGAGTGATGAACTTGTTTCTCGCCAGCGTCTTGCTGCTCGTCATCTTGGGCTTTTGCCTCCATATGTTCGTCAGGGCTCAGCCGGCGACGCTCGCCCGCGCCATTCGCACCTTTACCGCCACCTTTGCAGCACTAGCCGGGACCGGCCTTCTGCTTACCGGACGCATCGGCCTTGCGATCATTACGGTGGGTGCCGCGATCATGGCGTTGCGCGCCCTTCGAAACAATGGCTCGAGCGGTTACGGCTGGGCCGGTACCGGCGGCACATCCGCGTCCGGGCAAAGCCATCCGGGCAAGACGTCCGAAATCGTGACCGACATGCTCTCCATGACCTTGGACCATCAAACCGGCGATCTGGAAGGGGATGTGCTCAAAGGTCCTTTCATAGGACGTTCTCTCAGCTCCCTCGGGCTACAGGACCTATTGCAGCTTCTCATGGATTGTCAGCGGGATGATCCGCGGTCCGTGCCGCTCCTGGAGACATTCCTCGATCGTCATCAGCCTGACTGGCGGCATTATGTGGCCGGTGATCAGGGCGACAACCGGCAAGGCCAGTCCGGTCCGGCATCGGGCACAGCTATGGACAGGGAGACGGCTTGTTCGATCCTTGATATTGCACCGACGGCAAGTGATGAGGAAATCAAGGAGGCCCATCGGCGCCTGATGAACAAGCTGCATCCGGATCATGGCGGATCGAGCTATTTGGCCGCTCAGTTGAACCAGGCAAAAGACGTCCTGCTACGGCGTTGACCGGATTCCGGAAAGGCGCTAGCGCACCAGATTGGCAGGGATCACTTCCAAGCCGTCGATCAGATCTTCGGGGGCAAGCTCGATCTGGAGGCCTCGCCGACCGCCATTCACGAAGATCGTTTTTTGGTTCAGCGCGGTTCGATCGATTACGGTTCGGTGTTTTTGCCGCTGACCGAAGGGGCTGATGCCGCCTTTGACATAGCCGGTGACGCGTTCGGCTTCAGCGATTGTCGCCATGGCAGCACGCTTGCCCCCAATAGCGGCTGCCAGAGCTTTCATCTGGGTTTCGGCGTGGACCGGGGAGAGGGCGACAGCCAGTGTTTTGCCGTCGATCACCACCATCAACGTCTTGAAGATACGATTTTGGGCGATGTTCAGGGCTTTCGCCGCCTGCTCGCCAATGCCGAGGTCTCCCGGATCGAAGTCATAGCTGTGCAACCGGTAAGCAACGCCGAGCTTGTCGAGGTGTTGGGTGGCGGGGGTTGTGGTGCTGGTGCGTGCTGATTTTTTCGACATCGCTCTGATCAGCTTTCGGCGAGCTGCCCGGAATTAGAAAACCACGCGGACCTGGGTCCGCTGAAATGTCTTGCCGGCGATCTCATGCTCATAGTCGACCAGTTCGACGGTAATCTCACTGGCTGCAAGCTGCTGCACGCGCCGCTCGATGCGTGAGTCGTCCCAGACCTCTGCAGCGAAGTTGCACTCGAAGGTCAGGCCATCGCCGGTTTTGGGCCGGGCTGCAGCGGCACTGATCAGATTATCACTTTCCAGAAGGCTGAGAATACGATCGACCCAGGATTGGCGCTGCCGGTACTCCAGGTCTCTGGAAACCCGCTCCATCTGCCTGCGTACCGTGCTGTGGTGATAGCGGGGCCGTCCATGATCACTCATGGGTTTCCTCCTCGCCGCCATTGCCGTCTTTGATCACGCGAAGGGAGGCCTGCTCGATCGGTTCGGGCTTTGCCGGCTTCTTGTTGCTGTCTGTCTGTTCGTCGGACTCGGCTCGTTCAAGCTGTATATGGGCAGCCGGCGCCCTGCCGCCTTTGTCCTCGCCGAAATAGACGGTCTGATGGGGGAAGGGCATCTCGATGCCCAGTTCGTCGAAACGGTATTTCATCAAACGATTGAAGCCGCGCTTCACCGACCACTGGGTCAGGGGCTTCGTCTTGATCCTCGCCTTGATGATGACGGCGCTGTCGGCAAGCTCGTCGACGCCGAAGACTTGTATCGGTTCGAGAATGTTTGCGGCGTGGGCGGCATCCATTTCCAGCTCGGCGCCGATCTGCCGGATGACCTCCACCACCTCGTCGGTATCCTCGCGATAGGCAATGCCGATATTGAGCTCGGCATAGGAAAAATCCTTGGTGTGATTGGTGATGGTCGTGACTTCGCTGAACGGAATGGTATGGACCCTGCCGGAGACGTCCCGAAGTTCGATCGTGCGTACCGAAATGCGCTCCACCGTGCCGGTGTGACCGGCGACATCGACCACATCGCCGACCGCGATCGTGTCCTGGAACAGGATGAAGAGGCCGGTGATGACGTCCTGCACCAGCTTTTGAGAACCGAAGCCGATAGCGATACCGATGACACCGGCGGCGGCCAGGACCGGGGTGACGTCGACGCCAAGGGTGGAGAGCGTGGTCAGGGTCACGATGACAGCGATGACCAGAAACAGGAAGGTTCGGAGTAGTGGCAGCAAGGTGCGTGCGCGGCCGCTTCGCTCGACACGCTTGCCGTCATCGTCGACCGCATCGAGATAATTCTCGATCAGCGTACCTGCCACCTCCCAAATTAAGAAGCTGATCAGGATGACGCTGCCGGCATTGGTGAGCCTGCTCCAGGTCTGCTCGGTGAACCAGCCGCCGATCCAGGCAAAGAGATCGAAGCCCCAGATATGGACGAGAACCAGAAGAATGAGGAAGTAGACAACGCCGACCGCAAACCCCTGGAGCATGCCGAGATAGCGGTTGATCCGGCGCTCCAGGGCGGGATATCGGCGCCGGACTTCCGGGCCGAGCGATAGCCCGCGGCCAAGCTCGCGCTCGACCCCATAGGCAAGAGGGCGCGCGATCGCCAGGAGGAAGGTGGTGAGAACACCGCCGCGAAAGAGCAAGTCGAAACCACCTTTGATATCTAGTGCCCAGATCAAATAGGTGCTCATGATGTAGAAGATGGCGAACAGCGGCCAGATATCCGCGACCAGCCGGCGACAGCGGCCGAGGATTCGCATGACCTGATCGTTGTTATGCTGATGATCCCCATTACCGCGCAGCCAATGGGCTACAGGCTTCCGGTTTCTGACGACCATGAAAATCAGCATCATCACCACGATGAAACCGAGCGCCCGTTCGATGGCGCCATAAATGGCGCCTTCGATCTTGAGAACAAGATCGTTCTGCAAGATCACATAGCTATAGGCGATCAAAAGGATGAACCGCCGTATCCAGGCGTAAATATACTGTGCAGTTTCATCGGAGAGGCGGATCAGCCGGAGGCTGCTCGCCGCCGGTGCCAGAACGGTTCGGGCGCCGACGATGAGAACCATGCAAAAAGTCGTTGCATCGACCAGCGACTTGCCGAGAAGAGCCGTTGGGTTGCCATTCCAGCCGCCGAGGAAGGTCAGGAGACCGTAGCCGATAGCAGTGAAGGAAAAAACTGGGATCAGGCGAAGGCCGCCGCGAAGAAGCGCCAAGGGGACCACGGTGGTGAGTTCGTCAGGCCGTTCGTTGTAAAAGCGATCGATGGTCGGCTGCAGAAAATAGCGGACAACAAAGTAGCCGGCCAAGCTAGCCCCGAGAATGATCGCAAGCCTGGTGAAGAGCGCGATCCAATAGGCACGCAGTTTCTCTTCGGTCGCCTGCTTCCAGAACCAATCCGCAAGATTCGGCAAGTCCACCAATGCCGATGAAAGCTCGACCGATGCAGTTGCAATATCGTTGAGGCGCTGGGTCAGGGTTTCGACGAGCGACAGGCCAAGCTCGTCAACGCTCGTTGCTGTGGTTTCGGTCTCTTCCTGGACCGTGGACAGCGTTTTCAGCTGGTCGATCAGCTTGGCACGGGCTTCCGGGTCTTCCAGGGTCTTGACCAGGCTCTCCGCGTGCGCGGGATCGATTTCAGACGAGGCGGCCTCAGGCGGTGGATCGGCAGCGATCGCCCACGACAGAGGAACGGCAAAAGCGACCATCAACAGGACGGCGCGTAGAACGAAGGGGAGTGGGCGGGGCATGACCATCATGGGGCTGTTGGAGAAGGGACTGGCATGGCAGATGAACGCTCGTCTGCGGTGAATCTTCCAAGATTTTTTTTCACCGGCGGATTGAGCAGCTCGGTGATGATCGAATTCAGGCGAAGTTGCCCGTCTCGGCTCGCAGCCAGACGACCACCATCAAGGCCGAGCCAGCCTAAATCGATGAAGTGAGCCAGCGCCTCTCCGTTTAGGGTTTCATCGATGGTGCCGCCACTCAGGCTCTGGAGACGGTCGGTCGGGATCCCGTCAATCGTCCTAAGTCCCATCAGAACCATCTCGACCACTTGGTCCCATTTGCCGATCTCTTCTCTCGGTTGTTCGCCATGGCCGAGGCTATCGACCTGCTCCAGCCAGGCGCGCGGCATGCGCTCGGTCCGGGTGGCAAAGCGCTTGCCGCCGATGGCCAGCCGGCCATGGGCGCCGGGGCCGATCCCAGCATAGTCACCTGCCTGCCAACAGATCAGATTGTGCCGGCAGGCTTGGCCTGGGGCGGCGTGGTTGGAAATCTCATAGGCAGGAAGACCGGCTGCTTCCAGCTGCTCCTGCGTGAGGTCGAATAGATCCGCCTGGAGGTCGTCTTCCGGCAACACCAATGTTCCTCGCTGATGGAGGGTGTGGAACCTGGTGCCTTGCTCGATGGTGAGTTGATAGACGCTGAGATGGCCCACGGCGTAGTCAAGGGCTCTGGTCAGTTCGCCGTTCCATGCTTCGATCGTCTGTCCCGGCCTCGCATAGATGAGATCAAAGGAGAAGCGGGAAAACAGCCCTGCCGCGTGATCGACGGCCTGGAGCGCTTCGGTGGCACTGTGTTCCCGGCCAAGAAAGCGAAGGGCTTCGTCATCGAGGGATTGCACGCCCAGGGACAGGCGATTGACGCCCGCCGCCTTGAAGTCCGCCAGCCGGTCTTTTTCGACGGATGTCGGGTTGGCCTCAAGGGTGATTTCCAGTTCCGGCTCGGCGCCGAAGCGATCGACGGCGCGCTCGATCAGGGCGGCGGCGGTCGCCGGGGCCATCAGCGAGGGCGTGCCGCCGCCGAAGAAGATCGAGTTCAGTGGCCGCCTGCCGGTCCCATCAGCCACATGGTCGAGCTCCGCCATAAGACATCGCGCCCAGCGCTGGTGATCGACGGAGCCTTCGACATGGCTGTTGAAATCGCAATAGGGGCATTTCGATCGGCAAAAGGGCCAGTGGACGTAGAGACCAAAGCCGGCCCCGTCCGCGGTCTCCTCCCCGATAGTGTCAGTCAACACGAAAAACCTTACGATGCGCGATGTCAGGCGGCGATACGCTCCTGACACAGGCGTTCGAACAGAGGGCCGTAGGCGGCGGTTACCGCTTGCCAGCTTCGCGCGGCGACCATAGCCCGGCCATTGGCTCGAATTTGGGGCCAGTGCTCCCTCGATGCAAGAACATCCTCCACGCGTTCGATCAGCGCGGTGAGATAGCCAGCCTTGAAGAGATAGCCGGTTTGATCGTCGGCAATCAGTTCCCGATGGCCGCCGACATTCGAAGCCACGACGATCCGCCCGGCTGCCATGGCTTCGAGCGGTTTAAGGGGGGTCACCAACTCGGTGAGCGGCATGGGCAGGCGCGGGTAGAGGCAGATATCGATCAGGCCATAATAGGCCAGGACCTGGCTATGGGGCACGCGGCCGGCGAACAGCACCTTGCGGCCAAGTCCCTTGGCTTCCGCACGTTGCCGCAAAACGTCCTCGTCCTGGCCTCCGCCTACCAGCAAAAGCCGGATCGTCGGGTCCTTCTGCAGGAGTGCCGGCATGGCATCGATCAGCAGCCCCAGGCCTTCATAGCTGTAGAACGACCCAATGAAGCCCAGCACCGTGCAGCCTTCGAGGTCGAACATCCTGACAAGTCCCGGATCCGGGGCCGTCATGCTGGTGAACCTCGCTGTATCCACGGCATTGGGGATAACGGTGATCTTCTCGCGCTCGATGCCGCGCTCCACAAGATTTTCACGCAAGCCCTCGCAGATGGTGGTGATCGCATCGACCCGGCGGCAAAGGTCGGTTTCCAGCCTGCGGGTCGCGCGATAGCGGGCACCATCCTGGCGCACCTGCCCCTGATCCACTGCGGCATCTTCCCAAAAAGCGCGAATTTCATAGACCACGGGGAGACCCAGTCGTCTCGCGGTCCAAAGTGCGGGGTAGCCATTGAGAACCGGGGAATGAGCCTGCACGATCGATGGCCGGACCTGTTCGGCGACTTCGCCGACACGTTTCGCGGTCGCGCGCATTTCCATCAATTCGCGAAAAAGCGGTACACGGTAGGGGGTGCGCTGGGCGGTTCGGTAGAACGCCAGTCCATCGACGTTCTCCTCGGGGCCGTGGATGGGAAACTCATGGCGTGGCGACGTCAGATGAAACGTGTCGATACCATGGGCACGCTGGCCCTTCAGTATACCGTTGGTTCGATAGACATAACCGTCCTGGGTCGGCAGGCCGTGATTGAGAACATGGAGCACACGCATCATGAGTAAGGTCCGAAACTAGCCCATTGGTATTCACTCATATCGCCTCAGGGCTCCGGTTTGAGATCGATCAGATAATCGGAAATGCCTTTATGCTGCTTTAGAACCTCGGCGACACTTGCAAGAGCGTCATCGGGATTATCTCCATAAGGTGCGCTTAGAGCGACCAGCGCTGCCGGTTCATCCCTGCCCAGGAGCTTCCGGTAGAGCTGATAGGCCTTGACCTGCCAGTCATGAGTCATGAGCCGGCCATCGACCCAGTACCAGGCAAGCACCACACGATCACCGGCATGCCGTCCGGCGAGCTCCTCCCGGCGCAGGGTCGTAGGCAACCCCTCGATTTTCGGGGCATAGCGCGAGGCGGATCGCCGGGTCCAGTCCTTGCCATCGGCCAGCCGGTTCGCGTGGTGAATGAGTTCGGCGCCCTCCCGCTCATGGGCGTAGTAGGCGACGAAGAGATCCACCGGCCGACCGCCGCAATCGAGCCGCAGGCCGCGTGAAAAATCCGCTTTCTTGAAATAGGGACGCCAATCTCCGCTCTCCGCCGAAGCGGTTTTGCACACAGGGGCCAGGCTCTGAGCGAGCTTTGGGGAAAGAGCCGTCTTGGCATCGACAGCAACTGTCTCGGGCACCTGTTCGATCACCGTCATGGCGTAGAGGGGAGGGGCTGCAATCAGGGCAACGAGCGGCAGAGCAAAAGCCGGTTGCCAGGGGCTGACATCGACATCAAAAGGTTTGATATCGGCATGTTGTGGCCCATCAGGCCAATCGGCCATCCAGCTTCCGATGGCCAAAAAGCTGAGCATGACGGCGGCGAAGAAGCCCCAGCCATAGACCAGGTGGTCGACGCCCGCCGCATATTCGTTGTCGGTCCAATACGCGATCAGGATGATGCCGGTGGCGCGCAGGCCATTGGCGATGATCGGCACGATGACCGAAAGAGCTAGAAAGAGCCCCCACTTCCAGGCCCGGCCCATGGCAAGGTGGGCGAACAGCACCGCGACCATGACATTGGCGATCAAAAAACGGATGCCGGCGCAGGCCTCGGCGACTTCGAACAGGCCGGACGGTGTTTCGATCATGATACCATTGTGAAAGACTGGCATGCCGGTTTGGCGGAGCAGCAGAACGGCGAAATCCGCGGTGAAATATTGAAGCGTCGGCACCAGGACATCGCCGAAAGGTACCATGAAGCCCAGGAACAGGAGCGGAAAGGCGATCACCCGTCCGATGGCCAGGCCGAGCAGCGCCAGCGTGATCGAAACGCCCATGCCGATCAGGGCCAGATGTTCGAAAAGCTGGATCTGACCTGCCCGGCCCAGCAGCCAGAGCAAGGCGAAAGCCAATAATGGGATCAGGGCCAGCGGTTCATGGCATGGGGTCAGGCGGGCAAGCTTGCTGCGCTGCTGCCAGATTAGGAACAGGCTGATCGGCAGAACCAGGAAGCAATGATGGTAGGTTGTGGCGCCGATCCAGACGGCGATCATGCTGGAAAGGCTATCGAACAGAAGGACCAGCAGGAGGGCAAGAGAGGCCAGGAGAGCCCAAAGGCTTGCGCGCCATGGTCTGGAGATCACCATATCCGGAGTATCCTCATTCGGCGGGAAGGCTGCTGGCGGCTCTGGGCTCATCGAGCCCGAACAGATGATCCATCCGGTCCCAGGAAAAATCGGCAAGCAGGCGCTTCAGCTTGCCCTCCATGGCGCCGAGGCCGCTGTAATGACGAAGCTTGGAGCGCAGCGGCAGACCCTTCACCTTGGGCTGGCCGGGGTCGATTTCCCAGGGGTGAAAATAGAAAGCGGCGATCCGGCCTGCGTCGCCGGCAAGGCGGCTGAGGCACCATTTGGACCACTGATAGGGTGTCAGCCGGAAATGGCCGCCACCGGCGCAGGACACGCGGCGACCAAGCACGTCGACAGTGGCCACCGGGATTTCCAGGAACGCGGTGTCGGTAGGATGAAAGGGAGAACGTGGGCCGTCTGGCATGCCGTAATGATCATGTGCAATGGGATGAAGGCTTGAGCTGTAGCTGTATCCAGCCTCTTCTAGTTGATTATAAGCCCACCAACAACTACTATTGATAGAAAAGCTCGGCGCGCGAAAACCCTTCACACGTGTGCTGCCGAGATCCTCGAGTAGGAGCCGGGTATCGCGAACATCATCGCAAAAGGCCTCGGGGCCGAGGTCATGCACCTTGTCGTGGTAGAAGCCGTGGCTCGCCAGCTCATGGCCACGTGCAACGATCTCGCGCACCAGCATAGGCGCTCGCTTGGCGACCCATCCCAGCACGAAGAATGTCGACTTTACGTCATGGCGATCGAACAGGTCGATGATCCGCATGGTGGCGGCTTCGACCCTGGATGGCCACCTGTCCCAGTCGCGGCGTCTGATGACCGGCGATAACGCCCAGGTATGAATGTAGTCCTCAACGTCAACCGACATCGCGAAGGGAGGTCGCCCTGTCGATGCCGGAGCCGTCGGCGGCGACGGTACGGTCGGGCGGGGTGAGGGGATCAGTTGCTGAAGCATGGCCGTCCGATCTTTGTTCGATGGGATGGGAGCCGATGCTCGAGGGTGTTTTCCCTGAGATATTGTTGGTTCTGATGGTCGTTCTCGGAAAGCTTGGAAGCGTCGTGACCGGTTTTATCGCGCCTGCGCCTTGACCAAGAAGCTGATCACGGATCTCAGTCGCGCTTAGGCTCTCGCCGCCGAGATCGTTGATGAAGAAGTCGAGATAGGATTCGATGCGGCGGAGAAATGCCTGAAGTTCCTCCTCGTTCCTGACATAGGGCGTATTGCCCGAAGCGAGAGAGGGGCTGTGAAAAACGAAGGTGAAGACCCGCTCTCCCCGCTGGAGCAACGCTTGGGTCAAGCGCTTGAGATCATCGATCTCCATGCCTTCCGGCGTAAGGGTCAGGCGATCGAGAAGGCCGCTTCTGGCAAAGATGCCGGGAAGATGGCAGGCGAGGCCGGGTTTGCTCTGGATCCAGGGTACTATGCCCGGACCCCATCGCTGCCCAAGAAGGCCGCAGAGATTGCGGGTAACAGGCAGTTCCAGCAGGCGCCGCTCCTTGCCGAACCAGAAGGGGCGATGGGGAACGGTTTGGAAATTGGGACCCTTGAGGGGGCTGAAATCGGTGAAGGGAACGACACTGGTGTCGATGTCGAGGCCGAACATTTCCAGGAGATCGGCGGTGTCGTCGTTGAAGCCGTAGCGCCCGGCTTTGAACACTTTGGGGTCGATTTCCATATGGGTGCGAACCGCCTCGATCAGCCGTTCTATCTTGGCCTCCTGAAGCGCTTTCGGCAGGCTGCTGGGATAGGAATTCCTCACCGAAAGCAACTCGTCGAAGGGCGGGTTGGTCCACGGATGAAGCTGGATGCCGACATCCGCTCTTTCCTGATCGACAAACTTTCGAAGAATGGCGGAGGCCGCCGGGTCGGTGGCCACGGGATAGTCGATCAGATAGGTTGGCTTGATCCCGTAGCGATCGAACAGGCATTGGGCCCGGCTCTGATCGAGGACCGAAGCGGTGCTGTAGTCATCTCTCGAAAATGGCGCATGCCAGTCGAAATCGGCCTCGGTGTCGATAATGACGGTCAGCACCGGGCGCTGGATATCTGCGGGTTCTATCTCGGCAAAGCAAGGGTTTTTCAACGTTGCCTCAAGCGCTGATCTGCCTTCTGGGCAAGCGGTTTTCCTCTGCTCGCGGTCTTCGCTGATGACGGCCTGGCAAAACCGGTCGAGCTTTTGATACTGGCCCTGGCGATCGAGCCCGGTGGCCGCCTGCTTGTTTGGCGGTGTCACTTGCCTGGTCACTCGTTTTTCTTCGATCCACCGTTTGAGTTGGCTGGCTATCTCGCCGGGATCGTTTGAGAACAGACCCGCCTGCCGTTCCCGCACCAAACGCGCCGGCACCCCATTGATCGGCCCCAAACCCAGGATTTGACGGTTGGTGGCGAAGTACTCGAAGACCTTCGCAGGCACATTGCCTTCATCGGCAGGGTCGTTCCATTGAAGAAGCAGCAGAACATCCGAGCGCTTTTGCAGCTTGATCGCCTGGCGATAGGGGACGGCATCTTCGAGATCGACGAAGTCGCTGACCCCGATCCGCGCGGCCTGGTCCCCGATCGCCTTCAACTCATGCCCGTAGAACTGAACCCGCAGTTCCTCCGGGCTGAAGCCATGGTCCCTGATCGCCAGGAACAGGGCCTCTGGGTCACGCCGGCCCGGATAGATGGTTCCGGCGTGAAGCAGGCGAAGCGGTGGGCCGGGTGCCGGTTCGAGATCAAGATCGAAATCCTTCGGATCGAAACCGTTCATCACGGTCTCGGTCGGCAGGCCGTATTTCCCGGCGTAGAAATGGGTCCAGATTTCGGAAACCGTGACGATTGCCGCGGCCCGCTTGATCAGGAGCCGCTCGATCGCATGATCGATCCCGGTCCGCCAGCGTGGTCGCAGCGCATAAGGATCATCGCTCCAACGGTCGCGGAACTCGGCAATCCAGGGAACCTTGAACCACCAGGCGGCGATCGCAGTGGCTATAAAGGATGAAAATGGCGGGCCGCTCACCAGGATGAGGTCGGGCCGCTCTTTCCGGATTTCGCGAAACAGAGCGGGCAGCAACGTGAAAGACCAATCGATCCGACGATCAGGGAACAGCACGATGTCCCGATAGAACGCGCCCAGCATCCGCCGGCCCAGTCTGGCGGCGTGTCGTAAGGCGGGAGCCGGTGCAGCCTCGGCTTTGGCACTACCGGGGCTCTGCTTGATCGAAGGGGTCAGGCGGCGGTCCAAGTCAAGATAGGAGGTACGCCTGATGGCCTCGTCATCGATCTCCACCGAAAGGGACCGGTCCTCCGTCTGCCGGTCCGATGTCACGACGCGCAGGCGATGGCCGGCGCTTTTGAGAAAATGAGCCATCTTGCCCAGCCGGATCGCGGCGACCGCGTTGGCGGGTGGAAAATACCAGGACACCAGCAGAAGGTTTTTCGAGGACGGATCAGGCACACCGCCTTCGCCTGAAAGAGGAGCGTTGGCCACCTGCCCTAACGTCCTTTGATGGTGTCGAGGAAGAGGGGGTTGTCTTCCAGGAAGGCAGCGATTTTCTTGTGCCCTTCCCGATTCGGATGGTTCCAGTCCAAGCTATCCCCTTCGTTGTAGACGAACAGTTCGCCAACCTTGATCTGCTCGCGGTCCTCGGGCTTGTCGATGAATGCTTCATAGGCATCCAATACGTTGATCTTCGGTGTGAGGTGCTGCTGCAGGAGTTTTTGCAGGTTGCGATTGATGAAGCCCTGCTCCCAATCGATGCCTAGAGCAGAATAAGTGCGGGCCGCATCTTCCGAGATCTGCATCTCATAAGGAACAAGAACCACGAGGAAGCCTATTCCGGCCTCCTCGAGCATGTCGTTCAGATAAAGAATGCGTGCCGCCGTCTGCGCCACGACGTCTTTATTGCGTTCCGGAAACAGCTCATAAGCCTGCTCGCCATGATGCTCGACGCCGAACTGCAGGAGGAGAACACGCACCTTGAAGCGCAGCCAGTTGAACAGATAGCTTTTCCTGCGAAGGCCTTCGGTGTTGGCGCGAATGACGTTGATCACATCGGCCAGCAGGCTTGCCTGGCTGAGCTGAAGCGCGGAGGAGGACGCTCTAGCCTCCTCGATATCCGGCAGGGTGTCATTGAGGTTGTAGAAGTAGATCACATGATCGACACCGAGCGCTTCGGCCGAACGCTTGATATACTCCATGCGCTTCTTCGTCCGAAATCCGTCCGCAATGCTGGCGAGCGTCATGTGCTGAAAGTCCGGCAGCTTGCGCTCGAGAATATCCGAGAAGCGATAACCATGGCCGGCACCGACCCCCCAGGTGACGCTGTCGCCGACATAGGCGATGCGGGGGCGGGGATCGTCCAGATCGAACTCGTCGTCGGGATGGCCGTGCGCGTTCATCTTGACGATGCCATAGGGATAGACGAGATCCCGACCCTGAACATCGATGCTGGTGTAGTACGAGGGATTGTAGGTGACCAGCAAACGGCAGACGACCTCACCGATGCCAATCAGAGCTGTCAGGACGACAAGATTCCAAAAAACCGTCTTTGCTGCATTGCTTCGCATCATGGTCGCCTATGCTTTTCCAGGTGATTCGCTCAAGTGGAACGCTCAGCCGTCAGCACAGGCTGTGGCGTGAGCGGCCTTGCATGCCGTTTCGATGGGGCGCCTGCAGGGTGCTCGACCTCGAGCTGATCCTGGAGCTTTCGCCGAAGGCAGGCAGACAGGACCAGCACCGCGAGAAAGTAATCATAGAACGCCAGGGACAGAGCAGCGCCCGCGACGGCAAAGGCCATCAGGCCAAGCCTGATCATGCTGGCGAGGTTGACCATCCAGAGCCTGTCCGGATGATCGCGCGCCTGCCTCATCACCCAGGTTGCGTTACGCCAAGCGGTCCAGAGCAGAGCGATATAAAGCGCGAATGCTACCAGGCCATGGTCGCCAAGAACCTGGAAATAGATGCTGTGGGCGGCAACCGGCCTTTGCAGCTGAACATTGACGACGGGGTCGCTGGGGCGGTAGCGGCCGAACACCGGCCAGGTCTGGATCGCATAGGCGCCGGCCCCGACCAGCGGCCGGTCCAGGGCAGCGCCGAGGTGCATTTGCCACGAGACCACGCGTCCCCGAAACGAGGCATCCTGCTGATGAGCCCCGTCGATGGACTGCAGCCTGGAAACCAGGTTTTCGGACGCGAGCGCAGCGACCAGAGTGGCGATGGCCAGTGCTGCTGCGACATGGCTGATGCGGCGGCCCGACATCCACCAAAAGGCGCCTGCTAGGACGACCAGCCCGATGAAGCCGCCGCGTGACTGGGTGCACATGACTGCAAGAACGGTGAGCACCAGGAGGCTGGCCAGGCCTTTTCGCACCAGGGCGCTAGCGGCATGGATGCGAAGATAGTTCATCAGCGGTATCGCCAGAAGGAATGCGGCCGCCAGGTGGTTATTGTCCCCGATAGCCGTGCCGACAGGTCCTTCGAACCGATAGGCACCCCCGCTCATCAGAAAGGCGATACCACCCTTCAGCGCATAGTAGCCGATGCAGAGAACCATCATCCAGATGAAGGCATCGATACGGATCTTGGTCGTCAAGCAGATCAGGATCATGACCATGAAGGAGAAATTGATCATGTATTCCTTGAATTTCGGCATCGATGCGTCGTGTGATAGAGAGAATGCCGTCGAAATGATGATCACGAAGGCAAGCATCAACAGCAGAACCAGTGTCCGATCGACGCGAAGAGCGATCCTGCCGGAGGAAAGCAGCCAGCCGATGATGGTGGTGACGGCGATGATGAGATTGACCGGGATCAGTGTTGCAAACCCCCAAACGCTGCTGCTGGGCAGGGAAAATGAGATCCAGCCCCAGCTCAGGAGGCCGGCAAAGGGATTGACCAGGCTGATGGCGGAGAGAGCCGCCAGGACTAAGCTGAAGGCGAGGTCGCGCATGTTCGTCGATAGGAAACCATGAAATCAGGATGCATTGACAAACCAACAATCTGTCGAAAAAATCATGATGAAAACAACCTATGATTGTTTTTTTTGGAGATTCATAGTGAATTCGATTTTTTTCGCCTTTCAGCTTGGTTTCGTGATCCTCATCGTTTTCTGGGCAATGAGAAACGATCAGGCGGGTGACGGTGACGTACAGCAAGGTCTTCTGGCTATGCGCCCCAGCCTGCCTGCCCAGTCCCGGAATAAGGAACGCGCAACCGATCGTCGCGGATCCTATCGCCGCTCCGCAACTATGATTACTAAAGGTAGAAAAAGAAAATAAATAAAACAACCAAAAGGTCAATATCCAGTAGGGTCGCTGCTGCCCTAAGGGATCGCAGTCGCCCGAACTCCTAGCTCTGGCGGCGACGCGGCAGATGGTTGTTTAATCAAAACCTTTGGGGGTAAAAGACGGGCATGCCGTCCGTCTCGGTGATGCAGCCGCGCAGTTAATCGTATCGTGCCGCTAATGACGGCTGCCAACAGGGAGTGCTCGTGCCGTGAAGAAACTTGCCGTTTTCGCCCTGCTGCTTGCTGCAGCCGGTCTGGTTTGGCTGTTCTTTCCCTGGTACGGCGCCGCGCCGGAAATCAACGCCGCCGGCGATCCGGTGCGTGGCAAGTATGTTCTGCATATGGGCGGTTGTATTGCCTGTCACACGGACGAGAAGAACGGCGGCGGTTTTCTCGCAGGAGGTCGTGCGCTCAAGACTGATTTCGGCACATTTTACAGCTCCAATATCACGCCCGATCCCAACGCCGGCATCGGCGGCTGGTCGACGGGCGCGTTCGTCCGGGCTCTGAAGGAGGGGCTGTCGCCCACGGGCCAGCACTATTACCCCGCCTTCCCCTATCCCTCCTATGCCAAAATGACCGAGCAGGATCTGGTCGATCTGAAAGCCTATCTCGACACCGTCGAGCCCGTCGGCACCCCGGTTCGTGCTCATGATTTGGGCTTTCCCTTCTCGATCCGGCAAGTGCTCGCGGTCTGGAAGCTGCTTTTTTTCGACAGAACGCCGTTCGAACCTGATCCCGGCCAGTCCGAACGTTGGAATCGTGGTGCCTATCTGGTCCAGGGGCCGGCCCATTGCGGCGAATGCCATACACCCAGAAACATTCTGGGCGGACCCGATCAATCGCGTTTTCTCGGTGGTAATCCGGTCGGAGCCGAGGGTAAGGCGGTGCCGAACATCACCCCCCATGACGACGGCATCGCCGACTGGAGTGCCGTCGACCTCGTCTTTGCCTTGGAAAGCGGTCTCACGCCCGACTATGATTCCTTCGGCAGCGGGATGGGCGAGGTGGTCGACGACAGCACCAGCCAGCTTACCAAGGAGGACCGCGAAGCCATGGCCGACTATCTGCTCTCGGTTCCACCGGTCGCGGGCAAGGTTGGCGGTGGCGATAATACCAAGGAGTAGAGCAAGGCCGGCGACGCCAGATCAGCTCGGCCTGCCTGAAAGCGCGCGCCTTCATGCTTTCTTAACTCTCAATTGGCGCAATCACCTTCGGTCCATGAGATCCCGGGAATCTGCCCGCCCGCCAAGAAAAAGGGCGAGGCTCGGACACCCAGGATCTCATGGACCGAAGGTGATTGTGCCTTGGTCGGGTTAGCCAATGGTTAAGCCGTTGCAATCGGACGAACGAACTTCGAAATCAGGACACCAGTGGAATGTCCACGACATCTAGCGCAATTCCGGGACAAGTTGATCCAGCCCTCTCCTCCGCCCAACCACCCGAAATGGTCGGTACGTCGGGGCGGAGGAGAGGGCTGGCACCGCGTAATCCTCAACCGGAAACGCTCTAATTCACGAAGGGCTGAGCCGAAAGAGTTATTCTCATCAACGGCATACAGCTAAGTCGTCGACAACGAATGAGCGCAACTCATCCGCTGAGGACATACCACCGGTCGTCGGTTTGATACGCACGATCTCCGAGGTTTCTTTGAGAGAAGTTCGTACACCCCTCGATTTCTTGGCGCTTTCTACAAAAACGGTGGAAACCAGATGAGTTGGTCACACCGTCACACCACTAGCGGTCCTCGACCGGGAGGAAGGGGCGCTGGGCGGGACCGGTATAAAGCTGGCGCGGACGGCCGATTTTCTGCTCCGGGTCCTCGACCATCTCGTTCCACTGGGCGATCCAGCCGACGGTTCGCGCAAGAGCGAAGATCGCGGTGAACATCGAGGTTGGAATGCCCATCGCTTTCAGGATAATGCCCGAATAGAAGTCGACATTCGGGAACAGCTTGCGCTCGACGAAATAGGGATCCTCGAGGGCGATCTTTTCCAGTTCCATGGCGATCGGAAGAAGGGGATCGTCCGCCTTGCCGAGCTCGGCCAGAACTTCATGCGCGCTCTCTCTCAGCACCGAGGCCCTGGGGTCATAGTTCTTATAGACCCGGTGGCCAAAACCCATCAGGCGGAAGGGATCGTTCTTGTCCTTGGCCCGCTCGATGAAGTCCGGAATATTCTCCACCGTGCCGATCTCGGCGAGCATGGTGACCACCGCTTCATTGGCGCCGCCATGGGCGGGGCCCCAAAGCGAGGCGATTCCGGCGGAAATCGCGGCATAGGGGCTAGCCCCGGTCGAGCCGACCAGGCGCACCGTCGAGGTCGAGGCATTCTGCTCGTGATCGGCATGCAGGATGAAGATGCGGTCCAGCGCTTTGGCGAGAACCGGGTTGGGCTTGTACTCCTCGCATGGCACCGAGAACATCATATGCAGAAAGTTCTCGGCATAGGTCAGATTGTTACGCGGATAGACGAAGGGTTGGCCGACGGAGAATTTGTAGGCCATGGCGGCGATCGTCGGCACCTTCGCGACCAGGCGGTAGCTCGCGATCAAGCGGTTATGAGGATCGTTAATGTCCAGGTCTTCGTAATAGAACGCCGAGAGCGCACCGACCACGGCAACCATCAGCGCCATCGGGTGAGCGTCGCGTCGAAAACCCCGGAACAGATAGCTGATCTGCTCATGGACCATGGTGTGATAGGTGACGCCATTGACGAACTTCGATTTTTCCGACCCGGTCGGCAGCTCACCGAAGAGGATGAGATAGGCGACTTCGAGAAAATCACTCTTGGTTGCCAGATCTTCGATCGAATAGCCGCGATGAAGCAGGACGCCCTCTTCGCCGTCAATGTAAGTGATCTTCGACGAGCAACTCGCAGTCGACGTGAAGCCCGGATCATAGGTAAACCGATTGGTTTCCGCATAGAGCTTCCGGATATCGATCACCTGGGGACCGATGCTTCCATCAAGCACGGGAAACTCCGTCGTTTGCCCGGCCTGATCGGTGAATGCGACGAGCTGGTCGTTCTGATCCTTCATCGAGTAACCCTCTTCACGAACCGACAATGATGCTGTTTGCAAAAGCAGAATTATAACATGATGGTTCTGAGCTGCAGATGAATCATTATGGTTGATGTACTTTAGCAAATGCAACCATAGGGCTTAAGTCCGTTGCTAGCAATCATTTTTGATGCGGTGCAGCATCGCGGCCTGGTGTTAAATCCGTAAGGCGTGCCAGGGCTTCGTCCCGGCCCAGCACGGCCATGACCTCGAACAGCCCGGGGGAGGCTGTCGATCCGGTAAGGGCTGCGCGCAGAGGTTGGGCGAGCTTGCCGAGCTTCAGGTCCTTGGCCTCAGCTTCGCTGCGCAGCATAGCCTCCAGGGATTGCTCATCCCAGCTGATGAGCGCTCGAAGCGGTTCGATGAGACCAAGCAAATGCTCTTTGGCCTCGGCGGTGAGCAGCTTTTCCGCCTTTGGATCGGGCTGGATCGGGCGCGGAGCGATATAGAAGCGGGCAGCAGCGGCAAGGTCGATCAAGGTGGTGGCGCGCGGTTTCAGACCTTTCATAGCTGCCGTCAGCCGATCCGTTGCTGGCTGATCAAGACCCAAGCCTTCGGCTTGGAATAGCGGCATAATCAGCTCGACGAGCGCCGCATCCGGCGTCTCCCGAAGATAATGGGCATTGAGATTGGTGAGCTTGGCCATATCGAAGCGGGCCGCCGACTTGCCGACGCCATCGAAATCGAACCAGGCGATCGCCTGCTCGGTGCTGATGATCTCGTCATCCCCGTGGCTCCAGCTTAGGCGGAGAAGGTAGTTGCGCATGGTTTCGGACAAAATGCCCATATCGCGATAGGCTTCGACGCCTAAAGCCCCATGGCGCTTGGAAAATTTCGCCCCGTCCTGGCCATGGATGAGCGGGAGATGGGCGAAATGGGGCACGTCCCAGCCCATGGCACGAAAGATCTGCATCTGGCGGGCGGCATTGACCAAGTGATCGTCACCTCGAATGACATGAGTGACGCCCATATCATGGTCATCGACCACGACGGACAGCATGTAAGTGGGCGTCCCGTCGGCGCGGAGCATGATCAGATCGTCGAGCTGCTCGTTGTCGATCCGAACATCGCCCTGAACCTGATCTTCGATGATGGTTTCACCCGATCGCGGCGCCTTCAGGCGGATCACCGGATCGATCCCCGGCGGGGCTTCCGCCGGATCCCGGTCCCGCCAGCGGCCGTCATAAAAAACTTTTCGCCCCTCGGCTTTGGCCTGAGCGCGCATGTCATCTAGTTCTTCGGGCGTGCAATAGCAGCGATAGGCCGTGCCGTTCGCCAGCATGGCGTTGGCCACCTCAACATGCCGGGCCTGATTTTCGGACTGAAAAACAGGCGGTGCATCGCTCGCGAGGCCAAGCCAGCTCATACTGTCCAAAATGGCATCGATCGCTTCCTTGGTTGAGCGTGCCCGGTCGGTATCCTCGATCCGGAGCAGGAAGCGGCCGCCGTGATGACGGGCGTAAAGCCAGTTGAACAAGGCAGCCCGTGCGCCGCCGATATGCAAAAAACCTGTAGGTGACGGTGCGAATCTTGTAACAACACTCATGATTGATAGATTGGCCTTCTGTAACTTTTGGTTGCTGGGCTTTGCGGAACGTTGCATGCCGGTGACTTTGGATGAGATATAGCCTTGATCCGACTGAGCTACGGCTCCTTTAGCACAGCTTGAGCGATGGCGCATCGGCTTCATCGTGCCCTGCCGCTGGCCGGCTCTTTTTTCGCCGGACCCTGGCGAGCCGGTTTGGCGGCGGCGGTTTTTCAGGCCCTCGCCGAAGAGAGGGAGCGCTGGATCCTCTGGCTGCCGGTGGCCTTTGGCTTGGGCGTGGCCCTCTATTTCGTCCTGCCATCGGAGCCGCCCGTCTGGGTCGTCCCGCTCACGCTGCCTTTCGCAAGCCTGCAGTATCTCTATCTGCGTAGAAGGGGCGGAACAACGACAGAATCAGGCCTCGGCGCCGCTCTGGCTTTGGGGTTGGTCGCGTTGCTCCTGGGCTTCGGGATGTCCCAGTGGCGAAGCTTTCAGGTCGAAGCACCGGTGCTGGAGCGGAGAGGAGCCTATATGGTCGAGGGGGAGATTCTGCTGGTCGAACCCAAGGTCAGGGGCGAGCGCCTGCTGCTCGGCAAGGTCGTGATCGAGGGAGTTGCGCCGGAGGCGACGCCCAAGCGGCTGCGTTTCACGCGACGAAGCTCGGATCCGCCTTTGCATCCGGGCGATCGGATCGAGGCGCGGGCGATGCTGATGCCGCCGTCCGCACCGAGCGAGCCCTATGGCTTCGACTTCGCAAGACGAGCGTTTTTCGAACAGCTCGGTGCCGTCGGCTACAGCCTGAAGCAGCCTACCCCCCTGGCCAAGGCCGAAGAGTGGCGGCTGACAACGGCGCTGGCCGGCCTTCGTCAGGCCATGGCGGCGGATATCTCCGCGGCGATCGATGGGCCGCCAGGCGCTGTGGCGACGGCCCTGCTCACCGGTCTACGCGGTGCCATTCCCGATCATGTCTGGCGCGATATGCAGGCGGCGGGCATGGCTCATTTACTGGCGATTTCAGGCCTGCATCTCGGGCTGGTCGCCGGCACGGTTTTTTTCGCGGTCCGGATCCTGCTCGCCCTGATACCGCCGCTTGCCCTTCGCTGGCCGACCAAGAAGATTGCGGCCCTGGCCGCCTTGCTGATCGCCCTGATCTATCTGCTGCTGACGGGCGCTACGGTGCCGACCCAGCGGGCGTTCATCATGACCGCCTTGATGCTGCTTGCCGTGATGCTGGACAGGAACCCGTTTTCCATGCGCTTGGTCGCCTGGTCGGCCTTCGTGGTGCTGGTGCTGCAGCCGGAGAGCCTCCTTGGCGCGTCCTTTCAGATGTCCTTTGCTGCGGTGATCGCTCTGATTGCGGTCTACGAAACCGGCATCGGCCGCCCGCCCGCGGGCGCTGCCGGTCTGGATTGGCGGCTCTTCATGTATGTGGCAGGCGTGGTGCTGACCACGATCATCGCCAGCACGGCGACCGCACCGCTTGCGGTCTATCACTTTGGGCGCCTTCCGACCTTCAGCATTCTTGCCAATGTGCTGGCGGTGCCGCTGACCGCCTTTTGGATCATGCCGCTCGGGCTGATCGGCATGCTGCTGCTGCCGTTCGGTCTTGCCGGCTGGTGCCTGGCGCTGATGGGGATCGGGATCGATCTGATGCTGGATATCGCCGCCTGGACGGCGGCTGTGCCGGGGGCGGTCGTCGCGGTGCCGAGGCCGCCGCTTGCAAGCCTTGTACTGGTGCTGCTTGGCGGGCTTTGGCTGGCCCTTTGGCGAACCGGCTGGCGGCGACTTGGCCTCGCACCGATTGTCGTCGGCCTGCTGCTGGCCGCTGCTCACCGCCAGCCCGACATTCTGATCGATGCCCGCGGTGTCCTGATCGCCGCTCGCCTCGATGACGACCGCCTGGCCCTCTCGCCCTGGAAGAAGGACCGTTGGGTCACGAACGGTTGGCTTCGAGGAGCAGGCCAGGCGGCGCCCGCTCCCTGGCCGGAAGAGGGTGGGCCCGGCAGTAACGGTCTTCGCTGTGACCCGTCCGGCTGCACTTATCGCCGGGGAGGGCATCACATCGCCTTTACCCGTCTAGCCGAGGCGCTGCCCGAGGACTGCCTGCGCAACGATTTGGTCATCAGCTATCCGCGCATCGAATCCTGCCGAAACGGTACGCCGCTGATCGGGCCGGATGCGCTGTGGGATTCAGGTGGCCTCGCGCTTTGGCTGAAACCCGGCAGGGTTGAGCTATTGAGTGTGCGCGAGACGCGCGGTGACCGGCCTTGGGTGGCGTCGGGTGATTAGTGGTGAGACCATGCTCCTTGGTTCCCTCCGCGTCAGCAGATGGATGTTGAGGGAAAAGTGGAAGTGATTGTTTCCCCACCAGGGGGCGTGGTAGTTTCACTAGATCCGCTTTCGTTTCTGAATCCTGCGCTTCCAGCCATCCTTGGAACCGGCCATGTACAATAGATTGTACAATCACCAATTTCCTTTCAAGAATTCGCAAGCTCTTTTAGGGGGGCGTGCTTGTGTCTAGGGAGACGCGCAATCCCCAGGTGGACAAGGCCGGTGAAAGTGCATCGAAGGAGGAGCCGCCTAAGACGGAACTGCGCCGTGGGTGGACCACCGGTGCCTGCTCCGCTGCGGCTGCCAAGGCGGCCTACTTGGCATTGCTGACCGGCCGGTTTCCCGATCCCGTGCAAATCAGGCTGCCGAAAGGCGAGCAGCCTTGTTTCGATCTTGTCGAGGCTGTTCTCTGTCGCGGTTCGGCCAAGGTTTCCGTGGTCAAGGATGCCGGCGATGACCCGGACGTCACTCACGGCGCCTTGATCGAGGCCTCGGTCTGCCGAGGCGAGCCGGGCACGGGCGTGATCTTCATTGCAGGGGAGGGAGTAGGCGTTGTGACCCTGCCGGGCCTGCCCGTTCCGGTGGGCGAGCCGGCGATCAACCCGGGACCGAGGAAGCTTATCGCGGAACTGGTTGCCGCGATTGCGCATGATCACGGCGACAGCGGCGATGTCGAGGTGACGATTTCAATTCCGGGCGGG
The DNA here is from genome assembly GCA_965204405.1 of Geminicoccaceae bacterium. GTDB lineage: Bacteria > Pseudomonadota > Alphaproteobacteria > Geminicoccales > Geminicoccaceae > JANQPX01. Next base: position 1,792,773 of record CBDBEN010000005.1, read on the forward strand.
GATGTCATCGCCAAGCAGACCGCAAATGAGCGTCTAGGCATTATCGGTGGCCTGTCGATCCTGGGAACCACCGGGGTGGTGGTGCCGTTTTCCTGCTCCGCCTGGATCGCCTCCATCCATCGGGGCATCGATGTCGCCCGCGCTGCCGGTTTCGACCATGTGGCAGCCTCCACCGGCTCGACCTCCGAGCGGGCGGTGAAGGACTTCTATACGCTTCCCGATTCGGCCCTGATCGAGATGGGCGATTTCGTCGGCGGTACGCTCAAATATCTGCGCCGCCACCCCATTCCCAAGGTCACGCTGGCTGGCGGATTCGCCAAGATCAGCAAACTTGCGGCGGGACATCTCAACCTTCATTCGAAGAGGTCCGTGATCGATCTGAAGGAGCTTGCGGGCATGCTTGAAGCCCATGGGGCTCCCGGACCTGTGCTCGATGAGGCAAAAGAGGCGCGAGCCGCCAGCAGGGTTCTGCAATTGGCGCAAAGCGCGGACATCCCGCTTGCGAATGATGTCGCTGATCGCGCCCGGTCCTTTGTCCTGGAGCAGGTGGACGGCAAGGTCGCCGTGGAGATGCTGATTTTCGATCGTGCCGGCAATCTCGTCGGTCAGGCTCCCGGCTGGTAGTCTTTTTCGGGACGTTGGTTTGGCTACGCTTCTAATCCTTGGCGGCACGTCGGAAGCAGCAGCTCTTGCGGCCGCCATATCCGCCGAACAAACGCTGCATGTCATCACCTCGCTTGCCGGACGGACGGCAAGGCCGCGAAGACTGCCGGGCGAGGTACGGTCTGGCGGGTTCGGCGGCGTGGACGGACTTATCCGCTTTCTTCGTGAGCGTCATGTCGATGCGGTGATCGATGCGACTCATCCCTTTGCCGAACAGATGAGCCGGCACGGGGATCTGGCGTGCCGCGATCTCGGCCTTCCCAAACTTTGCCTCACCCGTCCGGCCTGGGTGCGGCAAGACGACGACAGGTGGCACGAGGTTCCTGATATCGAGGCTGCTGCCGCCTGCCTGCCAAGCCTTGGCATCCGCGTTTTCCTCACCAGCGGCCATCGGGATCTCGGGGCATTTTCCGGGCTCGACGATCTCTGGTTCCTGATCCGGACCGTGGAGCCGGTCGAGGGGATCAGGCCGAAACATTGCTGTTGCTTGCAGGCGAAGGGGCCGTTCGCGGAAGCTGACGAGATCGCGCTATTAAAGAGGCACAGGATCGACGTGCTTGTAACCAAGGCCAGTGGCGGAAAGGCGACCTACGGCAAGATCGCAGCAGCCCGCCAACTACGCCTGCCCATCCTCATGATCAAACGCCCCGATCTCCCGCCAGGCCCTAGCACCGACAGCCTCGACGAGGCCCGAACCTGGCTCCGACAGCAAGTCAACGATTAAACGCGACGTTTACGGTTAAGCTGGAAGCTTACGGAGGACGTGGTGGTGGTCGGCGGCGTAGAGGCGGCTGTCGGTGAAATCTTCCGTGACGAGTGCCGGTCCGACCAGGATGAGTGCCGTGCGGGTGAAGCGTTTCGGCTTGACCAGAGCGACGATGGTTTTGAGCGTGCCGCGGATGATGACCTGATCCGGCCAGGTCACGCGGTAGGCAACCACCACCGGGCAGTCTTCACCATAGGCCGGGACGAGTTCGCGCACCACGCGGACGATGTTGTTGATCGAGAGGTGGATGGCGAGCGTTGCCCCGGTGGCGGCAAAATTGGCGAGGCTCTCGCCTTCCGGCATGGAGGAGGAGCGGATCGAGGTGCGGGTCAGCACGACGGATTGCGCGATATCCGGCAGGGTCAGTTCCTGGCCAAGCTCGGCGGCTGCGGCGGCGAAAGCCGGCACGCCGGGGGTGACGTCATAAGGAATGTCCTGGTCTTTGAGACGCCTGATCTGTTCGGCGATGGCGCCGTAGAGCGAGGGATCGCCGGAATGAACGCGGGCGATGTTCCGGCCCTGCTTATGCGCCTGCTCGATGAGCTCGATGATCTGGTCCAGGTGAAGCGGCGCCGTATCGACGATTTTTTTGTCACCGTCCGCCTCGATGCCGGCTTCGGCGACCACGGCTTCCGGCACCAGAGAGCCGGCATAGAGCACGACGGGGCAGCGGCGGATCAGATTGAGCCCGCGAACGGTGATGAGATCGGGGGCGCCCGGGCCGGCCCCGATGAAATGGACGGTCATGCCGAGCGTGCTTTCTTCTGATCGTCGAGATAGCCGCGCGGCGTGTAGACGAAGGGGCGGCCATGCAGGCGTTCGGCGGTTCTGGTTTGGCTGGAGCCGATGATGATCAGGCTCAGCATGTCGACGCTGTCCTGATCGAGATCCTGGAGTTCGGTGACCAGTATTTGCTCGCCTTCGCGCCCGAGGTTCTTGCCGACGACTACAGGTGTGGCCGCCGGTCTTGCGTCACCGAGAATGGCAAGTGCCTTGGCCAGGCCCTTGCGGCGTCGGCCGGAGGCCGGGTTATACAGGGCGATGACGAAGTCGCCATCCGCTGCGGCCTGAAGGCGTCGCTCGATCGCGGACCAAGGCGTCATCAGGTCCGAAAGCGAGATCGCGCAGAAATCGTGGCCGAGCGGTGCACCGACGCGGGCGGCTGCGGCCTGAAGGGCCGAGATGCCGGGGGTCATGGTCACATCGATCCGCTGCCAGGCAGGGTTCTGCTCGCGATCCAGAAGCTCGAAGGCAAGAGACGCCATGGCATAGATGCCGGCGTCGCCCGAGCTGATCAGCGCAACCCGCCGCCCGCTCGCTGCCAGATCCAGCGCAGCGCGGGCGCGGCTTTCCTCCTCGCCCAGGGGAAAACCGTGATGCGCTATGGCAGTCTTGGCAAGCTCGGGCTGGTTCAGGAGGTCGAGATAGCCTTGATAGCCGACCCAATCGTCTGCGCTTCTCAGAAGGTGATTGGCTTCAGGGGCGCGCCAGTCCGACATGCCGGGGCCGATGCCGATGATCGCAAGGTGCCCTTGCGGCCTGCCTAGGCGAGCCGCATCGATCACATCGGCGGCGCGGGCAATGGCGAGGGTTGTCCGCGCTGATTTGGTTTTTTCGACGATCAGATTGCCGCTTGTGCCGGCCGCTGCGAGAGCCGCGCCCTCGGCCACGCCATGGCAGCCGGTTTCCTTAAAAACCAGATCGGACGGGTTGGCGAGGCGGGTTTTCTGGCCTTCGAGAGTCTCGGCGCTGAAGAACCGAAGCGGCGCGTCCAGATGGTCGGCAAGCGCATGAACCGCCGGTTCCGCCGCCTTCAGCTCGATCGAGACGATGGCGCCGATCGAGGCTTTGGCGAGATTGTGCTGATCAAGCACTGCTTCCGCATGGCTGATCAATTCCGAAGGATCGGCATCACGTTCGCAGCCGACACCGAGTGCGAGTGTTCGGGGATGATAGACCAGTATGTCCGGGTCGGCGGCAACGCTTCTGTCGGTCACCAAAATCCGCAGGGCTCCGCCTTCCGTGAAGACCGCCTCGGATCGGTCAAGCCAGTCCGCGCTGCCGACCTGCACGTCGAGGGAAACCGGGGTCTTGGCAAGGAGCGCTGCGGTGAGGGGCTTGATCGCGCCGGGGTTGGCGATGGTCCAGCCAGGCGGCGGCTGATCGAGCGCGATGCCCAGGCGAAGATCGCCCGCGGTGGTGATCGCCGGCTTGATGCCGAGCGCTTCTCCAATGCGCCGTGCCAGATCATTGGCCCCGCGATGGCCGCCCAGCAATGGGACGACAGCACTGCCGTCTTCGGCAATGGCGATGACCGGCGGCTCCTTGGTCTTATCGTCCAGAACGGGGGCGAGCAGGCGGATCGGAATAGCGGCGGCCGTAATCGTGAGGATCGGTCGGCCCGCCCGGTACAGGGTTTGCAGATAGGGCTGCAAGTCCTCGAATGGGAACGATACCTCACCTTTTTGAAAGCGTGTCCTCTGGCCGTGCAGTTCGGCATCGGGAAGTGCTTCCTGTAGGCGCCTTGCTGTTTCAAGGCCGCTTTGGCCAAGCAGAATAATCGCGGGATTGTTGGTCAACGACGGTACTTCGAGACGAGGATGAGCGAAAAATAGGGAACGTCGACCTCATCGAGATCGGTGAGCGCTATGACTTTTTCCTGGGAGGAACTTGCCCGCTCGACATAGACCGAGCGCTGACTGAGCTCAAGCCGGTCCAGCACGGTGCGTACTTTGTCGAGATGACGGCCGAGCTTCAAGATCACGGCACTGTCCGCCGCCTTCAGCCTTGCCGTCATCAGCTCCTCCGGCATGGTGGCCGGGATGACCGCAAAGCAGTCCTGGCCGAACGCAAGCGGTTCCCTTGCCACTGCCGCCGAGGCCATCACCGAGGAGATGCCGGGAATGATTTCGGTCGGATATTGATGGGCGAGGCGCTGGAAGATGTGGCCGAACGAGCCGTAGAACATCGGATCGCCTTCGCAGAGGGTCACCACATTCAGGCCTTGCTCCAGCTCGGCGCTTATCCGCGACGCCCCCTCGTCATAGGCGGATTGGGCAAGCTCGGGGAGCGGGCTCATCGGAAGGGTGAACCTGATCTCCTTGGCCTTGCTGGTCAAATGCTCGGCAACGATCTGCCGCGCCAGACTAGCGCCGCCATTGGCTGAGACATAGGCGATAACCGGGGCTGCCTTGATCGCCTTTACGGCCTTGATAGTCAGGAGATCCGGATCGCCGGGGCCAACGCCGACGCCGATCAAACGTCCGGTAATCATGGTTTCACCGCTGCATATTGGGTGACCGGCATACCAGGACGCCAGCCTAGATAGGGGCCGACCTTCTCAGCCCTGCTGATGGCGATACGCACAAGATCACCGCCATGTTCCGCCTGCCAGTCCAAGAGCAGACGCTCGCCTTCCAACGTGACGACATTGGCAACAAGCCTGCCGCCGGCGTCGAGCGCGTTCCAGCAATGGTCCATCATGCCGGGCGCCGTAATGCCGCCACCGATGAAGATCGCATCGGGCGAGGGGAGGCGATTATCCAGGCAGGCCGGCGCCTTGCCGCCGACGATCTGGAGTTCCGGGGTGCCCAGCCTTTCCGCATTGCCGGCGATCCGGTTTGTCCGCTCCTCGTCCCGCTCGATGGCAACCGCGCGCCCGCGTTTCGAACAGCGAAGCCACTCGATCGCGATTGACCCGCTTCCCGCACCGACATCCCAAAGGCACTGTCCGGGCATAGGCATGAGACGCGCCAGCGTGGCCGCCCGCACCTCCTGCTTGGTCAGCATCCCATCGTTCTCGAAAGCGTCATCCGGCAGACCTGCTGCCTGTGAGCAATGTAAAGGAGCCAGCCTTGCGGGTGCCTGACGGCATTCGACGGCGATTACGTTCAGCGCGGCCATGTCGTCCGCCGGCCAGCTATCCGCCGTCGCCTCGACCCGTCGCTCCTTCTCGCCGCCAAGATGCTCGAAGACGAGCATCCGGCTTGGACCGAAGCCCTGTTCGGTCAGGATGCTCGCGACCTCCCGAGCGGTTTCGCCGTTTCGGGTCAGCAGGATCAGCCTGATGTTCGGTGCCAGCGAGCGGCGCAGCGCGCTTACGGGCTGATTGTGCAGGCTCACCGTCTCGACCTCGTGCAGCGGCCAGCCAAGACGGGCTGCGGCTAGGCTGAAAGATGAGACAGACGGAAGGATCTGAATCTCATCCGCGCCGAATGTCCTTGCCAGCAAATCACCGACGCCGAACCACATCGGATCGCCACTGGCGAGCACCACCACATTTTGTCCGCGATGCGCCTCTATATCTTCCAGCGTAAGAGCGAGCGGGCTCCGCCAGGCCAAGCGCCGGCCGCGGGCGTCGGGGATCAACTCCAGATGCCGAGCGCCCCCGACAACGAGATCAGCCGCTTCGATCAGACGTCGAGCTCTGTCCCCGATCGAAAGCAGCCCGTCATCACCCATCCCAATCACCGACAACCAAACCGGCGTGGCCGGGGCGTTGACTTGCCTGTGCTTGCTGGTGGGTGCGTGTTTTAAGAGGGTGTTGTCCGAGTTCGTGGGTTGCTTTGGTTGTGGGGTCATCGCCTGGCTTCCGTCAGCCTTGGCCGATAGCGAGCGCGTTGACGGCTGCTGCGGCAAGTGCACTGCCTCCCCGGCGGCCGCGAAGGGCGATGAACGGTGGTGCGTCAGGATGGTCGATCAGCGCCTGCTTGGACTCGGCGGCACCGACGAACCCGACGGGAAAACCCAGAATCAAGGCTGGCCGGGGCGCTCCCTCATCCAGAAGTTCCAGCAATCGGAACAGCGCCGTCGGCGCATTGCCGATCGCGACGATGGCACCGTCGAGATGGGGACGCCAGAGATCCACCGCCGCCGCCGAGCGTGTTGTGCCCTGATTTTGGGCGAGGCAGGGCGTTCTTTCGTCATTCAACGTGCAAGTCACGGAAAGGTTAGCGGGCAGATATCGCACCGTGATTCCGGCGGCCACCATGGTCGCATCGACAAGGATATGGCAGCCGGCACTGAGTGCGTCTCGACCGGCTGCAACCGCCCCCTCGGCATAGGCGAGATCGTCGACGATATCGGTCATGCCGCAAGTATGAATCAGCCTGATCGCGATCGGCTGCAGATCTGCCGACAAATGGTCAAGGGCTGCTTCCTTGCGGATTGACTCGAACGAGGCACGGTAGATCGCCTCGGGATCCCGCAGATAGGCAGATAGTTGACGAGGCGCGTCCATTCGATCTATTCGGCGGCCGTCGAGGTCGCTTTCTGGTCGGCGTCGGCTTCGTCATGGTGATGATGGTGATGCCCATGACCATGGTGATGATGATGGTGGTGGTGACCGCCGTCCGTGCCAATGCCCTCGACGTGATGGTGATGTCCTTCCTGCGGCGCGCCGACGGCAGCTTCGTGGCCGATGATCTGCTCTCGGTATTTGCAAAGGAGGCAGTTCATGTTGACGTCGTCTTTCAGGATGCCTTCGATCCGCTCGACGAAGGCGTCGACCACCAGGGGCTGTGCGTCCAGATAGCCGGCCTTGATGAATTCGATCTCGGGATGCCTTGCCGCAACTTCGTCCGTCTGGCCATAGATCCGGCGAACCAGGACCCCTGTAAAGAGAAAATAGGGAAACACGACGATCCGCTTGTAGCCGAGCTTGGCTGCCTTCTCCAGCGCTGCATCGACCCTTGGGTGAGCGACCCCGCTATATCCGACCTCGGTCCAGCCCACGCCAGTGCCTTCCCAAAGCATCCTTGCCAGCTTGCAGACATTGCCGTTGGCATCGGAATCGGACGTGCCGCGGCCGATCACGACCAGCAGCGTGTCCTCCATGGCAACCTCGTTTGAGGCGGCTTCAAGCGCTTCGTTGATTCGTATCTTGGCGGCTTGCAGGAGCTTCGGGTCGATCCCAAGATCGCGGCCGAATTCGATCTTGATACTATGCTCATGGGCGTATTCATTGAGGACCGAAGGCACGTCATTTTTGACATGGCCAGCTGCAAACAGCATCCCGGGAACGGCCAGGATATGATCGACACCTTGGTTGCGGAGTGTGTCCAATCCGTCACGGATGACAGGGCGAGCGAATTCGAGGAAGCCGCTTTCCACCTGCAAATGAGTGAGGCGGCTTGCAATACGCGCCACCAACTGATTGAACTCGGTAACGGCACCAACATCCCTGGACCCGTGCCCGCAGACCATAACGCCGAGCTTACTCATGTTTCTCAACCCTCTCCTGTTGGCCGATCCGATGTCATTCGACCAAGACTTGCCTGGATACCAGCACGACCGTCCATGAACAAGCGATGGTTTAACGAAAATCCCGTCTAAGATAGGCTGACTAGGTAACGGCAATTGTTCGAGTACGACAGTCTCTTTTTTGCGCTCGCATTGGCGCTGATTCTCGATGCGCTGCTGGGCGACCCTCGCTGGCTGTATAGAATTTTCCCGCATCCCATCGTCTTGCAAGGCAGACTGATTGCCATGCTGGAGAGGTCGCTGCTCAGACGGGGAGCAACGGCCGTCAGCCATATCAGAAAAGGCGGGGTTCTCATCCTCGTCGTTGTTTTGGTCAGTGTCGCCATCGGCATCGTCATCCAGTCGCTTTGCCTGCAGGGTTCCTACGGCTGGATCTGGCTTGGGATGGTGATGAGCATGTTCCTTTCCCAGCGCAGCTTGGCGGATCATGTGGGGGCGGTCGGATCGGGTCTGGACCAGGGGGTGGAGCAGGGCAGGGGAGCGGTTGCGCATATCGTTGGCCGGGACCCGGAACACCTGGATGAACATGGCGTGGCGAGAGCAGCCGTTGAATCTCTTGCCGAAAATTTTTCGGACGGGGTTGTAGCGCCTGTCTTTTGGGGGCTTCTTCTCGGCCTGCCAGGCCTTATGGCCTATAAAGCCATCAACACAGCCGACAGCATGATAGGCCACAGGTCAGAGCGTTATCTCTATTTTGGCCGCATCGCAGCGAAGCTGGACGATGCCGCCAACTGGCTGCCGGCGAGGCTGTCCGGCCTGATCATCCTGGCTGCCGCGGCGTTCATGCCGGCGGCGCGCTTCGACCGTTCGCTGCAGGCAATCGGAAGAGATGCCCGGAACCATCGCTCGCCCAATGCCGGCTGGCCGGAAGCAGCCATGGCCGGCGCCCTCGATTTCCGTCTGGCAGGTCCCCGCTATTATGATGGGGAGATGACCCAGGACAGCTGGATGGGCGACGGGCGGCCCGATCTGACGTCCAGCAGTATCAAAATGGCCCTTCGCCTGTTCTGGCTGTCCTGCGATCTGCTGTTCCTGGTGGTGCTGGTCATGTCGCTCATGATGATTTGAGCCGGTCAGGTTTTCGCATCTTCCGCTATCCGGCGGAGTTGATCGATGTGGAGATGAGCAGCCAAATGATCGGCCAGGCGATCCAGGGCGGTCTCGACCAGGCGCTCGTAATGCAGGCCGGATTCGTGCCGCTCCCGGATGCGGCAGAGGAATGCCTGGCGAAAGTCATCGCTTGCAAACAGGCCGTGGACATAGCTGCCGATGATCCGCCCATCTTCGGAAACGGCACCGTCCGGCCGTCCGTCAAGATCGAGAAAGGGGCGATCGAGGGCCGGTCCTTCAGTGCGGCCGATATGCATTTCATAGCCGCTTATCGGCAAGTTGCTTCGGCATTCCCTGCCCTGGATTTCGACCAGCGATTTTTCAGGCGTCAGCGATGTTTCGAGATCGAGCCAGCCGAGCCCTTCCAGGGCGCTCGGCGGCCCTTCAATACCGTCAGGATCGGCGATGGTCCTGCCGAGCATTTGATAGCCGCCGCACAGCCCGAGGACAGTGCCACCGCGCCGGAGATGGCCGTTCAGATCGACATCGAAGCCGGCATCACGAAAGGCCTGAAGGTCGGCAAGCGTGGCCTTGGATCCGGGGATGATCACCAGATCTGCGTCCCCCGGAAGGGCATCGCCCGGTTCGACGAACACGACCTCGACATCGGGCTCGGCGGCCAGGGGATCGAGGTCGTCGAAATTGGCCAGCCTCGGCAATCTCGGCACCACGATCTTGATCGCTGCTGCGGCGCTGCCACCGGAATCGGCTTTGAGGTCGAGAATGTCCTCGGCGGGCAAATGCGATGCCTCCCCGAACCAGGGGACAACGCCCAGCGCTGCCATGCCGGTTCGCTGCTCGATGATGGGGTGAGCGTTGTCGAACAGCGAAGGGTCGCCCCTGAATTTGTTGACGATGTAACCCCTTAGACGTTTTCTTTCACTTGGTTCCAGAAGCGTATGGGTGCCGATCAGGGAAGCGATCACGCCGCCGCGATCGATGTCGCCCACCAGCACCACCGGGATGTCGGCGGCTTCGGCAAAGCCCATATTGGCAATGTCGCCGTCACGAAGATTGACCTCGGCGGGGCTGCCGGCTCCCTCCACCAGGATAAGATCAGCCTCCTTCTTCAGCTTGTCGTAGCTCTCCAGCACATAAGGGAGCAGCTTCGGTTTGAGGCCATGATAATCCCTGGCCTTGGAGGCACCGAACATTCTGCCTTGAACGACGACCTGCGCGCCGATCTCGGTCTGCGGCTTCAGCAGAACCGGGTTCATATGCACGGAAGGCTCCACCCCTGCCGCTCGTGCCTGCAGCGCCTGCGCCCGCCCAATCTCGCCGCCATCCGCCGTGACCGCCGCATTGTTGCTCATGTTCTGCGGCTTGAACGGCCGGACCGCGAGGCCCTGCTTCGCGAACAGACGGCAAAGCCCTGCGACCAGCGTCGACTTGCCGACATTCGAGCCAGTTCCCTGCAGCATCAGGCCAGCCGTGCGCTTCACCATCTCGCTCCGCCGCAGCCTATGAAACCAAGGTAAGTCAACGAGGTGGCCGCGCCACTAGAATTCGATGCCGAGCTGGGCTTTGACACCATCTCGGAAGGGGTGCTTGACCAGGGTCATCTCGGTGACCAGATCGGCAGCCTCGATCAGCTCGGGCTTGGCGTTGCGACCGGTCACCACGACATGCAGATCCGGGCGCTTGGCAAGAAGGCCCTCGACCACCTCGTCGATGGCGAGATAATCCTTTCTGAGCACGATATTCAGCTCGTCCATGATCACCAGATGCAGTTCAGGATCGGCCATCATGTCGATGGCCTCTTGCCAGGCGGCTTTGGCGGCCTCGATATCCCGCTCCCGGTCCTGGGTTTCCCAGGTAAAGCCTTCACCCATCACCTTGACCGTTACCTGATCCGGAAATTTTTCCAGAATCTGGCGCTCGCCGGTTTCCCTTCGGCCTTTGACGAACTGCACGACGCCTACCTTCAGCCCATGGCCGAGCGTGCGCATGACCAGGCCGAACGCCGCCGTGCTTTTGCCCTTGCCGGTGCCGGTATGAACGATGAGAAGCCCTTTCTCCTTGGTCTTGGACGCATAGATCTTGTCCTTGACCGCCTTGATCTTGGCCATCTTTTCGCGGTGAGCCTGGTTGACGTCGCTATCCGTGCTGCTCATGGCTGTTTTTCCTTCCTGTATCCGGCCCTGCAAGAGACGCCAGGCGGCGGTGCACGTCGTTTGCCCGGGGGCGCCAAAGACCGCGCTCGATCGCCTCCTGAAAACGCCTGGCGATTTCTTCCAGGGCAGCCGGATTCTTTTGCTGGATAAAGTCCGAGACCCCCTGGTCAACGAGATAGGCGTCGTACAAAGCGTCGAAATGGTGATCGTCGACCACGCGGGAGGTCGCGGCGAAAGCGAAGAGGTAATCGACTGTGGCGGCGATTTCGAAGGCACCTTTATAGCCATGGCGCATCACGCCGTTCAGCCATTTCGGGTTGGCTGCGCGGCCGCGGACGACACGGCCGATCTCCTCTTTCAAAGTCCGTATCCTCGGGCTTTCCGGTCGCGAATGGTCATTGTGATAGATGACCGGCTGATCGCCCCGGAGATAGCGGACCGTAGCCGTGATCCCACCTTCGAACTGGTAGTAGTCGTCACTATCGAGGAGATCGTGCTCGCGGTTGTCCTGATTGTGGAGGACAAGCTGCACGTCACCCAAACGCCGCTCGAACAGCCGGTGCTCGGCCTCGCCGTCGGCCTTGGCGCCATAGGCATAGCCACCCCAGGCGATATAGGCCTTGGCGAGGTCGGCATCGCCCTCCCAGCCTTTCTCATCGATCAGTGCCTGAAGTCCGGCCCCATAGGCTCCCGGCTTCGAGCCGAACACCCGGTAGGATGCGCGGCGCGCAGCGACAGCCGCGTCGCAACCCTCGGCTTCGAACGTCGCCTGATCCGCCTGGATCCGGGCGCGGATGGGGTTGACGTGCTCGGGCTCGTCCATGGCGGCGACCTTGCGCACGGCCAGGTCGAAAAAATCGATTTGGGCGGGGAAGGCGTCGCGGAAGAAGCCAGAAACGCGCAGGGTCACATCGATGCGGGGACGATCGAGCAGGCTCGCCGGCAGCACCTCGATCCCGGTGACCCGATGAGATGCCTGGTCCCAGACGGGCTTGGCACCGATCAGCGCGAGTGCCTGGGCGATGTCATCGCCGCCGGTGCGCATATTGGCCGTTCCCCAGGCGGAAAGGGCTACCGTCTTCGGCCAATCCCCCTCGTCCTGAAGATAGCGTTCGATCAGCATCTCCGCCGATTTCCAGCCCAGATGCCAGGCGGCAGGCGTCGGCACGGAACGGCTGTCGACGCTGTAGAAATTCCGCCCGGTAGGGAGCACATCTAGCCGTCCCCTGGTGGGCGCGCCGGAAGCACCGGGCGGAACGAAGCGGCCATCCAGCCCCTGCAGGAGATTTTTGACTTCATCACGACCGCTCGCGTTGATCATAGGTCTGACCCGCTGGTCGATCTCCCGGAGCACCAGGCGCGTTGCGGTCCAGGCGGGCTCGGCGGTTCGTTCGCCGGCGACAAGGGCGCGCGCTAAGAATTCGAGACGCTCGATGGTATCGCCCGTGCTCCGCCAGGTGCCGGCGGCCTCGGCGAGGCATGCCGGTTTCGGGCCTTGCCATGCGCTAGCCATGTCGCAGTCCAGGGGATCCAACTCACCGAGCTGCAGATCCGAGCAAAGAGCCCTCAGGATCGAGGCGTCGCCGCCGGAACCGTCGCCGCGCGGCACGCGCACCAGGGCCACCAGCAGATCGATGAGCTGGTCGCCGGTCGGCGCTCGCCCCAGTATATGCAACCCGTCCCGGATCTGCAGTTCCTTCAGCTCGCAAAGGTGATTGTCGAGCTTGGCGAGCGCATCATCGGGATCGTCGTCCCGCTCGACGCCGAGGTCCTTGTCCAGCCCGAGCCGCCGGCTCTCCGCCAGGATCTCGCCTCTGAGATAATCGACCCGCCGCGGATCGACGCCGGCGGCCTGGTAATACTCATCCACCAGACCCTCCAGATCGGCAAGCGGTCCGTAGCTTTCGGCCCGCGTCATCGGCGGGGTCAGATGATCGATGATCACCGCCGATGTGCGGCGTTTTGCCTGCGCTCCTTCGCCGGGATCATTGACGATGAACGGGTACAGATTGGGCAGGGGGCCGAGAACGGCTTCGGGGAAGCAATCGGCCGAGAGCGCTAATGCCTTGCCCGGCAGCCATTCGAGATTGCCGTGCTTGCCCAGGTGGATGATCGCGTCGGCGTCGAATTTTTGGCGCAGGAACGCGTAGAAAGCGAAATAATTATGGGGCGGTGGGAGGTCTGGATCGTGGTAGCTGGTTACCGGGTCGATGTTGTAACCGCGCGCCGGCTGAATGCCGACCAGAATGTTGCCAAACTGCAACAGGGCAAGTTTGAACACATTGTGGAAGGCCTGTGGATCGTTTTCAGGTTTGCCCCAGCGTTCCTCAACTGTTCTCTGTAGGTCTGTCGGTAATTGTTTGAAAAATATCTTATAATCATCGATTGAAAGCGTAATATGTGATGCCTTTTGCTTGTATTTAGCGAGATTATTTGTCACCCCGGCTTGGAGTTTTTCCACAAGCGCCTGGCCGTCAAGATGCCACATATCCAACTGATAACCGGCCGATTTCAACGCATTGAGGAGGTCTGCGGCGCTCTCGGGCGTGTCCAAGCCTACGCCGTTGGCAAGTCGTCCATCCTGGTTGGGATAATTCGCCAGGATGACGGCGATCCGGCGCTCTTCAACTCTGGCGTTACTTAGCCTTATCCATGATTGCGCAAGCCTTGCCGCGAAGTCGATCCGATCGGGAACCGGTGCAAAGCCGATCACGTCAATCTCGGTGCGCTCATCGAAGCGCTGCTTCGACTTGAACGCGACGGCGCGGGACAGGATTCTGCCGTCGACCTCGGGCAGCACCACATTCATGGCGAGATCTCTCGCGGAGAGGCCGCGCTTGGTCTCCGCCCAAACAGCCTTGCTGCCGCCGGAAAACACCATCTGCAGAACGATACGGTCCTCGCCCTCGAGCGGTGTCGGGCCGGGATTGCTCGGGCTGGAGATGGCAAACCCGGTCGCGTTCAGAACCACCGCAGCGCCGCTCTCGTCCAGAAGCTCCGCCGTGAGAGCGGCCACGCTCTTGTCTTTCAGGCTGGTGACATACAGCGGAAGAGCATTCAGCTCGGCGCGACCGAGGGCGTTGATTAGCTCATTGATGACATCGAGATCGGCAGCCTGCACCAGTGCTCGATAGAAGACGATTGCGACAACCGGCCTTTCCTCTTGCCAAGCCTCGCCGCGAAGGGTGTCGAGGTTCGGCTGCTGGCGGCCTGGCCAGTAGATGCCGGCACGGAGCAGGGGCGCAGGTTCCGTCCAGGCTATGTCATGGCCGAGCAGGGCCGCCGCGTAGTCGAGGAGGGCTGTCGCATTGGCGATACCGCCATGAATGCCGTACTGCCAAAGCCGGTGACATGCCTCGGGCGGAAGTGTGCACCAAGGGGACAGCTCTTGATCCGGCTGATCATCCCCCGGCAGCACGGCAAGCGGGATGTCTTTTGTCCGGCATACGGATGCTATCTGCTCGAGGCCGTAGGGCCAGTAGCTGCGGCCGCCGAGCATGCGCAGCACCACCAGCTTTGCCTTGGCGACGATCTCCTCGACATAGAGGTCGACCGACATCGGATGCGCAAGCCGCAGCATATTGGCGAGCCGCAAGCTGGGCGCCTCTTGCGGACGTACTGCCTGTGCCGATGCGAGGCTTCTAAGCTCGGTATCGGCCGCCGAAATATAGACGATCTCGCCGGGTGACTGGCCTAGATCGACAGCCTCGCCGTCATCATCGGTGGTCGCCTGGTTGGCGTTGAGAAGATGCATGCCGGATTGTGCGGAATGGCTGCTTAAGCAGCAAGCGATGCAGGCTGAGCCAGGGCGGTTTCGATCGCTGCCCGGTCGAGATCATGCTCGCCGATTACCACCAGACGGCCCTGGCGCATCTCTTCCGGCTTCCAGGGGCGATCGAAATAGTGCTGCAACCGGTCACCGACGCCCTGAATGGCAAGCCGCATGGGTTTGCCGGTCACTTCGATGAAACCCTTCACCCGCAATACCTTATGTTCGACCACGGTCGCCCGCAGATGCTCGACGAACGTGGTGGGATCATCCTGCAGAGGGATGTTCACATGGAAGCTCACGAAGTCGTCATGTTCGTGATCTTCACCATTGTCATGATGGGAAGGGCGGCTGTCCAGGTCGTCCTCGGCGGCGGCGCCCTGGCCGATCAGGATGTCGATCGGCACATTGGCCTCGGACGCACGGATGACACGGACACCTGGCCGGAGTTCTGCCTGGATGCGTTCATCGATAACAGCCCAGTCACCCTCGGCCACGAGGTCGGCCTTGTTGGCAATCACCAGATCCGCCGCACCGAGCTGCTCCTCGAACAATTCTTCGAGCGGGCTCTCGTGATCGAGGGCGTCATCGGCCAGACGCTGTTTGTCGACCAGCTCCGGGTCGGCGGCGAACAGGCCGTCGCGCACGGCGGCGGCATCGACCACGGCGACGACACCGTCGACGGTGACCTTGCTTTTGATTTCCGGCCAGTTGAACGCCTTGATCAGCGGCTTCGGCAGGGCAAGGCCGGAGGTTTCGATCACGATATGGTCGGGTTGCGGATCACGGGCGAGGAGAGCCTGCATGGTCGGCACGAAATCATCGGCGACGGTGCAGCAGATGCAGCCATTGGCAAGCTCGACGATATCGCCCGCGGCACAGGCTTCGTCGCCGCAGCCCAGCAGCAGCTCCCGATCGACCCCGATATCGCCGAACTCATTGACGATTAGCGCAATATTGCGCCCCGCGGCCTGGCGAAGAAGGTTCTGGATCATGCTGGTCTTCCCGGCCCCCAAAAATCCGGTGAAGACGGTGGTGGGAATCTTGGCCTGATGATGACGTGACAAAGAAAGTCTCCTATGGCTTCAGCTGCCGGGCGAGCCCCGCTGTCATGAAAAGAACCCGATCCGCCTTGGCGGCGAGCCGCTGATGCAAACGTCCGGCATGATCGACGAACGCGCGGGCCATCTCGTTCGTCGGAACAATCCCTTGGCCCACCTCATTGCTCACCATGACCGTCGCCCCTTCGAGCCCGTCGACGCTCTCCACCAGCCGGTCGAATTCCGCGTCGACCGGGCGCTCGGCGATCATGAGGTTGGTCAGCCAGAGCGTCAGGCAATCCACCATGAGAGCACGGTCCCTGGCGCAGATGCGCAAAAGCGTCTCGGTCAAGGCGAGCGGCTCTTCGATGGTTTGCCAGCGCTTGCCGCGGCGTTCCCGGTGCTTGGTGATGCGATCAGCCATCTCGCCATCCAGCGCCTCTGCCGTGGCAACATAATAAGGCGTAAAGCCTCTGGCCTCCTCGATCAGCTCCTCGGCATGCCGGCTTTTGCCCGAGCGCGCGCCACCAAGAACCAAGGTCAGGCGCGGCAGGGAAACTTTGCTGGTGGACGTTATTGGCATAGCGCGGTTTTAGTCCCATTGGCGGCGCGTGCAAGCATTGAGAACGGCGAAAATCGCCTTGATCGCGACGCTTTCGCCGAGATGTGACTTGGCGGTGAGCTGTTTTTGGTGCTGGATTGGCGCCATGCATCGCTGGATTTTCATCATCGCCTTGATGGTCGCGCTGTTGCCGATCGCTCAAGGCAAAGCCGAAGATGATCGGACGCTTGACGACATCCTCTTGGCGTTGCCGGTCGTTCGAGGAGCGCCGGTTACGGAGGCAGCATTGGAGGATCGGGTTCTCCTCATCGCCTTCTTTGCTAGCTGGTGCCCGCCCTGCAAACATGAGTTCCCACATTTGAACACGGTACAGAAAGCCTATGGCGCTGACGGCCTGCAAATCGTCGCGATCAATGTCTTCGAGACCTTTGAGGGCCGATCGACACCTGCCAAGCTCGAGGCGTTTCTCGATAGCACCCAACCAGTATTTCCGATTCTGAAGGGCGATGCCGAGACGCGCCGCCTGTTCGGCAATCTCGACCGCATCCCGACCATGTTTCTGTTCAAGCGAAACGGCGAGCTGGATTTTATCTTTCGCCACGAACGCAACGCGGAAAAGACGCATCTGAACGAGGCTGAGCTTCGTGCTGCGATCGAGCCACTGCTATAAGTTCAAACGATCTCCCGACAACAACGAGAGAAACGCCGCTGTGACTCTTACCCCATATACCTCTCGATTTTGGCGTGCGGCCTTGCTGCTGAGTTTGTGGATGATCCCTCATGCGGCTCTTGCCGAAGAAACCGACGGTGCGGCCATCGGTGTGATTGCGGCACAGGTGATGTCGGATAATCCGGCGACTCGCTCGCTCGCTTTGGATGCTCTGGTGGCGCGGGGCAAACCTGACGTGGCACCCGCTTTGATCCAGATACTGCGTTTCATTCGGGACGACCAGGCAATCGACGCTGCTCTTGCCAAGCTTACCGGCGAGGCACCCGGCAAGGATTGGGGGGCTTGGATGCGCTGGCAGCAGGCGCATCCGGAAATCGAGCCGTTCGAGGGGTTCGATGCCTTCAAGGCCGACGTCATGGCGGCGATCGATCCCAACTTTCGCCAATTTCTCAAGCCTGGAATCGAGCACGACATCCGACTCGAGGAAATTACCTGGGGCGGCGTGGTCAAGGACGGTATTCCGGCCCTGACCAACCCCAAGCATATCAAGCCTGAAGAAGCGGCCTACATCACCGACGAGGAACTGATCTTCGGCGTCGCGATCAACGGCGATGCCCGGGCCTATCCGCTCCGTATTCTGGACTGGCATGAGATGTTCAACGATGTGGTCGGCGGTGTCCCGGTCAGCCTCGCTTACTGTACGCTCTGCGGCTCCGGCATTTTGTTCGAAACCAGCATCGAAGGGCGGGAAAAGCCTTTGGTCTTCGGCTCCTCGGGCTTTCTCTACCGATCCAACAAGCTGATGTACGACCAGGAGACGCTGAGCCTTTGGAATCAGTTCACCGGCAAGCCTGTGGTCGGTGAGCTCACCGGCTCCGGGATCGAACTCAAGGTCCTGCCGGTGGCGATCACAAGCTGGGCTGCCTGGTACAAAAAACATCCCAACACCAGCGTTCTGTCGCTGGAGACGGGCTATCAGCGGGACTATACGCCTGGCCGGCCTTACGGCGAGTATTTTGCCAGTGCCGATCTGATGTTCCCGGCGCTGGTCGAAGACAAGCGTCTGGAGGCCAAAGACTATGTCTATGCCATCAGGGTGGACGGTCTTGCCAAGGCCTGGCCCTTGGTCGATTTCGAAGGCGGCAAAGTGATCAACGACCGGATCGACGATCTACCGGTCGTGCTGATCGGCGATACCGAGACCCGAACGGTCCGGGCCTATTTGCGCGATGGCGAGGAGGAGGTGCAGCCAAGCGGGAATTCTTCGACGGTGGTTGTCGTCGGCAGCGAAGTCTGGCGTGTTGAAGAAGACGGTTTGATCGCGAAAGACGGCAGAACCATGGAGCGTCTGCCAGGTCACATCGCCTATTGGTTTGCCTGGCAGGGCTTCATTGCCGGTGGTCCGCTCGCCGAAGCAGATTGACCATTGATGCAAAAGGGCGTGCCACATCGTCATGGCATGCCCATTTACCCCATTGTTTCTGATGCCGACCTTTTTGCCATCCCGCTCCCTCCCATAACCACCCGACGGCTTATCGGGATCATATCGGGTGGTTGCGAGGGGAGCGGGATGGGCTAAGCGCTCATCTGATTGAGATCAGACCCGCGGCTGGATCGAGATCGACTTCACCTCGTCGCTGACATAAGGCTCGAACTTGGTGAAGTTGTCGGCGAACCGGCCGGCCACGTCCCGGGCCATCTGGTCGTAGGCGCCGCTGTCGGACCATGCGCCGCGCGGGCTAAGCACGCTGCAGGGCACTTCCGGGCAGGCTTCCGGCATCAGGAGGCCGAAATCCGGATGGGGCTGCACGCCGACTTCGGAGAGCTTGCCGTCAAGCGCTGCCTGAACCATGGCGCGGGTGTAGCCGAGCTTCATCCGCTCGCCGACGCCGTAGGCGCCTCCGGTCCATCCGGTGTTCACCAGCCAGCAGGTGACATCGTGCTTCCTCATCAGGTCGCCCAGCATCTTTGCGTAGACCGAGGGATGGCGCGGCATGAAAGGTGCGCCGAAGCAGGTGGAGAATGTTGCCTGCGGCTCGGCCAGGCCCTTTTCCGTGCCGGCCACCTTCGCGGTATAACCGGAAAGGAAGTGGTACATTGCCTGCTCGGGCGTGAGCCGGCTGATCGGTGGCAGCACGCCGAAGGCATCCGCCGTCAGCATCACGATATTCTTGGGGTGACCGGCCATGCCGGTGGCGCTGGCATTGGGGATGAAGTCCAGCGGGTAGGAGGCACGCGTGTTTTCGGTCAGGGTACCATCGTCGAAATCGATGGCGCCGGTCAGCGGATCGACGACAACATTTTCGAGGATGGTGCCGAAGCGATGAACGGCGCCGTAGATCTCGGGTTCGGTCTCTTCACGCAGCTTGATGACCTTGGCATAGCAGCCGCCCTCGAAATTGAAGACGCCGTTCGGGCCCCAGCCATGCTCGTCATCGCCGAGCAGTGTGCGCCTGGCGTCCGCGGAAAGCGTGGTTTTTCCGGTCCCTGACAACCCGAAAAAGATCGCGGTATCGCCGCGAGCCCCGACATTGGCCGAGCAATGCATCGGCATCACGCCCCGCTCGGGCAGGAGGTAGTTGAGGACGCCGAAGATCGATTTCTTGATTTCACCGGCATAGCTGGAGCCGCAGACCAGCACGGTCTTTTTCTCCAAATCGACCAGAATGGCGGTCTCGGAATTGGTGCTGTCGGTGGCGGGGTCGGCCTCGAGCGCCGGCACCTGCAGGACGGTGAAGTCAGGCTCGAAATCCGCCCGTTCCTCGGCACTCGGCACCCGGAACATGTTGCGGGCGAACAGATTGTGCCAGGCCTGCTCGGTGATGACCCGGACTTTCAGCCGGTAGGCGGGATCGGCACCTGCGACAAGATCCTGAACGAACAGGTCGCGCCCGGCGACGTGTTTTCGCGCCTTGGCCCATATGCGCTCAGCGGCCTCGGCGCTGATCGGACGATTAACCTTGCCCCAATCGATGCTGTCCCGAAGGCCCGGATGATCGACAAAGAACTTGTCGTTGGGCGAGCGGCCGGTGTGACGGCCGGTGGTGGCGTTGAAACCACCGCCGGTCACCAACGTTCCCTCCTGTCGGAGCACGGCTTGCTGCAGCAGAGCGGCGGGCGGCAAGTTCCATTGAACGAGGCCCGGAGGACTGAGATCGAGCCTTTCAAGGCCGGTTTTGCTGACAACGGGTCCAACTTGGCGCATCGGGTTGATCACGTTTTCAAGTCCTTATCGATTGGTTGCCGGTTCGTGCCGTTTTCTTCAATTAACCAATAATGATAGCTTGTTGTCTTGTTTGTTTTTAGTTGGTCTTTATTTCTTAACTGATCGGCGGTTTATTGTTCAAGCCGATCGTGCTTTGTTAACTAAGCTTATCAGTACTTTACGTACATCGGTGCTGTTGTTAACGATAGTGTCGAATGTCAGCCTGGCGACTTGGCTCTTTGCGCGTAAATCCGCTCCTTCGGCATCGATCCCGGTCATGATCCAATCATCGCCGTCACACCCGAGGAGCTTGGTGGCGTAGAGCTGAACGGCATCCCGGTGATCTTCATTCATATGTGCGACGATATCGGCGTCGGCGGCCATCAGCTCATCAGCGGGAGCCATGCGGAGATCATTGCCGTCGATCCAATGAATGCGGCCAAATCCGGCGACCAGATGGGCTTTTTCGATTGTCAGGCGATAGAAACCGAAATCGCCGAAATCCGCATAAAGCGAGGCTGAGGGATGACGCGCCAAATAGCGCCTCCGTAGCCCGGAAGCATCATCGGGCCTGATCAGCCGGCCTTGAAGTGTCAGGCGGGCGCCTGCCAGGGGATCTTCGAACCCTTCACTGCCGTTCAACAGCAGCGAAACACGGTTGTCCTCGCGGATGTTTCTGGTGTGATCGGCAAGATCGGAGATCAGGAGAATGGGCGAGCCGTCGTGATCGGTGGCGACGGGGGCGAGCGAGGCATAGGGCGCACCGTCGCCGTCCCGCATCAAGGTCGCTAGTGTGCCCAGAGGCACGGATCTCAGCAGCAGTCGCCCGGACTCCGCCGGCGATGATTGATCATCGACTGTCATCGACAGAATAAAACCTCTTGAAGCGGTTCATAGAGACAACAAGTTGGTGATCCCTAGCCCGACCGGGCGAGCATCGTCAAGTCGAGCCCGAAGCAATAGGCTCTTATGCAAAGGAAATTTGCGTCTTTGCGACACGATGTTCATTGCCGGGCTGCTAAAATATTAGAAGAATAATTGCGGTTATTTGCCTGCATTGTGAAATATTCATTTCATCGTGGCACGTGGTCACAGTCGGGAACAGCCTCTTGCCGCCTTCATGATTTCCTGCCTAGGCTTGGTGATGGTGCAACGTGGGAGCGGAATTTGGGCAAGGACGCGATACAGGTCGTCGATGAGCTTCGATTGGATGTCGGGGCCGGGCACCGCGAATTGTCCGACGGGCTGTTCGGCTTAAGGCTTGCTCTCCCGTTTGCCCTCGACCATGTCAATGTCTGGCTCATGCGCGATGGGCCGTCCTGGACGCTGGTCGACACCGGCATCGCCAATGACCCGACTAGGAACATCTGGTCGGGTATCTTGCAAGACGGCCTCGACGGGCAACCGGTCAGCCGGCTGATCGCCACTCATTTTCATCCCGATCACATGGGGCTCTCCGGCTGGCTTTGCGCGCAAACCGGGGCCGCGTTCTGGGCGTCGCGAACCGAATGGCTGACGGCAAGGTCTCTTGCTCATGACGAGAGCCGCGATTTCGTCGACGCAGGGCGGCGTTTTGACCGTCTGGCCGGCCTGAGCGACGAGCAAATCGCCGAGCGCGCCGCCCGCGGCAACCTTTATCGGACGCGTGCTTCGGCGCCGCCCGCTTCGTATGTCCGGGTGAGAGAGGGAGACCTGATCGATATCGACGGCGAGCCCTGGCGGGTGCTTGTCGGTCGCGGCCACGCGCCGGAGATGATCTGCCTCTACAGCGAAAGCCGCGGCCTCCTCCTGGCTGCGGATCAGATCCTGCAGCGCATTTCACCCAATATCGGTGTTTGGCCAGGCGAGCCCGATGCCGACCCGCTCGCCGATTTTCTCGAAAGCCTGGAGGTTTTTCGAAAGCTGCCCGAGACCACACTTGTTTTCCCGTCCCACGGGCAGGCTTTCTACGGGCTCCATGCACGTATCGACGAGCTGATCGGTCATCACGAAGTCCGCCTGGAGCGTGCCGAGGAGGCAGCAGGCGATGGACGGACGGCAACCGACATCATGCCCGCTTTGTTCGATCGCGAACTTGACGCCCACCAGCTCGGCTTCGCTCTTGGCGAGGCCCAGGCTCATTTGAATTATCTGGTCCGGCGCGGGCGGTTGAACCGCCATCTCGATGATGCAGGCCGGTATCTCTACGTTTCAGCCTGATCTTTGTCTGCGTCCTAAAACAACCGGGGGAAGTGTCGGTCCCGGGCCATGTCGCTCGGCCGCCTTCTAACGCCAGGGTCGTGCCGTCAATCCACGAGGGATAAGTAAACCCGGCGATTATGGCGGCCTTTGCTTTCGATCTTGCCGACCGTGATGCCGCCGATTTCGCCCGTGCTGCGTACATGGGTGCCGCCGCAGACCTGGAGATCGATGCCTTCGATTTCGACCAGCCGCACTTTGCCGTCGACGATGGGCGGCTGCACGGACATGGTACGGATCAGCTCCGGACGCCGCCTTAGCTCTTCGGCCGGTACCCACGTCTCACGGATCGTACGGTCTTCGGCAATCCAGTCCTCGATCTTCTCGGCAATTTCCGTTTTGTCGAGCTTGATGCTCTTCACATCGAAATCGAGCCGGCTCTTATGCTCTCCCACCTGGCCGCCCGAAACCGGCTGGTCGACGGCGGCGCAGAGGAGATGAAGGGCCGAGTGCATCCGCATGAGCCGGTGCCGCCTCGGCCAGTAGACCTCGGCGATCAGGCGCGTGCCGACATTGGGCTTGGGTGCTCGCTCCGAGACCCGATGCAGGACATCGAATCCGTCGGGGCTTTTGATGGTATCGACCACGTCCAGGGAACTTCCATCCGAGAGAAGCAGGCGGCCGCGATCTCCAGGCTGACCACCGCCCGTCGGAAAGAACACGGTGCGGTCGAGGCGGAGCCCAACCTCGCCGACGGCAATGATCTGTGCATCACAGCGACGGGCATAGGCGTCTTGGCGGAACAGTTCGATGGTCATTGTTTTCAACTGTTTGTTCTTTATCGTTCAGCGATCGAGCAGGTGGCCACTTCGAAGCGCTTTGGTCTCAAGGTAAGATCGGTTATGGGGGTTGGCCGGCATGGCATGCCGGACGCGTTCGACGACATTGACCCCTTCCAATGCCAGCGTTTCGACCTTGATCGGATTGTTGGTCATCAGGCGGACTTTGTCGATGCCGAGATGGCGAAGCATGTTGGCGGCGACCCTGAACGACCGTTCGTCGGATTCGAACCCGAGATGGACATTGGCATCGACGGTATCGAGGCCCGCATCCTGGAGCTGATAGGCGCGAAGCTTGTTCATCAGGCCGATGCCGCGCCCCTCATGGGCGAGATAGAGAAGAACCCCGTGTCCGGCTTCGCCCATGATTTCCAAGGCCCGGTTGAGTTGCGGGCCGCAATCACAGCGCATGGATCCGAGAATATCTCCGGTGAAGCATTCGGAGTGCAGCCGGCAGAGAGCGGGCTGATGAGAGACCGGATCACCGATCACGATGGCAAAATGCTCTGCACCGCCATCGGAAGACCGAAACCCGATGATCTCCGCATTCTCAGCGGCAGCCATGGGCAGGCGGGCCCGGCTGACCGGCTGCAGCGTATCGGCGGTATGGGCCGGGTATCTGGCGATTGCCTCGGCATCGACATGCAGGAGATTGTTGTTGGCGACCAGCGTGCTCAGACGTTCGAGGGAACCGGGTCCAAGCGGCGTGGTGATCGCGGCCGGCAGCATCTCGGCAATCTTCGAAAGGCGGATGGCTGCCGATGCACAGCTGTTATCGGCGGCGTCCTGGACCGCGAGGGGCTGCGGCAGGAGCGGGGTCTGCCGTCCGATCTGCCATGTCGGGTCCACCAGCGACCGAACCGTATCGGCGTTGACGGTTTCACCGAGCGGCAACAGCACGACAGCGGCATTCGACGTTGGAAAATCAAGTACCCTGGCCCGGTTGGCGGTGAGGGCAAGTCTCGGCTGTCCGAGGCCCGATCGTCCCAGAAGGGCCAGGCTCTCCGGGGTTACCGCTTCGGCTGCCTGGGTAAGCGCGATTTCTCCCTGGCTCTCGATCACCACGAAGCTGCCGCGCCGAAGATCCGCGACAGCACGATTGACATCGAGCATCGTCGTGGCCTCGGACCTTGGGCTTGTCATTAAATCAGAACTCATCAATGCGTTCCTCGGACCGTTCCTTGCTTGTTGGGGCTCACCAGAGCCCGAAACACCCACGCATCCAGCACGCTGCAACCGTGCTCGAATATGATGCGCCTTTGGCCATGATCAAGAGGCTGTGGTGTGGTTCGTCTTAGCAAAAGGCGCCTCGCGCAGCAGTAACGCTTTGATATCCAGCCCGAAAGAGACCGCTAAAGCCACCAGCGCCAGGGCGGCGATGGCCGTTGCTTTAGTTTGATCGAGTGGAGGCAGGAGGCAAGCAAAAAGAGCAATACCCTGAAGTGCGCAAACGGATTTTCTTCGCCAGCTCGGGCCGAGAGGCCCCTGCAAAGCCGGCAAAAACCAGCTTGCCGCGACAAAGGCATAGCGCATCAGGCCGATCAGCAGGACCCATGGTCCCGCCTGTCCCGTCTGCCAGACCAGGAGCGACAGGATCAAGAGAAGCAGGGCATCGATTTCCATATCGAAGCGGGCGCCGAAGGCCGAGGAAAGCTGCAGCCGGCGTGCCAAATAACCGTCGACGGCGTCCAATGCCAGAGCAACAGCGATCAGCCCGACGAGGTACCAGCTTATCTCGGGCGCCTGACCGCCTGCCAGCAGCGTGCTACCGATAAGACAGACCAGACCGGTGCGGAGCAAGGTGGCCTGATTGGCCTCGCCGAAGCGCGTGCCGGCCTGATGCATGGCCCAAAGGCGGTTGATGATGCTGGCAAGAATGCCGAAGCTGATGAGGCTTGCCAGGAGATGATGAGGCTGCCAAACGGCTTCCCAAACGAGGAAAAAACCGATAGCGGCGGTGAGAACGGCAACCGTCACGGTGCTGATCACCGTGTCGCCGATGCGAGGGGCTGCTTCCAGATATGACAGAACTCTTGACTCCGACATCGCGCTTTTTATTTCCAACCTGGCCTTCACATGATCGTTCAAGAATGACATCAGTATCGGCTCCGAACATGAGCTGACGCCGTGATGCCCTAGTGCTTGGTGGCTCGTCTTTACTCGAGGCCGTCCACGACCCCGATCAATCTTGCGAGGTCATCTGTCTCAACGTTTCTTAGCCCTCATTGGCAGGGAACAACAAGTTAAACATGTAGTACGGATCATCACCCTGGTACGACAAAAGACGCTTGGAGTCACCTTGAATAGTCAATCGATTAACTCAGAGTTGCATGATCTTTGGCGGGCGTTACTTTCCCTCGTAGAGACGCGTCAAGGTAACCAACGCATTGCTGCAAAAACGGCTGATGAAGTAACAACGTCTGACCTGGGCAAACTATTCCAAGATGCAAGTCATGAGCTGCATCAATTCGCTGAACTCTATGGGGCACTTTGCCAGGACGACGGCCGTCGTTTCGTGGTCGCGCATCTCGGTCAGAGTCTGGATGGCCGGATCGCGGCCGCGAACGGGTCGTCGCGCTGGGTGACCGGACGCGAAGACGTCGTTCACAATCATCGCATGCGGGCTCTGTTTGATGCCGTGGTGGTCGGTGCGGGGACAGTCTGCTATGACGATCCGCAATTGACGGTACGGGAGGTCGAAGGTTCGTCGCCGGTACGCGTGGTGATCGATCCCAAACGCCGTTTGGCCAAGGACTTCAAGGTATTTACCGATGGTGAGGCGAAAACTCTGCTGCTTTGCGATGCCAGGGAGGTCAAGCAGGATCACCGCCATGGACAGGCCGAGATCGTCGGCATCAAAAGCCAAGATGGCCGATTGTCGTCCAAGGCGGTCTTGGACGAACTCGAACGGCGTCATCTCAAACGGGTTTTCGTCGAGGGAGGCGGCGTGACCGTGTCCCGTTTCCTGGATGAAGGCTGCCTCGACCGGCTGCAGATCGCCGTTGCGCCGGTTCTCATCGGGTCCGGCCGGCCGAGTATCAGCCTCCCGGATATCGATGACGTCAGTGCCGGGCTCAGGCCGACGGTACGGCATTTCAAACTCGGACGGGATGTTCTATTCGACTGCTGTTTTGATCGAGGTGATTGAGCGGAACGATGCTTGACGAGGTCAAGGAAGACCAAAGGATCGATGAGGCCAGTGCCTTTTGGGTGTTCGGCCCGGGGCAGGGGGCTTTGCGCTCAGAATCGCTAAGGGAACCTGGCCCCGAGGACGTTCTGATAGAGGCGCTGGCAAGTGCCGTCAGCCGCGGCACCGAGACGTTGGTTTTTCAAGGGCGCGTGCCTGAAAGCCAGCATGACAAGATGCGAGCACCTTTCCAGGAGGGCGCCTTCACCTTTCCGATCAAATATGGCTATGCATCGGTGGGCCGGGTCCTGCGCGGGCCGGATAGTCTTATGGGGCAGCGGGTTTTTTGCCTACATCCTCATCAGAATCGCTATGTCGTTCCGGCGAATGCCGTGGTGCCGATACCGGATTCAGTGCCGACGGAACGGGCGGTCCTGGCCGCCAATATGGAAACCGCACTCAATGGGCTATGGGACGTGCCGCCGAGAATCGGAGATCGGGTCGCGGTGATCGGCTCCGGGGTGGTGGGGGCCCTTGCGGCCTGTCTTACTGCGGATGTTCCAGGCACCTGGGTCGAGCTCATCGATATCAATCCCGACAAGGCGGGCTTGGCCAAGACCCTGGACCTTCCCTTCGCCTCTCCGGAGACGGCCCGTGGCGAGGCGGATCTGGTCATTCACGCCAGCGGCAATCCGGAGGGGCTGAAGACCGCGCTCGATCTTGCAGGCTTCGAGGCCACGATCCTCGATCTTAGCTGGTATGGCGACAAGCCGGTTGCCTTGCAGCTAGGAGAGAATTTCCATAGCCGTCGGCTGAAGCTGATTTCCAGCCAGGTTGGCTCGGTGGCGCCTTCGATGCGGTCCAGATGGAGCCACCGGGACCGCCTCGCGCTAGCCCTGACCCTGCTGGCCGACGATCTGTTCGATGCGCTCTTGACGCCGCCCAAACATTTCTCGCAACTGCCCGCCATCATGTCGAAGTTCGCCAATGGCGATGACCGCGTGATGTGCCAGGTCGTGACGTATGATTGATATGACTTGAACCGGCACCGGCCCTCTCCCCCGCCCAACCACCCACAGGATCCCGACGATATCGGGTGGTTGGGCGGGGGAGAGGGCCGGTGCCGGTTCCCCTAAAGACACTTTCAACAATCACCACTAACCAACAGGAAGCAAAATGTTTCGCCTTGTCGTCCGAGAACACATCATGATTGCCCATAGCTTCAAAGGTGAGGTCTTCGGACCGGCGCAAAAGCTTCATGGCGCCACCTTTGTCGTTGACCTCGAGCTCAGCCGGCCGGCCCTGGACGAGCATGGCATCGTCTGTGACATCGGCTTGTTGAGCGAGCTTCTGGCTTCCGTTCTCAAGCCGCTCAACTACCAGAACCTTGATGAACTCGAGGTCTTCGAGGGACAAAACACGACCACCGAGGTTCTGGCGAAGCATATCGCGAAAGAGGTAGCGGGCAGGATCGGAGAAGGGGCTCTCGGGGCCGAAGCCGGCGAGGCGATGGCGGGCGTTAAGGTGACCCTCGGCGAAAGCCATGTCGCCTGGGCGAGCTACGAGATGTCTCTTTGAGGCCATGCGGCAGCCGCTGAACTTTGTCGTGCCGGGGGCGCTGAACCAGCGCACCGGCGGCTATATTTATGACCGGCGGATCGTGGAGGGCCTGCGTGCCGCCGGCTGGACCGTCGAGGTTCACGAGCTTGACGGACGATTCCCCGATGCCGATGACGAGGCGATCAAGGCTGCGGCCGCGGCACTGGCCTCCATGTCGGGCGGCCTCCCAGTGATCGATGGCTTGGCGCTCTTGGCCTTCGAGGGCTTGGCAGAGCAGCTGCCCAGGCCCTGGGTCGGCCTGATCCATCATCCCCTGGCCATGGAAACGGGGCTCGACCAGGCGGCGGTCGCCCGCTATGTTGAGCTTGAAAGCCGGCTGATGCGGCAAGCCGAAAAGCTGATCGTCACCAGCCCGCGTACCAAACGTGACCTGGCGTCATTCGACGTCGAGCCTGCCCGGGTCGCCGTGGTGGAGCCCGGTGTCGAGTCTGCAGCACCCGCGGCGGGCAGCGGGCATGGCTTGCCAAGGTCTCTCCTCTCGGTCGGCACGCTGACCCCGCGGAAAGGCCATCTGGTGCTGCTTCAGGCCTTGGCGGCGCTGACTGACCTCGATTGGCATCTGACATTGGCTGGCAGTGCATCCTGGGATCCCCCCCATGCGGCCAGGATCGTCGAGATGATCCGGGAACTGGACCTGGAAGAGCGGGTCGAGATGCAGGGCGAGCAGGATGATACCGGGCTCTCGGCGCTCTATCACCAGGCGGACCTGTTCGTGCTGGCCTCCCATCACGAAGGCTACGGCATGGTGCTGACCGAAGCGCTGGCCCGCGGCCTGCCCATCGTCTCGACCACGGCGGGGGCTATTCCCGATACCGTGCCGGCGGGGGCAGGGCGTCTGGTGCCGCCTGGCGATGTGGAGGCACTGACGGCAGCGCTGCGCGACGTGCTCACCGACCGCCAGCTCTACGAAGACCTGAAGACGGGGGCAAACGGCGCGCGCTGCACCTTGCCGGACTGGACCGAAACCGCCGCCCGCTTTGGACGCGAACTCGAACTGCTGGTTCGGATATGAGCGGCTTCGATCCCACCTGGCTGGCGCTTCGCGAGGCTTATGATCATGCCGTTCGCGACCGAGACCTCACCGCAGCGTTTGTCGAAGCGCTCGGTCCAAGGCCTCGCTTGATCGATCTCGGCTGCGGTACGGGATCGAACCTCCGTTTTCTCGCGCCCGATCTGTCGCCAGGTCAGCGTTGGACCTGCATCGACCATGACCCGGCCTTGCTTGACGTATTGCAGGGGAACAAGCCCATGGGTGTGGATGTCGGCACCGCCTGCCTGGATCTCGCGGAAGACCTTGAGGATGTGACCCTGGAACCCGGCGTCGGTGTCACGGCGGCTGCCCTTCTCGATCTTGCTTCCGCCGCCTGGCTCGATCGGCTGGCGTTACTGAGCCGGCGCAATCCTGCCCTCTTTACACTCTCCTATGACGGTCGGATGACCTGGGATCCCGCCGATCCCCTTGATGAGACTGTCCGGGATGCGTTCAATCGGCATCAACGGGGCGACAAGGGGTTCGGGCCGTCGCTCGGACCGGATGCCGTCATGCATCTCGCCGATCGCTTTCGGGAATTGGGCCATGCCGTCCGCCTCGCGAGCAGCGACTGGGTTTTTGCCGGCGATGACCGGCCAATCCTGCTGGCCATGGTGGATGGGATCGCCGCTGCTGCGATAGAACTCGATCCCGAACTGCCGATTGAGGCTTGGAAGGCAAGGCGTCAGGGGGACATAGAGCATAGACGTCTTTGCCTGACCGTAGGGCATCAGGATCTACTCGCTCTGCCAGCTTAGGGAAATTGTATCACGATGAGCGAGGTCATCACGCTCAGGTCGAAGGGGCTCTACTGCCCGGCTGGGGATTTCTATATCGATCCTTGGAAGCCGGTCGAGCGGGCGGTGATTACCCACGCCCATGCCGATCACGCCCGCCCTGGCTCCACCCACTACCATGCAGCGCACAGTGGCCTCGGCTTGCTAAGCCAGCGTCTGGGCAAGAAAGCTTCGATCGACGGTCATCGTTTTGGCGAGCAAGTCCGGCTCGGCGATGCCGTCGTCACGTTTTGTCCGGCAGGGCATGTGCTGGGATCGGCGCAGATCCGCGTGGAGGCCGGCGGCGAGGTTTGGGTGATCTCGGGCGACTATAAATGCGACGACGATCCGAGCTGCGAGCAGTTCCAGCCGGTTCCTTGCGATGTTTTCATCACAGAGGCGACGTTCGCGCTTCCGATTTATCGCTGGGACCCGATCGAACAGGTGATGGGTCAATTGATGCAGTGGTGGGGCGCGAATGCCGCTTTGGGCAAGGCATCATTTATTTGTTGCTACGCACTCGGCAAAGCGCAGCGATTGCTCGCCGAGCTTGGCCGGCGGACGGAGCGGCCGATCCATGTGCATGGCGCCGTCGATGCCCTGCTGCCGGCCTATCGTGACGCCGGAATTCAACTCGCCGAGACCAAGTGCTTGTCCAATCAGGAGGGTGAAGGCGACCTTGCCGGTGCTCTGGTGATTGCACCGCCTTCCGCCCTCGGATCGTCCTGGATGCAGGGTGTCGGCGATTGCGGTACCGCCTTCGCTTCCGGCTGGACTCGGCTCCGGGGGCATCGAAGCCGCGGGTTTGATCGGGGCTTCGTGCTGTCGGATCATGCGGACTGGCCTGGAATTCTGCAGACAATCGAAGCAACAGGGGCCAAGAAGATTTTTACGACCCATGGTTACAGTGAGACGCTGGCACGCTTTCTGAGGGAAAATGGCTGGGATGCGGCCTCTTTGGAAACGCTGTTCGAAGGCGAGCGGAACGACCAAGCAAATGCCGGGATTGCTGGAGGCTGACGGGGTTGCACCATGCGTCGTTTCAGTCGGCTCCATGATGAACTTGCCCACGCCACCGAAGCCGAGACCAAGGTGGCGATGCTGGTCGCCTATCTCAAGGACGTGCCGGCTGACGATGCTGCCTGGGCGGTATTTCTCCTCACGGGACGGCGGCTCAAGCGTCTAATCTCCGGCAAGGAGCTGACAAATTGGGCGCTGAAGGCAAGCGGTCTGCCGGCATGGCTGTTCGCCGAATGTCAAAATGCTGTGGGGGACGATGCCGAAACGGCGTCTCTTCTCCTGGATCGGGACCTTGCCGGGATCGCCGATATCAGCGTCCCTCTTCATGCCTGGATCGAGGATCGTATCGAGCGGCTGCGAGAGCTGCCGGCGGATGAACGGGAAATTTTGGTGCGATCGTGGTGGCAAGCCATGACGCGCAGCGAGATTTTTCTATTGAGCAAGCTGTTGACCGGCAGCTTTCGAGCGGGTGTGCCCTGCCCCTTGGTGGTCCAGGCTCTTGCCGCTTTCACAGGCCTGCCCAGGACGACCATCAGCCACAGGCTTGCCGGCGATTGGACACCGAGTGCCGCCTGGTTCGAGAGCCTTTCCGACAAGCTTCGTGCCGCCGACCATCGTGCCAAGCCCTATCCCTTTTCCCCTGCTTCGTTTTTGGA
The DNA here is from genome assembly GCA_965204405.1 of Geminicoccaceae bacterium. GTDB lineage: Bacteria > Pseudomonadota > Alphaproteobacteria > Geminicoccales > Geminicoccaceae > JANQPX01. The sequence goes on from CBDBEN010000005.1 coordinate 1,824,179, forward strand.
ACAGAGACCGGAAAGCCTTGGTCCATGTCACGCCTGGCAGGCTGAATGGAAATGGGAGGGCATCCGTGGCCAGCTCATCAAGAGGGATCATGAGATCTTTCTTTGGGCAGGCGGCGGAGAGCTGGTGACCGGTTGCTATCCCGAGCTTTCGGCCATGACCGAGAGCAGCCTGCCGGACGGCACTGTCATCGTGGGCGAAATCCTCGCCTGGAATGAGGATGGCGTGATGCCTCTTGCCGCGCTGCAAAAGAGAGCAGGCCGGAGCAAAGTGAGCAAGCGTATCCTCGATGAAGCGCCGGTTCGCATGCTCGCGTATGATCTGCTGGAGGTAGGCGGCATCGATCTTCGCCGGCAGCCTTTGAGTGAGCGGTGGCGACAGCTCGAGGCCTTGGTCGAGCGAGCTCGCGGTCCGTTGATGCTCTCGGTAACGATCGATGCGGGAAGCTGGAATGACCTGGCGGCGATTCGCTCGCAATCGCGGCAGCGCAAGGCTGTGGGGCTCATGCTGCGGCAAAAAGCATCCACCCACGGCATTGCTCGGCAACAGGGGGACTGCTGGATCTGGAAGGCCGACCCGCTCTACCTGAAAGCTGTTCTAATCTATGCTCAGACAGGCTCTGGCCATCATGCCGGTCTTTTCACAGACTACACCTTCGGGGTCTGGCGGGGCGAGGAGCTGGTGCCGATCGCCAAGACATCTGCGGGTCTTTCGGAGGAGGAGGTCACGGTCTTGGATCGCTGGATCCGGCAGAACACCAAGGAGCGCTTCGGACCGGTGCGCCATGTCGAACCGCATCACGTGTTCGAGCTTGCCTTTGATGCGATCGTTGTGTCACCTCGGCGCAAATCCGGTGTCAGCCTTCAACTCCCCCGCATCATCCGCTGGCTGACCGAAACAGCCCCCGCCGGTGCCGATACGCTTGAACAGGTGAAGGCGCTGGATCCCTTGATCTAGGTCTGTTCTGGTGAGTGAAGTGCCGGCATCCGTTGCGCTTCGGTTAGGAGCCAATCACGAAAGGCTTTCACTCTCCGATCATCCAATCGGTCTTTCGGGCAGACCAGATAGTATGAAAAATCCGATGGCGCGACGATGTCGAAAGGTCGGATTAAACGGCCGGCGATCAATTCGTCGATTACCAGCGGTTCTCGGCCGAGCGCTACTCCAAGGCCTTCGATCGCCGCCTGGACCACCATATTGGCCTGGCCGAAGCGTCGTGTTCGAGCACCAGTGTCGTCCGGTAATCCGGCGGCGGCAAACCAGGACTCCCAACTCGGACGCTTGCCGCGGATCAAGACGATCTCGTCCACCAGAAGCGTATGGCGTGCAAGGTCCCGGGGCTCTTTCAAAGGCGGGCCCTTGTCCAGGAGACCGGGCGCGCACACCGGAAAGAGGGTTTCCCCGAATAATTTTTCGACATAGAGGCCCGGATAGCGGCCTGGGCCATAGCGAAGGGCCAGGGTTTCCTGATCATTGGTGAAGTCGACGGGGGTGCTGTCGGTCGAGATCGAGACCGGGATGTCGGGATGCTCCTGATCGAAGCGAATCAGCCGCGGGAACAGCCATTTCAGCGCAAAGCCCGGCGGAGTGGAGATCATCAAGGGGCGGTCGTCCGCCTTGTCCTTCCGCCGAAGCGTTTCGCAGGCATCGCCGATTGTTCGGAGGCCGTCGGCGATGGCTTCCGCAAGCAGGCGGCCATCAGCCGTCGGCGTAGACCGCTTGGCGCCCCGGATCAACAGAGTGCGCCCGGTCCATTCTTCCAGGCGGCGGACATGCTGGCTGACCGCACTTTGCGTAACGCCCAGATCTTCAGCGGCCAAACGGAAACCGCCAAGCCGGACGACGGCTTCGAACATCCTGAGCGACGTAAAAGGCGGAACGAGCGTCATGTTCCTTTTCTCCCCGGGGCAATCCGTGGATAGGTCAATTAGTTGATCTAATGTCTATGATTATCACTTCGCTATTGCAATGAGTTAGCCTGGCCCGGCATGCTGTCAGGAGATGGCAGCAAACAAGAATAAACAAAGGAGTTATGCCGTGTCAGGGGCGCTTGAACAGATTGTGGATTTTCCGGCTGATCCCGCCCTTCGGTCATCGACCGGCCATCAGCTTTCCGGAACCTCAAGCAAGGGGCGCCTAGGCGGCCTCGGCCGGCTTGATCTGGCATCCGGTGCCGACAACCTTTTGACAGGCTGTATTGGTGCGGCGCCGGGCGAGCGTTTGCTGGTGCTGCGTGAGGACAGCTGTCATGGGTTTTACGATTGCGCCGCACCCGCCTTCGTCGCCGACTATGCGCGGGTTCTCGGGTTGGATGTGGCCGAGATGGAAGTCGAAGCGCCCGGCGATGGCCGCGGCCTGCCCGATCATGTCGTTGAGGGCTTGCATCAGGTCGATCATGCTCTGTTCTTCGCAAGGTTGGGCGACCAGCTGCGTTTCGACGTCATGCCCGGCCGCTGCTCGAAGACGATCAGCTACGCTTTCGACGCCGCCTGCCTCGGTTCCCCTTTCGGCACAACGCCTTACGATCTCATGGCCGAACTCAAAGCCTTGATCGACCGGCAGGTCAGCGCTGCCGGGGAGATCAGCATCACATGCCCGCTGGGAACGGATCTGGTTGGCAAGCCGCTGGGTATGAAACCGGATCCCGGTGATGGTGAGGTCAAGGTTCGCCGGTTTCCGCTGACTGTCTTCAAGCCTGTCCCCGCTTTGGGCTTTTCCGGCAGGGTGGCGCTATCACGGTGGCTGGTGGGATCTGGCGCGCATTACTACCAGCCCTATGAGGTCAGGTTCGACGGCACTGCTTTCGCACTGCTCGATGCCGGTAGAATCATCGGCTATGAGGGCCCCTCGGAGGCCGTCGATGCGGTGCGGGATCATCACCAAAGGGTCGGCGCGATGTTCGGGATCGATCCGGCTCTGGTGCATTCCTGGCATGCCGGTATCCATCCGCAGACGTTCTATCCGCTGCCTGCCGGCCATAATCTTGCGCGCTGGGCAGCCATGGCCTTCGGCAGCCCGCGATATCTCCACTTCCATGTCTGCGGCGAGGAGCCGCCAGGCGAGATAAGCTGGACCGTGATCGACCCGACGGTCACGCTGGATGGCGTGCCTGCCTGGGATCAGGGGCGCCTGACGCTCGCTGATACACCTGAAGCAAGAGCAATTCTTGACCGCCACCCGGAAGGTCTCCGCGCGTTTGCCGAGCCGGTCATGGAGATCGGGATTTAGAGGGATGACCACAGGCAACTGACGCATTCCCGTCACCCCCGTGATCCCGCTCTTTAGAGTGATTGGAGGAGGGGAAGGACTGGAGCCGTCAGTCGGAACAATGCTCATGAGCCAGCCGCCGCAAGCCGGAGCGTTTCCGATTGAGGTTTAGACGTTGCCTTCCCTCTCCCCGCCCGGCCACCCCAACGTACGGACCATAATGTGCGGGGGAGAGGTAAGGACCGACCTGTCCCGGAAACGCGCAAGCTTATTTCCAAGGCAACGGCATTTCTATCGGAACAAATTAACCAAAGAGAAATCTTTGACCGTTAGGTCCGGTTTTCCGGTCCATGCGGCCCTGGGCGTCCGCCCGCCGAGAAAAAAGCGGCGCTTGGGCAGACTCCCAGGATCACATGGACCGGAGCTCAGATATGACACTAAAGTATCAGGATCCGGTTAACCTAACTTTGGCCGAATATCTCCGGCTGATGGATTGACCAAGACCAAAGTTTCTCCTTGGTAGCGCATCGACCTGCTGAGTTCCCGCGATGACCGATTTGTCGTGATCTTGGTAACTCAATGTTGTGGTCATACCGCTGATCGGGATGCCCTCTGAATTACAATCCCCATTTCTCGGCGGTTGTGTCGAAGAAGCCTGCGAGTTTCTTCACCTTGACCCAGTTGTTGACGTAGTTGATCCAGACCTGATCGGTCTGCGGCAAGAGCATCGCGATGGGAGCAGGTGCGCGGGCATCGGCATTGGGAACGCGCATGATCGGGAATTTCTCCATCAAGGTCGCCCCCTCGATATTCGAGGTGATGAAGGCATCGGCACGCCCAGCTACGACCTCCTGAAAGCCGCGTGCGGGAGCCTCGACCACCTTGATATCGGCATCCGGGAACCACTTTTTGGTGTTGGCCTCGAAGGTTGTGCCGAGCGTGGTCGCGACCTTGACGTCACCCTGGTTGATGCTGTCCCAACCATCCAACTTTGCGCCATTTTCCTTGGTGGTGAAGGGGTAGATCTCAACCGCAAGATAACTCTCGGAGAAGCCGGCGACCTTCATTCTCGCCGGCGAGATCGAAGCGGAGCCGGTGATGTGATATTTGCCGGCGACGACACCGTTCACCAGTGTTTTCCAGTCCGTCGGGACGAACTCCAGCTCGACGCCGAGGTCGTTGGCGAGTTCGGTCATGACGTCGATGTCGTAGCCTTTATAGCTGTTGGTTGCCGGATCCCGCACGCTCATCGGATTCCAGTCGCCGGTGGTGCCGACCTTGAGCACCCCGCCATCCAGGATTTCGTTCAAGGCCGATTGCGCGGATGCGCCGGTCGTCATGCCCAGGCCGACGCAAAGGGCCGCTAGTCCATTGAAAAACCGTCTCATCGTCTGTCTCCTCCATTGCCAGGCATGGCGATATGCTGTTCGGGAAAAACGCCTGAGAAACACGCTATCGGAACTTTGCCCTTGAGAAAACAGCAACCACGCTGTTGAACTCGAAGTGTTTTTTCTCCGGCTTTCTTGGTGACGGCCGGAAATCGAAGGGAATTTGGTCTCTTGAAACGCTATGCGCTCCCCCTTGGATTGCTGCTTCTGCTCGCCGGCTGTTCGTCATCGACGACCTGGGGCTGGTATGTGATCGACCCGCGGCTGGATGCCGGCTGGACCAACATCAAATTCCTGGTGGGGGGCTTTGGCAACACCATCCTGATCTCGATCATCGCAGCTATTCTCTCGATTGCCATCGGGCTGCTGGTTGCGCTTCCGGGACTGGCGGCGAGCCGGTGGCTGCGATTGATCAACCGCATCTATGTCGAGTTCGTGCGCTCGATTCCACTGCTCCCGATGCTGTTTTGGGTGTTCTACGGCCTGCCGGTGATCTTCAAGTCCATGGGGCTCGATATCCCGATCGATCCGTTCTGGGGAGCCGTGATCACGCTCGCCTTGTCCGACAGCGCCTTTACCGCCGAGATCTATCGCGCCGGTATCCAATCCATCGGCAAAGGCCAGACCGAAGCTGCGCAAACCATCGGACTGACCTATGGCGACACCATGCGTTTCGTGATCCTGCCGCAGGCCATCCGCCGTATCCTGCCGCCGCTTGCCAATCAGTTCATCTACATCGTCAAGATGTCCGCCTTCGCTTCGGTGATCGGCATGCAGGAACTGACGAGGCGAGCCAATGAACTGGTGGTGACCGAATACCGGCCGCTGGAGATCTACACGCTGCTGATCCTGGAATACTTGGTACTCGTCTTGATTATCAGCCAGGCGGTGCGCTGGCTCGAGAGACGAATGGGCGCGGATGAGCGGGGGTAGGGGAAGCGGCCTCTCTCATCGGCGGAATCTTTCGATTCCTCCCCACTGACCCTCAAGACAACCTTCCGTTTGGCCGTCAATGATGGCATGATTTTTTCAAACAACGACCATTCGCTCATCACCGGCGCATTTGTTCAGGGCATTGCCGGCCGAGCTTCAAAGGGAGGTGTCGTCCATGCAGCTAAGTCGTGAAGAGTTACGTGAAGCCTATCGGCGGATGACCACGATACGGGAATTCGAAGACACGCTTCACGAGGAATTCTCTGCCGGGAACATTCCAGGTTTCGTTCATCTCTACGCTGGTGAGGAAGCTTCCGGGGTCGGGGTCTGCATGCATCTGGATGACCGGGACATGATCGCCTCGACCCATCGTGGCCACGGTCACTGCATTGCCAAAGGCGTCGATCCCAAGGGCATGATGCTGGAGATCTACGGCAAGAAAGACGGGGTCTGCGGCGGCAAGGGCGGCTCGATGCATATCGCCGACCTGTCCAAGGGCATGATGGGCGCCAACGGCATCGTCGGCGGCGGTCCGCCTCTGATTTGCGGTGCGGCTCTCACCGCCAAGACCTTGAAGACCGGCGGCGTTGCCATCGGGTTCGTGGGTGACGGTGCTTCCAATCAGGGCACTACCTTCGAAAGCTATAACCTCGCGAAGGTTTGGAACCTGCCGGCGATTTTCATCGTCGAGGACAACGGCTACGCCGAGAGCACCGCCAGCAGTTGGTCGGTCGGCGGGAGCCAGGCGGGTCGGGCCGCCGGCTTCGGTATTCCCTGCACTGAAGTCGACGGTCATGACTTCTTCGCGGTCTGGGAGGCGGCGCGCGAAGCGATCGATCACGCACGTTCGGGCAAAGGCCCCCATATGCTGCACTTCAAGCTCAACCGCTATTACGGCCATTTCGAGGGCGACGCTATCACCTACAAGGCCCCGGACGAGCTGGACAAGATCAAAGCGGCCAAGGACTGCCTGATGCTGTTCAAGCAGCGGGTGAGCGAAGCCGGGCTGCTCGAAGGCTCGGAGATGGACGAGATCGAAAAAGAGAGCAAGGACCTGGTGGCCCAATGTCTGGTCGACGCCAAGGCTGGTGAATTGCCGACCAAAGCCGATCTCATGACTGACGTCTACAACAGCTACCAGCAGGCTTGAGGAGCGACGATCATGCCGATGAAAAGCTATCGCCAGGCGATCAACGAGGCGCTCCGCCAGGAGATGGAGCGGGACGAACGGGTTGTTATCATGGGCGAGGATGTCGCGGGCGGCATGGGTGCTCCCGGCGAAGACGATGCCTGGGGTGGGCCGCTTGGCGTCACCAAGGGGCTGGAGCCGATCTTTGGCCGGGACCGGGTGCTTGATACGCCGATCACCGAGAGCGCCTTTATCGGCTGCGCAGCGGGGGCTGCGGCAACGGGGCTGCGACCGGTGGCGGAGTTGATGTTCGTCGATTTCATGGGGGTCTGCTTCGATCAGATCTTCAACCAGGCGGCCAAATTCCGTTACATGTTCGGCGGCAAGGCGGTCACGCCGCTCACCATCCGCACCATGTATGGGGCGGGATTCCGTGCCGCCTCCCAGCACAGTCAGTGCCTCTACCCGCTGTTCACCCATATTCCGGGACTGAAGGTGGCGTTGCCGTCCAATGCCTACGAAGCCAAGGGGCTGCTCACCCAATCGATCAGAGATGACGATCCGGTCATCTTCTTCGAGCACAAGGCGATGTACGACGACGAGATCGATGTGCCGGACGAGGCCTACACCATTCCGTTCGGCGAGGCCAACGTGACCCGTGAGGGGGACGATGCGACGATCATCGCGTTCGGCCGGATGGTGAACTTTGCCAATGAGGCCGCCGACAGCCTCGCGAAGTCCGGGATTTCCTGCACCGTGGTCGATCCCCGCACCACGTCGCCGCTGGACAAGGAAACCATTCTCGAAACGGCGTCCGAGACCGGCCGGGTGGTGGTCGTGGACGAAGCTCATCCGCGCTGCAACATGGCGACTGACGTGTCGGCGCTGATCTGCGAGAATTGTTTTTCCGACTTGAAAGCGCCGGTGAAGCAAGTGACCGCACCTCACGCGCCGGTGCCGTTTTCACCGGCTCTGGAGGATATCTACATCCCCCAGGTCACCGACATCGAAGCGGCAGTCCGCGCCGTCACCGGCAAGCTTTCTTGAACATGTTCTTCTCGAACATGGACTGAGCCTGTCCCGACCTCCGAGCTTCGACAGCAACCGGGGTCGGGACACGGTCACTCAACCCAAACTCAGGCAAATGAAAAAAATGATAGAGCCGATCGTGATGCCGAAATGGGGGTTGGCCATGCAGGAGGGCATGGTCGCCGAGTGGCATGTCGAGCCCGGTGCCGAGATTTCTGCTGGCCAGGAGATCATGGATATCGAGACCTCCAAGATCGCCAATGTCTATGAAAGCCCGGTTGCCGGCAGGTTCCGCAAGATCGTGGTCGAGGCCGGTGCGACCGTGCCGGTCGGTGCGCTGCTTGGGGTCGTCGCGCCGCAGTCGGTCAGCGATGCCGATATTGATGCCTACGCGCAGGATTTCATCGACAATTTTGACTGGGACGCGGCCGCCGGTGACACCGGCCCGGAGCCCGAGACCGTCGATGCCGGCGGCACCCGCCTTCGCTTTCTTAAAATGGGCGATGCCGAGAGCACAGCGATTCTCTTCATCCACGGCTATGGCGGCGATCTCAATAACTGGATGTTCAACCAGGAAGCCTTGTCCGACAACCGTACCACCTATGCCATCGATCTGCCGGGCCATGGCGGTTCGACAAAAGAGGTGGGGGCAGGCGACCTCGCCGTGTTTACCGATGCCGTCATCGCATTCATGGACAAGCACGGCATCGAAAAAGCGCACCTAGTCGGCCATTCCATGGGCGGTGCCACGGCTCTGGCGCTCGCTACCGACAACCCTGACAAGGCGGCGTCTTTGACGCTGATCGCGCCTGCGGGGCTGGGTGATGACATCAACATGGACTACATCAACGGCTTCATCGAGCAGAAGCGGGCTAAGAAGTTGCGGGGCGTTCTGGAACTTCTGGTCGCCGATCCCAATGCTATTACCTCGGAGATGGTCGAGGAGGTGATTAAGTTCAAACGGGTGGATGGTGTCGGCGCTGCTCTGGAAAAATTGCGCGACGGCCTGATGCCGGGAGGTCAACAGGGTGCCCTTCTTAGGGATCGCTTGTCATCCCTCACGGCACCCACGCAGGTGATTTGGGGGCGAGACGATAGAATCCTGCCGGCGGATCATGCAGCGGACCTGCCGGACAATGTCGTGGTCACCATCTATGAGCAGACCGGCCATATGCCCCACATGGAAAAGGCCAATGAGGTCAACGAACTGATCGGGAAGCTGGTCGGCTAGAGCATTTTCCGATCAAACGGAACCAGCCCTCTCCTCCTCAGGGCCACCCGATATGGTGGAGATCCTGCGGGTGGCCCTGAGGGGTAGCGGGCTGGTGGTGACTTCACAAGATCGGAAAACGCTCTTGTGGAGTGTCCGCATCAAGCGAGTCCCGTCCCGATCGCCTCAATTGACGGTATGTGCCCAGGCTCAATGGGGAGATTGTTGGGATGATCTGTTGAAGACGCTTCACTAGCGGTGTTTGATCGATTAGAGCATGGACCATGCCTGATCCGGATTGAAACAACAGTTGCGAGAGTAGCGGTCGATGATTGATCCCGGTCCCTTTGGTGTCGCCGGCCGCTTTTACCGCGGCAATCTCCATACCCATTGCACTCATTCCGATGGTGCTCTGCCGATGGAGCAGGTCATCCGGGCCTATCGTGACGCGGGCTATGATTTTATCAGTCTCACCGACCATTTCATGGAGCGCTTCGGTTATCCCATTACCGACAGCACGGCGTTTCAGGGGCGAGATTTCACCACCATCATAGGCGCGGAACTCCATGCACCTGCGCTTGAGAATGGCGAGAGGTGGCATATTCTCGCCAATGGCCTGCCCTTGGATTTCGAGCCGAACGGACCCGAAGAAACCGGGGTCGAGCTTGGGGCAAGGGCTCACAGAGCGGGTGCCTTCGTCTCGATCGCGCATCCTGCCTGGTACGGGCTCAGCCTGAACGATGCGCGATCTCTTGGAACAGCCCATGCGGTCGAGGTCTATAATCATGGCTGCGCGCTGGAAACGGATCGCGGAGACGGCTGGTATATTCTTGATGCGCTGTCCGCGGAGGGGCGGCCATTGTCGGCGATTGCCACTGATGATGCTCATTTCAAGACCCCTGACGGATTTGGCGGCTGGGTTCAGGTCAAAGCGGACGGTCTGACGCCCGAGGCGCTGCTGTCGGCCTTGAAAGCCGGTCACTTCTATTCCAGCCAAGGGCCTGAAATCTTTAATCTCTCCATCGATTCCGAAACGATCGAAATCGTCTCCAGTCCGGTGCGGGTGGTCTCCGCCTTGGGCGAGGGGTCTGCAGCGGTCCACAAGATCGGAGACGGCCTGACCCGCGTCCGCCTCTCTCGTGAGCGCTTGCAGTTCTCGTCCTATCTACGTGTCGTGCTCATTGATCATCATGGTCAAAGGGCCTGGACCAATCCGATGGTCGAGGGCTAGGCTCTTCCTCCAAATTGGCGGAAAGGCTGGGAAAGCCCTGGTGTTCGGGTTCGTTTGGTTTTTCACCTCTGCATGAACGTCACAGATTTGGGGCATTTTCCGATCAAACCGAACCAGCCCGCTCCCCCTCCCAGCCACCCGTTATGTTCAGGGCCCTGCGGTTGATTGGGAGAGGGCGCAGGAAGGTGGTGGCTTCATGGGGGCGAAAAACGTTCTGGCGTCCTGATTTCGACGTTGGTCTGATCTCACTAGCTTAACCGTTGGTTAACCCAACCGGGATAGAACTTGCCCTGGTCCCTGCGATCCTGGGAATCCGAGCCTCGCCCTCTCTTCCCGGTGGTCGGACGGACTGCCAGGATCTCATGGACCAAGAAAGCCATCGTGCAACTCAATCATGAAGAAAAGATGAAGAGCGTAAGTTCCGACGGCAGGGTCAGCGGCGAAATATTGAACGAACTTAGCGCCTTTCCGGGACAGGTCGATCCAGCCCTCACCCCGCCCAACCCCCGACATTATCGGTACGTTGGGGGGAGAGGGCTGGCACTGCGTAAACCTCAACCGGAAACGCTCTAGAAATTCGGACACCAGAGGTCATACCACTGGGGTTGATGACGAATGCCGCTGAGCTGCGAATCGGAATGGAAGCGCGTCATGTCTACTACGAACCCGCCTGGAAACCGACCCATCCTGCTCTCCCGCCCAACCATCAAATATGGTGGAACGCGCTGTGCGTGGTTGAGTGGGGGAGCAGGATGGAACAGGTCGAAAGCCAGTAGTATGTTCGGTACGAATGATTCCCTAAGCCTTTCCAAGAAAGGCCGGCATACCTTAGGATTTCTTGGCACATTCTTCGAAGGCGGCGGGAGTCAAATGAAGTGGACATACCACTAGTTTGGAAGGCATAAGCCGAGAGATATTAGCCTGAAATAGGAAAATTGTCCACTTTGGGTTTATTTGAAGGCCGAAGCAGCCGCCTTCATTCTCTGGCCGCCGGTTGTCGGTGCCATTTCGACACGGGCGACTTCTTTGCTGCTCGGATTGATCCTGCATGTCCAGGCGACCTGGGTCCATTTGTTCGGCGCGAACTGCGCTTCGAGACTGCCGTCGGCGATGCCGAGGCGCGAACTTTCTTCCCGGTAGCCAAAGGTCATGATGGTACGATGCCCCAGGGGCGCGCGTTTCTTGACCTCGTTGTAGCAGGCTTTCTCGACAGCGGGGTCGATGAGAATCTTGAGACTACCAGCATACCATGTGATCGCCATGCCGGCCAGGAAGACCGCAAAGGTGGCGGTGATGACGCATGACTTGGCCAGGTCCGACTTAAGCATCGATGTTACCTTTGAATTGCGCTCTCAGCTGCAAAGCTCGGTGCATCGATGATAGCCGATCCATGGTTACGATTTGGTTACCGCCGAACATGTAACGCTTGCCCCGCGGATTTGGCTGTTCCGCTCCCTCGAACGGTGCTTCCGGTTTGGTCGGTAATCCTTGGCGTGCGCAGCAAGGGCGGAGGTTCCACGTCACCCCCATGCGGGGTGTCTCCGGATCATCTGCGAGCATTGATTCTATCGAAAACAGTACGTTCAGATCTTGCGCACCATATAGCGTCCGGGCATTGCTTCCTCGAAGCCCAGTTTTTGATAGAAAGCCTGGGCATCGGCGGTTGCCAGAACCCAATGCCGAACGCGCTCAAAGCGGGGATCGGCCATCACCGTCTCGATCAGCCAGATGCCCAGCCCGCGCCCTTGGTGGGAGTCGAGGACGAACACATCGCAGATATAGGCAAAGCGGATCTGATCGCTGATCACGCGGGCGAAACCGACTTGCTGCCCGGATTGCTCGTCGATCAGGTTGTAGACCGGGCCGGCTTTGATCGAGGCCGAGATCTGATCGCGCGGCAGGTGTTTTGCCCAATAGCTGGTTGCGAGGTAATCCGTAACGAGGGTGAGATCGGTCTTCTCGGGATCGGCTGAAATGACGAATTGACCTTGATGCCAGCTGTCGATATTCCCCGATCGAGGCTCGGTCATGGTTCCCTCCGGTCTCCGCGAACATCATTGTCCTAAGCGGCTGACCTGCCCCATCCTGTTTCGCAGTCCGTCCGCCCTATGGGATCGATAGCCTCTTGGATGGCGCGGCCTTGACGGATGAGGGAAATGATCTAATCCTGCGGCGTCGCGTTCGGGCGAAGTTCTCGCCCGAGAGCAAGGCAGCGCTCTTTCAGCTCTTCATAGGTGCAGGGCCTGCCGTAACGCTGTTCGAGGCGGTTGATGTCCAAAACGAAGCGGTCTTTTTCCTCATGTGACTCGACCAGCAGCGTGCCGCCGCCATAGCCTTCCATGATCCAAAGCGCGATGCTGCCTGTGGGCAGGGCAATGCCGGAGCCGATATTCATGACGCCGCCCGGCGGCTCCCGGACAATCCGGGCAAGAAGCGCTGCCAGGATGTCGACCGGCAGAAAATCCCGCTCGACGAAGGGGCTCATGTCGTAGCGGATCTGCTGCCGCTCGGCCAGGCGGTTCAGGGTCAGGGCGAGAAAGGAGCGTCGCCCCTCGATGCGCTCATCGCCGAAGATGTTGGCAAGGCGGAGGATGGTCAGGCGCTCGCCCAGGATGCTCCGGAGACGTTCCTCGGCTCTGAGCTTGTTGCGGCCATAGGCATCGGTCGGACCGAGCGGCGCCTCCTCATCGAGCGGCTGGTGACTTGGCGCGTACACTTTGCGTGAGCTGAGCATGATCATCTTGATGGCCCGCTCACCAATCCGTCTGGCAAGCGCCACGTCCGGATCAGCCCCCTCGATATCGTAGTCGTCCCGGTTCGAGCCTGGATGCTTGGCGCAGTTGAGGACGATATCGATGCCGTCCAGCAGATCCGGTTGGTCGATGTCGCCGTGGCTCCTGGCGATCACCTGGTTCTCGGGCAGGACCTGGAGGAGGTGCCTTGCAATAAATCCGTGCTGGCCGAGGAGAAGCAGCCGTCCGCCGCAATCAGCCATGGCCTGCAGCTTTAAGCTGGGGTTCCTCCACGTCCTGCCGCTCGAAAACGGCGATTTTCTCGTTCTCGATCGCAAGACCGAGCTTGCCGTGCTTGAGATCGATCGCTGCCTTGCCGAACACCTCGTAGCGCCAACCGCGAAGGGGGCGCACATCGGCGTTGTCGTCGGCAGCGATCGCTTCCAGATCTCCGGTGTTGGCGACCAGTCGCTGGGCGACATTATGTTCTTCGCATTGAAATTTGAGCAGCACGCGCAGGAGATCCACGACCGGGCCGATGCCGCGCGGCAGCTTGGTCGGTGTGGGTAGCTTGGGCAGTTGGTCCTTAGGCAAATCGAGCGCGCCCTGGATGGCGGTCGCCATGCCGGCCATGCTCTTCTTGTCGATGCTGACCCGTCTGAGCTTGGCGATCTCATCTGCCGAGGTGGGGCGGTTGGCGGCCACTTCCATCAGGAGATCGTCACGGATGATGCGGTTTCTCGGCAAGTCCCGCGTTTGCGCCTCGATTTCCCGCCAGGCAGCGAGTGCTTGAACGATGGCGACGAAACGCCGGTCTTTGGAGCGGATCTTGACCCGTTTCCAGGCGAGCTCCGGCGGTTGTTCATAGGTGTCGGCGCTGGTGAGATCGGCCAGTTCCTGGCTTGCCCAGTCCATACGGCCCGCCTCGTCCAGTTCCTGCATGAGCTTCTCGTAAATCACCCGGAGATGCGTGACGTCGGCAAGCGCGTAATTGAGCTGCTGATCGCTGAGCGGGCGTCTCGACCAGTCGGTGAACCGCGAACTCTTGTCGATCCTGGCCTTGGCGATCTTGGTGACCAGGCTCTCATAGCCCACCTCGTCACCATAGCCGAGCACCATGGCGGCAAGCTGGCTGTCGAAGATCGGCGAAGGCGTGCGGCCGGTCAGGTGATAGAAAATCTCGACATCCTGGCGGCAGGCATGAAAAACCTTGACCACGTCAGGGTTGGCCATCAGGTCGAAAAGCGGCTGGAGATCAACATCCGGCGCCAGCGGATCGATCGCCGCAAATCGATCCTTGCCCGCAAGCTGCACCAGGCAAAGCTTCGGCCAATAGGTGCGATCTCGCATGAATTCGGTGTCGATCGTGACATAGGCCTCATCGGCCAGATCGCGGCAAAAGCCGTCGATGTCGGCATTCGTGGTCAAAAGCGTCATGAAGATGTGGTGCCCATTGATGTCGGTGATGTTCTACCGGCGTTCTACGGGAGCCTAGCATAGGAGCCGATTTCATCGGTGCAAGCGATAGACTGGCCTGGAGACGACAATGATTTTGCCCGGAAGCCCAGTCTCGTCTTGACAGCGCCTTCGCTTCCGGCACTTTAGCGCCGTCCGCCCGCGAGGTGACCGCTCAAGCGTGACGTCGTCGAAAGTGAGAGAAAATCCATGCATCCCTATCGCACCCACCATTGCGCCAGCCTGCGCGCCACCGATGTCGAAACCGGCCAGGACCAGACCAAGGAGGTCCGGCTGTCGGGCTGGGTGCATAGAAAGCGCGATCATGGCCAGCTTCTGTTCATCGATCTGCGCGATCACTTCGGCATCACCCAAGTGGTATTCCAGCCGGAAAAGCCGTTCTTCGAAGAGGCCGAACGGGTGAAGCTGGAGAGCGTGATCACGGTGACCGGCCGGGTGATCAAGAGGAGCGATGACACCATCAACCCCAATTTGCCGACAGGCGAGGTCGAGGTGGTGGCGGATGCGTTCTCGGTCGAATCGATTGCCGACACCTTGCCGATCCAGGTGAACAGCGATCGCGACTTTCCGGAAGACACAAGGCTGCGTTACCGTTTTCTAGATCTCAGGCGGGAGCATATGCATGACAATATCATGCTGCGCTCCAAGATCATCTCCAGCATCCGGCGGCGCATGGAGCAGCAGGGGTTCACCGAGTTCCAGACCCCGATCCTGACGGCGAGTTCGCCCGAGGGGGCGAGAGACTTTCTGGTGCCGTCCCGCGTGCATCCGGGCAAGTTCTACGCGCTTCCGCAGGCGCCGCAGCAATATAAGCAGCTCATGATGATGTCGGGCTTCGATCGCTATTTCCAGATTGCTCCCTGCTTTCGCGACGAGGATGCCCGCGCCGACCGTTCGCCCGGCGAGTTCTATCAGCTCGATCTGGAAATGGCCTTCGTCGAGCAGGAAGACGTGTTTCAGGCGGTCGAACCTGTGGTTCACGGCCTGTTCGAGGAGTTTTCCGACTGGACGAGCACACCCATGCCGTTTCCGCGCATTCCTTATCACGCGGCGATGCAGACTTACGGATCCGACAAGCCCGATCTGCGCAACCCGCTTTTGATGAGTGATGTGACCGAGCTTTTCAGAGGGTCGGGCTTCAAGATCTTTGCGGGTATGATCGAGAAGGACGAGCAGGTGCGCGTCTGGGCGATCCCAGCCCCCGGCGGCGGCAGCCGGGCTTTTTGCGACCGTATGAACAGCTGGGCGCAAGGTGAAGGACAGCCCGGTCTCGGTTATGTCTTCTGGCGCGAGGGCGAGGACGGCGGGGCAGGGCCGATTGCCAAGAATCTCGGCCCTGAACGTACGGAGGGGCTGAGAGCCTTTGCCAGGCCAGATGGATCAGCGCCGGCGAAACTTGCCGCCGACCTGCCGGACGAGATCGCGGAGCCCTATTTCAAGCTCAGGCCTGATGGGCTCCAGATCGGCGATGCGGTGTTCTTCGTCGCCGGCAAGCCGTCCGAGATGGCGAAATTCGCCGCACTTGCCCGAGATCGTGTGGGGGAACAGCTCGAGCTGATCGAGCCCAAGGCTTACCGGTTCTGCTGGATCGTCGATTTTCCCATGTTCGAGTGGGACGAGGAGAGCAAGTCGGTCGAGTTCTCCCACAATCCGTTCTCGATGCCGGCGGGCGGCCTCGATGCGCTCATGACCAAGGACCCGCTGGATATTCTGGCGCAGCAATATGACATTGTCTGCAACGGCACGGAGCTGTCCTCGGGCGCGATCCGGAACCATCGCCCGGATATCATGATCAAGGCCTTCGAGATCGCCGGCTATGGCCGGGACGTGCTGGAGGAGCGGTTCGGCGGCATGTTCCGGGCCCTGCAGTTCGGCGCACCGCCCCATGGCGGGATCGCGCCCGGTGTCGACCGCATCGTGATGCTATTGGCGGATACCCCCAATATTCGCGAAGTGACCGCCTTCCCGCTTAATCAGCAGGCACAAGAGCGTCTGCTGGGCGCGCCGGGTATCGTTGATGAGAAGCAGCTGAAGGAGCTGAACATCCAGCTTTCCCTGGCGGCGCGTGAAGCGCTTCGAGCCGAGCAGGAAGAAGCCGGGGAGAGCGAAGGCTAGCCAGCCCTGCGGGGCTCATTGAAACGCCGACCTTCTGCGGTCCGCCAATGGAGAGCCCTTATTGTCGGCATTTCAGGGCCAGAGAAGCGCCTTTGGGTTTTGTTGGTCCGGGTACTACTTGCGTATTGATTGCTTGGGCGCTGCCAACCTCGTCTATGGGCAGCAATCAGGGGCATTCTTGACGGTTTCTCGTCAGTAGATTATTGGCAGAATTCGATCATTTTCGGCGGGAAAACGGCCCTCTGAAACTTGAGCCTCCAGGATAAACATGATAAAAACGTAAATCTCTGAACAAGCAAAGAAATCAGTCCTCAAATCGAGCGCTCTAAGAAAGATGATATTTGGTCTGCCGGGGGTAGCGCATCCTGGATGTCCGTTCTCTATTGATCCTGATCGCGTTCGATACCACGCGTCATTGCTGGTGGCCGCTTCGGCTCTTTGTTTGTTGTCCGTTAACCAAAGTTAAACGAAGCCCTGATAGAAAGGGACATCAATGGTAACCGGTTTTTATTGTTTGAGATCGAGATCGGATCATGCGCTGGATCGATCGGTCAGGCAAAGCGAAGGAATGTTCGCGATAGCTGTTACGTCATCATTCTGGAAATAGGTCCAAGTCGGGTTGGAAAACACTATGTCAGGTCCTCAAAATCTTCGACCAAAGCGCGTTCTCGTTACCGGAGCTGCGGGTTTTCTTGGCAGCTTTCTTTGCGAGAAACTTCTTGAAGCCGATTGTGAAGTTCTTGGCGTCGACAATTATCATACCGGTACGCGTCGAAATATTGCCCATCTTCTCGATCATTCCGACTTCGAGATGATGCGCCATGACGTGACCCATCCTCTCTTCGTCGAAGTTGACGAGATCTATAACCTCGCCTGCCCGGCAAGTCCGGTCCATTATCAGTATGATCCCGTGCAGACGACCAAGGTGTGCGTTCACGGCTCGATCAACATGCTGGGCCTGGCAAGGCGCTGCAATGCCAGGATTCTCCAGGCCTCGACCAGCGAAATCTATGGTGATCCCGAGGTGCATCCGCAGCCCGAAACCTATCGCGGCAACGTTAATACCTTGGGTCCTCGCGCTTGCTATGACGAGGGCAAGCGCTGCGCCGAAACCCTCTTTTTCGACTATCGACGCCAGCATGATTTAGCGATCAAGGTGATCCGCATCTTCAATACCTACGGACCTCGCATGCACCCGAATGACGGTCGGGTGGTCTCGAACTTCATTTGCAAGGCGTTGATGGGCGAGGATATCACGGTCTATGGCGACGGCAATCAGACTCGCTCGTTCTGCTTCGTCGATGACCTGATCGACGGCATGCTCCGCATGATGGCCACACCCGACGACGTGACGGGCCCCATCAACCTGGGCAATCCCGAAGAGTTCACGATGCTTGAGCTTGCCCAGAAGGTCATCGAGCTGACCGGTTCATCGTCGAAGATCGTGCATCTGCCGCTGCCGCAGGACGACCCGACACGCCGGCGGCCCGACATCACCCTCGCAAAAGAGACCCTGGAATGGGAGCCGAGTGTCTGTTTGGAAGACGGGCTGACCAGAACGGTAGACTTCTTCGAACGGCTTCTGCGCAGCAAGAACGTGCTGGCAAGCGAAAAACCCATTCCGTTCATCGCCCAGGCTTAGGTTCTGTTTTGGGTGCTTTCGAACGATTTCCTCACGTTGCCGCGGAGCTAATGTGAGGACATCGACCATCACCTTCTTTCCATTGTTGTCGAACCCATTCTAGCCGGTGGCGGGGCGCGTCACTGTTACGGCGCTGCGATCACGTCGTCTGGCGTTTCTCTTTCCTGGGGCTTCTAGCGCATTTCCGGTTGAGGTTTTCGCGGTGCCGGCCCTCTCCCCCGCCCAACCACCCGATAGGGTCGGTACGTTGGAGTGGTTGGGTGGGGAGAGGGCTGGATCGGCCTGTCCCGGAAATACACTAGGTTTGTCCAACCCCTTGGGATTTTCCAAACGCGAAGCCCATTGCGGCGGCAATAAGTGTCGTGACTTCGCTGGTAAGGAGACTATTCAGCGCGAGAACGCCGATAATCGGCAAGCCGGTAGCAATCACAAGAACACGGATAAATTGCCAGCCCATGCCTTTGCCGGACGCCGTCCGCTGGCGAAAACTCAAGCCGATGGCTAGTGGTACGGATAGGGCAAGAATAGCGCTCAGCCAAAAGACCGCCGATTCCCAGAACATAGAAATCTCCTTATATGATGGCTGCAAAGCCCATGGATGCTGGCTCGACGGATACCGAAGAAAGATGGCGAGGTAAAATGGAAATCCGAGGCACCATAAGAGCACATTCCAGCCTTATGAGGCCGCCCCCATCCCGCTCCCCCTCGCATCCTCCCGGCCATTTCAGGTGGCTGGGAGGAGGAACGGGGATGGTTCCGGTCGATCGAGAAACGCCCTCGTGCCCTGATGTCGACGTTTGTCTGATTTCACCAGCTTAGCCTTTCGTTAACTCAACCGGGGTAGAACTGACTTCGGTCCATGAGATCCTGGGAATCCCAGCCCCACCCGTACTTCCCGGCAGGCGGGCGGATTCCCAGGATCTCACGGACCATGAAAGCCATACTGACGCATTGTCATAAAGAAAAGATGAAGGGCGATTATTGCGATGGCAGGGCCAGCAGCGAATAATCGAATGAACTTCGAAATCCGGACCCTAGCTAGTGCATTTTCCGACTTTATGAAGTCACCCACCGTCCTCTCTCCCTCCCAACCACACGCGGGATCCCGACCATACTAGGTGGTTGGGAGGAACAGAGGGCTGGTTCCGGATGATCAAAAAATGCGCTAGTCGGAGGGAGGTCAGCGTTTTGTCAGGGTGATCGCTTCCGGAATGGCGGCATGGAAAGATCGAGCTGGCCCGATTGACAATACGGTCGCTCATCTCGATCCATGATCATCCCTCCCAAATATCGTTTGGGATCATCATCTTGGGTCAAGCACATAGGACAATAGGCGAAGTGTCACCACGGCCTGGTAATTCGATCATTTGGAATCGATGCGAACGAACCGGGTCACTCGGCGATCGTCAGGACGATTTTTCCAGTGCTCTTTCGCTGGGCCAGGGCTTCGAATGCGTCTTGAAAGTCTTCGAGGGGGCGATTGATCGAGACATGGGGCTTGATCTTGCCGTCGACATGCCATTGGAGAAGTGTTTCGAAGCCTTGTCGAACCCTTGCCGGGTCGTGCTTTCGATAGCTGCCCCAATAAAAGCCGATGGCGCTGACATTCTTCACCAGGAGAACGTTGGCAGGGATCTGCTGGATGTCGCCGCCGGCAAAGCCGATGATGATGAGCCTGCCCTCCCAGGCAAGGCTGCGCAGCGAGGCGTTGAAGATCTCGCCGCCGATCGGATCGAAGACGACGTCGGCACCGCGCCCGTCGGTCAGTTCCTTAATTCTGGTGCGAATATCCTCGGTGGCTGTGTCGATGACATGATCGGCGCCATGAGCCTTGACGACCTCGAGGCGCTCCTTGCCGCGAGCGGTGCCGATCACGGTTGCGCCCAGCGCTTTTCCGCATTCCACGGTTGCAAGGCCGACGCCGCCGGCCGCACCATGAACCACCAGCGTTTCTCCGGTGCGAAGTTCCGTTGCCCATTGCAGCGAGCCGATGGCGGTGCCGTAGGCGATGGCAAAACCAGCCGCGGTGATGTCGTCGACCTCGTTCGGCAATGGGACGACTTCGCCCGCTTTTGCGATCGCGGCCTCGGCAAATCCGCCATGACTGACGGTCGCCATCACCCGTTGTCCGGGCTTGAATCCGCTTACGCCCGGTCCCAGGCGCTTGATCCTGCCGGCGATTTCCATGCCGGGCGCGAACGGCAAGGCCGGCTTCTCCTGGTACTGACCCTTGATCATCAGGAGGTCGGCAAAGTTCAGGCCAGCCGCCGCCACGTTGATCAGGACCTCGCCTTCCCCGGGCTCCGGCAGCGAAAGGTCGCCGAGTTCCAGGCTGTCGAGACCGTTAAGGTCGCGGCAAAGCAAAGCACGCATGTCACTTCCTCGCTACGTTTCGATGGTCAGGCGGTTGGCAGATTTCTCGTCCGGTCTCACCGGCTCTCTCCCCCAAGCCGCCTGATGTTGTCGTGGCACGCTGTCGGGTGGCTGGGAGAGGGAACACGCCGGTGCCATACCGGTGCAAATCTATAGCTTGCCGAAGATGGTCTCGCCATCCTTGATCGTCGCTTCGACCTGGATGTCGTTGATGGTCTCGGCATGGTCGAGCGGGTTTTTCGAGAGGACCGCGAAGTCCGCTGATTTTCCAGCTTCGATCGAGCCGAGATCGTCCTCACGGAAAACCTGCCAGGCGGCATCGATGGTATGGGCGCGAAGGGCTTGGGTCGGCGTGATCCGCTGTTCCGGTCCGAGTTCCCGGCCGGAGGCGGTGAGACGGTTCACCGCGGACCAAATCAGCGGCAGCGGCCGCATCGGCGTTACCGGCGTGTCATTATGCAGCGTATAGCGGATGCCGCGTTCGGATGCGGAGGCGGCGGGGCTTATCCGCCTTGCCCGCTCCGGTCCCAGAAAAATCTCGCGATGACGGTCGCCCCATACATAGACGTGAAAGCTGAAGAAGCTGACTGTGAGGCCGAGGGTTTGGATCTTGTCGAGCTGATCGTCGCGGAGTGTTTGGCCGTGGATGATGGTGTGGCGGTGGTCGGTTCGGGGGAAGCGGTTCTGGGCCACCTCGAAGGCATGGAGGACGTCGTCACCGGCGCCGTCGCCATTGACGTGAATATGGATCTGATGGCCGGCTTCATGAAGGGCGGTGATGTGACGGGTCAGGACGTCGCGTTCGTAAACCGGATAGCCGCGATAGTCGGCATTACCGCGAAAGGGCGTGTGATAGGGCTCGCTCATATAGGCGGTGAAAACCTGAATGGAGCCGTCGGAGAACAGTTTTCTGGCGCCTATCTTGAGATGCCGGGGATCAGGCACCTGGAGCGACAGCCGTCCGGCGGCAATGTCGGGCTCCAGATGAGCATCCGGCAAGACGGTCATCCGGATTTTGGGCTCACCATCCCGTGCCGAGGCAAGAAATTCCCCCAGCAAATGCTCGCTGGCCCAGGCATTCTGCGCCGTGGTGACACCCTGGCTCGCATACTCATCGGCCGCAAAGCGAAGGCCTTCGCGAAAGCGGTCACCGCTCGATCCGAACATAGTCGCCGAGATCGGCCCCATCGCCGCCGGCTCTTCGAGAAGGCCGGTCAGTTCCCCCGTGACCGGGTCTTTTTCGATATGCCCGCCTTGAGGCTGCGGCGTGGTTCGCTCGACACCGGCCCGTCTAAGGGCTTCGCTGTTGCCGGCGCAGGCATGGCCGGACATATGCATGACCACAATCGCATGGTCTTTTGAAATGCGGTCGAGCTCGGCCGCGGTGGGAAAACGGTTTTCCTCGACCACGGTCTGATCGAAAAAGGTGCCGAACACCCATTCTCCTTTGGGTGTCCTTCCGGCATGGTCGGCGAGGCGCTCGAACACCTGATCGAGCTTGGTGATGCTGCCGAGAGGCGGGCACATCAGATCGACCCGATGCAGCGCGCAAAAGCCGCTTTCCGGGAAATGCCCGTGAGGGTCGATGAAAGCGGGGATCATGGTGCGGCCGCCGATATCGATGTTTTGGGTATGCTGATCGACCATGCCCAGCATTTTTGCCTCGGGCCCGACAGCTAGAATCCGGCCTTCGGCCACGGCGACCGCTTCGGCCTCGCTGTTCTCGGAATCCATCGTGAGGAAGGTTCCGCCCCGATAGAGTTTTTCTACTGCACGCATGGTTATTCTCCGGAATACGGACAAGGGCTGGAGCGGGATAAGATCGGGTTTGTCCGGTGCTTGCCTGTTCCTTAGACAGCCGTAAACCCGCCATCGATCATCAGGGTATCGCCGTTGATCATGTCCGAGGCGGGCGAGGCGAGAAACAGGACAAGATCGGCAACCTCCACCGGATAACCGAAACGCCCGGCGGGGATTTTCGCCTTCATCGGGTCGCCTTTTTCTGGCTTGCCCCAAACCTGCTCCCCCATCGGCGTGAGGATGACCGTCGGGCAGACGGCATTGGCCTGAATATTGTGCTTGGCCCATTCCGACGTCATGACTTTGGTGAGCGCATTCAAGCCGTTTTTCGAGGCGGCATAGGCACCGTGATCGTCAAGGGCGATGACGCTGGTCTGCGACGAGACATTGATGATCTTACCCGCCTTGCGCGCGATCATCTGGGGCGCAAGCGTTTTGGCGGTGAGGAAGGGGGCTCTGAGATTGACCGCCATGATCTCATCCCAGTCTTCGATGGTGGCCTCCAGTAGCGATGCAACCCTGGCGATGCCGGCATTGTTGACCAGGATGTCGATCTCGCCGAAATGCGCCAGCGCCTGCTCGGCGGCACGCACCGGTCCGTCGGTGGTCGCCATATCAGCCTCGATGGTCAGGCATGTCCTGCCCGCCGCTTCGACCTTTTTCTTGGCCTCGGCTAGTCCGCACTGGTCCCGGGCAACGGCGGCAATATCGGCGCCGGCATCCGCCATGACGGCGCAAATCTCGAGGCCGATGCCCTTGGAGGCTCCGGTGACCATCGCCTTCTTGCCGGAGAGTGAAAAGCGTTCGATATAGTTGCCCATGCTTAGCCCCTTTGTTGATTTTTGCCGGGTGAGGTTCGAAGTGTCGATGAGCCGACCGGCGCTTGCCATCCCTTACCAAACATGGCTCAGCATGCCCGATGCGTAAAGGCGAGGGGGGCTCGGTTAGGGTCAGGATGATTCAGCATTCTCTCCCTGAAGTTAGAAGGAGGAGAACCTTTACCGAAGGTTAATCTTTTACCGTTAGTCTCGATGTTCTGGTCCATGGGATCCTGGGAGTCCGCCCGCCCGCAGTATTCCCACGATGTCGAGATGCCCTGCGCAGAAGCGGGATGGGGCGGGCTCCTGGCAAGGGACGATGACGTCTGTTGATTTGTCGAAGCATCGGAGCGAGAGTACCGACAGAGCGCTCGTCCGGGAAGGAAGTCGAGCCGAGGGAGGTTTTTGAGGAGTAGAACAGCTTGGGCAAACGGGTCCTAATTGCCGAGGACGAACCACATCTGGTCGAATCGTTGTCTTTCATCCTTCACCGCGAAGGGTATGACCTGGCAACCGCGCTTGACGGGGAGGCGGCGGTGCTGTCGATTTGGGCCAAGCCGCCCGATCTGGTTATTTTGGACGTCATGCTGCCGAAGATGAACGGCTTCGAGATTCTGAAGAAAATCCGGGCCGACACCGCCCTCCGTCCCTTGCCGGTGATCGTCTTGACCGCGAAAGGGCAAAGCCAGGATCGGGCCATGGCACTGGAGATGGGGGCGGATCTGTTCCTGACCAAGCCCTTTTCGAACAAGGCCGTTCTTGCGGCAGTCAAGGATTTGACGGCAGGCTGACGACCATGGCGGCGCCCCACCCGGAAAAGGTCCGACATCTCGCCGCTTTCTTGCCGCTCGCCGGTCTGTTCCTGCTGATGCCGCCGGCCCTTCTGGTTTTCGGCGTCGGGGCGGTCCTCGCAGGTATCCCCTTGATCGTTCTCTATATATTCGGCATCTGGGCGGTGCTGATCGCAGGTGCCGCCGTCATGGCCCGTTATCTAGCACCCGGTGATCTTGCCGATAAGCCGGCCTCTGCAGATGTGACCGGGCAGGACTCCGGGCATTCCCTCTTCGATCAGGATCAGTCAAGCTGATGCTGTCGCCGAAGCTCGTTCTCCTGGCAGCTCTTGCTTATGTCGCCTTCTTGTTCGCGGTTGCGTTTTTCAGCGACCGGCGCGCAACAAAAGGCAGGCCGGGACTGCTGCAGTCTCCGCTGATCTACACGCTCTCCCTGTCGATCTACTGCACATCCTGGACGTTCTATGGTGCTGTCGGGTCCGCTGCCCGGAACGGTCTGGAATTCGTCACCATCTATCTCGGGCCGACATTGGTGTTTGTCGGCTGGTGGTTCTTGCTGCGCAAGCTGGTGCGGATAGGCCGGGTGCATCGGGTGACGTCGATTGCCGATCTGATTTCCTCGCGCTACGGCAAAAGCACGGTGCTGGCCATGGTGGTCACGCTGATCGCGGTGGCCGGAACCACGCCTTACATCGCGCTTCAGCTCAAAGCCCTGACGATCAGCTTTCAGGTCGTCGGCAATGCCGCATCCGCCCTCGACCCTGCAGAACTCGGCAGGCCCGACTTCGTCACCGCTTTTTGGATCGCAGCAGGCATGGCGATTTTCACCATCATTTTCGGCACCCGCAATATCGATGCGAATGAGCGCCATCACGGCGTGGTCGCCGCGATTGCGGTCGAGGCCGTGGTGAAGCTCACCGCCCTTCTGGCCGTCGGGCTGTTCGTGGTCTTCAGCCTGGGGGAGGGGATCTCCGGCGTCTTTGCGAAGGCGCCGGCGAACCTTTTGAATGGCGACGACATTTTTGGCCCGCGCTGGGTGACCCTTACCTTTCTCGCCGCAACCGCCATCATCTGTCTTCCCCGCCAGTTTCAGGTGCTGGTGGTGGAAAATACCGATGAAGATCATCTGCGCACCGCGTCCTGGCTGTTTCCTCTTTATCTGTTCCTGATCAGTATTTTCATCCTGCCGATTGCACTGATCGGTCTGTCGACCCTGCCGGAGACCGCCGATCCCGACATGTTCGTCCTGACCCTGCCTCTGTTTGCCGATCAGGAGATGTTGGCGCTGCTGGCGTTTCTCGGCGGTTTCTCCTCGGCGACCTCGATGGTGATCGTTGCCTGCATTGCGCTTTCCACGATGATTTCCAACCATGTCGTCATGCCTGCGGCCTTGCAGCTTCCGGGCACGGCACTTGCCGGAAGCGGCGACGTCAAGCGCCTTCTCCTGATAAGCCGAAGGGTCAGCATCGTCGTGATCCTGCTTTTGGGATTCCTCTATTTCCGCCTCAGTGGGCAATCGGATGCGCTCGCCTCCATCGGTCTGATTGCCTTTGCCGGCGTGGCGCAGGTGCTTCCCTCTCTCATCGGCGGTCTCTACTGGCGCCTTGCCACCGCCAAGGGAGCGATCGCCGGCTTGACCGGCGGGTTCGTCGTCTGGATTTACACGCTGTTTTTGCCGAGCTTCGAGGGCCATGTGCTTCTTTCGATCGGCGTTCTCGACAATGGCCCCTTCGGCCTGACCCTGCTTCGACCGGAGGCCCTCTTCGGCTTGACCGGTTGGGATCCCCTCGTCCATGCCATGTTCTGGTCGCTGACCGTGAATACAGGGCTTTATCTATCGGTATCGCTGGCTACCCGGCCGACCCCGCTCGAGCGCGTGCAGGGGCGCTTGTTCATCAATGTGTTCGAGAGCGGCAGGGAGGAAGCATTCGGCTATATCCACCGCTCCGCTGCCGGGTCCGACCTGTTCGTCCTGGCGCAGCGGATCCTCGGCGCCGATGCGGCGCATCGTCTGTTCGCCGATATTGCGGCCAGCGAGGGGTCGCCGGTGGCGCGGCCCATGGTCGATGATGCCTTCATCAGCAGGCTCGAGCGCCAGCTTGCCGGCAATGTCGGTGCCGCGTCAGCACGAGCCATGATTTCGCAGGTGACCACCGGCGAGCGCATCAGCCTGGACGCGCTGATGCGCATTGCCGATGAAACGCAGCAGGTCATCGTCCATAGCCAGGAACTCAAGGAGAAGTCCGCAGCCCTCGAGACTACGGCACAGCAATTGATCGAGGCCAATGAACGTCTGACCCGGCAGGACCAGCAGAAGGACGATTTCCTGAGCCAGATCAGCCATGAGGTCAGAACGCCGCTTGCCTCGATTCGCTCCTTCTCGGAAATCCTCCTGGACAATGACAACCTGAAGCCCGAGGAGCAGCATCGGTTTGCGCGGATCATCCATGGCGAGTCGGAGCGTATGACCCGTCTCCTCGACGATATTCTCGATCTCAGCCTTCTGGAGCGCGGCGAGAGTGTCTGGGCGCTTCAACAGGTCGATGCGGAGGCAATCCTGGAGCGGGCCATCGAGACCAGCAGCGGGCTTGCCGGCAAGGCCGGGGTTAACTTGCAATGCATGGAGCGGGTGGGGAAAGCACTGGTCGAGGCGGATCCCGACCGGCTGAACCAGGTCTTCATCAACCTGCTTTCCAACGCGATCAAATACAATGCGAGCCGGGATCCGATGGTTCAGATCCAAAGCCGATTGCACCGGGATGACTATGAAGTGGTGATCGAGGACAACGGGCCGGGCATCAACTTCGTCGATCGCGCGCGCGTCTTCGAGAAATTTTCGCGCGGCTGGGCGAAAACGCCGTCCGACCGCTCAGGCGCCGGCCTCGGTCTTGCGATAAGCTGGCAGATCATGAAGCGGCTGAACGGCGACTTGCGGCTGCTGCCGGACACCGGCACCGGTGCCCGCTTTCTGGTTTCCATGCCGATAGCGAAGGTCAGCTGACCTTTCCATCAGGCCTTTTACCTGCTCCGTCTTTCCCGCTCGCCACCACGTCTTTGAAAACTTGGCCGCATACCCTCGATCCAGGCGAAGGCGGTCAAAACCAAATGACGTGGTCATACCACCACTAGATGTCGAGATTGACGACCTTCAGGGCGTTGTCCTGGATGAATTCGCGTCTGGGCTCGACGATGTCGCCCATCAGGGTCGAGAAGATCTCGTCGGCTTCATCCACATGGTCGATGGTGACCTGATAGAGGCTGCGGATTTCCGGATCGAGGGTGGTCTCCCAGAGCTGCTCCGGGTTCATCTCGCCAAGGCCCTTATAGCGCTGGATTGCCAGACCCCGTCTGCCGGCGGCCAACAATGCGTTGACCAGGGCGAGCGGTCCCGTCACCTCCAGCTCGACAGCTTTTCTGGCATAGGAGGCCGGCTCGTCGAAGTGGGGTTTCAGTGGTTCGATCGCAGCCTGCAGCCGGCGGGCTTCCGGCGTGCGCGCTATTCTGGCATCGAGGCGATAGCGTTCGCGCCTCTCACCGCGCTGGCGGATGAAGAGCAAGGCGCCGTCTTCGGCAAGGCTGCCCTGCCAGCGGTCCTTGGATTGTGCGTTCAGACGCTCCGCGATGGTCTCGGCAAGCGCTTTCGCCTGCACCTCATCGCTTAGCGTCTCCTCGGTGAACGAGCCGGTGAGGGCTGCGGCCTCAACCACTTCCGCCGGCACGCGCCCTTCCAGGGATCGAATGAGACTGGTCGCCTGCAGCGCCTGATCGACCATGGATTTGAGCGCTTCGCCCTCATGAACCGCGCCGTCGCTAGTCTTGAGGCTCGCGTCTTCGAGGCCGGCGGCAATGAGATAGCTTTCCAGCTCCGCATCGTCCTTCAGATAGCGTTCGCTGTTGCCGCGCTTGACCCGGTAGAGGGGAGGCTGGGCGATGTAGAGGTGACCGGCTTCGACGATCTCCGGCATTTGACGATAGAAGAACGTCAGCAGCAGCGTTCGGATATGGGAACCGTCGACATCCGCATCGGTCATGATGATGATCCGATGGTAACGCAGCTTTTCCAGGTCGAAATCGTCCCGAATGCCGGTGCCCATCGCGGTGATCAGCGTGCCGATCTCATTCGAGCCCAGGATCTTGTCGAGACGCGCGCGCTCCACGTTCAAGATCTTGCCTCGCAGGGGGAGGATCGCCTGGAATTTCCGATTCCGGCCCTGCTTGGCCGAGCCGCCGGCGCTGTCGCCCTCGACCAGGAACAGTTCGCATTTGGTCGGATCGCGCTCCTGGCAGTCGGCAAGCTTACCGGGGAGGTTGGCGACATCGAGAACGCCTTTCCGCCGGGTCAGCTCCCGCGCCTTTCTCGCCGCCTCCCGAGCGGCTGCTGCGTCCACCACCTTGGCGACGATCATCTTGGCGGCTGTCGGGTTTTCCTCGAGCCAGCGATTGAGGGTCTCGGCAATCAGGCTGGAGACGACGGGCTGGACTTCGGAGCTGACCAGCTTGTCCTTGGTCTGGGAGGAGAATTTCGGATCCGGCATCTTGACCGACAGCACGCAGGTCAGCCCCTCTCGCGCGTCCTCGCCGGACAGCGTTACCTTTTCCCGTTTCACCGCACCGCTTTCCTGGGCATAGCCCTGGATGCAGCGGGTCAGGGCCGTGCGCAAACCGGCCAGATGGGTGCCGCCGTCGCGCTGGGGGATGTTGTTGGTGAAGCAGAGGCAGGTTTCGTGATAGCCGTCGTTCCACTCCAGCGCCGCCGAAACGTGGAGGCCGTCGCGCTCGCCGCTGATGGCGACCGGTGGGCTGTGCAGAGCCGTTCTGGCGCGGTCCAGATATTGGACATAGGCCTCGAGGCCGCCTTCATAGTTCAGGACCACGTCGACCGGCTCTTCCTGGCGGTCGTCGCGCAGCACGATCTTGACGCCGGCGTTCAAAAAAGCGAGCTCGCGCAGCCGGTGCTCGAGGGTCGCGTAGCTGAACTCGGTCTTGGTGAAAGTCTTGTCCGAAGGAAGGAAGGTGATCTCGGTACCCTGCCTGCCGTCGGCGGAGCCGGTGTGAGCGAGGGGGGCCGCCGGCTCACCGCCGTCCTCGAAGCGCATCATATGTTCCTGGCCGTTCCGCCAGATGCGCAGCACGAGCCACTCCGAGAGCGCGTTCACCACCGAGACGCCGACGCCATGCAGGCCGCCCGAGACTTTGTAGGAATTCTGGTTGAACTTACCGCCGGCGTGGAGCCTGGTCATGATGACCTCGGCCGCCGAAACGCCTTCGCCGCCGTGGATGTCGGTCGGGATGCCGCGTCCATTGTCGCGCACGGTCACCGAGCCGTCGCCGTTCAGGACGACATCGACCTGATCGCAATGGCCGGCGAGCGCCTCGTCGATGGCGTTGTCGACCACCTCGAACACCATGTGATGCAGGCCGGAGCCGTCATCGGTGTCGCCGATATACATACCTGGGCGCAGGCGAACGGCTTCCAGGCCTTCCAAAACCTGGATCGAGGAGCTGTCGTAGGCCTCTTCTTCGGGAGGTGTGGGCATGGCTTGACTAGTTGACATCATACGGGCGCAGTTCTGATGAGGTGACAGTAAAATATTGAGCACGCTGGCCGAAAGGTCGAAAAACGCCGGCATCGGTGCCGGTGAGCCAAGCTTGGGTGCCAAGCATGGCGAGTTCGTCGAAAAGATTCTGGCGACGATCGGAATCGAGATGCGCGGCGATCTCATCCAGAAGCAGGATCGGCAGCTGCAGGTGCAGGCCGGCACGCCGCCGGGCTTCCGCCAGGCAGATGCTGATCAGGAGGGCTTTTTGCTGCCCGGTGGAGCAGTCCCTGGCCGGCATACCGCTGTTGGCGTCGTGAACGATGAGGTCGCTTCTGTGCGGGCCGATCGCGGTGGTGCCGGTCTCGGCATCTTTTCGGCGATTAGCGGCCAGCGCTTCGGCCAGACGCTGCTCGGCATCCAGGGCCGAGAGGTCGGCGAGCCAGGTCTCGACGCTGCCGTCCAGGCGGATGTCGGGGCGGGGAAACCGTCCTGGATCCGTTGCCAGCACAGCGCTCAGGGCGCGCACCGTCTGCCGCCTAGCGGCTGCGATGGCGATGGCGGAGCTGGCTGCCCTTGTCTCGATCGCATCGAGCCAGGCACGATCTTGCTGCTCGGACCGAAGCAAGCGGCTGCGCTCTTTCAAGGCTTGATGGTAGCTGGTGACCCGTCCGACATGGGCGGGATCATTGGCAAGCACCAGTCGATCCAGAAAACGCCGGCGCTCGCTGCTGCCCTCCTGGAACAGCCTGTCCATCGCAGGCGTGAGCCAGAGCACGGCCACCAGATCGCCGAGTGCCGCCTGGCTCGAGGCGGGAACGCCGTTGATGCGAACGATCCGCCGCTCGCGGCCACCTTTGTCGGTCGCCCGGCCTGTTCCGATTTCGCTGATGCCGAGCTGGCTTTGCACCTGTGCTGCGATCGACCAGGCACCGCCGTCCAGGCGATCGAGATCGCGGACACGGGCTTTGCGCAGACCCCGGCCAGGGGCCAGCAGCGAGACGGCTTCGAGAAGGTTGGTCTTGCCGGCGCCATTCGCCCCGGTCAGGACGACCGGACGAGCATCGGTTTCGACGCGGAGCGCCGCATAGGAGCGAAAATTGTTGAGGATCAGCCGTTTGACGACGGGAGATCCTGCCGTTTCGACGCCATCGTCGACCTCTTGGTCCTTATTGCGATCGAGCGTCAGGATCATCACACACGCATGGGCATCAGCACATAAAGCGTACTGCTGTCCTTGGGATCACGGAGCAAGGTCGGCGCACCGGCATCAGCCAGCACCAGCTCGATATTGCCGCCCTCGATCTGTCCCGTGATATCGAGGATGTAACGGGCATTGAAGCCGATTTCCATGGCATCGTTCTGATAGTCGACATCGACCTCGTCGACGGCGCGTCCGGCATCGGGGCTGATCGCGGTCAGCGTCAGCTTTCCAGGTGCCATCGCCAGCTTGATCGCCCGGGACTTGTCCGTCGAAATGGTGGCGACCCGATCGACCGCCTGGGCGAGCTCGGCGGTCGGCATGACCAGGATCTTGTCGTTATCGCTGGGGATGACCCGCTCATAATCGGGAAAGGTGCCGTCGATCAGCCGCGAGCGCAGCAAGGCCGTGCCAACCTTGAAGCGTATCCTCGCATTGGAAAGGGCAACCTCGATCAGCGCATCGGGCTCGAGCTCTTCGATCAGCTTCCTAAGCTCGCCGACGGTTTTCCGCGGGACAATGACGCCGGGCATGCCGGCAGCGCCTTCGGGGAGGGCGACCTCGACCCGGGCGAGACGGTGACCATCGGTGGCAACGCTTCGCAGACAGCTCGCCGCACCTTCTTCGATGGCATGCAGGAAAATACCGTTCAGGTAGTAGCGGGTCTCTTCGGTCGAGATGGCAAAGCGGGTTCGATCGATCAGCTTGGTCAAATCGCCCACAGGCACGGAAAAACTGTGATCCAGCCCTTCATCGGTCATTGCCGGAAAGTCGGCGGCCGGCAGGCAGGGAAGATCGAAGGTGGTCCGCCCGGAACGAAGGCTGAGTTCAGCACCCTGTTCGCTTCGCTCCAGCTCGATATGGCTGCCTTCCGGCAGTTTGCGCACGACATCGTAGAGCGTGTGAGCGGCCGCCGTGGTCGAGCCAGGCTGGATGACTTCGGCTTCGGCCTCATCGACCACCGAAAGGTCCATATCCGTCGCTGTCAGGCTGATGCCGTTATCCGCGGCTTCCAGCTTGACGTTGGAAAGGATGGGGATGGTTGTGCGTCGCTCGACCACGCTTTGTACGTGAGCGAGGGACTTGAGCAGAGCTGCACGCTCAAAAGCCAGCTTCATAATCGCGCCAAGTGTTCCAGTGGTGGTTTGGTCTTAACCTTATTTCCCGGCGCGGTCGGCAAAACGCATACACGGTCTGAGCAGATTCCCGCCGGGACGAGACAATATCACCAATCCCGCAAAAAAAAAGCATCAATAGAGGATAAATGCTTCTTTTTCCGGGCTTAACCATATTTGGTAAGTCAGGCAACCCTCCGCAACCCAAGCCGCGCGGGCATGACAGTGCGCTAGGATGTTTCGCGGATCGATGGAGGCGGCGCCCCCTCCCCCTGACCACCCGACAGTCAATCAGGATGGTATCGGGTGGTTGGACAGGGGGAGGACCGGTGCGGGGCTACTTGATCCGACGTTGCACTAGCCGTGGAGCTGACGCCTGAGCGCTTCGATGTCTTCGCTGATCACGGCATCGGATGCCCTGAGCTCCTCGATCTTCCGGATGGCATGCATCACGGTGGTATGATCGCGGCCACCGAAACGCCGGCCGATCTCGGGCAGCGAGCGCGGGGTGAGCTGTTTGGCGAGATACATCGCTACCTGCCTCGGCCTCGCCACGACGCGCGCCCGGCGGGCCGAGTGCATGTCCGAAAGCTTGATGCTGTAATGCTCGGCGACGCGCTTTTGGATCTCGTCGATGGTGATCCGCCGCTCATGGGCGCGCAGCAGATCCTGCAGGACCTCCTGCGCCATTTCCAAGGTGATCGCCCGCCCGCAAAGTGTTGCCTGCGCGACGACGCGGTTGAGCGCGCCTTCAAGCTCACGGATATTCGAGGTGATGCGATGGGCAAGGAACTCGAGCACCCGGTCCGGTACCTTCACCTGCGCTGCCAGCACTTCGGCCTTGGTTTGCAGGATCCCGAGCCTCAGCTCGTAGGTCGACGGGTGGATGTCCACCACCAGCCCCCAGCCTAGCCTGGACCTGATCCGTTCCTCGAGGCCCGACAATTCGGACGGGCTGCGGTCGGAGGAGATCACGATCTGGCTACCGCGGTCGATCAATGTGTTGAAGGTGTGGAAGAACTCCTCCTGGGTGCTGTCCTTGCCGCCTATGAACTGGACGTCATCGACCATCAATACATCGACCGAGCGGAACAGCTCCTTGAAGCTCATCGTATCCTTGAAGCGAAGGGCACGGATGAACTGATACATGAACTTTTCGGCGGAAAGGTAGACGACCTTCCGGTCGGGCGCCTGGCGCTGAATCTCCCAGGCGATCGCATGCATGAGATGAGTCTTGCCCAAACCCACGCCGCCATAGATGAAGAGGGGATTGAACGGAAGCTGGTTTAACTCGGCGACCCTTTTTGCGGCGGCGAAGGCCAGCTCATTGGGTTTGCCGACGACGAAATTATCGAACGTGCAGCGAGGATCCAGCGGCGCGCTGACCTCGGCGCTGGGGCCGATCTCCGCGACAGTTGCCGCTGGCGACAGGGCTGCGACCCTTGATGGAGGCCGTTCCGCCGCAACCGGGGTCTCTTGGGGGCGATGGGTATCTGCCGGGCCCTGGGCAACTGTCAGAGCAACACCGTCAATGATCGGATTGGTGCGGCGCCACAGGATCTTGATTCGGTCCGCATAGTGGGACGCAATCCAGTCCCTAAGAAAACGGGTAGGCACGGACAGCCTCACCCGATCGCCTTCCAACCCTTCCAGCGTCAGTGAAGCCAGCCAGGTCTTATAGGCGGTATCTCCATATTCCGACCGGAGCTGCCTCTTGACGAGGGCCCATTGCTGCTCGAGGTCGAATGCTGCGCTCTTCGGTTTGACGTTCATGTCATTTTCAGGTCGATAGCCTTTGGTCTGACGAAGAAAACTAGGACGCATACAGATCGCAAATCAAAGCTAGACTTATCATGCCAACGCAAAACTCCAAGTTGACCAACGGGATAGCCCACGGCCTCATGGAACAGGCTGCTCTTAATCACAGCCGCTCGAAGTTCAATCGATGAAGGGACGGTAGTCGGGGGTTAGATCGCTGACAAGGTGACCGAAAGGGGAACAATTGCTATCGCGCAAAAGTTGATGCAAAAAAACCAAGCTAACCGGGGAAATTTATGCCGAATCAAGACGCTTTTTTTTATAACACGGCCATCATCCTGAACGTAGTGAACGATGCCACGTTCAGGGTTGGCCGTCGGTGTTGCCGCATCATGCCGATGCGGCTTGCTCACCTGCAGTCATTTGGTTGACACGGCGCGCGAGACGCGAAATACGCCTCGAAGCGGTATTGAGCTTCAACACGCCCTTGCGCACGCCGCGCCGGATCTCGGGCTCGGCTTCGCGAAGGGCTGACTTCGCGGCCTCGCTATCGCCACCAGCAACGGCGAGCTCGACCTTCTTGATGTAGCTCCGAATGCGGCTGGTTCGTGCACGATTGACCAGGGTGCGTTTTTCAGTCTGCCGGATGCGCTTCTTGGCTGAACGATGATGAGCCATAGGGTTCCTAAACCTCGATTTTAGAGAGATGCCGCGGAGATATACTGACGCCAACCCCCGACGTCAATGTCAGGGCTCGGGAAAAGACCGGCTTTCCCAGGCAAAGAGGCCGGATTTCGGCCGATGAAGGCATCATTGAGCCTCGAAACCGGCGCGGTCCGCGAGCGGCTGGCCGCGGCCGGCTTTTTTGCGATCAAGGCAATGGGCATCATCGGTGGTGGTTATATCACGAGTGCGCTTTTCGATCTTGTGAAGTTACCACCAGCCCTCTCCCCCTCAGGGCGACCCGATATGGTCGGGTTTCTGCGAGTGTTTGGCGGGGGAGAGGGCTGGTTCCGGTTGATCGGAAAACGCTCTAGCGTTGATTGAAGTTCGCTGTCCGTTTCTCGAGGAAAGCCCGCATCCCTTCCTTTCGATCCTCCATAGCGAAGGTCGTGTAGAATATGCGGCGCTCGGCATCGATGCCTTCGCTCAATGTTACTTCATAAGCCACGTTGACGGCATCCTTGGCCATCGCGACGATGGGCTGCGATTTTTCGGCAATGGCATTGGCAAGCTTGAGCGCTTCATCAAGGAGGCTGCCCACCGGGACGACCTTGGAAACCAAGTTGGCCCTTTCCGCTTCCGCGGCATCCATCATGCGGCCGGTCAGGACCATCTCCATGGCCTTGGATTTGCCGATAGCACGCGTCAATCTCTGGGTTCCGCCGGCGCCGGGAATAGTACCGAGGTTGATTTCCGGCTGACCGAACTTGGCATTGTCGCCGACAATAATGATATCGCACATCATGGCAAGCTCACACCCTCCCCCAAGGGCATGGCCCGCGACCGCTGCAATCACCGGCTTTTTGATCTTGGTCACGTCCTGCCATGGCCGAATGAAGTCGCCATGATAGGCATCCATGAAATCCTTGGCTTCCATCTCTTCGATATCGGCGCCAGCAGCAAACACGCGATCGGATCCGGTGAGCACGATCGCGGCGATTTCGGGATTGGCGTCGAAGGCAGCCAGGGCGTGGTTGAGTTCGCCTATCAGGGCGGTGTTCAAGGCGTTCACTTTGGGACGATTGAGTGTGATCAAACCGACTGGGTCGCGGCTTTCGACCAAGATGGTCTCGTAGGCCATCAAATTTCTCCCCCTGCTTGGCTATCGAGGCTGTGCATGAACAGCACTGTCCATCTGAAGCGGAGGCGGAATAAACACCATCATGGGGTGTTGCGTCTAGACTTGACAGGCGCGCGTTTTCCTAGGCGTACCCTTGTACATCAGAAAAATTGAAAGGCTTCGCTGGCCCGGAGTCGCAGTGATTTCAATGGATCGCCAAAGAGTTAACGTTGACAGCGGCCGCAGTAAAACGTGGTGCGCCCAGCCTGCGTTGTCGTCTTGACCAGCTCGCTGCAGGCCAGGCAGGGAAGATCGGCTCGGCCGTAAACCTCGAACCGATGCTGGAAATAACCGAGCTCGCCATCGGTTTGGACATAGTCTCTAAGAGACGAGCCGCCGGCTTCGATGGCATCGCCGAGAACCGCTCGAATAGCCTTGGCCAGTCGGCGATACTGAACCGGCTTGAGCGACTTGGCGCTGCGCGTCGGAGAAATACCGGATCGAAACAGGCTTTCGCAAGCATAGATATTGCCGACGCCGACAACCAGCTTCTGGTTCATGATCGCTGTCTTGATAGGTACCGCCCGCTCACCCATCATCTTTTCCAGCATCTTGCCGTCGAACGTGGAGGCCATAGGCTCGAGACCGAGGCCGGCGAGGCGAGGGTGGTTTTCGAGTTCCGAGGTCGTCACCAGATCCAGCATGCCGAAGCGCCGCGGGTCGACATAGCGAAGCACCGTGCCGTCGTCGAAGCCGAAGGTAAGATGCTCGTGCTTGCCTGCCCTGTCGCCATCGAACAGCAGACGTCCTGACATGCCGAGATGCAGGAGCAGGGTGTGGTCGTTGTCCAGGGTCGCCAGTATATATTTGGCGCGGCGGCTGAAGGCCAGAAACCGGCATCCAACCAGGCGGTCTGGCAGGGCCGGCGGCAAAGGGAAGCGAAGGTCGGCCCGATGCTGTTCGAATGACGTGATCTTGCGGTCGAGCAGGCGTGCCTCCAAACCACGCATGGCGGTTTCGACCTCGGGCAGTTCCGGCATGGCTAGTCCTAACGTTCTTCAAGAGTGTACCAAGGCTGCCGGATGCTGATCCGTTCCGTCCCGCTCTCCTGACCCACCATCCGGCAATCCGACGGGACGGTATCGGGCAGCCGGGCAGGGGAGCACGATGGAACAAGACCCTGGCAACCTTGCGATAAACCATCGACATGATGCGTCATGCTTGTCGCCCTGTCCCGGCTTTCGTACAAACAGGCGGACCAGGCCCGGCTGATCGGGTTTGAGCGGCGAAGAGGCGATGACCCAGACCGTCAAGCAGGCCAAGACCCGGCTCGCAACCTCCTTTGGCTACAAGGAAGTGCGCCCGGAAGACAAGCAGAAGATGGTCGAGGATCTGTTCGGGCGCGTTGCCACGCGTTACGACCTGATGAACGATCTGATGAGTGGCGGTATCCATCGCCTGTGGAAGGCCGCGCTGATCGATCAACTGGCGCCGAGGCCGGGTATGCGCATGGTCGATGTCGCGGGTGGGACCGGCGATATCGCCTTTCGCATTCTGGATCGGTTGAAAGCCCGGGGAGGGCGGCCCCCCTCCGTCCTGGTGTGCGATGCCAACAGGGCCATGCTCGGGGTCGGGCGCGATCGGGCGATCGATCGCAATGAGCTAAGCGCAATCGACTGGATTTGTGCCGATGCGCAAAAGCTGCCCTTGCCCGACAGCAGCATGGATGCCTACACGATCGCCTTCGGCATTCGCAATGTCACCCATATCGACCAGGCACTCCATGAGGCCAGGCGTGTCCTCAAGCCCGGCGGCCGCTTCCTCTGTCTCGAATTTTCGACGCTTCAATGGGCGGCCTTGAAGCCGATCTATGACGCCTATTCCTTTAAGATCGTGCCTTGGCTGGGCGAGAGGGTCGCCGACGACCGGGAGGCCTATGACTATCTCGTCGAGAGCATTCGCCGGTTTCCTGACCAAGACACCTTCAGCCTGATGATCGGAGATGCGGGTCTGGACCGTGCGCGCTGCGCCAACCTGACCGGAGGTGTGGCTGCACTTCATTCGGCCTGGCGTCTTTGAACGATGGGGAGATCTTTTCGGCATCTCTGTCGGCTCATCAGCATCGGCCACTGTTTGGCGCGCCATAATGCTCTGTTCTTTCTCGACTATTTGCCGCTTCCCAGGCTGGTTGTCAGATTAAGCCGCTGGTTCGCCAATCAAGAGGCTCCCGGCCGGCCGGGCGAACGGCTGGCCCTTGCTCTGCAGGCACTCGGGCCGAGTTTCATCAAATTCGGCCAGAGCCTCGCCACCCGCTCCGATCTCTTCGGTGAGCGCTTTGCCGCCGATCTTTCGACCCTGCAGGATCAATTACCGCCCTTCGATTCCAGCGTCGCCCGCGCCTTGATCGAAGAAGAACTGGACGAGCCTATCGACGATCTGTTTTCCTCCTTCGACGAGCAACCGGTCGCCGCCGCCTCCATTGCCCAAGTCCATTTTGCAGTCACGACCGGGGGAGACGAGGTCGCCGTCAAGATATTGCGCCCCGGCATCGAACGGCGGATGGCGGAAGATCTCGACCTCTTTGCCTGGATCGCCGACTGGATCGAACGCTTGCAGCCCAGCCTCAGGCGCTTGAGGCCGGCGGCTGCGGTGAACACCTTCGCCGCCTCGACCAAGATCGAAATGGATCTGCGTCTCGAAGCGGCCGCTGCCGCCGAGCTTGCCGAAAATTGCGAGGATGATATCGGCTTTCGTGTCCCTCGCGTGGACTGGAGGCGAACCGGACGGCGCGTGCTGACCCTGGAACGTGTTCAGGGTCTGGCATCGGATGACCGGGAAGGGCTTATGGAAGCCGGCTTCGATCCCGACGTGATCTTGACGCGCGCCGCCGAGATTTTGTTCAAGCAGGTTTTCCGGGATGGCTTTTTCCATGCGGACATGCATCCCGGCAACATCTTTATCGATGATCAGGGCGACTTGGTCCCGGTGGATTTTGGCATCATGGGGCGGTTGGACGCTTCGACCCGCCGTTTTCTTGGCGAGATGCTGCTCGGTTTTTTGACCGCAGACTACAAACGGGTCGCCGATGTCCATTTCGACGCCGGCTATGTGCCGGCCGACAAGGACAAGCAGGCGTTCATGCAGGCCTGTCGATCCATTGCCGAGCCCATTCGCGACCGCCCGCTTGCCGATATCTCGGTCGGTCGTCTGCTTGGCCAGATGTTCGATGTTACGGAAAATTTTGCCATGCAGACCCAGCCTCAGCTGCTCCTTTTGCAAAAGACGATGGTGGTTGCCGAAGGTGTTGGCCGGCGGCTTAATCCGAGTGTTAATATGTGGCAACTGGCGCAGCCGCTGATCGAAAGCTGGATGATCGACAATCTCGGGCCGCAGGCACAGATCAGAACAGTGATCGATGACGGCATCGAAACATTGCGCCGGATGCCTCATCTGATCGAGCGTGCGGAGCGTGCCCTGGAAGCTGCCCTCGATGATGGGGTGAAACTCGATGCGGCTGCCCTCGGCAACCATCGAGGCATTTCGATTGGTCAGGCCGGCTTTGCCTGCATGCTGTTCGGCGCAGGTCTGCTCCTGGGCCTGGTGATGGGATGA
Source organism: Geminicoccaceae bacterium (assembly GCA_965204405.1). Classification (GTDB taxonomy): domain Bacteria; phylum Pseudomonadota; class Alphaproteobacteria; order Geminicoccales; family Geminicoccaceae; genus JANQPX01. Next base: position 1,863,057 of record CBDBEN010000005.1, read on the forward strand.
TGGATCGACGCCGGCATCCCTGCTGCCGCAATCCTGCTGTGCCGCCGCGGCATCGGCTGCCCTCTCAATGCTGGCAGGCCCGTCGCTGAAGGGCTTGGCATTTTGAAGGATGAGACACATCTGTCATCATGCTGCATCGGAAGAGACTTGGAGTGCAACGGTTTGACAAAGCGTATCCTCCTGATCATAGCGGGCGGGATTGCTGCCTATAAGACCCTGGACGTGATTCGCCGTTTGCGTGAACGGGATATCGACGTGCGCTGTATTCTGACGGCTGCCGGCTCGGCTTTCGTGACACCGCTTTCGGTATCCAGCCTCTCGGGGAGCAAGGTTTTTACCGATCTCTTCTCGCTGACGGATGAGGCGGAGATGGGGCATATCAGGCTGTCGCGCGAGGCGGATTTGGTCGTGGTAGCGCCTGCGACGGCCGATCTCATGGCAAAAATGGCGCAAGGCCATGCAGACGATCTCGCCTCGACGGCACTGCTGGCGACCGACAAGCCGGTATTGATCGCGCCGGCGATGAATCCGGAAATGTGGCATCATTTGGCTACGCAGCGGAATGTCGAACGCCTGCAGCAGGATGGCGTCCGGTTCATCGGGCCCAATGCCGGCGAGATGGCGTGCGGCGAAACAGGCCGCGGACGTATGGCCGAGCCCGACCAGATCGTGCAGACAGTGACCTCGCTGCTCGACATCGATCAGCGGCCGCTTCTCGGCAAGAAAGCGCTGGTGACCAGCGGCCCGACTTTCGAAGCGATCGATCCGGTTCGCTATATCGGCAACCGTTCATCGGGCAAGCAAGGGCACGCCATCGCGGAAGCCCTTCAAGCAGCTGGTGCCGATGTGACGCTGGTTTCAGGGCCGGTGAGCGAAGCTCCTCCTCGGGATGTGAAGCTCGTCCGCATCGAATCCGCTGACGATATGCTTCTCGCTTGCCAAGCAGCCCTGCCTGTGGATGTTGCGGTATGCGCTGCTGCCGTGGCGGATTGGCGGCCGGTGGATCAGCGAGGGCAGAAAATCAAGAAACGTGCCGGTGAAGACCCGCCCAGTCTGATTATGGTGGAGAATCCGGACATTCTCAAAACGTTGTCTCAGCCTGGTCCAATGCGCCCAAAGCTGGTGGTTGGGTTTGCTGCCGAGACCGAAAACGTTGCGGACAATGCACGCCGAAAGCTCCAACGCAAGGGATGTGATTGGATCGTTGCGAACGACGTGGCAGCGGAACGAGAAACATTTGGCGGTGATAATAATACCGTGCTTTTGTTCGCTGGCCCCGGTGATCCGGAAACCTGGCCGTCGATGACGAAAAAAGCCGTGGCCGAGCGGCTCGTAACCAGGATCGTCAAGGGCATCGAGAATACCCCGTTGACTGAGAGATCTGCAGAAAGAAGCGGCTGAGCATTAAGAATCAGGCAAAGAAAGACGATCGACCCCTGTCAATTTATTATTCGCAACACATCTAATTTAGGATACTCTCAATTAGGGAAACAAAGATGCGGGACGGATTGCCATGCTAAGGCCCTCAAAGAAGTTGGTTTTGGCGCTCGAGGCGGTCACTGACATAGCGTTTCATGGCGGCCCCGAGCCGGTGCAGAGCCAGGACATTGCACGACGTTTAATCCTGCCGAGGCGATACCTCGAACAGGTGATGCAGCAGCTCGTTCGAGCCGGCATTCTGCGCGGGGTGCGCGGACCACGTGGCGGGTATCGTCTGGCACGTGAGCGTAACCGGGTCAGCGTCGGCGATGTGGTTCGGGTTGTACGCGGTATCGAAGAGCTGCCTGCGCAGGAGGAGTTCGGCTCGGCGTCGGAACTCGGGCGCAAGGTTGTCGGGCCTTTTTGGGCCAACACCGAGCATGAACTCATGACACGTCTTGACCGGGTCACCATTGATGATCTCTGCCGGCGTGCAGAAGAACGTGGTGTGGTCAGCGAATCGCATCGTGAAGTCGACTACGCCCTTTAATCCCAACGACATGATTTTAGCGATTCAATGTTAGGCAGAGGCTGCATGGGAGGCTGAAGAGCAACCTCTCATGCTCCTTTTTGATGTCGCTGCCTGGCCAGCCATTTTTCACGATCTTCTCCGTTGCCCAGCCGCAGGCATGGCAGATCATCTTGGGGGGCGAGGGGATTGGATGGAACAGGTCAACCTCCGGGATGATTGGTATACAGGCCCGTTTTAGAGCTGGGCTCGGAGATGTTTTGCCCGGACTTCTACTCTTTTTGCCTCTTTGTGGCGACGTAGTTCACGCAGGACAATTGCATAGTTCTCGAGGGTGACGATCAGCTCCGGATGATCGGCACCCAAGGCCTGCTCCTCGATCGTGAGGGCACGTCCGAGAAGATGTTCTGCTTCCAAATAGGCGCCGATGTCGAAATGGAGGAGTGCCAGATTGTTGAGTCCGAGCGCAAGGTTGGGGTGATTAGGCCCAAAGTGCATCTCTTCGATCTTTAGAGCTTGCTGATACAGAGGCTCAGCTTCCTCGAAGCGTTCCTGGCTTCGAAGAAGCTCTGCCAGATTGTTCAAGGTGAGGGCCAGCTCCGGATGCGCCTCGCCGAACACGATCTTCTTTATCCTCAAGCTCTCCCGATAGAGCTCCTCGGCATGTTCGTGATTGCCGCTCTCGAACTGTGCTACACCCAAATTGTTGAGGCTTTGTGCCGTGTCAGGATGCTCTGCGCCAAGGGCACTGGTTCTGATGTCGAGGGCTCGCTGATGAAGGTTGATTGCTTGGTCACGGCGGCCTTGAACCCGGTAAAGTTCAGCAAGGTTGGACAGCGTCATGCCCAGCGAAGGATGCTGACTGCCAAAGGTTTTTTCCTCAATGTCGATGGCATGGTCGTAGAGAGGCTCCGCTTCGCTGAACCGGCCCATCGCGAAATAGAGCGCTGCCAGATTATTGTACGTTTCTGCGGTTGAAAGATGATCCTCGCCAAAGGATTGGATTCGAATGTCCAGGGCATTCAGATAGAGTTCCTCCGCTTGGTCAAAGCGCTTCTGACGAGCATACAGAACGGCGAGGTTATTCATCGACTGTGCCGTGTCCGGGTGCTCCTCTCCTTGAACCTCTCTTCTTATATCCAAGGCCATTGTATGGAGGTCATTAGCCTCATCATGTCGGCCCAGTATCCGATAGAGTTCGCCGAGATTGTTATAGCTTTCCGCAACATCCGGATGATCCGGTCCAAGAGCGGCTTTTCGCATCGCCAGAGCTTGCCGGTAGAATGGCTCTGCCTCTTCATACTTGCCTTGCGCATGCAGAATATAGGCGAGGTTGCTGATACTTGTTGGGCGCCTAAGGTCATCTGGATCGAAGCTCGTGCTTGTTTCAAAGGCTTTTCGAAAATGCGCTTCGGCTTCGTGGAACTGCCCCTCGTCCGCGGCTTGGATGCCTGCAATGCTGACATCGCGCCATGGCTCCGATTGTGCGATATCAGGTGCAAGGACGTACGTGCATAGGATGAGTTGCTGTAGAAGACCGCAATTGCCGAACCGAAGTCTCATCTGCCCCTCGATCTTTCCGATCACCAAAAGAAACGATGCTGCAGATCATAGGCCTGGGATGGTTAATGATTGGTTACCAATTTAGCACCTGGACATGATGTCTTGGGCGTCCAGATAAGGGAAAGGAAAGACGGTAAGAAAATCATGCCGGTGCGCAAGAAAAAATCTTGCCGAAGGAAAGGCTTTTGGACATCTTGACGATCGGTAGATCGATGGGACGCTAAAGACTGTATTCGGTTTCCGGTTTTTAGAAGACAATCAAGTAACTCCAAGGATTTTCGAATGGATGTGGGGATGGAGGGGGCGAAGCTCGCTTCGCCGAATTGGGTTGCAACAAAGGCCAAATCCGGGGCTATGGGGAAGCAAAGGGAGGGGCTCTTCGGGGCTTTATCGAGCTAGCCTTAACTCTTGATAAACGGATGGCCATTAAGATGGCGGTCACGAGAATAGGTGACCGGCAGGCGAAGGAATCGCTATCTTGTTTAAAAATTCACCAATTTGATCAACTTTTGGTAAAAGTTTTGAACAGATGATGTCGTGGTCATTATTTTACAAAAAACGATTTTGCGTTTGCAGTTAATTTTTGTTAAATGAAAGAGGTACGCTACGTGACGCAGTCCAATCAAGTAAACATTAAGTTAGAATTAAGAGCGAGCCCGGATGCTTTGGGTTGGCTGACGCTTCCAGGTGTGAGTGGATAGGACGTGCTTAGTGCTGTTCGAAAGCAAGGGATAGTTTGCGATCTTTTAATTCCGGCTGTCGTGCTTCTAGAAGCTGTGATGGTGTTTGCTACGGGTCTGGTTTGTGCATCCCTGATCATTGGCCTGCCGGCGGGGTCGCCAAGCTTTGATGTTGCCATCTTGTGTACCCTCTTGGGAACTGCGGTCCTCATTTCTTGCTTAAGAAGCGCGGAGACCTATACGTCCAGAGCGCTGTCGTTACCGGCTCATGCTCCAATACGTGTCCTGACGATTGCCGCAGCCGTTTGCCTGGGCACTGGCCTCGCCATGAACCTGCTTAGTATCGAGTTCGGTTGGACATGGGGCTTGGCCTGGGCTATCGGCTCCATGGCTGCGTTGAGCCTAAGCCGTATGGTGATCGTCCCCATTCTTCGCCATTGGATGCCCTCCGAAGGATTTGACAAGCGAGTTGCCGTGGTCGGTGCCGGGGATGAGAGCGATGTCGATTTGACGTCACTTAACCGTCATCTATCAGGGCGTTTTGATCGAAACTGCATCTCGACGGTCTATCCGTGTCCCAACAGCTTCGAGGGGCAGGAAGGGGACCGGTGGGTGCAGCGTCTGCATGAAGCTGGCATTGAGGAAGTCGTGATTTTGCCCTCGCTTCATAACAACCGCGAATGGATCCATACGACGGTCAAGGCGCTCGAAGTGCTGCCCATCAGGGTGAGCTTGGCTATACCCCGACCGGTGATCGATTCCAATTGCCCAGGCTATGTCTTTGCAGCCTTGATTGACCGGCCGCTAAGTGCCTCCGAGCAAGCGATTAAACGTCTTTTTGATGCTGTTGTCTCTCTGATTCTCCTCATTTTCCTAGCGCCTCTAATGCTCCTGACAGCTTTCCTGATCAAGCTCGAAAGCTCTGGTCCCGTCTTTTTCAAGCAAAAGCGCTACGGCTTCGGCAAGGAGATCATCCACGTCTACAAATTTCGTTCGATGTACCATCAAATGAGCGATCAATTGGCAGACAAGCTGACCGAGCGGGATGACCCCAGGGTGACCAGGGTTGGCGCGTTCATCCGGAGGTTCAGCATTGATGAACTGCCACAGCTCTTGAATGTGCTGCGCGGTGAAATGTCGATGGTCGGTCCAAGGCCAAATCCGTTGAATGCCAAAGCCGGCGGCGAACTCTATGATCGTGTCGTAGACAACTTTTACACGCGGTATCGGGTGCTACCCGGAATCACTGGATGGGCACAGGTGAATGGACTGCGTGGCAATACTGATACCAAGGAAAAGCTGGTGCGCCGGGTAGAATATGATCTGTACTACATCCAGAACTGGTCATTCTGGCTCGACCTGAAGATTGTCCTGCTCACGCCGCTGGCAAGCTTGGAAGGTGAAAATGCCTTTTAGCCGGCCGGTCTTGCGAGAATTTGCCGGCGTGATCGTCGTGACTTGGCGCTTGCTTGGTCGTTGATGTGCAATGGTTTCTCGAAAATACGTGAAATTCGACTGTTGCTCTGAATTCTCCGAGACAGGTTTGTCCTCCGCCTTTGTCTTCCATCCACTCCCCGTTTGAGTGCAGCATCGTTAGATTGTCATGGTTCCCAGCAGCACTGCTCTTTTTCTTTTCGGCGCGGCCTTCTTTTGTTTGTTTGTCGCCATTTATCCCTTTGGCCCCTATCAGCTGACATTGCTGCTCGCTCGGCGATTCAAGGAGCTGAAGCCTGGCACCAGTAAAGCTCTTCCCAAGGGAGAATCTTCGAGACTGGCGATCTGCCTTTGCGCCTACAACGAAGAAGCAGTCATAAGAGAAAAGATCGAGAACATGCTGGCCCTGAGAGAGGCTTCCGGCGACCTCGATATCTTGATCTATGTCGATGCTGCAAGCGATCGCACAGCCGATATTATCCGTGAATACGATGCTGACGTAACCCTTGTCGATTCCGATGAAAGGCACGGCAAGCCTTGGGGGATGAACAGGCTGGTATCGCTGACCGATGCGGATATCGTTCTGTTCACGGACGCCAATGTGATGGTCGATAAGGCCGCGATCGCGGCTCTTCGAGGTCACTTCGCCGATCCGGAAATAGGCTGTGTCACGAGCCATCTCGCTTACACAAATCCGGAGGATTCGGCGACATCCGAAGTTGGATCGTTCTACTGGCGCCTTGATGAATGGACCAAGGGGCTGGAGACGGAAACGGGGTCGGCGATGGGGGCGGATGGTTCATTGTTCGCAATCCGGCGAGTCTTGCATCGACCGACGCCGGATCACTTGATCGATGATCTCTTCGTGTCCATGAGCATCCTCTGCAAGGGGTACCGGCTCATTCGTGGGGCCGATGTTCGAGCGTTTGAGTCCCACACAACCATCGCCAAGGACGAGTTCAGGCGCAAAGTTCGAATTGCCTGCCAATGCATAGGCGTCCATCGGGCTCTGTGGCCTGAGTTGAAATCCCTATCCGCCTGGAATCTCTATAAATATTTTGCACACCGGTACATTCGCTGGGTCGGTGGATACTTTTTGATGGCATCTGCCTTGTTATTTGCAGCTGCTGTCTGGGCGGAATATGGCTTACTGACTTTGTCGGTTCTCGCCGCCTTCGCCGGCACGATCATGGCACTCGGAACATGTCTGAAATGGCGCCGTGTCCAACAGATCAACAATATTCTTCTTGCCTTTGCCGGCAATACGCTCGGTGTCTGGCGTTCATATTGGGGCGAGCCCGTGGTTACCTGGGATCTGGCCGGTTCGGCAAGACATGATCTTCCCAGTGATCAGCCCAGCCGTTGATTGGATATCACGATGAAGGTTGTCGTCGTCGACCCCTGGCATTTCACGCCGCCTTATGATCGCGAGCTTTGCAAAGGGCTCGTCGAAGCAGGCCATCACGTCACGTTTGTCAAGAATTCGGACGATGCAGCCGACGTAGCTGAAACAGGCGTTGGCAGCGCGGGCGTCACGACACTGAAGCTGTTTTCAACGCCTGCCGCTTGGCTGCCGCGTTCGCTGGAGCTGGCCGTCAAGGGGTTGGCGCATATGCGCGGCATGCTTCGGCTGCTGAGCAGGTTGCGCAGGATCAAGCCGGATGTCATTCACCTTCAATGGCTTTCGCTGCCTATGGTGGACGCCCTCTTCTTGCCCTTGTTTCGTAGGATTGCCCCTATCGTGTTGACGGTTCACGACAGCAATCCATTTAATGGCGCTGGGCCCTGGCTGCTGCGTGCCGGCTGCAAATGGGCCATGCATCGCTGCGATCAGTTCATTGTCCACAATCAAATTTCGGAGCAACGTCTGAGTGAGCGGGGATTTGCGGTCGACCGCATTCATCAAATTGCCCATGGCCTTCTCGAACAGACCGTAGCCCATGACGACCAGCGCGCCGTGCGGAATGATGCTCGGGTTCATTTTCTGCAGTTCGGCAAGCTCAAGGCTTATAAGGGTGCAGACGTATTCTTAAGAGCGTTGTCGCTGCTCGGCCCAGAAGCTCGAGAAAAATGTCGTGTGTCGATCGTGGGACGTCCCTATATCGATACGCAGCCCTTGATTGACCTTGTGGCAGAGTACGATATCGGCAGCATCGTCGATCTCCGGTTTGATTTTGTCAGCGATGCCGACATGGCGGACCTTTTCGCTCATACCGACTTTCTCGTCTTCCCCTATCGCGACATCGATACGAGCGGCGTACTGATGGCTGCGGCGGCGCGCGGGATTCCGGTTATTGCTTCGGACATAGGTTGCTTTTCCGAGATGTTGACCGACGGCAATGAAGGGATACTGGTGCCCCCTGGTGACCCGGCAAGTCTCGCAGATGCGCTGGCGGTGCTTATCGCTGCTCCGGAAAAAAGGGCGTCGATGGCAGCAAAGATGAAGGCTCTTCGGGACCGCATCCCTAGCTGGCATGCGATCGCCGAGGCAACAACCAATGTCTATGAGCGTGCGCCGATTGAACCGGAATCACAGCCGATAAGGGTTCATACCTAGCATGCCAACACAATCATAAATACGAGTTGAATATGCACCGGTGGTCTGGTCTTCTTTCGAGAGCCCAGGGTGATTGCCCACTAGAATCCTAAGAACCGCCAGGGTGTTGGTGTACGTCGGATCAACCCGATCTTGACGATTTGTTAAGGACGTTGCGCTAGCGATACAAGACAGCATTGACTTTGTGGAGACAATGGAAACCCATCGCAATGGTTAAGCCACAGGGTTGCGGCGGCGAGACGAATGAACCTATCGAACCTGCAGGCAGTAACACGTAATCCAATGGCTTTCCGGGGACAAAGGCCTGCATCCGAGATCCATTCAAGACGAGGGCTAGATGAACGAGTGCTTTGACAAGGCCATTATCGTCACCGCCGCTGACAGCGGCTACTTCGATCTGCTGATCGGCATGATCAGATCCGTTCGCCGCTTCGAAGAATGCCGAGAGATACCAATCGCTGTTTTCGATGTCGGTTTCACACCTGAGCATCGTGCAAAACTCGAACAGGATAAAATCATCCTGGTTGACCCCAAATGGCATTTTGGCCGCACCGAAGAGACATCGAAGAGCTATGAGCGGGCGGCGCTCGTTCGGTTTTTCATCGATGATTATCTCCCGGGCTTCGACTACTCGCTTTGGCTTGACCCTGATCTTTGGCTTCAGGATTCCGGGGTTATCAGGCGCATGATCGATGGTGCGAGGGACACCGGGGCGGCGATCGCTCATGAGAGCGATGGTCTCTATCGATTCCAGCTTTGGCTTTGGGCCTGGAATCTGAAGCACAAAATTGCCGGCAGCGGTTCGCTGCATGGAGCGGTTCTGATGGCGCGCCGAAATTACAATCTCGGCCTTTATTGCCTGGCGAGCAAAGCGCCCCACTGGGAACGTTGGCGGCAGCGGTTCGAGGCCGCCCTTCGACGGACCAACCGTGTGACACCTTACGAACAATTCTCATTCAATGAGATTATCCATATCGACAAGCTTCCGACGACGACATTGGAATCGACCGACAACTGGATTTGCGATCGACGTCCACCGGTCTGGAACGAAGACACCAACCAATTCTGCCGCCCTTCGGCGCCCTTCGATCCTCTGTCCGTTCTTCATCTCGCTGGGCCGGCCAAAAGCCGGACCTATGAAATTGAGCTGGTTTCCGGCGGCAGCAGGACCATGAGTCTTCGTTACCCCGAAGCTCATCTTGAAGCCCTCACTCAGGGGCAGGAATCAGGCGCGACTTCCAAGACCATGCCCTCGGCATGGTCGGGACAGTCTTTGGCAAGCTGAGATGACTTTTTTTCCGAAGCGAGGCTTCTTGTCCTTCGACAGTCTTTGCTGCCGTCTTTTGTTCGGGGGCGGTTGAGCTTTGCTGGGGCGTCGGCAGATTGCTCAAGGTGCGGCTTGGCGGGTCATTGAGGTGATGGGGGCTGAAATTTTTGCCTTCAGCGCCTTCATCATTTCCGCACGTCTGCTCTTGCCAAATGAAGTCGGCATCGTCGCTCAGGCTACCCTGCTCATTATGACAGCCCAGATGCTGCTCCAGCAAGGGTTTGGTGAAGCGCTTGTCCAATCGGACGAGGTCGAAGAGAAGCACTTTTCCTCGGCATTTTGGGCCAATCTTGCCTTAGGTTTGGTCGCGGCACTTATTCTTACGGCACTCTCGGGGCCGGTCGCCTGGATTCTTGATGAGCCGCCATTGGCAGAGGTGCTGCGGGCACTTGCGCCTATCTTGGTGCTGTTCGCGGCAACGGGCATCTATCAGGCAAAACTCCGTCGGGAGTTGATGCTGCGCGGCTTTGCTTTTGCCTCCGTGCTGGCCTCGTTGTCGGGTGGCCTCGTGGCGGTCACGCTTGCGTGGCTTGGCTACGGTGTTTGGAGTCTGGTTGCGCAGCAGTGGACCTATGCAAGCGTGAGCCTTGTCATCTTTGCTGGCTTCAGCGGCTGGCTGCCTCGGCTCTTCGTTGCGAAGGAGCATGTCCGCAAGCTCGGTGCTTTCGGAGGGTTGGCTACGACATCAGCGCTCCTGCAATTTTCCATGCGCCGCCTCGACCTGCTCATTCTTGGTTACTTCCTGCCGACACTTCAGGTGGGGTTCTTTTCCGTCGCTAATAGATTGATGATGTCGGCAGGCATGCTGACCTATCACTCTATTCAGCAGATTGGTCTGCCCGTCCTGTCGCGGCTGGCTCACAATCCCAGCGCACACCGTCAAGCGATCAATGGAACACTTCGGCTGGTCAGCCTGATCTGCCTACCGACAATGATCGGCCTGGCACTGATCGCCGACATTGTCATTCCCATGGCGCTCGGTGAAAAATGGATCGGAAGCATCAGACCCTTTCAGACCCTCTGCGCGTTCGGCATCTTTTATGCCATGGCGCATATTATCGGGCAGATTCTCCTCTCCGCAGGCTTTGCCGGGACCTTCGTGAAGCTATCCGCCTTCAATGTGGCAATGTTTCTGATGGCCGTGATCCTCGCGGCTCCCTACGGCACGGTTGCAGCGGCGGCCGCCGGCGGCACGGCTAATCTTCTGGCGTTGCCGATTTATTTCGTCGTGCTGAAAAACACACTGGGCGTAAATCTTCGACAATGCTTCCTGGAGCAGTGGCCGATCTGGATTGCGGCTGGTACGATGATCGTAACGGTGTCGAGTTGGTCACACCTCGCCAAAGAACAAATGAGCGCCGCTTGGCTGCTGGTAGGAAGTATCTTGACGGGCGGACTGACCTTTGTTGCCGTCTTGGTGATGCTTTCTTATGAGGACGTTAAGGAAGTTTGTGGTAGCTTCGCTGAAATCTTTGCCTCCAAGGTAAAAAGCGTATGACGCTTCTTGGAGATGAATATGCGTGCGGTAGTCTCCCTTTGAGGTCTTGGCAGCGGTCCATGTCGACTTATCTTTGGTTTCGTCACGATGCTGGCATCAAGAAGGCCGCCATCGGCTTTATCGGATTCCGAACGATTGATATCCCAAGAACGGTGTTCCCATGACTGATTTGACCCATCCGAATTTTGCTGGTGGACCAAGGCCGCCGTCTCGGTCCTTCGTGGGACAGTTTCCGGGGCGTGCGCAGCAGACTTTGACATTGACCTCGCAGGACCTTCTCGACAGTCTTCTGCGGCGTAAGGGTTTCATCATCCTCTCGATCATCGTTGGTGGCCTGATCGCGTTTCACGTCGCCAAGAACGTACCGCCCTGGTATACCGCGACTGGTCTTCTGGTTGTCGATACCTATAAGGCGACCATTCCTGAGCTTGATACTTTCACCTCGGACCGCACTGTCGAGCCTTGGGGAGGACGGAGCGAAGCAAGGGTGGTAACGTCTCAGCAGATGGTCGATCTCCTGGTTCGCGAAATGTCTCTGATCGACGATCCGGAATTCAATGACACGCTCGAGCCCTCCGTCTTGCAAAAATGGGCGGATCAGCCATGGCTGCCCGACGCCGCCAAGATCTGGCTCGCCGAGATGCTTGGACCGGTCGAGCCTCGACGCGATGTTGTTGTCGAGCGCGAAGTTGGTGAGAAGGTTAGTAAGGCTCTGAATGCATTCAGTGAAGAGCGAAGCTATGCCATCGAGCTCACGTTCAGCGGACGCTCTCCAGAGAAGAGTGCCCGTATTATCAATACATTGATGGACCTCTACATCGCGCGGCAGATCACGGAAAAGCGTGAGGCTACGCTGCAGTCCAGTGAAGGGCTCAAGCAGAAGCTCAGTGAACTCGAAGCCGAGCTCGCGGCTGCGCAGGCCAAGGTTCGGGAAGAGGAAGGCAATGCCAGCCTCCTTAATACGCCTGAAGGAACCATCATTTCGCGGGATCTTGCGGACCTTGTCAGTCAAAGACGCCTCTTGCGGACGGAGCGTGATCAGCTTGCTGCAGACTTGGCTCAGCTGGTTGGGGCTATTGCCGGAGGAGTCTTGACGGCCCTCGATGCCGACTTGGTGACGCCTCGGCTGGAAGGGCTTTGGCTGGACGAGACCGCAGCACGGCGCCGGATTTCGGAAGCGTCGCTCGATCTGGGTGAGCGGCACCCGCGCAGAATAGCGCTACAAAAGGAAATTGAGAGCATACGCGAACAGATTCGCAGTGAGGCGACCGGAATTGCCAAGAGCCTGGAACAGCGGATTGCGAGTCTCGACAACCAGGACCGGCAGCTGCGGGAACAGATTGAAGCCGGCCAGGGGCAAGCGGCGGAGGTCGCGGCCGAGCGCACGCGCCTCGATCAGCTTCAAGACGAGGTTGTCGCCAAACAGGAACTCTATACACGCTATCGGGGTTTCTACGAGCAGACGCTTTCCACGCTGACCAACATCGACCTCAACGGTTCGGACGTGCGCATCGGATCACTTGCCGTGCCCCCCAACAAACCTTCGAGCCCGGGTGCCGCGCTGCTGACCGTCGTCGGCATGTTTGCAGGCCTCCTGGTGTCGTCGGGTGCGATTGTCGGCAGGCGGTATCTGAGCGCTGGTGTGGAGACTCTGGACCAGCTATCCCATATCACCGGCCTGCCTGGCCTGGGCGCGATTCCCTCAGTGGCGAGCTGGCTGCGGCCCAAGCAGAATCTTTCGAGCTATGTTGCCGAATTTCCCAATAGCGGTGTGACGGAGACGCTTCGAGGCATTCTCCTAAGGCTCAATTTGAGTTCGGTTGAAGCGCCCAAAAAGGTCCTGTTGGTCACCTCATCGGAGCCGGCTGAGGGAAAGACAAGCTTTTGTATCGCGCTCGGAAGAACGGCGGCCCAGGATGGACTGCGCTGCCTGGTGGTCGATTGCGATTTCCGGCGTCCTTCTTTTCATGCTCAGACAAACCTCCATCCTAGCTCGAGCCTCAATGATTTTTTGAGCGGCGCCCTGGATTGGGGACAAGATGCCGTCGTGAAGGATCCGGTCACCGGCATGGATATGCTGATGTCCAAGGCGACCCATTCAGAAATGAGGGAATTCGTCACGTCGACCAGGCTGCGGGTTCTGATCGCTGAAGCCCGTGAGCATTATGACCTCGTCATTGTCGATTCACCGCCGACCCTTCGCGTGCCCGACGCCATTAACCTTGCCGATACTAGCGACGCGATCGTGTTCCTCGCCGCATGGCGGAAAACCCGGCGCAAAATGATCCAGGAAGCGCTGAAACGCCTGGCGGTTGCCGGTCGGCCTGTGGCCGGCGTGGTTCTCTCGCGGGTGCGCGGAAGCGTTCCCGAAGAGTATGTCTACGGCGGGTATCCAAGCAACTGACAGGGGCGGGCTTCTCACGCCTGAAGCATCGACCTCAACAGATCGTTTAGCTCAGCCTGATCTGATGCAAAACTGATGCTTGGTGCACCATTAAACCGGTGGTCTAACTGCGCCGGCGCGTCAACGATTCTAGATCAATCTCCGATCAACCAGAACCAGCCCTCTCCCCTTGCCAACCACCCGCAGGATCCCGACCATATCGGGTGGTTGGTTAGGGAGAGAGCTGATGGTGACTTCATAAGATCGAAAAGCGCTCAAAAGCATCACTGTCGGGTCGGCTTTTCGCATCGGCTCATAGACAATATGATGACTTTCTCCGAAAACAGCGGGAGGGCTGTTCTTCACAAGGACCAAACATGAGCATCGATCTGGACCGCGAAGCGATTGAGATCTTGAGGGCCAATGATCGCGGCGGATTCACGATTCCGACGTCGAGGCTCTATCCCTACCAATGGAACTGGGACAGTGCTTTTGCCGCTCTCGGCTTTGCTTCCTTCGATCGCGATCGTGCCTGGCGTGAGATCGAGACATTGTTCGATGGACAGTGGGATGACGGCATGGTGCCCCATATAGTCTTTCGGCGGGATGATCCGGATTATTTCCCAGGCCCTGCCGTCTGGCAGGCGGGCAAGACCCTGCCGTCCTCCGGCCATTCGCAACCGCCCGTGGTGGCAACAGTCGTGCGTGAATTGGTCGAGCTCGGTGGCGGCAGAGATGAGACGCGTGCCAAGGCGCTTTTCCCAAAAATTCTGGCCTATCATCGCTGGTTCCATGATTTCCGGGATCCAGGACAGCAAGGTGTCATCGGCATCGTGCATCCTTGGGAGTCCGGGCGTGACAACAGTGCCGATTGGGACGAGGCCATGGCCGCCGTCCATGTCCCTCCCGATCTTGGTAGCTATCAAAGACGGGATACGGATCACATCGACGCCGACGAACGTCCCAGACAAGCGCAGTACGATCGATTTCTCAGCATCGTGAAGTTCGGCCGTGAATGCGGTTGGAATCACCTGGAGATCGCAAGCAACGGTCCGTTCATGGCGGCCGATCCGGGCATCCAATTCATCCTGATGCGCGCGGATCGTGATCTTTTGAAGTTGGCGGAGCGTTTTGGCGATCATGCTGCCGTTGCGGAAATAGAAGACTGGATCAAGAGAAGCGTGGCGGGGTCGGACGCGCTTTGGCATGACGAGGTCGGCGCGTTTTGTGCAAGGGATTTGCGAACAGGCATGTTTTCGAATGCCATCACCAGTGCAGCTGCGCTTGCGTTCTATGCCGGAGCCGGGACGGCAGCGCAACGGGATGTACTTGCCTCGCATCTCAGCAGAATCATGAACGGGGTCGATTATGCGTTCCCGAGCCTGGATCCCGCCGATTCCCGGTTCGAGCCGAAGCGTTATTGGCGTGGGCCGGTATGGTTCGTCATGAACTACATGATTGGTCGCGGTTTGGCCGAGGCTGGCTACAGCGAGTTGGCCGAGCGGATCAGGAGCGATACCAGGAAGCTGGTCGAACAGTCAGGTTTTTTTGAGTATTTCAATCCACTTACCGGCGAAGGCTGCGGTGGCAATGACTTTTCCTGGACGGCAGCCATCTGGCTTGCCTGGGCCGGACGAACGCCGGAGGCGAAGGCGGCCTAGCGGATCGCTTTTCCGAAGTGGACGCATCGCTGGCGGCAGGACGGCAGTATGCGCAGTGAATGGTGCCGTCGCGGAGGCTTTGACCCTGTCGGAGCATCCAGTCAGAATGATTCGAATAAACGGTTTGGATCATACATAATGGGAGCTGCCGCATGGCCTTCTATGAACTGCGTCACTATGAGATTCGCCCCGGCAAGATGGAGGACTGGCTGAAGCTGATGGAAGAAGAGATCATTCCATTCCAGGTGTCCAAAGGCATGGTGATCGGTGGCAGTTTTCGTGGCGAGACCGACGATTCCGTCTATATCTGGATGCGCCGTTTCGAGAGTGAAGCCGAGCGGGAGCGCCTCTACGCCCTGGTGTATGAAAGCGACCATTGGAAGACCTCGATCTCCCCAAGAGTGGCGGCGTTGATCAACAAGGAAACCATGGACGTGAAGCGGCTAGTGCCGACACGGATGTCGATCCAGCAGTAGGATTTAGTCCGATATTGACTTTCCCCTGATGGTCTTCGCGATCACACATGGGAATCATGTGATCGAAACGAACCACCAGGGGTATGTTGGGGACGAATAAGTCCCGACGCCATGCCAATAGAAGCCTGCATATCTTCGGATTTCCAGGTTCATTCTTTGACCTAATGAAGTCACCACCAGCCCTCTCCCCCTCCCAACTACCCGAATGTACCCGAAAGATATCGGGTGGTTGGGAGGAGGAGAGGGCTGAATAGACCAGTCCCGGAAAGCGCTAGCGAGCTCTGTCCTGATTGTAATGCTCGGCCAGGTAATCGAGGATCAGCGCCCGATCTTCTCCTTCGATCTCGTTCATGCCCTGCTCCTCCACCATCCAGTCCAGGAGCTCATCCCAGTGCGTGCGGGACAGGCCTTGCTGGGCGACCAGGCGGAAGGAATGGCATCCGTGACAAGCATAGAACGTTTCTTCCTTGCCCGGACCTTCCGGAAGACTCGCCAGCAGGCGCTCGTCCCGATCGGCTTCGTCGTCAGCGTGCAAGGTGCTTGGGGCTAGAGCGCTCCAAGCCAATAACATCGCGACAAAAGAGCGAACGCTTCGAAGCTGCAGGTCCCGCCTCCAAGTGGCGTTTCTCCACCATGGGAGTCCCAACCATGCCCCGTGAACCTTGGACCCATACCGCTGATCCTGGCGATGGAGGCGGGAATCAAATGATGTGGACATTCCACTCACTAGCCGGCAACGGTGAGGCCGATTCGATGCATGGTGTTGTTGAGATAGCCCTTGGGATTCCAGTTGATGGCGAAGGGCTGCATCACACCGGCATCGTCGGTAGCGCGCGCCCACACTTCGAAATAGCCGGCCGCCGGAAGCGCGACGTCGGCGCGCCAATTCTGCCAGGCATAGGCGTTGACCGGATCGTCAAGCTCGGCCGCTTGCCAGGTCGCACCGAAGTCGATGCTGATGTCGAGGGCCATGACTTTGCTATCACCCGCCCAGGCATGACCGCGCACCTCGCTTGAGAGTCCGCTGATGCTGGTGCCGGTTTCGGGAAAGGTGATCAAGGACTTTACCGGCATGGACTCGATGATCTGGAAGTCTTCCTTCGGGACATCGGTGCCCGGGGCCACATTGTAGTCGGGCACGCGATAGGAGGTGCCGGTCATCTTTGGGCCGTCATGCACCTGATCGCGCACCCAGATGCGCTTTAGCCATTTCTGGGAGCAGGATCCCGGCCATCCCGGGCAAACCGTGCGCAACGGAGCACCGTTCATCGGGTGGAGCGGCGCGCCATTCATTTCGAAGGCGATCAGACAGTTCGGATCCATCGCCTTGGCGATCGGCACGCCGCGGGAAATCGGCAGCTTTTCGGGATCGCCGGAGAGATGGGTGTCGGCGCCGATATGTCCGGTATAGACGGCGCTGTCCTTGATGCCTGCCGCTTTCAGGACATCGGCATAGCGCACGCCTGTCCATTCGGCGCAGGCGACGGCACCGACCGTCCATTGGTTGCCCTTGGCCGGCGGGTTGAAGGCCGCGCGGCCATTGCCGCCGCACTCGACCTGCAGGGCCATGGTCACCACGTCGAACTGGTTTTTCAGATCATCGATGGAGAGTTCCAGCGGCGTGCCGACCTCGCCATCGACCGTGAGCATCCAGCCTTCCGCATCCATATTGTCGGGCGGCACGCCATTGTTGCGCACGAAGTGACGGGCGGTCGGGGTGATCGGATCGTCCAGCAGATGGGCCGGTGTTTCGGCATTGAGCGGGCGGTCATTCAGAACCGATAGGCCATCCTTGCCGTCGATCTTGAAATCGGAGAGATCATCGGCAAGCGCCGATGGGATTAGGCCTGCGGGCATGTTTCGATGAAACGGGATCGTCGCCCCTACCGCCGCCGCCATCGAAGCGAGACCGGCGCCTTTCAGAAAGCCGCGGCGCCCGGCTCCGGCTTTTCGCCCGAACAGGAGCCAGTCCGCGCGTTCCGCGTCGTCTTCATAAAGCTCGCAAAGCCCACGTTCCTTCGGCGTTTTCGACATTCCCTCTCTCCCGATTTATGTCTTCTGCGAATTTCTCTCAGAGCCAGCGCAGCAAGACGTTTATAACGCCCCGTCGATCCAGGCTGATGGCCAGCGGACAACTTGAAGCAATACTGTGCTGCCTAGCTTTGATGATCTACGGTTTTGCCAATTTTTCAATAGGGCCGTGCAGAATTCGGCGACATCCATGCGCCAGTCACTTGCCGTAGACGAGCTCCGGCAGGAACAGCGAAATGTTCGGGACATAGGTCACCAGCAGCAGCAGGGCCAGCATGATCAGGATGAAGGGCCAGACACCCCTTACGACGGTATCGATCGGTGCCTTCGAGATCGACGAGAGCACATAAAGATTGAGGCCGATCGGCGGGGTCAGGAGGGCAAGTTCCATATTGATGGTGATCACCACGGCGAAATGGATCGGGCTGATGCCGAGGGGCTCCAGCAGCGGCAGCACCAGCGGCACGGTAATCAGGATGACCGAAATCACCTCCAGAAACATGCCGAGCAGCAGGAGCAGGATGTTGATCAGGAGGAGGAACTGCCAGGACGACAGCTCGTTGTCGACGACATACTGCACCAATTGATCGGCGATCCCGGCATCGGTGATCCAATGGCCGAAGGCGAGTGCGCCGAGGATGATAAAGATGATCGCCGCGGTCAGCTTGATCGATTCGGCCATGATGCCCAGGACTTCGGATAGCCGGCAGCCTTTATAGACCGTGACCGAGATGACGATGGCCGTGAAGGCCGCCATGCCCGCGGCCTCCGAGACCGTCACGATGCCGCTGTAGATTCCTCCCAGGATGATCACCGGCAGCAGGAGGGCGGGGAGGGCGTGGATATTGACCCTTATGAACTCGTCGCGGGAGAGCCGCTCGCCTCTGGGGTAGTTCTTGTAGCGGGTGTAGACCATGATCCAAAGGGCGAACAGGCTGGCCTGGATCAGCCCCGGAATGACGCCTGCGAGAAACAGGCGCGGCACCGATTCCTCGGCGATGATCGCATAGACGATCATGGCAAGAGACGGCGGGATCAGAATGCCGAGGGTGCCCGATGCGCCGACCACGCCGAGCGCGAAGGGGCGCTCGTAGTTCTTTTCCAGCATCGCCGGCACCAGGAGCGTGCCCATGGCCATGGCGGTGGCGACCGACGAGCCGGAGATCGCGGCGAACACCGTGGTTGCAAGAACGCACACCAGGGCAAGCCCGCCCCGCTGCCCGCCGACCCAGCTATAGGCGCAGTCCACCAGCGCCTTGGCGATGCCGCCCCGCTGCATGAAGGTCGCGGCCATCACGAAAAACGGGATCGCGATCAGCGTCTGGGAGTTCAGGTGATCGATGAAAAGTTGAGAAAAACCGATCAGCGGATCGCCTTCATGCCAGAACAGAATGAGTGACAGCACACCGAGCACCAGGAAGATCGGCATGCCGATGGCGAGGAAGCTGAAGAAGACGGCGAGAACGGGGATGGGTGACATCAGGTGCGGCTTTTTTCGACTTGATCGCCGCTATGATGATGGTCCTCAAGCATGGCCGGGTCGAAGTGAAACAGGAACCGGTACAGGCGAAGGACATAGCGAATGGCCATTAGGCCAAAGCCGACGGGCAGGGCGATATAGAAGATCCAAAGAGGGAATTGAATAGAGCTTTCGGAGCGCTCGTCCAGCATTCTCGCAAAGGCGACCACATCAAGGCCGAACTTGGCGACCAAGCCGCAATAGAGCAATCCGACAATCAGGTTGAAGAGTTCCAGGAGCCATTGCAGCCGTTCCGGCAGGCTTCGAACCAGGAGATCGGCGCGGATATGACGGCGCGAAGTGACCAGTGATCCGCCGGCAATCAGCATGGCCCAGACGGTGAAGTAAATCGTAACCTCGGCCCCCCAGTCCGGGAGCCAAGCCGGGATGAAGTAGCGAACCACTACCTCATAGCAGATCAGCGCCAGCGCACAGGCCGCCAGGACACCCATGACGCTGTCTTCGATCCGGCCCCATATCCGCTCGATGCTATCCATCCGCTATGCCGAATGCGCCGCAGCGGGAGCTTCGATCCCGCCGCAAGACGCTGCTCAGTTGACGGTGGCGAGAGCTGCCTCGGCTTTGGCCACCAGGTCGGCATCGATCCGGAGTTCGCCGACAAGTTCGGCTTGGCCTGCCATCAGTTTTTCGCGCATCGCGGCGAGGTCTTCTTCCGAGGCGTCGATCCGTTTGATTCCATTGGCCGCACCGTCGTCTCTTGCCGATTGCTGGCGCTCGGCGGCAAGCTTGCGTACCGCATCCACTTTGGATTCCCAGGTATCGACGATCAGGGTCTGCAGATCCTCCGGCAGGCCGTCCCAGGCGCGCTTGCTCATCACCGGCACATATTGGAAGAAGGACTGATTGTCGTCATAGGCATATTTCAGGCCGGAATCCCAAAGCTTGGCGGAGCGCACCGATTCATGGGTGGTCAGCACGCCGTCGACCGTGCTGCGCTGCAAGGCCTGCGGCACATCCGGCCAGGCGATCTTGACTGCGGTGGCGTCGAATCCCTTGAAGCGGGCGAGATTGGCGGCACCGCCGGGCGCACGCATCTTCAAGCCCTTCAGATCGGCATGCGAGGTCACTTCCTTGTCGGTGAAGAACATCTGGCCGAAGCCGAGATCGAACCAGCGTCCGATCACCACCACGCCGAGCCTGTCTTCAAGTTTCTTGTTCATCGCCTGGCCGACCTCGCTGTCCCAGACCGCGTATTGTGCGTCCCGGCCGCGGCCATAGAAGATCGGGAGACCCGGCATGTTGAAATCGGGCACGGCCTTGCCGAGATGCCAGGTTCCCGGCATGCCCATGTCGAGGGCTCCCTGAGCAAGGGCCGTCGGCACGTTGGTGCCTTTATATTTCGATGCTCCATGGAACACCTTGACCTCGAGCCTGCCGCCGGACGCGGTCTCAAGCTCCTTGGCAAGCTCGACTACAGAGATATTGCGGATATGGTTGGGGCCGGTTTCGAGCGAGATCTCGATCTTGTGGTCGGCGGCGAAGGCAGGAGCTGCAGCCAGCGGCAGCGCCAGCAAGCCTGCGGCAAGGGCGAAAGTGGATCGACGGTCCATGGGGGCCTCCCTTTGAGAATATCATCATGACCCGGTACGGCTTGACACCGATGTTCTTCCGAACTCACTTTGGTTCGGCCAGCATAAAAAATCAATTTTCTTCGACCCGCCAGGAAAGCGTTTCTACCATTGAGAAGCCTGTTGTTTCTTCCAGCGACCCGTCTCGACCGGTTCGCAAAAGCGATCGCCAGCGGCGCCGATGCCGTTATTTTGGATTTGGAAGACGGCGTCGATCCCGGTGCCAGGGCGGAGGCGCGGACAGCGCTCGGCGAGCTCGCGGCGAGCAACTACGGAGCAGTCGACACGCCGGTTTATGTTCGCGTGAACGCGCAGCGTTCCCCGGATGGCATCTTCGACATGGCGGCGATTCTGTCCTTTGACCACTGGCCGATGGGCTTCATGCTGCCCAAGATCGAAAGCGTTGTCGAGGTTCTGCAGATCAAGGCGCTTGCCGATGCCCGGTCCAAAACAATCACGCTCGTCCCGGTGATTGAAACGCCGCTCGGCCTCGCCCGTGTCGAAGAGATTGCTGCGACGTGCGGCCGGATCGGCGGTATCGGTTTCGGTGCCGTCGACTATACCAGCGAGACGACCGGGTCGATGGACCGGGAAGCGCTGCTTGCTCCGCGTGCCCGGATCGTCAATGCTGCCGCCATTGCGTCCGCACCCGCGATCGATTGCCCGTGGCTGGATCTCGACGATCTTGACGGTCTCGATGCCGATTGCCGGCATGGTCGTTCGCTCGGCTTTGGCGGCAAGATCGCCATTCATCCCAAACATATCGCAACCATCAATCGCGCGTTCTCGCCGACTGCCGCCGAGGCCGAGTGGGCAACTCGTGTTCTCGAGGCATCGGAGAAGGCAGGGATCGGCGCTTTTTCCTTCGAAGGCCGGATGATTGATGCGCCGGTTCTGGCACGGGCCAGGCGATTGATCGAGCAGGCGGATCGGAACTAATCATCGGGAGCAAGTTTCATGACGGAACAGACCTACGGCATCAAGAAGATCGGGCCGCAGCGCTACCGGGAAGACCCTGGCCGGTCGTATGACGACTTCATTGTGGGAGATGTGTATGAGCATTGGCCGGGGCGGACGGTGACCGAAGCAGACAATGTCTGGTTCACCAATCTCACCATGAACACCCACCCGATCCACTTCGATGCCAACTACGCCTCCAAGACCGAGTTCGGCCGCTATCTGGTGAATTCCACGCTGACCCTGGCGCTGGTCGCCGGCATGGCGGTGAGCGGCACCAGCCAGAAGGCGATCGCCAATCTCGGCTGGGAAGAGATCAAAATCCCGGCACCGGTCTTTGTCGGTGACACGCTTTACTCGGAGACCGAAGTTCTCGGCAAACGCGAGTCCAAATCGCGCCCCACGCAGGGCATTGTCCGGGTCCGTCATATCGGCAAAAATCAGGACGGTGTGGTGGTGATGGACATGGTTCGTTCCTTTCTCGCGGCCAAGCGTGGCCACAGCGTTGTCGACAGTTTGATCGACGAGGCGCGCTGACATGCGCCCGCTCACCGGCATTCGCATCCTGGCGTTCGAGCAATATGGGGCAGGCCCCTTCGGCACCCAGCATCTCGCGGATCTCGGGGCGGAAGTGATCAAGGTGGAGCCGGCCGGCACATCCGGTGATTATCTGCGCGCCCTCGGCCCCTATTTCCTAGGAGGCGAACAGACCGACAGCGCGTCCAGCCTGTTTTTCCAGGCCCTCAATCGCAACAAGAAAAGCATCACCCTCGACCTCCTGTCAGCCGAGGGCAGGGAGGTCCTGCACAAGCTTGTCGCCTCCGCCGATGCCACAGCCGATAATCTCCGGGGCGATGTGCCGGAAAAGCTCAAGCTGACTTATGAGCATCTAAAACCGGCCAAGCCGTCAATCGTCTGTGCCCACTGTTCCGCCTATGGCCGGGACGGGCCGCGCAAATCATGGCCGGGTTACGACTATCTGATGCAGGCCGAAACCGGTTATTTCGAACTTTGCGGCGAACCGGATGCAGCGCCCGCCCGTTTCGGCCTCTCCATCGTCGACTACATGGCCGGGCAGTCGATGGCGCTCGGTCTGGTGAGTGCCGTGATGAGCGCCAGGCAAACCGGCATCGGCCGTGATATCGACGTCAATCTATTCGACACGGCGCTTTTCAATCTCAGCTACCTTGCGGCCTGGGCCCTGAACTCGGATTATGAGCCTGGGCGCGCGCCGCGTTCCGCCCATCCCTCGCTCGTGCCCTGCCAGCTTTACAAGACCGGCGACGGCTGGATCTATCTGATGTGCAACAAGGAGAGTTTCTGGCAGACCCTGTGCACGTTGATGGAAAGGCCGGATCTCGGCGAGGACGATCGCTTCGCCACCTTTCCCGGCCGGTTCGAGCATCGCGATCTACTGACCGATCTTCTGGACGAGGCCTTGAGCACCCGAACCACAGACGCCTGGCTCGAGCGGTTCGCCGGCACGATCCCAGCCGCCCCCATTCTCTCGCCGCGCGAGGCCTTGCAAAATTCTTTCTTGGACGGGCGGGAATGCATACAGTCGCTTGAGCATCAGGACGGCCAGCGCTTCGACGTTCTATCCAGCCCGATCGAGACAGGCGACGACCGTTCCGACGACAAAGCCGCCCCGCTACTCGGCGAGCACACCGATGACGTGCTAGCGGGCATCGGTTACTCGGCCGCTGAAATTCAGGAGTTGAAGGCCAAAGGCGTCGTCTGATCGATCCAACGTGCTTCACCGCAAAGCCACCCGATAGTATCGGAGCGGCCTATGCAGTGTGGCCTTTCAGCGTGATCGGGCAGGGGAGCTGGGTGGACCAAATCACCGCCAAAGGGGGTATTTGCCACTCGATCTGGTGACGAGCGTTCGGATTTCGAAGTTCACTCGATCTTACCAGCTTAACCTTTCGTTAACGCAACCGGTGTAGACCAGACTTTGGTCCATGCGATCCTGGGAATCCGAGCCTCGCCCTCTCTTCCCGGCGCGAGTGCGGATTCCCAAGATTGCATGCACCGGGGCGGCATGAGTAAGCGCTGTGGTTAAGAATGGTTGAACGCCGTTTTCTTTTTTCTCAGCTTCCATCCGCGAAGGCGGCTTCGCGCTCGCGCAGGATGGTGCTGACGGTGTGGTTGTAGGGCGTCTCGATGCCGAGTTCCCTGCCTAGCATGGGAACCTGGCCGTTGATTGCATCAAGCTCGGAAGGCCGCCTTGCCTGGTGGTCAAGTAGCATGGAGGGGCGTGCATGGGGCATGCCCTCGCCGAAAGCGGTGACGTAGGCGATCGGATCTTTGAATGAAAACGCGATCTTTATTGCCTGACCGAGCAAGTAAGCTTCTTTGGCGCAGCCGAGCCCGATTGCCCAGCGGTCGGGATCGGTCATCAGTTCGCCGATCGTGCAGTCGAACACCGTGCAGGGCGCGCTGAAGGTGACGTTGCAGAGGAACTTTTCCCAGATGAGCTGGTTGATATCCTCGAACCCGCGGACGTCGAACCCGGCTTGCCGCCAAAGCTCCACCAGCCGCTCTAATCGTGGCGTCAGGCCGCCTGTCATCTCACCGATGCGGATCATTGTCATGGCGTTGTGATGAGCATGCCCCGGCGCTACCATCGATGCGCCGAAGCCCTGCGCGACGCCGAGGAGAACATTGCCGGTCGGCATGTGCTCGGCGATGCGCTCACCGGCACCGAGGCCGTTCTGAATGGTCAGGACCAGAGCGTCAGGCCCTGCCATCGACGCGATGCTTCGGGCAGCCGGCCCCACGCCCGAGGCTTTGGTGGCAATCACGTAGAGATCGCACCCGCCAGCCTCGTCAGGCCTGGTCGTGGCATGGATCGAGGTAACGGTCCTGTTGCCGCTCGCACCTTCCACCCGAAGCCCGCCGCTTCGAATGGCATCGATATGCGCCTGCCAGGGATCAACCGCCCAGACCTCATGCCCGGTATCGGCAAAAAGCGCGGCATAAACCGATCCCATGGCCCCGGCGCCGAAAATCGCTATCTTCAAGGCAGCATCCCTCCTCTCGCGGCTTGATGAAGCGATAGCATGACGTGACATGTCCGCAAGCCCAAATTTGAAACGCTGACATAGGACATTTCCGGGACAGGTCGATCCATCCCTCTCCCCCGCCCAACCACCCGATATGGTCGGTAAGTTGGGGTGGTTGGGCGGGGGAGCAGGTGGAACCGGCACCACGGAATATGCTCTTGCATACCGCGCAGCCGATGTGATGCGGTTGCTGGGACGGATTAAAGCACGGCAAACCGAGGCGGCTAAATCCACCACCGCTGCAGGATCAGCATATCTCGCTTGCTGATCCGGAATGCGATCGGCAGCGACGAGTGGATGCGGCCCAGATGCCTTAGGTGGCCGCGAGCTGGCCGTGGTTAGCACCGAGCAAGCATTGAGCTATTGGATGTTCGCTGCCATCAATCCAAAACTGGCGCGGCGCTGCTCTAATGGCCGATCATCCAGGGACGACCATGGCTGTGACTGTGACCTTGATGGTGTCCGGCATGGCAATGGCCGCCATGACGATGCGGTTGACGAGCGCCTTCGTCTTGGCCCTTCGAGGCCCTGGTCACCAGTTCCGGCTGATCCGCGCTCTTTTCGTTGCGCGCATTGGCGATCCGATTGTTGTTCGGCATCATCGCGAGTGAGGGGGCGGTTACCAGACGTCCTGCGAGTTCCTGGCAATCGGGGCAGGCGACGTCAGCGCCGCTTTCGCTCATCGATTGCCAGCTTCGAAAATCGCCACAGTCGCTACAGTGATAATCGTAGAGGGGCATGGTGGTGTTCTCCCTAGCCCAGGCCGATTAGCGAGAGGCCGGCGTTCAGTTGTGCGACGTCGAACAGAGGATTCAACAGCAGAGAACCGCTTTCGGCAGGTGCAGGGGCCGCAGGTGCCTCGGCTGCCGCAGCGGCGGGGCCCATATAGCCGTCGAGAAGCAGGTATCCGGGTAGCCAGCCGGTCAGCACACCTTGCACCGACGTCACCAAGCCTGTGACCCAGGCGATCTGCTTTTTCTGGGCGAGCAACAGGAAATACATGAACCAGAGTACGGCCCAGGCAGCCCAGCAGAGGCCGAACCAGACATCCCAGGTGGTGGTGGCCGAGCCGAGGGTGGAGATCGCAACGGGCACGACCGTGATCGCGACGAACAGGCTGAACCAGCCAAGTCCCCGGCCGTCGGCGCCGCTATAGCGATTGAACGCTACCCAGAGATAGGTGAAGGTGAAAAGGAGGGTCAATCCAGCAGCCTTGATCGATCCGGCATCCGCCCCCGGTCCGAACGCCAGGTACATGGCGATCAGAAAGGTAATCAGACCCGAAAAGATATTGATGATCGAAATCTCGTTGTCGCCGATCTTGTCCATCAGCCAGAGGCCGTTCAGGAACAGCACGGCACCGACATAGAGCAACGCTAGTCCCAACAACATTTTTTTGCTCCCTGATCCAGCACGCCATCCGAAGGGCCGACGAGCGGGCAGCGCCCGCCGGCCCTGGAGGCGATCCGTCTAGCGGCACGTCATCGACGATCAGATCTCACCACCAACGTCGAAGGACGAAACTGCATACCCTCGACCCTGGTGACGGTCGTCAAAACCCAATGACGTAGCCATGCCACTAGCTGCAGTCGGCAGCGTCGGCGCCGCTTACCTGGCGGCTTGGGCCGGCGGCATTCGGCCTTATGTCGAAGTCGAAGATCTTGGTCGGGATCGCGAGCGTGCAGCAGGCATTCGGAATGTCGACGATGCCGCTGATCCGGCCTTCGACCGGTGCGGTGCCGAGGATCATGTAGGCCTGCTCGCCGGTGTAACCGAATTTCTTCAGATATTCGACAGCGTTCAAACAGGCCCTGCGGTAGGCTACTGTGGCGTCGAGATAGTGCTGTTCGCCATTATGCTCATCGACGGAAACACCCTCGAAGATCAGATAGTCATCGTAGTGGGGCTGGACCGGGCTCGGCTGGAAGATCGGGTTGGTGATCCCGTATTTCTTGACGCCGTCCTTGATCACGTCGACGCCGATATCGAGCCAGCCGGCCATTTCGATGGCACCGCAGAAGGTGATCTCGCCATCGCCCTGGGACCAATGGATGTCGCCCATCGAGAGACCGCCGCCTTTGACGTAGACCGGGAAGTAGCAGCGGGAGCCGCGCGACAGGTTCTTGATGTCGCAATTGCCGCCATGCTCACGGCCTGGCACGGTGCGTGCAGCTTCGGCGCCGGCCTGCTTGGCGGCAGCCCCAGTCATCTGGCCCATCAGCGCGGTCGTGGTTCCAGCCAAACCGTCCGGCAATGTCGCCAGCGGGGGAACCCGTCCGGGATCGGTATTGAACAGCTTGGACTCGCGGTCGTTCCAGGTTTTCAGGAGTTCGGCCGACGGCAAGGTGCCGATCAGGCCCGGATGGATCATGCCTGGAAAGCGGACGCCCGGAATGTGGCGGGAGGTGGTGTAGACGCCGTGGAAATCCCAGCAGGCTTTCCGCGCGTTGGGATAATGCTTGTCGAGAAAGCCGCCGCCATTGTCGAGCGCGAAAATACCGGTGAAGCCCCACTGGCTCTCTTCCAGCCAGCCGATATCGTTGATATCGACCACCAGGAGATCGCCAGGCTCGGCACCTTCGACCCCGAACGGACCGCTGAGATAATGCACCTTGGAGAGATCGACGTCACGGATGTCGTTGGCGCTGTCGTCGTTCTTGATCTGCCCGCCGGTCCAGTCATAGCACTCGACCCTGAACTCGTCGCCGGGCTTGAACCACTCAACGATCGGGATGTCCGGATGCCAGCGATTATGGGTTTTGACAGTCTGATCTTCCGGCCATTTGTCCATTTCAGCCCGAAAAACGGTGTTGACCATATCAGCCTCCCAGATCCAGTTGATCGTTTCGTTCGCCGTTGCCCGCCTGCCCAGCCGAACATCGGTGTCGGCACGCCGCAGCTTCCAGCAGATCATTGAAGGTTATCAGGCCATTGTAAGAGGTTTGTTCGGCTCAGCTTCCGAATTGAAAAGTTTTGTAAACTTCGCAAACTATTGATTCCATGCGGCCAGCCGATAGGTCATTCTGGAAGGAAGGCACGCTTTGGTGCCTTTGGGGAGTCACACAAGCAACAGGGTGGCCGATGATCAGGCCGCAGCATCAGGGCCTTAACGACCGTCAGCATGATCAGGCGACACAGGCGCGTGTGCTCGTCGTCGATGACGATCCCTGGATTTGCCGGCTGCTTACACGTTTACTTTCGAGCGAGGGGTTCGAGGTAAGAACCGCGACATCGGGGCGGTCGATGTGGCAGGAACTCGAAAGCTGGTCTTGCGACCTTCTGATTCTCGACCTCAGATTGCCTTCAGGCGAAGACGGTCTCAGCCTGGCAAAGTCGATCAGACAGCAATCCGAAATCGCGATCATCATGCTGACCGGCCGCAGCGATTGCGTCGACAAGATCGTTGGACTGGAAGTTGGTGCCGATGACTATGTGACCAAGCCGTTCGAGCCCAGGGAGCTGCTGGCGCGGATCAGGAGCGTCCTTCGCCGGAGCGCCTATCGCCGCGTCGATTCACCGGCCAATGGTATTGGGCAAAGCGAGGTTTTAAAATTTGCCGGCTGGACTCTTGATGTGGATCAGCGTGTGCTGACGGCCCCCAATAATGAACCCGTCGACCTCACGTCCTATGAATTCGAACTCCTCGTCGCCCTTGCAACCCGTCCAGGCAGGCCGCTCTCCCGCGAAATGATCCTCGACAATGTCGCCCACCGTCAATGGGGGCCTGACGATCGCAGCATCGATGTTCTTGTGGGCAAGCTCAGGCGCAAATTGAACGATAATCCAAGATCGCCGGAACTGATTAAAACGGTGCGGGGACTGGGCTACGTGTTCACGTCAATACCGACGGCAGCAGGCGATTGAACACCCGCAGCCGGCTGGTCCAAGGCCTGCCTGACCGAGCGGACGAGGTCATCGGTATCGAACGGCTTTCGAACCAATGAGATGCCTCCATCCTGCCCGAGGTCATCGAGGATCCGTTCGGGCGCATAGCCGGATGTGTAGAGAACCCTCAGCCCTGGACGATCAGCTTCGGCGGCGGCTGCAAGCTCGACGCCGCTCATGCCGCCCGGCAGGACCACATCGGTAAACAGCAGATCGATATGAGTATGATCGGCCAGGATCTCGAGGGCAGCCCTCCCGTCCGACGCTTCGAGCACGTCATATCCCTGACGGGTCAGCACTCGCCTGGCAAGGCGTCGCACAGCAGGCTGATCCTCGACCAGCAGAATGAGTTCGCTGGGTCTCTCCGGCGATGCTGCCGATTTTGCGGCAGCGTCCGATGGTGCCGACGGCTGCGACGACCGGGGTAGGAAGAGGCGGACCGTCGTTCCCTCACCGATCTCGCTTGCAATGTCGATGTGCCCTCCGGACTGCTGGGCAAAGCCGTAGACCATGCTTAGGCCGAGCCCGCTTCCCTGTCCGACCGTCTTGGTGGTGAAGAAGGGCTGAATGGCGCGCGCCTGCACATCGCTGCTCATGCCCTCGCCGGAATCCGACACCGCAATTTCGACGTAGTCGCCAAAGGCAACCTTTTCTTCCCTGCCTGCCGCTTGAGCCTCTGACGGCACATTCAAAGCGGTAATGCTCAAGACGCCGCCGTCGGGCATGGCATCCCTGGCATTCAAGGCCAGATTCAAGATGCTTGTTTCGAGCTGGCTGCGGTCCACATCGATCGGCCAGAGGCCGTCATCCATCGACAGCTCGATCGCGATCGCTTCACCGAGAGTTCGCTCCAGCACCCGCGAGAACTGGACAAGCAGATCTTGAGCGTCCGTCGGCTCCGGATGCAGCTCCTGCTGCCGGCCGAAAGCCAGGAGGCGATTGGTGAGATCGGCCCCCGCTTTCGCAGCGGCCGCAGCATCCTCGGCAAGCTCCGACAACTGACCGTCATGGCCGATCTCGCTGCGAATCAGGCTGAGATTTCCATAGATGACAGCGAGCAGATTGTTGAAATCATGGGCGACGCCGCCGGTCAGCTGACCGAGTGCCTCCATTTTCTGAGCCTGGCGAAGATGCTCCTCGGCATGCCTTCGATCGGTGACATCGGTTGCAATCATACCAACGCCGATCAGGCCGCGTTCCTCGGATTGCACGGGAAACCTTGTGGTCAGCACCGTATGGACGGAGCGGTCGGCGAAGGTCATCTCGATTTCCAGCTCAAGCCTCGCGTCATCGATGTTCGCCAGGCGATCGTCGGCCAGATAGAGTGCTGCGATATCCGGTGGAAAGAGGACCGAGGCCGTCCGGCCGATGACGTCTTTTGCGGCATAGCCGTGCCATTCTTCAAATCGCTTATTGGTGATGAGGAAGCGGCCCGCAAGGTCCTGGAGAGAAATCAGCGACGGCGAGTGGTCGATGATGTCCCGAAGGCGAAGCTCGCTCCAGGACACCCGGTCCAGGGCCTGCAGCAGATAAACCACTTCGCTGGCATAGGACACCAGGATCTGGATCAGCTCGCGATCCTCGTCCGGGAGTGACATGCCCTCTGTGACATGAATGGACATCGTCCCGATGGACTCGGAAGCGCTGCCCATTAGAGAAAATTCGCAGGTGATGTCGGCAGCGCCTCGCCCGGCAGGCCTGATGTCTTCAACGACCGTTTTCTCGCCAGATGTCAACGACACCTTGCCGCCTTCGGCTGCCGTCAAGGCAACCGCCTGCTCCACCAGACAGGTGCTGAGCTGCTGAAGATCGGTGCAGCTGGAAAGCTGCTGCATGCTGCCGACAAGGCCCTGGAGGCGCTGGTTCAGGGCTTCCAAGTCCAGATTTCGCACCTTCAGTTCAGCCGTCGCGACATCGCGTTCCCTGATCAGCGCGCGCCGTTCCTCCTCGCGTTTGATTGCGGCCAGGCGTTCGCTTTCCGTGAGCTCCTGCCGTGCCTGGCCCAGCTGTTCGAGCGACGTGACCAGCTCGCGTTCGGCAAGTTCCCGGCTCTCATGGGCCAGCACGATCCAGCCGGCTGCAATGCAAAGCAGCACCAGCGATGCCAGATAGAGCCTGATCATGAGATGAGCACTGTCGCCTGGAACGAAAGCGGGGTCGATTTCGACTAGGCGGTAAGCAAGCAGAAAGAGTGCTGCGACGATCACCGCCAGCACAAGAAAAATACCAAGAAACTTCGCCAGCCTTTGCCCGAAATGGGGAGGCAGCAAACTTGCCGTCCGCTCTTCGCTATCCGGTGGCTCGCTCTTGGGTGCGTGCTTGCAGACATCGTGACAATGGGCATCGAGGCTGCAGCAAAGCGAGCAGATCGGCCCATCGTGGAACGGGCAGTGGGCCATGTCCGCGCGTTCGTAGCGATAAAAGCAAATCGAGCAGGTGACCGTCGCTCCGCCCTCGATCCTTTTTGAGAAGCCGTCCTTGCGGGCGATGTAGTATCGGCCCTTGGTCAGGACGCCGATGGTAATGGCGCCGACAAAGGCGGTGATCAGCGACAGCCCGGCGGCGTAGGCCTCGGCCACCAGACCGAATCCGCCTTCGAATGCCGTGATCCCGACAAGGGACGCGATCGCCATCGCACCGCAGCCGACCGGGTTGATGTCATGGAGATGCGCCCGTCTGAACTCGATGAATGAAGGGCTGATGCCGATCGGCTTCAGCACCGCGAGATCGGCAAAGATCGCACCGATCCAGGCGATGGCGATAATCGAGTAGACCGCAAGCACCGTCGCGAGCGTTTCGAAAATGCCGAGGAGCATCAGGAGGAGCGAGATCAGAATGTTGAAGACCAGCCAGACCACCCGACCCGGATGGTAGTGGGTGACGCGCGCGTAGAAGTTCGACCAGGCGAGCGAGCCCGCATAGGCATTGGTCACATTGATCTTCACTTGCGAAATCAGAACGAAGATCGTGGCCACGGTCAAAACGACCCAAGCATCATTGCTCACGAAGCCGTAGGCAGTGACATACATGTGAATCGGCTCGACCGCCCGAAGGTGGCTCTGTCCCTGATCGACCGCCAGCACGGCCAGGAAACTGCCGGCCAGGATCTTGAGACCGCCGATAATGATCCACCCGGGTCCCGATCCAATGACGGCTGTCCACCAGCCGATGCGATTGCGCCTGGTCTTGTCCGGCATGAAACGGAGATAGTCGACCTGCTCGCCGATCTGCACGATGAGCGCGAAGAGGACGCCGGTCGCTGCACCGAAATAGAGATAGTTGAACCGATCGGAGCCCGCCTCGTCGCCGGCGAACGCAATCCAGTGAGAGAGGACTTCCGGTTCTTTCAAAAGGATCATGACAAAGGGTGTGAGTAACAAAAAGATCCAGATCGGCTGGGTGATGAGCTGCAGCCTGCTGATCAGCGTGACGCCGAGAAAGACGATGGGAATGATGACGATCGACGAGACGAGATAGCCGACGGCAATCGGCAAACCGATATAGAGATATAACGCCTGGGCCATGATCGCCGCTTCGAGGGCGAAGAAAATGAGCGTGAAGCAGGCATAGATCAGCGAAGTGACCGTCGATCCGATATAGCCGAAGCCGGCCCCTCGGGTCAGGAGGTCCATGTCGATGTTGTACGTGCTGGCTTGATAGGCGATCGGCAGGCTGATCGCGAAGATGATCAGGCAGACGACGATGATGGCCGGAAAGGCGTTGCTGAAACCGTAGCTGATGGTGATAGCACCACCGATTGCCTCGAGCGCCAAAAAGGAAATGCCGCCGAGGGCGGTGTTGGCCAGAACGAAGGGCGACCATTTGCGAAAGGACGTCGCCGCATAACGGAGCGAATAGTCCTCGATGGTCTCGTTGGCGACCCAGGCTTGATAGGAACGCCTCGCTCTGACCGTTCCGAGCGCCATGAACGATGTCCGGCAAGTTGTTGCGCCGAAACGAGCACGCAGATTGCCGCGGCCGATACGGCTTCGATCAAGAGTGGTGTTCGTTATGATCGGATGTCAATTGAATAAGCCGCGTTCGAGATCCGAAGATCGACCATCCATCCTGCACTGGATCCTGCCGCACAGTCCGGCCAAGAGAGCCAACCTAGTGATCGCAAAAATCTGGACTTTCTTCGCTTTTCGCGAAGACGTGCCGCGCGGCGCATCATCATCGTTTGAGGGCAGATTTTCCGATGCAGGGCTGCAAAGGGCAGGGCCGATAGTGCCGAAAGTCCGTGACGAACAGATTGACTTTGAGAATTTCTGTTCTCCTACTGTTCAATGAATGGGAGGACATAAATGGGCTTGATCGGCCCGCGAAATCATCTCTCTCTCTCGGTGACGGCGCTGGTGCTTTTTGTCCTGGCGATCGCCGTGATGGGGCATCTGTCCGGCAGTGCTATCGAGCGCACGCTGACGATCTTTCTCGTCTCGCTCACGGCCATCGCGGCCATGGGCCTCTATTCGGGTAATAGCGGCATTCTGAGTTTCGGCCACCTCGCCTTCATGGCTGTGGGTGCCTATGTTTCGGCGCTCCTGACCCTGCCCGCCGCGATCAAGGAGGCGACATTGCCGGCACTGCCCGCCTGGCTCGCGGGTATCGAGCTTGGTCTTTGGCCGGCCATTGCGGTGGCGGTCTTGCTGACACTCGTCATCGCCATGCTCGTCGGTCTCGCGATCTGGCGGCTTGATGGAGCAGCGGCGACGATTGCGACCTTGAGCCTCCTGATCGTCATGCATGGCGTCCTGATCGGCTGGCGGGACGTGACCAGGGGGGCTCAAACCTTCTTCGGTGTGCCGCGCGCGACCGACATCTGGGCCGCAGGCATCGCCTGCGTGCTCGCTCTCGTCATTGCCAGGCTCTACCGTGACAGCGCCGGCGGCCTCAGGCTCCGGGCAGCGCGCGACGATGCCGTCGCCGCGGCCGCGATCGGCATCGATTTTCCAAAGGAGCGTTTTCTGGCCTTCGTGCTCAGCGCCGGGCTGATGGCGATTTCCGGTGCTCTCTTGGCCCATTTTCTCGGAGCCTTCAGTCCAAAAAAATTCTACTTCGTCGATACGTTCTTTCTCCTGGCCATGCTGATCGTCGGCGGCATGACCACCGTCACCGGCGCTATCCTGGGCGCGACCACGGTCACGCTGGTCACGGAAATACTGCGCCGGCTCGAAGGCGGTCTCGATTTGTTCGGACTTCAGCTCCCGCAGATTTTCGGGACCACCCAAATCGGCATCGGCGTCCTGATCCTGCTGGCACTGATGCGCCGCCCCGAAGGTATCTCGGGGCTGAATGAGTGGGAGGAATCGCTGACGCCGGCAAAACGTGCCTCTGTAGCGCCCATTCGGCTGGTGCCGAAGGAGGACGGGCCGGTCAAGGCGGACGGGGTGACCAAGCGTTTCGGCGGTGTCACCGCGACCGACGCTGTCGACATCGAGCTTCGTCCTGGTGAGATCGTCGGTCTGATCGGGCCGAACGGGTCCGGCAAGACCACCCTCTTGAACCAGCTTTCAGGCGTTCTGCGGCCAACCGAGGGGCGCATCACCCGCGGCGATCAGTACCTCGCACGTCTGCCGCAGCATCGTTTCGCCGAGATAGGCATCGCCCGCACCTTTCAGAATATCCGCCTCTTCGCGACGTTGACGGTCTATCAGAACGTTCAGGCAGCAGCGCTTTCGACCAAAAACGGCCGCGAGGCGGATGGGCGCACTCTTGCAGCGCTCGACCACATGGCCTTGATGGACCATGCCGACAAGATGGCCGGGACGCTCTCTTATGGTGATCAGCGCCGGGTCGAGATTGCGCGTGCCCTCGTCTGTCAGCCCTCGCTGCTTCTTCTCGACGAGCCGGCTGCCGGCATGAATCGGGAGGAAACCGACGCGCTCATGACGGTGCTGAAGGAACTCAATCAGGACCTCGGCATAGGCATCCTGCTGGTCGACCACGATCTTGCACTCATCAATGCCCTTTGCGATCGGATTGTCGTGCTCAACGAAGGCCGTCAGATTGCAGAAGGCAGCCCGGAAGAGGTTCGCAGCCATCCAGCCGTGATCGAGGCTTATCTTGGAAAGACGTCGAACGCCTAATCCAATAATCAAAAGGGAGACCCTTATGTTGAAACATCTTCTCATCGCCTCCACCGCCCTGACGATCGGCGCCGCCTCGGCAACCGCCGAGACGCTGAAGCTTGGCCTGGCGACTGCCCAGACAGGCGGCCTCGCACCCTACGACGCGCCCGTCGTCGAAGGCCTGCACATTGCTGTCGACGAGATCAACGCGGCAGGCGGCATCGGCGGTACGGTGATGATCGAGCTGGTTGAAAAGGATGTCCGCTCCGATGCGGCACAGACGTCGATCGCCGTCCAGGAACTGGTCGATGAGGAGGTATCGGCGATTGTTCTGCCTTGCGATGCGGACCCGTCGCTCGCGGCTGCCGGCATCGTCGCCGAGGCGGCGATCCCCGCGATCTCGACCTGCGCCTCATCGCCGACCTTGCCGCTGATCGGCGGGGATTATGTCTTTGCGAATTTCCCCGGCGACAATGTGCAGGCGACGGTCTCGGCAAGCTGGGCTCATGAGCAGGGGCTGGATACGGCCTTCATCCTCTATTCGCCGGACAGCCAGTACACGACCATGCCGCTCTATTTCGCCGATGTCATGAAGGCGCTCGGCGGCGAGGTGCTGGGCGAGGCCACCTACAATATCGGCCAGCCGGACTTCTCGGCGATCGCCACGCAGATCGCAGCGCTCGATCCTGCCCCCAAAGTGGTGATGACCTCGGCCTACGAGCCGGACTTTCCCTCCTTCATCCGGGCGCTTAGGGCCGCCGGTGTCGATGCTCAGGTGATTGGCTCGGACGGCATCGACAGCCCAACGACCTTCGGGCTCGGCGAGGTTGCCGAAGGCGTGGTGTTCACCACGGCAGGTCACGCAACCGAAGGAAGCCCGCTGGAGACCTTCAACGCACTCTATGAGAAGACTACCGGCAATGCCTCCGAGACCGTTTTCAATGCCGTCGGCTACGATCTGGTGAAGGTGCTGGAAGCCGCCGTGCTCGCTGCCGGCTCGACCGAGGCGCAGGCTCTTCGCGATGCCATTGCCGATCTGGAGAATGTGCAGGGGGCAACCAGCCTGATCACCTACAAGGGCACGAACGGCATGCCGGTGCGCGAGGTTTCCCTGATCCGTGTCGCCGCCGGCGACCGGGAACTGGTCGGCCAGCCGGCCCCCGATGCGGCGCTCGTGCCCGCGCCGCGCATGCAGTAAGCCGCCGCCGCGCATGGCTCCTCTCCTGCAGCTCCAGGATCTCCAGGTGCGCTATGGCGCGGTGGACGCCGTGCGCGGTATCGACATCGCGATCGAGGAGGGTGAGATCATAGCCCTTCTCGGCGCGAACGGTGCCGGCAAGTCCTCGACGATGAACGCGGTTGCAGGACTCGCACCCGTCGCGGGCGGGCGTTTGCTTTTTGACGGCAGCGATATCACTGATCTTCCGGCTGAGGCGGGGCCCGGTCTCGGGCTGACGCTGGCGCCCGAGGGCAGGCGCGTGTTCGGCACGCTTTCCGTCGCGGACAACCTCGCCATGGGCGCCTACGCTTTGAGCGAGCGGAGCGCTGTTGCCCAGGCCTATGAGAGAGTGTTCGACCTCTTTCCCATCCTCGCCGAGCGTAGGCGGCAATTCGCGGGCACGCTTTCCGGTGGCCAGCAGCAGATGCTCGCCATCGGCCGGGCGCTTATGTGCGCACCTCGGCTTCTCCTGCTCGATGAACCTTCGCTCGGCCTGGCGCCCCGGATCGTCGAGCAGGTTTTTTCGCTGATCCAGACGCTTCGGAGCCAAGGCGTCACCCTCTTCATCGTCGAGCAGAACGTAACCCAGGCGCTCGACATCGCCGATCGCGCCTACATGATGGCATCGGGGCGCATCGTCACTGCTGGAGCTGCGGCTGACATGCGGGCCGACGGTGCCCTCGAAGCGGTCTATCTCGGCCATGCCTGAGCTGGACCTGATCCTGCAGCAGCTGGTCAACGCCATTGCGCTCGGCGGCACCTATGCGCTGCTGGCGCTCGGTCTCGCGGTTGTGTTTTCGATCATGGGCCTCATCAATTTCGCCCATGGCGAACTGATGACCATTTCAGGCTATGTGCTGATGGGATGCGGGCTGATCGGGCTTCCTTTCGGGCTTGCCGTGCCGCTTGCGGTCGTCGCCGCCATGATCGCTGCGGTGGCCATGGAGCGGATCGCGTTCAGGCCAGTGCGCAATGCGTCTGCTGCGACCATGCTGGTGACGAGCTTCGCCGTCGCCATGATTCTCCAGGTCCTTTTCCAAAATTTGATCTCGGCGCGCTCGCAGCCGGTGATCATGCCCGATTTTCTAGGTGAGAGCCTCGACATCGGCGGGTTCGTGATCGGGGTGAACAAGGTCTTCGCGATCGCCGCCACCCTTCTCATGCTGATCGTGCTTGAGCTGTTCATGACCCGGCAAAAACACGGGATCGCCATGCGCGCGGCCGCTGAGGATTTCGATGTCGCACGCCTGATGGGCATCCGCGCCAACACGGTCATCTCGGCTGCCTTCGCGCTTTCGGGCCTGCTCGCCGGCGTGGCCGCGGTGCTCTGGGTCGCGCAGCGTGGCTCCGCCGATCCGCTGATGGGATTTACGCCCGTGCTGAAGGCCTTCATCGCTGCGATCCTTGGCGGTCTGGGCTCCCTCAAGGGTGCGGTGGCGGGTGGGTTCGTTCTCGGCTTCATCGAAGTTTTTCTTGCGGCCTTCCTGCCGGCAAGCTGGCAGGAATTTCGTGAACCGATCGCGCTCTCCCTCGTCGTCCTGATTCTGGTCACCCGCCCAAACGGTCTGATACCGGCGGCGGCCTTGCAGGCGCAAAAAGCATGACCTCTGCCGCACCAACCGGCTCTCTCCTCGGCCCGACTGATCCCGATCCCGTCGAATGGGTCCGTAAAGACAGCCCTTCCCCGATGTTTCTGGTCTCTGAACATGCAGGCAGAGCCATTCCAGGTGCGCTCGGCGATTTGGGCGTGTCCGAAAGTATCATCGACAGCCACCGGGGTTGGGACATCGGGGCGGAGGCGCTTGCTCGCGCGCTTTCGGAACGCCTCGAAGCCCCCCTCGTTCTGCAACGCTATTCCCGCCTGGTGATCGACTGCAACCGCCCACCGGATGGTCCCCATGCCGTTCCTGACGAGAGCGACGGCATTGCTATTCCCGCCAATCAGGGCCTCACCAGCGAGGACCAGGCGGCGCGAGCCAGGGCGGTTTTCGAACCGTTCGATGCCGCCGTCGCCGAAGGCTTCATGCGGCATCCACGGTGCTTGGCGCTCTCCATCCATTCCTTCACCGAAAGCCTTGCCGGTGAGGATCGTCGCCCCTGGCATGCTGGCTTTCTCGCGCGCAAAGACCGGGAGACCCCGAGGCGGCTTCGCGATCACATGGCCAAAAGTGCCCCCGATCTCGTTTTGGCGATCAATGAGCCCTACCAGATCGACGACGAGACCGATTGGTTCATCCCCGCTCATGCGGAGCGCCGCGCGATCGCCCACACTCTGATCGAAATTCGCAATGACGGGCTTTGCAAAGCGGCCGACATCGAGCGCTTCGCCGATCTCTTAAGCGGCGCGATCACCTCTCTTGCGGAGCTTCAGCCTTGACCCTGACACGCGACGTCCCCCTCGATCCTTCAGCGAGCGCCTTGCTGTTCATCGACGTGCAGAACTTCGCTGCCCACCGCC
Organism: Geminicoccaceae bacterium; assembly: GCA_965204405.1. Lineage (GTDB taxonomy): Bacteria > Pseudomonadota > Alphaproteobacteria > Geminicoccales > Geminicoccaceae > JANQPX01. Next base: position 1,901,378 of record CBDBEN010000005.1, read on the forward strand.
GGGGCGGTGAGTTCAAGGACCTCTCGGAGGCGGTTTTCGAGGAGCGCTATGGCTGGTTCTTCAAGGAGCTTGAAGACCGGATCGTTCCCAACATGGTCCGCCTCCAGGCAGCCTGCCGGAAGGCGCACATCGAGGTGATGTACACCACCATCGAAAGCTTAACGCTCGATGGCCGCGACCGCAGCCTCGATTACAAGATCACCGGCTTTCACGTGCCCAAGGGCGCCTGGGACGGCAAGGTCATCGACCAGATCGCACCGGTGGGCGACGAGATCGTTCTCCCCAAATCCTCATCCTCGGTGTTCATCTCGACTCATATCGATTATGTGCTGCGCAATCTCGGGGTCCGGCAGCTGGTGATCAGCGGGCTCATCACCGACCAGTGTGTGGAGAGCGCCATCCGCGATGCCTGCGACCTCGGCTATCTGGTGACCCAGGTGACCGATGCCTGCCTGACCTACTCGTCGTTGCGCCATGAGCATTCGCTTCGCACTATCAGCGGCTATTGCCGGCAGGTGACCACGGAATGCCTGATCGATGAGCTCAAGGAGAAGTCGGGTGATTAGTGCAGAGGCAGATCAGGTTAGTGCAGCCCTAAGAAGCCGATGCTCCTGGCGTGATATCGACCGAACTGGGTTTTGACCTGTTCCATTCCGCTTATCCACCCAACCACTCGATATGATGGAAACACTGCGGGTGGTGGGGCGGGATGGACTGATTTCCAGGGGTATGTTCGGCACGAATGAGTCCCGAAGCTCTTTCAAGAAAGGCCGGCATACCCTGGGATTTATTAGAGCGCTTCCGGTCGAGGTTTATGCGGTGCGAGCCCTCTCCCGGATATGCTCTAGGACATTCTTCAAAGGCGATGGGAATCAAATGAAGAGGGCATATAACTGGGCAGGTTGGCGTGAAAGCCTTAACCAGATGGTCATCCTTTCCCGATAGCCTTCAGTTCCCGGTCCATGAGATCCTGGGAATCCGCCCGCCCGTCAAAAGCGAGGGCGAGGCTCGGATTCCCAGGATCTCATGGACCAGATAGCTACTTGCACTGGATAGATGAAAAAAGAATGAACCGATCCAAGTTCACTTGATCAGAGTGTTGGGTAAGCGAGTAATTATGCTCGATCAGGACTCCGGAATCCGAGGAAGCGTAGCTCTCCTGTCCCGATCACAGGGGGCACTTATGATCGGAACTAACCACAAGTGCATCAGATCAATCCGTGTTGTTTAGTCCAAAGCAAAATCAACGAGACAGTGGATGGGCTGATCAAAGTATCCAACGCCGGCCAGGCGGGTCAGTCCTTGGCAACTTCATGGCCGGCCAGAAGCTCGAGCGCTTTGATCAGCCCTGAGTGATCCCAGGCATTGCCGCCATTGGCGACACAGGTGTTGAACAGCTCCTGGGTCGCTGCTGTGTTGGGCAGGCTGAGCTGCAGGAACTTGGCACTCTGCAGGGCGAGGTTCAAATCCTTTTGGTGCAGCTCGATGCGAAAGCCCGGATCGAAGGTGCGCTTGATCATGCGTTCGCCGTGAATCTCGAGAATGCGCGAGGTCGCAAGCCCACCCATCAGGGCTTCGCGGACTTTGGCGGGATCGGCCCCGGCCTTGGAGGCGAACAGGAGTCCCTCGGCGACTGCCTCGATGGTCAGCGCCACCACGATCTGGTTGGCGACCTTGGTGGTCTGGCCGTCGCCGTTCCCGCCCACCAAGGTGATGTTCTTGCCCATGAGCGCGAAGACCTCTTGGACCCGGGCGAATGCCGCCTCCGATCCTCCGACCATGATGCTGAGGGATGCAGCTTTAGCGCCGACATCGCCGCCGGAGACGGGCGCATCGAGATAATCGCAGCCAAGTTCATTGATTCTCTTCGCAAAGTCCTTGGTGGCCACCGGCGAGATCGAGCTCATGTCGACCACGACCTTGCCGGCGCTCAAGCCTGCGGCCACGCCGTTCTCGCCGAACAGCACCGCTTCGACATGGGGTGTGTCCGGCACCATGGTGATGATGACATCGGCTGCGGCGGCAACGTCCTTGGCGGTCCTGCAGGCCTTGCCGCCTTTCCCGGTCAGCTCGTCGGGAACGCCGGAGCGGCTCATCAGATGGACCTCATGCCCACCGGCGATCAAATGACCGGCCATGGGCGTGCCCATGATGCCGAGGCCGATGAAACCTATTTTTTCCATTTTTTTGCTACTCCAGGACATGCGTTGCACCCGCGTGTCAAAGGCGCTGACGGCACTATGTCTCGCCGCTGCCGCCGTCGGCGTCCTTGAGGACCGAGCCGGAGACGTCGTCGATGGTAAGCGACGGATCCAGACAGAGGATCTCCTCAAACTCGTTGACGTCCTGGATCTCGGTGCCCATCGAGATATTGGTGACCCGCTCCAGGATGAACTCCAGGACCACCGGCACTTGGTGCTCCGCCATCAGCGCATCGGCCTTGGCGAACGCTTCCTTGAACTCGTTCGGGCTCCTGACCCGGATCGCCTTGCAGCCGAGGCCTTCGGCGACCGCGACATGGTCGACGCCATAGCCCTGGACCTCGTCACTGTTGACGTTGTCGAAGGCGAGGCTGACCTGGAAGTCGATCTCGAAACCCCTTTGAGCCTGGCGAATCAGGCCGAGATAGGAATTGTTCACGACGACATGGAGATAAGGAAGCTTGTGCTGGGCGCCGACGGCCAGTTCCTCCAGCATGAACTGGAAGTCGTAGTCGCCGGAGAGTGCCACGATTTTTCTGTCGGGGTCCGCCGCCCGGACACCGAGGGCCGCAGGGAGCGTCCAGCCGAGCGGGCCGGCCTGGCCGCAATTGATCCAGTTTCTCGGGTTGTAGACATGAAGAAACTGCGCACCTGCGATCTGCGAAAGCCCGATCGTGGTCACATAGCAGGTGTCCCGATCGAAAACGTCGTTCATCTCCTCATAAACCCGCTGCGGCTTCAACGGCACCTGATCATAATGCGTCTTCCTGAGCATGCTCTTCTTGCGGTGCTCACATTCACCTGCCCACGCCGACCGGTCCTTCAGCTTGCCGTCCGCCTTCCAGGCCTTGGCGAGGTCCAGCAACCGTTCCAGGGCGGCCCTGGCATCGGAGGTGATGCCGAGGTCGGGGTTGAAAACGCGGCCGATCTGGGTGGGCTCGATGTCGATATGGACGAATTTCCGGCCTTTGGTGTAGTTTTCGATCGTGCCGGTATGCCGGTTGGCCCACCGGTTGCCGATGCCGAGCACGAAGTCGCTTTCGACGAAGGTGCGGTTGCCGTAGCGGTGGCTGGTCTGCAGGCCGACCATGCCGGCCATCAGTGGATGGTCGTCGGGGATCGTGCCCCAGCCCATCAGGGTCGGGATGACCGGAACGCCCATGATCTCCGCGAAGTCCACCAGCAGATCGGAGGCGTCAGCATTTATGATGCCGCCACCGGCGATGATCAGCGGCTTTTCCGCCGCATTCAGCATCGCCATCGCCTTCTCGACCAGGGCGCTTGAGGCCTTCGGTTTGTAAGGTTCGAGGGGGTCGTAGCCCTCGATATCGAATTCGATCTCGGCGAGCTGAACGTCGACCGGGAGATCGATCAGAACCGGGCCGGGGCGGCCGGAGCGCATCTCGTGAAACGCCTTTTGGAAGGCCCGCGGGACCAGGCCTGGCTCCAGCACCGTGCTGGCCCATTTGGTCACGGGCTTCGCAATCGTCTCGATGTCGACCGCCTGGAAATCCTCCTTGTGCAGTTTGGCGGTCGGCGCCTGGCCGGTGATGCAGAGGATCGGGATACTGTCCGCAGACGCTGCATAGAGCCCGGTGATCATATCGGTGCCCGCCGGACCCGAGGTCCCGATGCAGACGCCGATATTACCGGCTTTGGCGCGGCTGTAGCCGTCCGCCATATGGGAAGCGCCTTCGACGTGGCGGGCCAACACATGACCGATGGTCCGGCGCTTTTCCAGGACGGCGTAAAGCGGGTTGATCGCGGCACCCGGCACGCCGAAGGCGACGCTGACACCCTCCTTCTCCAGCACCTGCACGGCAGCTTCAATCGCTTTCATCCTGGCCATCTCGGGCCTCCCTTCTTCAAATCGCCTATTCGGCCTCGCTCGGCGCGCCCGCCGCGATCCAGGCGGCGAGGGTCGCACGCTCGCCCGGCTCCATTTCAGTGATATTGCTCGGCGGCATTGCGTGGGTGCGCACCGACTGGGCATTGATATCGGCCGCAAGCATTCGGATCTGCGCCGGCGTTTCCAGCACGACGCCCTTGGGCGCAACCGCCATGCCTTCCCAGAGCGGTTCGGCGGCATGGCACATGCTGCAGCGGGAGAGCACGATCTCCTCGACCGCGGCGAAGGCCACCGGCGCGGCCGGCTCGGTTACGGCCTCGTCCTGTTCGGAGGGGGGCGGTTGCATGGAACTCAAACCGATAACCAGCAGCGCCAGCACGGTGGCGGCCGCCCAGGTCCACCAGGGGCTCGGCTCGCCGCGATGGCGGACATTGTAGAAATGGCGGATGACCGCGCCCATTACCAGGATCAGCGCCAGGATCAGCCAGTTGAACCGGCTGGCATACATCAGCGGGTAATGGTTGCTGATCATCACGAACAGCACCGGCAGCGTGAGGTAGTTGTTGTGCATCGAGCGGGTTTTCGCGATGTAGCCGTATTTCGGGTCCGGCTCGCGCCCGGCGATCAAGTCAGCGACCACCACCCGCTGGTTCGGGATGATGATCACCAGCACGTTGGCCGCCATGATGGTGCCGATCAGCGCGCCCATCTGCATGTAGGCGCCGCGTGCGCTGAAGACATAGGTGAAGATGATCGAAAGCGCCACCAGGAAGACGAAGCCGACGGCGGCAAGCAGAACTTCGTTGTTGCCGATCGGTGATTTGCAGAGCAGGTCGTAGGCGACCCAGCCGAGCGCCAGGCCGAGGATGCTGATCAGAATGGCGAGCCAGGGCGACAGATCGAGGACATGGGTGTCGATCAGATAGAGTTCGGCGCCGAAGTAATAGACGATCACCAGGAGGGCAGCACCCGACATCCAGGTGGCATAGGCCTCCCATTTGAACCAGGTCAGGTCTTCGGGCATCTTTTCGGGCGCCACATTGTATTTGACCATGTGATAAAAGCCGCCGCCATGGACCTGCCAGGCCTCGCCGCCGGCGCCCGCGGGCAGCCCCCCGACTTTCTTGAGACTGCTGTCCAGATGAACGAAATAGAACGAACTGCCGATCCAGGCGATGCCGGCGATGACGTGCAGCCAGCGCACGCTCATATCCAGGAATTCCCAAAAGACCAGCCATTCCCAAGTGCTCGAATCCATAATCTCGGCTCCCCGCTTCACGGTGCAGACGATCAAGCCCAACCCGCCTTTATCCTAAAAGTGCTACCGCTGATGAGCCTTCCCGAGAAGCCGCCATCTGCGCGCAGCACTTTCAAACAAAACCGAAAAATGACAGATTGAGCGTGAAAGGAAAGGCCATGGCGCTCCTGGAGAACATTCGAACTTATGTGCGTGTTGTCGAACTCGGCAGTCTTTCCGCGGCCGGACGGGACCTTCGCTTGTCGCCGGCCGTGGTCAGTCATCGTCTCCAGCAGCTCGAGAGCCATCTGGGCGTCCGGCTTCTCAACCGGACAACCCGCCAGATGCAGCCGACCGAGCACGGTCAGGCATTCTACGAGGCCTCTCAGGATGTCATGAATGCGGTCGATCACGCAGAAAGCGTTGTCGCGGAAGCAAGCCTGAATCCCCAAGGCGCCCTGAAAGTAACGGCGCCTCTTGGTTTCGGCCGCAGGGTCTTGGCGCCGCTGGTGCCGGCGTTCCAGGCCCGCTATCCAAAGATCGATATGCGCCTTCGCCTCTCGGAACATCTCATCGACTTGCTCGAGGAAGCGGTCGATGTTGCCGTGCGCATGGCGATCTTGACCGATTCGAGCCTGATCGCACGGAAGATCGCCGATTGTGAGCGGGTGCTCGCGGCGGCGCCCGACTACCTCGATGCGAGAGGGACGCCTTCAACCCCGGATGATCTGCTCAAGCATCAATGCCTGCTGCTCAGATATGCAGGCTCCGTTCAGTTTCGCTGGACGCTCCGGATGCCCGACGGCCCGGTGTCGCTGCCGATAACGGGCACGCTCGATGCCGATGACGGCGATGTCCTGACCGATTGGGCGCTCGGCGGCCAAGGTATCGTGATGAAACCGGTCTGGGAAATAGCGGCCCATTTGAAAACCGGCCGCCTCAAGCCGATCCTGCTCGATTTTCCACCCGAGCCGCTGACGCTCGCGGTCATCTATCCCCACCGGCAATTCCTGTCGGCGCGTGTGCGGGCATTCGCCGATTTCATGATCGAGCACGGCGCCAAAGCCATCAGCTCATGTCTGGACGGGCTCGAGCTTGAAAACCGGCTGCGAACCACTGGGACCCCCTGAGCCCTCCCAACCCGAGCACCGACAGATCGAAAAATCAGCTGCCGCGGTAGGTGGTGTAGCCGAAGGGCGAGAGCAGCAGCGGCACGTGATAGTGCTTCGACGGATCGGCGATCCCGAAACGAAGCGGAACCTGGTCGAGAAACAGAGGCTCGGCCAGGTCCAGCTTCTGTCCACGAAAATAGTCACCGGCGTGAAAGACGAACTGATACGAGCCTTTGACCATGTCATCGCCTGACATGAGCGGCGCATCAGAACGCCCATCGGCATTGGTCATGATCGTTCCGATCAAGGCCGGCTCCTCGCCGGCGAGCCGATAAAGCTCGACCTTCAGCCCCGCGGCCGGCAGGCCCGTTGCGGTATCGAGAACATGTGTCGTGAGCCGCCCGGTCGATGATCCGCTGCGATCGCCCATGGCTTTCAGCCTCCTCCGTTAACGGTGCCGTCGACGGTCAGTTTGATCCATTGCCGGCTTATACAAAGCCGCTTTGAACCTTGCCCCTCCCGATTCTCCGTCCAACCACCCGACATGATCGGTATGCTTGGGGTGCGGGATGGAACCGGCCGGCATCCAGGACGGTTGGTATTAGATGAGGGTGGCAACGGAAACAACCATCAAGACAGACGAAAGAGCTTCAAATATCATTGGAAAGCGGGTCTCGCACGAGCCGGCTGTTCGAGGATGTCTTAAGCCAACCGAACAAGCCTTTGACCTGCTCCACGCCACGCCCCCGGATATGGGCAGATATTCTGCGGCTTGTGGGACGGGGGATCGGGAAGCGTCCAGGCGGTTGGCATTGCAGGCTGAATCAATACCAAAACATGCCGGCACGACCCCGCTAAACCGAAGCGCCTGGAATGATACCCTTAACCGAATGTTCATCTTTTTCCGACAGCCTCCGGGCTCCGGTCCATGAGATCCTGCGAATCCGCCCGCCTGCAGAGAAGAGGGGCGAGGCTCGGACTCCCAGGGTCTCATGGACCGTTTAGCCATTGTTCCGGAGATAAATGAAGAAAGGATGAAAAAGCCCATCCTTTCCGGCGGGGCAAACTGATCCGCTCCGGCTCTCTCGCGCAGCCCGGATAACTATCCACAAGACATGAAACCAAGAGCGTTTCCGGTTGAGGTTTACGCAGTGCCCGCCCTCTCCCGGAATGCGCTAGCCGCCTGGAAACTGACCCGCCTCATTGTCTTGAGAAGCTCGGTCGTAGACCGTCAATGCAAGCGATGGAGGCGGGAGCCGACAACCTACTGGTCCCGCCGATACGCACATTCTCCCATGATGTGGGTCGCGAATATAGCGCGGTCGTCGCCGAGCATGATCAGCGCGAACAGTTTTTCGACGAGATCACGGGCCATGCTCATTCTTCGCGCCATGAGCGGGGTCGATTGCCAGTCGACCACGACGAAGTCCGCTTCCTTGCCGGTGGTGAAATTGCCGATCCGATCATCGAGATGCAGTGCCCTGGCCCCGGCGAGCGTGGCAAGATAGAGCGCCTGGAACGGGGCAAGTTTCTGCCCCCGCAGCTGCACGGTCTTGTAGGCTTCGTTCAGTGTTCTGAGGAGGTTGAAGCTGGTGCCGCCCCCGACGTCGGTACCGAGCCCCACGCGCACCCCCAGTGCCTTGGCGGCTGCATAGTCGAAGAGACCGCTGCCGAGAAACAGGTTGGGGCTCGGGCAGAAAGCCATGGCAGCGCCGGTCTCGGCCATCCGCCAGCGGTCGGTGTCGTCGAGGTGGATACAGTGGGCAAAGGTTGAGCGCTCCCGCAACAGATCATAGCGGTCGTAGACGTCGAGATAGCTCCGGCTTTGGGGATAGAGGTCGGCAACCCAGGCGACTTCTGCCTTGTTTTCGGCGAGATGGGTATGCACGAACGTATCAGGATGCTCCCGCGCGAGCTGGCCGGCACGCTCGAGCTGGGCCTCGGTCGAGGTCGGGGCGAATCGCGGCGTGATCGCGTAGAGGAGCCGGTCTTGCCCGTGCCAGCGCTCGATCAGCGCCTTGCTGTCGCGGTAGGCATCGTCCGGCGTGTCGCGCAGGTTTTCCGGGCAGTTCCGGTCCATCAGCACCTTGCCCGCGATCAGCCGAAGTCCTTTTCGCTGTGCTGCCGTGAAGATGGCGTCGACGGATTGCGGATGCACTGTACCCAGGACCTGTGCCGTGGTCGTGCCGTTCCTCAAAAGCTCATCGAGAAAGAACGCGGCGACCTCGGCGCCATGGTCGGCATCGGCAAACCTGGCCTCGGTAGGGAAGGCATATTTTTCCAGCCAATCCAGCAGCTGCTCGCCGTAGGAGGCAATCATGTCGGTCTGCGGAAAATGAATGTGGGTGTCGATGAAACCGGGTAGGATCAGCCTGCCGGTATAATCCGTGACCTGGACACCGTCCGGGAGTTGGGGGAGAAGCGAGGCGGCGTCGCCAAGCTGTTCCACCTTGCCGCCGGTTACTAGCAGGAGGCCGTCTTCGAAAAACTCGACGTCAGGGCTGGCGATGCCGTCGCCCGGATCGTCCAGGCAGTGGAGAATCGATCCCCTGAAGGCTAGTGGTCCAGCGCCGTCGGCCGTCATGTCATGCCTCCCTGTGGTATGACCACGTTATTTAATTCCCATCTCCATCGCTGGTGCATCGACCCAAACATACCAATCAGGTGAGTTTGGAAAAGTTGATGCAAAACCAATGGCCTAGTGCACCGACAAGAGAATTTTGTGAGTTCGCCGGTGCACTAGGATTGACAGTATGCGGCCAAGTTTCGTGGGACGTCGTAGAGACTCATGTGATGACGACACACCACCTGAACGCGTGTGTTCGGGAGCGGGGCGCTTTCGCAAGATAGGGCATGACCCGTTCATGCCGTCACCGGTTCAGGCGTATCTTGCAGTGCTATCACAGCGTTCAAAATCGCTTCGGGTGTGGCCGGTGCATCGAGTGGCGGGCTGACCTTGCCGTCGGCCAGGCTCGCGATGGCGTCGCGGATCGCGAACAGCACTGAAAACGACAGCAGCAAAGGCGGTTCGCCGGCTGCCTTGGAACGCAGGATCGTGTCTTCGCGGTTCTCGTTGTCGAACAGGCGGGTGTGGAACGCGGCCGGGCAGTCATTGACCGCCGGGATCTTGTAGGTGCTGGGCGCGTGGGTCATCAGCCTGCCTTCCTTGTTCCAGAAGAGCTCCTCCAGGGTGAGCCAGCCCATGCCCTGGATAAAGGCGCCCTCCACCTGGCCGATGTCGATCGCCGGATTGATCGAACGGCCGGCATCATGCAGCAGATCGGCGCGCAGTAGCTTCCACTCGCCGGTCAGCGTGTCGACGATCACCTCCGACACCGCGGCCCCATAAGCAAAGTAGAAAAAAGGCCGTCCAGTCAAGGTGTCCCGGTCCCAGTTGAGCTTGGGCGTCGCATAGAAGCCGTCCGACCAGAGCTGCACCCGGGCCTGATAGGCGGCCATCACCACCTCACGAAAAGGCGTGGACATGCCGCCCGCCTGCACCTCTTCATTGGCGAAGATCACGTCTTCGGGAAGCACACCGGCGCGCTCGGCGGCGAAGGCGGCCAGGCGCTGTTTGATCTGTCGTGCGGCATCTTCCGCGGCCTTGCCGTTCAGATCGGCTCCTGTCGAGGCAGCGGTCGCCGACGTATTCGCGACCTTGTCGGTGGCGGTTGCGGTGGCGCGGACCCGATCGACGCCGATACCGAGTTCGCCGGCCACCACCTGGGCGACCTTGGTGTTCAGCCCCTGGCCCATCTCGGTGCCGCCATGGTTCACCAGAACCGAGCCGTCGGTGTAGATATGCACCAGGGCGCCGGCCTGGTTGAAATGCACCACATTGAAGGAGATGCCGAACTTCACCGGGGTGAGCGCCAGGCCTTTTTTCAGAACCGGGCTGCTTTCATTGAACGCACGGATCGCGTCGCGGCGCTGTCGGTAGCCGCTCTCCTCCTCCAGCTCGCCGACAAGCTCATGAATGACATTGTCCTCGACCACCTGGCCATAGGGCGTGACGTTGCGATCCTCCCGGCCATAGAAATTCAGCTTCCTGACATCGAGCGGATCCTTGCCGACCGCACGGGCGATCTCGTCGATGATATATTCGATCGCGATCGCACCCTGTGGCCCGCCGAAACCGCGAAACGCCGTGTTGGACTGGGTGTTGGTCTTGCCGCACATCGCTTTGATATCGACGTCGCTCAAATAATAGGCATTGTCGAAATGGCAGACCGCACGGGTCGCCACCGGCGGCGATAAATCGGTGGAATAGCCGGCCCGGGAGGTCATCTCGACCTTGGCGGCGAGGATCCGCCCCTCGTCGTCATAGCCGACGTCATAGTCGTAGTGAAAACAATGGCGTTTGCCGGTGGCCATGAAGTCGTCGTCCCGATCGAGACGAAGCTTGACCGGTCGGCTGAGCGTCTTCGCGGCCAGCGCCGCCACGCAGGCGAACAGCGCGGATTGCGACTCCTTGCCGCCGAAGCCTCCCCCCATGCGCCGCACCTCCACCGTCACCTGGTTGGAGGCAAGCGTCAGCGCCTTGGCCACCAGATGCTGCATCTCGGACGGATGCTGGGTCGAGCAATAGACCAGCATGCCATCCTGTTCCTTCGGCACGGCATAGGAGACCTGCCCCTCCAGATAGAACTGCTCCTGGCCGCCGACATGCAGCTCCTTCGCAAGCCTGCGGGGTGCAGCCATGAGCTTCCCTGCCGGATCGCCGCGCACCAGGTGCATCGGTGGCACGACGAAGGACTGTTGCTGTTTTGCCTCTTTGGGCGTCAACACCGCCGGCAGCTCATCATAGTCTACCTTGCCCAAGCGGGCGGCGCGGCGTGCCTGATCATAGCTTTCGGCCACCACCGCGAACATCGGCTGGCCGATGCATTGCACCAGGCCGTCGGCCAGGATGGGATCATCGGCGATGATCGGCCCGCAGTCATTGCTGCCGGGAATGTCCGCAGCGGTGAGCACGGCGACAACGCCGGGCGCGGTCCGCACGGCCTCCAGATCCATTGCCTTGACCCGTGCATGCGCCTTTTGGCTGAGCCCGAGTGCGCAGAAGAGCGTGCCGGCCAGCGCCGGGATATCGTCGGTATAATCCGCTTCACCCGAGACATGCAGTTCGGCCGACTCGTGAGGCACCGGCTTTTGGTGGCTTGTCTTGGCCATGCTCTCCTCCTCAGCCTTCTGCCGCAAACACGCTTAGATGCTCGATCGGCAGCGGATCGTCCGGGCGGGTCTCGAGATAAAACCGCTGCAGCAAATTCTTGGCGCTCTGCAGCCGGTTACCGGCGCTCGCGCGCATGTCGGCGAGCGGACGGTAATCCTCGGCCAGCGCTTCGGCAGCGGCCTGAGCGGTGCTTTGGTTCCAAGCCTTGCCGATCAGCGCCTGCTCGCAACGATCCGCCCGCTTCGGCGTGGCCGCCATGCCACCAAAGGCGATCCTGGCCTCGGTGATGTTACCGTCGGCGAGGGTTACGGCAAACGCGGCGCAGACTGCGGAAATATCGGAATCGAAGCGCTTGGCGAGCTTGTAGGTGCGAAAGGCCTGGCCAGGCTTAGGGAGCGGCACCAGGGTTGCTTCGACGATCTCGTCGGCCGCCATGTCCTTCTTCATGTAGTCGAGATAGAGATCCTCCAACGCCAGCGTCCTCGCCCCCGCAGCATTGCGCAGCACGACCTCGGCGCCCACCACGATCAGCCAGGGCATGGAATCGCCGATCGGCGAACCATTGGCGATATTGCCGCCGAGAGTGCCGGCATTCCGGATCGGCACCGAGGCGAAGCGCTCCCCCATCTCGGCGGCCTCCGGATAGTGCCTGACAAGGGCTGCATAGGCGTCGGTCAGGGAAGCACCTGCGCCGATCCGGATTTTACCGCCATCCTCGCGAATCTCCTTCAGCTCATCCACGTCGCCGACATAGATGATGTCCCCGAGCTCACGAAACTGCTTGTTCACCCAAAGGCCGATGTCGGTGCAGCCGGCGAGGATGGTGGCATCAGGCAGCTCGGCGCGAAGGCGGGCCAGTTCTTCGATGCTGCGGGGGGCATGGAAGTCGGCATCGCCGCGGCGGTAGGACAGCATGTGCTTGCGACGAAGGGCTAGAAGCTGATCCATGATCGATTGCCGGTCGAAGCCCACCGTGGGCAGGTCGAACATCGCCTGGCCTGCCTCGAGGATCGGCCGGTAGCCAGTGCAGCGGCAGAGATTGCCGGAAAGGGCAGTGCGCAGTTCCGCATCGCCTGGGCGATCATTCGCGGCCGCATGCGCGTTGTAGAGGTTCCAGAGCGACATGATGAAACCGGGCGTGCAAAAGCCGCATTGCGAGCCATGCTTGTCGACCATCGCCTGCTGCACCGGGTGCAGGCTGCCGTCCGCCTGCTGCCGGAGATATTCGACTGTGAATAGCGCTTTGCCGTCGAGAGTAGGCACAAATTGGATGCAGGCATTGACCGCCCTCATCACCAAATCATCGCCTGAAAGCTCGCCAACAACGACGGTACAGGCCCCGCAATCTCCCTCGGCGCAGCCTTCCTTGGTCCCGGTCAGCCGCTTTCGCTCGCGCAGGAATTGCAGCACGGACAGGGTCGGATCGACATCATCGACGGCGACGATAGTGCCGTTCAACAGAAACCGGATACTGGCCCCATCTCCTTCAACCGATTGGTCGGCATCCGCCATCGGATTCTCCCTGAATAACGCCGAGCCATAAAAATGAGCAACCGCTCAACCCTCGCCTCGGTTCCCACGCATCGACATGGTCTTTTGATATCCTATTCTAGCGACTCTTTAGGCCATGCGGGTAGCAGAGATTATCACACATGCGATGCTCAAAAGGCATCACACAGAGAGGGCTGATATATGATTTCGCTTTCTCTTCTCGAAAAATCCGGCTTTGCTTCATCCTTTTTTCATCAATCCCAGGCAAAAAAGAGCATCTGGCTCTGGTCCATGCGACCCTGGGAATCCACCTCTCCGCCGAGAGGAAAGGCGAGGCTCGGACTCCCAGGGTTGTATGGGCCAGAAAATGGAAACTATCGGGAAGTGATGAACACTTGGTTAAAGCTGGCACTGCAAGAGCATAAGCCTGGAAGGGATGCGCCAACCCGAGTTAGTACTGCTCTGGACGACCAAATTATCGAATCTCTCCCCGCCAGGGCGTGCATCTGCGGCTAGTCCGGCTCCCTTGTCCGTTGAAGTGGGAGGCGATTTCATTTCGTTAGGTTGGTTGCGGGCAGCAGGTCAGCCAACACTGTGTGGTCGTATCGCTACGCCGACGCTGGCTTGGGCGAAGTATCATGGTAGTCAATCAGCCGCTGCCGCAGCAGCGTGACAAGATGGTCATGCGCCTGCGTTGTCACGCGTTGCGCGCGCATGCAAAGGGCAAACATCTGCTTGACGGGCGCCGTCGTGACCAGCGGAACATGCTTGAGTTCGCCACATTCGATCTGTGCCTCAATACCGACGATCGTCTGAAAGCCAATGCCCAGCTGCTGGTCCACCATAGTCTTCAGAAACTCGACCGAGTTCGACGAGGTGACGATGTTCATGGCAAGGTCAGCCTGACCGATCTCGCGGTCCAGCAAGGCGCGCAACGGCCAGGACTGGTCCGGCAAGACGATCGGGTAGGACACGCAGTCCGTAAGCGATAAATGCGCGCTGCCGGCGAGAGGGTGGGCTGGTGTCAGCACGGCACCGACAGGCAGTTCGACGGCCGCCACCGTCTCGATGTCGTCGGCCGGCTCGGGATCGAATGCGATGGCGACATCGGCGTTGCCCATCCTGAGGAGATGCTGCAATTCCGTGCCGCTGGCCGCTTTGAACACCGTGGCGACATCGGGACATTCTGCATGCAAGGCAACCAGGGCAGGCGGCAAAAATCGAGCAATCACGGATTCCTGGCCAGCGATGCTCAGGAGCTGGCGCTGCTCCCCCTGGAGCGCTGCTATTCGTGTCATCGTCTGGTCGGCATCGCCGAGCGTTCGTGTGACATGCTCGGCAAGCAGCTCACCTGCGGACGTCAACCGAATTCCGCCGGCGGAACGCTTGAACAGCTTGACACCGAGCTCGTCCTCGATTTTAAGGATCTGCCGGTTGACGGCGGATGACGCCACATGCAGCTTGCGTGCAGCCATCCGTATCGAGCCGCTGCGCCGGACCTCGTCGAAATACTTTAAGAAAACCGAGTGGATGGGCATGGGATACGGTCCAGCATTCAAACAGCGTCACGCTTCTACATGATTGTCTATAATCACGGTGGAGTCCCTGACGGCAAGGGTTGGTTATAGAGATTGACTGCCATTGGCTGGCTTGTGGCTCATTATTTCGTGACTGGCTTCGCCGCCCCGCTGCTTTTGCCGGAAGTGCCTTGTGTGCCGGCTTAACCATTTGCTAACGCGGCCGGAGTAGAACCGACTTCGGTCCATGCGACCCTGGGAATCCGTCCACTCGCTAAAAGAGGGTGGGCTAGTGGTATGTTCGGTACGAATGATTCTCGAAGCTTTTCCAAGAAAAGCCGGCATACCCTCGGATTTCTTGGCGCATTCTTCGAAGGCGGCGGGAATCGAATGAAGTGGACATTCCACTAGGATTCCCAGGATCGCATGGACCCGGAAGCCACCCTGACGCGCAATCATGAAGGAAAGGCGAAGAGCGGCCTTTTCGAAGGTGAAGCCAGCGTCGAAATCAAGAGTAAGCCGCGTAATTCATTCGGCTGCCGTCGCTGCAGCCTTCAGCGCCTCGCCTGGCTCCGGGTAGGGCCAGAGCTGGTCGAGCGGGATGGATTTGCCGTTGTCGGTCTGCATGCGCACGTGATAGCGCTTCAGCCGCCGCGGCTCGTGAACACCGCAGGAATGGGCTATGATGCCCACTTCCTTTTCCATGTTCTGCGCATAATTAGCGACCCTGAACTGCTTTTCCCTGGGCACCAGGCCGCGCTGCAAATCCTTGTTGTGAGTGGTCACCCCCGTCGGGCAGGTATTCTTGTTGCATTGCAGGGCCTGGATACAGCCGAGCGCGAACATGAAGCCGCGTGCGGATACCACGAAATCGGCGCCCGCACACAAGGCCCAGGCTACTTCGGTCGGCGTGATCAGCTTCCCGGAGGCAATCACCTTGACCCTGTCGCGAAGATCGTAGCGGATAAGCTGGTCGGCCACCATCGGCAGGCTCTCCCAGATCGGAAGGCCCATATTGTCGATCAGGCTTTGCGGAGCGGCACCCGTGCCGCCATCCGCACTGTCGACCGTGATGAAATCGGGAGCGCTCTCGATCCCGCGCTTATGCACCTCCTCGAACAGCCGCCCGAGCCAGACGACCCCCGAAATCACCGTTTTGAATCCGGTGGGCTTGCCCGTCGCCCGGCGCACGCGATCGATGAAGTCCAGGAGTTCGCCCGGATTGTCGATCTCCACATGGCGGTTGGGGCTGATACTGTCTTTGCCCACCGGAATACCGCGGGTCCTGGAGATTTCTGCCGTCACCTTGTTGCCGGGGAGAATCCCGCCCTTACCGGGCTTTGCCCCCTGGCTGAGCTTGATCTCGAACATCTTGACCTGCTCGACGGCGGCAATCTCAGCGAGTTTGTCTTCAGAGAACCTGCCGTCTTCCTTGCGGCAGCCATATTTCGCCGTGCCGATCTGAAAGACGATGTCGCACCCACCCTCCAGATGAAACTCGGACATGGCACCCTCGCCGGTATTGTACCAGCAACCGGCCAGCTTGGCACCGCGCGAAAGGGATTTGACCGCCACGCGGGACAGCGCGCCGTAGGACATGCCGGAGATGTTGAAGAGCCGGTTTTGCGTGTAGGGCTCGGCGCAATAGGGACCGATCGTGACCGCTGACGGCTCTTCTGCATCCTCGTCCAGTGTTGGAAAGGGGCAGGCGACGAACATCGGGGTGCCTGACGGCCGAAGGTCCCTGGTCGAGCCGAAGGCCGCGGTATTGTCGACATTCTTCGCAGCCCGGTAGGCCCAGGAGCGCTGCGCCCGGTTGAACGGCAGCTCCTCCCGGTCCATGGCGAAGAAATATTGGCGGAAAAACTCGCCCAGATGCTCGAAAAAATAGCGAAGCCTGCCGATGACCGGATAATTCCGCCTGATCGCATGGGTCGTCTGCGTGCGGTCGATCACGTAAAGGACCAGCACCGCCAAAATACCCACCCCGATGGCCACCACCAGCAATGTCGCCATCACATTGAGGGTGGTCAGTACGAAGCCCGGCAGCATGTCGAACATGTCGCGATATCCTCGAAGTCTCTCAATGCAGTATCGATTTTGCGAAGCTTAGCCGGTTCCGCGAAAGAGTGCGCTCACAAAACGAGGAGTCGCCTGTGAGCGCATATAGGCGGTCGAGAGCCTTTTCCGATCAAACGGAGCCAGCCCGCTCCCCATCAGGGCCACCCGATATGGTCGGGATCCTGCGGGTGGATGGGAGGGGAGCGGGCTGGTGGTGGCTTCATTAGGTCGAGAAACGCTTTAGTAGACGCCAAGCGCAAGGCCTGCGGATCACGCCTTGTTCTGTCCGACCAACGGCATCAGTGTCAGGGCCTGCTCGGCGCAAAGGGCCCGGTGATCCCAAAAATGCGGCGGCAGCTCGATCATGAACACGCTGCCTGGCCGAACCGCGAGCTTCGGCAGGATCGATGCCCAATCGATATCCCCCAAGCCGATCGGCAAATGGATATCGCCGATGCCGAAGGCCACCTGCTCGGCGGGAAACCTGCTGAAATCGCCCGGCCTGCCGAAGGAATCATGGATATGCAGATGGCAGACGACCTCCGCAAACGCTTCGATCTCCGCTGTAAAATCAAGCCCCAAATGGCGCGTCTGCAGATAGGCATGGCTGATATCGAGCGTGCCGGCAATATGGGGATGGTCCACCTCTCGGATGTGGTCGGCGAGGCGGGCAGGGGCGGCCGTATAGAAGTCGGTTGAAGCGACCCAGAGATTTTCCAGGCCGATCGTCACACCAAGGCGTCCTGCGATGTCGCCGAGTTCGCGAAGGGCGTCCCGCTCCATGGCATGGAGATGCTCGATGTCATCGGCGGTCGCCGCCGGCGGGCGGCCGGTATGAAGCACCATGACATCGGCGCCAATCGAGCCGCAGATCTCCAGCATCGTGGCCGCCGCCGCCTTGTGCCATTCCAGAGCCCTGCGATCCATCAAGCTGGCGCTCAGCGGTCCATGGACGGTATACGTAAGCTCATGGCGTGCGCAGATCGCCTGGAGCTTCTCGATCATCGGACCAATCGGCCTGCCGCCGGCGATCAGATCGGCGCCGCAAAGGGATAGCTCGGCAACACCGGCGCCCGTGGCTTCGATGTCGGTCAAGATCTTGTCGAGATTGCCGAGATCACGCGCCTGATTGGTGCTGAAGCCGAATTGATCAACCCGATTTGCCATGAGATACCTCTTATTTGTTAACGATCGGTTTCAGCCCTCTTCCCCTCCTAACCTCCTGATATCATTTGGCTACTTTCGTGGGGTTGGGGGAGGGGTGGAACCGATCCAATCTGATCCCCAAAGAATTATCCGGAACACCCGAGCCGGAGTTGGTAGCCGCGTTTCTCCAAGGCGGCGACCACGCGCTCGATCTGCTCCTCACCTCGCATCTGCAGCACCAGTTCCACCAGCGTCGCCCTGACCGAGGAGCCGCCGAAGGTCCGCTGGTGGGAGATCTCGACGATGTTGCTGTCCAACTCGCCGAGCACCTGGGTCAGCTCGGCAAGCGCGCCCGGCATGTCGCGGATTTCGACATCCAGGCGCACCAGGCGGTTGCTGCGCACCAACCCGCGTTGCAGGATCGACGACAGGATCATCATATCGATATTGCCCCCCGACAGCAGCAAGGCAACGCGTTTCCCCCGGAAATCGTCGGCATGCGCGAACAGGGCGGCAAGGGCTGCCGCGCCCGCTCCTTCGACCACGGTCTTCTCGATCTCCAGGAGATCGAACACCGCCTGCTCGATCTGCTCCTCGCTGACCGTCAGCATGCGATCCACATGCTCTTTGATGATCGGCAAGGTGAGATCGCCCGGTGACTTGACGGCGATACCTTCTGCGACGGTGCCCATCGCGGTCTCTCTGGGCGGCAGATCATAATAGGCCTGATGGACCGGCGCATAGCGCTCCACCTGAACCCCCACCACCTGCACCGACGGCGCCAGTCCCTTGACGGCGATGGCGACACCACTGATCAGCCCGCCCCCGCCAACCGGAACGATGAGGCAATCGACATCCGGCACAGCCTCGATGATTTCCAGCCCCACCGTTCCCTGACCTGCAATGATCCGCGGATCGTTGAACGGATGCACCAGCACGAGATCGCGCTCCGCTGCCAGCTCCTGGGTAAAGGATCGGGTAGCATCGAACTGATTGCCGTGCAGCAGCACGTCAGCCCCGAAAACCCGCGTCTGCTCGACCTTGGTATTGGGCGTCGACCTCGGCATGACGATGGTCGTCGGGATGCCGAGCGCGCGTCCATGGCAGGCAAGGGCCTGTGCGTGATTCCCCGCTGACATGGCAATCACACCGCGTGCCCTCTCCTCCGCGGTAAGCTGCAGCAGGCAGTTGAGCGCCCCCCGCTCCTTGAAGGACGAGGTGAATTGCAGATTTTCGAATTTCAGAAAAACCTCGCTGCCGGACAGACGGGAGAGTATGTCCGAGCGCTTGCAGGGCGTCCTTGCAATTCTGCCGTCAAGGCGGGCCGCAGCGTTCCGTATCTCGTCTATCCCCAAAGGTGTCACATCGCTTGGCATGGCTACCCTCCCGGAAAGTCAGGAGCGGCACTCTACCTGCTTGGACGTCAGGCACAATCCGAATTGGCCGATCATGGGCCCAGCACGTCAATGGACTTCTGTCGGCCTGAACAGGATGCCTTTTTTCGGGCCATCCGATTGGGGGGCGCGTCTTAACCTAAAATTGATTTTTGCGGCTTAGGCTTGCGCGACTCAAGGGCTGTTCATGTCCTGCCAGGGTGATTTTAGCAGCATCGCCCATCGAACTTGATGATGCGCTGATGGAGTATGGAACGTGCGGGATTTTTTAGGTGTTTCCAAATTGACACTGGCCAAGAAGCTGCCGCTGGCCATTATCGGCATGAGCTTTTGCGTCGCCTTCGGCATGGGGCTCGTGGGCTATTTCATCAGCGCGTCGGAATTGAAGATTGCGGATCAGTATCGTCTGCAGTCTATCCTGGAAAGCCGGAAGACCGAGCTGCAGGCCTATCTCGGGACCATCGAAGAGGATCTGCAATTCGTTGCCAGCAACCCGAGCACCGTCCAGGCGATCAAGGATTTTACCGGCGCCTGGCAACAACTCGGCAACGATCCCACGGCGACGTTGCAGCGCCTATATATTGAAGAAAACCCACATCCGACCGGGCAGAAGGAGAATCTCGACGCTGCGTCCGACGGATCGACCTACAGCGGTTTTCACGCTGACTATCACCCATGGTTTCGTGAGTTTCTGCGCGCCCGCGGCTACTACGATGTCTTCCTGTTCGATACAGAGGGCAACCTTATCTACACGGTGTTCAAGGAGCTGGATTACGCGACAAATCTAATGCATGACCGGTGGCGCGACACCGATCTTGGCAACGCTTTTCGGGCGGCGCGCGAGAACCCGAGGGCAGGCCAGCAGACCTTTTTTGACTTTCTTCCCTACGAGCCTAGCCACGGTGCAGCGGCAAGTTTCATTTCGACACCCGTGCTGGACAAGCACGGTGAGTTCATCGGCGCTCTCGTCTTTCAGATGCCGATCGATCGGCTGAATGCCGTGATGCAGGCGTCTGCCGGGCTTGGTGACACAGGTGAGATCTTCATCGTCGGCAGCGATTATCTTCGCCGAAGTGATTCCCGTTTCTCGGACGAATCGTTGATCCTGGAACAGGAAATCCGGAATCAGGCCGTTGACCAGGCTTTTGCCGGCAAGACAGGCGTCGTGAATGGGGTCAATTCGGCGGGTGCGGACATCGTAACCGCCTATGAATCGATCGATTTCGCCGGCACGCGATGGGCCCTCCTTGCAGATATCACGGCGGATGAACTCGACGCTGCGGTTGTTGGACTGGCCTACTGGTTTTTCATGACAGGCCTTGTCTTTGCTGGTCTTTGTGGCCTTATCGGTACCTTGACCAGCCGATCGATCGTCAACCCGCTGCAGCGGGTTACCGATGTTATCAGTCGCCTGCTGAATGGAGAGGAGCTCGAGATACCCTGTGCCGATCGGTCGGATGAGATTGGACGTCTGGCTCGTGCGTTTTCCTCCTTTGCCAAAGAAGGCACCAATGCGACCAGGATCAAGCTCGCCTTGGATAGGGCTGATGTGTCGGTGATGGTCGCGGATGCCAATCATGAAATCGTCTATGTGAACCAGCGGCTACTCGAGATGTTCCGTGCCGCTGAGGCCGATATCAAGAGGGATCTGCCGGCTTTCAGTGCCAGCCAGCTGATCGGCACCAACATCGACAGCTTCCACAAGAACCCCGCCCATCAGCGTGGTTTGCTTTCCCAGATCAGCGGCGCTCACAAGGCCGAGATCAAGGTTGGGGGGCGTGACTTCACCTTCATTGCCAACCCGGTGGTGGGCGGTAACGGCGAGCGTCTCGGTACTGTGGTCGAATGGCGGGATCTCACCGAGGAACTGGCACTCCAGGGCGCCATCGACCAAGTGGTCAATGCCGCAGGCGCCGGAGACTTTTCCAAGCGCATCGATGCCGCCGGCATGCAGGGCACCATGGGCAAGCTGGCAGCCGGCATTAATCAGCTGACCAAGCAGGTGGAGCACGCGACCCGCGATCTTGCAACGATGCTGAGCGGTTTGGCCAAGGGCGATCTTACAGGCCGGATTACCAAGGACTATCAGGGAACACTCGGTGCCTTGAAGGACAGCGCCAATCAAACGGCTGACCAACTAGGGGAAATCGTCTCCCAGATCCAGACGGCGACGAGCGAGGTAGAGAGTGCGGCAGCGGAGATCAGCAGCGGCACCAGCGATCTCTCCGACCGAACGGAGCAGGCGGCCTCCAACCTCGAGGAGACGGCTGCTTCCACCGAAGAGATGTCGGCCACCGTCAAGCAGAATGCCGAAAACGCCAAGAATGCGAATCAGCTTGCCGATACGGCCAATCAGACCGCCAGCAAGGGCGGCAAGGTGGTCGAGCAGGCAGTCACCGCGATGAGCGGTATCGAGACCTCGGCACAGAAGATCACCGACATCATCGGGGTGATCGACGAGATTGCCTTCCAGACCAACCTTCTTGGCCCTCAATGCTAGCGTCGAGGCGGCACGTGCGGGTGAAGCGGGCAAGGGCTTTGCCGTGGTCGCCCAGGAGGTTCGCCAGCTTGCCCAGCGCTCGGCGCAGGCGGCCGACGATATCAAGGGGCTGATCCAGAACAGCAACAGCCAGGTGAAGGACGGGGTGCAGCTGGTCAATCAGGCCGGTGAAGCGCTTGGGGAGATTGTCGGCTCGATCGGCAAGGTGACGGGGATCGTGCGCGAGATCTCCAGTGCCTCCCAGGAACAGGCGGCCGGCGTTCAGGAGATCAACAGCTCGATCAACAACATGGACGAGATGACCCAGCAGAACTCAGCCTTGGTGGAGGAGAGCACGGCGGCCGCGCGGGCCTTGAGCGAGCAGGCGGGCAAGCTGTCGGAGCTGATGGCGTTTTTCCGGCTGGAAGAGGGAGCTTCGCCGATCCGCCGGCCGGCAGTGGCATCCAAGCGTTCGGCCGCCCCAAGCCCGGCTCGCGCCAAGCCTCAGGCCAAGCCACCGGTGGTCTCTGCACCCCCGCCAGCCATGGCCGCAGCCGACGATGACGGCTGGAGCGAGTTCTAGAGCATTTTCCGATCAAAACGGAACCAGCCCTCTCCCCCTCCCAACCACCCGATATGGTCGGGATCCTGCGGGTGGTTGGGAGGGGGAGAGGGCTGGCGGTGACTTCATAAGCTCGAAAAATGTTCTGGTGGTATGACCAAATCAAGTGACTCTCAGCTCATTGCCAGGTTCGACGGTATGGGACTGGTTTTTGGGGGAAGCCCTTCGGCCACAGCTCACGTCAAGGCGTGCCGGAGCCTTTGCATGGCGGTGTTATCCGGTTCGTGACACCGGCGATGCCGGGGCGGTCGATGACTGATCGGCGGAAGCTGATTGATGCGAGCATAGGGCGTCGAAACGTGCAGCCACGGGGCCTGTGATGTCATCGATCATCTGACGCTCGGCATCGCTGAAGTCAGGTAGGTAATAGGTAGGAAACTGCACCTTCTCGGCAAGCGTCTTGCGGTGTGCCTCATCCAGGCCGAGTCCGCAGTGGTCGAAAAGGGTCTGGATGGTGGTTTCAGGTTCCTTACAAAGATCCTCATAACGGACCACCAAGGTGGCGGCCCTAAGTGCGGGGACCGTCTCCAACTGTTGCGCGATCCTGCCGTGCAGATAGGCCCAATAGCGTGCCTGGCCTTCGACCTCATTCCCTCTGTTCCATAAATCTTGGATCGCCTCGATGGCACCGTCGTCACCGCCGGCATTGATGGGGCGGCGGTCCGGGCCGAATTCGAAATGGCCGACCCGGCGCATGTGGTGCTGCGCTCTGATATTGTCCTTCAGGTTTTTCGAGAACAGGCGATGCTGCTTGATCAGAGACGCGATGTGCCAGGCAGGGGTTCTTAGCGGAATGACGAAGCGGGCATCGCCGAACATTTTCTGGAGATAGGCAAGACGTGTCAGGTTGTAATTGCCTTTGGAGAGATACCGCTTGCCCCCGCGAACCATGAGTATCTTTCGGATGTGATCCCGATAGAATGGCTCGAACGTCGGGTGGGAAGTGTCGCCATCGAGGAACGCGCTAGTCACCGGATCATGCAGCTTCGGAAAAAACGCCGTCCAAAGAGGCTCCTCGAACGCTTCCGGGCTGTCCTCGGTGACGACGATGCCATCTTTATGAGCACGTTCGGCCGGCATGCCCGGCTTGTTCGGCATAAAGCTCAAAAAACGGTTCCACCAAAACGGGGTGAAGACCGGGGGAAAGTCCTTATAGCGATGGGTGACGGTATCCGCATGTCCGGCCAGCGCTTCCAGCAGGAACGTGCTGCCGGAGCGGGCAAGCCCCGCCACATAGATCGGTGCTTCGACTGCCGTCCCGGACAATTCGTCTCTCAAGACTTTGGTCTCGATATTACCAAGCTTGATCCAAAAACCCGGATGCCGCTCGATATGACCACCCAGCCGATCGACCCACCAGGCAACTTCGAAATCACCTTTGCCTGACGTCATGGTCCGGCCTCGCTCATGTAATCCGAAAGGCCATCTTGATTGCCAGCGAACCCAGAACCAGAATGGAAAAAAACAGCACGTACCAGGGGCGGAGCCAAGCCGGTCCGAAGCCCAGATAGTCCTTTGCCGGCAGGCCGAACTCGATCGCCTCGATCTCGCCGTCCCGCGGCAGATAGCCTAGCGGGTTGTCGAACAGCCTGTTCCACCACTGCCTTTTGTGAATGGTCGGAACAGGGGCGGCAAGGGCTATGTCGCTCACAATGTTGCCCGCGGAGTCCTTGACGATCAGCCGCGGGTAGTTGGCCGATACTGTTCCCGCTGCAGGCATGAATGTTGCCGATGCCTCGAGGTCCGGCGAGGTCTGCACGTCGATGACGCTTTGATCCTCTGGCAGCGCGTAACCATAGGCCGTGCCCAGCCAGACGATCAGGGCAAGCACCGGGATCGATGCCAGGATGGCGGGCAGGGTGGTAAGGCCGAGCTGGCGAAGCGAAAGGCCGAGCATGGAGCGCATCAGCGGCCAGGCTTCGGCGAACTCACCGTCAAAACCATTCAGGTCCTGACGTGCTTTTGCCGCCCTGATTTTGACCTCGTTCAATCGATGCTGCGCCGAAAAAAGCCAGTACAGTCCCATGGAGACAGCAGCGGCTATCAGCGCCCAGATAACAAGCCGGAGACTCGGCGATGCGAGGCTGCCCATCGCCTGATCGATCCAGGCGAACACCGGGGCAGGAAGGTCAAAGACGCCCATCGTGTGGAATGTCCACGTCATTTGGTTTCCACCGCCATCGCAGAATGCGCCAGGAAACGCAAGGGTATGCCGGCTTATCCCGGGAAAGCCTCGGGAAGCATTTGTACCGGAATACCATTAGCTGTCGGCGGATCTCAGCTCGCCGGCTTGTCCTGGGTGTCGATCGCCGTATTAGCGTTCTTCTTCTTGAACATCCTTCTGATCGGCCACAGCAGCAGAAAACTGAGTGCTGCCACGATGGCGACCACGAGGCCCCAAAAGGCCCCGAGCATGCTGAGCCCGGCCCCCGGACCGATATAGGCAAAGGCATCCTGGCCGAGGCCGAGAGAGAAGAGGAGGGTGATAGCAAAGGTGAACAGGTTCTTCATGTCAGATGCTTCCTTTTTCGAACCTCAGCGGGCTCACGAATTCTTTTGCGACAGGGCATTCAAAAAGGCGGGATCGAGGCTTTTCGGATCGATCCGCTCCCCCGACGAGATGATCGGGATGAATTCGTCATTCTCGCCACCGCGGACGGGGTTGATGAACTCCCAGACGATCTCGCCATCGGGCGTCACTTCGAACAGCCGCCCGCCGTCGCTTTCGGTGATCAGCGTGTTGCCATTATCCAGGCGGGACTGCACCGAACGCAGCACGCTCTCGAACGGATTTTCCGCGCTTCCCGAGTATTTCCAGACAATACCGTCATTCTTCGGATCGAACTCAATGACACGCGCTGTGCCATGTTCGCCGAACTCACCGCGATTGTCGAAGAGGAGAATATTGCCGTTCTCCATGATATCCGGATCGTGCTGGCCGGCCCAGGAGCCCTGGGTCGCCCATGTAAAAACCTCATTCTCCATATCGACCACGGCAATCGCACCGGTGGTCAGTTCACGCATCGAGATCAGAACATCGCCTTCCTTGCCGAAAGGAAAGACGTCGGCGTCGGCCTCTTCGATCACATCGATTGCATTGGTGTGCAGATAATCGCCGCTCTGCTCGGAATACCAGGGAATGCGCGTGAGCATCCGGCCATAGGTCGAGTTCACCAGCGCATCGACCACTGACACCTTCTTGAGTTCCTTGCCCTCGGGCGAGAGCACCACGATGAAGTCGTCGATCCTTGGCGGCTTCAATTGTGTCCAGGCTTCGATCACCTTGGTGCTGATTTCGTGAGTCAGGAGATAGACCTTGCCGTCGGCGCCGACGTCGAAATCATGGTGGGCTTGTCCCAAATAGCTCCAGACGAGTTCACTGTCTTTGGTCATGCGCGCCGCACCATAACCCCAAGGGGTATCGCCGGAGGCGATGTAGATCACCAGGAGATCGCCGTTGGGATACAGATAGGCTCGGCGGTAATAGATGTACTCGTCACCAAGCGGGGCTCTGACAGGTGAGGTTTCGTTCCAGATCCTGCTAAACGGCAGATCCCATTCGTGGAGCACATCGCCATTCATCGATATCAGAAAGGCGCGCTGATCATGACCCGATGTATAGAGCGTGAACCCATCCCGAGCCCGGTTTGGATCATACACGGTGACGCCGCGCGCATCGGTTCGCGCTTTTTGGTGAAAGCGCGAAAAATAGGGGTGGCGGTAGTTGGTCTGCTGATCGACCAATGCCTTTCCGGCCTTATAGGCATTTGTCAGAAAGGCGGCCGGACCGGCTTCGGCGAACATCACATAGCTGCCGGCCAGAAACGCCAGAAAGGCGACCGCAAGGGTCGGAAGGGCAACATTCAAAAATTTCATATCGCGATTTACAGCAAGCCGGTCTTTCGGGCTCCTGCCGACAAGGCGTCAGCGGCAATCCGTCAGTTTGTATGACCATTACGAGGATTAGGCAATGTCGCGGCCAAAGCGACCGACCCAGCCTTCAATCGGTATAAACGGCTAGGCCTGGAGATTTGTTCCAAGCGACAGAGAATAATCCTGGACAGTCGAGATTCAGCCGGAGCGAGGCGGGCTGAGGCTTCAAGCGGCGAGCGAGCACCAGACGGGCGTGTGGTCGGATGGTGTTTTCTCGCGCCTCGGCTGATCGTCGATTCCTGCAGCTTCGAGCCGGTCGAGGGCTTCCGGCGACAGCAGCAGATGGTCGATTCGAAGGCCGTTGCCGAGCTGAAAGCCGCGGGCCTGATAATGCCACCAGCTGAAGGTGATCGCATCGGGCTCCACCGCCCGGTAGGCATCATAGAGCCCGATATTGACGAGCGTCCGCCATTTCTCGCGTTCGGCAGGGTGATAGCAGATGGTGCCTTCCAGCTCCTTGGCGTCATAAACGTCCTGCGGCGTCGGTGCTACATTGTAATCCCCGCCGATGACCAGGGGCTGATCGCCTTCCAGGTGCTTTGCCGCATGCGCGCGCAGACGATCGAAGAATGCCATCTTGAACGTGAACCGGTCGCTATCGACTTCGGTGCCGTTGGGCACATAGACCGAAGCGACACGCACCCCGTTCACGGTCGCCTCGATATAGCGGGCCTCCTCGTCCTCATCATCACCGGGCAACCGTGTGATCACGTCCTCGATCGGGCTCCTGGCGAGGATGGCGACGCCGTTAAGGGACGGCTCACCGATCAGCTCGATATGATAGCCCAGCTTCTCGAACGGCTCTCTCGGGAACTTCTCCGGCAGACACTTGGTCTCCTGCAGCAGCAGCACATCAGGCTTGACGCGATCCAGCCAGGCTGTCGCGATCTCCGTACGTGCCCTTATCGAATTCACATTCCAGGTCGCGACTTTCAAAAGCCATGTCTTTCAAAAAGGGTTCGGCGCTTGGACGCAGGCAAGTTAACGATTTCCGCGTCCGGACTAGATGGCGAAGGAGTTACCGCAGCCGCAGGAGGAGGCTGCGTTGGGGTTGTTGACCCGAAAATAGGAACCGGTCAAGTCTTCGATATAATCGACCTCGCAGCCCATCATATAGAGCAGCGACATGCTGTCGATCACCACGGTTGCCCCGTCGCGCTCGACCGCGATGTCGCCATCTTGATCGGTCGCATCGAGATCGAAGCCGTATTGAAAGCCCGAGCAGCCGCCGCCGGAGACGGAAATCCTGAGCTTTTGCTCGGGATTGGCTTCCGAGGCCAAAATTTCGCTGATGCGCCGCGCGGCCCTTTCCGTTACATTGAAAGGGCCGGCATTCGCCTGACCATCCACCATCGTTCCGTACCTTTACGTTAGCACCGCAAAGCCATTATGGTCCGCCCGACGGCCATTTCGGCCATCCGACGTCCTTGCCACCAGAATGTAAGCGCCAACATGGCCTTGTCAAACCTGAGCAATCTTCCTGCTGATCGAGACGCCGGTCGTCTCATCGCTTCTGCCTGCCGGCCCGAGACCTGCCGTGGCCGGCGTATACCCGAGGAGGAGAGCCCGCTTCGCTCAGTTTTTCAGCGGGATCGGGACCGGATTCTTCACAGCACCGCGTTTCGACGGCTCGAATACAAGACGCAAGTCTTTGTCAATCATGAAGGCGATCACTTCAGAACCCGCTTGACCCATTCCCTGGAAGTCGCCCAGATCGGCCGAACCGCGGCCCGGTATCTGGGGCTGAATGAGGATCTGGCGGAGACGGTGGCGCTGGCGCACGATCTTGGCCATAGCCCGTTCGGTCACGCTGGCGAGAGGGCGCTGAATGCCGTGCTTGAGGATTTTGGCGGGTTCGATCATAACGCCCAGACGCTGCGTGTGGTGACGGCTCTGGAGAGCCGCTATGCGGCCTTTGACGGGCTGAACCTCACCTGGGATACGCTGGAAGGCGTGGTCAAGCATAATGGTCCGCTGACTGAGGACATCCCGGCTTATATCGCCGAGTTTTCAGCCGGCTATGACCTGGAGCTTTCCACCTGGCCGAGCGCCGAGGCTCAGATCGCGGCGCTTGCCGATGATATCGCCTACACCAATCACGATCTCGACGACGGCCTGCGCGCTGGTCTTTTCCCTCTCTCCGCACTTCTGGACCTGCCGTTGATCGGCAAAATTTTCTTCGATGTCAGGAAGCGCTACCCCGATGTCGACCCGTCCCGCCTCATCCATGAAAGCGTGCGCCGGCTGATCCATCTCATGGTGACGGATCTTGTGGAGGAAACGGAACGCCGCCTCGCCGCCGCCGATCCAAGCTCGGTCGACGAGCTGCGTGCCCTGGATCATCCCGTGGTTGCCTTTTCCCCCGATGTCGCCGGCCCGCTCCAGGATCTCCGCCAGTTCTTGCGCATCAATATGTATAACCACTACAAGGTGATGCGCATGACCCGGAAGGCCCAAAGCATCGTTACCGATTTGTTCGAGGTGCTGTTCAACCATCCGGAGTGCCTGTCGCCGGAATGGCAGGCCTTGGCAGCTGATCGGGGCGATATGGGCCGGGCCGAGGCGATCCGGGATTACATCGCCGGTATGACCGATCGTTATGCGCTCGATGAGCATGACCGCTTGTTCAAATTTACGAAACGAGATCCATGAATCTTTTTGAAGAACTCCGCCAGGACGTTTTACAAGCCATTGCAGATCGCCAGACCAAAGGTGATCTGCCCCAAGGCCTTGTCGTTGACCGGGTGACGGCGGAGCCGCCGCGGGACAGAAGCCATGGCGATGTCGCCACCAATGCAGCCCTGGTCCTGGCCAAGCAGGCGAAGATGCCGCCGATGGCGATTGCCGAGATGCTGGTGGCCGATCTTTCGGCGCTGGACCAGGTCACCGATGGTCAGATCGCCAAGCCCGGCTTCGTCAATCTTCGCTTGAGCGACGACGTTTGGCGCGGCCAAGTCGCAACCGCTCTTGCCGCAGGCCTGGATTATGGGCGTACCGATGTCGGCAAAGGCGAGGTGGTCAATGTCGAGTATTGCTCCGCCAACCCCACCGGCCCGCTCCATATCGGCCATGGCCGCGGCACCGTGTTCGGTGATGCACTTGCCAATCTCTTGGAAAAGATGGGTTTCGCGGTCACGCGTGAATACTACATCAATGACGGCGGCATCCAGATCGATAACCTTGCGCGCTCGGTCTATCACCGCTACCTCGAAGCGCTCGATGCCGCCCCTGCCGAACCGCCCAAGGGCTGGTATCCCGGCGACTATCTGATCCCCCTCGGTCAAAGCATCGCCGATGAGGACAAAGAGCGCTGGCAGCATGCGTCGGATGCCGATTGGATGCCTGTTTTTCGTTCGCGCGCGATCACCGCGATGATGGAAGCCATCCGTCAGGATCTCGCTGCTCTCGGTGTCGAGCATGACGTGTTTACCTCCGAGGCCGCCATGGTCGATGAGGGCAAGATCGACGAAGCCTTCGCGATGCTCGAAGAGATGAACCTGATCTACGAAGGCACCTTGCCGGCGCCCAAAGGCAAGCCGGTCGAGGATTGGGAGCCGGTCCCGCTGCTGCTGTTCCGGGCAACGGACTATGGCGATGATATCGACCGGCCTTTGAAGAACTCATCGGGCGATCTCACCTATTTCGGCAAGGACCTTGCCTATCATTTCGACAAATTTCGTCGAGGAGCGCGCCAACTCATCGATGTCCTCGGTGCCGATCACGGCGGCTATGTCAAGCGCATGCAGGCCGCGGTCAAGGCGCTCAGCCAGGGCGGCGGGGCCCTGGATGTCAAGCTCTGCCAGCTGGTCAACCTTCTTGACGGCGGCCAGCCGATCAAGATGTCCAAACGCGCAGGGCGGATCGTTACCCTTCGGGACGTGATCGACGAGGTTGGCAAGGATGTCGTCCGTTTCATCATGCTGACCAGGAAGAACGACGCGCCTCTTGATTTCGACCTCGCCGAGGTCACGGAGAAGTCCAGGGACAATCCTGTCTTTTACGTGCAGTATGCCCATGCCCGTATCCGTTCGGTCGAGCGGCATGCCGGGGAGGCGGGTTTCGCGGTCGACCCGGTGCAGCTCATGGACGCCGATCTCTCGCTTTTGGGCGACCATCACGAACTGGCGCTGATCAAGCAGCTCGCCCAATATCCGAGGATCCTTGCAGCGGCTGCCCTGCAGCATGAGCCACACCGGATCGCCTTTTATCTCGGCGACCTTGCTGCGAGCTTCCATGCGCTTTGGAATCAGGGTAAAGAACAACCATCATTGCGTTTTTTGGTTGCGGACGACGTCCCCCTTACGCGCGCAAGACTGGCGCTGATCGGATCGGTCCGGATCACGATCGCCGCGGGTTTGAGCATCATGGGCGTTGATCCGGTTGAGGAAATGACCTGATGGGTCGCTTTGGTTGAATGTTGGCGGTTGATAGACGAGACCTTTGTCTTTGAATTGAGAGAACGGTGACCCGATCTTTGCGTTTGGACATGGGAGCGTTTTGCTGATGGGCAGGTTTTTGCCCCCGACGACATTACTGGTTCTGGCGGCCTTCGTGGTCGCGGGCGCGGTCGTCTGGCTTGCCTTTGGCCAAACCAGCGCGATCCATGGCGAGCCTCCTCTTGTCCAGGCCTCGGCGACACCGCTCAAGGCATCGCCGGATGATCCGGGCGGCAGGCGTGTGGCCGATTTGGGCGGGATCGGTGACTTGATGGACGCGCAGCCGGAAAACACGCCGGAAGAGCGTCTGATGCCGGCGCCGGAACAGCCCATGAGCCCTGCAGGCGTGTCGTTGGAGAGCGACGAGCAGGGCGGCATATCAAAAGAGCCTGTCACCGATCCGGTGCAGACAATTCAGGCATCGGAGCTTGATGTCCTGATCAGCGAGCTTACCTCGGATAATCCGGCATCACCGAGCGGCGTCGGCGGCCCGGTGACCGCGATCGAGATCAAGGATACACAGCAGGACGCTGGTTTGGCGCTGCGACCAAACGAACCCGAAAGCCGCAGAATTCCTGATCCTTTGCCGGAAGAGACAAAGATTGCCAAGGCCGAAGACGGCATCGCAGCCGACGGCGGTCCCCGCTACCAGGGAACACCCGGCGGCCGCTTCAGGGTCCAGCTCGCCGCGGTTCGTGAGGAGGATGACGCCAGGCGTGCCTGGTCCACATTTCAGGAGCGGCTCGCCGCTTATGTCAGCGATATCGAGCCGTACTTTGAGAAGGCCACGACCAAGAACGGCGTCTTCTACCGCGTCCAGATCGGCCCCTTTGCCGACAGCGGTGAAGCGACATCGCTTTGTCTCGAACTGAAAAAGCAAAACGCGAGCTGCTTCGTTGTCACACGCTGAGCGGTCACGTCGTACCGCTGCCATCATTGGTGTCGCCGGTTCATCTTTGTGTGAGGACGAGCGGCGACTGTTCGAGGAAACGCGGCCGCTCGGCTTTATCCTCTTCGCCCGCAATTGCGAGCAGCCGGATCAAATCCGAAAGCTGATCGAAGACCTCCAGGCATCCGTGGACGACCCGGACGCCCCCGTTTTGATCGACCAGGAAGGCGGTCGGGTGGCCCGGCTGAAGCCGCCGATCTGGCCCCGGATGACCGCAGTTCGGCCAATCGGCGATCTTGCAGCGTCGGATCTGGAGCGGGGGCGAGAGGCCGCCTGGCTGCAGGCGCGCCTGATTGCCGCCGACCTCTATCCACTCGGCATAACAGTGAACTGCGCGCCGGTGCTGGACCTCGGTCTCGACGGGCAGACCCAGGCGATCGGCGATCGTGCCTTTTCCGGCGATCCGTCCCTGGTCTCGACCTTGGGACAGGCGGCGATCGAGGGCTATCTCGCAGGTGGCATCCTCCCGGTGATCAAGCATATGCCGGGTCACGGCCGGGCGCTGGTCGACAGCCATCTGAAGCTGCCCAGGGTCGAGGCTGAACGGTCCGATCTGGAGCAGGCCGACTGGCTGCCGTTTCGCGCCTGTGCCGAGGTCCCCTTGGGGATGACCGCTCATATCCAGTTCGACGCCTTGGACAAGGACCATCCGGCAACCCAGTCGTCAACAATCATCGCTGACATCATCCGCGGCGAGATCGGGTTCAAGGGCGCCCTTTTGAGTGATGATCTCAGCATGGAAGCCCTTGGCGGCTCGCTCGGCGAACGTGCAGGGAAGGCGATCGCCGCCGGGTGCGATCTGGCGGTTCACTGCAATGGGAACTTCGGGGAAATGACCCAGGTCCTGGCGGCAGCAGGCACGCTCCGGGGCGAAGCGCTCATGCGCGTCGATCAGGCCCTCGATCAACGCGCGGCACCCTCGCCATTCGATGCGAACAAGGGGCGAGAGCGTCTCAATGAGCTTCTCGTCCCCAGCGGCAACGCTACCCGGAATGTCGTCTGACCATGGATATCACCACGATCGGTCATGCTCTGTCCGTCTGGTTCCTGCCGATTGTGATCGCCATAACGCTCCACGAGGCCGCTCACGCTTGGATGGCTGAGCGCTGCGGCGACAACACCGCCCGCATGCTCGGCCGCGTGACCTTCAATCCCGTCAAGCATGTCGACCCGATCGGCACGCTCCTGCTGCCGGGCATGCTGCTTCTGGTGGGCTCGCCCTTCCTGTTCGGCTATGCCAAGCCGGTGCCGGTTAATTTCAGCCGCTTGAACAATCCCAAGCGCGATATGATCTGGGTCGCTCTTGCCGGGCCGGGCATCAACATCATCCTTGCGATGATCTCGGCCGCCCTGATCCATCTGGCGATCCTTCTCCCGGCCGCCGTAGCCACTTGGGTGGTTGCCAATCTTGCGAAGTCGATCCTGATCAATATCCTCCTTGCGATCTTCAACATGTTCCCTTTGCCGCCGCTCGACGGCGGTCGGGTCGTCACCGGGCTTCTGCCCTATCCCCTTGCCTGGCGGTTTGCGAGGATCGAGCGGTTTGGTCTCTTCATCCTTCTGGGCCTGCTCTTCCTTGTTCCCTGGGTGGCCAGCCAGTTCGGCGCCAGCTTCAACCCGATCTTTTATGTTTTGGAGCCGTTGATCATCAACGCCTTCATTTACATCACGAGCCTTTTCGGATTTGATCCAGGGCAGATGGCCCAGATCGCGTTTGGATAATGACCGAAACACTAGGCGACATAGCGAGGCCCGACACGCTGGCGCACCTCGCTGAAGCGACCGAGAGCTTGCCCGTCCAGGCCGAGTTCGTGTTCACGGTCGACCTTGACGGCTTCGAGGGGCCGGTCGATCTTCTTCTGACCCTGGCACGCCACCAGAAGGTCGATCTCGCCAAGATTTCGATCCTGGCCCTTGCCGAGCAATATCTCGCCTATATTCAGCAGGCCCGGGACCTCAAGCTCGAGATTGCGGCCGACTATCTGGTGACGGCCGCCTGGCTCACCTATCTGAAATCCCGCCTGCTTCTGCCGCCGCCTCATGACGACGACGAGCCGAGCGGCGAAGAACTGGCTGACGCGCTGACCGCCAGGCTGCAGAAGCTGGACGCGATCCGTCGGGCGGCGGATATGCTGTTCACCAGGCCGCGCCTCGGTCACGAGCGCTTTTCCAGAGGCCAGCCGGAAGGGCTGCGCATCTTGAAAAAAAGCCGCTATCGTTTGAACCTGCACGAACTGCTGCAGGCTTATCTGGAGCAGCGCACGCGCGGCGATAAACCGGATTATCGGATCGCCACGCCGGAAATCATGCGGATCGAAGATGCGATCGAGCGAATTACCAGCTTTTTGGGCGGCCCGGATTGGCATAATCTTCTGGCGTTTTTGCCAAGCGACTTGGCAGATGATCGCTTCAGGCGCTCTGCGATTGCGGCCCATATCGGAGCAAGCCTCGAAATGGCGCGCGACGGCCTCGTCGACCTCCGCCAAGCAGCCCCTTTCGGCCCCATCTACGTCCGACGCAAAAAGCTCGGCTCGGAATGACCAGACCATGAAAGTAACGTTGAGTTTAGGAAAGTGCATCGCTGAGGCCGTGCTGTTTGCGGCCGAGGAACCGCTCGATCTTGCGACCATCCAGGCCCATCTGCCCGGCGATCTGCACGCCCGTGATGTCATCGATGCGCTGAAGGAGGACTACGAGGAGCGCGGTGTTCGCCTCGAGCAGCATGGCGGGCGCTACGCATTTCGCACCTCGCCGGAGATTGCACCTTATCTCCAGCGCGAGACCGTGCAGAGCCGGCGCCTGTCGAAAGCCGCTCTCGAGACATTGGCCATCATCGCCTATCATCAGCCCATCACCCGCGCCGAAATAGAGGAGGTCAGGGGCGTCAGCACCAACAAGGGCACGCTCGATCTCCTGATCGAAACCGGCTGGGTTCAGCCCAAGGGCAGGCGGGAAACACCGGGGCGGCCGGTGACTTGGGTCACCACCGCCGATTTTCTTGATCATCTGGACCTGACGGTCCTCGATGATCTCCCGAGGATCGAAGAATTGATGCAGGTCGGCTTGCTTGGCGGTGTTCAGCCCACGCAGAATGGGCAAGGCGATGATAACGCACAGGCTGAAGCCGGCGCCTCGATCGACGGCGATCCGGAGGGGGCCGATCCCGAGGATGATCCGAGCGAGCAGGAGCCGGACCAGGAGACCGACATGGCCGCCGTGACCTTGCAATCGGTTCCCGTTGCGGAAGAAAGGGGCTGAAAACAGGGGTGGCGACAGCATGTTTGCTGAGCCTCCTCGGACTGATGGCTTGACCTCGGATCGTTAAGCCCATACCTCCGATGATGACCGATCCTTGGAAAACCGGGTAGAAACAACACGACATGGCAACAGCCGCTCTCGATACGGACCAGCGCCGCGGCCTTTCGGTTGAGCATCTGTGTCATGCTTTCGGCAGCCGCCGGGTGCTGGAGGATGTGGCTTTTCAGCTCAGTCCGGGCGATGTCCATTGCCTGGTCGGGCCATCCGGCTGCGGCAAAACCACCATTCTTCGCCTGATTGCCGGCCTTGAGCAGGTGCAGGGCGGCAGGATCGTGATCGACGGTGACCTTATGGCCGAGCCGGGCTACGGGGTGCCGCCGGAGAGCCGGCGGATCGGCTTGATGTTCCAGGACTTTGCGTTGTTTCCCCATCTGCGCATCGTCGACAATGTCGGCTTCGGGCTGAGCACGATGGAGGCGGGCGCCCGCCGGCAGCGTGCCGATGAACTGTTGGCACAGCTTGAGCTTGCCGGTCACACCCAGGCCTACCCCCATATGCTCTCCGGCGGCGAACAGCAGCGGGTGGCGCTTGCCCGCGCCCTGGCGCCGAGGCCGCGTCTGATGCTGCTGGATGAGCCCTTTTCCAGCCTCGACGCGACCCTCCGCGAGCAGGTCCGGGACGATACGATATCCTTGCTCCGGACCGAGGGAACCCCTGTTTTGATGGTGACCCATGATGCCGAGGAGGCAGTGCGGGTCGCGGATCGCATTCACGTCATGCTGGAAGGCAGGATCCTCCAGTCCGGCACGCCGGCCGAACTCTACAGCCACCCGGCCAATCCATTCGTTGCCGGCTTTTTCGGCCCGCCCAACCGGTTCAAGGGCTGGGTTCTTGCTGGCGAGGTCTCGACCCCGCTCGGGCCGATGGCGGCAGCGGATCAGGCGGACGGCACGGCAGTTGATATCCTGATCAGGCCTGAAGCCCTGCATCCCACCAAGAATCTCGAAGGGCACGGCCTCTGTTTCGAGGTTCATCGTATCCGGGACCTCGGAACCAATCGCGTGCTGGAACTGAAGCTTCCCGATGGCCCGCTGCTGACCGTCAGGATGACCAGCTATGCCGATTTCGAGGCGGGGGACACGGTAACGGTCGACGTCGACCCCGCGCAGGTCCATATATATCCGGCAGCGGTACGTACCGGATAGTGTATTCTCTGATCTTCGAGGGGGAGCCGGCGTTGCGCCGCCCCTGGTTTTTTGCGACACTTGCTGAAAGTACCCTGAGACAGCGCCCCGGATCGCCGGTGGCTAATGGAGGAAAAGTTACATGAGTATTGGCATTTGGCAGGTTGTCTTGATCCTGCTGATCGTCCTCATCCTGTTCGGCGCGGGCAAGTTGCCGAAGGTCATGGGCGATGTCGCCAAGGGGGTTAAGAACTTCAAGTCCGGCCTCAAGGACGAGGACGAGGCTGAGGGCGATAAAGCGTTGGCTTCGGATGCGGCGCCGAAAGGCAGCGAGTCGGAGCTCAAGCAGGAAGAAGTGGTCAAGCGCTGACCTCGACCGGCATCACTGCTTAGGGAACGCCTGCTGTGTTCGATATCGGCTGGTCCGAAATGGCCATCATCATGTTGCTCGCCCTGATCATCATCGGGCCGAAGGATCTGCCGCGGGTCGCACGCACCGTCGGTCAATGGGTGCGCAAAGGCCGGATGCTGGCCCGCGAATTTCAAAACTCGCTGGACGACATGGTGCGCGACACTGAGCTCGAGGATGTTAAAAAGGAAATCGAGAAGGTGGGGCGGACGGATTTCAAGAAATCCATCGAGAACACCATCGATCCCAAAGGCGAACTCACCAAAGCCTTCGACACATCAGCCGATGATGCCAAAGGGAAGCCGGCTTTGACCGAAATGGCGGGCGCCGGCGATAGCAAGGCAGACGGCAAGAAAGCGCCGACGACGGCTACGGCCAACGGTCATGCAGGCGGAATGACGGCGCCATCGGACGAGACCTCGCCGGTCGCCGATACGGCCAAAACGCCTGCAGCCAAGGCAAAATCCACAGCTAAGACTGCGGCGAAGACGAAAAAAGCTGCGGCGAAACCGGCGGTCGCCAAATCCGCTGCCTCCAAGAAACCTGCCTCCCCCGCCAAGAGAACAGCCACAACCAAGTCCGCATCGGCAACGAGCCCCAAGGCCAAACGGACCACGGCCAAACGCAGCCCTGTAGAGCCCGCGTCGGTCGATGAAGGAGGCAGTCCCGATCAGGCGGCGGTTGCTGCGAAGTCGAGCTAGATCATGGCCCTCATCAACGATATCGACGATCGGCAGATGCCGCTCCTGGACCATCTCCTGGAGCTGCGCAATCGCCTGATGTACGCTTCCGGCGCCATCTTGCTGGGCTTTTTGGTCTGCTATTTCTTCGCCGAGAATATCTACGCCTTCCTGGTGCAGCCGCTGGCTGACGTCTATGAGGGCCAAACCGGCAGGCGGATGATCTATACCAGCCTGACCGAAGCCTTCTTCACTTACCTCAAAGTCGCTTTCTGGGCCGGTGCTTTCATCACCTTTCCTTTCGTCGCGACCCAGCTTTGGCTGTTTATCGCGCCCGGTCTCTATCGCAACGAAAAGAACGCCTTTCTCCCATTCCTGGTCGCTACGCCGGTCCTGTTCTTCCTGGGCGGGGCGATGGTTTATTATTTTATTTTCCCGCTCGCCTGGCGCTTTTTCCTGAGCTTTGAGACAGGCGGCGGCGATGGCGGCCTGCCGATCGAGCTGGAGGCGCGGGTCGGCGAGTATCTAGGGCTGGTGATGAAGCTCATCTTCGCTTTCGGGCTCAGCTTCCAGCTTCCAGTCGCCCTGACCCTGATGGGGCGTGTCGGCCTGGTCTCCTCGGAAGGTCTCGCCCGCAATCGCAAATTTGCCTATGTCGGCGTCTTCGTCGTCGCCGCGATCATCACGCCCCCTGATATCATCAGCCAAGTCGGTTTGGGCATCCCCATCATCTTCCTCTATGAGGCCTCTATCTGGATGGTGCGCATGGTGGAGAAAAAACGGGCCGAGTCCGAAGCCGAGGAAGACGACGAGAGCGGATCGGACGTCCAGACGACCTGACCTTGATCGCACTGGCCTCAGAGAGCTTCCATCCATTGTGGTGTAACCCTGTCTAATAACGGGCTCTGGCTCGGCTACTAGAGCATTTCCTGGTCAGGTCGATCCAGCCCTCTCCCCCGCCCAACCACCCGATATGGTGGGACGCTGCGGGTGGTTGGGCGGGGGAGAGGGCTGGCGCCGCTTAAACCTCATCCGGAAATGCTCTAGTGGTATGTTCGGTACGAATGATTCCCGAAGCTTTTCCAAGAAAAGCCGACATACCCTAGGATTTCTTGGCACATTCTTCGAAGGCGGTGGGAATCTATTGAAGTGGACATACCACTAGCTGGCAATCGTTTCTTAATCATTGCTCCTTAGGCTCGCCTTCCTGATCCATGAGATCCTGGGAATCCGCCCGCCCACCAGGAAAGAGGGGCGAGGCTCGGACTGCCAGGATCTCATGGATCAGGAAGGCGAACCCATGTTAGCAGAGCTTTGTTGCAGAAACGTAAATGGCAAACGCAATCGGTCTGAATTTAAGGGGCGGTGTGCGGCATGGTGATCTTGCGTCTTCTGAGTTGTCGAAACGTGGCTTAAGCGTCTATACCCTTTCCAGGCGCTTTATCATTGATGAGCGGCTCTAGTCTTTAACCCTGATGATTGTGTGATTGACCGTGCTCGACCTCAAATGGTTGCGTGACCATCCCGACGCGCTCGACAAGGCGCTTGAGCGCCGGGGGGCGCCTCCCCTCGCTCAGACGATTTTGGATCAGGACGGCGCTGTTCGCGCGCTTCAGACCGACATCCAGGAGAAGCAAGCCAGGCGCAATGCTCTCTCCAAGGAAATCGGCAAGATCAAGGCATCCGGCGGTGATGCCGATGCCGTGATGGCCGAAGTCGGTACGCTGAAGAGTGCTGTTCAGGAGGGTGAGGAACAGCTTCGTGAGCTTCAAGCTTCTCTCGACGACCTTTTGGCCGGCATTCCCAACATTCTCGCTGAGGACGTGCCGGACGGTGCCGATGAAGATTCAAATGTCGAGGTCAGGCGCTGGGGCTCCCAGAGGAATTTTTCTTTTACGCCGAAAGAGCATGACGACCTCGGCGAAAAGCTAGGCATGGATTTCGGCCGTGCGGCCAAGATGTCCGGCGCCAGGTTCGTTGCCATGTTCGGTGGTCTTGCGCGTCTGGAGCGGGCGATCGCATCTTTGATGCTGGATATCCAGACCAAGGAGAACGGTTACCGCGAGGTCGCCGTGCCGCTCCTGGTTCGGGACAACGCGCTCTACGGCACCGGACAGCTGCCGAAATTTGAAGAGGATTTGTTCAAGACAACCTCCGATCACTTCTTAATCCCTACCGCCGAGGTGGCCCTTACCAATCTTGTCGCCGATGAAATCCTGGATGCCGACGATCTGCCTCTGCGCTTCACCGCCTACACCCCGTGTTTTCGCTCGGAGGCGGGCGCTGCCGGCAAGGACACCAAGGGGATGATCCGCCAGCATCAGTTCACCAAGGTGGAACTGGTCAGCATCACCCGACCCGAGCAGTCGGTCGAGGAGCATGAGCGCATGACGTCTTGCGCCGAGGCGGTGCTGCAGCGGCTTGAACTCCCCTATCGTGTGATGGTGCTGGCAGCGGGTGATACCGGTTTCGGTGCCAGGAAAACCTACGACCTCGAAGTCTGGCTGCCGGGTCAGGGGCGCTACCGGGAGATTTCGAGCTGCTCCAATTGCGGCGACTTCCAGGCCCGCCGCATGAAAGCGCGCTGCCGCGTGAAGGGAGACAAGGGGACCGAGTTCGTCCACACCTTGAACGGCTCCGGCCTCGCGGTCGGCAGGACCCTTATCGCGGTTCTGGAGAACTATCAAGAGGAGGACGGCAGCGTCACCATTCCTGCTGCACTCAAACCCTATCTCGATGGCCTGGAGCGCCTCCAACCCCATGACTGAGCGGCCAAGCCTTCCCGGAAAACCATTGGATCGGTCCACACGGATCCTGGTGACCAATGATGACGGCATCAACGCCCCCGGTTTGAGGGTGACCGAGCGTATCGCCAAGGCGTTGAGTGACGATGTTTGGGTTGTCGCACCGGAGACCAACCAGAGCGGTGCTTCTCATTCGCTCACGCTCCAGCGCCCGCTTCGGATCCGAAGCTATGGGCTGGATGACCGTTGGCACGCGGTCGACGGCACCCCGACCGACTGCGTGCTGCTCGCCAAGCGATCGATCATCAAAGGCAAGCCGATCGATCTGGTGATTTCCGGGGTCAATTGGGGAGCCAACCTTGCCGAGGACGTTACCTATTCCGGTACCGTCGCCGCGGCGATGGAAGGTACGCTGTTCGGCATCAAGTCCTTTGCACTCAGCCAGGTGCATCGCGGCCGCGATAAAATCAAATGGCAAACGGCGGAGCATTTTGCGCCGGATCTTATCCGAAAGCTCTATACACTGGACTGGGCGGACGACCTTCTGATCAACGTTAATTTCCCCGATTGCGAGCCCGAGATGGTTGCCGGGCATCAGGTTACATTCCAGGGAAAGCGCGAAGGCGAGGGGGATCCGCTGGAAGAGCGCCTGGATCCGCGTGGGCACCCCTATATCTGGATCGGCCTTCAGAGCTTCGGCAAGTCGTTCGAGCCGGGCAGCGATCTCCAGGCCATTGTCGACAACAAGATCTCGGTGACGCCGATCCATATGAATTTAACCCATCGCGAAAGTTTCGATGGCATCGATCGGGCGCTGGGCTAGAGCGTTTCCGGTTGAGGTTTACGCGATGCCAGTCCTATCCCGGAAATGCGCTACAAGTTTGACCACATCATCTGGGTAGCCTGTCGTTGATGAATCCACTCGACCGGATTGATACCTTACCCTTCCACAATTCTCACATCATGGCGGCAGCACTGTTGGCGCGGCTGTTTGGTTCAGGGTAGCGGCGAGGTGCCGGTTCGCGATTTGATCTCGCCATTGGCGGCCTTAGAGTGCGGTGAGTGTGAGGGCGATTTCCGCGCTCATGGCTCCGAGGCAATGGCTCATGGCTTCGGCGATACTGCCGTAGTCGTCAGGTGCGGCGGCCTGTATTCGGCTGATGGAGCGGCCGCTGTCCAGCAGGCGATCACCGTGGCCGTCGAAGATCATCCAGCGGGCGTCGAGGACCGCCTCACCGGTCTCGTCGGCATCGAAGCGGGTCACGTCGATTTCCACCTGTCGGTCCAGGGGCACATCGCGCCGCGCCGGCAGGGCCGAGATGTGATCGGTAGCCAGCCAGGCCGAGAGGTTTTCAATCAGGACACGCTGGAAGGTCGTCTCCAGAGGTTCCGCCCACTGATCGAAGTCGGCGACGGTCATTTGATTGGCGCCGTTGCGCGTGACCACCTGCG
Organism: Geminicoccaceae bacterium; assembly: GCA_965204405.1. GTDB lineage: Bacteria > Pseudomonadota > Alphaproteobacteria > Geminicoccales > Geminicoccaceae > JANQPX01. The sequence continues at coordinate 1,942,705 of CBDBEN010000005.1, forward strand.
GCCGATCGAGGTAAGCCGGCAGATGAATTGGCCCGACACCAAGTCGCCCCACCTTCTGCTCGCTCGCCGTATCATTGGCCGGGGCGAACTCTGAGAGTGTGTAGAACCGTGTCGGCTGGCTTCCGGAGCAACCGGTCTGCGCGGAGAGCGTAAGGATTGCCAATGCAATCCCCAGGAGGTTCTTGCAGGATTTCATCGTCATGATGCTTCCAGTCACTTGCCGCGGAGCAGGGCTTCGGGATGGCGCTCAAGATAGTCTGCAAAAATACGGATTGAGCGGGCGGCGGCCGAGATCTCCTTGAGTGTGCTTTCCAGGCTATAGAGGACCTTGCTATCATTGCCGACGAAGCCTTCGGTGGCGGCAAGCGTCGAGCGCGATTTGGCGAGGGTCAGATCGGCACTTTCAAGCGCATTCAGCATGGCGGTCAACAGCGGGTCGGTCTGGCCGTCGACCTTGGCGATGAGGGCCCGGACGTCGTTCAGGGCAGCGGACAGATTTTCGGCTGATTGCTGCGTACCGGGCGACGAGACGAGCGCATCGACCTGCTTGAGAATATGCTGAAGATCCTTGCCGATATCTTCGATCGGCAGAGAAGCAATTTGGTTCATCACCCCGGTCGCCGTTTGGGCCAGATCTTCGAGGCCAGAGGGTATCGTTGGGATTTCCGGGATGGGCTGATTGGTATCGAGGGCAGCTTTCGGCTGATCTTTGTGGAAATCCAGGGCCACGATCAGGCTGCCGGTTAGGAGATTGCCGGAGGCGAGCCGGGCTCGAAAACCCTGGTCGACAAGCTCGGCCATGGCGGCACGATGCCGCTGCTGCACGTCGGCTCCATCGTCTTGGGCGTCATCCGCAACGTCGCCGGTTACGCCCACGCGTCCGGGCTCGAGTTCGATCAGTACCGGCACCTTGAGGCTTTCATCCGTGATGTCGTAGACCAGGCGAACCTCGGTTACCCGTCCCACCTTGATACCGCGAAATTCGACGGGGGCACCGACATGCAGGCCGCGAACCGAACCGTCGAAATGCAGAAGGTAAGGCACGGCATCGGTGAAGATCGCCTCGGTCACGTTCTTGAAGCTGTCATACAGCGGAAACTCACGGTCGGCTTCGGCCACACTGCTGCCGGCCGTGCTCAAGGGAGAGTCGAAGGCGACACCGCCGACGAGGAGAGATTGGAGCGATCCGGTCGTGAAGCTTACCCCTTCCGCATTCAGGTCGACATTGATCCCGCTGACATTCCAAAATCGGCTCTGTTCTGTCACCAGGTTGTCAAAGGGCTCTTCGACGAAGGCATGAAGCGTGACGCCGCGACCATCCTCGTCCAGCTCATAGCCCATGATTTCGCCGACCTCGAGGCCGCGGAACTGGATCGGTGAGCCCCGGGATACCGAGTTCAAGGCGTCGGTGCGCAGAACGAACTCCTTGCCGGCGATGTCGGATGAAACAAGAGGTGGTTCCTCAAGGCCGACGAACAGGCTTTTTGTCTCGCCTTCTCCCGGATCGACCTCGATGAAGGCGCCCGATACCAGTGTCGACAGACCCGAGACACCGCCGGCGCCGACTCGTGGCCTGACGATCCAAAAGCGGGTGCCGTCGTTCATATGCGGCCCGATGCCCTTCATCATGTCGGCGGTGACGACAATATGGGAAAGGTCGTCGGCAAGCCTGACCTCCGACACGAGGCCGACATCCACATCTCTGTATTTAACCTTGGTCTTGCCTGCCTCGAGACCTTCCGCCGTCTTGAAGGCAATGGCGATCGTCGGTCCTTTCTGGGCAATCGTCGTGTAAGCGAGCCAGAGCGCTACGGCACCTGCGACCAAGGGGATCAGCCAGACGAGGGAAAAGCCGTTGCCGCTCCTTTCGGCCGGCATCGGCACCTCGTGGCCCAGCCGGTCAGGCTCGGGTGAGGTTGGCTGCATCATGCCTCTCCTCGGCAATGTCCCAGATCAATCGCGGATCGAACGCCATGGCGGCGAGCATGGTGATGATGACGACGGCGGCGAAAGCGATCGCACCGGCACCCGGCTCGACCGTGGCGATCGAGCCCAAGCTCACCAAGGCGACCAGGATCGAGATCATGAAAATGTCGACCATGGACCAGCGGCCGACCGCCTCGATCACGCGGAATAGCAGTGTCCGATCGCGCGGCCGCCAGGTGACACGCCATTGCACGGACAGGAGCAGGTAGATGAGGCAGATCAGCTTCATTACCGGCACGACGATACTGGCGAAAAACACCAGGGCCGCGATCGGCCACATGCCGGCATGGATCAAGAGCTCGACGCCGCCGAGTATCGTGCTCGGGTCGCCCTGGCCGAATTGAATGACGGTCATGATCGGATACAGATTGGCGGGAATGTAAAGAATGCAGGCAGCGATCGTCAGCGCCCAGCTTGCTGCGATGCTGTTGGGTTTACGCTTATGCAGGGCTCCGCCGCATCGGGTGCAGCCGGGCCTGATCTCTCCTCCCTGCCGATAAAGCTGCTGGCAGCCATGGCAGCTCACCAGCGCGCCCGTCCCCTGTTGATCCAGCAGACGGTCCGAGCCTTGGGGTGATAAGACATGCCACACCTGGCGTGGATCGAGGAACGTATCAGCTGCTGCCATTAGGATGATCACGCCGGTAAAGGCGAAGAGTGCAACGCCAAGCTCGATGGAGGCGAGATCGGTAAGCTTGACATAGGCGACGATGACGCCGAGCAGGAAGACTTCCATCATCGCCCAGGGGTGGATCGTCGAGATCCGGCGGAAAAGGGTTGCCATGCCCCAGGCGCGGCGGCCGAAATGTGCGGGAAGAAGAACGTAGAGCAAGGTCAGGAGTTTCAGGAGCGGCATCAGGATGGCGGCTGCAAACACCAAGGCACCAAGCGGCCACATGCCGGCTTCGCGCAGGCCGAGAACGCCGGTCATGATGGTGCTCGGCTGTTCGCGGCCTTCGAGCTTCAGCGTCATGAACGGAAGAACATTGGCGACGACGAACAGGATCAGGGCCGCGATCGTTAGGCCCAGCACCCACTCGATGCTGTCCCGCTGCTCGCGGTATAGCTTGGCGCTGCAAACCGTGCAGGCGGCCGTTCGTCCTGACAGCAGGGCTGCCATCCGATGCACCACGCCGCATTCGTGGCAGGCAATGATTGGCGTCGCAGTCCGCTGTTCCACCTGCTCATCCATTGTCCGAGCCCAGCCATTCAAAACAACCGCGGCGACATTAGCGGCAGCGCGCGCCCGGAGGAAGAGCCGAGTGCCGATCCCGGTTAAGGCTTTCCGATGGAAGGGGACGATCGATCGGGACGCGCCGACGAAAGCATTGCCTTCGAAAGGCAAATCCTATCGTTCGGGAAGATGCCCAAAGCCTCCGCCCGAAGGTGTTTGCATGATGAAGAGATCGCCTGGATGGACCTGGTTTTGATCGTTGCCCGCATGCTCGACCTTGGTACCGTCGGCTCGCTCGATCCACTCGCGCCCGACCTCGCCCGGTAGTCCGCCCGCTGAACCGAAGGGCGGTACGCGACGGTGAGAGCAAAGGGTGGTTACGGTCATCTCTTCCAAAAACCGCATCCGCCTGGTGCAACCATCACCGCCGCGATGTGCGCCCTCGCCGCCGGAACCGCGACGGATGGACCACTCTTCCAGGCGCACGGGAAAGCGGAACTCCAGCATCTCCGGATCGGTGCCGCGGGTGTTGGTCATGTGGGTCTGGATCGCCGAGCAGCCGTCGAAGTCCGGTCCCGCCCCGGTGCCGCCGCAGATCGTCTCGTAGTTCTGAATGCGGTCATTGCCCCAGACATAGTTGTTCATGGTCGCCTGGGATCCCGCCATTGCGCCGAGCGCGCCCATCAGCGCATTGCAGGTGAGCTGGCTCACCTCCGTATTGCCGGCGATCACGGCGGCGGGATATTGCGCGTTGATCATCGATCCCTCGGGCGCGATGATTTTCAGCGGCTTGAAGCAGCCTTCATTGAGCGGGATCGGGGCGCCGACGAGTGTACGGAACACATAGAGCACCACGGCATGGCAGACCGCGAGCGGCGCGTTGTAATTGAAGGGGTTCTTGTCGGCGGTGCCGGTGAAGTCGATCTCCGCTTCTCGCCGCTCGTGATCGACGCGGATCGCTACTCGAATGAACTCGCCATTGTCGAGCTCGTAGTCGTACTGGCCATCCTTAAGCGCGGTGATCACCCGGCGCACGCATTCCTCGGCATTGTCCTGCACATGGCCCATATAGGCATGGACGACCGGCAGGCCGAACTGCCGGATCATCTTTTGCACCTCGCGCACGCCCGTCTCGTTTGCGGCGACCTGGGCGGCGAGGTCGGCCATGTTTTCGTCGATATTGCGGCAGGGATAGGGGCCGGATGCAAGAAGGGCGCGCGTCTCCTCTTCCCGCAAAACGCCCTGATCGACCATTTTGAAATTGTCGATCAGGACACCCTCCTCCTCGATATGGGTCGAGTCCGGCGGGGCGGAGCCCGGTGTCTTGCCACCGATATCCGCATGATGGCCGCGGCTGGCGACATAGAAGAGAACACGTTCTCCCGCTTCGTCGAACACCGGGGTGATCACGGTGACGTCGGGCAGATGGGTGCCGCCGTTGAACGGTGCGTTCAGGACGAACACGTCCCCCGGCCGCATGTCGGGATTGAGCCGGATGACGGTGCGGATCGATTCCGACATGGAGCCCAGATGCACCGGCACATGGGGCGCGTTTGCCACCAGCCCGCCGGTCGGGTCGAACAGAGCGCAGGAGAAGTCCAGCCGCTCCTTGATGTTCACCGAATAGGCGGTGTTGGCGAGTGTCGCGCCCATCTGCTCGGCAATCGACATGAAGAGATTGTTGAACACCTCCAGCATTACCGGATCCGCGTCGGCGACAAGCTTTTCCTTCCGTTCCAGCGGGACCGCGCGTGTGAGGATCAAATGACCATAGTCGTTCAGCTCGGCCCGCCAGCCGGGCTCGATGATATTGGTCCCGGTCGGTTCCTTGATGATGGCAGGACCGTCGACCGACTGACCCGGCAGCATTGCTTCCCGGTCATAGAGCGCAACAGTGAGAGCATCTCCCGTCATCACCGTCTTCACCCGGTCGACAGGCTTAGGGGTGCTCGATGCGGTTGGCGATGTCTGGTCCGCAACCTCCGAGGCACCGCCGATGGCTTCCACCACGAGTGCTTCGAAGATCAGCTCCCGATCGCCGCCCGAGAATCCGTAGCGTGCCCGGTGTGCCGCATCGAAACGTGCGCGCAGCGCCGCTTCGTCGCCGAAGTCGATCTCCAGCGACTGATGCGAGCCCTTGTAGCGAAGATGGGTACGGCGCTCGGTGCGGATATCGGCAGGATTCACCCCTTGTTCTGTCACCTCGGCTGCTGCTTCTTCGGCTAGTCTGTCGAGAGCCGCCTCGGCGCCGGCAAGATCGCTGAGTGGCCGCTCGAACTGCCGCTCGCGAAGCGCCCTGATCTCGGCGAGGCCCATGCCATAGGCGGAGAGCACACCCGCGTAGGGATGGACGAACACCGTCTCCATCCCCAGCGAATCGGCGACAAGACAAGCATGCTGACCGCCGGCGCCGCCGAAGCATTGCAGCGTGTAGCGGGTCACGTCATAGCCGCGCTGGACGGAGATTTTCTTGATGGCGTTCGCCATGTTCTCGACCGCGATGCGCAGGAATCCGTCCGCGAGGTCTTCGGGGCTGCGCGGAGCCTCGCCGGTCGCTTTCGCGATTTCGGCAGCCAGTGTCTCGAACTTCTTGCGAACGATGCCGGCATCGAGCGGTTGGTCGGCGTTCGGGCCGAAGACTGCCGGGAAATGATGGGGCTGCAGCTTCCCCAGCATAACATTGCAGTCGGTCACGGTCAGCGGGCCGCCTCGCCGATAGCAGGCGGGCCCCGGATTGGCGCCGGCACTCTCCGGCCCCACCTGAAAGCGCCCATCGCGGAAAAACAGGATCGAGCCGCCACCGGCGGCGACGGTGTGGATGTTCATCATCGGCGCGCGCATCCGAACGCCCGCGACTTCGGTCTCGAACGAACGTTCATACGCGCCGGCATAGTGGCAGACATCGGTCGAGGTTCCGCCCATGTCGAAGCCGATCAGGCGGTCATAGCCTGCCAGCTCGCCTGTCTTCACCATGCCGACCACGCCGCCTGCCGGGCCGGAGAGGATGGCGTCCTTGCCCTGAAATAGGCGGGCATCCGTGAGGCCGCCATTGGACTGCATGAACATCAGCCTTGCACCGTCATCGCCGCCAAGCTCGTCCGAAACCTGGTTCACATAGCGGCGAAGGATCGGTGAGAGATAGGCGTCCACCACCGTGGTATCGCCGCGCGACACCAGTTTCATCAGCGGTGATGTCCGATGAGAGACGGAGATCTGGCCGAACCCTTCCTCGGCCGCGATCGTCGCGACCCGCGCTTCGTGGTCCGGGTTGAGATAGCCATGCATGAAGGCGATGGCGACGCTGTCGATCCCATCCGCCTTGGCGGCCCGCAACGCTTTTCGCGCGGTTGCCTCGTCGAGCGGCGTCACGACGGCACCGTCCGCGTCCAGCCGTTCCTCTACTTCCGCGACGCGCTCATAGAGCAGTTCCGGCAGCCTGATATGCAGGTCGAATAGGGTAGGGCGGACTTGATAGCCAAGGCGCAGCAGATCGCCGAAGCCCTTGGTGATCAGCAAAAGGGTACGATCACCCTTCCGCTCCAGGAGCGCATTGGTTGCAACCGTGGTGCCCATCTTTACAGCGTCGATCAGGCCTGGCGGTATGGGCGACCCCGCGGCCAGGCCGAGCAGGTCGCGAATCCCTTGGACGGCAGCGTCTCGATACTGCTCCGGGTTCTCGGACAGCAGCTTGTGGGTGACGATGCCGCCATCCGGTCGCCGCCCGACGATATCGGTGAACGTACCGCCCCGGTCGACCCAGAATTGCCACATCCCGTCGCTTTCCATCATGTCGCTGCGCATTGCTAAGGTATTCTCCGCCCGCAAGTAGAGAGACTTTTTACGTCTATTGATCGTCAGTTCACAGGGGTGCAGTCAAGCCTGCTCTCGACAAGAGCACAACACGCACATCATCGAAGTGCGCGCCAGATTTTTTCCGATGTTGCCGGCATGTCGATGTGGGGCACGCCGATGGCATCGCAGACGGCGGAAATGACCGAAGGAGGAGCGCCGGTGGTGCCGACCTCGCCGACACCTTTCATGCCCATCGGGTTGGTCGGTGCCGGTGTCGGGTGTTTTGCCAGGCGGAATGACGGCACATCGTCCGCGCGTGGCAGGGTGTAGTCCAGAAAGGAGCCGGTAAGCGGCTGGCCGGTTTCGATGTCGTAGCGCTCGTGCTCGAGCAGAGCCTGGCCAATGCCCTGAACCGCCCCGCCGATAATCTGGCCGTCCGTTCGTGCCGGATCGAGAACACGGCCGAGATCATCGAGGGCGTGGAAAGCCACTAGAGCAGCACGGCCGGTATCGGGATCGACCTCCACCTCCGAGATATAGACGCCGTTGGGATAGGTGCGGTGATTGCCCTCGAAGTCAGCCTCGCCGGTGCAGCCGCCAAGCTCCTCGGCAGCAGCGACATCCGCCAAGGTAAGGGAGCGATCGGTGCCGGAAACGGTGAAGCTGCCGGCGGCATAGTCGATGTCCTCGATGGCACATTCCAAAAGCTCGCCTGCTTTCGTCTGAGCTGCCTTGAGCATGATGGCTGATGCCGAAGCGACAGCCCTGCCGCCGACGACCACGCCCGACGATCCTCCTGTTCCGGAGCCGCGCGGGAGTGCATCGGAATCGCCTTGGCGGACATCGATGCGGCCAACGTCGATATCGAGCGCTTCGGCGGCGACCTCGGCGAGCATGGCATCATGCCCCTGGCCGCCGGATTGGGTTCCACTATAGACCGTCACGCGCCCATCGCCTGTCACGACGACCCGCGCAGTTTCCTTGGTGCCGCCGCCGGTGCCATGGATATAGAGCGCTAGACCCTGACCACGCAGCAGGCCTTTGGACGCCGAATCCCGGCGTCGTGCTGCGAAGCCGTGCCAATCCGCGATCGCCAGCGCCTGGTCCAAAATGCCGGCGAAGTCGCCTGAATCGATCGCGTAGCCGACAGGGGTGGGCCAGGGAAAATGTTTGGGCTGCAGCAGGTTTTTCCGGCGAAGTGTCAGAGGATCAACTGTTAGCTCAGAGGCGGCGACATCGACGACTCGCTCCACGGCATAGATCGATTCCGGCACGCCCGCTCCACGATAGGCATCGACGGGTGGTGTGTTGGTGAACACGCAGCGGGACCTGATATGAATGGCCGGGATGGCATAAACGCCGCCCATGACCCGGCTATAGACCAGCGTCGGCATGTTCGGAGCGAAGGTCGAGAGATAAGCACCCATATTGGCGATCGTGTCGACCGAGAGCGCCAGCATCCGATGGTCCGCATCCAGGGCAAGCGCAATCTCGGTGACGTGGTCACGCCCTGCATTGTCCGAGATGAACGCCTCGCTCCGCTCTCCCGCCCAGAACACAGGCCGATCGATGCGTTTGGCCGCGAACAGCACCAGTGGCTGCTCGGGAAAGGCCATGCCCTTTAGCCCGAACGCCCCGCCGACATCGTTCGTGACCACCCGTAAGGTCTGCTCGTCGATCCCAAGCACGCTTGCGACGATTTTTCGGATCCGATGGACGCCTTGGGTCGGTGACATGAGCGTGTAGCGGCCGCTCGCCCGGTCGAAAACACCAAGGGCTGAGCGGGTCTCCAGCGGCATCATCGCCAGCCGGTTGTTGATCAGCTTGAGACGGGTGACATGGGCGGCCTCGGCAAAGGCCTGATCGACGCCCGGCCTGTCTCCGATCTCCCAGTCCAGCGCTACATTGCCCGGACAGGCCGGCCAGACCGTTGGTGCATCTGGTTCGATCATGGAGGCGGGATCGACACCGACGGGGAGATCATCGATGGCCAGATCGATCGCCTCGGCTGCGTCGCGCGCCTGGTCGATCGTCTCGGCCACGACCATTGCGACCGGTTCACCGACATGACGGACGCGATCGGTCGCGAGCAAGGTACGCGGCGGCAGAAAGACGGAGCGCTCCTCGTCAGCGGCGAGATCTGCCAGGCATGGCAAAGGGTGAAGCCCAGCCTTGATCACATCATCTGATGTAACGATATCGAGGATACCCGGCATCGCGCGGGAGGAGGCCGTCTCGCACCGTGTAATCCTGCCATGCGCGACCGGCGAGCGGAGAAACACCGCCCGGGCCGCACCGGGAACGCCGCAGTTCACCAGGAAGCGGCCCTGTCCGGTCAGAAACCGTGTTGTGCTTGAAGGATTGTTCGACATTGGGCGTTACATTATGACGAAGATGCCGGTCATGTCACGCTAACACGGAGGCGATGGGCCTTGGGAATCGTCCTCAGGGCAGTCGACCTCGACCTGCAACGTAGCTCTTCTGTGGCCGTTCCAGATATAGCAAAACGTCACGCAGGTTTGCGGCACACCGCCTGAAGCTTATTGCCGACCTGATCGAGCACATAGGCTGCATAATAGTGGGCCGAATATTGCGGTCGCGGTCCCGGGCCTCCTGCCGAGATGCCGCCATGGGCGAGGGCGGCCTCGTGGAACTGGTCGACGGCTTCCTGGCTGGACGCGGTGAAGGCTATATGGGTGCCATTGCCGAAGCTGGCGGGGCGGCCGTCGAAGGGGCGCTGTACATAGACGATCGGTGTTCTAAAACCGGGAAATCCGAAGCCTGCGGTGTTGGCATCGCCTTCCTCGGGAATCTCGTCGATGCCCAGTGTGCCGAGCACGCTTGTATAGAAGCTGCGGGCGCGTTCGAGATCGGCATGGCCGATGGTGATGTGGGAGATCATGTCTCCAGTGGGCGCAGCCTTGCGTCCGTCGAGATAACAGACCGCCTGCAGCTTGTTACCGTCGGGATCGCGGACATAGGCAGCGTAGTAGTCCGGCGAATAGATCGATCGGAGGCCTGGTCCACCCTCGTCATAGCCGCCATGGGCGAGGGCGGTCGCATGGAACCGGTCGACCGTTTCCGGGCCGGTGGCGTTGAAGGCGACGTGAAAGCCGTTGCTCCATGTGGCCGGCAGATCGTCGAATGGCCGGCAGACAATGAGCGGCGGGCCGCTTCGGTCATTCGGTCCGATTCGCAAATGGCCGTCCTCATGATCGATGCCGAGAAGCGGCAGACCAAGTGTGGGTCCTAAGGCCGAATAGAATGTCTCTGCGCGCGCCAAGTCGTTGGTGCCGAGGGTGAAATGGCTGAACATGCCTTGGCTCCATGAATGAACAACGGAAATCAGGTCAGGTTGATTCGGTGATAGCCCGCTCCACCGCCGGCCACTGAAATCGAGTGGGTGGGCAGAAGAGCGGGCCGATACGAGGCGACTCGTTTGGGTCGGATGATCAGCAGTGGGCAGCCATGCGCTTGGCCATCTCCTCGTTGGAGACGTCTTCGATATGGGTTGCGATCCACCAGTGATTGCCATGCTTGTCAGCCACCCCCCCGGATCTGTCGCCGTAGAACTGGTCGGTCGGGGCCATGATCGAGGTGGCGCCTGCATCCAGCGCCTGCTGGTAGACCTGATCCACCGCTTCGACATAGAGATGAAGCATTGCCGGCATCGGTGTCTGATCTCCCATGGGTTCGCCCATCATCACCACCGAGCCGCCGATCCTGAGCTGGGCATGCATGATGGTTCCATCGGGGCGGGCATGGCGGACCAGCACCTCGGCATCGAATGCATCCTGGAGGAAGGCGATGAGCGCGGCGGCGTCTTTCACGACGAGATAGGGTGTGACCGATTGCTGACCTTCTGGAATGGGCTGCACGGACATGGTTGGAACTCCCCAATTGATGTTGGCAGGAGAATAGCGGGCCGAGGGCCGCTGGTCGACAAGGGGCTGCAATCCCTGCTGACAGCACCGAGTCAGCAGCAAAGGGGCTTGGAAGCACAAGCAAGAAATAAGACATGAGTTTTCATGAGTTTCATCGCCGTAAATAGTGTCGAACAAAAGAATCATTCTCCTTTGAGTTATTTTACATGAGAAAACGATAAATTTAATGAATGGAATGATGAACTGGCGTGTTGGCTAATTTAATATTTGGTGCCTACTTCTAGGTGCCGTTCCTGCTGCCTATGGTTTTGAAAAGGAGAGTTGAAGTGAGGCATCTGATGTCGGTGTGTGCGATCGCTGTACTGCTTGCTGGCTGCGGTTCTGCCAATGTGGATCGTGCCGTTAGCGGCGGTGCCATTGGTGCGGGGCTGGGCACAGCCACCGGTCTGGTGATCGGTAATCCCCTCGGTGGTTTCGTCGTGGGCGGTGCGATCGGTGCCGCTGCCGGTCTGGTCAGCGACGAGGAGACCATCGACCTCGGCGATCCGATCTGGAAAAAGGACTGAGCGGGGCGCCACCCCCGCTACCCTCACCCTATCTTTCCAGCAGGATGAGTTTTTCTCCTCAAAACTCGGTCGAGGCGGTCACGTAGACCCGCCGGCTATTCGGCCGCGGCGGGCAGATACGCTTCCATCGGCGGACAGGCGCAGACGAGCTGGCGGTCGCCCGCAGCATTGTCGATCCGGGCGACCGGCGGCCAGTATTTGTCCTCGCGCACATAGGTAAGCGGGAAGAAGGCCCGCTCCCTGGAATAGGGGCGGTCCCAGTCGCCCACCAGCAGGTCGGACATGTGCGGCGCGCCGCGCACCACATTGTTGGTCTTGTCGGCCTTGCCTTCCTCCACCTCAGCGATCTCGCGCCGGATCATGATCATCGCATCGCAGAACCGGTCAAGCTCGGCCTTGTCCTCACTCTCGGTTGGCTCGACCATCAGGGTCTGAGCGACCGGCCAGGACATGGTCGGCGCATGATAGCCATAATCCACCAGGCGCTTGGCGACATCCTCGACGCTGATTCCCGTCTGCTCATGGATCTGGCGAAGATCGAGGATGCACTCATGGGCAACGCCGCCGCCGGGGCCGGTATAGACCACGGGATAATAGTCTTTGAGGCGTGCAGCGATGTAGTTCGCGTTCAGGATCGCAACCTTGGTGGCGAGCGGCAGGCCATCTCGGCCCATCATTGCGATATAGGCCCAGGAGATCGGCAGGATCGAGGCGGAGCCCCAGGGCGCTGCCGCTACCGCGCCCACAATCTCGTCGCTGCCTGCGGCCGGGTTGATGCCGCCGACCACGGTATGGCCGGGTAGGAACGGAGCGAGGTGCTGGCGCACGCCGATCGGACCGACACCGGGACCGCCGCCGCCATGGGGGATGCAAAAGGTCTTGTGCAGGTTCATGTGACAGACGTCGCCACCGATCTCGGCAACCTTGGCGATGCCTAGCAGCGCATTCAGATTGGCGCCATCGATATAGACCTGACCGCCATGCTCGTGAACGATCTGGCAGATCTCGACGATGGATTCCTCGAACACCCCATGGGTCGAGGGGTAGGTGATCATCAGGGCCGCCAGCTCGTCGGCGTGGGATTTTGCCTTGGCGCGGAGGTCCTCGACATCGACATTGCCGGCCTCGTCGCAGGCGACCGCGACCACGTCCATGCCGGCCATGACCGCGCTTGCCGGGTTGGTGCCGTGGGCGGAAGTCGGGATCAAACAGATCTTGCGGTGATGTTCGCCCCGGCTTTCATGGAAATGGCGTATGGTCAGGAGCCCGGTATATTCGCCCTGGCTGCCGGCGTTGGGCTGCAGCGAGATCGCATCGAAGCCGGTGACTTCGCACAGCATCGCCTCCAGCTCCTCGAAGAGCTGCTGGTAGCCCTGGGCCTGCTCCAGCGGCACGAAGGGGTGAATGTTGGAGAACTCGCGCCAGCTCAGCGGAATCATCTCGGTTGCGGCATTGAGCTTCATGGTGCAGGAGCCGAGCGGGATCATCGAGCGGTCAAGCGCGATATCCTTGGCCTGCAGCCTTCGCATATAGCGCAGCATCTCGGTTTCGCTGTGATAGAGATGGAAGACGGGATGGGTAAGAAAATCGCTTTGCCGGGTTAGCGGGCCTGGGATCTTGCGTTCGATCTCCTGGTCGAGCTGCTCGATCGAGACTTTGTTCTTGGCCTTCGAGTCGAAGCAGAACCAAAGCCGTTCGATCTCGGTTTGCCTGGTTGCCTCATCCAGCGATACGCCGATGTGATCGGCATCGGCGATCCGCACGTTGATCCGCTGCTCGCGCGCCTTGGCCGCAATCCTTGCCGCCTGTCCGGGCGTTCTGATGGTGATGGTGTCGAAGAAGGCATCAGTGACCACGTCATAGCCGAGCCGCTCCAGGCCTTGTGCCAGAATTCTGGTCAGGCGATGGACCCGTTGAGCGATTTGAATCAGACCATCCGGTCCATGATGGATGGCATAGAAGCTGGCGATGATCGCCAGCAGGGCCTGGGCGGTGCAGATATTGCTCGTTGCCTTGTCCCGGCGGATATGCTGCTCGCGTGTCTGAAGCGCCATGCGCAGCGCCGGGTTGCCTAGTGCGTCCTTGGAAACGCCGATGATACGACCGGGGATTGCCCGCTTGTGCTTGTCATGGGTGGCGAAGAAGGCGGCATGCGGTCCGCCATAGCCCATCGGCACGCCGAAACGCTGCGCCGAGCCGATTGCCATGTCGGCACCAAGCTCGCCGGGCGGGGTCAAGAGCGTCAATGCCAGAAGATCCGTCGCGACGATCGCCAGGGCCTTGGTGTCATGCACGGCCGAGATCAGCTTGCCGAGGTTCTGAATCTGTCCGCTCGAGCCGGGATAGGACAGCAGCACCGCAAAGGGTTCCGTTCCCTCGATCCCGGTCGCCGGATCACCGACCACCACCTCGTAGCCGAGCACGTCGGCACGGGTGCGGATGACGCTGATGGTCTGGGGGTGGGTATCGCGATCGACGAAGAACAGGTTGGAGGGCGACTTCGAGACACGCTTTGCCATGGTCATGGCCTCGGCGGCAGCGGTCGCTTCGTCGAGCAGGGACGCATTGGCGAGATCGAAGCCGGTCAGGTCCATCACCATCTGCTGGAAGTTCAGCAAGGCTTCGAGGCGGCCCTGGCTGATTTCCGCCTGATAGGGAGTGTAGGCGGTGTACCAGCCCGGGTTTTCCATCACCCGGCGCAGCACGACCTTGGGCATGACCGTGCCGTAATAGCCCATGCCGATCATCGAGGTGAACACCTGGTTGCGACCTGCCATCTTACGCAGATAGGAAAGCGCATCCCGTTCGCCGCGACCGATCGGCAGATCCAGCGACTGCTTGGAACGGATCTTGTCCGGGACGATGCGATCGATCAGAGAATCCAGCGATTTTGCCCCCAGCATGCCCAGCATCTCTTCGATCTGTTCCGGTCGCGGTCCGATATGCCGCGGCAGAAAATCGCTGTCGGTCTGGAGATCTTGGAGAGCAGGTTCAACGGTCATCATAACGAATGGGCCTCGCGTGCTGGGGCATTTCCTCGAACAGGACAATCAGCCATCGCTCCGATCCGGCCCATCACAAGAAAGAGGCCGGATCCGGACAAGGGCTAGCAGGTCAGTCGGCGATCAGTTTTTGATAGGCATCATGATCCATGAGGCCTTTGAGCTGTCCGGCATCGGCAAGCTTGACCCGGCAGAGCCAGCCTTGGTCTTCGGCACTCTCGTTGATCAGGCTCGGGTTGGCTTCAAGCTCGCCATTAACCTCGGTGACCTCGCCGTCAACCGGGGCGAACACCTCGCTTGCGGCCTTCACGCTCTCGATCGTGCCGAACTCTTCCCCCTTTTTGATCTGGCTGCCGCTCTCTTTGACCTCGACGAAGACGATCTCGCCAAGCTGCTCGGCTGCATGGCTGGTAATGCCCACCGTTGCGGTTTCACCCTCGACTTTGATCCATTCATGATCGTCGGTGTAATAGGTGCTCATCGGTATTGCTCCTTCGATAGATTAGTCGTGCGTTTGATGTGAAAGATTTCAGTCGTCCGAACCTCGACGATACGCCAACGGGTCGACGCCAATTTGCTCAAGCCTGAGAGATTCGGACGACGTTGTCATTGCCCTAGCGCAGGTAATGGTGAGGGGTGAAGGGTAGGGCGACGATCTTGCCGGGTCTGGGTTTGCCGCGCACCATGAGATCGACGGGCGTATCCGGGGCGGCGTGGCCAGCTTCTACATAACCCATGGAGACCGGGCCGTTGACCGTCGGGCCAAAGCCGCCACTGGTAATCTTGCCGATGACGGTGCCTTCCGCATCGCAGATTTCCGTACCTTCGCGGGCGGGTGCCCGGCCGTCCGGCTGAATGCCGACCAGCTTTCTGCAGGGCCCATCGGCGAACTCGGCGAGAATGCGCTTGGCACCTGGAAAATCGCCCGCCTCGCGGCGCCGCTTTTGCAGGATCCAGTTGAGCTGCGCTTCAACGGGCGAGGTCGTTGTGTCGATGTCGTTGCCGTAGAGACAAAGCCCTGCTTCGAGGCGAAGGCTGTCACGGGCGCCGAGGCCCGCAGGTGCCACCCGCTCATCGGCCAGAAGCTGCTTGGCGAGGCCGGCAGCGGCATCCGCCGCCACCGAGATTTCGAAGCCGTCCTCACCGGTGTAGCCCAGCCTGGAAACTCTGCAATCGGCGCCGGCAACCGGCATGACCGCCGTCTCCATGAAGCGGAGATCTGCCGAAGCCGGCGCAAGATCCGCGAGGGCGGCACCTGCGGCCGGTCCCTGCAGCGCAAGAAGGGCACGATCGGTGAACTCGATCAGCTCGACGCCCTGCAGATGGCGGCGCATGTGGGGGATATCCTGATCACGCATGGCCGCGTTGACCACAAGGAACAAATGATCCCCGGCATTGGAGACGATCAGATCGTCGAGGATGCCGCCCGTCTCATCGGTAAAAACGGTGTAGCGCGCCTTGCCGTCTTTAAGGGTCGTGATGCTGCTTGGCACCAATTTTTCCAGCTCGGTCGCGGCCGTCTCGCCTCGGAGTTCGACCTGGCCCATATGAGAGACGTCGAACAGGGCCGCCTGCTCCCGGCACTGACGGTGTTCGGCCATGATCCCGGCGGGATATTGCACCGGCATCGACCAGCCGGCGAAATCCACCATCTTGCCGCCAAGCTCGACATGCAGATCGAACAATGGTGTGCGCTTGGGCTCCGCCCCTGAAACCTCACTCGAAGCCATGTCCCGTCTCCCTCCTGCCAAACACACCCGTTTAGGGCATCGGGCGGAAATTCTCCAGAGCGTTTCCCTATCAGAAGGCGACGGCTCGCACGATATTGTTGATTCTTTCGAAAGCTTGGTGTCTGGACGCCTGAATTCGGGAGGATTGGGATGTCATGGAAATGAAGGGGCTCCTGCTATGGTAAAAGATTTCTAAAGAACTCACGGCACATAAATTTCCGCCCTTCAAAATGTATAGAGAGGTTATCGTGTAGTTTGCCCTCACCGGATTGCAGTGAGGACATTGACGATGATCTTTCGTTTTGCCGATGGCAAAATTTCAAAGTGGAATTCTACCGCAGAGACTTCAGAATTTCCTTTGCCAGGTCATGCAGCGCCAAGGTCCCTATGGTCATTTATTGCGCCCATCGGCGCCAAGGCCGCTTATGTCATTTGCGTACTGTGGGCCTTCTCCGGCACTGCCCATGGCGGTGAGATCGTGTTCAAGCCGATCAACCCGAATTTCGGCGGCAATCCCTTCAATGACGGGATCCTCCTGAGCACCGCCAATGCGCAGAACCCCTACACGGCCCAGCGCGCGGAGCGGGATCTGAGCGAGCAGTTCGTGCGCTCCCTGCAAAGCCGGCTGTTCAGCAGTCTCGCCACCCAGGTCCAAGAAGCGATCTTCGGTGACAATCCCCAGGACAACGGCACCTTCACGGTTGGCGACCAGCAGGTCAGCTTCGTGCGCGGGCTGGAGGTCATTACCCTGCAGATCAGCAACCTCGGCGACGGTTCGACGACGACGATCGAAGTTCCCGTGCTGAACGTCGAGTAGCCAGAGCCCATGATGTCCAAGCTTACACTGTTTCTGCCTTGCCTTGCGGCAACGCTGGCCGCCTGTGCGCCGCACCCACCGATGATCCCGACAGCGCCACCGACCTCTGTGGAGACGACGGCGACCTATGAAACGCTGCGCAACCTGCCGGCGCCTGCAAGGCCGGTACCGGTCGCGGTCTACGGCTATCCGGACCTGACCGGCCAGTTCAAGCCGACCGAAACGGTCTCGACCAATTCGAGAGCGGTCACCCAGGGTGCGGTCTGGATGCTGGTGAAGGCGTTGAAGGACGCTAGCAGCGGGGGCTGGTTCCAGGTGATCCAGCGCGCCAATCTCGACCATCTCCTGAAGGAGCGCCAGATCATCCGCGAGACCCGTGGGCGGGTCGCCGAGCAGACCGGCAAAGCCCAGCCCGGCCTTCCGTCGCTCCTGTTCGCGGGCGTGATCCTGGACGGCGGTATCGTCGGCTATGACAGCAACACCGTGACCGGGGGGCTGGGTGCCCGTTATCTCGGTATCGGCGGTGATGTGCAGTACCGCCAGGACACAGTGACCGTCTATCTGAATGCCATCTCGTCCCAGACCGGCGAGATCCTGAAGTCGGTGATGACCAGAAAGACCGTCGCCTCCTACGGCGTGCGCGGCGGCGTGTTCAAGTTCATCGCGTTTCAAAAGCTGCTCGAAGGCGAGGCGGGCTACACCGTCAACGAGCCCGGCCAGATCGCCCTTGCTCAAGCCATCGAGCATACCGTGCGCGCGCTGATCATCGAAGGCGCTCTCGAAGGTCTTTGGCAGTTCGAGGACGAGATCGCCGGCAAACTGGAAACCCAGCTCTATCTCGCCGACAAGGAAGAGGACCTGATGCTCGCCGCCTCCACCGAGGGACCTGCCCAGGCGCTCTTGACCGACCGGCAGCTCGCTAACCTGATTGCTGCACGAAAAGCCAAGCGCAGGAGCCTGGAGTTGCAGGCACGGGAGCAGCAGCGGATCAGGCTTGCCGCGCAAAAGCGCTCAGCATCCAAGCCCGCCGATCAGGAGATCCCCGCCAACCGGCAGATCGACGCCGCCAGCCTGGACGCGCTGATGCAGCTTCTCGTCCCGTTCAACACCGAGACCCGCCGCCTGCGGCAGCAGCGCCAGGTCCTGTCACAAGCCCACGAAATCAAAGGCACGTCCGAGGCCGCCTGACCGCCGGACCAAGCCATCCCCGAACAAAGCGAGCGACCATCGCTCGCCTAGTCGATCGCCGGCCGGAGGCCGCAGCCGGCGATCGCGACCAAGCGGCCGCAAACATAAAAGGAAATTCCTTATGCGCAGGTTTCTTCTCGTAGGTGTAAGTGTTTTTGCTCTCAGTGCCGGCAACGCGTTGGCTGATCAGACGACGACGGTCGATGACAGCAGTGAGGGCAGTGTCAATATTATCAACCAGAGTGCACCCGGCACTGAATCGGCGATCTCTGTCACTCAGACCGGCGACGGCGCGGATGCACCTGGTTCTGTCGGTGGCGGCGCGGCTCTCGGCGTGAATGTCTTCATCAATCAGACCAGCGATGACGACAGCACAATCATGGTTGTCCAGGATGGACTAGGTGACGGCAACAGCATCTTTATCGATCAGGAAGCCTTGGGTGGCTTCAGCACGGTTCTGGCAACCCAGATGGGCGAAGCGAACCAGGCCGATATCACTCAGACAGCCGCTGATTCCGACGTCACCCTTCTCCAAGTCGGCGATGGCAATATGGCAACCGTCAATCAAACGGCGGACGACAACACCGCCGACATCGGTCAATGGGGCGCGGGGAACATGGCTTCCGTCTCACAGGGCGGTACGGGTAACGAAGCTGATGTCGATCAGGGAGCGGACGGCTCACCAATGGACATGAACATGGCTACAGTGATTCAAGACGGGACCGATAGCTTCGTCATGGTCAGCCAACTCGGCTTCGAGAATACGGCATTTGCTACGCAGAACACAGGTGTTGCCGATGGCGCCACCATCGATATCAGTCAGGGCGGCTCCGAGAATACGGCTTCTGCTACGCAGAACACAGGTGTTGCCGATGGCGCCACCATCACCATCACTCAGAGCGGCATCGGTGGCAATACTACCGTAAGCCAGAATTAAAGGTTGTCGTGAGCCGCAGCCGAATAAACAAGAAGGTGTTTTGACGTCCTCATAACGCTGACGGATCTAACTTCTTCTAACCTCGAGCATGGGGCGAGTGATCGTCCCATGCTCTCTTCTCCTTTTTTTTCCAAGATACGCTACGGAGACAACGCCATGCCTGCTCGTTGCACATTGCCTTTCCTTCTTGTCGCAATACTGCTTTTGCCGGGTGCAGCGCTTGCTCAGAGCAATGTCAAGGTGAATCAACTCGGGAATGATAGTGACGTCGATATCGTGCAGACCGGCGATCATCACGAGCTTTATCTTCTGCAGGATGGTGATGAGATCACCACGCTGATCCGGCAGGAGGGGGCCGGTCATGCGGCAACCCTACTGCTCAGCGGCAACGATCATGACGGTAGTCTCGAACAAAACGGGCTAGGTCATGAGGCGCTGATCGGTGCTTCGGGCAGTGGCCATCGCTTTACCGTTGTGCAGGATGGCTCGGAGCATGAAGCCAATCTCTTCCAGGATGGTACGGGGCATGAAGCGACGATCACGCAGAATGATGTCCAACAGGTCGCGATGGTCGAACAGCAGGGCCAGGGCCATGTCGCGACGGTCAGGCAGCGCGGCCAAGGCAACCAGGCCTCCATCCTGCAGTTCGACAGCGACAATCAGGCCACTATCGATCAAAACGGTAGCAACAATCAGGCTGAAATTCTGCAGTTTGGCAGTGGTAACGAGTTCACGCTGATCCAGAACGGCACGGGCCTGGTGGGACCGGATGTCATCCAGACCGGCGGCATTTCCATGAGTGTCACCCAGACCGGCGGCTGAGGCGGGTATAGCCTTGGCGAAGGCGCGCGCTCTGAACCTGATCTGTCTCGTCCTGACGCTGATTTGCTTTTTGGTCGCTGTCACCCACGACGCGTGGGCAGCATCCTACCATCTGTCCTTTTCAGGCGATCCCGGCACGACCTTTGCCGGCCACTGCACCATCGGTGACGGCAGGGACGAGGCTACCTTCGCGCTTACTGGCGGGGTTCCGGGGCAACGGGTGGTCACAAGCGATTTTCTCGATTGCCGGCTTGAAGCCAGCGGTCCCATGATCCTGGATATCCGTCATGACCAAAACCATACACGGACGGCTACCGATGGCGGAATGATTCACCTCGAACTGTCAGCCGGCCCAAAAAGACGGACACCTCACTGATCCCCGGTTAAATTCTCTCGGCGACAGTGCAAGGCGTGACGGCTGCCACACGCTGTGGCCGCTACCATGCCTCCAAGGAAACAATACCGCTCTGTGCCGGCAATGTTTCGGCCGTCAAGCTGGCCAGCGACAGGAGGACGGTTGCTGCAATGAGCCAGCCGGCCAGATAAATAGGGCTGCTTTTCAACATGGCCTGTTCCTCGAAAAAGAGCGTTGTCGAATGCGTCTTCTTGATCGTGGTTATTCGACACTTCGGCTGTGAGGTATGTAACCGGCGTCACAAAGGTCATTTTTTCTTTGGAAAATGTCGGCGATCGTGAAAGGGATGAGCGGCGACACCTTTAACAAGAAAAACGCCGTCCATGTTCCAGGAAAAGCAACTTGCCGATCACTTCTCCCGGATGTTTGTCATCGCCGCTTGTGCGGTGACGGTGACGGCATGCAGTGATCGGGATTTCAACTTCTCGCAATATCCGGGCTTTGCCGAGTGGTATGCCGCCAACCCGCCGGCCGACGGGCTGCCGACGGCGGAGCAGCAAGCGCTCCTCACGCAGTACAAACCGCGTTTCTATCTGCCGGATGGTCATGAGGGGCCGATCGATTTCTATGCCGACTATATTGCGCAAGGCAATCTGGTGGGTGGCGACCAGCGCCTGATCAGCAACGAGGTCACGTCTGAGCTTTTGAATGCGAACAAGCTCGATCCGACCATGGTTTTTACCCACCGGCCGGAAGAGAGGTCAACCAGCCCCGCTGTCTACGGCCGGATCGCCAAGGAAAACATCGCCTGGCCTGGTTGCCGGGGGCCGATCCAGCTGACCTTTCTCAGCTATCACCTGGTCTTTCGAACCTCGGGCCTGCCGGCGGGGGTGCCGTGGTGGCAGGCGGCGGCGCTCGGGCTGTTCATCGATCTTGACGATTGGCATCAGCTCGATCACTACACCGCGGTCACCCTCGCTCTTGCATCCGTCGATGAAGGCGCGTTTCTGCCGCTCGCGGCGATCTTTCAGCAGCATAATTACCAGCGCACTTATCTGCTTGGCGGTGGAGCGGGCGCTGGGCGCTTGCTGCTGCCGCGGGATGGGCGGATCGAGGTGGATGTTGCGAACCGCTCGAACGAGCTCTATCCGCATCAACCGGTGCCGACCACCCGGCGGGCAATGTCGTTCATGGATCTGGAAGGGGCTCGCTACATGGTCGGTGATGGCGCAGCACCCTGGCTTGCCGCCGACGATATGACCGACCCAGCCATTGCCATCGACCCGCCGCTCGCTTTTCTTCCTCCGAGCGACGCCTTCTATATTTTTCAGGGCTGGCTTGGCGAGCGCCGCCAACTGCCCGGCCGGGATGGACCGCCCGGCGCCGACTACAACACGCTGCCGCCGATGAAGCCGATGGTGCATCAGATGGCACTCTCCTATTGGCATGAGGGCGATCTTGCATGGCTCGATCTCTATCGCGATCTGTTCGAGGATGGCTGGCCGAGCAGCATCGACCCAACCGCTTTCATCGAGCACATGGCGAGGGACCTCGGTCCCCTTTGTTAGTTCTGCGTTCCGGATCTATAAAAGGCGAAAATTTCATCCTTGCAGTGGAGGCGACAGCGTCATGGCATCAAGCGGCAAAGCAGTCTTCGTCGATTGCCCTCCTTTCCTTTATGACCTCTACCAGCAGGATCTTGCCCGGATCGTCCCCGATCTCGAGATCAATGTCGGCAGTCCGACGGCCGAGGAGGCGATCGTGCTTCTCCAGGATGCTCGGTTTGCGCTGAACGATCACACCAAGATGGACGAGGCATTTTTGAAGGCCTGTCCCAATCTCGAAGCCATCGTCTTCCTCGGCCTTGGTGCCGCGAGCTTTATCGATCTGGAGGCTGCCAAGCGCCATGGCATTCGCGTTCGTGCCTATGGCAGCTATGGCGATCGCAGCGTTGCCGAACATGCCGTGGCATTGATGTTCGCTGCTGCGCGAAAAGTCGCCTCAATGGACCGGGCACTCAGGGCCGGCAGCTTCGAGCCCATGGACGGGATCGAACTTGCCGGCAAGACGCTTGGCGTCGTCGGTACGGGCGGTATCGGGCAGGAGATGGTCAAGCTCGGGGCAGCACTCGGCATGACGGTGACTGCGTGGAACCGAAGCGGCCTGCCGGACGGTCTGCCAGCGACCTATGCCGAGCTGGATGATCTCCTGACGAATGCCGATGTCATTTCACTTCACGTTGCTCTGAACGACGACACCAAGGGATTGATCGATCGAAGGCGCCTTGGCCTCCTGGGCAAGCACGCAATCCTCGTCAACACTGCGCGCGGTGCCGTGCTGGATGAAGCAGCGCTGATCGATCTCCTGCAGACCGGCCGTATCGCTCACGCAGCGCTCGACGTCTTCGAAGATGAGCCGATCGATGCGTCTCACCCTCTTGCCAAGCTCTCCAACACCACGCTTACGCCCCATGCCGGCTTCATGACCAAGGAAGCCTCCGAACGCCTCCTTAGAATGGCGCTGGAAATCCTTTCAGCCGAGCAGCGCCAAGGCGGCATAGTTTAGTGGGATGTCCACTTCATTAGAGCATTTCCGGGTCAGATCGACCCAGCCCTCTCCCCCGCCCAACCACCCGATACGGTCGGTACGTTGGGGGGGGCGGGGGAGAGGGCTGGCACCGCGTAAACCTCAACCGAAAACGCTCTAGATGTCGATCGACGTCGCTTGGCATGAAGGCATGCGGCCTAGTCTTGCGAGGTTTCGTTTCAGGCAAGGGTGCGTTGAAGTGCAGTGAGACACTGATGCGCTCTTGACGAAACGCTATCCGCGTCGCGCTTGCTTGATGTAGAGGTCGCGCAAGCGCATGGTGAGGAGGCCTGGCAGGCCGCTGCCGATGGTGGTTTGATCGATGCCGACCACGGGCATGACAAGATTGGTGGCGGAGGTGATGAAGGCTTCGTCGGCTGCCCTCGCTTCTTCGGGCGTGAACGGTTTCTCCAGGATACGGACATCAGTCTCGGATGCCAGGTCCAAAAGGGCGCGGCGGGTGCAGCCGGGGAGGATGTCAGTGGAGAGATGGCGTGTCTGGACCACGCCGTCCTTGACGATGTAGGCATTGTTGGAGCTGCCCTCGGTCACGAGCCCGTCTTCGACCATCCAGGCATCGTCGAAGCCCGCCTCGATTGCTTCCTGCTTGGCCATGGCGGAGGCGAGCAGCATCACTGTCTTGATGTCCCGGCGTTTCCAGCGGAGATCCGGCACGGTCTTGACCCGAATGCCGCGCCTCGACGCCTCGGTATCGAGAAACGGCACTTGACGCGCGAACATGACCAAGGAGGGTCTGGGATCCCTGGGAAAGGGGAAGTCGCGTTCGGCGACGCCGCGGCTCACTTGAAGATAGACCCGACCCTCGGTGATGTTGTTCTTCTCCACCAGGTCGGCTTGCAGCCGATCGATGGCGTCGAGGGGGATGGGCGGGGTGATGCGGACCTCGCCGAGTGATCTTTTCAGCCGGCTCATATGGGCCGTGCGATCCACAAGCCGCCCATCGATCACCGGCGTGACCTCGTAGATCCCATCGCCGAACAGGAAGCCGCGATCGAAGATCGAAACCTTCGCCTGATCCTCGGGAAGAAACTCGCCGTTGACATAGGCGATGTTGGGGACTGACGGCATGCTTGCTCATCCTTCGAATAGCGGCTCATCAAGAAATGGGGCGAGCCGCTATTCGTGGGATCTGGTTCAGCCTAAGTCAACCTTGACGACGCTATTGGCAGCCTTCCGTCTTAGGCGGTGGCGGGGACATCCAGAGGTGTCGGATATTTTAAGCTGACGTCAGGCCGTTCCGAGCCTGATGTGGTCTTGATCGTATAGCACCGGTTCTTGGCAGGCCCCGCCAGATGTAACAGGGCGAGTGGCTTATAGGGGGCATAGGGCTTGCAATAGACTTGCTTCTCGTCATTCCAGACAGGCGGTGCCCGATCGCAGATCCAGTTATCGGCCGAATCCAAGATTTTCATCGGCAGCTTATCGCAATAATAGATTTCATTGAACGTGAACTGGCTGTGGGGGGCGACCCGGCAGGTCGCATCGACGGACCGCTTCAGCCGCCCGGCCCAGGCCTTCCAGTGAGGCGCATCGGCAGCCATGCAATAGACGCCGCAATTGAGTTGCGGCTTGATCATCAGCGTGAGGCCGCGTATCAGCCCCATGCCCAGGATTTTATGCTTGAGATTCCAGCCGAAATGCCAAGCCTGGAACTTGTAAGCTTGATCGGCCTCATGGGCGATCGCGGCGCCGACCTCAGAGGATCCTTCGATCAGGCGATCAATAACACTGCCGTCCTGCAGCCAGAGATCGGGGTCGAGCCACATATAGTGCTCATAGCCCGGAAAATAGTCGCGGACATAGGGACGAACGACTTCGGCAAGATGCCAATAGGGCATCATCCCGTCCTTCAGGCCCATATGCCACTGAGGCTTTGCAAAGACGACGCCCTCGTTTTCCAGCCATGCGCGCTCATGATCCTTGAGGCCGAGATCGAAGGCATGGACATCCAGCGCTCTGCCGGACTCGAATCGTCTAAGGGAATGCAGCATCCCCTGGAACATCTCGAAATAGCCGCTGTCGGCTGCGGTCGTAACGGTGACTTTGTTACTATTTGTAGACTGGGGCATTGCTGGTAACCCGTTCCGTTGAAATGATGTTTTTTCTTTGTTTTGACTGATGACTCATGAGCGTGTCCAAAATCACGCGGCCGCCGTGATTGTGATAAAGCCAAACACCGTCGGCCACGCCGCGAAAGGATGGCTCGCCGCCGATGGCTTCCGATCGTCTGAGCAGGGTGGAGCCGATACCGATCGCATAGAGGCCCTGCAGCGGCCCCTGACAGACGGTCATGACCCGGCCGCTTTCGTCGACCTCGACCCCACGCGGCCAATTGCAAAGAGGAATATCGCCGCCGAGGTCGTCGATCAGCGGCGGCAAGTTGGCTTGATAGCCCATGCAGGCGATGACAGCCGGCGCCTGTCGAAGGGTCGTGGTGATGGTCGCCTGATCGGTCAACTTCAGCGGCATCCAGTGAATCTCGACGTCGTGCTCGGGCATGCCTCCGGTTTTCAGGATCGACTTTGCGACGTCGAGGGATCGGTAGCGAAGGCCGCCAAAGCGGTTGACCCGCCCGCTCATGGCGCAGATGTCTTCGGGGTCGAGAAACGGGTAATTGTCGGCGCGCGCTTCCTCGGCCGAGGCGTAATAGAGGCGAAGCGGTGAAGCGTGGAGCATGGTAAGGCGCTTCAGCCCGGCGGGGGCAAGGGCCTGGCAAAGACGATCCACCGTCGAGATCGCGCTATGGGATCCGCCGACGACGACGATATCGGCCGCTTCGCCGTTCCGGATCGGTATGGCGCTCCTGATCTCCTCGTCTGTCATCATGAGAAAGGTGTCGGACACCATGAGATGATCAGTGGATGTGCCCAGCGCGATGCCCGGCGCGACCTCGGTTTCCTCGACGACTTTCATCGACTGGCGACCGCCCAGGGCGGAAATCACGTTTCTCGCGGATATTGCGAGGGCTTTCCCGGAACGCCGGCAGCGGAGGTTCAGAACGTAGTGGCCTTCGGCGCGTCGCTGAAGGCGATCGATATCGGTTTCCAGCAAGACCGGAACATCGTGCTCCTCGACCAGGTAGTCGATGGTCGTCTTGGCCATCATTCTTAGAAAACGGCCGACGATGTCCAGCGGTGGCGCTTCATATTCCAGCGCGCGTAGCTGTTTGATCGATGGTTCGGATTCCAAAAGATCATCGAATAGCCAGGCCAGCGCCGGATCGTCGACGCAGTCCAGAAAGGCCCGGGACAGAGAATTGCCGGTCAACTGGTAGTCGCCGACCTTACCCGGTCCCGGTGTGGAAGACCGATCGATGATCACCAGGCCTTGATCGACCAGGCTCTCGATGGCGTTTGACTTGATCGCATGGAGCAGGAAACCACAGCCGGCTGGGCCGAATCCGGCAACAGCGTAGCCAAATATTCGAGAAGAAAAAGGGCAGAGATCTACCAATAGTTGAACTCCGACAGAGCGTTTTTAGTTGGTTGACGGGCGCTTCTTTGGCTCACGTTACGCGAGCGATCTTAAGATCGGGTTATGACGAGAATGTGAATAAATTCTACAGAAAATTTTAGACAGATCCACCCCAAATTCGTTCTTTGGGGATACTATTGTCCGCATTAAGGTTGTTTTATGAGGCTCTTACATTGATACTCTTTGTCAATGCATTGTTTCCATTGGGTAATTTGTCCTGCGGGGCTGCCGTTTAGAATAAGTCTCAGAGTATGCTTTTTTGTTTCGCCCTGCGCGGCATCTTGTCGAGTGTACCAAACCTCCTGACAATGGTGAAAAAAGGGAGGTGGCGGCATGGCAGGGGAGCGTCCGGATTTCATCGTGGTCGGCGGCGGTTCGGCCGGAGCAGCATTGGCGAGTCGGTTGACCGAGAATGGACGCTGGTCGGTGCTGTTGCTGGAAGCAGGGCGGGCGAGCCACCCTTTTGCTGGGATTCCGGTCAGCTTCGGCCTCTTCATCGATCATCCGGGCGTGAACTGGCGCTACTTCTCCGAGCCGGAGGAGGGGACCGCGAGCCGGAAAATACCTGTGCCGCGGGGAAAAATGCTGGGCGGGTCGAGTTCGATCAACGGCCTGGTGTTTGTGCGCGGGCAGCCGCTGGATTTCAATAGCTGGGCGCAGCTTGGCAATCGTGGCTGGAGCTTCGAGGATGTGCTGCCCATCTTTAGGCGGATGGAAAACTTCGAGCCGGAGGGAGATGACTTCCGGGCGAAAGGCGGTCCGCTTCGGGTTTCCGAGGTGCTGGATCAAAATCCCCTTTATGATGCACTGTTCGCCGCAGCCCAGGAGATCGGCATTCCCAGGAACCCCGACTATAATGGCGCCTCGCAGGAGGGAATCTGCAAAACCCAGGTGACCATCAGCAATGGACGCCGCATGAGCACGGCACATTGCTATCTCCGGCCGGCGAAAAAACGTCCCAATCTCAGGATCAAGACCGAGGCGATGGTCCACCGTCTGCTGCTCGACGGCAGCCGCTGTGTTGGCGTTGTCTATGAGCACAAAGGCGAGATGATCGAGGCTAGGGCGGGCAAGGAGGTGATCGTCTCGGCGGGTGGGGTGGCCTCGCCACAGATCCTCGAACTCTCCGGCATCGGCGATCCTCCAGTGCTGAAGCGCCAGGGCATCGAGGTGCGTCATCCGCTGGAGGGGGTCGGTGAAAATCTGAGGGATCATATCAACGCGCGCATTCAATGGCGGATTACCATGCCCGGCCTCTCTTATAACGAGCGCATGCGCGGCCTCGGCAAGGTCCGCGAAGCGCTGCGTTACGCAGCAGGCCGCGGTGGGTTTCTGAGCTTGCCGTCCGCTCCTCTGATCGGATTTTTCAAGACCAGGAAGGAACTTGACCTTCCGGATATCCAGTCTCATCTAGTTCCCTATACGATCAAGAGTGCCAAGCTGCGTCAGATGCATGACGAGCCCGGCATGACCATGGCCTGCTATCAGCTTCGCCCGGAAAGCCTGGGCTCGATCCATATCCGCTCGCCGGAGCCGAGAGAGCATCCAGCTATTCGCTTCAACTTTCTGTCCGATCCGCTGGACCGGCAGACGATGATCGACGGCGTTCGTTTGCTGCGCCGGCTTGCGGGAGCCAAGGCGATGGACCCGATAAGAGGCGAAGAGCTTTCCCCCGGCTCTGCCGTTGCTTCCGACGACGAGATTCTCGCCTGGATCAGGGAGAGCGCCGAAACGGCGTATCATCCGATCGGTACTTGCCGCATGGGTCCGGCGGGACGAACGACCGTGGTCGACGACCGGCTGCGGGTCCATGGTTTGTCCGGCGTGCGTGTCGCCGACGCCTCGATCATGCCCACCATGATCTCCGGCAACACCAATGCCGCCTCGATCATGATCGGCGAGAAAGCATCCGACATGATCATGGAGGATCATTGAGGCTCGGCTATGTGACATGCGGGATGGATTTGGCTTCCGGGCGTTGATCAGGAGGGCAAGGTTGGAAGCCAGAAGGTCAGGGAAACTGCGGGTCACGGGTTCGTTGGTTCTTGGACAGAGGCAATAGGGTAGCCCTTTTTCGGCTACCCTATTGTACCAGTTAATGCATGCCTGCAGGTTCGGCGATGCGATGCTTGCCAAGCAGCCAGCGTGGAGGGCTCGTTATGCGAGCGCTTTCCGTGACCGGCGGCGTGCAGCGAAGCCCGCACCGATGAGGGCTATGCCGAGAAAGCTCAGGGTCGCCGGTTCGGGAACGGCGGTCGAGGCCGATGAGTCCACAAGTAGAGCTGAGTCGAAGACCGTATCGCCGACATCGACGACACCGAAGGCCACGGTGAACGTATCCCCCAGGATAAACGGACCATTGAGAAAGTTCTGGAAGTCGGTTTCGTCATCAAAGATGGTCGTCGATGGAATCAAGGGCGAAAATGTGTCTGCGAGGACATCGAATGTGGAGTTGACGATTGCAAACCCAAGATCGTTGAACACACCTGGTGCGTCGATCTCGTCAGTCAGAAAGTTAAAATCGAATGACAGGGTCTCCCCAGGTGTAACCGTCACCGTCTGCTTGATGGCGGATCCTTGGGTAACGGTTTCGCCGCTAAACGTCGACAAGGCACCGGATTCTACGCCCAAAAATCCCTCGAGATCGGCAACACCGACGGCACCTGCTCCGGTGGTTAGGAGCGCTTGAAAAGTTCCCTCGCTCGGACCGCTGCCGAAGGTGGAATCAACGATGCTGACATCGCCGATCGAGGCCCAACCGGTCAGATCGCCTGTTTCGAAACCGGGATTGATCACGACGGCATGGGCTGCACCGATCGAGCCCATTGCCGCGACCAAGCCGGCGATTGCACCAGAAAAACGTTTGAACATCATAGACATCCCATTCTCATCATTGGCAGGCGTGCATTTGCACGATGACACTCCGGTACTATCTAGCAATCATCGTGCCACTATAAAATTAGTATGTATTTCAATATGTTAAATGAATGATCAAGTATTAGATGTGCGAAGTGTTCTGACAATTGTAAAGTTTTTGATACATGCTCATTATTGTTGAATATTTTAAATGGCATTTTTGAGAATCCTTAGGTGTATATTGTATAATATTCGGTTTTTTATTGGGGCAAATAAACTAAAATTGGATTCTCTGAGCTGTCCTCGTCCACCTCCGTTTCAAGCGGTGGAGCATGGCCCGGCCTCCTGACATGAAGCTGGCTCCTTTCTGCGGCCAGGCCGGCAGGGAAACAAGCCAGCTCATTTCCACTGGCCTCCAGACGGCAAGCTGAATTGCCTTCAGCCTCCAGCTGTGAAACCTTTCTCTTCAACCGGGCCAAGTAACGATCAGTAGGATTATGGGATGGATTTTTCATTGGGTGAGGAGCAGCGGGCGCTTAAGGAAACCGCTCGGCGGTTCGCGGCGGCCGAGCTGCCCGATATTGCGCGATATTGCGAGGAACATGACGAGCCGCCTTCTCGCGATGTCATCAAAAAGTTCGAAAAAACCGGGTTTCTCGGGGTCAATTTGGACGCTGAACTTGGCGGGGCCGGACTGGGACATCTGGAGGCGGTGCTGGTGCTGGAGGAGATTGCCAAGATCTCGCCGGCTGTGGCGTTCCCGGTGTTCGAATCATGCTTCGGACCGGTGCTCGCCATTCAGCATTTTGCACCCGAAGTCTTGAAGACGCGGGTGATCCCGGAGGTCTGCCGGGGGGAGATGATGATCGCGGTCGCCATGTCCGAGCCGGATGCCGGCAGCGCGCTGACCGATCTTCGTACGCGAGCTAATCGCATCGGCGACAAGATCGTGATCAACGGACAAAAACGCTGGTGCTCAGGGGCCGGGCACGCGGATGCCTATGTCGTCTATTGTCGGATGTCCGAAGAGGTGGGGGCGAAGGGTATCGGCGCGGTTCTCGTCGAGCGCGCGGCCGCCGGGCTGACCTTCGGTGAACGCGAGCGGCATATGGGCTTTCGTGGGGTAACGAGCGCCGACATGTTTTTCGACGAGGTCGAAGTGCCGGCGGACAATCTGATTGTCCCTGCGGGAGGCTTCAGACAGCTGATGGAGGCGTTCGATCTGGAGCGCTTGGGGAACACCACCATGAGCTTGGCAATCGCGCAGTCGGCGTTCGATCATGTGCTGGGTTATGTTCAAGAGCGGCAGCAGTTCGGCAAGCCGCTGGTGGATTTTCAAGCCGTGCAGCTTTCCCTGGCCGAGATGAAGATGAAGCTCGATGCGGCGCGCCTCCTTCTCTATCGCGCCGTGGTCAACGCGGAAGCCGGGCTTCCCTCGATTGCGGACAGCTCGATCGCCAAATGCTTTGCCAATGAGATGGTGCGCGAGGTGACCGGCAAGGCAATGCAGCTTATGGGCGGCTATGGCTTTTCGACGTCGTACCCGATCGAGCAGAAGATGCGGGACGGCTGGGGGTGGGGTATTGCCGGCGGGTCGATCGACATTCAAAAAGTGAATATCGCATCAGCACTGGTCGGCCGCCGTTTTTCCCAGAGAAATTGAGTAGCGATGCTGGCCGGGTCTCCGCTGCTGCCGTCCCGCCTTCCGGCTTTTGAGCGGCCTCGGTGATCGATGGCCCCTGCATTGCGTAGGTCCCGGGGCGCGATGCCATGCACTGGATATGGGGAGGAGAAAGACGTGAAGGCAATACGCCTCGAAGACGACTTTGGACTGGAGAACCTGCGCGAGGTTGAGCTTCCCGATCCGAAGATCGGGCCCGATGAGGTTCTGATACGGATGGAGGCGGTGTCGATCAACCCGCGCGACCGCATCCTGGTGGAGGGCGGCTATGGGCGCATGGCGGGGAAGCTGCCGCTCATCCCGCTTTGCGACGGGGCAGGGCGTATTATCGACGTCGGCGCCAATGTCAGGCGTTTGGTCGCCGGCGATCTTGTCTGCCCTGCCTATAGCCGCACCTGGCTGCATGGCACGGCTGGGGCAGACACGCATGCGGGCGCTCACGGCGGCATGATCGACGGGACGATGTGCGAGCTGATGGCCGTCCCGGCGGCTGTGGTCAAGGCGCCGGTGCATATGACGGCCGAGGAGGCGGCAACCTTGCCCTGCGCTGCGGTGACTGCGTGGAATGCGGTGGTCGAGGAAGGAAGGGTTCGGGCAGGGGAGACCGTGCTCCTGCAAGGAACCGGCGGCGTTTCGATGTTTGCGCTTCAGTTTGCGAAGATGGCGGGCGCCGAGACAATCCTGATCTCGTCGAGCGATGCAAAGCTGGAATACGCCAAGACGCTCGGTGCCGATCATCTGATCAACTACCGGTCCGAGCCGGATTGGCAAAAGCGCACGCGGGACATCACTGAAGGCCGAGGCGTCGATCACATCGTCGATATCGGCGGGGCCGGCACATTGGAGCGCTCGATCGCCGCCATTCGGCCAAGCGGCCGCATCAGCCTCATCGGCGTACTCGGTGGTGCCGTTTCCCAAGTTCAGCTCGCGCGCGTGGTGACGCGTCATGTTCGCCTTCAAGGCGTTACGGTCGGCAGTTGCGCGATGTTTCGGAATATGGTGCAGGCAATGAACGTATATAAGGTGAGGCCGGTCATCGACGAACAGGATTTCGCCTTTGCCGGACTAAGGCACGCGCTGGAGCGCTTGTCGAAAGCGGAGCATGTCGGGAAGATCGTGGGGACGGTCCGACGTTAGTAGGGCCGGTTGGAGTGATCTGATCCGACAATGCTCCGCGGGCCGACCGCAAGGGCCGCCTGAAGCAAGCAAGAAAAAGAGTTGGGGGGCTCGATGAAGGGTGCCGTCTCAAGCATTGGATTCCTGTTGGCCCTCTGTATGGGGGCAGTCTCGACGACTGCTTCGGCGGGAGCTGCGTCACATCAAGACGCGGGCTGGTGCGATGCGATTACGTTTCAATGGGAGAATGACGCCGTCGGCGGAACGGACCGCAATTATACCAATGGTGTCCGCTTGGCTTGTGCCGGAAAAGCCCCGGACGTGGTCGAGGGGTGGCTGCGCTCATGGGTGCCGGCAGATGCCAGGTCACAGCAAAAGGCCAGCTATGGTATCGGTCACAGCACCTTTACTCCCGACGACCTCGCGGATCCGGATTTGATCGAGGATGATCAGCCCTATGCAGGCTGGCTGTATCTCGATTTCGGGTTCGATTCGGAGGTGACCTCCGCCAAGGGAGAAATGCGCTATCTGGACAATGTCAGCCTGCAGCTGGGTGTCGTCGGTTCTCTCGCCGGTGCCGAGCAGCTTCAGACCTATCTCCATGAAGTCCTTGACGCGACCGAGCCTGAAGGCTGGGACAATCAGCTCGACAATGAACCGGGAATCAACCTTTTCTATAGCCGGCAATGGACCGGTTTCCAACGCTATGCCCTGTCCTTGGGCGGTAGAGGCGACGGGATTGTTTTTGACGCCACGCCTAAAATCGGGGCGGCGCTCGGCAATGTTTTTATCCATGGTGCCGGCGGTTTGACCCTGCGTTTCGGCCATTTTCCTCCTGACGATCATGGTCCATTGGCCATTCGCCCGAGCTTCTCTGGACCCGACGATTTTCCAAGGGGTGACGGTTGGTCGGCCTATGTGTTCGGCGGCGTCGAGGGCCGGGTGGTCGGGCGCAATATTTTTCTCGACGGTAATACGTTCGACAGCGACAGCCCGAGTGTCGACAAGAATACCCTCGTCGGTGAAACTCGCCTGGGCTTTGCCCTGACGCTGGGCGACATACGCCTTGCTTACACCCATGTGTTCAGAAGCCAGGAATTCGATGGTCAGGAACCCCTGACTTATGGCGGCCTCACGCTGGCTTTCGGGCTCTAGGAGTGTCCCAAGAGGCCCTATCCTATCTGAACGGGCTAGGCTCACATTATCGAAGAGGGACTTTCCGACCATACCATAGCGCCTGAACGATTCCGGACGGCAAGAAGGTGGACAGTTGGGTTCGCGTTGGAGTAGAAAGATATCTAAGGTTGTATTATCTTAATAGATAATCAACTTTTGATGATTAAGCCAACTCCCAGGTAACAAAGCATACCATCGATAGGACGATACCGGGAGGCGGGCGACGGGGCAGCCTGAATGTTGGGCGGTGCGTTTGCCTGCGGTCCTATTGGCGGCCATGCGCTTCGTGTAGAGCGACCCATAATGCGTATCATGGTGGTCCTTGGAACGCGACCGGAAGCGATCAAGCTTGCTCCCGTCGTCAAGGCGTTTGAGCAATGTCCGGAGATCGAGCTCTGTTTGTGCACCACCGGACAGCACCGCGAGATGGTGCAGCAAGTGCTGGGCCTATTCGGCTTGAAGCCGGACATGGATCTGGCGGTCATGACACCAGGGCAGAGTCTGGCGGAGGTGACCACGCGGATTCTCGAGCGCCTCTCGGAGATTCTGGCGCAGGAGCCGGTCGATACCGTTGTGGTTCAAGGCGATACGACAACCGCCTTTGCCGCCGGTCTTGCCGCCTATTACCACAAGGTTCCGGTCGCTCATGTCGAGGCGGGCTTGAGAAGCCGCGACATTTATGCGCCCTGGCCGGAGGAGGTCAACCGGCGCATGATCAGCGTCATTGGTGCCATGCATTTTGCGCCGACGGCGGAGGCGCGGGACAACTTGGTCCATGAGGGCGTCGATCCGGCGTCCATCCAGGTTACCGGCAACACGGTGATCGATACGCTTCATTATTTCCAGCGGCACCTCGACAGCGATTCCGATCTGCAGGCCGGCTTTGCTCGCCAGTTCGACTTTCTCCGGCCGGACGCCCGGCTGATCCTGGTGACCGGGCATCGCCGGGAGAGCTTCGATGGCGGCATCGAGCAGATCTGCAAGGCGCTGCTTTGCCTGGCGTCGCGCGACGATGTGCAGATCGTCTATCCCGTGCATCCCAATCCCAGCGTCCAGGCGCCGGTAAGAGCTTTGCTCTCCGACAGCTCCAATATCACTCTACTCGAGCCGTTGGACTATCTTGCCTTTGTCTACCTGATGAATCGTGCGGAGATCATCCTCACCGATTCGGGTGGAATTCAGGAGGAGGCGCCCGCTCTCGGCAAGCCCGTTCTCGTCACGCGCGAAACCACCGAACGGCCGGAGGGTGTGGCGGCCGGCACGGCGCGGCTGGTGGGCACTGATGAGACGACGATCGTTGCCGAGCTGGAGCAGCTTCTGGACAATGAGGCTGCCTATCGGGCGATGAGCCAAGCGCACAATCCCTATGGCGATGGCCAGGCAAGCGAGCGTATTGCTGATGCTGTCCTTTTGGCGGTTCAGTGTAAGGCCAGGGAAATCACATCCGCCGATCCGGAGGCGGACATCGTTGTTCAGCCGGCGACCTATCGCCAATCCCGGGCCGGATAGAGCGTTTCCGATTGAGGTTTACGCGGGGCCAGCCCTCTTTCCCACCCAACTAAACGATATGGAGGGTACGTTGGGGGGCGGCGGGGAAAGGGCTGGATCGATCTGCCCCGGAAAGGCGCTAGTCATTGTGATCAGCACTATCTGGGCCTCGCCGGCTAACCTCGACGATACCAGTGCGAATGAACCCTGCTTTCGGCCGACATAGCCGAGGCAGACCGAACCGGCGTTGACAGAACAGTGCGCTGCAGGCCGGATGTGCGGTCATCGGTCGATGATTTTACCCGATCAATTCGTTGGTTTCCGATTTCAGAATGCAGGATGTCGCAGCGTGGAGAGGCTTGAGCTGTATTGGGAGAACCCCATACGTACAGTTCTCAGGGACTCAAAGAATCTCAAAACCCTCCTGGTAAGTCGGCAGGCGTCAGGACCATGCTGTTCCGTCAGTTCAGACCGCGTTCAGCTATGATTTGCTTTAAGAGAGGCGATTGCCGGGGCTAAAGGTTGCTCACATGCCAGGATTAACGAGGATCGGTCGTCTCTTCCCTTTGGTGGTTGCCGGCATGGTGCTTTTGCCTGTCCACGGACATGCGGAGGTTGCACCGAGTTTTGATTGTGGCGGGGCATTGAAGGCTGACGAGCAGGCCATTTGCGACGATCTTTTTCTTTTGCCCTGGCTGGATGTGCAACTGACCCGCCTTTGGCAGGATGCGCGCGAGCAGGTCGAAGCGGGGTTTGCAAAGGCCGATCGGCAGCAGGAACGGCAGCGGGCTTGGCTGAAGGAGCGGAGAAACTGCCGCTCCTCCTATGACTGTCTGGCGACTATTTATATGGCCAGGATTCAAGCACTGACCCTAGACGATCATCAGCAGCACGACCCGACCGGCTTCTATCGATATGAGGCCAGTCCGGAGGATCGGCGTGACTTTGAGATCGTCGATGCGGGAACGCTCGCTCTGGTGCGTCAGCCTGACGACAGGCTGGCCGGTATCATCGAGACAGTCACCGGACCGTCCTATCATCTCTGTAATGTCGATTTCGGCGGCGCCGAACGGATTGGCGAGCATTATCTCTGGCGCTCCGCGGACCCTGATTTCGAGGGAGGTTTCTGCCGGCTGCTCATTCAATTCAGCGGAGATCAGGAGGTTAGGATTGATAGCCTCGACTGTCAGATGTATTGCGGCGCACGTGGCAGCCTCGATCGGACGTTTGAAAGGGCAACCCCGTTTTCACGTGCCGGTGCGGCCAGCGAGTGAAGATGATCCGAGAAAAGGGTACAGTGCGGTGCTATCGGGTTCGTCCCGCAAGATCCTGAACATATTGCCAGGCCACACGGCCCGAACGGGCGCCTCGGGTGGCTGCCCATTCCAGGGCATCGCGGCGTAGTTCTTCGGCGTCGATCTCGATATCGAGATCCCGGCAATAGCCTTTGACCATGGTGAGATAGTCGTCCTGGGAGCAGGGGTGAAAGCCGAGCCATAGTCCGAAACGGTCGGATAGCGAAACCTTCTCTTCGACCGCTTCTCCCGGGTGGATGGCGGTGGTGCGCTCGTTCTCGATCATTTCCCTCGGCATCAGGTGCCGGCGGTTCGAGGTGGCATAGAACAGCACATTGCCGGGACGCCCCTCCAGCCCGCCTTCGAGGACGGCCTTCAGCGATTTATAGCTGCTCTCCCCGGCATCGAAGCTCAGATCGTCGCAGAACAGCAGGCAGCGCCGGTCCTTTTCAGCCGCAAGAAGTTTCAGAAGCTGCGGCAGGCTTTCGATATCCTCACGATGAATCTCGATCAAGACAAGCGCACCAGGCCGGGCCTGGTTGATCTTCTGGTGGATCGCCTTCACCAGCGAACTCTTGCCCATGCCGCGAGCGCCCCAGAGGAGGGCGTTGTTTGCAGGCTTGCCGGCGGCGAACCTTTCGGTATTGCCGAGCAGGATATCGCGCACGCGATCGATGCTGACCAGGAGATCGAAGGCGACGGCGGCAACGGTCCGTACGGGCCGGAGCGTATTCCCCTCCGCTTCCCAGACGAAGGCGTCGGCCGCATCGAGGTCGATCGTGGCCGGTGGCGGCGGGGCGAGCCGTTCGACGGCGGAAACCAGCCGGCCGAGGAGGTGCTGAAGGTCATCGTTGCTCATGATTTGCTCGACGCTTGGAAGTCAGGACAACTCGATCCCTTATCGAATGCGGTCCGTTTTGCAAAGAGCCGCCGGACGATCGACGCGCACCGCCTTGGATAAGATTGAACCGGGAGGGCTTCTTTTTTTGCACCTATCGGTCGACAAGAGCGTCGGACACCTTATCTATTGATCTCGTAGATGATCGCTTCGAGTGAATAGAAATGAAATCGGTGTCGACCCGGGCGCTAGTATTCAGGGCTGTTGGCTTTTTTTTTCCTGATCGCTATAGTCCGCGACCGACAAGTCTTTAGATTCCCACGAGGAACGCGATGTTGATCAATGAGGCCTTGGCCCAGGGTGCGGGTGCCGCCGGCGGTGGTGGTGACATGCTGTTTTCGATGCTGCCGCTGGTTTTGATTTTTGTGGTCTTTTATTTTCTGCTGATCAGACCACAGCAGCAAAAGATGAAAGCCCACCGGGCGATGGTGTCGGCGGTCAAGCGCGGTGACAAGGTTCTGACCTCGGGCGGGATTTACGGCTCGGTGGTCAAGGTCGAAGACGCCGATGACGTTGCCGTGGTGGAAATTGCGAAGGACGTACGCGTCCGCGTTGCGCGATCGACGATTTCCGATGTCGTCAACAAGACGGCGCAGCCGGGCAAGCCAGCCAATGATACCGGTGGTGCCGCTGCCGGCAGCGGTGAGAAGCCCACGCTTATGTCCCAGCTTTTCGGCAAGAAATAGGGCTCTACGGCGATGCTGCGTTTCTCCTCCTGGACGATTGGTGCGATTGTCGCGATCTGTGTGGCGGGCGTCGTGTTCAGCCTGCCCAATTTGTTCCCGCGGGCGCAGATGGACCGGATGCCGGACTGGCTGCCCCACCAGCAGATCAATCTCGGCCTCGACCTTCAAGGCGGTTCTCATTTGCTGCTGGAAGTCGGCGTCGAATCCGTCGTCGAGGAGAGGATGGAGGCCGTCGCCGACGATATCCGTCGACTGCTTCGCCCGGAGAAGATCAAATACAAAGCCGTTGGCTCCAGAGGGAATACGACGTCTTTCACTCTGGTCGACAGCGGCCAGGCATCGCAGGCACTTGATCTTCTGCGGCAGCTCAATACCAATCCCATTGCGCCCGATTTCGAGATCGAGCAATCAGGCGACCGCATCGAGATTGCGCTGACCGAAACCGCTGCTCGCCAGCTTCAGACCTCCGCCGTGCAGCAGTCCCTCGAGATCGTCCGGCGCCGGATCGACGAGGTCGGCACCCGCGAGCCGACCATCCAGCGGCAAGGTGCTGACCGCATCCTCGTTCAAGTTCCTGGCGAGAAAAACCCGGATGCCATCAAGCGGCTGCTCGGCAAGACCGCCAAGCTGAACTTCCATCTGGTCGACCTGGACACGACGGTTCCCCAGGCGCTGTCGGGCAATCTGCCGGCGGGCTCGATGCTGCTCCCCTTGGAAGACAATAGTGGCGCCAGCCAGATCGTGGTGAGAAAGCGCGTCGAGGTCAGTGGCGAGAACCTGGTCAACGCGCAGCCGACCTATGATCAAAACCAGCCGGTGGTCAGCTTCACTTTCGATAGTGTCGGGGCCAGGAAGTTCGGCAACGTCACCAAGGAGCATGTGAGCGATCTTCTGGCGATCGTGCTGGATGGAAAGGTGATCAGCGCGCCCCGGATCAATTCGCCGATTCTCGGCGGCAATGGAATCATTACCGGCAGCTTCACGGTGGAAAGCGCCAATGAGTTGGCGATTCTGCTGCGCGCCGGTGCTCTGCCGGCGCCGCTTGCGGTGGTCGAGGAGCGAACGGTCGGTCCGGATCTCGGCGCCGATTCGATCGAAGCCGGCAAATGGGCCGGGGTGATTGGGCTGATCGCGGTGATGATCTTTATGGCGCTGTATTACGGCCCGATCTTCGGGCTTGCCGCCGATATTGCGCTGATGGTCAATCTGGTGCTGATCACCGCACTCCTGTCGATGCTCCAAGCAACCCTTACGCTTCCAGGCATCGCCGGCATCGTCTTGACCATCGGCATGGCGGTGGACGCCAATGTGCTGGTGTTCGAGCGTATTCGTGAGGAGGCCAGGGTCGGCAAGTCGCCGTTGGCGGCGGTCGATACCGGCTACAGGGAAGCGATGCGCACCATCATCGATGCCAATGTCACCACGCTGATCGCGGCGATCCTGCTCTACGCCTTCGGCTCCGGCCCGATTCGCGGCTTCGCCGTGACGCTGGGCTGCGGCATCGTCACCTCGATGTTCACCGCGATCATGCTCACGCGTTTGTTGATCAGCACCTGGCTCAGGCGGTCACGCCCGGCCATGCTTCCGGTCTGAGGTCAGAGCTCATGATGAATTTCCGCCTTGTCGCCGATCAGACCAATGTTCCGTTCCTGAGCTTTCGCAAGATCGCTTATGCGATCTCCGGCGCGCTTGCCCTTCTCACCGTCGTTCTCCTGCCCACCAAGGGGCTGAATTTCGGGATCGACTTCAAGGGCGGCACCATGGTCGAGGCGCGCATGCCGGGTGATGCTGCCGATCTTGCCACAATGCGCTCGACCTTGAACGGGCTGGGACTAGGCGAGGTGGCGCTGCAGGAATTCGGCTCGCCGACCGATGTCCTGATCCGGGTGGAGCAGCAGGACGGGGATCAGGCCGCACAGCAGGCTGCGGTTGATCAGGTGAAGCAGTCGCTTGCTGAAACCTTCGAAGGTGAGATTTCCTATCGCCGAGTCGAATTCGTCGGGCCGAAGGTTAGCGACGAATTGTTCTGGGCGGGCGCTGAAGCGATCTTTTTCGCCTTGATTGCCATTCTTGCCTATATCTGGTTCCGGTTCGAGTGGCAGTTCGCGGTCGGCTCGATCGTGGCCCTGGTTCACGATGTCGTTTTGACTCTCGGTGTATTCTCCCTGCTCGGCCTGGAGTTCAATCTGGCAACCGTGGCGGCCCTTTTGACGATCGTCGGCTATTCTTTGAATGACACGGTGGTGGTGTTCGACCGGGTTCGCGAGAATCTGAGAAAGTACAAGAAAATGCTGCTCGAGGACCTCTTGAATCGATCCTTGAACGACACGCTCGCCAGAACCTTGATGACCTCGGTCACGACGATGCTGGCCCTGGTGGCTCTGTTCGTCTTTGGCGGCCCCGTCATCCGCGACTTCACCTTCGCGTTGATCTGGGGTGTGCTGATCGGTACCTACTCCTCGATCTTCATCGCATCCCCCATTCTTCTGCACCTCAACCTTCGAGCCGAAAACGTGGCGTTGCCATCGACGGAAAAGGCGCTCCCCTAGCCCATAGCATGGGAGGCTTGATGTGGAACTGACGCAGCAACCGCCCGCGGGCGGCTTGCAGTTGGTGCAGAGTTATGGCGAGGGCGGGTTCAGGGTATTGGGTCGGCGCTATGAGGGCTCGATCCTCGTTCTTCCCGACAGAATCGAAAGCTGGACAGCCAAGCATTTTGCAGACCTGTCACTGCCATCTCTGGCACCGATCATTGCGGCCGAACCTCCGGTCGAGCTCCTGATTATCGGCTGCGGCTCGACCTTCGCGCCAGCACCTCTCACCCT
Source organism: Geminicoccaceae bacterium (assembly GCA_965204405.1). Classification (GTDB taxonomy): domain Bacteria; phylum Pseudomonadota; class Alphaproteobacteria; order Geminicoccales; family Geminicoccaceae; genus JANQPX01. The sequence goes on from CBDBEN010000005.1 coordinate 1,983,060, forward strand.
GCGTGAGGTGCTGAAGTCCAAGGGTGTGAGCGTCGAGACCATGGATACCGGCGCTGCCTGCCGGACCTACAATGTGCTGGCCGGCGAGGGTAGGCGGGCAGCGGCGGCATTGGTGGGCATTTGAATCTCTTATTGACGCAGGTCATTCCGTAGTTTCTTAATTTGATCTTCGATGTTGAAGCTACTTAGAAGATGGCCTTCATAGAGAACTAGTTTGTCGAGAAGACGTCGTGCTACAAATTTTTCCGTAAATGGAAGTGCCTCTATTTCTATACTAACTTTGTATGAGGCTAGGCATTCTTCCATTTTGCTCAGAAAATCGTCTTGTTGATATTCATGGTCAAATACCTTTTGCACTCCATCCATGAATGCTTGAAAGTTATTGTTCTTATATCCAGATCGGATTCTTTCTTCGTTTGTGCCTCTTTCTATTCTGTTTCTAACACCTATGTTTGCAAACCGATCGAAAATAAAAAAACTCACCTCTGGATTCAGAAAAAAGCTCAGTTTGGTGACTGCGGATAGTTGATTTGTCTCTTCTTTATGGCAGGATGCTAGATCCTTTATTCGGCTATCGATGTTAGGCACCAAATCACTTTCTGAAATGCGAGCTTCTTTCCAAGAAGCAAGCTTTGAGCTCAACTTCTCATAGTTCCATTTTTTTCTCTGGATTAATCTGTACTCATAGAAGAAGCGCTTTATATGGGTGGGTTTGCAATGCCAATTACTTGTCAGCCAATGTATCTCGCTTGGGCTCCTGCCATGGCAACAGGATGGTACATCCACATTACTCAAATATTCACCTGATTGCGTAAATCGCTGGACATCAAGCGATGCGGCTTCAAGAAGCAAACTTCTTGTTATTCCATTGAAATAGTTAGCTTTGCACATCTCAAAAAACCCCTGCGATCGATCGTGTCAGCCCTGCCACCAATTCTGGTGCAGCGTCTTCGAAATCCAAATTGACCTGGTTGGCAGTGCTCAGCACGCGGGCGCGGTAGCGTTTCCAGCTCGAGGTGGTGCTGGCGCGGACGATGCGGGTGCCTGAACTGCCTTCGGCGATGTCCTGTTCCAGGGTTTCGGTGACGACCGAGCCGTCGGTGGTGCGCTCGGAGATCTGGATGTCGGTGATGGCGGTGTAGGTGACATCCTGGACGAAGGAGCCGGCGATGACCTCGGCGGCGGCGCCCACCAGCCCGCCGCCGATCAGGCTGCCGGTGTCCTTGGTTCCGATCCTGGTGCCGGCAACACCCACGGCAGCACCAAACAGCGCCCCGCCGAAGCCGCCGCCGAAGGCTTCTTCGGCGGCCGTCGCCGAGTTCTTGCCGGCTTGGAGGACATTGGCCTGCAGGAGATATTGGGCATGTTCGGGATTGTCCACCAGCCGGTAACCGCGCTGGCTGATCGCCGCCTTGACCTGGTCCTCGATGGTGAAGTGTTCCTTGTCCGAGGTGTTGCGCACCTGGACGAACACGCTGCGGCTGGCCGGCGGCAACGGATCGAGAAAGATGCTGTCGGACATGCGGGTCTGCACGTCGAGATTGCGTTTGCTGATCGCGGTGGTGGTTGCGGCACAGGCCGAGACCAGCAGGCAGGCAGCAGTCAGAAAGGCAAGACGAACAGGGAAGTTGAGCATGCGATCATCTCCATAAAACCAGGCCGTCCATGAAGACGGCGCTGATGATGAGGTTTGGCATGCCGACGCTGAAGGTTTCCTAGACACAGAAAGAGGGGCCGCCAACAGGCGCGCCCCTCCTCCGTTTTTGTTCCTTGACGTCACCGTATGGAACCGCGGTGCCGTTATCAGGGATCACGCGCCCCGAAGAGCTGCAAACAAGTCAACGAGGTCGGCGTACCGACCTAGGCGATTGCTTTTTGCAGCTCGGCCTCGACCTCATCCCAATTGACCAGGTGGTTCAGGAAGGCCGAGATATATTCCGGGCGGCGATTTTCGTAATCGACATAATAGGCATGCTCCCAGACGTCGATGCCGAGAATCGGGATCATGCCCTCGACCAGCGGGTTCGAGGCGTTGGGCGATTTTGCGACCTTCAGGGTATCGCCGTCGAGTGCCAGCCAGGCCCAGCCGGAGCCGAACTGGGTGACTCCTGCGGTCTTGAACTTTTCCTTGAAGCTTTCGAAATTACCGAAGGCGTCGTCGATACGCTTCGCCAGCTCGCCGCCAGGCGCGCCGCCGCCGCCCTTTTTCATGATCCGCCAGAAAAGCTGGTGGTTCCAATGCTGCCCGGCATTGTTGAAGATGCCGGCTTTGGCCGGATCCTTGGACGAGGCCTCGACGATCTCCTCGAGCGAAGCGTCCTTGAGATCGGTGTCCTCGATCAGGTTGTTGAGGTTGGTGACATAGGTCTGATGGTGCTTGTCATGATGCAGATGCAGCGTGGTCGACGACATGTAGGGTTCCAGCGCATCGTAGCTATAGGGTAGATCGGGCAACTCGAAAGCCATGGTGTCCTCACTCTTCAGAAATGTGATCCCTGCGACGTGATATCACGGTAAATAATCGATCATCGGGAGAAAGCAAAGCCTGGTGACGCTACTGATGACGATCTGTCTCGGGGATTTAGCGGCGATCCTATCATTGAAGTAGAGGGGGCTGCACCATCGTCATCGCTGGGTTGATTTTCGGCACAAGTAGGTGGATATCCTCCTGGGGTGTTCGGTTCAGGGTTGAATGATGCCATGCGTCCCTGAAAGCTGCCTGCCTGATAACGGCTTGTCTGATCTGCCCAGCGGTGATGTGAAACGGTGTGACGGCGATATGATGTCGATCTATGCAACAATGCCGGCGGTCAGTGAGGAGGAGACATGTTGATGAGTGCCGGGATGGCGGCGGACGATCAAAAGCCCAGGTCGCTGACCCTCCGCGTCAGGAACCTGCTGCTGGGAGCACCTTTGCCCGAAAAGGTGCCCGAGAGGGTCGTCAAGGCGATCCAGAAAGAGCAGGACCAGAGCGAAATACTGGTCAGCTTCATCCAGCTCATCGCCATCGGCAGTTTTGGCGTGCTCTACGCCTTGTCGCCCAAAGCGTTCGGTGCGGACGCTGCTTTCGAGCCTGTACCGATTACGCTTGCAGTCTACATGGCTTTTACGCTGGTGCGCTTATGGCTGGCGCTGCAGCGGCGGTTGCCCCGATGGTTCATCGCCATGTCGATCCTTGTCGATATTGCCGTCCTCATGGTCACGATCTGGAGCTTTCACCTGCAATATGAGGCGCCGCCAGCTCTGTATCTGAAGGCCGCCACCTTAATGTATGTCTTTATTCTTATCGCACTTAGGACCTTGCGGTTCGAACCCGTGATGGTGATTTTGACGGGTGTTGCGGCCGGAGCAGGCTGGCTGATCCTGGTGGCCTATGCCGTCAATCACGAGCAGACATGCGGCTCGATGGAGCTGATGGAGGCACTCGCCGGGGCCGACAGCTGCGGGTTCACCCATATGTTTTCGGAATATACGACATCTTACAAAATTCTTCTGGGGGCGGAGGTCGACAAGATCGCCTCGATTTTCATGGTAACCATGATCTTGGCGATCGCTCTCGTACGAGCCCGCAAGCTGCTGATCCGGGCCGCTGCCGACCATCAGGCTGCAGCCGACCTTTCGCGCTTCTTCGCGCCTGAAATTGCAGGCCGGATTCGTGATACCGAAGTTGAGATCGAGCCGGGCGATGCAGAGCTTCGGGATGCGGCGATCATCATGACCGACCTTCGGGGCTTCACGCCGCTGACCGAGCAATTGCCGCCAAGGGAGGTGATGGCGCTGCTGTCCGATTATCAAAGCCGGGTGGTTGCGGCGATCTCGGCCGAAGGCGGCAGCGTCGACAAATTCATGGGCGATGGCATTCTCGCAAGCTTCGGTGCCGCATCGCCCAGCGACAGCCCGGCCGCCCAGGCCCTTCGGGCGGCGGACCGGATTCTGGAAGTGACCCGCGTCTGGCAGCGGGGGCGCGAGGTGACGGGCTTGCCGGCACCTGCCGTCGGGCTTGCGCTCACCACGGGCAAGGTGATGTTCGGTGCTATCGGTGATGCCAACAGGCTTGAATACACGGTGATCGGAGATCCGGTGAATCTGGTGGCGAAATTGGAAAAGCATACCAAGCAGGAAAAGGTGAGGGCGCTTTGCCCGGTGTCAGCCTATCAGGAGGCCGAGCAGCAGGGCTATCGGTCCGAGGAAACACGGGAGCAGCGTCTTGCGCGAGCAGTCGAAGGGGTGCAGGCGCCGGTCGATCTTATGGTGCTGGCCTGAGCAGGGGCGGATCATGCATTGCCGATATACGTGAAGCTCATCAACCGATGACCGGAACGACGGTGTCTGGGTTGTCGGCACTTGGTTCGGATCTGCGACATCACGACCCCGATCGCTATCTCGCCACGCTTTTTGCGCCTGCCGATCGTCGCGAGGCGCTGTTCGCGCTCTATGCCTTCGATCATGAAATCGCCAAGGTCAAACGCCTGACGCGCGAGCCGATGGCCGGCCTCATACGCCTGCAATGGTGGCGAGATGCGCTTGCCGGCATCGGACAAGGCGATGTCTTGGCCCATCCGGTCGTGCAAGGCTTGGAACCGGCGATCAGGAGCCAAGGCCTCGACCGCACGCTCCTGGAGGCCGCGATCTTGGCACGCGAGCGGGAAATCGAGGAGCCTCCGCCGAAAGAGATGGCGGATTTCGAGTGCCATGTCGCATCGACTAATGGCGGCATCGTCAAGGCGGCCGTTCTTCTGTTAGGGGCGAACGATCCTGGCATCTTGACAGCTGCCGATCGGTTGGGCGGCTGCCTCGGCTTGCTGGAAAGGCTGCGCTCTTTCGGTTCTGAACGGGACGGATCACAGCCTTGGCTGCCGGAAGCCCTACTACGTGAGCATGGCCGAAGCGAAAGCCTCCGTGAAGCGCTCGCTGTGCGTGCTAAAAGCCATCTCGACGAGGCACGAAAAGAACGTTCCTCGATCTCCCGAAACCTACTGCCGGCCTTTTTTCCGGGAACGCTCGCTGCGGTGCATCTCTCCAATGTAGAACGGCCTCAACAGAGCCCAGCCGCTGCCGCCGCACCTTTCCGGCTCCTCTGGCACTGGCTCCGCTGCAGTTTCTAGTGTTCCGATCGCGAAGTTCGTTTGATTGTCCACCACAGACTCTGCTGTTGGAACAATCGCTCTTCATCTTTTCTTCATGATTGAGCGTCAGAATGGCTTTCTGGTCCATGAGATCCTGGGAATCCGAGCCTCGCCCCCTCTTCCCGGCGGGCGGACGGATTCCCAGGATCTCATGGACCAGAAAGCCAGTTTTGCCCCGGTCGGGTCAGAAAAAGGTTAAGCCGGTGAGATCGAACGAACTTTGCGGCCAGCGCCTAGGTGTTCAGCCCCATGATGAGGTAGCATCACATCCTGGGACTGAATAGCTGGTGCGTTTCCGGTTGAGGTTTACGCAGTGCCATCCCTCTCCCCCGCTCAACCATCCAATATGGTCGGGATCCTGCGGGTGGTAGGGAGTGGGAGCGGGATGGGCATGACTTCATAAGATCGAAAAACGCAAAAGCCAAAGCCAGTTAAAGGGAGGGAGGCTAGCAGGTGCTGCCAGCCGCGGCTCGCGGCCTAGAAGGTTGGGTCGAGGCGGAGATATTGGTAGCGGTCGCCGGTTTTGACGATGGTGGAGGCAGCGGTGCGGCCGCGGACGACATCAAGCGGGACCTCGATACCGGCTTCACCTCGCTGCCAAAGCGTGCGGTAGAAGTCGGCAAGGCTGTTCACGACCTCCCCGTCGATGCCGAGGATCAGGTCGTCGACGCTCATGCCTGCGTCCTGGCCGGGACCATCGGGGGCAACACGGGTGACGAAGATGCGGCCCCGATGCTCCTCGAGAAACAGACCGAGCCAGGGATGAGGCTGGTCGGCGCGCCGTCCTTGGGCGAGGAGGTCATCCATGATCGGCTTTAAGAGATCGATGGGCACGAACATATTGCCGGCCCTCGATGTTCGTCTGGAGGCATTGCCGCCGACGATGAGCGAGCCGATGCCGACCAATTGGCCTTGGCGATCGATCAGCGCGGCGCCGCCAAACTCGGCATGGGCCGGTGCGGTGAACAATGCCTCATCCAGGAGATATTCCCAATAGCCGGCAAAGGGTCGGCGATCCACTAGGTAGACACCTTTAGCATCCAGCCTTCCGATACGGCTGGCGACCAGAAGCTGCTCCATCATGCCGATACCGCCGGCGTTGCCGAGCGCCATGGGCTCGACATCGATGGGCGTGTTGGTTCGGATCAGGCCGAAGCCGGTCTCATGATCGTAGGCGACGATCGTCGCCGGCATCGATCCGCCGTCAGGTCCTCGCACCGAGACCTCGATCGCTTCGAGAATGACATAACCGATCGTGAGAACCAGGCCCTGGTCGTCGATCACAACACCGGTGCCGGTCCGATGGCTGCCTAGCCCCGCTGCCGTGCGTGCATTGGAAGGCACGATCGAGTCGACCTGCACGATGGCAGCCAGGCGCTCCTTGGCCGCAGGAGCGGCATTTGCACGTTGACTGAGGAGGCCGATCGTCAAAAGGCAGATCACCGCCATCATCAGCCATAGACCAAGAGTGGCAGCATGATCTCCAAGCGGCTTCATTGAGCCTGCCTGGCGCGAAGAGTTGCTTGAATATTGCCTGTTCATCATGATCACTCACATATTTGACGCAATGATCATTAAGTCGATATGGTTTGAATCTGTGCTGATGTCCAGAACGATAATTCAACGTTGATTGGGTGTTTTCATGATAAATATTTCTATTCAATGATTATTATATGGTTTTTTCAAATTTATGCTGTGAAGAATTTATGAGTATTATTACGAGCAGGAACGGTCGGTGGTGATATCGGTGTCGTTCAGGCAAAAAACATTCTATCGTCGAGCCGTCGACTTCTTTATAGAGTCAATCAAGCGCTCCATTTCCACCACGAGTACCTCATGTCCAAGGATCTCACCTGCCAGGAACTGCTCTCGCGTCTCGTAGGCTTCGATACCACAAGCCGGAACTCCAATCTGGGCCTGATCGATTTCATTCGCGACTTCCTGGATCGCCATGGCGTGACATCGGAGCTGATTGCCAATGAAGAGGGGACCAAAGCCAATCTATTCGCGTCGATCGGTCCGTTAGATCTGCCTGGGCTGGTTTTGTCCGGCCATACCGACGTCGTGCCGGTTGATGGCCAGGATTGGTCTTCGGATCCCTTCGCGCTGACGTCGCTGGATGGTTGTCTCTACGGCCGCGGCGCTTCCGACATGAAGGGGTTCATTGCCGCGGTTCTGGCCCTCGTGCCCGAGATCAAAGCCATGAATCTCGATCGTCCGATCCACCTTGCCTTCAGCTATGACGAGGAGGTGGGCTGCAAGGGGGTTCCACATCTGCTGGACCGCTTGGTGGCACGGTTGCCGGTTCTTCCAAAAGCATGCGTCGTGGGTGAGCCGACGGGCATGAAGGTCGCCAACGGCCACAAGGGGAAAGCCGGCTACCGTTGCACGGTGACCGGCCGGGCCAGCCATTCCGCCCTCAATCACCTAGGTGTGAATGCGGTTGAGATGGCTGCAGAGATCGTTGCCAAGCTTCGAGAGATGAATATCGATTTCAGCATGAACGGCCCGTTCGCCGACGGTTTCGAACCGCCCCATTGCACGGTGACCACAGGGGTGATGTCCGGCGGAACCGCGCTGAATATCGTGCCGTCATCCTGCCGCTTCGAGTTCGAATTCAGGCTGCTTCCGGGACAAGAGGCAAAGGCCTTGCTGGCCGGCATTCAAGATTTTGCCAGCAAGACCTTGTTGCCTGGCATGCGTTCGATCGCGCCGGAGGCGGCCATTGAATGGCAAGAGCTGATGAGCTATCCAGCTCTCGGTAGTGACCATTGTCCGGATATCGAACGGATTGCCTGCACGCTAACGGCAACCACCGTGCCGGTGAAACTGGCCTTCGGTACCGAAGCAGGTCATTTCGCGAAGCGGGGCATACCCAGTGTGGTGTGCGGCCCCGGCTATATTGATGTTGCCCACAAGCCTGATGAATATGTCGAGATCAGCCAGCTCAATGAGTGTACGACGTTTCTGCGAAGTCTGGTCAGCCAAGCCGCCGATGGCTGATCTTTCCCTATGACCGGCATGCCAATTGAGATTGCGGTGCCCGATCTTGAGCCCTACCGGAACGGCACGGACGGCATACCCTATGTCATCGGTACGGATAGCGGAAAACCTGGCCCCCATGCGGTCATTACCGCCCTGGTGCATGGCAATGAGCTTTCGGGGGCATGGGCGCTGATTGCCTTGCTCGAGCAGAATATCCAACCGAAGCGCGGACGGCTGTCGCTCGCCTTCGTCAATGTTCAAGCCATGCAGCATTTCAACCCGCGGCAGCCCAAAGCATCGCGCTACCTCGATCATGATTTCAATCGCCTTTGGGATCGGGAGCGCTTGGATAGCCGGGAGCGCTCGCGGGAGCTGGATCGGGCGCGTGAGATCCGTCCCCTGATCGAGAATGCCGATTGGCTTCTCGACCTCCATTCGATGCAGCATGCTGCCGAGCCGCTCCTGCTTTCAGGTGTAGCCAGGAAAGGCCAGCATCTTGCGCTCGCCATGGGCTATCCACGCCTGATCGTTGCGGATGCAGGTCACGTCAATGGCGCCCGTATGCGCGATTTCGGCGTGTTTGCCGACGCCGTTCGTCCCGAAACGGCGATGCTGGTGGAATGTGGCCAGCATTGGGCAAAATCGAGCATCGAAATCGCGATTACCAGCTGCCGGCAGTTTCTGGCTGCGATCGACATGGTGGAAGGGCCGCATCTCGATCGCCTCGGGCGAGGCCCTAAGCCGGTGCCGCAGCAGGTGATCGAGGTAACCGATACGATGATCGTCAGGAAAGGTCCGTTTCGGTTTTCCCGGGCAGTCAAGGGGCTGGACGTTATTTCCAAGGCCGGAACGATCATCGCCTATGACGGTGACCTGCCGGTGGCAACCCCCTATGATGATTGCGTTTTGATCATGCCGTCTCAGCGATTGAGCCGCGGTCTGACCGCGGTTCGTCTGGGACGATTTGTCGATGGATGACATGTCATGCTGACGATTAGGCAGGGACAGCCGGAGGATGCGCCGTCGCTGGCTCGAATGATCAATGATTTCAATGTAGAGGAGGGCAGTCCCGGCCGCATCAATGAAACCTGTGTCGCCGATCTCTGCCTTGGCGCCAAAACGAACTACGAGGCGCTCGTTGCCGAGGATGATCATGTCCTGGTTGGCTATGCTCTTTTGATGCGCTTTTTCGACACGGAGCCTTGCGCCTGGTGTCTCTATATGCAGGATCTCTTCGTTGTCCCCGAAAGGCGAAGCCAGGGTGTTGGCCGCAAGCTGATTGCCAGGGTTGCCAAGATCACGATCGATCAGGGTCACCCGGAGCTTTTCTGGCAGGTACGCGATCATAACCAGCGCGGTCGCCGGTTCTATGCAGCCATCGGCGGTGAGGAGCAGACGCCCGTCACCGTGGTCCTCAAGGGTGATGCCCTCATCGCCTTAGCAAAGGAAGCCTGAGAGCCATCCAGCTGCTTTCTAGGCCTAAAGAAGTCAGGCCTGTTTCTTCTTGCCTCGATAGGGTTTGGGGCGCCCAAAAAGATACCCCTGGCCGAGATCGATGCCGAGTTTCAAGAGCCGTTTTGCCTGGGTGCGGGTCTCGACCATTTCCGCCACCGACGTCACGCGCAATTCCTTGCAAAGGGCGGCCATGCCCCTGAGGATCGCATGGTCTCGTTTTTGGGTCGATTGGATATACATGCCGTCGATTTTGACATAGTCGAAAGGAAAAGCCCGGAGGTAGTGGAAGGCAGCAGCGCCGCTGCCGAAGTCATCGAGACAGACGCGGATCGATAGTTTGCGAAGGGCGGCAATGAGATTGGCCACGGGCTCCGGATCGGTAATCGTTGCCGATTCGGTCAGCTCGAACATCACCTGGCGGCGGGTTTCACGATGTTTGGCCAACAGCATCAGGAGTGCCCGCCCGAAGGCCTCACTCTCCATTGAGCGTGCCGAGAGATTGATGGCCAGCGGTCGCTCCTTCAAATCCTGCTGCTCGAGCATGGCCATGACGCGCCGGCAGACCATAAGGTCGAAATCGGCAATCAGGCCGATCTGCTCGGCGAAGGAAACAAGTTCAAACGGTGATTTTCCATCCTTCAGCCGGCTGAGCACCTCGTAGTGATGAACGGCTTCGGTCCTGAGATCCACGATGGGCTGAAAGTTAAGCTCGACATCATCATTGGTGACCGTGTCGCGCACCTCTACGACGCGTTCGACGGTTTCCTTGACCATACGATCGAAACCGTCGCGCAGCGAGCCGAGACTGAACCCTTCGCCTTTCGTTTCGGCAAATCGGTTGATGGCATAGAGCATGGCCTGGGCAGCATCGCCGGCCTTCAGTCCGGTGCTGTCCATCGACAAGGCTGCCGACTTGGGTGACAGGCCGATGCCATGGGGATCGGCGACCTTGGAGTGGGTTCTGACCGTTTCCTCGAGGACATCCAGGTCCAGCGCCGCATCCTGAACAATGCCAAGGACGTCATCCGCCAGCCAGCCCGTGGTGCTGTCGTCGTCGCCGAGGCTGCCGAGGCTGGCGCTTATCTCACGGCGGCATGATGCTGCGGCTTCGGCCGACCATCCTTCAAGCTCGCTCAGGTCCAGCATTGTCAATGTCGCCGTGCAGTCCGGTGCTTGAAGCCGATCAAGGAGCTGGTCCTTGAACATATCGGCCTTGAGAACCGGCCGCTGGTCGGTGAGATCGGAGAGGTCGAATCGCAGGCTGAGCTGCAGCACATCGGGTCGCTGATCGCTTCGATAGCCGGAAAGGACGATCCAATGTCCGCCGACGCCCTCAAAGCCTATTCTGCATGGCGTCGCACGTTCACTTTGGCCCAGCGACGACAGAAAGTGCTGAACCTGCTCCGTCAGGCTCGGGAGAACGAGATCGCCGAGCTTCTGATCGATAAGGTCTTTTTCGCTTCGGCCGGCAATGGTTTGAGCAGCACCGGCGACATAGCTGATCTTGCCATCGAGATTGGTCTCGATGAGTAGATCGCCGCCGGCGAAAGCAAAGCCGATGAATCGATCCCGCAACCGGCGCCGGACGTCATCGCGGCTGGGAGAATTAGGGGCTGCGGACACAGGTCATCGGCACAAAGTTACCTTCTTCGGAACATAGGTCGTTTCCATGATCTCGAGTCATTGACCATGAGATAGTAGGCTATTGAACCAGCGAAACAATGGTTTTACCGAACGAAGCTTAGTGATCCATTAAGCGCGTTTGTTTTTGCTGCCGAGCAGCCTTGGCACGTCTTGGTTTATTCTTGGCGGAGGGATGCACAAGAGTAGGCGAATACGTTCTCCCCTCCCTCGACAACGCATAAAAAAAATTGTCTAACCTGCTGACAAGGCAGTCAAAACAAAGTTTCTAGCGCGATCATGAGTCCTCAAGATTAGGGAGCATATCCATGTACAACACCATCCTGGTGCCGGTTGACCTCGACGACAAGCATTCTTGGCGCAAAGCTGTCCCGACAGCGGTCACTTTGTGCGAGTCGTTCGATGCCGGCCTGGTGGTGATGACGGTTGTTCCCAATGTCGATCTGCCGGCCATCAACCAGTTCTTTCCCCATGGCTTCGAGGCCAAGGTTCAGCAGCAGGTCGCAAGCCAGCTGAAGGGTTTTGTCGCAGCGCAGATACCGCCCGGCATCGAGGTGCAGCGCATTGTTTCCACGGGCAAAATTTATCAAGAAATTATCCATGTCGGCGCAAAGATCGGTGCAGACCTCATCGTCATGGGTTCCCATCATCCCAGCCTCAAAGACTACCTTCTTGGTCCGAACGCATCCCGAGTCGTCCGCCATGCTCGCGGGTCGGTCATGGTGGTTCGCGATTGACCGGCGCGATGGGGCGGCTATGTGATTGAGGGGCGGCATGGTAACGTTTTATTAAGAGAAGAGGGTTAATGACCGCTAAGGCAAATCGGGTCGGATCGGATTGACTGCTTCGATCTGACCAAGCGCTGGATTTTTGGGAGTTGAGCTTGATGATCGCCACGATACGCCCGCGTCGTAGTGTTCTTTATATGCCGGGATCCAATCCGAGAGCTTTGGAAAAGGCGAAAACGCTGGCAGCGGATGGCCTGATCTTCGACCTTGAGGATGCCGTTACGCCGGATGCCAAGGCCGAGGCGAGAGAGCAGGTATGTGCGGCAGTTAAAGGCGGCGGATACGGCGAAAGAGAGACGATTGTTCGTGTCAACGGTCTGGCAACGCCTTGGGGGCAAGCCGATCTGGCGGCGGCGGCGACGTCCGGCGCCGATGCGGTGCTGATGCCCAAGGTCGATAGTGCCGATGGCGTGCGTCAAGCGCTGGCCGTTCTCGACGAGGCCGGTGGACCGGCTGATCTGCCTGTTTGGGCCATGATGGAGACCGCTCACGGCATGTTGCGCGCCGAAGAGATCGCAGCCTCTTCGCCGCGGTTGACCTGCTTCGTCATGGGCACGTCGGATCTGGCCAAGGAACTCCATGCGGCACATACGCCGCTTCGGCTGCCTATGATGACAGCCCTTGGTCTTTGCATGCTCGCCGGCCGTGCTCGCGGCCTCACGCTCCTGGATGGTGTCCATCTCGATTTGTCGGATGAGGAGGGCTATGCGGCATCCTGCAGGCAAGGCCTGGAGCTGGGCTTTGACGGCAAGACCCTGATCCATCCAAAGCAGATCGCGCCCGCCAACGATGTCTTTGCGCCGAGCGATTCAGAAGTGGCCCAAGCCAAGAAAATCATCAGTGCCCACGAAGCCGCAGCGGCAGAGGGCAAAGGCGTTGTCCTCGTCGACGGCAAGCTGATCGAGAACCTCCATGTCGAAGACGCCAAGCGGCAGGTTCAACTCGCCGAGGCGATCCAAGCCATGGCGAGCTAGTGGTGGTATGTTCGATACGGAGGATCCTGGGGGCTTCGTCGAGAAAAGCCCGCATATCCTTCAGTTTCTTGGCACATTTTGCGAATACGGCAGGAACCAAATGATGTGGTCACCCCCTAGCGGTGGAATGTCCGCGGCATTCGCTCTACGAACCTGCTGGCGGATCTCATGGACCGATCACGCTATGATGACGATGTTGGCCTCCCCGCCAACGGTTTCGATCGTCAGGTGCCTCGCCGAGAGGGCGACGATCAAACCCCAAGATCCTATTTTTCCAGGGAGATATCACCCTTCGATGTGACCTGAAGAAGCGCCAGGCAATCGAGCGGGCCGCCGGTGCTGTTCTCACAATCGGGAAGATCGTTGACCAGCATGCTACCGATCTGATCGCAGGTGATATCCGTCAGGAGAAATGACGCAATCGTTTTCTTGCCTTCATAAAGTGGCGCCATGTCGAGCAGGATCTGTTTTGAATAGACGCCTTTATGGTCAAAAAGAACAAGCTCGACCTGAAAGCGGTTCAGCTGATGGCCGCTTTGATTTTCAAATAAGAAAAGCGGTCGGCATCCTTGTTCCGTTTCTTCGATCTTGTTCAGTTCAATTTTGATCGAAGGTTCATCAGCTCGAAGTGGGCTCGAGAGGAGCCATAGGGCGAACGAGATGAATAACAGACGTGGGAAGGCCGAGATGAGAGCGCTAGAAGACGAAGTCATTTGTTGATTTTTCCTCCTTGGCACGCATCGTACTTCGGAGGCTAGCCAGTAACAAGGGGCGGATAGATTTATGGTCATTTTATATTGTTATCTCTTTACTCGAAAAATGTTCGCGGTTGAATTTCATCATTGAAGGATAGAAGGTGCTGATGCTTTATATGTCGAGAATCGTGATGGGCCGGTTTTGCTGATCAAGCAGCTTTTCGGTTGCCACTGCGCCATACTCAACCCCTGGGACTTGTTATGACCAAAACCGCTGCCGGTCGCTTTTTCGAGGACTTTTCGTTAGGTGAAGAGATACACCACGCGACGCCGAGGACGGTCACCGAGGCGGACCAGACTCTGTACCTTGCGCTTACCGGGTCGCGCTTCGGTATCCATTGCTCGGAATTGCTGGCGCGCACCGCAGGCTTGCCGCGCTCGCCGATCGAAGACCTCCTGACCTTTCATCTGGTCTTCGGCCGAAGCGTGCCGGATGTCTCGCTGAACGCGGTCGCCAATCTTGGTTACGCAGATGGCCGGTTCGGCGCCTTGATCTATCCTGGCGATACGGTGCTCGCGAGCTCGAAGGTTATTGGGCTTAAAGAGAATTCCAGCGGAAAAACCGGCACGGTCTGGGTGCGCACCAAAGCGACCAAGGATGATGGGCGGGAGAGTCTGAGCTTTGTGCGCTGGGTGATGGTCAACAAGCGCAATCCGTCGAGCGCCGGCGAGAACGCGACCATTCCTGAGCTGCCTGATCATGTCGCAGCGGAGACATTGCGCGTTCCGCCTGGCTTGAGAACACGGCACTATGATCGTGTGCTCGCCGGCTCGATGCATCGCTTTGAAAGCTATGACGTCGGGGAGCGTATTGACCATGTGGATGGAATGACGGTCGATGAAGCCGAGCATCGCCTAGCGACCCGGCTCTATCAAAATACAGCTCGGGTTCACTTCAATGCCCATCGCGAAAAAGATGGCCGCTTCGGCCGTTGCATCGTCTATGGCGGGCATGTCCTGAGTATAGCGCGGGCCTTGTCGTTCAATGGCCTCGGCAACATTCTGCATATCGCCGCCATCAATGCAGGCACCCATGCGAACCCTGTCTTTGCCGGCGACACGCTCTACGCCTGGTCGGAAATTCTGGACCGGGCCGATCTGCCGGGCCATCCCGACTTAGGCGCGCTCCGCATACGTCTGGTGGCAACGAAAGATCGGCCTTGCGAAGGCTTCCCGTTGAAGGATGAAGCCGGGAAGTACGATACGTCGGTGGTTCTCGACTTCGACTATTGGGGGCTTATTCCGAGATGATTTTCCCGCTGCTGTCCTTGGACGTTTGACGCAGGTCTTGGCGTTCTTGGGAGACCTCATTATCCCAGCGGTATGTCCTCAGCAGATGAGGCTCGATCAAGCTGCTGCCAGATTTGGCCGCCTGCCGTCAATCCTGTCGACGGAGGTGAGAACCAGATGATGTGGACATTCCGCTAACGGGTGTCGTCAACATCGATCACCTGGCCTGACCGCCTGGGCGGCGGCATCTCGTGGAGCACGACCTCTCGAATGTCTTCCTGCCGGTAGATCTCGAAGCCAGCCTTTTGATAGACCGGCAAGGCATTGGGATGATCGAGGTCGCAGGTGTGAACCCAAAAGCGCTTGGGCTTTGCATGCCAGGCGCGGTCGATAGCCCAGTTGAGGAAAAAGCCGCCCAGGCCCCGGCCGACGAAATCCGGAAGCAAGCCGAAATAGCTGAGCTCGATATCCGGCGGTGAGCGGTGGTCGAGTTCGGCAAGCCCCGCCGGCACCCCGTTGAACCAGAGAATATTCACCTCGACCTGCAGATCATGGATGATCGAAAGGAGTGCTGCATCATCCATGAGGCGGCGCCCGGTCCAGGTCCAATCCTCGCCGATCGTGTCGTAGAGATAGCGAAAAAAGGACACCGTCGGCTGAAACGCACGCCTCACTTCGGCCTCGGTGCCGGGTGGCTTTGCGGGCACCCGGTCGGGAGGGCTCATCATTTCAAGATAGGATACGGTGGTGGTAACCCATCCCTTGATACGGGGATCCTGCGTCATCACGTCTCGATCGGCGTGTCGCTTCGTCCGCCCCATTCGGTCCAGGATCCATCATAGACGGCAACGTCGGGCATGCCGAGCTGATAGAGGGCGAGCGCCAGGGTGCAGGCGGTGACGCCGGATCCGCAGGTGGTGGCGATCGGTATTGTCGGATCGACACCGGCCTCGGCAAAACGGTTCTGCAGCTTGTCTTTGGCGATCAGGGTGCCGTCGGGAGCGATGAGTTCGGTAAAAGGCAGGTTCAGGCTATGCGGTATATGCCCGGCGCGTTGTCCCGGGCGTGGTTCGGCTTCCCTGGCATGAAAGCGCCCGTTCGATCGGGCATCAATCAGCTGCTCGCTTGGGTTGACGACATGAGCCCGGATCTGATCGAGCTCACGCAGGAGAAGGTGGTTTTGCCGCGCGGTGAAATGGCGCTCGGAGGGTGTTACCGGATGATCGTCCACGGCATGGCCGTCTGCTCGCCATTTGCCGAGCCCGCCATCCAGCACGACCACATCGTCATGCCCGAACATCCTGAACATCCACCAGACGCGCGCGCTCGCCGAGAATCGATTGCTGTCATAGCAGACAATGCGCACGCCATCGCCCAGGCCCAGTTTCCGCACCCGGCTCGAAAACTTGGCGGCATCCGGCACCATATGGGGGAGGTCGCTGGTCTCATCGGCGACGTCGTCGATGTCGAAGAAGACGGCGCCTGGAATATGCGCTTCCTCGTACTCCGCGCGCGGGTTGCGGTTGAGGGTCGGCAGGGCATAGGTCGCGTCGACCACGCGAATGTCGGGTGCCTTCAGATGCTGAGCGAGCCAGTCGGTGCTGACCAGCGCGTTTCGTTCGACCGATGCCATGAATGCCTCACCGCGTTATGGGGTATTGCCCAGTCTTAGCGCTCAGCGGGCAACGCAGCAATATGCTTGCCCGCCTTCACTCCCCTTGGTCGCCGAGGCGGCTGGCGGCGCCATTTTGGTCGAGACGTGGAGCACGCCATTTGTGCGTCTTCAACAAAAGAGCCCCGCTCAACAGATCGTCGGTTCGGCTGTATGCCTTTGATGACAAGAACTCTCTTAGGTCAGTCCTTCAGGAATCAATTGGTGTGGGCATTCCACTAAGCCGCTTCCAGCCATGCCGGGATCGGCAGATCCTTTTCCTTCAGGAAGGCCGGGTTGAACATCTTGCTTTGGTAGCGATTGCCATAGTCGCAAAGGATGGTGACGATGGTGTGCCCTGGTCCCATGTCCTTGGCGAGGCGGATGGCGCCTGCGATGTTGATCCCTGAGGAGCCGCCGAGGATCAGGCCTTCTTCGGTCACCAGCTTGAAGCAGATGTCCAGGGCCTCCGCATCGGGGATCTGGAACCAGGCATCGATCGGCGCGCCCTCGAGGTTCTTGGTGATGCGCCCCTGGCCGATGCCTTCGGTGATCGAATTGCCCTCGGCCTTGAGCTCACCCTTGGCATAATAGTTGTAGATCGCCGAGCCGCAGGGATCCGCCAGCGCAATCTTGACGTCTTTATTCTTCTCCTTCAGCGCCAGTCCCGTCCCTGCCAGGGTCCCGCCGGAACCAACGGCGCTCACGAAACCATCGACCTTGCCGTCCGTCTGCTGCCAGATCTCCGGCCCCGTTCCCTCATAGTGGGCTTTGCGGTTCGCAACATTGTCGAACTGGTTCGCCCAGACGGCGCCTTTCGGTTCCTTCTCGGCCATTTCCTCAGCCAGGCGGCCGGAATAGCGGACATAGTTGTTGGGATCGCGGTAGGGAACGGCAGGGACCAGAATGAGCTCGGCGCCGCAGAGCCGGAGCATGTCCTTTTTCTCCTGGCTCTGGGTTTCCGGCATGACGATGACTGACTTGTAGCCGAGCGCGTTGCCGACCAGGGACAGCCCGATACCGGTATTGCCGGCGGTCCCCTCGACAATCGTGCCGCCGGGACGAAGCTGGCCCTGTTGCTCGGCATCCCGAATGATCCAGAGCGCAGCACGGTCCTTGACCGACTGTCCCGGGTTCAAAAACTCGGCCTTGCCGAGAATCGTGCAGCCCGTTTCCTCCGATGCCCGCCTTAGGTGCACCAAAGGTGTATTGCCGATCAGGTCGATGAAACTATTGGTCTGCATCATGCTCTCCAGCCCTCGACGAGGGCGTATTTCTCTTTGTTGAACAGTAGACGAGCAACCAAACAGGCTCAAGCGCCGCCGTTCCGTCCGGCGCTGGCCCAAAGTCCACGAGGTCGTTGCGTGAACTTATGACCCGGTTCCGATCCTCTCCCCCGCCCAACCACCCGATATGGTCGGGATCCTGCTGGTGGTTGGGCGGGGGGAGGGCTGGAACCGATTTAGTTTTGTCGAATTACGACCTAGCCGCCGGAGATGCCGTGTTCAGCTTCGATGCCGAGAGGGGCCGGGTTGTCGCGGTCGATCAGGAAGTTTTCCGGCAGGCTGACCTTTTGCGGCTTGCCGGCTTTGCCGCGGGCTGAGGTCAGTGCTGCGGGATCAACCTGGAGAGAAGGATCGAGGCCGGGCAGCAGGCTCTCCAGCTCGGTCAGAGTCGAAACGCGGCAAAGCGCTTTTCTTTGCTCGACCGGGATGTCATAGCCGGTGACATACCAGCCCGCATGCTTTCGAAATTCCGGCATGGCCAGGGCCTCGCCGCGAAGCTCCACCAGAAGCCGTGCATGTTCGCCCATGATGTCGGCAACCTCGCCAAGCCTGGGGGCGGGCGCTTTTGGCTTGCCTTCGAAGCCATCGGCCAGCTCTCTGAAAAGCCAGGGACGTCCCAGACAGCCGCGGCCGATGACGACGCCGTCGCAGCCGGTCTGCCGTATCATCGAAAGCGCGTGCTCGGCGAGAAAGATGTCGCCATTGCCAAGGACGGGAATGGTGGTGACGGCGGCTTTCAGCTCGCCGATCCGATCCCAATCCGCCTTGCCGGAATAGAGCTGGGCCGCGGTGCGCGCATGGAGTGCTACGGCTGATGCGCCCTCCTGTTCGGCGATACGTCCTGCTTCGAGAAAGGTGAACAGACTGTCGGCAACACCCAGGCGCATTTTCACGGTGACAGGAACGTTGCCGGCGTTATCGACGGCGGCACTTACGATCGACTGGAAAAGGCGCCTGCGAAGCGGAAGGGCCGCTCCCCCGCCTTTCCGGGTGATCTTTCGGGCAGGACAGCCGAAATTGAGATCGATGTGATCGACCTTGCTCGAGGTTACCAGCTTTTCGACCGCTCGTCCGGTCCAGTACGGATCGGTGGCATAGAGCTGAATGCTTCGGGGGTGCTCATCCGGCCCGAAATGGCTGATCTCCCGGCTCCGCGGCCAGTCCTCGACAATGCCGCGGGCCGTGGCCATCTCGCTGACATACAAGCCGGCACCAAAGCGGCGGCAGAGTGCCCGGAACGCAGCATTGGTGACACCGGCCATTGGCGCCAGCACAACAGGCGGCCAGACGTCGAGAGGCCCGATCCTGAGCCGGGCGATCTCCTTGGTCGTGGTTGATAGTGTGGCCGCTTCTTTCAAGGCACTCATTCGAACAGCAGGGCTCCGACTTCTGCAGGCTGGCCGTAGCTTTTTCCGATTTTTCGCCGCCAACCTATTCCGACCATGCTCCAGGCTTTGGGGACTCTAGAGCAAGATCGCGGATTAGGCGATTGGTGCAACTCAGGCCCTGGAGCCCGGCTCGCTCATCGTGGCCGGATGCTGGTCTCGGCGAACGAACAGGAAATCCGCCTGAACCGCCCGCCCATCCGACATATGGCTCAGATTGTAGATACCTCTCAGCTTGAAGTCTCGCTGATGCAGATATTCGATAATGTCGCTTGCAAAGGGCTGGCCGTCGTAGAGCTGGACGAAGGATGCCTCGACATAGACGGCATCAAAGCGGTCGAGGCAGTCGGCGGAGCCTTTCAGCACCTCCAACTCGAAACCCTGAACGTCGATTTTGAGAAGGCAGGGGCGCTCAAGCTCGATATCGTTGATGAAGTCGTTGAGTGGAGCCACGCGGACATGGTCGATACGGGCATGGCCCGTATTGGGGAAAATTTTCTCCTGCATGGCCGAGATCGGCAGGAGCGACGATGAATCATCCCGCTTGGAAACGTTCATCGGCAAGGTTGTCCTCGACGGTCCGACGGCCGCATTGAAGGCGCGCACCTTGGGAAGATGGGCTGTGACGTCGAGGAGCTTGCGAAAGGGTGCGACCAGGGGTTCGAAGGCCAGAATTCTGGCGTCGGGATAGAGCCCCGCCATGAGGAGCGTGAATTGGCCGCGATTGGCGCCAACGTCAACGACGCTTCGAAGATGCCGGTCAATAAAGACGGGCGCGTGCTCGATGGTAGCGGCAACACCGTGCAACAGGCCTTTGCGGAATCTGCCATCAGCCAGCAGGCGTGCAGCCTTTCCGAGCTTTCGAATGAGCGAGATCATGGTTCAGGGTTGACGATCACGCCTTCAAAGACGCGAGCGGATCCACGAGGTCGCAGGCTTTAAGTGACAGCGCACTATCCCCTTAGTTTTGCGTTGAGGCGGCAAAACATATCTGAACGTTAGGTTGGGGTCGATGCGGCAGTGTCTATACGGGTCTGAAAAACCAGGATGCGATGTCGGCTTGCAACAGTGCCGGTGGTCAACGCAGGATGGTTAAGAAAGCTGGAGCTCTGGGATCGACATTCGCATCGTTATCGTCTAAGCCGCGCGTTGATAGGAAGTTTTAAAAACCTGAAGTTGCTGATTGCCTCAATTTTTCGCGTGAGTTCTATTGATGATGGGCAGGTTTGACCTCAAAGATCGGGTCATGGTGGTGACGGGCGGCCTCGGGCAGCTTGGTCATGCCTTTGCGATTGCGCTCTTGGAGCAGGGCGCGCGAGTTGCCGTTTTTGACCTCGGGACTGATCGCGCGGCGATCGAAAAGCGCTACGGCGAGCGGGCGGATGATGCGAACCTCATTTTCATCGCCGCCGATGTGACCAGCCGGCCGTCGCTTGAAGCCGGGCTGGACAAAGTGATCCGTCATTGGGGCAGCGTACCCCATGGTCTGGTCAACAATGCGGGGATCGACACCACGCCAGACGCGCCCCCGGAAGTCAGCGGGCCATTCGAGCAGTTTCCGGAAGAGGTGTTCGATCAGGTCATGACGGTCAATACCAAGGGCGTCGTCCTTTGCTGTCAGGTGATCGGTGGTGCGATGGCTGAAGCGGGCCGCGGTTCAATCGTCAATGTCGGTTCGATCTACGGTGTCGTCTCGCCGGACCAGGGGCTCTACGAAGACCGCCGCAGGAATGGCGAGGTGTTCTTCAAGCCTGCAGCCTATTCGGTGTCGAAATCGGCGCTCTACAACCTTACCCGTTATCTGGCCACCTATTGGGCGCCAAAGGGCGTGCGCAGCAACATCGTGACCTTCGCCGGCGTGTTCAACGATCAAAATGAAGGCTTTCGCACGCGTTACTGCGCAAAGGTGCCCCTTGGCCGCATGGCGGATGCCGACGAGTATGCTGGCGGGATCATCTTCTTGCTATCCGATGCCTCCTCCTACATGACGGGCGCCAACCTTGTCATGGACGGCGGATTCACTGCATGGTAGGCCGGCTGGCAACCGGATGACGCCCGAGCGGACGAGCCAACAGGACAAGAGACGCTGACCAAGCTCGTTGCCATCGCAAGCAAGCAGGTTCAGCTCCAGGAGCTGATCGCCTGTGCGCGGCATTTTGGCATCGATGATTTCCGGCTGCGCCTGTTCGTGAACCAAGGCCGTATCAGCCTCGATGATGTCCGGCTGCTGATGCAGGAACGCTGCCCGACCCGCTCCCTGGATATCTCGACCTTCGACATCGACGACCGCGCGGCCATTGGAGAGATTCTGGCGGAAGAGGCCGATGTGGTCGCCTTTCCACTCTACCGGTCCAGCGCTTTTTACCGACGGATACCGGCTCTCCGTCGCCGCAGCCAAATCGTTCATGTGACCGATGGTGTCGGCGATCTGTTTAAGATGTGGGAACTACAGCGTGCCGTGATTGCGAAAACGCCAGGCGCTTTGATCAAGGGGGCTCTGGTAATTCCCCAGCTCGCGCTTTGCCGGGCGGACATCGAATTCAATCTCTTCCATCCGGACAAGACGCCTTACGCCAAGCAAAGTCTGCCGGTCGAGGCTTTTCCCATGACTGCCGCGAAACACCAGCTTCTGGACAGCCTCTTCAAAACCCATCGGCCCCGAACTTTGGTCATAGCCGGCTTCGATCTGAGTGCGGAGCGCATTGCTGCGAGTGTGGGCGTCGACAGCTACCTTGCTACCAAACGCGATGGCGGCATCATCATCAACGGCCGGGATTATTTGCCGGATCAGGTGATTTGCGCTGAGGAAGTCCTTGAAGTCATGCGACCCGAGATGGTGATCGGCTGCCCGAGCACGTCCCTTGCGGCTGCGCGCTCGATCCATGCGCAGATACCAGTCTTCTGCATTGCGACACCGGAAGCCATCAGAAGCCGCGGGCCTCTTTTCAACAGGATCTTTCGCGCCTATGCGGGCCGGTTCGGCATTCGTTTCACCGATAGCGATGATGTCGACGAGCAATTCAGGGCGATTCGAAAAGAGCTGGAACCATCCGAGCGCGCCTGCGCCTAGCGGCGTGGCCGCATCATTTGGTTCGCATGAAGCTGAATATGGCTGTGGCCAGGGCTAAATGCCTCGAAGGTTTTTGATATCTCAAGGTTATGACCCCTGTGTTTCAAATGCGCTGCCAGCGGCGATAGGCCATGACCTCTTGCTTTCCTTGCTGGAGAAGCCAAGGCTTACCGTAGGGAACAGTCGTTTGAGAGAGGGGAAAGCTCCGATGGCGACGTCAAGATGAGGGAAGGGCGGTCGGCACTATCCGCCGGTCACGGTGTCCGGCCCCATGTGGATGCGGTGGTTGTCGGAGCAGGCTTTGCCGGTCTTTATATGCTCTATTGCCTGCGGAAGATGGGCCTTTCCGTGGTCGTTCTGGAGCGGGGGGAGGGCGTCGGCGGGACCTGGTATTGGAACCGCTATCCGGGTGCGCGCTGCGACGTCGAGAGCATGCAATACTCCTATCAGTTCTCCGAGGCTCTGCAGCAGGACTGGGTCTGGAGCGAACGCTACGCCGCCCAGCCGGAAATTCTTCGCTACGCCAACCATGTCGCCGACCGGTTCGATCTCCGGCGCCATATTTGTTTCGGGAAGAGCGTCGTTTCCGCGAGTTTCGGCGACGAAGCCGGGGCTTGGCTGGTCGAAACCGATGACGGCGATCATGTCACCGCAACATACTGCATCATGGCAACGGGCTGCCTCTCCTCGACCAACAAGCCGTCCTTCGAAGGTCTGGACGCGTTTCAGGGTGATGTCTTCCACACAGGGTCATGGCCTGAGGAGGATGTGCATTTCGAGGGTAGGCGTGTAGCGGTGATCGGCACCGGTTCGTCCGCCATTCAATCCATTCCGGTGATCGCCAGAGATGCCGCTTGGCTATTCGTCTTTCAGCGCACCCCGAACTATGCCGTTCCTGCCAACAATGCGCCTTTGGATCCGGCCTATCAGCAAGCCGTCAAGGCCGACTATCCGGCCTTGCGTGCACGCGCCAAGACGACGCGAAACGGTATCGACTTTCCGATACCGGCCAAATCCGCGCTGGAACTCAGCGAGGGGGAACGGCTGCGGGTCTTCGAAGAGAGGTGGGCGATTGGCGGCCTTGGTTTCATGACCACCTTCACCGATCTACTGGTCAGCAAGGAAGCGAATGACAAAGCAGCGGATTTCATCCGGGGCAAGATCAAGGAAATTGTCGACGATCCCATCCTTGCCGAAACGCTGTCGCCGACAAGTGTCGTCGGCTGCAAAAGGCTCTGTGTCGATACCGGCTACTTCGAGACCTACAATCGCGAAAATGTCACTCTGGTGGATATCGGCGCAGCACCGATCGAGGCGATTGTGCCGGAGGGCATAAGAGCCAATGGCGAGGTTTTCGACGTCGACATGATCGTGCTGGCGACCGGCTTCGATGCGATGACGGGGGCTCTCAACCGGATAGCCATCCGAGGTCCTTCGGGCCAGACCCTTGCCGCGACATGGTCCGAGGGGCCGAAAAGCTATCTAGGCCTCATGATTGCAGGCTTTCCCAATCTCTTTACGATCACCGGGCCGGGCAGCCCCTCGGTTCTCACCAATATGCTGCCTTCGATCGAGCAGCATGTGGAGTGGATCGCGGACTGTATCGGCTATGCGCGCTCCCATGGCTTTTTCCGCATCGAAGCTACGGAGGCAGCGGAGACCGCCTGGGTCGATCATGTCAACGAGGTCGCAAACGGGCTTCTCTATCCGTCCTGCAATAGCTGGTATCTGGGCGCGAATATCCCAGGCAAGCCCAGGGTTTTCATGCCCTATCCCGGCTTTCCGGCCTATGTGCGAAAATGCCGTGAGGTGGCCAGCAACGGCTATGATGGTTTTGCCCTGTCATGACGTTGTCGATCAATCGGGACAGCGCTTGATCAAAACGTCGCCTTCACTATGGACGTCGCCGTCATAGACCGGCTCGCCTGCACGCCGATACCAATAGGCGGCGTTCGCGCTGTCGCCCTCGATACGATGCAGGAACGCATGCAGCCGATCATGGGCCGGGTCGCCTTCATGCGCCTGTGCCAGCTCATGGGCTCGATCCCATGAGGGGCCAAGCTGGTTACCGGCGTCTTTCAGCGCCAGCAGTACCCTCTTGATCTCTTGCTCGCCCAAGCTCATTCTCCGCTCATCATTGCAGCCGCTCAAACTTGTCATAAAGTGCGTTTATTGTCTTGTCTGTTGCTGTGATGCTGAATCTTGAGCACGATATTGAACAAACCGAGGTTGTACTTGGCCTAAAGTGGTGAAAAATAAATTTATAGTTGTTACTTCTCGGTCATTGTTATTGCTTGGGTTGTGTAGAATAGTGTGCGCCGAGAAGCTCCGGACTGATGGGTTGAGGTGTTGTTCCCTGACCGGTTAGCCGGACTTAATGGAAGGCAAACGCAAGCCTTGATGTTGACGATCACGGGCTGTTGCGGCGGTACTGCGCTCGTTGATGATGGCCATCAAGGCGCCCGGATATCATTCGGGAACCGAAGAAGGAATCTCGATGGAGTTCGTTGCTGAATTCACCACGAACCACATGGGCAATTTAAACATTCTCTTGCGCATGGTTGAATCCGCCGCCTGGGCGGGCGCCGATCTCATTAAAATGCAGAAAAAGAATGTCGAAACGTTTTATAGCCAGGAAAAGCTGAACTCGTCCTACGAGAGTCCTTACGGCAAGACCTATCGGGACTATCGTTCGATTTTCGAGTTCGAGCATGAGGACTACCAGCGTTTCGACGCCAGATGCAGGGCCGAGAATATTTCCTGGTTCTCGACGATCCAGGACGAGGCGTCCTATGAGTTCATGGCCCCTTACGACATGCCGATCTACAAGGTCGCCTCGATCAACGCCCGCAATCAGGAGTTCTTGCGCGCGACTGCCGAGTGCATATCACCGGACAAGCGCATCGTCATCTCTCTTGCCGGCAGTGATCTTCGCCAGATCGAGCAGGCGCTCGAGCTGTTTCCGTCCCACCGGATCACGATTCTGCATTGCGTTGCCCAATATCCCTGCCCTTGGATCAGCTGCGCTTGGGCAATATTCCGATCCTCAAACGCCAGTTCGGTGACGACCGGATCAAGATCGGCTATTCCGGGCATGAAATGGGCATAGAACCGTCACTTGCGGCGATAGCGCTCGGTGCGGAGATGATCGAGCGGCATTTCGCCCTTTCCAGACACTCCTTCGTGCACCATATCGAGTGCAGCCTGGAACCCGGTGAGTTTCAAAAGATGGTCGCGATCGCAAAATCGGTCGGCGATCTCACGCCTTATATCGAGCAGTTGCCGCGTGAAGCTCTTGCCAGCAGCTTCGGCATGTCGACCACTGAAAAAGACTTCTTAGTCGATCATCAATACGGACGAAAATATCTCCATGACAAATCAACGTTCGACACCTGATGTCGTCGCTTTCGTCCACGCCAAGGGACAAAGCTCGAGAGTACCTGGAAAGAACATGCGAATGCTCGGCGATGCGCCCATGTTCTGTCATGCCATCCGGCATGCTCTGGCCTGCGAACTGATCGATCTCGTGGTGATCGACAGTGAGAATGACGAGATCCTGCAGACCGGGGAGCGCTATGGCGCCAAGCCTCTGAAGCGTCCTGCCGAGCTTGCCAGCAACGCCGCCAGCGGCGATGATCTCATGTATTGGCAGGCCAGTAACTACAAAGACTCGCGTCTGGTGATGCAGGCCGTCCCGACAGCCCCCTTCATTCATCCCACCACCTATGCCGCAGCGATTCGCGCGATCGACGAACAGGATGTCGACAGCGTCTGCGCGGTCGGCAAGGAAGCGTTCTATCCCTGGAAGGACAGCCGGCCGGCCTATTTCAGGCCAGACGGCACCATCCCCAACAGTTTCGAGCTGGAGCCTTTGATCTTCGAGACCACAGGCCTCTATGTCACCAGAACCGCCCACGTGCTGGCGCATAAGAAACGGATGAACACGGAGAACTGCTACCCGCTGGTGGTTTCGAAACTCGAGGTGCTGGACATCAACACGCCGGAAGATTTCGAACTGGCGGAGATCGTCTGGCGGGGGCTGAACAGCCGTGGCTGAGGCAAGGCAGGTCTATCTTATCCGCCATGGCCAGACCGAGTGGAACGAAGAGGGCCGCATCCAGGGAGGCAAGGACTCCCCGCTGACAGCACGCGGCCGACGGCAGGCCGAAGCGGTTGCCGGCAGTCTGAAGAAGAATCCGCCGGTTTTTCTTTATGCCAGCCCGCTTGGACGGGCCAGCAAGACGGCGTCGATCATCGCCAAAGGCTACGACATTGCAGTGGAAACCGATGATCGGCTCTGTGAGCACCGATGGGGCGATGCCGAAGGGCTGACATTGGACGAAATCGATGCCCGCTGGCCGGATTTTCGAAAACGCCGTGAACAGGACAAGTGGAACATGCCTTGGCCGGAGGGCGAGAGCTATCGCGATGTCGACGCGCGGCTTGGAACCTTTCTTGCCGAAAAGCTTGAGCCGATGCTGCAGCACGTTGAAGAAGGTCCGATCGGCATCGTTGGCCATCAGGCCATGAACATGGTTCTTCTTGGTCGGTTATTCGGCCTCGATCCGGCCATTACCTTGAGGCTCGGCCAGCCCAATCATGTCGTCTACCGGCTGGAGGGGCGGATGGTCGAGCATGCTTTTCTCGGTGACGATCACCTGGATTGGCTGCCGGGGGCCGTTCAGAAACGTTCCGACGAGGTTGTCCTTCTCGACGCTGCCTGATGCCAGCCGCTTTGGATTTTGACCTAATCCATCACACGCCGCCGCTCAACCCCCGCAAGCTCCCGACCATGCCGGCTGGCTGAAGGGGAGGAGAGGGCTGGTACCGCGTAAGCTTCACCCGGAAACGCTCTAGACAAGATCATGCAGCATGGCGACATGGGGAATGCCGTCTTCGTCGAAGATATCGCCATGAGCGACGAAGCCAAGCTTCTCATAGAAAGCTTCGGCATGGGTTTGTGCGTGAAGTCTTACCGTGCGAAGGCCGCTCTTCCGTGCTTGCCTGAGCGCTGCCTCCATCAGCTTGATGCCGATATGCCGGCCGCGTTCGCTCTTTAGAACGACCACCCGTTCGATCTTGGCCAGCCGCTTATCAACCCTGCGGATCCGCAACGTCCCGACCGCTCGATCCTCGGCCCATGCCAGGAGATGTTCACACTGGTCATCCAGGCCGTCGAACTCGACATCCCTGCTGATGCCCTTGCTCATCCATGAAGACAATCTCCCGAAGCCAGAAGGCGTGGCGCAGATCATCATCACTGGCGGCATGACGGATGCAGACCTCTTTCATTGCCTCCACCTGCTATTTTGCTTTCTCTTCCAACGAATCGATCATAGACATGAGAAACCGCCTAGAGGCAACCAGGCTCGCCGCTTATCGTCGGCAGGTCATCACTATACGGAGGACCAGCACATGCGGGCCGGTTTGACCTTAAGCATCCTGGCAGCTTTGCTTGCCGCATCTGCTGCCGTTGCCTATTGGGTTTGGCAGGAACTTGGTGATGTCGAAATCAGCGGCCATGGCTGGCTCGCCCTTAGCCTCGGCGCCGTTGCAACGTTTTTGGTCGGGGCAGGGCTGATGGCACTTGTGTTCTTCAGCAGCCGCCGAGGCTATGATGAACGTGCCAATCGCCCCGACGATTGATCGGTTCTCGGAATCTCGGGGCAAGAAGTAGCGCAGGCAAAACAGCCCCCGATCTCCTCAGTCGACCGATCATGTTGCCGCTGCTGCACCCTCCAGGCGTCGGCTGGCCGATGCCTTGGGCGGACGCACGTCGGGCGTCGCCGGCAATTCGATATTGATATCAAGCATCGACACATCAGGTCCGCGCTCGACCTCGATCAACACCTTGTCGTTGTCGAGTTCGATATATTTGGCGATGACCTTCATGATATCGTCTTGAAGCTGAGGCAAGAAGCTCGGCGTATTATTCGAACTCCGCTCCAGCGCCAGGAGGACTTGAAGACGCTCTTTTGCCTGATCCGCACTACGCTGCGGCGGCGATGTTCTAAAGAAGCTAAAGATGCCCACGCTTTTTCTCACCCAGTCTTCCGCCCAAAGGCTCATGCGTCCCGCCGCCATAGACGATTGAAGGCAAACCGCTCCATCAAGCTTTTCTTCTCTGAAGCGAACCTATATTCAATCTGTTCGCCCATAAAGCGAGCGACGGCATCGCGATAGGCACCACCCGCAACCGATTTCTCATCGAGAATCACCGGCGTTCCGATATTGGAAGCCTGCAGGACCGACTTTGATTCCGGAATGACGCCAAGCAGTGGTAAGGCCAGCATTTCCAGAACATCGTCAATCTTCAGCATCTCACCGCGCTTGACGCGATCAGCGTCATATCGGGTCAGGAGCAGATGCTGCTTGATCGGGTTCTCCCCTTTTTCCGCTCGCTGCGATTTGCTGGCCAAGAGGCCAACCATGCGATCGCTGTCGCGTACGGAGGAAACTTCGGGGTTGGTGACGATGATCGCCTCATCAGCATAATAGAGGGCGGATTGGGCGCCTTGCTCGATGCCGGCCGGGCTGTCGCAGACGACATAGTCGAAATCGGCCTTGAGCTCTTCGATGATGCGCGCGACCCCTTTGCGATCCAGGGCATCCTTGTCTCGGGTCTGGGATGTCGGCAGCACATAAAGGCCGTCGACGCGCTTATCCTTGATCAAAGCCTGGTTGAGCCGCGCATTGCCGTTGATCACATCGATGAAATCGAACACGACGCGGCGCTCGCAGCCCATGATCAGATCGAGATTGCGAAGACCGACATCGAAATCGACGACGGCGGTCTTGAATCCCTGAAGGGCGAGGCCCGTACCGAAGGTCGCGGCTGTCGTGGTCTTACCCACGCCGCCCTTACCGGACGTTACTACGATGACATTTGCCAAGTTTCACCTCCCAATGATGGGAAACCGATCGTCATGGCAGGAGTTGCATGACGATCGTCTCGTTTTGGCAGCCGATCTGTACGGGCTGCCCCAAAAATTGCTGCTCGATCTCTTCATTGACCAGATAGATCCCGCCGATCGAGATCAATTGAGCTTCCATGCTGCGGCAGAAGATTCGGGCACCAGCGTCACCACCGACACCGGCATGGGCGCGTCCGCGCAGGCTACTGTAGATATGGATATTGCCATCCGCCATCAGCTCGGCACCTGGTTGAACCTGGGCAAGCGCGATGAGATCGGCATTCTTGGCATAAACCTGCTGGCCCGCCCTCACCGGCTCGGTGATAATCTTGGCCGGAGCGCGATTGGCCGGGGCGGGTGCTGCTGAAGATCGGGACGGTGCAAGGGCTTCGGGAGAAGCCTGTTTCTGCGGACCACCGACGTCGGTTTTCTCGCTGCCGGTCTCGCGTTTCGGTCCCGATGACGGCCTGCCGGAGGGGAACAGTCCCAGACCGGCATTGACTGCCATGCTGTTCCAGGCCTCATTACCGTTCTGAATGCCGACCGGCACAAGATTGAGCTGGCGCAGGCGTCTTCCGAACTCGGCAAGGTTGATCGGGTTCTGGTCGGCAATCGGACCGACATCGATTACCACGGGGGCGTTGCGGAAAAAGTCCTGAGCCCGCCCAATCTCCTTATGCAGCTCCATGAAGAACTGATGATTGTCAGGGTCGACCACACGCAATGAGATGAGCGTATAGATCTGCCCACGAATCTGAAAGAATTCGGCATGATTTCCAAAGTCAGCCGACTGGCTTTTGGCTATTTCTGCCGCGGCTTCAGTCACTTCGGCTCCAGCTAGCAACCTGTGGTTCTCAGAACGGAAATATAGTGTTGATAACATCCCTCAAGAACTATCTGAGGTCAATGATTTGCTGGTCACAGTTCAACAAAAAAGTTATCCACAGGTGTCGAGGGCAATTGGCAATGGCTGCTCTCTAATGTCTATATGTAGTAGGAAGAAGTGCAAAAATCCCCCATCTGTTGTCGGTGGAAGATCGGAAAGATAGAATTTGCAACCAGGAGTAAATGAAGCCTATTTTGAAGAATTACCTGACAGATATTATTCGTTATTATTATTACATCTAAATCCTGATCTTAATCACTTTGTTTTGTTTCTTGACGAGAAGTTGTCACGGCGGTTTTTCATGGCATTGCCATGGGTGACCTTGCGGCTTCGCGAATGCTTTTTTATCGCTTCTGATCCAATGCCGCGGGATTGTCGTCGAGCCAAGCTTCTAACTGGGGTGGAAGACATTCAACCTCGCGTACAAGGTGAGCGACCACTGTGGCCGTGCCCGGTCCGGAGTGTCCGGCAGCGAGCTGCTCGGCAAACCAGCGAACGGAATCATTGTCGATACGGTCGCTGGTTTCGTCCGGGCGTAGAGGATCCGCAGCAAAATAGTGACCCATGGCTTTTGAAAAGAAAGACTGCCACATGTCCAGACTGGAAAAGGAAAACGGGGGTGAATCGAGCTTTAGAAGAAAATCCGCAGTGATCTGCCCGATCTTGACCGGATATTGGCCGCCGGCGCCGTAGATGAGTTTCCGAATGAGCTGGAGGTCGATGACGTCGATTGACCCTGCTTGTCTTTGCAGATCGCTCAGTAGCCGGTGATCGTCATGCTGGAGGTGATGGTGCACGGTGTCGAGGACAAGCTGCCGATAGCGCTGGGAGACGTCCGCTGCACGAAGAAAGAGCCTGAGCGCCAGGCGTTGGTGCCCAGGATCCAAGATTGGAGCCGAGGCACCGATTGACGCCAAGAGCCGGTCTTCCATGGCCTCGTGCAGGGCAAGGCGGTCTCGCTCTCGCGTTAGAAAAAAATCGGCTAGGGAATCGACGAAGAACTGAATCCACCGCTCGTTTTTTGCCGGTATTTTTTTATGGGTGGTTAGTAGATGCTCGGCATGTTTGTGACTGAGCGGGCCTGGCTGGTAGAGCGCCTGCCTTAGGCGGCAAACGTCATCCTCGGTGGCATGCTGGCGGTGGATGACAGCGTCCAGACCAGCCATCAAGGGATCAAAACCTGCCGCCGTCTCGGTCTGCAACCCCATGCACGCACCCCATGGTCTATGGATGGTTCAATCCTCAGTCGTCGACACGCGGGCATAGGCCTGGTTCAACGACATCACTGCAGTCAAACCGAATAAGGTGAATTTTTCGTTAATGTCTGGCCGGATGGGAGGCATGCCTGCCGAGGCTCTTGGCACAGGGCGGACGAATGCCTTAGGACTTAAAGCCAACCCGCCGGGCACAGGTCGACATCCGGGATGGATGATGGAAGGCCCGATAGAACCACCTTGGAGGCGTTGATCGATGGTCGACCCGAAATTCCTGAAGTTCGATACGATGGCGCTGCATGGCGGCCAGCAGCCGGATCCGGTGACCGGTGCCCGCGCCGTCCCGATCTATCAGACCACATCCTATGTGTTTCGCGATTCGGATCAGGCGGCTTCGCTCTTCAATCTGGAGCGGGCGGGGCACATCTATTCGCGCATTTCCAATCCCACCGTCGCCGTCCTCGAAGAACGCGTAGCAGCGCTCGAAGGCGGGGTAGGGGCTGTCGCTACGGCCAGTGGCCAAGCAGCGCTGCATTTGGCGATCGCGACGTTGATGGGAGCGGGCAGTCATATCGTTGCGTCGAAATCGCTCTATGGCGGCAGTGTCAATCTCCTCAAGCTGACGCTTCCCCGTTTTGGCATTGAAACCGATTTCGTCGACCCGCGCGATCCCGAGGCCTTCGCGGCGGCGATCCGGCCGGAAACCCGGCTGCTGTTCGCGGAAACGCTTGGCAATCCCGGCCTCGAAGTGCTCAACATTCCAAAGATCGCCGATGTCGGGCAAAAGCACGGCCTGCCTTTGCTGGTGGACAGTACCTTCGCGTCGCCTTACCTCTCCAACCCGATCAGGCAAGGAGCAGCCATCGTCATGCATTCGGCCACCAAATGGTTGGGCGGGCATGGCGTTGCGATCGGCGGCATCCTGATCGACGGAGGTCATTTCGATTGGGAGGCGTCCGGCAAGTTTCCAACACTGACAGAGCCCTATGCCGGCTATGACGGCCTCGATTATGTCGACACCTACGG
Source organism: Geminicoccaceae bacterium (assembly GCA_965204405.1). Taxonomy (GTDB): domain Bacteria; phylum Pseudomonadota; class Alphaproteobacteria; order Geminicoccales; family Geminicoccaceae; genus JANQPX01. The sequence continues at coordinate 2,015,446 of CBDBEN010000005.1, forward strand.
CCCGGGCGCATTTCATATGCGCGCGCGCACCGAGGGATTGCGCGATTTCGGGGGCTGTCTCAGCCCGCAAAACGCCTTCTACATCATGCAGGGTGTCGAGACCCTGCCGCTTAGAATGGCGCGCCATGTCGAGAACACCAAGGCGGTGGTCGAGTTCTTGAGCGGCCATGACGCGGTTGCCTATGTCATCCACCCGTCACTCGAGAGCCATCCGGATCATGAGCTTGCCATGGAGCTACTGCCGAAGGGGCAAGGCGCAATCGTTTCCTTTGGCGTCAAGGGTGGGCGGGATGCAGGCCGGCGCTTCATCGAAGGCTGCAGCCTCGCCTCGCATCTCGCCAATGTCGGCGATGCCAAGACCCTGGTGATCCACCCCGCTTCGACCACGCATCAGCAGGTCGATGCCGAGCATCTGAGGGCCGCCGGCGTGGGCGAGGACATGATCCGGCTTTCGGTTGGCCTCGAAGACCCGGGCGACATCATCGACGATCTGAAAAGCGCTCTTCGCGCATCGCAAAAGGGGTGAGGGACAGGGCCATGGAACTGATCGTCGATAACAAGAAAACCTTCGCCTACACCAATGGCCGGGACTTCGATCCTGAAAAGCCCCTTACTCTTTTCGTTCATGGCGCAGGCATGAACCATAGCGTCTGGACGCTGCAGGCGCGCTATTTTGCCCATCACGGTGTCAATGCGGTGGCGATCGACCTTCCGGGGCATGGTCAATCCGAAGGGCCGCCGAAACCCTCGATCGAGGCAATGGGGGACTGGGTGGTGACAGCGGCTACGTCGGGGCTAGGTGCCGAACGCGTCACCCTCGTCGGGCACTCGATGGGAGCGCTCGTCTGCCTGGAGGCCGCCGCCGCGCATCCGGACAGCGTTGAGCGGCTGGTACTGCTCGGGGTCTCGCCGGCCATGCCTGTTCACCCCGCTCTTTTGGAAGCAGCGGCGGCCAATTTGCCCTTGGCGGGTGAACTGGTTTCGAGCTGGGGGCATGGCCCTGCTGGTCACGTCGGCGGCAATCGCGCACCCGGCGGTTGGCTGATGGGGCATGCGCTGAAGCTCCTTGAAAAGGCGCCGAAGGACGTGCTGCACAATGACCTCGCCGCTTGCAATGCCTATCAAAACGGCATGACGGCAGCGGAAGCCGTCCGCTGTCCGACCCTTGTTATCAGCGGCACGAATGACCGGATGACACCAGCTCGCGAAGGCGCCAAAGTGGCAAGCGCCATCAACGACGCAACCCTGATCGAAATCGAAGGCTCCGGCCATCTGATGCTGGTGGAAAAGCCGGATGAGACCCTGGACGCGATGATCGACTGGAACAGGAAGAGTTCTTAGAGTTCAATTGGATCCAATTGGCCCACTCGCCAAAACGTTCGCCTTTCATCCTCTCTTAACTCTTCCATGGGACAATGACCGTCTGGTCCATGAGACCCTGGGAGTCCGTCCGCTCGCCGGAAGAAGGGGCCAGGCTCTGATTCCCAGGATCCCATGGACCAAAGTCAGTTCTACCCTGGTTGGGTTAGCAAGAGGTTAAGCTGACGAGATCGAACGAGCGTCGACATCAGGACATCTCGAGCGTTTTTGGACCTTTTGAAGTCACCACCGGCCCGCTCCCCCTCCCAACCACCCGCAGGATCCCGACCATATCGGGTGGTTGGGAGGGGGGAGAGGGCTGGATCGACCTACCCCGGAACTGCGCTGGTGCCTTCCCGATGAGATTGGGCGTCCCTCCAAGGAAGCTGATCCGAGAATAAGGCTGATCTCATCTCCGGAAGGACGAGGTGATGCCGGGATCTCGTCTAGCCGGATTTGCCGTTGTCGCCGACATAGCCCTGGAACACCTCATACAGCATATCGCGGTAGGTCGCTTGATACTGGTCGACTGTTTCGTTGATCAGCCCGATCGAGGCGCCGCGGTCGCGGTAGCTGTCGATCAGGTGCATATATTTCTTCCGATTGAACTCTTGAAAGGTCGGGCCATTGAAGCCTGCGCGAAAGACGTCTTCAAGATAGGCGACGATAGCCGGGTCGGTGCCGTTCTTGACATAGAAACCGCGAAATCGAAGGAGTGATTCGAAGTTGGCGCCGGCCTCGATATGAGTCGGCACGTCGGCAAAGGCGCTGGGGCGCTCGGGGTAGAAGCTCAAAATCGGTTTCATATCGCCGGTATCGAGATATTTCCTGATATCGCCAGGCTGCTCGAACAGCACATCGACACGGCCGTAAAGCAGGGCCTCATAACGCTCCTTGGGCTTGTCGAAGCTGACCTGCCTGACCTTGAAGCCGAGCGCCTGCTCAAGCCGCTGCATGTTCACCCGCTCCATCGAACCGTCATAGGAGACATTGGCGATCACCAGTTCGTTCGGGTTTTGCTGCGCGTAGGCCAGAAAACTGTTCCAGTCGCTGAACCTTGGATCATTGCCGCGGATGTAGAGCTGCGAAAAGGTGATCTGCACCATGGCGAGCGGGATCCAGTCGCTTGCCGGGTTTTCCAGGACGCTGCCGGCGGCGTAGGCTGAGACCGCGTCGTCGATATGCTGAATGACGGTGTACCCGTCGGCTGGCGTCGCCATGAATTCCGGGATGACCTTTTGCCCCGCCTGGCCCGGCCTGTTCTGGACATCGAAGGCGATCGGCTCGATCTCCTGAATGCTCTTGGCCATGGTACGGCTGAGCTGATCCGAGCCGCCGCCCTCACCATAAGGTACGAATAGGGTGATCGGGCGGTTCGGATAGCCGTTCGGTCCGGCGGCCATGGCCTTGGCGCCTGCCAGCATCTCCGCGGCGATCATCAGACCGGCGGCCAAAACCCATCCTGCGGTCTTTTTCAGGCCAGGCTGTTTCCCCAATTGCCAATTCATTGCTTCGATCCTATCGCTCATATCACCCAAGCCCAAAAACGTTCCGGGAACCTTGTCTATTCCGGTTCCAATGATGCGCTTGAAACGCGAAGTTCCCTAACCCTGCAGATCCGACGGGCTCCAACACATTGATTTGAAGCCATTATCGTGCTCAAGCTTACGGGAACAAATTGATGTGGTCATATCACTAGAAGGTCGGATTTCGGGCCTCGCCACGGCCTTCGATCGACCGCTGCCGCTGCCATTGGATGAACCGGTCAAACAACTCATTCCGATCCAGTTCGCTTAGAGCTTCAGCGCCCAGCAAGGTCGATTGCTCGGCGAGGAATTCGCGAAAGTCGCGGCGAAGGCTCGGGTCCTTGGAAACGCTGGCGGCTTGTGTCGCGGCGGGTGTTTCCGTCGCGGGGGCCGTGGCAACCGCTGTCGAGGGTGTTGCCGATGGCCTCGGTGTAATGTCGTTGTCCCTCAGCCAATTCTCCACTGGCCCAAAACGGTTCCAGCCAGCAAGAGGCTCGCCGATATCGACCTCCTGCCATTTGGGATCGCGCGGGGATTCCAGGAACTCGTCAAACCGCCCGAGGAAAGCATCGACGAAGCGGGCAACTTTGGCGTAGCGCCAATGGTCCTGCTGCCAGTTGTAGACAACCAGCACCGTGTCTACGGCAATGGTGTCGATGGCCTGACCTTGACCGATCAGGTCCGGGTAATCTTCCGGCAAAAGCTGCGTCGGCTTGTAGGCGCCTGCGACTTGCGAGAGCGAAATCGGAAGCAGATGAAGACCGTCCTCAGGATTGATCGCCTCGATCTGGGCGGATGGCTTGCCGGTTACCAGAACCGTGGCATCAATCTCGCCGGTCTTGATTTTCTTGATCGCAAGCGCGGTGTCGTAAAAAACCGGATCGACGGTGACGCCGATAGATTTGAGCAGCAACTGGCCGGTCACGAAATCACCGCTGTTCTCACTGACGAAATTGACGCGCTTGCTCTGCAGGCCATAGAGATCGGTAATGTCGCGCCGCGCGATGATGTGAAGCTCTTCGCTGTAAAGCTTGGTCACATAATGCAGGCGCCGGTCGAGGTTTGGATAAAGCTGCTGCTGTTTGACCAGGTCCAGAGCATCGGACTGAACGATCGCCATATCGATGCCGCGCAGGTAAAACAGGTCATTGACGTTCTTCAGTGAGCCCTGGCCGAGAATCGGCAAAACCCGAAGAATATTGCCTTCGTCAAGCACCGCGGCAAGATCGGCGGCAATACGGACATCTGATCCGCCGAATGCTCCGGTCATGATGCCTACGGTGCCCTTGTTGGCCTGTTCGGTCAGAGATTCTTCGGCGGCATGGGCAGACGACCACGAGATGGTCATGCCAATCAGGCTGAGAAACGCTGCGATCGGTAGCCTGAGCATAGGTTTCTTCCCCCATTTGTTTGTCTTTGAGCCCGACGAAGTCTGGCCGTCGATGCTCTATAACCAATGACTTTGGCTTGAGGAGCCGCGCAATATAGCGCGTCGGGCAACAAGCCGTAAGGTTTAATATTCCACGATATATCATTGTTTTTTTACTTATACCGAGGGTTAACGTGATTGCCTGGGTTTGTCTATGTAAATCATGATGTTAATGCGAATGGCCTAGATTGTGTGCAGATCATTCACGCATGTTGATGAGAGGCGGATGTGTGATTGAAGCGGTGGTATTGGTAACCGAATTGCAAATTTCTGCATTCCACCTTCAAAAGTTCACCGGCCCCATAGCCAAGCATGCAGACCTCTTGTTAGGCTGTCGCTGCAGGTTTGGCGGGGGCAGCGACCTTGACCAAACCGGTGATTTCCATCAGGGGGGATTGAGCGATGAAGTCATCAGGGATAGGCATCGTTACGGTCGTCATGGCTGCCGGCCTCACAGGAGAGGTCAAGGCCGATACGACCGACGTCACCTGGCAAAATCAAATTATTGTCGAAAAGGCGGGCGCTCATTGCGCTGATGATGCCAATTGCTTCAACCGCTATCATCCTGCCATTCCCGCAGCAGCTACGGCAGCACCAGGGGATCATGTCATCTTCCATACGCGCGATGCGCTGGATGCCGATCTGACCTTGGACTCCATCGCTGACGATCTGGCGGCGCTCGACCTCAACCTCGTCCACCCGATGACCGGTCCGGTTGCTATCGAGGGAGCGGAGCGTGGCGATGTTCTGGCGGTGACCCTGGTGGATATCGAACCGGATCAATATGGCTACACCGTCATCGTGCCCGGTTTCGGCTTTTTGCGCGATGTGTTCACCGAGCCGTTTTTGGTGAATTGGAAACTGGACCGGCAGGCGGCGACCTCGGATCAGATGCCGGGTGTGCGTATTCCGATGGCTGCGTTCATGGGATCGGTCGGCGTGCTGCCGGGCGATGAGGAAGTGGAGACGTGGCTAGCCCGCGAAGCCGGCCTCGCCGAAGCGGGCGGGATTGCCTTGCCACCGGAGCCGACCGGCGCGCTGCCGGCCGCCGTTTGTGGGCCCGAAGGCTCGAACAAGGACACCTGTCTACGCACGATCCCGCCCCGCGAGAATGGCGGCAATATGGACGTGCAGCAAATGCAGGTAGGGACCACCTTGCTGCTTCCGTGTTTCGTCGATGGCTGTGGCCTCTTCGTCGGTGATGTCCACTATGCCCAGGGAGATGGCGAGGTTTCCGGCACCGCGATCGAGATGGGGGCGAAGGTCACGGTGGTCACTGAGGTGCTCAAGGGCGAGGGGGCCAACATCACGTCCCCGCAATATCGCGGCCGGGATGAGCTGAAGGATATCGCGCCCGAGAAGTTTTATGCGACCGTCGGCTATCCACTCAAGGAAAAGGGCGTCATTCCCGCCCAGCACGCCTATCTCGGCGGTGAGAAGATCACCGACCTCGAGAACCTGAACGAGGATCTGACTCTGGCGGCACGCAATGCGCTGATCGACATGATCGACTACATCACCCGTGAGCATGGTCTTTCGAAGGAACAGGCCTATGTCCTGTCCAGCGTCGCGGTGGATCTGACCATTGGCCAGGTGGTGGATGTACCGAACTACACCGTCTCCGCGATCCTGGACCTGGAGGTCTTCGACGAGTGACACCCTGGACCGTTCCCGGTCGCGAACCGGACCGTTAATTGATGATGCTGGGAGATGGAGGCGGCTCACAATGAGTGATCACGGTTACGAGACGGGCCGGCTCGATCTCCCGTTTGTCGGCCATTGCACCTTCGGCAAGCGTCCTGCCGTCACCGATTGGGATGCTTTGGACGCCGACGTCGTCGTGCTAGGCGTGCCTGTCGATATGGGTACGCAATATCGGGCCGGCGCCCGTTTCGGCCCCCGGGCCATTCGCGAAGCCTCGACGCTGTTCTCATTCGGTCATGGCGGTGCCTATGATCACGAGGACGACGTCGTCTATTTGCCGCTGGACAAGGTCCGGATCGTCGATGCCGGCGATGCGGACGTGATCCACACGGATACCGAAACCAGCCATGCCAATGCCGAGGCGGCGGTCCGAAAAATCCTGAGCCGGGGCGCGCTGCCTCTGCTGCTGGGGGGCGATCATTCGGTCACCATTCCGAACCTGCGCGCCTTCGAGGATCATGGGCCGATCCATGTCGTGCAAATCGATGCCCACCTCGATTTCGTCGATGAGCGCCATGGCGTACGCTACGGTCACGGCAACCCCATGCGCCGAGCGGCCGATATGGCCCATGTCTCGGGCTTTACCCAACTCGGCATCAGGAATGTGTCGTCGACTGCGCGGGAAGGCTATGAGGATGCGCGGTCGAGAGGCTCGGCCATTCTGTCGGTGCGCCAGGTCCGGGCCCTGGGAGCCGGTGCGGTTTTGGAGCGAATTCCGGCGGGGGCTCGGTGTTATGTGACGATCGACATCGACGGCTTCGATCCCTCGATCGCGCCCGGTACCGGCACGCCCTCCCATGGCGGCTTCTTGTATTATGATGTCATGGAGATCCTGCAGGGTCTGGCCAAGAAACACGAGATCGTCGGCGTCGACCTGGTCGAGGTTGCGCCCGCTTATGATCCAGCCGGTGTCACCGGCTTCCTCGCCGCCCAAGTGCTCTTGAACTTCCTGGGCTACATCTTCCATGCACGCGGTATCTGACGTCTCGCGCCGGCGCCTGCTCAAGGTCGCGGCGGCGTCGGGCGCCTGGTGGTTCACCAGCGGGCATACACCCTATCGCCAATGGGCGGTCTATCGAAAAAAGCATCTCCTGATCGGGGCCAACAAAGCCGAGCCACTGACCTACGATCTGGGCAAGAAGATTGCTGCGGTCATTGCAAAAGAACTGCCCGAAAGCCGGGCCCGCGTGGCAAGAGCACCCCATGCCTGGCGGCTGGCCAGCCTGATCACGACCGACCAGATCCAGCTTGTCCTGCTATCAGACGAGGATGTTCGAAGCCTTCGCGACGGCGAGGGCGGTTTCGAGGCCTTCGGAAAAACGGACCTGCGCGCGCTGTTTCGTTTTGGCGGCTACTGGCTGGTCTGCCGGCCGGACTTTCCTGACGATCATGCCGTTCTCCTGGCAGAGACCTTGTCGGATCACGGGGCGGCTATCACGAAGATACAAGGCCTGCCCGATGACCAGGCACCAGTGCCTGCTTTTCCGGGGATCGGTTCTCGTTAAAGGGCGCAGATCCAAGCGGTGCATGGCCTGCATTCCGATCGCCTTGGGCATCCTGTTTTCGATAGTCGGGCTAACGAAAAATTAACCCTGCCGGTTCACGCTCGCCAGATCGAGTTTCTGGTCGATCACAGGTGGAGATGAGCATGGCGCTTGGTTGGGTCTTTGGAAAACGGCGTGACGTATCGGCGGAGGCGGTAGAGGGGAAGGCAGAACCACAGAACCGCCGCCGGCCGGCCACTAGTAATTCTATCGATCCTGCCGATATCAGATTATCGATTGAAGATGGGCTGGTCATGACCTTCGGTCCGCATGGTGACCCTCTTCCTCCCCAACTGCTGAAGGAGACATGCGGGAAGCATCGGGGGGCAGGGCTGTGCCTGCCCGATGGCAGCTTGGCCGATCATGATCGGCTGATCAGCGTTCTCGAAGCTCAGCAGAAGGGTAAGCTTGCCGAACGGCCAAGCGACGAATGGGTCCGGGCCATGCTCGTGGCCGAAGGCGGTTTCGAGCTGGCGCCCCCTGAATGCTTGGCAAGGGAGGACAGTGAGGGAAAGACCGTGCTGGGCGGCAGGTTGACCCTCGCGATGCCAGGCGGCGAAACCATCACGCTCCACGATGCCCATCCTGGCAGTGCACGCCTCGGATCGCCTGCGAGGTTGGTGGTCGACGGCGAGCCCGTGTCAATCGAGAAGGCTGTCTGCCAGGCGGGTTTGGACAGCCAAGGTGGCGATGAGGCCATGCTTCCAAGCCTCGCCATCACACAGCCGGATGGTCAGATCACGGTGTCGTTCGATAACGATGTCGCGGCTCGTCTTGAAACGGCTGCCGCGTCTTGGGAAGGGGAAGCTAAGGTCGATCTTTTCCTAGGTGATGGCCGACCGGTCTCGATCGATGACCTGGCAAGGATGCTGCGTGAGGATTATGGATTGGCGGCTCTCCTCGAGACGAACAATGTCGAGATGAGCTACCCATTGCTGTCCGACCAAACGCCGGATTTTGATCTGTTGCGCGCAACCGTCGTGATGGTTTCCGATATTCCCGAGGGTTGGTCACTCTCCCATGGCCTGCAGAGCGAGGAAGGGGCCTGGATGCTGGATCCATCCGATCTCGCCAAGACATCGGTTCAGGTGCCTGGTTCGCATCAGGATACTGCTGTTCTAACGATTAAAGTCCTCTCGATTGTCGGACCTGATGGATCACTGGAAGAACAGGTTAAGAATGTCGTCATACCTCCTGACCTTAACCAGGCAAGCAGTGATGCTGAAGAGCCGCCTGCCCAGGCACCTTCTATTCCTCTGATTTTCGACGCGGCGGACGTTGGTAGCGCTGCCCCCGCCAAGGCATTCCTGGTTCGCGGGATTCCCGAAAGGGGTTCGCTGTCTGCGGGAACCTATGATTCGTCGGTGAAGGGATGGGTTCTAAAGCCGGCTGAGCTGGATCGACTTGCCATTTTGGGTCTCGATCATCAGCGAGAAGCAATCGATGTCGAACTGACCGCGATCTATCTCGATCAAGAGGGTCCATCTCAAGCGGATGTCATTGCCAGGAAGACCATCGCACTAGGCGCATGATCGCGATTGAGGCCTGAGTTTCTGTTTCCGGCAGACTTAACTATGATCAACTCTTTTCTTGAAAGGCCGATCCTTCGCTGAGATTTGAGATCCCCCTGGGAATGGACTTTGCGCGAGCAATCTGAGATCCTTGGTGTTGATTAAAGGAATAGCAGATCACCGCAGCGCTGCGAACGAGTCTGCTTGATAAGATCAGTGGAGGAAAACGATGTCTTGGCAGACAACATGTCTAGGCGTTGCCGCGGCCACCTTGCTGGCGTCAACGGCCATGGCTCAAGAGCATGTCAAATGGAACGATGACGGTACCGTCGATCTCATGCTCGGGGCGGATTATGACGACACGGTAATCACCGTCGATCAGGAACAGCTCGGATCCTTGTTCGGGCCAGGTGAAAAGCCATTCGAAGGTGAAGAGATCACCATCCTGACGTTGGACTCGGGTCCAAAAGGCGGTATCTCTGGACCTATCAATGCTTTTCGGCCTGTTTGGGAAGAGCTGACCGGCGGTAAGCTCGATATCGCGCTCGTGCCAATCACCGATCTTTACGCCAAGATGATGCTCGATTTGAACGAGGGGCAGGGGCTCTATGACGGGATCATCGTTGGCGCCTTCTTCTATGGTGATCTGATTGCCGGCAATTACATGGTCCCGGTCGATGACTATATGACGAGTGGTGAATATCCGGCCTGGTCCTACGATTCAATGCCGCAATCGCTGAAGAATCTGCACACCTGGAACGATGTGGGCTATGGTGTCTTGAACGATGCCGATGGTCAGGTGCTCTATTATCGCCGCGATATCCTGAACGATCCTAAATGGCAGGCTGAATTCAAGGCGGAAACCGGCGAAGACATGGTTGTCCCGCCAAAGACCTGGCAGCAGCTTCTCAGCATCTCCTCGTTTTTCGCCGGCAAGAATTGGGACAGCAACGACGACGAGCCGGATCATGGGACGGTTCTGCACTTGAAGGTCGGCGAGCAGGGCCACTATCACTTCCAGTCCTTCTCGGCACCGTTTGCCATCACCCCTGGCGACAAGGTCGATCAGCACCATAATGTTTACTGGTTCGATCCGACCGACATGAAGCCGCTGATCAACAGCCCGGGGCATGTCAAGGCTCTGGAGCTTTTGCAGGAACTGCATGCGACCGGCCCCGCCGCGCAGGTTGGCTGGAGCTTGGGCGAGGCTTGGGATTACTTCCTTCGCGGCAAGTCGATCTTCGTCTTCAGCTGGGGCGATGTCGGCTCACTCTGCCAGGATGAGTCCAGATCCAAGATCAAAGGTGTTTGCGCATCGGCCATCCTGCCGAGCTCTGACACCTATTGGGATCATGAGAATGGCGATTGGGTCAACACCGACAGCCCGCAATTGGTTGGCAATACGACGGGCGGTTCCTGGCATGGCGTGATCTCGGCCTTCTCAGAAAGCCCGGATGCCACCTATTCCTTCCTGTCGCTGATGGCGCTCAAGCCCGTCTCGATCTGGAATGCGCAAAATGGCTGGACCGGCGTCGATCCCGGCTACAGCTATCAGTTTCTGGAGCCCAATGGCGAAGCCAAGGTCGAAGACTATGTGAAGGCCGGATGGAACGAGGCCGATGTCATCGACTACACCCAGGCCTATTACGACAACTTCACTGCCGACACCATGCTGACCTATCTGCGCATCGAAGGTGCGCCGGAATATTGGGATATCATGGACAAAAACCTGTCGGCGGCGATGAGCGGTGACAAGGGTGCACAGGAAGCACTCGACGACACGGCAGCCGCTTGGGAGGGAATCACGGACCGTCTCGGCCGTGACAAGATCCTAAAGCAGTATCAGGAAGCGATCGGCTTTGATGGCTGATCTTTAGCGTGAAGGCGGTGCTCGGTCACAATGAGCAGGCATCGAGCACCGCCGATCAGGCCCGGTTGCGGAACCTTTGACGATGCGCTGGACGAACAGGATCAAATTTCTCTTCTTGATGCCTGCGGTTCTGTGGGTGCTGATTTTTACGATCTTTCCACTCGGCTATTCGCTCTATCTCAGCTTTCATCAGGTGGACCGTGAAGTGGTCATCACTGGGCGCGAGAAGGTGCCGATGCTGGATGATGCCGGCCAGCCCATCCTCAAGAAAAACGGCGAGCCGAGAACCAAGACCAAAATCTCGCGCGAGCAGCGGACCACCTTTACCTGGAATGGCTTCGCCAATTTCAAGCGCGCCTTTCACGATGAGGAGGTGCAAAATGCCGTCCGGGTCACAGCCCTCTTCGTGATCGTCGGTGTCGCCACCGAAGTCGTGCTTGGGCTATTCCTTGCCTGGCTGTTTAACCGAAGGCTGATCGGCCGTCCGATCCTGCGATCGATCATGATCCTGCCGATCTTCGCTACACCGATCGCGGTCGGTTACTTGTTTTTCACGATCTTCTACGAAGTCGGCGGTCCGCTGGAATTTTTGGGTGTTCCCTGGCTATCCCACCCAAGCTGGGCGCTGGTCTCGATCATTCTGGTCGACATCTGGCAATGGACCCCCTTCTGCTTCCTCGTTTTTCTCGCCGCTCTCCAGGCTATTCCCGACGAGCTGATCGAGCAGGCCAGGCTGGATACGAATTCCGAATGGGACCTTTGGCGCGAGGTAATCTTGCCCATGCTGCAGCCGATCATCATCCTGGTGATCCTGCTTCGTCTCGCCGAGGCGTTCAAACTGTTCGACATCGTCGCAACCCTCACCAAAGGTGGGCCCGGGATCGCCACGCAGTCCTACAGCTATCTCGCCTTCACCCGTGGCTTCAAGCTCAACGATTTCGGCTATGCCTCGGCGATGGCCTATCTGCTCCTGATTGTCGTGATGATCGTGGTCACGCTCTTTTTCCGCCGCTTGAGGCGAAGCTATGAATAGCCCTACGGAAGCCGAGGCCCCCAAACGCCTCGCCCAGCCTAACGCAATCAGCGATTCAGTATGGTCGATCGTCGCGATTGCGGTCGCCATGATCTTCTTCTTTCCGATTTATTGGGCGGTTTCCAACAGCCTTCGTCTGCCGGCCGAAACCTTTACGGTCGCAGGGCTCGGTATCCCGTTTGTCGATTTTACGCCGACCCTGGAAAACTGGAACTCGCAGGTCAAAGTTCCCGAGGCCTATGACGCCTTCGCCAACAGCACCATCATTTCGATGGCCGCCGTTGCCCTTGCGCTTTCCCTAGGCCTGCCGGCTGCCTACGCACTCGCCCGCTTCAAGTTCTTCACAATCGCCAACAAGGACCTGACGGTCTGGTTCCTCTCTCAGCGTGTCCTGCCGCCGGTGGCGACTGCGGTTCCATTCTTCATCGTTTTCTCATCCCTCAACCTTCTCGACACGCGCCTCGCCCTGACCTTGGTCAGCGCCACCTTCATCTTGCCGTTCGCGGTGGTGATCGTCCGGCAGACTTTCTACGACCTGCCGATCGAGCTGGAGGAGGCTGCACTGGTGGATGGCGCCAGCCACATCACCACCTTCTGGCGGATCGCCATCCCGCTTGCCATGCCTGCCATCGCAGCGGCGGCGCTGATCATGTTCGCCTTTGCCTGGAACGAGTACCTCTTCGCCGTCATCCTGACCGTTAAGGATGCGGCCACGATGCCGGTTCATATTGCAGGCGGTGTCGATACGCGGGGTGTGCAGTTCTGGTTCGTCGCCGTGCGCGCCCTCATCGCGATGATCCCGCCGGTTCTTCTTGCTCTTTTTGCGCAGCGCTACATTGTCCGCGGCCTGACATTGGGGGCGGTCAAGGGATAGCCACGTGAGCTTTAAGGCGCGTTGGCGGCAGCGGTCAGGCGAACTTCTTTGCGAAACATGGACGCATTGCCGTGCGTACCGCTTGTTTGTAGCCCCTCTGTAGCTTCAAAGTAGACTTATGGTCGTGCCAAAATTTCCTGCTGATCACAGGATGGCATGTGGCGCCCGTTTGGAGTAGTGGATGGAAAGTTTCAAAAAGCTCTTGGTTGCCAATCGCGGCGAAATCGCGATCCGCGTGCTGAGAGCGGCCAATGAACTCGGCAAGCAAACCGTCGCGATCTATGCCGAGGAAGACAAGCTCTCGCTCCATCGGTTCAAGGCCGATGAGGCCTACAGGGTCGGGGCGGTCAAGGGACCGATCAAGGCCTATCTCGACATCGACGATATCATCCGCACCGCCAAGGCTTGCGGTGCCGATGCACTCCATCCGGGCTATGGGCTGCTGTCCGAAAATCCTGATTTCGCCGATGCCTGTGCAGACGCCGGCATTGCATTTATCGGGCCCAAGTCCGAGACCATGCGCCTGCTCGGCGACAAGGTGAGTGCTCGCAATGTGGCGATCACGGCTGGCGTGCCGGTGATACCGGCGACCGACGTGTTGCCGAAGAATCCCAAGAAAGTCGAAAAGTTAGCCGCCGAAATTGGTTATCCCCTGATGCTCAAGGCGAGCTGGGGCGGCGGCGGCCGTGGCATGCGCCCGATCCGCTCGAAGAAGGAATTGGCCGAAAGCGTGCTTGCGGGCAGCCGGGAAGCGGAGGCGGCGTTTGGCCGGGGCGATGTCTATCTCGAGAAGCTGATCGAGCGTGCGCGGCATATCGAGGTCCAGATCCTGGGCGACAAGCATGGTCATATCGTCCATCTGTTCGAGCGGGATTGCACGGTTCAGCGGCGCAACCAGAAGGTGGTGGAGCGGGCGCCGGCACCGCATCTGGATGAGGGCAGGCGAGGGGAGCTTTGCGAACTTGCCCTGAAGATCGCCCGCTATGCGTCCTATGAATGCGCGGGCACGGTCGAATTTCTCGAAGATGTCGACACTGGTGCGTTTTACTTCATCGAGGTCAATCCGCGCATTCAGGTGGAGCACACCGTGACCGAAGAGGTCACAGGCATCGACATCGTCAAGGCCCAGATCCGGATCACGGAGGGCGGCCGGATCGGCCAGATCGACGAGACCGGCGTGCCGCCGCAGCACGGAATTGCGTTGAACGGCCATGCGATGCAATGCCGGATTACCACTGAAGACCCTCTGAACAACTTCATCCCGGACTATGGGCGCATCACCGCTTATCGGGGCGCTACCGGTTTCGGCATCCGTCTGGATGGAGGTACCGCCTATTCAGGTGCCGTGATTACCCGGCATTACGATTCGCTTCTTGAGAAAGTCACCGCCTGGGCGCCAAGTGCCGAAGAGGCGATCGCGCGCATGGATCGTGCTCTGCGGGAGTTTCGGATCCGGGGCGTTGCCACCAATCTCGCTTTCGTGGAGAACCTGATCGGCCATCCGGTCTTCAGGGCGTGCGAGTACACGACCAAATTCATTGACGACCATGAGGAACTGTTCGATTTCGCGCGTGGGCGGGATCGCGCGACGCGTCTTTTGACCTATCTCGCCGATGTCACCATCAACGGCCATCCCGAGACCCGCGACCGACAGCGACCGCCGGCTCATGCCCTGCCGCCGGCCGCGCCTGAACCGATTGTGGAGACGCCGCCGCCCGGCACCAAGCAATTGCTTGACGAGCTCGGGCCTTCGGCTTTTGCCACGTGGATGCTCGAGCAGGAAAGGCTTTTGATCACCGACACCACCATGCGGGATGCCCACCAGTCCCTGCTTGCCACCCGCATGCGCAGCTTCGACATGATCGCGGTTGCCGACGCATACGCCACCAACCTGCCGGGCATGTTCAGCATGGAATGCTGGGGCGGGGCAACCTTCGACGTCTCGATGCGCTTCTTGCAGGAATGTCCTTGGGAGCGGCTGCGAGGCCTTCGCCAAGCAATGCCGAACATTCTGCTGCAAATGCTGCTGCGTGGCTCCAACGGCGTCGGCTATACCAATTACCCGGACAATGTCGTCCAGACCTTCACTCGTCAGGCTGCGGCCAGCGGCATCGATCTGTTCCGGATTTTCGACGCGCTGAACTGGGTCGAGAGCATGCGGGTTTCGATCGATACGGTCCTCGAGTGCGGCAAGCTGTGCGAGGCGGCGATCTGCTATACCGGTGACATGCTCGATCCGGCACGCTCGAAATACGATCTGGACTACTATCTCGGCATGGCGCGGGAGTTGAAGGCGGCGGGCGCCCATATCATCGGCATCAAAGATATGGCTGGCGTAATCAAGCCGGATGCCGCACGCCTCCTGGTGAAGGCGATCAAGGACGAAACCGGTCTGCCGCTGCATTTCCATACCCATGACGCCAGCGGTATTGCTGCTGCCTCGGTGTTGGCTGCCGCCGAGGCAGGTGCCGATGTGGTCGATCTTGCGATGGACAGTCTTTCCGGCCTGACCTCCCAGCCCAATCTTGGCGCGATCGTCGTTGCTCTTGCACGTCACAGTCGCTCGACCGGCTTGGATCCCGCCATGATCCGAAGTTTTGCCGACTATTGGGAAGCAGTACGCTTTCAATATGCCGCCTTCGAGTCCGACATGCGCGCCGGGTCGTCCGAGATCTATCTGCATGAGATGCCCGGCGGTCAGTTCACCAATCTGAAGGCGCAGGCCCGATCCATGGGGTTGGAGGGGCGCTGGCATGAGGTCGCCAAGGCCTATGCGGATGTCAATCAGATGTTCGGTGATGTCATCAAGGTAACGCCGTCATCGAAGATCGTCGGCGACATGGCTCTCTCCATGGTGGCGGCCGGTCTTGATTGCGCCGATGTCGAAGATCCCAAAAAGGACGTTGCCTTTCCCGACTCGGTGGTTGGTTTCTTTCGAGGGGACATCGGCCAGCCGCCGGGCGGGTTTCCCAAAGCGTTGCAGAAGAAGGTGCTGAAAGGGGAAAAACCTTTGAAGCAGCGGGCGGGTCAGGTGATGAAACCCGCCAATCTCAAGAACCTTCGCAAGCAGGCCGAAACCGAGGCCGGGCGTGAGATCACTGATGAGGAGTTTTGCTCCTATCTCATGTATCCCAAGGTCTTTGTCGACTATGCCCGAAACCGTGCCGAGTACGGCCCCGTCGCCGTCCTGCCGACGCGTACCTTTTTCTATGGGATGTCCTCAGGCGAGGAAATCACCGCCGATCTCGAACCCGGCAAGACCATGATGATCCGCTGCGTCGCCATCGGCGAGACCGATAATGACGGGGCGGCGCGAGTCTTCTTCGAAGTGAATGGCCAGCCGCGGATCGCCAAGGTGCAGGATCGGCATGCCGAGCAGACCTCAAACCGGCCGCCCAAGGCGGATGAAACCAACCCCGCCCATGTAGCGGCGCCGATGCCCGGTGTCATCGCGACGGTGGCCGTCAAGGAGGGGCAGAAGATCAGCACCGGTGATCTGCTGATGACCATTGAGGCGATGAAGATGGAAACCGCAATTCATGCGGATCGAAACGGCACCGTGGCGCGGCTCCTGGTTTCAGCCGGCAGCCAGATCGATGCGAAAGACTTGTTATTGGAACTGGATGCATGATGGCGCCGCTAAGACCGCAAGGGAAATCAAAGCCTTGAACGATAGTCACAAGAAAGAGACCTTGACGGTGGCCATCGGCGGGTTTGGTGCGATCGGGCGGGAGATCGGGGCTCGTCTCGATCAAGGCGAGCCGGGGCTGCGGCTCGAAGCCGTCAGTGCTCGTGATGTCAAGAAAGCCGAGGCGGCGATGGCGGGTTTTGGACGCCCGGTTCCCGTTTTGCCGTTAGCGGACCTCGCCCGATCCGCCGACGTCATCGTCGAATGCGCTCCTGCCGCCGTTTTCCGCGAGATTGCTCTCCCCGTTTTGAAGGCAGGCAAGACATTGGTGCCGCTCAGCGTCGGGGCACTCCTGGTGCATGATGATCTGGTGCAGCTGGCAAAAGATCACGAGGCGCGGATCATCGTGCCCACCGGGGCATTATTGGGTCTCGATGCTGTCCGCGCGGCGGCAGAAGGCGAGATCCGCTCGGTGACCATGGTCACCAGAAAGCCGCCGGGCGGGTTGGCAGGCGCTCCCTATCTCGAAGAGCGCGGCATCGATCTTTCCGCTCTCGATGAACCGCTCAAGATCTTCGCGGGAAGCGCTCGTGAAGGTGCACGCGGCTTCCCCGCCAATGTCAATGTCGCCGCTGCCTTGTCGCTGGCTGGTATCGGCCCGGATCGGACCAGGTTGGAGATCTGGGCCGATCCGGCGATCAAGCGCAATACCCATAGGATCAGCGTTGATGCCGACAGCGTCCGTTTCGAGATGACGATCGAGAATGTTCCGAGCGACGCCAATCCCAGAACCGGCAAGATTACGGCGCTCAGTGCGCTCGCGGCTCTAAAAGCGATGACCTCGGTGTTGAAAGTGGGCAGCTAGAGCATTTCCGGTTGAGGTTTTCGCGGTGCCAGCCCTCTCCCCCGCCTAACCACCCGATATGGTCGGGATCCTGCGGGTGGTTGGGCGGGGGAGAGGGCTGGATCGACCTGCCTCGAAAATGTGCCAGACCGGGTCCCGGTATGATGGAATTGGTCCTAGTTTTCCTCAGACTTGTTAACTCAAACTGAGCCTATATGCCCGCGGATCAGCATAGTACGACGTAATTCCACCCAATCGGGTTACGCATAGCGGTATGACGAGCCGCTTCCCGGTCAGCCGGGACTTGCGCTGGCCGGCTTGACCTCGGATTTCAGATTTTCGATCACATCCAGAGCCGTATAGGCATCGCGTTCACCCTCAGGCTTTTCGCCGTCGAACATCACGATGTCCAGGTAGCCGGCATAGCTGTAGTCAGCACGGCCACCGCCAAAACCGGTCGACAAGCCGATGCCGACATTGCTGCTGCCACCGCCAACACCGATTCCGATACGCGGCGAGGCCCCGCGGACCGATGTCACGACGGGCTCGACCTCCCTGGAAACCACCTTGAAATAGTCGTGCCCGTTTTCGAGCGTCACCTCGGCAGCGCGAAAGAGGGCATAGGATTCGACCGTGTCGCGCGGCGTTGACTGATTGCCGGTAAATTTCACACTGTAGCGATTGTTTTCGATCTGCTGTTCGCTATAGCCGCCATTCTCTCCAAGCGCCTGGTAAGGGGTCGGCGCGACCGAACATCCGGCCAGCCAAAGGGAGGCGGTAAGAGCCAGGGCAAGACGTCCGGGACTGTGAAGGTCAAGTTTCATCATAGACAGATCCCAAGTTCGAGAGACATGAAAGCCTGCGTTTGATAGATCGGACCAGTTCAAAACGCTGCAGGACCAACCCGCTATTTCCGATCGGGCTCGATGGTCGGGTTGGTCTCATCCACGACGTACCGCTTCCCTAGATCACCCAATCGGGCCGCCTTACTTTTCGGCGGGCTGGCGAAGCAGCGGCTGCAAACGCTGAAGCACGTCGAGAGCGTCATAGGAGTTAGCATCATCAGCTGGCTTCTTACCTTCGGCCAAAACGATGTCGGCTGTGCCGGAATACTCGTTCACCGGGTAGCTCGTGCCGGATACATAACGTGGTCTGAGAAAACGCCTATGCCTGTAACCGCGGCGTCCATGATAGCGGCTATATCCAAAGCCGAAGTCATCATCATAGGCGTGGGTATAATAGCGTGTCGAGCGTTCCAGATCCCTATCGACGATGGTGAAGTAGTCGAAGCCCTCCTGCACCGTCAATTCGGCTGCCCGGTAGAGCAGATAGTTCTGAACATCGTCCCGCGGTGTCGACGAATTGCCCTCGAACGTCACGCGATAGCGGTTTTTCTCAAGCTGTTGGTCGGTATAGCCATAGCCGCCATTGCCAGGCTGATACGGGGTCGGCACGGTGCAGGCCGTGAGTATGAACATAACGGGCAGTGCGGCAGCCCAGGTCTTGGCCTTTGAAAAAAGTCGAGAAGTCATGATGGAGCCTCGAAGTTTTGAAGCCTGAATATGGCGCTTCCCGGTGACAAAACCAAGTCAATATAAAAAATGTGAACAATATTCGCCGTCGCCGTGGGAAATAATTTACACAATGCACTTTGTGGTTGCTTTGGATCATCAGCGGGTTGATGGCAAAAGGGTGCGCAATCGATAAATGAGGTCAAGAGCTTCCTTAGGTGTGAGATCATCGGGGGAAGTGCTGTGCAGGAGATCTTCGATAGGACTTGCCAGCTCATCTGGGGTTGTTTCAGCTTCGGGGTTTTGCCGCCTGGACGCCGCAGCAAAAAGCGGCAGGTCGTCGGCGAGAGCGGCCGGCGCACTTTTTGCCTCCCCTTGTTCCAGCTTGTGAAGCACTGCTTCGGCCCGATCCAGCACTGCCGCCGGCAGGCCGGCGAGGCGAGCAACATGGATGCCGTAGGACCGGTCAGCCGCTCCTTCGCCAACCTCATGAAGGAAGACCACCTCGCCCTTCCACTCCTTCACCCGCATGCTGCGGCATGCCAAATGATCGAGCTTGGCAGCCAGCGCCGTTAGTTCATGATAGTGGGTTGCGAACAGCCCACGGCAGCGGCTGACTTCATGCAGATACTCCACCACCGCCCAGGCGATCGAGAGGCCGTCGAAGGTCGCCGTGCCACGGCCAATCTCGTCCAGTATCACCAGGCTTTTAGCGGTTGCCTGGTTCAGAATCGCAGCCGTCTCCACCATTTCGACCATGAAGGTCGACCGTCCCCTCGCCAGATCGTCTGCGGCGCCTACCCTCGAGAAAAGACGGTCGATCACGCCGATCGATGCACGGTCCGCGGGCACGAAGCTACCGGCCTGAGCGAGGACGGCGATCAGTGCGTTTTGACGCAGGAACGTGCTCTTGCCGGCCATGTTGGGGCCGGTCAGGAGCCAGAGCCGTTGCTGTTCCGAGAGGTTGGCATCATTGGCGATGAACGGGGTCTGTTCACGGACCAGCGCCTGTTCGACCACCGGGTGCCGGCCTCCCTCGATCGCGAAACCATCACCGTCATCGACACCCGGCCTGACATAGCGCTGCTCCGACGCCAGGGCGGCGAAGCCGGCGACTACATCCAGCCTTGCGAGCGCCTTTGCGGTCTTTGCAATGGCGTCGGCCGCATCCAGCACGTCCTTGGTCAGGAGATCGAAAATGTCGAGCTCGAGGGTCAACGCGCTCTCGGCGGCGCTTGCGATCTGGGTTTCGAGCTCCGCCAGTTCCTTGGTCGAAAACCGCGTCGCGTTCGCCATGCTTTGACGCTGAACGAAGGTTTCCGGCACCTTATCCCGATGGGTTGCGGTCACTTCGATGAAATAGCCGAGCATGTTGTTATGGCGGATCTTGAGGGAACTGATCCCGGTCTCGCCCTGGATCCGTGCCTGCAGCTCGGCGATGTGGCGCTTGGTCTGATCACGAAGTCCCTTGAATTGGTCCAGTTCCTCATGCCAGCCGGCGCGGACGAACCCGCCGTCCCGGGCAAGAAAAGGCGGCTCGTCCACCAGGGCCCGGCCAAGTCTCTCGGCGAGCGGCCTGTGATCCGCCATCGCATCGCCCGTTTTGGCAAGCGGTGTGTCGGTCTCGAGCAGATGGTGCTTGATCGCCGCCGATGCTTCGAGCCCGTGGCGGATGGCGATCAGATCCCTCGGCCCGCCCCTGCCGAGCGATAGCCTGGAAAGGGCACGCTCCAGATCCGGGCAGCCTTTGAGGCTGGTGCGGATATCAGCTCGAAGGTCCGGTGTCTCGACCAGTGCCTGGACAGCGTCGAGGCGTCTTTTGATCGGCGTCGCTTCGGCAAGGGGTGTCGCCAGCCTCGCCGCCAGAAGCCTGCCGCCGGCACCGGTTACGGTGCGGTCGACCGAGGCCAGAAGGCTGCCCTGGCGCTCGCCCGTCAGGCTGCTCAGAAGCTCCAGATTGCGCCGCGTGGCGGCATCGATCACCATATGGCCGCCCGGCATCATCCGTCGCGGCGGCGACAGGCGGGGAAGGCGTCCCTTCTGGGTCAGCTCGACATAGTTGATCAGCGCCCCGCAGGCCCCGAGCTCGGCCCGGCTAAACTGGCCAAAGCCGTCCAGCGCCTTCACCTCGAAGCTTTGCTGCAGCCGTTTCTCGCCTCGCTCCGAGCAGAAGTCATGATCGGGGAGCGGGCTCAGCCGTTCGTCCCAGTCCGCGAGCCTCTCGCGAAAGACATCGTCGTCGAACAGGGTATCGGCGATCAGGAGTTCGCCGGGTTCGATCCGGGCAAGCGTGGCGCCGAGACCGCCATTGACGACCGGTTCGGTCAAAAATTCGCCGGTCGACATATCCAGCCAGGCAAGCCCCAGCTTTTTCTGGCTGGTCGCGACAGCGGCCAGGAAATTATGGCGCCTCGCTTCCAGCAAGCTGTCCTCGGTCAGCGTGCCCGGCGTTACAAGGCGGATCACCTCGCGCCTGACAACAGACTTCGGTCCCCGCTTTTTGGCTTCCGCGGGATCCTCGGTTTGCTCGCAAATGGCGACCTTGAAGCCCTTTTTGATCAGGCGCTCCAGATAGCCCTCGGCGCTGTGCACCGGCACGCCGCACATGGGGATGTCCTCATCGCCATGGCGTCCACGCTTGGTGAGCGCGATGTCCAGCGCAGGCGCTGCCTGCTTGGCGTCCTCGAAAAACAGCTCGTAGAAATCGCCCATCCGGAAGAACAGAAGGCATGCGGGATGCTCCGCCTTCAAGGCCTGGTACTGGGCAATCATCGGCGTCGGCCGGCCGCTCGCCGCCACGTTCCTTCTCCTTTGTCCGTCATCTTTCGGGCGTATGTCCCGGATGGACCTCGCTATATCACGGGTTTGTCTCGAAGCACGAGTGGAACGAAGCGTGACGATGCCGAAAAGTACAAAGACGGCGATGGGGAACAGGAACCGCTACTGGACAAGCATCAAGGACGGCGCGAGGATGGCGCTGTCGGGCTTTGAGCGGAGCTCCAGGCCAACGGTTGCAAAGACAGCGAAAGTTCGGATTTGGCGGATCGCATCATCGTTGCCGGCGGCGGCCAGGCTGCCTCGTCGCTCATGGTCAAGCTCAGGAGCCTCGGCTATCAAGGGGCTATCGCACTGATCGGCGATGAGCCGCATCTACCCTATCAGCGTCCCCCCCTCTCGAAGAAATACCTGGCCGGCGAGATGCCTAGGGACCGGTTGCTGCTACGCCAAGCTGCCTGGTACGAGAAAAACGCGATCGATCTCCACCTCGAGACCGGCATTACCGCGATTGACCGGCAGGCCCAAGAGGTTGAGCTCACCAGCGGCAGGGTGCTTCCCTATGACCGGCTGGTTCTGGCAACCGGGGCACGGCCCAGGCGTTTGCCGAGCGACGTCGGCGGCGATCTGCCGGGTGTCTATCTGATGCGCGATCTTGCCGATGCCGATGCACTGCGCGAAGTGATGACGGCAGGCCAACGTCTTCTGGTGATCGGCGGTGGCTATATCGGTCTCGAAGCCGCAGCGGAGGCTGCAAAAAAAGGGCTCGATGTCACGGTGGTCGAGATGGCCGGACGCATTCTGCAACGGGTCGCCTGTGAACCGACGTCGGACTATTTTCGAGCGCTCCACCAAGGCCACGGCGTCGACATTCGCGAAGGCCTGGGGCTGGATCGTCTCGATGCCGGAAAGCTTTCGGCGATCGAAGCATCGTTCAGCGACGGCACGTCAGCGCCGTACGATCTGGTGATCGTCGGCATCGGCATCCAACCCAACAGCGAGCTTGCCGCGAAAGCCGGTCTTGCGATCGAGCTCGGCGCGATCGCTGTCGACCCGTTCGGGCGAACCTCGGACCCCTCGATCTTTGCCGCCGGCGATTGCACCGCTTTTCTCTGGAAAGACCGGTTCGTTCGTCTGGAATCGGTGCAGAACGCTACCGACCAGGCACAAAATGTCGCCGTCAACATCCTAGGACCCGAGCAGCCCTATCATCCAGAGCCCTGGTTCTGGTCGGATCAGTATGACGTCAAGCTGCAGATCGCCGGTCTCAATCTCGGTTATGACGAGGTGATCGGCCGCGAAGGGAGCAAAGCTGCCAGTCGTGCTTTTTTTTACTATCAAGGCGACATCTGTCTTGCGGTCGATGCGATGAACGATCCGGTTGCCTACAACGTCACCAAAAGGCTCCTGGCGGCAGGAAAAAACCTTCCCAAAGCGGCCGCAGCCGATAGCGGTCTCGACCTGAAGAGCCTTTTGACAGCCGGCTGAAAGCAGCGGGACGCCGAAGGCTGGCGGTGCTGCGCCTCATGCTCCTGCCTTTTCCGTTAATTCTCTCCGGCTGGTAAGGCTGGGACCTGTCCGATATAGAGGCGGGATCAAGTTTTGTGGTTGTTGGGGAAATCTGTTGAGAATTTGCGTCTTTTGCGGGTCGAGTCCCGGCCGCGGCGGCCGTTATCGAGCTGCCGCCGGCCGGCTGGGCAAACTGATTGCCGATAAAGGCTATGGCCTCGTTTATGGCGGCGCTTCGGTGGGCTTGATGGGGGCTGTTGCCGACGGTGCCATCAAGGCGGGCGGCGAGGTGATCGGGGTTTTGCCTGAAGCGCTCGCCAATCTCGAAATTGCCCATGCCGGCCTCACCGAGCTCAAAATCGTCTCGTCCATGCATGAGCGAAAGGCGACCATGGCGGCGCTGTCGGACGCTTTCATCGCACTGCCCGGCGGCCTCGGGACCTTGGAGGAGGCGTTCGAGATTTGGACATGGACGCAGCTAGGCCTGCATCGGAAGCCGCTTGGCCTTCTGAATGTCGACGGGTTCTACGACAAGCTCGCCGCCTTTCTGGACCAACTCGTCGACGAGCAATTCGTCAGACCGGAGCACAGGCAGATCCTGCTTTCCGAAGCCGATCCGGATCTCATTATCGACAGGCTCGTTGCTTATGAGCTCCCGGTCTCGAAGATTTGGATCGACCGAAGCACAGCATAATTGGGGGCAGTAGCACGTCTCCGTCCTCGGTTGGAGCATTTTCGTTTCGCCTTGAAGAATATTCTTGGTTGCACTATGTGAACGCCAGTTGGTTTCACGTTGCCGGTTGTCGCTGCTTTGCTAAATGCCTCGTTTGCTGATTCCCTGGACATATGTTGAAACTGCCTCGCGCTTTGGCATTTCGCCTAGTGTGCATCTATATGTAAGGTCAATATCTTGAGTACTGGAACTGTGAAGTGGTTCAACCCGACCAAGGGGTTCGGGTTTATCGAGCCTGAGAGCGGCGGGAACGATGTTTTCGTGCATATCTCAGCCGTCGAGCGGGCTGGGATCTCCACGCTGAACGAGGGTGATCGGCTTGAATACGAGCTGGCCAAGGGTCAGAACGGCAAGAGTTCGGCAGAGGACCTAAAGCTCCTCTCCTAACGCCGTCAGAATTAACGAAAGAAACCCCGTGAAGGGAACTTCACGGGGTTTTTTTGTTGTAACGGGGGGAGGATCGTGGTCCAGAGCCGCTACTATTGCTTGGTGTCAGCGTTGTTGCAGAAATCGTGGAGAGGTTCTGCTTCTCCCTGTATCGGACGCTCACACAACCCTTACAGAGATTGGTTTGGCCAGGTTCATCATTCGGTTGAGAACGTTGATGCCAATCGCCACTTCCACCGGCTGCGCGTCGTCATGACAGGCATGCAGCCGATCGCCAATGATGGATTTGTACCGTCCCATCGTCGTCTCGACCAAGCTGCGTCGACCATAATCATGCGCCTTCTGCCAAGCGATACGGCCTTTGGCGGCAAGCTCGAGAATGTGACGATCGCGATCGGTTTGCTCCTCGTCATCCTCGCTCGATAAAACCGCCGTCTTGCGTGGTGGGATGACCACCTCCGGCATCGGGGCGGGCGAGTGCCGCCGGACCGCGTCATAGACAGGGTAGCCATCATACGCACCATCCGCCATGAACCGGTCGACCGGACCGTCAATCTGAGCCAGGATGTCATCGATCTGATCGGGATCCCCGGCATCCTTATCGGTCAAAAGATGCGAGACGATCATGCCGCTCTTCGCATCGAAGCCGACATGCAGTTTCTTCCAGCCACGACGTTTCTTGCCATGCTTGGCCCGACACCATTCGCCCTGGCCGTAAACCTTCAATCCCGTGCTATCTACGACCAGGTCCAACGGCTCCGACGTATCCCGAACCCAAGGCTCGATCGACAGCGCCTTGCGCCGACGGCAAAGCGTCGACGCACTGGCAACAGGAAGATCCAAGCCGAGCAGATCAAACAGGCTCTTGGTGAAGCCTTGGGTCTGGCGCAGGCGAAGACGATAGACCGCGCCCATCGTCAGCATCGCCTCGATAGCACCGTCCGAATAGATCCTCTCGCCACCTCGTGTCTCCCGCTTCGG
This sequence comes from Geminicoccaceae bacterium, assembly GCA_965204405.1. GTDB lineage: Bacteria > Pseudomonadota > Alphaproteobacteria > Geminicoccales > Geminicoccaceae > JANQPX01. Next base: position 2,040,664 of record CBDBEN010000005.1, read on the forward strand.
CGCTTTCCAGCCATCAATCACATCGGCGGAAAGCCAGAGGGTAACCGAACCTCGCTGACATAGACCGGCGTTATACGCCCGCCAATTCCGCACCCGGTACTTTGCTTTAGGAATATGGTGACGATGGGCATCATGAAATTTGTAAGGCATCAAAAAGCTCGGCAGCTGGAACAGAAAGGGAAAATCGCCTATCAGCCCATCCTTCACCAGCGCAAACATCCACGATTTCTGCAACAACGCCGCGGCAAAGGCCATCTTGGCCCAGAGTCCGTGTGCATTTTTCGACTACGACAAGATCGCATGTTGAATTCGCTGCAAATCTAGCTTGCCAGCGCAAAAATTTAACATACCGCATGGATCGTGTTGAATTTTCAACGATCGCCAAACTCGCTTCGCCATTTTTCCGGTAGCGCCGCACCCGGTGTCATGACGCAGTTAAAAAGGGTCTGCCGCTTGCCTTTCGCGCCATGAATCTGTGAACCGCGGGTTACGTGCCACAGATGTAGGGCTACCGAACCCAGGTCATCTCTCACGGGCAGGCATTGCCGCCTTGTTGAACGTCGGCCGCGGAGATAGCGGCTTTCCGTTTATCAGGCCGTCTTCAATTCCTCGGAGAAGGTCTCCCAAAGATCGAAAGCATCATGTCTTGCGTGGCGATAACTTGCTTTGGAAAGGCGGTGTCGATGGGGACGAAACAAGGTGTTGATCTGATCGTGAGCTGCACAAAATCGCAGAGCATGATGCTGAGATTTGAACCGCTGCATCACCCGTTCTCGTCGTCTTGTGGCTTTGTGTGACGCCTCGGCGCGGTTGTTCAAGCCTTTATGCTGCCGGTGATCGACACCAGGCATGACGTCTTTGGCAGCGGCCCCATAGCTTCGAAGTTTGTCGGTGATAATCACTCTCGGATCACAGCCATACGCCTTGACCAGCTTTTCAAGGAAGCGCTTGGCCGCCCGCTTGTTGCGCCGCTTTTGCACCAGGATATCGAGCACGTCACCATGCTGATCCACGGCACGCCAGAGATAAAAAATCTCACCGTTGATCTTGATCACAACTTCATCAAGATACCACTTGTCGCCCGGCCTTGGCCGGTTTCGCCGAATGACATCGGCAAACAACGGACCAAATCGCTGCTCCCACTCATGGATGGTTTGGTGACTGACGTCGATGCCGCGGTAGGCAAGAATGTCCTCAACATCGCGAAGGCTGAGCGAGAATCGGTAATACAGCCATACGGCATGGCTGATGATCTCGCGCGGAAAACGGTAGCCTTTGAAGGCATCGAGGGATGGCGTTTGCATCCACTCCATCTACAATGCAGTTCCGATGGAGCCAAGGCGACAATGCCCTTCACGGCTATGCGACGTATTGCGAGTCCGCCCAGGTTCTTTTCCGGACTGAAGTGATCGCCGTTGCTTGAGACGTCGCCAAGAAGGCACGCGAATGTTAGCGCTGATTGACATCCGTGAGCCATGGGGGAAGTTCGAAAATTGCTTCGTTGTACGGTTGCGGTGCGATCAGGGCTTTTTCGTGGCCGGAATTATAGATTTGGTAGAAGAGGTGGGGGAGGCCAAGGGACGGGTCGTTGACGGCGTCCGGGTAGGGAATGGCAGCCTGCCATTCAGGATGATAGGAGATGGTGCCGGAAATGCTGCGGTAAGGTATGGCTTTTAGCTGATTCGAAATACGCTGGTTCTGCTCGAAATCACCGGGGCCCGCTGTTCCTCCGGCGACGGCGGCTGCAATCGCATAATGGTGAAGTGACGTATAGGGCTGGCAGCCGACCTCCGGCGTTGATTGCTCGCCGAAGCGTTCGCGATAACGGTGCGCAAAGCCCCTGCCCAATTCGTCACGCAGGAGGCCGATAACCGTTCCTACTATTGCACCCTTCGCTTTGTCGCCGACGAGGTCGATAAAAGTACGGTGCAACGCACCATATTGCAGATAGAGCAAGCAAGGCAGAGGATCGTCGATGAACTGGAGGTGGAACCGAGCCAAATCGCCGGCATAGAAATGTGTGTTGGCGAGGACGGCGGGGTCGATTCCACGAACGTCGTCCAGAAGCGGCTTCCAATTGGTAATCGGGGCTCTGGCAATTTTCGGCCCATAGGCGAGCGTCCATCCGAACTGCTTCGCGCATGACGCCATGGCGTTGGCAATGACGATACTGTAGGGCTTTGCGCCTGAAATGATGGCGATGCGGTTATTGCGTGGGCGCCACTGACCGCTGTCGCGCAGCCAGGATATTAACTTGATGAAGCCCTGTCCGTACCAATATTCGGCCGGATCTCCCATGAAACAGGAAAAATATCGGTCTGGATTGCTCATCACCGTGTCGTGGTGCTGAAGCAATGTGTTGTGATGAATGTAGATGATGCCCGCATCGGCAATGGGCTCGTATTCCGAATTCTGGGGGCCGATATTGTAGCCATTGATGATCGCATGGACATGATGATCTTCAATCAACGTCCGTGCGGCTCGAACGACTTCCTCGGCAGACTGGGTTCCCGTGTCGATGAAGTGGGGCTCGATCTTGCGGCCGAGAATACCGCCCCGGGTGTTGATTTCCTCCATTGCCATAGTGAAGCCATTTTGAAATTCCCGCCCGTCGGCCGAGGAAGGTCCGGATAGCGGCACCATGCTGCCTATCGGGATGGTTTCACTGTCGGGCGGCATCGACATCGTTCGCTTCTGGCTTCAGCTCCCGGACCAATTCCGGCTCATAAAGGATGTTGTGCATCATCACCCGCAGCCTCGGCGGGCTCACGGGTTTGATGAGAACAGGAAAGCCGTCTTTGCGGATGCTTTCGATCAGGTCCGGATCGGTATCGGCCGTCACCACAATAGCGGGAATGGCCAGTTTTAGAGCCTCCCGAATGTCGCGCACGACTTGGTCGCCCTTCAGCCCTCCATGCAGCCGATAGTCGGTAATGATAAGATCCGGCCGAAACTCGTTTTCCAGGAGATGGGACGTTAGGTCGTCCAGCGCATTGAAGGCCCGAACAATGATGCCCCACCGCTCCAGCAATTCAGTGAGCGCATTGCGTAGGATTTCGTCGTCTTCAAGGACCAGGACCGAAAGGCCTGAAAACTCGCCGCCGATTTTCTCGTTGATTTCCGGTTCACCAATATCGCTTTGCAGAATATCGCCTTCAGGCAGCTCAATCGAGAAAATTGACCCTTCGTATATTCTAGATCGAACATCTAGACAATGTCCCAGAATATCGGCGATGCGCTTGGCAATGCTCAGGCCAAGTCCAAGGGCGTTATGGTGCTTGCGAGAACGTTCGACTTGATAAAATTCTTCGAAGATCGCCTCACGATATTCCGGCTTGATGCCGATGCCGGTATCTCTGATCTCAAGGCATATTTTGCCACGCTTTCGACGACAGCCAACCAAGACGCTGCCGCGTTCAGTGTAGCGGATAGCATTGGCGACAAGATTGCTGACAATACGTTCCAAGAGCGCACGATCGGACACCACGGCATAGCGTGACGGAACAACACGAAATCTGAGGCCCTTTTCTCTGGCTTGGTGGCCGAATTCGACATCCATGCGCTCTAATAGCGTGGAAAGCTGAAACGTCGTGACTCGCGGTTTTACCTTCCCTGCGTCCAGCTGACCTATATTGAGCAGCGCACCTAGCAAATCCTCCATGATGGAGACCGAGATATCCATGGCATGCAGCAAGTCGCTGCGATGCTCGTCGTCATCCGTCATCATACAGTTGTAGATGAGAATTTTGAGGGTCGCCAAAGGCTGCCTGAGATCATGATTGGCCGCGCGAAGAAAGCGCGACTTGGTTCTATCTGACTGGTTGGCCTCGTCACGCGCTTTTTCCAGTGACGCCTCATTTCGCCGATCATCGGTGATGTCGCGGATCAGCATGGTGGTGCCGCCGTCCGGCCGCCGCCAGCGCTCATTGCGGAATATGCGGCCATCGATACAGTGATAGTCGCTGGCGCCGCCGTGCGTGAAAAGCAGCCGCTCCCGCTCGATCCAGTCTTGCTCATCGACAGGGAGCAGCAGCAGTCCGGAATGAGCAACGGCTTTCAGGAATTCTTCAAGCGGCAGCTGACGGGTAAGCTGCATGCCAGCAACAGAGAATACCTCTGCGCAGGCCTTGTTGCGGTAATGAAGTGTTTCTTCGGGCGTCCAAATGGCAAAGCCGTGGCCTAGGACATCGAGCGCTGCAGCTAAGTCATCTTGAGCGTCGGAAGCTTGAATTCCGGAGCCGCAGGAAGCCTCGATCTGCTGATCACGGGACGTCATCGTTTTGTGCTGAAATGGGTGATCGCAAAATGGATAGCCTCGGAACGATCGCTCAGCCTTAGTTTCTTCATCGCGTTGCCGAGATGAACACGCACGGTTTGTGGGCTGATTTTCAGCTTGTCAGCGCTGCCGGTTATCGAAAGGCCCTGACCTAGTGTCTCCAAGACCTCACGTTCACGGTTGCTCAAATCCTCAAGGCCCTCATGGGCCTGCTCCACCGAGAATCCCGAGGTTTCGCGTGCAGCGGCATTCTTTTTATGGGAGCCCTCGATAATCCTTCGGGGAAAGGACACTTCGCCCGAAAGCACGCGCGTAAGAGCCTGCGTGATCTCCTCGGGTTCTGCAGATTTGGGGATATAGCCGACGACGCCATAGGCAATCGATTTCAGCACATATTCCGCATCTTCGTGAACAGAAACCACAACGACAGGAACCTCGGGGTAAAGTGTCCGCAGTTTCTCCAGGCCTTCGAATTCGTTGAAGCCGGGCATGATGAGGTCGATCAACATCAGGCCAACATCCGGCTCGACATGGAGGGCAGCTTCCGCCTCGGCGAAGTTCGATGCTTCCAAGGGTTCGAACTTCCGGCTTACCTGGCGCATCACATGCTTCAAGGTTTCCCGCACGATCCAATGGTCGTCGGCAATGAGAATCTTCATGTTGCCGATATCAGCCTGTTCATAAACGCTTCCAAGGCTTTCCCTCCTCGGGGGGCAGCTGCAGGAGCCAGTCGCTGATCCGCAGCTACCGCATGGCTGCGGGGCCTTTCATGCCAATCAGGGACCGCGAAACGAGGACCATTTCCTAGCTGACGGTAGCCTCATTGTCGATCCAGGGCAGCATGGGCGGCTTCAGGTACAGCTTCGCCGCGAATTCGACGTTCACCTGGAGGGCGTTGCGCTAGCTCCAAGATCAGTCACTTGACGATAGTAAAAACTCTAGATAATGTCTAGTGAAATTATCTAGACATAAGCACGAATCAAACTGGCCTGGGATGGCCAACCACAAGTGACAGGAGGTGGATATGCTGGACAAGAAACAACAGGGGCGACGCAAGCTTCTCAAAACCGCGGGCGCTGCGGGTGTGGCAGTGGCCGCGTCGAGCTTTCCCGGACCATGGATCAGGAGAGTAAGCGCAGCCGATACGATCCTCCTGGGCGTACCTTCCTCGCTATCGACACCCTATGGCGTTGCCGATGATACGGATCATCTGAACGGCACCAAGCTGGCTCAGGAGGAGATCAATGCCGCGGGCGGCATATTGGGCCGGGAATTGGAACTTTTCGTTCCCGACGTCGACAAGCTCTCGCCTGAAAGCTGCCGGCAAACGATCGCCGCCTGCATCGACAAGAAGGTTCACGCTATCTCGAATTCCTTCCTGTTTGCGCCGATTCCGGCCATGGACGAATCTGCCAAATACAAATGCCCCTACTTGCAGGGCAACACACAACGCAACGCGACAGAGGCTTTCAAGGCTGATCCGGAGAAATATAGCCACGTCCTGCAAACCGACCCCTCCGAGGTCAACTACGGCTGGACCTATCCGCTTTGGCTCCAAGAGATGGAGAAGGTTCAGGGGTGGAAGCCGAAGAACCGGAAGATTCACATCGTTGCCGAGCAGGTCGGCTACAACCAAACCATTTTGAAAGCGGCCAAGGAAGCCATTCCGAACTACGACTTCGAGTTGGCCGAGGTGACAGACATTCAGTATCCGGTGAACGACTGGTCTCCCGTCATGCGGCGGCTGAAGGAGGTCGATGCCGGTGCGATCATGATCGATCACTGGGTTGCGGCCGAATATGCAGCATTCTGCAAGCAATTCACGGCAGATCCGGTTTCAGAGTCCCTGGTTTATCTCCAATACGGACCGTCTCAGCCGGAGTTTCTCGAACTTGGCGGCCGTGCGACCGAAGGGTTTTGCTGGAGCACGGTGCTCGGTGTTTACGGCGACCAGATCGGTCAGGATTTCAGGAAAAAGTATCTGGAACGGTTCCCGGAATTCGTAGGCAATATGGGCCTCGTCTACACCGGCAATGGCTATGATATCGTCAAGTATCTCCAGCTCGCCTGGGAAGCGACCGGCAATCCGGAGGACTTCAAGGCGAATGTCGATTGGATCCGCACCAATCCCTATCGGGGCGTTTGCGGCATGATGGACATGAACAACGAATATCAAGAGGCCCTTCACTATCCCGATAACGGCTTCGGCAACCAGGCTGATTCCCACGAAACAGGCATGAGCCAGCTCTATGTGCAGGTTCAGGATGGTGAGCACAAAATCATTTGGCCTGACGCCATCAGCGAATCGAAGCTGCGGCCGGCTCCCTGGTGGGGTTGATCGGATAGGGGGGCGGAACCGTCATGGTCGATACATCATCTGCCCCTCTTTTCGCCTGTGAGAACCTCTCGCTCGACCTGGGCGGGCGGGAGGTTCTCAGCGACATCGGGTTCGAAATCAATCCCGGCGAGGTTCTTGGGATCATCGGACCCAACGGGGCTGGAAAGACCAGCCTCCTCGAAATCCTCTCCGGCCGTTATACGCCAAAGACCGGCAATGTCCGTTACAAGGGCAAGAGCATCAACCACTTGCGCTTGTTCGAGCGGATGAGGTTGGGCGTCGGCAGGACCTATCAAACACCGGTCGTCTGTGAGGACCTTACCGTCGGCCAGACGTTCAAAGCGGCGCGACAGGCCTACAAGCCTTACCTGACCCGATTTGACGCCGAGTACGCGGCAGGGCTCGTTCATTTCATCACCGACGATGATGTGCCGAACAGTCAGCTCAAGACCTTTGAGCGCCGGAAGCTGCTCCTCGCCAATATTCTCATGAAGCAGCCCGAACTCTTGCTCATGGATGAACCGGCAGCCGGGCTGATCAACTCCGAAATCGACGAAATCGATCAGATTCTGCGCATGCTTTCAAAGGAGATGAACATTGCCGTGGTCATCGTCGAGCATCGCATCGAGCTTTTGGACAGCATCGCCGATCGCGTGATCGTCATGGACGCCGGCGAAGTCATCGCCTCCGGACATCTGGCCGACATCATCAACAGCCCTGCGGTCCGCGCAGCCTATTTCGAGAGCGTCGAATGAACGCTGTGTGTCGACCATGAGCGAGATTCTGAACATCAAAGGATTGTCCGCCGGGTACGGACCTTTGCGGGTCATCCATGACTTGGATCTCGTCATCAATTCGGGTGAGCGTGTCGGTCTGGTCGGTCTGAATGGTCACGGCAAGACGACGCTCTTTTACGCGATTGCGGGCCTTACCGGATGGCAGCGCGGATCCATCGTCTTCAACGGCAAGCAAATCGGCCGAACGCGAAGCCAGGGGCCAGGCCGCTATACCCACCAAATCGTAAGGCTCGGGCTCGCGATCATGCCTCAAGGAGACGAGATTTTTCACGGCCTGACCGTTGAAGAGCATCTTGATAGCGGTGCCTTCACCCGCAATGCGTGGAAAAATCGAAAGCGGCGAAAGGAACAGGTTCTGGACCTCTTCGCTCCCTTGAAGAGGCTCTTGAAAACACCTGTCGGTCGCTTGTCCGGCGGTGAGCGCAGGATGGTGTCGATCGGGCGCGGATTGATGACCGACGCCAAGCTCTATCTTGCCGACGAGCCGTCGCTTGGGCTTGCCCCCAAGATTGGCATCGGGGTCATGGAAGCGCTGCTCAAAATCGATATTACCGACTCGGCTCTGTTCATCGCCGAACAGAATGTCGCTCTTCTCGAGGGGCGCGTTGACCGGGTCATTGGCATGCACGCCGGAAAGCTGAAAGGCGAAGCATCCTCGGCCCTCAGCATGAACCTGATCTAGCGGGTACGCGTTCAATGGATCTCGAATTCATTATCGTCAATGCGATCATCGTGGCCTGCGTCTACGGTCTGATCGCGGTTGCCGTCTCGATCACCTGGTCCAGTCTGGGGCTGATCAATCTCGGTTACGGCTTCATCTTCTCGTTTGCCGGCTACGGGGCCTGGGTGACCTCCAAGATGATTTCGGCCAGTCCGCTCATCGTGGCAGGTGCCGGTATTTTGACAGGTGCTATCGGCGGCGTCCTTATGTGCCTTCTCGTGTTCATTCCCCTTCATGACAAACCGAACTTCACCGTAAGAGGCATGACCGCGACGCTCGCAATCAGCCTCTTGGGCTCGCAGCTGCTCCTCTGGTGGTTCGGTCCCAGAGCCAAATCGCTCCCTGAACTGTTCGGTTTTTGGAAGATCTCCGTCGGTGGGATCGTGCTGACATCCGACAAGATCGGGATTGTCGTCTGCTCCATCTTGATGCTGACGGCTGTCGTGCTCTGGATGAACTCCAGCAGACGTGGGCTGGAGATTCGGGCCATGATGATGAACCCCCACGCCGCATCGATCGTCGGCATCGGAATCCGAAGCACCGGCTTCTATGTCATGGCCGTCACCGGCGCCATGGCTGGGCTGGCTTCGGTGCTGCTGTCCCAGACCTACTACATCGCCCCCTTCAGCGGCCTCACCCCCCTTATCAAAGGTGTGAGTATTGCCCTATGCGGCGGGCTCGGCAGCGTTCGCGGAGCAGTCATCGCAGCCATCATCCTCGGCTGTGCCGAAGCTCTCACCTCTCGGCTTCTGGGCGGACAATACGTGTTGATCACCCAGTTCCTGGTGATCATCACGATCCTGATCATCAGGCCGCGAGGTATCGCCGGCATTCTTGACAAGGGGCGAGAGCAGTGAGCACGCGGGACGAGAAGGACGGCGGTTACGTCTGGCGGAACCCCCTTGCCGTTTGGGGTGCGAAAGGCGGGAACCACGAAGTTCCGACGATACGTGTCCCTGATCCGAGAACCGTCTGGGAAGAGAACACGTCCTACAAAGTCCCGACCTACAAAGTCGGGCGCCTCAAATACATTCACAAATGGGCGAACCATGGAAAACGCTTATGGGAACGGCGACGGTGGTGGCCGACCAGGCGCTCCATTCTGCAAATCCGCGGTCTCTACAACAGAAAGACGCTGAAGGCGGAAAAGCTGATCGTCGACAAGCGACCCATCTATTGGGCGATTTGCCTGTTTCTGCTTGCGGTCGCCCCGCTGTTCTTCCCGGACAGCTTCTTGAATACGCTTTTGACTGCCGGTGCCATCTTCGGCATTTTTGCAGCGATCAATGTCTGCTGGACCTTAATCATCGGCACGGCCAGCATTTTTTCTCTCGCTTCCTACGCCGTCGTTGGTGTCGCAGCGTTTCTGACGTCGTGGCTGTCGATCAATTACGGGTTGCCGTGGTGGTTGTTGCCACCCATAGGGATGGTGATCGGCCTTCTGTTCGGCGGCATCATCGCCCTGCCTGCCATGCGCCTGGACGGGTTCTACTACGCCTTGCTGACCCTCGGGCTGAATGAACTCTGCAGGGTCTATTTCGTAACATCCAAAGAGTTCGGCTCCGCATCCGGCGGCTTGTATGGCGCATCGACATATATCAGCCCTGATTGGTCACCCTATGTCCAATCCATCGTCTCTTATTATGGTGCCTTCGCGCTTCTGATCGCCGCTCTTTTTCTCTTTCGCTTCATCAATGGAAAACGCCTCGGCAGAATCTTGAGGATGGCGCCCGAGAAGCGCGAAGCGTTCGCAGAAGCGACAGGCGTCGACTACCGTCGTGCCAGAATAACGATCTTCCTCATCACCTCCGTCGCTCTGGGCTTCATCGGAGGCTTCTATGCAGCGCACTACCGGGGAGTCGCGTTTTCGATCTTCAGCTTCGACACGGTCCTCTTAGGACTCGCCATGCTCACCATTGGCGGAATCGGCAAGGCAGAGGGGGCTGTTCTCGGCACGCTCATCGTCGTTGTCCTCGACAAAGTGCTCATTGGCCTCGGCCCGATCAGGCACATCATGATCGGCTCGATCATGCTTTTTGTCGTCTTGTTCCTGAACAATGGTCTGTACGGAATGAAGCAGCAATTCCGGGCATGGCGCGATAAGAAGAAGGGGGAATGGCGATCGACCCGCACCGAGAAAGGCGGTGAGGCGCTGCCTGAGGAAGCGACGGAGATCGACGACAAAGATGCCCTCTATCACCAGCGCTTCGACAAGATGCAGCGGGATTATCTAAAGACCCTGGTCTGTGACAAGATCATCGAAGAGCATCGCCAAAAGCCGCTCGGACAGCATAGCGAGGCTCTCGAGCGCCTACTGCTCTACTTCCGCCGCGCCCCACAGGTCGACAAATATGCCATCCGCCGCGAAGGATTCGGCGGGCCTCACAAGATCGTCGCGTTCTCCGGCGAAAGAGGGACGTCGCCTCGAGTCGTCGAGGACAAGGAATACGACACCATCGAAGAAGCCTATCACGGTGTCTTCATGAGGCGTGTCTACGATCTCCTGGAATCGTGAGGGTCAGGCTGACCGAAATTGCTGCGCTAACGCTGATACCCCCCGGCTTAGGCTTGAGGATGGTGAAAAATGGCATCTGAAGAAACTGATGAGACACGGGACAGAGATGTTCTCTTTCGGCGGTATTTCGACGGCAAGCAGGAGGCGTTCTTGAGGACGTTGGTCTCTGATGCGGTGGTCGAGGAGCACAAGCAATCGCCGCTTGGCCAGCATAGCGAACCGCTGGAGCGGCTGCTCCTTCATTTCCGCCGCATGCCCATGGCCGAACAATATGTGATCAAGCGGGAGGGGGCATCCTCGACATTTCGGCTTTTAGCGCTTTCGGGGGTAAGAGGCGTGCCGCCCAGTCCTGTTGGTGACGAACGCTACACATCGGTCGAAGAGGCCTATCACGGGATCTTCTTGAGGCAGATCCAGACATTAATGGAATCCGAATAATGGCTGAGCTAAAGATCTTCGGTTACGCTGACAAGATTTCTGTCAAGCAGGGTGAAAGCATCGATTTTCATGTGAATGCAGACGGAACAGACACAGCTGAAGCGCAACTCGTTCGTCTCATTCATGGCGATGAACATCCTGATGGCCCTGGTTTCGTAGAGGAGGAGATCGACCACCCGATCAACGGGACCTGGGATGTCAAGAAACAGTTTACGCAGATGGGCTCCTATCTCGTCGTCGATGACCCGGATAACAAGCTCAGCCTGGACGGAAGTTTCAGCCTAGTCTGCTATATCTATCCGACGATCGCGAAGAAGGGCATGCGCCAGTGCATCATGGGTCGATATGATGTGCGTACGAATGAAGGCTATTGCCTTGGGATCAATCCGCAAGGCTATTTGGAATTCTGGGTCGGTGATGGCAGGGAGATTGACTACGTCGTCTCGGAGCTGCCGCTTGTCGATCACGTCTGGTATTTCATCGCGGCGAGTTTCGATCGGGAAACCGGCAAAGCCACGATCTACCAGGAAGGCGTGCGCAACAGATACAACTCGCTGATCAGTAAGGTCGTTCCTTACGATTTCAGCTCGCACGTCCAGACAACATTCAGATTCGCGCAGAAAAACCGGGCTGACGTTCCGTTTATCATGGCCGGCGGACTTGATAACCATCTGTTGCGCGGCGACTTCGTGAGCGACACCTACTACGGCAAGATCGATCGGCCGGGTGTGTGCAATCGGGTGCTGTCACGCGAAGAGATGGATGCGATTTGCTCGGGTGAAATACCTCCCGCAGAATCGATCGCTGCCTATTGGGACACCACTGTTGGATATTCCGAAAACGGCATCGGACACACCGTCGTCGATATAGGGCCGGATGGCCTGAATGCGAAGGGCGTGAACCATCCTGTGCGTGCCATGACAGGATGGAACTGGTCCGGCAAGAACGATTGTTTTCGGCTTGCACCGCAGGAATTTGGCGGCATCGAGTTTCATCCTGAATCCGTGACCGACTGCAATTGGGAGGTCACCAATTCGATGGGCATCCCAAGAGACCTGAAGAGCGGTGTCTATGCCATTCGCCTACGGATTGGTGATGGTAAAGGGCTGGGCGAAGAGTACATCGTCTTTTTCATCCGCCCTGAAAAGCCTTCCGCGAAGCTTTGTTTCCTGGTCCCCACCGCAAGCTATCTCGCCTATGCCAACGAGAAACTGAGCTTCGATGCGCATATCATTCAACCGATGACCGGCCAGCCGCCCGTGGTGACGGATGTCGATATCGAAACCTACGAGCAGCAGGACTTCGGGCTGTCCACCTATGACAGCTTCGAAGATGGTGCTGGCGTGTGCTTCACGTCCTATAAGCGCCCGATCGTCAATATGCGGCCGAAATATCGCATCTCCAGTATGAACATCCCCTGGCAGTTCCCGGCCGACCTCTCCATCGTCGCCTGGATCGAGCATTGCAACTATGACTGCGATTTCATCACCGATGAGGACCTGCACCGGGAAGGTTTGAGCGCAATCAAGCCCTATAACTGCGTGATCACCGGAACCCATCCCGAATATGTCTCCGAAAAGATGCTGGATGCCCAGGAGGACTATGTCGCGGATGGGGGCCGGCTGATCTATATGGGCGGCAATGGCTATTACTGGTGTGTCGGCTTCGATGAGAAAGAGCCGGCCTGTATGGAGGTCAGAAAGCTCGATTCGGGCATGCGCGCCTGGGCGGCCAAGGCTGGCGAGCATTATTTGCAGACGACAGGTGAAAAGAGCGGTCTTTGGCGGAACAGGGGCAGAGCGCCGCAAAAGCTCCTCGGCGTCGGTTTCATCGCGGAGGGCTTCGAAACTTCGGCGCCGTTCCGAAAAATGCCGGACGCCTACCACCGAACGGTCTCCTGGATCACCGAGGGGATCGAAGGCGAGATCATCGGCAATGAAGGCCTGGCTTACGGTGCTGCGGCCGGTATCGAGCTTGACCGTTACGATCTTTCCCTGGGCACGCCGCCGCACACCAAGATCATCGCCTCATCCGGTGGGCACAGTGATAACTACGTGCTCGTCACGGAAGAGTTGCTCTATGCCTATGCTGGGCTGGTCGGCACACTCGACTACAGGATCCGAGGCGACATCACCTACTTCACTGCACCTAATAACGGAGCCGTGTTCAGCACCGGATCCATTGCATTCGGCCAGGCACTGCCAGCAAATGATTTCAACAACACATCTGCAAAGCTACTGAAGAACGTCGTCGATCATTTCATCAAGGACGGAGCGCTGCCTGGTGGCGAATGGACGCTCGAAGAAAAGCTGTGGAGATAGGATTTTGTGTGCAGATGGGTGATCGTGCGGTTTTGATAGTTTGAATGATATGTAGATTTGGAAATCTGACAGAAGAGCCTTTCAATTGGGCACAAATAGACAGAAACAAGAACGAATTCTTAAAAGGCTGATAGCTCATTTTGTCCAGGTTGTTTCCCTCAGTTAGGGCTGCCGCTAAGAGGCCTAGAGTACACATCTCACGATGAAAAGTGCACAGCAGGCGTTACACGCCCATCGATTTGTACCTTTCAGCGTCGCGGCTATACCAATCGCAAGGGCTGTTTTCCGTTCGTCTGGTTATGGCAGATTTTGTTGATTTAGTCGGTTATTGACTGCGCCAGTCCGAAGTGATTCGTTCTTCTCAGCAGAGCGTTTGGGAGAACGGAACGATGATGGGCAGGCAGGCGTCACCGGCGCGTCTCTTTTACGATTTTAGCCTCGATGAGCATGTCCCTGCAGATCACCTTCTTCGCCAGATCGATGTTTTCGTCGATCTCGAGAGCATCAGGCAGGATTTGAAGCCTTATTATAGCTCGATCGGTCGGCCTTCGATCGATCCTGAGCTGATGATCCGGATGCTGATCATCGGCTATTGTCTCGGTATCCGCTCCGAGCGGCGCCTATGCGAGGAGGTTCATCTGAACCTCGCTTATCGATGGTTTGCAGGCCTCGGTCTGGATGGCAAGGTGCCGGATCATTCGACGTTTTCGCGTAATCGTCATGGCCGTTTTCGAGAGAGTGATCTTCTTCGACGCGTGTTCGAGAAGATGGTGCAGTGCTGCATCGACGAAGGGCTTGTCGGCGGCGAAGGGTTCGCCGTCGATGCCAGCCTGATCCAGGCTGATGCCAACAAGCAACGTTCTATCCCAGGCAAGGAGTGGGATCCTGCCGACCTTCCACCGGATGCGCTGCAGGCGGTGAAAGACTATCTCTCGACACTCGATGATGCCGCCTTTGGTGCGGCGAGCGAGGTCGTGCCGAAGTTCGTCTCGCCATCAGACCCTGGCGCTCAGTGGACTGGGGCTCATCGTGGTCCTGCATTCTTCGCTTACGCCACCAACTATCTAATCGACACCGACAACGCCATCATCGTCGATGTCGAAGCGACACGGACGATCCGCCAGGCCGAGGTCGGCGCAGCCCGCACCATGATCGAACGGGTGAACGATCGCTTCGATCTCTACCCAGAACGTCTTGCCGGCGACAGCGCTTACGGTGCTGCGGAGATGGTTGGCTGGTTGGTGGAAGAGCGAGGGATCGAGCCGCATGTCGCGATCATCGACAAGTCCGAGCGCAAGGATGGAACCTTCTCGCGCAGCGACTTTTTCTATGATCAGGAGGACGACGTTTACATCTGTCCTGACAACAAGGTGCTGACCACCACAGGAACGCTGGTGAACGACGGTGCCACCATGCTGTACCGTGCGAGCAATGCGGATTGTTCGGCCTGCCCGTTGAAAGCTGAATGCTGCCCGAAAGCGCCCGCTCGCAAAATCCCTCGCTCCGTTCATGAACGTGCAAAGACATGGCGCGAGCGATCGCCGAGACTGATGCCGGCGAAGCCTCAAGAAAGGATCGCAAGAAGGTCGAGATGCTGTTCGCCCATTTGAAACGCATTCTCAAGCTCGGCCGGCTTCGGCTACGCGGACCGTGCGGTGCCAGCGATGAATTTCTCCTCGCCGCCACCGCTCAGAACCTCCGAAAACTCGCCAAGCTCAGACCGAAACTCGAACCAACCGCAGCTTTGGCATAACAACAAAGGAGATTTGAGCGATTATGGATGCGAAGACGTAAAAAAACTGGGTGGAAGCCCGGCGCCAAGCCCATGACTTCGCCTCACGTCGAGCGACGCCTGCTCAAAAACAAACGACTAAATCAACAAAATCTGCCAGGACCGGACATTCGAGATGTTCTGCCTTTCGCCCAGCGGATGAGGGGGGGGATAATTGATCGCAAGAAATTGGCAGCTAAAAGAGCAAACAACAATTGATATTCTGCTTCAAAGTGAAAAAAATTGTGTCCAGAATACTTTTTAGATTGTTAATTATTGATTTTGGAGGCGCACAACTATTGTTTCTTCTTTACTTGGCATAGCCCGCATTCATACTCATCGCTGGTCATCGCCGAGGCACGATGATGACACTAAAGGAGAAGTTTAAATGAGTAAGGCCTTGGTAAATATAGCTTGCATCGCTGTGCTCAGTCTCGGCGCTTGTGCGCCAGCGATCGAGCGAATCGCTCTTCCTAATGATGCACTGCCACCGGCTTCTCCGCCTATTCCGAAGGTGGGGCAGGTCTTTGTAGTGTGTAAGGGCGAAAATAGTGCCGAGACCTGCGATCAACTTAAGGTTACTATTGTCAATGTGGCCGCGGATGGATGTGTTACGACAAATCAAGAAGGGAACCGGTTTACGTATTGCCCGCAGGATGGACCTTTTTTCTTAGCAAGAAGATGGGAAGGGCCTTCCCACGGTAAAGGGGAACGCACCTGGATTCAGAAGAAAGGTCCCCTGTGGCCTCTTGAGGTCGGTCGACACTACTCATTTGACGAATCAGCTACGACTGATCGAGAAGGTAACTGGTCAACTTACGGCAGCTTAAAGGTAACCGGTATCGAGAGGGTGACAGTTCCAGCAGGGACCTTTGACACCTATCGAATCGAGATATCGCGTGGCAGCAACCACTACTTGCAGATGAATTACGCACCCGAGCTTGGTGTTAGCGTTTTCTTTCATAATCGAAGCTATCGGAGCGGCGACAAAAAACCCCTCTATTTGATGGAGATCATCTCACCCACATCATGATGTGGGCGATTTCCAAGCAACTTTCTAAGGAGAAAGAGCCGATGATGCTGTGAACGGGCTGCGCAACCGGCATCTAAGCACCCTGTCACCAAGTCGTTAACGCGAAAAATCCGAATCTCTTGTTAAAGTAGGACACTCAAATGCGACATTTGAGGACAGTAATTCTCAATTAAACCGCTTCACGACATATGCTGAACCAGAACCGACAGCAATGGGTCACGAGGTTGAGGTAGGGCAGACTATGTGAATGCCTGCTCTTGAGGCTATTGTTGCCGGAATAGCCCTGACATCTCACGGTAGCCCAAGATGAAATCCTTCTGCTCCTCAGTATCGGATACATTGACGCCCCTTCCATGGCTCACCGTTGATATCGACCGTTCAGCGGTCATACCAAGATGAATTAAGCAACAGCTCGCCAGCATCCCGGCTCTGCCAATACCGGCCCGGCAATGGATGGAAATGCTCTGGCCATCGATCAGGTAATGGCTGACATTAGCCACGAGATCGGCAAACCTGCTTATCTCGGGCAAGCCTCGGTCGATGATCGAGAGATGATAAAAGCCCATGCCATGCCTCCCGCAGCATGCTTTCTCGTCTTGCAAACCCAGCTCATCAACCTCTTCGCGTGTCAGGAGTGACACAATCTTGTCGACCCCGATTTCTTTATAGGCCTTGAGATCATCATCGAGCCAATCGCCTGACGGCTTTGGCATAACGAATAAAGCGCCGGCGGTTTTGCTGTCGACCTTGTAGATTGACGGCCTCATTTAATATCTCCAATGAGATTCCTACTGTCTTGAATGGGTCATCTTGTTGCGCTAGCGCCCTGCCTCGTAGCGCGGGCAATGCGTTGGTAAGCGGCCTCAAGAGCGGCTGCTCGCTCGGGATGCCGGCTTTCCGCCGCATTCCGGCCATAAGGCTTATGAGTCGAACGTGCCAAGGCACTAAATCGCTTCGCGATAGCTGGATGTGCAGCTTGGGCTGAGCGTCCATTTTCCACTGAACTCTCGTACTGAAGCCTTCTGGCGACTTCCCGACGATTGGGGTGTGCACCTCAATCAGGGAGTCGTCTTGATGACCGAGAAGATCAGTGCTCTTCGCCACCGCATGATCGAGGACATGAACGCTCGCGGGCTTTCGGTGGGCGGGCAGCGCGCGCATATCCGAAGCTGCAAGCGCTTTGCCGCTTTTCTGGGGCGTTCGCCTTCGAGTGCCGCGCGTGACGACATTCGGCGGTTTCAGCTGCATCTTGCCGAGGAGGCGGTGAGTATTGGCACCCGCAACGCGGTGATGTCAGGGGTGAAGTTCCTGTTTCGGGTGACGCTGCGGCGTCTCGATCTCGCGGAAGAGGTCTATCATCTGAACGAGCCGCAGCGTGTGCCGGTCATTTTGAGCGTCAACGAAGTGAAGCGCCTGTTGGCGGTCGCCCGGCCTCTCAAAGCCAAGGTGATGCTGAGCATCGCCTATGGCACCGGCATGCGCGCCAGCGAGGTGTGCCGGCTCAAGGTCGGCGATATCGACAGCGACCAGATGATTATCCGGGTGGTCCAGGGCAAGAGCAAGAAGGACCGCCAGGTCAAGCTGCCGAAGGATCTCCTCGGTCTGCTCCGGGCCTGGTGGCCGGTTCGATCCAAGCGTCTCGATGCCGGCACGCCGCTTCAGGAACGCTGGCTCTTTCCGGGCGGCAAGGAGGAAGGGCCGACCTCGCCCCGCCAGCTCAACCGACTGTTTCGCGAGACCGTCAGAATGGCCGGGATCACCAAGCGAGTGACTCTGCATTCCCTACGCCACAGCTTCGCCACCCATCTCCTGGAGAACGGCGTCGATATTCGCATCATCCAGGCCATGCTCGGGCATAGCAAACTCGATGTGACCGCCCGCTACACCCAGGTCGCTACCAAGATGATTGCCAAGGTCGAGAGTCCGCTCGATCTCCTGGCGCCGACCCCGAGGAAGGGAGCGAAGGGCAAAATACCAGAGCCGGTGTAACCCGGCCGTTCCATGCGCCGTCCAAGGCTGGAGGTCGCGGATATTTTCCGCGGCCACGGTGCTGCGTGGCGTACCGCCAATACCGGCCATCTGAGCCTCGGCCAGCTCAAGGTGATGAGCGCCATCGGACGCTGCCGCACCGCGGCGCTCGGTGGCCATGTCGCGGCTTGCGAGGACTGCGATCATCGGGTGATCGCGTATAATAGCTGTCGGGATAGGCACTGCCCAAAGTGCCAGGGGGCTGCCGCCCGAACCTGGCTCGCCGAACGCGATGCCGAACTTTTGCCAGTCGGCTATTTCCACTTGGTCTTCACCCTGCCCAAGCCGATCGCCGACATCGCCTATCAGAACAAGCGGGTCATTTACGACCTGCTGTTCAAAGCCAGCGCCGAGGCCATGCTTACCATTGCCGCCGATCCAAAACATCTCGGCGCCAGGATCGGCTTCACCTCCGTGCTCCACTCATGGGGATCAGCGATGACCCACCACCCGCATATCCACATGATCGTGCCCGGCGGCGGCATCTCGATGGATGGGTCCGGATGGGTCGCCTGCCGACCCGGCTTCTTTCTGCCGGTACGTGTCCTCTCGCGCCTGTTCCGAGGCTTGATCCTGAAAGGTCTCAAACAGGCTCACGCCGACGGTCGTCTCAATTTCTTCAACGACCACCGAGCTCTTGCTGACAAGACGGCCTTCCATACCTATCTCAAGCCCCTCTACAAGACTGACTTCGCGGTCCATGCCAAGGAGCCATTCGCCGGGCCGAAGGCCGTGCTCGCTTATCTCTCGCGCTACACTCACCGTGTTGCCATCGCCAACCGACGGCTGATCAGCGTCGACGACAAGACCGTCACCTTCACCTGGAAGGATTATCGAGCCGAAGACGCTGAACGCTACAAGACCATGGCTCTACCGATCCATGAGTTCATCCGGCGCTTCTTGATCCACGTCTTTCCCAAACGCTTCCACCGCATCCGCCATTACGGCTTGCTCGCTAACGGCAACCGTGCCGAAAACATTGCTCTGGCACGCCGTCTCCTGGATGCTCAGGATGAGCGCCTGCCGCCCGATGCCGGGACTGCCGCCATCATCGATGAGCAAAAGCCAGCCGAACTCACATGCCCCGCCTGTGGTGGCCGCATGATCGTCATCGAGACCTTCGAACCTGATGCCGAGCCGGCGGTTCACCATCAGCGTGCACCGCCCGAACATCGGCGTTCGTCGCCATGAGCACCGCGATGTCTCCCTATCGCTGTCCGGGGCCCGAAGATCACAGGGCAACACGCAGCTATGACCAATCTCATACCCTACGTGCCCGTCACAATATAAATCGGCGTCGATCAGCCTGGTTTAGACGCCATCGCACCCAGCCAAGGCTGCCTGCGCCTCATGCAACGGCCGCCATCACGGCGTCAAATCCGCGGCAAGTGACGGCGCCCGTCAACACCACCAACATCAATCCCCATAGCTCGCGGAAAGCCTAACCGAAGCTCGCCCCCGCGATTTCCTGCATTGGCGCTTGTCCGACGCCGGATGTCGAAAATGTTGAGCCGTCCGCGCTGTATCGGCGTCCGACTAACCTGCACAGGACCGGTCATTCACAGGAAATTGAAGGAGCGTGAGGAGATATGCTGGAAGAAGCCACAACCCATGTTGTTTTCAGCCTAAAGGAGCAATGGGGAGATCGTCGATGCTAAAGGTTTTGACCGCTGTATTCGTCGCTTCATTATTAAGTTCAGCGAGCATTGCCATTGCCGCCGAAGAAGGTCCAACTCCAGAGGATGTGACATTCGTACAGGGCCTGTTAATACGAATGGGCTACGATCCGGGACCGGTCGACGGCATCTGTGGCAGCCTTACCTCTGCCGCTGTCCGTGCTTTCCATGAGGCACGCGATCTTCCCTTGAAGCCGGGTCTTATCGAGCCACAGGCAGCAACCGTCGTTAAGAACCTCACGGATGCCTTCGCTGTATATGTCATGCAGCCACAGAGCCCTGCTGCGGAAGTTTACCGTCAAGCTCTGGCGGGTGATGCCGATGCCGCACTCGAAGTCGGGACGATGTATCAGCGTGGCGAGTCAGTCACCGCTGATGAGATGCTGGCTTACGCCTGGTGGTCGGTTGCGGAGACCCATGGCAATACAGAAGCGTCTTCTATGAAGGATGAAATGGCGGCAACCGGAGACATCACTGATCACGAGATCGGTTATGCCACGGCGCTCGCCGAGCAGATCTGCACAGCGGTCCATCCTGGCGGCGATCATCCTTATCCAGCCGGTGCTGAATCGAAACCGGAAGCCACTATGTGACCTGAGAGGTTCTGTCAGATTTCGGTCCACTGTAGTGGCACACGGCACCAGATGCGGTGATTTGCTGATTATGCTGCTTGGAGAATGCTCATTGCCAGAGCGAACTGGCGACGATGATGGCGCCGTTGACGTGCAAGCGGGACATGCTGCTTGCAGCGCTGCCTCGCACGATAGGCGTTGCGTAGCTCATCATGTGCCCGGCCAAATCGGCCAGCACAGGTAAAACTCTTGAAACCACGCATCGATCGAAAACATCTTTTATCACCCGTAGCTATTTTTTTGTGCTTTTGCCTTGTTATTTCATCATGCTGGATGCTCCCGAATCCCTCCACTGGCAGGCGCTGATCCGGCCGCATGGCAGCACCGAACGGGCCCTCGGCAAGCTCGCTTTTGCCCTGGAAAGCAGTCCGCTGCATGGCACCTGGCTGTGGCGCGAGATCGCGCGCGCTGCGGTTATGATCGCCCAGGCGCAGGAGCTACAAGGTCAGCAGCCGTGCTCGGCACTATCAATCAATGCTAGCGAGAGCGGGCGGGAGGCCTCCGACTTTGCCGGAGGGGGCTTACTGTCTCGTCGTGGTGTGCTTCTGGCTAGTTGCTCGCGGGCCTTGCCTTACCTCAGCAAGGAAAAGCCACTAGCGGGCTACGGAGCACCCAAGGCTAACTCCTTTCAAGTAACGCCAGGGGCGCCGCCCCCTTATAGCTGGTGGCAAAGTCATGATAGGTGCTGCGCATTTGACTCATGAAGGCGCTCGTCTGCCATTAGCATGAATGTCATTTCGCTCGAGACGGCCAATGAAAGTCAAAAAATAGGAGGTACGCCATGGCAGACGCCCCGAAACGCCGCAAGGTCACCATCAGGACCCTGAATGCCAAGATGAAGCGCGGTGAGCCGATTACCCAGCTTGCTGCTTACGACTACCGGACCGCCGTGGTTTCCGACCGGCTGGGCATGGACATTCTTTGTGTGTCCGATACCGGCGGCATGATCCTTTTCGGGCATCAGAGCACGGTGGCCGTCAGCTTCGACGAGGTGATGATGATGGCGAAGGCCATCGATCGCGGCTCGCAATATGGGTTGCGCATGGTCGATATGCCCTATTGGAGTTTTCATGTCTCGAAGGAGCAGGCGGTCGAGAATGCGGGGCGGTTCGTGCATGAGGCCAATGCCGAGGTGATGAAATGCGAGGGTAACCGCCATCATGCGGCCAATATGGAAGCGATCGTGCAGGCCGGTATTCCTGTGCAGGGTCATATCGGCATCACGCCGATGCGCATGCCGCAGCTCGGTGGCTTTGTTGCCCAGGGCAAGACCTGTGAGCGTGCCAAGGAGCTGATCGATGATGCCAAGGCGATGTACGATGCCGGCTGTTTCTCGATCCTCTGCGAAGTGACGACCTCCGAGGTCGCCGAATATCTGGCCGAGATCCTGCCCATTCCCGTCATTAGCTTGGGTGCCGGCAACTGCGCTCATGGCGTGCACATCATTTC
The DNA here is from genome assembly GCA_965204405.1 of Geminicoccaceae bacterium. Lineage (GTDB taxonomy): Bacteria > Pseudomonadota > Alphaproteobacteria > Geminicoccales > Geminicoccaceae > JANQPX01. The sequence goes on from CBDBEN010000005.1 coordinate 2,062,659, forward strand.
GTCCGATCTGTTTCATCTCTGGGAGGAGCATGTCCCTAAGCATTCCCGCATCTACACCGACCTCATACCGATCATGGAAGATGTGATCTCGCGCTACATGAAGGATGTGGTCGAGCGCGATTATCCCGGGCCCAAGGAAACCGTGCATATGCCGGAAGAAGAGCTTGCAGCCTTTGCCAAGGAGCTGAAGTGGGAGCGGAAGCTCGACGAGATCGGCAGCGCCAAATAATGCGATTATTGCGTTGACTTGCTTGTCATTGCCGGCCTTGCCCTTGCAGCCAGCCACGAATCGCTGATTGGCTGTTGGGAGGCCTTTTCAAGGCCGGCAGTGACTGCGTTTATGTCGACGTTGAGTAAATCCGTTCGTTCTCTGTAGTAAAATCGGCATTTTACCGCTGTGTTATTTCTTGCTATGATGGTTTTTATAGTGATAGGGAATTGGGCCAAAATAAATACCGGCTTCTGTTGTTAAAAGGCCGGCCAAAAAGACCAGATGCTACGCTCGCCCTGTCGCCAACAAGGCAGGCCACAATGGCCTGAACATGAGCAGGGAGGCTTTGCGATGCGGCGAACGTCGGATAGGAGCGATCTCACTTATCCCGATCTCAGCAACTATGACGGTGAAACCCGTTCGAAGATCGAAGGTATGATCGAGGCGGAGGAGCGGGCTCTGTCGGCCCGCGGCGCTGACGACGAGCTTTGTGAATGCAGGGACGGCATGTTTCCCTCCGCTCTGGGCGGCAGACGGTCGTTTCTTCTAGGCGCAACTGCTACGGCCACTGCGGCAGGCGCTCTCCCCAAAATTGCCCATGCGGATGCGCCTCCCGGCGCCATCGACTACCCGGTTGCCGCCGATCCGACCAAGGAGCAGGGGCGGGGAACCCATGACGATGGCGGCTATGGCTCCCGCTCGCAATTCGAGACCGAGATACGCACACGCTTTCCGACCGCGACCACGGAATCGTCATGGACCATGACGCCGCTCGATAAGAGCCAGGGCATCATCACCCCCTCCGGCCTTCATTTCGAGCGTCATCACGGGGGCATCCCCGAGATCGATCCGTCCCGTCATACGCTGATCATCCACGGCATGGCGGACAACCCCAAAAAATACACCATGGCGGATCTCAGACGTTTTCCGTCCGTCTCGAGAATCAACTTCATCGAATGCTCGGGCAATACGCTGACCGAGTTCCGGGAACCGATCCTGAAATCGGTGCAGGGCACCCATGGCCTTACCAGCACATCCGAATGGACCGGTGTACCGCTATCGACCCTGCTCGCCGAGGTGGGAGTGCAGGACGGTGCCGCCTGGATCCTGGCCGAAGGCGCCGATGCCGCGGTCATGACCCGCTCGGTTCCCCTCGACAAAGCCTGGGGCGACGCCATGCTAGCCTATGCCCAGAATGGTGAAGCGATCAGGCCGGAGCAAGGCTATCCGTTGCGTCTGGTGCTGCCCGGCTTCGAAGGCAACACCCATATCAAGTGGCTGCGCCGTCTGGAGATTTCCGACAAGCCCTTCATGACCCGCGAAGAGACCTCGAAATACACCGACGTGCTCGGCACCGGCAAGGCGCGCCAGTTCTCCTTCACCATGGAAGCCAAGTCGGTGATCACTTTCCCGTCCGGCGACATGAAGCTGCCGGGCGCCGGTTTTTATGAAATCACCGGCCTAGCCTGGACCGGCCGCGGCCGGGTCGAGCGGGTGGAGGTCACCACCGATGGCGGCAAGACCTGGAACCTCGCCTCGCTCCAGATGCCGGTCATGCCGGTCTGCCACACCCGTTTCCGCTTTCCGTGGATGTGGGATGGCAACCCGGCCCTGATCGCCAGCCGCTGCGTCGACGAAACCGGTTATGTTCAGCCGACCACGGCGGCGATCAACGCGGTGCGCGGCGTCGACGGACATCCCAAATATGCCTCGATTTATCACAATAACGGGATCCAGGCCTGGGGTGTCGAGAGCGACGGCTCGGTGATCAACGCCGCCCATCAGGTTTAGTGGCTCGGCTGCAGCGTGCAGCGTGACCAAGGCATCGACCTACTGAACCCGATGGATGAATTGCGTGTTCGCCAAGGACTGTATGAACCTTTACGTGCAGCCCGGCGACAGGGAGGAACAAAACCATGAAGCGGACCATCAACTTGCCTGCGATCAAGGCCGAGATGCTCGTCTATACGACGCTCGTCACGACAGCGGCGATCATCGTCTTCAGCCAGATCGCCGCCGCCGAGACCTTCGGTTTCGGCACCACACCGACGCCTGAGGAAATTGCCGCAATCGACATCGATGCCATGGCCGATGGCCGAGGCCTGCCGGCGGGATCCGGCACGGTTGCTGCAGGTGAATCCGTCTATGCCGAGCAATGTGCCGCCTGCCACGGTGAGAACCTCGAAGGCGTCAAGGGCACCGGCGGCGCAGCGCTGATCGGCGGGCGCGGGTCGATCGGTACGCCCGAAACCAAGAAGACGGTGGAGAGCTATTGGCCCTATGCGACGACGCTGTTCGACTATGTGAAACGCGCCATGCCGTTCAACGCGCCGGGCTCGCTGAGCGATGACGATATCTACGCGGTCTCCGCCTATATCCTGCACCGTGCCGATATCGTGGGTGCCGATGCCGTCATGGACGCAGCCGCTCTTGCCGCCGTCGACATGCCCAACAAAGACGGCTTCATTCCTGATCCGAGGCCGGATCTTTACAGCTACCGTTAGGGTAAGGCCAGATCGGGCGGCTGGCGAATTTTCCCGTGTCGGGGCCCTGCGGGCGATGGCCTTAACCAAACGTTCATCTTGTCCCGATAGGCTCCGGTTTCTGGTCCACGCGATCCTGGAAATCCGCCCGCCCCCTTCCTGATCGGCTGCTTGTCAACGGTCACATCTGAATTCACCGGTCTTCGTATGGAGATACGGGCTAACACGGTCGCTGGAAAGTTCGACCGGCCGGCATCTGTCGGGCACATCATCGCGCCCAGGCCGTGGCCTGCGACGCTCAGCCTCAGTCTGGATGGCCTTCTCGTAAAGGGTCAGCGTGTGCGGGTCTTTTTTTTATAATAAAACAAGTGGGTTAGCCCCTCGCGAAAAGATGTTCTTCCATCGCACAAAGTTCGATAAGCAACGCCTCCGCCCGCACAATACCGCCAAGACACCCCTTGTCGAAAACCGATACCATCGTATATATTTCGTAAAATTTATCGCGAATTGCGGGAAAGCGCATAGTTGTTTCAGCCAGTCGTGGTTGGGAATAGCTTTGCCAAGTTGAGGGAGGTTGGGGAGCTACTACCGTTATCAAGACATCGAAGCTGTGGTCGGTCCGAAAAGTGGATTCTGACCATGATTCGTCAAAAAATCACACCTTGGGAGAGCAAATCATGAGAAAAAATTGGCTTCTGTCAGGTGCCGCGGCGCTTGGGGTTCTCGCCCTGACCGTACCGGCCCAGGCGAATGACGAATTGCTGGCGCTGCAGGACGACGATACCCAGTGGTCGATGCCGCTTGGCGACTACAGCAGCACGCGCTACAGCACTCTGAATGAGATCAACAAGGACAATGTCGGTGATCTCCAGGTTGCCTGGACCTTCTCAACCGGCGTGCTGCGTGGTCATGAAGGCGGTCCGCTGGTGATCGGTGACATGATGTATGTCCACACGCCGTTCCCCAACATCGTCTATGCGCTGGACCTGAACGACAACGCCCGCGTCCTTTGGAAGTATGAGCCGAAGCAGGATCCGGACGTCATTCCGGTGATGTGCTGCGACACGGTGAACCGTGGTCCGGCCTACGCCGACGGCACGATTTATCTGCATCAGGCTGACGCTACGCTGGTGGCACTTGATGCCAAGACCGGCGAAGTCAAATGGTCGGCCTCCAACGGTGATCCCAAGAAGGGTGAAACCGGCACGTCCGCGCCGATGGTGATTGGTGACAAGGTTCTGGTCGGCATCTCCGGCGGCGAGTTCGGCGTGCAGGGGCATATTACTGCCTATAACACTGCCGACGGCACCATCGCCTGGCGCGGCTACTCCACCGGTCCTGACGATCAGACCCTGATGGACCCGGAAAACACCACCCATCTTGGCGAGCCTGTCGGTGTCGACAGCGGTACGGCGACCTGGGAAGGCGATCAGTGGAAGATCGGCGGCGGCACCACCTGGGGCTGGATGTCCTATGATCCCGAGCTGAATCTCGTCTATTACGGCACCGGCAATCCTTCGACTTGGAACCCGGCACAACGGCCTGGGGACAATCGCTGGTCGATGACCCTCTTTGCTCGCGATGTCGACACTGGCATGGCCAAGTGGGTCTACCAGATGACCCCGCATGACGAGTGGGACTATGACGGCGTCAATGAGAACATTCTCGCTGACCTCGAAATCGATGGCGTTACCCGTAAGACCCTGGTCCACTTCGACCGTAACGGTTTCGGCTACACTCTGGATCGCGAAACCGGTGAGCTTCTCGTTGCCGAGAAGTATGATCCGTCCGTAAACTGGGCGACCCATGTCGACATGGAAACAGGTCGTCCGCAGGTGGTTTCTGAGTACTCGACCGACCAGAATGGCGCTGACGTGAACACCCAGGGCGTCTGTCCGGCAGCACTTGGTTCCAAGGATCAGCAGCCTGCGGCCTTCTCGCCGAAGTCAGGCCTGTTCTACGTGCCGACCAATCATGTCTGCATGGACTACGAGCCGTTTGAGGTTGCCTACACCGCAGGTCAGCCTTATGTCGGCGCAACGCTCAGCATGTACCCGGCGCCTGGCGGCGATCACCTCGGCAACTTCATCGCCTGGGACGCCACCAAGGGTGAGATCGTCTGGTCCAAGCCGGAGCCTTTCTCGGTCTGGTCAGGCGCACTTGCCACCGATGGCGACGTCGTCTTCTACGGCACGCTCGAGGGCTATCTGAAGGCTGTCGACGCCGCTACGGGTGATGAGCTCTATAGCTTCAAGACGCCGTCCGGCATCATCGGCAACGTCAACACTTGGGTACATGGTGGCAAGCAGTATGTCGGCGTGCTCTCCGGGATCGGCGGCTGGGCAGGCATCGGTCTCGCAGCCGGCCTCACCGAAGACACCGCAGGGTTGGGCGCGGTCGGTGCCTACAAGGCGTTGTCCTCCTACACCAATCTCGGTGGTCAGCTGACGGTCTTCGCCCTTCCCTAGGGAGCGCTAGACGACAGCATGTTGTAACGACGCGGGCGGCCTGGCATCGGCAACGGTGCCAGGCCGTTTGCGAAAGGTAAGAGACTTTCGAAAAACTCCGGTCGGATGTGGCCGGGAAATGACGCCAGGGAGTTGGTTTGACATGCAGGTTTGGTCGAAGCTCATCCAGGAAAGCTTGCCAGCTTATCTCATCGCCCTGGCGCTGATCGTCGGAGGTGCTGGGAGCTCAGCGCTGGCCGAAGACAAGACGAAGGCGGAAGAAACGGCCGCGGAGAAGACTGCAGTTTCCGATGAAGCCGCAGAGGAAGAGGTCGACTGGGAGGACAAGCCCTACCAATATGTCGACGGCAAGGTCGATTTCGGCACCTATAACGGCTTCCGCCGCTATCACAGCAGTTGCCATGTTTGCCACGGCCCCGACGGCCTTGGCAGCACCTATGCGCCGCCGCTCATCGAGTCGATTACCAGGATCGGCTATGAAGGCTATCTCGAAGCGATCGTGAATGGGATCAAGAACGTCAACACCGCCGAGCAGTCCGTGATGCCCTCCTTCGGCGAAGATCCGAACGTCATGAACTATGTCGACGACATCTATTCCTACCTGAAGGCGCGCGCAGACGGCGTCATCGGCCGGGGCCGTCCCGAGCGGCTGCCGAAGCCCAAGGATGGGTGAGTTTTTTTAGGCTCATTGTCCAAGTGTAATTCGCGCCATATATAGAAACATAGAATAGAAAGGCCGCTGCAAGAGTTGTTTCTTGCAGCGGTTTTTTCTTGATCGTTAGATCAACTACGGGTAAAAATATTTTTTGAACAATCTACTATAAGGAGTTATTGCGAGTGAGTACACCGTCGCATGCTTGGTGCTTGCTAATATTGCATTAGTATCAGCATTGATAGCTTTTATGGCGAAGAGTCGGTGTGCGGGTAACAATAGAGGGCAGGGCACGTATGCAGGTATGCATGAGGATAGAGCGCCATGGAAAGAAAGTGATAGAGCTTTCTCGCTCAATCGTATTAGTCAAATCGTCTCCCTTTTCTCGGGGATCCTTTCGATCCTGATTGTTGTTGGGCCGGTAACGGTTGAACTTGTGCTGAATTTATTCGATTCGCCTTATAAGGGGCCTGCTACTTCAATCAGTGAAAGAAGCGAAGAGATTGACGACAATAAAATACAGGAGTGCAATGAGGCTCTTATTAAAGGTTAAGAGAAAGATAATGGAAGTTAAGATTTCTATGTCGATTATGAATAACAATGCGAATAGAAATGTTTCAGAAATGAATTAAAGACATGCCAGTAAAGTTAGTGATCAATATTTTTTTTGTTATGTTTTCTGTGCTTGTTGTTTTGCCAAGCTCAGTGTTTGCTAACGTTCCTCTATTTAGCCGTAGCTATGCGCTTGTCGTCGGGATAGACCAATATCCGTCATCTGTGTGGCCATCCCTCGACTATGCAAGAAAAGACGCGATCGCCATGGCGTCTTTCTTGGGGAACCAAGGATATGAAGTCCGAACACTATTTGACACACAGGCGACGCGCGCGCGTATTCTTCGTGAGTTGAGGGGACATCTAGCACGTAAGCTCGACCCTGATGATCGGGTCGTGGTTTTCTTTTCAGGCCATGGTGAAACCGTCGAACGGGCAGGGCGCGACTTCGGCTATATCATCCCTCACGACGGCGGGGATGATTCGTCAAACTGGATCTCCATGGCGGAGATGCGGGACATCTCGAATCAACTCGCCAACGCTAGGCATCAGCTGTTCATTTTCGACTCATGCTATGGTGGGCAATTCGCTGCCAAAGGATTGCTGTCCTCGATCACCGCAGACCATCCTCGTTACATCGAAAAAATCTCGGAGAATAAAGCCAGGCAATATATTACGGCCGGGGGAAGGGTGAGCGCGTGCGTGCCGGTGGGCCTGATGGCTATAGCTATTTCACCGGCTATCTCCTCCGGGCACTCAGCGGCAAGGCAGACCTGAACGGCGACAGCTATGTGACCTCCAGCGAACTGGATGCCTACCTGCAACCCGCGGCATCCAACTGGGATCACACACCCATTGCAGGCGTTTTGCCGGGGCATGAGCAAGGGAACTTTTGGTTTCGTGTCATGGACGAGGACATGGTCGCAAAAGTCCTGCCGGAAAGAGGGATTTTTGCCCGGCTTTCAAATGCGCTCATGAAAGGAGATGAAGAAGAACGAGACATGGCAACCGCTATGCCTGAGACGCTTGATGAAACTCCAACTTTTCGTCACACGAACCAATGTCGATTAAAAGAAAACCTCACCAAGATCAAAGGTATAGGAGAAAAGACCCAAAGAATACTTTACGAGATGGGATATTGTACTTTCGAAGATATAGAAAAACTGACATCACAGGGAATGGCAGAGATCGTAGAACGCATGTTCTGGACGCAAGAATCAATTTATACCGAAGAGGAAGGCTATACTACATGGCAGGAGCAAGCTGCTGCACTTAGGGCCTGTCCGAAAGGCAATTGTTGAACTGCATGTGTTTGCCAGCCTTGAGGATGTGATCGTTGAGGGCCTCTTCATCTCGTTTCAAGCGCTGTTCCAGCAAGAAAGGGACGCATCTTGTCAGGCGGCCCAGCCTCGACTGAAAACGGTCTAACCCGAAAGCAAATCCCGAAGGCGTGACCAGCGTCTGATTTCCGGGCGTTTTTCGATGGCCAGTTCGAGCGCGCCAGGTTCCACGAGCAGGACCACCAGGCGCTTGGCCCTGGTGATGGCGGTATAGACCAGGTTGCGTCTGAGCATGCGGCCTTGCTGGCGGGCAAGCGGGAGGACGACCACCGGGTATTCGGAGCCCTGCGCTTTGTGGACCGTGATGGCGTAGGCTGGCAGCAGGCGGTCCAGTTCGGTGAAGGCATAGAGGATGTCCCGGCCGTCGATGGTGACGGTCACTTGTTTTTGCGGCCGGTCGATCAGTCTGATACGGCCGATGTCGCCGTTATAGACCTCGCGCTCATAGTCGTTCTCGATCTGCATGACCTTGTCGCCGGTGGCATAGGCGATGCCCCCCGTCTCGATGCGATCCGGCGCGTTGGGATTCAGGACGGCCTGGAGCGACTGGTTCAGGGTGCGGGTGCCGAGCGGGCCGCGATTGGTGGGGCAGAGCACCTGAATGTCGTTGACGGCATCGACGCGAAAACGCGCCGGGATCCTCCTGGATACAAGCTCGATCAGTGCCTCGGCACCACGCTCGGCCGTCCCCGCCTTGATGGCATAAAAGTCGACGAGGTCGGTATCCTCCGATCGGGCGAGGTTGGGCAGTTCGCCTTTATTGATGCGGTGGGCATTCTCGATGATCTTGCTGGTCGCTGCCTGCCGAAAGATTTTCTCCAGGCGGATCGTTGGAAGCTGTCCGGAGGCGATCAGGTCGGCCAGGACCTGGCCGGGACCGATGGAAGGAAGCTGGTCGACGTCGCCGACGAAGAAAAGGGAGGCTCCCTCGGGCATCGCCCGGCAGAGCGCCTGCATCAGCGGAATGTCGACCATGGACATTTCGTCGACGATCAAGAGATCGCAGGTCAGCGGCCGCTCGGCATCGCGGCGAAACCCCCGTCCCGGTTCGGCTTCGAGCAGGCGATGCAGCGTCTTCGCCTCGCGTTCAGCACTCTCGCCGAGGCGCCTCGCCGCGCGGCCCGTGGGTGCTGCCAGCATGATATCGATCCCGGTGCGCTCAAGCCCTTTTAGAATGGCCTTGACCAGCGTGGTCTTGCCGGTGCCGGGACCGCCGGTGATGATCAGAAGCCGGCTCTTGAAGGCGAGCCGAAGCGCTTCACGCTGCTCTTCCGCCAGCTCGAGGTCGAGCGTCGCCTCGGTTTTCCCGACCGCCGCTTCGATATCCTTGATGATCCACCCCGGTGCCTGCCAGGCTCTGGCGATCAGCGCTCCGGCGATGTCATCCTCCGCCTCATGCATCAACGGCAGAAACACGCAGGGCGTGTCCCCGACCTTGTCAACAAGCAGCTGACGCCCGTCCACTTCACCGTCCAGTACAGGGTCGAGCGCCTCGCTCGAGACCTGCAGCAAATCGGCGGTGCGCTCGATCAGCCAGTCGCGGGGCAGACCGACATGGCCCTGCATCATCGCTTCTTCGAGCACGTGACGAAGGGCGGCGGCGAGGCGAAAGCTGCTGTCTTTGGGGATGCCGATACGCTCCGCCAACTCGTCGGCGGCATGGAAGCCGATGCCGCGGATATCCTTGGCAAGCTTGTAAGGATTGGTGCTGACGGTATCGATGGCGCTGCTGCCATAGGCCTCGAAGATGCGGTCGGCACGAAGGCGGCTCAGCCCCTTGGACTGAAGAAACAGCATGATGTCGCGAACGCCGCGCTGCTCTTCCCAGGCCTTCGTGATCCGGTCCGCAAGGGCCTTGCCGAGGCCTGGGATGTCGGTCAGGCGTTTCGGCTGATGCTCGATCACCTCGAACACCTGTTCGCCAAAGCGGTTGACCAGTTTCTTGGCCATGCTCTTGCCGACGCCCTTGATCAGGCCGGAGGCCAGATAAGCTTCGATCTCGTCGAGCGAGGAGGGCGGAATGATCGTCAGCGTGGATGCGGCGAACTGGCGACCGTAGCTCGGGTTGGTCGTCCAGCCGCCTTCGGCTCGAACCCGTTCTCCCGGCGTGACGCTTCCGCAATGACCGACCACGGTCACCGCTTCGCGTTGGTCGTCCGCTTTGACCCGCAGCACATGGTAGCCGTTGTCCGCATTCCGATACACCACATGCTCCACCACCCCCGCCACCAGGCTGCCGCCGACAGCTGGTTGACTTTGCAGCGTAAAAGGTTCGGTGTCTGATTGCGGGGGCGTTTCGGACATGGAGGTGAAGGTGGCGGGGTAGGGGCGGAAAGGCAAGAGGATTGGAGCGATCCGGCAAACCGGCTTTTGAACCGTTTAGCAGGTGCAGACGACTGCGTGATCCATCACTCAGGCAGAACCGACCTTTTCTCAGCTAGGGCATTTTCCGATCAACCGGAACCAGCCCTCTCCCCCGCAGGCCCTCAGGGCCACCCGATATGGTCGAGATCCTGCGGGTGGTTGGGAGGGGGAGAGGGCTGGTGGTGACTTCATGAGGTCGAAAAACGCTCTAGAGTCGGACATTGTCCTAGAGAGCGTACGGCTGTGTCCGTGACGTTAGCCTTACCTCCCGATCTCTGCAATGACGTCCTTTAGGGGCACGTTGCCTGCCGCTGAACCCATCGCCATGCATCGATGATTTCTGAAGCTAGAAGGTCTGCGTCCTCCTCTTGCATCGCATAGCCGATCACCGAGGCACGGATAATCATTCGTCCCGACCAGCTGCCGTGGGTTGGATAAACGTTCCCCCGTTCCTGGACGCGTTTCAGAACGTGACCTGTCAGGGTGTCGCCACCTGCGCCGTCTCCACAGGCGATGGCAACCTGATTGCAATGGATCTCATTCAGAACGTGCAGGCCAGGTTCTTCCGACAAGGTTCCGGCGATTCGTTCCGCAAGACGGCAATGGCGCAGAATCAGTTCCTGCACGCCGGTACGGCCAAGATGGCGGAGGATTGCATAGCTTGGTATTCCGCGGGCGCGCCTTGATAGCTCCGGCGTCGAATCTGTTGGCTCCCAATGCTCGGTCAGCTCGGGAAGATAGCTTCCACGCGCCGACATCGAGGCCACCAGCGGCGCGCGATCGCGAACCACGATCATGCCGGCATCGAAAGGCGCGTTCAGCCACTTATGCAGATCGACGGCCCAGCTATCAGCCTTCTCAACGCCGGCCAATCGGTTTCTGAGCTCCGGCACCGCCGAAAGCCACAACCCGAAGGCGCCGTCGACATGCACCCATCCACCCCGCGCCCGAACCAACGGAATCAGATCCTCGAACGGGTCGAAAGCGCCTGTATTGATCTGCCCGGCCTGAAGGATGACGAGCGGTGGCGCCGAGCAGCTGTCGAGCGCGTCTTTGAAAGCGTCTTCTTCGATGCGTCCTTCTCGATCAGTTGCAACCTTGGTGACGCGCCCTGCTCCCAACCCGGCATAGCGCAGGGCGGCGTAGGGTGCGGAATGCGCTTCGGCGCCGATCAAAACGGGCAATGCCGGTGCATCGAAAAGGCCGTTCTCCTCAACGTTCCAGCCACATGCCGCCAAGAGAGCGTTTCGTGCGGCTGTGACGCCCACCATATTCGCTACAGTCGCGCCGGTAACAATGCCGGCGCCGCTTTCGGGAGGGAGAGAGAGGAGATCGATGACCCAGTCGCAAACGGCACGCTCCATTCCGGTAACAGCGGGGGTCTCGAATGAGGAGCCTGCGTTCTGTCCCCAAGCGGAGACCAAGACATCGGCCGCGACGCCAACAGGGTGAGAACCTCCCAATACATATCCGAAGAAGGTGGGAGCTGCCATTTGGTGCAGCCCGCCCTCCGAGTCTTGGATTATATGCTCAATGACATCGACTTCCTGCATTCCGTTTTCGGAAAGCGGTTTGCGAAATCGATTGACGGCTTCGTCCAGGCCAAGCGTGGGTCTCGCCGGCTTTTTCTTGATCGAACGCCTGTAATCCACTGCTGCCGCACATGCTTTCTCGATCGCCAGCTTCTGCTCGTCTGACAAGGAGCTCCGTGTGTCATCGAAGTCATTCATGCTAAAGCCTCAAAAGCCTGCAGAGCGTCGTTCACCGGACAAAAGAGCAGCAGTGTTGCGAACGGAGGCTAGCACGCAGTTTATGATCAAAGGAAGCTATAGGGGCTGACGGCATAAACGTAATCAAGGCTCACCTACTTTTGAGGTTTGCTTATCGCCGAGGCGTATGTCGCAGACTTGCTGGTAATCCGCTTACCTGGGATCGAAATATCCGGCTTGACCATCCGGTCCCGAGAGCGGCCTCGACGTCTGTTCCTTGAACGCAGCTATTTGCCGCTTGGCAGGAGCGAAGGGATGGATGTCTCGCCTGTCACTGGCGTCTTGGCGATGCGCAGAAGATCCGCCGGCTTTCGCCCTTCCAAGCTTACATCTTCCAGGGTGGTGTTGCGGACCGCCATCGATTGCCCAATGTGCCTGGGAAATGGTCAAAGACGGGGTGGTAGGAACGATCTGCAAAACTATCGAGAGCAGGACCCTGGTTCGCTGTTAAGCGAAGGGGTTCACGGAAGGAGGCGGGAGGTGGTACTGGATCACGTCGACAAGGCATCCTAGCCAACGATCAATCAGGCCTCGAACTCCTTCGCCGGCATCCATGCGACCTGTAAGCGGTTCGTTTCAACCAACTTCAAGTCGGGACAATGATGAAGCAGCGGGCGGACGGCCTGCGGAGACAGATCATGCAAAAGACTATTCTCATCACCGGATCCACTGACGGTATTGGCCTGCTGACGGCCCAGATGCTCGCATCGAAAGGCCACGCAGTCCTTCTGCATGGCCGAAATAAGGGGAAGCTCGATGCCGTTGCTGCAGAGATCGGTGGTGAAACGGAAGGCTATGTCGCGGATCTCTCGCGTCTGGCTGATGTCAACGCCATGGCCGACTCCGTTTTAGAAGACCATGCGCGGCTCGACGTGCTCATCAATAACGCCGGCGTTTTGAAAGCGCCCGATCCGCTAACCGCGGACGGATTTGATATCCGCTTCATGGTCAACACCTTCGCACCCTATGCGCTCACGCGGCGCCTTCTGCCCATCATCCCCAAGGACGGCAGGATCATCAATCTTTCTTCAGCCGCGCAGGCACCGGTCGATCTCGATGCCATGGCCGGGCGAGCGGTCGATCTCGACGAGATGAGCGCTTATGCGCAGAGCAAGCTCGCCATTACGATCTGGTCTCGAGAACTGGCGAGAGAGCTTGGCGATGGTCCGGTCGTCGTGGCTGTTAATCCTGGCTCTCTGTTGGCATCGAAAATGGTGAAAGAGGGGTTTGGGATCGCAGGGAAAGACCTTCAGATCGGTGCCGGCATTCTTTGTCAGGCTGCTTTGGACATGGCGTTCGCCGATGCATCCGGCCACTATTTCGACAATGACAGGGGAAGCTTCAGCCAGCCCAACCCGGCAGCTCTTGACGCCGGTCATGCGCAAGACGTCATGCAGGCGCTCGAAGAGTGCGTCAGAAGGATCAGCTGAACAAGGGGCGCGGTAAGGCCGCCCGCTCATTCAGCTGGCAAATCCGTAGAAGGACCGGGAGAGAAGCTTGGCAAAACTGATCGTTTATCATGTCCATCCGGGGCAGCGTTTCAGCCGCGCCAATGCAGCTATGGCAAAAGCGGCGAGCAGCTTGGATGAGATCGCCTTCGTTGATCTTTATGCCGACTATCCTCGTCACGACATCGACGTTGAAAAGGAGCAGACCCGCCTGCTTCATCACGATGTCATCCTGTTCCAATTTCCCCTCTATTGGTATTCGACGCCGAGCCTCTTGAAGGAATGGCAGGATCTCGTTCTGCAGCATGGTTTCGCCTATGGTCACGAAGGCGACAAACTTGTGGGCAAGACGCTCATGCTCGCAATCACCGCAGGCGGGTCCGATGACGCCTATATGGCCGACGGATATCAGCAATATCCGATCAGAGCGTTTCTAACACCGCTCGAGCAAACCGCCCGACTTTGCGGGATGGCATTTGCCGCACCTTACGTTCTCTACGCAGCCCTGAAGGCCGATGCCGATCAAGAGATCGAGACTCACGCACATGGCTATGCCCGTTTGCTCACCGCAATCCGCGATGATGCCTACGACTTTCCCACCGCGGCGACCTTTGACGTTGTGACGGCAAACGACATCCACCGGCTCGCTGGGGGCTGATCCATGACCGAGTTCCTTCTTCTCGCCTTCGTGTTTCTCGTGGCCGGTGTCGCAGCGGTTCCGATCGCATCCCGCCTCGGGCTGGGCTCGGTTCTCGGCTATCTCATCGCCGGTATTTTGATCAGCCCGCTGCTGACGGGGCTCGGGGTCGATGTCATCTCCATCCAGCATTTTGCCGAATTCGGCGTGGTCATGATGCTGTTCCTGGTCGGCTTGGAGCTGGAACCGCGCATGCTCTGGGCGATGCGTGCCAAGCTCTTGGGCTTGGGCGGCCTGCAGGTCGTCGGCACATCGGTCCTCGTGATGGCGGCGGCGATGATGCTGGGACAGCCCTGGACCATCGCACTTGCCGTCGGCCTTGTGCTGGCTTTGTCCTCGACCGCCATCGTTTTGCAGACGCTCAACGAGAAAGGACTGATGCGCACCGAAGGAGGTCAGTCGAGTTTTTCGGTCCTCCTCTTTCAGGACATTGCCGTCATCCCGATGCTGGCCTTCATCCCCCTCCTCGCCATGCCGGAACTGATGGATGCGGCCCATGGCGTCGTTCAAGGAGCGGAAGCCGGCCACGGAGCGCCCACGCACGGTGATGACGGGAACGGTGATGGTCATGGCGGCCATCTCAGCCTGGTTGACGGCTTGGATGGCTGGCAAAAGGCGCTCATCACTATCGGCGCGATCGGCGCCGTGATCCTTGGCGGCGTGTTTCTGACGCGTCCTCTTTTCCGCTTCATCGCCATGGCGAGGCTGCGCGAGCTCTTCGTGGCCGCGGCCCTTCTGTTCGTGATTGGAATTGCCCTTCTCATGACCCTGGTCGGGCTCTCACCGGCACTCGGAACTTTCCTGGCCGGTGTGGTCCTCGCCAACAGCGAATATCGTCACGAACTGGAATCGGACATAGCCCCCTTCAAGGGCTTGCTCCTCGGGTTGTTCTTCATCACCGTCGGCGCCGGCATCGACTTCGACCTGCTCCTCGGCAATTGGGGTGTGATCCTTGCCCTGACATTTGGCTTGATCGCCCTGAAGGTCTGCGTGCTGTTGGGCCTTGCATGGCTGTTCAAGATCAAGGGCACGGATCGCTGGCTTTTTGGCCTCGGTCTTGCCCAGGCCGGTGAGTTCGGTTTCGTTCTCCTGTCATTCACCGTTGCGAACCGGGTCATTCCCCAACCGCTGGCCGATCAGCTTTTGCTTGTCGTCGCGCTCTCCATGCTGCTGACACCGGCTTTATTCATTTTGTATGAGAAGGCGATGGTGCCGCGCCTTACCAAAGAGCAGGAACGGGAGGCCGATCAAATTGACGAGGACGGCGATATCATCATCGCGGGCCACGGGCGGTTTGGCGGCATCGTCAATCGAATGCTGAGGGCCGCAGGTTATTCCACCACGGTTCTCGACTACAGCGCCTCGCATCTGGAGGTCCTGCGTTCGTTCGGCTTCAAGGTATTCTATGGTGACGCGACGCGCCCCGATTTGCTGCACGCCGCCGGTATCGAAAAAGCTCGTCTCCTCATCGTGGCGATCGATCGCAAGGAGCAGGTCGACGCGCTGGTCCACCACGTGCGCAAGAGCCATCCCCATGTTCCCATCATCGCCCGCGCCATGGATCGGGAGCATGTCTATGACCTGTTCGCAGCGGGCTGCCGCGACATCATCCGCGAAACCTTCGATTCCAGCGTGCGCACGGGGCGAACAGCTTACGAGGCACTTGGCATGCACCCCTTCGACGCCGAACTCCTTGCCCGTAAGTTCGCCGAGGATGATCGCTACATTCTAAGGGAAATGGCCGTTGTGCATGACCCTGAAATCCCAATTCATGAGAATCCGGCCTATGTCGAAAAATCGCGCACCTTGATGGCGGAACGTGAGGCGCAGATTTTCGGCAAGGGTCGTGCTTTTGCCTCTGAAACGGATTCGGGCTGGTCGCCACCGGGACAAAAAGATGTCGAGGCTGTCCTCGCCAGCCATGAAAAACCAAAAAGCCCCTCAATGGAGTAGAGGGCTTTTTGTAGTCAAATGTGCCGCTGCACAGTTCCAATCGATCTGCTCACAAGCCTCTTGTCCTTCACCCCTCCACGGCGATCGGCTGTACCAGCCCCGCCCTGCAGCTTGGATGTCAATCCGACCTGGAACGCCATCGGCGAGGCCATAGAACTGTTCACCCCGACCGCATGCGATAACGACATTAACGCTGCAGGAATTGAGCACGATTGATCGGATGATGATTAAATGCATTTTTCGACCTTATGAAGCCACCACCAGCCCTCTCCCCCTCCCAACCAGCCGATATGGTCGGGATCCTGCGGGTGGTTGGGAGGGGGAACGGGCTGGTTCCGTTTGATCGGAAAACGCTCTAGATCCGCGCTTCGATGAGAAAAGGTCCGGGGGTGGCCACGCCCTGGCCGAGAAGTTTGGTGAAGGTCGAGGCGTCATTGGTGGCGTGGGCCTCGATCCCCATGCCCTTGGCGAGCGCGACCCAGTCCAGAGGCGGGTTGTCGAGGGACATCATGTTTCTGCCGGTCGGGCCGGGGCTGCTCACGCCGACCTTGGTCATTTCGCCCTGCAGGATGGCATAGGCCCGGTTAGAAAGGATCACGGTGGTTACGTCGAGCTGCTCGCGGGCCTGGGTCCAAAGGGCCTGGATCGTGTACATGGCACTGCCGTCCGCCTGCAGGGACACGACCTTCCGATCGGGACACGCCACGGAGGCGCCGACCGCGAGAGGCAGGCCCGTGCCGATGGCCCCGCCGATGATCTGCAGCCAGCTATGAGGCGGTGCAGTCCGGGTGTAGGGGAAGAAGTGACGCCCGGTGCTGATGGATTCGTCCACCACGATGGCATTCTCCGGCAGATGATGAGCTACCGCCGTCGCGATCTTGTCGCTCGCCAGCGCACCAACCGGGGCGGCCGGCCGTTCAAGAGGCTCATGCTGCGGGGGTATCTTGGCGGCACCCAGGCGTTCAGCCAGCTGCTCCAAGGCACCGGCCAGATCCTCGCCGGGTGCCGCCAGCGCTTCGATCGCACAGCCGTCGGGGGCGAGACGGCTCGGCTTGTCGGGGTAAGCGAAGAACGACACGGGTTCCACCGTGCCCACCAGGATGATGCGCTTGAAACCCGCTAGCCGCTCAAGCGCCTGATCGACAGGATAGGGCAGGCGGTCGATCGCGATGCGGCCAGCACCCCGTTCGATCCTGGCGTTGCTGATCGGGGTCAGGATCTCGGCGCCTGTAGCTTGGGCGATGCGATTGGCGGCATCGAGACCGCGTTCCGTCAGCGCCTGATCGGTGATGTAAAGGAGGCTCTTGCCCTCTTTGCCGAGAAGATCGGCAGTCCTGTCGATGCGTGCCTCCGGCACCTCGGCAGGTGCCGGCCAGTTGGGCGGTGCCGGGATCTCGCCGGCGGCAGGTGTCCAGGCACTGTCCGCGGGCAGGATCAGGCTGGCGACCTTGGCGGGGTGGCTGCGGGCGGCAAGCACGGCTGCCTGGGCATCGCCGGCAAGGGCGTCGGCATGGGGCGATGTATGAACCCAATCCGAAAACGTCCTGGCGACCGCTTCGACATCGGATGTCAGGGGGGAATCATAACCGACGTGATAGGTGGCATGATCGCCGACGATATTAACCACCGGCGATTGGGCGCGGCGGGCATTGTGCAGATTGGCCAGGCCATTGGCGAGACCGGGGCCCAGATGAAGCAGGGTTGCCGCAGGCTTGCCGGCCATGCGTGCATAGCCGTCCGCGGCCCCGGTTGCGACCCCTTCGAACAGGCAAAGTACCGAGCGAAGCCCGTCGATCCGATCGAGGGCCGCGAGGAAATGCATTTCCGAAGTGCCGGGATTGGCAAAACACACTTCAACACCCGAGGCCATCAGGCTTTTGACCAGACTCTCTGCACCATTCATTTTTTTACTCTTTCCTGCTTCCGTTCCAGCCCGCTCCCTCTCCCAACCACCCGACAGCGTATCGGGACAATATCGGGGGGAGAGAGTGGGCTGGAACGGAATCATCCAGCAACGAATATTTTTCCCGGAACCGCTATCGAGACAGACCCTTCATCTCTATCCTGGAGGACAGCAAACGGAAAGGCAAAGCACGGGAGAGGGCGAGATGGCGATGGAATACTTGCATACGATGGTGCGCGTGACGGATGTCGACGCGTCGCTGGATTTCTACTGCAATAAGCTCGGCATGGTGCAGACGAGGCGTGTCGACAATGAAACCTATAAAGCGAGCCTGATTTTCCTTGCAGCACCCGGCGACACCGCACTTGCAGAAGAGCGCAATGCACCGTTGCTCGAGCTTACCTATAACTGGGAGCCCGAAGAATATGGAGGGGGGCGGAATTTCGGCCATCTGGCCTTTCGGGTCGATGATATCTACGAGAGCTGCCAACGCCTCATGGACGGCGGCGTGACCATAAACCGCCCGCCGCGTGATGGCAGGATGGCCTTTGTCCGCTCGCCGGACGGCATCTCGATCGAGCTCCTGCAGCGCGGTGATGCCCTGGCACCAGCGGAGCCCTGGGCGTCGATGGAGAACACCGGAAGTTGGTAGCTTTTTCGACTGGTGCAAGCCGGGGCAGACCGGCGTGAGCGGCTGTTTCGGCGTTGCTCTAGATGGCGTAACGGGCTCGGCTCAATAGTCGGTTTGGCTGGTCATCCCCCAAGATGATGGTGTGAACCGGAGTCAGGACAGGCCTGCTCCAAGCATCATTGAGGGACGACCATGGAGTATTATTGCGGCATTGATGTCTCGTTGGAACAGTCGAGCGTCTGCGTTGTCGACGGCACGGGTTCGATCGTGCGCGAAGCTACCGTTACTAGCGATCCGGATGCGCTGATCGCCTGGTTTTCGGGCCTGGATCTACCGCTTTCCAGGATCGGCTTGGAGGCTGGCCCGCTGTCGCAGTGGCTTTATGCGGGTCTGGCTAAAGCCGGTTTCGCCGTCGAATTGCTTGAGACACGTCACGTGCGGGACGCTTTCAAGGCGATGCCGATCAAGACCGACAAGAAGGATGCGCGCGGCATTGCCCAGCTGATGCGGCTTGGTTGGTTTCGGCCCGTTCATTGCAAATCGCTACCGGCGCAAGAGGTTCGGGCCTTGCTGACAGCGCGCAAGCTTGTGCAGGCCAAGCTTCATGACGTCGAGATGAGCCTTCGTGGCATTCTGCGTGGTTTCGGTTTGAAAGTAGGCCGCACCACGCCTCGCACTTTCGAGGGGCGTATTCGCGAGTTGGTCGAAGGTCACCCGACACTGGCGACGATCGCCGACGCTCTGTTGGCCACAAGGTTGGTGCTGCATCGCGAGTTCCAGGGATTCGAGCGCAGGGTACGATCGTTGGCGCGACGGGATGATCGGGCCAGACTGTTGATGTCGGCACCCGGCGTGGGTGTGTTAGTCTCTTTGACCTATGCCTCGGCGATCGACGATCCAGGGCGTTTCAAGCGATCCAAACAGGTCGGCGCGCATTTTGGCATGACACCGAAGCGCTACCAATCCGGCGAGAAGGATGTGAGCGGTCGGATCTCCAAGATCGGCGATCGCGGCGTGCGCACGGCGCTGTACGAGGCAGCGCATATCATTCTGACCAGGCCGGTCAAGGCCGGTGCGCTCAAGAGCTGGGGCATGCGTCTGGCGGCTCGCGCCGGCAAGAACAAGGCCAAGGTCGCACTCGCCCGCAAGCTCGCGGTGATCCTTCATCGCATGCTGGTCGACGGCACGCCGTTCTCTGCTGACAAAGCCGCGATGGTCAGAGGTTGAACAACGAGGAGTTTTAGAGTTCGGGCAAGAGAAGCATCATCCGCCCGGAGTGAAGTCCCGTCGCCGGGACGATGGATCAGGCCAGGCCGTAAAATGCTCAGTGGCGTCAAGAGATGACCACGCGTTCCTAGATCGGCCGACCTGTTCCTCATCTTATCCCATCAGGTGGCGGCCATGTGCCGACCACGGACAGAAGAGAGGCTTCGGCGACAGGACTAAAGCTCAAAAAAGAGGGTTGACCAATCAACGCCCGTTACAGAAGAGCATTTTCCGATCAAGCGGAACCAGCCCTCTCCCCCTCCCAACCAGCCGATATGGTCGGGATCCTGCGGGTGGTTGGGAGGGGGAGAGGGCTGGTGGTGAATTCATAAGATCGAAAAGCGCTTTCGTCGTCTGTCTTCATCATATCAGCCTCTGCGGTGCAGCACGAGACTGGCTGTGTCCGTCTAGCCGAGTTGAAGAGGTGGGAACCGAATACAGTAGAGAATCCGCTAACCGGATGCTGGCTCGGCCGGCTCTTCGAGGGGGACGATGCTGCGGGTGGGCTCCGCGGGAAGGCTCGGCTCCGTTCGCGCGCCGTTGGTGGCGATCGAGCTTCGCGGCCAGCCTTCGAAGGCATTGGTCAAAGAGACACCCTGCCATTTGGGGTGAAAGCCTTGCAACTGTTGAAGCCTGCTCAGCCGCTCCTCGAAGGTTGTAAAGAAGGCTGAAAGCAGCTGATAGCGGTCGCTGTCTCTCGGCCATTTGTAGGTCATCAGCACAGCAGGCACGCTGAGTGTTCGTATCTCGCTTCCTTCGGCGACAAGGCTCGGATAATCGGTGGCGGTCATTCTGGCCCGCTTATAGGCATGCCGGTTGCCGATCGGCGGTATATCGAGGAATTTGAGGCCGCTTTCGGGCTCGATCGACTCCAGGACTGACAAGGGTTTGCCGCCGGTGATTAAAACAGCGTCGATCTCGCCCTGCCTGAGCTTGTCCAAGGCGATCTCGGACGGATCGCTCAACCGTTCGACCCCGATGCCGAGATGTGAAAAGATATTGGCGCCGGTGACTTCCGAGGCCGATCCATCAGGCCCGAAATTGACCCTTCGTCCGGCCAGGTCCTGAATGCCCTGGACGTCGTCTCGCACCAGAATGTGGACCTCGCGGTCGTAGAGCTTGGCAAGGTAGTGAAGCTGCCTCGGCAGCCATGCCGTTTCCTCCTGACGACGCAGATGCTCCAGGACATCCGCCTGGACGATCCCGAGGTCGACCCCCTTCAGGTAAAGAAGGTCATTGACGGTCTTTCCGGAACCCTCACCGCGCTGTACCACGACCCGGACATCGCTCGGGGGAGAATTGATCATCAGCGCCAATTCGCTCGCGGCCTGTAGCGAGGTCGCATCCGGGTCGACCATGATCCCGATGACACCGCTATTGGTCTCCAGCCGGCGCTGCTCCGGATTGTCGGCGCCGAGCGTAAAGACAGGATAGTCCGGCGCAATCGTCGTCGTTTCTGCGATCGACAGGCCATAATCTCGATAATAACGGGCAGCGCCGGGATGAAGAGGAACGGGAAGATTGTCGATCGCGGTCTCGAAATCCAGCGACGCCATCGCCGGGTGGATGGTTCGAAGAACATTGATCTGCTCGAACATCAATTTCACGATCTGATAGACGACTTCTTCGTCCACATCAGCTCTGGTGGCCAGAAAGACCGGCAGCGCCAATGTCTCGATGGCCGTGGGCTGGTTCGGATAGGTTCCCGCCGGGATGGTTGCCGGTGCAAAGAGATCGTAGCCCTCGTTGGCAAGCGCTAGCTGCCCTTCGGTAATGCCCAGCAGTGAGATCGCACCATTCGCCGAAGCCATGAGTTCTTCGACTTCGGCCATCGGCAGATTGCCGGTGGTAACCAGAGCATCGATCTCGTTGTTGAGGAAGGCGTCCTTGGCCGGTGTCTTGCCGGCCAGAAGGGGATCGAAGCCGTCCACTGGCGTACCGAGATGCTCAAACAGGAATTCGGTTACATCGGCGGCCTCAGAGGCGCTGGTACCGAACCGCAATCTCTTTTCCGGGATGGCGAAGAGGTCGTCGATCGTCCCGGATTGCAGCCCCGACGTATTGATCAACGCATGATAATATGTCGGCACGATCATTGCGACCGCGCGTATCTCGTTCCGGGGGCCGAGTTCGACAAGGGGGCCTGTTCCTGTGCGAGCATGGTGGCCCAGGAGGCTCGGCATAATGGCAAAGTCGGCCTGACCGCTCGACAAGAATTCGACATTCTCCCGTGCGCCGGCCGTGGAAATGGAGATCAGCGTAATGTCGGTCGAAGGCGTCAGGTAGAGTGATGTCGCGGCTTCTAGAGCCACGCCGATCGAGTGGTAGGTACTATCGATGGATGATGAAGCAAGCTTGTGTTGACCGGCTTTGACAAGGCATGGACAGATTAGGAATAGCAACGTGACGCAAATCCTGAGCGTCATCAACATTCGAATTCCCCCCGGCGACTGGCTCGGTTAAATTGGTGAGAGACGAAAATCCATAGGGCCGCATCTGCAGAAAACCACGTTGATAGTGTTTCGCAGCCAGTTAAAGAACGCCTTGAGGTTGCTGCGCATTCCATGTTTCTCCGCAGTAAAGAGCATTTTCTGTTCAAACGGCCATTTGCCGTCCTTCCTCCAGCACCCGCCTGACATTGGCTGCGGTGACGCCCGAGACCCGAACATCGGATTGCACGGTGGGGCCGGCGACATGCGGTGTCAGGATCAGGTTGTCGATGCCTTGGAATTTGGCCACGCTTTCCCTGGTGGGCGGTTCGGTGGCCAGCACATCGAGAGCGGCACCCGTCAGACGGCCAGTCTTGAGTGCTGTTGCGAGGGCATCTTCATCGACGATGCCGCCGCGGGCCGCGTTGATCAGAATGGCGCCTGGCTTCATGATCTCGATCGCGGCTTCATCGATCAGGTTCTCGGTTGCCGGGAGAAAAGGCACATGCAGGCTGACGATGTCGGCCCCAGCGAGCAGGCCCGCAAGCTCGGCTTCCCTGGTCACGCTGTTCCAGGCAGGATCAACTGCCTCGACATGAGGATCATAGGCGCTGACGTCGATGTCCAATCCCTTGGCCTTCCCCGCGACCACGCGGGCGATCGAGCCAAAACCGACGAGACCGAGGCGGCGGCTTGCGAGTTCTTCGCCGAAATAAGCCTCACGCAGCCATTGGCCCTCCAGGACACTCGAGGTCGCCGTGAAGACGCGGCGCACCAGATGAAGTGCGCTGCCGATCACATATTCCGCGACTGACGCATCATTGGCGCCGGTCGCCGGAAAAACCGGGATATTTCGTGCAGCGCAGGCATCCATATCGAGGTTGTCGAGCCCGACGCCAAGCCTGCCGATCACCCGAAGCTTCGGCGCTCCATCGAGAAGCTCCGACTGGACCTGAGTGCGGTTGCGAACAATCAAGCCATCGGCATCGATCACCAGCCGTTTCAGGTCGTCCGGGCGCTCGAACAGGTCACGCTCGTAGATCACCTCGAAATCTGCTGCGAGATCGTCGACAGCGCTTTGGGTCATGAATTCGGTGATCACGATTTTGGCCAAAATGCCTGCTCCCCTGGTTAAGCAATGGACATGGCGAATTCTCGCCGTCCGGTCAATCGGGATTGGTCATTTTTGCCGAAGAAGTCATGTATTCCTGGAAACCGGCATATACCCTCTCGCTACCCGCCCAAACTCCGGCAAACGCCGGCCAACTTGGGCGGCTGCGTGGAAGAGCCGGGTGGAACGGGCTGGATCATCATTCAGGTGATCCCGTCGATGTCAGCCCTGATCTTGACGAAGAGCTCGTGAAACCCGGCGCTGCCGCCAAAGATGCCGCCGACTTCGGTGACTTTGACCCGCATCAAGCCATCGGCGGCAGGCGATGGCGGAAGTTGGCTTACCGCATCGGCGAAGGCCTCATCGAAAGAAAGCTTGTTCGACCGCCCGACGGCCGGTACGCCGCCATTATCGTCCTTTTTACAATTGTCCTCATAGAGAGGCAGGTCATCCACGCAGGTTTCCACGCTGATTTTGTCCGCGCCCTCCCCGTGATGGATGGTGATTTCCGGAACGCGATCGCCAAGCGGAAAGGTACGGCTGATACGATACGGCGTGATGATCTGCGGAAAAATGCCGGGGCGGCGGCATTGCACGATGTTGTATTGCGGCGGAAAGACCCGAAGCGGGCTTTGCTCGATGTCGACGTCGTAACCGGGGCTTGGAAGATCACCGGCTGCAACGATGAGAAGATGCCCCTCGCTTTGGAAAACGCGAAGGGTGGTGCGGTTTGCCAGCACGCAAATCGTTGCCATCAATATGTCCTTTCCAATAGGACGCTGAACGTTTCCGGCGTTTGAAAGCCGCACCGGAAATAGAGCTACCGAAGAGGACTATAGAATTGGATCAGCGGCCAAACCTGTGAACTATTTCACAGCATTGGCGGGGAAGCTCCCAGGGGTGGGGCAGGAGGTCGATCTGCGTTCAACCGCTTGATCATCAGGTGATGGAAACAGACCGCTCGCGGCTATCGTCGGCAAATCCTGGCTAGGAAGCCGGAAGCAGACAATGTGGACCGTCCACTAGATCTGGATCATGACCAGGAAGGCAACACACAACCAAAGCATGCCAAGCCCGATCAGCATGGAAAGCGTGACGACGGCTCTGGTAAGATCGACTTGCCCCCGCCAGGTTCCGGCATCAAAGCGCGGCTCGACTTTCTTGCCCCACATGATTCCTCCCATCTCGCCGATCAAGACACCATGAATGCCTCGCGGTCGGCGATGGAATAGCATTTCCCCTAACTAGGCAAACAGATTTGGAGGGCAATCATTCCAGCCGAAAAGACTGGATCACAGATTGAGAGGCGAGGAGGCTCGCTTGTGCCCAGGGTCATACGGTGAGATTGATCACGAACGCTTCGGCGTTGGCATTTTTCCATCGCCTATCCTGGCATTGGTCGTTTATGGTGCTGTTCAGGTCATAAAAAATCAGGGAGCCGCAATCATGGCGACACTCAAGCCGGATCCGACATTTTACCCGTCACCGCGGATGGCGATGAAAGCCCCGCCGGAAAAACTGGCCTATGTGGTCGCTTTCGATCCTAAAGGAAAGACACCCGATGCCATGGCCGTGGTCGATACCGATCCGGAGTCGCAGAGCTATGCGCAAATCATCGGCCAGACCAATATGCCGCATGCCGGCGACGAACTGCATCACTTCGGCTGGAACGCCTGCAGCTCCTGCCTTTGCCCGAATGCGCCGCATCCCCATGTCGAGCGGCGTTATCTCGTGGTGCCCGGCCTGCGCTCGTCGCGCATGTACATTCTCGATATCAAGGGGGATCCCAAGCAGCCGAAAATCGTCAAGGTGATCGAACCCGAGGAACTGGCGGAAAAGACCGGCTATTCGCGCCCGCATACCATCCATTGCGGCCCCGAAGGTATTTATGTCAGTGCGCTCGGCAATCCCCAAGGCGACGGACCGGGCGGCATTTTTCTCATGGATCACGAAACGTTCGATGTGCGCGGCCGCTGGGAGATGGACCGAGGACCGCAGGAACTGGCCTACGATTTCTGGTGGCATCTCGGCCATGACACGGTGGTCACCTCCGAATGGGGCACGCCGAACATGATCGAGAACGGCATCGTTCCGGAACTGCTGCTCGGCAATAAATACGGCCACAAGATCCATTTCTGGGATCTGCATAAACGTAAGCATATCCAGGAAATCGACATCGGGTCGGAGCATCAGATGGCTTTGGAGCTGCGTCCCGCTCACGATCCGACCAAAGCCCATGGCTTTATGGGCGTGGTGGTCAGCACCGCCAACCTCGCAGCGTCGATTTGGACCTGGTACAAAGACGGCGACAAATGGGCGATCAAGAAGGTCATTGAGATCCCGCCCGAGCCTGCCAAGGCAGACGATCTACCCGATCTCCTGAAGGGATTCGAGGCGGTGCCGCCTCTGGTCACCGACATCGATCTCTCGATGGACGACCGTTTCCTCTATGTTTCCTGCTGGGGAACCGGTGAATTCCGTCAATATGACGTGTCCGATCCGATGAACCCCAAACTCACCGGTAAGGTGCGGCTAGGCGGGATCGTGAGCCGGGCAAGCCATCCCGCAGCCGACGGCCGTCCGCTCAACGGTGCCCCGCAGATGGTTGAAATCAGCCGAGACGGCAAGCGAGTCTACTTCACCAATTCCCTCTACGGCGCCTGGGACGACCAGTTCTATCCGGATGGCGTCGATGGCTGGATGGTCAAGCTCGACATCGACACCGAAAACGGCGGCATGACCCTGGACGAAAACTTCTTCCTCGAATGGCCCAAAGGTCACCGTCCTCACCAGATCCGTCTGGAAGGCGGCGACTGCTCCTCCGACAGCTACTGCTACCCCTGACCCGAGGCCGGGGCGGAGGCCGCCCTACCTTTACCTGCCTGGTGTGGCTGGGTGCGCTGGTGAAAAGCTTTGCCATGCAGTGCTTTGTCGGATTCGAAGAGGCGACATGACAGGAGGCAAGGCTTCCCTTGGAAAGCTGCTTTCACTTGCAAAGTCCCCCAACGTGACGAGGTCCAGTCAACGAGCTGGCCGCGCCAGTGGGTGAAGTTGGGGTTTGGCCTTGGCTGACGCTTTTGGGGCTTGGCGCTTTCCATGGGCTGAACCCTGGCATGGGCTGGCTGTTTGCGGTGGCGCTCGGGCTGCATCGGCAGAGCAGGGCGGTTGTGTGGGGAGCGTTGCCGCCGATAGCGCTCGGGCATTTTCTTTCGACGGCATTGGTGGCGGCTGGTGTGGTCATGCTCGGCGTGTTCGTCGACCAGGGTCTGATCAAGCAGCTAGGCGGTCTTCTGCTGATCGGCTGGGGCATTTATCACCAGATCTACGGCCATCGCCATCGGGTCAGGGTCGGCATGACCACCGGCTATGTCGGCCTTGCTTTCTGGTCCTTCCTGATGGCAACTGCCCATGGTGCGGGGCTGATGCTGATCCCGGCTCTCATTCCCCTTTGCCTTGCCGCCACGCCGGCTAAGGAGCTTCTCGCGCGCGCTTCGCTGGAGATTGCCTTCCTCGCCATTGCCGCGCATGCTCTCGCGATGTTGATCGTGACCGGGTTGATTGCCTTCCTGGTCTATGAGTTTTTCGGCCTTGCCTTTCTTCGCCGCGGCTGGATCAATGTCGACCTGCTATGGACGGCGGCGCTAATCTTGACTGGCGTGCTGCTACTTGTGGTGTGAAACCCAGCCATCCGGGGCAAGTCAATAGCATAGGGTAGAAATTCGGCCCATAGACCCAGCCGCCGATTGCCTATCGCGGCGACGTTTTCTAGGTTGGGACGTTTTCCAGAGCTGGTATACCAGATACCGAGAAGGGCGAGGCAAGCGATGGCTGTGTCCAAAGGCGATCGACGAAAGCAGCGGCATCCCGGCAGCGGCAAGGGCAAGGGAAGGGCGCATCCCAAGGGCAGGCAGCTCGATGATCAAGCCGTCGAGGAGATCCGGGCCTTACTCGGAGACCGTCCGCGGGAACGCGATCTGCTGATCGAGTTCCTTCATCTGATCCAGGACCGTTACGGTCATCTTTCCGCCGGCCACATGGCAGCCCTTGCCGATGAAATGCGCCTGGCGCAGACAGAGGTCTTCGAGGTCGCCACCTTTTACGCGCATTTCGACCCTATCAAGGAGGGCGATACGCCGCCGCCGGAGCTGACGATCCGCGTGTGCGATAGCCTGACCTGCGAAATGATGGGGGCCGACGACCTGATCGAATCGCTTAGCGGCAGCGTTGACCCCAGGGTCGTGCGCGTCGTTCGAGCTCCTTGTATGGGCCGATGCGATTGCGCGCCGGTCGCCGAGGTGGGGCATCGCCATATCGATCACGCCACGGTGGACAATGTCACAAATGCGGTCAGCGCCGGCGACACCCACCCGGTCATTCCCGACTATCAGAGCTTCGAGAACTATGTGTCGAAGGGCGGTTATGATCAGCTCGGCGCTTGTCGCGATGGCAAGCTAAACGTCGAACAGGTGATGGAAACGCTCGGCGAGGCCGGGCTGCGCGGCTTGGGTGGCGCCGGCTTCCCGAGCCACCGAAAGTGGCAGTTCGTTCGCGCCGGCGCCGCGCCGCGTTATCTTGCCATCAATGGCGATGAAGGCGAGCCCGGCACGTTCAAGGACCGCTATTATCTGGAGCGTGAGCCGCACCGATTCCTCGAAGGTGTGTTGATTGCTGCCTGGGGAATCGAGGCGGAGAAAGCCTACATCTATATGCGGGATGAGTACCCGGCGGTGCTGGAGATTCTTCGCAGCGAGATCAAGAAGCTTGAGGATTCGGGCATTGTCGAGCCCGGCTATCTGATTTTGCGGCGAGGGGCAGGTGCCTATATCTGCGGCGAGGAATCGGCGATGCTGGAGAGCATCGAGGGCAAGCGCGGCCTTCCCCGCCACCGTCCGCCTTATGCAGCGGAAGTAGGGCTCTTCGGGCGGCCGACCCTTATTCACAATGTCGAGACCGTGCTCTGGATGCCGACCATTCTCGAAAAAGGTGCCGAATGGTTCGCGAGTCAGGGCGAGGGCGAATCAAAGGGGCTTCGCAGCTACTCGGTTTCGGGCCGGGTGAAGGAACCGGGGGTGAAGCTGGCGCCGGCCGGCATCACGGCGAAAGCGCTGATCGACGATTTTTGCGGTGGTATGGCTGACGGACACAGTTTCAAGGGCTATCTCCCCGGCGGCGCTTCCGGCGGCATCCTGCCGGCGTCGATGGCCGATATACCGCTCGATTTCGGGCCCGCACTGGACAAGCATGGCTGTTTCGTCGGATCCCACGCCGTGGTGATCCTGTCGGACCGGGACAGCGTCAAGGACGTTGCGGTCAACCTCCTGAAGTTCTTCGAGGATGAGAGCTGCGGTCAATGCACGCCGTGCCGTGTCGGCTGTGAAAAAGCCGTGAAGCTCATGTCCAACGGCGCTTGGGATCAGGCTTTGCTTGATGAGCTGAGCATGGCCATGAAGGACGCCTCGATCTGCGGCCTCGGACAGGCTGCCCCCAATCCCATCCGAAGCGTCATGACCTTCTTTGGGGACGAGATAAAAGGATAGGCGGCAGAACGCCGGCAGGCGGTCCTAGGAAAGCCGAGTTCTGCTGCAATCTCAGTGTTATGGCTTCAACGAACGGATCCCGCGCGGCAGGCTATCGGCTCAGCTGCATGCCGTCGATGAGAAGGGCTCTTTAAGCTCGATCCTTCGACAACCGCTTGATGTGGTCACACCACTAGTACCGATGCCGCCGCCCATGACGATAATAGTCGTCGTCATAGTCATCGTAGTCGTCATCATAGTGTTTGCGGCGATGGTGGTGTTTTTTATGACGCCGATCCCGACGATAGGAGCGATCGTCGTCATCATAGTCGTCGACATCGGAAGCTGCCGCGATGCCCACAGCGGCTCCAACGGCGGTGCCGATTAGGGCGCCGCTCAGCAGACGCTCTTCAGGCGTATGCCCGCAAGCCGAGAGCATGCCCAGCAGAACCAGAATACCAGCGCTTTTACGTACCATGTCAGAGTTCCTCTCCATCAGTTGTCAGTGACCTGACTGGCGGACTTTGACAAAAATGCCCTGAACCGAGCATGAATGACCTTGTCAGGACAGTTGCAGCTTCGGTTGCAGGTTCTTGGCGACGAATGCGTATTTCATGCAGAGGGAAGGATCGCCGATCCTGTCCCGCAAGAACCCAACGATGCCGCGGCGAAGACGTTGCTCCGACACTGCGGGAGGCGTCTTTATGTATCGTCCGGACTGGTTTGGTTAAGCCTTCCAAGCTCAGGCATTGGGAGCAGCCATTTTATCAACCGTTCATTTTTTCCCGATCGATGAGTACCCTGGGAATAGCGTCGATGCGCCGAGAGCCGTACTGCATCTTGACAGAAGCTGGCTTTTTATATTTTTGGTAGCATGTTTTTTGTTCTCTCGCTCCTTGGTCGTTGGCCGCCGGCTTGCGCTCATGACTTTGTCAGCCCGTGATCTTATCAAGACCGGATCGGTCCTTTCGAAAAATGCCCAAGCCCAAAAACAACTTATAATAGTAGAATCTTTCTCAATTTTCGCGATTTCGGCATATCGGTTCATTGCTCTTGGCCAAACCCCATGATAGCTTCCGCGTTGTGTTGGTGGTCGGGCTGGGGCGTGCCTCGGTGCAAATTTGCCTGGCTTGATGACCGTCATCTTTGCCGCTTCTGTGGCGTATGGTAGATGTCATATTTGGACGTTGCCGGTCATCATCCGGCGACACGCCGAAAATCCGGGCTAATCGGCCTTGAGGTTCGGTGTGGATTTTTTCGATCGATGTGCGTTGGTCTCCCTATGGTGAGGTTCGGCAGATTGTTCGCGACGACAAAAAGAGACTCCGGCCATAAGGCGTTTGCCCATGTGATCAGCAGCAGCGCCGCTACGAGGGCCGATTAGCGTGGCCAACGAGACCATACCTCTCATCGGCAATGATCAGGCCAGCGGCAGCGATGAGCTGAACCTTCGCGACATGTGGCGTGCTCTGATGCGCCGCAAGTGGATTTTCGTGGCAACCGTGCTTTTCGTCACTGGCTGTGTCTACATCTACAGCAAGCAGCAAACACCGCTTTATACATCAAGGGCTCTCATTCAGGTGCAGAGCCAGGACACCAACATTTTGGCCCTGGATGAGGTGGTCGAGGATCTGATTGCAGACCCGGCGACCATCGAGAGCGAAATCGAGCGGCTGAATTCGCGCGCCTTCATGCGCCGGGTCGTTCAGGACTTGGGGCTTGAGAAAAACGCCGAGTTCAACCCGGCCCTTTCCGGCGATCTGGACGGCGGATCTCTCCTGGAATTCTTCGACATTACCCGCTACCTCTCCGCTGACTGGCTCCGCGAGTTGATCGGCGATGAAAGCTTGCAGGTAGACGACGATGCAGCGCCCGAAGAACGCCTGTCTGCCGAGCTGGAACGCGTGGTTGATCGTTTTTCCGGCCGTTTGGACGTCGAGCAGTCCGGCCGCTCTTATGTGATTGCGCTCTCGATAACCTCGAAAAGTCCGCGAACCGCAGCGCTGATCGCCAATGGAACCGCCGAGCAATACCTGCAGGCGCAGGTCGAATCCAAGTATCAGGCGAGCGAAAAAGCCATCAAGTGGCTCGGTAAGCGAATCGAGGAACTCCGTGGCGAAGTTCTCGAAGCCGAGGCCAAGATCGTCGAATACCGGTCCAAAAACAATATCGTCGACACCAACAATGGCAGTCCGCTGGCGCTGCAGCTTACTCAGTTGAATACCCAGCTTGCTCTGTCACAGGCAGAGCGGGCCGAAGCCGAGGCCAGGCTGGCCCAGACCCAAAGCCTGTTGAACAAGGGCGGCGTTCAGGAAGCCGCCAAGGTTCTGACCTCGCCTCTGCTTGCTGAACTCAGAATTCAGGAAACGTCGCTGGTCCGCAGACTGTCCGAGCTCAGCGCCGAATTCGGCAATAATCACCCGCGCATGCTCAATGTGCAGGGCGAGCTCCAGACCGTTCGCACCAAGATCGAGGACGAAGTCCGCCGTGTCGTGCAGGACCTTGAAAATGAAGTGGCGGTCTCGAAAGCCCGCGAGGTCGAGTTGCAGACCAGCCTTGCGGGTCTTGCAGGCGAGAATTCGACGGTCGAGCTTGCGCAGGTCGAGCTTCGAGATCTCACCCGCGAGGCGGAGACCAACCGCCAACTCTTTGAAACGTTCCTGACCCGTTTTCGTGAGATCGTCGAGCAGCAGGAGTTGCAGGAGGCGGATGCGCGCATCATGTCGGCGGCCGACATTCCCAGCAGGCCATCCTCGCCCCGCACCAAGCTGGTCACGGTCATCGCCTTTGCAGGTTCTGTCGTCCTGGCCGGGCTTCTGGTTTTCCTTCTGGAGCGCTGGGATTCCAATTACGGCTTTCGAAGTGCGGAGGAAATTCAATCCCTCGGGCTTAGAGCCCTGGCCCTGGTCCCTGATCTCAGCCGGAAGGAGACCAATGGCATCCCTGCCGAGGAATACATCCTCGAACGACCGAATTCCGCCTATGCCGAAGCGCTGCAGCGCATTCGGACCAGCCTGTTTCTGACCGACACCAAGAATCCGCCGAAATCGGTCCTGATCACCTCATCCGTGCCGCTCGAAGGCAAGTCGACCATCGCTTCCGCCCTTGCCCGCCAATCGGCGCGCTCCGGGCTGAAGGTTATTCTAGTCGATGCCGATCTTCGGCGCCCGCGCCTGCATGAGGTGATCGGGATGCCGAACCAGAATGGCCTCTCCGAGGTGCTGACCGGCCGTGCCAATCCCGAAACCGCGATCCACCGGGATGAAAAATCCGGCCTGGATTTCCTGCCCGCCGGCTTCGGTTCCGTCAGCCCGCCGGACCTCTTCCGCTCCTCGACCATGAAAATCCTGCTCGAGGAAATGACTGCCTATTATGACCTGGTGATTATCGACAGCCCTCCTGTCGCAGCCGTTTCCGACAGCTTCACGCTCTCGGGCGTGGTCGACAAGTCGATCTACGTTATTCGCTGGGAAGAAACACCGCGCAATGTCGCTCTTGCCGGCATTCGCCAGATGCTCGAATCCGGCGGCGATGTCGCGGGCATCGTCCTATCCCGTGTGGATGTTAAAAAGCATGCCCGCTATGGCTACGCCGATTCCGGCCACTACCAGGGAAGCTACCGGAAATATTACGTGAACTAGTGGTATGGCCACGTCAATTGATTCACGTTGAGACTTGGACATTTACGTTTTTCCCTCATTGCCTACTGAATCCTCCGATGTGGTCAAGCCGCTGGAGCATTCCCGTTTGAGGTCTACGCGGGGGAGAGGGTTGGATCGACCTATCCCGGAAAGGCGCTAGTCGCAGGCGACATAACGATAGGAAGGGGGCCTGGAGTAGCGCACCGAGCGCAGGCAGCGCTTGCCGTAAGGGGCTTCGCCGTAGACACGCCTCTCAGCACGCTCAGCACGACGATGATCCCGCCGTTGATTTGCGGCGATCGGCGGTGCGTAGAGGTAACCGCCGCGTAGGTGCTCGCGACGAGCCGGTTTGCGGTCTGCTACAGCCGGCGGCGCGTAGAGATATCCTCCTTGGCGATGGTCGCGATGGACCCGTTTGCGGTCGGCGGCAATTGGCGGCGCGTAGAGGTAGCCCCCCCGTAGGTGGTCACGACGAACCGGCCGACGATCAACGGCAATTGCCGGCGCATAGATGTAATCTTGAGGATAGGCATGACGAGCAGCCTGATAATCGGCTGCAGGTGGCGAGGCGTAAGAGTAGCTTCGCGGGGTGGCGTACCGGACCGCCGGCTGATCTGCGGCGAGCGGCGGTGAAGAGACATGGTCGGACAGCGGTGCATAACGAACCGTCCGCCGATCGGACGCGATCGGCTGTTCATTGAAATAAGCCCGACGACGAGCCTGGCGGACCGGTCTCTGATTGGTGAGCTCTGGAGACGCAACCGGATGAACACCTTCAAAAGTCCGATGTTCTTGGCCTGCCGTGGCATCGCTGACGTCTCTGAATTTCTTCGGAAGTGCTTTGCAGTCCTCCAGCGGCACACCCTCTTTGGCGCATAGACGCCTTCCATGCTCGACAAGGGTCTCCTTTTTGCTGCCGCTCATGGGATCGGTTGCCGATAGCCGCTGTTCTGTGGAGGAAGACGTCGACTGTCCGGTAGCGCCCCTTCCAGGTGGCAGGAGCGTGCACTCCTCGGGCGGGATTCCAGCATCGGCACAATATTGCTGGCCGTACTCTGTCAATCCTTCAGCTTTGGCGAGTCCGAGCTGAGTAAAGAGGCAAATACAGAGAAGGACAGCCTTTTTTCCTATTGGCGACATGGCGTGTTTTACTTCCCTATCGGCCTTTTTGGCCTTCTTTTTTTCTACGGCGATGACCGCTTGCGGTGGTGCTAACTGAGTGGCCCTACAGGATCAATTGGATCAACCGGGCGGCTACTCAAACGAACATGCTGGCTTCGGAGCCGCAGGCGACATTGAGCGGTGCCGGTCCGAAAACCAGCTCAAGGTCGACGAAGGGCATGTGGTTGGATGCTGCTCTCCGAGACCGGTATCTTCGAAGCTGTCTGGATGAAGAAGGCCAGTGACAGTGGCGGAGCAGAAGCGTGGCTGAAGACGCAGGCGGATCGCCAACATCCAGATCGTATCATTTCGACGTTCCTCGACAATTCATGATTTATTGATTCTAATTTTTCAGTCTCGGTCGATATTTTATTTTTTTCAAGCAATCTTTTGAAATAAAACTATTTTGGAGAAGACATTCTTGTTGGCTGAGGCGAGATCGTCGAGAATGAAGCATAGCTCCATGTCCGAATGCGAAGGTAAGCCATGACCACAAATCGCCTGCCAGGCACGAAGTTGCGCCACGTTGTTCTGTTCGGTTTCAAGACCGAATCGACCCGTGACGAGATCAAGGAGATCGCTCGGCGATTCATTGGCCTACGCGACCTCGTGCCTGGGATCTCCGATGTCGAGTGGGGTGAGAACAACAGTCCGGAAGGCAAGAATCATGGGCTGACCCATTGTTTTACGCTGACATTCGACTCCGAGGAGGCGAGGGACGCTTATCTTCCTCATCCCGATCATGTCGCCTTCGCGACTTGGGCGAGGCGATGGATCGAACATGTTACGGTCGTCGATTATTGGTCGAATTCAGGCGTGTAAGAAACAATTGGCTAACCACTTGTTGCTGATCATGCAGGAAGAGAGGAAAGGACATTAAGGCGTGGACAGGACTTTAAAAGACTTTCGGGCGTTGACGTTCGATTGCTACGGAACGCTGATCGATTGGGAGAGTGGAATCTGGGACGGCCTGCAGCCGCTGCTTCACGAAAACGGCTGTGAGCGGATCACGCGGCAGGCCGCACTCGAAGCCTTTGCCGAGACCGAAAGTGCCGAGCAGGCAGCGCATCCGGCAACGCTCTATCCAACGATTCTCGAGGCCGTCCATAAGAAGCTGGCGGATCGTTTCGGCCTAAAAACGACCAGCGCGCTTGACCGCGACTTTGGCGTCTCGGTTCCTCACTGGCCGGCTTTCCCGGACACCGCCGACGCGCTTCGCCGCCTCAAGAAGCAGTTCAAGCTGGTGATCCTCTCCAACGTCAATCGGGACGGATTTGCCGCCTCCAGCCGAAAGCTGGGCGTGAGTTTCGATGCCGTCTATACCGCCGAGGATGTCGGCAGCTATAAGCCCAACCCGGCCAATTTCGACTACATGCTGCAGCATCTCGCCGCCGGTCACGCGATCGAGCCGGGCGATATTCTGCACACCGCGCAAAGCCTGTTCCACGACCATGTCGAAGCCAAGCGCCAGGGGCTTGCCTGCGCCTGGATCGACCGTCAGGGGCTGGGCGATGGTGGAGCCTGGGGGGCAACTGCCCGGGTTCCGGAACTGCCATCTGTTGATGCCCGATTTCCGACGCTGATGGCCATGGCCGAGGCTGTCGATCAGGCCTAGGGCGGCGGTCGCCTCAATTGATGTCGACCTTCACCACCAGTGGTGCGTTCGAAAAGTAAGGGGCGTTGACTATTGAGCCGGATAGTCTTCCAGCGGGCGAAGCTGCCATCTTTCTTGGTAGGATGAGAAAAAGTGATGTGCCCATGCCACTGGTGCGCGGCCCCAACCAGCGATGCATAGCCCGGGACTGCAGCAGGTTTTTTCCGCTGCGCACTACCAATCCAGCCTCCCCTGTTGCGCATGTGGGCTTGATTTTCCAGAGCAGGATATCATCAACTAGGAAGGCTGCCTGCAAAGCCGGCTGTTTGTGAGTCCCCGCCGAAAGGTCCTTGATGAACCACCACCCTACACACTTTCCCACCAGCACCCATTGGGGCAACTACCTGATCGAAACGGCTGGGGGGCGGCTGAAGGCCGTTCATCCGGCGGGCAACGACACCAACCCTTCCTCCATTGGCCAGTCGCTGATGGCCTCGCAGGACAAGGGCTGCCGTGTTGCAAGGCCCTGCATTCGAAAGGGTTATCTCGATCATGGGGCAAGGAGTGATGGATCGAAACGGGGCGTTGATCCGTTTGTCGCCGTGCCTTGGGACGAAGCGCTGGACATCGCCGCCGAGGCATTGGGAAAGGTGGCCGGCGAGCATGGCAATCAGGCCATCTTCGGCGGGTCCTATGGCTGGGGGAGTGCAGGGCGCTTTCACCATGCCCAGAGCCAGCTGCACCGATTTCTGAATCATCACGGCGGCTACACTTATTCCATCCAGTCCTATTCGACCGGAACGGCGCAGATCATCATGCCTCATGTGCTCGGCGTGCCGGCACTTAAGCTCATGACCGAAGCGCCGACCATCGAGGACGTGTTGGAACATACCCGCCTTGTGGTCAGCTTCGGCGGCATCAGCATGAAGAACATGCAGATCAATCAAGGCGGAATCGGCGACCACTCCGCCAGGAATCAGCTTCAGAGCTGGCGCGAGGCCGGGGTCGACGTGGTGTGCGTCAGCCCGGTTCGCGATGACGTGGCTGATTTTCTCGAGGCCGACTGGTGGCCGGTGCGCCCGAATGCCGATGTCGCCCTGATGCTCGGCCTTGCCCACACGCTGTACGCCGAGGATCTGCACGACAAAGCGTTCCTGGCTTCCCATTGCGTGGGCTTCGAGCAATTTATCCCCTATCTCACCGGCGAGAGCGACGGTGTGCCCAAGGATGCCGATTGGGCCTCGGCGCTTTGCGATATCGAGCCCGAGCGTATTCGCAAGCTAGCAAGGCGTATGGCATCGGAGCCTTGCCTCTTGTCGATAAGCTGGTCTCTTCAGCGTACCGAACATGGTGATCAGCCCTATTGGATGATCACGGTGCTCGGCGCCATGCTCGGCAATCTCGGCCTGCCTGGGCAGGGCGTCGGCTATGGTTATGGCTGCATTCATAATTTCGGCTTCGCCGGACGGCATTCCCTGCCGTTCAAGGTCGGTGAGCTGCCGCAAGGCGACAATGCCGTCTCCACCTTCATCCCGGTAGCGCGCATCGCCGACATGCTGCTTGATCCGGGCGGAACGATCCCCTTCGACGGCAGGACGCTGACCTACCCGGATATCAGGCTGGTCTACTGGTCCGGCGGCAATCCCTTCCATCATCATCAGGATCTCAATCGGCTGCGCCAAGCCTGGGCGAGGCCCGAAACCATCATCGTCAACGATCCGTTCTGGACCGCGACCGCGCGCCATGCCGACATCGTGTTCCCGGCGACCACTGCGCTCGAGCGCGAGGATTTCGCCTGGGGCAGGGCAGAGCTTCACGCCTCACCGATGCACAAAGCGATCGAGCCGTTCGAGCAGTCCAGGGACGACTATGCGATCTATTCCGCGCTTGCAGAACGGCTAGGCTTTGCCGGCCGCTTTACCGAGGAGCGCACGCCACGGGCTTGGATCGAGCATCTTTGGGCGGTTTCGCGTGAACGTGCGAAAGAGTTTTCGATCGATTTGCCGGATTTCGAGAGCTTTTGGGAAGGCGGGGTCTTCAGCCTGGATGAAGCCGATGTGCCGAGGCGTCAGTTCACCTTGGAAAAGTTTAGAGGGGATCCGGCCGCAGCACCCTTGGACACGCCATCCGGCAAAGTCGAGATTTTCTCCGAAACCCTGGCCTCGTTCGATCTCGCGGACTGCGGCGGTCACCCCCGATGGCAGGATAAACAGGAATTCATCGGCAGTGATCGCTCGGCGATCTATCCGTTGGCGCTCAACTCCAATCAGCCCAACACGCGCCTGCACAGCCAGTATGATTTCGGCGAAACCAGTTTGTCTGCCAAGATCAGCGGCCGCGAGCCGATCCGCATCAACCCCGAAGATGCTGAAGCAAGAGGCGTTGGTGATGGCGATATCGTTCGCGTGTTCAACGATCGCGGTGCGACGCTGGCCGCAGCTGTCATCACTGACAGGGTTCGTCCAGGCGTCGTCGTCCTGCCCACCGGGGCCTGGTACGATCCTGACGATCCCGCCGAACCCGGCAGCTTGGACGTACACGGCAATCCCAACATACTCACGCGCGACGTCGGCACATCGACGCTTGCCCAAGGCACCAGCGCCCATAGCTGCTTGGTGGAGCTGGAGCGCTACGAAGGCCCGCTCCCCGAAGTCAAAGTCTTTCGCCAGCCTCCCGGCTTGTAGCGGACGAAAAATGCCGGGTCAGCGATGACCCGGCATCATCTTCTAAGTCAAGGCATCACGTCGATGGTCAGGCAGCGGCCTTGGACTTCTTGTCCTCGATCACCTTCGCCTTGGTACCACCGCCGATGGCGATCTGCTGCGGCTTCATGCGTTCCGGCAGTTCGCGGACCAGGTCGATGTCGAGGAGACCGTTGTTGAGGTCGGCCCCGTTGACCCGCACATAGTCGGCGAGCTGGAAGCGGTGCTCGAAGGCACGCTTGGCGATGCCGCGGTGCAGATAGGCGACGTCCTTGTCGGTCTCGGCACCCTTGCCGCGCACGGTCAGGAGGTTTTCCTTGGAAATGATCTCCAGGTCATCCTCACCGAAGCCGGCAACTGCGAGCGTAATCCGGTAAGTATCCTCGCCGGTCTTCGCGATGTTATAGGGAGGGTAAGAGTTCTCTTGAGCGCCATTTCTAAAGGCGGTCTCAAACAACTCGTCCAGCCGGTCAAAGCCGACGGAGTGACGGAAAAGTGGCGTTAAGTCAAAACTACGCATGGTCATATCCTCTCTTGAGCGATTGACTGTTGCCCGTCTTGAAGACCGGGCGGTTAACACTTGTCAGGCCCATTTTGGCACCTGACAGACATGGATTTGGGAAGTCGACAAAAAGGTTCAAGAGGTTTTTCTGATTTTTTTTAATGGGGCCTGGTCATCTTGGCGAGCCATGGTGCAGACCCCATATAAGGCGCGCCATGGATCTTGATTTTCTCCTGACTTTCAAAGCGTTGCTTGTTGGCGGCGTTCTTCTGGTGTTCGTCATCTATGAACGTCTTAGGCCCGCAGCCGACAGCTCCCTGCTCCTCAGGATCGGGCACGCCACCCGAAAAGCATGGCATCGGCTTTTGAAAAATCTCAGCCTGTTCGGCATTAATGCCGCCCTCTCGCCGCTGATCGTCGTGCCGATCACCATGTTTGCCGCCGATCACAGTCTTGGCCTGCGTCCGGCCTGGTGGAGCGGCTGGCTCGGCCTCGGGCTGGATATCGTGATCCTCGATCTTTGGATATATTGGTGGCACCGAGCGAACCACGAATTTCCGTTTCTCTGGCGGTTCCACAGCGTTCACCATCTGGACGAAACCCTCGATACCTCGAGCGCGCTCCGCTTCCATTTCGGCGAGGTGGTGCTTTCAGCTTGCGTGCGCGGTGTTCTGATCGTCGTGTTCGATCTGCCGCTCTCGTCGGTTCTTTTGTTCGAAGGGCTCGTGCTGGCATCCGCAATTTTTCATCACAGCGATGCGAAACTGCCGCCAAGACTGGAAGCAGCTCTGGCCAGGGTGA
This sequence comes from Geminicoccaceae bacterium, assembly GCA_965204405.1. Classification (GTDB taxonomy): domain Bacteria; phylum Pseudomonadota; class Alphaproteobacteria; order Geminicoccales; family Geminicoccaceae; genus JANQPX01. The sequence continues at coordinate 2,101,853 of CBDBEN010000005.1, forward strand.
TCATTACCCCCTCGATTCATTGGGTTCATCATCATGCGATCCGCAAGGATACAGACAGCAATTACGGCACCTTCTTCAGTTTTTGGGACCGGCTGTTCCGGTCTGCCAGCCACACCAAGCGCTGGGCCGCCATGCCGATCGGTGTTCAGGGGATGCGCGATCGGCCATTTTTCCGCTTGATCACCACCCCGCTCAACGCTCCCGAGCCCCCGGCGCAAAAGTCACCGCCGCGCCCGCCGGCACGATAAAACCCATGCCCCGTTCCAGACGCCAATAGACAGTACCAAGCCAGAGCCCGCGGGTGATCATGAAGGCGTGATAGGCAAGCCAGAGTCCGTGATTACCGAGCGGCGGCATCAGCAACCAGGCGCCGGCGCCGAACACGATGAGAGCCGCGACCATGCCGTTGCGCATTTCCGCCGTGCGCGTCGCACCGACGAAAACACCATCGAACAGAAAGGCGACGGCACCCAGCAGCGGTCCGGCGACCGCGTAGGCCAGGTAGATCAGCGCTTCGCTGCGCACCGCCTTGATGTCGGTAATCAGCCAGATCAACGGGCGACCGCCGATGGCGAACAACAGCGTGATGGCAAGAGCGAAGATGAAACTCCAGAACAGCCCCGCTCTGACCGCCGCCCGCATGGCTGAACGGTCCCCGGCACCGGCATGGCGTCCGACCAGTGTGCTCGTGGCAAAGGCGAAACCATCGAGCGCAAAAGCGGAGAGGTGCAGCATGTTGAGCAGCAGCGTGTTGACCGCGAGGATGATTTCGCCCTGGCGTGATCCGAGTGCCGCCAGCGATACGAACGCGATCTGCAGCGTCAGGCTGCGCAGCATGATATCGCCATTCACCGCCGCCAGCCGGCGGACGGCGGACCAGTTCATCAGGCTCTTGAGCGTCAGCCCTTCGTGCAGACCGTCTAGTCGCCGCCAGACCAGCCAGGCCCCGAGCGCGAGCGTGGCATATTCGGCAATCACGGTCGCCCAGGCGACACCGGCGACCTCCCATCCGAAGCCGAACACGAACAGCACGTCGAGCGCCATGTTCAGACTGTTGCCGAGCAGCAGGAGATAGAGCGGGCCCTTGGCATCCTGCACGCCGAGCAGCCAGCCGAGGATCACCATATTGGCAAGGGCGGCCGGTGCGGCGAATAAGCGAATCTGCAGATAGACCGCGAGCCCATCCCCCACCCGCTCTGTCGGCGAAAACACCCAGTTGGCGGCACCAATGATGGGTTTGGTGAGCAGGATGAGGATGACCGCCAGAAAGACGGCGAGCGCCAGGGCGCGAAACAGCCCGGCCTGGAGCTCGATACGGTCGCCGGCGCCGTAGGCCTGGGCAATCAGTCCGGTCGTGCCCATGCGCAGTGCCACCACGGTATAAAAGAGCGCGCTGAATGCGCTGGCGCCGAGTGCGACCGCGCCCAGATGATGAGGTCCCGGCAAATGGCCGACGACAGCAGCATCGACCATGCCGAGGAGCGGCACGGTGATGTTGGAGAGGATCAGTGGCCAGGCAAGCCGCCAGGCTTCGCTATAAGCGCCGTTGCGGCTCATGGGTAAGGGATCATCTCAACTATTGACGTTCCTCGGAGGGTTGACGTTCCGGGCGAAAGGGTTTCAAAGCAACTTATTCAGCGGAAGCCCAAGTCCCATAGCAGAAAACGCCCACAATGAGGTGTGACCGATGACCCCTGACCTTGCCGACCTCCTTCCAAAGATCGTGACCCTTGCCGATCAGGCCGGCGGGGTGATCATGGACCATTATCGCGGCGATATCGAGGTCAAGACCAAAGCCGATGCCTCACCGGTGACGGCAGCGGACGAAGCCGGTGAAGCGGTGATTCTGGAGGGGCTCTCGAAGCTTGCGCCTAAGATCCCGGTGGTCGCCGAGGAGAAAGTGGCGGCCGGCGACATTCCGGATCTGGACGACGGACCATTCTGGCTGGTGGATCCCCTTGACGGCACCAAGGAGTTCATCAGCAAGAATGGTGAATTCACCGTCAACATTGCGCTTGTCGACAGCGAAGGTCCGGTGCTCGGCGTGGTTCTGGCACCCGCCCGGGAAAAAGCCTGGTGGGGGTGGCGTGGCCACGGCGCTCACATGCGCGATCCTGCCGGCAACGTAACACCCATCCAAGTCCGGCCCGCCCCCGCCGGGGGCTTGACGGCGGTGGCCAGCCGTTCCCATAGCGATGCCGCCACCGAGGATTTTCTGGACAAGGCCGGCGTGGTCGAACGGACCTCCGCCGGCAGCTCCTTGAAGTTCTGCCTTGTTGCCGAGGGCAGGGCTGATCTCTATCCCCGCTTCGGCCCGACCATGGAATGGGACGTCGCCGCCGGCCACGCCGTCCTCCTCGCCGCAGGCGGCCACGTCACCACCCTGGACGGCGCACCGTTTCTCTACCGCAAACCCGATTTCCGCAATGCCGGGTTTATCGCGAGGGCGGTAGGGGGCTGATCCAGCTCCGGCTTCTCATGGGCGTGGGAAGCATGCCTCGGGACCGAACATCGAGAGCGTTTTTTGACCTTCTGAAGTCACCATCAGCCCGCTACCCTCGCAGGATCCCGACCATATCGGGCGGCCCAGAGGGGGGAGCGGGCTGGTTCCAATTGATGGAAAAATGCTCTTGGCGACTACGCCGTCGATGCGCTTGGCTGCGCTGATGACGTGCCGGTGATCGAAGAGACTGAATTTCAGAAGAAAGGTCGCTATTCTGTCGGCGTCGGCCGCCCTTTTTCTGGGACGGGAGGGCGAATTGAATACAGCCTGACCTTCCCCGATGAGCGGCCGAACGGCGAGCGTTTCAGCTTGTCGAGGTTGAGCTGAAGCTGCCTGATGACAACATCGCGGGCTTTGAGCTGGCTCATGGCTGCCTCAAGTTCAGCCGCCTGATTGTCGATGATCGCCTGCAGCGCAGCAACGTCGTCAGGAAGTTGGTCAAGAGCTAGGCTCATACATAGGATTTACCCGGCAGCGGCAGACAGAAGCCAAAGCCGCCCAGTAAGAAGCCGGGTTACCCTGATTGGTCGAAAGATCCTGATACACGGGCCCGTGTTGGAACAAACTTTGCCCCCTAATTTGCCTGTTTTTCCTTCCGCGCCTCGTCGGGACCGTCGATCAATATCACAATCGCTCCGCGGCGCTCCTCTGTCTCAACGAGGCGGTGCGCCTCCTCGGCGCAATGCATCGGAAGCTCTCGGTCAACAATTGATTTGATCCGACCTTCCTCGATCATCTCGGTGAGGGCCTGCAACTCCTCCTTGGTTTCCTTTGCGAAAGCGAAGCTCGCAGTCTTGCCGGTGAAGCGGTTTGTTAGAGCGGAACGCAGCATGACCGATAGCCGCGGATTGCCGGAGAAATACCGCCCTCCAGATTTCAGCACGGCCATGCATGCACCATATGAGCTGCGGGGAACCATATCGAAAACCACATCATAAGTCCGACCTGTGTGCATGAAATCCTCTTGCGTGTAGTCAACGAAATAGTCGGCGCCCAAGCGGCGCAACAATTGCTTTTTCGTCGCCTTGTCGACTGCCGTGACCTCGGCGCCCATGTCTTTGGCAATCTGCACGGCATGCACACCAATGCTTCCGCCTGCGCCGTTGATGAGGATTTTTTCTCCCACCTCTATCTTTGCCAACCGCATGAAATGAAGCGCGTTTAGACCTCCCAATGGAACCGCAGCTGCCTCGGCAAAGGTCATATTGCGCGGTTTCACGGCAATGGTGGAGGTTGATGGCAGGGCGACATACTCCCCATAGGCACCCATACGCAGCCCCGCCGAGCCGAACACCTGCTTACCAACGGTGAACTGCGTGACGCTCTTTCCGATGGCCGAAATCTCCCCCGCGAAGTATCCGCCCAAAATGTTCCGCCTTGGTCTGATTATGCCAACGGCGATCCGTAGCGGAAGCCAGAACCACTTGACCGAGAATTTGAAGCTACGAAGTTCGCAGTCGGCTTTTGTCGCTTCCGCTGCTCGAACCCTGATCAACACCTCGTCGTCACCGGGCACTGGTTTTTCGACGTCCGTCATCTGAAGGACCTTAGGGGGGCCGTATTTTGCGTAAGTGATGGCCTTCAACTGCTTTCTACTCCTGAATTCAGCGCATGCACGATAAGGCTGGCCTCCGCGTCGATAGGCTCCATCATGAGCGGGGCTTGGATTCGTTAAGGCACAGCTGCGGCTATGAATGCCATCCGCTGATCTTCATTGAGAATCCGAAATGCTTTCAACAGCAGAAGTTTTGTTCGGTAATCTCGTCAACAGTGGTGCCGGGCAGGGCCAAGGGATTACAATCTGAGCCTGCTGCCAACGGTTCGGCCAAATCAATGGTCAGGCGCCACCTTCCTGTTTCTGGCACCTTGCCGAGACAGATCGATCCAGCTCTCTCCCCCGCCCAATCACCCCAACATACCGACCATATCGGCTGGTTGGGCGGGGGAGAGAGTTGGCGCCGCGTAAACCTAAACCAGAAACGCCCTTGATAGCAGCTATGCCGATTGCTTGCCTAAATACGGCCGGCCCGTGTTTGTAATGCCTGTCCATTGGCTTCGCATAGCCCTCCAATGCGATTACGCATGTCGATGAGATTGGCACTCTTTCCCATGAACATTCCAGATGAACTAGCCTCGAAATGCGGCCCGAGGAAATGCTAGAGCGAATCTAGGCTCTCTTTGCAGCGTCAGCGGCATTTTGTTTATCCCGGTGCTCGGCGAGTACCTTCTCAAAGTTCCGCTTCCCGATAGCCGGAGAATGACGTTGGGAATTGGGTTGTGGATTCGTACCTGCTGGTCAGCTTCTGCCTGGGCATGCCATGCCGTGATGATCGACGGAGTCAGCGGCAGGGCGACTCGGAGGGTGGCTGCCCTTGTCGCTGCTGAAGGTCTTGAACTCGCCGTAGCGGCCAGGGACCTCTTCGAGGGCGCTGGCGCAGAACTCGGACGCCATGCCAGAACCTTGTAGCTCCACCGATCCATGAGGGCGGCGAGGTAGAGAAAGCCCGTGGGCGAGCGGATAAGAGGAAGATCGGTGCACTGGCCCCGGTTGAGCTATTTGACCGCGAGGCCAAGATGAACTCGCCGGTTTTGGGCGTGCGACGCTTTGATCATCGGCTGGAGGCTCCTTCTTCACGTCGCCACGCTCTTACAACTCCACAGTATCTTGAGCATAGCTCGTCGCTGGCCGGCCCGGCTCGTTGCCCGTCATTACGCTCTTCGCGACGCATCCACTTGCGCAACTTTTCTGCAGGTCAGCCGATCATCGAGCCCGTTGATGGGGACCGCCGCCTACTGCAGCGGATGATCCTTTTGTTGATCCAGATCAAGGTGAACAGCTCGCTCGCATATCTCTGGAGAATATCGGTCCGATGTCTCTGTTCTGGCTCTAACTGCTTAAGGTTGAAAGCCTCTGACAAACCCGATGGGGTGCGATTGTCAGGGAATGGCTTAGTGTTCCAGGCACCGTTCCAGTTGCGCTTTGATATAACGCGCCGGCACTAGTCGCACTTTGTAGCCGAGTTTCCATGGTTCGCTAGTCCAATGATAAGCTATCGCACAGGCTTCAACGCCGATCTAACAGGCCGAAGTTTGGCGACGCATTTCAGAACTGGCGCATCTCAACCAACAGCGAATGACAACCTCGCCCTGCTCGTCGATGCCATGCATCTGAAAAATGTTCTTAGTGATCTCCAGCCAACACTATAAACGGGCTATGATGCCGCCTTGGCACGCTGCGATGTCCGCGATAGGGCCACACCATGGCGATAGGCTGCCTTTCCTATGAGAGCCGCTCCCCGATAGCCGGACAGTGACGTCGGAATTTTAAGCTACAGAATCGCGTCTGCCGGTCAGGTTCTCCATGGTCATGTCACGCCGCCATTTCGGCTGGCGGCATGCTATCAGGTTGGTGATAGACGGCATCCGGTGTTTTGCCATCATGGGCGGCGTGTGGACGTCGTTGATTGTAGAAGTCCATCCAATGCCCGATCCCGTCCCGTACCTCACGACCGCCACTCCAGGCGTGCAGGTAGACGCACTCGTATTTCAAGGATCGCCATAGCCGCTCGACGAACACATTGTCCAGCCATCGGCCCTTGCCGTCCATCGAGATGCGCACGCCGGCAGTCTTCAGCGTCTGAGTGAAGACGGTCGAGGTGAATTGGCTGCCCTGGTCGCTGTTGAAGATCTCGGGCTTGCCATGGCGATCCAGTGCCTCCTCGAGAGCGTCGACGCAGAACTCGGCTTCCATGGTGTTCGACAAGCGCCAAGCCAGGACCTTGCGGCTCCACCAGTCCATGATGGCGACGAGATACAGAAACCCGCGGGCCAGAGGGATGTAGGTGAGATCCGTGCACCAGACCTGGTTGGGGCGGTCGATCGTCAGACCGCGCAGCAGATAGGGATAGATCTTGTGGCCTGGCGCCGGTGTGCTGGTTCTCGGGCGCTGGTAGATCGGCATCAGGCCCATCTTGCGCATCAAACGGCGAACCCGCTTGACGTTGACCGGCCAGTCCTTTGCCCGCAGATGCCAGGTCATCTGCCGCACGCCATAGAACGGCGTGTCGAGAAACTGGCGATCGATCTCAGCCATGATCGCGAGGTTCTCGTCGCTCTCGCCCCGTGGCGTTGCGTAGAACGACGAGCGGCTGATCGACAGCAATCGGCATTGCCGGACGACCGACAAATCCGAGCGGTCACGCTCGACCATCGAGCGCCTCACTTGCCGGTCCATGGTTTGAGCTTTTCGGACAAAAAATCATTCGCCACTGTGAGCTCGCCGATCTTCGCGGGCAGCGCTTTGACCTTCGCCTCGTCGATCGCGGGCTCCTTCGCCGACGAGCCTCGCTCGAACAGCTCCGGCGCACCTTCCAAGAGCGCCTTCTTCCATTGATGGATCATGGTCGGATGCACGCCAAACCGGCTCGCCAGCTCCGACACCATCTGCTCGCCCTTCAGCGCTTCCAGCACCACCTTCGCCTTGAATTCAGGCTTGTACTGCTTCCGTTTCGACATCGTTGGTCTCCTCCAGTTGGCGACCAACAGACACGGTTCAGGAGCTTACGTCACTGTCCGGCTATCGGGGAGCGGCTCTTATGCTTCCCGCGCCTCCGGGATGTTGTGGCGTACAACTGTTCTTCGGACTGCCAGTGATCATGTCCGGTAAGGTTCATGAAAGTCTTTCCTACCATCCGATCCGGGGCTAGAAGAGCGGCATACAGCCATTATGAGGTCTTTCGATGATCCCCCGCTATTCGCGCCCGGACATGACCGCCATCTGGGCGGCCGACAACCGTTTCAAGCTTTGGCTCGAGGTCGAGATTTCCGTACTCGAAGCGCTCGCTGAGCTTGGGCATGCACCGATCGAAGCCGCGCGTATCGTCCGCGAGAAATCGACTGATAAGCTTGACGCTATCATCGACCCAACTCGTATCGACGAGATTGAGGCCGTCACCCGTCACGATGTCATCGCCTTTCTGACTCATGTCGAGGAGACCATCGGCGAAGAAGCCCGCTACCTCCATTTGGGCATGACCTCCTCCGACTTGCTCGATACCACCTTCGCACTGCAGCTCACCCAGGCAAGCGATCTTCTCTTGAAGGACCTCGATCGCTTGCTTGACACCCTCAAATCCAGAGCCTTTGAGCACAAACAAACACTATGCATGGGCCGTTCCCATGGTATTCATGCTGAACCAACCACCTTTGGTTTGAAACTTGCCGGCTTCTACGCCGAGTTTGCCCGCAACCGTGATCGCATGCTTCAGGCGCGTACCGAAATAGCCACCTGCGCAGTCTCCGGCGCGGTTGGTACATTTGCCCATATCGACCCCGAGGTCGAAACCCGCGTCGCCGAACGTCTCGGTCTGATGCCTGAGCCGGTCTCGACCCAAGTCATCCCACGTGACCGCCATGCCGTTTTCTTCTCTACGCTCGGCGTGATCGCGAGTTCGATCGAGCGCCTTGCCACCGAAATTCGCCATCTTCAACGCACCGAGGTGGCCGAAGCCGGCGAAGCCTTCGCCAAGGGGCAAAAGGGGAGTTCCGCTATGCCCCATAAGAGAAACCCGATCCTCACGGAAAACCTGACAGGCCTCGCCCGCATTGTGCGCAGCGCTGTTGTGCCGGCGCTGGAAAATGTCGCTCTTTGGCATGAGCGTGATATCTCTCACTCCTCGGTCGAGCGCATGATCGGCCCGGATGCCACTGTGACGCTCGATTTTGCCCTGAACCGCATGGCCGGCGTTATCGAGCGCTTGGTCGTCGATCCCGAGCGCATGATGACCAACCTCGAGATGACGCAAGGGCTAGTACATTCACAGCAGGTGCTGCTTGCCCTCACCCAAGCCGGTCTTGGCCGTCAGCAGGCCTACGAGATCGTGCAGCGCAATGCCATGCGAGCCTGGGATGAGAAACAGCCGCTTTTGGATTTGCTCCGCGCGGAGCCTGATGTCCAAGCCCATTTGGCAGATACCGAACTTACCCGGCTTTTCGATCTTGCCCATCATACACGTCACGTAAATTCAATCTTCGCGCGAGTTTTTGGTTCATAAATCCCTCATTTGGTGTACAATGATGTTCTTGGTTGATGCATCGGCTCAATAACACGGGCGGATATGGTTAATAATGCAGATGCATTAACAAAAGGTTAGCGCCATCGGTATCGGCTCGCGAACTAGGTGGGCATGTCGGCGCGATCATCCAGAACACTTAGGGGACAATGTTAATGCTCACCATATCACGCGTCTTGCCGGCACTCTTTCTGCTGATCTTGGCAGCGACACCCGGCGCCGCCGCCGCCCTTCTGATCGAGGGCGATCTTGCCGGCAAGACGCTTCGGATTCTGGTCGACACAACCACATCGCAAGCGGAAGTAACCCTCGGTGAGGAACACCATCGAATCGACCTTGCCACCGACAAGGTGCAAGCTGTCGGAACAGATGGATCGCTTGGTGAGCAGAAAGTGGCGGAAGCAACGACTGCAGCACCCGTTCCTCAAATCAAACCTTGGGGCCCCGGTCCGACGATCGCTGGCCATGCTTCGGTCTATCATGTCATCACGCTTGGTGAAAAAATCTGCGGCGAGCTTCTGATCAGCCCATGGATGAAACCCTTTATCAGCCCGGCGGTCGAAGCACTGGCCATCCTGGAACGCATCAAAGGTGATCATGACATCAAATCCGCGACCCTTGATGGTCCCTGCGGCGCGCTTCCCTTTACCAGCTACGCATCAGCAGGATGGCCGCTCATGGCAGGCGGCATGAACCAGCGTATTTTCACGACCGAATCCATCAGTTTCGACTACAGCCCGAGCGATAACGAACTCTCCTGGGAGAGGATGTAATCGCCGACATCAGCGGGCTCTCACTCTAAACTGCAAGATCGGACTGTCCCGGCTTCCCCTTCGGCTCTAAGCTTTTCTGCGCGGAAAGAAAACTTGGAGCCGACATGTCTTGCCCCGACCAGCTACCGCTTCCACCCAGCATCCGCTCCCGTTTCATCAAGGGTGTGAACGGCCTCACCATGCATATCCTGGAAGCCGGCCACGAGACATCAGGCCGGCCTTTGCTTCTTCTGCTTCACGGTTTTCCCGAGCTTGCCTTCAGTTGGCGAAAGATCATGGTGCCGCTGGCGGAGGCTGGTTATCGTGTCGTCGCCCCGGACCAGCGCGGCTACGGCCTGACCACCGGTTGGGAGTCTTCCTATGATGGCGATCTCAGCCGCTTTCACCTGCTCGCCATCGTCCGCGACGCTCTCGCCCTTGTAGCCAGGCTCGGTTACCAAGACGTCGCAAGCGTGATCGGCCACGACTTCGGCTCCCCCGTTGCCGGCTACGCCGCCCTGATCCGCCCCGACATCTTCAAATCCGTCGTCCTCATGAGCGCTCCGTTTGGCGGCGCCGGCGTGCCCGCCGGTGGGGTTACTGGTCCAAATGTCCATGAGGAACTTGCGAAGCTCCCAAGGCCGCGAAAACACTACCAGTGGTACTACTCAACCCCTGAAGCTAATGATGACATGCTGGGCGCCAAGGACGGCCTCCACAATTTCCTCCGCGCCTACTTCCACCACAAAAGTGCCGACTGGCCGGACAACAAACCCTACCCGCTAAAAAGCTGGACGGCCGACGAACTCGCGAAAATGCCGACCTACTACATCATGGACCACGCCCAAACCATGGCCGAAACCGTCGCCCCCTTCATGCCCTCGACCGGCGCGGTCGACGCGTGTGCTTGGATGACGGAGGCCGACTTGGCCGTCTACACCGCCATGTTCCAAAAAACCGGCTTCCAAGGCGGCCTCCAGTGGTACCGCTGCATGACCGACCCTCAACAAGCCGCATCTCTCCAACGCTACGCCGGCCGCACCATCGACGTCCCCGCCGCCTTCATCGCCGGCAAGCAAGATTGGGGCGTCTACCAAAAACCCGGCGACTTCGAGGCCATGCAAACAAAAGCCTGCACCAACTTCCAAGCCTGCCACCTTATCGACAACGCCGGCCACTGGGTCCAGCAAGAACAATCCTCGGCGTGCCAGCAGCACTTGCTTGACTTTGTCAAAGAGCATGCACCAGTGCTAGCAGCACATGCTTAGTGCCGGCGGCACTTGCTGGACTTTAGGCTAGAGCAGCCTCCAACGCCGCAATCTCCTCATCCCGCCTATGATACCCACAGGCGCTGACCAGCGCCGCGGCGGACTTTAAGTGGGCGCGTGCTGCGTCGGGCTTACCCTCGGCGACGGCGAGGCGGGCGTATTCGAGATGGGCATCGCATTGATACAGTCGCATCTCGCCGCGTTTAGCAATGCGCAAGGCCTCATCGAGGTCCTTTCGCGCATTATCGAGCTTGTCCATCTCACGAAACAACGCCGTGCGCGCCAGAAGGCCGCGGGGAGTATGATCAAACCTGCCCGCCTTGCGCAGGCCGTCGACCGCCTGGTCGAGCTGGGTCCCGGCCTCGGCCTGCTCGCCCAGTGCCAATGCCGCCCGGCCGAGCGACAGGTGATAGATGGCGATGTCGAGAAGGCTGCCCCCTCTCATCTTCGTCCACTTCAGGATCTGGCGCGTATGCTTCCGTACTTCCTCTGCATGGCCAAGGGTGAGCAGCAGATCGCAATAGTAGGACCCTCCGAGAGAGAAGAGTTTGGGGTAGGTGGGCTGGCGTTTTGCCTGCAACGCCTCAGCCTCCTTGAACAGTGCCTTGGCCGCCTGGAGATCACCCCGCTGTATCAGGGCATCGGCCAGGATTGTGCGGTCGGCCATGCGCACGAAGTCATCGCCGCTCCGATCGGCATGGTCGATGCTCGCCTTGCCCCATTTCGCCGCCTCTTCGATATCCCCTAGCGTCAGATACAGCTCGGAGAGACTGCCGGCAGTGCGTGCCGCGTGGGCCCAACTTTCCTGCTCGATGTAACGCTCTAGCCCCGCTCGCATCGGCGCTACCGCGTCCCGAAGCTGCCCAAGCGCGCGTAGGCGGAAAGCTGCAGCGTTCAACAGCCAGGCTTGATTGCCCTCGGCAAGACTTGCCTCTGGTTTCTCCCAGGGCGGGTCGAAGAAGGAGGCGACCATCCCCAGATCCGCGCCAAACGCTCCAAGTTTCCCGACCAAGTAGGCCTCATTCTCCCGCCTGATGCGGGCACGATAAATCTTGTCGTAGACTTCCTGATGCCGCCCTGCTGCGCAACCGTGATGGGCCGCCTGGAACAAGGGGGCCATCTCGGCAAGCGTGTCGGGCTGGTGGTCGTCCGGTACGGTCTGAAGATGCTTATAGAGCCGAAGATGCCCCGCCCGCCAGGAACCCGCCCGCCTGTCCCGCAACCGCATCCCGAATTGCTCCCGCACCAGAGGATGGGCATCCAACTCGTCCGGGGTAATGTGGCTTGCGGGTGCCAGTAGGCCGAGGTCGCGCAGCTTTTCGAGGAGCTTGTGCCAGTCAAGGTCGTTCAGTTCCGACAGACTTTCAGTCAAGCCCGGAACCGCTGGTTCCGCTCTTAATGCTTTAATACAGCCTTCGTCCGCCGGACGATTGAACAGGCCGATCATGTGGAGCAGGTCCAGCTCCGGTCCATCGCCGAAATGCTCAGCGAATGCTGCCATCACCCGGCGCGGATGGTGGTGGTTTGGGTCGTCGAAGTCAGTGAGATCAGGAATCTCCTGGGCATGTTGGATGTGTCTGCCTGCGCAATCTCGAAGAAAACTCGCCAGGAGATTGATCGCGAGTGCGTGATTACCGAATGCCGCGCTCGCCGCCTCCAGCTCTGCATCGCTTCCCCTGATACCCTTAACCCGCAGCAGCGCACGGCCGGCCTCCGGCGAAAGGAACTCCAGGTTCTTTTGCAGCGTGGTCTCGGGAAAGTCCGCAAACTCCTTGACCGGCTCCCGCGTGGTGATCACGCAGAGTCCATCATTCCGATCCGCCAGACACTCGATCAGCCGCGAAAGTGCCGGATCCTTGATCCCCTGATACTCGTCCTGAAGCGGCTCCATTCCATCGAGTAGCAGCAGAACCTTCTCCTGCCCGACAAGATCTGCGAGCCTTTCACCACGGCTCCAAGGTGAACCAGCGCCAGGCTCGGCGTCGCCAAAGAACCGCAGCGCCTCATCAACAAACGCATCCGCCGATGTCACCCGCTCATTGGTCCCCTGGCTATAAAACGACCAAGCAAAAACGCGACGCGCACCTCGGTAGTTATCGGCGGCAAGATATTCGACCCATTTGTTCAACAAGGTCGACTTGCCCACACCACCCCAGGCAACGAGCGAGACGATGTTTGTCGTGTCGGATTCCCAGGCCTCATCAAGGAGTTCAAGTTCGTCTTCTCGACCTAGGAGATCATAACCAGTGCGTGGTAGACGATCGATGTCGACAGCGTTGCTCGAAAGCGGAGGCCACGCGCTGTCGGTTTTGGGTTTGCTGGCTAGAGCGATTGTATTGTTGTCGCCTTCAATCTGGATGGTCGTACTATTCTCACCCGAGATAGAGGTTGCTTGGCCTTGAGCAGGGGGCGGCCGCGTCGCGGCGATTTTAGCTGCATCGCTTTCCAGAAAGTCAAAGATCTCTTCGATGATAGCCGAATAGGCGCGATTTCTCTGGGCCTTGTTGAGTGCCTCCATGACATTCCCTTTGCCTGGGCGCATCTGGATGGCATTCAGCCATTTGATAGGTTTCCAAAAACAGCTTTCAACAAGGATAGGTACGATAAGCATGCCGTCGCGGCGACGGCGTTCAAGCAGAGTAGGAACTTCCTTTTGCATGCAGAACTTGGAGCCGAGAAATCCTGGGGAAATAAGCAAAATGGCAACGGCGCAATTATTGAGGCTCTTCTCGATCTCACTATACCAAGTCTCACCAACACCGATTTTATCGTCATGCCAAGGTGTCAGCGTCCCAAGCTCCGAAAGCACGCCAAGATGTTCGAGGATGTGTCCTAAATGGGTTTCGTCTTTGTGGCTGTAGCTGATAAAAATAAGCGGCTTGTCTGCACCGTTTTCACCCATCAAGTATCGCTCTCAAATTGATTGCCTCAGCCTTAACGCTTTCTTAACGCTAATAACCTTAAACTTCCAAAACTTTCACTATTCGACCAATGATTGCGAGTCTAGGAAAATAAAGCTATCATCCTTCGCGCCCCCCTACCAAGTCCCAGCCACGAAAAACCTCCCACAACCAAACGAACCCGAACCCCGCAGATTTCCCGGCTTGCCAGCGAAAACACGTCGCCCCGAAACCCAAGCGAGGTCCAGTAACCGGGTGCAGCTGCGTTCAGCTGCAAATGGTGATTGCTAAGCTTAATGGCTGGACGTATGAGGATTGAAGAAAGACATGGTTCATCGTCCCGAGTTGGAAATGGTAGATGAGTGATCGGCTGACAGCGTTGCTGTCCGAACGGCCTGTTCTCCTTGCGGATGGGGCTATGGGGACGAGCTTGTTCGAGCTTGGGCTTGCCAATGGGGCAGCAGGCGAGCTTTGGAATGTGGACCTTCCGGAGCGGGTGGCGAGCGTGCATCGGGGGTTTGTCGAGGCTGGCTCGGATATTATTCTAACCAACAGTTTTGGCGGCAATCGCTGCCGGCTGGCCTTTCACGATAGTGCGGACCGGGTGCTTGAGATCAACGCGGCCGCCGCGCGCCTTGCCCGCGAGGTCGCCGATGGTGCCGGTCGTCCGGTGATTGTCGCAGGATCGATGGGACCAACGGGGGAGGTGCTGGAGCCGCTTGGTTCCTTCAGCCAGGCGGATGCAGAGACGGCCTTTGCCGAGCAGGCAGGAGCGTTGAAGGAAGGCGGCGTGGATGTCGCCTGGATCGAGACGATGTTCTCCGAGGAGGAGATGACGGCGGCGGTCAAGGCGGTAGAGAGTGTCGGGTTGCCTTATGTCGTCACCATGACCTTCGACAGTTCCGGGCGGACGATGATGGGGATCAAGCCCGAAGATGCGCTGGCCATGTCGAAGAGGAAGTCATGGCAGCCTCGCGCTTTTGGCGCCAATTGCGGCATCGGCCCTGCTCAGTTGCTGGATTCCGTGATCGGCCTCGCCCGCGCTGCGGGAGCCGATGATATTATCGTCGCCAAGGGCAACTGCGGTACGCCGACCATGGGGGCTGACATGCTGCCCCATTATAACGGTACGCCCGAGATCATGGCGGACTATGCCTGTCTCGCCCGTGATGCCGGTGCGCGCATCATCGGCGGCTGCTGCGGCACGACCCCGCGGCACATTATGGCGATGCGCCTAGCTTTGGCGGCGCGGCCGAAGGCGGAAGCGTCACCGACCTACGAGGAAATCGAGGCTCGGTTAGGGGCGGTGAAGAATACAGGCGAGGTCTCTGAAGCGCCGAAGCGGGAACGCCGTCGTCGTCGAGCCGGCTAGCGAGCCGGATCGCGACTAAAAGTTGACGCGGTCGCCACCCTTCAAACTGAGAATGTCGCGGGCATCTTCGGGGGTGGCGACATCGAGCTGCATGCCTTCGAGGATCTGACGCATGGCTGTTACCTGGGCTGCGTTGGAAGGCGCAAGCTCGCCGGCGCCAAGCCAGAGCGAGTCTTCGAGACCGACGCGCACATTGCCGCCCTGCGCCGCTCCCATCGTCGTCAGCGGCAGCTGATGCCGGCCGGCGGCGAGGATCGACCAGACATACTGATCGCCGAACAGTCGATCCGCCGTCCGTTTCATATGCATCAAGTCTTCGGGATGGGCGCCGATGCCGCCTAGGATGCCGAAGACGGTTTGCACGAACAGGGGGGGCTCCACCAGGCCTTCGTCGAGAAAGTGGGCGAGATTGTAGAGATGGCCGACATCATAGCATTCGAACTCGAACCGGGTTTGATTGGCGCGGCATGATTCGAGAATATAGGCAATGTCTTTATAGGTATTCTTGAAGACCATGTCGCGGCTGGCTTCAAGGTGCTTGCGCTCCCATTCATGGTCGAAGGTCTGGAAACGTTTCAGCATGGGGAACAGGCCGAAGTTCATCGAACCCATATTGAGCGAGGCGACTTCCGGTTGGCATTGTAGCGCTGGCTGCAGCCGTTCCTCGACCGACATGCCGGGCGCACCGCCGGTGGTAATGTTGACCACGGCCGCAGTCGCCTGTTTGATCCGGGGCAGGAACTGCTTGAAGATCTCAGGAGATTGAGTCGGCCGACCGTCATCCGGCTCGCGCATATGGAGATGCAGGATCGTTGCGCCGGCTTCGGCAGCCCCGATGGCGCCATCCACGATCTGGTCTGGTGTCTTTGGCAGATGCGGTGACATCGAGGGTGTGTGGATCGATCCGGTTACCGCACAGGTGATTATGACTTTCCGACGTTTTGCCCCAGCTTTCGCCATCAATCGGCCTCCCGATGAGCCAGTGTTATCAAGCTTGCCACTATCCACATTTTCCATCGTAAGCGCAAAGTCCATGAAGGCGTAGTTCACACGAATCCTCATGATGACAGCATTGTCCGAATGACCCCGACGGCAAGAAGGGGCTTGCGATGGGCCTGGAAAGCTGCGCAACTATTGAACATGTGAGGGAGGTAAGAAGGAAAAATTGGCGGCGCCCATTCTTGAATTGAAGAACGTCAGCAAGGCATTCCCTGGCGTTCGAGCGCTCGACGATGTGCGGTTCGATGTCATGCCGGGTGAAGTCCATGCGCTGCTCGGCGAAAATGGCGCCGGCAAGTCCACGCTGATCAAGATCGTCTCCGGCGTCTATCAGCCGAATGCCGGCACTTTGTCGGTTCATGGCGACGAGGTTGCTTTCAAGAGCCCTCTCGATGCGCAGGCATCGGGCATCGCGACCATCTATCAGGAACTGCTGCTGTTTCCCGAGCTGACGGTGGCCGAAAACATCTTCATGGGGCACCCGCCGAGAACACGCTTTGGCACCATCGACTGGGAAGCGATGCGCACGCGCGCCAGGGAGATATTGGCGTCGCTTGATATCCACGATCTCGATGTGTCCAAGCTCGTCGGCGCCCTGTCGATCGGCAATCGCCAGCGTGTCGAGATTGCCAAGGCACTCTCGCGTGATGCCCGGCTCCTGATCATGGACGAACCGACCGCTGCGCTGACGGAAGCGGATGTCGAGCGGCTCTTCGGGATTGTCCGGCGGCTCCGGGAACGCGGCGTCGGTGTGGTCTATATTAGCCACCGTCTTGAAGAAGTTTTCGAGCTGGCGGACCGTGTAACCGTCTTGCGTGACGGCAAGTATGTCGCAACCAAGCCCGTTGCCGAGACTGACAAGGACGACCTGATCACCATGATGGTCGGCCGGACGATCGAAGCTTTGTTTCCGAAGGCTGACGTCAAGGCCGGCGATATCGTGCTGGAAGCCAAGGATCTTAGCCGACGGCCGCTCACCAATGAGATCAATTTCCATGTCCGTGCTGGCGAGATCGTGGGGCTTGCAGGTCTGGTCGGTTCCGGACGAAGTGAACTGGCCCAGGTAATCTTCGGGGTGACGCCTGCCGAATCCGGCGAGATCAGGCTCAACGGTAAGCCTGTGACGATAAGCAACCCAAGGCAGGCGACTGGCCTGGGCATCGCCTATGTGCCGGAAGATCGTGGGCATCAGGGGCTGATCCGGCCTATGGTGCTGCGCGAGAACGCATCCCTTGCCATTCTCGAAAGGTTGGCGAGTGGGCCTTTTGTTGACAGGGCGGCTGAGGGTGAGCTTGCGGAGCAGAGTATCCGGCGATTTGGGATTCGAGCCAGCAGCACCGAGCAGGTGGTGAACAAACTCTCGGGCGGCAATCAGCAGAAGGTGGTGCTCAGCAAGTGGCTCGCGAGCGAACCGTTGATGCTGCTCATGGACGAGCCGACCCGTGGGGTCGACGTCGGTGCCAAGGCGGAGATACATCGGTTGATGGGGGAACTCGTTGAGCAGGGGCTTGCGATTTTGATGATATCCAGCGAACTCCCCGAAATCATGGGTATGAGCGATCGTATCCTGGTGATGCGAGAGGGGCGGATCGTCGCCGAGTTCGATCGCGAAGAGGCAACCCAGGAGCTTGTCGCGTCAGCGATGATGGGAGGAACGCCGGACAAGGATATGTCATCCGCAGCCCTGTCCGCCGGGGCTTAGCCATGGCGGTTGCTACGGAAACAAAAACGCTGGAACGAAGACATGGGATCGGTCTTCTCAGGGCCTTTGGCGGCCAGGAGTTGATCCTGTTTCTATGCATCATTGGCCTCTTCGTTGTCGTCGGCGCGATCAATCCCCGCTATATTGCCGAGCGCAATTTGAGCAGCATCTTTCTTGGCAATGCCTATATCGCAGTGGCAGCGATCGGCATGTCGATGGTGATCATTTCCGGCAATATCGACATCTCCGTCGGCTCGCTCATCGGCGTACTCGCCACGATCAGCGGCTCGCTTGCGGTCAATGGTTATCCCATCATCGTAAGCTGGCTGGTGCCGCTGGTTGTTGGTGCTGCAGTGACGGCGATCATGGGATTCCTCGTCGCCTATCTCAGGATTCCGTCGATCGTCGTTTCTCTCGGCATGCTAAGTATATTGAAAGGCGGGTTGATCAGCGTCACCGCGGGCGCCTGGATCACGGATCTTCCCGAAGGCTATGCTTTGGCGCAGATGCGTCCCTTCGGCATACCGATGCCGATTTACTTCATGGTACTGCTCACGATCCTGGCGGCGGCGTGGATGCGCTACAGTATGACAGGGCGCGCGATCTATGCTGTCGGCGGCAACGTGGAAGCGGCCCGGCTTTCAGGTATTTCCGCCAAACGTACGGTGATGACGGTCTTTATCATTCATGGGATCTTCGTCGGTATTGCGAGCGTCCTTTTTGCAACCCAGCTCTCCGTCATCCAATCGACGGTGCCACCCAATCTCGAACTCACCATCATCACCGCATCGGTGGTCGGCGGCGTCAGTATTCTCGGCGGCGTCGGCACTGTTGTCGGCTCGACATTGGCCGCGATCCTGTTGGCGGCGATCGGCTCGTCCCTGATCTTCATCAATGTCTCACCCTATTGGCTGCGGGCGGTGCAGGGCGTGCTTATCCTCCTCACCGTGCTTGCCGATCTCTGGCGCCGGCGGCGTCAGGTCTTGAGGCGATAGCCGTGGCTTCCACTGAAACCAAGGTGCAAACTGCACCCGCTGCCTCCCTTCTTTCGTGGCTGAGGCACGAAGTTCTGCTGGCGCTGATCCTCGTCGTGGCGCTGTTTCTGCTGGCAACGCAGACCGATCGTTTCCTAACCACCGAAAATCTGTTGAACCAGGGGCGGCTGATGGCCGAAGTCGGTCTCGTCGCCTTGCCGATGACCTTCATCATCATCACGGCCGGCATTGATCTTTCAGTGGGATCCGTCCTTGGGCTCGCAGCGATCGTGCTGGGCGTGAGCTGGAAGAACATGGGCCTTCCCCTGGAAGCGGCGCTGTTGGTGGCACTCTCCGTCGGTACGCTCGCCGGTTTCGTAAACGGCTGGTTCATCACGCGCGTCAACGTCCCGCCGCTCATCATGACCCTGGCGACTTTGGCCCTTTATCGCGGCCTAGCAGAAGGGATCAGCCAGTCCCGTTCCGTCCGCGGCTATCCCGATTGGTTCTTCCAGCTTGGACAGGGCGAAGTTTTTGGTGTGCCGACCCAGCTCTGGATTCTTCTGGTGGCAATCGTCGTCGCGTGGCTGGTCTTGGCCTATACCGCTTTCGGAAGGTCGCTCTACGCGATCGGCCATAACGAAGTTGGTGCTCGATTCTCCGGCATTCCAGTGGACCGCTACAAGCTGGTCATCTACACGCTCTCAGGTTTTATGGCATCGCTTGCAGCCTGTATTTTCGTCTCGCGTGTGAGCACGACCCGATCCGACATGGGGACCGGTCTGGAGCTCGATGTCATTGCCGCGGTCGTTCTCGGCGGGACCAGCATCTTTGGAGGCGTTGGAACGGTCGCCGGCACTGTGCTTGGCTTCGTTATGATCCAGCTGTTGAAGAATGGCCTGTCGCTGACTGGTGTGAAGGGTGATGCGACCATCATCGTCATCGGATCGGTTTTGATCTTGTCGATATTGCTGACCAACTTTATTCATCGGCGGCAGGAGGGTAAGGATTGAGTCTCAAGCGCGGCATCGAGCGTCGATGCCATCAACCAAGAGGGAGGTTTCGCATGTACAGAATCCTATCGGTCGCGGCAACATTGTCGATGATCGCAACTGTCACCCACGCTGCCGATCGCTGGGACGGTGCCGATGATCTGGACGTCAGCCCGCTTGGCTGCGAGGCGGGTGCAGCGCCTACAGTCGTCGCCAAGGACTATGACGGCGGCCAGGCTAACAGTGCTCCGGACCTTGCCGGCAAGGACATCACCTTGATGGATGTGCCGAAGCTGATTGGCATCGGGTACTTTGCGGCCACCACCCAGGGCATGCAGGAAGCGGCGGCCGAACTCGGCAACGTCAATGTGACCACGGACGGACCGACCGAAGCGAATATCGACGATCAGATCACCTTTCTCGACAACTTCATCACCCAAGGTGTCGACGGCCTCCTGTTCGCAGCGAACGATCCGGTTGCCATCGCTTCCGTTCTGAAAAAGGCATTGGACAAAGGGATCCATGTTGTCGGCTATGATGCCAATTCCGAGCCCGATGCGCGGGAATGGTTCGTCAACCAGGCCGAGTTCAACGGTATCGCCAAGGCGATGGTCGACAGCATTGCGGCCGAAGTTGGTGAAGACGGCAGCTTTGCCATTGTCACCAGCACCTTCACCACCCCGAACCAGGCGCGCTGGATCGCGGAGATGTGGGCCTATGCCGAACAGTGCTTCCCGAAGCTTGAATGGCTGGAGACCGTCGAGGCGCAGGAGGACAACATTCTCTCCTTCAATCAGGCAACCACGCTGATTAACAAATATGGCGAAGACCTGGACGGCCTCTTCGGCATGACCAGTGTTGCCACGCCTGCCTCCGCCGAGGCGGTAACTCAAGCCAACCTCTGCGGCGAGGTTGCCGTGGTCGGCTTGGCAACGCCAAATGCGATGAAGCCCTACACCGAGTCGGGTTGTGTCAAGTCGACGGTGCTCTGGAATCCGGTCGATCTTGGTTATGCCTCGGTCTACGTCATGCGCGCGATTGCCGACGGCAAGCTGGCACCGGGAGCAACCGAAGTCGAGGCCGGAAAGCTCGGTACGCTGCCAGTGGTCAACGGCAGCGAAATCCTGCTCGGCGCGCCCTTCATTTTCACCAAGGATAATATCGGCGACTTCGACTTCTAATGTTGTAAGCATGGTATTGTTGAAACGGCTTCCTCGGCTTGAGGAGGCCGTTTTGCTGTTCCGTGTCGATTGGTGCCGATCCGGGCTGGTACTTTTTGTTCGGATTGCCGCCTAACGGCTCGACAAAGCGTGACCGATGTTCCTATGTCAAAGACGCATCCGAGCCAATTTGCCCGAACCTGTTGATTGAAAGGATCAGCCCGCGATGTCCGTTAGACATGGTCGAGAATTTCTGAGCATTCCTGGCCCGACGACAGTGCCTGACGAGGTGCTGCGCGCGATGCACCGGCCGGCGGTCGACATTTACAACGGCAGTGATCTTGAGAACACGACGGCTAGTCTCCTCGACGACCTCAGGCGCATATTTCGAACCCAGGGGCGAACCTATATCTACGCGACCAATGGCCATGGAGCCTGGGAAGCGGCTGCCGCCAATGTGCTCTCTCGTGGCGATAAGGTGCTGGTGCTGGAGAGCGGCCGTTTTGCCGTCGGCTGGGGGGAGATGGCGGCGATGATGGGGGTCGAGGTCGAAGTGTTGAACGGCAAGCCCCGCGGCGCTGTCGATCCGGTCATGGTCGAAGCGCGCCTTCGCGACGATCCGGCGGGTGAGATCAAGGCGATCCTGGTGGTCCAGGTGGATACGGCCTCCAGCGTGGTCAACGACATTCCCGGTATCCGCCAGGCTATCGATGCTGCCGGCCATCCGGCTTTGTTCATGGTGGATACCATCGCGTCGCTCGGCATCATGCCCTACGACATGGATGCATGGGGTGTCGACGTCACGGTCGCCGCCGGACAGAAAGGCCTGATGACTCCGCCGGGGCTGAGCTTTGTCGCCGCGGGCAAGCGCGCGGTCGAGGTGCATCAGACCGCAGATTTGAGAACACGTTATTGGGACTGGACGGAGCGGGAAGGGCCGCTTCACTATCAAAAATATTGTGGCACGCCGCCCGAGCATTTGCTGTTCGGCCTTCGTCAGGCACTGGACCTCTTGTTTGAAGAAGGCCTGGAGAACGTGTTCGAGCGTCACCGGCTTCTTGGAGAGGCCGTGCGCCGTGCGGTTGATGTATGGGCGGAAGGCGGCGGGCTTTCGGCCAACATTATCGATCCCGGGGAACGCTCCAACGCCGTCACCACCATCCTGACGAAAGGCGAATGGGATCCTGCTTCGCTTTTGACCTATTGCCGGGAGAAATGCGGTGTGGTTCTCGGTATCGGTATTGGCGAATTCACCGACAAGGCATTTCGCATCGCGCATATGGGGCATGTCAATGCTCCGATGATCATGGGCACGCTGTCCTCGGTCGAGATCGGGCTCGGTGCCCTTGGTATCCCTCACGGCCGGGGCGGAGCCCAAGCGGCGATCGACTGGCTGGCGGAAAGCGTGAAGGCCTAGTGGTGTGACGGAACAGCTTGTTGACCTGATCAAGAACGGTCCGATCGCCACCATGGTGCTGAATCGGTCCGATAAGCGTAATGCCATGAACGAAGCGATGTGGCGGGCGATTGCCGCACATGCCGATGATGTTGCCGGCGATCGGTCGATCAAGGTGATGATCCTTCGCGGCGTCGACCGGACAGCTTTCTCGGCAGGGGCCGATATCGGCGAGTTCAGGCACGTGCATGCATCGGCGGAAATAGCGAATGATTACAGAAAGGTTGTTGACGCAGCCTATCAGGCGGTTGCAGGACTGACGAAGCCGACGATCGCGATGATCCAGGGTGTCTGCTTCGGTGGGGGCTGTGCGCTCTCGCTTTGCTGTGACCTTCGCTATGCCGATCATACGTCGAGCTTTTGTATTCCACCCGCGAAACTCGGCCTGATCTATTCCTTGCGGGAGACAAAGCGGCTGGCTGATCTCGTCGGGCCGTCCAAGGCCAAGGAAATGCTGATGGGGGCCTATGTCGTCAAAGCTGATGAGGCACTGCGTATAGGTTTGGCAACACGTCTCATCGCGGCATCAGATCTGGAGAGCGAGACCTATGGATTTGCCCGTCAGATGGCCAACTTGTCCCAGGCGACCATCATTGCGGTCAAGACGATGCTCGATGAGATTGAGCAAGGCGCGACCGAGGACACGGAAGTCAGCCGGCGCCTCGTCATGGGACAGTTCGAAAGCGATGATTATATCGAGGGGCGAAACGCCTTCATGGAGAAGCGAAAGCCGAATTTTTCCTGAGCGCACGAATTGCGCTGCCATAGCGCAATAGCGAATCATGCCGACAGTCATCAAAGCAGAGCACATATCCAGCCTGCTCAAGCCTGGGATGACGGTGTTCATTCAGGCATCGAGCAGCGAGCCGGTCGAGCTTATCAACGCACTGAAGGCGGAGCCTCAGGCAAGCGCAGGTGTGCACTATATTGCATGCCAGATCCCCGGCCTCAATCGCCATGATTTTGCCGGGCTGCACCCGGATGTGCGCATCACAAGTCTCTTCATGACCCCTGAGCTGAACGCTTCTTACAAAGCCGGCAAGGTCCGATTCATGCCGCTTGCCTATAGCGGGATGTACCACTATCTCAACAGCCTCGAAATCGATCTTGCCCTAATCCAGGTTCGCCCGTCCGACCGGAAAGGCAGGTTTACTCTCGGCAGCACGGCTCATTTCGTGCCGGCCATTCTCGATCGCTGCCGATGTATTGTCGCTGAAGTGAACGGGGGGCTGCCGAGACCCGGGCGAAGTGTTGAGATCGACGAGGAGCGATTGGACCACCTGGTGGAGGTCGATCATCCGCTATTGTCCGTCGACACGGGCCCATCGTCGACAACATCGGCAACAATCGGAGCGCATATTGCAGGCCTGGTGCGTGATGGCGACAGCCTGCAGGTCGGCATCGGCAAGATGCCCGGGGCCGTGCTCGATGCTCTGAGCTCGCATCGCAGGCTCGCTTGTCACGGAGGCCTGATTAGTGAAGCCATGATCGATCTCCATGAGGCAGACGCACTGGATCCGACGCGCCCGATGGTCTGCACCAGTGTGCTGGGGACACAGCGCCTCTATGACTGGGTCGACAATCGAGAGAATGTTCATGTCCTCCCCGTCGGAGAAACCCACAATGTTCGGCGGCTGGCCGCGATTGACAATCTGGTTGCGATCAATAGCGTCCTGTCCGTTGACCTTACCGGTCAAGCCAACGCGGAGACGGTTGACGGCCGCCAGGTTGGCGGCAGCGGCGGGCTCACGGATTTCGTGCGCGCAGCAGGGCTTTCCAAAAATGGACGCTCCATCCTGGCGCTGCCTTCATCCGCAGCGGGCGGGAAGATCTCCAGAATCGTTGCCGGGCTCGGAAAGGATGCAGCCAGCAGTGCGCGTGTCGATGCCGACTATGTGGTTACCGAACACGGCGTTGCCGTCCTCCGCGATAAATCGGCCGATGAGCGGGCGGAGGCATTGATTGCCATTGCAGATCCGGCTTTCCGTGAGACGCTGACAAGAACCTGCGGAAGCCTTTGAAGGTTTGCTGCTGTCGGATTTGGCCCGGGAGGGCAGGGGAGAGAGCTGGATCGACCTATTCCGGAAATGCGCTCGCGCAACAGAGCAACCGGCAAAGAAGGCATTGGAAGACGATTGGCGAGCAGCTATGTATGAAACCCTGAATGAAAAACTGGATAGGTTACCCTAGTGCCGCCTAGTCTCCAGTCTTGATCAGCATGTGTCATTTTTAGGCTGAAGAATAGAACAATGACAGAAACATCGAAAACAACTTCTTCCGATGCGATGCAGGATTTAAGTGAAGCGGAGCGGATGTCCCGCATCCGTGACCTGCTGGTTGGACCGGTCATCGCCGATGAACAGGCGAGGCATGATCAATCCGTCGGGCGGCTGGATCAGGCGCTTACCGATCAAGCGCAAGCCATCGCTGCGTTGCAAACACGGATCGGCGAACTCGAGCAGGCACAGCTTGCCGAGATCGAAAGGCTGGATTTGCGCCTGCTCGGCATGATGGAAGCCCTGCTCGTCGATCAGCAAAGTCTGCGCGCGCGCCTGGCCGAGAACGAGCACCTGAAGCCTTACCTTGGTGAGGCCGCTGATCGGGCGAAGGGATCGGCAACGTCCGGCTGAGCTGATGACTAATCCGCTGGACAATCTGACATCTGGCGAACAGCTCCGCCGTTTGCTTCTTCAAGAAGAACAGGAACGCCTCGATCGGCTGGAGGTTCGCCTCGGCGATGACGACGCGCTGAAGGCCAGTCTGGTGCCGCTCATCGCGGACGTCCTGCGCGATGCCGGCGTGCAAGACTATCGGCGCTTGGCGGCGGCATTGGCCCCCGTCGTTCTGCAGAGCATCAAGACCGAAATTCACAACTCGCGCGATATGATGGTTGATGCGCTCTACCCCATCACCGGCAGGCTGGTGGCGGCCGCCGTGCGCAATGCCTTCCGCGACTTGGTTGAGCAGCTCAACCAGAAGCTCGATTCCAGCCTTTCCGTGGATCGATGGCGGGCGCGGCTTAAGGCCAGAATGACTGGGCGAAGCGAGGCCGAAATTTTACTGAGCGAAGGCGCCGCTTTCGAGATCACCGACCTTCTCCTGATCGACCGGGAAACTGGATTGCTCATCGCCCAAGCAGGCGCCGACGCTGAAGAAGGTGGGATGGACAGTCACCTGCTCGGCAGCATTTTGACGGCCATCATGGCGTTCGTTCGCGATGCCATGCATGAAAGCCCTGAGCAGGATCTTCGCACACTGCATGTCGGCGATATGCGGCTTCATCTTCAGGCTTCCCCTGGCGCCGTTCTAGCGATCAAGACAAAGGGACCACCGCCGGCAGGCTTCGATAGCGCTCTCAACGAGATCTTCTGCGCCTTCCTCGCCAGGTGGGGCGAGGCGATGAGTGATCCCGATGACCTCGACCAAGGCACCGCGGTTGCTCTGCGTGAAGACCTTGAACGCCGCTTCCAGGCATTGCTCCAGGCCAAGCAGAAAAACTTCAGGGCACCATCAAGAAAGGGCACGATCCTCCTTGGCGGCTTGGCGCTGATCATGATCGGCTTGATTGGATGGCAGCTCTTTGGTCGCTGGGAGCGCGGAACGATCGAGGCTCGTGCGCGGACTGTAATTGCCGACATGCCTGGTTTGACCGGTTACCCGTTTACGGTGCGCTACATGAGTGAAGACGGTATCGTCAGCATTACCGGACTAACACCGAACGACGAGGTTTTGGAGCGTCTGAGGCAAGCCTTGGCCAAAGCGCTTCCCGAGACGGAACTGGCATTCGACGTACAAGCTTTACCAAAGCCGAACGTTGATCTCGACCATTTGGTCAGCAGGGACGAGTTTGCGCGTTCGAATAGAGCTCTGGAGGCCGGCGTTCGCACAAGTTTCGATCAAGACACCAGGGCTCTGCAGGCAGCGGTTGAAACAATCGAAAGCGCGTTACTCACAGACGATGAGCGCGAGGTTGCGGCGTTTCGCGCATGGCTGGATCGGCAATCCCTGCGTTTCGGCGAAGGCAACCGTTTTGATGACGAAGTTCGTGCAAGTGCCGTTCTTAGTGGCGTGGTGGAACGGTTCTGGAATTTGCCGGCGGATATGGGGCTCTTGATTGTCGGCTATGCTGACGAGATTGGTGCACAGCAGGCGAGCGCGAAAGTGTCATTGGCGCGGGCGGAGATCGTCTCGAAGCGCCTAAAGATTTTGGGGCTTCCACCCGAGCGATTGGCCGTCGTCGGGCGAGGGGATGAGAACCGCATTAGCCAGGAAACCGGCCTGGAGAGCGCCAATCGCCGGGTCGAATTCGAAGTGAGGTTTCTTCAAAAAGACCGGGTTTTCAACAAGCCTAACGGCACAAACTCCCAGCCTTCGGGTGAGGACAATGCCGAGCACTAGAAAGCAAAGAAAGCTTTGTGTCCTCGGGGACTTCTCGGTCGGCAAGACGTCCCTGATCCGCCGTTATGTCCTCGATGAGTTTTCGGCAGAGTATCGAGCGACGGTTGGCGTCAAGATTTATCAGCATCAGGACGAGATCGAGATCGGCGATGAGCTCGTAAGTGTCGGCCAGAGCATTTGGGACATCGAAGGCAGCCATTTCGGAGAGGATTTGGTCAGGACCTATATCGCCGGGGCATCGGGAGCACTGATCGTTGGCGATCTATCCCGAGAGAATGTGCTGGCCTCGATGACTGGTCATGCGGAAAAGTTTCTGGGCATCCTGCCCGGCAGGCCCGTCGTTTTCGCGCTCAACAAGGCTGACCTCGTGCCACGGCAAGAGTGGATCGGGGGCCAGTCTCTGGTTCAGGAATTTGGTGGTCAGGTGATCCACACGTCGGCCTTGACCGGCAACGACGTCGCGACTGCCTTCCATGCAATGTTTCGCCGGATCTTTGAAATTGGTGCGTAAGCCGACATGACCGCGACCTCTCCCAATAGCGTGAGAAACATCAGGCTGAAGCATCATCGACAAGGAGACGGGTGAGTGGTGTCGGTTCCTCTGAGCAAGTCGTTGCTGGATAGCGGCCGCATCGGCTTGGTAGTGCTGGAACCCGACCAGAAAATTGGTGCTTGCCATGGTAAGCTCGTCGACTGGCTGAAACCGGGGCAGGCCGCAACCGAGGCTCTTTCGATTCTCGTTGGGCTGGAGGATGTCCTGGAGCAGATGGCAGGGGGAGAGCTGAGGTCGTTTTCCATGCCGCGTGTCGCCTGGCATGAGAGCGCAGTCGCGGAGCGGGTACTGTCCTTGGAAATTGCTCCAGCGGACGAGCCGGGATCGCTTCAACTTCTGCTTCGGGACGAAACCGAGATGGCTGCTCTCGAGCAAGAGGTAATCCAGAGAAGAAATGAGCTATCGCTTGCCAATGATGCACTCAGAAAAGCCACCATGCGAGCCGAGCAGTTGCTTCGGGAAAAAACGGCATTACTTGCGAATGTCAGCCATGATCTGAAAACGCCGCTCCAGGTCATCATGGGCAATGCAGAGATCTTGAAAAATGATTTATCCGAAGCGGAACGCGACGGCTTTCTTCAGGATATACTGGACAACAGCGATTTCCTTTTGACCCTGATCACCGACCTTCTGGAGGCCTCGGCGATCGAGGCCGGGCAGCTTGAGCTTGTCGAGGAGCCGGTCGATCTCAAGGAAATGCTGGAGCGGGTTCTCGCGATGGCTCGCCAACTGCCTGGCGGTAAATCACGGAACTTCGAACGGAAAGGCGAGGCGGAGGTGATCGTAATCCGGGGCGATCCGATGCGCCTCCAGCGCCTGCTGCTCAATCTTGTGAGCAATGCCGTAAAATTCACGGACCATGGCGGTCAAGTTACGGTGCGCGTTTATCTAGAAGACGACGGAGATTTGATGATCGACGTGAGCGACGATGGCTGCGGCATCGATCCCGGCTTGCAGGCCTCTGTCTTCGATCCTTTTGCACGGAGCGGTCATGCCGAAGGCTCGGGCCTTGGACTGCATATCGCCAAGGGTCTGGCAAACCTGCATGATGCCGAACTCTCGCTTGCAAGCAAGCCTGATCGAGGGACGACGATTTCTCTTCGTCTGCCCAAGGGCCGGTTGATCGAGTATCGGTTGTGACGATGACGGACATTTTGTTGGTTGAAGATCAGACGGCGCTGGCCCGTACTTATCAAGGATTCCTTCGCCAGGAACCGTATCAGCTGCGTCACGTCGAAACCGGGGAGCAGGCTCTCTCGGCGCTCAAAGATTCGCCTGCTGCCATCCTGCTCGACCTGAAACTGCCCGACGCTGACGGACTCGATGTTCTTCGAACCATAAGAGAGCGTGGCCTGACGATGCCGGTGGTGGTGATCACCGCTCATGGATCGATGCAGACCGCGATTGATGCGATGCGGGCAGGGGCAACCGATTTCCTGGTGAAGCCGTTTCAGGCAGAGCGTCTCAAGGTCACCCTTGGCAATGCCCTGGAACGGCAAGAGCTTGAAGTGGCCGTCAAGACGTACCGGGATGAAATAGACCGGCATCATTTTCAGGACTTCATTGGATCAAGCTTGAAGATGCAGGCCGTGTATCGGTCTCTCGAGAGTGCGGCAAGCAGCAAGGCGACCGTCTTCCTGACTGGCGAGAGCGGCACGGGCAAGGAAGTTGCGGCAAAAGCGGTCCATGACCTTAGCGGCCGGAAGGGCGCATTCATCCCATTGAACTGCGGTGCTATTCCGCGGGATCTCATGGAAAGCGAAATCTTCGGTCATGTGAAAGGTGCTTTCACCGGCGCTATGGCCGAACGTGATGGGGCCGCCCGCCAGGCTGATGGGGGAACCTTCTTTCTCGACGAAGTCTGCGAAATGGATCTTCAGCTGCAAACCAAGCTGCTGCGCTTTATTCAGACCGGTGAGTTTACCAAGATCGGTGGCAGCGTCGTGGAGGAGGTCGATGTCCGGATCGTCTGCGCAACCAACCGTGATCCGCGTGCTGAAGTTCAAGCGGGCCGGTTTCGCGAAGATCTTTTTTACCGTTTGCATGTCATTCCGATCGAGCTGCCTCCTCTAAGAGAAAGGGGCGACGACGTTATCGAGATTGCCAACGCATTCTTTCAACTGTTCTCGGAGCAGGAACAGCGTCCGTTCGAGCAACTCGATGAGGGGGCAAAGGCGCTGTTGCTGCGTCATGGGTGGCCGGGCAATGTTCGTGAGCTGCAAAATGTCGTCCGGCATGCAGTCGTCATGCACCAAGGGGCCGTGATCAGCGCCGAAATGCTGGACGCCTTGAACGATGAAGCCCCATCGACAGTGGCCCCGCCATGTCAGCCGGTACGGCCGCAACGGGCGCTTGACGAACTGGCCCAGCAGATCAGGCCGCTTGCCGAGATCGAGCGTGAGGCGATCGAGAGAGCCCTCGGCCTTTGCGCAGGGGACGTTCGCAAGGCCGCTGTTTTTCTGGAGATTGCACCCGCAACGATCTATCGAAAGCTGAAGAGTTGGGGTGTCAGCCTGTAGCGTCCGTTAATTCCAGTTTGTGTCTCATTTTGTGAATCATTCATCAACCGGCGTTTCCTCCGCCCATCATCCACTTCTAAGAAATAACGCAAAAGCATTGGCTTAGCGAAAATCCATTTGTTGGCACGATCTTTGAACTTCCTCAATGAGCGGGGCAGAAGCGTCTTGTTGGGATCAGGAGACTTGCCCTTGCCGATTCATTG
Organism: Geminicoccaceae bacterium; assembly: GCA_965204405.1. Lineage (GTDB taxonomy): Bacteria > Pseudomonadota > Alphaproteobacteria > Geminicoccales > Geminicoccaceae > JANQPX01. The sequence goes on from CBDBEN010000005.1 coordinate 2,131,675, forward strand.
ACGAAATTGGGATGAAGCGAATGGGTGTGACCAGCAGAATGCCAGATGGCTGCTCCAGCATTTGTGGAGCTTCCGCACTTCCAACATCTGCCCCGTTTCTGAAGGCCTGGCTTCACCATGATTTATCCATGGCATGTGAGGCAGGAAGGGCTTTGGCGGTCTTTGTCGTTCGGATCGACGACTATCATCGACTGGCTGCTCAGTTGTCCGGCAGCGAGCTGGAAACGATCGTTGCCGCGTTCGGATCGAGATTGAGAGAAACCCTTCGGCCGGCAGACGCATTCATTAGATCCGGGGAGGATAGCTTTACGCTTTTCCTGTCGTTTTCCGGCAACCGGCTGGGCTTGCACAGCAATGCCAAGACCATGCTCAAACGCCTGCAGCAGCCGGTGTGTTTGGATGCCGGTGAGCGGGAGCCTGCGGCCAGCATCGGTATTGCCTTCTACCCTGAGGACGGCAACCGTGCCGAGATGCTGCTTGATAGGGCCCATGAGGCGCTGAGGCGGACAGATCGTTGGGGGGGCAACGGCTTTTGCCTTTATTCGCGTTCGGCGGCCACGAAGATCGCAGACGACCTCGCCAAGCATGAGGATCTCCGCCGGGCTCTTGGCGCAGGAGATCTGTCCATGCGGTTTCAGCCCATCCTTGATCTGGCTCGGAACTGCATGAGCGCCGTTTCAGGTGACTTGGCATGGGAACATTCGGAGAATACCGGCATGGCTCTGGCGGATGTCGCCGAGATCGCCGAAGGGGCTGATATCTTGCCTCGGTTCAATCAATGGCTTGTCGATCAGCTCGACAGGCAATCTGCGGCTTGGCGCAGCGGTGGCATACAGCGAACCGTGAGCATTACCCTTTCGCGTTCTCAGGTTGCGGACGGTGACTTCGCGCGTTGTCTGACGCATTGTCAGAAGAGATCAGGGCTGAGAGCCGACTTGCTCGAGATAGGCATAGGCCACGACTTGCTCTTGAACGACACCGATCATCGGTTCCGCGCTGGTGTAGAGCAACTGGCCGACCTCGGTATCGCCGTGCATCTTCGCGACGTTGGCAACGGACCGCTCGCTTTTCACGCCTTGCAGCGCCTGCCCATAGCCTCCATTGGCTTGGCTCCCTGCATGATTGCTGCGGTCGGCCGTTGTTCTGAGTCGGAGGCGATGCTTGACGCCTTAATCGGATTTGGTCGCGATCTTGGTGTAGGTGTTCGGGCTGTCGACGTCAGCACTCGGGAACAGTTGGACTGTTTGACGAGCTTCAGCTGCAATGAAGCTGTCGGAAACATCATTGCTCCCCGGCTGAACGGCGACGATATCGATCGCCTGACGAGCTTCAAGCCCTGCCCCAATCAGCAGGAAAAACTCAGGCTGGTGCACACTCATGTACCCATGCATTGAGTGACAGTCCATTTATTCCTGAGTAGCAAGACGATTAGCCCGATTACAGATCGGAAGGTGTATGGGGCGCTTTTGATATCTCGGGTTTAATTGTCACGCATGCAATCTCTTGAATGGATCCAGGTGTAATGGCGGGTGACAGCTTTCGCGTTAGCGGCTAAGAAAGGGCTTCAGTCGGCATAAGCTGCCCATGAGAAGCGCCCATGTCTGCCTCTTTACCTGCTGCACCGAACCGTCAGCGCGCGGCTGTTCTATTTGCTGACATCTACGGTTACAGCAGGCTGATGAACAAGGATGAGCTCGGCACGTACGAGCGTGTCACGCGGTCTATAGCGCTCATTCGATCCCTGATCGACGACTATGGTGGTCAGGTGGTGCAGACTGTGGGCGACGGCGTGCTTGCCTTGTTCGAAGATGCCCGTGACGCTCTTCGTTTCGCCATCGAGATGCAGCGCGAATTTCGCAATGACTCGGTCTGGAATGCCGACGGCGATCCGATCGCCTTCCGGATCGGAATCAACGAAGGCGAAGTCCTGGTCGGCGAGAACGGCGTGCAGGGACATTGCGTTAATGTCGCGGCCCGTATCCAGGCCATCGCCAAACCCGGTGGGATCTGCATATCGGCGACCGTCCGCGACATCGTCCACGAGGCGACGGATTATTCAATGCGAACCCTTGGGCCGAGAAAGCTCAAGAACATCGCCGACCCCGTCGAGGTTTTCTCGATCGAAGTCAATGGGCGTGAGTCTCAGCGGGCGATAGAAGTTAGTGCTCAAGCCGAGGCAGTAGCCATTGAGCCGGAGCAGGTTTCCGTCGCCGTTCTGCCCCTCGGTAACCTTTCCGGTGATCCGAGAGATCAGCATCTATGCGAAGGCATCACCGGAGACATCATTACCAATCTTTCGCGCTTTCGTGACCTTGCGGTGATTGCTCACCATTCGGCAAAGGTCATCAAGCAGCAAAATATGCCGTCTGCACAAATGCAGGAACAATTGGGCATTCGATATGTAATGAGTGGTGAGCTTCAGCGGCAGGGCGCTAGAATTCGCCTTCGCATCGAACTCGTAGATGCCGACTCGCAGCATATTCTCTGGTCGGATCGTTTCGGTGGCGACCTTGGTGATATTTTCGGCTTTCAGGATGATGTTACCGATATCGTAGCCGCTCGCCTCGCAATACAGATAGCCGAGGCGGAACGTCGTCGGCTTGCCGACCTCAAGACACCGAATATCAGAGCTTACGGTCTCATTCTGCGCGGTCAGACCCTGTACACGCATTTTCAGCGGGAGAGCAATCTGCACGCCCGCCGTCTATTCGAGCAGGCGACCGAAATCGATCCGAGGTTCGGCCGAAGCTATGCCGCTATGTCGAGAACGTTCAATCTCGATTGGCGTTATGCCTGGTCAAAGGATCCGGGCGCGTCTCTGGATAGAGCCGTGGATCTGGCCAAGGCGGCCATCGACTACGATCCACAGGATGCGAGGGGTTATGGAGAGCTGGGATTTGCAAATCTCTACAAGAAGAACCACGAAGAATCACTCTCCGCCTACGAAAGAGCACTTCAACTAAACCCCAACGACGCTGATCTCCTTGCGGAGATGGGTGACGCTCTCACATATTCCGGTTTCGGGGAAAGGGCGGTCAAGTTGCTGAAACGGGCCATGGTATTAAATCCGTACTTTCCCGATTGGTATCTTTGGTACTTAGGCGAAGCGTATTTCCATCTTGATGACTATGAAGCGACCATTGAGACCTTGAACAGAATGCAAAACAAGGCGGAAGCGCATCGACTGCTGGCATCAAGCCATGCCCTTTTGGGCCAGTTGAGCGAGGCGCAGCATCATGCCGCCGAGGTCTTGAAGGTTCATCCGACATTCTCGGTCGATCACTGGTCTACCGTACCGCCCGACAAGGATCAGGAAAAACTTAGATTGTTCGTTGAAGGACTCCGCAAGTCCGGATTGAAATAGAAACGATCTCTATATAGCTAATAGTGAGACCTTCTGCAGGTTGGAATTTGAACATCTGGAGGAGGATACATGCCTCCGACGACACGAGATTATCGGCTGCGACCGGCTTCCGACGATGATTATTCCTTTGTCGAGAGCCTCTATGTCGAAACAATGAGGCCGTTGCTCACAGCTTTCAATGCTTGGGATAAGACACGCAACATCGCCCTATTCAAGAAGACGTATTATAAGCGCAGCGAGGCAAGCATTGTCGTTGTAGACGGGATTGATGCCGGGTGGCTCCAGCTGCATGAGGGAAGCGACGAAGTCGCTATCCATCAACTTCATATAAAAAAAGCTTATCGTGGCCAATTAATCGGCACTGATATCATCAAAGGTATCATCGCGAAGGCGAATCACCAAGGGCTCCCGGTGACGCTATCCGTCGTGAAAAACAATCCGGCTCTGAACCTGTATCTACGCCTTGGATTTTCTATCATCGGCGAAGATGAAACGAAATTTCACCTGCACACCCAACCAGCGGCAGCAACGAAGAACAAGCCTGCTTGACGCCGTCTGTATCAAGTAGGCTTGCTTGGTGTAGGGCCGTTGTTAGTCGCTATTGCCGCGAGCTTGCGCTCCCCTGGCCTGCGCACCTCTCGCTTGAGCACCGCGAGCTTGTGCCCCCCTGGCTTGCGCACCTCTCGCTTGAGCGCCACGAGCTTGTGCTCCCCTGGCCTGCGCGCCGGCAAATGAACCCATGTCGCCTAGTTCATAGGCCAAGAGAATATCTTCCAACGTGCCGCTCAGCGGATCGAGGCGGATTGAAAGGTCACTCTTATCGTAGGTCCAGACCATGATATCCGTAGCGAAGTCTTCATCGGTCAAGGGGATGCCTGAGAGGTCGAGATCTTTTTTCGGCTTGGTTCCATTGCCGTGAACGAGAAAGATCGCAGGTGGGACGAGATCGATATACTGGCCATCGAAACTGAAACCATATATTCGCGCAAGCTTGGCGTTGCTGGCACCGATTTGGCTGCTCAGAAAACCACCGCCCCCGCTACTTGCTGTCGAGCTGCCCGACAGCTTCAAATCGCTGAGGACTCGACCAAACATCAGCACGCTGGAGGGGGTCAGCAATGACTCGGCCATCATCAATCTCCTTCAATAATCTCGATACCAACAATGAAATCTAAAGTGATTTCAGCCTATGATAGATAAAAACTAGCTCATATTCTTGAGAAAAAGCAACCTTTAAGGCTTACGTCAAACCTGGCTCGCATTGGCGACTTTCCCCCGGAGGTCGGATCGATCAGTCAGGAGGGAGAATCTATCGGCGTAGGCTTGCCGTAATCTGAAAGCGCCTTGATCATCTGGATCTCGCCGGCGGTCAACTCGATGACGATGTTCCTGCAGGCGTGACATGGGTGCCGCTGCGTGTGAAGTCATCGGGTGTCGGCCTGCCATTGTGGTTCGCCACGAAATCTTCAGGGTCGAAACCGAAGGTCTGCCAAAAATGGCGGCTGATCGAAGGAGGCAAAGGTGCTGCTCCTGGGATGTTGGTCTGTCGATAGCGTTCCGTCAGGAAATCTGGCCCTTCTTGCGTTTGCGACGAGTCGAGTTCGGGATCCGTGGCCGGGCTTGCAACGGGTGCTAGAACTGGTAACACCAGGATGAGCCGGCCTGCTGTCCGGTTACAGTGTTTGAATAGCAGGAGTGGAGCTGCCCCATGACAGGCGACCAGGATAATGTGGTCAGAATGAAAGCTGCCGATGATCTCATGCGAAAAGCTTTTCTTGGATGGCAGTGCCGCCTTCGTCAGCTCTGCATGCGGGAGGAAGAGGGACGCCCAGGACCAGGCATGCGTCCGACCTTGAAAGTTGCCGGGCAGGACGCCGGCAGCATCTCAGTGGTGATGATCAGGCATGACTGCGAGATTGGCGCAGCCGAGTTTCAACATATCGTTAAGCGGACCCATGATCCGAAGGAAAGATTTGACGCCGCCCTTCGCTATTTTCAGTCGAGCTACTATCAGGACCCGTCGGTTTTCGATGACGATCTGACCGCTGTTTTTGCCATGAGTGCCGATTTGCCGAAGCAGATTGCTGGGCGATCCGATTGCCTTTTGACATTCTCACAATACAGTCAGACTTATGAGCTGATTTGCGATGCCGATCTGCTGGCGCCAGGCGATCGTCGATTTCAAGCGACTTACTGGCACAACAAGCTCTTCAACCCATCTCTACCCGCAGGCGTGCAAATCCTCTGTTTCCGCCCGGACTGGGCCAAGGTAAAAGCAGAGCCGGCGCCTTTTTGACGACATAGGCGAGATTGCGAACAGGCTTCAGCGCGGGGGCTGGCTCTCGTCGATTTCGACCAGTTCGAGATTGCGAAGAGCGAGTGTCACCTGCCGGACGCCGCTTGGACAGCAAGCTTCGTCGCCTGGTTCATAGGCTTCCAACTTCAGCCGGATGATGCCCTGATCGGTCTGATCGAGCGTTGCATTCATCGTGTCGCTCGAACTGCCGGCGATGGGTTTGGTTGCCGTGAGCTGGTAGACTTCGCCATCGAATAGATAGGCGATCAGGAACTCCCGGTAGGCAGGTCTCGGGGACGAATAGGCGAGTAGGACGAGGGCATCGGTGGTGTCATCGGCGTTCAGGTCGTCATAAGCAACGATCTGCGCCTCGAGCTTGCCGTCCAAGGTTGCCCCAAGCTTGGCAAGGTCTTTCTCAACGATGGTCACCAAAGCCGGCGGAGGTGTGCCCAGGTCGGGATTCTCCAGAAGGATCGGTTCGTCTCGATTGTCATCGCTCGCCGGGTTCTCGACTGCCGCTTGTTTCGGCTCCGGCTCCGCCTCCGTGGCCGACGGCGCGTCAGCAGCTGTCGCTTCTGCAGGTTCCGGGGGCTCACTCTCGACACTGGCCAGGATGGCAGTGCAGTTCCAGTCTTCAGCACGCAGACGATCGACGACTTGCAGCGCTTGGGCTTGGCAAGTCTCCAATTCGGCGATATTGCGCCATGCCACCGTTCCGACGCTCTTGGTTTCGGTCTCGGGCCGATAAATCACCCGGCAAGGCAACCGGCCGGACGGATCCGCAAAAAGGATCTCGATCCTTCGGACATCGCTGCCCTTGCTGCATTGGAAGTCATCGGGCGATTGCGAGTAACCTGGCGAGGCATGCACTAAAATCAGGGATGACACGACCATTAATAGCCGAAGACAATGCTTCAGCATGAAAAAGTCGTGTGCCTCGATCCTGATCATAACGTTGTTGTCGCGTTGAGAGGTTGGTTCCTCGATCGGACGAACTTTATTCGATCTCCACCAGTCGGCCATCCCTAAGAGTCAGTGCCGCACGTCGGTTTTCCGTTTGTGAGGCATCATTCAGATGGAGCTTGAGCTGGATCAGTCCTTCAACAATGCTCTCGACCTCCACCCTTTCGATCGCCCGTTCCTCCGCACCGATCGGCTTGGTGGCGGCGAGGTGGTAGCCGTCATTATCCAAAACATAGGCCGCCACGAACTGGGTGAAATCGGCGGTGCTGGACTGATAGTTGAAAAACACCACGGCATCGTCCTGGCCATCGCCGTTCAAGTCACCGAATTGGCCGACCTCGGCTTCGAAATCACCATCGACCGACTTGTTGAGGCTGTCCAGGTTTTGACTGATGACCGCCTGCAATTGCTCGGTAGCCTGCAACGACGGTTGCGTCTTGGGCGCCAGCGCTGCTGTTTGGGTCGAGGGTTCAGGCGCCGCCGTTTCGGACGGCGATACCGGCACCGTCGACGTGACAGCCGCGAGCGGAGCGCTTTCCGCTTGGTCGCTTTGCGGTACCTGTTTGCTGAGGGCGGCGGCATCCAAAGCGGGTACCGTCGTGTTCAGAGCAGGGTCGTCCTGCTGCTGCAAGGACGGCTGAGCCTGTGTCGGCTGCTCTTGGAGAACTGCCTGTTTGGTCGGCGCGAGCTCAGGGTTTGCATCGCATTGCCAGCCCGACGTCCCCAGCTTCTTGACCAGCCCGGCGGCTTTGCTTTCGCAGAAAGCTGCATCGGTACGTGCATTCCAGAGCACGCGCCGAACGCCTGGTGTTTCTGTGTCTTTCCAGTAGACCACCTCGCACGGAAGGCCCGTGCCGGGATCGCCTACCTCAATCACCACCCGTCGGACGACATCGCCGCTTCGACAGGTGTAGTTGCTCTTCTCTGCTGCGTCGGCTGCTGCTGTAGCAAGGCCGGCTGCCAAAATTACCGGCAAGCTTCGAAGGTACCTGGGCATCTGCATTTATGCTCCGCTCAAGACCGTGCCTGTAGGAAACCAATCAATCAACGATGACGAATGGAAACATCGATGAGCGCCAGAAAATGCCATATTGCATGGGGTTCGGCAACTCCCGACGGCAATCCTATTGGTCAATTGAACTAAACTCCTTTTTTTACAAACACATGGCTATGGTGCGCAGTGGCTGGAAGGTGGTCATGAACGGCTGATTTCTTACCGCAAAAGCCGGTTTCATGATGTAGAATGACGGCACCGGATCAGCGCTTTCTGATGGCTTGATAGGCCTCAAGCGCCCGTTTTCGAGCGGTGCCGTGGTTGACGATGGGATGAGGATAAGTCTCGCCGAGCACGATGCCTGCGGCCTTGAGAACATGACTTGGCGCTTCCCAGGGTGCGTGGAGATAGGCAGTGTCGAGCGTTTCCAGTTCAGGCACGAAGCGCCTGACATAGTCGCCCCTTGGATCAAATTTCTTTCCCTGGAGCAGCGGATTGAAAATCCGAAAATAGGGAGCGGCATCGGCACCGGAGCCTGCCACCCATTGCCAGCTTGCGGAATTGTTCGCGAGGTCGGCATCCACGAGCGCATCCCAAAACCAGGCCTCGCCTGCCTGCCAGGGGATGAGCAGGTGCTTGATCAGAAAGGAGGCGGTGATCATACGCACCCGGTTGTGCATCCAGCCGGTCTGCCAAAGCTCGCGCATGCCTGCATCGACGATCGGATAGCCGGTGCGGCCCCGCTGCCAGGCATCCAGGCCGGCCGCATTGTCATCCCAAGGGAAAGCTTCGAACTCAGGGCGAAACGCTTTCTCCGGCAGGTCCGGCCAGTGGAACAGGAGGTGATAGGAAAATTCGCGCCAGACGAGCTCGCGCAGGAAAGATCCCCCGCCATTCGACCCCAGCCTGTCGCCGGCCAGCCGGTCTTCTACGGCGTGCCAGCATTGATGGGGGCTGATCTCGCCGAAATGCAGGTGAGGTGACAGCCTGGACGTGCCGGGCTTGTCCGGCCGGTCGCGCTGATCGCCATAGCCAGCCATGGCCTCATCGAGGAAACGCGAAAGACGGTCCTTGGCACCGGCCTCGCCGGGCTGCCAATGTTCGTGAAATCCCTTGGCCCAATCCGGGCATTTCGGGGTGAGCGACCAACCCTCGAGCCGATCGCTTTCGGGCCAGACTTCGGGACACGGGATGTGCTCAGGCCGGGGCAGGGGAGGCTTGGGCAGTTCGAGGTTGAGGCAGGCTTTGTAAAACGGCGTGAACACCCGAAACGGATCGCCAGCCTTGGTCCGAAGCGTCTCCGGTTCGAACAGCAGGCTTCCGGAAAAACGTTTGAAGCTGCAGCCGCCAGCCTCCAGTTGGACAGCGAGCCCTTGCTCCAAATCAAGAGCCCAGGGCTCATAGCTCCGCGTAGCATCAACTGCCGCCGCCCCTATTTCTTCTGCTAGTGCTGCCAGCACTCGGGGGGTAAGGCCTCGTTTTAGGATCAGCCGGCTGCCCAGCTTTTGGAGGTCGCGACCAAGCGATGCCAGGCTTTGGTGCAACCACCAGCGGCTGGCTCCGCCGAGACGCCATGGGCCGGGTGTGTCATCGTCCAGAACATAGACCGGCATCACCGGCCGGCCGGTGGCCAACGCTGCCGACAGCGCGCGGTTATCGGTGAGGCGAAGGTCCTGACGAAACCAAAGCAGGATGGGAGCGGCGGTCATGGGGGCAAGCCTTATGGGATGGCGGTGACGTTTCTACGATGTGGCTACGTGGAATGAAGGTTTTTGGATCGGCCACATTATCCGCAAACAGCAACAATGCTTGGCTAGGTTGCTAAACCATGGCATGTTTTTACGTCGTAGGAAGATCGTTCTTTAATTGAGTTTCTGCGCCGATGACAAGACATGCTGCCTTTATGAGCTATGCACACCGCGACGACGATTATCATCTTGGCGCCATCACCGAACTCTGCAACGTGCTTAGCAGTGCCGTCAGTGTGGCGATCGGCGAGGATTTTGAAATTTTTCTCGACCGAAAAGACATCAGGTGGGGACAGCATTGGCCATCCGAGCTGAAAGGCGGGGTTGCCGGTGGGCGGTTCTTGATTCCTGTTTTGTCGCCGTCGTTCTTCAACAGCGATTATTGTCGACAAGAGCTGACCGAGTTCTTCGAGTTCGAGCGGCAAGCAAAGCGCAATGACCTGATCTTGCCTATCTATTACGTGAAGACTCCGCATCTCGAGAATCAGGCCAAGCGGGATAGCGACCCGTTCGCCAAGGTGATCTCGGAGCGTCAATACCGAGACTGGCGCGACCTTCGGCATTTGCCGCTGACCGATCCTAAGGTCCGAAGGAAACTGGACTCACTGGCCGAGGAAATTGTTCAGGCGATAGAACGGTCGGAGGAAGCTTTTCCATCGACTGCGGCCGATCGGGCTTTCGACATGCCGGTGTCCGACGAAGTCTCGTTTCAAAATGAAGGCTTGGAAGAAGGTGCTCCATCTGACCCCGAAGCTTTCGTGAGAAAAGCGAGAAGCCGTGGCCTCATGGACGGGTCGCAAACATCATTCGTTCAATGTTCTCCAATTGACTTGTCAAAGCCGGGCACTGTCTTTCGAGATATTGACAAGCTCTGGTGTCCCGAGATGGTCGTCATCCCGACAGGAACGTTCATCATGGGCTCGCCAATCGATGAAGAAGGGCATGAGGAGAACGAGGAACCAGAGCACCGTGTCTGGTTCGAGAAACCCTTTGCGCTTGGTGTCTATCCGGTAACATTTGACGAGTTCGATCACTATTGCATTGAGACTGGGCGTCGGAAGCCCAATGACGAGGGATGGGGCCGTGGCCAGCGACCAGTAATCAACATGAATTTTGACGATGCCGAAGCGTATCTCGCCTGGTTGTCGGAAGTAAGCGAACAAACTTATCGGCTACCAAGCGAGGCGGAGTGGGAATATGCCTGCCGTGCTGGTACAAAAACTCCCTTTAGCTTTGGAGCGAGTATTTCGAAAGAACAGGCAAGATTTAGTCGAGATTCAAAAAATACGTGCCAGGTCGGCCACTACCCGGCTAACGCGTTTGGGCTATTTGACATGCACGGCAACGTCTGGGAATGGTGCTGCGATTGCTGGAACAAGACTTACGACGGCGCGCCCAGCGATGGCACTTCTTGGAAAAAAGAAAACATTGCTAGGCGCACCATACGAGGTGGTTATTGGTCTAATGATGAGAGGTATTTGCGCTCTGCATGTCGCGTCGGAGTGCCACGCGATGAAGAGAGTAATGGGATAGGTTTCCGTTGTGCTCGAGAATTGAGGTGAAGCAGGCTGGGTTTTGTATTTCCTTCCATCAACCCCATCTTAAACACATCAGGCTATCCTAAGCCTGACAAGCCGGAGTGAAATCGATGACCAAGCGTAAGCCAAAACGCTCGGTCAAGGCGCGGAATCCCGTTGCAAAGGACTTGCAGCAGCCGCTGTTCCATCTGCGCCTGAAGCCGAGCAAGAAGCTCTATCAGCGAAAGCCCAAACACCGAGGTCGGCCATTTGGCGCCGACCTCGGGTCGAGCATCGACATCGGTTTCTTAGCTGCGAACCAACGTGTTCTCAGGATCATAAACGCCGGTTTCAATCACCTCCGCCCGTAAAATCCCCACCGCTGTCTCAACCACCAAGTCAACGCTGCACCGCGTCGGTGCCGGTGCTGGAGCAGTGAAGGCTAGGGCTAGGTTTTTCTGGGTTCGGTGACCGTAGGCGGCGGAGGTTATGGTGCCAATGGGGGTGCCGTTGGCGAGCACGCTGTCGCCGGGATGGGCGGGGGCGGCTCGGCTGTCGAGGGCTAGGGTGACGAACTGGCCTCGCGGAGTCATTTGCTGGTTGATCAGTGCTGGCTTGCCGAGAAAATCTTTGTTCAGGTCGACGAATCGATCGAGGCCGGATTCGAACGGGTTGTATTCGATCAGGAGATCCACCTTCCAATGGCGATAGCCTTTTTCCAGACGCATGGACTCGGTGGCGTGGAGGCCGAAGGGCTTCATGGCGAATGGTTCACCTGCCTGCCAGAGGATGTCGAAGGCAAGAGCCAGTTGCTCGTTCGGGATATGCAGCTCGAATGCCAACTCGCCGGAATAGGAGACCGACATTGCAACCGCCTCGACATGGCCGATCATGACCCGCCGCACGTACAGCCAGGGAAAGTTTTTGGGCGACCAGTCGGTGCGCGGTGCTGCCGCTTCCATGACGTTTCGCGCGGCGGGGCCGGCGATGGCCAGGGCGGTGTGGGTGTTGGTGAGGGAGCGGAGGCGGATGTCGCTATCCCCGGGCAAATGCTCTCGGAGCCAGTCCATATCATGATCTTCGGCAGCCGCGGCTGAGCCGTACCAGACCGTGCCGGTATCAAGATTGGCGAGGGTTGCCTCGGCTTTGATATTGCCGTCCCGGTTCAGGAAATAGGCGAGCCCGACCTTTCCTGGGAGGCCCCGGAGCCTTGTACAAGAAAGGCTATTTAACCAATCATAGACGCCGGTGCCGGTGATCTCGATGCGGTTGAAGCCCGAGACTTCCATGATGCCGACATTGTTCTGCACGTTCTCGACTTCGGCGGCGACCAGATCGAACGTGTTGTTGAATCGGAAGGAATGTGTTTCCTCGAAATCGGCTGACGGCTTGATGTAGAGCATCCGCTCCCATCCGTTCACCGTGCCGAAGGCCACCCCCATATCCTTCAGCCTTCCGGTCAACGCCGTGGTCTTCGCCGGCCGGCCGGCTGGCCGGTATTCATGGGGCATGTGGAAGCGGAATTCGTTTTGATAGTCCTCGATCGCCTTGAGGGCGGTGTATTCGACATTGGCATAGCGGGTGAAACGGCGGGGATCGAGGCACCAGGTGTCGTAGCAGGCTTCGCCATGGGCGATGAGCTGCGCAAGCAGCCAGCCATGACCGCCGCCTTCGCCGAGGCCGGCCCTTAGCCCGATGATGCAGTAGGCATTGCGCTTGCCCGGAATTTTTCCGACCAGCGGCAGGCCGTCGGGGGTGTAGGTGATCGGGCCGTTGATGATGGAATGGATGCCGGCGGTTTCGAGGCAGGGGAGGCGGCGGCAGGCCCCTTCCATGACATCCGCGATCCGGTCCAAATCGTCAGGACAGAGGGCGTTGGTGAAATCGGGACTGATGCCGTCGAGGCCCCAGGTCTTGCAGCCCTGCTCATAAAAGCCGATCAGCAGGCCCTTTTTCTCGGCGCGCTGATAGAAATCGTCGGTCGGGCAGCGAATCAGGGGAACGCGGAATTCATCCCCCAGCGCCTCGATCGCCGGGATCGGTTCGGTCAGCAGATATTGATGCTCCATCGAGGCGACCGGGTGCTCGACGCCCATCATCCGGCCGATCTCGTTGCAGCGATAGCCGCCCGCATTCACCAAGATCTCGCAGTGGATGTCGCCCTTCCCGGTGTGCACGATCCAGCTGTGATCGGGCTTCTGGGTAAGGTCTGTGACCGGAGTGAAGCGGTGGATTTCCGCACCTGCTTTGCGCGCCCGTCTTGCCAGAGCTTGGCAAAGCTGGGCGGGATCGATATCGCCGTCCAGCGGGTCCCAAAGAGCGCCAAGCAACCCGTCCGTGGTGATCAGCGGGTGCCGGCGCTGACACTCGGCCGGATCCAGGATCTCGAACGCGACGTCCATGCCGCGGGCCATGCTGGCGAAATGCCGATAGCCGTCGAGATGATCCTCGGTGGAAGCGAGGCGCAGGCCGCCGGTGCCGTGGTGGTAGTTGATCGGATCATCGGGATCGTCGGCCAGTTCCTTATAGAGGCGGATGGAATGGCTTTTGAGCCCGATCATGGTCTGGTTCGGGCCGAAGTTGGTCACCTGGGCTGCCGAATGCCAGGTGGTGCCCGACGTCAGCTCGTCGCGCTCGAGGAGGACGCAATCGGAGATGCCCTCCTCGGTCAGGTGATAGAGGGCCGAACAGCCGGCGATGCCGCCGCCTATCACCACCACTTTCGTCTGTGTTTTCATGGCGTTGGTCAGCCCCTGGGAATGTAGTCGAGCGGCAGGGCGGTGGTGTATTTGATCTGCTGCATCGCAAAGCTGGAGCTGACGTCGTCCAGTTCGATATCGGCGATCAACCGCTTGTAGAAGGCGTCGTAGGCGGCAATGTCGGGGATGACGACCCTGAGCAGATAGTCGATCTCGCCGCTCATCCGGTAGAATTCGACCACCTCCGGCATCTCGCTGACGATGCGCGAGAAACGGAGCAGCCATTCCTCGTTATGCTGGCTGGTCCTGATCGAAACGAACACGGTGACGCCGGCGTTGATTTTGGCGCTGTCCAGAATGGCGACACGACCGCGAATGACCTTGGCTTCTTCGAGTTTTTGAATGCGCCGCCAGCAGGGCGTCGAGGAAAGCCCGACGCGCCTCGCGATCTCGGCTAGCGGCATGGAAGCGTCGCGCTGCAGAATGTCGAGAATTTGCCGATCCGTTGCATCCATCGCTCTTATCCATCCTAGATTATTTTTCTATGATTTGCCGTGAGAGAATATTTTTGTTCTCAACTTTCTGTCAATGGACGAATTCTGAGAAAACTGTTTCCTTTTTTGCGCCCATGGCAACATTTCCCGAACCGGCCTTCTCGCTTATCTCAGATAGAGGAAATTTGGGGAGTGAGGCACATCATGATCCCGATCATCATTGATCCTGATGCCACCAATCTGGCGTTGATCGGCCGAGGTGAAGTCGCTGCGCGCCGGCTGGCGCTGTTGGACGAAGGTGCTGCGGCCAGGCTGACGGTTTTTTCGGATGAGCCGTCTCTCGATCTCGAAGAGGCTGCAGGTCAGCGGCTCAAGCGCAATCTGCCGTCACCAGATGAGCTGTCGGCCTTTTCGGTCGTCTGGATAGCGGACCTGCCGTTGGATCTGGCCGTTCCGCTCGCGAAAGCGGTGCGTGCGAATGGCGGTCTCGTCAATGTCGAGGACGTCAAGCCATGGTGCGATTTTCACAACCCGTCCCTGGTGCGCCGCGGTGATTTACTTTTGACCGTCTCGACCAACGGACAGAGCCCAGGCCTTGCGGTTCGGATCAAGCAGAAGCTTAGCGCTGCCTTCGGGCCTGAATGGGCTGGCAGGCTTCGGGGTGTCGGAAGGAAGCGGCATGCCTGGAAACGGCGGGAGCGCTCTCTATCGGAGCTCAGCCGCCTTACCGATGCGATGATCGATGCCAAGGGCTGGCTCGATCATCCCGAGCTGATCGACAATCGGCAAAGGTCGGGAGGCGGCTTGTGACCAAGACGCTGGCGATGCCGCAATTCGATCCCGGCTCGGTCTGGCTGGTGGGCGCCGGTCCCGGCGATCCGGGCCTGCTGACGCTCCATGCGCTGACGGCGCTGGAACAGGCGGATGTCGTGCTCCATGATGCGCTCGTGCCCGAAGCCATCCTCGGCTTGGTCAATTCCAAGGCGAGGCTCGAAGCCGTCGGCAAGCGAGCGGGGAAACCCAGTGCCAAGCAGCTTCGAATCAGCCAGCGCCTGGTCGAGCTCGCGGCCGCCGGCTACCGGGTCGTGCGCTTGAAGAATGGCGACCCTCTGGTGTTTGGCCGCGGCGGTGAAGAGGCGTTGGCCCTCGCAGCGGCAAGTATCCCTTTCCGCATCGTGCCTGGCATAACATCGGGGATCGCCGCCCCGGCCTACGCCGGCATTCCGGCGACGCAGCGTGGGGTCGCGCAGTCGGTTGCGTTCGTAACCGGTCACCATGCAGGCGGCGGCGCTTCCAGATCGGTGGACTGGGCGGCGCTTGCCAAAGCGGCCGAGACCCTGGTGCTCTATATGAGCCTTCGCCAGATCCGAACCATTGCCGCCGAACTGATCAGAGCAGGACGGCCCGTCGACGACCCGGTCGCCTTTATCACCGATGGAACCACCGGGGATCAGCAGGCGACGGTCACCACGCTTGGCCAGGCGCCGATGATCGCAGGCACGATCGATCAGGACCGGCCAACCCTGATCGTCATCGGCGAGGTGGTCGATCTCCGCCAGGTTCTGAGCCCGCTGCAGCAAAGCGGCCCTGCCATCATCACCGCACAAACAGAGATCAACGGACCGATGCTTCAAGCCATGCGAGGCCCTTCATGACCCAGCAATCCCTGCCTCTTCTCCCGGAAAACGCTCCCTTTCCGCCGAGCCACATCCATGCGCTGAATGGCGTGATGGCTGCGACCAATCTGGAGCAGCGCCACTGGCTTTCAGGCTTTCTTGCGGGCTATCAGGCCGCGGCCGGACCGGCTGTCGCTCCCGTGGCAGCGCCAACAAAAAAAATCCCGCTGACCATCGCCTATGCCACAGATAGCGGCAATGCCGAGGAGGTCGCCGCAACGGCCAAGAAGCTTGCGGGCAAGCAGGGTTTTGCTGCGAAGCTGGTCGATATGGCGGATGTCGGCCCTGCCGATCTTGCCAAGGCCGACAATCTCTTGATCGTCGCCAGCACCTGGGGCGAGGGCGATCCGCCGGAGCGTGCGATCGACTGTTATCAGGCCTTGATGGGCGAAGATGCCCCGAGCTTCGCCGATGTCAATTTTTCCGTCCTGGCGCTTGGTGATTCCAGCTATGTCAATTTCTGCGAAGTTGGCAGGAAACTGGACGAACGGCTGGAGCAGCTTGGCGGTCGCAGGATCGCCGATCGCATTGATTGCGACCTCGATTTCGAGGAGCCGGCCGCTGCCTGGACCAGCGGTGCGCTGGACCGGTTGTTTGATGTGGCGGAGCCCGAGAAGGCGATCAGCGTCGTGCCTTCCGCCGATGTCGTGCATCTGGAATTCCCGGCCTCGGCGTATTCGAAAGCCAACCCCTTTCCCGCCGAGATAACCGAGCTGGTCAATCTGAACGGCAGCCGTTCGGCCAAGGAAACCTATCATCTCGAACTTTCCCTCGAAGGCTCAGGCCTGACCTTCGAGCCGGGCGATTCCATCGGCATCGTGCCCGAGAACCATCCGGAGATGGTGTCTGACATTCTGGCGGCAGCGGGGGTGGACGGGGATGACGAACTGCGTCGGCGCCTTGCCAGCGAAGTCGATATCACCCAGCTTTCCAGGCCAGTGATGGAGGCTTATGCGAAGGTGAGCCAGGACGCTCGTTTGAACGACCTTCTCGAAGGTGATGGCTGGCAAGCCTACATGTCGGGGCGGCAGATCATTGACCTGTTCGAGGACCACCCGGCGAAACTCGCGCCGGAGCAACTGCTCGGGTTGTTTCGGAAACTGCCGCCGCGCCTCTATTCCGTCGCCTCATCACAGAAAGCGGAGCCGGATGTCGCTCATCTCCTGATCAGCGCGGTTCGCTATGAAACCTTCGGCCGTGCCCGCCAAGGTGTAGCCTCGACGTTCATCGCGGACCATCATAAGACCGGCGATCAACTCAGCGTCTATGTTAAGAGTAACAAAAATTTTCGCCTTCCCGACGACCCCGACCGGCCGGTGATCATGATTGGACCCGGCACTGGTGTCGCGCCGTTTCGGGGCTTTCTTCAGGAACGTCAGGCGGTCGGTGCGGGCGGCAGGAACTGGCTGTTTTTCGGCGACCGCAGCTACACCCATGATTTTCTCTACCAGCTTGATTGGCAGGACTTCCACAAGGACGGTGTGCTGGACCGGATCGATGTCGCCTTTTCACGGGATCAGCCGGAAAAGATCTATGTACAGCAGCGCATGTGGACGCAGCGCGCCGACCTCTATGCCTGGCTGGAAGAGGGCGCGAATGTCTATGTCTGCGGCGATGAGAAATCCATGGCAAAAGATGTGGACGCCATGCTGCACCGGATCATCGGCGATCAGTCCGGCCGGTCCGAGGACGATGTGACCGCATACATTGCCGACCTGAAAAAGCAACGGCGCTATCAGCGGGACGTTTATTGAGGCGTCAAGGCGCCGGCATTGGAGTTTGACATGACGGATAAGCTCTCACCGAATGAAGGCATCAAGACCCGAAGCAACTATCTCCGCGGTACGATCGCCGAGGGGCTGGAGAAAGTGATTACCGGGTCGCTTGCCGACGACGACACCCAGCTCACCAAATTTCATGGCACTTATCAGCAGGATGACCGCGATCTTCGCCATGAACGGCGCAAGAAGAAGATGGAGCAGGCCTACAGCTTCATGATCCGGGTTCGCGTGCCGGGGGGCGTATGCACGCCCGAGCAGTGGCGGGCCATGGACAAGATCGCAACCGACTACGCCAACGGCACGCTGCGTCTGACCACCCGCCAGGCTTTTCAATTTCATGGCGTGATCAAGAGCAATCTGAAGCGCAGCATGCAGGCGATCAATCAGAGCCTGCTCGATACGATCGCCGCTTGTGGCGACGTCAATCGCAATGTGATGTGCAACCCCAACCCGCATCAATCCCGTGCTCATGAGGAAGCCCTCCGTCTGGCGAACGACATCAGCGATCATCTGACACCGCGCACGACCGCCTATCACGAGATCTGGCTGGACGGCAACAAGCTGTCCGAGGCGGACGGCGTCGACAAGCAGGACGACAGCGCTGCCGAGGCTGAGCCAATCTATGGGCCGACCTATCTGCCGAGAAAATTCAAGATCGCCGTCGCGGTACCGCCGGAGAACGATGTCGACATCTATGCCCAGGATCTCGGCTTCATCGCGATCGCCGGGGCCGATGGCTTGGTCGCTGGCTATAACGTGACGGTGGGCGGCGGCATGGGGATGACTCATGGCGAAGCCGATACCTATCCGCGAACCGCGGATGTTCTTGGCTTCTGCACGCCCGAGCAGGCGGTCGATGTCGCTGAAAAGGTGGTGACCGTACAGCGGGATCATGGCGACCGCGCCAACCGCAAGCATGCCCGGCTCAAATATACGGTCGAAGACATGGGGATCGATGCCTTCCGGGCGGAGGTCGAAAAGCGCCTCGGCTACCAACTGCAGCCCGCCAAGCCGGCCCGCTTCGATCACACCGGCGACCGCTATGGCTGGACCAAGAACCATGACGGCCGCTGGCACTACACCCTCTTCATCGAGAACGGTCGGATCGCCGACCGCGATGACAAGAAGATGCTGACGGGGCTACGGGAGATCGCCTCGATCCATAAGGGCGATTTTCGTCTGACGGCCAATCAGAACGTGATGATCGCCGGTGTGCCGGCCCGTCAGAAAAAGGCCATCGAAAAGCTGCTGAGCCAATACGGCCTGGTCGTGCCGGTCACCGGATTGCGCCGGAACGCGATGGCCTGCGTTGCCTTGCCGACCTGCGGCCTCGCCTTGGCCGAGAGCGAGCGTTACTTGCCGGATCTTGTCAGTGCTCTCGAAGAGGTCTTGAACAAAGCAGGCCTCGCCGAGACCGATATCGTGATCCGCATGACCGGATGTCCCAATGGCTGTGCAAGACCTTTTCTTGCCGAGATCGGCCTGGTGGGCAGAGCGCCTGGAACCTACAACCTCTATCTAGGCGCCGCCTTTGACGGCTCCCGTCTCAACAAGCTCTACCGGCAGGACGTGAACCACGATGAGATCATCGAGGCGCTGACCCCGCTGTTGGAATCCTATGCCAGGGATCGCAGCGACGGTGAGCGTTTCGGCGATTTCGTCATCCGCGCAGGCGTGATCGCCGCGAGCGGCAATGGGGCTTCCTTTCACCAGGAGATCGTCCTGGAGGCTGCGGAGTGACGGCGTTGGCGTCGTTATGCCCGAAGAGCGACTGACGATTCTTCGGTGATTGCCATTGCCGGGTGTTCTTTCCGAAGCGTTTCGGGATCATAGGAAGGCTCGTCATCCTCGAAGACGAAGAGCTCCCTTAAAGCCAAGGCATTGATGGTCCCGTCATCGCCGATAATGTGATTGGCGCGATCACCGAAGCGCTCGACGAGCTTTTCCAGCAGATGATCGAATTGTTCGTCGGTGCGCAGGGCGTTGTCCGCCTCGGCCCCGAACCAACCCTCCAGCCTGTCTTGAAGCTTGGTGGCCTGCAGGGTGGTGATGAGCGTTTGAAGCTGCTCGAAATCGATCGTTCCGTCCTCGCCGACAATGTCTTTTGCGATGTTGCCATATCTGGAAACCAAGCGCTTCCGGAGCTGCTGGGGGTTGATGTCGCCTGTTTTAACCTTCTCCCGAAGATGGTCGACGCGGCGGCGGGCAAATTCTTGAAGATGTGCCCGACTGGTCAGATGAATACCGAGTTCCGATGTGGTGGCTGGAGCGTTTTCTGGGCGATCAAGCATTATCTGGATCCATCCGAGGTTAACTGCTGACACTTTGGAGCCTTGGTTCTCGGAGGTTGCAAGTGATGTGCCAGTCTGAAAAACCGCAGAATTCCGGTAAAATAAGGGATAATGGCGTCCTGTCCCCGGCAAAGATAGCCGCTTTGCCAGGCAATAATTTCCTAGTGACGTTCGGCATAGAAGACGTGAGGGCAGCTCCCGATATCGGTCATTCCGGCACGCCGGCAACCGGTGACCCGCCCAACCCGTTGCTCCTATTGAAAAACTCGGGAAACCGCAAACATCAATAGATGGGCCCACAGGGTTGATTGAACCGGTGGAACAATCACAATGGACCTGTTGGCGAGACTCCGGAGGTATCACTGTGACCCGATACGGCACAATGATCATGCCAGGAGCCTCTTAAAGCAGAAGCTGCAAAGATGGCACTCATGGGAGGTTGATCATGATGATCTCAAATTGGCGTTGGCGTGCAGGCTGGATTGCGAGTCTGGTCTTCGGATGTCTTGTTCTGAGCCAGCAGGGTATTGCCCATGATGGCGAGAAAATGTGCGGAGGTCTCAAAGACGGCGATGGTGAGCCCGTTCTGCAGAGCGGCGGCAATGTCGTCTTGCTCACCGGCAGTAAGCCTTGCCCCGACGAGCCGGCGGCCACGCCTACGGCGACGGCGCCTGCTTCAGTCACCGCCGTCATCTATTTCGACTTCAACATCGATGAGCCCAATGCCGACGGTCAGGCAGCCTTGGCTGAGCTGATCGATGCATTGGCCACTGGCACACCATCCAGTGTTTCGGTTCAAGGCCATGCCGACCGCGCCGGTACGGAGGCCTACAATCTCGGGCTTTCGGAACGGCGCGCCGACAATGTCGCCGATGCGCTGGTGGATGCCGGCGTTGCTGCGGACGTCGTTGCGACGGAGGCCTTCGGTGAATCCGATCCGGCCGTACCTACTCCTGATGGCGTCCGTGAAGCAGCCAACCGGCGTGCAGTGGTCGAGCTTCAGTTCTAGTAGGAAAGCAGGGCCAGCGATTCGGGCCGTAGCTTCACTGCAGGCGTCAGCTCGGCTGAACCGTGATTTGCACCCGTGCTCCTGCGAAACAGGTGACGCCGTAGCTGATTGGCTGGCCCTTGGGATCGACGTCGATGGCTTCGGTGACCAGTACCGGCTGTGACGCCGGCTGCTTGAGCGCTGCTGCTTCTGACGGTGTCGGCATACGGGTAAGAACGCGCGTCGCCTGCCGGCGATAGTCCGGTAAGCCGGATGCCTTGAGCGCCATGCTGACCGATTTGGTCTCTTCCAGATGACCGGCAAGGTTAGGGAAACGGCGTTTTGGAAAGCAGGTCAGGCTGCTGCTGATCGGCACGTTATCGGCAAAGCCGGTCGAGTCCCGGCAGATAACCAGAGCGCCCTTCCGCAGCGATAGCGCCGATGCGATGGTGCTATCGGCTTTGACGATCCTGATCGAGGCGACGTCGCTTGTCGGTGCTAGCCCCTGAGCCAAGAGATTGGCGCTGAAGCTGGTCCGCTCCATCAGCGGGTAGTCGATCACCACATCCTCGACGAACATGCCGCGCCCGCGCTCGACACGCACCAGGCCACGCTCGGTCAAGGCAGAGATGGCGCGGCGGATCGTATGACGATTGACCGCGAAGCGCTCGGCGAGGGCCGATTCCGTCGGAAGGCGGTCTCCATTGCCGAGAAGCCCCTCTTTAATCTCGTTCGCAAGCTTGATTTCCAGCCGTCGCCAGATGGCTATCCCGGCGTCCCGGTCGGCCATTGCATCGAATGCTGTCGGATCAGTCATAAGCCTCTTTTAATGGTTGGTGCGATTTTCGATTGACGGAACGATAGATCGCTGACAAATATTTGTATAGACATCTATACATCATGCAGCCAGAAAAGGTGAGGTTGGAGATGGCTGAACGTGGCCTTGAAAAGCGCCAGTACTGGATGTCGGTTCTTGCGAAAGCCGAAACCAAGGCGTTGGAGGCCGCTGTTCGGGATGCCGGCGATATTCCAACCTGCACCAAGCTGCGCCATCCTGAGACAGGCTTGGTGATGATGCGTGGCCGGGCAGGTGGCAATGGCCAGCGTTTCAACCTCGGTGAAATGCCGGTGACGCGTTGCGCCGTGCAGAGTCAGGCAGGACATATCGGCCATGGCTATGTTCAAGGCCGGGATAAGCGCCATGCAGAGCTTGCGGCCGTGATGGACGCGCTGCTGCAGGATGATGAGCGTCAGCTATCGCTTCTGGCCCAGGTGATCGAGCCTCTGGCCGCTGCAGCAAAAGCGCGAAAGGAAGCTGTCTCACGCAAGGCCGAGGCAACGCGGGTCGACTTCTTCACGATGGTTCGGGGCGAAGGATGATGGCCGGCAAGATGGTTCCGGGCTTTGCCGATCCTCCCCTCGAAGCTCAGTCCGTGTTCCGTTCGATTCTCGATGCCATGGCCCATCCCGGCAGGATCTGCACGATTGCGCAGAGCAACGCCTCGGCGCCGGGGCTGCTCGATCCCGCTGCCTTCGCCTTCGCACTGACCTTGGTGGACTTCGAGACACCTGTCTGGCTCGACCAGGGGTTCGCTGCCGATCAAGAGGTTGTCGAAGCTCTCCGTTTCCATTGCGGCTGTCCCATCATCGAAGACCCTGCCCATGCAAGCTTTGCTTTCGTCAACGATGTTCGGTGTGCTCCGCCATTATCGGCTTTCCACCAAGGGACGCCCGACTATCCGGACCGTTCGACAACTGTCGTGATGCAAGTCTCGGGCCTTGATGACACAGAAGGCGCTCAGCTGACCGGTCCCGGTATCAAGAAGGCGGCGAGACTCGCGGTTGACGGTGCGTCCTGGAGTTTCTGGCAGCAGTGGTCGATCAATCATGGGCGCTACCCGCTGGGTGTGGATCTTATTCTCACCTCGGGCAGTCGGCTGGCCGCGTTGCCCCGCAGCGTGCACGGGGAGACCTGATCATGTATGTCGCGGTCAAGGGCGGTGAAAAGGCGATTGAAAACGCCCATCAATGGCTCGCCGACGAGCGGAGGGGCGATCGGGAAGTTGCCGAGCTTTCGATCGCGCAGGTCAAGACCCAGCTCACCATCGCGGTCGATCGGGTCATGAATGAGGGATCCCTGTTCGATCGGGATCTGGCGGCCCTCGCGATTAAGCAGGCGCGCGGGGATCTGATCGAGGCTGCCTTCCTGCTACGTGCGTATCGGACAACGCTGCCCCGTTTTGGCTATGGAGAGCCGCTGGATACGGCGGAGATGACCGTCAAGCGCCGGATATCGGCGACGTTCAAGGATCTGCCAGGCGGGCAGATTCTTGGCCCGACCTTTGATTACACCCACCGTCTGCTCGACTTCAAGCTCGCTGCCGAGGGTGAAGAATTCATGAAGGCGGCACCGGAAGCGATGCCGAAGGGGGACGGTCATCCGCGTGTCGTCGATATTCTGAACCATGAAGGCCTGATCCAGGAAGAAGCCGATGACCAGCCGGCCGCAGCCGTCGGCGATTTGACCCGGGAACCGCTTCTGTTTCCGGCTGAGCGCGATGTCAGGCTTCAGAATCTGGCGCGCGGTGACGAGGGGTTCCTCTTAGCTCTCGGCTATTCGACCCAGCGCGGCTTCAGCAACAACCATCCCTTTGTCGGCGAGATCCGGGTTGGCGAAGTGGCGATCGACTTTGTTCCCGAGGAGTTGGGCTTTGCCATTGAGATCGGCGAGATCGAGGTGACCGAGTGTCAGATGGTCAATCAGTTCGAGGGATCGAAAACTGAGCCTGCGCAATTCACCCGCGGTTACGGATTGTCCTTCGGCCATGCTGAGCGAAAGGCCATGGCCATGGCGCTGGTCGACAGGGCGCTCCGCGCCAAGGAACTCGGCGAGGAAGCCGACGCGCCTGCCCAAGACGAGGAATTCGTCCTCTACCACTCAGACAATGTTCAAGCCTCAGGCTTCGTCGAACATCTTAAGCTCCCCCACTATGTCGACTTCCAAGGCGAACTCGACAATATAAGGCGGCTCCGGGCGGACGCCGCCCGCGGTGACATCGAGGCGGCGGAGTGATGGGGTGGGGCGCCGTACCTCCGAGACGCGTCGGCGGAGACGAACCGTTGGGTTGGTGTTGTCTTGTAACCGCCGTGATGTCCGAGCAACCGGCATGACAAAACCTGCCGGCATACCAACCCAGCCAGGCACCAAGCCCAAATCCGCGCCCCGGCTCGCAGCCGGTTTCAATTTTGGGTATCTGGATGAGCAGACGAAGCGGATGATCAGGCGGGCAATGTTGAAAGCGGTGGCGGTACCTGGGTATCAGGTGCCGTTTGCATCGCGCGATATGCCGTTGCCCTATGGCTGGGGGACGGGGGGTATTCAGGTGACAGCGGCCTGTATCGGGCCGGATGATGTTTTGAAGGTGATCGATCAGGGGGCGGACGACACCACCAATGCTGTTTCGATCCGCGCCTTCTTTCAGAAAACGGCCGGCGTTGCGGTGAGCGAGGATACCGAGGCGGCGACCATCATCCAGACCCGTCATCGCATTCCGGAGACACCGCTTCGGGAAAGTCAGATCCTGGTCTATCAAGTGCCGATACCCGAGCCCCTTCGCCGTCTGGAGCCGCGCGAGACCGAGACACGGAAGATGCATGCGCTCGCCGATTACGGGCTGATGCATGTGAAGCTCTATGAGGACATCGCCCATTACGGGCGTATCGCCACAAGTTACGACTATCCGGTCATGGTCAATGACCGCTACGTGATGGCCCCCTCGCCAACGCCGAAATTTGACAACCCGAAAATGCACCAGTCCCCGGCACTACAGCTCTTCGGCGCGGGGCGCGAAAAGCGGATCTACGCCATCCCGCCTTACACCAAGGTTGAGAGCCTCGACTTCGAGGACTACCCCTTCGAGGTTCAGGCTTGGGACGAGGTTTGTGAACTCTGCGGCGCCGACAACAGCTATCTCGACGAAGTGGTGATCGATGATCGGGGTGGGCGCATGTTTTGCTGCTCGGACACCGATCACTGCACCAAGCGCCGGGCAGCGGAGGCCGCGCCGGCACAGGCTGGACCTGACATCGGTACTGCTCATGCAAACCCGAAGGAGGGCAAGGGGGATGGCAATGCTTGACGACGAGGATGCTACGCCGCTCCTGCAGGTAGAGGGGCTCTGCAAGCGCTTTGGCGCGGTGGTGGCCTGCGATATGATCTCCTTTGAGCTTTGGCCGGGAGAAGTCCTGGCAGTGGTGGGGGAGAGCGGATCGGGCAAGACCACGCTGTTGAATTGCCTCGTCGGCAGCCAGCCGGCGGATGGGGGATCGGTCCTTTATGAAACCCGGCATGAGGGTTCGGTCGATATCCTCACCCTGTCCGAGCCGAGGCGGCGCCTCCTCACCCGGACCGATTGGGGCTTCGTTCATCAGAACCCGCGCGACGGCCTTCGGCTTCGGGTCAGCGCCGGGGCCAATATCGGCGAGCGCCTCATGGCGGTGGGTGCTCGCCACTATGGCGGGATCCGACAAGAAGCGTTGGATTGGATGGCCAGGGTCGAGCTCGATCTCGAGCGTATCGATGATCGCCCGCTCACGTTTTCCGGCGGTATGCAGCAACGCTTGCAGATCGCCCGCAATCTCGTGACCGGCCCCCGCCTGATGTTCATGGACGAGCCCACGGGCGGGCTCGACGTTTCGGTCCAAGCGAGGCTGCTCGATCTTTTGCGTGGGCTGGTCACTGAGTTGTCGCTCTCGGTGATTATCGTCACCCACGATCTTGCCGTCGCCCGCCTCTTGTCCCACCGAATGATGGTGATGCAAGGAGGAAAAGCCGTCGAGCTCGGCCTTACCGATCAAGTTCTCGACGATCCGCAGCACCCCTACAGCCAGCTGCTTGTCTCATCGATTCTGCAGAACTGATGTTGTTCCATCCCACTCCCCGGCCCAGCCACCTTAGCGGTGCCAAAAATATCGGGTGGTTGGGCGGGGGAGTGGGATGGAACAGGTTGACATCCAAGATGACCGGTATGTGGTCAGGGTCTATTCAGGAGTGGTCCTTTACTCATGTGATGTCCTCAAGAAGCTGGTAAGGAACATGTCTGTCATTCGTGTCGAAAATGTCAAAAAAGGGTTCACGCTTCATCTGCAGGATGGGACATCGATCCCTGTCTTCGACGGTGCCGAACTCACTGTCGAGAAGGGCGAATGCGTGGCGTTGACCGGTGAGTCGGGCGTCGGCAAGTCCACCTTGCTGCGCCTCATCTACGGCAATTATCGGGCACTCGGCGGCAAGATCATCGTCGAGCATCGAGGGCGTCTGATCGATTTGGTCAAGGCCTCGCCGCGCCAGGTGCTGACTGTTCGCCGTCAAACGCTCGGCTATGTCAGTCAGTTCCTCCGCTCCGTGCCGCGCGTGCCGGCAATCGACGTCGTGGCCGAGCCTCTGATATCATTGGGCATTGCAAAAAAGGATGCGCGTGAACGGGCCTACGATATCCTGACCCGCCTCCATTTGCCGACGCGTTTGCATGATGTGCCTCCCGCCACTTTTTCGGGCGGTGAGCAGCAGCGCGTCAATATTGCCCGTGGTTTTGTCCATCATTATCCTATTCTCTTATTGGACGAGCCTACCGCCTCGCTCGATGCCGGCAATCGTGACCGGGTCATCGACCTGATCCATGAGGCGAAACAGCGGGGAACCGCCATCATCGGTATTTTTCATGACGAGGATGTACGCGCCATGGTGACTGATCGCGAGATCGACATCGAACATATGCGAATGGCCGCATGACCGGCCGGCTTGCGATCGGCAATGTGCGGATCGTAACCGCCGATGACGTGGTCGAGGGTGGGTTGATTGTCTCCAACGGCGTAATTCAGGAGATCATTCCAAAGAACCGATCGATCGACGGCGCCATCGATGCCGGTGGTGACTATCTGCTGCCGGGCCTGGTGGAGCTCCACACCGATAATCTGGAACGCCAGTTTCAGCCGCGCCCGGCCGTTCGCTGGCCGCCTGATGCCGCGATGCTGGCGCATGATCAGCAAATGGCGTCTGCCGGCATTACAACAGTCCTCGATGCGGTAGCCGTTGGGTTTCATGAAGGCAAGGAGGAGCGTAACGAGTTTCTCAAGCGATCGATCAGCGTGCTGGAACAGGCCAAAGCCGCAGGCAGCTTGAAGGCGGATCACTATCTTCACCTCCGCTGCGAAATTTCCTCGCCGCATGTCGTCCACATGTTCGAGCCGCTGGCGGATCATGAAAGCCTGCGCCTGATTTCATTCATGGATCACACGCCCGGTCAGCGCCAATGGCACGACATTGAAAAGTTCCGTAACTTCCATCGAAGCGGCGGCAGGCGAAGCGAGGCGGAGCTGGATGCTCTCCTGGAAAAGCGGCTGGATGAGCAAAAGCTATACGCGGACGAGCATCGCCGCACGCTCCTGGAGCGCATCGATGGCATGGATGTCACGCTGGCCAGTCATGATGATACCACGGTTGATCATGTGAAGGAGGCGGCCGCAGCCGGGATTTCCATCTCCGAATTTCCGACAACGACCGAAGCCGCCGCTGCCGCCCACGCCCATGCCATGACGATCGTGATGGGGGCTCCCAACATCATTCTCGGCGGCTCACATTCCGGCAATGTCTCGGCGCTTGATCTAGCAAAGTCAGGGCATCTGGATGCCCTGTCATCGGATTACGTTCCGGTCAGCCTGCTGCATGCCGTGTTCCGCCTGGTCGATCAGATCGGCATCGCGCTTCCGGACGCCGTCGCCAAGGTCACGAAGAATCCATCGGCGATGGGGCGTTTTACCGATCGCGGCGAGATTTCGATCGGCAAGCGTGCCGATCTGGTACGGGTGCGCAAGGTCGGGGATACGCCTTCGGTGATGTCGGTCTGGCGTGAGGGTGAGCGGGTGGCATGAGCCGGCGCTTTGCCCTCTATTTCGCGCCACCGCAAGGATCGGAACTCGAAGCTTTCGGCAGGTCATGGCTCGGGCGCGACCACATCACCGGCAAGCCGGTGGACAGGCTGCGGCTGGACGGCCTTGATCATGCCGAGCAGGCGCGGATCACCCGTTCAGCCAGCCATTACGGTTTCCACGCCACGCTGAAGGCGCCCTTCGAACTGGCAGCAGGACGGCATGCTGACGAGCTTTATGAAAGAGGCCGTGCTTTTGCTGCGGCACGCCAGCCTTTCCATGCGCCGTCTTTGAAGCTTACTAGACTATCCAAGTGGGTCGCCTTGACGCTGTCGGCGCCGTGCCTATCCATGGATCAATTGGCGGCAGACTGCGTGCGCGACTTCGACAGCTATCGAGCACCATTATCAGAGGCCGATATTGAGCGCCGGCGTAAGAGTGGCCTCTCTCCACGTCAGGATCAGCAGCTCCTTGCCTACGGCTATCCCTATATTTTCGATGATTTTCATTTCCACATGACCCTGGCAGGACCACTGGACACTGCGGAGCAAGATAGGATCCATGATTTTCTGCTGACGACGGCCAAGTCTTTGGAGAGGGCTGCCTTGCTTGTCGACGCCCTCTCGATCTACGAACAGGCAGACCGCGATCAGCCCTTCATTCAGACGGCCCGGCTGCCGTTTGGTGCTCGTCAATCGCACTGATCACGTCACGTTCGAGCATGGCGACGAACAGGTCGACGGCATAGTCCAGCCGATCGGCATTGACCACTTCGCGAACATCCGACCCCTCGACGCGATAGGCGTCCATGCGGTCGAGGCGCTTTTCGATGTCGTCGGCCGTCTCCCGGCCTCGTCCGATCAGGCGTTCGCGTATGGTATCTCTCGGGGCCGTGATCAGCATCACCCGAACGGGAGACCAGAGATGTCTTGCATCGTCAATCACTTGCCGCGAGACATTGACGACAACCGAACGGCCTTGCGCAAGCGCTTCCCTGGCGGCGATCGGAATTCCGTAGCGATGGCCATGCGCATGCCAGCTCAGCATGAAGGCGCCCTCTCGGGCCAGGCAATCAAAAGCTTCCGATGTGATGGCCGTGTGAACTTCGCCCCCCGAATTGGCGGGCCGGGTGATCGTGCGGGTCGGGAACCAATACCGTTTGTCATCACCCAGAAGCCCCTTCGCCCCATCGATCAGGCTGTCCTTGCCGACCCCGCTTGGCCCGACCACCAAAAAGAGAACGCCCGGTTTCATCATTGCATAACCTCATGGATGTGCATGAATCGTCTCATCAAGATCCGGAGCTAATGATCGTTGAAGAAGCCGGTCTTTGGAAGGAGGCTGTACCGGCCTTTCATGCCGATCGCGTGACGTAGATTTAGAACTGTCTATAGCCTGCTCGGCGCGGCGAGAGGTCCGATACCGGTTCGAATGGGCGATCTCGACAATGGGGACAATAGTACCACTATCGCCAAAAACTGCCGAAACCCAGTGCGTTATCACCAAGAGGTACGCACGGTTTTCGCCAGCCGACCTTGGCTGTCTCGGGAAAAATGGGCTAAGACTAGACCGTTGTCGCTAATAGGGATCAGACATTGAACGCGAACCCAACCGAGAACCGGTCTAGCCTGGCAGATCTGGCAAGGGATTTTGTCGGCATCGAGGAGGACGCGCCCACGGGCACGTCACACCCCCAGCCAGCGGCGGCATCCGAGGTCGAGATCGCCCTGGATGACCTTATTTCCGACGACAATGGCGAGATTGTCTTTTTCAACGATTCGGGCTTTGACACCTTGTCGATTGCGACCAAGTCCTCGGTGGTGTCCAACGGTCGGGCAAGCGATCATTGGACGGCCGGAGGGGAAGACGTCAGCGGTTTTAGCTACGTCACCTTCGACAATGGGCTTACCCTCTATTTCGAAGAGGGCTTGGATTTGCTACTCCCTCAGAGCTGACAGGCGGAGTCATACCCCTATGCTCATTTCAAGCTTTCGAATTCCTTGAGATCCGATTCGGTCATGCCGCTGAGAAGATCATCCAGTGCAGACCTTTCCTCCGCCTTTTCTGGCGGATCGAGAAGTTTCAGGCGATCAGCCAGCCACAGAATGACCCGAACATTGCCGCTCTGAACTTCGGTATCAATGGCATCGTGCAAACGTTCCCTAAGCGAACTCATGCGCTGCTCTGACATCGAAGGAGCACTGGTTTCGAAGGTTTTGATCAGGTCCTGGAATGTCTGGTCATGGTTGCTTCGGCGGGATAGCTGCGCTCGCGAGCAGCCGATTTGCCGTGCCGCCTCCGTAATCGTCATCCCTTGAGCCAGCAATTCCGCAGCTCTTTGCCAATCGATAATGGGCTTGACGGTATCGGCCCCTGCTGGCCGCTCACCATTAGAGCTCATGGCACATCTCTCGCAATGATCTGGAAGTCTCCGCCGGATGGAAGGCAGAGTAATGATCTAATATAGGAATTTAATCATATTGTCAAGGGTAACAATACGTTGCCTGGACGGATGGCCCATGCCCTCAGGTCATTGGCAATGCAGAAAATCGCTTGGAAGGCGGCTCTTTGGGTTTAAGCAAACGCCTTGTGAGCAATGAGCGTGAAGCTGTCGCGAACGCCATCGAGTGTCTGCACATGCTTGGTGACGAACCGGCCAATATCTTCGTCGTCATCAAGGTAGATCTTCATCAGCAGGTCATATTGACCCGAGATCGAATGCACCTCCGATACCGCATCGATATCCTGCACGGCGGCATCAGCAACATCATAGGCCCGTCCGAGGTCACATTTCACCATGACGAACAGTGTCTGCATCAGCCTTCGCTGGCCTTGCGCTGAAGAGGAACAGGGCGCTGCATGAACAACGGAACATGATCGCCCATGCCGACAATCGGCGTTTCGGGCTCATGACGCCTCGACCGTCCCCGCTTGGCGGGTTCAGGGCGGCGTGTTGCTGTTGTCGTTTTCTTTTTCTGCACGCCTGCCTTATCACTTCGTTCCTGCGCTTCGGCATCAGGCTCGGTTTTCTGCGACGTGGCAGCAAGATCCTCGTTTTCGCTGACGATGGCCTGATCGGCAGCGGCTTTTGCCGTCTTGCTCGAACGGCGGCGCCTTGTTGTTGGCGCTGGGGTTTCCTCTGCAGCATCTTCTGCTTTTGGGGCCTTCTCCGCTGATCTTCTAGTCCGGCTGCGCTTGGGCTTGCTGGAGAGTTCGGCGCTTTCGGTTCCTTGAATTTCCAGCAATGGGATAGGCTTGCCGGTAAGCTTGGCAATCGCATCGACGAACTTGCCTTCCTCGCCAAATGCTAATGTGAACGCCTTGCCTTCTTGGCCGGCACGTCCGGTACGGCCAATCCGATGAACATAATCTTCGGCGTGGGTCGGAACATCATAGTTGATGACGCAGGGCAGCATCGCGATATCGATACCGCGCGCGGCGACATCGGTCGCCACCAGGAAATTGACCTCACCCTCCTTGAAAGCATCGAGGGATTGGGTGCGCTGGCTCTGATCGAGGTCGCCGTGAATGTCCCTGGCGCTGTGACCGGCCCGTTCGAGCTGACGGCGAAGCACGGAAACATCACGCTTGCGATTGCAGAAGATAATGGCCTTGTCGACGTCCTGGGTTTCGAGCAGCCGGCGGAGCACCTTGAATTTCTGCCGTGGCTGCACGACGGTCAGATGGTCGATGATGCGCTCGCCGGTCGTCGAGGGCGGCGAGGCCTGAAGTGTCACTGGGTCAACCAGGAAGGTATCAGCCAGTCGGCGTACTTCCGAAGGCATGGTCGCCGAGAAAAACAAGGTTTGCCTGCGTTTGCTGATCAACGTGACGATACGCTCGACATCGGGGATAAAACCCATATCGAGCATGCGATCGGCCTCATCGATCACCAGAATCGAAATGCCGCCCAGCAGCACCTTGCCGCGCTCGAATTGATCAAGCAGGCGGCCAGGGGTCGCGATCAGGACATCCACGCCCCGCTCGAGCTTTTTCCACTGCTCATCCATCCCCACCCCGCCGATCAGCAAGGCCATGGAGAGCTTCAGATGTTTGCCGTAAGTTTCGAAATAATCGGCCGTCTGGGTCGCGAGTTCGCGCGTCGGGCTCAAAATCAGAGATCGCGGCATGCGAGCCTTGCTTTGGCCCGATGCAAGCCTTTCGATCATCGGCAGGACGAATGCGGCTGTCTTGCCGGTTCCGGTCTGGGCAATCCCCAAGACATCACCACCCGTCAAAATAGCCGGGATGGCTTGTTCTTGAATAGGCGTCGGCTCCTGGTAGCCAGCCTCGGTAACGGCTTCCAGGATCTCAGCTCGCAGAGCGAGTTCGCTAAATTTCATACGTGTCCAGTTCGAGGGTATTTGACGAGCGCTAAGGATTGCAAGCTTATTGCTTGACTTCCGATGTATAGATTTGAGGCGATTTGTCAATGATGGCCGCGCAAACTCTGAAATAAGAGGTCGATTTATTTTGATGGATGCCTAAATGCACCCCATCTTACTGACAACAGTCGTCAATTCAGTTGGTTCGGAAGGGGACGTGTTGATGATCGAGGCAAGTAGATCGATCCTGCTCCTGGTCGATTTGCAATCCAAGCTGACCCCAGCCATCGCCGATGTGCAACCTTGCCTCGACAAGGCCGGGCTGCTGCTCAGCGCAGCTAGAACGTTGGATGTGCCGGTTCTCGCCACGGAACATTGTCCGGGCAGCATCGGGGTAACCGTTTCGGCTCTTCGCGATCATCTCAATACCGAGGAGATTTTCTCCAAAACCCATTTCGACGCCAGTGCAGAAGCACCATTCCTAGCGGGTTTGAAGAAGCACGACCGGCCAACGATCGTGGTCGCAGGTACGGAAACCCATGTCTGCGTTCTGCAGACGGTTCTGGGTCTGAAGGGAAGAGGGCTCAACCCGGTTCTGGTTGCCGATGCAACGTCGTCCCGCACCCTGTTCTCCCGCGATAGTGCCATCGAGCGGATGCGCCATCACGGGATCGACATCGTGACCTCTGAGATGGTGATCTTCGAGTGGCTGCAGGTTGGGGGAACGCCTGCTTTCAAAAAGCTCCTGCCGGCGATCAAAGCCGGCAGGAGCGAGAATTTTTGAACCTGTTCCGCTCAATAACCCAGTGTCAGCGCGCCGACACGTCTCGGATCTGAAGCGCCGTAAAGACCATGGTCGGTCACCTGGATCGATTGCGTGCTGCCCATCGCGTTCTTGACCACGACGTCATGACCCCGCTGCTCCAGGAGACGGATGGTATCGAGGCTGAGACCTTCTTCGATCCGAAGCTCGTCCGGCAGCCATTGATGATGGATTCGCGGGGCTACCGTCGCCTCGGCGACGTTCATACCGTGGTCGATCACATTCATGATGACCTGAAGTGTGGTGGTGATGATCCGCGATCCGCCGGGGCTGCCGGTGACCAGGAATGGATTTCCGTCCTTCAGGACGATGGTCGGGCTCATCGACGACAAAGGACGCTTGTTCGGCTCGACCGCATTGGCATCGCCGCCAATCAGGCCATAGGCATTGGGAACCCCGGGCTTGGCGGAGAAATCATCGAGCTCGTTATTGAGGAGGATGCCGGTGCCTTCGGCAACCAGGCCGGTGCCATAGCTGAAATTGATGGTGTAGGTGTTGGAAACGGCATTGCCCTCGGCATCGACGACCGAGAAATGGGTGGTTTCATTGCTCTCGTAGTCCGAAAGGTCGCCCGGTTTGATCTCGGCCGCCGTCGCTGCGCGGCCATGGCTGATCCCGCTCAAAATATCGGCTGCATAAGCTTTCGACGTCAGTTCCCTGATCGGCACGTCGACGAAGTCCGGATCGCCGAGATACTCGCTTCGATCGGCATAGGCGACCTTCATGGCTTCCGCCATCATGTGAATGCTGTCGGCGCTATTGTGGCCAAGGTAATCCATCGGCAGACCCTCGAGTGTGTTCAGGATCTGCACGATATGAATCCCGCCCGAACTTGGCGGCGGCATGGATAGGATATCGTACCCTCGATAACTGCCCGAGATCGGCTCGCGCAGCTTGACCTCGTATGCCTTGAAGTCGTCAAGGCTGAGATGACCGCCTGCGGCTTCGACTTCCGCGACGATCTTTTCGGCGATCGGTCCCTCGTAGAAAGCGCTGGGTCCCTTGTCGGCGATGAGCTTCATCGAGCTGGCAAGGTCGCTTTGTACGAGAAGGTCACCTGGCTCGAAGGGCTGGTTGTCCTCCTTGTAAAAAATCTTGGACGAGGACGGCCATTTTTGCAGGCGCTTGGCCAGAGCTTTGAGGGAGTCCGAGAGACCTTCGGTGACCGTAATCCCCTCTTCGGCAAGCTTGATCGCCGGTTCCAGCGCTTCCGCGAGCGTGATCGTGCCGTAGCGGTCAAGAGCAAGGGCCATGCCGGCAACCGTACCGGGCACGCCGACGGCCAGACCGCTGAAGCGGGACTTCTGCTTGTCGGCATTGCCCTCGCCATCGAGATACATATCGCGGAAGGCGGCTTTGCCGGACATTTCGCGGTAGTCGATCGCGACCGTCTCGCCACTTTTTGCGTCATGCACCACCATGAAGCCGCCGCCGCCGAGATTGCCGGCGCGCGGCAGGGTGACGGCGAGGGCAAAGGCGACGGAGACCGCCGCATCCACGGCATTGCCGCCCTGTTTCAGAACGTCCAGCCCAATCTCTGTCGCCAGAGCTTCCTGGCTTGCGACCATGCCCGTCTTGCCGAAGACCGGATGCACCAGGTCCCGATTGCTGAAAATGGCAGCTTGCTGCGCGCTCACCATCGCTGGCAGCGCAAAGGCCGACGCGAGAGCAAGAAGCGCTGTGAAAGGCCGCATCAATCCCATCCCTTTTCCTTCCTCATTCATGATCTAATGTCTTGGTAAATCGTTCGTTAACGGCAAGCCTAACGCAAAGCTGATCGATCACCAATTGATCTTCTTGAGATCCCAGCTAGCTTATCCGTTTTCCTCCCAGCCTCCGGATCAACCATGGCTTACCCCAAGCTTTCACTCCTCGCCGGCCAGGATCGCCGTCTGCGCGCCGGTCATCCCTGGGTCTATTCCAACGAACTGCAGATGGACGCGGATGCCAAGGCCTTGAAGCCGGGCTCGCCGATCCGACTTGCCGATTCCCATGGCAAGATGCTGGCTGTCGCCCAGTTCAATCCCCACTCCCTGATTGCCGCCCGGATCCTGTCGCGCAACCAGGATCTCAGTATCGACGCCGCCTTCATCGAGCGCCGCCTTGGCCGCGCCTTGCGCTTGCGCGAGCGGCTCTACGATGAGCCGTTCTATCGCCTTATCCACGCGGAGGCCGACGGATTGCCCGGCCTGGTCATCGATCGTTTCGGTGATGTGCTGGTTTGTCAGGCCAACAGCGCGGGCATGGACGGGCTCAAACCTCTGATCCTGCACGCCCTCGATCAGCTTCTTGCGCCCAAGACCGTGGTCTTCAAAAACGACAGTCCCGTACGTGAGCGTGAAGGTCTTGACCTCGAGGTCGAGGTCGCGAAGGGCGATTTGTCCGGCCCGGTCGAACTTTGTGAAAATGGACTGACGTTCCTCGCCGATCCGCTGGAGGGGCAGAAAACAGGCTGGTATTTCGATCAGCGGTCCAACCGCGCCTTTGTCGCCGGGCTTGCCCGGGGCGAGCGGGTCCTGGACCTCTACAGCTATGGCGGGGGCTTTGGTGTGACGGCGCTCGCCGGTGGCGCCAAGGAGGCGCTTGCGATCGATCGGTCCGAGGCCGCGCTGTTGCTGGCGCGCGAAGCAAGCGCTCGAAATGGTGTCGCGGATCAACTGACGACGACGCGTGAAGAAGCTTTTTCAGCTCTTGGCCGACTCGCCGAGGAAAAACAGCGTTTCGGTGTGGTGGTCGCGGATCCTCCAACCTTCGTGAAGAACAAACGTGAACTCAAAGCAGGCCTCAAAGGCTATAGAAAGCTGGTGAGAGTCGCCGCACCTCTAGTCAGGGAAGAGGGAATCTTCGTGATTGCATCCTGCTCGCATAACGTGCCGATCGATCTCTTTCGTGACGAGGTCAGAAAAGGGCTGAGCGATGCCGGGCGGGGCGGGCGGCTAATCCATCAAGCCGGGGCCGCGGCTGATCATCCCTGTCATCCAATGTTGCCGGAATCCGCCTATCTGAAATGCCTGGTCTACAGTTTGGACTGATGCAGAATAGCGACGATTCGATTTCTATCAGGTGGGATTCGAATTTTTAATTTCTACTCAAGGTTGATTTTGCAAAAGCTGTTCGGGCATAGTGCTTCCCGCCATTGGGTAGATGTAAGGCTATGGCGGGAGCAACATGGATCTTCGGACATCCACACTTGAGTCACCAGAACCGGTGTGTGCGAAAAATGGCGGCGGTCTGCGAAAAGAAAAGACACCGCCTGTCGCAGACAATCTCTGCCTGGCCTTCGTTCAGCTATGCAGCAGGCTGAAGCGGCCTTATTCGGCAGCCCAGATCAAGGCGGCAGCGCCTCCGACGCTGGAAGGGTCGACATCCGGCACGGTGCGCCTTGCCGCCGAGCGTCTCGGATTCAAGGTCCGCCCCGTCAAGATGAGCGCCCGTGATCTCGCTTTGGTCCCGCCGCCTTTTCTCCTGATCGGCCGAAGGGCCGGCGAGGGGTGGCTGGTCACTGCCCGCCTCGACGATCATCTCGAAATTCAGGATCCTGCCGGCGAGGGCAGCTCTCTCTACGACATCGAAACCGTCGTCGATCTTGCCGGCGAGATCCTGCTGCTTAAGCCGCTCGCCGTGGCCGGCACCAGCCAGGACTGGCGCACGCCGATCATGCAGCGCTTGAAGCCCATACTTTGGGAGCTTGGCCTCGCCTCGGTCGTGATCAACCTACTGGCCCTGGCAACGCCGATCTTCCTGATGACCGTCTACAACAAGGTGATCAATCATGGGGCGCTGCAGACGCTCGATGTGCTGGCGATCGGCATGCTCACCCTGTTCGCCTTCGACTGGCTGCTGCGCAGCATGCGAAGTTACATCGCCAGCCATGCTGGCGGCCGTCTGGATGCGGCTCTTGGCAGCGAGGTGGTGCACCACCTCGTTCATCAGCCGCTGAAAAGCTTCGAGAACGTGCCGACCGGCCAGATCCTGGAGCGCCTTCGCCAGCTCGATCAGCTCCGCAGCTTCTTCACGAGCCAGATGCCGCTCTTGCTGGTCGACCTCGGATTTGTCGGCATCTTCTTGACGGTGCTCTTCTTTTTGGACTGGCGCCTGGGGGCGATCACCCTCGCTGCGGTGCCGCTGTTCCTGATCCTTTCCCTGGTTGCCAAAGGTAAGCACCAAAGGTTGACAGAAGCAGGTTTCAAGGCGGCTGCCGCAAAAGCTTCGAGCCTGGGTGAAACGGTATCTCAGGCCTTGACTGTCAAGGCTCTCGGCCTCGAACCTGAAATGGAGCAGCGCTTCAAGCAGCGCCTGGCCCACGCCGCCGAGACCAGTTTCCGGGCCAGTCACCTCGGCGGGATGATCAACAATAGCGGGCAGGTGCTGCAGCATCTGGTAGCGCTTCTGATCGTCTATGTGGGGGCCCGAGCCATCGTTGCCGGCGACATGTCGATCGGTGCTCTGATTGCGGCGACGATCCTGGCCGCACGGACCCTAGCACCGATGCGCCAGGTAGTCAGCGGCTGGCAGCAGCTGCAGTCGATCCGCATCGCCTTTGGCCGCCTTGATGAACTGATGCGCCAGCCGACCGAGCTTATGGATCTGCCGATGCCGGCGCTGCATATTCAAGGCCGGATCCGTTTCGAGAACGTCACCTACCGCTACGCTGCTGAGCAGGATCCCGCCCTCGACCAGATCGATCTGGATATCGGTCCGGGCGAGCTTGTTGGCGTTGTGGGGCCTTCCGGTTCAGGCAAGAGTACGCTTGCCAAGCTGCTGCTCGGCCTCGATCGGCCGGAGCAGGGACGCATTCTCGTCGATGATATGGATACGCGGCTCTGGTCGCCGACCATCCTTCGCCAGCAGATCGGCGTCGTGCCTCAGGAAGTCCAGCTCTTTACCGGGAGCATTGCCGACAATATCGGCATAGGCGCCGCCGATCGTTGCTTCGACCGGGTTGTCGCAGCAGCGAAATTCGTCGGGGCCCATGAGTTCATCCAGCGCCTGCCCCATGGTTATGAAACCCGGCTTGGCGAGCGCGGCTGCGGTCTCTCCGCCGGTCAGCGCCAGCTGATCACCATTGCCAGAGCCCTCATTCGAAACCCGCGGGTGCTGTTGCTCGACGAAGCCACCAGTGCTCTCGATTCGGCGACCGAGGATGAGCTGCTGCTCAATCTGAGGCGGGCATCCCGCGGACGGACGGTCATCATGGTCACCCACAGGCTATCCGGCCTTAAGGTTGCCGATCGCGTATTGACCATGAATGGCGGCGCGATCGTCGATGACGGTATTCCGGACCGGCCTATGATGGGCAGGCGGCCGGTTAGCTCATCGAACGTCGAACGCATTCGCCCCCACCTCACACCGGTATGACGACCATGCAAAGCTTTTTCTCGGCCATACGACAGGGCCTTGGCGCCTTGCTGCATCGCCTTGCGACGATCGACGTTCCGTTTCCGAAAGTGAAAGCTTTTTATGGGAGGCGGCATGATCGTTATGCTGAGTTCTTGCCGGACACGGAGGGTATCGTCGCGTCTCGCCATTCGCCGGTTGCGGGCTATCTCATCTTCGCGATTGCCGCCATGGTCACGACCATTCTTCTGTGGGCGGGTCTTACTGACGTGGAACAGGTGGTGCGCGCCGAGGGCCGGGTGGAACCTGTCGGCAAGGTGAAAATCGTCAACCATCCGACCGGTGGCCGGGTCGCCGATATTCTGGTGGATGAAGGGGAGCAGGTCATTGCCGGTCAGCCTTTGCTGGCCTTCGATTCCGAGATCGCCGAAGCGGAACTCGATGATCTGACCAGCCGCTGGCAGGCGAAGGCTGCCGAAGTCGACCGGCTGCGCGCCGAGGTTATGGACGAAGAGCTTGTCTTCAGCGACGGCCTGCCTGATCAGAGGCCGGATCTGATCATCCAGCAGACCGAGCTCCTAGCTGCCCGCCATCGGAGCAGGGCCACCCAAAGGCAGACTTTGTCGCAGGCCATCAAGCGGCAGGCCCATGAGGTCGATTCGCTACTTGCCGAACTCGGCCGGCTTCAGAACAGCGAGAACATGCTGGACCATCAGGTCGGTGCGTTCAGAAAGCTCAGCGAGCAGGGGCTCTATGCGAAGCTTCGGCTGGTCAATGACGAGCATCAGCTTGCTGATGTTTCGGGCAAAATTAGAAAAACCCAAGCCCGCCTCGCCTCCGCGGAAGCTGCCTATGGTCAGGCAAAAAGTGAACGTGATGGCTTCGAGCAGGAATGGCGCTACCTGGCCCTTGCCGAGCTCGCCGAACTGGAGGCGGAACGGGACGGTCTCGCGGAAGCAAAGCGCCGTCAGGAAGCGATGCTGCGAAACCTGGTCATTCGAGCCCCGGTGGAAGGGGTCATTCAAGAGCTGGTGATTGCCGGGACCGGGCAATCGGTCGGTTCCAATCAGCCGCTCATGAAGCTGGTGCCCACCGGCAATGGTCTGGTCATTCGCGCTGATATCGACAATGAGGATATCGGCTATCTGCGTCACGGGCAGGCTGCCAAGGTCAAGGTCCGCGCTTTCGATTTTCTCCGCTACGGTGCCTTGGACGGGCAAGTGGAGCGCATCGCGGCCGATGCCACTCTCGATCGCGATGATGGTGCTCATCGCTACGCCATCATGATCAAAACGGAGCAGGCGGAGCTGACCGACGGCGAAGCCTGGCATAGCGTGGTGCCCGGCATGAAAGTCGACGTTGACCTGATGGTGCGCGAACGCACGGTCCTTTCTTATCTCACCGACCGTATTTTCAGGATTCCGGATCAGGTCTTTCGCGAGGGATAGAGCATCGTCGGATCATGCTGCGGGCAGGCATAGACGAAACGCCGTACCTTCCCTGCTGGTGCGCTCCAGCTCGATATCGCCGCCATGGGCGCGCATGATTTCACGGGAGATGGCCAGGCCCAGGCCAGTCCCGCCAGGTTCGGTCGAGCCGGCGAAGGCCTCGAACAGATGTTGCTGCGCCTGTATCGGAATGCCGGGACCGGTATCGGCAACTTCGATATGCAGCTCGGTCCCCGTCCTCCAGGCCGTAATCGAAATCATACCGGCCTGACTGTTTTCCACCTGTGTTTTCATCGCGTTTTCAGCATTGCGGCCGAGATTCATCAGAACGCGAAAAAACTGATCCCGGTCGGCCAGAACGGCGGTGCTCTCATCCACGTCGTTACGCCAGCGTATGGGGCCGGGATTGGGCCCCTGGATGGCATCGGCCACTTCGTCGACCAAGGCCTTCAAAGGAAAGCGCAGCTTGTTCGGCTCGACCGACTTCGCGCGGGAAAAATTTAACGTATCGCTGCAAAGCTTGGCCGCCCGTTCCATCGATTCCACCAGGCGCGGTGCGATCCGTTTCACGGTCGGGTCGCGGCTTTCATCGAGGCTGTCGGAAAGCAGCATGGCATTGGCAAGCAGATTGCGCAGGTCATGGTTGATCTTGCTGACGGCCGCGCCGAGAGCTGCGAGCCGGGTCTTCTGCGACAGGGCATCGCGCAGGCCTTTTTGCATGCTGGCGAGTTCGGTCTGTACCAAGCCGATCTCGTCACTGCGTGCCGATCCCTGAAGAGCGATGCCGGTATCTTCGGGGCGGCTGCGAAAGGCCATGACACTTTCGGTAATACGGCGAAGGGGAAGGACCATCAGGAACTGGAGCGACAGATAAACCAGCAATGCCGTCAGCAGCGACAGACCGATGGAAAGATTGAAGATCCGCTGCGAGTAGTCGATCATCGCGTTCCAGAGGGCCTGTTCTCTGAGGCTGACATCCACCAGGAGCTGCGGATCCTGGGGGGAGGGCGCCATAACCCGGATGGTGCGCTCACCTTGATGCCAAAGAGCATCCGCCGCATCCGCAATCAGCGTCCAAGGGGTCGCCGCGCGCAGATCGAAGACCTTCTCCACGGCCGGCAGGCGCCCGAGCATGAGGTTTGCCCTTGGCGCATGCAGCGTGATCGCGAGCACCCCCGCATGATCCAGGAGTTCGTTCTCCAAGCCTGATCCCAAATCATCAGACCCGCTCGCTTCCAATGACAGCGTCGCCAGATGAGCGGTCGCGATTCGCTCTTCGAGATAGACTTTCCGAAAGCGCGAAATCGACGGCACGTAGATCAGAATCTCGCCCAGCAGCACGAACGCCATGGTGAGGACGAGCAGCCTCGCCGATAGGGAACGGGTGGGGTTGGGGAGACGAAGCTGGCTGGCCATGATGACAATAAGCTGATCTGAACTCAGAGCGTCATAGCGGCCAAGGTCGAGAAAGACCAGCGCACATTCATCCGAATGGCTGACACTGGTTGGCTAACCCGGACGCTCAAAGCGTCTTCACTCCTGGCTGTCATTCAAGCGCCAGTCGAATCCGTCACCGTGGATGCGGTCGAATTTCTGGAGCGCCATGGCAAGGTCAGGTTCGGCATAGGCGAGGAGGTGATGAATGATGCCCCGATCGGATCCGCCGAAGTCCTCTATGTTCCAGCGATAGAGGCTGGAAACACGAAGCTCGTCGCCATCGATCGTAATGCAGCGCTTGTCGTTGACATACGCCATGGCGACGTCGCTCAACTGCTTGTCCAGCGATGCGCCTGAATAGGGTATAGGCTGCAGATTCGGGCATCCGATCGCACCGCAGCTCAGGGCATATTGGATCCGATGATCCCGCCAAACGGGCTTGAGGATACGCTTCTCGATATCGTTGAGTGACAGCGCCATGCCTTCCACGGTGATCAGTTTTCGATCCCAAGGGCCCTGATTGCCGCCCCGCAGCTTCCTGATCGAGGCCAGGGGATAGTGATCGAGAATGAGATCGATCGTCAGCGCATTGTAGAGATTGATCCAATAGGCCATCTGCTCATCTTGGCGGTAGCCGGTGATGGTGACCCCGCCGAGTGTTGTCAAATAGCTGTCCAGCGCCTTTCGATCTGCCGGCTTTACACGGCGATAGGCGACCCGGTGAATACCATCGGCGCCGGGGCGAATATAATTGAGAAGAAAGGTCTCCCAGACACCATGGTCGATACGCCGCATCGAGCTGTTGTCATGCGCCTGCCAACGATCCCATGAGTTTGCGCCAAAGCTTCTTTCCAGCGGGAATGCCGTGGCCAGTACGAGCAAGAAGAAGATCGCGGAGAATCTGGTCATCCAAGCCTTCTTGTCAGCCGCGCATCCCGATATCGCCTGTTGCCGATCACTTGGTCGATCCGTCATTCAGGCGCCAGTCATAACGATCATCGTCGATGGCGGTAAAGTCCTCGAGCTTCATCGCAAGGTCGGGAGAGGCATAAGCCTTGAGATGGGCCAGAACGCCCTGATCGTTGTTGCCGAAATCCTCTTGAAACCAACGATAGATGCTGGAAACGACAACCTCGCCGTCTTGGATGTCGATGGCGCGCCTGTGATTGACGAAGTCGATCGCGGCCTCATCAAGCTGCCGATCCAGTGCTCCGGGTTCGAAAGGCACGGGCTGGAGGTTTGGGCAGCCGATCGACGCGCAGTTCACCGCATAGTGAACGCGTGGATCCCGCCAGATCGGTCTCAAAATCTGATGCTCGATATCATCCAGAGCGACCTTTTCGCCTTCGATGGTAAGGAGCTTCTTACCCCAGGGACCATTGCTGAACAATCCCGATGAAATGTCGATGTCGAGGATGCTTTCGGTTGGATAGTGATCCAGAATGACCTGGATGGTCAACGCGTTGTAAAGATTGATCCAATAGGCCATCTGCGTAGGCCGGTTAAAGCTGGAGATCGGTGTGTCCGCCAGGGATTGAAGATAGCTGCCCAGCGCTTGCCGATCCGCTGGCGTGACATCGCCATAGGCAAACCGGTTGATGCCGTCGGCACCGGTCACGAGATAACGCTGCAACAGAGTGCCCCAGACGCCATGATCGATAGCGGCCTCGGCATCGGGGTCATGCGCCTCCCATCTCGGCCAGAGCACGGCATCAGGCGCCGCCTTGGCAGGCGACCAGGCGAACCACATGGTCAAGAATGCCGCCAGGGACATCGAACCAATGCAGCGTCGTGACAGCATTATTGCCAATTCTTGCCCTCCTGCGGCATATCTGACCCGGTCAGGGGCTGATTTCGGATATGAAAAGAAGCATTCTCTGTTTCATCCCTCTGGATGTTGGACGCTTCCTGCCCAC
Source organism: Geminicoccaceae bacterium (assembly GCA_965204405.1). Classification (GTDB taxonomy): domain Bacteria; phylum Pseudomonadota; class Alphaproteobacteria; order Geminicoccales; family Geminicoccaceae; genus JANQPX01. The sequence continues at coordinate 2,174,699 of CBDBEN010000005.1, forward strand.
ATAACCTACTGATCGGCGGCTGATGAGCTAGGGGCTCGTCGGTCACAATCCGGTCATTGACGGTTGAGCTGCCCGATACGCGTGAAGACGGCGCGGTTTGACAGCGGCGCCGTCACATCTTATACACCGCACCGGTTCAAAGGCCGGATTGGCGAAGGTAAAGCTCGTGAAACGTACATTCCAACCAAGCAACCTAGTCCGCAAGCGGCGGCATGGTTTTCGCGCACGCTCAGCATCCGTCGGAGGGCGCCGAGTCCTTGCCCGCAGGCGGGCCAAGGGGCGAAAGCGCCTATCCGCCTGAGCATTTGGGCGATAAGGGCGAATTGCGGCCCGGGGGTGAGCAAAAACCTGCTTGCAGGGTCGTTCGTCTCAAGCGCCGACCTGAGTTCCTGGCGACAGCCGCCAGCGGCAAGCGGTGGGTGGCCCCCGCTTTTGTCCTGCAGGTTGCTTCCAGAGCAGATCAGCCGTCGTTGTCGGGCGAGGCCGGCCTCGGTTTCACCGCGACGCGCCGTATCGGTAATGCCGTTGCCCGCAATCGCGCGAAACGCCGGCTTCGTGAAGCGGCCAGGCTCCTGTTGCCGGAGGCGGCCATGGCGTCATGCAACTACGTGCTTGTCGCAAGGTCGGCAGTCCTGACATGTCCGTTTCAAGCACTCCTCGACGATCTCAGCCAAGCCTTCAGGCGGGTTCTGACGGCGAAGCCCCGTCCACCGGGACCGTCAAGGCCAAGGAGCAGGCAGCGGCGCAAGGACTCTCCATCGGCGGCTATGTCCTAAGCCTGCCGATTTGGGCTTATCGCTGGTTGATTTCCCCTTGGATCGGGCCACGTTGTCGCTATTTGCCGACATGTTCGGAATATGCTCTGGACGCATTGAGGCAACACGGGGCAATAAAGGGCGGCTGGCTCGCGGTCCATCGGGTTGGCCGATGCCATCCTTTCGGAGGCCAAGGTTTCGATCCGGTACCCAAGACGGTGTCGTCGGAACACAAGCCTGCCTTGACGGGGTGTGACCGAAGCGGCGATGAGGCTCATGCAAGAAACGGCTTTGACAGCCGGATTTCGTTTTAAGGAGATCGGGACATCATGCCCGAGCAGCGCAATCTGATCCTGGCGATCGTCCTCTCCGTGACGATTATCATTGGCTTTCAATATTTCTATGAAATGCCGCGGATCCTGGAGGAACAGCAGCGCCAGGCTGCGCAGAGCGGGCAGTCCACCGGTGCAGCGCCGGCGCCGATACCGTCTCCTGGGCAGTCGACAACTGCCCCGGCAGCGGCACCCGGCAGCGTGCCGACCGGGCTTGCTCAGCCGGCATCCCGGGAGCAGGTGCTGCAAACCGATGAGCGGGTGACGATCGACAACGGCCGCGTGACCGGCTCATTTTCGCTTCAGGGCGCCAGGCTCGATGACATCGTATTGTCCGATTACAAAGTTTCCCTGAAGCCGGACTCGAAGAACGTAACACTGTTCAACCCGGCTGGCTCGCCGGATACCTACTTCGCGGAATTCGGCTGGACACCGGAAGTCGCCGGGACCGCCGTGCCGAATAAGGACACCGTTTGGAATGCTGATCGAAAGGAGCTGAGCCCGGATCAGCCGATTACGCTTAGCTGGGATAATGGCCAGGGGCTGATTTTCGAACGCCGGCTCGAAATCGACAACGACTATTTGATCACGGTTACCCAGCGGGTGCGCAATCAGGGCAATCAGGCGGTTACGCTGTTTCCCTATGGCCTGGTTCGGCGCTGGGGAACACCTGAGATTTCCGGGTTCTTCATTCTCCATGAAGGACCGATCGGCGTCCTGTCCGAGCAACTCGAGGAAGTGGATTACGACGATCTTGCCGAGGAGGGTGAATACAAGCACAAAAGCAGCAATGGCTGGATCGGCATCTCCGACAAATATTGGCTAGCCGCGCTCATACCGGATCAGGGAATCGAATTCGATGGCAATTTTCGACATTATCTGAGTGAGGGACAGGATCGCTATCAGACCGATTTTCTGAGGCAGGCCGTGAGCGTGCCGGCTGGCGGATCTGCCGAAGTCACGGATCGCCTGTTTGCAGGTGCCAAGGAGGTGGACCTCCTGGACGCCTATAGCGAGCAGTTCAACATCCCGCTCTTCGACCGTGCCGTCGACTTCGGCTGGTTCTACTGGATCACCAAGCCGTTCTTCTACATCCTGCACTTCTTCTACGGTGTCGCCGGCAATTACGGCATCGCCATTTTGATGCTGACCCTTCTGGTCAAGCTCGTCTTCTTCCCGCTCGCCAACAAGTCCTATCGTTCGATGAGTGCGATGAAAAAGCTGCAGCCGGAAATGACCCGCATCCGCGAGCAGGCCGGCGACGACAAGATGCGCATGCAAAAAGAGATGATGGAGCTCTACAAGAAAGAGAAGGTGAACCCGATGTCCGGCTGTCTGCCGATCATCGTGCAGATTCCGGTATTCTTCGCTCTCTACAAAGTGCTGTTCGTCTCCATCGAAATGCGTCACGCGCCGTTTTACGGCTGGATCCAGGACCTTTCAGCGCCGGACCCGACCACGATTTTCAATCTGTTCGGGCTTCTCCCCTTCGATCCGCCGAGCTTCCTGATGATCGGGATCTGGCCGCTCCTCATGGGCATCACCATGTTTCTCCAGACCAAGCTAAACCCGCAGCCGGCCGATCCGGTCCAGGCCAAGGTGATGCTGTTCCTGCCGCTGATGTTCATCTTCCTGTTCGCAACCTTTGCAGCCGGCCTCGTCATTTACTGGACCTGGAACAACGTCCTCTCCATCGCGCAGCAATGGGTCATCATGCGCCGCATGGGCGTCAAGGTATGACCGCGCGGCGGTCAGCGTTGACTTGAGATGAGCCCGGTCGATACCGCTCCGTCACTCGATGATGAGGCCGTCGAGGCGGGGCGGCTCCTGTTCGCACAGTCCTGCGACTTCATGTTGAGTGTGGCGAAGATCGGGCAGTTGCCAGCCACAGAGTTACCGGAGGTGGCGTTTGTCGGGCGCTCCAATGTCGGCAAGTCGACGCTGATCAACACGCTCACCAACCACCGCCAGCTTGCCCGCACCTCCAACACGCCCGGCCGGACCCAGCAGATCAATCTGTTCGACCTGGGCGGCCGTTTGATCCTGGCCGACCTTCCGGGCTACGGTTTTGCCAAGGCCCCCAAGCCCACCGTCGAGAGCTGGCACCGGCTGATCCAGACTTACCTGAAGGGGCGGCCGACGCTGCGTATCGTCTGCATCCTGATCGATGCGCGTCACGGTCTGAAGGACGTTGACCTCGACTACATGAATATCCTGGCAGGGGCCGCGGTTGCCTATCGGGTCATCCTCACCAAGGCCGATCTCGTCAAGCCAACCGCGCTCGCCATCCTCTTGCAGGACGTTGCCTCTACCCTTAAGCACAAGGTCGGTGCACACCCGGATCCAATCGCCACCAGCGCCAAGGACAGCGCTGGTGTTGCGGACCTTAGAGCCGCGCTTGCCGAGTTTGCCCTGCCTGCCTAGCAACACCCAACTTCTTGTCACGAAAAATGACCGACAGCCGACATCATCAAACCGCCTCCACCCTGATCGAAGCGCTGCCCTATATGCGTCGCTTCGCAGGCTCCACCTTTGTGATCAAATATGGCGGTCATGCCATGGGATCGCCCGAGCTTGCGCGGGATTTCGCCCGTGACGTCGTGCTCCTGAAGCAGGTCGGCATCAACCCGGTCGTGGTCCATGGCGGCGGGCCGCAGATCAAGGCGATGCTGGACCGGCTGAAGATCCAAAGCGAATTCGTTCAGGGCCTGCGCGTGACCGACTCGGCGACGGTCGAGATCGTCGAAATGGTACTCGCAGGCAGTATCAACAAGCAGATCGTGACCGCGATCCAGGACGTCGGCGGCAAGGCGGTCGGCCTCTCCGGCAAGGATTCCCGCCTGATTGAGGCCACCAAGGTCACCCGCACCGTCCGCAATGGCGACAGCCATATCGAGGAGGTGCTGGACCTCGGCTTCGTCGGCGAGCCCGCCCGCATCAACACCCAGGTCCTGGATGTCCTGTGCGAGAGTGAAATCATTCCGATCATCGCCCCGATCGGCGCAGGCCCCGAAGGGGAGACCTATAATATCAACGCCGATACCGTGGCAGGCGCCCTTGCCGGCGCCCTCAATGCCAAAAAGCTGATCATGCTCACCGATGTGGCCGGCGTGCTTGACGGTAATGGCCAGCTCATGCCGACATTCACCGCTGAAAAGGCGCGCGAGCTGATGACCTCGGGCATCATTACCGGCGGTATGATTCCCAAGCTCGAAACTTGCCTCAAAGCCTTGAGCGAAGGCGTCTCGTCCGCCCATATACTGGATGGGCGTCTCCCCCACGTCATCCTCCTTGAAATCTTCACCGAAGCCGGCGTTGGTACCAAGATCGACTGACACGATCAGACCGGTTGCTTAAGATTGGTGTTTGGGCTTGCCGTCGTCGTCTTGCCGCCCCTACCTTAGAGAGGAGCGTGTGTCGTCGACGGTGAGGTAACACCATGCCGGAACAACAGACCACCAAGCGTTACCGCAAAACATCGACGTTCGTCCGCCTGCTCACATCCCTTCTGGCCATGGTCTTGCAAGTCAACGAGGTGCGCGCCGCACCCGATGGGCGCGCTGCACCCGATGTGGTGGCGCGGGAGCATATGGTTGCGGTGGTCGAGGAAGAAGTGCGGCTGTTGAGCGGGGAAATCGGGATCGAGGCGATTGACCCGCGCGTGCTGGAGGCGATGCGCATCGTGCCGCGGCATGACTTCGTGCCGGTTGAGATCAGGGCCTATGCCTATAACAACCACCCGTTGCCGATCGGGCATGGACAAAACCTGGCCGCACCTTTGCTCATTGCGCTCATGACCCATTTGGCCGAGTTGAAGCCCGACGACGTGATCTTCGAGACCGGCACGGGGGCCGGCTATCACGCCGCGGTGATGGCCCATCTGGTCAAGGATGTTTACAGCGTCGAGGTGATCGAGCCGCTGGCCGACCAGGCAGCCCGCATGCTCAAGCATCGCAAGGACGTCAACGTCCGGGTTCAGGCCGGTGACGGCTATGAAGGCTGGCCGGAATACGCCCCCTATGATGCGATCATCATCAAGGAAAGCCTCGACCACGTCCCCATACCGCTGCTGCGCCAGCTCAAACCCGGCGGTCGCCTGGTCATCCCGCTTGGCCCCGCCGATGGCGCTCAGATCCTGACCGTTATTCGCCGCACGGCTGATGGTCGCCTCACCCAGAAAAACATCATGCCAGTGAGGTTTTCCCCCATGCAAGGCGGCGAACGCCTCTAACCGGCCGCGGGCCGGGGCGTTGACTGGACCTTGACATGCCAGGGGAACATTGGGGGGAACCCCTCCAAGGTACGGCCCGCTAAGACAAATTCACGCAGCGGAACTCTTCCCGCTTTGACAAACTCCACAAGAGTCGCTGATGATAAGATTTAGAAAAACCGGAAACAGGGATGAGCTTATGAGAATAGGATTTTTGGCGACGCTGGTCGCCGGTGTGGCTCTGGCAGGTCTTGCCCCGAGCGGCGCGCTCGAGGCGAAGACGTTGAAGGTGCAGGCGAGTTCGCGCGCAGGGGACTGGGCACATCGGTTCATGACCGAGCAGTGGGGCCCGAAGCTCGGGGAGATGACCGGTGGTTCGCTCGAGATCGAGGTGCTGGCGACCAAGGCGGTGGTGCCCCATCGTGAGACCATCGATGCGGTGGCCAATGGTATCCTGGATGGTGATCTGAACGCTGTATCCTATTTTTCGGGACGCGATCCTGCTTTTGCCATCATCGGCGATCTGATTGCTGGTTATGACACGGTCGATCAGGTGCGTACATTCTGCATGCATGCCGGCGGCAAGGAGATCCTGCAGAAGCTCTACGACAAATATGCCGACGGCAATGTCCATGTGATCGGTTGCGGTCCCTATGCCAAGGAGGCTCTGGTTTCCAAGGTTCCCATCAACGGCGTTGCTGACCTGAAGGGCGTCAAGATTCGTTCACCGGAAGGCTTGGCGGCCGAGGTCTTCAAGCGCGCCGGTGCTTCGCCTGTCTCCCTGCCGTTCTCCGAGGTGTACACCGCCCTTGAAAAAGGCGTGGTCGATGCGGCGGATGCATCCGCCTACGTCAACAATGATGCGTCGGGCATGCACAAGGTCGCGAAATTTCCGGTCTATCCCGGCATCCATTCCATGGCGGTTCTGCAGTTCATCGTGAACAAGGACGTCTGGGAGGGGCTGAGCCCGGCCGAGCAGCGCTCGCTGGAGGCCTGGTATTCGGCTGCCTATGACGCCATGCGCCGGGACGCCGATCTTCAGGACCGCGACCTGGTCGCCCGCGACAAGGCCGATCCCGAGATGACGGTGACCGACTGGTCAACTGAAGACCGTAAGAAGTTCCGTGAACTGGCCGTCGGCGCCTGGGAGGATTTTGGTGCCCAGTCGGAGCTGGCCAAGGAAGCTCTGGACGCTCACCTCACCTACATGAAGCGCATTGGTCTCCTGGATTGAGTGACCGCGAGGTGAAGGGGGAACGTTTCCCCCTTCATTCTTCTCTTCATGATTGATGACACTGAGCCATCCCGCTCCCCCGCCCAGCCAGCAGATTTGGTGTGCGGATGATATCGGATGGCTGGGCGGGGGAGCGGGATGGCTCAGGCTTCGATAAACCGACATAAATCCGGTCTGATCCAGACGCTCACGGCAGCCATCGACAGCTTCAGCCGGTTTCTGGGCCTGACGGTCGGTCAGTTCTATATCATCTGCGCGTTCGTCACCCTTTGGGAGGTGGTGGCGCGCTATGTGTTCGATGCGCCGACGAGCTGGGTGTTCGAGGTGGTGATGGTGCTTTGCGCCACCGCCTGGATGCTCTCGGTCGGTTACGTTACCGCCCATAAACGCCATATCGGCATCACCGTTTTCTATCTGATGGCTACCGACAATGTCCGGTGGTGGCTCGATCTTCTGGGCATGGTCGTCGGCGTGTTCGCGCTCTATCTCCTGGCAAGCGACACCATGGTCCAGGCGCTGAAATCCATCGATATCGTCGAGCGTTACGGCAGCGCCTTCAACTCGCCGCAGCCGATGCTGCTGAAGACGGCTTTGCTGCTCGGCGCTATCGTCTATCTCGCCCAGCTTCTCACCAATCTGCATCGGCATGTCCGCTCCGACATATGGTCGACGATCATCCTGATCGCCGGCGGGCTGATGTTTCTCCGCCTGGCGATTCTTCTCGCCGCGCACTACAGCGATGGCGCCGCCGCTGGGCTCAGCGGATCGCTCTCCGAGCTTGGTGCTGCCCTTGATCCGCGCCAGATCATCAACCTTCGCGACTATGAAATCGGCACGGTCAGCATCGGCATCGTCATCGCGCTGATTGCCCTGATGGCGACCGGCATGCCGCTCGGCGTGGTCACGCTCCTGATTTCCATCGTCTGCGCGCTGCTGTTCTTTGGCCCGAAGGGCCTTTATCTGGTCTCGACCAACGCTTTCGGCCTCCTCGAGAGTTATCCCTTGGTGGCTGTGCCCCTCTTCGTGCTGATGGCATCGATCCTGGAAAAAGCCGGAATCGCCGAGGACCTCTTCGACGCCATGTCGATCTTTGCTGGAAAGCTTCGCGGTGGTGTTGCGGTCCAGACCGTGGTGGTTGCGGTGGTCATGGCAGCGATGTCCGGCATCATGGGCGGTGAAATCGTCATGCTCGGCCTTGTAGCACTGCCGCAGATGCTTCGGCTTGGCTATGACCGAAATCTCAGTATCGGCACGATTTGCGCGTCCGGCTCGCTCGCGACCCTGATCCCGCCCAGCATCGTGATGATCGTCTATGGCCTGTCCGCCCAGGTCGGAATCGGTGATCTGTTCATGGCGGGCGTCATTCCGGGACTGCTGCTGGCGCTGTTCTACGTGATTTACATTTTGGTGCGCTGCGCGCTTAACCCTAGTCTTGCACCCACGGCGGAGGAAGTCGCGGCGAAAACCGGGGGCGATACATCCCTTTCCACCAATCGCCTGGTGGCGGTGATCCTCTCCATCATGCTGATCGCCTGCGTCATGGGCTCGATCTATGCGGGCATCGCATCGGTGACCGAAGCGGCGGGTGTGGGGGTGTTCGGGGCGATTTTCATAGCCCTTGTCCGCTTTCGCTTCGACTGGACGCTTCTGCAGAGCGCGCTTACCCAGACCATGTCGACCGTCGGTACGATCATCTGGCTGATCGTCGGTGCCGTTAGCTTCGTCGGCATTTACAATTTGATTGGCGGCGGCGACTTCATGCGCTCGCTGTTCTCCGGTCTCGATCTGCCGCCGCGCGGTGTGATCTTCATGATGATGCTTATCCTGGTGGTGCTTGGGACGTTCATGGAGTGGATCGCGATCGTTTTCATCACCGTGCCGATCTTTGCGCCCGTGGTGGTCGACATGGCGCCGGAACTTGGTTTGGAGCCTTCTTGGGCTGCCGTCTGGTTTGGCGTGCTGTTCGTGATGAACATCCAGATCTATTTTCTCTCGCCACCCTTCGGTCCCGCCTGTTTCTGGCTGAAGTCGGTCGCCCCGCCTGAGATCACGCTGCAGCAGATTTTCGCCTCAGTGCTTCCGTTCATCGGTCTGCAGATCATCGGCCTGCTGCTGGTGATGTTCTTCCCGGAGATCGCCCTTTGGCTCCCCAAACTCCTGAACTAGCGCCGGGCGTTGAGTTTGTGGCAGCCGTGTGAATGAGCGTGGATGATAAAAGATGGATCAGGAACGGGTAGACGACAGCAAGAGCTTTGGAATCTGGCCAGCCCTTGCCGGCCTGCTGTTCGCGGGGTTGATTATCGGGCTGATGTTCAGGCTGGCAACCGGTTTCCTCTGAGCAAAGCTCCCAGAGCGTTTCCGGTTGAGGCTTACGCGGTGCCAACCCTCTCCCCCGCCCAGTCACCCCAACGTACCGACTCTATCGGGTGGTTGGGTGGGGGAGAGGGTTGGATCGACCTGCCAGGGATATGCGCTAGGCGCTGGTTCAAGGGAGCCATATTGTTGCCCCGAAAAGAAAATCCCCCCGGCCAAATACCTTGGCCGGGGGGCTTCTCAAGCTGGCAGCTTAACTTGAACGACAGGGAGGCTGGCGCCTTCAGAGCTGGCGCTTGACCTGATCGCGCATCCGATCAAGCAGACTGTCGAGACCACCGCGCTCGATGACTGAGGCGAATTCGGCGCGCTGGGTAACGACCATGCTGATGCCTTCCACCAGGACATCGATAGCCTGAAGGCTGCCGTCTTCCTGGCTGCGCAGGCGCCAATCAAGGCGATAGGGAGGATAGCCAGGCCAGTAAAGATCCGTCGATACTAGGACATCACTCTTGCCAACGGCTTCGCCCTTCACGATTTCGAAATTCTCAAGCGGAATCTCTGCACTGGATGCGCGGATTTTAGAGGCGAGATTATCGAGCGCGTAGGGACGGAACAGATCCAGGTAAGCTTGGCGTTGCTCCTCTGAAGCCTGGCGCCAGTTCCTGGCAAGGATAAGCCTGCCGGTCATGTCCAGATCGATGGCTTCCTTAAGAAGCTTGGTCAGTTTTTCGAGCTGCTGCTCATCCTTTTGCCCCTCGGGGCCCAGGACTTCAAGGACCTCGGTACCCAAATCCTGGATGACAGCGCGCGCCGCATCGACGTCGGGGCCGGCCATCGCTGTTCGAACGCCCAAGGCCAATACAAGCGAAAAGCAAAAGACGGAAATCTGCCGCCAAAGCGGGGAGCCAGCAAGGTTCATGATATTCTCCAACCAATCAAACACCGACGGCGTGGCCGCGGACCGTTCAATCTGATGATCAGCATGTCGCGGATTCTTGATCGATTCGGAGGAGAAGACAAGCGCTTGATGGATCCATATGTTGTAAAATAGTATCATTCCTGATGGTTAGAGGCAAAAATACAACAATAAGGTTAATGCGAATGAGGGATCAGTTCCGACGCCTTGGGGACTGCTCTTGCGACGATATTAGGCTGCAACGATCTTGCTCCCTGCTGCTGAGGTTGTCTCTGCCTCTTGGTTCTGGGATATCAATCGGGTCCGCCTGATTAAATCACAAGGTTTGCCCATGTGTGGTCGTTTCATGCTCAAAAGCTCGATCGATGAGCTGCAGCGGCTGTTCGATTTCGAGCAGCGCCCCAACCTGCGCCCCCGTTACAATATCGCGCCTTCTCAAGATGTTGCCATCGTGAGGCCGGCAGCTGAAACGGGGCAGGGTGGGGGCTTTGCCGGGCGGGAACTGGCGTCCGTCCGCTGGGGGTTGGTTCCGTCTTGGGCCGAGGACCCGAATGTGGGCTACAAGATGATCAATGCCCGCGCTGAGACCGTGCATCGGCTGCCGTCCTATCGCGACGCCTATAAGCGACGCCGCTGCCTCATTCCCGCGGATGGCTTTTTCGAATGGAAAGCACCCTCAGACGGTTCCAACAAATCACCAAAGCAGCCCTTTCTCATACGGAAGGCTGACGGCAAGGCTTTTGCCTTCGCTGGCCTCCATGAGCAATGGCAGCCGGGTGAGGAGACCGGCGCGGTCGAGAGCTGCACCATCGTAACCACCACGGCCAACCTGAAACTTGCCTCGATCCATCATCGCATGCCGGTCATTCTCGGAGAGAAAGACTATAAAGCCTGGCTGGATCCGACCGTGGATCCAGCCAGGCTCATGAAGCCTTGCCCGGAGGGTTGGCTGGAAACCGTGATGATCGGTGAGCGGGTCAACAAGCCCGCACATGACGATCCCAGCATCCTCGAACCGATCGACCGCCCTATCGAGCCGGCGCAGGGCAGCTTGTTCTAGCGGTACGTTCGATACGGAGGTCCTGCCTACATCCTCTTAACGTGGCGCATACCGCCGATCTTGGCAGGAGTGGAGAGGTAAATGAGGTGGGCATCCCACCTAGGCAGGTGTTGGCGCTAGTGGCTTGGGACGGAACAGAAGCCAAAAGGCGATCGACATGTTCAGGAGATTCCAGGCAATCCCGTTTAGGAAGGCGGCCTGATAGGATCCGGTAAGATCGTAGATCTCGCCGGACATCCATCCTCCGAGAGCCATGCCGACAACGGTTGCCATCAGGACCAGGCTAACCCGTGCGCCGGCTTCTTTCGCCGGGAAGTAATCCCGAACGATCAGGGCATAGCTCGGCACGATCCCTCCTTGCGAGAGCCCGAAGATCGCCGAAACAATGTAGAGTGGGGCGAGACCATCGAAGGGTAGGTAGAGAAAGAGTGCGAGGCATTGGAGCGTTGAGCCGAGAATTAAGGTGCCGAGGCCGCCGATATGGTCGGCGATCCAGCCGGAAACCAGCCGGCTGACGATGCCGAGTGCCAGCATGATCGAGAGCATTTCTGCACCCCTTGCGGTGCCGTAGCCGAGATCGAGGCAGTAGGCGACGATGTGGACCTGCGGCATGGACATGGCAACGCAGCAGGCAAGCCCGGCCACCACAAGGAGTGCCTGGAGCATCTTGGGGGAGAGGCCGGTCGTGGTCGCCTTGGTTGGTGCGTTGTCCGGCGAGCCTTCTCGAATCGTGCTCGATCTCCTTTTCAGTACCAGGCAAAGGGGCAGCATGGCAGCCGTGCAAAATAGGCCGACGGTGCTATGAGTCTGGCGCCAGCCCATATCGGCAATCATCTGTTCCAGGATCGGCGGCCAGATCGCTCCAGCCAGGTAATTGCCGCTGGCAACGATGCCGACCGCGATACCGCGGCGTCGCCGGAACCATAAGGATATGTCGGCGACCAGCGGGCCGAAACTCGCTGATGCGCCGAGCATGCCGATCATGACGGCCTGGACGAGGACGAATTGCCAATAGCCCGTCACCTGGGCGGAAACCACGTAGCCGGCACCCAACATGACACTGCTGAACATCAACAATGGCATGATGCCGAAGCGGTCGCTGAGGCGGCCGATCGTGATGCCGCCCACGGCAAGCCCGAGCATGGTTGCGAAATAGGGGAGGGAAGCACCGCCGCGATCGACCCCGAATTCCACTTCGATCGATGGCAGCACGACGACGGTCGACCAGATACCGATTCCGCCGATCGTGGAAAGAGCCACCGATGCCAGGAGCCGCCACCAGGCATAGCGGCTGTCGGTTTCCTGGCTTCGGTCGAGCGAGGCCTGCTGCACAGTCATGGGCGTGCTTGCTCCGGCGGCTATCTGGGAAACAATAAGGGGAAGGAGTGGGGCCTCGACCGCGGCGAACCGGGTCATTCCACCCCGAGTTCAGCGGATATTCACTTTCCAAATCCTATTAGGATGGTTAAATCAGCAGAAAATCACACGCGGGTCCATATGGAGCACCGATGAATGTTCGATTTCACAAATAGCGACTTTCGCTATGAGCCCTATCCTATCTGTTACGCGGAGAATGTCTTTCCTTCCAATAGGTATCAGGAACTCTGCGATCGTTTTCCGCCGAAGGACCTGTTTGAATACAAGCCCAAGAAAGGTAAGAAATATTCGTTGTCCGAGCGGAACAACGGACGGAAATATCGCGATTTCGTTGCACGGGAGCCTGTCTGGAAGGATTTTCACGCCTACGTCAAATCGAACAGATTTATCGCCGATCTCCTCAAGTTCTTCGACGACAAGCACGTTGATCTGCAGCAGACCGGCTATAGTGTCGTATCGAAACGCGAAAGCCGCAGGCGGAGCCTGATGTCGAGGGTGCTCGGCCGGGACGAGCTCAGTGCACGCTTCGAATTCTCGATGATGGGTCCGGACGGCGGCCATATTCGCCCCCACACCGATGCCCCGGGAAAGATCATCACGCTGGTGTTTTCGATCCTTCCCCCGGATCAGTGGAACCAGGATTGGGGCGGCGGCACGCAGGTTTGCCTGCCGAAGGATCGCACGAAGATCTACAATCAAGCCAACAACTACATGGATTTCGAAGGCGTCGACATCGTTCACTCCTACCCCTTCCATGCCAATCAATGCATCCTCTTCATCAAGACCTACAATTCCTGGCATCAGGTGGCGCCGATCAACGGCCCCAAGGACGCGCCGGACCGAAAGACACTCACGATCAACATTGAACGGCTTTCCTAAGTGACGTTCTCTTCAGATCGCCGGAACAGAACGTGCCGCTGGTCAAGCTGACTGATCCGGCTATCCAGAAATCTTCGAAGCTTGCTCGGTGAAAGCGATGCGGTGCTTTGCGCTGACGTCAGTGTCGGTGCGGTTTTCGGGTTCGTTTGGTTGTGGGAGCTCAAACCAACCAAACCGGCTCTTGACCTATTCCAGGCGGCTTGGCCTTAGAGCCGATACACCTGAGACAGGCCAATCTCCATAAAAATCGGTGTCAGGCATGTTCCGGTGAACGGCCATCGACAACGGCCTGGTAGGCCGCCTCCAGGCGCTGACCGATGGTTGGCCAGTCGAACAGGTTGGTGACCGTTTCGATACCGCGCTCACCATAGGATTTAAGGCGCTCGCGGTCGGCCAGCATGTCGATGATGCGGCCGGCGAACCGGTCGGGATCGAGAGGCTCGACTTCACCACCGCCGCCGTCCTTGATCTCACGCCAGATATTGACCTTGTCGGAAATGACTACGGGCAGCCCGCAGGCCATCGCTTCGATGACGGCGATGCCGAAATTTTCGGTGTAAGAGGGGAGCGTGAAGAGGTCGGCATCGCGAAGGGCGGCAAGCTTGTCCTCGCCCACCAGCATGCCGGTGAAGGTGGTCCGGTCGCGCACGCCTGCCGAGGTCAGCATGTTCTCGACCTCAGGCTTGAAGGCATCGTTATCGGGGCCGGCGATCACCAGGTGAATGTCGTCACGGCTCCTGGCGATCTTGCCGTAGGCTTTGGCCAGGATGTCCAGGCCCTTCTTGAAGTTGATCCGGCTTAGAAACAACAGGATCGATTTGTCCCTCGTCTCGGGAAAGCGCTCGCGGAAGGTGCCGCGGGGCGGCAGTGGGCGGTAGTCTTCCATATTGAGCCCGAGCGGGACGACGAAGCCGGGACGGTTGAAGGTGTAGGGAGCGGCGAGCTTTCGCTCCTCGGCCGTGGTGTAGTGAACGGCGGCGGCCCGCTTGAACAGGCGGTTCTGATAGAGAGCTTCGACGACAAACTTGCGCCCGCGATGGCGGGGATAGAGATAGGGATCGAGGCTTCCATGGGGACGAATGATGACCGGCACGCCATGGCGCCTGGCATAGAAGCCCGCGGCCAGTGTCGTGAACAGATAGAGCGAATGGATGTGAACGACGTCAAAGCGCTTGATCTCGGCGCTGAGTGCTTGGGCCAGCGGTCTGGAAATACGGAAATAATCCGGCGGCAGGTCGACGGGAAAGGTGTGAACCGGGACATTGGGGTGATGGTCGGATAGTGGTTGGACCGAAGGTTCGACATAGCCGCCGAAACCATCATAGTTGGTGGTGAAGATTTCCACCTGATGGCCGCGGTCCGCCAGGGCAGCCGACATCTCCCGGCAAGCCTTGGCCGGGCCACCATAACGAGCGGACATGGTCGGAATGACATGCAAGATCCGCATCGATACACCCCACAATGATCAAACAGGACGATAGGCCAAAAATATTGGTCGGTACACGCCGGTGTTCTAAAGCAATCCGATGGGCTTGAGATCATCGGATTCGACTAATGCGATTAAATTGAGACGGCCGACCAACGCCCTGATAGTCCAGAGCGGGGCCGGCCGCAAGCGTCTTCAAGCGTTTGTCTCATATTTTCGAAATGTTGTTAGATATCAGACAATGTTCGCCTCATGGGTTAGAACGGCACGAAATCAACATACTCTGACACTAACCCCCCTCTGGAGCCGGATCCGATTTGCTTGATCGGACTATGCTCTTGAGCGTCGCCGTTGCGTTCGGTGACGTGAAGACCTTGGTATCCGGGTGCTTGACCTCCTCCTTTTGGGCCGCCGTCTAATAGAAGTCCGCGGCAGGCGTCTGCGGGAGCGTCTTCTCTGCGGGAGGGGCGCACGCGGTTGGCCTTCGGATCGTGCAGAAGCACCACCCGAGCCGGATGCTCCCGCTAGGCGAAAGGGCTGGTGCTCTGGAACTTCCAACCTCCCCCGTCCTGGGTCAGCAGGTAGTAGTTGTCGCTGCCATTGTCGGTAAGGGTGCAAGCGGTATGAACGCGGCCGAAGAGGCCGATATTGTCGCCGTCGAGGATGATGGCAGGCTGGGCTTGGGAAAAGCTCGAAATCAGGTCGAGACCGTTAACCCGATAACCGCGCCCGGCAAAGCGGACGGGCGGATCGGTGACATTGCCGCTCTCGCCCCGGATCTGGATATAGCCGATCGATCCGGAGACGGCGTCGATGTGAACGATATCTTCGCCCGGCGGCATGGTGGCGCCTTGGGGGCTTTCCGAATAATAGGCATCGACCACCGGCCCGATATGCTCTTTGCGGTTCAGGCTTTCGACTGCATAGAGATGAAGGGCGGCAACGGCAGAATAGCTGTCGACCCGGCCGATATGCAGGTTTTCGGTGTTGGTGATGGAAATCGGGCAGCGACCGGAATAATGGGTGACGCGATCGATCGAGACGCCGTCCGGGGCATATTCGCCGGCAAAGTCGGCGGCGCCGTAGACATAGATGGCGCCGCTGCCATTGCTGCTGGCATTCACGGCGCCGCCGCCGCTGGACGTTGAAAGCTGGAAGCTGGTGCCGTTGCGATTGACCACATGATAAACCTGGAAGCGGTTGAAGCCGCCGGGCATGCCGCCTGTGGCGTTATGCGCCGAGACGAACAAGGTCTGGCCGTTCTGGAACGGGTTGGCGCCATTGCTGACCGTGAACCGGTCATTGGCCGCGGAGAAGGTGACCCGCCGCGCGAACGGCAGGCTGTCGGTAATCCCGTAATGGCTGCCTTCGATCCAGATATTCTGATAGGTCCAGCCATAGTGATTGGCACCATGGTGAATGAACCCGCAGCCGTGATTGCCATGTTTGGCCGTGACGTTCACGACGCAATTGCTGACCACGCCGAAGCTGTGGAGCCAGGCGGCATTGATGCCGGGATCACCGATTCCCGACGGCACGAAGTCGGTGACATAGGCGATACAGCAGGGACCGACGGCCATGCCTGCGGTGGTGCAGCGATTGAGCCCGGTGGTGAGATCCTGGCTGCCGGATCCGGTGTTCAGGACGAAGCCCAGATTGTCGTAGACATGCACACGATTGAAACGGTCCTGGACCGTGGCACCGCCAGGGTCGGTAATCCGGAAGATGTCTTCGCCGGCCGTGCGGCCGATCAGCGTCGAGGCCCAGGGGCTGGCGCCCTGGAACTTGATCGCCCGACCATGGGGTACGTTCAGGCGGTTGACGGAATAATTTCCAGGCGGCAAATAGACCACGCCATCGTTGGCGGTGGCATTGATGGCGTCTTGGATGGCGCTCGTGTCGTCGGTGGTGCCATCACCCGCGGCATTGAACGGGGAGGCCTGGACATTGATCGTTCCATCCCCGCTGCCGGATGAGACAACAGGAAGATTGGAGAGGGCGACGCTTCTGAAGGAACCATCGGTTTGCTCGACTGCAATCTTGGCGCTGCTGGCGGGGCTTGCCTGCTCGGCAAGGGCTGTGATGGTAACATCACCGCTTTGCCCGAGAATGCTCTGATTTTGAAGTGCCTCGATCTCGTCCTTGGCAGCCTGGAGGTTGTTGCGCAAATCGGTCTTGACGGCAGGCACGCCGTCCAGGGGTTTGGTTGGATCAATGGCACTTACCATATTTCTTGGTCCACTTTTTGAAGGGTGGGAAAGAACAGGCGTAGGTTTAATATCCTAGTTATAGGTTTTTTGTCAACTTGCGGTTTGATTGGCTTCAGTCATTGCGAGGTGCTTAAATGGGGCTCAATGGCATGATCGGGAAAGAGCGGGCATGAAGGTTTCGATTGTCACGCTGTCGTTTAATCAAGGCCAGTTCCTGGAAACGGCGATCCGATCCGTCGTTGAACAGGAAAAGGTCGATCTTGACTACATCCTCGTTGATCCCGGTTCAACCGATGACAGTCGTTCGATCATCGAAAGCTACAGGGACAGAATCAGCGAGGTGGTCCTCGAGCGCGACGACGGTCCGGCAGATGGTCTGAACAAAGGATTCGAGCGCGCTTCAGGCGATATCTACGGCTTTCTCAATGCAGACGACGTCTTGAAGCCGGGTGCGCTCGCCGGGGTTGTTCAGGCCTTTCATGATCATCCCGAAGCCGACATCATCTCCGGGCATGGCCATTTGATCGACGCCGAAGGTCAACCCATCAGGCGGATGTACACCGACCGTTTCAGCCTTTGGGGTTATCTCTATGGCGGCGTCGTTCTGCTGCAGCAATCCACCTTCTTTCGAGCGCGGGCGTTCGATGTCGCCGGCGGCTTCAATAGCGACAATCGCACCTGCTGGGACGGTGAGCTGTGGCTGGACATGGCGCTTGCGGGGAAGCGATTCTTTCGCGTCAATAAATTCTGGTCGGCTTTTCGCGTCTATGAATCATCGATCACCGGCTCGATCGCTAATAATGGCGACCACAGAGCTGCCTATGAGCGTGATCGCCGGCGGATGTTTTTGAAGGCGAGAGGGCGGCTGCCAGGTGGCCTGAGGGACAAAGGTCAGTGGCTCGCAGCACGTGCCGTCAAATGGGGCACCAACCCCGTCGCCCTTTCGGCGCGCCTTGCTTCGCTGCTAAGCTCGAAAGCCCGCCGCAGCCCGGTTTGATTGGGTTCCGTTCCAGCTCTCTCCCCCATCCCAATCCCCGGATATTGTCCGGGTACGCTGTCGGGTGGCTGGGAGGGGGAGAGAGCTGGTGCTGTCCGGAAAAACTAAACAACCGGTAACGCTCTGATCTCGGCGGTTTTGGTCTTGCCGGCACCCAGCATCAGGGAGAGATCGCTGCCGGTCAGGATAAAGCGGAAACCCATGGCGACGCAGCGCTCGATCAAGGGGGATTGATAGATGCCGCCGAGGCCTGGATAGATGCCGTTCGCCTTGCAAGCCGTGACGATCGTCTCCAGGGCCTCGATCATCCTGGGATGATCCAGCTCGCCGGGAATACCGAGTTCCATGCTCAGATCGTTGGCGCCGACCAGGAGGATATCGACCCCCGGCGTGGCTGCAATCTTGGCAGCATTGGCAACCGCTTCTTCGGTTTCGATCATCAAGACGACCAGGGTGGACTCATTGACGGCTTTAGCCGCTTCGCCAAGGGGTATGGAGGCGAAATCGAGCTGGGGGAGGGCGCCGGTCACCGAGCGTTTGCCGATCGGCGGGTAGCGGCAGTGCCGCACCATGGACGCGGCGATCTCGGGCGTGTCGACATGGGGCACGACGATTCCCTGAGCGCCGCCATCCAGGGCCTTGGCGGCGTGGTAATGCTCGAAGCCCGGCACACGCACGATCGGGGTGATGCCGGCATCCTGGGCGGCGCATGAGATCTGGGCGGCATCGTCCAGGCTCATGGCGCTGTGCTCCTGATCGATGAACAGCCAATCGAAGCCTGCGGTTTTCATGATCTTGGCGATGTCGACGGTGCGCGCCTGGCGAAGGCCGATGCCGATCGCAAGCTCGCCGGCGAGAAGGCGCTCCTTGGCAGTGTTGCGGATGGTGGTTGTCACTGGTCGGGCCTCTTGGTTTTTTATAGGCAGAGCGGCAGGCGACGGCATGCCTCGATCATCAGGCACACCACCGCCCTCGGCAGATCCGCTAGTCGAGAATGAAGGTGACGTCCAGATTGACCCGGTATTCGACAATTTTGTTTTTGTTGACCACCACCTTTTGGCTCTTGACCCAGGCACCTTTGACGTTCTTCAGCGTTTTCGTAGCGCGCTTGATGCCGACCTTGACGGCGTCCTCGAAGCTTTTTGGCGAGCTTGCGATAATTTCGGTAACGCGGGCGACTGACATGGTTTTTTCCTTCATTCAACATGAGTTAGTCTTGAAAAGACCAGACTGGACCCAGTTGGCCGAAGGCACAAGAGATCACCACGGCTTCAACTGATCGCCTTTTTGATGTGCTCAAGCGCAGCTTGGAGCGTGGCCTCCCGCACCATCCGGCGATCGCCGTCGAAGACTTCCCGGACATGCTCGGTTCGATTCTCCGTTGCCAGTGCCCGATGCACCAGCCCGACGGGTTTCCCAGGCGATCCGCCGCCAGGCCCCGCAACCCCCGTAACCGCCACCGCCAAGTCAACGCCGGCGCGCGTCCGCGCCCCTTCGGCCATAGCACGGGCGACCTCTTCGCTTACGGCGCCGAAGCGCAGGAGCAGATCGGCGGGCACACCCAAAAGGTCTTGTTTGGCCTGATTGCTGTAGACGACAAAACCGCGATCAAGCACCGCCGACGAGCCTGCGATCTCGGTTAGGCAGGCACTGATCAGGCCACCGGTGCAGGATTCCGCGGTTGCCAGTTTGATTTTTTTCGCTGTGCAGGTCGCGATGATCTCGGCGGCGAGTTCAAGGTTTTTTGGGGAGAAGGTCATAGGCTCAGCAATCCGGCAGCCAGGAACACCACGATGCCAGCATAAAGGGCGGCGACGACGTCGTCGATCATCACGCCGAAGGCTCCGAGTACATGCCGGTCGAGCCAGCTGATCGGCCACGGTTTGAAGATATCGAAAAAACGAAAGGCAACGAAGCCCAGGAGAAAAGCCGGCAGGCTCAGCGGCGCTGCCAGGAGCGTCAGCCACTGGCCGGCCACCTCGTCGATGACGACAGCGCCCGGGTCATGCCCGCCGACCTCGGCCATATAGCGTTTTGCGGCCCAGAGACCGAGGGTGAACACGACAATCGTTGCCAGCAAAAGCAGCCAGGGACCGCCCAAAGTCATCAGAACCCAGGCGAAGGGCAGGGCGGCGATCGATCCGTAGGTGCCGGGGGCCTTGGGCAGATGGCCGATATGAAACCAGGTGGCAAGCAAGGTTGCCAAGTTGCTTGCGGCGGAGCCAGGTTTGCCAATGAGGGGCATGGCCTAGTGGTGTGTCCTCAACGGAGGAGTCCCAACCATGACGCTCTTGAGCTTGGGCGCATACCGGCGATCTTGACGATGGAAGCGGGAATCAAATGCTGCGGACATTCCACTAGCCTGGCAGCAGGACGGTGGCGACGGCTTGCGCGGCGATGCCTTCGCCGCGCCCGGTGAAGCCCAGCCGTTCGGTCGTGGTGGCCTTGACGCTCACGCGATGCTGGGGAAGCGCCAGCAGTTCGGCCAGGCGCTCGACCATCCGGGCGCGATAGGGGCCGATCTTCGGGCGCTCGCAGATCAGGGTGATGTCCACATGCTCGATCAGGCCGCCGACCTCACAGATAAGATCGGCGGCATGGTGCAGGAAAAGGGTCGAGTCGGCGCCTTTCCACTGGGGATCGCTCGGTGGAAAATGGCTGCCGATATCGCCCACCGCCAGGGCGCCGAGCAGGGCGTCGGTGATCGCGTGCAGGCCCACATCGGCATCGGAATGGCCGATCATGCAAAACGGTTCGGGCAGGGTCAGGCCCATCAGGATGAGACCATCGCCGGGCTCCAGACGGTGGACGTCGAAGCCCATGCCGGTGCGTGCGCGAAGGCCGGCGCTCAACTGACGTTCGGCACGCTCGAGATCGTCGACCTCCGTGATCTTAAGATTGCCTTCGTCGCCTTCGACGATGGTGACGCCAAGCTTGCATGCCTCGGCAACGGCGGCGTCGTCGGTCATGGCATGGCCTTTCATTTGCCGGTGGGCTTCCAAGATGGGCCGATAGGCAAAGCCTTGGGGCGTTTGCGCGCGAAAAAGGCCCTGCCGATCGACGGTCTCACCGACCACACCATTCTCGGCCCGTTTCAGGGTGTCGGCGACCGGCAAAGCCGGCACCGCACCGTCTCGGCGGTCCAGGGCGTCGATCACCCGATCGATGACCGGTGCGCCGATCAGCGGCCTGGCGCCGTCATGGATCAGCACCTTGCCGGGAGGGCGGTCGAGCAGGCTTTCCAGGCCGAGACGCGCCGAATCCTGCCTTGTATCGCCGCCGAAAACAGGGTCCATCAGATCCAGCCCGTGGGCCGCCTCGTGATAGATCGCCTGGTCGTCCGGATGGATCACGGCGCGAACACCGCTAACCCTGGGGTGGTCGGCAAAGGCTTTCAGGGTTTGCCTAAGCATCGGATTGCCGAGCAGCGGCAGATATTGCTTCGGCCGCTCACTGCCGAAACGCGTGCCGCGGCCTGATGCGACGATAATGGCGATGCAGCTCTGCACGCAAATCTCCCGGAACCCTTGCGGTGCTCGTTGCGAGACATCAGCAAACGAGCCCCGCGAAGCTTGGCCGCATACCGTCGACCCGAGCGGTCGCGGCGGGAACCAAATGAGGTGGTCATACCACCAGTGTTAGCGTCCCGTTCGGGATCTTGCCACCGGCTTTCCCGGCGCGTATCTTTTGCCCCTATTTTGTGCAGTAATCGGGAGTGCATAAGAATTAGACAGCGTTCGGCCTCATATGGCGGCGATGCCTTGCCGCCGATCGAGCCCGTCATCCTCAATGCGATGCCGAGCAGCGTTCTGGTGGTCGGACAGGCGTTGCAGGTGATCTTCGTCAACCCTGCTGCCGAACAGCTCCTCGGCTTGAGCAGAGCCGTACTTATCGATAAGCCGCTCGCGGAGATCATGCCGGAGGACAGCCCGCTGCTTGATCGCATTCGCCGCGTTTGCTCCGAAGGGAACAGTGTTTCGGATTATGGTGTCGAGCTGCCCTTTACCCGGGATGTCAGCCATCTTCTGGACGTTCATGTCTCCCCCCTGTCGGAACCGGCGGGCGATGTCTTGGTGCTGCTCCATCCCTGCTCGGTGGCTCAGCGTCTCAACCATCATCACAGCCATCGGGGGCGTGCACGTTCGATCGCGGGTCTTGGCGCTACCTTGGCCCATGAGGTGAAGAACCCCCTTTCGGGAATTCGGGGAGCGGCGCAACTGCTCGAAACCGGTGTCGATGAAGAGGAGCGGCCTCTTATCCGTCTGATTTGTGATGAAACGGACCGCATTTGTGCGCTGGTCGACCAGATGGAGCAATTCGCCGATTTGAAGCCGCTCGCACGCGAGCCGGTCAATATCTACGAGGTGCTGGAGCGGGTTCGCCGCCTGGCGGAGAGCGGTTTCGGTGCCAAGGTCACGTTTATCGAACGTTATGATCCCTCTCTGCCCGAGGTCGACGGCAATCGTGACCAGTTGGTGCAGGTCTTTTTGAACCTGATCAAGAACGCCGTTGAAGCGGCGCCGGCGGAGGATGGCGAGGTGGTGATCACCACGCAGTTTCATCACGGCTTCGCCATTCGCGTGCCCAACAGCAGCGAGCGCGTTCAGCTTCCGATCACGGTGAGTATCCAGGACAACGGACCGGGCATCGGCGCTGATGTCTCCGGGCATATCTTCGAGCCGTTCGTCTCGACCAAGCATGCCGGGTCCGGTCTGGGCCTGCCCCTGGTGGCCAAGATCATCGGTGACCATGGCGGGGCCGTGGAATTCGAGAATTTGGTGAGAGGTACTTTGTTCCGCATCCATCTGCCTGCCTACCGGATCCCGCCGGACATGGCCAAGGCGGGAGGGTCACGATGACCGAACCGACCGTACTGCTCGCCGATGACGATGCGGGGATTCGCACCGTGGTGTCCAAGGCTCTTGCCCGCCAGGGGTATCATGTCCAGGCAACGGGGATGGCGTCGACCCTTTGGCGATGGATGGAGGACGGTGCCGGCGATGTCGCCATCCTCGACGTGGTGCTGCCGGACGAGAATACGCTGGATCTTCTGCCGCGGATCAAGCAGCGCCGGCCGCAACTCCCGATCATCATGATGAGTGCGCAAAACACGCTGCTGACGGCGGTACGCGCGACCGAGCGGGGTGCGTTCGACTATTTGCCCAAACCGTTCGATCTCGGCGATCTGATCTCGATGGTGAAACGTGCGCTCGCTTTGCCGGCCAAGACGGCTGGCGGCTCGGAAGCCTTCGCCAGGCCGGAAGAGGCTCTGCCGATCATCGGGCGCTCTGCCCCGATGCAGGAGATCTACCGGATCATCGCGAGGCTGACCGGTACCGATCTGACGGCGATCGTGACCGGCGAGTCGGGGACGGGCAAAGAGCTGGTTGCCCGCGCCATGCACGACTATGGCAAGAGGCGTGGTGGCCCGTTCGTTGCGGTGAACATGGCGGCCATTCCCAAGGAGCTGATCGAAAGTGAGCTGTTCGGTCATGAAAAGGGAGCATTCACCGGGGCCGCCACCCGCAAGATCGGCCGGTTCGAACAGGCCGAAAGCGGTACGCTGTTCTTGGACGAGATCGGCGACATGCCGCTCGAGGCCCAGACCAGGCTGCTCCGCGTTTTGCAATCCGGCGAATTCATGACCGTCGGCGGCCGCTCGCCGATCAAGGCGGATCTCCGGATCATCGCCGCGACCCATCGCGATCTCCGGCGGTTGGTGGCGCAGGGGCTGTTCCGGGAAGATCTGTTCTACCGCCTGAATGTCGTGCCTGTTCGCCTGCCGCCGCTTCGGGAACGATCCGAGGATGTGCCCGCTCTAGTGCAGCATTTTCTGGCCAAGGCGAGCAGGGAGGGGTTGCCGGCAAAAACGATCGAGCCTGAGGCGATGAGGCTGATGAAAGGCCATGCCTGGCCCGGCAATGTCAGGGAGCTTGAAAACCTGGTGCGCAGGCTTGCGGTTCTCTATGCCGAGGACTCGATCGGTCATGATGTGATCGAGATCGAGCTTCGCGAAAGCCTGGCCCAGGGTGAGACCGGTCCCGCCCAGGACGACGATCTTTCCGGTTTTGTCGGGCGCCATCTGGACCAGCTTTTCGAGCATCATGACGGTCGCTTGCCGCCGAGCGGCCTTCATGGCAGAATCTTGCGCGACGTCGAAAAGCCGCTTATCGAGAAAGTGCTGGCGGCCTTGAGGGGAAATCAGTTAAAAGCGGCGGCACTATTGGGCGTGAACCGCAACACGCTGCGCAAGAAGATTCGCGAGCTGGGCATTGAGGTGACGCGCGGGCCGCAATAGCCGACTTGAATCCTTCTGTCGAACGAGCTGCTTGAGATGGGTGGCCGCCGGAAGATCGATCTAACAAGAAAGAGTTTAGTGCATCGAGCGATGAACGACGTGAACGAGTCGGTGGACTAGGGGGGAGCGGCTTTGGCGAGCGTAACGACCACATCCTCGCAAGCAAGCAAGAGCCGGTTGCCGGTTTGGCTGCGCTCGCCGCATCTGTCGCGGCGCATTGCCATCGCTCTTACCATCGCAGCGGCCCTTTCCAGCCTTGCTACTTATGTCGTTCTCTCCGACAATTGGCAATTCGGCGCTGATGCCGACTGGGTTCTTGGCCTTTTCTACCTCGATATAATCCTGCTCCTCTCTCTAGGTGTCGTTGTCGCCCGTAGGCTCGTCAACATCTTCATGGCAAGGAGGAAAGGCTCCGTTGGTTCGCGATTGCACGCCCGCTTGGTCGCGCTATTCAGCATTGTTGCAGTGGCGCCTGCGATCATCGTGGCGGTATTTGCTGTAACCTTTCTGCATTATGGTTTGGAAGCCTGGTTCAGTGATCGTGTCAGCAGTGCACTTACCAACTCATTGAATGTTGCTCAAGATTATCTCGAGGAGCACCGGAAAGATATCAAAGGCGATGTCTCCGCGATGGCCGTCGATATCGATTTGCAGGCCCTTGGCCTGGTTGGATCGCCTGAGGAGTTCCAGCAGTTTCTCGATAATCAAGCTGAATATCGCTTGCTGACGGAAGCTATTATTTTTCAAGGAGATGGTCAGGTTATTGCCCGAACAGGCTTAAGCTTTTCTCTCGAATTTGAGAGCCTTCCGGATGCAGAACAGTTGGCGCTTGCAGCAGCCGGAGAGGCGGTTCTTCTGACTAACGAGTCAGAAGATCGTGTTCGTGGCCTGATCGGATTGAGCAGTTTCGACGATGCCTATCTCTATGTTGGTCGGCATCTGAATGACCGCGTTCTCGGCTATGTTGCGGAGACTCGGGACGTGGTTGATGAGTACCGGAACTTGGAATTGCGGCGATCAGACATCGAGATACAGTTTGCTGTTATCTTCGGAGCTATTTCGCTGCTTTTTCTCGTGGCCGCTGTCGGGGTCGGCTTGTTTTTCGCCAATGGTGTGGCCGGTCGCATCACCGCTCTCATTAACGCCACTGATCAGGTTCGTGCCGGCGATCTCAGCGTGCAGGTGCCGGAGGTCGAGGAGCGGGACGAGATCGATCATCTGCAGAGCGCCTTCAACCGGATGACCAGCCAGCTTCACAGTCAGCGCAGTGAGCTCGTGGAAGCGAATAGCCAGCTCGATCAGCGGCGCCTGTTCACCGAGGCCGTGATCGGCGGCGTGTCGTCGGGCGTGATCGGCCTCGATGCTCAAGGCAGGATCACGCTCCCGAATTCGGCTGCTGCGGCGTTCCTTGGATCAAACACCCTCATTGGCCGGCCGCTCATTGCCATCATGCCGGAGATGGCTGGCCTCCTGGCAGGTGTCGTGGCCGCCCCGCAGACGCCGGCGATCGAGGAGCAGATTGAAATCAGAAGGCAGGACGGCCAGTATACCCTGCTGGTGCGTGTGGCCGCACAGCTCGATGACGAGCGGCGCATCGCCGGTTTTGTCGTCACCTTCGACGATATCACGGAGCTACTGGCGGCGCAGAGAACGGCCGCCTGGTCGGAGGTAGCACGCCGGATTGCTCACGAAATCAAGAATCCCTTGACGCCAATTCGCCTCTCAGCCGAGAGACTGAAGCGGAAGTACCTACCGCAAATTGGTAAGGATCAAGAAACTTTCACAGGCAGTGTCGATACTATCGTACGGCAAGTCGACAATATTGGCCGCCTTATCAACGAGTTCTCGGCGTTTGCGCGTATGCCTGCGCCGGTGTTCAACCACGAATCGGCTTGCGATCTTGTGCGTCAGGCCGTTTATTTGCAGCAGGGAGCGCGTTCGGACATCCGATTCGAGACAGAGCTTCCCGACAACGACATACAACTGTACTGTGACAGCCGAAAGGTTGCCCAGGCTCTGACAAATCTTGTTCAGAACGCTGTGCAATCGGTGCTTCAGCGGCTAGAAGCGGAGGCTGACGGTAGCGAACCAGGTTGGGTGCTGGTCAGGCTCGACGAGGCTGACCAGTTCTGTTCGATCGAAGTTCGTGATAATGGTCTGGGCCTGCCGGCCGACGAGCCGGTGGGCAGGCTGACCGAACCTTATGTGACCAAGCGGGCTGATGGGACCGGGCTGGGATTGGCAATCGTTAAGAAGATCATGGAGGAGCACAGCGGTACGATCTCGCTCCGCAACCGGGATGGTGGCGGTGCTTGCGTCAACTTAGCTTTTCCCATGCTTCCGGCAGCAGGTCACGCTGCAGCCGAATGATGGCTTCCTGCAACGTCGCATCATCCCTGAGGACTTAAACTAGATTTCTGAGAGTGGAATGAAGGGCGAAATACTCATCGTCGACGACGAGCCAGAGATCCGGCAAGCAATTGCCGGCATCTTGGAGGACGAGGATTTCACGGTGCGCCATGCCGGTGACGGTCCGGGTGGCCTTGCGGAGATCGAAGCCCGTCCGCCAAGCCTGGTTTTGCTGGATATCTGGCTGGAGGGATCGTCCATGGACGGTCTCGAGGTTCTGGATCATATCCAAACCACCCGCCCGGAGGTTCCCGTGATCGTGATCAGCGGTCACGGCACCATCGAGACCGCGGTGACGGCGATCAAGAAGGGGGCTTACGACTTTCTCGAAAAGCCGTTCAACGCGGACCGCCTTCTGGTTCTGATCGACCGTGCCAGGGAGTCCGCGAGGCTCAAGCGCGAGAATGCGGAACTCAAGCTCAAGGTCGGCGACGATCTGGATCTGATCGGCAAGTCGCCGGCGATCCAGCAGGTGCGCACGGCCATTCAGCGTGTGGCCATGACCGGGAGCCGCGTGCTGATCGCAGGGCCGCCTGGGGTCGGCAAGGAGATCGTGGCTCGGCTCATTCACTTGAATTCCAAGCGCTCGGAACTGCCGTTCGTGGTGATCAATGCCGCGACCATGGCGCCGGAGCGCATGGAAGTGGAGCTGTTCGGCTGCGAAGCCGGATTTCTCGGCGCGGACCGGCCCCGCCAGATCGGGACGTTCGAGCGCGCCCACGGCGGCACGTTGTTGCTCGACGAAGTTGCCGATATGCCGCTGGAAACCCAGGGCAAGATACTCCGCGTTCTCCAGGAGCAGCGTTTCGTGCGTTTGGGGGGGGAGCGGAGCATCGAGGTCGATGTCCGGGTCATTGCGGCCAGCAATCGCGATCTGCAGGCTGAGATTGCCGCAGGCCGCTTCCGCGAGGACCTCTATTACCGGCTGAACGTCGTCCCGATTACCGTGCCGCCGCTTTCCGAGCGCCGCGCGGACATCCCGATGCTGATCGATCACTTCATGACGCGCGCTGCCGAAGCCGCAGGCTTGCCGGCAAGACAGCTGTCCGCGGATGCTCAGGCGCTGTTCCAATCGGCAGCCTGGCCGGGCAATGTCCGCCAACTCAGGAATGTGCTCGAGAGCCTGCTGATCATGGCACCGGGCGATCCCAAGACCGAGATCGGGGTCGATGCCCTGCCGCCTGAATTGGTGGACGAAACCACCGCCGGCCTCAGCCCGAACAGCAATGGCGAGTTGATGGTGCTGCCGATCCGCGAAGCCCGCGAGCATTTCGAGCGCGCTTATCTTCAGGCCCAGCTCGAGAGGTTCGGCGGTAATATCTCGCGCACCGCCAATTTCGTCGGCATGGAACGTTCGGCACTGCACAGGAAGCTGAAGTCCCTTAGCATCCATGCTGACGACTAGGGGTCTGTTCGGTACGAATGAGTCCCGCCACCTTGCCGAGAAGTGCTTGCATCCATTCAGTTTTTCTGATGCTTTTCGCGATGGCGGCAGGAACCGAATGATGTGGTTGTACCACTAGCGCGGCTGCTGCCGTATACCCGCCTCTTCCAGCTTATTGTTCCACCAAACAGGCGGCTGGTCATGCACCCCGGAAGAGGGTGATGGCCAGGTTGTCTCGGGTGAAACCCTAAGAGCCGGAAGACATCGTCGTCTTCGTTCGAGAGATCAACGGGCAAAAATATGAAAGTCATCGTCTGCGGCGCAGGTCAGGTGGGTTACAACATCGCCCGTTATCTCGCGGTTGCCGGCAATGATGTCACGGTCATCGATCAGCAGCAGGAACTGACCGCCAAAATCGGCGAGAGCCTCGATATTCAGGCGATCGCCGGACATGCCTCCCATCCGGATATTCTGGCGGCGGCTGGTGCTGAAGATGCCGAGATTCTGATCGCCGTGACCCATGCCGACGAGGTGAACATGATCGCCTGTCAGGTCGCGCATTCCCTCTTTAACGTGCCGATCAAGATCGCCCGCATTCGCCAGCAGAATTACCTTGAGAGCCGCTGGAAGGACCTCTTCCGGCGGGAACATCTGCCGATCGATGTCATCATCTCGCCCGAGCGCGAAATCGCCCGCGCCATCGCGACCAGGCTCGAAGTGCCGGGCGCCACCTCCGTGATTTCATTTGCGGGCGGAAAGGTCCGCCTGATTGCTGCTCGCTGCGATCAGGATTGCCCGATCCTCGACACACCCCTGAGGCAGCTCACATTTCTGTTCCCGGACCTCCATATGGTCTGCGTCGGTATTACCCGTGAAGATCGTTTCTTCGTGCCGACCGGTGACGACCATCTCTCGGCAGGTGATGAAGCCTACTATGTGGTCGACGCCGACCATGTCGAGCGCGCCATGCGTGCGTTTGGCCATGAGGAGAAGGTCGCCGAGCGGATCGTGATCGCCGGCGGCGGCAATATCGGGCTGTTCCTGGCGCAGGAGTTGGAGGCCCGGTGGCCGAATGCCTCAGTGTCGCTGATCGAAGCGGATCCCGAGCGCGCGCGTTATATCGCCGACAAGCTGCCGCGATGCGTCGTTCTGAACGGTGATGCCCGCGACCGTGAGCTTCACGACGAGGCCAATATTCGAACCTCCGATGCGATCGTATGCGTTACCAATGACGATGAAGTGAACATCATGGCCGGCCTCCTGGCTAAGCGCTCCGGTTGTCGAAAAGCACTTACGCTCGTGAATAACAATGCCTACAGCTCACTGCTGAGTACGCTCGCCATCGACGTAATGATCAACCCTCGGGAGACGACCGTCTCCAGCGTTCTGCTTCATGTCCGCCGCGGTCGGATCCGCTCCGCCTATACGATCCGTGACGGCGAGGCCGAGGTGTTCGAAGCTGAAGTCCTGGAGACCTCGCAGCTGGTCGGACAAACCTTGCAGGATGCCCGCCTTCCGCCCGGTGTCATTGTCGGCGCTATTCAACGTGGAGATGAGGTCGTGGTGCCCCGGTCAGACACCGCGATCCTGACTGGCGACCGCGTGGTCATTGTTGCGCGTGCCTCCGTGGTCAAAAAGGCTGAAAAGCTGTTCTCCGTACGCATTGACTATTTTTAACCGTGTCTATTGGAACGGATCGTCCTTTCAGGTGTTAGCTGCGATGAACTGGGGCCTGTGAGCTGAAAATCGACGCGTCTCGGCGATTTTAAGACTTGAAGACGGGGCTATGACGAACAAGATAACGTTGTTGGGTGGGTGGCAAAGTTCGCCTTTGCGTTGATGTTCGTGGCAAAAACAAGCAGGTGGGGCGGATAAAACAACTTTTTCGGCACAATCTTGCAAAAATTCGGGGTTGAACACTTGGCAGGAAACGACATCAATGGTTGATTGTCATCTGCCAGCAAATCAGCTCAAGGTTGTTTGACGCCCTATGCTCTGAGTTGGCACATCGACCGGGACGATACGTCTTGGATGACATAGTTTCGACTTGCAGTTGTGACGCTTCCACAAGGGCAAGACGGAGGAAAGCACAGGCAGGACAGCGATCCCTGCCTAGAACAAGAAGAAAGGATCGAGTTGATGTCCGGCGAAAAGACACAGAACGTGCAGGACGTATTTCTTAACCACATTCGCAAGAACAAAGTTCCAGTCACGATTTTTTTGATCAATGGCGTGAAGCTTCAGGGTGTGGTGAGTTCGTTTGACAATTTTTCCCTTCTGCTCCGGCGTGACGGTCACGTCCAGCTGGTCTATAAGCATGCGGTGTCGACGGTGATGCCCTCGACCGTGATCAGGCTGTACGAGCCAGGTGCTGAAGCGCCTGCTGAAGAAGGAACCCCGAGCGACGCCTAAGCATTTTTTCGGAGAGACCAAGAGAAGGGCCAGCCGGGCGCTGGTCCTTCATCCAAGCCTCAAGACCGCCAAACCGACAACAAGCCGAACAGCTGAAGGCAAGCTCGCCGAAGCGATGGGATTGGCTGCTGCTTTGGATCTCGAAGTCGTTGATGGCATCGTGGTTCCCTTGCGGCAGGTCCGCCCGGCAACGCTGATCGGGTCCGGGCATGTCGATGATCTTGTGTTGCGAGTCAAAAGGGATGAGATCGATCTTCTGATCGTCGATACGACGCTCAGTCCCATTCAGCAGCGCAATCTCGAGCGCGCGCTCAAATGCAAGGTGATCGATCGAACCAGCCTAATTTTGGAGATTTTCGGCGCCCGTGCCAAAACCAAGGAAGGCCGGATTCAAGTGGAGCTGGCGGCGCTCGGCTACCAGCGCTCGAGGCTGGTGCGGTCCTGGACCCATCTGGAGCGGCAGCGCGGCGGCATGGGGTTCGTCGGCGGTCCGGGCGAAAGCCAGATCGAGCTGGACCGTCGCCGGATCGACGAGCGCATCACCCGCATCAAGGGGCAGCTGGAGGCGGTCAAGCGTACCCGCGGCTTGCACCGGGATGCGAGGCGGAAGGTGCCTTATCCCGTCGTCGCCCTGGTCGGTTATACCAATGCCGGCAAGTCGACCCTCTTCAATAGGGTGACCGGTGCGGCGGTGACGGCCAAGGACCAGCTGTTTGCCACCCTCGATCCGACGATGCGGCAGTTGACGCTGCCCTCGTCCAAACCGGCCATTCTTTCCGACACGGTGGGCTTTGTCGCCGACTTGCCGACGGGACTGGTGGCTGCTTTCCGTGCAACGCTGGAGGAGGTTCGAACCGCTGATCTCATCATCCATGTTCGCGACGTCTCCCATGAGGATACGGAGGCACAGCGTGAGGATGTGCTGGCGGTGCTCGGCGATCTCGATCTTGGGCATCACGTCGACGAGGGCCGTTTGATCGAGTTTTGGAACAAGAAGGATCTGTTATCCGCTGATGAGATCGAGATGCTGCACGCCTCGGCTGATCGGCGCGATGACCTTGTCCTGGGATCGGCGGTGACCGGAGACGGGCTCGATGATCTCCTGTTGATGATCGACCAACGCCTTGCCGAGACCGCCGATGTCGTCGAGTTGGTCATCGAAACCACCGATGGTGCAGGGCTCGCCTGGCTCTATCGGCATGGCCGCGTCATCGACCGTAAGGAGCAGGATGGCAGGACCCATATCAAGGCCGCTTTCGACCCCGCCGAGCGCGCACTTTTAGAGCGCCGGTTTTCTCCCGAGGCGATGATCGGGCCATTAGAAAAAATTTGACTCCAAAGCCGTTGACAGGCGTCTGGCGCCCCCCTACATAGCCGCTTAGCACTCGTTCAAGGAAAGTGCTAACACTCCTTTCATCAAAGAGAATTCCGATCGGGATCGGCTGTTCGAGATCGCGTTTGGAAGACTAGGGACGCACGGAGAAACCTATGCAGATTAAGCCTTTGCATGATCGGGTCGTGGTCCGCCGGATCGACGAGGACGAAAAGTCACCCGGTGGCATCATCATCCCCGACACTGCCAAAGAAAAGCCCATGCAGGGCCAGGTGGTCGCAGTTGGCCCCGGTGCTCGCGACGACGACGGCGACCGGATCGAGCCGGATGTGAAGCCCGGCGACACGGTGCTGTTCGGCAAGTGGTCCGGAACCGAGGTCAAGATCGACGGCGAAGAGCTCTTGATCATGAAGGAAAGCGACATCATGGGGATCATCGAAGGAGCGGCTGCCGCCAAGGCTGCTTAGCTCATCGACCCCTAACTACCAGGAGGCACTGCTTCTATGGCTGCCAAAGAAATTAAGTTTGATACCGATGCCCGTGGCAAAATGCTCAAGGGCGTCGATACCTTGGCCAATGCGGTCAAGGTAACCCTCGGCCCCAAGGGTCGTAACGTTGTTATCGAAAAGTCGTTCGGTGCGCCCCGGATTTCCAAGGACGGTGTGACCGTCGCAAAGGAAATCGAGCTTTCCGACAAGTTCGAGAACATGGGTGCCCAGATGGTGCGCGAGGTTGCTTCCCGCACCTCCGACGAGGCCGGTGACGGCACCACCACGGCAACCGTTCTTGCCCAGGCGATCGTTCGCGAAGGTGCGAAGGCCGTGACCGCCGGCATGAACCCGATGGACCTGAAGCGCGGCGTCGATCTTGCGGTCGAGGCTGTGGTGGAAGCCGTTAAGTCGGGATCCCGTCCTGTCGCTTCCGAGGGTGAAGTTGCCCAGGTCGGCACGATCTCGGCCAATGGCGACCAGGAAATCGGTGACATGATCGCCCAGGCCATGCAGAAGGTCGGCAAGGAAGGCGTGATCACCGTCGAGGAGGCCAAGGGCCTTGCCACCGAGCTCGACGTTGTCGAGGGCATGCAGTTCGATCGCGGCTATCTCTCGCCTTACTTCGTCACCAACAGCGAGAAGATGAACGTCGATCTCGACGATCCCTACATTCTTCTCCACGAGAAGAAGCTCTCCGGTCTTCAGCCGCTTCTTCCCGTTCTCGAGCAGATCGTTCAGGCCGGCAAGCCGCTCCTGATCATCGCTGAGGACGTCGAAGGCGAAGCGCTTGCGACCCTCGTGGTCAACAAGCTGCGTGGCGGCCTCAAGGTTGCTGCCGTCAAGGCTCCTGGCTTCGGTGATCGCCGGAAGGCGATGCTCGAGGACATCGCGATCCTCACCGGCGGTCAGGTGATCTCCGAAGATCTCGGCATCAAGCTCGAGCATGTCACCATCGACATGCTGGGTACCGCCAAGAAGCTTCTGATCACCAAGGAAGAGACCACGGTTGTCGACGGTGCCGGTGACAAGACCGCCATCGAAGGCCGCTGCGGTCAGATCCGCTCCCAGATCGAGGAGACCACCTCCGATTATGATCGCGAGAAGCTGCAGGAGCGTCTGGCCAAGCTTGCCGGCGGTGTTGCCGTTCTCAAGGTCGGTGGTGCCACTGAGGTCGAGGTGAAGGAAAAGAAGGATCGTGTCGACGACGCCCTTCATGCAACCCGCGCTGCGGTCGAGGAAGGTGTGGTCGCCGGTGGCGGTGTCACGCTGCTTCGCGCTCGCCAGGTTCTCGATGGCCTGAAGTTCGCCAATGACGACCAGCGGGTCGGCATCGACATCGTTCGTCGCGCCTTGTCCGCACCGGTTCGTCAGATCGTCGCCAACGCTGGTGACGACGGTTCGATCGTTGCTGGTAAGATCGACGAGAACAGCGATGCCAACTTCGGCTACAACGCTCAGACCGGCGAGTATGGTGACATGATGCAGGCTGGCATCATCGATCCGACCAAGGTCGTGCGCACGGCGCTTCAGGATGCGGCATCGATCGCCGGTCTCCTGATCACCACCGAAGCCATGATCGCCGAGAAGCCCAAGAAGGAGGCCGCTGGCGGCGCTCCCGACATGGGTGACATGGGTGGTATGGGCGGCATGGGTGGTATGGGCGGCTTCTAAGCCCGACCTCCAACGTCCGACAAGATCGGGGCCGTCCCTTCGGGGGCGGCCCTTTTCTTTTCAGGTTGTCGCCCCCGTTCCGCCCCGCTCGATTGCTCTCGCCATATCCCGGATGACGCCATCGGCACCGTTTGCTTTGAGCTCCAGCGCCAATTTCATGAGGAATCCGAGCCTCCCGTCGGGAAAGCCTTTGTCGACGAACCAGAAAAGATATTCTTCCGGAAGGTCGATCAAAACCCTGCCGTGATACCGGCCGAACGGCATCACCCATGTTGCAAGCTTCAGAAGATCGTCCTGGTCAAATCCAAGGTCCGGCCCGCTGTCCTCTGAAGCCTCATCCATCAGGCATCACCTTCCAAGCCAAACACCTAGCGCAATTCCGGGACAGGTCGACCCAGCGCTCTCCCCCGCCGTCGGCCATGCCGACCCGAGATTATTCGGCGGCAAGGGTGGCTGATTGGCTGCTGGGGCTGATCCAGCCGCCGAGTTCGCGCTCGATTATATCGGCGAGCAGGGCAATGTGGCTGTCCTCGGCATTGAGGCAGGGAATGTAGCTGAAGCGCTCACCGCCGGCTTCTTCGAAGGCTTCGCGGATCTCTTCCTGGATCTCCTCCAGCGTCTCGACGCAGTCGGCGGCAAAGCCGGGCGCGATAATCGCGAGGTTCTTCTTGCCCTGTCGTGCGAGATCGGCGACATGCTCGACGGTGTAGGGGCGAAGCCATTCCTCCTTGCCGAAGAGGGACTGAAACGCGATCTGCAGCTTTTCCTCGTCCCAGCCTAGCCGTTCGCGCAACAGCCTTGCAGTCTTCTGGCATTGGCAGTGATAAGGGTCGCCGGCCAGAAGGTAGCGCTTGGGCACGCCGTGAAACGAGGTCACCAGGGCATCCGGTGTCCACTCCAGCTTCGCCAGATGCTTCTCGATGGATTGTGCCAGTGCCTCGATGTAGCCGGGCTCGTCGTGATAAGCGGGGACGGTGCGCACGGCGGGTTGCCAGCGGGTTTTCAGCAGCGCCCGGAAAGCCTGATCGCAGGCGGTGCCGGTGGTGGCTGCCGCATATTGCGGGTACAGCGGAAACAAAAGGATGCGCTGGCAGCCCTGATCCTGAAGGTCCTTGATCTTGGAGGCGGTCGAGGGGTTGCCGTAGCGCATGCCCCAGTCGATCACCACGTCGTCGCCGAAGCGACTCCTGAAATGCCGGGCGAGCTTCTCCGACTGGTCGCGGGTGATGGTGCGAAGCGGGCTTTCGTTCAGCTCGTTGTTCCAGATCGACTTGTAGGCCTCGCCGGAGGAAAAGGGGCGTTTGGTCAGGATGACGACGTTCAAAAGGATCGTCCAGAAGATCGGGTTGACCTCGATCACCCGGCGGTCGCTCAGGAACTCCTTCAAATAGCGGCGCATGTCCCAATAGCCGGTGCTGTCGGGCGTGCCCAGGTTGAGGAGGAGAACCCCGACTTTGGGTTGCAGCACGGGCGGATGATCGGTCGGCAGCACGGCCATTGTTAAGTCTCCACTATCGGCAAGTCACGCCCGGCGTTGTTCAAAGAATGTCTCGGCATGTTACGGTCATGATCCCGAGATGGATCAACACATAGGCGCTCGACGAGCCGCTTCAATGTTTGCGGAAGGCTCACGGCAGGGCTCATCCGGCCTCACCCAGACGGATGATGGTCGCCGCCGTCGCTTTGGCCCGAGGCACGAAGGTCTCGAGGTGGACGGCTTCGTCGGGCTGGTGGCCTTTTTCGCCCACGGGGCCGACAGCGCAGATGGTCGGAATGCCGAGGGCCGAGGTGAAGCCGGAATCCGCGGCCCCGCCGCTATACTCTCCCTCGACCCGCCGGCCGAGGTCTGACGACGCTTCCTGGTAGAGCAGAAAGAGATCTTCATTCTCAGGTGTCTGTTCAAGCGGCGGGAACTGTGTCCGGCTGGTGATTGCCGAGGTCGTGCCCTCGATCTCGATCCGCTCGATGATCTCGTTAGCCAGAGCTTCGATCTCGACGAGTTGCGCTTTCGATTTGTAGCGGATGTCGATGCTCGCTTTAGCGTTGGGCGCGACCGTATTGGCGGACTGGCCGCCTTCGATCAGCCCGATATTGACGGTACGCCCCTCCTCATAGTCGGTGAGAGCGTGGAGGGCCTGCACTTTCCTGCAGATTGCCTCGATGGCACTTTTGCCCTTGTCGTGGGCGGAGCCCGAATGCGCGGCGACGCCGGTCACCTCGAGCATCATGAAGAGGGCGCCTTTGCGGCCGGTGACGATATTGCCGCTCGGCCTGCCGGGTTCGCTGTTGAAGACGGCGCGCGCGTTTTCCGCCTGTGCCTCGATGACCGCACTCGAGCTTGGCGAGCCGATCTCCTCATCCGAGGTATAGAGCACCTTGATTGGATGACGATTGCCGCCAAAGCGGTGGAAAGCCTCGGCGACGAAACTGTTCATCACCAGACCGCATTTCATATCGGCGACGCCGGGACCATAGGCGCGATCACCCTCGACGCGAAACGGGCGCCTGGTGGCTTCGCCTTTTGGAAAGACCGTGTCGCGATGGCCCATCAG
Source organism: Geminicoccaceae bacterium (assembly GCA_965204405.1). Taxonomy (GTDB): domain Bacteria; phylum Pseudomonadota; class Alphaproteobacteria; order Geminicoccales; family Geminicoccaceae; genus JANQPX01. The sequence continues at coordinate 2,210,961 of CBDBEN010000005.1, forward strand.
GAGAATATGCCGGTTGGCCGGGTCGTCTTGGCGCGCTTCGACGGTCGAGGTCAGGCAAAAGCCGGCATTCGGCCGCTCGATGATCTCGGTCGCCATGCCCCTGACCTGAAGGTGCTCCCTGATGATCTCGCCGACCTTGTTCACACCCGCATGATCGTAGGAGCCGGAATCGATATTGACGATCTCCTTGAGCAACGCGACCATCGCCGGCCGCTGATCGTCGAGCCAGGCGAAGAGTGCGTCGTGATCTGGCTCCTGGCGCCATCGAAAGGGCCTCCGTCATCGAATGAAAAGTTTGCTGGCCCTAGCTTATGCCAAGCCGCTGAAAACCTGTTCCATCCCGCTCCCCCTCAGGGCCACCCATAGGATCCTGACCATATCGGGTGGCCCTGGGAGGGGGGAGCGGGATGGAACAGAACAGATCGATATCCACGAAGATTGGTCTTACTCCAGACCCGGCCCTTTGTGAACGGCGCAGGCGCCGCCCTGATTTGACGGTTGGACCATTCTCCCCCCTGGAACTGACGGGTCGATGCCGATAACGTCGTTTCGAAGGAGAACGGGATTGGCAGCAAATCTACGCGATCAGGTGGCGCTCGGCGTCAACAGACGGTTTTTCTATGGCTGGGTGATGGTGCTCGTGGCGATGGCCGGCTATTTCGCCAGCGGTCCCGGCCAGTCGCATATGTTCAGCGTCTTCATCCTGCCGCTCTCGACGGATCTGGGGCTGGACCAGACGGAAATCTCCTTCGCTTATGCGGTGGCTACGCTTGCGGCCGCGTTCGGCCTTCCTTACATCGGGCGCCTGATCGATCGCTACGGCATGCGCCGGGTGGTGCTGATCGCGGCAACGCTTTTGGGTTTTGCGGCGATCGGTTTTGGTCAGGTGCAGGGCCTGATCATGCTCGGCCTGCTGTTCGGTGCCCTCCGATTTCTGGGGCAGGGCACGTTGATGCTCAGCTCAGCCAATCTGGTGGCCCAGTGGTTCAGTGCGAAGCGCGGCTTTGCCGCGAGTTTGATGGCGCTCGGCTTTTCCGCAAGCGTCGCCCTTCATCCGCCGCTTGCCCAATGGCTGATCGACCAGGTTGGCTGGCGCGATGCCTGGCTATGGCTGGGTATCATGACCTGGGTTCTTTACCTGCCGCTGGTTTACTTCCTGGTGCAGAACAAACCGGAAGACATCGGCGTTCTGCCCGATGGTGCCGAGGCTGACGGTGAACGAGGCACGTCGCGGCTGAGCGACGCCGATATCGGCCTCACCAGCAGCGAAGCGTTACGCACGCCGGCCTTTTGGATCACGGCGATTTCGCTTTCCAGCTTTTCGATGCTGGTGACGGCTCTCTTTTTCTATCAGGTCTCGATCTTTCAGACCCAAGGGCTGAGCGAGCAGATCGCCGCCCGCGTCTTTCCGATTTCAGCGATCACCATGGTATGCTGCATGCCGATTTTCGGCCGCATGCTCGATCGGTTCCCGACCAAGCCCCTCTTCGCCTCGGCCATGCTGCTGATGACGTTCTCGATGGTCTCGATGGCGTTTGTCCAGAACCTTCCGACGGCGCTGATCTACGCCGTGATCTTCGGCCTGAACAACGCGGCTGTTCATGCCCTTATCGGTTATGTCTGGCCGCGCTTTTTCGGCCGAAAGCATCTGGGGTCCATTCAGGGCACGGCGGCAACGATCATGGTGGTCGGTGCCTCGATCGGCCCGCTGCCCTTCGGCGTGGCCTATGATGCGACCGGGAGCTATCAGGTAGCACTGTTCACGCTGGCATTTCTTCCGGTGCTCTGCGCGATCGCCGTTCTGCTGATGCGCCCACCTGAGCTTACAGAAGCCAAGGGTTGAAGACGAAAACCTGAACTGCGGCCTGGCAGCCCCTTGTCAGCATCCGGATTGTGTAGGAGCGTGGACAGCCGAACCGCCGCTTCGTGCGCGCGGTTTTTTTTCGAAGAGGACATGACGACGATGCGTGCTTGGGTGGCCTATCTTGCTTGTCTGATCGGTGTCTTCGGGCACGCATCGAGTGAATTCGTGGCGAAGCTCGCCGCAACGCCTGGCCCGGAATTCAGCGTCTGGCGTTTCCTGATTGGTGGTGGCTGCCTCATTCTGATTACCCTGTTTTGGCCGGGCGCCCGCGATCTGATCACGCCGCTGCGCAAGGACGGGCTTCGTATCCTTCTCCTGTCCTGCCTCGGCATGGCTCTGGGGCAACTCATCTTTCACTGGGCGCTGGATTTCGCAAGCGTGGTCCAGGTCGCCACGATCGTGACCGGCATCCCGATCGCGGTGGTGGTGGTCGACCGCCTTGTCAACGGCACGCCCATGACCGCACCCAAGATCGTGAGCGGCATCGGCGCCTTCATCGGCGTGGTGTTGCTCCTCACCAACGGCGCAGCGGCTGACGTTCAATTCGGCGGCCAGAACCTGACCGGTACACTGATGGCCCTGATCTGCGCCGTGATCGGCGGGGTCTACATCGTTTTGGCCAAGCCCCTGGTCCAAGCCTACGGGCCGGTGCGCATGACCGCCTATACCTTCGCACTCGGCTTCTTCTTCCTCTACGCCGTGGTCGGCCTTGCCTGGGGCGTTTGGGTCAACCCGCTTTCCCTCTTCGACAAGGAGCCTGCCCAGATCGCCGGCATTTTGACCATCGGGATCTGGAACACGGCGATGGCGATGACGCTATGGCTGGCCGGACTCTCCTTCGCACCCGACCCGCAGCGCGCCAATTACCTCTTCTTCCTGAAGCCGGTGATCGCAGCCGTCCTGGCGGTCTTCATCTTGGGAGACGCCCTAACCTGGATGCAAGGGCTTGCGATCTTCACGATCTGCTTTTGTGTCGGGCTCGAATACGTCTGGACGCAATCTCAGAAGACTGCCGCTCAGGCCGCACAAACATAGGGCTTCAGGTCGATAGCTTCTCGTTGAAGAACGCGACCGTTCGCTCCCAGGCAAGCTTAGCTGCAGCCTCGTCATAGCGGGGCGTGGTGTTGTTGTGGAAGCCGTGGTTCACATCCGGATAGATGTGCGCGGTGTAGTCCTTGCCATGCTCCTTGAGCGCCGCCTCGTAAGCCGGCCATCCCTCATTGATGCGTGTGTCCAGACCGGCATAGTGCAGCAGCAAGGGGGCTTGAATCTTCGGCACATCCTCGACGGCCGGCTGGCGGCCATAGAACGGAACGGATGCGCCAAGCTCGGGGTAGCGAACCGCCATGGCGTTGCAAATCCCGCCGCCATAGCAAAATCCGACCGACCCAACCTTCCCGCTGCTGTCCTGGTGGCCATGCAGATGCTCGAACGCGGCGAAGAAGTCCTGCTGCAGCTTGCCTCGATCGAGCTGCTTTTGCATCGCCTTGCCCTCGTCGTCGGTGCCTGGATAACCGCCAAGCGGCGTCAGACCATCCGGCGCCAGGGCCATGAAGCCGGCAACCGCGACACGGCGCGCGACATCCTCGATATAGGGATTGAGGCCTCTGTTCTCGTGGACGACCACGACAGCGGGCATCGGCCCGGCGGCAGTGGCAGGTTTGACCAGATAGCCTTTGATCGTTCCATGGCCGTCGGGTGACTCGTAGTCGATCATCCCGGCGTCGATCGAGGGATCGTCGGGGGCGACCTGCCGGGCAAGCGCGTAATTGGGTGAGAGGCTTTCCAGCAGGGCGGCAACCGTGATGCCGCCGACCGCATATTTGGCGGCCTTGTCCAAAAATTCCCGGCGTTCCATATGCCCATGGGCGTAGCCGTCATAGAGATCGAGCAGGCCCTGATCGAAATCACCCGCTTTCTTCCGTTCCATCTCCTGTCTCCCAGGTCGATCAATGACAAAAGACCAAGGTCGGCATCAGCCGCCGGTTTGTCCGGTCTGCTTCAACCAGCGAATCATGCCCTGGATGTTGAGGTCGCGCAGCTGATCATAGGCACCCCAATCCTTGTAGTCGTCGGTGATGTCGGAGGCGAGGATCTCGGCTTCGGACCTGCCCTCGTCGAGCGCAGCCTTCACGGACTGCTTGAGGTGCTCGATATAGAGCCTGGTGTCGGTCGCGTCCTGCTTGGTCCCGATGACGCTGTGGCCAGGGGCGAGGATGTCGAAATCCAGACTCTCGATCATCTCGATCTGACCGATCAGGCCGTCGATGTCGGTGCGGGGAAAGTCTCGCCAGGGCAGCCTTTTCGGCGAGACGGCATCGACCACGAAGGCAACGTTTTCCGGCCTGACCACGGTCGCGATGAGATCATCGCCATGACCTTCGCCGAGATAGGTCATCTCGAAGGTCTTGCCGCCCAGCGACAATCTGTGCCGATCGGCGAAGGTTACCGTGGGCGTGGCAGTCCGCACGTCGCCTGCCTCGACATGCATCTTGGTGTTCTCATGGGCAATGACCTCGATATCGCCCCACGCCTCGCCGCCGGACGCATGATCGCCGTGATGGTGGGACAGGATCATGTGGGTCACGGGTTGGTCAAATCGTTCGGCGAGTTCGCCTTTCAGCCAGTCGACCGCTTCGGCATTGATCGGGTCCGTCACCACGATGCCGTCTTCGGTGACGACGAACATGGCGTAGTGAAAATTGTTCTGAAAACGGTACACATCGCCTGCGACCTGCTCGATCGAGCGCTTGGCGTCCTGTGCCTCACCCGTTGCCGGCGCAAGGGCCAAGAGGGCAATAGCGAAGGCGCCGGAAATAGCGGGTAGTGTAAAATGCCGACCTGTCATCGGAGAACCTCCCGTTTCAAATGATTGATGCTATTCGTTCCGGAACAGTAAGCTTCGTCACCTTGCCGCGTGATGATCACGCGGCAAGGTGACGGATTGGCAAGCTTTGTTATTTCTTCTCGGCACGGTAATCGTCGTGACAGCCACCGCAGCTTTTGCCCACGGCGCCAATGCCGGCCTTCAGGGCATCGAGTCCGCTGCCGGCGGTCGCTGCAAGTTCCGCTGATGCCTTGGCCCACGCCTCATGTTTTTCCATGACCTTGGAGCCTGCCGCCCAAGCCGCCGGCAGGGCTCGGGTTTTGTCTGCACCGAGTGCTTCGTTGTCAGAACCCGCCGGCCACATGGCACCGTTGTTCATGTTGGCAAGAACCTCGAGATTCTTGGCATTGTTCGCTGCAAGCTCGGCATCATACTCCATTTCGCCCTTGGCCATGGCACCAAGCGGCCCGAGATTGAACGCGACCACCTGCATGAAACCCTGACGAGCCTTGACGGCCTTTTCGAGATGCCCGTCGGCAAACGCGATTGTCGACACAGTGCCGAGGGCGGCAATTCCCATAGCTGCAAGAAAGACGGTTTTCATGTTTTTTTCTCCGTTACTCACAAAATTCGGACCTCGACCCTAACATGTGCTTAAACTGCGAGCTACTGTGAGAAAATGCAGTGAGGGAGTGCAATGACGCACAGGGTCGGTTGGGATGACCTGCGTTTCGCTCTGGCGGTTGCGGATGCCGGTTCGGTCGCTGCGGCCGCGCGCCGCCTCGGGGTTAACCACACCACGGTTCTTCGCCGTATCCATGCTTTCGAGGATCTTCACAAATTTCGCCTCTTCGACCGGCTGCCGACCGGCTACGTGCTGACCGCCGAGGGGGAGCAGTTGGTCGCGGCGGCAAGAACGATCGATGATACCGTTGCAACCTTGGAACGCCGGATTTCGGGGCAGGATCTGAAACTTGAAGGCATGATTCGCGTGACCACCACCGACACGCTGATGCAGGCGATCCTGCCGCCGCATCTGGCTTCCTTTCGGGCCAGGCATCCGAGAATCACGATCGAACTGGCCCTCACCAACACCAGGCTCAATCTCACCAAGCGTGATGCCGACATCGCCGTGCGTCCGGCCGGGACGCCGCCTGCGTCGCTGACCGGTTACAGCGTCTCGGATATCGCCTTTGCCGTCTATGGCGCCGATAGCTATCTGAAGGACAATCCGAGCCGGGATCTTGCGAGCCACGTCTGGCTCGCCGGCGATGAGCTCCTGGCCAATTCGCCGGTCGTCAACTGGATGCAGAGCCATGTCCCGGATGTGCCGATTGCCTTTCGCGCCGACAGTTTCGTTGCCCTGGGGCATGCAGCACAGGCAGGGCTCGGCCTCGCGGCCCTGCCATGCTGCCTTGCCGACAAGATGGCAGGGCTGCGGCGGCTCCATGGCCCGGTCGACGAACTCTCGACAGGCCTCTGGCTCCTGACCCACCGGGATCTTTCCCACGCGGCGCGTATTCGCGCTTTCATGGAGCATATGCAGGAAGCCTTATCGGCAGATCGAGCCTGCCTCGAAGGAGAGCTCGGAGCGCCCTGTTAAAGGAACTTCGCCGCGATATCCGTGGAGCTTTCGACGCCGACCTTCTCGAAATTTGCCTCCAACCATTCTTCAGAGCGTTGCCTGCCCAGTTGAAAGAGATGATCGAGGAACCCAGCATCGGCATTGAGCTTGCTCGATGCGCTCAGTCTCGCCATGTCGTCTTCGGCATCGATGGTATGGATGTTCAGCCGTTTATAGTGGTCGTCGTCGAGCTTGTTCTGGTCGATTAGCTTGGTCACGAAATCGATCGCCCGCATCTCGCGCATCAGGGACGAATTGAAGGAGAGGGTGTTGATCCGGTCGAAGATCTCCTGGGCCGTGGTCGGCACGGCGTTGATCTTGATCGGGTTGATCTGAATGATGAGAATGTCCGGGCAATCGGTGTGATAAATGAGAGGGAAGATGGGCGGGTTGCCCATATAGCCGCCGTCCCAGTAATGCTCGCCATCGATTTCGACCGCCTGATAGAGGAAAGGCAGGCAGGCAGATGCGAGGACGGCATCAACGCCGAGTTCCTGATCCTGAAACACTTTGATCTTGCCGGTGCGGACATTGGTGGCGCAAAGGAACAGCTTGACCCCATTCGGCGTCCGCACCGCATCGAAGTCGACCACATCGTTCAGGACCTGGCGGAGCGGGTTGTAGTTCAAAGGATTGAGCTGATAGGGGGACGCCATCCTGGAGAGCATGTCAAAGGCGAACCAGCTCGGTGAAAAATCAAGATTGCCGATCGAGAGCCACTTATCCAGTGGGCTCGGCTGGATCGGGCTGAGCCTGGCGGCCTCCGACGTTCGATGCCAAAACGCTGCCAGGCTCTCGCGAGCTTTGTCGGTGCCTCCCTGGTGAAGGCCCGCCGTCAGGGCAGCGGCGTTCATGGCGCCGGCACTGGTGCCGACGACGCCTTCGATCTCGAGCCGCCCATCCTCGAGGAGGCGATCGAGAACCCCCCAGGTGAACGCCCCATGCGCACCGCCGCCCTGCAGGCCGAGATTGATTCTCCTTGGCTCGGATCGCGATGCGGTCTCGTTCTTGCGGCGGCGTGCTTTCTTTTTCGGTTTGTCGGTCATGGGTCGGGGCGGCCTTTCACCAACGGGATCATCATCGCACCGATGCTGTAGCCGATCATCGCCGGGATTGACAGATCCGTGGGCCCCGCTAAAGCAGGCTGGTGATCACACCCAGGTTAGCGATCGACATCCGCTATGCTGCGGCGCCGCTCAGCGGCTTTGGCCGCTATACCTGGAATCTGCTCGACGGTTTGGCAAAGATCGGGCCGCCCGAGCCGATTCTCATTCTGGAAAGACCGGGACAACCCAAGCCGTCCCACCTCGCCGGCGCGACCGGCTTTGAATGGCGCCAGGTCGATCGTTCACCTATATCGCCCCTGGGACAAAGGAGGCTTGCGCGCTCACTGGCACGAGACGGTGTAAGTGTCATGGCAAGCCCCGATGTCTTTGCGCCGTTTTGCAAATCACCAAAGCAGGTGATCACGCTGCATGACATCATCCCGCTTCGCTGCCCTGACCTTCTGAGCCGCTCGGCCAAGGGGCGTTTCTCCTGGGCCTGGCGTCAGTGGCTTCACCTCCAGATCAGCAGTGCCGAGCTTGTCCTCACGGTCAGCGAGCACGCAAGGGAGGATATCGGTGCGGCGTTCGCCAAGGCAAACGGCAAGCTCTGCACCGTCTACAACGCGGTGCCCGAGATCGAAGCCTCAAAGAATGATCTGGACCCTTCGTCATCGGGACCTGCGCGTCTTCTCTATGTCGGCCGCACAGCACCCTATAAAAATATCGTCGGCTGCGTCGAAACACTGGCGTTGCTTCGAGATGAGGGACTCAGCGCTGTGCTGACGATCGTCGGCGAGCCGGATCCCCGCTATCCCGAGGTGCAGCAAACCATCGAACGCCTCGGTCTTTCTGAGGCTGTTACCATCACCGGGCATGTCGATGAGCAGCATTTGCAGCAGCTCTACCGGGAGGCCACGGTTTTCCTTTTTCTCTCGCGCTACGAAGGCTTTGGCCTGCCGCCGCTCGAAGCCATGGCCCACGGCGTACCGGTTGTCTCCAGCGATCGAACCTCGATGCCCGAAGTCCTAGGCGACGCAGCACTCCTGGCAAACCCGGACGATACCAAGACGGCGGCAATGAATGTCCGAAAAATCATCGAGCAGCCGAGGCTTGCTCATGACCTTAGAGTGCGCGGCAGGGCGCGTGCCGCCGAGTTTACCCTCGAACGTCAGGCTCGCATGTTCTGGAAAGCGGTTTCGCCGCTGCTTTAGCGCATTTTGAACGCAGGTCGGCGATAGCTGATCCTAGGTCAGTCGTTTAAAACCAAATGTCGTGATCACATCACTAACCGGCGGCTCGAAGATCGGCTTGCTCGCGAACCAGGAGGTGATTGTCCAAAAAGTGGTCCAGCCAGCGGTCGCTCGCCGCAGCATGGCGGTCATAGCCGGAAAAATGCGCTTCTTGAGGTTGGGCACCCTTGTCCTTGAACGTCACCAGCTTCGGCGCGCCCCGCTCCGAGGTTGACCAGCACTCGATCATCTCCCTGGTCATTTCCGGATGAAACTCAATGCCATAGACATGGTCGCCGTAGCGGAAGGCCTGGCCGGGGAAGGCGTCGTTTTGCGCAAGATGAACGGCCGATACCGGAATGTCGAAGGTCTCGGAATGCCATTGATAGAAGGTGGTGGGCTGGTTGAGAAAGCTTGCGCAAGCGCCAGTGGGCTGAACCTCGAAATAGCCGATTTCGACAAATCCATCTTGATGCGGGCCGACCTTGGCGCCCAGCACCCGCGCCATCTCCTGAGCGCCCAAACAGATGCCGAGCAGGGGGCAATCGCTTGGCAAGGCGGTCTTTTCGAGCCAGCCGAGTTCGGCTTTGATGCCATCGAGATGGTCGTCATTGGCGCTCATCGGTCCGCCGAACACCACGGCAGCGGCGTAGTCGGCAAGGTCATCCGGCAGAGGATCGCCGAGGTTGGGGCAGCGCCGGTCCAGCCGGAAACCGCGCCGGGTTAGGAATTCACCGACCTTGCCAGGAGTCGAATGCTCCTGATGGACAACAATCAAAATTTGTTCAGCCATGTCTGCCGTCTTGGTCCCACAATGTTTCGAGTTTTTCTGTATGTACAGTATTTTAACGCTTTCTGCACAGTCTATTTTGCCGATTGTTTGATCATTTGAATGCAACCTATAAGGATAAAAGTCTCGTAAATTAAACCCTTAGGAGCCAACAGTAAGGTGAGGAAACATGTTTCAGGCGCGAACTGTGCTGATATTAGAGACCAAGGGGCAGGGGTTCTATGAACTGACTAACAGGGCGAGGGAGTTTGTCGAGGAGCAGGACATCGAGATCGGCCTCTTGACGGTCTTCTTGCACCACACCTCGGCCTCCCTCCTGATCCAGGAAAATGCGGATCCGACGGTTCGTACCGATCTCTTGAGCTTTTTCAAGCGGCTGGTCCCGGAAGACGGCACCCTTTATCGGCACAGCTATGAAGGGCCGGACGACATGCCGGCGCATATCAAGACGGCGCTTACAACGGTCCAACTCGCCATCCCCGTGACCGACGGCAGGCTCGATCTTGGCACATGGCAGGGCCTTTATCTCTTTGAACACCGCAACCAGGCCCATGAGCGCCACCTGACGCTGCATCTCATGGGCGAATGAAGCCCTTGCCGATCAGAGGGCGCTATCCCTCTCCCTCACCTAACCTCCCGACAGCCTATCGGGACAATATCGGGTGGTTGGGTGGGGGAGAGGGATGGAACAGTTGGTCATCGACTTGGTGCAAAGCACGTCGGCAGAATATGCACAGTGCGGAGACGATATCGCTCCTATTACACCTGATATTCCTAAAATCCCTTGGCGTCCAAGCGAGGCTCGGGTAAGGGATCGAGCGATGAGCCAGGCAGCGTTCCGCATTCGGAGGCTTCAGTCTTGCGTCTGATCCACACGGCCGATTGGCAGATCGGCAAGGTCTTTCGCTTCGTCGGCGACGACACGATGCATGTGCTGCAGCAGGCGAGGCTCAATGCGATCCGCACCCTTGGCCATGTGGCTGAGGAGCAGGGGGCAGGGATCGTTCTGGTCGCGGGTGATGTCTACGACAAGGAAGGCCTCGCCGACCGCACCCTAGCGCAGCCGCTTGAGGCCATGCGGGCTTTTCCCGGTTTGAGCTGGCACCTTATCCCCGGCAATCACGATCCCCACCGGCCGAATGGACTCTGGCAGCGGGCGAAAACACTCGGCCTGCCGGATAATGTTCACGTCCATCTCGTGCCGGCGCCGGTGGCCCTGGATGATGATACTTTTTTGCTGCCGGCGCCGCTTTGCCATCATCAGACCATCGGAGATCCGACCACCTGGATGAACGAGGCGGCGACGCCGGCAGGCGCGCTGCGCATCGGCCTTGCCCATGGATCGATCACTGAATTCGGCACCAGCACGCAAACGCCCAATTTGATCGCGCCCGACCGGGCCAGGCAGTCGGGGCTGGCCTATCTGGCGCTCGGCGACTGGCATGGCACCAGGAAAATCGACCAGCGATCCTGGTATGCCGGCACGCCCGAGCCGGATCGCTTCGACCGCCCGGAAAGCGGTCAGGTTCTGCTCGTAGAGACCAAAGGCAGGAAAGCGCCTGCGGTCACGCCGATCAGGACCGGCCATTTTCAATGGCTCGCCGAGCAGGCCACCCTCTATGACATAAGCGATATCGATACGCTCACAGCCCGGTTCCGAAGCGAGCATGAGGACTTGTCCAGCTTGCTGCTGGATCTTCGGATCGACGGCAGCCTGTCCCTGGAGGCGATGGCGCGATTCGAGCAGGAGATCGAGACATCGCTCTCAGCGGCTCTTGGCCATCTTCGGCTGTCGCTGGAAGGGATGAGCGTCAATCCGTCTGCCGACGATCTGGACGATCTCGCTCATGATCCTGTCATTCGCGATGCGGTGAGCCGCTTGAAGATCATCGTGGATGATGTCGATCATCCCGACAGGGAAGCCGCCGGCCGTGCGCTCCAGCATCTCTATCTCGCCTGCCACAAGCGCCATCGAGAGGCGGCGGCTTGAAAGTCCGATCGCTTCATCTGGATCAGTTCAAGAAATTCGACCGGCCGGTCGCGATCGAGGGGTTTTCCGACGGGCTGAACCTGATCGCCGGCCCCAATGAGATGGGCAAGTCGACCCTGCTCCTGGCCTTGCGTGCCGCTTTGTTCGAGCGTCATGGCTCGAAATCCCAATCAATCAAGGCGCTGCAGCCGAACCATGTTCAAGGCGCTGCCCCGGAGGTCACGGTCGAACTTGAATTCGATGGTGATATCTATCGGATCGAAAAGCGCTTTCTTCGCCGTCCCCTGGCGAGGCTGACCCGGCCGGATGGTAAAGTCATCGAGGGAAACGAAGCCGAAGCCGCGATTCAAGCGCTCCTCGGTCTGGATCGTGACACGTCCCTCTCCCTGGAAAAAGGCAGTCCCGGTCATTTCGGCGTGATGCTGACGCCGCAGCGTCAGTCCTTTGATCCGCCGGCCCTCTCTCAAGGTACCAGGCACACGCTCGAGGAGGCGATTACGGAGGAGATCGAACAGCTTGGCAATCAAAGCGAGGTCGATGCCGTTCTGGCCAATATCGAGATGGCGGCGTTCGAAATCGTCGATAAGCGCAACAAGCCGAAGGCGCGGTATAAGGATGTCGAGGTGAGGCTCGCAGAACTCGATCGGGAGATCGAGGGGCTGAGTGCGGACCGGGATGCTCTTGCCGATGACATTTTCGCGTTGAACGAGGCTGAAGCGCAGCTGCGATCCTGGGAAGACGGCGATGGGCTCGATGAGCTTCAGGCGAAGCTTGCTTATGGCGAACGGCAACGGTCAGAGCTTGTCCGCAAGAAGGAGATTGATGCCCGCATCGCAACAGCGCGCTACCGGGCGGATCACCTCGAGATGGCGGGGAAGCAGAGGGCAAAGCGGGAAGCCGAGCGCTCCGATCTCAAAGCCGAGCTGTCGTCGCTCGATCAGGAGGGGGAGGGGACCCGCTCGCGGCTGGAGGTGCTGGAGGCCGAGCTTGCCGACCAGCAGGTCAAGCGCCAGACCATGGTCGACGCCGACGAGGCGCTCCGGCAAAAACGCCGATCCTTCGAGCAGTTGAGCCATACGCTGAAACAGCGCTCCGAAATCGAAAACGCGTTGCTTGCGATTGCCACGGAAGTCACGATCGACCTCGAAGCCTCTGCTATCGATCAGGTAAGGCTGAACGATCGATCGATTGACGAGCCGAGTACTGTGGTTCAGGTCATCGAAGGTCTGACGATCAACATCGAAACGGTTGGCCGGATCAGGGTTTTGCCCAAGGTGGATGAGCTCGAGCGTCTTCGCGAGCATCGGATAACGCTCGACCGGTCGATCGCCGATCTGGTCGATGGTCTCGGCCTTGATAGTACCGAGCCGGAACCGATCGAGGTTTCTTGGCAGGAGGTCGAGGAGGAAACGGCGAACCTGGCGGCAAGCCGCCAGGCTTTAGAGGGCATGCTCAAGGACCTCGAGCAGACGGTCCAGGAGGAACGCTCAACCGTTCTGACGACGAAGGCCAGACGCCAGCAGATCGACACGCGCCTTCTGGCACTCGATGAAGAAATGGCAGCCGAGGATGGTGAAGGTGATACCGCGGATCAACGTGCCGCCGCTCCTGCCGAGGCCAACGCGGAACTTGTCGCGGCTGAGCAGCTCGCCGCCACCTTGGGCGATGCCGGCGCGCTTCCGCCCTTGTCGCTCGATCGGCTTGAAGAGGACATCAAGAGCCTGAGACGTCGGATCGAGGATCACAAGGGAAAGATCAACGAGGCCAGGGTCACCATCGGTCGTTTGAGCGCCAAGGTCGCGGTGCGGGCAGGGCGCGGGTTGGATGAGCGGCTTGATGACTGCCTTCGCCGGCGGAACGTTCTTGCCCGGGAGCAGGCGCGCTTTGAACTCGATGCCAAAGCGCTGTCGCTACTGAAAACCACGCTGACCGAAGCTGCCAACGACGCCAAGACGCATTTTCAGGCGCCTCTGGCAGCACGGCTCAAGCCCTATATTCAGGCCCTTCTTCCCGACACCGAGCCGGAGGTGACACCCGATTTCGGGATCGCCGGTCTCGATCGCGGCCGACCGGCGAGCGAGCGGTTCGAGCAGCTTTCCGACGGCACGCGGGAGCAAATCGCCATCCTCGCCCGCCTCGCCTTTGCCCAGATGCTGAAGGAACAGGGACTGCCGGCGCTGGTGGTGTTGGATGACGCCCTGGTGTTCTCGGACCAGCAGCGGCTGGCGCGTATGTTCGATATTTTGGAAAAGGCTGCCGAGACATTGCAGATCATTATTCTGACATGTCGCGAAGACCGTTTTCTCGACCTCAAGGCGACGAAGCTCAGCCTGGTGCAGAAGGCTGAGGCCGCCTGACCTCACCCGCCATATTGCCAAGTCCGGGACCGCCGAGCATCATGCCGATCAGTGGAAAAAAAATGGAGTCGTCATGAGCGATGCTGCGTTGAACAAGACCGGGAACCTTCGAACCGGCGGTCAGATCCTGGTCGACCAGCTCGCCCTTCATGGGACGGATATGGCGTTCGGCGTGCCGGGGGAGAGCTATCTTGCGGTGCTGGATGCCCTGCATGACAGCCAGGTGCGCTTCATCATCTGCCGCCAGGAGGGCGGAGCGGCCATGATGGCCGAGGCCTACGGCAAGCTCACCGGCCGGCCGGGTATCGCCATGGTGACCCGTGGTCCCGGTGCTACCAACGCGTCGGCGGGTGTGCACATAGCAGCGCAGGACTCCACCCCTATGATCCTGTTCGTCGGCCAGGTGGCAAGGTCGATGCGCGAGCGCGAGGCGTTTCAGGAGATTGACTATCGCCAGATGTTCGGCAGCATTGCGAAGTGGGTGACCGAGATCGACGATCCGGCGCGCATTCCGGAGCTGGTGGGGCGAGCGTTTCAGGTCGCAACATCCGGCCGGCCGGGTCCCGTGGTGATAAGCCTGCCTGAAGATATGCTGACGGAGGCTGCGGCGTGTGCCGATGGCCAGGCTTTCCGGCCTGTTCAAGCCAACCCTTCCCAAGATGACATGGCCGAGCTGCAGCGCCTGCTAAACCGGGCGGAGCGCCCGCTGATGATTCTCGGCGGCGGCGGGTGGAGCCAGCAGGCGGTGAACAACATCCGCGATTTTGCCGAGCGTTTCGAGCTGCCTGTTGCTGTCTCCTTCCGTCGCCAGGACTATCTGGACAACACTCATCGCTGCTATGTCGGCCATGCCGGCGTTTCCTTGAAGCCGCCGCTCTCCGATCGCATTAGGGATGCCGACCTTCTGCTCCTGGTTGGGACGCGCCTCGGCGAGGCGTCCAGCCGGGGCTATGAGGTCGTGGACATTCCGCAGCCGAAACAGACGTTGGTGCATGTTCACGCCAGCGCTGAAGAGATCGGCATGGTCTACAGGCCGGATCTCTCGATCAATGCCGGGATCGGGCCGTTCGCAAAAGCTGCCCGTGACCTCACGCCAGTCGGCACCGAGCGCTGGGCGGAGGAAACCAGGCAAGCGCGAAAAGAATATCTGAACAGCCTCGAACCGCCCGAAAGTCCGGGTGAGCTTCAGTTCGGCAAGGTGGTGCGCTGGCTGAACGACCATCTGCCCGATGATGCGATCATCACCAATGGCGCCGGCAACTACTGCGTCTGGGTCAACGGGTATTACCAATATCGGGGGCTCGGGACACAGCTTGCGCCGACCAGCGGCTCGATGGGTTACGGCACGCCGGCCGCGGTTGCCGCCAAGCTGGTCCATCCCGAGCGCACGGTGATCGCCTTTGCCGGCGACGGCTGCCTCTTGATGACCGGACAGGAAATGGCGACTGCTGCCCAATATGGCCTGAAGATCATCTGGATTGTCGCCAATAACGGCATGTACGGCACCATCCGCATGCATCAGGAGCGGGACTATCCAAGCCGCGTTTCAGGCACGGGCTTGAGCAACCCGGACTTTGCAGCACTTGCGCGAGCCTATGGCGGGCATGGCGAAGTGGTGACATCCAACCAGGATTTCGCCGACGCTTTCGCGCGCGCGTCTTCGGCCGACAGTTTCGCCTTGCTCGAGCTTCAGCTCGACCCGAATGCGATCACACCGGCGATGACGATCGATCAGATCCGATCGGGCGCTCTCGCATCACGCTGAGAAGTTCTGGTCGGGCATGGCCTGGGTCTCGACGCCGGTCCAGGCGCCGAATGCCTCGAAGATGGCCCGCCGGATATCGGGGTTTTCCATCAGCAGCTCATGTGCGCCCTGTTCGATGAGCTGATACTTGCTCCGCGGCAGACGTGCAGCCAGCTGCTTCTGTTGAGCGTTGACCACGACACGATCGCGCCCGCCGCCGATCAGGAGGATAGGGGTCTCGATGGCCTCCGCGTAGCCCGGTGCCAAGGTGATGTTGATCGATCGGAAGGTCGCATCCAGCCAGCTGGATGTTGGGCCGCCAAGCGCAAGGGCTGGGTTGTCGCGGACATAGCCTTCGATCTCGGCCCGCATGGCCGGATCCTGGCTGAGTTCTCGATAACGGGGAAGCAGGGTGCGGTAATCTTCGACCGTGCCGTTGTCGCTGGGATCCGCCGGGTTTTCGAAGACCAGCTTGAACGGCCCGGTGCCGAGGGCATAGCTGTTGCCGAAGCCAAATCCCATGATGGCCCGGTTGAGCAAGCGAAGCGGCGCCCGGTTGACCGCAATATCGATCATCGGTGCCAATAAGACTGCGCTGTCGATGAGGCCGGGATGATCGTGGATGTAGCGAAGGCCGAGATGCCCGCCCATGGAGTGCCCGAGCAGCAGTGTCTTGCCTTGACTGTCCGGAAGGTCGGTGGCCTCACGCACGAACTGATCGAGATCGTCCAGATAGGTCTGGTAGTCGTCGATGTGGCCCTTGTGGGGATCGGGAAGCGCCCGCGCCGACAGCCCTTGGCCGCGCCAGTCGAGGGTCCAGAGATCGAGACCGCTTTGCACCAGGACCGCATAGCTCGCAATCGCCTTTTCGATAAATTCGGTACGTCCGTTGAGAAACAAAAGGCTGCCGCGCCTGGACGCGGATGAACTTTTCCAATGGGCATAGCGAAGCCTCGTCCCGTCACCTGCCTGCCAAAAAGCTTCGGTGGGATGCGGCAGTCCATAGCGTGCCGACAGATCGGTTAGAGCCGACTGTGGAGCTGCGTCGGTCGTTGATGAATGTTGCGTCATGATCTGGTTACTAAATGATCCCGCAATTGGAGCCTTAGGGGAAATTGAGATCCCGCGTTGGCTGCATAGCTGATTTTTCGGATTTCGCGAACGCTTCCTTGACGCCGGGCCAATGGAAATTTCATGGCGCGGTCATTTTTTCAAAGAAACGCCAAACCGTGCGCCGATGTTGCTCGTGCCTATCCCGAAGAGCCAATCATCAATGGAGGGCTTGATCATGACGGATAAAGAAATTTTCAACGAATGCGAATCCAACGTTCAATCCTATGCGCGCGGATTTCCAAAGGTTTTCGACAAAGCCAAAGGCGTGGAGATTTGGGACGTCGACGGCAACCGCTATCTCGATTTTCTCGCCGGCGCCGGTTCGCTCAATTACGGGCATAACAATCCAGTTCTCAAGCATGCGCTGATCGAGCATATCGAGAGCGATGCGATCACCCACAGTCTCGACTTCCACACCGCCGCCAAGGCACGCTTTCTCGAAGCGATGCGCGACATTATCTTTCGCCCGCGCGGTCTCGACTATGTCATTCAGTTCACTGGCCCAACCGGCACCAACGCGGTCGAGGCGGCTTTGAAACTTGCGCGCAAGGCGACGGGCCGCACCAATGTCATCTCCTTCACCAACGGCTTTCACGGGGTTTCGGTCGGGGCGCTGGCTGCGACGGGCAACGGCCATCATCGCGGTGCTGCGGGCGTTCCCCTCTATGGAACGACTGTGATGCCCTATGATCGCTTCTTCGGCGACATGGACAGCATCGACTATATGGAGCGGATGATCGACGACGGCTCAAGCGGCGTCGATCGGCCGGCTGCGGTAATCGTCGAGACCGTGCAGGGCGAAGGCGGTATCAACGCCGCCGGCATGGGCTGGCTGAAGCGGCTGCAGGATGCTTGTCGTTCCAGGGACATCCTCCTGATCGTTGACGACATTCAAGCGGGCTGCGGGCGGACCGGTACGTTCTTCAGCTTCGAGCCCGCCGGGATCGAGCCCGATATCGTCACCATGTCGAAATCGCTTTCCGGTTATGGTTTGCCCTTTGCGGTCACCATGATCCGGCGTGAACTGGACGTCTGGAGTCCGGGCGAGCACAACGGCACCTTCCGCGGCAACAATCATGCTTTCGTCGCGGCAACGGCTGCCCTTGAGCATTATTGGCGTACGCCAGATTTCGCGAGCGATGTCCGCGCCAAGGGCGATCATCTCGGTGCCCGTTTGCGAAGGATCGTCCAGCGGTTCCTTCCTCATCTGTTGGAGGTTCGCGGCCGCGGCCTGATGCGCGGAATCCGCTGTGCCGATCCCAAGCGAGCGGCCGCGGTGACTGCAAAGGCATTCGAGCATGGCCTGATTATCGAGCGCTCCGGCTCGGAAGATGAGGTGATCAAATTTCTGATGCCGCTGACGATAAGCGTGGCGGAGATGGATGAAGGTCTGGATCTGCTGGAGCGCGCCCTGGTCGACGAATTCGGTGATATCGAAGCGCATCGGCCAGACGGCGCGATGTCGGTTGCTGCCGAGTAAGGAAACCAAGACATGTTGAGGGAACGTCGGAAATTAATCCGGTTCGGCAAGAGCAACGGTGGCTATTTCATGGAACTCGCTGATATCGAAGCACTTAAAAAACGGCCCGCTGCCAATCAAACCCCGGCTCCGAGAATTGTCGTCAGGCGAGGCGACCAGTTGATGGTGGTGTTCGAAGGCTACCCTCCGGCCGCCGACATCCAGGCTTTGCGATCACTCGACGTCAATGTGGGGCTAGCTCTGTCACGAAACGGTCTGGCCGGTGTCCCCACGCTTGATGGCTTTCGCTATGTGTTCGTCGGGGGCGATGAGCGTTGCTGTCTGCTGAAAAAAGCTGTTGCAGACCTAGCCTACAATGGCTGGTCGATCGACGACAAAGGTGCCTCCGGGTCCGATCTGGTCAAACCCCGTGCACCAAGAGCGCCTATGCGGACAGCCGAGCTTGTCCTGGCGAATACTTGATCAATACATAGAACGATAGATAAGAACGCTTCCTTTACGGAATACATACCGTGCCTGGCCTTGCCGGGTACGGTTTTTCTTTGCCAAGGCTTCATCATGCAGACTGAGACATCGGCCTTTTGCATGCATAGCCCCTGCATTACCTCCGCTGATCACCCGCTCTTTTCCCGATAATACCTCGACGATCGCCGGGAAATAGCTGCGCTCCCGCGCCAAACCTATCCCGAATGACGGGGATACCAGCAAGCTAGAACAAGACATTATTGCCAGTTGGAGCAGCGTTATGGACGATCTGGATATTAAGACCAGCGACGCTATATCGGCCGAAGTTGATGCCCCGTCATTTAAGACACCGATTGCCAGGTCCCCCCGCGACCTGTCCGACTTTGTCCTGATGCCTTCCGGCAACAATAAGGTCCGCTGGATCGAAGGCGAGCGGCTGCATCATCTGTTCGAACGGCAGGTCGACGCGTTCGAAAAAGCGGGCGAGGCTGCCCATCTGGCCATCGATAGCGACGAGGGAAAGCTTAGCTATGCCGAGTTGGATCAGGCTGCCAATCGCCTGGCCCGCTATCTCATCCGCGAAGGGTTAGGGGCCGGCGACATCATCGGCCTCCTGTTCGACCGCTCCAATCACAGCTACATCTCTTTGCTTGCGGTCCAGAAGATCAACGCCGCCTATGTGCCGCTGGACGTTGGCTTCCCGGAGGATCGGATCAGCTATATCGCTGAGGATGCCAGTGTCAGCGTGATCTTGACGCTTGATCGACATGCCGAGAATTTCTCAGGACTGACCACGCCGCTGCTTTGCCTGGATCGCGCTGCCGCCGAGATTGAGACGCAGGACGCTGCACGTCTCGGCGTCGAGGAAACCGGCCACCCGCTCTCCGAGCTTTCCTATATCATCTATACATCCGGCACGACCGGGCGCCCGAAGGGGGTTCCGATCGAGCATGGCAGTATTTGCAACTTCGTCCGAGTTGCTGCCGAAACCTATGGCTACATGGCGGCGGACCGGGTCTATCAAGGCCTGACCATCGCCTTCGATTTCTCCGTGGAGGAAATCTGGGTCCCGTTGATCGCAGGCGGCACGCTGGTTCCGAACCAGACAGGACGCAGCCTTCTCGGCTCAGACCTGCATGAATTCCTCTGCGAGAACGATGTCACCGCGATGTGCTGCGTGCCGACCTTGCTCTCGACGATCGAAGACGATCTCCCGAAGCTTCGTCTCTTGATCACCTCGGGCGAGGCTTGCCCCCATGATCTGGTGAAGCGCTGGTATCGGGACGGGCGGACCATCCTGAATGCCTACGGACCCACCGAGGCAACCGTCACCGCGACCATCACGGAAATGTATCCGGACAAGCCGGTGACCATCGGTGGGCCGCTCCCGACCTACTCTATCGTCATTTTATCACCTGATCAAAGCCGTGCTTTGCCCATGGGCGAGACCGGCGAGATTGGTATTGCAGGGATATGCCTGGCGACTGGCTATCTCGGGCGCCAGGATCTGACCAGCAAGGTGTTCATCCCCGATTTTCTCGACATTCCGAACAACCCGTCGAGGCGTATTTACCGTACCGGCGATCTTGGCCGCATCAATCGGGACGGCGAGATCGAGTATCTGGGCCGGATCGACACTCAGGTGAAAATCCGCGGCTATCGCATCGAGCTTACCGAGATCGAATCGGTGATCATGCAGCTTCCGGGCGTTGCCCAAGCCGTGGTCGATACCTTTGAGCCGGAGCCCGGCGCCAAGGAGCTGGTTGCCTACTACACGGCACCGGAGGGTGCAAAGCACCTGTCGCCCATGCAGATTGCCGAAGAGCTTCACGAACTGGTGCCGAGCTACATGGTGCCGGCGTTCTACGAACCGCTCGAAATCATCCCGATGACCACTAACGACAAGGCGGACCGCAAGGCGCTGCCAGTCCCATCGGGCGAGCGTTTCAGCCGAAGCAACAAGGACTATGCAGCACCTGATGGGCCGATCGAAACCGGCCTCGCCGAGGTTCTCGCCGATCTCCTGAAGATCGAGCGCGTCTCGGCCGAGGATCATTTCTTCGACGATCTCGGCACCAATTCGCTGCTGATGGCACGCTTTAGCGCCAAGGTTCGAAAAGAACTTGAGATCACCGATTTCTCCATGCAGGAGATCTATCAGAACCCGACCATTCGCCAGATGGCAGCGATGCTCGGGACTAAATCCGAGACCGATCGGCCCAGGGGTAATCAGGATCAATTCCGTGTTCCGAGCAATCTCGAGTTTTATGGTTGCGGCGCGATGCAGGTTCTGTTCTGGGTCGCCAACATCACGCTCGGCTTTTGGCTGTTCGTGGTCAGCTTCAACTGGATCTTCTCGGCCACCGGCATGTGGGACATCTATCTCAGGACTGTCACTCTCGGCATGGGCCTGTTCACCTTGTCGCTTGCGCTGCCGTTCCTGGTGAAATGGGTTTTGATCGGGCGCTGGAAGGAAGAACGCTTTCCGGTCTGGAGCCTCGCCTATTTCCGCTTCTGGGTGGTCCGGCAATATATCCAGGTGAATCCGATGGCCGCCTTTGCCGGCACACCGATCTTCAACATGTATCTTCGCCTACTCGGCGCCAAGATCGGCAAGAACGTGGTTATCCTGTCCAAGTCGGGGCCGATTTGCACGGATCTGATCTCGATCGGAGACAACACCATCCTCAGCCGCGAAACGCTGGTGAAGGGGTATCGGGCGGAAGGCGGCTACATTCAGACCGGACCGATTTCGATCGGCAGCAATGCCTTTGTCGGCGATGCTTCGGTAATCGAGATCAATACGGTGATGGAAGACGACACCCAGCTCGCGCATGCCTCCTCACTGCAGGCCGGCCAGGTGATTCCCAGCGGCAAGCGCTACCACGGCTCGCCAGCGGAAGAGGCCGGCACCAATTTCGATCGGGTCGAACCCAGGAACTGCAGCACGCTACGCCGCTTTCTATACTCCGCCTATCTGGTCTACGGCGCGTTTCTCCTGGTGCCGCCGCTTGCCACCATGGGGCTGATGCATTTCCTGCCGTTTCTGTTCGGCGAGGGGGATGCGATCGCCAGATTTGCGACCCTGATCGGCGACTTTGCGCATCTGATCTTTCTGTTCCTGCCGATCCTGTCGCTGACCTTCTTCATCATGGCAATTCCGTCGGGCCTGCTTGCCGTTGCCATCTGGCCGCGTGTCGCCAATCTGTTCATGAAGGACGGCAAGACCTATGTCCTCTACGGCCTGCACTACATCATCTTCCAGATGATCCACGGGCTGAGCAACGTCAAGTTCTTCAACGACCTGTTGGGTGATAGTTCCTACATCACCCGCTACATGGCCTGGATCGGCTGGGACCTTTCAACGGTCATTCAGACCGGTTCCAACTTCGGAACCTCGCAAAAGCACGACAACCCGCTGCTCTGCAAGATCGGCACCGGGACCATGGTATCCGACGGGCTGCAGATGATGAATGCCCAGATATCGACATCGTCGTTCAAGGTCTCGAAGACGGTGATCGGTGAGCGCAACTATCTCGGCAACACGATCTTCTACCCATCGGACAGCGTGACCGGCGACAACTGCTTGCTTGGCACCAAGGTCATGATTCCGATCGACGGTCCGGTGCGCGAAAACACCGGCCTCCTGGGCTCGCCGGCTTTCGAGATCCCGCGCGCAACCCTTCGCGACAAGACCATGTCGGCGGTGAGCGACGAGGAACGCGAAATCGGCATTCGAAAGAAGAACAGCCACAATATTAAGACCATGGGTCTCTGGCTGCTCGGCAAGTGGGTGTTCTCGCTGATCGTCGCCTATCTTGGCCTCGCCTCGCTGCTGCTCTACAACACCTTCGGCATCTGGTCGCTGGTGGGTGGCTTTGTCCTCGGCTTCATCCTGATGATCGGCTACTTCGTCGGATTGGAATGGGCGAGCCTTGGCTTCAAGCGGCTGCAGCCCTTGACTTCGACCCTGTATGATCCACGGTTCTGGCGTGTCGAGCGTCACTGGAAGGTTGCCGACACGCCATTGAACAAGATGTTTTTCGGCACGCCGTTCAGGCCGATGATCAAAAGGGCGATCGGCATCAAGGTCGGCAAGCGGGTGTTCGATGATGGCTGCATGGTCACGGAAAAGACCCTGATCGAGATCGGCGACTTCTGCACGCTAAACGAAGAAAGTACGCTGCAGCCTCATTCTCTCGAAGAAGGCGTGTTCAAGATGGACAGGATCAAGATCGGCCCTGGTTGCACGCTCGGAATCAACGCCTTCGCCCATTACGGCGTGACAGTTCATGACAATGTAATCCTGGCGGCCGACTGCTTTTTGATGAAAGGCGAAACTGTCGGCTCGAACGAGCATTGGATGGGCAACCCCGCCAAAGCTATCTGACAATGGGTTTCCGGCATCATTGTGGTCCGATCAGACTCTTGTAGAGAGGCGTCGGTATCGACGATGCAGCAAGATTGTCTGTCGAGGGGGAGCGGGCTGGTTGGGTTTGGTCAGAAAATGCTCTAACCACCCAATCCAGTCTCAATCCACCGTTGTTCTCGGGCAGACGTCAAGATCGCATCGCAGACTTTTTGTGTGTCGAGCGCTGTTTTGAAGGTGGGCTCGGCGGGGGTGCCGGTTTCGAGGCCTTTCAGGAAATCGGCAAGAGCATGCACGAAGCTGTGCTCATAGCCGATGGTCAGGCCGGGCACCCACCAATGGTCCATGTAGGGATGCTCGCCATTGGTGACGTGGATCTTCCGCCAGCCGTTCAGATGCCCTTCAGTCTTCTCGCCGGTCTGGTTCGAGCGGTACTCGAAAAAATTCAGATACTGATCGTCATGCAGGTCGAAAGAAATCGACCCGTCGGCACCGTTCATTTCGAAGGTTTTCAGTGCCTTGTGGCCGCGGGCATAGCGTGTGCTTTCGAAGGTGCCCATGCTGCCATTGGCGAAACGAGCAAGCAGCATGCAAGCATCGTCGATCTCGACAGGTGCTGGTTTGCCGGTTTCTTGATGCAGGCGCTCCTTCACAAAAGTTTCGGTCGAGGCGACCACCGAAGTGATGGGACCGTTCAGCCACATGGCGGTGTCCAGACAATGGGCAATGAGATCGCCGGTCACGCCGGAGCCGGCCGCTGCCGCATCGAGGCGCCAGAGGGCGGCTCCGCCCTGGGGCACATCCTCGGCGATGGTCCAGTCCTGAAGAAAGTTTGCCCGATAGTGGAAAGGCCGCCCGAGCCGACCATCGTCGACAATCTGCTTGGCAAGCGATATCGCGGGAACACGGCGGTAGTTGTACCAGACCAAGTTGGGCACGCCTGCCTGCTCGATCGCCTGAACCATCGCCTCACCCTCGGCAACGGTCATGGAAAGCGGCTTTTCGCAGAGCACCGCCTTTCCAGCCTCGGCCGCGGCAATAGCGATATCGTGGTGCAGGTTGTTGGGCACGCAGATGTCGACGGCATCGATATCGTCTCGTGCGACCAGTGTTCGCCAGTCGGTCTCGACGCTTTCATATCCCCAAGTCTCGGCAAAGGCGGCAGCATTGCCGGCATTTCGAGCACAGAGCGCTTTCAGGACGGGTCGGTAGGCAAGCTTCGGGAAAAAATCGCCGACCCGATGGTAGGCGTTGGAATGGGCTTTTCCCATGAAGCCATAACCGATCATGCCGATGTTCAGCGGCTTAGTCATCGCGAAGTCTCCATTTCCGCCGGTTTCAGCCGTATCGACTATTCAGCTCGTCGAGCGATGCCTTGCACCGCTCGGTCACGCTCCAAGCATCCTGGTAGAAGCAGAGATCGATCGTCCACCAATCCTGTCCGACGTCCTCCTTGGCGAGCCGCGGCACGATGGTGTCGAAGTCGATCACGCCGTCGCCGAAAGGAGGGTGGGCGCTGGTTTCATCGTTGCCGTCCGCATCCTTGTGGCACGTATTGTCGCTATCGATCAGGTGGATGTGGTTGATCCGGCCGGAGAGCTTGTCGATCAGTTCCATCTGGCCGCCAGCCAGTACTTCCTTCCCGTCAGGCTGGCGCGCACCGACCACGGCGATCATCTGCCCATGGCAGGTATCATACATCACCCCGAAATTGCGATCGGGGACCGCATCCAGGACTTTTAGTATTTGGGAGGGCTTGTTGAAGCAAAAGCCGGGTTCGATTTCCCAGGTCATGTACAGGCCATGGTCGGCTGCAATCTTCGCACAGGTCTTCCAAGTGTCGACCAAACGCTTGAAGGCTGTGGCTTCGTCGACCTGATCGAGGATTGTCGGTGGCTGCACCGTATCCACGCGAATCCCTTTGATGCCGAGATCACGGGCGAAGGCGGCATTGGCGGTGAATTCGGCGATGTAAGCGCTCTGATCGTCGGTATCGATCAGATGCTGGCTCCAGAGATCCGCAGCCAGGCCCGAAAAGTCAAGCCCCCAGCCGCTCATCTTTTCCTTGAGCGCATCCCGATCCTCGCTGGTCGGCAGAAGATGAGGATTGGGATAGCTGTTGAAGCCGCCAAGCTCCAGCCCGTCGAAACCCAACTTGGCCAGAGTCTCTCCTACCGTATCGAAGGGTATCGGCGTTTTCTCATAAGGGCCGATATTGTAGGCCCAAGTCCCGATGGACGTTCTTTTCATGTTCGAAGCCTCCCAATTAGAGCCGTGGCAAGTCAACGATCAGCCCGCGGCTGATGCCCAGGCATTTTTCATCGTCTCCAGACCAAGCGTGTAGACGTCTTGTTCGTTCTCGAAGAAATCTCGCCAGACCTTGGTTGCTGCGGCGAGTGCGGGAAGCGATTTGCCGAAGGCCTCAATCGTCAGCCAGCCGTCATAGCCGACGGTCTGCAGCATCTTGCAGGTCGCCTCGAAGTCGATATGGCCCCGCCCCGGCGTGCCGCGATCGTTTTCCGAGATATGGACATGCTTGATAATGTCGCCGGCAAGCGCGATGCAGCCGATGGGGTCCTGCTCCTCGATATTCGCGTGAAACGTGTCGTAGAGCCCGCCGAAATTCGGGCGGTCGACCCGGCGCACATAATCCTTGGTGTCGGCCATGGTGTTGAGCACATAGCATTCGAAGCGATTGAGCGGTTCGAGTGCCAGGGTCAAGTCCGATTGCGCCGCCCTATCCGCAGCCTGCCGGTGCACCTCGATTCCGTAATTGAGTTCATCCGCCGTCGGGCCATCGCCCGAGAAGACGGCGAGTGGCTGATGAAAGGGACCGCACAGCACGTCGCTGCCGAGTGCTTCCGAGCACTCGATCGCCCAGGTCAGATGATCGAGAGCACCTTTGCGGCTGGCGGGATCCGAGCTGATCGCATTATGCGCCTCGTCGGGAAGGACGGTAACGCTGGTCGATTCGAGCCCGGCATCCCTGATGGCCTGGCCGATGACCGAAAAATGCTCGGGCGTTCCTTCGAAGATCGGGATTTCGACACCGTCATAACCGACCTTCTTCAGCGTTTCGAATAGGGAACCATGCTCTTGCGTGACATGGGTCGTCCAGAGCAGCAGATTGAAACCGGTTTTCATCGCATTCCGATCGGCAAACCGGCCGACTACGCCGGCGCCCATCGCCTCCCTGCAACGTTCGTTCTTATGCCATCAGTGTTGAACGATCGGGCCAAGTTGGCAAGTGGCGTGACCACGTCATTTGGTTCCTACCGCAGTCTTAACAAATTCAAACAAACCAGGAAGCACAGCGAGCTGATCTCAGGAATGGCTCAAGGATATGCTCTATCGAACATAGGATTGAGAGCCTGTGGGACCTAGTGCATGAGCTACCGATCGGCGTTGATCAGGCTTCGGCTTTGCGCATCAGGGCGATGTCTTTTGCCGGAATCTCACAGGACCAGCCACGCTCTGTCGCGATGTGTCTCAACGTGGCCTCGCGATAGAACACCACATGGGTCGGATCGCGACGATAGTGCCAGGCAGCGAAGCGGTCGTCGTCGGTTTGAAAACAGGTCATGATGCCGAGCCATCCTCCTGGTCGAAGCAACTGGTCGAGCCGATCGAATTCCTTATGAGGTCGATGGAAATGCTCTGCGACTTCGGTACAGGTGATCACGTCATAGGTTTGTGCCAAGACATCCTCATCCTCGAAAAAAAAAGGGTCGTAGAGCGCTATCCGATGCCCCGCTTCTTCCAGCATTATTGCCAGCGCCGGTCCGGGGCCGCAGCCATAATCAAGCCCACACCGGCCTGGCTTCAGCCGTTCGAGCAGTGGCAAGGCGAGTTTCGAAAGAAACCTGCGATAGCCCGGATCGTCGGGGTCGTTGTCGTGGTTCAGGTAATGTGTCCGCTCTTCCTCGCAGCCCGGAAATTGCTTTGGATCGAGGAACCGGGCCTCACAGACATCGCATCGCCAATACGATCTTGAATCAACCTCAAGCAATGGCTGCGGTGAGGTTGCTTGACAGACAGGGCAGATTGTCAGCGGGGCGGGCATCTGGAACATCGATCCTATCGGTGGCGGGTGTCGCAGCCAACGGTATCAGAATGTGAAAGGACATGCGCAGGGCGCTTCTCTCCGCTAAGACTAGTGCCATGGATTTCACTGACTGCCGGCCTGAGGTTATGCAAGCCATGTCCGCTTCTCTCGAACAAATCAGAACTCGGATGCGAGAAAACCTGCTTCCTCAGGAGAGTGACGTCCTTGTGGAACTCCTGGCGGATACGGAAATAAGCCCGGCCATTCGCCGTCGCATAGAAGAGCGTGCGATTACCCTGATCCGTGAAATTCGGGGCGATTCCAATCCAGGCCTGATGGAAGTTTTTCTCACCGAGTATGGCCTTTCGACGGATGAGGGCGTCGCTTTGATGTGTCTTGCCGAAGCGCTCCTTCGGGTGCCGGATGAGGAAACCATCGATGCACTGATCGAGGACAAGATCGTGCCTTCCGCCTGGGGAAAGCATCTCGGAAAGTCAAGCTCGTCCTTGGTCAATGCCTCTACCTGGGCGCTGATGCTGACTGGCAAAGTCCTCGATGACGACCAGACCTCCGGGCTCGTCGGCGCGCTGCGCAATGCTGTCCGCCGCGTTGGGGAGCCGGTCATCCGCACGGCGGTCGAGCATGCGATGCGCGAATTGGGCAGCCAGTTTGTCTTGGGGCAGAATATCGAAGAGGCGATGGCGCGCGCCACCGAGCAGGAAGCGAGAGGCTACACCTTCTCCTACGATATGCTTGGCGAGGCTGCCCGCACCGAAGCCGATGCGCGCCGCTACCATCTCGCGTACGCTCAGGCGATCACCGCGCTTGCCGAAAGCTGCACGGGTGGCGACGGCCGCGTCAATCCGGGCATTTCGGTAAAGCTATCGGCGCTCCATCCCCGCTATGACTACGCCAATCGATCGCGGGTGATGACGGAATTGGTGCCGCGGGTTTGCTCGCTCGCCCAACTCGCCAGATCCGCCGGCATGGGGTTCAACATCGATGCCGAGGAGGCGGACCGGCTCGATCTCTCGCTCGATGTCATCCAGGCCTTGCTGTCGGATCGGTCACTCAAGGATTGGGACGGGTTCGGTGTCGTAGTTCAGGCCTATGGGCCGCGTGCTGCGCTCGTGATCGATTGGCTTCATGCTCTTGCCGAACAGCTCGATCAACGCTTGATGGTCAGGCTGGTGAAGGGGGCTTATTGGGATACGGAAATCAAACGCGCCCAGGCCTTGGGGCTGAAAGGCTTTCCGGTGTTCACGAGAAAGGCATCGACGGACGTTTCCTATATTTGCTGTGCCAGAAAACTGCTCGGCATGACCGATCGCCTCTACCCGCAATTCGCCACCCACAACGCCCACACCGTCGCCGCCATCCTGGAGATGGCGGACGATTCCGAGAGCTTCGAGTTCCAGCGGCTCCATGGCATGGGCGAGACGCTGCACGACAAGGTGCTGACCCAGGCCGGCACACGCTGCCGTATCTACGCGCCGGTGGGGGCGCATCAGGATCTCTTGGCCTATCTCGTCCGGCGGCTTTTGGAAAACGGTGCCAACAGTTCCTTCGTCAATCAGATCGTCGACGAGGCCGTGCCGCCGGAGGAGGTCGCAGCCGATCCGTTTGCCGTCGTGCTCGACGTTCTTCCGAACGCTGTGCATCCCGCCATCACGGCGCCGCCGGATCTTTTTCAGCCCGGGCGGAAGAATGCCAAGGGATGGGATCTGACCGATCCGATCGATATGGCTGCGATCGAGGATGGCCGGACACCTTTTGCCAAAGCGAGTTGGCAGGCCGCACCGATAATCGCCGGATCGGTGAAGGGCGGCACCCGACATCAGCTCCGCAACCCTGCGGTACCGGATGATGTTGTTGGCGAGGTCGTCGATGCCTCGGTGCAGGATATCGAAACGGCGCTTTTGAAGGCTGCGCCCTTCACTGGTGAAAGCGGCTCCGAAATTGGCGCTATCCTGAACAAAGCGGCTGATCTCTACGAGGATCATGCCTACGAGTTTTTTGCGCTGGCGGCGCGGGAAGCCGGCAAGACACTTCTCGATGGGGTGGGTGAGGTCCGCGAGGCCGTGGACTTCCTCCGCTACTACGCAACCGAAGCGGAGCGCCTTGATGATCTGGAGGCGCGGGGGATCTTCGCCTGCATCTCGCCGTGGAACTTCCCGCTTGCGATCTTCACGGGGCAGGTTGCAGCGGCTCTTGCCGCTGGCAATGGCGTGATTGCAAAACCGGCCGAAGCGACACCGCTGATTGCCGCCCGTGCCGTCTGCCTGCTGCATGAAGCAGGCGTGCCGGCAGCGTGTTTGCAGCTCCTGCCGGGGCCAGGTCCGGTTGTCGGGGGAGCCCTTGCGTCCGATCCTCGTATCGATGGGCTTTGCTTCACCGGCTCGACCGCGACAGCCCAGCATATCCATCGCTCGATGGCCGAAAACCTGCCGGCGAATGCGCCTCTGATTGCTGAGACCGGCGGATTGAATGCCATGATCGTCGACAGCACCGCTCTGCCCGAGCAAGCAGTTCGCGATATACTGGCGTCCGCCTTCCAAAGCGCTGGGCAACGCTGCTCGGCCCTTCGAATTCTCTATGTGCAGGAGGAGATCGAGGAACATCTGCTGGCCATGCTTTTCGGCGCGATGGACGAACTTATCCTCGGCGATCCCTGGGATCCGAAAACGGATGTCGGCCCGGTGATCGATGAGGCTGCCAGATCGAAGATCGTCAACCACATCGAGAAGGCCAAATCCGAGGGGCGTGTCTTGAAACGAATGGACATCCCCGGCACCGGCACCTTCGTCGGCCCGACCGTTCTGGCGGTCGATGGGATCCGGGATCTCGCGGAAGAAATCTTCGGGCCGGTTCTGCATGTCGCGACGTTCGATGCCACCGGGATCGGTGAGGTGATCGAAGAGATCAACGCCAAAGGCTATGGCCTGACCTTCGGGCTGCACACGCGGATCGATGACCGGGTGCAGTCCCTGGTGGAGGCGCTGCATATCGGTAATATTTATGTGAACCGCAATCAAATCGGCGCCATCGTCGGATCACAACCCTTTGGTGGCGAAGGTCTTTCCGGGACGGGGCCGAAGGCGGGCGGGCCTCATTATGTCAGCCGCTTCAAGCACAGCGAGATCCCGGATCTGGCGATAGATGAAACGGCGGATTGGACAAGCACCGTCGGCACCGACGCCGTTGAAACTGCACTTGCCGAGCTTGCGCCGTGGTTGGACGATCACCTGGACGAGCCGGTGGAACTGCCGGGACCAACGGGAGAGTCCAACCGTCTCACGCTCCATCCGCGCGGGCCTATCTTATGCCTCGGACCAACGGCGAAGGCGGCGACCGAGCAAGCCCGTCGCGCACGGGAGGCCGGCTGCCCGGCGCTTGCGGTCGCACCCGGCATCGAGGGGGGGCTGGATGGCCGGATGAACCTCGATGATCTGTCAAGGCTCGGCGGCATCGCGGGCGTTGTCCTGTGGGACCATGCTGATCTTGCGCGCCAGGCGAGACGTGCCCTTGCCCGGCGACCGGGGCCGATCATTCCGCTGATCACCGATCTTGACGTCGCGCAGCATTGCGTGGTCGAGCGGCATCTTTGCATCGACACCACGGCGGCCGGCGGTAATGCGTCGTTGTTGTCGAAGGTGGCCGATTGATCCCGGACAAGGATTGCTGCAAAGTTCGAAAAACGCTTCTGGAAAGGAACAGACATGCCCCGTTTCGCGTTGTTCGGCTGTGGCCGGATCGGCCGTATGCATGCCGCCAATCTTGCCCGGCATCCGCGAACGGAACTGGCAGCGGTCTTCGATGTCGCTGCCGATGCCGCCAAAGAGGTGGCCGAGGCGACCGGCGCCAAGGTGGCGGCTACGGTCGACGAGATCATGGATGACGACGGTATCGAAGCCGTCCTGATCGCGTCCTCGACCGATACCCATGTCGATCTCCTGACCAGGGCGGCGAAGGCGGGCAAGGCAATCCTTTGCGAGAAGCCGATCGATCTGGATCTGGCGCGCGTGGAGGCGTGCTGGACCGAGATCGGGCCGCTGGATCCGCTGGTGATGATCGGGTTCAATCGGCGTTTCGATCCTTCCTTCAGGGCGCTTCGCGATCGCATTCAGGAGGGGAAAATCGGCAAGCTGGAGCAGCTCACCATCACGTCCCGCGATCCTGGGCCGCCGCCTGCGGCTTATATCAAGGTGTCCGGCGGGCTGTTTCGGGACATGACCATCCATGACTTTGATATTGCACGTTTTATTGCGGGCGACGTGGTGGCTGTTCACGCGGTCGGCGCCAATCTGGTGGCGCCGGAGATCAAGGCGCTCGGCGATATCGATGCGGCGATGATCACGATGGAGGCGGCGAGCGGGGCGCTGATCCATATCAACAATAGCCGCCGCGCGACCTACGGCTATGACCAGCGTATCGAAGCCTTCGGCGAACTCGGCATGCTTCAGGCGGGCAATCAGCGGGAGACCAGCCTCGCCTTCTCCGGCGAGGGCGCGACAGAGGCTAAGGATCCCGTGATGCCCTTCTTCATCGAACGCTACACCCCCGCCTACATCGCCGAGATCGACCATTTCGTCGACTGCGCCGAGGGGGGGACGCCTCCCTGCGTTGACTTCAGCGATGGACGCGAGGCGCTCAGGCTTGCCGATGCGGCTTATGAGAGCATGGCCAGCGGCAAGACCGTTCGGCTCGACTAAATCTTCAAAAACACCAGGTTTTCCGAGGCCTTCGGGTTCGTTTGGTTTCTGAGGGGGCAGCGTACCCCGGCGGTTACTTTAGGCGGATTCGGTATTGGTAATACTAGAATATAGGAATTTTATCCAAAAACGTTCGGAAATCAAGCATCAACGGGCGGGATCGAGCCACCTTTTGCAGGTGTCTGACATGAGGTCTACCCCGGGGTACGAACTGACCTATAGGTCCAGGCTTCGTTATTTCAACGTCATTGGATTGTTGATTGCTGGATCTTCTTTCGGATAGTGACCCGATTGCCATCGCCAGCTTGATCATCGCGCTAGCGGGGGTCGTGGTCTCGATCTGGCTGGCGTTTCGCTATAGCTGGCAGGACCACATGGCGAAATTTCTGGAGACAGACCCGGACGAACGGTCGCTTCGGATCGTCGAGCTTGCGTGGCGGCAGCTTCGGGAAGCTCTATCCTACCCTGCTCGAGCGCGGCCTGACCCTGCTGGACCGCCGTTTCGGCGCCCCATTCTCCCCGAAGGCTTTGAATGTCTGCACGCTGCTTGGCGCTTGGCTATGCTTATGTCTTTTCCTTTGTCGCCTATGTGATGGGTGCGCCTGGCGGCCTTGGCGACGGCATGGCGTGGCTGCCGCCGAGTTGATGAGACGTCCATCGAAGACGAGGCTTGCCATTGCGGCTGCGAAGTATCTTTCTGCCGCCGCTCGCTTTCTTGCTGATCCGCTGGCTGGGACGCTTTGCCGTGCGTTGGGATAGGCACTTCAAGCGTTGGCCAGCCACCGAAGACTGGGTCACTGAAGCGTTTCGTTTCGAGATTGTCTACCGGTTGCTCTCTGCCGGGATCGTCGGCTGGCGTCCTGTTTTTCTTATCAGCGCTCCCAGTTGTGCCCTCGGCGCCATCGTTTGTTCTCTTCGTTATGGGTTTCGGTGGCCTGGCAGCAACGGCATCTCTGATCGGATACCATGGTGTGGTCAAACGTTTCCCTTCTGGCCATGGCTGCAAAGCCCGCTCGGAGCCGCTGTCGGAGCCATGGCTGGCTTTGATCCTAATCGCGAATTGGATCTTAAGCCGGAGCCGAAGGTTTTCACCTGCCATAAATAACTCCAGCCGTGGCTCATAGCCGGAACCTTAGCCGCTGCCGGAGCCATTAGCCGGAACCGTAGCTTTGAGCAGGAGCCGGAGCCGGAGCCTTAGCCGGATTTGTAGCTTTAATTGGAGCCGTAGCCGGAGCTGCAGCCGGAGCCGCCGCGTTCGCCGTAGCCGGAGCTATAGCCGGAGCCGTGGCCGTGGGCGTTTCGATGGCGGTTCTCGGCAAGCGCCGAACTGATCAGCAAGCGGCCTTTACTGCCGGCCCGCTCGGTGTCTGTCATCGGATTTGCGTCTGGTACGTGGCATTCTTCTTGATAATGACGACCAATTCGGCAATGAAGTTGGCGGTCGCCTGGATCACTCTTTTCTTCGCTCTGCCGGTAGTCAACGGGATCTGGGATTTTGGGTCCTGGTGGATCAGCCGGTCGCTGGGCCGGCATCTTCTGGACCAAACTCGGCGGCAAGGCTGGTGCCGGCGGTCAGGGGTGGACCATCACATGGCATATCGTCCTGGACCTGACGCTGGCGGTGGGTTTTCTGTTCAGCCTTGCCGGGTTCTCTGGGCTTTGCGTTCGAGAGCTATCACAATATCGGAATCTGGTGGGGTGAGATCGAGCGGGGGCCTCTGCCCGCCTTGACGAACGACATCGCGATTGCTGCCGCCGAACCGTTCGGCAAGGGCCTTTGGATGACCGCCATGCTGCTGAGCACGCTGCTGCCGACGCTGTTGCATGGGGTGATGGCGATCGCCGGGGCTGTGACGCTTTTTCGTCCGGTCACCGCTGCTCGACGAAGCCTTGCCGAGGATCTCGAAGCCCTG
The DNA here is from genome assembly GCA_965204405.1 of Geminicoccaceae bacterium. Classification (GTDB taxonomy): domain Bacteria; phylum Pseudomonadota; class Alphaproteobacteria; order Geminicoccales; family Geminicoccaceae; genus JANQPX01. The sequence continues at coordinate 2,244,529 of CBDBEN010000005.1, forward strand.
GACTATCTGGACGAGGGGAAACGGGCGCTGGTGTTGCAGCGGGCCGGGCGCTATGTCGCCAATGGGCGTCCCGCCGTCTGGCTATTTGCGACATTGCTGATCCTTGCTCTCCTTTTCCTGCTTTCCAACGCGTTCGCGCTCATTCATGAGGGCGGCTTCGCCGATTATGTGAAGGACGCCGCTCTCTCGGGCCTTGCCGCCTCCGACTGGCTCTTCGGACTAAGGCATTAGACAGCCTCAGAAGCGTCAAGCTAGAGCAGGCGAAGCGTAACCGCAGCGGCTCGCAGCCGCTGGACGTTTGGGTTGGTTGGAGGCATGATCCGGCGGCATTGAGGATGATGTTGGATTGTCGCGGGAGCCGGCTGTTATGGGCTGGGCGTTGGTGATTGTGCAGTGGCTGGTTTTTTACGGCTTGTTGTTGCTGCTCGGGCTTATTTCACTGGTCTGGAATGTTGCAGCGCTCGTGTTGCATCCGCTGATGGGCGAGGATGCTGGCCGGCGGGTCGGGCGCGCTGGTATTGCCTATGGCTATCGGCTGTTTTGGACGGTGGCCGATGCGCTGGGCATGATGCGGCTGGATGTGAAGGCGCTGGATCGCCTTGGTGACGAGCCCGGCGGGCTGATTTTGGTGGCCAATCATCCGATGCTGCTGGACGGGGTGCTGCTGGCGTCCCGTTTGCCTAGGGCGAGCTGCATCATGAGCTCGAAGCTCTTGGGCAATGTGTTCATCGGGGCAGGTGCGCGGTTTGCGCGCTATATATGCAGCGATCAGCCGCTTTCGATGATCAAGAAGGCGGTGGCGGATGTTCGGGCGGGTGCGCTTTTGATCATTTTCCCGGAGGGGACGCGGACGGTGGACCGGGTGGTCAATCGGTTCAAGCCAGGGGTGACGCTGATCGCGAAGAAGGCGGATGTGCCGCTGCAGACGGTTTTCATCGAGACGCGCTCGCCCTATCTCACCAAGGGCTGGTCGATCCTGCGCCCGCCGCCGTTTCCGATCGTGATCGACGTGCATTTGGGCAAGCGTTTCGAGCCGTCGGCGGATCACGGCAAGCTGCTGGCGGATATCGAGGCCTACTTCCTGACCCATCTCGGCCATCCGCCGGTGGCGGCGGTGCAGGCGTTACCTTCCATGAAGGAGGTTGGCGGCTCGTGACGTCAGCGACCCATCTGGTGCTGATCCCGAGCTACAATAGCGGGGCGCTGCTCGAGGCGACGATCATGGCTGCCCGCGCGGTGTGGTCGCCGGTCTGGGTGGTGATCGACGGCTCGACGGATGGGTCGGATGAGCGTGCCAAGGTGCTTGCGGCGAAGGATCCGGGGCTGCTGGTGATGGTGCTCGCGGAGAATGCCGGAAAAGGGGCGGCGCTGCTGCATGGCATGAGGCGCGCCCAGGCGGCGGGCTTTCGCCATGTGCTGACCATGGATGGGGACGGGCAGCATCCGGCTGACCTGATCCCAATGTTCATGGGGGCGGCGACCCAACAGGATCAGATGGTGCTGGGGTGCCCTGTGTTCGATGAGTCCGCGCCTGCGATCCGGGTGCAGGGGCGGAAGATCTCCAACTGGTTCATCAATGCCGAGACGGTGGGCGCCGGAATCGGCGATGCGCTGTTCGGATTTCGCGTGTACCCGATCGAGCCGCTGGTGGCGATCATGGAAAGCCATCGCTGGATGCGGCGGTTCGATTTCGACACCGAGGCGGTGGTGCGCCTGGCCTGGGCGGGGGTAAAGCCTTTGAATATCGATGCGCCGGTTCGTTATATCGACCGGGCAGAAGGCGGCGTTTCCCATTTCCGCTATGGGCGGGATAATTTTTTGTTGATCGGGATGCATAGCGCGGCTGGTGCTGGAGTTTCTCGTGCGGCTGCCGAGCTTGCTCTGGCGGAAAGTGCGGGCGCGGACAAGCTGAGGGACTGATCCCATCAGCGGCGCGTGCCTTGAGCAGCAGGCCGATGAGCCCACAACGATGTGCCGTCGTCACGCGATACACCCATCGGCTGCCTCGCTCATCAGCGCATTTCCGGGACAAATCGATCCAGCCCACTCCCCCACCCAACCACCCGATATGGTCGGTGCGTTGGGGTGATCGGGCGGGGGAAAGGGCTGGCACTGCGTAAACCTCAATCGGAAACGCTCTAGCGATACGAACGCTATCAATGATGGCATCGTTGGCATCCCACCGCCTCTTTGCTAATGATCTCTTCGACGTCCTTTGTGGGCGCTTCGTTTGAACCTATCCATCAACGATCTCCAACATTCCGCCGGAACGGCCAGGAGGGAGCTGCCTGCCCTTCAGCCGGGCTTCGCATCGCTATCCGCATTCGTTTCATCTGCATCGCACGGCCAGCTCTCATGTATCTCGGTATCGACTTTGGAACGACCAACACAGCCCTTGCCGTCGCCAATGATGATGGCGACGTGGCCACTGCACATTTCTCAAACGCAGGACAGAGCACGTCCAGCTTTCGATCCGTGCTCTGTTTCATCGAAAGAGAGGAGCATGGGCGGCGTTCCCTGCAAACATCGGCAGGTCCCCAAGCCATCGCCGACTATCTCGACTATGGAAGCGAGGCCCGGCTCATTCAGTCGATCAAGACCTTCCTTGCAAGCGCAGCCTTTCACGAAACCTCGGTCTTCGGTGCAAGCCACACGATCGAGGAACTGATCGCCATTCTGCTGCGCCAGCTGAAAGCCGCCTGCCATGGCACGGTCGGTATCTTATCGAATCGGGTGGTCGCTGGGCGGCCGGTTCGCTTTGCCGGGGATCGTGCGGATGAGGATTTGGCGGTGCGCAGGCTCCACGACGCCTTCGGCATGGCGGGCTTCGATCATGTTTCCCTCACCTATGAGCCTTTGGGCGCTGCCTATTTCTACGCGTCGAAGCTGGACCAGCCGGAAACCTGCCTGATTGCCGATTTCGGTGGTGGCACAAGTGATTTCTCGGTCGTTCGCTTCGAGCCTGGCCCGGACGGCCCAAAAACGATCCCTTTGGGGCATGCCGGCATCGGTGTGGCAGGCGATACCTTCGATTATCGCATCGTCCAGCATGTCGTCTGCCCGATGCTCGGCAAGAACAGCCATTATCGGTCGTTCGGCAAGCGTTTGGAGGTGCCAAAGAGCTATTACACGCAGTTCGAGCGATGGCACCATCTATCCTTGCTGCGCAACCCGCGAACCTTGCGTGATATCAGGGAGATCAGGCAAACAAGCGAACAGCCGGAAGCTTTGGCGGGCCTTCTGCACATTATCGAAGAAGAACTCGGCTTCCATCTTTATCAAGCCGTCAATCGGACGAAACAGGCTCTGTCCAGAGGCGATTCTGCGACGTTCGAGTTTCTCCATTCGCCCGTCAAGATCGTCTGTGACATCAAAAAAGCCGACTTCGAGACTTGGATCGCAGAAGATCTTCAAGCCATCGAGCGAGCGATGTCATCCGCGCTGACCAACGCCGACGTCAATGAAACGATGGTGACCAAGGTCTTCATGACGGGCGGCACTTCAATGGTTCCTGCCGTGCGGAGGGTGTTCGAACAGCGCTTCGGCGTTGGACGTCTAATCCATGGCGACGAGTTTTCATCGGTTGCTGCAGGTTTAGCACTCCTTCACCGAGCTGAAGCTCGTCGGAAGGCATCGCCCTGAGGTTTTTTTCCGACATTTCGCCCGAACGCTTCTTGCTGCGGAGAGAACCAACCCCCTATTGCCAGGCAATGGCGCTCTACATCCGCATATGGCACATGATCGCGTTGGGCCGATTTCCCTAGACGAGTGGCGCCGCTGTGTCGAGGTGCTTGGCAATGATGGGGCCAGTCGCCTCCTTCGGAATTGGCTTGCTGAACAGGAAACCTTGAAGTTCTTCACACCCTTGATCGCGAAGCCAATTCATTTGATCCGGTGTCTCGACACCCTCGGCAATTGTTCGCATGCCGAGGTTCCGGCCCAGCCCGACAACAGCCCGAATGATGGCATCTGCATCTGAACTCTTACCTAGGCTGAAGACAAATGACCGGTCGATCTTGATCGTATCGAATGGAAAACTCTGCAGATAGCTAAGCGATGAATAGCCTGTTCCGAAGTCATCCATGGCAATATGAACGCCCAAATTCTTGATCCGATGGAGAACGGCGAGAGTGTTCTCCGTATCTTTGAGCAACATGCCCTCGGTGATCTCCAGCTCCAATCGATCTGGTGCGAGACCGCTCTCGTGAAGACACGCTTCGACAGTGGTAGCGAGGTCTCGATGTTGAAACTGCGCCGGCGAGAGATTGATCGATACACGAACGCTATCCGGCCAGGCGATAGCATCGCGGCAGGCCTCATAAAGCACCCAATCTCCAATAGGCAAAATTAAGCCGGTCTCCTCGGCAATCTGGATGAATTCGTCTGGCGGTACCAGACCGCGCTCCGGATGGTGCCAGCGGATGAGCGCTTCGAATCCGCAAAGCTGCTGCGTCGTGCTGTTGATCTGCGGCTGGTAGTACAACTCCAGCTGCTTTTTCGCGAGCGCACATCTGAGATCGCGCTCTGTTGCCAGACGATGCCGGCGCTGGGCATCCATGGAAGGCTCGAAGAAGCGAAAAGTTCTGCGGCCATCGCCCTTGGCGCGGCGGAGGGCAATGTCAGCGTTACTAAGCAAAGCATCCGGTTGCTCGGTGTCCGACGGCCCGATGGAAATGCCTACACTTAGTCCAATAATGACCTCATGGCCGCTCAAAATGAAAGGCTCATCGATCAAGCGCATGAGTCGACCTGCTAGAGCCTGACTGCCTTCCGGCTGTTCCAGTCCGACTTGAATGATCGCGAACTCGTCGCCGCCGAGCCTGGCAAGCGTATCGGATTCGCGGATGTTGCCGGCGATACGAACACCGACCTGCTGCAACAGCTCGTCCCCGGCCGGATGGCCCAGCGTATCATTGACTTCCTTGAAGCGATCGAGGTCCAAACATAGGACGGCAATCTGCTCATTGCCGCGCCGTGCCATAAACAAAGCTTGGGCAAGGCGATCGCGGAACAGGATGCGGTTTGGTAAGTTAGTAAGCGCATCATGCATCGCCTGATGCGTCAATTGTGCTTCAGCTTCGACTCGTTCCGCGATTTCAGCCTTGAGCGAGCGATTGGCCGAGTTCAGCGCTGCGGTTCTTTCGGTAACGGCTTGCTCGAGCTTGGTATTGGCATCGGCCAGGGCTTCACGGTGGTTTCTCAGTTCGATGAGGCTTTGGCCCGTCCGATTCAGCAGATGCCGGCAGGAAATCGCAAGCATGCCAATGACGTCCTGTCGAGACGTGTCGAGCTTCTCGAGATCGACATGCTCCGGGTGATGGTGGGCCTCTTCCAATACATCGACCAGGTGAACGAGAGGGAAAAATACCAATCTGCCGACGGTCAAAACCAGCGCTGCCGTAAGGACGAGCGCGATGATGAGGATAAGGCCGCCGATACGGCAGATATATAGGATCAGTTGTCGTGTGCCGTCGCTCAAATCGATCTGCAGGACGAGGTCGTAGGGACGCCCTATCAGCTTTCCGTTCCAATAAGCTTCGATTGATGAGCGGTTCGCATGCTGAAACACGGTCGTGTCATGATGACCGAAGTCAAAAGCGCCCCAGTCAGGCTGGTTTCCGAAGCCTCCTAGCAGATTGCCTTCCCGGTCATAAAGCGCTCCGCCCAGGACTGCGGAATGACTTCCATCCAATGAGGTGAATAGTGTGTCGTCGAGTGCTTCCTCAGTGATGACGCTGGGGAGCATCGGTGTCACGGAGGCGAGCGCCACATCTTTCATTCTGGTTAAAAACGCTTCGCGGAAGCCCAAGGCGGATGGAACCAGAATCAAGAGCTCAATGACCAGAAAAGATAAGAGAACGACCCCTGTAACATGCCAACAGAGGCGTGAACGGAGCAGTCTGCTCATAGGAGAGTGCCCGGAATCTCGCTCAGCTATGATTGGTGTCGTTTCTTGCAAAATATGCAGCATGAACGAAGGGGTCCCATCCTCGTCAACAAACGGCCTGATTGAAATCCATCGGTGATCATCGCAGAGACGCTTTAACGAGACGTTAATCGCCAAGCGATCGTGCTCGGTACATTTCGCCTTAGCTCTTGCTTAACGAATTGGCCCTAATCTGATGGCCTGAGATCGGAGCGAGGGATATTGATGAGCCAGGCTGCCGCCATTCAGGAACATGATACCGTCGAGGGTCACGCCGCTCGAACCCAGGAACATGCGAATGCCGGGCATCGGCTCGGCCAGCGTATCAGGCTTCAGTGGATTCTGTTTGTCGCCATGGTTGTTGTCTCGGCGTTGCCGGTGGCTGCACTTACACTTTGGGTTGAGCGTTCCGCCGTCAACAAGGAAATTGAGGCGGTTACGGAAAAGCATCTTATTATTGCCAAGAATTTAACCGCGGCATTGTCCAGATATGTCAATGACGTGCGCACTGCCTTCCAATACGCAAGCCAGGCCGTAGCTTTGGGTGAGGTCAAGACAGGCCCTATCGCACAACTGCTGCAGTCATTACATATCAGCAGCTTTTGGCTGGCAAATAGCGCAGGTGCTCCTCGTGTCGAGCTGGGCGCCACGGCGGAGGATTTGCCTGACCGCGACGTACTGGGTGATCTGCGGCGGTTGGCCTTCTCCGGTCAGGGAAGGGCCGTTTTCAGCGACCTCAAGCGTTTGAATGATCGCCCGGTTTTCTATGTCGTTCAGGCTCTTCCCAACGGTGACGTTGCGATCGGGGTTCTCGAAACCACTTATCTGGTCAAAACCCAAAAATCCATCGCATTCGGCCTCCTCGGGCATTCTATGATGGTGGATAGCAAAGGCCGCGTGATCGCGCACCCGAATGCCGAATGGCAAGCCATATCCAAGGATGCTTCAAAGCTGTCCGTCGTGCGCAAGATGATGGCCGGCCAGACAGGTGTTGCCCAATTCTATTCGCCGCCGATGCAGGCCGACATGATTGCCGGGCACACGTCGGTGCCCGAGGTCGGCTGGGGTGTGATGGTGCCTCAACCGATCGAGGAGCTTTATGACCGGGCACATGACGTTCAAAAGATCGCTTTCAGCATTGCAGCGCTTGGTCTATTGCTGGCGATGGTGCTGGCCTGGTGGCTTGCGCGACAGCTGTCCCGTCCGATGGAACGCGTCGTAAGCATCGCCGGCCGTATCGCCGCTGGCGAACTCTCGGCGCGTGTCGGCAGATTGCCTGCCCCTTCTCCGAAAGAGCTCCATCGATTAGCGGATGCCTTCAACCGAATGGTCGCCCGGTTGGGTGAGAAGACCGACGAGCTTGTGGAGGCGGCCACGACGGCCGAACGTGCCAACAAGGCAAAATCGCAATTCCTTGCCAATATGAGCCATGAAATCCGAACACCGATGAATGGGGTGCTCGGAAATGTCGAAATTTTGAAGGCCTCGCCACTTTCCGATCAGCAGAGCCGCATTGTCGAGACGGTCCATAGCTCGGCAACGACATTGCTGGAGATCATCGACGAGATTCTCGATTTCTCGAAGATCGAGGCAGGCAGGCTGCAGCTACATTGCGAGCCTCTTGATGTTCGTCACCTGGCAAACGAGCAGGTTGAGTTCTTCGGCGAGCAATCTCGCAAAAAAGGGCTGCAGATGCGCGCCTTGGTCCCTACCGACCTTCCAAGTCCGTTGGTTGGCGATCCCGTAAGGTTGAGGCAGGTTCTCACAAACCTGATCTCCAATGCCATTAAATTCACCCACGCTGGTGAAATCCTGGTCGGTTTGAGTATCGTTGGCGAGCGAGAGGACCGGGTGCACATTCAGTTCGAGGTGGAGGATACCGGTAGCGGCATTCCCGCGGATGTGCTGGACGACATCTTCGCGGCATTCACCCAAGCCGACGCGTCGACGACCCGTAGGTTTGGCGGGACTGGGCTGGGGCTCGCGATTTGCAAGCAGCTGGTCGAGATGATGGGGGGCGCCATAGGCGTTGATAGCGAGGTTGGGCGTGGTTCTCGTTTCTGGTTTACGGTCCCGCTACAACGTGCCAATGCACCGGACCTACGCTTGGAACCGAAGGCCTCTTTGGCGCGGCCAAAGGAAATCGGCCTGGACGAAATGCAGCCGATCAATGCCCATATCCTACTGGCTGAAGACAACCTCATCAATCAGAATGTCGCCTGTACCGCTCTTGAGCAACTGGGCTGCACCGTGGATCTTGCCACCAATGGCAAAGAGGCCGTCAAGGCAGCAAACAGCCGGCATTACGACCTCGTCCTTATGGATTGCATGATGCCGGAGATGGATGGCTTCGATGCAACGCGCACGATACGTGAGGCCGAGAAAGCTAGTGGGGAACAAAGGCGAATCCCCATCATCGCGCTCACGGCGAATGCCTTGTCGAGCGATCGCGAAAACTGTCTTGCTGCCGGGATGGACGATCATATCGGCAAACCGTTTCGGATGATGGAGCTGCAGGAAAGGCTCCTGAAGTGGTTGAGTGAGGAAGAGGAGCCCGTTGGTCGGACAGATGTCGATTCGTCGGGATCCTGGCAAGAGGCATTCACGCCTGACATATTCGATATCGCGACGGTTAACGAGCTCAATCGGCTCAAGGGCGGTGATCAAAGCAAATTTGCGGCGGCGGATCTTTTCGAGAGTTTCCGTGTAGAAGCAGAGAAACAGGTTGCGGCGCTCGGATCAGCGATCAGCAATCAGGATTGTGTGCTGGTTAGGGATTTGGCGCACACGCTGAAGTCCTCCAGCGCTGCGATTGGTGCAAAACGGATTCAAAGCCAGGCCGGCGTACTACAAAAGCTGGCGGAACAGCGGACGTTGACAGGTGCCGCAGACGTTCACACCGAGATCGCGGCTTCCTTTAGCGAATTGGTTGGGGCGCTCAATAGTGTCTTGCCCAGCGCATCATATCAGACACGCTCATCAATGATGCCCGAAACCACGGAAGGATAATCAAGAGGCTGTCGGCTTAGCGTCCAAATATCCGGACGAGCCCCCCGGCGCGACAGTTTTGTCTTGTGTCTCTATCGACGGCTGCCGGCGGCTTCGGTTTTCCGATTGCCGACATCGCGACAGTGCTGGCCGGTGGCGGGCTTGGCGGGAAAGGCTGTGGCATCAGCTAACAGGGGCATGTGGCGATGCCATCCGCGCCGTGAGCGACGGCTCCTTCTTGGTGAGGGTTTCTTGATCTTTTTCGCATTGATGATCAGGCAGCCGATCCCGATCTTGGTGACACCGTCATATAATAAGGTTTATCGGGCAAGAATTCTAACTCATTGATTTCTTGTCCAAATGCAGAGCGCCATGTGAAGATGATGGTGTGGCCATACCACTAGGCGACGAGTTCCAGGACGCTTCTATCGGCAATCTGCATGCCAAATCCGGCTGAGCTGGTCAGTTTGAGCTTTCCGTTTTTCGGCACATCTTCACCTTCAAACAAATCTCCGAAAACCGGCAGGATCGTTCGTCCATCCGCGCTGGTGGCGACGTATTCGCACAAGGGTTCGCCGGTCTGGCTGGCGATGAAGTGATAGGCGTAGGGGCCGCTGCCATGCGGGATGACCGGGATATCATAGGCGGCGGCATGGGCGCCGATGCGCAGAAGCTCGGTCATGCCGCCGACCCACATGACATCGGGCTGAAGGATGTCGATCAAGCGATCCTCGATCAGCTTGCGAAAGCCATAGCGGGTGTACTCATGCTCGCCGGTGGTCCATTTCAGCGTGGGGTGCGCCTGCTTCAATAGACGATGGCCTTCGACATCTTCAGGCGACAGGACCTCTTCCCACCAATTGATGTCGAGAGGCTTGCAGGCCTCGGCCAGCTCGATGGCGCAGGGCACCGTGAGTGACATGTAGCAGTCGACCATCAAAGGAAAATCCGGTCCGATCTTTTGCCGATGCGCCGCAAGAAAGGCCACGTTCTTTTGCAGCCCGTCCTGACCGTCGAAGGGCCCATGGGGCAGGGGAACCTTGGCGCCCCAAAAGCCCAGACCCTTGATCGCTCCGGCATCGGGCCCGGTGCAATAGAACGAGATCTCATCCCGAGAGAGCCCGCCGATCAGGTTGAAGACCGGCTCTCCGCGTACTTTGCCGTTCAGATCCCAGAGCGCCAGATCGATGGTGCTGATTGCCATGATCGTCATGCCCTTGCGCCCGTAAGGCAGCGAAGCGCGATACATCTGATCCCAGATCAGGTTCAGGTTCCGTGCATCCTGCCCGATTAGAAAGCGCGAAAAATGATGCCGGATCAGCCACGCTGCCGGTACGCCGCCGGTTCCGGTGGCCACCCCGACGACGCCTTCATCGGTTTCGATCTCGACCAGGATCGAGCCAAGGACACCGATGCCCCAGGACGTTCGGCGCTCGCGGAATTTTGCATATCCCGACATCGGATTGGCGATCAGGCTGTCGACGAGCCAATGCTCAGTGGCACCCTGATTGAAATAGTCACCGCCTTTGGATGTCTTTGAAACCGTGTAGACCCGTACATCCTTGATCCGGAAGGATGGGCTCATGGCAGCAGGAAAACGCGTTTCAAAGGGATCTGGGTGGGAACATTATTCTCATCCGTCTCCATGATATCCGCCATGAACGCCCACCACCGCTGGCAAATCTCGGTATCGGGAAGCTTGTCCAACGTGTGGTCGTCCGAGCGCGTCAGGATCGCGAAGAGGTGGTGGGTTTCAGGGTCAAGCCAGATCGAATAGTCCGAGACGCCGGCCTCTTTCAGTGCTTGGGCAAGCTCTGGAAAGATGTCGTCATGGCGCTTCTCGTACTCGGCTGCCTGCCCAGGGTCGAGATTCATACGAAAGGCGATGCGTTCTGGCATAGGCCTTGTTCCTATTTACCGGTTTGGGTCCTGGCCGCGATCGTCGTGTCGCGTACATGTTCGAGATGCTGGCGGTAGGCCTCGACGGCGGCATCGGCGTTTCTCGCCAATATGGCATCGGCGACAACACAATGCTGCGCCACGGAATGCTCGATCACCCCGGGCATGGCGCTGGCCACGCGCCTCGTGTCGAGGGCGACGTCATAGAGACCTTGTGAAAGGATGGAGAGCATGGCGTTTCCGGCCCCTGTATTGACGGCCTGGTGAAACTCGATATCCAGCAGGCGGAAAGCTACAGGGTCATTGTAAAAGGCATGCCCGTCGCGGGCGAGGCTCTGGATACGCTGGCGCTGATCGGCGCTCGCGCGCTCGGTGCATAGCCGGACAAGCTGCGTATCGATGATCGCCCGCGCCTCGAAATGCTCGGACACGTCATACTCGGCAACCGAGAGCATGATGTTGAACGGTTCGACCAGCCGGCTGGGGGAGAGATCGGTGACCGTGTAGCGACCGCCTTGGCGGCTTTCAAGAACTCCCATCAGCGTCAGTGCCTTCAGCGCTTCCCGCAATGGCGGACGGCTGATTCCGAATGCAACGCACATCTGCTGCTCGGTGGGCAGGCGGTCGCCCGATTTCAGGTTGCCGGACTTGATCATTGCCAGAAGCCTGTTGGTCACCTGCTCTGAAATCGACGAGCGCGGCAGCATGCCGCCACCAAAGGTTTGTTCGGCATCAGGCGCCTTTACCCTGTCGACCAGTGAGGAAAACGCATCACGTTCAGCGCCTGTATCCGAATGTTTGATGCCGACTGGATCCGTCACGCTCAGGTCCTTTTGGGTTCAGAGGCCAAGGCGGTAAAACTGGTTTGCGTTGTCACGGTAGAATTTTCGGAGTTCGGTCGGCGACGATCCGGACAAGGCGCGATCCAGAACCTCGACCCAGCGTGTCAGCGACGTTGCTTGCAGGCAGATCGGGTAGTCCCCGGCATAAATCGTCCTGTCAAACCCGAACGCCTCGATTGTCGCGTCGATAAAGGGGCGGAGATCATCCTCGGTCCAGGTCCGGTGATCCGCCTCCACCGGCAGGTCGGAGAGCTTGATCCAGAGGTTCGGATGCTTTGACAGCTCCGCGACATCATCCCGATATTGATCGATCGCCCCTTCGGCGATGCCGGGCTTGCCGCAATGATCGAGGATCATCGGCACGTCCGGAATGCGTTTCACGAAGTCGCGAACGATGTCCATTTGCGTGTGATTGACGTTGATCTCGAAGTGATAGCCGAATGCTGTCAGAAGGTTCACGCCTTCGATGAAACTGTCAGAGAGTGTCAGTGCGCGCGGGTCATCGTCGAATTCGACGATGCGGCGGATGCCTTTCACGGTCGGATGGTTTTCGCGCATCCGTTCAAGCATCGGCTCGACCCGAGCACCCCATTCGAGCGGCGCCATCGGCACGATGCCCCGAATACGCGGATCGCGCTTGGCGCTGTCCTCGACATACTCGATCTCTTCGATGTACTGACCGCCCCCGGGCGTGAAATCCGCATAACATTCGAGGAAGACCATCGCCTCGATATCGAGATCGCCGCAATCGCGCTGATAGTCTTCGATCTGGTAGGACTTGCCGAAGAGCGGATGCCCCTCGAAGGCGGAATACCGAAGCCGGTCGGTGTCCCAGATATGCAAATGCGTATCGATGATGGGGAAATCGGGCATGGGCGTCTACCGTGTCAGCCGGAATTCATCGGGGTTCGGATCCTTTAAGGTCAGGCCGAAACCGAGCATGGCGTCGTCAAGGTCGATGAAGCCGTCTTCGGCCACAGGCTCGCCGTCGAAGATGTACCAGAACAGCTCGTTTCCGACTTCGACCGGAACCTTCGGAAAATACTCGGAAATCGGCGCGCCGAAGGACGACATGGTGATATGGTAGTTGTGCATCTGTCCGGCATGGGGAATGACCGCGACGTCGTAGGCCTCGCAGAGGTCCGTGATCTTCTTCGCAGCTGTAATGCCGCCGACGCGGTTGACGTCGAATTGCGCAATATCGAAGGCGCCCAGATCGAGCGCTTGGCGAAAGCCGTGCAGGGTATATTCGTGCTCGCCGCCGGAGATTCCCACTTTGTTCATCGACTTGAGCTCAGCATAGCCTGCGAGATCGTCTGAAATCACGGGCTCTTCTACCCAGCGCAGGTTATAGGGCTCCAGCTGTCGCAGCATGCGCTTGCCGTATTCCACGGTCCAGCCCATATAGGCATCGGCCATCAGGTCGACATTCGGACCAATCGCTTCGCGCGCCGTTTTGACAAGATCCAGATTGTTGTTGATCCCTTCAAGCCCGTCGCGCGGGCCCCAGCCGAACCGCAGCTTGACCGCCTTAAATCCCTGATCGGCATAGGATTTTGCCTCGTTGTAAAGGGCATCAAGCGGCTGACTGTAGAGGCGGCTGGCATAGACCGGAATGCGCTGCTTGGTGCGCCCGCCGATCAGCTTGAAAACGGGTTGGTTCAGGATTTTGCCCTTGGCGTCCCAAAGGGCGAGATCGACGGCGCTGATCGCCGTCATGCCAATTCCCTTACGGCCGAAGGGCAGGGTGCGGCGGTACATGGACTGCCAGAGATACTCGGTGTCCAGAGGGTCCGCGCCGATCAGGAGCGGCTTGAGGTAGGTGTCGATCGTGGTCTTGCAGGCATGCGGCGCCAGAGCCGCATTGCCGATACCGACCGTGCCGTCGTCACACTCAACCTCCACCACGAGCCAACCAAGAAAGCGGAAGCCCGCTATCGATCCCCGGACATCCGTGACGACGTCAGCGGCGGTTGTGCAGAAATGGGGCGGCATCGGCGCGACAGGTCCGATCCACTCCCAAATGGTCGTGCGGATGTCCGTGATGCGCGCCATTATCTATCCAATTGATTTGAGAAAGGCCAGGCATGCGCTGCAACGGAGGCCGTCGCCTCCCTTAGCGTGAATGCGCTGGCTGAAACCGTATCTTTCGCGGCAAAGGCGTTCATCCCTGGATCTCTCCCCGACGGCTTTATCCGCTGTGCAACGCGGCTTGATGACCAAGTTCTGGTTTGCGCGAGCAAAAGAGACTTGTCAAACATATTTTTGTCTGACAAATCTACAGGATGGAAATGCCCGGAGCGGTCAAGCTTCGGCAAAGCGGGGGGCTTGGCGTCTTGGCACTGACACTATCGACCAGCCGAAAAATCGCAGAGACGTCCCTTGCCGTGCCCGTCTTCGGGTTCGGCAGCGCCCATATCGGAGAGCTTTACGGGCGTGTCGACGAGGATGTTGCGCGAGAGACGCTTGCCGCTGCCTGGGAGGCGGGTGTCCGTTTTTTCGATACAGCACCTTGGTATGGACGGGGTCTCGCCGAGCATCGTGTGGGGGGCTTTCTTCGGACCCGGCGGCGCGATCAGTTCACGGTGTCAACCAAAGTAGGCCGAACCCTATCCCGGCCTGCCGATCCGAAGACGTTCAGCCGCGAGCCATGGGTCGGCGGCCTGAATTTCGAGGTTCACTTCGATTATTCCTATGACGGGATCATGCGATCCTATGAGCAAGCTCTGCAGCGCCTGGCTCTCGATACGGTCGATGCGCTGGTCATCCATGATCTGGACCCGCTTTTCCATGAGCCGGAGGTCCAGGCCGCCCATGAGAACGACCTTGTCTCGACCGGTGTGAAGGCTCTGGAGGCGTTGAAGAAGGCGGGTGATATTCAAGCCTTCGGCATGGGTATCAACCAGAAAGACTCACTGGCGACCCTTGGCCAACGCCTTCCCCTGGACTTCGCGCTGGTCGCGATGCCCTATACGCTGCTCGATCAGGAAAGCCTGCACACAGGTATGGCCATGTGTGTCGAGAAAGGCGTCAGCGTGATCATCGGAGCGCCTTTCGCATCCGGCATTCTCGCAACCGGTTCGGGCGGCGACAGCAAATACGGATATGCCGCCGCACCCGAAGACGTGCAGGCCAAGGTGCGTGGGATCGAAGCTGTTTGCGCGGCGCACGGCGTTTCGCTGCAGGCGGCGGCACTTCAGTTTCCGCTGGCACATCCGGCTGTCGCTTCCATCATCCCAGGTGCTGCAAAACCAGAGGAGGTCACCCAGAATGCCGCGTCCGTGATGGCGGACATTTCCCCCTCGTTCTGGTCGGATCTGAAATCCGAATGCTTGATCGCGGCGGATGCGCCGACGCCGGACAATGGGTGAAGGCGAACCCGGAATGCCTGATCAGACGCCAGGAGCGGACACGCCCTTAATTGCCGCGCGGGGTATCTCCAAACGGTTCGGTGCGGTTGAGGTATTGTCGGACGTCGACCTTGATCTTCAAGCGGGCGAAATCCATGCGCTTTTGGGCGAAAATGGTGCTGGAAAATCAACGTTCGCAAAGATCCTTGCAGGCGTTCATCGACCGACGCGGGGGACGCTCGAGCTGAACGGTAAAGAGGTCGAGGTGCCGACGCCCATCGCTGCGCAAGAGCTTGGCATTGCGCTGATCCATCAGGAACCCGTCTCTTTTCCTGATCTGTCGGTGGCCGAAAACCTCGTTATGGGCCGCAAAGGCGAGGGGCTGCTGAGCAGGGTTCCCTGGGCGGAGATGATGCGCGAGGCACGCCGCTATATGGACCTTCTCGGCGTATCCATCGATGTCACCCGTCCGATGCGCGGCCTGTCCATCGCCGACCAGCAGATGGTCGAGATTGCCCGGGCCATCGCCTCGGACAGCCGGCTGATCATCATGGATGAGCCGACGGCACCCCTGACACCACGCGAGGTCGAGACACTTTTCACCATTGTTCACCGTCTCCGTGATGAGGGCCGCACGATCATCTTCATCTCGCATCGCCTTGAAGAGGTGCGCATGATCTGCGACCGGGTGACGATCTTCCGGGATGGTCAAAAAATCGCGACCCATATGATCGGCGAACTGTCCGACGATGATGTCATACGGCTGATGATCGGACGCCCGCTCGGAAAATATCGGCGCAAGCACAGCGCGGCCATCGGCGACGTCGCCTTGGCGGTCGAAGAGCTGAGCCAGCCGGGCCTGTTCAGCGGCGTGAGTTTCACCGTTCGCAAGGGCGAGATCGTGGGGCTCGGTGGGCTGGTCGGCGCAGGGCGCACCGATGTCGCGCGAGCCCTTTTCGGCATTGCACCGGCCGAGAGCGGGACGGTTTCGGTGAATGGTCAAAGGGTCGAGATTTCGAACCCGTCCGATGCCATCAAGCTGGGCCTTGCCTACGTGCCGGAAGATCGTGCGGTTGCCGGCATCTTCAGCACACTGCCGGTGGAGCACAATCTGACGGCGGCCATTCCCGACAAGATCGCGCCGCTTGGCGTTATCCGCCGTATCCTGGAGCGGGCGTTCGCCAGCAAATCCGTCGCCGATCTTTCGATCCGTCTTGCCTCTCTGCGCCAGCCCATCGTGGAGCTTTCGGGCGGCAATCAGCAAAAGGCTATTCTGGCGCGCTGGCTTCATACCGATCCGGAGATCCTGATCCTGGACGAGCCGACGCGTGGCATCGATATCGGCGTGAAGGCCGAATTCTACGATATGATCGGAGACCTTGCGGAGGACGGGTGCGCGATCTTGCTGATCTCTTCGGAGCTGCCCGAACTGCTCTCGCTTTGTGACCGGGTCCTGGTGATGTCCGAAGGGCGGATGACCGCCGATATTCCTAGATCCGAAGCGTCACAGGAAATGATCATGCAGGCCGCCGTCCCGCGCACGGGCACAGCGGCATGAACGGGCTGCAGCGCATTTTCCTGCGCCGGGAGGCCGGAATTCTCGTCATGATCGTGCTGTTCTGCATTGCGGTCGGTCTCTACAAGCCGCATTTCCTATCTCTGAACAGCCTGAGGATCATTCTCCTTCTTGTGCCGCTTATTATGATCGGGGCGATGGCGCAGATGCTTGTGCTCGTCGCCCGCCATGTTGACCTGTCGATCGGCTCGATGCTTGGCTTTTCGGCGATGGTGGCCGGATTGATGTACCGCGATTTTCCGGAAATCTGGTGGCCGGTTGGGTTCGTCGTGGCGATCGGCACCGGCACGCTCCTCGGCCTGTTCAACGGGCTCCTGGTGACGATTTTCAAGCTGCCCTCGATCATCGTGACACTCGGGACGCTCAATCTTTATCGGGGGCTCACCTTCATCATCTCGGACGCACGCCAGATCAACCGGGCGAACATCCCCTCCGAGCTGAAGGCGATGTCCCAGACATCACCGATTCTCGGCATACCCTGGATTATTCTCATGTCCTTCGGGGTGGCGCTCCTGACCTACTATGTCGTTCGGCACACCCAGCTTGGGCGTCAGATTTATGCGCTGGGATCCAACCCGATTGCCGCCCCCTTGCGCGGGATCGACGTCACCAAGGTAACGCTGATCGTCTTCGCGATATCCGGTGCGCTGAGCGGGCTTGCGGGGATCATGTATGCAAGCCGCTGGGGGTTCGTGAACCCTTCTAACACAGGGGCCGGCTTCGAGTTCCAGGTGATCGCCGCTGTCGTGATCGGCGGTGTATCGATCAATGGTGGTGTCGGCACCGTCCTCGGCACTGTTCTGGGGGTGCTGCTGCTCGGCTGCGTGGCGGCGGCGCTACCCCTTCTGGGCATTCCCGGCACAACCCAGAACGCCATCTATGGCGGGGTGATCCTGATCGCTCTCCTGATAGACCGGTCGGTCCGGCATCAGGGCATTGCGACGCACGCGGGAAGCCGAGCATGAGGACTGCAGAGATGTCCTCGGCGCCGACGCCTGCACGCGAGCTCCCGCCGTCCCGGCCCAACTGGCATGTCCTGCTGGTCCGTCCCGAGACCATGACATTGGTCCTGCTGATCCTTGCCCTTGTTGGGGCCAGCCTGCTGTCGCCCTTTTTTCTGGATGTGAACTACATCCTCAGAAGCTTCACGCTGACAGCCGAACTGTCGATTGCCGCACTGGTGCTGACCATGGTGATCATTTCGGGCGAGATTGACCTCTCGGCGGCTGCCAACATGGCGCTTTCCGCCTGTGTCTTCGCCTATGCACAAGCGGCAGGCATCCCGATGGCTGTCGCTATCCTCATCGGCCTAGGGGCTGGATTGGCGATGGGCTGCATCAATGCCATTCTGGTCATCGCGTATCAGCTCCCTTCGATCATCGTCACCATCGGCACGTTGATCTTCTACCGCGGCGTAGCCCAGGTCATCGCCGGCGACAAGTCGATCCGCGTGCCGGAGTGGTTCATCGGCATCAACACGCAAATGGTGTTCGGCGTGCCGCTGCCGGTGGTCATCTTCATCCTGACCGCGATCATCCTCGGACTTGTTCTTGGCATCACCGCCTATGGCCGCCAGATCTATCAGATCGGCACGAACAATACTGCCGCCCTTCATGCCGGGATCAAGAGCAGCCGGATCAAGTTCGGACTGTTCCTGCTGCTCGGCCTGGTCAGCGCCGCCTGCGGGATCATGGCTGCCTCCCGGCTCGGGTCCGTGCGCTACGACCTCGCTCTTGGAGGGGAACTGCAGATGGTTCTGATGGCGATGCTGGGGGGGACCTACATCTTCGGCGGACGCGGCACGATCCTCGGTACCTTTCTGGCGGCCTGGCTCCTGGTCATCGTGTCCACCGGCATGACCGTCGCCAATCTGCTCCCGGCCATCCAGCTGACCGTACTGGGTGTGCTGCTCATCGTCGCGATCGTCGCGACCAACTCCATCTACGCCCGCACCCAACGTTAGCGGGCAACAACCGGGCCAAGCCCGATCAACTTAACGTCAACACGGAGGAAATCATGCTGAAGAAAACCATCATTGCCACCACGGCGGCGCTGGCCCTGACGTCGGGGGCGGCGCTCGCGGAAGATATCGACATCGTTTTCGTGGGCAAGAATACCGGCAATCCGTATTTCGATTCGCTAACCCAAGGCTTTGTCGAAGCCTGCGAGGTGATCGCCTGCAATTTCGAATTCGTGGCACCTGCTACCGCCGAGGCGACCTCGCAAATCCCGTTCATCGAGGCGCAGATCCAGCGTGGCGTCGACGTGATCGCGATTTCACCCAATAGCCCCGATGCCCTCAACCCGGTCTTCGATGCGGCCCGCGAGCAGGGTATCATCGTGCTGACGGTGAATGGCGACATTACAGGCAACGAAGAGCACCGCGACGCAACGATCCTGCCCACCGACTTCACCAAAGTCGGCGCCGACCAGGTCGAAATGGTCGGCTCTCTCATCGGCTATGAAGGCGAGATCGCCATCCTGTCGGCAACGACCGAAGCGCCGGACCAGAACTTCTGGATCGAGGGCATGAACGAGACCCTCGCCAATGATGCGAAATATGCCAACATGACGCTTGTTGCGACGGTTTACGGCGACGACCAGCCGGAGAAGTCGACAACGGAAATGGAAGCGCTCTTGGCGAACTACCCGGACCTGAAGGGTGTGATTGCACCCACGACGGTTGGCATTGCCGCCGGTGCGCAGGTGGTGCAGAGCCGCGGAATTTCGGACACGGTCAAGGTGACCGGCTTGGGCCTGCCTTCGGAAATGCGCGACTTCATCAAGGACGGCACGGTCGACGCCTTTCAGCTTTGGTCGCCCTATAACGAGGGATGGTTGGCTGCCCATTTTTCGGTCGGGCTAAAGGACGGCACGATGAAGAACGAGGTCGGAAGCACGTTCGAGGTTCCCAATCTTGGAACGATCACCATCAACGAAGGCAACTCGATCAATACCCAATCAGCGCTGACCACCTTCAATGCTGACAATATCGATGACTTCGACTTTTAACGTTTGACATTCCCGGGGCGCCGGCTTCGGCTGGCGCCCGCTTTTTTCGCTTCTGCCCGGATCAGATCCTATGAACAGCTATGATTTCAACAACCGTACCGCCATCGTGACCGGCGGCGGCCAAGGCATCGGCTTGACCGTCGCAAAGCGCATTGTCGACAGCGGCGGCTCGGTTTCGGTTTGGGATGTCAATCAGGAGCTGCTGGACAACCTGACGTCGGCGCTTGGCGCAGATGCGGCGAAGGTGCAGGCCCTCAATGTCGATATCAGCGACATCGCAGCGGTCGAAGCGGGCACGAAAGCGGTCCTCGACCGGTTCGAGAAGATCGACATTCTGATCAACAATGCCGCCATCGTCGGTCCGAACGCGCCGACATGGGAATATCCGGTCGAAGCCTTCGAGGACGTCGTTAAGGTCGGGTTTCTTGGCACGTTCTACGTCAGCCGCTCAGTCGTGCCTCACATGATTGCAGCCAATTACGGACGTATCGTCAATTTGAGCTCGGTTGCCGGCAAAGAAGGTAATCCGGGCGCGCCAGCCTATTCTTCGACCAAGGCTGCCGTTCTGGCCCTGACGAAATCCCTCGGCAAGGAGCTTGCGGGCTACGATATAGCCGTCAACGCCGTGACACCTGCCGTTGCGAAGACAACCATGGCGCTAAGCCAGGATCCCGAATTCCTTAAGATGATCCTTTCGAAAATCCCGCGCGGCCGGATGCTCGAATTGTCGGAAGCGGCCTCCATGATCTGCTGGCTTGCGACCAAGGAAAACTCGTTCACGACCGGCGCGGTGTTCGACTTGTCCGGCGGGCGTGCAACCTACTGAGCCCGCGCGCCAACCATGAAGTAGGGGAGGGCACTTCCGTCAGAGAATTGGCGCTCCCCTGAGTTGATGGACAGCTGTCGACGATGGTGGAAGTCGCTTACCAGCACGTATAACCAGCATCCGCGACGACGATCGAGCCGGTCATGAGGCTTGCGGCGTCGGAGGCGAGGAAGTGGACGACGGAGGCAATCTCATCGGGCCGGCCCCAACGTCCCATAGGGGTCATCCCCATCCATGTTTCGTACCAATCCGTCCCCTTGATCGCCTCTTTGGTCATGGCTGTTTCGATGTAGGTCGGTGCCACGGCATTCACGCGGACGCCGCGCGCGGCCCACTCGGCGGCCAGTGATTTGGTCAGCATATGAACGGCGCTTTTGGAGGCGTTGTAGTGGGTTTGCGGCTGAGGGGTGTTGGCGATAATGCCTGACATCGAGCCGATATTGACGATAGCGCCGCCGCCGGCTGCCAGCATGCGCTTGCCGAAGGCGCGATTGCACCAATAGACCCCGTTCAGATTGATGTCGATCACCTTGAGCCAGGCCTCGTTCGACATTTCCTCTGATGGATGATGGGTGGCGATGCCGGCATTGGCGACGAGGATGTCGATCTTGCCGTGCGCCGTCAGGACAGCCTCGGCGCAGGCATCGACAGCATCCGGGTCGGTCACATCGAGCTTTTGGAATTCGGCGTTGTAGCCTTTCTCCGTAAGAGCAGTTGCAGCCTCCTTGCCGGTCTCCTCCGATAGCTCGGCGATGACGATCGCAGCGCCTGCCTCGGCCAGGGCTTCGGCGCAGGCGAGGCCGATGTTGCGTCCGCTGCCGGTCACCACGGCGACCTTGCCGGCAAGGGAGAGCTTTTCGAAATAGGACATTTGTTTTCCTCCTAGTGGTATGTTCGATACGGCTGATTCCCGAGGTTTTGCTGAGAGGAGTCCGCATACCCCAGGATTTCTTGGCGCTTTCTGCGACTGCGGTGGAAACCAAATGACGTGGTCACACCACTAGCCGCGCTTGGCGATCAGCCAGCCTAGCGCCACGGTGATTAAGGTGCAGAGAGAAAGCGGCAAGGCATGTTCGAGAAAGCGCATCCAGAGAAGGTGCAAGGCGATGCCGACCACGACGCCGATGAAGATTCGGTCGAACAGGTTGGTGTTGATGGGGAGGAAGCTCGGCCGTTCTTGCTGGGAGGGGGGCATATCGTGATCAATCCTTCATGGCGCCGAAGGTGAGGCCGGCTACGATATGGCGCTGGGCAAAGCCGAGGAAGACGAGGGCCGGCAGGAGCGTCAACGTCGCCACCGCTGCAAGCTCGCCCCAATTGGTGCCGGTGACCGTCACGAATTCGGCAAGGCCTGTCGTGATGGTCCGCGCTTCGACCGATGTCAGCGTAGCCGCGAACAGATATTCGTTCCAGGCAAAGACCCAGGTCAGGATCGCGGTGACGGCAAGGCCGGGCTTGGCGAGCGGGAGGATCACCTTCGTGATCACCTGAAGCGTGGTCGCGCCATCGAGCATCGCCGCTTCGTCCAGTTCCACCGGGATGCCGTCCATGATCCCCTGCAGCAGCCAGATGGCGAAGGGCAGGTTGAAGACGCAATAGAGGAGTATAAGGCCGATGCGGGTGTCGAAGAGGTTCGCATCGCCCATCACGAAGCCTTTGGTGAAGAGCAGAAACAGCGGCAGGAGAAAAACAGCCGGCGGTGCCATGCGGTTGGTGATCAGCCAGAAGAAGATATTGTCCTTGCCGCGAAGAGCATAGCGGGACAGCGAATAGGTTGCCAGCAGGGCAAGGATCGTGACGAGGGCGGCGTTGGACGTCGCGACGATCAGCGAATTCGTCATATAGCTCTGGAACGCCCTATCGGTCAGTACCTCGACATAGTTGCCCCAATAGATGCTATTCGGAATCAGGGACGGGATGCTGAACAGCTCGACCCGTGTCTTGCTGGAGATCAGGAACATCCAGTAGATCGGGAACAGGGTCAGCACGGTGACGAAGCACCAGCCGATGAAAAGGAGAATGCCGCCCCGTCTGGTCATGCCGGCCCCGCTCCGCCCCGCTTTCGCGCGACCAGGGAAACATAGAGCAGCCAGCAAAGAACGATGGTGAGGTAAAGTGTGAGCAAGGACATGGCTGCGCCATAACCATAGTCGGTCTTTGGAAAAACCACGCGCCAGATGTGAAGACCGATATAGCGCGTCGCCGCTCCAGGCCCGCCGCCGGTCAGCATCCAGACCTCATCGACGGTCCGGAGTGCATCCATCACGCGGATGAAGACGGTCGCCAAGATAACCGGCTTTAGCATCGGCAACGTAATGTACCAAAAAACCTGGAAGCGGTTGGCACCATCGATCTGCGCTTGCTCGAAGGGGGCTCTTGGCATCGCCGAAAGTCCGGCGAGCATGGTCAGCGTCACCAGCGGCGTCCAATGCCAGAGGTCCATCACGACAGTGGTGAAGAAGGCCTGATCGGCATAGGTGTTGAGGCGGAATTCGAAGTCGGTCCAGCGTTCGATGTAATAGGAAAGCGGCCCGATGCCGGGCACGGTCAGGAGGCGCCAGCTGGCACCTACTGCAATCGGTGCCACCATCAGCGGCAGCGTATGCAGTGTTCGAAAAAGTCCCTTCAGCGGAAAATCCCGCATGAAGAGCTGGGCCAGGAAATAGCCGAGGATCAATTGGCTGACGACGGCGAAGAAGGTGAATTTCAGGGTCAGCCAAAGGGCGCCTAGAATCTGCTCGTCAAAGACCAGCTTTCGATAATTATCAAGCCCGGCAAATTGGGGTGTGGGATCAGCGGCAAAGGCATTCCAGTCGGCAAAGCCGATCACCAGCACATAGAGAAACGGCAGGAGGCCGAAGATAAACAGTACAAGAAGCGTCGGTGCCAGAAGCAGCCAGCCGATCGTTGAGGACCGCATGATGTCGTCGACTTTCCGCTTCTAAAGAGCTGCTGGGGCCAAGCTGCCGGGACGGCCGAAACCGCCCCGGCAACAAGAACGCTGACTACTTACGATAGCCGAGGCTGGTAAGCTCAGCTTCCGCGGCTTCAGCCATCTTGTCCAGAGCGTCCGACGGGCTGAGTTCGCCTGTGATCGCCTGGTAGAAGAAAGGAGCCGTGGCCTCACGCACCTGCGCATGGAACGGATAGGCTGGAGCACCGGCGAACAACTTACCGGTATCGCGCAGCAAGGTGTAGTAGCCGTCGATCTTGGCATCCATCGCCTGAACATCGGCGTTGTCATAGGTCGCCGTGTGGGTGATCCGAGGTGCTGCGATCGCCCAACCCGGCTGTACCGATTCCTGGCCGATGAACTGCAGCCAGAGGAGGGCCGCTTCCTTGTTTTTGGAGGAATGCGGGATGCCGAAGGCGCCGCCATCATAGTAACCGATATAGCCGGCACCGCTTTCCGCATCCGCTTCCACGCCATCAGCGAGCGGTGGCAGGGTGACGCCGACATTGCCGACGACCGCGGACTTGGTGTCATCGACAGCGATCCAGGCGGCATTCTCGCCATAGACCAAGCCTTGGGCAGCCCGTCCGGCGGCAAAGGAAGCCGCAACCTCGTCCCAGGTGGAAGCGGTCGCTTCCGGCGGGGCGTATTGCAGGAGATCCAGCCAGTAGGTCAGGGCCTCTTTCGCGGTGTCGCTGTTCATGGAGCCGCCATTGTCGACCGAAGCGCTCCAGGTCTCGGCGTTGATGCCCCAATTGTAGACACCGAAGGTCGGGCCCCAGCTTTCGAAGAACTCATACCAGGAGGCCGGATGGCCGGAATGGGCCTGGAGGGTCGTTCCCCAAATCTCCTTGTCGTTGTCCTTGCCCCACTGGGTGAAGAACTCGGCAATTTCGCGATATTCCGCGTGGGTCTTGGCGGGCTCCAGGTCGCGTCCCGTCTTTTCCTTGAATGCGGCCTGCACATCCGGATCGCCGAACAGATCCTTCCTGTAGAGATAAATCTTGACGAATGCCTCCATCGGCACGCCGAAGACGTCACCTTCTCCATTCTTGAAATAGTCGATGAACGTGGTGAAGGAATCGGTGCTGAAATCAGCGGCTGCGAGATCGGCGTTCGTTTCCAGCGCATCGCTGATGTTCACCAGGAAGTCGCGGGACAGATAGCTGTAGATGATGTCCTGCTCGATATAGACAAAGTCATAGATGCCGGTATTGGCTTCCATGTCCTTGATCGCCTTGTCGTACATCTGATCCCAGGACGTGGTCTCGAATTCAACCGTGATGCCGGTCAATTCCTCGAACTGCGGGGCGAGGACGTCCTTCACGTAGTTCGAAGGCGGCGTGCTCTCCGAAACGCCCCGGATGGTTGAGCCTTTGTAGGGCTCGGCCGCCTGACCCCAAAACGCGTCATCGGCTAAAGCCGTGCCGGAAATAACCGCAATCGAAGCCGCCGCCAGCAGCGACCTGCTCATGACCTTCAACATGTTAGGCCTCCCTTTGAGTGGTTGTGTTGATCTGATCCTTCCAGAACGGGCGCCAGGCCCAACTGGGACTCTTACGATGATACGCCTTGATCTTCTGCTTGTTACTATTTTCTCCGATGCCCATGACTCCCTTTAGAGGATTTGGATAGCTTCAGCGCGTGAAGGATTGAAGATTACCCGCATCGACATTGATCATGTTGCCGGTGGATTTCGCGGATTGGTCGGACGCCAGAAAAAAGACCGCCTCGGCGACGTCTTCCGGATAGACTGAGCGCTTGAGAAGTGAGCGTTGCCGGTAGTGTTCCTCCAATTCGGATGGATCCTTGCCGTAAGCCTTGGCCCTCTCGGTCAGCCAGTCGCCTTGCCAGATTTTCGAACCGCGCAACACCGCATCCGGGTTGACCGCGTTAACACGAATGCCATCAGGAGCGCCTTCGAGAGCGAGGCAGCGGGCCAGATGCAGTTCGGATGCCTTGGCCGTGCAATAGGCCGACGCATTGATCGAAGCAGTGACGCCGTTTTTGGACCCGATGAAGACGACGGAACCTCCCATACCTTGCTTCTTCATAAGGATGAACGCGGCACGAGACACCAGAAAATAGCCCGTCGAGAGGATCGACATATTGTGGTTCCAGAGGTCCAGTGTCGTGTCCTCGATGGGGGCTGCGGACGAGATTCCTGCATTCGAGACGATGATGTCGGCGCCGCCGAAAGCCCGGGCACACTGATGGTAGGCGGCATCGACGGCATCTTCGTCGGTCACATCGATGGCTGCCGTCCGGACAACATCGCTGGAATATCGCTCGGAGAGTTCCGCTTCGGCGGCGCTCAGCGCATCACGATCGACATCGGCCAGCATTACGCAGGCTCCCTCGTCCGCCAAGCGGCGGGCTGTCGCTTTGCCGATACCTCCGGCACCGCCGGTAATGAAGGCTATCCGTCCGGCGAGGCATTTGGGCTTCGGCATGCGCTGTAGTTTGGCTTCCTCAAGCGCCCAATATTCAATGTCGAAGGCTTCCTGTTCTGCCAAACCGCAATAGGTCGACGCGGAGGACGCGCCCCGCATGACGTTGATGGCGTTGACATAGAATTCCGAAGCGATGCGGGCTGTGGCCTTATCCTTGGCAAAACTCACCATGCCGACACCCGGAATCAGGTAGATGACGGGGTTGGGGTCGCGCATGGCTGGGCTGTCAGGGTGACGACAGCGTTCATAGTAATCGGCATACTCCTTGCGGTAACCCTCCAACTGGCCGGGAAGAGCACTGCATAGAGCCTGCCCATTAAGCGTCGTTGGATCGACGTCAAGAACCAACGGCCTGATCTTGGTTCGCAAAAAATGATCGGGGCAGCTTGTGCCTAGAGCTGCGAGATGCCGAAGCTCGTTGGAGCAGACGAACGCCAAAACAGCGTCGCTATCGTCAAAATGGCCGACTTTGTGGCTGCCTTCGCTGATCAATCCGCGGATCACCGGCATTAACTCCGAGGCCAGAGCCAGGCGCTCTTCGCTCGGCAGCATGTTGCAACGCTGCCCACCGAAAACCGTTTCGACGTCAATATTGTCACCAAACCATTCGATCGCCTGATTGATGACGTCGATGGTCAGCCGATAGCATTCTTCCGCGTCATCAGCCCACGTAAAAAGGCCATGCGACCCAAGGACAACACCCTTGGCATTCGGGTGTTCGGTACAGAAGTTCTCGAGCCACAGCCCCAACTCGAAGCCGGGGCGTTTCCATGGCAGCCAGCCGATGTCATCGCCGAAAATCTTTTTCGTCAGCTCTTCGCCGTTTTCGGATGCGGCGATCGCGATCACGGCGTCCGGATGCACATGGTCGACATGCTTGTGCGGCACGAAGGCGTGGAGCGGGGTATCGATCGATGCGGCTCTAGGATTGAGATTGAAGGTGCAATGGGGAAGAAAATCCACCATCTCATCCTCGTGGCCGGCACCACGGTAGATCGATTTCAGCGCGTTCAGTTTTTCCATGTGGAGCGTTGCGAACCCGTCGGTCTCGATTGTGCCGAGGTCGCCGCCGGAGCCCTTCACCCAGAGCACCAGGGTTTCGTCCCGCGTCAGCGGATCCGTCTCTATGATTTTGGCGGACGTGTTGCCGCCGCCATAGTTCGTCACCCGCTTGTCCGACCCAAGCAGGTTGGAGCGGTATAAAAGCTTCTCGGCTTCCGTCATGGCCGCTGCCCGCGTACCGTCCCAAAGGTTCTTGAGAGACCTATCCGTGCTCGTGTCGATGATAAATCCCCTCCCATTATGCGGTTCCAACCCGCGTGAATTGATCTATTGATTGTCCGTCATTTGGTCATTGTCAATCATAAACGATCAATATCAGTCATTTCATGGCATTATACCTCTTCATCATGACTGAACATGATTGACATGGAGCGATTCCAATGAAACCGTGGCGGCGGAAGAAAGGAGACACATGCACGAAAAAGAGCGCCATAGGGTCATTTTGTCTGCCGTACAGGAACGCCCCATCGTAACGGTGCAGGAACTCGTCGCCCTTACGGACTCATCGGAAGCGACAATCCGGCGGGACATTGCGGCGTTGCATGTCGAAAAAAAGCTGCGCCGTGTCCGCGGTGGTGCAGAATCGATCAACCCGTTGCAACAGGCGAGCCTTGGTGGTTTGCCCTTCTCGGTCAATGAAACGATCAATATTGCGCAGAAACGCGCCATTGCGCGCGCGGCTGTGGACCTATGCAGTGATGGTGACGCAATCATTATCAATGGCGGCACGACGACCTTCCAAATGGTACACCGCCTGGCGCTCAAACAATGTCAGATCTTCACCAATTCCTTTCCGATCGCCGAGCACCTGTTGAAGCACTCCAAGAACACGATCCTTCTTTCCGGCGGCACGATCTATCGCGAGCAGAACATCATCTTGAGCCCTTTCGAGAACGACGGGACGCGTAATTTCTATGCTCAGCGCATGTTCATGGGGGCTCATGCGATCGGTCCGCTCGGTGTGATGGAGACCGATCCCCTGCTTGTCCAAGCCGAGCAAAAACTCATCATTCAGGCCGACGAGCTGGTCGTGCTGGTCGATTCATCGAAGTTCCGCGAGCGTTCCAGCTTCATTCTGCGCCCGCTCGATCAAGTCTCGATCTTCATCACTGATGACGGTATCGACGATCGTTCAGCCGCGATGATCGAGGCTTCGGGCGCGCGGCTGATCGTGACCGAGGCCGGGTCATCGAAAAAAGGGCCGTCGTCCGCCGGATAGCTGGCATTGCTACGCTCTCCCAGCTTTTGCTTGAAAGAAGCGTTTCCGGGGAGAAGGCTCAAGACGTAAGCGTTGAAGCTCAGGTCAGCGACAGTCTGCAGAATACCGGCTGCCTGATTGAGAGCCTGTCGACTGCAGGACCTCATCGTCGGATCTCTCTATCGCAGACCGTTGGACAAAGAACTCCAAAAGTTTGTCGACATTCTGCAAACCTCCTATTGATTGAAAGGCAGATGCAGCCGGATTCAAAAAGGCGGCGTCGTAAGGCTTCGTCGAGGACTGAAAAAGGAGGTGCGAAGGAAATGGATGACGATCTGTTCGAGAAGGGGCTGGCGAAGCGGAAGGCGACGCTCGGGGCCGATTATGTCGAGAAAAATCTCGCGGCGGCGGATGACTTTACCCGGCCGTTTCAGGAGGCGATGACCAGCTGGTGCTGGGGATTCGGCTGGGGGGATGAGACGATCGATGCCAAGACCCGGTCGATGATGAACCTCTCCATGATCGGGGCGCTGGGGAAGATGAATGAATGGGAGATTCATTGTCGAGGGGCAATAACGAACGGGGTGTCAAAAGAAGAAATTCGGGCGATTATTCATGTGATTGCGATTTATTGTGGCGTGCCGCAGTCGCTTGAATGTTTTCGCGTCGCACGAAAAGTGCTGAAAGAGCAGGGGCTGTTATAGGGCCGGAGCCGGGAAGACCAGCGAATCCGGGCGGCTCGGATTCGTTTGGTTTTTTCGCGCGTCGCAGGCGGTATCGCCACCTCATTGGTCATTTTGTTTCACGCATCTTTGAATGCCCTCTCCAGAGCATGTTCCGATCAAACGGAACCGGCCCGGTGATAACTTCATAAGGTCGAAAAATGCTCTGGCCAATATAGGAAATTATTCAAATGATATGATGTGGCGGAAAAATCTGCTTGCCGTCGAAAATTTTATAACTTGCCGTTTTGAGTTACCCAACAATCGAGATCTCGGTGACAGCATGCAGCGCTGGAGAGATCGTCATGAAGTTTCAGCTCGCCATCAATCTTGAGCGTATCGCCAATGATATCGATATGCGGGACGTCGAACGGCATACGCTCGAGATGGTGCAGATGGCGGATGCGGGCGGCTTTCATATCGTGTGGGCGGCCGAGCATCATGCGCTGGAAATGACGATCGCGCCCAATCCCTTCCAGCTCTTGACATGGTGGGCCGCCCATACCGATCGGATCCGGCTTGGAACGGCTGTCGTCGTCGCTCCCTATTGGCATCCGATCCGGGTGGCCGGCGAAGCGGCGATGACGGACCTTCTCTCCGGCGGCAGGCTCGAGTTCGGCATCGGCTCGGGTGCCTATCAGCGAGAGTTCGATCGCATGTATCCGGGCCTGAAGCAGTCGGACGGCTGGCGCTACATGCAGGAAATGCTGCCGGCGGTCAAAGCGTTATGGGCCGGCGACTATGAGCATGATGGCGAGTTTTGGTCGTTCCCGGCGGCGACGTCCGTGCCCAAGCCGCTGCAGCAGCCCCACCCGCCGATCTGGGTCGCGGCGCGGGCACCCGTTTCATTCGACTTTGCCGTCAGGACCGGCAGCAACATCATGACCTGGCCCTTTACCCGTCCGATGGCGGAAGCCGAGCTCTATAAAACCCGGCTCGATGAAGCGATGGCCAGCAATCCGAGCATGCCGCGCCCGATTTTCTCCATGATGCGCCATACTGCCGTCTACGATCGGAAGGAAGGTTGGGAGGTGCCGATCAGGGCTGCTCAGCGGCAGCTCGGACAGTTCGAGGGGCTTTACAAGAACCTTGGAGATGTGAAGAACGGCTTTCCGAAACCGGTCGATCTCAGCGAGATCTCCAACCGGGACGAGTTCAATCCCGACATGCTGCACGAAAATCTGATGTTCGGCACGCCGGATGAGGTCATCGCCAAGCTTCGGCGCTATCGGGATCTCGGTGTCGACCAGTTCACCTACTATGCCAGCCTCGGTTTGGGTTTAGAGGAACAGAAACGATCGCTGGAACTCTTCATCAATGATGTGATGCCTGAATTCGAGTAACGGGAAGGCCGAAATTCGGGTTTCTAAAATAAAAGAGGATGCCATGACGCAGCATGTCGAGGTCACGCGTACGGGACATGTTCTCGAGGTTCGGCTGAACAAGCCCAAGGTCAATGCGATCGACCACGAGATGAGCCGGGAGCTGGGCAGAGCCTTTGCCGAGCTGCGGGACGACCCCGACTTGCGTGTCGGCATTCTCACCGCCGAGGGCAGCAGGATTTTCTCCGCTGGCTGGGATTTGAAGGCGGTCAATTCAGGCGACATGCAGCTCGACAACTGGTGGGAGGACGGTGATTACGGCGATGGCGGTTTTGCCGGGCTCACCGAGAACTGGAGCTTGAACAAACCGGTGATCGCGGCGCTGAACGGTCTGGTGATCGGCGGCGGGTTCGAGCTTGCCCTGGGGTGCGACCTCCTGATCGCCGCCGATCATGTCGAATTCGCCTTGCCGGAGCTGCCGCTCGGCATCGTGCCGGACGCGGGTGCTTTGCAGCGCCTGCCCCGTCGCCTGCCTTACAATATTGCGATGGAAATGTTCCTTCTCGGCCGCCGCATGACCGCTGCAGAGGCGGCGGGATATGGGCTGGTCAACAAGGTCGTCGCCTATGACGAGCTGATGACGGCGGCGCGCGAATGGGCCGAAAAACTGGCGCTTTCGGCACCGCTTGCCTTGCAGGCGGTCAAGGAGACGCTTCGCGAAATCGAGTGTGTCAGGCTTGAAGAAACTTTCAACACCATGCGTACCGGCGATCTGCCGACCTATCGCGCGATGCTCAAATCCGAAGACGCCAAGGAGGGCGTGCAGGCCTTTGTCGAAAAGCGAGCACCTGTGTTCAAGGGACGCTGAGCCGCAATGACCAGACCGGCGCCCGACAAGGTTCGACAGGTAGCCGTTATCGGGGCGGGGCCGATCGGCGCCGGCTGGGCCGGGCACTTTCTCGCCCGGGGCTATGATGTCTCGGCCTACCTTCATGCCGCTGACGAAGAACCAGGCTTTCGAAGAATTCTCGATACGGCCTGGATCACCCTGAAAGCGCTTGGGCTGGCGCCGGGAGCCACCAGGGATAGGCTCCGTCTGACGACGGATCTTGGCGACGCTGTCGCCAGCGCCGACTTCGTGCAGGAGAGCGCGCCGGAGAAGCTGGAACTCAAACAGGCGCTCTATGAGCGTCTCGGCCGGCTCGTTCCCCCTGACGTTGTGATCGCTTCCAGCACGTCCGGGCTGACCATGACCGACATTCAGGCGGACTGTCCGACAGCTGAGCGAACGCTGGTCGGGCATCCCTTCAACCCGCCTTATCTCCTGCCGCTGGTCGAAATCACCGGTGGCGAAAGAACGTCGGCGGCCGCTGTCCGCTGGGCGCATGACTTTTACGCTGCCGCCGGGAAGGCACCTCTCGTTCTAAAGAAGGAAATTCCGGGATTCATCGCCACCAGGCTGCAAGAAGCGCTTTGGCGAGAGGCCCTGCATATGGTGGCGAACGGCGAGGCGACACCTGCCGATATCGATACCGCGCTGATCAATGGCCCGGCACCGCGCATGGTGTTTCAGGGGCAGTGCATGGCATTTCACGTCGCCTGTGGCGAGGGCGGCATGGCGACCAATCTCGACCAATTCGGCCCGGCGCTGAAGCTGCCCTGGACAAGGTTGGAAGCACCCGAACTTACCGCGACGTTGCGCGATCGCATGGTCGATGGCTGCGATGCGATGGCAGCAGGCAGGCCATTCGAGGAGATGGCGGCCGAGCGGGATCGCGCCATCGTGTCGGTACTCAAGGCTCTGGCCGAGGTTCGCGGGCGGCCTTGCTCCTGACGCAATGTCGGCGCGGTTTTTTTTGTTTTCTCGATCGTGAGGATCGACGGGCATTCACCTTCACCAAGTTTTCATCATTGTCCTTTATCCCGCATTGCATGGTCCATGCGATCCCGGGAATCCGCCCGCCCGCGACGCAAGGCTGGGCTAAGCTCGGACTTCCAGGATCCCATGGACCAGGAAGTCTCCGCACTCCATAGCGACGGCTTGTTAAGGAGACGTTGAACCAAGCCGCCTGGAGCATGTCCGATCAAACGGAACCAGCCCGCTCGCTCCTTCAAACCACCCGATATGGTCGGGATCCGGTAAGTGGCTGCGAGGGGGAGCGGATGGGTTCGTCAAAAGCAAGCTGGGTCGGGATCAGACCTCGAGCCATAGATCAGACCTTCATGCGGTCGTGTACCGTGAAGGGAGGCATGGTTTCGGCGCAAAGGGGGAAGCCGATGACGTGGTCCTATCACCAAGGTTTGCTGTTGGAGGCTTCCTGGGTCTTGCGAATGAAGGAATAAACCGTGCCGGGCCAGGATGGGGCGGGTTCGTTTTCAGGCCAAGCTTGCCGGTATTCACTCGGCTTCTTGCCGAAGGTCTTTGCGAATGACAGGGAAAAATAGGACATCGAGTTAAAGCCGCAGGCGGCCGAGACTTCACGGATGGACATGCGTGTGCTCGTGAGAAGAACGCGGGCATATTGCAGCCGCAGGAGCTGGCTGAACTGCACGATGGTGCAGCCGGTGTCGCGGCGGAACAGGCGTTCGAGCTGGCGTTGGGAAAGGCCGAGCTTCCGGCAAAGCTCCGGCACCGCCATCGGCTCTTCGATCGAGGATTCGATCAGGGACATGGCGGCGCTGACGTCGGGATGAACGTCGCCTTCGAGACCGCCGGCTGCAAATCTCTGCGCCCCTTCGGGAGGGCGTCTGGGGTAATGGAGGATCTGGTTGGCAACTTCGGTCGCGAGCTGGTCGCCATGGTCTTCAGCAACCAGATGCAGCATCAGATCGATGCCGGCGGTGCCTCCGGCGCATGTCATCAGATTGCGGTCGATCGTGTAGAGCTGCTCACAGACTTCGACCTCCGGGAACTGCTCCGCAAATCCGGGCCGCCATGACCAATGTGTGGTGACCCGCCGCCCGCTCAGCAGGCCGGCATGGGCCAGCGCGTAAAGGCCGAGTTCGATCGAGATCATCCGGGTTCCGTGACGCTCCAGGCGGCGCAGCCAGCTGAACAATGCCGGGCTTTTGAAGTGCTCGGCCCCCCAGCTGCCGCATACAATGGCGATATCCGGCTGGAAACCGCTCTCATCGTTGAGAGGGAGACATTGGATGTCGAGGCTGTTGCTGGCTTGAACAAGGCCTGGCTCGGGCGAGCGAAAGTCCCACTGATACAACGTCTTCGGGGCAAGATAGTTAGCAATCCGCATCGGTTCCAACGTTCCGGTCAAGGTCAGCATGTTGAAACGCGGAATGAGAATGAAGCTGATGCGGGTTTGATCGTTCTTCATGGAACTAAGCATCTAAACCGAACAAGAGCCTGTGTTCATGCGCAGCATCACATCCTGGCATTGAAACAGCGTGGCGGAAAATAAAAAAACATGACGATAAATTTATAATCCAGAGGCATTAACAAGCAATGATTGGCTTGTCTGATTCGTCAAACGGGAGGCGGCGGCGTGAACTATGAGGTGATCGTTACCTGTGCTGTGACCGGCGCCGGGGACACGCTTGGCCGGCATCCGGGGGTTCCCGTAACACCGGAACAGATTGCCGATGCGGCGATCGACGCCGCCAAGGCGGGCGCCGCGATCGCCCATATCCATGTACGCGATCCCGAGACCGGAAAGGGGTCACGCGACCCCCAGCTGTTCAAGGAAGTTGTCGATAGGGTGCGCTCCTCCGAGACCGACGTGGTGATCAACCTCACAGCCGGGATGGGAGGGGATTGGGTGCCGAGCACTGAGGATCCCGCCATGCCCGGACCGGGGGCCGACATGATCGGCCCGATGGAGCGCCTCGCCCATGTCGAGGAATTGCTGCCCGAGATCTGCTCCCTTGATTGCGGGACGCTGAATTTCGGCGACGGCAACGAGA
The DNA here is from genome assembly GCA_965204405.1 of Geminicoccaceae bacterium. Taxonomy (GTDB): domain Bacteria; phylum Pseudomonadota; class Alphaproteobacteria; order Geminicoccales; family Geminicoccaceae; genus JANQPX01. Next base: position 2,278,576 of record CBDBEN010000005.1, read on the forward strand.
TCTACATCTCCACGCCGCCCTACCTTCGGAAGATGGCGGAGCTTACCAAATCATGGGGTGTGAAGCCCGAGCTGGAGGTCTTCGAGCTCGGCCATATCCGGTTTGCCAAGCAGATGATCGCGGAAGGATTGATCGCCGAGCCGCCGTTGTTTCAGATCTGCCTCGGCATCCCCTGGGGGGCCGATCAGAGCGTCGACACGATGAAAGTGATGAAGGACGATCTTCCCGCCAATGCGAATTGGGCAGGTTTCGGTATCTCCAGGATGCAGATGCCGATGGCAGCCGCTGCCGTCGCGATGGGGGGGAATGTCCGGGTTGGCCTGGAGGATAATCTCTATCTGGACCGAGGTGTGCTTGCCACCAATGCAGAGCTGGTCGAGCGGGTCGTCGGGATTGTCGAGGCGATGGGTGCTCGCGTTCTGTCGCCGGTGGAGGCACGCAGGAAACTCGGCCTGCGCGGCGGTTGAGCGGGGCGGCCGTGGACCTTTCTCCGGTATCGGAACCCCGGAACGCGGCGAGCGGCCAGCATCGCTCCGGCCTTCGCCTTGAGCACCTGTCGAAAAAATTCGGAAGCTTTGCTGCGGTCGACACTGTCGATCTTCACATCAATCGCGGTGAGTTTCTGACCCTGCTCGGCCCTTCGGGTTCGGGCAAGACGACGCTCCTGATGATGATCGCGGGTTTTCTCGACCCGACGGCGGGCGAGATCTTTCTGGATGGGAACGCGGTCTCCGAGCTTGCGCCTGAGAAGCGCAATTTCGGCATGGTTTTTCAGGGCTATGCGCTGTTTCCCCACATGACTGTGAAGGGCAACATTGCCTACCCGCTCGAGGTGCGCCGGCAATCGCGCTCCGACATCGACGCTCGGGTTGCTGACATGCTGGAACTCGTGCAGCTGCAGCCGTTTGCTGATCGCCATCCGCGAGAACTCTCCGGCGGACAGCAGCAGCGCGTTGCGCTGGCCAGAGCGCTGAGCTTCGGGCCTGAGATCCTGCTGCTGGACGAGCCCCTGGGCGCGCTCGACAAAAAACTGCGCGGCGATGTGCAGGAGCAGCTCAAAGACATCCATCAGCGTCTTGGCACCACTTTCGTCTACGTCACGCACGACCAGGAAGAAGCGCTCTCCATGTCGGATCGTATCGTGATCATGGATCAGGGGCGCGTTGTTCAGATCGGCACGCCATCGGAGCTTTACGAAAGGCCGAAAACGGCGTTCGCCGCAGACTTTCTCGGCAAGAGCAATTTCATCGAGGCCAGGGTCGAAGCGTCGGACGGGCCGGCGCTGATATGCGATGCCGCAGGACAGCGATTGAAACAGCGGGACTCCGGCCGCTCTCCAGCGCTGGGCGATCCTATCGAGCTTGCTTTGCGGCCGGAAAAAATTGGCCTGGCCATAACGCAAGATGAGGCCACCGAAGCCAATGTCATCGAAAGCCGCATCAAGAGGCTGACCTATTTCGGCGCGGTTCTCGAAGTGGTCGCCGAAACCGGCGGCATGGGGGACTTGACGGTGCAGATCGCTGCCTGGCGTCAGGATAAGTCGTTTCAGGTCGGGCAAAGGGTCTGGCTGCATTGGACTGATGATGCAGCCGTCATCGTGACGACGGCCGATCATGAGGACCCGGTCGAGGGAGCTGAACGCAGAATCGAGAGTAAGTCGACATCGACATCAACCTAAGAAAAAAGGGAGACAACGACATGCAGGACAAGATGTTCTTGAAGGAGCTGGCAACCGAAGCCGCTCGGGACTTCAAAGCCGGCCGGCTCGAGCGGCGAGCGTTCCTGGGACTGTGCGCGATGATAGGCGTTGCACCCTATGCCGTGTCGATCGGCGATGCGGAAGCGGCGGCTGACGAGATCGTGCTCTGGAATTGGGGCGGTGACGCGGTTGCCTGCCATACGGAGAGCTTCGGCGATCCGTTCGCCAAGGATACCGGTCTGGGTTTCAGGATCGATACGTCGGGACCGCTGCAGGGCAAGATCAAGGAAATGGTCGACAGCGGCAACGTTACGGCGGATGTCGCCGACGGCGACGCGTTCGACGGCATCGCGCTTGGCAGGTCCGGCCACCTCGAGCCGATCGATTATGACATCGTCGACAAGTCCAAGGTGCTGGAGGGTTTTGCCTGGGAGCATGGCGTGTCGATCATTTTTTATGGTTACGCCTTCATGTATGACACCGAGGCATTCGGCGACAATCCGCCGACGACCTGGGCGGATTTCTTCGACATTCAAAAATACCCGGGCAAGCGTGCCCTCTATAAATGGGGCAATGGCGCAATCGAGGCGGCGTTGATGGCCGACGGTGTTGCCAAGGAAGACGTCTACCCCTGCGATCTCGACCGGGCACTCGCCAAGATCACCTCGATCAAGGATGACACCTTCTATTGGGGCAGCGGTGCCGAAGCCCAGCAGATGATCGTCAATGGCGAGGTGTCGATGGGCATGGTCTGGCTCAACCGGGCAAAGATCGTCGAGGCCGATACCGAGGGGCGCTACAAGCTCAACATGAACGAGGCGATCGCCATGCCCGGCGCCTATCTGGTGCCGAAGGGCAATCCGGCGGGAGTCGAGAATGTGATGAAGTTCATCGCGTCCTGCCAGGATCCCGATCGCCAGATCGCTCTCATGCAATGCCATGGCATGACGCCGAGCAACCCGGAAGCTTTCGCCAAGATCCCGGATGATCTGAAGCGTTTTGCGGTGACCTCGGAGGAAAATCTCTCGCGCGTGCTCCTGAACGATCCGGTCTGGTGGGCCGATAATGGCGGCGATGCCGTCAACAAATATCTCGAAGCCATCGGTTAATGGCATGGCCGCATCATTTGGTTCCCGCTGTCATCGCCAGGATCGGTGGTATGCCGCCAGGTTTGCGATGCTGTTTGCGGGGCCAAGTGATGTGGCGACGCGACCACGATGATGGGTGCCGCTGAACCATGAGCGTGCTGTCCAACAGACAAGCCGGTGGCTATTGGCTGTTGGTGACGCCCATGGTGGCGCTCGTCACGCTGCTTTACGGCTGGCCCGTTCTGAATATTCTCTGGCTGAGCGTCAGCGAGCCCGACATCGGCTTTGGCAATTACGGGGAACTCGTCACCAATCCCGGACTAGCCAAACTGATCTGGACGACATTCAGAATTTGTGCCGTGACCACGATCTTGAGCGTGCTTGCGGGCTATGTGATCGCTTACGCCATTACCCATTCCCTTGCGCACCGGCGGAACTGGATGCTGACGCTGGTGCTGCTCTCCTTTTGGATCTCGGTCCTGGTCAGGGCCTTCGCCTGGCTGGTTCTGCTCGGACGAAACGGCATCGTGAACACGTTTTTGATGGATACGGGCCTGGTATCCGAGCCCGTCGCGTTCGTGCGCAATGAACTGGGCGTTCTGATCGGCATGGTCCATTACATGATCCCTTATGCCGTGCTGCCGCTGCTCGCCAATATGCAGGGCATTGACGGCCGGATCATGAACGCATCGCGGAGCCTGGGCGCCGGCCCTCTCTATACCTTCGCCCGGATCTATCTGCCGATGACCATCCCCGGCATCGTTGCGGCCAGCCTCCTGGTCTTCATCATCTCGCTCGGGTTTTACGTTACACCGGCCATTCTCGGCGGCGGCAAGGTTCTGATGATCGCCGAATATGTGAGCGTCCAGGTGCTGGTCACCCTGAAATGGGGGACAGCCGCGATGCTGGCAACCCTGCTGCTGATCGGCGTGTTCGTGCTCCTGTTCATTCTCTCCCGTTTCATGAAGCTGTCTCAGCTTTTCGGAGCCCGCGCGTGAGCGTTGCATCCGGAAAAGGAAAGGCGCTTCTATCAGGCAGTGCCTGGCTCCTTCTCGGTTTCCTGGTGTTGCCGGCGCTGGTCGCTCTGCCGGTTTCGCTGACGCCCAAGCGTTTTTTGTCGCTGCCCGAAAGCGGCATCTCATTCAGGCATTACATCAATCTGTTCACCAATGCCGACTGGCTTTCCAGCGCCTTTCAAAGCCTGGTCATTGCGCTGGCTGCCGCGGCAATCGCAACCGTGCTCGGTACGCTTTGCGCCGTCGGCCTCTGGCGGCTTTCTTCGCGTCTGGGAGAGATGCTGCGCGGCCTTCTTCTGCTGCCGCTGATTATCCCGCCGATCATTTCCGCCATGACCTTTTACCGAGCCTGGGTGCAACTCGGATGGCTGGACAGCTATGTCGGTATCATCATTGCTCATGCCATTTTGGCAGCGCCCATGGTGCTGATCACGGTGTCCGCATCGCTCGCCAATTTCGACGTCCGTCTCGAACAGGCTTCCCGTAATCTCGGTGCATCGCTGGCAACCACGCTCCGCCGGGTCATCCTGCCGTCGATCCGGCCGGGCATCATCGCAGGGGCCGTGTTCGCCTTCATCCTGTCCTGGGATGAAATCGTCGTTGCCCTGTTCATCGCGAAGTTTCGGATTTTTACCCTGCCGAGGCGGATGTGGGACGGCATTCGGGAAAACACGGATCCGACGGTGGCTGCCGCCGCGGTCGTCCTGGTCGCGATCACGCTGCTGGCGATGGCGATCTCCGCCTGGCTTGCCCGCCGTGGGCAGACGGACTCTTCAACGTGATACCGGAGGACACGATGACCGCCGAACGAAGCCAGGAACATCAGATGCTGGAGGAAACGGTCAAGCGGTTCATGGAGGAGGAGCTTTATCCTCATGAAGATGTCGTGGACCGGGAGGGTGAGGTGCCGATCGACCTTGGCCGGCAGATCGAAGAACGCGCCAAGCAGGTCGGGCTGTTTGCGGCGAACCTGCCCGAGTCTGTCGGCGGCGGAGGGTTGGATTATAGCGGCATGCGCGTCGTCGAGCGTGAGTTCGGCAAGACCAGCCATGCGCTTCATGCCTGGGCGGCAAGGCCAACCGAGATCCTGCTTGCCTGCGAGGGTGATCAAATCGAGCGCTATCTCCTGCCTGCCGTTTCCGGTGTCAAGCGCGAGCTGTTCGCGCTTTCCGAGCCGGAAGCGGGTTCCGATATCATGTCGATGAAGAGCCGTGCCGTGCGCGATGGTGATGACTGGGTGCTGAATGGCTCGAAGCATTTCATCTCCGGGCCGGTCATGCCTGATTTCGCCATCGTGTTTGCAGCGACCGGAACCGACGAAACCGCACGCGGGCCGCGCAGCCGCATTACCGCCTTCCTGGTCGACGTCGGCGAGCCGGGTTTCGACATCGAGATCGGCAATAAATGCGTGAGCTATCGCGGTTATCACACCTTCAAGCTCAGCTTCTCGGATGTGAGGCTTGGCCCCGGCCAGATCCTCGGTGAGGAGGGCAGGGGCTTGGAGTTGTCCGGCCAATGGCTCGGCATGGGGCGTATCTGGGTCGGCGCAAGCTGCTGTGGCAAAGCGGAACGCCTGCTCGATATGGCAACCGACTGGGCGGCTAGCCGCAAGCAGTTCGGGAAACCCATCGGCCAGTTCCAGGCAACGGGTTTCAAGCTTGCCGATATGGCGATGGAGCTGCGGGCTGCGGATCTTATGGTCCAGGATGCGATCAATAGAGCGGAGGCCAGGGCGATGAGCGATGCCGATGCCGCGATGGTCAAGGTCTACTGCTCCGAGATGCTGGGAAGGGCGGCGGACAGCACCGTGCAGATCTTCGGCGGCATGGGGTTGATGGAGGACCTGCCGGTGCAACGGCTCTGGCGGGATTCCAGGCTGGAGCGGATCTGGGACGGCACGTCCGAGATCCAGCGCCACATCATCACCCGCTCGATCCTCCGACCACTCGGCGCATGACGCCAAAACGGCGGGACAATCTTTTTAGGCTCCTGAAGCCCCGGCATATTGCGGTGATAGGTGGCCGCGATGCCGAGACTGTCGCCGGTGAGTGCACGCGGATCGGCTATGAAGGCCCGTTCTGGCCGGTTAATCCGAAGCGCAAAAAGATCGGTGGCCATCGCTGTTTCGCCACGGTCGAGGATTTGCCTGAGCCGCCGGATGCGGTGTTTCTCGCCATTCCGCGCGAGCCCGCGATCGCGACCCTTGCCAAGCTCGATGCGATGGGTGCGGGCGGGGTCGTCTGTTACACGGCGGGCTTCGGCGAGACCGGCGACGGAGACGGCGCCACCGCGGAAGCGGAGCTTGTCGAGGCTGCGGGTGATCTTGCCTTGATCGGCCCCAATTGTTACGGCCTGATCAACTATGTCGACCGGGTTGCCCTCTGGCCCTTTGCCCATGGCGGCTGCTGCCCGGGCTTCGGTGCGGCGATCGTCACCCAGAGCGGCATGCTCTCGAGCGACCTGACGATGAGCCAGCGCTCCTTGCCGCTCACCTACATGATCTCGGCCGGCAATCAGTCGGTCCTCCATCTCGACGATTTTGTCGATGTACTCTGCGAGCGGGAGGAAGTGCGGGCTATCGGTTTGCATATAGAGGGCCTGAGAGATGTTCCAGCCTTCGAGCAGGCGGCGCTGAAAGCACTCCGGCGCGGCGTTCCGATCGTGGCGCTCAAAACCGGAAAGTCCGCGATTGGAGCGAAGCTGACCGTCAGTCACACAGGCTCTCTTTCCGGTGCCGACGATCTCTATGACGCCTTGTTCGAACGGCTCGGCATCATCCGCGTAACCAGCCCGGTGCAGTTGCTGGAGACGTTGAAATTGATCACCGTGGCAGGCTTGCCCAGGGGGAAACGGGTTGCCGGCCTCACCTGCTCCGGAGGCGGGGCCACCATGCTGGCCGATCAAGCCGAGAAGATCGGTCTGGACTTTCCAAAACCTTCGTCGACGGCGACGAAAGCTCTGCAAGCGCACCTTCCCTTTACCGCCACCGTATCGAACCCGCTCGACTACACCACGCCGATCTGGGGTCTGCCGGAGAAGACCAAGCCGGTCTTCACAGCACTTCTCTCCGATGACTATGACGCTGCCGTTATCGTTCAGGACTACCCGGCAACCGGCCTCGATGAGAGCAAGCCGCTTTACCTGAACGATGCGAAGGCCTTTATCGAGGTCGTCGCGGCGAGGGGAATGCCGGGGGCGGTTTGCAGCACCCTGCCGGAGAATCTGGATGAAGACACCCGCCGTTTTTTGGTGGCGGCGGGGGTGGCGCCCATGCAGGGGCTGCATGAAGCGCTGAACGCCATGGCGGGCTGTGCTTGGCATGTCGGCCGGCGCTCAGCCATTCTCGGCGACACGCCGGCACCCCTGTCCGATGTTAAGCCTTTGTCCGGCCAGGCCTTGATGCTGGACGAGGCGACTGCCAAGAAAAGGCTGCGCAAGGCAGGTCTCGCCGTTCCTGAGAGCTGCATCGCGGCCGGCGCTGAAGCGGTGGAGACGTCGAGAAAGCTGGGCTATCCGGTGGCGCTTAAGATGCTGAGCCCGAAGCTCCCGCACAAGACCGAGGCCGGTGCCGTCAGGCTGATGCTGAAGGGGTCTGAAGCGGTTGCGGAAGCCGTGCGCAAGATGAGGCGCGACGTTGCCGCCCATGATGACGATGCCGTCACCGACAGGTTCCTGCTCGAAAAGATGATTGGCCCGCCGGTGGCGGAGCTGATGGTCGGCATTCGCCGCGATCCTCAGTTCGGTTATGCCATGACACTGGCGAGTGGCGGCATCCTGGTCGAGCTGATCGGCGATGCGGTGACCGTTCTTCTGCCGACGACGCGATCCGAGCTTGGTGCCGCTCTCGACCGGCTGCGCATCGTGCGTCTACTGGATGGCTACCGCAGCAAGCCCGCTGCCGATCGTCCGGCGATCATCGACGCCCTGATGCTGCTGGCAGGCTATGTGAACGCGTGCGAGAACGAGATCGCCGAGTTGGAGATCAACCCGCTCTTCATCTTCCCGAACGGTGTTTGCGCGGTCGATGCCCTGATATGCACAGCCAAGTAGTCGCTGTGGTCGCACCACTAGCGCATGACGAAGGGGTTGCCGATGGGCTCGTCCGACGTGTTGATCCAGACCGTCTTGGGGCGGGTGTAGTCGTACATGGCCTGCAGGCCGCTCTCCCGGCCATGGCCCGACTCCTTGAAGCCGCCAAATTCGGCGATGGGTGAGACCACGCGGTAGGTGTTCACCCAAACGATGCCGGCGCGCACCGCCTTGGCAACGCGCAAGGAGCGGGCGCCGTCGCGGGTGAAGATGCCGGCGGCGAGGCCGTGGCGGGTGTCGTTGGCGAGCTGTACCACTTCGTCTTCCGTCTTGAACCGGAGCACGCTCAGTACCGGCCCGAACAACTCGGTATCGACGATGCGCATCTTCTGGTCCGGGCATTCGACGATGGTCGGCTCATAGAACCAGCCGCGGTCACATGAGCTCGGACGGCAGCCGCCGGTATGCAGCCTGCCACCCTGTTCCTCGGCGTGGGCTACTTCCTTCTCGATGCGTGCCAATTGGCCGGTGGTCGCCAGCGGACCCATCTGGGTTTCCTCGGCCAGCGGATCGCCGATGCGAATGGCTTTGGCCTGGGCCACCATGGTTTCCAGAAACTCATCGGCGATAGCATCGTGCAGATAGAGCCTGGAGCCCGCGACGCAGCTTTGGCCGGTGGCGCCGAAAATGCCGGCGATCGATCCGTTGACAGCACTCTCAAGATTGGCGTCGTCGAACACGATGAAGGGGGATTTGCCGCCGAGTTCCAGGGAGACTTCCGCGAAATTTTCCGCCGAGTTGTGGATCACATGCCTCGCCGAGGCCGGGCCGCCGGTGAAGCTGATCCGATTGACCAGGGGGTGGGACGTCAGGGTCTTGCCGCAGGGATCGCCATGGCCGGTGACGATGTTGACCACGCCGGGGGGGAAACCGGCCTCCTCGATCAGCTTGCCGAATTCCAGCATGGCGGCGGAAGCATGTTCGGACGCTTTCAGAACAACCGTATTGCCTGCCGCCAATGCCGGTCCGAGTTTTACGGCGACCAGGAAGAGCTGCGAGTTCCAGGGCACCACCGCGGCGACCACGCCCAGCGGTTCGCGAAGCGTAAGCGCGTACATGTCGGGCTTGTCGATCGGCAGGGTCGCACCCTGGATCTTGTCGGCACAGCCGGCATAGTAGTGAAAGAACTCGGCGATATATTTCGCCTGCCACAGGGTCTCCTTCAGCATCTTGCCGGTGTCGATGGTCTCGGTGCGGCCAAGCTGCTCCGAGCGCTCGGCCAGGAGATCAGCGAGCTTGCGCAGCGACTTGCCCCGCGCCGTCGGTGTCGCCGTCGCCCAAGGACCTTCGCTGAACGCTCGATAAGCGGCTTTGACCGCACGATCGACATCCCCGGCAGTCGCTTCCGGAATCTCCGCCCAGGCCTCGCCGGTCGCAGGATTGAGACTCTCGAATGTCTTGCCATCTTCAGCGTCCGCCCAACCACCGTCGATGAACATTTGATAGCGTGTCAATGCACCCATGAGAGCAATCCTTTCCCGGCTTGATGGTATCAACTAACGATGGTCTTCGACGGAACAATGAGAAAAAATCGCCATCGGTTGGCGAAATTCATACATTTGCTCCGAGGATGACTCCGTTAGCTTCAAGGGAACAGATCGTGAGGTATCGACATGGCCGGCAAGAAAGTCATTGGCGCTCCCGTTGTCATCGGCGGCAGGACGCTCTCTCTGTCCCGCGCCATCCGCGCCGGCGACTTTGTTTTCCTGACCGGGCAGATCCCCTTCAAGGACGGCGAGGTGATGATCTCCGGCACGGTCGAAGACCAGACCCGCGCCGTTCTCGACGACATCAAGGCAACGCTCGGTGAGGCCGGATGCGGCCTCGAGGACGTCGTCAAGGCGATGGTCTGGCTTCGCGACCGGGAGGATTTTCCCGGGTTCAATGCGGTTTACGGCGAGTATTTTCCCGTTGATCCGCCGGCACGCTCGGCGGTGGTCAATGAACTGCTCGTGGATGTCCGGGTCGAGGTCGAGGTGATCGCCTACAAGCCTGAGGCTAGGTGAGGTGGCTGAGCGCGCGAGCGACGGCACCTGCTTCGAGCAGTTCGGCTGCTGCGAACAGGTCGACGACCGGCGCGATACCGGTAAACCTCTGGTCATTCTCGTGCATGGCGTCGGCCTCAATCGCCATATGTGGCAAGGGCAGATCGATGTTCTGGCAGCGCGCTACCGGGTCATCACCTATGACCTGCTCGGCCATGGCGAGAGTCCGCCGCCTCCATCTCGCCCGTCGTTGACGCTGCTGTCGGATCAGCTGCGAAGCCTGCTGGATGACCTGGGCTTTCGTGAGGCTGCAGTGGCCGGCTTTTCCCTCGGCGGCATGATCGCCCGCCGGTTCGCCATGGACCATGGTGATCGGCTTTGGGCATTGGCCATTTTGAACTCGGCCCATCGGCGCGATCCGGCAGCACAGGCGGCGATCGAAAAGCGTATCGAGCAGACCCGCGAGGACGGGACGGCTGCCACGGTGGACGCTGCACTCGAGCGCTGGTTCACAGAGGCATTCCAGCGAGACCACCCCGATGTGATCGATCTGGTACGCCAATGGGTCTTGGCGAACGGCAACCCTCATTATCCCGACATCTACCAGCTCCTGGCCAACGGCGTTGAAGAGCTCATCGCGCCCAATCCGCCGATCCGCTGCCCCGCCCTGGTCATGACCGGCGAGGAGGACTATGGCAATTCACCCGAAATGACCCACGCCATCGCCGCTGAAATTCCGGGCGCCGAAACGGTCATCCTGCCGGGGTTGCGCCATATGGCGATGATGGAATCGCCGGCCGTCTTCAACGGGAAGCTGCTGCCGTTTCTCGATGCCCATGCCGGGCTCCCGACCTAGAGCGCTTTTTCGACCTTATGACGTCACCTCCAGCCCTCTCCCCCTCCTAACTACCCGATATGGTCGATATCCTGCGGTTGGTGGGCGGGAGAGGGCTGGTTCCGTTTAATCTGAAAATACTCTAGTCGATGCCGTCAATAATCTCGCTCTGATCGATCGTGTAACTGGCAATTCCGCATTGGGATTATGCAACCTGAAGTAACATAATAATCTCGTCGCTGTTAAGATTCGATGAAATCTTTATGGATACACTCCTCCTCTGCTGTCACTTAATGGCATCGTGCCGTGGACAATTTGCATTGATCGGTGATGACCGGTGGACATGGGTTCACCTCCGGCGGTAGTAGGGTGCCGCGATGCTGGCCGCGGGCGGTGGAGACCGTCTGCATGGAGACGGAGTGGAAAAGGTTCGATGATGATGAATTCTGTCGACAAGGCGCGTCTGGGCATTATCGGTCTGGGCTATGTGGGGCTGCCGCTCGCCGTCGAGTTCGGCAAGACCGTCGAGACCATCGGCTTTGATGTCAAGGCCGAGCGCATCCAAGAACTGCGTGATGGTCATGATGCGACCCGTGAGGTCAGCAAGGCAATGCTTTCGGAAGCGGCGAAGCTGACCTTTGAATCAAGCCCGGAGGCCCTTTCCGCCTGCAACACCTTCATCGTCACGGTGCCGACCCCCATCGATGGCTACAATCGGCCGGACCTGGGCCCGCTCGAGGCTGCCAGCCGCACCGTCGGGGCCAGCCTCTCCAGGGGCGATGTGGTGATCTACGAGTCGACCGTTTATCCCGGCGCCACGGAGGAAGTCTGCGTTCCCATCCTGGAAGCAGCCTCCGGCCTGACGTTCAATGAGGACTTTTTCGTCGGCTACAGCCCCGAGCGCATCAACCCCGGCGATCTGAAACATCGCCTGCCCGACATCATGAAGGTCACCTCCGGTTCGACCCCCGAGGCAGCCAGGTTCATCGATGACCTCTATGCCTCGATTATTCGAGCGGGCACCTACCAGACGAGCTCGATCCGGGTCGCCGAGGCCGCCAAGGTGATCGAGAATACCCAGCGCGACCTCAATATAGCGCTGATCAACGAGCTGGCCTTGATTTTTCACAAACTTGGGATCGATACCGAAGAGGTTCTCAAAGCCGCCGGCACCAAATGGAACTTTCTGCCCTTCCGTCCGGGGCTGGTCGGGGGACACTGTATCAGCGTTGATCCCTATTATCTCACGCACAAAGCCCAGCATGTCGGCTATCACCCCGAGGTCATTCTCGCGGGCCGGCGTATCAATGACGGCATGGGGGCTTATGTCGCCGAGCGAATGATCAAGCTCATGACGAGGCGGGAGCTTCATGTGGTCGGGTCCAAGATTCTTGTCCTGGGCCTGAGCTTCAAGGAGAACTGCCCGGATCTCAGAAATACCGGGGTGATTGATATCGTACGCGAGCTGCAGGTCTACAATGCGAAGGTCGATGTCTATGACCCCTGGGTCTCGAAGGAGGAAGCGCTGGAGGAATATGGCCTGGATCTCATTGATGAGCCGCCTCGCGGGCAGTATGACGGCATTATCCTTGCGGTCGGCCATGAGGATTTTCAAAAACTCGGGGCCGAAGGTATTCGCAAATTCGGGCGCGAGCGGTCCGTGCTGTTCGACGTGAAGTCGCTTTTCCCCCTTGGCAGCTCGGACGAACGTCTCTAGTGGCATGTCCACATCATGTGATACTCACCTCTATCGCTGGGTTTGACGGTGTGCGCCCAAATTTCGTGGGATACCGTTGAGACGCCTCCTATGTTGACGACTGACTGTGAGGGCGGCTTGAGGTGCATTGGTGAAAATTCCATGCGAGCAAGCCACGACAAGGTGTTGATATTATGAAGTTTCTGGTCACGGGCACAGCCGGCTTCATTGGCGCCGCAGTTGCCATGAAGCTGTTGCAGCGCGGTGATGAGGTGATCGGCATCGACAACCTCAACAGCTATTACGATGTCGGCTTGAAGCAGGCACGGCTTGACCGGCTGATGGCGTTCGACCGGTTTACGGATCTGAGACGCAATCTCGAGGACCGGGGGGCGGTCGATAAGGCATTTCGCGACCATGAGCCGGAGCGTGTCATTCATTTGGCGGCCCAGGCGGGCGTGCGCTACTCGATCGAAAACCCCCATGCCTATGCCGACAGCAATCTGATCGGCTTCATGAACATTCTGCAGGGTTGTCGCGACGGCAAGGTCGAGCATTTGGTCTATGCTTCGACAAGTTCGGTCTACGGTGCCAATCGAACCATGCCGTTTTCAGTGCATGACAATGTCGACCACCCGCTCTCGCTCTATGCTGCCACCAAGAAAGCGAACGAGCTGATGGCACATAGCTACAGCCATCTTTTCAAGCTGCCGACTTCCGGCCTCCGCTTCTTCACGGTCTATGGCCCCTGGGGCCGGCCGGACATGGCGCTGTTCCTGTTCACCAAGGCGATGATCGAAGGCCGGCCGATCAAGGTCTTCAACCATGGACATCATAAGCGGGACTTCACCTATATCGACGACATCGTCGAAGGCGTCGTCCGGGTGGCCGACAAGGTGGCCGAGCCGCATCCTGGCTGGTCAGGGGAAAAACCGGATGCGGCCACCAGCTTTGCGCCCTATCGCCTGTTCAACATCGGCAACGGCAAGCCGGTGGCGCTGGAACATTTCATCACGGTGCTGGAAGACTGCCTCGGTATCAAGGCGGAGCGGGAACTCCTGCCGATGCAGCCTGGCGATGTGCCGGAAACCAGTGCCGATATCGATGATCTCAGCGACTATGTGGGCTTTCGACCCGCCACCACGGTAGAAACCGGTGTCGCGCGCTTCGTTGAGTGGTACCGCGGTTTCTACAAGCACTAGAGCGTTTCCGGTTGAGGCTTACGCGGTGCCAGCCCTCTCCCCCGCCCAACCACCCGCAGGATCCCGACCATATCGGGTGGTTGGGCGGGGGAGAGGGCTGGATCGACCTGTCAGGGAAATGCACTAGTGGTTTGACAACGTCGGAAGAGTTACCTCCCGAGGGTTGTGGCGCCTTTAGCTCATGTTCGATGGCAGAACGCTGCATGGATCAGACGACGTGGTCATGCCACTTGTGCAGCTTCTCGACAGCTCCGCCAAATCGGGCTCTAATCCGCTAAGCAGGCAAACGACCAAAGGGCATCACCAGCACCGGGGAAAAGGCTGACATGGCAAGAAAATATCAAAACATTCTTGAGACGGTGGGCAACACGCCGGTTGTCAGGATCAACAAGCTGGCGCCTGAAGGGGTCAATCTCTACGTCAAGGTGGAAGCCTTCAACCCGTTGGGCTCGGTGAAAGACCGTCTGGCTCTGGGTGTGATCGAGGCCGCGGAAAAATCCGGCGAACTCAAGCCCGGCCAGACCGTGGTCGAGGCGACCAGCGGCAATACCGGGATCGGCCTGGCCATGGTCTGCGCGCAGAAAGGCTACCCGCTGGTGGTCACCATGGCGGAGAGCTTCAGCGTCGAGCGGCGAAAACTGATGCGCTTTCTTGGCGCCAAGGTGGTGCTGACGCCTGCCAAGGAAAAGGGGACGGGCATGGTGAAGAAGGCGTTCGAACTTGCCGAGGCCCATGGCTGGTTTCTGACGAGGCAGTTCGAGAACGAAGCCAACCCCGATATGCACTCCCGGACAACGGCTAAGGAGATCCTGCAGGATTTCGAGGGCGAAGCGCTTGATTACTGGGTGACCGGTTTCGGCACCGGCGGCACACTCAAAGGAGTAGCGCGGGTGCTGGAAAAGGAGCGCCCGGACACCAAGATCATCGTCTGCGAGCCGGAAGCCGCGCCGATGCTGACCAGTGGTGAGGGGCAGGAACGCAATCCGGACGGGTCGGCATCGGTCAGCCACCCGGCTTTCACGCCCCATCCGATGCAGGGCTGGAGTCCCGATTTCATCCCGAAAATCACCGGTGATGCCGTCGACATGAAGGTGATCGACGAGGTGCTCACCATTGCCAATGACGAGGCGATCCGCTGCAGCAAGGACCTTGCGGCCAAGGAAGGGATTTTCGTCGGTATCAGCGGTGGCGGCACCTTGGCTGGCGCGCTCAAGGTTTGCGAAAAGGCGCCGAAGGGTTCCACCATCCTTTGCATGTTGCCCGACACGGCCGAGCGCTATCTCAGCACGCCGCTTTTCGGCGACATCGCCGCCGATATGGATGACGGCGAACTCGAGGTTTCTCATTCCACGCCGGGCTATCATCTCCCGCCGGCGGGTTAGCGATGTGACGGCCTCATGGATTGTGAGGCATGGTCAGGTTCGCCTCTGCCTCGCGATGATTCGTTCGATCAGCAAGGCAGCCGCCAGCAGACGATCGTCCTGATCGGCCAGGCCTGAAACCTGAAGGCTGGTAGGCAGGCCCTTGCCGTCACTGCCGTTCGGCATGGCGACGCCCGGCATGTTCAGGAAATTGCCGATGCTGGTGTTGCGCAGGGTTTTGAGATTGACCTTGTGGAACAGTGCGTCATCGGCCTCTAGCGGCGCGATCTCGGGGGCCGTGTGTGGGGTTGTGGGCATGGCAAGGAAGCTGTCGCCGATGGTGGAAGCCAGCTCCTTCTGCAGGCGCCGCCGAGCACTCTCGATCGCGACCACGTCTTCCCCGGTCATCGACTTGCCCATCATCATGCGCGCGACCACCCGCCGGTCCATGCGATGGACGAGATCGCTCTCCAGGATTTCGCGATAGTGGTCATAGGCCTCGGCGGCGATCAGCGTGCCGTGGCGCTTGGTGATCTCGACCACCTCGTCGAGCATGGGTAGGCGGCGGCGCTCGATGCTGATGCCGGCCTCACGCAGGGTTTCGATCGAGGCCTCGAAATTGGCCGCAACGGCACCGTCAAGGCCATCCAGCACGACATTTTCCGGAACCACCAGGCGAAGTTCATCAACCGTCGCGGCGGCCGGCATGGCCGGTGGCTGTCCGCGCAGCACGGCATCCAGCAGGATGCAGTCCTCGACGGAATGGGCAAGCGGGCCGATGGTGTCGAGGGTGATCGAGAGAGGAACGACGCCTTCCTTCGAGATCCGCCCCTCCGAACTCTTGTAGCCGGTCAGGCCGTTGAACGCTGCGGGAATGCGCACCGAACCGCCTGTATCCGAACCGATCGCGCAAGGAACGAGGCCCCGGCTGATGGCGGTAGCCGAACCAGATGATGAGCCGCCCGGTGCACGCGCCGTCTTGAAATCATGAGGGACAGAGGGGGTGCCGAAATGCGGGTTGAGACCGATACCGGAATAGGCGAATTCCGTGAGGTTGACCTTGCCAAGGGAGACCATGCCTGCTGCTGCGGCGTGGGCGACGATCGGCGCGTCGTGGGCCGCAGGCTCGATCTCCCGGCGAAGATCGGAGGCTGCGGTGGTCGGCGTGTCTTCGAGGTCGATCAGGTCTTTCCAGGCGATCGGCACGCCGTCCAGGGGACCGAGCGGCCGACCTTCGCCGTGGCGTTCGCGGCTGGCAAGAGCTTCCTGACGTGCCCGTCCTGCCGTGATGATGATGAAGACCGGCTCGTTTTCAAGGACGGCGATGCGTTCCAGGAAGAATTCCGCAACCTCGATCGGATCGAGGCCTGCCGCAATCATGCGGCCCACATCGGCCGCGGATCGTTTGTGAAGATCGAAAGGCAGTCTCACGATCGCACAGCCTCCCAGCTTGAGATGTTACGTCATCCCGTTGGCCACCATCGGCACTACTCACTTCTGAGCGGCTAGGCGCCAAGTCAAGGTCGCGGGGCTATGAAGCTGGGCTCGGATAACGTTTGGAAGCTGTCCGATCTCGGAAAGGTCAGGTTTGAAGGCAGCTCTTGACCTTCTCCAGCGTTGCCGGATTGACGGTGACGCCCTGCCGGTCCGCTCGGCGCTTGGCTGCTCTTCGTCCATCACCCGGAAGACGCACGCCGGGCTGGTCGCGCATGTCGTCGACCAGGACTGTGAGACGCTCGGTAAACAGGTTGTTCGAGGTCGAGGAGGGATCGACCGCGAGGAAGAACTGGCCGGTTTGCGGCGGGCCGCCCTTGGTGCCGGAAAACGGGCTCGCATGAATGCCCAAGGTCGCACCGGTCATGGCGGCCGCCATGATTTCGACCATCAGGGCGACACCGACGCCTTTATAGCCGCCGGACGGTGCCATCGAGCCTTTAAGCGCGATCTCGGGATCGGTGGTCGGCATGCCGTCCGGGTCGAGTGCCCACTCCGGCGGTATCGGCAGGCCCTCCCGCGCATGTTTCATGATTTCGCTCTTGGCGATCACACTGGCGCTTTGATCGATGAGGATGGCGACATCGCCGGCGCCGTCGGGGGCGGCCAGCGAAAAGGGATTGGTGCCGACCACGGGGCGGCGGCCGCCGACCGGGGCAATCGAGGCGGGTGCATTGGTGAAGCCGATCGCCAGGAAGCCTTCCAGAGCGAGGCGCCTCGTGTGATAGCCGAGCACGCCGCAATTGTAGGAATTGGAGATCGCAAGCGCTGCAACACCCTGCTCCCTGGCGGTCGGGATCAGGGTTTCGAAGCCTAGATCGATCGCCGGGTGGGCAAAGCCGGTCGCGGCATCGACCGTGATCACCGAAGGGGCAGGCCGGGTGAGAACGGGCTTTGCCTGCCCATCGACCTTGCCGCAGCGGACATGCTCGCAATAGGTCGGGATATAGGCGAGACCGTGACTGGCGATGCCGTCGGCCTCGGTCGCCGCGGTCGCCTTCGCCAGCGGCTTGGCGTTGGTTTCGGCGGTTCCCGCAGCAACCAGCGCTCGAAAGGCGAGGTCTTCGATGTCGTCGAGAGTCATGGCGGGCGCTTCGGTCATCTGCGTTCTTTCGGTTTGGTCATGGAGAAGATCAGTGGTTTGACCACATCATTTGGTTGGCTCATTGCGCATGAACAATCTCTCGAAGTCCAGGGATTGACGATGTGCGTTATGAATCATCCTAAGTGATCATACCATTAGTTGTTGTCGCTAAGGCCGGCACCGGCGCCGGACAAGCGGGACGCCTCGGTTGCCGGTGCGAAGGTGCGCTGGGCAAAGACGGCAAGCCGGCTCCAGGTTGCAGCATCGACGTCACGGCTCGCTTCGCGGCAGGATGGCGCCGCTTCAACCTGTTCAGGCCTGCGGTCGGCTAGCCTGCAGAGCACTTGTTTGGTGCTCCTCAAGGTCAGGGCGGTGCGATCACCGTCGATCACCATACCGTCCGGTGTCAGGATGACCAGGATATTGTCCCAGGAGAGTGCGATCGCCGTCGACGTGAGCTTGGCGGCACCTGCCGCATAGGGTGCGAGAAGCAGCGGCTGGGCGGTTGCGCCGAGTTCGATGGGGCGTCCTTCGGCGATTGCTGCCGCGCGATCGCAAAGAGCAGCACCGGTGATCAGCGGGCAGAGCTTGCCGGACGAGGCTTGCCAGACGCCGCCTCCAGTTTCAGGCGCCAGCTCGGCGAAATCCTTCCTGTCGTTGCGGGTCAGGATGTCGGCAAGCTGTTCCGCTCCCGGAAGACCCCGCGCCGTCAGCCAGCGCGCCGCCTTGCCGGCCTCCTCGGCGATACCCCAGGGCAGTCCGGCCCCGCGCGCCGCGCGCTTGCCCATCGCCTCGATCTCGTTGAGGGAGAACCCCATTATTGAACCTTCCGCATCGGGGGATAACACCAGCCATCGCCGTCGCTCGCAGCGACCTCGTGCGGAAAGGGGGCGTCGCGGAACATGTTGATGCGCACCCAGCGGTCCGAGCGCGGGTCGAAATGGGTGGCGCCGAAGAAGGAGAGCTTGCAGCGAAGAAGGTCGATCGGCAGGAGGGCCGAGGAGATGGTGTTGTCGCGGATCTCGGCATAGGGAAATTTAGCGGCGATCTGCGCGCGCCTTGCGATATGGCGATGCTCGGGACGGGCGAGGAGGAAGGCGGCAACCGTCGGCTCGCCGTTCCAGCGATCGATATCCCTAGCCATGGCCGCTGCGTCGCGGCCGGGAGCGAGCGGCTGTTCGAAGGGTTCGATCGGCTCCTCGAAGCGCTCGCCGAGGCGGGGCTCCAGCTTTTCCTCCGAAACATACCAGACGCGCGCCAGACTTTCGGGCGACGTCCAATCGATATCCAGCGCCCAGCCATAGACGTCGTCGACGATCTCCCGGAGTTTCGTCAGCGGCATCATACCGTCGATGCGAAAGGCGACGTCCTCGTCGGCGCCCATCGTCTGGGTCAGATCATCCACCAGATCGCCATAGGGCTCGAGCATCAGCGAGACCAACTGCTCCTGGCCCTCGATCGAGAGGTTCTTCTCCGCCCAGTGGTAGAGCCGGTCCCAGGGAGCCTCGTCGTCGAGATGGCCTTCGGCGACATGCTGTATCAAGTGGTCGAGATCGGCGCGCAGCATGGTCAGTTTTTGGATCTGCAGCGAATGCTCGGAAGACCATTCCTCGGCATTGATGCGGGCGCGCTCGGCGAATGCCTTGAAGATCGTCTTGTCGTCCGCCGTGGCCCGGGGCAGGCTCCGGACACGGGCAAGCGCCTCTTCGCGGGCGGCGATCCAGTTGTTGAGCAGCATCGGATGATGGACGATAAATGGGGCCATGCCGAGCCCGGTGGAATTGCCGACCCCGAAGCGCCGCCGGAGGGCAGGTTCGATCGGCACCGCCTTTTCAGGGGACTTGGCGCTTGCCAAATGTTCGACCAGGTCGAGGACATAGGCGCGGGTCAGGAACACCGAGAGGAGCTCCGCCTGGAAGGGGCCGCTGAACTCCGGCCGATCGGCGATCGCTTCACGGTCGGCGGCGCCGAACTTGCCGGAGCCGTAGACGGCGGTGGTGCGCATCAAATAGCCAACGGCGTCGATCTTCTGCCGGTCCGGTTGCTGGCCAGCGGCAAGGCAGTCCACCACATGATCGAACAGACGCACCGAACGGTTGGCGCGGGAGAGGGAGATTTCCTTGGCCGAGATGCGGCCGGCCTCCTGCTTCGGCACGTTCCAGGAAAGGCGCTCGATGTCGTCTTCGCTGGGAATGCCGTCGAACAGGGTGAAAGTGCTGTCCCAGGCCTCCGCGATCACCCGATCCGAGCGCTGGTCCGGCGGCAGGTCGTGGCCGAAGCAGACGAGACTATAGGAGCGCGCCGGGCCGTGCGCCGAATAGACGGCCGTGCCCACGCCTTTTTCGTCGATGTCGAAGACCGGGCGATCGAAGGTCCAGCGCTCTCGCTGCAACCGTCGTAGAAGGGTGCGCATGAAGGAAAGGCGGCATTGGTGGAGCGAGCCGAGCCGGGCGAGGCGCATGACGGTGGCAGGCGGGCGCAAAGGCACATCAGGGGCCGCGCATTGTCTCGCATCCATCACTCGCCCTCCCTTGCTGCTTCGGGTTGAGGTGACATGCGATACCGGCCTTCAGCCGGACGAAGTCACCTTAGTCGGCAGTCGCCGGCCCGAAGCTCTTTTCATAGAAACGCAGCCAGTTCTCGCCCATGATGCCTGCGACCTCGGCGTCACCTAGACCGGTAGCCCGAAGGCCGGCTTCGATGGTCGAGAAATCCCGATTGTCCTTGAACCAGGACGGCATCGGCGGAAAGCCCGCATCGTTCTTCGAACCTTCGCCGTAGTCGATTTCCTTGGTCCAGCGGCCGACCCGCATCCAGGTCACCACACTGTCCGGCTGGTCCTGACAAAGATCGGTGCCGATGCCCAAGTTTTCCGGCCCCATGAGGTCTGCCGTGCGGGCGATCATCTCGCAGAAGCTCTCCAGCGTGCAGTTCGACTTGTCTTTGAGGTGGTGGGGGTAAACGGAAAAGCCAAGCATGCCGCCGGAATGGCCCAGGGCTTTCAGCACCTCGTCGGATTTGTTGCGCAACGCCGGGTGCCAAAAGGACGGGTTGGCGTGGGTGATCGCGATCGGCCTTTCTGAAAGATCGATGGCTTCCATCGTCGAGCGTTCGGCGGAATGGCTCATGTCGACCACCATGCCGACCCGGTTCATCTCCTTTATCACCTGTTTGCCCATGCGGGTGATGCCAGGATCCTCCGCCTCGTAGCAGCCGGTCGCCAGCAGGGATTGGTTATTGTAGCTGAGCTGCATGAAGCGTGCGCCGAGGGTGTGCAGAACCTCAACCAGCCCGATGTCGTCCTCGATCGGGGAAGGGTTTTGGAACCCAAAGAAAATCGCGGTGCGCCCGGTCTCCCACGCACGCCTGACATCGTCGCCGGTGCGTCCCTGAAAGATCACGTCCGGAAACTGCTCGAACCAGCGGTTCCAGCGCTCGATATTGAGCACTGTCTCACGAAAATTCTCATGATAGGCGATGGTGACATGCACCGCATCCACGCCGCCTTCGCGCATCTGCCGAAAAATCTTCTCCGACCAGTTCGCATACTGCAAATTATCAACTCGGTGCGACCGAGAGCGTTGATTTTGCTCCGAGTTTGGCATGGGGCTACTCCGGCAGACCGGATGCGATGTAGGAAGTCTTGACGGTGGTGTAGAACTCCTTGGCATAGCCGCCCTGCTCACGCGGACCATAGGAGCTGTCGCCGCGGCCGCCGAAAGGGACGTGGTAGTCGGTGCCGGCGGTCGGCAGATTGACCATCACGCAGCCGGTTCGGGCATGGCGCCTGAAATGGTTGGCGCGGGCGAGCGAGCGGGTGACGATGCCCGAGGTCAGGCCGAAATTGGTGTCATTGACGGTCGCCAGCGCCTCCTCATAGGAGGAGACCTGGATCACGGCGGCGATCGGGGCGAACATCTCTTCACGGTTGATCCGCATGGCGTTGGTGCTGTTGGCGAACACGGCAGGCGCCATGTAGTACCCCTCGGTCGGCCGTTCCAATCGCTCGCCGCCGCAAAGCAGCTCCGCGCCCTCGCTCTTGCCGGTCTCTATATAGTCGAGATTATCCTTGAGCTGCCCGTCGCTCACCACTGGTCCGATTTGCGTGCCCTCAGCGAGGGCATGCCCTACGTTGAACGCCTTGGCACCGGCGACCAGCTTTTCGACGAAGGCATCATGGACGCCCTCATGGACGATCAGGCGGGAGGAGGCGGTGCATTTCTGGCCGCTGCCGCCGAACGCTCCGCCCAGCGCCACCGCAACCGCGATGTCGAGGTCGCCGTCGTCCATGATGGCAAGGGCGTTCTTCGAGCCCATCTCCATTTGCACCCTGGTGAGGTTCTGGATGGCCGCCGAGGCAATTCCCTTGCCCACGGGCACCGAGCCGGTGAACGAGATGGCATCGACGCCCGGGCTTTCCACCAGCCGCTGACCGATCGAACCGCCTGATCCCATGACCAGACTGAACAGGCCCTTGGGCAGATCCTGCTTGGCGATGATCTCGGTCAGGGCCACAGCGGAAGCAGGGGTAAGGTTGGCAGGCTTCCAGATCACGGCATTGCCGAAGGCCAGCGCCGGCGCGATCTTCCAGCTTGCGGTTGCCGTCGGGAAGTTCCAGGGGGAAATCACCGCCACCACGCCCACCGGCTCCCGGCGGACGTCGATGTCGACGCCGGGCCGCACACTGTCCGCATTATCGCCGATCTGGCGAAGCGTCTCGGCGGCATAGTAGGTAAAGAACTGGCCGGCTCGGTAAACCTCCCCCTTGCCTTCAGCGAGCGGTTTGCCTTCTTCGCGGGAAAGAAGCTCGCCGAGTTCCGCCGAGCGGGCCATCAGCTCCTCGCCGATCGCCATAAGAGCGTTTTGGCGCTGCTCGATCCCGGCTGCGGCCCATTCAGCCTGTGCTTTCCGTACTGCATCCAGCGCCCTGTCGAGCTGCTCCGCATCGGCCTGCGTATAGAGGCCGATCACGTCGGAAAGGTCCGACGGGTTCAGGTTTTCGATCTCGCCTTTGCCCGCGACCCATTCGCCGCCGATGAAATTCAACTTTCGATCCACAACCCATCTCCCCGCAGCACACCCGGCACCATCCACGCCCTTGCAGACGAGTATGGACATGTCCTATTACTTCAGTCAAAGTCAAAATTCTGTACAGAATTACAAAAAAATTGAACTATGGCGATTAAGATCGATATGCTTCGCTGCTTTGCCACCGTCGCGCAGAGCGGAAACCTTGCCGATGCCGCCGACAAGCTTGGCCGTACGCCCTCGGCGGTGTCGATGATGCTCAAACAGTTCGAGGAGCACCTGGGTGCGCCGCTGTTCGAGTCGGAGCGCAAAAGCCGGCTCACGGCATTCGGCGCCTTCACCCTCGATCAGGCGACACGGGAACTCGAGCATTTCGAACGCACGGTTGCGTCGATCGAACAGTTTTCGCGCGCAAAGTCAGGCTTTGTCCGCGTGGCATGCGTCCCATCGGTCGCCGAAGCGCTCCTGCCGGACGTGGTTCGCCGTTTTCTCCAGGATCATCCGGGCGTGCAGATCGACATCCGGGATATGGATAGTGCCGGCGTGCTGCGCGAGCTGGAGAAGGAGAGGGTGGATCTCGGCCTTGCGACGGCGCTCAGCATGAGTGCCGAGATTGCGCGGGAGGAGCTGTTCAGCGATGCCTTCGGCGTGGTCTGCCGGCCCGATCATCCTTTGGTGGAGCAAGGAGCACCAATCGGCTGGCCGGCGCTTCAGCCCTGGCCATTCATTGCGAATGGCGTCTGCCGCCCGATCGCGGATGAGACCTTCCAGCGGATCTTCGCCGGATCGCAGCTCATGGTCCGCAACACCACGTCATTGCTGGCGCTGGTGCGCGCCGATGTCGGGATCACGGTGCTGCCACGCCTCGCGGTAGCTCGGGCAGAGGACAGCCTGTGCTTTCTTCCGGTCGCCGATCAGACGGCCAGGCGACGTATCGATATCCTGCGGTCCGCCTATCACACCCTCCCGCCTGCCGCGTTAGCCTTCGAAGGCGCTATCCGCCGCTCGGCAGCCGGCGCAGCCACGGCTTGACGGTCACGCCAGCTACGTCGTTCTCTCAAGCATGCGGCGCTGCGGAGACGGCGAGATGGACGGTTTTGCTCTCCAGGGCGACACGGGTATGAAAATGCCAAATGCCCGTTTCGTCGAGATCGACAGCGTTCTCCAGCCCATCGACAATGGGGAGGGCTGGAATGCTGATGTCGCTGAACTCGGTCGCAAATCCTTCTGCGGTGCGTTTGGCGATGGCTTCCTTCAAGGTCCAGAGCCTGAAGAAGACATTGGGAAATTCCTGCTCCGTGCTGCGCTTCAGAAGATGCCGTTCATCGCCCGAGAACAGATGCCAGGGCAGCTCGTCCCCTGGGATCTTGTGGCAGGTCTCGATATCGACACCGATTTCAGCAGTCCTGGAAACGGCAATCGCGATAAAGCAGGTCGCGTAGGAAAGGTTGAAACAAGGGACAGGGCCGCTTGGGGAGAGGATGTAGGGCTTGCCATGGGTGGTGGTGCCGAAACGCCAGGCTTTTTCGGGGCAGGCGCGGTCGTGGATGGCTGTAAGGATGCCTCTCAGGGCAGCTCGGCCCACCATGAAGCGGTGATCAATATCGGGAGCAACTCCTCGTTTCGATCGTATTGTTTCGGTCGTATCCAGGTTGTCGAAGAAGTGCTTTTTAACGATCCCGGCCTTCGTCATGGAGAGCAGAAAGACCAGAACACCCGGTAATCGAAGCGGAGGCATCGCCAGCAGGCTTGCAAGCCCTGGTGGGATTCTCAATCGTCTATCCTCAGTCATGGCTGCGCGCCGGTCCGACCGCTGGGCTTTCGATTGCAGGCTCTGTTATTGGCATTTTTTTTTATTCTAGATTGATTTAGGGACAGCGGATAGGTGGGCAGGGGTAGCCGATCGGCATCATATCAATTTAGAGTCGAAGTTTAATGGATTTCTCAGGGTGATGAACACAGACAGCATTTCTTGAAGAGAGAAGATCACGTGGAATGACACATATTTTCAGCATGTCCCGTTCCTGTTTCTTTGGTTTCGTTGGCTCTCTACCGCTCATGATGGCGGCCTGTGACGGTGCCGAGATCGGTGCTTCCGAGTGGGAGGGGATTTGGCAGTCCCGCGGCTATGGGCGGATCGTCCATGTCACGGGAGACAGGGCCCGGCTTATTGAGCAAACCGGTGTCAGCTGCCTCAAAACGGGCGATGGGGCTCTCGAGCGGCTTCAAGGGCAGCTGGTCGGCACGCTTGATCTTGAATCCGGTATCGTCACCGTCGGCAATGACGCAACCTTATCGACCATCACCTATGATCGCAGGAGCGAGGGAGGGCTGGAGCAACTCTGTCCAGGCGGGCTGATTTCCAGAGACGAGGATCCCGAGCTGAATTTCGAGGTGCTCTGGCAGACCTTCGATCAGCACTATGCCTTCTTTGACGAGCGGGGTGTTGATTGGCATATCCTTTATCAACGGATGCGCCCGCAAATTGCCAAGGATACGTCCGGCGGCGAGTTGGCAAAGGCCTTTGAGATCATGCTCGAAGAGATCGGAGACGCTCATGTCTCGCTTTATGCCGACGGCAGAGACGTGGTGACCGTCGGCACCCGTCCCGGTGCCAGGCTGGCTACCGAATGCCGGGAACGGCTGGGCGGGGCCTGCAACGTTCGCCGCTATATCAAGGAACGTTACCGGGCAGCCGAAGCGCTGCAGAAAGACAACTATCTCGGGGGAAGGGGCAGGGCGGCGCTCGGCGGCGACGCCCTTTGGGGGCAGATTGACGGCAGCACGGGGTATTTCCGCATCGACAGCATGGACGGCCTGGCATCCGGCGATTATTCGGCGAGGAATGATCTTGCAGCCATCGAAGCGGCCCTCGACGACATGCTGGAGGATCTCGGTCATCTACCGGCGATGATCGTCGACGTTCGCCTGAACGGCGGTGGCCATGACACGGTGGCGGTAGCAATCGCCAATCGCTTTGCCGACAAGCGCCGGATCTTCGGTTCGAAACGCGCTTTTTTCTCAGGCGGCACCCTGCCGCCACAGGATCTGGTCGTCGAGCCTGCCGAGGAGAAGCGGCGTTACCAGGGAGCTGTTGCCGTCCTGACGAGCGGAGAGACGGCGAGTGCTGCCGAGATCTTCGTGATGGCGATGCGTGCTTTGCCGCATGTCACCCTGATCGGCGAGGCTACCGAGGGGATCCTTTCCGACGAACTCTATCGAACCTTGCCGAACGGCTGGGAGTTCAGCCTCTCCAACGAGATCTATCTCGCCCATGACGGGGTGCTGTTCGAGGCGATCGGGGTTCCGCCGGATATCGAGGTGCCTTTCCTACCCGCAGATGATCTGGAAAGAGACCTGGATCGTGGGATCGATGTCGCCTTGGCTGAACTCGAAGCGCGTGCACAGTCCGGCGAAAAAAGCCAGTAATGCCCTGGAGCATGTTCCGATCAAACGGAACCAACCGGCTTCTCCTCCCCGCCACCCGAGATGGTCGGGAACGAGTTGAAGTAGCGATGCCGCTTAACGCTTCGCGGATCTCTCCCTACCTTTGAGGCAGAGGCGCAAGCGGCTCTTCCAGGGGACCGTCGGCTGTGACCGAAGCATCATCATGGGCGGTCGGCATGGTCTCGCTCTCATCCCAGACCTCGTCTTCATCAGGGAGAATTTCCGGCCAGACTACCAGGACGAGATAGAGGAAGTGGACATAGAACGACAAAAGATACCCGCCGAGGAACAAATACTGAACCAGACAGGCAAGCGACAGGATCTTGTCGGGCGATTTTCGAAAAAGTGCCGTCAGAAAGAATAACGAAAAGAAAAACAGACCGAAGAAACCATATTCGACGATCATCTTGAACCAGGACGAATCCTGCACGTAATAGTCGGTGTTGGTCACGATCAAACTTAATTGACCTGGCCCCAAACCCCAGATGAGATCCTGAAAACGGCCCTGCTGAATAAGGTCGGCGATCGCCCAATACGTGGCGAAAAAGCGCCCCGAACCACTGGCAAGCGGGTTGGAGAAATCGGAAAGCCGCTCATAGAAGACCGAAAAAGGGAAAACATCCTTGAAGATGAAAATACAGGCGAAGCCGATGATCGCCAAAAGCACGATGCTGAAGCGTCCCTGCGAAAAGACCAGAACCGCGCCGACGCTTATGAGCAGAA
Source organism: Geminicoccaceae bacterium (assembly GCA_965204405.1). GTDB lineage: Bacteria > Pseudomonadota > Alphaproteobacteria > Geminicoccales > Geminicoccaceae > JANQPX01. The sequence continues at coordinate 2,305,323 of CBDBEN010000005.1, forward strand.
TGGGTCCAGTCCCGGAAAAGCAAAGGCCGATGGAACCGAGATAGATCATCAAGCGCTTGGTACGGTTGAAATAGCGAAGCTCGATAATGACCGCAAAGGCAAGAAACTGTGACCAGATCGACGGCTCCAGAAACCAGAGACCTGTGCTCTTCTCATAGATAAACTCGTCGGTGATGGGGATTCTGAGGTTGAATTCCGGAATGAAGAGCTGTTCCGGAACAAAGAGATCAAAGGGGAACATGTAATCCGGAGACAAAACAAACTGGATTAGGAATTGTATCAAGCCGCACCAGGCACAAAAGAGCATGATGTCTTGAAAGCTTCCCAGAATACTAATGTACTGGTCTCGATATAGCTTCAGTGAGAAAATATAGGAAAAATATACAACAAAAAGCATCAATAGAGAGATGGTCGAGAACTCATTGCGTTTGAAGAACAGCGTGATCAAGCAGCCGGATATGGCAACGAAATACAAAAGCATCCGCGTCGGATCGATCGTGAGGCGGCTGCTCACTGCCAGCATCACGGTGATTAGCAGGCAGAATAGGAAGCCGAAGCCGAACTGGCTTTCATCAAACGGGATCGCGAAACGCTGGCCAATCGTGATGCAGCCAAGGATCACCGTGAACCAGATCAGCGGTTCATAGCGAAACGGGCCGTCGCTCGGTCCCGCATCGACGCCCATGCGACGGAACACGCTCCCTACCGCACTTCTGTCCATCGCGTCGTGCTGCACCGGATCCCCGCTACTACTTGAAAAGGGATGACATCGGCCGATGTTCGCGCGGAGCACCGACCTAGCCTGCTAGTAAAGCCGGCACCGCAATCGATCAAGGTCTTTTTCAACGCAGCCGATGACGCAAGCGGCGTTTCCCAATCTGCCCGCGACAAACAGAGAGCCTAGCGAAACCAGAGGCGAGACGTCCGGAGCGAGGCCTGGTTTCGTGCTTTCCAGGGCGGACAATGTCACAGGTCAGCTCTATTTTTCCACGTATAGGTGAAAAATGAGGCGAATGCCCTTGATTCTCATCACCGGACTATCTAACCCGTTACGGTAATTGCAATGGAGGGATTTCCCTTTGCGGGTTGCCTTCTTCCTCGGCAGCCTCGTTCGAAGCATCGTATGAGATAATGGATTGACAAGGTTGGCTTCATCACATGTCGACACATGAGGATTATTCCCGCTCCGAGGCGATAGAAAGCAGCACGGATCGCAGCTTTGGGCTGACGGTCGGCGGGATCCTTTTCGCAATCGCGGCTGTTCGCGCCGCTTTACATTGGTGGTCGACAGGGCTGGTCGAACCCGGCTGGATCGAATGGGGTCTTGGTGGCGTAGGTTTGGCCTTGGTTGTCCTCGGGCTTTTGGCGCCCGGAAGCTTGAGCCTGTTGAACCGTGGATGGACGGCTTTGGGGCTGATCTTGTTCAGGGTCGTCAACCCCGTTGTTCTGGGCGTCATCTTTACCGTGACGATTATCCCGATCGGCCTTCTCCTCAGGGCCTTCGGCAAGGATCCGCTGCGCTTGAAGCTGGACCCTTCCGCCGAGAGCTATTGGATTGCGCGCGATCCTCCGGGGCCGGCACCGGAGACCATGAGTCAGCAGTTTTGAACCGGGACAGGAAAAGTGACGCGCCGATCGGGGACTTGAAGAGAGAAGGAATAAGCTATGTCATTTGTCGCTGAGCTTTGGCAGTTCATGCGTGCGCGAAAGAAATACTGGCTCTTGCCGATCGTGTTGATGATGGCGCTGTTCGGCGGGCTGATCGTGCTGACCCAAGGAACCGCCGTGGCACCGTTTATCTACACGGTATTCTGAGCCGCCGGGACCACCAGACGACCCTCCCCTGGCCACATTGCGCGAGGGGAGGTGCCTTGTTGCGGCCCTTTTACCACTCTCGGCATAGCGAAGGTTGGGCAATAGGTCGGTATTGGATTTGACGGCCAAGGATTTTGGAGAGTGTCATGCGTATTCTCGGTGTGTCCGCCTTTTATCACGACAGCGCCGCTGCCCTGGTTGCGGATGGTCAGATCATCGCTGCTGCCCAGGAGGAGCGGTTCACCAGGAAAAAGCATGACAGCGCGTTTCCCCACGAGGCTGCTGCTTATTGCCTGAAGGAGGCGGGTGTCACCCTCGCCGATGTTGACCATATCGCTTTCTACGACAAACCTTTCTTGAAGTTCGAGCGGCTGCTGGAGACCTATCTCGCCTTCGCACCGCGCGGTTTTCGCTCCTTCAGGACGGCGATGCCGGTGTGGATGAAGGAGAAGCTGTTTCAAAAACGCCTGCTGCGCCAGGAACTGGAGAAGATCGAGAAGCTGGAGAGGCTCGAGGAAAAGCTGCTGTTCACCGAGCATCACCAAAGCCATGCAGGCAGTGCCTTTTATCCGTCACCTTTCGAAGAAGCAGCCGTGCTCACCATCGACGGGGTCGGCGAGTGGGCGACCACGAGCCTCGGCCTCGGCAAGGGGCATGAGCTGACCATGCTGAAGGAGATCCACTTTCCCCACTCCCTCGGCCTCCTCTATTCCGCCTTCACCTATTATACCGGCTTCAAGGTCAATTCCGGCGAATACAAGATCATGGGCCTCGCCCCCTATGGCGAGCCGAAATACGCGAAGACCATCTTCGATCATCTGATCGACCTAAAGGAAGACGGGACCTTTCGCCTCGATCTCCAATATTTTGATTATTGCACCGGTCTCACCATGACCAACCGAAAATTCAACGACCTGTTTGGCGGCGAGCCCAGGGTTTCGGAGGAATTGGTGACCCAGCGGGAAATGGACCTCGCCGCTTCGGTGCAGGCGGTGACGGAGGAGGTGATGCTGAGGCTAACCCGCTCAATCCGCAAGGAGACGGAGCAAAAGAACCTCTGCCTTGCCGGCGGCGTTGCCCTGAACTGCGTAGCCAACGGCAAGGTGCTGCGCGATGGCGCGTTCGACAATATCTGGATCCAGCCGGCGTCCGGTGATGCCGGAGGAGCGCTAGGGGCCGCACTTTGCGCCTATCACGGCTTCAAGGGGAAGCCGCGGAAACTGAACGGTGTGATGGACGGCATGAAGGGCTCCTATCTTGGTCCAGAATTCGGACAGGAGGCCATCGAGCAAGACCTGAAGAAAGCCGGCGCCGTCTTCAAGACACTATCAGAGGCGGACATGATCGAGACCGCCGCCAAAGCGCTCGCCGAGGGCAAGGCGGTCGGCTGGTTCCAGGGGCGGATGGAGTTCGGGCCGCGTGCGCTCGGCGGCCGCTCGATCCTGGGTGATGCCCGCTCGCCGACCATGCAGCGTACCTTGAACCTGAAGGTCAAATACCGGGAGTCTTTTCGCCCGTTCGCACCGTCGGTGCTGCGCGAGCATGTCGGGACGTGGTTCGAACATGACGGCGACAGCCCCTACATGCTGCTGGTTGCCGATGTCCACGAGGACAAGCGCCGGCGTATGAACGAGGATGAAGAGGCGCTGTTCGGCATCGACAAGCTGAACGTCCCGCGCTCCGAAATTCCCGCCGTCACCCATGTCGACTACTCCGCCCGCGTCCAGACGGTGCATGAAGAAACCAATCCTGCCTACCACAAGCTTCTCCAGGCCTTCCATGGCGAAACCGGCTGTCCGATCCTGGTCAACACCAGCTTTAACGTCCGCGGCGAGCCTATCGTTTGCACGCCCGAGGACGCGTTCCGCTGCTTCATGGGCACGGACATTGAACTCCTGGTTTGCGGCAACACTGTCATGGACAAGGCCGACCAGGATCCGAATCTCAAGCTCGACTACAAGGAAGCCTTCGAACTCGACTAGGTCCTGCCAGGACCTGGTTGACGAGGGGTGGGCGGCAAGTCCGGCGGATTGAAGCCATCATGAAAAACTTTTCCATTTATACGATTATCATCGCCATTTGTCTGGTTATCGTGCTGAATCCGGCTGTTGGTTACTGGCTGACGGCATCGCGTGGGTTTGCTTTTTATTACCTGGTTATTTTTGACGCGATGCTGATTGCGATCGTCATTATGGGGATCGCTTACTTGAAGTTCGGAAAAAAATCGTTCTTCTATATTATGATGGCCTCGATACTCTTGTTCGTGCCAGGCCTTATTGCCGCCGAGACCGTCTATATTCATTTCAGGTTTACCAAGCTCTCATTAGCGGAGGGCGGTGACATCTTCGAGAAAGATCCCATTTTGGGGTTCAAGCTCAAGCCGAATGTGGAGGAACGGCATTTCTCGCCGGACTTCGATGCGGTCTATGTCACCGGCGCAGACGGCTTGAGACAGATGGATCAGAGCGAAGCCGCCAAGCAGACCATGCATATCTTCGGCGATTCGTTCACGTTCGGCTTTGGTGTCGACAATCAGGAGGCATGGCCGGACGTTTTAAGACAGGTTATGGATCCATCGATCAACGTGATGAACTATGCGGTGATCGGCTATGGCCTGGAACAGATGTATCTGTCGCTGGAACGGCATAAAGACCGAATCAGGAAGGGTGATATCGTCCTGTTCGCACCGATTGCCGACGACCTGCAGCGCAACCTCTTGGCCAAGACCCATGTTTGCATGACCCCATTGATCGAGCCGGAGACGGACCACGCCTTCCCGAAATATGTGGATGAGGCATGGCGTGCCGTGCCGCTTGAGGATGAGTGCAGCTATTTTTGGGACAGCTTGCTCGGCAACGCCCTTTGGCCCATCAGCCTGGGCGGCCTCTATCGGTCCTGGCGTCTGCGTTCGATGGGTAACGAGCTGATCGATAACGCGGACTGGCTCTTTCGGGAGGCTCATGACATCGCGGCCGAGAAAGAAGCTGCCTTCCAAGTGATATTCCTCGCCACGCCTGAGGAGTGCGTGACGAAACAACATGCGATCGACCTGTCAGGTCTCGAAACGCCCCTGCTGTCGCTGCTCGGTCAATGTCCGGATGGCGTGAAGGAAGCGCGCAGCCTGCGCTTCAATCATGACCGGCACTACAGCGCTAAAGGCCATCAATGGGCGGCGGAGGCTACCCACGATGCACTTCTCGACCTTGGTCTGATCAGACAAAATCGATCAGTGATGATGACCAACTGACGACGCCTTTCGGAGACGATGTCGGCGGTCGACGTCAATATCCCTTGGTGCGATCGACCTGATGGTTGAGTTTCTTGCCGGCGCGTGCAAGGCGGATATTGTCCGCAACACCAGCAGCCGCGGTTTTCGGCACGCAATAGCTGGCGACGTGGGGTGTGATCAGGACCTTCTCATGACGCCATAGTGGATGGTCGGCGGGGAGTGGCTCGGTATCGAAGACATCGAGCGTTGCACCCTCGATATGGCCGCTATCCAGGGCCTGCATCAGGTCACCGTCGTTCAGGTGCGGTCCACGGGCAGCATTGATGAGATAGGCACCCTTGGGAAGCTTCGCGAAGAGATCGGCATTCAGCATCCCTCTGGTGTCGTCGGTCAGCGGCAGGAGGCAGACCAGGATTTCCGATCGCGACAGAAACATGCCGAGCTGGTCTTTGCCGTGGAAGGTCTCGATACCCGGTATCAACTTTGCCGAACGGCTCCATCCGGCGACGTCGAAACCGTGATCCTTGAGTGTTCGTGCCGCTGCCTCGCCGAGAACGCCCAGGCCCATCATTCCCACCCGTCGATCCTCGGTACTTTTTGGAAAGGCGAAGGTCCAGTTGCAGGCCCGCTGCTCCCGCTCGAACATGTCGAACTGGCGATGATGACGGAGCGTCGCCAGCAGGACGTAGTCGGCCATGGTCCGGGTTAGGGAGCTGTCGACCATGCGCGCCAGCGGAACGTCGGGCAGCGTCTCGTCCTGCATGAAGGAATCGATGCCGGCGCCGAGCGAAATGATGGCCTTCAGGTTGGGAAACTTTTTCAGCTCGCCCGGCGGCGGCCGCCACACCAGGGCGAGGTCGATATCGCCGGGATCACCGATCCGATCCGGCCAGATCCGCATATCCAGATCGGGGATTTCATTGAGCAAGGCGTCACGCCATTCGTCGACGGGGTCGGCTTCGCTGAGAAACAAGAGGGCCACGAGAGATTCCTTCGATCAGGGCTGGTTTTTATCAGCTATCCTGGATGGCTATGTGCTATCCCGCAATACGCCCTCTTATCATCCGCGTCTTGCAACGATTTCGGCAAGCGTGGCCTTGGCAGCGGCTTGATGCGGACCGCCATGGCGTATGGCCTCCCTTGCGGCATCCATGGCGTCGTCGAAGCGGTCCTGCTCAAGCAGGCTGTAGGCGAGGTTGTTCCAGGCCTCTGCAGCCGTCGGATGGAGGGTGACCGCATGGCGAAAGGCCTGGCTCGCAGCCTTGTGGTCACCCCTGGCATAACGAGCATTTCCCCAGCCCATCAAGGCTGGAAGGCTGTCCGGCCAGCGCTGCAGCAGAGCACCATAGGCCTGGGTCGCTGCATCGCGCATGCCGCTTTGCTCGAGCCCATTGGCGGCACTCAGCATGGCGTCTTCGCCGGCCGTTGCCGGGAGCTGATCGGGACGGGTCACGGTCAGTCCCCAAAAGCTGCTATCGCTCCAGGTGTGTTCGAAGGCTGAAAACGACAGGGGAAATTTCGCTTCCTTGCCGGAGTGCAGGAACAATGTCCGGGACTTGAGATCATAGCCCATGGCGACGGCGTAATGCCATGCCGGCCATGACGCCAGCCCCAGATTTTGCAGAACCAGGACCGGGTTGCCGGCATCCAACTCCTGCAGCAGATCGTTCAGGCTCGAGACCTCGATGCCGAGCCGTTCCGCACGTCTGATCGCTTGGAGGATGTCGGCTTGAAGCGTCCCTTCGCGTCCCGGGGTGTAGACCTTGGGCGCCAGGACTTCCGGGGTCGTTTCGATGCCGGTCCAGCCCAGCATCATGGCCAGAGCTGCAGGCCCGCAGTCATCGCGCGTTGTTTGAGGGTGAAAGGGGACGTCGGCGAGTTCGGCTTTCGGGGACACCCCGCTGCTGATCAGCGCGGGATCTGGCCGATCAACTCCGGTGCAGGCTGTCTGTGTCAAAAGCGCCAGCATGACCACGACGCCTGCCTTGGGGATGACCCGGTCAAGCCCTGTCCGGATGAGACCAGCCGATTTCCCGATGCATAACATCGATGCAGGCACGAAACCGGCTGGCGGGATGACCACTAGCGGAATTGTTTCTGCGTGCCGAACCTCTCTTCGTAATAGTTGCGCTGCGACGGCGCGGGTGCCGGCTGGTAGTAGCGTTCGGTCTCGTATCGCGGCTCGCGCCTGCGGGCATAGGGATCCGCCCGGTTTCGTTCGCGACGATAGGCCGGTGCCTGTTCCTGGTAGCGATAGTCATCGAAGGTGGGGCCTGCCGCAGGCTCGGGATAGGCGGATTGCTGGGGGTAGGCTGTTGCCTGCTGTGTCACACACTGACCGGGGCCACAGACGAAGGGCAGCCAGTCCGTGATGCCCAGCGCGTCGAGAATGACAACGGCACCAAAGACAACGAACGCAATGATGATGGCGCTGCCGAAGCCAAATCCTTCACCTGCCGGAAGCTGATCCAGCCGCCCGGCGATTTCCGCTAGCTCCTGATCGGTCAGGGCGGCGATCCTGGCATCGGCTTCCTCGGGATCGACGCCGAGCGCCACCATCTCGTCGCGCACGTCCGTCTTGGCCAAGACGGCAAGAACACGCTCGCGGGCCGAACTCGCCTGGTCGCCGGTCTTAGCTTCGGGGCCAGCGGTCGGCTCGATAATCTGCTTGGTTGAGATCATACCGGCATAAGCCGTACCGATTGGGAGCGATGTTGCCGCCATGATAGCGATCATGAGGCTTGCAATCAGAGAACGGTAGTCTTTGGCAATGTTCATGACATCGTCCAAATTTGAAGAATGTGAGAACTGAAGCTTTTCCGATAAACCCTCATACTACCTTGATATTTATCAGCAAACAATTGACAAATCAACGATGCAAATTTTGGGTTATTCGTGGGGCAAAACCAGAACAGCCTGACGCAGCCTATCTGAGCTGACGCTATCGGGGCGATGGCGTTAACCGACTATCAATCAATCCCTGATAGTTTCCGTTTTCTGGTCCATGGGATCCTGGGAGTCCGCGCCTCGCCAGCCGTTTCGGCTGGCGGACCGGGTCGCAGGATCCCATGGACCAGGGACGACTCTGTCATGTCCGGGTTAGCTGAAGGTTAAACTGGAGAGATCGAATGACCATCGGGATTGGGACACTCGTGGCATGACTGCATCAATTGATTGCCGAGCCAGTGAGAAACAAACGATCAATATCAATAAGTTGGAGGAGTACCGATAGGAGGGATTTGTTTCGGTCGATCCACGAGCAGGTCTACCAATCCGGCTGTTCCAGGGAAGATTGATCGATACCTTCGAAAAAATCGCCGGCGTCCATATCAGCGTGGTTGATCAGCACGAGGAACAGGGCCGCAAGAATGAGGCCGAGGACGACGGCGATCCCTATTTTGATCATGCTGTAGGGACGCTCGCCCTGAACTTCGCCGGTCTGGCCGTTGACCACGAATTGATAGGGCTTGCCGCGATAGCGGTAGGCGGCGACCCAGACCGGCAGCAGCACATGCTTGAAGCTGACATCGGCATAGCGAGTTTGTATGTCGTGGATCCGCTGACTGTCCCCGCCGATGTCGTGGCGTACATCGCGCCGTATCACCTGGGCCATGTCTTCATTGGCCTCGCGAAAGCCGGCCTCGAGATCGAGCTGGTAGGTCTCGCTCCTGAAACCCGCGATATATTCCTCTTGATAGGGCACAAGCGCTTCCTGCAACCAGGGACTGAGCTCGCTGGTGAGATCGATCGGGAGCCTGTGGCTGGCAAGAATGAGGATGTCGTCGAAACGCCGGCGCACGCGGCCGCGGGCCGGGCTCCAGCGCATTTTCGGCACCATGCGCTGCTGGCGCACCCGCCGTCCTTTGCGGTTCCGGACGTAAACGGTCTGACGCTCGTGATAGACGATGCCCCGCTGACCGACATAAGCGCTGGTGGTGTCGGCATCATAGGTCCAATAGGGAACGTAGATGCCGGTCATGCTGCCGTCGCCGCGCGCATATTCCTTGACGCCCGACGGTGCAAACCAGAGGGATTTCAGCCAGCCTTGCAGGCGGCCCTTCGCCTCCTTTTCGTCGAGCACGAAGGCAATAAGCGCTTGAGGCTTGATCAGCTTGTGGGCTTCGGTTTCGGCAACGATGGCACTGCCGCAATAAGGGCAGTCATCGGCATGGATATCGTCGGCGAAATTGAACTCGGCAGCGCAGCCCTGGCACTTGACGGTCTTTTGAACCACCTCCGGCGCCTGGCGGCGAAGGGCGTCTACCGCGTGCTCGTAATCGAGCTCGACAATGGGCTCGCGAGAGGGCTCGATCCGGCTCTTGTGGCCGCAATGATCGCAATGGATCTGGTCCGTTCCCGGGAGATACCGCAGCACGGCACCACAGGTGGGGCAGGGAAAGCGGGTTTCGACGGACGCCTCGGATTGAGCGATCGCCACGGCGGATCAGTTCCTTATGCTGGCGGCAGGATGCCGGGTCAGCCCTGGGGTAGCGGGGGCGGCACGGCAGCAAGATGGCCTGCAAGATCGGGCACTTGCCCCGCAGGCTGCCAGTCATCCATGCCCTGGCTCCAGACCAGCGTGTCCCGCCTGAGCGAGCCCGAGGTGATCATGGCGGTGAGTTGATCGGCGCCGAAAGGCCCCTCCGCCTTGCCGCCGACGTCCACATGATAGCTTTTTTCAGGGGATAGCGGCGGCGGTGGGCTGGCGGCAGTGCCGGCGGCGCCTGATGCAGCTGGTGTGGCCTGATTGGGGCTGGTGCGCGCCATCTGATCGGCCATCTGCTGGCCCATGGCGACACCGGCACCGATCCCGATCCCGGCACCGGCTGCACCGCCCGGATTCTCAGCCGCCGCCGCGATCGCCTCGGCGGTTTGATATTGGGTATAGCGGGTCAGATCGCCGACCACGCCGCTCGCGGTTCGCCGGTCAAGGGCCTGCTCGACGATGTCCGGCATCGAGATGCTTTCCACCATCATCTGGGTCAGCTCAAGACCGTAGAGGTCGAACTCGGGCATGATCTTATTGGTCAGGAACGTGCCGAGATGCTCGAAATTCGCGGCAAGGTCGAGCACCGGAATGCCGCTGTCCGCCATCACCGAGCTGAAGCGCGAGACGATCATGTTGCGGAGCTGATCGCTGATCTCATCGGTGGTAAAGTGGCCGTCCGTGCCGGCGATCTCCCGAATGAAGGTCACCGGGTCCTTGATCTTCGTGACATAGGTTCCGAACGCGCGCAGCCGTACCGGGCCGAATTCCGGGTCACGCAGCGTGACCGGATGTTTGGTGCCCCATTTGAGATCGGTGAAGCGCTTGGTGTTGACGAAATAGATCTCCGCCTTGAAGGGGCTCTGAAAGCCGTGATGCCAGTTCTCCATGGTCGAGATGATCGGCAGGTTCGCGGTTTCCAGCGTGTACATCCCGGGTTCGAACACATCAGCGACCCGGCCCTCGTTCACGAACACCGCCATCTGGCTTTCGCGCACGGTGAGCTGCGCACCATATTTGATCTCGTTGCCATGACGTTCGAAGCGCCAGAGCATGGTGTCGTCGCTATCATCGGTCCACTCGATGACATCGACAAATTCGCCGACAATCTTATCCCAAATCATTCTCTTCTCCTCCCACCGGCACGGTGGGGCGTTTACGCTGTCGCGGCCGCAGAAGCTGCGGGACGTTGCGCTGTCGCGGTGTTTGGTCTGCGCCAACGCGGTTTCCGAAAGCTCCGCCGGAACAAGAGAAAAATGTCAAAGTTCCAGCAGGGTCACCTGGCAAGTCAAGCCACCGGCTGCTAGCCGGGCAGTGGTGGTGGGTTGGTACGTGAGCGCGCGGCGGCCAGAACGTTTCTCAGCTCGATTTCGCATTCCTGCAGCTTGGCTTCCGCCTCGACCCGGCGTCGCTTGCCTTCGTCGGCGATCTGCAGGCTCTCCTCGATGGTCTCGATCAGCATGACATTGGCGTTCTTGACCACCTCGATATCGAACACGCCACGCTCGACTTCCTTCCTGATCTCGGCATTGGCCTGCTTCAGATTCTCGGCATTGGCGGTGAGCAACTCGTTGGTGAGGTCGGTGGCGTTCTTGAGCGTCTTGGAAGCCTGGTTCGAACGGTGAATAGTCACGGCCTGGGCAAGCTGCTGACGCCAAAGCGGGATGGTGTTCGCCATGGTCGAGTTGATCTTGGTCAGCAGGCTTTTGTCGTTCTCCTGCACCAGCCGGATGCTGGGGAGGCTCTGCATCGCCACCTGGCGGGTGAGCTTCAGATCATGGACGCGGCGCTCCAGATCATCCCGCGCGGATCTGAGATCGCGCAGCTCCTGGGCCTTCAGCACGTCGCCGCTGGCTTCGGCTTCCTTGTGCAGGGCAGGGATCATGTCCTCGTCCGCACGCTTCAGCATCTCTCCGCCGGCCGCGATGTAGTCGGCGAGCGTGTGGAAATACTCGAGATTGGCCTCGTAGAGCCGATCCAGCGAGGCAATGTCGGTCATCAGCCGGGTTTTGTGATTTTCCAGCTCGTCGCCGATGCGGTCGATCTGATCCCGTACCTCCTCATAGCGCTGGAGAAACTTGGCGACCGGCTTGCCCCAGCCGAAGATCTTTTCGATCCACGATGGCTCCAGCCTTGGGTCAAGCCCTTCGACATCGAAGCCGCGAAGGGTGGTGACCATACTGTTCAGCGCATTGCCGGCAGGCCCGGTATCCTTGTTGCGCACGCCTTCCAGCATGTGATCGGAAACGGTGGTGAGCTGTTTTTGTGCTTTCGAGCCGAAGAAGATGATCGAATTGGCATCGTCCATCTCCAGCTCGGCGATGCATTTTTCGATTCTTCCGCGTTTTTCGGCGTCCGCCTGATCATAGGGCACCAGATCGCCCTGCAGCAGCGCCTCCGGCGCCATCGGCATCGGGGTTGTCGAAGTCGTTTCGGTCGTCGCCATGGTGAAATACCTCCCTTGGATCCTATCCCGCTATTGATGCCAACTGACCCCGGATCAGTAGACGCCTTCCCGTTTCAGTCTCGTCGTCAAAACTTCCATCTGCACGTCGAGGTCGACAAGGTCGTCATCGAGCAGATGCTGATATTGCTCTTCGCACACCGTCTCCATGTCCTGGAGGAGCGTGCGGAAATTGCCCTCGAGCTCGGCCGACTTGCCATCCGCTTGTGCTTTAGCGAACTTTTCGGTCACTTGCTGGGCACCGTCCAGGTAAACGTTCAGGAACTTTCGCGCGCGGCGGAAGTCCTCGGGATCATCGCCGATCCGGTCCAGAATACGCTCCCCCCAGCTGGAAATCCGGCGAAGGCGGTCGCGCATGTCGCGTGACCCGATTTGCTCGCCCGCAGCTTCGAGCTTTTCCAGCTTCCGGTAAGCCTCTTCGAGCGCCGAGGCGACGTCTTTGTCGCTGGAGAGCTTCAGGCGCCGGTCGAAACCATAGGTGAGATAGCAGCCGAGAAGCGCCGCGAGGCCAAAGCAGACGCCGATGGCGAGATTGTGGCCTGCGATCATCGCGGTCAGCCCGGCGCCGACGGCGATGATGCCGCTTCCGATGGACTTGAGGGGGATGGTCGAGCTCATCGGCCGGCGTTTCGCCTGCTTCAATCCCGCACGCATGGCCCAGGCGCCAGCGAGGAGGACCAGGACAGCGATCGCGCTGATCAGAAAGGTGCCGAATTCGCCGCGGGCCAGGGAGACGAAGACCTTCGCCAGCAGAGGAAGCGGCAGGAGAAACAACAGCCAGCCGCCGATCCAGAGCGGGCGGCGACGCGGTGTTGGTCGGCTAGCCATGGATCATTGCACCTGTTCGATCGGAAGTCTGATGCCCGGTGCCTCGACCAGCAAGGCTTGGCAGCTTGCAACCCCGATTGTCGCGATCAGGATCACAATGCCTGCGACTTTTCTCAGCATCTTGGACATATCGGGACGCCTTGGCGGCCGTTTCCTGGTCGCTGTCGGACTCGGTGATTTTACAGGTCGCTCAGAAGCTTGGGTCGATGTCGCCATAAGTCAATCACATCATTAGCTCTAGCTATAAGTGTCATCGTCCCAGGCGAACCGCAAGGCTCGTCAGGCTTAAATTTTCGGCTTTCGTGAAAGCGGCCGCGTTTCCCTTCGGCTGCAATAATCGCTCGCCGGCAACATCGTGGGAAAGGCGCTTAAGAAGCGATGGCTTCTTCAGCCTCACCTTGGGGGGCTGTTCCCTTGCGCGATCCGAGATCGGTCAGCTTGCGGGCTTTCCGATAGCTTGCGCGCAGCGCCTGATAGGAGAGGGTCCGCATGGTGGGCTGATGCACCAGAAGGGTCTTGCGCTGGCGATAGCCGCTGGTCAGCCATTGCTTGTAGTCATGCTCGCCGCGAAGCATGTCGAAAATGCCCATGCCCTCGTCGATAGCCTGCTCGATCGCGTGACACATCAGCACCTCTCCTACTCTGAGATGCTGGTGGTCCAGCGCGAAGCCCATCTGAAATCCATAGAAGGCGCCGCGCCAATGGTAGCAGTAGTTCGCCGCGATGGGCGTTTCGTCTTCGTTAATCAGGAACATCAGGCGCAGGCAGTCCTGCTTCAGCATTGCCGCCGTCACCTCACGGTGAAACTCGACATAGGCCGTGGTCGAGAAGCCGCCGAGTTCGGGGCTTTCCTTCCACCTGTCCCGGTGCAGCCTGACGAGTTCAGGGTAATAGGTCCGAAGCTCCTCTTCGGTCTTGACCAGCAAAAAGCGATAGGGGCATTGCTCAGCCAGCTTGGTGCGTCCGCGCCGCAATTTCCAGCGCCGCCGCTGCGAACAGCCGGCGAGGAACGCTTCCCAGCTATCCGGAAGCTCGGCGTAGGAAATTCTGACCCCGTCATCGAGGTCGACCCGATCGCCCATCTGCTCCTGCACCAGCGGGATGAGGGGGGAATCGGGATGCAGATCTTCGAGGAGAGCAATATCCCATTCGTTTCGAAGGGTGTGCAGCTCTTCCATCAAGGCGCACATGGCACCGTCAGGATCGGGGCCGGCGAGGATGACGCCCAGATCGTCGGGTGCGGTGTCGCCGCCATAACCCACCAGGCGAAGCCGGCGAAGCCCAACGGCAGGCAGCAGATCGGTCCGGCGTTCGATATAAAGGGGCAATAGCCCTACGAGTTCGCCTTCTTGCTCGACCTTGATGATGCGCAGCTCCTGGCCCCGACCAAAAAAACGCCACCAGGTAGCCTGCCAAGCGAAGGTCTGAAAGACCGAGCTGGTCGCGGAGCGCTCCACCAGGCGGTTCCACTGAGCCTCAAGGGCGAAAAAATCTTCTTCGGTTGAAATAAGGGAGGCTTGCATGCCCTTCTCCCCGTTCTTGGTAAAATTCCGTTAAGCCGAAGCAACTCCAGGCTAATCCTGATGAAGCTGCCATAAACTATCGATCGTTCCACTGCCTCTACTAGTCAATTTCAGCGGGACTTGCATCGCTAAGATTGCAGAATTTCTTGAAGGAGACGTTAACGGAAAATTCAATAAATTGTCTCTATTATTCAACCAATCCCTCAAAGCACGGATGAAACATGCTGCAGAAGCTTGGTCGATATCTTTGTCGAAAACCGGTGCCGGTGGGACCGCTTGTCGGGAAATCGGTACCGCTGACTGCTGATGAGCGCGGATCCATGCTGCCGATCATGGCCATGGTCTTGCTGTTGACGACGGCCGGTGCCGCGCTTGCCGTGGATGTTACGCGTGCTTATTCGATGAAGGCCGAGCTGCAGGCCGCCGCCGATTCGGCGGCCCTGGCGGCTGCCTACAAGCTCCCGAACCTCGATGCCGCACGCAAGGCCGGCATGCTCTATGCCGCAAAGAACGTGCCGGCGATCAAGGATGTTTTGAAGGCGGAAGATTTCGAATTCGGCCATTGGAACGCGGCGGGGCGCTCCATCGACAGCGATAGCGGTGGTGCGAGCGCCGTTCGTCTGACGCTGCGCATGGCCGACAAGCGGGGCAACGGCCTGGACACGCTCTTTGCGGGTGTTTTCGGCCACGGCATCATGGATATCGAGGCGAGTGCCGTCGCGGGCAAGCAGGGGGTCGCCTGCATGATCGCGCTTGATGCGGATAAGAAGGGAATCGAAGTCAAGGGGGACGCGGAGATTGACCTGATCGGCTGCGGGGCTCAAAGCAATTCGATCGACAAGGAAGGCATCAAAATCAGCGGCCACGTTCGAATGACGACTGGCGGCATCTGCGTCAGCGGCCGCGCCAAAATCGATGGCGGCGCCGATGTCATACCGGAGCCCACCGAATATTGCCCTCAGCACCCCGATCCGATGGCCGGATTCATCGCCCCCGAGATCGGCGCCTGCACGGATGACGACGTCGAGTTTAAAGATGAGGCAGTTACCCTGACGCCGGGTCGGGTTTTCTGCGACGGGTTGAAGCTCAAGGGAAAGGCTCATGTGACCCTTCAGCCGGGTCTTTATATCGTCGACAATGGCAAGTTCGAAATCGATGACGACGCCGTGCTGGAAGGGGATGGTGTCACGATTCTGCTGCACGGCGAGAAGGCCGAGATGGACGTCAAGGGAGAAGCGTCGCTTCGGCTGACGGCGCCGACATCAGGCGACCTGCAGGGGCTCGTGATCGTTCAAGATCAGGGCGGCAACAAAGACAACAAATGGGACAGCAAGGAACCGTCGGCACTGACCGGCGTGGTCTATCTCCCCGATGGCAAGTTTACCTCCGAGATCGAAGCCAACATCGTTGGAACGGATGCCTGCTTTGTGCTCATCGCCAATCAGATCAAGCTGGACGGCAAGTCGAAAATGACGATCGATCTTTCGAGCACCGGCTGCCGCCAGATCCTGCCCACGGCGTTTAGCCGCTCGGTCGCCCTGTTGGATTGAGCAGCGCCAGCCTCTAGGCCGGTTCTTTCAGCCATTGCTCCGCATCATCGGGGATGATCACCCCCGGCAGGCGCCTCGACGTCCAGATATGGATCGCCTTGCGGAGGTCGACCGGCTCATCGAGCGATCCGGCTTTGATCGTGACGGTCTGGGGCTCGTGCGGCGCATCGTGCCAGACGCGGCTGCCGCAGGTTGGGCAGAAATAGCAGACGAGCGTTTGGCCGCTGTCGGTCGGTCTGTTCCAGGACTTCGGGTTGCCGAGGGTCAGCCGGAACCCGGATCTCGGCACGAGCAGCGACAGGCTGAAGGCGGAGACCGAGAGCTTTTGGCATTCCCGGCAATGGCAGGCATAGAGGCCAAAAGGCTCACCTTCGCTCTCATAGCGGACCTTGCCGCACTGACAGCCGCCCGTCAGCATGGGCTTGCTCAGACTTCGACGACGGCCGTGCCGATCATGCAATCCCTGGTCACCAGGGCGGCAAGCTCGGCCTCGCTCATCCCCTCGGTGCCGCCAGGACGAAGAGGCAGCACCATATAGCGAAGATCCGCCGTGCTGTCGTGCACCTTCACCTCGATGTCGTCAGGGAGCACGGTACCGAACTCGAGAAGTACGGCGCGCGGTTCGCGGACCACGCGGGATCGGAAGGCTCTCGCCTTGTACCAGTCCGGCGGCAGGCCGAGGAGCAGGCGAGGATAGCAGGAGCAAAGGGTGCAGCAGATCACATTGTGGGTTCGAGGTGTATTCTCGACCACCTTGATGGGAATGGCGCCGGCATCGATGCCGAGTTCGCCAGCCGCTGTGTTGGCATCGTCGAGCAGCCGCGCCTTGAAGGCAGGATCAACCCAGGCCCTAGCCACGGCCTTGGCGCCATCGGCAGGCGATCGTGCATCGATGGATTCGACGGTTTTTCTCAGCTCCGCTGCCGAAAAGACGCCTTTTTCGATCAGGAGTTCGCCGACCGCTTCCGCCATGAGCTGGTAATACTCGAACGGCTGGTCTTCGATGTCCGGCTGCATCGGGTGCGGATGGTGGTGATCATGACCGGTGCTCATGTCCTGGCCTCCTGCTGCAGCCAATGCTCGAAAACATCGACCACCGTGGTGTCGCCCGCCGGTCCCTGATAATCCTGCCAAAGCTCGGCCTGGCTGAAGCGGACGCGATAGAGGGTTTTTTTCGGCAGGCCGTTTCGGCCATAGGCGAGCTCTTCGGGATCGGCGAACTTGCCGGCAATGCTCTCGATCACGCCGGCTCGCCCGCGGATATAGTGGGGCGTGCGCACATGGCCGGGTGGGAAAGCGACCCTGATCCGGACCTTGTCGCCAACCTCGTAGCGTTGGTTCAGCTCTTCCTTGCCGCTTGCCATTTTTCCTCGATCTCCGCCATCTTTCGCCCCAACTCGTCGACCCCGATCACGCCTTTCTCGAGGAGGTTGTTGCCGATCGACGCCATCCAGCGCTGGTAGTAGCTCATCTCGTCATAGGCGCCGGGGCCAAGCTCCTCGATATGACGGCGAAGCTCGTCGACGGTGATCACCTTCCGTTTTTGATCGGTAAGCAGGCGGAGGATCGCATCGACACGCTTTTCCCAAGGCGCATAGTCATGCTCACCCCGATCGATCGGCCCTGCCGGCAGCCCGCCCATATCATGATGCCGCTGCATGTCACGTTGTCTCCATTGGTCGCATGAGAATCATGTTGCCACGCCCAAAGCTCGATGGACAGGCGCCTTCAACGGAAATTGATGCCGGAAGACCATTAGGATCCCGTTGCAGCCTCCATCGACGTCGGTGGGATTTCTTGTATTGTCCTTCCAGAACATCCCGATCCCACCTTTCCTATCAGCCGAGGCACAGCAGAGCGGCATTCATGGATATCGTGACATCTGGTCTCATGGCGCTTGCCGCGTCGCTGGCTCTGATCGGTTTGCTGGTGCCGCTGGCGGAGCGTTTGAAGCTGCCTTTGCCGACCGTGGTCGCGGTCGTCGGCCTGGCTATCGGCAGCACGGTGGCCGCTTACGGCATCACGCTGATCGATCTGGCCCTCGATACTTATGATGCCTGGTTTTTCCAGAACCTGGCCTTCGATAGCCGCAACCTGCTGTTCATCTTCCTGCCGCCGCTGCTGTTCGAAATGGCGCTTGCCGTCGATGTGCGCCGTCTCATGGAAGATCTGACGGTGGTGATGCTGATGGCGGTGGTGGCGGTGTTCACGGCGACCGCCCTTGTCGGCGGCGCGCTCGCGATTTTCTCGCCCCTGGACCTTGTGGTGTGCCTCCTGCTCGGCGCCACCATCTCCACCACGGATCCGGCGGCCGTGATCACCATCTTCAAGAAGCTCGGCGCACCGAAAAGGCTTTTGGTGATCCTCGAAGGCGAGAGCCTCTTGAACGATGCGGCCGCGATCGCTCTGTTCACGATCCTGGTCGCCAGCCTGTCCTCAAAGCAGGCGATCAGCATCGATGCAGCCGCGTCCGCTTTCGTCTACGGGTTCGGTGTCGGTGCTCTGGCCGGTTTCGCCCTCGCCCAGATCACCGCCTTGCTCTACCGGCTCCTCGAAGGCTCGGCGCTCGCCGAAACCAGCCTGACCGTGGCGCTTGCCTATGGCGCGTTCCTGCTGGCCGAACTCGGCTTCGGCGCCTCCGGCGTGGTCGCCGTGGTGATTGCCGGCCTCACCACGGTCGTGGTCGGCGGGGTGCGCATGGGGCCGCGCAACTGGCCGCTGGTCACCGGTGTCTGGAGCCAGATCGGCTTTTGGGCCAATGGTCTCATTCTCCTCATCGGTGCTCTTATGGCTCCGCGCTTTTTGAGCCAGCTCCATTTCGGCGAGATCGGCTATTTGATCGTGGTGGTGATCGCCGCCTTCGCGGCGAGGGCGCTGGTGCTTTTTTTCATGCTGCCGGCGATCAGCCGCCTCGGTCTAACCACGTCGCTCAATCGGCGGCAAAAGACGCTCGTCTGGTGGGGCGGCGTGCGTGGCGCCGTGACGCTGATCCTGACGCTCAGCCTTGCCGAAACCACCGCTCTTGCCGAAAGCGAGCGGGCGGTCCTGGGGGCGCTTGGCTGCGGGTTCGTGCTGGTGACCTTGCTGCTGAACGCCTCGACCCTCGCCCGCGTCACCCACTGGCTGGGCCTTGACCGGCTCTCCAAGGGAGACCAGCGTCTCCGCGAACGGATTGTCGCCGCGACGATGGAAGATGCGCTTGGCCATGTCGCCGATATTGCCGAGCGCAGAGGTATCGAGCCGGCGCTTCTGATCGATATTGAAGAAGCTTACGACAAGCGGGTGCATGACGCGGTGCATTTGGAGCAGGGCGGTGAGGCCGCCCCGTTCGGCGAACGTCTCAGGCTCGGCCTCACCATTCTCGCAAGCCAGGAACGGCGCCTGTTCCGGCAGCGCTTCGAGGACGGGGTCATCGGCGTGACCACCACCCGCCTTCTGCAGGTCAATGCCGATCGCCTGGTGGACGCGACCCGCCTGCGCGGGCGTATCGGCTATGAAGACACCATGGAGGTGCTGCTCGCCTTTCCCATGTGGTTCCGGCCGGCACTCCAGTTTCAGCGTTGGCTGGGTCTGGAAGCACCGCTTGCCAGGCTGTTGGCCCGGCGTTTCGACGTTCTGGTGGAATCCGAAAGCGCGCTGCAGGAGTTATGCGCGTTCAATGCCATGCGCATGGCAGCGTTGATCGGTGAAGATGCCAAGGAGAACCTGCAGCAGCTCTTGGACAAGCGGGCGGAGCTGATTTGCAATGAGCTGGAAGCACTGGAACTACAATATCCCCACTATGCCAGGGATCTGCGTGTCGCAGCGTTGCAGCGGGCGGGCCTTCGCTGGGAGGAAGCCCGCTATGGCCGGCTTTATCGAGACGGGGTGGTCGGTGATGACTTGCATCGGGCGCTCACCGGCGACGCCCAGCGCCTGATCCAGAGCAGCCGGAAGCGTCCGAAATTGGACATGGGGCTGCAGCCGACGACGCTCATCGCCGCCGTGCCGCTTTTTCGGGAACTGAGCGATGAGGATCTCCGCTGGCTGAGCCGCCGGCTGAAAACGCGCCTGGTGGCGCCCGGCGACAGGGTCGTTACTAAGGGAGATCGCGGTTACGAGATGTATTTTGTGGCATCGGGTGCGCTCGAAGTCCGAGTTAGCCCTGAGCCCGTGAAGCTCAAGACAGGCGATTTTTTCGGCGAACTAGCCGTGATGAACCCGGCCCGGCGCCGTACGGCGGATGTCGTTACCCTCGGTTTCTGCCGGCTGCTCGTTCTCGGCTCCCGCGATTTCAAGAAGCTGGTGGCCAGAAATGGTGATGTCGCCAGAAAGATCGAGGCGGAGGCGGCATCGCGGATACAGCCAAGGCAGCCTCATCAGGCGACTTCCTGACGTCAACACGCACTCTTGAACAGCTGCGAACTGGCCTTTTCAGGGCAGGTCGAACCAGCCCGGCCACCCATCCAGCCACCTGATACGAAGGATTTCTTGGGGCGGTTGGGCAGTGGAGTGGGCCGGGACCGTGTCAAGGTGAACTCCGGTGCTCCCGAACGCCGGACTTTACGTGTGCAGTTCGATTAGCTACTGAATCTCCTTCAAATTGCCAAACATGACCTTGGCTTGGACTGATCGGCTGGTGTGTCGATGCAAGTTTTCGTGGAGGCGTTATGGAGAGCGTTCAGCAAAGTTTTTTCGATGGTTTGAGGCAAACGAGACGGCGCTTGGTGAAACAGTTCGGCAAGCGCGTGACCAGGTCGATGTCCGAATTTCTCGGTCGGCAATCTCTGGTGCCGGACATGCCGGTGCTCGATCCGGCCCAGTTCGATTTCACCGGCAAGCTGGAGGCGAACTGGCAAACTGTTCGCGATGAAGCCGCCTCGATTTTACAGCACCGTGACAGCATTCCTTCCTTCGATGAGGTGTCACCGGATCAAAAACGCATTTCAAAAGGCGGCAGTTGGCGCACGTTCTTTCTGTTCGGTTTTGGCGAGCGGCTGGAGAAAAACTGCGCAAAGGCGCCGGCTACCGCAGCACTTCTCGAGCAGATACCGGGCCTGCAGACCGCCTGGTTCTCGATCCTGGCTCCCGGCTATCACATTCCGGCACATCGCGGTGTCACCAAAGGAATTCTGACCTGCCATCTCGGCCTGATCATTCCTAAAGAGAGAGAGCAGTGCCGCCTTCGGGTCGAAGACGAGACACTCTCCTGGCAGCAGGGCAAAACGCTGATGTTCTGCGACGGCTATGATCATGAAGTCTGGAACGATACGGATGAAGAGCGAACGGTGCTGCTCATCCAGTTTGATCGCCCGATGCGCTTGGGAGGAAGGCTCGCATCGAAGGCTATTCATCGCTTTGTTGAAGCTGACGGCGTTCTATAAAGAGCCCAGGAAAAACATGGCCGGCTTCGAGGATCGTTTCGAAGCGGCGACCAAACGCGCGAATGCTGCACTCGAGAAGATGAGCGAGCCCACTTAGAGCGATTCTGTTCCTCTCTTTCCTGATGCGGATGTCTGGCATAGCTCAAATCTGTTATGCTCGTCTGGTTGTCATTTGGGCGATCGCAGCGTGAGGCCGATCGCTTCCCGGTTTTTCTGATGCTGAATTGGCCGGGTTGCAGCGGGATCGGACGCCTGCCAAGCCTTGCCTTTTCCGTTCGAGATGGCAAGTTGAGCGCGACTAAATCTGCACGGTATCTGTGATCTATTGCCAGAACCTGATCCTCTGCCCGCAGGGTGCCAATCCGGCCGCGCCATTGGAGCGCCGCCCGACCTAGGAAGGTTGTTATCGATGACAGGTTTATCAGCCCGAACTTCTTCCCTGGCATTGTCGGCGGGGCTCTTGGCAGCGGGGCTTCTCGTCCAAAGCGCACCGGCGCCGGCTCATGAATCGGCGGAGCATAATTGTGCTACGATCGGTCAGTGGGTCGATCCGAAAACCGGCGATCTCAAAGCCCATGACAAGCTGATCGAAGCTGCCGCCGGGCGTTCGATCGTCATGCTCGGCGAAACCCACCCCAATGTCGAGCATCACCGCTGGCAGCTTGCAGCCATCAGCGCGCTGCACGGCCGGCGTCCCAACATGGTCCTTGGCTTTGAAGCCTTTCCGCGCGCCGTCCAGCCGGTGCTGGACCGCTGGATCGCTGGCGAGCTTTCCGAGGAGGCATTCCTCGAAGAGAGCGGCTGGTCCAGGAATTGGGGCTTCGATCCCGAGCTCTATTTGCCCATGTTCCATTTCGCCCGGCTGCATCGCGTGCCGATGATAGCCTTGAATGTCGAGCGGGATTTCGTATCACGCATCCGGGATGAAGGCCTTGATGCCATTCCCGTTGCGGAGCGGCGAGGGCTTACCGAACCCGCCGCACCCTCCGAAGCCTATATGGACAGCCTTGGCCGAGGTGTTCAGCCAGCATGTCGACATCGGTCAGCAAGCATCGGTGGATGGTGACCACGGAGCTGACGAAGCTGCGACCGGGGAGGAGGCGGAAGAGGCGACAGCCGAGGCCGAGCCTCTCGATATCCGGGATGATCCAAGGTTCCAGCGCTTCACCAAGGTCCAGACCACCTGGGACCGCGCCATGGCCCAAGCCTTGGCGGAAGCGGGAGCCTGGCCAGGCAAGCCGCTGGTGGTCGGGATTCTCGGCACCGGGCATGTCGAAAAAGGCTTCGGCGTTCCTTATCAGCTCGCCGATCTTGGTGTCAGCGATACCGCGGTGTTCATCCCCGTGCCACCGGCGGAAAGCTGTGAGGCTTATCAGGACGAGGTTGCCGATGCGCTTTTCTTGGCACCGAGCCAGGCCGAGGTTGTCAGCGGACCTCCGGGGCCGCGCCTCGGGGTGATGATCGAGACGGCGGAAGATAGTGTCCGGGTGCTGCAGGTGATCGACGACAGCGTCGCCCAGGCAGCGGATATCAGGGACGGTGACGAGATCCTTGAGGCCGCCGGCGTCGCCGTGAAAGATACCTCCGAGCTGATCAGCATCGTTCAGCAGCAGGCACCCGGTACCTGGCTTCCGCTTGCCGTGGAACGGGACGGTGAAACCATGGAAATCGTCGCCAAATTCCCGGCCCTGCCCAATGGTCACGCCAAACCCTGAGCTTTTTCTCTCCATGAGGAGTTTTCTGATGAACCGAACCCGGATCATGGGTGTTGGGCTGGCTCTGGCGCTCTTCGCTTTCGGTGGCGGACTGGCTGCATCGGCCGAGAAGAAACTGCATCACGACCTGGAAATGACCCTCGATCCTGCAGCCTCGACGATCGAGCTGATCGATCGGATCGAGGTCACGGGGCACACCACGCTTGCGCTCAAGCTTGCGCCCGGCCTGGACTTCGTCGGAGCTTCCATCGGCGAGGAGGCCGTCGAGCCTAACAGGGAAAACGGCGTTCTCTGGATCGAGCTGCCTGAGGGCAAGGCGAGTACGGTGACATTGTCTTATGGAGGTGTTCTGCAGAGCAGGGATGACCGCGGCAGCCTTTCACCGCTGCTGACCGCCGATGGCGGGTTTCTGCCCTATGGTCTCGGCTGGCTCGCCAATGGCGGGGCCGAGGACGACTGGGTGACCTATGAGCTCACCATCGACACCCCGGCACCCTATCAGGCCATTGCCACTGGCGAGATGATCCAGGAGGCTGAGGAGGATGGGCGCTACCGGGCGACCTTTGCCGCCACGCGCCGAACCGAGCCGCCCTCGGTGTTCGCGGGCCGCTTCCGGATCGACGAGCGCGATCACGGCGGCATCCGCCTTCGCACCTATTTTCCAGAGGAGCAGCAGCAGCTTGCCGGCACCTATCTCGATCAGGCAGCAACCTATATCGATCTCTTCGAAGGGCAGATCGGGGACTACCCCTATGACGGCTTTTCGATGATTGCCGCGCCACTTCCGGTCGGCATGGGGTTTCCGGGGCTTACCTATATCTCGGCACAGATCCTGCGCATGCCCTTCATGCAAACCCGCTCGCTCGCCCATGAGATTCTTCATAATTGGTGGGCCAATGGAGTCTTCATCGACTATGGCGAGGGCAATTGGGCCGAGGGGCTGACCACCTATATGGCCGACTATGCGCTGGCCGAAGCCGAGGGGGAGGCCAAGGCGGAGGAGATGCGGCTTGGGTGGCTCCGGGATTTTTCAGCCCTTCCCGAGGAGCGCGATCAGCCGCTCACCGCCTTTCGCAGCAAGGGGCACGATGCCGATCAGGTCATCGGCTACAACAAGGTGGCCATGGTGCTGCATATGCTGAAGCAGGAAATCGGGGAGGAAGCGTTCGCCGAGGGGATCAAGGGATTTTGGGAGGCGCATCGTTTCGACGATGCTGCCTGGTCCGACATCCAGGCAAGTTTCGAGGCGGCAAGCGGGCGGGCCCTGGACGCTTTTTTCGAGCCCTGGCTTACCAGCAAGGGGGCACCGACGCTGACCCTGGAAGAGGCTGACGTCAGCGAGAAAGGCGACGGCTTCGAGACCGCGGTACGGTTGTCCAGCAATCGCGACGACTACGATCTCCTGGTGCCGGTGCAAATCGAGACTGCCGGTGGTATCGAGGCGGCAAGCCTGCGTGTTCGAAATGGGGTCGGATCGACCGCCATTACAACCAAGGAAAAACCGCTGTCGATCGGCATCGACCAGCGCCACGAGCTCTTTCGCCATCTCGCCCCCGACGAGGCACCGCCGATCCTTCGCGATGTGACTCTGGATCAGGAGGCGCTGACGGTCATCGCAGCGAATGGGCATCAAGGTGCCAGCGAGGTCGCCAAGGAACTCGCAGGGCGGACACTGGATGCCGGGGTTCGTCTGGTGGATGCTGATGCCGATGCCGCGGAGAATGCGCCCCTGATGCTTATCGGCCTGACGGAGGATGTTACCCCGGTTCTGTCCGAGATCGGCCTTGAGGCGGTCCCGGAGGGACTCCAAGGCCAGGGAACGGCCAGAAGCTGGGTCGCAAGGCGCAGGGACGCGCCCCCAGTGCTGGTGGTCGAGGCTCAGGACGACGCGGCGCTTGGCGCCTTGCTGCGTCCGCTGCCCCATTATGGCCGCTACAGCTTCTTGGCATTCGAGGGGCGAAAGGTCGTTACCAAGGGTGTCTGGCCCAGCGGCGACAACGCCCTCACAAGGCGTTTCGATTAGCGGGGCAACTCCTCTCTAGCAGAGGCGTTTGGCGATTGCATCAAAGTCAACGCTAGGTCGCCCATTAGCTGTCGCGTGAGGGCAGCCAGGGCATCTGGTTGACCTCGATCCCCTCTTCGGTGAGCGTCTCGGCTTCTTCCTTGGTGGCTTCGCCGTAGATGCCGCGCTTTTCAGCCTCGCCATAGTGGATCTTGCGGGCTTCCTCGGCAAAGTTCCTGCCGACGGGGTCGAAGTTCTTTTCGATGAAGGTTTGTGCCTGGCGCAGCATTTTCATCGCCTCGACAACCTTCTCGGGAAATGCGCCGCTTTGCTGCGGGGGCTCCATTGCGGCCTTGGACGCTGCCGGAACAGGCGCGGACGTCTGATCAGCCTGTTTGCCGCCGTCCGGCTGATCCTCTGCCTTGTCCGTGCTCGCTTCGACTGGCGGAGGTGCAGCTGCCTTTTTCGTGCGTACATTCGGCGCCATCAATGCCTTTTCAACCTTGTCGTCGCCGCAGACCGCACAGGTGATTTCGCCGGCGAGCGCCAGCCGGTCATAGCTCTTGCTGTCACGGAACCAGGCTTCGAAATCGTGGCCATGGGAGCAACGGAGGTCAAAAAGTATCATTGCCGGTCGATCCAACACGTCTGGGTAGAACTAACAGCTAGGAAGTCTATCGCGTTCATGCAACCCCTTCTTCTATCCCAATAGGAGAGTAATTACATGAACAATACTGAGCAATTGTAGTAAAAAAAGTCAAAAAGTGAGGAAATCTGGGGTTGTCAAGGTCAAGAATCTAAAACCTTCGATTGTTCGACTTGATTTTTTTCTATAGCCTGAAGAGATAAAAAAAGACAGTACTCGCAGTAACGTTGAGGGGAAAGGAGTACCATATGTTGGGGAGACCGTCGTTCCTCATATTAACGACGTTCATATGTATCCTAGCATTATGGGTTCTGTTCTATGCATTGTTCGGCGTCGACGACGGAATCATCCGCCTCGAGGCCGGCACAGTAACAACGGTGGCGCTTTTAACGGTCATCATCAGTCTCGTCTTCCTGCTCCTGGGGATCGTCGTCCGCACGCTGACCCGGCCTTGGAAAAGCGAGACATTCGTCATGCGCTGAAATCCAGCGGTCCGAACCGGACCCGACTTCCCTCCGATCCGGACCGCTGGCTTTTCTTCATAAACCTGAACCGCTATCCGCTATAGGTCCGCATGAGGCTGACCAGCCGTCCTTGAACCTTCACGCGATTAGGACCAAAAATCCGGGTTTCGTAGTGCGGATTGGCCGCCTCCAGAGCAATGGTCGCTCCCTTGCGGCGGAGCCTCTTCAACGTGACTTCCTCGTCATCGACCAAAGCCACCACGATCTCGCCGTTCTCGGCGGTATCGGCGCGCTGGATCACCACGATGTCGCCGTCGTGAATACCGGCCTCGATCATGCTGTCACCGACCACCTCAAGGGCATAGTGATCGCCGCTCTGCACCATGTGCGGCGGGACATCGATCGGCGTGTCATGATCTCTGAAGGCCGTAATCGGCGTACCGGCCGCGATCCTGCCGTAGAGCGGCAGCGTAACCTGCTGGCCCTCGCCATTGGCCGGCTCGCATGGGCGGAGCCCGAACCTGCCATGGACGACATTGGTCGGCCCGGCCTCCACGACATCGCCGCCTGCGACCTTTTGCAGGCTATCGGGCAGGCGCACCACCTCCAGGGCCCTCGCCCGGTAAGCAAGGCGGCGAATATAGCCTCGTTCCTCCAACCCGGTTATCAACCGGTGGATACCCGATTTCGATTTTAGCTTGAGGGCACTGCGCATCTCTTCGAACGATGGCGGTACACCGTATTGCTCCAGATAGTCCTGGATGAATTTGAGTAGTTGATGCTGACGTTGTGTGAGCACCCCCATGTCCCCCTTTTTCTCAGCGTACCGAGTGCAACTGTCTATCGGTGTTCTACTTAAGTTCTTATTTTGCGTCAATGATTACGGCCGCTAAGACTATCGAATCATGGGCCGAAATCCAACGGGGTTCGTGTGGTTTTGCCTGAAGGTGTTGCGGCGGCGCGCCTGTGGAAAACTCGGTGGAACGTTTAGGAAAATTCAAACACCGACCGAGAGGGGGCTTAAGGGGATGATCGTAACCTGGTCGCCCTTCTTTGCATTTTTGGCGAAAGGCCGCCGTTTTATGAGGCAATCAGCACGCGCAAAGAGTGCAAACATCGCGCTATCTTGACGCTTTGAAGGTGTGACTTCGAGACGCCCATCACCGCTCCAATCGGCAGTGGCTCGGAGGTAATCCTGACGTTGATCATTCGCGTCCAGGTCGATGCCGAGCACTGCCGAAATTTCGGGTGGGTTGGGATCAAGCCCTTGCAGGCAATTGATGACGGCGCGAACGAAAAGAACCGCACAAACGCCTGAGGAAACGGGGTTTCCTGGCAATCCCAGCAAAGGAACGCCCTTGAGCTCGCCGAACATCAGAGGCTTGCCCGGACGCATCGCGATCTTCCAGAAATCCAGAGTCAAGCCTTCCAGTCCGAGAGACTGGCGCACGAGGTCGCGTTCACCCACCGAAGCGCCGCCGAGCGTGACGATCAGATCGACGCCCACGAGGTCAGGCATGATCTCCGCGAAGGCGTCGGGATGATCGGCGATGATGCCGAGGTCGAGCGCGATACCCCCCCAGGCCTCGATCATCGCCGCCAGGGTCATGCTGTTCGAGGTGACGATACGATCCGGACCCAGGGCTTCGCCCGGCCGTACCAGCTCGTCACCGGTGGCAAGCAGGGCAATGCGCGGCTTTCTGCGTACCGGCAGCCAGACCCGGTTCAGGATTGCGGCAAGACCGAGGTCGCGCGCGCCCAGGGCCGTGCCGGCTTTGAGCGTGACCTCGCCCCTCTTCACATCGAGACCGGCAGGGCGAATGAAGGTCCCGGGTTCGACCGCACCCTCGAGATGCACCTGATCCCCGCTGATCTCGGCATTCTCCTGCAGCGCCACGGCATCGGCACCTCGAGGGATCGGCCCGCCTGTAAAAATGCGCACTGTCTGGCCCGGCCCGACCTTGCCCTCAAAGCGCCCGCCTGCCGGAGCTGTGCCGACCATGGTCAATGTCGCTTCGCCGCTTACGAGATCTGCCGCGCGAACCGCATAGCCGTCCATTGCCGAGATTGCCTGATGCGGCTGGTCGCGCTCGGCAATCAGATCCTTGGAAAGAACACGGCCACGGGCGTCGGAAAGCGAGATCCACTCAGACGGCAAGGGATCGAAAGCTTCTGTGATTTTGACCAGTGCTTCCTCGACCGGGATCATCAGTGCGCCTCGAAGGTGCCGGACTTGCCGCCGGATTTGTGGCGTAGCCGGATCTCGGTGATCTGCATGCCCCGATCGACCGCCTTGCACATGTCGTAGACGGTGAGCGCCGCAATACCCACGGCAGTAAGCGCTTCCATTTCGACGCCTGTCCTGCCCTTCAGGCGGCAGGTGGCGCTGATGGCGACTGCCGGCGGCTGGTCCTCGGTGGTGAGCCTGACTTCCACCGAGGAGAGGGCGAGAGGGTGGCAAAGGGGAATAAGATCGGGGGTACGCTTGGCTCCCATGATTCCTGCGAGCTGGGCGACGCTCAAGACGTCGCCCTTCTTAAGGCCATGGTCGCGAATCAGGCGGAGCGTGGCCTCCTCCATAAGAACCTTGCCGGACGCGGTGGCGACCCGTTCGGTGATCTCCTTGGCGCCGACGTCGACCATGACTGCATTGCCCTCGGCGTCGAAATGGGTCAAGTCGCTCATGCAGCTGTTTCCAGGCCCAGGAGCCGGCGTGTGGCAGTTTCGACGTCCTGCTCGCGCATCAGCGATTCTCCCACCAAAAAGCAGCGCGCGCCCACCTCGGCCATGCGAAGCAGGTCCCGATGATCATGAAGGCCGCTTTCCGCGACCAGTAGGCGGTCCGCTGGAACCTTCGGCGCAAGTTCCTCCGTGGTCTTCAGGTCCACTTGCAGGGTCTTCAGATTGCGGTTGTTGACGCCGACCAGGCGGGTATCGAGCATGAGCGCCCGATCCAGCTCGGCTTCGTCGTGAACCTCCACCAGGACGTCCAGGCCGAGGGTTTGAGCCAGGCTTGCAAGCTCGCTTGCCTGACGGTCGCTGAGCGCCGCCATGATCAGAAGGATGCAATCGGCGCCAATCACCCTGGCCTCGACCACCTGATAGGGATCCAGCATGAAATCCTTGCGCAGGCAGGGCAGGGTGGCGGCGCCACGGGCTTGACTTAAGAAGGCGTCGGTGCCCTGAAAATGGGGCTCCTCAGTCAGGATGGAGAGGCAGGTGGCGCCGCCACCTTGATAAGCCTTGGCGAGGCTCGGCGGATCGAAGTCTTCGCGTATCAGGCCCTTTGAGGGGGAGGCTTTCTTGATCTCGGCGATCAGGGCGAGGCGTCCTGCTTCGATGGTGCTGTCGATCGCCCTGATAAAGCCGCGGGGTGCTGGTGCTTGCGCAGCCCTGGCTTCAAGTTCGGCAAGAGGCGTTGCCAGCTTGCGCTTCTCGACATCGGCCCGCTTGACGTCGCAGATCCTGGCAAGAGTATCGGACAAGGATCAGCCCTCGGGTTCGTTGGTGACGGTGATCAGGCGCTGCAGCGTCGTGACGGCAGCGCCGCTGCTGATCGTGTCGGCGGCGAGGTCGACCCCGGCTCTCAGATCGTCCGCCTTCCCGGCAACCAGCAGGGCGGCCGCAGCGTTAAGTAGGACAATGTCCCGAAAGGCGCCCGGCTTCCCTTCGAGCACACCGCGAAGGGCCGCTGCGTTATGCTCGGCATCGCCGCCTTTCAGCGCGGCTGCATCGGCAAAGGGCAGGCCCGCGACCTCCGGCGAGATCTCGAAGGTGGTCACCTCGCCGTCTCGAAGCTCGGCAACATGGGTGGCGCTTGTCGTGGTGATCTCGTCCAGACCGTCCGCGCCGTGAACCACCCACGCCCGGTTGGAACCCAATTCCTTCAGCACATGGGCGAGCGGCTCGACCCATTGCCTGGCAAACACGCCGATCAGCTGCTGCTTGGTGCCGGCGGGGTTGGAGAGCGGGCCGAGCAGGTTGAAAATGGTGCGTGTGCCCAGCTCCACCCGGGTGCCGCCGACATGGCGCATGGCACCGTGATGCCTTGGTGCCATCATGAAACCGATACCCACCTCCTCGATTGCCCGCTCGACGACAGAAGGTGGTGTCTCGATGTTCACGCCAAGCGCTGTCAGCACGTCGGCCGAGCCTGCTTTGGAGGAAAGGGCGCGATTGCCATGCTTGGCGACCGTCACCCCGGCAGCCGCTACCACGAGAGCCGCAGCTGTCGAGACGTTGTACGTGCCGGACGCATCGCCGCCGGTGCCGCAGGTATCGATCGCGTGGTCGGGCGCCTTGATGGTAACCATCTTCGAGCGCATCGCCATGGCGCCTGCGGTGATCTCCTCGACGGTTTCGCCGCGCACCCTGAGCGCCATCAGGAAACCGCCCATCTGGGACGGCGTGGCGTCCCCGGACATCATGATGTTGAAGGCTGCCTTCGCTTGGGCGAGATCGAGAGGTTTCCCCTCTGCCGCAAGCGCAATCATCGGCCTGATATCGTTAAGGTCCGCACTCATGCATGGCCTCCGACAGGGAGGAGGCCTAGGAAATTCTGCAGCAGCCGGTGCCCATGCTTGGTTTCGATGCTTTCCGGGTGAAACTGGACTCCGTAGATCGGCATATCCTGATGACGAAGCGCCATGATGGTGCCGTCGTCGGTCCTTGCCGTGATCGACAGGCAATCGGGCAGACTGGCCTCCTCGGCGATCAGAGAGTGATAGCGGGTAGCGATAAAAGGTGAGGGGACATCGCTGAACAGGCAATCGCCCTGATGATGAACCTCGCTCACTTTGCCATGCATCAGCTCGGGGGCTCGGACGATTCGCCCGCCGAAGGCCTGCGCAATGGTCTGGTGTCCGAGACAAACGCCGAGAATCGGGCAATGACCGGCGGCGGCCCGTACCAGGTCGAGCGAAATACCGGCTTTGTCCGGATCGCAAGGGCCGGGTGAAATCACGATGGCCTTCGGATCAAGCGCCATCGCTTCATCAACGCTGATCTCGTCGTGGCGCCGAACAATAACCTCCGCGCCCAGCTCGCCCAGATAATGGTACAGGTTGTAGGTAAAGCTGTCGTAGTTGTCCAAAAGAAGTATCAAGGCCCTTATCCCCAAGCGGTCATGATCACGCCGGTCCGTTCGACGGCTGAGCGTCCGATGATCGATGCCGACGGCTTTCAAAGCCGCCGCTCGCAATGCCGATATCGGCGGCCCCTCTCATCCAAGGGAAGCGTTCCCATGACGTAACATCATCAGCAGAGGAGGAAAGCCGCCGGACAAACTGGCGTCAAGGTTTGATTGTCGGATGTCAGCAGCTGATGCTCCGATGATTGTTTCAGGTGTCAAAGACGAACTTGGTGTCGGCAATGTCGATGCCGACATCGGCGAGGCCACGGATTGCTATGGCTTGGTGCCGTAATTTCCGTTCATCAAATAACAATGAATTGGTTATTATTCATGATGAATATTGTCGTCACTCTGGATTATGACGAATTCTGCATCATTTTAGTATGATTCTAGTCGGCTCGGGTGTGAATGAACTTGAATAACTGACCGGATTTGTAATATTTATGGGTGTGAAATCCGGTCTCGAAAAGTACAACATTTCGCGCCCCGATCAGCTGATGCTGCCGGTTTCCGGAGGTTGCGACGACAAAGAAGTGGGTGCGCGTGTTAAAGGGCTTTCGGCATGTTTTCTCCCCAGAGCGTTTCAGCGCTGCAGAGGGGCTTCTTGGCGCGACCGCGCTGGTTCTCGTCATCTGGCTGCTATGGCCCGACGGCAATCCGTCCGGTCCTGAGCAGCGCGTTGCATGGCAACAGCAGCTGAATGAGACCCCGCTGCAACAATCGGATGAAGACGACGCCCACGGCGCGGGTCAGATGGCGGGTACCGCCGACCTCCGGGAAGAGACGTCGATAGGAAACGTAAGGTCGGCACCCGAGCGTCGCGCTTTGGCGAAACCGTCGGAGCTTGCCGACCGCTATGCCAGCCGTTCTACCAAAGGGCCGGTGGCTATTCCCGTTGCGCGCGGTATCCGGCCTGAACAGATCGAGTCCGTCATTGAGGATACGTCGACACTCTCCGAGGCTGAAATCGCGGTCGCTCCAGCGGTTGAAGAAGATGTTGCGCCCGTTGTGGATCAGTCGCCGGCTGCGGCCGGCGGATTGTCGGCCGAAGAGCGTCGAAGGCCCGATGGTCTCGAAACGGCACGCAACAACTCTGTCCATGTCCGGCAGCGCCCACGCGACGACGCCCCGAGCTGGCTGAAGAATGCCGTTGCTGCAAGCTTGATTGACGACCGGCCCGTCATCGCCGTGGTGATCGACGATCTCGGGCTAAACCGTGTCAGCACGCGCGCGCTTAACGATCTGCCCGGGCCTCTGACTCTCGCCTTTCTGCCCTATGCCGGGAATATCGAAGCCCAGACCGTGGCGGCGAAACGTGCCGGTCACGAATTGATGGTTCATTTGCCGATGGAACCGCTGGGCTCGGCCTGGCCTGGTCCCGACGCCCTGATCACCAGCCTTGGCCGTGACGAGTTTGTCCGGCGCCTCGAGAGCAATCTCGATCGGATCAAGGATTATGTCGGGGTCAACAATCATATGGGATCGCGACTGACCTCCGATCGCGGGCGCATGGATCTGGTGATGCGGGAGCTCAGGGAACGGGATGTCCTGTTTCTGGATTCGCGAACAAGCCCGCAATCGGTCGCCAGCGAGGTGGCTAGCAGGAATGGTGTGCCGAATACCACGAGGGACGTTTTCCTGGATCATGTGATCGACCTTCAGAAAATTCGGAGCCAAATGGCGAAGGTCGAACGTATTGCCCGGCTGACAGGCAGCGCTGTCGCCATCGGTCATCCGCATGCCGCGACGATCGAAGCACTGGCTGATTGGCTGCCCAAGCTTTCCAAGCGGGGCTTCGTGCTTGCCCCAATCAGTGCTGTCGTGGCCCGCAGGGCTTGTGACGACGGCCTGCTGATCGCAGCAGAGACTTGTGGCCGTTATCTTTCCGCTGAAAAACCCTCTATACCGGCCGTCATCGCAGGCGGCGGCTAACGGCATAACCGCCTCATTTTTGACGACACGGCTGCCTAATGCCGTTACGATCAACTTCCATGAGCTGGACAACGCGCATCAAGGTGGGCCTCGCTTCGATCATTTTTCGGCATCGCGTGCTGAACCGCTGGGCTCATAAGCAGCTCCCGAGAAAGCGCATGGCCGCCGGCGTCCTGCTGTTCGATGAGGCAGGCCGGCTCCTCCTGGTCAAACCGAGCTATCGGAACTATTGGCTTGTTCCAGGCGGGATCGTTGAAAACGATGAGCCACCCTGGCAGGCTGCGCGTCGAGAGACCTTGGAGGAAGTGGGGCTGGAGCTCGACCAGCTTCGTCTGGTTGCCATGGACTGGCGATCGACCGATGATCGCTATGACGATAGCCTACATTTCCTGTTTGACGGCGGCACCTTATCGTCGGGGCAGCGGGCGTCGATCACATGCGACGGTATCGAGATCGTCGATCACCGTTTCGTTTCGAGAGACGAAGCCCGAGACCTCCTGAACCCGCATCTGATGCGCAGAGTCCTGCCTTGCTGGCAGAATGATCCGGGCCGTCCCTTGATCATGAACCGCGGGGAGCCTGATCCCGGCACGATTTAGGCAATGCGGAATATCCACAGCCTTTCAGCGCGCTGCTGCAAGCTGATGACCGAGCGATACGGCAAGGGTCAAAGATAGACACATCGCCGTACTGAGTGGGCGAAAGCCCTGCACTTCGCTTTCCACCAACTCCAGGCTCACTTTGCTTAGGCGCGCGAGCGGGCTCAGTGGGCCGTCCGTGATCCCGATGATCGGCACCCGGTTTTCGTGGCAGCGCTGAATGATTGCAACCACTTCAGGCGCATAGGGTCGAAAGCTCACCGCAAGAACGACGCCGTCCTTGCGAATGGCTCGGCTTTGCTGTTCAAGCATGCCGCCGGTGCCATCCAGCAAAGAGGCAAGACAGCCTAGTTCGGTGAGGAGATAGGTGAGGTAGCTCGCGACCGGGAAAGCCCGCCGCTGCCCAATCACATGAATGGAAGAGGCGCCGGCGATGATGTCGATCGCCTCCTGCAGTCGCTCCGAAGGCAGATCCTGGCGGAGCCGTTCCAAGCCCTCGATCCCCGCCGTAGAAAAATCATTCAGGATCGAGGACGGCACAATCTCGCCTTCCTGGTCCTGCTGATCATGCAGCCTTTTGATGCGCTCGCCATAGGTTGGCGCATGGGCAACCAGGCGCGCCCGAAAAAGACGCTGCATCTCGGAGAAACCTTCGAAGCCCAGCGCCTTGGAAAAGCGAATCAGGCTGGAAGGGGGGACCTTGGCGCGTGCGGCGATGACGGCGATGGTTTCGAGCGCCATGTCGTCAGGGTGAGCCAGCGCATATTCTCCCACCTCCTGAAGCCGCCGGCTGAGGCCTTCATAATGATCGGTGATGGTTTGCTTCAAGCTGTCGAAGCTGTCCGGGCGATGCCCGGCCTGTGCTGCATCATGTCGATTGGTCGAGCGTGGCATGCCCTGTCCTCCCAGCCTCGACGTTGCCCCCCCAAAGCGTTGACGAACGGCTGGATGAATGATGAAAACGATCCCTTGCTGGTTCTTTTCGATCAAAAACTTCCTTTGGATCGAAAAGAACCACGGTTCTCAAGGGTCTAGTACTCTCTGCAACCAACCACTTCGGACGTGAGTGATTGATCCAGACCACTAGCATGCGGTGCCCTTCCGGGATAGCCCGTGCTGCAAGCGCCCGCTGACTTAATAGGAGCATGGCAATTATGGACAGAGATGAGTTTCGCAAATGGGCGCATCGCGCGGCCGATTGGTCGGCAGACTATCTGGAGACGGTTGATCAAAAACCTGTCCGTGCCCAGACGGCACCGGGTGAGATCGCGGCACAGCTTCCTGAAATGCCGCCCGAAGCGGGCGAGGATATGGCCTCAATTTTCGATGATGTCGAAAAGATCCTGATGCCTGGCATGACCCATTGGCAGCATCCTCGCTTCTTCGCCTATTTTCCAGCGAACTCCAGCCCTCCTTCGGTCATTGCC
The DNA here is from genome assembly GCA_965204405.1 of Geminicoccaceae bacterium. Classification (GTDB taxonomy): domain Bacteria; phylum Pseudomonadota; class Alphaproteobacteria; order Geminicoccales; family Geminicoccaceae; genus JANQPX01. The sequence goes on from CBDBEN010000005.1 coordinate 2,340,497, forward strand.
GAATATCTGACGGCCACCATGGCGGCGCAATGCATGCTCTGGCAAACGTCTCCCGCCGCCACCGAGCTTGAAACCCGTGTGCTCGAATGGCTGCGCCAGATGCTGGGCCTGCCGGCCGGCTTTCAGGGCGTTATTCAAGATAGTGCATCATCGGCAACCCTTGCCGCCATTCTCACCGGGCGCGAACGTGCACTCGGTTTTCGAGGGAACACCAATGGCCTGACCGCCCATCCGCCGATCCGTGTCTATTGTTCCGCCCAGGCTCATTCCTCCATCGACAAAGCCGTCTGGATTGCCGGCATAGGACAAGACAATCTCATTAAGGTCGCGACACGCGACGGCAATGATCTGGACCCTGTCTCGCTTGAACTGGCGATCCAAGCCGATCTTGCAGCCGGCTATCGCCCCGCTGTCCTAATCGGCACGATCGGTAGCACCAGCATTGGGGCGATGGACGATCTGAGAGCGCTAGGCGAGGTGGCAAAGCGTCATGGCCTCTATTTTCATGTCGATGCGGCCTGGGCAGGAAGTGCCCTGATCTGCGAGGAATACCAATCTTTGATCGACGGTATCGAGACGGCGGACAGCTTTGTCTTCAACCCGCATAAATGGCTGCTGACCAACTTCGACTGCACCGCTCACTTTGTTAGGGATCCTGACGACCTTGTGCGCACACTCGGTATCCAGCCCGACTATTTGGCGACGCCGGGCCGAGTCGGCCCAGACTACAGCGAGTGGTCCATTCCCTTGGGCCGGCGCTTTCGCGCTCTCAAGCTCTGGTTCGTTATCCGAAGCTACGGCGTCGAAGCGCTCCGCACCGTCATCCGCAACCATTGCCGATGGCTGGGCGATCTCGCAGAAAAGATAGACTCAGAACCGAGCTTCGAGTTGGTGACCCAGCCATCTTTGTCGTTGTTGACGTTTCGCTTTGCCCCTGAGGGGACAGAGGATTTCGATGCGCTGAACGCCAAGCTCCTTCAGGCGATCAATGACGATGGCCGCATCTACCTGACGCAGACAAGCTTCAACGGAGCCTATGTCATCCGTTTTCAGGTTGGGCAACTCTATACCACTGAAAAGGACGTGGTTTCGGCATGGGCAATCATAGGAGAGATTGCGGAGACTTTAGCCGATCCCGCGCAATGAGGTTTTTTTCCGACAGAAGATCCGATGTCGGCTCGGTCGCATTATGCGTTCTCCTCGGAATCATAGTGGATGCAGGAGGGCAACGCTTTCATTGCTGACGGCTGCCATCGTTGTGGATACCCGGGTCAGCCAGGCTTCGGCATCTCTAGCAGAGAGGGGTTTCGAAAAAAGGAAACCCTGAAACTCCGTGCAGCCGATCTCGCTTAGGATGGCCACCTGCTCCAAGGCTTCAATACCCTCTGCGACCGTTGCGCAGTTCAAGCCGTCGGCCATGGTGATCATTGATTTCACGATCGTCGGGACCCGAGGATCTTCCGTAAGCTTGGTGATCAGGCTGCGATCAATCTTGATGACATCCACCGGCAACTCGGCAAAGCGGGCGAAATTGGAATAGCCTTGACCGAAATCGTCGATAGCGATCTTGAGGCCGAAGTCATGAAGCCTCTGGATGACCTGCCTTGCGGTATTTTCGTTGCTGAGCACGGCATGTTCGGTCACCTCCAGTTCGATCCTCGCTGGGTCGACATTGGCTTCCTGAACGAGTTCGATCACGTGATTGGCCATGCCGGGGTCGGTGAGCTGCCGGGTGGACATGTTGATCGATAGCGCGAGGTCCGGGTGCTTGGGCGACCAGCTCGCAAGCTGCTGCAAGGCCTTGCGCAGCACCCAATGGTCGATCGCGATGATGGTGTCGGTTGATTCCACCGTCGTCAGGAAGTCATTGGGCTGGCGCTGACCGTCTTCGGGGTGATTCCACCTGATGAGGGCCTCCATGCAGCGCACCTGGCGGGAGGCTGCGTGGAAGCGCGGCTGATAGTGAAGCTCGAACTGATCGAGCTGCAGCGCCCGGGGAATCTCGCGCCTTACCTGTTCGGCCTCATTCAGGGCCGTTTCGATTTTTCGGTCGTAGAAGCGATAGGTGTTCTTGCCGGCACGTTTTGCTTCATACATGGCCATGTCGGCATGACGGATGAGCATGGTGTAGCTATCGCCGTCATCGGGATATCTGGCGAGGCCGATGGAGGCACCGACGATGGCTTCCTGGGTGCCGAGCCGGAATGGTTCGCGGACGCAGCGCAGGATGGCCTTGGCAATCGTGTCCATGTCGCCGTCGCGTTCAGCGCCGGCCAAAAAGGCGGCAAATTCATCGCCGCCAAGCCTCGCCAGGAGGCTTCCCCTGCTGAGCTGGGTTCGAATCGATATCAGTTCGTTGGCCTCGTCCACCGCAGGGCTGAATTGATCGAACAGCGCTTTCAAGCGAAGCGAAAAGCAGCGCAACAGTTCATCGCCGAGATCGTGCCCGTGAGTGTCGTTCACCGCTTTGAAACCATCCAAGTCGATAAAGATGATCAGGCCGCGGCGATTGGTGTTTTGCAGCTCGACCAGCTTGTCACTGACATACCGGCGAAACATGGCCCGGTTCGCAAGGCCGGTGGTCTTATCCTCGTAGGCCAGCTTGTTGATGTGAACCATATTTTCCCGCAGCCGCCGGATCATCGCATTGAAGCTCGACTGTACGCGGCGAAACTCGAAGGGTACCAGCTCGCTTTTCAGCTCGGTGATCTCCACCGGATCGTCTCCCTGGACGACTTTATCGGCCGCCTGGCTGATCAGCTCCAGCGGCCGTGCGAACATGATCGCCACGACCCAGGCACAGGCGCAGGCAATGGCGAGACCGATCAGGAATACGGTGATGGCGGAGGTTTCCGCTTGCTTGGCTTTTTCCTGCAGCTCAACGATCGGCTGTGGGATCATCACGCCCCAGCCGGCCTCCGGAACGACGGTGAAGCCTGCGATCATGTCCCCTTTCAGCGCTGGCGAGTAGAAGGTCTGGATGCCGGTTTCACCATTCAGCATCCGAGCGACCGCCGAAACTTTGGAGAGATTGCGGCGTGCGGCAATCCAGTCGTCAAGGGGGTGGGCAAGGACATTGCCCTTATGATCGACGATCGCCGCATGGCCGAGGACGCCGAACGAAATGGCCTTGCCCAGGCGGACGAAGTAATCGGTGTTTAAGGCACCGATCGCGACGATATCGCCGAAGCGCCGAACCACATACATGATCGGGTCACCTTCGGGGCCCTTGAGCACCTCGCTGAAAGTTGCGCGGTCTTCGCGCGCCAGCCTCGCGAAAATATGCATCCGCGGGGCGGGCACCACAGACGGGCAAGGCAAGGCGATCGGGCTGATCTCGGAGATGACGCGGCCCGTGGCTTCGTCGGCGATGCAGATATGCCGAAAGCTCAGATTGAGAAGGAGGTCCTGAGGCTGCTCCATCTGCCGCTCTTTGATCACATTAGTGGCGATCAGATTAAAAGCGGTGATCACATCTTGATGATAACGCTCGAGGGCGGCACCCAAGTTTCGCGCCAGGAGAAGATGACGGTCCCGCACGTCATCGAACTCGCTTTGCAGAACTTGCGAATGCGGCCAGGCCCAGAAGACCGTGAGCGGAACGGCCGTCAGAATTAAGAAAAGCGAGATAAGTGCATAGCGCAGGCGCATGGGGGCAACCATTTGGATGTCACATTGGTCTTTAGGATGCCTACGCTTTAGTTAAGATTCCCTTATCGAACAGGCCGCTTATCGACTAGTGTCCATCTAAGTTGCACTGAACAGGCCGAGTTCGATCATTTCAAAGGCAATTTTGAGGGAGTTAAGAGATGACCGAAGCCGAGAAGCTTGAACTCGAGATCACGCAAAAAGCCCAGCGGTTGGCTGAATTGCGCCGAAAAGAGAAGGATATCGATGTCTCGAACTACGTCTTCCAAACGCTTGACGGCGAAATCAGCCTGTCGAGCCTTTTTGGAGATCGCGAGCGTCTGCTGATGATCCACAATATGGGGCAGGGGTGCCGTTATTGCACGCTTTGGGCGGATGGGATCAATGGCGTTCTGCATCATCTGGAGGATGCGATGGCGGTTGCCCTCGTCTCGAAGGATTCGCCGGAGACACAGAGATGTATGGCGCTCGATCGCGGCTGGAAATTCCGCTTAGCCTCCCACGGAGGCGGCCCTTATATGGTGGATCAGTGTGCGATGGGCGAGCATGCCAACTACCCCGGTGCTGCGGTTTACGAACGCAGGGAGAACAAGATCCTGCGTCGCGCGCGGGCGATGTTCGGCCCGGGCGATCTCTATTCACCCGTCTGGCACTTTCTCGCTCTTGCCGGCCTTAGTGAACAGGACTGGACGCCGCAATATCACTATTGGGGGCGACCGGAAAAACTAGATGATGGCGGCGAAAATATCAGATTTTGATTTTTGCGCTAAGTTTTCTTTTTAATTCAATAGGTTCAGGTGGCTTCGACTAGGCTTTTCTGTGTAGTCGAACCACCGATGTGGCCGTGCCGCTAGTCGATGGCCTCGATGTAGACTTCGAGCTTACCTCCGCAGGCAAGCCCAACCTCCCAAGCCTGCTCATTGGAGATGCCGTAATCCAGTAGCTTGGGTGGGGTGCCGTCCATGACCTCGAACGCCTCTTTCACCACGGCTCCTTCTATGCAACCGCCTGAAACCGAGCCGACCATCTCACCCTTGTCGTTGATGCCGAGCTGGCTGCCGACAGGCCTCGGTGACGAACCCCAAGTGTTGACCACCGTCGCGATGGCGACCTTGTGGCCGTCATCCTGCCAGCTTGCGAGCTGTTGAAGAACTTCGTCATGATCGGTCATCGCCATGGTCATTGCCTCGATCTTCGGCATGTACCGACATCGGCACACCATCGGCCAACATTATAGATATAGGCAATATTATAGATATAGGAATGACGTCGGACAACGGCAGGGCGCAACGCCGGTCAGGTCAACGCAGCGGGTCGTGCCGGCCCGTCAGCCGAGGACCGCGATGCAGCCGCCGCGGCTGCAATGGGCGTAGATGGCGGCCTCCGGGTCCGACGCTCCATGCCGGAGGCGGTAGTGGAGGCGATCGCCGCAGGCGGGGCAGGGGATATCGCCCTGGTCCCGATGCCGTACGGCCGCATCCCGATGGCAGGCATGGCACACTTCTTCGGGGCTTGTCGCCGGCACCATGGGCAGGCCATGGGCGAACATGGCACGTCGGTCGAGCATTGGTTTCCACTCTTCTTTGATCCTTGGCGAGCATAGACAGTCAGGATACGGCGTGCTGTGGGAATTCTCACACAAAGCGTTGATTCTTCGAAAAGGCTTGCCGCATGATCTCGGTCGGCGTTTTATCTCGGTATCTTTTTTTCTATCTTGAGTTTTCCAGTGGCGAGAAGGATGACGTGAATGGCGGGGAAGGTCATCGCGGTCTCTCAGCAGAAAGGCGGTGCCGGCAAGACCACGCTTGCGATCCAGTTGGCGGTTGCCTGGCGCGCAAGCGGCAAGCGGGTCGCGATGCTGGACGTCGATCCCCAGGGAAGCTTGTGCGCCTGGTATGGCGTGAGGAACCGTCTTCTAGGTGACGATGACGGACTGACCGTCAAGTCGCTTTCGGGCTGGCGTCTCGGCAATGAGCTGTCGGCTGCGAAATGGGCGGCGGACTATCTCTTGATCGACACCCCGCCTCATGCGGAGACAGACGCCAAAACCGCGATCAGGCTGGCCGATCTCACCTTGCTGCCGATCCAGCCGACCATGCTAGACCTCTGGGCAACCAAGCCAACCCTCGATCTTGCCGAAGCGGAGAAGACCAAGGCGCTGATCGTCCTGAACCGCGTCCCGGCAAGGGGGCTTGCCGCCGAAGCGGTCAAGGCGGAGATACGATCGAGCAAATGGCCGCTCGCCAAAGCGGAACTCGGCAATCGCCAGGCATTTGCCGCGTCGATCGGCCAAGGCCGAGGCGTGGCCGAAACGGCCATCAAGACCACGGCCGGCAAGGAAATTTTAGCACTTTCAAGGGAGATCCTTCGCCGCCTGCGCTGAGACGCCACGCCCACACGAGAAAGCTGCTCTTTCCTGCTGGCGGTCTCGGCCAGCCTGGATTAAACCATGGCCATGCGACGACTTTTACAACGAACGCTGCTGCTATCGGCCATCGCCCTGTCGATGGCGACCTGCGCGCAGCCGCAGTCGCCGGCTATCTCCCGTTATGCGCCGACAGGTCTGCCGCCTATCCTGCCAAGCGGTGACTTTACCGCGTATATCGAGGCATCCCGTGCGCGTGCCGTCGCGGTCAACAGCGCTGTCGGCGGACCGCCCATCCCGCCGGAAGAACTTGTCGCGATCGGTCCATTTGAATTCAAGCCGAAACCACCGGGGAGGGACTGCAAGGGCTCGGCGATCGCGGACTATGACAAAGGCGTCCTCTTGATCCACGGCCTGAATGACACGCCCTATTCGATGTGGGACCTGGCAGCGCGCTTCAGCAAGGCTTGCTACATGGTGCGTGCCATTCTGCTCCCCGGTCACGGCACGGTTCCTGGGGACTTGATCGAGATCGGACTGCCGGCATGGCGCGATGCTGTGGCGAAAGCGGTTTGGGGCTTTCGCGGCCATGTCGACAGGCTGGTCATCGCCGGGTTCGATCTCGGTGCCAATCTAGCGCTGGATGCAGCGCTGGATCTCGGTCTGCCGCCAGAAATCGAGCTGGATGGTATAGTCATGCTGGCCCCTGCCTTCAGTTATCAGCCGCCGCAGTTTGGGCCTGCAGCGACGGGGCCAGGCGGCGATGCTCTCTGGGGCGACGTCTTTGATGAAACTGAAAGGCTTCGCTACCAATCGACGGCTCAACCCAGTATTGCCGCGGTCAATGATCTTGGGCGTAAGCTTTTCCAGCGAGAGGCGCCTCGCCATGTTCCCTTGATGGTTGTGGCAAGTGCTGATGATGCGGTTGTGGACCCCCAATTGGTTCAGGATTGGTTCTGTTCCCAGGAAACAACGCCGCGAAAACTCCTTTGGTATTCCCGATATCCCTGCCGTCCCGTGCCCAACTGCCGATGCACCATCCGGTCGCGGGATAAGGCCTTGAACAAGAGGCAGGTTTGCGCCATCAATCGATCCGTTGCCCATAATCTCGGGTTTGGCGGCGATACCGACGACCTCACGCAGGAAACGCCGAAGGATTGCCGGTTCGGCCAAAAACTGACGCCCAATCCAAGCATTTTGGATCTCTCCCACATGGCACTACTGGCGGCGCCGAACAATCCCCGCTACGGTGCGGCCAGTGGGCGACGGGATTGCCTGCATTATTCGTGGGAGCTGGAAACGCCGGAAGAACGGGTGTGCGTCGGTGATCTGGTCGGTGAGGGAGAACGCTATCTGCGCTATGGCGAAGCTAGCAGTGCCAATCTTCGGAACTACATATTGCGACGTTTGACTCATAACCCTGACTTCAACTTTATGGCGACGGCGGTCCTCGACTTTCTTGACCAGAACGATTAGGGATTGGCCATGATTGCCGCCTTGCCCATGTATGACTTCGCACCGGTGCGCCAAGCGACCGACGCTTGGTGGCGCGGTCTCGCCAATGCGCTGCGCCTTCAGGGCATCGAGGATGTGCCGGAGACGCTTAGTCGGGAGAGGGCCGAGCGGGCCTGGCGGCGGCCTGATCTTCTGTTTGGCCAGATGTGCGGTTATCCGCTGATCCGTCTTCATGGGACGAGGCCGACGATGATCGCGACACCTTGCTATGATGCGCCGGGATGCGAGGGGCCGGACTATGCCAGCATGATCGTCGTGCATGCGGACAGCCGCGCACAGTCGATGGAGGACCTACGGGGAAAAATCGCTGCAATCAGCGGTCTCGATTCGCACTCCGGCTGCCACGTGCTCCGCTCGATGGTGGCTCCCCTGGCAAGTGCCGGCAGCAAGTTCTTCGGTCGCCAGATCATTACCGGAAGCCATGCCGGCAGTTTGGAGGCTATCGAGACGGGCGAGGCCGATATTGCCGCGATCGATGCCGTAACCTACGGCTTGATCAAACGCTCGATGCCGGAGGCGCTCGGTGGTTTTCGTGTGCTCGGCCGGACGCCGAGAGCGCCCGCACCGCCTTATGTGACGAGCTCGACCATGCCGAAGGATCTGGTCGAGCGCATTCGAGATGCCCTCGTCGATGCGCTCTCGGATCCCCACCTGGCCAGCTGCCGGGATGCCTTGATGATCGGCGGGGCGAAGCTTCTCGCCATTGAACAATATGACAGGATCGACGAGATGGCGCGCGTCGGCGAGCGTGCCGGTTTGGTCGATAGTTGATCCGGAAATATCGGGAGATGCCGGATGACCGATAGGATCGATGGCCACGTCACCCTGGTCGACCACCCCCTGGTGCAGCACAAGCTGACCTTGATGCGGAAAAGCGATACTGCGGTCGTTCAGTTTCGCCAGCTTGCCAGGGAAATTGCTCTCCTGCTCGCCTACGAGGTCACCCGCGACCTCCCCCTTACCAAGACAGATGTGACCACGCCTGTTGCGCCGACGAAAGCACCGGCGCTTGCCGGCAAGAAGCTTTGCCTGGTCTCGATCCTGAGGGCCGGCAATGGCCTTCTGGACGGTATGCTCGATCTCGTCCCTTCCGCGAGGGTCGGTCATGTCGGCATCTACCGCGATCCGACAACGCTGACGGCGGTGGAGTATTATTACAAGGTTCCCCACAACTTAGCCGACCGGCTGACCATTGTCGTCGATCCGATGCTGGCGACCGGGAATTCGGCCGTTGCTGCCGTCTCCAAGCTGAAACAGGATGGCGCGAAGCAGCTCAAGTTTGCCTGCCTCCTGGCAGCGCCCGAGGGTATTAAGCAGATGCATGACGTGCATCCGGATGTCCCGATCTTTACCGCTGCGGTGGACGAGTGCCTGAACGATCACGGCTATATCGTCCCTGGTCTCGGCGATGCGGGCGACCGGCTTTACGGCACCAAATAGCGCCCCATCCGTGAACGGCACCGGCGGACCAACGCCGGTGCCGTAAATTCTCGCCGGTGCTCTAAGAAGCGGACTCCGCCGGCGTCATCCAGCCGAGCACGGCACCGGTCGGGTCCTGGACGATAGCAATGCGCCCGACGCCCGGCACATCGAAGGCCGGACGCTTCAGTGTAGCGCCAGCTTTGTTTGCCTTTTCGATGCGGGCATCGATATCGTCGACGGCGATATAGGGGAACCAATGGGGCGGCATGCCTTCGAACTCAGGCTTGGTGATGTCGAAGATGCCGCCAACAGGCTTGTCGCCATCCTTGCAGACCAAATAGGTTCCGCCATCTTCCATGGGCATGACCTCGAAGGTCCACCCGACCGCATCGCCGTAGAAGCTTTTGGCAGCCTCCGGATCGCGAGTGTGCAACTCGTTCCAATAAAAGTGTCCATGTTGCCACATTTTTCTGGTCCCTCCTTTTGAAATGAGGGCCAGACCATCATGCGAGAAGGTTAAAATTTCAAGTCCTTATCTGGGCGTGAACTGTCTTTCATGTCATCTGCTGACAGTAGCTTGAGATGATCACCGGAGGCCACGTTACGGGGATGGGGAGGAGGCTAAACGGAGAGAAATTCTGACGTTGCTCCCTGCACCCAGACCAGAGCATTCTTAATCCATGCAGCTTGGGCCTGCCTTCTATGTTCATCGGCGATCGTCACGAGCAGCGTCGGCAGAGTCCGTTTGCCGATAGCGGCCAGCTGTGGGATTTTCATTTGGCTCGCTCTATACGTCGCTACGCCCATCGAGATAGCGGTTGAGGGGTTCACGCGCTGAACCCGGAAAGAAGGTGGCGTAGATGGGGATGGCGGCTGCACCGATCGGTCCGCAGAGCTCGCCGAGCCCGGAGGTAGCGAACTTGGCCGATGCCAGGCCCCTTGATGGGCCGTCATCGGGTATGCAATTCGTTTCTTCCACCAGTCGCGCATTGAGCTCGACCGGCAAGCCGCCGCAGAGAACAATGAGTTCCGGATCGAACATGCCGGAAATCACCTTTGTCGCCAATCGAAGCTGTTTGGCCGCACGCCGGATCCAGTGCTCGACTACGGGCCCCTTTGAAGGATCATCGTCGAACAGATCCCTCAAGGCCACTGTCTGACCCTGATTCCCCGATAGCGTCGCTTGCAGGTCCTGGATCGATGGTCGTGGCTCGGAATAGGGAAACAGCGCTCCAGGCAGACAAGCATTTCCGTTGGCGCCGCGATACAGACGTCCATCGATAACCGCTCCGCCACCGAGGCCATAGCCCAGATGGATTGAGAACATTGGGTTGGGATAATCATGTCCGCCGTAGAGAAATTCGCCGAGCGCGCTCGCCGTGCCATCATTTTCCAGATAGACCGGCCATGAAGCCTCCCTTTGCAGCTCTTCAATGATCGCGCTGCCATCCAGCGCGGGAAACATGGCGTGAGCCTTCACCAAAGTACCATAAGATCCGAAGTTGCCTGGGATGGTCAGCCCCATTCCAAGAAACCGACTTGTCGGCGTTTTGGACTTCTCGAGAAGGTTCTCGGTCAATCGCCGCGCATTGCCGGCGATCCCCACTGCTGTCTTCACATCGAAACTGACATCCGTCTTCTTCACCACCGAGCCGTCCAGCCTGGAGATGACACCGATCATCCGGTTCAGTCGGATATAGATGCCTGCGGAACGATAGGTGTCCGGGTCGATGGACAGCAGTCGCTTAGGCTGACCTCTTGGTCCCTTGGTCACCGATAGCTGTCGGAAAAGTCCCAGCTTCTCAAGGCCGGAGACCAGCCGGGTGACACTCGCCGGCGTCAGTCCAGACAGCGCCGTCAGATCGACCCGCGCAATTTGGCCTTTCCGAAAAACCATCTCGATCAGTCGGCGTTCATTGATCGACAATTGATGGATACGACCTGGCAATCAACACTCCTCACGCTGGGCCGTTGCACAGCATACACATTAAATTTCTTTACAAAAAGTAAATTAATTAAGATGCTACCCGAACAGACACTATCGCGATCTCGGGGAAGCGGGAGGAGAAGAGCATGTTGATGAAGACCAGTCTAAAGATCATGGCCAGCGCCATGTTCGGCATCGCAGTGATGTCTGCACAGGCGTTGGCGGAGCCCTTGACGATCTATTCGCCGCAAGGCGGAGAGCGATCCGAGTGGATCAAGGAGCAGGCAGAAGCCGCGGGCTTCGAGGTCGACATGCTGAACGCCGGCGGCGGCGAGCTGTTTGACCGCATCCTCGCCGAGAAGGCGAACCCGCAGGCCGATATCATCCTGGGCCTTGTCGACATGTCGATGAGTGCGCTCAAGAAGGAAGGCATATTTCAGGCCTACACGCCAAGCTGGGCAGCTGGGCTGGATTCGCTCTACGTCGACCCTGATGGCATGTTTCACAAATTCTGGCAAACGCCTGTTGTCATCGCCTATCGCCCGGATGTCTTCACGGCCGAGACCGCACCTAAGAGCTGGCTCGATCTCTCGAAGGAAGCTTACAAGGGCCAATATGCCATTGGCGACCTGAAGTGGCAGACCACCCGGATCTACCTCGCAGGCATGCTCGCACGTTTCATGGATGAGAACGGTGAAGTCAGCGAGGACGGCTGGGGCTTCATTCAGGCACTGTTCGACAATGGGCTCGTCACCGACGATTGGGATAAAATCGTCAAAACGATCTCGAACAAGGAGCGCGGCATCGATCTGAACTGGCTCGGTGGTGCCATCAAGATGGGCGATACCGGCGAATACACCCCTGTGATCGTCAACACGGAAGGAGGAACCCCTTTCATTGCGGAAGGCATCGGTATTTCTGCCGGAACGGATCAGCTTGAGGATGCGAAGAAGTTCGTCGACTGGTTCGGCTCCCCGGAGTTCATGGCAGCCTACGCCAATCAGTTCGCTCAAGCGCCGGCACATCCGAAAGCGCTCAAAAATTCTCCTAAGGATGTTGTCGACCTGGTCATCCAGGTCGAACCGCAACCGGTGAACTGGGATCTTGTTGCAGACCAGGTCGATGGCTGGCTGCAGCGTATCGAACTTGACATCAAATAACTCACGCGCATTCCGAAGGGGCATTGGGGGATCAGGGGCCGACAGCGGGTGAGCTTGGCAGATGCTTGACTTGCAGACTATACGGATCGCCTATGGCGACACGACTGTCGTTCATGACGTGAACTTCACCGTCGAAGCTGGTGAATTCTTCACGCTTTTGGGGCCGTCCGGCTGCGGCAAGACGACCATACTGCGCGCCGTCGCCGGCTTCGTTCCCGTCGCATCCGGGCGCATCCTGATCAATGGCAGCGACGTGACGACAACGCCGCCGGAAGACCGAGATGTCGGCATCGTCTTCCAGAACTATGCGCTGTTCCCCCATATGTCCGTCTTCGAGAATGTCGCGTTCGGGCTGCGCGCGGCAGGCCTCCCAGCCAGCAACATACGAGACCGTGTTGACAAGATCCTCGACACGACAGGCATTACGGCGCATGCGCAAAAACGACCGGAAGCGCTGTCAGGAGGCCAGCAGCAGCGCGTGGCCATCGGCCGTTCGATGGTTATGGGCGCCCGGATTCTGCTGTTCGATGAGCCATTGTCGAATCTGGACGCGAAAATCCGTGAGGCCATGCGCTCGGAGATCAAGAAGCTGCAGCGCGAGCTCGGTTTCACTGCCGTTTTCGTCACCCATGATCAGGAAGAGGCGTTGGCGCTTTCCGACCGGCTGATGGTCCTTAAGGAAGGACGCGTTCAACAGGTCGGAACAGGGCGCGAGCTCTATAGACATCCCAGGAATGCTTTTGTTTGCCAGTTTGTCGGAGATGCGAACCAAATTTCACCAGAGCTCGCGGCAAAGCTTATTGCATCGCCTGCATCGCTCGAGCCGGGCACCAGTCTCTACGTTCGGCCCGAGGCCATATCCATAGCCACGAATGCCAAAGGGCAGGGGCTCCAGGGTCTCCTGATCGAGAGCTATTTCCTCGGCCGAGCGACCAGGCTAGAAATCCGGGTCGGCGAGCAAACGATCTCGTGCATCGCCGACAGCACCCTGCTTTCCGAGCTGCCGGAGCCTGGGAGCAACCTTTGGCTTACTGCCAAAGCTGCCTCGATACACGCCTTCGCGTCAGACGAGCCGACATGACCTCGAATGCCGTTCAGCGATGCCTGATGCTGGCCGGCATGGCGCTGCTCGCTTGGTTCGTCGTGACCTTCATCTATCTTCCGATCGGCAATGCTCTCACCGAGGCCTTCATCAGATCGGGCGAACCGACGACAGCTGTTGCAACCGATTTATTCGCATCGAAGCGTGTTCGTCAGGCGATCCTCAACACAGCCTACATTGCTATTCTCACTGTAATCACCGTCAACATTGTCGGCATTTTTCAGGTGGTGGTTCTCGACTATGTGGCCATACGCGGTGCTTGGCTGCTCAGGCTCGGTTATGCGACGCCGCTGGTCTTTTCAAGCGTCGTCGCTGCTGCAGGATATAAATTTGCCTATGGTGACTATGGTATCCTGACCAAGGTGCTCACTAGCTTCTTTCCGGAGTTGGAACCAGACTGGTTCAGGGGATGGCCGGCGGTGCTGTACGCGCACACCTTCCTGATGACCAGTTATCATTTCTTGTTTCTTCGGGCCGCTATACGCCGGATCGACTTTTCGACGATAGAGGCGGCAAGAAGCCTTGGTGCTTCGCATTTGCGTACTTTCATTCTTGTTGTGCTGCCACTTCTCCTGCCGACCATTCTGGCCGCATCCCTGCTTGTCATGTACGAATCGCTGAGCTCCCTCGCAATCCCGCTTTTGATTGGCGGACGTGAGTTCTCCATGGTCGCGGAGCTTATCCTCGCGCTGAACAGCATTCGCCGGTCCGACATGGCCGCCTTGCTCGCCCTACTGCTTGGCGGCGCGATCATGATCTGTATGGTGACCATGCAATATGTCGAAAGCCGGGGCTCTTATATCGGCGGATCGAAGACGCCGGTCAGGCTTCAGAAAATTAAATTGACCAATCCGCTTGCCAGCGCCCTTATGCACATGACGGCCTATGGCCTGTTTCTGATCTATGTCTTCCCTGTCGCCCTAACAGTCTTATTTTCCTTTGCGCCAGCGAAGTCGATCGAGACGGACGTCCTGCCCAGCTCACTGACAATCGCGAATTATCTCAAAGTCTTTTCTAATGATACGGCCCTCATACCTTTCTTGAACAGCGTGCTGATAGGCCTTATGGCGGCCGCACTCGCTTTGACGGTCAGCCTGTTTGCCGTGCCCCTGATCCACCAGTACCGGAACCGGATAAGCAAACTTCTGGATCTATCGTTGTTCATCCCCTGGATCCTGCCGACGGCGCTGTTGGCGATCGGCATGATTTTGGCGTTCGATCAGCCGAACCATCTGATCTTTGGACAAGTGCTGATCGGCACATTTTGGATCTTGCCGCTCGCGAATTCGATTGTCTCCATCCCGATGATGGTCAGGTTTCTACGGGCGGCTTTTTGGAGTCTGGATCAGACGCTAGGCGAGGCGGCAACGGCGCTCGGTGCTAGTCAGCTCTACAGCTTCAGGCGCATAACATTCCCGCTGGTTTTTCCTGTGGTCTGCCTCGTCGGCGCAATGGAGTTCAACCGGGTGGTCAGCGAGTACACGCTCGCCGCCTTTCTCTACAATGTTAACAACAGGCCACTCAGTATCGCCCTCGTCGAGGGGGCTCGCGACCCCGATCCCGACCTCGTCGCGATCAACATGGTCTACATGACCCTGATCATGGGGTTTTCTTTCATCATCATCATGTTGGCTGAAAAATATGGACTCGCTGATGGACGCAAGACGCGCTGAAGAAGCGATGATCAAAGAGAGAACGACGACAGTGGCACCGGTCTGGCCTGGTTGGCGCAATCCCGCCAGCACGTCCGGCCAAATCTATGCCGCCGTTCACCGAGGCGCTTTCTTCAAAGACGGTCGCGTTGTGGAAGCCGAAAATTCGGTGCCCGCGATCCGACGCGCCGATGCGCTCGGCTGTGACATGGTCGAAGTCGACGTTCATTTCACGCGGGATGGCCATGCCGTCGTCATTCACGATCCGACATTGGATCGCACGACAGAGGCCAAAGGCATCGTTGTCGAGCACGACCTTGCCGACCTCACATCCTTGCCGTTGGTGCATCCGGAATCGCGAGAACCCTTTGACGCGACATTGCCGGCGCTTGAGGAGATTTTCGAGGCGCTCGGCGATCGCATGATGATCAATGTCGAATGCAAGACCGGGATCAGTGCGATACCGAAAGTGGCTTCGATCGCCGCAGCCTCTGGTGTTTTGGACCAGGTCACCGTCAAGACCGCTTGCAGCCGGAGGGATGAGCTTGTGGCGGTTGCCAAGGTTCTGGAGGATTGTGACAAGCAAGTCGACTATATCCCGGTTGTCGAGGATACGATGGCGGATCTGGTGTTTCTTCGGGAACTCTATGGGCGACTTTCACCCAGCTGCATCGAATGCCTGGTTGGCTTTCCCAAGGACCGTTCAGGCTATCCCGGCTACTATCAGCGTGGCCTCACCATGGATGGCGGCCCGTTGTTCTCCAGGGCAGCCCGGCGTCTCGCGCAGCAACACAATACCCGCTTGTTCCTGAATACGCTCTATTACGATCCTCGCATCGATGCCACCCAATGGAATGGTGGTCGTCATGATGAGCTGGCGCGTATCGCGCCGGATAGCGTGTTCGGATTTTGGATCGCACATGGCGCTACGGTGCTGCAGACCGACGAGCCCGAATATCTCCTGAGCTGGCTCTGTCAGGCTGGCTTTAGGGAAGGCTCCTCCGGAAATGCCAGTGCCTGATCATGGAGGCTCGGAGGCGCCGATGTTGGCGGAGCGCCTGGAGGCCCTTCAGAGCGTGATCGAGGGGGCCGTCTCCTTGGCGCTTGACTACGTTCATCAAAGATCGACTCTCAAGCTGGGGGTCAAAGGACCACGGGACTACGTGACCGACGCCGACCGCCATCTGGAGCAATGGATAACGAACGAGCTCAGCAAAGCCTTTCCCCAAGACAATGTCGTCGGTGAGGAATTCGGCGGGCAGTTCGGAGAAGCTTTTTGGCTCGTCGATCCGATCGATGGGACGTCGAATTTTCTTTCAGGCCTCCCGTTTTGGGGTATTTCGATCGCCTATGTAGAACGTGGCATGCCGGTTTTGGGCGCGATTGCACTGCCCGAACTTGACATGCAGGCGATCGCTGCCACTCACGGATGTCTGAAGTTTCAGGGACAAATAGCGGGTGTAAGCCTTCCGGCACCTCGTGTTTTCGCCGTCGGTCGCAATACTGTCTGGGATAAGCATGAACGTCAGGAAGCCGAAGGGCGTGCGGAGGCCCACGGGTACAATATCGTTTGCCTCGGCTCCAGCTCGGTATCGATGATCTATACGGCGATCGGGCGCCTCGCAGGCTTCGCTGAAGCTCGGATCGGCTTTTGGGATTGCGCCGCCGGCACGGTCTTATGCCGAGCAGCCGGCATCCCGGTCTTGTTGAATCCCGGCTCCGAGGGCGCCAACGCTGCTGTTTGCTGCGCACCAAAGATCCTTCTTGACAACATGTCCAGCCGGATTTCGTCCCTCCGCGAGATCTCAGGCGTGCAAAATCCATAGCCAACATCATCGCCAACTGCAGGATGTCTGATGTCGCCCCCGTCAGCTACCTGAACGATATGCTGAAAGTGCTTACGATCGTCCAATGCACGGAGAGACCTAGTCCGTCAAATCACTGATCATATCAGCCGCGATTGCGAAACCATGAGTCATCCCCTGGCCGTTGGTCATGGTGATGGCAGTGGCGCCCTCGACCGGCGATACCTTTAGCATATCCGTTCCCGGTAGATGCGCATAATGGCCGAACCAACGCTCCGCGATGCGTGGGTCGGGTAGGGAGATCATCCCGTCCAGATCATCAAGGATCAGACGGTCGATGATCTCCGAGCGTTCTCCATTCGCATGCTCTCCGTAGGCATGAGAATCGCCGATGGTCACGCTGCCATCGGTTTCTTGGGCTGCGATAACATGAATGCCGTGGGTAACGTAGGCTGTTTTTTTCCGGGCCTGAAGCGCTACCAGATCCGGCAAGCTCGAACAGTCCGCAAACGACGCATACCGCGCCAGGCTCAGCCCCCCGAGCACAAACGGTGTCAACTTCCAATCCTCGCGTTGCGGTGTCGTGCGCATCATCTGCAACCGGCAACGCGTTATGCCGGTCTCTTTGAATATCTCCGGGAACAGCGCATCGAACTCGTCGCCAGTGCAAAGCAAGGTGTGTTCCGCTTGGAATGGGCCCGCCGACGTGTTTATCTTCGGCGGATCGATCTCCGTCACGATGGCATCATAGTAGATTGAAACGCCATGCGCGCGCCGCAGCCATGCCGCAATGCGCCCCATCGCCTGGCGCTGATCGACCTTCCATGCATCGGCGCTCCAGACACCGCCCAACAACTGCTCGGTGCGCAAACCAGGCGCGTAGCCGGTGAGCTCTTCGGGAGTAAGGCGCTGTACCGAATGACCGGATGCGCTGGCTGCAAACTCTTCCAGCACTTGCATTTCCTCGGGTTCCCGAGCCAATAAGAGGCATCCCGATGGCGTCATTTTAATTCCGGCTTTTGCGCTGACATCCCGCCACCAGGCAAGGGCGCGCCTTGCGTCGTCAAGCTGTTTCCCAGCAGCCTGCGCGATGAGCGCGAGCATCCCGAAATTTTGAACCGACGCCCCGCGCGCTTCTGGTTCTCTTTCGAATACCGCAACGGACATTCCAGCGCGCGCCGCATGGACAGCATGGGCTAACCCTACGATCCCGGCCCCGACAATCGCTAAATCGACCTTCTTCATTTCAGCGCGATTGCTCTCCTTATAACGTTGCTCGCGGAGACCGATATCCTCATTTTGCGTTCTTACCGTGAAGTTACGGCCACCCCAAGCGACTTTCCAGGCAATTCTTGTTGGGATGTTTTTTGCTGGCAGCGATGATCGGGTGAGTGAGGAAATCGAACGCCAAACATTTCTCCGCAACCGAAGCCGGTTACAATCCTATTGCACACACTACGACTCAGAGTGTTTCCGGCGATCTTTGACCCAAAAAAGCCGTTAGAGCCTGCTCTATAACTCGGGCACGGGGAGCAAACTCTAAATCTCCACGATCTCAAATTATGCGGAGGGGTTCACGTTAGTTGCTCCAAAGTGAAAAACCTCGACATGCTATGGTGGAAAAGGGCTAATTTCGAATAGTTTTGACGGTATAGGTGAGTAATTTCACGTTCGTTGTATTCTTCCATTCTTCCAGCCCGGCCATCATAATTTTACGATACGCTCGCGGACGTAAGCATTGCCATATGACGGGCGGCATTCGATCCAAGAATGGCTCGCAGCGATCGGGGGAAAGGCATCAATACCAGGGGAAACATTAAGGCGTTGCTGTTGGCAGCTCTAGTGTGGCCGCACGGGCTCGGCGCAGCCTCTCAAGATATATCGGAAAATATTCGTGAGAGTCTTGAAAATGAAGACGACAACCGAGCCGAATTCCTCCAGGCCTTCAGCCTGATAGGCGTCGTTCCAGGCGCGAACAGCTCGACCATCGCTGTTGAAAGCGACAATCCGGATGCTTCAGATTTTGAAGTCAAGTTGATCAAGATTCCAATATCGCGGGAACTCAAGCACGGGACGTTCTGCATTGCCGACGCGGATGGGCAGAGGAATTCAGATAAAACAATCGTCTTGCATCGTCGGTCTCAATCTTCAGTTGATTTTTGCATGACGCCTTATGCTGAGCTATCACTGAGTTATCTACGAGGCGAGCAGAGTATTAATCTGCGAAATATCGCAACGAGTTTTACCAATGATATCAAAGCACTTTCGGTCTTCGGCGGATTAGGGATGAGTATCCCACTAGCCGACAACGCTATCATTCGCCCGATTTTCCTTGCCGGCTATTCTCGCGTCGACAGCGATGCTGACTTCGAGGGGGAGCTGGCCGCAGAGCTTGAAATAGGGGCACAGGGAATTATCGACGATGCGAATATTGATTCTCTAATTGTCGGCGGCGGCATCGAAATGCAACTTCGTCATATCTTCAGCAATGAAGCCGATTTGGAAGGACGCTTTCGCTACAATTACCTTGTCAGCAACGCCGTCAACGTCAGCAACGATTCCCTCGACAAGACAAATGATTTTGTTGAGGCTTCCGGCTATCTGGAAGCCAGTGCTCCCACGGGTCTGACGTTTTTGGATCGAGAGGTGCGCGCATTGGGCATTGGAGGAAGCAGCTTTCTCCAGCCTGAACCCACTTTCAACGCCGAAAAAACTGACTTTATTCATGAGCTTGGCGGAGGCCTGGAGCTTAGGGGCATTGGCTTTACCAGGAAGGTGCGATTGCGCGCAACGGCATTGTTTGGCGAAGACGTGCATGGATGGCGAGCAGGGATTTCTGTCAAATTTTGAGAGTCGTCTCTGATTTTCTGTGACAAGGTCTAAAAAGAGCTGACAAAGGTTTGCTGGCACCTCTGCCACAAAGTGAGTGATGCAAGAATGCATCGACAAGAGATGCCCTCAAGCTTAAGTGACTGAATTTGGCGCGACATGGTGGGTTTGATCATCTCCACCTGCAAAGCCGATGCGGTTCAGTCCTGACCCTATCCTGCTGGTTGATCATTGGGTTGGTGTTTAGCAAACCAATCAGCCAAATGTTCGATCAAGGCCCGAATGCGAGCGGTGAGATGACGGTTGGGGGGATAAACGGCATAGAGCGTCGCGCCGTTGGCTTCTTGCTCCTCGAATAAGACTCGCAGGGCGTCACGTTCGAGGAAGGGTTCGGCGGTGTAAAAGGGGCATCTGCCGATACCCAAGCCTTCTGCCGCCATATAGGCAACTGCGCGTGGTGAGTTGGCTCGGAACGAGCCATCGACCCGCACGGAAATCTCCTCACTGTCGATCTCGAACGTCCATGTCGAGGGGGCGGCTGAAGTCAGCTGCAGGAGGCAGTTGTGGTTTGCAAGCGCCTTTGGATGATCGGGCTTACCATGCTTGGCAAGATAGGAGGGCGAAGCGATGATCACGAGGCGCATATCCATGAGTTTTCGGGCGATCAAGCTCGAATCCTTGAGGGCACCGAAGCGCACCGCGAGGTCAATGCCTTCGTCGATAATGCCGACGTGATGATCCGATAGTTGCAGTTGGATGGAGACCTTGGGGTTGGCGCGCTGAAACGGCCCGAGGGCCTGGACCAGCTCGCGACTGCCAAAACCGGTCGGCGCCGTGATGCGGATCGAGCCTGCCAATTCCGATTGTCGTGCCTGAACGACGTCTTCCAATTCGTCGAGTTGGTCGAGCAAGGGGACGCAGCGTTCCCGATAGGCTCGGCCGGTTTCAGTCAGGGTGACGCGTCTCGTGGTACGATTGAACAGCTGAGCCCCAAGCCGTTCCTCCAATTGCCGGACATATTTGCTGGCAAGCTTGGTACTCATGCCGAGGCGTTTGGCGCCTTGGGTGAACGATTGCTGATCCGCAACGGCGACGAAGGCGCGCATCCCTTCAAGGGTGTCCATGCGGTGCTGCCCCAATCCGGGTGATCATATTGTCGTCACTTCGTACATAATTATTCTCCGTTTGGGCAGATTATCGTTCCAATGGGGCTTTGTTAAGGTTCAATTCAGCTGTCGAACAGAGTCACAGCCGATCATTCAGAGGAAACTTCCCATGTCCAACACCATACGCATTCACAGCTTTCCGCTTTCAGGACACGCGCACCGTGTGCGGCTTTTTGCAAGCCTCGCAGGCATTGCTCACGAGGTGGTCGACGTCGATCTCGCGAATGGTGCCCACAAACAGCAGCCTTTTTTGACTTTGAACCCGGCCGGCCAAGTGCCGGTAGTCGAAGATGGGGACGACGTGATCAGCGATTCGAACGCCATCTTGGTCTATCTTGCCCGAAAATATGCCCCCTCCTACATCCCGGCCTGCCCCAAAGGTGAAGCTGAGGTCCAAAAATTCCTGACGCTTGCTGCGGGCGAGCTGGCCTTCGGCCCCGCAGCTGCCCGACTAATCAACGTCTTCAAAGCACCTCTTGATGCCGACTTCTGCAAGGCAACCGCCGCCAAAGTGCTCAGCAAGCTGGAAGCGCATATGGAAGGCCGTGATTTCCTGGTCGGGGACAGGCCGACCATTGCCGACGTCGCCATCTACAGCTATACGGCACACGCGCCGGAAGGTGATGTCGCCCTAGAACCCTATCCCAATGTGCGCCGGCTCCTGACCAACATCGAAGGACTGGATGGCTTCGTGCCGATGCCGGCAACGAAGGTAGGGCTTGCCGCATAAGCCCGATATCCCCGGGGGCATTATGGTCCCCGGATCTCACAACATTCTCCGAACACCGGCGAGGTCCGCGATGCCGACGACAATTGCTCCTCCCTTGGATACCTCCCCCTTTCATGAGGGAGAACAGGCCTTGCAGACCCTGAGCGGCAAACGTGAAGAGGCGGAGGGGATGGGGCGGAAGATGATCCGGCCTTTCCTGCCGGACCAGCATCGAGATTTTTTTGCCCAGCTTCCGTTTTTGGTCATTGGCGCTGTCGATGACGAAGGCTGGCCTTGGGCAAGCCTCTTGTCTGGCCGCCCCGGCTTTATGCAGTCACCCGA
The DNA here is from genome assembly GCA_965204405.1 of Geminicoccaceae bacterium. GTDB lineage: Bacteria > Pseudomonadota > Alphaproteobacteria > Geminicoccales > Geminicoccaceae > JANQPX01. Next base: position 2,362,139 of record CBDBEN010000005.1, read on the forward strand.
TGCGCGCACGCTGCAGATTGCATCGCTTGGCGCGCATGGTGATCCCGTCCGCGATGCGATCAAGTCAGGAGCAGCTCTCGGTCTCCTCGGGATCGAGATGCATTCGCGCCGCCGCAACCGGCTGAATGGACGTGTCACCTCGCGAAGCAACGATGGGTTTTCACTTGCGGTCGATCAGTCCTTCGGCAACTGCCCGCAATATATTCGGCACCGGTCCGTTGACTTCTTGCGCGAGCCAAGCCGAGCAGGCAGCGGCGGCGAGCGTATCGCCTTTAAAGCGTTCGATGACCAAGCCAAGGCATTGATCGGCGATGCGGATGTCTTGTTCGTGTCGAGTTTCATCCAGGCAAAGGACAACCCGGTGGTCGAAGGCGTCGATGTCTCGCACCGTGGCGGACGAGCTGGTTTCGTCAAGCTCGAGGTTGATGACACCCTAACCATTCCCGATTTTCCCGGTAACAACGCCTTCAACACGCTTGGCAATTTTTTTATCAATCCTAAAGCTGGACTTGTCTTTCCGGACTTCGAGACGGGTGATCTCCTGATGCTTACCGGCAAGGTCGAATTGCTCGATGAGGATCATGAGGATGTCCTGTCCTTCAAAGGCGCAGAGCGTGGATGGCGGTTCATCCTCGATCACGGATTTTGGCTGAAAGACGCCTTGCCGTTCCGATCGAGCCTTGGAGGCATCTCGCCCAACAGCCTGCTGACCGATAGCTGGGCGGATGCCGATGCGAGAAAGGCCATCGAAGCCAAACGTCAAACCTGGCGTGAATTCCGAGTTGCCCGTGTCGAGGATGAAAGTTCGATCATTCGCTCGATCTATTTGCAGCCGGTCGACGGCGACGTCCTGCTGCCGTTCGAGGCGGGGCAGTTTTTGACGATCCGTATCACACCGCCCGGCGACGAAAAGCCGGCTATCCGCACCTACACGGCCTCCTCGGCACCGGCCGATCCATATTATCGGATTTCAGTCAAACGCGAGGATGAGGGCATGGTCTCCCGTCATCTTCATGACCGTCTCAACATTGGCGACTGCATCGAGGTCAAAGCCCCTTCAGGCGACTTCTTTATCGATGCCGCGGAAAAACGTCCTGCCGTGCTGCTGGCGGGTGGTGTCGGCATCACGCCGATGATCTCGATGGCAAGACATATCGTCGTTGAAGGGCTGCGCAAGCGCCATCTGCGGCCGCTGACCATTTTCCATGCCGCCCAGACCACGAAACAGCGCGCCTTCTATCAAGCCTTTCGTGAGCTCGAGCAAGGAAGTGACGGTGCGATCCGTTACTACTCGATGATCGACCAGCCGACGGCCAATGAGAAGTCTGGGGTGGACTTCAACGGCACCGGCTATATCAATGCCGGCATTCTGAGGCAGACCTTACCGCTCGATGACTACGACTTCTTCCTCTGCGGTCCTCCGCCCTTCATGCAGGCACTTTACGACACACTGCGCAGTCTTGGCGTGCGTGACACTAGGATCTTTGCCGAAGCCTTCGGACCTGCGTCGCTAAGGCGCCTTCCCGATGAAAAGTCTCTGCCTTTTGAGCCTGAAGAAGAGTCTGATAAGGCGGTCGTCAGTTTCACAAGATCTGGATATGAGCAGGTTTGGAATAAAGGCGACGCGACACTTTTGGAACTTGCGGAAGCCAAGGGCCTCACCCCCGACTTTGGCTGCCGAAAAGGTTCCTGCGGCATGTGCTTGACCAAGCTCAAATCGGGCTCGATTGCCTATCGCACCAGGCCAAGCGCCGATCATGCACCGGATGAGATCTTGATTTGCTGCGCCGTGCCGGCCAAGGGATCCGAGAAGGTCGAGCTTGATCTCTGATTGTAGGCATAGAGGAAATGGTATCATGGAAACACGACCACCCGATCCATCCTCCATTGAGGAAATTGCTCGCTAGCGCCTTTCCGGAACAAGTCGATCCAGCCCTCTCCCCCGCCCAACCACCCGATAGGATCGGTACGTTGGGGTGGTCGGGCGAGGGAGAGGGCTGGCGCCGCATAAACCTCAACCGGAAACGCCCTATGCTCCACGACATACGTTACATCCTCGCACAAACGCTGACGGACGCGGCCGGTGGTGCGGCGCTTGTGCAGGACGCGTTGCATCATTCGGGCATCACGACTACAAAATGCTACGCACACCGACGGCGCTCGCTCATGTGAGAAGCTGCCGATAGAGCGCAAAAGGGCCGATTTGATGGCCTTTAGGTTCGGTTGCGTGAATATACAGCTAGTCATCGAGGCCCCTTGGCGGAACTGGTAGACGCTGCAGACTTAAAATCTGTTTTCCGATGGAAGTCCGGGTTCGAGTCCCGGAGGGGCCACCACAATACAATCAATGACTTAGAGGAAATTTCACTAGATCTCGAAAAATGCCGAAAATCATCGGGCTACCAATGGGCTACCACACGAACCGATCTCAAGCCCTTGGAACGCGAATCAGCTGCAATAATGCCCCACGGCGGCGAATCCGATGAGCACGCCGATGGTGACGTAGAGAAAGGCAAGCGCTGCGAGCGTCCAGAAATTCATGATCGGTTTGCCTGGCACTACAAACAAAAAAAGGCCGATGCGTTAGCATCGACCATGCGTCGGCGGCCTCCTGTATGCTGGTGCGCTCGCACGTCATTTGTGGAGCGCACTCGTTGACAGTATTCGCAACGCTGCGTAGGAGACCGCAGGAGAACTTTAGGTTACGACCTGGCGGCGATCAAGCCTCAGCGAAACCGGATCACTGGGCCGCAAGCCAACTTGGTCCAAAGTCGTCTTCATCGCGAATGCGCTGCCGGTCGATCATTGTGTCCCGCCTATTCAATAACAAAAAAAGGGCTATGGGACCTCGCAATTATCATGATCCTGTAAGTGCAGAACCATGTGTACGAAAGGACCTGGGTACATATGTGCAACGATCCTATCAAGCTATCACCACTTAATCGCTTGAGTATGACATTTGACGCGGAGCTGAGCCTGGACAAGGCTGGTATCTTTGGGTTGGAAACCTACGAAAAATTTCTGGAAATGCAGGGGATTTCTGAGGCCAAACTTGAGAGAATAATAAAATCTACACTCTTTACAGATGCACTTTTGTTCTTGGTATTAAATGGCCATAGCTGGCCAATTCCAGGTTTCGGAAGCCCGGTTTCATCAATACCAGCAATACAAGAAATTCTGCTTTTTATGTCATCATTGTCATTTTTATTTCTATGCACAACATTTATCACAAATCAATGCTATGTAGCGATCATTAGTCAATTTGGAAATCGGATCGTAGATAGTAATTTGATTGATCCTTATTTCTTTACCGCATCGCGCATGCATTTTGATTTATTTCTGAAGCTGTTCAGATCGAAGTTAAACATATGGGGTGCAGATTTTTACCAACACAATCGAGGCTTTGAAATCTTCACAAGCGCAATAAACAAGATAGTCTTTTTCATCACTCTTGTGTTCCCAACCATGCACCTTCTTCTGACCGTGGCGACATCTGTTCATATCTGGAATGCGGATGGTGTTTTTTTTTTGTCAAGGTGTTTCTGATTGCGGCGGTTACACTGATTAATCTAGGTGCTTTGGCGATGATTGTTGGCATGACGAAGGAATTCAACTTCAAGACTATTCAGCCACAACCTAATTTGGCTGAGGAGGGGGCCAGCGACTTACCTGAATAGGCCATTCGCGGCCTATGGCGGCGTCTTCGCTGGTCAACACGCCTAGGCATCGTTCCAGCCTACTTGCTTCAGAGCTTTGTCCAGCGCCATGCCACTGCCGACAAGGCCGCTAACTGCCCGCGCACGGCCGGCACTGTCGGCCGCCGCCAGCGGCGTAACCAGGTCGAGCTTTAGCTCTGGATCGTCAAGCTTCTTGGCGAGCTCGGCGCTGCCAACCTTGGCGACCGGTGCTAGGGACCAAAGGACGGCGTGTCGCTGCCCTTCGCGCAACGCTGCGCTCTGAGCCATCGCAGAGAACAGGATCGGCGGAATGCCGTAAGCGGCTAGAATGGTGCTCCTGACCGCTTCCCAATGGCCTGCAAGCTCAAGCCCGCGAATGTCCGGTGTCAGCTGCTTGGCGTCCCAATCGCCCTGAGGCGGCGGCGCGCCGGCGGTGAGGCTCTTGACTGACTCAACCAAGGCAAGGTCGTCGTCTCGCGTGTGACTAGGTCGAGCACGCCACCACCTTCGCCGGATTGATGATCATAGAATGTGCCTCGCATGAGGTTCACTGCCAACGAATCCCTTGCTGCCAAAGCGTAGTTTTCGCCCATTCAACAACGAGCGGTTTCTCACTCAGTTCTGTGTGTTCGAGAGACGGGTTTGCCGCGTGCTGGGCCAGCATCGGTCCACGCAGCGATATCGGCCATGCGGACGAGCTGACGAGGACCAACTGGTGGCGGATATGATCGAGCTTGCCCGGCAATATGGTCGTTATGGCTATCGGCGGATTGCGGCTCTGCTCAGGGATGCGGGGTGGCAGGTCAGCGACGGCCGTGTCGAACGTCTCTGGCGGCGCGAGGGGCTGAAGGTACCTGCCAAGCAACCGAAGAAGGGGCGGCTTTGGCTGAATGACGGATCCTGCGTTCGTCTGCGGCCAGCCCATCGGAACCATGTCTGGTCATATGACTTCGTTCATTGTCGGACCGACGATGGGCGGGCTTTCAGGGCCTTGAACATTCTGGACGAGTTCAGTCGAGAATGTCTGGCGATCCGGGTGAAGCGGAAGCTGAACTCGACGGACGTGATCGATATCCTGACCGACCTCTTCATCCTGCGCGGACCACCCGTTTTCATTCGCAGCGACAACGGACCCGAATTCGTTGCCGAAGCGGTTCGAGCCTGGATCGAAGCGGTCGGCGCCAAGACCACCTTCATCGAGCCAGGAAGCCCTTGGGAGAACGGCTATGTGGAGAGCTTCAATGCCAGGCTACGAGACGAGCTGCTTGGACGGCGAGATCTTCTACTCACTGAAGGAGGCACAGATCATCATCGAAGGCTGGCGCAAACACTACAACACCAAGCGGCCTCACAGCGCCTTGGGATACCGACCTCCAGCACCCGAAACCATCATCCCCCTGGAGCAAAGACCAACAATGCACTAACAATCACACCGGACCAGTCAGATAGGGCTGCTCAGCCCCAGGACGCCGCCGCGTGAGCGCTATTCATCCAAAGACACATAGCGCGGCACCATGCATTCGCGGAATAAACATGCCAACCGGATAGCGGCGAACGAAAAGGGGATGGATAGGGAAGGGTGTCGGTTTTTGCTACTGTGCGGGGTGCGTTGGATGGCGAGCTCGATTTTTCGCCTCGGATTAACGGCGTCAGCTTCCGACGAAGGTGACACCTCCGAAGAGCAGCCCAAAGGATTCGTTCAGCATCTCGATGGCATATGGCGCAATCAAAACAGTAGCCATGATCAAGACGACTACCAACAAGTAGATCAGGAGATTCCTGACGGCGTTGATATCTTCACGCGTAAGGCGAATCTCCTCTAGCAGTTCTTGGTGCTTGAATCCACTGGCCTCAGAGTACCCTTCGATGGCATCGGATTCTTTACTCAACATCATCACGGCGTTCACTCCTTATTGTTCATTGATTATAGGAGTGGCCTAGCCAGCGGTTTTGCACAGTTCAAGGAAGAACGCGCCTTCGATGCTGCGCTTTGCACGGTGGGATCACTCTCCTTCCCGGACATAGTCGAGCATAATGTCGACGATGGATTTCTGCATCCAAATCAGATTTTGGCAAACCTGCAACGTGCCTTCGATCTCTCCCCTTGGGGTGATTGGCATGACCGCATCCCACGAATCAAATTCCAAAGCTGCGATGGATTTTGCCCACTCAAAAGACTTTCGCACATCTGCGTTGACCTGGAGCCTCAAATAGGCCGCCGCCGTCTTCGCCTCACGTGCTACGCGGTCGATCTCTATGGTCGTGGCAGCATTGGTCTCGACATCTGCGTAGGCGGACCAAAAACCCGAACAGCGCGCCAGGTCATTCGCGATTGGGTCAGCAGCATCTTCGGGCAGTCCGAGACGTTCAAGCGCTCCGCTCCAAGCTGCACTGTGCCAAGCAAAAACCAGCGTCATGAGCATAAGCCTCATCACGTTTCCCCCCATTTTTTTTATTATGGAAGTGGCGTAGCCGGTGGGTGCCAGCAAAGCAATGAGAAATCGAGGTCTTTTGGCGCGCGCCGAAGTGCATCACAGGATTCCCTTATCCCGGAGCCCTGGCACGCGTCCGCACCGAACACAGCCGCTGGATCGCCCATCCGCGGCCAGAGCTTTTCTGGGGGCAAATCCGGCAAAGGCAAGGCGTCATGCCTCGATTATGGCGCTCCCTTCGGGTCGAGCGCCACCGTCCACCGGACGTTAAATCCCAGTGATGGGCGTTTCCTCCCTGGCTTTCCCGCTCGGTGCCGATGTCGTGGCGGGCGGGCCTTCTCCTTGCCCTGATTTCACAGTACTTGCTCTGAGAAGGCCGATAAAGATCAATGCTCTAGCGATAGAAACGGCGAGCGGGGAAGGGGGTTTGTAAAAAGGGGAAGGTGACCCGGGACGGGCAGGACACATGCCCCGGATCTGCTCGGGAGGAGCACGATCACGGTAACGCCAAGTGGTTGAGGAACGATGAAGACAGGCTGGTCTGAAGGGATGGGCGACCCGAGACGGAGAGGAGGCAATTCCCAGGGAGAGGGCAGGGGGGATCGGTCACCCTTGGAAGTTTGGCCAGCCCGCCCGCGTCGGTGGGATCGGAACCGACTTTCACTGCTCGCCTCAGAAGTGCCGGGCGCGCTGGCGAAACTTCCTAATTCACAGTTTTCCATCTGTGATTTCGTAAAATGCAACGGATGCTATCATGAGGTGAGAATGAAAAAATGGCTAGCCCAAATGTGCGCCGAGCAGCTGCAAGCCTTGGGAACAAGGCAAAGGAACCCAGGCTTGGCGTTGCCTGGGCTCCATAAATTCGATCGACCTGAGGTTGGAGGAGTTACATGGCTAACAGCTATATAAACCAAAAAGTCCATATATTGTGGCTGACTATAGAAATTAAAGGTTGATATAGATGCGGCGAGTTGGAGGAACGGGCCTTGGATCTTCATAACCCCTGAACGCGCTGGACAGTAGTCGTGAATGGTGAACAAAGAATGAGCCTTGCAGTCGCAAATCGGATGTCGGTCGCTGCCCGATGATGTTCGGGCAGATCTTGACGCGCATAAGGCTGCGTTGCTCGCTGATGGTGTCGTTAGTGATTGAGCGTTGATCTCCCGAAGTGATTCCGAAAAGCGCTATCTGAGGGTTTCGAACCTTGACAATGACCATCACCGCTGGGAGGCAATGCGCGACCTGGCGCTAACCGATCTCTACTATATGCTGACTTGGGTGCTGGGCAGGACGGACGCCCGCCGTGATTGGGTCTATGACCGCATGCCGGGAAGTGCAGGCATCGCCCCACGGTCACCTTGATCTGTGGGCGCGCTACCACTTCAAATCGAGCCTGATCGCCGTCGCGCTGACCATCTTTGACATCATGCGCGATCCCGAAATTACCTTCGGCATCTTCTCGTTCAAGGCTGGCGCTGCTCAGGACATCGTTGCCCAGATCAAGCAGGAGTTCGAATCACGTAATACACTGCGCTGGCTGTTCCCCGATATCATATGGGACAAGCCGTCGAGGGATGCGACTTCGTGGTCGATCCAGGGCGGCATCACCGTTATGCGCAAGGGCAACCCGCGTGAATGCAAGGTCGAGGGCCACAGCTACATGGAAGGGGCGCCGGTCGGCAAACACTTCAAGGTGACCCTCGGCGACGATCTGGTGACGCAAGACACGGTGCAGTCGCCGGAGATGATCACCAAATCGATCAAGGCGATCGAGCTGATGAGCCCGCTGGGCACCGAGGATTGCGTAAAGCGGTTCCTCGGCACGCGCTATCACTTCCAAGATCCCTATCAGGCCATGATCGACAAAGGCTCGGTCAAGGTCCGCTGCTATCCGGCCGAAGACGAGGACGCCAAACTGGTGCTGCTCACGCGTGAGAAGCTCGACGCTGAGCGGGTCGAGATGACACCACTGACATACGCCGCACAAATGAAGCTCGATCCAAAGATGGACAGCACGGCCGGCTTTCTTGAGGAGTGGCTCCGCTACTACGACGAGGAGCCAAGCCACTCGACGATGAACGTCTATATCTTGGTCGATCCGGCGAACGAGAAGAAGAAAACCAGCGACTGGACGGTGATGTTCGTCATCGGCCTCGGGGCTAATCACAACTATTATGTGCTGGACATCATCCGCGATCGGCTGAAGCTTGGCGATCGGGCGCGCAAGCTCATTGATCTGCATCGGAAATGGAGCCCTAACCCGCGCAAGAGGGTCAACGGCATTGGCTATGAGAAATACGGCAAAGATGCAGATATCGAGGCGATTGAAGCCGTCCAGGCCGAGGAAACCTACCGTTTCGACATCACGCCGCCAGGCGGCAACCTGAGTAAGCGCGACCGCATTAACCGCCTCGAACCGGTGTTCTTTGCGGGCCGTGTCTATCTGCCTCGCCGGCTGCTCTACACGCAATATGATGGGACGACCGTCGACCTTGTTCATCACTTCATCCAGCAGGAATACAAGCCCTATCCTGCGATTCAGCATGACGACATGCTCGACGATCTCGCATGCATTCTCGATGAAGATATGCGCGTCGTCTGGCCCAAACCCAAGCCGTCGAAGGGCGAGCAGGAGGTCAAGAAGTGGATGAGCGGCAGCGGCCGTAGCTCGTGGATGGCGGGGTGAGGATGGAATTAAACGGTTGAATTCTGCAATGTCCTGCTGCATCAAAGTAGCAATTTTCAAGTAGGTTGAGGATAAATGTGAGCGTGTGAAGATGAAGGTATTTATTAGCTGGTCGGGAGACCGCAGTAAGGCGCTAGCATCAGCACTCAAGGAATTTCTTCCCGATGTAAACAACAGCATCGAAGCTTGGATGTCTGAACAAGATATCGGACCAGGCTCACGGTGGAACCAGGAACTCACGCAGCAACTCGATTCGAACAGTTTCGGCGTGATCTGTCTGACTCCAGAGAATTTGACATCTCCCTGGGTCCTTTTCGAAGCGGGCGCGCTGTCGAAGAGTATGGATGACTCACGGGTAGTTCCTTACCGCCTCGGGCTAGATGCTGCCGATGTGCCGAACCCGTTGGCACAATTCCAAGGCGTCGACGCTGGCAAAAGCGGAACAAGGTGCCTCATCGGGAGTCTCAACGATGGTTGTGAAATCAAACTAGAGCCCGATCGTTTGAATCGACAGTTTTTGCGAGTCTGGCCAGATTTGGAGTCGGTGATCGCTAGGATACCAAAATCGAATGTTGAAGCAGCAATACAACGCTCCGAACGCGAACTGTTAGAGGAGGTTCTTGGGATTGCCAGAGAGCTGCGAGCCAGTAGCGTTTCATCGCGCCCATCAAAGCATACGGAGTTAACGGGTCAGATGAGAAGGAGGTACTCTGATGAGTTTACAAAGTATCTTTGGCGAGCGGCTACGGACAAAGAAGGCAAAGGAGATAAAATCTACAAAAAATTAGATGTAGCGAGGAAATTCTTCGCAGCTGGCGATTTTGAAGCCTTTGAGAATGAGATGGCGGAGATCGAGTTGGATTTTACAAGCGATGACTCTGAGCATGGAATAAAACTTCCACTTTGAAATATTTACTTCATCCGACAACTCGCGCTAGATAGGCATCATGTCCTCAAGCGCGGGTGACGCATGGCCACCTATGCCCCGGTCCGTTAAAAGGTCATCGCTTTCCGCGAGAGATCATCAACCATGTGGTATAGCTGTAATATCGTTTCAGCCTGAGCCTGCACGACGTCGAGGAACTGCTGGCCTATCGTGGTGTTGAAGCCAGCTACGAGATGGTGCGGAATTGGGAAGGGAAGTTTGATTCTCTATATGCCGACACGATCCGACGCAGCAGACCAAAGGTGGATGACAAGTGGCACCTTGATGACGTGGCGATCAAGATCAGCGGCGAGGTTTTCTACCTCTGGCAGGGCGGTCGACCAGCATGGCGATGTGCTCGATATCATGGTTCAGAAACGCCGCGACTAGAAGGCGGCTAAGCATCATTTCCTTACGAAGCTGGTCAAGCATTACGGCCAGCCTCGGGTGATGATCACCGATAAGCCCAGAAGCTATGGTGCCGCCAATTAAGAGGTCATGTCCGACCTCGATCGCCGTCAGCACAAGGGGCTGAATAACCGGGCCGAAACATTACACAAGCCGACCCGACGATGAGAACGGGTCAAGCATCGATTTAAATCACCGCATCATGCTCAACGATTTTGCGCCAACCATGATCAGGTCAACACTCTCTTTCATCCCTATCGCTATCATCTATCCAGAGCAAGCTACAGACACGCAAGAAATTATGCCTTCGTCCTTTGGACCAACTTCACCAATGAACTCACTGCCGCATAAATCTGGCCAGGCTCGGAGCCTTTTCGGGTTTACCTCATCAACTTAAAGATCCCGTATCAAGTCTTTTGCCGCCAATCGCCGCCATTTAAGGGTGTCAAAGAGTTTGATGCCGTCGATTGAGGTCCCAAGCTACCACGTCGTACGCTGGCCTACAGTCTGGAATTGCGCGACTGCAGATCACTCGCAATGATATCAGTGCTTGATGATCTTGCTGACGAAGTCGCGGCAGCGATCCGTCTTTGGGGCGTCGAATATCTGTTGAGGCGAGCCGATCTCGACCACCTTGCCGTCCGACATCATGACCACCCGGTGAGAAACTTCGCGGACGAAGGCCATTTCATGGCTGACCAGCACCATGGTGATTCCGTCACGGGACAGATCGCGGATGGCATCCAAGACCTCGTTGACCATCTCCGGATCAAGGGCGGAGGTGACTTCATCCAGCAGAAGAATTTTCGGCCTGAGCGCCAGGGCACGAGCCAGCGCCACGCGTTGCTGCTGGCCGCCGGACAGCTGATCGGGATAGGCGTCATGCTTATCGCTCAACCCGACCCTGGCCAGCAGCGCCCGGGCACGCTCCTCAGCCTCTCGTTTTGGCTCACCCTTGATTTTGACAGGCGCGATCGTGACGTTCCTCAACACGCTCATGTTCTGAAACAGATTGAACTGCTGGAACACCATCGCCATGCGATCACGCAATGCACGCAGATCCGATCGACTGGCGTAGTCGATAGTGCGATCATCCAATGAAACCGTACCGCCGACGGGTGGCAACAAGCCGATCAGCACGCGCATCAGCGTGCTCTTCCCTGAGCCGGACGGGCCGATGACGCTGACAATCTCGCCGGACTCGATCTTGAGGTTGACATCCGAAAGCACCGGCGTCGACCGATCGTATTGCGCATCCAGATTGCGGATTTCTAACAAGGGCATGATCATGCTTCCGTTTGCTAAAGTCCGCTGACCGCCGGCATGGCAGGTGTCTGCCCACTCTCGGAGGCACGCCCGAACCGGCTTTTCAGGCGCCGTTCGATTCGGCGACCGAGCAATGTCAGCGGGTAGGACAAGGCGAAGTAGAGCAGCAGGCAGGTTCCGAAAGCGAGGAACGGCGTCGTGCCGATGGAGTTGAAATATTTGCCTGCCGACATCAGCTCGAGCGCACCGATCTGCGAGGTCAGGGAGGTCTCCTTGATGAACATGACGAAATAGGAAAAGGCGGGTGGTATGATGAAAACCCATGCCTGCGGAACGATGACGTAGAACACGGTCTGCGCGCGGCTGAAGTTCATCACATCCGCACCCTCCCATTGATTCTTGTGAACGGCTTCGAAGCCTGCGCGAATGATCTCCGCGATATAGGCCGTGGCGATCAGGACGATAGTCAGGCAAGCCACGGAAAAAAGGCTGAGGCGAAAGCCGAAGCCACGGCTGGCGAACAGCACCAGAAAGGTCAGAACGAGAAAGGGAATGCGTCTGAAAAATCTCGACATAGGCGACCAGGAGCACACGCAGCGGCAGGAGCCAGGCCGATGGCGAGGTCCTGAAATAGACCAGGACGAAGGCGAGAACGAAACCGCCGGCGCAACCGATGGCCGCCATCGACAAGGTGGTCGCCAAGGCGCGAAGCCAGTAGATCCCGTTTTCGAGCGTGAAGAAAATCGGCGCTTGGCTGATGATCTGTTCCAGCATGTCAGAACACCTTGGCCTGCACGCGGAACGCATAGCGGCCGAGGAGAGCCAGCACGAAGCTTGCGGCGAAGGTCAGCCCCACATAGATCGCGGCAGCGAGCGTGTAGATCTCGATCGAACGGAAGGTCTCGGAATCGACGTTGAAGGCACGCCCGGTCAACTCCTCCACGCCGAAGATCGATGCCATCGCCGAGCCCAGGATGAAGATGATGTAGAGGTTGGCGATCGGCGGATAGAGCGTCTTCGCGATATGCGGCGCCACGACGTAGCGAACTTTCTGCAGGAGAGAAAATCCCATGATTTCCGCAGCTTCCATCTCCTGCTCGCGCGCCGAATGAATACCGCCGCGGAAAACATCGGCCAGGAAGGCGCCGGCATTGAGTGCGAGGTTGATGAGGATGCAGACATAAGGCGACAGCAGAATGCCGAATTCCGGAAGGCCGAAGAAGATGAAGAACGCCGTCACCAGGCTCGGCGTGTTGGTGAAGAAGATGACGTAGATATTGGCGACAGGACGGGCAACCGCACCGCCATAGACCTGTGCGACGGCTGCCGAAAGCCCGAGCACCAGGCCCAGGACGAAGCCGAAAAATGTGAGGTGAAGTGTAACCAGAGCACCGCCCAGTAAGTAGGGCAAGTGATCGAAGGCGACACCCCACTGAAATGTATAGTTCATGTCATCGATCTTCCGCCGGAGCAAAAGAACCGCGCGACGGCCGCGCGGTTCTCAAACCCGACGATAGCGGACGAGACGATGTCAGAAATAGGGCGTGGGTTCGACGGCCACCAGCGGCGGTGCTCCCCAGAACTTTTCCCAAAGCGCATTGTGCTCGCCTGCCGATTGCAGCTCGTAGAGGGCGATATTGAGAAAGTCGCGCAAGCTGGTGTTGCCCTTGGCAACGCCGATCGCGCAATAGGAGGTGCGAATGATGTCATCGATGATGACCCAGTTCGTGTCCGCGAAATTCTCGGTGAACCGCTTGTGCCATTCCAGATTGGCGATCATGCCGTCGGCGCGTCCCTGCGCGATCGTCCGCACCATATCGGAGCCGCTGTCCACGATCAGAACCTCGACGTTCGGCATGTTGTCCTTCATCCACTGCACGGGAAAGCAGCCGCGGCAGCCGACCATCGTCAGCCCGTCTTTGTCGAGATCTTTCCAGGAGCTCACCGGTCCAACCTTGTCGGTGGTCAGCACGGCCAGGTTTTCGGTGTGGATAGGCAAGGTGAAATCGATCACCTTCGCGCGTTTCGAGTTGCGGGTCAGCGCCGCCATCGAGAAGTCGATCTGGTCGCTGACGAGAGCCGGCACCCTGGCCTTCCACTCGACGGGAACGAATTCCACTTCGGCGCCGATCTTCTCGGCCAGAAGACGTCCCATCTCGATATCCCAGCCCTGCCATTCGCCGGACGAGTCCCTAAAGCTGAGAGGAGGAATATTGGGATGCACGCCGATACGCACAGTGCCGTCCGAAATGATGTCGTCCAGTGATCGAGCGTCGGCAGCGGTCATCGGCAGCGCGGTTGCCACGACGACCAGACAGGCCGTGATGGCGTTGATAAGTCTCGTCAACATGTTTGATCTCCCTGTGGTTCATCTTCCCGCTGTCACGGAACGATGGGCCGTTTCGGCAAAGCTCTACCCTGTAGATTTTCTTATCATGGTAAATTTTTTTCGTAAACGAAAATTCCAGCCGAGCAACAAGATCGACCGTGACCAGTCATCCGGGCTGGCAGGCTGATGCTGCTGCCGCCATGGACGACGCCGCTCTGTTGTCTTCGGCGAGGTGCGCCAGCTGCATCTCATAGGTCATGCGCAACCGTTCCAGCGTCGGATCATTCGCTGGAGTCGTACGGTTGCGAACATCAAGTGCTCGCCGAAGAAGCCTGGTGCTGATCTCGGTGTTCCCGGCAGCATGGTAGTGACCTGCAACGCGCTCCATCAGAAAAGCGTAGAGGTTCAACGCCTCACGGGATAGAGCCTGTCCTGATGATACTGGCTGCACGTGATCGGTTGGTGTCAGGCATTGATTGCCCGCCAAGCCGACAATCACCGCCAGACCGAAGACGATGATCAGCCCGATTTTCGTAAGCGGCACCAAAACGGCAGCGCCGCTCAGGCCGCGCATAGACGAAACGCATCAGTGACGCGGCCCAGCGGCAGGTCGATGCCGAGGCCCGGCGCATCAGGCAGTGACACGGCTGAACCGCGCAAGCCGGTGGCTCGAAACGGCAGATGCTCAAAGAAAAGCTGATGCACCATGTGGTATTCCACCGGCCCAATGGCAGAATGCGCAGCACCGATATGGGCCGCAGCCATCGTCGCGACCGCCGTTGACGACACCTCCAGCGACAACGCGATTCCAGCCCGTTCCGCACGGTCGGCAAGTTCGAGCGTACTGGTAATCCCGCCGCATGCAATGGGCGCGACCTGCAGGATGGCAACGGCGCCGCCCTCGATCAGCTCAGCGAAGACTTCAGAGCGATATTCTGCTTCAGCCGCCATTACCGGCACCCCTTGATCGCAGAGCCGGCGCATGGCGCGGAGCTCATCGATCCGGACCGGGGATTGAAACGCGGTAATGTAGTCCTTTCGAACGCGGTCGAAAAGCGCGAGAGCACGGTCATATGAAAATGAGTACACACCATCGATGATCAATCGCGCTTTTGGCCCGATCGCCTTCCTCGCGCGGCTGACACGTTCCGCGTCCGCGTCAATCTCGAGGCCGCCGACCTTCATCTTGACCGTGTCGAAGCCAAGAGAAAGGTAAGCGGACAGCTCCTTGGCGAGATCATCGGCAGACTTGTCCTGACCATAGAGCCCGCCGCTTGCATAGAGCTCGACCCGATTGCCGCTCTGCCCATCTATCGCCTGGTAAAGTGGGATTCCATCAGCCTTCGAGCGGAGATCCCAAAGGGCGATATCGATCCCGCTCAACGCCGAGCGAAGCAACCCGTGACGCGCGGTGAGCGTCGCACGCTGAACCAACGCACTCATAATGTCATGAACCTTCTCAATGCGCTCGCCGATGATATGCGGGGCGACTTCGGTTCTGAGAAAGGTGGCAAGCGTGTCGGGCTGGTCATCAAAGCACCAGCACTCGCCGAGCCCGACAAGGCCGGTCTCCGTCTCGAGCTCGACGAAGACAGCATATTTCTTTGTCCAGCGTATCAGCGGATTCCAGACCTTGCCTGACAGATCGTTAACGGCGGTCGAGACCCTGATTTCGACGATATTCATCGATCGGCGCTGTTTTCTTGGTATGCCTGAACGGCATATAGCGCCGCCGCCAGATCCGAAAGCGACGCCCCGACCGACTTGAAGACCGTGATATCCTCCTGGCTTTCGCGGCCTTGATGTCCGCCGCGGGCGAGATCGAACAGGTCGGCCGCTATCGGATCGGCGGGGATCGCACCGGACTGGATCGCCTGCAAGATGTCGCCGGCCTCGGCAAAAGCTCCTGCTCTCGTATCGACGAAGATACCTTCGGCACGGGCCATAACCGCGTCGTCGGTCTCGCGCATGTTCGCCTTGAACGCACCGACCAGATCCACATGCACGCCGGACTTCAGCCATTCGCCGAAAATCAGGGGTGTGCTCGACAGGGTGGCGCATGAGATGATGTCGGCCTTTCGGGCAGCGCCCTCGAGGTCGGTCACCGGCAAAGCATTGATGGATTGTTGACGGGCAGCCGCCGCCACGCAGGCTGCCTTCTCCGCCGAACGCCCATAGACATGGACGGCGTCGAGCGGTCTCACGGCGTGATGAGTCTCGATCAGGTTGAGGCTGAGGCGCCCCGTTCCCACCATGAGCATGAACCTGGAGTCATCGGCAGCCAGGTGCTGGGCTGTCAAGGCCGATATGGCAGCTGTTCGACGTGCCGTCAGCTCGCCGCCGTCCAGCAAGGCGACGACATTGCCCTGGGCGCCATCGATCAATAGGTAGCTTCCGGCAATGGCCGGCAAGCCCCTGTCGGCATTGCCGGGAAACACGGTCACGAGCTTGACACCGATACAGCCCCCATATTGCCAGGCCGGCATGATCAGCAAGGTGGCGTCTGCGGAGCCGGGCACCGGAACCATATGATGATGGCGTGGCGGTGCTACGCAATCACCGGACCGAAAGACATCGCGCAACTTGCCCACCAAGCAGGTCCAATTCAGCAGACCGACCAGGTCTTCGGCGGAAACGTGCAGCATCGGCATGACCGTCAAAACGGTTTCGGACTCATCGATATATTTCGTATGCGAAATTTTTTCAAGCCAAGCGCCTCGTTGTTTGTTAGACTTTGAGGCAAGTCATTCTGGACGAGAAGGGCATGAAATTTTGAAGGCAAGAACGACGTCATCACCCGGAGATGGAACGTCGGGCGGACAGAAACGGTCGGCATTGGCGAAGCGAACGCGCTTTTTGCGGACCGAGGCCGGTTTGACGCTCAAGCGGCTGTCGGCGCGAAGCGAAGTCTCGCCGGCCACACTTTCCAAGATCGAAAACGGCCAGCTGCAGCCGACCTATGACACGATCATGAAGCTGGCCGAGGGCCTCGATGTCGATGTCGGCTCGCTGTTCGATGACGCCCTGGCAAGCAACACTACCCGATTCTCCGTGACCGAGAGCGAAGGCGGCATTCGTCACGACGCCGAACGCTATGTCTACCGGATGATGAACACCGACCTTTCGACCAAAAAGATGACGCCCTTACGGGCGACGGTCAAGGCGGGAAAGACGTTCGAGCGGCGTCACCTCATCGAACATGGCGGTGAGGAATGCGTCTTCGTGCTGTCGGGAGTCATCCGCGTGCATACCGCACACTATGCGCCGCGTGACCTGCAGCCCGGTGACTGCGCCTATTTCGACAGCACAATGGCGCATGCTCTCGAGGCCCTCGGGGCCAGCGATGCGGAGGTGTTCTGGATTTGCTCGAGCGAGCATTCGGTGCATCGTCTTTTGAACAACCAAAGCGAAGGTCGTTGATGATGCAGCAAGCCGGCCAAAGGACAACCACGCACGATTCCGAGCACGATGCACGCAACCAGGACATCAAGATCTACGTGAACGGTGAAATCGTTCACCGAGACGAGGCCAAGGTCTCCGTCTATGATTCCGGGTTCATGCTTGGCGACGGCATGTGGGAGGGCATGCGCCTCCACAATGGCAAGTGGGCGTTCTTCGACGAGCACATGGACCGCCTGTTCGACAGCTGCAAGGCCGTCAGCCTCGATATCGGTCTCAATCGGTCCGGCATTCTGGATGCCCTGACCCGAACGGCTGATGCCAACGGCATGACGGACAATGTCCATTGCCGTCTGATGGTCACGCGCGGCATCAAGGACAAGCCGTTTCAGCATCCTTCGCTTTCCCGATCAGGACCGACGATCGTCATCATCATGGAGCATTCGGCGCCCTCCGCTTCGGTTCAGTCCAAGGGGATCCATCTTGCGACCGTGCCTCAGGTCCGAGGCCTGCCGCATTCGCAGGACGCCAAGTTCAACTCGCATTCCAAGCTGAACTGCGTCATTGCGTGTCTGCAGGCAGAAGTTGCAGGGGCGGACGAGGCGCTGATGCTCGACCCTCACGGCTTCGTCAATACGACGAATGCCTGCAATTTCTTCATCGTGCGCAAGGGCGAGGTTTGGACGTCAAGCGGCGACTATTGCATGAACGGCGTCACCCGGCAGAAGGTCATCGATCTCTGCCGCGCAAACGGTATTCCCGTTTTCGAGAAAAACTATTCGCTTTACCAAGCCTATAGCGCGGACGAGGCTTTCCTGACCGGAACGTTCGGCGCGCAGACGCCGGTCGCTACAATCGACGGACGCCCTATTGGGAACGGGGGAGATCGTCCGGTCACTTTAAGAATTCGTAAACTCTACCAAGCCCTAGTGTTTGACGTCACGTCATAGGGAAAGATGTCTTGGTTCACATGGTTCGCACCGAGGCGTGTTGCACGAGTCGTTGGGAAGGAAGGTGTTTTCCCGTTCGGGGCGTTCATCCAATCCTTTCGGAGATTGGTTTGGCCAGGTTCATCATCCGGTTGAGAACTTTGATGCCAATCGCCAGGAGAGTGCTAATATGTGTGGGGCACTAATTGTGGCGAGAATGTTACACTGCATCAAACTTGGCTATGCCTCACTTTGTGTGGTGGATTGGCAGCATCCGAGCACGCAAGAGTTGCGAACCCGCTTTGCCGTACATGGCCCGCTTGATCGTCTTCAGACGGTTGATCTGCCCTCAGCTTGTCCGTTGCTCCAGGAAAGCTCGATGGCGTTGCTCACCGCGTCGATGTCTCGGCGCAGAAACTTGGCAAATCGCTTGATCGGCCCGAGATGAGACGCTGCGGCCTCGTCGATCCAGGCGTCTAGTTTTTCTGATTTCACGCTTCGCAAAATACCTCTGAAGCGCATGGCCAGACTTCGCATCTGGGTGAACGGCAGCGAGCCCTGCTTCAGGGCATCGACTTTTCGGGCCTGTTGCACTGTCAGCTGTCCCCGAGGCTTGATGCAAAGGGCCGCAGCGACCACAGGGGAGATGCAATGGCCGGTCTCGGGGTCGCGTACGGGTTCGAGGCGACGTTTTTCCTGAGCTGGTCCAGCCCCGGTCCTCGACTGAGCCCGTCCAATCCCGTCTCGCCGCCGCCAAGCCCCAAGAAGCCGCTCCAGGTTCGAGAAGCTGCCGGTATAACCTTGTCGCCTGATGTCGTGAAAAAGATACGTGCCTCGGCGATAGACTTCCTTCCAGCACTGGGCAAGGTAGGCCTCGAAATACAGAGGTGACGTCGGTTTCAGGGATGCCCGGCGCCGATCAGGAGGGGCATCGAACGTCAGCCATTTCTTGATGGTTCGGTGATGGTGTTCGGTGCGCCGTGCGATCTCTTTGCAGGACAGTCCCTGCTTGTGTAAGGCGTGAACCCTTGCAAAAACCTCCTCGCGTGATTGCCGATGAATGTGGCGGGTCATTCGGAGGTGTTTGGCAGCAGAGGCCATCTCCTCTTCTGAAAGGAGCGCCCTTCCAGTAGCGCGCCCTTCAAGGTTCATCTGCTGCTCGATCGCCACGCGCAAGTTCTGAATGAGATGGAACCGATCGGCCACCTGCCGTGCTTGCCTTGCACCTTGCCGAACGGCCTGAGCATAGAGGCCGCATCGATCCCGACAGATAATCTCGACAGAGGGATGTTCATCGAGCCATTTAGCAGCGCTCGCCACGCTGCGATCGTCCAAGACATCAACGACCGAACGACGCTCAAAATCGATGATGATGGTGCCGTATCGCGACGACCGTCGCCAACTCCAATCATCAATCCCGATAACCCTAGGTGCAGGGATTGAGCCTTCTGCATCTCGCTTCAACTGTCGTAGGATTGTGTCATCACTGGTCGGTATGCCCAGTCGATCCATCAAGCGTTCTCCTGGCCGGCCTCCAGCACTGTGACCAAACAAGCCCGCGATTCCCTACCTTGGCCGCTCTCCGACGCTTAAGCCTGAAAACCTCGGCTGTTCAAGAATTATCGGTGTCCGAGAAAGCTACACATCGCTAGACCGCTCCTTCACCCGACCGCCTGATTGGACCGGAACCTGCGGGTGATTGGACTCTCTGCTTGACAGCCAGAGTTATTTATTTAATTAATGTAATTAACTAAATGGAGCATCTGTATTGGCAGGTAGTCCAAAACATATCGGCAGCCGCAACGTTGACAGCACGCGCAACTACAACCGTGCTAGCGTGATGCAGCTCGTGCTGGAGACACCCGGCATAGACCGGACACGCCTGGCCGAGGCGACGGGTCTGACCAACGCCGCTATGACCCGCATTGTTCAGGAGCTTGTCAGTGCCAAACTGCTGATGGATACCGGCACGCTCGACGACCACGCCGGCCGCGGGCGGCGACGGACCGGATTGAAGGTCAATGGCTCGGGCGGCTATGTGTTGGGTTTGAGCGTCCTTGCCTTCAATACCAGCGTGGCTCTTACCGACATTTCAGGCCAAACCATCGACAGCTTGACGGTTGAGCCCGTCGACCTCTCCAACCCGAAGCGCACGCTCGACGACATTGTTGGTGCTGCCAGGACATTGGTGCGCCGTCATGAGAT
The DNA here is from genome assembly GCA_965204405.1 of Geminicoccaceae bacterium. GTDB lineage: Bacteria > Pseudomonadota > Alphaproteobacteria > Geminicoccales > Geminicoccaceae > JANQPX01. The sequence goes on from CBDBEN010000005.1 coordinate 2,382,395, forward strand.
CGAGCTCGGCAGAGTCTTCGGTATGGGTGCAGCTATTGCCGGTTATCTCGATCGCAGTGGTGACATCTGGGAACAGTCGCCTTATCTCGGCTGGCCGGCCTTCAACATCCGGCAAAGCCTCAGTAACCGGCTCAGCCTGCCGATCGCTATTGAGAACGTAAACTGCTGCATCGCCATTGCGGAAAGCCGCATTGGCAGTTGCGCCGGCATGAGCAACCTCATGCTGATTCGCGCGGCACTCGGATTGGGCAGTGCTAACATCGCAGACGGAGAGATTGTCCGGGGACATACGAACCGTGCGGGCCAGATCGGTCATATACCGGTCGATTCGAATGGCATCGTCTGTTCTTGCGGAAAGCGGGGCTGCCTTGCGACCCTGACGTCAGGTCTTGCGATCATCGATCGTCTGGGCCTGAAATCATCTGAGGAAAGCGAGCTTGGCACGGCCGAGAGCTTGAGCAACACATTGCGGGCTGTTCTGGATCGTGCTGGCGATGGCGATCCAGGAAGCATTGGAGCGGTGAAGGACGCCGCCAGCGCGTTGGGCAGGCATTCTGCAGCGTTGATCCAGGTCACCGATCCGGAGGCGGTCGTACTCACCGGACCACTTGGCCGTCATCGCATCTATGGCGAGGCATTTCGTGAGGCACTGGGCATCGCTGGCGTGACAGCGAAAATCGTGACCGCGTATGAGCACGACATTGCTCAGCCGGCTATCGCTGCATCGGCGATGGCGCTGGCAACACAAGTCTACTCACCGACCTTCGATATTCAAAACCTGTTCGCCAAGACACCCACAGAACCCGACAGCGATGACCGACGGAAGCTGGTCGTATGACCGTCGATCGCCACGGAGTGTTTTCCTTCCTCTTCACCAGCATCGCCGTGGGCCTGGTCGGCTTCAGCCTGTATACAGCGGCCTTCGGTGTGTTCCCGGACATCATCCAACGCGGTGTCCATCTCTCCCTGGCGCTCTTGCTCGTCTACATGCTCGCCGCCGGACAAGAGGGAACAGGAGGGGGCAAGTCACCCTTGCTGGCGCTGCTGGCAGTGATCGCGCTCGGCGCCGCCGGGTACCAGGTCGCCTTCTACGACGCGGTGGTTTCCCGCTACGGGGCGATGACCGACCTGGAGATCCTCATTGCCGCCGTCGCACTGGTCATCCTGCTTGATGCGACGCGGCGAACCATCGGCTGGTCGATGGTCGTCTTGGCGCTTGTTTTTCTCGGCTACGCCTTTTGGGGCAATTATCTCTGGGGCGATATCGCCCATCGCGGCTACGATCTGAAGCGAGTCCTGAGCCAGGTTTATCTCGGTGCGGACGGGATCTTCGGCACCCCGCTCGGGGTGAGCGCCACATTTGTGATTCTGATCGTCATTCTCGGCGCCCTGCTGGAAGGAACGGGGGCCTCGAAGGTCTTGATGGATATCGCCGTGGCGCTCACCGGCCGCTCCAGGGGCGGCCCGGCGAAGGCTGCCGTCGTCGGCAGCAGCCTGATGGGGATGATATCGGGCACCGCGGTTGCGAATGTATTGACCACAGGCACCATCTCGATCCCGCTGATGAGGCGGGGCGGCTATCGCGCTCACGTCGCCGGTGCGATCGAGGCAGTCGCGTCCACGGGCGGGCAACTGATGCCACCGATCATGGGGGCCGCCGCTTCCTGATGGCCGATATCATCGAGACGCCCTACACGGAGATCGCGCGTGCAGCGATCATTCCAGCCGCCCTTTTTTATATCGCGGTGTTTGCGGCCGTTCATCTCGAGGCGGTGAAATCCGGGCTTCGGCCGCTTGACGAATCCGAGCTTCCATCGGCGAGGCAGTCGCTGCTCGAAGGCGGCCATGTGCTTTTGGCGATACCGGCCTTCGTCGGGTTTCTGCTCTACGGCTTCTCGGTGATGTACTCGTCACTATGGGCAATCTGCGCCCTGATGGCTCTTTCCCTGCTGCGCCGCTCGACCCGCCTCGGCCCAAGGAAACTGGTTGAGGTCTGCAAGGCCTCCGTTGAAGCCGTCCTGCCGGTCGCGATGGCGACGGCGACGGCCGGGATCATCATCGCCGTGGTGACGTTGACGGGTATCGGCCTCAAATTCAGCTCCCTCATCGTCACGCTTTCCGGCGGCAATCTCATCGTGGCGCTGGTGCTGACGATGGCCTCCTCGCTCATTCTCGGCATGGGCCTGCCGACGGCGGCGGCCTACATCCTGGTCGCGACTTTGGCAGCGCCCGCGCTGATCAATCTCGGTGTCGACATGCTGGCCGCTCATATGTTCGTGTTCTATTCGGCCATGCTCTCGGCGATCACGCCGCCTGTGGCCCTTGCCGCCTTTGCCGCCGCAGCGCTATCGGGCGAAAACCCGATGCGGATCGCCGTTACAGCGGTGAAATACGGGCTGGTCGCCTTCCTGATTCCCTATTTTTTCGTCCTGGATGTGCGTCTCCTGGGACTGGGCGACGTCTCCAGCATCCTGATGCCGGTGATCAGCGCAGCACTTGGCGCCATCACCCTTGCCGGCGCGACGCAAGGCTGGCTGGCCGGCCTCTTGAGCTGGCCGCTTCGCTGCCTGCTGTTCGCGGGCGCCATCCTCCTCATCATTCCGGGGATGCTGACCAATGTCGCCGGCCTGGCTGCCGTTCTGGCTGTTTTCGCCCTTCAGAAATTTGTGCTCGCCAAGTCGGACGCGAGAGCAAAGTCGCAACCCGGTGCAGGCCTCTGATCATGCCGCATGACTTGCGATACCCCATCAAAAACCACCTAGGGAGGTCCACATGAAACTCTTGAAGAAAATGCTCATTCCCCTGCTGGGGACCGGTCTCGGATTGTCCGTACCCGCTCACGCGGCCGATACATATGTTTCGATCGGCTCCAATCCCGTGGGCAATACCGCCTATCAGTGGGCGGCCGGCATATCCGACCTCGTCAACCGCAATGTCGACGGGGTGCAGATGACGGCCGAAGGCACCAAGGGCTATGTCGCCAATGTGCGCCTGATGCTCGATGGTCAGATCGAGGCCGGCTTTTCCAACTCCAAGCTTGCCTATGAAGCCTATAAAGGCGAAGGCGATTATGCCGGCACCGAGCCTGGCCAGATCCTGAGCTGGATGTCAATCGCCCCGATCGTTCAGCATGTGGTCGTTCTCGAAAGCTCGGATATCCAGAGCCTGGCTGACCTGAAGGACAAGCGTGTCGGCATCGGCCAGCCCGGTGGCACATCGATGCTCGATGCGGAAATCCTGATGGAAGCAGCGGGCCTGGTCCCCGGCGAAAGCTTCGAGGATTTTCGTGTTCGTCTGCCGCAGATGGTCGACATGCTGTCCGATGGCCAGATCGATGCTCTGGTCTGGAACGGCTCGATCCCGCTGCCGCCGATCATCAAGCTGAAGTCGCAGCACAAGGTTCGCATCCTGCCGATACCAGCCGATATCTCGGAGGCGATCCGGACGGCGTTCCCAGCTTACACCGCGGGTGATCTGCCGGCCGATACCTATGCCGAACAGCCTGATGCCGTCCCGTCCTACCGCCTCGGCAACGTCCTCCTGGTGCGGGCCGATGTACCGGAGGAAATCATCTATCAGGCAACCAAGACGGTGATGGAGAATCTCGATCACATGGCGACCGTGCATCCTGCCTGGAAGCGCGTTTCCCTGGACAGCATCCTTGGCGGGTTTCAGGCACCGCTGCATCCGGGCGCTCTCCGTTACTATCAGGAGGCAGGTGTTCCCGGCATCGAAGAGTTTGTTGCGCGCACCGCCAACTGATCTGCCGAAGCCGTGCGCTCTTCCGGGCGCACGGCCATTTCCTGGCTGCATCAAAGAATTGACTTATGAAAACGGTCTTCGTCCTGCTCGACTCGCTCAATCGCAACGCCATGCAATGTTATGGCGAGACCAGTGTGCATACCCCGAATTTTTCGCGGTTTGCCGAACGGGCGGTGACGTTCGACAATCACTATGTCGGCAGCCTGCCCTGCATTCCTGCCCGCCGTGATCTGCATACCGGCCGGATCAACTTTCTGCATCGAAGCTGGGGCCCGCTCGAGCCGTTCGACGATTCTTTCCCCGAACTGTTGAAGCTCGCCGGCACCTATGCCCATATCGTCACCGATCATCACCATTATCTTGCCGATGGCGGCGCCACCTATCACCAGCGCTATTCCTCATGGGAGCTGGTGCGCGGGCAGGCGATCGACCGTTGGAAGGCCCATGTCAATCCCGACCTCAAGGCCCTAAAGGCAGGTTATCACCCTCTCCAGCATCATCGCCTGAACTATATGATCAACCGCCAATATGTGGCGGCGGAAGAGGATTATTGCGGCCCGCAGGTCTTCGGGCTGGCGAAGCAATTTCTTGAGACCAACCACAGCGAGGACAACTGGTTTCTACAGCTCGAATGCTTCGACCCGCACGAGCCGTTCCACGCGCCAAAGCGTTTTCGCGAGATGTATCCGAGCAATTATCGGGGGCCGGTTCTCGACTGGCCGGTCTATAAGCGGGTGCAGGAATCGCCGGAGGAAATCGACGAACTGCGAGCCAATTACGCAGCACTGACCACTATGTGCGACGAGTATTTCGGCCGCCTGCTCGACTTTTTCGACGCCAACGACATGTGGAAGGACACCTGCCTGATCCTGACCACCGATCATGGTTTTCTTCTAGGCGAGCATGACTGGTGGTCGAAGAACCGCATGCCGGTCTATGACGAGATCGCCCGAATTCCGCTGATGATCCATCATCCGGATTTCAAAAGTCAGGCGGGAACGAGGCGGCAGGCCCTGACCCAGACGATCGATTTGATGCCCACCATTCTGGACATGCATGATCAGGCTATTCCGGAAGATGTTCTAGGCTTGTCGCTGCTGCCGCTTCTGGACGGCGACCATGCCCTCCGTAATGCGGCGATCTTTGGTTATTTCGGTGCCGCCTGCAACGTGACCGACGGGCGGTTCGTCTATCATTGCTATCCCGAGCGCCTGACGGCCGAAGAACTCTATGAATACACATTGATGCCGACGCGAATGACCTCGCGTTTTGCGATCAGCGAACTGGTGGAGGCCACCCTCACCAACCCGTTCTCCTTTTCCAAGGGCGTCCCGCTGCTGAAGCTGAAACCCAGGGTCGATGACGAAGGCGAGCCGCTCGAAGTCCAGGGGATGACCTTTGAAGATACCGAAACACGGCTCTATGATCTCCGATCCGATCCACGCCAGAAAACACCGATCCATGACAGAAAAACCGAACACCGGATGGTCAACGCCATGACGCGGCTGATGCTCGATGCCGATGCCCCGTCCGAGCTTTTCCAGCGATTCAATCTTGCAGTCAGGAAGGTGGGCGATGTCTGATCTTGTCGCCAGCGCCTTTTCCAATGCGGATCTCTCGGTCGAGATTGCCAAGGCGGAGCCCATCGTCCTGCGCTCCCCTTGCCCGGTGCCTGTGCGCACATCCTTCGGAACCATGCATGACCGCCCGGCCCTGTTCCTCAGGCTCGAGGATCGGAACGGGCATGTCGGCCTCGGCGAGGTCTGGTGCAATTTTCCAGCCTGTGGCGCCGAACACCGGGCACGCTTTCTGGAGACGGCCATCCTGCCGGCCCTGATCGATCGCCGTTTCGACGATCCGGCAAAAGGCTTCACCGCCCTCAGTCAGCAATTCGAGCGGCTGGCGATCCAATCCGGCGAGCCGGGTCCGATCGCCCAGTGCCTCGCCGGTATCGATCTGGCACTCTGGGACCTCGTGGCGCGACGGCTGGAAACGCCACTCCATGGGCTCCTGGGCAGCAAGGACGACCGTATCCGCAGCTATGCCAGTGGCATCAACCCGGATCAGGCAGGCCGCACCGTCGAGCGTTGCCGGACCGAGGGCTACACAGCCTTCAAGCTGAAGATCGGCTTTGACAAGGACACGGATCTCGGCAATCTGCGCAACATTTGCTCCGGGCTGATCGAGGGTGAACGGCTGATGGTGGACGCCAATCAGGCCTGGATGCCCAGCGAAGCCGCTATCAGGGCGGGCGAGCTCGCTGCCTACCCGCTGGACTGGCTTGAAGAGCCGATGCTTGCGACGACAGCCCCCCTGGCATGGCAGAACCTCGCCCACACCTCACCGATACCGCTGGCGGGCGGCGAAAATCTGATCGGCGGGCCAGCCTTCGATGAGGTGCTTGATGGCGATTGGCTGGCCGTGGTTCAGCCCGATCTTTGCAAATGGGGCGGCATCAGCGGTGCCTTGCCGGTGGCAAGACGGATCATCGATGCCGGCAAACACTTCTGTCCCCATTTCCTCGGCGGCGGCATCGGGCTTGCCGCCTCCGCCCATCTTCTCGCGGCAGCCGGGGGTGACGGCCTGCTCGAAATCGATTCCAACCGAAACCCTCTCCGCGAAGACCTGTATTCGCCCGACGTGAAGGCTGGCTGGCTGACGATGCCCTCCAACCCTGGTCTCGGGATCGAGGTGGAAGCGTTCGATGCCTTTGTGAGCAATCACTCAGGCACGGCCGGCACATCGGTAAAAGGCACCGTCGAGCCAGCCCGATGACCGACCCCGCTTATGATTACATCATCGTTGGCTCAGGCTCCGCCGGTTCGGTGGTCGCCAATCGGCTTTCCGCCAACCCGGATTGCAAGCTGCTGGTACTCGAAGCCGGCGATCGGGACCGAAATTTCTGGCTCAAGCTGCCGGTCGGCTATTTCCGCACGATCTATGACCCACGCTTCTCACGCCTCTTCGGCACCGAGCCATCGGAGGGCGACGGCCAAAGGGGTATCGTTTGGCCGCGCGGCCGTGTGGTCGGCGGCTCAAGTTCGATCAACGGGCTGATCTTCATCCGTGGGCAGCAGGAGGATTTCGATGACTGGCAGGCCCTTGGTGCCGATGGCTGGTCTTATGACGATGTGCTGCCTCATTTTCGCAGGCTTGAGCGTTTCGAGGGCGGCGATGGCTTCTATCATGGCCGGGACGGTGAGCTGCCGGTGTCGCCGCTGCGCAACCGCAACACCGCCTGCCATGCCTGGATCGACGCCGCCTGCCAATATGGCCTGCCCGCCAATCCGGACTTCAACGGCGAGACCTCGCTGGGGGTCGGCGCCTATCATTTGAGCCTTGGCAAAAGGCTGCGGGCGAGTGCTGCGGCGGCCTTCCTGACCCCGATCCTCGGCCGATCGAACCTGACCCTCAAAACCAAAAGCCATGTCACCCGGGTCCTGTTTGGCGGAACCAAGGCGGAGGGTGTCGAATGGATCACGGACGGCAAGGTTCATAAGGCGTGCGCGGCGCGTGAGGTCATCCTCTGTGGCGGGGCGATCCAGTCCCCGCAGATCCTGCAGCTTTCCGGCATCGGACCGGCAGCGCTGTTGAAACGTCACGGCATCGATGTCATCGCCGATGCGCCGGATATCGGTGAAAACCTGCAGGATCACTACCAGTTTCGCATCATTCTGCGCCTTCGGGAAAAGCTCTCGCTGAACGATGAGGTGCGCAACCCTCTGAAGCTTGCGAAAATGGGCGCCGACTGGCTGTTTTCCGGCACCGGGCCGCTGACCGTCGGCGCCGGTCAGGTTGGCGGCGCTGCCTGTACCCACCATGCCGAGGGCGGGCGGCCGGACATCCAATTCAACGTCATGCCGCTCTCGGTCGACAAGCCGGGAACGCCGCTGCACGACTATTCGGGCTTTACCTCATCCGTTTGGCAGTGCCATCCGGGATCGAAAGGCCGGGTCCAGATCCGCTCGTCCGACCCCATGGCTGATCCGCTGATTGCACCGAACTACCTGTCGGAGGAGCGGGACCGGAAGGTCATGATCGACGGTGTCAGGGTTTTGCGCGCCATCCACGATCAACCCGCCTTCCGGCATCTTTGGGACAAGGAGATGATGCCCGGTGAGGCGGTCGGCACCGACGAGGAGATCCTGGAGGCGATCCGCCATCACGGCGGCACCGTGTTCCACCCGAGCGGCACTTGCAGGATGGGCAGCGACCGCACAGCCGTGCTGGATGCAGAGCTTAGGGTCAACGGCGTCGAGGGGCTGCGGGTGATCGACGCGTCGGTGATGCCGAAGATCACGTCGGCCAACACCAACGCCGCCTCGCTGATGATCGGCGAAAAGGGTGCTGGCCATGTTATCGAGGGCGATCCAGCCGCACGGCGCAACGCGATTTCAAAGGAGGAACGTCTGGCATGAGCGAGGCCCTGAAGCCCAATATCGTTCTGATCATGGCCGATCAGCTGGCCGCACAGGCGCTCAGCCTTTATGGCAACAGCGTCGCCAAGACACCGAACCTCGAGAGACTGGCCGCCCGCGGCACTGTCTTTACCAACGGCTACTCCAACAACCCGCTCTGCGTGCCCAGCCGGGCATCGATGCTGAGCGGCCTTCGGACGCCGGCCATCGGCGTCTTCGACAATGGCAATGATTTGCCAAGTTCGATCCCGACCATGGCCCATTACCTTCGCCATTTGGGCTACTGGACCGAACTATGCGGCAAAATGCATTTCATCGGTCCCGACCAGCTCCATGGTTTCAATGAGCGAACGGTCACCGACGTCTATCCCGCGAACTATCAATGGGTCGCCGACTGGGAGGCCGGGCCCGCCTTCGTTCCCTCGGGCACAGCGCTGAACGGCGTGGTCGAGGCCGGCCCCTGCCTTCGCACGATGCAGGAGGACTATGACAACGAGGTCGAACATGCGGCGATCCAGAGCCTTTATGACAGGGCGCGCGAACCGGATCGCCTGCCGTTCTTTCAAGTCGTCTCCTTCACCAGCCCGCACACGCCGTTCACGGTCTCTTACGACTACTGGGACCGCTACGAGGATCATGAGATCGACATGCCGGCGGTCGGCGCGCTTGCCTTCGGTGATCTGGACTACCATTCCAAAGCCTTGTTCTTCGCCCATGGCCGCCACCGCCACCGCGTCACCGAGGACCATGTCCGGGCCGCGAGGCGGGCCTATTACGGCATGATCTCCTATATCGACGACAAGATCGGCCGCCTGCTCGATACGCTCGACAAAACGGGACTGGCCGACAACACCGCGATCTTTTTCGTTTCAGATCACGGGGAGATGCTTGGCGAGCGCGGCATGTGGTTCAAGCAGGCATTTTGGGAGTGGTCAGCCCATGTGCCCTTCATCGCCTCGGTTCCGGGCTATCCGGCTGGCGGACGCTGTGACGGCGTCGTTTCGCTGGTCGATCTGCTGCCGACGTTTCTCGAACTTGGCGGCCGGTTGCCTGCAGGCAATCCAGCATTCGACGGCAACAGCCTCCTCGATCTGATGGGCGGGCGAAGCGATGGATGGCCGGACGTAGCGATTTGCGACTACTTGGCAATCGGGCCGTGCGTTCCCTGCCGAATGGTGCGCAAGGGCCGCCACAAATACATCCACACCCATGGTCATCCCCCCCTACTGTTCGATCTCGTGAACGATCCGCATGAATTGAACGATATCGCCGCCGATCCTGCTTATGCGGAAATCGTCTCGGCCTTGCATGATCACGCCATGACGGGCTGGGATCCCGATGACCTGACGCGTGACGTACTTGAGAGCCAGGCGCGGCGAAAGCTGATCAAGACAGTCCCCGGGCCGTCTCCCCGCTGGGATTTCATCGCCAGGACGGGCGATGACAACCGCTACGTGCGCGCTGAAGGCGTCGACGCGACCAAAAGCCGGCTGCGCCTGCCGCAGGTACCGGAGGTGCCCGCCGACTGGCCAGCCCTGAACCGTGAGACCGTTGCGGACCTGATCGCCGATAAGCGATCAATCGACGACTTCCTTAAATGACTTGGCCGGACCGGCCAGCAGCATGTTGTGCAGCGCTTGACGGAAACAACGCCATAATGCCATCTCGACCTTTCTCAAGGCAGTCGATGCGCGATGCGATGCACTTACTGATCGGATGATTCTGGAGGGGGCCGTCTCAATTTTTTTGTGAGCTTGAAGGTGTCCTATCGCCCGGACACACTTATGCTGTGGTGGCGGCGAATTGCTGGAATGGGGTGAGATCCGTTTGGCCGAACTGTCGTTTTCGGATCTTGTGGGCAACCTCATTGCCTTGCAAGGTCGCCGATGCTGAATGGAAGGCCTTGAAGCCTTCCATGGGCCTTGTGGTCTTTTTGTTGCCGACAGCCCGCTTGAAGAAGGCCTAGGCTGCCGCCCCGTCGCGCCGCTCTAACAGCATGAAACCCAAAGCTTCCCATGCTTGTCGAGCGCTTGGCTCTGAAGTACCCAGCGGCCCTTGACCTTCACCTAGGTTTCGTCCATTCGCCACGAGTGGCCGGTTGGGCTTTCCGTTTTCGGGCTTCTTCTGCCAGCACTGGATTGTACTTGATCACCCATCGATTCAGTGTTGCATCATCAAACTCAATGCCACGCTCTTCCATGACTTCTTGGAGAGCCTGGCAGGACACCGGATACCGAAGATAGAAGTAGACCGCGAGCAGGATGACACCTTCGGAAAATGTTTCCCCTTGAAACTCATCGCCTTTGCCACCTTAAAGAGGTCTACTCTACTCCAGCTCTCCGAGAAAACTTACGCAAATTGGGAACATCGGCCCCAAACTTTGAGACAAAGCCACATTACTTCAGCTGTTTGCCGTCACATCATGCAGGGCATTTCTTCTCAGCCATGATGCGCTTCAGCACCTCGATGTGCTCCCCGGATTCGCTGGCTTCAATGTCCGAAAGGATCGAGTCGTAAAGCGCATCATCGTCGCCTAGCACGGCGTCGGTGACTTCGTATAATGAATCGTCCTCTGCCTGATCTTTCCATCCTTCATGCCGGCCTAATGCGCGTGCCAACTGCGTACAGGAGGCTTGTTCGTATTTGGCGATATCCGCTTCTTTGGGAGCATTGGAACAGCCGGCAAAAACCAACGGTGTCAAAACTGCCGCACAAACGTATAATCTCATCGAGAGCTCCAAGGAGATGTGGATCGTTGATCCGGCATGTCGAGGCAGTGGTTCCATCACTTTCAAGATACCAGAACGGTTGTATTTAGCTCAAATTAGAAAAAAAGGCCATGCGCTGCCTGTGAAGAGCTGATCGTCGCTGTCCGCCGGATCTCGGCTCTATCGACGAGCCAGGTGATATGTGGGAATAGGATCCTGTCCCAACCGATTAGCGGCAGGTTTCCTTTTGCGGACGAGCAGAGGCTTGCGCGATTCTGGTTTTAGTGCCCGTCTGGGAAGTTCTCATTGAATATCCAGTTTGGTGCACTAAAGCAGCAGTTTGCTCCATTCCATGTTCAGAGAATTGGCGCGACAGCCCACGAAGCGCCCTGCATCATTGGATTGGCTCCTCCTGCACGGCGCGGGCCAATATCTTCGCAAACTTGCTGGCTATCCACGTCGACATATGCTTGCACTGGCCTGGCGGGAAGTTGGATGGGTCGAACGGACGCTCTTCGGTCTGGATTGGTTGCGCGACCTTGGCTTGCAACTTCGTGCGCGGATCAGCCTCAACAAGGTCGAGGCTCATCACGCTTTAAAGTGATTCATCAATAATATGATCATTTTACTGATTCATCTTTGATATGGTATTTTAGATGATACCTGCTGTAAGGTCTTTTGCCGTCGGAGCCCCATTGGTTCGGGCATTCGCATTTAATCGAGTTGGAGTTTGGTGATCGGTAAGCTGACGGCCCATGAAATCGTCTATCGCAGGCTGCGCGAGATGATCCTTTTCGGCGAGCTTGCGCCTGGCCAGGCTGTGACCATTCAGGGGTTGGTGGTGCGGCTGGACTGCGGGACAACGCCGGTGCGCGAGGCCATTCGGCATCTGACCGCCGAAGGTGCGCTTGTTCTCAAAGGCAACCGGCGCATCGCCGTTCCCAAGCTCTCTCTGTCCCAACTCGACGAGCTCTCTTTTGCACGGCTGACGATCGAGCCGCATTTGGCAAAGCTCGCGACCTCGAACATGACTGAAGGCGACATCCAACCCTTGGAGGAAGCCGACCGCAGGCTCGAAGAGGCGATCGAGCAAGGGGATATCCGCACCTATCTCAAGCAGAATCACATCTTTCATCACGGGCTTTATGCGTTCTCCGCCGCGCCGATCCTCACCTCGATCACCGATGGGCTGTGGCTGCGCGCCGGACCGTCCTTGCGGGTGGTCTGCGGACGCATCGGTACTGCCAACCTTCCGGATATGCATGAGGAGGCGCTGGCCGCGATGCGCGCAGGCGACGCCGATGCGGCCGCTCACGCCATCAAGGACGACATTCGCCAGGGTCATGAGCTGGTCAGGGAGTCACTTGAGCAGCAGGTTATATGATCAAATTCATTGACCTTGGAAAAATTTGATCATATTTTGCTTCAATCGGAAAAAGTCGGGATGATCAGGCACGGCCACCCGACCGATTTAGAGCGTGGAAATGGGTGGCTTGGTCATGGCAAGTTCGGACAGCAGCTGGGTTGATGCTCTGCCCCCCGCCTTTCAGGACTATCGCCAGCCGGGACGGCGCATCGAGGAGGTCGAGTGCATCATTCCCGACCTCGCCGGCATGTCCCGCGGAAAATCCATGCCGTTCTACAAGTTCCGTCCCGACATCACCTTTTTCCTCCCGATTTCGCTCTTCTACCAGACAATCACCGGCGACTATGTCGACACGGCCGAGACCAACGTTGAGTTCGACGTGGTCCTGCGTCCCGACATGGCGACTGCATCCGCCGTGCCGTGGGCGGATGATGTCACGCTTCAGGTGATCAACGATCTTGAAACCCGGGCCGGCGAGCCGTTGGCGGTGGCGCCGCGCAATGTCCTAAAGCGCGTTCTCGGGCTCTATCGCGACCGTGGCTGGCGCCCGGTGGTGGCGCCGGAGCTGGAATTCTACCTGATCACCCCCAATGTCGATCCCAACGAGCCGATCCAGCCGCCAGTCGGGCGAACCGGGCGCAAAGGTGCCGGGCGCCAGGCTTATTCGATGGTCGCCGTCGATGAGTACGGGCCGGTGATCGACATGATCTACGCCTATGCGGAGGCCCAGGGACTGACCATCGACACGCTCATTCAGGAAGGCGGTGCCGGGCAGATCGAGATCAATCTCAGACATGGCGATCCCTTGGATCTCGCCGATCAGGTCTTCTATTTCAAGCGCGCGATCCGCGAGGCCGCCCTCAAGAGCGGCACGTTCGCAACCTTCATGGCCAAGCCCATGCGCGACGAGCCCGGAAGCGCCATGCACATCCACCAGAGCGTGGTCGACACCAAAACCGGCGAGAATGTCTTCTCCGATGCCGAGGGCGCGCCGTCCGACGCGTTTCGCCATTTCATCGGCGGATCGCAGCACCACCTGATGTCGACCCTTCCGCTGCTCGCTCCTTTCGTCAATTCCTATAGGCGCTTCACCGCCGGCATGAGTGCCCCGGTCAATCTCGAATGGGCCGCCGACAACCGTTCCACCGGCCTGCGCATTCCGAATTCGCCGGCTTCGGCCAGGCGTGTGGAGAACCGGATCATCGGCATCGACAGCAACCCTTATCTCGCGATCGCCGCCAGCCTCGCTTGCGGCTATCTCGGCATGGTAGACAGGGTCGAGCCGCGTGCGGAAGCGTTTGGTGATATGGGTGAAAAAGGTGCCGTGCTGCCGCGCAACCTGACCGAGGCGCTGGACGGCTTCAAGAATGATCAGACCCTGCGCGATGTCCTGGGCGACGAATTCTGCCAGCTCTACGCCGCCGTCAAGAACGCCGAGCTCTTGGAGTTCGAGCGCGAAATCTCCCCTTGGGAGCGCGAGCATCTGCTGTTGAACGTTTGAGCGCCGAGAAAAGGCGTGATCATTCAGGGAGCCACCGACGTGACCGTGATCTCGAACCATCTGCCGACCCGGGAACTTCAGGCCCTGGATGCGGCGCATCATATGCATCCCTTCACCGCGGGCAGCGAGCTCGCCGAAAAGGGTGCCCGAGTGATCGTGCGCGCCAAGGGAGCGACGCTCACCGATTCCGAGGGTGTCGACATGCTGGATGCCATGGCTGGGCTTTGGTGCGTCAATATCGGCTATGGCCGGGACGAGCTGGCCGAGGCCGCCTTTCGGCAGATGCGCGAGCTTCCCTATTACAACACCTTTTTCCAGACGACCCACCCACCGGCAGTTGCTCTTGCCGCCAAGCTGGCCGAGCTGGCGCCTGATGATCTCAACCACGTCTTCTTCGCGGGTTCCGGTTCCGAAGCCAACGACACCAATATCCGCCTGGTCCGCCATTACTGGGCGGCCAAGGGCAAGCCGGACAAGACCATCATCATCAGCCGCAAGAACGCCTATCACGGCTCGTCCGTTGGCAGTGCCAGCCTCGGCGGTATGAAGCCGATGCATGCCCAGGGCGGCCTGCCCATCCCGGACATCCACCATATCGACCAGCCCCACTGGTACGCCGAGGGCGGTGACCAGAACCCCGAGGAATTCGGGCTGGAGCGGGCTCGCCAGCTGGAGGCTGCCATTCAGGAGCTGGGCGAAAACCGGGTCGCGGCCTTCATCGCCGAGCCGGTGCAGGGGGCCGGCGGCGTGGTCATTCCGCCGGAGAGCTACTGGCCGGAAATCCAGCGTATCTGCGATGCCCACGAGATCCTGCTGATCGCGGATGAGGTGATCACAGGCTTCGGGCGCACCGGCAACTGGTTCGGCTCCGAGACCTTTGCCATTCGCCCTGATATCATGGCCATCGCCAAGGGGCTGAGTTCCGGCTACCAGCCCATCGGTGGCTCCATGGTCAGCGACGAGGTCGCCGAGGTCATCGCCGAAGCGGGCGAGTTCATTCACGGTTACACCTATTCCGGCCATCCGGTCGCCGCGGCCGTCGCTTTGGAAAATCTGCGCATCCTGCAGGAAGAGCGCATCATCGATACCGTGCGCGACGATACCGCCCCCTATCTTGCCGAACGCTGGCGAGCGCTCGGCGATCATCCGCTGGTGGGTGAAGCCGGGATCGTCGGCATGATGGGCTCGATTGCTCTCACCCCCGACAAGGCTTCTCGCGCGGCCTTTGCCGGTGCGCCGGGCGAGGTCGGTCTTCGCTGCCGCACCCATTGCTTCGCCAACCGCCTGGTGATGCGCCATGTCGGCGACCGCATGATCATCGCGCCGCCACTGGTGGTCACCAAGGCGGAGATCGATCGGCTGATCGAGCGCGCCGTGCAGTCCCTCGATCAGACCTACGCCGAGATCAAGGAGGACGGTCTTCTCAAGACCGCCTGAGCGGCTGGCGCATGGACATTCTCACCGCCAACGATCGCCCCGGCGCCTATCCCGCCTCCTACTATGCGGCGACTGCCGAAGCGCTCGAGCCGTTCGAACAGGCAAAGGGTGCTGTCCGCGCCGATGTCTGCATCGTTGGTGCCGGCTTCACCGGTCTTTCCGCCGCCCTGCATCTGGCTGAAGCCGGCTATGACGTCGTGCTGCTGGACGCCCATCGCGTCGGCTTCGGTGCCTCCGGCCGTAATGGCGGACAGGTCGGCACCGGCCAGCGGATCCATCAGGACGAATTGGAGGAGATGGTGGGCGCTGAGTGCGCCCGCGCCCTTTGGGACCTCTCCCTGGACTCTGTCCGGCTGGTCAAGGATCTGATCCAGGCCCACGCTATTGACTGTGGCTTTGCAGATGGAATCATCCACGCTGATCACCGTGCCCGCTTCGTGCCGGAAAGCCATGCCTATGCAAGGAAGCTCCAGGATCACTACGGCTATGACCTGATCCGCCCACTGGACCGCGAGGAGCTGCGGAGCCTGGTCGGCTCACCCGCCTATCACGGCGGTACGCTGGATAGGGGTGGCGGGCATATCCATCCGCTCCGCTACGCCTTTGGCCTTGCCAGAGCGGCGTCCGCCCTGGGTGTCCGCATCTTCGAGCGCTCGCGCGTCACCGGCCTTGCGAAGATATCGCCGGCCAAAGTCAGCACGGATCAGGCTGAGATCACCGCCGATCAGGTCCTTCTCGCCTGCAACGGCTATCTCGGCCACCTCGACGGCCAGATCGCCGATCGGGTAATGCCGATCAACAATTTCATCATCGCCACCGAGCCCCTGGACGAAGCGACCGCAAGAAATCTGATCCGGGACAATCACGCAGTCGCCGACAGCAAGTTCGTCATCAACTATTTTCGCCTATCCGAGGACCGTCGCCTCCTGTTCGGCGGTGGCGAGAGCTATGGCTACCGTTTCCCGAGGGACATCAAGGCCCTGGTGCGAAAACCGATGCTCGAGATCTATCCAAACCTCAAGGACACGCGCATCGATTATGCCTGGGGCGGTACCCTTGGTATCACAATGAACCGCATGCCCCACTTCGCCCGGCTAGAGGGCAACATCCTGAGTGCCGCCGGCTATTCCGGCCACGGTGTCGCTATGGCGACCCTGGGCGGTAAACTCGCCGCAGAGTCGATAGCAGGCCAGGCTGAACAATTCGACCTCCTCGCCAATGTCCCGACCCCCCGTTTTCCGGGCGGCACCACCCTTCGCTGGCCCCTCCTGGTTCTGGCTATGGTCTGGTACTCACTCCGCGACAGGCTCTGACGCAGCCGCGGTGATCGCTACGATGTCGAGCGCGCTCCCTTGAAGAAGGCCTTGATGTGGCTGGCGACGCGGGTCGTGGAGAGGGGGCGGTGACGGCTCGCATTGGCTTTTGCCGCGATCTGCGGCGGCAGGACCTTGCCGCGAGTCTCGATCAGATCTGTCATGAAATCACTGTCGATTTCCGGGTGCGGTTGGATCGACCAGGCGCGGTCGCCATAGGCAAGCGCCGCGTAGCGGCAAAAGGGCGATGAGCCGACAACCTCTACTCCGGTTTGCAGTTTCGCGGGATTCGGCAGCTGGGTGACCTGGTCCTGGTGCCAGGCAACCACCTGGACCTCCTCGCCGACGCCGTTGATCGCATAGCCCTCGATCCCGACCGACCAGCCACCTTCGAACTTTTCCACCTTGCCGCCAAGCGCCTGCGCCAGGATCTGGTGGCCGAAGCAGATACCGACGGTCGGTACGCCGGCGGCGTAGACTCGCCTCAGAAAATCCTCGAGCGGCGGGATCCAGTCGTGATCCTCGTAAGCGCCGTGTCTGGAGCCGGTGATCAGCCAGCCGTCGCATTCGTCAGAGCTGTCGGGAAAGACGCCATCGACCACCGGCCAGGTTTCGAAAGTGAAATCAGGATCGCCGAGCAGGCGCTCGAACATGGCGGGGTAATCGCCGTGTTTCCCCTGAAGCTCTTCGGGCGCCTTGCCGGTCTGCAGAATACCGATCTTCATCGTGAACTCCTGAAACGCTAAAGCCGGCCAACGGCGTGGCGTTTTGCACCGTTCTTCTCGGCGAGCAGGCAAAGCCAGTCATGGGCAACCGTGGCGGCGGCGATCGCCGTGATCTCGGCGCGGTCATAGGGTGGTGAGACTTCGACCACATCCATGCCGATCAGGTTGAGGGCTGCCAGCCCCCGGATTAGCTCTAGCGCCTGCCAACTCGCCAGGCCGCCGCTGACCGGCGTTCCGGTTCCGGGGGCGAAGGCGGGGTCGAGGCCGTCCACATCGAACGAGATGTAGACCGGTGCATCGCCGGCACGGGCTTGGATGATCTCCAGGGCTGCGTCGATGCCGTTTCGATGCACCCAGGGGCTGGTCAGGATTTCGAAGCCGTGGTCGCTGTCGTTATAGGTGCGAAGGCCGATCTGGGTCGATCGTGCGACGTCGATGACACCCTCCGCTGTCGCGCGGGCGAACATGGTGCCGTGGTCAAGCCTGTCGCCGTCATCGGGCCAGGTGTCGCAATGGGCATCGAACTGCACCAGGGCGATGGGACCGTGCGTCTTGGCGTGCGCCTTGATCAGCGGATAGGCGACGAAGTGATCGCCGCCAAAAGTCAGCATGCGCGCACCACTCGCCAAGATATGATCGGCATGGGCCTCGATCGTCGCGGGCACCGTTTCGGGATGATGGGGATCGACGAAACAATCGCCGAAATCGATCACTGAAAGATGCTCGAAGGGATCGAAGCCGAAAGGAAAGGCTTTGAGCTCGGCGAGCTGCACTGAGGCCGCGCGAATGGCCTGCGGTCCAAGGCGGCAACCGGGCCGAAAGGTAACGGAAGCATCGTAGGGCACGCCGCTCACCACCACCTCGGCTCCATCGAGATCGCGCGTGTAGCGGCGGCGCAGAAAGCTGAGCGCACCGCCATAGGTCATTTCGGGCCAGCGGCCGCGCAGCTCGTTAGAACGAAAGGCGCGATCGCCTTGATCTTCGGTCATGTCAGGTTCCGTTTCGCTGCCACCATCAACGCACTGTCTCCAAGTCCCGCCCGCGGGCGCCTGCCCGTCGCATCAGGAACATCGCGACCAGGATGCCTGTAGCGACCAGCCCGATGATGATGGTCGCAAGCGCATTGACATCGGGGCTGACGCCGAGCCGGACCTTGGAGAAGATGACCATCGGCAAGGTCGAGGCGCCGGGGCCGGAGACGAAGCTCGCGATCACCAGATCGTCGAGGGAAAGGGTAAAGGCGAGGAGCCAGCCGGACACCAAAGCGGGTGCGATCATCGGCAGGGTCACATCGAAGAACACCCGGACCGGCGAGGCGCCGAGATCCATCGCCGCCTCCTCGATCGAGACATCCAGGTCCGCAAGGCGCGATTGCACGACCACGGCGACGAAGGCCATGCAAAAGGTGGTATGCGCGATGATAATGGTCAGCAGCCCCCGACCTGCCGGCCAGCCGAGCAGCGCCTCCATAGCGACGAACAGCAAAAGGAGGGATAGGCCGGTGATCACCTCCGGCATCACCAACGGTGCGGTGACCATGCCATTCAAGAGGGTCTTGGTGCGGAAGCGGCGAAAGCGCGTGAGCACGAAGGCGGCAATCGTGCCGAGACAAAGCGCAATCGTCGCCGCGACCGCCGCGATCTTGAGGCTGACCCAGGCCGCACCCAGGATCTGAGGATCGCGAAACAGTTCGCCATACCATTTGGTCGAGAATCCTCCCCAAACGGTCACGAGCTTGGACTCGTTGAAGCTGTAAATCACCAGGCTGGCGATGGGGAGATAGAGAAAGGCGAAGCCGAGAACCGCGGCGATGGGAAGAAAATAGGACCGTCTGGTCATGACGCCGTCTCCCTGCCGGCGGAACTGCGCATCGCCATAATCGGAATCACCATCAACAACAGCATGACGATGGCAACGGCCGATGCAACCGGCCAGTCCCGGTTCGAGAAGAACTCGTCCCAGAGCACGCGGCCGATCATGAGCGTATCGGGACCGCCGAGCAGCGCCGGGATGACAAACTCTCCGATGACAGGGACCAGCACCAGCATCGACCCGGCGAGGATTCCCGGCACTGACAAGGGGAGGGTGATCGTGAAGAAGGTAGTCATCGGCTTCGAGCCGAGATCCGCAGAGGCTTCCAGGAGGTCGTTGTCGAGCTTCGCCAGGTTCGCATAGAGCGGCAGAATCATGAACGGCAGATAAGTGTAGACGACGCCGACATAAACCGCGAAGTCGGTCTGCATCATGTTTAGCGGTGCGGAGATGATGCCGAGCGACATCAGGAAATTGTTGATCAGCCCGTTGCTCTTCAGGATGCCGATCCAGGCATAGACGCGCAGCAGGAACGACGTCCAGAACGGCAGGATCACCAGCATGAGCAGAACGTTGCGTGTCCGCTCGGGTGCGCGCGCGATATAGTAGGCCATCGGGTAGCCGATCAGGAGGCAGAGTATCGTCGAGACCACTGCGATCTTGATCGATTCCAGATAGGCGAAGAAATAGAGGCTGTCCTCCCAGAGATAGCTGTAATTGCTGAAGTTCAGCGACAGCAGCAGCCGGCCTTCCTCGTCCCATTCATAAAGCGGGGCGTAAGGCGGGCGCGCGATCAGCGCCTCGGACAGCGAGATCTTCAAGACCACCGCAAACGGGATTAGGAAGAAGACCAGGAGCCACAAGGTCGGCACCGCGATGACCAGAGCGCGACCGCTAAAGCCAAGGCGGCTCAAGAGCCTGGCCGTCCAGCCCTGCGGCGGCGTGCGCCCCTGGGTTTCTGTCGCGGCACTCATGACAGCAGCACGATGCCGGCCGCATCGCCCCAGGTCGCATAGACCGTCTCATCCCAGCGAATGCTGCCCCTGTCATGGCGTTCCAGATTGGGCTTGGTCACCTGGATGCGTTTGCCGCTGTCCAGCATCACCCGATAGATCGAGAGATTGCCCATATAAGCCACGTCCTCGACCAAGCCCGCTGCTACGTTCCGGCTGGTCTCAGGCTTTTCGCGGGTGAGCGTGACCTTCTCCGGGCGAAGCGCGAACCAGAGCTTTTGATTGGGCGTGCAGCTGACGCCATGGCTGACATAAATTTCGCCGCCGGTTTCGGAGGATTGAATAACGACGTGGTCCTCGGCATCTTCGACCACGCGGCCTTCGAACATATTCACCGAGCCGATGAAATCAGCGACGAAGCGGGACTTCGGATATTCGTAGATATTGTGGGGCTCGTCGACCTGGACGATTTCGCCGCGATCCATGACGCCGATCCGGCTGGAGAGCGTCATGGCCTCCTCCTGGTCATGGGTGACGACAACGAAGGTAACGCCGAGGTCTTCCTGAATTTTCATCAGCTCAAATTGCGTCTCCTCGCGCAGCTTCTTGTCGAGGGCGCCGAGCGGCTCGTCAAGCAGCAGCAGTTTCGGCCGTTTGACCAAGGCGCGCGCCAGCGCCACTCGCTGACGCTGACCGCCGGAAAGCTGGTGCGGCTTCCTTTTGGCGAACGACTCGAGCTGGACCAGTGCCAGGATCTCGCCGACGCGATCGGCGATTTCCGAAGACGGCACGCGGTCTCGTTTCAGGCCGTAGGCGATGTTTTTTTCGACGGTCATATGCGGGAACAGCGCGTAGGACTGGAACATCATGTTCACGCGTCGCTCATAGGGCGGCACGCCGGCCATGTCCTGACCATCGATCTCGATCGAGCCGCTGGTGGGCATCTCGAAACCGGCAAGCATCCTGAGCAAGGTCGACTTGCCGCAGCCCGAGCCGCCGAGCAGGCAAAACAGTTCGCGGTGGTAGATATCCAGAGAGACATTGTCGACCGCCGTGAACTCGCCGAATTTCTTCGTGATGTTCTTGATCCGGATGTAAGGCGTTGCGCCAGGATCTTCCCACGGTTTTGTGTCGGCGATGGATTGACCGCTGTCGACCATAACAGCCTCCCATTTTTTACATTGGACTGGCGGCAACTGGTTATTGCCGCCAGCCCTTCAAATTACTGACCCGTCTTGACCTTGGTCCAGGCCCGGGTGCGAATCCGATCGTATTTCGGGGTATTGATCCGCGGGACATAAAGCTTGGCAATGACGTCCTTCGAGGGATAGACCGCCTCATCGTTCAGGACGTCTTCGGAGACATAGGCGAGCGACGCCTCATTGCCACTGGCAAAGGAAACGTAGCTGGTAATGTCGGCCATGACCTCGGCGCTCATCAGAAAGTCGATGAATTTGTGGGCGTTGCCCGGATGGGGCGCATCGACCGGGATCGCCAGCATGTCGAACCACATCATCGCTCCTTCGGTCGGGATCGTGTACACGACCTCGACCCCTTTTCCGGCTTCATTGGCACGATCGCGCGCCTGCAGGATATCGCCTGACCAGCCCACTGTCAGACAGATGTCACCATTGGCAAGATCGTTGATGTACTGAGACGAATGGAAGTAGCGAATATGTGGCCGGATCTTCTGGAGATGCTCTTCGGCTTTGGCCAGATCGTCCTTGTCTTCGCTGTTCGGGTCGAGGCCCAGATAGTGCAGTACGGCGGAGACCATCTCGGAAGGCGCATCAAGCATGGACACGCCGCAGTCTGCGAACTTAGCGACGACGTCAGGATTGAACACCATGTCCCAGCTTTCGAGGGGGGCATCCGCCATGCGCTCCTCGATGGCGGGTTTGTTATAGCCGACGCCCGTGGTCCCCCACAAATAGTTGACCGAATGCTCGTTGCCCGGATCGTGCTGCGCGACCAGTTCGCTGATCGTCGGGTCCAGGTTGCCGCTATTGGCGAGCTTGGACGTATCGAGCGGCTGAAAAACGCCGGCTACGATCTGGCGGGCAAGAAAGCTGGATGACGGCACCACCACATCGTAGCCGGATCCTCCTGCCAGCATCTTGGCTTCCAGCACCTCATTGCTGTCGAAGACGTCATAATTGACCTTGATCCCGGTTGCCGCCTCGAATTTCTCGATGGTGTCCTCGGCGATATAGTCGGACCAGTTATAGACGTTGAGGACCGGCTCCTCCTCCGCGTGGGCTGTATGGGCCGCTATCGCGATTGCCGCGATGCCAGCCAGCAAGACGTTCTTGTTCATACCTATCTCCCTGTTTGTGCTAGGTTTACTAAACTCCAAGCGCATCGCGAAGGCCATACCACCAAGACCCCATAACCGAGTATGGCACGCGAAAAAGCCGACCTCCCGGAAAGGGAAACCAGCGAAGCCTCGCGAAAACGTCGAATCTGCTGAGATCACCGTCAACCGCTTCGGCCAGGATGCGGCCGAATAGATGGGAGCCGGTCACGCCGTGGCCGCTATAGCCATGGGCGAAATAGACATTGTCGCCGAGACGCCCCAATTGCGGCACACGCGAGAAGGACAGGGCGAAATTGCCGCTCCAGGCGTAGTCGATCTTGACCCCTTTCATTTGTGGAAAGACTTTTTCCAGGTTCGGGCGAAGCTTCGCCACGATATCCGCGGGATCGGTGCCGCCATAGACCGTGCCGCCGCCGAACAGCAGCCGCCGGTCGGCCGAAAGACGGTAGTAGTCGAGGATGTAGCGGACATCTTCGACGCAAAGATCGGTCGGCAACAGATTATCGGCGCGATCCTCACCCAGGGGCTCGGTTGCGACAATCTGGGTCGAAACGGGCATGACCCTTGGCGCTAGCGCAGGCACCGCCTTGCCAAGATAAGCGTTGCCGCAGAGCAAGAGCGTGTTGCAAGACATCTCGCCACCGACGGTCTTCGCAATGGGCTTGGCGCCCTGGCCATCGATCTCGATCACCGGAGATTGCTCGTGAATGACACCGCCAAGCTTCTCGAAGGCGAGGGCCTCGCCGAGCGCCAGGTTCAGCGGATGCATGTGACCGCCGGAATGGTCGATCATGCCGCCCTCATAGGCCTCCGAGCCGATATGGTGACGGATCGCCTCCTTATCGAGCAACTCGTGGTCGTCCATGCCGTGGCGGCGCCAGAGTGTTTGCTTGGCCTCGAGATCGCGCATCTGCCTGGTGTTGAGCGCGGCGAACAGATTGCCGTCCTTGAGGTCGCAACTGATATTGTAGGCCTTGACACGCTTGCGGATGATTGCGGCACCCTCTTGCGCCGTTTTGCCGATAAAGCCGGCGGCGTCCGCGCCATAGCGCCGCTCGATCACATCGAGGCCGGCATTCAACCCGTTCACGATCTGACCGCCATTCCGCCCGGAAGCGCCCCAGCCGACTTTGGCGCCTTCGAGAATTCTGACCTGGTAACCCTTTTCAGCGAGATGGAGCCCAGCGGAAAGGCCGCTATAGCCAGCGCCGATGATGCAGATATCGCTCTCTACCGTTTCCGATAGGGGAGGGCGGTCCGGTGCGGTGTTGGCGGAGGCCGCGTAGTAGCTCTCGGGATAGGCACCGTCTCCGGCATAGCCAGCGGATCCCGCCGGCATCACACCCCGTCCAGATAGCTTTGATATTCAAGCGTGGTGACCTCGGCGGCAAAGCGCGCCATCTCCTGGCGTTTGCAGGCCGAGATCATGCCTGTGAGCGTCGGATTGAGAATGTCGCCGATCAACTCTCCCTGCTCGAATGCGCCGAGTGCTGATCCCCAATCGGTTGGCAAGGAAGGGAGGTCCTGCGCATAGGCGTTGCCGGCAATCGGTTGATCCGGCGCGATCTGTCGCTCAATGCCGATCAGTGCGGCACCGAGCATGGCGGTCAACACCAGATAGGGGTTGGCGTCCGCACCGGCCACTCGATGCTCGATCCGACGGGCCTTGGACGAACCGCCTGGGATGCGGATTGCCGCCGTCCGATTCTCATAGCCCCAGGCGCGTGTCACCGGTGCATGGGTGCCTGCGCGCAGCCGCCGATAGGAGTTGAGATGGGGCGCGAATAGCAGCATCGACTCGTCCATCGCCGTCAAAAGGCCGCCGACCGCGTGTTTCAGGACATCACTGCCCTCAGCGTTGCCATCGTCGAACACATTCCGGCCGGCGTTATCGAGAAGGCTGAAATGGATGTGGAAGCCATTGCCGCTTTCTTCGCCATAGGGCTTGGCCATGAAGGAGGCCGCAAGCTTGTGGCGCCTGGCGATGCCCTTGACCAGCCGCTTGAACAAAAGGGCGTCGTCCGCCGTGCGTAGCGGATCATCGGCATGGCTGAAATTCACCTCGAACTGACCGCAGCCATTTTCCGAGATCGCGGCTTCGGCTGGTATGCCTTGCTGCGCACATGCGGCATAGACATCGGCTAGGAATCCGCCGAAAGCGTCGAGCTCGTCTGCGGAAAGAACGTCGTCGGAGGCCAGGCGCTCGCCGCTAACCGGCGATTTCGGCGGGCGGGGCCGATGTTTTTTCGGATCGATCAGATAGAACTCCAGCTCGGTCGCCGTGACCGGTGTCAGCCCTAGGGCGCGAAAGCGCTCGACGACCGCAGCCAGCGTCCGCCTCGGATCGCCGTCATAAGGGCTGCCATCCTCATTCGCCATCCAAAGAGGCAAATAGGCTGTCGGCCGATCCATCCAATTCACGGGCACGAGCCCGCGCTCGGTCGGCTGCACGATGCCGTCGCTGTCGCCGGTCTCGAACACCTGCCCGCTGCCGATCACGTCCCGCCCCCAGATGTCGACCACCAACGTGGAGAGTGGCATGCGCAGGCCGCCTTGCATCGCCTTGTCGATCAGGTTCGTCGGCAGCCATTTGCCGCGCCAGACGCCGTTGATATCTGGGATTGCGGCGATGACATGGTCGCCGTCAGGGCCGTCCATGAGCCGGTGCGATGCGCGCTCCTTTCCAGACTGCCCTGTTCTAGCCACGCCTGATATCCTCAGTTTAGTGATTTCATTATCAATAATGTGATCACATTTATGCTGTCAAGATCTGGATTTGATGTTTGTGATATCATTCTGATCGGCTATGAAGGGGATGGAGGCGCTCGTCTCGGACAAAAAAGGAAATGCGGCGCTATGCACATGTCGGATGATTTGATCTTATCGAGTCGGTCGACACGCTCGGGCGAAACCGTGCAGGAGCGGGCCTATCGACGTTTGCGGCGTTCGATTATGACCGGTGCCGTGAGCCCCGGAGTTGCACTGACCATCCGTGGGCTCGCCGAGACCTTGCAGGTAAGCCCGACGCCGATTAGAGAAGCGCTTCGTCGTCTTTCCGCCGAGCGCGGCCTCGCTGTCCTCGATAATCGCCGGGTGATGGTGCCGGAGATGACGGTGCAAAAGTTCGAGGAGCTTTTGACATTGCGCATCGCTCTTGAAACCCATGCCGCGGAACGGGCACTACCCTATATCAGCGACAAAATAATCGATGAGCTCGAAGCCCTGGACGGCGAGCTTGACCAGGCGTTCGAGAACAATCGCTACGAGGATACGATCATCACCAACCAGGCCTTCCACGCGCGGCTGTTCCAGGCCAATCCGCACCAGCAGGCCATGCCCATGATCGAAAGCGTCTGGCTGCAGCTCGGCCCGTTTCTTCGCTTGGCAGCAGTGGATTTGAGAGACTATTACCGCGTCGACCGTCATAAGGAGGCGATCGTCGCGCTCCGAAAGCGCGATTCCGTAGCCCTGCGCAAGGCGATCGAGGCTGACATCCGCGACGGTATCGGCCATATCGGCCGAGAAGGTCTGTTAAAGGCGTTCGTCGAAGCCCAAGGAGTGCTCTCCTAACCAAGAAGGAGGAGTGGTTGTTGCAGAAATCGTGGAGAGGTTCTGTTTCTCCTTGTGTCTGACGTTCACGCAATCCTTACAGAGATTGGCTTGGCCAGGTTCACGTAGCTCGGAAAAAGCTCGTGCGCAAAACGTGCCGTAAGCCGACATTCAACGTGGACCTCAATTGTTGATATGAGGTCCATAAATCTCTTGTTCCGTATTTCGAGCAAATGTTTGCGGATCTAGTCTGGCTTACGGCGAAGACGGCCTTTCATTCTCATTCCGTCCCGCATGTTTAGTCCGAGCAATGTGAAGTTCGCTGCGCCTGCCAGAAGTTCGAGGCCTTGCACCAAGTAAAAGCTAGTATCGAAGGCACCAGCTTGCGCCTTATCTGCGAGGAAGAATGCACAAGGGATAAGCACGAGAATGCCATTAAGGGCGATAAGCGGCATGCGCTTCGCTTTGGCGCCAACCAGGCCAACACGGCGCCCACGGGCGAGCTGGAAGCCTGTTCCTCCGGCGCCGGCCAAGGCTGGAATCAAGATCAGAAAGCCCCAAGGAATCATGGTCTTGATGGCTACTACAAACGCCTGTGAACCGAATAGTTCGCTGACAGCAGTCGAGAGCCAGAAAATAGCGATCATGACAATCGCGACTACACCGGCGATAGGATGGATGAATTTCATCATGACTGATGCCTCTCTCCGGCGAATACGTTCATGTAACGCAGATGCCTGGTATGGCGATCTTCTTGAATAGGTGCGGCGCCGAGATAACGGACGAAGGGTAATCGGAGAGTTTTGTCTGAAATTCCGGGTGCTCAAATGCGGCACGGAACGCTGCGTTCGACTCCCAGATGGCGTAGTTCAAGTAGGCGCAACCTTCTCCGATGGCACGGTGGAGTTGGGTCGAGATGAAGCCAGACTGGCGTTGCAAAAATTGCGCGTCATCGGTCCAGGCTTCGAGCATCGCTGCTTCTTCAGCCTTGTCCAGGGTGAACAGATTGACGAGGACAACCGGCCCTTTCTCAAGGCGTAGCTGACGTTCGATCGGGAAGGCTGGGTTCATGGCTCTGAGTTGAAGCATGACATGCCTCCAAATTAGATGTATGATGTCAGAATGACATGATTATCACATAATAAATTGACACCATGATGTCAATGCAATCTTATGGTGACATATGCAAAATGACTCGCGAACGTCCGCCGGCGAGACTCTGACGAACCTCATGCTGGATCTTTTCCGGCTCAACAGCCTGATTTTGAGAGCTGGCGATCGTCTGGTGGCACCTCTCGGGCTAACGAGTGCACGGTGGCAGATCCTCGGCGCCATCGTCGCTGCCGAACATCCGCAACCCGTGGCCTGGCTTGCCCGCGATCTCGGTGCAAACCGGCAGAATGTGCAGAGGATAGTCAACGACTTACAGAAAGAGGGGCTAGTCGCTCTCGAACCCAATCCGCATCACCGCCGAGCACAGTTGGTCGTGCTTACAGATTACGGGCTAAACGCGTTCAATGCCGCCATGGATTTGCAAACACCCTGGGTCAATCAACTGTCAAAGGGGTTGCCTGCCAACGATTTACAGGCGATGCATCGTGCAATCATCGCACTGCGAGAAAAACTAGAAGGCGATGAAGCGAATGATCGAGCCTAGCAAGACGAAGTGATGTTATCGCCCGGTAACTTCCGGAAAGGGTCAAGGCTTTGTCAAAATGGGTGATCTGTTGTAGTGCCTTCAATTCGAAGTCGGTGATTGGTGGTGAAACGGTTTATCGAGGGGGAGGCTCGTAAGCAGAGTACGTTGTTGCCCGCCTCACTTGATGAGTATGTTGACGAAAACAATCCGGTTTGCGTGATTGAGGCTTTTGTCGATGCGCTTAATCTCGGCGAGCTTGGTTTCAACGGTGTGGTGCCGGAAGCGACGGGGCGGCCATCCTATCATCCCTCGGTGCTCTTGAAGATCTACATCTATGGCTATCTGAACCGGATTGCATCGAGCCGTCGGCTGGAGAAGGAGACCCACGTAACATCGAGATGATGTGGCTAACCGGCCGGTTAATGCTGGACTTCAAGACGATCACGAACTTTCGGAAGGAGAACTCTGAAGCCTTGCGCGGGGTCTGTCGGGAGTTCGTGGTGCTTTGTCGGAACTTGGATCTGTTTGCCGACGGTCTGGTTGCGATCGACAGCAGCAAGTTCAAGGCGGTGAACAACCGGGATCTGAACTTCACGGTCGCTAAGATGAAGAGGCGTTTGGAGCAGACCGAGAAGCTGAAACAGTTTGAAGCCCAGATGCCCGAGGTCGAGGACAAGCAGCTATCGCTGACCGATCCCGATGCTCGGTCGATGATGACCAGTGGCCGCGGAACCGGCATGGTCGGCTACAATGTTCAAGCCACGGTCGATGCTACGCACCATCTCATCATCGATCATGAAATCACCCAGACTGGCCTTGATAGCGGTCAACTTTCTGAGATGGCAACGCGTGCAAAGGACATCATCGGCGCCGATGATCTGACGGTGGTGGCGGATCGTGGCTATTTCGACGGCGAGCAGCTTCGGGCCTGCGATGAAGCCAGCATTACCACTTTCGTGCCCAAGCCACAGACCTCAGGCAGCAAGGCCAAGGGGCTTTTCGGCAAGCAGGATTTTGTCTATCTGCCTGACGAGGATGCTTATCGTTGTCCAGCGGGCGAGACGCTGACTTGGCATTGCCACGCGAACGAACGTGGCAAGACGTTCTCATTCTATTGGACAACGGCATGTGCAGCATGTCCCCTCAAGGAGCAATGTACGACCAGCAAGATGCGTCGCATCAAACGCTGGGAGCACGAGGCGGTGGTGGAAGCGGCCCCGCGGCGTCTCGATCTCGATCCTGAAAAGATGGCGGTGCGCCGATGTACGGCCGAACACCCCTTCGGCACGCTCAAATCCTGGATGGGTGCCACCCACTTCCTCACCCGGACGAAAGAGCGGGTCGGTGCCGAGATGAGCCTCTATGTGCTTGCCTACAACATCAAGCGGATCATCAAGATCCTCGACATCAAGCCGCTCTTGGAGGCGATCAGGACCCATAGGGAGGCCTTAGCCGCGTTTTTTGCGGCCGACATGGCCTCGATGAGCCGATTGCGGCTACTCTTCATCGCCATGACCGCCATATCTGCGAGTAACCCCATCGAGGCATCGTAGGCGCTACTCGCTATACAGAGCCCAAAATCCAAGGCTAGAGCATTTTTCATTGACGTAGATCCATATCTGCAATGACGGAGATAGCCTTTGAATTCGTCATCATCACATCGTTCGAGGGCCACGCGGATAGCGTTCTAAAGGGCCTCTTTGGATCTTGCCGCAAGCGTACGCAGGATGGCCTTGATCTTGGCGAAGAGCTGCTCGATCGGCTTGAGATCGGGACTGTAGGGCGGCAGGTAGAGAACCGACGCGCCAACGCTTTCGATCGCCTGACGGATGCCGGCGACCTTGTGCGCCGACAGGTTGTCCATGACCACGACATCGCCTGGTTTGAGTGTCGGCGCGAGAAACTGCTCGGCATAGGCGCGGAAGGCAGCGCCGGTCGTCGGCCCGTCGAGCACCAGCGGTGCCGTGATCCCGCTCTTTCTCAGCCCGGCAACGAAGGTGGTGGTCTTCGACCATAGGGCGCTTTGGCAACCGGACGCTGATGGGACGGGCAGCGGCCATAGCGCCTGGTCATGTTGTCGCGGTTGCGGTCTCGTCGATGAAGACGAAGCACTCCGGATCCATGAAGCGCTGCCAGGCACGCCGGCGACGGCGTTTCATGGCGACATCTGGTCGGGCCTGTTCCGCCGCTCTCAACGACTTTTGATTAGTCTGAGACCAAGCCGGCGCAGCATGCGATGAAGGGTCGAGAGCCCGGCTACGACATCGAAGCGACGCTCCAACTCGGCTTGGATCTCGACAAGGGTCATATCGGGATCGGCATCGACCATGCCGATCAGTACCCCGGCATGCGACTCGAGCAAGAGCGGCTTGCGCCCGCCCGATGGCTCCGGCTCCAGGCTGCCGGTCGTCCCGACCCGCTGCATCAACCTGATCGCCGCAGACGGGCTCACCGAGTAACGCAGCGCTGCTTGTCTGATCGAACTTCCGTTCTCGACGGCTTCAACAACCCGCTCTCTCAAATCCAACGACAAAGGTGCCGGCATCGCTCCCGCCCGGCTGTGTCAACAGACACTGTCGAATCAAAGAGATCGATTCCACGCAATAGGAAAATGCTCTAGCGTTATCGATGAGCGAGGGCGTTTCAGATTTGGGTGGTCCTATTCATAGACCTCACATTGACAATGCTGAGCGGGCTACTTACGTCTCTGTCTGGGTGGGAGCCCCAGCCGCTCGCTGGCGAAAGCCTTGGTGAAGCTCTATCTAACGATCCGATCCGCCCACTTCAGTGACATGCGGGCTGATGGCAATGCGAGCACCAATCTTTTCCCGCATGCAAGCACTGCATGAGGCAAAACCATGAACGGATCTCTCCCTCGTCTTCCATCGATTGAAGCCCTGAAGAACCAGGCTAGGCGTTTGCGTGCAAAGCTTAGCTCTGACGATGAGCCGATCACGCACAGCAAATCTTTGGAATTGCTGGCGCACCAATACGGCTTCAAGGACTGGAACACACTGCATGCCGCTGTCGGTAATGGTCCACCGTCCTGTCCGGCTGCCCTTGGCGCCAAGGTGCGAGGCAAATATCTGGGCCAGGCATTTGAAGGCGAAGTGACTGGTGTTCAGACACTTACGTCTCCAGACCGATTTCGTGTCACGTTGCACTTCGATGAGCCGGTCGATGTGGTGACGTTTGGCAGCTTTTCCAACTTGAGACAGCGGGTTAGCTGCATCATCGATAGCTCGGGCAAGACCACCGAGAAAACGTCTGATGGTCGTCCGCATATGCAGTTGGAGGTCTAGCCGGCATGTCAGCTGCGGGATTTCCGAATCCTGCAGCGGGTAGCTCCTGGCAAGAGGTGTGAACAAGGCAGGTCCTGAGCTTGCGTCAGCGATGTGGTGTATTTTGTTGAAAAAGTCGCCCTTTGTGATGGCAGGTGTTGGCGGACATCATGAGGTAACGAGACGGTATGCTCAGCATGCCGTCTTTGGTCGTTTTGATGGTATGAGCTTTGTGAGCTTTCGGAGGTTTTGGGCGGCGGCTGCAAGGTGGAATTCGTCGCGTGCGCCGCACGGGCCGCGTAGTCTCAGCCGCCCGAGCCTAAGAATGCGTTTCAGATGGGCGAATAGCATCTCGACCTTCTTTCTGAGTTTGCAGGAGACCTCGTAGTCGGCGGTTTCGGCGATGTCGCGTGCCGTCTGGCGAGCGTTCTCGTAGACTGAGCGCAAGACGGTGCGATACGGTTGACGTGGACAGCATTTGACCTTGAGCGCACAGCTGCTGCAGTCGGGTTTGCTCGCACGATAGCGGACCAACCCCTCCTTGCAGACCAGAGGCCTTGGTGTCGGGTCGTTTCTCCGACGGGTCTCCAACGCCTTGCTGCCGGGACAAACATAGACGTCCTTTTGATGATCGTAGGTGAAGTCCGCACGCTCGAAGGTGCCGTCTGAGCGGCCCGATTTATCGAAGATGGGGATATGAGGTTCGATCCCTTTCTCCTCGACGAGCCAGTTCAGCATCGGCGCTGAGCCGTAGGCGGCGTCCGCGATCAGTCGTTCCGGATAGAGGCCGAACTGATCCATCACCCGATCGATCATGGTGCGCGCAGCTCCGCTCTCTGCTTGGCGAATAGAACGCGTTGTCTCGACATCGACGATAACGGCGTTGTCGGTATCGATCAGATAGTTGGTCGAATAGGCAAAGAACGCGGCACGGCGCTTCGTGCCGGCCCATCGCACTGCCGGATCGGCGTGCGCGACGAACTTCGAGGTCACCTCACTTGCTGCACCGCAGGCGGCATCGTCGAGGACGGCGAGATACTCACTGACCGCCCGCGGCGCCTCATCAGGATCGATTGTCGTTGGATCCCATTCCTCGCGTTCAGTTGCATGATGGACATTGATGTCGGCTTCAACCAGGCTGGCGTCCACAGCGAAACGTTCCCCGCCAACCAGGCCTTCGACGATGCAACGACGGACCGTGGCTTCGAAGACGTGGCGAAGGAGATCGCTGTCGCAAAAACGGCCGTACCGGTTCTTGGAAAAGGTCGAATGGTCGGGAACCGGATCGTTCAAATCCAGTCGACAAAACCAGCGATACGCCAGATTTAGGTGAACCTCTTCACAAAGCTGCCGCTCCGATCGAATGCCAAAGCAGTAGCCAACAAGAAGCATGCGGATCATCAGTTCAGGATCGACTGATGGCCGGCCGATGGAACTATAGAACGGCGCCCATCGTTGGCGGATATCGGCGAGATCAACGAACCGATCGATCGAGCGAAGAAGATGGTTCGACGGAGCATGCTGCTCTAGCGAAAACTCGTAAAACAAGCTTCTTGAGCGGCTTGCCTCGGACCCATCATCAACCTTCCTCCCTACTTCACGGAAGGCTTCAATCAGCACCCAAATCTACATGCAACCGGTGCTTTCAACAAAATACAGTGCATTGCTGACGCGAGCTAAGCTCGGCGCTATGTGTAAACCGTGCCATGTCCGGCCGGTAGCGGGTTTAGCGTTGCTGTGCCCAAGATGTTGTGGCCTTCGATGTCTATACCGACTTAGACTAGCTCTTCGATAAGCCAAGAAGGTTCCGTTTTTTCGCCAGGGAGGCATTGATGAGCAGCATAGACACAATCTTGAATGACGCTGTCGCCAACCAAGACGTGCCGTTTGTCGTCGCGATGGCGGGCAATCGGGCTGGCGTGACCTATTCGGGTGCTGCGGGTGAGGCAGCCAATGGTCAAGCGGCTGGCGAGGAAACGGTGTTCCGTATCTTTTCCATGACCAAGGCCGTGGGGTCATTGGCCGCGATGATAGCGATCGACCGAGGAAGGCTGGATGTCGACACACACGTTGAGGATATACTGCCCGAATTTGCCGACCTTCAGGTGCTCGATCGATTCGAAGACGGCAAGCCTGTCATGCGTGCCCCCAAGACCAAGGCGACGCTTCGCCATCTGGCAACCCACACGAGCGGTCTGGAATACGAGTTCTGGAATGCCGACATGCCCCGCTACATGGAAGCGACGGGGCATCCCACGATCCTCTCAGGCACCAGAGAATCACTAAACTATCCATTGATGACCGATCCAGGTACGCGTTGGGGGTACGGACCCGGCATCGACTGGCTCGGCCAGGCGGTCGAGAAGATCGATGGTCGGCGGATCGATCAATATTGTCGCGAGGAGATCTTCGAGCCGCTCGGCATGACCAGCACCGCCTTCGAGGTCAGCGATGACCTTGCACCAAGGCTGGCGTCTGTTTACGCACGAGGCCCGGACGGTACGTTCGGCCCCTTCGACCTTGCACCGCCACCCAAGCCAGAAGTCTATGGCATGGGACATGCCCTCTACTCCTCAG
This sequence comes from Geminicoccaceae bacterium, assembly GCA_965204405.1. GTDB lineage: Bacteria > Pseudomonadota > Alphaproteobacteria > Geminicoccales > Geminicoccaceae > JANQPX01. The sequence continues at coordinate 2,415,753 of CBDBEN010000005.1, forward strand.
CACCGGATTATCTGTGCTTTCTTCGGCTTCTTCTCAATGGTGGCGAACTCAATGGACACCGTATGCTCAGCGAAGCCGGCTTGAAGCGCATGCTGGCCGATCATATGAACGGTTTGACCTTCGAAAAGATGGTGACGGTCGTTCCCGAGGTGACGGCTGACTGCGATCCATTACCCGATGTTCGTCGCACCCACAGCTTTGGTTTTCTGAGAAACGAAGACGACGTGCCGGGAATGAGAGCCGCTGGATCTCAATCTTGGGCTGGGGTCCTGAACACGCATTATTGGTTCGACCCGGCGAATGATGTCGCAGCGGTCATCATGACCCAATCACTGCCGTTCGTAGAGCCTCGCTACATGCAGCTCTACGAGGCATATGAGAGAGCCGTTTACGCCACCTGAGGTTACCTGCCTGAGTTGCATACTCTGTTCTCGATCCCCGATTTGAGCAGAAAAGATGGATTGGTTAAATACAATGATTCCGTCTGCAAACGGTCTGGTCTGGGTCTTGGTTTTGCGAAAAGGCTGGACGGGTTCAGCTTTTTGAGCTCGCCGCCGTCATCATCGGTTTCGTTGCCCGTGATGTCCGATTTTCGTGTTTCGTGACACAGCATGGCTTTCATGCTGTCAGATCGACGGATTTGGGCGGACAGATCGATTTTTGAGGCTGAAGAGGGCTAATCTATGCCCGGATCGCCTGGATCAGCGGCGTGATGCCGAGGATGCTGATCACATGGTCAGATTGTAGTCGAGCACAGAGAGCGCGGTTTCGGTACGGACGTTCTTCAGCCGCTTCATCAGAAAGTGGGTTGCGCCCATCCGCATCTTGATCGTGCCGAAAGGATGCTCGAAACTCTTGCGATGCTGACGCATCGTCTGCAGATTCTCGTCGAGCCGCCGCTGTACATCCTCCAAAAGATGTTCATGCTCCCATCGGACAATCACGCTTTGCTTGCTGGAGATGCAAGTTGTCTTCAGGGCACAATGGAGGCAGGCCTCCGTCGCATATCGCCGGAGATTGGGGCTATCGGCTTGCCTCTTGTGAGAGACGAACGACAGCGTCTGACCGGGTAGACGTCATCATCGCCGACATAGCGAAATTCAGACGCGCCATCTCTTCCTTGAGCTTGCCAAGCTTCTCTTTCAGCCGCGTGACCCTCGACGTAATGGCCCTGCTTGGTTCCTGACGATCCGCGCTGTCGAGCTGGTTGAGATAGCGCGAGATGCTCTCCTCGATCTGCTTCTTCCGCCGCTGCATCTTGGCCTTGGTAAAGTTCCGATCGCGGTTGTTGACTGCCTTGAACTTCGACCCGTCGATCGCCACGCTGGCGACAGCTAACAGACCGATCTCGCGGCAGAGTTCGACGAACCGCGCGCAGACCTTGCGGATCGCTTCGCCGTTGTCCTTCCTGAAGTCGGCGATCGTCTTGTGATCCGGCGAAAGACGCCCTAGCAACCACATCATCTCGACATTGCGCAGTGTCTCGCGCTCCAGCCGCCGGCTCGACTGCACGCGATTGAGATAGCCGTAAACATACAGCTTCAGCAGCACCGAAGGATGATAACCAGGCCGCCCTGTCGCCTCCGCCAGGTCGAAACCAAGATCAGGGAGATCGAGCGCGTCGACAAAGGCGTCAATCACACGAACGACATTCTCATCGCCAACCCTGTCTTCCAAATGATCTGGAAAAAGCGTCCCCTGATCTCGCGAAACGCCCTTGATGTAGCGCTTCATCCATGCCAACCGTAACGGCGGAGAAGCTTAGAGAAAAATCGGGTCTTTTGACACGGCCAGGGTCATGCCAAGACGAAGCGGCGTTCTTGTCGATGTGCCTCCTATATGACTGGGAAACTGCCGCTAGAAGCTAGAGGCCGGTAGATCGTGATGCTATCTGCCGAGTTCGTGTCAGTTATCTCATCCGAGATCGGGTAGGTTAGGGAAACGACCAGCCAAAAAAATGCCACAGCAAGAGCGAGCCACACGTCTGCAGCAGAGCAACGACAAGGGTGATAGTGAGAGAGAACGGTGGGATGAACTTATTCTTGACTAACAGCAGTCGATTGAGCTGCTTGTAGGTATCGTCCAGTTCTGCAATCGATTTCAGTTCATGATACAATTTGGGCTTGGCAAGCAACAGCGAAGAGGAGAAAAACAGGCTCGCCGCATCACCCTCACTCTCGCTGATCCGCATTCCCGAGAAGAAAATTGCTCCAAAAATTCGGCTAAACATAAACAATACGACCAGCGACATTATCGGAAAGAGACTTGCCACAAAAATGAGCATCGCGGATTTGTTGCTCATGGCATAGCCGATGAACGTCACGTCTGCTGTGGTTAGGAATGTCATCGTGCTGATCAACATCCGGAACGAAGATCTATAGGTCTCAAATATCTCCGCCCGCTCGCCTGTCATATGGCCACCATCACGCCTATCGATCATGTAGCGATTATACGGCCGCATTAGTTCCGAACGTGTGACACACATCACTGTCGGTTCAGGAGGTCCGTGCATCAGAGGTAAAATCGGGTGGCCGTTGAGGCAGATCTGGGTGAAACATGACATCTAGCCTTGCTACCGGCACGTCCACCGTCGACCCGGTAGCTGTAACTGCCGGCGCGTTTTGCAGTGACTGCCGCGCCATCTCCGTGTAAGTATTTGAGTCGCTGGAGGGAAAAGAGGCATGCCAATCGAGTCGAAGTTTAAAGATGGCATTGCCTTTGTCGAAGGGGTGTTCTGCCCCATCCATGAAGCTCAGATCTCTCTGCTTGACTGGGGCTTTCTAAGATCCGATGCCTGCCAGGATACCGTTTCGGTCTGGAATGGTGCTTTTTTTCGATTGGAAGACCATCTCCAGCGTTTCGAGCGTAGCTTCAGCCGCCTCCGCATGACCTGTCCGTATGATCGCCAGAGTCTTCGAGAGCTCGCGATGGAGGCCGTGCGTCTGACTGGCTTTCGCGAGGCCTATCTGCAGCTGATCATGACCCGGGGCAGACCGCCAATCGGCAGTCGCGACATTCGCCTCGCCACAAATAACTTCTTCCTGTTCTGCGTCCCCTATATCTCAATCGCTACGACTGAGCAGCAGCAGCGTGGCCTGCATGTGATTGTCAGCGAAATCCAGCGCATTGCGCCCGCCTCCGTCGATCCGACCATCAAAACCTATCACTGGCTGGACTTCGAGATGGGACTATTTCAGGCTTATGACAGCGGAGGCGACACTGTCGTCCTGACCGACCAGGACGGTAACGTCACGGAAGGTCCAGGCTTTAATCTGTTCGCCGTTAAGGAAGGAAAGCTAGTCACGCCGGCCGAGGGATGCCTAGACGGAATGACCCGCGACACCGTCTTCGAGCTCTGTGCTGAGACCAATCTCGAGTACGTGCTCGCTCCGATTCCAGCGTGCGAGCTCAGCAGCATGGACGAGATCTTTATCTCGAGCACCGCGGGCGGTCTGATGCCGATCAGCAAAGTCGATGGTCAGAAGATCGGCGCCTCACCCATCGGCCCGGTGGCCGAGTGGCTCCGTGATCTCTACTGGTCAAAACGCCAAGCTGGCTGGCATGCGACACCGGTCGACTACCGAATACCCTGAGCAAATGCCGTCGGAGACCTAGTGGCCGTTCATGGTCAGGTCCCGAATCCAGCGGCACCGTTTGCCGCGCGGGCATTATGGCGCATTCCGGCCACAAGGCTTCCTAGTCAAGCGCGTCAGCATCAGACAATCTCAGCCCCAGCTATTGTGCTGACTGCGCCGCAGACGGTGCTGCTATCATCATATCTATCCGAGGCGACCTGACTCTCGGTTGATCAGCACTATGGTCTATCTTTAGGGCAAACATTTGAGCGGGGTACCATGCCGCCCGCTGGTGGGAGAGCAGTGCATGCGCATTACAGCGATTGAGGATCTGCATTGCAATGCCGGATGGCGCGTCTGGTCATTCTTAAAGATCACCACGGATGAGGGCATCATAGGCTGGTCCGAGTATAATGAAAGCTATGGCAGCAGGGGACTGACGGCCGTCATCCAGAAGCTCGCCGAGCGGCTGATTGGCATGGACCCGCGGCCTGTGGAGCGAATCTCTTCAATGCTGTACGCCGCGACCCGGCAAGCACCGGGAGGGCTTATTCAGCAGGCGATCGCGGCAATTGAAAATGCCCTGGTGGATGTCAAGGCCAGGGCACTGGGCGTGCCGGTCGTTGAGCTATTGAACGGCCCGGTTCGTGATCGGCTTCGACTCTACTGGTCCCACTGCGGCTCCTATCGGATCAACCATGCCAGCGTCATGGGCACCCCCACACTTCGGTCGTTGGATGACATCAAGATCCTCGGCGCGGAAGTGCGAAACAAAGGTTTCACGGCGCTCAAGACCAATATCTTCAGGATCGACGACGAAAAACCCTACATGTATCAGCCGGGCTTCACCGCCAACCCCGGTTGGCCGGAGCTTAATGTCGATCGCGCACTCCTCCATTTGATCGAGCGCCAGATGGCCGCTTTTCGCGAGGGGGCTGGCGATGAAGTCGACCTTCTCCTTGACCTCAATTTCAACTTCAAGACCGAGGGCTATCTGAAGGTTTCTCGCGCGATCGAGCCCTATAACCTCATGTGGCTAGAAGTTGACAGTTTTGATCCGCAAGCGCTCGCTTACATCAGAAGCAGAAGCCGAACCCCCGTAGCATCCTGCGAGAGCCTGTTCGGTCGCCGGCAGTTCCGCCCCTATCTCGATGCTCAAGCGATGGACGTCGCGATCATCGACATTCCCTGGAACGGCATCCTCGAGGGCCTAAAAAACGCCGCTATGGCCGAGGCTTACGAGGTCAACTGCGCGCCGCACAATTTCTTCGGCAACCTCTCCACCATGATGAGCGCCCATTTCTGTGCCGCCATTCCCAATTTCCGCATCATGGAAATCGACATCGACGATGTCCCCTGGAAGGACGAGGTGGTGAGCCCTCCATTGATCCAAGACGGACATTTGGTGATGTCGGATGGGCCAGGCTGGGGCGTCGAGATCAATGAGGAAGCGATTAGGGCACGCCCTCCGATGGGATGATAGAGCCGCTCCCCGATAGCCGGACAGTGACGTAAGCTCCTGAACCGTGTCTGTTGGTCGCCAACTGGAGGAGACCAACGATGTCGAAACGGAAGCAGTACAAGCCTGAATTCAAGGCGAAGGTGGTGCTGGAAGCGCTGAAGGGCGAGCAGATGGTGTCGGAGCTGGCGAGCCGGTTTGGCGTGCATCCGACCATGATCCATCAATGGAAGAAGGCGCTCTTGGAAGGTGCGCCGGAGCTGTTCGAGCGAGGCTCGTCGGCGAAGGAGCCCGCGATCGACGAGGCGAAGGTCAAAGCGCTGCCCGCGAAGATCGGCGAGCTCACAGTGGCGAATGATTTTTTGTCCGAAAAGCTCAAACCATGGACCGGCAAGTGAGGCGCTCGATGGTCGAGCGTGACCGCTCGGATTTGTCGGTCGTCCGGCAATGCCGATTGCTGTCGATCAGCCGCTCGTCGTTCTACGCAACGCCACGGGGCGAGAGCGACGAGAACCTCGCGATCATGGCTGAGATCGATCGCCAGTTTCTCGACACGCCGTTCTATGGCGTGCGGCAGATGACCTGGCATCTGCGGGCAAAGGACTGGCCGGTCAACGTCAAGCGGGTTCGCCGTTTGATGCGCAAGATGGGCCTGATGCCGATCTACCAGCGCCCGAGAACCAGCACACCGGCGCCAGGCCACAAGATCTATCCCTATCTGCTGCGCGGTCTGACGATCGACCGCCCCAACCAGGTCTGGTGCACGGATCTCACCTACATCCCTCTGGCCCGCGGGTTTCTGTATCTCGTCGCCATCATGGACTGGTGGAGCCGCAAGGTCCTGGCTTGGCGCTTGTCGAACACCATGGAAGCCGAGTTCTGCGTCGACGCTCTCGAGGAGGCACTGGATCGCCATGGCAAGCCCGAGATCTTCAACAGCGACCAGGGCAGCCAATTCACCTCGACCGTCTTCACTCAGACGCTGAAGACTGCCGGCGTGCGCATCTCGATGGACGGCAAGGGCCGATGGCTGGACAATGTGTTCGTCGAGCGGCTATGGCGATCCTTGAAATACGAGTGCGTCTACCTGCACGCCTGGAGTGGCGGTCGTGAGGTACGGGACGGGATCGGGCATTGGATGGACTTCTACAATCAACGACGTCCACACGCCGCCCATGATGGCAAAACACCGGATGCCGTCTATCACCAACCTGATAGCATGCCGCCAGCCGAAATGGCGGCGTGACATGACCATGGAGAACCTGACCGGCAGACGCGATTCTGTAGCTTAAAATTCCGACGTCACTGTCCGGCTATCGGGGAGCGGCTCTGACTGGGCCGACCAGCGATGACCTCGCACGCCTGAAGTCGCTGGAGTGGGAGAACCGCGAGCTTCTCCAGGCCAACAAGATCTTGCGCAAAGCGTCTGCGTTTTTTTCCCAGGCGAAACTCGACCGCCCTATGAAGAAATGAAGATGTTCATCGATGAGCATTGCAACCAATACGGGGTCGAGCCGATTTGCCGGGTCCTTCCGATCGCTCTGTCGACCTATCACGCTCATGCTGCGCGTCGGGCCGATCCGCCGTCGAATTAACCACGCTCGAATGGATAGATTGGTTCAACAATCGACGTTTTCTCAAGCCCATCGGCAACATCCCGCCTGAGGAAGCTGAAGCCCGCTTCTATGCGGACAACCAGGGACCCGCTATGATCGCAAGGCCAACCAAACAACCTTCAGTAACCCGTGCGGTTCAATCCCTGGGCGCCATCAGTGCGACGTCTGCGGCAGTTGTGCCCTTGAGCAGAGCGCGCCTGTTCATCGAACCAAATGTCATCGAATGTTCTCCCTGTTCTGTATCATTGTGGATTTCCTGCCAGCCATCATCTGCACGTCCGACGCCAGCGAATGCTTTGGCTGCCTGCCGTTATTTTTCTCCTGAACCCAAGCAGGTAGGCGAAGCTTTTCAGGGGTGCTTCAGGCCATCTGATTCCCGTGAAGCATAGGCCCCAGATAAAAATGATAGTTAATATATTGTTTATTATCAGTCAGCGTAGGAACACTCATCGGTGTCGTTGCGGTCGGTTGGCTCAAGTCAAGGACCGGATCGATCGTCAAAATTGGAAGAAGTGTGAAACGAGAGAGTTGGCGGCGGCCTTGGCATGGGATAACCGTGGGGCAACATAGAGCCGCTGGCCGGGGAGATAAGGTGGAGAGTACGCTGCTGAATTACGGAGATGGGCCTCGTGCAATCTATGAGGTGCTCAAGCAGCAGATCATTTCGGGAAAATTGGAAGCTGGTTCCGAATTGAAGATCATGACGCTTGCCAACGAACTCGGCGTCAGCATCGTGCCGATCCGAGAAGCGATCCGCATTCTCGCCACCGAGGATCTCGTGGTCCTTCGACCGCGCCGAAGCCCGATCAAAGCGATTTTTTCAAGGTCAATCTCATTCGTAAGGCCCTGGAGCCGCTGGTCCTCGAGGATGCGATCCCCCATCATGCCGCTGACACGCTGGCAGCGTGCGAAGCGATCCTGGAGGAAGAGCGCACTTGTCAGGATCAGTGAAAGCTGATCGAGCTCAACGAGCGCTTTCCTATGGCGCTGATGGCGCCATCATCACTCAAGCGCGCCATGTCGATCATCACTGAGCAATATGTCGGTACCGCGCGCATCATGCACTTTCGCATCGTCGACTACCTGGTCAGCGATCCGGGTCTGATCGAGCAGCCTCACGAAGAGCACGTCGCGATCCTGAAAGCGGTCAAGGCCGGCGACGGAGCCTGGCCACGGATTTGCTGACCAAACATATAGACAACACCACCAGGCGACCTTCGTTGGATTGAATTTTATATGGAATTGTACGCGATCTGATTTTCTTGCGTGAAATGAACATTTTTATTTCGTCAGCTTATGGCACACCATTGCCCCGAGCGTTTTGACAGAAAACTGCGGGAAAGCAGCCGTGTGGTGCCGAGCGATTCTCTGACGAGGAGGCTGCCTACCGGCGCGCTGCACGCACCCCAATCGCTGATCGTGATCTATACCCTTCGCAATGGCCTGGAGCCTGCGATAGTGCTGGACTTCTTTTTTTCGCGCGCGAAGACGTAAACCCCGGCGGCGGCGATCATAGCGATGCCTGACAGCACCCAGCGATCTGGGAAATGGCCGAACATGACCCACCCCCAGAAGATCGATAGCGGTAGTGCCGTATATTCGAAAGGTGCAATCGTGGCCGCATCGGCCAGACGGTATGCCTGAGAGAGCGTGTAGCCGATCACAGCAGACAAGCTGCCGAGAAGGAAAAAGGGAAACCAGTCGTCACTTGACGGCCAGGTCCAGGCGCGCAGTAGGAAGATCGCACTCTTATTCTCGATCCCTTCCGCAAACCGGCCGTCGCCGGCCACAGCCCAAAATATCAAACTAACCACGATGAAGGTGCCTTGGAGATAGACGGCCATTGCCGAGGCTTTGGACGTGACACCAAGCTTTCTTGTCAGGATCTGCATGCAGGCGTAACCGAAAGCGGCAGCAATCGGGAGAACGAAGATGTGCCAATCCGGTGCGGATTCGGCGTCCAGTCCGCCGGGGCGCAACATGATCAACACGCCGAGAAAACCGAAGGCCACCGCCCCGAGCCGGCGCATGCCCACACGTTCGCCAAGGAAGGGGACCGCGAGGATCGTGATGAAGAGTGGCGCCACGAAGAAGAGGGCCGTCGCGTCCGCTAGCGGTATGACGGCGATCGCGGCAAAGAACGCCATGTTAGCGCCAACGATGCAAAGGCCGCGCAACAGATGTAGCCAGATTCGGTCTGTCCGCAGCAAGCTAAAGCCGCCCTCGAATTGTAGGACAACAAGGCTGAAGAGTATGCCGATCGCCGATCGCAGAAAAACCATTTGGTGGAGGGGATAGCCGCCCGAAAGAAACTTGATCAACATGTCATTGATCGAGATGCAGGTCATGGCGAGAACGATGAGAGCTATCGCCAAACCCGGACTGCTGTCACGAGTTGCAGTCACGGCGTGCTTCGGCAGAAGAATATCGACGTGATTGGCATATTCGATGTCCCATCATGGGCGATTAAAGCTGCAAGCAGCTCATGATAAACCGCGCGGGCTTGTTGTGATCAATTCAGCAGTGAGCACGCAGCAGCCATTTTCAAAAAAGTGGATACAGGCATTGCTCGCGCAGCGTAAGCCTCACAGTCAGCCATGTCCGCAGCTGCCAAAAGCCTGGCAGCGAGTTATAGCAGAAGATCTATGTTGGCGCTCTTTGAACCCGTGGTTTGCGTCAGCAATTGAGCGGAGACCCCAACTACGAGCCAAGATTGCTTGGCATGTCCGGCAACTGCCGGACGAAGCTGATCTGCCCCAACGAGCACGGGGAGAGGGCTGGCACCACGTAAACCTCAACCGGAAACGCTTCGGACTGCCTGAATGGCTTCCTCGCTGACCTCAAAGAGGATGGCAGACTGGAGGCCCTCTACGAGAAGTGGTTCGGCAAGATGGGCTGGTTCAGTGAGTAAAACTAAAGGGATCGAGGCGATCAGATGAACTAGCTCGCGTGCCTGAGGACGCTATACAAGACGCAGGCAAGCTCTACATCAGAGGTGTATGTTGACACGCTGGGTGGCTGCTTGAAGCTTAAGCGTTCTCTAAATATTCGTCCATGGTTACTTCAGTATGAAGACTTCCCCTGATGCATTCAAACGGCGCCGAAATTTCATCGGGTGTTATTTCGCCTCAAAATGCAACCTACCCCTTTTCCCGGCTCTCAATATAATCCAAAATGATGAAAGGCTTAGGTCGCCGGTGATGTCAAAATGTGAAGCAACTGATCGGCGCTGACCATCTTCAAGATAATAGATTTCAAGAGAAGAATTCAGGGGGGGAATGCGGATCATGCGAAGTACGATGAGATTGACACTTGGATTTTTGCTTGTCGGCCTAATGGCTGCTTGCGCGGCAATGGAGCAAACAATTGAGCAGGTCGAAGCCGATCAGGCATCGGTTATCGTCGTCGAACAGCGCTTTGCAGATGCGCCCGGCGTCTTTCTGGTGTTCAAAGAGGGTTACAGCGGCAACACATTTCACGTCACGCGTTATCAAACCAAGACCAGCCTAGCTCATATCGAACGCATAAAAGCTGCGCCAGGGTATCAGGTTGCTGACAAACCAACTGCATCCGAGGTCGAAGAGCTTTTTTTCCAATCGGAAACATGGGAGGAGAGCGACGGGCCTCCAGAACTCACATGGGCAGAACAAGGACAGGTGCAGACGACATATGGAGCGGTGAATTATCAGATGTTTGACGCCGATGGTTTGTCATGTGTGGGGCTCACCCGCGGATGGGGACAGCCAGGAGCCGATAATAGTTTGAACGCCTATTTGAACTGGGTGAAGGGGTATTTTTGCGAAGCCTCTTCAGCGTTGACGAAGGCTGATGCAGAAACATTGATCAACAGTGTGCAGATCAAGCGCTGACTGGACGCTCCAGCATTCGAAGTTGTCGCGTCTGTAGAGATCTGGAGAAGCCAGGTGAGAGATAAAGTCTCGTCGGCATCGTGCCTTTTGGCCTGCGCATTCCTGTTGCTGGGCTGTGGTCAGGAGCCAAGAAAACCGACAGCCTTCGCAGATGCGCTTGCCAATGCTTCAACGCCACAGATTGACATGGAGTTTCCGGATCTGATCCTGGCCGAGCACGGCGGCCGGTTTCAAGATCCTGAAATTCAGGCTTACGTTGATCAAATTGCCAGCCGACTATTCCACATTGTGGATCCCAGTTCATCAGATATCGATGTAACCATATTGCATAGCGCGTTGCCGATCGCTGCAGCCGGCGCTGATGATGACATCTATATTTCGCGTGGCATGTTAGGGCTTGCTGACAGCGAAGCCGAGGTGGCTGCAGCACTCGCGCATGAAATCGCTCACTTGATGGCAGAGCATCGCTCCAGCGATGTAAGGTCGGATATAGCGACCCGAAGAGCGCTCGAGGCTGGGCTACCCCGCTCAGCGGCCGACCTGGTTTTTGGCAAGGGAGCCTACGAAAGGGCGACGGCGAGCAGTTTGACTGCATCGATAGCGCGGAGCTATTCCCACGAACAAGAATATGAAGCCGATCGGCTTGCGACAAAATACTTGGACGAGGCAGGCTACAATCCAGACGCTTTGATCGGTCTCTTTCAAAGATACCAGTCATTTCTTCGAACAATAGGATATGATGATGACGTCGAGCAGATAGGCAATAAATGGCTGGATACACATCCGACAACGCCCGAACGCATCGATCGACTTGTCGGTCTCCTGCAATCGCTTCCACCTTCGGCAAGTGAAGATGGGCGCAACCGGCATCTCGATGTGACCGACGGTCTTCTTTGGGGGAACGACCCTAAGCATGGGTTTCAAGAAGGTGCCGAGTTCTTTCATCCCGGGCTGGATGTAAGCTTCAACGTTCCATCTGGATTCACTTCCGGCAGCACCAACGAACGGTATCTGGCTCGCGACGGGCTCTCACGTTTTCTCGTTGCCTATGAAACCAAGAATGACTTCGAGGCAGAGATCGGGCGGTACGAAAATGCCTCTAAAGTTCATGTGGAACGATTTACAGGGCGCGAGTTTCCCGCGGTAAGCGTCATGTATTCCCTACGCGAAGCGGATGCTCAGTTTTCCATGATGAGCGCTCAAGTCGAGACCGGGTCTGACACATTCGTACGCTTTGACATCATACAGCTGGACAAGCTGACCGCCCTGATGGCTCAACAGTACCGAGACATGATCAAAAGTGTTCGCTCCCTTGAACCTCAAGAGAAGGTTGGCACAAATGCGTTAGTGGTTACGAACCTTGAGGTCGATGCCGATCAAAGTTTCGGATCTTGGGCCGCGACGTATGGCTACAAGGGAAAGCTGATGGAAATAGTCTCCGTCCTCAACAGCCTTGATCGAGATATGATGCTTGTCGCAGGGCAACGTATAAGGGTTATCAATTCCCTCTCTGAATAATCGAGGTGGAAGCTAAGGCCACCGGGCCCTAGCCGCGCAGAACCGGCCGGGTCATGCAGGTGGGGCCTCCTTCACAGGGAATGCAAAGGTTATCGCCGGGAAAAACGTCGACAGTGCATCCGGCGTCACGCATCAATGCGGCGGTCAACGGGAATCCATCGATCATGATGCATTCTCGTGGAGCAGTTGCAAGAACGTTCAAGCAGAGGCCCTTGCTTGCGATGAATTCTGCGTCGGGAGCCTGCAGTAACCTCATGCCGCGCTTGAGCATCAGTTGATAAAGGGCAACTGGCAGGAGCCTGGGGTATATGAGAGCTAGATCGTCGGCCAAGGGACTCACGATGGACATCAGGTGCAGGCAGGCCTGACTACCTTCATAAACAGGCAGATCAAAGGCCCGAACGCCGATGGAGTGGGCTGCCAGAATGGCGCGGAGCTGGTCGATTCCGGACTGATTGGTGCGAAAGCCCCGACCCACGGCCAAGGTCGTGTCGTCGACCCAGAAACAATCACCTCCCTCGACTGTTCCTGGAGATTCGATCCGCCCGATGATCGGAATATCAAGCTTTTCATAAAAGCGCTCATGGAGGCGGTCTTCGTCGAGGCGACGAGGTTTGCCCATGCGCAGGATGATGGCACCGGATGGAATGACGAAGGAGGGATCATAGGTGAAAATTGAGTCGGCCAGACCATCGTCAGTGTCATCCAGCCAGAGGATTTCGGCGCCCGCCTTTGAAACCAGACCAGCAAATCTCTCATATTGGTCGAGGACCAGCTCGGGATCGAGTTGATGTGCGTAATGCCAGCCTACGTGATCGGCATGAAGCATCGCGCGGGGTCTGCGCATCGCCACGCGACGCAGCGGCGCTGACATGCTGGCGACACCGAATCGGGCCATGACATCATTCATTGCCTTGCGCCCGGTGCAAGTGGGGTGCATCTACGCTTAGCAGTGACAGGGCGTCGGTAGTTTGGATAGCTGTGCAAAACTCACCATGCAGGTTGGCGACCGTCATGTCGTGAACGCGTTCTGGAGGGTGATCAACACCGTCCGGTGCCAATCGGTTCGTCGTCGCGCATCCATCATGCACGAGATAGGTGTCGAAACCGAGATTGCCCGCCATCCGCACCGTCGTTTCGACACACATGTTGGTAAAAAAACCAGCTACGGCCAAGCGCCGAACACCGGCACGACGAAGCTGAATCTCAAGCGAAGTGCCGATGAACCCGCTATTGACATCCTTTCGAACAACGAGATCGCCATCCTCGGGTTCAAAACCAGGCTTCATCTTCCCGGTCGGCAAGGACAGCTTCAGAGGTGAGGCAGGTTCACGGGAGTCATGCATCGTAAACGCTACCGGCAATCTGTGCTGACGCCATCCGCTCAGCAGCGCAGCCATATTCTCCTCGGCATCAGGATTATTGCGCCGACCATTCCGTCCGCCCCAATGTTCAAGAACGTCCACGCCCTCCTGCACATCGATCAGCAAGAGAGCGGCTTCACGGCCGAACTTCGTTATCAAAGGAATGCCTCCCCAGCCAGACAGTCACGATGTCCTGCAAGCCCAACTCATCACGGTTGTCTCGGCGGACGTCAAGGCCTTCGGCTCAGTCATCGACGCGAGTACGCCAACTCAATTAGCTGGTGACTAGAAAACGATTCTTCCATTTTGAGATGCGATCAAGGTCCCGATCCTCGTAAGCTTTCATTGCTGCCATTAGATTTGGGACGCCCATTGTTTCCCGGTCTTCGGCAAGCTCCGTTATCCGCATCGTGTACCAAGCGGTTATTCCGCCCTCGGGAGGCGAGGTGAATCTTGGAAACGTCGGACCACCCACTTGACCCGTCTGCCATCCTTTTGGAAGGGCGGGGTCCAGTACCAAGGCTCGTGCGAGGCCGACGATATCTGCGGTACCGTCCGACACTGCGTCGATCGCCTGCTGTAAGGTCTTGAAACCGCCTGTTACCATCAGCGGCTTTTTGGTTCGCTGCCGGGCTTTTTTTGCAAACTTGGTGAAGTAAGGTCCGGCACCCGCACCATCGGAGGCGGATTTGGCGCCGGGGAAATATGTGCCGCCACTAATGTCGATCAGGTCGATCCCCGTCCCGTCCAGCGCCGAGATCACTACAAGGGCGTCGTCCGGCTCGAAACCGCCTTCCAGCTGATCGGTCGCGTTCAGTTTGATGGCAACCGGAAACTCTTGGGCCGACCGCGCTGCGCACGTCATTCACCACCTCAAGCAACAGCCGCATTCTGGCCTTGATGGTCCCCGCCATAGGCATCCTTACGCCTGTTGAACAACGGCGATAGAAACTGGCTCAAAAGGAACCCATGCGCCGCATGGATCTGCACGCCGCCGAATCCTGCATTTTTCGCCATGCGAGCCGTCCGGGCAAATTCCGACGGCAAGCTGCGGATCTCGTCTAGTGTCAGCTCGGCACACGCCAGGCCCGGGATATCGATAGCGCTTGGCCCCTTGGGATTGCTGATGGGAGGATGTGCCATAGCGCCTGCGTGGCCAAGTTGGAGCCAAAGCTGTGTGTGATGAACAGCACCCCTTTGGGCAAGCAATGCGAACCGGTCAAAGTCGGCGCCGGGGCTAAGCACAAGGTTGCCCGGCTTTTCAGCAAAGTTCGGATTGCCCTGAACCTCGCCGATGATCGAGACGGCCACACCGCCCTCGGCCCAACGTTCATATAGCCGGATCTGGGTGTCGGTCGGATTGCCGCAGCCATCGCCGAGCGAATCCGACATCGCAGATTTGCCGATCCGATTCTTCAGGATGGTCCCACACGGCAGCACCAAAGGCTGAAACAACGTATCCCGATGAAGCCCGCTCAAGTCTGCCACTCCTATTCGTTATGGACTTCTTTTCTATGAAAGCCGAAGCCTATATCCGCCTAAAAAGAACACATGCGACCTGATGTCGGGCAGGTTCTAGTACCCGATTGCAGAGCCGTCCTTTCTGGGATCGGAGCCGCCGGTCAGCACGCCTTGCTCCCAGTCGATCCAGATTGCCTGGCTGCCGCCGATAGGTTTGGCTGGCGATACCAGGCGGTGGCCGCGCCGCCGTAGCTCATCACAGATTTCGGCGGGCACTGTACCCTCTATCTCAACCTCCCCCTGAAAGGGGTCGACCATGAAGCGCGGGCGATCCATCGCCTCTTGAATGTCGAGGTCAAAATCAAAGAATCCGGTGAGGAACTGCATGTGACCCATGGATTGATACTGACCACCCATGACGCCGAACGGCATGACGGTGCGCTCATTCTTGGTGACCATGCCGGGAATGATGGTGTGCAGCGGACGCTTGCCGCCTTCGATACGGTTCGGGGAGGTCGGATCGAGGGTGAAGCCGCAGCCGCGATTATGCAGCACCACGCCGGAACGGGGGGCAACGAGGCCGCTGCCGAAACCGGCGAACAGGGTATTGATGAAGCTGCAGGCGTTCCGGTCCTTATCCACCACCGTGATGTAAACCGTATCCTCATGGGCAGGGATGCCGACTTCCGGTTGTTCGACAGCCCTTTCCGGGTCGATTTTTTCCCTGAGCTGGCGAGCGTAGCCATCGGACAAAAGTCCCTCGACCGGAATGTCGGAAAAAGCCGGGTCACCGACAAAGAGATTTCTTGCCGTGTAGGCAAGTCTGCAGGCTTCGAGTTCCTGGTGAATGCGCTCGACCGTGATCGGCTGGTCGCCGGTTTCGATCCCGCTCATGATGTTAAGCAGGAGAAGGGCGATCACGCCCTGGCCGTTTGGCGGACATTCATGGATGCGATAGCCGCGAAATTCCGTTGAGATCGGCGTCACATAGTCGCCCTTGACCGCAGCAAAGTCTGCTGCCGTATGCAGCCCGCCTTTGGACTGGAGATAGCTGAGAATGTCCTCACTGACATCGCCGCCATAGAAAGCCTCCGGGCCGCCTTCCGCGATCTTTTGCAGCGTCGCTGCGAGCTCGGGCTGGCGATGCATGTCGCCGACCGCGGGCGCCTTACCGCCTGGCAAAAAAATTCTTGCGGCGGCTTCGTCTTTGCTAAGCAGCGGTACGGCGGAAGCGAAATCGCTATGGACGCGAGAGGCGATCGGATAGCCGTCCCGAGCAAAGCGGATCGCCGGCTTTAACAAGTCGGCGAGCTGTTTTCGGCCATGATCCCGGATCAGCGTGTCCCAGGCATCGACGGCACCCGGTACGGTCACGGAGTGGGGTGTGTTGCGCTCGATCTCGCTGAACCCATTCGCCTGATACCAGTCGACCGTTGCAGCGGCCGGCGCTTTGCCGGAACCGTTGAAGGCGATGATGTCGGCAGACCCCTCGGGGGCATAAAGGCAAAAGCAATCGCCGCCGATGCCGGTGGAGCCAGGCTCGACCACGCATTGCACGGCACAGGCGGCGACTGCGGCGTCCATCGCATTGCCGCCGGCTTTCAGAACATCGATCGCGACCCCGCTCGCCAGCGGGTGCGAGGTGCAGGCCATGCCTTCGGTTGCATGGACGGGCGAGCGGCCGGGTCGTTCGAGATCGCGCATGAGGACTCCAATTTCGCGTATCCAGTGGTTCCTGGCATTTTTCGAACAAGTAAAGCCGGCACCTGCCTACTCCTCTGCCGAACGCGAGAAAAACGTTGGGTGGTTGAGCAGGGAAAGAACAGGCACCGAACGGTCGGAAAAGGCTCTCGTTCAAGAAAACGCCAGCGGCGCACCATTTGCAAGGACTGGCTCCATCACTATAGTCGTCGTCAAAGGAACAGGATTGTCGACAAGAGCTGTCGCACCGCATCGTTCGAAAACAAGCTTGCGAAAACGGGAGACCGATATGAAAGACCTCTGGAAGACCGCCTTGGCGTCTGTGGCCGCACTTGCAATGCTTGGCGCGGCACCATCGAACGCCGCTGACATACCCTGCGATACCGCCCAGTTGGTCGTGCCCTGGAAGGCTGGCGGCGGCACCCATGTGATCTTCTCGCTGTTCGAAAAGAAGATCCAGGAATTGTCGGTTGAGCCGAAGATTCAGGTGGTGACCGTTCCCGGCCAGGGCGGTAACAAGGGGGCCAAGGAGGCGGCCAAGGCCAAACCTGACGGCTGCACACTCTTTGCGATTCACCAGTCTGCCGTTACCAGTTTTCTTAACGGCCGCATTGATTTTCATTTCGATAATTTCGAGACTGTCGCCAATCTAACCTCAACCCCAGATATCGTTGGCGCCAATGCTGACACACCATTCTCCAATTTCGAAGAATTCAAGACTTATGCCGAGGCCAATCCAGGCGCAATCAAAGTCGGCGCCACCTTCGGTTCCACCAGCCACTTCCTTTGGCTGCTCCTGGCCCAGAAAATGGGAATCGAGTTCTCCTACGTGCCTTATGACGGTACCGCGGAGCGTATGACGGCGTTGCTGTCCGGCGCGATCGACATGGGCTCGCTGAACGTGGCCTCCGGGCAAAAGCATTTCGAAACCAACGCGCTTCAGGGCTTTGCGATTGCGGCTGACGAACGCGCCGATCAATTGCCCGATATGCCGACGCTGAAGGAACAGGGCGTGGATCTCACTTTCGCGCTCGAGCGGGGGATTGTTGCTCCGAAAGGAACGCCTAAGGAGATCATTGATCACTGGACCAACATCTTCAGAGCTGCTGCCCAGGATGAAGGCTTGCTGAAGGAATTGGCCGCCAAGGGAACGGATGTCGCCTATCAAGGGCCGGAAGATTATCGCGCCTGGGCCGACAATCTCTACAGTGACTATGAAGAGGTCGCGATTGCCATAGGCATGTACAAGAAATAGCAAGGACGCCGGCCCCGTGGACATGACGTCGCTGGTCCGCGGGGCCAGCTCTTGTCATCGCTAACATTCGAGGTTTTATGCGCCGCCTGAACCGGGACACGATTATCGCGCTCTGCCTGCTGTTGATTTCCGGTGCGCTCATGGTGGCAAGCTTCGATATCCGCGAGCCCGATTATGGCCAGCTCAGCCCCGCTGCGTGGCCGCGGGTCATCGTCATTGCCCTCGCCGTTCTCTCGCTCATCTACCTGGTTCAATCTTTGGCCGGGACGCCGGGCGGTGGTCACCTGCCTCTCACGGATGACGGGCCGGAATCACCTGTGGGGGAAGTCAAGCCAGCCGGCGCTGTCGGCTTTTTGGGGTATTGGCGGAATGTGATCTGGTGCTTTTCGCTGTTCCTTGCCTACCTCCTGGCCATGCCGTTTCTCGGCATGCTGATCGGCGGCGTTCTGTTCGTGTTCCTGCTCTTGAATGCTCTTGGCGGTTGGCGTTCAAAGCAGCTGGCGCTGCATGCAGGCATTGCATTGATAGCGGTTGGTGGTATGTGGATCCTTTTTACCTTCGGTCTTCGGGTGCCGCTGCCGACCGGTGAAATATTGCCCCGGTTTTGATGGCTTATGATCCGGGGCAGCTCTTGATGTTTCCATCCCAACGACCTCCCCTAAAACTTGGCCGCGTACCGCTGAACCAAACGACAACGGCGGGAAGAAATGTTGTGGACATTCCACTGAGAAGGGGTGGCCATGATGGATGACAGCCTGATTCTGGCATTCTCCACTATCGGCACGCTCGATACGTTGCTTCTCATGATCGTAGGCGTAGGGGCGGGGTTGCTGGCGGGGGCCATTCCCGGGTTTACCATTGCCATGGCGGTTGTGCTGACCTTGCCGTTCACCTTCAGCATGGAACCGGCGCAGGGGCTCGCCACGATGATCGCGGTGCTGGTCGGTGGGCTCTCCGGCGGTCTGATGTCCGGGATTTTGACCGGCATTCCCGGCACGCCGTCCTCGGTTGCCACCACGTTCGACGGTTTTCCTATGGCGAGGCGAGGCGAGCCCGGTTTTGCGCTTGGTCTCGGTGTCTGGTCCTCCTTCTGCGGCGGTACGATCAGCGCGGTAATGCTGGTGCTGTTCGCCCCGCAGCTCGCGCGTGTCGGCCTCGAGTTCCAGCCCTGGGACTTTTTCATGTTGGTGATGTTTGCGCTGACCGTCACCGCTAGCCTTGCCGGTGACAATATGGTGAAAGGGTTGATCGCGGGTGCGATCGGCTTGCTCATTCGCACCGTCGGCGAAGATCAGGCCGTCGGCGTAGGGCGCTTCGATTTCGGCATTGATCCGCTGCTGGGCGGTTTCGATTTCATCGCGGTACTGATCGGCGTTTTCGCGTTTAGCCAGCTTCTTTCGGACATTCGTGATCCTGATAAAGCGAAGGAGTCGCTGAGCGAACGCGGCAACGTTCGCATCAAGATCGAGCATTGGCGCGCGATCAAAGCCATTGCCAAACGCTGGACCACTATGGTCCGCTCATCCCTGATCGGTGTATTCACCGGCATTCTTCCGGGGGCCGGCGGCTCGATCGCCAACATTCTTGCCTATGACCAGGCCAAAAAGGCATCGGCAACGCCCGAGGCATTCGGCACCGGGGTGCCGGAAGGGGTCATCGCGCCCGAAAGCTCGAACAATGCCGTCGAGGGCGGTGCGCTCACGCCATTGATGGCGCTCGGCATTCCAGGTGATGTCACCGCAGCGATCATGCTGGGCGCTCTCCTGATCCACGATGTGGTGCCAGGGCCGACCTTCATTGCCGAGGAGCCGGTGCTGGCCTATTCGATTTTCATCGCGTTCTTCGTGGCCAACTTCATCATGCTGGGCATGCAGTCGGTAATGCTGCGCGTGTTCGTGCTGGTCACCAGGATCCGCATGTACATGCTGGCCGCGGTCATCCTGGGTCTTGCCTCGATCGGCGTATTCGCACTCCACAACTCGACCTTCGATATCTGGACGCTGTTCTGGTTCGGCCTGCTCGGCTTTTTCATGCGCCAGTTTGGCTTTCCGCTCGCCCCGATGATCCTGGGCGTGGTGCTCGGCAATATCGCCGAACTCAATCTCAGTCGTGCTTTCGCCATCACTACCGATCTTTCGCCTTTTGTAACCCGCCCTTGGTCCTTGTTCTTCCTCACCATTGCGATCTTCTCGGCCGCTTTCCCCTATTTTCAAAAGGCGCGTGCGGAGGATGCATCCTGGACACGGTTCTATTTCCCGGCGGGCCTTATCGGCGTAACCCTGCCATTCGTGATGATGGGCGGCGCGATCAGACCGGTGCTTGGCGGGCTCTGTTTTCTTCTCGGCTGCTATCTCCTGTTCCGGCGAACGCGACGACCGGCGGCAAAGGGTGAGGAGGCGCCTTGATCTGCATGGTGATGCGCTGATCCATGCCGACGCTCGATGTACTCCTGCTGATCACCGGGACATTCTTTGTGGCAGGACTGGTCAAAGGCACCCTTGGCATGGGACTGCCCACAATTGTCCTTGGTGTCCTCGCAGCGCCGCTCGGCCTCAAGGAAGCGATCGGCTTCATGCTGCTCCCCAGTCTTTGTGCCAATATCTGGCAGGGGCTGGTGGGGGGCGCGTTCCTTGAGTTGCTCCGGCGTTTTTGGGCCTTTTTCCTGGCAGCCGTTTTCGGCATCGGCATCGGCGTCGCGATCCTTGCAGGCGGGCGAAACGATATTCTTTTAGGGATCCTGGGTGCGGTTCTTTGCGTGTATGTCGTCATCACGCTGACGCACAAGAAATTGCCACCGCCAAAGCCTGAGGGAGAGCGCTGGTTCGGGCCAGCCGCCGGCGGGCTCGGCGGGGTGATGTTCGGCATGACAGGGGTTTTTATCGTTCCTGGCATTCTTTATCTGCAGGCGCTGGGCTTGAAGCGTGATGTGTTGGTCCAGGCCATGGGCATGTCGTTCCTGATCATCACCATTACCATTTTCGCCTTCATGACCAGGTGGCAGCTTTTGGACGGCGATCAGGTCCTGATTTCGGGGCTTGCCATCTTGCCCATGTTTACTGGCATTGCGCTTGGCTATTACTGCCGGCGCCACATCTCCGAAACGGCCTTTCGGCGCATCATTCTGATCGGCTTGCTGATCAGCGGAATCCATCTTCTGAGCCGCGCATTCTTGGGGGCTTAGGAATCGGCTTTCGCGGTCGCATTGTGTGGATTGGCATTCGCGATCAGCAAACGCTCGCGATAGAAAGTATAGAGCCCCGTCAGCACGATAATTGCACTGCCAGCAAGGGTCATGCTATCGGGGATATCGCCAAACACGAAGATGCCCGCGAGGATCGCCCAGATTAGGATTGTGTAGCGAAAGGGGGAGATGAAGCTTACATCGCCTACGCGCATGGTCATGATGCCAAAGAGATAGCCGACGAGAACGAACATCGCGGCGATGGCGAGAAGCCCTATTTGCTGAGGCGAGACAGGCACCCAGGCCGTCGTTGATGACAGAATGCCACCCATCAGCATGATCGCCACGGATGATATGAGGGCGACGAACATCGACGGCACGCCGGCTGACAATTTTCTGGTGGAAAGATCGCGAAGCACCAGAAACACGACAGCACCCATCGCATAAACCGAGTAAATCGTGAATCCATCCGAGCCCGGCCGAACGATCAGCATCACGCCAAGAAAACCGATAGTGATAGCAGTATAGCGCCGCCAGCCCACGGCTTCGTGAAAGAAGAGTGCAGCTCCCAGGGTCACGGCGAGCGGCATGACTTGAAGAATCGCTGTTGCATTGGCGATCGGCATGTTGAAGAGCGCGGTGATGAAACAGAACGTCGCCCCCAGCTCGCCGACCACCCGAAAGGCAACGATCTTGGCATTCTCCTTGGACAGACGGTGCCAAAGAGCCCGCTGTTTGAAAGCGAGGGCACCGATCAGGATCGTTGCTACGATGCCACGCAGAAAAATGGCTTGAAACATTGGAAGGTCGGAAGACAACGATTTCATGATCGTGTCGTTCAGAACGAATCCCGCCATGCTGAGCATCATGAAGATGGCACCACGAACATTGTCAGAGAATGTTGTCATTAAAAACGTCGATCCCAGTGGAACATCCGCGGCAAGAGATTCCCGACCGACAGCCAAAAATGGTGCAGGCATTCCATCGGGGCAATCACAGGAAAACAAGCGTTCAATCTAAAACACGATTGGACAGTATCGGTCCAGCCCGTACAGGTTTGGTCGAAGGCAATGCCAGTGATCTATCCGTGATAGTTGAAAAGATTATATTCCTATATTACAATGAGCTTTCGTCTTTTCGAAGGAGATGGTTTTGCCCCATATCAAGATCACGACCCGCACTGGCATGGAAATTTCTGTAGCGGACCGCTGGGACCCGAAGAAGCGCCAAAAGGAAGGGCATGTCGACATTACCGATGACAAGGGCGCTATATTCAATCTGGCCGTCAGTGGCTCGGAGGCCATTGCTCTGTCGAATGCCTTTAGCAAGATTGCCTGGGAGATTGCTCGCGCCGACCTGGTTCTGGCTGACTAGGATAGGAAAAATGACGGCAGACTAATTGGCCTGCCAACAATAACTCAGAGCGCAGACGCCCAGGATTGGAGAACAGCTTGGAACCAACCCTTGAGCTGACTGTCGCATGTCTAAGGTCAGGTCGCCGGAATATGCTAAAATAACTGCTGAGAGAATGTGTTGCGCAGATATCGACCTTTTCTGGCGATCTGATCGATGAGACCCACAAGGGGTGGATTCTCGACTTACGCCATCGAGAATCCACCCCATCGTCGTGTCAAATGATTACACGTCTTGCTCGACGCTGGACGGCTCAAGAGGTTTTTGGCCCCTGGGCCATAAAAGCGGAATAAGGAAGATGACGAGAAAGGCCGTATTGAAGAGGGCATTCAGGGGCGCCCCTGCAAGGATAGAACCGAGACTATCAATGGCGAACCAACCAAGGAAGCTCGGCAGGATTAAACTGCGGGCGAGATCGGGGTTACCTGGGTAGATGCGGGTGCTGACGAGCCAAAGCAACTCACCGAAGCCCACCATCAGGCCCCCCGCTATTGCAGCGAAAACCCGTGTCTCCGCAGCCGCCAGGGATTGAGCGCTGTCGATCGGCCAGATAACGAGATCTGCTAGAAACAGCATCGGCCCAGATGTGGCGGGCACGGCCGCCAGCATAGAAAGAAGCCCGAAACCGACGATGATTGCGGATCCGATCTTGAGCCAATTGATCCTTTGTTCATGTGACATGCCAACCCTCCTGGATCGTTAGTGGTGGGTCGACTATGCCTGTCTGGCAACATGCTGCAATTACCTCGGAGGTAAGTGTACCCTGCATGATCCAGCGATAGGCTGAAAGGTCAGATTGATTGGTCAAGTGATCAGGAGTGCATGATCGATGGACAGCATGTTTGGGGCTCAATTGAAGGACTGGCGCAATCGTAGGCGGATGAGCCAGCTCGACCTTGGCTTGGCTGCCAATGTCTCTTCCCGCCATATTTCGTTTCTCGAAACTGGGCGATCACGCCCCTCGCAGTCCATGGTGTTGCAGCTTTGCGAGTGTCTCGAAGTTCCACGCTTAGGGAGGAATACACTCTTGACCGCTGCTGGCTTCGCTCAGGCATATCGTCGGCGGGCTCTCGATGAGGAAGACATGGCGCCTGTGCGCGCGGCCGTCGAATGGACTCTAAAACGCCATGATCCTTACCCAGCCATGGCGCTCGATCGCCATTGGACATTGATCGACATGAATCGTACGGCCAGCATGTTATTGAGTGGTGCAGGCCTTGCCAAAGGTGACAGTCTCCTTGCCATGATGACCGACTTCGAGCACCTCGCTTCCCTATTGGAGAACTGGCGGGAAGTCGTGCAGCACATCATTGTCCGTCTGCGGACGGAAAGTCAGCATCTCGGCGGCGATGTGATCCTCGACGAGGCCATCACCAAGCTCGTGAGCACTATTGATGAACCCGTGTGGTCGATGCCGGGCCCACTGCCAGCGGTCATTCCGGCGCGTTACCGTGCGGGCGATGCGGTCCTTTCCCTGTTCTCAACACTTGCTCAATTTGGCACCGCTGAAGATATTGCGCTCGCAGAACTCAAGATCGAGATGATGTTCCCCGCTGACGATGCCACGCGAGATTTTTTGGAAACATTGGCGACAGAGGATACCGGCTAAGGCATCAATGCCAAGGTGAAGGTATTCCTGAAACGGCCAATGTTGCCTCCAGGGATGTGCATGCAAGCCTCAATAGGCTGAATCGAACGGGGCTTTTTTTCGTTTTATCCAAATGGTTGAAAATTTGTCTCGCCTTAGCGATAAAACCTGCCGTAATCATTAAAATACAAGAAAATGATTCCATTTTAATTTCAACTAATAGTTGATAATTGTATGTAATGCCGCTACAGATGATGAGCCTTGCCGCAAAAACAACACTATTTTCGCGAGACCCGACCATGGAACCCCACAACACCCTTGTTCCTTTCAAACCAAAGGAATCAGCTGCCAAATTCCAGCGAGCGCATCTCGATACCGCGCTTCGGGTCACGGTTCTCACTGGAGATCACGATCTTGCTGCCCGCCTTGATCGGTCATTCCGTCTGCTGCGCGCGGAGGTCACGCAGGTAGAAAAGATCGAGCAGGCAAAAGAGCTGATCGACTTGGGATTGTCGGACGCCACCGTTGTTGATGTTCATGGCGCTGACGGGTGGCCCGGCGTCGTTTTTCAGCTTTTCGACGACCGAGCCAAACGCCAAGCCGTCGTGATCTTGTGCAATGATGCTGAAGACGCTCGCCATTATCAGGAGCGATCACAGCATATAATCGACATTTTCCCCAATAGTGTCGTCGATGATCTACGCTTTCGTTGTGTCATTCAAGCCGCGATGCTGCGCGTGGAAGCCGCGGAACCGAATCAGAACATCGACTTGCTGCCGGTGGCATGAACATCGGGAATACGTCTATCGCAGAAGATGATGACTAGCTCGCTTCACCTTCAGCCAAACGTTGCAAGCGCTTCAAATCGCTAATCCCGACTTCGCTGCCGTTCACGGTGACCCCATGCTGACGGAGTCGGGCAATGGCTCTGGAGAAGGTTTCGGGCTGCATACCAAGGCGCCCTGCGATGAGTACTTTATCAACGGGAAGATGCAGTTGAATGGGCGGGGTCGCATCTCGGGCGAGGCCAGCAAGAAAGCTTGCGACCCGTTCTGCCGAAGTGCGCGAGGTTAACTGCTCGATCTGCTGTACCAGTCGCCTCATATGCCGGGACATTGAGCCGATCAGCTTGAACATCAGTTCCGGACGCTCGCTCAAGCGGCGCCTGAAAGAACCCGCAGGAATCACCAGAAGACGCGACTCTTCGATCACTGTGCCGTCGACCGGGAACACTTCGCTCTCGAACATTGCGGCTTCCGCAAAGGACTCGCCTTTGCTGAACAGGCCGATGACGCTTTCATGGCCGTCGCGGGTTTCGCGCGATAGCTTGATCCAACCGTCAAGCACCACGAAAAATCGATCGGCCGGCTCCTCTTGAGAAAACAGCACCGTGCCTCGGCCATGCTTGCGCGCCGTGGCATCGGCTAGAAGATTGTAGAGTTCGTCGCTTTCCAGCCCACCGAAGAAAATGAGCCGCCGAAGCTGCGGAAGATCCTCATCGCGCAGGCCTGTCCGCCTTAAGAAAGTCGCAGCGCTTTGTGCCTGTCGCATCAGCTTCATGCCCTGTGATCGGTGTAACCCCGAGACAAACATATAACACCTTGATGGGCAGGAAAAAAAGCGCTTCTCAAGAGCTAACTATCAGGTGGCCATGTGGCATCAGCCCGCCGCATCCGCCTTGGCGATGGCCACTGTGCGTTTTTCGCGCCGTTTTCGGCGTTCGATGAGGGCAGGGCAAACGCGGTCGTCCTGATAGTTGACCTGGCAGCTCAGGCAATAAATGCACTCGCTCGGATTGATCTGCCCTTCAGGGTGAATTGCCTGTACCGGGCAGCCGACGGCGCAGATCTGGCATTGCCGCCCACATTGCCAGCGGCGCTTCAGCCATTCGAACTGGCGAAGTTTCGAGGGGATGGCAAAGGCGGCGCCCAGCGGACACAGATACCGGCAGAAAAAACGTTCGACGAACAGGCCTATGGCGAGCAAGGAAATTGCATAGACGACGTAAGGCCAGGTGCGATCGAAGCGCAGCACGATCGCGGTTTTGAATGGCTCGACCTCCGCAAGCTCCAGCGCCCAGGCCATGGGACCGAGCGACAGGGCGAAAAGTCCCAAAAAGATCACGAACTTGATCGGCCAGAGCCGTTCATGCAGCCCGAACGGCAAGCGGATCTGTGGAAGTCCTAGGCGCTTGGCGGCGTGATGGGTGAGCTCCTGCAATGCGCCGAACGGACAAAGCCAACCGCAGAAAACGCCCCGACCCCAGAACAAAAGCGCGACTGCGACATAGGCCCAGAGGATGAAGATTAGTGGCTCCAAAAGAAAAAACTCCCAGTCGAAGCCGGTAAGCAAAGCATGGGAAAACGTCAGCACATTCAGCACAGATAGCTGAGCGCCTGTATGCCAGCCGAGCCACAGCAGAACGAACGTCAAGAAACCAAGGCGCAGCCAGCGATGCCATGCAGGCCTGGCAGCGATCGCGTCTTGAAACACGAGGATACCAGTGAGCAAGACTAGTGCCGTTACCAAGATGCCGATATCGACGGTTCGATTCTGCCATACAGCCTGCCACAATGGTGGCGGTAGTGCGGCCGCAGTGTTTGGTTTGGCGAGATAACGGGCTGGAAGGTCGTAAGGCAGCATGAAGCTGGCGGCTGGCCCTTCTTTCTTGCCGAGGGGAGCGACCAGCAGCTCGAGTGTCCAGGGTTCGGTGACTTCGAAACTCATCCCGGCACTGATTTTGAAGATGGCGATCTCCCGAAGTGCCGGGGCGTCATCAACGTTGAGCGTCTCGATCCTGATGTGATCGCTTTTTTGGAGCTGGAAGGCTCGCGTACCCTGCAGCAGCCGAAAGCGGTCAAATCCGCCGTCCCGATTGTAGCGTGTTCCCTTGAACGAGTAGGCCCCTTCGGCAGCGATGAAAACCAACTGTCCGCCGACTTCCATATCATTGATCAGCCGATTATAGAGATTGTCACCAAGAAGGCTTCGTCCGACCCTGGCTGGCGTCGCCACCCCGGCATAGAGGTTGATGAATGGCGCGTCCGCCGGTGGAGCCGCACCTGGCGGGTAGAGCTTGCCGCCAAATGCACTGATCGCATCGGTCGCCTGCCTGACATCGATGCCGAGATGCTTGATCGAGCCCTCGTCCAGCAGCGTTTGCCAGTCGGTGATCCCGCCATCTTCGAAATTCACCGCCTGCCCCTTGTTCCCGAGCAGCCCTCGGTTGCCGGCAACGGCCCTCGCGGCGCGCAGGATTACGTCGCCGATAACCACCGAGCTTATCGTGGCGCCGCTCACTGCATCTACCTTGCCTGGGCCATCGGCGTTGCGGGTCACCTGAATCGCAGCGCGGAGATCAATGCCGGCGAACCTGCCGACGAAGTGCTCCAGATCCTCCGGGCGCACGCCGGTCTTCAAGATCGGCTCATGCTGCTCGATCAGCTCTGCGCCCACCAAGTACGCATTCAGATCGATGCCGACTAGGACATCCAAGACTCCGCCAGCATAGCCTTTGGCGTCGATCGCATCTTTGGTCGAGATTACATAGCCGATCAACTCGCCATCCCGAAAGGCGGGCATGGCAGGCGGCGAGCCCTCCGGCGGTCCGATTGCCGTCGCTCCCGGCAGAACGGTACGCCAAGTCTCTTCGCCGGCAACAGGGTAGGCGTCCGACCCGACAAGTAACATGCTCGATCCGATCGTGAGGGAGAGAGCTAGACCGAGCCGGGGGAGCAGCATGGCAGGTTTTGAGCTCCTAAGCGGACGTACCGTTTGCGCGAATGGCGGTCGGCCCTGTCGAGGCCTCTCGATGTCGGATCGCAGCCGAAATCCCATCGATCATAACTTAAAGGATCAACCACAACCCCTGCTTGACCATCGTCAAGGATGGCTATGCGTGACCGGCCAACACTGGCAACAGGTATTTCAGGCAGAAGAAGGGATCAGTGATGGTGCGTATGGGGATGACGGTGTTGAAAACGGTCCTGGCCGGCTCAGCTCTCGCTTTGACATTCGCGGCACAGGTCGCTGCCCAGGCGCCGAAGCAGGAAGACCTTTCCAAGCACGAAACCAGTCCAGGCGATCAGTACCAGCCGAGCCTCGACGTCCTTCCCGAAGGTGAAGTCGAAGCGCCGGGCGCCAAGGAAGGCGTGCCGACGATGACCGATGAGGAATTCAATCGTGCCAAGGACATCTACTTCCAGCGCTGCGCCGGCTGCCACGGTGTGCTCAGGAACGGCGCGACCGGCAAGGCGCTGACCACGGATATCACCCGCGAACTCGGTTACGACTATCTGAACGCATTCATCACTTATGGTTCGCCTGCAGGCATGCCGAATTGGGGAACGTCAGGCGACATGACCGAGGACGACATCGACCTGATGTCCCGCTACCTCCTGAACGAACCTCCAACACCGCCCGAATTCGGCATGCCGGAGATGCAGGAGACATGGACCGTCCATGTTGCGCCGGAAAACCGGCCGACTGAGCAGATGAACGAACTCGATCTCGACAATCTTTTCTCGGTCACGCTTCGCGATACCGGCGAGGTCGCCCTGATCGACGGCGGCACCTACGAGATCGTCACCATCCTCAAGACCGGCTATGCCGTGCATATCTCCAGAATGTCCGCATCGGGTCGCTATATCTTTGCTATAGGCCGCGATGCCAAGATCGATCTGATCGATCTCTGGATGGAGACGCCGCAGGTAGTCGCCGAGATCAAGGTCGGCATCGAGGCGCGTTCGGTCGAGACCTCGAAAATGGAAGGCTGGGAAGATCGATATGCCATCGCCGGCGCCTACTGGCCGCCGCAATATGTGATCATGGACGGCGATACCCTGGAGCCGCTTAAGATCGTTTCGACCCGTGGCATGATCTACGATACGCAAGAGTATCACCCGGAGCCGCGCGTCGCCGCGATCGTTGCCTCGCACAAGCACCCGGAATTCGTGGTCAACGTGAAGGAAACCGGAAAGATCCTCATGGTGAACTATGAGGATATCGAGAACCTCAAGGTCACCACCATCGAGGCCGAGCGCTTCCTGCATGACGGCGGTTTCGACGAGACGGGCCGCTACTTCATGGTAGCGGCCAATGCCCGAAACAAGGTTGCCGTGGTCGACACAGAGACCAATCAATTGGTCAAGGTGCTGGAGACCGGTGGGGCGACACCGCATCCTGGCCGGGGAGCCAATTTCGAACATCCCGAATTTGGCCCGGTCTGGGCGACCAGCCATCTCGGTGACGAGGTCATCTCCCTGATCGGCACCGACCCGGAAGGCCATCCCGAACAGGCATGGAACGTAGTGCAGACCCTCGAAGGCCAGGGCGGCGGCTCGCTGTTCATCAAAACCCATCCGAACTCGAAAAACCTCTGGGTCGACACACCACTAAACCCCGAGGCCGAGCTTGCCTCCTCGGTCGCCGTCTTCAATCTCGACGACCTTGAGGCGGGCTACGAGACCATCCCAATCGGCGAGATGTCCGGTGTCACCGAGGGGGTGCGCCGTGTGGTTCAGGGCGAGTACAACAAAGAGGGCACCGAGGTCTGGTTCTCGGTCTGGAACGCCAAGGACCAGGAGAGCGCGATCGTCGTCATCGATGACGCCACTCGCGAGGTGAAGCATGTGATCAAGGACGAACGCCTGATCACGCCGACCGGGAAGTTCAACGTCTTCAACACCCGCAACGATGTTTATTAGAGCGCCGGCGCGATATTAGCCGGGCCAGCCGGGACGGCGGCCTCCCCAATAGTTCTACCGCCGTCCCGACATTATTCGGTCGCTTCAAATCAACGAACTGCGGGAGTGTGATCGAGATGCCTAAGGTTTATCTGGTCGGCGCCGGCCCTGGTGACCCCGAACTTCTGACCGTCAAGGCGGCACGCCTTCTCCAATCCGCCGACACCGTGGTCTACGACCGTCTGGTCGGCGATGGCATCATGGATCTCGTTCCTCAAGGCGCTGCCAGGATCTATGTCGGCAAGGAGCCCGGCTATCATCACATGGCGCAGGATGAGATCAACGATTTACTGTTTCGCACGGCACGTCCCGGCCGCAATGTGGTTCGTCTGAAGGGAGGGGATCCATTCATATTCGGGCGGGGCAGTGAAGAAGCCCTCTACCTTCGTACTCGCGGCGTCAATGTCGAGATCGTGCCGGGTATCACCGCGGCTTCCGGCTGCTGCAGCGCTATCGGCGTTCCGCTGACGCATCGTGGATATGCCACAGGCTTCCGTATCATCACCGGCCACTGTAGCGCCGATCGGCCCCTCGACTATGATTGGCGCTGTCTCGCCGATCCCAAGACCACGCTCGTTGTTTATATGGGTCTTTCAAATTTGCCGGAGATCGCCCTCCAGCTTATGGCCCACGGCCTGCCAGGCTCGACGCCTGCTGCCGCCATTGCCAACGGCACATTGATGGAACAGGAAATCGTTCGCGCTGCCCTTGCCGATCTGCCGATCGAACTGCAAGCAGCCGCTTTGCCGTCGCCGGTGATGATTGTCATCGGCAAGGTCGTTGCGCTCATGGACGAACTCGCGCTCTCCGGTGTTCCGGATCTCGTCTTCGAGCAGGTGGGACATGCGTAGCTATTTCATACCGCTGTGTGTGGTGATGATTCTCGCACTCATCCCGGTCGCTACAAAAGCCTGGTCTGGCGAGCTAGGTCCCGAACGGCAGGCGGAAATCCTGCATCTCCTGAGGCATGATTGCGGTTCTTGCCACGGCATAACCCTGAAGGGCGGTCTCGGTCCCCCGCTTCGCCCAGAGGAGATCGGCGACATCAGCGATGAAGCATTGGTCGAGACGATCTTGAACGGTCGCCCCGGAACGCCGATGGCGCCGTGGCGGATCAGTCTGAATGTAGCGGAAGCCGGCTGGCTGGTGCAGCGTTTGAAGGAAGGATTCGATGTTTCTGAATAGATGGGGCCTGTCACTTTTCACGATATCGTTCCTGCTGCTTTCCGCCCTCAGCGCTGGGGCGGCCGAAGGCGAACTGCGTGGCACCGGCGATCTCGGCCTGGTGATCGAACGCGAAGCCGGCAAGATCGCAATTGTCGACACAACAGCGCAGCGGGTGCTGGGCAAGGTTGGGGGCCTAGGTGATCTCTCCCATGCTTCCGCCGTTTTCGACCGCAGTGGGCGGTTCGCCTATATTTTCGGTCGCGATGGCGGTCTCACCAAGGTCGATCTACTCAAACAAGCCATCGCGAAGCGGATCGTCCAGGCCGGCAATTCCATCGGTGGCGCAATCTCCCAGGATGGAAAGCTGATCGCCGTCTCCAATTATGAGCCCGGCGGAGTCAACGTGTTCGATGCCAACCTGGCCTTGGTTCATAATATGACGGCGCGCCACGGAGATGATGGTACGACCTCCAAAGTTGTAGGGCTGGTGGATGCACCGGGGCAGCGGTTCGTATTCAGCCTCTATGACGCCGGCGAGATCTGGAGCGCTGATTTCTCCAATCCAGATGAGCCGCTGATCCGAAAATTTGGGGACATTGGCGTCCAACCTTATGATGGGCTGATTACGCCGGACGGCCGCCACTATCTCGCCGGCCTCTTCGGTGAGGACGGCATTTCTCTGCTCGATCTTTGGCACGAGGACAAGGGGCCGATCCGCATTCTCGACGGCTACGGTAGAGGCGAGGAACCACTGCCGGTCTACAAGATGCCTCATCTTGAAGGCTGGGCGGCTGCAGGCGATTTTCTGTTCCTGCCTGCAGTGGGCCGCCATGAGCTGTTGGTGGTCGACCGCAGGACTTTTGAAGAGCATGGCCGCGTCAAGGTGCATGGCCAGCCAATCTTCGCGGTCGCTCGTCCCGATGGCCGCCAGGTCTGGGTCAACTTCGCTCATCCCCATAACGACACCATTCAGGTGATCGACGTAGCAAGTCGGTCGATCGTGAAGAGCCTCCAGCCCGGCAAGGCTGCGCTTCACATGGAATTCACGCCGCGCGGTGAGGCGGTTTGGATCTCCGTGCGTGATGAAAACCGGGTGGATGTCTACGACACGGCAACGTTTGAACGATTGGCCACGTTGGCAATCGACAAACCGAGTGGGATTTTCTTTACGGCTCGTGCCAATCGGATCGGCCTATGATGGCTGACGTTCTGCTTCGAGATCCGATCAACAGGGCGTTGCTCGATCGTTACCAGCGGGATTTTCCACTAACGACAGCGCCCTATGCTGAAATCGGTCGGGATCTCGGTATCGACGAGTCTGATGTGATCACGCGTCTCGATGTGCTGAAGGAGAGCGGAGCGATTTCGCGCATCGGCGCCGTCGTCGCTCCTCACCGGGCCGGTTGGAGTACGCTCGCCGCGATCACGGTCCCACCGGGAAGGCTCGACGAAGTTGCCGACCTGGTCTCAGCCTTCCCCGAAGTCAACCACAATTACGAGCGCGACCACGACGTCAATCTCTGGTTCGTGGTGACGGGGGAAGACAAAGATCATGTTACCTCCGTGCTCGATGAGATTGCCGACAAGACGCAATTGGAGGTTCTCGACCTGCCGCTGGAACAGGCTTTTCACATCGACCTCGGATTTCCGCTGCAATGGTCATGACCGAGAAAGACACAACTGGTTTTGATCGGCTGTTGCTCGCCGCCATCGAGATTGGATTGCCGCTCGTCCCCCGCCCCTATGCCGAGATCGCCGATCGTCTCGGATGGCGAGAGGATCAGGTGATCGAACGGCTGCGGCATCTGGGCGCCAACGGCACCTTCAAGCGTTTCGGCGTCATCGTTCGCCATCACGAACTCGGCTACCGAGCCAATGCGATGACAGTCTTCGACATCGAAGAAACTGAGATCGAAGTCGCTGGCGAAAAACTTGCAGCACTCCCCTTTGTCACGCTTTGCTATCGCCGTCCGCGTCGCCCGCCGAGTTGGCCCTACAACCTTTTCTGCATGATCCACGGAAAGAACGAGGACGACGTTCGAAGCCAGGTTCATGAGGCTGCTGCTGCCGCCGATATCGAGGAGCGGCCAAGGGCTGTCTTGTTCAGCCGGCGACGTTTCAAGCAGCGAGGTGCTCGCTACCGATCGGGAACAGCAGCATGATCGATGCGATTGACAGGAAGTTGATCGACCGGCTGCAGGTTGGCATTCCGATTACGGAGACGCCATTCGCCGCGATTGCGGTGGAACTGGATCTCGACGAGGATGACGTGATCCACCGGATCCAAGCTCTGCTGGACCAAAAAATACTCTCTCGCTTTGGCCCGATGTATGACGCCGTGCGTCTCGGCGGCGGTCTTACGCTTGCAGCGATGGCCGTCCCTGAAGATCGTTTCACCGAGGTCGCCGAGCTGGTCAACGCTCACCCCGAAGTTGCCCACAATTACCGCCGCAGCCATCGCTTCAACATGTGGTTCGTCCTTGCCACCGAACGATCTGGACGGATCAAGAGCGTCCTTAAGGAGATTGAGTCCGAATGCGGCCTTGCCGTGCTCAACCTTCCGAAACTGGAAGAGTATTTTCTGGACTTGAGGCTGAAAGCATGAGCGAGGATCCTCTCGATCTCGATGGCATCGACCGGGCGTTGATCAAGGCGACCCAGGCAGGCCTACCACTGACCAAGCGCCCGTTTTCGGCTGTTGCCGAGTGCCTTGGCGTGAGCGAGCGCGAGGTGATGAATCGGTTGGATCGGCTGCAGGTTGCAGGAGCTGTCCGCCGTATTGCCGCCGTTCCCAATCACTATGCGCTCGGCTACAGGGCCAACGGCATGTCGGTCTGGGATGTCGAGGGCGATGACGTTGATCGCCTCGGTCGCAAGGTCGGCGCCCTTCCGTTTGTCAGCCATTGCTATCGTAGGCCTCGCTGCCTGCCGGACTGGCCCTACAACCTCTTCGCTATGGTCCATGGACGGTCGAAGGGCGATGTCGAGGCTGAAGTCAGGGAGATCGCAATACTCCTCGGCGAAGCCGCAAAACGTCACGACGTCCTTTACAGCACCGAAATCCTAAAGAAGACCGGCCTTCGTCTGGTTGGCTAGGAGAAGCTTATGTTCCGTCTCAGTCAATATATGCAGGAGTTGATCCAGCCGACACCGCTGCGCGCGAGAAAGCCGCCTGGGCCGGTGGTAATCTGGAACCTGATTCGACGCTGCAACCTGAACTGCATCCATTGCTACTCTCTCTCTGCCGACGTCGACTTTCAGGGCGAGTTGAGCACCGATCAGGTTTATGAGGTGATGGACGATCTTCGAGCCTTCGGCGTGCCGGTCCTGATTCTCTCCGGTGGCGAACCGCTTCTCCACCCCGATATTTTCGATATCTCGAAACGTGCAAAGGACATGGGCTTCTACACTGGTCTTTCCTCCAATGGTGCGCTGATCGACGAGCCGCTTGCGGATAGGATCGCGGAGATCGGTTATGATTATGTCGGTGTCAGCCTGGACGGTATCGGCGAGGTCCATGACCGCTTTCGCCGTCAGGAAGGGGCGTTTGATGCAGCACTTCGGGGCATGAGCCTCTGCAAAGCGCGAAATATCAAAGTTGGTCTCCGCTTTACCATGACTGAGCGCAATGTCGAGAGCTTGCCCGAGATGCTCGATCTCATGGATCGGGAATCGATCGACAAGTTCTACCTGTCCCACCTGGTCTATGCCGGCCGCGGCAACCGCTATCGTGGCGACGACGCCTATCACCGCACCACCCGTGATGCCATGAACCTGATTTTCGAGCGCTGCTGGAGCTACATCCAGCGTGGTATCAAAAAGGAATTCGTCACCGGCAACAACGATGCCGATGGCGTTTTTTTTCTACATTGGGTCCGAGACCGATTTCCGGGCAAAGCGGAGCACATCAAAAAGAAACTGGAACTGTGGGGTGGAAATGCATCCGGGGTCAACGTCGCCAATATCGACAATCTGGGCAATGTTCATCCCGACACTTTCTGGTGGCACTATAATCTCGGCAACGTCAAGGAGCGGCCATTCTCCGCAATCTGGCAAGATACGGCCGACCCGATCATGGCCGGTCTCAAAGCTAAGCCGCGGCCAGTCAAGGGCCGTTGCGCGGCCTGCAAGTATCAAAAAATTTGCGGCGGTAACACAAGGGTTCGAGCGATGCAGATCAGTGGCGATCCCTGGGCTGAGGACCCTGCCTGCTATCTCACCGACGACGAGATTGGCGTCACCCCCGGACCGCGGCTGGAGCTGACGCCCTATTCGAGAGAAAGCGCAAAGACAGCCAAGAAGTCTACCGATGCTATCCTGCCGGTCTAGCCTCGTCGCCCTGGCCCTACTGTCTGCGCTCTCCTCGGCAGGCGCAGAGGAAGCACGTGACCTCTATGTCGAACATTGCGCCGAATGCCACGGCACCAATCGCCTCGGCGGCACCGGACCAGCGCTGATCCCGGAAAGCCTCGGCCGTCTGAAACAAGACAAGGCGACTGCGACCATCAAGCTGGGCCGGGTACAGACGCACATGCCCGCCTTCGATGGCATGCTTGATGATCAGCAAATCGAGGCGCTGGTCACGTTGATCTTCGAGCCGCTTCTTGAGATGCCGGTGCACGACATGGCCGCTATCGAGGCAACGCGAAAAGTTACAGAGAAACAGCTTGTCGATGCGCCCGTTCATGACGGGGATTTGATGAACTTGTTCGTTGTGGTCGAAAGCGGCGATCATCACATCACCATTCTGGACGGTGACCGTTTCGAGCCGATCACCCGCTTTGCCTCGCGCTATGCTCTCCACGGCGGTCCGAAATTTTCGCCCGATGGCCGCTTCGTCCACTTCGCCTCGCGGGACGGCTGGATCACCCGCTACGATCTCTGGAGCCTGGAGGTTATCGCTGAAGTCCGTGCCGGCATCAACACGCGCAATATAGCGATTTCCGCCGATGGCACCGTCCTTGCCGTCGCCAATTTCCTTCCCCATAACCTCGTTCTTCTTGATGCAACAACGCTTGCGCCATTAGAGGTAATCGAGACCACCGACTTGCGTGGCAAGATTAGCTCCCGTGTCAGTGCGGTTTACCAGGCGGCACCACGGGACAGCTTTGTTGTCGCGATGAAGGACATCCCTGAACTCTGGGAAGTTTCCTACGCCAACCCGCCTCCCGAAGGCTACGGGAGCTTCGTCCATAGCCACGAGATCGGTATGGTCGAAGCAGCCAGCGGCGGCCGCTTTCCTATACGCCGTACAGAACTTAAAGAACCGCTTGACGATTTCTTCTTTGATCAAAGCTATCGTCACGTCATCGGTTCCGCGCGAGACGGCGGTCGCGGCGTGGTGGTGCAGCTCGACGTGCGCCGCGAGATCGCCGAACTGCCGCTTCCCGGTCTTCCGCATCTCGGCTCTGGCATTAGCTGGGACTGGCAGGGCAGACGCATCATGGCGACGCCCCACTTGAAGGAAAACGCGGTCAGTGTGATCGACATGGCGGACTGGCAAATCATCAAGCGGATCGACACCGAAGGACCGGGCTTCTTCATGCGGAGTCATGTAGCCAGCGACTACGCTTTCGTGGACGTGTTCTTCGGTCCTAACAAGGACGCAGTCCACGTCATCGACAAAGAAACGCTGCAGATCGCGAAAACGCTGCGTCCGGTACCCGGTAAAACGGCTGCCCATATCGAATTCACACGGGACGGCCGTCATGCGCTGCTCAGTATTTGGGACATGGAGGGCGCGGTGATCGTCTACGACACTGCGACTCTCGAAGAGGTCAAGCGCCTGCCCATGGTCAAGCCTTCGGGGAAATACAATGTCTGGAACAAGATCAGCCGCGACGAAGGCACCAGCCACTGACGGTAAGATCGTCCACGCGACTCTGGTCATTGCTGTTCACGGCATCCGTGGTCGGGCCGGTGGCGCCGTCGACCATGCCGAACGTCTTGCTGCGAGCGGACTGTTTGGAGACGTACGCATCGCTTGTCTGAAAGGAACGCCGGAACTCGAGCGTGTCGTTGCGGATCTCGCGGGGCGAGATGTCGTTCTAGCGCCGCTACTAATGGCCGAGGGGTATACCTTGAAAGCGATGAAAAAAAGCCTGGCACCGTTCACGCCAACGCTTCGCAGTCTCAGGTTTGCACCACCGCTCGGTACTCATCCGGAGCTTGCCGATTTGATCGTCAAGTCTGTCGCCGAAGCATGCCGTACCCGCGGCTGGCCGTTCTCCGAAACGGATCTTTTGATCGCTGCCCATGGCACCAGACGTGATCCCAATTCGGGCAATAGCGCCTTTTGTCACGTCGAGGTTATCCGCGCGCGCAAAACATTTGCTGATGTGCGCACCGGCTTTCTCGATCAGAGCCCCGCTCTGGCAGAGATCATCGCTTCAAGCCAGGCCTGCCATCGCGTTGTCGTTGGCCTGTTCATCGATCGCGGCGAGCACGGCGAAGAGGACATCCCGACCATACTCGAAGAGACTGATCCAGCCGCAATCTACACCGGACCGATTGGCGTCGATCCCGGCATCACCAGACTACTGCTCAAGCAGATCGAAACGGTCCGGGAAGAGTAATCAACTGACGCTGGAATAACCTGCATATCTCAGAATTTCTTGTGCTTTCTTTGACGGTCGTCAAGACAAATGGCGCGGTCATGCCGCTAGACCGCTCGGGGGTGGCAGGTTTCGCTTGCGTTTAGATCTTGATCGAAGACGGCCGCAGCAATCCTTACCATTGGCGTGCTGGTTCCAGGACCTTGATGATGATGCCGTCGCACTCGAAGAGGTCGTCGAGCGGCTCTAATTCGGTAGCCTTGTATAATGCGGCATGCGTTGATCGAAGTAAGCGAGAAATTCAGGCGTTATGTTAAACGATTCAGGGCCTGATCCGAGTCCTCGATAGTCCAGCTTAAGCTCTCGATTGAGCAGACAGCCGGCGGTCACGCTTTGCCCAGAGACTGCGGGCAGCTGCCTCCGCTTCATCTGGGCAGCTTGCGAAACCAAGTATATAGAGGGCTATTGCGGCAGTGCCGATGACCGCGTCGACTGGTGCCGGATCTTCCCAATCTCCCGTCCAGAGCGCTGCAAGGCGCGCAACATCTAGCGGCTCCCCTCGCCAGGGGTAACCGTCGTTGTCCTGCAAGGCCGGCCATTCCAGCTCCCGCTGTTGGCCATCGTTGATGATCACGGTACGGCAGGGCTTATCGGGATTGCGCTGACCTTCGCCGCCACCGCCTTTGAAAATCGCCGCGCTGGGTTGGCTGAGCAGTAGCGCTGTTTCTGCATGAAGCGGC
Source organism: Geminicoccaceae bacterium (assembly GCA_965204405.1). Taxonomy (GTDB): domain Bacteria; phylum Pseudomonadota; class Alphaproteobacteria; order Geminicoccales; family Geminicoccaceae; genus JANQPX01. The sequence goes on from CBDBEN010000005.1 coordinate 2,453,958, forward strand.
AGGTAAGTAGGATGAAACACGCCTTGGATCTGGGCAGGTGCTTCTGCAGGGTTGAGCTCTCTCGCCAGGGAATTGACCGGGGTACGCAGGCCGAGCGTCGTTCGAAGCTCGAACAGGCTGACGAGCTTCGGATAAAAGGCTTCGAGCGGCAGATAGGCAAAGTTTTCATGATCGAGTGCTTGGGCAGCCTCCCGGAAACTGGAGGCCATCGGCAGGCCGAGAATTCTGATCGCAGCACGTGTGGTCGCCGGACCTTCGCCATTGATGCCGTGCATGAGAATGCGCACACCGGCATCTGCTAGGAGTTTCGCCACGAGTACGAAATAAGGGAGCTGCTTGTGGCGGTCGGCATAGGATGGCCAGTCCAGATCCACAGTAAGTCTTGTATCCGTGGAGCAGCTTCTTCTTGCCGCACGAACAAAGCCGGCAAGTTCGCTCGGGGCTTCGGTACGATAGCGCAGCACAAGCAGAAACGCACCGAGCTGAATGGGTTCGAGCTCGTCGCTCAAGATCATGGTGAAGGCCGTCTCAGCCTCGGCTTCGTCCAGTGGCCGGCCAACATTTGAACCCCGGCCGACCGTCCTCAAAAACACGGCAAAAGGATGAGGATCCTGGAAGGACAGCACATCTCCAGGCGTTGCGGCCTTTGCTGACATGACGATCTCCTAATGGTTGGTTGAACGTCGAACAAGGCGGCATGGTCTGCCTTGACCGACGTCAAGGACGCTCAGACTCCTGTTGCTAGCGTTGGAGGAGATCTGATGAGATCGCGACCAGGTCATTGCAAGACTGGCCAAAGGGGCAGGGACAGAGCGATGGGTGACGGACTTACGCGAGCGCAAGCCCGCAATATTTTCTACGGCGGTTCGATTTTCTTTCTGGTGCTGTTCGTCGCCATGGTGGCGCACAGTCATTTCTATGCGCTCTCCACCTCGAGTGATCATGCAGGCCTTACCGAAGGCGTAGAGCGCGGCAAACGGGTTTGGGAAAAACATGCCTGTATCAACTGTCATACCATCCTTGGGGAAGGTGCGTATTTCGCCCCTGAGCTCGGCAACGTCTGGGTGCGTTATGGCGGTCGAGACGATGCCGAAGGGGCGAGAGAGGGCATCATCGCCTGGATGGAGTCCATGCCGTCGGGCGTCGAGGGACGCCGCCAGATGCCGAACTTCAATCTCTCCGAGCAAGAGTTGAACGACCTCGTCGATTTCCTGGAATGGACCAGCCGTATCGACACCCAAGGCTGGCCGCCCAACGAAGCTGGCTGACCTTGGCGAGGTCGGGCTGAACCGTTAGCGAGGCGGGCTGGACGGGTCGCGAGAACGACGAGACGAAAGAGGGGCCGATCGATGCGTTACGAATCTCAAAAAGTTGCCTGGCTTTTTTTTGCAGGCGCGATGGGGCTGTTTATTGCCCAGGTGTTGTTCGGCGTGCTGGCAGGCTTCGTCTATGTCTTCCCGAATTTCCTGTCCGAGCTCGTGCCGTTCAATATCATCCGCATGATCCACACCAACGCGTTGGTGGTATGGCTGCTGCTCGGCTTTTTTGGCGGCACCTATTATCTGCTTCCCGAGGAAGCCGAGCAGGAGCTATACAGCGTCCGGCTCGCCCAGGTGCAGTTCTGGATTTTCCTGTTCGCAGGCGCATCCGCCGTGGTTGGCTACCTTTTCGGCATCCATGAGGGCCGAGAATTCCTGGAGCAGCCGACTTGGGTCAAGGTTGTGATCACCATCTCCGTCCTGATGTTCCTGTTCAATGTCAGCATGACGCTTTTCAAGGGCCGAAAGACGGCGACCGCGCAGGTGTTGCTACTCGGCCTTTGGGGGGCGGCGATCTTCTTCCTGTTCGCCTTTTACAACCCGTCCAATCTCGTGCTCGACAAGATGTACTGGTGGTGGGTGGTGCATATCTGGGTGGAGGGCGTGTGGGAACTGATCATGGCCGGCATTCTCGCTTTTCTTCTGATCAAAGTAACCGGCATCGATCGTGAAGTCATCGAGAAGTGGCTTTACGTGATCGTGGCGCTCGCTTTGTTCACCGGCCTTCTCGGTACCGGTCATCATTACTACTGGATCGGTGCGCCCGGTTATTGGCAGTGGGTCGGCAGCATCTTCTCCGCGCTCGAAGTCCTGCCGTTCCTCGCTCTGGTCATGTGGGCGTTCTACTTGGTCTACAAGAGCCATCGGGATCATCCAAACAAGGCAGCCCTTCTCTGGTGTCTCGGCTGTCCGACGATCGCTTTCTTCGGTGCTGGTGTCTGGGGCTTCATGCATACGCTCTCGCCAATCAACTACTACACCCACGGCACGCAGATCACGGCGGCCCACGGCCATCTCGCTTTCTACGGTGCCTATGTGATGCTGAATCTCGCTATTATCACCTACGCCATGCCGGCGCTGCGTGGTCTCCAGCCCTACAACCAAGTGCTCAACATGTGGAGCTTCTGGTTGATGACCGCAGGCATGTCGTTCATGACCATCACGCTTACCTTCGCGGGCGTTGTCCAAACCCATCTGCAGCGTGTGCTCGGCATGGGCTTCATGGAAATCCAGGAGCAACTCGCCTTGTTCTTCTGGATGCGCCTCGGCGCTGGTGTCGTGGTCGGCGTTGGCGTGGCGCTCTTCGTCTACGCTGTCTTCGGACCGGTGCGTGAGCAGCTTACGATCCGTGATGCAGAGGCCCAACCCGCCGAGTAGAGGATATCCCATGCGCGCATCCACTCAGGCGATCGAGGATGAAGCGATGGCCGGCAAGTCCGCGGTAACAGAAGTGGCCGCTGACAATGGGGCCGTACCTTACTACAAGCCAATCGGTCGGGAGATGGCCCTGTTCGAGGCCGCCTGTCTGCGGAAGATGCCGCTTCTCTTGAAGGGGCCGACGGGAGTCGGCAAAACCCGGTTTGTCGCCTATATGGCGGCAAAGCTCGGCCGTCCGCTCCGAACCGTTTCTTGCCATGACGATCTAACCGCTGCCGATCTCACCGGGCGCTACCTCCTTCAAGGCGGCGAGACCGTTTGGGTTGACGGTCCGCTGACCCAGGCGGTGCGCCAGGGCGGAATCTGCTATCTCGACGAAGTGGTCGAGGCCAGAAAGGACGTGACGGTCGTCCTTCACCCTCTAACTGACGACCGCCGGATTCTGCCGCTTGAACGCACCGGCGAACTGATCGAGGCGTCCGATGATTTCATGCTCGTGGTGTCCTACAATCCAGGCTACCAAAATATCCTGAAGTCCTTGAAGCCGAGCACCCGCCAGCGCTTTCTTGCGGTCAGCTTCGACTTTCCGCCACCGGAGGCGGAGGCCGAGATCGTTGCCGCCGAAAGCGGCTTGTCGATCGAGCGGGTCGTGCCGCTTGTCAACCTCGCGTCCAAGCTCAGGAAGATCCAGGGCATCGATCTGGAGGAAGCCGTCTCGACGAGGCTTCTGGTCTATGCCGCGACTCTGATCCAAGATGGCATGATGCCGCTGTTGGCCTTGAATGCCGCCGTGGTCGAGCCGCTCTCCGACGACGAGGATGTGAAGCAAGGCCTGCTCGATTTGGTAAAGGCGACTTACGGTTGACGCATGCTCGACTTTCTTGAGTACGAAGAAAAAGTCGGTCGCTTTTGGCACCGCCTCGTCGGTGAGGCGGCGAGCTATCCCTGGTTCGAGCAGCACGCCATCGACTTTGATCAGGTCAAAAACTCGCTGCCCGTTTTTTTTCGAGCCCTTGGTGGCGATCCCGGACTCGAGATCGTCGCCGGCACCGCCCGCGACAGCGATCACCGGCTTAGCTTTCGCCAGCGAATCGGCATGGAACGCGAACGTTTGGAGCGTGCCGAACGTCATGACGAACGCGTCCTCCTGCCACCGACGATCGCCTGTTTTCCCGACACCAATCTCAACCGTAAGACCTATCTCTGGCTGGCTGCGTTCTTCACGAGGGGGGAAGAGGTCTCTTGCCTTGGAGTGGCGAGGCCCGGTGATGGTTTGCAGTCAGATTTGGCGGCATTGCATCGGGCCTGTCATGTGACCCGTCAGCTCCTGATTGACTTACCAGGCTTTACCACCACTTACGCCGATTTGGCGGCCTGGACACGTCGTCTCCGTCCTGAGCGGTGTTTGCCAAAAACCGAGGCTGCCGTCGAGCGGGTGGTCAGGGCACTGCTCGGTGAGACAGTGGAAGGCGACGACGACAGCTTCTTGGCGCGAGTCCGGGCGGACGTCCTGGATCTCACCGGCATTGAAGCGCCGCGCGGCTATAGACCGTTCCTGCCCGTTCCGCTTTGGGGAGATGTTCTCACAAGTAGCATCGATCGATCGCAGCCGGCCAAAGATAGTGAGGCGAGGACCGATGATGCCGGTGACAGCGATGCGGAGCGTAAACGCGCAGCTCGCCAGCAACCGGAAGAGATGGATCGCAAAGACCCACTTGCCCTGATAAACAAGGGCGATCTTCTGATGCTTGCTGCCGAGATGGTGAATGTCGGCCGTGCCGAAGATGAGGAACAGCCGGACGCTGCCAAAAAGGCGCTTGGGGACATGGACCAGCTTACTCTTGGCGAAAGCGAGGAGGCGGTGAGCGCGCCGCTGCGGCTCGATCTTGATCTGTCCGCACGCGACATTGAGGAGAGCAGGGCGCAAGGTCCGATCACGCTGCCCGAATGGCATTACCGCAAGGGTGCTTATCTGCCGAACCATTGCGCCATCGATGCGGCACCCGCTTCCGAGGAGGGGGAAAGCTGGCAACCTGATCGAGTAGCCCGCCAACGCATTCGGCGCGTACGCCGGCAGTTCGAGGCGTTTCGTCCTAGGCGCGAGATTCATCATCGCCAGATCGATGGCGTCGATCTCGACATGGACGCATTAGTGCGGGCGCGCACCGATCAGGCGGCTACGGGACGTCTTTCGGACAAGATCTATCAAAACGTGCGCAATCAGGCGCGCGATCTTGCCGCCGCCGTTCTAGTCGACGTCTCTCTATCTACCGATGCCTGGGTCGACAACTGCCGCGCCCTCGATGTCGAGAAGGAGGCACTGACGGCTCTTGCTTGCGGTCTCGACGCCTGCGGTGATTCTTTCGGTATTTGGAGCTTCACGTCAACCAAACGTCAGGTGCGCGTGGCGCCAATAAAGACATTTGACGAACCGCTGAACGGCGCTCCATTCCGAAGGATCAGCGCACTCAAACCGGGCGCCTACACCAGGATGGGCGCTGCGATCCGCTATGTTCAACGAACCCTTGCTGATGGCCGGCCTGAACGCCATCGGCTGCTGCTGCTTTTGTCGGATGGCAAGCCCCACGACATCGACCACTATGATGGCCGTTTTGGCATCGAGGACACGCGAAAGGCGGTGCAGGAGGCGCGCCATGCCGGCACTGCCGTCTTTGCGATCACCATCGATCGTGAGGCGGGCGCCTATATCCCGTATCTGTTCGGCCGGGGTGGCTATGCCCTGGTCAGCCATATCGATCGTCTGGTCCCGGCGCTGCCGGCGATCTACCGCCAACTGGTTCGTTGAACAACCATATAGGAGACGAAACAATGACTTTGTGCATCAACAGCCTCGCAGCTCTTATCACCTTGGCTCTGGCAAGTAGTGCCGCCCTCGCCGAGGGCGATGTGGAGAAGGGGGAGAAGGTCTTCAAGAAGTGCAAGACCTGTCATGTGGTCGACAAGGAACAGAATAGGCTTGGCCCGCATCTGGTGGGAATCATGGGACGTGTGTCAGGGGCCGTCGATGGGTTCAAATATTCCAAGCCAATGAAAGAGGCCGGGATCACCTGGAACGAGGAGACGATCGCGGCCTACCTCGCCGATCCCAAGGGATATATCAAGGGTAATAAGATGGCATTTCCGGGCCTGAAGAAGGAGGACCAAATTGTCGACGTGATCGCTTACCTGAAGGAGGTGACGGCCGCCAATTAACCCACAGCAGGCCTCGGTCTCAAGCCGAGGAGCAAGGGGCCGTAGATCAGAGCGAATAGCAGAAACGCGCCAGCCCATAGAGAACCGGCAACTAGTAGCCATGTCTGGCCTGGGAACAATGGCGAGACAACACGCGCGATCGAGCCCAAAGTGACGACTACGTAGATGAGAACGGTAGCACGATCAGCAACAAGGGGCCGGCCGCTGTGGCCAAGGGTGGCGCGGGTCATCACGGCGAGCATCATGGTGCCGAACGCGCCGGCTGTGAGCGCATGCAGGGCGGCGAGATTGTTGAAAACCGGTACCAGATTGGCAATGCCCAAGAGTAAAATTCCCAGACTGAGCCAGCCATAGCCAATATGCAGGATGAGCACCAAGGGTTCGGCCAGGCAGCGCGAGCCGCACCAGCGGGCAAGCCGGATCGTTTGGCCAATACCTGCCATGGTCAGGAGCGTGCCGCTTGCTCGGCCGTCCGGTGCAATCATCCAGCTTACGAGGGCAATGGCCAAAAGCACGAGGGCCAGGTGGTCGAGCTTGTCGAGTGGCGAGGGCAGGGGGCTTGCTTGGCCGGATGAGGCTGTCTGCTTGGCCAACCAATTTCGAGTGAAGCTCGGAACGATCCGGCCGCCGATCAAGCCGATCAGCATGGCGATGGCGCCAATACCGAGGCGCGTGCCGAAGCCGTTCAACGAAAAGATGTTCTGATCTTCCAGATGAAACAGCCCATTAGCGATCGCCAGCAGGCCTATCATCAGCGCTGGCGGCAAGTTGCGCCAATTGCTTCCCATTACAATTTCGCGGGCGACGAGGCTGGCAAGAACCACGAGGAAAACACCGTCTACCAACGCCGCCAGCGGGCTTCCGATCATGCTGTCGAAGAGCAATGCCACCCGCCCTGCAAGCCAGAGCAATGCCAGTGCTGCCAGCGCCGAGCCTGCTACCGGCAGCCTGCCGGTCCAGTTGGGGATGGCAGTGAGGATGAAGCCGGTGATGATGGCGCTCGTGAAGCCGAACAGCATCTCATGCTGATGCCAGGCGAGTGGGTCCATGGCGGTAGGAAGGGAGAGCAAGCTTGCCAATTTGCCGAGCCACAAGGTAACGGCGACGGCGGCCCATAAGGATCCCATCAGAAAGAAGGGACGAAAGCCGACGCGGAGAATAGGCGGTGCCGCCACTTTTCGATGCCGCCTGCCGACAGCAGCCTCATTGCCGACCGAACCAGGTCCGTTCATCGGCGGGGTATGCCGTGCCGATTTGGTACACGAAACGCTACGATCATTGGTGTCTGCTCATCGCTCCGTCGATATCGTCAGCCTTCAAAGCTAGCCCGTGCAACCAGCAGGTAGCTTGACCACCGTCAAGGTCACGAAACCGGAACTATTGCTGAATGGCGTTCCAATGCCCAGTGCGTTAGGGGACCATCGGCCAATGGGCCAGCCAAGACCTGACACCGACCGACCAGAGCGATTCGCTCGGTGCCGATATTTCGCTTTGGCCCTGCTGCTCGCTGCCATCATGTTGGGCATGCCAAACCCAGGCGAAGCCGCTGATCCTGCAATAGGCCGATTTCTCACGAAGGTGGACCCGAGCGAAATTGTGCCCGGCGCGGACGGTTTCGGCTCGATCATGGACGATCTTCCGGTAGCGCCTGTCTTGCGCGGCGGCAAGGGGATCGGCTGGGTGTTCTTGAACTCGGATTTTGCAGGTTCGGTCGGCTATTCCGGCAAACCCATCTACGTCATGATTGGCATTGACGAGGATGGCATCATTACGGGTGCCAAACTCGTCAAGCATTATGAGCCGATCGTCCTGGTCGGCATTCCAGAGCAGGACGTGGCCGACGTCATTGCCGGCTATGCGGGGCTGGATGTCACCAAGGAAACCGGACTCGATGCGGTCGGCCACGATGCCGACATTATCTCAGGCGCCACGGTCACCATCATGGTGATCGACGACAGTATCACCCGCTCAGCGATTAAGGTTGCGCGCAACCTCGGGCTCGGTGGTTTGGAAGCGGAAGCCGCTGCAATCGGGCCGAAACGGACGATCGATCAGACGATCGATCGGCATGAAGACTGGCTTACTCTACTCGGCGACGGCTCGGTACGCCGGCTCTCACTTGACGTCGGTATGATCAACCAGGCCTTTAAGGATCAAGGCGGCGGCAAGGCGCCCGGCAAGCCTGAACCGGGTCCGGCCGAGAGTGCCTTCATCGACCTTCATGCAGCTCTCGTCACCATCCCGACCATCGGCCGCAGTCTGCTTGGCGATGTTGAATACGACAACATGCAAAAGCGCCTGGAGCCCGGAGAGCATGCCATCGTGATTTCTTCACGTGGCCGTTATTCCTTCAAGGGCTCAGGCTACGTCCGTGGCGGCATCTTCGATCGAATCAGCTTGGTGCAAGGCGATCAGAGCGTGCGCTTTCGCGATCGCCAGCACCAGCGTCTTGGCCGGATCAACGCCGAGGGTGCTCCCCGATTTACCGAGGTCGACCTGTTCACAATCCCTGCTACTGCGGGGTTTGATCCGGCTAAGCTCTGGCGTCTCCAACTCCTGGTCAACCGGGCCACCGGCCCGACCGACAAAGTGTTCTTGACGTTCGGTCTGCCGTACGAGGCACCATCTCAATATCTGAAAACTGAAGCGTCCGCCGTTACTCAGCAGCCGCAACCTTTAGTCGGGGAGGGGGACCTGAGTTTTGGGGGCGATGCGCTTTGGCAACGGATCTGGCGGGATAGAGTGGCCGACATCGCCATCCTGGCCGTAGCACTTGCCCTGCTCACGGTCATCTTCTTTTTTCAGGCGCAGATTGCGAGGCATGAACGGCTTTGGCTCTGGCTGCGCATGGGCTTTCTGACGTTCACCTTGGTCTGGCTCGGCTGGTATGCCCAGGCGCAGCTCTCCGTGGTCAACGTCATGACCTTCGCCAACGCGCTGCTTTCGGATTTCAGCTGGACCTATTTCCTGATGGACCCTTTGGTATTCATGCTGTGGTTCGCGATTGCCGCGGCTCTGATCTTCTGGGGTCGTGGCGCCTATTGCGGCTGGCTCTGTCCGTTCGGTGCGCTGCAGGAGCTCCTGAATCGTTTGGCGAAAGCCGCCCGGTTCCCGCAATGGCGGTTGCCTTGGGGCCTTCACGAACGCCTTTGGCCGATCAAATACATGGTCTTTCTGGTGTTGTTCGGCATGTCGCTCTACTCGCTGACCCTGGCCGAGCAGATGGCTGAAATAGAGCCATTCAAGACGGCAATCATCCTGAAATTCGTGCGTGAATGGCCGTTTGTCATCTTCGCCGGAGTGCTGCTCGTCGCCGGTCTTTTTGTCGAGCGTTTTTATTGCCGCTACCTCTGCCCGCTAGGAGCAGCGCTCGCGATTCCCGGTCGTCTGCGCATGTTCGACTGGCTGAAGCGCTATCGTGAATGCGGAGCGCCCTGTCAGGTCTGCGCCAATGACTGCATGGTCCAGTCGATCCACCCGGAAGGCCATATCAACCCCAATGAGTGCCTGAACTGTCTGCACTGCCAGGTGGTCTATGCCGATGATCAAAAATGTCCCGTTTGCGTCAAGGCACGTGTGCGAAAGGAACGTTTGGCACGGATGAGCGGCGCTAGTCCCAAGCCTGAGTTGGCGGCAGCCGCTGCGGCGAAATGAAATATGACCTGTTCTTTTCCAAAGGAGAGCGATGATGTCTGAAAACGAAAAAGAAAAACCTGGCTTGAATCGCCGCGACCTGATGAGTGGCACGGCGAAAGTTGCAGCATTCGCCGGGGCTGGCGGCGCGGTCGCCGGAGCAGCCAGTCTTGCCGTTGCGCCCAGCTTGCTGCCGAAAGAGGTGGTAGCCCAAGAAGGCCAGAATACTCATCTAGAGCCAGGCGAGCTTGATGAGTACTACGGTTTCTGGTCCAGCGGCCAGGCCGGTGAGGTGCGCATTCTCGGTATTCCTTCCATGCGCGAACTGATGCGCATCCCGGTCTTCAACCGCTGCAGCGCCACAGGCTGGGGCCAGACAAATGAGAGCCTGAAGATCCTGACAGAAGGTCTGCTCCCCGAGACGAAGGAATTCCTGTCGAACCGAGGCGGTACCTATGTCAATGGTGACGCCCATCATCCCCATATGTCGTTCACGGACGGCACCTATGATGGCCGCTATCTATATATTAATGACAAGGCCAATACGCGCGTCGCCCGCATTCGCTGCGATGTGATGAAGGTCGACAAGATTATTGAGATTCCAAACGCCTCCGACATCCACGGCCTGCGCCCGCAGAAATTTCCGAAGACCGGTTACATCTTCGCCAATGGCGAGCACCGCATCCCGGTGCCCAATGACGGCATGATCCTGGACGAGCCGGAGAAATATCACGCGGTCTTCAGCGCGATCGACGGCGAAACCATGGAGGTCGCCTGGCAGGTGATCGTCGACGGCAATCTCGACAATTGCGACGCCGACTACCAGGGCAAATATTGCGTCTCCACCTCGTACAATTCCGAAGAGGGCGTGACGCTTGCCGAAATGACTGCCAACGAGCAGGACTGGGCTGTGGTCTTCAACATCAAGCGCATCGAGGAGGCCGTCTCGGCCGGCGAGTACGAGGAGATCAACGGCGTGCCGGTCTTGAATGGCCAAAAGGGTTCCGACTACACCCGCTACATTCCGATCTCCAACAGCCCCCATGGCTGCAACACCGCACCCGACGGCAAGCACATCGTGATCAACGGCAAGCTCTCGCCGACTGTCTCGGTTATTGATGTGACCAAGCTCGACGCACTGTTTGAAGAGGATGCAGACCCAAGGAGTGCCATTGTTGCCGAGCCGGAATTGGGCCTCGGCCCACTCCACACTGCGTTTGACGGACAGGGCAATTGCTTCACCACGCTGTTCCTGGATAGCCAAGTTGCCAAATGGAATCTTGAAGCAGCAATCAAGCAGTATGCAGGTGAGGATGCCGATCCCATCCTTCAGAAAATCGACGTCCACTATCAACCAGGCCACAATCACACCTCCATGGGCGAGACCAAGGAAGCGGACGGCAAGTGGCTGGTGTCTCTCAACAAGTTCTCGAAGGATCGATACATCAATGTCGGCCCGCTAAAGCCGGAGAATGAACAACTGATCGATATCTCCGGTGACGAGATGAAGCTGGTCCATGATGGTCCGACGTTTGCCGAGCCCCACGACTGCATCATCGTCCACAACTCTAAGGTCAGCCCGGCCAGCATATGGCAGCGCGACGATCCGACTTGGGAGGACGCGCGCGTTCAAGCGAAAGCCGATGGTGTTGATCTTGACTGGGGCGAGGACGTGATCCGCGACGGCAACAAGGTCCGCGTCTACATGCACTCGGTTGCACCGACCTTCTCGCTCGAGACCTTCCAGGTCAAACAAGGCGATGAGGTCACCATCTACATCACGAACATGGATGACATCGACGACCTCACCCACGGCTTCACCCTGGCGAATTACGGCATCGCCTTCGAAATCGGGCCGCAGGCCACGGCGTCTGTAACCTTCACCGCCGATCGTCCAGGCGTGCACTGGTTCTATTGCCAGTGGTTCTGCCATGCGCTGCACATGGAAATGCGTGGCCGTATGTTCGTCGAACCCCGCTCCGCCTAGGCATCGGCAATGTCGGGCCGAACTTTAGCATTGGTGCTGGGCTGGCTCCTTGTGAGCCAGCCCGCACCGACGTTCGGGGCCGAGCCCGTCGACGTGACACCGGGCGTAGGCACGCTTGGCCAAGCTCTGAGTAGAGCCGTTGAGGGCACCGCCCTCCAACTGAAATCCGGTGTGTATGAGGGGGCGGTCGTGATCAATAGGCCGCTGACCATCCGAGGCGTCGACGGCACAATAGTCCAAGGCGATGGCAAAGGTACGGTCATCACCATCAACGCCCCTGACGTTGCCATCTCTAGCGTGACGGTCACCGGCTCCGGCCTGTCGCTGGAAACCATGGATGCAGGCGTGCTGATTACCCCTGAAGGTGACCGCGCACGCATCGAGGATAGCCGGCTCGTCGACAACCTGATCGGCGTTAATGTCAAAGGCCCGGATGATGCTGTTATCAGCGGTAACGAGATCGTCGGACGACAGGACCTTCGCCCGAACGAGCGGGGCAATGGCGTCCATCTCTGGAACACGCCAGGCTCGATCGTCGAGCGCAATCAGTTCCGTTACGGCCGTGACGGTGTGTTCGTCAACACGAGCAAGAAGAACGTTTTTCGCGACAATAAGTTTGAAGAACTACGTTTCGCCGTTCACTACATGTACACCAACCGAAGCGAGGTCTCGGGCAACGTCTCGATCGGCAATCACCTCGGCTTCGCCCTGATGTATTCCGACCGCCTGATAGCGCACAACAACGTCTCGATTAATGATCGAGATCACGGCATCATGCTGAACTATGCCAACTACGGCGAGATCACCGGCAATGTGGTCGAACGTGGTGGTGAGAAATGCGTTTTTATTTACAACTCCAACCGCAATATCTTCACTGGCAACAAATTTGAAGGCTGTCCGATAGGCGTGCATTTCACCGGCGGCTCGGCAAATAATCTGTTCACCGAAAATGCATTCATCGCCAACGAAACCCAGGTCAAATATGTCGGTTCGCGCTGGCTCGATTGGGCCAGCGACGGCCGCGGCAACTACTGGAGCGATCACGCAGCCTTCGATCTCGACGGCGACGGCATCGCGGACAGTGCCTATCGTCCGAACGACATGATGGACCAGGTGCTCTGGACCCACCCGCTTGCCAAGCTCCTGATCAACAGCCCGGCCGTGCAACTCCTGCGATGGGTGCAAACCCAGTTCCCAATGCTCTACCCCGGCGGCGTCATTGACACCGCACCATTGATGAGCCGAGAGCCGGTCTCGATAGCGGGAGCTAGGTGATGAGCAACGGAGTGCTAGCTCTAACCAACGTCACCAAGTGCTTCGGAACGAAGATCGCCGTCAATGACGTTTCGTTTGCGTTGAACGCCGGCGAGCGAGTTGCTCTGATTGGCCATAACGGTGCCGGCAAGACCACACTGATGAAAATGATTCTCGGGCTGACGCCGGCAAGCGACGGTGACATAATCGTGCTCGGAGATCGCCCTGGCAGCCACCATGCGCGCGAAAACACCGCGTTCCTGCCGGAGAACATTGTCTTCCATCGCTCCATGACCGGCCGCGAGGTATTGCGCCTGCTCGCCCGCCTTAAGTCGGCAACCGCGAACCAGGTCGACACGTTGCTCGGAAAGGTCGGCCTCACCGATGCCGCAGATCAGCGCATCCGTACCTATTCCAAAGGCATGCGCCAGCGTCTCGGCCTCGCCCAGGCGCTGCTCGGCAAGCCAAAGCTTCTCCTTCTCGATGAGCCCACTAGCGGTCTCGACCCTCATCTCCGCCAGGCCTTCTACGCGATGGTCGACGAACTCGCCGCATCGGGCACCACCGTTCTCCTGTCGTCGCATCTTTTGACCGAACTCGAAGCACGCACCGACCGTATCGCCATCATGCGCGAAGGGCGCCTGCTCGCCTGCGCGCCACTCAATGAATTGCGGCGCCAGGCTGCCTTACCGATCAAAATCCGCATTGATGTCAAGGAAACCGAACGTAGCCGTATCGCGGCGGCCCTGAACGGCCAAGAAATCAACGGCCAGACCGTCGGCCTCTCGGTGTTGATGGCCGACAAGATGAAAACCCTCGCCCAGATAGCCAGCTTCGGCGATGCCGTCAACGACATCGACCTTATCCTCCCCGACCTAAGCGACCTCCATGCTCATGTCGCCATGGTCGGCCTGGACGGTGCAATCGACAGGGTTGACAGGAGTAAGATATGAACGCTGTCGTTTCGCTTGCCGCCAATGAGTTTCGGCTCGGCCTGCGCAATCGTTGGGTGGCGTTGGCGATTCTATTGCTTGGCAGCTTGGCGCTGGCTCTGGCGCTTCTAGGCACGGCGCCTGCCGGCAGCAGGGGCGTCGACGCCTTGACCGCAACCTCGGTCAGCCTCGTTAGCCTTAGCATTTACCTTCTTCCCCTGCTCGCGCTCCTGCTCGCCCATGACGCAATTGCCGGTGAGCAAGAGCACGGCACGCTGCTGCTTCTGCTTACTTACCCCATGCCGCGCTGGCAGTTGATCGCCGGCAAGTTTCTGGGACATGGTTTGGTGCTCGCCCTGGCGACCACGGCTGGCTACGGACTCGCCGCAATCGCCCTCGGGGGTGGCAGCGCCGCAGGAGTTGGCATTTTCCTGCGTATGCTGGGCTCGTCCCTCCTACTCGCCATGGCCTTCCTTGCCATCGGCTACGCGATTAGTGCCTGGTGCGTTGAAGCCAGCGCTGCCGCCGGTCTGGCAATCGCCGCCTGGCTTGTCCTGGTGCTGCTCTATGATCTCGGCTTGCTCGGTCTCCTGGTCGCCGATCAGGGCAATTTAATCGGGAAGCACACGCTGCCAGCGCTTCTGCTCCTCAATCCCGCCGACAGCTACCGGCTCTACAATCTGGTCAGCCTTCCGGACACCGCCATGCTTACCGGTATGGCCGGACTGATGGAGCAACTAAGCCTTCCGGCTGCTGCCCCTATTTTTGCCATGCTTATATGGATTGCCGCTCCTCTCGGTCTAGCCGCCTGGCTCCTTCAACGGAGATCACCATGAACCATTTTAGACTTGTCCCAGCTTGTCTCGTGCTGCTCATGGCTTGCGACGGTCGGCAAGGGGCGACGCCTCCACCACCGCCGGCCGAACTTACCAGCGACGCTGTCGGCCACTACTGCAGTATGGTCATCGCCGAGCATCCTGGTCCTAAGGCTCAGATCTTTGCCGCCGATGCAACCGCGCCGCTCTGGTTCCCTTCCGTTAGGGATATGTTCGCCTACACGATGCTACCGGAGGAGAACCAGGACATCCGCGCTATCTACGTCAGCGATACGGGCGCAACTGATGACTACGCCGACATTGCCCAAGGCGCTTGGATCGACGCGCGAGATGCACTCTATGTGCTTGGCAGCGAGATCGAAGGTGGTATGGGCCTGCCTGAGGCGGTGCCATTCGCCGATCATGACAAGGCAGCTGCCTTCGCTGACCGTCATGGCGGCGCCATCGCTTCGTTCGACGATGTTTCGCCGGACTTTGTTTTCGCCGAGGGCGAGGCTGATCCGGCAGCCGCCGGAGGTAAGCTCTGATGATCCGTCCAACACGCCGCCGCCTGCTCACGGTCATGGGCGCCACCGCCGGCATGACATTGCTGCCAAATGTTGGCCGTACCGCCACGGTGCTGCCGCGGTGGACGTGGCAAGGCAGTGCACTCGGTGCCAAGGCGGAGATGACCTTGGTGCATCCCGATGAGGTGGCTGCGAAAAAATTGATCCGCCTCGCCGTCGACGAGATAGAGCGGCTGGAAAACATCTTCAGCCTCTATCGCGACAGCTCGGACATTGCCCGTCTGAATCGCAGCGGCCATCTCGACACGCCGTCGCCCGACCTCGTTACGCTTCTCTCGATCGCCAATCACATAAGTGACCTTACCGGCGGGGCTTTCGATGTCACCGTCCAGCCGCTTTGGCGTCTCTACGCCGATCATTTCAGCAAACTTGGCGGTGATCCGGGCGGTCCTCCGACGGCAGCGATCGATCGTGTAAGAAATCTGGTGAACTACCGTGCGATTGAATTCACAGCGTCGCACATTCGCTTCGCGCACCCGGAAATGGCGATCACCTTGAACGGTATCGCCCAAGGCTATATCACCGATCGTGTGGCCGATCTTCTGCGCGCCAATGGTATAGAACAAACCCTGATCGATCTCGGCGAAATACGTGCCCTTGGCATGCACCCGGATGGCCGACCATGGCGGATCGCGATCGATGGCGCGAGGGAGAAATCGCCAATTAACCTTGTCGACCGCGCGATAGCCACCTCGAGCCCGGCCGGCACCGCCTTCGACCGAGCGGGCCGTTTCCATCACCTCTTCGCACCGCAGACCGGGCAGCCGGGAGTTGCAAAGCAAATGAGCGTGATCGCGGCACGCGCCACGACCGCAGACGCCTTATCTACTGCCTTTGCCATCATGCCTGAAAAGGATTGGCTCTCGATAAAAACCGGCCTTGCGGACATCAGCGTTGTTCAGGAAGGCTGAGACCGGCATCCAATCGCCCGTGCAGCAGGGCAACAATTATCTACAACATGCAGCTAGAAGTATGACCACATCATTTGATTGATTTGGATGGTTGAGAATAGTCAATCGAAATCAACAAGTTAATGGTCCGCCGTAGAACGTTTCCGATACGGTCGCATCACTAACTCCGGCCTGGTTCGAAATCTGCGCAGGAACGGCCAAATTGCGACAATCCCTCTTCGAGGAAGTCGGCGAGCAATGGGGTGCCCAGGAGATAGTCGACAGTATGTTTTTCTCGAACGTCGCTGATTTCCTTCATCGCGGTCTGCCAATCTTCCACGGTGTAGTCACCGCGGCCCATCCACGTCAACGCCAGTAGTTCGCGCAGCTCATCATCACTCAGAACGTCGAGGAACGCCTTCAGCTCCTGGAAGGTCGCATCGTCAGCGTAGTCTTCCAGAATACGCTCCATGTCGTCGCTGTCATCGGACAGCTCCTCGGGAGCCACCTTGACGTCGATCTCGCGTGCCTTGGCGATGACGAAGCAGACTTTGTCGGGATTGATGGTGAGCATCATCGAGACCTCGGATGTGACCGGACCAGATGTCTGGTCAGAATTTAGCCCGCCGCTGCTCCCGCGCCTTGATGCGGATCAATTGGATCGCGATGGATGGTGCATTTGGCTTCCGTTTTGCAGATCGCTCTCATACGAAAGAGTTGCAGATGTCGTGGACGAGCCATTACGCAGCCCCCGTGATCCCTCTCAGGATAGGATGGCGAGTAGCATGATCAGCTTCGCAGGTTGAGAGTTACGTGAATGATGCTTGGATCGTCCGGAACGTTCGATTGCGCAAACCCCAACTTCCTGCAAAGACCGAGCATCGGCACATTCCTACGCAGGACCTCGCCATAAATCTCTCCGATACCGCGTCGCTTGGCATAGCCGATGAGGCGGTTCATCATCAGTTCGCCCAATCCTTGGCGGGTGATGTCATGGCCAACGATGATCGCGTATTCGGCGCGCTCATTGTCGGGATCGGCGGCCAGCCTGGCGACGCCGAATATATCAGCTTCGCCTGCAACGCCTTCATCGGCCAGAACCAGTGCCATCTCGCGGTCGTAGTCTATTTGGGTGAAGCGTGCGGCCATGATGTGGGAGAGCGTTTTCAACGGAGTGAAGAAGCGAAGCTGGATCTCCTCAGGCGTTAGTCTAGTGAAACCGAGATGGAACGCCGGCTCGTCTTCCGGGCGCACCGGACGCAAGAGAAACCGACGGCCATCCTTCAATGTCACGCTTTCCTCCAGCTCACGCGGATACGGTCGGATCGCCAGACGTTCGGGACCGGTCTTGTCGGTGGGTACAAGCTTAACCCTGACATCCAGCGCCATGACGCCTAAGTCGTCGGCGAGCAGCGGGTTAATGTCGAGTTCGTCGATCTCCGGATGGTCGCTAACCAGCCTGGCCACTTTGATAAGAGTTTCCGCGACAGCATCTAGCGCAGCAGGTGGGCGATCCCGATAACCTTGGAGCAAGCGATAGATTCGCGTTTTAGACATCGCCTCATGGGCAAGATGCAAATTCAAAGGCGGTAAAGCCAACGCCTTGTCATTGAGCAGCTCAACTGCTGTTCCCCCTTGGCCGAACAAGACGAGCGGTCCGAAGGCGGCATCGGTGACCGCGCCGACGATCAATTCGTGGGCTGCGGGGCGATGGATCATCGGTTGGATGGCAAAGCCAATGATATTTGTATCCGGACTGGCGACCCGCACCCGCTCCAGCATGGCTTTCGCTGCCTCTTCCACATGCTTTGGACCATAAAGGTCGAGAGCGACCCCACCGATATCACTTTTATGAATGATGTCTTCGGAGAGAATTTTAAGCGCGACCCCGCCACCAATTTCTGACGCTATCTTTGCCGCCTCCCTTGGCGTGGCCGCTTTCATGGTTTTGGTGATCGGTACGTCATAGGCAGCGAGAAGTTGTTTCGCCTCCGGTTCGGTCAACCAGACACGGCCCGCCTTGAGTGCAGGCTCGATCAAGCTCCTGGCTGCCGCCAGATCAGGTACGAGTTCTTCGCTCATGGCAGTCGGTGTCTCCATCAACGTCTTCTGATTGCGTCGATAGGTCACCAGCTGCATGAAGGCGCTGACCGCATCCTCAGGCGTTTCAAAGGTCGGCATGCCGTGCTCGGCAAATGCGCGCCTCGCCTCCAACGCAGCTCCGTCACCAAGCCAGCTCGTGAAAATAGACAGGTCCTGGTGGTGTCCAACCGCCTCGATGACGGCTTCGCCAGCTTTGCTTGGGGATGCGATCGCGGTGGGGCAATTGATAGCGAGAATGGCATCGACATTGGGGTCGTTCATCACGGCGTTGATGGCGTGCTTGAAGCGTTCAGGCGGGGCATCGCCGATAATGTCGACTGGGTTGGTCTTCGACCAGGTGAGCGGTAAATGCTGGTCGAGCTCACTGATCGTTTGCGGGGCAAGCTTCGCAAGCTGGCCGCCATGGTCGATCAGTGCGTCAGTCGCCATGACACCGACACCGCCGCCATTGGTGATGATGCCGAGGCGGTCGCCGTTAGGCGGCTTCACCAAAGCCAGCGTCTGAACGGCATCGAACAACTCTTCCAACTGGATCACACGAAGCATGCCGGCGCGCCGGAAGGCGGTGTCGTAGACTGCATCGACGCCGGCAAGCGCGCCGGTATGTGAAGCGGCCGCACGTGCGCCCTGTGGATGACGGCCGGCTTTCACCACGACCACCGGCTTCATACGCGCTGCCGCTCGGCCAGCCGACATGAATTTGCGTGCATCGGTGATGGCTTCAATGTAGAGGAGAATGGCGCCGGTGCCAGGATCATTGGCTAGATAATCGAGCATGTCGCCGAAGTCGACATCACTCATGTCGCCGAGCGCAACGAGATGGGAAAAGCCGATACTGCGGCTTGTTGCCCAGTCGATCACCGAGGTCACCACAGCACCCGATTGGGCAACGAATGCAAGCTTGCCCGGTAGAGGGGTGATATGGGCAAAGCTGGCATTCAGCCCGATTCCTGGGACCTGAATTCCGAGACAGTTAGGGCCGATAATACGTAGCAGATGAGGCTTCGCTGCATCTAGCATCGCCTGCTTCACGCTTCCATCGAGGCCGGCTGTAACGACAACGGCGGCTTTGGTGCCTCGCTCGCCAAGCTGGTGAACGAGATCTGGCACCGTGTCCGGTGGTGTAGCGATCACCGCGATATTTGGCACCAAAGGCAGGTTCTCGACGTTGTCGAAGGTTATGACGCCCTGAATCGAACTGTGCTTCGGGTTGACAGGCATCACCGCGCCATCGAATCCGCTGCGGAACAGGTTTTTTGCGAGCACCGAACCGACCGAAGCGGATCGCTTGCTTGCCCCAATCAAGGCGACGGACTGTGGGTTGAATAAGCAATCAAGATTTCGAATCGTCATCGATTGTTACCAATCACCGGCCTCTAGCTTCTTGATGTCCGCGATTTTGCACAGAGCCGCTCCCCGATAGCCGGACAGTGACGTCGGAATTTTAAGCTACAGAATCGCGTCTGCCGGTCAGGTTCTCCATGGTCATGTCACGCCGCCATTTCGGCTGGCGGCATGCTATCAGGTTGGTGATAGACGGCATCCGGTGTTTTGCCATCATGGGCGGCGTGTGGACGTCGTTGATTGTAGAAGTCCATCCAATGCCCGATCCCGTCCCGTACCTCACGACCGCCACTCCAGGCGTGCAGGTAGACGCACTCGTATTTCAAGGATCGCCATAGCCGCTCGACGAACACATTGTCCAGCCATCGGCCCTTGCCGTCCATCGAGATGCGCACGCCGGCAGTCTTCAGCGTCTGAGTGAAGACGGTCGAGGTGAATTGGCTGCCCTGGTCGCTGTTGAAGATCTCGGGCTTGCCATGGCGATCCAGTGCCTCCTCGAGAGCGTCGACGCAGAACTCGGCTTCCATGGTGTTCGACAAGCGCCAAGCCAGGACCTTGCGGCTCCACCAGTCCATGATGGCGACGAGATACAGAAACCCGCGGGCCAGAGGGATGTAGGTGAGATCCGTGCACCAGACCTGGTTGGGGCGGTCGATCGTCAGACCGCGCAGCAGATAGGGATAGATCTTGTGGCCTGGCGCCGGTGTGCTGGTTCTCGGGCGCTGGTAGATCGGCATCAGGCCCATCTTGCGCATCAAACGGCGAACCCGCTTGACGTTGACCGGCCAGTCCTTTGCCCGCAGATGCCAGGTCATCTGCCGCACGCCATAGAACGGCGTGTCGAGAAACTGGCGATCGATCTCAGCCATGATCGCGAGGTTCTCGTCGCTCTCGCCCCGTGGCGTTGCGTAGAACGACGAGCGGCTGATCGACAGCAATCGGCATTGCCGGACGACCGACAAATCCGAGCGGTCACGCTCGACCATCGAGCGCCTCACTTGCCGGTCCATGGTTTGAGCTTTTCGGACAAAAAATCATTCGCCGCTGTGAGCTCGCCGATCTTCGCGGGCAGCGCTTTGACCTTCGCCTCGTCGATCGCGGGCTCCTTCGCCGACGAGCCTCGCTCGAACAGCTCCGGCGCACCTTCCAAGAGCGCCTTCTTCCATTGATGGATCATGGTAGGATGCACGCCAAACCGGCTCGCCAGCTCCGACACCGTCTGCTCGCCCTTCAGCGCTTCCAGCACCACCTTCGCCTTGAATTCAGGCTTGTACTGCTTCCGTTTCGACATCGTTGGTCTCCTCCAGTTGGCGACCAACAGACACGGTTCAGGAGCTTACGTCACTGTCCGGCTATCGGGGAGCGGCTCTACCTATTCATGGCAGTTCTCAGGCTCTATGGCTTCGGCGTCACCATCGTCGCGCTGATTGTCTCGGGCAGACTATCTCTCTCGCGGTCCTGGTCCGTCATTATCGTGTCGCTGGAATTGCTTTGACCTTCCCATCATAGCTGTTGCCTTGTTAAGAATTGGGTGAATTGCCGCTCTGCCTTCAAATTTGCGTCACATGGGAAAGGCCAAGAAACCATGTCTGAACTCGACCAGAACCTCGCTAAGCTGGATGGCTATCTGGCCCGCTTCAGCGATGGAGGCGTTCAAAACCAAATTGGCGGCGAGACTGTCCCTGCAAGCGGTGGCAGTTGGTTCGAGACGCGTTCGCCCGTGGACAAGAGCCTGATTTGTTCGGTGGCTGAAGGGCGTGCGGATGACATCGAGGAAGCAGCCAAGGCGGCGAAGGCTGCATTTCCCGCTTGGCGTGACTTGGCCGCGACCGATCGAAAAACCATCCTGCATCGGATCGCCGATGGTATCGTGGCGCGTGCCGAGGAAATCGCGCTTCTTGAATGCTGGGATACTGGACAGGCGCTTCGCTTCATGTCGAAGGCTGCACTTCGGGGGGCTGAGAATTTTCGGTTTTTTGCTGATCGTGTACCAGGTGCCCGCGACGGTCAGGCGCTGCCCTCGCCGACCATGATGAACATCACCACGCGGAAACCCATTGGACCGGTGGGTGTGATTACACCCTGGAACACCCCGTTCATGCTGTCCACATGGAAGATCGCGCCGGCTTTGGCAGCAGGTTGCACGGTGGTTCATAAACCGGCGGAGTTGTCGCCGGTCAGTGCCCGTGTCCTTTTTGAGATCGCCGAAGAAGCGGGATTGCCGCCCGGCGTCTGGAACTTGGTGAACGGCTACGGCGAAGAAGCGGGGAGGGCGCTTACCGAACATCCTGATATCAAGGCGATTGCCTTTGTCGGGGAAAGCCGGACCGGTTCGATGATCATGAAACAGGGGGCCGATACGCTTAAACGCGTGCATTTCGAACTCGGCGGCAAGAACCCTGTGATTGTGTTCGATGATGCCGATCTCGATCGGGCGCTCGATGCCGCCATCTTTATGATCTACTCTTTGAATGGCGAACGCTGCACCTCATCGTCACGCCTCTTGATCCAGGATAGCATCGCCGATGCCTTCGAAGCCAAGCTGATCGAGCGCATCAATCGCATCAAGGTGGGACACCCGCTGGATCCTGCGACTGAAGTAGGGCCTTTGATCGACAAGACTCATTTCGACAAGGTGACCGGCTATGTCGATATCGCCAGGGCGGACGGTGCGACCATCGCGGCAGGCGGAACGGCTGTCGGGGATAAGGGCTATTTCGTCAGCCCGACACTGTTTACCCACGCCAGCAATGAGATGACGATTGCTAGAGACGAAATCTTCGGTCCGGTACTGACCTCAATTCGCTTCCAAACGGAAGATGAGGCGCTCGCAATCGCCAACGACACCGCTTATGGCCTAACAGGCTATGTCTGGACTAATGATATTACTCGTGCCATGCGCTTTACCGATCGGCTCGAAGCGGGGATGATCTGGGTCAATTCGGAGAATGTACGCCACCTGCCGACACCTTTCGGCGGAGTCAAGGCAAGCGGCATCGGCCGGGATGGCGGTGACTGGTCTTTCGAGTTCTATATGGAGCAAAAGCATATCGGTTTTGCTACCGGCCAGCACCGTATCCCCAAGCTCGGAGCCTGAGAGCCCGTCAGCCTGTCCGAAACGCCATCGATTGGAGAGTAGCCATGCCGGTGCCGTCGCCTGTTCTCTACCCGCCGTTCAACATCGTTCGCCTGAGCCATGTCGAATATAGGGTGAAGGATCTCGGGAAATCTCGCGCCTTCTATGTTGACACACTCGGTCTCCAGGTCACCCATGAAGACGGCGATACGCTCTATCTGCGCGCCATGGAGGAACGCGGCCATCACTCCATTATACTGAAGAAAGCTGACAGCTCAGATGTCGGCGTGCTTGGCTTCAAACTGTTCGATGAGCCGGATCTCGATAACGCCGAGCGATTTTTCAAAAAAAAGGGCTTGCCGATCGAATGGCTGGATCGCCCCTTCATGGGGCGAACGCTCAGGACGAGTGACCCCTTCGGCATCCCCTTGGAGTTCTATGTGAAGATGGAGCGCCTCGAGCCAATCCATCAGCAGTACAAGCTCTATCGTGGCGTAAAGCCGTTGCGTATCGATCATGTCAACATGTTTAGCGCCGACGTAGACGCTTCGGTCACTTTCTACAACGAGATCGGTTTCCGCACCACCGAGTACACCGAGGACGAAGAAAGTGGAAAGCTTTGGGCGGCCTGGATGCACAGAAAAGGCGGCGTGCATGACGTGGCATTCACCAATGGTCGCGGTCCGCGTTTACATCATAGCGCGTTTTGGGTCCCAAACCCCTTGAACATCATCGATCTTCTCGATCTCATGGCCACCACCGGCTGGATCGACAGCATCGAGCGTGGACCGGGCCGGCATGGTATCTCTAATGCTTTTTTCCTCTATGTCCGCGATCCTGACGGCCATCGGATCGAGATTTACTGCTCCGATTATCAAACGGTGGATCCGGATCTGGAGCCGATAAAATGGGACTTGAAAGACCCGCAACGCCAGACCCTTTGGGGCGCGCCAGCACCCAGAAGCTGGTTCGAGGAAGGCAGCCTGTTCGAGGGAACAGCTATCACCGATCCCGCCTTGAAGGCCCAGCCTATTGTTGCGCCTTAGGCAATGGCGTGCGAGCCAAGCTTCACAGCATAAGAGAGAGAAAAAATGCGTTTTGCCAGCTGTACCGCCGATGGTGAAGCTTTCTACGGGGTTGCTATGGATGATGGCATGATCGCGCTGTCGCCAGATTTTCCGAATTGGCCGACGATGCTCGAGGTGGTCGAGGCGGGGGGATTTGCCGAGCTGGAAACAGCGGCCGAGGGGCGTGCCGTCACCCATCCTATCGGCGGTTTTTCATTCGATATTCCGCTTGCAAGGCCCGAAAAGATTATTTGTGTCGGTGTCAACTTTCCCGATCGCAATTCCGAATATAAGGATGGGGAGGACGCACCTGCAAACATGTCCCTGTTTGTCCGTTTCCCGCGCTCGTTCACCGGCCATGACCAACCGCTGATTCGACCCCATGCTTCCTATAAGCTCGACTATGAGGGCGAGATCGCGATCATCATCGGGAAAGCAGGGCGGCATATCAAACAGACGGATGCCTATGATCACATCGCGGCGATCACGCTTTGCAACGAAGGCACGTTGCGGGACTGGGTGCGCCATGCGAAATTCAATGTCACCCAAGGCAAGAACTTCGAGCAGTCCGGCGCCATGGGGCCGTGGCTGGTACCGTTCACATCCTCAGGGCAACTCGATGACGTGCGCCTGACGACCAAGGTGAATGGCGAGCTTCGCCAGGACGACCGCACCAGCCGGATGGTGTTCTCGATCCGGCGTCAGATCGAATATATCTCGACCTTCACCACCCTGGTCCCAGGCGACATCATCATCACCGGCACACCGACCGGGGCGGGCGCGCGTCTCGATCCACCGGTCTTCCTTCGCCCAGGCGACGTGGTCGAGGTAGAGGCCGAGGGGATCGGGATCCTGCGCAACGGCGTGGAGGATGAGGCGTGAGCCTCTCGCCGGCTGACCGCA
The DNA here is from genome assembly GCA_965204405.1 of Geminicoccaceae bacterium. Taxonomy (GTDB): domain Bacteria; phylum Pseudomonadota; class Alphaproteobacteria; order Geminicoccales; family Geminicoccaceae; genus JANQPX01. Next base: position 2,478,458 of record CBDBEN010000005.1, read on the forward strand.
GGCAGGCCGCGGAAGATCTCTTTCGAGCCGAAGCGACCGGCCGGCAGATCGGGCTCCTTTCTCTTCGCCATCCCGACCTGGATATGGACGACGCCTATGGCGTTCAGACCGCCTTGGTCGAGAAGAAGCTTGATGCAGGGCGAAAGATCATTGGCTGGAAAATCGGGCTGACGTCGAAGGCCATGCAATCGGCGCTCAATATCGACGTTCCGGATAGCGGCGTGCTGTTCGACGATATGGCCTTTGACGATGGTGCAACCATACCGACTGGCCGGTTCATCCAGCCGCGGATCGAGGCTGAAATCGCCTTCGTCATGAAGTCACCCTTGGCGGGTCAGCAGATAACGCGCGAGCAGGTCTTGGCTGCGACCGACTATGTCGCCCCAAGCCTCGAAATTCTTGATACCCGCATTCAGCGCAAGGACTCGGCAACAGGCAGGACGCGCATTATCGTTGACACGATTGCCGACAACGCCGCCAACGCCGGCGTCGTATTGGGCGATGCCCGCCATGTGGTCGACGCGCATGATCTCCGCTGGGTCGGCGCGATCGTCGCGAAAAATGGCGAGGTCGAGGAAACCGGGCTCGGTGCCGGTGTGCTCAACGATCCCGTCGAAGGCGTCGTCTGGCTGGCGCGCCGCATGGCCCGCTACGGACAGCGAATCGAAGCCGGTCACATCATTCTCACAGGCTCTTTCATTCGACCGATCGAGTGCCCGCCAGGCACCAGGATCACCGCCGACTTCGGGGCCTTCGGTAAGGTGAGGCTCGGCTTCCAATAAGCGATCTGAGCCCTGAAAAGGCTTTTGCACACAACGGAATACCTGCTTTAGAACTTCGCTTTCGCCACCGGTTGATTCCTGAGACGGAACTGGCCAAGCTTGTCGACAGCATCACAAAAACAAGGAAAAAAGATGGATTTCGGAATCACGTTCAAAGGGGTTGCCCAGCCGGAGCGGGCACGGGCACTAGTGCGTCAGGCGGAGAATGCCGGCTTTACTTATTGCTGGTTCTACGACAGCCATATTCTCTGGCGTGAATGCTATCCGGCGATCGCGATGCTGATTGAGCACACCGACAAGATGCGCTTCGGTCCTTGCGTCACCAACCCCAATTCGAGGGACTGGTCGCTGGCGGCAAGCCTGTTCGGATCGCTGGCGCTGCAGTCAGGTGGACGGTTCGAACTCGGTGTCGGACGCGGCGACAGCGCCGTCCGGGTGATGGGCAAGAAACCGGCCAAGCTCGCCCGGCTCGAAGAGTTCGTTCATGTCGTCAAGGCATTGGTGCGTGGTGATGAGGCGCAGTATGAGGGCTGCCCTGAGCCGGTGCAGCTACCTTGGGCCGAGGGGTACGAGATGCCGGTCTGGGTTGCGGCCTACGGCCCGATGGCGCTCACCACGGCCGGTAAGGTCGGCGACGGATTGATCCTTCAAATTGCCGAGCCAGCCCTTTGCAAGTGGCTTGGCGATCAGGCGATCGAGGCAGGCCGAAAGGCTGGTCGCGATATGTCCGGTTATCAAATCATGTCGGCGGCTCCAGCGCATACCGGTCCCATTGAGGAGGGGCGCGAGAAGACCAAATGGTTTCCGGCGATGGTTGGCAATCATGTCGCCGACATCGTGGAAAAATACGGCAAGGACACTGACGTCGTGCCGGCGAGCCTCACCGCCTATATCGAAAAGCGGCGCGGCTACGACTATTCAAAGCATGGACAAAGCGACAACCCTTATCTCGACTTTATCACCGATGATATCGTCGATGGCTTTGCGGTTCTGGGCGAACCGGAGGATCATATCGCCAAGCTCAAGGTCCTGGAAGCAGCCGGGATCACCCAGTTCAACATCTATCTCGACAATGGTGATGAAGAGAAAATCGTCGCGGATTATGGCAATATTGTGATTCCGGCGATGGCATCTTCAGCCGGATGAGTATCCGGCTCTCGATAAGAACGGATCTTCAAGCAGGAGATAGAACACTGATCAATTAGATCCGTACTAATATCACATCGGATATCCAGCCTAGTAAGAAAAGGTCTTGATTTTGCTAGTGGCAAGCATAGTTGCTGATGCCTCTTTCTAGCTGGTGAAAGTTCGTATGGATAACCGATGAATCCATATCCAATGCCTGCTGCTGCACCAAATGAGACGTGGCCTTCTCACATGCTATGATCGTTCAGCGTTACAAAATAAGCGTTATGGAGAATGGGTCTGTTGCAGCCTGCTTTGCGCAAGAGAACAGGCAGAAAATCTTCTGATCGAATTTTAAAAGAGCTAGCATTTGCGCCAGGCTTGGGTGCGGGTGAGGATGCCGTTGCTGATGCCGGTATGGACCAGTCTCGCGGCGACGTTGGTGTAGAAGATCATCATGCCCATAGCAGCGGCGGGGGCGATGTCGCCGGCGTCGTCCATATTGAGGACAGCGACCGATGCTAGCGTCGTGTCGGGAGAGTAGAGGAAAACCACCGCGGAAACGGTGGTCATGGCATTGACGAACAGATAGATCGAAATGTCCAGTATGGCCGGCAGGCAGACCGGGATGGTGACCGTCCGGAACATCTTGATCACCGGTTGCTTGAGTGAGGCTGAGACCGCTTCGAACTCGGGATCCATCTGTTTCAGGGCCGTCGAGGCCGTGAGGTGAGAAACCGTGTAGAAATGGGTGATCGTGCAGATCACAAGGATGGCCATCGTTCCGTAAATGGCGTGGAGTGGGTTGGCAGGGTTGTTGAAGAAGAAGACATATGCGAGACCGAGAACCATGCCGGGGATGGCCATCGGCATCATGGCCAGGAACTGGACGAACAGGCGGCCGGCGGCAAAGCCGCGCGCTTTCTCGATTAGATAGGCACCGACGAAGATAATGCCGGTGCCGATGGCAGCGACCAGGAGTGCCATGCGGATCGAATTGGTGTAGGAGTCCCAACCACCCCCGTCCGCTAAGTCAAAATTGTAGTTTTTCAGGCCGAGCGTGAGATCGTAAGGCCAGAATTTGACCAGGGCTGCGAACTGGCACATGGCCAGGAGGCCGAGAATAAAGACCGAGATCAGCACGCAGACCATGAGCATCGAAAGGTCGAATCGGCGGTTCGGCTTTGGCTGATAGGGCACGGCGCGCGCTGAGAGCAAGGCGACCTGGCGGCGCTGCACCATCCGGTCCACGGTGAACGCGACGACCGCGGGAATGAGCAGGACGACCGAGACTACCGCCCCCATCTCGAAGTTCTGCTGGCCGACCACCTGCTTGTAGATATCGAGGGCGAGCACGTTGTACTGGCCACCGATGACCTTGGGCACACCGAAGTCGGTGATCACCAGATTGAAGACCACGAAGGCCGCCGAGATCAGACCGTAGCGTGCACCCGGCAGGGTGACCGTCCAGAAGGTTCTGCGTCTGGTGGTGCGTAGCGCGGTTGCTGCCTCATAGAGCCGGGCATCGGCAATCGACAGCGCCACCAGGATGATCACCAGAGCATGCGGAAATGTATAGAACACGGAGGCGGTCACGATGCCGACAGGGCCGTAGATCGAGCCGCCAAACATAAGGCCTTTCAGGATGCCTTGCTTGCCGAACAGATAGACCAGCGCAATGCCGGGAAGAAGTGAAGGCACCAGGATCGGCACCATCGCGATGGTCTTGAACAGGCCTTTGGCCGGCATGCAGCTTCGTGTGAGCGCATAGGCGAACAGGAAAGCGAGCGCCACGGTGATGACGGTCGTGATGGTCGCGATAAAGAGGCTGTTGCCGATGGAGCGGCGAAGGGCAGGGGTGGTGAAATAGTCGACGTAATTCCGCAGGCCGACGCTGCCATTCGGACGAATCAGCAGTTTTCGGAGCTTTTCCGAACCGACATCGAAGGTGCTGCCTGGCGTCGATAGGGTGCCTTCAAACAATAAAAGACCGCCGGTCGTCGACCGGTCGTGAAAACGGAGCATCTCTCCTTCGGCAAAATGGTCTTTGGGAAAGATCTGGTGAGCCGGCAGGCGGGTGCGTGCTGTCGGTGTCAGGCCTTTGTTGACTGGTCCTTCAAGCTGATCGACCCACTCGGCCGCCGTTCCAAGTCCTTGCCAGCTGTCGCCGTCCGCTTGCTCGATTACGATTTCGTTGAAACGGAAATCGTAGACCGTCGCCGACTTGGCGAGGATTGCATAGAGGGGCAGGGCGAGGGTGGCGAGGAGATAGAGGGCGACCAGTCCGATCAGAACCCGAACCGTCCAGTCATCCCGTCCAAGCTTCGGCCGGATTGGTGCTGCTGATGCAGCGGCCTCGGTTACGCTAGCCATTATCTTGTCCTGCGGGATAGACCAGCAGGTGGTCCCGTGGCAGGACGATCGGCAGCATCTGGCCCGGTGCGAGCGTGCGCGCACGGACCAGATTGATCGAGAGGTCCGCCTCCAGGGTCTTGTCCCCTAGTATTTCGGCGTCGAGCCTGGCGCGGACGAAGGATCCCAGAAACTCCAGGTCCCGAACCTCGACCTCAATGGCATTCTCCTCATCGCCCTGCACGTCGCGCAGCAGAATATCTTCCGGGCGAATCGCAAGGGTGACGGCGGTGCAGCCCTCCGGGCAATTACCGTCGCAGGCGAGGTCGATGCTGCCGACGGCGGCTCGACCGGACTCGGTAAGGCGGCCGTCGAGAAAGTTCATCGCGCCGATGAAGTCGGCGACGAAAGCAGACGCCGGCTGGCCGTATATTTCCTCAGGCGTGCCGATCTGATCGATCACGCCCTGGTTCATCACCACGATGCGATCCGCCATGGTCAGCGCTTCTTCCTGGTCATGGGTGACCAGAATTGTGGTGACGCCGATGCGCCGCTGCAGGTCCTTGATTTCGTGGCGAAGATGGGCGCGGACCTTGGCATCCAGCGCGGAGAGAGGCTCGTCCAGAAGAAGGAGGCCGGGCGATGTGGCGAGGGCCCGAGCGAGTGCAACGCGCTGTTGCTGGCCGCCTGAAAGCTGCGCCGGGTATTTCTTGTCCTGATCCGTGAGCCCGACAAGCTTCAGCAGGTCCGCAACGTTCTTTGCAACCTGCTCGCGGTCGACGCCGCGGTTTTCCAGGCCATAGGCGACATTGCGCTCGATCGTAAGGTTGGGAAAGAGAGCGTAGGATTGGAAGACAATGCCGAAATCCCGCTCTTCCGGCGGGAGGGCGGAGATGTCCCGGCCGTCCTGCCAGATACTGCCGGTGGTCTGAATGTCGAGGCCGGCGATCGCGCGCAGGAGCGTGGTCTTACCGCAGCCGCTTGGCCCGAGAAAGCAGATCAGCTCACCCTTGTCGATGCTGAGCGACACGTCCTTGAGCGCTTCGAACGTGCCGAAGCTCTTGCCGAGATGCTCGATTCTCAGAAAAGTCAAAGCGTCAGTCGTCACATTAGTCACCGAATCCAAAACACAGGCCGCCGGCCATGATGCGCCTGAGCATCAAGACCAGCGGCGCCGTTTCAAGTCAACCAAGTACGGGGCGCACTCAACCGAGTGCCGGCGGCACTATTTGGGTTCGGATTTGCTGTCGTAGCGGGACTGCCATTCGCTGAGGATGGCCTCGCGGTTTTGCGCTGCCCACTCGAAGTCGTTGTCGATCATCGCCTCCGAAATGCCTTCGGGGAAATGCTCGACGGGCTTGGCGAGCTCAGTGCGGGCAATCACGGCATAGCCTTCGTTATACATCTCGTTGGCTTGCGGCGTGACCGACCAGTCGACGAGGGTTTGAGCTGCCTCTAGATTGTCGGTGCCCTTAACAATGGCGGTCGCTTCCATGTCCCAGCCAATACCCTCGGAAGGAACCACAATCTCAAGCGGAGCACCCTCGGCCTTGGACTTGGCGCCTCGGAAAGCGAAGGAAACGCCGATCGCCACTTCGCCGCGCGCGGCATCCTTACACGGCTTGGAGCCGGAATGGGTGTAGTAGGCGATATTCTCATGGAGGCCATCCATGAACCCCCAGCCACCGTCTTCACCCATCATCTGCAGCCAGCTGGAGACGTCCAGGAAGCCGGTACCCGAGGAGTTGGGGTTGGGCATGGCGACGTGGCCTGCATATTCAGGCTTGGTAAGATCAGCCCAGGAGGTTGGCATCGGCAGGCCATTAGCTTCCGCCTCAACCGTATTCACGCAGATCGAAGCGACCCAGGCATCCATGCCGGTCCAGCTCGGCGGCTGATCTGAATCAACGAATTTGGAATCAAGCTCGTCAACGCCCGCGGGTGCATAGGCCTCGAGCATGCCCTCGTTCTTCAGGAGCATCAGCGACGTGGCGGCCAGGCCCCATACGACGTCTGCCTGCGGATTGTCCTTCTCGGCCAACAGCTTGGCTGTAACGATGCCGGTGGAGTCCCGGACCCATTTGATCTCGATGTCGGGATGATCCTTGTTGAAGCGCTCCGCATATTTCTGCAGATCCTCGGCTTCGACCGCCGTGTAGACGGTAAGCTCGGCCGCATTCGCGATCTGCGCGGTGGTCAACGCCAGGACAGCGGCGCCGGATAGAAAAACTGTTTTTAGTGCCATGATAGCCTTCCCTTTTTGTTAGATGACGCATAGAGACGCCATTTGCCTCAATGCTGCCACAGTTGGTTAACTTCTGCTAGCGACAGATCCGTGACACCGGCATCCCATCGTAGGTCTCGTCCTTACCTTTACTGGTTGAATACGCTCATGCCGTTCCCTGGGGGGTCGTCGGTTGCCCTGGCAGGGGAGGGTCTTGAGCGATCTTGTCCGATCGACGCTCATTTTGTTGCCTGCGGTCTTCGACCTTTGGCATGGACCTGAGGCGGGTTGCCCGAAGAGCGCCTGCCCGGTCCAGGATCGGGTAGGCGACCGAGGTCAAATGCGAGTTGATGCGCTTGAAATCCCGAACGATATCGAGGTGAAGAGCGCTGGTTTCGATACTGGCGGCCTGGCCCGAACGCAGGCGGTCCAGGTGTCGTTCGGTATCTCTCAGCTCCATGTCGCGAAACTGTTCTTTTTGCGCCAGGAGCTTGGTTGCCGTCTCCAGTTCCTGATTGATGAATACGGTGAGCGACAGGCGCACCGTGTCCATCAGCCTGGCATGCATTTCCTTCAGATCTTGGAGCCCTTCGGGCGAGAATTGCAGCTGCTTTCGGATCTTTTTCGCCGCCAGCTCCATCAAGTTCTTGTCGATGATGTCGCCGACATGCTCGAGGTTGGTGGTGAAGGTGATGATATCGACCGCGCGCCGGCTGTCCTCCTCGTCGAGTTCGCCGCGCGAAAGGCGGGTGAGGTAGAGTTTGATCGCCTCATGCAGGTCATCGATCACGTCATCCGCCGCTTCGACGTCATGGCGCAGCAGATCGTCATTCTGCTCCAGAACGATCAAGCTGTTGCCGAGCATCTGCTCGACGGTATCGCCGATACGCAGGGTTTCCCTTGCGGCCATGGCGATGGCAACGCTCGGCGTATCGAGGAGGCTGTCGTCCAGATGTCTCGGGCCTTCCTCCTGACCGGCTGTTTCCACGGGATCCGGCATCATCCTTTCCACCAGATGGCCTACCGGGCCGATGAAGGCGATGAGCCCAAGGCAAAGGGCGAGGTTGAACAGCACATGAAAGTTGACGATCAGATGAACCGGGTCGGCGTCGAAAGCCAGGAGATGCGGGGTAATCTGATCGAGCATAGGCAAGGCCAGGAGCACGCCGAGCAGGCGGAAGATCAGGTTGCCCAGGGGTATCCGTCTTGCTCGGATCGGTTCCGCCATGGTCGCGGTGAAGGCCGGCAGCGCAGCGCCCAGATTGATGCCGAGCACGATCGGGAACAGCGCAGGGGCTGGCAGGAGCCCAGTGGCCGCCAAGGTCGCTACCACCAGGATCAAGGCCAGGCTGGAATAGGCGAGCCAGGTGAGAAGAGCGCCGACGATGATTGCCAGGAGCGGTTCATCGGCCACCGCCTGCAGGACATCGCTCAATACCTGGCTGCCGCCAAGTGCGTGGGCGGAGCTGCCGATCATGCGAAGTGCCAGGAGCAGAATGGCCAGGCCCATGATCACCCGCCCCAGATGGCGAATGCGGGCATTCTGGCCATCGAACAGGGTATGCATCAGATAGCCGAGAAGGGCCAAGATCGGCCAGAATCCGGAGATGCCGGAGGTAAAGATCTGGGCGCCTATGGCGGCCCCAAGGTCGGCACCGAGCATCACGGCAAGAGCAGGCGCCGTCATGAGTGCGCCATGGGCGACGAAGGAGCAGACCATGAGAGCGGTCGCGGTCGAGCTCTGCACGGTAGCGGCAGCCATGGTGCCGACCAGGGCTGCCTTGATGCGATTGCTGGTCCAAGTCCCGATGGCAGCGCGCAGCGAGGCCCCGAACGCACGCATCATGCCGGTGCGAATCATGCGCGCACCCCAAAGGAGCAGGGCCACGCCGCCCAGAATGCTGATTAATATTTCGCTGCCGCTCAATCCCTTCTCCGGGTTCCCGACGCACCGACGCTTTCGCGTCGTTCAGGAGCCAATGCGCCGGGTTTTTAGTGATGCATCGCCATGCCTATCCGATCGACTGGCCTGGATCGATGCATGAGGAAATTGCCATCAATCAGACCATGGTAGTGAATAGGTCTTAACATTCGTGAAAGACTTCATCGCTTCGATGACGCCTTCCTTATACCCTAAACCGCTATCTTTGATACCGCCAAAGGGCGACATTTCAATACGGTAGCCCGGAACTTCCCAAATATTTACCGTGCCGACATTGAGGCCGTTGACATAAGCTGTCATGCGGTCGAGGCGGTTGGTGCAGACACCGGAAGAGAGACCGAAGGCGGTGCTGTTGGAAATCGCCATAGTCTCATGATCGTCGTTGGGCACGCGGATAATCGGGATTACCGGGCCGAAGGTTTCCTCAATGACCAGCTCTGATTCGTGCGGCACGCGATCCACGACGATCGGCGGGAGGACGGCACCTTGACGTTCGGGGTGGTAGAGGATCTCGGCCCCCTGCTCGGCTGCCTTGAGCACCCGCTGCTCGAACAGGGCCGCAGCCGGTTCGTGGACGACCGTGCCGAGGTCAGTGGATGGATCCAACGGATCACCGAAAGTGATTTTCTTCGCCCTTTCCAGAATCATGGGTACGAACCGGTCGGCCACGCCCTCCTGGCAAAGGATACGTTTCACCGCGGTGCAGCGCTGGCCGGAGTTTTTGGTTGCTCCTGCGACCGCCAGGTCAGCGGCTTTAGCGAGGTCCGTGTCGGACAGGTCGTCACAGATGATCAGCGGATCGTTGCCTCCGAGTTCAAGCACGGTGCGGCGATAGCCTGCCTTTTCTGCGATCATCTTGCCGACCGGCACGCCGCCGGTGAAGGTGATGAGATCGGCGGCCGGATTGGTGATCATCTCCGAGCCTATGTCCGCGGGCCAGCCCGTGACGACGGAGAGCATTTCGGGGGGAAGACCGGCCTCATAGAGCACATCCGCCAGCAGCAAGGCAGTGAGCGGGGTAAGCTCGGTCGGCTTAACCACCATGCAGTTGTTGGTGGCGACAGCCGGAGCGATCTTGTGAGCAACCATATTGAGCGGATGGTTGAATGGCGTGATCGCCGAAATCGCGGTCAGCGGCTCGCGTTTGGTGAAGATCTTCCGTGCTTTGCCGTGGGGGGTAAGGTCACAAGAGAAGATCTCACCGTCATCGAGGATGCAAAGCTGGCTCGCGAGTGTAAACACGTCGAAGGCGCGGCCGACCTCGTAAAGCGAATCCGACTTTGAAATGCCGAGTTCCAAGGTGATTACATCGGAGAGCTCGTCCCGGCGTGCCACCAGGCCTTCCGCCGTGCGCAACAGTACTTGCTGTCGGTCATACCGGCTGAGCTTGGGCTGGTACTTGGCGGCAATCTCGAAAGCTTGCCTGGCATGGGCAGCTTGGCCTGCCGGCACCGTGCCGATCACCTCATCGGTGTAGGGATAATGGACTTCGACAACCTCGTCGGCCTCCACCATCCTGCCGGCAATGCGCATAGGCTCATGACGGCGCTCGGTTTTCTGTAACTTTGCTGATGACATGGTCAGGTTCCCACTTCTACATGATTGAGCGCGACGTCAAACGCATCGAAGTTCCGCAGTTTTCTCTCGTCACCGAGGTCCACGATGGACCTGTTGACCATGAAGGGCACGGTCTGTTCCGTGAAGCCGCCATGGGAGCGAAGCGGCGCATCGAGGCCGGAGAGATCATGCGCACTTTCTGCGGCGCCGATCACCACATGGCGGGTCGACGTCACCACGATGTCACCGATCCGGTCTGGCGGCAGCTCCAGGGCTGCTGCGGCTTCGTCACGGAGATGCACGGTGTCGATACCTTCCATGGCACGCAGGCGCCCGACGACGGTCGCAGCATCGGCGTTCTTGGGGAGATAGGCGGTCACAAATGACCCGAGCGCCCCATGATGTACCACATAAGGGTCGGTGATCGGGCAGATGACCTCGGCCTCGCCAGTACCCAGCCATTCGTCCAGCACGTCCTGCAGATAGATGACATCAGGGCTGCCATCCGCCTTGTGCTTGGCGTTCATGCCGTGATCCGCAACCATCACCAGGGTACAACCAAGGGCATCCAGCGCGCTGATATGGCCGTCCATCATCGCGTAGAAGGCATTGGCACCTCTGGAGCCCGGCTCGTATTTGTGCTGGATATAGTCCGTGGTCGAAAGGTACATCAAATCTGGCTTGGCCAGATCCACCAGCTTGACGCCGGCGGCCATCGCAAAGCCCGAAAGTTCGGCGGAATAGACATCCGGCAATGGCTGCCCGACAAGGTCCAGGACATTCTCTATGCCATTTTCTTCGAGTGTCGCCTCGTCCGCCCGCTCCGATGAAAAGCAGATGGCACCGCCATCGCCACCGATCGTGAGGCCGTTGCCGAGCAGCTTGCGCAGTTTGTCCTTGGCGGTCACGACCGCGATCCTGGCGCCGGCTTTCTGGAAGGCGGAAAAGATCGTGGGTGCGCGCAGAAATTTCGGATCATTCATCATCACCTTCTCGCCCGTCTCAGGGTCGAGAAAGTAATTGCCGGCAATACCGTGAACTGCCGGCGGGCAGCCCGTCACTATCGAAAGGTTGTTGGGGTTGGTGAAGCTGGGCATGGCGGAGGCGGCCTTGAGATAAGCGCCACGCTCCAGGATATCCGCCATGTTCGGCATCAGACCATCGGCGATGGCCCGTTCGATATAGTCGGGCTCCGAGCCGTCGATGCAGATGACGACGGTGGTGACCTTCGGCCAGGCATAGGTCCGTCCGTTGACGGTCACGGACCGCCCGTTGGCGGTAACGGCCCGCCCGCCGGCGGTGTTTGTCGTCATCCCTGTTCTCCCGTAGCACCGGCAGCCGGCCGGCCGTCCTCGACACCCATCGACAATAGGACCTCGCCGATCACCGCGACCGCCGCCTGCATGTCTTCCGGCATCACCTGACCGATGCAACCGATCCGAAAGGACGGCGCCTTGGTCAGCTTACCCGGATAAATCACATAGCCGCGTTCCGCCAGGCGATCATAAAACTCATTGAAAACGAACCGCGGATCGGCGGGCATGTGAAACGTCACGATAATCGGCGCCTGGCTGGCATCGGCCAGCAGTGTCTTGAAGCCGAACTCGCGCATGCCTCCGACAAGCAAGCTGCAATTTTCAGAATATCGGCGGAGCCGTCCAGGCACACCACCCTCTGTGTCATGCTCGATCAGGGCCTGATGAAATGCGGCCATGACATGGGTTGGCGGGGTGAAGCGCCATTGGCCATTGCCTTCCATGGCTTTGTGCTGATCGAAGAGATCCAGTGCCAGCGAATGACTGTTTCCCTTGCAGGTATGAAGTACAGATTTCCTGATAATCGCGTAGCCCATGCCCGGCGATCCCTCCAGGCATTTGTTGGAGGACGCGACCACCGCAGCGCAAGGCAGGGCCCTTGCATCCAGCGGCAGCGCGCCGAAACTGCTCATCGCATCAACGATAAGAGCACGGCCCTGATCGGCGACAAGGGCTGCTATGTCCTCAATTGGATTCAGAATTCCGCTGGTGGTCTCGCAATGTACCGCAGCCACATGAGCTATGGCCGGGTCGCCGGCCAGCGTGGACTGGATCTCGTCTAGGTTGGGAGGCTCGTCCTCACTATATGTCAGTGCGGTTACCGAACGGCCCAGGTAGTGCATTATCTTGACCATGCGCTCGCCATAGGCGCCGTTTACCAGCACGAGAAGCTTGCCGTCTCGGGGCACGAGGGTGCCGAGGGTTGCCTCGATGGCGAAGGTGCCGGAGCCTTGGACAGGCACGCAGACAAAGTCGTCCCCACCGCCGGCAATGGCCACCAGGCGTTTCTGGATATCGGCATTCAACGCGATAAACGCCGGATCCCGGCTCCCCCAGTCCTTCAGCATCGCCTGCTTGACACTTAAGGACGTGGTTAACGGCCCAGGGGTCAGCAGGAACTGATCATTGCCGGTTCTGCTGGCGCCCGTCGTGCTGATGGTCGCTTCTTTCACGGTGCGGATTCTCCCGAACATCATCCAGTGATGACGCTAAAATAGCCTTTTTCCGGTTGCTTTTGAAATTAATAGAATTAGCATAATCAATTAGCTGAATTTATGGATGTGTTTGGTTGAATCACGCACAACTCAAGGCTTTTCATGCAGTCGCGGAAGCAGGGGGCTTTACCGCCGCCGCGGCACGCCTCGGCATTACCCAGCCAGCGGTGACGGTCCAGGTGAAGGCGCTGGAGGTCCACTATCAGGTCGAGCTTTTTCACAGGCGGCCCCGTCAGGCCGTCCTGACCACGGTCGGGCAGGAGCTCTACCAGTTGACTCTGAGGATGGTTGCCCTGGAGCGTCAGGCGGAGGTGCTGCTCGAAGCCGAGGGCGGGCAAGGGGGCGGGCGTCTGGTGATCGCCGCCGACGGGCCGTTTCACATCATGCCCCTTATCCAGGCAATCCGTACCAAGCTTCCCGGTGTCAGCGTCAGCGTTTCGACCGGCAATTCGGCATTCGTTCGCCAGGCCCTGCTCGACTACCGGGCAGAGATCGGCGTGCTCAGCGAGCATGAAGCGGATCCGTGTTTTGCCGTACTGTCCTCAAACCAGCATGCGGTCATTCTGATGATCCCCGCCAATCACCCCTGGGCCGGACGGCAACGTGTGGGTATCGAGGAATTGGAAGGTGTGCCGATGGTGCTGCGTGAAAAGGGATCTGCCACCAGGCGCCGCTTCGAAGAGGTACTGAGTGGCGCCAATGTCACCCCGGAGGTGGCCCTGGAAATAGGCGGCCGTGAGGCTGTCCGCGAAGCCGTGGCCGCCGGTATCGGTCTCGGCGTCATTCAAGAGCCGGAATTTGGTAATGATTCCCGCCTTGCCAAGGCCGAGATCGGCGAGAAGGAGATCACGGCCAGCGAAGTCATCATCTGCCTCACCGAGCGCCGTGGGAGCCGGTTGCTGACCGCGTTGGAGCCTCTGCTGCACCATTAAGGGTTGACGTAGACCACGCCATAATCTTGGAACGAAACCACGTCCGGCCTAGACCCGCTCCCCCCGCCGAAACGGCACCAGCAGGGCTTTCGGGTATTTCGCACGCCTTGCCATGACGATCATCGCCAGGATCGACATCAGATAGGGCAGCATCAAAAAGAATTGATACGGGATGACGGCGCCTGCCGACTGTTGGGCGCGCACCTGGAGCGCTTCGAGGCCGGCAAAGATCAGAGCGCCCAGAAGGGCTTTGCCCGGGTGCCAGGAGGCAAAGATCACCAGGGCGACGCAGATCCAGCCGCGGCCGTTGATCATGTTGAAATAGAAGGCATCGAACCAGGACATGGTGATGAACGCACCGCCAACGGCCATCAGCGCGCTGCCGGTCATCACTGCGCCTGTACGGATCGCGAGCACATTGAGGCCCTGCGCCTCGACGGCGACCGGGTTTTCGCCGGCCATGCGCACGGCCAGGCCGAGCGGGGTGTGGAAGAGGACATACCAGACGGCCGGCACCGTGAGCAAAGCGAGGTAGGTGAGGGGAGATTGGGTGAACAGCGCCTCGCCGAGAATCGGGATGTCTTCGAGGAAGGGGATGGGGACAGGCTGGAACGGTTCGATCTTGGGGGGCGTGGTCGCCTCGGGTAGCAGCATGCGATAGACGAAATAGCTAAGCGCCGACGCAGCGAGCGTGATGCCGATGCCGGTCACATGCTGGGAGAGGCCGAGATGCACGGTGAACCCGGCATGAAGCAGCCCGAACAGCGCGCCCATACAGGCGGCGAACAAGACTCCATCCCAAAGACCACCGCCTTGATAGACCCACATCCAGCCGGACATGGCGCCGACGGTCATGATGCCCTCAATGCCGAGATTGAGAACGCCAGCCCGCTCACAGATCAGCTCACCGAGGGTGCCGAAGATCAGCGGGCTCAAGATGCGGATGGTCGCGGCCCAAAAACCGGCGGTCAGCAGGATGTCGAGGATTTCCATCATTCGGGTCGATTCCGCACCGGCCCACTCCCCCGCCCAATCACCCGATATGGTCGGGATCCTCGGGGTGGTTGGGCGGGGGAGTGGGCCGGTGCCGTGTTTGAAACCGCCATCAGCGCCACCGGATGCGGTATTGGGTGAGCATGGCGGTCACCAGCATGGCGAGCACCGAGACGCCGACCATGACATCGGCGATATAGGTCGGGATATTGACCGCCCGGCTCATGGCGTCAGCGCCGACGAAGACGGCGGAGAGGAAAAAGGCGGCGGGCACCACGGCGAGCGGATGAAGCTGGGCGAGCATCGCGACCGCGATGCCGGTGTAGCCGAAGCCAGGCGACAGATCGAGGGTGAGATAGCCTTTGAGGCCGGCAACCTCACTAACCCCCGCCATGCCGGCAAGCCCGCCGGAGATCAGGGCTGTCACGACCACCGTGCGGTTGACGCCGATACCAGCAAACTCGGCGGCTGAAGCATTGTGGCCGACCGCACGGATCTCGAAGCCGAGAATGGTGAAGCGCATCATCGCCCAGACGGCGAGTGCTGCGAGCACGGCGATCACCAAGCCGGTGTGCAAGCGTCCTTTGGCGAGGAGCGGGGGGAGGACGCCCTCGTCGACGATCGAGGCGGCCTGCGGCCAGCCCATGGCCATCGGATCGCGCCAGGGGCCTTCGATTAGATAGCTGACCAGGAGGATGACGACGAAATTCAAGAGAAGCGTGGTGACCACCTCGTCGACCTTGAGCCTGGTTTTCAAGAGCACCGGAACGATGAGAAGAGCGCCGCCGGCAAGGGCGCCTGCGATGAAGAGGAGCGGTATCATCAGCGCCGGCGGCAGGGTGATCATGCCTGTGCCGAAGAAGGTGGCGGCGAGTGCTCCGGCGTAGAGCTGCCCTTCGCCGCCGATATTGTAAAACTTGGCGCGGAAGGCGACCGCGACGGCAAGGCCGGTGAAGATCAGCGGGATCGAGCGGGTCAGCGTCTCGTTCAGGGCGAAGGCCGAGCCGAGAGCCCCCTTGAGCAGCAGGCCGTAAGCTTCGGGGACCGAAACGCCGGTCCAGGCAATCAGGACTGAGCACAGTACGAGGGTGGCAATGATAGCAACGATGGGCGCCAGCCCAGCCCGGACCCAGGAAACGCTCTCCCGCGGCTCAATCTGCATGGTGATGCCCGGCCAGTTCTCCAGCGGGCGGCGTCGGCTGCTGGCCTGCCATGAGGAGGCCGATCTCGGGTACGGTTCGCTCAGCCGTCGGTAGCACCTCGCTTAACCGGCCATGATAGATGACCGCAATGCGGTCGGAGAGGGTCATGAGTTCGTCCAGGTCCTCGGAAATCAGCAGGATGGCCGCGCCGCGTTCGCGGGCCGCTAGCAGCTGTGTCTGCACATAGGCGATCGCCCCTTCGTCAAGGCCGCGCACCGGCTGGCTCGCTAGGATGAAGGCGGGTTCCGGTGATAGTGCGCGGGCAAGGACAAGCTTTTGGATATTGCCGCCGGAGAGCAGCTTGGTTTCCGCATCAACGCCCTTGCAGCGCACATCATAGGCCTCAATCAACTTCTCGGCACGGCCGAGTGCCGATTTCTTGTCGATGACGATCCCGGCTTTCGACAGCGCGTCGCTGCGCAGGTTTTCGCTCGCCAGGTTTTCCCAAACCGTCATGTCACCGACCACGCCTCGGGCCTGCCGGTCTTCGGGGATACGGCCGACACCGCGTTTCACGATTTCCCGAGCGCCCACTCCCTTGATGCTGCTGCCAAGTAGGGCAACATCGCCTGTATAGTCGCGACGGAGGCCTGAGAGGATGTCGGCAAGCGGCTGCTGACCATTGCCGGCGACGCCTGCGATGCCGACGATTTCGTGAGCACGGATCTCAAGATCGACGTGATCGAGCAGCGGACTGCCGCTCTCGCCTTTGAGCGTGAGGTCTTTGATTTTCAGAACGGACTTTCCAGTGGCTATCGGCTCCAGCTTGGGCCTGGTCACCTCGCGCCCGACCATCATTTCTGCGAGTTGATGACGATCGGCGCCGCTGGTTTCTACCGTGCCGATCAGCTTGCCGGCACGCAGCACGGCGACCCGGTTGCTGATCGCCAGGATCTCATGAAGCTTGTGAGAGATGAAGATCACCGCGAGGCCATCGGCGGACAGCGCCTTCAGGGTCGAGAAAAGCTGGTCGGTTTCGCCGGGGGTCAGAACGGCGGTGGGTTCATCGAGGATCAAGATCCGTGAGTCGCGGTAAAGGGCCTTCAGGATCTCGACCCGCTGCCGCTCCCCCACCGAAAGCTCCGCGACCGGCGCAGCCGGATCGATGACCAGGCCGAACGACTGGGCCAGATCAGCCAGTTTTCGCTCGGCCGCGTTCTTGCTCTGGCGCCAGGACCAGAGGCTTTCGGTGCCAAGGGTGATGTTCTCCAGCACCGTGAGGTTGTCGGCGAGGGTGAAATGCTGGTGCACCATGCCGATACCGGCTGTGATCGCAGCCTCGGTTGAGCCGGGAGGCAAGGGCCGGCCGTCGACCTCGATGCTCCCATCATCGGCTTGGTAGTGGCCGAACAGAATATTCATCAAGGTGGTCTTGCCGGCCCCATTTTCACCGAGCAGGGCGAGAACCTCACCGGCTTCGACCTCAAGAGAGATTGCATCATTGGCGACCAGCGTGCCAAAGCGCTTGGTGACCTTCTTGAAGGCAAGCACTGGCATGTCAGCGGCCGCCAAGATCCATGCCTTTCTCCTACTCTTCTCAATCGAAACGCCGCCGGGTCCGCCCCGGCCGCGACAGCGTCAAGCCCAACGCCGCCGCCGTTAGAATGTGGAGGTCGGTTCCTCGTCATTGATCTCGACGGTGAAGTTACCCGCCATGATCTCAGCGCTCAGCTCCTCGACCTTGGCCTTGGCGTCCGCCGGGATCTTGTCCTCGAACTCATAATAGGGGGCGAGCGAGGCGCCGCCTTTTTGCATCATGGTCCATTCCTTGTAGTTCTCGGCGGCGAAACTGCCGTCTTTGACCCGGGAAATGGCATGGGCAATCGCTTCTTCCATATGCCAAAGGGCGGAGGTCACTACGACGTCGGTACCATTCTCCTCCTTGTTCATGTCGTTGACGTTACCGAACGCGATCAGACCCTTGTCACGGGCCGCATCGACCACGCCGGCACGTTCGGCATAAAGCACGTCGACGCCGGCCTCGATCTGCGCAAACGCTGCCTCCTTCGCTTTCGGCGGATCGTACCAGGAGCCGATGAAGGTGACCTTGACCTCGATCTCGGGATTAACCGACTTCGCGCCGTTGATGAAGGCGTGGAACAGCCGGTTGACCTCGCCGATCGGGTAGCCGCCGACCATGCCGAGCTTGTTGGTCTTGGTCATCGAGCCCGCGAGGATGCCCATGAGGTAGCAGGGTTCGTGGATATAGTTGTCGAACACGGCGAAGTTGCTGCCATGAGGCTCGAAGGGATCGCCCATCAGAAAGGCGATGTCCGGATATTCGTCCGCCACCTTCCGGGCTTCCTTGGAGATGCCGAAGGCCTCGCCAACGATGAGCTTCACACCGCTCTCGCAATACTCGCGCAGCACCCGGATATAATCGGTGTTGGCAACTTTCTCGGAGAAAACGTATTCGATCTCGCCAGCATCCTTGGCGGCGGTCAGGCCTTGATGCAGACGTGCATCCCATTTCTGCTGGATCGGCTGGGTGTAGATGCCGGCGACCTTGATTGCCTCCGCCCGCGCGGGCCAAACACCCAAGCCTAGTATTCCGGTGCCAGCGGCGGCGCTGATGTTGAAGAGGCGCCTGGTGAGCTTCATCTGATATCCCTCCCTTGGGGCTTGTCGGCCTTGTTGATCACGTTGCCGAAATTACGCACCGGTCTCGTGCTTGCTGTCAAGCAGGGAGGGCGTGCGCTGCACTTCAACCTCAGCGATCTTGCCTGCTGTCGACAACAATCCGATGAACGGCTTTGGCGCCAAGAAGTTCGTTCATGTCCGGATACCACATTGAATCATGAGGTTCGGCGAAGACTTTGTCCAAGAAAGCCGGTGCGACGCCATTGGCTTGAAAGAACGCTCGGTCTTTTTCCTGCTCGGCAGTGACGTCGATGGCGGGGAGGACCGATTGGAGGCGATATTGGTGAAACCCGAGGCGGCCATTTTGACCGAGATAGCGTTTGGTGCCGGCGATAAACGCGGTAGTGCAGGCCGATCGGCACACATCGTAGACATAGGTCTCGAGCTGATGCTCGCCGATCAGCCTCGCAGCGCCCCGTGCTTCGAAAACCCGCCCGCCATCGCTATTCAGGATTATTGCTTCTATGCCTTGGTTTTCCTTGATCAGCGCCCGGAGGTCCCTGGTGAGGCCGGTTTCAAAATTGCCCTCAAGGCGGAGCCGTCGGCCGTCGGCCATCATCTCGAATGCATAACCCGGTCCATCAGCCACCATGGGGCGTTCCGGGAAGGATAGATGAATGCCCTCCTGGATGAGGGAGAAAACAGTCACCAGGACGACCGCGAGGCTCGCAACCATGGCCCCCTGGATGATAGTTACCCGCTGAACGGCGGCGGCCCAGCCGGTCTTGCGGTTGTCGGACAAGTGGCGGTCGCAGGCGCGAAGCAGGCCGACAAGCTGCCATGGAAAGACGGCAAGGCAGCCAAGGAGAAGATAGGCACCGGCAAAGAACAAAAAGACCGGGACACGCTCGACAAAAGGCGGGCTGATCAATTGGGCGAGCAGGCTGACGATCAGGAACAGAAGGACGAAGTTGATCCAAAAAGACCAGGCCAGAGACTGCTGTCCGAGCCAGTGCGTTCGAAGATAGCCCATCAACCGGAGTTCCAATGATGCCGGCTCTCAAGAGGCAAGGATGTCTCATTCCAAACCGGTGGGCAAGATTTCATCTTCCCGATTCCGGAGGAAGGGCCCCAAGGGTTTGCTCAAGAGCGAGCTTGAGTCTCCGTGTTGAGGTTACGTCAGATTGGGCTCCGATCCGCGTCAGAGCGCTTAAGTTGATCTGTATCGAGACGGGTGGCGAATCTGCTGGGCCTCCAGTTGGAGGAAGGGAGCCACGATGAACGATACTATCACTACCTCTGTTGGTCACGCCGCTGAGGTTAATGACCCACTGACCGACGAGTTTTTGCTGTCTGGCCTGTACTGCTCGCTCATCCAGGCGATTGAGGCGGAAGCCAAACTGTTTTGGACCTTCTGAGAGGCAAGGACCTGACCATCGCCAATATGATGTATGAGAAATTTAACGAGGAGAAGCGGTTGATTGTCCCAGATTGAGTGATTTTTTTGGTGAGCTTAGTTAACGGAGATTTAACCCACCAGTAGTAAAGAGTGCTGTAGCCACATTTGCTGTCAAGGAGTTTGGGTATTGGACGAGAACGACTTGCTGCTTGGTCGCGTCGTCTGCGTGTCGGGATCGAGTCTCGTGATGATCTGGGAGAGGGCAACTACATCAGAGGAAACTGCGGATCCTAGTCGTTTGCAAAAGGGTGCCCTTGTCAAACTGCAGACACCAATCAGCACGGTTTTCGGTCTAGTAACTGGATTGACCGTTCCCAATCCGACGAACTCGTTGGCATCGGGTGAGGCGTGGCTTGCTGAACTGGAACTCATTGGAGAGCGCGTAACCGATGAGACGACTTTTCGGCATGGCGTTACGTCGTTTCCTACACTTGGCGATGGTGTCTGGTCTGCCAATCAGGACGACCTTGATACAATTTATGCCCGCCCAGGCAATGCCACCATCACCCTTGGTACCCTGCACAACAATCAGGCAGGACCGATGTGTGTCGAACCAAATCTGCTGCTGGGCCGGCATTTTGCTATTCTTGGAACCACAGGTTGCGGCAAGTCATGCGCATTGACCCTGATCCTGCAAAGCCTGCTGAACAAGCATGATGACGCGCATATTGTTTTGCTCGATCCACATAGTGAATATCAAACAGCCTTTGGTGACCGCGCCGAGCATCTTGGTCCGGATACGCTGCGCTTACCTTATTGGGTATTGAATTCTCAAGAAATCGACGTCGTTGTCTTTGGTGGTGACAGCACAGTGCCGGATCGATCGGTGATCTCGGGGCTCCTGCACGATCTGGTCGCAGAAGCGAAGCATATCTATCAGGGCGATAGAGAGGAAAACCGGCCGGTGACGGTGAATACGCCGATCCCGTACAGATTAAGCGATGTCATGCGGCTGATCGACGAGGCCATGGGAAAACTCGACAAACCTTCCAATCTCGTCCCCTATCGCTGGCTCAAAAATCGCCTGGAAGCTTTGAGCTCGGATCCACGTTTTGCATTCATGTTTGGTGGTATCACCGTCCATGACACCTTTGCTGAAATCTTGTCACAAATTCTTCGCATCCCCGGCGACGGACGGCCTATCAGCATCATCGATCTTTCCGCCGTTCCATCTGAAGTCATTAACGCCGTTGTATCAGTTATCCTGCGACTTACGTTTGATTTCGCCCTTTGGAGCCGGGGAGCGCAGCCTATTTTGCTGGTTTGTGAAGAAGCTCATCGATATGCACCGCAGAATTCCAGCTCGGGCTTTGAGTCAACAAAAGAGGCCCTCGCACGTATTGCCAAGGAAGGCCGGAAATACGGCCTCTCTTTATGTCTGGTGAGCCAGCGCCCATCGGAACTTGCGACGTCCGTACTATCACAATGCAATACGTCCTTTGTTTTTCGCATAACCAGTCTGCGTGACCAGGAGATCATCAAAGGTATCGCAGCGGACAACGCCTACGGTCTCCTGGACTTTCTGCCACTCCTGGGTAACGGTGAAGCTATCGCGATTGGAGACGCGGTTTCGATGCCACTTCGTGTGCGATTCGATCGGCTCTCCGAAGAGCATCGGCCTCATAGCATGACTGCCCGTTTCTCGGAAAGCTGGCGCGGCGCACCAGTTGACAAGGCCTTTGTCGCCGAAGTCGTAGAGAGATGGCGCATTCATCAGAGATAACGAATAATGCGACGATAACTGAAGGCAGAAGCCGCCTGGACATGATCGGTGGTGTGATATAGCTGGATCGGCTCTATTGGTTATACCTCCTCGATCCTCTCGAGCCGCTGGTATGATACATGGCAGGGAAATGTGCCGATGAGCTGGACATTGTTTCTAGCTGTTCGGTCCCGGGATGTGGTGACTTGAAAGTTCGCCATATCTGGAGGGGCGCTCTATGGACCAGCCTTTGTACCGCAGCGCCAGAACGACGGATGCAGCTCGTCTCGCGATCTACCGTAGCCAAGAGAGCGTGAGGGGCCTGGCTGCACGTCATGGCATCAGCCGACTGGCGGATGTTCGCGACAAACCGTGCAGGTCGAAGTTCAGAATCTACGCGATCGGTTACATCCATAGCGACACCGCCGAGGTGCGCACCGAGGAGGGCAACCTTCAGCTGTTCGTTGGGATCGATCGCACGTCTAAGCTTGCCTTCGTCAGGTCGGCGACCAGAGCGACCTACATGATCGCCTGCCAAGTTCTTGCGTGATTTGATCGAAGCTTCCTTACCCGCTCCACGCCATCGTAACCGACAACGGCTTCCAGCTTTGCCATCCGTCACGCTATCGGGACGGGCCAACAGCAAGATTTGCAGGCCATCTGTTCGATCGCATTTGTGCAGTGCATCGGATCGAACATCGGCTGACCCAACCGAACCGTCCTTGGACCAATGGTCAGGTCGAGCCCATGAACCGGACAATCAAAGATGCCACGGTCAAACGCTTTTACTACCCCGGCGATGACGAACTTCGACGGCACCTTCAGCTGTTCATCGATGCCTTCAATCATGCCAGGTGGCAGAAGATGCTGCGAGCCTAGCGCCCTGCGAGTTCATCATTCAATAGTGGACCAAGGAACCAAAACGTTTCGAAGCTAATCCATTAAACCACAACCCGGGACCGAACACGGACATGGTTCGGTATCTTGAGAGCCACAGAAACAGCCTGCAAGAATATTGGCATTGGGCGGTGTTTCGGACCTTCCATGGCCGGTCGCATCGATGATGGAGTTGATCTACACGTCACTTGTCGTAACTGAGTTCGATCTGCCCGGAGGTCGCTAGGGATTGGCAAGTGAGAATGGCTCCATGAGCAATGTCTCGGTCATCGAGGGCCATGCGAGCACGCATATGAACCGTACCATTCGATAAATGGGCCTGGCAGGCGCCGCAGACACCGGATTCGCAAGAGAATGGCGGCTGAAGACCGGCTGCCTGAACAGCTTCGAGGACCGTCTCGCCGGCGCTTATGTCAATGTTCTGTATGGCGCCGGCGATTTCAACCTTAGCGGACGCCGCTACTCCGTTGATCGAATCGTCGAGCGGAACGGAACCGCCGTAGCTCTCACAATGAATGCGCTCTCGGGGAACATCCAGGCCCATCAACGCAGACCTGATATCGGCGTTCATGCTGCCGGGGCCGCAGACATAATACTGAGCGTCCTGCGCGTAGGGAGGATGCTCGTCGATGAACGCGGCAATGGCCTCGGCGTCGATCTTGCCGCGTCGCCAATAGTCGAAAGACGACCACATCGATGGTGCTGAGAGGATGTGATGGACGCAGAGGCGTTCCAAGGCTTCGGCCTGGAGTTCGTTTAGTGCATCGCGAAAAATGATGCTCTTGCTGTTCTTGTTGCCGTAGAGCAAATAGGCCTTGCTGTAGGGCTCTCCCATCAGCACGGATCGGGCCATGGCGAAGAGTGGGGTGATGCCGCTGCCGGCGCCGAAGAAATAGTAGGTCCGGCGGGATTGTGGCGACGGATCGAGGCAGAAACCGCCGAAGGGCGGCATGACGTCGACCTGATCACCCGGCTTCAGGTGATCGTTGATGTGATTGGAGACAAGTCCGCTCTTGACCCGTTTGACCGTGATCCGAAGGCCGTCTTGGTCGGGTGGCGATGACGAGATCGAATAGGAGCGACGCACCTCCTCGCCGTTCAGCTGAAAGCGAAGCGTGATATGCTGGCCCGACCGCCAGCGAAAGGTGGCTTTCAGCTCATCGGGAACCTCGAAACGGATCGACTTGGCCGCTATTGTCTCCTTCTGCACGGCGGCAACCCTAAGGATATGAAAGTCTCTGATCATGATGCATCTTCCATCCAGGATTTTACCAATGTCTGATGAGCGCGCACCGGGCTCTCACCATGGATTGAAGACGGACCATGCTCGAAATAGGGGCTGGTTAGCGATTTCTGCTGTTGCTCACAGGCGTAGATGTCTTCGGCCGTGAAGTCGCCGCTGGCCATCGGGTCGTCTTTTTGCCCGGTCTCGCCGGCTACGTATTTCGGCGCGATCTTCTGCTGCCAAAAGGCGGCCGAGCGCCATTCCTGCTTCTGAAATTCCCAATCCGAGGCATTGGCCACACGCACCCGGTTCTCAACTTGAGTCAAATCCGGCGCAAGCGGCTTCACGACAAAGGTTGCCCAATTCGACTCGTTCTCGGCAAGACCGATGCCAGGGAACAGCATGGGCACCCATGCACCTGCTTGTTCTTTAGGGATGACCAATGGTGTCGGCGCATTTTTCTCAACGTCTGCACCGTAGTCTGCCGCCAAAGGCTCCCAGAACCCATAATGCGGCCCGACAAAGCCGTACTTCGCCTTGGCGTGGTCATACATGGCAAGCGTGCCCGAATGTAGGTGGGCGAGGTGATAGACGTCGATGTAATTCTCGACCACGATCTTCCAGTTGGCCTTGATCTCGTACGTCGTGCGGGCATCTGCATATTCGGGCAACGCATCGACCTGATGCGGCCCGAGATGGGGCTCGATAGCACCAAACCATTCCATGATCGAGCCGGCGTCGGGATCGGGATGAACCCAGAGCATGCCGCGCCAAAGGTCGACCGATGCCTTCTTCAGGCCATGGCAGGACATGTCGAGATCCGGAAACTCTCGCTCCTTGTTGGGCACGGAGATCAGTCTGCCCTCGAGGTCGTAGGTCCAGTCGTGATAGGGACAAGTCAACGCCTTTTGCGTCTTGCCGACGGCACGGATCAGCTGCGTGCCGCGATGGCGGCAGATATTGTGGAATGCCCGCAGCCGACGGTCCCGTCCCATGACGATGAAGATATTGTTCAGCCCTGCCTGAACGGTGATGTATTGGCCAGGCTCTCCTAAATCCTCGGCGAAGCCCGCGTAGGCCCAAGTCCTGGAAAAGATCGCCGCTTGTTCTCGATCGAACCAGTCTTTTGACGTATAGGCCTCGACCGGCAGGACAGGCATGAGACGCGGTGTCGACATAACGAGATCTCCAGAGGTCAGGCAAAGCGTGCACTGAGATCGGCGACGATGGTCCAGATACCGAAGCCCAGCCACATGGCGGTGATGATCCAGAACAAAATCGGATCGTCGGAACGCATGATGGGCTCGACCAGAAACACCTCACCGGACAGCACCGCCGGAACAGCCCAATAGACGAACAGCACGCCCCAAACCCAGTACCAGCCGAGATAGGTGGCGAGCAGCAGGGTCGGAATGGCCATGATCGTCGGCCAGCGTGCGTCAGCCATTTTGGTTTTCCCTCAAAGAATCAATGAGCATGTCGGCGGCAGCACGAGCGGCTCGGCTCCAACTTTTTGGAGGCTGCAGCGGGTGAAGCGAATCGGCGTTGAAGTAGAGCGCCACGATTCCGTGGGCCGACGCCGCTATTTTGTTTTTTGTCTCAGAAGGAAACGCCGTGATCAGCTCTGCCTCGACCACATCAATGAACCGCTGGGTCCAGGCGAGCAGGGCCTTACGAGCCTTGGGATAACGATCGGCCGCAGCGACCAATGCCTGGAAGGTCAAGACCATGTCCGGATTGGTTCTGCCGGACGCACCAAACAGGAAATCAAGGAGCGCCGTCATGCGATTGGTGTTCGGCAAGGCGTCGAATAGCGCATGGCTCTGGGCATCGAAATCGTTAACGACAAAGTCGATGAGGGCATCGATCATATCGTCTCGATTACCGAGATAATGGCGAAGTATCGTACGCTTGACACCGGCAGCCTCGGCAATGCGCTCCTGCGTGGCGCCTTCGAGACCAAAGCGTGCAACGCAGCTCGCGAACGCCGTCAAGATCTCGGTAGATCGGACACCTTTGAGGCTTGGACGAGGCATGAACGCACCTGATGAAAGGGATCGTGCCTCTTACGTGAACCCGGAAAGGAAAATTGTCAAGATAGACAATTTATTCTTTCGTTCCTTATGCCCATCAGACGCATTCGCTTGCACATGCCGGGAAAGTGAGAAAATCGCCTCAAATGCAGATTTGTTCGGAACGGGATGCCGGCCCATGCTGCATTGCGTCGAAAAGCCGGCCCTGGTCATCGGCATCACTGATTGACCTTGGTTCCCGCTCGTTTGGCGATAACGCTTTTCGTCTCAGGAAAAGGTTCAGCCTGAGTGAAAATCCGTGCCAGAAAGAGACACGGTTCCCACCAATGATCACATGACGGTCGTATCTGGCTGCGTCACAGAGGTCAGCCAATCTCGAAAGGCCTGGATGCGTTGATCGGCTGACTGCCAAGGCGATGTGACCAGGTAGTAACCGAGATCGACCCGGAATGACACATCGAACGGCATAACAAGCTGGCCGGTGCGCAACTCATCGGCGATCATCATCGTGTTGACCAACGTGATGCCATGACCCTGAATCGCCGACATGATGACGTAATTCTCATAACTCACCTCAATCCGATCCTTGCAGACAATGTCCTTCCTACCGGCTGCCCTGAACCACCGCCGCCAATCCGTACGCAGCCGATAGAAATTGCTGTCCGGTCGGTCGATCAAAGTGTGGAATCTGATGTCATCAAGGCTATCCAGCGGGTGGTCGCCCTCCAGAAGCTTCGGGCTGCATACGGCTGCAATCTCTTCGTATTCGGCGATTGGGTCGACCTGTAGGCCTGGATAGTCGCCGTGGCCATAGCGAATGCAGATGTCGACGTCATCGACACGCGGGTCGGCCAAAGCAGCATTAGGTTCGATGCGAACCGACATCTCTGGATGTAGGGCTCTGAAAGTCTCAAGCCTGGGTAGCAGACAATGCAGACCGAATGTCGGTTCCACCGAGATCGTCAGCGGGCGGTCTTGCAGCCCATCACGAAACGCTCGAACCGCGCCTCGCAGGTGATCAAAGGCCGTCTCCAGTCCAGGCAGCAAAGCCTGCCCGGCCGGCGTCAATGTTAGCCGACGATGCTCACGGACGAAAAGCCGCGCGCCAAAGAACGCCTCGAGATCGCTGACCAAATGGCCGACAGCGCTGGCGCTGACATGGAGCTCTGTTGCGGCGTGCTTGAAGCTCATATGCCGAGCAGCCGTTTCGAAGGCGCGCAATGCGTTGAGCGAGGGCAGTGTCGTCTGTGGCTGTTTCATAGCGGAAATTTTCTCCGCTCATCTAGAGATCATATCGTTTGGATCCAAGGTTGTCGTTGTTTATCCTACTTGAAAAGCAGCTTGTGTGTGGAAGAAAATTCTTGCTCGGAGATCGGGTAATGGCTGACTTTCGCCGGTTCTACAGTCCCGGTTTGGAACATGCTCTACATTTAGAAGATCTGCAGCGCTCGGCTTCGAGATCCAAGATCAAGCCAGTCAGATCGCGACAGAATACGACCGCAATAAGACGGTGGCTGGCTGCATCTCTAATGACCTTGGCTGAACGAGTAGACCCGATTGGCAGGTCATATGATGACAAGTCTACAGAAGCTGCCTCTTAGTGCCATGGGAGCCGCCCATTCCTGGCTCGCTTTCGCCAGATTGCCTTGCTGGCTCTTCGACACATCCGAGTGAACACTATGCGACGACTGCATTCTTTCCGCTAATGATGCTGTGGATCAGCTGCCTCACCGCGTATTCTGGTGCGGTTCTCCATCACGTAAGAACAAGAGCGGTTGGCATGATGGGAGGATCGAAGGTGCCATCCCAATTGGCTGTGATTGATACCGATTTCGGCAAGGACCAGTGTTTCACCTCGTTGGTTTTGATGCCCCATCATTAAGTTGGGTCAGCTGACCGTGAACTGTCCCATCATGCCGCGATCCTCATGTTCCAGGATGTGGCAGTGATACATGTAGGGAAATTGCTCGGTCGCCGTATGATCGAAACGAACGAAAATTTCCGACCAATCATCATCGTCCAACACCACCATATCTTTCCAACCTTGCTGATCAGCTGGTGCGGCTGCGCCTTCCATTTGCTCGATCAGGAACGAGCACCCGTGCACATGAAACGGGTGTGCGCCCTGATCTGAGCGGATACGCCAACGTTCCCAAACACCGCGTTCAACCCGTTCATTGATGACGTTCATGTCCATCGCCGCACCGTTAATCGTCATATCCATCGCGGTGTGGTTGCCATGCATGCCATGACCGCCAGCGCCATCTTCCATAGCGAGCACGAAATCGCGCGTGCGTGCGATCTCGTTCTCGTTGGGGCGGATAATGGTCGCTAGCTTTTTGGGTAGCGGGGCGATGTGTGCTGACAGTGTGCTATCGACTGTCAGGGTCAAGGATGGCTGCGGCAGGGGCGTCTCTGATAGGCCTGACAAATCGAGCAACCCGCTGATAATGCCTTCTTCGTCATCATCAAATTCATCTTCGAACAGCGTAAGAAGCTTGGCAGGGCTGCCATCCGACAAATCAACAATGATTTCGCAGCGCTCTCCAGGTGACATTTCCATCGTGGTCAATGGCACCGGGGCCGTTAGCAATCCGCCATCACTGGCAATCTTATGAAAGGTACGGTTATCGGCGAAGGCTACGATGTAGAACCGCGCATTGGCCCCGTTCAGGAGTCGCAGCCGTACTTTTCCAGCGGGAACTTTAGCAACCGGCGCAATGGCGCCGTTGATGACCACGGTTTCACCCAGCCAGCCATCTTCGCCCGCTTCATTCAGCGAATACACCAAACGGCCCTGTGCATCGAAGGTTCGATCCTGAATGATGACAGGCAAGTCATCAATGCCATATCGCCGCGGAAGATCCATTGAGCCGGTATGATCATCATCGATGATGATCATACCGGCCAGTCCTTGATAAACCTGATGACCGGTTTTGCCGTGCGTATGGGAATGATACCAACAGGCGGCCGCTGGTTGCACGATCGATAGGGAAGGCTGCCACTGATCTCCCGGTGCGATTTCCAGTTGCGGCCCACCATCAACGCCGCCTGGAACGTGCAGGCCGTGACCGTGAATGGCCACGTTTTCGGTCAGCATATTTTGATGGTGCAGGTTGAGCTCGCTGTTCTGCCGCGTTCGAATCGTTGGACCTAGGTAGTCTTGGTTAATCCCCAGAGTTGGCGTCTTGACACCGGGCATGAATGACCACTCGCCGCTACGAATTTGCAGATCGATGGCTCTCCATCGGTTCCGTCGACAAGCGTCGGTATCGGTAAATTGGCGGTGTAGGGCTCGACCAGACGGTTGGGGCGTAGCTGGCGCTCAGCAGGGCTGCGGTATTGGCAAGAAACCGCCGCCGAGAAAGGGTAAGCGACATATCAACCTCCAAACAAAAGATAACCTGCAAATATGCAGTCACGTTGTGTATTCAGGCCATCGAGGTGATGACCTAAGTGCCGCGATGATTGATGGGGTTGCATCCAACGATCAATCCGACCAATGCCGGATCCGGTGGCTTGGGATATCCGGCATAAGGTCAATTGCGGCTTTGCGACTAAACGCTAATATCTTGATTGCAAATAGGATTCAGGAGCAGCGCGATGTTTGACGCGATAGGGCAGATTCCGTACCGGCAAACGGTTCTTGCTGTTTTCGTGCTCATTGTCTTTGGCACCAGCGCCGCCGAAATGGCTTCCGAGTTCGTCGATGGCGAGACTCTGGGGTCGATGGGGACGATCTGTCGAGATTCGCCCTCAGAGCGATCATATTAGCTGTGCTGATCTACGAGTATCTCGGGCGCTCGGGGAACTGCGCGGGCAACTCAACAGGGCTCGCGGGCAGCTTGCTCAGCTCGATTCCAATGCTCAAAAATCGCCGGCCAGTACCGTGCCGTTATGCAAAAGCAGTTTGATGCCTGGCATCTAACCGCGAGCGAACAGGATGTCGTTATCGGGCTATTGAAGGGACTGTCCTTTCGGGAGATTGCTGAACTGCGTGAAAAAACAATGCGCCAACAAGCGTCCAGTGTTTACCGGAAAGCCGGCTTGACGAGTAGAAACGAGCTGGCCGCTTGGTTTTTCGAGGACATGCTAAAGCCACCATCATACGGTGATGATTAGCCTGCCATCAAGAAAGGCTTAACTCGTTGAATAAGATGGAGTTTTTCAAGTTTTCTTGCGGGCCGCATAACTAAGCTGGTTAAGTGTTTTTCAAGGCGGACTAAGTATCGCCTGATCCGTCATCGCCAGCGTCGGCGATGGCATCGACATCGGCGCCGTCAGCGGTATCAGAGCCGACCTCGGTGCCCAGATCTGCACCGACGTCGACACCGAGGTCGGATCCCATATCGGTATCAGTTGTGGTTGGCTCGATGCTGCTGAAGGGAGCCGTCTCCACGTCCTCGTCTTCTTCCTCTTCACGTTCGCGCGCGAGCCTTGCTTCTTCTTCCAAAGCTGCGTCATCGTCATCCGGTTTTTCTTCCGCAGGCTTTTGCATATAGAGCGCGTTTCGGAAACCGAGCGGGTTGCGCAGGAAGCGCGGGAGAATGATCTCGACCACCGGCACGATTACCTGCACGGTGCCGTAACCGAAAAACCGCTGCCAGAAATCCTGGTCCATCTTGATGCCGCCAATGCGGTCGAGGGTGACATCGACCGTATCGCGGTTCGTCCAGCCGACGCGGTAGATCAGGCGCCGGTTGGTGATATAGGCCTTCTTGATGATCGTTTCCAAGATCTTGAGGGCGACCCAGACCACCGAGGCCAGCAGTGACAGAATGATGAGAGCGGATGTCAATCTGGAGGGGGCGAACGACCAGATAACCGAGCCGAGGACGACGACGAGAAGGAGCGGGAAAAGGGCCTTGAAGACATAGACCCAGTGATAGCCCGTCTTATAGACGATGCGTTCCCCTTCGAAGATCATCGGTGGATCTAACGCACGCACCTTCTCGATCCGGCATTCGTTGAACCTGGCCGCCGTGTTGATCAGCAAGTGATCTGGTTAGAAGGTAATCAAACCCCGCGCGGTTGCAAGCCCTCATCGATCAATGACCAAATGGTTGGGTGACGGAGCGCAGGGTCTGCCTGTCGATGAGATTTTTCAGGATTTCGTGCGGCCGGGCTCAGAGCCCGGGAATGCAATCAGCCTTTTTTGGGAGGTTCTTCTTCCTTTTTGCCGGTTAGAGCGATGCGAAATCGTGCCGGGTTGGACATGTAGTTGGGCAACTCGATCTCACCGACACCGGCGCCGACCAGGACGAACTTGCCATAGCCCAATGTCTGGCCCCAGGCATCTTCCGCGATCTTATGACCGAGGATACGGTCCAGGCCAAGGTCCATGGTATTCTTCTTGGTCCAGCCTTTTTGCACGATCAGCCGCTTGTTGGTGATTACGACCTGGTTGGTCCACTTATACGCCATTTTTTTCAGGAAATGAGCAAGGGCAAACAGGATCGGCAGGGCAAGAACGAAGAGGATTGGCCCTGGTACACTAAGGAGCCAGGCGACGAAGACGGCAAAGAGAGTGGCGAGCAGCGGGCCTATGG
The DNA here is from genome assembly GCA_965204405.1 of Geminicoccaceae bacterium. Lineage (GTDB taxonomy): Bacteria > Pseudomonadota > Alphaproteobacteria > Geminicoccales > Geminicoccaceae > JANQPX01. The sequence continues at coordinate 2,509,542 of CBDBEN010000005.1, forward strand.
AGCGAAGCGTATAGATCCAGTGAAACTTGGAAATATAGATGATTTCCTCTTCCGGTTGCAGCGTCTTCTTAGCGTAGAACGTGCCACTGTTCTTTCTTTCTTTTTCTTTTTTTCTTCCAGATAACAATGGCCTACGCATCAACGTTGCTGTCCAGGTTTAACGTTTTGAGGAGGATGTCCTTCTATCATAAAAAGTGGCGTGCGAAAGGTCCGATACCAAGGCCCAAGGGACTTTTTCGAAAAATTTTTGCCATGCATTGCAAGATCTGTCACCGAACTTGGCGTTGCCGGTCAAGATCGGTATTGTGGAGGGCTTGAAAACAAAGACGTGAGCGCACTCCGCCGATGATCAATCAGGGGCCATGGCTTGTCAGCCGCCTCGCCAGACCCCATTCAGCTGGCAGGGACGGGGTGATGGGCGAAAGACGTCATCCAGACTTTGTCTGACATCGAAAAAGAACAAGTCCCGCGCTGGCAGAGGGCCGGCCGCCGGTTCGTGCTGCTGTTCCTTGTTCCGGCAGTCGCTATCCTGGCGGGGCTGAGCTGGTGGGCGGCGAGCGGTCGTTATGTCTCCACCGAGAACGCCTATGTGAAGGCGAGCATCGTTGCTGTCAGCGCTGACCTAGACGGCCGAGTGGTCGCCGTCGGTGTCAATGACGATCAATGGGTCGAGCGCGGCGACGAGCTTTTCCGTCTTGATGCGAAAACACATGAGATCGAGCGTGATCGTGCGGCGGCGCGCATGGTTTCCGCGACGTATCAGATCGAAGGCTGGCGCGCGGAATTCCGCGAGGTGCAAGCCGAGATCAAGGAAGCCGAGGAACGGGCCGGTTATTATAGTCAGCAGGCTGAGCGGCAGCGGGCGCTGGAGCGCCAGGGTATCGCTGCGGCCGTCCGCCTCGAAGAAGCGGAGCTTGAGCTGACGGCGGCGCGTACGAAAGTTGCGGCTTTGCAGGAAAAGCTGCGATCGGTGCTCGCCAAGCTCGGGGGCGATCCGGACATCGCGACGGAGCATCATCCTGCTTACCGCGAGGCGGTGACGGAACGGGAGCGGGCAGCGTTGCAGCTCGAAAAGACAACGGTGACGGCGCCGATCGCTGGAATTATCAGCCGCATGCGCCTGGAGCGAGGTGAGTGGGTGGAGGAGGGCGAACCGGTCTTTACCATCGTTAATCCTGAGAGCAGCTGGATCGAGGCCAATCTCAAGGAAACTCAGCTCACGCACATCGCCGTCGGCCAGTCGGTCTCCATTGGAATCGACAGCTATCCTGACCATGAGTGGAGCGGCAAGGTTGCCAGTATCAGTGCGGCAACCGGGGCGGAATTTGCCCTGATCCCCCCTCAGAACGCCAGCGGGAATTGGGTGAAGGTGGTGCAGCGTCTGCCGGTGCGGATCGACGTCGACCCTGTCGATAATCTTCCTCCCCTTCGCGCCGGCATGACCGCCAGCATCGAGATCGATACGGAACGCGAAACCTCGCTCTCGAAGCTCGTGGCCTCGACCTGGGCGAGCGTTCTCGGCACACCTTGAGATCCCTTCCCCAAGATCCCGTCATTGTCCCATGTGCGGATTTTTGGCTAAGTTGGTGACGCGGCCACTTTGAGCGGCAAGACCACCTCGGAATGTCACCATTTCTGGATAGAGCGACATGACGTTCGAGCTCAGCGAAGAGCAGCAAGCCATTCTCGATATGGCGAAAGGATTTGCGGCCGAGCATATCGCTCCCAACGCTGATGCCTGGGAAGCAGCGGGCGGCATGCCCAGAGAGATGCTGCAGGCGGTTGCCGAGCTTGGCATGGCGGCGATTTACGTGCGCGAGGAGTCCGGCGGCTCCGGTCTGTCCCGATTTGATGCGACCCTGATTTTTGAGGGACTCGCCTCGGGCTGTGCCTCCTTTGCTGCCTTCGTTTCGATCCACAATATGTGCGCCTGGATGATCGATAGGTTTGGCTCCGACACGCTGCGGGAAGCGCGGCTTCCAGCGCTAGTTTCTATGGAGCAGATTGCCAGCTATTGCCTCACTGAGCCTGGCTCAGGCTCTGATGCGGCGGCGCTAAGGACGCGGGCGAAGCGGACGAGTGAGGGCTATGCGCTGAACGGGACCAAAGCGTTCATCTCTGGCGGCGGGTTTTCCGATGTTTATCTGGTGATGTGCCGGACGGGAGAGGATGGACCGAAGGGCGTCTCGGCTATGCTGGTGGATGACGGCACGCCGGGCCTCAGCTTTGGCGCGCGAGAGAGGAAGATGGGTTGGGGATGCCAGCCAACCGCGGCGGTGCAGTTCGATGACTGTCGCATTCCGTCTGGCAATCTGCTGGGCGAGGAAGGGGAAGGCTTTAAATATGCCATGGCGGGCCTCGATGGCGGGCGGCTTAACATCGCAGCCTGCTCCCTTGGTGCTGCACAGTCAGCCATGGACAAGGCACTGGCCTATGTCGGCGAGCGAAAAGCCTTCGGCCGGACGATCGATCAGTTCCAGGGGCTGCAGTTCAAGCTGGCGGACATGGAAACCGAGTTGCAGGCGGCCCGCATTTTTTTGCGACAAGCAGCCTCCAAGCTCGACAGCAATGCCGGCGATGCAGCCAAATTCTGTGCGATGGCCAAACGATTCGTTACCGACACGGCGTTCAGGGTTGCCAATGACGCGCTGCAGCTTCATGGCGGCTATGGCTATCTCGCCGACTATGGCATCGAGAAGATCGTGCGCGACCTGCGCGTGCATCAGATCCTGGAAGGGACCAACGAGATCATGCGGGTGATCATTGCAAGAGCCCTTCTGGCGGAGCGCGGCTGATGGCGGATGTGGCGGTGCGGATCGAAGGTGCCGTCGGCCGGTTGACCATGGCGCGGCCGGAGGCGCTGAACGCGCTGACCTATGAGATGATGAACGAGATCGATGGCGCGCTTCGGCGCTGGGCAACGGATGACGACGTCGCGATGGTGGTCATTGATGCCGAGGGCGATCGGGCCTTTTGCGCCGGCGGCGATATCGCCGAACTCTACCACCGTACCAAGCGCGGCGATCTTGCTTACAGCCGGGACTTCTGGCGGGACGAGTATCGCATGAATGCCCGCATCGCCAGTTACCCAAAGCCTTATGTCGCTCTGATGGACGGGTTGGTGATGGGTGGCGGTGTCGGGCTTGCCGGCCACGGTTCCCACAGGATCATGACCGAGCGAGCGATGGTCGCCATGCCGGAATGTGCTATCGGTCTGATCCCCGATGTCGGCGGCACATTCATCCTCAGCCGCTCGCCCGGCCATCTTGGCGAGTTTTTGGGACTGACCGGCGCCCGCATGGGGGCGGCCGATGCGATTCTGGCAGGATTTGCCGATAGGTATGTGCCTTCCGACCACCTCTCCGACCTCGTCACCGCCCTGATCGAGGCACCCGATCCGGCGACCATCGATCGGTTCGCCGAAATGCCGCCGCCGGGCGTCCTGGGCGGTCATCAGGCCGAGATCGACCGTGCTTTCGTTGGCGATGATATGGCATCGATTGCTGCCGCTCTGGATGAGCTTGACGGAAATAGCTGGCTGGATCGGTCAAAAAAGCACCTGGCAAGGAACTGCCCGCTTTCCCTGCACACCACGCTTCGCATGATCCGTGAGGCACGGCATATGACGACCCTCGAAGAAGCACTAGCGATGGAATATCGTTTCTCCTGGCGCTCGCTTGAGCAGGGGGAGTTTCTGGAGGGCATACGTGCTGCGGTGATCGACAAGGATCGAGAGCCGCGATGGGCGAAACCGGGACTGGACGATGTTGGCGCCGACGATGTCGAGGCAATGCTGGCGAGCCTAGGCGACAATGAACTGAGTTTTTAGGAGGCGGCGGACATGAGCAGGATCGGTTTTATCGGGCTTGGTAACATGGGGGCGCCCATGGCCGCCAATCTGGCGAAGGCGGGGCATGATGTCATCGGTTTCGACGTCGCCGGCGTCCGTGCTGACGGCGTTGCCGCCGCAAACGATGCCAATGCTGCGGCCAATGGTGCCGAATTGGTGATCACGATGCTGCCGGATGGTCCGATTTTACGCAGGGTCTATCAGGAGATCATGCCCGCCTGCGCCGCCGGCACTTGCATGATCGATTGCTCGACGGTGGATGTCGAAAGCGCCAAGGCTGCGCACGAGATGGCGGGAAAAGCTGGGCTGCTTTCGGTGGATGCGCCGGTTTCTGGAGGCGTTACGGGCGCTGCTGCCGGCACGCTCACTTTCATGGCGGGCGGCAGCGACGAGGCGTTTGCCAAGGCACTGCCGCTGTTCGGGATCATGGGTCAAAAGGCGGTGCATTGCGGTGAGGCGGCAGCAGGGCAGGCGGCCAAGATCTGCAACAACATGATCCTTGGCATCTCGATGATCGGTGTTTGTGAGGCCTTCAATCTTGCGGACAAGCTCGGATTGGATCGGCAAAAAATGTTCGACGTGGTCTCGACCTCGTCGGGCTCCTGCTGGTCGATCAACACCTACTGCCCGGTGCCGAATGTCGGCCCGGCCAGTCCGGCGGACAATGATTACAAGCCGGGCTTTGCCGCCGATCTCATGGTGAAAGACACCCGCCTCAGCCAGGAGGCTGCCGCGGCAACCGGTACCGCGACCCCGCTCGGCGCCCATGCCGCCGTCCTCTATCGGCAATTTGTCGAGGACCGCGGTCAGGGCAAGGATTTTTCCGGTATCATCCAGATGCTTCGCGAGATGGCGCGGCGTGCGGGTTAACGCTCCTCGAAGCCCCAGATTTTGGGTGTCGCCAGTTCCAGGCTGTTGCCGGCGGGGTCGCGGAAGTAGAAGGATTTGGCGCCGTTTGGCCAGGTAACGTCCTGCTCGATGGTAACATCATGCTTGGCGAGCCGTTCTTTCCAGCGCTCCAAGTTCGCCTCAGCCATGGCGAAACAGGCATGTCCAGGGCCGTGGGCGCCGTGAGCCGGCACCGACCGCCCCTTTGCCGCGGCATTCGGTTCGAACAGCAGTAGCATGCCATCGCCGCATTTGAAGAACACGAAGAGGCCGTCTTTTCGGCTGTAAAGCTCCAGGCCCAGAATGTTGTGATAGAAGACCTCGGCAGCGGTGAGATCGTCGACATAGAGGATGGTCTCGAGGACGCCTTTGATTGGCGGCAGCGGCTGTTTCATATTCGGTACGGAAGAGCCCCGACACTACGCCGACAGAAGTCAGCATGCCCTTGGATTGCCAGGCCCTTTCTTCGAAGACGGTGGGAAACGAATGACGTGGTCATACCACTAGCTGGCGCCTTTCTTGTGGGCCATTGCGACGCTCAACGTCTCCTCGCCGAAGAAGCATTGATAATCCACCAGGCAATAGGCGTATTCCACGAGGATCTCGACCGGCTGGTCGTCGCTCGCGTTAAAGGGCATGCGCACGGTCGCCGGCGGCTCGAAATAGCTGATGGTCTGGTCCTGATGCCGATGGGGGAGGGGAACCTGCCAGTCAATGCCGACCTGGTCCGCAGGCGTGATCGTGATGCCGGGATCGGCGTTCAGCTTGGTCTTGCCCTCGGGCAGGATGGTGATCACCATTTCATCGGGCCGGCCTGTGTCGCCTGGCTCAACCCACGCGTCGATCTGCACCTCCGCTTCGATCTGGGGCGCATCACTTTGGAATTTCGAGATCAGATCCTCGAGCGAAGGCTTTGCCGTCTGTGCGTTGCCGGCTGTGGCCATCATGGCAAGAGCGGCTAGGATCGGAACGACGCGTCTCATGGATATCTCACACTTGGCTGATCGATGACGTGGCGAGCATAACCGATCCTGTCACGAAGGTCTCGTAAGCTCGCCATCTTGTGACATTTAGTTGAATGTCTTCAACATATTCAATCTCAGCCAAACTCGGCCGCATACCGTCTATCCTGGCGATTGACGGTGGAACCCAACTGATGTGGCCGTGCGACTAGTAATAAAAGCCTGTGCTTGCGTAGAAGTTGCAGGATCCGTCGAGAATGACGACGAAGAAAGCGCAGGCAAAGACCTGTGCGGAGAGAAGCAGTGCAACCTGTCCGGCATAGACCTCGCTCGGGGTCGGCTCGTATTCATGGTGTGCGTGGGCGCGGCGCTGGGAACTGCGGTATCTCTCGGTCGTCGTCACCAGATCGAGATCGTCGTGACGATGCTCGACATAGCGGTCTCTCTCGTTGGCAGCATGGGTGACAGCCTGTTCGCGCCCGCCCGTAGCCGTGCAGGCCGATACCAGCAACATGATTGCCATAACTTGGGCTAAACGCCTGCGCATCCTGCATGCCCCACAATGTTCATTTGGATCCGCTGCCCTTGGTCGAGCGTGACAATAACAGGGCATGTATAACGATCAGTCTAGAATCAACCAAACAAGCTGAACAGCAGCTGAACGAAGGAAAAAGGTCGGAAAAAGCAGGGGCGAGCCATCACATGGTACGTTTGCATGGCGCTGACGAGAGACGATTTCGGCTTTATCCTCCCGCAATTTGCGGAATGACGTGGACTTCGCTGTTTGGCGGAATTTTTTCGAACAAGGCGTCCTGGTAGATTTGCCCGTCAATGGCGACCGCTATGCCCTGTTCGAGGTGGGGCTGCATCGAAGGATATCGCTCGCCGAGCTGCCGGAAGAGGTCCCGGACCGTGCTCACCTCAAGCTCGAACTCCGTCTGCCCCTCGGCAAAGCGGCGAAGCGCTCGGGTCAGCACGATCCTGGCCATCTTCTTCGTTACTTGCCCCGTGCTTCGTCCAGCGCCTTCAAGACCTTGGGCGGCGACATCGGGAGTTCGGTAAAGCGGATGCCGGTCGCCTGCTCGATCGCGTTGGCGATGGCCGCCATCGGCGGCACGATCGGGGTTTCGCCGACCCCGCGCACGCCATAGGGGTGGCGCGGGTTGGGGCATTCCACGATCACCGTATCGATCATCGGAACATCGGAGGCGACGGGGATGCGATAGTCCAGAAAGCCCGGATTCTGCAGCTTGCCGTCTTCGCCGTAGACATACTCCTCGTTCAACGCCCAGCCGATCCCTTGAACGGCACCACCCTGATACTGACCTTCGACATAGGCAGGATGAACCGCCTTGCCGGCATCCTGGAGAACCGTATAGCGGAGGATGGTAACGCGGCCGGTTTCCTTGTCAACCTCGACATCGACCACATGGGTGCCGAGGCTAGGGGCTGCCCCCTGCACGTTCAAGCTCGCATGGCCGGTGATCGGGCCACCGGTCTTGCCGGCCATCTTGGCGATCTCGGCCATGGACATGGGCTCGAACTTGCCGGCATTCTCGCCAGCCGGCAGTGCGTGGCCGTCCTCCCATTTGACCGCATCCTCCGGGATCTCCCAGAGCTTGGCCGCACGCCGGCACATTTCGGCGATCGCCTGGCCTACCGCTTCCTTGGCGGCAACGCCGTTGGAAAGCGTGGCTCGTGAGCCGCCTGTCAGGAAGGTGTAGCCGAGCGAGCTGGTATCGCCGATCAGCGGCCGGATCTTGTCGTAGTCGATGCCGAACGCCTCGGCCGCCATAAGCGCGCTGGAGGCGCGGGAGCCGCCGATATCCGGCGTTCCCTGGATCAGGGTCGCGGTGCCGTCCTCGTTGACGTTGACGGTCATCGAGGTTTCGCCGCCGATATTGAACCAGAAGCCTGACGCCACGCCACGCCCCTGGTTCGGCCCAAGCGGTGCCTGGTAGTGATCATGGGCCTTGGCGCGCTCCAGGGTCTCGATCAAGCCGATCGGTCCGAACTTCGGCCCATAAGCGGCTTTGGTGCCTTCTTTCGCGGCATTCTTGAGCCGCAGATCCAGCGGATCGATCCCGAGCTTCTTGGCGACCTCGTCGACCACGCATTCCACGGCATATTCGGAGATCGGTGCACCAGGTGCCCGGTAAGCCGCGACCTTGGGCCGGTTGGTGACGATGTCGTACCCTACCGACTTGACGTTCTCCAGATCATAGGGCGCAAAGGCGCACATGGCACCGGGCCCCACCGGTCCCCCCTGGAAGGCGCCTGCTTGATAGTAAAGCTCGCACTCGCCGGCGGTGATCCTCCCGTCCGTGGTCGCTCCGATCTTGATGCGCATATGAGCACCCGAGGTCGGGCCGCTGGCCTTGAAGACTTCCTCCCGGCTCATCTGCATCTTGACCGGACGGCTGGCTTTCTTCGAGAGCGCCAAAGCCAGCGGCTCCAGATAGACCACCGTCTTGCCGCCGAAGCCACCACCGATCTCGGAGGCGGTCACCCGAAGCTTGGACACATCCATGCCGAGGAGCTTGGCGCAGTGGGTGCGGACGATGAAGTGTCCCTGGGTGCAGACGAACAGGTCTGCCTGCCCGTCCTCGGAGACGCTGGCGACGCAGGCATGGGGCTCGATATAGGCCTGATGCACTGGCTTGGTGTCGAAGCTTCGCTCGACCACCAGATCCGCCTGCTTGAAGCCGGCCTCGACATCACCGATCGAGAATTCCACCCGCTTGGAGGTATTGGATGCCTGGGTAGGAGCCGGTTCGACCCCTTCGGTGATCATGTCCTCGTGCAGGATTGGCGCATCCGGCTTGATCGCATCCAACACGTCGATGACATGGGGGAGAATCTCGTAGTCCACCTCGATCAGGGCAAGCGCTCGCCGCGCGATGCTGTTGGAGGTCGCGGCGACTGCGGCGACGGCGTGCCCTTCATAAAGCGCCTTGTCCCGCGCCATCACATTGCGCACGACATCACGGTAATTGATCATCATCTCGCCGGCCGGCACCATCTCGGACGGCATGTCCTGAAAGTCAGCCGAGGTGACGATCGCCTTCACACCAGGAAGAGCTTCGGCCTTGGACGTGTCAATGCCGCGGATCCGGGCGTGGGGGTGAGGGCTTCTCAGGACCTTGCCGAACAGCATGTCGGGCAGGCTCATGTCGGCGCCGAACTTGGCGCGGCCGGTCACTTTGTCAACGCCATCCGGCCGCACCGGACGGGTGCCGATCCATTTCAGCTCATTGCCGGCCTGATCCATCTTCAAGGCTGTCGCCATGATCAGTTCCCCCTCATGTCGGCGGCGGTATCCATCACCGCTCGAACGATCTTGTCATAGCCTGTGCAGCGGCAAAGATTTCCGGCGAGCCAATAACGGACTTCCGTCTCGCTGGGATCCGGGTTTTTCTCCAAGAGCGCCTTGGCCGCTACCAGAAAACCTGGCGTGCAAACACCGCATTGCAAGGCCGCATGCTCCAGGAATTTCTGCTGCAGTGGATGCAGATCCTCGCCATCCGCCATGCCTTCGATGGTATCGACCGAGCTGCCTTCGACCTCGGCACCCAGTACAAGGCACGAACAGACGAGACGCCCGTCCACCATAACGCTGCAGGCGCCGCAGTCTCCGGACGCACATCCTTCTTTGGAGCCGGTCAGGTTTAGCTCGTCACGAAGCACGTCCAAGAGCGTCTGATCCGGCTCGCAGAGGAACTCCACATGGTCGCCATTGATGGTCGTGGAAATATGATACTTGCCCATCAGTGGGCTCCTCCATTGGAAGCGGCGATGCCCTTCGCCCGATCGACGGCTATCAGTGCTGCGCGCCTCGCCAGCACGCCTGCGACCTTGGTGCGGTATTCGATGGTTCCCCGCTTGTCGTCGATCGGGCTGCAGGCCGCCGAGGCCGCACTCGCCAGGTTTTCAAGCGCTGCGTCGTCGATCCTAGTCCCCATCAAGGCAGACGCCGCCGTCTCGACCAGGAGCGGGGTCGCGGCAACGGCTCCCAGCCCGACGCGGGCAGCGATGCAGGTTCCCTGGTCGTCGAGGGTTACGTTGATCCCTGCGCCGACGACTGCGATGTCCATTTCGGTGCGCGGGATGAAACGGAGATAGGCGTCGCCGGAACGGGCCGGGCGGGCGGGGAGAAAGACGGAGGTGATGATCTCGCCGTCGCTCAGCGAGGTTTGTCCGGGGGCGGTGACAACGTTTTCCACCGGCAGATCACGCTCACCGCCGGAGCCGTGGATACGCACAATGGCGCCGGCAGCGATCATGGCGGGCACGCTGTCGGCGGCAGGCGAGGCGTTGCAGAGGTTGCCGACCATCGAGGCTCGGCCCTGGATCTGGGTAGAGCCGATCAAATCCACGGCCTCGACGACGCCCGGCCAGAGCTGCTTGACCTCGGGATGCTCGGAAAGCTCGGCACCGGCAACCGCGGCGCCGATGCGAAAACCACCGTCCTCCGCGGTGATGTCCCGAAGCTCGGGAATCCGTTTGATGTCGACCACGAGATCGGGCTCGATCATACCTGCGCGGAGCTGCACGAGAAGGTCGGTGCCGCCTGCCAGGACTCGCGAGCGAGCCTTTCCGCCGGCAAGCAGCGCTACCGCCGCATCGATGGTTTCTGGACTTTCGTAACGCATGGGCCTGCCGTCTCTCCCTGCTGGTCATCTGGACCGGTCGGTGAAAAAAACAGCGTACCCTCGTCACCCCTTTAAGCTCAAGAGCCCTATGAGCGGTCGATGCTTGCGTCGTTCAGATCAACTCAGCCGTCAGCGCCAATGAAAACACCAACGCAGCGATTCAGCGGCTCGGCGGTGTGGTCCTCGGTGATCTCGCGGGCGCCGACTTCCCCCTTGGCAATGAGCTCGATTCGGTCAGGATCGACACCTTGCTCTTCGAAAACGCGACGAAGCGAGGCCGCTCGGCGCTTGGCGAGGGAGAGATTGTTGGCTTTGGTGCCGATTGTATCGGTAAACCCGACCAGACGGATTTTCTCGACATCCTGTGCCTTGATCCAGGCCGCCGCCTCCTTGGCTTTGCGCACCCCTCCAGGCGTAAGCTCGGCGCTTCCCATATCGAAATGAACCTGAGTCAGGCGAATGCCCAGCGGCGTCTGCACAGGGAAGGGCTCATACAGAGGGTCGACCGGCAGGATTGCGAGATTGTTGGTGCTAACCGCGGCAATCGGGATCCGGGCAAATGTCTGATTTTCGCTCGCCCCTCCCTGAACTGCCTGCTGAAGCTGATCGAGGCGATTGTCCGCGGTCGCGATCTGCTGTTGCCGCTCGCTCAGGAGCTTCTCCTGATAGCTCAGCTCGGTTTTCGTCTTCTGCAAGTCACTCTTTGCGGCCTCGAGGTCCTTTAGGACGGCTTCCTGGTTCGTGATGGTCTTGCGAATGGCCACGGCTTCGGTTGCGGTCGCCGTCCGCTCCTCCTTCAGGGCCGTAAGGCTTGCCTCGACTTCGTCTCTCTCCTCCTGGCGGGCTTCAAGTTCGCCGACCCGTTCCTCAAGCATGGCCTCGGTCTCGGAAATTCGCTTCTCCGCCGCGGTAACTTCTTCTTCCAGGGATACCAGTCGGGTATCGGCATAGGCGATGGCATCTTCCTTGTTCGCCAAGGAGGACTCCTGCTGCTCGATCTCGGCGGTGAGGCTGCTGATGCCGGCTTCGATTTCAGCCTGGGCCATTTCGAGATCGGCAAGCTGCTTTTTTGCCTGCTCGATGTCGCTCTCATGCTGCTCAAGGGCCGATTGAAGCTCGGTCAGCTTGCGCTCGCCTGCGAGGATCTGTTCGCTAAGCCTGACCAGTTCCTTTTCACTTTCCGAAAATGTCTGCTTCTTGTCCTGGACGGCTTTTTCAACGGATTCCAGTTCGGTCTTCAACTCTGCCAGCCTGGCCTCGCTCTCTGCGATTTTTTGTTGATTGACGGCGAGCGCGCTCGCCCCTTCCTTCATGGCTTGCTCAGTGCGACCGACACGTTGTTCCAGGCTCGCAAGGGCCTGATCCGCCACTGCCTGTTCGGCAGCACCGGCCTCCAGCACAGCCAGTTTGGCGAGCAGGCTCTCATGCTCCTCCTGCAGCGCTGCCAGGCTCCGGTCGCGCTGTGAGAGCATGGCGCTTTGCCCGCTGAGTTTGGTCATGGTCTCGGTCAGACGTTCGCGAAGCGCATCCTGCTCGACAAGCCCGGCTTCCAACCCCTCGATCCTGGCGGTGGCCGCCTCGTAATCAGCTTGCACTTTCTCGAGCTCGCGGTCACGCTGGGCGAGGGTTGCCGTCCTTCCGCTGAGCGTGGTCATGGTTTTGCTCAAGCGTTCGCGCAGCACCCCTTCTTCGACGAGATCAGCCTCGAGTTCCTGAATTCGCGTGGTGGCCGCTTCGTAATCGGTACGCACACGTTCGAGTTCCCGGTCCCTTTGCTGCAGCGTGGCACTTCGTGCGCTCAGTGCGGTGCTAGCCTTGGTCAGCCGCTCGCGAAGGGTGGCGATATCGACATTGGCTGGCTGATTGCCGACCAACCCAAGCGCCTGGTCACCTTCGGCCAGAGCCCCGACATCCGCCTGGAGAGAGGCCAGACGCTCCTCCAGATCGGCGATCGCGGTTTCCCGCTCACTGATGTCGGTCTCAAGCTGGCCAACCTTTGCCTCGAGCCCGGTCTTGTCTTCCATCGTGTTGGAAAGGCTGGCTTCGGCGGCGGCAAGCTGCGCGCTGATCTCCTCGAGTTCGCCCGTGAGAGCCAGCTCAACCTCAGCTTTGCTGTCGAGCGTCGCTACGGCCTGTTGCAGGCTCCTGGCATCCTCGTGCTGGCGCTTCGACGAATAGGCCACGATGCCCCAGCCCAGTAAGGCGACGGCAAGCAGGACCGCAAGACCGGCTTTTGCAGAACGCGGCAGCGATAGGAAACTTTCCATCGCTCAACCCTCCCAACGAGTTCTAACTACGGAAATTCGATAGCTCGGACGAATATCCCCTTGAAGAATAGCGAAAAACTGAGCGGCACCACAATAGCAACGCTTGTATTCCCATAGTGAATCCCCGCAAAAAACACAAAAATAGGTGTTTTATCCACAGAACGATCCAGGGATTGACTTTATTGTCATCAACTTGAATGAGAAAAACAACGATCGGCAAAGGCTTTCAAGGTGTTAAAGCCTGGCTCAACGAGAAAGAATATTAACGCTTTAGTTGATTATTACTCAGATAAAGTCGCCTTGTCAAAATCTGTGAATCAGGTTGGATGTTGGGGGGAAGCGGTTATTTTTCCTGAGCCAGCATTTCGATCACGTTCTCGTAGGACTTGTCGCTGTTGTTCCATTCTTCCTGCGTTACTTGCGCGAGAGGGTCTTTGGCGACATCTCGGTATATCCCAGCAGCACCTTCGAACAGTTTTGGCGTCAGCCCGGAAGCTTGGAACGTCTTGGCGATCTCCTCCATCTCGCCCACCCATCGGTGCGCCTTGGGCACCATGCCCGGAACATGCCGACGCATCCGCTCCAGCATTTGTGTCTGGCTAAGCTCGAACTCGTCGCGAAGCGTGCCTCTTACCCCCATTCTTTCGGCAGCGATGGAAAGGCCGGTCATCAGCGCGGTCGTACCTTTGGTGAGTGCTGCATAGCACATCTTGACGGCTGAAGCCTGGCCGGCCGTGTCTCCGATCACGCGCACATCAAGGCCATGGTCTTTGAGAACGGCAAGGCGGTCGGCTTCTTTGCCCGAGGCGTAGAAGCGGGTTGCGGCACTGCTCTCTCTGGGTGGCGGCCCGATGATGCCGGCGTCAACAAAGCTGCCGCCGGCCGCTTCGACGATACCGCTGATGCCCAACGCGGTCTCGGGGGCGATCGCGTTGCAGTCGACATAGGTTAGATCGCTCGCGGACCGCCCGATGAGAGGCGCAAGCTGCCGCGCCAAGGGCTCCGCCTCGGCAGGGACGAGGATCGACAGGAGAAGGTCAGCCTCATCGACCAGGGCCTGGCGATCCGCGACGACATCGATCCCGGCCTTGGCGGCAAGTGATTCGGTCCTGCTGCTTCGGCCCTCAAGGGAGGTGATGACGCGCAGGCCATGCCGCCGGAGCAAGGCACCGACCGCGTGGCCCATATCGCCAGGCGACATCACGGCGATCGTGGGAGCAGACGTCTTCATGGCTTCGGTCTCCGAAAAGATTTTTTGACTGGTTGCGACTCTTGTCAGCCAGCTTACGACGATTGTCAAAGAACGGGGCCGGATGAATGATCATCTAGAATGGGCGGCTGTATCTCGCTGCCGGCGTCGATTGACGCTCCGCTGGATTGAGGACAGGATCGAGGGACTTTAAGCTCCGGCCCGGTTTTGGGAGGAAGATGACCATGATGAATCTGCGCGACCGTCTGGAAGGCGCGCCCCTCGATCCGCCGCCGCGGCTCCTGATGGGACCGGGACCGGTCGACGTCTATCCGCGTGTGCTGCGCGCGATGTCGGCACCGATGCTGGGGCAGTTCGATCCGGCCTTCACCGAGTATATGAACCAGATCATGGCACTCTATCGCCGGGTGTTCTGCACGCAGAATCAATGGACGCTGCTGGTCAACGGCACGGCGCGGGCCGGCATCGAAGCCTGCCTGACGTCCATCCTTTCGCCCAGCGACAAGGTGCTGATCCCGATGTTCGGGCGTTTTGGCCATCTCCTGAAGGAGATCTGCACCCGTGTGGGCGCAGACGTCGTTACGATCGAGACCGAATGGGGCAAGGTGTTCGAGCCATCCGTGATCGACGCAGCCATTCGTGAGCATCGGCCGAAGCTGGTGGCTTGTGTTCAGGGGGACACCTCGACCACCATGGCGCAGCCGCTGGCCGAGATCGGCAAGCTATGCCGTGAGCACGACACTCTCCTCTATGTCGATGCCACCGCAACGATCTGCGGAATGCCGCTGGAGGTCGATCGCTGGTGCATCGATGCGGTGTCGTCCGGCCTGCAAAAATGCATGTCGGGACCGCCCGGCACCTCGCCGATCACTTTCAATGACCGAGTCGAGCGGGTCGTCAGCCGGCGGCGTCATATCGAAGGCGGCATCAGAACAGACGATGCGGTGGACGGCGAGGGGGACATTATCCGCTCCAACTATTTCGACCTCGCGATGCTGATGGACTATTGGAGCCCGAAGCGGCTGAACCACCACACCGAATCCACCTCCATGCTCTATGCGGCAAGGGAATGTGCGCAGGTCATCCTGGAGGAGGGGCTGGAAGCCGGGTTCGCGCGTCACGAGCTTACCAGCCGGGCACTTCGGGCAGGGCTTCAGGCGTTGGGGCTGACCCTTTTCGGCGATGAGGCGCACCGCATGCCGAATGTCACCGGCGTGGTCATTCCGGAAGAGATCGCCGATGGCGAGCAGGTGAGAGGTGCCATGCTGCACGATTTCGGCATCGAAATCGGCACGTCCTTCGGGCCGCTGCACGGCAAGATCTGGCGGATCGGGACTATGGGGCATGTGTGCCGAAAAACGAATATTCTGCGCTGCCTCGCTTCGCTGGAGACCGTCCTTCGCCGCAACGGTTTTCGCTGTGAACAGGGGGCAGGTGTCGATGCGGCCTATGACGTGTATGATGCGGAACAGGCCGCTTAAGTCGCGCCATCAAAAGGAAGCCCGCCAATGCCGGACAACAAACCGAACAATCTCCTGAAACAGCCGATCAAAGTCATCAATATCGGTCTGGAAGGCTTTGCCGATGACCTGACCGGCCAGGAGGTTCCGGTCATCCATGTCCAATGGGTACCGCCTGCGGGAGGCAATCCGAAACTTGCCGATCTCCTTTCCAAACTAGGATCCTGAGGGAAATTATGTCCGAGATCGGAGCGACTATCGAGCGCGCGAATGAGGAAGCGCTGAAGCGGATGCTGACTGCTGAGCCGGTTCTGGTGGACGTCCGTCCGGCGGGCGAGGTGATGCCGGCCCTGGCGGATCGGATGATTCTGCATGCCGGCCCGCCGATCGGCTGGGATCGCATGTGCGGGCCGATGAAAGGCGCTGTCGCCGGAATCGCGGTATTCGAGGGGTGGGCAGGAAGCCTCGACGAAGCGATGGGCATGGCTGAGCGTGGCGCCTTCGACTTCCAACCCAACCATCATTTCGATGCCGTTGGTCCGATGACCGGCATGACCACAAAAAGTCAGCCGGTGATGATCGTCGAGAACCGAGCTTTCGGCAATCGTGCCTTTTGCACTATCAATGAAGGCCTCGGCAAGGTGATGCGCTTCGGCGGCAATGACGAGGAGGTCTTGGCAAGACTTGCCTGGCTTCGGGACGTGCTCGGTCCGGTGCTCGGCCAGGCTCTCCGCGAGGGCGGCGGCATCGAGCTCAAGAATATCATCGCGCGCGGGCTGACCATGGGCGATGAGATGCATCAGCGCAATGTCGGCTGTTCCGGACTGTTCTTGAGAGCGGTCGCTCCGGCCCTGGCTTCGACCGGCCTCGCCCATGACGATCTTGCCAAGGCGCTCGGTTTCATTGCCGGCAATGATCAGTTCTTCCTGAACATCGCCATGGTCATGGGCAAAGCGGTCATGGATCCGGTGCGCGATATCGACGGCTCGACGGTGGTGACCGCGATGAGCCGGAACGGCACGGACTTCGGCATCCGCGTCAGCGGCACGGGCGATCGTTGGTTCACGGCCCCGGTGGAAATGCCTGCCGGGCTCTATTTCCCGGGCTTTACCGAAGCCGATGCCAACCCGGACATGGGCGACAGCACCATCGTCGAGACGATCGGTCTTGGTGGTTTTGCCATGGCGGCGGCCCCTGCGGTCGCCGGTTTCGTCGGGGCGGGGGCTGCGTCCGAGGCGGCCGACTTTACCCGTCGCATGGGGGAGATCACCCTCAGTGAAAACCCGGAATGGACCATGCCCGGTCTCGACTATGCCGGCGTGCCCACCGGGATTGACATCAGGCTCGTGGTCGAAACCGGCATCGCACCGACCATCAACACCGGAATCGCTCATCGGGAGCCGGGCATCGGCCAGGTGGGGGCCGGTGTCGTGAAAGCACCGAGGCCATGTTTCGAGCAGGCTTTGGTTGCCTTCGCCGAGACGATGGGAGTGGCCGCATGAGCATCGTCGTCAACGAGGTCAGGCCGTCCTTCTACATGGATTCGGTTGCCCTGATGCGCTTTTCGAGAGAAATCGCAGCCAAGGCCGGGATTGAAGAGGCAGCCTTGATGATGGGCACGCCTGCCAATCTTCGGATCATGGCCGATGCCGGTGTTCTGGCCGGCGAAGGCGAAACAGCCGCCTCAGGTGATCTCGTGATTGCGATCCGTGCAGCCGATGAGGAGGTGGCCAGGACTTGTCTGACCGAAGCATCCGCGTTCCTGGACCAGCCGGCAAGGCAGCAAAAGGCGGGTGAAGCCTGGAAGCCGAAGACACTGCGCGCCGCCGTGAAAGCCATGCCGGATGCCAATCTGGCGCTGATTTCGGTTCCCGGCGACTATGCGGCGGCGGAGGCACGAAAGGCGCTGAACCGCGGGCTCAACGTCATGATCTTCAGCGACAATGTTTCGATCGAAGCGGAGATCGCACTCAAGCAGCAGGCCTATGCGGCCGGGTGCCTGCTGATGGGGCCTGATTGCGGCACTGCGATCATCGGCGGCACCCCGCTCGCCTTTGCCAATCAGGTTCCGAGCGGAGACATCGGCATCATCGGCGCATCGGGTACGGGCATCCAGGAAGTGAGCTGTCAGATCGCCGGGCTGGGCAAGGGAATTTCGGAAGCCATCGGCGTTGGCGGGCGTGATCTCAAGGTGGAGGTCGGCGGCACGACCACACTGATGGCCATCGACCTTTTGGATGCTGATCCCAGGACAAATCATATCGTTCTGGTGTCCAAACCGCCAGCCTTGGCGGTCGCCGAGCGCATTGCTGCCCGCATCGAGGAAAGTTCGAAACAATTCACCGTTTGTTTCATCGGCGGAGAGGACATCGAGCTGCCGGCCAATGGGAAGATGGCGCCGACGCTCAGGGATGCGGCCCGTATGGCCGCCGGCCTTGAATCTCTCACGGATGATTCCTCCGGCGACAAGAAGGGAGATCAAGCGACAGGACAGCGAGGCGATATCAGGGGGCTATTTGCCGGCGGCACGCTTTGCGCCGAGGCTCAGGCCATCATGAAGCGCGCCGGTCTGGCGCCTGCCTCCAATGTACCGATCGCCGGTATTGCCAACATTAAGTCCGAAGGTGGAAGCGGTCATCAGCTGATCGATCTCGGCGATGATGACTACACCCAAGGACGCCCTCATCCGATGATCGATCCGTCGGTGCGTGATCAAGCGCTTGCCGACGCGCTATCTGATCCGAAGGTTGGTGTCGTCCTGCTGGACGTGGTTCTTGGCTATGGCGGACACCTTGATCCTGCAGGGCATGTGGCAGCCTTTCTCGAGGAGCATGATACCGGCGGACGGTTGATCGTCGCCTCCGTGGTCGGCACGGAGGGAGACCCGCAACAGCTTGGTACACAGATCGCCAAGCTCGAACGTGCCGGCGTCGAGGTCGCACCATCCAATGCGGATGCCGTGTCGCTCGCTCTGAATGGTTTGAGCCGACGTCCATGACTTCCATCATGGGGAGATCGGCCCTTGGCTGACAGCCTGCCTATTCCCAACCGCCTACTGGTGGCGATTGGCGGCAATGCCACCCATCCTGAGAACATCGAGGGGACTTCGATCGAGCAAAAGGCAATTGCCGAGGATACCGCCAGGGCTCTCTTGCCGCTGGCTCTGATGGACAATGAGCTGGTGATTACCCACGGCAATGGTCCGGTCGTCGGCAAGATCCTGATGCGTCAGGCGCTGACGCGGGACCGCATCGCACCCATGCCGCTCGACATTTGTGTCGCTCATAGCCAGGGCGGTATCGCCTATCTCCTGATGCAGGCCATCGAGAACGCCCTTCGCGAGGCCGATAGCGGCAGGCATGTCGCGAGCCTCCTGACCCAGGTGGAGGTCGATCCGGACGATCCTTCCTTCTCGAATCCAAGCAAGCCCGTCGGCCCTTTTTTCACCGAAGAGGAAGCCAAACGGCTAGCCGGCGAGTTCGATTGGACCATGAAGGAAGATGCCGGGCGCGGCTGGCGCCACTTCGTGCCGTCGCCGAAACCCAGACACATCGTGGATATCTCGCTCGTCAGGGTTCTGGCGCGCCGCGGCACGATCGTGATTGCCGGCGGCGGCGGCGGCATTCCGGTGTTACGTGGTCCAAAAGGCGTTCGGCGCGGTGTTGCCGCTGTAATCGACAAGGACCTGACCTCAGCGCATATGGCCAATATTCTCGGTATCGATACGCTGATGATCCTGACGGCGGTCCGGCGGGTGGCCATCCATTGGGGAACGCCCGAAGAGAAGCAACTCGATCGAGTAGGCCTTCGCCAACTCAAGTCGTATAGAGCGGAAGGTCACTTTCCGGCTGGCAGCATGGCCCCAAGATCGATGCCACCATACGATTTCTCGAAGGCGGCGGGGAGCGGGTGATCATTGCCCATATCGAAGAGGCGATGGCCGCCTTGGAAGGCCAGGCCGGCACCCACATTCTTTCCGACGATGGTACCGGCAGCACCCCGGCCTATGAAGGCTGACGCCCGTTCGATCGGCCCGATAGCCAGACAAGCACTGGAACGGGCCACGGAAGCGAAAGTCATCGCCAGCTTCGATCGGAGTTTCTATCTGGACGTCGGTGATCAGATCATATGCATGGTCGATGAGCGTCTTTATGACGGTCCGCTCAATCTTCTGGTGCGGACGGAGGGGCGAAAACCCAACCTGTTTGACCTGCCTTCTCCTGTTGGGCAGCTATGGACGGTTCGTGACACTATTTTGCAGCCCTATGATAAACCGGCCATCAGCATCGAATTTGGAGCGTCGGCTAACTGGCTGCCGAAGCTGATGTCATGGTCATCACTAGATCGCCGCCAAGTCGAAGGCAGCTTCGAGCATTTGAAGAAGCTTATCGCAGCCGGTCCCAGGCGAGAGGGGCTCCTGGGTCTGGTCATGGACCCTACCATCGGGCCGGCTTCAGCCTTGGAACGAGCAGCAAGGACGCCTATTAGACAATTGCAGAAGGCGGCGAGGTGCTGGCTCGCTGGTGGCGATCCCGATCCGGTAATGGTGAGTCTCGATGGCCTTTTGGGACTTGGCCCGGGCCTTACGCCATCGGGAGACGATATGATCGCCGGCCTAATGATCACCGCTCACCATCTGGGAAAAGGAGAAGCCGCCTCGGCGCTTTGGCACCAACTCGAAGGCGAGGCTAGGCATCGAACCCACCCGATCAGCTTTGCTCATCTGGCAGCAGCAGGGCGGGGGATGGGAGCAGCCTCCCTCCATGATCTGCTTGACGCATTGATCGAAAACCGGATCGAACCCATCGCCAAAGGCCTGGACGCCGTTGCCAAGATCGGCCATTGCTCCGGCTGGGATGCCGTCGGCGGCTTGTTCCTGTTGCTCAACGCCTGGGTTGATGTGAGCAAGGAGCAGTCGATTGCTGCCTGATGTCGGCGATTTCGGAACCAGAGGGAAACCGATGATACAAACGGCTCGTTCCTATGGCGGCATGGTCACCGCGCCCCATCATCTGGCGGCACAAGCGGGACTTCGTGTGCTGAACGATGGTGGCAATGCGATCGAGGCGATGATTGCCGCCGCCTCGACCATTGCCGTGGTCTATCCGCATATGAACGCCTTGGGCGGGGACAATTTCTGGCTCGTCGGCGCACCTGGAGAACCGCCGGTCGGGATCGACGCCTGTGGCGGGGCGGCGGGTCTCGCCGATATTGGCTTCTACAAGAGCCAGGACTTCGATCTGATTCCGGAACGGGGACCGCTTTCAGCCGTGACCGTTGCCGGCGCCGTCTCGGGCTGGGCGGAAGCGTTCGAGCTCAGCCGGGAGAGTTGGGAGGGGCGCCTGCCTCTTGCCGACTGCTGGAGGACGCGATTTATCACGCTGAGAATGGTGTTGCGGTCACCGGGACGCTTGCTAGGAACAGCCGAGCCAAACTCGATCAGCTCAAGGATGTGCCGGGGTTTGCCGAGGCATTCCTGAAAAACGGCGAGCCCTACACAGAAGGGGAACGGCTTGAAGCGCCCACCCTCGCTGCTACCCTTGACCAACTTGCTCATGACGGTCTTCACGATTTCTACCGGGGTGACCTCGCCGCGTCGATCGCCGCCGATCTCGAGCGCATCGGCAGCCCCATCCGGCGTGAGGATCTGGAGCGCCATCAGGCGCTTCGCGTCAATCCTTTGAGCCTCGAAATTGCCGGCCATACCGTCTATAATATGCCGCCGCCCACGCAAGGATTGGCCTCGCTCCTGCTCCTGGGCGTGTACGAACGCCTGAAGGTGGCGCATGCAGACGATGCTGCCTATATCCACGCTTTGGTGGAAGCCACTAAAGCCGCTTTTCGTGTGCGGGACCGCTATGTGACCGATCCGGACTACATGTCGGTGACACCGGAACGTTTCCTCAATCCCGCCGTGCTCGACGAGCTCGCTTCCGGCATTGATGCCGGGAAAGCGGCCCCGTGGCCGGACGCTGCTCCAGGTGGCGATACGGTCTGGCTTGGCGCCGTGGATGCCGAGGGACGGGCGGTCAGCTTTATCCAGAGTGTTTATTGGGAATTTGGTGCCGGCATTGTTCTAAACGAGAGCGGCATTCTATGGCAAAATCGTGGCATCAGTTTTTCTCTCGACGAGAACCATCATAATTGTCTGAAGCCCCACCGCCGGCCATTCCATACGATCCAGCCGGTAATGGCACAGCTCGGCGACGGCCGGCTCATGGCGTATGGCACCATGGGAGGCGAAGGGCAGCCGCAGACCCAGGCGATGATTTTTTCACGCCATGTGCTGTTCGGCCAGGCTCTGCAGCAATCTGTCAGTGCCCCGCGTTGGCTTCTCGGCCGCACCTGGGGCGAGGAATCCACTAGCCTCAAGATCGAGGACCGCTTCGATGCCGAGATCATCAAGAGCCTGAAAGCTGCTGGCCATAACGTCGAGCTGGTCGGTGGCTTCGAAGAAATGATGGGGCATGCCGGTGCCCTGGTTTATCATCCCCATGGATTGATCGAGGGCGCGGCCGACCCACGAAGTGATGGCACCGTCGCGGCTTGCTGACGTCGAGGGGTGGACATGCGCTGTGAAATTATTGCTGTCGGCACGGAACTGTTACTGGGCCAGATTGTCGATACGAATTCCTCTTGGATCGGCGAAAACCTGGCCCTTGCCGGCATCGATTCCCATTTTCAGACTAAGGTTGGCGACAATCTCGACCGGATGATCGCGTGCATGAGGATTGCACTCGATCGAAGCGACGCCGTCATCATGTGTGGCGGGCTTGGACCAACACAGGACGATATCACCCGCGAAGCCCTTGCCGAGGTGATGGGGCGGCGGCTGATACGGCGCCCGGAAATCGGCGAAAAGATCAAGGCGATGTTCGAAGGACGCGGTCGCAAGATGGCCCCGAGCAATCTTCGGCAGGCCGACGTGCCCGAGGGGGCATCGCTTATCAAGGAAATGCCCGGCACGGCACCGGGCTTGATTTGTCCCATCGGTGATCAAGTGATTTATGCCGTGCCCGGTGTCCCCCATGAGATGCGCACCATGATGATCGGCAGCATTCTGCCGGATCTAAAGCAGCGCGCTGACGTAACATCCGTCATCAAAAGCCGCGTCCTGCGCACCTGGGGCTACACTGAATCGGGTCTAGCCGACTTGCTGGCCGCTCGTATCGAAGAACTGGACCGTCTCGGCAATCCAACCCTCGCCTTCCAGGCAAGCGGGATCGAGGGGATCAAGGTCAGAATTACGGCTAAAGCGGGTGACGATGAGCTCGCGGAGCGAATCATCGGCGACGAAGAAGCACGGCTCCGTCCGATGCTGGACCACTATGTCTTCGGGACCGATGCGGAAACGATGGAATCTGTCGTTCTCGCGCTTCTCCGAGAGCGGGGGCTGACGCTTGCCGTCGCCGAGAGTATTACAGGCGGCCTCGTCGGAAACAGACTCTCGGCCATTTCCGGTGCTGCTGACATTTTCCAGGGAAGCCTTCTCGTAAACAATCCCGCCATTCGAACCGCACTTCTGGGCACGCCAGTGGGCCCGGACGTGACACCGGATACTGCTCGATCCATGGCGAAAGCTGTTCAGCGGCTTTTCAAGACGGATATTGGCCTTGCCGCGACCGGGGTTCTTGGCCCCGACGGAAAGGAAGGACAGGAACCTGGAACGGTTTGGCTGGGCCTCGCGATCGGAAACGACGTGCAAGCGCAGCAAGTCATGCTGCCTGGTGATCCCAATCGGGTTCGGCAGTATGGTGTGATCAGTCTCTTGAACCTGCTCCGCCTTCGAATGCTTGGTTTCAACTAGGCACTGGCTCGAACAGGAAGCCTCCAGCACCGTGGGCTGCTCAAAACAAGGTGCCGTCGCTTAACAACGTAATCGGTGGCCCGCCCTCCGGTCGCCTTTCCCTGGCAATTCTGCGACCGGCACGCCAAGTCCCACCTTCTAAAATCTTGGCAAGCGGCAGATCGATCGATGAGAGGCCTAGTTTTTCACGGATGCTTATGGCCAGACGATCGATTAGGGCCACTGTTAGAGCACGCCATTCCGTCATCAACTCGGAGGAGCCGGGATGAGCCTGGCCGAGCACGGCGTCATGTCGCGGCCGCAGCAGGCCGAGATCGACCAAGAGCCCGCCGTTCCTATAGTCGGCGAGAGGGGCCAAGGCGTCGATCCCGACCACATCCAATCCGAATTCTTCCAAAGGTTCTATCAGTGAGAATGCAAGCCACTGCGAAAGCTTGTGAAAGGGCACGAGGCCATCGCTTGCATCGTCCGTAGAAGCGGCGGGGTGACGGCCGACATCGCCGAGGTTTATATTGTCAAGTTCGATCCTGCCGGGCCAAATCGAACTGAAGCCGTGCAAAACAGCAGCCAGAATAGACGTCGCTGGCAGGGTTCCATCGGTGCTTTGCTCGACGAGATAGTCGACGAGGTAACCAACACGCTGATTGTCGCCACCAAAGAGCTCAGGGTTGGCCTGCAGCGCATGACCGAGTGCATTCATCAGGCGCGCTCGGCCTATCGTGCCGACGAGCGGATTGTCGTCGGCGACTTGAAAATGACGTTCAAGCGTTGAAACATCGAGGCCTGCCAAGGCATCGGCATCGGAACGAAGCGGATCCGAAGGGTCGGCCGAACATATACCGGCGAGGAAAAAATCAAAGCTGGCAACCGCCAAGCCTTCGGAACGGGCAAAAACCTGCCCGCTAGAAGGCTCGATATAACGCCATCGATCGCCAGCGCCGGCATCCAGCAACACGCTGATGACAGTGAGATCGAAACGGACGCGCGCTCGCTCGATCCGCGCCACGTAGTCGAGCTCGGTCGCAACCTCCTGCCATCGATTCCTGCCTCCCGACTCAAAGTGCCGCCAGCGGCTGTGATAGGGAATGTCCAGGCTGGGATAGTTTGACTGAATTGTTTCGATGACGAAGTCTGTTGTTGGGCCAAGACAATCCAGATCGAGCGCGAAGTGCTCAAGTTCATTCTTCTCGCCGGCTCTCAGGATTAGCTCTGCGCGCTCACGAATTGCATCCGTTGTCCTGAGCCAATTGATCGCGGATCTAGCGTCAGGATGTCGTCTCGTCATCGCCACGCTATTTCCCCTTGGCTCTGTGCCAACTGCGGGTGCTGTCTCAGACAAATATCCAACCACTCAGCCATTGTTCTCCGCGCTCCATGGAAGCATGCATCTACAGTGCAAGCCTGTACGATCTGATTCGCACCCATTGTAATAGATCATCGATATCGATTGTCCTGCGGTAGGGTTAACAAAAAGTTAGCCGCCGCAGATTTGATCGAAGAAGTCGTAAGGTTCCTCCTGGAGGCGAGCAAACCGGTCGTCATTAAAAAGCATGGTTGCATCGCTGCCAGTTGAGAGTTTCTTCGGCGTCTAACCCATTGGAATGGCTGGTTCTGTTGTTAATAAAAAATTTACCTTGGATCGATACGGTCAGACAAATTTCGGAGGCAGGTCGGGACGGAAGGCTTAGGAGATTCATGCCAATGACGTCTGATCGAAAGGAACTATACCGCTCGCAGGAGATTGCGGTTTTGACGGCAGAGCTCGAAGTACTACGCCGTGACCTCGAGGAGTCTGAACGGACCAGCGAGGCTAAATCGATGTTCTTTGCCACTATGAGTCACGAGATCAGGGAGCCAATGAACGGCGTCCTTGGGATGACACGGCTACTTCTCGAAACTCCGCTGAGCGACGAGCAAAAAGGTTATGTTGATGCGGTTCATTTCTCCGGTCAGGCATTGTTGACCATCATCAATGATATCCTCGATCTATCGCAAATGGAGGCCGGGAAGCTTCAACTGGATCGGATTGACTTCGACCTGAAAAATGTTGCCGAACGTATCATTGAAATCCTTAAGCCGAAGGCGCAGGGCAAAGGCCTGGAGCTTGAATTAATTTTCGATGACGCACTCCCCAAGATGCTATCGGGCGATCCAGGGCGGTTTCGGCAACTCCTCATGAATCTGCTTGGCAATGCCATAAAATTTACGGAAGCAGGCTCTGTCAGTCTGGCCATTCAAGGCCTTCGCGAAGATGGGAACAGCATCACACTTGGCGTTCGAGTAGAAGATACAGGGATCGGCATTCCGGACCATCTGCAGCAACAACTTTTTTCTCCTTATGCTCAGGCGGATCCCTCTATTCCACGCCTCTATGGCGGCAGCGGGTTAGGCCTTTCGATCTGCAAACATCTGCTTTTGCTGATGAACGGAGATATTGAGGTAGAGAGCGAGGAAGGGGCGGGCACTGCATTCTGTCTGACGCTGTGTTTCGACAAAGCCGAACCGGATCAAAGTAGCATGCCGCCCTCCGGTCAGATTGTCGGCTTGCATCTTCTGGTTGTCGACCCCAATGAGGTGACGCGGCTGATGCTCGATCAGCAAGCCTTAAGTTGGGGGGCCGTGACCCATCTGGTGGAGAGTGGCGTTGCTGCACTCGACGTTCTGGATCGCGCTGAAGCCATTGGGATCCCCATTGATGTCGTGCTTATCGATAGTACGCTTCCCGATATGAGTGGTGAGGATCTGGGAAAGAAGATCAGGTCCAAAGATCGGCTTCGGCAAGTCCAACTCGTCATGATGACATCCTCCGGTCTTCGGGGCGATGCCGCGCGCGTTGCGGGTATTGGTTTTGCCGCCTATCTGCCTAAGCCCGTCACGCCCATAAATCTATTGGAGTGCCTGCTGCGCCTTCGAGACCGTCGAGTTGCTGCTCCAGGTGATCTGATTACAGTGCATAGCCTTTCCGAGAACAAGCCGGTAGGTCTGGATATCCTTCTTGCCGATGACAATCCGGTAAATAGCAGGATAGCGATGATCATGCTTGAAAAGGCGGGCCATAGAATCGATGCGGTAACCGACGGTAGCGCCGTCCTCGATGCTATAACGGAAAAAACATATGATCTCATCTTGATGGATGTGCAGATGCCGGGCATGGATGGTTTGGAGGCAACAAGACGCATCCGGCAGTCAGCCAGCAGCGGCGGTCCTCCTTTGCCGATCATCGCCGTGACCGCCAATGCTATGAAAGGTGATGATCAACGGTGTCTCGAAGCCGGTATGAACGATTATCTTACCAAGCCAATTGATCGCGCCCGCCTTCTCAGCAAAATAAATCAATGGGGTTACTCACAGGCCTCCGAGGATATACCTCGATGTTAGTGGTGCTGTTCGATCGGGCGTCAGTTAGATCGTGGGCAATTTAGGCGTCGCAGCGAAGTTTGATACTTTCAATGGTCACTGACATCCAAGCTGATCTTCAAGACTACCTCATGACTTCTGCGCAACACGTTAAGCATCCAGATGTTGGCAGTATCGCAATCAAGACATCTCTTGTTGAGTGGGACGCAGTTGCGGGTCTTGGCAATAATGTTCTTGATCAGGTTGCCGGTGCGAATATGCTTGCAGTGTTTGGCTACAACCGCTTGGTAATCGATATCGCACCGTTGTTCTTCGCAAGGCGTCAGGCGGCCTCGTTAGATTGAGAAAAGCGGTCAGAGATCTTCTCAGTATCGCGACGTTTCCGGTAGTCTGGAATTTCTGCGATTTGTCTTGGTGTTGGGCCTAAAGGCTTCTATGAGCATATTGAAAACGCTGGCATATTTTGCAACTGCCAACCGACCCTTGGCCTGCTCCAACCCGCTTTTCTACCCCAGCATCCAGGAGCTCCCCCAATACCGGTAGTAAGGCGGGAGCAGGATGAGGCAAGCCCGGCGGGCTTGATAATGTTGGTGGCGAAGCGACGAAGCAAAACAGTTATTCGCCGCTGGGTGTTGATAAACGTCTGGAACGGGGAAAGTTCGACTTTTGAACAATCAGCGTAGCAGCGTTACCCAGCTGGCCTGAGGGGTTTTACGAGCGACACGGGAAAGTTCAGCGCTAGCATCTGCCGGTTCCTGGAGATGATCACCAGCACGATGATGGTGGTGATATAAGGCAGACTGGACAGCACCTCCGATGGCCAGACGAACCGATCGCCTGAGCTTGAAGCGGCGGAATGGTCATGCTGCCGAGCAACCATGCGCAGAGCAGAACCCGAAAGGATCTCCAGGTCGCAAAAACGGCCAACGCAAGCGAAATCCAACCTTTGCCGACCGTCATGTGCTCGACCCGAACCGGCGTACAAACCAGAGACAGATTAGCACTGCTGAGGCCTGCCATTGCGCGGCTGAAGAGGACGGCGAGATATCTGATCCCGATGACCGGATAGCCGATTGCATGAGGGAATTGAGGACTCTCTCTGATGGTGCGTACCACGAAACCTGGCCTGGCCCGATACAAAAAACCAACTGATCAGATCGAAGAGGATGAACGAGAGATAGACCAGGGGGAGGACGATCGCTATAGCGCGGTACGCCGACCCGCATGAGTGTCGACGGCTCAGTTTGTTGCTCTATCCCAAATTGCATCTCGGCCAGCACCTAGCGGGCAACGGATCTGTTGCTATCGAGTGGGCAGCAACGTTTGGTCGTCATCTGCAGCTCGACTTCTTCAAGATCAGTGTTTCGGCGATCGAGGGATGGCGAAAGCTGGCCCTGGCAGATGACCAACAAGCGATCACTTATTTCGAACAGTTCGTCCAACTTCTCCGATTTTACCAGGACAGACACCCCTGATTGGTTGAGATCGATAAGGGTCCGTCTGATGAAGGCGGCAGCGCTGAAGTCCACACCTTATGTCGGCTGTGATACCATGAGAATCTTGGGCGTAGGCTCGATTCCCTATCGATGATGAACTTGTGCAGACTGCCGCCGGAGAGGCTTTGTGCCGTCGTCTTGTGGCCATGGGCCTTGACGCTGAATCTCTTGATCACTTCCGATGCAGAGCCGCTGCTCCATGATGACTGACATGTTGCGACAGGTCTGGCGTCGCTGACGCCCGGAAAAGACCGGGAAACCGCCTCTTCGATGTAGTGCTCATGCTGATCATGATATCGAAGGCGGAGCTGGAGGTCAGACGGAAAAGCACAGGTTAGCCTGTTCGCTAAGGCGTCAACTATGGCTTTCTTTAGTGCTGCCTCGGAGAGCCTGAGCGGGGCATTCTGGAGATGCCGGAAGCTGAAGAAACCGACCGTCATCTGATCTCGGGTGGTTTTATTGGCGCCAACGTGTCCGGCTTGCGGCTCGTGGAGAACTTTCTTGATAAGGGGCACTTTCTCTTTGTCCACACCGATTATCTTGGCATTGAGCCGTTCACTGATGTGCCACCCTACAAAGTCGAAATCACTGGGGACGACGAAATCTAGGTGACTGACCGCCGATGCTTCCAGTCGGTGGATGAGGAGCATTGCGTCGCGCATCCGTTTCTTTGTTTTCTGAAGGATTAGATCGACGAGGCTACTGTGCGATGGTTCATGCAGCTGATCTTTGCCGAGGACAAGCCGATCCTGGAAAACCAATTTCCCAAACGACTGCCTTTGGATCCTCGCGCGAAGACGCCTATTTGGGCTGAGAAGTCCGCCGCCGGCTGAGTAGCAAAGGTGTGCCCATGAGGTCATTCCAGCAGCAGTCTAAACAGAAATAGGGTTCTCAATGGGCAACTTGGTAGAGCTTCAAAGAATCTGGTACCCGATTGCTTCGAGCAGCGATCTGCGTTCCGCCGATGACGAACGGTCGGAGCTCCTCCACCATAATCGGCGTATGAGCGCGCGAAACGGAAACTGCAGCCTTACCGGCACCGTCCCCCATGATGCCGATGATCAAGCCCATATCGGAAGAGCTGGTCTCCATGCCTGAGAAAGTCAGATCAGAACGATCAGCGCCGCATTGGGTGGAAGTGTCGAGGAAATGGGCCGCTGCCGACGACATCGCTGGCATCGGTGGGCTCGACGCAAGCCCGATGCGCATATAGGCCTAAACATGAATCATGACCTGCGTATCGCGCGCCAAGTCCGAACGATTGATTTTGGATATCTAGCGATATCTCGAATCAGGTTGCTATGAGCCGCGGCAGATGAACGCGAACAAGAGGCTTTGATGATCAAGCTGTATGACTACGAACTGTCGGGTAATTGCTACAAGCTTCGCCTCCTGATGAGCATACTTGGCGTCAAATACGAGGCTGTTCCCGTTGATTTCTATCTTGGCCATCAATCCGCTGGGCCAACGCCGGTCCTTGACGATGACGGATTGGTCCTGCGCGATGCGCAGGCTATTTTGGTTTATCTCGCTGCCCGATATGACGAGGCGGGAACATAGTGCCCAACGGATAATCCGGCATTACTCAGCCGGATTAGTCAGTGGATGGCGTTCGCCGATGGTATGACATCCACCGCTTCTGCGGCCCGCTTGCACGACGGTCTGTTCTATGATGTCGCCATTGACGTCAGCCGCGCTGGCACACATCGGTTGTTCTGTGTTCTGGACGAGCATCTCTGGTTCGCAGAAAGGAGCGCGCAGGGCTGGAATTGTCCAGGCAACTATCCGACAATCGCTGACATCGGTTGCTTTGCTTATGTGATCCTATCGGAAGAGGGTGGAATATCTAACCCGCCATCCAGCGATGGACCGATCGGGTCAAGCGTTTTCTGGCTTCATCGTCATGTCCGACGTGTTTTCCGCAGGTTGGGGAAGGGCGTCAGATATGCGCGCGCAGAGTGACGGTAGGTCGATGGACAGCATCGCCAAACGATCAATGTCGAGTGGATTGAGCGCGCGTTCGAAGGCCTCGTCTTCAATTCATGTAGCGGCTCCGCTATCA
Source organism: Geminicoccaceae bacterium (assembly GCA_965204405.1). Classification (GTDB taxonomy): domain Bacteria; phylum Pseudomonadota; class Alphaproteobacteria; order Geminicoccales; family Geminicoccaceae; genus JANQPX01. The sequence goes on from CBDBEN010000005.1 coordinate 2,539,553, forward strand.
AATCGAAGGGACTAATGCGGAGCACATCGATGAAACAAATTCAGTTCACGACTTTTGGGACACCACGCGATGTTACCGCCTGCGCCGACGTCGACGATGTCGGTGAGCCAGCTGACGGTGAGGTTGTGGTTGACATCGATGCCTTTCCGATCAATCCCGCTGATCTCCTTACTATCAGCGGCGGCTATGCGATCAAGCCGGATCTTCCGGCTACGCTTGGGGCGGAGGGCACAGGCCGCATCAGGGCGCTTGGACCAGGGGTTGCGGATCTCACCGTCGGTGATCGGGTGATCATGCTCGGCCGAAATAATTGGTGTCAGCGGCGGCGTGTCCCTGCTGATGGCGTGGTCAAGGTTTCGGGCGAGGCGGACGTTCTGCAGCTAGCCATGCTCAAGGTCAATCCGGCGACAGCGCTGATGATGCTACGCCACTATGTCGATCTCAAACCAGGTGATTGGCTTATCCAGGATGCGGCCAATTCCGGCGTCGGCGTTTCGCTGATCAAGCTCGCCAAGGCCGACGGTATTAGGACGGTCAATGTGGTGCGCCGCGGCGATCTAGTCGACGGCCTCAGGGAGCTAGGCGCCGACATTGTCCTGGTTGACGGTGAGGAGCTGGCTGAACGGGTTGGTGTTGCTACCGGAGAAGCCCCCATCAAGCTTGCGATCGACGCTGTCGGCGGCACTCAGATCACCCGGCTTGCCGATTGCCTCACCGAAGGGGGCACGGTGGTCAATTACGGCCTGTTGTCAGGTGAGCCCTGTCAGATCCGCGCGGATCAGACGATTTTCAAGGGCATCACGCTCACTGGCTTTTGGCTTCAGAAGACCTTGACGTCGACGCCCTATCCGGACCTGCAGGAGCTCTATCGAGCTCTTGGTGAGCGGGTGCTTTCCGGTGATCTGCAGGTGAATGTCGAGGCCACCTATCCGATCGAACGGATCAAGGATGCGGTTGAGCATGCAGGCAGAAGCGGCCGAAGCGGCAAGATCCTGGTTCTTCCGAACGGCCCTCTTTCGGCCTGATTTGTCCGCGGTTTAATCTTTCGGCAGATCTTCACGCGGGTTGTAGGGATGATCCTCGGACCAACGCGCTAGAAAGGCTTCGAGGTCGGCATCGATGGTCTTGGGCATGACAACTTTCAAACGAACATACTGATTGCCCGCAGCACCACCCTTCGGACCGGCAATTCCCTTGCCCTTCAAGCGCAGCGTGGTACCGCTATTTGCCCCTTTGGGCACCTTCATCGACACGGTGCCGTCGATCGTCGGAATGTCGATCCTTGCCCCGAGGGCGGCTTCACCGATGCTGATCGGCAGGTCCACATGTACGTCGCGTCCGCGCCGCTCAAAGAGAGGGTGCGGCATGATGCTGATCTCGACCAGCGCGTCGCCGGCGGGGCCGCCATTGACCCCGCTTCGGCCTTTACCCCGCATGCGAAGGGACTGGCCGTCTTCGATACCGACGGGAATGGTCAAGTCCAGCGTCTGGCCATCATCCATAACCACGCGCTTCTTACCGCCCTTCGCTGCCTCCAGAAGACTGATCCTCAGTTTGTAAGAAACATCGTCACCGCGGGCCGCCCGGCCAAAACCACCGCCACCGCGACCCCGCTGACCGAACATCTCGGCGAAAAGATCCTGCAGGGTTTCGTCATCCATGGTGCCGGCGCCACCGTGTCGGTAGCGGGCGCCTGGCCCCCCACCGCCAAAGCCATGGCGAAAGCCTTGATGGCGAGGCTCGCCGGTCTCGTCGATCTCACCCAGATCATAACTTGCCCGCTTCTTCGGATCCGAAAGGATCGAATGAGCGGCACTCACCCGCTTGAAACGCTCCGCAATCAACTCGTCATTCGGGTTGAGATCGGGATGCAACTCCTTGGCAAGCTGACGATACCGACGTTTGATCTCGTCCTGGTTCGCCTGCCGCGAAACCCCGAGAAGACTGTATAAATCTTCGGCCATCTCAGTTGGTACTCTCGCCTCCTCGCTGCTCGCCGCTCATATCGGTGACCCGATAGCCCAGTTTCGTGCGTATCAATGAAAAGTCACGTTCGGCAATTCCGCCGCAGGGCTGCGATAGATGAAACAAAGCGCCCCAGTCGGTGTCCATGTCGGCATGCCGATCGTAATAGCTGTAGCGGACAGTCATCACCTCGTCGCCCGACCCGGACGTGCCTTTGGCCTGATGGCGCTGGATCGTATCGATCCGCGGCGTTCGACAGTTGCCCTCCTCCTCCGTCGCATGCTGGGCATAATGCGCCTTGATGACGCGTTCAAGTCCCGGATCCGCACTCGGACCGAGAACACAAGCGCCGAGCGTCGCCACAGCAACGCCTGAGATCGATAATTGAACCGTGAAAGAAAGACGTCCTAAGGTCGACATTCAAGAACCTTTCCTGTTGGAGGGAGCCCTTGGGCTTGGGTGCCAATCGGCCGGAGCCATCTCGAAACCGGCAAACTCGAAAGCCGGCGCCACCACACAGCTCACCAGAGTCCACCGTCCCAGGGTCTCGGCAGTCTGCCAGCAATGTCCGGGGACAATGAGATGAGCATGCTGTCCGTTGGGAAGATCCGGTCCCAGATAGCGAGCCTCGGCATCATGGCCATCGACGGACAATGTAAGAGCCAGGGGATCACCGGCGACAAAATGCCAGATCTCAGTCGCATCCACCCGATGCCAGGCTGAGACCTCGCCCGCTTGCAGCAGAAAATGAATACAGGTGACGGCCCCCCTCGAGCCATTCTGAGGTGCATCGCGAAAGGTCTCGACGTAGTGCCCGCCCTCGGGATGGGGCAACATGGCAAAGTGATCGATAATCCAGGAAGGGGTCATATCGGGTCCATGACCAGTACTCATGGCATCCGGTACCCTTCTGGTCTATGCTCTTTCTCTTTCGGCATTATCAGCAATGAAACCATCATCGACCCTATCACCCGAACTCGCCGCCGTCGTCACCTGGCTGACCGAAGGTGCTCGTCCTGCCGCTCAACCAGAGGACGTTGTCCAGGGGCTATGTAGTCAGCTTATCTCCGCAGGTCTAGCCATCGACCGCTGCGCCGCTTTTGTGACCACTCTTCATCCCAACATCATGGGTCGGCGATTTTTGTGGAATCGCGGACAAGACGTGGCCATAGGCGAAGCTGACTATCAGATCCAGGAAACCGATCTCTACCGCAAGAGCACGGCGGCCAAGGTTTTGGCCAGCGGCGAGACGATTCGCTGCCGCATCGGGAAAACCGGCGATCAAGGCGAGTACAATATTGTCGAAGACCTGCGCGCCGAGGGTTTCACGGATTATGTCATCCAACCGCTGGACTTCCTGAACGGTGAAAACCATGCGATCAGCTGGGCGACCAAGCGCCGGGGCGGCTTCACCGATGACGACCTGCGCGCGCTTGATGCCATCCGGGCGCCGCTTGCCCGTATTGCCGAGATCTATGCCCTGAGGCGCACGTCCATCACCCTTCTGGACACCTATCTCGGGCATCGTACAGGGCAGCGCATCATGGAGGGAAAGATCCGCCGCGGCGATCTGGAGCACATCAACGCCGCAATCATGGTGGCCGACCTCCGTGGTTTCACTGCATTCAGCGATCATCGTTCCGGCACCGAGGTGATCGATTTCCTGAATGCCTATTACGATTGCATCGTTCCTTCGATTGAGAGATCAGGCGGCGAGGTTCTGAAATTCATCGGCGACGGCCTTATCGCCATCTTTCCGATCGAGCAGGATCAAGTGCGAGTTTGTAACGATGCCCTCGAAGCGGCAAGAATGGGACAGGAAAACCTCCGCCAGCAAGATGATTACCCTCTTCGTTGCGGCATGGCGCTCCATCTGGGCGAGGTCCTTTACGGCAATATCGGCGGTGCCAGCCGCCTCGACTTCACCACGATCGGGCCGGCGGTCAATCTCGCTGCCAGGCTCGAACCACTATCGCGCGATCTCGACAGGGCCATCCTTACCTCCGCAGCGTTCGCCGACCATTGCTCGGCCGAGCTGACATCACTCGGCGCGTTCAGCATTCGTGGCTTTACTGAGAAGGTCGAGATCTTCACCCCATCGGCTGCTGGACAAACTCCGCCCGATTGATCGCCATAACTCCTTCGGCGGTCATTATCCCTTTCCAAGGAGATCAACGCGATGTCGGATACCCAAAACACCAGAGGGCATTGTCTTTGTCATACGATTACATTCGAATTCTCCGCTGAACCGAATTGGACTTTGCACTGCCATTGCGAGAGCTACCGGCGTGCTGCATCGTCACCGGTCGTCACATGGATTTCAGTGCCGCGCGCGTCTTTTCGGTTTACAAGCGGCAGTCCTCGGTATTTCCGTTCGTCGACCCAGGCCAAGCGGGCATTTTGCGGAGATTGCGGCTCGCCGTTGACTTATGAAAATGACCAGCTTCCCGATGAAGTCCACCTCTACGCCGCCTCACTGGCAGAGCCGCACAATGTCAGGCCGAGCCGTCATGTCTTCGTCGAGGAGCAACTGGATTGGTTCGAAGTGCATGACGATCTTCCCCGCTATGCCACAACCAGTCAAGGTGGCGCAAAGCCAATCCGGCATGGACCGAAGTCAGTGCAGGCAAACTGAGACGCAGCCGCTCAGGCTGTCCGACCCACATCCGGCGCCAGCGGCAGCGTGGGTGACGAAGGGCAGTGAATTTTCCAAAACTGCCATGATCCCTGTCGGGCTGGACCAAGCTCGAACGTCCTTGGTATCAGCTGCCATTTCCAAAGGAGTTTTCCATGCATTATGCGATCTTGATCTACAGCACCGAGGGCTGGTTCGATCGGCTGCCCAGCGAAAAACAAGACGAGATCCTCCAAGGCCACCGCGACCTACAGGCGGCTCTAAGCGAACGCGGCTCGTTCGCAACGGCCAAGCTTATGCCGACGAGCCATGCCGTGACCCTGAAACCGGCAGCCGACATGGGAGAAAAACCCCTGGTCATCGATGGCCCGTTTGCCGAAACCAAGGAACGCTTCCTCGGCTTTTACGTCGCTGATTTCGCCTCTCTCGACGAAGCGATCGCGCTTACCGAAACGATCGCCTCGCCTTACGCCACGCTCGAGCTGCGACCGATTGCCTGGTCCGGCGGATGCCTCGGCGAGCTCTAGTGGTCCGACCCTGGCGGAGTCTCAGCAAGGAAAGCGGCCAGGATCCGGTTGACGTTCGATTGGGCTTCGTGGCGTGACCGCGCATGCATGGTTCGAGGCAAGCTTCGCCGCTATCAGACCGAAGGCTCTTGCTGCCCTTACTCGGCAATTTAGAGATGTCGATCTTGCGGAGGAAGCGTTCGCCATCGCCTCCGTGCGGGCGCTCAAGGCCTGGCAGGAAAAAGGACTTCCCGACGATCCCTTCGCCTGGCTCCTCAAAGTGGGGCGGAATGCAGCCCTCGATATCCTGCGCAAGAACAGATGCGCGTCCGTTCTCCATGTCGAATTGGATATCCCGGTCGATGCCGAACAAAAACTGATTGAAGCGCTGGATCAGGACGGCTTGCGCGACGATGTCCTGCGTCTGCTATTCATCTGCTGTCATCCGGATCTGAGTAGGCAGGATCAATTGGCGCTCGCGCTCAAGATCGTTGCCGGCATGTCCGTGGATGAGATCGCCCGCGCCTTTCTGATCAAGCCGAAAACCATGGAGCAGCGGATCACGCGGGCCAAGCGCAGCATCGCCCAGGCGGACATTCCGTTCGAGCCCCCGGATCTCGCCGAGCGTGCGCGGCGTTTCAAAGCGGTGTCGCTGATGCTCTATCTTCTGTTCAACGAGGGATGGTCGGCAAGCTCGGGCGAGGTTCAGATCAAGACACCACTTTGCAATGAGGCCATTCGGTTGGCACGGCTGCTCCTGGATCTCTTCCCGGGTCTTAGTGAACTCATGGGCCTTTTGGCGTTGTTTTTGTTTCAACATTCGAGATGGAAGAGCCGATTGGATCAAGCTGGTGATCTCGTCCCGCTGGAGCGGCAGGACCGGTCGAGCTGGGACGTCCTGATGATCAATGAAGCAAAAGCGCTGCTGCAAAAAGCCGGCCGCCACGGCCCTCCCGGACCCTATCAAATCCAGGCAGCGATTGCCGCCGTTCATGCCGAGGCGCGCCATGATGATGAAACGGATTGGCGGCGGATTGAGGGGCTTTATGAAGCGCTCTACGCGATCGAGCCGACCCCGGTCGTCCGCCTCAACCAGGCGGCAGCGCTTGCCAAGAACAGGGGACCTGATGCAGCGCTCGCAATGATCGAGCTATTGGCACCTGATCTTCGGGCCTATCGATGGTATCATGCCGCGCGCGCCACGTTTCTTTTCGACCTTGGGAAGCTCGGGGAAGCCAAGGCCGCCTATCGGCACGCGCTGCATCTTGGACCGACCGGGCCCGAGAAACGCTTTCTGGCAGGGCGGATAAAGGCCTGCGAAAAGCAAGATGACCGCTCTTAGCGATGACATCCCGGTTAGAAGTTAGTCGAGGGTGGATAGGAACGGCACTAGCTCAATCCCATCGAGATCCCTCACTTGTTCAGTCCGGCTGCTTTTTTTGCTGTTCAGTCAGCCTAATGCCGGCGTGGTTTTCAAGGAAGTATTGAAGAACCAGCCGTAATTTTGCGGCATGAGCAAGATTGCCGTACGCTCTCGCTGTTTCGATGTCATCGGCGATCATGCGCGACAGGCGTCGATGGCCAAATGTGTCGATGCAGAGATAGTTGCTCATCTCACGCGTGATGATATCGGAAAGACCTTGCTGCCCAGCGATCGCCGCGAATTCATCCTCAGCCAACCTGCACAAATTAAGGCAATCGTCGATGCTCAGCATGGCGGCTCAAATCTCTCGCATGTCGAACATGTCTTGCCGAAATCTGCCAGTCATCACATCAGAAAAGCGTTGAAGAATGCTAATGTCGTTGATTCCGATCAAAACACCATGGCTTTTGTGATACTGCTGGTTATTCGTTGCAGCCTTACAAAATTAACTGGCTCTGCATTTCTTGGATAACGGAACAACATGACAAAGAAGGCGAAGTCCGAATGCAGCTCGCAGCCCGTCGGGAAAGGTACGAGCTCGGGCGATCGCGATGCTTTGTTGCGCTCGATTATCGAGACGTCGCCTGATGGACTGATCACCATTGACGAAGACGGCTGCATCCTCTCGTTCAACCCCGCGGCCGAAGCGATGTTCGGCTATTGGGCTGACGAAGTGATCGGCAGGAATGTCAGCTGCCTGATGCCGCCGCCCTATCAGGGTGAGCATGATGGTTATATCGAGCGCTATCTGGAAACGGGCGAGAAACGGATCATCGGCATCGGTCGGCATGTGGTTGCCAAGAAGAAGGATGGCGACATCTTTCCGATCGATCTAGCCGTCGGCGAAGTCCAGCTGACCGGACGTCGGATGTTTGCCGGGTTCATTCGCGATGCCTCGGCACGCCATGCCGCCGAGCAGAGCATGAACGAGCTGCGGAGCGACCTCCTGCATGTCTCCCGCCTTTCGGAGATGGGCGAAATGGCTTCGGCTCTTGCCCATGAGCTGAACCAACCTCTTACCGCCATCATCAACTATCTCGAAGCGTGTCGCCGCCTGTTGGAACGGGCTGATGAAGCTAGCGGGGATCAGACCGGCAGCTTGATGCAAAAGGCATCAGATCAGGCTCATCGCGCTGGACAGATCATTCAGCAGCTTCGAAAGTTCGTCACGAAAGGCGAGACGGAACGCACGCGCGAACCAATCAATGCTGTGGTCAAAGAGGCAGCGGAACTGGCCATGGTGGGAGCCCGTCAACATGCCATCGGCACGACATTCGACATGAGCGAAGGCTTGCCGGATGTTTTTGTCGATCGGGTGCAGATCCAGCAGGTGATTGTGAACTTGGTGCGCAACGGCGTCGATGCCTTGGCCAATGCAGAACAGCGGAAACTGACCGTTCGCACAGGATCGAAGGATAGCTCCGCTGTACAGATCGATGTTATCGATTCTGGCTCAGGGTTGGCCAAGGAGGTCGTTGGACACCTATTCGAGCCTTTTGTGACGACAAAGCCGGGTGGCATCGGGATCGGCCTTTCCATTTGCAAGACAATTGTCGATGACCATGGCGGCAAGATTTGGACGACAGCCAATCCTGATGGCGGTACGATTTTTCACGTCAGCCTGCCAACGGATCAAGCAGGCCGGAGTTTGGATGACTGAACGAAAGCTCATTTACATCGTCGATGATGACGAAGCGGTTCGCGACTCCCTTGAAGCGCTACTGCTCGCCGAAGGTTATGACGTTGACGGTTTCGATTCAGCGGAGACCTTCCTGACTCGTGGCGACCCGGCCTTTGCGTCCTGCTGCCTTTTAGATGTACGCATGCCTGGCAAAGACGGCCTGACCCTACTCAGTGAATTAGCTGAGAAGGCGATTGCGATACCGGTGATCGTGATCACCGGCCATGGTGATGTGCCTATGGCCGTGAAAGCCATGAAGCTTGGCGCTGTCGACTTTGTGGAGAAGCCTTTCGATGCGCGCGTTCTGCTGGCCGCAATCCGCACGGCTCTCCGATCAGTATCCAGAGATACAACGATAACAGTCGATCCTGGTCTCACCAAGAGAGTCGAGAGGCTGACTCCACGCGAGCGAGATGTGATGGAACATCTGGTTGTCGGCCTCTCCAACAAGGAAGTCGGCCTCGAACTCGGCATTAGTCCCCGGACTGTCGAGATTCACCGCGCCCGGCTCATGGAAAAAATGATGGCCGGCAATCTGGCGGAGCTCGTACGCATGGCCATGTCGGCCGGCATCGAACCTGTCACTAAGTAATTTTACTTAGGTAGTCACGCCAATACCGATGTCGCGTTAACGGCGCTATCGTCGGTGTTAATGTCGGACATTCCACAATCATAAGAAGCTTATGTTTTACCCGCCCCATCAGGTCAGCGATTGCTATGCCAACAGTATTTGTCATTGATCATGATGCGGCGGTGCGGGATGCGCTTTCGATTTCCCTGCACTTGCGAGGGTATCAGGTTCTCTCGTTTGACAGAGCGGATGGTTTCCTGAAGTCACTGCCACTCGAGCGGAAAGGATGCCTTTTGGTCGAACTCGATCTGGAAGATATGAAAGGGACCGATCTGGTCGCACATTTGACGGCCCAGCGCATCGAACTGCCGACGATCATCATGAGCGCACGCCTGCACAAGCCAGCATTCGTCGATCCTTTGCCTGAAGGCATCGTCGGTTTTCTGCAAAAGCCATTCGGCCAGGACGAAGTCTTGAAAAAGCTTCGATTGGCTATCAGTCATCTGGGCTAAATGCATTATCTCAGAGAGGCTGGTTCAAGTATCGGCTTTTCCCAACCCCGGCACATCACACTCGCTCGCCCAGCTATCCAATATGGCCGGTGTCCCGTAGGGCGCCGGGCAGGAAGTGGGATGGAGCACGCCTAAACCTTGGGGAGGCGTAATTACTCAAAAAGAGCTGTCTCTGCAGGCTGACATAAGGAACGATACCTAGGGAGATGCTCTTACGTAGTTATCCGAATTTACCCCTTGATTTCATGATCATACCTTAATGGCATGAGGTGCGAAATAATGGTGGGGAGAATGGGAATGGCAACGTCATTTGCATTTCGAGAAGGTCATTTGGCCGGGACCGAGAAGTCCCCACTGGGCTTGCCGGAAGAGGCAGGGTTCGGGGTCACGATCACCGTGGATGCCGGCAAGACCGTCGTCATTGAAGGCGATCCGATCGATCACTATTTTCGCATTGTCTCCGGCAGCTTGCGCTGTTTCAAGGCAGTGGTGGACGGCCGCCGTCAGATTATCGACTTTCTGGGCCCCAACGACGGCTTTGGACTGACCGGCCTTGCCGATTACGCCTATAGCGTCGAGGCGATCACGGACGTCATCATGATCCGTTACCCAAGACAACGGCTGGAAGCGGCGATCAAGGATGAGCCAGATCTCGGGCGCCAGCTTTTTCGCCTGGCCTGCTCAGAATTGGACCAGGCGCAGCGCCAGATGCTGTTGCTCGGAAGAAAAAGCGCCGAAGAACGGCTCGCTTCCTTTCTGCTGGACTTGGCCGAGCGCCAGAGAAACGTCAGCCTTCAGCTCGCCATGTCGCGCCAGGATATTGCCGATCATCTAGGCCTGACTATCGAGACGGTCAGCCGGATCTTCACCCGCTTCAAGCGTGCCGGCCTGATCGACCTACCAGATCGTCATGCCGTCATCCTGACAGATCGGCATCAGCTCGAAGCCATGGCGGACGGGAGCCTCACCGCCTGAGGTCGACTCTTCAAGAACTTGGCCGATGCCGTGTCCCGTTCATGGACGCTGCATATTTTTCTTACCTTTCATTGTCATCGAAAAGGACACGCTCGGCATCCCCGTCTAGGTCATCGAATTGGCCGTTGTGCAAAGCCCAGAGGAAGGCGGCAAGGCCCAGGAAGCCTAGAAATAAAGCGATCGGGATGAGGTAGATCAGGACGTCCATGCGGCTTGTCCTCTGCTTAGCCGAAGTGCATTGACGACAACGATCAACGATGACGCCGACATGCAGATGGCCGCGATGAGAGGCGTGACCAGGCCGGCGACGGCGAGCGGAATGGTGATCAGGTTGTAGGCAAGCGCAAGGCCGAGATTTTGCCTGACCAGTCGAGACGCCCGCCGTGCTGTGAGCAGGGCCTCGGCTACTGGGCCGAGATGGCGACCCTGAAAGACAGCATCGGCGGCTGCTTGACTGATATCGACAGCGCTGGCCGGAGACAGTGAAACATGCGCGGCAGCAAGCGCAGCGGCGTCATTGAGACCGTCGCCAACCATCAGAACAGTGTGTTGGTCCGCAGCAAGCTGTTCGAGTTTCTCGACTTTTTCAGCGGGCGTGCAGGCTGCCTGCCAATGCTCTATTCCGAGTTCGGAAGCGGCGGCCTCGACCGTTGACCTGCGGTCGCCGGACAGGATGGCGGTCATAAGCGACCGGCGCTTCAACGCTGTGATTACCGGCTTGGAATCATCGCGCAGCCGGTCGTCGAAGGCGAAGCGAACGCACCGCCCGTCGGCGGCGAGCCAAAGTTCAAGGCCTGTTTCATCCTCGTCGTCGACACCGCACCAAAGCCGGCTGCCGAGGCGGACTTCGCCGTCCGGTCCGGAGAGCCGAAGCCCTCTGCCTGGAACTTCTTCGACCCCGGTCGCTGCCGACACGTCTGGGGCTGCCGCAACGATGGCACGGGCAAGCGGATGCCGGCTTGCTGCCGCAAGAGAGGCGGCGAGGTGGAGGTCGGTTGATGTGATGGTCTGACTCAGGCGTAAGGTAGGCTGCCCCTCGGTGAGGGTCCCGGTTTTATCGAAGACGACGGTGTCGATCTCGGCTAGGCGTTCGAGAGCGGTTGCAGACTTCAGGAGGATACCTTGGCGCAGCAGTGCACCGCTCGCAATCACCTGCACCGCAGGTACGGCGAGGCCGAGCGCACAGGGGCAGGTGATGATCAGGACCGAGACGGCGTAAAGCAAAGCGGTTTGCCAGGATGCGTCGAGCAGGAACGTCCATCCCAGGAACGTAGCAAGCGCCAAGCCATGAACCACCGGTGCGTACCAGCCGGCGATGCGGTCGGCAAGCACCACATAGCGACCGCGCCGCTGCTCGGCCAACTCCATCAGCCGGACGATCTCGGCGAGTAGCGTTCCTTCACCGATGGCGGTGATTTCCACTTCGATCGGGGCTGCGATGTTCAGGGTCCCGGCGAACACCCGGTCGCCTTTGTTGAGAGCGGCCGGCACGGATTCACCGGTAATCAGGCTGGTGTCGATCTCGGAGCGACCTAGAAGGACCCACCCATCAACACCGATGCGCTCGCCGGCGGCGACCAGCACTTTCATGCCGATAGCAGCATCCTTTATTGGCACGGCGCTACGCTGTCCATCCGGTTCGATCACGGTAATCGGAGCTTGATCAAGACTCAGCAGGTGCTCTGCAGCATGGCGTGCCTTGCCACGGGCGCGTCGGTCGAGATAGCGGCCGAGCAGTAGGAAGAACAGGAGCATGATCGCACTCTCGAAATAGACATGCTCACCGCCGCGGATGGTCTCGAACAGGCTCATGCCGCTCGCCAAGAGGATTGCCAGCGAGATCGGTACATCCATGTTGGTGCCGCGGCGTGTGAGCGCACGCAGAGCGGACTCGAAGAAGGGGCGGCCAGCATAAACGACGGCGGGAAGAACGATCAGGGCCGAGAACCAGTGCAACAAGGACCGGGTGGCAGGACCCATGTCAGTGCCTGCCCAGACCGACACGGAGAGTAGCATGACATTGGCGGCTGCAAAGCCGGCGACGGTCATGGCGCGCAGGAGCTTCTTCTCGAGGATTTCGTCCGTGGAGCCAAGTGTTTCGGGGTCGTAGAGCCGGGCAGGGTAGCCTAGGTCTCCGAGCGTCTGGATTACCTCGTCAACGATATCGGCCGTGCCGGCTAGGCCGGCAGAGGTGACGACCATGAGCCGTCGGGTGGTAAGGTTGAGGCGCGCTTGCTCGACGCCTGCCAGCTTGCCGACTTCACGCTCGATCTTGCGCATGCAGCTGCCGCAATGGACGTTCTCGACCATAAAATAGCTGGTCGTGCCAGTAGCATCGGCTTGCTCAAATTGAGAGGCGTCGTCGTTGGGTGTTGCGGTCGCCGGGCTGAGCGGCAGGATGGAAGTGCTCATGGCCCTGCATGAATGCGTTCGGTGAGGCGATAGGTTTTGTCGCGGGCCATGGCGGTGAGCTGGATATCCCATTGGCCAGGAAGCGGCAGAGCTGTCTCGGTACCATAGCGGCCATGCCCCTGATGATCGAGGCGAACGGTCAGATCATGCCCCTCTTGCACCGGACGCAGCAGAGCAGCTTCGACCTTCGCCGAAGTGATGGGACTGCCCAGACGATCGTTGAGCTGCAAGTCCAGCACCACCCGCTGATCACCTAAGGTCGTCACGACAAAGTCTGCCTCCCATCCCAGGTTCTCCTGTTCCGCAGCTGCCGCCAGGCGGTTGTTGTAGTTGAGGCCTTTTTCGTAGGCGTTGGTGGTCTCAAGGCCGGTGAAGGTCGAGACGGCGATGACGATCATCGTCCCGTTGGCCGCCAAGACAAGGAAGAAAAGGCCGACGAACACCCAGGGGATCCAATGGCCGAAGAAGGCGCCGGTTCGTGGTGATTTGCCGGTGTTGTCCAAGGGCAGGGTGCTCGCCATCATTTGGGTCCTCTGAAGATGGTCTCGAAGCCGAAGGCCTCGCCATCGTTCTGGTCGGTCAGCACGACATGCAGATCCTGCACTGCCTCGCGCACCGAAGCCGCCGGCGCTGTAACGAAAATATGGTAGGTGGAGACCTGATCCGGCTTGGCTTCGAGGAGGGTGGATTGCGTGCCGCCGTTCTTCAGGCCGAGAACCTTGAGGGTCGCCCCGTCAAGGCCTTTCAGGGTCAACTCATAAGTCTTGGGCTCGCGTACTTGGTTCAGGACTTTGATGGTGTAGCCATTGCGGATACTGCCGTCTGCGAGCTTGACGAACAACGGATTGCGGTCGGGAAGTACGTTCAAATCGAGACTGTCACGAGTGGTAAGGCCGAACAGTACACCGATGCCTAGAATTGCGAGGATGACCACGTAGATGATGGTGCGCGGCCGCACCAGCCGGTTTTGGTTCGGCTTGCCGACCTCACGGTTCCGTTGATTGCGCTCGGTATCCAGGGTGATCAGGTTCAAGGGCCGGTCGACCTTGGCCATGACCTGATTGCAGGCATCGACGCAAAGCCCGCAACCGATACATTCGAGTTGCAGGCCGTCGCGGATATCGATGCCCATCGGACAGACGGCGACGCATTGATTGCAGGCAACGCAATCCCCTCTGCCTTCCCAACTGGTGTCCTTCTTGTGAGGGCCGCGCGGCTCACCCCGCCAGGTTTCATAAGTGACGACGTAGCTGTCCTGGTCCAGCAAAGCGGCCTGGATACGCGGCCAGGGGCACATATAGGTGCAGACCTGCTCCCGCGCCCAGCCTGCCAAAAGATAGGTTGTGGCGGTAAACAGGCCGAAGAAGAAATAGACGGCAAGGCTGGCACCACCGGTTAGGATGTCATAGGTGACGGTCGGCGCGTCGCTGAAGTACATGATCCAAGCACCGCCGGTGGCAGCCGCAATCAAGAGCCACGCGATGTGGGTCAAGCCTTTCTTGACCAGCTTGTCTCTTGTCCACGGTTGCTTGTCCAAACGGATCCGCGCGCCCCGATCGCCCTGTATCTTGCGCTCGACCCACATGAAGAGGTCGGTCCAGACAGTTTGCGGGCAGGTGAAGCCGCACCAGACGCGACCGCCGATCGCGGTTGCGAGAAAGAGACCGAAGGAGGCCGCCATCAGCAGAAAAGTTAGGTAATAGATTTCCTGAGGCCAGATCTCGATGAAGAAGAAGTAGAGGCGCCGGCCCGGCATATCGACCAGCACCGCCTGATCGGGTGCTGCCGGGCCACGGTCCCATCTTATCCAGGGAACGATGTAGTAGAGGCCGAGCAAAACCAGCAGGACTGCCCATTTTATGCGCCGAAAGAGGCCCTTGACTACCTTGGGGTAGATCTGCACTCGGCTGGCATAGAGCGGATCCTCTTTTTGCTCCTTGAACGACCGCGCATCCTCGGTTGCGACACCGGTATGGCTTGCGGCTGCGTCCATGGATGCTCCTGCCTCGCCCTACTGACCACCGCCCAGGGAATGGACATAAACGGTCAGAATTTTGATGGTCTCTTCATCGAGACGGCCGAGCCAGGCGGGCATCACGCCATGGCGCGGGTCGGCGATCTGCGCGGCAATGGCTTCAGGTGTCTCGCCATAGAGCCAGATCTGGTCAGCCAGACTGGGTGCTCCCATCTCCACCACGCCCTCACCCTGCTCGCCATGGCAAGCCACACACTGCTCCTCATACAGGGCGCGGCCCTGCTCGGTGATGTTAGCGTCGGCGCCTTGGTCGGACAGGGAGAGCAAATATTGGGTAATCGCCTCGATCTCTTCGCGCTCCAAAAGCTCGTCACGGCCAAAGGCTGGCATTTCGTTGAAGCGGGTTTCGTCATGGTCGCTTCTGATACCATAGTTGATGGTGGCCTGGATGTCGTGAAGCGATCCGCCCCAGATCCAGTCATCATCGCCGAGAGCCGGGTAGGGGCCCTGGCCGGCGCCGCCGAGCGCATGACAGGGTGCGCAATTGTCGGAGAATGCGGCCTCGCCGCCAGCGAGTGCGAAACTCAATAGTTCCGGGTCAGCCGCAATCTCGGCGGGGGTCGCATCGTGAATGCGTTCGAGATATTGAGCGCGGCCAGCCTCGGCAACGGCGATACGCTGATCCAGTTCGACCCGCTGATTAGACCCGATGATTCCGCCAAAATAGCCAGTGACATAGGGCCAGCTCGGGTAGAGAACCCACCAGACCACCGAGTAGACGATACAGGCGTAAAAAGTATAGAGCCACCATTTAGGCAACGGCGTGTTTAGCTCCTTGATGCCATCCCATTCGTGACCGGTGGTATTGCGCCCGGTAATCGGGTCTCTTTCGATCTGCGTGGACATGGTTCAGCCTTCCACCTTATCGTCGTCGAGCGGGATTTTTCCATATTGTTCGAACCTGGCCTTGTTACTCGGCCAGAAAGCCCACGCGACGATACCGAGAAACAATAGCGTCCCCCAAAGCGGCCAGAGCGTGTTGGCAAAGTGGTAAATCTGCTCGAACATGGTGGTTGCCCGTCCGTTTTCGCTATTGGATGATGTCTTCGGTCTTGATGTCGGTAAAGTCGATCATTCGCCCGAGGATCTGGAGATAGGCGATCATTGCATCCATCTCGGTCAAGCGCCCTGGGTCACCATCGAAATCGCCGACTGCGGCCTTGGGATAGCGCGCGAGCAACGCATCATGGTCGCCGTCGGGATCGGCCTGGGCCACCAGATCGGCTTTAGCCATCTCGACCATCTCTTCTGAATAGGGAACGCCGACGGCAATGTTGGCCTTGAGGTGGTCGGCAATGTCGTTCACGCTGATGTTGCGCACGGCGAGGTGGGGATAGGGCGGCATGATCGATTCGGGCACCACCTCCTGCGGCTTGATCATGTGCGCGACATGCCAGTCATTGGAATATTTGCCGCCGACCCGTGCGAGATCCGGGCCGGTGCGTTTCGAGCCCCATTGAAACGGGTGGTCGTACATGCTCTCGGCAGCCAGGCTGTAGTGGCCGTAGCGCTCGACCTCGTCGCGGAACGGGCGGATCATCTGACTGTGACAGTTGTAGCACCCTTCCCGGATATAGACATTGCGGCCGGCAAGTTCCAAAGGCGAGTAGGGACGAACCCCGTCGACCTCCTCGATTGTGCTCTCGATGGTGTAGAGCGGCACGATCTCTACCAGGCCGCCGATCGATACTGTGACCAGGGTGAGGACCGCCATCAGGACGACGTTGGTTTCGATTTTCTCGTGTTTCTTCCACATATCCCGATCTCGCTATTCAGCTGGGGTGGCGACGGGAAGCTGGGCACCGAGGCTTTCCTCGGCCCGGACGTCGCCCTTGGCTGTGCGCCAGAGATTGTAGACCATGACCAGCGACCCAGCGAGGAACAGCACCCCGCCAAACGCCCGGATCACATAGAAGGGATGCATCGCCTCGACGGTCTCAATAAACGCATACTGCAAGAATCCGAGGTCGTCGTACGACCGCCACATCAGACCCTGCATGATGCCGGAGACCCACATCGCGGTGATGTAGAGGACGATGCCGAGTGTCGCGATCCAAAAATGCACTTCCACAAGTTTTAGCGAGTAGAGCCGGGCACGACCCCAGAGCTTGGGCACCAGGAAGTAGAGCGCGCCGAAGGAGACGAAGGCGACCCAGCCGAGGGCGCCCGAATGCACATGGCCGATGGTCCAGTCGGTATAGTGGCTGAGTGCATTCACCTGGCGGATCGACATCAGCGGCCCCTCGAAGGTGCTCATGCCGTAAAAGGCGATCGAAACCACCAGCATGCGCAGCACCGGATCGGTTCGCAACTTGTCCCAGGCACCGGACAAGGTCATCAGCCCGTTGATCATGCCGCCCCAGGAGGGCATCCACAGCATCACCGAAAAGGTCATGCCCAGCATCTGTGCCCAATCGGGCAGCGCTGTGTAATGAAGGTGATGAGGCCCCGCCCAGATGTAGAGAAAAATCAGTGCCCAGAAATGGATGATCGAGAGGCGGTAGGAATAAACCGGGCGCTCGGCCTGCTTGGGCACGAAGTAGTACATCATGCCGAGAAAGCCGGCGGTCAGGAAAAAGCCGACGGCGTTATGGCCGTACCACCACTGAGTGAGCGCATCCTGAACACCGGAAAACAAGGAATAGCTCTTGATGCCGAAAAACGAAACCGGCACGGCCAGATTGTTCACGATGTGCAGCATCGCGACCGTAATGATGAAGGCAAGGTAGAACCAGTTGGCCACATAAATGTGGGGTTCGCTGCGCTTCAGGATCGTGCCCGCAAAGATCACCAGATACACGACCCAGACCAGGGTGAGCCAGAGGTCGACATACCATTCGGGCTCGGCATATTCACGGGACTGGGTGACGCCGAGCACGTAGCCGGAAGCGGCGAGCACGATAAAAAGCTGGTAGCCCCAGAACAGGAATGCGGCAAGAGCCTGGCCGCCGAACAGGGAAGCTCGACAGGTGCGCTGCACCACATAGAGTGAGGTGGCGATCAAGGCGTTGCCGCCGAAGGCGAAGATGGCTGCTGAGGTGTGAACGGGACGAAGACGGCCGAAAGTAGTCCATTCCAGGCCGAGATTTAGGATCGGAAAGGCTAGTTGGAACGCGATGAAGGTACCCATCGCGAATGCTACGACGCCCCAAAAACTGGTGGCGATCACGAACAGCCGGATGACCTCTTCGTTATAGGCGGCCTTGCCGGCATCTCTCGTAACGCCGTCCTGAACCGCATCGATCGTACTTGCCGTCACGATGCTCTCCGCTCGATCGGTAACTTTACCCAAAGGCAACTTAGGGAACGCGCCAGGAACGCGACTTGACTTAGATCAAGGGAAGCTCATCCCGATTGTTCAATGATAGGTCTCGAATTATCGCATTGATTGCGCCGTTACGATCGCGCAAACCCGAAAATGCGATGGGATAACAATGAGCAAATGACATGGCCAATGCTGCTTCCGCCACGCCGCCAAGTACCGGCACTGCTACGCCAGCCATCACTCTTGTGAAGGTTCCGCTGGATCGTCCTTGGTCCTGGCTGGCCAAGGGGTTTTCCGACCTGCGTCGAGCACCTGCAGTCAGCCTTGGTTACGGCGTGGTGTTCGCCGTCGCCGGCTATCTCTTGATCGGCAGCCTTTGGGCTTTAGACTGGCTCTATCTGACCTTGCCGCTGGCAGCAGGCTTCATGATTGTCGGACCGTTGTTTGCCGTCGGGCTATATGAAGTTAGCAGGCGATTGGAGCAAGGCGAGCCGGTGAGCTTTGGTGCAGCTCTTGCTGCTTGGCGGCGGAATGGCGGTCAGATCGGACTGATGGGTATCGCCCTATTGCTTCTCATGTTCGCATGGCTGCGATTGGCGGCGCTGATCTTCATGTTGTTTTTCGGCCTGAAACCGCCTGCTCTCGACCAGCTGGTGCAGCAGACCCTGCTCAACCCCGAAGCCCTGCCATTTTTAGTTATCGGCAGTCTCATCGGCGCCTTTCTTTCCCTGCTCGCCTTCGCCATCAGCGTGATCTCGATACCGCTGCTTTTGGATCGCCCCCAAGCCAATGTGTTCACCGCCATCAGCACCAGCATTCAAGCGGTCAGGACCAATCCCGCACCGATGCTGTTTTGGGGCGCATTGATCGTGCTGTTTGTCGGCGCCGGCCTTGCAACCTTTCTCCTCGGCCTGATCATCACACTCCCTCTGATCGGCCATGCAAGCTGGCACGCCTATCATGATCTCACTCAAAAGGAGGCCTAGGACATGCAGCGCGATCTGACCGGTGCCTGGATCCTCGGCATCATCATGGGTGCCCTCGCCCTGCTCGGCATCATCATGGCAAGTGGCGCCGTCGATCCGATTTTTCATGGCACCGGTCTTGCCCTTACCGCCTTTGGCGTCCTGTTCGTGTTCATCCTGATCAAGCAAAACACTGGAGTGAAATAACGCCGGCCACACTCGCGGAATGCTAATGGTATGACCACTTCATCTGGTTCCCGCTGCATTTGCGTACGGCGCGAAGAAACCCGACGGTATGCGGGATCTTGCCGGTAAGCCTGCAGGTGCATTCGTTCCGAACATACCGCTAGCGGTTTTATGCATCGAATGGAGAGAAAACAGCCATGTACAAAGATCTCTTGGTGGAGATCGATGCCAGCGACATCAGCAGTAAGCGCATCGACTACGCGATCAGGCTGGCGAAGCGCTTTGAGGCTCATCTCACCGGTCTCTATCTCATGCCGGAATTCGCACCACCGGCGACTGTCGGTGTTTATCTGACCGCGGACATCAAAGCCAACGTCGAGCGCCATGAACGGGAGCGGGCTGAATCCGCCCTCGCCGGCTTTCGCGATATGGCCGAACGCGAAGGGATAGCGTTCGACACACGAACTGATCAGGGCTACCAGACGGAATTCGCCGACATGCTGGCCGTGCAAGGGCGTTATGCCGATGCGGTGATCATCGGTCAGCCTGATGACGACAGTGTCGGCGTTAGCCAGGATCCGGGAGACGTCCTCTTGACATGCGGCGCTCCGGTCATTGTCGTACCGCATATCGGCGTTTCCGCTGCGACCACAGCCGAGCATGTGATGATCGCCTGGAACGCCAGCCGCGAAGCCGCTCGGGCGGTTCGGGATGCGATGCCGCTGATCGAGCGGGCCAAGACCGTCGGTATCGTGTCATTTCGTCCGAAGAGCAGCCGGTCCGGCCATGGCGACATGCCCGGCGCTGACATCGCCCTTCATCTCACCCGGCACGGCGTGCAGATCGAGGTGGAGACCATTGAAGGCAAGGACATCGATGTGGGCAATGCGCTCCTGTCGCATCTGGCCGATCGCGGCAGCGATATGCTCGTGATGGGTGGCTATGGCCACTCCCGCATGCGCGAATTCGTCCTTGGCGGCGCAACCCGCACCATCCTGCAATCCATGACCGTGCCGGTATTGATGGCGCATTGAGGATCAAGCAAGGCGGTGTCGGCGGTATTCCTCAGGCCTCAGCCCAAAGAATTGGAGATCATCGAACATTTCATGGGCTTTCGCCGGGAACGTTGATGCTGTGGATAAGCCGTGGAGCTGTATCGTGAAGGAAAGATGCTACACCAGCGAAATTGAGCAGATCTTTTTATCTGGCCCTATCGGGACGTGTTCTAGCGACTGGCAAGCTGCTGTAATTTCGAAGTTGCTGCTGATGCCTGCCATTGATGCTCGACCAAGCCGATGCACCGATGCCAATGATCGCATCCGGCCTTGCGACCACAGCCATGAAGTTCGGCCAGCTTCTCCGCACCTTCCGCCAGAACGCCGTGATCGATGAGTTCGCGCGCGGTCTTCATGACATCTTGGCATCGACTGTTCATAGCTGACTGCTCCTAGAGTATTTAAGATCTCGGCTCCTTAAGGAAAGCTAGATTAGGTTCCAGCCTGGAGAAATACGTATGATCCCCTAGACAGCCATGACAGGTTCAAGCCCTTCCCACACATTGACGATGATTTAGTCGACCCGTTTTAGTCGGATCAGGTCTGAAACTGTCATCTGGGGGGTACTGCTGGGGCTTCAGCATTTAGTGCGTTGGAGCGGCCAGCTAGGCTCCAATAAAAATCCAATAAAACAACCAGATGCCGAGAATGCCCAAGGCCAGAAGACGTGTCTCGCTCATGCCAAGGAGGGCTAGAATGACTAAAAAAAACTCGGCCATGCGAACGACCTACCCACCTGATCATGAGGCTCTTTTTTATAACGGCGTGCGGCCACCAATCATCATCGGCTCGAAAGCATGGCACATAGCTTGTCTGATGGAGGGGAAATGATCTTCCCTACACAACAGAAGCAGCCCCAGACCGCATTTGTGTAATAGGTATTTCCCGACTTGGTGTGAGGTCAAGAGCTGTTTCAGTAAATCGCTTGCATTTGTGGCGGATCTTGTTGCTATTAGCTGTTGTTCGGCGCAGGCCATCGCTCGATGGCATAATTGAACCAAAATCAGTTGCGGATGATTACGCTGGTTCAATAGTTTGGATCACCAAAAGGCTTGGCGTCGCATGCTGTAGTTTTTCCAACAAAGTCAGGCTTTGCAAGGCGCCTATCGTCTATGCAGCGCACAGATCAACGAGTTGGTGAGCCAATGCCTCATGGCGATACTGGGTATACTCATCAGCATGGATGCCAGGGTGATTTCGCTCTCGATCACAGTCACCGTGTGGATGTGTTCCCAACGCTCGGCCTAGTCGTTGCAGAAGGCAAGCTGTACCTCGCAATAACGCCTTCGCATGATGGTTCGCGCGACCTACTTCTCGAAGCGACCCGTGGCGTCGCGATTACGGTCGTATCGTCTCTTGAGCGGAAATGGCGGTAACCAGGACTCACGACGGACGATCCAACTTTCATAGGTTGGTAAAAGTTGGTCTGGCGCATCGAGAGATCCCAGGTGCACTTCGATTTCGTCTGCGCTGCGTGAGAAAACCGAAGAGCCGCATCGGGGGCAGAAGAACCGCCCGTCGTAGTCGCGTGTTTCGCCATCGATCGTCACAGCATCCTGCGGGAAGACGGCGGCAGCGTAAAAAAGAGCCCCATGATGCTTGCGGCAATCGAGGCAGTGGCAAAGGCCGACCCTGTATGGAAGTCCCGATGCCACAATTCGGACATTGCCGCACAGGCAACCACCGGTGAAATGGTCCATCTGCGCTTCCTCCAAATTCAAACGGTTGGACTGGTTATGACGAACTGCACCGTTACTGCAATTGTCCTCTGTCGGCGTGGCGCGTCTTTCTTGCGTTGCTGAACTCCGTGCTGTTCATCCTTGCCGCTGCCACGCCTAACCATCAATCCGAGGATTGGCTTGCCACCGGCGCTGTGTTGCCCAGGCAAGAACCGGATCCGAGCGGCGGCGCCACGACCAATGTTCGCCTGTACTGAAAGCCGATGTCGGATACGATGAGCCTCTCGATTCGGCAAAATCTCGATATCATACCGACCGATCCCTTTGAGACCGATGGCGATGTAACGGATGTGCGCGGGGGCTCGCATGGGGCATCAATTTGGTAGCCAGGGATTCCGCCCCGATTGAGTGACTGAAATATACTTATGTCAAGATAGGCGCCGAAGCAGGCGACCGAATTTTGGCATTGCTGGATTGAATTTCCAACAACTGGATGAGAAACAATTTTGGTCTCTTCATCATTCAGGCCTCGGGAAACTTCGTCATGAAGATCGACCGTATTGAGCTTTATCAGATCTACCTGCCTTACTCCGGCGAGATCTACCTGCTCTCCGGTGGTCGGGAATACAGATCCTTTGATGCCTCAATTGTACGCATCGTCACCGATGACGGACTGGATGGGTGGGGCGAAACCACGCCATTCGGGTCAACCTATATAGCTGCCCATGCATCGGGAGCACGCGCAGGCATCGAAGAAATAGCGCCGCATATCCTTGGCCGCGATCCCCGTCAGGTTGATCGCATAAATGATGCAATGGCCGATGTGCTTGTCGGACATAATCATGCGAAGACGGCGATTGATGTTGCCTGCTGGGATCTGTTTGGAAAGTCTGTCGGTTTGCCGGTTTGCGAATTGCTTGGCGGCTCAACCGGCGTTCGTATGCCGGCCATTTCATCCATATATGCCGGTGATCCAGAGGACATGCGACGGCGTGTTGCTGAACATCGGGCAAAGGGATTCCTGGGACACTCAGTCAAGATTGGCGCCTTGGACTGTGAAGGTGGTCCCGCGTTGGATGCAGAACGTATTGCGGCGTCATTGGCCGACCGCAGATATGGTGAATTTTTTCTGGTGGACGCCAATGGTGGTCTGCTGCCGGAAACGGCCCTTCGTATGCTGCGTATGTTGCCCGAAGGTCTCGATTTTGTGCTGGAGGCACCCTGTGCCACTTGGCGCGAAACCATCTCACTGCGTCAGCGTTGTCCTGTTCCAATTATTTTGGATGAGCTGGTACAGGAAGGCGAAGATATCGCCCAGCTCATCGCACTGGATGCGGCTGATGGTGTTGGGCTGAAAATCTCCAAAGCTGGCGGCCTGACGAAGGGCCGCCGCCATCGAGATATTTGCCGAAGCGCAGGCTTGACTATTTCTGTACAAGACACGGTTGGTTCGGCAATTGCCTTTGCCGCAATAGCCCACCTTGGCCAAACCGTGCCGCGGCGGTTGCTGCGTTGCATCCTTGATTGCCGGGAAATGGTTTCTGTCGAAACTGCCAGGTTCGACGCACCTATAAGAAACGGAGGGGTTGTTGTGCCGGAGAAACCGGGATTGGGCATTGCTGTTGATCGCAGTATTTTGGGACGACCTGTTAACAAGTGGTCTCGCTAACGCTGGGTAGGCCAATGCATGCAGTGCCTGGTTTTTCGCCGCAACCAGTCACTCATCTTATGCTTCATTTCGATCCAACCTGCGGATATAGAGGGCGGCGATCAATCCGATAAACGTGCAGAAAAGCATTATGCCTAACACCATATAGGCGGCCTTCCGTTCGGTCAGGATCGCGCTGGTGATTGTCATCAAGAGAGCACCGCCGCCGACTACAAAAGTTTCCACAACCCCGTAGCGCTACCTGTTAGATGAGGGACCACGGAGGGGGTGTCCGCATTACTGCTGAGTATGGTCAGACCGTTACCAAAGCCGAGAAACATCGTCGCCCCGAAGATAGAAGCCACGTTGATGATTCCGGCAGCATAAAGCAGCAACCCCGTAGCGCAATCCTGCGCAGGCTGTCAGCCGCCCTGCGATAATCATTGTTGTCAATGCGCGCCGCTACGCATAACGACTGGCGAGAAAGCTGCCTGGCAGTGAAGGCTATTTTCTGACAATAACCAAAAATAAAAATTGAGCGCGAGCGAATGTTGGTGTCCCTCAGTGTCCGCCGTTGCCTGGTGCGCGTGGCTCAGGCCAACCCCTATCAGGGCGAGTTCGCTCTCATCGAAAACGGCAGATGAGGAAACCTGACGGTGCAATCCGAAAACGCCCGTCTTCTCAACACGAAATCACGCGATCAAGGTCGCCAAGATGCCGGCACCATGAAAAATGAGGGCAAATTGGACGTCTTTGCTGGCAGGAACTCCCCAGTAATGTGCAACAAGGCCTGGACGCCGTGATTGAAGCCACGACCTGTGTAATGTTTGGCCGGGGAGGCGAAGCACCATCGTGTTCCTGGGTATGTGCGAGCTATCGAGTCTCCTGCGCGAAGCCCACCAACGCCGTTTGTTTAATCGAGGCTGGGATCTGCCCCAAGAATTCGAAGCTGACTTAGAGCTTGGGGGTCTTTCCGGCGTGACATGTTACGAGGTGAATGGCCTTGCCCTTCCAGCATCAAGCTTGATGAGACCATCGTAGCTTGAAAGTTACATATCGACGTTCGGTGTTTAGCGTTGATCGTCCACTTGTCGAGGGGCTTTAGCTGCATCGAGGTCGTCGTTGATGCTTTGATGATCGTGCAGAGGATTATGAATGTCCTGCATGAAGGTCTGGCCGATACGGTCAATTCGAGACGTCAGCCCCGTGAATTGAAGGGCGTTTTCTTGTCTAAGCTCTTTCAGATCACGGGTAACTTCGCCCATCGAGGTTTTATAAGCAGCGAACCACTCGCCTTGCGATCGTTCATAGGCCGCCAAGCGCTCATGCTGGAACTTTCCGTATTCGTTCAAACCCCAGATGAGCACGCCAGTGTAGGCTCCTAAGATGCCTAGCGTAATGGTCACAGTTGATTTCCAGCCGGACCCACCGATGGCTGATTTAATCCTGGCGAGATCATTCTCTGTCAAGGAAAGTGTTCGGTTCGGCGAGGCATACTCCTTGTTGGCAGGGCGTGGAGCGTAATCTACCCGAAAATCATCAAAGACAGCAGCCATATTCACCTCATAGGTTCGCCAACGTTCAGCAATAAAAATCAATCATAAGATGATGCTATAGGATCGCAGAACACAAAAAAGAGTTATCGTTTCATAACTTTGTCTTATTTTCAATATTTTGGATCGTTTTTTGTGGAAATATAAAAACAACTATTTAGAGAATTTTGGCTGATTTCCTGAAGGGCTATCTTACCTTGCCGTTGGCCGAGTATGCTCAAGCTGTCCTGACCACGACGTCTGGAGGTGGCTATGCGCTCCATCTTGGATTTGCTGAAGATGGAACTGGATGCCTTATCGTCGCCTTCAGGGGCAGTCTTCATGACCATCTGGCTATCGATATTACCGATAGACAGGTCCGGCGGCATGGTTCCCCATGCGACGGTAAATGGCCCCCATCTTCTAATCGATACCGGGTATTTGATCCTGCTCTTGTTGTATTTCACGCTGTTGATGGCGTAGCCAGGAACGCTGGCCTTTATCTGTTGGCATGTCTTGACATGCACTTGGTTGATGCCGTCGGGATAGAAATTAAGACCACAAAAACCCAGAAGGTCCTCGCTTGATCCTGCTTTGGCTAAAGCCAGGTCCGAAGACAGGATAGCGAATGAAGTCATGGAAAAGCGTTTGGACATGATTTAGATCCTCAACAACAGCGGATTTATACAATAGGGTCGGAGGCTGACTATCGAGAGATACGCGAATGGATGCAAAATATTTCATAGATAATCAATCGTTGATTTTATCAATATGCTCATTGCTCCGCCCCTCCAAACCATGTTGCCATACCCGCCTACGAGGCTTGACAATCTACCGACTCTTTCCCTTCATGGGCGAGAACAGAACAGGAACAACCATGGCATGGGCTACCGGGAGCATCGCGGTCCAGGCGACCGTATTTATCGGACCTTCGTGATCGAGACGCTGGCCGAGCATGCCAAGGACCGCCGGTATCATGCCCATTGCCTTGCATGCGGACATAATGCGGAATTTGACCTAAGGCCATGGATTGAAAGGCTTGGCCCCAACTACATGATGGCTGATCTCAGAATGCGTCTAAGGTGCTCTGCGTGCGGGTCGAGCCAAGTTCGGTTGATTGGGTCGCATCATGGCCGGCCGAAGGACTAGGAGGTGGGGCAAGCATCCCTGACACAGACGGCAGACTCCAGAGCTCTGAGTTCGTCATCAGCTTCATTCCATTCAAGGGAGGAATGCGGTACGGAAAACATTGGCTTCCCATCTGAAGATGCATGCCAAGTATCACCTTAACCTAAGCATCTACTCGAACACGCGAGATACTCAGCTCGACGTCAGGTGTCGATGGCAAGCCCTTATGCTGAATTATTTCTTTCATCAGGAGGTACTAGCAACCTAAACGGCAATGCCGATACGCTTATGAAATGTTTCTGAGCGCAATTGTTATAGAGCGGAACCTTCTTTATGCATCGACCTTAGGTTTTCGAGATCGAGCTGAGGTTATTGCTTGCTTCCGGCAGACAAGGATGATTTTGACGTAATCTTTCGTTTCAAGCAGATGAATTGAATTGGGGGATGATAGCATGATCGGTTTTGCTTTGGATTACGCTTAGCGAGGGCATCTGGCTTCTCTGAGCAGTCCGATCTGCCACGCTGTGTATCGTCAGGCCTAACTGCATTGCAGGTCGTACCGAACCCTTAATGGCGAAGGTCAGCCTCAACGGATCTCCGTCCTTTGAGCGCAATATTCGTCCATAAGGTAAGGAGACGGACGTTTTTTTCTTCAAACTAACCCGGTCGTAGTGCGAAAAAAATGGACTTGATACAGGTGACGAGTGTGAAGTACGGGTTGAGCCGCAGGCATGACGAAACTTACACAAGAATAGCACGTTGGCCCAGCGCGTTGAAATTATGCCATTCTTATTGGTGGTCAGAGTATCATGGCATTCGCGCTGGGCCGATATTTGGTCGAACGAGCCTGTTAGAAACTTAACCTTGCGCCAATTTTAAACGACTGGCCAACCAAGACTTCCTCGGTGACATCACTACTATTGTCGGTAATTGCAAGACGATAGGAAGGTACGATCGCGAAGTTGGGACTAATGTTCATTGCGACACCGGCTTCACCTTGTATCGTAAATTCAGCTTCGAGGTCATCGGCATCAACGCCATCTTCGATTGCAACGCCGGCGACACCAAGACCACCGCCGATGTAGGGGGCGAAGAAACTCTCATTGCCCATAAGGTCGTAGTAGGCATTGATGGTCAGGCTCACGACGGCAAGGTCCTCATCAAGAATATCATCATCAACTTCCGCAATCGAAGCTCCATATTCGAGATCTGTGCGAAAATGCTCGCTCCAGCGATAACCGACCAGCAGCCCGAGTGAGCCACCGAGATCGAATTCGGTGTCGTCATCCTCGGCGTAATAATCGAGGCCGATATTTCCGCCGAGATACAAGCCTGTCGGGTTGCTTGATGGTTCCTGAGCAGCAACTTGACTGGCACCGGCAAGGCCGATGACCAGACCGAGAACGACGACGAGTTTCGACATACCTACCCTTTCTTACTTCTTTGAGTTCGATGCGACCTTGTACAAACCATTCTCGATGACACTTAGGTGAATGGCTTGTTCATCCGCCATTCATAAAAACCAACCAAGTCTTTCGGCAATTCCAGGCCTAACTATTTATTAAAAAAGTAAATTTTGTTTCACAGCTTGCAGTTATTACTGGCGTTGCGGGAAAGCCTCAACAAACGCCAATTGGAGCCAAACTGTATATTGGATTGTCCGCTGTGCTCAGAAATTACCTTTGACAATCCGATTTCATTGCGGAGCGTCGGCACGGCATTATAGGAGGGTGTTATTGGAGGAGCCATGGTCCCGCCCTCAAAAAGACAACTCACTGCTGTACATTCTTTGCGTTGTGGTTTTCCGCCTTAGCGAGTTGCGACTTCATCTGACCAAGGGGGCGGCCATCGGTGTTTGGTCCTCTCAGCTAAAGACGTGAAGTTCTTTTTGCCTCCTTTAGATTCTGCCCTAATGTTACCGATAGGGCGAAACGGTTCGAGTGTGTATATAATAATACATAAGTAAAAATGTGGAATAGAATCTGCAATAATCAAAAAAGGGAGGCTCTTATGGCAAAAGACTGGAGTGATAAACAGCGCAATCTGGGTCGTTACGTGGCTAGCCGCCGCCAGGTGCTGAAAGGTGGTATTGCAGGCGCAGCAGCCTTGAGTGCTCCCGGCGCCGTCAACCGGGCAATGGCAGCTCCGGCCGATCCGCTACATTTTGTTGGCTGGCAATACAATCCGCAGATCGTTGCCGAGAATGTCGACACCTTCATGGGTCTCTACGACGAGAACGTGAACTACGAGCTGGTGCCAGGCGAGTATCATGCAGTGGTCGAGACCAAGCTGATCGCCGGTCAGCATATCGACATGATGTATTCGGAAGAAGACCGGATCGTCCGCTGGAATAGGGCAGGGTGGACGCGTTCGCTCGAAGGCTTGCCGGGTCTCGATGAGATCAAAGCCAACATGTACGACGTCAACGTCCACAACATGAAGTTGCCGGACGGTGGACTCGGTGGGCTGCCCTATTACACCGGCTTCAATTCATTCGTCTGTAACCAGAAGCACCTCGACGCAGCCGGCCTCGAGCCGCCGGCTACTCTCGACGAACTGATGGATCAGTGTCGGAAGCTGAAGACCGACGGCGTCTCCGACCATCCCTATATCAGCGCCTGGGCGAAGCGGTGGCCGGATCTTTCCTGGAGCTTGTTCGCGCTCTGGTATGGTGAAGGCGCCAAGGTGTTTGACGAGAACCATGACCCGGTTTTCGACGATGCCTTCCGCAAGGTGCTGGAGATGCACCAGACCATGTACAAGGAGGAGCTGGTCGTTCCCGACATCATGACGTTGCAGGGCGAAGCGGTGCCGAACTTTGCGACGGGCAAGCACACCTATATGGTGGTGCATGAATATGACCAGAAAGTGTTCAACACGCCGGATATGTCACAGATCGCTGGCGCCTGCCGCAACGCCCTGATGCCTGGCGCCACCCGCTCGACTTTCGTCTGGACTGCCGTTTATCAGATGGGCGCCAACCCGGTGGATGAGGCCCGTGCCTGGAATTTGATGCAGTTCTTCGGCGGCAAGGCGAGCGACGGCAAGTATCACGTCGCTACCCGCTGGGCGCTCGATTTCGGCCTCGGTACGCCGCACAAGGAGGTGATCGAGAGCGCCGAGGTGAAGGACGCGTTCTCCCAGTGGAAAGACATGGATGTCGCCACCCAGCAGCTTGAGACCGCCACCACGCGCGACGTCGCCAAGACCATGTGGTTCCCGGAATGGGACTGGTACATGATGGGCGAAGTTCAGGACTATATCCGCGGCGAGCGCTCCACAGACGAGGTGATCGACAACCTGCACGCCAAGGCGGTAGAGCTCAAACAGCTTTACCCCGAGTGATCTTTTCCGACCGGCGTGCCGCCCACCCTCCAGGTGGTGCGGTGCGCCGAAATCTTCATGGCTGACATGTCGAAATCGATCAAACTCGGAGCAGAACATCCGCCTCCAGTTCAGAAGACTGGCGTCTCGCCGCTGCGTCTACCGTTTCTGCTGACCTTGCCGACACTCGTCGTAGTGTTTGTGATCTTCGGCATTCCGCTGATCTACGCGCTGGCGCTCAGCCTGCATCGCATCAACATGCTGACCCAGCAATGGATGTTTGTGGGTCTCGCCAACTATACGGACATTCTGCCCGACCTCGCCTTCATCGCCGCCTTCGGGCGGACCGCATATTTTGCATTTGTGACGGTGTTGGGGGGGCTGTTGCTTGGGATGGCGATGGCGCTGGTATTGAACCTGAGTTTCCCCGGTCGGAACGTCTTGCGCAGCATCGTGCTGGTGCCCTGGGCAATGGCGCCTGTTGCCGTCGGCGTGCTCTGGAGTTGGATGTTCAATGGCGAATATGGCACGCTGAATGCCATTCTGTTCGACCTCGGTTTCATCGAAAAGCCGGTTCATTGGCTGGGCAATGGTACCGTCGCCTTCAACCTCGTCGCTCTCGTGCATATTTGGAATCAGGCGCCGCTCGCCACGCTCCTGATCCTGGCCGGACTGCAGTCAATGCCGGAGAATTTGCACCGCGCCGCCCGGATCGACGGTGCTGGTGCGTTCCGCCGTTTCTTCAGCATCACGCTCCCCTGGCTGCGTCCGATGCTGCTGCTGATCATGATTCTCACCACGATCAACTCGATCATGGCGTTTGACCTCTTCTGGATCATGACCAAGGGAGGCCCCGGCAGCGCCACCACCGTCTTTTCTTGGATGGGCTACGCTTATGCCTACCAGTTTTTCAAATTCGGCGAAGGGGCGGCTATTCTCTTTATGTTGACTATACTCTGCCTGATCCTGGCCTGGATTTATTTGCGACTTTTCTTTCCGACCGTGATGCGGCGGGAAGCCGTTGAGCCTGGTGGCGCTGCCACCCTTGCTTCGACCCTGGTCAATCGGATCAGCGCTGCGGGCGCCGATGCCCGCACCCGCTTCGAACGTATATCATCGCCAGTTCGCCGGCGTTTCTTGTCCAGCCAGACGCGTCGCGTCCTTGGGTGGGCAGGTGTAGGAGTAGCAGCACTACTGATCTTTCTCTGGTCGTTCGCGCCGTTTGTCTGGCTGGTGTTGATGAGCCTGTCGCCGCCGGCTGATCTGGTGCGCAGCCCGCCGACCATGGTGCCGAACGGCCTTACGCTCGAGAATTATCGCTTCGTGCTCTTCCCGGGAGGTGTCGAGGACGGCCAATCCAGCATCCAGGCAACCCGCGTGCCCTATGCCATTTGGAACAGCCTGATCGTCGCCATCTCCGTGACCATCATCAATCTGGTGCTCGGTGCGCTCGCCGGATACGCCTATGCCCGCCACGCTGCCCACAGCCGGCTGATGAACGGCACGCTCTGGGGCCTGATGATGACCAGGATGACGCCCAGCCTGGCTCTGATCCTGCCGTTTTTCATGATGTTCAAGGCCTTCGGCATTCTGGATACCAGGACCGCTCTGGTGATCGCCTATTGCAGCCTTATCCTGCCGCTCTCGACCTGGATGATGAAAGGCTATTTCGAGGGGCTGCCGCCGAACCTCGAACGGGCCGCCCTGGTTGACGGGTGTACCCGCTTGCAGGCCATCTGGAAGGTGATCGCCCCGGTGGCGCGTCCCGGCATCGTCGCCGCCGGGATCTTTTGTTTCTTGGTGAGCTGGAATGAGTTCATCTTCGCGCTGATCCTGACCGGCACGCCCAAGGCCCAGACCATCCCTGTGGTGATCGCAGGCTTTTTGGTCCAGCTCCGTTTTTATGACTATGGCCCGATGTTTGCCGCCAGCGTCTTGGCGGTCATTCCGCCGGTGGTGATCGCGCTTGCATTCCAGCGTTATCTCGTGCGCGGCATGCTTTCTGGTTCGCTCAAGGGATAGGGAGGCGATTGTGGCAAGTGTCACTCTTGAGCGACTTACAAAAAAATTCGGCGAGGTGCGTGCGGTCGATGGCCTCGACATCAGGATCGACGATGGTGAGTTGCTGACACTGCTCGGGCCCAGCGGTTGCGGCAAGAGCACCGCACTCGCTTGCATCGCCGGGCTCGAACGGCCAAGCGGCGGACAAATCACCTTCGATGGTGAGAACGTTACCGATCTGGAACCGCACCAGCGCAATATTGCCATGGTGTTTCAGGACTATGCCCTCTACCCGCATATGAGTGTCGGGGACAACATGGCCTTTGGACTGAAACAGCAGCGGATCGATAGTGCCACCATCGCGCGGCAGGTAGGAACTGCAGCGGAGATGCTCGATCTCGGTCCCCTGCTGGAACGGCGGCCGGCGGAGCTTTCCGGAGGGCAACGTCAGCGGGTTGCAGTCGGCCGTGCTGTCGTCCGCAATCCCGCCGTTTTATTGATGGACGAACCGCTTTCCAACCTTGATGCTGGGCTGCGCGTTAAGACCCGGACCGAGATCAAGCGTTTGCAGCGGGATCTCGCCACCACCGCGATCTTTGTCACCCATGATCAGGAAGAGGCGATGGTGCTCGCCGACCGTGTCGCGGTGATGCGTGATGGTCGCCTACAGCAGATCGGGCCGCCGATGGAGATTTTCCGACGGCCGAATAATCTGTTCGTTGCATCTTTCATCGGCTCGCCAGCGATGAATTTCCTGGCAGCACGCCTGCAGCGGGAGGACGGTGTCCTCAAGGCTAAACTCGATAGCGAAACCTTGAATCTACCGCTGACCGCGGTGGATGAAGCGTCGCTTGCTCGGTTGGATCACCCGTTCGACGTTTTGCTCGGTATCCGCCCGACCGATCTTCTGGCGGTAACGGAGCGCGATGTCACGCTTGCCGGCGAGGTCTTCCTGGTCGAACCTGTGGGGCCGGTCACCTATGTCGACGTCGATGTCGGTGGGATTGCGCTGAAGGCGGTGGTTGACCCCGACGCCGCACCGACCATCGGTGAGAAGATCAGCCTGAGCTGCACCGCCACACGTGTGCACCTGTTCGATCGTGAGAGCGAAATCCGGCTTTAGGGGGGAGTGATGACGCTTGGTGAGTTGGTCGATCTGATGCTGCCGGGGGATGACCTGTTCCCGGCGGCTTCCGCCGTCGGTGTCCATGGGCTGCTGCGTCAGAGACTGAGTGAGATCGGTGGCCATGCCGCACTCTCGACTCTGGCAAAGGCAAGCGGGCAGGGCGGTGTCAACGCGCTGGCCGATCTGAAAAAAAACCAGCCGGACCTGTTCGCCAAGCTGAGGTCGGTGGTGTTCCTCACCTATTACGAGATGCCGGAGGTGCAGGACGCGATCCGCAAGCTCGGGCATCGCTACAACGCCGAGCCATTGCCCAAGGGTTACGCGATGGGCCGGTTCGATCCAGGTGCCGACACGCCAGCACATGGTCGCGGCCGCTACGTCAAAACGGAGGACGTCAAACGTCTCGATCTCTCCAGGCTCGACTTTCTGGAAGAGCGGCATGGCTAGTTCTCACGCCAAAAACCACCGTCACGCGGATGTCTTGGTAATTGGCGCTGGCGCCTCCGGTGCAATCTCGTCGCTCGTTCTGGCCGAAGCCGGTCTCGATGTCGTCTGCCTCGAACAGGGCGGTTGGGTTGCGTCGGAAGATCACCCGCACTTCAGCAGCGATTGGGAATGGCAAAAGCAGAAACGCTGGCACAGTGATATCAACACCCGCCAGAACGCCGCCGACTACCCAGTCGAAACCGGCTCGTCGAATGTCCTGATGTGGAACGCGGTTGGTGGTTCGACCAACATCTATGGCGCCCTTTGGCCACGTTTCCGTCCGTCGGATTTTCGCAAAGGCGTAGAGCACGGTCTCGCCCCGGACTGGCCGATATCCTACGAGGATCTCGCTCCTTTTTACGAAGCATCCGACAAGTTGATCGGGGTCAGCGGGCTTGCCGGCAATCCCGCCATGCCGCCGCACAACGCCTATCCGACGCCGCAACTGCCCCTTAGAAAGTCGAGCCGGTGCCTGGCCCAAGCATTCGATCGGCTGGGTTGGCATTGGTGGCCGCTGCCTGCCGGCGTGATCTCCGAGGATTATGATGGTCGGCCCGGCTGTAATGGTTGTGGCGGCTGCACGGCGGGTTGCGCCCGCGGCTCGATGAGCAAGTTCTCGCTGTCGGTCTGGCCGAAGGCGCTCGCGGCCGGTGTCGACCTTCATCCCCATGCCCGGGTCGAGCGCATTGAGCGGGGAAAAGATGGCCGCGTCACGGGCGCCGTCTATGTCGATCGCATGTCCGGCCTTCGGTCCGAGCAGACCGCCGACGTGGTGATCCTCGCCGGCAACGGCGTCGGCACGCCCTGGCTGCTGCTCACCTCGGACAACCTCGCCAACAGCTCTGATCAGGTCGGCCGCAATCTGATGCACCACACACTGACCGCCTGCGATATCTGGGTCGACGCACCGATGGAAACCCACATGGGCTATGTCGGTTCGCTCATCGGCATGGAGTTTGCCGAGACCGACACGTCGCGCGGGTTCGTCAATGGCTTCAACTTCAACTGCGCCGCCACCGGCCATGCCGGCGGGCAGAGCCTCGGCATGATCACGCCGAAGGCAGCGCCCCTGGGCGATGATCATCACCGCTGGTTCCGGGAGCGCTTCAGCCGTGGCTTCGGCGTTTTCGCGATTGGCGATGATCTTCCGCAGGCAACCAACCGCATCACCCTTTCCGAGACCCAGGTGGATCGGGACGGCCTGCCTGCGCCGAAGCTGCACCACGAGCCCCATGAAAACGATTGGCGGATGATGCGCTACCAGCTGGAACGCCTGGAAGAGATCGCCAAGGCGTCTGATGCCGTCGAGTATCACCTGCACGACTATTGCAAGGACGGTGCCTACCGGACACCTGCCTGGCATCTCCTCGGTACCTGCCGGATGGGTGCGGATCCGGAGATGTCGGTGATCAATGGCTGGAATCAGAGCTGGGACGTGCCCAATCTCTACATCGTCGACGGCTCGGCTTTCGCAACCGGCGGCGTGGTCAACCCGACCTCGACGGTCTGCGCCATGGCGCTGCGCGCCGCCGAACATCTGCGCGATCAGTTCACCGATCTCAGGCGAGCGACAATCACCAGGGCGGCATGAGGTGATGGAGGCGGAAAGGTTCGATTACGTGATCTGCGGCGCAGGCTCGGCCGGCTGCGTTCTCGCCAATCGGCTCTCAGCCGATCCTGCCAACCGGGTGCTCTTGCTTGAAGCGGGTGGCTCCGACAACACGCCGCTGGTGCGAATTCCAGCAGCCGAGATCCGGGCAATCATGAACTCGGGCCTGAACTGGAAATATCAAAGCCAGCCTGATCCATCGCTTGGCGGCCGCGCCGATATGTGGCCGGGCGGCAAGGTGCTTGGCGGCTCCAGCTCGATCAATGGCATGGTTTATCTGCGTGGCCAGCGTGAGGACTATGACGGCTGGGCGGCGAGCCTCGGCAACACAGGGGTCTGGAGCTACACGGACGTGCTTCCCTACTTCAAGCGCATGGAGAGCAACGCGTTTGGCGCGAGCGACTATCACGGGAGCGACGGGCCACTCACCGCGTCCCATGTCGCCACGCCGCATCCTCTCGCCGCTACGTTCATCGAGGCGGGCCAGGAACTAGGCTACCCCTTCAACCCCGACTTCAACGGTGAGCGTCAGGAAGGTGTGGGTCCAAGCCAGGGCTCGATCCGCCATGGTCGGCGCCACAACACCGGACGCGCTTTTCTGGCACCGGTGCGTAGCCGCGCCAATCTAGAGGTGCGCACCCAAGCCCATATCGATCGTGTCCTCTTCGATGGCAAGCAGGCGATCGCCGTCCGCTACCAGCGCCATGGCGAATGGCATGAGGCAAGAGGCGGGGAGATCATTCTCGCCTGCGGCAGCCTGTCGTCGCCCGCCGTCTTGATGCGCTCAGGCGTCGGGCCGGGCGACCATCTGCGCGAGCATGGGATCGACGTAGCCCTGAACCTTCCCGGTGTAGGCCAAAACCTGCAGGAGCATCCGATCGTCTGGGTGTCGGGCTATGTCGATGTCAGCACCTACAACACCGAGGTTAGGCCGCATCATTTTGTGAAACACGGTCTGAGCTGGCTATTGTTCGGCAGCGGTCCCGGCCGCTTCGCCGATTACCCAGGCCTGCGCCTTCATCCGTACCCGCCCAAGTGAAGAGGCCCGCCCAGACGTCCAGCTGCAGTTCGTACCCACAGGGTACAAGCTGGTGCCGGAAGGTCTTCTCCTGATGGACCGGCCGGCGATCACCATCCTGGTCAATGTTTGCCGGCCTGCAAGCCGGAGTGCGCTTCGCCTTGCTTCGAAGGATCCCAAAGCTCAGCCCCTAATCTTCTCCAATCTTCTCGGCGAAGACGACGATGTCGAACGCATGGTCGCCGGGTGCCGGGCAGCACGTGCGATCTTTGAAACGAAAGCCTTTGGATCACACTATCAGGGGCCATGTCTGCCCAATGGCGATGTCCAGACCGATAGCGATTTAAAAAGCTATATCCGCGCCGGTACCGGCCCTGCCTATCACCCCGTCGGCACTTGCAAGATGGGCAGGGACAAGATGTCCGTCGTTGACGATCGCCTGCGGGTGCGAGGCGTAAACCGCCTTCGCGTGGTCGACGCTTCGATCATGCCGATCGTAACGAGCGCCAACACCAACGCACCGACCATCATGATTGGCGAAAAGGCCTCGGACATGATCCTGGAGGATCAGAAAACTCACTGATTGGTATCTTTTCAACAAATTGAGCCGATGATTAAGGCCGATTACTTGTCAGCATAAAAAGATCGAGGCGGACGGGAAACGTCCGGGTCGAACAGGTAGAGCGGACTTGGGCGATGGTTGAAGGACTGGGGGGCAGGTTGGAGGTCGTGATGCAGGGGATGTCGACAGTGATCGCTTAACTTCGCTCTTGTTTTGAGCAACCCAGCTTACCAGAGAGTATCCTACTCAGGCGGGGTAATACCGATCCTTAGATGGTCTCGTATGGTGTTCAGCTTCGGGCTGAGATCGGGGTCTATGTCTCGCATTTCTAGAGAAAGAGCGATTGAGTGGTTTTCGAGAACCGGAGCAAGAAAGAGCTTGGCGGCTTTAAAGATCTCCGCTGTTGCGGCCTTCCGTGTCGCGAAGTCCCGCCCACCCCGAAGACGTACCGAGAGATCGATGAAGCCGTGAGCGGGATCGCCATCTGCAATCGCAACATGATCGGCCCGAATAGCGCGCACTCTCACCCCTGCAAGAGGAAACACATCAGTCCTGACACTGGCATCGCGGATCACCGC
This sequence comes from Geminicoccaceae bacterium, assembly GCA_965204405.1. GTDB lineage: Bacteria > Pseudomonadota > Alphaproteobacteria > Geminicoccales > Geminicoccaceae > JANQPX01. The sequence goes on from CBDBEN010000005.1 coordinate 2,576,430, forward strand.
ACAAAAGGCAGTCATATCAACGACGCCTTCCAGATTACCTGAATATTCGATGGAGATATGCGGCAACGGCGACATTCCCAAAGCTCGATCTGCCAATACGTTATTGAAATTCAGCGCATTGTCAAAGGCTGAACGGCAGTTTTGCTCGCTCATGGCTATTGCATGAGCTTATCGACGCCAGGTACTGGATCAGGCCTCTATCTTTCCGCTCCTGCTATCAGAACTCATAGCTTCCCATGGAAGCTTCTCGAACACTCAGAGCACCTCTACCACTGGATATGCTCGATCCCGGTGAAGTCGATCTCGGTGCCATCCTGCATGGTGATCGTGCCGGCGGCGTCATCGGTTAGATCGAGCCAGCTATTCTCTGCATCGCTGCCTGTGGACTCGATTGAGCCACTATCGAGCTGAACTGTCCAATCGGTGCCGTAGGTGCCGATAGTGTTGCCACCTGATCCGTCCTGTAGCTCAATTGTATCGGTCCAGCCGCCACCAGCGCCGCCGCTTATGGTATCGTTGCCTTGGCCCTGCAGGATGAAGAAGATGTCATGACCATCGCCACCATAGATCGTGTCTGAACCTTCACCGCCATAGAATTGATCATTCCCGCCTTCGCCAACCAACAAGTCATTGCCGGCGTCGCCGTGGAGTACGTCGTCACCCTGGCCGGCACCATAAATGGTGTCGTTGCCGTCGCCTCCATAGACCGTGTCGCCAGTAGCATTCGCATAGTCATTGTTGTCGATGAAGTCGTTGCCGGCGCCGCCGTATATTGTATTGCTGCCCCCCTGGCCGTCGATGATATCGTCGCCGCTGCCGCCATAGATAAGGTCGTCGCCATCGCCGGCATTGATCGTGTCATTGCCCGCAAGCCCGTGAACGATATCGCTCCCAGCACTACCGGTAACGCTGTCGGTGCCGCTCGATCCGAGTGTGACCTGGAAGGTCTCGTCATAGGTTGCGCCATCACCATCCGTCGTTCGGACAGTGATGGTGTCGGTCGCTGTGGCCGAGCCATCATGGGCGACATCGAGATCCAGCTCGCCGGATGCGTTGATGCTGTAGCGGCCGCCAGCATCGCTGGTCAGACTGTAGCTCGCTGTGTCGCCGCTATCCGCATCGGTGGTCTCGAGGGTGGCTAGGGTTGCGCCTGCAGCCAATCCACCTCCCGATGAACTGACGATGGTGGCGTTGCCATTGGGGTCTCCCCAAGAACTGCCGTCGCTCGGATCCGTGGCAATGCCGTTCAGTGTGGCGTTCCCGGTAATGGTTATTTGATAAGGGCCAGTAGTGTCCGCGGTGACCGTATCGCCACTTGCGATCGCTTCGGACGAGTTGGTCCCGTAGGAGCCGACGGCGATGATGTAGTCACCTTCAGCCAGACTTGAGGTGCTGAGATAGGAATCGTAGTAACTCGTCGAACCGTCACTACCCGCTGCACCATCGTCGTTGCTGCCGATCAGCGTATAGCTGCCGCCGCCATCGTCCCGATAGAGATAAACGATGCTGTCGAGGCCGCCGCCATTATAGCCGTCGGCGAGCAGATCGATCGTGAGGTCACCACCGCCATGGCTGAGCGACCAGCGATCGACGGACTGATAACCTCCGACGTTGACAATCTCGCCGGTTGCCACCGTGTCGGAAGTCGGCTGCTCGACCGGCATCGCCGTGCCGCCTTGGCTTTCGATGATCTCCAGATTATCGATGCCCCAGGATTCGGAATTCGCGGCAAGGGACTCGTCTAGGCTTGCGCCAAATCCGAGCTTGATACTGGTGGCCGAGCTGTCGACAGTGATGCTGTAGCTATGCGTCTGATCGTAGTAGCTGCCCTCGCCAAGATTGCTGGTCGTGCCTGATGTGCTGGTGCCATAGGTGCTGCTATCACTTGAGCCGTAATATTCCTGGGTATAGTAGACATCCGTGCTGATGAGGACGTCATCAACCCAGATCTTGAAGTCTTCGCCGTTCCAGGTGTCGAATTCCCAGAAGTCGAAATTGATGGTCACACTGTCCTGATCGCCGGAGAGCGTGAAGGTCTTGTAGATCGTCTGAGCGCCGCCGGTATCGCCGAAATTGCCGAGATAATTGCCATCCAGACCAGCACCGCCTGAGGAGGTCGTGTTGTCACTCCAGCCTGTAGCGCCGGATTCGAAATCTTCGGTCACGACGGTGATCGAGGTTCCGCTTTCAGCTTTGAAAGTGAGGTCCGTCGGCGTTTGGTTTTCGACGACATCACCGACATTGACCGTAAAGGTCTCGTCGTATGTCTCGCCACCTGAATCGGTGACACGCACCGTGATGTCGTGGCTCGCCGCATTCTCATAGTCGAGCAACGAGCCGTCCGCTACCGTGATCTCGCCGGTGCTGCTGTCGATCGCGAAGCGTCCGCCGGCACCGTCAGTGAGGCTGTAAGTGAGGGTGTCGCCGGCATCCACGTCGGACCCGGATGCCGTGCCGACGACGGTGCCATCCGACACGTTCTCGTTGACACTAGTGTTGCTAAGAGAGAGATCGGTGGGGCCCTCGTTGACGTCGCCGACATTGATGGTGAAGGTCTCGTCGTAGGTTGCGCCGGCGGCATCGGTCACTTGCACCGTCACGTCGTGGGACGCATCATCCTCGTGATCTAGGCCGACGGCGTGGGCATCACCATGGGCCGTCAGCTGAAAGGTCCCGGATGCATCGGCGAGACCCGCTGAAAAATCGGCGTCCAAGAGAAGATCGGCCGTGTCGCCTGCGGGGTTGTCGAGGGTTGAAGCCGCGATCTCCGCATCGCTCAGCTCTGTGTTCCAGATCCGAACACCAGAGATCGTGCCTTCGAAGGCGTCCGGAGCATATTGGTTTCCACGCCAACCGATCATGAGATCATCAGAAGTATTGGCGAGATCGGACGGGCCGAGGGGTAGATTGGCACTACTCTCGGTACCATTGACAAACACCCGCACCTCGGACGTCGCATCATCATAGGTCAGAGCGACATGTGCCTCTTCGCCCTGGGTGACAGCAACACCTGTATCGGTCCAATACCAAGATCCACCTTCATTCTTTAGAGCGTATTGGACCTTGCCATCCTTGACGGCGATTTCGTAACTGTTCTCCTTATTGAGGATCATTCCCTGATCGCTTTCCGCCGTGAACCAGGCTTCGAGCGTGAACGAGCCTTCCAGATCCAACGCGTCGGCTGAATTCTCCACCAACACATAGTCGCTGCTGCCATCAAGCTGCAGACCGCTGGTCACTGTAATCTCGCCGGTGTTGCCATCGATCGCGAACCGCCCGTCCGCGTCATCCGTCAGAGCATAAGTGAGATTGTCGCCGGCATCTGGATCGCTGCCGGTAGCGGTGCCGACGACTGTGCCGCTACTGGCGTTCTCGTCGACACTAGTGCTGCTAAGAGAAAGATCAGTGGGTCCCTCGTTCACGTCACCGACATTGATGGTGAAGGTTTCGTCGTAGGTGGCGCCGGCGCTGTCGGTGACGGTTACGGTGACGTCGTGGCTTGCCGCGGCTTCGTGATTGAGGAGGGAGCCGTCGGCGACGGTGACGACGCCGGTGCTGCTGTCGATGGCGAAGCGTCCGCCGGCATCGTCGGTCAGCGCATAGCTCAGAACGTCGCCGCTATCGACGTCCGACCCGGTCGCCTGGCCCACAACCGTGCCGTCGGCGACATTTTCGTCGACCGAGGCGTTCGACAACGCCAGGTCGTCGGGTGCGTCGTTGGTGTTGGCGACGGCGAGGTCGAACACGTCGTCGGCGCTGGCGCCGCTGCCGTCGGTTGCGGTGACCCTGACGCTGACGTCGCCGACATCGCCATTGTCGGGTGTGCCGGAGAAGGTGCGTGTGGCGGCATCGAAGGAGAGCCATGCGGGCAGCGGCGAGCCGTCGGCCAGGGTTGCTGTGTAGGCGAGGCTGTCGGAGGCATCCACATCGCTGAAGGCGTCTGCCGGGACGGTATAGCTGAAGGCGCTGTCCTCGGACGCCGCCTGGTCGGCCAAGGCCGTCGCCACGACGGGCCCGTCATTGGATCCGGTGACGGTGAGGGTGAGGCGTCCGGTGTCGGTGAGGCCGCCGCCGTCGGCGACGACATAGTCGACCTCGACCACGGCAGTCTCGCCGGCGGCGAGATGGTCGTACGACGACCCCGGGTCGTAGGCGACTTCGCCGCCGACGATCGAGACCGAGCCGGAACCGCTGACTACGTTGACGCTTGCCAGCGAACTGGTATCGCCGGCGTCGACGTCGGTGTCATTGGCGAGGACGTCGACGCTGATGGACACGTTCTCGGCGGTGGTGGCTGTGTCGTCGGCCGCGCTCGGTCCCTCGTTGACGTCACCGACATTGATGGTGAATGTCTCGTCGTAAGTGGCGCCTGCGCTGTCGGTGACGGTTACGGTGACGTCGTGGCTTGCCGCTGCTTCGTGATTGAGGAGTGAGCCGTCGGCGACGGTGACGACGCCTGTCGTGCTGTCGATGGCGAAGCGTCCGCCGGCATCGTCGGTCAGCTGGTAGCTGAGGACATCGCCGCTGTCCACATCGGATCCCGTTGCGGTGCCGACGACGGTGCCGTCGGCGACATTTTCGTCGACCGAGGCGTTCGACAACGCCAGGTCGTCGGGTGCGTCGTTGGTGTTGGCGACGGCGAGGTCGAACACGTCGTCGGCGCTGGCGCCGCTGCCGTCGGTTGCGGTGACCCTGACGCTGACATCGCCGACATCGCCATTGTCGGGTGTGCCGGAGAAGGTGCGTGTGGCGGCATCGAAGGAGAGCCATGCGGGCAGCGGCGAGCCGTCGGCCAGCGTTGCTGTGTAGGCGAGGCTGTCGGAGGCATCCGCATCGCTGAACGCGTCTGCCGGGACGGTATAGCTGAAGGCGCTGTCCTCGGACGCCGCCTGGTCGGCCAAGGCCGTTGCCACGACGGGCCCGTCATTGGATCCGGTGACGGTGAGGGTGAGGCGCCCGGTGTCGGTGAGGCCGCCGCCGTCGGCGACGACATAGTCGACCTCGACCACGGCAGTCTCGCCGGCGGCGAGATGGTCGTACGACGACCCCGGATCATAAGCGACTTCGCCTGCCACGATCGAGACCGAGCCGGAACCGCTGACTACGTTGACGCTTGCCAGCGAACTGGTATCGCCGGCGTCGACGTCGGTGTCATTGGCGAGGACGTCGACGCTGATGGACGCGTTCTCGGCGGTGGTGGCGGTGTCGTCGGCCGCGCTCGGTCCCTCGTTGACGTCACCGACATTGATGGTGAATGTCTCGTCGTAAGTGGCGCCTGCGCTGTCGGTGACGGTTACGGTGACGTCGTGGCTTGCCGCTGCTTCGTGGTCGAGGAGGGAGCCGTCGGCGACGGTGACGACGCCTGTCGTGCTGTCGATGGCGAAGCGTCCGCCGGCATCGTCGGTCAGCTGGTAGCTGAGGACATCACCGCTGTCCACATCGGATCCCGTGGCCGTGGCGACGACGGTGCCGTCGGCGACATTTTCGTCGACCGAGGCGTTCGACAACGCCAGGTCGTCGGGTGCGTCGTTGGTGTTGGCGACGGCGAGGTCGAACACGTCGTCGGCGCTGGCGCCGCTGCCGTCGGTTGCGGTGACCCTGACGCTGACATCGCCGACATCGCCATTGTCGGGTGTGCCGGAGAAGGTGCGTGTGGCGGCATCGAAGGAGAGCCATGCGGGCAGCGGCGAGCCGTCGGCCAGCGTTGCTGTGTAGGCGAGGCTGTCGGAGGCATCCACATCGCTGAAGGCGTCTGCCGGGACGGTATAGCTGAAGGCGCTGTCCTCGGACGCCGCCTGGTCGGCCAAGGCCGTCGCCACGACGGGCCCGTCATTGGATCCGGTGACGGTGAGGGTGAGGCGTCCGGTGTCGGTGAGGCCGCCGCCGTCGGCGACGACATAGTCGACCTCGACCACGGCAGTCTCGCCGGCGGCGAGATGGTCGTACGACGACCCCGGATCATAAGCGACTTCGCCGCCGACGATCGAGACCGAGCCGGAACCGCTGACTACGTTGACGCTTGCCAGCGAACTGGTATCGCCGGCGTCGACATCGGTGTCATTGGCGAGGACGTCGACGCTGATGGCTGCGTTCTCGGCGGTGGTGGCTGTGTCGTCGGCCGCGCTCGGTCCCTCGTTGACGTCACCGACATTGATGGTGAATGTCTCGTCGTAAGTGGCGCCTGCGCTGTCGGTGACGGTTACGGTGACGTCGTGGCTTGCCGCGGCTTCGTGATTGAGGAGTGAGCCGTCGGCGACGGTGACGACGCCGGTGCTGCTGTCGATGGCGAAGCGTCCGCCGGCATCGTCGGTCAGCTGGTAGCTGAGGACATCGCCGCTGTCCACATCGGATCCCGTGGCCGTGGCGACGACGGTGCCGTCGGCGACATTTTCGTCGACCGAGGCGTTCGACAACGCCAGGTCGTCGGGTGCGTCGTTGGTGTTGGCGACGGCGAGGTCGAACACGTCGTCGGCGCTGGCGCCGCTGCCGTCGGTTGCGGTGACCCTGACGCTGACATCGCCGACATCGCCATTGTCGGGTGTGCCGGAGAAGGTGCGTGTGGCGGCATCGAAGGAGAGCCATGCGGGCAGCGGCGAGCCGTCGGCCAGCGTTGCTGTGTAGGCGAGGCTGTCGGAGGCATCCACATCGCTGAAGGCGTCTGCCGGGACGGTATAGCTGAAGGCGCTGTCCTCGGACGCCGCCTGGTCGGCCAAGGCCGTCGCCACGACGGGCCCGTCATTGGATCCGGTGACGGTGAGGGTGAGGCGTCCGGTGTCGGTGAGGCCGCCGCCGTCGGCGACGACATAATCGACCTCGACCACGGCAGTCTCGCCGTCGGCGAGATGGTCGTACGACGACCCCGGGTCGTAGGCGACTTCGCCGCCGACGATCGAGACCGAGCCGGAACCGCTGACTACGTTGACGCTTGCCAGCGAACTGGTATCGCCGGCGTCGACGTCGGTGTCATTGGCGAGGACGTCGACGCTGATGGACGCGTTCTCGGCGGTGGTGGCTGTGTCGTCGGCAGCGCTCGGTCCCTCGTTGACGTCACCGACATTGATGGTGAAGGTTTCGTCATAGGTGGCGCCGGCGCTGTCGGTGACGGTTACGGTGACGTCGTGGCTTGCTGCTGCTTCGTGATTGAGGAGGGAGCCGTCGGCGACGGTGACGACGCCGGTGCTGCTGTCGATGGCGAAGCGTCCGCCGGCATCGTCGGTCAGCTGGTAGCTGAGGACATCGCCGCTGTCCACATCGGATCCCGTTGCGGTGCCGACGACGGTGCCGTCGGCGACATTTTCGTCGACCGAGGCGTTCGACAACGCCAGGTCGTCGGGTGCGTCGTTGGTGTTGGCGACGGCGAGGTCGAACACGTCGTCGGCGCTGGCGCCGCTGCCGTCGGTTGCGGTGACCCTGACGCTGACATCGCCGACATCGCCATTGTCGGGTGTGCCGGAGAAGGTGCGTGTGGCGGCATCGAAGGAGAGCCATGCGGGCAGCGGCGAGCCGTCGGCCAGCGTTGCTGTGTAGGCGAGGCTGTCGGAGGCATCCGCATCGCTGAACGCGTCTGCCGGGACGGTATAGCTGAAGGCGCTGTCCTCGGACGCCGCCTGGTCGGCCAAGGCCGTTGCCACGACGGGCCCGTCATTGGATCCGGTGACGGTGAGGGTGAGGCGCCCGGTGTCGGTGAGGCCGCCGCCGTCGGCGACGACATAGTCGACCTCGACCACGGCAGTCTCGCCGGCGGCGAGATGGTCGTACGACGACCCCGGGTCGTAGGCGACTTCGCCGCCGACGATCGAGACCGAGCCGGAACCGCTGACTACGTTGACGCTTGCCAGCGAACTGGTATCGCCGGCGTCGACGTCGGTGTCATTGGCGAGGACGTCGACGCTGATGGACACGTTCTCGGCGGTGGTGGCTGTGTCGTCGGCCGCGCTCGGTCCCTCGTTGACGTCACCGACATTGATGGTGAATGTCTCGTCGTAAGTGGCGCCTGCGCTGTCGGTGACGGTTACGGTGACGTCGTGGCTTGCTGCTGCTTCGTGATTGAGGAGTGAGCCGTCGGCGACGGTGACGACGCCTGTCGTGCTGTCGATGGCGAAGCGTCCGCCGGCATCGTCGGTCAGCTGGTAGCTGAGGACATCGCCGCTGTCCACATCGGATCCCGTTGCGGTGCCGACGACGGTGCCGTCGGCGACATTTTCGTCGACCGAGGCGTTCGACAACGCCAGGTCGTCGGGTGCGTCGTTGGTGTTGGCGACGGCGAGGTCGAACACGTCGTCGGCGCTGGCGCCGCTGCCGTCGGTTGCGGTGACCCTGACGCTGACATCGCCGACATCGCCATTGTCGGGTGTGCCGGAGAAGGTGCGTGTGGCGGCATCGAAGGAGAGCCATGCGGGCAGCGGCGAGCCGTCGGCCAGCGTTGCTGTGTAGGCGAGGCTGTCGGAGGCATCCGCATCGCTGAACGCGTCTGCCGGGACGGTATAGCTGAAGGCGCTGTCCTCGGACGCCGCCTGGTCGGCCAAGGCCGTTGCCACGACGGGCCCGTCATTGGATCCGGTGACGGTGAGGGTGAGGCGCCCGGTGTCGGTGAGGCCGCCGCCGTCGGCGACGACATAGTCGACCTCGACCACGGCAGTCTCGCCGGCGGCGAGATGGTCGTACGACGACCCCGGATCATAAGCGACTTCGCCTGCCACGATCGAGACCGAGCCGGAACCGCTGACTACGTTGACGCTTGCCAGCGAACTGGTATCGCCGGCGTCGACGTCGGTGTCATTGGCGAGGACGTCGACGCTGATGGACGCGTTCTCGGCGGTGGTGGCGGTGTCGTCGGCCGCGCTCGGTCCCTCGTTGACGTCACCGACATTGATGGTGAATGTCTCGTCGTAAGTGGCGCCTGCGCTGTCGGTGACGGTTACGGTGACGTCGTGGCTTGCCGCTGCTTCGTGGTCGAGGAGGGAGCCGTCGGCGACGGTGACGACGCCTGTCGTGCTGTCGATGGCGAAGCGTCCGCCGGCATCGTCGGTCAGCTGGTAGCTGAGGACATCACCGCTGTCCACATCGGATCCCGTGGCCGTGGCGACGACGGTGCCGTCGGCGACATTTTCGTCGACCGAGGCGTTCGACAACGCCAGGTCGTCGGGTGCGTCGTTGGTGTTGGCGACGGCGAGGTCGAACACGTCGTCGGCGCTGGCGCCGCTGCCGTCGGTTGCGGTGACCCTGACGCTGACATCGCCGACATCGCCATTGTCGGGTGTGCCGGAGAAGGTGCGTGTGGCGGCATCGAAGGAGAGCCATGCGGGCAGCGGCGAGCCGTCGGCCAGGGTTGCTGTGTAGGCGAGGCTGTCGGAGGCATCCACATCGCTGAAGGCGTCTGCCGGGACGGTATAGCTGAAGGCGCTGTCCTCGGACGCCGCCTGGTCGGCCAAGGCCGTTGCCACGACGGGCCCGTCATTGGATCCGGTGACGGTGAGGGTGAGGCGCCCGGTGTCGGTGAGGCCGCCGCCGTCGGCGACGACATAGTCGACCTCGACCACGGCAGTCTCGCCGGCGGCGAGATGGTCGTACGACGACCCCGGATCATAAGCGACTTCGCCTGCCACGATCGAGACCGAGCCGGAACCGCTGACTACGTTGACGCTTGCCAGCGAACTGGTATCGCCGGCGTCGACGTCGGTGTCATTGGCGAGGACGTCGACGCTGATGGACGCGTTCTCGGCGGTGGTGGCGGTGTCGTCGGCCGCGCTCGGTCCCTCGTTGACGTCACCGACATTGATGGTGAATGTCTCGTCGTAAGTGGCGCCTGCGCTGTCGGTGACGGTTACGGTGACGTCGTGGCTTGCCGCTGCTTCGTGATTGAGGAGGGAGCCGTCGGCGACGGTGACGACGCCGGTGCTGCTGTCGATGGCGAAGCGTCCGCCGGCATCGTCGGTCAGCTGGTAGCTGAGGACATCACCGCTGTCCACATCGGATCCCGTTGCGGTGCCGACGACGGTGCCGTCGGCGACATTTTCGTCGACCGAGGCGTTCGACAACGCCAGGTCGTCGGGTGCGTCGTTGGTGTTGGCGACGGCGAGGTCGAACACGTCGTCGGCGCTGGCGCCGCTGCCGTCGGTTGCGGTGACCCTGACGCTGACATCGCCGACATCGCCATTGTCGGGTGTGCCGGAGAAGGTGCGTGTGGCGGCATCGAAGGAGAGCCATGCGGGCAGCGGCGAGCCGTCGGCCAGCGTTGCTGTGTAGGCGAGGCTGTCGGAGGCATCCGCATCGCTGAACGCGTCTGCCGGGACGGTATAGCTGAAGGCGCTGTCCTCGGACGCCGCCTGGTCGGCCAAGGCCGTTGCCACGACGGGCCCGTCATTGGATCCGGTGACGGTGAGGGTGAGGCGCCCGGTGTCGGTGAGGCCGCCGCCGTCGGCGACGACATAGTCGACCTCGACCACGGCAGTCTCGCCGGCGGCGAGATGGTCGTACGACGACCCCGGATCATAAGCGACTTCGCCTGCCACGATCGAGACCGAGCCGGAACCGCTGACTACGTTGACGCTTGCCAGCGAACTGGTATCGCCGGCGTCGACGTCGGTGTCATTGGCGAGGACGTCGACGCTGATGGACACGTTCTCGGCGGTGGTGGCTGTGTCGTCGGCCGCGCTCGGTCCCTCGTTGACGTCACCGACATTGATGGTGAATGTCTCGTCGTAAGTGGCGCCTGCGCTGTCGGTGACGGTTACGGTGACGTCGTGGCTTGCCGCGGCTTCGTGATTGAGGAGTGAGCCGTCGGCGACGGTGACGACGCCGGTGCTGCTGTCGATGGCGAAGCGTCCGCCGGCATCGTCGGTCAGCTGGTAGCTGAGGACATCACCGCTGTCCACATCGGATCCCGTTGCGGTGCCGACGACGGTGCCGTCGGCGACATTTTCGTCGACCGAGGCGTTCGACAACGCCAGGTCGTCGGGTGCGTCGTTGGTGTTGGCGACGGCGAGGTCGAACACGTCGTCGGCGCTGGCGCCGCTGCCGTCGGTTGCGGTGACCCTGACGCTGACATCGCCGACATCGCCATTGTCGGGTGTGCCGGAGAAGGTGCGTGTGGCGGCATCGAAGGAGAGCCATGCGGGCAGCGGCGAGCCGTCGGCCAGCGTTGCTGTGTAGGCGAGGCTGTCGGAGGCATCCGCATCGCTGAACGCGTCTGCCGGGACGGTATAGCTGAAGGCGCTGTCCTCGGACGCCGCCTGGTCGGCCAAGGCCGTCGCCACGACGGGCCCGTCATTGGATCCGGTGACGGTGAGGGTGAGGCGCCCGGTGTCGGTAAGGCCGCCGCCGTCGGCGACGACATAATCGACCTCGACCACGGCAGTCTCGCCGGCGGCGAGATGGTCGTACGACGACCCCGGATCATAAGCGACTTCGCCTGCCACGATCGAGACCGAGCCGGAACCGCTGACTACGTTGACGCTTGCCAGCGAACTGGTATCGCCGGCGTCGACATCGGTGTCATTGGCGAGGACGTCGACGCTGATGGCTGCGTTCTCGGCGGTGGTGGCTGTGTCGTCGGCCGCGCTCGGTCCCTCGTTGACGTCACCGACATTGATGGTGAATGTCTCGTCGTAAGTGGCGCCTGCGCTGTCGGTGACGGTTACGGTGACGTCGTGGCTTGCCGCTGCTTCGTGATTGAGGAGTGAGCCGTCGGCGACGGTGACGACGCCTGTCGTGCTGTCGATGGCGAAGCGTCCGCCGGCATCGTCGGTCAGCTGGTAGCTGAGGACATCGCCGCTGTCCACATCGGATCCCGTTGCGGTGCCGACGACGGTGCCGTCGGCGACATTTTCGTCGACCGAGGCGTTCGACAACGCCAGGTCGTCGGGTGCGTCGTTGGTGTTGGCGACGGCGAGGTCGAACACGTCGTCGGCGCTGGCGCCGCTGCCGTCGGTTGCGGTGACCCTGACGCTGACATCGCCGACATCGCCATTGTCGGGTGTGCCGGAGAAGGTGCGTGTGGCGGCATCGAAGGAGAGCCATGCGGGCAGCGGCGAGCCGTCGGCCAGCGTTGCTGTGTAGGCGAGGCTGTCGGAGGCATCCGCATCGCTGAACGCGTCTGCCGGGACGGTATAGCTGAAGGCGCTGTCCTCGGACGCCGCCTGGTCGGCCAAGGCCGTTGCCACGACGGGCCCGTCATTGGATCCGGTGACGGTGAGGGTGAGGCGCCCGGTGTCGGTGAGGCCGCCGCCGTCGGCGACGACATAGTCGACCTCGACCACGGCAGTCTCGCCGGCGGCGAGATGGTCGTACGACGACCCCGGATCATAAGCGACTTCGCCTGCCACGATCGAGACCGAGCCGGAACCGCTGACTACGTTGACGCTTGCCAGCGAACTGGTATCGCCGGCGTCGACGTCGGTGTCATTGGCGAGGACGTCGACGCTGATGGACGCGTTCTCGGCGGTGGTGGCTGTGTCGTCGGCAGCAGCAGGTCCCTCGTTGACGTCACCGACATTGATGGTGAATGTCTCGTCGTAAGTGGCGCCTGCGCTGTCGGTGACGGTTACGGTGACGTCGTGGCTTGCTGCTGCTTCGTGGTCGAGGAGGGAGCCGTCGGCGACGGTGACGACGCCGGTGCTGCTGTCGATGGCGAAGCGTCCGCCGGCATCGTCGGTGAGGCTGTAGGTTAGGACATCGCCGCTGTCGACATCGGCGCCTGTTGCGGTGCCGACGACGGTGCCGTCGGCGACATTTTCGTCGACCGAGGCGTTCGACAACGCCAGGTCGTCGGGTGCGTCGTTGGTGTTGGCGACGGCGAGGTCGAACACGTCGTCGGCGCTGGCGCCGCTGCCGTCGGTTGCGGTGACCCTGACGCTGACATCGCCGACATCGCCATTGTCGGGTGTGCCGGAGAAGGTGCGTGTGGCGGCATCGAAGGAGAGCCATGCGGGCAGCGGCGAGCCGTCGGCCAGCGTTGCTGTGTAGGCGAGGCTGTCGGAGGCATCCACATCGCTGAAGGCGTCTGCCGGGACGGTATAGCTGAAGGCGCTGTCCTCGGACGCCGCCTGGTCGGCCAAGGCCGTCGCCACGACGGGCCCGTCATTGGATCCGGTGACGGTGAGGGTGAGGCGTCCGGTGTCGGTGAGGCCGCCGCCGTCGGCGACGACATAGTCGACCTCGACCACGGCAGTCTCGCCGGCGGCGAGATGGTCGTACGACGACCCCGGATCATAAGCGACTTCGCCGCCGACGATCGAGACCGAGCCGGAACCGCTGACTACGTTGACGCTTGCCAGCGAACTGGTATCGCCGGCGTCGACGTCGGTGTCATTGGCGAGGACGTCGACGCTGATGGACACGTTCTCGGCGGTGGTGGCTGTGTCGTCGGCCGCGCTCGGTCCCTCGTTGACGTCACCGACATTGATGGTGAATGTCTCGTCGTAAGTGGCGCCTGCGCTGTCGGTGACGGTTACGGTGACGTCGTGGCTTGCCGCGGCTTCGTGATTGAGGAGTGAGCCGTCGGCGACGGTGACGACGCCGGTGCTGCTGTCGATGGCGAAGCGTCCGCCGGCATCGTCGGTCAGCTGGTAGCTGAGGACATCGCCGCTGTCCACATCGGATCCCGTGGCCGTGGCGACGACGGTGCCGTCGGCGACATTTTCGTCGACCGAGGCGTTCGACAACGCCAGGTCGTCGGGTGCGTCGTTGGTGTTGGCGACGGCGAGGTCGAACACGTCGTCGGCGCTGGCGCCGCTGCCGTCGGTTGCGGTGACCCTGACGCTGACATCGCCGACATCGCCATTGTCGGGTGTGCCGGAGAAGGTGCGTGTGGCGGCATCGAAGGAGAGCCATGCGGGCAGCGGCGAGCCGTCGGCCAGCGTTGCTGTGTAGGCGAGGCTGTCGGAGGCATCCGCATCGCTGAACGCGTCTGCCGGGACGGTATAGCTGAAGGCGCTGTCCTCGGACGCCGCCTGGTCGGCCAAGGCCGTTGCCACGACGGGCCCGTCATTGGATCCGGTGACGGTGAGGGTGAGGCGCCCGGTGTCGGTGAGGCCGCCGCCGTCGGCGACGACATAGTCGACCTCGACCACGGCAGTCTCGCCGGCGGCGAGATGGTCGTACGACGACCCCGGGTCGTAGGCGACTTCGCCGCCGACGATCGAGACCGAGCCGGAACCGCTGACTACGTTGACGCTTGCCAGCGAACTGGTATCGCCGGCGTCGACGTCGGTGTCATTGGCGAGGACGTCGACGCTGATGGACACGTTCTCGGCGGTGGTGGCTGTGTCGTCGGCCGCGCTCGGTCCCTCGTTGACGTCACCGACATTGATGGTGAATGTCTCGTCGTAAGTGGCGCCTGCGCTGTCGGTGACGGTTACGGTGACGTCGTGGCTTGCCGCGGCTTCGTGATTGAGGAGTGAGCCGTCGGCGACGGTGACGACGCCGGTGCTGCTGTCGATGGCGAAGCGTCCGCCGGCATCGTCGGTCAGCGCATAGCTCAGAACGTCGCCGCTATCGACGTCCGACCCGGTCGCCTGGCCCACAACCGTGCCGTCGGCGACATTTTCGTCGACCGAGGCGTTCGACAACGCCAGGTCGTCGGGTGCGTCGTTGGTGTTGGCGACGGCGAGGTCGAACACGTCGTCGGCGCTGGCGCCGCTGCCGTCGGTTGCGGTGACCCTGACGCTGACATCGCCGACATCGCCATTGTCGGGTGTGCCGGAGAAGGTGCGTGTGGCGGCATCGAAGGAGAGCCATGCGGGCAGCGGCGAGCCGTCGGCCAGCGTTGCTGTGTAGGCGAGGCTGTCGGAGGCATCCGCATCGCTGAACGCGTCTGCCGGGACGGTATAGCTGAAGGCGCTGTCCTCGGACGCCGCCTGGTCGGCCAAGGCCGTTGCCACGACGGGCCCGTCATTGGATCCGGTGACGGTGAGGGTGAGGCGCCCGGTGTCGGTGAGGCCGCCGCCGTCGGCGACGACATAGTCGACCTCGACCACGGCAGTCTCGCCGGCGGCGAGATGGTCGTACGACGACCCCGGGTCGTAGGCGACTTCGCCGCCGACGATCGAGACCGAGCCGGAACCGCTGACTACGTTGACGCTTGCCAGCGAACTGGTATCGCCGGCGTCGACGTCGGTGTCATTGGCGAGGACGTCGACGCTGATGGACACGTTCTCGGCGGTGGTGGCTGTGTCGTCGGCCGCGCTCGGTCCCTCGTTGACGTCACCGACATTGATGGTGAATGTCTCGTCGTAAGTGGCGCCTGCGCTGTCGGTGACGGTTACGGTGACGTCATGGCTTGCCGCGGCTTCGTGATTGAGGAGGGAGCCGTCGGCGACGGTGACGACGCCGGTGCTGCTGTCGATGGCGAAGCGTCCGCCGGCATCGTCGGTCAGCGCATAGCTCAGAACGTCGCCGCTATCGACGTCCGACCCGGTCGCCTGGCCCACAACCGTGCCGTCGGCGACATTTTCGTCGACCGAGGCGTTCGACAACGCCAGGTCGTCGGGTGCGTCGTTGGTGTTGGCGACGGCGAGGTCGAACACGTCGTCGGCGCTGGCGCCGCTGCCGTCGGTTGCGGTGACCCTGACGCTGACGTCGCCGACATCGCCATTGTCGGGTGTGCCGGAGAAGGTGCGTGTGGCGGCATCGAAGGAGAGCCATGCGGGCAGCGGCGAGCCGTCGGCCAGGGTTGCTGTGTAGGCGAGGCTGTCGGAGGCATCCACATCGCTGAAGGCGTCTGCCGGGACGGTATAGCTGAAGGCGCTGTCCTCGGACGCCGCCTGGTCGGCCAAGGCCGTTGCCACGACGGGCCCGTCATTGGATCCGGTGACGGTGAGGGTGAGGCGCCCGGTGTCGGTGAGGCCGCCGCCGTCGGCGACGACATAGTCGACCTCGACCACGGCAGTCTCGCCGGCGGCGAGATGGTCGTACGACGACCCCGGATCATAAGCGACTTCGCCTGCCACGATCGAGACCGAGCCGGAACCGCCAGCCAGACTGACTGCGGATAAGTAGAGACTGTTTCCATCATGCCAGGAAGTATCATTCGAAAGAACATCCAGGGTGACGAGACTATCTTCCGTCGTTTGTCCGTAGTCATTCTGTGCTTCTGGCGCATAGATCTGATCGACGCTGACACTTGGCGAATCCACCCCGCTGGGCACGTCCTCGACAGGTTGTTTGGTGTCATCAGCATCGGTTTCATCTGGTTGTGCGATGTCGACCACAGCTTTGCCATCAGTCGAGATGGCAATATCACCGCCAGAGCCAAGTTGAGCGGTTGCTTCGCCCGTCGTCGGGTTTTCCGAGATGCTCGACGAGTTGAAATCGATATTTTCTGGCGATTCAAATGGCGCATTTGCTCCAGTTGTCGCGGTTGCGCCATTAGACTTGCCGTTCACCTCGATAGGCTTATTACCTTCGCTATCCGATACGCTAACACCGTCATCGGACGCTGATGAAGGCTTTCCTACATTGGAGCTAACATCAGCTGAATTTTGCTGGCCATGGCTTACCCCCACAGAATCCTGCACCAAGGAATCTGGCTCATCGACATTCGACCCCATATGCAGGCTGGGAATATCGGGAGCTACCTGTCCACTATTGGCCGGTTTCTGCCCGATTTGAGGGCCCTTTTCCTTTAATATATTTTGCCGCGCCTGCTCGGCTTCATCCTCTTGACCAACTGATTCCTGCCAAGGCTCATCATCAGATATCATCTTTGACCTCATCGTCAAAAGGACATGCCGGCGCAATCAAGACACTGGCGTTATTATCTATTATGACCATGGAGCCTTAATGATTTCTTCATAAGGTCAGTTAATCGCCTATTAATTATCGGTTTGCCGATTGATTTTCTTTCTTCTTTCGAAGAAAACTATCATTCTCCTATGGATATTGGGTGTTTAAACTTCATTCATTTATTCTTCAGTGTTCCAAAGGAGTCGTAGCCTGAATGGTTCAAAAACGGGTGCCCGCGGTTGAGATTTGACCTGATCGATCACAGCGTTGATGAGTTGTAGTGGGTGATGGCGGCGGCGACCAGCAGGAGTGCCACTGACGTGTTTGAGAAGCTCTAACTTCAAAGATCTTTGCAGGCCAGGCTTTGGTTGCTTGAGCCAAGAACTTACTGGACAAGTAACTCCTGGATCAGAACATCTTGAATCGGTATAGGCTGCATCACGTCGCTGGTAAGTTCAAACAGAACCTCCTTGAGGCGATAAACACCATCGGGTCCAGCAAAAACATCAGGCCGCTCGTTTCTGAAGTATTCGTGTATATCGTCCAGGATATCGGGAATTTTGCTCCTAATCATTGAGGCGCCTTCTTCATCAGAAGCTTCGATAATGTGGGTAAATCTTATAAATCTATATTTAGAGTTGGTTGAATCGGCACTAAAGATCATTTCAGGAAATTCTACAAAGAATAATTTTTCAACCTCCAAATTTTCTTCGGCTTGAGCAAGATAGGTAAAATTCGGATCTTGCTGTGCCGGATTTCCATAATGCGGTGTTGTTGCCGCGAAGGATCCGGATGAATCGCATAGGGCAAGAATGACGAGCACAGTGGTAGTAAAAAGAGGCAATTTCATAGCAGGGTGCATTTAGTTGTAAAAAGAGCATTTGCTATAATGCATTTTCAATCATAAGTATAGTTTTCGAGTGAGGCCGCAAGGCACCCAAGAATCCGCAGGCCTAGCGTCTGAACAAACTCTCCGGGGCTTGAAAGCAGCGCTGTACTCCTGCCAATTGGTCTGGCTCGGGTGTTTGCCATGTCCAGCTTGTCGGCACAAACAGCCTGCAACGACCAGAAACCTCTCCAAGATGCAAGGGGGTTATTGCAGCATCTGCCGCATCAGCTTTTTATCTTTCCGGATCCGGTCATATTGCTCCTGGACGAACCGGACAGTTTTGGTTGGGTATTTGACACGTTCGGCGTTCGTTTCACTTACGCCCTTCTCCGCGAGATCAAGCGCCATCCGAACGGCCATATATTGGGGTGTTCCCAAGCCGGCCCGAAGGCAGAGTACCGCGAGACAGCGCTTGTCCATGTTATAGAGCAGACGCCTCGCTTTTATCGTGTCAAGCTTGGCCATTGTCGAAAGGGATACTTCAAACTGCCTTACATCACCGTCACGGAGAAAACCGAGGATGTCGATGGCGTTCAATTCCCCGGATGCCATGCGCTCATGCATGGAACGCAAAGTTAGTTTCTCGATTTTATCCTGCTTTGCCAGCTTCTTTGCGGTGCGCTCCTTGGTAGCGGCAACAAGCCGCCGGGCCTCGCTGGGGTCGATAGATCGGTCTTTGACCAGATCCCATTCCAGCTTGTCACCAATCGCGCCGAGCAGATGATCGACTAGTTCGGGCGGCAAATCCGGGCGTTTCGCCAGCCGGTCCTGGATATCTGTATCGTCCTGGTAATCCTTGGCGAGAAGGCAAAGCGCGTCATCCGAGATCTCAGCGCCGTCGTTGTTGATCAAGCGGATAATAACGTCGGGTTCGCCTGATTCGATCAGTACATCTGCCAGGTCCTCGCTGATCGTCTCTCTGCCAGCAACCGAGAGCGCATATTGCATGGCGTGGCTTCTAATGATCTCGGTGAGCTGTGTATCTTCAAGAACCGGGCTCCGCTCCAGGATCGGACGTGCGATGGCGATTGTGTCCGATGCCAGATCGGCGGCCAAATCTCCCGGCAGATTTGGGCTTTCGGCGATGGATTCGGTCAGAGCCTGCTTGACTGTCGCTTCAACGTCCTTGGCCAGAAATTGGAGGATCGCGTCGGCGAATTTCTTAGAGCCACTGGCAATAAAGTCGTCATATTGCTGACCGAACTTGCCAGCAAACCCGGCGCGGGTCTCAGCTGATGGATTAGCTTGCAGCTCGCGGACATCCTCGGCTGTGATCTTTGCTTCCTCAAGAGAAGGCTTGGCAGATGCCTTGGAGGACATGACCCCAACTTTTTTCGTCAGGGCTTCACGTCGGGTGGCAACTGCCGACATCTCTAGTCCTTTCAAATTTTGCTTTGGAACATCTCTCAGTTTGCACGCATCATGCCCAAGCCGAGTTAAAACTTCCTAAAACTCGTTCGAAAGTTTTTGGATAGAATAGATGAACCCTCCAGCCCCGCCGAGGAATCAATCTTCGAGCCCAATAGATCCATTAGAAACGCTACGATGCAAGAAAACACCTCGCCAGGATCGCCCGCAGAAGCTGCGTTTGAATCCCGGCGGGGAAAACCCAAGGTGCTGCCAGGCCTAGGCGGCGGCTGATTTCAGGGCTTCTTCGGTAATCTTGAAATCTTCATCCAGCGATCTCATTGGTTTCAGGCCGCCGTTTTCCAGTTCACCGTGATAGGCTTTAACGGCTTCCGCGGCACCGATATCCCCTTCGACCACACGGCGCATCATGCGGACCAAGGCGACGGGGCTCTCGGCTTGCAGGATTTTTCGCCCAAACAAAGCAACACGTGCACCATATTTCTCTGCCTGACCGATCAGTTCGAATGTATCGCGCGTGGTTCCCTTTGCGCCACCGAGAATGCCGACGATGAGATGGCCTGGATCGAAGCTTGCAAGCTCCTCCATCGCCTGCGGGCCATTATATTGAATCTTGAGGAAATGCGGATAATCGTCTGCCATGACACCGGCTAAAGTTCGGACGATGTTGTCATTGATGAAGCTGCCGATATCGGCCCGGTCCGCCAGGTTGATATCGAAGGCCGGGTTGAAGATCTCCAGGAAGTGACGCATGCCGTGGGTGTCGGCTTCCGCGCGAAACGCGGTGTAGGCTTCGGCATTCAAGGCATCAATTTCACATTGATTGGAGAAGGTGATCGAATAGAGGCCGAGGTCGACATGCTTTCTTGCCTGATCGACGCGAGCAGTTCTGTGATGAAGCGATGGTTCTTCCTTATAGCGGCCGCCGCGTGCCGACCAGATGTCTGTGGTATCGTTCAAACGGATTGCGGGGGTGACCGGACTGCCCTCGAACAGGTTCTCCCTGCAAAGGCGTTCGCCGGTGGAGGCGGACATTAGCATGATGTCGACCAACCCTGAGCCGTTCATGTCCCTGATGGCCTCTAGATGGGCGCGTCTCGGCAAAAACCGGCCAGGTCTGCTCGGATCCTTGCCGGGAGCTGTTGCTCCGAAGCCGATATCACCATCCTTGGCATCAGCGATGATGAAGTCGGCAGGCCTATAATCCCCGGCTTTGATACGAGTGAGCTTTTGATCTAGGGTTTTCAAGAGGTGTCTCCGGATGATGGGCGGTTGGCGAATGGGGCGGATTGCTGCGCGTGATGTTACAAAATTCCGTCGCGCAATCCCCAGCTTTTGGCAAGATCGAGGCAGGATCGCCATGAAGCGATCGCTCCTGTTGTCGACATGTGGCGAAGGGAGGCGCCTGCGGCTGCATGGGCGAGCGCGAGAGCATCGTCAAGCGGCCATTCTTCATGCAACGCGTAGAGAAATCCGGCAGCAAAGGCATCACCGGCTCCATTGGCGCCAATGATTGCATCGTCCGGAACCTCGAAAGCGGGGCGGGAAAGAACGCTGCCATCGCGTGCTGCAACGATGGCTCCGGCTGGAAAATGGACGACAACCAATCGGGACGAGCCCAGAGCAAGGGCTGCCTTAGCAGCGCGGATGCATGCGTCCGGATTGGTTGCTCTATCCTTGATGGTCTCCATGCCGGCAATCGCCCCAATCTCGCCGTCATTGACGATCAAGAGGTCAAGAAATGGCAGGCATGGCCGGGTGACCGCGGCTAGCTTCTCGGGAGAGCTTCCGGCGAGTTCAAGGTTTGTTTCCAGGCCGGCGACACGTGCTGCCTTGAGAACCGCGACCCAGCCATTGGGTTCCTGCTGCCAGGGCTGATCCATCGCCTCATGAACGCCGACAATGCCGAGATGGAGGAAACGATGATCGCTTGTTGTAAGATCGATATGATCCGGGGTTAGCAGCATGCTGACACCGAGATTGGTAATATGGGTTCGGCGTCCGGTTTTCCGGGAGGCAAAGGCGTCGGTATAGTGGGTTGGCGCCGTGTCACTGATCGTCATTCCCTGGTGATTGATGCCATGATGCTTCGCTTCCGCGAGCAACAATTTGCCATCGGGATCATTCCCGATCAGGCCGATGGTCGCAACCGGAAGGTTCGGATCGAGTTTCTTCACATCGATGGCCAGGTTGCAGGCCGATCCCCCGCCGCTGCTGTCCTCCTCAAGGATCTCGGCAAGCCCGTCTTCATCGGGCCAATGGGTCACCAGCTTGTTGCGATCGACGCACCAGGTGCCGGCGGTCAGGATACCCCGTCGTTTCAACGCCACGCCAATAACCTTGAATATCTTATCTTGCTACTGCTGTGTTTCATGACGAACTTCCTCTAGGGTCAAGCCAGGTCTGGCCTTTGATTAGCCGTCATGGCCCGCCAGGAAAATGGCAGTTTTTGTGGCCAGATGGCAAGCGGTGCCGAGCTGGCGAATGAACATGTAACGACAAGCCTTTGCTAAACCGAGAGACAAGGGGATGGGCCTTGGATGAGATCAACATTCAGTTCACGCTATTTTCGGCTTTCTATTCGCCGTTGATCGCCACTATTGCTGGCGGTTTTTTGA
Source organism: Geminicoccaceae bacterium (assembly GCA_965204405.1). Classification (GTDB taxonomy): domain Bacteria; phylum Pseudomonadota; class Alphaproteobacteria; order Geminicoccales; family Geminicoccaceae; genus JANQPX01. The sequence continues at coordinate 2,598,027 of CBDBEN010000005.1, forward strand.
AGGATGAAGGGTTGGAGCCTTCCTGGTCAGTCGCGCCGCCGGGCGTTTCGGCGATCCAGGCACTCGAAGCCGGAACAGCGGATGTGATCCAATCTGCCCCGAGCCAAGGCTTCAACTCCCTTGCCAATAGTGAAACGCCCCTTGCCGTTCATTTTGCTCAGATCAACGAGATGGACGGCTTTTTCATCACCGCACGGGAACCCGATCCCGACTTTACCTGGGACAAGCTTGAAGGAACTGAGGTCCTTACGTTTGGCGGTGGCCAGCCGCTTGCGATGTTCAACTATGCCTGTCACAAGGCCGGTATAGATGTCACCAAGCTCAAAGCCGTCCATGCCGGCGGTGCTGCGGACATGGACAAAGCATTTCGTGACGGCAAGGCCGACTATGTGCAGCAGCAGGGCCCTTTCCCCCAACAGCTTGAAGCTGATGGCATCGGCCATATCGTGGCTGAAGTCGGAAGGCAGATCGGTCCATGCGCCTTTTCCAGCCTGGCCGCACGTCGGGAATGGCTGGCAACGGACTTGGCGAAAGCCTTCACCCGTGCCTATCACCGCGCCCGCCTCTATATGAACGAAACGCCGGCGAGCGACATCGCGCGGTCGCAGCGGTCGTACTTTCCCAAAATCGACGAAGCTGTTCTTGCCACATGTCTTGCGACCTATCAAAAGCTCGGCTGCTGGACACCACATATCGAGATCACCCGTCCGGCGTTCGAGGTGACCCTTGACGTGTTCCAGCACCGGGGTGACCTCAAGGAACGCTATCGCTACGATCAGGTATGCGCCTCGCCGCCTGAGGTCGGCTAAAGGCATGACCACATCATTTTCTTCCCATAGAGAGCGAAAATAGTCTCATGGAGTTGTCCGGCTGCGCTCATAGCAGTGGGTCCGCAGCGAAAGGGGAGGGGATGCCATGGTTCAACTTTTTACAGGCTTACAATCTGTCAGGCTTTGGCCGCAGACATGATAGCCGTTTACTCAAGCAGATGATCGTGATAGCCGCTGGGTCTGCATGTGACGTGAAGATCAGGGAATGGCGAGTTTCATGAAAGATTTCGACGTTATCGATCCGCGTTTCCATGCGTTCATTATGGGCAATGCGCCCGTCGAGCAGCTTGGGACCGGCATGCGCTGGGCGGAGGGGCCTGTCTGGATGGGCGATGCGGGCTGCCTTTTGTTCAGCGACATTCCGAACGATCGCATCATGCGCTGGATCGACGGGGTTGGGTTCAGCGTCTACCGCCAACCGTCGAATTACGCCAATGGCCACACCCGCGACCGCGAAGGGCGGCTGATTTCCTGTGAGCATGGGGCCAGACGGGTTACGCGCACCGAGCATGACGGGACGATCACCGTGATTGCCGATCATTATCAAGGAAAGAGACTGAACTCACCGAATGACGTCGTGGTCAAGTCGGATGGCAGCATCTGGTTCACCGATCCTCATTATGGGATCATGATGGACTACGAAGGTTTCAAGGCCGAGCAGGAACTGCCTTGCAATGTCTATCGGGCCGACCCTTCGAGCGGCACCCTTGACGTCGTGATCGACGATTTCGCCTGCCCGAACGGCCTTTGCTTCTCACCGGACGAGCGTCGGCTCTACGTAGCCGAGACAGCGGTGATTTTCGCACAGGATGCCGATCGCCATATCCGCGTTTTCGACGTCGACGAGGCCGGGCGCAAGATCACCGGTGGTGACGTCTTCTACAGGACCGACGTCGGCTGCGCCGATGGTTTTCGTGCTGATGAGGATGGTAATATCTGGACCAGCGCCGGCGATGGCGTCCATGCTGTGTCGCCGGAAGGCGATCTGCTCGGCAAGGTCCGGATTCCCGAAGTGGTCGCGAATGTCACGTTTGGCGGCAGGCCGGGCGCAAGGAATCGGCTCTTTATCTGTGGCACCACCTCGATCTACGCAGTCTACCTCAACCGCCGCGGCGCGCAGATCCCCTGAGCTGACGAACAACGATGCCTGAAAGACGTAACCTTGACAGCTTGCTGAGCTTCGAGCTTACTGGTCTGAACATCCGACCACTCGACCAGAGAGGCTTTTTTGAGCGGCTTGGCGCAATCGGGAACGGCGACCTTGCTCGGCCCTGTCCTTCGTGACGGCATCCGTCGGCTGTCCTTGCGTGAGCAGATCGCCGGTAGCCTGGCTGATCTGATCGCGGCTGGTCTCCTGCATGAGGGGGATGAATTGCCGGCTGAGCGAGAATTGGCTGCGATGCTGAGTGTGAGCCGGGACAGTGTGCGCGGTGCGCTGCAGCTTCTTGCGGAGCGCGGCATTCTCGAGATTGGCCACGGCACCCGGACCCGGATCAGACAATCACCCCATGTTATCGATGAAAGTCGCCGCTTCGATCTGCGTCAGCTTCCCGACCTGAGCGACGAGGCCGTGATCGAGGCTCGTCGGCTTCTTGAGCCGGACCTCACAAGGCGGGCCGCCCAGCACATCGATGCATCGACACTGGATCGTCTTGGAAGGATGGTCGATGCTCAGCGCGACATGGCTGATGATCCCGTGCGCTTTCAGATTTCGGATCGCGAGTTTCACTCGGCGATCTTCGAGGCTGCCGGGAATCCGGTCCTGACCGGCTTTGCCACGCAGGCTTATGCCCACGCCTATGCTCATCGGCGCGAGCTGATGCGCAATCATGATGGTATCCGTATTGCCGTTCGTGATCATCAGCGCATTCTCGATGCTCTCGATGCGCAGGATGCCGAGGCTGCAGAGCAGGCGATGCGCGGCCATATCGACACGATCGCCTCGCTGCTGGCCGGCGTTGGCCGACCTCGGGGGGATGACCTTGAATAGGAGGCGGCTTTTTGGATGCGTTTCTCGTCCACGGGATCTTGATGTCCGCTGCCTGGCTCGTCTTGCTGCCGGCGGGCGTGCTGATCGCCCGGTTCTTCAAGGTCACGCGTGGTCAGGATTGGCCGAACGAAGTGGACAATCAATTCTGGTGGCTTTGTCATCGCTGGCTGAACTATACCGGCATCGGCGTGGCGACGTTCGGCCTTTTCTGGATCTGGACGGTGCTGGATGGCGTCCAGCTTGCGAGCTGGCATGGTCGTCTCGGCCTGCTGGTGATGATGTTCGGCTGGCTGCAGGTGGTCAGCGGCTGGCTGCGCGGCAGCAAAGGCGGGCCGACGGATATCGGCGCCAATCTGTCCGATCCTGCGACTTGGCGGGGCGACCATTTCGACATGACGCGCCGCCGTCGCCTGTTCGAAGCCTGGCACAAGCATCTCGGCTATCTGGCGCTTTGCCTCGCCGTGCCTACAGCCTCGCTCGGCCTTGGAGCGGTCGGCGTGGAGGGCAGGTTCGCAATCCTGCCTTGGCTTGCGCTGCTGGTCTTCATCGGGCTGTTTTTGCGCTTCAGCTGGGAAGGCCGTTGGGTGGACACTCACGAAGCGATCTGGGGCCCGGATAAGGCGCCCTCGGCAGAATCTGATCAACCAAAGAAAAGGGAGGTTTCCTGATGCGTTCTCTTCTTGCCACTGCCGCCATCGGCGCACTGCTGGGTTTTGGCTCAGCCTCTGCCGTCGCCAACCCCTACGAGCCCTATGAGGGCACGACCATCGTGGTGAGTTGGCCGGCGCTCAGTCACTTCCAGGCAGCCGAGACCCTGATCGAGGAGTTCACCGAGGAGACCGGAATTGAGGTTGAGGTGGACGCGCTGCAATATCTAAAGCTCAGGGATCGGCAACTTTTGGAGATGTCCAAGGATGAGGGCGAGTATGACATCGTCTCCTGGGTGGTCATGTGGAAGGGCGAATATGTCTCCAAGGGCCTCCTGACCCCGCTCAGTCAGTTCTTCACCAACGGTGCCCTGGTGGATCCGCAATACGACATCGACGATATCGCCGATGCTTATTTGCAAAATGGTGGCATCGTCGGCGGCAAGAAGGGCTATATGCCCGGCAAATCCGGTGCACTCTATGGCATTCCGTTCGGTGCCGAGACCTCGATCCTTGCCTATCGGAAGGATATTTTCGATGAGCACGGTATTGCGGTGCCGACCAATTACGACGAGCTGGTAGACGCCATGAAGACGGTCAAGGAGAAAGCGGGCATCGGTGCCATGACATCCCGTGGAAAGACCGGTCATCAGGTGACCGCCGGCTGGCTGCTGCACCTGGCCCCGCTCGGCGGCAAGATTTTCGACGATGAGTGGAACCCGGTGATCAACAGCCCGGAAGGCGTCAAGGCTGCTGAGGTCATGCGCACCATCACCCAAACAGGGCCGACCGGCATTCCCTCTTATGGCTTTTCCGAGGCGTCCGCCGCTTTCCTTCAGGGCGATGCCGCGATGTATCTGGACACGCTCAAGATTGCTGCGATGTCCCGTAACGAAAAGCTCTCTAAGGTCGATGGCAAGGTCGGCTTTGCGTTGCATCCGGTCGGATCCCGCTGCGGCTCCGAGACCGGTGGCTTCGCCATGGGCATTCCAGCCAATGCACCCAACAAGGAAGCGGCGTTTCTCTTCATCCAATATATGACCAGCAAGGCGGGCGACCGGCGCATGGTCGAACTTGGTGGCGATCCGATCCGTATCTCGACCTTGAACGATCCCGACTTCGTCGAAAAATACCCGGAATATCCCGTGGTCGCCGAGCAGCTGCCTTGTGCCGATCCGGACTGGCGGCCGCTGATCCCGGAATGGAACGAGCTCAATATCGACGTGCTCGGCCAGGCGCTGACGGAGGTCATCACTACCGACAAGCCGATCCAGCCGATCATGGACGAGGCCAACGAAAAGGCCCGCGCCATCATGGAACGCGAGGGCTACTACAAATGGGCTGACTACCGCTGACGGCCGTCAGCTGGTTGACGTAGCCGTGTTCGGGACCGGTGGCGGTGTTTCCTTTGGGGCACCGTTGCCGGCCGGGCCGGGTTTGGGAGTTTGTGGCAAGACGATTTGCCCGCTCCTTGTCGGATAGCGGGGGCTCAATGGCGACGACAGATGCAGGCAGCCTGAAGTCGATGCAGGGCGCGCCGCCTTTCGACTGGAGAAAGGCTAGTCCTTATCTGTTCATTCTTCCAGCCGTGCTGGTGATGGTTGCTGGGCTTCTATATCCGGTAATCGAGGCCTTTCACCTCGCCTTCTATGATTGGGATATCGGGCAGGATTTCGACGACGCACCCAATGTCGGGCTATCTCATTTCGCACGAATGGTGGCTGACGAGGATGTCTGGGAATCGATCTCCGTCACGCTCCGCTTTGGCTTCTGGACCATCACGATCGAGATGATCCTGGGCGTGGCGCTTGCGTTGCTCTTGGAAAAACCGATCCGCGGCGCTTCGATCTTTCGTACCATCTTTATCCTGCCGCTGATGGTCTCACCCGTGGTGGTCGGCTTGATTTGGCGCTACCTCTATGACGCACGCATCGGCTGGATCAATTATTACCTCGCCTATTTCGGCATCGAACCGCAGGTCTGGCTAGGCGATGCCGAACTCGCCTTCTTTGCCATCGTCTTCACCGACATCTGGCAGTGGACGCCCTTTATTTTCATCATCGTGATTGCCGGTCTGCAGGCGCTGCCTTCCGAGGTGGTCGAGGCCAGCCGTATCGACGGCGCCAACTGGTGGCAGCAGATCTTCCTGGTGAAGCTGCCGATGATTCGATCGATCCTCCTGATCGCGCTCCTGATGCGCTTGATTGATATCTTCCGAGGCATGGAGGTCATGTACATTATGACCGGCGGCGGCCCTGGCCGCGCAACCGAGCTCCTATCCCTGCACATCTACAACCGGGCGTTCGATGCCCAGCAGCTTGGCTATGCCTCGGCGATCTCCGTGCTGCTGATCGTCATCGTGTTCGCGCTCAGCTTCGCCATCCTGGTCATGGGCAACCCGATGAAGGACAAAGCCGATGTCTGAGCGCTTGGCGCGCAGCCTTAGCAGCCCCTGGCAGCAGGTTTCGCATTATTTGGCGCTGATCGTGCTGGCGGCGATCTGCCTTGCTCCGATCTGGGTGATGATCGCGACGTCATTCAAGGACGATGTCATCGTCCAGTCGGCGGAGCCACTCTGGTTCTTCTTCCTGCCGACGCTGGAGAACTACGAATACATCCTGACCCGCGGAAAATTCGATCGCTACCTCACCAACTCGATCATCGTCGGTACAATCTCCACCTTCCTCACGCTTCTGTTTGGCGGCATGTGTGCCTACGCATTGGCTCGTACCGAATTCAAAGGCCGCCGCCTGGTCGCCAATTCGACGCTGCTCATCCGCATGGTGCCGCCTGCTGTGCTCGCCGTGCCCGCCTTCTTCATGGTCACTACTTTTAGTTTGAAGAATGACCTTGCCGTCCTGATCTTTTTCTACACAGCCCTCAATCTGCCCTTTGCCATCTGGCTGTTATTTGGGTTTTATAAGCAGATCCCTGTGGAGCTTGAAGAGGCCGCGATCATCGACGGCGCCTCGCCGCTACAGGTGTTCGTCCGAGTGCTGCTGCCACTGATGAAATCAGGCTACGCGGTAGCGGGGATCTTCGCTTTTCGTATCGCCTGGAACGAATTCATCCTGGCCCTTTTGCTCACCGGTCGAAAATCCCGCACCCTACCGGTGGCCGCTGCCGGCTTTATCACCGACACTGGCGTTGAGTGGGGCCGGATCATGGCCATGGGCACACTGATCGTCATCCCGCCGCTGCTCTTCACCTTTTTTGCCGCCCGCCAAATCATCCAGGGCATGACCGCCGGTGCAGTTAAGGGGTAACGCTATGGAAAGGCTGACAAATTGTTAAACCGCTACTCCGTGTTGATCGCTCCTGCTGGTTGAGGTGGTCTGGGAAATTCGGACAGGTAGCTAAGGTGGAAATCCTGCTCTAGGAGAGTTCGATTGAGGAGCAGGAGATGACGAAGAAGAATCGGAACAAACATACGCCGGCGTTCAAGGCGAAGGTTGCGTTGGCAGCGATCAAGGGGGACGCGACAGTCGCCGAGCTTGCGTCACGATATGGCGTTCATCCGAATCGGGTTTATGCGTGGAAGAAGGCGCTGCTTGACGGTGCCGAGTCGGCCTTTGTCGCCGGGAGCAACGGCGGAGGTGATGAACGGGTCGAGCGGGAGAAGGGAGAACTCTACCAGCAGATCGGCCAGCTGACGGTCGAGCTTGATTTTTTGCGACGGAGGTCCGGTCTATGAGCCGGGCCGCGAGATTGGCCATGATCGATCGAACCGATGATCGCGTGTCGCTGGTTCGCCAATGCCGGTTGGTGGGGATCAGCCGGTCGTCGCTCTACTACCAGCCCAAAGCACCGGGTGCGCCGATCCTGGAGTTGATGCGGCGGATTGACGAGCAGTATCTGAAGACGCCGTTCTATGGCTCACGCAAGATGACTGTCTGGCTTCGCGAGCAAGGCTATGCGGTGGGCCGTGATCGCGTTCGCCGTCTGATGCGTCTGCTTGGCTTGGAGGCGATCTACCAAAAGCCCCGAACCAGCAAGCCGGCAGCAGGCCACAAGATCTATCCCTATTTGCTGCGTGATTTGATCATCGACCGGTCGAACCAGGTCTGGTGTACCGACGTGACCTATATCCCGATGGCTAAGGGCTTTCTGTATCTGGTCGCCGTGATGGACTGGTTCAGCCGCTACGTGCTGAGCTGGCGGCTCTCGACTAGCCTGCACGCCGACTTCTGCGTGGACGCTCTTGAAGAGGCACTGGACTGCTATGGCAAGCCTGAGATCTTCAATACCGATCAAGGTGCCCAGTTCACCAGCGAGGCGTTCACCACCGTGCTGCTTGATGCCAAGATCACGATCAGCATGGATGGTAAGGGCCGATGCATGGATAACATTTTTATCGAGCGTTTGTGGCGGTCGCTGAAATACGAGGAGGTTTATCTGCACGCCTATGAGACGGTGGCTGCCGCTAAAGCCGGTATCGGCTCCTGGATCAGCTTCTACAACGTATCGCGTCCACACCAGGCTTTGGGCTATCGTACACCAACTGAGATTTTCGCCGGCAGCGCCGGGGCTGTGGATATGATGGACAACGCTCCGCGTTGCCCACATAGCCCCCAGCAAACAACAACAGCAGCAGGATTACACCTTAGCTGATCAAAAAGCTGTCCAAACAAACCAGACCACCTCAGGTTCCCTCCCGCTAACTGGGCAAAGATTGAGAAAATAGCCATGACGAATCGAGACGAGATCGATATCCGCTTCGACAACGACATCGACGCTTATGTCGGCAAGTCCAAACCGATCGATGATCAGGATATGCAAGCACGCGTCTGGCGGTTCGACGCGCTGAAGGGCTCGCCCAACGCTTTTATCGATGCCGCAGTTCCCGGGCATGAACGTGTGCTCTACGGTGCGCTCGGTACGGGAACCTCTGACGAGCAGATCTTCAAGGCGGTCAAAGCCGCGGAAAACTTTCACATCGATTTCATCAAGGCAGGACCCGGCCAGGGTGCGGCCCTCCATAGCCATGACAGCGAAGAGGTTTTCATCGTGATGACCGGCCGTTGGAAGGTAACCTGGGGCACAAACGGCGAGAAAGCTCTTGAACTCGGTCAGTTCGACGGTGTTAGCGTTCCATCAGGCGTGATGCGCAGTTTTGAAAATCTGGACGATCGGGAAAGTGTTCTGATGGCCATCATCGGCGGCAGGACGCCGGGCCATTGCGTCTGGTCCGAGGCGATCCTTCAAAAGTTGCGTGACGTAAAGACCTTGCCTGCCTGACCCTTGCTTGTACCGACCCGGCGATTCGGGGATACGAGAAGCATCGACCCGGCAGGGAAGCGGAGATGTGCCATCAAGAGCCGGCATGACCCATAGACCAACGCTCATTGATGATCTACGTCTGAAAGGAGGAGTAAGGATCCATTCGAAGGGGATCAAGCAAGTGATCCGCAGATCGAAGGAGCCGGGCTCTTGGTTTGCGGACTGTCAAAAATGCTGGCCATACCAATAGAGCCAGGCACTGAAAAAAGCTCCTTGGCACCCGATTGCTAAGGGATTCCCGAGAAGGGGGGCGATAACGACGTGATTGAACCAAAGCCTGTCATCACGATGCGCGCCATCACAAAGCGATTTGCGGGTGTCACGGCACTGGACGACGTCGATCTCGATGCTCATGCCGGTGAGGTTCTCGCAATCGTCGGGGATAATGGCGCCGGCAAGTCCACACTGATCAAGATCCTGACGGGCGTCTATCAGCCCACCAGCGGCACAATCCAGCTGGACGGACAGCCGCTTGTGATGAACAGCCATTCGGACGCTATTGAGCGCGGCATCGATGCCGTTTATCAGACCCTGGCCCTTGCCGATCATCTCGATCCCGCCGCAAACATGTTTCTTGGAGCCGAGCTGACCAAATCGATTTTCGGCCTGCATTATCTCGACAACGCCAAGATGCGGGCCGAGGCCGAACGCACGCTGAAGGAGCGCCTTGGTGTTACGCTCAAGAATATGGATGTCGCCACGGAGAGCCTTTCCGGCGGTCAGCGCCAGGCGGTTGCGATTGCCCGCGCTGTTTATCACGCCGATCTCCGGGTGCTGGTCATGGACGAACCGACTGCAGCACTTGGTCCGCAGGAGACTGCGCGCACGCTGAAACTCATCGAAGTGCTGAAGGAACAGGGGCTGGCAATCATCCTGATTTCCCATTCGCTGGACGACGTCTTTGCCGTCTCCGATCGTATCCAGGTGATGCGCCGCGGACGATGCGCTGAGGTCGTCACGACAGCGCAGTCCTCGCGCCAAGAGGTGCTCGGCCTGATCGTCGGCGGGGCGGAAGCGGCATGACGGATCAAGCAGTGCCGACGCCCGGTCGCATGGTGGCCAGGTCCACAGGCCTCCAGGAAAGGCTCGATCCCTATCTCGCCATCATCGGGCCGCTGGCGATGATTTTTCTGATCCTCGCTTTCATGGGCATTGCCGAGCCCGCACGCTATTTCCGGTTGTCCAATTTCAACATCATCCTGCTTGAAGCCGCTCTCTATCTGCCGATGGCAATGGCCATGACCTTCGTCATCACTCAGCGCGGCATTGATCTCTCGATCGGTTCGGTCGCGGCGCTCACCGGCATCATCATGGCCTTTTTGATCAAGAGCTACGGATACCCGCCCTGGATCGCGATGATCATCGCGATCGGTATCGGCGGGGTCTTCGGCCTGATCAATGGGCTGGTCATCACCAAGTTTCGAGTCCCGGATCTGATCGGCACACTGGCGATGGATCTTGTTTATCGGGGCTTTGCGCTAGTCCTAGCGAAGGGGCTGGTGCTGGCGCGTTTTCCCGATCTGATTACCGAGATCGGACGCGGTCGGCTCTCCTGGTTCCTGCCGATCCCCGTGATCATCGGTATCGTCACCTTCGTGATCGGTTTTTTTCTGCTGAAACGAACCCATTTCGGGCGGTATTCAATCGCTATCGGCTCAAGCCCCGAGGCAGCCGAGATGACCGGCATCGCGGTCGATCGTCACAAGATCTATGCCTATATGCTGATGGGTGCGATGGCGGGACTTGCCGGCGTGATGCTGACGGGCAAGCTGAATGCGATCCAGGCGACATCCGCGCCCTATTTCAATCTGCATGTGATCGCCGCCGTGGTGGTCGGGGGCACGTCGCTCTTCGGTGGGCGAGCCTCGATGCTCGGGTCGTTCGCAGGCGTTCTCCTGCTTTCCATGATGATCAACGCTCTGGTCACGCTCAGGATCGAGTTCTTCTGGCAATCGGTCGCCTCGGGCGTCGTGATCATCACCTCGGTCGCCTTCTACACCTGGCTGCAAAAGAAGGATCGTGATGGTGCCAAAGGCACGCTGGCCGCCATCACAGCACCGGACAACGTCACACTTTTGAAGCTTGCAGGCATGATCCTGGCGGGCCTTCTCGCCCTCATGATCATCGGCTTTTTGTTCGCTGGAGAATCCGTGCCGAGCGGCTGATCGCTGGGCATCAACCGTGACAGAAGTCACGACATCAGGGAGACAACGAGGATGGCTCGAATCTTGACGGGAATGACGATGGCGAGTGCTGTCGTTCTAGCACATGCTGCTATGGCGGCGGATCTGCCGCTAAAGCCGCTCCCCGATGACGACCAGCGGGATCACTGGCTGCCGCAGCAGGTCAACGCCGATGGCGCGCTCGAAGCGCTACAGGCTGCAACCGGCGAGGCGGCAGTGCCGTTTTCGGGCACGCAGGATGGGCCGATCCAGATCGCTCTGATCTACCCTTCCGCCGATGTGTCCGACTTCTGGGCCAGGAATTATCTTGCCCTGACCAAGCGGTTGGAACAGCTCGGTATTCAGTTCGAAACCACCGAATTTGCCTCTCGCCAGATCGAACACGAACTGCAGTCGACCTACGCGACCCAAGTCGAACAGGACGCCGATCTCTACGACTACGTGATCTTCGGGCCGTCCGAACTCGCGACCCAGGCAGACAACATCGACAAGCTTGCCGGCAATGACGGCTTCGTCACCTACGTCTGGGCCTTTCACACACCATTGAAGGATCTGTCCACGCAGCCTGCTGCTTGGTTCGACTTCTCCTCGGCCTACGGCGCTCAGAAAATCTGTGCCTACATGCTGGAGCGGCTCGGCAACGACGTCACCTTCGCTCTCAATCGCGGCATTCCCGGCGTGACCGACAATCAGCGCTCCGGCGATTTTATCGATTGTGTGAAGGAGAAAGGAAACTGGACGGTCGCATACGAACACTACGGCGAATATCAGCGAGAGGGTGGGTTCGACGGCACCAATCTCATTCTGCAAGCCTATCCGGAAGCTAAAGTCATCCATAATGCCAACACCGCCATGGCCATGGGCTCGGTCGAAGCGCAGGTGGCTGCCGATGTCCATGGTGAGATTTTCTCGACCGGTTGGGGGGGCACCGGCTTGGAACTCGATGCGATCCGACGTGGCGAACTGGATGCGACACCCATGCGTATGGGCGACGATGTTGGTGCTGCCACGGCAGAAGCGATCAAAGCTGACATGGAAGGACAGGCCGATGAACTGCCGCTGGTCTTTTTGGGCCGGATTACGGTCGCCCATGATCAGCTGAGCGCTGAAGAAATCGATGCGCTGGAGCAAGAAGCCTTTCGGTTTTCCGGTGTAGGTGCCCTGGAGCGCTAGGGCTTCCGCCCAAGCACTCGCTCAGATCAGTCCAAATTGATGGTTCGTTTCGATCACATGGTTCTCATGTGATCGAAACGTGGGAATCTCGATTGTTGGGGTGCCAATGGTTTTTCTGTCCTATCACGCCCGACTCTCGTGATTGGGCAAGGCTGCAAACGCATCATCAAATGACTACGTTTGGTCACCTTGGATGTATTCTATCCTCAGCCATTTGCGGTGCCCATGTGGAAGTCAGCTGAGACAAACCGGCCCCGTGTATCTAGGCAGATCAAGCGGGATCTAGTGCTTGCTAGTTGGAGGTAGCAAGACCAGCTAACGGTTTTCCTCGAGATGTCCCTAAACTTCGACCTTCAAAGGAGCGATTAGGTCCTAGCCGACGTGGCTCAGGTCTCTTGACCTTACCCAGCTGAACCACTTTGAGCGCCGCGGTGTTGCTGATACCTCGAAGGCGACCGGCTCGGGTCTGCGGCTGGGTTTTTGTACTGGCACGGGCTCTGCAAAATCGGGCACGACGGCGCGCTGCCGGTCAAGAATTCGGAAAAGCTCATCATCGCCATCTTCCTCGACGATGCGAGCCGGCTGCCCTGTTTGGTAGGTTCCGTTGCTTTGCGCATAATCCAGCGAAAGGACATCGTCGGAAGCCATCTCTTCGGCGTCGTCAAGGGTCTCTTCCAGATTGGTGAGGACAACCCCCAGATCGCGGCCAATCTCATAGGCTTCCTGAGCCAGCTTGGCGGATGCTGACGGGTCTGTCGCTGCAAGGTCGTCACTCGCTTGGAGCAGATCTTTTGCGATCTCAAGCAGCGCTACTTCAATGGCAGCATCATTCGAGCTCATTTGTCTAACTCCTCAAGGCGCTCTCAACACAGTTCTTTGTTCGGACAACCGCAAGATGTGGTTAGTACAATAGCAGAATCTGTCCATATCTTGAAGACCAAGTGAATCTACTGGTGAATTATGCCACATGTAAAATACGAAGATTGCCTTATCCCCAAGAAAATGTTCCTTGTTTGGCAATAAAAATTCCTATCTTCTTCATGGATTCTCCTATATTGCGAACAATTACTCTTTTATAAACCGACAAAGCATGTACATAACGTGAACACCGCTCTGCGCACATGCATTCCTCTCTGGCGAATAAATATTCCATTTTGACGCGTGTTTGGCAAGAAAATCTTGAAAATGTGACTAAAATGCAACGTTGAGAAATTTGCCGTTCAGCTTTAGGTGTTGAGCCACGTAGGTCATTCGCTTCTATTGAGGGACGAGCCATCCGGGACGCTAATCGCGCCTGGCTGTTCAGTCCCCTGCGCTACCTGGGCGGTTCTCACTGATCGTGCTATGTGCCTGCAGGAGAACGAAAACTGCCTCAGGCCGTATCGATGACAAGCCTGACACCGAGGATCCGGGGACATTCAAAGCATGCGCGCACCAAATCCGACTGAGCACAATCAATGGTATCCTTTTCAGAACCGGCCGCTGCCGCCGGCTGGCGCTGAGGTCAACCCTGCTGTGGTGCCGCTTTTTGATGTCGCCCCGTTGCCGTCGGCAGCCCGTTTCGTGGTGGTAGGGGCAGGTGTGCATGGTATGTCCACTGCGTGGCACTTGGCCATGGCGCTGGAGCTTAGCGGGAAAGGGAAGGGGAGCGATGTCGTTCTGATCGACAAGCAGGGACCTGGAGCCGGCGCAACCGGGCTCGCATGCGGTTGCGTGCGCAATCTCTACATGACCGGCCCCTTGCATGCGATCCTGCGGGAGAGTGTCGCTGTTTGGGAGAGCGATCCGGTTAATTTTGGTTTTCAACAGGTGGGCTACATCTCGGTCGGCGAGGCCAATCAGGAAGAGGACTACATCAAGCTTCATCGGAGCCAGAATGATCAGGGCTATCCCTCCGATCTCTATCTTGGTAGGGACGCTCATCGTTTTCTGACTTCAATATGGCCGGATTTCAAAACCGAGCGGTGCGATGTCGTCCTGCATGAGAAGCCTAGCGGTTATGCGGGCACCCACATGGCATGCTGGGGACTTGATCAAAAGTGCCGACAGTGGGGTGTCCAGCGTGTCTATGGCGCCGAGGTCATTGGCTACGATCGGCAAGGCGGTACCGTGACAGCTGTCGTAACTGATCAAGGCACGACCCGGGTCGACGAAGCTCTCGTGCTGTCAGCGGGAGCTTGGATGCCGAGGCACTGGTCCTGGCTGGGACTTGACTCCCATAGAGACGTAACGTTTCCCGATGGCCATGTTGAAGAAGCTATGGACATGTGGACATTCTGGCGGCTTTTGGAGGGAGAAGTTTATCTGCCCGACGGCGTCGACTTCCGAACCGCCGATCGAAAAGACAGCCCGGTCCTTCACGTCGAATTGATGGGGACTCCCGTTCTCGACAACACTGGCAAGGAATTGAAGGATCACGTCTATTTTTACACCCGCTATGCCGCAGAGCGCACCGGCTTGCCGGGGCTGCAGGGCGGGACGATTCCAATTAAGCTTGGTCCGGATGCGGAACTCGAACCATACGGTCATCTGAACGACCTCTATCAGGCCGATGATTGGTTCGCCGATTATTATTGTGCGGCGGCCGCGCAGCTTTTTCAGCGTTTCGAAGGGCTGCGTCCTCATTTCAAAGAGAGGCGAAATGGTGGTATCGGCGCTTTTACTCCGGACAATGTGCCTATTTTCGATTGGGTTGCCGACAACGCCTTCATGACCGCCGACAGCAACCACGGCTTCAAGATGATCGGCGTTGGCAGCCTAGTTGCCCGGCTTTTGACTTCGGGCGATATGCCTGCCGAACTCGCCCCCTTCGCCCTTCGCCGCTATCAGGAGGGGTGGACCTACGGAGATCGGAATTCCAACTGTCCTTGGGTCTGACGAAGGCGTTCCGACTAATAACAGATTGAGGTCCAACTTTCGTGCATGTTCAAATGTGGTTGGCGTTGGTTCTTGATTGACAAATAGGAAAATATTCTTATTATCAGATCCTGTACTGCGCGTCGAACTGACGTCATGTTATACAACCTGTGATGTTTGTCATCAAGTTTGAATAGTCGCGAATTGGCTGGTGCTTCTTGTCGAAGCTCCGGAAGTGTTCCTTGTCACACCTCATGATCGAGACGTCTTCTTGATGGGCGTTTTCGTCGTTTGACGATTGGAGTTTTATAACGATGGTCAGTGCGATCGACGCAACGAAACCTGCTGATGGCATTCCCGCATCAAAAGCAGATCTTCGTAGCAACCTTGCGACTGCAAAATCCGAGATCGAATCATTGCAAACCGATCTCGGCGGCATCTTCCGCCTCACGGTTAGCAACGAGACGGCGGCAAGCGTGGTCATCGAGGATGTGGACGAGCGCAAATATCTGGTCCTCGAAGCGGGCGTTGCGAGCCTTGAAATACCGGACAGCTTGGCACTCGGCGTCGTCCTGAATGGGGTCAATGAGAGCGGCGGAACCGTTACATTCGTCACCGAGGCTGGCGGTTCCACGGTCTTTGCCGGCACGGTCGCCATTCCCAATGACAAGCCCTTTTCCGCCATCAAGACCGGCCCGCTCAAAGTTCGCCTGATCGTCGGAGGCTGACCATGGTCATTGCCGCGCGCTATATCGGGGCCCTTCTCGGCTCGACCGGATCACAGGAAAGCATCTTGCAGCAGTTCACGCTGGAAGACACTAGCGGCACCGGGTCTTCCGGGTTTTTTCGAGTCGGCCTCGCCTTCGAGAAAGGCGATGTTCCCATCGGCGAGCTGCCGGTCGCACGATTGAGCGATGGCACCCCGGTGCGCACGGCGATCATGGACACCAACAGCTGGTCCGACGGCTCGCTTAGAAAGGCGACCATGGTGGGTGAGGTCGCCGGGGGCATCAATGGAAGCGCCTCGATTGAGGTTCTGGCTGAAGTCGGTACGCAAACCAGCAGCGGAATCGATCCCTTCGCTTATATTAGCGCCAGTACCGACTTCAAAGTCCGGGTGACCAATCATAGCGGCTCAGTAAGCGGTAACCTGCCGAACCGGACTTATGTGTTGAACATAGCCCTTCTCTCCGCCAGCCGCCGGGAGATCCAGGCCGACACGCCGGTCTGCGTTCGTATCTTTGCCTGGGGGCACCCGGCCAGCGAAAAGCATCTGATGTGCCTCCACTATGTCGATCTCTGGCTCAGTCAGGCCGGCGACGTGGTTGGGGTGGAGTGGACGCCGGTCATGTCCCAGCATTGGTGGGTGGACGATCCTTTCGGCAATGGTGCCGCGCCCAAGGAGCAGCGGATCTACGACGCAGTTCTGGTTGACGGCGCTACGGAACTCGAAGGGTTCGGCGGGCTGCAGCATGGCTATTATTGTCGCTGGGCAGGCTTGCGCAGCGCCGATGATCCCCAGCATGCTCGCCGGCTCTGGATCGACCATGGCAACGCGATGCCGACGTTGAAACTTGCCTATGGCATCACATCCAAGCAGCGCATGATGCGTGCCGGATACCTCCCGCCGCTGGCTGAGGGCTACAGCTACGATAGCAGTTCATTCAATAGTTTTTACTTACCTCTCGGTGAAAATACAGGCGGGCTGGTACATAATCACCGGCGCGCCATTAACGGCACCGGCGGATATAACGGCCGAGGCGCGCTCACCAACATGGATAGCATGACGCTGGTTGAGCAAACGGCGGATCTTTGGCGTATCTCCCGCATCAGTGCGCAAGCAGGTCTGGCTGTGCATTTCCATGTGCGGGATCATCGACAGGTTTCCGGTGACGTCAGCCTCGGGCTGATCCCGGCACCGGTCCAGCAACTGGGGGCTCAGACCTATCCGGGCCTGGCCGACGAAATCGTCGCCGTCACCGGCTCCGGCGGCCAGCTCAGTGAGAGCGACTTTAATGGCGGTCTGGGGGCCTTTTCCAATTGGGACGAATCCCATCATGTCAGCTACAGCTACTTCATGGCCTTTGTCGAAGGAGAAGCCTATCTCGCCGATGCCGTTCTGTCGGCCTTCGATGTGCCCTATCGCCGTTCCTTCCACAATGAGTTCGGCACCAACCCGTTTCGCCAGTTCTATTTAATCGAGGCTCGTCGAACCGCACTTTCCATTCCCAATGATCGCTATGGCGCGGTGCATACCACGGCGCTTCAGGAACGCAGTCTCGGCTGGGGGCAGCTTGCCGCGAACCGTGCGTACCAGCTCATGCCTGACACTGATCGCCACCGTCCCTATATCGACAAGATGTTCGAGAATCTGAGCAACTGGATCAACGACAGCCTGGCCTTTTTCCCACCGGATCATATCGCTAAGGGGGGCTGGGCGTCACGCTTGGGTACGGCCGGTTCTCCCTGGATGAACAATTTCGGTGTCCTAGCCTTTTGGGATGCTACCCTCCTTGCCGATGATCAAGGCTGGACCGGCTATCGCGCCTTTGCCGAGCAGACAACCAAGCTCATCGCCAATATGTGGGAATACCCCTATTCGACCGTTACCAACCGGGACATGCGCTTTCATGATATCGAACGCCTGCAGTCCGTCGCTGCCGACGAACCGCTCAATCTTCGGCCCGCCTCCATCGCCGGCAATGTCGTCACTTGCAACCTCGTCACTGGGCTTTCGATCCGCGATGGTGATTTCGTCTACTTTTCCCTGCGCGACGATTCAGGGAATGCCCTGACCTTGCCGCCGGAAGTCCAAACGGCGACGCGGTATTATGCGGTGAACGCAGACACCGGCAGCAAGACGTTTCAGCTCGCCTTGGCCCCTGGGGGAACAGCGCTTGCCATCTCCGACAGCTCCGCCTGGTTCGGTGTGTTCGCTGCCGACTACACCGGTCTCACACCGGTGGGCGTCGGTGGCGCCTTCTTTCCCGCCGGTGACAGTTTTGCGCAAATCGCCTATGCCGCCATCGAGCGTGCCTATGGCGCCAAGAGCCTCCACGTACCCTCAGAGCTCATTGAAAAAGCACGCAGTTTCTATGCCCCGCGCACGGAACAATGGAATGGTGATAAATTCGCTGCCTGGAATTATGACGGCAATCTCATCCGCTGATTTTTTCTACTTATAATATTTTTTGATTCGTTTTATGCACGCTTAGATTGACTTGATTGGCCTGAACGCGATAGGACTTCAGCGCTGCCGCCAGGGCCCGGGGCTCTTATTGGTGTCGGTATCGGCCAATGATTTGATCGGGTGATCATCATGAACGTCATCGGCGAGACGCTTGAAGCCGTTTTTCAACGGTACGCCGATCGGCGTTTCCTGTTCGTCAAGCCAGGCGGCAATTGGGGCGATGAGCTGATCTATTGGGGTGCCAGATCGCTCGCGGACCGGCTATCGATAACATGGCGGGAAATCGAAGGGGAGGCGCTTTCGGCGCAATCGCTCGACGCGTTCGGCGTCATCTATATTCACGGTGGCGGTGGCTTTAATCCCTATTCGACGGGACGGGTCGCCAAGGCGCTTTTTCATGCAATGCGGCACCACAAAGGTGTGGTCATCCAAGGGCCGCAGACCTTCGTCACCGACCAGGATCAGCTTCGTTCGATGATTGCTGCCGGCCTCGACCAGCCGGCGGCCGAGGCTGTAATCGTCTTCGTGCGGGAGAACGCTTCGCTACTCACCGTCAAGGAGGTGTTCCCAGATCATGTCTCCATCGGTCAGGACGAGGATACGGCGTTCCATATCTGTAATGACGACATCGAGCACCGGATCGGCAAGGTTCGTCGCCGCTACGACTTGATGGCCATCCGACAGGATTCCGAGAGCGGTGGACTTCAGCCTCCAGATACAAAGGGTGCCGTCAATGTCGATCCCGCTTATTTCGCGACGAGCTTCAACCATTGGCTTCGTCTGCATGCAGCAGCCAAGCGGATTGTGACCAACCGGACCCATTCCTCCATCCTTGGTGCCATCCTCGGCACCCCGACGACGCTTTATGCAGGCTGCTATCACAAGAACCGCAGTATATGGGACTTCAGCCTGCAGAGGCGTGGTGTCGCCTGGCTGGATGACAGCCGCCTCAAGCCCATGCCGGAAGCGCTTAGTGTCGATGCAGGCGGTCTTCGCAATTTTGTAGGCAATAGCTGGAAGGTTCAGCGCCTCGGCAAATGGCTGCAAGGTGTGCCGCTCTCTTGATCTTCATGGCTCTCTAGGCGGCTTCCTTGACAAAGGCTATCGACAGCAATCTCGCAACGAAGCTAGCATTCGGCGCGGCCTGGACGCTGATCATGCGCTGGTCTGTTCGAGCGCTCGGCTTCATCAGCACCTTGATCCTTGCACGGCTGCTGACGCCAGAGGATTTCGGTATCGTTGCCATGGCAACCGTTGTTGCCGGGCTTGCGAACGTTCTTTTCGAGTTCGGGGTTGCAACCGTTCTCGTCCAGGACCCCAACCCGAAAAAAAAGGACTACGATACTGCTTGGTCGCTCCGTCTTCTTCAGGCAAGCCTTGCAGCCTTCGGCCTCTTGGCAGTCGCCCCTTTAGCGGTTGGTTATTTCGATGAGCCCCGTATCGAACATGTCCTCTGGGTCATTGCGTTTGCAACCGCGATTGGCGGGTTCGAGAATATTGGGGTCGTCAAATTCCAAAAAGAACTTGATTTCAAAAGCGATTTCCAGTTCGAAGTCTCACGCAAGCTGGCGCAGTTCGTCATCACGCTTTTTCTGGCCTTTTTCCTTCGGTCCTATTGGGCGCTGGTGCTCGGCATCGTCGTCGGTCGGGCATCGGGCGTTGCCATTAGCTATTGGATCCATCCCTATCGACCCTGCTGGGACCTCCGGGCCTTCACCAAGATCTGGTCCTTCTCACGCTGGATCTTGCTGCTGCGCATCGGGGCCTATATCCGAAATGAGATCGACAAGCTGGTGATCGGTGCTCAACGTGACACCGGCACGGTCGGCTACTACTTCCTGGCATCCGAAATGGCCCATATCGTCAGCACCGAAATTCTGGCACCTATCAATCGTGCCCTGTTTCCGGCCCTGTCCAAGCTCAATCAGCGCCCCGAAACCATGAGCAAGGCTCTTCATCTGGCCCTCGCTGCCCAGGCAACCGTGGCCTTTCCTCTTGCCGTCGGACTGGCGATGGTCGCAGACGATTTCGTGCCCTTTATTCTGGGCGATCAATGGGCCGGTATGGTTCCAATCATGCAGATCCTTGCCTGGGTGGGGGTGCCGCTTTGTATCCGCTACACCTTCAGTTCTGCGCTGACAGCACTGCGCAGGCTGCGCGTCGTAACCCTCGTGGTCTGGATTGAGATTGCACTGTTCTTGTTGCTCGTCTTTGCCGTCTCGACCATGCCGTCAATTCTCGAGATCGCTCTGATCAAGATCATCCTGTCAATGATCGTCAGCATGACGCTGTTGATCTACGCCACTTCTCTCGGCCTGACACAATGGCAGGCGCTAGCAATTGCACTTTGGCGTCCGACGGCCGCGGTCATCGTCATGGCGTCCGTTCTGTTGGCAATCCAACCACATCTCACCGGCATGAGCGGCATTGATCTGGCGCTTCAAGTAACCATCGGCGGCGGTGCTTACGCAGTATTGGTCTTGGCTCTATGGGGCCTGACTGGGTGTCCGGAGGGTATTGAAACCCTGATACTACGGCGGTTGGGCTGGCTGGATTGAGCGGGGACATTTCTGATGACAGTATCCATTATCATTCCCACGGCGGGAACACTGGCACGTCGATCATCGCTCTTACGAGCAATTCAGGCCGTTCTCGACCAGGATCAAGTTGACGTCATACCGATCGTCGTTGTGAACGGCCACAATTTCGATGCCAGCCTGCTGGCAAGCCTGAAGGGCAGGGACGATATTCGTTTCTTTCATATTGAAAAGCCGAGTTTGCCCGGTGCGATCAATTTTGGCCGATGTCAGGTGGATACGCCATTCTTCGGCTTTGTCGATGATGACGACCTCTATCACCCCTGGGCGGTCGCGGAACGACTAAAGGCGTTGAAGGCGTCACCGGACGTGGATGTGGTCGTAAGCTGGGGCGAACGGGAGAGTAATGGCGGAGCGGAGCGGGTTCCGGCTGCAGAGGTCTGGAAACGGGATGATCCTCTTGCTGCCCTACTCCAAGGATGCTGGCTTGCAAGCTGCAGCGGTCTCTTCAGGACTGCGACCGTTTCGGCTGACTATTTTGACCCGGAGCTTCACCATCTGGAATGGACATCAGTCGCCCTTCGCCTGACTCTCGATCGCTCTCTCATGTTCCTGGAATCGGGGAGGCCTCACTTTTTGATTGCCGACTCACCGGGCTCTCTATCCAAATCCTCCAGCTATTTTTTCGGCATGGAACAAGCGCTGGATCAACTCTTGACGCTTCCATTGCCTCCACCGATTCGCCAAGGCTTCATCCGAAAGAAAATGTCCGTTCGTCATGAGCTTGCAGTCCATTTCAGAGATCAAGGGAGTCTCACCAAAGCCTGGAAGCATCATGTGAGGACGTTCTATCATCACCAAGGTTTTCGCTATCTACCGAGCACGATCCACTTTCTCCGCTCAGTGTTTACCCGTTTCGTACTATGAACGGTATCTGACAGAAAAAAGCGGCCCTATTGGAGCCGCTGTTCTCACAAGATCATCGTTGCCGTTTATCCCTGAAGAAACCTTCTTCGTC
The DNA here is from genome assembly GCA_965204405.1 of Geminicoccaceae bacterium. Lineage (GTDB taxonomy): Bacteria > Pseudomonadota > Alphaproteobacteria > Geminicoccales > Geminicoccaceae > JANQPX01. The sequence goes on from CBDBEN010000005.1 coordinate 2,619,731, forward strand.
TGAGCAGGAGGCCTGCCAAAAGCAAGCCGATGCCGATCAGGCCGAGAGACTCGGGTTCGGGGATGCGTATTTGCGTATCTAGGCTTGTGATCTGTCCTTGTCCCGGCTGGTGTTGAATGGTTACGCGGATGCCAAGCGAGTAGGGATTACCACTTGCAAGGTCGATCGAAGACTGCACGCCCCCGCTAAAGTTGCTCGTGAAAAAGCTCTTGTTGGCGAGCTGGATTGCATCGAAGGGGTTGCCATTGGCAGGATCGACAAAGGCTTCATAGGTGATGTTGCCGTTCGTCGTGCCGCCAATCTCCGAGAATAAAACACCGGTTGCATTGGTAAAATCGGTGTCGCTGATTTCGATGACGAGCGTGCCTCCATTATTCGAGCCATTGACCGAGTTCAGATCAATCAAACTGGGCGCGCCAACCAGGAAAGGTTTTGACAGGGCGGTCGAGACATTGACAGTGAAGTTGGTGAGAGGGCCGCTAAATAATGCCGTACCGTCGACTATGCCGTCGTCGGCATCGGTGACGCTCACCGGCCCGCCGCCATCATCTAGCGATAATGTCAGGATAGCATGAGCCGCTGGGCTGAAAGAGGTCGTAAGGAGAGTGAAGACGCCGGCTGCCAAGCATAGTGATTTCAGATCAAGTCGACGAAGCATGGCTTCGCTCCATAGTTGAGTTTAATGCCTGAAAAACCTTTTGCAGATTTTGTGCCAAATTTCGAAAATCTTTCAAATTGTGTTAATTATCAATTGGATAAGGAAATTTTCTCATATATTTTATCAAAATGATTAAGTGCCACGGCTGTAAACCTGTTAAAACAGTTGTAAAATTTAACGACATGTCGATGACAAATTGGTGAATAGATCATCTGGCAGAAGTGCGACGGCATCGGACGAGCCTGCAGCCAATGAGGGGAACATCTTGATCCCAAGTTCATTTGGAGGACTCAGCGTGAATCAGATGGTGTGGTCATACCACTAGGCATGCTGTCGGAAGGTTAGGGCCTGCTTCAGGCGGCGGAGCGGGCGTTCGGCAGCCAGCATGAGATTGGGGCACTGGATAGCGAGTGCGATGATATGCGGGCCGGGTTCACCGAGTTCCGTCTTGTAGCGCTGCTCTCCTCCCATGAAATCATAGAGATCCAGACCGTTAGCCAGGTGTCGCTCGATGCAGAGCATGTGGCAGACCAGACCCGGTTTCAGGCGGTTGTCGGTTTCGAAGCGAAATCCGCTGAAATAGTAGTAGACCCGCTTCCGGTATAGAAAATTGTAGAGGTAGCCGATCGGCACGCCGGCTGCTGTCACTCGGACGAGCTCCACCCTGGCTTCCGGGAAAGCCGCACGAATTAGCCGCCGATGAAAGTCGATATAAAATGGATAGGCAAATGCGCCTGGATATCCCTTTGCTGTCCATCGCTGTTGGTGCAGGGCGCCGGCACTCTCGAAGAAATCGAGCGCCTCCTCGACCGAGCGTGCAGCCAAAAGCTCGATCGTGCCACGATCATGGTAGAGCGCCTGGGCGCGGCGGAGGCGTCTGGCAATGCTGGATTTGAGGCTTTCCTGGTAGGTGCCGCCCGATTGCCTGATCGCTTTGAGATCAACGCGCGCCGAGCCGGTCGACGCAACCTCTCGAACCGGCCGCTCCAGCCGAGTGACCTCACTGGTCAGCTTCTCATGAAGACCACCGATAACCAGCTCGCCGACACGCCGCCCGCCAATCTTCTGCTTTACAATGAGGAAACGAAGGCACGCTGATCGAACATCCTGCTCAAACCTTCGGTCCGCCAGGATATCGTTATACTCGATGGTGATGACATCCTGGTCCGGATCACCGGTCTGGTTCAAAAAGAGCGTCCAGATCGGCATCAGCCGATGCCGGACGATCAAGCGCGACAGCACCAAGCCCAATCCGACGACGTCGCCATCGATCCTGGCAATCAGGAGCTCGGGGCGGCGTGATATGGAGCGAAGCCATGTACCGATCCACGTCCAGGACAGAAAGAAGGCATTGTCGGCGCGATTCTCAAGTGACTGCCAGAGGATTGCAAGGTCATCCATGTTCGGCAGAGGCTCCAGGGTAATGCGGATAGCCTTGTCGACAGACGACGTCGCAACATGAGAGGATTGTGACAACATGACTTGCTGATTAAACCAAAATGCCCTTAATGTCCCCAGATAAAATACCTATAGTTGTAATTGCGACTTAAGTCAGACGCTGAAGAGCGAGACTTGATTGAAAATTCTATCCGTTACGACCCTTTATCCGAATGCGGAGCATCCGACCTTTGGTGTCTTCGTTGAAAACCGCCTGAGTAAGCTTCTGGCAGTTGACGGCATCGAGCTTCGGGTGGTGGCGCCGGTGCCTTGGTTTCCGAGCGGGCATCCCGCCTTTGGCCGCTATGCGTGTTTCAACCGGGTTCCAGAACGAGAGATTCGCAAGGGCGTCGAGATCACGCATCCGCGCTATCTGCAGGTTCCGAAAATCGGAACCCACCTTTCGCCGTTCCTGCTCTACCGCTGTCTGCTTCGCCACATCCGCTCTACCGTTCTACCGCGCTACGACTTCGATCTGATCGATGCCCATGTCTACTATCCCGACGGCGTCGCCGCGGCGATGCTCGGTAAGGCGTTGAAACGTCCTGTCGTGATCACCGCTCGAGGGACCGACCTGAACTTCTATCCGGAACGTTATCCGCTTGTCGGCCGCATGATTGCGAAGACGGCCAAAACTGCGGATGCGTCGATCACCGTCTGCGCGGCTTTGAAAGAGGTCCTCATCGACCTTGGCGCAGATCCGGCGCGCGTTCATGTGCTACGTAATGGTGTCGACCTTTCGATTTTTCGTCCCAAAGTTCAAGAGCGGCTAGGTAAGGGACGGGCCACGCTCTTATCGGTCGGCCATCTCATCCAGCGAAAAGGCCATGATCTCATCATCAAAGCACTTTCCTACCTACCTGATGTTCACCTAATTATCGCCGGCGATGGCCCGGAGCGGCGTCCGCTGGAGCGGCTGACCGCCTCCCTAGGCTTTCAGGATCGCGTACGTTTTCTTGGCGTCGTCGAGCATCAGGCACTCGCCGATCTCTATAGCTCGGTAGACCTGCTGGTCCTTGCATCGTCGCGCGAGGGCTGGCCCAATGTGCTGCTGGAAGCCCTGGCTTGCGGCACACCGGTCGTTGCTACGAGGAACTGGGGAACACCAGAGATTGTCTCGTCGCCGGATGCCGGATGCCTGGTTGAACAACGCACTCCGGAGGCTATCGCCGACGCCGTCGGGAAAACCCTGGCGTCGATGCCGGACCGTGTGAAAACTCGGGCTTTTGCCGAAGAGTTCTCCTGGGATGCGACGACTGAAGGGCAGTTGCGCCTCTTTTCATCTTGCTTGAACAAAGGGAGAGAAGCTCAGGTGGTTTAGGTCAATGCCAAAACTCACCTGAGCACCCATAGGCCTTCCAAAATATCGCAGGCTCGCCGGAGCACGCTGATCGAGATCTGAACTTGGCAGAAAAGCTGCTAAATAACCAAAAAGACTTCTAAGATGAAAGAAAATCAATTAAAAGTAGATTTTCTGTAAGTGTTTAGATGTTGCTTTCCATTTCATGGTAGAGATGTTGGCCTGACAGCTTCGTTTGGAGTTGTCCCAAGCTTGCAATCCAGATTAGCTTAGTTTCGAAAAGAACGGGCAGCCCCGAATCAATCTTGTCTGATTTGGGAAGGGAGAGGAGTCGTTCATCGTTTTGGAGACGCGATGCGGGTTTGGTTTTGCGGCACACTGATCATTCTGTTTGCTGCTTGTGATCAAGGAATAGCTCAGAATCATTCTGCCTCCTGGGTAGGTTCGATTGGTGATTTGGTTGTCGACAGCAGGAATCTGGAAAGCGCGCAGTTCGAACGTAAGGAGCGGGAAGAAGGTGCTGCGGGCGAGATAGCCATCATTGTCGGGGAAGAGGGGGGCGGTGATCGTGTGCTTCGTCTCGCAACGCTTCGTCAGCCGGCGGCATTGGACAGCCTGGAAGTCAGCCTGCCGACAGTAGGTGAGATCAAGGAAAGCACGCCTTGCTGGCTGCATTTGATGGCGAAAGCGGTCCAGCCTCAAGTAGAAACTGGTCTCGCTCGTCTTTCTGTCGGGTTCCGATCTATCGAATCGCCGGCGAGGCGGATGCTGGAACACGTACTCTATGTCGAGCCGTCCTGGACATCGATCGATATCCCCTTCTGGCCAGAAGGCAGCTTTGAAGCAGGAGAAGCCAAAGTTGTCCTTGGCATAGGAACCCAACTTCAGGTGATAGACATCGGTAGGCTCGCCGTTCGATGCTTCGATCCCGAAAGCCTACCTCGCGATCTACCGAAAACCTCATTTTCCTATCTAGGCCGCGCCGATGATGCGCCTTGGCGAAAGATCGCAGAGGGGCGAATAGACCGTTATCGCCGAGGGGATCTCATCATCAGGGTCGTCGATGTGGATGATCAACCCGTCGCGGATGCCGAAATCCAGATGCAGATGACCCGTCATGCCTTCAAATTCGGAACAGCGGTCAATGCAGAACTGCTTGCCGGCGTAGCTCTGGATGGCAAGGCCAGTCGATATAGTGGTGAAGATACAACACGCTATCGAACAACTCTCCAACAGCTGTTTAATATCGTTACGTTTGACAGCAATCTGAACTGGGTCGTCCAGTCCAGCGCCGAAGAGCGCCGCGCGAACGAAGATGCGCTTGCCTGGATAAACTCGCTGGGGCTGCGGCTTCGAGGCAGCCAGCTGGTTTCAGGAAGCCGGGCAAACCTGCCTGCCAATCTGCAGGAAAACCCAGATGATCCTGAGGTGACCCATGCTTTGGTGCGTGAACGGGTTAGCAGTACCGTTGCGGCACTGAACGGGCGTATTAGCGAATGGGACGTCCTGGATCGACCCTTTGAGCGCCTCGATACCATCAACCCCTCAAACATGGAGGAGGTCGGTGACTGGTTTAGGATTGCGCGAGCCGCTTCCGATGGTCCGAGGCTCTTTTTGACCGAACGTGACGTTCTTGCCGGCGATCGGCTAGTGCAACTCATCACGATGCTCAGCGGCTTGACGGAGCGTGACGTGCCAATCGATGCCATTGGGGTCAAGGGGCATTTCAACGAGCAGCCTCCCCCCATTCAGGTGCTGAGCGATCGTCTTGACCAGCTGGCCAGCTTTGATCTGCCCATCATGATCACCGATTTCGACATGGACACGGATGATCCGACACTTCTTGCCGATTTTGCCCGTGATTTGATGACCCTAGCCTTCAGCCACCCCTCAATCGAAGGTTTTATGTTCCAAAACCTCTGGCAGGGGGCGGACGCCGGCTCGGACGCCGCCCTGTTCCGGGATGACTGGACACTCCAGCCTGTTGGTGAAGTCTATCGTGATCTGGTTCTAGAGCAGTGGTGGACCGATGACGTTGCTTTGAGCAACGCCGACGGTGATCTGCAAACTCGAGGATTCCTCGGCGATTACGTCATCACCGCCCGCAAGGATAATCTGTCTGCTACTTCGACGCTAACGCTTGGGCCGGAAGGTGCAAGTATCACGCTCCGCCTGGACAAGGCGACGTCCGGCTGAGCCCAAGTTTGTGCAGATACAGTGGAAGACTTCTCTCGAAGAAGATCCAAAGTTTTGATTCTAAAGAGTTTTTCTTCAACAAGCCCGGCAGCCAGATACCATAGTCAAACCTCTAATAGGCAAATTCGGTGAAAATCGGATCGATGGAACCCTGCCATCGGCCATGGAACGCTTCGAGCTTGTCCTCGGCCGGCGTTCGTCCCCGATCGACGACGCCGCGCAGCGATGTCAGGAACTGACGCTCGTCCTGAGCGGCCCAATCCTCCTCTGACCGTGCCTTCAGACCCGCATCGGCGAGGGCCAGCATGTCGCGTGCAAGGTCGAGGACCGTACGGTCGCGGAAGGGGGTTGCAAGGCCGGTCCTCGGCACCTGATCGCGGAGTGCTTGATGCTCCTCCAGGGTCCAGTCTTTGACCAGATCCCAGGCTCCATCCAGACTTGACTGATGATACAGAATGCCGACCCAGATGGCCGGCAGCGCGCAAAGGGAGCGCCATGGACCGCCGTCGGCGCCGCGCATCTCCAAGAAGCGCTTCATGCGCACTTCCGGAAAGAGGGTGGTAAGATGATCGTCCCAGTCGGTAATCGTCGGCACCTCGCCCGGCAGGGCAGGGAGCTTGCCGGCGAGGAAATCACGGAAACTCTGGCCGCTGGCGTCGATATAGGTCCCGTTCCGGTAAACGAAATACATGGGTGTGTCGAGCACATGGTCGGCGTAGCGCTCGAAGCTCATCCCATCTTCGAACACGAATGGCAGAATGCCGGTCCGGTCCGGGTCGGTGTCTGTCCAGATATGACTCCGATAGCTGACGAAGCCATTGGGCTCGCCATTGGTGAAGGGGCTGTTGGCGAACAACGCCGTCACTACCGGCTGAAGGGCGAGGCTGACCCTGAATTTCTGCACCATGTCGGCTTCAGATCCAAAATCGAGATTGGTCTGAATGGTGCAGGTGCGCAGCATCATATCAAGACCGAGACTGCCCTTCTTCTGCATATATTCCCGCATGATCTTGTAACGCCCTTTGGGCATCCAGGGGATGTCCTCGCGGCGCCATTTCGGCTGAAAGCCAACCCCCATCATGCCGACACCCATCGGCTCAGCCACGGTGCGAACCTGATCCAAATGCTCATGCACTTCCGAGCAGGTTTCATGCAGGGTTTTCACGGGCGCTCCGGACAGTTCGAACTGGCCGCCCGGCTCAAGGCTCACATTGGCGCCCGCTTTTTTAAGCGCGATTGGGCGGCCCTCTTCATTCACCTGCTCCCAGCCGAACTGACTAGCCAGCCCGTCCAGAAGGGCGTGAATGCCTACCTCACCCTCATAGGGCAGCGGCTTAAGGTCACTATGGCAATAGGCAAATTTCTCATGCTCTGTACCGATACGCCAGTTAGCCTTCGGCTTCGAGCCGGCTTCGAGATGCTCGATCAGCTGACGATAATCGGTAATGGGCGCACCCTGCTCTGAGGGAGGAGCCGACATTCTGTTCTCCTGCTTGGACAGCCGATCCTGGCGGCGTTGGCAACGGTCGTAGCTGAGCCGGATTGATCGCTCTCGTCAAGCTGGCATCGGCGCCCACCGGTTCAAGAACTCAGGAGCTGGATAAAGGTATTTCTGGTGGTTTGGCCTGATATCCTTGCCATGGCTCGCAACGTCATGGGCCGGCTCCATCTTTGTCAAACTGTTGACAGCGTGGCGCGTTATGCGGAGCTTTGGTGAAGCTCGCCTTGACGAGGCCATGAGAATCCTAAGGAACATCAGCAGCCAATACCGGGGAGATCGAAACATGCCTTTTGTCGACAGCACGGAAGAAGACCTGCGCTTCATGGCGCTTGCCCTGAAGGAAGCGGTGCTCGGCTATGAAGAAGGTGGGGTTCCGGTTGGGGCGGTGATGGTTGCCGCAGGGGAGTTGTTGGCCAAAGGGCATAATCGTCGGGTGCAGGAGGGGGATCCGATTGCGCATGGCGAAATGGATTGTCTGCGCCGTGCCGGCCGTCGCCCGCATTATCGGGACGTGACACTCTACACCACGCTCAGCCCCTGCATGATGTGCACCGGAACCATCCTGCAATTCGGCATTCCACGGGTTGTCGTGGGAGAGGAAGTGAACTTCGAGGGCAATACCGGCTTTCTCGCCGAGCGCGGTGTCGATGTCGTCTTGTTGAATGATACCGGGTGCATCGAGATCATGAGCCGTTTCATTCGAGAAAAGCCCGAACTCTGGAACGAAGATATCGCTGAAGAAAGCTAATGGCGTGACGACGTCATTTGAGCCCTGTCGGCGAGGTCCGGTCGATCTTGAATGAGGCTGGCTGAAAGCAATTTTATCCTGATCAAGACCAAGCAGCTGGTTGCCCTAATAGCTCCTCAGAACCTTGATGTAGTTGGCGCGCTCGAAAGCGGTCGGATCGGCAACGTGGTGCTGGCTCATGGAGCCGCGCATCTGAGCCAAGGTCTCATAGCCCCGATCGTTCATCCACTGTGCAAGGCCGCGCAGGAGATCGGCCATGTGGCGCGGGCCGTTGCGAAGCAGGGACGAGGTGGTCATGGTGATGTCGGCTCCGGCGAGTAGATATTTGATAACCTGCTCGGAGGTGCCCACGCCTGTGGTCGCAGCGATTGATGTTTCGATCCGGCCGGCGAGAACGGCAATCCAGAGCAGGGGAAGGCGGATCTCGTTTGGCTGGCTGAGTTCCAGACTTGGCTCTACCGTCATTGTCTCAAGATTGAAATCCGGCTGGTAGAAGCGATTGAACAGGACGAGGCCATCGGCACCGGCGTCCACCAGGATTCTGGCCATTGATCCGAAGGCGGAGAAATAGGGGCCAAGTTTGATCGCGACGGGGATTGTCACGGCGGACTTCACGGCCGACAGCACGTCGACATAGCGCTGCTCCACGTCGGCACCCATCGTTTCGAGATCGGCCGGAATGTAATAGACGTTCAGCTCTAGAGCATGGGCTCCCGCTTGCTCCAGGCGCTTGGCATAGCCGATCCATCCTTCGTTGGTGATACCATTCAGGCTGGCGATGATCGGCACGTCGCAGGCATCGACCGCGCTCTGCACGAGGTCGAGATATCGGTCAGGAGTAACCTCGAGATCGGCGACATCGGAGAAGTCGTTTGGCAAATTGCTGGAACTCGTGTGGCTGGTCTTCAGGAGATGCTCGGCTATAGCATCTTGCTGGCGGATTTGCTCTTCGAACAGTGAAAACATGACGATGGCGGCAGCGTTGCCATCTTCCAGCTTGCGAATACCATCAAGTGTCTGGGAGATCGGCCCGGCCGATGCCACGATCGGATGCTTGAGCGCAAGGCCCATATAGGTCGTATCCAAGTTCATGATATCAGCCTTTCCCTGATGAATTCCGAGTTGACGCCGAGACGGGGGCCGGATAGCCGCTGCGGGGCGTCGTGACCGGGAGGAAATCCCATTGCCGACGTAAAAAAGACCTCGTCTTCGCGTATGGTTTGCAGGGTCTGCGGTAGGCTCTGGCTCATGAACTTTTCCTGGCGGCACACATGACGGACGCTGCATCCGAAGCGCCTGTTCCATCCTTTCGGTTGGGAAAGCGATTGGCCTTGATCAAGATCAAGGAACTGCCAGAGCGCATAGCCTTTGTGTCGGGCCAGCAATCGGCGGCATGGTGATCACCACAATATCGCGCCGCCTCGCAATGAGGCCGTTGAGCAGGATCAAAAAAAATGCGCGGCAGATGACACCGGGTTGATCGACGTCAAATCGGAATGACATCCAGCCGTGCAAAAACACACAGTATCAATTGCCGGGAGACCAGAGTTGCGCATTTCGTTGATTGCTGGAGGCAAAGTGGCCTTGTTGATCTTTCTTACAGCTCAGATCGCTTTCGCCGACGGCGAAGATGACGCCTCGGCGCCTTCTGCCACATCGCTCCGCGAAGTCGTATTGCCGATGATCGATCCGGACCGGGGCCGCCGGCTGTTTGTCGCCAAGGGTTGCTTCCTGTGTCACGCGATCAATGGTGCCGGCGGGAACGCAGCGCCATCGTTGGATGCCGCCGAAGGTGTCAATCAGCTCGATCTCATGAATTTTGTGGCCCGGATGTGGCAGGGCGCGTCTGCAATGCTGGAGCTGCAGTCGCTGGAGCTTGGCTATCAGATCGAGCTTACTGGCGACGAAATTGCCGATCTTGCCGCGTTCGCAGCGAGTGGTGAGGCGCAGCGCAATTTCTCGATGGAAGAGATTCCGGATGCGATGCGTGACTGGGTTATCGAGAAGCCGTACTGGATGGGCGAAGGCTGGCCCGAAACCTTCGAGCAGGAGTACCACGAAAACGGGCTTCCGCTCGACTACAGATGAGGGACTGGCGATGACGATGATACATATCGGTTCGGCTGCGCTCGCGACTGTCGTGACATCCATAATACTGACAATGTCGATAGTCGCCTCAGCGGCGGATCCAGGCTACGGCGAAAAGTTGGCGAGGGAGTGGTGCAGCAGTTGTCATCTGGTCGCGGCGGATCAAGCCAGCGGTGGTGACAGTGCGCCGGCATTCAGTTCGATTGCGAAGACCGCAGGCGAACGTAGTGAGGATCTTCGAGCCTGGCTTGCCGATCCTCATCCGCCGATGCCGAATTTGGATCTATCCGTTCGCGAGATCGATGATCTGATCGCTTACATCGAGAGCCTGCACGACCGGTAGACTTGGCGGCTAACCTTTGGGGGAGTCCGATGGACAATCCAAAGAGCGAGAAGGGAAACGCTATTCTCTCCGGACCGCTTGACGCCTACCCGCCTGCCGACATCGCGCGATTGGTCGAGAATGTGGGCGTGAAGAAAGCCAGGATGCCGCTGGTCCCGACCATGGCACTTGGTGTTCTGGCCGGTGCCTTCATCGCGTTTGGCGGTATGTTGTTTACCCTGGTGATGACTGGAAACGACCTAGGCCTGGGCCCCGGACGGTGGCTGGGCGGCATCGCCTTTTCACTCGGCCTCATTCTAGTGGTAATCGGCGGTGCGGAATTGTTCACCGGCAACAACCTGATCGTCATGGCTTGGGCCGATCGCAAGATCACATCAGCCCAGCTGCTGCGCAATTGGAGCTTGGTCTATATCGCGAACATGGCCGGAAGTTTGGGCATGGCGCTGATGGCGCATTGGTCGGGAACGCTTTCGCTTGGTGACGGCGCATTAGCATTGACCGCAACCGCGGTCGCACAATCGAAAATTGCGCTCAGCGCCGCCGATGCTTTCTGGCGGGGCGTTCTCTGCAATGTCCTCGTTTGCCTCGCGGTCTGGCTCAGCTTTGCCGCGCACAGCGTCAGCAGCAAGATCTTGGCGATCGTCTTTCCGGTCTCCGCCTTCGTGGCACTCGGTTTCGAGCATTCGATCGCCAACATGTATTTGATTCCGATTGCCATGCTGACAGGCGGCAGCGGGATAACGATCGTCGGCTTTGCCGCCAACCTCCTGCCGGTGACACTGGGTAATATCGTTGGAGGCGGCGTGTTCGTCGCTTTGGTCTACTGGCTCATCTATCTTCGCGATGCCCAACAAGCTTGATGGGCGACCGCAGGCTGATATTCCATCTGTGAACTCTGTCGTTCACGCCGGGTGACGGAGCGCCGGGTCGATCAGGAAACGTTCTCGATCGATGTCTTCACGGCATGCAGAAAGGAGCCGGCCGATGATGAGGCGGATAGCAGCAGGAAGCTGTCCTCGCCTTCACGGAGGATGATCGTACCTAGATGCTCCATGACCGTTCGCGCGACGCGGCCCTGGGGAAAGGCCATGGGATGAAGATCAAGGGGACAGATCCGCTCGAGGGCTACGCGTGCCTTCGATCCCGTCAAACGCAAGGCGGCCCAGCTATCCGACTGCAGCGTGCCATAGGCCGTGTTCTTGAGTTTCCCAATGACACCGGCTGCCGCATCGTCACCGCCATCCTCGAACAGCGCGAAGATCTGATCGCGTGCCATCCAGATGAAGCGGGTTTTGCCATCGGAAGAGTGCGTCGATCCGCCGGGTTCCGGCCTGCTTGTGCCATAGGCAGCGGTAAGAGCTGATGCAAAGGCTGCATCACCTCCCGCTGGTACGGCGATCGAAACGACAGCAAGATTGGCGGCCTCGGCAAGCGTGGTGTCGGCAAAGCTTGCCTGGAATCCGCCGAGCGGTGGTTCTGGGGTCAGGCTTAGATCAGACACGGAGCCGTTCTCCTTCCGGATCGACAAAATGGGGAGAAACGATCTCGATATCGATCGCCTTGCCGCGCACAGGATCTGCTGCGACCACCACCTCGCCGAGACGCTCCTGGCCACGTTTGATGAAGCCAAGGGCAATCGAACTCTCAAGCTCCGGCGAGTAGGCTGCGGAGGTAAGCCAGCCTTCGTCATTTTCCAGGACGGCATCCTTGCCCTTGGCGATAAGATGCGCGCCGGCTGGGACGGTTTGACTCGGGTCCACCGGCCTAAAGCCCATCAGCCGTAGACCATCTTCGCGATTGAGGGCCGGGCGCTCGGAGAGCGTATTGCCGATGCTGTCCTTCTTTTTCGAAATCATCCGCCCCATGCCGAGATCCTGCGCCGTGGTGGTGCCGCAGAGTTCGTTGCCGGCAGCGTGGCCCTTCTCGATACGCATGACGCCGAGGGCTTCCGTGCCGTAGGCAGTGACGCCGAATTCCTCGCCCGCGGCCATCAGCGCCTTCATCATCGAATAGCCATAGCGTGCAGGTACGGCGATCTCATAGGCGAGTTCACCCGAGAACGAGATACGGAATAGTCTGGCGGAGGTGCCGCCGCAAACGCTCAGCTCCGCGCAGGCCATGAACGGAAACGCTTCGTTGGAAACGTCATACTCATGATCGACAATCTTGCGCAGCAGGTCCCGCGATTTAGGCCCGGCCACTGCGAATTGAGCCCAGCCGTCGGTGGTCGAGATCAGATGCACGTCCAAATCTGGCCAGAGGCATTGGCGGCAGAATTCGAGATGCCGGAAGACCGGTCCCGCATTGGCGGTGGTGGTGGTCATGACATAGTGGTTTTCACCGAGTCTGGCGGTGGTGCCATCGTCCATGGCGATGCCGTCTTCGCGCAGCATCAGCCCGTAGCGGACCTTGCCGACCGCAAGTTTGGCGAAACCGTTGACATAGACCTTGTTCAGAAACTCGGCGGCATCGCGGCCCTGAATGTCGATCTTGCCAAGGGTGGTCACGTCGCAGACGCCGACAGCGCGCCTCGTCGTTGATACTTCGCGGTCAACGGATTGCCGCCAATGAGTCTCGCCGTCGCGCGGGAACCATTGAGCTCGCAGCCACATGCCGGTCTCGACGAATACGGCCCCCTGTTCTTCCGCCCAGCGATGGCTTGGCGTCAGACGGTAGGGGCGGAAATCCTTGCCGCGTGCGCGGCCGGCAAAGGCGCCGAGCGGGACAGGCGTGTAAGGCGGGCGGAAGATCGTTGTTCCTGTCTCGGCAATCGATTTTCCGGTGAGGTCCGCCATGATGGCGAGGGCAGGGACATTGGCAGTCTTGCCCTGATCGGTAGCCATACCGAGGGTCGTATAGCGCTTGAGATGCTCGACCGCGCTGAACCCCTCCTGATGGGCAAGCTTGACGTCCTTGACGGTAACGTCGTTCTGCAAATCGAGCCAGGCACGGCCCTGGCCGTCCGTCACATGCCAGAACGCCGAGATCTCCGCTGCCTCGTCCTCGGCTGAAGGGGCTTTGCCGCCCGACGTCTTGCCGCCCAAATCGGAAGCTGCCTTGTCGCCAAGGCTCCAGCCGTCCCGAAGGCAGGCTGCCAGCGTCAGCGAGCCGTTCGCGGCACCGGAGACGGCCATGCCGGGCGGCAACTCTTCGCCAGGGGCGAAGGCGGCAATATCGTCCCGCCAGATCGGCCGTCCGCGATGGTGGCAGGTGAGATGTACATTGGGGTTCCAGCCGCCGGAGACGGCCAGGCAGTCCACGTCGATGGTTCGTCCATCAGAAAGCTGGATCGATGTTAGTCCCTTTCGGCCCTTCGTGCCGGCGACCCGCTCGCCCATCGCCACGGTAGCACCAGGTACGACAGCGAGGGGCTTGACAGAGCGGGTGTCGACAATTGCCGAAATCTTGATGCCTCTGGAGGCAAGATCGGTGGCGGTGCGCCATCCGTCATCATTGCAGGTAAAGACGGCGACTTCGCGTCCAGGCGCCACGCCGAAACGGTTGGCATAGGCGCGCACGGCACCGGCGAGCATAACACCCGGCCGGTCATTGTCAGGGAACGCGATCGAACGCTCGATTGCACCAGCGGCGAGAATGGAGCGCTTGGCGTAGATCCGCCAAAGCACCTGTCTCGGCTTGCCACCGGCGTCCGCCAGATGATCCGTCCTGCGCTCGAGCGCTCCGTAAATGCCGTGGTCATACGCGCCATAGACGGAGGTGCGCGTCATCAGCCGGACATTGTCCATCGAGGACAGTTCTGCGACAGCTGAAGCAGCCCAATCCGCCCCGGCCTGACCGTCGACACCGTGGGTTTCCGCATTCAACCGGCCGCCAAGGCGGAAATCCTCATCGGCGAGAATCACCCGGATGCCGGCGCGGCCTGCTGCAAGAGCAGCTGCCAGGCCGCTGGGGCCGGCGCCGATGACCAGCAGGTCGGTGTGCAGGAAACCCTGGTCATAGCCATCGGTATCGGGATCAAACGAGATGCTGCCAAGCCCTGCCGACTTACGAATTATAGGCTCGTAGATCTTTTCCCAGAACGCTTTCGGCCACATGAACGTCTTGTAGTAGAAGCCTGCGGTCAGAAACGGAGCGAACAGGTCGTTGACCGCCATCAGGTCGTATTCTAGTGAGCCGCGATAGTTCTGGCTGGCAGCGCTAAGGCCGTCGAACAGTTCTGTTATCGTTGCCCGTGTATTGGGCTCCTGACGTCCGCCGGTCCCAAGTTCGACCAGCGCATTCGGTTCCTCGGACCCGGCGGTGAAGATGCCCCGAGGCCGGTGATATTTGAACGACCGACCGACCAGCCGCTGCCCGTTGGCGAGCAGCGCCGAGGCGAGCGTGTCGCCAGGATGGCCTGCAAGCTGCTTGCCGTTAAAGGTGAAGGCCAGCGTACGCTCGCGATCGATCAGGCCGCCATCAATGCGGTTGATCTGGGTCACCGTCCCACCCTTTTTGCCTTGGCGGCGGGAGAGGCTGCCGCGATTTCGCGATTGTCCTGGACGATGTCGGGTTTGGATCCGACATCACGGTTGTCCTGAACGACCTCCGGCTTCACCTCGACCTTGCGGCGCTGCCTTGCGACGTCACGGGCAAGTTCGACCTTCTGGATGTCGTGAGTTAGGGTATCGCGCGTCACTACCAGCCAGGAACGGTCGCCCTGCTCGTGATACCAGAGTTCCTGGTGTTCACCTGCAGGATTGTCGCGCAGGTATAAGTAATCGTGGAATTTTTCAGCCGCCTGCTCGTCTTGCCAATCGGGCCTGTCGATGAGTGACGCGTCACCCAGATAAACGAATTCAGCGGCGTCACGCGGTCCCAGGAGCGGGTGATGGATCATCATGATTTTGGCTCCTCAATGCAGGTTCGGTTGGGCACCCTGGCCCTTTTCGTCGATCATCGCACCGGCACGGAAGCGGTCGAACCTAAAGGCCGTCCCGGTGGGATGTGGTTCATCGTGGGCAAGGAGATGAGCGTAGCAGAGGCCGGAAGCGGGGGTTGCCTTGAACCCGCCATAGCACCAGCCGCCATTGAAGTAGAGGCCCTCGACATGGGTCTCGTCGATGAAGGGAGAGCCATCCATCGACATGTCCACGAGGCCGCCCCAGCTTCGCAACACCCTGACCCTGCCCAGGATCGGCAAGATCGCCATACCGCCCTCGCAAACGTCTTCGACGACCGGCAGATTGCCGCGCTGCGCGTAGGTGTTGTAGCCATCGATATCACCGCCGAAAACAAGACCGCCCTTGTCCGACTGGCTGCAATAGAAGTGACCGGCGCCGAAGGTGATGACCCCCGGCAGGATCGGCTTCAGGCCTTCGGTCACGAATGCCTGGAGAACGTGGCTCTCAATCGGAAGGCGCATATCAGCCATCGCCATGACCCGGCTTGACGACCCCGCAACCGCAACCCCGACCTTGTCGGCACGGATCGTGCCGCGGCTGGTCTCGACGCCGCGGCAAACGCCGTCTTGAATATCGAAGCCCGTGACTTCGCAGTTCTGGATGATATCGACACCTTCGGCATCAGCACCGCGGGCATAGCCCCAAGCAACGGCATCGTGGCGCACCGTGCCGCCGCGGCGCTGCAGCAACCCGCCTTTGATGGGAAAGCGCGCATTGTTGAAATCGAGATAAGGATACAAGTCCCGTACGCCGTCGGTATCCAGGAGGTCGGCATCGGCACCGGCGAGGCGCATGGCGTTGCCACGGCGGGCAAAGGCATCGCGTTGCGGGTCGTTATGGTAGAGGTTCAAAACCCCGCGCTGGGAGACCATCGCATTGTAGTTGAAGTCTTGCTCCAGGTTCTCCCACAGTTTCAGCGACAACTCATAGAACGGCTCATTGCCGGGCAGGAGGTAGTTGGAGCGGATGATCGTGGTGTTCCGGCCGACATTGCCAGAGCCGATCCAGCCCTTCTCAAGGACGGCGATATTGCGGACGCCATACCTCTTTGCCAGGTAATAGGCCGTCGCCAAACCATGCCCACCACCGCCGACGATGACGACATCGTAGTGGGACTTGGGCTCCGGCTCGCGCCAGACAGGCTTCCAGCCCTTATGGCCGGTAAGTCCTTCCCAAACAACCTTCCACCCCGAGTACCGCATGCGTTGCTTCCTTGATTCTTATCGCTGCATATTGGCTGACAGGCATTGTCCTTGACTTTCATTATATGGACAAAATAGCATAAAATATGGACAAAATTCGCTCATCAGCACAGCCTTTTCAGGTAGGTGTTCTACTCATAGATGACTTCGCTTTGATGTCATACGCTTCAGTAGTGGAACCGCTCAGAGCCGCCAATCTCCTGGCGCTCAGCCTCGGGCGTGGTGATGTATACAACCTGCGCAACATTCCAGCCAAGGGGCTATATGCAACCAGTTCGAACGGCACGCGAGTCGATGCTTCAGGTGAGGTTGCAAAGGACGTTGATTTCGATCTGCTGCTGGTCGTCGCCGGTGGTAATCCTGCTGAATTTCAAGACGAGCGGGTCTTCAATTGGCTACGGCGGCTTTCGCGTATGGGTATCCGCCTCGGCGGCGTTTCCGGCGGGCCGGTGATCTTGGCTGCGGCGGGGCTGATGCAGGGGCGGCGCATGACCGTTCATTGGGAGCATGCGGAGGCTCTCGCCGAGATATCGCCTGATCTGATGATCGAGCGTACTCTCTATGTCGTCGATCGCGATCGGGTGACCTGTGCCGGCGGCATAGCCCCTTTGGATCTCATGCATGCGCTGATTGCGGAGCACCATGGTCCCGTCTTTGCCCGGAAGGTGAGCGATTGGTTCATGCATACCGATATTCGCTCTTCCGGGGCCCCGCAGCGCGCCGGTGTCGTCGATCGCTTCGAGACCACAAACCGTGCGGTCGTCGATGCCATCGAGGCCATGGAGAACCGTCTGGCCGATCCTCTGAATCTGGATGACCTTGCGCGCTTTATCGGCGTGAGCAAACGGCAGCTCAACCGGTTGTTCGATGAGGAGCTAGGACAGTCGACCATGACTACATACCGCAACCTTAGGTTGGAAAAAGCTAGGAACCTGCTTCAAAACTCGACGCTGCCGATGGTCGAGATCGCACTGGTGACCGGTTTTTCCAGCTCTGCCCATTTTTCAAAAGCGTATCGTGAGCGGTATGGCGAACCGCCGTCCGCCGAGCGGACCAACAGTAGAGGTCACGCTTCGTCATGAGATGAAGGTTAGGCATTGACGGCCGGCGTTCATGATCGGCAAAAAAAGTGGCTGCCGGGTGTCCCCGCCAGCCACTACTCAATCATCAGCCCTCATGCGGGCTTCAGGTTTTTTCTGCAAAGTAGTCGGCGGGGAATGCCTATTCCCACTGTCCGGTTTTCATGATCCGTTGCACGTCCTCGGGTTTTGACAGCGCGGATAGGTCTTTGTCGTAACCGTCCCGCTCGAACCCGATTTGCCAGACATGGAACCCGACCCAGAACAGCAGGCCGAGGATGAACCACATCATCTCGGTGCCGACGAAGGGATAGATCGGGCCGACGGTCGCGAGATCGACGGCCCAGGTGGTTACTTCGGTTGTTGACATGGTCTCGTTCTCCCTCAGTCGTCACCGCCGGCAGGCTTGGGCAGCATGCCCCGCTCCACGGCTTCCTTGATTTCAGCGTCTTGAACATCCTTCTCATCCAGATAGCGGCCGTGATAGTCCGCAAGATCCAGACCCACCAGCTCAACCTGGTAAGGAATGCGCAGCGCCCCGAAGCTCTTCAAGATCCCCGCCAAAATCCAGGCCGGCAAAAAGCCGAGCACGAAGAACATGATCACCGCACCCGCAAACTGACCCAGCGGGTTGATCGCCGCATAACCCTCGAAACCCGAGCTTGGGTGACCCCAGAGCATGAAACCGGCGATCACCAAGCCGGCAAAACCGGCATAGCCATGCACCGCGACAGCCCCGACGGCATCGTCGATCTTGAACGTCCGCTCCACCCAATTGTGCATCTTGTAGGCGATCACCGCACCGGCAGCACCGATGAACATCGCCTGGATCGGATGGTAGAGATCATTGCCCGCAGAGGCCGTGATGATGCCGGCAAGACCCGCGCTGTAGGTCCAGAACGCATCACCGCGCGACACGATATAGCCGGCAATCAGCCCGCCCGAGAGAGACATCAGGAAGTTGAACACGATCGCGGACAGCGTGGTCGGTGTCAGATAGATCGTGGTCGCGGTGAAGCCGACACCGGTCGCCCCGATATCCGTCTCAGCGATGATCGGCACGTTGCAGGCCACGTAGAAACCCCAAAAACCAGTGTAGATCAGGAACAGGCCGATGGTCACCAGCCAGGGGTTGTGGGGGGCGATATTGCGCGGCGTGCCATCGGCGCGGAACTTGCCGATGCGCGGGCCGAGATGCACCAGAACGCCAAGGGCCGCACCGCCGGCGATCGCATGGATCACGCCTGATGCATAGGCGTCATGATAGCCAAGCATCTTCACCATCCAGCCGTCCCAATGCCAGCCCCAGGCGGCATCGATGATCCAGGTGCAGGACCCCACCAGCACCGCGATCAGCCAGAACGCGGCAGAGCGGATCCGCTCGATCACCGCACCCGAGACGATCGAGGCCGCCGTCCAGGAAAACAGCAAAAATGCCGCCCAGAACACGCCGTTGATCCTGGCCCAGAACGCATTGTCGTCCGCCGTGGTGCTGTCGGTCGCAGGCGGCCCGCCAAGATGCGTCCCCATCAGTTCCGACCACGGCACCGCGTTCGAGGTCGCCTCCACCAGACCCTGGCCGTTGAAGATGAACGGACCATTGGGAAACGCGAAGTAAATCCACCAGCCAAAGAAGAAAAACGTGATCGTCACCAAAGGGATCACCATCGTGTTCTTCATCAGCGTGTGCATCATGTTCTTTTGACGCGACGCGCCAACCTCATACATGCAAAAACCAACATGTATGAGAAACATCAACGGTATCGTCACCCAATAGTAAAATTCCGTGAATATTACCGTCAGGGCCCCAATATCGGTGTCCATACCCATCCTCCCCTGGGGTTGGTTAACGTCATGCCACGCAGCACTCCCCATGTTCATGCCACGCAACGCTACTGCTTTTTGATAAAACGTGTTTACTGGTATGAAAATTTTATTCTCTTGAAGATGTGGCACAACGTCGCGCGGAGATCAATCCTCTCATGTGAGCCCTTGATGTTTTATGTATATGTAGAGTCGAGTAATACCAACCCGCCTAGGCATTGACCGTTTTTGCCCATGATCTTGTGGTGATGCTTTTGAGCTGACCTTCAATGTTGAGGAGGCTGGTCCAGGCCCAGCAGCAGGCGTCCACGATGTCTTCGTAGGTGTCATAGACCCTGGCATTGAGGAAGTTGTGTCTGAGGAACTGAAAGAGATTTTCAATCGGGTTCAGCTCCGGAGAATAGGGCGGCAGGAAGAGCAGCGAGATGTTGTCGGGCAGATCGAGATCGTTGGCGGTATGCCAGCCTGCTTGGTCGAGGATAACGACGGCATGGGCGCCTTCGGTGACCTGCGTGCTGATTTCCGCGAGATGTAGGTTCATGGCTTCGGTGTTGGCATGGGGGAGCACCAGGGCCGCCGATTTGTTGGTTTCCGGACAGGCCGCGGCAAACAGGTAGGCGGCTTTGTAGCGCTGATCCTTTGGCTGCCTTGGTCGGCTGCCCCGGCGCGCCCATTGGCGGGTCAGTTGACCTTTCTGACCGACCCGAGCTTCATCGGCAAACCAGATTTCTATCGGGCATTCAGCGGCTCTATCGCCGACGGCGTCCCCGACCAGATCTTGGAATTTTTTTGTACTCGGCCTGGACCTCGGGATCGCTTTTTGGGTGCTGCGGCCGGGCGCTGATCTTGCGAAACCCCATTCTCCTGATCAGCTTGGACATGCCACGCTCCTCATAGATGACGCCAAAGCGCTCCTCCACCAGGGCACAGAGATCACAAAGCCGAAAGCGAACCACGCCATGCTTGGCCAGATCGGGACCCGCTTCGATCAAGGCGGCAAACTCCTGTTGTTGTGCCTCGCTCAGTCGACAGGGAGGGCCAGCACCTTGCTTACTATAGAGCCCTTCCGGCCCCTCTGCATTAAAGCGATGAACCCAGTCTCGCAGCGTTTGTCGATCCATCCCGCACGCCTCTGCCGCCTCGGCTCGCTTGGCACCTTCGAGAATCAGCGCCAAAGCCAACATCCGCCGAGAGGCTGCACACGTCCTCGCTGACTTCGCCAGACGACGAAGATCAGCTGATGAATAGTCATCTCGAATTCGAACCATAATTCCCCCCAAAATCATTGGGTGGATCATAGGAGAATTGTCAAAAACGGGAGGTCACAATCGAGTCAGTCGCCAGGCGGGTTGGTATAACCGGCTGAGTTATCGTCATTTTTTTAGACGATAAATTGGTAGGGGGTGAGAAAGAGCGAGGCTTATTTTCGCTGCGTCCCATAGCCGATAATGGCGAGAAACCGAACCGGTAACGTCTTGAGGTCTTCAGGGCCGTGGGCAGCGTTCGGGTCGAACAGAAGGCTGTCGCCTGGCTTCAAGCAATAGACTTTGTCACCATGGCGGTAGTCCATTTCCCCCTCAAGCATATGAATAAACTCGACACCTTCATGCTGGAAGAGCGGGAACACATCCGATTCCTCTGCAAGCGTGATCAGATAGGGCTCGAGATCGACGTCGCCGCGCACACCATGACCCAGCAACGTATAATGATGTCCCGCGCGCGTGCCGCGACGCTCGATGTTCACCCCTTGGCCTGCCGGGACATGGGAGGCGCTTCGATGCTCCTCATATTGGCGGAATAGCGCCGTGACCGGAATGTTCAGAGCGTTGGAAAGATTTTGCAGTGTCGAGAGCGATGGCGAGGTCTGGCCATTCTCGATCTTGGAGATCATCCCCACCGAGATGTCCGATGCCTTTGCCAATTCCGCCACGCTTAAGCCCAAGGTTTTACGAAACTCTCGGAGCTGACGACCGATTGCTTTCTCAAGGAGATTCTGGCGATCGGATTCCTGTAGTTCATGCGCATCACGCAACGTCATGGTAGCGGCATACCCCCTTGCGGCAATATCTGCGGCGACCGTCCATCGATCATGGTGAAATCAGTTCTCCAACTCTACCCGCTGAAGTTGAACGGCGTTAACCTAACGGTAACCACGTCATGCCATTTTCTGCCAACACAGAGCAATCATTGACCCTACCGGGATCATCACTTCATATTAAGCTTGACATATCCACTAAAATGAAAATATTTTTCCTAGAGGGAAACATCGATAGTCAGCGTTGAAAGAGGGGCGTGACGATGTGCGGAATCGTAGGACTATATCTTAAAGACCGTTCATTCGAAGATCGGCTCGGTCTTCTGTTTACGCCGATGCTTATCGAAATGACGGGTCGCGGTCCGGACAGCGCAGGCTTGGCAATTTACCGTGATCCGGCGCCGGGCGGGGCGACCAAGATCACGGCATTTCATCCTGATCCGGACTTCGACTGGGACGGCTTGGCGGACACGCTGCGCAATCAATTGGGTTCCAGCATAGAGGTTCAGAGCAACAGCACCCATTCGGTGATCATGACGGATGCGGCGCCGGATGACGCCGTCATTGCGATCGAAGACCATGATCCGAATCTCCAGGTCATGAGCTATGGCGATGCGATCGAGATCTACAAGGAAATGGGCCTGCCCGGTGATGTCGCGAAGCGGTTCGGCGTCGAAAAAATGAGCGGCAGCCATATTATCGGTCATACGCGCATGGCGACCGAGAGCGCGGTCACCACGGCAGGATCGCATCCTTTTTCAACCGGGGCTGATCTTTGCCTGGTGCATAACGGTTCGCTCTCTAACCACAACCGGCTGCGCGAGCATCTACATACCCATAAAGGCATGCAGTTTCGCACCGAAAATGACACTGAAGTGGGTGCTGCCTATATATCCAGCCGCCTGCAAGAAGGGCGATCCTTGCATCAAGCCTTCGAGGACTGCCTTGACGCTTTGGACGGTTTCTACACCTTTGTGGCCGGCACACGAACCGGATTTGCAGTGATGCGTGACCCGATCGCCTGCAAGCCCGCAGTTCTGGCGGAGACGGACGATTATGTCGCCTTCGCTTCGGAGTATCATGCTTTGGTCGAACTGCCGGGGATTGAGCAGGCGAAAGTATGGGAACCGGAACCTGCCACCGTCTACAGCTGGGGAGGAACCGCCTGATGTCGCAGCGGACCAATGTCCGGGAAATCGATCTCGCCGAGACATCGCTGCGCGAGGTCAATGTCGCCCTGCGGCAGCAGGAGGGCGATGCAGGTGCCTTCCGCATCCGCAATCCCAAGGGCACCCATGCTCTGGCCTGTGGCCTTGATGCGCCGGTTCACGTCGAGATAAGCGGCAATGTTGGCTACTACTGCGCCGGCATGAACAAGGAGGCGACCGTTCTTATCGACGGTAGTGCCGGCCAGGGTGTCGCAGAGAACATGATGTCAGGTCATGTCCGCGTTAAGGGCGATGCCAGTCAGTCAGCGGGAGCCACGGCCCATGGCGGCCTCTTGGTCATCGAGGGGAACGCCGCCGCGCGATGCGGCATTTCGCTGAAGGGGGCCGATATCGTGGTGAAAGGCGACGTCGGCCATATGAGCTGCTTCATGGCACAAGCCGGCACACTCGTGGTTTGCGGCGATGCCGGGGAAGCACTCGGCGATTCGCTCTACGAGACGCGTATCTACGTTCGCGGCAGCGTGAAGGGCTTGGGTGCAGATTGCGTCGAGAAGGAAATGAGGGACGAGCATCTGGACGAATTACAGCAGCTCCTCGACAGGGCGGAATGCCATGACGTGAAGGCAAGCGAATTCCGGCGTTATGGCTCTGCGCGTCAGCTTTATAACTTCAACATCGAAAACGTTGACGCATATTGAAGGAGTAGCCGGTATGTCAGATATGCGAACGATGAAACTTCGCAAGTCCCACACATTCGATGACTTCACCATCGACTATATCCGCGAGGCCGCACAAACTGGGCTCTACCGAATCCGCGGATTCGGCGCAAAACGCTACATTCCGACCTTCGATGATCTGCTGATGAAGGGAGCTTCGGTATCCCGGTATCCGCTGGAGGGCTATCGGGAGAAGTGCACCACAAGCGTGACCGTGGGTACGCGTTATGCAAAGAAACCGATCGAGTTGAAAATTCCGGTAACGATCGCCGGCATGAGTTTTGGCTCATTGTCGGCCAACGCCAAGGAAGCGTTGGGAAGAGGCGCCAGCGAGCTCGGGACCACGACGACGACCGGTGACGGCGGTATGACGCCTGAGGAACGGGGCCATTCCACTCAGCTCGTCTACCAGTACCTTCCCTCGCGTTATGGCATGAATCCAGACGATCTGCGTAAGGCCGATGCGATCGAAGTCGTGGTGGGGCAGGGAGCCAAGCCAGGTGGCGGCGGTATGCTGCTTGGCCAAAAGATCACCGAACGGGTTGGGCAAATGCGAACGTTGCCGGTTGGAATCGACCAACGTTCAGCCTGCCGTCATCCCGATTGGACCGGCCCGGACGATCTTGCGATCAAGATCCTCGAGCTACGCGAGATCACTGACTGGGAAAAGCCGATCTACGTGAAATGCGGTGCGGCCCGTCCCTATTACGATACCGCTCTCGCGGTGAAGGCAGGCGCGGATGTCGTCGTTGTTGATGGCATGCAGGGCGGCACGGCGGCGACCCAGGATGTATTCATCGAGCATATCGGACAACCGACCTTGGTGGCTGTCAAGGAAGCAGTGCA
The DNA here is from genome assembly GCA_965204405.1 of Geminicoccaceae bacterium. Lineage (GTDB taxonomy): Bacteria > Pseudomonadota > Alphaproteobacteria > Geminicoccales > Geminicoccaceae > JANQPX01. The sequence continues at coordinate 2,643,777 of CBDBEN010000005.1, forward strand.
GGCGCTCAAGGACTTGGATATGCACCGAAAGGTGCAGCTTATCGTCGGCGGCGGTATTCGCTCGGGGGCTGACGTGGCAAAGGCTCTTGCAATGGGCGCGGATGCCTGCTCGATCGGAACTGCTGCCCTTATCGCCCTTGGCGATCAGGATCCCCACTGGGAGGAGGATTACAGGAAACTCGGCACGGCGGCAGGCTGCTGGGAAGACTATCAGGATGGCACTGATCCCGCTGGTATTACCACCCAGGATCCCGAATTGCAAAAGCGCCTCGACCCCATCAGAGCCGGCCATCGTCTCGCCAACTACCTGCGGGTTTTGACGCTTGAGGTACAAACGATCGCACGTGCGTGCGGCAAGAGCCACGTACACAATCTCGAGCCTGAGGATATGGTGGCTCTTACCGTGGAGGCGTCGGCGATGTCAGGCATACCTCTAGCTGGAACCAACTGGGTGCCTGGCAGCTCGGCACCTTAGGCCCAATTACCTGGAGCCTTCGGTAGCCATCTTGACAATGACCGAAGGTGCTTAATGGCCCTGGGTGTCGATAGTCTGAAACGATCGGATTGGCTTGATGCGGCTGACCGATCATCTTAATAGCAACGATGAGATGTGGATACAGGGAGTAGCAGGACGATGTCTGATCTTGGCGAGGTGGCGAAGGAAAAGGGAATCCGGTATTTCTTGGTGAGCTTCACCGATCTATTCGGTGTGACGCGATCAAAGCTGGTGCCGGCCGCGGCAATCGCAGACATGCAAGCCGAAGGCGCCGGATTTGCCGGTTTCGCCGCACATCTGGACATGACGCCTGCTGATTCAGATATGTTCGGCCTGCCGGACGGCGAGCGTATGATCCAGCTTCCCTGGAAGCCGGAGGTCGCCTGGCTCCCAAGCGATCTTTATCTTGATGGCAAGAATGTGGACCACTGCCCGCGCAGCACGTTGAAGCGTGTTCTCACCGATGCACGGAAGAAGGGCTACGAGGTCAAGAGCGGCGTCGAATGCGAGTTTTTCCTGCTGTCGCCCGATGGACGCAGTATCGCGGATGCCTATGATACCAGGCCGAAGCCCTGCTATGATCAGCAAGCCGTCATGCGGCGCTATGACTTCATCACTGAACTCTGCGACAACATGCAATCCCTCGGCTGGGGCCCATACCAAAACGACCATGAAGACGCGAATGGGCAGTTTGAGCAGAATTGGGGATTCGACAATGCCCTGGTTACCGCGGATCGCCATGTCTTCTATAAATATATGGTCAAGACTCTGGCTGAAAAATATGGCTTTCGTGCAAGCTTCATGCCGAAACCAATTCCCAACCTTACTGGTAATGGCTGCCACGTTCACGTGTCAGTTTGGGATGCTTCATCCGATAACAATCTGATGAAGGACAATGCCGGTGAACTCGGCCTCTCCAGTGTAGCCTACAACTTTATCGGTGGGCTCCTTGATCATGCGCCGTCGCTTACGCTGATCACCAATCCGGTCGTGAATAGCTACAAGCGAATCAATGCACCGCGCACGGCTTCTGGTGCCACCTGGGCGCCCAACACCGTGACCTACTCAGGTAACAATCGGACCCATATGATCAGGATCCCCGACGACAACCGTATCGAGGTTCGCCTCGCCGACGGAGCTGCCAATCCTTACCTTCTTCAAGCAGCCGTCATCGGGGCGGGCCTACATGGCGTTGAAAACAGCACCGATCCAGGCAAGCGTTACGATATCGACATGTATGCCGAGGGGCATATGGTGGAGGATGCGCCCAAGCTCCCCTTGAACATGGTCGATGCGCTCCGGTTGTTCGAAGAGAGTTCTGCCCTGCCGGCAATTCTTGGTGAAGAACTCTGCAAGTCCTACGCCAAGCTCAAGCATCTGGAATGGAACGACTTCATGCATCACTTCTCGGAATGGGAGCACGCCAACGCCATCGATCTTTGAACGTGGTGATAGCGGTTTCGTAGATCGTCCAAAGACCGGTCAGCCGAGCTTTGAAAAGTTCCAGCTTTGTATTGGAAACTCCCTGAGGTAGGCGAGTTGGTAGGGATGATTGCGGCTGATTTCCTTCAGCTGATGATCCGTCCCGATGCAGTGCCTTTGAGCCCTCGATGAATTTGGGGGCCTCTCGGGGAGATTGAGTAGATGACAGCTCGATGCCTCTTGATGTCAGATGTCCAGCCGAAGTGGACTCGCACCAATATGACGGTTTTGAGCGTCATGAAGTCTGTGGCAATGCGCAATCTTGCGATGCCTCGGGCTAAACGTGGAAGCACTGCGCCCTTTGTTTATGGTAACATGTCTTCACCGGAGAGGTCATCGAGTATCGGGCAGTCGGGACGGTCGTCGCCATGGCATTTGTCGATCAGATGCTGCAGCGTCGCCTGCATCCCCTGCAACTCGGTGATCTTACGCTCGATGTCGGCGATCCTGCCGATGGCGAGCGCCTTGACGTCGGCGCTAGCGCGGCTGCGATTTCCGTAGAGATCCAGCAGCTCACGGCATTCCTCGACCGTGAAGCCGAGCGATCGTGCTCGCTGTACGAATTTCAGCAGGTATAGATCCTGCTCACTATAATCTCGATAGCCATTGTCCCGTCGGGCACTCGCTTCGACTAGGCCGATGTCTTCGTAGTAGCGGATGGTCTTCGCAGGAAGGCCGCTCTTCGACGAGGCCTCTCCGATATTCATGGTACAGTCTCCGGCATTAACCTGGTGGCATCAAACCTTGGCATGCCGCAGCCTCAAAGCGTTGGTGATCACGGACACCGAGGATAGGCTCATGGCGGCGGCCGCGAAAATTGGCGACATCAGGACTCCCAGGAACGGATAGAGAATGCCTGCCGCAAGAGGCACGCCTGCCGCATTGTAGATCAAGGCAAAGAACAAGTTCTGTTTGATGTTGCGCATGGTTATGTCGGCCAGGCGTCGTGCGCGGACGATGCCGTTGAGGTCGCCTTTCACAAGGGTAATGCCGGCACTTTCGATGGCGACGTCGGCGCCCGTTCCCATAGCAATTCCGACATCGGCTTCTACCAGAGCAGGCGCATCGTTGATGCCATCCCCCGCCATAGCCACGGCATGGCCGCTGGTGCGCAGTTCCCGAACAATCCTGGCCTTGTCCTCCGGCAAGACATCCGCCATCACCTCACCGATACCGAGCCGTGCCGCAACCGATCGGGCCGTCCGCTCATTGTCGCCGGTTACTATGATGAGACGGAGCCCCGCTGCATGCAGTGCCTCGATAGCTTGAGGGGTTGTCTCCTTGACGGGATCGGCAACGCCCACCAGCCCGATGATCTCATCGGCGGCGATGACGAACATCACCGTTTCACCCAGATCGCGACGGCTGTCCGCCATATCGCTCAGCAGGCTGCCATCCAGGCCGAGGTCAACAAGCAACCTGCCATTGCCGAGCGCGACGGTTTGGGTATCAACAACTCCCTTTACGCCTTTGCCCGTAATCGCCTCGAATCCTTCAGCTTTCGATAAGGGGATATGCCGCTCCCTAGCACCAGTGACAATCGCTTCCGCCAGCGGGTGCTCCGAACCCTGTTCCAGGCTTGCGGCAAGCCGGAGGATTTCGGCTTCGTCATGACCGGCTGCCGGCAATACGGTGGCCAGTTTCGGTTTGCCGGCGGTGAGTGTGCCGGTCTTGTCGACGAGGAGTGTATCGACACCTGTAAACCGTTCCAGCGCTTCCGCATTCCTGATGAGAACACCAAGCTCCGCCCCCCGTCCGGTTGCCGTCATGATCGACATCGGTGTGGCGAGACCGAGAGCACAGGGGCAGGCGATGACGAGCACCGCCACGGCCGAGACGAGACCATAAGCCAAAGCCGGTGGTGGTCCCCAGATACCCCAAGCGACAAAGGCGACGACGGCTATGGCGACAACCGCCGGCACGAACTTTCCAGCCACCTTATCGGCGAATTTTTGGATCGGCGCGCGGCTGCGCTGGGCTTCTGCGACCATCTCGACGATCCTGCTCAGCATCGTTTCGTCGCCGACGCGCCTTGCCTCCATTACCAAGCTTCCCGTTCCATTGATCGTGGCGCCTGTGATCATATCGCCTCCGGTCTTTTCGACCGGCACCGGTTCTCCCGAAATCATCGACTCGTCGACCGAAGAGTGACCCTCGATGACGACACCATCCACCGGCACCTTATCACCCGGTCTCACCCGCAGCCGATCGCCGACAGCAACGAGGTCAAGGGTGATGTCCTCCTCTTCTCCGTCGTCGCGGATGAGGCGCGCTGTCTTCGGTGTCAGATCGAGCAGGGCTCGGATGGCAGACCCGGTGCGCTCCCGTGCGCCGAGCTCCATGATCTGCCCAAGCAGGACGAGGACGACGATGACAGCACCTGCTTCGAAATAGACACCGACATGCCCGTCCGTATCACGGAAGCCTTCCGGGAAGGCACTCGGGATCAGGACTGCCGCAAGGCTGAAGAGATAGGCAGCACCGACGCCCATGCCGATAAGTGTGAACATATTGAGATTGCCGCTGATCACCGATTTCACGCCGCGAACCAGAAACGGCCAGCCTGACCAGAGGATAACCGGTGTCGCCAGGGCAAGCTCCGCCCAAAGCGCACCCTGTTCTCCGACCGTGTTGCGAAGAAAGCCAAGGCCGATCATTGACCCCATGGTCAACAGCAGCAAAGGCAGGGTCAGCGCGGCACCAATCCAAAAACGCCATTTGAAATCGATGAGTTCCGGATTGGGGCCCGCATCGGCGGCAGGTAAGCCCATCGGCTCCAGCGCCATGCCGCATATCGGGCAGTCGCCTGGCCCGTCGGCGATGATTTCCGGGTCCATCGGGCACGTGTATTGGGCCCCAGGGATAGGCTCCTCCGACTCACGGACACCAAGATAGCGATCGGGATCAGTCTCGAATTTTTCGAGACACCCGGCGCAACAGAAGTAGTAGTCCACCATGTCATGCCTGGCGTGATGGTTCGCCGTCGCCGGATCGGTGCTCATGCCGCAAACGGGATCAACGACGGCCGTTGTCTCAGGCTCTTGGCCTAGGTCGCCAACAGCGGCGGCAGGCGTGGGCATGTCGGCTTCTCTCCACTTGGTGCGAGGGATACTCTCAACCTCACCAGGCGTTACACCTTCCAGTTAAGGGAAGGTCAAGCCTTGGCCTCATGGCCTCTTCTGAAGGAGCGACGGTAATGGATTGTCTATGCTGGCGTACATGAGGGTTGCCCGATGGCGGCCAGAAGGCGAGATTGGTTCGTCAATCCAGGCATTTCCGGAACGGCAGCATGCAGAAACTCCAGTCGCAGGGCGTTCACCATATCACGCTGGTCGGCGCCGACCGCAGGACGTCGATCGATTTCTGGGAAGGCCTGCTCGGCATGCCCTTCGTGTTCGAGCAGCCCAATCTCGACAATCCGAGGGAGAGCCATCTCTATTTCGATCCTGGCGACGGACGGCTGATCACGGTGTTTACCGATGAGAGCCGGACACCTGATCGGGCACGCACATCGACCGATATCGGAACGGTTCATCATCTGGCCTTTGCCGTCTCGGCGGCGATGTTCCGCCAGGTCGTTCTCCGCCTTGACGAGCGCGGTATCAAGCATAGCGGTCCGAAAGACCGGGGCTTCATGGACTCGATCTATTTCACGGACCCGCTCGGTCTGCTGGTCGAACTGGCCTGCTACCGTTTCGAGCCGCCGATCGGATGCACCCATGCCGATGTGCTGATGGAGGCTCACCGGATAAGGGTCGAACGGGGTGACGATAGCATTGCCGAGGTCCATCTGGCCGATGCGATCGAACACCTGGTGCAACGATGCCGTCCCAGCCTGTCCGATGATCGAGCAGCGAAAAATCCCTATTAGCAAGTCGAGCGCAGCGGGCAAAAAGACACAAGATTTACGTTGCGATCTATTCGATGAGATGATCAGCCCGGTCTTCCTCGACGGCATGGCAGGCGTGGAGATGGGTGCTGGCGCGATAAGGCTGGAGCTTTGGGCTCTCGGTGCGACAGCGGTCATTGGCAAGCGGGCAACGGGGGTGGAAGGCGCAGCCGGTTGGCGGGTCGAGAGGGGAGGGGAGTTCCCCCTTGATCGCCAGGCGCCGGCTGCGCTTTTTGGGGTTGGTGCTCGGACTGCTTGCCTGGAGGGCTCTGGTGTAGGGGTGAAGCGGCTGGTCGAAGAGGTGATCGCACGAGCCTTGTTCGATCGGTCGCCCCAGATACATTACGATCACCTCGTCGGCGACATGACGGACCACCGAGAGATCGTGGGAGATGAAGAGATAAGCAAGCTCGAAGGTCTCCTGCAAGTCGTTCAGGAGGTTCAGGACCTGTGCCTGTATTGAAATATCGAGCGCTGATACCGGCTCGTCCAGGACGATGATCTTGGGCTTGAGCATTAGGGCGCGGGCGACGGCGATCCGCTGGCGCTGACCGCCAGAGAACATATGCGGATAGCGGCTGGCATGCTCCGGCCGCAAACCGACGTTCGCCATCATGTCGTTGACCGCTGTCTCACGATTCCTGCGGGTCATATCGGTATTGATCTTGAGTGGCTCTTCCAGGATCGCGGCGATTTTCTTCCTGGGATTAAGCGATCCATAAGGATCCTGAAAAACGATCTGAATCGTCTGCCGGAGATGGCGGCGCTGCTCGTCGGTGACGGTTGCGATATCGATGCCGTCAATCGTCAATGCCCCGGCCGTCGCCGGTTCGATGAGGGTGACGAGGCGGGCAAGCGTGCTCTTGCCGCAGCCACTTTCGCCGACCACCGCAAGGGTTCTTCCAGGCATCATGGTGAAGCTCGCCTGGCGAACTGCCTGAAGCATTGCCGGTTCCCTGAACATGCCGCGCGACACGCTGTAATGTCGGGCAAGCTCTCGGGCTTCGAGGATGTTGCGTTGCCCGGTTGGTGCCGAGGTCATCGCTCGGACTTCGCCAGCGGGCCGGTGGCCAGTAGCGGGTAGTGGCAGCGCACTAGCCCGCGGGGGCCGTCGGTGAAACGGGGGCCTTCTTCGATGCAATGCGTTTTGGCGAACTTGCAGCGGGGATGAAACAGACAGCCGGCCGGGCGGTCGCCGGCACCTGGCACGATCCCCGGGATGGTCGGCAGGCGTTTGGTCGTCGCGCGCTCAGGCAGGGCATCGAGAAGGGCTGCGGTGTAGGGGTGCTGCGGTGCTTCGAACAGGGCCTCGACAGGCTGCATCTCCACCTGCTGCCCGGCATATTGCACATTCACCCGCTCGGCGGTCTCCGCTACCACCGCCATGTCATGGGTGATCAGAATCAACGCCATGTCGCGTTCTCTTTGCAAGTCGAGGAGCAGATCGAGGATCTGTGCCTGAATGGTCACATCCAACGCCGTGGTCGGCTCGTCCGCAATCAGAAGCTTGGGATTGCAGGCGATCGCGATCGCGATCATCACCCGCTGGTTCATACCGCCGGAGAGCTGGTGGGGAAAGGCCGAGAGCCGCTGTTCGGGGGACGGAATGCCAACCAAGTCGAGAAGCTCGACAGCTCGCTTATGATGCTCGGCGCGGGCCCCGCCGAGGTGGGTCTTGATGCCCTCCGTGAGTTGGAAGCCAACGGTGAAGCAAGGGTTAAGCGATGTCATTGGCTCCTGGAAGATCATCGCCATGTCCTTCCCGATCATCCGCCTCCGCTCGGCGGCTGAGAGCCCCAATAAGCTCTGGCCGTCAAACGTCATGTGGTCGGCGGAGATTCTGGCAGTCCAGGGGAGGAGTCCCATCAGAGCCAGCATGGCAACGCTCTTGCCGGAGCCGCTCTCACCGACGATGGCCAGGATATCACCCTGATCGACGCTGATAGTCATGCCGTCCACCGCCTTGAACGGCCCACGCATGGTCGAGAATTCGACGGTGAGATTCTTGATATCGAGAAGCATCATCTCAGCTTACTGACCTGTCGTCACCGTGATCTCCTCCGGTCTCATTTGCCATGACGGTTCAAGTCCATGAAGTGACCATGCCACCTAGCTGCGCTTGAGTTTGGGATCGAGGGCATCGCGCAGGCCATCGCCCATGAGGTTGAGTGCCAGGACCGTGATCAGGATGGCGAGGCCTGGGAAGGTTACGACCCACCATGCGCGCAGCACGAATTCCCGCGCGTCCGCGAGCATAGTGCCCCATTCGGGCGTCGGCGGCTGTGCGCCAAGGCCCAAAAAGCCGAGGGCGGCTGCGTCGAGGATGGCGTTGGAAAAGGCAAGGCTTGCCTGGACGATCAACGGCGCCAGGCAATTGGGAAGGACGGTCGCGAACATCAGGCGCGGCAGCCCTGCACCGGTCACTTTGCTCGCGGTGACATAGTCCTTGGTGGTTTCGGTAATCACGGAGGCACGGGTCAGTCGCGTGAACTGGGGAAGATAGGTAACAGCGATTGCGATGACGGCATTCAATAGGCCGGGCCCCAGGATCGCGACGATGACGATGGCAAGCAGCAGATTCGGTACGGCGAGCAGGATATCCATCGCCCGCATGACCATGGCCTCGATCCAGCCGCGGGCAAAGCCGGCGATCAGGCCGAGCATGATGCCGAAGCTGAGCGAGATCGTGACCACGATCAGCGCGATGATCAGCGAGTAGCGAGCCCCATGGATGATGCGCGAAAAAATATCCCGGCCGACGGCATCGGTACCGAGTAGAAATTCAACGGAGCCGCCCTCGGCCCAAAAGGGTGGCTGCAGGAAATGGTCTCGATATTGGTGTGCCGGCGCGTGTGGTGCCACGATATCGGCGAACACGGCTGCGAGCAGAACGATGAAGATCACCAAGAGCCCGAGAACGGCGCCTTTGTTTTCCCGAAAGTAGTACCAAAACTCGCGAAAAGGCCCAGGCGGTGTCGCTTCGGCAACCTCGGTAATTCGAGCTTGTTCCATGGCCATCAGGAGCGGCCGTGCCGGATACGCGGGTTGATTAAACCATAGAGTAGGTCCACGGAGAAATTCACCAGCATGACTATGGTCGCGATCATGAGAATACCACCTTGAACCGAAGGGTAGTCGCGCCTGGCGACCGAATCGATCAGCCATTTGCCGATGCCCGGCCAGGAGAAGATCGTCTCGGTCAGAATGGCACCGCTAAATGCCGTGCTTGCGGACAGGCCGATGACCGTGATCACGGGGATCATCGCATTGCGCAGCGCATGCAGTCCAACAACCCGGCCTGGCCTCAATCCTTTGGCGCGAGCGGTGCGGATATAGTCCTCACCCATGACCTCCAGCATGGCCGATCGGGTTTGCCGTGCGATCACGGCAAGCGGGATGGTCCCGAGAGCAATCGTCGGCAGGATCAGATGTCGAAGCGCCGATTTGAAGGCGCCTTCCTGACCGGAAAGCAGGCTGTCGATCAGCATGAATCCGGTCACTGGCGGAAAGAAGTACAACAGATCGATTCGGCCGGAGACCGGTGTCCATTTCAAGATGCTGGAAAACAGAATGATCAGCAGCAGGCCCCACCAGAAGATTGGCATAGAGAAGCCGGTGAGCGACGTGCTCATCAGCACGTGATCGAAGGCCGAGCCTCGATTGATGCCGGCGATGATGCCGGCTGGAATGCCGATCAGAATGGCAAACAGAAGGCCGCAAAGGCCAAGCTCCAAGGTCGCCGGAAAGAGGGTCAGAAATTCGTCCAGAACCGGTTTTCTCGTGACCAGAGAGTTGCCGAGATCACCCTGCACGACATTGCCGAGGAAGGTTAGATACTGAACCGGTAACGGCTTGTCGAAGCCGAAGCGTTCGCGAAGCTCGGCGTGACGTTCTTCGCTTATCCCACGCTCGCCGACCAGAAGCTCGATCGGGTCGCCCGGCACGAGGCGAATGAGCGCGAACGCTACGATCGTAACCCCAATGAATGTTGGGATCAGAACGGCGAGACGTGTGAGAACGAAGCGAATCATGGGTCAAATGGCTCGCGGAACGGAACATTGCTGCCCGCCCCGCTTGCCGATCAACGTGCTATTATCCTTCGATATCGACGCCATAGAAGATATGACCGCCGAAGGGGTCGATCTTGAAGTTCTTCACTTCCTTCCTGACGGGCTTGAACACGATCGAATGGGCGATCGTGGCCCAGGGCGCCTCCTCCTTGAAGATGACCTGAGCCTCTTCATAGAGTTTGGTGCGTTCGGCGACGTCGCTGACCTGCTTGGCCTTCAGGAGCAGATCTTCGAAGGGCTGATGGCAGAAACGGGCCCGATTGGCGCTGTCCTTGGCAGCTTCGCAGCCGAGGAGGACATGGAGGAAATTATCGGGATCGCCATTGTCCCCGGTCCAACCAAGCAGCACGGTGTCGTGCTCGCCTTTCTTCGAACGCTCCAGATATTCGCCCCATTCGAAGGATACGATGTCGGCTTCGACACCGACGGCAGCCCAGTCTGCTTGAATCAGTTCGGCCATGCGCCTGGCATTCGGGTTATAGGGCCGCTGTACCGGCATCGCCCAGACATTGGTCTTGAGATCGGCAATGCCTGCCTCGTCCAGCATGGACTTGGCTTTTTCCGGATCGTAGGGATAGTCTTCGATGGCATCGTTGTAGGACCAGATGGTCGGCGGGATCGGGTTCTTGGCGATCGAGCCTGCCCCTTGGAACACTGCATCGAGAATCGCTTCCTTGTTGATCGCCATATTCAACGCCTGGCGGACCACCTTGTTGTCGAAGGGAGGCTTTTCCGTATTGAAGGCGAGATAGCCGACATTCAGGCCTTCCTGTTCCATCAGCTCGACATCGGGGTGAGCGGCGATCTCCTCAAGATCGGCTGGGTTGGGATAAGGCATGACATGGCATTCGCCCGCCTGTAACTTTTGCCAGCGCACGGACGCATCGGTGGTAATCGCGAACACCAAATCGTCGATCGGCGCCTTGCCAGCCCAATAGTCAGGATGGGCCTTGTAGCGGATCACTGCATCCTTTTGGTATGCGACGAGCTGAAAGGGGCCAGTGCCGACCGGATCGAGATCAACCTGCTCTGGCGTGCCTGCCTCGGTCATCGCGTCGGCATATTCCGCTGACATGATCGATGCGAAATCCATGCCGAGATTGGCGATAAATGGGGCTTCAGTCTTGTTGAGCACAAATTTCACGGTCATGTCGTCGACCTTCTCGACCGCCTTGATCAGGTCGGGCATGCCCATGCTTTGGAAATATTCATACGTGCCGCCGGAAACAGTGTGGAAGGGGTGCTCGGTGTCCCACTGGCGGGCGAAGCTCCAAACAACATCGTCCGCATTCATGTCGCGGCTCGGGGTAAAGCCATCGGTGCTGTGGAACTTGACGCCAGGCCGGAGCTTGAACGTGTATTCGAGACCGTCGTCCGAGATCTCCCAGCTCTCAGCCAAGCCCGGAACCAGTGACGTGCCACCGCGCTCGAACTCGACGAGGCGATTGTAGACATTCTTCGAGGAGGCATCGAAAGTCGTGCCCGCCGTGTAGAGGGCGGGGTTGAAGCCTTCAGGACTGCCTTCTGAGCAATAGACCAAGGTCTTGGCCTGCACGGTCGAGGACAGGAGGGCGGCGAGAGTCAGGCTGAGGCTTCCGGCGACGAAACGTTTTGTCATGTTGGCAACTCCCTAATGGCCCCGTCAGACGCCGAGCGTCGGCGTTCGGATAGCCATTGATGATCTGGAGTTTACTACGCAAGGTGCCGGTTGGTTTTGTCAATCGTCAAATGTTCAATCGGCCTGCTTCAGCGCTGGAGATAGAGATTGCTGCTCTCCGATCGATTGCGCTGTTGCCTTTCGATTGAACCTGTCCGATGAGGAGAGCACGACACTTCTTGGAGAGCAGACCATGCGCATCGCTCTTTGGCAAACCGCTCCTCTGATCATGAGGGTTGGTGAGGCTATTTCCAGCCTCGACACAGCAGCCGGGCGTGCTGTGCAGACAGGTGCGGATATTCTGATCACACCGGAGATGTTTCTGACCGGCTATGCGATCGGGGAGGACGCTGTTCGAGACCTCGCCGAACCTTCCGATGGACCGACCTGGCGGGCTGTTGGCGAGGTTGCCAGACGTCACCGGATCGCAGTGCTCTGTGGTGGACCCAGGCGAGACGCGGGGGATCAGGTCTTCAATACGGCGCAGTTCTATGGTCCCGACGGTAGTTTGCTTGCGGTCTACGACAAGACTCACCTGTTTGGCGATGTCGACCGCCTGCAGTTCAGTGCCGGAAAGTCTCTTTCAAATGTCTTGGTCTTCAACACTTGGTCGCTTGGCTTTGGGATCTGCTACGACATCGAATTTCCCGAGGTGGCGCGATCCCTCACCAGAAGCGGTGCCGAGGCCATCCTGGTCCCGACCGCCAACATGACACCCTTCGACAGCGTCGCCACCCGACTGGTGCCGGCAAGGAGCGAGGAGAACGGCGTCTATGTCGCTTATGCTAATTATTGCGGAGCCGATGGTGAGTTTGACTATAACGGCCTTTCCTGCCTCACCGGTCCCGATGGCCAGGACATAGCCCGTGCTGGCCGGGAACCGGCCTTGATCTATGGCGACCTGTCCAAGGAGCGCCTAGCGAAAACCCAGGCCAGCGTCACCTATCTCCAGGACCGCCGTGCCGATCTCTATCCGGATCGCGAAACCTCATGACTAGCCAGCCGATGATGACGTCGTTCGGTCCGGATTTTCCATTCGCCTATGACCAATGGCTTCGCCATGAGACTGGGCTTGGCGCGCTTCCGGGCGAGACCATGGGCCGCCGGGTGGCGATTATTGGCGCCGGTATTTCCGGCCTGGTCTGTGGGTACGAATTGATGCGTTTAGGGCTGAGGCCGGTGTTCTACGAAGCCGGTCAGCTCGGCGGGCGGCTTCGCTCCCAACCATTCGAGGGTGTCGACGGCATTGTCGCCGAACTTGGCGGAATGCGCTTTCCAAGTTCCTCAAGTGCTTTCTTTCACTATGCCAAGCTATTGGGCCTCAAAACCCGACCCTTTCCCAACCCGCTAAGCGGCGCGGCCGGCTCGACTGTCATCAACCTGGAGGGCAAGTCATATTATGCCGAGACCATGCCTGATCTGCCGCATATCTTTCAGGAAGTTGCTGCAGCCTATGATACAGCACTGGAAGAGGGGGCGGACTTCTCGGCGTTGAAGGCGGCGATCCTGAGCCGGGATGCGGATCGGATCAAGGCGATCTGGAATCCCCTGGTCAAGGCTTGGGATGAGCGCACTTTCTACGACTTCATCACATCATCGGAAGCCTTCTCGAAACTCACGTTTCGCCATCGGGAGATCTTCGGCCAAGTCGGCTTCGGCACGGGCGGTTGGGATTCCGACTTCCCCAATTCGATGCTGGAAATCCTGCGCGTGAACGCGACCGAGTTCGAAGAAGGCCAGCACCTGATCGTCGGCGGTGCAGAGCAGGTCGCCCAGCGCCTTTGGCGGCACGCGCCAGAGCAGTCTGTTTATTGGCCAAGCGGCACCAGCCTTTCAAGTCTTAATCACGGGGCACCGCGCCCTGCTGCGAAACGCATCTTTCGTTCCGCAGCCGACAGGCTCGACGTTACAGACAGATGGGGCCGGACCGAGAGTTTCCATGCGGTCGTTGCAACGACCCAAAGCTGGCTCTTGACGACATCGATCGACACCGAAGAAAAATTGTTCGACCACAAGCTCTGGATGGCTCTCGACCGAACCCGCTACATGCAGTCGTCGAAGACCTTCGTGATGGTCGATCGCCCATTCTGGCGTGACAAGGATCCGAAGACCGGCCGTGACGTCATGTCGATGACACTCACCGATCGCCTGACCCGCGGCACTTACCTGTTCGAGAATGAGCCGGGCCAACCGGGTGTCATCTGTCTCACCTATTCCTGGATGGCGGACGCCATGAAAATGCTGCCGCTCAGGCCGGTGAGGCGTGTCGAGCTTGCGCTGGATGCGCTTTCCAAGATCTACCCCGATGTCGACATCGCCGCCCATATCATCGGCGATCCGATCACGGTGAGCTGGGAGAACGACCCGAATTTCCTAGGTGCCTTCAAGGGCGCACTGCCTGGACATTATCGCTACAACCATCGCATGTACCGGCATTTTATGCATGACGACTCGGCCCCAGAGCAGCGGGGCATTTTCCTCGCAGGTGATGATGTCAGCTGGACGCCGGGCTGGGTGGAAGGCGCGGTGCAGACAGCCCTCAACGCCACCTGGGGGGTCATGACCCATCTCGGCGGTGCCAGCCACAGTGACAATCCTGGCCCCGGCGATCTCTATCCGAAGCTTGGGCCGATTAGATTGCCAGGCTGATTGGATCAGGAGCAATGACAGGCAAGGCGGAACCGCTCGGACAGCGGACTAACGTACCCTCAATTCGAGCCTGGCCAATGCGATGTTATCGCGATCCAATTCACGATAAGCTTCGATGATACCATCGAGAGACTGCCCCGGAATCGGCGTGAGGTCGGGTATTTTCAACGCAGCCGGCAAGCGGCTGTTCACATCTTCGGTCGAGGCGAGGCAGGCAATTCGTTCATCGGCACCGGATTGATCCAATATGATGTCGAAGCCCGCATTCTCCCCGGGAATGACAGCGGCGCTATCGGCGGCAAGAAACGAGTCGGGCTGGAACTGATTGGGGAAAATACGTGCGATGTTGCCGATCGCGTCGGCATAGTAGCAATAGAGATGGGCATCCAAGTTGGTCGACGCTGAAAAGTGTAACTCTCCGTTTACTTCGAATGCATCATCAGACCCTTTGGTGGTCTCCAAGCGAAGTTCGAGAGGTATGGTCAAAGCCTGCACTGTGTCCACGTCCAAGTCTTCATCGGCAGCGACTGCCTCGAGAACCTCGGTTTCTTCGACTTGCTCCGCCTCCTCCAAATCAGCGGCTCGAATCGTCACCGGTTCTCCTGCCGGCTGCGCGCTTGACGAAGCGCCTTGATTGAGCAGGCTGGCGTAGAGGTCGAAATTGATCCTGCCGTCAGCGATCAGATCATGCTGAGCCTGATAACGCGCGACAGCATTCCTGGTTCCCGCGTCCAGCGCACCGGTCACGGCCCCGCTGAATCCGCCTGAGTCTGTTAGAGATTGCTGCACGAAGGCAACCTGGTCGGTTGCCGACATGCCTTCGAACCAAGCTTGAGCTTCTGCGAGCACTGCAGGGTCGGTGTGATCGACCTCAAGGCATTGCCAAAACGGCACCTCGGCAAGCTTGCCCAGGACCTCGATGGTCGAAAGCTCGATGAGGGTGCGCACGGCCTGGTGCAATCCCTCTCCTTTACTTAAGGCAATGTTGAAGCTCGCACCGAGCTTGGAAAACTGGCCGCCCAAGCCGCCCTGAACCGAGTTTTGCGAAACTGCGATCGAATTGTGGGCTGATATGCCCGAGATGATCTGTCGGGTCACCAGATCGCCGACATTCAGATCCAGCGAGACGACGGCAACGGTCTGCACGGCCTGGGCGTTGATGCCGCCATTGATGAAGCCGGTTCTTCTCCTGACCTCTGAATCCTCCGACAAGCCGACATCGGCGTCGTAACCTGCATTTGCGCTTACCGCTTCGTCGATCACCGCATCATCGAGCTGCGTGATTGCGCCGCGAATGTAGAAATCCGGAATAATGAAATCTTCGCTGAAGCCAGCAAGTCCCTGCAGATCGTGGACGTCCGTCTGCGTGGCGTCATAGTCGACGAAGGTAAAGGCATCGCTTTGCCTGGACATGCGCGAGATGGCGGAAATCAGCATGTCTTTCGTGCCGGTTGCGATGATGTTGGTCTCATCGGGAATGCCAGCGCTGGTGATCACCATGTCGCTGCGGTCGAACTGCAGAAATAGCTGATCCATGCAGCGAAGAGCTTCACTGAAATTGGTCAGATTTCTCACTGGTAGCGTCTTGGGCTTTGCCAGGTGAACGGCTTTTTGCGGATCGGTCGCGCAACCTGCCAGGACTACGAAACCAAGAACGGCTGCAGAAGCTTTGAAAAAAGTCGATGTTAATCGTTTGGTCATTGATTTCTCATGAGCTGTCTCGACAGCCGCCCCCGTCAGTAGGACCGCCTTTGAAAAACACCTGGCTGGGTCCTTGGTTGTTTGGCACCCGGGCGGACCCATGTTCATCCATGGAAAATCCTCCCGATGCTCGTGTTCGGGATAGAAATCCTGCTTATCGGCAAGAGAAGGGGAGGTAGGGCGCTGGTTTTCTTAACTTCCTATAGCTCTAGGGAATGGTAGGTCTGCGCGCTCCTGCTATCCGGTACCGAAGAGCTTTCTGGCTCGGCTCGGAAAGATCGCGGTCAACACGCTGAAGTTCCTGAATGTTTCTGAGCTGGAAAAAAAGTTGCTGATCGCGGGAAGCACCTTCTGTTCCTATCCCGAATATCCTTGGCGTAACGAAAAGCCGACCAGGAGATCAACGATGCTGCTTACTGCAAGGTCTCGCATTCTTTGCTGTGTGGTGGCGCTGTTCGCTTTTGATGGTATTGCAGCGAAGGCGGCCCGAGCCGGAGAGGCGACCTATCTGCCCCCCACTGCGAGTCACTGCGAGATCTTTCGCGTTTTGAGCCACGATCTTCCCGGTGAATGCCGTCAAACGGCCGGCACGCCTCGAGGGTTGAAGACACGATCGATCAAGGTGCACCCACCGAAGCAGCCAGGACTGACCGCAGCCAGTATTGTGACAGCGTCTCCGTTGGAAGACAGGCAAGATATCGAGCCGGCGGCGGAGCCCGCTGAGCTGTCGCTCGCAATGCGTATTCAGTTTCACTATGATTCCGCCGTCTTGACCGAGGAGGCCAAAGCGAGCCTCGATGGCATTGCAGCAGTTCTGAACAGCACCATCATGTTGCAGAAAATCGTTCTGCTCGAGGGCCATGCCGATGCCATTGGGTCGGATAGCTACAACCTAAGCCTGTCCATTCGCCGGGCGCAGGCCGTTCAATCCTATCTGATCAATGTGCACCAAATTGAGGACTGGCGCCTGCCGTTCGTCGGCAAGGGCGAAACCGAACTCTATGACAAATCCACACCGACTTCAGCGGTCAATCGACGCGTAGAGTTCACCAACATAACGGGTTGAAAATCCTAACAACTTCAGCGCCAGCCTGGGTATAAAGGCTAGGTTGGCGCGAATTGCTTCCAGCCTCATCGCTATCAGAAGCTGACCGGGGCTGTAGCCATCCCCCTCCCAGGTGTTAGATTAGGGCTCAATCAGATGATTGAACAACGAAACAATGACGTCTCGAGCCCAACATGGGAGGTTATCTGTATGCCCGGCGCCATTCGTGGATTTAAGGTTACTGACATAGTTGATCGATTAACGCTCGATGTCCTTCGTCTCCTTGAACAGATTTTTGCCAAGAGTTCGTTCGAACAAGATCGCCTCTATCTCGGGCTGCTACTCACGCTCTCGCGCAAAGCCTATGTGAACGGCCTACTGTATCGGGACTTCAGCACATCAGGCGATGCACAGTGGTATTCGTTGCCCATGCCGGACGGCAGCGATGTCCGGGTTCACGAGCAAAGCGTGACCTATCTTCAGCAGGTTCTGGCACGCAGGCTGCGGTTGGCGCGGCGATTGCAGCACGAGCCGGGCAACATGCATCTGCTGCTTGGAGCGCTATGCCGTTTTGGGCCTGCCGAGAAGGGCTGGGCGACAGCCGAGGTCAAGCGTGATCCAAAGTTGGAAAAGGCTGATGAAACCTCGGATTTCCGCAACCCGCTTGGGCGTGCCTTGGCTGTCTTATGTAAAAATCTCGGGACGTGCTACAGCCCGGAATCGGTTAGGCGTCGTGAGCAGTATGGACCTCTCTGGCTGATCAGGCCTCCATGTGCGGCTGAGGTGCCTGAGGAGATCTCCCTGTTCGAGATTGCAGAGGCCGTGCCGGTACCGCTGGGGAGCTCATTTGCTTCCGATGCTGAACTTCAGCGCCTTATTGCACGGGTCATGGACGCACTAAATGAACGCTACATGCTGCTTCGGGGTTGCGGTCTCAATCCCATGTTCTGGCATGATCGCGATGAACCATCGATCGCGCGATTGCGCGATCTTAAGCGTCTTCGCCAGGCGGCCGATGAACTGCTTCGTCTCGGAATTGAAGCATCGAACGTCGAGGCCTATCGACGCTGCTTCAATGAACTCAAAGGCGGTGCCAAGAGCTTTGCCGGCTTTTCCAGTTTCGACGATTTCGCCAGTGATGAAGCCGGACTGTCGATGCTGCGCTACGCCGCTTTGTCGCTCGATGAGTCATTGGGTGACGATGCTGGTGGCGACACCATGCTCCGCCATGAAGCCATCGCCGATCCCGGCGCCGTGGATATCGAGGAGGATCTCGCCATGCGAGAAGCCGGCAGCCAGTGGGTCACCGACCTGATCAACGCCCGCCCGAAAATGTTCAACCCGGTGATGCGCTATTTTTTCGAGCAGGTTCTCGGCGAAGGCCGACCCATTTATTCGGGTGCCGGCGATGATGGCGTCCTCGATGATGCCGTCTTTCGCAAACTCCTTGACGAGGATCCCGACTTCAAAGACCTCGATGATGACGATCGAGTGGAACAGCTTTCCAAACGCGCTGAAGCTCTGATCAAGCGCGGCCTGAAAAACCAGCCCATGAGTGCATAAATACGACCATGTTGGAGATTCGAAATGTCTAGCCCGCTAAGCGACCATGAAGTGAGGGCCCTATGGCAAAAGGCGAGGGAGCGCCTCGACCTTGTGGATCGCGAGCCACCGATCTCGCTGGAGGATATCGATAAGCTCCTGACGAGCATCGGTCGGCGCCCTGCTAATCAGACCGTTGCCGATTGGATCAAGTCGGCGGCCGCTAGGTCACCCGGCGCAGTTGATCTCGTTTCCGCTGTCGTCGTTCCTTTCGATGCGCTTCGACATCAATTCACGCCCGTCGTCGAATTCGTGCGTCTAGCTGCCGACGATGCCGGCCAAGAAATCCCCTTGCCGAGCCGGGCTCTCGAAGATGAGCAAGGCAGATTTCGATTGGATGTGACTAGGGAAAGCGATGAACTTGTGATTAATATCACGGCCCTTGGCAACGCCAGCGACGACTATGCTGGTCATAAGGTAGGGCTGGCAAGCGTCGGTCGCGAGCCGATTGCGGTAGTGACCTTGGATGAGGACGGTGATGGAAGCATCCGCTTAGCGGATACGACGGATCTTCGTCTCGTTCTCCTGAGGCCGGTGATTGGCACAATTCAGGATCTCTGAATGCGATCGGCAGGAGACTTGAAGAAAGTATCATGTCGAGGACTAGACGGACCGTTCACATCCCGATCGTCAGGCCTGGCCAAGGCGAGGCCGATCATGACGGGCATGAGGACCGTCTTATCGAAATCTACACCGAGCACCATGCGCTTGACGCCCTGACCAAGGCCGAAGAAGAACGGAACCTCGCAATCGATGCCAAGGCTTTGGACAAGGACTGGGATCGTGTGGCCGCACCGTTGCGTAAGGTGGGTCTCTACCAGGCCGGATGCGCGGCCGCCAGTGCTGCACGTAAGGTTGGCATCGAACCACCGCTGACCGCTCTCTATCAGCGGATTTCACGGCTTGCCTGGATTGAGGGGCAGCGGCTTCAACCGGCTGTGGGTAAGGGACCGAGTGAGGGCCGAAGCGCTGAGCTCGGCCTTGCCCTGGTGCTCCTGATGAGCGCAAGCGGCAGCCATGACCAGCAAATCATTGCAACCGGCGCACTCGGCGGACAGCCTCTAGGTGTCAGCACCGACGATGTCGAGATCATGCCGGTGGGCAGCGTGCCGGAAAAGCTCCGGCTGGTGGCTACCCTAGCAAGAAACAAGGCACTGCCGCGATTTGATGAACGCCGGAAGCTGCTCTTTTTCGCGCCGAAGCAATTCCAGCGGGACGATCAATGGCACGAGACCAATTCTCTTCCGGAGGTCGATGAACTGGCGCGTCTCGGCGTTCGTGTCGTCACTGTCGGCCGATTGAGCGAAGCTGCCGCAATCTTGAATGCGCGACAATCCCGACATCTCTTCTATGATCGATTGGTCCAAGCCGCCATGATCGGCTTGGTGGCCTTCGGTACAGCTGCTTTTGCCTGGTCCCAGTGGACCACGCACCGGGGCATCCCCATCCGCTTCATCGCGGGCGGCGGCTCGGCCTTGTCGCCGGAGCCCTATCAGGCTTGTTTCACCAATGATGGTGGCTTTTATCCAGCACCGCTCAGCCGGACCGGCATCGAGCGAAGTCTGCCGACAGGGGCGACTTTGGCCTGGCGGGTCCAGATTGGTCAGCTCCCCGAAGAACAGGGATTGATAGACAGCTGGTTCGCACCCGACAGCTATCGCGTCGCCCAAGCCATGCTTTCCCGGCATTCCAGCGCCAAGGTCATCATTCCCGAAACCCCAGATGGCGGGCCGGTGACGATTTCTCCCGGAGAAATTTGGGAATGGGGTTGGCAACTCAATAATTTGCCCGAAATCAATAGTCTAGTACTGCTTGCAATGGCCGATAAACCGATCGATGCTGATATGCTTCGTTCCGATTTGATTAAGCGATTCCCGAAGGCAGAGGGCAGTGCGCCTGGGGATGAAGGGTTGGATGTGACCGCTGCTGCCAATTATCTAGCGGCAAAGGCCATGGGAGCAGCCAAATTTAATGTCCGGACTCTGGAAAGGACTTCCCCATGCGAACCCTGACCATATTTGCGACGCGGCTTGGGCATACCCTCAAGACTTTCGCCATGGGTTGCGCCCTCGCTGTCATGTCGCTGACGGGAGCTGCCGGTTCCACGGTGGCGGAGTGTCATTGGATCGTGCAACCTTATCCCGACGAAAGCCAGGCTCTGGCCGAACAAACGTTGGTCCAAGTCACTTTCGACGGTCTGCTGGATGAGAAGCAGTTCTTCTACGGCTTCACAGTCACGGATGAAGACCTTGCTTGGGATCTAACCACCCACGGTACTCTAACCGGCCTCGGGCAGAATGGACGTGCCTTGACGGCGAGGGAAACAGAAGTCGGAAAAGCCTTTGCCGTAAGCGCGGATTCCATCAAGCCGCACGCTGTCTATCTTGTTGCCGCCCAAGCCCCTGTCGCTGAACTCGAAGCTATCAATGCAGCCATCGAGCCGTCGCAGCCTGTGAATGTCGGCCAGGCCAAGACGAGAGGCGGTACCGATTTCAGCGGTGCACTGCCGGATCGAAGCCTGCCAGGGTTCGAGCTCCGCGCTCTGAGCCAGGATCCCGACGTCGATCGCTGGCTCAACCTCCTGGAAAGAGACATGGCTGCCGACCGGAAGGCTGCAGAGCAAAGGGACGAGGAAAAACGCGAGCCGGCGCTTGCTTTGAAGGAAGCCGACTCCGCGATCGAAGGCCGAGACAAGGACGGGATAAGGTATGATGTGCAGATATGCGCTTATCAGGTGACGATGTAGTAACCGGCGGCCATTTCGGCTGATACTCACAGCCTTTTGACAGTTATTGGCCTCGTCGGCATGGTTGTGCGCCTCTACAGGTGATCATATAGTGAACAGATTGATAGAATGAATGAAAAAGACGCTCGCAAGGGGCCGGGATCTGGATTAGTCTCTGCCTAAAGTAGACGTTCGAAAAGGGGGGATCATCATGCGCCACTGGGCTTTTTGCACAACTATCGCATTGCTCACCGCGAGTTTTCCAAGCTTCGCTCAAAACATGCCGGCACCTGCCAATGCCCGGCTTACCATCATTTGGCCTGCCGATGGCCAGGTCATCGAAGGCGGCAGACTTTGGGTGCGCATGGGGTTACAGAACATGGGCGTCGCACCAGCAGGTGTTCGCAAGGAAGGAACCGGTCACCATCATTTCCTGATCAACACGGATCTTCCGCCGCTGGATGAACCTATCCCTTCGGACAAGAATCACATTCACTTCGGCGCTGGTCAGACCGAGGCGCGGCTGACGAACCTGCCACCGGGAGAGCACACCTTACAGTTGCTCCTCGGCGATCACGACCATTTTCCTCACGATCCGCCGGTCGCCTCTGAAAAAATTACGATTATCGTCCCACCCTATTGACCAGCGCAGGTAGGGCAACGTTGCCGACGAATTGCGTTCAACAATAAAAGACAAGTGAAGGAGCGACCCAGGTGAAGCTTACAATATCGACAATTCTAGCTGCATTGACGCTCATGGCATTCCCGGCGCAATCCGGCGACACCCCCGCGCCCGCGGAAGCCTATCTCTACATAGGGTGGCCGAATGACGGGGAAGTCATCCAAACCAGTGGTACCAAACCATTTCGGGTCTGGTTCGGTCTTCGTCACATGGGCGTTGCGCCGGCAGGGATCGAAAAAGCCAATACCGGTCATCATCATCTTCTGGTAAACACCCCGCTGCCGGCGCTGGACGAGCCAATTCCCGCTGACGAAAAACATCTCCATTTCGGCCTGGGACAAACGCAAACGACGCTCACTTTACCCAGGGGCCAGCATACGCTCCAACTGATCATGGGGGACCATGATCATGTCCCCCATAACCCACCGGTCGTTTCCAAACAGATTACCGTCACTGTCCAGTAGGTGTCGGCGAGTTGCTAGATGAGCTTCGACTTCAGCTTGTCCAGCATAGAGAGGCAGGCGTTCAGCTGGTCCGCCTCGATAAATTCATCGGCCTTGTGCGCCTGGGCGATGGAACCTGGGCCACAGATGATCGACGAGATGCCGGCTGACTGAAACAAGCCTGCCTCGGTGCCGAATGCCACCACATCGGTGCTGTTCGCGCCGGTCAGCTCGGTGACGATGTCCCGGGCTTCGGAATGAGAGACCGGCTGCAATCCGTCGACCTCGCAAATCGTCTCCGTAACGATATCGGCTGCTGGGTGGTGCCTGGTCATATCGGGTAGAAGGGTCGTATCGACAAAGGATTTCATCACCGCCTTGACATGATCGGCGTCTTGCCTCTGCACCGGTCTTATCTCCCAGTCGACATGGCAATGCTGAGCAATCACGTTACGTGCTGTGCCGCCCTCG
The DNA here is from genome assembly GCA_965204405.1 of Geminicoccaceae bacterium. Taxonomy (GTDB): domain Bacteria; phylum Pseudomonadota; class Alphaproteobacteria; order Geminicoccales; family Geminicoccaceae; genus JANQPX01. The sequence goes on from CBDBEN010000005.1 coordinate 2,666,689, forward strand.
ATCCTGCCTGCGTGCATGGTGGTATAGGGTGGCTCGAAGCGGCTGGCTGGCGGCGCGCTCTTTTCGACGTCGTCCCGTAGTTCCAGCAGGCGCGATACAAAGCGAACGGCATACTCGATGGCACTGACACCTGCGTTCGGCGCTGAGCTGTGGCCTTCGATGCCTTTGAAGGTCGTGGTGTATTCATAACAACCTTTATGTCCCTCGATGAGGCGCATCTCGGTCGGCTCGCCAATGATGGCTACGCTTGGCTTTATGTCGGCCTTCTCAAGCGCATTTAGCAGCGCTTGAGCCCCGAAGCAGCCGATCTCCTCATCATAGGTGAAAGCAAAGTGGAGGGGGCGACGAAGCGGCAGGTCGGCGAAATCCTGTGCCATGGCTACCGCTGCCGCGATAAAACCCTTCATGTCACAGGTCCCGCGGCCGAACAGGCGGCCCTCACGCGCCACCATGGTGAATGGATCGGTGCGCCAGTCCTGTCCTGCTACAGGCACGACATCGGTATGGCCTGACAGCACGATCCCACCATCGATCTTCGGGCCAAGGGTCGCAAACAAATTGGCCTTCTCGCCAGTCTCATCAGAAGATGTCCAGACCTCGGCGCCGGCACTCTCCAGCAATGCTGCAAGATAGCCAATCATCTCGAAATTGCTGTCAGAGGAAATCGTCGGAAAAGCGATCAGGTCGCCGAGGATGCGCTTCGTGGCTTCCAGGTGGTGATGGATCATCATCTCAACCGTCGTTCTCTTGTGTGATGAAACCACCGTAGTCAATCCTGAGGATAGAGCCAGAGTTCAGATCATCGAGTTTGCCGTGCAGGATCGGAATGGTACCGAAGCCCATCTCCCGCCCCACTAGAACCGCCATGCCGATGATAGCGTCGGCCTCGCCGAGAATAAGCGCGAGAGGTGCGTTCTTTTTGTACAGCAGTTCCAAAAGAATCTGACTGGACGAACTTGAACCGACGATCCTTGGAACCGCCAGGATCTTGCCGGCAACGAATAGCTCATGATCCGGATGTTTCGGATCACTGATCAGCCCTGTTGCCGGATCGACTCCGCCCCAAAAACAGATCGGTGCCCGAAGCTTCAAGAGCTCGCCGCGCACGGAACCATCAAACAGTACTGAAGCCTTGGCCGTCACGACCATAGGCTCTCGTCCCGCTCGACTAGGCCGGTCTCGGCCGATCGCACGCAATCCGCCAGCGATCCGTAGACGACATCGTGATTGACGGTAGACGGTGAATAGTGGGCGAACTTGCCGGAATTGGTCATCAGAACGCCGCTCGATTGCTTAAGGATCGGGGCGACCACGACACATGTCCCGATAACGAACACCACACCCGCCCGTTCAAGGGCCTGACGCGTGCCCATTCTGTCCAGGATCTGAAAAACGTCATGGCGGGTGCAGACATAGACAGGTTTCTCGAAATGACGTCCTTCAGAAAGGCCTGCAAGCCGCCTACACTCATCCAGTGAGAAATGTGGGCTGCCGAGAGCCACACAATCAATGTCCCTGGAGCCTGTGGTGGAGAGCTTGTCCCTGGCGGTCCGCATCATCGAAGGTGTGGGGACAATCACCAGTTCCGGCGGCTCGCCCGCAAAAGCTTCGGCTTCAGTCCTTGCTTCCGGAGTCACGCCGATGACGTGAAAGAGAGCAACGGACCCGGTGGAGGCGGCGGCGGCACCGAGAGCTTTCAGCTGATCGTCACCGACGTCTGTAGGCAATCCCTTGATCGCGGCGATCGTTGTTCCGACAGACTCACCGAGCCAGGCGCCCAGGACCGGAAAGAAACTATCTTCGCGCAAGAGGGCAGGGGAGAGATCGGTGAGGTCGATCAGAATACGCGCCCGGCGGTTCTCCTGCAGATGCAGGCCGACATAGGGCGCGCGACCGGTGATCGCTGCGCAAATATCCAAAAAATCGCCATAGCGATTGGTGCGTGCACCGAGAGCGGAATTGGCGAAGACGATCGCATTGCTCTCCGCCCAGGCGATCTGCTCGCCAAGCTTGGGCCGATAGCCCGCCTGATAAGGCGCACAAGTCCAACTCTGAGTGCAGCCGAGATCGACATAGGCGTCCATCAGTCGTTTACTCATGCTCCTGGCATGGGCATCAGCGATGACGAGGTCGGGATGGAGGAGATCAAGAGCGCCGACATTGAGGGAGGAGGGAACCGACACCTTACCGCCGAGATCGCGAAGCCGCTCCGCAAACAGCACACCTGCATCGCCGAAATAGACGCAGCCGTCGATATGCGCCGACGTGATCGGTACTAAGCTCTTGGCACCCATCAGTTCTGCTGTTTCCACCAAAATGCGCATCGCCATGGCGCTTGCATCAGGGGCGCCGGGAGCAAGGTGTGATTTTTCTTCTTCTGACAGATGCATGCCTATCGACTTTGCACGATCACTCGATGATCCTTTGATACGAGATCCGAAACCAGAACAGCTTGCTTGATAACGAGATGCAAGCCCTTTGCCGTCTCCAAAGGAGAGCTTGATCGATGATTACCTATGACTTGAGGGGGAAAAACGCTGTGGTGACCGGCGGTGCTTCCGGCATCGGACTTGCGGCCGTCACCATGCTTACCAAGGCCGGCGCTTCAGTCGCCATGAACCATTTGCCCAACGACAAGATGGCGGAGAAAGCCATCGCTGCTCTTCTGGAGCAAGGGTGCGACGTGATCGGTGCGCCGGGCTCGGTTGCCGAAGCCGACACCGCCGAGATGATGGTGGAGAAAGCCATATCCGAGCTGGGTGGGCTCGATTTCCTTATCAACAACGCCGGCACACCGGCAACCTCGGAACCGATACCGCCATCCGAATTGGAGCACATGGACGAAGCATTCTGGGACAAGATCCTGCAGACCAATCTCCTGGGTCCGTTCCGCTGCGCCAAGGCAGCGGCCCCCGCGCTGAAAGCATCCGGGGGCGCCGTCGTCAGCACGGCCTCGATCGCTGGCATGGGAACTCAAGGCAGCTCGATTGCCTATGCTGCAAGCAAGGGCGCACTCGTTAACATGACCCGCAGTCTCGCCCGTGGCCTAGGGCCGGATGTACGGGTCAATGCGGTAGCCCCCGGTCATGTCGACACGCCCTGGACGGCAAGCTGGCCAGCCGAACGCAAGCAGATGAGCCGGGACCAGGCCGTGCTGAAACGCCGATGCACGCCTAATGATATCGCCGAGGTTATGCTTTTTCTTTTAGCAAGCGCCAGCATGATCACCGGCCAGACGATCGTCGTCGATGGTGGGCTGACTTTGTAGACCCGGCCTTGGGGACCGCATCCCCAAGCCTGGAAGGATTGCCGGATCAGGTTCTCAATCGCTGTGCGCTTCCGGTTTTTTCAGCAGTTTCCTTAGGAACATCGGTGCGATAAAGCCGGCGACCGCGGCGATCCAGAGCCCGATGGCAATGCCCGAAGAGAAGAGGAAGGTCCAGTCACCGCCGGAGATAACCATCGCACGTCTTAGACTGTCTTCCATATGGCCGCCGAGCAGAATTCCGAGAATGATCGGTACGGTCGGGACATCGAGTTTGCGCAGGAAGAAGCCGAGTACTCCGAAACCAATCATCAAGAGCAGATCGAAGGAACTGCCGGAAAGCGAGTAGATGCCGACGAACGAAACCATGGTCACGCCCGGCAGCAGAACCCAGGGCGGAACCGACAGGATCCTGACGAACAGTCTGACCATCGGCACGTTCAGGACCAGAAGCACGATATTGGCGATCAGGAGCGAGGCGATCAGCCCCCAGACGACCTCCGGGCGCTCCTCGAACAGTAGCGGTCCCGGCGTGATGTTAAGGGTCATCAGCAGAGCCAGCAGCACCGCGGTCGTGCCAGAGCCGGGGACGCCCAGGGTAAGCATTGGCACCAGCGCGCCGCCAGCAGCGGCATTGTTGCCTGCTTCAGGGGCGGCTATGCCTCTAGGATCGCCTTGACCGAAACGATTGTCTTTCTTCACCAGCGCCTTTTCCGACATATAGGCCAGGAAACTGCCGAGCGAAGCGCCTGCTCCCGGCAAAACACCGGCGACGAAGCCGATCACGGTTGAGCGGAGCATGGTGATGAAGCTGCCGGCAATGTCGCGAAACGGGATGGTGAGCTTTTCGAGTTTTACGCCGATGGCCGAACTCTTGCCGTGGCTTTCGATGAACACGAACACCTCAGTCACGGCAAACAAGCCAACAATGGCTACCAGGAAATCGACACCGTCCATCAAATGGAGATTGCCGTAAGTGAAACGCGGCATGCCGGTCGAATTATCGAGCCCGATCATCGCGATTCCGAGACCGATGCAGGCAGCAATCGCCGCCTTGGCCTGGTTGTTCGAGGACATACCGCCAAGAGTGCAAAAGGCGAGCATGTAGAGCGCGAAATATTCCGCGGGGCCGAACAGAAAGGCCACGCGCGCCAGTAGCGGGGCCAGCAGCATCAGGCCGAACGTCGCCAGCATGGCGCCGACGAAGGAGGCAACGCCCGAGAGCACCAGCGCATCGCTGGCCCGCCCGGCCTTGGCCATGGGATAGCCGTCAAGCGTGGTCATGAGCGCTGGTTCGTCGCCAGGTATGTTGAGCAGGATCGACGAGATGCGCCCGCCATACATCGCGCCGTAATAGACACTGGTCATCAAAACCAAGGCTTCGGTGGCATCGAGGCCGAGGGAAAAGGCGAGCGGTATCAGGATAGCGACGCCGTTGGACGGTCCCAGTCCTGGCAGGGCTCCGATGACCGTGCCGAGAATGCACCCCGCGACCGCAAGGCCAAGGGTTGTCGGTGTCAGCGCAACGGCAAAGCCTTGGGCGAGAAGGGAGAAAATTTCCATGTCAGGAGCGCCCGAATATAGTCATAGTTTCGGCAGGGCGAACAGGCCGAGCCCAAGGGCGTATTTGAAGATCAAAAACAGTCCGATCGACAGGCCGAGCCCAGTCAGCGCGGCCAGGGCGGGGCGGGGTCGGATCTGATAGCTGAGCAGGCCGGCTGCCAAAGCCGTCGGGATCAGAAAGCCCATCGGCCGCAGAGCATAGGCGTAGCCGATCAGCACCACGACGGCGATCAACAGCTTGCCGACAGCAGAAAGCGATGGCCAGGTAGGATCTTCATCCGGCCTCAGTAGCACGGTGAGCGCACACAAGATCAGCACGCCACCAATCAAATAGGGAAAGGTCCTGGGTCCTACCGGATCCGACAAAAAGCTCGTCTCGATCTGCGTGGCGCTCAGGATGAACCCAAGCGCCACGGCAATGATCGCAAGACCGAAAATCCGGTCACTCAACGTTGTTACTCGCTATTGAATGACACCGATTTCGCGAGAAAGCGTCTCGACTTCCTGAATAACGCCAGAGACGTAGTTCTGGAAGTCATCGCCGACTTTGTTGAAGGGAGCGAGGCCATTGGCGGTCATCGCTTCCGCCCACTCGTCGGATGCACCGACTTGGGCAAGGGCATCAGACCATTTCTGATAGGCCTCGTCGGAGATGTCTTTCGGCACATAGAGGCCGCGCCAGTTGACGGCAACCACGTCGATGCCCTGTTCCTTCGCGGTCGGGATATCATCGAAGCCGGGGATACGCTCTTCGGTAAAGGCTGCGAGCACACGAACATCGCCGGACTTCAAGAAGCCGACGACCTCGGAGATATCACCGGTCATCGCCTGCGTGAATCCGCCGATGGTCTGGGTGATCGCATCGGCACCGCCTTCGACACCGATGTATTTCACAGCCTTGATGTCGGTAAAGCCTGCGCGGCCAAGAGCCATCAGCACCTTCAAGTGATCGAAGCCGCCCGCCGCCGAACCGCCAGCGAAGGAGACGGAAGCCGGATCGGCCTTCACGGCATCGATCAGATCGGTAAGAGACTGAAAGGGCGAGTCCTTGCCGACGACGATCACGCCGGGATCGGCGCCGATCGCGCCGAGGAAGCGCACCTGATCGGAAGTCATGCCGCCATAGGCATTCTGCGCCAACCTGGTCGCGGTCGCCGACGAGGCCGCCACGATGAGATCCTCATCCGAGCCCCGCTCGTTGACGACATGGGAATAGGCGAGACCACCGCCGCCGCCGGCCATGTTGGTTACCTGGATCGGATCGGCTACAGCGCCGATGTCATGCATGATCTTGCCTATGGTTCGGCAGGTGAAATCCCAGCCGCCACCTGGATTGGCGGGTGCGATGCACTCCGCTGCCATGGCCTGTCCGGCCAGCCCGAGCCCGAGCACGGCGCCGACTGCTACTTTTGCTATGTTTATAGTCACGGATTGCAACTCCCTGGATTTCCTAAACAGACCAGCGCTTGCCGCATGGCCAGCTTTCCATTGTGGGAAAAAACTTGTGCCCATTCGTCCGGTCTTGTCAAACCCCAATCTTTCTCTGCTCAATGGATTCGTTCGAACGACGTACTCTGTTTTGGAAAAAATGCGGCCATGTCCAATGCTGCCAGCCCGCTTTCAGGCCTTCGTGTTCTCGATCTGACCAATGTGTTGGCAGGCCCCTTCTGCTGTCATCAGCTCGCTCATATGGGGGCAGAGGTGATCAAGGTTGAAGCCGTTGGGCGAGGGGATCTCGCCCGCAATCTCGGTGCCGATCCAAGGTTGAACGCAGCGGGCATGGGGGTTTCATTTCTCGCCCAAAATGCCGGCAAGAAGTCCGTAACGCTCAATCTAAAGCACAAAACCGGCAAAGACCTCCTCAAGCGCCTCGTGGACACCGCTGATGTCTTGGTCGAGAATTTCCGACCAGGAGTGATGGATCGTCTGGGTGTCGGCTACGGCGATCTGAAGGCCATCAGGCCCGAGCTTGTCTATTGTGCCATATCGGGGTTCGGCCAGGACGGGCCATGGGTTGGACGGCCGGCCTATGATCAAATCATCCAGGGCCTTTCCGGCGTGATGTCGATCACCGGCGATACCGATAGCGCTCCGCTTCGCGTCGGTTATCCGGTTGCGGATACGGTTGGCGGCATGACCGCAGCCTTTGCCATCGCTGCCGCGCTCAATGCCAGGCCGAGGGGCGCCTTTCTCGATGTTTCCATGCTCGAATCAGTGCTGGCGACCATGGGCTGGGCGATTTCGAACTTTTTGATCTCAGGCGTGGAGCCGAAAGCCCATGGCAATGAAAATGTGACCTCCGCCCCATCCGGCGCTTTCCGCACGAAGGATGGGCTGATCAACATCGCTGCCAACAAAGATGAGCAATGGGCACTGCTTGTTCGTTATCTGGGGCGGGAGGATTTGCTGAAGCATCCGGCTTTCGAGACGCGAGAAATTCGAAAGGCTAACCGTTTGGCGCTCAAGACTGAGCTTGAAACGGTCCTCCTGACCCGGTCAGCCGCCGAATGGGCTGAAGCTCTGAACCGGATTGGCGTTCCAGCCGGCGCTGTTCTGTCGGTGCCTGACGTCTTGGCCGAACCGCAAATCAAGGACCGTGGCTTTCTCGCGGACTTTGTCGACGTTCCAGGGATCGGTCGGGACATTTCCGTCGTGAGGACCGGGATCAAGATTGATGGACAACCGCCGTCGGTTAGCGATCCGCCACCGACATTAGGTCAGCACAACGACGATATCTGGCGAGCCTTTGGTCTGGAGGCCGACGAGATCGAAGTCCTTCGCGAGGCCGGAACGATATAAATGCCCCTGATGACCTTAATCGAGGATTACCGGCATGGGCTTTAGGTCTCCATGCTGCCTGTCGTAAAAAAACAGAACCCCATTGCCGGCGCTCAATGGGCCCTGGCCGCTTCGGCGACGACGGCGCTAATCCACCTTTTGATGCGCTGGGTGGAACTGCATCCGTTTCTCGTCGTGTTTTGGCGAAACGCTATCTGCCTGTTGCTGATCCTCCCGCTGGTTGTTGCGGCGCGCGCCTGGCGGACAGCGCCCGGAGCCCTGCCGCGCCACGCGCTTAGAGGTGTTGTCAATACAGGTGCCATGATCACACTGGTGATGGGGCTGACCCGCATACCCTTTGCCGAGGCGACAGCGCTTACCTTCGCAAGCGCTCCTTTCGTGCTGTTCGGGAGCATCTTGTTCCTCGGCGAACGTCCAGGCCTCGTCCGCTGGCTTTCTGCCTCTCTCGGCCTGCTCGGCGTTTTGGTCGTCTCACCTCCGGGTATCGGCTGGCTTGGATCTGGCGGGATGCTGGTCTTGTTATCGGCAGCCCTGTTCGCGGCCGCCTTCCTCGTTGGCAAAGCGCAAACTCATGTAGCCGGCAATCTCTCAATTCTGTTCTATCTCTACGCCTCTCTCTCCGTTTTCAGCGCACCGCTCGCAGCCGGCGTCTGGCAATGGCCGGACATGGATACGTTGCTGCTCATCTTTCTGATGGCACTTGTCGCCATTTTTGCCCACTACGCCTTCATCGCCGCGCTGCGGTTTGCCGATACTTCCTATCTCGCCTTGTTTGACTATCTCCGGCTCATCTGGGGGGCGATGATCGGCATTTTGATTTTTGATGAAGCGCTCGAACCAAGCCTGGTTGTGGGAGGCACCTTGATCGTCATTGCAGCGATCCTTCCTCTCGTCATTCGCAGTGAATGAGGCGCATCTTCAATTCCAGCATTTACGCGGATCTCCCTACCGCGCCATAGTGAGAAAAGGGGATCAGAAAGCGTGAAGGGGAGAAGCAATGACGGCAAATGACGCACTGTCACAAGAGGTCAGGAAACAATTTCAAGAAACGACCACGGCGACGATATGCACACAGCTTTTCAAGCGTGGCTTGCTCAATCAGTTCATTCAAGGGGTGCAGTTGCTCACGCCGAAGGCCAAGATTATGGTCGGTGAAGCCTTTACATTGCGCAACATTCCGGCCCGCGCTGATCTGGATGGTCCCGGCATGTTCAATGGCCGCGAGCACCCGCAACGCCGAGCGATCGAGGAGTGCCCTGAAGGGGCGGTGCTGGCGATTGACTGCCGAAAGGATCGGCGCTCGGGTGCACTTGGCGATATTCTGGTTACCCGCCTTGCCGACCGCGGCGTTGCCGGTGTCGTTACCGACGGTGGGATGCGCGATGTAGTGCCGATGGAGGACTTCACCATTCCGGTCTACGCGGCCTGTCCCTCGCCACCCGCCAGTTTTCATATTCACCATGCCGTCGATCTTCAGGTACCGATTGCCTGTGGCGAAGTCGCTGTTTTCCCGGGCGACATTCTTGTTGGGGACGGCGAGGGTGTCGTCGTAGTGCCCCGGCATCTGGCCGAAGAGGTGGCGCGCGACTCGGTCGAGCAGGAGCGAATGGAAAGTTGGGTCCTGAGCGAGGTGAAAAAAGGCCGATCGATTTTTGGCCTCTATCCGCCGGACGACGACAACAAAAAACGCTACGAAGCCTGGAAGATCAGAAAGGCATAGCGAAACGCCGTAGCTTTCTGCTTATAGTAGCTTCACCGTCCCGATGCCCGTCGACCCCGGAGGAACTTGATGAAACTGCACTTCGCCTCTGCATCACCCTACGTCCGCAAAGTTCGGGCCATCGCGATCGAGCTTGGTCTGGATGATCGGATCGAGTTGCTGCAGCGAGCCATGACACCGGTTGCGCCTGAAGCGGAGCTGAATGCGGACAATCCTCTTGGCAAGATCCCCTGCCTGGTCACCGACGAAGGGCAAGTCCTCTACGATTCCCGGGTGATCGTCGAGTATCTGGACAGCCTCGCCGGTGGTGGCAGGATGATTCCAGGAGGCGGCGAACCGCGCTGGACGGCATTGCGGCGCCAGGCTCTTGCAGACGGCATTCTCGATGCCGCTGTCGGCAAGCGTTACGAGACGTTTCTCAGGCCGAACGAGGCCCAATGGAAGCCGTGGGTTGAAGCCCAAACGGCGAAATACTGCCAAGCTCTCGATCAGCTCGAAAGAGAAGCCGAAAGCTTCGGTCAGACGGTTGATATTGGCACCGTGGCAGCAGCCTGTGCTGCCGGTTATCTGGATTTCCGCTACGGGGATGAGGGGTGGCGGAACACGCGACCCAATCTTGCGGCCTGGTACGAGACTTTCGCCAAGCGCCCATCGATGACGGGGACAGTGCCGGCATAGGGCTGACGGCCTCTATCAAGCGGCCATCTCCTGCTCGAGATCGGTGCCGTAGGGATAGACTTCTTTCTTTGAGGTCCAGCCGCCATTGTCCCGCCCGACCCGGTATTCGCCTGCGAAGGCAGGATGGATGCAGAACAGGTTGTCGTCGCTGAATGCCATCGACCCCGGCTGGGTGTATTCGAACTCGCCCGTATAATAGATCTTGCTCTCCTCGATCACGATTCCAAAGATGCCCAGCTCTTTGAACATTTGAAACGCTTCGTAATAATCATTGACGATGCCGCGACCGTGATCCCTGTAGCAGGTGCGAAATTCGGTCATGGTGAACGCGTTGTTCATATGCGGAAGCATACTCTCGCAAAGGTCCGACGCGGAGGGGTGGATTTGCCGGTAACTGCTCAGGATGCCGGCACAGAGCGTGTTTGTGGCCAAGCGTACACCGCGCGCGATGTCGTCTTCGTTGATCCGGAAGATGTCGTCGTCCCGGGACAACGAAAGCCGCACGATCTGATTGAAAATGCCGATGATATGGCGCGGAAGTAGTTGGGTGTGGCGTAGAATATAGGCAAAGCTGTCTTCTTCCTGGCCGAGACTGTTGGTGATCCGCTTAGGCATCAACCGCCACCAAAACTGGTATACATCCTCCCGATCAGGACTTTCCGGCAGGCCATTGTCTCTGCGTAGGTGCGGCCGGCGTGTCGTTCCAAGATATTTGTCGAAACGCTGAGCACTCATCTTGATCAGCTCATAAGCACTCCATTGCAGCCATAGCTTGCTCTCGAAGTCCTTTTCGGGGTTGGTTGAAATCCTGCTTGCAAAGTGATGATACAGCTCGGAAGGCACGCAGAAGCAGATCTGTATTGGTGAATAGGAGAGGCGAAGCTGGCTCAGGAGGTGAAGCAATCCGGCTCCGGCTGCGTCCATGCGAAAATCATCGATCGGAAAATGTTCGACCGAATCGATCAGTACGATCACCTTTTCATTGTGACTTTCGCAAAATCCTTCGAGGGCCTTGGCCGCATCGCCAACGCCGAGTTCATTGATCAGAATGTCTTCGAGATTACCGGCGAGATCGAGCGAGGCATGCTGATCAATGCGTCTGGCGGCAGTCAGGAGCCTGTTGATGATGCTGAGTGGCGAGGTGTGGCGATGGACACCGACATTATCGAGATAGTCGTTCATCACCGGCCAGTATTCGTCGTTCATGACATCAGGTTTGTTGCGCAATTTGCTGCGCATGATGGAGATGGCCGAGGTCACGAAGACGGCCCTCCAAAGCCGGCTGACATTCTCGACGAACGGGGCATAGCCGTCGTTCTGGTCGTCGAGGACAGCTTCGATCTGCCGGCCGACCGCCTGGAATACCTGAGCCGACTCGATGACTACATGATGGTCATAGATCCCACTGAAGCAGCGATGGTGGAGAAAAGCCGTTTTACCGGAGCCACGTCGCCCGATGATCACCCAGGGTCGAAGATCATCGCTTCTGCGGCTGAGCGATGTTCGAGGATCGAAAAGGATATCATGAAAGCGTTTCGCCCTGTTGAGCTCACCGATCGGCGTCGAAATCGGACCAAGAGGTGTGTCGATCGTGAACATGCCGTCAATGAGCGTCAAATGATCAATCATATGGATCTCCTCGGAAATATGATATTTATTGCTAAACAACTTTCGGTATATTTTCAACCCAGACTCCAAATAGTATCGGTGTATATTGCTCTTCCTAGTTTAACGACTTTTGGTTTATCATGATTGGTTGTAATTTACAGAAAAAGTAGAGTTTGCAAGTTGGTAGGCAATCGTCGTGGTCGATGGTGGCGAAACGGTGATACAAAGCTTTTGAAGCCCGTGCAAACCTGCTAAACCGACGTCATCAGGAGCGGAGGCGGATCGATGAGCTTCGTCGTTTGGCATGACGGACGTTGGTATGACAATGAGCAGCCGAAGCTGCTGGGCCCCCTTGATCATGGCATGTCCATGGCGAGCGTCGTCTTCGATGGTGCCCGCGGTTTCGATGGCCTGGCACCCGATCTGGACCTCCATTGCCAGCGCGTGGTCGCGTCTGCCGAGCGCATGCTTCTTCGGCCTTCCAAGACGGCGGAAGAGATCGAGGCCCTTTGCCGCGAAGCCCTGACAAGACTACCCGAGACCATGGTCTCGTATATCCGGCCGATGTTCTACGGGATGGAGGGCTTCGTGCTGCCGGTCTCGGAATCAACCGACTTCACGTTAGCGGTATTCGAGCTGGCAATGCCGACATCGACCGGGATGCGCTGCTGCTTTTCAAGCTATCGGCGCCCGGCCCGCGACATGGCGCCGACCGATGCCAAGGCGTCATGTGTCTATCCGAACATGCAGCGCGCCCTCCGCGAGGCCAATCAGCGCGGCTTCGACAATGCCATCACGACGGACCCGTCGGGGAATATCGCCGAGCTTTGCACCGCCAATCTTTGGATCGTCAAGGATGGTGCCGCACTTACCCCCGCAGCCAACGGCACGTTCCTCTCCGGGATTACCCGGCAACGGGTTGCGAAGCTGCTTGGCGACGACGGTGTCGAGGTGATCCAAACCACCTTGACCCGCCGGGATATCCTGGAGGCTGACGAAGTCTTCAGCACAGGCAATTACGGCAAGGTGATGGCGATTACCGAAGTCGAAGGAAAAACCTTCGACACCGGCCCAGTCACCCAGCGTGCTCATGATCTTTATTTCGATTTCGCCCGCTCTCAGCCCGTGCGCTGATCCATCGCCGGCGCGAACGCGTATCTGGCTATGTGACGGCATGATAATCGAGGCCGATAGCCCCATTCGCCGTCGTCCTCGATCTCCTAAACGGGATCTTGCGGCGGGCTGACGACACCAGCCTCGGAGAGCACATCCAAGACGTGCCTAATGCTCTACCTCGGATCGCCCGTCCCGTTGCGGGCGATCCTTTTGGCTGTTTCTTAAGAACCAGGGCAGCTCTAGTCGAGTGCCCTGATGATATTGCCGTAGAGGCACTCTGTGGCGCGGCCGGTGGCGCGCCTATTTTCCTTGACGTCACGTTCGAAGTTGAGAGCGGCCTTGGGCCCCAGATATTGCTCGAGCTGTGCGCATGCTGTGGTTGATTCCAACCATTCCATAACCGTTTCAACACCGGCTTCGATATGGCTCTGCAGGCCGAGTATGCGATCATCAATGGCGATGCCGTGGATGGGACAAGCATCCGAGCTTGCCAGAATGTTGACATGTGCCGGAACCTGCTTGACCTCGGCCAGGTGCCATTGAACCAGCGGATTGCGCGGCGGCAACCCGAGAAGCAGGGGGTGATTGGCTCCCTTCTCGTTGAGGTGAACGTCGATGACACCCATTTCCGGTTGGACCGACGGGCCGACCTCGCCGCCAAGCGCTTCCGCCAGCAATTGATGGCCGAGACAGACACCGAAATAGGGAAGGCGACGGTCAAGAACCGCCTCTCTGATCACGCGTTTTTCATTGACTAGCCAGGGAAACCGCTCCTCTTCCCAAACATCCATCGTGCCGCCCAACACCCAAAGAGCTCGAAACGAGCGTAGATCCGGTATTGGCTCGCCCAGATCCAGCCGGACGATCTGGTAGGGGATGTCGTCGGCCCGCAACAGGTCGAATAGGTAGCCCAGATTGTTAGCGGGCATGTGCTGAAAGACCAGGATCGGCGGCGTTTCGACCATAGAGGCGCTCCTGACGGTGATGCGGCGATCAGCCTAGCAGGCGGGAAGTCTGTCTGTTAGCCTCGGCATGAAGCAATAGGACGGGATAACCTTGTTCAGGAAAGCAGGCGACGATGAAAGTGGTGATGACCGGCGCTGCCGGCGGGGTGGCGACGATGATCAGACCCCATCTTCGCAAGATCGTGTCGGAACTCGTCCTCAGCGATCTCGATGATATCGATGATGTCCAGCCAGGCGAAACCTCTGTTCCCGCGGATCTCAGCGATCTCGCCTCGATGGAGCGCCTGTTGCAAGGCGCGGATGGTCTGATCCATCTCGGCGGTCAGTCAGTCGAAGCGGATTGGGAGAATGTGCTGAGCGCCAATATCATAGGCCTGCATAACACCTATGAGGCAGCGCGCCTTCAGGGCTGTGGGCGAATCATCTTTGCCACCACCAACCATGTGGTCGGCTTTTATCGGCGCCAGCGGACGATCGACCATACAGCGATGCCCAGGCCCGATTCCCGCTACGGGGCCAGCAAAGCCTTCGGCGAAGCGCTTGGCAGGATGTATGCCGACAAGTACGGCCTTCGTTTTCTCAACATCCGCATCGGCAATGTCGGCGAAAAGCCGCTGGATGTCCGAAGGCTTTCCATCTGGATCAGCCCCCGCGACCTCACCCGCCTCATCGAGATCGGTTTGACCAACCCGGACCTTCATTTCGAGGTCGTCTACGGCGCTTCCAGAAATGCCCGGGCCTGGTGGGACAACAGTAATGCCTATCGTCTCGGCTATCGACCGATGGATAGGGCCGAAGACCATGCCGAGATCGCCCATGCAGCCTCCGAAGCGCATCCCGATGATCCGATCACCGCGCAGTTCCAGGGGGGTACTTTCTGTGCTCATGAATTCGCCGGTGACAGCGGCAGAATAGACTAAAGGACCGCCCGATCGATGACCAAGATCAAGACACTTTTCGAGGAAGACGCCATAGCCGAACGTGTCGAGCTGCTTGCCGAGGACATTGTGGCTAAGCTTGGCAAGGACTTCACCGTGATCGGGATCCTCAAGGGCAGCTTTGTTTTCATGGCGGATCTGGTGCGGGCACTCGACCGGGCAGGGGCGGCGCCCAGGATCGAGCTTATGCGGCTTTCGAGCTATGGCCGTTCCATGCAGAGTTCCGGGGAAGTGAAGCTTATCGGCAACACCCCTGACGATTTCGAAGGCAAGCCCGTCCTCCTGGTAGACGACATCGTCGATACCGGACTGTCACTGAGCTACGGTCGCGATCTCTTGAAAGGACGCAACGCGCGGGAAGTCTGGACCTGTGCGCTGCTGGACAAGCCATCTCGCCGAAAAGTGGATATGAAGGCCGATTTCGTTGGCTTCGATATCCCCGATGTTTTTGTGGTCGGCTATGGCATCGACTATGCCGAACGCTTCCGTCATCTGCCCTTCATCGGCCTTGTTGACGAAACAACATAAGTCTATGCGAAAAAAATATCTTTTCAGTTGAAAATTTATCGCTATTAGTAACTTAGAGTTCTGCTATCCATTGGAGCTATCAATCATGCTGAAATACTCTACCGCTCTGGTAGCGGTCGCCTTAAGTGTTGCCACCATCGGGACCGCCGACGCCCATGATGCTGAAGCTGACAAGGGACGGCTTTGTAATCCGGTCCATGACAGCGCCGCGTCACCGCTCATGACCGGCGACAACCGCTTCGTTATTCATGGTGGCACATCGGACTGCCCCAAACCCGAGCCGGTGGTTGCCGCCGTTGCACCGGCTCCAGCGCCGGCTCCAGCTCCTGAACCGGTGGTAATCGCGTCGATCTCCTCCGATGTCGCTTTCGATCTGAACAAGGCTGAGCTGAAACCTTCTTTTTATCCTCGCCTTGATGAGATCATTCGGACGTTGAAGGCAAGCCCGGAAACCAAATTCGAGATTATCGGCCATGCAGACAGCACGGGTGCGGCCGACTACAATCAAGGCCTCTCCGAACGCCGTGCCAATGCCGTCGCTCTCTACCTCGTCAAAAAAGGCATTTCGCCCAAGCGCTTCGAAACGTCCGGTCGCGGCGAGATGGATCCGGTCGCCTCGAACAAGACCAGGGAAGGGCGGGCGAAGAATCGCCGTGTAGATCTTCAGAGCATCTCTTAGAAGCCAGCCGTCTTGCAAAAGGGGCCATGCTTCATGCGTGGTCCCTTTCGACATACGTTTTAAGGCACGAATCAACCCCGAGCGATACGCTTGATAGAAAGAATCCGCGAGGCTTTCCTGAGGAAAGCTCGCATATTCCAAGGTTTCTTCGCGTAGGTTGCGAATGCGGCTGGAACCGGGAGATGGGGTTACACTTCTAGAGCGTTTCCGGTTGAGGTTTACGCGGTGCCAATCCTCTCCCCCGCCCAACCACCCCAACGTACCGACCATATCGGGTGGTTGGGCGGGGGAGAGGGCTGGATCGATCTGACCCGGAAAGGCGCTAGCGTCGCCTGGCTTCCACAACGATACCCATTTCGATCAGCTTGCTGATCTCCATCTCGTCCAGCCCGGATTCCGTCAGGATTTCCCGGCCATGTTCGCCGAAACGGGGTGGGCGGCGGGTAATCTGGCCGGGTGTTCTGGAAAATTTGATCGGCAGGCCCCAGCCTCGATAGTCCCCATGCGCGACAGCCATCTCACGATGCCTGGTATGGTCGTTGTTCCATACGGCGGCCATGTCGCGGACCGGTCCTGCTGGAACACCTTTGGCGAGCAGTTGCTCGCAAAGCACCTCACCATCCTGATCTCCAAGCAGGGGAACAAGTTCATCCGTCAGCTCGGGGCGATTGGTGATCCGGTCCGCGTTGCTCCCGAATCTTGGGTCATCTGCGAGATTGGGAGCCCCGAGCGCCTCGCACAGCCGCCTGAATGTACGGTCATTGCCGACTGCCAGGAAGATATCCACGGTCGCGGTCGGGAACTTATCATAAGGTGAGATATTGGGGTGGGCATTGCCGGTCAGCCCCGGTGTTTTGCCCGAGAGCAGATAGTTTTGCAGGTGAGGGTGCATCAGTGCGATACCGGCATCGTGGAGCGTCATGTCGATGAACTGCCCTTGGCCCGAGCGCTGCCTTTCCACCAGAGCCATCAGCAGACCGACGGCCGCGTAGAGCCCGGTGCCGATATCCACCAGCGGGATGCCGATCCTGGTCTGTCCGGTTTCCGGCATACCATTGATCGAGAACATGCCGCACATCGCCTGGATCACCGCATCATAGCCCGGCATCGCACCCATCGGGCCATCGGCGCCAAACCCACTGATGCGGCAGTGAATGAGGCGCGCGAAACGCTTTGACAGCACGTCGTCATAACCGATGCCCCATTTCTCCATCGTACCCGGCTTATAGTTTTCGATCAGAATATCGGCGCGTTTCAGGAGGCGAAGAAGCACATCCCGCCCTTCGGCCTTGGAGAGATCAAGACCGAGTGAACGCTTATTGCGGTTGACGCCGATAAAATAGGACGCGTCCTGCTCCTCATCGAATGGCGGTCCCCAGTCGCGAACCTCGTCGCCTTGCGGCGGCTCGATCTTGATCACTTCAGCGCCATGATCGCCCAGGAGCTGGGTGCAGTAAGGCCCTCCAAGGACTCTGGTCAAATCGATGATTATGAGGTCATCAAGCGCGGCCGCCGACATATCCATGCTGCTTTTTCCATCATGCCAAGGTCACCACCAGGGGCGGTCGATCTTTTCCAAAACGTCCATGGCATGACGGTAACCGCATTCGACGCAGTGATCCAAGGTCTTCCAGGCCCGAAGTTCGATTTGTTCGACCGGTGGGGTGAACAAGAGATCCGTTTGATCCCGACACGCTTTAGCCAGCAGCTCCGAGCTGACGGTTGCAGATCTGACCAGGACACTGGCGATCCCGGGGGCACCTGTTTTAAGACGAAAAAGCGCTTTCCATCGCGGATAGTGGCTGTAATCCTTGATGTCGCAGGCAAATGCCTCGACTTGGCCCACATCGACCCCAATCACCGGCCCGCGTCCCCAATCGCGCATCACGTCGGTCGGAAGATTGTTCATCACCCCGCCGTCCACCAGAACCTGACCATGCTCGATCATCGGCGGGAGGATGCCGGGAATCGAAATGCTGGCACGGAGCGAGCGCCAAAGTTCACCTTCTCGATGCAGTTCGACGTCGCCCTTGGTCAGGTTGGAGGAGACGCAATAGAAGGGGCGCCATGTTTGATCAAAGGTAAGATCGCCGAAGTAACGCTTTAGGCGCCTGGTGACCTTGTCGCCGCGGGTCAGGGCCACGAAGGGTAGGGTATAGTCGTTGACTGGGTTGTTGACGAAGAAAGCTTTCTTGATGTTTTCGTAGAGAACTTCCCAGGACCAGCCTAGCGCCAGGCCGCAGGCGATGATCGAGCCGATACTGGAGCCGCCGATCAGGTCGATCGGAATCTTGGCCTCGGCAAGCGCCTTGATCACGCCGATGTGGCTGTAGCCGCGAGCGCCGCCGCCTGCAAGGACGAGACCGTTGGCCTGGCCGGTTACGAGGCGGGCAAGTCGGTCCATCTCCTGGTCATCGTCGCCTCTAAGGTTGATTCTGAGATCGGCGGCAAGGCGGAGAACGCTAGCGTTGGGTATTTCTGGAGCTTTGGCAGCCGGATCCTGGAAAAGCACGAGATCATGGGGCCTCGGCTCCTCCCGCCGGCTGATCAGCTCGCGCACCATCCGGTGCGGGAGGTTGGTCGTCGGCTTGGCGAGCGCCAGCACATGGTCGGCCTGACGATGACAGCGCCTTGCCCAGGCAGGGTCCACCATGCCGTCGTAATCGTAGATCTGGGCGCAATAAATGAGGCGTTTGTGAATGGTTTCGAGTTCGTGAAGGCGGTCTTCGGAGATCTCGAGGGCATCTGCGCTCAAAACCTTGCTTGGCTGCTCATCCTCGTCAGGGGGATCCAGGAGATCCAGGCGTTCGGCCAGGCGACGTCCGATTTTCTCGCTCGCAAGATCGGGGTCCAGTGAGATCAAGGCGATCGTGCCGGCCTGCCGGCTTAGCGCATTCGGGCTTGTCATGCGAACTTGACGCGTTGCCAGCATGCGGAGCAGACGGCTCGACGTATGCGGATGACGTTCGATCAGGCGTTCGAAAGCGCTTTGATCCAAACCGAAAAGGGTCGAATCGCGCAAGGCCGTGACGGTGCCCGACCTGGGCTCACCCGACATCAGCGCCAACTCACCGACCGTCTCGCCCGCGTGAATATAACCGACCCGTTTCGGCCCGCGGCCTCGGTCATCGATCGTCACTGACAACATGCCGCTTACCAGGACGAACAGCGCATCACCGGCGGCACCCTGAAAAAACAGCGGTTCGCCCGCCGGCAGGCTGAACCAGGTCAGTTCTTCGGTAAGCTCGTTCATGGTTTTTCGGTCGAGGTCCCGAAAAAGGGGCAACCGCTGAAAGATCGCCTTTAGATCCTCATCCTCCCAGCCATTGTTCGAAAAAAGCCGCCAACCGAACATCAGCTGGCGGTCCCTTCCATCAGGCGTTCGGCAAATTGCGGATAGGTCTCGGCGACCAGCGGACCGATTTTTTCGACAATCAAATTGGAGACATCGGTGTTCGGAGCTTCAGTGGTTGCTGGCCTGACCTCATGATCGAAGCTAAAGCCGGTCGCTTCCAGCAGACCTTGGAGGCTCTCGCCCGGGTGAAGGCTCGTCAGGCGAAAACGTCGCCTTTCCCGGTCGAAGGCGAAGACCGCTTTGGATGTAACCAGGGCGTAAGGCCCCCCCGGGCGATAGATATTGTCAGGGCTGGTTCCAGGCGCGCTGATAAACTCTACCTTTGGCACCAGAATCCGAGGGGTGTGGATATCGCGGAAAAGAATAACCCTCGGTATCAGGAAGTACAGGTAGGCAGAACCGAAGGATCCGGGCCAGCGAACCTTGCTTTGCGGATAGCCGCCGACACCGACAAGGTTGATATTCGCCTCGCCGTCGATTTCCCCACCGCCCAGAAAGAACGCATCGATCCGCCCTTGCGCCGCACAATCGAAGAGCTCCTTTCCGCCGTCGGTGAACGGGTTATGGCGCTCGCTACCGAGAATCGAGACTTGCGGGGTCCCGCTGCCTCGTTCCCTGGCAAGCAACGCTGCCGCCGCCGGAATGGGAGAAGACGCCCCCACCGCGACATGCTTGAGGCCGCTCAGCATGCCGGCAAGCGTCGCGATCAGTAAGGTGTCCAGGCTCTTTTCCGTCATGCAAAGGCCATCATCTGCTCAAGATAGCGCTCGAAACCTTGGGCCGTTTTCGCAAGTCTTGCATAGTCCCGCAATTCCTGGACATCCGCCTCATAGCAACCCCGAAGGCCAAGAGGTTTAGCGCCTTTCGGCGCAGAGGCCATCGCGCTTACATAAAGAGCTGGGATCGTTCCGGCAGCGAGCGTGTCATCGTCGAGAAGGCTGGCCTCCACTATTTCCTCGACAGTCACCAAGGTCTTCTTGGCTGCATGCGCCATCAGCATCAACTCCCGTCGCACGCCGATCCAGATATTATTGTCACGATCGGCTTTGGCAGTGTGAAAAAGCGCGATGTCGGGTTGAATACGAGGCACCAGCAAGATTGGGTCGTCGTCGCCGAATGGATTATCCATAATCTGCCAATCCGGGCGATGGTCGATCAAGTCCGATCCCAAAATGCCTCTTAAAGGCATGAATGGAATGCCTTTTTCGGCTGCCTGCAGGCCGGCATGGATGGCCGGACAGGTGCTGTCCTTGATCTTGATCCTGCCTTCCTTGACTGCGCGATTGAAGGAAGGGGCCGGTCCGAATTCGCCGAGTGTGACGGCGGCTGTTTCGACACTTTCGACACAGCCCGCGCCGATCAGCAGATCTGCTTGAAAGCCGAGCTGCGGGACACCGATTAGGTGCAGCCTCCTAGCGCCCCGCTCGATCAAAGCTCGGACGATGGCTAGGGAACAGCCGGAATAATCCGGTGCCAGGGCGAGGGAAGACCCATCGGTGATGATCCTGGCGAGGGCGGTCAATTCTGCCATGCTCTCTCTCCTCTTCCCATATCCGCGAGCCGTAGCGCGCTTGTCTTGTCATTGCCGACTAAACTCGCTAGTGCATCCATCCAAACATTTTTGGAAAAGTTGATGCAAAACCAAAGACATAGTGCGCCGCCCTCTAAAAGGTGCCGAAGGCGCCGGTGTATATGTGGGCGCCTATGACGGTGGCAATCTTGATCTGTGGCTTTTTGGCACTAGCAGTCTGGCTCTATCTCCTCCTAGCTCACCATGGATTCTGGCGGCCCGGCCCGTACTTGCCTAGGGGTGAAGGCAGTCTCTCCGTTTGGCCGCCGGTCCTTGCGGTCATTCCGGCCCGCGATGAGGCTCTGGTGATCGAGAGGTCGGTCGGATCGCTCCTGAGGCAGGACTACCCGGGTAAGCTCGATGTCATCGTCGTGGATGACGGCAGCACCGATGGTACCGGCGATCTCGTCGACGCGCTGGTGGTGCATGCCGGCCCCAATCGAAGCCTGCGGAAGGTTACAGCCCAAGAGCGCCCCAAAGGCTGGTCCGGCAAGCTCTGGGCCGTCCATAGTGGCATCGCGCACGCCGAAGCCAATGGCCTCACTCAGCCCTGCCTGTTGCTCACCGATGCCGATATCGCCCATGATTCGGGCAGTCTATCAGCTCTTGTAGAAAAAATGGTTAACGACGATCGCGACCTAGTATCACTCATGGTACGCCTTCGCGCCGTCAGCTTTTGGGAACGTCTGCTCATTCCGCCCTTCGTCTTCTTTTTCCAAATGCTGTATCCGTTTCCAGCCGTGAATGACCCGAGAAGCCGG
Organism: Geminicoccaceae bacterium; assembly: GCA_965204405.1. GTDB lineage: Bacteria > Pseudomonadota > Alphaproteobacteria > Geminicoccales > Geminicoccaceae > JANQPX01. The sequence continues at coordinate 2,688,234 of CBDBEN010000005.1, forward strand.
ATCGCGGCAGCAGCCGGTGGATGTGTCCTCGTGAAGAGCGCAGCCCTTGACGACGCGGGGGGAATTGCTGCCATCAAAGGGGAACTCATTGACGATGTTGCCCTTGGCAGAGCAATCAAGCGGCGGCCGAAGGGGCGTGGCCGCATCTGGCTGGGTCTAAGCAGAGAAACGGTAAGCTTTCGTGCTTATGACACGCTGGCGCCAATCTGGACGATGGTTGCACGCACAGCGGATACCCAGCTCGGCCATGCAATCTCCGCCTTGCTGGGGACCATACTAGGTCTCGTGCTCGTCTATCTGGTACCGCCCCTTCTGTTCATAGGCTGGCCCATTCATCAAAATTTTTTGCTGGCTGGTCTCGGTTTGTCAGCATTGACCGGGATGTCCATCGCCTATTGGCCGACCTTGGCACTTTATCGGCTGTCCCCTCTTTGGCTCCCGAGCCTGCCGGTTGCCGCCCTTCTTTACGCAGCGATGACGATCAGTTCGGCTATCCACTATCGCCGCGGCCAAGGCGGCGTTTGGAAAGGCAGGGTTTTTGTTGAATGAGGCGCTGGCGGCTTCTGGTTTGGCTATTATCGTACTCTTGATGTAATTTCTTGAGACAATTTGGCAACATTGATGCTAATTGATGACACGAATTTGACATGAGTCTTTGAACTCCCATGCACAATTGTTTAATTCAGCACACCCGCAAAGCGAGATGTGAAGGACATGTCTGACGATCGGTATGCCGGCCTCAGCGACCTGCCATCGCGTGAATGGCAGCCAGAGCCTGACCCTGATGGGTTTGCGGGTGATCCCGCGCATGGTGGTTCTGGACAGAGGCCAAGCCTGAATGACGTCATCGATGAGGTCAGCACGGCCATTCGTGCGGCGCAGAAGCATGACGGCCATTGGTGCTACGAGCTGGAGGCGGATGCCACCATTCCTGCGGAATATGTGCTACTCGGCCATTTCCTGGATGAGATCGATCAATCCCTCGATGAGAAGATCGCCGTCTATCTGAGGCGGGGCCAGGAGGCCCATGGCGGCTGGTCGCTGTACCAGGACGGCGATTTCAACATGAGTGCCAGCGTCAAGGCTTATTATGCCTTGAAGCTAATCGGAGACGACCCCGAAGCGCCGCATATGATAAAGGCAAAAAAGGCCATTCTCGCCCATGGCGGAGCTGCACGCTGCAATGTGTTCACGCGTATCACACTTGCTCTCTTCGGCCAGGTTCCCTGGCGCGCCGTGCCGGTCATGCCGGTGGAAATCATGCTGCTGCCGCGCTGGTTTCCTTTCCATATGGAAAAAGTTTCCTATTGGTCGAGAACGGTAATAGCACCATTGCTGATCGTGATGGCAAAAAAGCCCCTTGCCAGAAATCCCCGAAAGGTCGGCATCGAGGAGCTTTTCATCACGCCGCCTGACCGGGAAAAACGATACAATGTCAATCCTACCGGCAATGCCTGGGGAAACCTTTTCCTCGGTCTCGACAAGGTATTGCAGCGGGTGGAGCCATTTTTCCCGAAGGTCCCGAGAGAAAAGGCACTGCAGGCGGCTCTTGCCTTCATCAAGGAGCGGCTGAACGGTGAAGAGGGGCTGGGCGGCATCTATCCGGCAATGGCCAATGCGGTGATCGCCCTCGAACTGATGGGTTTCGAGAAGAACGATCCCGATGTGGTCATCGCCAAGAAAGCCATCCAGAGGCTTCTGGTCGTCGAACAGGACCACGCTTATTGTCAGCCTTGCCTGTCGCCGATCTGGGACACCGCGCTTGCAAGCCATGCCATGCTGGAGGTGGCGGATCGGGAGAAAAGCGAGCCTGCAAAGCAGGCGCTGGACTGGCTGGCGAAAAGACAGATCACCGATGTCGTCGGTGATTGGGCTGTGCGGGCGCCCGCCGGAACCAGGCCTGGTGGCTGGGCGTTTGAATATGAAAACGATCACTATCCCGACGTCGACGATACCGCAGCAGTCGTCTGCGCCATGCACCGCGCCGATCCCGAGCGCTACAAACAGGCCATCGATCGGGCGGTCGAGTGGATCATCGGCATGCAGTCGTCCAATGGCGGTTGGGGTGCTTTCGATGTCGACAACACCCACTATTACTTGAACAGTATCCCGTTTGCCGATCACGGGGCTCTGCTCGATCCGCCAACCGCCGATGTCACCGGACGCTGCCTCAGCATGCTCGCGGAAACAGGGCATAGCGCAGATCATCCCGCCGTGGCTCGCGCTATTGCCTATCTCAAGGACCAACAGGAACCGGACGGTTCCTGGTTTGGGCGCTGGGGGACCAACTACATCTATGGCACATGGTCGGCGATGATCGCATTGAATGCCGCCGGCGAAGACATGCAGGCCCCTTACATCCGAAAAGCCGTGGATTGGCTGATATCACGCCAACATGACGACGGCGGCTGGGGAGAAAGCTGCGCCAGTTATTGGGAAGATCGGAAGGACGAACCTGTTGTGAGCCTGCCGTCACAGACCGCTTGGGCCGTTCTCGCTCTTATGGCTGCGGGCGAGGTCGATGGCGATGCGGTTCGACGCGGCATTGACTATCTTTGCTCTGCCGATCGGCAGGGAGGGGTATGGAAGGAGCGACTCTATAACGCGGTCGGCTTCCCCAAAGTTTTCTATCTTCACTACCACGGATATCGTACATACTTCCCGCTATGGGCGCTCGCCCGCTATGCCAATTTGATGAACCGCAACGACCGGCGCGTCGGTTACGGGATGTAGGATCATACATGATCGGGGTTGTGACCGGTTTGGTTGCCGAGGCACGCTGCCTCAGGCAAGGGCAGAACCGTTTTGTCTGCACAGGCGGCGACAGTGCCCGTGCACGAGCCGGAGCGGAGCGGCTGGTCGCCCAGGACGTCTGTGCGCTCTGCAGCTTTGGTTTGGCAGGCGGCCTGCAGCCGGGGCTCACGTCCGGCAGCTTGCTTTTGCCGCAGGCCGTGATCATGCCTTCCGGCGGCGAGATCGAAACCGACACCGTCTGGCGCGAGCGCCTGGATTACCTCGCCGTAACGGAGGGGCTCGAACCCAAGCGCCTGACGGTGGCCGGCAGCGATGACATCGTCGCAACGCCCAGGGACAAGGAAGCGCTCTTCAAGGCAACTGGTGCTGCTGCTGTCGACATGGAGAGCCATGCCGTCGGTGAAGTTGCGGTGGCGGCGAAACTTCCCTTCGTCATCGTCCGGGTGGTCGCCGATACCCATGACGAGGCCATTCCACATGCCGCCCGAGAAGGCCTCGGCGAGGATGGGCACATCAAGCCGCTCGCCGTGCTGATGGAACTGATGCGGCGGCCTGCCGAAACCGGATCCCTCATACGGCTCGGCAGAGAAAGCGGCCGCGCCTTGAGCGCTCTCAGGCGCGTCGCAGCCCTTGCCCCCGATCTCGCCTATGTATGAGACCGCTACACTGGTCGACTAGGCAACGATCCTCAACCCGCTCTCCAGAACCCAGCATCAAGCAGCTTGCCGGCGACACATCGTGCTGCCGTTGACAGCAGAACCTCCCCCTTGGCTGCCGTTGCAACCCTTGGGTCGCCAAGGGCTCCCGATCGGGTCTTGTCGCGAAAACTCACCCATCGATAGGAGCCATCGGGCGAGGCGTCGTCTGCATCCCTCGGGTCCGGGCAAGCAGCCTCCTCGAAGCGGGACGTGTCCACAAGTTCAGGCGCAATCGCGAGCATCATCGATGTTTCCGCCTCGCAGGCATGGCGGATACCCTTTTGCCGCTCCAGATGCGGGCCGAGTTCCTTGGCACCGAGTGTCCAGTAAGTTGCAGAAACCAGCTTGAGGTCGAGTTCCCGCGTCAGCTCTTCAACGACGGTCTGCAGGGCTGCGATATTGCCGCCATGGGCGTTCAACAGGCAAATCTTGCGGAAGCCATGGCGATGAAGCGAGCGTATCACGCCGCCGATGACTTGAAGAAAGCTCTGAAAATCGAGAGTAAGCGTGCCGCCAAACGCCATGTGATGCTCGGACAATCCGGTCCAGATACACTCCGTCACCAGCGTTGGTGTTTTCTCAACGGAAATTTCTGCAGCTCTCTTGGCGACCTCGCGCGCAAGCAACGTGTCGGTCACCACAGGAAGATGCGGACCGTGCTGTTCGATCGACGCGACCGGAACAATGACGATCGTCTCGGCATTCGAAAGCGGCTTCAACTCAGGCCAGCGGAGATCAGAGAATAGAACGGAGCGCTGGGTCATGATCTCTCCTGTCAATCGGTCCTGCCACCCGCGGCTCTCCAGCTCATGGGTTTAGATGACAGGCCGCGAAGTGCTTTTCGTCTATCGGTTTAAGCGCCGGCCGCTCGGTTCGGCAGCGCGCCGTCGCGTGGGGGCATCGGGGATGAAAATGACAACCGCCAGGCGGCTCAAGCGGGGAGGGGATTTCGCCCTTGATTGGCTGAAAGCTGCGCTTTCTGGCATCGACTCTTGGAATCTCCTTGAGCAGGGCTTGGGTATAGGGATGGTTTGGGGTCGAAAATAGAGTCTCGGTCGGTGCGATCTCGACAATGCGGCCGAGATACATCACCACTACCCGGTCAGCCAAATGTTCGACCACGCCGAGATCGTGGCTGATGAACAGATAGGTCAGGCCGAGATCCCTGCGGAGTTCCATGAACAGGTTCAGAACCTGGGCTTGGATGGAGACGTCGAGCGCCGCGACCGCTTCATCACAAACGAGGAAGTCCGGCTTTACTGCAAGTGCTCTTGCAATGCCGATCCGCTGCCGCTGGCCGCCTGAGAACTGATGGGGATAACGGCGTTTGTAGGTAGGATCGAGACCGACCCTCAGCAACAGCTGATCGATATAGTCGTCAAGCTCGGAGGCCGCGACCAGCCCATGAACGCGCGGTGCTTCGCCGATGATATCCCTCACCCGGAAACGCGGGTTCAGGGACGACATCGGGTCTTGAAAGATCATCTGTACTTTGGTGATGAATGCCTTCGCATCCCGGCTGTTCAGGCCATCCACCCGTTGTCCTCGGTAATAGAGGGCGCCTTCGCTCGGCGGGTGAATGCCGGCGACGACCCGGCCGAGTGTCGACTTGCCGCATCCGCTTTCACCGACCAGCCCGACCACTTCGCCCTCGTCGATATCAAGGCTGACCTCATCGACCGCATGCACGATCTGCTCCCGCCGATCACCGCCCAGAAGATTGACCAGCTTCTCCGCTGCATCAAGGTGCTTGACGAAGCGCTTCGAAACCCGTTCGATTCCAATCATGGAGCTAGAGCCGCCCGCTCTTGGGCTACATTAATAGGATGGTGGCAGCGGACGTTGCGTGTCCTGGTTATGATCGACGTTGCGGGGGCCTCATTCCTGCATCGCTCATCATTGTGCTCGCAGCGCGCGGCGAACGCGCAGCCCTGGCCCAGATGAAGAAGGGACGGCGTCATGCCGGGGATCTGAGCGAGCGGTTTTCCGCGGCGGTTCTGGCTCGGCACCGAGCCGATCAGCCCTTTGGTGTAAGGATGCATCGGGTGATCGAGCACCTGATCGACCGGCCCTTCCTCGACGATACGGCCTGCATACATCACCAGGATTCGATCAGCGAGGCCCGCGATCACCGCTAGGTCGTGCGTAATCCAGAGCAGCGCCGTGCCGGTATCGGCACAGAGTTTCTGCACCTCATGGAGAATCTGTGCCTGGATCGTAACGTCGAGTGCCGTCGTCGGCTCGTCTGCGATGATCAGCTCGGGCTCATGAAGAAGCGCGATCGCAATTGCAACCCGCTGGCGCATACCCCCTGAAAACTGATGTGGATAGGCGAGAAGACGTTCATCCGGGGACGCAATGCCGACCCTGGCCAACGCTTCCCGGGCGCGTTCGCGTGCCGCTTCCTTCGAGACGGCTTCATGGGCAGTGATCGTCTCGATCATCTGGGTGTCGATGCGCAGCACAGGGTTGAGCGTCATCATCGGGTCTTGGAAGATCATCGCGACGCGGCGTCCGCGCATGGCGCGAAGCTTCTCCTCGTCCAGCGTCAGCAGGTCTTCGCCGTTAAGCCGGATCGATCCGCCGACCACCCGTCCGGGCGGGTCGACCAGGCCAATCACGGAAAAGCCGGTTACGGTCTTGCCGGAGCCGCTTTCGCCGACCAGGCCCACCAGTTCGCCTTTGCCGATCGAAAAGCTGATCCCGTCGACTGCGCGGGCGACCCCCTGCTTGGTGAAGAAATGGGTTTCCAGATCCCGGACGTCGAGGACGGGGGCGGCGCTCATCGCTGCAGTCTCGGGTTCAGAACATCCCGCAGCTGATCGCCGACCAGATTGATGGAAACGATCGTGATCAAGAGCGCCAGGCCCGGAAACACCGCAATCCAGTAGCGTCCGGAGAGCATATATTCAAAGCCGTTGGCGATCAGGAGGCCTAGAGACGGTTCGGTTTGAGGCAGGCCGACGCCGAGGAAGGAGAGGGTGGCTTCGAGCGCTATCGCATGAGCGACCTGAATGGTGCCGACCACGATGAGAGGTGCCAGGCAATTGGGAAGGATATGGCGAAACACCACGCGGGAGTGCGAAAGACCCAGGCAACGCGCTGCCTCGACATAATCCTTGCTGCGCTCGACCAAGGCGGAGCCACGCACGGTTCTCGCAAAATAGGCCCAAAAAGCGGCGATCAGGGCAATGATGATCTTGTCGATGCCCTTGCCGAGAATGGCGAGCAGCATCAAAGCGACCAGAATGGCGGGAAAGGCGAGTTGCAGATCGACCACGCGCATGATCAGCGCGTCAGTGCGCCCGCCTGCATAGGCGGCGATCAGCCCGACCACCATGCCGATCATCAAGGCGGCGAAGCCACTCATCACGCCGACCGACAAAGAAATGCGCAAACCATAAAGAATGGCGGAGAGCAGATCGCGCCCAGCACCATCGGTGCCAAGCCAGAAGGTATATCCGTCCATGCTGGCTTCGCCCGGCGCCAGCCTCGCATCGAGGACGCTGACTTGGGCCAGGTCGTAGGGATCCTGCGGCGCAATCCAAGGGGCGAGGGCGGCCAGAAGAATGATCATCACGATCGCCACCAGACCGACCGTGGCGATACGGCTTTCGAAGAAATCGCTCCAGAATCGGCGAAACGGGCTCTCCGCAGGTAGGGGGCTTGCTACATCGTTCGCACCAGGTGCTCCGGCCGTACGAACCCCACCGGCGGTGCCGATAGTTTCGATGCCGTCGGTCATGAGCCCTGATCACCCAGGCGGACGCGGGGATCGAGTACGGAGTAGAGCACATCGACGATCAGATTGATCACCACGAACAGGAACACGATCATCATCAGATAAGCGACGATGACGGGACGATCGAGCTGCTGGATGGATTCGATCAAGAGTTTGCCCATGCCCGGCCAGGCGAAGACCGTTTCGGTGACCACTGAAAATGCGATCAGCGAGCCGAACTCCAGGCCCAGCACGGTGATCACGGGGATGAGGATGTTGCGCAGGAGGTGGACAAAGATAATGCGCCTCGAGCTCAGCCCCTTCGCACGTGCAAACTTGATGTAATCCTGCTGCATCGCCTCGCGGGCACCGGCACGGGTTAGGCGGATGACCAGCGATATCTTGAGCAAGGCGAGATTGAGGGCGGGCATGAGCAGATGACGAAGGCCATCCAGGGTCAGGAAACTCACATCGATGCCGAGGATCGTGACAGTTTCGCCGCGCCCGGTCGACGGCAGCCAGCCAAGGACCACCGCAAACAGCATGATCAACATGATCCCGACCCAGAAGGTCGGAAGACTGAAGCCCAGGATCGAACCTGCCATGATGGTTTTGGAGGTCCAGGCATCCGGCTTCAAGCCGGCATAGAGCCCTAGCGGAATGCCGATCACTACCGCCATCAGGAGCGCCATGAAGGCAAGCTCCAAGGTCGCCGGCATGCGCTGGACGATGAGCTTCAGGGCCGGCTCGCCGAACACGAAGCTCCTACCGAGATCGCCTTCGAGTGCGCCGAGCACGAAAAAGCCATACTGCTCATGCACCGGCCGATCGAGACCGAGATCGCGGATGACCCGCTCGATTTCCGCCTGATCGGCATCGGGGCTGACGAACATATGAACAGGATCGCCGATGATATTGACCCCGACGAAGACGATCAGGGACATCGCGACCACGACAAGGCCGCTTTGCATCAATCGTCTGACGATGAAGACCGACATGGCCGAGTGCTGACCGCCACCGCTGCGAAACGGCGGCGATCAGCTGCTCCCTACTCGGCAGCCACGCCGATGGCGAGTGTCGACTCATCGGTGCGCGGGAGGTAGCTCAACCCCTTTTTCGTGCCCCAGGTGTTGACCTGATAGTGGAGTGGAATGATCGCGCCGTCATTGACCGCCATCTCTGTTGCCTTGGCGAGAAGATCCTGGCGGGCCTGATCATCAATGGTCGCCAGCGCCTCCTCGATCACTGCATCCACCTCGGCATTGGAATAACGGCCTCGATTGGAGGCGCCGAAGCCCCGATCCTTGTCATGGGTATGGATCAGAGACTTCAGCGGCGATGACGCTTCGCCCGAGCCGGCGCCCCAGCCCACCAGAATGAACGAGAATTCGGGCGTTCCATCCGGCCCGCCTGCAGACGCTCGCTTGAAATAGACCGAACGCGGCATGGTCTCGACCGTCGTATCAATCCCGATCCGGGTCAGCATCTGCGCGATCGCCTCCGCGATCTTGGCGTCATTGATGTAGCGGTCGTTCGGTCCGTGAATGGTCATCTGGAAACCGTCGGGCAAACCCGCCTCCGCGAGCAGGGCCTTGGCACCTTCCGGATCGAAGTTGACCGGCTTCAGGTTAGGGCTAACACCAAAGAAGCCTTCCGGCAGCAACTGCCCAGCCTTGATCGCGACATTCTCCATCACGCGCTCGACGATCGCGTCCCGGTTGATCGCCTTGGAGATTGCCATACGCACGCGCTGATCCTGAAGTGGATTGTCGATGGCGCTCCCATCCTTCGCTTTCACGAACGGCGAGTCGGCCCGGTCGTGATCCAGATGCAGATAGATCACCCGATTGGAAACGCCTTGGGAGAGGCTGACATTCTCCTCGCCTTTCAGGCTCTCGATGTCGGTCGTGGGGACACCCTCGACGAGATCGACATCACCTGCGAGCAGGGCCGCGATCCGGGACGGTCCCGATTTGATCGGCTTGAACGTGACACTATCCCAAGCCGGCGCATCGCCCCAATAATCGGCATTGCGCTCGACCACGATCCGATCGCCTGGCACATACTCGACGAACTTGAAGGGCCCGGTACCGATCGCGGCCTTGCCCGAATTATAATCCTCAGTCGTCGCCCCATCCCCTGCTTCGACCGAAATGATCGGCAGTGTCATCACATCGTTGGGCACCAGCGGGTAAGGTTTTTCGGTCTTGATGTGGACGGTAAGGTCATCGATTTTTTCGACAGTCTTTCCCTTGGTGTAGGTGCCGAAGCTGGAGGGGGAGTTGGGGACGTCCGGTGCGCGCTCGAACGAAAAGACGACATCGTCGGCATTGAACGGATTGCCGTCATGGAAGGTCACGCCCTCTCGAAGCTTGAACTCCCAAGTGAGATCATCGACTGCCTTCCAGGAGACGGCAAGCCCGGGTTGAAGCTGCTGCGTTTCGTCAGGCAGGATCAGACGGTCGAACAGATGCCGTCCAAAGGCATTATTGGGGGTCAGATTGTGATAGTGGGGATCGATCGATGTCGGCTCTGAGGCGAGACCGATCGTCAGGTCATCAGCCCATGCAGGCGAGATCGAGAGGACGGCCGCGATCGCGGTGCCCATCAGAAGGCATTTTGTCAACTTCATGGTATTGGTCTCCCATGTTGATTTTATTTAAGAAGCGTCCCTATCTCAGTGTCGCCACAGATCGGCGCGTCCTACAAGGTTTCTTTTACCATTTTCATGCCCGGTTCTTGCTGGCCGCAGGCCCGATCCACTGGGTTTCTTCATCCAAGGGGTAGATTGGGCGCGTCAGTCCTTGCCAATCGAAACGCGTCAGGACCGGCGATGTCAGCCCGGCGGTGTCGACCTCGATCACCTGCTCCGATGAAAACCAGGGCGCAAAGCCTGCGCGAAAATGCCCGCGCGATTTGACCACCACCGTATCGGCACCGCCGATGTCCAGACCGAACATCTCGAAGAACATCGGATCCGCGGTCTGCGAGCGTTCGCTGATGACGATCACTGTTATACCGCCTATCCGAAGAGCAGCACTCGGTCCAAGCGACAGGGCCCGCCCCTGAAAGAGCCCCAACTTGCCGGTGATGTTGCCATCGTGAAGGCCGATAATCTCGGCCTCTGCCTCGAACGGATGGTCGAAGGCCGTGCCTGGATGACGGTTAAACCGTGCACGAAACGTCTTCCCGACGCCAAGCTGGTGCGCTTCCTCGGCAAGGGGGATATCAAAAAATGACCCGACCATAGTGCCTCTTGCACCCGCCTCGACCAGAGCTTTGAGCAGCTCGGTGGTTCGGCCCGAACCGCCGCCGCCTGGGTTGTCGCCGGCATCCGAAAAGATCAGCGGTTTTCGATCCATTGTTCCGGCCAGGGCAACGGCTTTCGAAACCGATGTGAGCGCCTTCTTGAACCGTTCCCGATCGGCCCAGGCTCTCTCGGCAATCTCAAACGCCAGGGCTTCTGCCGGTTCACGCTCATGGCGCCCTGTGACCACGATGCCGATGCCGTTGTCGGGGGTGTCGGAAAAAATGAAGTTACCGAAGATCGAGACGTTCAGGATCGCACCGCTATGCTCCGCCTGCCGGCGCTGGCCCAGGTCGATGAGATCCGCATAGGGACCGGCTGCCGTCAGCAGCGTCACCGAGGCTGGTGCGAGAGGTAGCTTCACCAGCACCGGTTTCGGATCGGCAAGGCCAGCCATCATCAGCCTGATCGCGATCGCAGCCTCCTCGCCGCGTTCGATCTGATCGACATGCGGGTTGGTCCGATAGCCGACGATCAGGTCGCTATGGTTGACCATTTCAGCCGATATATTTCCGTGCAGATCGAGGTTGACGATGATTCTGCAGCCGGGACCGACGACATCCCGGATCATCCGAAGCATGGTGCCGTCGGGATCGAGATCGTCCGTTCCGACCATGGCACCGTGGTTGCAAACATAGACCGCATCCAACGGGGAGGCCGCACGCAGCCCTTCTCGCATTCGAGACAGAGTCTCGCGAAAAAAGGAACCGTCGATGGGACCGCTTGGGTAGCCGGAGGCGAGGGCGATCGGTTCCGGTGTCCAAGGCCCACTCGCATCCATCATGCGGATGAAGGCCCCCGCTTCCTGTGCGATCGGACTGTTCTCCGCGCGCCCGGCCGTCATCATCGCCTCACCCTCAAACCAATACCGTCCAAGGAAGTCAGCTTTCGTCGCGGTCGGCGCAAAACGATTGCTTTCAAGGCTCAACCCCAAAAGCGCAACGCGCGGTCCTGTCATCCTCGTCCCCTTGTCCAAAAAGAGCTGGCGGTTTTTGGTTGTTATCGAGTTTACTGTTGAAAGGAGACCCTGCAAGCGGAGACGACCTTTGAAGAACGTGCCGCCCGCCGAATATCCCGTTGAAACCGACTTTCCCGACATCGATCCCTACCGTACCGGCAATACCGGCATCGACTGGATTACCTGCTTAGACAGCGACCAGCCCGGCCCTCATGTGATGGTGAGCGCTATCGTGCATGGCAACGAACCCTGCGGCGCGATCACCCTGGACTGGCTGTTTCGAGAAAACATCCGTCCGGCAAAAGGCAAGCTCAGCCTCGGCTTCATGAATGTGGCTGCCTATCAGGCCTTCGACCCCGGTAATCCCAATGCCACCCGTTTTCTGGACGAGGATTTCAATCGTCTTTGGGATCTATCCACGCTCGATGGCGACCGGCAATCAAGAGAACTCACCCGAGCGCGTGAAGTGCGCCCCTGGATTGAGACGGTAGACTACCTGCTCGACCTCCATTCCATGCAGCGACTCCAACCCCCGCTGATGATGGCAGGGCCATTGGAGAAGGGTCGTAACTTCGCAAAGAAAATCGGCACCCCTGCCCATATCGTCAGCGATGCCGGCCACGCCGCCGGTAAACGCATGCGCGATTTTGAAGGTTTGGGGGATCCGGACAGTTCGAGGAATGCGCTGCTCTATGAGGCAGGGCAGCATTGGGAAGCAGATGTTGGGCCGCGATCGATCGAGGTGACACTGCGTTTCCTGCATGCACTCGACGTGATCGATCCGGATGTCGGTAGCGATTTTCTCGAGCGTTCATCATTGCCACCACAGCAGCATCTGATCGAAGTCACCGGGCCGGTAACCATAAAGTCGGAAAACTTCACCTTCGCCGAAGAGTTTCGGGGGATGGATCTGTTGGAGAAAGCCGGAACCGTCATTGGTCATGATGGTAAGGAAACCGTGACCACGCCCTATGACAATTGTGTCCTGATCATGCCGTCAAGACGCCTATGGAAGGGACAAACCGCAGTGCGTCTCGGCAGAGTGTTGTCCTGATTTTTTCTTATGGTGGCAGGTGACACTATCTCACGGTCTTGAAGACCATAGCAGGCAAGCAGATCAAGGCGTGCTGTTGAACAGTTGCCCTTTGGGTGATTTGCCCTCTATCATCTCTCCAACAATGAACGAGACAACAAACGGGAGGTCACCATGATCGCTAAGAAACATTGGTTGGGTGGAGCGGCTGCCGCTGCTTTGAGTGTTGGCATGGCCTTCGGTGCGAATGCCGCTACTGAGGTGCGGGTGATCGTTTCCCACTACAGCGATCAGACCGCGCCTATTTTCGAGGCTATGGCGGAGGAATTCGAGGCCGCCAACCCCGACATCGACATCATTATTGAAGATGTCGCCTGGGGCGCCCTGCAGCAGCGTCTCACCACCGACATCGCCGGGGGCACGGCACCTGATTTGTCGATCATTGGCACCCGCTGGCTCCTGGACTTCGTCGCGAACGACATCGTTGAACCTCTCGATCAATATATGGATGATGAATTCAAAGGACGCTTCATCGAGACGTTCATGGGACCATCGACCATCGACGGCCAAGTCTACGGCCTTCCGGTCGCCGCGTCCGCACGGGCCATGTACTACAATAAGGGCCTACTCGAGCAGGCGGGTGTAAGCGATCCGCCGGCGACTTGGGACGACCTCCAGGCCGCCGCCGAGAAAGTAAGCGCTCTCGGTGACGACATTCATGGCTTCGGTCTTCAAGGCGGTGGGGACACCGAGGCGGATGCCTATTGGTACTATTCGCTCTGGACCCATGGCGGCGATATCATCGATGCCGATGGCAAGAGCGGCGTCGGCAGCGTCGCGGCGGTTGCCGCGGCGGACCGCTATAAGAGCCTGATCGATTCAGGTCTGACCCAGCCGGGTGTCACCAACTACAACCGGCAGGACGTTGAAAGCATGCTGAAGCAGGGGAAGGTCGGCATGATCCTCTCCGGACCATGGCTGCGCGGTCAGATGAAAGAGGAAGCGCCCGATATCGACTACGGCATTGCCGGCATTCCCGCAGGCAGTGCCCAGGCAACCTACGGCGTTACCGACAGCATCGTCATGTTCGCCGACAGCGAGGTGAAGGCAGAGGCTTGGAAGTTCCTGGCGGAAGCTGCTTTCACCGATACATGGCGGAAAGACTTCACCCAGAAGGAAGGCTTCCTTCCGGTGTTCAAGTCTGTTGCCGAAGACGATCATTTTGCTGCAGATCCGGAGCTTAAAGCGTTTGCCGACATGCTGCCCCATGCCAAATTCGCTCCCCTTGTCGCGAATTGGCAGGAAATTGCTGACACCACCAAGGCTGCCCTCCAGCAGATCTATCTCGGCGATGCCGATGTGGAACCCGCCCTCAAAGCCGCTGCCGAGAAGATCGACGGCATCTTGAACTAGCGGGTAGCATGGCCATAGCATTTGATTTCCAGGCCCGTGGTGGAATCATCGCTTGAAATCAAATTCTTGGAACGTCTCCAAAGGGATCCTTTTCTTTGTGGCCGTACCACTAGTCATCGGAAATACCGGGAGGGCTCCAGCCCTCCCGGTTATCTTCCGATCCTGATACCGGGCGCCTTCAGGTGAAGCAAGGATCGCTGAGCCCATGGTTGATGATCTTGCCGAGCCTGGCGCTCGCCTTTTGGATCATCGGCTACCCAATCTACGATGTCGTGATGGCGGCCCTGCATGAGGTCAACCGCTTCGGCAAGCTCAAGGATTTTGTCGGTATCGGCAATTTTCTGACCCTCGCCGCCGATCCGATTTTTTGGGCATCGCTTTGGCGTACTCTGATCTGGACGGTCGGTGTGGTCGCCGGCACAATTCTACTATCCGTGCCAATTGCGATGATCCTCAACGACGACTTCATTGGACGGGGCGTGATGCGGGTCATCATCATGTTACCCTGGGCCGTCTCACTCACCATGACCGCTATCGTCTGGCGCTGGTCGCTTCATGGCCAGTACGGCATGGTCAACGAGGTGCTACAGGATCTTGGCATCCTGGCACGCCCCGTGGAATGGCTGGCCACCGCGACCATCGCCTTTCCCGTCGAGATCCTCATCGGCATTCTTGTTTCGATTCCCTTTACCACCACTGTTTTCCTAGGTGGTCTGGCATCGCTACCGGGCGACATTTATGAAGCGGCCAGGATTGACGGAGCGAGCGCCTGGCAGCGGTTCACGCAATTGACGATGCCGCTCCTGAAGAACTTCTTCAACATCGCGCTCGTCCTCAATATTATCCACGTTTTCAACTCGTTTCCCATCATATGGATCATGACCAAAGGGGACCCTGCGAACGGCACCGACATCCTGGTGACCTATCTCTACAAGCTTGCCTTTCGCTATGGCCGGATCGGTGACGCTGCAGCAATGTCGCTGGTGATGTTTGCCGTGCTGCTGACCTTCACCATTGTCTATGCACGCATGATGATGAAAGACAATCAGGAGGCCGTGGGATGAGCAGGGCCAGAAAATCTTTGCTCTATTGGCTGTTCTTGTCACCATTGGTCGTCGTCATTCTCTTCCCTTATGCCGTGATGCTTTCGACGGCGCTTAAGCCCAAGGATGAAATCTTCGTTATTGATCCTGCTTGGTGGCCGAGCACGCTGACATGGTCGAACTTTGCCGATATGTGGCACGCCGTAAGCTTCGGGGCAGCGCTCAAGAACAGCCTGATCATCAGCGGAACCTCGGTGCTGATCTGCCTGGCAGTCGCTATTCCCGCCGGCTATGCCACTGCGCGCTTTCAATTTCGGGGCCAGCCGGCCTATCGCCAATTCCTGCTGATCACCCAGATGCTGTCGCCGATCGTGCTCATCATCGGCATATTCCGCATGATGGCCAAGCTCGGCGTAGTCGATCAGCCGCTTGGCCTGATTCTCGCTTATGCAGCCTTCAACATGGCCTTCGCGACCTGGATGCTGCAGAGCTATTTCGCTACCATACCGAAGGAACTGGAGGAGGCGGCTTGGATCGATGGGGCAAGCTGGCTGCAGAGCTTGACCCTGGTCTTCTTGCCTTTAGCTCTGCCATCACTCGCCGTGACCGCGATCCTGACTTTCGTCAATACATGGAACGAATTCGTGCTCGCCTTTTCGCTGCTACGCAGCGATGAGAGCTACAACCTCACCATCCGTATCTATTCGCTGGTCAACGCTGCCTACAAGATCAACTGGGACCATGTCATGGCAGCGACCGTGCTGGCCACAGTACCGGTGGCCATCATCTTTGCCTGGCTGCAGCGATATCTGGTCAAAGGACTCTCGATTGGTGGCGTCAAATGATCGACCGCACGATCATCCGGTGATTGGTCGTTCGAAGGAATGTTGCTCGAGCAACGTCTATCAACTTGCTCTGGCGGTCTCAGCTGGCTGCTCTGCCATCGGCACAAGTTTCTGCCTCTGCTTTCCGTTTGGCATTCTTTCCAGACAGTAGCGCTTGAAGTCAGCTGCCGGCATTGGCCGGCCATAGAGGTAGCCTTGCGCTTCGTTGCAGCCGATCGACATAAGAAGGCTGCTTTGCCCTTTTGTCTCCACCCCTTCGGCGATGGTGCGAAGATTGAGTGCCCGCCCTAGCATCACGATCGCGTTGACGATCCGGCGATCATCATCGTCATGTTCGATATCGGTGACAAAGGATTTGTCGATCTTGACTTTGTGAACACTAAACCGTTTGAGGTAGCTGAGTGACGAATATCCAGTGCCGAAATCGTCAATAGCCAATTGGATACCCAGAGCGCGTAGGCTCTCGAGCGTCGAAATTGCACTATTCGTGTCGCCCATCAGCAGGCTTTCGGTAATTTCGAGTTCCAGCCTGCCGGGCGGAAGGCCAGTGCGCTTAAGAACATCCTCAACAGCTCCAACGAGGTCTTGTTGAGTAAGCTGCGCGGTGGAGATATTGACGGCGACTACACTATCAATACCTTGTTGTATCCAGCTCGTCGCTTCCCTGCAGGAAGTCTCAAGCACCCATTGGCCGAGGGGCAGGATCAATCCGCATGCCTCGGCGATTCCAATGAAAATATCTGGAGGGACGATCCCGAGGTCCGGGTCCTGCCACCGAACCAGGGCTTCAGCGCCAACGATGCTGCCTGTATCGAGATCGATCTGTGGCTGGAAGGCCACATCGAGATCGCCCTGCTCGATTGCCCTTCTGAGCGAGGTCTCGATCGTTCGCCTTTGCTGGAGCTGGAGGGTCATGTCGCGATTGAAGTAAACGAAACGGCCACGCCCTTTCGCCTTGGCTCCATAGAGCGCCAGATCGCCTGCCTTCATTAGATCTTCGACCGTGACACCGTCTTCCGGAAAACGCGCGATACCGATGCTGACGCCCACGGAGAGTTGTTTGCCTTCGACGCGGAAAGGAGATTTGAAGGTTGTCAGAATGCGATCGGCCAGGTCTTCCAGAGCCTGATCATGCGCATGATCATGGCGCCAGACGATAGCAAATTCGTCGCCGCCCAGACGGGCGAGAAGGTCAGTCTCTCGAATGAGGGCGCTCAAGCGATCGGCGACAGCCAGAATCAAAGCATCGCCGACGTCATGGCCGAATGTATCATTGACGTCCTTAAAGCCATCCAAATCCAGTGCCAGAAGTGCGCCGCGGCGATCTTCTTCGCGTGCACCGTGCAGGATCATTCTTAAATGATCCTGGAATACCGCACGATTGGGCAAACCGGTGAGCTGATCATGTTCGGCCAGATAGCGAATACGTTCTTCTCGGCGCATGGCGAGCGAGATATCGGTACCTACTCCGCGGTACCCGAGAAACCGACCTTTGTTGCTGAAGAACGGCTTTCCCGAAAGGCGAATGACACGTTCGTCTTTCCTGTCATTGGTGACAACTTGTACGGTGATGTCCCGGAACGGCTGCCTGCTGGCTGTCGATTCTCCCAATCTTGTCCGGCCCTGATCGTCTGGTCGCTCGAGGAAGAGGCTAGATAAGGGTTTGCTTAGGTGATCGCGGGCGGCGATCCCGATCGAGTTCTCGATCTTCTCCGAAATATAGGCAAAGTGGAGGGCCTGGTCGGTTTCCCAAACCCAGTCGGAAGCGATCTCTGCAATGTCCTTGAAGCGTTCTTCGTTTGCCGAGGCTTCGTGCATGGCCTGCCTGGCTCCATCCGCCTCCCACCAGAGAAAGCAGGTAAAGAGCCCGGCGATGATATAGAACCCGACCACCATCGCACGATTGAGACCGACAAGCGTTCGAACCTGTCCAAAGTCCTTGTCCTGCAGCTGCAATTTGAGATGTGTGAGATCGATCGACAATTGGTGAAATATCGGGAGCGCGCCAGACAGGGCGTCTTCAGCAGACTGCCATAGCATCTGTTGATCGGTAGCTGATCCGGGTGATCCGATCGCTGCAAGCCGTGTTTTTAAATTATCGACGATGGGTTCGATATCCAGAACATTGGCAAGCTGATCTTGATGACGGGATATCTTCAGTTGTTCCAACGCATCATAGGCTAGTTTTGTCTGATGCCGGAGCACCCCTGAAGCAACCAGTTCTCCGTTGATTTGCTTGGTCAGGACAAGCAAGAGCCTCTGCAATTCATATTCAGCTTGCTGAGCAGTCCAAATTTCTACTCTTACGTGACGGTTCAGGTCTTCAGCCTGATCTTGCAGAGCCGTGCTCAAATGCCAGGCTAGAATCCCTGTAATGATCAGTAGCCCAGCCAACGTCAATCGGCCTATCTCTCGCCAGCGAGCAGCGGCTTGCCGCGACCGCCCTGTCCGGCCCGACGGCTGCTCTAGGGCTACCACGGTAAGGAGAAGCTTGGTGAAAGGAACATCAAGTAAGGATTGCCGATCTGGAGCAAATCAGTGTTTTAGCATGGTCACAGAGACAGATAGATCAGGTGATCCTTCACCAGCCGTCACAAACATGTCTGCGAGAACATCGAAGATAAGAATTTCCCTTAAAGGCAATTCTACTTCGATAGTGACATCGGATACCTCACCCTTCTTCTTCTCCTTGGTTTCTGTAATTGTTACTTTTCCTTTTGCGTCGGTTGTTTGAGAAAGCTGATCGAGTATAAATTTGCGGGCCTGATCTTGGCTGAGTGCGTCAAGGGCGAGGCGTCTCGTGGCGTCTCTGGCAATCTCATTGATCTGGCTTCGAACAAAATACAGGTTGGCCATCTCGACAATGCCGCCTGCCAGCATGAGCAGAAAGGGAATGATCAGGGCAAATTCGATTGCGCTTGCACCAAGCTCGTGGCGAGCCGGGACAGCGAGCCGGGGGGCTTGCAATGGTTTTGCTGATTCTTTGAGATGGAAGAACATTGGTCCCTTGCGCCAGTCCATTGACATATCGAATGACGACATGCCTTCGTCACGTATATGCCCTACGTTGGTAAAGTTTTGGTTAATCGGCTCCCGCGAATTGACCGTCCATCGGGTCGTGTTTCATGAGCTGCTGTGTTAGAGCCTTCCCTTAAAGTTGACAGGACGGACTGAATTGGAACGAGGACAGTGACCTATGCCTTCTTTCGATATTGTTTCGAAAACCGACCTTCCGGAGGTCGATAACGCCCTGCAGAGTGCCAGGCGCGAGATAGAAACGCGCTATGACTTCAAGGGAAGCCAGTGCTCGATCGAGCGATCCGACCAGAGCCTGGTGATCAATGCGGATGACGACTTCAAGCTTAAGCAGGTGCAGGAACTGTTGCGCGGCCATATGGCCAAGCGCAAAGTCGACACTCGTGCCTTTGACTTTCAAAAGCCGGAAAAAGCGAGCGGGAACAGCTTACGGCAGACTGTGGCGATCAAGCAGGGCGTCGATCGAGAGCTGGCACAGAAGATCGTGAAGGCCGTGAAAGGTGCGAAACTCAAGGTCCAGGTGGCGATCCAGGGTGATGAGCTTCGAGTATCGGGCAAGAAGCGAGACGATCTTCAAGACGCCATCGCCTTAGTCAAGGACCAGAAAATCGACCATCCCCTCCAATACGTCAATTTTCGCGACTAAGGCAGCAAGGCTCCCTATCTCGACGCGCCAGTGCCGTTCAAGCCGGGATGTGGCCCCAGTCCATAAAATCTCGTTGCCAGCCTGCGAAGAGCTGAGGAAATATCGTCCATTCGCAAGAAAAAAAGCCGACGGCCTCTTTGGGCCGCCGGCTTGGTAACAATGTTGAGGTTCGACCCGAGATCACGGCCGCCCTCGCCGTTGTTATTGTAGATAAACGCTTTCCTTGGCCTTGCCGACCTCTTCCAGGAAGAGGTTCAGAAGCTCTTCGCCTTTTTCGCCATAGGCCGACTTGATCAGCTCGATCACGGCCGGTTGCGCGGCGTTTTTGAAGGCTTCCCGGTCCTCCTGGGAAAGTGCGTGGACCTCCATTTTGGCCTGAAGCTTAGGCAAGCCCTGATCGGAAGCTTCGATCGCCCGCGCAACGCCGCGAGATGCGACCACACCAGATTTGGCGGCATAGTGAAGGATGTATTTTTCGTCTTCGGTCAGGTCGTCGTAAAAGGTTTTGTTAACCAGGATGGTGTAGGGGGTGAACAGATGCTCGGTTAGGGTGAGGTAACCCTGGACCTCGTCGAAGTTGGAAAAGGCGATGATCGGAACCGGGTTCATCTGACCATCGATGACACCAGTCTGCAGGCCTGAATAGACTTCGGCCCAAGCAAGTGGGTAAGCCTCGGCACCGAGGGAATTAATCAGAGTCTGGTGACTTTCCAGCGTCATGGTGCGGATGCGCAGGCCTTGCAGATCCTCAAGCTTGGCAACCGGCTTTTTGGAATTGGAGATCGAGAAGAAGCCGCCGGTATCGGCAAAGCCCAAAACTTTCACATCGCCCAAATCGGCTTCGATGTCCTTGGCGAGTGCCTGGCCGAAAGGCCCGTCGAACACGTCATAGACGGCGGAGATATGAGGAAAGGCGAAGGCGACGTCGATGACACCGATTTTCGGATAGTGTGAGGCCAAGCCGCCAACCGAAGCGAGGGACGCCTGGATCACGCCGTCCCGTACCTGCTGGGCAATCTCGAAGTCCTTGCCGAGCTGACCGTTGGGGAAGATCTCCACCTTGATCTCGCCATTGGTCGCGCTTTCGACGATGTTCTTGAACACCTTGCCAAAAGCGCCGGCTGGGTTTTCGAACGGATCGTCATTGTTGAGGTGGCCGAGTTTCAGCACCTTCTCTGCCGATGCGATCGGCGCGCCTACGCCAAGAGCCAGGGCCAGCGCTGCTGGTGCCAGCAGGGCTTTTCTCAGAATGGTCATGGATGTCTCCCTTGGTTGAGCCAGGCTTTGGAGAGCCCGGACGGATTATTGAAACAGATCGGTCGAGCAATTTTTGACGGGTTTCCCCTTGGCGGAACCCAGGATATGGGCGCATGCACTCGCCTCGCAGGTGCGTTTTCCGGAGGCTGATGGAGAGCGAATGATGTGGTCATGCCACTAGAGACCAAAGGCTCTTGGCAGGAACAGAGCGAGCTCCGGCCAATAGGCGATGACCACCAGGATCGCGACTTCGGCCAGAAGAAACGGCCAAAGGGCTGCTGCGATGCTTTCGATGCGCTCGCCCGTGACCGAGGACAAGACGAACAGACAGGCTCCCACGGGGGGCGTCATCAGCGAAATATTGAGGGCAAGCACGAACACGATGCCGGCATGCACCGGATCCATGCCGATGGCGAGAGTAAGCGGGGCGAGAACCGGTGCCAGGATGATCAGCATAGCGGTGATGTCCATCAGCATGCCGACCGCTAGCAACAGAACCAGAATCAGGGCGATGATGACATTTGGATTGTCGGAGACACCGAGGAAGCCTGCTGCAATTGCTTGGGGGATCTGCATGAAGGCAAGCCACCAGCCGAGGACGGAAGCGGATGCTATGATCAGGAAAATGACGCCGGTGACCCTGGCCGTGCGGATCAGCATCTGGATGAAATCGTCGATGGTGATCGCGCGGTAGATGACAGTCCCGACGAACAGCGCATAGGCGACCGCGACTGACGCTGCCTCGGTCGGCGTGACCACGCCGCCGAGAATCCCACCCAGGATGATAATCGGCATGATCAACGCGATCAGGCTGGAGCGGAACGCGGTCAGGATCTGTCCGAGGCTCGGCGCTTCTTCGGCTTTGGGCAAATTTTTCCGCCGGGCGAGGCCAGCGATGATCGCCATACAGACCAGGCAGATCAAGAGGCCAGGCAGGATGCCGGCGGCAAACAGACCGCCGATCGAGACACCCATGATCGAGCCGTAGATTACCATCAGAGAGGAGGGGGGGATCGTCGGGCCGATGATCGAGCCTGCTGCCGTCACCGCGCAGGCAAAGGGGCGGTCGTACCCTTGCTTCACCATGGCGGGCACCAGGGTTTTGCCGAAGGCGGCGGCATCAGCTGTGGCGGCGCCGGTGATGCCCGCGAAGAACACTGAGGCCACCATGTTGGTGTGGGCGAGGCCGCCGCGCATGTAGCCCACCAGGGCTTCGGCGAACAGCACGAGCCGCCGGGTGATGCCGGTGTGATTCATGATCTCGCCGGCCAGAATGAAGAACGGCATAGCGAGGAACGGAAAGAGATTGAGGCCGGCGAAGAAGCGCTTGGGCGCCATGGAGAGAAAGCTGGTCCCGCCGGCGTCGATGATGCCCGCAATGCCAGCGACCCCTAGGACAAAACCGATCGGCATGCCCAGGAACAACAGAGCGAAGAAGATCACCAGCACCGTGATCATACCAAATTCTCCGCCTGATCCTGATCGAGATGGCCAAAATCCCGGATTCCTGCAAGCACGATTTGAACGCAGGCCAGCAGCGCCGAGACCGGCACGGACGCATAGGGGATCGCCATGCTCATGCCGAAGATCATGGCGAATTGCTTGGCACCGGTGCCGGTCATGCCGATGCCGTAAATGAAGAGGAAAGCGAAGAACGCAAAAGCGATCATATCGAAAGCGAGGAGAAAGGTTTTTTGCAGTCCTGCCGGAAAGCGATCCAGCAGCATACGAAAACCGATATGCTCACGTCTGGCTATTCCGCAGGAGATGGCGAGAAGGGCCGCCCAGATCATCAAATAACGCGCAAGCTCCTCGGTCCAGGGAATTTGAACCCGCAGCACATAACGCGCGACGACGCCAAGCCAGACATCGGCAACCAAGAGCACCATGAGAAGGGCAACCAGGCGTTCGACCAGCCAGTTCAACCGGGCACAGAGCGCGGCCGCCCTGTCCCGAAGCGATGGAGGGGGATCCGAAGCGGTGTCGTTCACCGCCACCGCATGCAGCCGGGGTTCGGTTCGACGTAAATTGGCCGTTTTTTCGCCATGTTCTTGCCTCCCTACTTATCTTGTATGCATGCCCCAGTAAAAGCCTGTCAATGGCGTGGCCGTGAACCCGCGGTGCCGATGATCGTTGCCCAGGCTGGCATTGCTTCGCCAGGGCCGCATCAGCGGTTGGTTGGTGAGAGGATGGCCCCGCCCTTAGATTGCAGCTTTCGGCCTGCTGCCTGCAAAAAAGAAGGCCTGGCAGACAGAAATTGGTGATAGACCGAGGCTAGCGCGGGTGAGACGGGGCAGCTACTTTCGGAGCGATGATCAACGAACCTCTCAACGAACCTCTCAACGGACCGGCTCTTGCCCGAGCCATCGAGCAGCTGGCGGCGATCGATCAGGATGTCGCGGCGGCGATCGAACGTATCGGCTACCCTATTCCAAGGCTTCGGAAGCCGGGCTTCGAGACTTTGCTCCGCATCATGGTATCCCAGCAGGTGTCGACCAAGTCTGCGGCAGCGATCTGGGGCAGGCTGGCCGAGGCTTGCGGCGCCGGGGTGACACCCGAGCACTTCGCCGCCCTGGACGACGGTGCCTGTCGGGCGATTGGCCTATCCGGGCGAAAAAAGGAGTATGGCCGCGGCCTGGCCGCAGCGATCCTCGAAGGCCGGCTGGACCTGGAACGTCTGGACACATTGCCCCAGGATGAAGCGGTCACCGAACTTTGCACACTCAAGGGGTTCGGACCGTGGAGTGCTGAGATCTACCTCCTGTTTGCGCTCAGCCGTACCGATAGCTGGCCGGCGGACGATCTGGCGCTGCAGATCGGCATGCAGCGTTTGAAGGGATTGAAAGCACGCCCGGATCGCAAGACGATGGATGCGCTTGCCGAGCCCTGGCGACCGCTTCGAGGATGCGGCGCAATTCTTCTTTGGCATGTTTACGGCGCTGCGACTTTGGACGGTTGAGCTTGGCCGCGCCATGCCGGAGCATGAAAACAATCAGCTTCAGGGAGAGCGAACGGGATGAACCAGCCAGCAAGCTTTGAGACCAAACCTATCGGCATGTCGGGCTTGGCGGTGCCGCCGCTTTGTTTTGGAACGACCTCGCTTGGCGATATGCCCAATACTTACGGGTATTCTGTGGATGAAGAGCGGGCGAGAGCGGCCGTTCGGGCGATCTTCGACGGCCCGTCTCCTTTCATCGATTCGTCGCGCAACTATGGCGCCGGACGCAGCGAGGCTCGGGTCGGTGACGTGATCCGGGAACGAGGAGGGCTCCCGGAGGGTGTGATCGTCTCAACCAAGTTGGATCGGGATATGGAAACCGGTCGCTTCGATGCCGCCAGAGCGCGGCGATCGCTCGAGGAAAGCCTAAACGCCCTCAATCTCGATCATGTCCAGCTGCTGCACCTGCATGATCCGGAACACGCGGCCTCGATGGGTGAAATTACCGGCAAAGGAGGAGCGCTCGACGAACTCTTCAAGATGAAAGAGGAAGGGCTTGCCGACGCCGTGGGCCTGGCCGCCGGCAGGACCGATATCATGATCCCAATCCTCAAAGATTGGGACTTCGATGCGCTGATCACCCATAATCGCTTCACCCTGATCAACCGTCATGCCGAGGCAATGATGGATCTTGCCTGCGAGAAGGGCATTGCGGTCTTGAATGCTGCCCCTTATAGCGGCGGCGTATTCGCCAAAGGTTCGGCTGCCCATCCGCGTTACGTGTACCAGGAGGCCAGTGACGTTATGCTTGAACCGGTTCGGCGGATCGAGGCGCTTTGTGCGGAACATGAGGTCGCGCCAGGCGCTTTAGCGCTGCAGTTTTCGATGAGGGACAAGCGTGTGGCCTCGACGATTTGCGGCGTCAGCAAAGCCGAGCGGGTGCAGCAGACCGTCGATTGGGCCCGCGTTCCGATCAAAGAGGACGTCTGGCAGGCGCTCGCCGCCATGCCCTTCAGCACTGACGACCCCGAAGCAACCCGAGTCTATCAGCCTGACTAGTCGTCCTGCCAGGACTTGGTTTACTTATTCTTGCCATGGTCCGGTTAGCTGGCGCTTCAATCCAAAGGGTTCCGGGAGTGAGCGCCTCGTCCGTTCTATCACGGCTGGCAGCTTCCCAGAGTCTCTTTGTCCTGATCCTTACCCTCGATCGATCAAGGCAAAGAAGGCGTTGCCGTCAACGAAGCCGGTCAAAGAGGGGCACAGCGCCTCGTCAATAGCCGAGGTCCAGTAACCCAGATCGCGGCGCGATCGATCAGAAGCGCAAGGTTTTGCATTGCATGGTGTGGGGGAGGGCGCAGATGGTGTTCAGGATTTCGGTAGAGATTTCCTGATCCACCTCGACCATGGCGATGGCCTCGTCGCCCGGGGCGGTTCTGCCGACATGGAAGGTGGCGATATTGATCTGAGCCTCGCCCAGGATATTGCCGAGTGCCCCGATGAAGCCGGGTTTGTCTTCATTGCGGACGAACAGCATATGCGGACCAAGCTCGGCTTCCACCGGAATGCCGCGCACCTCCACCAGCCGCGGCCTGCGTTCCTGGAACAAGGTGCCGGCAACGCTTCGCTCGCCGCGCTCGGTCTCGACGGTCAGCCGCACCAGGGTCTGGTAACCTTCAACCTGATCCTGATGGACCGTGGTCACGCCGATATCCCGCTCCCTTGCGACCAAGGTGGCATTCACCATGTTGACGCTCGCCAGGAGAGGGGTCAGCAGGCCCTGGAGAATGGTAGCGGTCAGCGGCTTGGTGTTCAGCATCGCCGCCTGGCCCGCATAGGTGATCGTCACGCCTTTCAGCCCGGTTTCGGTAAGCTGGCCGGCGAAGGAACCAAGCTGTTCGGCAAGTTTCATATAGGGCTTGAGGCGGGGCGCCTCTTCTGCACTGACCGAGGCGGTATTCAAGGCATTCACAACAGCGCCGGTGATCAGATAGTCACCCATCTGTTCTGCGACTTGGAGCGCCACCTTCTCCTGGGCCTCCGAGGTCGCAGCCCCCAGATGCGGCGTGACCACCACCTGATCCAGCTCGAACAGCGGGTTTTCCCGCGCCGGCTCGGTCCCATAAACATCGAGAGCCGCCCCGGCAACATGGCCGTCCCGGATCGCGTCATAGAGTGCTGTTTCATCCAGCAGCCCACCGCGGGCGCAATTCACGATGCGTACACCCTTCTTGGTTTGCGCAATCGCTTCAGCGGAGAGGATATTGCGCGTCTGGTCGTTAAGCGGCGTGTGCAGGCTGATCAGATCGGCGCGGGCGAGGAGCTGATCGAGCTCGACCTTCTCCACACCCAGATCCTTGGCCCGTTCGGTGCCGAGAAACGGATCGAAGGCGATGACACGCATGCGCAGACCTTGGGCGCGTTCCGCAACAATCGAGCCGATATTACCGCAGCCGATCAGCCCCAGAACCTTGCCGGTAAGCTCGACGCCCATGAATTTCGACTTTTCCCACTTGCCTGCGCGGGTGGACCGATCGGCTGTGGGGAGCTGCCGGGCAAGGGCCATCATCATGGCGATCGCATGTTCGGCAGTTGTCACCGAATTCCCAAATGGCGTGTTCATGACCACAACGCCCTTGTTGGTGGCATAGGCGACATCGATATTGTCGACACCAATCCCAGCACGGCCGACGACTTTCAAATGGCGTGCTGCGTCCAGAACGGCCGGTGTCACCTTGGTGGCGGAACGCACGGCAAGGCCGTCATAGTCACCAACAATCGCGCAGAGTTCGGTTTCGCTTAAACCGGTACGAACATCCACCTCGACATTACGGTCTTGAAACACATCGACCGCGGCGGCGCTGAGATTGTCCGAGATCAAGACTTTTGGCATCGAGATTTCCTTATCGTCAAAAATGCTTCTATTACGCGAATTCGCGGCCAGCTTCCTGAAAGGCCCAGTCCAGCCATGGCATCAGCGCCTCCAGATCGGACGCCTCGACCGTAGCTCCCCCCCAAATCCTCAAGCCTGGCGGTGCGTCGCGATAGCTCGCTATATCGTAAGCCACCGCTTCTTCGGCAAGCAGCGCTGTCATGGATTTGATCAAGCTCCGTTGCTGGTCTTCGGAAAGTCCGGCAACCGCCGGATCGACCACCTTCAGGCAGATCGATGTCGGTGATCGAGTGCCAGGTTCAATCGCTAGAAAGTCGACCCAGGCGGTTTTCTCCACCCAGTGCTTGACGACTTGGAAATTCGCATCCGTTCTGGCGATCAAGCCGGTCAGTCCGCCCTCGCTCTCGGCCCAGCGCAGCCCATCCAAGGCATCCTCCACGGCAAGCATGGAAGGCGTGTTGATGGTCTCGCCCTTGAAAACGCCTTCGATCAGTTTGCCGCCTTTGGTGAGGCGGAAGATTTTGGGGAGCGGCCATGGCGGGGTGTAGTCTTCCAGACGCTCGACTGCGCGCGGGCTCAGGATCAACAGCCCGTGCTGCGCTTCTCCCCCAAGCACCTTCTGCCAGGAGTAGGTCACCGCATCGAGCTTGTCCCAGGGAAGCGCCATAGCGAATGCGGCAGACGTCGCATCGCAAAGGGTGAGGCCTTTGCGGTCTCCCGCGATCCAATCGCCATCCGGCACGCGCACGCCCGAGGTCGTGCCGTTCCAGGTGAAAACCACATCATGCGCCGGATCGACGGCACCGAGATCGGGCAGGGCGCCGTAATCCGCCTTGAGAACCCGGACATTGTCGAGCTTGAGTTGTTTTTCGATATCGGTAACCCAGCCGGCACCGAAGCTTTCCCAAGCCAGAACATCGACGGGGCGGGTGCCGAGCAGTGTCCACATTGCCATTTCGAAAGCGCCGGTATCGGAAGCCGGGACGATGGCGATGCGATGGTCGTCGGGCAGGCCAAGAAGCTTTCGCGAGCGGTCGAGGACTTCCTTCAAACGCCCCTTGCCGATCGCCGCACGATGGGATCGGCCAAGCGAAGGACCCTCAAGGGCGTTCGCCGACCATCCCGGCCGCTTCGAGGTCGGTCCGGAGCCAAAACGTGGATTGCTCGGACGCAGCGTCGGTTTCATGATGCTCTTTCCTGTTGCGATGCAGCAACGGTTTATGGGCGTTCCAGGAAGACGTCAACAGTCGATGCAGCATCGCTGCAGGGACATCCGCGCATGAGTGGTCGTCGAACCGGAAAAGATCATGCAAGATGATGTTTTTATTCGATATCTGGCGGGTTAAAACCCGAGCGCGGGTGAGGCATGCCGGGGTGCTGGCTCGATATGTCCGTCTTGCCGGCTCGGCCGACCGGCATCATGTTTTTGGCTGAAGGCGAAAGGTCGCAGGGCTCGTCTACCGCGAATGCCTATGTTAAGAGAACGAATGAGGGAACTGCCCAGGCATCCAAGGCGATCGCTTCTCGGTTGTTGTTGGTTATGCAGCAGACGCCCAGCCCGTTGGTTTCCTAGCCGGTTAAATGGGGCTCGATGAAAAAAGATCCGTTGACGATCCTGCTGGCACTGCCGCGCGGCTTCTGTGCCGGCGTCGAGCGTGCGATTGACATCGTCGAAAAGGCGCTCGAGCAGAATGGGCCGCCGATCTATGTTCGTCATGAGATCGTTCACAACAAGCATGTGGTTGATAGTCTGAAAGCGAAGGGGGCTGTTTTCGTTGAGGAACTGGATGAGGTTCCCGATGATGCGATCGTGGTTTTTTCAGCTCACGGCGTGCCGAAAGCCGTGCCGAGCGAGGCTAGGCGGCGACGTCTGATCTATGCTGACGCCACCTGTCCGCTGGTCAGCAAAGTGCATCGTGGGGTCGAGCAGCACCATAAGAGCGGGCGCACGGTTCTGCTGATCGGCCATGAAGGTCATCCCGAAGTCGTGGGCACCATGGGGCAGCTTCCTGACGGGGCGGTGATCCTGGTCGAGGACGTGGCCAAGGCAGAAGAACTGGAGGTCAAGGATCCCGATCGTTTGGCATATGCCACCCAGACCACATTGTCCTTGCGCGAAACCGAAGACGTTCTCACCGTGCTGAAGCGCCGCTTTCCAAGTATTGCCGGACCGAAAAGAGAAGACATCTGCTACGCGACCACCAATCGTCAGCGGGCTGTCGAGGCGCTTGCCCCGAAAGCGGATCTCACCCTGATCATCGGCGCGACCAACTCGTCGAACTCGCTTCGTCTGGTGGAAGTCGCGAAGATGGCCGGTTGTCCGCAGGCCTATTTGGTGGAAAGCGCCGAAACCTTGGACTGGGCCCTGTTCCAAGGCGTTCGCACGCTTGCCGTGAGCGCCGGTGCCTCGGCGCCGGAAGAGCTGGTTGATGCTCTGATCGAAGCTTGCCGTGAGCGGTTCGATCTCACGGTAGACGAGGTCGAGATCGTTCGCGAGGATGTCTCTTTCCGCACACCGCCCATTCCCTATCGCCGGGCATCTTGACAATGGGCGTAATTTTGCCGTCGCAAGTTTCTGCATCTTTAGGTAGACGGTAAGCAGGCTTATCAACGGCGGCAGTAATGGCGGTTTACACGGCAGTTGACGACGAATCTTTGGAGATGTTTCTCGGCGCGTATGATGTCGGTGCCCTGGTCAGCGTCAAAGGCATCGCCGAAGGGGTGGAGAATTCCAACTATCTCCTGATGACCGAGCAGGGGCGCTATATCCTTACCCTCTACGAAAAGCGTGTGGACCCGAAGGACTTGCCGTTTTTCCTGGGGTTGATGGAGCATCTGGCCGACAAGAAGGTCCGTTGCCCGACACCCATCAGGAATGTCGAAGGGACGTCTCTTAGCGAGCTCTGCGGCCGGCCGGCGGCCTTGATCGGCTTTCTCGACGGCGTTTCGCCAAAGCGCATCCAGCCCTTTCACTGCGGAGGCCTCGGCAAAGCCCTCGCTGAACTGCATCTCGCCGGCACCGATTTTTGTCTCACCAGGAGAAATGCCCTGTCGCTCGATGGCTGGCGTTCCCTGCTCGATCGCTGCCAGCCGAGGGCCGATCAGGTGGTCGAAGGGCTGGCAGCCGAACTCGCCGGAGAATTCGAGGTCATCGAAGCCGATTGGCCAAGGGATCTGCCGGTGGGCGTGATCCATGCGGATCTGTTTCCCGACAACGTTTTTTTCCAGCAGCAGGCTTTGTCCGGACTGATCGATTTCTATTTCGCCTGCAACGATCTGCTCGCCTATGACATTGCGGTCTGTCTGAATGCCTGGTGCTTCGAGCCGGATGGCGCTTTCAACATCACGAAGGCGCGCCACCTGCTCGCCTCCTATCAAACGGTGCGCCCCTTGGGCTCGGATGAGCTGAACGCGTTGCCGCTGCTAGCGCGCGGGGCAGCGCTCCGCTTCTTGCTGACCCGCCTGTTCGACTGGCAAAACCAGGTCGAAGGCGCTTTGGTGAAGCCGAAGGATCCTCTCGAATATCTGGAGAAGCTACGTTTTCATCGAGGCGTTCGCAGCCCGGGCGCTTATGGTTTGGACTGAGGTGACACAAGCTGACATGACCGACGAATCTGACGACAACACCATTGATCCCAAGGAGTTGGTTGAAATCCATACCGACGGTGCCTGTTCCGGCAATCCCGGCCCGGGCGGTTGGGGGGCGATTTTGCGCTGGCGAGGGCTCGACAAGGAACTTTCCGGCTACGAGGCTGATACCACCAACAACCGCATGGAACTGATGGCAGCGATCGGTTCGCTCGAAACGCTGAAGCGCCCGATGAAGGTGCGCATCGTTACCGACAGCAATTACGTTCGGCGCGGGATCACCGGCTGGCTCATGGGCTGGAAGGCCAATGGCTGGCGTACCGCCGACAAAAAGCCGGTCAAGAACAAGGACCTATGGGAGCGCCTTGATGCCGCCACCCAGCGTCACGACATCGAATGGCGCTGGGTCAAGGGACATAGCGGCAATCCCGACAACGAACGCGCCGATGAGTTGGCGCGCGAGGCTATCAAGTCCAAAGGTGCAGGCAAGGCTGCCTGATCTTTCAATCTCTCACTGATCCGTTGAAACCCGACGCGGCCCGCGGATCGACGGGCGGCTTGCTTTCCAGCCCTCTCCCCCCTTCCTTCCAACGCCACCCGGCATGATGCCATCCTGCGATTGGCTGAGAGGGGAGAGGGCTGGCGCCTACTCAAACGAAACAGGAATTGGGCCTAAAGCGCTGCCAAAATCGCATTGGCGCTGCTGGTTTCAGCCTGGGTCGGTACGTCTTCAACCAGCAACGTCTTGACCACCCCGTCATCGACGATCATGGCGTAGCGCTGCGAACGGGTGCCGAGGCCGAACCCGCTGGCATCAAGCTCCATGCCGATCGCCTTGGTGAACTCGCCGTTGCCGTCGGACAGAAGATCGACTTTGCCGCCAGCATTGCTAGCTCTGCTCCATTCCGCAACGACGAAGGGATCGTTGACGGCTACACAGGCGATGGTATCGACCCCCTTGGCTTTGATGGCATCGGCATGCTGCATGAAGCCGGGGAGATGCTGCTCGGAACATGTTGGGGTGAAGGCGCCGGGCACGGCAAATAGAACGATCTTCCTGCCCTTGGTCAACGCTTCGGTCCCCACTTCTTCAATGCCGCCATCGCCGAATGTCCGAAGCGTCGCCGCCGGTAACCTGTCGCCAACTTGGATTGCCATTCTCTACTCTCCCCATGAAAAATGTTGTCATGATACTCTGTCGGCAATCTGGCATGCACACTTATGCTAGGCAATGGCCCCGGCTCACCGATACTCGATTGAGACCTCCTCAAAACACGTGCTTCGATAACGCTTTTTTAATGATGACCGTCCAGGATGATGCCATACTCTTGCTGGGTCTATGACGTCGGATTAAGTATTGAGAATGACATCCATCGAAGAGACGCAATCGGAAATCTCGCTGAGCGGCCAACTCCTGGTCGCCATGCCCCATATGGAAGACCCGCGTTTTGCCCGCACGGTGGTCTATATGTGCGCCCATTCCGACGATGGTGCCATGGGGTTTGTGGTCAATCGGCTGATCGACAGCATGCGTTTTGACACGCTGATGGACCAGCTCGGGCTGGACTCGACCAAGGCTCGTCCTGATCTGCCGGTCCATTTTGGCGGGCCGGTCGAGGCAAGCCGCGGCTTTGTCCTGCACAGCACGGACCTCATCCAGGAAGCAACGCTGCTGATCGAAGACGATATCGCGCTTACCGCAACGACGGAGATGCTGAAGGCGATCGGTGATGGGGAAGGGCCCGAACGTTGCGTCCTGGCGCTAGGCTATGCCAGTTGGGGGGCCGGTCAGCTCGATCGCGAAATTCAGGAGAATGGCTGGCTCCTGGTGCCTGCCGACGAGCAGTTGGTGTTCGGTGAAAACAATGATGCCAAGTGGGAAGGAGCCCTGACCAAGCTCGGTATTGACCTTTCGCTTCTTTCGACCGAAGCAGGACACGCCTAAAGGCGAACCGTCGCCATGAGGTTTCCGCAGCTCTTCGAACTGCTGGATTTAGTCCTAAACCCTGCGCTGACCTGTTGGCCAGGCGTCTTTTTTTATTCGGAATCTCGATTGTTACGACTGGAGCAAAGTCAGCTCAGGTTGACCTGACTGACAGCGCCTGGCCGTCCGTTTTTTCTAGGCTTTTTTCGGGATATGAGGTGATAGGCCTAGCAAACTCCGGGAGACCGACCCTCACTTAACTCCCTGGCCACCTGCGTCTCAGGATCCCGTGGACCGATAACACTTCCATCCGGATCGGCTAGAGCGTTTTTCGAGCTTATGTAGTCATCCCCGGCCCGCTCCCTCTCCCAACCACCCGATATGGTCGGGATCCTACGGGTGCTTGGGAGGGGGAGCGGGCTGGTTCCGTTTGATCGGAAAGTGCTCTAGAGCCAAGCACGATAGCAATCGCCTCTGATGCCAGAAGGTGCAGCTTGTACGAGGGGCGCTCTCCCATACACTCAGAAAAAAGTTCGATCGATCTGGTCCGAATTTCGGGTCCCTGCCTCTGCCCAGCCGGGGAGAACCGAGGCATGGACGCAACAATTGACCGGACACACACTTTCAAGGTCATTTTATTCTATTTGATCACGCGTTTGTGATTAATTATACATTTTATGGCGTTCAATCGCTGGCGCATGGTGCTAGAGTGCCGTTGGTGCTTACCCCCCAAACTAAGTGCCATGAATGTTCCGTTCTTATGAGTACCCCTAGCTCATTGATGTGGTCTGGTACCTCGTTCTCTCTGAAATTACTGCTTACGGTCCCGGACCACATCATTTTTTCCTACACCCTACCGAAACACGAAGGCGGCAACTTCTGGCGTCGCCTGCGTTCCAGGTCTGGAGAAATGGTTCGGGAAACGAGGCTAATGCAGTTTCGCCTCCGGCGACTTGTCACGTCGTTCGGTCTGGCAATATCATGAATAATGGAATCGACAACGCAGCAGCATCAGTCTGATAAACGCCGGCTACTTGGCATGCTGACCCTTCTTCGAACACCGTGCTGGAACCGCTGACCAGCAGGTTGCTGGCAAACCTCCCCGAGGTCACAGCGCATTTCGGACGCTTTCCAGTGACCGAAATATCGCTTTCCGATCAGTCTGTTACCCAATTCGACATGCGTCCCATGCTCGACGCCGCCGCTCTTCTTGCTGATGCGCGCGTGCATGCAATTTGCTGGAATGGCACATCGTCCGGCTGGCTTGGCTTTGATCGGGATGAGCGGCTTTGCGAGGCGATCAGGGCACATACCGGCATTCCTGCCTGCTCCGCTGTGCTGGCGTTGAACGAGATCTTTTCGGTCACGGGCGTCAAGCGCTTTGGTCTGGTTACCCCCTACTTGGACGAGATCCAGGCTAGAATCCTCGACAATTACGCAGCGGCCGGTTTCGTCTGTCCTGCCGAACGCCACCTTGGTGATCCCGGCAATTTCAGCTTTTCCGAGGTCAGCGAGGCAATGATTGCCACCATGTGCCGGGAAGTGGCGAC
The DNA here is from genome assembly GCA_965204405.1 of Geminicoccaceae bacterium. Taxonomy (GTDB): domain Bacteria; phylum Pseudomonadota; class Alphaproteobacteria; order Geminicoccales; family Geminicoccaceae; genus JANQPX01. The sequence continues at coordinate 2,721,835 of CBDBEN010000005.1, forward strand.
CGGTACGGAGATCGACGCGATCGCCATTTTCTGCACCAATCTCCGCGGTCTTTCCGTTGTCGAAGCCATGGAATCCGAGCTTGGCATTCCAGTCTATGACACTGTAGCAACCGCCCTTTGGAAGTCGCTAAAGATCGCGGGGATCGACCCTTCGCGTGTCGAGGGATGGGGACGGCTGTTTCAGGACACGTCGTAGGCTGCCAGTCCGTATCGAGAGACCGCTGGCAGCATGTCCATCTCCGAGATGTCGGCGGCGGTATCAAATTTCGAGCTGGAAAACCAATCAAAACCGGCAAGAGCCACGCCGGCATATCGAGCCCATACACAATGCCTGCCCTTAACCCCTTTCTCCGCTCAAGCACCTAGTAGGGCACCGAACCGAATTAGGAGGGGAGCGGGGCAACCTGGGCTATCCTGAACGGGCGGATGAAAGCGCCGGTTCCATGGTGCCAAGAACTGCGTTAGAAGCGTCGCCGACAGGTCAATGAACCCTATTCTCAAAGGTCGGATTCAAGCAATGAAAGTCTTGGTAATCGGAGCTGGCGGCCGCGAGCATTCTCTTTGCTGGTCGCTGGCGGTATCCCCGTTGATCGATACGTTATATTGCGCTCCTGGCAGTGATGCGATGGGCGAGGAGATCCGCCGCGTCGATATTGCCGTCGATGACCTTGATGGGCTGGTCGGCTTCTGCGTACGGGAAAAAGTCGATCTGGTCATGCCGGGGCCGGAGTTGCCCCTGGTCCTTGGCCTTCGCGACCGTTTGGACGAGGTCGGAATCAAATGCTTCGGCCCGAGTGCCGCTGCCGCCCAGCTCGAAGGCTCAAAGGCCTTCATGAAGGCCTTTTGCGCGCGCCATGATATCCCGACAGCCCGGTATGCCGTTTTTGGGCAAGGGGAGCGTGAGGCAGCTCAGGCTTACATCCGTGAGCATGGTGCGCCGATCGTGATCAAAGCCGATGGTCTGGCGGCAGGGAAGGGCGTGACCATCGCTCTGAGTGAGGAGCAGGCAGTTGAAGCGCTGGATGCGGCCGCGGACGCTTTCGGGGAAGCCGGCCAACAGGTGGTCATCGAGGAGTTCCTGGAAGGTGAGGAGGCGAGCTTCTTTGCGCTGATCGACGGCGATCAGACCCTGCCCTTCGGCACGGCACAGGACCATAAAGCCGCGGGCGACGGTGACGTCGGCCCCAACACCGGCGGCATGGGTGCCTATTCGCCGGCCCCCTGCATGACGGACACGCTGATCCGGCGGACGCTTCGTGAGATCATCGAGCCGACCGTCAAGGGAATGACGCTCGAAGGCATGCCCTATCGCGGCGTACTTTATGCCGGGCTGATGCTGACGGAGCAGGGGCCGAAGCTGATCGAATATAATGTGCGTTTCGGCGATCCCGAATGTCAGGTGCTGATGCCGCGGCTGATGACCGATCTCTGCCAGGCCCTTCTCGGCGGAACCGAAGGTGTGCTCGGCCGAACGGATATGCGTTGGCGGCCCGTGCATGCCATGACGGTGGTGATGGCCGCCAAGGGATATCCCGGCGCCTATGAGAAAGGCAGCGAGATCCGGGGGCTCGATGCCGCTGCTGCCATTGATGGCGTGACGATTTTTCATGCCGGGACCCGGATCGAGAACGGCCAAGTTTTCGCCAATGGCGGCCGTGTGCTGAATGTAACGGCGGAAGGTGAAACCTTGCAGCAAGCCCGGGAACGGGCCTATCAGGCTGTCGGTCTGATCGACTGGAAGGGTGGCTTTTGTCGTCGGGATATTGGGTGGCGCGCTTTATAGAATGAATATTGATTGATATTTTAAATAAATAAGAAGGAATAATTAAATCTAAATCGAAGATAATTGTATTATTTTTGCAATGATTATTTCATTTAACTCTTGTTCATTACGGTGCTAAGGAACGCTTCAGTGGATGGTTTTGCAACCTTTGGAGTGACGATGATACTGCGCTATTGGAGTGCCGGCACCGCATCCCTGTGTTCCCTTGGCTTGCTGGCGGCATGTTCGTTCAAGGTTCCGGAGCCTGTAGCATCCCTTTACGGGACGATAGAGCCAGCAGCGGCTCCTGCGGCAAGCACGATCGGTTATGTCGCCCCTGACGATCTCTTTCCGCCCAACCCTGCGCCCGGGCGGTGCTATGCGCGCGTGCTTCTGCCGGCAACCTATGATGTCAGCGAGGAGCAGGTCCTGGTCAAGGCTGCGGAGCAAAAGATCGAGATCGAGGAGGCTCGCTACGAGTGGGTCGAAGAAGCTGTCCTCGTCAAGGAGGCATCAACCCGTCTCGAAACCGTGCCGGCGGAATATGAGACCGTGACTGAACAGGTCCTGGTCAAGCCGGAAGGCAGGTCCCTTGTCACTATTCCGGCCAAATATAAAACCACCACGGAGCGCATCCTCGACAAGCCGGCGCATACGGTCTGGAAGCGCAGCAAGGGCCCGATCGATAATGCATTGAAGACGACCTATGATGAGAGCACCGGCGAGGTCATGTGTCTGGTGGAGGTTCCCGCGAGCTATCGGACGATCGAAAAACGCACCTTGGTAACGCCGGAAAGTGTCGAGGAAGTCATCACCCCTGCGGAATACAAGGTCGTCACCAAGAAGGTTTTGAAGACGCCGGCCCATACCAAAGAGGTTGTCATTCCGGCGGAATACAAGACGGTCAAGGTGCAGAAGCTGATCGAGCCCGCCCGTGAACGGAAGATCAATGTCCCCGCACAGTATGAGACGATCTCCCGGGAGGCCAAACGCAGCGACGAGCAGCTCGTCTGGCGCGAGGTTCTATGCGATGTGAACATGACCGAGGGTGTGATCAGCGCGATGCAGGAACGCCTAAGCGGTTCCGGTCACTATGGCGGTCAGGTCGACGGCATTCTCGGGCCAATGACCCTTCGTGCCGTGAACAGCTTTGCCAAGGCCAAGAGCCTACCGGTAGGGGTCAATTATATATCGGCCGAGACAGCGAAAGCTTTGGGACATGAAGGCTAGTGGGATGTCGACGGCAGGGAGATATCTTCTTCAGTGACTGCCAAGATCGGCGGTATGCAGTCAGCCCTTGTAGACGTCAGTGAGACTCTTTTCCACCGAACGCGCCTCGGAGGTGCGTTCGGTGTGTGAGTTTCCCTTGGCGGCATGAGCATCACAACCACTAGCGTTTTTCATACTGCTCCTTGCCGAACATGACCTCCCAGGCTTTCTTGTCCTGCTTGTAGTCGCGTCGCCGATCGGCAAGTACGGTGACCGCTTTCTGCACGGCCTCACGCTCCGCGATCTGATTGAACCAGCGGACGAAATTCGGGTGGTCGGTGCGCTCGACATGCTGGCGTTCGGGGAAGCGGGTCCAGGGCCAGGCAGCCATATCGGCAATTGTATAATCGTCGCCGGCAAGAAAAGGGCTTTCGGCGAGGCGTCGGTCCAGCACGCCGTAAAGGCGGTTCGCCTCGTTACGATAGCGATTTTGCGCATATTCGATGGGCTCGGGCGCATATTGCAGAAAATGATGAGCCTGACCGAGCATCGGCCCGAGCCCGCCCATCTGGAACATCAGCCACTGCAGCACCTGATATTTTCCGCGAGGGTCCGAAGGTAGAAACATCCCCGTCTTTTCAGCAAGATAAATCAGTATGGCACCGGATTCGAAGATGGATATCGGCTTACCGTCAGGCCCGTCCGGATCGACCATCGCCGGCATTTTGTTGTTGGGTGAGATCTTCAGGAAATCCGGCTTGAACTGATCGCCGGCCCCGATGTCGATAGCGTGAACGTCATAGGCGAGGCCGCATTCCTCGAGCATGATGTGGACTTTATGCCCGTTTGGGGTTGGCCAGGTATAGAGGTCGATCATGGGAAGGCTCCAGGAAAGGCCGGCAAGGTCCGTCTCGGATGGTATTCGGACGTCTTATTGACAGTACTTGTCACCGCCGGCGGTGAACAGTCTCTGGACCCGATCTTTGAACTGGGCGACGTTGGCACCGTGGCGTTCCGCGCTTTAGCTCGGGCGGCCGGATGGGAACGGCAGACTATTCCGGCAGCAGGGCAGGGGAGAGGGGTGGCGCTGCCTGCCGAGACAACCGACGAAGGACGATGCCCCGATGCGCTTTGATTTGAACGACCTGGATGCCCCGTCATGCTACAAGCTTTTGGCTGGTCTGATCGTGCCAAGGCCGATTGCCCTGGTCACGACACTGGGGCCGGATGGACAGCACAACGCCGCTCCCTTCAGCTTTTTCAACGCATTCTCGGAAGACCCGCCGCTGGTGATTCTGGGCCTCGGTATCAATGTCCGCAGCGAGCATAAGGACACAACCGTCAATATTCGAGATGGCGCCGAGTTCGTGGTCAATCTCGTCGACGAGTCCCTGGCAGAGGCCATGAACATCTGCGCCATCGATTTTCCGCCCGAGGTCAGCGAAGTCGATGCAGCCGGCCTCGACCTTACGCCGAGCGACGCCATAGCGCCTGCCCGCCTCACAGCCGCACCCGTCGCGATGGAATGCGTCCATCACCAAACCCTGCACCCGGGCAAGAACCGCTATCTGGTCATCGGCGAGGTGCGTATTGTTCATGTCGCCAAGGACTTGATCGATCCGAAAACGCTGCGGATCGATCGTGATCGCTACGCGCCGATCGGACGGTTGTTCGGCGGTGGCTACTGCAGGACAACCGATCGCTTCGAGATCAAGCGCCTGACCGAGAGCGACTGGGAGGAACGCGGTGCTGGACTTGTAGGTGCAAAGATAGATCAACAATAAACCAGGTCGGATGCAAGCAAAGAACAAGCAAGCATGCATGAGCATAACCCTTGCCGCATAGCTGCCATGCAGTATTGATGATCATATCTGGCATGCAGTATTGGGCGATGTCATCTGCCGTTCGTCATCCTATCTTCAGTTCACGAATTCACCAGGCCGAGCCCTGCTCGCAGATAGGACCAGAAGGATGACCGTCATGTTCGAGCCCGTTGAAACATTGAACAGAAAACTGCCGCGCCCCAAGCTAACCGGCGAGCCGGAGCATGATCGGCAGGTTCGAGATCTCTACATCGATCATGCCAGGGTCATGCGCAGCGAGGCCTTTGCCTGCATGGCGCGTTCGGTTGTCAAAGCCGTTCGGAACGGCTGGCACAATTTGACCATGCCAATCCTGCCCTCACGCTCCCACCAGGCCTGATCGTATGACCACACCATTTGATTCATCCGCGGCTTGATGGTTTGCAGCGTGAATTATCCGATGTGGTCATACCAAGGATTTTCGGGATCTCCTGATCTCTGCGATCATTGATCCAGTACGTTCGGGACTGAACCGGGCTAAGAACTGCTCCGCTTTGCCGTTCTGATTCGATGAAATTAGCGAGTTCTTAGCTTTTTTGCATTAGCACTAACCCATGATACGTGGGCAAGGTGATCCAAATGCGGGCAAATGGCACTCGTACCTCACGAGAGCGCTGCCTTTTTTCCGGCTGATCGCGGATCGACGTGGTGCGAGCGCTGTCGAATTTGCACTGACGGCGCCCTTTTTGCTTTTGTTCGTCTGCGGTGCGATTCAGTTCGGCTGGATCATCGTTACGCAGAACACCATGTACGATACAGCGCGCAACCTCGTTAGGCCGCTCTCCGTCGGTTCGATCTCTGATGCTGCGGCCAAGACCAAGGCCAAGAATGAGGTCGGATATGCCAGCGATCTGAAGGTAGACGTCCAACGTGATACCGGCGCGGGCACGGTTTCGATCGAACTTTCACTGCCCATGGATACGATGCTGCTGGTACCGATGTTCGACAAGCTGGTGTCCGGCAAGACCTTGTCTGCGATCGTGACCATGTATGAGGAAAGCTAGGGGTGACGTTTTTGCCCCGTAGTCTTCTCGGCTGCCGCCGCATCCTGAGCAATGACACTGGCGCCATGCTGCCGATCATGGCTGCTGCCGTTCTGGTGCTATGCGCGACCGCGGCATTAGCCATTGACTATGGTCAGATCGCGTTGGAGAGGAACCGGCTACAAATCGCCGCCGAAGCCTCTGCGCTCGCGGCTGCCAAAAGCCTGACCAACCCTGGTGCTGCGCAAAAACGGGCGATCGCTCTTGCCGGTATCAACATGCCGGTCGATGGCCACGGCAATGTTCTCAAGGCCGGCGATGTTCAGGTGGGCACCTGGGATCCGGCGACCCGGTCCTTTAGTCCCGGCGGCAATACGGCGGTCAAAATTGTCACCCGCCGCGCAGCAACCAACAAAAACCCCTTGTCGCTCACTTTCGCCAAGGTCATCGGTATCGACTCGATCGATCTGGAAGCCGAGGCGATTGCGGTTTCCGAATCAGCGATCTGCTTCGATGCCGAGACCGTCACGGTCGTCGGCTCATTCATGATCGACGACTATGGCTGCGAGCATTATGTCAACAGCCCGAGCGCATCGGCCCTTTCGATGACTGGCTCATTCCTCAACCTGTCAGACGATGTCCATATCGTCGGAGGTTATTCAGGCACACCATCCGCCGGAAAGCCCCTCCATACCGGCAGCGACGAAAAGCGTATAAGCGACCCCATCTCAAGCGCCCTGTCTCTGCCCGGTGCCTGCCTCGATACCGGCAGCCCGATCACTGTCAATGGAGGCACGGTGACCATCAGTCCCGGCCAATACTGCGAGCCCATCACCATTGCCGAAGGCACATTGAAGCTGGATCCGGGGATTTATGCTCTGAATGAGCCGATCTTTGCTCATAAGAGCGGTCTTGGCGTCTCCCCGCGGCTTGAGGGCACTGGCGTCACTTTGGTTTTCACCAACAATGCGCGTCTGGATGTCGATACCTCCGACGTTGTCGGCCATAGCGATGCGCTAATCATGCAGCTCACCCCACCGACCAGCGGTCCCACGGCGGGCGTGGTGATCTATCAGTCAGCTTCGGCGGCGGGCAATCAGAACATCGTCAAGGGAGCGCTCAACCTCGCCCAGGGGGATCTCATGAGCGGCCTGATATACATACCCGATCAGAACCTGAACGTGACCGGATCCCTTCACATCGACGGCGGCGTGTCGCTTGCCCTTGCCGTCAAGGTGTTTCAGGTCACCGGCTCCGTGCGTTTCGGCTTTAAAGCCCCTTCCGTGCAGGGGGCAGCGAGGCTCGTGGCCTTTGGCGGCTGAGGCGGGCGTCAGCTGGACAAAGCGCGCCTTTCCGTACCGTTTTCCCGATCTGTCCCACGCCGCATGGCCAACGCCATTTAGCCCACCGTTGATACCGACGGCAACGACTCGTCGAGCGTGTAGATCGCTTGGCTGGTTTGGACACCGCGCAGCGCAAACCGACCGATCGAGACCAAACGGCTCCGTGAACATGTCGCGGCTTCGGCAAAAGCTTCGGAGACCAGCAGATTCCTATCATGTTGGCCGCAAAGAGCTTCGATCCTGGCAGCTTCATTGACGGAAGGCCCGACGACAGTGAAATCCAGGCGCTCCTCGCTGCCGACATTCCCCCAATAGACATCTCCGAGATGCAAAGCGATATCGAGATTCATGACGGGTTTGCCGGCTGCAAGGCGTTCTGCTCGAACATCATCGACCCGTCTTAGCGCCGCGACGGCTGCATCGAGGGCATGCTCGCACAGACGATCTGCCGGACGGCCGTTCAACGGGAAGGTGGCGAGCAGGCCATCGCCCAGGAATTTCAAGACATTCCCTCCCTGCTCGGTGACCGGACCGACGAGGCAGTCAAAATACTGGTTCAGCATGTCGACGAGCTGATCCCGCGGCGTGCGCTCGGAAATGGCCGTGAATCCGCGAAAATCCGCCAGGAAGATCACGGCACTGATCACCTCGAGATCGCCCCGATGGATCTCGCCGTCGAGAATTCGCTGCCCAGCCACACTGCCGACATAAGCATCCAGGAGATTGATGCTGATGTCCTGGGACAGCCTGGCCTGGACGGCAAGAGCCAAATGGGGGATCAGATGACGCAGCAGCGCTATATCCCCCTCGCTGAAGCCACCGGGCTCCTTCGTCGCCCAGGACGACATAAGACCCGTCTTGCCGTCGGGTTCGCCATCGCGGCCGAATTTTGCAAGGTGAGCCAGATAGTCGGTCGCCCCTTCTTGCCGGAGCTCCTCGCAAACCGGGAATTCGGAGGGACAATCGGTATCCAGCGGAACGCGCAAGTCTTCGACGTCCAGATCCAGAATGCGCTTGATCGGGCTCCTCAAATAAGCTTCGCTTTGTCCGGTCCGGTAGATATAGACATCGGTACGCACCCCTTCGCCGGCACGCCAGTCACAACCGAGCCCGCCAATCTTCGGATGGAGAATCTGAGCACTGATGTATCCCCGCATGAGCGGAAACCCGATCCCGTGCAATTGCGCGCAGAAGCCTTCAAGTAAAGTCTGAAGACTTGAACGCAAGAGGCCTTGCTTCGCGATCCAGTCGGTGATACGAGCAATTTCTGAAGTTGGTTTGAGTTGACTCAAGGTAAAAGATCCTATGGATGATATTCGCTTCTGGCGTGTTCACTCTATAGGTAGGAAACGATCACTCCTATTTGGTGCTCTTCGCGTCAGTCTCAATGGCGATTCAACATCGCAAGCTTGAGATTTGTGCCTCGTCGGTTTTAAGAAATGAGTGGGGAGATCATGGCCGCTGATCCTGACTTTTGCTTCTACGGAACAATGGTGGATCAACCTGTTAAGCTCTCGAATAAGACAGGCAAGCCAAAGCTCGTTGCCCTCGAACAGGAAGCTAAGCGCAAGCTCAGCAGCTATTCGGTCCTGACATTGGACTGCTATGGGACCCTGGTCGATCGTGACAGCGGCATTATCAGCGCGCTGATGCCCTGGCTGAACGATGCCGGTGTCACGGCGGGGCGCAGCGAAATCCTAAGGGCCTTCAGTCAGGCGGAGCGAGCCAGGCTGGTCACCGCACCCGGCGTCTGCTATCGCGACGTCCTGCTTGATGTTCATGATGCCCTGGCCAAATTCTTCGAGGTGCCGAGAGACCAAAAGGCGGCTGAGGCCTTCGCGGCGTCGATCAAGGACTGGCCCATTCATACTGATGTGCCAGGCGCTCTTGCCTATCTGAAGCAATATTATCGGCTGGTGGTGCTCACCAATATCGACCATCAGTCTTTCGAGCAAACCAACAAGGCCTTGGGCGTTGAATTCGATGCCGTCTATACGGCCGAGGATATCGGCTCCTACAAACCGAGCATGCGCAGTTTCGATTACCTGCTCGGGCGTCTCGCCAAGGCTGACATTGCCAAGGAGCGGGTCCTGCATGTTGCAGGCTCGCTGCGATTCGATCATGTCCCCGCGAAGCGCCGCGGCATGAGCACCTGCTGGATCCACCGACCCAGTGGACGATCCAGAATGAAGGGGGCGACAACCAAGGGCATCGACGTCCATCCCGATTTCCACTTCGAGAGCCTGAGCGCACTGACTGAGGCGCATCTAGCGGAGATCGGCACCATCTAGTTGGCGCACGCTGCCCGTGAGGCGCTTGGTCGACGACCAAAGACCGTCTAGCATGGTTCCCGAACCAGCATAAAAAAGGGGCGGTCATGGATCATCTGGAAGAGGCCGGTCAGGCTCTGGCAACAGCGAGGCAAACGGGGCGGGAGCTTGAGGCTCTACCTGGAGGTTTGCCCGTTGACGAGACAGCTGCCTACCGAATTCAGGCCGCTGCCATCGAGGCGTTTGGCCAGTCCCGCTGCGGTTACAAAATCGGCGCGACCAGCCCCGAAGCCCAGACGATCCTGAAGACCGATCACCCCTTCACTGCACCCCTGTTCGAGACGGATAGAAGGCAAAGTGGCGCGATCATCGAAGCACCCGGTTATGGCCTGCTGGGTCTGGAACCGGAATTCGCGCTGAAACTCGGTGCCGACCTGCCGGCTCGCGAAAATACTTATAGCGTCGACGACGTACGGGGGGCGGTCGCCTCGGTGCATCCGGCCTTCGAGATCATCGGCCTCAGGCTCCCGAACGAACTATTTCCCAATGCCCTCGTGGTCACCGCGGATTTTGGAGCCAATGTCGGCTTTGTCGTGGACCATGGCGTCACAGACTGGCAAAGCCATGATCTCTCGGCCATTCCGGTGATAGCCAAGGTCGATGGAGCCGAGGTCGCGAGCGGCACAGGCAAGGCCGTGATGGGGCACCCTTTGAATGCCCTTGTCTGGCTAGCCAACCATCTTGGTTCATCGGGGCAAGGTCTCCACGCCGGCGATTGGATCAGTACAGGCACTTGCGCCGGCGTCGTTCAGATCAAAGCAGGCCAATCGGCCAGCGCCGACTTTGGACCTTTTGGAGCCATCTCACTGACACTCGATTCGTAGCAGCGGACCTGTCTGAAAACTAAAGCCCGTTCACGGGAACCTTGAGATAGACTTTGCCATTGCCCTCCGCTGGAGGCATGTGGCCGGCGCGCATGTTGACCTGGATGGACGGAATGATCAGCTTGGGCATATTGAGCTTGGCATCCCGTTCGGTGCGCATTTTCACGAACTCTTCCTTGGTCTTCGCGCCGCCGACGTGAATATTGCGCGCTTTCTGCTCGGCGACCGTGGTTTCCCAAGCGAATTCGTCCCGGCCAGGCGCCTTATAGTCATGGCAGAGAAACAGGCGGGTTTCATCGGGAAGGCTCAGAACCTTTTGGATCGATTCCCAAAGCATTTCCGCCGAGCCGCCCGGAAAATCGCATCGCGCCGTGCCGAAATCCGGCATGAACAACGTATCGCCGACAAAGGCTGCATCACCGATCACATAGGTGAGGCAGGCCGGCGTGTGGCCGGGCGTGTGGAGGACGAACGCGCTGAGACCGCCGATGGCGAAGCGATCCTGCTCCCGAAAAAGCTGATCGAACTGCGAGCCGTCCCGCTCGAACTCGGTACCAGCGTTGAAAACCTTGCCGAAGACGTCCTGAACCGCCGTGATCTGATCGCCGATGCCGATCTTGCCCCCGAGCTTTTCTTGGAGATAGGGAGCAGCGGAGAGGTGATCCGCATGGACATGGGTCTCTAGAAGCCAGGCGACCTCAAGTTCGTGATCACGAACGAAGGCGGCGATACGGTCGGCGGCCTTGGTGTCGGTTCGGCCGGAGGCATGGTCGAAATCGAGCACCGAATCGATGACGGCACAGGCCGTGCCGTTCGGATCCCGCACGACATAGGAAATCGTATTGGTCGGTTCATCGAAAAAGGCCTGGACGTCAGGAGCCATATCCATCTCCCCTATCTCCAGATTAGATCATAGTACGCACGGTCTCCTTTCAACAAACGGAGCCGCCGGGCTATTCTGCTCCGATCCAAGGCATTTTTCCAATCAAAGAATGCGGTGGTGAGGCTTACAGCCAATTTGCGCCCGAAGGCACTCTTCCCTTCGCGCCGTGTTCGGGTAAGCTCAAGAAGGTTCCCGCAAACGGCCGTGTTCAGGCCGAGAAGGAGTCGTGGAGGGGAGGGCCTTTGGCCGAAACCGCGATCGGCATAGCTGATGTCGTCAAGATTTTCGGAGATGGTGCGCTTGCCGTGACGGCACTGGCCCGCCTGTCTCTGGATATCCGGGACAATGAATTCTTCACGCTGCTCGGCCCGTCCGGCTGTGGCAAGACCACCTTGCTGCGGATCATCGCCGGCTTCGAAACGGTGACGCAGGGCGCCGTCACCATCTATGGTGACGGGATGGAAAACCTGCCCGCCAACAAACGGCCGGTGAACACGGTTTTTCAGCATTACGCACTTTTTCCTCATATGACCGTCGCCGAGAATGTCGCCTTCGGCCTGAAGCGGCTCGGCCAGTCTGCCGCCGACGTCCAATCCCGGACGGCTGCGATGCTTGCGCTGGTGCAGCTCACCGACCTCGCGGCGAGAAAACCGGCGCAGCTCTCCGGCGGACAGCAGCAGCGGGTGGCGCTTGCCCGGGCGCTAGCGCCTGCACCGAAGGTTCTGCTGCTGGATGAGCCCTTGTCGGCCCTCGATCTGAAGCTCCGCCAGGCGATGCGGGTGGAGCTTAAACAGATTCAGGAGGAGACGGGGATTACCTTCGTTTTCGTTACTCATGATCAAGAGGAAGCGCTGACCATGTCCGATCGCATCGCGGTCATGTCGGCAGGCCGTGTACAGCAGATTGGCACGGCCGAGGAAATCTACGATCAGCCGAGCAACCGCTTCGTCGCCGATTTCATCGGCGAGACCAATATCCTGGACGTTGTCGTGGAGCGAATCGAGCAGGGCCAGGCACTCTGCCGGCTGCCGTCCGGCGCCTTGTTGTCCTGCGCTTCCGTGGAGGGCGCTTCAACAAAAGGCGATGCCCGCCATATCTCGATCCGGCCCGAGAGGCTGTCACTGCGAGCGCCGAGCGGGTCTGAGGCGGAGATTGCCGGTCAGGTGGAGCGCCTGGTTTATCTCGGCACCGACACGCACTATCACGTCAGACTAGATGACGGCGCCCAGGTCGTGGTGCGCGTGCAGAACGCCCATGATTCCGCAGTGTCCCTTTCGGCCGGCGACCGGGCAGCAGTGATCGTCGATGACGGTGCCTCCCGTCTGCTGGCGGATTGATGGCGGCGGGTATCGACATTCCCGAAAAGAAGGGAGGGGGAGAGGCAGCCACCAGCGGTCTGGGGGCCCTCAAGCTCTGGCTGCTCATGCCGTCCTGGCTGACCATCGGCTTTTTCCTGGTGCTGCCGGTGCTGCTGATGCTGGCGTACTCCTTCATGACCAAGGAGTTCCGCGGCGGCGTAATCTTCGAATTCTCACTTGCCGCCTATGACCGCTTTTTCTTCGATCGCGGCCTCTTCGGCGATGAGCCGCCAACCCTTGAATGGACCTATATCACGATCTTCTGGCGCTCGATCTGGCAGGCGGGGCTCGCCACCGTGTTTTGTCTGATCATCGGCTTCCCCACTGCCTTCTTCATCGCCACAAGGCCGGTCGCCTCCCGTGCCATTTGGCTTTTCTTCGTGACCGTCCCCTATTGGGTCAATCTTCTCATCAGAACCGTGTCGATGAAGTTTCTGATACGGGACAATGGTCCCTTGAACGAGTGGCTCCTGGCAAGCGGGCTGATCGGCGAGCCGCTCGGCATGATCAACACCAATTTCGCGGTGCAGCTTGGCTTGTTCTATTCCTACCTGCCGTTCATGGTTCTCCCGATCTATGCCGCGGTCGAGCGATATGATTTTTCGCTCTCGGAGGCGGCGGCAGACCTCTATGCCGATCGCTGGACCACCCTTCGCCTGGTGGTGCTGCCAGCCGTTCGTCCGGGTATCATCGCCGGCTGCATTCTGGTGTTCGTGCCGAGCCTCGGTGCCTTCCTGGCTCCCGATCTTCTAGGCGGTGCCAAGACCTTCATGATCGGCTCGCTGATCGAGGATCAATTCAAAGGTAATGCCGGTAATTGGCCCTTTGGCGCGGCAGCCTCGATGATCCTGCTGACCATGGTCCTGATCGTGCTCATGATCTTTGCGCGCCAGCAGATCCGAGACGAGCGGGGAGGGGGGTAAGATGGCGGAGCAGAGCGTGGCGATCCGCCGCTATCCTGGCTTTTTTCCGATTACCGTCCTTTGCCTCGCGCTGCTGTACGGGCCACTGATCATCGTGATGATCTACTCCTTCAACGACAGCACCTCGATCACCACTTGGGGCGGCTTCAGCCTTCGCTGGTATGAAGAAGTCTTCTTCGGGCTGGAATCGGCCAAGTTTCAGGCCGCGGCCTGGAATTCGCTGACCATCGCGATCATGGCGGCGACCACCGCAACCGTGATGGCGACGGCTGCCGCGATCGCCATGGTGCGCGGCGGCGCCTTTACCGGCAAATCGACCACCTTCGCGCTGATCAATCTGCCGCTGATGGTTCCCGAAATCGTCACCGCGGTGGCAACACTGATCTTCTTCAGCGCACTCGGCTTTACCCGCGGTGTGACCACGATCCTGATCGCCCATATCGTCTTTTGCATTCCGTTTGCTTATCTGCCGATCGCAGCCAGGCTCCAGGGAATCGAGAGCATTTACGAGCAGGCGGCGATGGATCTTTATGCCACCCGCTGGGAGGCTTTCAGGCTGGTGCTGCTGCCGCTGATGACGCCCGGCATCATCGCGGGCTTTCTCCTGGCGTTCATCATCTCGCTTGACGACTTCATCATTACCAATTTCGTCAAGGGCGCCGGCATAGAAACCCTGCCAACGGCAATCTTCGGCGCGGTGAAGCGGGGAATCACCCCCAACATCATGGCCCTCTCGACACTGATGCTGCTTGTGTCCATCATCGTGGTCACGATTTCCTATTTCGTGAGCCGCATAGGTTCGAATGCAAATCCGGCTTCACGGGAAGAGTAGGGCAGGCTTAAACCTAAAGAAAATCAACAAGGGAGAGAGAAAGATCATGAGACGTCACTTGATGCTGGGCGCTGCAGCGCTGGCCATGACCGTCGCCTCGTCGGCGGCGAATGCCGAGGGCAAGCTTTCGATCTATCACTGGTTCGAATACATCCCCCAGGAGCTCCTGGACAAGTTCGCCGCCGAGCATGACGTCGAGGTGACCATGGACACCTACGACTCCAACGAGGCGATGCTGGCGGCCCTCAAGGCGGGCGGCCTCGGGTCCTATGATGTGGCCGTGCCCGGCGACTACATGGTCGAGATCATGATCGGGGAGGGGATGCTCGATAGTTTCGAGCCTGCTGAACTCAGCAATTACGGCAACATCATGCAGCAGTGGGTCGATGTCGGCTTCGATCCCGGCCGCAAGCATTCGATCCCGTATCAGTGGGGTTCCACCAGCTTTTCCGTGAACCGGGATGTCTATGGCGGTGAGATCAATACCACCGACATCCTGTTCAGCCCGCCGGACGAGCTCAAGGGCAAGATCAACGTTCTCGACACCCAGGGCGAGCTGCTGCTGATGGGCTCTCTGCATCTCGGTATTCCTCAATGCACCACCGACAAGGAGCAGCTCAAGAGCCTGGACGCCATGCTGCAGGAGGCAAAGCAGCACTGGGCCTCCTTCGGCTCGGATACCGCCAAGGATGTTCTCGTCTCGGGCGATGCAGCGGTCGGGCAGATCTGGAATGGCTTTTCCATGCGAGCCCGTGAAGAGGGGGCCAATATCGAGTATGCCTATCCAAAGGAGGGCTATATCGTCTGGATGGACAATGTCGTGCTGCTGAAGGATGCTCCCAATCGCGAGAACGCGCTGAAATTCATGGATTTTCTGCTGGAGCCGGAAAACGCCGCGGCGGTCACCAACTTTGCCCGCTATACGGCCGGCGTCGAGGGCGTGAAGGACCTCTTGGACGCTAATCTCAAAGCATCGCCTGAAGCAAACCCGCCTGCCGATGCGCCTGATGGCACCTTCGTCGCCGTCTGCGATGAGCAGACCCAATCCCTCTATGATGCGATCTGGACCAGGCTTCGGAAATAGTTTTTCGGCACGGGGAGAGAAAGGCGCCAATGCCCGGCAAGCAACGTCGCCTTTCCTTCCTCGTTACAAAAGACTCAGAAATTGACCCAGTCAGGCTTCGTCGGCGTGATGGCCGTTTCCTCGGCCATCAGGGCCTGACCCTGTTCGGTAACGTCCGCCAGGCGATCGAGCCGCATCAAGGCGAGGCCAGAACCGTTTCCCGCCGAGCGGATCTCACCGATTTCACGGTCGCCTGCTTTAATCAGTGACCCAGCTGCCGGCGGCAGCCCGTCGAAAAGCACGGGCATCAGCCGTTTCTTGACCAGACCCCGATACTTCATCCGGGCCGTCAGTTCCTGACCAACGAAGCAGCCCTTTTCGAAGTCGACCCCGTTCAGTTCCTCAAAGCCACTCTCCAGGAGCGTGGCCTTGTCGACCAGCAGGTCTCCGCTGCCTTCCGGCACGCCAAGCCGGTAGCGAAGGTGCTTGTAATCACTGGGATCGCCGGCGCTTAGGCCTTTGGCCTCCAGTGCCGCTGTCGCCGAGTTTTTGGGGAGCAGAGCCCTTGCCCCGAGAGCGCTCAATCGCGGATCGACGAACACGACGCCGTTCTCAAAGGCGACACAACACCCTGGTTCCGCAGGAAGGCCAAAGACCGCAGCACCATCGGCACCCGGGACAGCGAAAACCGAAAAGTCCGCGCTGACATCCGCGATGTCCACCTCGGCGCGAAGCTTGTACATGGTCAGCCGCTGGCTCAGAGCCTGCAGCCTTGAGGCCTCCGCCTCCAGGAGCAGCCGCTCGCCCAGCTTTGCAATCATGAAGTCGAAAAGATACTTGCCCTGGGGCGTGAGCAGGGCCGCGTAGATAGTGGTCTCGTCTGTGATTTTGTCGATATCGGTGCTGATCAGCCCCTGGAGAAAAGACCTGGTGTCTTTGCCTTCAAGCGCAAGAACACCGCGCTCCTCGAGTTCGACATAGCTGCCGCTGGTCACGTTCGCATTCCTTCCGCCAAGATCCTCGCCGTTATGTTGGCAGACAAGCCGTTTGCTGCAAGAGGCGGTTTGATGGATAGCCAGAATCGATCGCAGGCGCTATCAAAACACCCATGAGCAATGCACAATCAACGCCGATCGTGAGCGCCGTGGTCACGGTGTTCAACAAGGCATCGTTCCTGCCAGCCACAATCCGATCCCTTCGCGGTCAGATGAAAGACGAGGGCCAGGTCGAGTACGTCTTCGTGGATGATGCGTCGACGGACGATTCCGTCTCGATCATCCAGCACGACCTGCAAGATGCGCCGAACGTTCGGATCATCACCAACCACGACAATCGCGGCCCCAGCATCCGGCTCAACCAGGGAAGCCATGCCGCCAATGCGCCCTATCTCTACTTTCTCGACGGCGACGATATCGCGAGAGAAGGCGCCATGGCCGGCATGCTCGATCTACTGCAGAAGGAAGATGCCGACCTGATCTACGGTAAAACCCTCGCACCGCGACCCGCGTCCCGAGAGGGCTCACTTGAAGAACGTGATCTTTCGGGAGCACCTTATACACTTTCCGAAACACCGCTTGCTTACATCATGAAGGGCGGCTTCGTGCGTATGGCGCTGATGTGCAGGCGGTCTCTTTTTCTGGAGGCCGGCGGGGCTGACGAGAGCATCTTCGTTCAGGACGAAAGCCTGCCGCTCAGGCTTGCCGCCAAAGCGAAACGCTTTATCGATTGGCAGGCACCGGTCATCTCGATGCCAGAGCGTGTGAGGATGAATGGCGATGGAAGCAATCATGTTTCCAGCGACAAGACCCAGCTCCACCATGATGCGTTCTTCGCCTATGCCAACGCACTGGAACGTTTCGAGGAGAGCCATCCGGACGTTGCGCCCAAACTCTACGCCAAAGCCGTGTCAGCCTATTGGAAATATGGCAAGAGGCAGCCGCGCCCAAGCCTCCTGCATCCGGGTTTCTGGCGCTATCTCCAGACCAAGTCTCTGAAACCGCCCCCGCAGAAGGACGTTCTCGCCTGGATGGCGGCCGAACTCGAAGCTCTCCCCAACATAAGACGCCCGAACGGCGCGGAAGCTTGAGCGGTCGAAAAGCTCAAGTCCGGCCAGTCCCCGCTGGGGACGTCGCTGCGGGCGACCGCGGGGACGCGATGGCCAGAGCCAGGCCGATCATCAGCCAGAACAGCATGCCGTTCCAGTTGCTGAAGAGGCTCTTCGAGATCAGGAGCGGCCAGAGGAATAGGATCAAGGAAGCTGACGCGCCGATAATCAGGGGAAAATCCGAACGGCCCTGTCGCCATCCGATGCTGAGGTCTTTGAGGATCAAACCGATCACGGCAATGAACAAGCTGAGGCCAATCAGCCCGGTTTCGGACAGCAGTTCCATATAGGGGTTGTGGGCGTGGGTGAAGCACCAGGTTTCCACCGGTCCCTTGTGATCGAAATTGGGAATCTCGCAGGTGTTGCGAAAATTCTTGAGGCCGACGCCGGTTAGCGGCGCATCTTTCCAGACCTCGAAGGCCCTCACTAGAATAATGCCGTAGCGGCCGGACCAGAAATCGTCGACGTCGCTTGCCGTATGGCCGACAAAGCGCTGGTGTAGGGTCGGGTTGGAAAGGATGATCGAGCCAAGCCCGGCGGCTGCCAGCAGTCCGATCAGCATCAGTGGCAGACGTACCTGCTTGATGCAGAGGATCACGACGAAAAGACCGATCGCGTAAGTCCCAAACGCCATGCGCTCGCCGGTCAGCATGATGGACAAGCCGATGATGGCAGCCAGCATGCCGCCGATGACCCAGGACAAATGCCCCCTGGCTGCGGACCAGGCGAACCACCAGCCGAGCAGGGGCAGACTGGTCTTGGCGATGAAGGTGCCGGCAACGTCATTGTTGAACGGGCCGCTCAGCCGAAACGCGCCCTCGGCCACCTTGCCGAACACATCTTCGCCGATGACATATTGATAGAAACAGTCGGCAATCACGAAGCCGACCGCCGCCGCGAGGCTCGTAAGGAACAGGTTGAGGCGCTGCCGATCCACCAGCAGCCAATGCTGCAACGCAGCGGCGAACAGGATGAAACGGATGAACGGCAATGAACGGCCGAAACTGTCCTCGGGCTCGATCGCAAAGGCACTTCCCAGCAACAAAAAGCCCCAAAAGACAAGCGCCATCGATAGCCAAGGCGTCCTGAGCCAGGTCCAGCCGAGGCCGAAAGCGCTTCGGATAAGAAGCAGGAGCGCCACCAAGGACATCGCGATATCGGCCGGTGCGCGACCTGCGATGAACAGAACGGGCAGCAGGAACAGTAAAGCCAGGCCGGCGCGATCCAGTAGACGTGCCAAAGAACCCTTCTGCATAGCGCCTTCAGTGATGGCGGCCGTCTCCGGCTGCACCAGTCCGGCCTCATCCGCCACCGTTGCCTGATCGGACATTCAATCGCCCCGAACCAGTTGAAGCATCTTTCGATCTTGGCGTGCCGGGAAAATAAGGCGGCAATCTGTCCCGTATCGCCAAGACCAGATGTCTACAGGCTTGCCGCTGGAATTCAATCCTTTAAGGGATGATAAAGCGCGATGTCCTGTTAGGCTCTTATTAGGCTTAAACCAGAAACAGCTCAACCTAAGGTTACGTTCATCGGCATGAGAAAATCACCGTCATTGCCCCCCTCGGCGTCGTTGAGTGATGTCGCGTTGTTCTTCGATGTCGACGGCACCTTGGTTGCCATCGAACAGCAACCGGATGCCGTCAGGATATCAGCGACGCTTCGTGATCTGCTGGGTCGTCTGATCGAGGAAACAGGGGGTGCCCTTGCCCTGGTGAGCGGCCGCTCGATCGATCAGCTTGATGGTCTTTTCGCGCCGCTTTCCTTTTCCGCATCGGGGCTGCATGGGCTGGAGCGCCGGCTGCTGCCCGGTTCGCTTACCCGTGCAGCTTGCGACATAGCGAGCCTGAAGTCGGCAAAGCACGATCTTGAGATATTTGCTGAAAATCACGACGGCGTCTTCCTGGAAGACAAAGGGCTGACATTGGCGCTGCATTATCGTATGGCAGCGGAACATCATGAAGCGGCCGCCCGACATGTTCGCAAGGTGATTGAAAACAGCCGGGATGAGCTTGTGCTGCTCGAGGGCAAAATGGTCTTCGAGCTCAAGCCGCCTGGCTTCGACAAGGGCAGGGCGATCGCCGACTTCATGCAGGAACCACCATTTTCAGGGCGACGCCCGATATTTGCAGGTGATGATGTGACCGATGAAGCCGGATTTACTGTCGTGAATGCCATGAACGGAATATCGATCAAGGTCGGCGACGATGCACGAAGCACGGAGGCCGTCTTTGGCTTCGAGACCGTTCAGGCAACACTTGCCTGGCTGAACGGCCTTGTCGGACAGCCTGCTGGCGATGGCGGGGAAAGCTCATGAGCTCGCTCGATCTCGGCATCATCGGCAATTGCACGATCAGCGCTCTTGTCGACAAAAAAGGCAAGATCGTCTGGAGCTGCTTTCCGCGCTTCGACGGCGATCCGATCTTCTCCAGCCTTTTGAACGATGACGGTGACCAGGGTGTCTACGACATCGAGCTCGACGATCTTCAGGAGGTCGAGCAGACCTATCTTGCCAACACCGCGGTTCTGGTGACGAAGCTGATCGATTCCACCGGTGCCGGCATCGAGATTACCGACTTCGCGCCTCGCTTTCAGCAATTCGGACGCATTTTCAGGCCGACGACTCTGGCGAGGATCGTCCGCCCCTTCGGCGAAACACCGCGCATCACCATCCGTCTTCGCCCAAGCTTCGACTATGGCGCCCGCAAGCCGGAGATTACACGCGGCAGCAACCATATCCGCTATGTCGGCAGTGATATGAGCCTTCGCCTCACCACCAATGCCCCGCTGACCTACATTCTCGACGAAACGCCGTTCATCCTCGAAGGCGAAATCGTCTTGTGGCTCGGGCCGGATGAATCGCTGCGCGGTCCGGTCATGGAGACAGGCCGGGAATTCCTTGAGCAGACCGTCGCCTATTGGCGCACCGTGAGCATGCGCCTTTCCGTGCCGTTCGAGTGGCAGGATGCCGTGATCAGGGCAGCGATCACGCTCAAGCTCTGCACCTTCGAGGAAACCGGGGCGATTGTCGCCGCCATGACCACGTCCATCCCCGAGATCGAAGGTGAAGGGCGAAACTGGGATTATCGCTTTTGCTGGCTGCGCGATGCTTACTTCGTTGTGCGCACCCTCAACCGCCTCGGCTATGTCGAGACCATGGAAGATTTTCTCGCCTATATCAGCAACATCGTAGGCTCCGCCGAGGACGGTTATCTGCAGCCGGTCTACGGCATCGGCCTCGAGAAGAAGCTGGTCGAACGCCAGGTGGAAAGCCTCGCCGGATATCGCGGCAACAAGCCTATTCGCGTCGGCAACCAGGCTTACGAGCATCACCAGCATGACGGCTACGGCTCGGTTCTGCTCGCCGCCACCCAGGCCTTTTTCGACCAGCGCCTCCGCCAACCCGCAGGCGAACACACCTTCCACCGTCTGGAGACCATCGGCGACAAGGCCTTTGCCCTCTACAACGTGCCTGATGCCGGGCTCTGGGAATTCAGGACCATTGCCCGGGTCCATACCCATTCCAGCGTAATGTGCTGGGCGACCTGCGATCGGCTGGCCCGAATCGCGAGCCATCTCGGCTTGATCGAACGCGCCACCCACTGGCAGGCGCGCGCGGACAAGATCCGCGAAACAGTGCTGGAAGAGGCTTGGAACGACAAGCTGAACAGCTTCGTTGCCAGCTTCGGCGGCGATGATATCGATGCAAGCTTGCTGCTGATGCACGAAGTCGGCTTCATCAGCCCCGAGGATCCCCGGTTCGTCGGCACGGTCGAGGCGGTGGAGCGGGAGCTGAGGCGCGGCGATCATCTCTTCCGCTACATCAAGCAGGATGATTTCGGCGAGCCCGAAAATGCCTTCATCATCTGCACGTTCTGGTACATCGATGCGCTGATCGTCACCGGCCGCACGGTCGAGGCTCGCGAACTTTTCGAGAACATGCTTGCGAGCCGCAACCATCTCGGGCTATTGTCCGAGGATATCAATCCTAGGACGAACGAACTCTGGGGCAACTTCCCGCAAACCTACTCGCTTGTCGGGCTGATTAACTGTGCCATGAAATTGAGCAAGAGCTGGGAGGACGTCGTTTGACAAGGCGCTGCCATAAACCGTGAGCCGCTTGGTCGTCGTTTCCAACCGAGTTACACCGCTATCCGGCAGCAAGGCCGCCGCGGCTGGCGGCCTTGCCGTGGGCCTGCTGGCTACGCTCAGAGAAACCGGCGGGATCTGGTTCGGATGGAGCGGTGAAACACCGGAACAGGCGACCACGCTTCCCAAGGTCTTCCGAAGCGGCAATATCACCTACATCACCCTGGATCTCGCCCATCAGGACTTCGAAGATTATTATGGCGGCTTCGCCAACCGCACGCTCTGGCCGCTCTTTCACTACCGACTCGATCTATCGACCTTTGATCGGGACTGGTACGATTCCTATCGGAAGGTCAACAAGCTGTTCGCCGAACAGCTATTTCCATATATCCGCGACGATGACCTGATCTGGATTCATGATTACCATCTGATCCCAATGGCCGAGGAACTGCGCCAGCTCGGCGTCAAGGCGAAGATCGGCTTTTTCCTGCACATACCGTTTCCGGCTTGGGAGGTCTATGTGACCCTTCCCTGGCATGCGCAGATCATGAAAGCCCTTTGCACGCACGACCTCATCGGTTTTCAAACCCGAAACGACCTTCGAAATTTTCACGACTATCTCTATCGTGAAGGGGTGGGACATGCGCTTGATGACGATTTCGCCCAAATCGGCGACCATCGCCTGAAGGCTCAGGAATTTCCCATTGGGATCGACGTGGATGATTTCGCCGGCATGTCCACCTCGGTCGAAGCCAAGCGGGCGAGTGAGCGATTGTCGAGATCGCTGCTCGGACGAAATCTGATCATCGGTGTGGATCGGCTCGACTACACCAAGGGCATTACCGAACGTCTTCGCGCCTATGAAACGCTGCTGCAGAACTATCCCAACCAGCGCGGCCAGGTGACCCTGGTGCAGATCTCGCAGCCGTCCCGGCAGGACGTGCCGGAATATCTTGACCTGCGCCTTCAGGTCGAGGCGACGTCGGGCCGGATCAATGGCCGCTTCAACGAATATGACTGGATGCCGCTTCGCTATATCAACCGGGGATTCACGCGGCGGACACTCTCCGGCTTCTTCAGGCTTTCGAGAACCGGCCTGGTCACGCCGCTTCGGGACGGCATGAACCTGGTAGCGAGAGAATATGTTGCTGCTCAATCAGCCGATGATCCCGGCGTGTTGATCCTTTCCCGCTTCGCCGGCGCTGCCGATGACATGGACGGTGCGGTGATCGTCAATCCCTACGACATCGAAATGGTGGCCGAGGCGATGTATCGAAGCCTGATCATGCCCCTGGACGAACGGCAGGACCGCTGGCGGCGCCTCGACAAGAAAATCCGAGAAAACGATATCGTTAATTGGCGAAAAAGCTTCGTCGGTGCCCTTCGAGAACTGGCATCGGACTCGATCGAAGAGGAAACGGTTTTAGCGGACTGACCGCCGGAGCATGCTCCGATCGACTGGAGCGGGCCGGTCGTGACTTTCTATGGCCGAAAATCTCTCTAGTGGTATGTTCGGTAAGAATGAGTCCCGAAGCTTTTCCAAGGAAAGCCGGCATACTCTCGGATTTCTTGGCACGTTCTTCGAAGGCAGTGGGAATCAAATGAAGTGGACATACCACTAGCCGTCTTTTGGCGGCAATGACGGGGGAGGGGGGGTAAACAAATCGATGCCGCCTCGTTGCTCACCGAACCGCCGCTCCCAGGGCGAACCGGTCTTATGGCTTCCGGCGACCATCTGACCTTTCTGCAACGCCTCGCGCATTGCTTCGACCTTGTTGTGGAGATCACGGCTATAAGGCAGGGTAAATGCCCTCGGCAGCAGCCCGGCGGCTTCCACAACATCATCCGGCGTTTCTTCCGGCGTTCCGGACACAGGTGTAATCCATAAATAGATCGAGCCGGCATGGTCGCGATCCTTGGATGGTTCTTCCACCAGAGCCGCATGCAGTTCGAAGTTTTCCGGCAGATCGGCGGCGCTCGGCCAGCCCATCAGGGCTTGGAGGGCGAGGAAGGTTGCCAAGAACAAGGGCAAGGCCGTACCGATGGCAAGCGCTTTGACGGTCCAGGGCCAAGCACTGTTCAGATTAAGGCTCAGCAGTAAAAGACCGAGCATCGCATAGGACGCGGTCAGCGATATCACGGCGCCACTCATGAGCGGCCTCCTTGGCCATCGTCGGACCTGGCGGCACGTCGACGATAGGGCACAATCTTTTTGTCCAGGCGGTTGACGTCCCGAACCTTGCCGTCCGCGGTTACGGAAAAGCGCACCGCCGTTTTTTCCTCACCGCGCCCTTGCATGACCACATCGCCGTAATAGACGAGCTTCACCTTCGGATTCAGCTTCTCCACCTTGACCTTGACCGGCACCGGCTTGCCGCGGTCGTCCCGATAGAGGTGGAGGTTGACGATATATTCGCCCGAAGCGATGCCCCGAATCGAGACGATTTCCTGGTTCACGGGATTGACGATCTTCTTACCGGCAACCTCGATCACGTCGTTGCCGAGCCCGAGATCATCCCGGTCCAGGTGCATCAAACCGGCTTCCCTCGAGCGAAACCAGACCAACCGACCATCCGGATCCGCTACGTAGAGATCGATATCCTCCCGTCTGCCGTCGGGCCAGGTAAGGGTGATTAAAAATTCCGCCTTGTTGTCCACGGCACCGGTCTCGGCGACCGGATTGATCAGCAGGAACGCGATCACGAACATCACGACGAAGCCCAAGAGCGCGTTGAACAGAAGGTCCGTGAAGCCCAGTTCCGCTCGGTTGCGCCTAACCATCGATTAAGTCCGCCAGAGCGGAGCGGTGAGCAAACAGGGCAGGGCGGGCGGGGTCACGCCGATCCTGAACTTCGATCACCCACTTCATGCGCCGGATCACCTGGTCGGCACCATGATCAAGCAAATATCCCTGGAGTTTCAGCCAGAGCGCACCGATCAAGCCAACTAAGGTCGTATAGAGTGCAATCGCCATGCCGCCGCTCATCTCGGTGAGCGCCGACTTGAGTGCCACCTCGTCGCCACCATCCAACGCACCGATCGGTGCCAGCATCGCGATGAAGCCGATGACGGTGCCCAGCAACCCCAGGGAAAGCAGTACGTCGGAAACAAACCAGCCGAAGGCGTGACCTGCGGTTACCTCCGAGGTGAAGGCATCCAACAGCGTGTCGGCCGGATCTCCCGCCTTGGGTGCCTCCCTGCGCGCGAGCGCTTCGATGTAGCGGCGCACCGGCCCTTCGGGCAAGGACACCGGCAGGCTGGGCTCGACGGTCAAATGCTTCTCGATGACACGCACCGCATTGGAGGCCTTGGAGAGTTGCCAGACGGAAGCTGAACCCTGTATCGCTGCGATGACGAACACCAGGGCGATGACACAGGCAAGCCCTGATGGTTCATCGAACAGGACCTGTTGCAGCAAGCCGTAATGCCAGGCGGCGATCAGGGCGAAGGCAGTGAGCATCAAAAGCAACAGGCTTTTCAGCCAAAGAAGATGCTCGTCGTCAAACCGGTCGCGGGCAGGCGAGCTCGCTTGCATCTAGGTCTCCAGGCGATGTCGATGATCGGAGGGCTGGCTATCGGGAGCAACGTCGGGTCGGATTGACTGGTTTCCAGTGTCCAACCGCTCGGCATTGTCCCGTTACGTGGTCAGGCAGGATGTGGGACCGGCGTGGTCAACTTAATCCAACTGCACTTTAAAACAGTATATAGGAATTATTACCTTTTTCAAGCTATAAATTCCTTCGTTTTTGAGGGCGCATCGGCACTTCACGAAAACCGGCGTGAGATGCGCCATGTCTATTAACTCCAAGGGTAACATGTTATGCAGAAAATGCCGGCTCGGTGAACGCTGCCATCTATCTGGCTTTCCCAGGAAATCAGCGGTTTGCGGCTTGGCACTCGCTGTTTCACACCATCCCGGGTTCACCATGACGATATATCGGTTCGCAATAATCCTGATCACGGTGTTTTCCATCACTGCCTGCGGCTCCAATGATCCGCTCCCGCCGTCACCGGCGGAACCGGATCTGCTTGCTGTGTTGAAAAACCGGCCAAGCTTGAAGAAATTTACCAGAGCGCTCGAAGCCACAGGTGTTGCCGGACAGCTTCAAGGGGGTGGTGATTACACGATCTTCGCGCCAATGGACGTCGCCGTGGCAGACACATCGCTCGACCTCAAAACGGTGAGCCATCATATCATCCCCGGGCGAGTTACGTTCAGCGACCTTGCCGGCGAAAATAACAGCTATACGACACTCCACCGCGACGAGATCGAGGTCGACGCTACCGATGCCATCAGGGTCGGTGACGGGTTGATGGTCGAATCGGATATAGCGGCGAATAACGGAATCATCCATGTCATCGACAAGGTGCTACCGCCAGGGGACGTGCCCACAAGCTTGATCCCCCTGACGCCGGCCGGACCGGTCGGGCTGACACCGCAAACCGGCGACGCCGATCCAACAGGAGCGGCCCAGTAGGTTCCATTGGGAAAGGGGCTCCCCTAGCCTGCCACCGCTAAAGTTCGATAAGATATATTATGACAAATAATAACCGTGTTTCCGCTGGCGCGCTCCCCCGATACCTTGACCCTACTCCGATCGCGGCCAATATATAACGCACTGATAATCTTAAGTAGATGCAAAGGGAGACCTCATGTTTTACCGCCTCATGGTCCTGCTCGGCCTCGTCGGAATGTTGGGTGCCTGCAATACCGTCTCAGGTATCGGCAAGGATGTTGGTGCTGCCGGCGAGGTGATTACCGACACTGCCGAAGAGACTAAGGAAGAGATCACCAAGTAGCCCCATTGCATCCAGAGCAAGATTAGCGAAAGATAGTGACCTGGATGGCGGGCGGATGTTCTGAACCCAGCCGGCCATCCAGGTCTTTCCGAGACTAATATTCTCAGAGACTCTACCCTTCGGACCGAAGCGTCCCTACTGGGGCTCCAGCAACGTCTGATGTGGAAAAAATCCTATCGTCTGATATAATCGCCGCCGCAGGCTGTATCCCTGTCCTCCGCGAAAATCGGACAACCAAACGAACCCGAAAGCTACGGCAGGCTTGGAGAAAGTGGGCGGCAGGCTCACATGTTCATGCTGCCGCCCATGATACGACGACTACATGTTGAGCATGGCAGCGAGAAGCATGCCCTTGGCGGTCGTGTTGCTGGCGGTTTTCGCCTGGCGGACCTCATCGATCTCGATCGGAAGATTGGCCTTTCGGAGCGCATCTTTGAGTTCTTGATCGAACCCTTTGACCATGGCAGTGCCGCCCCCGAAGATTAGGGGAAGCGGCCTCAGCGTGCGCGGCAGACGCTGGCTCGCATTCAACTCTTCCTCCAGGCGCTCAACCACATGCTTGATGATATCCCGATGGTAGATGGTCAGCGCTTGATCGATGCCATTGACGCCATTCTGACCGACGCGGAAATCATTGCTTTCCTTATGCAGGCGCACCGTGGTGGTGGTCTGACCGGTGACCTTGGAGGCGGATTCATCAATGTAGTCGCCTGCGCGGGTGGTGCAGAAGTTGAGGATGGGAAGACCAAGATAGGCAACCGATACATTGCAAAGCCCGCCGCCGAAGCTCATGCCGATGCCGGTAAGGTCGTCGTCAGCGAGTTCCGCATAGATGATCGCCATGCCCTCATTCACTGCCTGAGCTTCATAGCCCAGCCCCTCCAGAACATCTTTGATGACATGCTCATGAAAGATCAACTCGCTGTCGGAGCCGCTTGGTGCGCTGGGAATGCTGTAGCAAATCTTGGTGTTCTTTTTTGCCTTGCCGCACACCTCCTCAAGCGCCAAAGCCATCATCGCCTTGCTCTTGGGCTCGCTTGCATTCAAGAGGCCGGTCTGCATCGGCCTTCGGGTGTCGCCGCCAAGCATGTTGGCAAATTCATCCACCCGATTGCCGAACGCCAGAATCTCGTCACCATCCACGCGGTGATAGATTCCCTCATCCTCAAGCATGGTTTTGGTCATCTTCGAGTAGGGCAGCGATATGAAAGCATTGAGCTGAATGTTGTAGGTTGGCTGTTCGCCATTAGGCTTTGCCAGAACAATGCGGCTGGTACCGACATCCAAGCCTCGAACTTCGTCACCTCTGGCAGAGTCCGCCATGTCATTATCCCCGGTCTTGTTTGGATGAAGTCTCGGATGAGATCTGCCGTTTTTTACACAAATTGTTGCAATTTGCCTATGGGCACTTGAGCATCAGCATGAAAATCAAGGATAAAAGTTGAGGGCTAATTGTCTCATGACCTGCGTTGAATTGTCCGACGTGGAGTGGAGGGCGGTTACGCATGGCAAAATGGCAGGTTGTTTCTTCCCCCTGCCCTGCCCATCGAATTCCTGTTGCTGCCGGAAGTCGTCCCTTAAGGCGCTCGCGGCCTCAGCAATCAATCACCTGGAACTATCGCGATGGAAGCAAACCACTAAACAGTGAGCAGCTCATGTTCCGGGGCGCTCCCTTTCTTCACGCTTGGGAAAGTGGGAGGCACCTTCGATATCAGGTCGTCGCGACGCTTGCCGACCGCCATCAATGTTTCGAGAACGCGGGCATAGGGTTGCATGTAACGATATTGAGACGGCAGCATGGCCCAGACCATCCGCGCTTCGACCGGCAGGCTGTACAGATCGACATCGAATAAAAGCCGGCCACTGGGCCTAGCCGACAGCATTGGAACAATCGCCACACCAAGTCCGGCTTCGACCATCGAAAGTGCCAGCTCGTAAGTTCGACAGCGGACCACCTCACGAAAGTCGGGCACGACGTTTCGATACCAGCCCTCAAGCAGCTCTTGATAGGGAGCGCCGAAATCCACCATGATCACTGACTTGAAAACCGATGCATCGGCCGAAACTGCTCCTGTCTTCCGATCGATGATGGAGCCTTTTGGGATGGCCAGGACATAGCGGTCCTCGGCAAGGCCGACCTTGGTGAACGGCACGCTTTGATTGATCAGGGTCGTACTGGTCACCAGGGCGATTTGGATCTGGCGGGACTGAAGTTGGTTGAGAATCGATTGCGGTGACAGTTCGATGATATCCAACTGGATTTCCGGGAATTTGCCTTTCAAGTCTACCGATGCAGGTGTCAGC
Organism: Geminicoccaceae bacterium; assembly: GCA_965204405.1. Classification (GTDB taxonomy): domain Bacteria; phylum Pseudomonadota; class Alphaproteobacteria; order Geminicoccales; family Geminicoccaceae; genus JANQPX01. Next base: position 2,750,504 of record CBDBEN010000005.1, read on the forward strand.
AGGCTTCGTGCAAGTGATGGAAGAGCACCGATCGTAAGCCTGCCTTTGGTTCCGCGTTCAAACTGACTAAGGCCGATTTCCGCCTCTTCGACGATCGACAGGACAGCCTCCGCCTTTTCCAGCAGAAACCGTCCGGAATCGGTGAGATGAAGCCCTTTCACCGACCGGTCGACCAGACGCTGACCGAGATCACCCTCGAGCTTGCTAAGCTGCTGGGAAAGGGATGGCTGGCTGAGACCAAGTTGCTTGGCCGCCAGTGTCAGGGACCGATTACAGGCAACGGCACTCAAGATCTGCAAATGCCGAAGGGTGATCGTCATGGCGCAGCCACTCCCGACTTGGAACCCTCCTTCTTGGTGCCCGAATCAAGAATTCAATGATCCAGACATCAACTCACGATGCGTTTTTTTCCTCACAATTCACGAACTCTCCTTAATAAGGATGACACATATGAGAGCGAGGGCAAGTGGCAAAGCCATTAACTTTTGAACCCTGCCAATAGCACTCACTCCATCGATCATTCATGAACTTATGCTGGATAAAAAACCGGCGAGACGGATGTCTCGCCGGCCTAATTGGTCAAGCGCGAACGAATTAGTCGACGTCAGGCGTCCCGGACATCCTCAGGCCTGATCGGCAAGTGACGGATGCGCTTGCCGGTCGCGTTGAAGATTGCATTCGCGATCGCAGGTGCAATCGGCGGCACGCCCGGCTCACCGACGCCGGTGGCATGGGTTGCGAATTCATGGGGCACGATGTGCGTGTAGACGGTCTCCGGGAAGTTATCGATCCGGATCACGTCATAGTCGTCATAGTTCCCCTGTTCCGCACGGCCATCCTTGAAGGTGACGCCGCTATGGAAAGCGAGCGTCATGCCCATCACCGCCGCACCCTGCATCTGCGATTGGATACGCTCGGGATTGGCGGCAAAGCCGCAGTCGACGGCCATATGAACCTCCGGCACCCTAACCGTGCCGTCGTTCTCCACCTTCACATGGACGACGCTTGCCACATAGGTCAGGAAGCTTCGATGAACGGCGAGACCAAGCCCCTCCCCTTCCGGAAGCTCCTTACCCCAGCCTGCCTTTCTCGCAGGCCAATTCGACAACATGCGCAAGTCTTCCGGCATCGTTCGGGAACTCGTCATAGGGATCACCGTAATTCCAAAGGTCTTCGGGCATTCCCGCTTCCTTGGGATCGATGATCCGAGGTGAGCCGATCAACTCCAGCAGCACCTCCTTTTCATCCCGCCCCAACTCATGCGCCAGTTCCGACGCAAAGGACTGGACCGCCCAGGCGCGCGGAATATTGGAGACGGAGCGGAACCAGCCGATCCTGGTATGGGCCTTGATAGGACCATTCTCGCAACGAATATTCGGGATCTCGAAGGGCATATCGGCAAAGCCCATCCCGTATTCGATGAAGAACTGATAGCCGCTGTCCTCGGCAAAGGTCGAAAGGATCGAAGGCGCCACGGTGCGATGCAGCCAGCCGGTCGGCTTGCTGTCGGCATCGAGCGACACTTCGATCCGCTCGGCCGACGTGGTGTGGTAGAAGCTGTGACGAATGTCGTCCTCACGTGTCCACTGCACCCGGACCGGCGCGCCAACCTCCATCGAGAGCTTGGCCGCTTCATGCACGTAGTCGCATTTCGACTTCCGACCGAAGCCGCCGCCGAGCAGCGTGACATTGACCCGTACATCCTCGATCGGCACGCCGGTATACTCGGCCACGTCCTGCCGCGTCCCATAGGGGCTTTGCACCGGCGCCCAGATCTCGAGCTTGCCGTCGGCATAGTTCGCAAGCGCCGCCGGCGGTTCCATCGGAATGTGGGCCATATGAGCCTGGGTATAGGTCTGGGAGAAAGTCTTGGCGGCACTCGACATGGCGCTATCGACATCGCCCTGGGTACGGATCGCCTTCCCCGGCTTTTCAGCGACTGCCTTCATCTCTTCCATATAGGCGTCACTGTTATAAACGGCATGGGGACCGTCATCCCATTCGATCACCAGAGCATCGCGGCCCTTCAGCGCTGCGTAGGTATTGCTCGCAACCACGGCGACACCGCCAAGCGGCAGGAACTTCGCGGGCGGCATATGTCCTTCGAGCTGCATAACCTTCTCGACACCGGGCACCGCGAGCGCAGCGCTATCGTCCACTGACTTCACCGTGCCGCCAACCACCGGCGGCCGGGCAATCACGGCGAATTTCATGCCGTCAAGATGGACATCGGCACCATAAGTGGCGGCACCGGTGGTAATGTCGTGCAAATCGTAGATCTGCACTGCACCCTTGCCGATGTAGCGGAACTCCCGCTCGTCCTTGTAGTCGAGCGTGGTGACATCCGGAGCAGGCATGGACATCGCTGCTTCGGCGAGATCGCCATAACCAAGCTTGTTGCCGAGAGACTTGTGAACGATCTCATGATTGATCGCCTCGACCTCGCTGACATCGGCATCCCACATGTCGGCGGCCGCCTGCTTTAGCATATGACGAACCGAAGCGCCGATTTGACGGCAGGGCTGGATGTGATGGCGCATGCTGCGCGAGCCATCAGTGTCCTGATTGCCATATTTGGGCTCGTCACCCTCCGCCTGGACCAGCTTCACCATGCTCCAGTCGGCTTCCATCTCGTCGGCGATAACCATCGGCAGGCTGGTGCGCGCACCGGTTCCCATCTCGGAACGATGGGAGACGATGGTCACCGTGCCATCCGGATCGATCGAGACAAAGACGTGGGGATCGTTGATCACCCCATGTGGCATCGCATGACCGCCATGGTCATAGGTCTCGAACGCACCCGCCGTCTTGAACGGCAGGATCTGCATCGCGACAACCAGGCCAGCACCGGTAGCACCGCCTTTCAAGAAGGCGCGTCGGCTGACATTTTGGATGATGACGCTCTCACCCACAGGCATGGGCGAGGGCGAGAAATGCTTGTTGAGATATTGCAGCATGGCTCTATGCTCCCGTCGCCGCCTGGCGGACAGCCGCGGCAATCCTCTGATAGCAGCCGCATCGGCAGACATTGCCGACCATCGCGTCAGTGATTTCCTGATCCGAGGGGTTCGGATTTTCGTTCAGCAAGGCAGCGGCCTGCATGATCTGTCCACACTGGCAGAAGCCGCATTGCGGCACATTCAACTCACGCCAAGCCGCCTGAACGGGATGGTTGCCCTCCGCATCCAGTCCTTCAATCGTGGTGACATCGGATCCTGCTGCTTCGGCAACGGTCATGGTGCAGGACCGCTGGGCTTCACCGTCTACATGCACGGTGCAGGCCCCGCAAAGGCCAACGCCGCAGCCGTATTTCGACCCGGTGAGCTGCAGTTCATCTCGGACGTACCAGAGCAAAGGCATATCGGGATCGCCGTCGAACTGACGGGCTTCCCCATTCACACGTAACTCGATCATCGGATCCCTCCTCGTTAAGCCTTAGTGCACCGACGCATTCAGAGGACCAGCTTGGCAGTGCACCATTTCTTTGGAACGCACATCAACCCTCCCAGACAGAACCGGTCGTCTTGTCCGGGTTGATGCACTAATCATCATCGTCGTCAAAATTGCGAACAACCAGAGCAATACGAAAGGCCCCATCCTGCTTACCGACCAGGAACACAGAGGTCGGCTGTCTACCCGTCCTTTCCAGCGGCGGCTCGTCGAACGTCACCCGGACTCGGTGGGTCACAGGCATATTCACCCGAAGCTTTTCCATGGCTTCGATTTTCGCCAAGCCGTCCTTTGGAAAATCTTCGATGTCGATCTTATCGATTTTACGGCCAAACCCCCGTCTGATTTCGAACCTCACGATCCGGCGTTTGATCTTGCCGGCACCTTCCCAATTGACGAGCTGCTCGAATGGCTCAAAATCCTTGGCCACCATCGCAGACCTGATCGTCTCGACCAGATCGTCATCGGTTCGGGGAAGATCCTGCGCAGCGCTTAGCGCAACACCAGCCAGCATAAAACAGCCGACCGCTCCAAGCCCGAACAGCTTGGAAGCGGTCAGGAAGATGCGGCCGGGCATCTTTCGAGCCCAGCCGCTAAGACGTTCAAGTTTCTTGTTGTTCATTAGCCCTTCCGAATACCTCCGTGCCTACATCTGGTCCTTGAGTGCGAAGACCCAGATCGCACCACCTTGCGGGACAGGCGACGTCCGTCCCTCCGGCAGCATGTCCTTCAGGAGCCCGTGCATGCGCTCGGCATCCACACCCCAGCCGGACTGAACGGCGATATATTGGGTACCATCGACGCTGAAGCTCGAAGGTACAGCAGTCACACCGGAGTTGGTCGGCATTTCCCAGAGCACCTCACCACTGGTCGCATCGAAGGCGCGGAACTTTCGGTCAGGCGTGCCGCCGGTGAAGACCAGATTGCCGGCCGTGGTCAAAAGCGGTCCCCAGAACTCCATGTCCTCGAAACTATGCGACCACTTCATCTCGCCGGTATTCATGTCCCACGCCTGAAGCTGGCCGATCGGGACCGGCTTCGAGGTATCGACGCTCTCATCGAAGCGCATGCTGGAGAGGATCACGTCGATCGGCACACCGATGTAAAGCTCTCCAGGCTCACGTTCATCAAGGGCCACACCACCAAACTCGGAACAGAGGTTCTCATGGGCCGGAATGTAGAAGAGGCCGGTGTTTGGGTTGTAAGCCTCAGGCGGCCAGTCCTTGCCGCCCCAGAGCGACGGGCAGAACAGGGCTGACTTGTCGATACCCGGCGTAGCGTTCTCGTTGTAGCTCGGCCGTCCCGTTTCGGGGTCGATCGAGGCGAACGCTGTCTGGCGGACATATTTGTCGGCTGCGACGAAGTTGATCGGCCCATCCGCCGTCCTCTCCATCGTCCAGATGTAGCCGTTACGGCCAGCATGGACGAGACCCTTGACCTGCTTGCCGTCCCGCTCGATGTCCATCAGAAGCGGGGCGGAAACCTCATCCCAGTCCCAAGCGTCATTCCAGTGATATTGGTGATGCCCCTTGATCTCACCGGTGTTGATATCCACCGCGATGACCGAGGTGGTGTAGAGATTGTCGCCGGGCCGGGCGTCGGGCATCCATGGCCCGCCATTGCCTGTGCCGACATAGGCAAGCTGGTTTTCGCTGTCATAGTTGGGCTGCATCCAGACCGAACCGCCGCCGGTCTTCCAGCTGTCGCCTGTCCAGGTCTCGTGACCAGGCTCGCCGGGCCCCGGGATGGTGAAGGTCTTCCAGGCTTCTTCGCCGGTCTCGCTGTCGAGAGCAACGACATAGCCGCGAATGCCATATTCACCACCGGACACGCCGGTGACGATCTTGCCCTCGGCCGCGAGCAATGAGAGGGTCGAGTAATAGCCATCGGTGTAGTCGCCGATGCAGACGTCCCAGACTTCTTCGCCGGTTTCCGCCATCAACGCGACGACGCAGGCATCAACCGTCGACATGTACACCTTGTCGCCATAGAGAGCGACGCCGCGATTGGTCGGATGAAGCTGAAACAGATCGTCCGGGATCTCGCGAACATAGCGCCAGAGCTCCGTTCCGGTCGCCGCGTCCATCGCAAGGATCTGATTTTGCGGCGTTGAAACGAACATCATGCCGTCATTGACGATTGGTGGAGCCTGATGGCCTTCGGTGACACCGGTCGAATAGGACCAAACCGGCACCAAATCCTTGACGTTGTCGGCCGTGATTTGATTGAGCGGGCTATATCCCCAGCCTTCATAGTTGCCGCGCCAGCTAAGCCAATTCTCGGGCTCGGGGTTCTTGAGGCGATCGTCAGTCACCGGGTTGTAGTCGGCGGCAAAGGTGGAGAATGCCCAGACCCCTGCCACAGTTGTCGCGAGCAAACCGTCGCGCAGCCTACGTCCTGGTTTCATATCGTTCCTCCCTGGTTAAGAACGTCAAACCTCTCGTTCAGGCGTTTCTCTGTTTCTTCTATGACTACTTCTTCGCGGCTCCCGGCTTTCGAGTGAACTCCGCCTTGGCGACGACAAAACCCTCATCGTCAACATCGACGGGTATCCTGGCCAAAGGCTTCTTGGCCGGGCCATTCAAGACACTGCCCCCTGACAAAGGTGCGAATTCAGAGAGATGGCAGTGGCAGCGAAAATGCTGTTCCTCGGCTTTCCACGACTGAATGGTGCAGCCTCGATGCGTGCAGACGGCGGAATAGACAAGCACGCCGCCGGCAGACGTTTCCCGGGTTGGTTCATCCATGTCATCCGGGCTCAACTGCACCAAAAGCAAGCGATTGAGCCGGTTCTTCTTCCGAAGGGTTTCCGTACCCGGCTCGAATGGAAAGCCGATCATCGGCGCCTCACCGGCCTTTAGAAGGTCGGGCCTTAGCAACTCACCTTTCAGCGCACCCTTGGTGATTTGAAACCGATCCCCAACTTGCGGGGGCATCGACTCCGGTTTTTTCGGCTTTGCAGCCAGTAAGGGGGATGTCGTCAGGGTAATCCCTGTTAACCCGACGGCGGATGAAACAAGCTCACGTCTCGTGGGACCCTTGCTTATCGGTCCTCTCCTGGATGTTGAAGACTTTACCTCCCGCGCGACCTTTATCTGGCCACGTTCTATAGAATTAAACTAATGAGGAATCGCAGCTCTGAACAAGTTTCAAAATACCAATACTGGTCATAACTACTGCTTATAGAAACTACTCGCAAATGTTGTACTAAGCTTGTTCTTTCAACTTCTTTGTAAACGTGCATGATCGAATGGTGGCCAGGAGACATAGTCCTTTTCCGACGACGAGAGCAGCCGATGATGAAAAGGACTGTGGTGGCGATTGTGATCCTGACAATCGCTGGCGGCAAGGCAGAGGGATTGACGCTCACGGAAGGATCCGCCTGGCCCAGCTTCCCTATCCCCGTCTGCTTTGAAGAATCCCGACCGGAGCACAAGCAGGATAGGAGGCAAATCAGAAAAACAGTCGAACAGTCCTGGGCTCGGGAATCGGCGGTACGCTTTGAAGGCTGGGGCGCGTGCCGCGAGGACAGCACCGGGATCCGTATCCTTTTAAGTGACGGCTACCCGAAAACCCAGGCTCGCGGGCGCATGATCGATGGCATGATGAACGGCATGCAGCTTCCCAAGCTATGGGGGCTCGCCTCTCTCTCCGTGAATGCCAAGACCACGGTCCATGAATTTGGCCATGCTCTCGGTTTTGGTCATGAATATGCGAGGCCGGATGCCCCATTCGTCGATGATTGTACGGTGAGACATGCCGGCAATGAGCGTTATGTCGAGGACGACCTTCCGATCACCGCCTTCGACTTCGATTCGATCATGGTCGGATGTTTGAAAGGAGCAACCCGTGCATTCTCGACAGGTATTCCAAAGCTGAGCGCTGCTGACATTTATGGTCTGGTCTCCGTCTACGGTTCAGCGCCGGATAACGTCCTTGATAAGGATGAAACCGGCGACAGGTTCGGTGAAAGCATCGCCCATGGCGATTTCGATGGCGATGGCGTGCCGGATCTTGCCGTCGGTGCACCAGGGGAAGTGCTGGGAAGGCGAACCTCAGCAACGGGAGCTGTCTATCTTTTTAAAGGTGATAAAGTCAGCGGTTTGAGGCCTTGGGGCAGGCTGACGGCGGCGGACCATCCGGATACGGATGATCGGGACGTCGACGGATTCGGCATGATGCTTCACGCCAGTTTTCTCGACACTGATGATCGTGCCGATTTGATTGTCGGAACGGCGGATGGACAAGCCTTCTCCTTTAAAGGGCGGGTGAGGAAGCTGCCGTTGTTTCTCGATCGAAAAACTGTCGTCGCCGAAAACAGCGTTGATCCGATAGTGCCGAACAATCACGTTGCCGATGCCTCGGATTCGGATCTAACAGTCGAGCCCTTCGATGTAGAGGAGGAAAGCGACGACATCGCTTTTGGCACGGCATCAGCGCTCGTCGATCTGGATGTCGATGGTCACCTCGACTTGATCGTTGCTGCGCCAAAGGCTCGAATCGATGGTGCCGCCTCCGGGCAGGTCTTCGTCTATCGCTCAGCCGAGACGGATTTTCCCTGGAAGCGAAGACCCACAACGTTCGTTCCCTGGTATCGCTTCGGCCAGTCCTATTAGGTGGCATCGCCACTGGGTGGGCTGACGATCTCGGTTTTGAAATCGGCAGGCGAGACGATTTCCAAAACCTCGAAGTCGTCGGAACAAGCGATTTCTCGATGCTTGATCATCGGTGTCTGCAGGATCGCATCCCCCTTCTTGATGGTATGCTCCCCCTGCCCTTCATACTCGAACGTCGCCCAGCCGTTCAGCACCATGACGAACTGAAAATCGCATTTGTGGATATGCCATTGCTGCACCTTGTCCTGCTGCTTCTTGCCGTTCGCCCTGATGATATGGGCAACATAGTCGCCATTGGTGCCGTCCTTGATCCCGAGATCGCGATAGTCGAAGATCTCGCGAAGCCCAGGCGTCCACGTCGCCTCGCTCGCAAGGTTATGAACGAACTGCCAAGCCTTGTTCGACATGCTGCTCTCCTGCTCTCCTGCTCTCATTCGCCTGCAATGGGTGGCCGCCGTTATGGTATCAAACAAGGAAGCCATCAGCTATGAATGGCTACTCCAAAAAGCTCCCCCCTGCCCTCTCGAGTTCATGTTGAAGGATTCATGACGGACGCGACCAACAAACTCGATCTTCTCCATGACGAAGACTATGACCTTCCGTTCAATCTGCAGAACCTTAACCACACCGGCATGGTGTTTTCGAGAAACCGTGCGCGCACGTCGCTGAACGGAACCTGGACATTTACCGTCGATCGTTTCGACACCGGCCTTCGCCAGCACTGGTATCGGGATTGCCACCTGCCAATCAATGGCCGCGTTTCGCCCTGGGACTATGATGTCGAAAACGGCGAGACGATCCAGGTCCCGTCTTGCTGGAATTTTTCAAAGCCCGACTATTTCCACTACGAAGGCAGCGCCTGGTTCGGGCGTCGGTTCCAGCACGAGAAAGGCAGCGACGACGAACGCGTTTTGCTGCGCATCGGTGCGGCGCATTACGATACCAAGGTCTTCCTGAACGGCATCTTTCTCGGCAATCACTATGGCGGCTCCACGCCGTTTTTCGTCGAACTGACCGATCATCTGCAAGACGACAACTGGCTGTTCCTCTACGTCAACAACGAACGCACGCTCGATCGCGTGCCCATGCGCCATTGCGATTGGTTCAATTATGGCGGCGTGTTTCGCGAGGTCGAGCTCCTTCGGCTTCCCGGAGTCTTCATCAAGGACCTGTTCGTCCATCTCGTCCCGGATGGCGCCTTTCGGACGATCAGCGCGAGCGTCATGCTTTCCGATATGATCGACGGTGACTGTCGCCTGCAGATACCGGACCTTGGAATCGACACGATACTGCCGATCCAAGGTGGTGAAGGCTCGATCACACTGGACGTCTCCCCCGAACTCTGGTCTCCGGCAAACCCGCGGCTGTATGACGTGACAGCGAGTTTCGATGGCGATCATATCGAAGATCGCGTCGGTCTTCGCGAGATCCGTACCGAGGGCCGGGACATTCTGCTCAACGGAGAGGCACTGAAGCTTCGCGGCATCTGCGCTCATGAAGATGATCAAGGCCGTGGCAGGGTCACCGATGACAACGATATCCGCCGCCGTTTTGCTCATGCCAAGGAACTCGGCGCCAATTTCATGCGCCTTGCTCATTACCCCCACCATGAACGCGCTGCGGAGATCGCGGATGAGGTCGGTCTCCTACTCTGGGAGGAGATCCCGGTTTATTGGTCGATCGCCTTTGACAAGGCAAGCAACCTTCAAAGACGCGGACAACCAGCTCCGCGAACTGATCCTTCGCGATCGCAACCGGGCAAGCGTGATCGCTTGGGGAATCGGCAATGAAAATGCGGATACGGACGATCGTCTCGACTTCATGCGAAATCTGGCAAGGACGGTGCGCAGGCTGGATTCATCGCGGCTGGTTGCGGCAGCCTGCCTGGTGAACCCCGAAGCGAAAAGGATCGAAGATCGGCTGGCCAAGCATTTGGACTTGGTCGGCATCAACGAGTATTACGGATGGTACGAGCCGAACATCCAGGACCTTGTCGAGATCGGCACCAACTATGATCTGGATCGCCCGTTGATCATCACTGAAACCGGCGCAGATGCACCTGCCGGCCGACGCAGCAGTCGAAAGGATCTCTTTTCCGAAGATCAGATGCTGGCTTGCTACGAAAGCCAGTTCGGTACCATTGCGGAGATCGATGCAATCAAAGGCTTCTGCCCCTGGATCCTCTATGATTTTCGCAGTGAACGCCGGAAAAACAGCTTTCAGCACGGTTACAATCGAAAGGGCCTCATTGACGCCGACAAGGAAACGAAGAAACTGGCCTTTCATGCCCTGAAGCACTTCTATCACCAGATCTGGTAAAGCCGACAACATGTCCAGGATCGTCTATCTCAACACGCTGCCCGCCCCCATCGCCCACGACATTCTAGGCGAACGACCCGACATCGAGCTGGTACGGATCACATCGAATATGGCGCCGGCTGAAGCATTCGACCAACTCGCAACTGCTCACGCCTACCAGCTTATTCCTTCGGGCGACGAAGTGCCGAAACATCTTCGTGCGGACGCGGATTTGCTGGAACGCTGCCCCAAGCTTCTGATCGTGTCGTCAAGCGGCTCCGGCGTCGATACGATCGACATCGAGGCCTGCACCAGAGCCGGTGTGCTGGTGGTCAATCAGGCCGGCGGGAACGCGGAAGCCGTCGCCGAACATACGCTTGCGATGATTCTATCGCTTCTGAAGCGTATCGGCGAGGCGGATCGAAACCTGCGCCGGGGCTGGTCCGCGGCGCGAACCGATCTGATCGGGCGCAATCTCGAGGGGCGAACCGTCGGCATTATCGGCGTCGGCTATATCGGCAGGCGCGTCGCCGCAATCTGCAGGGATGTATTCGGCTGCCGGGTGCTCGCCTTCGATCCCTATCTTGCCCCGGATGAGGTGCGGAGCCGCCATGCTGAACCCGTCGATCTCGATACGCTTTTGCAACAGGCTGAAATTCTCACGATCCATTGTCCGCGAACAAAAGAAACCATGGGCATGATCGGACAAGCTGAGCTTGCTGCCTTACCTGAAGGTGCCCTCCTCGTGTCGACCGCACGCGGCGGTATCGTTGACGAAGCTGCGCTCAAAGAGGCGCTGGAAAGCGGTCAGGTGGGCGGGGCCGGGCTAGATGTCTGGGATCGCGAGCCGCCGCCGGCGGATCATCCGCTCCTGGCCTTCGACACCGTGATTGCGAGCCCGCACACCGCTGGCGTCACGGTCGACAGCCGCGCGACGGTCGCACGCTATGCGGCAACGCAGCTCATCGACTTGCTGGATGGCAAAAAACCAGCGCGGCCCGTCAACCCGGAGGTCTCGCTGGATTATCAGCAGCGCTTTTGGGAAATCATGGGCAAGCCATCCGATCCATTCTAGGCATCAGCGATGCCGGGCGTTACTTGAAAGCCCCCAGGATATAAGCCTGATCGAACAAGCGGGCGCCATCGCGAAGGCGGGTAAGCCAGGGAAGCGGGATGCCGCGCTCGCCGCCGAAGCCGAAGCGGGCACCGAGAATCGAGCCAAGCGCCATGGCGCGTCCGCAGGAATCGCCGCCGGCCAGGAGGTTCTTGCGCACGCCGTCTTCGAAACTGCCAGTCGTCTTCAAGATGTGAAAGACAACCGGCATACCCTGGTGAACGTGGCAGGCACGGCCGAAATGGCCCGCAATGTCGATGGTTGATTGTTCAGCATTGTCGAGCGCTTCCTTCAGCAACGGCTGCAACACGTCTCCTGCCCCATCGGCTTCGGCGTCGAGAGCAGTGCTCACATCGTCGCCATGCAGCATGGCCCGAATGAGCCGGGCGGTGATCAGGGCCGCCTCGCTGGCAAGCGCGTTGTCATTGGTGATCCGGACCATACCGGTGACGCGTGTTTCCAGGCCGGCGTGATCAGGGTCGGCGGCGACCACGGCCGGCACGGGCGACAGGGCCGGCATCTGGTCATCGTCGATCCCGGTAATCTCGGGTATCTTATCGCCGTCGCCGGCTTCCAGATTGGCAAGCGTACCGCGCGTTGGCCGATCGATATAGCCGCGCCAATCGCCGCCCGGTCCGAAATAGGCAAGATAGCGCTGCTGATAACCGGCAATGTCCGGTTTGCCCTGGCTTGCCACCAGCGAGTCCATAGCGAGTGCTAGCACAGCGCCATATTGGCTTGGCTCTCCCGCCCGCTTGCCTTCATGGGCAAAGTAGCCTTTGGCACCGTCGAAATTCCGGCGATCTGCATCGCGGAAAACCGGATCGCCTGCATCGGCAATCGCCGCCAGCCGTTCCGGTTCATAGAGCCAATGCAACCCCATGGTTGCGGCATCAGCCACCAAGGCGCCGAGGACAACGCCTGCTCTTCTCTCGATATTTGCATGATCCAGTTGCGTGGGCATGCCATTTCTCCAGGCCAAAGGTTGTCACCAGCTTTGACCGTGATCATATTGGACGCGGCATCAGGAGGAAATGACGAGACGATGAGCAACCCACCGAAAATTCTCGCCTTTGCCGGCAGTACGCGCGAAGCGTCGTTCAACAAGCGCTTGGTCAAGGTGGCGGCAGAGGGGGCGAGATCCGCTGGCGCTGAGGTGACGCTGATCGACCTTCGAGACTTTCCCCTGCCTCTCTATGACGGCGATCTCGAGGCCAATGAATGGCCTGCCAGAGAATGCCCAGAGGCTGAAGGCGCTGTTTCTGGATCACCAAGGACTTCTGATCAGCTCGCCTGAGTATAATGGCGGGATGAGCGCAGTACTCAAGAACACCATTGATTGGGTGTCCCGTTCCGCACCTGGCGAAGGCGGTCTCGCCGCCTACAAGGACAAGGTGGCCGGTTTGATGGGAACGTCGCCCGGACGTCTTGGCGGCCTCCGCGGACTTACGCATGTCCGCCAAATCCTGAGCAATGTCGGGGTCCTGGTTCTACCTCAGCAGCAGGCCGTCGGTGGCGCCGGCCGGGCATTCGACGAGACGGGTGAGCTTGCGGACAGCGAGCTTCAGGCGGCCGTGAGCGGCATCGGCTCAAGGCTGGCCCAGACGATCGAAGGCCTGACCCGCTGACGGCGCATACCCTGGCTTCCCTCCAATTATCGCTTATGTTGAGGAAGGTTCCATGTCCTTACCCCTCCGCGCGGGCTCTTAGATGAACGATACTCCTCCCACTGAAATCAGCGTGAATGGCGTTGATGACACGCTTTCAACCTTGTCTCGGGGCAACTATGTCGCCGACCGCTCGCTGGCGACGTCGCTCTATCTTGCCTTGAAGCTCGGCCGACCTTTGTTCCTGGAAGGAGAAGCAGGCGTCGGCAAGACCGAGATTGCCAAGGTCTTGTCGGAAACCCTTGGCCGGAAACTGGTGCGGCTTCAATGCTATGAGGGCCTCGATGTCAGCTCGGCGGTGTATGAGTGGAACTATGCCCGCCAGATGCTGGAGATCCGTCTGGCCGAGGCGGAAGGCGGGGCCGATCGGGCTGCGCTCGGGCGGGACATCTTCACCGATCAATTCCTGATCCGCCGCCCGCTCCTTCAAGCCCTGGAAAGAGCTGAGGGGGGAGCACCCGTGCTCCTGATTGATGAGCTTGATCGGACCGATGAACCCTTCGAAGCTTATCTACTGGAGATTCTCTCGGATTTTCAGGTCACGATTCCGGAGATCGGCACGATCAAGGCGGAGCAGCCGCCGATCGTTATCATCACCTCCAACCGCACACGCGAAATCCATGACGCGCTCAAGCGCCGCTGCTTCTATCATTGGGTCGACTACCCCGATGCAGCGCGGGAGATGGCGATTATAGAAGCCCGCCTGCCTGGTACAGCCAGTTCATTGACGAGGCAGATCGTCGGGTTCGTGCAAAAGCTTCGCGCGGAGGATCTGTTCAAGGTCCCCGGTGTCGCCGAGACGCTCGATTGGACCCAGGCGCTGATGACCCTGGATCGCCTTGAGCTGGATCCTGATACAATCAACGATACGCTTGGCACATTGCTCAAATATCAAGATGATATCGCCAAGATTCAAGGGAGCGAGGCAGCCAGGCTGCTGAACGAAGTGAAGACCGATTTGGCTACGGCAGGCTGAGCTTCTCTTGGACCCCGGATCCTCCTCTCTTCCCGGCCAACCGATCGAACCTGGCAGGTTCGTGGCGAACATCATGCATTTCGGACGCTGCCTGCGTGCTGCAGGCCTTCCTGTTGGTCCCGGCAAGGTTTTGGATGCGATCAAAGCGGTCGAGGCAATCGGGATCGGGACACGGGACGACTTCTACTGGACCTTGCATGCGGTGTTCGTGAACCGGCGGGATCAGCGGGAGTTGTTCGATCAGGCGTTTCACATCTTCTGGCGAAAGCCGGATTTGCTCGAAAAGATGATGCAGCTTTTGCTGCCGACCATAGAAGTCGATGGAGAGGAGGATCCGAACGAGGTCAGCCGGCGCCTTTCCGAAGCGCTCGGCCCGCAAAAGCAGCCCGGACAAGGAGAAGCGCCCGAGGATAGTGAGGAGCCGCCGCCGGTCGAGTTGGATGCGACGCTGACCTTCTCCGAGCGCGAGATCCTGCAGTCCAGGGATTTCGAGGATATGTCGGCAGACGAAATCGAGCGCGCCAAGCGCCTGATCAAGTCCATGCGCCTTCCGATCATGACCGTGCCGACAAGGCGCTTTTCACCGGACGCCCACGGACCACGCGTTGACCTAAGGAAGACCCTGAGACGGAGTCTCCGCGGCGGCGGGGCGACGATCGATCTTGCAAGAAAACGCCGGGTCAGGCGTCACCCGCCTCTGGTCATGCTGGCCGATATATCAGGCTCGATGGATCGCTATTCGCGCATGCTGCTGCATTTCATGCATGCGGTCATCAATGATCGGGATCGCGTGCATAGCTTCGTCTTCGGCACCAGGCTGACCAACATCACGCGCCAGCTTCGCCAGAAGGACATCGACATCGCGCTGGAGAAGGTTGGCGATCTCGTTCAAGACTGGTCTGGGGGCACGCGGATCGGCCATTGCCTGGACGACTTCAACCGCATCTGGTCCCGCCGTGTACTCGGGCAAGGTGCCATCGTCCTTTTGATTACCGACGGCCTGGACCGTGATGCCGGCGAAGGCCTGGATGCCTCGATGGAGCGGCTGCACAAATCATGCAGGCGCTTGATCTGGCTGAATCCCCTGATGCGTTTCGATGGCTACGCACCGACGGCGATGGGGGCACGCGCCATGATCGACCATGTCGATGATTTTCGGACCGTCCACAACCTCGCCAGCCTCAACGATCTGACCGAAGCCTTAGCCCACTAGTCGTGCGTGGCGCGAAGGATTCTGACGATCATGCCCACAAGAACTCGCATACCCATGGGGTTCCGGGCTGGTTTTTCGAAAGCGGTGGGAATTAACTGACGTGGTCATGCCACCACTAGGCAGCGATCCTCTTGGTTTCGAGGCTGAGGGCGTGCCAGACTTGCTGCAGGGCCTTGATGAGGTCGTCCATCAATTCGTCGCTGTGCAGCGGTGTCGGGGTGATTCTCAAGCGTTCGGTGCCCTTGGGGACAGTCGGGTAGTTGATCGGCTGAATATAGATGCCATGCTGGTCCAGCAGCATGTCGGAAGCCTGCTTGCAGAGAACCGGATCGCCAACCCAAAGCGGCACGATATGGGATGGGCTGTCCATCACCGGAAGGCCGGCGGCAAGCAGACGCTGCTTCAAGGTGGCGGCGCGTTCCTGATGCTTGTCCCGCACGGCACCGCCGCTTTTCAGATGGTTGACGCTGGCAAGAGCGCCGCCGACGACAGCGGGTGCAAGCGAGGTGGTAAAGATAAAGCTCGAAGCGATTGAGCGGACGGCATCGATAATATCCGCATTCGCGGCGATGTAACCGCCCATGCAGCCATAGGCTTTGGCAAGGGTGCCTTGGATCACCGTCGGCCGGTGCATGATGCCCCGCTGCTCGGCAACGCCTGCCCCGCGCGGACCGTACATGCCAACCGCATGGACTTCGTCGAGATAGGTCAACGCATTGTATTTGTCGGCCAGATCGCAGATTTCTTCGATCAGCCCGAAATCGCCGTCCATCGAATAAACGGACTCGAAGGCGATCAGTTTCGCACGATCAGCGCCTGCCGCCTGCAGCAGTTCTTCCAGATGCTCCAGATCATTGTGGCGGAAAATCACCTTCTCGCAGCGACTGTCGCGGATGCCGTGGATCATGGAAGCGTGGTTTTTTTCATCCGACAGGATGAGGCAGCCCGGCAGCAGCTTGGCGATGGTCGAGATTGCCGCTTCATTGGCCACATAGCCTGATGTCATCACCAGCGCCTTGTCCCGCTGGTGAAGGTCGGCAAGCTCCTTTTCGAGCAGAACATGCAGATGCGTGGTACCGGAGATATTGCGTGTGCCGCCAGCACCGGTGCCATAGCCTTCAAGCGCCTTGGTGGCCGCGTCGACAACGACCGGGTTCTGTCCCATGCCAAGATAATCGTTGGAACACCAGATGGTTACCGCCTTCGGCTGCCCCTCGGCATCAAAGTACCGCGCATGAGGAAAGCGACCGCATTCACGTGCAAGATCGGCAAACACCCGGTAGCGACCCTCTTTTCGGATCTGGTCTACTGCGTCCTTGAAATACCGATCATAGTCCATCGTCATTCACATCGACCCTCTGGAGATTTCACCAACAACGTTTGTTGACCAACGTTTCACCATCGATAAGATTAGCTGATTTTGCCGTCGCAATGGCTCACGAGGCCATGTACTCATGGCATGAACATGCTGTTCTGCCAACAGTTTAAAGATTACTTCTTATTCATATTAAACTAAGTTTCTAGATGTGGCCCTTCCGGAACTTACCGTCATTGATCCAAATCATTTCTATCACTGCTCTCAACCAGGATGTGTGGTGCAGTTCACATCAAATTGGTGGATGTTTGGTTAATGC
Source organism: Geminicoccaceae bacterium (assembly GCA_965204405.1). GTDB lineage: Bacteria > Pseudomonadota > Alphaproteobacteria > Geminicoccales > Geminicoccaceae > JANQPX01. The sequence continues at coordinate 2,767,472 of CBDBEN010000005.1, forward strand.
ATGTGAAATTTCGAAACCTTGAGGCAGACCTCGAAGCTAACGGCTTGTATATCCTGGGACATTTCTTGATTCCTGACGGAGAAACCGTGATCCCAACCATGGATCTCCAGCCCAAGGCCATCGCTCTGATCGGCAATGCAGGCTCGTCGATCTGGCCGGTTTTCAAGGCAGCGCGCGGGAAACGGCAGGGCCTTACGCTGGATCAGTGGACCCAGGAGGCTCTAAACGAGATTACAAAGCGGTTTGGCATCAATGTCCTCTATCCTTTTGAAGGACCGCCTTTTTGGCCCTTCACCCAGTGGGCTATTCGAACCCGGGGTTTGTTCTCCTCGCCGATTGGGCTGACGATTCACCCGGCCTTCGGCCTTTGGCACGCTTTTCGTGCTGCCTTGCTGTTCGACGAAGATCCCGGTTTTTCTGAAGAATGTGCCGAAAGCCCTTGTGATAAATGCGAAAACCGCCCCTGCCTCACGACCTGCCCGGTTTCAGCATTCTCCGGGAATGACTATCGGTTCAATGCCTGCCTCGACTATGTCGGGACGGGTGCCAATTCTTGCCGCTCCGAAGGCTGCGATGCGCGCAAAGCCTGTCCCATCGGCCAGGATTATCGGTACAAGCCGGAGCACGCTGCATTCCACATGGACCAGCTTCTGAGGGCGCATGGCAAGGCATGAGGTGGAAGCGCCCTCGCCTCCTGCCGGCTTGACACTGACGCTCCGGTCCGATCACTTTGAACGAAGAAAAATGGAAGGCAGGGAGCAGGGTTTTGAAGCTTTATGATTTTTCTCTGGCGCCCAATCCGCGCCGGGTTCGCATGTTTCTGGCTGAGAAGGGCGTCGACATTCCGTCGGTCCAGGTCAACACGCGCGAGCGGGAGCAATTCGCTGAGGGTTTCAAAGCCGTAAACCCGCGATGTATCGTGCCGGCTCTCGAACTTGATGATGGCACCGTGATTGTCGAATCCGTCGCGATTTGCCGGTATATCGAGGAAATCCATCCTGCCCCTGCCCTCTTCGGCAGTGATGCGAAGGAGAAGGCGCTGGTCGAGATGTGGAATCGCCATGCCGAGTTGGACGCCTTCGGTGCTGTCGGCGAGATGGTGCGTAACAGCGCACCAATGTTCGAAGACCGGGGCCTGGCCGGGGTGCCGGGGGGCGTGCCGCAGATCCCCGCCCTGGTCGACCGTGGCCGCCAAACCTTCGATCGCTTCCTCGGCTTCCTGAACGACCATCTCAAGAGCAGCGCTTTTCTTGCCGGCGACAACTTCTCGATTGCCGACATCACCGCGTTCATCGCAATCGAATTCAGCCAGCGGGCCAAGTATGACGTACCGACGACGTTGACGGAGGTCAAACGCTGGCATGGCGAGGTCGGTTCCCGCCCGAGTGCCGGGGCCTAGCGGTACTGGTAGCAGTCCGAAAGAGAGGGGCGTGATGAGCAAGCCGGTTTGCCTGGTGACTGGTGTCGGGCCTGACAAGGGAACCGGGGCCGAGATTACCAGACGTTTCGCGAAGGGCGGTTATCAGGTCGCCATGCTGGCTCGGGACGCCGATCGCCTGCGCGGCTTCGAGGAGACGATCGAGGGGACCAGAGCCTACCCTTGCGATGTCGCCGACCTCGAAGCGCTGGTCGACACCATTGGGATGGTCAAAAAGGACCTCGGCCCACCTGCAGTCGTCATTCACAATGCCCTTCGGTCCGTGCGCGGCAGTATTTTGGCGTTAGACCCTGACGACCTCGAGAAGAACTTTAGGGTCAATACCACGGCACTTCTTCATCTCGCGCGGGAAACGCTTCCGGCGATGCTGGACCAGGGCAAAGGGGCGATCCTGGTCACGGGCAACACGTCGGCAACCCGCGGCAAGACCAATTGGGGCTTTTTCGCCTCGACCAAGGCCTCACAGCGAATCCTCGCCGAATCGATCGCCAGAGAGTTCGGACCTAGAGGCATTCACGTTGCCTATTTCTTGATCGATGCTTCGATCGACACGCCGCGCACCCGGCCGATCCTGGCACCCGACAAGCCCGATGACTTTTTCGCCAAACCGGCGGCAATCGCCGAAGAAATGTACCATGTCGCCCATCAGGACCGCTCGACCTGGTCGTTCCTGGTGGAGCTCAGACCGTTCGGCGAGACCTGGTAAGCGTTGCTGAGGGAAGAGGCCCATGAGCAAATGCGTTGAATTCTACTACGACTACGGCAGCCCGGCTTCCTATCTCGCCTGGACCCAACTGCCCGATGTTTGCAAACGGCATGGCGCAGACCTGATCTACAGACCGGTTTTGATCGGCGGCGTATTCAAGCTCACTGGTAATGTCTCGCCAGTTACGATCCCGCCGAAGGGGGCGTGGTTTTTCGATGATGCTGCGCGTTATGCGGCTCATTACGGCGTGGCGTTCAGGAAAAACCCCTATTTCATCATCAACAGCCTGCCGCTCATGCGCGGTGCGATATGGGCCGAGCGCGAAGGGTGCCTTGAAGACTATAATCGTGTCATGTTCGGAGCGTGCTGGGCCGACGGCTGCAATCTGAATGATACGGATGAGATCAAGCGGACCGTTCGCGAGGGCGGCTTCGACGTCGAGGCACTCAGCACTGCCATTCAGAACGATGAGATCAAGCAAACCCTCATCAAAGTGACCCAGGACGCTGTCGACCGCGGCGTCTTCGGCGTGCCGACCACTTTTGTCGGCGGAGAGATGCATTTCGGCCAGGATCGTCTTGAGTGGGTCGAGCGTGCCTTGGCTGCGTAGAGCGTTATTACAGGAGAGGCAGCTACCGATCTAACCGAAACTGTTCCGTCTTTTGCCAGTCGACGGTCGAGAGATCGTCAACCAACGCCACACCAAATAGTTCCAGGGCCTGCTTGCTCGTATAATACCCCATGCGCACGTCATAGAGCACCAGCATCGGATCCCGTTCGAACGGACAACCATAGCCGCCCCCGCCGGGGGTGCCGACGTCGACGCGGTCGCCGGGGCTGATGCGGATGTCCTGGTCCTTAGAAAGGTGGGGCGGGATATAGGCCTCCCCGCCGCGCCGAACCGTAACGTTATTGGGCATGCCGTCTTGGCCGCCAAGCACGCCCTGGGGTCCGAAGCGGCCGTGATCCATCACGAAGGAGGCCGAGGCCTCGCCCCGCCTGAGCTCTACGCTGTAGCTGACGCCGAAGCCGCCCCGCTGCTTGCCGGCCCCACCCGAACCCTCGCGCAGCGCATAGTGGCGATAGAGGACGGGAAAAACCTGCTCCATCACCTCGATCGGCGGGGTTTTGGAAATGCCGATGGTCGAGCAGCCGTTGGTCAGTCCATCATGAGCTGCATGACCGCCATAGCCGCCGCCTGAGAGCTGATACATCACGAAGGCGCGCTCCTTCAGCGGATCGTAGCCTCCCAACGCGAAATTGCCGCTGGTCCCGGCGGGTGCGGCGGTGACCTTGTCCGGCAGAACGGGCACGAGTGCTGCGAACACGGCCTCGGCGATACGCTGGGATACCTCGGCGGCACAGCCCGAAACCGGGCGCGGATAGCGCGCATGAAGAAATGTGCCGTCGGGATCGGCGATGTGGAGCGGCTCGAACGCGCCGGCGTTTATCGGAACGTCCGGGAAAATATGGCGAATGGCCAGATAGACGGAGGAATAGGTGGTTGCCAGCACGCTATTCATCGGGCCCTGGCAGGGCGGGCTCGACTTCGAGAAATCGAACCAGAGATCGCCCTTTCGCTTTTCAACGGTAAGATCGATGGTCAGCGGCTCATTAACGACACCGTCGGAGTCGACATAAGCGACACCCCGATAGGCCCCATCCGGGATCGGATCGATCCGGGCACGCATTTGCGCTGCCGCCCGTTTCTTCAGCTCCTGAATGGCATCTCGAACCGTGTCGACGCCGTAGCGGCGAAGCAAGGCTTCGAGCCTTGACTTGCCAACCGACAGAGCGGCGGCCTGTGCTTTGATGTCACCGATGCGCTGATCGGCAACCCGGATGTTGGAGCAGATGATCGAATAGATCTCCTGGTCCATCACGCCGCTCTTGAACAGTTTCACCGGAGGCAGGCGAAGCCCTTCCTGTTCGACGGCCGTCGCCTTGGCCGAAAAGCCGCCGGGCACGGCGCCACCGATGTCGGGCCAATGTCCGGTATTGGAAAGCCAGCAGAAAACCTCGCCATCAATGAAGAACGGCATGGCGAAACGCACGTCCATCAGATGAGTGCCGCCGAGGTAGGGATCGTTGACGATATAGATATCGCCCTCCTCCGGCGGCTGGCAGCGTCCGTCCTTGATGTGCTCGATCAGCGTACGGGTGGAAAACTGCATGGTGCCGACGAACACCGGCAGGCCAAGCTGGCCCTGGGCGATCAGGCTGCCGTCGACCGGGTCGTAGATGCCATCGGAGCGATCGTCAGCCTCCGCAATCACCGGCGAAAAGGCGGCGCGGGAAAAGCAGAGATCCATCTCGTCACAAACCTGCTGCAGCCCATTTTGAATGACTGCCAGCGTCACAGGGTCGTCGAGCGTCGACATCGGTTACTTTCGCTCCACGGTGATGATCAGGTTGCCATTGGCGTCGCTCGTTACTCGCTGATTGGGCTCGACCACCGTGGTGGTGTCCATCTGCTCGATGATCGCTGGGCCTTTGAAGGCAGTATCGATCGGCAGGTGATCGCGCCAATAAATGGGCGTCGTGACCCACCCCCCATCGAACCACACCGAACGCTCCCCACTCCCGGCACCGTCAAGTCGGGAAGCCCGGCCACCGGGCTCGATCATCTTTGCGAGATCGATGGGAGGCCGCCTGCCGATCACGGCTGTGTTCAGGTTGACGAGATTGGCGCGGATTTCAGGGAGTTCGACATGGAAGCGGTCCAGATAGGCCTTTTCGAACAAGGCTTGCAGCTTGGGCCGACTGATGTCGGGGCTCGGCACCGACACGGTCAAGAGATGGGTCTGACCGATGAACTGCATGTCGGCGGTGTGAACGATGTCGATCCCCTCGACCGCGACCGGCTCCGCCTCGATCAAGGCCCTGCCTTTCTCGATCTGCTCCCCGAAGATCTTAGTAACGTCCACCATGTCTACATGGTCCAGGGGACGATTGACCGTGTTCACGAAGTCGTGGCGGAGATCGGCGACCACGCAGCCGAGGGCATTGGTGATTCCCGGTCTCGCCGGCACCAGGACCTTGGGAATGCCTAGCTCGGCCGCAAGCGCGCTCGCATGCAGCGGGCCGGCGCCGCCAAAGGCGAACAGCGCGAAATCCCTGGGATCATGGCCTTTGGAGACCGAGACCATGCGGATGGCACCCGCCATTTTGGTGTTCGCGATGGTCAGGATGGCGCCTGCGGCCGCATCGGCATCGAGACCGAGCGGTTCGCCGATGCGCTCATCGATGATGTCCCGGATGTCGTCCAACGACACCGGATTGTCGACCGCCAGCAGCTTTTCAGGATTGAGCCTGCCCAGGACCAGATTGGCATCGGAAACCGTCGGCAGCCTTCCTCCTCTGCCGTAGCAGATCGGTCCGGGATCGGCACCGGCGCTTTCCGGTCCCACCTGGAGCAGGCCGGCATCGTCGACGAAGGCGATCGAACCGCCGCCCGAGCCGATCGAGCGTACGTCGACCATGGGCAGATGGACCGGCATCGCATACTCGATCTCAAGCTCGTGGCTGACGGCAGGAACACCTCCTTGGATCACGGCGACATCCGATGACGTCCCGCCCATGTCGTAGGTGATGATGTCGGCGAAGCCTGCACGCTTGCCGGTGTAGGCCGCGGCCATGACGCCCGAGGCGGGGCCGGACATGACGGTCTTTGCCGACTGTCCCGGCGCATTGCCTGCGGAAACCATGCCGCCATTGCCGTTCACCACCAGAAGTTCCCGTTTGAACCCGGAGGACCGAAGCTCGGTCTGCAAACGGTCGAGATAGCGGTGCAGGATCGGCTGGACCGAGGCGTTGACGGCGGCGGTAACACCGCGCTCATACTCCCGATATTCCGACAGCAGCGCATGCCCCATGGTGATATAGCCGTTCGGCCAGATAGCTCCCGCAATCTCGGCGGCGCGGCGCTCATGGGCAGGGTTGGCATAAGCGTGGAGAAAATGGATCACGAGTGCCTGGCAATCCTGCTCCAGAAGTGCGGAAATTGCCTCCTTGAGCGCTGTTTCGTCCAACGGTATCAGCACCTCGCCGGCAGCATCGACCCGCTCCGGTACTTCGAGGCGAAGATCGCGGGGAATGATCGGCTGGAAGACGCCGGTCATGCCATAGGGCTGCGGGCGGGTCCGGCGCCCGAGTTCCAGGATATCGCGAAAGCCTGCGGTGGTGATCAAGCCTGTCTTGGCGAGCTTTCGCTCCAGCACCGCATTGGTGGTGGTGGTGGTGCCATGGACGATCACATCGAGGGAGGCGATGTCGATCTCGGCCTGCTGCAAGGCATTCAGGACGCCGAAGGCCTGGTTTTCGGGCGTGGTCGGTGTCTTACCGAAGCTGACCTGGTTGCTGCCGTCGAGCAGGATAAGATCGGTGAACGTGCCGCCGACGTCGATACCGGCGATCCTTCCGCTCAGGGATTGAGCTGTCATAAGGTCCCTAGTCTTGTTCATTGACGGACGCTCGATCTCTGTATCGAACGATCATCGACAGGCCTCGAGGCGGGACTGATCATCCCTGCACCGGCGGCGCTTGTCCAGTTGACGGCGGCAACGATCCCGATTGCCGGCAGCAATCATCCTGTCGCTGCCCCGATGACAAAGCCGCCGCCCGAGGCGTCGACAATGCCGCCGGTGACGAAGGACGCGTCGTTCGAGAGCAGCCAGACAATGGGGGCGGCGATTTCTTTCGGATCGGCCGGGCGGGCGATCGGGATGGTCGCATTGATGCCTGCACGCACCTCTGGATCGTCGCGCACGGTGCTCACCATGTCGGTCAGGGTGACGCCAGGGCGAACCACGTTCACACGAACGCCTTCGGCGGCGACCTCCCTGGCAAGCCCTTTGGTGAAGCTGTCCACCGCACCCTTGGAACCCGCATAGTGAGAAGCACCCGGCCGGCCACCGAAGGCTGCGGCCATCGAGCCGACATTGACGATCGCCCCGCCCTCCCCGCCATGCCTGGTGGACATCCGGCGCACCCCTTCCCGGCAGCAAAGCATCAGGCCGATGACATTGACTGCCATCAAGTCCTGAAGCTGCGGGGCTGTCACCTCGTCGCCGCGAACACGGGTCGAAATGCCCGCACTATTGACCAGGGCCGAGATTTTGCCGAGTTGTTTTTCAGTGGTCTCGAACATGGCGTTGATGTCCGCTTCCTTGGCAACATCCGCCTGGACCGCGATCGCCCGCTGGCCCGCCGCTTCGACGGCAGCAACCGCCGCCTCGGCTTCATCCCGCCTGCTACGATAGCCGACAGCGACATCGAAACCCTTTGCCGCCGCAAGCTCCGCCACCGCCCTGCCGATGCCGCGTGCACCGCCGGTTACCAGGAGTATCCCCCCCATCACATCCCCCCTCAATCGACAACACTCCTTCGGAGCGGGCCTCCCGGCCGTGCGCAGCCCCTTGCCCATGGTCGCCTATCATGCTGATGATAGTGAACGATTTATCGATCGAAGCGACCGGGCATCCGGGCCTGGATCAGGACGATCATGGAGGCAAAGGCATAACCAGTCATCAGGAAATTGACGGCGAACGGGCGGACTATGTCATCGTCGGCGCCGGCTCTGCCGGCTGCGTGATCGCCAACCGGCTTTCCGCCGATCCGAAAAACCGGGTGGTTCTGCTGGAAGCTGGTGCGGCGGATCGTAACCCCTGGATCCATGTTCCCGGCGGCTTTTACAAGCTCGTCTATCACCCCACGCTCAGCTGGGGCTTCGAAAGCGAGGGGGAGCCCGGCCTCGGCGGACGCAGTCAGATCTGGCCGCGGGGCAAGACACTTGGCGGGTCCAGCTCGATCAACGCCATGCTCTATGTCCGAGGCCAGCCGGATGATTTCTACCGCTGGCAGCAGCTCGGCTGCAGCGGCTGGGGTTTTTCGGACGTTCTTCCCTACTTCAAGCGTGCCGAAGACCAGGAACGCGGCGGGGACGATCTGCATGGCAAGGGAGGTCCGCTGGCCGTCAGCGACAATCGGGCCCTGCATCCCCTTTCCGATGCCTTCATCGAGGCAGCGATTGAAGCCGGCATTCCTGCCAATCCGGATTTCAACGGGCCGACTCAGGAAGGTGTCGGTTACTATCAGCTGACTGCACGCAACGCGCGGCGCTGCAGCACGGCAAAGGGATATCTTGGCGAGGCAAAAGGCCGACAAAACCTGGCCGTGGTCACCGAAGCGCTCGCGACCGGACTGATCATGCGGGATGGGCGTTGCCAAGGGGTGTGCTTTTCCGATCCTTCCGGCCGGGAACGGCAGGTTCATGCCTTAAAAGAGGTCATTCTCGCGGCAGGTTCGATCAAATCACCTCACCTGCTTCTTTTGTCCGGTATTGGTCCGGCCGACGAGCTGCGGGGGCACGGCATCGACCCTGTCTGCGATCTTCCCGGCGTCGGGGCAGGCCTGCAGGATCACCTCCAGGTGAAATTGATCTACCGGGTCGAAGGCGTGCCGACGCTGAACGAGCTATTCAACAGCTGGCCGCTGAGGGCGGTCGAGGCGCTGAAATATGCGTTTCTCAAACGCGGAGCGCTGGCTTCCGGCCCGTCCTTTTGCGGCGGCTTTGCGAAAAGCGACCCCGCGCTCGACCTTCCGGATCTGCAGCTGCATTTCAATCCGCTGAGCGGCGACAAACCAGGGCATCTCCATGACTTCCCCGCCTGCTCGCCGATCGTCTCCCAGCTTCGTCCCGAGAGCCGGGGAAGGCTTTGGCTGACTTCCTCGGACCCGAGAGAGCAGCCGGCGATGATGGCGAATTACCTGGCTGAAGAGAGCGACGGCAGAACATTGGTCGCAGGCATGCGCCTGGTCAAAAAAATCATGGCGCAGCCGGCGATGCGGCGAATCAAGGCCACCCCCTACTACCCCGACGGCGATGTCGAGAGCGACGACGACCTGCTGGCTGCCGCGCGGGACATCGGCATCACCCAATATCACCCAATCTCCACCTGCCGCATGGGCAGCGATCCGCTGGCGGTGGTCGATCCCGGCCTCAAGGTTCGGGGCATTGACGGCCTTCGCATCGCCGATGCGTCGATCATGCCGACCATGATTTCGGGCAATACCAATGCCAGTGCCATCATGATCGGCGAAAAAGCCTCGGATCTCATCCTCGGAAAGGCCTAGAGCGTTTCCGGTTGAGGTTTACGCGGTGCCAGCCCTCTCCCCCGCCCAACCACCCGATATGGTCGGTACGTCGGGGTGGTTGGGCGAGGGAGAGGGCTGGATCGACCTGTTCCGGAAAAGCGCAAGCCTTCGGCGTGAGCGGCGTTACCCCAGCACGGAAAAGCTGCTCTCCTTGTTGATCTCGCGCTTACGCGAGTAAAAGCCGACATCAAGATCGCGCTCGATATGGGGCATGCGGAATTGCAGCGGCTCGTTGTCATGATCGCCGCCGCTCTCGCAGTAATCGATCAGCGCCGCCATCATCTTGCCGGCGATCGGCGCGTTCTTGTATTGGTTGCCGCTGGAGCCGCAGGCCATGTAGAAGCCGGGCAGGCTGGACCTGTCATAGATCGGAATCCAGTCATCGGTGACGTCATACAGCTCGACCACACCGCGTGTCCGACTGGGAATGCCTAGGCTCGGCACGCGCTGGGCGTAGCGATGCACCTGATGGGTCCACTGCTCGGTGAACTCGCGATTGAAGTCCTCGTCATCGACCCAGTCATGCCGGTCACAAGGAGGGTCTTCGGAACCGATCAGAATATGCGAGCCGTGCTCCGGGCGGATGTAGCAGCCGATATCGCTGTCGGACACTACGATACCCTGCTTCTCGAAGTCGAAGCCTGGAGGCGACGGTACATGGGCGACCTCCTGGCGAAGCGGGCGCGTGGTGATGGTCATATCGTCGAGCACGCCTGCCATGGCGTTGATACTGGCTGAGGCCGGTCCTCCCACATTCAGCACCACCGGTGCCTTGATTCTTTTCTGGCTTGCCAAAGCCACGCCGCTAACGCGGCCGTTCTCCTGCAGGATTTCCGTCACGGTTTCGTTGAAGTGGAATGCCGAGCCCTTGGCCTCGGCAGCGCGCATGAGATTGTGAGCGGAGAGCTGCGGGTCGGTGACGTAGCCCGCCGTCGGAAAAAACACACCGGAGTGTACACTGCTGCCATTGCTCTCGCCGAAGCCCGGATCATCCATGCGCTTGGGTGGGGAGAAGCTCTCCAGGCTGTAGATTGGCAGGCGTTCCCTGATCCGATCGGCGTTCCAGTCCTCGAACGGAATGTCGAGCTCACGGCAAAAGCCTTTATGCCTTTCGAGAAAGCCATTAGCCTCGGTCGCCATCACCAGACAGCCGCAATCGATGAAACGGGCAAGGCCCTGCTCATCGGTCGTCTCCAGATAGTCGGTCCAGTTCTTCCAGTAGAAAAAGCCCTCATAGGCGAAGGCGGAGCCGGCAAGGGTCGAATAGTGTACCCGGATGATCGCGCAGCTTCCCCCGGTCGAGCCCGTGCCCGCGTCATGGTTGCGATCGACCGTGATGGTCTTGTAGCCGAGCTTGGCGAGTTCGAACGCGCAGGCGGCGCCGATCACCCCTGCCCCGATGATGATCGCGTCCGCGTCCTTGGTCATGGCCGTCTCCCCGGTGGTGCGTCTTTAATATTGAGGCCGCAACGGTGCCCCGCAAAAACTTGGCCGCATACCGTCAATCCAAGCGATAGCGGTGGGATTAAATGATGTGGTCACACCACTAGCTCTCCGGTGGTGCGCCGCCTTGTTCGGTTCGTTTCGCGATGAAGGCGTCGAGCTCGTCGATCCTGGCTTGATCGATCGCCGGCGGCTCGAAGTCCCGGAGCACCTGCTTCCAAATGCCATTGGCCCGCTCGGTCGCGGTCTTCGAGCCGGTCTCCGTCCACAGGCCGAAATTGGACCAGTCGGATACAAACGGCGTGTAGAACGCGGTTCGATAGCGCTCCATGGTGTGGGCCGTGCCGAAGAAATGACCGCCGGAACCCACATCCTTGATCGCCTCGAAGGCAAGCTCGCCCTCGTCGAACGCCACCGGCTGCATCAGCTCCGCCATCTGCTGCAGCATCTCGATATCGATGATGAATTTCTCCATCGACCCCGTAAGCCCACCCTCCATCCAGCCGGCTGCGTGGATCACCAGATTGGCACCGCCTAGCGTCGCTCCCCAAAGCGCCATCTGGCTCTCATAGATCGCCTGGGCGTCCACGGTATTGGAGGCCGACGACATGGAGGAACGCCAGGGGACATCGACGAAACGCGCAAGCTGGCCGCTGGCAAAGGAGGCCTGGATATTCTCGGGCGTGCCGAAGGCTGGGGAGCCGGATTTCATGTCGACATTCGAGGTGAAGGCGCCATAGACCACGGGCGCCCCAGGCGCCGCCAGCTGGCTGACCACTAAGGCTGCGAGGAATTCGGCATGCTGCTGCACCAGGGCGCCTGGGATGGTGACCGGCGCCATGGCGCCGGAAAGCGTGAAGGGGGTGATCACCACGGGCTGGCCGGCTTTTGCGAAGTCGATCAGGCCTTGCAGCATGGGGATATCGAGGATCAGCGGCGAGTTGGTGTTGATCACTGTATAGACGGAGGGTGTTTGCCTGAACTCTTCCTCGCTCATGCCGCGCATGATCCGCATCATGTGAAAGCCGTCTTCAACCTGCGGCGCTCCGCGGCTGAACAGAAATGGCGGCTTTCGGGACAAGGTGAGTTGCGCGTGCATGGTGGCGTAGTGGCGAACCTCAGGCGCCACGTCCTGCGGCTCGACATTGGGGCTTTGTACATGCATCACGTCGTAATGTTCGGCAAGCCTGATGATGTTCTCGCAGGCTTCGCGCGTGCCGGGCCGCTTGCCGTGATCGAGATCCGAGATATGCGGTGCGCCGCCGACCGGGCACCAGGTCACATGACGCCCGCCCCAGGTTGGCGAGGTTGCCTCATCCGCGCCGTGAAGCTTGAACGTCAGTGGTGCCGACGAGATCGCTTCAGCTACCACACCACGATCGAAGCGCGCCATCTGGCTGTCTTCATCGACATCGACTCCACCATCGCGCAATAGCCTGCGGGCCGCAGGCAGCAAAATTTTGACGCCGAGCTCTTCGAGAACGCGAAGCGCGGTCTGGTGGATTTGTCCGATCTGATCCTCGGAGTAGAGGCGGACCGGTTCGAAGGGATTGACGAGATGGTGGTAGTCGACGATGCGCTCTTCCATGACCGGTTCATCGCCGGTTTGACGCCTTCGGCCGCGCCGCCGCGCTCGCCTGTCATCGTCGACCATCGCCCCTCCCTTCCCTTTCTTACAGGCGCATCACAGCACCTTTGGGATCGTAGGGGCTGGCTTCGATGACGCGTGCGCCCCGCTCCACACCAACAATGTGGGTGGTCAACGCCGTTCCGGCCACGGCAAATCCTGGTTCGATGAGGGCCATCGCCAGGCTTTTCTGCACGACATGGCCGTAGCCGCCCGAGGTAATGAAGCCGATACGACTGCCATCCTTCCAGATCGGCTCGAAGCCTGAGGCATCGGCGTCGTCGGCATCGATTTCCAAGGTCGCCAGCCTTTGCGGCGCGCTGCCTTCTTCCCGTTCGGCGAGCGCTGCTTCCCGCCCAACGAAGTCACCCTTGTCGAAGGAGATCCAGCGGTCCATGCCGGTCATGCCAGCTGTGTAGCCTTGGGTGAATTCCTTGCTCCAGATGCCGAAACTTTTTTCCAGGCGAAGTGAGTTAAGGGAATAGTAACCATACTCGCGTAGGCCGTGTGCAGCGCCGGCTTCCAGCAGCATGTTACGAAGGGAGATGTGCTCCATAGCGCTGCAATTGATCTCATAACCAAGCTCGCCTGCTACCGAGAGCCGTCCGACCTTGGCGCGGATCAGGCCGACGTCGAGGGTGGTGCAGCCCATGAAGGGCAGCGCCTCATGGCTGACATCCTGGTGGGTCAGCTCTGCAAGCACCTTTCGCGCGTTCGGACCGGAGAGCGAGAAGCCGACCGTCGCATCCGAGATATCCCTGACATCAACGCCGTCATCGAGATGATCCAGGAACCAGCGCATATGCCATTGGCGGAGATAGTAGGAGCCCATGATCCACCAGGTTCCATCGCCCCAATTGAAGATTGTGAGATCACCCTTCAAGCGGCCATCGGGGGCAAGCATCGGTGCCAGGCGGGCACGCCCCGACTTCGGCAGACGCCCGGCTGTAAGCCGATCGAGCCAGGCTTCGGCGCCATCGCCGATGACTTCGAAACGGGAAAAGCCTGATGTATCGAGCAATCCAACAGCCTCACGCACCGCATGACACTCCTCGGCGACAATCGGGAAGGCATTGGAGCGCTTGAGCGTCGGTGTCTCCTCGAAGCCGCTTGGGGCGAATACCAGCGGGATTTCTAGCCCCCAGCTGCAGCCCCAAAGCGCACCTGCGCCGTTCATCGCATCGTGGGCGGGCGCTTTCCTGAGCGGTCTGCCCGCCGGCAGCTGCTCGTTGGGGTAGGTCATGACGAAACGGCGGGAATAGAACTGTCCGGTCGTCTGCTTGATATAGCCCCGGTTCGAGGCAAAGGCGCCGTAACGGGCGATATCCATCGGCCAGACATCGGCCTCGGCTTCGCCGTGAATCATCCATTCCGCCAAAGACTTGCCGACTCCGCCACCTTGGAGAAAGCCTGCCATGACGCCGCAGGCCAGCCAGTAGTTACGCTTGCCGGGCACCGGGCCAACAAGAGGGTTGCCGTCAGGAGAGAACGTAAAAGCGCCGTTGACCCATTTCTTGATGCCGGCAGTCTGCAGCGAGGGGTAGCGCTCGAAGGCAAGCGTCAGCTCATCGGAGATCCGATCGATATCCTCCTGGATCAGCTCGACGCCGTAATTCCAGGGCGCCCCGTCGATATTCCAGTGCTTGTGATTGATCTCGTAGATACCGAGCAGAACCCCTTGATGCTCCTGGCGAAGATAAGTGAAGCCTTCGAGGTCGACCATCATCGGCACCTCGTGATCCATGGCCGCGACCTCGGGGATGGACTCGGTCAGGAGATAATGGTGCTCAAGCGGCGAAAGTGGCAGGTCAAGGCCGACCATGCGCCCGACCTGCTTGGCCCAGAGCCCGCCGGCATTGACCACATGCTCGGCAAGCACGGTCCCTTGCTCGGTCACCACTTCCCACAGGCCATCGGCACGCTGGTTCAGCTCCTCGACCTTGTTGTTTTCGATCACCTCGGCGCCACGCTTCCTGGCGGCGCCGGCATAGGCGTAGACCGTGCCATAGGTGTCGACATAGCCCTCGCGATCCGCCCAGAGCCCGCCGATCACCCCGGTGACATCCATGATCGGACATTTTTCCCGGATCTCTTCCGGCGTCATCAAATAACAATCTTCGATGCCGATAGTCTGGAAGACCCGGTAGGCGGACTGCAGCCATTCCCAGCGCGCCGGCGCCGAGGCGACGGAGATGCCGCCGGTCATATGGAGGCCGATGTCCTGGCCGGACTCCTCCTGGATCTTGGAAAGGAGATCGATCGTATACGCCTGAAGGGCGGCCATGTTAGGATCGGCATTCAGCGCATGCACGCCGCCGGCCGCATGCCAGCTGGAGCCAGCGGTCAGAACCGAGCGCTCGATCAGGGCAACGTCGGTCCAGCCGAATTTGGCGAGATGGTACAGCACCGAGGCGCCGACAACGCCGCCGCCGATGACCACGACCCGGTATTGGGACTTCATCAAACCTCTCCCTTATGCGTGCTGTGCCGCAGCGACGGCATTACCCAGCTCATTCTTCAGTTGTTCGACATCCTCGACTCCGACCGAGACCCGGATGAAGCCCTCGGTGATCCCAAGCTCGGCGCGCGCCTCTTCGCTGAGTCCACGATGCGAGGACGAAGCCGGATGGGCGAGCGTGGTCGCGATGTCACCAAGGGTCGGCGCAAACGGGATCGCCCCCGCGGCGCGCAAAAAGGCATTGGCAGTGGTGCGGCCGCCATTGAGGCGAAAGCTCAGCATATTACCGGTCACCGATCCGAAGAGTTCCTTCGCCCGTGCGTGATCCGGATGATCGTGCCTGCCCGGATAGATAACTGTTTCGATGCCATCGAGACCGCCGAGAAAGTCAGCAAGCGCCCTCGCATTGGCTTGGGCGCGCTCGAAGCGGAGATCGAAACTGTGCAGGCCGCGCTCGGCGAGCCAGCAGTCGAAGGGGCTGGGCGTCATCCCCCAGGAAACGGCGGTATCGTAGAGCTGCCGGTTAAGGTCCTCGCTTCTGGCGGAGATATAGCCGAGGGTGGCATCGGAATGGCCGGCGAGTAGCTTGGTGAGCGAGTGGATCACGATATCGGCGCCGTGATCGAACGGGCGATAGGCCCTTGGCGTGGTGAAGGTGTTGTCGACTGCAAGGAGGATACCGTGCCGTTGGGCAATCTCCACAATGCCGGTCATGTCGGCAACCCGGATGGTTGGGTTAGAGACCACCTCGAGCAAAATCATCTTCGTCTCAGGCCGAATTGCCGCAGCGATCGCCTCGCCGTCGGTTGGATCCGCAAGGGTGGCTTCGAAGCCTAAGCGCGGCAGATCCTGACGGAGCAGCCTCAGGCATCGCCCATAGAGCTGATCGCCGGCGACGATATGATCACCCGCTTCGAGCAGGGTCAAAAACAGGGTCGACAGGGCCGCCATGCCTGAGCCGGTGACCATTCCCTTCCCCGCCTCCGATGGCACGCCTTCCAGCCAATCGATCTTTTCGGCAAGCACGGAAGCGTTCGGGTGCCCTTCACGCGCATAGGTATAGCCCTCGATCCGGCCTTCATACTGGGCATCCATCTCGTCGGGATCGGTCGACATATAGGCGACCGCGGGATGAATCGGTGTCACCAGCGGGCGGGAGATCGATTTTGGCGTTTGAGAGCGGCGAACGATGGAACGGTGATCTCTAGGCATGTTAGAAAATGTCTCCCCGAACTGACTATTCTGGTATCTGATGATACCGGATCACGGCATCGCTTGAGCGACATGTTTGGTCGGAAAACGGAAGAATGACCAGACAATCTCATTCTTGGTCCCGCACCCCGCAAATTCAGATGATATCGACAGTGATGATCGACGCGAAGAGCACACAGCCCATCTTGGCCCACGAGTAGATGATGAAGCGTGGCTGATCGACAGCATAAGGTGATCGGCAACACGCTGCTGCTCATGGGAACGGCCACCTTCGCCTCCATCGCCACCATGCGCGTCGCCGATCCGCTACTGCCTCAGATCGCTGATGATTTCGGCGTCACCGCCGGCGAGGCAGCCATCGTCAGCTCGGCCTTCACCATTGCCTATGCCTTCGGCCAATTCATCTATGGCCCACTCGGTGATCGCTTCGGCAAGCTTCGCGTCATCGCAATCATGACGATCCTGTCAGCGCTAACCGTGAGTACAGCCGGCTTGGCGAACTCCCTTGCTGAACTCGGTGTCGCTCGCATTCTTGCCGGCAGTACCACGGCCGCCATCGTACCGCTGGCCATGGCCTTTATCGGCGATCACGTCGAGTATGAACATCGTCAGGCTGTCCTTGCCCGTTTTCTCTCCGGGGCGGTTTTCGGTGTCATTCTGGGCCAGGCTTTCGGCGGCATGATTGGCGACTTGCTCGGCTGGCGCGCCGTCTTTCCGATGCTGGGCGCGATTTTTTTGCTCATGGGCCTGATGCTGTTTTGGCAAGTACGGCACGGCCGTTTGCCGCCACCGAGGCTCAGCAGCAGCCTCAGTGCGCGATCGGTCGTTGACGGTTACCGAGCCCTGCTGGGCCGCCGCTGGGCAAGAATCATCATCGCCGCCGTTTTCATCGAAGGCGTTTTCTTCTATGGCGCCTTCACCTTCATCGGCGCCGATCTCCACCAGCGTTTCGACATCAGCTACAGCAATGTCGGACTGATTCTCTGCTTCTTCGGCATGGGCGGCCTTGTCTATACGATACTGGTGCGCCTGCTTGTGCTAAAATTAGGCGAGCGCGGCATATCGATCACTGGCGGCACGCTGATCGCCGCCGGACTCACTGCCACGATGATCCTGCCCTTGATCCTGATGCCGCTAGGCCTGTTCATTCTGGGCATCGGCCTCTACATGCTGCACAATACGCTCCAGACCAACGCCACCCAAATGGCACCTGAAGCTCGTGGCCTTGCGGTGTCGACATTTGCCAACAGCCTGTTTCTGGGGCAGGCAGCCGGCGTCTATGCCGGCGGGCTGATCGTTGATCATGTCGGTTTTCCAGCGGCTTACACCTTTGCGGCCCTCGGTCTCTTCCTTTTGGGCGTCCTGCTCGCCGAAATGATCCGTCGGCGAGCAGATATACTCTGAAGCCTGGTTGGGACGGGACGGGTTTTTGCGATGTGCAATTAAAACCCATTGGAATTTATGCAGCTATATGATTAAACCTATAGTTGAGTCATAGAGAGAATCTGCTTCCCCATAGAGAGCGAGATCATCATCGTCATGAGCTATGCAAATGGCTTTTCCTCAACGATTGCCGAGGATCTGGATGCCGCCGTTGATGTCAATGGCGAACTAACCCACCCGGCCGACCGATTGGCACGATTTGGCTTGGAAGTTGCCTATCGCGGTGAAGCCGAGGGCAATCCCGCCTATATCATTCGCGGCAATACCTTCCCGCTGAATGATTGCCTCGAGGCTGCGGGCGGGCGCTGGGATCAGGATCAGGAGGCCTGGCTGTTTGATGGGGAGCAGGTTCTGCAAAAACTGATCGCCCAGATCGAAGCCGCTGACATCGTCGCGACCGGCCCAGGTTTGAACGAAGCTACCAGTACCTTCGAGGGATTCCTGCCCGCCGATCCCCTGCTGGCACGCTTTCTGGACCTTGGGCCGCATGTGGTCAGCGATGAGGAGTTGCTGCAGCTTCTGCTTTCCTCGGGCGAGCAGCCCTCGGAATGCCCGGAAATCAGCCGCTCCCTTCTCGAAAACTTCGGAAGTCTGAGCGCGGTTTTCGCTGCGGAGAAAGAGCGTCTCGCCAAGCTTGCCTATATGAGCAGCAAGATGGTGGGCCGGGTGAAGGCTGTGCAACTGGCGATCGAGCGCGTTCTTCACGAGCCGATCAAGGAGAACCCGATCATCGGCTCCTGGTCCTCGTTGACCGACTATCTGAAGGTCACCCTTCGCCACAAGACGACCGAGCATCTGGTCATTCTCTTTCTTGACCGCAAAAACCGCCTCATTCGCAACGAAGTTCAGCAGCAGGGAACGGTGGACCACACACCGCTCTACCCGCGGGAGATCGTGAAACGCGCCCTAGAACTGGCAGCATCCGCCATCATCCTGGTGCATAATCACCCTAGCGGCGACCCAACCCCTTCCAAGGCGGATATCGACATGACAAAACAGGTGGTTCGGGCTCTCGAATCGGTCGATATTACCGTCCATGATCACGTTATCGTCGGGCGCAACGACTATCTGAGCTTTCGGGCCCAGCGTCTTATCTAGTGGAATGCCCACAGTCTCAACTTGCCTTTTGGCGCTATAGGCAAAGATCGTTAGTTGATTGGCAACAAAAGTTTTTCTCTGAGAAGCAAGGTTTCCGCTGCCTGCCTTTCGCCTGATCCAAAGTGTTAACAAGATACAATGCGTTCAGTGAAACTTTACCACGATCAGTTTCGAGCCTTGAACATCTCGATGGCATAGTGGAGAGCATGAACAAAGCCATTCATAGCTTCACAACGGTCGAAAGGTGCTGCAGTACAGCCTCGGTTTCTTTTGCGATACCGGGAATGACCGACGATATACGAAAAAAAGCGGCGTCCGCGATCATCGCGGACGCCGAAATTGCGCAGGTAACAACTGAGGTGGTCGTGAACGCCTAGACCCGATGAGACAAATCGAAAACGTCGATGATCGGGTTCAGGATTTGGAAAACAGGGTTTTAGCTGTGGGACGTCCGCTTGCAGGGGCGTCGGCTTTTGCGGCTGCGGCAACTTTCGATGAAGCCGGCGCAGCAGCATGTGCCCAGCGCGCCTTTTCGTTGACTGAGTAGTAGGGCGTGTACTCCAAGACAGTCTTCTGGGCACGCACCTTGGCGGAAAGATTATCGAGAATATAAACTTCCTTGCCGACATAAGCGGCAAGCACAGCATGGGCAAGATTGCGGCGGATGTCCTTCACCACCACGAGGCGCAGCTGATCAGCGCTGAAGCCCATCTGGCGAAGCGTCACGTATTTCGCGATGGCGTAATCCTCGCAGTCACCTGAGCGCCTGAAGAACTCGCTCGGGGAGGCCCAATAGTCGCTTCTTCCATAATTCCCTTGATCGGCCCGGTAGCGCCACTGATTGATGAAGCTGTTGACAGCCTGCAGCTGATCGAGCTGCCTCGCCCCTCGCTGGTCCTTTGATCATGGCCTGCCAGGCCTGCACCGCACGAGAACCGCACTTGTTCATATTCTTCGCACAGTCGCGATAAGCCTTCTGCTCTTGCTCGATCTTCGACAATGCGCGCTGCCACTGCGGTAGAGCGTCGAGTGAGTTGGTCCGGTACTCCACCGTGTTGAACAGGTTGGCCGACGTCGCGACAGCCGGTGCGGCAGCGGCGAAGATGGTAGCGAGGGCCGCGATTTTGAGGATGGCGTTCATGGGGCGTTACCTGTTCTTTGTTCTGCGTTGAGATCAAAGTACAGGAGCACCCTTAATGACCATTTTATTTTTTTGGTGAGGAAAACTTTACCCTGGGCAAAATTTGCCTAGCGCATTGTTTCCTATCATTTTTGTCCCTGAAAGTTTTTTTATTTTTCTGACTTTGCCCAGTCTATCAGGAAAAAGCTTCTCAAGAAAAAGGACTTGTGATTAATTTTTTCTTTTTGATTTCTACTTTCTTTACTAAGCTGTGGTTAACGTTTTTTACTTTAAAGACGCGAGAATGGCTTCTTGAAGCGCCGTTCCTCCTGAGGCTACGCCTTCTCCTCATTCAACGCTTTGATCAAGGCCTGGAACGGCAGGGTGACGCATTCATGCCGGCTTTTGAAACGGCGAACCGGCGCCAGATCTTCAAGGCCGGGCCAGAGATTGCCCATCGTGGCCTCTTCGTTGCCGATATCCAGCACGACCTTCGGTGCTGCGACCTTCAACGCCTCGACATTCTGGCCGATCGCATGATCGGCAATCAGGAAAGCTGCGGCTTCGCAAAGCAGGCATCCCCTGGTTCTATGACCGACAGCATCAATGACATCGCCATCCAACCCCAGATCCAGCGTAACCCGATCACCGCATAATGGATTGTCGACGGTCGCCGTAAGATCGGGCCGATCGAGCCTGGATAGATATCTCGCTTTCTTGGCGAGCCCGATGATCGCCTCTTGATAAAGCTCGTCGCTCATTCTCTCAACCTCTCAACGCCGCCAGCGCTTCTTTGGTATCGACATCGATCAGGGCTGCATCGTCATCCATCTC
This sequence comes from Geminicoccaceae bacterium, assembly GCA_965204405.1. GTDB lineage: Bacteria > Pseudomonadota > Alphaproteobacteria > Geminicoccales > Geminicoccaceae > JANQPX01. The sequence continues at coordinate 2,788,006 of CBDBEN010000005.1, forward strand.
GATTTCGACCACCTGTTCCGCATGGGCGCCAATCAGATGACGAGCCCCGACATCACCTTCGATTCCCCTCATTTCCTCGAGATAATCGATCGAAAACAAAACAGGATTGCCCCGCTTGCCTTTAACCGTGGGAACGCAGATCGACCGCCCCTCAAGCGGATTGAAGGCCGCAATAAGCCGATCGATATCGGTTGATCGAATACGGGGCATGTCGCCTAGCCCGACCAGCAGACTGGAAGCCCCGCTGGGCAGAGCATCAAGCGCCGACTTCAGCGACGTGCTCAAGCCCTGGGCAAATGAGGTGTTGTGAACGATGGTCAAAGGACGATCACCGACGGCACCACGTACCAGCGTTGCCTCGTGGCCGGTCACCAGAATCACCTGCTCGACCTTCGATCCGAGCATCGCATCGACGGCATGCACCACCATGGGCCGCCCGTCGATCTCGGCCAGGAGCTTATTCGCCCGTCCCATTCTGGTCGACTGCCCTGCCGCCAGAACGATGCCGACAATACCGCCGCTTCGACTTTTCGGGCGCCGGTCTCGCGGTTGCGGGCGGCTTGGAATTTCGGTCAGCAGACCGCCGACCCCCATGCCGGTGATATCGGCTCTCGTAACACTCATGCCGGCAAAGATCCGCTGCAATACCCAATCGAAGCCATTAAGCTTCGGCGACCGCGCGCAGCCTGGCAGGCCGATCACCGGTCTTGTGCCGAGGCGCCCGAGCAGCAGCAGGTTGCCGGGATCGACGGGCATGCCCAGATGTTCGATCTGGCCGCCAGCGTGCTCAAGCGCTAACGGCAGAACGTCACGGCGATCGGTGATTGCCGAGGCGCCGGCGATCAGAATGAGGTCACCTTGAGTGACACTCAGCTTCTCAGCAAGGCAAGCGACATCGTGCGGACAGCGGATCTCACTGGCGAGCCGGCCGTTGACACCCTTTAGGCGTGCCGATGTGACACCGACGGTCTTGTCCAGAACAGTCTCTTTGGTGCCCGGCAAGCGCGTTTGGATCAAGGCCACATCCATCGCCTCGAATGCTGCGACCTTCATGAGCGCATCGCCGGACTGGGCATCCCCCTCGCTGGCCACGGCGACCGCGAGGTCGAGTTTTTGCCGCTCGACAGCAAAAGGTATGATCTTGACGGTCGCCAGCATCTGACCTGCACGGACCGCGGCCAGAGCCGGCAGGGTTGCAAGGGTGATGGCCTCATCGACACGATTGAGCCGGTCAATGCGGGTGCGGTCGAGGGTAAGAATGCCATCCTTGGCTGCACGCAGGTTGACGCGCCCGGTAAATGGCAGCTCGATCTCGACGTTGGCGCCCCCAATGGCCAAAGCAATCCTGCTCGCGGCCGCATCCTCGGCAACGTCGTCGGGCCCAAGCTTGCAGGCCGTCACCGTCTCGATACCTTCCCGGCCAAGGAACTCGATATCCGCCGGCGTCAAGATACGGCCCTTTTTGAAGATCGCCTCGCTGGTGCGCACGCCGTGGGCCAAAAAAGCCCCTTCGGCTTGATCGAGCGGCATGACCCCGAACTTCATGAACTCTCCGTCTTGCGCAGAACCGCGGTCATTTCAGCAAGGACGGAAACGGCAATCTCAGCTGGGCTGACGGCGCCGAGGTCGAGCCCGGCAGGCCCATGAATGTGCGCGAGAAGATCGGCTGAATGGCCAAGGGCGCTCAGTCGTTCCAGCCTTGCCGCATGGGTTTTCCGGCTGCCCAGGGAAGCGATATAGAAGGCATCGGAGCGAAGCGCCACATCCAGGGCCGGATCATCGAGCTTCGGGTCATGGGTCAGCGTTACCACAGCAGTCCTGGCATCGGGCTCAAGCGCCAGCAGGGCGTCATCCGGCCATTCCTGGCTGACGGTCACGCCGGGAAACCGCCTATCGCTGGAAAAAGCCCGTCTGGGATCGACGACAATCACATCATAACCGCTAAGCGATGCCATCGGCACCAATGCCTGGGCAATATGAACGGCACCAACCACGATCAGGCGAAGCGCAGGGTTGAAGGGCTGGACGAACAACGGCCCGGCATCGGTCTCGACGATCAAACCACGGTCGCGCCGAAGCGCCTCACTCACGGCCTTTTTCTCCGGCTCACCCAGGCCGCCACGGTCATTACCCTGGACAAACAGCTGCTGTCGCTCAGTATCAAGCCAGCGAAGCAGTGCAGCCGCCTTATTGCTGCGGCGCGCATCGAGAAGGCCGTCCAAAATCTCGCGTTTCATAAGCCCAACCCTGTTACATCTCCCCCATACCCATCGCCCACAGGGCCAAAGGCCGATCATCGCCATACTTGGGAAGAACCCCGTATCATGTAGGTATCAAGGATAGGCCGGCAAAGTATCAATGAACATAGCCTCCATGATTCCGAGCAAGATCCCTTTTTGCTTGGGAAAACAGGCAGTGTTAACCAAATCATAAAAGTAACCCCTTGTAAAACAGGGGATTTAGACAAAGTTTACGAATGTTCTCGTTGAATGAAATCAAAAGGTTAGAGGGCGAGTGACTAACCTTTTCGCTGGCAAGGATGACGTGCCCTCTAGTGGTCCGCTCGCAGTGTCAGATCATAGTACCAGCCAATCGCATAGCAGCTGGTGTGGTTTGAAGGGGGCACGTCAGTCGCATCTATGCTCTCCTGCCGCCATGTGCGGACGATACCTCTTCATGTCGCCCCTCGAGGTGATCCAGCAGATGTTCAAGTTCGAGCAGCGGCTGAACCTCGGCCCGAACTACAACGTTGCGCCGACACACGAGATGCCGATCGTTCGCCGGCAGAAGGGCGGTGATGGCAACGAGCTGGCGATTGCGCGGTGGGGCCTGATTCCCTATTGGGCCAAGGACACCAAAATCGCCTATTCGACGATCAATGCGAGGTCTGAGACTGCGTCCTCAGAACCGTCCTTCCGCGATGCATTTAAGAAGCGGCGCTGCCTGGTGCCGGCGGGCGGATTCTATGAATGGAAGCGTGATGGCAAGGAGAAGTAGCCGCATCTGATCAGGATGAAGGATGGCGGTCCATTCGCGTTTGCCGGATTGTGGTCGCTCCAGCACTCACCGGAGGGCGAGAACGTCACCAGCTATGCGGATCATGACCATCGATTCGAACGACCACATGAGAAGCATCCACAACCGCATGCCGGTGATCCTGGATAGCGAAGGCCATGACCGGTGGCTGGATCTCGATGCCGATCCTGCAGACGTGCTGATGCCCTGCCCTTCCGATCGTTCCCAGTCGACAAGTGCGTCGGGAACGCGCGGTACAACGATGCGGGGTTGAGTGTTGGGGGCGTAACGCATTCTCAAATGAGGCCCGCCAGGATCCGGCGGGCCTCATTCTGAGATCTAGCCGCCAGTCTCGGTCGAGATTGAAAAACCGGACTTCAACTTCATTTCAGATCCTCCTTAGGGACAAACCAATAGGTCTGGCACCATTCTTGGGGCCAATTGGTCGCTGCTGTGACGAGCGTCTGCACGCTATGCAGCGCGGCCCTGATTAGCTTTCCAGCTAATATGAGCCAATTTAGTTACCATTTTCTGAAGCCTCAACGAGGTTGGCGGGGTTAGCGAACCTAAACTGAAAAATCGCACCTTCAGGTGTTGCGTTCCTCGCTGTAGGGAACCTATATACCTCTCCGGGGTTTAAAATGCTAGTATTATTTTCTCCTTTGGGTTGAATTCCAATCTTGCCCTGCTCACTCATAAGGCTCCGAATGGCGAAATCAAATTTTTCTACAACACGCTGGGGTTGCATTTGATGATCGATTTCTGTTCGCATCCACATCCAATATCGATACTGGTACTGCAATCTCTCACCAGGGCCGATTTTAAACTCAATCTGCTGTTTGAAGCCTCCGTCTAACGTAATCGCCACTGGGCATGTCAATTGTTCGATATCGCCAAGGCTTATCCACTGCACTTCGCCAACCGGATCGGGGGCGCTGCAGCCAATAAAACTATCTGGACCAATGCGGACCCAGGGGTCGTCCTTGTAATGCACGTCTTTGAATAAGTTTACGATGTCAAACGAGTTTTCTACTTCCACCTTATATGCCGAGTAATCCTTTGAATATTCAAGCACGGTAAACTTTCGGGTTGCCACTGGGGAGTAGCCTGCATACCGCGTCAACTGGTTCTTAGCGTACTCTCTTAAAGTGTGAGGAGCTCCCGTCCCATAAAATGCTTGTATCCTTTGATCAAAATGAGCTCTGTCGGGCCGGAACGGCGCAGTGAATATCAATACTGCGAGACCCACAATAGAAAAGAAAGCAACATCTTGCATCCAAGACGAATAGAACCCTGTCCAAAATGCGATATTGTCGCCGCCGACCGAATCGTAGGTTCGGACCCAAATGCAAATTGTATAAACATATGTGAGCAACAAGGCCGCTGCCAAAAACCAGATGCGCCAATCGCGAAGACGATACGAAATCCGTTCCCACATGATCAATCCACTAGATTAATGAAATGGAAAATTCTCCTTATGATAGATGCAAATTGCAAATTTTAAACTCAAGCGCAAATCTTGTTGGCTAATCCAAACAACGTAAATTTTCTACCAAAAGTTGACTCTATCATCCATCCGCACTAAACCGCCGACTTCTTGTTCATCGGAGGATGTTCGATGCGGTATGCCATTCTTGGCCTGCTGGCTGTGCTGTCATGGCCGGCGCAGGCAATAACCTACCAATTCCAGACGGACAGTGTTTTCGGAGACGATCCGAACTTCAATGCGGTGCTGCAGCTCAGCGAGCCGTCAAGCTTTTCTGCCGAGGCTTCAACTTTGCAGCAAGTTCCTGGCTCTACGCAGTTCGTCTCCATCGACACGACCGGATCGTTTCAAAGCTTCTCGATGAGCTATACCTTCGCCGGCAACCTCGTCGCCCTCCACCTGGCGCCTGAACTGTTCACACCCAGCTTCGTGGCCGTCGACAACATCCAGATCTTTGGCAGTATTCCCGGATCGCCCGCCGGGCTCTTTCAGGCGAATTTCTCCGAAGGCGTGAGCGGCTCCAGCCCGAACGGCCTTTTGGGCCTCTGGAGCCTCCAGTTCGGCAGCGACGATCAGAACTTCCTGCCAAGCACGATTACCGGAACATTCGTTGCCGTGCCGGAACCATCGACGATCTTCATACTCTTGATCGGGGCTGCAATCTGCTTTGGCGCCGCGAGTGCGCAGAGGGCAAGAGCATGATGCGCCTTCTCCCAATCGCAACGCTCACGGCTTGTTTGCTGGCCAGTCCTTATGCCAAGGCAACCATCATTGAATTCGGTCCATCGTTATTCGTGGGGTTGGATGCAGGTTTTTTCGGAGATGACATAGGCGGCACGCCTGTTCCCGTCACTTCAGGCTTTGAAAACCTGTCCATTGTAAGTTCTGGGAGCTCTTCAGTGGCTACCGGCAGCGGGAGTGCAGCCGCAAGTATTTCCGGATGGGGTGCTTTAGGCGGGGCTTCGATCAACGGAAATGTCTCTGCTTCGCTGGGACCAGGTCCCGGATCGGCAACAGCCAGCATCCTAAACGTTTCCACCTTCGATCTGGTACTCCCGGAAGAAGGACTGTACGCCATCGATCTAGGGCTGGAAGTTTTTGGCCCACTTGACGTCGGCGCGGCTGATAGCGGGTTCGCCAATTGGGATCTGTTCCTGGCTGCTCCAGGATTCGGCTTTAATGGGGAAGACATATTCGGAGAGAGCCAAGATCATTTGCGCGTCAACGGCGCGATTATCTCGGGATTCAGCTGTCAGAATTTCTTCGACGCAACACCGGCACCTTTTTCCTCAGCATAGGGCCGGATCTTCGTCTCCCAGTAATCGCCACAATGCGCTTTGATATAGGCGTCTCTCGAACCGTAGCGGTCCCGGAGCCTGGTATGTTCCTTGTGACGCTAATCGCCGTCTGCCTAATAGCCACGACTGCGCGCAGGGGACGTTCATGCGGTTCATAGTTCTCGGCATAATGATGGCCTGCGCGGATCCGATGCAGTCGAGCTGACAAGAGCGTCAATTAAAAACGACGTGATCAGGCTGACAACGCAAAAGGCCGAGACGAAAGTCAGCATGCCGCTACACCTTGACTTGAAAGCCGAACTGACAACAACACTGCCGGTAGAGCCGATCTATCTGATACGTGGCAGGCTTGACCAGAAAATGACCTTGGATCTCGAGCGCCATTCGACACCAGTTCAAGGCCCTCGGCCATGATGATAGACCGCCGATGCACGCCTCAGGAAAAAAGCTGTCGCTTCGTTAATCGAGTCTAGCTGCTCGCCACGTCAGGTGCAGGCCATCACCGAGCAATCGCTCCGGATGATCGGGCACTATGGACGAGACTATGAGCGCGATGTTCTCGGGAAAGAGGCCATTAATCTATGGGAAAGGATGGGCGAGTAGGTGGCGACGTTGCCGGAAAAATGTCTACCCACTGGCTACCCAAGTTCATAAGTTGCTGTAATCGAACACGGCAATAATGGCGACTGTTAACCAAATCATAACCAGTGGCATGGCTTAATGGGCCATCGGATTGACGATACTCTTTCCAGCCGCTTGCCTTAAGGAGGCTTTCGCCATGCGCCGCTCCGCCCTTGCTCTCATCAGCCTTGCCCTTGCTACCGGCATCGCTGCATCGTCTGCTTCGGCGCAAACGGCTGAAGGCATGCGCATGCCCTGTCATGATGCAGGCGAAATAGCCAAACAGCTTTCCGCTAAGTATAAAGAGGCGCCGGTCGCCTTCGGCCTTCAGTCGAATGGCAATCTCCTGCAAATTTACGCATCGGACAAAAAAAGTACTTGGACCGTGGTGAGCACTTCGCCGAACGGTAAAAGCTGCATCGTGGCCGCCGGCAAACGCTGGGAAAGAGTTCCCTTCGACAAAGAAGACCCGATGGCCTAACTCCACCGATCGCTGGGCTGTATCGCTCCCGACAGGCTTTGGACAGGGGCATTGTTCCGCAAGTCTTCCACCGGAGCGAATCCTAGTTTGATGTCCCCCTTAACGATGCTAGCCTATGAACGTGCTGACATTGATCGAGCTTGCTTGCCAAGAAAGAGGAGCTCCGGAGCGGCTTCATCATGCCTGGATCCGGCCGAGAGCGCTTTTCGACCTTATGAAGCCCGCCAGCCTCTCCCCCTCCCAACCACCCGATAGGTCGGGCCCCTGAGGGGGAGAGGGCAGGTTCCGTTTGATCGGAGAATGCTTTAGCGCAGCCCATCTTCGCCTTTGATCTCGGAGGCTTTCAAGCCGCCGACGCGCTGGTGGATCCGGCCGCCGATGGTCATGACAATTGCGTAAAGCAGCTCATTAGGACGGGGGCCGTCGGGCAGGCCGACTTCCATTGCATCGAAATGGCTCCTGACGTAGGAGGCTTTGGTGTGTGTAATCGGCACATCGAGCTTGGTTCCGGGGCCGCCCATTTTCTTGGCTGACGGCACGATCGCCTTTTCATCGCCCAATCGCTCCCGCATCGCATAACCGCCAGGCACATGCCATAGGGCAACATGCTCCAATTCACCATTGGCGCCGACAATGCCGCCCTTCCCATAGCCGTCGATGATCTCCGGGTCTCCTCCCAATGCATTGATCAGCCGCTCGCTAAGGTTAAGGCCAAGTGGCTTCAGATCCTCCATGAACGGCGTGATGTCAGGCTCGTATCGGCCAGCAAAAGGGTTTTCAATGACAGCGAGCGCCGCCCCTTTCTGATGACGGGTATCAACCACGGGGCCGCCATCATGAAAGCAGTCCTCAACGGCCACCAGGATCTTTCTGATCTTAACCTCAGGCATAAGACGGCTCCTGTTCCTTTTTGATTTTGAACGTTTTTGCTGATTTCATCGACTGATGAAAAATCGGCTGTGGCGGCGACAGCTCACCGACAATTTGCCGTTGATCATCGAGGAACAAGGCAGCCGCCATGATAAATTGCCCCTCAAGAAGGCTCTCGGCAAATGTGACTCCTCGATCGAGAGCTTCAGTTACCTCGTTTTTGCGCAGCGGCGCGACACCGATGGTGACCGGACGCCGGCCAAGGTCCGTGTCCGGGGTTAGTTCCTCTGCAGGGGCACGCTCCACAGCTGGATGGCCCGGCAGATCGACAGCGTTGGCGATAAGGGTCGCGGCGGCATCGGCAGACGCGGCGTTGGCTGCGAGCACGGTCACCGAATCCGCTATGCCAAGCGAATGGCTGCGTCCATGACGACCACTGGTCGCGATACCGCCAATGCCATCCCCCGCAGACAGGCTGACCTTCCCCAAGAGGGCCGGACGATGGGGCCTCGCCGCCAAGGCCACCTCATATTGGTGGCCCCTGCCCAGAAACAACGCAATATCACCGCCATTGTTGACATAAGCACGGTTTAACGTTCGCTCAGAGATCAGCGCTCCCAACACCTCATCGGCGACGGCGCCTGCAACGGCCGCCATCGGGGTTATCTGATGGGAGGAGAGAGGAAGAACGGCAGCTTCCATCCTTCGAGCGACGGGACCTAGCAGGCCCAGCCCTGCGCTTGGGCAATAGGACCGGAGACGGGGCAACTCATCTACAAGTTCTATCAGTACCGTCTTGAATCGTTTGACCGCCTGCGCATAGGCAAGCCTGACTTCGCTTAGTATCCCCTCTCCCTCGATGATCAGATCGATGGGGCCATGCTGCAGATGCAGACGCTTACCATCGCCGAGCCAGGCAGCGCTTGGTTCATTCATGGTTTGTTCTTCTCTCCCACGCGCCATGAATGACCCCAGCTGAAGTGCCGTTGTTCCACGGGCCATGGATTGCGTGGTCTTCCGGCCACCTGCCGCGGAGCTTGGTCAAGTTCCAGAACATGATCGATCGGGACGACATGCCCCATATGCCCCCCTTGCGCACGATAATCATCGAGACGCATGGTGAACTCGATCGGGGCGACTAGCGCCGGTGTGGGCACATAGCCGAACGAGCCTTCGGGCATGCGGGTCACGTCCACCATCAAAGTGATTCCACCGCCCGGCCAGATATAGACGGGTGCGCCGCCGGCGGTGACATGGGTCAGCATGTCCTTGACCGAGCGGGTGAGGCGTACCGGGTTGTCGGTGACCCCTGCTCGTAACGAGCCCCCTGCTCCGCCCATGAACAGCACCGTGCAAAGAGCAGGCTCGCAATTCTCGGCAATCCGCTCGACCGACGCGGTCAGCGTTGACGGGAGTTTCTTTTCGACAGGTTGAAGCTCATCATCAAGTTCGAAGAATGCATGCTGCTCACCGGTGGTCGAGACCATCAGCATCGTCATGCCGGGCCAGGCAATCTTCGGGTTGAATCCTTCGATGATCGACAACGGATTATCGATATCCGTGCCGCCCCAGGCGCTGCCCGGCTCCGCAACTTGAAAATATCGCCCAGGTGTCGACTTTCGCCCGCGTATCCTGATTCCTGTGTCTTTGACGTCCAGAACCTTGCCCGCCTGATGCTCCGACAAGACGCCGGTGATATGATCGTCAACCACGACCACCTCGTCGACATGGTCGACCCATTGCCTGGCGAACATGCCGATCGTTGCCGAGCCGCAACCGACCCGCATTCGTTCCTCGGTCACACCGTCTACAGTCGGTGGTTTGCCGGCTTGAACGATCACCTCGGTTCCCTCGTCGACCCGCATCTCCACAGGCTCGCCGTTGCAGAGCTCGAGAAGGGCGTGACAGGTAACGCGTCCTTCTTTCTTACTCCCGCCGGTTAGGTGATTGACGCCGCCAAGCGACAGAATTTGCGAGCCATATTCGCCTGTGGTGACATGGCCGATCGGCTCGCCATCCACCCGGACCAGACTGCGCTCCGGACCCAGATGCCGGTCGGTGTCGATCTTTACTTTGACACCGCAATAAGAAAATATCCCCTCGGTCACCACCGTCACCATGTCGACGCCGTCGAGCTGCTGTGAAACGATGAAGGGTGCCGGTTTGTAATCGGGATACGTCGTTCCGGCCCCGACGGCCGTGACGAAGGCGTCCTCGCCCGTCACCAGCTCCCCTTCCCAAGCCTCGCCGCGCCCAACAAACGGCACAAGCTTGCCGCCCTGTTCCTCGGTGCGGGCAAGGATGGTGAGAGGGTCGATCCGTACCAGTTCGCCGTCGTGATTGGCGTAGCGATCACAAGCCCCGATCTTGCCGGGCTTGATATAGCACATGACCGGGCAGGCATCGCAGCGGATCCGGTCCCCCGCCGCCGGCGAGGCGCCGGCCCCTGGCGTCGGTTGTTCGCTCATTACTCTGCCTCCGGTACTTCTCCAGCGGGCCTGCCGCCGGCCTTGATGGCCGAGAGGATACGATCAGGGGTTGCCGGCAGCTTATCGATGATGACACCGGTCGCATCCCGGATCGCGTTCAGGATCGCTGGCGCCGTTGGAATAAGCACATGCTCACCGAGCCCCTTGGCGCCAAACGGCCCTACCGAACATGGTTCCTCGACGATGATGGTCTCGATCTTTGGCATATCGCCGATGGTCGGGATCAGATAGTCATGGAGATTGTCGGTACGGCCGGGAACGTAGTTCTCCATCAATGCGAGACCGATGCCCTGAGCCACCCCGCCTTCCACCTGTCCCTCGACCAGCATTGGATTGATCGCCTTGCCGACATCGTGGGCAGCGATCAGACGCTCCACTCGCACCGATCCAAGCGTCATGTCCACGTCCAGCTCGACCAGATGAGCGCCATAGCCGAACAGTGCATAAGGTTCGCCCTGCCCATGCTCGTCAAGTGGTACCGTTTCGGGATTGAAGGTCCCCTCTACCAGGGCAACAAAGCCATGATGGTCCGCCGGCAAAGCCTTGAGATCGATGGTGCGGACCAGATCCTGCTCTCGCAAGGTCAGCTCGGCACCGGTGAGGCCAAGCATAGCTTGATCCGAGGCATTGGCATGGCGGAGAAGTTCCCGTCTAAGTGATGCTCCGGCGAGCTTGGCGGCATTGCCTGAGATGAAGGTGTGGCGAGATGCCGACGTCTTGCCGGCATCGGGCGTTTGATCGGTGTCGGCGTTTTCCAGCCGGACTTTGTCGATGGGCAGACCGAGCGCATCCGCGGCAATCTGTGCCATCACCGTCGACGAACCCTGGCCAATATCGACAGCACCCTGATAGAGAACCACGACCCCATCGCGATGCAGTCCAAGTTTCATGGTCGACGGGTTGGGTAGAGCGGTGTTGCCGCAGCCGTACCAGCAGCAGGCGAGCCCAATCCCTCTGCGGCGGGAGGCGCTGGTTTGTCTGGCATCTTCCTTGCGGGCTAGGGCGTGGTGCCAGTGGGGCTCGAGGGCGTTGAGACAGGCTTTGATGCCGACGCCGTCCGAGAAAATCTGTCCGGTGACCGTGGGCAGCCCGTTGTCGAGTGCGTTCCTCAGCCGAAAGGCCAGCCGGTCCATGCCGACCGCATCGGCAAGTTGATCAAACAGCGTTTCTTGAGCGATTGCGGCCTGCGGCACCCCGAAGCCTCGAAAAGCGCCGGCGACCGGGCCGTTGGTATGATAAGCTCGCGCCTCTGCCTGATAGTTTCGGATCAGATAGGGACCCGAGGCATGCACCGGCACCCGGTTCGCCACTGTCGGTCCCCAAGATGCATAGGCACCGGTATCAAAATCGCCATCGAAACCAAGCGCCGTGATCTCGCCGTCCTTCCTAACGCCCGCACGTATCTTGATCTGGCTTGGGTGGCGTTTGGTGGAGGCCATCATCGATTCCGGCCGACTATAGACCAGGCCCACCGGCCGGCCGTCATTCAGCTTCCAGGCTGCGAGGGCGACCAAGGGTTGTATCGAAAGATCGAGCTTGGCACCGAAACCGCCGCCGGTGCTTGTCGGCAAAACCCTGACTCGCTCGGCTCCGAACCCCATTATCGAGGCCAGGCTCTCCCGGTCCATGTGGGGTGCCTGCGTGCAGGCCTGGACCTCCACGCGATCGCCGACGCGGCGTGCAAAACCGGCCTCGGGCTCGATATAAGCATGCTCGACCCAAGCGGTTTCCATCTCCCGCTCGATCACGACGTCGGCAAGCTCGAAGCCCGTCTCGACATCGCCGCACTCGACCCGACCCGCCGTTAGCAGATTGCCTGGTCGGTTTCGATGGAGGCGAGCCGCATCTGGCTTTTTCGCGTCGTCGATCCCCAGGACTACAGGCAGCTCCTCCCAGTGTATTGGAAAGGTGGCCGCTGCGACAGCATTGATCGAAGCAGGCTCGGCCACCACGGCAGCCACCGCTTCGCCTTTGAAGCGGGCAACCTCCTCGGCGAAAACCGGCTGATCGGCGAAGGGCGGAATGACCCCAAAGCAATTCACCCCCGGCACATCCTCGCTCGTGAGCACATCGATCACGCCGGGATGATCGGCCCTGAAGCGCTCGAGGTCACCGAAGGTGAACCGGGCATGGTGAAATGGCGAGCGGATGACGTGGAGCAGCAGGGCATCGGCGGGGATGCCGTCCGCGCCGAAGATGTCACGGCCCTCCACCTTCTCGAGACCATCGAGCCTAGGAATGGAAGTACCGACCATGCCCCCATCGGCAGCGGGCAAGTTGGTTGAGAATGACCGCTCGCCCTGTCCCCCAGCCGTCAGAACCGCCGTCAGGATTTTCTGATAACCGGTACACCGGCAGAGCACGCCGCCGAGTGCGTCCCGCACCTGGTCGACATCGGGCGTTGCCGTGGCGTCGAGAAGAGCCTTGGCGCTCATCAGCATCCCGGGGGTGCAAATGCCGCATTGAGCCGCGCCATGGACGAGAAACGCCTGCTGCAGCCGATGCCCGATCAGGTCGCTCTCGAGTCCCTCGACCGTGGTCACGGCCCGGTCTCTCACTTGCGATACCGCCACCATGCAGGCGCACACCGCCTCACCATCGAGCAGAACGGTGCACGCGCCGCAATCTCCGGCATCGCAGCCGACCTTGGTACCTGTAAGGCCGAGCCTGTCACGAAGGACCGACGTCAGCCGCTCGGTTGGTTCGGTTTCGATCCTTACCTTTTCTCCATTCACCGTGAACGCGGCATTGATACAGCTTTTCCGAGCCTTCATATCGACGCCGCCGCTCGGGTCAGCGAACGCCGCACGAGTTCTAGCGCAGCATCCACTCGGTAGTCAGCGCAGGCGCGGACATCATCGATGGGTGACAACATGTCCAGATGCCGAGGTGCCACCGCCTCGGCAACATCCGTCAGCTTCCTGCCAACAAGGTCCTGCTCCAGCTCGAAAAGCCTGGCAGCTACAGGCGAGCAAGCACCCAGTGCGACGCGCACATCGGTGACTTGACCTTGGAATGCCTGGAGGCGCACGGCGGCCATGACGATAGAGATGACGAGAAACTTTCTGGCGCCAAGCTTTTGAAAGGCGGCTGCGCCGGCAACGCTGTCCGCTGGAATCAGCACTGCAGTCAGCAGTTCGTCATCCCGTTTCGCCGTCTTCCGATAGCCGGTCAGGAAGTCACCGAGCGGCAGGCGTCGCTTGCCGGCATGGGAGCTGAGCTCTACCGATGCATCCAACGTGAGCAGTGGCGGAATGCTATCGGCGGCGGGCGAGGCGTTGCAGAGATTGCCGCCTATCGTGCCCGTATTTTGGATCTGCACCGAGCCGATTTCTCGCGCAGCCAGTTTCAATCCGTCAAAGGCGGGGGGCAGATCAGCCTTGATCACATCGCTCCAGGTGGCAAGACCGCCAAAGCGCCTGGCGCCGTTCTCTGCCGTGATCGACCTCAGTGACGATAAACCGGAGATATCGAGAACCGGCTCGGACAGCGGTTTGTCGACATGGGCTGGATAAACATCCGTGCCGCCGGCCAGCACACACCATCTCTGGCTGGACAAGAGAGAAAAAGCTTGGTCCAGCGTTGTCGGACGTGCGAACGGTATCAACGCTCGTTTCACCACCCTGGCTTGGCTCCGGGGTCCGCGCCCTGGAGGCTCTGCTTGAACGTCGAGCTTGGACCGCACCTCCGGGCTTGTCAAACATGGAGGGCGAATTGCACTTGGCGCGGTTGCGCAAATCCTCTACAGCCCAGGTCAATGCCGACGAGCAGATCTCTTCCAGGCGAGACAACCAATCCAATGCAGCAAAACAAGGCACTGAGTTCCCTTGCCTCTTCAGTCACCGTTCTCGCGGTGATCGGCCTTGCGATACTCCATGTCTTCGGCTGGGCCACGCCGACACTCAATCTTGTTGCCCTCGGTGCGATTGTTATCGCCGGCACGGTTGCCTGGCTCATTCAGGCGAGAGTCCCCTGCCCCGGCTGCGGCAGGCTCTACGGATACCGCTTTCGTTTCCTGCATGCACGCATCTGCCGCAACTGCGGCACGGAGTTCGAGCTTTGAACTTCCATCCGAAAAGAGTTTCCGGTCAGCCCTTCACGCGCTCCATCCTTGGATCATAGAACGGCGCCAACTGTGCTTTAGCCGGCACGCGCTCCCAGGCGACTTCGACCTCATAGCTCCCCCCCTCCACGAAATCCCTGGTCACGCCATTGGCGGCTCGCAAATAGCCCATGCCGAGGGAAGCATCGACGCGATGGCCGTACATGCCGGAGGTGATCGAGCCGATCAGCTCGCCGTTTCGGTAGATCGGCTCCTCATGGTAGAGGAGCTTCTGGTCGTCTTCGAGCTTGAACTGGACCAGACGGCGTCTTGGAGTGCCCTGTTCCCTCTGGCGCAGCAGCGCATCCCTGCCGATGAAGCCGCCAGATTTGTCGAAGGCGACGGCGAAGCCTAGACCTGCCTCGAGCGGCGTGTCCTCATCGGCGATATCGTGGCCCCAGTGTCGATAGGCCTTTTCCATGCGGCAGGCGTTCATGGCATGATAGCCGGCATTGACCAGGCCGTGATGACGACCGGCCTCGACAATCGTTTCATAGACATGGGCCGCGAATTCAGAGGGGATGTAAAGCTCCCAGCCGAGTTCGCCGACATAGGTGATCCGGCTGGCGCGTATCTTGGCTGAGCCGATCTCGATTTCTCTTGAAGTAGCGAAGGGGAACGCCTCATTGGAGAGATCTTCGCCGCAAAGGCTCTCCAGGAGAGCACGGCTGTTGGGACCCATCAGGCCGAGCATAGGCAACCCCGAGGTCACATCAACGACGGTGCAGCGCGCATCCTCCGGCACATGCCGTTTCAGCCATGCCAAGTCGCGGGTCTGCCCTGCGGCCGTCGTGACCACCAGAAACTCCGTTTCGGAAAGCCTGGTGATCGTTAGGTCCGCCTCGATCCCTCCATGCTCGTTCAGCCATTGGGTGTAGACCAGCGTACCCGCTGGACGGTTGACATCATTGGCGCAGATGCGGTTCAGGATCTTGCAGGCGTCGGCACCCGTTACCAGGAACTTCGAGAACGAGGTCTGGTCGAACAGGCCGACGGCATCGCGAACAGCCCTGCATTCCGCAGCGGTATGCTCGAACCAGTTTTGACGGCCATAGCTGTAGCGATAAACCGGCTCGGTGCCCTCAGGCGCGAACCAATTAGGACGTTCCCAACCGGATTGCTCACCCATCACGGCACCCGCCCTTATCAAGGCGTCATGGAAGGGAGAGCGGCGTACACCTCGTGCGCTTTGGTATTGGTAGAACGGCCAGTGCATGGCGTAGAGCAGGCCCAGGCTTTCGGTGGTGCGCTCCTTCAGATAATGCCGGTTGGACTGGAACGGTTGCATGCGCCTGACGTCGACATCGGCGAGATCGATGGGTGGATGACGATCGCGAATCCATTCGGCCAGAACCTTGCCGGCACCGCCCGAGCTTTGAATGCCGATCGAGTTCATGCCTGTCGCCACGAAGAGATCACGAACCTCGGCGGTTTCTCCCAGAAGATAGCGGTCGTCCGGCGTAAAGCTCTCAGGACCATTGAAGAAGGTCTGAATACCCGCTTCGGCGAGAACCGGCAGGCGATTGACGGCCTGCTCCAAGATCGGTTCGAAATGATCGAAATCTTCCGGCAGGGTGTCGAACTCGAAATCCTCGGGAATGCCATCCATACCCCAAGGCTTGGCCTCGGGCTCGAAGGCGCCCAGCAGGATCTTGCCGGCATCTTCCTTGTAGTAGGCGCATTCATCCGGAACGCGCAGCACAGGTAAGTCCTTGGACAGGCTCTCGATCGGCTCGGTTACGATATAGAAATGCTCGGCCGCATGCAGCGGAATGCTGACGCCTACCGGCTTGGCCAATTCCCTCGACCACATGCCGGCAGCCAGAACGGTTGTGCCCGCCCGGATTTCCCCCTGTTCGGTCAGCACGCCGACTGCCTTGCCGCCCTCGACGATGATTTTCTCGACCTTCACGCCCTCGACGATCCGGGCTCCGCCCATGCGCGCGCCCTTTGCGTAGGCCTGGGTGCTGTCGATCGGGTTGGTCTGGCCGTCTTTTGGCAGGAACACGCCGCCGACTGCACCGTCAAGATTGATCATCGGATAGAGTGTCTTGATGTCGTCCGGCGTTATCACCTCGACCTCGAGACCGAAATTCTTGGCCATGGAGGCACCACGCTTCAGTTCCTCCATGCGCGCGTCGTTCAGCGCGAGGCTGATCGAGCCATTCTGCTTGAAGCCGGTCGCCTGACCGGTTTCCGTTTCCAGGGTCTGAAAAAGCTCGGAGGTATATTTTGCAAGCTCGGTCATATTGCGGCTGGCGCGAAGCTGGCCAACCAGCCCCGCTGCGTGCCAGGTGGTGCCGCAAGTGAGCTGCTTTCGCTCCAGCAGCAAAACGTCGGTAATCCCAAGTTTGGTCAAATGATAAGCGACCGAGCAACCGATGATGCCGCCGCCGATGATCAGCACGTCGGTCCGTGCCGGCAGGTCCTTTACCATCCCTGTTTTCTCCTGATCCTTCGATGCACGAATGGCGTATCTTCAACATAGGAGCCCATCCAGGTCACGGGAAACTTGGCCGCATACCTTCGATCCTGGCGATGGGCTGGGAACAAATGTTGTGGACATTCCACTAAGCGCGCAGCCGGCTGTTGTTGTGGTCGTAAAGCGGCTCCTGGCCAACAGTAGCCTGGCAGCGCTCGCCCAGAATATCGACGTCGAGCGTGACGCCGGGCCGCGCGAGGTCAGTGCGGACATAGCCGAGTACAATGCTCTTTTCGAGGGTGTAGCTCCAGCCGCCCGATGTCGCGAGACCGACGATCTCCCCATTCGATCGAATCGGTGCGCAGAAAGGAGCATCCGCGATGCCTGGTTCGTCCAGGGTGAGCGGCACAAACCGCTCTTTCGGGCCACCGGCCTTCTCTGCAAGCAGGGAGGTCTTCCCGATGAAAGAAGGCTTCTCGAGGTCGACGAAGCGATCCAGGCTGGACATGAGCGGGCTATACTCGGTGCCGAGATCGGACTTCCATCCGCGGTAGCATTTGTCCAGCCTAAGGCTTTCCATCGCGTACATGCCGAAATCGCGGATACCGTGGGGCTGGCCAGCCTGCCAAAGCAAATCGTAGATGCCGACCATGTCTTCTATATTGGCGTGCAGCTCCCAGCCAAGCTCGCCGACATAATTCACCCGAAAGGCGTTGACCCTCGCCATGCCGATCTCGATGGGCTGAGCCGAGAGCCAGGGGAATGCCTCATTGGAAAGATCGGCATCGGTGACAGCGGCGAGCACCTCCCGCGATTTTGGCCCGGCGAGCACCAGCGTACCCATGCGGCCATGGTGGCAGCTAAGCCGGACACGCCCGTCATCAGGCAAATTATTCCGCAGCCAGTCCTCGTCATGCCACTCTGCGGCTGCGGCCGAGATCAGGTGAAACCGGTCCTGGCCTATCCGCGTGATGGTATATTCGCTGACCACGCCGCCTCGCTCGTTCAGCATATAGGCAAGCGAGATCCGGCCTGGACGCGGCAGCTTGGAGCAAGTGAGACCGTCAAGCCAGGATTCCGCCCCCGGGCCTTCCACCGTGAACTTCGAAAAGCCGGGAAGGTCCAGAATGCCGACAGCCTCGCGCACGGCCTTGCACTCATCGCCAACAGCCGCAAACCAGTTGCGATCACGGCGGAAGGTCAGGTCATCGGCGCGCTGCTCGTTGACGCTGTCCCCGCTCTGCGGGAAGTAGACGGCGCGTTCCCAGCCGCCTCTCGCGCCGAATCTGGCTCCTTTGGTTTTAAGCTTGTCATACAAGGGAGACGTTTTGGCTGGTCGTCCCGCAGTCCGTTCCTCAAAGGGGAAGCCGATGGCATATTCGTTCTGGTAGAGTTCGATCGCCTTCGCGGTGACATAGGTTTTGGTGGCGTAATCGGTATAGCGCCTGGGATCGAGCGCCCATAGATCCCATTCAGGCTCGCCCTCGGTGACCCATTCCGCCAGCGTCTTGCCGGCACCGCCTGCCTGGGCGATGCCGAAACTGAAGCAGCAGCATTGGTAGAAGTTCCTGAGGCCATGTGCCGGACCGATATACGGCAAACCTTCAGGCGAATAAGGAATTGGGCCGTTGATCACCCGCTGGACACCGACTGACCCCAGCAGCGGCACACGCTCGATTGCCTGCTCGATATACCACTCGATGCGTTCGAGATCGTCCCCCCAGAGCTGGTTGGCGAAATCGGTGGGGAGCCCATCGGTCCACATGGGCGTAGCCTTCCACTCATAGGGACCGAGAATGAGGCCATCCCGCTCTTCACGGAGATAGTAGGAAATATCGGGATCACGCAGCAGAGGCAGCTTGCTGTCGCGTGCTTCCAGCTCGGGGATCGGCTCGGTAATCAGATATTGATGGGACATGGAGACGATTGGCAGGTACTGCCCGACCATCTCCATGAGTTCGCCAGCCCGGTAGCCTGCGGCATTGACCACGATCTCGGCGGTAATATCTTCGCCTTTTTCGGTTCTAACGAGCCATCCGCCGTCGGGTTGTGGTTCCAAGCTGACCACTTTGGTAAAGCGCTTCACCTTCGCTCCCAGATCGCGAGCCCCCTTGGCAAAGGCCTGAGTGAGCTGGGAGGGGTCGACATCACCGTCATGAGGATCCCAGAGCACCCCTTTCAGGTCATGAAGCTCCATGAAGGGATAGCGGTCGCGGGCGGCCTCAGGGGTCCAAAGTTCGTAGCCGATTCCCTGTGCTTCGGCCATGGAGGCGACATGACGGAACTCGTCCATGCGATGTTCGCTATGGGCCAAGCGTATCGAGCCGGTGACGTGATAGTTGATCGGATAGTCAACCGTTTCCGCCAACGTCTTATAGAGATCAGTCGAGTAGCGCTGGTACTTGATGATATTCCAGCTGCCGGCGAAGGTCGGGCAATTGCCGGCGGCGTGCCAGGTGGAGCCTGAGGTCAGCTCATCCTGCTCCAGGAGGAGGCAATCGGTCCAGCCGGCTTTGGCCAGGTGATAGAGACAGCTGCAGCCCACGGCACCGCCACCGATGATCACTACGCGTGCCTGTTCGCTCATAAGTGTCTCCTTTCCCACTCGCCCGGTTATGAATGTCAGTTAGCAGCCCGCCATCCGCGTGGAAAGCGACCATTCGCACGGCCAGTTTCGCAAACACGACATCCTGCTCACTTTTCCGTCTGTTTCGGCGCGACGTCCTGGAGCATCTTCTGCCCCTGGCCAGGGCCGACAGCAGCCGTTACCCTATCAATATTAAAGCGATCAGCACCGGCCTGGACGCCTGCAAGAGAGGAACCTGATGACCGAACTTTGTGATCGCTCGGCAGTCGAGCTTCGGCGGATGATCGGCGGCAAGGATATTTCCCCGGTCGAGCTTCTTTCATCCTGTCGAGCCCGTATTGACCAAGTCAACGGCACCGTCAACGCCATTGTCGCCGATTGTTTCGAGCGGGCCGAGACGGAAGCGAGAAATGCCGAGAAGGCTGTCCTGGATAATGAGCCGATCGGCCCGCTGCATGGCCTGCCGATCGGTATCAAGGACCTGGTTCTGACCGAGGGAATGGTGACCACCTTCGGCTCGCCGCAATATCAGGACTTCATGCCTGAGGCCGATGAGCGCCAAGTCTCGGCGGTGCGTGACGCCGGCGCGATCGTGACCGGTAAGACCAACACGCCGGAATTCGGCGCCGGCGCCAACACCGTCAATGCCGTTTATGGCGCAACGGGCAACCCGTTCGATCCGGCGAAGACCTGCGCCGGCTCATCCGGCGGGTCGGCGGTGGCACTTGCGACTGGCATGCTGCCCTTGGCGACCGGCTCCGACATGGGCGGCAGCCTGCGCAACCCGGCGGCTTATTGCGGCATCGTCGGCATGCGCCCGACTCCGGGAGCGATTGCCAGCGAGACATCTCTTCTCGGCTATTCGCCGCTGGGTGTTCAGGGTCCAATGGCACGGTCGGTCGAAGATCTCGCCTTGCTCTACCAGGCGATGGCCGCCGCTGACCCTCGGGATCCACTGGCTTACCCGATCGAAACCGAAGGCCTCTCTCCACTGGCGGACATCGACCTCGGCAGTCTCAAGGTGGCGATCAGCGAGGATTTGGGATTCGCACCGGTCGACAAGAACATCCGCGAAACCTTTAAGAACGCTATCGGCAAGATCGCCTCCTCTTTCGCCGATATCACCGAAGCCGACCCGCCGATGGACGGCGCCGACGAGGCCTTCGAAGTCAACCGCGCCATCAACTTTATTGCGGCCCACAAGCAAGCCTACTACGAGACACCGGAGGTGCTGGGCCCCAACATCATCGCCAATGTCGAGCAGGGTCTGCTGATGAGCATGACGGACGTGGCTAACGGTATGGCTTCCCATACCAGGATATATCGCCAGTTCGTCGCCTTCATGGAAGACTACGATATTCTGATCTGTCCGGCGATGTCGGTTCCCCCCTTCCCTCACGGCCAGCTTTATCCTGCGGAGATCAACGGCGAACCTCTGCGAACCTACTTCCACTGGCTGGCGCTGGCTTACGGCCTGACCCTGACCAGCCATCCCGTCGTCTGCCTGCCTTGCGGCCTGGATCATACCGGCATGCCGTTCGGCATCCAGATCTGCGGCAAACGCGGCGGCGATGTGCGGGTTCTGGCGATCGCCAATGCATTGGAGCAAGCGATGACTCAGATCGAGGGGTTGGGCCGTCCTCTACCGGACTTGGGTCCGCTTGCAATGTCATAGCTTGAGAACCCGGAACAAGAGGAGCGCTTCTTGACCAGAATTCGCGATATCCGATTGATTCCGCTTTCTTTTTCTATGGAAGAGAGTAAAGCCTACGGCATGGCACGAGGCAAGGTTGCGCGACGCGAAACCGGGCTTGTCGAGGTCGAGACGGATGACGGCGCAATCGGGATCGGTGAAGCCTGGGGCCCACCTAAAGCTACCGCAGGTTATATGCATTTGATCAAGGACGCCTTTATCGGCCGGACGCTGTACGAGCGTGAGCTTATCTGGTCGGACATCATCTCGAGGCGCTACCATCTGGGCCTGCAGAATCAGATGACGGCCTGCTATAGCGGCATCAACATTGCCTGCTACGACGCTCTCGGCAAGACGCTTGATGTGTCCGTTGCCGACCTTCTTGGGGGCCGCGGCAAAGAGCATATACCGGCCTATGCATCAGACGGTTACATAACCGATGATCCCGATGGCCAGCTCCCGATGCAGCTCGAACATTTCGCCGAACTCGGCTTTCCCGCCGCTAAGATCAAGATCGGGCTAAGCCCCGCTTCGGACGAAGCCCGTTGCGCGCTCGCCCGGGAAATCCTGGGCGACGACATGCTCATCATGGTCGACGCCAACGGCAATTACACGGTCGACCTCGTGCTCGAGAGCATGGCGCGGCTGGCTCCCCACGGGATCCATTTCTACGAGGAGCCTCTGCCGCCTCAGGATGTGCTCGGCTATCGAGAACTGGGCAAACGCGGCACCATTCCCGTGGCTACCGGCGAAGCGCTCTATACGGTGCATGATTTCGCAAGGCTGGTCCATCCGCGCGCTGTCGACATTCTCCAGCCGGACATCACCCTCTGCGGCGGATTGGATCAGGCCAAGGGCATAGCCATGCTTTGCCAAATCCACAATCTCCGCTACTCACCCCATTGCTGGGGTGGTGCCGTCGGCCTTGCGGCGGCGGTCCACTTCCTTGCAGCACTTCCGGATTACCCTCACAGTGACTACTTGCCAACGCCACGCCTTCTTGAATATGACGTGGGCGAGAACCCGCTGAGAGACGACCTGCTGATGTCCCCCCTTGCCGCCCTGAATGGCGAGGTAGCGGTTCCCACCGGCCCCGGTCTCGGGATTGCGCTTAATCCCGAAATCGTCGAGCAATACCGGCTCGATAAATAGCTCGATATAAGGGATTCCTACGTTGGGACTTGCGGGCAGTTTGGCATCATGCAGACTTTTCCTGGCTCTTGTTTTTTTCGAACCATTCCTCGATCTGAATCGCAACATTGTCGCCGAGACGCCCGACCCGCCCACGCAGTAGAGGAACTTCCCCACTCCAAAGCGTGACGAGATCATCCGGCCGTGTGCGCAACTTCAAAGTCGAACCAACTTTGAGGTTCAAGATGTCGTTGAGCGACATTATCTGCTCGCCAAGGGAGACCTCCAAATCGGTATCGGCGGCAAGCATCTCGCGCGCCCAGTGAGTTTCCCAAATGACATCACGTCCGAACTTCTCGCCCATGAACTGCTGCTGAAGCAAATCCAGTACGGGCTCCAGGGTTGCATAGGGGATCAACACCTCAAGCCGACCACCACGGTCATCCATATCCACATCGATCTTGAACAGGATCGCCGTATCCGCCGGATAGGCAATGGCTGCAAGTGAGGGATTGGATTCGAGGCGCTCCTGTTTGAATTGAACCTTGCAGAGGAGTTCAAAGGCCGTCGACATTTCCGCCATGACCAATTTCATGAGGCGATCGATCAGCATTGATTCGATGCCCGTGAAAGACCTCCCTTCGATCATCGTTGAGCTGGAGATGCGCCGACCGCCCAGCAGGACGTCGATGAGAGCGTAGATCAGCGGGCTATTGATCACCACGAGGCCGAAGTTGTCCCATTCCACGGCTCTGAAGACGGACAGCATGGCGGGTAGAGGAACAGCCTCGATATAGTCGCCATACCGAACCGACTTGGTTTCCGTCAGGCTGAGTTCGACATTTTCGGATGTGAAGCTGCGCAGTGTCGCCGTCAACCCGCGGAGCAGACGATCAAAGCAAGCCTCAAGCAGAGGCATGCGCTTGTGTTGAATATAGGTGCTATTGAGGAGGGCATTGAAGCCGGTTTCTTCTTCCTCTTCCTCCATGCCAATGCCGAAGAGGTCATCAATTTCGGACTGACCTAGAGAACCGTCATCCTCCTCCTCATCCGGCATAAACGAAACGTCATCGTCGTCGCCGTCAGCCGTGTCGTTTTCGTCAATGTCGTCCATCAAGCTCAGTTCTGAATTTTGGAATGCGGGCAGCAGGGATGTTGACCATGATTAACCATCTTCCAGGGAACGGTACCGCATCAATCTTAAGATTCTCTTGATGTCCGGCGTTTCTCCGGCCTTGGAAATGTAGTGATTGCCTGAGTTTCAGCCCATTCAGGACCTGCAGACAGCCTTCCAATACACCCTGTTTCCTGACAACATTGCTGCAGTTCCCGTGATCAGGAAGGCCTCGACCATGACAGATCATTCCGACAGTCTATTGGGACCTTGGAATCCGGGGCTGGTCTCGCGGCTGCCAGTGAAAGCCAGGCCTCTTGCAACGATCTTCCGTCCGGAAAACAGCTCGACGAGGATCGAAGACGTTGACGACAGGGCTGCCTTTACCGGCCTGGAAGCCGAAGCTCTGGTGGCTTTTAGGCCGGAAAGACTGATCATTCATGAGCTGCTCATCAGAGTGACGGGTGATTTTTCCGTACCGGATGGCAGCCGTTATGCCGACCTCGGAATTAATTTTCGAAACGTCGTGGACACCATCCTTAAAAACTACATCACGCCTGAACTGGACGGCATTGTCGGCTCTTTCAACACGTTAAGAGCGTCAATTCGGGGCGAAATCGAAGAGGAGCTGCAAAGCTGCCTTTTCGCGAAGGCGCCGGCCTCGTCACCGGAGCCCGGCAAGAGCTTCATTAAGCGGTGGCTTGGCATCGGGACGTCAAAAGGCGCTCAATCCCAAAAGACTCTGTCTTTTGAGGATCGGGAACGTGAGCTGCTGGCGAGATGGCGTCTCGAAGCGACAACCCATGATGACCCAAAGCGCAGGCGGTTGAGCCGTGCGCTCGCTCAGGTCATCGGCGCCATCAGCATCAAATACGGCCGCGTTCGCGGCGATCTTTCAGTCCTCACCGACCTGGTCACGAACTGGATGATGAACGACCATGGAAGCATTGTCGTCGGCGAGTTGATCGAGCCTCTCATCCAACAGGCGGTCGAGGCGGAAGGTTATCGGCTCTTGCCCCAGCAGGCTGAGCCCGTCGTGATGAATGTGAAGGGCGCTTCTGCCGCCGGCAAAAGCACGCTTCGCCCGCAGCAGCAGCAGCTCGCCAATCGCCTGGGAATCAACTGGGCCGATTTCGCGCTGATTAGCCCCGATATCTGGAGAAAATACCTTCTCGACTATGACAGTCTCGGCGAGTTCTGGCGTTATGCGGGTACGCTCACCGGCCACGAGCTTCAGATGATCGATCAAAAACTGGACCGCTATATGGCGGCCAAAGCCCGCCAAGGCCGGATGTCCCACCTCCTGATCGATCGGTTTCGCTTCGACAGCTTCGCCGAGGAAGAGGGCGGCGAGCAGGGAGCTCGGCTTCTGACCCGCTTTGGCGCTACCATCTACATGTTCTTCGTGATCACACCGCCCGATGCCACTGTCGAACGGGCCTGGAAAAGAGGCCTCGAGTTCGGCCGTTTCAAGGCCGTCGACGATCTTCTCCACCATAATGTCGAAGCATTTACCGGCATGCCGGATTTGTTCTTTACCTGGGCGCTGAGGCAGGACAAGCGCGTCCATTACGAGTTTCTCGACAACAGCGTGCCACTGGGTGAACGCCCGCGGACGATCGCTTTCGGCTGGAATGGCGAAATGACGATCCTCGATATCAAGGGGCTGATCGATGTCGACCGGTACAGGCGAATCGACATCGAGGCCGTGGCCCCGGATGACGTTTACCCCGGACCGGACGACATGCAGGCAGAAAAGAATACCGAGTTCTTAAAGCAGTGCCTGAAGCTTATCCACGTCATCAACGTCACCGCACCAATGACCGACAAGGTGATGGCAAGGATCGAAAGCGGACGCCTGGACTGGATCGATTCCGATGCTGCTGAAAAAGCGCTGGGCGATCCCGACATGGCTGCCGGACTTACGATCATGGCCCCGAGGAATGCTTGGGAAAAGGCGGCATCATCAGGGAAAGCACCGATGGTTGACCTGGACCAGGCTCATATTTTGGGAAGCTGCGAGAGAAAGGGCTGATCGGGTGATCAATACCATCAGACGGCGTTCCAGCGGATCGTTTCGGGCTCCGGGTGCGTCGACCAGGTCGTTGCCGTCATGCCGCAATATCCCTAGATAGAGACTATGAATGCACCTTCGCCAGCCCTGTCCGCCATGCTGCCCGATGGTTTTCTGGACGCGGTCGATCGGCTTGTCGGGACCAGAGGCTGGACGATGGACCCGGAAAGAATTGCGCCGCATGCGCGGGAAACCTGGGGGATAGGCCGCGGCAGCAGCTTCCTGCTGCTTCGTCCTGCCGACGTTCGCGAGGTCTCCGGCCTCTTGACCCTTTGTCACCGCTTCGATGTCCAGGTGGTTCCTCAAGGCGGCAATACCGGCCTTGTTGGTGCCGGAATCCCCGATGATAGCGGCGGGCTCGTCATTCTCTCGCTCAGCCGGCTGAGCGATATCCGTGCCATCGACCCGATCGGCGATACCATCACCGTCGAGGCCGGCGCGGTGCTCGAGACCGTGCAGGACAAAGCGGCCGAGGCCGATCGCCTGTTTCCCCTCGCGTTAAGCGCGCAGGGTACCTGTCAGATAGGCGGCAACCTTTCGAGCAATGCGGGCGGCGTCAACGTTCTCCGCTATGGCATGGCGCGTAATCTGGTTCTCGGGCTGGAGGTCGTGCTGGCCGATGGCGAAGTCTGGAACGGCCTTCGTGCACTGCGAAAAGACAATACCGGCTATGACCTGAAGCAGTTGTTCATCGGTGCCGAGGGCACGCTCGGCGTGATTACGGCGGCTGTCCTTCGCCTCTTTCCGAAACCGCGTGAGACCCAAACCGCCTGGCTTGCCGTTCCCTCGCCCAAGGCAGCGGTCGATCTCCTTGCCTTTTGCCGTGAGCGTTTGGGAGACACCATCAGCTCGTTCGAGTTGATGGCCGATCTGGTGGTGGATGAGGTGCTCTCTTATCTCCCGGACGGACGATCGCCTCTGGAAAAGCCGACACCCTGGCATGTCCTGATGGAGGCATCCTGGTCCTTGGAGGAGGGTCTGGCTGACCGAATGCAGAGCATCTTGTCGATTGCGATGGAGCGGGGGCTCCTGAGCGACGGCATGATGGCGACCAGTGAACATCAGCGAAAAGCGCTCTGGCTGATCCGGGAAAGCCCGACCGACGCCTTCGCCCAGGCCGGCGTGGTGCTGCGTCATGACGTGTCGGTGCCGGTCGCCGACGTCCCTGCTCTGATCGACCGGGGTGAACGTTGGTTTTCCGAGACCATTCCCGGTGTCCGTGTGGTCTCCTTCGGCCATGTCGGTGATGGCAATATCCACTTCAACCTCCTGCAGCCGGCAACCATGGCAGCCGACGACTTCCGCGCCATGAAGGACGGCGTCCAGCAGCAGGTGTTCGATATCGTCGAGGATCTTGGCGGCAGCATCAGCGCCGAGCATGGCATCGGCAGGCTGAAGCGCGCCGAACTTGCCAGGCGAAAACCGACGATCGATCTGGAGCTCATGCGCCGCATGAAACAGGCACTCGATCCAAAAAATATTCTGAACCCGGGCGCTATCCTGTAAGATGAGATCGAGCCCTGCCCTGCCGCAGCTTTTGGACGAAAGTTGATGACCACTTATGCCCCGCCGCTCGATCATATGCGTTTTGTGCTGAACCAAATGATCGGCATCGAAAACCTGAATGCCTTGCCGGGCTATGAAGAGGTCGATTCCGATCTGGTTGACCAGATCCTCGATGAGGCGGGGAAATTCGCCGTGGGCGAGCTCGCGCCTTTGAATGGTATTGGCGATCAGCAAGGTAGCCGTCTTGAAAACGGTGTGGTGCGCACGCCGGAGGGGTTCAAGCAGGCTTATCGCCAGTTCGTTGACGCTGGCTGGAACGGTCTGCAATTTCCCGAAGACTATGGCGGCCAAGGGCTACCCTGGACGGTGGCGACTGCGGTTTCCGAAATGTGGCATAGCGCAAACACTGGCTTTGGGCTTTGCCCGCTTCTTACCCAAGCCGGGATAGAGCTCCTCTTGAAATTCGGCACCGATCAGCAGCGCGCCACTTTTCTCGACAAGCTGGTGAGCGGTGAATGGACCGGGACCATGTGCCTGACCGAACCCCATGCCGGCACCGATGTTGGTGCGCTCAAGACACGGGCGGTGCGCGAGGGCGATCATTACCGGATTCACGGCACTAAAATCTTCATCACTTATGGCGATCACGACTTCACCGACAACGTCATTCACATGGTTCTCGCCCGGATCCCCGGGGCACCAGCCGGCAGTAAAGGTATCTCGTTGTTTATCGTGCCGAAGTTCCTGGTGAACGAAGACGGGTCGCTTGGCACCAGAAATGACCTTCGCCCGGTCTCCCTTGAACACAAGCTCGGCATTCACGCGAGCCCGACCTGTGTCATGTCCTTCGGCGACAATGAGGGGGCGATTGGCTATCTCGTCGGCGAGGAGCAAGGCGGGATGAAGGCGATGTTCACCATGATGAACAATGCCCGCCTCGCGGTTGGCCTCCAGGGACTGGGTCTCGCCGAGCGGGCCTATCAGGCTGCGCTTGCCTATGCCCATGAACGGGTCCAGGGTCTCCGCGCAGAGAACGGATCGGTGCATCCGGCGAAGATCATTGATTATCCCGATGTCAAGCGCATGCTGATGTCCATGCAAAGCAGGATCGAGGCGATGCGTGCCATGGTCTATGTCACCGCAGCCGCCCTCGATCGGGCCTTCCAGCTCCCCGAAGGCCCGGAGAAGCGATCTGCCAAGGACCGGGTCGATCTTCTTATCCCGCTGGTCAAGGCCTGGTGCTCAGATATAGGTTTCGAGATCGCCTCCGAGGCTGTGCAGGTCCATGGCGGGATGGGCTATATCGAAGAAACCGGCATGGCCCAACACATGCGCGATGCCCGGATCGCCATGATTTACGAGGGTACCAATGGCGTCCAGGCACAGGACCTGGTCGGGCGCAAATTGTTTCTATCTGAAGGGCAAGCGGTCACCGCTCTCTTCGAAGAGCTTCGCGGCGAGATCGCGCTGCTTGAAGAAGGTGGCATCAAGACCACGCTGCGTTCGGCGCTCATGATCCTCGAGGACACCACCTCATGGTTGCAGAGCCGTGAGGTGGATCCCGATGCCCGCGCAGCAGGTGCTACGCCCTATCTACGGATGTTCGCAACCGTGCTCGGTGGTTTCCTCCTCGCCAAAGGCATGCGGCTCGCCGAGGAGTCAGGCCAAGCTGATGCGAAGGACCGTCTGGAAAGCACGGCTTTCTTCGTTCAGCAGGACCTTTCTCCAGCCCTGGGATTGGTTGCCGCGATCAGAGCCGGACAGATCCCTGAGCCCCGGTCGCTTGGGTAGGATCCAGTGCCTTCACCACGCCGATGCCGTGGACAGTCTACTAGGCCAGAAGATCGTCGGTTTCGAAGAATCTCTGACCAGCCTGGATGCCGACAAAGGCATCTTCATGGCCGACATAGTTTTTGACGGTAAACAGCAGATCATCGTTGACTGAGATGCGAAGGTCATTGCCGATCAGAGCAGCTTCCGGCGTGCTTCGGCCGAACCCCTGCAGTTCGGCAAGGTTCTGCCCCTCGGTATCGTAGATCAGGTCACTGCTGCCCTTATCGCTCGCCTTGAACAGATAACGATCGTCGCCGGCACCGCCCTTCAGATGGTCCCGGTCGTCGCCGCCCTCGAGAATATCGTCGCCGTCATTGCCATGAAGATGGTCACCTCCATCGAGAGCGCTCAGCCAATCGTCGCCGGACGTTCCTATGAGCGCTTCACCCTCATTGCTGCCGATGACGGTAGGATCAGTGAGATCGTCGTGGGCAAAGCGCGGGTCGTTGGCGATGGCTTCAGCCTGTTTGGCGGCAACCTCAGCGATGGCGGCGTTGAGCCCGGAATTATCCACCAGCAGCGATTCGACCGTTTTCAGCCCTTGGCCGAATTCGATCCCGGCAAGCGAAGTCTCATTGCCGACATAGTCGCTGAACTTGGCGATCGGTGTTTGATCTGCGGTGACGTAGAGATCGTTGCCCAAAATTGATGCCTCGATGGTCTCACCGTCCACACCTTCGAGAACCAGGCGGTTGGCCCCCTCGTGATCGAACACCGAATCGATCGCAATGTCGTTCAGGCCGAGATGATAGCTATCATTGCCGGCCTCACCATAGAGTTCGTCCTCGCCCAGCCCGCCGATGAGAATGTCGTCGCCGGCCCCGCCGTGCAGCACGTCATCATCTTCGCCTCCATCCAGAATATCGTTGCCTGCACCTCCGCTGAGGTCGTCCCGCCCTTCGCCGCCGATCAGGCGATCATCGCCTGCCCCGCCGGCAACGATGTCGTCGCCGCCGCCCGCATAGAGCAAATTGTTGCCGTCATTGCCGGTCAGGCGGTTGTTGAAGTCGTCGGCGAACGCGTCGTAGTCAACGATGCCTTCAAAGGCGAGATTCTCGATGCCGGGATCCATCGACTGCGTATCGAGAGCAGCGCCTTCCGGAAGGGGATTGCCGGCATCAATATTGTCGGCAAAAACGAATGTGGTTCCCTCGGCCACGGTTCCCTTTTCCTGAGCATAGCCGTCGCGAACGATCTGCAGATCGTCACCGCCGTCGATTTCATGCTCCAGGGCAAGATCATGCTGGCCGTTGACCACCAGAATGTCATCCCCGAGACCACCGTTCAGCAAATCCAATTCGTCGTCATCACCCCCTTCGAGGTAATCGTCTCCGGATCCGCCGAAAAGCTGGTCAATGCCGGTGCCGCCATTGATCTTGTCATCCCCTTCATTGCCGTACAGAAGGTCATTGCCGGCATTGCCGTGAATGACATCGTCGCCGGCGAGGCCGAGGATCTTGTCATCGCCCGCTGTTCCTTCGATAACGTCGTCCCCAGACGTTCCGACGATGACATTGCGGCCAAGCACGGTCTGGTCGACATAGGGATCGACGGCCGTGTCTTCCGTGCTGCCCCCTTCGACATTGATGGAGAAGAAGTTGATGGCGCCGCCGCCTTCGCCACTTGCCGAATCACCTGTGTCGATGCCCTCGCTTGCGCCACTTGCCTCAATGGAGGGCGTCGCAGCCTGTCCGCTGGCCTGAACAGCCGGCGCCTCGCCACTCTCGCTGGCAGGCGCCGCCGGCCCCTCGGCTGCACTCACATCATCCTCTGCTTGCTGAAAAGGCTCGGCCTTGACCTGCTGGACCTGCGCGGCACTACCATTTTCGCTCGCCCCGGCGCTCAGCGAGGTCGACGTCTCAGTGGAAGCAACACCGGCATCTTCTTCGTCTTGTTCCAGCTCCTGAGCCTGCGCCAGGCCTTCGAAAACCAACGCCCCACCAATGAAAGCCGCGGTCAGCGGCGCACCGATAGCGAGGTTGCTGCGCTTTCGCTGGAGGGCTGACCGATCATCCGCCGCTTGATCGGTCAGATGAGCGGAAGCTTGAACTTTAGGCTTGGTTTGGATGATCTTCTCGTTGGTCTGGTCTTCTATGTTCGTTGTCGATGAGATCGAGTTTGCCATCCAAGTTGCCATGCTCAACCAAACCTTTCCTGGTGCTGGAAGAGGCGATCATGCCGCTTTGGCAAGACCACCAAACATCGCTTCAACGACCTGAACATGATTGAGAAAATGGCATTTTTCAACCATTAATTGATAAGCACATCTTCTTCGCCAATAAATTGAATTTTCCGGATATGATTGTCGTTTATGACGAAGTTTTGCCGCCAATGATTCGAAAGCTGTTGCTTGGAGCGTCTAATCGATTGAAAAGACGCTATTTTTCTAGAATAGAGCTGCGTGGGATGAGGCAGGCATGATTGACTTGCATCCGGCGGCAGCGTTCAATGATTTGGAACTAAGCAACCGACAAGAATCCGCAAGAAAAATCCCGATAAAGGGGCCTCAAAGGGAGACACGCCATGAAAAGCCTGAAGACATTGATGATCGCGACGGTCGCGATCAGCGGCATCGCTTGCGGTGCTGCAGCAGAGAATATCAAGATCCGGATGTCGACACCGGCGACCGAGACCGATTGGCGAAGCCAAGGACTAACCAACATCTTCGCCGATGCGGTCAAGGACTTTGCCGACTATGAACCCCACTACAATGACACGCTGTTCAAGCAGGGCACCGAGCTTGTCGCTATTGCCCGCGGCAATCTGGAGATGTCGATCACATCAGCGCAGGAACTGGCGAAGCTGATCCCGGAATGGTCGATCTTCACGGCGGGCTATCTGATGCGCGGGCCGGAGCATCAGCGCGCGGTGTTCGAAAGTGATATCGGTGCTGAAATGTACCAGCTTGCCGAAGACAAGCTCGGCGTAAAGCTGCTGACCGTGGTCTATTTCGGCACGCGCCAGCTCAATCTTCGCGGCGACAAGAAAATCAGCACGCCAGCCGATCTTGATGGCGTGAACCTCCGCATGCCCGGCACCGATGCCTGGCAGTTCCTGGGCCAAGCCCTTGGCGCCAACCCGACGCCGATGGCCTTTACCGAGGTCTACACCGGCCTCCAGACCGGTGCCATCGACGGTCAGGACAACCCGCTGCCGACCGATAAGGACAAGAAGTTCTACGAGGTCACCGATCAGATCGTCCTCACTGGCCATCTGGCCGACATGAACTTCTATGCCTTTTCCAAGGAGGTCTGGGACGGGCTGACCGCTGAGCAGCAGGCAGCGGTGGAACAGGGTGCGAAGGACGCTGCCGCCTGGACGACCGAGCAAATCGTGGCCAATGAGGCTGAATTGGTCGAGTTCTTCAAGGGCGAAGGCCTCGAGGTCTACGAGCCCGATGTCGATGCGTTCCGCAAGCGCGTGCAGGCCATGTATCTGGAAAGTGATTTTTCCAAGGACTGGCCGGAAGGCATGCTCGACCGCATCAACGCCGTCCAATAGCTGGAACGGTCCCGGCCCCTTGACTTTAAGGTTGTGTCTGTCCGGCGGTAGAGGCCTGGGATGAGGACCTTGCTTGCTTGGTTCAAGCGGGGCACGGAGAGTGTGGCGGCGGGGCTGCTCGCCGCCATTTTCGTGCTGTTCATTCTCCAGATCTTTACCCGCTATGTCATCCGCCAGCCGCTGGGCTGGACTCTCGAAGCCTGCCTGATCGCCTGGCTCTGGCTGGTGTTCTGGTCGGCAGCCTTCACGCTCCGCCATGACGATCATGTCCGCTTCACTGTTCTTGCCGAGTCGGCGAGACCCGGGCTGAAACGCATCTTTGTCATCCTGACCGCCCTCTGCCTGATCGCAACCTTTGGCTTTTCCTTGCCGGCCACAGCTGATTTCATCGGTTTCATGGCGATCGAAAAGACATCGCTCCTGAAGATCCCGTTCGACTATGTGTTCAGCATCTATCTGATCTTCGCGCTCGCCGTCATTGTTCGCTGCCTATGGCAAATCGTAGGCGCCTTTCGAGCAGCGCCGCCTGGCTCGAACGAATGAGCGTCGCCTTCTGTTTCTGTCTGGCAGTCTTGTTTGCGCTCGCTGCCATCGGTGCACCGATTGCTCTCTCGATGATCGCAGCCGCGATCGTCTATCTTGCGCTTGCCGGCCAGGACCTGGCCCTGGCGTCCGAGCAGATCCTCCAAGGCCTGTACACAAGCTTCATCCTTCTGGCCGTGCCGCTCTTCATTGTCGCCGCCAACATCATGAACGCTGGCACGATCAGTGACCGCTTGCTGAATTTCTGCGTCGCCGCCGTCGGCCGCTTCAGAGGCGGGCTCGGTCATGTCAACGTCGTGGCCAGCCTGATCTTCTCCGGCATGTCGGGCTCCGCGATCGCCGATGCCGCCGGCATCGGCAAGATCATCATCGAGATGATGACCAAGGACGGCCGCTACACCTTGGGCTTCGCCGCGGCGATCACGGCAGCGTCCGCCACCATCGGTCCGATCATTCCCCCTTCCATCCCGATGGTGCTCTATGCCTTGGTATCGGATACTTCGGTCGGCTATTTGTTCCTCGGCGGCATCATACCCGGTCTTCTGATGGGTGCGCTGCTCATGACCATGGTCGCCTATATCGCCGGAAAACGGGATTTCGGTGTCGAGGAAGCCGTGCCCCTAAGTGCCCTGCCCAGGCTTACCGTCGAAGCCTTCCCTGCCCTCCTGATGCCGGCGATCCTGCTGTTCGGCATCTATGGCGGTGCAACGACGCCAACCGAAGCAGCAGCCGTTGCCGCCGCCTACGCCTTCCTCCTCGCAGCCTTCTTCTACCGTGCCCTGAAGCTCAGAACTGTCTACGACATCCTCGCCGGCAGCGCCCGTTCGTCGGCGGCGGTCGGCCTGGTGATTGGGGGCGCGCTAATCTTCAACTATATCGTCGCCACCGAAAATATCCCGAGCCTGGTCGCCGGCACGCTTCGCTCGATGGATCTGTCGCCAATCGCCTTCCTGCTGATCGTCAACCTCCTTCTCCTGATCCTCGGCTGCGTCCTCGATGCCTCGACCATTCTCCTGGTGATCATTCCGATCTTCATCCCTTCCTGCATCGCTCTTGGCATCGATCTGGTGCATTTCGGTGTGGTCGTCGTGGTCAACACCATGATCGGCCTGATCACCCCGCCCTACGGCATCCTGCTGTTCGTCATCAACGCCACCACCGGCGCACCCCTTCGCGACATCATCCGTGAGATCTGGCCTTTCCTGCTGGCCCTACTGGCCGCCCTCCTGATCATGACGCTTATCCCGGACATTGTCCTCTGGCTGCCGGCCCAATTCGGTTACCAAGGCTAAGTTGCGCAGGAGAACCGAGTTCAGCGGTATGGATGCGAGATTCGCCGGAGATTCCTTGATCAGTATATCAAAAAGCCAACGAACAAAGCAGGTCCCTGCCTCTCCTCCTAAATGGCGTGCCGATGATCAAAACAGTTTTGACGATCGGAGATGCTTAAATCGCAGGAATGATCACCGGCTCCGCCTAGACATGAAGATTTTCGATCTCTATAAGAATGCTGCTTCGTCGTCATAGTGACGTTCACGCCCAGGTAGCTCAGTTGGTAGAGCAGCGGACTGAAAATCCGCGTGTCGGCAGTTCGATTCTGTCCCTGGGCACCATCTTTTCAAAGACTTAGCCCAAATTTGATGACTGACTTCTGATCCTTTTTCAGTTTCAGTCACCGTATAGTCATCAAATGGATTTCAGGCAGCGTTCCAACTGGAGCGTTGCAATGCTTACCCCACAATCTGACCTGTCCCCGGTTCCCTTTGGGCCGCCGCCGGCTCGCATCCATTCCCTCGACGGCTTGCGCGCGGTAGCGATCTCGATCGTCGTTGCTTCTCATTTCACGAAGATCGATAGCATTCCGGGCGGCTTCGGCGTCACGCTGTTCTTTGTGATCAGCGGAATCCTGATCACCCACCTCCTGCTTCGAGAGTTCGACCGCACCGGCAGCATCGATCTGCTCGCCTTCTACAGGCGGCGGTTTTTCCGTCTGATGCCAGCCATCGTCACGACGCTGATGGTCGTTGCGCTGATAGAGGGGCATGTCGGGAAAGACTGGATCGACTCCAAAAAAGCGCTCGCCTCCCTCTTCTTCCTGCAAAACTATCATCTGAACTGGAACCCGTTTTGGGGGCCGCTTAACCAGCATTGGAGCCTGGCCGTCGAGGAGCACTTCTACCTCCTGTTCCCGGCACTCCTTCTGTGGCTGGTGTCGACCGGGCGGCCGGTGGTTCGCGTTCTTCTTACGCTATGTCTGGCTTGCCTCGTTATCCGCACTGGCTACGTCCTGACGCTCGAGCTTGATGATAGCGCCATGCGGGAGCGCTCTACCACAGCTCCGAAACCCGGATGGACAGCATCCTCTTCGGCTGCATCGTGGCCGTGATGGCCCGCGGCGAGCTGCTGAAGCGCTACGCCGGGGTTCGGATGATCTTTGCGGCATTGGCGTTGATGGTGATCATCAAGGCCTATGGCGACGTGTCAACCTTCCGCGACACGATCAAGTTCACCCTGCAACCGCTCGTTTGTGTCTTTGCTCTGGCCGGCATTCTCTACGCCAAGCCTGGCCATCTCACCGGCCTCGCCCGATGGGTGCTCAATTGCCGCCTCATGATCTTCATCGGCCAAATCAGCTTCAGCCTCTATTTGCTGCACACGGCCATGAACCATCTTGCGGCGTCGTTCCTGCCTTGGGGGCCGCACGACTGGCAGGCATGGTTACCATCCCTCGCTTTGGCGCTTCTCGCCTCCTGGGCCTGCTACAGGTTCGTCGAGCAGCCCATGATCAGGATCGGCAAGCGACCGATGCCTTGCCGCCGCGCTTCCTCTTTGCTGAAGGGAGCGTGAGCCATGGGACCTTTCACGCTCGGCATGATTGCCGCTCTCATCGCAGGCGGCATTCCCCTCGCCATCGTCATCTGGTTCGTTGACGCCGTAATCGACGGCACCTTGGCAAAACGAAGGCGGTGACGTGCCGGGACATCGCCGGTGGGACTGGTTCCAGGTCCTATCGGCAGTTTTGGCCATCGCCGGCTTTGCGGTCGCGGTGTATTTCTTCGGAATGATTGCGCTTGAGGTGGCGCGGTAGACGCGAGGGCGGCAGGATGCGAGCCTGCTGCCCTGCAAAAGCAATCGTTCACGCTATCCCCGCGAAAGCGGACCTTGATGAGCCTTCGCTGGTTCACACAATTGAACCAAGGTGGACACCCCGTAGCTACTTCCCTAGCCCTATTTGGGCTGTAACAATAGCAATCGCTGTTCCTGCAGAACGATCTGGTGAGATGTGGTATGTCAGTCGAGCTTCATGGCTATCAATACAGCGTCTATGCATGGATCACGCGCTTTGCGTTGCATGAAAAAGGCGTCGGTTACCGATGGGTCGAAGTGAATCCGTTTGCCGACGATCTACCAGCGAATTATCTTATGATGCACTCGTTTGGTCGCGTTCCGACGCTGGTCAATGATGACTTCGTTCTCTTTGAAACAGGGGCCATCACACGCTATGTCGATGAGGCGTTTTTTGATGGGCCAATGCTTCAACCGTCCACGCTCGAAGCCCGAGCACGCGTTAGCCAGATTATTTCGATCGTCGATAGCTACGTCTATTGGCCGCTGGTAAGGCAGGTGTTCTCGCACGGCGTTATGGGACCAATGATAGGCCGTCCGTCCGATCCTATGGAATTCCATCGTGGCTTGGAAGCTGCTCCAGGCATTCTTGAAGGCTTGAACCGTCTTGCATCCGGAAACGAGTTTCTTGTGAACGATACACTGACCTTGGCCGACCTCCACCTTGCGCCGATGATTTCCTACTTCATCGAATCAGAAGAAGGACAGGCCATCTTTGGAAAATACGATCGCCTCTGCACCTGGTGGAGCGCGATATCAGCCAGAGAGGCCTTTGCCGAGACAAAACCCAAACTTCCGAAGCCAGGCTCGTAGCATCCAAAGTTGCTGGAGAAAGCCGCCGCTGGTTGGCACGCTGGCTTAATGGCCAATCTGACCCTGACCGGCCTCTAGCGGAATTCGCGGTGGATCGGTAAACCTACGTTGCATAAACGGCGAAAGCGTGAGTTCGACGTCCATCCAGATCGATGATGCATTGACACATATTGCCATGAACACCCCTCCGAAGAAGCTGATGCTGCGTGCGCTTGCAGGCGAAACCACGGAGCGGCCGCCGGTTTGGCTTATGCGTCAGGCTGGACGATACTTGCCGGAATATCTTCGTACGCGCGATGAAGCCGGTGGCATGTTTCGTTTGTGCAATTCACCAGAGCATGCCGCCGAGGTGACACTTCAGCCCCTCAGACGCTTTCAGCTCGATGCCGCAATCCTGTTCGCTGACCTCCCGCAAATCGCTGCCGCTCTGGGCCAGGTCTTGGAGTACAAAGAAGGTGACGGTCCCGTGCTCAGCCCTCCGATCCGCTCGGCTGAGGATGTAAAGCGGCATCTGAGCCTTGCTCGACTCCACGAAGAATTGGCGCCGATCTATGAAACGGTCCGGCTGCTCAAAGCAACGCTGCCAACAGATGTTGCGCTGGTCGGCTACGCCGGAGCGCCCTGGACTGTTGCCACCTACATGGTCGAGGGCCGTGGCGGCGGAGCCTCCGAGCATGCAACGATCAAGCAATGGGCATTGAGTGATCCCGATGGCTTCCAGCCACTGATTGATCTTCTTGTCACAGCCGTGATTGACTATCTGGATCGCCAGATCGAAGCGGGTGCTGAAGCAATCCAGTTGTTTGAAAGCTGGGCTGGAATCCTTCCTCAACCTTTCTTTGATAGGTGGTGTGTTCGGCCGGTCCAATCCATTGTTAGCGCCTTGCACGCCAAACACCCGCAAATCCCTGTCATCGCTTTCCCCAGAGGAGCAGGCCTGTTGTATCGCGGCTATATCGAGGCAACACGGGCTGACTGTCTTGGACTGGATAGTACCGTCCCGCTCGATTGGGCAGCAGAGAGTATCCAACGCAGCTTAGGGCGATGTGTTCAGGGCAACCTT
Source organism: Geminicoccaceae bacterium (assembly GCA_965204405.1). Classification (GTDB taxonomy): domain Bacteria; phylum Pseudomonadota; class Alphaproteobacteria; order Geminicoccales; family Geminicoccaceae; genus JANQPX01. The sequence goes on from CBDBEN010000005.1 coordinate 2,825,774, forward strand.
GACCCTCAACTGCTTGTTGCCGGTGGTTCTGCAATGAGAGCTGAGACAGAACGACTGTTGCGCGCCATGAGCAAGGGTCCGTTTGTTTTCAATCTTGGGCATGGGATCGTGAAGACGACGCCGCCAGCTCATGTCGATGCTCTTGTGCGTCACGTTCATTCCTGGCGCTCATAGCATCCGCTGCTATCCGGTTCGTCGAACAAGGCAGTAACTGACGTCATCTTGCGGACGAGTGGCCGGTGTTGGCACATCCTGAGCACGAGCGTTGCGGCAGAAAACGGGCGGATACCGACCGTCCCGAGCAAATTCCTGCAGTAGAGGCCGGTTTCGGACCGTTAGCCCGCACCCGGTGAAGGTGCCCTAATGCAACGGCATGACCCACAGCTGCCACTGGCGAACTGCTAACACTTTAGTATAATTACAAAGAGTCACTTGTCTTCTTGAGGTTGAAAACAACGTTCCGGCTGACTCGTCTTAGTGACGATGACGCCACATTGGGCGATTGGAGGATGCATGTCGGACCTCAACACCGAGGACTATCGTCCAAGCGAGGACGAACCTTATATGAACGATCAACAGCAAGAGTATTTTCGTCGCAAGCTGATGAGGTGGCGTGAAGAAATCTTGCGTGGCTCCAGCGAAACCTTGCGTCAGCTTAAGGAAGAAGACAATCGCTTGGCCGATATGAGTGATTGGGCTTCGTTTGAAACAGAGCGCAGCTTTCAGCTGCGTGCCCGTGATCGTGAGCGGAAGCTTCTTTCGAAAATCGCCGCGGCTATCGAGCGGATCGACGATGGCTCATACGGCTATTGCGAAGAGACACAAGAACCTATCGGCCTGCAGCGCCTGGAGGCCCGCCCGACCGCTACCTTGAGTTTTGAGGCGCAGGTTCGCAGCGAGCGTCGCGAAATAGTCTTCAAAGAGGGAGTGGCGGGCAGCGGTCCGCGAAACTCCATCAATACCAGCCGACGTGGCAGTGGAGTGCAGAACACTAGGAAACGACCAGATCTATCTGTTGTGGCCGACGTCACACACTCTGACCTAGGCGGCGGTGAATCTGAGGGAGCCACTTTCCAAACATTAAGTGCGATCATCTATGTGAAGGATGGATCACGCGAAGACGCAGAAGAGCTCTTTTCGAGTACAGAGACTTTATTGAACGAACTAGGCTATGACCTAGAAGCGGCTGAGAAATGGCGCCGTGGTTCTTGGTGGCGCCGTGCCTTCTTTAAACTCAGCAATCTTTCCAAGAGCAAAAAAGTTCTAGACCGCGCGCAAGTAATCGAAAACGTTCTATACGGAAAAGGTAGTTTAGACATTGCCACTGGCATTTCCAAAGCCACGGTTGATCTTATTCAAAGCCTTCGTGATCATAAAGGTACTATTGCGATCGATGTTGGTTTGTTTCTTTTTCTGAAGAAATCAGGACCTAATGGTGAGGCTGACATATTTGCGAAAAGGCTCACTGTCGATGAAAGAGCTTTTCTCGACTCTGATCCATCGCGCGTTTGTAGGCCGAACGAGCTATTCGATGAAGTCGAAAATATGACAAAAGTTACAGTCCCGAATAGTAAGGATGATGGTCCGGACATGGAAGAAGCCCGACAGGTTGCTCAACAGCAGCCCTATCTTTGAGAGTGGCAGTGAAGGCTTTTGGGCGAAAATGAACGAAGCAACGACGCCCGACGTGATGCCGTGGCGGCCTGTGCAGATCATGCGCACCACCGAACTCGGCTACAGCGAGGCTGGGCGTTCGTGCCTGGCTTTACAGGACGCCGAGGCAGCCCTGTAAGTCCTTCAAGGACGACGGGCCGAATGCCGTCGAGAAGGCGCCGAGGTGGTCGTGGTGGTCTGTGTTGCAGTTGGTGAGGGTGGGGTGACGTTGACCTTATCAAGGCCTTTCTGGGGCTGCCTAAGGCCGCTTGTTAAAGAGGATTTCTGGAACACGCCGATGCGAGAGGCTCGGCGGCTGGAATGTTGTCCAATGGTCAAGGTAGTTAGCGCAAGTAACAAAACATCGACTATGAAAATGAAGCATATGGATAGAATCAATAGAGGGTGATTTTCTCTGATATGACTCAAGAAACTCGATATCGTTTTTATCTGCACAAGCTGGTAGGTGATGGCTGATATAACACCGAAGACAAATATACTCGCCTTGTAAGTCCAGAGAATTAAGCGGCCGATTTTGGCTTCATTTAGGTAGGAGAGGTAGCCTACACAAACATTGCTATCGGAAGCCGAAAAAACATATAACCAGCCCCTGGAATGGTATTTTCCAATGGATATTTCGGCAATCGTCAAAAGAGACAAACAATACATATGCTGAAGAAGAAAAAGCATGGCGATTAAATTACTTGCGACAAACAACATGCTATATGACCAAATAGGATCGCTTATCTTAATGGATATTATTGAAACTTCTACAGAAGATCCCGAAACATAAATTGCCTGTATCAATACTATTGTAATAAGCATTAGAGCGGTTCGATTTTTTATCTTGCGAATGTTTAGTATTCTATCTAGAAGAAATTTATTATATTCTACGGCGTCTTCTTTCTTTAGGTCATTGATGGAAGATTTTGCATGTTCAATGAAACTGTCTGAAATCGCTTCATGAAGCTTGAAAATCGACCGCATTTTGAGACTGTCCCAGTTTTGAAATCCACCGGCGCAATCACACATCCTCTTGATGTAGAGCTATTCTTCCGAAGGGCCATGGACGTCGCGGTGTACCTTCAGATAACACCCTCGGCATAGCACCATGTTGTTTGGCAGTTGGAGGAACAGGTTATCATCATAATCGGCACGAAGCAGGAATAAGGCTTTGGTCAGCTAGCCGCTTGTCTGTGGACAGAGGCATATGCAGCCGTGACGACGTTCACCCTGGCAGAAAGATGCTGTCGATAAACTTGACCCTCTCTGGATCGCTCTTCGATCGGAGCCATCGCAAGGTGGTTATGATATCGGCCAATGCTTGCCCGAGCTTGGGATTATCCCGATGTTTCTCAGTCCACGCAGGGTCAATTCGAAGGAGGAGAGCGCCTTCGAGCGTCACGCCGTAGCAATCCTTGAATCTCGGGAAGAACAACGCCGCCTTCTCATTTCTCGCGATGAACATCCCTATGGCCATTGTCAGGAAAGATCGATCCACGCCAATTCTCGCAGCGAGAACGGGAGCTGGAATGAGCGGGATGCCATTGATCACATAAATGCCCCTCTCACCGTCGCCACATTCATCCATGACAGCTCCCTTTCTATGCGGCCAACCGGGCTTCGAGACGGCCGGTCAGATCGGCCGCAGTGGCGTCACCGCTTGATCCGAACGGACTCCTGGCGGCCTCGAGCTTCGACAAGTTACCGGATTTCTTCAGCCACCAGAACTCCACCAGCACCGACCCTCTGAATTCTTCCTCAACCACACTCTTTGGAATCCAGAACGTTTCTCCTTTGATCTGGACCATGATCGCCTTGGCCGTTCTACGGATAACCCGCGCCCCGTCCAGCTCGTAAACTTCGTCGGCTTCGGAACACACCGTTCCCTCCTGCAAATAGTTGTTGACGAGGCGGATCGTACAGACATATTTCGACACCTGTAAAAGAAATTGTTTCAATAGGAGACGGTATTGTTCATCACCGGGAAACAATCCGTGGCGGCAAGAGGCCTTTTGGGATGGAACGTTACCGATGCAGGAAAAGCCGCCGGCATTCACCGGCAGACAGTCTCAAATTTCGAAAGCTCTGGATCAGGATCTCAGGCAACGTTCAAAGCCCTGCGAAGGGTCTATGAAGAGAACGGCATCCACTTCCTCGAACTGCACGGAATTAGCTATGTCGGCACCAAAGAAACCTGAAGAACACGACGTCAGATTGATCGATCGCAAGGAAGCTTTTGACAGATGCCGAGGGCTTTCCCTCGCACTTCAGGATCTTACGGACCAGGAAAACGACGCCATCGCAATTATCGCTATGGCCAACTTGATGCAGTTCATTGTTAAGCGCGGGACCAACCCACAAAGCCTTCTTGCCCTGGGCATCGCCAGGCTGATGCTGGATCTACCGAAAGTCGCCGAAATTGCCGAGTGCTATCATAAGAAATGGACCGATGACGGCGGCAATAAGCCAGCTCTGGAATTCGCTTTCAGTCGAGCTTTGAGGCTAGTGGATCAAGGCGACCTGGACAAATTGATAAACAAGAAATCGGCGGTTGCCGAGGGAGGTGGAAAGAAAGTTCATCACTGAAGGAGACGACTTGCACATCATCTGCTCACTCTGCGTAAAGGAGCCACAGCAATGGCTATCACCACAACTCCCTCGGCAGACGGCAACCTGGCCCGTTCTTTGCGTTCGGTAAAGAGCGAGCCTAATTCAGACTCGCTGACCAAGCTCGTTCTAGTGACGTCCCTGATCCTCGCTCCCATAGCCTGCCACGTCCTGACCGACATGACAGGCCCGGCCGCCAACATCCCGGAATATGTTCTTCTTCTAATCGGAACATATGCTTGGACCGTTGCAGCGGTCGGAACGGCGACGATCGTCACATGCATGGCTCGCAAAGCTATCCGAGGTGTTTTCAGACTGAGCTGATCGAGGCGGTTCAACGTAAATGGAAGGAAGCCGGGGAAGACATGGGCATCATCTCGTTCACGTTCGACCATCTGTTTGACGAGTAGTAAAAAAGCTACGCTGCTGATCTGTCAGGAGACACCGACAACTCTTTCAGAGGACCAAGGCGCCATGAACCGGCAACTCGTCTCACAAGAGGCCCACAGAGAGCTACGGAGCGATCCTGAAGCCTATTGGCCCCGTATTGTCCTAGACATTCTCGCCGTCCTCAGAGAGCGGGAAAAGCAGCTTGAGGCGGCAACGGTGCAGCTCGCCAGGAAAGCCATGCCAGGTGTCGTCACGAAGCGCGTCGGCAGAAGGACGAAGAGAGAGGTTCGCGTCAACCTGTCCAGCTAATACTTAGCGAGTGATCGGCGCGCTTTCCGGTTATCGCCGCTTTGCAGACACCAGCTGGCCATGCGCTAGCGGGGAAAGATGAACATCCCGGCGGAAATTTGAAGTCCCAAAGGTGGCGCGGATCGTGATCGGATTAGGGTTGGATTTTGTATGGCCGGTCGTTCTTGAGCATCTTGAAGATGACGGGACACAGATGTCGTCCGAGTGCCCGGATGGCCTGGTTGTACTTTTTGCCCTCGGCGCGTTTTTTCTCGTAATAGCGCTTTGATTGTGGGCAGAGTTTTCGGTGAATATCGACCGCGATGCGCATGGCCGCCTTGGCTCGAACATTGACATGTTTGGAACGCTTGGAGCGACGTGACTTACCGGAGCTATGATCGAGGGCGGCCATGCCGAGATAAAGGGCGAGGCTGGCTTCGTTGCGGAAACGATCGATGGTGCCGATCTCGCCGGCGAGCTCTGCGCAGCAGATGGTGCCAAAGCCAGGAATGGTATCGAGTTGACGCGCGATCGCTGAGCTGCTGTTGACGCGTGCCATCTGTTTCTTCAGCGCCTTGATCTGATGATGCAGCTCCAGCATCCGCTCAGCATCCTGCTGGATCATATCGCCGACCAGTTCGGCATCTTGGCTGAAGAACGCCTTCTTTTGCCAGGCCTGGATACTGTCAGCGAACCGTTCGCCGATACCAGGTACATTGACGAGGGTTGTGCGCCGAATGCGGGCAAGCTTGAGCAGCCCCTTGCGGCAGGTGAGAAAGTTCAGGAACCAGTAATTGGCGACCTCTCGGGTGATTTCCAACAAACCAGGACAAACCGCCTGGAGGTCGGCCTGCAATGCGCTCCCCAGCCGCGTTCGCTCGTCGACCAGACGCCGTCGACGGCGCGACAGGCGTTTGAGGACATGGTTCTCTTCCGGGATCGGCACGATTTCCTGGAGCACACCGCGCGCCATGGGCAGGTGATCACGTAGCTGGAACAGCTCCAGGGTCTTTTTCGTATCGATCCGATCGGTCTTGGCGGCCGCCGGAAAGATCTCCTTGAAGCGGGCCAGCTTCAGATTATTGACATTGAACAGCGGCCAGCCCTTGGCGCCGACCAAGCTGTCGAGGGGTCTGATGTGACCGTTGTAACCTTCCATAGCCACGGCAATCGGTACGGCATGGCGTTTCGCCGAGGTCTCAACACGACGAAAGAAATCGTCGAAGCCAGCCGCCGTATGCGTAATTTCGAACTCCTCGAGCAGACGGCCATCCGACAGCCCGATCGCCACGTTATGACAACGTGACCCGACATCGATCCCAACACGAAGTTCCAAGGAGGCAGAAGTCGCCAACGATCACTCCTTCAGTCGACAAGGTCCAAAGGGTCATCCTTCGGGTCTTGTCTACCAAAGCCACAATCGCAAGCGATCGGCACCATCCCGGTGGACCCGTTGGATGATGCAGGTGACGGGGGCGGCATTTCAAACTGGGGTGAAACCGGCAAGCCGGACCACAGACCCAAAGAGCCACACTCCCGCCGGACGACAACCTACTTGATGGCCACTACGCCCACCACCTGCATGACGAGAAAAAATCGCGGCCGCCGCTATGGAAATGTGGATAACTCGCTACGCGAGTTACCGCACATTCCCACAGCCCAACAACAGCAACCAACTCGTTATTTCAGTGGTAGACCCGAAGCGGCCTCCGACAACAAAAAATTAATGTCCGTCCACGATACTGGCCATGAATGCCCACGTTTCATCATTGGTCAGTTTGCATGCCTAGAAGTGCTATAATTGGCTTTGCGCTAATTGTGTGCAGCATTGCGGCGATTATTGGCGGCAGCCAGCAATTGGCGAAAGTCGGCCGAGAATCTGTCCTTCGCGCACATGCCAACGCGACGGCTGATCAATGGGTTTCCTATATTGAACATGCCGTGCCGGAGCTCGCTGAGATTGCCTTGGGTGCTCCCTTATCGAGCCATGCTCAGATGTTCTTTGCTCATGGCATCGATACCAGCGCTGTGGTGGGCTATCGGCTCTATAACAGGCATGGCGAACAGCTCACGATGGGCGGCGCACCATCACAGGATGAGTTCCATCGGGAACTTAGCAAAACCAATGTCGCTGCCGTACTCGCGTCTGGAACGTCGCGTCTTAAATTGGATATCGACAATCCAGCGCATGAACATGCCCCGCTGGTTCACGGACATTCCGATGGGGATATCAACATGTCAGCGCACGGGCAGGCGGATGAACACGTTCCGCCTGACCAAGAGCATCATGGACATCATTCGGCTCATGCAGGGATGGATCACGGTGATGCCTCAGGCGGCAGTTCGACCATGCCTCATACAATGCCGATTCTTCCTATTGCTCGAGGCTATCTCATCACATCCTATTTTCATCCAATCGTTGTCGACGATCACCTTGCCGGCGTGTTGGAAATCGAGCTGGATCACAACGCGATCGCCAGCTCACTCGCTTCAGCATTTCGAAACTTGTCCATTGGACTGACAATGGTCTTGGTGCTGGCGGTAGCGCCACCGTTCTTCTTTGGATGGCACAAATCTGTAGAGCGCAGACGAGCAGAACGGACCGCTCAGCACCTCGCGTTTCATGATCCGCTAACCCATCTGCCGAACCGGCGTTACGCTTACGAAGAGATCGAACGGCGGCTGAAAGAGACAGCGAACGGCGATAAGGCAATGGCCTTGCTTTGCCTTGACCTAGATGGCTTCAAATCGATCAACGATACGTTTGGGCATGCCGCTGGCGATGATCTGCTACGACAGGCAACGGGTCGATTGACGGCTCTACTGGGGTCCGGTGATTTACTGGCACGCCCAGGCGGTGATGAATTTCTCATCCTGCCAAAGCTGGGAGTAACATCCGAAGAATTAAAAAGTCTTGCGCAGGAAATTATTGAAAGTCTCTGCAAGCCCTTTGAGGTTGACAATCAAATGACCTCGATTGGTGTCAGTATCGGCATCGTATCTGCCGACAAAACCTGGAAGGATCGGGATCAATTGTTGCGCGCCGGCGACGTTGCTCTTTACGAAGCCAAGACCCAGGGGCGACGGCGGGCAATCGTTTTTGAACTCAGTATGGAAAAACGCTTGCAACAGCGTCGCGAACTGGAGAATGATCTTCGCCTCGCCGTCGCACGTGACGAGTTGGTCCTGCACTATCAACCGCAGTTCGATGTCAGGACAATGACCCTGACGGGATTCGAGGCACTGGTTCGCTGGCAGCATCCAACCAGAGGTCTGTTGCCACCTGCCGATTTCATCCAGATCGCAGAGGACCTCAAACTCATCGACACGATCAGCCGTTGGGTCATGCGTCGAGCCTGTCAGGATGCAGCAAGCTGGAGCCGTCCGCTAAAGATTGCGGTCAACATATCTGCAATCGAGTTCGAAGAGTCTAATCTCATAACCACCATCAGCGAAGCATTGACCCTATCGGGGCTGGAATCGCTCCGTTTGGAAATTGAGATCACCGAGACGACGCTCATGAGCAACACCGATGTCGTGGTCGATATACTGAATCGCATCCGAGACCTTGGCGTGTCCGTAGCCATGGACGATTTTGGCACAGGCTATTCAAGCCTCGGCTATCTCTGCAAGTTCCCATTCGACAAGCTCAAAATCGATCGGAGCTTCCTCATCTCATCGGATCAACCGGCACAATCGCAACGGATCATCGAAGCCATTATTACGCTTGGCCGCTCGCTCGACTTGCATGTGGTGGCCGAAGGTGTCGAACATCCTCATCAAATGGCCATGCTGGATAAGCTAGCCTGCGATGAGGCCCAGGGCTTTCATCTCGGAAAACCTATGCTTGCCGACAAGGCGAAAGATCTCGTTGCAGAACAAGCTAACCAATGCGCAACACCTGCCGACATACGCAGCCTGTGTTAAGGCTCTTTCCGATCCTTGTTGATCGCTTCGAATGGCCGTTCTTGGCACGGTTTACGCATAGCGCCGACCTTGGCTCGCGTCAGCAAAGCGGCGGTTACCCTCCGTAGTAGGCCAAGATCGCCTATAGTATCCGCACCTGCTAGGCGAAGCTGACCTGCCCGAACGACCACGGGGAGGCGGAGCATGACCCTGAAGAGACACTAGGTGATCTCTAAGGCCACCGAAAATCTTTAACGATCAGCGACCAATTCAGCCGGCAAAGGGTGCCTATACACTAAGTGATCCGGCATGCCGTCGCGATGATGGCGACGTTCAAATCTACAGCCCATCCGTTCGGCCAATCGAACGGAGCGCTCGTTTCCTTCAGAGATGCAACTCGCAGCTTCCTTCCACTTCAGAACTTCGTAAGCATATTGCCGCGCTCTGAGCGCGGCTTCATATGCGAAGCCTTTTCCCTCATGCTCAGCAATCAGAAGCCAACCAATTTCCCTTGCTGCCCAACCATCTGGAAACCAACATCCGACCTGCCCACAATACGCGCCGGTGTCCTTCTCTTCGACTGCCCAAAAACCATACCCGCGAACATCCCAATGCCCGATCTCCGCACAGAATTGAATGAATGCTTGTGGACTAGACTTGATGCCGCCCCTCAAAATAGCCCTGTCCGATGCATAGAATGCTGCATAAGCTTCAAAATCCGTTGGTACATTGGCGCGTAATTTGAGCCGTTCAGTCGTCAGTTCCGGAATCTGCATCTGATTTCTGATCCATCCACCACCAAATTGTCGTGCAGCCTATCGGACTATAAAGGCGTCGAGGTATCTGTAAACGGCCGAGCTGATGGAGCGCTTGTGGCATCAAACCAGGGCTAAGCACGCATAATCCCACCAGGATCTAATGCGTGTTGCTGACCCAAGGCGGAAGCTAGCACGGTCTCTTTCGTAGAAGCCTTGTGTTATATGCTTTAGCAATTCTGTCGAGTTGAACAAATCCAAGCCGTGCGTCGCTTGGTCGAAGAGAGGAGTGACATGATGGCGCCAAAACCATCCCTCGCCCCGAAAATCGACCTTCATTTCCTGAACGCTCGTGGTCAACTCGATCGGTATATCGAACAGGTTCGCACAGCAGTTTCGAATGTCGTGGAAGCAACTGCCGCCCTCAAGAATCTCGGTCCTCTGGACATCGTCGTTCAGGAAGGCTGCTGGGTCATTCCGCAGACTGGCCACTGCGGCGATGCACCCAAACCTGGTCTGGTATTTTTGACGCTCGATCCGGGGAATGAAGCCCTGGCCGTCAACATGGGCCGTTCGTTGGAGCGGGTGATTGCTCATGAATTTCATCATGCTAGCCGTTGGGACACTGTCGGCTACGGTGAGACGCTCGGTGAAGTGCTCGTAACCGAAGGATTAGCGGGTCATTTCGTTCAAGAGGTTTATGGAGATCCGCCGGAACCGTGGGAAAGTGCGGTGAACTTCGACGAACTGCGAACCCATGTTGATGCAGCAGCGCGGGAATGGGCATCCAAGGAGTACAATCACATGCGCTGGTTTTTTGGTGAAGGCGATCTTCCGCATTGGATTGGCTACGCTCTTGGCTACCAGCTCATTGGCAAATATCTTGAAATCTATCCAGAATTCCGGCCTTCTCAGCTCGCATCTAAACCTGCTGGAAGTTTCCGGTCGATGCTCGGCCATCTTTCAGAAGGTCGAAGCTAAATTTGCTCCGTGTCCATACATGGCACTCAGCGGGAACGAGCTTTGCGGCAGAAATCGGGGAGATAGCCCGCACAACAAACGAATTCCTGCCGTAGGGTCCGGTTTCAAGCGCATTGCCCGCACTACGAGGCAGGGTGTTAGATGCAGAACCTGACCCGCCAGCGACACCCTCCTTGCTACCGCCGTTGAAGCTTCACCTGCGGTAGTCGATAGCAACGTCACAGCTTGAAGTGTGTAGGACGGTGAAAATGCAAACAGCCCTCCTAAATCACTTAGCCGGTGAGCATTGGCCATAGTTAAGGATGGTGGCAACGTCACTGCTGGCCATATCAGCAAACCTCCCGGCCGGCTCAGAATAGTCAAAGTTTTCGAGCTTGATGTCCACGATTTGAATGCTCATGAAAACGCCACTGTCATGGCTCACCATAAGGTGATTGTCCCTTTGCTTGATCGTCACGTTGAACGGTTTGCTGCAGCCTGTCGCGTCACATCGGGCATAAACTTTCTTTGGAATATCAACCTTAAACGTCAGGTTCGAGGCATGATCGTCGTGACATCCATCAATTGAGCAAACCATCGACTTATAAGGGACACATTCAAGGCGATCTGCCAGTCGAGCGTGGCTTGGCGTCGAGGTGACCATCAAGAGACTAGCAACAGCGACCGTGAGACGCCCAGTATTTATGTTCGGCATCATTCCTCCCCTGATTTGGCCCTAATGCGCGTTCGTTTTTTGATGCTGACGAATTTTATAGCGCGAAGAAGAAGACTTGGACTGGTTGGTCCGTTCTGTGATTCCGTAACCCTATTATGCAACGGGTTGCTTCTCGATCCAGCCCTTTAGCATACCCCCAACCATCAACGAAAATCTCTGAAGGGCCAGCGCCGGCCGGTCGCTAGGTCATTCTGATTCAGCAACATCTCGCCATCATCGAGAGCGGTATTCGCTCCCGCATAGGCGGTTGATCTCGTCTTTCGATCGCCTTTCCAGACTGGCTATGTGCGACTGGTCAAAGCCTTGGTCGCGCCCGTCGTCGTCATCATCGGCCTGGGATTGGTCGCAATGCCTTGATCCTCAAATGGCCGGAATAGAAGCGATACTTACAGGAGCCCAACCGGCAAGATTTGCAGATCAGTGCCCGAATCGTTCGCTCGTGTCGCTTGGCCTGTCATGCTGGACGACTGATTAGCCGCTCCCTCCACGCCGCCAAGACAATCAGCAACGCATGGTCCCGATCGTAGCCAGATTGTCGGGATGGTCAATCGTAGACGCTTTGCAGCTTCCATTGATGGCCAGCGCCTAACAATTGTCGGGAGGGAGGCGAGTTCTCGATGATGTTATTTCTGATTGATATCGATTAGAGACAACATATATTTTCAGTCGATTAAATGCGACATCAAGTGTGTAATATCGAGAAGCTGACAGGTGGCACCAGACCTACCGTGTCGGGAACAGTAACCGATTTCGAAACCGTATTGGGGCAAACAAGGAATTTTAGTGATGAAGGCTTTTCTTTCGGCGGGATTATTTGGGCTCGCGTTGATAATGCCGTCTATTAGCGGTGCGTCGGAACTCAGGCTCACGAATGATGGCACCATCATGATCGAACTACTGCCGGGTCATAGCGTCTATCACGAGCGCGAGCAGAAGGCCGGCGTCGTCGCTGCGATAGCGATCACCCCAGGCCAGAATAATGCCGCAGATCTGACATCGCTTTGTGAAGATCTGCGGATCGCCGCGGGCCTTGATAAGCATATTGCCAGCGGCGGCCTTGCCCTCGAGGTTCTGTTCGTTGTTCCCAATAAAGATATGGCGATCGAAGGCTACTACTTCCCGGCCAGTGATGTGCAAAAAGGTGAAAAGCTCGTTCCGGGGAGTGGTGTTGTGCCGGAAGTCCTCGACGATATCCTGAGCCGCGCAGGTATTCCAGCCGGCATTCTTCACGAAACTGGAGCGGAACAGCAGGTATCATGTGAGCTCAATGTGCCGGCTTGGCATGTACGCTGGGAGGACGTTCGTCTAGTCGGCAGCGAGGAACCTAACTCGGTGATTGAACGCGCCCATCTCCGGTTCATGACGATCTACCAAAGTGTTCTCGACTACAGCAAAGCGCTTCCGCTCCCCGCACCTCTTCGCTGACGGGATTTGCTGGTCCTACGATGTACGTTTTTTGGCATCGGGTGAACGTCGATCAACTTGATCAGATCGGTGAGCTGAATGTACTTGCTGTCCTCGTCCTGATCGCGGCTTAACAAGCCTTGATGTTGAGCAACTTTGGCCTCAAGCGCCGATGTGCGCTTGTTGGCTCCAGGTCGTCCATCATATCTTCGATGCTCAGTTGACGGTCGACACCCGGCCGCAGTAGCGGGAAATCACTCGGCGCGTGGGTAAAGAGCCGATAGTGCGTGCTGCGCGGAGATAAATAAACCTTGGCGGGTTTGCCTACATTGACGAACAGGGGCTAACGCTGCCTTCCGACGCATGGCAAGTTTCGGTTGATAGTCAGGTGCCAGTATCCTTTGAATCGGTCAACGCAACGATGTCGTCCGTTATGCGTTCTCTGTTGCTTGCGGCTTATGTCTCAGGCTTATTGCAGACTGATCAAAAGCGCGTTTGAACGCCCGGCTGAGCGCCTCCCCAGATCCATAGCCATAACGATGCGCGATGGTCTGGATACGATCGCCCCGTTTGGCATCTTGCCGTGCCAAGAGTAGACGCCAGCGTCTCAGATAGGCGGCAGGCGTTTCACCGACCTTAGCCCTGAAGAGTTCCGAGAACCTGCTGATCGACAACCCGGCTAGGTCTGCGAGATCGTCGCCTTGCCACCGGCGGCCGGGATTTTCATGGATGGCCACAATCGCTCGAGATAGACGCTCATCGGCAAGCCCTCCCAGCAAACTGGCGCTGGTAGCTCCACATTCGAGCTGCGACCGCAATGCCCTGATAAGGAGAACTTCGCCAAGCCGGTCGAGGACGGCGCTCGAACCGCACCTTTCCGCATCGCTTTCTGCCTGCAGAAACCTTGCAATATGGATCAGGTTGGACTCGTCGTCGATCGCGAGTTCGACAGGGTCGGGCAGCGCGCTCAAGAAAGGGTTGGAGGCGCCGCCCCAATCGACCTTGGCGGAGAATGTCAGCGTTTCATCTGCATAAGGTGGTGTCGAGATCGCCTCCAGCGGAGAGAAGATGATGCGGGTCGGCGTGCCGGTTCCGCGATCCTCGAGAATGAGAAGATTCGCCTGATCTCCATCGGCCGGAAGAACGGCTAGTTCGAAACGGTTGATGAGAGCCGAAAGACGATCATGCTTCTTCATGTCGGAGTTCTGGTTAGGTTTATCGTAATTATCTGTCCTAATTTTTTGATACCACTGAGCTCCCCCACCGTCAATCAGGAGATAAGCATGTTGATTCCACGCCAGAAGACGCCCGAATTGATCGTCAATACGGTCGACCACGGTGTCTTCGATCTTTCAAAGGAAGTATCCGAACGCGGCACTGTTGTTTGTTTCTATCGCGGACTCCATTGCCCGATCTGTGCCAATTATCTGACGGAATTCGAGCAGCGGGCTGCCGATTTCGCTGAGCGCGGCGTTGGCACGGTCGCAATCAGCTCGGATGGTGAAGACCGTGCTCGGGCTATGGTTAATAAGGTGGGAGCAGGCCAGTTGCGGGTCGGGTACGGCCTGAAACTCGACAAGGCGCGTGAATGGGGCCTGTATGTTTCAACCTCGCGAGGCAAAACGTCGATCGGGATTGAAGAACCGGCATTGTTTTCCGAGCCGGGTCTGTTTCTCGTCACGCCGGAGCAATCACTCTATTACGGTTCGACCCAGACCATGCCCTTCGTACGACCGCACTTTTCGGAGCTCGTCGGCGCGCTTGATTTCGCCATCAAGAATGACTACCCGGCGAGAGGCGAGTACACGGGCCCCATTTCTTAGCTGGCGAGCGACGACATCGGCTGCTTATCAGCCGAATCGGGTGCGGCTATCCGGTCGCCGAAAACCAGATCTTCTGCGACTGGAGCCACGCATTCTCGACCTTACCGCAATCATGCCGCCCGAACGATTTTTCCGAGAATCTATCGAAGCTGAGTATTCCCGATTCACCTTAGACCTAGCTTCTTGATCAGGCGTTTCCGCTTCATCAACCACCAGCCGGCCTCTATCGGCCACTTTGCGTATTCTTGATCAACGCCGAGCCCTGCCGCCGCATGAAGTGGCCAGTTCGGATGGTCAAGAAGTTCTCGTCCCAAGGCGATCATGTCAGCCTTGCCTTCTGCAAGGAGCCGTTCGCAGACCTCCGCATCCCACAAGAAGCCGACGGCCATCGTTTTGATATCGGCTTCCTTTCTGATGCGTTCGGAGAATGGCACTTGGAAGCCCTGCTCCAGTTTCATTCGGCGCGGCCGCTCCTTGCCACCAATGCCACCGGTGGAGCAATCGATCATGTCGACGCCTTCGGCCTTCAGGGCTCTCGCGGTTTCTATGACTTCGTCGACTTCAAGGCCTCCCTCCAGCCAATCAGTCGCCGACAGCCGAAAGGCAAGCGGTTTACTCTCAGGCCAGTATGCGCGGATGGACTTTGCCACGTCGACGGCAAGCCGCCGCCGGTTTTCCTCGCTGCCGCCCCATCGATCGCTACGTCGGTTGGCGATGGGCGACAGGAACTGATGGACAAGAAAGCCATGCGCCGCATAGATCTCGATGATCTTGAAACCGGCCTCATCCGCACGTCTTGCAGCTTCGCCGAAGGCGGTGATCACACCCTCAATATCCGCCTCTGTCATCTCTCTTGGAAGGGGCCAGCCGTCCGCATAAGGAAGTGGTGACGGTGCCATGGTTGGCCATGGAGCTTCATTCCGTAGGGTCATATCCTCGAGGTCGATCGGCGTCTCGCCATGCCAGGGTCTGCGCTCCGATGCCTTTCGGCCGGCATGGCCAAGTTGTATGCCCGGGATCGAACCCTCACGGCTCAAGAACTTTGCAATTGGCTGCAAGCCCTCAATTTGATGGTCCTGCCAAAGTCCAAGATCACCATGGGTTCGTCGCCCATCTTCAGTGACTGCTGTCGCCTCGACATAAATGAGCCCTGCACCACCTAAGGCAAATCGACCGAGATGAACAAGATGCCAGTCTTTCGCCATTCCATCGATCGCTCGGTATTGGCTCATTGGCGAGATAGCAATGCGATTCTTGAACGTGACGTCGCGAAGCTTGAACGGCGAGAATAGGTAGGCCATGTCGTCGGACACCCAATTAGACTGCGGATACCGAATTAGCACGGTTGATGACCATAAGTTTTGTCAATGACCGGTGAGCAGAAGAGCGTGATCTTTTTGGCAGGAACGACCAACCTACTCGCCCAGCGTTGCATCACTGATTGAGGCGGCTCCAGGATGTTCAACTATGCCCGGAAGCGGCTTCGTCCAACGGCGAGCGCAAAGCGTGTCTGCGTCCCCTTCATGCCAAAGGGGTGAGGCCTCGAGAGCCGAAGCTTGGCGGAGGAGGTAGGATTTGAACCTACGTAGGGCGTTTCCACCCCTGCCGGATTTTTTCTAAGCAGATGCATCCGGTGCCTTAAACCACTCAGCCACCCCTCCAGGGAAGTCACAACATAAGGCGAAGCGGTTAGCATCGGGTTAAGATCGGTTCAGGGTTTGTCTATAGGAAGGCGCCCATTTCCTATCCCATTAGAGCCTGCTGGCCGACAACAACTGCTGAGCTTGGCGAAGTCATTCAAGGGCACTTCGCGCCTCATCATCTTGTCATCAAAATTCGTCCCCGCACCCAAGATCTGATTGTAGATCGATGGACCGACGCTGCCGGCCAAGCCCAACAAGAAAGAGGGATCAGGTTGCGCCGCAAAACCGCCAGGAGACGGCGCAAGGAACGATTGTGGCGCGGAAGCAGGAAGGAAGTCTCGGGGTGCCTGAGGCCAATCAGCCTTCTCGCGATCCTTTCTTGAGGCTTCTCCAGAATAGGTCGCGGCTCGCACAGCGCCTTTGTCCTCTGGTAAGAGTCGAAGAGTTCAATGATGCGCTAGGCATCGGCAAGCTTTTTTCCCTCCTGCCGAGCCTCGACCAAGACACGATGGATTGTCGTTCGAGAGCAACCGAGCAGGCGCGCCATTTCAATTTGAGACTTACGTTTTTCAGTCACCTGCTCGACGACCTCACGCTTCTGTTCAGGCGTAAGAGCGTCAGGCCTCCCGAGGCGCTGGCCACGATTCCGGGCGCTGTCCAATCCTGACTTCGTGCGTTCCTCGAGCATGGACCTTTCGGACTCCGCAAAGCTTCGGACGATGTGCATTATCATACGACTTGATGCCGTGGTTGTGTCGATGTTTTCGGTCAAAGATCGGAAGCCTATTCCCTTGGAATCTAAGGCCGCAATGATCATGAGAACATCTTTCAGCGATCTAGCCAGACGATCCAGCCTCCAAACGACAAGCGTGTCACCCTCTTGGAGCCTATCGAGGAACTTCTTCCGATTCTTGCGCTCCATCCGCGCGCCGCTCGCTGTCTCCTTGTAAACCTCGACACATCCGGCATCTTCTGAGGCCTGAACCTGGCGAGCAGCGTTTTGATCGCTTGTCGAAGCTCTGTCATATCCGTAGAGACGCGAATGCGACTCCCCCGAGCTGGCTTGACGCACGCTCATAATGCTTCCCAGTCCGTGTTGCGTTGGTCACTGTTTCACTATGGGAAAGCATACTGATTTCTGCAACACTTCTAAGGGGCGCGATCAGGCAGGCCGCAGAGAAACAGCGAGAAGATGGCCAGCATCCTCATGCGTCAAAGTCGTGCCCGGTGTGAAGGTTGCGCCTGTTGTTGCTGCGTCGGCAACGGAGAAATAGGCGTTACCATCAGCTATTTCCTGCTCTTCAGTCATGTTGCTATAGCTGGCATCCTCAGTAGCGCCGCCACTGTTCGTTCCGCGGTTGGCGTTCAAAGCAGCGATAGCATAGCCATCCGCCAAGCTGGTTAGAGCTTGCGTTGTCGGGTTTCCGCTGGTGGTATTGGTGGCCGAGAACTCATCAACAGTCGGATCGGTCTGGTCAACATTCTCGTATGAAGCTGCGAACATCGCGAATGTAATTCCCGCTGTTGTTGGCGTGATTGAAAAGGCTGTCCCACTAGCCGCTGCAATACCTGCCTCATCGAGAATCCAAATAGCGCTATCCATGTCAGGACCACCAGCCGTTGTAGAAGCCGTGATGACCTGTGTCAGAGACTGGCCGCCATAAGTTATCGCTGTAACCGGGCTAGCATTCGGCCCACCCCTAGCGCATTCATTTACAATGAGAACGCGATTGCTTCCTGCTGAAATAGAGAACGAACCCGGCGAACTTCTCAACTGAGTCACCAGAGTAAACCCATCAAGTTCGGCAATCGGCGTTGTCGCTGATTCCACGGTCGGGCTTTGCACCGATGCAGCGTAGTTGAGAGCAGGAGGCGCTATCACACCTGTGATCGTCGGAGATCCGACCGTGGCCGCATAGTTGAGCGCGCTAACGTTGATCTCGCCGGTGCCGCCAAGAGTAGGCTCCTGGACTGCTGCCGCGTAGTTCAGAACAGCAGGAGCAATGACCTCTCGAGCCAAAGGCCTCAAAGCCAGTGCCAAGAGATGCGCCGCCGATTGATGGACGATCGTCGCCCCTGGCGTGAACGAAGCCCTGTCGTTGGCGCGTCGGCAACAGACAGATAGGCTAGCTCAACCTCTTCTCCTACGCGCTCTGTCATGTTCGAATAGCTGGAATCCTCAGTAGCACCCCCGTCGTTTAAGCCACGATTGGCAAACAGAGCCGCCACAACAAACCCTTCGTCCCGCGTTGTAAGAGCCTCTGTTGGCGGGTTGCCTGCATCGTCATCTGTGGAAGCGAACTCGTCGATTACGGGATCGCTTTGATCGATATTGGCATATGAGCCAGCAGCCAATCTGAATGACACGCCCAACGAATTGGGAATAAGGACAAACTCATCTCCTACGGCAGCAGCTAGGCCGGCCTCGTCCAAGATCCATAGCCCGCTGTTCATGTCACGTCCGACAGTTGTTGCCGCGCCGATGACCTTTGTCATTGGTTGCCCGCCGTAGCTAACTGCCGTGACCGGATCAATGAATTGACTGGCTGAATACTCAGCAACAATAAGCACCCGGTTATTGCCAGCCGATACGTTGAACTCCTCACTGCCATTGCGCGTTGTGAGGACGTTGGCGAAATTGTTCAGAATGGAAGCAGGCAAAACAGACGGTTGAACAGTCGGCGATCGAACATTGGCTTGGTAAGCCAAGAGATCTGGCGCGATGTTGACCCCGCCAACACTCGGACTGTGAACGACTGGTGCATAAGCCAGCGCTTCCATGACTAGATCACCACCGATGGCCAATGATGGGAAGCCACCGGCATAGCTCAAGAGATCCGGCTGAATGAAATCCATCCCTCCCGTCGTCACGGTATGCGATGCCGCAGGCCCTCAGGATGCGTGTCCCGTTCTCCTTCTCGAAGATGTTCGCATTGGGGCCACCGCGATCAACGCCCTCTTTGATAAGCGTGGCTATCGCGCAAGTGATCGTGTTGTTTGACGGATTGAAATTGGCGACTGAGAACGCGTGGCACCGACCGGTTGTTGAATTGTAGATAAACGCTGTGCTGTCAGTGTCCGCCGGATTGGTGTCACCGGGAAAACGGAAGTTCGTGTTCCAAGGGACACCTGAACCGTTTTGGATATTGGAGAGATCCCCAAATTGGTTGGTGATGTTCACCGTCGCAATGATGTTTGCGTCTTCTTCTCGAAAGGCAGCGGGACAGAAGAGACGCGTGTTCAAGTTAAATTGGCCAGGCACGATGTTGTAGATTTGCTGAACTTCGTTGGCGCTGTTCGGATCGGTTACAAGGTTCGCGGCCGGAATGGCCCATGGCGCGAAAGGCCCGCCGAAATCAGGACGATCCGAAACAGGGGGAGCGGGATCAGGGGGGATTGGAATTAGTCCCTCCGGCCCGGTTATCAAAATGTTGTCGACAGCGGCGTCAAACGGGTTTGATGCGCCGCCAGTCTCGAACAGAAAGCGGAACTTGAAGTCAGAATTCGAGAAGCCGGTGCTGTCATAGGTCCCAAAATCCGTCGACTCCAGATAAGGGGCCGTCGCGGATGTCTGCTGCTGCCCAACAATCTGATTGCTGATCTGTGACCAAGCGGAGCCATTCCAGCCCTGAATGGTCAGCGTGCCAGCCTCTGTATTGTCCGCGATGCTGAAGAACATGTGGACATCGAACGTCAGCGTCAGGAGATTGCCATTGGCGTCGAAAGCCGGCGTTTCCATTGAGAAGGTTCGCCGCGGACCAATGCCGCCCCCTGCCGGTGTCCCCTCAGTGTAAGCATAACTATCGCCGGCCGTGACAGCTCGGTTCGCCCCGCTTGATCCACCATCAGGGCCTGTGCCAGTCGTCGGCGTAGGAGATGACAAGCGTGTCCATGCTTCTTCGGGCTCATCAAGGCCAGGGGTATTCATCAGGCCGAAATTACCCTCGAAGTCCTCTCGATACAGAGCAACGACATTGCCGGCGGGAAGATCGCTCTGTCTCAGCACTCCAGCGATGACGCGAATAGACATACCAAGCCGCTCCAAGAGTGTTCCATAATTATTCTTATACCTATTTTTGGAACATCTGAAACGTGTTTTCGTTAGATTGGCTTATGGAGACAGCACTTCGCTATAAGGAAAATGGGCGGATGATGACTTCACGGCCAAACCATTTGGATGAAGTAAGATCAGCCGTCAAGGCGACATTACCCAGCACTACCACACCAATCCGATGGTAGTGCGAGGCCCAAGCGCTGGTTCAATATTCTATCGTGATTGACCCGCATCAATGTTCGATGAGGCCATTCCCGCTAGCTAAGAAATGAGGCGTCTGTTGGCGACAACAGTGACCATATCAGTTGAGGGAAGCATGCCGATCTATCGGACAGGCTATCTGAGGCTTCATCACGATGACTTGAGCAGCGAAGGTTTTCTCAATCGGAACCGCGAAGCGATAGATAATGCTCAGATCGATTCCCAAAAATCTTGGCATGCTCCCGTCGAAATTTGATGGGAGGGCGCGACCATGCGGAAACACCACGAAGATATCTCCGAGAGATCGCTGCTTCATCTCTTTGAGCTGGAAGAGAATGTAAAGCCGCCGAGATTTGACTGGGAGCACGACGCAAAGCTTTTGAACTTGCTCGCGAATCTTACTGAAATGAGGCCCCATTATATCCTGCGCAAGATCACTTGGGCCACGGGCGAGAACATAGACTCAGCATCATTTCATGAGGGCCGGCCGCTTTCCGTTACATCGCGAGCCCAGCTTCATGCAATGCTGATGAAACGACTGCGAGTCGAGGAAGAGATAATCAAGAACTGCTGTCAAGCTTCTGCGCAGGTCACGAAGCTGGCTGCTTTCTTCATGGGTCTCACTGTTATTGCACTTCTGTTCTTTCGTTGAATCTTTCGGCCCGCCATCGCGCTAACCTCACGTGCTAACGCTGTACTAGCCGAGAAACTGCAGCGGCGGGGCCGGTTTCGGACGCAAAGCCCGCACGCGGCGGTAGCGCCGTTAGCAACATCCTGCCCCCAAGCCGCCTCTAGCGGCTGGCCTTCAGATCGCGAAGAACGCGATCAAGCGTCGCCTTGTAGGCGTCATGATCCTTCCATTTGCTGAAGTCGCCGATGTTGCGGCCGTCGCGGAGCTTGCCCGCCCAAGGTTCATCAGTGTCCATTACGGCGCCATCGAGGCGTACAGGAAATAGCACTAGTTTGTCTCGGCGGCGCTCTTCAGCAAACGCTGCTGTCACTTCGTCCTCGACCCAATCGCTGGATATCGCGCCTTCTGACAGGATGAGCAGGACCTTATCTCTTGTCCGGATCGCCTGATCGATACCATCCCAGGTCTTGGCACCGATCGGCAGATCATGCGGGGCAAACCAACAGCGAACGCCCTTGTCTTGCAGGTCGGCATGAAGACGATCGGCAAACTCCTGATCCTTCGACGAATAGCTAATGAAGCAGGAGTAAAACTGTATAGCCTGATCAACTAGAGAGGGAAGAAAGTCGATTATTCCGTCCGGGATACCACAGCCACGCCAAAAGCCGATTGGGACATTTCTAGACATATTCAATGTTTGGTAGTCGACTGAGCTTGGTCCCAGATGATGACACCGATGCAATCCCAAGGTTTCGGAAAGGTCAGTAGCTGCGATGACAGTTTTGACAAATTGAGCTTGGTCGAAGCAAGCGTTACTGATTTTTGTAAGGTGTAGATAGGCATAATTGAGCTTGGCAGCGCTAAGGTCAGCGGAACTCAAATCAGCTTCAATGAGTTTGGCGTGGCTGAAATCTACTCTTCTTAGCCTCGCGGATTTGAGGTTTGCACCTTCGAGATTTGCAGAGGAGAAGCTCGCAGACGTCAGGTTCGCAAAGCTGAAGTTTGTCCAACGTAAATTCGAATGGTCGAGCCTCGCACGGCGAAGATCGCTAGAGTTGAATTTGGCATCCTTCAGATCGGCGGAGTCGAGATTTGCATCAACAAGTTTGGTTTGGCGGAGGCTCGCAGAAGCGAGATTAGCTTCACTAAGACCCACTTCTCTACAATCGGCATGATCGAGGTCAGCGCCTGTAAGTGTGGCTCTTGGAAGATAGGTCACACAAAGATTTGCATGTCGAAGTGTTGCATCCGCTAGGACGGCTCCGCTCAAATCAGCTCCGTGCAAGTCGACCCCGCTCAAATCAGCGTCACTCAAGTCTGCATTGCTTAAGTCAATCTCAGTATCACTCTCCGCTTTGCGCCATCTGTTCCATGCTCCAACGCCCTGCTTGAGGATCTCCAGCTGTTCTTCTTTGGCCATTCCTGCCCTTAAATATGCTTCAACGAAAGGCAATTGAAGCAGACGAGAAGCTGAGATGCCACTCATCTAGCACCTGCTTTGGCACTCCCTGGTCAGGAGGTTTGTGGCAGAAAACGGGGGGGCAATGCAGGAACGCCACGCGAGAGCGAGCCGTAGAGGCTGGTTACCAGCGCATTGCCCGCGCTACGAGAATCGGGCTACCGTCGTGACCTGCCCCCTTCCGGCCGCTAACTAAAGACGGCGTGTTCGTTGCGGATGATCGCTATGGTAACCCATGGGTTTTCTTGTCTCGAGCTGCACGGGAGCAAAGTCTATCTGAATTAATGCTTCGATAATCCGGGCGAAAAAGCGCTCGAATGCCACCAGCTCTCTCTTCATGAGGTCCTCAATCCGGATGTAACCCTCAGCAGGTTCCATTGTGATGCTATGCTCTAGTTGACGAGTTTTTCCATTCGGGTAAGTGATTGAGGCCTCTCTAGTCGCAGTGTGGAAGCGATGCTCAGGTTCATCGAACGCACGTGCGCGCCGAGTGTCAGGTAGATAATTCGGATTCGCGGAAGGAACGGCTATAGGAAATAAAGTAGTTGCTGCGCTACCATGTTTCCACTGGACTTGGCCTCCACTTGTTGTGCCAATGACGAGGCGGTGCACCAGGTGATCTCTATAGTCTCGAACGTGCACTAGCCATTCTGTATTATCCGCAATTTCATTCAAAATTGGACCAACCTTACCGCTCTTGATGAGTTTAAGCAGCGTTTTGATACTATCCCCTTCAACGCCCTTAAAGTGCTTCAAACATACGATTGCCAAGAAATCGATTCCTGATTTGACTGCTGCAAAGAACGCTGACAGTTCAAAAATAAATTCGGCGCCAGATCTTGTAACGCGGTGTGTTGCGACGTCCGGCTTATTGTCTAACGGTTTTGATATCGCGCTAAGTTCAGCTACTTCTTCGCGCCGACACTCAATAAGAGCTTCAACTTGTTTTTGATGATAATGACCTGCCTGTAGTTTTCTGAGGGCAAACATGAGGCTGGACTCATAGTGCTCCTTTTGAGCCTCGCTAGCCAGTATTGATTCAGGCGTAAGTTCAACCGCATCCAAACGCTCGAAAAGCGGCTGCAAGAGATCGGCAACGTCGTTCTGTTCAAGAGACAAATGACTCTGACCTTTGAGAACGTTCAACCATGCAAAGGGCAAATTCCTACAGTTTGATCTACATCGCCAGTGTAAACATACAGTTAGCAAAAAACGCTTTCCGTGCATCGAAATTTGCTGTGCGTATCTGCCGAATCGAATGCAAGAACGGGTCGTTCGATGCAACAATGATTCACGGTGAGCGTGTAAGGGCTCATTGATAGGATGCACGCTCCTTGACGGCAACAATCGGCACGAAGCCCGAACGATCCTTGTGGTCGGTATCCGATGACCGAAGCGGCCAGGTGATAGCGGGGCTGGGAATCCAGCCCTGCCGCTAGGCTCGTTGCCGCAGCGTGCCAAATTCATTCAGGTTGCACAATTTGCTCAGGTTTCAGCGATGGGCATCGCGATCAGCGATAAAGAAAACCGACTGTCTTGAGGCCAAAAACGCCAAAGACATATGTCTCAGGTTGAATACCTTTTCACATAGAATCTATTTTGCTTAATTATGCTGTATTTTTTGAGCGATAGGGCGCCATGGAGTGTGGAACAGATTGCTGTATCGATTGTGTCGGTGCGACAGAAATCTTTCGGATCTGGCTGGAAGTCACCGTCGAGATAACCGTCCGCATCATCAACTTCGGTCTGCGAATTGGCCCTATCGGCATCATCATCGTCGTCGGTGGGACCGTCGGCTACTACTACACCTTTTACGAATACGGCAGGGCCATCGCGATAAGCGGCCACACGATCGAGATCGGCAAGACGCGATACCGATTGTATGGCGTCACCGCGCTGAAAAAAGGTCAGAAGTTCAAGTTGGCAAGCGGTGAGCCCATCAGTGGATTCGTCTATTGCCGGGATGCCTTGACCGCCAAGATCGGCCTCAGGAAAGTCCGCTGCGAAGTGTTTCCAAAGATACATGACAGATACGATCGAATCGTGGCTCGATGCTCAGTTATGTCTCGGTTCGGTCGTGGACGAGAAGATCTGGGGCGATGGTTGGTTCGAAACGGCTATGCGTTTCCAGACGTAGAATTTATGGAAGAATGGCCGATTGACAAAGGGAAGTATATGAAGATCCTTTTGGACGAGCTTGAATTTGCCAGGAAGAACAAGCTCGGAATTCATGCGGGCACCTTCGTTAGCCAGACAGATGCCAGAGTAACCTTTCGAACAAAGTGGGAATTGCTCGGGCAGCCCGGCGAGCTGTCATTTAGAAGTCTTGAGGACCTCGAGATGGCATTTGGTTTTGAGTGGCGGGGAGAGAAGCTTTTTGACGTGAAGGGGAAGCTGTTTGGCGGGGAGGATGTTACGGAACTCGCCTATGCTGCCGTTGACGCCGTGTAAGCATTCGTGATCGCTGTAGCGGAATCGCTCGCCAAGCTCCCTGACTCGGTCCTGTGAGCTTGTTTCCGAATTCATCGAGCCAACTCCGCCGTTTCATCCAACCCATAACGTGCCGTTTGCGTATTGAACTTGAATTCACGTTTGCCGCGCGTTCCGATCAGGCCGTCGCGTCGACATTTCCACGAATGTATGGTCACGCGGTTCTTGTCGTCGCGGTGAATCGTTAGGCCATTGTCTGGCTTGTTGACCCAGTTCGCACTGTCCGAGATTTGGTAACCGGTCGGTGCCGGGTACTTTCCGTCGACCTTCATCAGCTTCGAAGGATGGGCCGCGACCAACAGATGGTAGCGCTTTGTCTTCGCGCTGCGCCTGAGCCTGGCCAGCATGACGCCGACATATTCGGTTTGGCTGACATCAGCCGGTCGTCCGGTGTGATCGACCTCATTCCAGGGATCAAGCACCACGAACCGAGCGCCATGCCGGACAACAGACGCCTCGGCCCTATCGATGAACCACTGTACCGATGGCGTTTCGTTGCTGGCTTCATCCGGCGCGATGAACACGAAGTGCTTGCTGATCCATTGATCGGCCGCGTCGATCTGGCCAGGCGTGGCGTAATTCTGATCTTTGCCGAGAAACCACTGGCGGAGACGGGGAACGAGCGATCCGCGGATATCATCCTCGAAGGAGCCGATGGCGATCACTAGCCCTCGGTCGCGGGCGAGGTGGCAAACGGCGTCGGTGATGAGCTGGGATTTGCCGTGTCCGGGTATTCCGGTCAGCACGCTCATCCGCCCCGGAGACGGTTTCCAAATCTCGTCCAAGCCAGCAATGCCGGTCAGCCATGGCGCTTCGGGTGCAAGCTCCGGGAGATCCTCGAGGCGGTAGAGTCCATCGAGGTCGAACCATTGAGCGCCGTTGATCACCTCGACTAGCGTTGCTGGATCGTGCCGCATCAGCACATCGCCAGCATCCTTGCAGCCGTTGGGCCATTGAACCCACTTGCAGCGCTGCTTGCCGATCCTGATGGCGAGGTCCTCGCGCAGCGCTTGGCCTGGAGTATCTCCATCGACGGCAAGGATCACATGACTGCAGTTTTCCCAATTTGCCCGATCGAGATATTCGTACTTCGTCTGAGGTGCTGCGGTCTCGACGCTAGGCGCACCGTCTGGAACGCTCATCACGCGCTTGAAGCCGGCCACCAACAGCGACAGCGCGTCCAGGTGCCCTTCGGTGATGATCACTGGCTTATCGGCATCATGGCCATCGAGCATAATCTGGTTGTTCCATAGCACACGCTTGGTGCCCGGCGACTGCCAGAATTTCTTATCGCCACCAATCGTGCGATAGGCCCAATGATCTGCCTCACCGCCGTCGACGAAGTGACGAAACCCGATAGCAGGCGCCTTACCATCGCCGCGCTGTTTGACGCTCACGACTCCATGCTCGGCGGCCATCTCCGGCGGTATGCCACGCGCTTCCAACTCGTCGCGAGCTTCGGGCGTCAGGGGGGTGGTCTCGGTTTTTTTCGTCATCGATTCGGCCTTTCCAGCCGCAATGGTGGCAGAGATACGCGGCGCCGGTTGTCGTCACATCGACCGATAGGCACTTGTCGCGTTTTTTTGTTCGCTGGTGTGAGCAATTCGGACATGTCACCCGATGATGGCCACGGCGATCGACCCGGATGCCGCGCTGTTCGAGTTCAGCGAACATGCTCACAGTAGGCACGATTGAAACTCCTCACGGTACGCGCGCTCGAAATCAGCAAGGCTCGGCCACCACACTTCGGAACTGGTCAAACGCCTCAAGACTCTCTCGGTCTCCTGAATCGGATAGGCCTCCAGGTGATCCATCCAGAGCTCGAGGATCGCCGCTTTCTCTCGATCCTGCTCGTTCGTGTGCCTCGTCGCTCGCCACAGCCTGACTAACCCTGCCATCAGCCTTTCGTCGTCTGGCAAGGAGTTGTTGGGCGGTTTCGTCGAGGCCATTGTTTGGTCGCGCGTCATCGCGATTACCTCCGTTCAAGTCGCCTGCTGATTTTCTGGTGCCTTTGCTGGCGTCGGAATGAAACGAACCTTTCCGCTCGCCGAACCACGTCTTGATATGTTGAGCGTATTGTCCAGTCTCTCGGACATGTGCGGCGTAGTTCTTAGCACGCCTAACGAGTTCTTCCGGTGCCCACCCATCAACGGTCATTTTCTGCCAAGCTTGGTAGGCAGAAACCCTCGAGTCGGCCTTCGGTATTGGGTACGCTTCGGCAAATTGCTCGAAGGCTTCTGGGTAGACGTAGTTCCTGCCGTGTTTGGGAAGCTTGTTCAGACGCTAAAATTTTTGCTTGCCGGCGCTGCCGCCCTGGCCTCTGCCCGACGCATCAACCTCGCCAAGGAGATCTGTCTGAATCGTTCCCCTCGGGGAACATAAGTTTGGTGTGTTAAGTGGTATTTTCTTATTAGTATTTTCTGTGTCCCGGTTTTGGGTACGGGTACCCGTCCCGGTTTTGGTGACACCCCCCGTCCCGGTTTCGGGTACGGGTACCTCATCTGGACCCGTCCCGGTTTTGGTGACAGGTAGGGAACGTTCGGGAATGCCCTTCAAGACATGAATGATGCTCGCCTTACCCATCCGCTGTTCGCGACGGATGTAACCCTTTTCTTCGAGAATGCTCAGCCGTTCGAAGATTCGGGTTCTGTTCGAGCCAGTTTTCTCCGATAGCAGGGTCGCTGAGGGGAAGCATGACCGCGACTTCCCCGCGTAGCAGCACAGCACAGCGAGCAAGATACGCGTGCCGGGCGTGAGCGAGTTGTCCGCCAAGGCGTCGAGTGTAATCATGGCGAACGGCTCAGCCATCTTCAAACGTGCCCTGCCAACAACTGCGCGCTTTCAGTAAGGTAAGATTCGAGTTTTTCCAGCTCGGAAAAGCGGTCGCGGAGCATCACGATGTCGATGTGATCGACGGTCTCGGCTGCCGTAATTTGATCACGGCGACGGGCCCAAAATTCCCGTTGGGCCGTGACCTCTTTGAGGAGAGCGACAGCCACGCCTCGCTTTTCAGTGACGGTCAGGTCGAGCGGTTTGACAGGGCGCTCAGGTTTCATAAAATTGCCGAATCCACTCGCGAAAGCAGATCCAGCGCCCGGCCCCGCAGCCGGGCGTTTTGCGTTGCCCATCAGTCAATCCATCACCTCAGTTTCTAGTTCAGACTGAAGTGCCTTGATTGACGAAAGCCGCGCTGCTCTCCTACGCTCAGAAAGACGGACCCACCGAATCCGACCGGAAAGGCCATTCGGTCCATACCAAATCGACTTCGAGACCTTCAGTCGCTTCCGAGCTTCTTCGCAGCCAACATATGGATCGATGTCGACCTCGCCTTTTTGCTTAGATAGGACGGCTCGTCGAAGCTCGGCGACCTCTTCGAAAAGCCGATCGTCCTTATTAGTTTTGGGATCAAAATCGGATAATCGAGCAAGCGTCGAAGAAGCTAGAGTTGCAAGTTGGGATAAGTCTTCTTTGAGTTGTGCGAGGTCCATGCCCGCCTCCACCGTTGTTTGATGAAGGAAGTGAAACCTCCTTGAATTGTCCCGTATATTTGTCCGGTAATTGCCCTAAAATTTCTTAGGACAGTTGGGATCTTGTTTTGCGCTTGCCTCGTTGTAGGTCTGGGAACATCTTTTTGAATGCGGGGACGAAAAAATTGTCCCGAGGCGCCATCAGATCAGTTTCTTGAATGAATAACTCAAGAGTATCCTTCTCTGACGGCGGTACTCCTTTCCATTCATTGAGGTTCTTATGCTTAAGCCAATCATTGAGTTGAGATAGCGTCGCGCGCTTGCCAGCATTCTTATCGATCCAACGATCGAAGGTGTTTGCCTTAGTTTTATGTACTTTTATTGAATGAAATCCTCGAACGAGAGACGCTCCTTTATCCGGGATTGCGCCATCTCCTTCGCCGTATTCAATGTCGAGTTGGCCAAAAAACAATCCCGGATTTTTGCATCCTAAATGCCATCCCGGATGGTCACCCTCTGATGATTCTACAAAAAATGTAAGCCCCGCTATCTCTTGCTTGTACCCTCCGATTTCTTGTTTAAGAGCACCGAGCTCTTCTTGGTGCACGTTGCGCCTCAACGTTGGTAAATCGTTGCCCTCATAGCTAACTTGCGCTGGGATCCCAGTAATGCGTATGACTTCGTCGGCCGCTTCCTGGAGAATGATTTCCAGAGCTTTATTGCTGGAGTGACGAGGCGATTTACTGGATGGCGAAAGTGATGACGAATTTAGCATCTTGAGCATCACGTCATCACGTTCGTTTTGATCATCTTCGTCAATCTGAGCAGCAATTGAGGTAAGATCGAACCAGGCGGCATCCTCCTCATCGGGCTCGCACTTAGCCCACTCTAATACCTTCGGATCACCAAAGATGATAAGCGCTGCATATTGAGTAACCGAGAGAGGGCCAGCTATCTTCCCCATCGCTCTTATCCCTTTGAGCTATCCCTGTTTTGATGGACGCGGCGACCGATGGGATTCTCGGTATTCAGCCGCTAAACCTAGCCGCGTCCAACTCTGAAACTACTTTGCAAGCGACATCGAGACCACTGTTGAATCGGCCTTTTCGCCGACAAGGCGACTGACATGATCGGCCCAGCGCTGCAAGGCGATCCGCTTCTCATCCGCGTAGGTTGCTCGATTGTAGATCCCAGCAACGCCGCCCTTATGACCCGAAATGTGGTTCACAACCGCCTCGATCACATGCGGCTGAATGCCAAGCTCAGCCATGCCCGTAACCGCCGTTCTGCGTAGGTCATGTATGCGCCAGTTGGTAAGACCCGACCGACAGTCTGATCGATCCTTGCTTTGGCCCCAACCCGAGAACCCACCTCTACCGGTGCCGAAAATCAGATCGCGACCGTCACGTTTTTCAATGGTGCCCAGGATGATCACCACTTGCTCAGAGAGTGGGACTTGGTGTGGCCTACGATTTTTCGTTCGTGCACTAGGAATTTCCCAAAGCCGTCGATCGAGATCCAACTCGCTCCAGCGCATCGACGCAACTTCTTCGCGGCGTTGCGCGGTGAGGATTAGCAATCTCACGATCTTCGCAAAGTCGCCTTCACGCTTGGTTTCTGTCCATAACTTGACGACCTCATCGCTGGTCAACACGCGTTCTCGAGTCACCTCTGCTCTGATAGGGGCGATGCCAATTAGGGGATTGGAATCAAGGATACCACGCTTGATGCCCCAGGCTAGCGCCATCGACAGGTAGCTCCGCGCTCGATTGGCAGCCACCGGTCCACTATTCACCGCGATTGCCTCAAGACGTAAAACCAAGTCGCGCTTTTCCAATTCGTCGGCGACTTCGCCATGCAAAGGCTTCCAATGGACCCGAAGGTAGCGTCGAAGCTCTCTTAATGTGCTTGGCCGCAGTTCGAGTTCGGCATGGCTTAGATATTGTTCAACTAAGGCATCCAGCCGTCTCTCGGCACTGAGCTGCTGAATGCGATGGGCTTCCTGCGCCTCCGCTGTTTCGACCGCAGCGCGATCGGTCCCTCGTTTCGCCGAGGTTGTGTACTCGGCTGCTAGTTCGCGCGCCTTCTTTAGTGAAATGCCGGCAAGAGGGCCGAGATTGACCTGCCGCTGTTTTGGGTTGCCCTTTACTCTAAAGCGAACGATCCATTTCCTGGCATTGCCCTGGATCCGAGCTCCAAGACCGGTGCACTCGCTATCCCAGTAGATCTTCGAGCGCTTGCCTTCGGGAAGCTCTAGTGCATCGACAATTCGCTGATTCAATTTCATATCTTTTCATCCCCTGCCCTACCGCTCAGTCATCACCCAGTCATCAAACTGAGCGAGCTTAGAAGGACCAAAGGCACCCCATCATCAGCGTGTACAAAGCATCAAATGTTTGATGTTGCAATAATTTTTAGTTCGCTATAGTTTGCCTAAGTCACTTATGGATTAGCCACAAGCTGCCTGAAAATCCGCGTGTCGGCAGTTCGATTCTGTCCCTGGGCACCATCTTTTCAAAGGGTTAGGTGCTTTTACGTAGAGCCGACAAAGGCTTTGTGTGTAATTTCTATGTAACTAAGCGTGCTTCTTCGTCGTTAGAGGAGCAACGGTTTCTTCGTCCTGAGCAACACGGCCGCTTAGAGCTTCCATTGCCTTCTGTATGTGAGCCCCATTCTGATGAGCATATCGTGCGACCATGCTTAGTGTTTTGTGCCCAGAGATTCGTTGCACTGTTGGTAGGTCAACACCAGCTTGAACCAGATGTGTTACAGCCGTATGCCTCAGAATGTGAGGCGTAACTCGCTTTGGATCTAAGCCGGCACGTTCTACAGATCGGATGAAGGCTTTGCGGACAGTGTGGACATGTCCGGTTCGGCTGGCTGGTGATGGGAAGAGACAACTGCAGCCTGGCGGCAACATTTTGATCCGCTGAGCTAAATATCCAGCTAGAGCACTTCCGCGACAGATTGAATCATCTCTGTCTATCAAGATGTTACGTTCAGGCCTGATGTGTTTCTCTTCCAGCAAACAGAGTTGGGAGGGATCATGCCGCGAGCTTACTCGTTAGATTTACGCGAACGCCTGATCGAGGCTGTCGAAGCCGGCAGTTCGGCACGCGCCGCAGCTCGTCATCTTCAGGTGAGTGCATCGACGGCGGTCAAATGGGTGCAGCGCAAGCGCGAGACCGGCAGCGTCAATGCCAAGCCGATGCATGGTCATCCGCCGGCCAAGCTTTTGCCGCACAAAGATCGTCTTCTGCGGCTGGTGGCCGATGAACCGGATCTGACGCTCAAGCAGATTGGCGAACGCTTGGCGGCGGACGGCATTCACGTCAGCAAGAGCTGCCTGCATACTTTTCTTTGGCGAAACCGCATCCGTTTAAAAAAAGACCGCGCACGCCGCGGAACAGAATCGTCCGGACGTCAGGAGACGGCGTGAGGCCTGGCGGCGCGTTCAGCCTTGGATCGACCCGGATCGGCTGGTGTTCCTCGATGAAACTGGCTTCACCACGAAGATGACGAGGCTCTATGGTCGCTGTCCGATCGGCGAACGTCTGGTCAGCCCGGTTCCCCACGGCCACTGGAAAACGCTGACTTTCATTGCCGCCCTTCGGGTCGATGGCATCGACGCGCCCTGGATAATCGATGGTCCCATGGATGGTGTCGCGTTCCTCACCTATCTCCGTCATTGCCTGGCGCCGACGCTCAAGCACGGCGACATCGTGGTCATGGACAATCTGCCCGCCCACAAAGTCGCCGGCGTTCGTGACATTCTCCAAAAAGCCGGCGCCCAACTCTGCTACCTGCCACCCTACTCTCCGGACCTGAACCCGATCGAAAACGCGTTTGCCAAACTCAAAACCCTGATACGAAGCGCCGCCGCGCGCACCATCGACGGTTTGCAACAACAGATCGGCAAAACGCTCGACACCTTCTCCAAAACCGAGTGTGCAAACTACTTCAGGCATGCTGGATATGCGTAAACCTGACCAGGAAATGCTCTAACTCAACAGTTATTGGCTGCTCGCGGGCACCTGCTTTAGCCTTTGGTATCCAAATTACATGACGAGCAAGGTCTATATCATCCCTACAAATTGCCAAGATCTCTGAATGCCGCATGCTTGTATGCAGGCCGACCATTACAAATGCATGAACATTCTCATTTTGATCTTGAGCAGCTGCCGCTTTACGCGTTCGAGCTCTGAAGCCGTGCATCCATAGCTCACATGAGGTTTTTTCCGTCAAGCGCTGATGATGTTGATTGCAGTTGTCGATTAACGGATGAGTGAAGTGTTGATCGCCATGGCAACCGGTTCCCGATGCTTGTGTGATCCAACCTATTACAAGCGGTCTTGCAGCTTTACGATATAAAGCCGGCATAGCAGGCCACGTCACTAACTCAACAATGTGATGCAACATGACAATAATGTTCTGACCAATGCCTATCAGAATAGGCCCTCAGTGGACCGTCGGCTATATACACCGCGCGTTCTTCGCATAGCGATTGTTCAAGAGGTGTCTGGCGCTGTCTCTTCGAGATCACTGGTCGCTGCTTTCCCGACAGTGGCTCCTCCGATGACCTCTTGAAGGTCGATGTAGATACACATCTGGTCCTTTGCCGGTCGCCGAATAGATGCATTCTTAGGCTGCTCTACGCAAAGATAGCGATTTCTTTCAAGGTTTCGGAGTTGCGTTCGCGAAAGGCCAAGCTCTCTTGCCAAGAGACGATCCGTTCGCAACGGAATATGGAATGGCACAGCCAGCAGGATTTCTAGGGCAAGCCATGGCTTCGCTGTCCCTGATACAATCTCTTTGCGAACGTCCGCATCATTGCTTTCTTTGACTGACTGCGCATGCCGACGGAGCAATATCCCGTCAAAGGCCATTTTTTTTGCTAGCGGCTTACTGTTGGATTGGAGAGCTTGCATGGTGGCCGGATCGATTTCCCGGATATGCTTACGCACGAATACCGGGCAATTCCATGTACTCTGGCAGGATGTACATTTATAGATAAGCCAAGCATCCTGTCTCTTCCCTTGGGCATTCAATCTGAACTTACCGCTGCTCTGAAAGGGCTTGCGACAACCGCATCGATTACAAGCGATCAGTGGCTGAGGGGCATCTTTCGGGGTAACTGTCCATCGGACACGCAATATGCCTGACATATCGTCTCGATCTTCCTAGTGGAAGTCCGTTGAGACGACGGTCGAAAACGTAACTTAGTCGGCACGGCGTGGTGCGGAAAGCGAAGAATAAAGTAATTGAACGAAGAGGATCGAACTACTTGGCGGTGATTTAAGATTGCCATACCGGCCTCAGACCGCCACCTTGACGAACACGAACCATCCTTCATGACAGCACCCTGCTGCCATGCGTGCGTACGAGAGCTGGTGAGACCGGCGATTATGATGGCAAGAGTCAGGCTCCTAAGAGTGCGCGCCGCAATTTATAATTCTTTGCTGAGAGCTTCGACGTCGGCAAGAGAAAAAAACTGCTGCTCGGTCGTACCTTCGATCTGCAGAATGATTTCCGATAGATGCAAGTGGGCCAATTCTTAGCCGCAAAAATTCATGACGCCTGAGTGCTGTGCTGGCGGAGGCGACGCAACACGTTGATATCGTGTATGATTCTGGTGCTGAAGCAGTTTCATCACGATGCAACGGAGTTCACCCCCACCATGGCGGAGAATGCCCCGTTTTTGCCTGGTCTGTCACCCGTCATGGGCAAGCCGGTTCAGCTTGCATTCGATGGCGGCCGGCTGACCTCGGATGGCGGCGTTTTGGTCCTGGCCGAGATCGAACGACGGCTTGGGATCGCGGAGCGCTTGTCATCCTGCCTGAACGATCCGCGCTCACCCGATCGCATCCGACATGACCTCGCCGAGATGATCCGCTTTCGCATGCTGATAATCGCGGCCGGTTATGAGGACGCCAATGACTGCGATGCATTGCGTGCCGATCCAGCCTTCAAGATGGCGGTCGGCCGGCTGCCCGAGAGCGGCACCGATCTCTGCTCGCAGCCGACCATGTGCCGGCTCGAGAACCTTCCCGATAGGATCGCTCTCGCTCGTATGATGGACGCCATCCGTCTCGCGCTGATCAAGGTCGCCGCCCGCGTCACCGAAATGGTCACGCGCATCAAGGTCGCGCTGCCTTCGGCCTTCCCCTACCAGAACAGCCT
This sequence comes from Geminicoccaceae bacterium, assembly GCA_965204405.1. Classification (GTDB taxonomy): domain Bacteria; phylum Pseudomonadota; class Alphaproteobacteria; order Geminicoccales; family Geminicoccaceae; genus JANQPX01. Next base: position 2,860,424 of record CBDBEN010000005.1, read on the forward strand.
GGGACTCCTCGTTGAACGCGCGGTAAAGCTGCCGCCTTGATCACCTGGGCAGCGTGCCCGATACCGAACCCAAAAGCCCGCTACCTCAAACTCAGCCTTCATGCGCAGCCGGCGCCAAGAAGATGCTCGGCAAAACAGGCAATTTGGCGGCCTACAACGGCGCTCATGAATGAACCGGGCTAGTCGAATCAGTTGCGTCGGTTTGTGCACGGCTCAGTATCGTCGGTCGCTGGCCTCTAGCGCTGATTCGACTTGGGCTGAGCCTGATTTTATTCTTGGCTTTTATCGTCTAGTTCTCGGCATTGGTGATGCCGAAGCTTATTTGAGCCGATCTCTGGATAAAGATAAACGGATTTTCTTTCGCATTGTGAACAACGCCGCCTTCAAACAACATCCGCGCCTAATCGCCAAGCTGAAAGCGAAAGATGCTGGCCTGGAAGACTAGTCGACTAACCAGCTATAGGGTGTGCATCGGCGAATATCGCTTTATCGTCCTCCCTGAGCATCAGGGATCCGGCAAGAAACGACTGAGAGCTACAACGTCGGGAAGATGGTGCCTGGAGAGGCCGCTTTCGGACACATTGCACATACACGGTATTTAACGTCTTGGCCCCGAGCGGACGGAAAGGGGGGCGGCAGCTATTGTTGGTCAAGACGCGAATGGCCTTGTAGCGACCCACGCGCCGGTCGAGCTAGCCTCGGAGCCAGAACCATTCGGGACAATTCGGATCCACTTCGCTCGGGCCGACCCTCACGCCCGCGCGATCAAAGGTGGCCAGGAGCTTTTGCTCATCTTTCAAGGTCCTTAGGGCTACATCACCCCCTCGTGGTATCCTTCGAAACAAATGACCGGAAAAGTCGTCCCCATGTGGAACTGCGTTGCGATCCACGCCTATGGCAAGGCCACTGTATTTGAAGATGCGAACAAGCAAAAAGCACATTTGGCGGTTCTAACTGACCGTTTTGAGAGCGGTTACAATCTGCCTTGGAAGATCAACGATGCACCCCAAAAGTTCATTGACGGGATGTGCCTTGCCATCATCCGATTTGAGATCACGATCGACCAAATCGGAGGCAAATGGAAGGCGTCACAGAATAAGGCGTCACAGAATAAGGCCTCCGACGATCGGATTGGAGTGGTCAATGGCCTGCGCACTCAAGGGGACAGGGCAATGGCTGATCTGGTCGAAGCTGCTCACGCTGAATCAGAGGGCTGATCGCAGACTTCGAAGGACCGAATGTGGCACTAATTGCCCGGTATCGCCGGCCTCGGCTCGCGTCAGCAGTCTGGCAGATTGTGATGAAAAAGCCCGCGGCACCCGAAAATCACCTCTCGGTCTAGAATCAATTTCTAATTGAAGGGTTTTCTTAGAATTGCATTTCGTACATATGTTTCCTGGGGAATGTTGTTCTAACGGAATCCTGCCCCAAGTATTTGCTCTACCTTTTTCATCACAATCTGGCGAAGAGCGCCACTGGCGAGATCCTGCCCCAAAGCTCACTTCCGTAACGGGCCATTGCCAACAAGTGTCTTGAATTTTAGGGATGAGGCGAGTCCGAAGTCGAGATAATAAGGAGGTGCTGTTGGACGTGCGAAGAGTCGAACAGGAAGAATGGCTCAGCCTGATCCAAAAGGGTCTGCCAATCGAACGGGTTGATCTGTCCAAAATCGATCTCGCCGTGTCGGATCTCGACGGTGTTCGGCTGGTACATTGCTTAGCGATGCAAGCACAGTATACGAGCGCCAAAATAGCCGGAAGCCATTGGCTTGGATGCCAGTTGCTGGCGTCGAATTTTGCTAGCGGGCAATTGCAAAGGGCCGTGTTCGAAGAGTGCCGTTTTCTTGACTCGGAGACTTCCGACGGTAGCAGCTTTCGATTTTGCAATATGGTCGATGCTTGCTTCAGAAACTGCGATCTCTCTTTGGCCGCATTCTACAGCTGTGATCTCTACAACATTGTGTTTGAGAATTGCCGCATGCGGGGGGCAAGCGTCGAGAAGTCGGACTTCTCCAAGTCGTTTGGAAGAAAGATCGTTCGTACAAATGCGTATTTCAAAGATTGCGATCTCGAATATGCGGCACTCTCGAACGCTAATTTATCGAACTGTGACTTCAGCGGAAGTGATCTCACGCGCGCTGACCTGACCCGCGCCAATCTCTCCAACACCGAAATGGCGGGCTGCGATCTCACAGATGCCGAACTGGAAGACGCCGATTTAACCGGCACAAACTTGCGTGGGGGCAAATTGGACGGTCTCAAGCTATTTGAGTTGCAAGGTTATGCTGGGCTGACGATCTCAGCCGACCAACAGCATAAGGTCTTAAGGGAGCTAGGCATCGAAGTGTCACCCGACTGACCTCGACGAGCGAGCCGTATCTAGTGGCCGGTCCTGGCACTGAAGAGAATCAAGCGTTCCGGCAAAAACACGCCAGAAAGCAGCCTCGACAAGCGATTTTCAGTTGGCGTGGCCGCTTTGCGGCGCAATCTCCGCGCTACGAGGCAGGGTGCTTGTTTCCGTCGATGACCCGGAGGGGACTCTGACCATGCATCGCGATCCGAGCCTAGAATTTCAAATTATCCTACTCATATGGCAGACCGTTGGGTGAAAGGACCTGATGTCATTTCAGGCCTTCATCGGATACCTATGTCCGTTCCAATCTCAGGTCCCCTTGTCATCCAAAATTTGCGACGGAATCAAATTCAATGGAAAAGCACCCGGCAACAACTATGGACGAAGAAGGAATCAAAATTGACCTGCCCCCTTCAGACCGATCCAACCGCTCTCATAGCAGCTGGATCGGTCTGAAGGGGGCAGGTCATGGTCGATCGCGGACGTTGATGCGGAAGGGTGGCGCCATCCTGGCAAGACAACGTTAGTGCAAGCGGGGCCAGGCAAAGTCTTCGTCGTAGCACCACTTGGCGCGACCCGATATCGTGTCGTCGCCAGCGCGGATCGCGTACAGGACAAGCTGCGCTTGCCAATGAATGTAACGAAAACCCGCCGCGAAGGATTTCTTCAAGATCTCCATTCGACAAGCGGAGACATACTCGAAGGGGCGGATTCATCTTGCTGGTGATGCTGCTCATTGCCATTCGCCCGTTGGAGGTCGAGGCATGAATTTGGGTATTGCTGATGCGGCCGAATTGGCTGAACGGATTATTGAGGGTTCTTCACCCGTCCGTCATCGTGAAGGCGCAGCGGCAATCAAGATAACAGAGCGTATCGCAAAGTGGCAGCAGGCATGGTCTGGCGAAGGCGGATCACCTTCCGTGCGCTTCTAGCTTCAGCGAATTCCATCGAACCTATCAAGCGGCGATTGGGGCGCTTTCTCGTGAAGTTTTAGGCTGGCTGTGGCGTGGCCGTTGGGACGGCTGCCTAAGCAGGTTCAAACAACTCGACAGGATTACCAGCCGGATCTTCGCAAAGGATCTGACGACCGCCTGGCCCCTGGATGATGTCATTGCGGAACGCAACGCCTGCATTGCGAAGCTTCGCCACCTGATCTTCTATGTCGGTTACGGTAACGACAATACGACTCCAACCACCGGGCTCCGGTGTCGAGCCATCGGGCATCGGCTTTGACGCCGATGCCTGAGGTCCGGCCACCCAAAGCTGAAGGTCACCTTTGGTAAGGATAGCCATGGCTGGGCCAAATTGTTGATCAAGTTCAAAGTCGAGATGGGACGTGTAGAAGGCGATCGCCTGGCTGACATCGTCGACGATATATCGAACTTGGGCCATGTCTGGAACCTTTCCTGTTCAATGGGTTTCGTCTTTCAGAAAGACAAACAGACCGAGGCCATTGAAACATCCCCGGCCACAAACATTTCCGGATACAAGGTGTCAGCTAGTGGTACCAGGTTGCCCTGCCGATGCCATCGCGGCCGAGAGAGCCATTTCATCCAAAGCTATTGGGAAAGGCAGCAACGAGCACGAAGGCCTTGCCCGGAATGACTGCTAACCGGCGCATTAACCTCACACGGGGGCAGCACTGCCGTTCTACAAGTTGCCCGAATTAGGAGCTACCAAGATCGATGCAACGACAGGGCATTTGCCATCGCATGTCCCCCCTCTTTCCAGGCCACCTCTTTCTTAAGTGGCAGTATGACGCCATCTTCTTTGGATAAGATCGTCCAGGGGGCAATCAGGGGTCGATGCTATGAACTCAGACAAAAAAGGCCGAACCAAGGCGAACGGATCAAAAAACAAGTCCAAGAAAGGGGTTTTCACCGAGACCCAAGCAGATCGGTCTAAATTCGCTGAAGGCGGTCAGTCATCGAACCGGCCAGAGGTAAGACCTGCCAAACCCAAAAAGATCAGCAATGAAGCCTACGAGAGAAAGCTTGCGGACCTGCAGATCGAACTGGTGAAACTGCAGGCGTGGGTCAAAGCTCGTGGTTTGAAGGTTGTAGTGGTCTTCGAGGGCCGTGATGCCGCGGGCAAAGGTGGCGTGATCAAGCGGATCACCGAAAGCTTGAGCCCTCGGATTTGCCGCGTGGTTGCTTTAGCGGCGCCGACCGAGCGCGAGCGAACCCAATGGTATTTCCAACGCTATGTTCCCCACCTGCCTGCGGCCGGTGAAATGGCACTGTTCGACCGAAGCTGGTACAATCGCGCCGGCGTGGAACGTGTCATGGGCTTTTGCACCGAGGACGAATATCGCGAGTTTTTGAGAAGCTGCCCCGAATTCGAGCGCATGTTGATCCGGTCCGGGATCATCCTGATCAAATACTGGTTCTCGGTGAGCGACGACGAGCAGGAACGGCGATTTCAACAGCGCCTAACGGATCCGACACGGCGTTGGAAGTTGAGCCCCATGGATCTGGAGTCGCGCTCGAAGTGGTTCATGTATTCCAAGGCCAAGGACGAGATGTTCTTATACACGGACATCAAGCAGGCACCTTGGTACGTGGTCAATGCTGATGTTAAAAAGCGAGCCCGATTGAACTGCATCAGCCACCTGCTCAGCATGATTCCTTATGAGGACCTGACACCAAAATCGATCAGACTGCCGCCCCGTCAAGAGGATGTCGGTTATGTCCGTCCACCGATGGAGGATCAGACCTTCGTGCCGGAAGTCGACACCTGAGAAAGCCTCGGCCCCTATAGCGGCTCGGAAGAACGCTACAGTGCACACCACCTCTTGTTTGGTTGCCCTGGGGAGTATTTCTTCAAAATACACAGCATCGTAGCCACTCCTCTCCAAAGTTCGACAAGATACTGATCATCTCCGTCCAGGCCATCGTCAGAAATCGAATCAAGTTAAGCCTTGATGCAGATGTTTGGTCAGTGTTGGTCGTTGCCCCAATTCTTCGATATGGCGATAGCCTCTTTGAATTTTTCGAGGAGGTTTGCATCCCTGGCGTTGGGCGAGCAGGTGCTGAATTCCGGTGCGGTGTCGAAATTGATGTCGATGGCACTGCTTGCAAGCTGGATGGTGCCAAGCCCGGTCAACTCGGGCATGACGGCGGCGCGTATTTCACGGTTAGTGACATCGGCAAGAAATTGGACGAAATAGGGGTTCTTGCTCATGCCGCCGTCGATAGGCAGGGCTTGGTTCATCGGGACGCAAGCATTCATCGCTTCGACGACTTCAGCCGAGCGGAAAGCGACGCCTTCGAGGATGGACTGCATCAGTTGCCGCGGTTCGTGATCCAGAGAGAGGCCCAGCCAAACACCGCGCGCACGCGGCTCCCAATGTGGGCTGCCAAGCCCAGATAGGGCCGGCACGAAGGCGAGCCCCGAATAGATGGCTGGCGGTGTATCGAAATCGTTGATCTCCGAATGGTCACCATAGAGCCCAAGCGACTGCGCCCAGTTGATCGCGGCACTTGCCGTGAATACACCGCCGTCCACTGCGTAGACCGGTGCTTTCCCCGAAAGCTGCCAGGCTACCGTCGGCAACAGGCCGAGCTCGGGCTTATGGATGATATCGTCGCCGGTCACCATGAGCGCGAAGGCGCCGGTGCCGAATGTGATCTTGGCATCGCCTTTTTGCCGACAGCCGAAACCGTAAAGCGCTGCCTGCTGGTCGACCACGCTTGCGGTGATGGGTTTGAGCCCGCCATCGGTATCCATTCCGCCAAAGTCGCCGGTCGTCGCGACGATCTCCGGCAGGCAGTCGATCGGGAGACCGAAAAGGTCGCAAAGCGTTTCGTCCCACGCCAGCTCTTCGAGGTTCATGAGCGATGTCCGGCTGGCTGTGGTGACGTCGGTGACGAATCGTCCGGTCAGGCGGTCGAGGAAGAAGGCGTCCGTCGTCCCGAGACGCAGCCTTCCACGGGAAAGCGCTGCGCGCGCATCAGGCAGGTGGCTTATGATCCAAGCGAGCTTGCTTGCGGAGAAATAGGGATCGAGCGGCAGGCCGGCGCGCTTTAGCGTCTCTGCTTCGAAACCGTCAGCGCGTAGCTTCTCCAGCGCGTCGGTCGTGCGGTTGTCCTGCCAAACGATGACCGGTGAGAGAGCCTCTTTCGTCTCGGCATCCCAGGCGAGACAGCTCTCGCCTTGATTGTCGATTCCGATCGCATCAACCTTGCCCGCGGCATCAGCACAGGCTCGGATATTCGCGATCAGCTCTTCGGGGTCATGTTCCACCCACCCACTTTGCGGATAAGCTTGCCGATGCTCGACAGCTTTGGCCACGCTGAGCCTGCCGTCGGTGTCAATGACGAGGACGCGGGTGCTGGTGGTGCCCTGATCAATGCCGGCAATGCGCATGCTACATCTCGCTCTCTATCGATAAGTCGACATCCGTGATGGGCTGATCGTGCAAAAGCCGCTCTAAAGGCACAAGGACACGGCGTACCGGCCGGGCGTTGACTCGGCCAAGGGCTGCCTGGCCTTCGCCGAAGCGAGCGGTCAGCATACCTCTAGCAGGTACCTCCAGGCCAAGCTGCAGGTTTTCCATGCCGCCTGGCCTTCCCGAAAAGGTCAGCCTTTGAGGGAGGGCGAAGCGAATGGCGGGGTCGGCTGACCGTATTCGGACCGACGATCGGTCCCGAGCATCGGGGTCCGCGAGATCCTCTGCGATCCGTTTCGCTGTTGCCACACCTTCTCGCCAGCACCAGCCGGCCGTTTCCGCCGGACGCAGAAGATTGCCGGCACTGTAGTAAGCCGGGTCCGAACACTGGCCATATTGGTCTATGATCGGTCCCCCGGTCCCCGGATCGACCTCCAAATGGCTCATCCTGAGGAGCGCTGCCTCCGGCCTGAACCGGCCGGAAATAACGACGCCATCGGCTTCGATCCGCACCGTCTTATTGGTGTGATCCGTAAATTCGACGGCCTCGACGCGATCGCCGCCGATGATCCTGGGTGACCGGGCGCCGGTCACGAGGTCGACGCCGCAAGATGTGAGATAGGGCCGAAAGATGCGGCGAGCGATCATCCGCTCTTCCTCCTCAACCATTGCTACGGGCCGAATGCCGAGATGACGGCAGGTGCCGATCGCGGAGAGAGAGACGAGTTCGGAGCCGAGGATGATAGGGCGTGAGAACGGTCGCTGCCCCTTCAAGTAGACCAGGGATTGAAGGGCGCCGGTGGTAAGGACGCCATTCGGCCGCTCGCCACCGATGAAACGCTGCGCGCGACTGGCTTCGCGCACGCCGGTAGAGAGAACCACACGCTTGGCCTCGATCTCCGCCAGGCCTTCCGGGGTCGTAAGCTCGAGCCTGCCGCCGGGCAGGAGCTTCGTGACCGTGGTCGCCGTATAGAGAGAGGCGCCCAGACTGCGTGCTTGATCGACATTCCTCCTGGCATAGGCCGGTCCTTTGAGCAGGCGACCATACTCCCGTAGACCGAAGGGAAAATGCCCGCAATGCCGCGGTACGCCGCCAGCTTCGGCTTCGCGTTCAAGCACGACAACTTGCTCGACGCCGAGGCGCCGAAGCCCGGCGGCCAGCGCCAGGCCAGCCGGACCGCCGCCGACGATGGCAACGGTGCAGCGCCCAGGCGGCATACTCCCAGGCTTCGTCAAGCCTTGGGTCCAATCAATGTTTCCAGGCGGCCCGCGGTCAGATCCGCGACTTCAGCCGTGCAGTAAAACCCCTGGCAACGGCCCATGCACACCCGCGTCCTGCGTTTCAGGCCCTGCAGTGTCCGCGGCGGCATCGGCCCCGCCAGAACCTTCTCAATCTCCCGTCTGGTCACCAGCTCGCAATGGCAAACAATACCGCCATTGCCCGGCTCTTCCCAGTCGCGCCGGTGATAGTTGGAGAGCCGGTCCGGGGCGGGTATTGCAGGGGATTCGATGGGTGCGCCTTGCCAAGCACCGGCACCTATGAGCCCGGCGACATGCCGCGCGATACCCAGTGCTGCGCTGAGCCCGGTCGAACGGATTCCGCCAACGGTGACATAGTTCGATTGTGGGCGATGCCGGATTTGATAGTCGCGAAACTCGGTGGCGGGGCGTAAACCCGCATAGGCGGTCGTCACTTCGCAATGTTCCAGTGCTGGCACCAAGCTGATCGCCTTGGACTTTAACGCCCAGATGGCATCGCGCTCCGTCGAGGCATCCACCCGGCTTTCCTGATCTTCCGCGGTTGGTCCGACGAGAAGATTGCCGAAAATGGTGCGGCAGAGGACGACACCCTTGGTCACCTCTGTCGGAACCGGAAGGAGGATGGACGAGACATAGGTCGATGCCGCCTTGTCGAAAATGAGAAACTGCCCCTTGCGCGGCGTCACGGTGAAGGTCTTTGTCCCGAGCAAGCGCTCGTCCACGATGTCCCCGTAGAGGCCGGCACTGTTGATGACATGCTGCGCCTGTAGCGTCTCTCTGTTGGTCTCAAGTCCCCAGGCGCCGTTTGTGAACGCGCCGCCAAGGACCTCCGTTGCACGCAGGAGCGTCGCGCCATTGGCCAAGGCTTGCAGCAAACAGGCATGAGCTGTCGTCCACGGATCTATCAGATATTCACCGGGAACTTCGAAACCGCCGACGCACCCGTCATTCAGGTGCTGTTCGCGATCGCGAATGTCTTTTGGCATGAGCATGGCAATGTCGTTGACACCATTTTTCCTCGCTTTTTGGATCAACGATGGCAGCTTTGTCAGCTGCTCCTCACCCCAAGCCAGGACCAAGGCGCCACATTTGAGGATGGGCAGGCCAAGATCTCCGGCAATGTCCAGATATTCGGCATAGCCGCTCGCAATGCAGGCTTGCTCGAGCGAACCTGGGGGTGCGTCGAAGCCGGTGTGAAGGATGGCGCTGTTGCCCTTGGAGGCGCCATCCAGGACGTCCGGCGCCTTTTCGACGATCAGAACGTTGGCGCCGTCCAGTGTAAATCGGCGTGCCAGAGCGCAGCCGACGACGCCGGCTCCGATGATAGCGACGTCGAATTGTTCAGATGACACGCACCCCTCCCCGACTGTCCTCAACGAAACAGAGGCTATCGACGCCTGAACTACCAACGACATTGGTAGCCAAGCCAACAGCTGCGTTACAAGGGAAATCTAAGCCGTTAGACCAAATGGTCATGCATCACCACAACGATGGCATCATTTAATATGCTGAATTATATATCATTTTTGCCATCGATGGCTAAGTGGGCAAGAAATCATTTGGATGCTGATTGGGAATCATCTAGAATTCTGCAAACAGCGTCAGGGAAATTGCGACTTGCCGAGCCGAAAAGCCAACATGCGCCCGAAGTTTCGCAAGGCCGCTATTCTCGAGTTCGTCGAGCAGCGGGGAAAGGCCAGTGTCGAAGAACTGGCGGGCAAGTTCGCCATGTCGCCAGAAACCGTTCGCCGCGACCTCAAGGCACTTGCCGGAGATGGGCGTGTAAGAAAGGTGCATGGCGGTGTTGTCAAGATCGCGCCTGGACAGGAAGGACCATTCGACGAGCGCCTGGGACAAAACACCCTGGCCAAGCAGCTGATTGCAGAAAAACTGGTAAAGACCATACGACCCGGCCAGTCCGTTCTGATCGATACCGGTTCAACAACATTGATTGGCGCCGAGGCGCTGGCGCGTCTACGCGATTTGACGGTGATCACGAATTCAACCCGCATCGCCCATGCGGTCGCCAGCTGGACCGAAGACGCGACCGTCATTCTCTTGGGCGGCGCCTATCGGCACGACAATGCCCAGACGGTCGGCCCGACGACCTGCGCCGAGATCGGACGTTATCATTCAGATCATGCCGTCTTGACTGTCGGCACGCTCAATGGTCGAGGCGCCTTCGATTACTCGCTGGACGAAGCCGAAGTGGCGCGGGCGATGATCGACGCGTCGGACCTAGTCACCGTCGTCGCCGACAGCTCCAAACTCAACCGGAGCTCACCTTTCAAGGTCTGTGAGCATGATCAAATTGATCGGCTCATTCTCGACAAAGATCCTGACGCGGGCTTGCTTCGTCAGTTCGAAGCTGCTGGGGTCGAAGTGATCTGAACCATGGTGAACGGAGCAGGCGTGCCAACCATCGTAAGAACTTATGTCCGCGTCGTCGACCGCTTCAACCGTGCCATTGGCCGGGTGATGATGTACGGGCTCTTCGTGATGATGGCGATCCTGCTTTGGTCGTCGCTCTCCAAGGCCATATTCGTGGTCCCGGCCCACTGGACGCTGGAAATGGCGCAGTTTGCCCTTGTCACCTACTATCTTGTGGGCGGTCCTTATTCCATCCAGCTTGGCTCGAATGTAAGAATGGACCTGTTCTACGGCAGCTGGTCGGTGCGGAAGAAGGCCTGGTTCGACAGTTTCACAATCCTCCTGTTGATCCTCTATCTTGGCGTTCTGCTCTATGGAGGCATCAGCTCGACCCAGTATGCCATCGACTATAACGAGCGCAGCGCTAGTCTCTGGCGCCCCTTGATGTGGCCGGTCAAGACCGTCATGTGCTTCGGCATTTTCCTGATGCTGCTGCAGGCGATTTCAGAGTTCTTCAAGGACGTGGCGAAACTTCGCGGGGTTGAACTCTGATGTCCTACGAACTCATCGCTATTATGATGTTTTCCACCATGATGCTGATGCTCATGACGGGGCAGCGCGTCTTCGGCGCCATCGGTGGCATCGCGGCAATCGCCGCTCTTGCACTTTGGGGCACGGGCGGGTCCGACATCCCCTTCGCAGCGGCTATGAAGGTGATGAAATGGTACCCGATGCTGACCCTGCCGATGTTCATTTTCATGGGTTATGTGCTCAGCGAAAGCCGTATCGCCGATGACCTCTACCGCATGTTCCATGTCTGGATGGGGCCGATCAATGGTGGTCTCGCCATTGGCACCATCGGCCTGATGGTCCTCATCTCGGCGATGAACGGGCTGAGTGTGGCGGGCATGGCGATCGGGGCGACCATCGCACTGCCCGAGCTGTTGAGGCGCAACTACGACAAGCGCATGGTGACCGGTGTCATCCAGGCGGGATCGTCGCTCGGAATCCTGGTGCCGCCATCGGTCGTGCTTGTTCTCTACGCCATGATCGCGCGCCAGCCGGTCGGGCAGCTCTGGCTGGCCGGCGTGATACCCGGATTGATGATGGCGGCGCTGTTCATCATCTACATCTACATAAGATGCAGGCTTCAGCCAGAACTCGGGCCGCCCCTTCCTGAAGCGGAGAGAAGCGTTCCGCGTGCGGAAAAATTCCGCCTACTTCTGGCAGGCCTTCTTCCGCTCTCGATCTTCGCCGCGATGATGGTGCCGTTCATCAATGGCTGGACCAGCCTTGTCGAAAGCGCCGCTATCGGCGCGCTCACCGCTTTCTTCGCGGCCGTGGTGAAAGGGCGCATGACGCGGGAGGTCTTTGAAGTCTCGGTTCGTCAGACGCTCGCAATTTCCTGCATGTTCATGTGGATCGTGCTCGCAGCACTCGGGTTCGGCGCGGTCTTCGACGGCCTCGGCGCGGTCAAGGCCATCGACAGCCTGTTCACCGAGCAGCTGGGTCTCGACCCCTGGGTCATTCTCATTCTCATGCAGCTGTCATTTCTGCTCATGGGCACCTTTCTCGATGACACCGCCATGCTGGTGATCGTAGCGCCCCTCTATGTTCCGCTGGTGAAGGTCTTGGGCTTCGATCTGATCTGGTACGGCGTTCTCTACACGATCACCACCCAGATCGCCTATATGACGCCGCCCTTCGGCTACAACCTGTTCCTGATGCGGGCCATGGCACCACCGGAGATCGGGCTTCGAGACATCTACACATCCATCATTCCCTTCGTCCTGGTGATGATCTTTGCCCTTGCGCTTCTGATGATCTTCCCGGAAATCGCGATGTGGCTGCCGAACTATGTCTATGGACGCTAAGCTTCCCACCGCTGCGGGAAACCCGCCGGCGAAACCTGCCGTGCAAAACCAAAGAAGGAGGTAAGAATGACAAGCAGACGGAAGTTCATAACCACTGCCGGCGCCGGCAGTGCCGCAGCGCTCGCAGCGCCGGCCATCGTCAAGGCACAAGCACCGATCAAATGGCGCTTGCAGACCTACTCCGGGGCGCCGCTCGGGGCGCATGTCATCAAGCCGCAGATCGAGGCCTTCAACAAAGCCGCGAATGGTGAGATGGAGATCGAGCTATTCTATGCCGATCAGCTCGTTCCCACAGGCGAACTCTTCCGCGCGGTTCAAAACGGCACGCTCGATGCGGTGCAGTCCGATGACGCCACCATGGCCTCACCGGCCGATGTCTCCGATTTCGGCGGCTATTTCCCCTTCTCGACGCGTTACAGCCTCGATTTGCCGGTGCTGTTCGAGCGCTACGGGCTGAACGAGATCTGGGCAGAGTCCTATGGTGAGATCGAGGGCGTGGAATGGCTCGGCGCCGGCGCTTGGGATCCGCTCCATATCTTCACCACCGAAAAGCCGATCAAATCCCTCGAGGACATGAAAGGCCTTCGCGTTTTCGGCGTGCCGACGGCAGGGCGTTTCCTCGCCCGTTACGGGCTCATTCCCGTAACCGTGCCTTGGGAAGACGTCGAGGTCGCCATGCAGACCGGAGAGCTCGACGGTGTGGCATGGTGCGGGTTTACCGAGGCCTATGAGGTCGGTTGGGCCGATATCTGCAACTACGCGCTCTTGAACAATGTGACCGGTGCCTGGTGCGGCTCCTATTTCGCCAATAGCGAAAGCTGGGCCAAGGTTCCGCCGCATCTCCAGGAGCTGTTCAAGATCACCATGGATCAGTCCCATTATTACCGCCAGGTCTGGTACTGGGGCGGTGAGGCGGATCTGCGCGTCAACGGCGATAAGATGGAACTCACGACCATTCCGGCGGAGGAATGGGACACGGTCGTGACCGATGCGGCCGAGTTCTGGGAAGAGCTCGCCTCCAGAAGCCCACGCGCCGCCAAGGTGATCGAGATCTTCAAGAACTACCAGGCGACCATGGAAAAGGTCGGCGTTCCCTACCGCTATTCCTGAGGCAACAGATTTGGAGCGGTTCGCCGCTCCAAATCACCCCTTATCGTTCCTGCCAACTCATGCTTCCCGAAAGCTTTCCTTTTTCGAAAGCAATGCGGCCTCGCCAAAAGACACGCGGCAACTCACGGACGCATCATGTTTCCCAAGCCGCGCCCCCAAACAGCCACAGCACATGTCCACCGCCAACCTCTGCGCTTTTTATCCGAACATGCAAGCACAGCTTCGGTAGGCGTAGCGTTAGAGCATTTCCGTTTGAGGTTTACGCGGTGCCAGCCCTATCCCCTGCCCAACCACCCCAACGTACCGATCATATCGGGTGGTTGGGCGGGGGAGAGGGCTGGATCGATCTGACCCGGCAATGCGCTAGCCGGCAATCCACATAGGGACACCGTCGCCTTGGACTGGCTCTGGCTCGAGCGCGATCGGAGCTGCCGTTGCGATTCGGCCCGCGGAAGATGATACTTCGATCATGGCTAAGAGCTTACCGCATGGCCGCTCGCACCCAGGAGGGCCGCTTTACCGCATCGTCGTTTTGACCGGAACCGCCCTCGCCGTCGGTGCCGTCGCCTCATTTCTGGCCATCGCGTTCGTTGATGGCGTGATCTGGCTGAACCATGCCCTCTTGATTTTGCCGCGGGCCCGCGTGCAGTTCGAGAGTGCCGGATGGCTGGTGCCGATGGCGACGATTGTTGTTCCGACGACAGGCGGGCTGCTCGTCGGTCTTCTGCTGACGCGATTTTCCAAAGAGCAGCGACCGCTAGGACCTCCTGACGTCATCCGCTCGGTGCAGTTTCGAGAGAACCTCCCGACGACCCGATCCGGTGCCGTATCAACAGCAGCGGCCTTGATTTCGCTAGGCTCCGGCGCGTCCGTCGGCCAGTACGGGCCGATGGTTTATCTAGGCGCCATGGTGGGCAATATAGTCTCCCGCCTACAGCTTGCCGTGCCGAACTTGCCGGCGATCGCCATTGCCTGCGGCGTTGCCGCAGCGATTTCCACGGCATTCAACGCGCCCATTGCCGGCCTGGTCTTTGCCCATGAAGTGGTTCTTCGCCACTACTCGACTCAGGCCTTCGCGCCAACGACGGTGGCGTCCTCGGTCGGCTACATCCTGGCCAATGTCGTGTTCGAACGACCGGCACTTTTCCTGGTCGACTTCGAGGGCGTCCGCCACGGCCACGAGTTTTTACTGTTCGGACTGCTGGGCATCCTGGCGGCCGGCGTCGCTATGGCATTCATGGCGCTTGTCCTGAGAAGCTTCGAGGTCTCGGAGCGTAGCGGATTACCGGCCGCCCTTCGGCCTGCCGTTGCCGGGATGGCGCTGGGTGTCTCAGCGCTCTGGCTGCCGGATGTTCTGGGAGTCGGTAAGGAGGCACTCCGGTTTGCCACCATCGAAGGGGCATTCGGCATGGGCGAGCTGCTGATTTTGGTCGTCGCCAAGACCGTGCTGACCGCGCTCTGCATCGGCTTTGGGTTCGCAGGCGGTGTGTTTAGCCCAGCCTTGCTCATCGGCATTCTGCTCGGCGCCTGGTTTTGGACCGCCGTCATCGCCACCGGCTTCGTCGCGACGTCGGGTGTGGCCGTCTACGCGCTTTGCGGGATGGTGGCACTGGCAAGCCCGGTGATCGGAGCACCCTTAACCACCATCCTGATCGTCTTCGAACTGACCCGAAATTATGACATCACGATCGCCGCCATGGTGGCGGTGGTGTTTTCCAATCTCATCGCACACAGGATGTTCGGTCGATCGCTGTTCGATGTGCAGCTCGCGGCGCGCGGTGTCGACCTCTCGGCGGGCCGTGATCAGGCTAGGCTCGAAGCACTGCCCGTTTTGAGCTGCAGCGTTCCTAATGTCGTCGAGGCACGCGTGAACGAACCGATACAGATTGTCCTCGAACGACTTCAGGCTTCGCCCTGGCGGATTGCCTTCGTCACCGACGGCGACGGTCTGTTTCGAGGTATTCTGGAGAGCCGGGATAGTGGCGTCCCGCCGGATGCACACCTCCTGGACCACCTGCAACACCCCTCCCTCACCTTCGACGAACGAACCTCAGTAGCAGGAGCGATGCGAGCGCTTCAAGGCTTTGTCGGCGATGCCATTCCCGTGGTCGGGCACCATTCCGGCCGGCTGCTCGGTGTCGTCACCGAGGCTTCGATCATCCAAGCCTATCTCGATACCGCGCAAACGCTCAGGAGGGAGGAGAATGCGGCGCTTTGATCTGCTTGCAGCGCAGCTCAGCTTGGCGTTCGCCCTGCCGGCATGGGCTGCTGATCCCTTGACGGTTGTCTCCTGGGGCGGCGCCTATGAAGCGGCGCAGCGCCAGGCTCTTTTCGAACCCTATAGGCAGGCGAGCGGCGTCGACGTCCAGGTCAAACGCTATGGCGGCACGCTCGAGGCACTGCGCGAACGCGCTGCGGCTGAAGGCTGGGACGTCGTCGACATGCTGGAGGATCAGGCGATCGCCGCCTGTGAAGCGGATCTGTTGCTACGTCTGGATCACGAGGCGGTGCTTAGCCCGTCGGACAGCCTATCGCTGGAGGCTGACTTCGCACCGGCCGAACTCGGCCCCTGCTCAATTCCGCAAAACGTCTTTGCTTTAGTGATCGCTTATGACGACCGCGTCTTTCCCGGCGTCAAGCCGGGGAGCGTCGAGGATTTCTTCGATCTTGAGCGGTTTCCGGGCAAGCGGGCCATCGAGAAAAGCCCTGATGGCATCTTGGAGTGGGCGCTCATAGCCGAAGGCGTGCCGCCGAGCCAAGTCTATGATTTGCTGAGCACGGATCGCGGCCTGCGCCTGGCCTTTCGCAAGCTGGATACCATCCGCGAAAGCATCATCTGGTGGAAGGATGTCGCAACGCCCGCCACTTTGCTCAACGACGGCCGTGTTGCCATGGCGAGCGGTTATAACGGCCGCTTCTTCTCCGCTGCGCAGCAAGAGAGTGCGCCCATCTCGATTGTCTGGGACGGCCGCCTTATCGGCTATGACGTCTGGGCAATTCCGGCAACTGTCGGCGATCGAGAAGCAGCCGAGGCCTTTCTCCGCTTCGCCGCAGCACCGGCGCAGATGGCGCGTCTGGCCGAGCACATACCCTATGGTCCGGCACGCGTCTCTGCCCTCGAGCGCATCGGACTTCATCCCGAAAACGGCATACCGATGCGCGACTACCTCCCCAATGCCGACCATCACGGCGCGCGTCAGCTTATCCGCGACAGTCGCTGGTATAGCCACACACGGCCTCTCAGAACCCGCCGCTTCGAGGCTTGGCTCGCTCAGGATGGCGGGCTGCCAAAACAGCGTTAGCGGTCACGTCGTGTGCGCCGAGGCACTTTTGCTCCAAAATCAGCGGATTTCGTCGAAGCAACAATGTCACGTTCCAAACGGATCATCGGTCCCGGTTTGCGATCCCAAGGGCTGACTGCCCAGAAGACCGGGGCCATGACGGGCGTCGGTATTCTCAACGATCGCTCTGGTCAGTTTTCGCGCGCCCAGATGGTCACGATCCCCCTCCCCTGCTCGGCCCCGATGGATGCGCGCAACACGCCCAAGCAGGAAGCTGGAGAGTTGGCGATGCATTTCCTGACGAAGGTGAAAATCCCTGATCAGGCATCGACGTACCCTGACCAGCTCTCCTGCGGGCAGCAGCAGCTGTGTTGCTATAGCGCGCTCTGCATGAAGCCGCGGATCATGCTGTTTGACGAGCCCAAGTCGGCCTTGGATCCGGAAAATGATCAGCGAAGTGCTCAATACCATGATCGCGCTAGCCGAGCAGGCCGGCAAACGATGGTTGACCGTTTGCACCCAACAATCCAGTGTTAAGAGATAAGAACGAAAAAACTCACGCATGGGCGAGCCGTGATGGTTGAGGGAGGCGAAGACGTCAGGACGACGACGTTGATGCGCGTTGTCGATCTGCAGAAAAGTTACGGCGGCCTGCGGGCCGTCGATGACGTCACCTTTGACGTCCATCGCGGCGAAGTCCTGGCATTGGTCGGGGACAACGGCGCGGGCAAGTCGACCTTGGTCAAAGCGCTTGCTGGCGCCCAGCCACCGGACAGCGGCCGCATCGAAATCGACGAGCAGCCCCTTTCGCTGCGCACGCCGCGCGATGCCGAAGCCGCCGGCATCGGCTGTCTGCACCAAGGCCTGGGCCTCGTCGATGCGCTGGACGTTCCGGAGAACGTGTTCCTCGGCCGCGAACTCCAGACCAAGGCTTTCGGCCTCATCCCGCAGCTCGATCACGGCCGGATGCGTGCGCGCACGATCGAGCTGCTCGATCGTTTCGGCATCCATTTGCCCAAACTGAACGAGCCGGTCATGCATCTTTCCGGCGGTCAGCGCCAAACCGTCGCGATCAGTCGCTTGCTGCTCCAGGACGTTCGCCTGGTGATCATGGACGAGCCCATGGCTGCCCTCGGCGTCGAGGAAGGGAGGCGGGTGCTCGATCTGGTGCGCAGCATGCGCGCCGAAGGTATCAGCGTCATCGTGATCAGCCACAATCTGGAGCACGTCTTCCAGCTTGCCGATCGCATCGCGGTCATGAAGAACGGCAAGCTGGTCGGTGTGGTCGAAGCGGCATCGACGACCCGTGACGCGATTGTCGGCATGATCACCTTCGGCCGGCTGCACTGAGCGGAAGGGAGGCTGCATGCAAAACCAATCCACCGTCTCGCTTCAAAATGCCATCGGCCATGCCGACAGGCGCTGGCTCTTCAAGGGTCTGGGCCTAACGATCGTGGTCATCTCCCTTGCGCTGATCTTCTCGCTGATCAATCCACGCTTCGCCACGGTCACGAATTTCGCCAACGTGCTCACCCAGGCGTCCTACTACATGATCATCGCTGTCGGCATGACCTTCGTCATCACCAGCGCCGGGATCGACCTTTCCGTCGGCTCGCTTCTGGCGCTGATCACGGTCATCGGCTTCGATCTCATCAAGGCTGGGATGCCCCCGTTCCTCGGCGTGCTTGTCATGTTCGCACTTGGCGGCGGGATCGGCTGTCTGACCGGCCTCCTGATCGCTTTCGTCAAGATCCCGCCCTTCATCGCCACACTCGCGATGATGGTGAGCTTGCGTGGCCTTGCCCTGCTGCACTCTGCCGGCAACATGCATTACGGCTTGCCGACATCGCTCACCTGGCTCGGTCAGGGCGATCTTCTCGGTATCCCGGTTCCGGTCATCATCGCCTTGGCTTTTGCGCTCTTTGGCGGCTGGTTGTTCAACCACACGAAATTCGGCCTGCATGTCCGCGCGATCGGCGGCAATCGCGAGGCCGCCAGGCTTGCCGGCGTGCCGGTCAATCGGGTCGAGGTGCTGGTCTACGTCCTGATGGGGCTGTTCACCGCCCTCGGTGGCCTGATCATGATCGCCCGCATCGATTCCACCCAGGCCACCATCGGCACGGCCATGGAGATCCATGTGATCGCCGCCGTCATCATCGGCGGCACCAGCCTCTTTGGTGGCAGCGGCACAGTCTACGGCACCGTTCTCGGCGCCCTGCTTCTGTCGATGATGACCAATGCACTGGTCATCGCCGGCGTCGACTATTTCTGGCAGCTCGTGGCCATGGGCGTGATCGTCCTGATCGCGGTTGCCATCGGCAATTTGCGCGAGCGGCGGATCCCGACGCTTTCGCACCTACTGCGGCGCAACCAGGAAGACAGCGTCGCCAACAATCAAGGGAGGTAATCAATGTTGAGCCGTCGTCTTTTGATCCTGTCTGCCGCGTTGCTGGGCCTGTCGCTCGGTACGTCGACTGCGCGCGCCGAACCGATGCGCATCGCCTATCTGTCACCATCCTTCGATGTTTCCGATGCATGGGAGCGAGTCTACTGGGCAATCCAGGCCCGGCTCGAGGAAGTCGGCGTCGACTATGAGATCCAGGCTCTTGCGGTCGCCAGTCACGTCGACCATGCGGGCCAACTTGCACAGGTCGAATCGGTGATTGCAAAAGGAGCCGACTACGTGTTCCTCGGCCCGACCGAATATGAAGCCGCAATCCCGGCTCTCCGCAAGCTGAAGCAAGCCGAGATCCCGACCGTAGTCTTCAACTTTCTCGAGCCTCATGAGGACGAAGCGGCGCGTGCCATGATGTATGTCGCGTTTTCCCATGAGGAGGGCGGGCGTCTTTCCGGCGAATGGGCGGCCGAGCATCTCGGCGGCAAGGGCAAGATCGCGATCCTGCAGGGTGCGCCTGGCGTGGTCAGCGATCAGCGAAGCGGCGGGTTTCTCAAGGTGGTCGAAGAATATCCCGACATCGAGATCATCATGGGACCGCACACCGACTTCGATCGCAGCAAAGCCTTCGACGCCGCCCAAAACCTGCTGACCGCCCATGACGATATCGATCTGATCTACGGTGTGTCGACGGCCGTCGGCCTCGGGGCTGCCCAGGTCGTGAAGCAGGCGGGCAAGTCGGAAGAGATCGCCACCATGGGATTCGGCGGTACCGGCGATGAGATCGTCGCGATGAACGAAGGCTGGCTCACCGCCTCTGTCCTCCGCTCGATCGACGACAGCGGTGTCGCCATCGCCGACGCCTTCGTCGCGCACAGCAAAGGCGAAGAGGTGCCGCAAGTCTGGGGTGGCCCCTTCGTCATGGTTGACAAGGATTCGGACGCAGCAGCGTTGGTCGAACAAGCGAACCGCTACTCCAAGCCCAAGATGGGCCGTTGATGAGTGGCGTAACCACCTCACGGACTCGAACCGGCATGGCCTAGAGCGTTTCCGGTTGAGGTTTACGCGGTGCCAACCCTCTCCCCCGCCCAACCACCCGCAGGATGCCGACCATATCGGGTGGTTGGGCGGGGAGAGGGCTGGATCGACTTGTCAGGGATATGCTCTAGGTCAGCGGTTTGTGGCCAGGACTGGTGAGTGTCATGCTTGATGTTGGACGTGACACTCACCAGCAGCGGCCCCTGGCCTTACCAAGCGAGCGGGCTCGCCGGCCTCTTCCCTCTCTTGCAGGTGTTTGCCTGATCGGCGGATTGACAACCCGCACCCGGTCTATTTGCCTGCGAGCCGCTGCCGAGGCGGATCGCCATTGGGCACTGGCTGGATCGCTGTGTTCGGCTTCCAGCCCGGTCGGCCAAAGGTCCGCATCCAGGCCTCGTGCCAGCTGTCGGCCCGTCTCAGATCGCGAAAATACTGCGGCAACTCGGAAAACCAGATGACAAGCGGATTGACGCTGTCGAAGTCGCGTTTGAGCCCGTAGGTCGGCGTTTCCTCTTCGGCCTGAAAGCTACCGAACAGCCGATCCCAAATGATGAGAATACCGCCGTAATTGCGATCGAGATATTTGTCATCGCTGCCGTGATGCACGCGGTGATGGGAGGGCGTGTTCAACACCCGTTCCAGAGCGCCAAGCTTGCCGATGATCTCGGTATGCAACCAGGTCTGATAGGCGAGCACGACGATGATGCCAAAGATGATCAGCTCCGGCGGGAAGCCCGTGAGCACCATCGGAAAATGTGCCAGGAGGGCCCAAATACCTTCGAAGGGACCGAAGCGAAGGCCTGTTACGATGTTCAAATATCGGGACGAATGATGAACGGCATGATGCAGCCAAAGGAAACGAATCTCATGGGCAAGCCTGTGCTCCCAGTAATAGATAAAGTCGGCGACCAGCACCGCCGAGGCTGCCGTCCAAACGTTCATCGGCAATGGCCAGGTGATAAACACATCGGCCACCAGCACGTAGAGACCGTAAGCGCCCGTCAGAACGACGATCTCGACCAGGAGAAACGGCAGCTGGGTCGATGCGCTCGCCAGCATGTCGGCAAACGTGCGCCGGCGAAGCTTACCCTTGACCCATCCCTCGATCAGCTCGATTGCCAAGATTGCCGTCCCGATCAGAAAAAACACCTCGTCGATCTGGGCTCCAAGACGCTCCAAGGCACTACCGGTCATCGTTTGATGCTCCGAGTCCTTTGGTTAGCGTCCGCCACGCCAGCTCCGAAGCCTGGCCCGGCGTGGCTTCGCCAGTCCGAATCGACTCCCAGGCGGCGTACACCAAATGATCGAACGCCTGCACGATCCAACTGGTCGGAATGTTGGCGCTGAAGCCGCCTTCAGCCTTGGCCTGGTCGATCGCGTCAGTCAGCTCTTGCAGCTGACGCTGGTAACCTGCCATGACTTCCGGATCATGCTCGACCGGCTCCCGCGAGAGAAACCACTGGCGATCGGCAAGGGGGATGACCGCCGCGAGCGTGATCCGAAGTGCTTCGGTGTAGGTCGGAGCGTTCTCGGTTGCGGCGTCGACGGCCTCGTCTAGCTCACGCATGGCGGTGTGGGCAAGGGCGACCATGAGGTCGTCCCGCCCCTTGAAATGTCGGTGCAGGGTCGCACGCCCGACGCCTGCGTGCTCAGCGATGTCGGCAAGAGAAGCGGTCGGATCGCGGCCGAAAACCTGGAAGGCGGCCTCGAGAATGGCGTCGCGCGCTTGAGGTCTAATCTTGTTCATGAGACATCTATGTATCATTTAATACTATACTGTCAAGAATACTCACATTGCCAGTGCTGTTGAGCTGTACGAAGCCACGCAAAATAATGACCACGGTAGTGTGCAGCGGTTATTGGAGCCGTCGGCATATTCGAAGAGGTTAGCGACATCTCCACGACCTGGAGTACGTTAGAACGGTTCGGAGGCTTCGTTTTCGATCGCGATGAGATGGGGGACGAGCCACGAAGACGTCTGACAGAGGGCATTAGACAGCCTGGAACGCTATTTCGATCCAGATGATTAGGAAAGGACATCTCGATGAGCGTCATCCCCAAGCGTGAGCTCGCCATATTAACCTTCGTTACGCTTGATGGCGTCATGCAAGCGCCAGCGCAGCCGGAGGAAGATTATTCAGGCGGCTTCAAGCATGGCGGCTGGGCGTGGCCTTACTGGGATGAGGTGATGGCTCAGGTCAAAGATGAGGCGATGGCCGCACCCTACGATCTCCTGATCGGGCGAAAGACCTATGAGATCTTCGCGCCTCATTTTTCGAAAGCCGGCGATGATGACGGCGAAGCCACCCTCCTGAACGAGGCGACGAAATATGTCGCGACAAACACCCCAAAGGACCTCGACTGGAACAATTCCATTCCAATCACTGGGGATATCGCTGCGGAAGTTGCCAAGCTCAAGACGCAGGAGGGTCCCTTGCTGCAGGTTCACGGCAGTTGGCAGCTCATCCAGACACTGCTTGCGAACGACCTCATCGATGAATTTCGGCTATGGACATTTCCTGTCGTTGTCGGCCCTGGCAAGCGATTGTTCAGCCAAGGCGCCGCTGGGCATGGACTGACGCTCGTTAAGTCCGGAGCGACATCGAATGGTGTTGTTATGGGGATCTACCGTCGTCACGCAGCGCCAGAAGCACCGTGATCCTCCGGTGACCTAAGTCTTCTTGCCGACAG
The DNA here is from genome assembly GCA_965204405.1 of Geminicoccaceae bacterium. Lineage (GTDB taxonomy): Bacteria > Pseudomonadota > Alphaproteobacteria > Geminicoccales > Geminicoccaceae > JANQPX01. The sequence continues at coordinate 2,883,185 of CBDBEN010000005.1, forward strand.
TCTCGATCAGCAGGTCCAGAACGGCATTGACCGACGGTGGTCGGTTCGACGGCGTGGCGAAAACGAATGTGTTGAGAATGGGGAGCGCTGGAAAACCGTCCTTGCCATTTCGGAGAATGCGAAGATCACCCGTCGCCAGATCACGCGGGACGACGGTGACCGCCAATCCTGCGCCGACAGCACATTCAAGGCCCGAGCGGCTCGGACTTTCATAAGCGAGGCGGTAGGGAATGCCGCATGTGTCCAGGGCGGATAGCGCTGCCTTTCGGTAAATGCATCCCGGACCGAAGATCGCCAGCGGCACGGGCCGGTGCGCATCGACGTCCGAGTGGACCGCACAGGCCCAGACCAGCGGTGTCCGGCTGACCCGTTTCGCACCGCTGCGCTTGTCATGCTGGGTGACGAAGGCGATGTCGATCTCGCCGGCATCGAGCGCGTCGAGCGCTTCCCAGCTTCGATTGCAGTGCAGATCAACATCGATCATCGGATGGCGCGCATGCAGTGTCTCGAGTACTTTCGGCATGTAGCACATCGTGATGTCGGTAGCACCGATCCGCACTTGGCCGGACGATGCCTGCCGTCCCAGTTCAACGAGGACCTCGTCGGTCATTCGGTTCATCCGGTGCGCGAAGCGGAGGAGAATTTCCCCCTCCGGTGTGAGCTTGATGCCCCGGCCTCGTCGCTCGAACAGCCGCACCCGCAACATGTCTTCCAGCCGTCGGATCTGCATGCTGACGGCGGACTGCACGCAATTCAGACGCTCGGCGGCGCGGGTAAAGTGCTGCATCTCCGCGACCACGGCAAAGGTTCGCAGAAGGGCACTATCGATCGGCAAGCTAGATTTTACCATCATGATTTCTGATTGATTGATCGAATCAATTCATTGGAATGATGAATAGGTTGAGGGCAGATTGCAAGGGTTGAAACGTTTCGGAACAGGAAGCTCTCATGTCCAGACATCTTTGGGTCATCATCATCTGTGCAGGCTCGATCATCGGCCTATCGGTCGGGTTGCGTCAGGCCATGGGGCTGTTTTTGGACCCGGTTTCCATTCAGCTCGGTCTGGGGCGGGAGACCTTTGCGCTTGCGATGGGCTTGATGAATCTGTTCTGGGGGCTGGGCGCACCCTTCGCTGGAGCGGTTGCGGATCGATATGGTGCCGGCCGCGTCGCGGGTCTCGGCGGCATGGCCTATGCAGCCGGACTGCTGGTCATGATGCTCTCCTCGACGGGCGAGCATCTGCTGCTCGGCGGCACGCTGATCGGCCTCGGCCTCAGCGGTGCGGCGTTTACCGTCGTGCTGGGCGTCGTCGGCCGAAGCGCGCCAGGGCATCTTCGCAGCCAGGCGCTGGGTCTGGCATCGGTCGGCGGTTCCATCGGCCAGTTCGCAGCCCTGCCCTACACCCATGCGATGATCGAAGGGTTCGGCTGGGTCTTGGCCCTCGGCATTCTCGCAGCGACGGCCTTTCTCATTGTCCCGCTCGCTTATGGGATCGCGGGAAGGTCGGCGGAACAGGCGAGCACGGAAACGCAGGACATCCGCCAGGTTCTCCGGACGGCAAGAAACGTTCCAAGCTTCTGGCTCCTGAACGCGGGATTTTTCGTCTGCGGATTCCACCTCGCCTTCGTCGGCGTTCATCTGCCTGCGTTCCTGGCGGACGAGGGATTTGAACCCTGGCTAGCGACGGATGCACTGACGACGGTCGGCATCACCAATATTATCGGCGTTTATGGCTTCGGGGTTCTCGGTGACCGCTACTCCAAAAAGACGCTGCTGAGCTATCTCTATCTGGCGAGATCGGCTGTTTTCCTTCTCTTCCTCGTCACCCCGATCACCGAAACATCCGTTCTGGCATTCGGCGCGACCATGGGATTTCTCTGGCTCGGGACCGTGCCGCTCACCAGCGGACTGGTAGGCGATATCTTCGGCACCCGTTACATGTCCATGCTGTTCGGCATCGTCTTTCTCGGCCATCAGATGGGAGGCTTTCTGGGTGCCTGGCTTGCGGGCGTGGCCTTTGACAGGTTCGGGTCATACGACACGATGTGGTGGTTGAGCGTTGCCCTCGGACTTCTTTCAGCGGCGCTTCATTGGCCGATCGACGAGCGTGAAATACCTCAGGTCCGGGTCGCAACCGGCGCGAGTAGCTAGAGGGTCTCCGGTTGAGGTTTATCCGCTGCCAGTTGAGTTAGCCAATATCGGTGGACCGCATGGTGCTGCGGCCATTGCGGTTCATTGCCCTACTCAGGCTACCCGTCCGCAGAATGGCTCCAAAGCCCATTAAAAAAAACGCCCGAGCCTGAGCCCGGGCGTCTTCCTAATGTCAAGCCAGCGGCAGCCTGCCGCTAGATCTCGTTCTTGCCCATCTGCTCGGCGATGTAGTCCGCCTGGCGAAGGGCCAGGGTGACGATCGTCAAGGTCGGGTTTTCAGCAGCGCCCGTGGTAAACTGGCTGCCATCGGACACGAACAGATTCTTGATGTCGTGACTTTGGCCCCATTTGTTGACCACACCGTCTTCCGACTTTTCGCTCATCCGGTTGGTGCCGAGATTGTGCGTCGATGGATAAGGCGGCGTGTGGTGGGTCCACTTGGCCCCAACGGCCTCATAAACGGCACTGCCCTGCTGATAGGCATGATTACGCATGGCGATGTCGTTCTCATGGTCGCTGAACGTCACCTTGGGTACAGGCAGACCATGAGCATCCTTCATCTCCGGATCCAGCTCGACCCTGTTGCTCTCCTGCGGCATGTCCTCGCCGACCAGCCACATGCCGGCGGTATTGGCATAGTCGTCGAGCTTGGCGGCATAGTCCCGCCCCCAGGCGCCCGGCTCCAGAAAGGCCGGCATGAACGGAAGACCGAGCGACAGCGTTTCCATCTCGTAGCCGCCGGCAAAGCCGCGGGACGGATCATGGCCGGACTCGTCCGTGATGATCCCGGCCATGGTCGTGCCTTTGTACATATGAACCGGGTCTTCAAAGCCTGCGTAGACGGAGCCGGTCATGTGACGCATGTAGTTGCGTCCGACCTTGCCCGAGGAATTGGCCAGCCCATCCGGATATTTCGATGATTGCGAGTTCAGCAGGAGCCGCGGGCTCTCGATCGAGTTACCGGCGATCGCGACGACCCGTGCCTGTTGAACATGCTGATTGCCGTCGGCATCCGCATAGAGAACACCGGTAACCTTGCCGCTGTCGTCATGCTGGATCTGCAGGGCCTGGCACTGCGCGCGCAGCTCGAAGTTACCCGTCGCCTCAGCTTTCGGGATCTCCGAATAGAGCGTCGACCATTTCGCACCCATCTTGCAGCCCTGGAAACAGAAGCCGAGCTGCTGGCACTGATTGCGATCATCCCGTTCGCGCGAATTGATCGCCATGCGGCCGGTATGGCAGTCCTTGTAGCCCAGCTTCATGGCGCCGTTGTACATGACCTTGAAGTTGTTGTTGCCAGGCAGTCCCGGAATGCCGTGGGTCCGGGTCACGCCGAGCTTGTCCTCGGCCTTGTCGTAGTAAGGCTCCAGATCCGCAAGCGTGATCGGCCAATCGAGGAGACTGGCTCCCGCTATCTCGCCATACACCGTCTTGGTCTTGAACTCATGCTCCTGGATACGAAGCGAAGCGCCGGCCCAATGGGTGGTGCTGCCGCCGACCGTCTTGCAGATCCAGGCAGGCAAGCCCGGAAAATCCTTCGCGACCCGCCAGTCGCCCGCCGTGGTGCGCGGGTCCAGCCAGGCAAGCTGGAGGAACGATCCCCATTCGTCGTTGACGTAGCTCTCGGTGCTCTGCTTGGCACCCGCCTCGAGCATCACCACGTCGATGCCGCGCGTCGCAAGCTCGTGGCCGAGCGAGCCGCCGCCTGCACCCGAGCCGATGATGACGACCACGCCGTCGTCGTTCAATTCGTAAGTCTTAGCCATGATCCGATCCCTCCCCTCTACGCGTCTTTTGCCGGCGGACTCGCCTCTTTGGACGGTGCCGGAAGCCAGGAAAGATCATCGAATCCGCGGAAGAGATAGCCCCCCTCCTCGTAGGAAGCGCCCCCATAGCCGAAGATCTTCCAGACCTCCGGGGAGTTGTACATGACGTTGACGACCTGGCCGCGAACCGCCTGGAAGAAACCAGGGTCCTCAGACGAGGCTTCGGCCTGAAGGGCGGCTTCCTTGGCATCGGCGTCGAGGTCGGCGAACGAGCCGCCTGCGGCCGCGTTCAAGCGTGCTACGCCATCGGCATACAGGCTGAGGCTGCTGCCAGGATCATCGGCACCGGCGACGGCGCCATCCAGCGATTTGACCACCTCCGCGTAGTGGGCATCGCCGACCTTCTCATGGGGATAAAGCGCCCGCGTCATCTGAAGAAGCGTACCGGCGGTCGTCTCGTCGAACGCTTCGAATTCCATCGCCCAGGCACGCCCCGGCCCGACCAGCCAGGTCACGCCGGAGACCGTCGCCGCATAAGCACCAACGGCACCGAAAGCCGTCTTCAGCACCGCGCGCCGATCGACCAACAGATGCGATGTCTCGCTTGGTCGCAATGGCGGCACCCTGTCCGGCCGCCGATTGAGGATGGTATGAGTCATCGTTTGTTGCCTCCCTTTGTTCCTTCAGACAATCAGCTCGACTTGATCGGCGGACCGCAAAATGAGCCGCGAGCCGCCAATGCGTCTTTCTATTTATTTAGGTTGATCAGCTACGAAAATCAGGTATAGCGGCCATGACGTTGCAGCATCTCGATCTTGTAGCCGTCCGGATCCTGCACGAAGAAGAATTTTGCCAAAAGGACACCATCGCGGAAAAACTCCTTGATGTCCGCAGGCTCCAGCCCGGCCGCCTTGAAGCGCGCATGCTCACCCTCGAGATCGTCGACGGCAAAGGCTATGTGACCGTAGGCATCGCCATGGTCATAAGGCTCGGCCCGGCTTTCATTCCAGGTCAGCTCGACTTCGAAATCGATTTCGGGATTGCGGAGATAGACTAGCGTAAAGCCGTCAAACTCGAACCGGTCGGCAACATCAAGATCAAAGGCTGTTTTATAGAAATCAATCGATTTGCCAAGGTCCAGCACGCGGACCATCATGTGGATGGCCTTCGCCATATATGCACTCCCTCATCAGCTTCCGCCCGGGTCTTTCCTGACCTCTGCCATTCAAGCTAGCCGAGGAGTGAAAATGCGTCCAGTCGTATGTTCGTTCCATGGATGGCGGCAAGACCGCAGCAGAAAATCGACACCCAGGATACGCCTTTAGTGGTATGATCGAAGTGAAAGATTCCTTCGGGATCCTCACAAAATAGCTGCATACCATCGATCTGGGCGATGGCTGAGGGGACCAAATGATGTGGTCATACTACTAGGCGCCCCAGGTTTTCTTCAGCACACGCAGCCAGTTGCGATAGCAGATCTTTTCGATCAGCGCCTCGCCATAACCATGGGCTCGCATCGCGGCGACCAGCTTGGGCAAGCCTTCCGCCGTGCCGATCTCCTTCGGAATCATCGCGCCGTCGAAGTCGGAGCCGAGCCCTACCCGGTCTTCGCCGAGATGCTCGAGCAGCAAGTCGAGATGGCGCAGCATCACCTGGAGCGGCGTGCCGGCATTGTTCTCGCCATCCTCTCTTAAAAAGCAGACGGCGAAATTCAGCCCCACGAGGCCATCGCTCTCGCGGATGGCATGCAGCTGTTTGTCCGTCAGATTCCGCGACACCGGGCAGAGACTGTGAACATTGGAGTGGGTGGCAACGAGCGGGGCATCGGAATGCTGCTGAATGTCCCAAAAGCCTTTCTCGTTCATATGGGACAGATCGATCAGGATCTTCAAACGATTACAGGCCTTGATCAGGTTCACGCCGGCATCCGTCAGGCCGGGACCGATATCGGGGTTGCTGGGAAATTTGAACGGTACGCCGCAGGCGAAATCGTTGGGTCGGCTCCAGACCGGCCCCAGCGATCGAAGACCAGCCTGATGCAGAACCTCGAGCGCGTCGAGATCGGTATCGATCGCTTCCGCCCCTTCGATATGCAGCGAGGCGGCGACCACGCCATTGGCGATGCAGTCTTCGATGTCGGCTGCAGTGCGCACGACCTTGAACCTTCCTGCAGACGCAGCCTCGATCCGGTAGAGATTGGCGGCAAGGTTCAATGTTACGGCCTGGGCCTCTGAAAGGGCCGGCGTCGAAGGGAATGCTTCTTCATAGCCGTTGACCGTGCGCTTGACCTGTTTTTTCTCCCCCTTCTTCGACGGCACGAAACAGGCGAACATCCCGCCAGCAAACCCGCCCGACACCGCTTTGGGCAAATCGAGATGGCCACGCGCCGATCCTTCAACGAACGTTGCCGCACTCTCGTCGTCATGGAGATGAAGGCGCAGCAAAGCATCGTTGTGGCCGTCAAAAACCGGGATGATCGGGTCGGTGGTCATGCTGTTCAATCCGCTTCCTGCTTGGACGCCACGGGCGCCCCGGTAAAGGCTTCGTAGACCTTGACGAGCGCTGCATCGTCGATTTTCCCATGGCCGCTTGCCACCGCCATCGTCGCGATCTGATGAGCAGCGGCCGCCATCGGCACGGGCATGCCCATCAATCTAGCCTGCTCGAGCACCAGACCCAGATCTTTCGTCCAGATATCCACGGTACTTTGGGGCGTGTAGTCGTCCGCCAGCATATGGGGCACGCGATCGCCGAACATCCAGGATCCGCCGGCGGCGTCCTTGATGATCTCGAACAGCAGCTTCGGATCGGCGCCCTGGGCAACCCCGAACGCCATGCCTTCGGCTGCCGTGACCAAATTCACGCCGGCGAGAAGCTGATTGACAGCTTTCACCGAGGAGCCGATGCCGACTTCATCACCCAATTGAAACACCCGCTCGCCGCAGGCTTTGAGGGCAGTTTCCGCGGCTTCGAAAGCCTTTGTTGAACCTGACGCCATGACTGTCAGCGAACCTCGCTCAGCCCCGATCGCACCGCCGCTCACCGGTGCATCCAAAAGGTCGACGCCCCGCTCAGCAAGGCGCTGGCCGAGCCGTTTTGCGAACGCGGCCGGCACGGTGCTGCACATGACCACTGTCGCCCCCGAAGGCAGGCTCGCAAGAGCCCCTTCTTCGCCGAACAGCACGGTCTCGACCTGGGCATCGTTGACCACCATCAAGAGCAGAAGATCGGCACGATCCGCTGCACCCGCTGGACTCCGGGCCGGCTTGCCGCCCTGCTCTTTCAACCATGCCAGCGCTTCGTCGCGGACATCAAATCCAGCGACCTCGAATCCGGCCCCCAAGAGATTGCGGACCATGCCGGCGCCCATGGCGCCAAGGCCGATGAAGCCGATCGTCGGCAACGTCATCTCACTGCCATCCTGCGTAAATGTTCCAGCGCTACCATCATTCAAAGATACCCTGCTAGAGCAGTTGAAAACCGTGAGCGTAAGGGTCTCTGGGATCGACAAAAATCGTGTTCAACCCGGTCAGTCTCGCCCATCCGGCCACACTCGGCACGATGGCCGCCTGGTTACCGACGCTCGCCGCCCGCTCGACCCTGCCTTCAAACAAGCTGCCGATAATGCTCTCATGCACAAACTCGTCGCCGACCGCAAGTCGCCCTTTTGCCGCGAGCTGTGCCAGACGCGCCGATGTCCCGGTCCCGCAAGGGCTGCGGTCGATCGCTTTCTCTCCGTAGAAGACGGCATTGCGACCATGAGCCCGAGGATCGGTCGGCTTGCCGGTCCATTGAACGTGGCTGACCCCCCGGATGGTCGGATCTTCCGGATGCACGACCTCGACGGTCTCGTTCAGCTCCTTTCGAATATGCGGGCTAAGGCGCTGGATATCGCCTGCCGCAATCGTTTCCAAACCCGAATAACGGGGCTGTGGATCGATGATCGCATAGAAATTGCCGCCGTAAGCAATATCGACAACGAGGTCGCCCAGCCCGGGGCAACGCACCGGAACCTCGGTCATCGCCAGGTAGCTTGGCACATTGGTCAGCCGAACACGTTCGACATAAGCCCCCTCCAGCTCATAACCAACCACCACCAGGCCGGCGGGGGTATCGAGCCTGAGCGTGCCCTCTTCCGCCGGCGTCACCAAGCCCTGCTCAATGGCAAAGGTCACCGTGCCGATGGTTCCGTGGCCGCACATCGGCAAGCAGCCGCTCACCTCGATATACAGCACCCCGATATCGCAGTCCTCGCGGCAGGGCGGGTAGAGTATCGAGCCGGACATGACGTCGTGACCGCGCGGCTCGTACATCAAGGCGGTTCTGATCCAGTCATAGCGCTGCAGGAAATCCTGGCGCCGTTCGCTCATGGTCTCTCCGACCAGCAGAGGACCGCCGCCGGCAACGAGACGAACGGGATTCCCGCAAGTGTGGCCATCGATGCAAAAAAATGTCTTCCCCATCTTCTTGTCCCCACCCTGCAGCCTTTTCCCCGACAGATGATCTCACAGTGAACCAGGAAAAGCCCGGCCGGCAAGCCTTGTTCAGCTATTCAGCCGGCTTTCCCCCGTCGCAACGGACCATCGCTCCTCGAAGCAGCCTACCCATGCCTCCAAAGGATCAATGGTTGATTTGGGATCTTGCAAGGCCAAAAACGCTACTACTACAAGGTTGCTGAGCCCTATTTTTTGATCTAGATTAAAATAGCCATGTAAATATCTGATTTTAAACTATTATACTTAGTGCGTCAAAAAACTGAACCTTCTTAACTCATTGATTAAGACGATTTTCCTTTTCTCCTATAAATTAATTTTGTATGAGATATTTATCGCCCTATGGGTGATGTAGAAATCGCATAGGTTGAGGTGTTGATGTCGATTCTCGGTTATCACTTCCACCGCTTGGGCCTGATCCTCTCGTCGATCGAGGCATTGATCTTTTGCTTTATCTTCTTTCTGTCCGGTCGTTTCTTTCTGATCGGCACCGGGCAGGCGAAATTCGAACTGTTCAACACCGTCCTGCTGCCGAGCGGGCTTCTTCTCCTGTGCCTGATCGTCCTCGGCAGCTATCACCTCGATGCGTGGCGGTCCGTTCAGGTCATGGCCAAGCGCCTGCTTGCAAGCGCGGTTTGCGGCTCGCTGCTCATCATCGTCACGCAATATCTGATTCTCGGTTACCGGCCGTCTGCTACCAAGATCGCCTTCTGCGCGTGCTGCAGCTGCCTGGTTGCGCTCGGCGCCCGTTTGGTGGGGCGCCGGCTGACCAAGCTGCGATCGCGGATCAAGCCCAAGGCTCTCGTTCTCGGCGTGGGCGAGCGGGCGGGCATCCTTTGGCAGTCCCTCGGCCAAGGCTTCGTCGGGCCGAGTGTCGACGGTTTCGTCGCGCTCGAGGCTGCTGGCGGCAAATGCGCTCAAGCGCCCGCACTTCCGAGCCAGCGCGTCCTGGGCATGCCCGGCAGCCTACTCTCCTATGCTAAAGAGCGCCGGATCCAGGAAATCGTGGTGGCCCTCGACGATCCCAAAACGGCCCTTCCTGAGGAAGACCTCATTCGTTGCCGCATGGACGGTATTCGCGTGACCGACAGCGCCTCATTCCTGGAGCGGGTTACCGGGCAGGTCAAGCTGGACCTCTTGGAATCCCACTGGCTGATTTTCTCGCCGGGCTTCAACCGGAGCTCGTTCAATGATCTCGCCAAGCGCGGCACCGACATCCTCTACAGCCTGACGGGCCTGCTCCTCATGGCACCGCTCTTTCCGATCCTGGCCCTCTTCATCAAATTGGACTCCCATGGCCCCATCTTCTATCGCCAGCGCCGTGTCGGATTAAATGGCAAGATCTTCGACATCTACAAATTCCGGAGCATGCGCCAGGATGCAGAAGCCGACGGCAGAGCACGCTGGGCCAGGAAAGACGATGACCGTGTGACCAGGTTCGGACATTTTCTCCGTCAAAGCCGGCTGGACGAGTTGCCGCAGTTCTTCAATGTCCTGAAGGGCGATATGAGCCTGGTGGGCCCTCGCCCGGAACGGCCTGAATTTACCGACGATCTCGCAGGAAAGCTGCTGCTCTACAAGAACAGGCACACGGTTCGCCCGGGCATCACCGGCTGGGCGCAAATTCACTATCCCTACGCCGCCACGCTCGAGGATGCCCGTCAAAAGCTTGAATATGACCTCTACTACGTCAAGAACCACTCCCTCTTTCTCGACCTCATCACCCTGTTGCTGACGGTGCGCATCGCGGTCGGCGGCGTCGGTGCCAGGTAGTGTGGCGTGGCCACATCATCGCCTACCCTCTATGCACTCCATGAAATCGATCGAACCGAAAGTCGTCGAGATCGAACAGGGGAGATCGCCCCTGAGCAAGCGCCGCCATCGCATGGCCGGCTACCGGGCCGAAGCCGAAACCATGACCGGAAAGCCCGGTTGCGATCAAGAGCCCCTCCATGCCGTCGACCTCCCCCAGAACGGGGCTTTCATCGGGGGTGACGTCGATCATGCCGGCCCAGCGCTCGACCGGCCTTGCCTCCTTCAGCTGCGGGAACAGCCGCGCCGCATCCGCCATAACCTGATCGAGCAGCGCCTCGTCAGGCCTGGGCGAGAGAACGCGCGTTTTCTCGAACGGCGTCACCTCGTCGCCCTGCCATGACGCTGATCTCAGGAGTTCGTCCACGAAGGGGCGCCCAACGCGCAGTTTGATCGCGCTATACTGCGCCTTGAGCACCGGCCAGAAGTTGGTGAAGTAGCGAAAGGCATCGGGCGTAATGTGAAATGTCGTAGCACCGCTCTTGGCCATGGTATAGCCGCCGTCCGCTCGTCTGCGAAAGGCTGCAGAGGCACTCTTGACCGCACTTTCGGTGATGATCGGCGCAGGCGTGGTGCGCTGGGCCGACGCTTTCACCATCAATTGCGGAAGCGAGATCCCCAAGTGCCTGAGCATCAGCGACGACCAGGCCCCGCCGGCAAGCACCGCCGTCTTGCAGGTGACCGTACCCTTCTCGGTCACGGCGCCTGAAATCCTCCCGGCCGATTTTTCCAGAGTGCGCACTGCGCATTGCTCCAGGATGACGGCACCGCGATCCCGGGCAGCGCGCGCGATTGCCGGCACGGCCTTGGTCGGCTCGGCACGGGCGTCGCTGGGTGTGGTTATCCCCCCTTTGAAACGTCTGCCGTTCTGACCGAGCATGCGATCGACCTCACTGCTCGAAAGCAGACGGCTGTCCAGCTGATAGGCCTGGGCATGGGGCAGCCAGGCTTCGAAGCCGGCGAGCTCGTTTTCCGTCTCGGCAGCGAAGGTGACCCCACCGATCGTCCAGCCGATGTCCTCATCGATCTCGTCGACAAGCTCCTGCCAAAGGCGAAGTGCCTGGATCGCCGCCGGGATTTCCTTGGGCTTGCGTCCCTGTTTCCTGATCCATCCCCAATTGCGTGAGGACTGCTCACCGCCGACCAGGCCTTTCTCGCAAAGCACTACCGGCACGCCAGCGGAGGCCAGATAATACGCCGTGGTCACACCCACGATCCCCCCGCCGATCACCAGAACATCGGTCGCCGGTGGCAGAGCGGGCTCGGAACCGTTTGAACCTTGATCGATCATGGCGGGCTCGTCTCATCCTGCATGGCTCCATGGTGGTGGCAATCATGCGACGCTCTCGGATGTTCAACAAGAGCCATGGACGCATTCCTGAAATTCGGGAGAGTTTATGCTAGCCTCGACGAACGGACGTCTTGCCTCAAAAAAATTGGATTCAGGGAATGCCGAGTTGGTTGGGAACGAGGACATTGGTCAAAGGCTGCGGCTTGGCGATCATGCTCATGATGGGATGGGGCAGCCTGATCTCGGAGGCGCTGGCCCAGGACATGATGAAAGATCTCGACCTTTCCTCTCCTGACATGACCGAGGCCGAGCTTACGCGGGATGAGGTGATCCGCTTGCTCGAAGCCGCCAAGCCCGACGAACCCGCAGATTTCACTGCCAAGCGTCTCAACAATCTCGACCTCTCAGGCCTCGATCTCTCAGGCGCCGTCTTTAGAGCTGCCCGCTTGAACAATGCCGACCTCGAAGATGCCAATCTAGAGGGGGCCGTCCTCGATCAGGCCTGGATGCTGAACGCCGACTTGAGCGGTGCCAACCTGCGGATGGCCAATCTCTTTCAAGCGCAGCTCGTCGGCGCCAAGCTGGACGGTGCCGATTTCTCCAAGGCGCGTGTCGCCAGCGATCTCTCCAAGGCCAGCATTAAAGGAGCTATCTTCGCCGGCGCCAGCCTTGGGGCGGATATGAAGAACCAGTCCATGGGGCTGATGCGCGGCGTGCTGAGGAAAGCCGATCTTGAGGGCGCCGATTTTACCGACGCCGATCTCAGCCGGGTCGATTTCGAATTCGCCTCGCTCAAAGGCGCCAACCTCACCGGCGCCAACCTCATGCGCGCCAGTCTGGGCGGCGCCGATCTCACCGGGGCAACCGTCATCGGCGCCAACTTCAACGAGGCCGATGTCACCTCAGCAAAACTGAAAGCCCTCATCGGTGCCGACCAAAGCAACATCGAAAGAGCCCACAATCTCGCCGGCGCTTTTCGCGACTAGTGGCGTGGCCACCTCAATTGGATTCGACCTTTATCGCCAGGATCGACGGTATGCCGCCAGGTTTCCGGAAATTCCGATCTATACCAGACCACCTGGAAACCGCCCTATCCCGCTCCCAGAGTTCAATATCAAAGGCAAAAACCTAGCTCACTTCATTGCCGATCGTTCCGATCCGCATCAGCCATGCTCTTGGGCGACAAAACCTCTTGCGCAGTTTTTCCTGAGGCGTCATGTGTACATACTGTATACGATCTGATAGGAGCGAACATGGCGGAACGGCGGGAGGCTCGAAGACGCGGACGCGATGCTCGTCGTGATCTGAGGACGGCACCTCGCCACGACATGCTTCCCAGTCTCAAGCGGAACCTGCCGCTGGTGGAGCCGATGACGCCGGAGCAGGTCTTGAAGATCGACAAGGCGTCGATGGATATTCTGGAAGAGGTCGGCGTCGTCTTTCGCGACCCGATCGCGCTCGACGACTGGAAACGCGCCGGCGCGGATGTTCGCGGTGAGCGTGTCCATTTCGACCGCGAGATGATCAGGGAACTGATCGCCTCGATCCCCTCCGACATCACGCTCCATGCCCGGGATCCGAAAAAGACGGTCGACCTGGGCGGCCCACGATCGATTTTCGTGCCGATGACCGGCGCCCCCTATCTCCGCGATCTCGAAGACGAACGCCGGGCACCGACCCTCGACGACCTCGCGATGTTTCACAAACTCTCGCACATGGCGCCGTCCCTGCACTCCTCGGCCCACCATATCGTCGAGCCGATGGATCATCCGGTGGCACATCGCCATCTGCGCATCACCTATTCCTCGATGAAACATTCCGACAAGACCTTCATGGGCATGACCACCTCCGGCAAGAACGCCGAGGATGTCCTGGACATGTGCGCCATCCTGTTCGGCGCGGATTTCATCGACGACCATCCTGTTGTCACCGGCAATTGCAACGGCAACTCTCCCCTGGTCTGGGATGCGACCATGCTCGGCGCCATGCGTGCGTTCTGCAGACGCAACCAGCCGGTGCTTTGCTCCCCCTTCGTCCTCGGCGGCGCCAACACGCCGGCCTCCACGGCTCCCGCTGTCGCCCAGCTCAACGCCGAAGCCCTCTCGGCGCTAGCCTATACACAGGTGATCAGAAAGGGTGCGCCCGCCATCTACGGCCACTATCTGTCGACCGTCTCGATGCAGTCCGGCGCGCCGATGGCAGGCACGCCCGAGATCAGCCTGATGAACTTCATGATCGGCCAGATGGCACGCCATTACGACGTGCCCTGGCGGACGTCCAATACCCTCGGCGGTGCCAAGACCTTCGATGCCCAGGCAGGCTATGAGAGTGCCACCACCATGATGGCGGTGCTGATGTCGGGCGCCAATTATCTTTGGCATTCCGCAGGCTGGAGCGAGGCCGGCATGCATTGCTCGGTCGCCAAGTTCATGGTCGATGTCGAACAATGCGCTATGGGCTACCGCATGGCCGAGGGCATCAGATGGGATGACTTCGACGAGGCGCTGTCCGCAGTGCGCGACATCGGTCCGGGCGGCCATTATCTCGGCCATCCCCACACGCTCGCAAATTTCCAGCGCGCCTTCTTCATGCCGGAGCTGTTCGACAACAATTCGATCGAGCAATGGATCGCCGACGGCGCCAAGGACATCACCGCCCGCGCCCTGGAGCAGGCGAAAAAGATGCTGGCCGAGTATGTGGAACCAACCTTGGATCCGGCAAAGGACGAGGCACTTTGGGACTACATCAACCGGCGCGAGCGCGAAATTCCGGGCGTCGATGCGCTGAACGAAGAGCATTGACCCGCCCGCCATGCGCATCGCCGAAATCCATATCCACCAAAAAGACCTGCCGGTCATCGGCGGCCCCTATACCATGGCGCGCACCAAGGTCGACGCACTCGATTCGACCATCGTCCGGCTGGTCAGCGATACCGGGCTGATCGGCCACGGCGAGACCTGTCCGGTCGGGCCGGTTTATCAGCCGCAGCATGCGCTCGGTGCCCGCGCCGCGCTCGAACAAATGGCCCCTGGCCTGATTGGTGAACCCGTGCTCACCCCGCTGACACTCCGCCGAACCATGGATGGCCTCTTGAATGGCCACAACTACGCCAAGGCCGCTCTCGACATCGCCGTGATGGATCTCATCGGCAAGCATTACGGAGCGCGGGTTTGCGATTTATTGGGCGGTGCCGCGGTGGAGAAAGTGCCCTCATATTTTGCGACTGGCGTTGGCCATCCCGATGAGATCGCCAGGATAGCGCTCGAAAAAGTTCGAGAAGACTACCCTCGCCTGCAAGTTAAGGTCGGCGGCAGGCCTGTCGAGGTCGACATCGAGACGATCCGCAAGGTCTGGGAGGCTGTCGGCACCGAGGCCCGCCTCGCCGTCGATGCCAATCGCGGCTGGACCACGCGCGATGCTCTTCGCGTGAGCCGCGAGTGTCCGGACATTCCCTTCGTCATGGAGCAGCCCTGCAACACGATCGAGGAGATCGCCGCCATTCGCGGACAACTCGGCCATGCCATGTATCTCGACGAAAACACCGAAGACCTGACAACCGTGCTGCGCGCGATTTCCCTTGGCGTTTGCGATGGTTTCGGTCTCAAGGTCACGCGCCTTGGCGGGCTGAACCCCATGGCCACGGTACGCGACATCTGCGCTGCCCGCTCGATGCCTCACAGTGCCGATGACAGCTGGGGCGGCGACATCATCGCGGCCGCCTGCGTCCATCTCGGTGCGACCGTCGACCCGCGCCTGCTGGAGGGAGTTTGGCTGGCCGCGCCCTATATCGACGGGCATTACGATTCCGAAAACGGCGTGTCGATCGAAGCAGGCCATATCACTGTTCCCAAAGGACCGGGCCTCGGCATTACGCCCGATGACGGCATCTTCGGATCGCCGGTCAATTCCTTCGGATAAGTGCTGGCGGAGGATGGATCATGCGGCTTTCAAGAAGACGTGCCTTGGTCACCGGTGCCGCCGGCGGGATCGGCCGGGCGATCACGGCGAAGCTTCGTTCGGATGGCGCGTCTGTCGCGGCGACTGATCAAATGCTCGACGATGTCCAGGCGGAGGCGCTGCTGCCAGGTGATCTCGCCAATGGAGACTTCTGTGACCAGCTGCCGGCGGCAGCCGCCGATGCCCTCGGTGGGCTGGACATTCTTGTTAACAACGCGGGGGTCATGCGGCGCGGTCCAGTGACGTCCGCAAGCGACGACGATTTCCGGCTGTCGATGGCGATCAATGTCGAAGCGCCGTTTCGCCTTTCTCGCGCGGCAATCCCCATCATGGCGCGCGCTCGTCACAGCGCGATCGTCAATATGGCATCCTGCTGGGGCGTCCATCCGGGGCCGGAGCATGCCGTTTACTGCCTGTCCAAGGCGGCGCTCGCCTCCCTCACCCAATGCATGGGCCGGGATCATGCCCATCAGGGTGTGCGCGTGAACGCTGTCTGCCCGAACGAGGTGGACACGGCCATGCTGCGCACCGGCTTTGCGATCCGCGGCCTCGATCCCGAGACAGCGCGCGCGGATCTCGATCGAAGCGTTCCGCTCGGAAGGATCGCAACCCCGGAAGACATTGCCGATGTCGTTGCCTTCCTCGCTTCCGATGAGGCCCGTTATATCTGTGGCGCGTTGATCGAAGTAAACGGCGGCAAGCCGGTGTCATGAGCCGCTTTATGGACAAAGTCGCCCTGGTGACCGGCGGACGAAGCGGCATCGGCCTGGCCATCGCCCAGCGGCTGGCAGACGAGGGGGCCAGGGTCATCACCACACAACGCCAACCCGCGCCGGGCCTGGAGACCATCGAAGCCGATCTCGCCGATCCGTCAACGCCGGCACGGGTCATTGCCGATGTCATGGAACGGGCAGGACGGCTGGACATTCTGGTCAACAATGCCGGTATCATGGAGGAAGGAACGGTTGAGGCCATCAACCTCCCCTCCTGGGAAACGACGCTTGCCATCAACCTCACCGCCCCCTTCCTCCTGATCAAACACACCTTGCCTCACCTCAAAGGTGGGGGCGCCATCGTCAATATCGGCTCGATCGAAGGGCTGGGCGCCAATCCGGGCCATCCCGCCTACGCCGCCTCCAAAGCCGGGCTGCATGGACTGACACGGGCGATCGCTGTCGATCATGGCCGGGACGGCATCCGCTGCAACGCCGTTGCACCGGGCTGGATCGACACCGACCTCAACCTTGAGTTCGTCGAAGCGATGCCTGATCCAGCCGCATTCCGCGCCAATATCGGAAAACTTCATCCCGTCGGCAGAACCGGGAAACCGTCAGAGGTCGCCGCCCTCGTCGTCTGGCTCTGCAGCAGCGAGGCAAGCTTCGTTACCGGCCAGATCTACACCGTCGACGGCGGCCGCACGGCAAAATTGAGCCTTCCTTTGCCCTAGAGTGCAACGCCAAGGCCGTATCACCTTACTCCTTTTGCCACGCCGCTTGCCCAAGCTTATAGGACGCAACTAAGATAGCGAGGTTTAGGAACAAAGCGCATAAATTGCTGTCGACCGTCTGAATCCAACCTGGAGATGACAGGGCGGCAAGACGAAGGCGTCACGGGTGAAGTGGACGCAAAACAGCTAGGAGGCAATAAGGATGGCGAGTAACATGGTCCCCCCTCCCTTTACCGAGTTGGAGATCAAGACCGCTCCATCTGGGTTTTACGAGGGATATAGTCTACCGATCGCGCTGATCAGCAAGATCAGCATGTCGCTCCTCGTCATCTGGGCACTGGTGTGGCCGTTGAACGCAAACGGCATGCTTTCCACGATCAATGGAAATCTGCTGCAGGGCTTCAACACTTTTTACATCATCGCCGTCGGCGGTTTCGCCTTCTTCTGCTTCCTGGTCGCCATCATCCCGTCCAGCGGTCGGCGCCTCCTAGGCCGTGAGGGTGAGGAACCCGAATTTTCCACCTTCTCCTGGTTCGCCATGATGTTCGGCGCCGGCCTCGGCGTCGGCCTGATGGTCTACGCAACCGCAGAACCCCTCGGGCTTTGGGGGTCCAACCCCGAAACCGTTGCAGGCGCCGTTACCGGCAATACCGAAGAAGCGGTGACGTCGGCCTATCGCTACACCTTCCTGCATTACGGCTTCCATGCCTGGGCGATCTATGTGGTGACCGGCCTTTCCCTGTCCTACTACGCCTACACGCGCGGCATGCCGCTCACCATCCGCTCGGCGCTGACCCCGATCCTCGGCCGGTTCGCCAATGGTCCGATCGGCCATCTGGTGGACATTCTGGGTGTCGTCGCGACGATCCTCGGCGTGTCGGTGACCATCGGCTTCGGTGTTAGCCAGTTCGTCGACGGCGTCTACTCGATTTCCTCGATGGAGTGGCTGATGCAGGACGGCGGCGACGGCCCGCCCAAACCCAGCACCGTCGGTCTGCTCGCAGCCCTGTTCGTGATCATGGGCATGTCGATCATCTCCGCCGTCTCAGGCGTTGGGCGAGGGATTAAATATCTCTCGAACCTGAACCTGGTGCTATCGGTCATCCTCTTGCTGATCTTCGTGTTCTTCGGCTCGTTCCTGTTCGCCATGACCAAGTACGGAACGGCGATGGTGGACTACATCATCCACTTCGTGAGCCTGTCCTTCGGCGCCTATGGCCCGCAATCCCTCGAAGCCTTCACCTCAGCTCTGCCGGAGGCGGCGAAGGGTCTTTCCGCAGAAGACATCGCTGCGGTCTACGGTGGTGCCACCAATGCCTGGGGCTCCCTTGACGCTTTCAAGGAAGCGCTTCCGGCATCGGTCACGGGTTTGGAGAATGCCGATCAGCTTGCCGTTGCTCTCTATGAGGCCGGCAACCAGGGCCGCCAGTTCGGCTGGCAGTCAGGCTGGACCACCTTCTACTGGGCCTGGTGGATTGCCTTCTCGCCCTTCGTCGGTCTGTTCCTGGCTCGCATCTCCCGAGGCCGCACGATCCGCGAGTTCGTTCTCGGCTGCGTGATCGCACCGGCACTGGTCTGTTTCGCCTGGATGACCATCCTCGGCGCAACCGCCATCGATCTGGAGCTCTCAGGCGTCGCCAATGGCGCGATCATCGAGGCCACGACCACGGCAAAGCTGTTCGCCACGCTTGGCCAGATGATCTCCGGCGGCTTCCTCTTCGGCATTACCGTGATGTGCGTGGTGCTGATCCTGACTTTCCTGGTGACCTCCGCAGACTCGGGCATCCTGGTGATGAACACCATCATGTCCGGCGGTGCCCAGGAAACCGGCATCAAGCATCGCATCATTTGGGGTCTTATCCTGACCGCCGTGATCGGTGCCCTGATCATCGCCGGCAACACCGGGGCTGGGGCCGATCCGTTCGAGGCATTGAAAAATGCCATGATCATCGGCGCCCTGCCCTTCACCATCGTCATGGTGCTGATGTGCGTCTCGCTCGCCAAGGCGCTCTTCAGGGACAACATGCGCGAAAAGCACGGCGTCGCCCAAATGGCACCCGCCGAGTAATCTTTTCGAACGATCCCAACGCGCAAACCTGCCCTCACCACCGGTGAGGGCAGGTCCTGGCAAGGACCTGGTTGACTTTGGCAGGGAGTGGTCGAGCAGCTATAACAGCCTGCGACAACCAGCAACTTGATCCAGGACTTCCCCTTGCGCAGCGTTGAGCTTCGCTAAAGCGCCGTTTCGAGAGACATGACCTTCCAGCGCGAGCTAATGAAGTAAGATGCCTCAGCTGGTTGACCTTCAGCGCCGACTGGTTTGATTTCTATAATGTGGCGCAAATGGCGACTTCCATCGGCAAAGTAAACATTGTAGGGCTTCGTGGAAATTGTGCGCACAGGTACAATCGCTGTAAACCAAACCTCATCGCAGGCGGGTGCCATCTGTTCCGCCGCAAGATCGTATTCCTCGGTATGTTTTTGATTTTTGAATGCTGCGAGACCAGTGGCATAATCTACGCTATAGGCGCTTAACACTGCAGCCAATTGCTCAGGTGTGTTGCACACTATAGCTCTGACGTTCGACACGCTCCTTCCCGGTGTCAAAAACGGTTCGATGAGGGATTGAGCTTCAATCGTGTTCTGGCCAGAGAGCGCTAGCAAGAAGACGCCCACAGGCCATAGGAAATGCCTTCCCATGATAAAATTCCTGACGACTATGTGAATTTATTATAAGAAATTTATAAAACTGACAGAAACTTAGTATTGTTTAACTGTCATTACAATCAAGAAACACACCGACAAGAGAAAGCCACCCAGAGCAGCTCACTACCCCGATCCCTACCGCTACGATGAACCCTGCGGCGGAATCAGCACAAGCTTGCCGACATGCCGCTTGGTCAGGAAAACCTCTTGTGCTTTTGCGATCTCGGCGAGCGGGAAGGTTTGGTCGACCGCCGGCTTGATCTCATCGCGCTCGATGTAGCCAATCAGGTTCTGGAAAACGACCTCGTCCTGGAAAGTGCAGCCGAAGAAGGTGAGGTCCTTGAGATAGAGGGTGCGCACGTCCAGCTCGACCATCGGCCCGGCGATGGCGCCTGCGGTGGCGTAGCGTCCGCCGCGCCTCAGAGCGTCGAGGAGCGCCGGCCAGCCGGTCCCGGCCACAAGATCGATCACCACGTCGATGCTGTCCCTGCCCACCTCTTCCAGTAAATCAGCGTCACGGTCGATCACGCGGTCGGCGCCGACGTCCAGCAGGCGGGCTGCCTTCGCAGCACCTGCAACGGCAATCACGCTGGCGCCGCGGCGTTTGGCAAGCTGTACCGCCGCGAGCCCCACCCCGCCGGAAGCCCCGGTGACCAGAACCCGTTCGGCCCCGACGCCGGCTCGATGCAGCATGTTTTCGGCGGTGGAATAGGCACAAGGGATCGAAGCGAGGCCGGCATCGCTCCAATCGCAATCAACCCGGTAGGTTTCCCTGGCCGGCGCCTTGGCATATTGGGCGAACGCGCCGTCGCATTCCGAGCCGAATGTCCAGCACTCGAACGGGCGATAGCCGACATAGCTCTGCAGCATGTTGCGGACCAGCACCCGCTCGCCGATGCGCTCAGCCGCCACCTTCTCGCCGACGGCAACGATATGACCGCAGCAATCGGCGCCTTGGATCCGTGGAAAGGTCAGCGGCGTTCCCGACCAGGAGCCGTCGGCGTCATCGGCCGCAGCGAAACCTGCCGCACCGCCCGTGCTGGTCTCCTCCCTTACGGCCTTCGAATACCAGGCCGTGCGCGTGTTGATGTCGGTATTGTTGATGCCGGCCGCTGCCACCCGGATCAGGACTTCGCCAGGATCGGGATTGGGCACGGGCACGTCATGGCGCAATTCCAGACATTCCAGGCCGCCATGGCCAGTCAGCAGGACGGCGGTCATCTGCTCCGGGATGGTCATTGTCTTCTCCTGACGGCTTCACAATTCGGATCCGGCCTTGTGTTCCTTCCAGCGCATGACGGCATTGGCGCCGAGCCAGGCAAGAGGTTCCGGCGGCAAGCGTTCAGGCTGCTCGAAGGCCAGCATAGCCTCGATCATCGGATTGTTCGACCTGGCAGCAAGCTCCGCTGCAAGCATGCCGGCAAGCGTTCCTTTGGTGGTGCCAAGGCCGTTCTGGCAGCAGGCGGCAAACAGGTTTTCTTCCATCTCGCCAAAGGCAGGGACGTTGTTTCGCGACAGGCAGAGGCGACCGCCCCAGCGGTATTGCATCGCCACACCACCAAGCATCGGAAAACGGGCCGCGAAGCTCCCGTCATGGCTAAGAGCTATCTTGTCCAGCCTGCGGTCGCCGACCGCGAGCGAAGGATCGTAGGTGAAGCGGTTGCGAATGACGATACGCCCGCCCGCTGTGCCGGCGATGCGCCGGACCGTCGTTCCCATCGGATCAGCGGGGAGGATGCCCCAAGCCGGTCTGCCGCCGAGGTGCTTCGCCTCCTCCGCCGAAAGTTCACGGGTCATCGAAGCGTAGGTGAATACATGCATTAGCCGCCGCTCGAAAAAGCCGAAGCTCTCCGCATGGCCGTTGACCGCGAGGATGACACGAGGTGCGGTAACCGACCCTGTCGGTGTGGCTGCACACCAGTTCCGACCTACCCTGGACAACGCCGTCACTGGGCTCTGCTCATACAAGTCGACCCCTGCAGCCACCACCGCTTCGGCAACCGCCCGGACGAACAACGCGGGCTGGACCATGGCCGCACCGGGGGTGAACAGGCCCTGGCGATAGAACGACGTTCCGGTGAGATCCTGCATCGCCTTGGCGTCCAGGGTCTCGAACGGTTCGCTCAGGCTTTCAAGGTGAGCGGCGTAATCTCGAAGATGTGCCCTGCCGTTTTCGCTCACTGCCCCATTGACCTTACCGCATTGCGAAAAAGCTTCAGGGGACATGCCGATCTCGGCGGCAGCCTCGGCGGCAAAGGCGATGGCGGCGCGGTTCATGGCGATCTGCTGCCGGTCGCTGTCGGCGGCCCCGCTATAGCTGTCGCTGCTGAGATCGTGGGGCAGATCGATCATGAAACCCGAATTCCGCCCTGCTGGCCCATCACCGACGCGGGCTGCTTCCAGCACGGCGATGCGGTCGCCGGCACGAAGCTGCCGGAGGCGGCGGGCAGCAGCGAGACCCGCCCAACCAGCCCCGATTATCAGCCAATCCGCCGTGGTTTTTTCTTGCAATACCCTCGCCGGTGGTGCCTGCGGCAACAAAAAACTCCAGGCGGCCGGGCCGGGATCCTTGGGCAGACGTTTGACCGTAATCAAAGCGCGTGGGCGGCGTTATGAGGACGGATCAACGGAGTCTTCCGACGAGCTGTCGGCAAGATCGATCCAGATGGTCTTCAGTTCGGTATATTGATCATGCGCGTGCAGGGAATTGTCCCGCCCGCCGAAGCCGGACTGCTTGTACCCGCCAAAGGGCGTGGTGATGTCCCCCTCGCCATAGCAATTGACCGTCACCGTGCCGGCCCGAATGGCCCGTGCCGCACGCAGCGCCCGTTTGCCGTTCGCACTGAAGACGGACGCGGTCAGGCCGTAGTCGGTATCATTAGCGACGGCGACCGCCTCCTCGGCGCTGGCCACGGTGATCACCGAGAGCACCGGGCCGAAGATTTCCTCCTTCGCCAGGACATTGCCGGGTTTGACATCATCGAAGATGGTGGGCTCGATGAAACCGCCGGACGCCTTGCCGCCCAGCAATACACGTGCCGATGATTTGCCCTTTTTCAGGTAGGAAGAGACTTTCTTGACGTGATCCCTGTCGATCATCGCGCCCAGATGATTGGCGGGATCAAGCGGATCGCCGGTGCGCCAGTCGCGGGTACGCGCCAGGATGCGCTCCACCAGCGGCGCCTTGACCTTCTCATGCACGATCAGCCGGGAATTGGCCGAGCAGTTTTCGCCCATATTCCAAAAGGCGGCGTTCACGACATGACCGGCAACCAGATCCAAGTCTTCCGCATCCTCCATCACCAAGGCCGGATTCTTGCCCCCGCATTCCAGCGTGATTTTCTTCAGGTTGCTGTCGGCCGAATAGCGAAGGAATCGCCTGCCGGTCTCGGTCGAGCCGGTAAACGAGATCATGTCGACGTCAGGGTGCAAACCAAGCGGCTCGCCGGTCGTCGGCCCATCGCCGGTGACGATGTTGAGCACACCGCGCGGCAGGCCCGCTTCCATCGCCAACTCGGCCACGCGGAGCGCCGTGAGCGAGGTCTGCTCGGCAGGCTTCACGATCACCGAACAGCCGGCTGCAAGCGCCGGGCCGATCTTCCAGGCGAGCATCAGAAGCGGAAAGTTCCAGGGCAGCACCAGCCCCACCACGCCGATCGGCTCCCGTGCAATGATCGCAAGCGCATCATCGCCCGCAGGTGCCGCCTGCTCGTAGATCTTGTCGATCGCTTCGGCGTGCCAGCGGACGGTGTTCACCGTTTCCGGAAGATCGATGGCGACGCAATCCCGGATGGGTTTGCCCGAGTCCAGGCTTTCCATCACCGCAAGTTCATGCCGGTTGCGTTCGATCAGCCTCGCTAGACGGATCAGTTTTTCCTTGCGCTCGGCCGGGTGCAGGCGGGACCAGCGGCCATCCTCGAACGCTTCTCGCGCCTTGTTGACGGCAAAGTCGATATCATCGGCACCGCAGGCCGCAATCTCCGCAAGTGTTTCGCCGGTCGCCGGGTTGATCGTGGCGAAGGTTTTTGACGACCTGGCCTTGCGAAAACTGCCGTCGATGAAGGCGGTCCGCGGCAGGGTAAGCCCGGCGGCAACCGCTGCGTACTCTTCTCGTGTCAAAAAGTCCGACATGCTCAGCCCTCCGCCTCGATCTTGTCGATGGTCGCATCCATGACCTTCACCGTCTCGGCGAGGGACCGTTTCTCTTCCTTGTTCAGCGGCTGCAGCGGCCGGCGCGGCGGGCCTGCCGGCAAACCGCGAAGACTGAGCCCATGTTTGATGTTTTGTACGAACTTGCCGCCCTGCTCCAGCACCCGCATAAGCGGCATCATCGCCGACATGATGCGCCGTCCCTTGTCGAAATTACCCTCGACCGCGCAGGCCTTGTAGAGCGCGAGATGGGCTTTTGGCGCAAAGTTGGAACCGGCGCAGACCCAGCTTCTGGCCCCCCAGGCAAAGAACTCCAGCGCCTGATCATCCATTCCGCAGGAAAGCTGGATATGCGGGTAGTCCCGCGCCATCAGATGCAGCCGGTTGATGTCGCCGGAGCTTTCCTTGATCGCAGAGAAATTCGGCGAGCGGCCGACCCGATCGAGATAGTCTTCATCCATCTCTGCCGCCGTACGCCCCGGATAGTTGTAGAGCAGCACCGGCAGATTGGCGGCACGGTCGATCGCAAGGGCGTGCAGGGCGTTCTCGCGTCCGGTCGGGGCTGCATAAGGAGGCGATGCGATCATGATCGCATCGGCGCCCGCAGCCTTGGCATGCTCCGCATACATGATGCTGTCTTCCGTCCGCATCGCGCCGGTGCCTACGATCAGCGGCAGGCGCCCCTTGATGACGGATTTCGCCAGGCCCATCAGCTCGATACGCTCCTCAGGGGACTGCGCATAATATTCACCCGTCGTCCCGGCCAGAACGATCCCATGAACGCCGGCAGCGATCAGATGCTCGGCAACCTCGGCAAACCGATCACGATCGATCGAATGATCGTCGAGATGGGGGGTAACGATCGGCGTGTAGATACCCTCGAAGCGCATGGCGATCTCTCTGCATACAATATGTGCACAACACTAGAAGCCATAACGGCGGATAGCAAGGCAGGAACACCCCTCTAGCGGTATGGCGTCGCGGACGCGATCTTGCGGATGGATATGCGGATGCACATATCACGCTCCATGCACCTCTCCCGCGTCATCCTCCGAGCGAAATCCCCGAACAGCCTGGCCCAATTCTATGTCGAGCATCTTGGCATGAAGGCCCATCGCGATGGCGAGACGGTCGTCCTAGGCTATGACGGCGTCGACGCGGTGATTGCACTGCAGCAGGCGGATGCCGGCGAAAGCTATCGTCATACACGCACGGATCGCTACTGGAAGATCGGCATCACGCTCCCCAATGTCGACATCGCCCAAGCCCAGCTTCACAAGGCGGGCATAGCGGTCAGCGATCCCAATCAGTTCGGCGACATCGGCTATATGTGTCACCTCCACGATCCGGAAGGCTTTCCGATCGAGCTGTTGCAGCACCGCTTTCTCGGCCATCGCGACGCTGCGGCGGGCGATCCGAACCTGCCACTCGGCGGCGGCGCGAGAATCGGACAGATCACGCTTCGGACCACCGACATCGAAGCGGCCCTCGCCTTTTATCGCGACCGGTTAGGCATGCAGCTCATGTCGATCCAGCCCGTCGCCGCCTACGGCTTTACGCTCTATTTCCTCGCCTTCACCGATGAGCGCCCGCCGAACGCCGATCTCGAGGCGGTCGGGAACAGGGAATGGCTCTGGATGCGCCCCTATACGACGCTGGAGCTACAGTATCTCGCAAGCGAGAGCGGCCCGCTCGGCTTTCCTGGTGAGACAGCCCCCGGCTTCGCCGCAATCCAGATCTCCGGAAGAGATCACGCCGAACAGCGCCTGCATGATGAAGCCGGCGGCATGGTGTTGATCACCAAATCGACCGGCGACTGAACAATCCGTCAGTCGTGCTCGGACGTTCTGACCACTGTTCGCAGCACCATGTCCTCGATCGCAGCAAGACGTTCATCGAGGGCGGGCTTGGCACCGAGGTGGCGGCCGTAGATCACCGAGAGCGTGAAGCGGTTGGTGAGGTAATAATAGCCCAGTGCCGCGATCGAAATGTAGAGCTGATTGGGATCGATACCGTATCGAAAAACCCCGTCGTCGGCCCCGCGCTCGAGCAGATCGGCGATCATCCTGACAAACGGCGAGTGCATCTCCTTGATGCGGGCCGAGCGCTTCAAATGGCGGCCGCGATGCAGGTTCTCGCTGTTGATCAGGCGAAGAAATTCCGGGTGCTTCAGATAGTAGTTCCAGGTGAAACGCACCAGTGTCGTGAGCGCCTCGATTGGCGCCAGATGCTCGAGTTCGAGCTTTTGCTCGGCACCGCGGATGTCGGCATAGGCCTCTTCGAGGACGGCGAGAAAGAGGTCCTCCTTATTGCCGAAATAGACATAAAGCATGCGCTTGTTGATGTCGGCACGTTTCGCAATCTCATCGACACGGGCGCCGGCCAAGCCTTTCTTGGCAAACTCCGACTTGGCAGCTTTCAAGATGCGCCGCCGGGTCGCCGCGGCATCGCGAAGACGCTTCGGTTTTTCCAAACCATCGGCCAAGGCAACCTTCAGTTCCACCATCGATGCCGTCCGAACAATCAAAAATTGGGAAGCGTGAGACCACCATCGATCAGGATGGGCTGACCGACGGTGTAGGGCAGGTCGCCCGAAGCACAAGCCGCAACCGCCCTCCCCACCTCCGACGGCTCGCCCCAGCGCGGCATGGGACAGCGACCTTCGGCAAAGAACCGGTCATAGCGCTCCCTGGAAGGTGCTGTCATCTCGGTGGCGATGATACCGGGCCGGATCTCATAAACACCGATGCCCTCGCCTGCCAGCCGTACCGCAAACAGCTTCGCCACCATCGACGCCGCCGCCTTCGACACGCAATACTCACCACGATTGATCGACACCGCCGTCGCATTCGACGAACTCACAATAACGACCGATGCAGGGGCGGACGGTCCGCCAGCCTTTACTTTGGCGGTGGTTTTAGTCCTGGACTTCAAGAGGTACTTGGCGAAAGTTTGCGTCAGGAAGAAGGTGGCGCGGGTGTTGATGGTGAGGCAGCGATCGAAGCTCTCGACGCCAGCATCCAGTAGATCGCCGCGCTCCAAAACTGAAACGCCGGCATTGTTGACCAGGCAGGTGAGCGGGCCAACGGCGGCGGCCTCGATGATCAGTTTTTCGTGGCATTCGAGATCGGCGATATCGCCTGGCAGCAGGCTCGCCTCACCACCCTCCTCACCAGCCAGGCGCGCCGTCTCTCTGAGATCCTCCTCCACCTCCAGATCGTTAAGGGCAAGGTCGAACCCACGCCCCGCCAATGCCACCGCAATCGCCCGCCCCAGCCCGCGCCTGGCACCGGTCACCAACGCCACCGGCCGCTGGCCGGTCATGGAAGTGGGCCCTGGCGGGTGAGTTCGCGGGCGATGATGCTGCGCTGGATCTGGTTGGTCCCTTCGTAGATCTGGGTGATCTTGGCATCCCGGTAGAGGCGCTCGACCTCGAAGCCGCGGATGTAGCCGCTGCCGCCATGAATCTGCGCTGCATTGGCGGTCTGGGCAACGGCGACGTCCGACGCGAAACACTTAGCCATCGAACAGGCCATGGTGGTGCCGGGGTCATTCCGCTCGAACTTGCCGGCAGCGTCATGCACGAGAAGACGCGCCGCCTGAATATCCTTTACCATGTCGGCAAGCATCCATTGCAGTCCCTGGAAGGTGCCGATCGGCTGGCCGAATTGCTTTCGCTCCGCCGCATAGCCGAGCGCCGCTTCGAGCCCTGCCTGTGCGATGCCGACAGCAAGGGAGGCGATACCGACCCGACCTTTGTCGAGAACGCTCATCATCATGTAAAAGCCACGATTCTCCTCGCCCAAAAGCGCGTCCGGCGACAGCCTCACATCGTCGAAATGCAGCGCGCCGACCGGAGAGGCACGCTGGCCCATTTTTTTCTCTTTCTTGCCTCTACCGAAACCCGGCAGATCCGCATCCACCAGAAAAATGCTCATGCCGCGATGTCCCGCTTCAGGATCCGTGCGCGCCAGTACGATCGCGAAATCACAGACGGGTGCATTGTGGATCCAGAGCTTTCCTCCACTCAGCACCCAATCAGAGCCGTCACGCCGCGCGACTGTCTTGATGCCGGAAACGTCCGAACCGGCTTCGGCTTCGGTGATGCAATAGGCCGGTCTCCGTTCCGCGCGAAGAGCCGGAGCAAGATAGCGCCGCCGCTGCTCCTCGGTGCCATGCTCCGTCAGCAGCGTGCCCAGCAACTCCATTAGCCCGCACTGATCCGCAATCGAAGCGTAGCCGCGGGCAAGCTCTTCCATCACCAAGGCATAGGCGAGACAATCCATGCCGGCACCGCCAAGCTCTGACGGGACCGTGACCCCGAACAGCCCGAGCCCGGCCATCTCCTGATAGATCTCGCGCGGGAAACGCTCGCTCTCATCCAGATCATTGGCGATCGGACGGACCGTCTCATCGGCAAAACGCCGGACCATATCCTGCACCTGGCGATGATCATCGTTCAGCATCGAGCGTCGCCCTCCCGCATCCGGCCTTGCCAGCATCATCCGCCGGCGCTTTAAAGTAGGTAACCATCTAGTTATAAGGGGGCACCGCGGGCGCCGCCATAGGGATAAGTGGCCAATTAAAAGAGGTCGGCTTGCATCGGATGATAGCGAGCCGCGTTTTGGGGGAGGCGTTTTCCATGCATGACTATGTGATCGTCGGCGGCGGGTCGGCAGGCTGCGTGCTTGCCAACAGGCTGAGCGAGGACCCCTCGGTCAGCGTTCTCCTCCTCGAAGCGGGATCGGCGGACAAGGATCCCAACATCCACATGCCAGTCGGCTTTGCCAAAATGACCGAAGGCCCTCACACCTGGGGCTATTCAACCACGCCGCAGCACCATTGCAACGACCGCGAGATGCTGCTGCCGCAAGCCCGTGTGATCGGCGGCGGCAGCTCGATCAATGCAGAGGTCTTCACCCGCGGCTGTCCTGAAGATTATGACCGCTGGGCCGCCGAGGAAGGCGCCGACGGCTGGTCCTTCGATCAGGTCAAACGCTATTTCATCAAGTCCGAAGACAACGACGTCATGGCCGCTCCCCATCACGGGCATGGCGGGCCGTTGGGCGTATCGAGCCTTGACGCTCACCCGCTGTCCAAGCGTTTCGTGCAGGCCTGTCAGGAAGCGGGCATTCCCTACACCGCCGACTTCAACGGGCCGGACCAGACCGGAAGCGGCATCTATCAAACCACCACCCGTCATCAAAAACGCTGCTCCACCGCCACCGGCTACCTTTGGCCGGTTGCGTCGCGCGAAAACCTCACCGTGCTGCTGGACTGCATGAGCCACCGCCTTTTGATCGAGCAAGGCCGGGCGGTCGGCCTCACTTTTTTCCGGCATGGCAAAGAGAGCGAAGTGCGCGCCGGACGCGAGGTGATCGTGACATCGGGCGCCATCGGCTCTCCCAAGCTGCTGATGCTCTCCGGCATCGGTCCGGCCGAGCATCTGAAGGAGCATGGCATCGAGGTGATTCGGGACCTTCCGGGCGTCGGTCGGAATCTTCAGGATCACCTCGACCTCGATATCGTCTACGAGTTGAACGGCCCGCACAGTTTCGACAAATACAAGCAATGGCACTGGATGGTCTGGGCGGGCCTCCAATACAAGCTCTTCCGCAAGGGACCGGTCGCCTCCAACATCGTCGAGGCCGGCGCCTTTTGGTATGCGGACACCAAGGCGCCGACACCGGACACGCAGTTTCACTTTCTTCCGGCCGCTGGTGTCGAGGCAGGTGTGCCGCCGGTTCCTTCCGGCCATGGCTGCACGCTGAACAGCTATTTCCTGCGTCCGCGCAGCCGGGGAGCGGTGACGCTCGCAAGTGCCGATCCAACGGCAGCACCTCTGATCGATCCCAACTATCTCGCCGATCCCTACGATCTCGAAATGTCGGTCCGAGGTTTGCGCATGATGCGGGAGATCATGGGCCAGCCTGCACTGGCTCCGTTCATCAGCAAAGAACATTATCCCGGCCCGGACATGCAAAGCGACCACGAGCATATCGATTATGTCCGCCAGCATGGCCGCACCAGCTATCATCCGGTGGGCACCTGCAAAATGGGCAGCGAGGACGACCCGCTCGCCGTGGTCGACCCGCAGCTCCGCGTCAAAGGAATCGATGGTCTTCGCGTCTGCGACAGCTCGATCATGCCAAGCTTGGTCAGTTCCAACACAAACGCCGCCACGGTGATGATCGGTGAGAAGGCAGCGGATCTGGTCAAGGGTAATCGCTAGGGCATTGTCGGACCAAGGTGACACCATCCTGCACCGAACCTATCTGATTTGACGGCAGCGAATCCCGAGAGATGGATCTGTGATGGTTCAAGCCCTGATGCTTCAGGCAATGTCGATCGAAGGACAGATGCGATGAAGAATCCCCTTCGTACCGCTAAAGCATGTGCCGCCCTCGTGCCCGATGGAGCGACCGTCGCCATCGCCGGTTCCGGCGGCGGGCTGATCGAGCCGGATGCGGTTCTTGAAGCAATCGAGGCGCGCTTTCTCCACACCGGTCATCCGAATAACCTGACCATCGTGCATGCGCTCGGCATCGGGGCGAGAGGCGAGCGCGGCATCAGCCGCCTTGCTTATGAGGGCATGGTCAAAAGGGTGATCGGTGGACACTGGACCTGGTCGCCGCAAATGCAGGCCTTGGCGCGGGAGGAGAAGATCGATGCCTTCACCCTCCCCGCCGGCGCAATCATGCTGCTAATGCGCGAGATCGGTGCTGGCCGCCCTGGCCTCTTCACCCATGTCGGCCTCGGCACCTTCGCCGATCCCCGTCAAGGTGGTGGTGCTTGCAACGAGCGGGCACGGCAGGCCGAGCCGATCGTTGAGCTGGTCAGTTTCGATGGCCAGGAAAAGCTGCGCTACAAGCCGTTCAACGTGGATGTCGGAATCATCAGAGGCAGCGAAGCCGATACCGTCGGCAATCTCTCCACCGCACGCGAAGCCGCCGATATCGACGTCACCGGCGTCGCCCTTGCTGCCCATAACTCGGGCGGCGTCGTGCTGGCGCAAGCGCAGCATCAAGTCGAGCGCGGTGAGCTTCAGCCCCGCTCGGTGACCGTACCGGGAGTGATGATCGATGCGTTGATCCTGGCGCCCGATCAACCCCAGACCCATCTTGGCGACGGCTACGATGACAGTCTCTCCGGCACCGGCCAGCGGCCGGAGGCGGGCCTCGACATGGCACCGGAACCACCGCCGACCGGTGTCCGGCGGATCATCGCATCACGTGCGGCGGACGAGCTGGCACCAGGCGTCTCCGTCAATTTCGGCTTCGGCATTCCTGGCGGCATCCCCGCCCTCTTGAGGGACCAGGGCAGGCTCGACGATATCTGGATCTCGGTCGAGCAAGGCATGCATAACGGCCAGCTCCTTGACGGCGATCTGTTCGGTGCCGCCCGCTATCCTGATGCGCTGCTCAGCTCGCTCGCCCAATTCGATTTCTACAGCGGCGGCGGTCTCGACGTTGCCTGCCTCGGGATGGCTGAGCTGGATCGGCAGGGCAATGTCAACGTCTCCCGTCTCGGCCCTAACATCGTCGGCCCCGGCGGCTTCGTCGACATCACGCAGAACGCCAAGAAGGTCGTCTTCTGCGGCACCTTCGAAGCCAGGGGGTCGAGTGTCGACATCAAGAACAAGGGGCTGGTCGTGAGGCAGCATGGCCAAGTAAGAAAACTGGTCGACCAGGTCGCCGAAATAAGCTTCTCCGCAGACTATGCACGCCGGCACGGCCGAACCGTCATCTACGTCACCGAGCGTGCCGTGTTTCGCCTGATCGACAATGGCATTGAGCTTTTCGAGATCGCCGACGGTGTCGACCTTGAGCGTGACGTGCTCGCCAGAATGACTTTCAAACCGAGTATTGCATCAGACCTGCAAACGATGCCTGCCCGTCATTTCAACGCGCCGAGCGAGGCCTGATCACCTACGATCGAGAAGGCAACCGACTGCCACTTATGACAAGACCACCGCCATAGTGTATGATGCGTGAGCAGCAAGCGTCTTGATGCTTTTCTCTCGATGCAGCGAACAATACCGAAAAACCAAACGAACCCGAACCCCGCAGAAAACATAAGCTTTTCCACGTCCCTTCAAAGATCCCTCCTCGGAAATCCAGATTGCCAGCTTCGTCGCTTAGGCATATAAGTAACTAAATAGTGAATTAATAAACTCTTCAGGGAGAATGAAACGATGTCGCATGAAATGGGACGAAAAGACGGGGCACAATCACATCTCGGCCGCCGTGATGTTCTGAAAAGCGCAGCAGGCATCGCCGGCATCGGTCTTGCGCCGGGCCTCCTCGGCAGGGCAGCCTTTGCTCAGGCGGATGAATGGACCCTCGCCATCTCCATGCGCTCGCTCGCCAATCCCTATCACGCCACTTTTGCCAATGCCGGCAAGGCATTCGCCGAGTCCATCGGGGCACCCTTCGAGATGCTGGTCACCGAAGGCAATAGTGAAAAAGGCATCGCCGACGTCCGTGCTCTGCTCGCCCGCACCGAAGGTAAGCTGGTCCTGAACATCGATCCGAACGACAGTCCCGATGCGCGGGTGATCGTCGAGGAATGCGCGAAAGCGGGCGCTTATGTCGTGACCCAGTGGAACAAACCCGACGATCTCCATCCCTGGGACTTCAACCCCAACTATGTCGCCCATATGTCGTTCGACGGCGTACCCACCTCGACGGCGATCACCGAAGCCTTGATCGGCTCAATGGGGGGCGAAGGCGGCATCGTTGCGATCGGCGGCATTCTCTCGAACGTACCGGCGATCGAGCGCAAGCTCGGCATGGAGCAGGCGGTCGAAGCAACCGGCGGCAAGGTGCAGATCCTCGACTTCCAGCCGGCCGATTGGAACGAGACCAAGGCCTTCGAGATCATGCAGGCCTGGCTGACCCGTTTCGGCGACGACATCAAGGGGGTCTGGGCCGCCAATGACGGCATGGCGATCGGCGCCCTCGAAGCCCTTCGCCAGGAGGGCCGCGCCGGCGACGTACCGGTCACCGGTATCGACGGTATCGATGCGGCGGTTCAGGCGATCGAGGCGGGCGAAATGGCCGGCACCGTTGCCTGGGATCCGGCCTGGACCGGAGGCATGGGCCTCTCCATCGGTTACCACTCGGCCATCGGCGAGATCGACATCGCCAACGAGCCCAACGAACATCGCGAGTTCTATGGTACCGGCATCATCGTGACCCCCGACACGGTCGCCGATTTCAAAAACATGGATGCGGGCCTCGACTACAAGGATTTCTGGGGCAAAGCGACCGGCCAGATCCAATATCGCGGCTAGGAGCTGGTGCGGCGACAGCGATGACCATGTGGACTTACGGTCCGTTCGCGACGCGTTGCAGCTAGTGTTCAGGAAAGAAGCACCATGAAAAGGTGGGTGCGATTTCGCTCTTTCGCACCCGTCTTGGTGCTTCTTCTCCTCTGCCTGGTCATCGCTACCATCAACAGTAATTTTCTCTCGCTCTCCAATCTCATCCGCCTTTTGAGTTCCGCCGCGATCCCCCTCGTCCTGGTGATGGGCGGCACCTTCGTCATCCTGATGGGGAGCATAGACCTTTCGGTGGAAGGCATCGTGGCGCTGACCGCCGTCGTCGTCAGCCTTCTGGTTCTGAATGATTTCTCCAGCTTCGACCTCGGCTTTTTCGCCGTGCCGGTTGCCATTCTTGTTGGCGGGCTGATCGGCTTTGCCAACGGCCTCCTCCATGTCCGGTTGCGCATCCCGAGCTTCATGACCACGCTCGGCCTTGGCTTCGCCTGCGTCGGGGTCGCGACGGCAATGCTCGGCGGCTATACCGTGCGCATCGCTGATCGCGGTTTTCGCGATCTGACCCTTGGTCGGATCCTCGATGTTCCTTTCTCGGTATGGCTTGCAGCGCTTGCAGTCCTTATCGCCTGGATCATCCAGGAGCGCACCCGCACAGGTCGCTGGATCTATGCGATCGGTACCGATGAGGTCATCGCGCGCCAGGTCGGCGTCCCGGTCGAGCGCACCCGCATCATCGTCTTCATGATCGCAGGATCATTCTATGGCCTGGCAGGCGCGATGAGTGCCGCCCAACTCGGCCAGGGCCACGCGCTGATCAGCCAGGGGCGCCTCTTCACCACCATCACCGCGATCGTGGTCGGCGGCACGGCTCTTTCGGGCGGGGTCGGCTCGGTGCTGAATTCGGTGATCGGCGTGCTGGTCGTCGTCGTTCTGACCAACGGCATGGTGCTCATGGGTATCCCGCCCTTCGTCCAACTCGGCGTTCAGGGAATCCTGATCATCATCGCCGTCGCCTTGGCCCTCGATCGCTCGCGCCTCGAGGTGGTGAAATGACCGCGGTTCTTGAAATCAAAAATGGATCGAAGAGCTTTCCCGGCGTCAAAGCGCTCGACGACGTTTCATTTCATATCGATCATCACGAAGTCGTCGGTCTCATTGGCGAAAACGGTGCCGGCAAGTCCACCTTGTTGAAGGTGATCACCGGCATCTACGATCTCGATCAGGGTGACCTCTTGGTGAATGGCGAACCCGTCGACTTCGATAGCCCGCGCGATGCTTTCAATCACGGTGTCGCCATGGTGTTCCAAGAGCAGTCGGTGCTGCCGACCTTGAGCGTTGCTGAGAATATTTTTCTAGGCCGCGAGCAGGAATTCATCCGATTCGGTCTTATCGACAAGAAACGGATGAACGAGGCGGCGAAGGCCGAACTCGCCAAGGTCCATCTCGACATCGATCCGGCGAAGCGCACCGCCGACCTTACCTTCGGTGAACGCCAGATGGTCGAGATTGCCAAGGCGCTGTCCCTGGACAGCCGGATCGATGGCGACGTGATCATCCTTCTGGACGAGCCGACATCGGTCCTGGAGCAGCGCGAGATCGAGATCCTTTTCTCCATCATCGATGACCTGAAGAAGCGCGCCTCGTTCATCTTCATCTCCCACCGCCTCGACGAGGTGATCCAGGTATCTGACCGTGTCTACATCCTTCGCGACGGCATGGTGGTTCGAGAAATCACCGCAGCCGACGCCGAGTTGCATGACCTCCACCAGCACATGGTCGGCAGGCAGCTGGACCACGACTATTACCGCGAACCGAGACAACGTCCGGCAGGTGATCGATCGGTCATCGAAGCAAAGCATCTCAGCAAGTTCGGCGCCTTCGACGATGTATCGTTCCGCCTGCATGAAGGTGAAGTACTGGGCGTCGCCGGCGTTGTCGGATCGGGCCGAGAAGTCTTGGCACGCTGCCTCGCAGGGCTCGACAACGTCGATGCCGGAGAAATTCGCATCGATGGAAGACCCATGCATCTTGGCACGCCCCATCAGGCAGTCAGCGCGGGCATTGGTTTCGTGCCAAGCGAGCGGCGAGTCGAAGGCGTCGTTGCAGCTCTCGACGTCTCGGAGAATATGAGCCTTGCCTCGCGCGGACGCTTCGTTCGCCATGGCCTGATCGACTTTGCAGGTGAGAGAGAGACCGCGCGGCGCTGGATCGAACGGCTAGCGATCAAAACGCCCGGACTCGCGACGCCAGCCGGCAGCCTCTCCGGGGGCAACCAGCAAAAGGTCGTGCTCGCAAAATGGCGTATCGCGGAATCGGCCGTGATGATCCTCGATCATCCCACGCGCGGTATTGACGTCGGCGCCAAGGAGGAAGTTTACGAGTTGATTCGCGACATGGCGGACCAAGGCCTTGCGATTCTACTGCTCGCCGACACGCTGGAGGAAGTGATCGGTCTTTCGTCGCGAATCCTGGTGATGAAGGACGGACGGATCAGCGCCAGCTTCGATGCTCCCGTCGGCGGCAAGCCCGCGCAGGTCGATCTGATCGAGGCCATGGTTTAAGGACATGACCGACAAGATCAAAGAGCACCTTCCACTGATCTGCCTAGTCCTCCTGGTCTTTCTGGTTGGCGGCATCGACAGCAGATTCCTGTCGCCGGGTAACCTCATGGTGGTGAGCGCCGATACCATGACGCTGTTCCTCATGGCGGCAGGCGCCACCTTCGTAATCATGACCGGCGGCATCGATCTTTCGATCCAGGCCGTAGCCTCGATGACGTCCTGCATCGTTGCAGCACTTCTGCCCGCCCTCGGTTTCGCAGCCGTCCCCATCGCACTGCTATCCGGCATGATCTCCGGGCTGATCTGCGGCCTTGTCACCACGTATCTCCGCATCCCCTCCTTCATCGCAACGCTCGCGATCAGCGGTGTGGTGACGTCGGTCGCTTACATTGCTTCAGACACCCGTTCGGTACCGATCGCGGCCAAGGATCGCGACTCCTATCTTTCCTGGGCGGTGGGTGAGATCGGGCCGATTCAGAATGAAATCCTGGTGGGGATCGCGGTTCTGATTTTTCTGACCCTCCTTCACAATCTCACACCATTCGGCCGTCTGATCCGCGCTATCGGCAGCCAGGAGCGGGCGGTCATTGCATCGGGCATCCATGCCGATCGCATCAAGATCCTGGCCTTCGTTCTCTCCGGCAGCATGGCGGGCCTTGCCGGCGTGGTGATGGCCGGCCGCCTCGGTTCCGGCTCGCCTACACTCGCCAATGAATTCCTTCTTCCCGCCATCGCCTGCATCATCGTCGGCGGCACCGCGATCACTGGGGGCGTCGGCAGCGTTTGGAAAACCTTCATCGGTGCCCTGATGATCGCCGTCATCCGGATCGGCATGACCTTTATCGGCGTCAGCGTCTTTGCCCAGCAGATTGTGTTCGGACTGATCCTGGTCGTCGCCGTCGCGATCACGATCGATCGCAGCAAAGTCGCAACCGTCAAATAATGAACGTGCGAAGCCGATGACGGACATCGATTTTTCCTATTGACCATTGCGCCGCTGCCCAGTCCTATCAATACGTCCTTCGAGATCGATCGGAGGCACTGAATAATCCTGGTAGCCGGCGATGACGGACAGCGGTGATCGAATATGACGAAGGAACTGGACGGTCGCGTCGCCATCGTAACCGGATCCGCGATGAACATCGGCCGGCAGACCTGCTTGAAGCTCGCCGAACTCGGCGCGGCCGTGGTTACCCATGCCAAAGAGAATGAGAAGGAAGCCAAGGAGACGGCAGCGTTGGTAGCGGCCAAAGGCGGCCGTGCGGCAACTTATATCGGGGATCTGAGCAATCCCGGCCACGCGCAGGCGCTGGTCGAGACCGCGACCCGAAATTTCGGCAATGTCCATATCCTGGTGAACAATGCCGCCATGCGCCGCAACACACCGCTCCAAGAGACATCCTTCGAGGATTGGCAAAAGGTGATCAGCACCAATCTCGACGCGCCGTTTCTCTGCTGCCAAACGGCCATCCCTCATATGGTGCGAGCCGGCTGGGGGCGAATCGTGATGCTGGGTGGTCTGTCCGCCCATCGCGGTGTGAAGGACCGCGTCCATGTCGCTACCACCAAAGCGGGGCTGACCGGCATGACCAGGGCGCTTGCCGCCGAGTTCGCGAGCGCTGGTATTACCGCCAACACCGTCGTTCCCGGCAGCATCAACACGGTGCGCGGGATGGCCGCCGGCACGGCTCCTCCCGGCGGCCATCCCAATCTTGTCGGACGTCAGGGCGAGCCTGAGGAGGTGGCGCATATCATCGTCTCGCTCTGCCGTCCCGAGGCTGCCTACACCACCGGTCAGACGATCCATGTCAATGGCGGGGCCTATCTCACTTGAACGGCACCGAGCATAAGCGCTGCCGGACGGATATCAAAAACCGATAGGAGTTGACCATGCCTCATCTGCCGGCCTCCGATGCGCTGTCCCATTTTCGGGTTCTGGATCTGACGCGCGTGCGCTCGGGTCCGACCGCAGTGCGCCAGCTCGCTGATTGGGGCGCCGATGTGATCAAGATCGAACAGCCTGCCGCCCTCGAAGCCGATGGCGCTTTGGGAGCCGGGCGCAACACGGCGGATTTTCAGAACCTGCAGCGCAACAAGCGGAGTCTTACGCTCAATCTTAAGGAAGCCGACGGCCTTGCCCTCTTCATGCGCCTCGCGACGACCGCCGACGTTATCGTGGAGAACTTCCGTCCCGATGTGAAAGAACGCCTTGGCGTTGATTATGAAAGCCTCAAAGCGGTCAACCCGCGGGTTATTCTCGCCAGCATCTCGGGATTCGGGCAGGACGGCCCGTATGCCAAACGTCCGGGGTTCGATCAGATTGCTCAGGGCATGGGCGGGCTGATGTCGATCACCGGCGAACCTGGACAGGGGCCGATGCGCGTCGGCATTCCGATCGCCGATCTCACGGCCGGGCTGTTTTGCGCGCTCGGTATTATGACTGCCCTGTTGGAGCGGGAGAAATCCGGACAGGGACAGTGGCTGCACACCTCGCTGCTGCAGGCGCAGGCGTTCATGCTCGACTTCCAGGCCGCCCGCTGGCTGATGGAGAAGGACCTTCCCGCCCAGGCCGGCAACGAGCATCCTACCAGCATGCCGACCAACCGCTACAAAACATCGGATGGCGCCATCAACATCGCCGTCGCCGGAGAGGTCATCTGGCAGCGTTTTTGCGTGGCGATCGGTGAGCAGGGCTGGGCCGAGGATCCGGCCTACGCGACCAATGCCGACAGAAGCCAAAATCGCGATGCATTGAATCAGATGATCGAGACGGTCACGATTACCAAGACAAGCGCCGAATGGGTCGAACTCCTGCTGGAACAGGGCGTCCCATGTGGACCGATTTACCGGATAGACGAAATGTTCGAGGACCCGCAAGTCCAGCATCTTGAGATTGCCGAAGCGATGGAGACCGAACCCTTCGGTATGACCAACGCCATGGCGCAGCCCGTTCGCCTGGAGCGAACCCCGGCCAAGCTGAGGGCCCGCCCGCCCGGACGCGGGGAGCATGGCGGCGAATTGCTGCAGGAACTCGGTTTGAGCCAGGCCGAGATTGAAGATCTCCGTGCCCGCTCGATTATCTGACGCATCGGAAAGGAACAGGATGGGACCGGCTCTCTCAACCGACAAGATGTTGGCGCGCAAAGATGGTGCTATCGGCCATGCGATCTTCAATAATCCGGAACGCCACAACGCAGTCTCGCTCGAGATGTGGGACGCCCTCGACGTTATTCTCGAACATTTCGAGGGCGATCCGGATATCCGCGCGGTGGTCCTTTCCGGCGCCGGCAGCAAGGCGTTCGTTTCCGGTGCCGATATTTCGAAATTCGAAGAAGAACGTGCATCCAGGGAAGCGACCGAGCACTACAATGAGAGGGTCAAGAGAATCTATCAGCGGATCGAGCATTTTCCGATGCCGACAATCGCCATGATCAACGGCCATTGCATTGGCGGAGGGTTGAACCTCGCCGTCTGCTGCGATCTTCGTATCTGCACGGAAGGATCGAAATTCGCCATGCCGGCTGCCAAGCTGGCACTAGGTTACCCCTATCATGCGATTAGGCGACTCATGACAGCGGTTGGTCCCGCCGCCGCCAAACAGCTCATGTTCACAGCAAGAAGCATCGATGCAGCAACCGCCTTTCGCCTGGGTCTGGTTCAAGAGATCGTTCCGCCGCAGGATCTCGAAAGCCATGTCAACGAGATTGCTGTTGCGATCGCCGACAATGCACCGCTCACCATCCGTGCCATGAAGTTTATTGGCAACCAGGTCACCGAACCGGATCCGAATGAGCGGGATCTCGAACGCTGCGACGAGATAGTCGCTGCCTGCTTTGCCTCCGAAGACTATGTCGAGGGCCGGCGTGCGTTCATGGAGAAACGCAAGCCCGACTTCAAAGGCCGCTAGCAGCGTGTCGACAGCATTTGGCTAAAGCCAATACCGCACCGCCGGACCCGGTATGATCGACCTGCCCATCCTGCTCTATATGGGTGCCGTCGCATTTCTCACCGCAATCCTGCACAGCGTCGGCGGGTTTGCCGGCGCCTTGATGATGGCGATCGCGATCGCACCGGCGATCGGTGTCAAGCTGACTGTGCCGCTGGTCGCGGTGGCGATGATCGTCTCCCATGGTTCCCGTGCCTGGCTGCTGCGCAAGGCGGTGGACTGGCAGGCATTCCGACTGATTTTTCTGGTCGCCCTTCCCTTCATCCTTGTCGGTGTTCTTGTTTACGTCGAGCTTTCGGAGCGGGCGGTCGCCCTGTTTTTAGGCGGAATGCTGCTGGTCACCACGCCGCTGCGGCGTATCCTCAAAGGACGGCGTATCGAGGTTCCCCGCGCCGGGCTTGCTGCTATTGCCATACCTTATGGGTTTCTATCAGGGGCGAGCTTTGGCGTCGGCCTCATGCTCGGCCCGTTCCTGCTGGGTGCTGGGCTGGCTGGCGAGGCTTTGGTAGCCACCGTCGCCGTTAACGGGTTTCTCCTGAATTTGATCAAGACACTCGCCTTCGGCTTCTCACCTCTCCTCACCCATGACATGGCCCTGATCGGCGTGGGGCTCGGCCTTTGCACGATCCCGGGACACCATGTCGGCCGCATGATCCTGAGGCGCACGCCGATCCGTATTCACACGTTGTTTCTAGAAGCCTTCATGCTGGCGGGCGGCGTCTATTTTATGAGCCAGGGACTGGCATGATTGTGCGACCAAGCCCTTACCCTTCATAGGTCCGGTTGCCTTGGTGCCGGTGCCAGAGGCGGTAGAGGTGACGTTTTCTCGTCGGGTCATCGCTGTCGACGAAGTGGGAGCGATAGTGGCCAAGTTCGTGATTGTTCAGATATTGCACCTGGCCGCGTTCGAGCGGTGCCTCGATCCACAAGTCTGCCGCCGACGTCACGGTGTCGACAGCTTCGATGGCAGCTCGAAGCTCAACATCCATGACCTCGCCGGCAACCTCATAGCCCTTGCGAACAAGCGAGCT
Source organism: Geminicoccaceae bacterium (assembly GCA_965204405.1). GTDB lineage: Bacteria > Pseudomonadota > Alphaproteobacteria > Geminicoccales > Geminicoccaceae > JANQPX01. Next base: position 2,923,775 of record CBDBEN010000005.1, read on the forward strand.
GTTGGCGCGGCATCGAAGGCGTCCCTGACGCCAGGAGAAGAAGGGCGCCCATGAGGTCTTGGGGGCACCGATCTCATGCTCCGCCTGCCGGTCGAAATGCATCGGATGATAGAGCCTCCGAAGCTCATCAGGATAGTCCAACTGAAGCCGTTGATGAACCGAATAAAGGCTGCAAAAACGGCTTAGCCCTCCCACCGCCGCCGGATGTTTGCACAGCAGCCCGACATAGTCCGGCACCCGCCTGCCGAAGGCGTTGTCGGTATGAAACACCAGTTCGACATTGGTCGCCGAGCCACGCACGCCATAGCTGTACGCCTTCTTGGTATCAGTGACGTCGTAGATCATCGTCCCGTCCCATTTCTGCGCGACGGTCGGGCCTAGCAGCTGTCCGAGAATCCAATAGCAGGCGATGATATCGTCGATGTCGTGATCGTCGATCGGTATCTTGTCCAAGACGACGAAGCCGATGCCGTGATCCAGCCTCTCCTTGGCGGCAGCATAGAGGCTGTTGAGATGCGGTATCTCGAAGCCCTCCGGCGTGCGCAGCAGCAAAGGCAGCGGGTTCGCCTTCATGCGGGTGATCATCCCATCGATCTCTACATGGTCCCGATCATCGAGTTCGATGATCCATTCCCGATCGACGAGATCGGTGGAAAGCCAAGCCTTCTCCTTCACAACCGAATGGCTGCACGAGGGCTGCTCGACCACCTCATGCGTCAGATCCAACAGATCGCCCATCTCCCCTCCTCACCACAATCATGCCGGGCCCTATCAACATGGCAATAGCGTGCCGGAATTCCAGCCGGTGTGGATGCCACGCGTTCAGACCGCCCCGGCCTTGCCAAAGCGAATGGCCGCTCTCTCCTTCGCTTTTCGAGCTTCGATGTCGCGGTCACGCGGCGGTGCCGTGGTGACGAGAGATCCAAGCAGCTCTTCAGCAACTTTCGCTATCTCATCGACAGCGCGGTCGAAGGCCGGCTCGTTGATCTTCGAAGGCCGGGTGAAGCCGGAGAGCTTTCGGACGAACTGCAAAGACGCCGCGCGGATCTCGTCCTCCGTCGCCGGTGGGGCGAAGTTGTAAAGCGTCTTGATGTTTCGACACATGGGCAGGCTCTTTCCGTTACCTCGGAGGCTTATCAGTATCGCAATGGCCATCGAAATGAAAAGACCGGTACCTTGCTGAGGTATGCCCTGGGGACCTATGGTCGACTCCTGGCGGTACCATGCCCAGCATAGTGTTCCGAAAACGCGGAGGAGGTTGGCGACAAATGGGAAGAAATGCATTCGATCTCAGCGGGCGCGTGGCGGTGGTGACAGGCGGTAATGGCGGGATCGGTCTCGGCATGGCGGCTGGACTGGCCAAAGCCGGTGCCTCCATCGTGATTGCGGCGCGCGACGAGGCCAAGATGGAGAATGCCCGAATAAAGCTCGAGGAAGATGGCGCCACCATCATGTCCGTCGGCGTCGACGTGGCTGATCGCTCGAGCATCGATGCCATGGTCGACAACGTGGTCGAGCGTTTCGGTCGCCTCGATATCATGGTGGCGAATGCCGGGATCAACATCCGGAAACCACCTGAGCAACTCGCACCCGAAGAATGGCAAAAGATCCTGGACGTCAATTTGAACGGCCCTTTCTTTTGCGCCCAGGCCGCCTATCCGCAGATGAAAAAGCAGGGCGGCGGCAAGATCATCACCATCGGTTCGATGGCCTCGATCTTCGGCCTGCCCTTTGCAAGCGCCTACGCCTCGACCAAAGGCGGCATCGTGCAGATGACCCGCGTGCTGGCAACAGCCTGGGCCAAGGACAACATCCAGGCCAATGCCATTCTTCCCGGCTGGATCGACACGGATCTCACCCGGAAGGCCCGCACCGACATCGACGGTCTGCATGACCGTGTGGTCGCACGAACGCCTGCCGGACGTTGGGGCGATCCTGACGACTTCGCCGGTGTCGCCGTGTTCCTTGCTTCACCTGCATCGGACTTTGTCACGGGAACCGCCATCCCGGTCGATGGCGGCTATTCGGTCAACGGCGGCTGAGAGAAAACCGTCTGGAAGGATGAACTGCACCGATGGCGGACTTGCATATCACCAACGGCGATGGCGCAGGGAATATCCTAAAAGCAAGCGCCATTGACGGCGATGTTCTGCCCTGGCGTGATATCATGCATCATGGCCCATTCCCTTCCGGTCTGGACCTTGATCAGCTAAGCGCACTCAGAGCCGAATTCTACGCCGGCCCCGGCCTTGATCTTGAAGAACTAAAGCGAGACTTCCGGCAGAGGGATGATCGCCTTCGTGCATCTCCGACCTATGATCGGGTGGTGCTGTGGTTCGAGCATGACCTGCTCGATCAACTCCAGATCCTCCAGCTTCTGGACTGGTTCGCCGGCGCGACTCTTGGTGGAACACCCCTGGACCTCATCTGTATCGACCGCTTTTGCGGCGTCGATCCATTCCGTGGCCTCGGACAACTCGATCCCGAACAGATCGCCTCTCTCTACCGCCGCCGCCACCCTGTTACCGCGGACCAGCTAAGCCTCGCGCAAGTCGGCTGGGCGACGTTTCGTTCGGCGGACCCGAACGACCTTCTCTCCTTCCTCCAAGGCGACCTCGCCGCTTTGCCATTTCTGCAAGCCGCCCTGTTACGCCATGTTGAGGAGTATCCCTCGTATCGAACCGGTCTCACCCGCACGGAACAGCAAATACTCGAACTCGTCGCCAAGGGTGTGTCAGCCCCCGGCAGGCTTTTCGTCGAGAACATGGAGATCGAGACCGCCTTGTTCATTGGAGATTGGACGACGTTCAGCCACATCGAAAGGCTTTCCTCAAGTAAGACACCACTACTTGCTTCAGCGCCTCACGAAAAATTTCTCATGCCGCCACATCATCAAATCCCACCTCAGTCCTTTCGAAACCAACGCTTAACGCTCACCAGGGCCGGTGAAAGACTTCTGGCAGGCGAGATCGACGCTTTCGATCTGATCAATCGGGATGAATGGCTCGGCGGTGTCCATCTCAGCTCCGACAGGCCGATTTGGACCTGGGACGCTGACTGCCGGTCTTTGAAGATGAAAGAGCCTGAACCCTAGCCCCCGGTTCCTTCAGGCTTGATCATGTTTGCTGAGACGGCGCTTACCAAACAGGGCACGCTGCTCCAAGTGAGCACGGAGAGCCTGGTAATAGGCGTTGAGAAAAGCTTCGGCCTGATCGGGTGGGACGTCATCAGGCCAGGCAATCTTGGTACTGATTCGCTCGGTGATCTCGGTCAGGATCTCCTTTCGCTGATCCCCGCCTGATCTGAGCGCTGCGGCCAGATATTCCAGCTCATGGATACCGTAGACGTTCAGGTGATCGTGGCTGAACTGATAGCTCTCCATCTGCTCTTCGACGCCCAGATCGGGCAGAAGAACTTGATCCGGCTGGCGGACAACCATCGTGCCGGCGATTAGATCGCCCAAGCGCAGGCGATCCCTGTTGAAATAGGGAAACAGGGCAAAGGCTGCCATCCAGAGCAGGATCGCTGCATAGACCAGGAAGGCAGTCTTTTCGACTTCGTCAGCGTCCGCGATCATCAACCCGAAGAGCAGCATGAGGGGCGAGAACAGCTCGACCTCGCGGGAAAGGTTGCGGGCGATCAGGGCCTTGGTCGTCAGCGGACCACCGAGACGGTCGATCACACGCAGGGACATGATACGCTTGCCGGGCGTTCTTCCCAGCATCGACACTTCCAGAAACAGGAAATAGAACAAGCGCAGGAAGATAAGAAGGAAGGCGCCAAAAGCTCCTACCAGGCGATCCATGCCGCTTTCTTCGGCAAGCCAGATGAGAAATCCAACAGCAAACATTAGGACAATCAGAAAAAAAAGATCGAGAATGATCGCCACGATCCGCTCACCCATATCGGCACGGGAAAAGTCGAGAGGAACGCCTTCTGCCGTGACGATGCGATGCACGGTCGAGTTGATCGGCTGGGCAAGCTCGATTGTTGGCTCCAACGATTTCATGAACGATGGGCCGGCGCTGTCGAGCCATATTTCTCCCCGCCGGCAAGGCTGAAATAGATGGCCCAGAGTAACACCATGCCTGCACCGATCTCGGCACGCAGGCTGTCTTGCCGAATGAGCTGCCGAAGATAGCCCTCGATGCCGGCGGCGACGAACAGCAGAGCGACTGCGCCAATCAGCAGGCTTGCCGCTTGCCAGCCGTGGATCCGAAGCGCTGCGAGGCGGGAGTGGCCTGCCGCCGGATAGAGCATATGACGAGCGATGACGAGGCCACCGGCCCCCGCGAGAACGATCGCGAGCAGCTCGGTCGTGCCGTGAATCGACAGCCAGGCGACGAATTCCGGGCCGAGTCCCCGGCTCCAGAACAGTGCTACCATGGAGCCGATATAGGCACCGTTCAGAAACAGGATCATGAGCGTCGGGATGCCGAAGGCAAAACTGAGACCGAAGGCCGTCAAGCAGACCAGCGTGTTATGCCCGAACAGGAACAGGGCAAACGAAGTCAGAAGGTCGGCCATATTGGCCTCGTCGCCATAGATCGATTCCCTGAGTGTGTGCAGGCTGGCGGCGGGGTGACGATCCTCATCTTCCCCATGGAGGCTGTAATAGAGGGCGGGATCAATCTCGAACACCAGCCAGCCGAAAGCGATGCCCAGCCCGAGGGCCGATGCCGCAATCAGCAGCAGCGGCCAGGCGGCGCGCACGGCCCTCGGCAGCTCACGCCTGAAGAAGTGGCCGATGGCTTGCACGGCACCCTGTTTGGGACCGTGGATCAGCACGAAGGCACGCGTCGCCAACGTGTTGAGGTAAGCGATCAAACTGAGATCGAGAGCGTAGTTACGTGCAACCGCGAGTGAAGAAAGCGCGTCGCGGTAAAGCATCGGCAAAGCACGGAGCTCGCCGGCAGCAAGGCTCCCGAGGCCGCGCCGCTCAGCCCGGCCGACCAGTTCTTCAAGCTGCCGCCAGCGAGGCTCCCGCTCCTCGCGGAGCCGCCGGGTGATACCGATGGGCGCTGGCTGGTCCGCCATCAGATCAGCTCCAGGCGTTTGATGTCGAGGTAGCGTTCGATGAGGGAGCCGACCAGACGGCCGGGCTCGGTATCGAGGCAGTGCACACCCCGGCGCTGAAGCTGCTCGATCACCAATCGCCGCTCACGAAGCAACCCCTCGGCAATGACGCTCTTCGCCATGTCGTCGATGCTTTCCGGCAGGTGTTCGTCCATGGTTTTCCAGCTTGGGTCGGCAAGAGCAACGAACAGTACCAGATGGCGTCTGGCCATACGGCCAAGGCTTTCCACCATCAGATCGGCACTCGCCGTGTCGATAAAGTCGGTCAGGAGAACCACCAGAGCACGCTGTTTTAGCTGCACGCCAAGATGCGCGAGCCCGAGCGTGAAATTGGTCTCCTCGCCGTGATAGGCAAGGCTGGCGCTCGCCCGTTTCAGTCGGGGAAAAGCGTTCAGCCCGGCTGTCGGTGCGCAATAGAGACCGGGTGTCGCTGCAAGCCCGTAGAGACCGACCCGATCACCAGCGGCAAGCGCCGTATAGGCCATCGCAAGAGCTGCCCGGATCGCATGATCGAGACGTGGCAAACCGGACAGCGGCTCACGCATCAGATAGCCGCAGTCGATTGCCGTGACGATGCGCTGATTGCGCTCGGCCTGATATTCCCGGGAGAGCAGCTTCAGGTGCCGGGCGGAATGTTTCCAATCGATCGCCCTGCTGTCCATGCCGGCGGCATGCTCTCGAATCGACTCGAATTCGGAGCCTATGCCCTTCAGCCTTTGGCTGCGTTGGCCGATCAGGGAGTTTCGACTTTTGAGCTGGATACCGATCCGCCTGGCCGCCCCCGCATCGGGCAGGATCGGTATCTCCTTCGCCAACGCTTGCTGATGATCCCGCCAGCAAAGACCAAGAGGGCCCCGCCAGCGAAGCCAGACACCTACCGTCTCGATGATGCCGCGCTGTCGTGCGGTAACCGCCAGCGTTGCAAGAGCGGCACCGTCGGTCGGCATGTCGACGGCAACCCATCCCTGGGCATCCGTAAGAGGACCGGCATCGGCAATCAGCTCCAATGCTGACGGCCTGCGTCCCTCATCGCCCTCGATCGTGAATACCAGGCTAGTCGGGACACCGATCTCGAGATGGTCCGGGAGCTTCTCTCTGAAGCGCAAACGGCCAGGCCGCATAGCGAGCAGATGATCGGCGAGCAGAAGAACGATCGACGCCGTCAGCATGGCAAGACCGATCGTCCATAAGGCCGTATCGACGGAAAGGACAAGCAGGCTCGCCGGGATCCCTATCCCGAACAGCCAGACAGCCGTCGACGTCGGCCTGATCATCGCGGCGCCGGTGTCAGCTCGACGATCTCGGCCATCACCGTATCCACCTCCATGCCATCGATCTCGGCGCCGGCATCGAGCAGCACCCGGTGACCGAGAAGCGGCTTTGCCAGACGCTTGATATCGTCGGGGATGACGTAATCACGCCCGTCCAGCGTCGCCGCCGCCCGCGCCGCCGCGGCGAGCGAGGCAGCGGCTCGCGGCGAGGCGCCGAGCTGGATTGCCTTATGCTCACGGGTGCTGCGAACCAGATCCACCAGGTAGCCGATCAGCACATCCTCCAAGGTGATCGCTGCAACAATCGCTCTCATCTCGCGAAGCTTGGCGAGATCGCAAACCGGCTTGATGCCCAGGCGTTCAATTTCGGGCATACCGTTGCCTTGGCCATGCCTTGCGACAATCGCCCTCTCCTGCTCCTCGCTCGGATAGGGCAGGACATGTTTGAACAGGAACCGGTCGAGCTGCGCTTCGGGGAGCGCATAGGTTCCCTGCTGCTCGATCGCGTTTTGGGTGGCCACCACCATGAAACCGTCGCCGAGGTCATGATGGATGTTGTCGATCGTGACCACACGCTCATGCATCGCCTGCAACAGAGCGGCCTGGGTCTTGGGGGGTGTCCGGTTGATCTCGTCGGCAAGCAGGATTTCAGTGAACACCGGCCCTTTGCTGAGCACGAAGCGGCTGCTCTCGAAATTGAAAAGATTGGTGCCGAGCACATCGCCCGGCATGAGATCGGGCGTGAACTGAATCCGGCCGAAATCGAGGGAAAGGCTCGCAGCGAAGCTTTGCGCGAGCAGTGTCTTGGCCGTCCCCGGCACGCCCTCCAGCAGCACGTGCCCCCGGCAAAGCAGCGCGATCAGCAAAAGCTCGATCGCCTCTTCCTGACCGACGACCGCCTTGCCGATCTCCTCCCGCAAGGCATCGGCCAGCCGATTGATGTCAGCGATGCCTTGGTCTGAAGTTTCTCCGTCCAACCCTTTGCTCCCCCCGCCATTCATGAATTGCTTGCGCCATACCGACCGCCGCCTGGTCGCTGGCATCGGCCCGCCCCCAAGTGATCGCCTGCTCCAACGCTTGACCGCTGTCATCGTCAGGCTGCGCATGACCTCTTTTGCGATCCTGCCTTGCCCCCTCGAAATAGGCTTGCAGCAAATCCCGCCTGCGACCAGGCATGGTGAGCAGGTCCGCCATTGTCTCGATCAGCCGTCCGCTGCCGGCAGCCATGCCGGCGGTCTCCGGCGCTACCGGACCAATGCGCCGCCAGCCGATCAGCAGCAGGACAGCGGTCAGGGCGACGACCTGCAGCGTGACGATGATAAACGGCAGCTCGAACAACATCGGCCAAAGATCGGGCCCGCGGCCAAAGCCTTGGGCCAAGGCATCGATGACGATGACGCCTCCTTGGCGGCCAAAAAAATAGCTCGCCAATTGAGCTATGAATATGGCGTTATCGTCGTCCTTCAAACCATGATTGGATAGAATGTCCGGATCACTTAGAACGTAGAATTGATGCCCGCTGTTAAGCATCCTCCCAAAGAGAGCGCTGTCCTCGTTCGCAACCATAAGAGAGAGATTCTTCGATTGGATCAGCTGCAGGTCAATAACTGTAGGCGTAACGGTAATCTTCGAGGTCCAGATCTCCACAGGATTGTCCTCAGGGGTCGAGCGAACCACCTTGCCGTCAAGGCCAACCTTATCGAGATATCGGTTGAGCTCGTCTATCGGCACAAGCTCCTTCGCCCTGAACCAGCGATCGTTATGTGTCGCAACGTAACCGCTCCATTTCGGCAGAACGATCAGGACATCCGTTTTGATAGCTCTGCGTTCGGAAGAGTCGGGCTCGAAAAGTAGCTGATCGAGGTAGTCCAACGACGGTTCAATGATGATCAGAAGATCGTTATACCCCAACTCATCAGTCAAATCGTGACGCCCGATCAGAACGGAAAAGCCTGCCTCCTTAAGGAGTTGCGCAAAGGCTTTGTGACCGAAGGCGCTATCGGAAAAGACATTGTTGCCGGCGGTCACTGCATTGGATCGCTCGGCCAGGATTCCGACGACGAGCGCGATGATGAACGCGACGCCACCAATGGCAGCCAGGAGGGCTATGCGCCGGCTGTCGAACGAACCGTTATCAGCTTTCATGCGTGATCCCGCCAAGGCTTGAGCGCAGCTTGGCGAAAGCAGCTTGGCAGGCATTCAGCAGCGCCTGGTCTTCCGGACGGCGGGCGAAGCGTGTGGCCTCGACACCGCGCACCAAGGCGGCAAAAGCCTCTCTCCCCTCGCCTTCCACGGTTGCGCCGGCGAGGATGTCCCGCGCTGTCAGTCCAGGCTTGGCCTCGAATTTTCCATGAGACTCAAGAAGACCGATTCCGCGGAGCAGGAGATCATGAACCGTATCGCCGGACGGTCTCTCTTGCAGGCCTGCATCCACCTCTTCGAGCTCCGCAGGCGCGCCTTCCTCGGATGTCATGCTTCTGCCAGAACGGTTCAGATGGTTGCGCAGGGCAAAGAACCCGATGACAACCGCCAGTCCTCCGAGAATAAACCAAAAGATCGTTCGTGCCTTGTCCGAATCGATCGTAAGCGTCTGGCCGCGATCCGGGTTCGACCGTTGCTGCTCGGGTTCGTCTTGCTCCTCGGGTTCTTCAAGGGTCGGGTCTTCCGGCCAATCCTCAGCGGCCGACTCCTCTGGCTGACCCGGCTTGAAGACATCGATGCCCTCCTTGCCAAGGTCCGGTGGCAGGTCCCTTTGCAGATGATCGGATTGATAGATCCGGTCGCGAAGGTCGCGTAGCTGATCGGCGTCGACGTCGGGATCCGCCGCTGCGACATGTCCAGGGATAACCATGATAAGAGACACGATCAGGCTGAGCGTCGTAGTTCGATCACGAAAAAATGCCCAACCATGCACGGCGATCGGCATGGTCCGCTGTTCGCTCACAAAAGATATCACGATCTTCGCCGATTCGCTCAGGACATGATGCCGACCAGGTCAATCAAAGACGCCTGCCAATTCCTTGATATCGACACCATCCTTGGCTCGGCGCAGATGATAGTAAGTGACGGCGATCACCACCCAGGAAAAAAGGCTCGCCGGCAGGTAGAGGAGTTCGGCGACGACACCCAGCCATCCACTTTCCGCCCCCCCGATGGCCTCTTCGATCACGCCGATTACAGCACCATAGACAAACATCAAAGCAATCGTCGCCGCAAACAGCCCGAAGATGCGCCAGCGATTGCCATCGGTCAGCATCCAGCTTCGACTTAAGCTCTCTACCGCAGATCGTCCCTCGACCACGGTCACGGGTATGACGGCGATCCAGCAAATCATGAGGAAGATGCCGGGAATGATGAGCATGAAGCCCAAACCAACGAGCACAGACACGAGCAACGATGCCAGGATCACCCGCCCCAGCGCCGAGAGGCTAACCCGAATAGCTTCGCTGAGTGTGACCGGAGTTTCCTGCAGATTGCGGACAACGCCAACGGTAATGACCGCTTGCATCAAACCGTAGACAATGATGCCAACAATCATCGCCGGGATTACCGCCACGACCCATGCAGAGGAGAGCTGAGGTTCCAGTTCAAGGTTGCCCGAGGTGACCGACAGCCAGGCAACGGCAATAACGAGCAACTCAAGCAGGATTGCGGGGACGATAAATGAGGGGAAAAATCTCCAGGAAAACCAAATGCTGTGGCTGAGAATATTGCCTACGTTAATTTTTTCACCATTCACCCGATCATCCCCCCCTTTGGACATCAACGGCCTTTCGACATGTCGCTCTTTGTCTTTTGGTATCGATGTCGTCGTTCTCCCCGATGACAGGCGAATCATCGGGTAAAGTTGCTTCCTACCTCAAGAAACTTATACGAGCTGAAACCAGCGGTGTCATCGGGGGCTTGGAAAGTTCATACCAAAACAAAGAATTATCAGGGAAAGAGATAGGTTTCGTCCTGATTAAGGCAACGCTGTGCAACGTCCACTTGTGCATGATCATTCATGATCATGCCTGCCGCCTATTCGGCTTTTATCAACCTATTGGACCTTCTCATAGAAATTTGGATCGACGCTCTTGTCATAGCTATCGAGGGTACTTTCGATCTCTCCCTGCTCCTTGAAGAAACCGGCGACTTCGCCAATGAACGTTTGCACGCCACCGAGCATCCAGCGTTCGGTCAGCTGTTCGGAGCGGGGGTAAAAGTCAAACAATGAAAGCACGATGTTCGATTCCTTCTGATCCAGGCCTGCAGCCTCGGCAATGACAGGCTGAGCATCATCAGGATTGTCGACGAGATAGTCGGTGGCACGGTCCGTGACCTCAAGGAATTTACTGACCAGCGCCGGATGATCGCTTGCGAAACTTTCAGTGACCGCGATTACATCGAAAGCACGGATGCCAAGGCGTTCCTGCTCGTCGGCACTCAGCAATTCCCAGCCATGCCCTTTCATGCGGCGGAGCGGCCCGCCCCAGGAGCAGCCCATGGCGAGCTCGCCCTTGGCAAACGGCGCTTCGATATCCTGCGGCGACATGTCGATCACATCGACCTTGCTGACATCCACACCCAGGATGGTCAGGCTCTTCAGCATTTTGTAATGGGTGACGGTATTCAACGGCACGGCGACCTTCCGCCCCTCAAGCTCGTGGGCATTGGCGCGGTCGATCGCTTCTTTTTTGTAGACCACGCAATTGTCGTTCTCGGCGTAAGAGACCGCAACACCGACCGCCTTGATCGGCGCACCATCCGTGACGGCAAGGGCAAAGGGCACCACACCCATGGAATAGGCGATGTCGACGTCGCCCGCGACCATCGCCTCAGCCATGGCAACGCCGGTGTCGAAGGCTTGCCATTCGAACGGCACGCCGAGTTCCTCGTCATACCATTTTTCGGCTTGGGCCACCTGATTGGCGGTCGGCCATTCCTTGAAATAGGCAACGGTGATCTTTTCAGGGTCTGCGGCCATGCTTTGCGCGGTGATCAGACTTGCCGCCAGCAAGACCATTGAGCCGGTCAATCGCGTCATCGAGAAATCCTCCTTCGCGAAATGCCGTCGGTCAATCGCTCTCGACCAGGGGCACGATCAGGGTCGGAATATGTGAACGGCGGAGCACGCTTTTCGCCACCGAGCCCAGGAAAGTGTGGCTCATGCCGCGCTCGTGGGATCCCATGACGATCAGATCGCAGTGATGCGTCTTGGAAGCATTCAGGATCTCCTCGGCCGGGTAGGATTCGCGGACCGCAATCGATTTGATCTGAGCGCGAACCTTCTGATCTTCTTTGCTTTGCGCTGACCAGAAAGCGTCCTGCCGTTCATCCAGCAGCTTTCGGGCGCGTTCGATCCTGAGGTCGAGCATGTCATGACGCTTCTTATCGTCCTGGACATAGACCTGGATCGCAAAGGCGGCATCGTCCGAGAGGCGTTCCAGGACATGCAGGATGTGGAGATCGGCCCCGGTCAACTTCGCAAGCTCAACCGCATGGCTGAAAGCGATCGGGGAATTGGGTGACAGATCGGTCGAATAGAGAATGCTTTTCATGGCGTGCTGCATGGCCATCGTTCCTTTAAGTCTGGGAGCCGGCCCCTTCCGATCAGTAGCCGAAGACTTTCGGCAGCCAGAGTGTGAGCTCGGGAATGAAGGCGATCAGGAAGAGGGCGACGACGTTGATCAGGGTGAACGGCACGATCCGCACGAAGATCTCCTCGATCGTGGCATTGGAGACGCCCGACGCGATAAAGATGTTCTCGCCCAAGGGCGGCGTCTGGAAGCCGACGGCCAGGGAGCAGACGACGACGATGCCGAAATGGGTCGGATCGATGCCGAGATTGTAACCGATCGGCAGCAGCACCGGTGTCAAGATCAGGATGGTCGCCAGCGTCTCCATGAACATGCCGACGAAGAGGAGAAACAGGATGATGATCGTCCAGAGAATGTAGAGGTTGTCGGTGGCACTCAGCATGCCCTCTGCAATGATCGCCGGGATGCGATTCTCCACCAGAAGCCGGCCGAACACAGTCGCGGTAAACAGGATCAGGAGCACGCGCCCGGTGAGCCAGGTGGTGGTGGTCAGGCAGTGGCTGATCGCTTCCCATTTCAGCTCACGGTGAATGACGAAACCGACGAACAGCGTGTAAAAAATAGCAACGATCGCAGCTTCGGTCGGCGTGAAGAAGCCGGTGTAGATGCCGCCGAGAATGACAAGAGGTGCCAGCAGGGACCAGATGCCCTTGACCAACGCATGACCGATGGTCGAGCCGGACCAGCCTTCATCGGCACCGTGATAACCACGCCTGCGGCAGAGGATGTAGTTCATGATCAAGAGGCTTCCGGCCATGATCAGGCCCGGAAACACGCCGGCGACGAACAGTTTCGGAATCGAGACTGACTGGAAGACGCCGAATTTCTCGACCGCCTCCGGCGGCGCCTGCAGACCGAGAGCAGCAATGCCGAAAATCACCATGGGGATCGAAGGCGGAATGATGATGCCGAGGCTACCCGCCGATGCGGTGACGGCCGATGAGTAGCTCCGGTCGTAACCGTTGTTGATCATCGCCGGAATCATTAGGAGGCCGACCGCCGCCGTGGTTGCGGGACCGGAGCCGGAGATCGCGCCGAAGAACAGGCAGGCGAACACCGTGGCGGCGCCTATGCCGCCGGTAAAAGGGCCGGCAAAACTCTCGGCCAGCGACACCAGGCGCTTGGAGATTCCGGCTGCTTCCATCAAGGCTCCAGCCAGGATGAAAGCAGGCAGTGCCATCAGCGGAAATGAGCCGACCGAAGTGAACGCGATCTGGACGAACTTGATCGGGTTCTCGCCGAGATAGATGAACGAGGATAGAGCCGCGATCCCGAGTGCCACCGTGATGGGCGCGCCGATTAGCAGCAGGACCAGAAACGAGCCGAATAGAATGTAGACGACGGTGCTTTCCATGATCTGTCCCCCGAGCTCCGATACCGCTCGTTAATTCGTTCTTTGCCGACCGTCGTCGACTTACCGTGCTTCCTCGATCACCGCATCGAGTTCCTCTTGATCGGGATCACGCACATCAATGCCTTTGACCCAGCGGAGATAGTTCACTTGAATAATCCGGATGGTCATGAGCGCGAACGCGATCGGCAGGATCATGTAGAAATATTTCATCGGTACGCCGAGCGTCTGCGACTTCCAAAAGAGGTTCATCTTGAAGAAAACGAAGTCGATGCTAAGCCAGACGAAATAGAGATTGAAGAGAATCCAGAAAAAGTCAGCGACCGTTTCCGAGACCTTCGCCACCATCTTCGGAAACGGTTTGAACTGCACAGTCACACGGTTGTGGGCCGAGAGCCTGGCAGCATAGCTGGCCCCGAAGAAAACGAACCAGACGAACATGTAGGTGGAGAGTTCTTCGATCCAGGAGATCGAGTGTCCGAAGACTTCTCTCGAAACGATCTGCGCGAACAGAAGTGTGACGAACGTCGCAAGGAGGAAACGACAGACATAGCTCTCGATATTCTCGAAAATATGCTTGAGAATGGCCATCCGCCCCTCCTGATTTTTGTTACTTGTCGTCTCGATTGCCGGGAAGCTTCAGTGTCCGGCCCGATCAGCCGGACACCGTCTTACTTCTCACGTGGAAAACCTGGCCGCATACCGCCGATCCTGACGATGGCGGCCTGAAATTCCTGAGGCAGCCATGCTACCTAGCTGCGGCCGAGAAGGGCCATCGCTGCGTCGAGTTTTTCCTTGCCGCCGATGCTGTCATAGAACTTCGGCCAGACTGCCTCAGTTGCCTTGGCAATCCAGTCCGTCTCGTCGGGATCGACGATCTCCATGCCCTTGGCGACCAGATCTTCCTTGATCGACGCTTCGGAGTCACGAAGGAACTGAGCACTGTGCTCGGTCGCTGCCTGGCCAGCTGCCAAGATGGCTTCCTGGGTGGCGGGATCGAGGCTCTGGAACACACCCTCGCTGACGACCAGGGGCTCGATCGAAAAAACGTAGCAGATGTCGGTAACGTACTTCTGCACCTCGTAGAACTTCATCGAGTGAACGGTGAGGTAGGGATTGTCCTGACCGTCGACCACGCCTTGCTGAAGGGCCGTGAAGGTCTCTGACCAGGCCATCGGCGTCGGGTTGATGCCCCAGGAATTGTAGCTGTCGATCATGATCTCATTCTTCGGCACCCGAATAACCAGGCCCTGAAGATCGTCGAGAGTCTCTACCGGCTTCTTGGAATTGGTGAGCACACGGCAACCGGTATAGGTCCAGCCGATAATGCGCACGCCGGCATCGCGGATGGTGTTGTCGATAAGTTCCTGGCCGATGTCGCTATTGATCAGCTTCTCGGCATCATCGACGCCCTGGATGACGTAGGGGAGCGTGAAGATGCCCACCGTCGGCGAAAATGGTGTGATGTTATTGATCGCCAAGATCGACATATCGAGCAGGCCCATCGAAGCATCATTGACGGTGTTCTGCTCACTGCCGAGCTGGCCATTCAAAAACAGCTCTGCCGTGTAGGCGCCATCTGTGCGCGCGCCCAGTTCCTCAACGAACTTTTTGCCAAGCTCATGCTGAGCACTGCCGGCCGCATCGCCGACCGCGACCCGAAAGCTATTTTGCGCGGATGTTTCGAGTGTCGTGCCTAAGAGCACAGCCATGGCTATGGCCGCACATCCAAGAGACTTCTGATGACGAAGCATTTGGTTCCTCCTCTGGTTGATCACTTTATACCACATACGTGGTCGTCACTTTGTTGACGGGTTCTGGAGGTTTTTAGGTCGCAGCAAAGCCTAAAGCTGTTAGTTCGCCGACCGCCTGCACCTCCCTAATCTTCTTCTCAATATCTTTATCGTTCCGTGACTTTAACAGATAGAACCAGAACAAGCCATTGATAGAACCAGCCCGAGTTTGGGCATTGTTGACTCTTCGTTGACTTGCCTGAGTTTGACTTGGCGGTTTGTGTTTTGAGCCCGCGTATCGGTCACCCGGTCCGAAGGCTTGGGTGCAAACCTTCGGACCGGATTGTGATGCTGCGTTCGGCCTGCGCGGGCGCTGTGCCGGACCGGGCGGTGGCCTAAAGTTCAGCCTGCACGCGCTGCGTGCTGGGGGCGCATGTCGGCTTTGTCGATGCCCGCGACCTGGACGGGAGCTTTCATGGCATCCCGGCGGAAGGGTTCGCCCAGCTCCTGGTTCAAGACCACCTCGAGGAAGGTGGTGACGTTGTCCTCCATCTGCTCCTTGACCGCCACCCGAAGCGCCTCGGTCAGGGTTTCCATGGTCCGCACCTGGACGCCCTTCACCCCGCAGCCCTCCGCAACCTTGGCGTATTCGACGCCGAGATTGAGCTCGGTGCCGACGAAGTTGTCGTCATACCAAAGCGTGGTGTTGCGCTTCTCAGCACCCCATTGGTAATTGCGGAAAATCACCATGGTGATCGGCGGCCAGTCATTGCGACCGCAGGCGGTCATCTCGTTCATCGAAATGCCGAACGCACCGTCGCCGGCAAAGCCCACCACAGGCACGTCCGGGCAGCCGATCTTGGCGCCGAGGATCGAGGGAAAGCCGTAGCCGCAGGGACCGAACATGCCCGGTGCAAGATATTTCCGCCCCTCTTCGAACGTCGGATAGGCATTGCCGATCGCGCAGTTGTTGCCGATGTCGGTGGAAATGATCGCATCCTTCGGCAGCGCCGACTGGATCGCCCGCCAAGCCATGCGCGGGCTCATCCGCTCCGGCTCGCGGTTTCTCGCGCGCTCGTTCCAGGTCGTACCTGGATCGTCGTCCTCGTGGTCCATCGAGGAAAGCTGCTGCAGCCAGCGCGACTTGGTGGTCGACACAAGATCCTTGCGGGCGGCGCGGCCGGCATCGCCCGCCGTGTCCGAAAGCTGATCCAGGATCTCCTCGGCCACCATCCTGGCATCGCCCTGGATGCCGACCGTGACCTTCTTGGTCAAACCGATGCGGTCCGCATTGATGTCCACCTGGATGATCTTGGCGGACTTCGGCCAGTAGTCCATCCCGTAGCCGGGAAGGGTGGAGAAAGGGTTCAACCTTGTGCCGAGCGCCAGCACCACATCGGCTTTCGCGATCAGCTCCATCGCCGCCTTCGAGCCGTTATAGCCGAGCGGGCCCGCCGCCAGCGGATGGGAGCCGGGAAAGGCGTCATTGTGCTGGTAGTTGCAGCAGACCGGCGCATCCAGGCGCTCGGCCAGCGCCCGGCTCGCCTCGATCGCACCGCCGATCACCACGCCGGCACCATTCAGGATCACCGGGAACTTCGCATCCGATAAAAGCTTGGCCGCGTCGGCAATAGCCGCCTGCCCACCGCGCGGGAGTTCGATACGCACGATCTCAGGCAGCTCGATGTCGATCACATGGGTCCAGTAGTCGCGCGGCACGTTGATCTGCGCAGGTGCCGAACCGCGCCATGCTTTCTCGATGACGCGATTGAGAACCTCCGCAACCCGCGTCGGGTCGCGCACCTCCTCCTGGTAGCACACCATCTCCTCGAACAGCTTCATCTGCGGAATTTCCTGAAACCCGCCCTGGCCGATGGTCTTGTTGGCCGCCTGCGGCGTCACCAGAAGCATCGGTGTGTGGTTCCAAAACGCCGTCTTGATCGGGGTCACGAAATTGGTGATGCCAGGACCGTTCTGCGCCACCGCCATCGCCATCTTGCCCGACGCCCGCGTATACCCGTCCGCCGACATCCCGGCATTGCACTCATGCGCACAATCCCAAAACTTGATCCCGGCAGCCGGAAACAAATCCGAAATCGGCATCATCGCCGAACCGATGATCCCAAACGCATGCTCAATACCATGACGCTGCAACACCTTGACGAACGCCTCTTCCGTCGTCATCTCCATCAAACTAACTCCTTTTTCGATTGTTCTCTCAAACCTGCCTAAAGACGTTCGTCTCTTACGTAGTACCAGACATACATGAACCGCTGTCCAAGACGCCTAAACGGGGTCAGTACACCATGGCTGGGCAGCTGCGACGTGAAGATGGGCAGATCCAGGTCTTGCCCTTTGCCGGCTACCATCGCTGCCATACGCCGGCCGGCCTGCGCCGAATACATCACGCCATTGCCGCCATAGCCGAGCGCGTAGAAGATCGTTTGCCCGGGATCGGGTTGAAAGATTCTCGGCATCATGTCGTGGCTGACATCGACCCAGCCCCACCAGGAATAGTCGAGATCGATCCCTTCGAGCGCCGGGAACTTCCGATAGAGACCTCGCTGCAGGAGATCGAGGTGCCTGCGATTCTCAGCATCATTCCCAGTAATGGCACTCCTGCCGCCGATTTGCACACGACTATCAGGCAAAAACCGGTAGTAGTGGCGAAGCGTGCGGGTGTCGGTCAGCGGAGATCCTGTTTTGAAGCCGCAGGCCTCTCTCTCATCATCATCGAGCGGCCTGGTGACAATCGAATTCGATAGGATCGGCATCAGACGATGCTTGGTGAAACGGCTAAGACCTGGAGGCGTATAGCCAGCGGTCGCAAGCGCTACGGCCCGCGCTCTGACCGTACCGCCCGGCGTGGTCAGATGATGCACGCCGTTTACCGTTTTCCACCCCATGACAGGGCTAGCCGGATGGATCGTCGCGCCGAGCTTTCGCGCCAGCTTCTGGTAGCCGAAGGCGAGCTTGGCTGCATGGATGCCGATGCCGTCGGGCTCCAGCATCGCGCCGGCCGCTTCCTGGTCCTTCACATAGCCTTCATGCAGTTCGTCCCGGCCCATAATGCGCGAGCCGTAGCCGAATACATCATTCAGGAGCTTTGATTCCTGTTTCAGCTTCGGCATCACGCCGGGCTTATGGGCAATATAGACATGACCTCCGTCCTGGGGTTCGCAATCGAACTCACCCGAACCGATTAGGTCACGGAAAATATCAAACGCCTCGCAGATCTCGGCATGCATTCGCTTGGCGACATCGGCACCCCAGCGCTCGATCCACTCCGAACGCTTCAGTCGCCCGGACGAAATCTGCGCCTGACCGCCATTACGCGTGGAGCATCCCCAGGCAACCGTGTTGGCCTCGAGCACCGTCGCCTTGATGCCGTGCTCCTTGGCCAGATGAATGGCCGTGGAAAGCCCGGTATAGCCGGAGCCTACAATCACAACATCCGCGTCCATGTCTCCCGAAATCGGACCATCGTCCTCGGGAGGCGGCCCCGCCGTCCCGATCCAGTAGGTCGGCGCGTAGTCTCGATTATGGCCTGGCCCGGCATCGGTCAGCGGATCGTAGCGAGGATCATAGCTGGATTTCGGCCAATGCTTTGGTCTCAGGCGATCAGGCATGTCCGCGGTCCTTATGCGCGAAGTTCTTGTGACAAGACATCAAGCGGCGATGGGCGGCCGCTGTTTGCGAAAGGCTCGTTTCAGCGCGATCTTGCCTTCCCGGAGAGTAAATAGATCGCAGCCCTCGGCTTCGATACGGGCGCCATCGGCGCCGGTGCCGCGGAAGATCCATTCGGACACGGCAAGGTCACCGGTGATGGTGTGATTGGTGGTCTCCCAATGGGCGTCGGGAAAGGCCTGCCAGACACCCGCAAATGCATCGCGAACGGCCTCCTTGCCTTCGATTCGCGTACCGTAGACCTCCGCACCGCCCAATGTTTCAAACACCACATCGTCGGTCATGAAAGAGACAGCCGCTTCGGCGTCATGCCTGTTGAAAGCCTCGAACAAGGCGCTCAAATCAGCAGTGCTGCCGCTCATCGTCATTCCTCCCGTGATTGTTCCAGAACCCCACGCCGTCAAATAGCGTCCGGACGTGCACCGGTGTCAGACAACGTTAGGATGAGCTAATGTTGTTGCTTAGAGCCAGAGTGAACGGTTTTATGGCGCCAGTACCCAGTCTCACGCCGATCGGGCGATCTCGGCCAGGGTTTTGATTCCTGGCTCGATCCGGGTGACGGGAATTGCCGAGAAACCAAGGCGGAAATAACGCTTTGGCAGATTGCCGCCCTGGAAGAAAACGTCACCTGGTTCGATGAGCACGCCTGCTTCCCTGGCGGTAATCGCGAGTGCTCCGCTGTCCAGCCCTCTCGGACCCTTCACCCAAACGCTGGAACCGCCAATGCCATAGCTTACGTCGAACTCTGGCAAATGCTGTTCCAATGCCATCCGCATGGCCGTGGCTCGCTGGTCCAGCACGTCGACAGTCTTGCGCACCAGGCGATCGAAATGGCCAAGTGCCAAAAACAACGCGAGTGCCCGCTGGTTGTTGGTGGGGGCGTGACGGAGCATCAGACGTCGAAGAGCGCGCGCTTCGCGCATGACCGCCGCCGGACCCACGATGTAGCCAACCCGGAGCCCAGGTGCCAAGGTCTTGGATAAACTGCCGACGTAGAGCACCCGATCGCTGGCATTCATGCCGCGCATCGCCGTCGATGCGTCCGAGGTCAGGCCGAAATTACTCTCAAAATCGTCCTCGATAATAAGCATGTCGCGCTGCTCGGTGAGGTCGAGCAGCCGCTGTCTCCGATCCATCGGCAAGCGTACGCCTGTGGGACATTGCCGGCTTGGTGTCAAAAACAGAAGCCGGCAGTCCTCCGGCACATCGTCAGGATCGATCCCGTGCGCGTCCATCGTCAATGGCCGGAGCGCCGCGGCTTTCAATGCAAAGATGTTGCGCGCATCAGGGTAGCCAGGCTCCTCGACGCCGACCACCGTACCCTGGCGCACGAGCAGTTCTGCCAGCAGATATAGTGCTTGCTGCGCGCCGAGTGTGACCATGATTTCGTCGGCTGCTGCCCATATGCCGCGGCGCGGCAGCACGCGGGTCCGTATCTGCTCCACCAGTTCCGGATCGTCGCCGTCGATCAGATCCGCCGCCCAGCCCTGTATTTCAAGCACGCTCAGCGCCTGACGCGCGCACTCCCGCCAATCGTTGATGGGAAACAGGGTCGGATCCGACTGACCGTAGAGAAACGGGTAGGGGAAATTGAGCCAGTCCGCAGGCTTTGCGATATTCAGCTGCTCGGCCGGGCTCATTGCCAGATGCCTGGGCCAGTCCACAGTCTCCTCCGAGGAGACGTCAGGAAGGTGCCTGGAACACTGCAGTTTCTGCCCGCTCGATCGCACGAAGTAACCGCTGCGCTCCCGTGCTTCCAGCACCTCCTCGTCCACCAGTTGCTGGTAAGCAAGGAGCACGGTGTTGCGCGCAACGCCAAGGTTGCGTGCGAGCTGTCGACTGGAAGGCAGCGGCATGTCATTGCTGAGCCAGCCCTCGCTGATCGCGCTCACCACCATTTCCCGCAATCTTGCCTGCAAGGGCCGGCCGCTTGCCGATGTCCTGATGAACAGCCGGTCCCACGACGCCTGGTCAATACGGCGGACCAATGCCTCCCCTTTTTCCATCTATTCCCGGAAATTGTCCTCCATGCCGAGGGTCCACGTCAATCATGCTATTTGGGCCAATCTCGCAAGAGAATTTCCAGGCCAGGAAAGATGCGCCGGCAGCGGTTGCAAGCAGACAGATGGTCGGATGGATGAGTGGCTGGCACCGGATCGACCTGATCCGACTTCGCCCTTGTGATATGACCACATCATTTAGTTCCTACAGATACCTATAATTTTCCATGGAATCAGTGCGTTAAATTCCGCGTCAGATAGATATTCTGAAGCGGTCATATCTCTAGAAACGATAAACCACAGCTAGGCCGATGACAGGATAGACGATGAAATCCTCGAGATCGTCTTCGATATCTTCTTCCTCGATGGCTAGGTTCGCTTCAAGAACAGCATTGCCTTCCAGAGCGCCGCCACGTGCATCGAGATCAACGTCGGCCTCTCCCTGATACATGACTCCAACATCGAATCCGATGGAGAGCGCTCCTTGGAGCAGCGTCGCGCCGTAGCCGATGCCGAGATAGGGGGCTGCCACATCGTAGCTGACGTCACCTTCCAACGTACCGACGTCCGAGGCTGCGAAGGTTTGATTGCCGATGGTCACATCTGCATTAGGCACGCCTGCAAGATCAGCCTCGTTGAAATTGAAGCGGAGACCGCCGCTGATGCGAAAGCCGCCGCGAAAGGGGTGATAGTCCAAAAGCGCGCCGAGGGAGGCCAAGGTCGCCTCGGCTTCATAGTCAACATCGTCGACGGTTCGGTCGAAATCGACGCTCAGCCAGTTGCCACCGAAACGGATGCCGAGATTCTCATTGAAGCGAACACCAGTCTCAAGACCGATCCCGAGGGTGCTGATGGTCGGGCTGACGAACAGACCGTAAGGCAGCAGATCCGACGTCGCCCGTGCTGCTGGCAGTCCGTCCGCCGAATCACCAAGGGTTTGTGCGGCGAGGTGAGTTGGCCAGACTGATGTGATGGCCAAAAGCGCGAGAAGAAGGCGCATAATGCAACTCCTAGTATATACATAAAGCATCGATTGCATGGAGAGGTAAAGAATAGATTAAACATTGAGGCGACGTACAACCGATAGTTATCACTTCTGGCACAAAATGGCTATCCCCGAGCTTTAGAGCAGTTCCGGTTGAGGTTTACGTGGTGCCAGTCCTCTCCCCCGCCCAACCACCCGATATGGTCGGTACGTTGGGGTGGTTGGGCGGGGGAGAGGACTGGATCGATCTGTCCCGGAAAGGCGCTAGCCGGCACCACACGACACCTTGACGCGCACCGTCAATCTCGGTGGCGCAGGCTTACCGAACGGCCCAGAAAAGGTTTTTACTCAATGGCTCAGGGGAAGAGTGGTGCCTGCTCCAGTCCCTCGGTCTCCGCGAGGCCCAGCATCACGTTCATGTTTTGCAGCGCCTGGCCTGAGGCGCCCTTGACCAGATTGTCGGTGACGCTCAACAAGATCGCGCTGCCTGGAAGCCGGCCTGGGTGGACCGCAATATGGCAGTTATTGGTGCCACGGACATGGCGGGTCGCCGGCAGGCTTTTGAAGGGCAGGACCTGGACGAAAGGTTCCTCGCCATAGCAGCGCTCGAGTTCGTCCTGAAGATCCTCGGGAACGACGGAGCCGCAGAGCTGCACGTAGATGGTGGCGAGAATGCCACGGTTCATTGGGATGAGGTGGGGGGTGAACGTCACCACGATTGGCTCACCTGCGGCTTCGGAGAGGCCCTGCTCGATCTCCGGCGTGTGGCGGTGGGTGCTGACGCCATAGGCGTGCAGGCCCTCGCTGACCTCGGTATGAAGCGAGCCTTCCTTTGGCGCCCGGCCGGCGCCGGTCACGCCTGATTTCGCATCGATGATGATCGAATCGTTCCGGATAAGCCCGGCTTGCAGCAACGGGCGCAAAGGGAGCTGGCAGGTGGTCGGGTAGCAGCCGGGGTTGGCGACCAGATCAGTTTCCTTGATCGCCTGCCGTTCAAGCTCTGTCAGGCCGTAGACGGCACTCTTCTGGCGCTCGATGGCCTGGTGAGGCTTGCCATAAGTGTGCTCGTACACGGCAGCGTCCTTCAAGCGAAAATCGGCCGAAAGATCCACCACTTTCGGCCCCGCCGGCAGAGCACCGATGACCTCCTGCGTGGTCCCATGGGGAAGGCAACCGAAAACGACGTCGAGCTTGCTTAGATCGTCGTCGCCGATCTTGGAGAGCGTGGGCAGATCCCGGCCTGCAAGATGGGGGAAAACCCTATCGATGGCCTGCCCTGCGAAGCGTTCGGATGTCATGCAGGTAACACGCGCCGAACGGTGGCTTCGGAGCAGGCGCAGCAGTTCCGCACCAGTATAACCAGTTGCTCCGAGAATCCCCACATTGGCGGTGTTCATCGACATTCGACGTCCCCTTATTTGGCCAGGAGCAGCGTCTCCGTGCGCAGCCCGCGATCCGATGGTTGCTGATGCCGATGCTTATCCCACGTCAAGCCCGGCCTGGCCATAGATTTTCGCAGGTCGAGGTTGGTTTGGCAGCAGCCCATTTGTTCGGCGTTATATTTGCATTTGGCGATTAAGTGATTTGACCGCGCATCTTTGGATTGGATGAGATCGATACTTAAAAGTATACGTCGCGCAGGCGTATAATGTTGTCATTCCTATTACAAGTGATCGTAACGAACCTCAAAAAGCTCAGTTCGCCTCAACACCAGGCTCGCAGAACCCAAATTTGCTTCTGCGCAAGCCAGATCAGCACGAGCAACTATGGCCGGCCTTCTCTCCTTGAGATCTGCTGATTGATCAGGACCAGCGCAACTATTTCATCATGGCACGCCATCGACAATGGAGAAGAAAAGAATGAGGAAAATATCGGCTATTGTTCAAGCAGGCAGGCAGCATTTCCAACCGGCGTTCTGGGCGCCGCTATTCGTGGTAGCTTGACGGTGAAGATGGCCCCTTTTCCTCTCTCCGAACTGAGCGTGATGGAGCCTCCATGCTCCTTCGCAAGCATCTGTGCCAGGTTGAGGCCGATGCCGGTACCTGGCATACCGACAGAAGTTTTGGCTCGAAAGAAGCGTGTGAACATCTGGGCTTGGTCTTCCTTATCGATACCTATCCCGTAGTCCCGGACTGAGATGAAGACGTCACCTGCCTCCTGCCAGCCACGAATGTCGATCTTGTCGGCCTCCGGCGAATATTTGATGGCGTTGGAAATGAGGTTGGTGAAGATCTGTGTCAAACTCGTTGGATCGACAATTATCTCGTCCGGAAGATGTTGGTGATCCACCACGATCTCGTGCTGTGTGGCAAGGTCCCTTTGCTGCTGGCAGCAATCCAGAAGCATGGCTCGGATATCGATCGGTTCCGGCGTGATCTGGATTCTGCCGGCCTCCCATTTGGCTGCGGCAAGCGTGCTTTCCATCAGCGACGTCATGCGCTTAACGGCGAGACGGATTTTCCTGATGCGTTCGATAATATCACCCGGCGCCATCTTTTCGATGCGCCGCTCGATTTTCTGCGCGTAGCCATCGATGATCGCTAATGGTGTTCGAAATTCATGGGAAGCCATGGAGACAAAACTGCGCTGCATGGCACTCAAACGCTGTTCCTGCTCCAACGCTTCCTTTAGCTCTGCAGCCTGAACTTCGATCATGGCGGTGCGATCTCTCACCAATGCCTCGAGACCGTCTCGATGGTGCTCGAGCTCACGCTGAGCGGCAACAGCCTTCATATGAGCGGTTGATAATTGCTCATTCATCATCTGGCTGTCTTTGAGCATGCCTGCATTGACCTCAGCCATCATCGCAAATTCCGGCGTAGGGTCAGCTGGACCGAAATCACTGATCGACAAACCAAATCTCACCAAATTGCCTGCCTCTCTGGGCACAATCGTGCCCAGGAACAAGAGCCCTCCGTCGGCACCGGTCGGCAAAACCGTTCCGAGCAGAGGCAAGGCCGGAGCATCTGGATCGTCGGGGGGCATCGACGAAGGCACGCAATCACTCTGGCTGCCGGTAGAATTTTCCAAATATTCTCGATCGGCCTGGCCGGGGCCCTGCGCAACACGCAAACCTCCGGTGGATGGACACGCCTTCTCCGCTTTTTGGGGCCGAGTAGAAGTAAAGATTAGCTCGACGCGTTCATGGGAGCCATCATGACAAATCTTTGACTTCAAGTAGCCTTGAAGATCGTCGTGATCTGACAAGGCAGGCGATGTGAAATGCGCGGCCAAAGGACTATTGATCAACGCGCCGTGGCGGCATTGAAAAAAACGGCCTAGAGCGCCGAGTGTACCGTCGCACCTGATCATGAGAGCGAAAGGAAAAGCCTGCAACAAGGATCCGATCAGGGCCTCTGTCGGTGCGGTTGCCTGCCCAACACATAGATCGTTCTCACAGCCGGATCGGCCATCGGCTCCAAGGATTGCCATGGGCTCAGCGTTTGCCTGCAGCGCCGCCGCAAACATTGCGCCAAGGCATGTTGGGAAAAGGCCGAGCCTCGACATCCACACAGAACTCGGCAGACGACGCGCCGCAGCATAGATTCCCCCATGTTGCTTTGATCACGTCTTTTGGTTCCCATTCTCCTGAATAGGACTGTGTCTTTGAATTACTAATTTGAAAGCCTGCTTGATGCCAAGGCTGAGGATTCATACGTCCCCGAGTTATTGCAAGTTGATCGGAGCCTTTGAAGCCACACACGAAAGCCCATCGCCGATGTCCTCGGGCAAGCTCATTGCCGTGAAATCGAGCGAGGGAAAAAACACGGGATGCGTGTTGCATCAATGGCCTCGCACGAGAACGCATCTTGACGACAGACGCTAAGGCTATGCGCTCTAAATCATTGTTATCCCAAAATTCCTTATTGATCAGCCAGCCCTCTCTGATTGGCGAGAAGTCGTGCGTATGGGCTGCGCTATGCGGCATGGGTGGCCGTTGTCGCTATCTTCAAGATCCATTTAGCGGACGAGGGTGATAGCTGCTCGAATTCGGCCACCTCAACCTGTTCTCCGAAGTCATCCGCCAAGCCCTCCAAAACTCCGAGGACGAAGGGGAATAATCCCTCCCGTTCCGAACGATAGGTGACCTCGATGAAACCGCCATCCAGGCGCCGGCAATCAAAGGAAGGTGGCCGAAGTGCCGGCAGGCTGGTCTTGATTCTGGCATGCATGTCATCCAGGCTGCCGATCAGGCTTTCGAAGTCCTTTCCGGCCATGGCCAGAAGTCCGGCAAAGGATGTGGTTTTGGCAAACCTAACCCAGGATCTGCCCACGTCCTGCAAAAGCTCGCCTGGATCTCGGCCCGATTCGGATACCATGGCATCGAAGATCGAGAGCGTGACACTGTCGTCATAGGCCATCATTGCGCCAAATTCGGCAGTATCAAGGTCAGCGCGGGTCACGATTTCGTTCCAGGCCGCGTCGCCTTGATGGTCGATTACATAGCGCCGAAACGCATTGTTCACCATGCCGTACATCGAAAAAACACCCCCGCAGATGGACCTTGGATCAGGATGTACAGCACAATGGTAAAAATTCGCTGAACGTCACCGAAAAGCTTATTGAAATTCAAAAAAGATAGGCACAACGGGATCACGCCAAGAGGCTGGGCACCTTCAACGCTTCGAAGTCAAACGATCCTATTTCACAGGGGGCTGATTTCTCCTTAACATCGTTAAATTTTGCCAAGAAGAAGACGCGTTCACCGACAAAGCATGCTTTGTAGACCAACGCATCTCCCTCATTTACAACGGTAGAAAGCGGATCGGGAAAGGTCTGTCATATCGGTTGTGCGAACGACCGAAAACAATCGTTCAAAGGGAGATCATTAGATGCGAGGCAGGATTGGACTGGGTGCAGCTGCTCTGGCGACGGCAGCATTCATGGGACTGAGCGCTTCGGCGATTGCTCAGGAATTCACGTTCAAGCTTCATCATCTCCTGAGTGCCAAGGCGCCGGCGCACACGCAAATGCTGGAGCCCTGGGCAAAGCAGGTCGAGGAAAATTCCGGCGGACGCGTAAAGATTGAAATTTTCCCGTCGATGACTTTGGGCGGACGGCCGCCTGAGCTGATCAATCAGGTGCGCGACGGGGTGGTCGACATTGTCTGGACGGTGAATGGTTACACGCCCGGTCTGTTTCCGCGCACCGAGGTGGTGGAACTGCCGTTCGTCTATGTGAACGATCCGGTGGCCACCAATCTCGCCTTGCATGAGATGTTCGAGAGTGATCTGCGCCAGGAATACCAGGGCGTCGAGGTGATGTTCCTGCATGTGCATGCCGGGCAGGCTATCCACATGCGCGATAAGGAGGTGCGATCGCCCGCCGACCTCGAAGGTGCCAAGATGCGCATCCCAACGCGTACCGGGGCCTGGATCATCGAAGCGCTGGGTGCTGCTCCCGTTGCGATGCCCGTGCCCGAACTGCCCCAGGCCTTGCAAAAGGGCGTGGTGGATGGCGCATTCATCCCCTGGGAGATAATCCCGCCACTCAAGATCCAGGAGCAGACCACCTACCAGGTGGAGGGATATGAGGAAGCGCGCTTCGGTACGACGACCTTCCAGGTGTCTATGAACAAGGCCCGCTGGGACAGCTTGCCCGGCGACATCAAGAAAGCCTTCAAGGATGCATCAGGTCCTGACTGGTGGGCCAAGGTCGGTGAGGTCTGGCGTGCGGGCGATGATTTCGGCATCGAGTTCGCGACCAAGGCCGGCAACACGCACATTGTTCTGAACGAAAAGGAAACCGCGGCATTCCAGACAGCCTTGGAACCGGTGGTGCAGCGCTGGGTCGACGAGGTCTCGGCGAATGGCATCGACGGCGAAGGTCTGGTCGCCAAGGCACGTGAGCTGATCGCGAAACATAGC
Organism: Geminicoccaceae bacterium; assembly: GCA_965204405.1. Lineage (GTDB taxonomy): Bacteria > Pseudomonadota > Alphaproteobacteria > Geminicoccales > Geminicoccaceae > JANQPX01. Next base: position 2,951,324 of record CBDBEN010000005.1, read on the forward strand.
ACCCAGTAATGACGTCCGGGAACGCGGGCCGCACCGGCATTCTCGGTGCGGCTGTCTGGGCCATCCACACCTGGGCGCTCCTCGGCGGATTTTTGCTACTTGCCGTCGTTTTGATGAACGTTGCTTCCGTGATCGGCGGCGTTGTCTGGAAGCCGTTCCCTGGCGATTTCGAGCTCACCGAGATCGGGGTTGCAATCGCCGCCTTTTCTTTTCTGCCCTATTGTCAGCTCACCGACGCCAACGTCACCGCAGATATCTTCACAGCCAGGGCGTCAGAGGCTCTGATTGCCAAATTCAAGATGCTGGCGGCCTTGGTAGCGCTTACTTTCTCTCTCCTTCTCCTTTGGCGGATGTACGAGGGCATGCTTAGCCAAAAAGAGTATGGCTACATGACCGCAATTCTCCAATTTCCCATCTGGCTCGGTTTCGTCCCGATTTTGATATCGCTCGCCCTCCTGGCCGTCGCTGCCGTCATCACCTTGTTTGAAAGAAGCGTTTCGACCCGCCGCGGGGCCACGCGGTGACGGAGGCTTTGTCGCTCGGCATTCTCGGCCTTGTGGTTCTGGTGGCTCTGATCGCGATTAGGATGCCGATCGCCTATGCCATGATCCTGGTGGGCGGTGGCGGCATTGCACTGGTGAACGGTCCGGATCTGATGCTGAACCAGTTGAAGACCCTGGCCTATGGTCAGTTCTCGATCTACGACCTCTCGGTGGTGCCGATGTTCGTCCTGATGGGGGCTGTCGCCTCCAAGGCGGGCCTAAGCCAGGCGTTGTTTCGGGCCGGCAATGCCTGGTTCGGATGGCTCAGAGGTGGGACGGCGATGGCGGCAATCGCCGCCTGCGCCGGCTTTGGTGCGGTCTGCGGGTCCTCGCTTGCCACCGCCTCCACCATGGGCAAGGTCGCCCTTCCCGAGCTTCGCCGCTACCGCTATTCAGGGGCGCTTGCCACTGGATCGCTTGCGGCAGGCGGCGTTCTCGGCATCCTGATTCCGCCCTCCGTGGTGCTGGTCATCTATGCGATCATCGTCGAGGCCAACATCGTCATGATGTTCATGGCGGCGATGCTGCCGGGACTGCTTGCGGTCATCTTATTTCTTCTCACCATTGCCGTTTATGTGCTGATCCGTCCGGCCGCAGGTCCGGCCGGGGGGGCCGCGGATCGTGCGGAATTCATCGCGGCGACCACCGGCGTCATCCCTGTCCTGGTGATCTTCGGACTGGTGCTCGGCGGCATCTATGCAGGGTTCTACAATCCGACACCGGCTGCTGCGGTCGGCGCTTTCTTGGTTTGGGCTTACGGCGCACTGAAGGGCGATGTCGGTCTTAATGCGATGAAGGAGGCCTTGAAGGAAACCGCTGCGACCACCGGCATGATCTACTTGATCCTGCTGGGGGCGGAGCTGATGAAGATCTTCATGTCGAGGATCGGCCTGCCCCAGGCAACCGCCGAGTGGGTCGCGATGTCGGGCATGGAGCCGATGACAGTGATGATCCTCCTTCTTCTCGCTCTGATCGTCCTTGGCTGTTTCATGGACAGCCTGTCGATGATCCTTCTGGTGATCCCGTTCTTCTGGCCGGTGCTGATCGAGATCAATGGTGGCCTCTATCAAGGCAGTGAAGGCGCAGGCTTCGGTATGAGCACCGAAGATCTCAAGATCTGGTTCGGTGTCCTGGCTCTGGTCGTGGTCGAACTGGGCTTGATCACCCCACCGGTCGGCATGAATGTTTTCGTTATCTCCGCCATGGCCAAGGACACGCCGATGATCGATACGTTCAAAGGGGTGGCTCCTTTCTTCGGGGCGGAGCTTTTTCGCGTGGCTTTACTGCTTCTCTTTCCGGCCATCACGCTTTGGCTGCCCCGGTTCCTGAGCGGCTGACAGTCCAATACGAGGAAATCGCCATGACCTTGCAGACACCGCCTTTCCGTGCCGATCACGTCGGCAGTTTGCTGCGGCCGGCAGCCGTGCAGGCGGCTCGCAAACAATATCACGAAGAACGTTCGATCTCAGCCGACGACCTGAAAGCGGTCGAGGATGGGGCGATCTCGGCATCGATCAGGATGCAGGAAGAGGTCGGCTTGAAGGCAGCGACCGACGGCGAGTGCCGTCGTTCATTCTGGCACTATGATTTCATGGGCATGCTCACCGGCTTCGACCTCGAGGAGCGGGAGGAAGGTGTTCAGTTCGCAGGCGTCAAGCTGCGCCCGATCTTTCCGACGATCAAAGGAAAGCTCGATTTTCCGGATGATCATCCGATGCTCGACCATTTCCGTTTCGTCGCGGCCAACACTACCGTTACGCCCAAGATTTCCATCCCCGGACCGAGCTGCTGTCATTTCAGAACCGCACCCTCGGACATCGCCCCTGCCGATTACCGGGACGCCGACGTCCTGTTCGCCGATATCGCCAGGACATACAAGAAAGCCGTTCAGGCTTTTTACGATGCCGGCTGCCGCTATTTGCAGATGGACGACATCTTCTTCGCTTATCTCTGCGATCCGAAACATCGAGCCACCAAGGAGGCGGAAGGCCAGGACCCGGATCGGCTGATCGATCGTTATGCCTGGATGATGAACGAAGCGATCAAGGACCGCCCGGGCGACATGGTTATCGGCATGCATATGTGCAGGGGGAATTTCCGCTCTACCTATGCCGCCGAAGGGGCCTATGACCCGGCCGCCGATGCAGTGTTCAACAAGACCGGTGTCGATGTCTTCTTTATGGAATATGATACCGAGCGCGCTGGCGGGCTGGAGCCGCTTCGTCTCCTGCCCAAGGGAAAGCAGCGCGTTCTGCCGGGGTTCATCACCACAAAGAGCGGCGACCTCGAAACCGTCGACGATCTGAGACGGCGTTTCGATGATGCCTCCCAGTACGCCGATATCGATCAGCTTGGCATCGCACCGCAATGCGGCTTCGCCTCCACCGAAGAGGGCAACGCGATCACGCCGGATGATCAGCGCCGAAAGCTGGAGCTGGTGGTGCAGACGGCGGAGGCCATCTGGGGTGGCGTCTGATCCGGGGTAGCGTAAAAAGGGCTCTTTTCACCCGAGCGGCAGCAGACTATCAAGGAAACCGAGTTGCGCGGCGACGCTGGCGCCTGCCCGGTCGAGGCATGCATAGTATGCGCCCGGGAACGAACGTTTTTAGAGAAGCGTAAGCGATCAATGTCGAGAGGGAGTTAGTTTGATGGAGATGACGACGGAAGAGGCGTTCGTCAAGGTGTTGCAGCGTCATGGTATTGAGCATGCGTTTGGGATCATCGGTTCGGCGATGATGCCGATTTCGGATTTGTTTCCGGCTGCCGGGATCAAGTTTTGGGATTGTGCGCATGAGTGCAATGCCGGGATGTCGGCGGACGGGTATACGCGGGCGTCGGGCAAGATGGCGATGGCGGTGGCGCAGAACGGTCCTGGCATCACCAATTTCGTGACCCCGATCAAGACGGCGTTTTGGAACCACACACCGATGCTTCTGGTGACGCCGCAGGCGGCCAACAAGACCATCGGCCAGGGCGGGTTTCAGGAAATTCCGCAGATGAAGCTGTTCGAGGAGATGGTGTGCTACCAGGAGGAGGTGCGCGACCCGACGCGGGTTGCGGAGGTTCTCAATCGCGTCATCGAGAAAGCATGGCGCGGTTCGGCACCTGCGCAGATCAACGTGCCGCGCGACTACTGGACCCATGTGATCGACATCGAGCTGCCTGAGATCGTGCGTATCGAACTCCCGCGCGGTGGGCAGGCGGCTATTGCCGACGCGGCCAAGCTTTTATCGGATGCGAAGTTCCCGGTGATCCTGAATGGTGCCGGCGTGGTGATCGGCGGTGCGATCGAGGCGAGCCGGGCGCTGGCCGAGCGCCTGGATGCGCCGGTCTGCTGCAACTACCAGCACAATGACGCCTTTCCCGGCTCCCATCCGCTGGCGGCGGGCCCGCTCGGCTATAACGGCTCGAAGGCGGCGATGGAGCTGATCGCGAAAGCCGATGTGGTGCTGGCGCTCGGCACAAGGTTGAACCCTTTCTCCACCCTTCCCGGCTACGGGATGGACTACTGGCCGAAGTCCGCCAAGATCATCCAGGTGGACATCAATGCGGACCGCATCGGTTTGACCAAGAAGGTCACGGTCGGCATCCAGGGCGATGCCAGGATGGTGGCCGAGGAGATCCTGGATCAGCTTTCGGACACGGCGGGCGATGCCGGCCGCGCCGCCCGCAAGGATCTTGTGTCGACCACCAAGTCGCGCTGGCTGCAGCAGCTTTCCTCGATGGACCACGAGGACGACGATCCAGGTACGACCTGGAACGAGCGCGCGAGAAACCGCGAGCCGGAGCGGATGAGCCCGCGCATGGCTTGGCGGGCGATCCAGTCGGCGCTGCCGAAGGATGCGATCATTTCCACCGACATCGGCAACAACTGCGCGATCGGCAATGCCTATCCGACGTTCGAAGAGGGGCGGAAATATCTTGCACCGGGCATGTTCGGTCCCTGCGGCTACGGCTTTCCCTCGATCCTCGGCGCCAAGATCGGCTGCCCGGACGTGCCTGTGGTGGGCTTTGCCGGCGACGGTGCGTTCGGCATTTCGATGAACGAGATGACCGCCTGCGGTCGCAATGACTGGCCGCCGATCACCATGGTGATTTTCCGCAATTACCAATGGGGTGCTGAGAAGCGCAACACCACGCTTTGGTATGACGACAACTTCGTCGGCACCGAGCTCAATCTCGGCGTCGAATACGCCAAGGTTGCGGAGGGCTGCGGGGTGAAGGGCGTCCAGGTGCGGACCATGGAAACCCTGACCGAGGCGCTTCGGGTGGCGGTCAAGGAGCAGATGGAGGACAACGTCACCACCTTCCTCGAGGTGGTCTTGAACCAGGAGCTGGGCGAACCCTTCCGCCGGGATGCCATGAAAGCTCCCGTCCAGGTCGCGGGCATCGACAAAGCCGACATGCGCCCCCAGCACGCAGCGCGTGCAGGCTGAACTTTAGGCCACCGCCCGGTCCGGCACAGCGCCCGCGCAGGCCGAACGCAGCATCACAATCCGGTCCGAAGGTTTGCACCCAAGCCTTCGGACCGGGTGACCGATACGCGGGCTCAAAACACAAACCGCCAAGTCAAACTCAGGCAAGTCAACGAAGAGTCAACAATGCCCAAACTCGGGCCGAACCTGAAAGTTGTTTTGGCCGGAGATATCTTTGCCTCTAAGCAAGAAGATCGAATGATGCGACATGTCCAACCCGCCACGTTCGGCATGCCGGCGGGTCGCAAGTTCACGATTATAAACCGAAGTCGTCGGCATTAAACGAAGCGTCATGCCGCGCCTTGGATGGGGCGAGCGGTTCTCTTCTGAGCCGTGGGCGATATAGATGTCGTGAAGTGCCATGCCTCCCGCCGGTAAAATGAGATCCTCAGCAGTGCTCTCATCATATTCGGCCTTCACGAGTTCACGATTGAGGGTGTAGTTTGGATCATCCTTGACCTCATGGGCCATCAGCCGATGGGCTTTATGGGAGCCCGGAATGTACCGGAGACAGCCATTCTCTCTGGTTGCTTCATCTATGGCAATCCAGACCGTACAGGTGGCGAGCGGTTCGATGGGCCAGTATTCACCGTCTTGATGATAGGGCGTTTTCTTGCCGTTGAGCGCTGGCTTCGCGAAGAAGCTCATATTCCAAAGACAGATGTCTGGACCAATAAGCTGCTCCACCATGTCCAGAATTGCCGGATCCCGCGCATAGTTCAAAAAACCGAGATCGTGATGGAGAAGAGCAGAGCAATTGTCCCGAAACTCGGGATGCCTTTCCAGCAGTCGGTCGTGATCGAAGCGGATCCGCGCTAATGCCTCCTCCTGCAGGCAATAGTCAGGAACGACGTAGCCTTTTTCATGATAGGCCGCGATCTGTGCATCGCTCAGCATGCTGTCTCTCCCCGTATATCGGCTTGTTCGTGCCTTAATAACCTTAACGGCTAGATGACTTCCGAAGAATCGTCAATTCACGGGATAATACCAGAGAAAGCCAAACCAAACTTGCCCTCAAAAATAAGTTCCGCTAACCATCATCATCACAATTTGTTGGATGGGTGGCCGAGTGGTTGAAGGCACTGGTCTTGAAAACCAGCAAGGGTGCAAGCTCTTCGTGGGTTCGAATCCCACCCCATCCGCCAGCCATCCTCACGTATCTTATTGAAATCACTCGCACTTTGTTGATAGTTTCAATGTCTTTGTACAATCCTCTGTACAAGAAGGCGTAAAAGGTAAACGGCAGTGGGAGTTCGCGAGCGGAGCGGACTTCATGCTTTCACCGATTCACGCGACGTCTTTCACTACCCCGAATGACCGCATCCATTCCCTCGACGGCTTGCGCGCGGTAGCGATCTCGATCGTCGTTGCTTCTCATTTCACGAAGATCGATAGCATTCCGGGCGGCTTCGGCGTCACGCTGTTCTTTGTGATCAGCGGAATCCTGATCACCCACCTCCTGCTTCGAGAGTTCGACCGCACCGGCAGCATCGATCTGCTCGCCTTCTACAGGCGGCGGTTTTTCCGTCTGATGCCAGCCATCGTCACGACGCTGATGGTCGTTGCGCTGATAGAGGGGCATGTCGGGAAAGACTGGATCGACTCCAAAAAAGCGCTCGCCTCCCTCTTCTTCCTGCAAAACTATCATCTGAACTGGAACCCGTTTTGGGGGCCGCTTAACCAGCATTGGAGCCTGGCCGTCGAGGAGCACTTCTACCTCCTGTTCCCGGCACTCCTTCTGTGGCTGGTGTCGACCGGGCGGCCGGTGGTTCGCGTTCTTCTTACGCTATGTCTGGCTTGCCTCGTTATCCGCACTGGCTACGTCCTGACGCTCGAGCTTGATGATAGCGCCATGCGGGAGCGCTCTACCACAGCTCCGAAACCCGGATGGACAGCATCCTCTTCGGCTGCATCGTGGCCGTGATGGCCCGCGGCGAGCTGCTGAAGCGCTACGCCGGGGTTCGGATGATCTTTGCGGCATTGGCGTTGATGGTGATCATCAAGGCCTATGGCGACGTGTCAACCTTCCGCGACACGATCAAGTTCACCCTGCAACCGCTCGTTTGTGTCTTTGCTCTGGCCGGCATTCTCTACGCCAAGCCTGGCCATCTCACCGGCCTCGCCCGATGGGTGCTCAATTGCCGCCTCATGATCTTCATCGGCCAAATCAGCTTCAGCCTCTATTTGCTGCACACGGCCATGAACCATCTTGCGGCGTCGTTCCTGCCTTGGGGGCCGCACGACTGGCAGGCATGGTTACCATCCCTCGCTTTGGCGCTTCTCGCCTCCTGGGCCTGCTACAGGTTCGTCGAGCAGCCCATGATCAGGATCGGCAAGCGACCGATGCCTTGCCGCCGCGCTTCCTCTTTGCTGAAGGGAGCGTGAGCCATGGGACCTTTCACGCTCGGCATGATTGCCGCTCTCATCGCAGGCGGCATTCCCCTCGCCATCGTCATCTGGTTCGTTGACGCCGTAATCGACGGCACCTTGGCAAAACGAAGGCGGTGACGTGCCGGGACATCGCCGGTGGGACTGGTTCCAGGTCCTATCGGCAGTTTTGGCCATCGCCGGCTTTGCGGTCGCGGTGTATTTCTTCGGAATGATTGCGCTTGAGGTGGCGCGGTAGACGCGAGGGCGGCAGGATGCGAGCCTGCTGCCCTGCAAAAGCAATCGTTCACGCTATCCCCGCGAAAGCGGACCTTGATGAGCCTTCGCTGGTTCACACAATTGAACCATTTCTACCGGTTTCATCGGCCCCCAAGATACCGCCTTATCGCCGTGGATTCACCAGGGCCAAGCCCGCAACTATGAGTGCTAGCGCCAGCCATATCCATGCCGTGTGCTGCTCGCCATAGACAATGATGCCGAGAACAACCCCGGTTCCAGTCACGATATAGCCGACCTGCGATGCGAAAACCGGGCCTGCTCGACCGATCAGCCAGACGAAGCCGATATATGCACCAAGATGCAGAACGGCGCCGGCGGCAATGGCGATCTCCGGCGGCCCGAGCGTTTCGACTTGAGGCCAGGCGTTCCAGGCTGTCACCGCCGGTGCCAAAGCGATGAAGGCGCCCCAGGTGATGCCGCACATCATTGTCAGCGCATCGCAATCAGGTGGTCCGGCTGTGGCGATGAAGACGCTTTCGCTCGCATAGCAGAATGACACGATCATGGGCAGCGCGACCCAGGCCGCTTGTTCCGGAGAAGGCAGGCTGGTCTCCGGCAGCACGATCAGCATCACCGCCGCGATCCCCAGGCCAAGCCCGACCAAGCGCCGAACATCGATCGTCTCGATCCGGATCGCAAGGGCGATCAGAAAGGTGAGCATCGGCGTGGTGGCGATGATCATAACGACCACGCCGACGGGCAAGTGGTTAAAGGCAGCATAGCTGAGACTGCTGGGCAGCGCTCGACCAAGAAGCCCGCAGCAGAGGTAGAAAACGAGATGGCGCCCCGAAAGCGGAAGGCGACCGCGAGTGAGCAAGAGAGCCGCAGTCGTCAGGCATGCGCCCAGGCTGACGTTCCAGAAGGCGACGCCGACAGGGTGATGGCCCGTCGACATCGCCAGCTTCGACAAGGGGCCAGCCGCGCCCCAGCACATGCCGATCACGACCAGTGCGAGCCACAGCCAAAGCGGGTGGCAACGATTGGTGTTTGTTTGCGGGCTTGCTGGTGACGTCATCAGGGCTCCGGCATTGTGATTACCGAGCCCTGATTCCCTGTGCTGAGAGGGTGAGCATAGAATGAACGCCAGCCATGCCTCAGTCAATTATTCGCAGGCACCGAGTGACTGTTCATGGCACTCTTTACCCGGAATGGTCTTCGGTGCCGGATGCCCAAAGTTGCTGGGCAGAGCGGACACAAGCGCGCCTCATGAGCCAGAATGGCCGCTTGCCACTGGTTTGCAGGCATTGGCGAGCTGGTTGTTAGTGGGGAAAGTTGATCCGAACGGAAGGAAGGCTTCTTAAGATCGCGCAGGATACGCTCAAAGATTCGCTTGTACGCTACTGTGTGCTCAGTTGTTGAGCTTCTTGGCTGCATCTTGGATCTTGTCTAGCTCATCGTCGACTTGTGCGGTGGCCAGATTTCTGTTGAGTGCTTGTTGATAGATTTCCTTTTTATCCTGGGCAGCTTTGGATTGTCGATCATGGATTGGCTGGCGGCAGGTCTCGATTGTGGATTGTAGCGGAGATGGCCAAGCTGGCACAACAGGATGCAAGTTGAGTCGAAGCTGCGGCATCTCTAGAGGACGGTTTGATAGGTGGGTGGGCTCACCGTCATAAGCGCCATTCGAGGCATACCCACTTACCATCCGCGCATAATGTCAACGGAAGCCCGCATTCCTACGCCAGCGGGAATTTAACGGTCCCATGATTATCTGGTTGGGATCGCGCCGCGCAGTTTCCATCTCCTCTTCTGTGACAGCATGCCGAAGGAAGTTTCCCTCGTGGTCCTCCAAACACGAAAAAACTCGGCCACCCTCATGAAGAAGCTTTCTCGGATCGGCGCAGATGCCGTGGCCAATCATAGCGGCAAGCCGTCCGGGATCGTGGTACTCTTCTAAGAACGGATCAATGGAGCGCGGTGATTGTGTTTGGGCGATGACAGCATTGAGTTCCTTGTTCCAGTAATATTGGACGCGCTGTGCATCTTCATACAAGACGGTGTGATTGTAGAATATCCTTGCCGCGAGCTCGCTGAATTGCACAGGATGCAACTTCTCACAAATAAGATGCTGGAATCTATGATACCGGAAGCGGTTGTGGACACCGCCGTCGAACGCGCATATGAACCCAACGTTGCCCGTCCTTAACGCCACGCCCAGCGTAGACAGATTGTCGGCGAAATCGAATGCCTCGAACCGAGCATCCCGTGTGTCGATCTCAACAATATAGAGCGAGTAAGGGGGGCCATAGGAGAACTCGGGAAATGGTGGGTCTGTGAGATAGCATGAATACATACCTTTTTTCATCGCGTAGGCACGTTCGATCATACCGAGATAGGTAGTGCCGGGCATGAAGTCTTGCGGGACGATTCTGTCAGGCTCTTGGTCATCCCGCGTCCGGTGATCTTGATAGGCATTGCCCTTGCGGCATAGCAACCACAGAATTTTGCTAAGCCAGAATGCGATGCACTCTGAATCAAGTTCTCGCACAACGGTATTCGTATCATCTGAACATACGTGCCGTGCAATTTCTGCTTCCAAACGACCAAAACGATGATGATTGCATTTCTCGCAAGTCGCTTATCCCTTTGGATCTGCATGACCGAGATGTAGAATTCGGCATCATGTTTTGGGGGTGGCGAGATGAACGACTATCCGAGTTCGTTACGTGAGTTTGAGGCCTGTTTTTCCGACGATGAAGCCTGCGCGCGCTGGCTGGCGAACAAACGTTGGCCTGACGGCTTCGTTTGTCCTGCCTGCGGTCATGGCAAAGGTTTCGAACTCGGTCGCGGGGTGTTGATGTATCAGTGTGCCAGCTGCCGCAAACAGACCTCGGTGACCGTTGGCACAGTGCTTCACAGAAGCCATCTGCCCCTCAAGGTTTGGTTTCTGGCGGCCTGGCTGGTGGCCACCCACAGGAATGGGATTTCTGCACGCCAGCTTTGGCTTCAGCTTGGCCTCGGGTCCTACAAGACGGCCTGGCTGCTTTTGCAGAAACTGCGCCGTGCCATGATCGCCCCGGATCGGTCGCCGCTTTCCGGCTTGGTGGAGGTGGACGAGACCAGCATGCCCTTTCGCACGAGCGACACGCCGATCAACCCGAAACCCGGCCGCTCGCACGAAGGCAAAATGATGATCGCAGGTGCTGTCGAGATCCACGAGAAGGCGCCCGGCCGGCTTCGCCTCAAAGTCATCGATGACTATTCGGCCAAGACGCTCGGCGCCTTTGTCGAGGGCAACCTTGTGCCAGGCAGCACGGCGATCAGCGACGGTTGGTCGGGCTATCTGAGGCTGAAGGATGTCAAGCATGAGCCGAAGATCGTCGGTCCTATGGCAGCCCACATCCTGCTGCCTTGGATCCACCGGGTCTTTGGCAATGCCAAACGATGGGCCATGGGCGTCTATCACGGCCTCCGGACGCCTCATTTGCAGCGCTATCTGGACGAGTTCGTCTTCCGCTTCAATCGACGAAAAACACCACAAGCCGCCTTCGCATCACTCCTCAGCATCGCCGTCAAGCGTGACCATGCTTCATACCAAATGTTGATCCAGCAGAACTAAAGGGATAAGCGACTCGTGGAGATCTCGACCCTGACGCGGTTGTATGTCTTGCCAATAAAATTCGGCAGGGTCAGCTGCTTCGTCTCTAGCTTGTGATGTTTTTGCAGCCAGCGCGGAAATATATGCTCCTGCGTTTTTACAACCCTTCCGAATTTTCTTCCGCAAAGTGGGCAGTGTGATGTAATATCCCGCAGGGTCAAAACTTCACTTATCATCCGTAGGGACATGGCAAATCGTCACCCAACGGGGACGTATTCGTCTCCCGGATATGAAGTCTTGATGATAACATGCCTAGCAACTTTAGATGGATGTGACGCATGGTTGACTTCTGCCCTTTCGTCAATGGATCAGTTGTCGCCAAACCAGCGTAGCAGTTGCTTGAGCCAATCATCCTCATGCTCAGAAAAGGTCGCACGCTCTGACAGTCGGCATGCAGTTTCGAGGACACCATCCTCTACGCCAATGTTTAGATTTCTTTTCCGATAGTACGAAACGCAAATACATATCGTGGGGTGCATCCAACGAACCGGATGTTGCCAAGAATGACAGATCTTTCTTTACACCCTGCTAACGAACAGTGGCAGCTCCTGTGCAGGTTAGTCGGACGCCGATACAGCGCGGACGGCTCAACATTTTCGACATCCGGCGTCGGACAAGCGCCAATGCAGGAAATCGCGGGGGCGAGCTTCGGTTAGGCTTTCCGCGAGCTATGGGGATTGATGTTGGTGGTGTTGACGGGCGCCGTCACTTGCCGCGGATTTGACGCCGTGATGGCGGCCGTTGCATGAGGCGCAGGCAGCCTTGGCTGGGTGCGATGGCGTCTAAACCAGGCTGATCGACGCCGATTTATATTGTGACGGGCACGTAGGGTATGAGATTGGTCATAGCTGCGTGTTGCCCTGTGATCTTCGGGCCCCGGACAGCGATAGGGAGACATCGCGGTGCTCATGGCGACGAACGCCGATGTTCGGGCGGTGCACGCTGATGGTGAACCGCCGGCTCGGCATCAGGTTCGAAGGTCTCGATGACGATCATGCGGCCACCACAGGCGGGGCATGTGAGTTCGGCTGGCTTTTGCTCATCGATGATGGCGGCAGTCCCGGCATCGGGCGGCAGGCGCTCATCCTGAGCATCCAGGAGACGGCGTGCCAGAGCAATGTTTTCGGCACGGTTGCCGTTAGCGAGCAAGCCGTAATGGCGGATGCGGTGGAAGCGTTTGGGAAAGACGTGGATCAAGAAGCGCCGGATGAACTCATGGATCGGTAGAGCCATGGTCTTGTAGCGTTCAGCGTCTTCGGCTCGATAATCCTTCCAGGTGAAGGTGACGGTCTTGTCGTCGACGCTGATCAGCCGTCGGTTGGCGATGGCAACACGGTGAGTGTAGCGCGAGAGATAAGCGAGCACGGCCTTCGGCCCGGCGAATGGCTCCTTGGCATGGACCGCGAAGTCAGTCTTGTAGAGGGGCTTGAGATAGGTATGGAAGGCCGTCTTGTCAGCAAGAGCTCGGTGGTCGTTGAAGAAATTGAGACGACCGTCGGCGTGAGCCTGTTTGAGACCTTTCAGGATCAAGCCTCGGAACAGGCGCGAGAGGACACGTACCGGCAGAAAGAAGCCGGGTCGGCAGGCGACCCATCCGGACCCATCCATCGAGATGCCGCCGCCGGGCACGATCATGTGGATATGCGGGTGGTGGGTCATCGCTGATCCCCATGAGTGGAGCACGGAGGTGAAGCCGATCCTGGCGCCGAGATGTTTTGGATCGGCGGCAATGGTAAGCATGGCCTCGGCGCTGGCTTTGAACAGCAGGTCGTAAATGACCCGCTTGTTCTGATAGGCGATGTCGGCGATCGGCTTGGGCAGGGTGAAGACCAAGTGGAAATAGCCGACTGGCAAAAGTTCGGCATCGCGTTCGGCGAGCCAGGTTCGGGCGGCAGCCCCCTGGCACTTTGGGCAGTGCCTATCCCGACAGCTATTATACGCGATCACCCGATGATCGCAGTCCTCGCAAGCCGCGACATGGCCACCGAGCGCCGCGGTGCGGCAGCGTCCGATGGCGCTCATCACCTTGAGCTGGCCGAGGCTCAGATGGCCGGTATTGGCGGTACGCCACGCAGCACCGTGGCCGCGGAAAATATCCGCGACCTCCAGCCTTGGACGGCGCATGGAACGGCCGGGTTACACCGGCTCTGGTATTTTGCCCTTCGCTCCCTTCCTCGGGGTCGGCGCCAGGAGATCGAGCGGACTCTCGACCTTGGCAATCATCTTGGTAGCGACCTGGGTGTAGCGGGCGGTCACATCGAGTTTGCTATGCCCGAGCATGGCCTGGATGATGCGAATATCGACGCCGTTCTCCAGGAGATGGGTGGCGAAGCTGTGGCGTAGGGAATGCAGAGTCACTCGCTTGGTGATCCCGGCCATTCTGACGGTCTCGCGAAACAGTCGGTTGAGCTGGCGGGGCGAGGTCGGCCCTTCCTCCTTGCCGCCCGGAAAGAGCCAGCGTTCCTGAAGCGGCGTGCCGGCATCGAGACGCTTGGATCGAACCGGCCACCAGGCCCGGAGCAGACCGAGGAGATCCTTCGGCAGCTTGACCTGGCGGTCCTTCTTGCTCTTGCCCTGGACCACCCGGATAATCATCTGGTCGCTGTCGATATCGCCGACCTTGAGCCGGCACACCTCGCTGGCGCGCATGCCGGTGCCATAGGCGATGCTCAGCATCACCTTGGCTTTGAGAGGCCGGGCGACCGCCAACAGGCGCTTCACTTCGTTGACGCTCAAAATGACCGGCACACGCTGCGGCTCGTTCAGATGATAGACCTCTTCCGCGAGATCGAGACGCCGCAGCGTCACCCGAAACAGGAACTTCACCCCTGACATCACCGCGTTGCGGGTGCCAATACTCACCGCCTCCTCGGCAAGATGCAGCTGAAACCGCCGAATGTCGTCACGCGCGGCACTCGAAGGCGAACGCCCCAGAAAAGCGGCAAAGCGCTTGCAGCTTCGGATATGCGCGCGCTGCCCGCCCACCGAAAGCCCGCGAGCGTTCATGTCCTCGATCATGCGGTGGCGAAGAGCACTGATCTTCTCGGTCATCAAGACGACTCCCTGATTGAGGTGCACACCCCAATCGTCGGGAAGTCGCCAGAAGGCTTCAGTACGAGAGTTCAGTGGAAAATGGACGCTCAGCCCAAGCTGCACATCCAGCTATCGCGAAGCGATTTAGTGCCTTGGCACGTTCGACTCATAAGCCTTATGGCCGTCATGTCCGGATCTGCCGAGAAAACCTGCCGCAAGCTCGGCCGGCGCGATCGAACGACCGCTTCCTTGTCCGGCAACTGACGCGCCGTGCAGATCGCCTTATGGCGTGGCATGACTCGAAGGAGACATAAGGCCAATTTTCTATGCGCCAAGAACTGATCAGCACCTGAAAGCTAGTGACCGAACACCTGTGACCAGAGGTTTGTAAAGAAGCCAGGGTTTTCAGAGCTGGATTCTTTGAACGATTCTCGTGAGCAAATTTCCGAAACTTCATCGCGACGATCAACCGTTTCATTATCAGGATACTTTTCATAGGTATCAGGATAGTATCGACACTCCAGGAACCGCCTTCCGTCTTCTTTAAAAATAGCACACGCTTCGACAAAATCTGTATTCAGGTACTCTTGAAGTGAGCAGTTGAGAAAGTCATCCAGCTCGGCTGTCCAAGGAGTATCCGAATCGCCAAATGATCCACGGTGCCCTGGCTCATCAGAATCCCTGAACTCTCCGGCTACGGTTGCCGTTGTGACAAAGCTGAGAGCGGCTATCAAGAAGATGGAACGAACAACAATCATGGTGTTGGGGCACCGCCTGAAAGAATGGTCTCGACACGCTCGCGCACGTCGGGAGCTATATGGATAGATCCGTCATCAAAGGACACTGTGCCGTTGGTGAGGCTGCCTAGATCAAGATCGCCGACTGGCTTGTTGATTTCATCATTGACGAACCTTGGCGCCGAACCTCCATCGAGCACTTCCTTGGTTAACATTACGTTACCGTTCCTATCGATCTTGTAGTAGCTCAATTTCGATGACCATTGATCGTTGGGAGAACGGTTTTCTGGCACCATTACCTCGTACACACCGTCATCTCTTCGTTGAACGGTGATCTCGCCCTCCGGAATGAGTTCAGTCTGAGCGGCACGGGACGTACGGCCCAAAACTTGTAGCGGCGCCAGGCTAGGAGGAGCGACGGTGAAAGCCAGCGCCTTTGCTGCAAGTTTCTCGACGATACGTGACGTTTCCTTATCAACATAGATCGTCTCGCCATCTTCGAGCTTCTGCTCCTGATCGACGAGATCCTGATACGCGATTCCCAAGTCCGTCATGTTGCAATAGTCGTCTTGAAGACCGAGTAGATCATCTCGAAGGGCTAGCGTGTCCGGATGGTTTGCAGGTGCTGCATCGAGTTCTTCCTTTTTTGCATTGATCTTTTTTGCAAGCTCATTGCGCCCAGTCACGACCTTTTCAAGCACATCGGCACTCATGTCGATCTTCTCGTCGCCATCGCGAAGCGCTTTTTCTACAGCATCTGGGGATGACAGCGTCTTCTCAAGTTCACGGCGTTCGACCGTGAGGCGTGTTCGCTCTGCGCTTAAGTGCAACTGCGCCGCTGGATTCTGGACAATGCTTTGATCAAGCTGCTGATCAATAGTCGAGACCCGTTCGTCAATCTCACTAATCCTGGTAGTCGTCTCATGTCTATAGACTTCCATGCTGACGGCGAGTTCGGCATCAGCAAGCGCCGCCGCCCCTTGCAGGGGTGAGAGCGGTTCGGGGACGGTATGCCTGGGGTAGCTTGCTTGGATTACTACGCCATCTATGACCGCCGCCCCATTGGCTAGAGCCCGGCTTTGCTCCGGCGTTAGGCCGGGATCGTGGGCGAAGACATTTCTGAGATCATCGATGCTGTAGCTTTTCGTATTGTTGATGCGATCAGCCACAGGCGAGGTCGAGCGGGCATTGCCCTCGGCGTCAGTCGGGGGTGCGGTCAGCGTATCGGCGACGCGGTCGAGAAAGCCGCGATCGTCGGATTTGTCGGTGGGGTTGTCATCATCACCGTCGTCAGAAACGGTCGTGGTCTCCGATGGGGCTGCCGGCGCGCGATCGGGCCTGTTGGCGTTGTCCATGGCTCGCTCGAAGGATTCCGCCTTCTTATCCCTTGCTTCTTTGTCCTCTCTTGCGCCGCCCGTGTCTTTATTGTCCGATCGGCTTGGCGCATCCCTGCCAAAGCCCCCTCGGCAGCTGCATTTTCCGGCATCAAAATTCTCCATTAAAATCGATTATCCAATTAAGCTGTAGATGACATCTAAAATCAACCCTGGATTTAATTGAAACTTAAGCAAAATGTTCGGCTTGAAATTGACATTCTTGAGGTAAACCGCGGCGTCAACCGCGCCCAGACATCGTTCCTCTGCTCCGGATCGGCACGGCCTTCACGCAGCTTGACTTTCACCTTCCTCTTCGGCGCCTTACTGTGTAGCTGCAAGCCAAGTTCCCGATAAAGCCTGTAAACCCGCTTGGCATACACCGGCCAACCCTCCCGACGCAAAAGCACATGAATGCGCCGGTAGCCGTAGCGGACGCGCGTCTCGGCAATCTCCTTGATCCGCTTCTTCAAATCAGCCTGCGTCGGACCGATGGACACATAGTGATAGGTCGAACGGTTTGCCTGCAACAGCTTGCAGGCCCGCCTGATGCTCACCTTCCAGATAACTCAGACATCGTCCACCAGCTCTCGACGCCGCACAGGCTTTTGAGCTTTCGGCGGATCACATCCTGCAGCATTTCTTTATCCAGCGAGAGATCCGCCACGATCCGTTTGAGGCGGCCGTTCTCTTCCTCAAGCTGCTTCAGGCGCTTCATCTCCGACGGCATCAAACCACCGTAAAGCTTCTTCCAACGGTAAAATGTCTGCTGCGAAATCCCCGCCTTACGGCAGACCTCTTCAACCCATGTACCTTCCTCGGCCTGTCGTAATATGAAGGCGATCTGCGCGTCCGTGAATTTCGACTTCTTCATCATTCATCCTCGTTCTGCAGCCCTCTCCGCTAAACGAGAATTTTCTCACATTCTACGGTCCAGTTTCCGGGAAGCAGGTCACGTCCTACAAATCGCTATACGCATAAGATCAGGACTGGATAGGACGGCACAAGCTGGGAAGGGACGGCAAACACCAGTTATCTATTGAAAATGCTCACTCTTATTGAATGGAGTGGGACGGCATTGGATCAATAGTCAGCAGACATTCCATTAAGGCTAAGTCTGTGATTCATCCCCTGCCGGCACTTGTTGTTTAGGAGCGCCGTGCTTGCCTTGGCGGGGTCATTCTTGGTGAAGATTGCGTATGAGGAGGAACGGGCTGCGGGTGGCTTCATAAGGTCGAAAAATGATCTAGACCTCCAGCATTGCCATCGTCCTCTTGAAGAAGTCGCTGTCCGGGTCGGTTAGGACGTTCAGCTCGTCGAAGTGGTCGACGTCGGGGACGATGTAGAGGTCGATCCGGCGCTCAGCGGTTGCGAACGCCTCTTGATACATGCGGGCCTGGCGGTGGAACTCGTCTGTTTCCTTGCCGCCAACCACCAAAAGCTGCGGGGCATCGGTAACGGGTGGGTGGTTGATCATGGGGCTTTCGGCGGCAGCTTCCTCGGCATCCATGTGGACATTGTCGTTGAGCGAAGTCAGGCGCACCGGCTCCAGCAGGCTCAAGGGGGAGACCGGGATGCCGCTTTGGATCAGCGTTTTCGGCAGATCGGCGCCGAAGGCCGACCAGTCCGTGCCCATCATCATCTCGGTGATATGGCCGCCCGCGGAATGACCCATGACGGTGATGCGCTCGCGGTTGAGTCCGAGCTCGGCTGCGTTGCGCCAGAGATAAGAGAGCCCTTCCCTCGCCTCTTCAGAGATCCTAGTGATGGTGACCGACGGGCAGAGATCATAACCAATGACGGCGACATTCACCCCACGCTCGGTGAAGGGGGTGGCGAGAAAGCTGTAGATCGACTTATCGCCGCGCTGCCAATAGCCGCCATGAAAATAAACAAGCAGCGGCGCTTCGGGATCGCCCGAGGTAAAGAGATCGAGCTTTTGCTTCTCGCCCTCGCCATAGCGAATGTCGAGCCGGCCGGACAGTTTTTCGCGCGCCTGCTCGCTTCGGGCGGTCCAAACGGGAATCACCGTCACATCGTAGTCTGGCCGGCCGGCGCGCAGGTTATATTGCTTTTCCAGCTCTTCGGCGGAGAGTGACAGATGAAAGGTGACGGGATCGGACATAGTGTTTTCTTTCCCTCAGGCTTCGGTTTGTGGGATATCCGGCGTAAAAAAAGTGCCGCGGCAAAAACCCAATGGCATTGGATCGCCTTGACCATAGCTGACCACATTACCGTGCAAAATCACATGGTCTCCAGCATCGATCTGCCGGTCTGCTGCGCATTCGAGCCAGGCAGATATCTTCGGCAGCAGTGGCGTGTTCGTCTCACCCTGCGTCCAGACAACAGAGGAAAAACGGTTTGGGGCGGGGCTTGCGAAATGCCTGGCAAGGTTGGCCTGATCGCTTGCTAGAATATTCACCGAAAACCGCTCGGCATCGGCGAAGACCGGCCAGGCCCGGCCACGCCGGTCCAGGCAAACGAGGATCAAAGGTGGATCGAGCGAGACCGAGGAGAATGCGTTCGCGGTCAAGCCCCAGGGCTCACCATCGCCGTCGAACGCGGCGACGATGGTGACGCCGGTGGGAAAACTACCGAGCGTTTTTCGATAAGCTGAAGTCTCCATGTCAGTGCGCCCCTGCTTCGCCCGAACGACGCTCAAGTTCCCGCCACTCGCTGGGATTGGTGCCGAAGAAGCGCATGACCTGCTCTTGGTAGGCCGACCGTTGCGAGAGTCGCGCATACCAGGCTTCCATGTGAGGAAGCGAGGGCCGCTCGACGGCGACATTGAAATAGCGATAGGCGACGGCACCCAAGGGAATGTCGCCCATGGTGAAGGTATCACCGGCGACATAAGCATGATCGGCGAGATGAGCATCGAGAGTGGACAGTAGCTGGCCCGCCGCCTCGGCCTTCTTCGCGACCGCTGCCATGTCGCGCTTCTCCGGCTCGGTGCGCACCGTGTCCCAAAAAAGGGGAAAGACCGCGGGAAAGGCGCGTGTGCCGCACCACTCCATCCACTGATCGGCAACGGCGCGCCCTCGGATGTCATCCGGACAGAGCGTGCCTTTGCCGTAGCGATCAGAGAGATAGCGGACGATGGCATGAGATTCCCAAAGAACGAAACCGTCATCGCGAATGGTCGGGATCAGGCGGTTCGGATTGAGTTTTCCATATGTTTCGCTGTCAAGCACGCCGAAGCTGCCGCCGGCAAGATTGAGCCTGAAGTCGAGACCGAGTTCGGCCGCAGTCCAGATCACCGGGATGACGTTCGAGGAGTAGGGCCGTCCCCAGATTTCCAGCATTTTATCCTCCTATGCTCGCTCAAGTTTGAATCTGGGCATGACATCGCTGGCCAGCCGTTCCCAGCTCGCCCGGATTCTTTTGTAACTCACACCGGGAAATTGCTGCAGCGCCACTAGGTGGTCGAAGCCGATGGCGGCTTTGGCTTCCTCGATCCGCTCGGCCACATAATTGGCGGTGCCGACCCAGATGATGCGGTGCTTTTGCAGGAAGTCGAACCAGTCGAGCGCGCGATCCTCACCATCCAGTTCGGTGCCCTCCTCGAGATACATCTTTCGCGACCATTCGCCGGCTGGGCGCGAGCCGCAGAGGAACTCGTAATAGCCGTTGATAGCCTGGCGCACGTCGGCAGCCGCGGCTTCCATGGTGTCGGCGACATAGAGCGAGGTGCAAATGCCGACACCCTGTCCAAGCTCGGCATCGTTTTCGCCAGCACGGATCCGCGCTTCGCGGTAGGGTTCCCAGCAGGAACGGATGCGGCCGAAGGGTGCAGCCATCGAGACGACATGCAGACCGTTGGCACCGGCATGTTCGAAGGTCGGCGGGGCGTTCGACATCAGCCAGACAGGCGGATGCGGTGCCTGCAGCGGGCGTGGATGCACATACATCGCCCGATACTCGCCATCCGGTCCGTGATAGCATGGATCGAGCGGCTCGAAAAAACGATTGGTTTCCTTCCAGCCAGGAACCGGAAACTCATAGAATTCGCCTTTGTGGGTGAAGGCCTCTTCCGTCCAAGCTTTCAAAATTACGTCGAGACACTCCCTGAACAGGCGATAGCTCTTCTCGTTGTCGCGCCGATCGGCATCGCGGTTGAACTGGATCGTGGCGCGTTCGTTGATCCCCTTGCCGACACCGAAATCGACCCGTCCGCCGGAGAGATTGTCGAGCATCGCGATATCCTCGGCGACCCTGAGCGGATGCCAATCGGGAAGCACGACGGGGCTGGTTCCGACTCGCAAACGTTGGGTACGAGCGGCAATGTCCGAACAAATCAGGATGGGATTGGGCGGCGCGTTCAAATAGCCGTTATGGGCGAAGTGGTGCTCGGTGAACCAGCAGGTGGTGAAGCCGGCGTCCTCCGCCAGGACGGCCTGTTCGCGGAACATGGCAAGCGTCCGCTCCCAGGGGATCGTCTCGCCGGGATTGAAGAACGGGATGATATCGAAGCGCATGCCGGCCTCCCATGTCGTTGAACTTTGTCTCATGAATTGACTCATAGTTCAATTTATACTAAAAATTCAACTAGATTCTGAACAGCTATGAGAAGCGAAACCTGAAGACCATGTCAGAGGAAGCACGGCCTGACGATAGCCAGGGCATCGGCACGGAAATCCGCGAAGTTCGAAAAGCCCGTGATCTGACGCTGAAAGATCTGAGCGCCAAGGTCGACTGCTCGATTGCCTATCTCAGCCGCATCGAGCGTGGGGCGGCTAGGGTCTCGGTCGATCTCCTGGAGCAAATCAGTGCGGCACTCGACGTCGATCCGAAGTGGTTCTTTCCCGATCGCGGCGGCAGCGGGCCGCTGGAGTGCGCGCATGTGGTGCGGGCGAGCAAACGCCGTCCGCTCAGCGGCATGTACTCACGCAGCGCCGAAGAGCTGGGGTTCGAGGACGAGCTTCTCTCAAGCAGCCTGGACGGCGGTTTTTATCTTCTGATTTCACGCTTTCCGGCGGCATCAGGCCCAAAAGAGACTCCGCTCGACGGCTATGCCTTCGAAGGCGAGCAGCACGGCGTCGTGCTCGAAGGCGAGATCCTGCTCGTGCTGGATGACGAGCAGATCGTTCTCAAAAAAGGCGACAGCTTCTCCTACCCCTCCACCATCCCGCACCGTTTTAGCAACAACGGACCAACGGATGCCGTCATGGTCTGGGCGATGGCGCCCGTACGCATAAGCTGGTGATCTCAGGTACAGGAAAGGAAAGAAAATCATGCCCCTCATTCGCGTCGAGATGTTCGAAGGCCGCACCACGGATCAGAAGCGGGCGCTTGCCAAGGAATTGACAGACGCCTTCGTAAAAACCGCCGGCGGCACGCCCGAATCGGTACATATCGTCATGACAGATGTCGCCAAAGACGACTGGGCCGTCGCCGGCAAGCTCTGCTCCGATCCAGCACCAGGCTAAAGCGTTTCAACTAACGACGAGGCTGTCCCAAATGGAGAGGCGTCGTCCGTGCTCGCGCCTAATCATAGACCGAGTGCTGCGTTTCTAGCTAATGTTGCCACGTCGCCTCAGGATGGTCCCGCCGTCACCAGCGGCCAGCAGGCCATGAGCGTGGCTGGCTGACAGGGCTCGCAGACCGCCGTCGAAGCCGGTCAGGTCCGTCTGCCAGGCACGCCCGTCATGATGAAGGGCGATGCCGCCGGCGCCGACGGCAAATACGCCTTGCCTGCCGCCAGCGACCGCAAGCAAATCGGAGCGTGCTCGTGCCGGAGTAAGGGTCCAACGGCTGCCGTCGAAATGACCGATGGTGCCTGAGAGGCCGACGACGTAGATGTCGTCGAGGCCATTGCCCCAAACATCGAACAGGAAGCTCTCAGTGCCGGCATGGAACTCATCCCAGCGCTGGCCGTTCCAGCGAAGGATCATGCCGAAATCGCCGACCGCCAAGAGGTGCTCCGCATCCATACCCCAAAGGCCGTAGAGGGCGGAGCGCGTACCGCTAGTCAAGCGCTGCCAGGTTTCGCCGTCCCAGTGCAGAACCAGGCCTTCGTCGCCGACCGCGAAGATTTTTTCCGGGCTCTCCGCCCAAAATGATAAGATAGTAATGTCGACATGCAGGTCGAATTGCTTACGCCAGCGCATACCGTCGAAATGGTGGACCTCACCCAGTTGGCCGGCGGCGAGCAATCCACCATCCGCGGCGGCGGTGAGGCAATGAATGCCGAAATCGCCCACCGGCGGCAGCCGTTCAAAGCGTTCGCCGTCGAAGCGAAGTACGGTGCCTTCCTCGCCGCAGGCATAAAGCGCCCCGTCCCGCTCATCGCTCCACAGGCCCCAGAGCTGACGATCGACGCCGCTTTCCACGCGCTCCCAAGAGGGCGCGCCATCCCCATGACATAGAGCAGGAGCGGCGAGCATTTCGTGAGGATCGGGCGCCGCTGTCAGCACCGTGCCGAAATCGCCGACCGCCAGGGCTTCTCCGGTCGGTAGCGACGCGATACCCATGAGATCGTGCCGGGTAGCGCTCTCTAGCCGGTCGATGCGATCGTTTTTGATGAAGTAAATGCGGCCCCGATCGCCGACGGCAAGTACCCCGCCTCGATAGGCGGCAAGATCGCGAAGCCTTGTCAGCGGCTCGTCTGGTTCGATTTTCTCGAATGTACCGGCGCGAAACCGGAGAAGATCGCCGCGAAAGCCGTTGGCATCGATAAAGTAGCGGCCGCCCGCGAGCAACAGTTCGTCATCGCTGAGCGGCAGTACGGCCTGAAAACTGCTTCGCACCGGACAATCCAGCGCGGTCCATAGGCCGTCACCCGTACTCGTCAGAACTGCACCGTCATTGCCTGCGGCGACCAACTGGCCGTCCGACAGGCACGTGATGGTGCGAAGATGGGCGCGGGTACCACTGTCTTCGCGCTGCCAAACTGTGTCTCTGTAAGCGAGGATCGTGCCGTTGTCGCCGACCGCCCAGAGCTGCCCGCCCTCGTCGCCAGTAAGATCGAAGAGCGGCGTGTTATCTTCGACGGCAGCATATTTGCCATCATCGCCAATGACGCAGCCACGCTCCTTTCGCCAGTTCTCGCCATCAAAGGCGAAAACAGCCCCCATCCAGCCGACAGCATGAAGGTAATCGAATGACGGACCGAAAATCGCATGGACAGGCACCGGCGCCGGAGCAGCAAGCCGTTTCCAGTCATTGCCGTCGAAGTGGAATATGGCCCCCTCGTCGCCTGCAACGACGACATCAGTCTCGGACGCCCATGCCGTCCAGAAGACATCGCCAGGTCCGGCAGCGAGACCATCAACCTGGCGCCAGGGACGGCGGCGCGGATCATCAGGATCGCCCTCGACCAATCGGCGGAACAGACCGCGTCGGCTCGGTTCGGCTTCGACGGTCGATCCAGCGGTCATGCGCCTTTCCCCCGCTTGGCGGCGACTTCATGGAGGCGTGAGGTCTCCTTGCCCATGAGTTCGGAGAGTTCCGCCTCTATCTTGGAACGCTTCGTCGGATCGAGGCCGGCCAACGCGTCGTCGAGCAGCCCTGTCTCCAGGTTCTCGGCAAAGGCTTCATCGAGAGAACGGGCAACAGCGCCATCGAAGTCGGCTCGTCCCAGATTGACACAAGATTCGATGGCCCGATCGAACGCCTTGGCGACGACACTGTCGGGCGTTTCGACCACGACAGGCCGACCACGATCGGATGCCGCCGCAAGCTCCAGTGCCAGCGGAATTTTTCCCAACGTCTGAATATCACAGGCGGCCGCTTCGCGTAGACGCGCCTTCGCATCCGCTTCCGGGAAGACATGAAAGGCACCGTCGCAATGGGGACAGACGACGCCTGCCATGTTCTCGACGACACCGAGGATAGGCAAACCGCGCTCATGACAAAAGCGTGCCGCCTTCATGCTGTCCATCAGGGCCACCGCCTGTGGTGTTGTCACCAGGAGGGCCGAAGTGTTGGCGCCTTCAAGCATATCGCAAAGGGTAATCAACTCATTGCCGGTGCCGGGTGGCATGTCGATGATCAGGAAGTCGAGCGAGCCCCAATCAAAGGACCCAGCAAGATGGTGGATGAAGTCGTGCTTGTAGGCATCCCGCCAGACGACCGGCGTGTCGTCGCTTGCCAGGAGGAAGGCGAGCGAGCCGACCTTGACCGGGTGGGCGATGGACGGATCGGCAAAGTCACGGGTGGCGATGCCTTGATCCGTCACCCTGACCTTGTCGCCGGCGAACCCGAAAAAACGGCTTTGGTTTGGCCCGTGAATATCAGCATCGGCGACGCCGGTCGTGAAGCCACGCTGAGCTAGCCCAGCCGCAAGATTGGCCGACACGGTGCTCTTGCCGACACCGCCCTTATTGGCGAGCACGATAACGATCTGATCGATCTCGGCCAGCCGATTTTCGATCAGCACACGGTTGTGACGAGGCTTGTCGAGCGTGCAGACGCTTTCCTGATCACAAAACTGGCAGGCATGGCCGAGGCCGCAATCGATACCGCCGGTCGGTGGCGTGAACACGTCCCTACTCGCCGCCGATGTCGGCGATGATCCAGTCCTCGGTCACACTTTTGAGACCATCCCGTTGGCCATCGCTGCCTTGCCAGAGGGCGAAGGCAATTGGCAGTTTTTCGCGCGCAAACGAGATCTGATGGTCGCCCTCCGTCTCGATCGGCCGTGACATGACGACGACCCAATGGCCAACCGAGGAGTCCTCACTGCTCCAATAGAGACTGTCGCCGCTGACCGGCTGCTGTTCCAGACGCGTGGTGCTACCGGGGCCACCAGCGGCGAGGCTCTCTATCTGATCTGCGTCCGATCGCCAGTACCAGATGTTCACTGGCTCCTCGGGCCCCGTACCCATGATCGAGGACGTCGCCTCATCACCGATCGCGAACTGGACGGCGGCACCATCGCGAAAGCGATTGCGCGTGGTGGCGGTATCCGCCGTATCGTCCCGCCAGCGAAGCCGCACGTAGAAGCGTTCGGAAGTGCGGGCGAGCGTAAAATAGATGTCCCGGCCTTCGTCTTCCTCATCCAGCCTCAACTCTACCGATTCATGCACGGGCGGGGCAGGTGCCACATGGGTTCTGTATTCAGGCAGACGCTCCCAGATGACGTCGTCAGGATCATTGACCGAGCGCAGATAGACGCCGTCAGGAATGCGCGAGACGGCGACCTCGTCGCCCGCCATCAGTTCCTTGACGTTCGCCTCAGCCAGGCTGTCGGCCTCAGCAGAGGCGGCGCCAACAAGAGCGATCATGGCTACTCCAGCTGCGGCGCCAAGGGCGGTTGGGTGCGCGTTCATGGCGATCTCCTCATCCCCATAGGTCGCCGGCGGCGACTTGCTTGGTCTTGGTTTCGGCGAAACCCGGCTGATCCGGGTCGCGATAGGGGCCGACCCTTGCCTCCAGTTCCACCGCCTGGCTTTCAGTAAATGCCGGCAGTTCATTAACCAGCTGTACGATTGCGGGATCGAGTCCCGTCGCCCGGCCACCGTGCAGGCAGCCGGCGATCGTCCGCATCATCGGGACGAGATAGCGTTTGATGAAGTCGCGTTGGGCTCGGCGAAATGGCGACGGATCACGTCCCTGGCTCAGTGCCTTGGCCTCAAGATGGCAGAGCACGGCCATGAACTCCACCATGCTGGCGAGATGATCAGGCTCGTCCGCCCTGCCCTCGTCTCCGGTCGCCGCCTGAAGGCCGAAATGCCGGTAAAAGGCTGAAATGTTCAGCATGAACACCGGCCGGGCGTGGCCCGCCAGCAGGTTCTCGTGATCGCCGGCAAGCAGTGGTGCGATCGGCTTGCCCTTGGGACCATGCAGAAAGGCGGTGATATAGCCTGCTTCGAATTCCTTGAAGTCGGGTAGCGACCGAGCCGTGGGCCAGTGACGACCGGTGACCGCCGACCAGGCCCGATCGAAGGCCTGGTGAAAGACACCGTTTGCGAAAGCGGCATGCATCTCCGCCGTCGGATGACCGAAGGCCAGCGCTACGAGCCGCCAAATCGTCTCCTTGGCCGCAGCACGCTCCGCGCTATCACCTCCTGGGAGCATGTTATGTATCGGTGACGACACCTTGCCGGTCAGCTCAGCTTGAACATTTCGGCGTGACGATAGCCGATCAGCGTGTCCATCAACTCGCTGTCCTCGCCGTCCGCCTTTTTCTGACGCTCCGCCGTCAACGTATCGAGCGCGCCTCTGACGCCATCGCCGAACAGGCCCTCCAGATACTCGGTCGGCACGCGCGATTCAGCGGTAACGGCGCCATCCTCACCGATCTTCGGCGGCGACATCGGCGGCACATAGAAGACGTTCGGCTTGGTGCCCCATTCCGGATGCAGCGGCAGTGCCACCTTGTATTTTTCAACGAGGAGATGGATGGGGCCGGCTTCGTCATCGCGATAGCCGATCCAGCGAATTCGGCCGACGCATTGCTTGGCGCAGGCCGTGGGCAGCCCCTTCTCGATGCGCGGATAGCAAAAGATGCACTTTTCCGACTTCGAGATCTCCTCGTTGAAATAGACCTTCTTGTAAGGGCAGGCGCTCACGCAGTAGCGATAGCCGCGGCAGCGTTCCTGGTCGATCAGGACGATGCCGTCCTCTTGACGCTTGTAAATCGCATTTCTCGAACAGGCGGCGAGACAGGCCGGGTTTTCACAGTGATTGCAGAGGCGCGGCAGGTAGAAATAGTAGCTGTTCGGAAAATCACCTTCGCCCTGATCCTCGTCCCAGTTCGCACCCCAGGTCGGCTTGACGTTTGGCCTTAGCCAGGGGTCGGTCCCGGTCATCAGGGCTTCTTCGTAATTATATTCCCAGGGGATGCCGTAGTCCTCGGCGCCGGGCTCGGTACCGAGCTTGAGGGCACCGTCCTCATCAAAGCCGCCGCCCATCTCGGCATAGTTCTTCGGGTAGCCGGTGCCGGGCATGGTCTCGACATTGTTCCAATACATGTATTCACGGCCATTCCGATTGGTCCACTGCAACTTGCAGGCGGACGTGCAGGTATGGCAGCCGATGCATTTGTTGAGATCCATCACCATGCTGAGCTGACGTTTCACAGCCATTGCCATTCCTCCGTTAGGCCTGTTCGAGTGCGCATCGCCGTCCTCCCGCTCATGCAGGCTCGACGTCGACGCTGCTCTCATGCGCCAGCTGATTGGCGTTGTATTTCCAAAGCTTGAAGCCGAGATGTCCCCAGTTGCCGCAGAGTTCGAGCGGCTGGATCAGGGTCGCCATGGCGTTGTTCATCGGCTTGTTCTGCTCGTATTGATGGGGCTCCCAACCATGCTCCATCATGATCGATGTCGTTGGGATACTCGGATAGAACTTGGCCTGCGCAAAGAACTCGCCAATGCCGTTGAAGACCCTTACGCGCCCACCATCGGTAATGCCGCGCTCTGCTGCGAGTTTTGGATTGATATAGATGTTCGGTTCACCCCGCTGCAGCCGCATCATGAACTTGTTGGAGCGCCAGTTGGAATGGATGCCCCAGCGTGTATGCGGCGAGTAGAAGGACAGCGGATAGTTCGAGGCTTCGCGCCCGGCATGATGGCGCGCGGTCGGTACAGCGGCACCCAGCTTCATGAAGCGCGGATGGTCGCAATAAAAAGTGATGCGGCCGGTCAGGGTGTCGTAGGGCTTCTTTCCCTCGGTCTGAGCGACGAACGGGTTGTAGGGCTCGGAGGCCGGGATCGGCTGATTGGCGCCGCCCGCCTCCGACATCACGAAGAAGCCCTGTTCCGCCCCCTCCTCCAGGCTGACGCCGCCGAACTCGGCGCTGTTGTCCACCAACCATTTTGTCGCGTCATAGTCTGTCAGCAACGTGCCGCCCATGGTGAAGTCGTCATGGATGGTGTGCAAATCACGGCTGACACCGCCATCTTCATAGGCACCGACGCCGCGGGCGATCGCACGCTCCTGAACCTTCCTGGTCAGAAGCTCCATGATCTCCCAGTCGGGCTTGGCCTCGCCGATCGGGTCCACCGGGCGGGAAAACACGTTGACGAAACGATGAAAGCCGACCGAGCGCAGATCCCAGGCTTCGTAGTGACTGGCGGCGGGCAGCAGATAGTCGGCCCACTGCGCGGTCGAATCCATACGCACATTGATGTTGACGAACAGTTCTTCGACTTCTTCGAGGATGCGCTCACGGTATTTGTCGGCGTGTTTGTTGCGGCGGAACTTGTTGTCGGCGATCGAGATCAGGCCCTTCATATCGCCGTGATAGGGCATCCAGCCCTCATCGATCGATTCGTTGATCATCGCTTCCATCTCGTCGAGATTGAAGCCAACCCGCTGTTTCAGTTTCTCATTGTCAAAGTGGTTTCTCGCATGCTCGATCATCCGGCCGCGCATGAACTCGCCGAGACCGCCGGCTTCCAGACGCGGGAACTTTTGGAACCCAAAAAGTGCCAGTTCCAGAAGCTTGCCGTGGTTCCACTCGATCCAGGAGGTATCGAGGCCGCCGCGCTTGCCACCATGACCGGTCAGCGCCAGCATCAATGACTGCGCCCAGCCGGTGTAGATGCCGTTGGAGTAGCGCCCGACATTGAAGCCCTGCATCAGGATCGCCTTTTTCGCCTTGGCGAACAGGCGGGCTTCATTGCGGACAGTGTCCGGGTGAATGCCGGTATCGGCCTCGGTGCCTTCCGGCGTAAATTTTTGTGCCTCGGCCCTGACTTTCTCAAAGACGGTGGTGACCGCGATGCCCTCAACCTCGAAAGTTCCTTCGATCGCCGGGTCGACGTCGCCGAGTTCGAGCGTCTTCTCCTCGGAACCCATCGAGCCCTTAAAGGCAACAGCGCCCTCGCTGTTCAGGTCCCAGTGATAAAAAACCTCTTCGGAGCCGCCGTCTTTCAGATCGGCTTCGCGCAACAGCTTGCCGTCGCCCTGGCGCACCAGGGTCACGAGGTCGGTTTGTTCCTTGATGAAGGCTTCGTCGTAGAGACCTTCCTCGATGATCACATTGACGAAGGACATCGCCAGGAACGGATCGGCGCCCTGCTTGATCGGCATCCAGAGATCGGCGTGGATCGAGGAGGGATTGTAATCCGGCGCGACCGAAACGACGCGTGCACCATTATACTTGGCCTCCCAGATATAGTGAGCGTCCGGGATGCGCGTCGCATTCGGGTTAAACAGCGACATCATGATGTAGTCGGCGTCAAACCAAGCATCCGAGGTGAAACTCTCCAGCGGATTGCCGTAGGCGAGATGTGCCCCGGTATTGAGATCGCCGACATCGGTGAAGATGTCTAGCTGTACACCGCCCACCAGCGAGGCAAAGCGGTAAGGGGCGGCGAGGCGCACCATCGAGAGATTGCCGGAGCCGGTGTGGGTCATCAGCTTGCCGGGGCCGTGCTCCTCGAAGATATCGATGATCTTGTCGGCAATCTCCTCGGTAATCTCGTCCCAGGAAGCGCGCTGCCACTTGCCTTCGCCGCGCTCGCCGACCCGTTTCAGGGGATAACGGAGGCGATCGCCTTCATACATCGCGGCCGAATGGATCGAGCCCTTCTGGCAGCCGCGCGGGTTGGCGTCGGGGACGTTAGGATTGATCTGCGGGTATTTGGCGAGTTGCTCCTCGCGCAGCACGATGCCGTCCTTGACGAAGACGTCGAAAGCGCAATTGCCGACGCAATTGATGCAGTGTGCCGCCTTACCGACCTTGTCCCAGGTGAATTCGCGCCGGTAGAGATCCTCCCAATCGCGATAGGGATAGTCCGCGTCCAGTGTATCGCCGATCGGCTCCAGGCGATTGAGCGCCCAGGCATCATTCGCCGCCAGCACACCGGCGCCGGCCAGTGACGACGCTTTCAAGAAATCCCGACGCTTGACCCTGAGCATGGCCTGCCTCCCCTGTCGACCGTGTAGCCGGCACACCCAAGATGGACGGGCACCGACAGTCGGTCGATTTCGAATTGTTCCAGTTTAACGTAAAGACGCTGGGGCAAAGGCTATGCATATGTGAAAAGATGTAATGCAAATGTAATGCTCTACAGCCTCATCATTGCTTGTCGGTTCTGGTGGTGCTGTAGTCTGCAAAAGAATGGTTGAATCTAGGGAGGCTCGTTCGGGCCATCGGGAGTCGTTATGTCGTCACCCGCATCATCGCCATCGATCGATACCCGCAGCGCATACAACCTCGCGGGCCTCATGCCGGCTATCTTCAAGGAGCAGCGTGAGGTTCTGGTGGATCGTGCAATCCAGGTCGCCAAGGACTACGGCTATGCGCAATACACCACGACGATCCGTGCCGCCTGGATCGAGGCGATCGACAGCGTCACCGAGAGTCTTTCCGACTATCTCGACGATGACGCCACCATCAGCGATCGCCCCCAAGGTCTGATTGACTACCAGCGGGACCGCCGTCTCACCATGATGCGAAGCGTTGCCAAGCGGCACCGCGCGATTGGCGTCACGCTTCAGCTTTACCTCGGCCTCTTCAAGCATTTCAGAGCGCTCTATCAGGATGTCTTTGATCAAACCTGCGAGCGAGACGGGCTCGGTTCCACCCCTCAGGCAGTAATGGCAGCCCGGCACACGCTCCAAGGCTTCTTCGATGCCGCCGAAATTAGCATCAGTGCGGATTGGGCGGAGGATACCGAGGACGATCGCCTGATGGAGCTGCAGATGCGAACACGCAGCATCGCGCTGGAAAAGGACCGTTATTTCTCGGTGTTCGAAAGCCTGCGCGATCCAGCCTTCCTCCTCGACCGCCAGCGCCGTCTTATGAACGCCAATCAGGCGGCAGCGGAGCTGTTCGTCGGCGAGGCGGATGCGGGCGAGATCGTCTATCTGAAATCGATGCGCGGACGAAAGACGCCGCTCGCCGACGTGCTCGCCAAGGCCGCACGTGCCGATGAGGATGGCGACGGTTCCGTATGGCTCGACACGCGTGATGGGCCGATGTGTTTCGATCTGCGCGAGCGAGCCATCCACGATGCCCTCGAAAATACACGCCTCGGTTACGTCGTCATTCTCCACGACGTCACCACCCATCGTCTGGCGACGGAGGAAGCCGAGCGCGCAAGGCGTGCCATGTCCACCTTCCTTGCGACCATGAGCCATGAGATCCGGACGCCGCTGCATGGAGCGCTCGGTGCTGCCGAATTGCTGCGCGATGCCGACCGCACGCATCACGGGGCTTATCTCGATGCGATCGAGACCGCCGGACGGCACCTCCTTCAAACCCTTAACAAAGTATTGGACTATTCGCGACTTGAGGCCCGTCCGCCCCAATCAACACCGAAACCTTGCGACTTGCGGAAAGTGATCTCCGATTATGGCCGCTTCGCGTCGGTTTGGGCCGAGCAATCTGCGGTTCCGCTGACAGTCTCGATCGCCGGCAACCTTCCCCGCACCATCCTGCTGGACTGGGAGATGACTCAGCAGATCCTGACCAACTTGATCGCCAACGCCATCCGCCATGACAGCGGCGGCGGCATCGCGCTCTCGGTACGCCGCAGAAGCGCTGCCGCTGATGGTCCCGGACTTCGCTTCGAGGTTCAGGATCATGGACCAGGTGTCCCGATCGATATCGCAGACAATCTGTTCGAACCGTTCGGCGCCAGAGCTCCCGGCCGCACAGACAGCGGAGGTGCTGGCCTCGGCCTTGCCATTTGTCATCGGCTCGTCGAAGCGCTCGGCGGCGAGATTGGCTTTCGCAATCGGCGGACCGGCGGCGCCGTTTTCTGGTTCGATCTTCCCTATCAGCGCAGCAGAGCATCAACCACCGAGGAAACGGATCGACAACCCGCTGATGCCCCCAAGCCGCGCCGCACGACTGGTGACCGGCGCTGTCTATTGGTCGACGACGACGATGTCAGCCGCATGATCAGTGCCGATCAGATCCGGAGATCGGGCTTCCAGGTCATCGAAACAGACAGTGCAGACGCAGCGCTCGCAGCAGCGGCAGCTACATGCTTCGATGCGTTCGTGATCGACTACCACTTGCCGGACGGTGATGGTGCAATGCTGGCATCCCGTCTGAGACAGAACCCAGATCAAGGTAAGGCACGCTACATCGCGCTCACCGCCAACGCCGATCTGGTAACCGCCGCCACCGGCGGACACCGCCCCTTCGATCTCCTGCTCACTAAGCCGATCAGGGCCGATGCGCTGGTCGCGGCCATTCTCGCTCCCGATCTGCCGCCACCCGGCCGGTCGTCAGGCGGCGAACAGCAAACGCTTAAGGGCATCTCGCCTCGAATTATCGACGCCGTGGCCGCGGCATTTACCGCGCAATGGGATGACGAAGTCCAGAAGCTGCAGGCGGCGATCGCAAGCGGCGAGCGCCATCGTCTCGCCGACATTGCCCACAAGATCGCCAGCAGCTGCGCAACCATCGGCATTGCAGATCTGGCAGAAATGCTGAAGACTCTCGAAGTCGAGTGCCGCAGCCACCAATGCTTGCCGGACCTTCAGGCCTGGCAGGCCCGATTAACCCCTGCCCTCCTCGCCGCTCCCGATCAGGCACGAGCCCTAGCTTCGGAGGCGACATCATGACGGCCCGGCGGAGCGCTGGTGCACTCGGTGCCGCCTTCGATCGGCAGCCGAGCCGAATCCTGGTGGTGGACGACGATCCGGTCGTTCGCGTGCTGCTGCGAGAAATGCTTATCGCCAAAGGGCACGACGTCGATGAAGCGAAGAGCGCTTCGGAAGCCGAGACACGCCTTCGGCATCGCGCATGGGACCTGGTCCTGCTCGACCGGCGCCTTCCGGACTGTGACGGCCTTCTGCTCCTCAAGCGCATCAAGGACCGAAACGAGTGTCCGGTCATCATACTGAGTGTGATGGACGACGAGCACGACCGCACGCTTGGTCTCGGCCTCGGCGCACAAGACTATATCACCAAGCCCTTCAGCGCCCAGGAGCTGTCGCTGCGCATCCAGAACCTCCTGATGACCCGCCGCGCGGTTCTGCCCCCAGCCCATGTCGGTGAGATCGCACACGGCCCTTTTACGCTCTCTCAGACCACGAGGCGCCTCACGGTCGACGACGTCACGCACCAGCTCACCTCGGCCGAAGCCCGCCTTCTGGCAATCTTTCTCTGCCATGTCGGCGAGGTCCTGGACCGCAATCTGCTGACCCGCAGCATCTGCCATCGCGAATGGTCGCACAACGATCGCTCAATCGACGTTCTGGTCGCGCGCTTAAGAAAGCGGATCGAAAGCGACCCGAAAGCGCCGGAATGGATCGTCACCATCCATGGCGCCGGCTATCTCTTCAATGCGTTGCTGGATGGTTGATCATCTTGAAGGCGTCGATTCTGGCGGCGCATAGTCGGCATCTGTCTGCCTCGCGCGCGCTCAACCCCATCTCAGCCTCTTGACCAATAGCTATCGGGCGGTGGGCCAAAATCAATCAGAGCGCAGCTATAGACGGCGGTTTCATCGAAGGGATAGCGAGATTCAATCTCCGGCGTGAGCGTCAATCCGAGGCCGGGGGCGGTGGGACGGAGGAGCTGGCCATTTTCGATACGGCCCTGATCGGCGATCATTTCGGCGCCGAGCGGGAAGGCCAGCATCGGGTATTCGACCAGCTTGCCGCCTGCCACAAAGGCGGCGTGATAGCTTGCCATGATCGCCGCCGCCCCGCCCCATGCATGGACCACGACATCAGTGCCCTTCGCCTTCGCCGCCTTGAAAACGTCCATCACCGCCGTAATGCCGCCCATGACCGAGGCGTCAGGTTGCACGAAGTCGTAGACGTCGGCCTCGATGCGCTCGATCATCTCCTTAGGCGTAGTGATGATCTCGCCACCGCAAACCTGCACATCGATTTTTTCGCGAAGCTCGCGAAAGCCTTCCGGGCAGTCCGGGCCGATCGCCTCCTCGACGAAGACCATGCGCCGATCTGTAAGCCCGTGGACGGCCTCGACGAAGGTAACGACGTCGTCGACGGCCTGTGGCGGATCGGCGAGGTTCTGGCACATGTCAACGCCAACCTCAATGCCGCGCCGCCCGGCTTCCTCCAGCACCCAGGCAGTGCGAAAAATATCGGTCTTGATCGAGCGGACTTTGTAGAGTGTGATGCCGAGGCTCTCTAGCAGATCGAACTCGCGAAAAAACTGATCCTTGGCGTCACAGCAGCCGCCCGATCCATAGATTCGAATTTCTTCGGACTTTGCACCGCCCAGGAGATCGTAGACCGGCTTGTCCAGGCTCTTGCCCTTCGCATCCTGCAGGGCGATCTCGAACGCGGCGATCACATGGCGGGCTGCACCCTGAAGGGACCAGTAGTCGCAAAGGGAGCGCAGATCCCGAACCCGTCCTTCGATGTCGAAGCCGTCCTTGCCCAGCACTTGGGGCGTGCAGAGATCAACGATCGACTTGAAAACCAGCGGCGCAAAAACGGCGAGATAGCCCTCGCCGAGACCAGTCACACCGTTGTCCAGCGTCACTTCGACCATGCCGATCGTGCGCTTCGGTCCGTTCGGAAAGCACTCCTTGATCTCGGGATCGTCGGCATCGGCATAGGGAGATGAAAGAAGGACACTGCGAACTTTTTTGATACTGGGCATCAGTATCCCTTCGCGAAGTCGACGAGGCCATTGAGCGGCTCGCTCTTTTGGTAACGAGTGAGATTGTCGAGAAAAACATCGATCTTGCGATCGAGCTCGTCCGCGGTGCCGCCGGCGCTATGCTGCGTGACGATGGTGTTGGGGCAGCACCAGAACGCGTGATCGGCAGGCAGCGGTTCATCCTGGGTCACATCGATAACCGCACCGCCGAGTTGTTCGGCTTCGAGCGCTTTAGCGAGCGCTGCTTCGTCGACCAGGGAGCCACGGCCGAAATTGCAAAAGACTGCACCCGGTTTCATGCGCGCCAACCGCGGTTGGTCGAACAGGCCGCGCGTCCCAGGTGTATCGGGTGCCGTGGCGATGAGGATGTCAGCATCGGCCAGGGCAGTGTCGAGCCCTTGGGCGGTCCAACCGCTTGTGAGGTGGTCGATCCGGCAGCCGAACGGGGCGAGCAGATCGGCGACCCGCCGATTGATCGCGCCATAGCCGAACAGCAGAACGTTGGCATTCCGGAGCAGCCGAAGATCTTCCCTGAGCGGATCGCCGACCCACTCGGCGCGCTGCTGCAGGACCGCCAGCCGATCAATGCCGCGCCCAAGCGCCAGAATGCCGGCAAGCGCGGTTTCCGCGACCGGGTCGGCAAAGAAGCCAGCGAGGTTCGTGATCTGCACCGATCCTTCCGGGCGCGACAAATCAAGGTCCGCATATTCGTCGAAGCCAACTGATTCCAGCTGCATCCAGCGGAGCGCCTGATTGGCCGCCACGACTGCAGGCTCGGGATTGCCGAAGACCACGGCACAATCGGAAGCCTCGGTGGGATCCTGAAATCTGATGCCCCAATCTCCTGCCCCCTGTTGCAATCTCGCCTGCTGTTCGCTGCCGAGAACGACACAGCAAGATATGATCGTCATCGCCGCCCCCTTGTTTCCGATGCATTTCCACGCCTTCAATGATCTCACTACTTCTTTCATCGACCGCGTCTTAGGTCTTGATCTGAAACGGCGAAAATTTAACGTTCAACGTCGTACGTTGTTCGTCAGCCGGCTGGCTGCGTCAGCGCCAGCCTGCGGATTTCCGGCCTGAGCGATTGATCCTGCTGGCTGCGGATCGCTTTTCGAAAATCGCTCGGAGTCTGGCCGAAGTGGCCTTTGAACGCGCGGGAAAACACCGAAGGATAGGAGAAGCCGCAGGCGATCGAGATGTCCTTCAGGCTCATGTCTTCGTAGAAGAGGAAATTCCTCGCGGCCTGCAGGCGAATCAGGAGGTAGAGCTGCATCGGCGTCTCGCGGAAATGGCTCTGACAGTACCGTTCCAGCGAACGTATCGAGAGACCAAGCCGCTCGGCCATCTCGGTGGGTGACAGCGGAAAATCGAGATGTCTCTCCATCAATTCAATGATACGCGCGGACAGCGAGGCTCCCCCCGGTCTCGGTCTGCTGTCCAAGCGTTGTGGCCTGTCTGCGGAACGGCGGGTATGCACCAGCGCATTGGCGACTTCGTTAGCGAGCGCTTCATCGTAGCAGCGCCCGATCAGATCGAGCATCAGGTCGAGAGTCGCCACACCGCCGCCGCAGAACGCGATCGCATCACCGATATCATAGAGCGCATCCTTCACCGGGATCTCGGGAAATCGCTCCTGAAAGGTCGGAACAGCTTCCCAGTGAAGTATGGCATCCCGCCCCCGCGCGAGCCCGCTTTGCGCAAGCGCGAAAGCCGCCGTGTCGACAGCGGCGATCACGGTTCCGTAACGTCTAACCGACCGAAGCTTGGCAAGCAACGCCGGCGAATTCCTCTGGGTCGGCAGATTGCCTTCGAACAGGAAAAGATAGTCGGCTTTCGGTAAATCGCTAAGACCGAAATCAACTTCTGTCCACATGCCGTTGCTCGCTCGGACCGGTGCACCGTCGACAGAAGCATAATGCCAAGCGAAAAGTTTGGAACCGCTGTTTTGATTGGCAATCCTGAGCGCCTCACTCGCCAGGATCAGCGCATTGATCGGGAATTCCGGCTGCAGAAGAAAGATGAAGCACGGAACGACACGTTGACCGCCACGCCCGCATTGGGAGGCCCCACCAGTCAACCTCTGTACCATGATGTTGCTCTTCCGATGTTGCGCTGCAAGCTAAGATCCTGACGCTTTATGCAAACACGAAATCTTCCGCCGCGGCAAGGATGAAGCCTGGACGGAGTTGTTCGTGGTCCCCAGAAAGTCGGAGCGATGGGTTTGACCGATACCGGCGTACTGAAAAAGAAGCTCGAAGGCTGCTACGTCACGGTGCCCACTCCCTTCGGCGACCAGCAGGGTTGGCCTGTCGACGAGCAAGCCCTTCGCGCTTATGTCCGTTTTCTGATCGACAACGGCCTGACCGCCGACTACGCGACCTTGCTGGCAGGCGGCGCCGCCGGCGATTTCTCCACCATGACCTTCGAGGAACGGGTGCGCGTGGCCGAGGTGGTGGCCGATGAAGCGAACGGCGCCGTCCCACTCACCATGGGCGCTCAGACCACCAGCACGCTGGAGCTGGAACGCCTTGCCAAGGCTGCCGGGGCGATGGGGATTGATTTCATTCAGATATCCTGCCCCTACTACTTCACCCACACTGAGGCGGACTTCGAGGAATTCGTAAAAGCGGGCGCGGCCGCTGCTCCCGGAGTCGGCATCATTGTCTACAACACGTTTTGGACCTCGACCAACCTCTCCTTCGCCATGGTCGAACGGCTCGCCAAGATCCCGAACATCGTCGGCCTCAAATGGGCGACACCGCGCACCGACGCGATGGAGTTCGAGGACGTCGCCTCGCGTTTCGCCGAGCGCTTCACCATCATCGACAACAATCTCTTCTTCCCAATGAGCGCCATGCCGGCGCTGGGTGCGCGCGCCTTCGAGGTGCATCTCTGCAACTTCTGGCCGGCCTGGGGCATCAAGCTGATCGACGAGGCTAAAGCCGGCAACTATGCTGAAATCGCCCGAATGATGGTCGAGGAGGCAATGCCCTTCTACAAGCTCTGGGTCGATATCGAGCAAAACTTTACCAGCGGTGACGGTTATCTCGACAAGCTTTGCATGGAGCTGGTCGGCCTGCCCTCCAGCCGCTGCCGACCGCCGACTAGGGACGTCCGTGAACCCTACCGTGAGGCCACGCGAACCATGATGCGGACGATCGGTGTCCCCGGATTGGTGGATCATTAAAGATGCTCAAGAACGTCAACTGAAAACAGAAAAGGGAGACAATGATGAAACTCACCTCATTCGTTTTGGGAACCGCCGTCGCGACGATCGCGCTTGGCAGCATTGCAAAAGCCGAGGATGACGTCCGCCTTCGGCTGAACTGGATGTATTACGGCTCTCACGCGGGCTTCGCGCTCGGCAAGGACAAGGGTTTGTATGACGAGGCCGGCATCGACGTCGACATCCGTTCCGGCAACGGTTCGTCATCGGCTCATCGTCTGGTCGCCAACGGCGACAGCACTTTTGCCTATGGCTCCTGCGCCGCCATGGTGACCCTCGCCGCTCAGGGAGCACCGCTGATTTCGGTGGGTGTGATCGACGCGTCGGGCACCGAGGCCGTGCTTGTCAGACCGGATGCCGGCGTCAAAGACATCACCGACCTCAAGGGTAAGAAAATCCTCACCACCGCGAATGCCGGCGTGAATACCTTCTTCCCGATCGTGCTCGCCAATGCCGGACTTAGCGAAGGTGATATCAACCTCACCAACGTGCCGGACGGAGCACTTGTTTCCTCTTATCTTCAGGGAGCCGGCGACGCGGTCGCGATCCTGGGCGGCCTGGATGACAAGCCTGCCGAAATCAAGGCGAATGGTGGTGATGATCCCGTCACTTTCGCCTATTCGGACTTCGGCGTGAACCAGGTCGGCTATTGTCTATCCACCCACAAGGACACGGTCGCCAACAATCCGGATCTGGTTAAACGTTTCGTCGGCGCGACAATGGCCGCCTATGCCGAGACGGAAAAGGACCCGGCTGCCGCAATTGATTCCATGGCGGACATCGTCGGCGGCACCATGGCCGAGGACCAGGGCAAGGCGCAGGCCAGCTCCGTACTCGACGTCACCCTCGGCATCCTCTACTCGGCGGCCAATACTGACAAGACTCTCGGCATGCACGTCGCCTCGGACTGGGAGGACATGCTCGGTCTGATGAAAGAATATAACGACCTCGAAACCGACATGGTCGCCTCCGACTTCTACAGCAACGACTTTCTCCCTTAACCAGCTGCGTGCTGGATCATTGATTTTGGGTTGATGCGTGGCCGGAGTGAGAACCTAAATGAGTGCTGCGATCGAGCTCAAGTCAGTGGAAAAAACCTTCGGTGAGGGGGCGGAGGCGGTCCACGCCTTCGGCCCTGCCGATCTCGACATTAAACCCGGTGAGTTTGTCTCGCTGCTCGGCCCGTCGGGTTGCGGCAAGTCGACCGTGATGCTGATGATGGCCGGCCTCCTGGAGCGAAGTGCCGGCGACATCTTAGTTAACGACCGGTCCGTCGACCGACCGCAGACCGATATCGGCATCATGTTCCAGGACAACACGCTGATGCCTTGGCGCACGGTGCAGGGCAACGTCGAAATCCAGCTCGAAATGCGTGGCCTCCCCCTCGACGACTACCAGGAAAAAATCCAGCAGCTGCTGCAAGCTGTTCACTTGAACGGCTTCGAGCATCGCCTGCCGTCCGAGCTCTCCGGCGGCATGCAGCAACGTGCCGCTTTCTGCCAGGCCCTGATCCACGAACCAGACACCGTGCTTTTGGATGAACCGCTCGGCAAGCTGGATGCCATGACCAGAGAGCGCATCCGCCACGATCTGCAAGCACTCTGGATGGAGCGCAAACCCACCGTCGTTTTCGTCACCCACAGCATCGAGGAAGCCGTTCAGCTCTCCACCCGCGTCTGCATCATTACCCCACGCCCAGGCACCATCGACCGCATCATTCCGATCGATCTCCCCTGGCCGCGCGATCTCTCCGTCAAGAAAAGTCCCGCCTTCGCCCATTATCTCGCCGAAATCCAGGAGGTCTTCCATGGCTACGGCGTCCTCTGAGGGGAGCGGGGGCGACGCGCCCCAGCGTGGATTTGAAGGAGCTTGGAACCCGCTGGCAGCCATTGCCGCCTGGGTTAGAAACTCCTGGATGTTTATTGCGTTCTTCGTCGGCTTCTTCCTGTTCTGGGAGTTCGCGATCGACTGGTTCAGCGTACCGCGCTACATCCTCCCGAAGCCGTCCGAGATCGTCACCAAAAGCGCTGCCGATTTCGATCGGCTCGTCTACTACACTTATGTGACGGGGTTGGAGACAGTGATCGGCTACGCTGTTGCGATCATCCTCGCCGTGCCGCTTGGCCTCGCCATCGCGTTTTCTTCAATCCTCAGAAAAACCATCTACCCGTTCTTCGTCAGCGTCGAGATGACCCCGAAGATCGCCTTCGCGCCGCTCTTTATCTCCTGGCTCGGCTTCGGCCTTCTGCCCAAGGTTATCATCGTTTTCCTGGTCTGCTTCTTTCCGATCGTCTTGAACGCCATCCTCGCGTTTAGCTCACTCAGTGAAGAACTGACCCGCTTTTGCCGTGCGACCGGCGCAGGCCCGATCCGCACCTTCTTCAAAGTCCGGCTACCGGCCGCCCTTCCCCAATGCTTCGTCGGCTTCAAATACGCCGCCATCAACGCTACCGTCGGTGCGACCATCGCCGAATTCATCGGCTCGGACGAAGGCCTCGGCTTCTACATCCAGATCGTCACCGGCAACATGCGCCCCGACCTTGCCTTCGCCGGCATTTTTCTTCTAACGCTGCTCGGCCTTTCTTTGTTCGGCCTCGTCACCCTGGCAGAGCGGCTGCTGATCCCCTGGCATATCTCGCAAAAGCGCAGCATTTGACGGCTGCCTGAATGAGTTCCCTCAGAGTCCATACGAGTAGCTCATTCTAGGCCCATCTTTTGGGTGATCTTGCGAAGCTTCGCGATGTGGACCGCGGCGACGTCAGTTCGTTTGCGCCCGCTGCCAGGATCGAACGCCCGCCACGAAGGGGCTCTATTGCAAAAGGAACTACGGTGCTGACGACCGTTCGCCCGTAGCTAGAGCACTTCCGCGACAGATTGAATCATCTCTGTCTATCAAGATGTTACGTTCAGGCCTGATGTGTTTCTCTTCCAGCAAACAGAGTTGGGAGGGATCATGCCGCGAGCTTACTCGTTAGATTTACGCGAACGCCTGATCGAGGCTGTCGAAGCCGGCAGTTCGGCACGCGCCGCAGCTCGTCATCTTCAGGTGAGTGCATCGACGGCGGTCAAATGGGTGCAGCGCAAGCGCGAGACCGGCAGCGTCAATGCCAAGCCGATGCATGGTCATCCGCCGGCCAAGCTTTTGCCGCACAAAGATCGTCTTCTGCGGCTGGTGGCCGATGAACCGGATCTGACGCTCAAGCAGATTGGCGAACGCTTGGCGGCGGACGGCATTCACGTCAGCAAGAGCTGCCTGCATACTTTTCTTTGGCGAAACCGCATCCGTTTAAAAAAAGACCGCGCACGCCGCGGAACAGAATCGTCCGGACGTCAGGAGACGGCGTGAGGCCTGGCGGCGCGTTCAGCCTTGGATCGACCCGGATCGGCTGGTGTTCCTCGATGAAACTGGCTTCACCACGAAGATGACGAGGCTCTATGGTCGCTGTCCGATCGGCGAACGTCTGGTCAGCCCGGTTCCCCACGGCCACTGGAAAACGCTGACTTTCATTGCCGCCCTTCGGGTCGATGGCATCGACGCGCCCTGGATAATCGATGGTCCCATGGATGGTGTCGCGTTCCTCACCTATCTCCGTCATTGCCTGGCGCCGACGCTCAAGCACGGCGACATCGTGGTCATGGACAATCTGCCCGCCCACAAAGTCGCCGGCGTTCGTGACATTCTCCAAAAAGCCGGCGCCCAACTCTGCTACCTGCCACCCTACTCTCCGGACCTGAACCCGATCGAAAACGCGTTTGCCAAACTCAAAACCCTGATACGAAGCGCCGCCGCGCGCACCATCGACGGTTTGCAACAACAGATCGGCAAAACGCTCGACACCTTCTCCAAAACCGAGTGTGCAAACTACTTCAGGCATGCTGGATATGCGTAAACCTGACCAGGAAATGCTCTAGATCATGCCCGTGCCCTACTTTTGCATGCCGTAGCCATCGTAATTTCTTTTAAGGGCTGGCAAGAGTGGCGTGGTGGTTTGATGTCTATTGGAGGCCCCGAAGGAATTGACACGAAAGCAAAGCGGTAGAGCTCGTTTGCAGCCCCGAATGATTTTGATCGGAATCGTCGTTACCTGGCTGACCATGATTGCGCCGATCACCCTGCTGATAAGTTGGCTGTTCGAGCAGGCGTCCGGCACATGGCTGCTCGCAAGCTTGCTTTTAGGGCCCTTCGCTTTCATGGGTTTTTGGAGCGCGATCCAAAATGCGCCCCCGAAGGTTCGCTGGCCGGTGATGCAATATTTCGGCTGGGGTGCTGTACTCCTGCCCCTGACAATCGTGGGCATGATCGCAGCTATTTGGGTATCGCCGCAGACCGTCGGATTTTCCGTCCTGTTCGCCTGGCTGGCGCTCGGTGTCATTGGTGTCTTTGCTGCAACGAGGATTGCTGAGCGATCTTTGACATTCGACCATGCGTTGCTCGACCGACCTTACAAGCTGGTTCAGCTGAGTGACGTCCATGTCGGTTCGCGCAGTGCCAAGTTCTTACACCGCGCAATCAAGCAGGCGTTGAGCCATCAGCCGGACGCGCTGCTGCTTACCGGTGATCTCATCGATGCAAGCGCTGTAAAAACAGAAGACTTGGATGCGCTTGGAACGGTTCCCTGCCCGGTCTATTTCGCGCTTGGCAATCATGAGCGCTATATCGACCTGGATGCCGTGATTGCCATGGTCGAAGCTCAGGGAGTCGACCTCCTGCGCGGTGAAGCAAAAATGCATGGGCAGCTCCAGATCGTCGGCGTCGACGATGCTGACAGCTCGGGCCAGGTGGGTGATCATCTTCCCGGAATCGAGCTCAGTGATCATCATTACCGCATCCTGCTTTATCATCGGCCCGACGGCTGGCAGGCAGCCCGCCAAGCCGGTATCGATCTCATGCTCGCTGGCCATACTCACGGCGGCCAGATCTGGCCGTTCAACTATGTGGTCAAACGGCGCTTCGAGCATCTCATTGGCTTATTCAGCCATGATAACCGGCACCTTTATGTCTCGCCTGGAGCGGGCTGTTGGGGGCCCATTATGCGCCTCGGCACACGTTCGGAAATGACCGTGATCGATCTCATCCCAGCGACAGCCGGTGGAATGGCCGACAAATCCTAGAATTGCCGAAAAAAGGCGGTCAGCGACAGGTTCGTGACGCTCATCAGGGCTAAAACGATGCCGCAATCAGCCAGCAGGCACTTTCGCGACGCAGACACGTCGTGATTGCAGCATTTTGTCGAGACGTCGTCTTTTACCGCCAAGGCATGCCGCACCATGTTGAATAAAGGCAACATTGTTTGGCGCATGTGTCAGGGTTGTTTCATGATGACACGCGGTTCGTATGGATCCACACGACCTTCTATAGCGTTTTGCTAGAATAAGCAGGAACCTAACTGTCTGATTTCGTGGAAGATAGGTAATGCCCTTCCCTTTCTGGTTCACAGCTTCTGTCAAAGGTCGTGTCGATGGCAAGCGCCCTGCGGTCGGCCGGCTGAATGTCATGAGTGACCTGTGGCCCAAGGTGGCCTTCAACATCAACCGAGCGCGGAACCTTGAAACAAAGGCAGCCGAACAGGGTATGGAACTGACAAATACGATAGTCCTTCACGCATATCCCCGTACTTTGCCCGGCAAGACTTCGTACTGCAGCATAGAGTGCGCACTCCTGGAACTTGGCCGGTACGGGGTCAGGATGTCATGGCCGGAAGGACGCGTTGACGTACGGTTAGGAGATGCGCGCGCATGCGCGCCGCTGCTTCGGTTGCGTTCTCCACAGCGATTGCGGCATGGATGGCGTCATGCTGATCGAAACTGAAGTGATCGGGTGTCGGGCGTTTGGTCGAGCGTGTCTGCTCCCAGACAACGGAGCGGCGCACCACGTTGAAGGTATCGAATAGATAAAGCAGCACCTTGTTATGGGTCGCTTTGGCGATCGCGTGATGAAATTTGTTGTCCCATGCCTCGTAGCTTCGCCACTCCTCTGCTTGTCGGCAGTGTTGGTTGCAAGCCTCGATCTCGTCGATGTCCGATTTGGTCGCGTGCAGGGCAGCGAGCCTCGCCAGTTCCGGCTCGACAGCAAGGCGGGCCTGCATCGTCTGCGCCGGATTGGCCAGCTGCCGGAGAAAGTCCAGATCGTCGAGATTGCGCACTGGA
Source organism: Geminicoccaceae bacterium (assembly GCA_965204405.1). Lineage (GTDB taxonomy): Bacteria > Pseudomonadota > Alphaproteobacteria > Geminicoccales > Geminicoccaceae > JANQPX01. Next base: position 2,995,615 of record CBDBEN010000005.1, read on the forward strand.
CGCGAACCGATGAAGGTCCCGCGACCGACATGGCGCCAGATCAGCCCATCTTCTTCCATGCAGGCGAGCGCCTTTCGAAGCTCGACCCGCGACACACCGAGTTGCTGGCAAAAATGACGCTCCGGCGGCAGCCGCTGGTTGTGGCCTAGACCCTGCTCTGCAATGAAGCGCTTGATCTGCTTGACGACGTCTTTGGCGTGCGGCCCCTCCATCGAACTCGGTCCCCTTTCATTTAGACGGCGGCACTCAGCAAACCGTCGATCTTTCGCATGGGCGACGGGATCAGCTCGGTGCGAATCTAGAGTTTGCAACAAAGAAAATCAATTCGGACATTGGTTTTCCCATTACTCGTCAAATCGGTGCATGATGAGGCTGATCATGATCAGACCGGAGCCATGTTGCCGCCCCGCAAGAAGGGAAGAGCAACCGCCGGAAGGGCCAAATGAAACAGGGAGAACCGCGTGAAGCTCGCGACGATTGACCTTAGTGGACAACCAACCGCCGCGACCATCTTGCCGAACGGATCGGCCGTTCCACTGGAGCGCGTGGCTGCCGTGCTGAAGGGCGACTTGCCCGCCGAAATGTCCGCCGCCTTCGCTACTGGTGATCTGCAGCAGGTGATCGTCTTGGGTCCAATGGCGGCTGATACGACAAAAGCGATCGAGGCGGCGGCGAAGGCCGGACGCCTGGCCGGTGCGGCCATGCCCGCTTCAGATCTGCATCTGCTGGCTCCCTTGCCACGGCCCAAAAAGAACGTCTTTTGCGTCGGCCGCAACTATCTTGAACATATCGCCGAGGGCGAGCGTGCACAGAACAAGAAGATCGGGGTGACCGAGCATCCCGTGTTCTTCACCAAGCCGCCGACATCGGTGGTCGGACCCGGCGCCGATGTGCCGATCTTTCCGCATGTGTCGGTCAACATCGACTACGAGGTCGAGCTTGCGGTGGTGATCGGCCGCGCCGGTCGCGATATCCCGAAGGAGCGCGCCTATGATCACATCTTCGGGTACACCATCCTGAACGACGTCACCGCACGCGACGTGCAGCGCCGCCATGGCGGGCAGTTCTTCAAGGGCAAGGGTCTGGACGGTTCCTGCCCGATCGGGCCGGTGATCGTTACCGCGGATACCGTCGGCGATCCATCCCGACTCGGCCTTCGCCTCACCGTCAACGGTGAGACGCGCCAGGACGGCAACACGGCTGACATGATCTTCGACATCCCCACCCTGATCACCTCGCTTTCCGAAGGGATGACGCTGGAACCGGGCGATATTATCGCGACCGGCACACCTTCCGGCGTCGGCTATGCCATGGAGCCGCCGGTGTTCCTGAAAGACGGCGATGTGGTCGTTTGCGAAATCGATGGCATCGGAAAACTGGAGAACCAGATGACGACAGCAGTCTAAAGACAGTATCATCATCGAAACCATCGGGCGGCGTCCGTACCCCGCCCGCACCAATGAACCAACTGAAGAAAAGGGAGTATAACGATGACCACGAAACGACCACCCCGCAGACTCCTTCCGGCGGCAATCGGTGCCGCGGCCGCCCTCGCAGCCATGTTCGCTCTGCCGGCGTCCAGCCAGGATCTAGAACAAATCACCTTTGCCCAGCCGAGCCCGTCCGCAATCAATTCGTACCCTGTGTTCGTAGCGATCGGCGAGGGCTATTTCGCTGACGAGGGCCTGGAGGTCGCGGTCGAGGCAGTCAACGGCTCGGCTTCCGTGCTTCAGGCCATGTCCGCAGGTCAGGCGCAATTCGGACGCCCCGGTCCGGCCCCCGTGCTCGGCGCACGAGCCCGCGGTGTGGACGCGGTCTTCATCTACAATGTCGCGGCCCGGACCAATTTCGGTATCGTCGTCGCCGAGGACAGCGAGTATCAGGCGATCGAGGATCTGAAGGGCACGGTGATCGGCACCGGCACGGCCGATGGCGCCGAGGTCGGCTTCGCCCGGAACGTTCTGACCGGTTCCGGCATGGGCGAAGGCGACTACGAGTTTCTGACCGTCGGCGATGGCGGTCCGGCGACCGCCGCCTTCACCCGCGGCGACATTGCTGCCTATTCGGCTTCAGTCGCGGATGCCGCGATCCTCACCCAGCGCGGGCTTCCGGTGCGCGACATCACGCCGGACGAATTCCAGAAATTTTTCGGCAATGGTCTGGCGACCATGGGCGATACCATCAGGGACAATCCCGAGCTGGTTGAAAAATTCGTGCGCGCGTTCATGCGCGGCCACGCTTTCGCCCTGGACGATGCCAACCGCGATACCGTGCTTGCCCATTTGGCGGAGGGCAACCCGCAGGAAGGCGAGGATGCCGCGTTCCAGTCCGCGCTCTTCGATGCGGTGCGCGCCAAGACCATCCCGGTCGACATGTCGAACGGCCTAGGCTACCTGCCGCATGAGATCTGGGAGGAATGGCAGACCAGCATGATCGAAGGCGGCGACCTCGAAGCCCCGCTCGACGATCTGAATGCGGCCTACACAAACGACTTCACGGCCGCTGCGAATGAAAGCCTGAAGTAATGGAGCCAGCCGCAGCCGCTTCGACACCCGGGTCGGCGAGATCCCAAACAGGGATGCCGGGATCTGAGGTAGCGGAGATCGTCTATGCGTTGTCGGATGTAGGAAAAACCTACGCCAGCAACGCCGTGGAGGCGCTTACCGGCGTCACACTGACCCTAGCGAGAGGCAGTTTCTCCGCGGTCATCGGGTCGAGCGGTTGCGGCAAATCCACCCTCTTGAAGATCATGGCGGGCCTGATCCCGCCGTCCACCGGCCGGGTCATCCTGTCCGGCCGGCCGGTCACCGGACCGCGCCGGGACATCGGCATGATGTTTCAGCAGGCCACTCTTTTTCCCTGGCGCACCACCATCGAGAACGTAGTCCTGCCGATCGAGATCCGGGACGGGCGCCAGGCGGCGCGGGCTGCACATGATAACGCTCGCGCTTTGCTCGAACTGGTCGGTCTCAAGGGCTTCGAGGACGTCTATCCCAACGAGCTCTCAGGCGGCATGGCGCAGCGCGCCGCGATCTGCCGCATGCTGGTGACCGAGCCCACGGTCCTGCTGCTTGACGAGCCGTTCAGCGCGCTCGACGAGCTTACCCGCGACTTCATGAACATGGAACTGCAGCGCATCTGCACCGAAAAGCATGCCACCACGTTTCTGGTTACCCACTCGATCCAGGAAGCGGTGATCCTCTCGGATGTGGTCTACGTCATGGCGCCGCGCCCCGGCCGCATCGCCGAGGCAGTCACCATCGACCTGCCGCGTCCGCGCACGCTCGACATGATCACCACGCCCAAATTCGGCACCTTGGTCGAGCATATCCGTAACCGTCTGGATGAGGGTTCGTTGTGAGCGATCTACATAGAAGCGCCTCGCCCCAACATGGCGGCGCAGCCGTCAACGAGGTCGACGCTTCGACCGTTTGGGTCGAGGAAGTCAGCTGGATTGACCGCGTGCCGCGCAGCGTCGCGATGATAGCGGTGTTCGCGATCTTCATCGCGTTTTGGCAGCTCCTGACCTGGACCGGCCTGGTCTCGCCGATCATCCTGCCGACACCTTTCGAAACCCTCGAGGATCTGATTTTCGTTGGCGGCAATCTGCTGTCCGGCGGCTACATGCTGCAGGCGCTCTGGATCACCATCCTGGAGGTGATCTACGGCTTCATCATCGCCTTTCTGATCGGCTTCTCGCTCGGTGTGCTGGTCGGCGAGACGGCGTTTGGTGAGCGTGCCATCATGCCTTATCTGGTGGCAATCGACACCATGCCCAAAGTCGCGTTCGCGCCGCTGTTCGTCGCCTGGCTCGGCTTCGATATCAGCTCGAAAGTGGCGCTCGCCGCCTTCATCGCGACCTTCCCGATCGTGGTCGGCACGGCAGCCGGCCTGCATGCCGCTGATGAAAACGCGCGCATGCTGTTCAAGACCATGGGCGCATCCCGCTGGCAGACACTCTGGAAAATGAAACTGCCGTTGGGCCTTCCGCACATCTTCACCGGTCTCAAGATCGCCGCGGTGGGCGTAATGGCGGGCGCGATCACCGCTGAGTTCCTGGGCGGCGGCAAGGGTTTTGGAGAGCTGATCCGGGTGGCCGCCTCGCAGCTGAATACGCCGCGTGTGTTCTCCCTGATCCTCTATCTCAGCCTAGTCGGCCTTGCCCTTTTTGCCCTGGTGGTCTGGGTACAGCGCCGGTTCGTCTTCTGGCACAAGGACCGCGTAGGCGCGGGCGAGGTCTGATCGATGGCCAGTCCGATTTCGTCAAGGCACATCGAAGACTTTGTCACATCCGTATTCACCGCACTCGACGTGCCTGAGCGGGACGCCCGCACCGTCGCCGGCCTGATGGTCGAGGCGGATCTGCTCGGCTACGGCACCCACGGCATCTTTCGGCTGCGCCAATATGTCAATCGGCTGCGTGATGGCGGCTGCAACCCGACGCCTAATGTCAGCATCGTGACCGAGTCTTTGGCGACCGCGGTCATCGACGGCGACAACGGCCTTGGCCATCTCGCCCTCAAGGCCGCCCGCGATCTGGCGATGGAAAAAGCCAGGAAAGCTGGAATCGGGTGGGTCGGCGTGCGCCGTGGCAATCATGCCGGGCCGGCCGCGCTTTATGTCCGGCCGCAGACTGAGGTTCGCATGGCCGGCATCTGCGCCGCGGTGGGCAGCGCCAATCACGTCGCTCCGTTCGGCGGTACTGATCTGCTGCTCGGCACCAATCCGATCGCGATCGCCTTACCAACTACCGCCCCCGACCCGTTTGTACTCGACATGGCCACGACCGTCGCGGCGGTCGGCAAGATCAAAGTCTTGGCTCAGCGTGGTGAGGCGATGCCCGAGGGCTGGATGGTCGGTCGCGACGGGCAACCGCTGACCGATCCCGCCAAGCGAGAAGACGGCTTTCTCCTGCCGATCGGTGGCCCCAAAGGCTACGGCTTAAGCCTGGCGATCGGTCTGCTTGCGGGTGTGCTCAACGGGGCCGCGCTTGGAAGTGACGTCGTCGATTTCACCAAGGACACGACAAGCCCGACCAACACCGGCCAGTTCGTCGCCGCCATCGATCTCAGCGCCTTCGGCGATCCCGACGTCATCACCAAGAGCGCTGCGCGCGTCCTTGCCGAACTCCGCGCGACGGAGCCACTGCCCGGCCACGATCCCGTGCGCATCCCCGGCGAAGGGCGTGGCGACGCCTATGCCCGACGCCTCGCCGACGGCCTCGACCTGCATTTGGCACTCAGATGCGATCTCGATGCCATTGCGACAGAATTTGGTGTCGACAAGCTTTGAATGCGCGGCCCAATTAACGCTGGACTCCACTGCTCCTAACCGCTTGTAAACAGGCCTACTGGCCAACACATGAGATCCTCATCGGCACGGCTGAAGCTGATGCCGGTCCTGCCGATATTTCGACGCGCCGATCGAGGATCATGAGAACAGCGTTTGGATTACGCGGCGCGCCTGGCTGAGGTTGGCGTTGGTCCCGAAACCGAACTGACGGCCTTCATGGATGGAGCCGGCGCGATGCGTCAGCTTGCGGCCAGGGTCGGCGCCGACGGTTTGCCGATCCTCCAATGGTATCATATCGCGATGCGCCTGCACCCGATCAGGCAGGCGGCAGATGCGCTTGGAACCCGGGTCCCAAGCCGGGTGAGAGCCAAGAAGGCAATTTGCAAAGCGGTCGAGTGGTGCGATGAAACCTTTGGCACAGTAACGCTGACGACGCCCGAAAAGCCATGAACCGCACGCGCGACACGCTTCGATAATATCAGCATGAAGCCAAGCCTCTCTATCATCCGGCGCCATCCCGCAAGGTCTGGTCAGGCCTTCAGGGTTCAAAGAAATATGTCCGCGGGCAGGACAACTTCACCGTCAATTGCGCCAAACGAAAGCGTCGAGTGGACTGGGTCGGGACATCCTTGGCGGAAAGCATGGTGAAGGCTCTCGTCAACCATAGCGTGAACAAGACACAGCATATGCGCTGGTCGAGAAAGGGAGCGCTCCATCTGTTGCAGATCCGGGTGGCTGACCTATATGGCGATCTCGAAGATCTCAGGTTGATTACCTGCCCCCCAACTCCTGAACGGTCTCGTGGTTATGGGTTGCTCGACGATGGTGTAGTAGGCCCAAGAGGCGAGATGCTGTGTGTGTCGCCGTGATTGGCCTTGCGGCGCCGGCGGCCTTTCAACTGGCGGCACGCCGCCGACACACGGCGTTTTTTTACGCCTAGAATCTGGTGCCCGCTCGCGCCCGATATCTGGCACCTTTCCGTCTGTCGGGAGTGGTGCGAATACAATACCCTTCGGGGGAATAAGCCCGCCTGTCCAGTTGCAGGTTACTAGCTCCCGGCACCAGGGACGATCCCTGGAAACACGGCCTAGTAAGCCAAACAACTGGAAACGATCATGACCGCGCAATGTGCCAAAGATGGCGCCCCTCGGGTGTCCAAAGCCTGTCGCACACCCTTAATTCCAAGCGAACTTGCCAAGCTGGAAGCCGACTTCTGGCGACTGTGGTCGATGTTTCCGACCGCTGAGGCTCCCGATCTCGATGGACTGCACAAGCGCTTGAACAGCGTCGTCCGGAAAATTGCGAAGACGCCAATCACGTCGATGGCTGATGTCGTCGTCAAAGCGCGTGTCGCGCGCCAGCGTGGAGGGTGGACACTGGAGTTCTTCGGTAACGAGCCCGAAGACCACCCACAGCGAGTCGCGGCCGAGATGCTTGATGAGGTCGTTTGGTATCTGGAGAACAAGGGAGATGCGGGATGAGTGTCAAACGCATCAACACCCATGACCACATGACCGCCTTAGAAGCCGAGTTCTGGCGCTACTGCTCAAAGTTCCCAACAGTCCAGCCGTGTGAGTTTGGCGAACTTCTCCGGGGTCTCGACGCCGTCGTCGCCCGAATCGCCAAGGCTCGGGTGACCTCATCTTACCGTGCTGCCATCAAAATGCGTGTGGCGCTCGCGCGTGCCTGCTGGATACCCTAATGCTTCACCGATCGCGACGATAACGATCCTCAAAAGGCCGCAGCGACACTGCTTCATCAGGTGCTTGTGTACCTGGAGCGACCCGCACGATCAGACACCGATACCAAGCCGGAGGGGGCCGCTTGAGGAACCGTCCCACCAGACAACCAAGGCAATTCAAGCGTGGACATCGACGACGACGCCGATTGGGCCGCGCAACGGCGATCGGGAGGGCTGATGCCTGACGGCCGACCTTGGATGAAGTGGTATCCGTCCGACTGGCGGGCGGATCAAGCGCTGCGTATCTGCAGCCTCGCAGCGCGTGGGCTCTGGATCGAGATGCTTTGCATCATGCACGAATCCAGCAAGCCAGCCTCCAGCGACGTGCAAACGCAGCAACCCGATTATAGGAACCGTCAAAACCAAGGACGACAAGGTCCTCATACAACTGCTTGGCGGTGCGACGCTGTTTACGCGACTTCCTCGCCTCAGCCGCCAGCCAAGTTGAGAGTTTCTCCGCGAAGGGATCCAGCTTGCTTGGACGGTCGGGAACCTTGAACTTGGGTTCAACCGTCCCTGCACGAAGATATTTGCGGATCGTATTGCGCGACAGTCCCGTACGCCGCTCGATCTCCCGGATTGGCATCTCATCTCGAAAATGCCAGCGCCGGATTACACTCAATAACGCCATGTCGATCACTCCATAATCCCCCGACCCAACAGCCAGGGGGAAGGTCAAAACATGGGTCAGTTCTCAGTGGAAATTCTCCCGATCACGGGTCAAATCTCAGCGGAAATCAACAGTCATTCGCTACGACGATCGCCGTTATCGCAATCGTGACAATCTGGGGGATGTTGAGCGGATGCGCCCTCTTCGATCGCAACACATCCTTAAACCGCTTCCGAACCGCCTGTGAAGGTCTCTACGACACGGTGGGTCTGCTTACCGCCATGCGCCGTGGCGGACAGATAACCGACGATGAATGGACGGTCGTGAACGGGTTCGTCGAAGATGGCAACCAGGTCTGCCAGGATCTCGAGATCGATGATTTCGATGATGCGCTGACGAAGGTTCAAGACGCTAGATCCGGCATTGCGAAGGCCCTGAGGAGGGATGGCACCAATGTCTGAGACGATCACAATCTTGCTGAGATTACTGTCTCTCCTCAGGCTCATGCTTCGGCTAGTGCCTGGCGATGACGAGAGATCGGCGATCAAGAACACTATCGCCAAGGCGATCGAAGATGACCTGGGCGAGGATGATGTACGCAACGTCAACGCCATTTGCTCAGCCAGATGCGCAGCGATGGCCGGGCCGCGATGGACGATTGGCGTGAATCCGGGCCGGAAAAGGACGCCGATTGAGCCTTGCGGCGAGACGTGTGGCTGCCGCGTTTCAGCTAACCACTGGTAAGTGGCCACAAGGCCAATTCCCGCTCCGTGCCATGACCGGCAACTAGCCAGTGGCCATAACTGCTGGTATTTGCGACTGTGAAACCATATGCGAGGTACTACAAGTCGGCTGGTCTGTGGGCGTGAAGCCGATTCGGATTCAGCTGATGTCGAACATGACCGAAGCTGGCTGGCGTTGATGATTAAGCCTCGCTCAGCGCGAGAATGGCAAGCCGATGGCTCGGAAAAAACCCAGTTGGAAGGATCTAAAACCGACTATCGAGTCCTTCTCGCAAAAACAACTCTATGGCCTTATCCAAGACCTATATCAGTTTTCTCCAGAGAATAGAGAATTCTTCCATGCCCGGTTCTTTAGCCGAGGCAGGCCAAGTCATGATGCCCTCGAACCCTATATGGATCGCATCCGCATTGCTGTAAGCCCGAGTGAGCCGTGGAAGCAAGATGTTAAGCTGTCAGCCGGGCGCAAGGCCATCCGCGATTTCAAGAAAGCCAATGGCGACATCAGCGCGACTCTTGAATTAATGCTGTATTATGTTCGTTGCGGTAACGATTTTACGCTGGAGTTCGGTGATATCGACGGGCCATTTTATGATAGCCTGGTGTCAATGTTCGGCAGCATCGTCACGACGTTGATCCGGCAAGACGAACCTTCGCTGACCCATAAATTCGCTCCCAAGCTGATAGCAGAGTTCGAGCGTATCGATGGAAAAATGGGCTGGGGGTATGCGGAAGGGTTGAGGGACTGGATCGAGCAGCTACCAGTCCCATAGTGTGGGCTCAACCTCGCTTAGCTGCCAGAATGCCTATGCGAAGGAAGTGCCATTTGCGGCCCCTTCGAAAACTGGAAAGCGCCAATCCTTTCTTTGTCGAGTTGACGTGCGCTTGCTGCAATCCATCATAAGAAGCATGGGCCCTGTCCAACGACTTTGGGTGAATGCCGCGGCACAGATATCAATGCAAACTAACCGCTGGCGACAACACCTTCCTACGTTCTTGCTGACTGCAATAGTCTTCATGATCCTTACGCTAACCGTTCAATATAAGGATTGCGACGCAGTTTGCTCGGATTGGGACTATGTCAGCGACCTCCTCTTAAGTGAATCCACGAACTCGCGAATCGCGCGGTGGGATCGAAGCCCATCGGTTATGTTGATTGATGGAGCTCCCGATAAAGTCGGTATGGTGAGTGGAGCAGTCTATGAGCTGAATGAGATTCTGCCGAAATCGGGAATGATAGTGCGCTTTGTCCGCCAAGAACCTGCGGATATCAAAGTGGCATTTGTATCGGATGAGATGCTCAACAAGCAGAAGGCGGGGAGCTTATTTGATCGTCGCATTCAAGGGTTCTGTGAATGGCAAACATCTGATGATGGGCGGATCGTCTCGGCGCGTATTCTTGTATCGAGAAACCTGAACCTAGGTGATCAATGGGGCACGCTGCAGCATGAACTTGGGCATGCGTTGGGGATTGGTGGACACACGGACCGATACTTATCAAGCTTGTTCTATAGCGATTTCAAAGGTGGCGCGCTCTCCGATGGATTCTCATCCGATGATCGGAAAGTCATGGACTTTCTATACCGACACGTTCAGCCAAGTGCGTCTGAGACCGTTGTCCGTGCTGCTTTTGATAGGCACTGGTTGATAAGGCCACAGTGAGTGTAAAGACATGAATCATAGCAGCAAACTATGTGCCCACCTTGGGTCAACTTCTTCCGGTAGAAGTGTGCGTGCAGAGGAGAGCTCACTCTCGCATTGCGGCCACAGGGCGAAATTTCTAGAGTGCCAACGCCTCACTCTTCTACGGTCAAAATCTCGGAAAGCGGCTTTTTGATTTTGGCCACCGCGGGGATCTTCGCATCATCGGCCGGATGCCCCACGGCAATGATCATGGTTGGTTTTTCAGATGCTGGCCGGCTCAGCATTTCATTCAGAAACCGCATTGGATTTGGCGTGTGCGTCAACGTCGTCAATCCAGCATGATGGAGTGCCGCTAGCAGGAAACCCGTGGCAATTCCGATGCTCTCCGGCACGTAGTAGTTCTTGAAGCGCTCGCCATCATCGAATTCTCCCCACCGCAGAGCGAAAACCACGATCAGCCAGGGCGCGATGTCCAAATGAGGTTTTTCAGCATTGGTGCCGAGCGGTTCCAGGGCATTGATCCACTCATCACCAGCACCGCCGGCATAAAACCGCCGCTCCTCTTCTTCTGCCGCCAAACGGATGCGATGCTTGAACTCCGCGCTAGAGATGGCCACGAAATGCCAGGGTTGATGATTCGCGCCACTCGGAGCTGTGCCAGCGGTCCGGATGCATTCCTCGATGACCTCCCTCTCGACGGGACGGTCGGAATAGTCGCGCACAGTATGGCGGCGCTTCATTTTGCTATGGAAGGCACGGGCTTCCGAGAGCATTTCCGCATCGCTCAGATCAAACCGATCCGGTAAATCGAGGGCCTCGTAGTTGAGATGCGCGCGCGCAAACATTCTGTCCTTCCTCGGTCTTTGATTGGACGGCTTACTGCCATCCTCTTGTGGCAAATGAGCGTGCCGGCCTGACATCGTAACGTTCGAGGCCGATCGCAGCTACCAGCCGGTGTGGGTCATGCCACGCCATAAGGTGATCTGCACGGCGTGTCAGCTGCCGGATATGGAAAGCGGCCACTCGAGCAAGGCGACTGCCGTTCTGGCAGCTTTTCTCGGCAGCTATGGTCCGCGGCTTCCGAGAACGAACGCGTATTGAGTGCCAGGTTTGGACACATTCGAGGCTGTTCGTAGAGGCGGGGGTACAGACGATGCTGCCCTTCATCAGCGGTCATCATTCCGGATTATATGGCCGCTCAATTGATAGTGTGTCGCTCAACTTTCTCCACGTTACAGCCTCAAAGCGTTCAGGCCATTCGACATCCCATTGGGGAGCCAGCTTTCGCGCGCGCGGCAAATAGGCTCTGGCATAGGCGAGGTGGGCAGAAATCATCGCGTCGTGATTGGGGAGCGCTGGTGGCAGAGAGGTTAGGATTTCCTTCTGCTGATCTGTCAGAAGCCGGTTCAAATGCAGCGCTCCACCTCGATTTGGAGCCGCCGTTTCTTCGATCATCAGCTCTACGAGCAAGTTCCGAAGATGGAACACACCAAGGACTCCGTTGATGTATTCTTCCCGGCCCGCCACGAGATGCAGAAGCCCGAGTATCCTGATGAATTCTTCAATCTGATATCTTACGCGCACCGGGTTTGGCGCCTTGTTTTCAGGAGTGTTAGCCAGCCCCTCGAAAATGTCATCATGGTCAAACAGAGGCTCTAAGTTGGCCTGGGTTTGTGCTCCCATCTGATCGGGCTTTAGGATCACCACGTCGGTGCGCGTCCAGTCAGCGGTTATTGCGTTTATAAGGTGGGGGCGGGTTGTGCGATCCCACCAGAGGACAATCTCGCCGGTCTGGTTGACCGCTTCGCGCCATAGCTTTGCAATCGCGTCAGTCCCACCGCCTTTGGCGACTAGGACGAAGTCAATGTCGCTGTAGTCATCAGCTAGGCCGTTGCCGTAGCTTCCGCTGAGGAACAATGCCCGGACTTCGGGCGCCTCTTGAAGCGCATTGGCGATGATGTCGATGACGTCCTGATGTTCCATGCCCGCCATGCTTGGGTCCTGTCATACATCTCGGCTGATAATCGATCAGTGAAATGGTGATCAATTTGGGCTCCTTTTACCCATAGCATCCGGCGAGCCTGGAGTCAGGAAGGGGGCAGGTTTACGCATTATTGGCCTGGCCTGCAGCGCGGGCAATGCGTTGGTAAGCGGCCTCAAGAGCGGCTGCTCGCTCGGGATGCCGGCTTTCCGCCGCATTCCGGCCATAAGGCTTATGAGTCGAACGTGCCAGGGCACTAAATCGCTTCGCGATAGCTGGATGTGCAGCTTGGGCTGAGCGTCCATTTTCCACTGAACTCTCGTACTGAAGCCTTCTGGCGACTTCCCGACGATTGGGGTGTGCACCTCAATCAGGGAGTCGTCTTGATGACCGAGAAGATCAGTGCTCTTCGCCACCGCATGATCGAGGACATGAACGCTCGCGGGCTTTCGGTGGGCGGGCAGCGCGCGCATATCCGAAGCTGCAAGCGCTTTGCCGCTTTTCTGGGGCGTTCGCCTTCGAGTGCCGCGCGTGACGACATTCGGCGGTTTCAGCTGCATCTTGCCGAGGAGGCGGTGAGTATTGGCACCCGCAACGCGGTGATGTCAGGGGTGAAGTTCCTGTTTCGGGTGACGCTGCGGCGTCTCGATCTCGCGGAAGAGGTCTATCATCTGAACGAGCCGCAGCGTGTGCCGGTCATTTTGAGCGTCAACGAAGTGAAGCGCCTGTTGGCGGTCGCCCGGCCTCTCAAAGCCAAGGTGATGCTGAGCATCGCCTATGGCACCGGCATGCGCGCCAGCGAGGTGTGCCGGCTCAAGGTCGGCGATATCGACAGCGACCAGATGATTATCCGGGTGGTCCAGGGCAAGAGCAAGAAGGACCGCCAGGTCAAGCTGCCGAAGGATCTCCTCGGTCTGCTCCGGGCCTGGTGGCCGGTTCGATCCAAGCGTCTCGATGCCGGCACGCCGCTTCAGGAACGCTGGCTCTTTCCGGGCGGCAAGGAGGAAGGGCCGACCTCGCCCCGCCAGCTCAACCGACTGTTTCGCGAGACCGTCAGAATGGCCGGGATCACCAAGCGAGTGACTCTGCATTCCCTACGCCACAGCTTCGCCACCCATCTCCTGGAGAACGGCGTCGATATTCGCATCATCCAGGCCATGCTCGGGCATAGCAAACTCGATGTGACCGCCCGCTACACCCAGGTCGCTACCAAGATGATTGCCAAGGTCGAGAGTCCGCTCGATCTCCTGGCGCCGACCCCGAGGAAGGGAGCGAAGGGCAAAATACCAGAGCCGGTGTAACCCGGCCGTTCCATGCGCCGTCCAAGGCTGGAGGTCGCGGATATTTTCCGCGGCCACGGTGCTGCGTGGCGTACCGCCAATACCGGCCATCTGAGCCTCGGCCAGCTCAAGGTGATGAGCGCCATCGGACGCTGCCGCACCGCGGCGCTCGGTGGCCATGTCGCGGCTTGCGAGGACTGCGATCATCGGGTGATCGCGTATAATAGCTGTCGGGATAGGCACTGCCCAAAGTGCCAGGGGGCTGCCGCCCGAACCTGGCTCGCCGAACGCGATGCCGAACTTTTGCCAGTCGGCTATTTCCACTTGGTCTTCACCCTGCCCAAGCCGATCGCCGACATCGCCTATCAGAACAAGCGGGTCATTTACGACCTGCTGTTCAAAGCCAGCGCCGAGGCCATGCTTACCATTGCCGCCGATCCAAAACATCTCGGCGCCAGGATCGGCTTCACCTCCGTGCTCCACTCATGGGGATCAGCGATGACCCACCACCCGCATATCCACATGATCGTGCCCGGCGGCGGCATCTCGATGGATGGGTCCGGATGGGTCGCCTGCCGACCCGGCTTCTTTCTGCCGGTACGTGTCCTCTCGCGCCTGTTCCGAGGCTTGATCCTGAAAGGTCTCAAACAGGCTCACGCCGACGGTCGTCTCAATTTCTTCAACGACCACCGAGCTCTTGCTGACAAGACGGCCTTCCATACCTATCTCAAGCCCCTCTACAAGACTGACTTCGCGGTCCATGCCAAGGAGCCATTCGCCGGGCCGAAGGCCGTGCTCGCTTATCTCTCGCGCTACACTCACCGTGTTGCCATCGCCAACCGACGGCTGATCAGCGTCGACGACAAGACCGTCACCTTCACCTGGAAGGATTATCGAGCCGAAGACGCTGAACGCTACAAGACCATGGCTCTACCGATCCATGAGTTCATCCGGCGCTTCTTGATCCACGTCTTTCCCAAACGCTTCCACCGCATCCGCCATTACGGCTTGCTCGCTAACGGCAACCGTGCCGAAAACATTGCTCTGGCACGCCGTCTCCTGGATGCTCAGGATGAGCGCCTGCCGCCCGATGCCGGGACTGCCGCCATCATCGATGAGCAAAAGCCAGCCGAACTCACATGCCCCGCCTGTGGTGGCCGCATGATCGTCATCGAGACCTTCGAACCTGATGCCGAGCCGGCGGTTCACCATCAGCGTGCACCGCCCGAACATCGGCGTTCGTCGCCATGAGCACCGCGATGTCTCCCTATCGCTGTCCGGGGCCCGAAGATCACAGGGCAACACGCAGCTATGACCAATCTCATACCCTACGTGCCCGTCACAATATAAATCGGCGTCGATCAGCCTGGTTTAGACGCCATCGCACCCAGCCAAGGCTGCCTGCGCCTCATGCAACGGCCGCCATCACGGCGTCAAATCCGCGGCAAGTGACGGCGCCCGTCAACACCACCAACATCAATCCCCATAGCTCGCGGAAAGCCTAACCGAAGCTCGCCCCCGCGATTTCCTGCATTGGCGCTTGTCCGACGCCGGATGTCGAAAATGTTGAGCCGTCCGCGCTGTATCGGCGTCCGACTAACCTGCACAGGAGCTGCCACTAGAGCACTTCCGCGACAGATTGAATCATCTCTGTCTATCAAGATGTTACGTTCAGGCCTGATGTGTTTCTCTTCCAGCAAACAGAGTTGGGAGGGATCATGCCGCGAGCTTACTCGTTAGATTTACGCGAACGCCTGATCGAGGCTGTCGAAGCCGGCAGTTCGGCACGCGCCGCAGCTCGTCATCTTCAGGTGAGTGCATCGACGGCGGTCAAATGGGTGCAGCGCAAGCGCGAGACCGGCAGCGTCAATGCCAAGCCGATGCATGGTCATCCGCCGGCCAAGCTTTTGCCGCACAAAGATCGTCTTCTGCGGCTGGTGGCCGATGAACCGGATCTGACGCTCAAGCAGATTGGCGAACGCTTGGCGGCGGACGGCATTCACGTCAGCAAGAGCTGCCTGCATACTTTTCTTTGGCGAAACCGCATCCGTTTAAAAAAAGACCGCGCACGCCGCGGAACAGAATCGTCCGGACGTCAGGAGACGGCGTGAGGCCTGGCGGCGCGTTCAGCCTTGGATCGACCCGGATCGGCTGGTGTTCCTCGATGAAACTGGCTTCACCACGAAGATGACGAGGCTCTATGGTCGCTGTCCGATCGGCGAACGTCTGGTCAGCCCGGTTCCCCACGGCCACTGGAAAACGCTGACTTTCATTGCCGCCCTTCGGGTCGATGGCATCGACGCGCCCTGGATAATCGATGGTCCCATGGATGGTGTCGCGTTCCTCACCTATCTCCGTCATTGCCTGGCGCCGACGCTCAAGCACGGCGACATCGTGGTCATGGACAATCTGCCCGCCCACAAAGTCGCCGGCGTTCGTGACATTCTCCAAAAAGCCGGCGCCCAACTCTGCTACCTGCCACCCTACTCTCCGGACCTGAACCCGATCGAAAACGCGTTTGCCAAACTCAAAACCCTGATACGAAGCGCCGCCGCGCGCACCATCGACGGTTTGCAACAACAGATCGGCAAAACGCTCGACACCTTCTCCAAAACCGAGTGTGCAAACTACTTCAGGCATGCTGGATATGCGTAAACCTGACCAGGAAATGCTCTAGTAGCGGCCGACAAAAAAGATGAAGGCTTGCGCAGTTGCGAGAAGCGTATGTTTATTCTATTTAGCGTCTGTATCGAAATTTTCTGAACCTGAGAGGTGGGGATGAAGCGAGAAATCCCTAGCGGTGGATTATTCGTTTGGCGAGGTAGTGCTTTTCAAAAGTGGGATGAATCCGCCGACTACCCAGATTTTGAGCACCCGAATGAACGAATATTTAAAAACCAGAGTGCGACAAGAGTGGAAAAGGGTTGGTGAGAAAAATGCGAATATTGTTCCGAACTTCTTCTCAGTTTCTCATTCGAATTTAATGACTACGGAGAGGGGAATGGGGAGTGCCCGGTTTGTGGTTGGATTACTGAAGAAAGCGGCGATCACAATATTCGATATCACGGAGAAAATGAAATTAGGTACTTTGAATTCAACGATTAGAATATTCTATTTGAAGAGTTGGGACAGGTACTGTTGCAAAATTCAGAGTATCTATACGATCTTTCTCCCAGGAGATTTGAGGAGCTAATATCTGATCTGTATAAGAATAATGGCTTCAAAACTGAAATTACCAAAACCTCGCGAGATGGAGGCTATGATGTTCTCCTCTTGGATAGAAACGGTGAAAAGACAATTGTAGAGGTGAAGCGCTATCGGGGGAAAGTTGGGGTTGATGTTGTTCGGAAACTCAGAGGCGTTCAACTAACTAGAGGAATAAAAAAGGCTAAGCTTGTGACTGCAAGTAGCTTTACATACCCTGCTGTCGTCGAAGCAAATGTCGATTTTCCGAGGAACTATGGATTTGAGTTGGACTTAGTCGATTTGGATCAGTTGCTCAGATTGCTGAATGTGTACCGAGACTCAGATTTCACACTTCCGAGCTTCGATAGTTTCAGGAAGGATGTGTCGACCTAAGCGCGTCCACCTAGGGTCATACCACGCCATAAGGTAGGCTTTTCGCGGCGTCAGCTGCTGTATAAGAAAAGCGGCCATTCGTGCGATCAGACCGCCATTCAGACAGCTTTTCTAGGCAGCTATGGACGCACGACTTCAGAGATCGAACGCGTAAAGCGTGCCAAAAGCCGCTATGCATCGCCTTAATTGGCATTTGGTGCACGCTCTTCGGACCCCGCGTGAAAAATCCGTACCGCTCCGGCGATGCAGGTAAAAAATTTCAATCAGAAGCTGCTTCCAGCTATCATGTATTCTGCCGGGTGATCGCTGTCGACGTTCATACAAGCTTGTTCTGATAATTTCTTGGTTTGGAAACCCTTCTAAATTAGCGCTCGGATTCTATCGCCTCAATGTCTGCATAGATCCTATCAAAATCGACATCGAAACCAACAAAGCACGACTCGAACCGTTCTTTTCCAAACACGTCGAGACTTCTACCAAGCCCTCGATCAAATAGGTCTCGTATCTGCCGATTATATCGCAATCCTGCTCGTGGAAGGCGAGCTGCTTCATACCAATGATTCACCGCATCACATAGCAAATCCAGGCGGCCAACCTTTGCGGCCCTCATCGCATTGTTTGCGGCTACCGCTGTCAACGCTGCATGAATCGCGTTTGGTGACGCGGCGGAAGTTGCATGTTCCAGCATTGTTTTGCTCAATCGACCCAAGCGCGCGTACGTCTTCGCATCGAGATCTCCAATCATCGCAGAATGAAGAACCAAGTTCGAAACAAAAAATGTAGAATAGAGTGGCATTCGTTTCGTAACTTCGAGTGCGAGGTCCGCATTCGCATTCAGCAATTCGAACGCGTCGAGAATAAGCGCTTCAAACGCTTCATCCGAGTTACGGAATTCATAACTATATCTTGATATCAAATTCGAGGTCCGGTTTACTGCTTTTATTCGGAGTAGAGGCGATGCGGTGTCTAGACTTGCAAATTCTCTCCCAGCAATTAAAGTCTTCCTGAGCGCGTCGGGAAGCGCTGACTTCAGTTTCGCCTCTTCATCGTCGGAAATCGGATTTATGCCGTTTTCTCTATGCTCTTCGAACAAGCTGAATACCTTCACGTGGGCAGCTTCGAAATCCAACAATGTCGAATAGCCAGGAAATTGCGAATCTAACTCGCGGGAAGCGGAGTATAGACGTGTACGTTGCAGACGCTTTTCAAGATGATCTAGAATCTCTTTGGAGTTTGCTGTAATATGGCTGGCAGACTTTTTTGATCCATCTATGTAGAAAAACGTATCATATAATGATTCTTTGTCCTTCAACTCAAAGCCGTAATGCATGTCAGGATTGTAGACATAATGTCCACCCCTAACCCCATAGATAACTTCGATACTGTTGAAATTATCTCGCTCCCAGAGCCGTGCTGTTTCGCTGTCACGAAGCCAAAGGAACGTTTGTAGACGGCTTATCGCATTACAATCTAAACTTAGTAGACTATCGCAAGAACGGTTGGCCCATGTCAGGAAGCTCTCGATTGCAGCCGAACCTTGGTCTGAATACTGGTTGAGACGTATATGCTTATCGAACGGATCTTCGCCCCGATTTTCGAAGAAAGCGACGGCCGTACTGCGAATTAGAACAGATATTAACCCCGCCGCCTCCAATTCAGTCACGGGTGGTAGGCGGAAAGATTGAGGGAAATACCAAGCGGGCGCGAAGATTTCCACACTGTCCACCACATGGTTAGGATAGTACTTGATCCTTAGCGTACCGGCCTCTTGGCCACCGGGGTCAGCCAAAACCTCAAGTGCAGCTGCGGCACCGGTACGGTCGAGCCATTTGAGCACGTCCGACTCGCGCTAATCTTCAGCGTAATAATCCGCATAAACGGTTTCCTCCGCGCTCCTTACATTCAGCACATTGACGTAAGGGTTTGTCCAGAAGCGCCTCCGCAAGTCGTTAGCTATCGGATCAAATGTTACTTCCTCTCCGTAGAAATGCACGCCAACCACGAAATCTCCCGACTTGATAGTCGGCGGGGTACTGAATAGGGCCTTATAGTCGTGTCGGATTAGTCGAGATGCCTCCCTTGCTCCCTCGTATTTGTCCAGCAGGAAAATAGCTCCAGCAACCAGAACGAATATGAGCGATGTTATACCGATGCCAAGTCGGCTAACAAAGAAGTCCCAAAGTATCTTCAGGACATCAGGCTTGAGGTTTTTCAGTTCGCTCATTCTGGCTACCTCGCATCATCATCGCAGCCGAACAATAGTACCAAATTGAAGCCGGTGGTATGGAATTTCGCGGATCAAGATATACTCTCGCATGACTGCTTCGGGGTCACTTTGAGACGATAAGATAGCTCCCACAAAGTCCGCAGTTGATCGCTTACCGGGAACCGGAGTAATCGATCGTCAGAACGATGGCAGGCCGAACTGAGCGTAGAGAAGAACAAAAAACAAGGCGAACGACACGAGGCCTATAGCCAAAACGAACACGTTGCCGGCAGCGACCAGGTCAATGCCGCCGTCATCATTTCTTAATTTGATTGTCATATCGGTGCCCTTGAAAATCCACGCGTCCAACAGGGTTACTATGCAGCCGCGAGCTCCGGCTCCATAAAAGCCTCTTGGGCCTCGTGGATGATCATGACGTCGGCGCACAATCCACCACCTTGCCGCCAAGACACCTCCACCTGATCGGCGCTGCCATCAGGCCCCTCGGTCAACAACAGCGTTGCCGGCGTTCCAGGCCAGACGTTTTCATAATGCTGTCTCAGCGGGAGTTGCACGTCCTGCAAAAACCCGCCTGGACACACAAGCTGGTGGACAATCGACTGCTTAAACATATGCATTCCCTTGGTCAGAGCTTTAAATGCTCTCCCCAGGGCTGCACGGCGACGCTCGAAGCGCCTGAAAACCTAAAACGGCAACGCCGCCGTGACTCTCCACCTTCGCCGGCCCAAAAGAGCCGCCGCCGAGAATAGTCAGCCGACGTCGGTACGCACAAACAGCGAGTAGTGTCTCGCTGCATATAAAGAGGGCCAATCCGCCGGAAACGCGGTGTTTTCTAACGGCCCCTTCGTGCTAAAGAGTTGAACAGCCATGACGAGATGTACCTCGTTGTGGTCAGGTGCCCTTAGCGTGAGTGTAGGAGCTTACGCTTTGGGTACCGCTTCCGGTTTCGGCAGCGGAAAAATAATAACACAGTTGGCGCGTAAGGGAACAGCTCGCACAACCACCAGAAGAACTGATTTCGGGCTGTTTAGAAGATCAATTTACCAAGACAGATAGCGATCAACGTTACGCTCACGGCCGCTAGACAGAGGACAATAATGAGCCCCTCTTTGCCTAGCTCGTCTAAATTTGGCGTCATCCGTTCCCACTCCTGTTGCAACGGTGTCCGTTGATGGATGGGCGGCACCGTCACTTGTTGGGACCAAAATGACGGTGCCCGGATACGCCGCGCCCGCTAGGAGAAGACGCCGACGTTTCCTACGAATGCGATGCTAAGTATTAGCTTTTGGGGACTCAACCGGAACATCTGAATTTATCAGAATTGCGGTGGGGGGTTGCAAAATCGAATGCTATCAAGCAGGTGCGTATCAAAAGCGCCTGGTCACGGCAACAGCGAGAGCACAGCGTCGGCCAGGCCGACGATCGCCGCCTTCGACGCTTCCTCAGGCCCCATGCCATCGACGCTCTTCATGTACGCGCGCAGCTGGGCCGCGGTTGCCAGGTTGTCTTCTGCCAGCACCAGGCCTTCATTCAAGGGAACTGAAGCGATCAGCCGCGCGAGCGAAGGAGGTTCCGGACGCTCGTCGAGAGCTACTTAAGCGGCGTTTCTTGTCATCAACTCTTCTTGATCGTCGTTTGAGATTTCGGCGCTTTGTCGAAGCCTCGAACCATAGCCACCATCTGATTGTGAACCAATGAGCTTTCATGCAGGGAAGCTACGGAGGACCGTAAAACGTTTGCCGATTCTGATCATGGGCTGCTCGATGACGGTGTAGCAGGCCCATGAGGCGAGCAAAGTGAGCGCGACCGCGAAGGGCCAGGTCTGCCAGTCATGCGGCCCCCACGGCAGGAAATGCGCCGCTACGTGGTTCATGATGGAATGAAGAAGGTAGATCGAGAATGACAGCCGTCCGATCCAGACCACCGGCGGCAGGTTGAGCGCCCAACGGAGGATATCGGAGCGCTTAGCAAAGAGAATGTGCGCCATGATGACGGCGAGTGCGGCGCCCTGGAGCGTGTAGCGAATCGTCGACCTGGAAAAGTCATCCCGCATAAGGAAGACCATCAGGATGAAAGCTACCGCAATCCAGAACGCCAGAGGCTTGGTGACCTGGTCGATGACTACCCTGTGACGCTCAGAATGCGTCACCACGGCCAGGATGCACCCCTATAGGATGCTCTCGATTCTGCACTCGGTCGATCGATAGGTGTATTCAAAAGCAACCGTCGGCTCCAACGTCATGGCGTAGCCAAGGCGAAAGCAGAATGAGATCAGACAAATGACAAAGAGGCCGGCAAGGGCCTTTCGCCATCCGAATGTCAGCAGCCCAACCAGGACAATTGGAAAGGCCGGATAGAAATGCTCCTCGACGGCGAGCGACCAATGCTGCGTGAGCGGGCCATGAAAGGTGCCCATGCCGTTGATGCCACCAGGGTAGTAATTCTGTGCAAAGAGCACCGAGGCGAGTGCCCGATCCCAGGTCACCCAATCCTTGCCGAGCATGTCTTGAACGGCAGCAGCGGTAATGAGCGTCACGATGATCGCCGGAAGCAACCGAAAGACGCGGCGCTTGTAGAACGCGATAAGGTCGATGAAGGTGGTTCGCTGCAGTTCGCCGAGCAACAACCTGGTGATGATGAGGCCGGAAATGGCAAAGAAGATCGTGACGCCGAAACCGCCAGGGATGATCTGGATCTTGGTGAAGTGAGCAGCGACGACGATGCTGACGGCGACGGCGCGAAGCCCATCTAGGGAATGAACGCGGGAGCCATCTGGTGCATAGGAGACCTTTTCCATCATAGCCCCTCGACGGCCATGATTGGACGGGAAGGAATGCTTCGGGGCGGGTGGGACGACCAGGGTATCGGCGAGAGACCGGTGGAACCGCCTGCGCCCTCTTCATGCGATCGATCAGGAGATGGACCATGATCGCCAAACGCTCCGGCCATGCTCAACAGTCCGAGCACGGCTATGATGATCATCCCACCAGAGACGATGTAATTGACATGATCGTTGAGAAGTTGTTCGGGGGATCTTGTTTCTGTTTCCATGATGCGTTTCTCAAATGAGGGAGGGTTGTGGTCGTGGGGTATCACCAGGGCACCTCATCGAGTGAGGCCTGTTTTGGGCAGAAGAGTGGGCCAGTGATGCTGGGTGCGCCGTCCCGACTAGGCTTGCGTCGGCCGCGGCCATGTTTCTTGCGCTTCCGGTCGCTCTCGGCCTCCTGGGCGAAGTTGCGCCGCGCGTCGTTCCATTGTCGGATGGTGTCGGGGGGGTGGTCCTTGAGCGCGCGCCAAGCATCGCGGCATCTTTCGATCGTAAACATGCCGGTGTGGCATTGCTCTGGCTCGATACCGAGGGCCTTGGCCAGGAACTTGTAGGTCCGCCTTCTGGCCGGCTTGGGATCCTGCGCCGACTTCCACAACGGATCGAGCATCAGCTCGTGAAGCTTGCTCCGAGCATCGCGTGTTCGCTTATCCGCCGCGTGCCCAAGCGGCATTGTTGTGTCCGGATGACAGCCGACGCGTGCGTCACAGTGGTCGCAGACGTAGAAATTTTTGTGATGGAGGTCCGTCCGAGGCGGGTATATCTCGGCGCCGTCCGTCAGCCGGCAGTCGCTTTCGCAATGGAAGCAGGTGGCGGAAACTTGGTCTGACTGGGCGCTCATCGCCGAATCGCCCTTGATTGCGGCGATTTTTTTGCGGCGTGTGTCAGATATGTGCCAATATGGTGCCTGCTTCGTATGGCCCCGTATGGCCCTCTATAGCTTTTGGCTATAGAAGTAGAAACACCAAGTGCTTGATTTTGTGGGAGATAGGTGGTGCCGCCACAAAGATTTGAACTTTGGACCTCACCCTTACCAAGGGTGCGCTCTACCCCTGAGCTATGGCGGCACAGGCATGGTTGCTACATGCCACAGCAGCCCGGCAGGCGCAAGTCCGTGTCTTGGGATAACTTGGAATAGGAAAATCGATGTTGCCTGAAGACGCTGCCGATAACCGGTCATCAAAAAGCACAGAAAAGCCGAAAGAACCCAGGCTTACGCCACGGGCGGAAATGAGCAAGGCGGAACGGGCGGAGCGGGTCGCTGCCGAGATGCGCAGGAATTTGCTCAAGCGAAAGCAGCAGCAACGGCAAAAGCGGCGTGAAGCATAGGAATTTATCGACCTGCCGGTCACGGCAAACTTGAGCGAAGATCGTTAATCCCTTAAAACCGCGTTAGGTTGTTGTTTATCCCATAGCCGTCAAGAACCCTGGTCCGGTGTTATCCAGGGAGATCCGGAATTCAATGGACAAGATAAGAATAGAAGGTGGTCGACCGCTGAAGGGGTCGATCAAGATCGGTGGCGCCAAGAATGCCGTCCTGCCGATCCTGGCGGCCGGCCTGCTGACCGAGGAGCCCCTTGTGCTCAGCAATGTCCCGGATCTTGCCGATGTGCGGTCGATGCGGGCCTTGCTGCTGACCCACGGCATGGCGATCGAGGCGGGTGCGGCCGGCAGCCATACACTTACGACAAGAACCAAGGAGATCACCAACAGCACCGCCGAATATGATCTGGTGCGCAAGATGCGGGCCTCGGTCCTGGTGCTCGGGCCTCTTCTCGCCCGCGCCGGAGAAGCGAAGGTGTCGCTTCCCGGAGGCTGCGCGATCGGCCAGCGGCCAGTGGATCTCCATCTGAAAGGCCTGGAAGAGCTTGGGGCTGAGATCGAGCTGGACCGAGGCTATATCCATGCGCGGGCACCGAACGGCCTGCGTGGCGGACATGTGCCGCTCGCCATGCCGTCGGTGGGAGCGACCGAGAACCTGCTGATGGCCGCCTCCCTTGCTCAGGGCGAAACCGTGATCGCCAACGCCGCGCGCGAACCGGAAATCGTGGATCTGGCCCGGTGCCTGATCGCCATGGGCGCCAAGATCGAGGGTGCCGGCAGCGCGACGATCACCGTTCAAGGCGTGCCGGCTCTCCATGGTGCGGATTATCGCGTGGTAGCTGACCGAATCGAGCTTGGCACCTATGCGATAGCAGCAGCAATCTCAGGCGGCGATCTCCGCCTCGTCGGCGGCCAAATCGACCTGATCGGGTCCCTTGCTGAAAAACTGCAGGAAGCGGGCCTTTCCATCGGAAATGACGGTGATGACCTGATCGTTGCCTGCAGGGACCGGCGCCCGATCGGCGTCGATGCCATGACCCAGCCATATCCCGGCTTTCCCACAGACCTCCAAGCCCAGTTCATGGCTTTGATGTGCATCGCGGAAGGCGCTGCGATGATCACCGAGACGATCTTCGAAAACCGCTTCATGCATGTTTCTGAGCTGACCCGGATGGGCGCCAAGATCACTGTGCATGGCGGCTCGGCACTGGTGCGCGGCTCGGAAACCTTGAATGGCGCTCCGGTTATGGCAACGGATCTTCGGGCCTCGGTTTGTTTGATTCTCGCCGGCCTTGCCGCTAAGGGTGAAACCGAGATCGCCCGCGTCTATCATCTCGATCGCGGCTATGAGCGGCTGGACGAGAAGTTGCGGGCCTGCGGTGCGGAGATCGAACGAGTTTCCGAATGAGCGAACGCTTGCGTTTGAAGGCTGTTGATCAAGATGACCTTCAGGTCATGGCCGCCTGTCTGCAGGATGCCCTGATCCCCCTGCAGGAGATGGCGTTCATGCAAACAGACCGCCGCTTCCTGGCAGCCTTCAGCCGCTTCCAGCGCGAACGCTCCGGGGCGCTTGAGGGCGCCGAAAGCCTGATGCTTTGCCAATCCGTCCTTCGTGTCGAGCATGTCCGAGAGGTCAAATATCGCGGGCTCGACCGAGACCTGGACGGTATCAAATTCGAGCTGCTGACCATCATTGCGGAGCTGGCTGGCGAGGACGGCTTCGATATCGCGCTGTTGTTTGCAGGGGACGTCGCCATCAAGCTCAGTGTTGGCGAACTCATGGTTACGTTGGAGGATTTCGGCGATCCCTGGCCTGCCAATGTTGCTCCCCAACATGATCTTCCGAAAGCGCCCGATGACGCTGCCTGACACCTCCCAACTGTATGCGATCGCAACTGCCTGACCCCCTTTGCTGGAAATTCCCTTCCCCATGCCGATCCGACTTAGCGACGCAGCACCCGACTTCGAAATTCAATTCACAGCCCTGATCGATGCCAGACGTGACGAAGAAGCTGATGTCAGCGCCGACGTGCGCAAAATTCTTGATCAGATCGCCAAGGAGGGAGACCAGGCTCTCGTCGATATCACCGAACGCTTCGATCACCATCACCTGGAGTCCCACTGTCTTAGGCTGGATGAGGCGACGGTCGACCAAGCTTTCACTGCCTGTGAGCCCGATCTACAGGATGCTCTGGAGAAGGCGGCCGCCCGCATCAGCGCCTTCCACCAGCGCCAGCGCCCGGACGATCTCGACTACCGTGACGAGCTCGGCGTCCATCTCGGCCAACGCTGGCTTCCACTGGAAGCCGTTGGCCTCTACGTGCCCGGCGGCAAGGCTGCCTATCCGAGCTCGGTCCTGATGAACGCCCTCCCCGCCAAGGTTGCCGGCGTCAATCGGCTGGTTATCGCCGTGCCTGCTCCTGATGGGATCGTCGCCCCCCTGGTGCTGGTAGCCGCCAGGATAGCGGGTGTGAATGAGATCTACCCGATCGGCGGTGCCCAGGCGATTGCCGCTTTGGCCTATGGAACGGAAACGATCCGTCCAGTGGACAAGATCGTTGGTCCCGGCAATGCTTATGTCGCCGAGGCCAAGCGCCAGGTTTTCGGACGCGTCGGCATCGATATGATCGCCGGCCCCTCGGAAATCGTGGTGGTTGCCGATGGCGATCAGGATCCCGCCTGGATCGCCGCTGATCTGCTGAGCCAGGCCGAACATGACGAACGCGCACAGGCGATCCTGATTACCAACAGCGAAACACTGGCCACAGCGGTGGAAGCATCAGTCGATGAGCAGCTGAGAACCCTGCCCAAGCAGACGATTGCCAGGGAAAGCTGGATGAAGCTGGGCGCCGTAATCCTCGTCGCCGCCATCGACCGGGCTGTCGAACTAGTGGATAGGCTGGCGCCCGAGCATCTCGAATTGATGGTTACCGATCCCATCGGCATGGCCGGAAAGATCCGCCATGCCGGCTCGATTTTTTTAGGCGCCCATACACCGGAAGTGATCGGCGACTATATCGGCGGGCCGAACCACGTCCTGCCCACCAACCGGACCGCCCGGTTCGCCTCGGGCCTATCGGTTCATGATTTCATGAAGCGAACCACGCTTCTCGGCTGCGATCGCGGCAACTTCGAAAGGCTGGCCCCCACAGCGAGAAAACTTGCCCATGCAGAGGGCCTGGCCGGCCATGCACGCGCCGTGGAAATCAGAATGGACCGGACAGGTTTGACATCATGAGTAGCGACCAGCCATCCCGAATCATCGACATCCAGCTCGATGCAGGCTCCATCATTCGCTGGAGCCGCGAGGTCGACCACGAGCGTCAGGTTGCGATCTTCGATCTATTGGAGAAAAACACCTTCGAGTTGGTCGACGGCTTCAAGGGGCCATATCGCATCGCTCTATCGCTGCGTGAGGCCAATCTGGTGATGGCCATCACATCGGAGGACGGCAGCGAAACTCTGGAGCAATCCCTGTCAATGCGGCCTTTCCGCAAGCTGATCAAAGACTATTTCCTGATCTGCGAGAGCTATTTCGAAGCCATCCGCATGGCGACGCCCAGCCGTATCGAGGCGATCGATATGGGCAGGCGTGGCCTGCACAATGAAGGGGCGACCCTGTTGGTCGATGCATTGGAGGGCAGGATCAAGATCGACGCGGAGACAGCGAGGCGGCTCTTCACCCTGATCTGCGTCCTCCATATCCGTGCCTGAGAAACCGGCCGACCTTCCAGGCTCGGTGCTGTTCGCCTGCACCCATAACTCGATTCGATCGCCGACGGCCGCAGCCTTGATGCGTTATTTCCACGGTAAGCGCGTTTATGTCGATTCTGTCGGCCTTCGCGCCCAGCCGGTCGATCCCTTCGCCGTCGCGGCCCTCGACGAGATCGGAATCGACATGACTACACACCGACCCAAGACCTTCGAGGAGTTGGAAGACGATTTCTTCGATCTGGTCATCTCGCTCTCCCCGGAAGCCCAGCACCGCGCGGTCGAGCTTACTCGTACCAGCTCCTGCGAAATCGAATTCTGGCCTACCATGGATCCCAGCATCGTAACCGGCAACCGCGAGATGCGGCTCGATGCATATCGGTCTCTTCGCGACGAACTCCAAACCCGCCTTCAAACCCGCTTCCCCCTGCCAGGCGGCCCGGTCATGGTCTGAATACTCTGGTTGCAGGGCAAATCTGGAACTTCAGGCAGTCTGCTTAATAGTTTGTAAATAGATAGCCTTGTACATTGCATTTCGGACAATGCGGGATCCTGAAATGCATCAGCTTTACGCAACCTATGGCTCCGGTAACTGCTACAAGGCCCATCTCGTTATGAGCCAGCTCGGCATTGCCTACGAGACGACCTGGGTCGATGTCCTGGCGGGTGAGACCCATGAGGACTGGTTCACCAAGCTCAACCCCAACGGCACGGTGCCTTTTCTACGGCTGACCGACGGCAGCAGCATTGCAGAATCCAACGCGATGCTCTGGTATTTGGCAAAAGGCTCGGAGCTTTTTCCCAAGGACGCGTTGGAGGAGGCTATGACCATCCAATGGATGATCTTCGAGCAGACCAAGCTTGAGCCCAACATCTCGCCTGCGCGCTTCTTCACCACCATCCTTCCCGAACGCCGCACTGAGATGGCTGATCAGATCAAGGCATGGCAGACCAAGGGCACTGAAGGTTTAGCAAAGCTCAATCAGCATCTCACCGCGCGCGATTTCGTCACTGGTGAGCGCTACACGATCGCCGATATTGCCATCTACGGCTATGTCCATGTTGCCGATGAGGGAGACTTAGACCTGGCTTCCCTGCCTGCCGTTGAACGATGGATCTCCAGGGTGCAGCAATCGTCCGGCTATGTCGGCATGCCGGTGTTCCGCGCCGAAGCCGCTTGATCAGTCGTCGTATCCTACCTTGAAAGACGATCCCGCCTTCTTCCAGAC
Organism: Geminicoccaceae bacterium; assembly: GCA_965204405.1. Lineage (GTDB taxonomy): Bacteria > Pseudomonadota > Alphaproteobacteria > Geminicoccales > Geminicoccaceae > JANQPX01. The sequence goes on from CBDBEN010000005.1 coordinate 3,023,799, forward strand.
GGCCCTCTCGCAAGGCTTCGTTGATCGTCTGCAGACGGCACTCTGGGTCTACGACTTTGACGGCAAGCGAGTCGTTTGGGCAAACCAGGGGGCGCTGAGCGCCTGGCAGGCTGAGTCCCTTACGGAGCTTCAAAGGAGGGATCTCGGCGCGGACATGTCGCGTTCGGTCGAGCAGCGCCTGATCCAGTATCGGGACGACTTTCTCGCCCATGACGCCACCTTCACTGAACTCTGGACACTTCACCCTCAAGGCAAACCGGTGTCCATGCGGGTGACCTTTCGGGGATTCCGCCTTCAGGATCACCGCATGGCGATGCTGTGCGAGGGAATCGAGATCGATGCCGGTGCGCCCGAAACCCTGCGAAGCGCCGATGCCCTGCTGCATACCTCGGTGATGATTTCCCTATTCCGCTACAGCGGCGAGCAGCTCTATCGCAATCCGGCCTCGAGGATCGCCTATGGCGGCTATTGCGGGATGCTCGATGAACAGTTCGCTGACGCTGGAGACTTGATCGAGCTCAAACAGAATCTGCACCATAGCGGGGTTGCCAAGCAGGCCGTCCAAATGAGGACGGTCGATGGCACCCGTTGGCATGACCTGACCGCCTTTCGCTGCAAGGATGCGGTTACGGGGCTTGATTCTGTTCTTGTAACCGAGATCGATATCTCCGACATGAAGGCTGCGGAGCAGAAGCTGCGCGACTTTGCAGAGGTTTCTTCCGATTGGTTCTGGGAGATGGATGCCGACCTGCGTTTCACCTGGTTCTCCGATAATGTCGAGGAGAAGACAGGCGTGCCTCCAGACTGGCATTACGGCAAGACGCGCGAGGAAATCCTCGCGCAAGCCAATGATCGAACAACATTTGAAGCTCACCTGGAAGACTTGAAGGCGCGAAGGCCATACCGCGATTTCAGATTGCTGCGACGCGGCCCGGAGGATGAGCGGTGGCTTAGTTCTTCCGGCAAGCCCATCTTTGATCAGGACGGCAATTTCATCGGTTACCGGGGCAATGGTACTGATATCAGCGACCGCGTCGAGGCCGAGCAAAAAATTGCACACCAAAGAGAGCTGGAGATTGCTCTTGCAAAGGAGCGGGAGATCAACGGACTTCAGCGTCAGTTCGTCTCGATGGTTTCGCATGAGTTCCGAACGCCGCTCGCTATCATCGATGGCAATGCTCAACGACTGGCTCGAAGGCTGCCTGACCTCACGCCGGAGCGATCGGGCAAGGCTCTACAAAAAGTCCGCCGTGCCGTAAAGCGTCTGACCGAGCTGATGGACAGCGTCTTGAACGCGGCCCACCTCGAAGAGGGCAGAATTACCTATGAACCCGAGCCCTGCGACCTTGCCGAGATCGTCAGGGAGATTAGCGACAGCTACGCGGACGTCTACCCCGACCATCCCATTCAGGTTGACGTTAGTGGCCTTTCGGACTGCATCGTTGCTGATCCGAAGCTGATTCGCCAGGTTGTATCGAACCTCACGTCGAATGCCGTAAAATACTCGCCTTCAGGCACCACCATCTGGATCAATGGTTGGCAGGATGAGCAAAGCGGCTACTCCATGATCTCGGTTCGGGATGAGGGCGTCGGCATCCCCAATGCCGAACTTGGCTGCCTCTGTGACCGGTTTTTTCGCGCGAGCACATCCACCGGCATCGCCGGCACCGGCATAGGCCTGCACCTGGTCCAACACTTTGTGGCCCTGCATGGCGGAACCATCGAGATAGAAAGCGAGGAGGGCGAAGGCTCGACCTTCACCATCCGCCTGCCATCCGAAATGGCATTAGCGGAAGAGGCTCTATCGACGGGTAGTGCCCCGGCTTAAGAGGCCTGCCCCTTTTTAATGCCTTGACTGAACCATCTCGCCGGTTTGGTTCAGCTCGGCTTTACGCAAAATGAGTTTCATCAACAGCTGCATGCAGATCCACGAGAGCCCTTTGGACATGAAGGGCAAACTTCGATGCTCCAGCATATGATGTCGTCAAATTTCTTTGCTCTAAAGTGCCGGTGTTTTCGAGGTCTTGACAGCACGTTTGATTCTTGTTCCGAAGCAGCAACGCCAACTCAATGCCGAGTGTATCGGCGCCATCTTTCAATTGAGCAAGTGGGGCCCAGCAGTTTTCCAAACCGACAAGACCATGCCGGCAAAATAGTCAACATTGTTTACGTTTCATCTATTTTGTGCTATGCATATATTATAAAAATATGGATTTTCTAAGTTACTTTGACAATCATAGTCAATATTTCCAGTGTGGTTTCTGATGTTTTATAGAACTTTGTTATATCTAATTCCGCTGGCTCTAGCCGGGATCTCGATCAATGCCGGGTCGTCCTACAGTCAAGCTCGCTCGGCTGTCTGCGACGGCACCCTGCGGCCGACGGGAGGTAAGTACGGCTATTCCCTTCGCGAAGCGGATAGGCGTTGCGAAGGGAATTACGAAAGCAAGGTTGCCAGCACCAAACTCGAATTGGTTTCGATGACATTCGGGCCGATCCGCTACGGGAAGCAGGATCCAACGCTCGCTATCTCCTTGCCCCCTGTTACAAAATCAGACATCGGCGAGGTACGCATTCGTGGGACGGCCATACCGCGTAAGACCTATTACCGCATGGATGCCGTGCTGGCGCCCGGCGAGGTGATGCACTGGCCGCTGGATGCTGTCATACACCCGAGCGGCCTCGAAAGCTTCGATCTTGGCGTCCTTGCTTGGGCTGGAGCCAGCAATGGCCGTTTGTATATTCCTGTCAACGCCCGCCCCACTGCTGCCGGCGGCAATACCCCTCCTCCTTCCAAGGTGATGATCAAGCTCGTCTCGACGCATGATCTCGAACATCTTCATTGGCGCCTGAAGGGACAGGGCGCCCAGGCATGGACGCGGTTAGACGTCAACGGATCGGTGATCAGGGCCGGAAGAGCCGTGTCGTTCCCTTTGCCAGAACATCTCCGGGGAGAGGTCAGTCTCGAGTTTGTCGGCAAGGCGCGGAATGCCGCCGGCCGCTCCGTCCTGAGCATTAGCCTGTGGCGCCCCTGATCGTGAAAGTCCAGCTCAGATCCCAACTGGCGGCAGAGCGCGAAAAACTTATCAAACGCATGGAAAAAGCGGTTGCCAACGACCCAGACGCCGACATTTATGAAGTGCTCGCGAAGATCAACACACTCGACGAGTTCCTGAAAGACTTGCCGAAAACAAGTTGGCGGGAACGGCGCATTCCGGCGATCATCGTGGTTCTATGCTATGCTTGCATCGGCTTTGGCTGGAACACGAGGGTCGACTGCATTGGCCATTGGACCGAAGTCGCTGTTCATGTAGATTCGGAGGCCGTCGAATTCCGGACCCGGGAGGAGATCAGCGACCTTATCCCTTCCGTGAAGGTAGTGACATCCGCGTTCACCATAGAAAATGCCAGGCTGGAATTGTCCGGTGGACTGCCGCAGCGTGAACCGCAAAATGAGGACACGCTTTACATCGCCAAGGGCGCAACAAGTCTGAATAACTTCAGCGTTGCTGCGGAGACCATTCTAGATATCGAAAAAATGTTCGGCGAAGAGAATGTTTCGATATCGATTAAGGGGAGGCTGGAAAGCAATAACCTGACCGATGGCATGGCGATTTCCACCGGTCAGGTCATGATTGAAGATGCCATCGAAATGGAATTCCTGGATAGGGACGAAAATCAGGACTTTTATGAAGGCAATTTTCATATCTCGGAATTCATTTCATTCGAAGCGAATGGACAAAAATTCAAACCAACGCGTATCGAATTTGCCCCCGAGAAGCCACTGAGCTTTGGCAATGTTGCTGTCTCCTCGCTTAAATTCGGCCGTGAGATTTCTAAAACAAACGATGACCAGCAATTCGTCTCTACAATAAAAGAAGGTGTCGTCAGCATTCCGAGCATTGGGACTCAGGTCGAGCTTCTCCTTGGCGAAGCCATTGTTCTCGAGGACGTCCAAGGGCATTTGCGACAGGTGATCATTGATAAATCGATTTCATTGTATTTCGAAGGTAGAGCGCGCCGCATCGAAACGGGCTCGATTGACAGGCTTTCGAATCAAACACCTCGCTTGCTGACTTATTTTTACCACAATCAACATTTGGCCTTTCTTTTCGCAGCAGCATCCCTTGTGTGGGGCTCGTTGTGGAGTGTTGTAAGGCTATTGGGCTGGTAGGCCGTCGCTTTGCGGAACTTGCCAATGGAGATTTCAATCTAACTCTTAATAGTGAGTGCCATCATGAGAAGACGTTGGATGAGATGGATTCCTGGCCTCATAGCGATCTATGGGCTGATCGGCTGTGCCCCAGAGGTATTGAGGCCCCAACCCAACCCCGCAACATCCCCAGAGCAGCCTGCCAGCGCCGCGACCAGAATTTCGACCACACAGCCAATTCCGAGAAGCGATGAAGAGTTCATCGAGCAATTGAAGAACAATGTCTTGGCGATCAATGCGTCTTTTCCTAGCGGTCTTGCGCAGGAAGGCTTTGGCTTCGTCACCGGCATGCGCGACGGCGAGGTCTATATCGCAACGGCGAACCATACGGTTCGGGGTGTCATCGAGGACGCCGTTTCCATTCAAGTGTCCCATCATCAGCATCAGGGCCGCGTTTTCAATGCCACGCTTTTGAGCACTCACGATTCAACGATCGACCTTGCTGTCCTGACCGTGCGGATTCCGGACAACAGCCGCTTGATGTTCGACGTTGTCTCCAAAGGCTCAGCCAGGCGCGGTCAGGCAGTGACATTCATCGGCAGGAGCGGTGCCTGGTTCGCACCTGCCCGGAAAGGGTTGGTCAATGATGTGAATGACACGCAGCATGAGATCATCGTTGAGGGGCTGCCGGTTGCAGTCGGCACGTCTGGCGCGCCGCTGATCGCCAATGATGGCATTGTTGGCATGATCGTGCGTGATAATGCCGAGCTCGCAACGGCAACCAATATCGAGATCGTGAGGCGGCAGTTCGAACGCTGGCAGCATCCCTGGCAGCTCAAAGGAAAATCAGACGGCAAGCCCCGCAATCTCATCGACAAGATACAACCTCCCGATGATGAGATTCAGCAGGTGGTAACGGCCACTATTGGTAGGCCCCTCGACCCCTACCAAATCGCTGGCATGAACACGTCGACGCCCTATCGCACCCAGGCAAGAATCGCCGGAAAATACGAATATGGACGCGTCAGATTTCGGAAATGGCAAGATGTTCAAGACTCACCCCTCGCCTTGACCTATCAAGGCGTGCGCGCAGAGCCTATCCTCACTCGCCGCGCGAGCGATGCCTTCGATGCGACATCCGATCTCGCCGTGTTCGAGCTGGAGGGTGGCTTCGCGCTTATTCAGAAAAGCGTGATTGGTGGCGGCAAGTACAAATGGGGTTATGACACCCCGAGTCAAAGCCGAAACCACTACAAGTTCTTTACCAACAAAGGATCAGAAACCAAGTTACTCAATGACAACGTATGGCTTGGGCTTTATCGAGCTGACTACGATGTTGTTCGATTGCCAGGAACAAACGAGTATTGCCTCTCATTTGTTATCTCCAATACGGGCAAGCGGCGGACCGATGGTTTTTTCTGCAAACCTACAGACTTTACTCAGAACGAGGTTGCAGCCTTCCTTCAGGAGGTGCCCGTCTGAGGGCACCTCTGTCTGCTAAACCCGTCGACGATAGCCCTCTGGCCAGCTATTCCGCCGCTTCGAGCTTGTCCTGCGTTTTCGTCTCGAAATCGCCGGCGTCATGGCGCTCATGGAGCTGCATGTCGAGATCGCCGAAGGTTCGGTTGACCATGCGGCCGCGCTGAACCGCCGGGCGGGCATCGATTTCCTCCGCCCATCTGACCACGTTCTTGTAGGAGGAGACATCCAGGAATTCCGCAGCGCCGTAGAGCCGGCCGAGAACAAGCTGTCCGTACCAGGCCCAGATCGCCATATCGGCGATGGTGTAGTCACCGCCGGAGACAAAGCGATGGTCGGCGAGACGACGGTCCAGCACATCGAGCTGGCGCTTTGCTTCCATGGTGAACCGGTTGATCGGATATTCGAACTTTTCAGGCGCATAGGCATAGAAATGGCCGAAACCACCGCCGAGATAGGGCGCACTGCCCATTTGCCAAAAGAGCCAGGAGAGGCATTCGGTGCGCTCTGATGGATCCTCCGGCAGGAACGCGCCGAACTTTTCGGCAAGATGAAGCAGAATGGCGCCTGATTCGAAGACACGCACCGGTTCCGGGCCGCTCCGGTCCACCATCGCCGGGATCTTCGAATTCGGGTTCACCTCGACGAAGCCGCTGCCGAACTGGTCGCCGTCGCCGATCTTGATCAGCCACGCATCATACTCGGCCCCCGTATGGCCAAGAGCCAAAAGCTCCTCCAGCAACACGGTAACTTTCACACCATTGGGGGTCGCTAGAGAATAAAGCTGCAGCGGGTGCTTGCCCACCGGCAGCTCCTTTTCATGGGTCGGACCGGCGATCGGACGATTGATGCTGGCGAACGTACCGCCACTCTCCGCTTCCCATGTCCAGACGGCAGGCGGTGTGTAGGCTTCTTGATTACTCATTGGGATACTCGATATGGCTCGGGTGGAAGGCGGCGACCGCAAGCGGCAGGGCGAAAACAGGCTCCATGTAGGTCGATGACCTGGGCTTGCCAAGCCCCGGCCTAGTCATGGGTCGATCACTTCAGCTCGTTGCCGGACTTGTCAGCCCGTGTTACCTCGCCAACGAATGCCTTGAGCTTTTCAGGATCCAGACGATCATCGGTGCGCACACCGGTACAAAGATCGAGACCGTAGGGGTGGACCTCATGAATAGCCTTGCCGACATTCTCCGGACGAAGACCGCCCGCGAGGAAAACCGGACAGCTCGCCGCCAGAACGATCCTTCGGCTGAGCGACCAATCATGAGTCCGCCCGGTTCCGCCGAGTTCCTTGACGGAAGCGGACGGACGGCCCGAATCCAAAAGGAGCGCATCGGCAAGCGTGCTGATTTTTTTAGCCTCGTTCAGAGAATCCGGTCCTTCCACATGGATCACCTGGACGAGCTTTATGCCGGGCAGGCCTTGGCGCAATGCTGGGTAGTCCGCAGCTTTGACATGGTCGACCAGCTGTACCGTGCTGGTTCCACAGGTTCTGGCATGGGCGATGATCGCCTCGGGTTCGGTCTCGCTAGTGAGGAGAAACGTAGCGATCGGCGGCGGTACGACGCGTGTGATGCAGGCAATCTCGGTATCGTCGATCACCCCCGGACCGCTCGGCATCGGCCCGACCAGGCCCAGGGCGTCTGCCCCCTCGGCAATAGCAAGCCTGGCTTCCTCAACGGAGCTGATACAGCAGATCTTGATACGGGTTTTTGCCATTCTTCTTTCCTGCGAAAATGATTGGCCGGTGCCATCAGGCAGCCAGGCATAGCATCGCCATCCCGGCACCGACGTCAAATCAGCATGAGCAACGGCGATCTGCTCTGGTCTTGCCGGGCGGGTGTGCTACCACTTGGCATCTGGTCCTGATCTTGGGTAAATTTCTCTATGTCCAAAAGCAATCCCAGCACCCTTTCGCCCCTTGCCATCGATCGGCTTCGCCCCCTCTGTGATCCGGCAGAATTCGACTTCGAGACGACAGCCGATCTCGATGCGGTCGACGGTTTGATCGGCCAGGAACGCGCCGTCGAAGCCATTCGTTTCGGTACCGAGATCCAGCGCAAAGGTTTCAACCTTTTCGTCCTTGGATCGCCTGGTCTTGGCAAGCATGTCGCGGTCACGCAGCATCTGGAACAAAAGGCGAAAGCCGAACCACTGCCGGCAGATTGGGTTTACGTCAATAACTTCGAGGTCAGCCACAAACCAAATGCAATCCGGCTACCATCCTGCCGCGGCGTCATCCTGCAAAAAGGTATGGCACGTGCGATCGATACCCTGAAAGGCGCCATTCCCGCCCTGTTCGAAAGCGAGGACTATCGAAATCGCCGAAAGGCCATCGATGAAGCGATGGAAGGCTCCCACAAGGCGAAGCTCGAAGCGTTGAGCGAAAAAGCCAAGGAGGCCGGCATCGCCTTGGTACAAAGCCAGCAGGGACTCGGCATGGCGCCGATCAAAGACGGCGAAGTGATGGCGCCAGAGGTCTTCAACGCTCTTCCTGACGACGAAAAAAAGCGCATCCAAGAGACCATCAGTGCCCTGCAAAAAGACCTTGCGGCGATCATGGAGGACCTGCCGCGCCTGAATCAGGCAAGGCGCGAAGAAATCCGCAACTATAACCGCGACTTGGCCGCTGTAGCCGTCGGGCAAGCGCTGCGCGACGTCGGGCAGGCCTTTTGGGATCATGAGGAGGTCAAAGCCTATCTCGACGCGGTCAAAAAGGACCTGATCGATCATATAGAACTCTTCGTGCCCAAAGGGGCACCGGAGCAGCCGCAGATACCGGGCATGCCTCCCGCACCCGACATGGCGGCGGTCGACGAGGCCCGTTTTCGCCACTACGAGGTGAATATCGTTATCGGCGACGGTGCCGAGCCACCGGAAAGCGATGACAGCAACGGTGAAACACCGCGCGCCGGCAGCGCGGGATCACCGGTCATCTATGAGGACTACCCCACTCTTGGCAACCTTGTCGGGCGGATTGAGCATCGAGCGCAGATGGGCGCTCTGATGACTGATTTTACCCTGATCAAGCCGGGCGCGATCCACCGCGCCAATGGCGGCTATCTGCTTCTTGAGGCAAGGAAACTCTTGGGCGAAGCTTATGCCTGGGATGCTCTGAAGCGTGCGCTTCGCAACAGCTGCATCAAGATCGAAGCGCCGGGTGCTGCAGCAAACCCGATGACCACCACCTCCCTCGAGCCCGAACCCATTCCCCTTGACGTCAAGGTGGTGCTGTTCGGCGATCGGCAGCTCTATTACCAGCTCGCCGCCCTCGATCCGGATTTCAACGATCTCTTCAAGGTCGCTGCCGATTTTGAGGAAGTGCTGCCCCGGGAACGCGAAGCCGACCTTCTCTACGCGCGACTGCTAGGCTCCGTCGCCAAGCGAGAAGATATTCGTCCATTGGACAGAACTGCCGTCGCCCGGGTGATCGACCATAGTGCCAGGCTGTCCGGCTCATCCGACAAGCTTTCGGTACGTATGGGCCCGGTCATCGATCTCATTCGCGAGGCCGATTTCTGGGCGGCGGAGAAAGATCAGGATGTCTTGTCCACCGATCACATCGAACAAGCGCTCGAGCAGCAGGAGCGGCGTGTCTCTAGAGTCCGTGAGCGTTCCTACGAGACGATCACGGACGAGACGATCCTGATCGATACCGACGGTGCCGACGTCGGTCAGATCAATGGGTTGAGCGTGTTGCAGCTCGGCGGCTTCAGCTTCGGCAAACCGACCAGGATCAGTGCTCGCGTCGGCGTCGGCAATGGCCGTGTCGTCGATATCGAGCGCGAGGTCGAGCTTGGCGGCCCGCTCCACACCAAAGGCGTCTTGATCCTCTCCGGCTTCCTTGCAGCGCGCTTTGCTCAAGACATCCCGATGTCACTTGCGGCCACCCTGGTGTTCGAACAATCCTATGGCGGGGTCGATGGCGACAGCGCGTCTTCGACGGAACTTTATGCCCTGCTTTCCGCGCTTGCGGACGTGCCGATCAAGCAGTCTCTCGCGGTCACCGGATCGGTCAATCAGCATGGAGACATCCAGGCGATCGGCGGCGTCAACGAGAAGATCGAGGGCTTTTTCGAGATCTGCGAGCATCGGGGTCTGACCGGCGAGCAAGGTGTTTTGATTCCGCCCGCCAATGTCCGCAATCTCATGCTCAGCCCAAAGGTCGTGTCGGCAGCGAAGGAAGGCAAGTTTCACATCTACGCCGTCCCATCCATCGATCAGGGGATCGAGCTGCTGACTGGTATGCCGGCAGGGTCCCGTGACGCGGAGGGACGGTTTCCCGAAGGAAGCATCAACCATCGGGTCGAGCAGAGACTCAAAGGCTTTGCCGAAGCCCGGCGCAACTTCAATGGTGGTAATGGCAGGGGCGACGCTATCGCGTGACAACAGCCAGGCCGGCGGCTGACCTGCTCCATGCTTTCCTTTCACCTGCCTATGCCGAGGTGTGTATGACCGCCTCAGCTGGGGAGACGGCGGGCCGGAGGGGTAGCAAAAGCCAGAATTGAAACCGGCTGGCACGAGCGAATATCAGTGAGGAAAGAAGAGATGGCTACCAAGAAACGCCCCGCCGAACGGGCCCAGAAAAAAGCCTCCCCGGAAACGGTCGCGGAAGCCTATCTCAGCCTCCTGAAAGCACGCGGTGTCGACTGGCTATTTGCTAATGCCGGCACCGACTTCGCACCGATTATCGAGGGGCTGACCCGTGGCAAGACTGCCGGGCTCGACATGCCGGAAGCCGTCGCCATTACTCATGAGAATGTCGCCGTCGGCATGGCTCACGGCTACTATCTCGTTACAGGACGGCCCCAGGCCGTGATGTTTCACGTCAATGTTGGAACGGCGAATGCGCTGATGGGGCTGATCAACGCCGCGCGCGACAATGTGCCGATTTTCTTCACCTCCGGCCGGACCCCGATTACCGAAGCCGGCCGCATCGGCTCCCGCGATCTGCCGATCCACTGGGGCCAGGAGATGTTCGATCAGGCGGGCATGCTACGCGAGGTGGTGAAGTGGGATTACGAACTTCGCTATGGCGAGCAGGTCGAGGCAATCATCGATCGCGCGCTTGCGATCGCCATGAGCGAACCGAAGGGGCCTGTCTATCTCAGCTTGCCGCGTGAGGTGCTGGCAGAACCGTGTGATAGCTCAGAGACTCAAGAAAAATCCCGGATGCCGATACCAGCCTCGCCTTCCCCTGATGGCGACGCGGTCGAGCAGGCTGCTGCCATGCTCGCCGAGGCCGAGCGGCCGCTGATCATCGTCGGTCGCGGTTCCGCGGCAACCTTCGAGCCACTTTCAAGGCTGGCGGAAAAGCTTGCCGTTCCGGTCGTCCATTTCTGGGCGTCACGCCTCGGCATGGCGAGCGATCACCCCTATCATGCAGGCTTTGATGTCAAAGGATGGATCGAGGACGCAGACGTCATCCTGGTTGTGGATGCGCTGGTTCCCTGGATCCCGACCCGCCACCAGCCGGCGGCCGACTGCCGTGTTATTCAGCTTGGGTCTGATCCTTACTTCACCGATCTCCCGATGCGCAGTTTTCCTGCGGCTCTGGCGATCCAGGGGGATACGGCGAAAGCACTCGATGGCCTGGCCAAGATTATCAAACCTCCTGCGGGCGCGGTGAAATCCCGGCGTGCCGCCCTGCTGCCGCGCATCGAGGATGAGAAGACCAAACGATCGGCGCGGGCGGAAGCCGGCAGCCGACAGCCGATGACGGCCGCCTGGATCAGCCATTGCCTCGATCGGGCCATTCCCGACGACGCCATTGTCGTCAATGAACTCGGCATCCAAGCCGATTTCATGACCTTCAAACAGCCAGAGGGCCTCCTTAGCCACTCGCTGGCGGGCGGTCTCGGTTGGGGTATGCCGGCGGCGCTCGGCGCCAAGCTAGCAGCACCGGAGCGGCTGGTGATCGCCGCGGTCGGGGATGGCTCCTATATGTTCGCCAACCCGATTGCCTGCCATCAGGTCGCCGAGGCGCTGGATATTCCCCTGCTGACCCTGGTGTTCAACAACGAAGTCTGGAACGCGGTGCGAAAATCGACTCGCGCGGTCTATCCTGACGGCCATGCCAGCCGTGCCAACCGCATGCCGCTTTCCTCTCTTAGCCCTGCACCGGCTTACGAAAAAATCATCGAGGCAAGCAATGGCCATGGCGAGCGGATCGATGACCCGACCGCCCTGCCGGACGCCTTGGAGCGGGCCGTTCGTCTGGTGATGAACGAGCGCCGGCAGGTATTGCTCAATGTCACCTGCGCGATCGATGATTAGTGGGCAAAGATGGAATATTCGACAATTCGTTCTGTACAATATAGAGGGAGGCCGTCTAGCAACTTGGCATGCTTCGGTTTCATTTTTGTCTTCTATAAAGAGAGCCCTTAAGAGATGAGCACGATAGCGCGGAAAAACGGCGGTCGAGGCGGTAAGGCGAGGAAAACACCAAATGGCCCAGGCCAGACCTCGTCGGGCTCGGTGGCCTGCCCGTCCTGCGGGAGCAGAGCCCAGGGCGGCGCGCGCTATTGTCAGCACTGCGGCAAATCGCTGTCGGGCGGTGGCTGGCTGACACCGCAAACAATGACCGTCTTGGCATCCGCGGTCGTCGTATTGGTCGCCCTCGCCTTGCTTTTTGCCTCCGTGATCGACATCGGCAATCAACCGGTTGCAACAGGCCCGACGGCGACCACCCCTCCGAGAGCGGCAGCCGGTCAGCCGCCTGATCTATCGACGATGTCACCGCGCGAGGCCGCTGATCGGCTGTTCAATCGTGTTATGATGGCGGATGAGCAGGGCAATCGAGCGGAGGTCGAGCAGTTCACGCCCATGGCCGTGTCCGCCTATGAAATGCTGGAGAGCATGGATGCCGACGCGCTCTACCATGTGGGCCTCATTCATGCGGCGGCAGGCGATATTGAGAAGGCCAAGGAGTTTACCGAGCGTATGAAGGCCATCGTGCCGAACCATCTTCTGGCCGCTCTTCTGGAGCATCGCCTTGCGGAAGAGGAGAACAAGCAGAGCGTTGCTGATCGTGCCGCCGAGCGATTTCACAAGCACTATGACGAGGAAATCTCCATCGGCCGCCTTGAATATGAGCACCATCGCGCCTCGATCGAACGATTCAGAGCCAATATTGCGGAGTGATGAGCAAAGCGGGTTGCTCCCATTGAGAACAGAGCTGGATCAAGCGGGCACCGTCATTCCAGGCTAAGGCTTTGGGGTAATTGTCTTGACGCCCCCCCTCTCTCCAGCGGACTCCCGTTCCTGCCCCTTTTGATACCCTGGGAGTCTCCCCCCCCTTTTTCTGGCGGGTGAACTCCCAGGGTATCAAGGGTAAGGATGGCTCTACGATGAAATCGTTAAGCCATAGAGATCAGGTCAGCGGAACATTGCGCTGCCTGACCACACATCCCACCGTCGAGAGCCAATCAGGTTGCCTCACCCAATTGGCAAGCGTGGGCGTCAATCTGGGAAAGACAGGAGCACATCGGGCTAGTCAGCCCCGTTTGATGTGCTCCTGGAAAGACAACGATCCTACCCGCTATTCCAAGGTAGATCGTTGATCGCATCTTTCTATCTGTTCGACGTCAGCCGCGTCGAGGTCGGATTGCTGCTGTAGCTGCTGCTGCCATGCTGTCGCAGATAGGCGATCAGGTCCCGCCGGTCCTTGTCGCTGCGGATGCCACTGAACGGCATGGACGTACCGCGAACCAGCCGAGGCGGACGGCGGATGAACTCATCCAGCGTTTCCTCATCCCAAATAGCTCCCTCTGCGGCAAACTTCCTCATTCCCGCCGAATAGCCGAAACCAGGCACCTGGGCAGGGGCACTGTCAACGATACCCCATAAGCTCGGGCCGATGGAGTTGAGGCCGCGCTCGGTGGCATGACAGGATCCGCATTTGTAGAAGACCTTCGCACCATTGACGGGATCACCTTTGAGCCAAGACTTGCCATCGGTATAGGTCTGGCTTTTTCCGGGATCGTAACGCGAGACCTTTCTCTGCCTCGCATCATCGCGTTGCGCAAAATCTCGAGATGCGAGCACCTGGTTTCGCGGTGCCGTGGGTGCCGGCGCCGTGACTCGCTCAGGCGTCGCCGCTGCAAGCGGAGCTTCGGCGCCGGCTTGAGGAGCCTCGGAGGTCGAGGTCGCCGTATTGTTGCCGGTAACCACGGGAGCATCCAGCAGCGGGCCGTAGATCCAGCCTTTGCTGTTGCGATTGGGGAAATCGAGATAGTACCATTCCCCCTCCGAGCTAATCTCCACGATCTCCTCGCCAGGGTTGATCGTCATGACGACGCCGTTATCGAGACTCGGACCCGATCTCACATTGACATTGGTGCGGATGACCAGCCAGCGATCACCGGGTGCTGCGGTCGCGTCCTGGATCGTTTCGATCGCCAAACCCCATAGGACCGCAAACCATGCGCAACAAAGAGCCGATCTCATCGACATAGACCTCCTTAAAGTCAGAAAGATACGCCACCTATATGATCATGGCGGAGATAGCTTTGGGCCATGATCATGGCCACCACAATCTCCCCAGCCAACAACAGACTGCCCGATCTTCAAAGAAGACCAGCCAATTCACCGGTGCGATTGATGCCGCCATCTGAACAGACCGATGGCTGGCCCAATACGGACCGGCAATGAGTTCGCGGGAGGCTATTGCCCCAAAAGCGAACTGAGTGCGGCGTGACACGCGCTTAACGACGAAAGCTCCCCCAATCCTCGCTAACACATCTGCCGTTATAGTGGAGACGAACAAATTTGACATCCCCGTATGAGAAAAATCGATGCCCGTTCTCTGAAGGCCTGATGAAACTTGGCCGCCACGCCAAAGCAGATTGCCACCTTCCAGCAAGCCTCCGCATAAAGTCCCCACGGCACGGTGCCATGTTCTCGACATCAGGCCGCCGGTTGCCTAAATAGAGGGCTCCTCAACCTTTAAGTCGAGTTCTGGTCATGTCGACCGACCAAGCAGGCCGGCGGACGTTTGCGATCATTTCGCATCCCGATGCCGGTAAAACCACACTGACCGAGAGACTGCTCCTCGAAGGCGGCGCCATTCATTTGGCGGGCGACGTCAAGGCTCGCGGCGAGCGGCGGCGTGCACGCTCGGACTGGATGAAGATCGAACAGGACCGGGGTATTTCGGTGACCAGTTCGGTGATGACGTTCGTCCACCGGGGGCTGGTCTTCAACCTTCTGGACACGCCTGGCCATGAAGACTTTTCCGAGGACACCTATCGTACGCTGACCGCGGTGGACAGTGCGGTCATGGTCATCGATGCAGCCAAGGGTATCGAGGCGCAAACGCTCAAACTGTTCGAGGTTTGCCGGCTCCGGGACATTCCGATCATCACCTTCGTCAACAAGGTCGACCGCGAGGGACGCGATCCGTTCGAACTACTGGATGAGGTCCAGGAAAAACTGGCGCTCGACATCGCCCCCATGGTCTGGCCGATCGGCATGGGAACGGCCTTTGCCGGCTGTTACGATTTACGATCGGACGACTTTCTGACCAGCAGCGAGGGCTATGGCGAGCGTTTCGACATGACCGTGCCCTGTAATGGTCCGACTGACGAAGCGCTCGAAGCGCGGGTGCCGGTAAGCGTGCTCGAACCCGCGCGGGACAATCTCGAACTGGCGGCCGGCGCCTATCCGGCCTTTGATCGCCAAGCTTATCTCGAAGGCCATTTGACGCCGGTTCTCTTCGGCAGTGCCTTGAAGGATTATAGTGTCGGCGCGCTGCTCGACGTGATTGCCGAACATGCCCCGCCTCCCCGTCCCAGCCCGGCGGAAGGCCGGGCCGTACAGCCCTCCGAGAAGGCCGTGACCGGCTTCGTCTTCAAGGTTCAGGCCAATATGGACAAGAACCATCGGGATCGGGTGGCGTTTCTCAGATTGTCGTCGGGGAGTTTTCGCCGCGGCATGAAACTCCGTCAGGTCAGAACCGAAAAGGACCTTATGGTTCACAGCCCAATCCTGTTTCTCGCGAAGGATCGTGAAATCGTCGAGGGCGCGATGCCGGGTGATGTCATCGGCATTCCCAATCATGGAACGATCCGCGTCGGTGATACCTTCTCGGAAGGCGAGAACCTCCGTTTCACCGGCCTCCCGGTGTTTGCGCCGGAGATCCTTCGCCGCGTGAGACTTGGCGACACCAGCCGTATTAAGCAACTGCGCAGCGCTCTGGACGACCTCGCCGACGAAGGGCTTATCCAGGTTTTCAAGCCATCGGTCGGCGGCAACTGGATCGTCGGCGTGGTCGGCGTGCTCCAACTGGATGTGCTGGTCTCGAGGGCAGCGCAGGAATATAAGGTCGACCTCGGCTTCGACGGCGTTGCCTACACTACGGCAAGATGGCTGAGTTCCGATGATCCGTCAGCACTGGATAAATTCATCGATCAGAACAAAAACCACATCGTGCTCGATCGCAACGACCTGCCGGTCTTTCTTTGCGACAGCGAGTGGGCGCTGAACTACAAGATAAAAAGCAACGAAACCATTGAGTTCAAACGAACCATGGAGCTCCAGTGATTCTGTAAGCTATCGAGTCTGGGATCACTTTCGGCGATTGCAATCCTCGCCCAGGTTTGAAGATCTGTCATGGGAGAGAATTTGACCTCTCTTCGACCTGCCCCCATGTCAGAAGCGATGGTGACAGAGTGGCGCACATCTGTGCGAAGGATATCGTTACGGATTGTTCATCCGCTGTTCAAGAAGTCAGTTTAGTGTGCTTCTATAGCCTGCTTCATGATGTGCAGGCGTCGACAAAATGTTGAATGGTGCTGCGAGAAGGTTCGAAAAAGAAGTTCGATCTGACGATGACAATGAGGGACTATAATCTTATGACAATCATCAAGAAAGCCGCAGGCTTGCTGGGTTTCACTGCGGCGTTGACGGTGGCAATGCCTCTAGCCATGGCCGAGGGCGACACGGCTGCGGGCGAAAAGGTGTTCAAGAAGTGCAAAGCCTGCCATGTGGTCGACAAGAAGAAAAATCGACTTGGGCCGCATCTGATCGGCGTATTCGGCCGCGAGTCCGGCAGCGTTGAGGGTTTCAAATATTCGAAGGCCATGAAGGGCGCCGGGATCACTTGGGATGAGGCGACCTTGAACGACTACCTCGCCGACCCGAAGGGTTTCATCCCCAAGAATAAAATGGCATTCAAAGGTCTGAAGAAGGACGAAGACCGGGCCAATGTGATCGCGTATCTCAAAGAAGCGACGGCTGAATAGGCAGCTTCTACAAGCAATAGAGAAAGGGCCGATCGTTAGCAGGCGATCGGCCCTTTCTTATGAATAGCTCCGTGCTCTGCCTAACCCATCATGATATTGGCGAACTTGACATCCATGTAGTCAAGCAGACCATCCGGGCCATTTTCCCGGCCGAAGCCCGAATGATTGACACCGCCAAACGGCATTTCGGTGGCCGCCGCAACATAGTTGTTGACCCCGACGATACCGGTACGCAGGCCTTCCATGGTCTTCATCGCCAGTTCCTGACTGCCGGTGAAGACATAGCCTGCAAGGCCGTAGGAGAGACTGTTGGCGCGGGCGATGACCTCATCGAAGTCTTCGAAAGTCGTCACCGGCGCAATCGGACCGAACGGCTCGTCGTTCATGACACGCATGTCGTCGTTCACATCGGTAAAGACGGTCGGCTCGTAGAAAAAGCCCTTGTTCTTGTCAGCGGGACGCTTACCGCCGCAAGCAACCGTCGCCCCTTCGCTGCGCGTGTCCTCAACCATTTGCTCGACAAAGTCGAGACGCTTCTTGTTGATCAAAGGGCCGATTTCGGTATCGGGCTCCAGACCATGACCGATCTTCATCTTGGAAAGCGCCCCTACGAAGGTCTCGCTGAACACCTTCTCATGTTTCTTATGGACGAAAAAACGGGTCGGTGAGACGCAGACCTGACCGTTGTTGCGGGATTTTCCGGCAGCGGCGGCAATTGCGGTTTTCACCGGATCGACATCTTCGTGGATGATCACCGGCGCATGACCGCCAAGCTCCATCGACATCCGTTTCACCGTGTCGGCAGCCCGGCGCATCAGATGCTGCCCAACGGGGATCGATCCGGTAAACGAGACCTTGCGCACCAGGGCGCTGTCCATGATGGTCTCGGAAATAACCTCCGGCAGGCCGGTGACGAGATTGACCGTGCCCTTGGGCGCGCCAGCATCGATAAAGCACTTCACCAGCTCGACCACGGCGCCTGTGCCTTCTTCGGCCGGGCGCGCGACGATGGTGCACCCGCTGGCGAGCGCTGGCGCAATTTTCCGCGACTGCAGCAGGACCGGAAAGTTCCAGGCAGTGAAGGCGCCAACCACACCGACAGGCTCATAGACCGTCATGAAGCGATTGTTACCGGTTCGTCCAGGCAGGGTCTGCCCGAAGATCCGCCTCGCCTCGTCGGCATACCAGTCGATCAGCTCGACAGCAGAGGCTAGCTCCGCCTTGGACTGGCCGAGAGGCTTGCCGCATTCCAAGGTCAATTGGTGCGCAATCCGTTCCGAGCGCTCCGCCAGCAGCTGGGCAGTCTTCCTAAGCACCTTGGACCGTTCCCAGCCGGAAACATGGCGCCAGCTTTGAAAGGCGGCGTGCGCGGCCTTGATCGCCGCCTCGACATCGGCTCGCTCAGCCTGTGCAGCCGTCGTGACCCCATCTTCGGTCGCAGGATCGATGATGTCGAAGGTGCCGCCGGCCATGGCGGGCTGCCACTGGCCATCGATATAGAGTTCGGTCGTCAGCATAAGCGCTCCTCTGATTTCTGCATGCACGTCATATAGGCGATCGCTCGCCATCCTGAAAGATCAGCCACCCTGGATGACCGGCGCGTGATCGGTTGCGGCTCGTTCTAAGCGGGCTCGAGGAAGTCGAGCGGCCCCCTGCCCTCGCGCGTGACCAGTGGCGCGATATCAAGCGGATCGTGATCGCCGAAAACCTCGAGCACGTCGTAAAGCGTGTTGCGCTGGAACGGAACCTGACCTGCTAAGCGGATCAAATCGACCATCTCGGAGGGTGTCACCTCCTGTCCATGTTTGGCACCGGAGGCGCGGCTGATGCTCTCGTTCATCAGGGTGCCTCCGAGATCGTTGGCACCGCAGTGCAGCATCTTCACCGCCATCTCATGGCCGAGCTTGACCCAGGACACCTGGATATTGTCGATCAGGCCATGAAGCATGACCCTGGCAACCGCGTGCATCTTCAGGCTTTCATCCCTGGTCGGACCGGGACGCACGTCGCTCCGGCGTCTGTAGAGCGGGCTGTCATGATGAACGAAGCCCAGCGGCACCAGCTCGGTGAAGCCCTGGGTTTCCTTTTGGATATCGCGCAAAAGGCCGAGATGGGCGGCCCAGTGATGGGGCTGATCGATATGGCCATACATGATGGTCGCCGTGGTCGGCATGTCGACCCGGTGAGCGGCCTTGATGATCGTTACCCAATCCTCGGCGCTGAGCTTGTCGCGAGTGAGTTGCCTTCTAATGGTTACATCCAGGATCTCGGCAGCCGTGCCGGGCATCGAGCCCAGGCCTGCTTCCTTCAACCCTCGGATATAGTCCCCATACGGCATCTTGCTGAGCCTGGCGCCATACCAGACCTCGAAGGGAGAGAAGGCATGGATATGGAGATCGGGAAGCTCGGCTTTGATCGCCTTCACGATATCAAGATAATGTTGCCAGCGAAGATCAGGATTTAACCCGCCTTGAATGCAGACTTCGGTGCCGCCGCGCTCGACGGCTTCCCTGGCGCGCCGCACGATCTCGCCCAGATCCAGCACCTCGGCGCCGTCCTGCTCCCGGCGCTTGGCAAAGCCGCAGAACTGGCAGCCCATATAACAGATATTGGTGAAGTTGATATTGCGGCAGACCACGAAGCTTGCCCGGTCGCCTTTGGTCATGCGCCGAAGCATGTGCGCTGTCCGAAACAGCGTATCCCGGTCCGCGCCCGACGCGCCGAACAGGGTCGTCGCCTCTTCGATCGAGATTTCCTCGCCTAGGAAGGGCCGCTCCAGGATGCGGGCGATTGGTGCCGAGGCTTTGCCGAGATCCGGATCCCGGATGTCGATCACCTCCGTCATGTCATTGGATCCGCTGATCGGCAGCGAGGCCGTCGCTGCGGGCCATCGGTTTCAGCTTGTCGGCAACAGCCGGTGCTAGATAGCCACGCGCGGCATTCAGAAAATCGGGATAAACCGTCAAACGCTCCTTCAATTCATAGCCGCACGCTTCCGTCGTCGCCCGCAGGCGATCGATCTCGGGCCAGGCATGATCCGGGTTGATATGATCGATGGTCAGCGGTGAGATCCCGCCCCAATCATTGATTCCGGCAGCGATATAGGCTTGGTGCCGCTTGCTGAGATTGGGCGGTGCTTGAAGGCTGATCTCGGCGGGCAGGATCAGACGCGCCGCCGCGAGCGTGCGCAGCATGTCGTCAGATGTGGGCTCAGGGTGATCCGCCATCGCGATGCCCTTCTTGGCTTGAAAGTTCTGAACGATCACCTCCTGGATGTGGCCGTACTTCAGATGAGCCTCCCGGATCGCCACGAGACTATCGATGCGCTCCTCGAACGTCTCGCCGATGCCGATCAGAATGCCCGTCGTGAACGGCACGCGGGCCTCCCCCGCTCGCTCCAGGGTGCGAAGGCGCTGCAACGGCACTTTGTCCGGGCAGGCATGATGCGGCATGCCCTTTGCCATCAGCCTTCTGGACACATTCTCCAGCATCATACCCATCGAGCCCGAGACCGGCTTCAGCATGGCGATCTCATCGTCGACGAGCGAACCGGCATTGATATGGGGAACAAGGCTGGTTTCGGCGATGACCCAGGCGCACATGTCGCGGAGATAGTCGGTCATCCGCCTATAGCCGAGCTCGCTCAGACGATCCCTGGCCAGGTCGTAGCGAAGCTCCGGCTTTTCACCAAGTGAAAAGAGAACTTCCTTGCAGCCGAGTTTTTCGCCCGCCAGCACCACGTTCCGCACCTCGTCCGGCGTCATGATCCGCGCTTCGGGCGAGCTTGGATGCTTCACGAAAACGCAATAGCCACAGGTGTCCCGGCACATATTGGTGAGCGGCACGAACACTTTTCGCGAATAGGTGACCGCCCTCCCCCACCGGTGATCACGGACGGCCGCAGCCTTGCGCGTTAGCTCGCCGAGATCTGTGGCGAGCAGTTCGTCGACCGACAGATCCTGGTCCTCTCCCCTAGGCAACTCGGTCTTTGACCTCCAGTTCGCTAGTACAAAAACGACGTTTACCTTCCTTCAACGCCAGAAGGATAAACGCCTAAAGCCGGCAGAATAGATTTGTTTGAAAAGGCACTTCCACTGTTATCGCGTCAATGATCATAGGGCTAGCGAGATTGTTTCGCATAGTGGCGAGCCAGGACATCACCTCCGAAATCCAGGCCCCAATGGCCGACGTGGCTCCTGGCCGGTCCCAATCAAGGTATCTTATCTCCCGTTTGGGCCTTGCTGAAATAGGCGATCGCGAAAGCTTCGAAGGCCGACATCACCCGTGTTGGACGGAGCGCTTGAAGCATGGCCAGGACGATCCGGCTCCTTTCGACCGGATCCCTGACCGCGCAGACGGCAAGGGGCTGACCGTCATAGCTGACATCGCCGGACGGTCTGGTAACCAGCAATGAATAGCCGAGCCCGCGGCCGACCAGCCCGCGTACCAGCTCGAGCGAGGGAGAGCTGAACGCGATCCTGGGCTCGATGCCGGCGGCTTTGAGCATACCGGTGAAATACGCCCGGCTCGGTGCCACATCCAAGAGAATCATCGGCTCGTCGGCTAGCTGCTCAAGGGCGATGTCGGCCTGGTCCGCCAGCCTGTGGCCCCTGGGCAGCAAAATATGCGGGGCGACCTTGGCAAGCTCGATCGAGCGCAAATCATCCGGCAGGTCCAATTCGTAGAGCAAAGCCATCTCATGACGGCCTTGGCGAAGGCCATCGATGAGCTGATCCTGGGTGCCCTCGCCAAGCTGCAGCCTGAGGGCGGGATAGAGATCGCTCAGGTCTGCCATCAGTCCCGGTAGAAAAGTGGGAGCAAGGGTGACGAAGCTCCCAAGGCGGAGATCGCCCGCCACCGCATCGCCGGTGGCCCTGGCTTGGCGCTGCAGATCGATCGCGTGGCTCAAGAGGCTGCGCGCCGACGGGAGCAGACGTTCCGCGCTGGCCGTCGGCGTAACGCCTTGTGCATGGCGGCGCAGCAAAAGCTGCACGCCCAGATCGGCCTCCAGCTTGGCGATCGCGGTTGAAATCGACGGCTGCGAGACGCTGAGCTTTTCCGCAGCGGCTGCCAGCGATCCGGCGTCGATGCAGGCAACAAGATATTGGAGCTGGCGGAGCGTGTAACGGATCATACCCTGTATAGTATCTGCCTATGCAAAAACAAAAAAGAAACAATTTTCGTTATTCAGCAATCTGCGTCAAAGTCATCGTGTAATCAGGGGAGGGTCGTCCGGTGGATATGCCCATGTCAGCAGAGCACACTTTTCGCGATGATGATCGTCTTGAGAGCCCGTCCACCTTTATCGAGGCGATGGCAGCCGCAGCCACACCCGTCTCGATCATCACGACCGATGGCCCCGCCGGCTGTTTCGGTATCACGGTCAGCGCCGTGGTGTCGGTGTCCGCCGATCCGCCGATTGTACTTGCCTGCATCAACCAGCGAAGCCCCGCTGTCGCAGCGATCGATACGAACGGCGTCTTCTGCGTGAATATGCTGAGTACGAACCAGAGCGATCTTGCGAACTGCTTTGCCGGCAGGCCGGATGAAGGAGCCGCCTTCGATTTCAGCCGAGGCGATTGGCGGGAAGCTCTTACCGGCGCCCCGCTTCTTAAAACCGCTACGGCCAGTTTCGATTGTCTCCTGGAAACCAGCCGGGATGCCGGCACCCATCGGATCATCACCGGCCGGGTTCGGCTGGCTTGCTCGTCGGAGCGTCAGCCGCTTGCCTATTCGCGCCGAGCTTACCGAACACTTCAGACGCTGCAGCATTGACCTGAACCAACAATAGGTACGGAAAAAATGATTAGAACCGGTGAGGACTACCGCGCTTCCATCAGAGACGGCCGTGACGTCTGGATCAACGGCGAGCCCGTCTCGGATGTCACCGACCATCCCGCGTTCAAACCGGTGGTCGACATCCGCGCCCGGATCTACGACATGCAGCATGACATGGCGACCCAAGATGTCATGACCTATGAGGAAGACGGCGAGCGCTTTGCAATCGGCCTCCGTCTTCCCTATGCGCAGAAAGACTGGGCGGACAAGAGGGAGGCAGTCGATCTTGTCATGCACGATGTCGGCGGCATCGTTACGCGGATGGGCGACGAGACCATCGGCGAGATGTGGTCCCTTTGGGACGGCAAGAATATCCTGAACGAGATCGATCCACGCTTCGCCGAGAATATCGAGCGCCATATCCGGGAAGCGATCAAGCATGATCCGTTCCACGTCTCGGCCAACACCGATCCAAAAGGAGATCGCTCCAAGCGGCCGCAGGACCAGGATCCGGACATGCTGGTGCATGTGGTCAAGGAAACCGATGCGGGGATCGTCATCCGCGGCGCTAAATACGAAACTGCGGCTGCCTATTCCAACCAGGCCTTCCTGAAGCCGACCATCGCGAATTGGGGCGATGCCAAGCTTTCGGACTATGCGCTCGGTTGCATCGTCAAGATGAATGCGCCCGGGGTAAAGCATATCTGCCGGACCGGCTTAGCCGGCCGCGCCCCTGCGCGCGATTATCCGCTCTCCAACCGGGTGGATGAGATCGACACGCTGATGATCCTCGACGACGTGCTGGTGCCCTGGGAGGATGTGCTCTTTTACCAGCATACACGCGCCGCCGCGTTCATCCGCACGACACTGCACCGCTATTCCGCCTTCCCCTTCATCCAGCGCACCTTGTCGTTTGCGGATCTGATGATTGGTGCGGCTCTATGGAATGTCCGCCAGACCGGCCTCGACAAGCAGCAGGCCGTGCAGGAAAAGCTTTCCGAACTTGCGGTCTGGCGGGAAGGCATCAACGCACATCTGACCGCCTCGATCGCGACCGCTGAAGAGAGCCCGAACGGCCTCCTCATGCCGAACCAGTCCTTGCTGTTCACCGGGCGCGTTCATGCGATGACCAACCTCCCGAAAATGATGCATCTGGCGCGGGAGCTCTGCGGCGGCCAGATCTGCGTAACCCCGGATGCCGCCGCGTTCGAGCATCCCGAAACCAAGCCCTGGCTGGACAAATTCTACACCATCAATGACGACTGGCTGGCGGAGGACCGGCGAAAACTCCTGGCGATGGCAAGAGATCTCCTGAACTCCGACTATGCCGGACACCGGCTGACCTTCCAGCTATTCGCCCAGTCGCCGCCTTTTGCCCATCTGGCCGCCGTCTATCGCAATTTCGATTGGGGCGGCCCGCTGGACTTTGCGCATAAGGCTGCCGGCCTGTCTGATCGTGTCTGGGGAGCACAAAAAGATGCCGCAGAATAATGATTTGACCACGTCAATTGGTCCTGGAAGGCCGCAACAAGGAAGATATCATGCCGAATTGGGGAAAAAATGACCGTCCATGAGCGAATCCGGCCCTTCAATACCAAGAAAACCTATCCCGAGCAGAACCTCGACAATGATCTTTGCCAGGCCGTCAAGGCGCGTGGCACGATGGTGTTTCTTCGCGGACAGGTGGCGCAGGATCTGGAATCCCGGGAATCGCTGCATATCGGTGACGCCGCCCGGCAGACGGAAAAGGCCATGGCCAATATCAAGATGCTGCTGGAGGAAGCCGGCGCCTCGCTCGACCATGTTTGCCGGATCGTGGTCTATCTGACCGACATCCGCTACCGCGATGCGGTCTACCGGGAAATGGGCAAGTGGCTGAAGGGCGTCTTTCCCTGTTCGACTGGCCTTGTCGTGCCCGCCCTTGCCCGCCCCGAATGGGTGGTCGAGATCGAAGTGACCGCCGTTATCCCCGATTGAGACCAGCCGGCCATGCTCCAGGACCATCCACCACTCGATTTCGTGCTGCACCAGCTCGGCGAAATCGCCTCTCAGCCTTTGGAAACGGCAACTGGTTTGCCGCCCGCCATTTACTGGCGGCAGGATGTCGCTGATCTGGAGAAGGAACAGATTTTTCGGCAAGACTGGGTCTGTGCCGGCCTGGCAGCCGATCTCCCAAGGTCCGGCGATTATCTGAGCTTCTCGATTGCAGGCGAGCCGGTTTTCTGTGTGCGTGATCGAAAGGGCAGTGTTCGAACCTTCTCGAACGTCTGCCGTCACCGCATGATGCAGCTTGTGGAGGGCAGCGGTCATACAGGACGAATCGTTTGTCCCTACCATGCCTGGACCTATAATCTCGACGGCCGGCTGATTGGCGCCGGCCAGATGAAGTGGTCGGCAGGCTTCGACAAATCCAAGATCTGCCTGCCGGAGATCAGGACGGAAATCTGGCAGGGCTGGATCTACGTCACGCTCAATCCCGATGCCGAACCGGTGAGCAACCTCTTGGCACCGCTTTTGGATGTAGTCGGCCGGTACAATATGGCCGGCTATGTACCGATCGTGCGTGAGGATCATGTCTGGCAGACCAACTGGAAGCTGCTCACCGAGAATTTCATGGAAGGCTATCACTTGCCGGTGGCGCACAAGGAGACCGTCGGCGCCTGGTTCCCGGTCAGGGAGACCCGGTTTCCTGAAGAGACCTATGAGGCATTCACCTACCAAACCTTCGCCAAGTCCGAGACCGCAAGCTACGGCCGCGCGCATGCGGACAACACCAGCCTTGAAGGCGACTGGCGTCACACCTCGGTGATGCCGACGGTCTTTCCCTGTCACATGTATGTTCTAGCCCCCGATCATCTCTGGTATCTTTCGCTGCGCCCGAAGGGGGTTGGCGAAGTGAATGTGCGGTTCGGTGCTGCGCTAGCGCCTGAAGTGCATGCAGGCTTGAATGACCAGGAGGCTTGGATTCAAGAGGTCAAGCAATTCTTCGACATGGTGAATGCCGAAGATCGTTTCCTCGTCGAGGGTATCTTTACAGGCGCGCAATCGAGCTATGCAGCCCCCGGTCCGCTGAGCTGGCTGGAACGCGAGATCCATGATTTCGAGCGCTATCTGGCGCGGCGCATGGCAAGCGATGTGATGAGCGATGGCCGCGTGAGGAAGGAGATCGCCGAATGACGTTTTCGATTGCGGGCCGATGTGCACGCACCGGTATGTTCGGTGTCGCGATCACCACCTCTTCGATCTGCGTCGGTGCGCGCTGCCCCCATGCCCGCGCCGGCGTCGGGGCGGTTGCCACGCAGAACATTACCAACCCGTATCTGGCAACCCTCGTGCTCGACGAGCTTGAACGGAACCAAAGCGCCGCCTCGGCGATCGCACGGGTTGTCGAGAACAGGCCGCATATCGACTATCGCCAGCTCACCGCCGTCGATCGGAACGGCCAAACGGCGCATTTCACCGGCTCCAATATCCTGGGCACCCATGCGGTGAGCGAAAAATCGAACTGCATCGCGGCGGGAAACCTTCTGTCTAGCAATGCTGTGCCAGAGGCCATGACGGAGGGCTTTGCTGCACGCGAGGACGCTCATCTGGCCGAGCGATTGCTCTCCGGTTTGGAAGCAGGGCTTGCCGCAGGCGGTGAGGAGGGGCCGGTTCACTCCGCAGCCCTCCTGGTGGCGGACGCGCAGCCCTTCCCGCTGGTCGATCTGCGCGTGGACTGGGAGGACGAAGATCCGGTTGCTCGCCTGCGTACCCTTTGGCAGGCCTATGAAGAGCAGATGATCGACTATCTCAACCGCGCGATCAATCCATCCGCAGCGCCGAGCTACGGCGTGGTGGGTGATCCCTGAAGCCGCACCCGCACATCATCAGCCGGGCTTTTTTCCTCCTCCACCTCAAGGACGAAGGACCGTGCCTTGGCATGAAAGCTCGTCAAGCTCGTCCCGGCTATAGCCGAGCCCATGCAGAATCTCGATCGAGTGCTCGCCTGTTGCCGGCAGTGCGAACTCGGGGCTCGGCGGCTCGTCGGCAAAGTGGAGCGGGTTGCCGATATGCTCCCATCCCCGCTCATCCTTGACCACCATGTTCCGGTCTCGAAGATGTGGGTCGTCCAGCGCTTCACGAAGATTTTGAACCGGCGAGAAGGCTATGTCCTTGCCGTCCATCCAGGCGATCCATTCCTGTTGCGTTCTGGTGGCGAACAGATCGCGGAGAAACCGGATCACCGGCTCTTGCGCCCTACCCGGCGGCTGCTTGCATAGCTCGATCAGGTCAGGCCGGTCGAAAGCGCCAAGAAGGTTCGAGGCAAATTTGAGCTCAGCTCCCCCGAGAACGATGAACCGGCCATCACTCGTCTCGTAGACGTTGAGCATCGCCTGCCCGCCCCAGGCTCGCTCCTCCTTGACCACGGGCGGACGATTTTCGACCATCGGCGGGCCGAGATTGTTGGGAATGGAGGCGATCAGCGCATCCATCATCGAAAGATCGAGATAGTCTCCCTTCCCGGTTATCTCCCGTCGAAACAGCGCCATCATCACACCGGCAAGCCCCATCTGAGCAACCAGCATGTCGGCAACCGCCACACCGGCCATGGTAGGCTTGCCATCCATACCCTCATTCACCGAGAGCGTGCCGGCCATCGCCTGCACGGCCGGGTCGTGAGCCGGACGGCCGGCATAGGGCCCCGTCTGGCCATAGGCCGAAAGCGAAACATAAACCAACCGGGACGCCCGGTTGCGGACGGTTAAGGGGCTGATGCCTAGTCGGTCGACCACGCCAGGGCGAAACGCCTCGACGAATACATCCGCCGTTTCGGCCAGACGCAGCAATGCCTCGACGCCCGCCTCATGTTTCAGATTGAGCGCTATGCTCTTCTTGCCGCGATGGGTGTTGGCGAAGAAGGTCGAGACACCATCGCGCTTCAGCCCGATCTCGCGATTGGGCTCCCCGGTCGGCGGCTCGACCTTGATCACCTCGGCGCCATGATCCGCCATCATCTGGGTCATTGCGGGACCTGGAAGAAACAGCGACAGGTCGACAACCCTGATACCGTCGAGCTTCATCGTCCACTCACCAACCTCAAACCGGATTCCGCTCGATAAGCTGCTTGGCGATGATGATCCGCTGGATCTCGTTGGTGCCCTCGCCGATGCACATCAGGGGCGCGTCGCGATAGTAGCGCTCGATGTGAAACTCCTTCGAATATCCATAGCCGCCATGGATGCGCATGGCTTCCATGCTGTTTTCGACCGCCGCCTCGGAAGCGAAATATTTGGCCATCCCCGCTTCCATATCGCAGCGCTCCCCCCGGTCGTAGGCGTCTGCCGCCGAGAGCGTCAGCAGCTTGGCCGCCTCGACGCGCGTCGCCATTTCGCCAAGCTTGAGCTGGATAGCCTGATGCTGACAGATGGGCTTGCCGAAGGTCTTCCGCTGCTGGGAATAGCGCACCGAGTCATTCAAGGAGGCCGTTGCCAGGCCAACACCGCGCGATGCGACGTTGATCCGCCCGATTTCCAACCCGCCGACCGCATGGTGAAAACCATGTCCCTCCTCGCCGCCGATCAGGTTGTCGGCAGGAATGCGAAAATCTTCGAAGATCAGCTCGGCGGAATCGATCCCGTGATAGCCCAGCTTTTCCAGCTTCCGGCTTGCCCGAAACCCCTCCCCCTTCTCCGCCAGAAACATCGACATGCCGCGATGACCGCGGCTCCGCTTCCGGATCGGTCTTGACCAAAACGGCGAAGCAGGAGCCTTCGATCCCATTCGAGATCCATGTCTTGGTGCCGTTGATGATATAGGAGGAATTGCCTTCCTGAACCGCGCGTGTCCGGACGGCTTGAAGGTCGGTGCCGCAGTCGGGTTCGGTCAGAGCGAGGCCGCCCCTGACCTCGCCCGTGGCAAAGCGTGGAAGAAAATGGCTCTTCTGCGCGCTGGTGCCGTAGCGCTGCACGGCGGAGGCCATAATGAGATGGGAGTTGAAGATACCGGTAAGCGACATCCAGACTTCGGAGATCATCATCACGATCTGCGCATAGGTCCGGGCCGAAAGGCCGAGTCCACCATAATCGGGCGAGATGGTGGCCCCGAACAGGCCGAGTTCCTTCATTTGCTCGACCATGGCTTCCGGGTAGATATCGCCATGCTCCAGCTCGAGCACATGCGGACGCACCTCGCGCTCGAGCCACTTGCCGATGGCCTCCAGCATCTGCCGCTCTTCGGCTTCGCCAACAGCCGATCCAGCCATGCCCGTTTCGATCGACATCAACGCTCTCCAATGGTCTGCGGCATCGCGCCGGGTGCTAGTGGTATGTCTTTCACAGATGAGCCCAGACCAGAGCCCCGCCAAACTTGGGCGCATACCATCGATCTTGGCGAAAGAGGTGAGAACCCAATGATGTGGTCATACCACACTGCCGCCCGGCACGTGATCAATCCAGGAGTTGATGAAGATGACGAACGCGGGAGCTGATGATGCGGCAAAGATTGCTCATGACCACAAGCGCAATCTCCGGCCGGCTGCGGCCGATTGCCTGGAACTGATGCTTGGTCATCAGCAGGGTCGAAACCGGTGTGTCCGCCAAGACATCGGCAGACCGCAGACCGCCATCGACCAGCGCCATCTCGCCGACCACGCCGCCTTCGCCGAGCTTGGCGATCCGGTCTCCCCGTTTGCCCAGGACGGCAACCTCCCCTTCGAGCAAGAGGTAGAGCCCTACCGCCGAATGGCCTCCCTCGATCATATGATCGCCGGGCTCGAAGCTTACGGGAATACAATGCTCTTCAAACCAAGCGATCCAATCCGGCTTGAAGTCCTTCAGAAGATCATTGTCAGACAGTGCTACAGCCATCGCCGACGTTCTTCTTCGTTGTTTCAATATCTCAGCATTAGACACGCTGGCGCGCCGATCGGTCAACGTATCGCGCGACATCAACTTGTGAGTGTTGCTGCGGTGCCGCTCCTAAGGAAGCGATGTCCCGTTAACCTGAAACGAAAGGCCTCTCAGCGGCGAAATGTGCGGCGATCTCCTTACGCGATGCGATCCAAACAGCGTCGTGAGACCTGACATGCTGAATGAATCTTTCCAGATAGCCGATCCGCCCCGGCCGGCCGATCACCCGAAGATGCAATCCGATCGACATCATCTTCGGCTCGGTCTCACCCTCGCGATAGAGCCAATCGAACGTGTCGATCGCGTAGCGCAACCAATCTTCCGGTGTATAGGCAGGCGCCGTCCAGAGCTTCATGTCGTTGGTATCGACGGCGTAGGGCATGACAACAATCGGTTGTCCGTCCTCTTCGACCCAGAATGGCAGGTCGTCGCTGTAGTCGTCCATGTGATAGGCAAAACCCGCCTCGATCAGGAGCCGCCTTGTATTCGGGGACACCAGATATCGGGACAACCAGCCCGCAGGGCGGGTACCGGTGCTTTGCTCCAGACTTGCCGCGGCATCTTGAATGAACTGCCGTTCGGTCGCTTCGTCCATTTGAAACTGATGGACCCAGCGATGACCGTGGCAGCAGACTTCGTGGCCGTCAGTCACGATGGTCTTCGCAAGATCAGGGGCTCGCTCCAAACTCAGCGCAGCTGCCGTGACCGTTGCCTTGATGTCATGGTCTCGCAGCAGCTTAAGAACGCGGGGCGCGCCCGCCCTGATGCCGTATTGGTAATTGCTCTCATTGCCGAGATTGCGGATCGGTTTTTTCAAGACCACGCCGAGTTCGTCCACGGGCTCCGGTCCGCGATCGCCATCTGCTACCGACATCTCCGCTCCTTCCTCGACATTGACGACGAAGGAGAGGGCGAGACGGGCATCATTCGGCCAGGTGAGCGGGGCGCTCATGCGATGTCTTCCAGCGGCAGATCCTCACCTTTGAAGCAAAGTTTCTGTTCCATGAACTCCGCAACCTTCAAAACCAGGGCATCATCGCCCCGGCGACCGATCAACTGCAGGCCCACCGGCAAGTCGGCCGACGGTATCGGCAGGCTGATCGCCGGTGCTCCTGCCATGTTGGCCAAAGCGGTGAAGTCAGCCTGATTGGACGGCACGTCGTCGTCAAAGGAAAACGCCGTCTGCGGGGCCGTCGGTGCGATCAGAAGATCAACGGAATCGAACATGTCTTCGAAGCCTTTTCGCGTATCGCCGATCCGTTGCTCGGCCCTCTCCAGTTTTGCCTGATCCGCCTGCGCACCATAGTCGAGGAGTGCTGCAAAATCCGAGGAAAAGGCCGCAGGAAAGCGCTCCCGATCCGCCGCGAAGAAGGCGGCGGCTTCAGCTTCCGAAACAAGGAGTCCCGCACGCCTGACCTGGCTTGGCTGGAAGGCTGGAATGGAAACATCGAGCAATTCGACGCCAGCTTGGCTTAGGCGATAAAGGCTGTTCTCGAACGCCCGCCGCACATCGTCGCTTAGCTCGATCTCGTCGAACTCAGTAAGACGGCCGATGCGCAGTTGGCCGAGATCAGTCATCGCCGGCCGCTTGGGTAACATGTTCAGCGCTTCGAAAAACAAGCAAAGATCCGCCGCCGATCGTGCCATCGGGCCGACTTGGTCCAGGCGTCCGCAAAGAGGCTCGACACCGTCATTGCCAAGCAGCCCATGAGTAGGCTTGAAGCCGACAATCCCGCAATAGGCAGCCGGCAAGCGCACCGATCCCATCGTATCCGTGCCGAGGGCCAGCGGACAAAGCCTGGCGGCAATGGCTGCTGCAGAACCGCCGGACGATCCGCCGGGGGTATGGCCCAAGTGCCAAGGATTTTGGGTTCGGCCGTAATGGGGATTGTCCGTCGTCGCCCCAAGCGCGCCTTCATGCATGGCCGCATGACCGAGGATCAAGGCGCCGGCTGCCCTCAACTGGGCGACCGTCCCGGCATCGCTCGATGCCGGCTGCTCGTGACGCGGCCCCAATCCGCTTCGCGCCACCAAGCCCGCAATGTCGATATTGTCCTTTACCACCACCGGAATACCATCAAGCGGACCGAGCCGCTGCTGCCTGTGATCACTAGCCCGAGCCTGTCTGCGTGCGCCTTCGGCATCGAGCTGCCGGATAGCGTTGATCGCCTGGTCAAACCTCTCGATCCGCCGCAAACCAGCTTCGATCACCCGGGGCGCCGAAACGCTTCCACCAGCCAACCGTCCCGCCAAGGTGACGAGGTCCAAGTCCATGAGGTCGCTCACAGCGACCGCTCGTCCAGAAGGCGGATCGGTTTTTGCCGCGCTTCGATCTGGGTGTACATGGCCGTGCCGCCCGCCCCCACGATCTCGACATCGACCTCGACGCCGAGTTTTCGGCGGAGCAGGGCTGCAAGATCGGTCGCCATCGCTGGATCATCGACAGCTCCGGGCACCACCTCGACCATCACGGTCATGCCGTCACGATGCCCTTGGCGGGTGACGCGGCAGACATATTCGCCAAGGGTTGCATGATGCCCGGCCAGATGCGCGCCGACCGCCGTCGGATAAACATTCACCCCGCGAAGCTTGATCATATTGTCGCTCCGCCCTTGAAAGCCAGCGACGCGCTGAACGTTCGAATAGAGGCTGCCCTGCCCGGTCAACAACGTCGTAACATCCTGGGTGTCGAAGCGGACGATGGGATAGACCGTTGTCTTGAACAGCACCGTTGTACAGATATTACCGGGTTCGCCAGGTGCGACCGGCACTTTGTCTTCCGCATCCAGCAACTCGACATAATGGGCATCCTCGAAAATCATCATGCCGTTTCGATCCGGCCCTTCGGCTGCGATAATGCCGGTGTCGCCAACGCCATACCAGTCGAACACGTCGGCCCCGCCCCACATCGCAGAGACCTGATCCTTGTCGTCTTGTCCGATCTGACCTGAGATCATGCGCACATCGAGACCAGTCGGAGCGATACCCTCCTCTCTTGCGACATCCGCAAGCCGCTTGATGTAGTCGACGAAACCCACCAGCACGGTCGCGCCGAAGCGCCTGATGAGCTGAACCTGCTGCACCGAGGGCGTTTCCAGCCCGGTGCCGGCCGAGAGAAACATCGCCTTGGTGAAGTGCAACACGGCTTCGCGAATGTAATGCCCGCCATTCACCATGCCGAAGCCGTAGACCGAATGCACGATATCCTCGTCGGTCATCCCTTGCAGCCGATAGGCGCGCGCCAGCAGCAGATTCTGCACTTCCCGGTCCCAGGCGCCGAAGAACAGCGGCTGCGGCGTGCCGGTCGTCCCGCTGGTGGTATGGAAAACCACGCTCGGGCGTTCAGTGGTCCCGAGCGACTCGATGCCGTGATAGTCCCCCAAGGGCGGGTCGCCCTCGATGCTGGCCATGAGATCGGCCTTGGAAAATGGCGGTAGTCTTTCGATGTCGTCCAGGCCTCGGATATCGCCGGGCTCGATGCCCAAAGCGCCCCAGCGCCGACGATAGAACGGCACCTGCCAGGCGCGCGCCATTACCTGGGCAAAGCGTTTTTCCTGAAGTGCCCGGAGCGCATCCCGGCTAAGAGCGTTCGGTCCTTCGAGATGATCCACACCGATCGGGTACTCCTGGAGCATCTCCGGGAGCCGGGCTTCATCGAAATAACCGCTCATGAAGGCTCCACCGTCATCAGATCGACCAGCTCGGCGACATCGGCAACATCCTCCAGACCGTCCACCAAATCGATCAGCCTTTCTGCCCCTCCTTCGGTCAGCGGCCGGGCCGCCAGCGACCAATTGCGCCGAAACTTGTCAAGATGGGCGTCGCGCGTCATTGGCTTTGCCGGGTTGCCGTAAACCACCTCCATCGTGATCTCATGAACGGCACCGCCTTTCAGCGCAACCGTCACCGTGACCGGCGTCAGCGCATTCTTGTCCGGATTGTCGTCAGCCTCGATGGCGATGCGTCGCCCCAGTGCCAGGCGCACTTCCTCGCCAAGGGCTTCCGGCCTGAAGTCAGCGACACCCAGGCCCTGTCCAATCAAGGCGGAAGCAAGCACATAGGGTGCCGACAGCCTCGCGTAATTGACCTCCATCACATCCTTGATCGGCCGCCCCACCAGGCTCCGGGTGAGCGGCGGCACCCGGCAAACGACCTGATCGATCTCATCCGCGCCAATGCCATGCTCTCGCTGCAGGGTCAAAAGCCCATCGAGCACGCCATGGGTTGCACGCCCCGAGGGAAAGGGCTTATGCGCCACCTCGGTGATCCGCCAGGTCTTGCCGAGCAAATCCAGGCAGGGGCTGAGATCATAGTCCCCCTCAAACAGCCTGAAATAACCGAACTCCCCTTCGAGCACCGCGGCTGGCGTTGCCAGACCGCGCTCCGCCATGTCGCAGGCGACGACCGCATTGCGCGCATTGAACCCCATCTGCATCGCCAGCATCATGCCGCCGTCGACATGAGCCTGCATGGTGCCGGAAAGCTGAGCGACGACCGTACCGAAGGCGTTCACCAGGGTGTCCCGATCGAAACCGCGAAGCTTGCCGAGTGCCGCCACCGCACCGAACGCTCCCGCCGTCGCAGGCCTGAAGAAACGAAGCGGCGCCTGGGAGGCGACCCCGAGATGTGCCGCGACATCGACACCAAGAGCCGCAGCCGTGATCAAAGAGCGCCCACTGACCGTGCCGGTTCGTTCCGCCTCCGCCATGGCTGCCGCCAGCGGGACGGTCATCGCGTGAACGACCGCCCCTTCATGCACGCAATCGAATTCGGAATTGTGCATCTGATAGGCGTTGCACATCGCCGCCGCTGCCGCCGGCAGGCGATTGCCATGCACCCAGACCCTGGCAGCGTCGCCCCGGCCCTGCGCCTGCATGCTTTCGATCAACGGGCCGACCCAAGGTCCGGCACTACCAACGAGCCCAACGCCGAATCCATCAAGGATGAATGTCTTGGCAGCCTTCACCGCCGGCGCGGGCAGGTCGTCGAAACCGGTCCCGATGACATGATCGGCAAAGGCATGGATGCTGTCTTCCGTCACGGATTCCGATCCTTTCGCGATCATGAATTGCCGACACTCTGCCAATGATCACTACCTTGATCCAATGCGCATTCCTATCCCGAAGGAGAGGGTTGAACGAGAGGACGAAGGCAGGAGACCATTATGAGAGACGCACTTCCCGCATTGAGCTTCTTGCTCGCGCTTGTCATTGCCCCCTTCTTTGTCACGATCGGCATGACGTGGTCCATCTTGCATTTCACCGACACAGGTCTGCTGGTCGGCGGCGGCGAGATAACCGCGGTGGCAACGGATCAGGAGCCTGAAAAGAAACTTGTGATGTGTTCGTATTTTACAGCAGCAGGTTTTGTGGAGCGCGCCGTCGAGCACAAGCGATACGGTTATCACGGCCAGCGCAACTGCCCTTGGCGGATCAACATTTCCACTTAGCGCGTGCCTGGCCAGGCAACGGTCATCGCAGGTCGTTGATGCGCTTTGCCTTGCCTCCGGAACGCTCGACCCCGCCAGGCTCGACCACGGCGACCTCGCTGCTGACCCCGATCGTGGTCTTGATGGCATCACCGAGGGCTGTTCCGGCTGTTGACCGCAAGGCGCCCTCGGCTGCATCGGCCTTCGCCTCGACGATCACCTTCAGCGTATCGAGCGGTCCGTCTCGTCGAATTTCAAGCATGTAATGGGGCGACAGCCGCTCGTCCTTCAGGATCAGTTCTTCGATCTGGGTCGGAAACAGGTTGACGCCGCGGATGATCATCATGTCGTCCGAGCGTCCTGTGATCTTTTCCATGCGGCGCATGCTGCGCGCCGTGCCTGGCATCAGCCGCGTAAGGTCACGGGTGCGGTAGCGGATCACCGGGAACGCCTCCTTGGTCAGCGTGGTGAATACCAGCTCACCCTTCTCCCCATCGGGCAGCGCCTTGCCACTCACTGGATCGATGATCTCGGGATAGAAATGATCCTCCCAGATATGCAGCCCGTCCTTGGTCTCGACACACTCGTTGGACACGCCCGGCCCCATCACTTCGGAAAGCCCGTAAATGTCTACCGCATCCATGTCGAAACGCCGCTCGATCTCCTGACGCATTGCCTCGGTCCAAGGCTCGGCGCCGAAAATGCCGACCTTGAGGGAACAGGTCCTGGGATCGACGCCCTGCGCTTCAAATTCATCAGCGATCGCCAGCATATAAGACGGCGTCACCATGATGATATCCGGCTTGAAGTCGTCGATCAGCTGAACCTGACGCCCGGTCATGCCACCGGACATGGGCACTACCGTACAGCCGAGCTTTTCCGCGCCGTAATGGGCGCCAAGGCCGCCTGTGAACAATCCATAGCCATAGACAACATGAACCAGGTCACCGGCGCGCCCGCCGGAAGCCCGGATCGAGCGGGCGCAGACGTCGGCCCAGGCATCGATGTCGTTTTGCGTATAGCCGACAACCGTCGGCTTGCCGGTGGTGCCGGACGAGGCATGGATGCGCGCCACCCGCTCCCGTGGGACGGCAAACATGCCGAAGGGGTAGTTCCTGCGAAGGTCTTCTTTGACGGTAAACGGAAATTTTGCGAGATCGCCGAGCGTCCTTAGATCGCCCGGATGAACACCTGCCTGATCGAATGCAGCCCGATAATGCGCGACATTGTCGTAAGCGTGGCCAAGGCTCCATTGCAGGCGCGCCAGCTGCAGGGCCTGGATCTCATCGCGAGAGGCTATTTCGATCGGATCGAGTTCGTGCTTTTCCGCTGGTCGTGCCCGCATCATCCGCTGTCCGCTTTCTTGCGTATGGGTCCCCTTGTTCTGACAAGCAACGATGGCATCGTCAAACCCTGATGACCTGATGGCGAGACGTGCTGCCTCGTCAAATCGAAAATCGATCTATATGAACAATGTTATCTGCCGCCTGCTCCAACAGCATGATGGATAAGCAGGCCTGAATAAATTGCACCGAAAGCCGTGCCATGTTCTCTCCAACCGGTATCGCCGCTGCTGCTGGTTTGCTGTTCCTTCTCTTCGCTTCACCTGCACCGGCAGATCAGCCGGTCGCGCGGGAGTTCATATTGAACCAGGAGCTGAACGGCATCGAGAGCCGAGTCATCCAGCGTAAACATCGGCAAAAGCGAACGCTCGATCTGCTGACCAGGCAGGACCTAAAAGTCTCCGAACGACGATTGAACACGCTGAAAACTCGAAGCCCGCGAAATGCCAGAATTCCCTTTCTGGCGCGAAAGCTTGATCGAATTCAGCGCTCCAGGCGCATTCACCATCGCTGACGCCCGCCGTTATCCGAAAGGTCACCCGCCCCTGGCTTGGATGACCGTAGTCGTGATCGTGTAGAGAATATCCTCCATGGTGGCGCCGCGGGACACATCGTTGATCGGCTGTTTCAATCCCTGAATGATGGGACCGACGCTGATGATCCCTGCTGCCTGCTGCACCGCTTTGTAGGCGATATTGCCGGCATCGAGATCGGGAAAGATCAAGACATTCGCCTGGCCTGCAACGTCGCTGTCGGGCAGTTTTCCCCGGGCAATACGCGGTTCGACTGCGGCATCATACTGGATCGGCCCCTCGACCCGGAGGGCCGGGTTCAGCGCCCGCAGACGTTCAGTGGCCGCGGCGACGAGATCGACGCTCGGGCCGCTGCCCGACGTCCCGGTGCTGTAGCTCAGCATGGCAATTTTGGGATCCAACCCAAACGCCTCGGCAGTCCTCGCGGACTGGCTGGCAATGGCGGCCAGTTCGTCTGCACCCGGTGATGTGTTCAGGGCGCAATCGGCGAAAAGTTTCGGCCCGTCACGAAAGCACATGAAGAAAAAGGACGAGACCAGCGGCTCCTCATTGCTCTTTCCGATCAATTGCAGCGCCGGCCTTAGAACATTGGCGGTATAGGTGACGGCCCCCGAAACCAGACCATCGGCGTCACCCACTGCCACCATCATCGTGGCTCTGATCTGCGGGTCATCCAGCATCAACCGTGCCTGATCAGCGCTCACGCCTTTCCTTTTGCGCCGCTCGACCAGTTCCTGAACGTAAGCCTCCAGGCGTTGTCCTGCATCGAAGCTGCGCATCCCTTCAGTCATCTCGACGCCTAAGCTTGCACAATGCTCTTTGAGCACCGCTTGATCCTCCAGGAAAAGGCAGGTTGCAATGCCGAGCCTGGCTGCATCGGCTGCCGCGCGCAAAACCCGTTCATCCCTACCCTCCGGGAGAACGATCCGTTTCGGATCACGTCTTGCGTTGTCGATAAGCTGTTGAACGAAGGCGTTATTCATCTTGCGATCTGTCACCCGGAGCCCATCCGCAGTTTCTTGTTCCAAGAAATATCGGTGCCTAAACGATCAGCCCGGAGGTCACCTTCGTCGTTTTGGCATAACGTTGGCAGACACCCAGGTTCGTTAACGCAATCTTAACCTCGATCGTTCAGGATGCCACGTCTGTTGGTGAGTATCTCATAGGTCGCGCCGACCATACGGATCAACCGATGGCATCAATGCTCAGCTGAGAGTCGACAAAGAAACAAGTTTTGTAGGATTTGGGTCACATAAGACAAAAATTTTTATCTTTGTTGTCATGTCGCAACAAGCTTCGATCGAAACCATTTTCGATCTTTACGGTTGGAAACGACATCTTGACTATCAACTTAGCGAACCTACCATTCTCTTACACTGGATGAGCACTTTCTGGATCGCGCAGAAAGCAACCTTGGTAACAAAACTTTTTATCGGGAATTTTGCCGGAATGACGCAGCTACAGGGACAACAGCACCGTCTCGAATCCATCG
This sequence comes from Geminicoccaceae bacterium, assembly GCA_965204405.1. Lineage (GTDB taxonomy): Bacteria > Pseudomonadota > Alphaproteobacteria > Geminicoccales > Geminicoccaceae > JANQPX01. The sequence continues at coordinate 3,062,141 of CBDBEN010000005.1, forward strand.
ATCAGTCGCTGATACAGAAAGTGGTCCTAGCCTATAAGAGCTACAAGGACAACGGCTTGGGCGAGATGGCGGCAAGGAACGCGGCCGTGATGGTGTTAAGCGAAAACTTGCCAAGTTGGACCTTCCGCGCAGCTTCCGATATGGTCAGTCGGATTATCGAGTTTTCGATGCAGAGTCCTCAGACCGCCTAGGCTTACAACCACAGCAAAATGTTGGGCTGGCAAGAAGCAGTGCGCTGAATGGCCTGCCCCAAGATGTCGGGATGGTGAATTCTTCACCAAGTCCCCGGCTATGGCATCGAGGTCATGGAATGTTGATGGTCGATCCGCGGCGTTATCCTGTTCCGGGTGGCATTCAATCCCTTTCTTTGACCTTTCCCTCGAGGATCAGCATGCTGTTGGGAAACAGAAACGGCAGTCCGATCCCCGCTCTCATCAAAGCGCCACCGGTGAGCACCAGGCCATCCTGCTCGCCAAGGGGTGATAGCCACTCACGCATGCAGCCTTCCGAAAGGATCTCCGGGTTAGCCGCTCCGACGCAGTAAACGCGATCCGGATCGAGCCCCTTCAGGCGAAGTGGCCTCGGTGCTTCGTTCGACTCGGTCGCGATGGTGCCGTGGAACAGCAGAAATCGATCCTGATCAGGGCTGACCGTCATCTGGGCAAGTGCTAATCCACCTGGCGTCTCAAGACGGTATTGGCGGCCTGTATGCAACAGGGACCGATGGATCTTGTAGAATGCCGTTGCCGCTGCCAGGTCATGTGCCTCCTGTTCAGTCAGCTCGTCCAGATCCATCTCGAACCCCATATGACCGGTCATCGCGACAGCGGCACGAAACGCCATCGACAGTTGCCGGCCTGACGTATGGCAGATTCTCGGCCCGACATGGCTGCCGACGGCTTCCGGTGGAAGAAAGGTTTGGGCGGTGTGCTGCATACCCCAGCGCTCATGGGCATCATTGGAATCCGAGAGCCAAACCCGTTGGGTATGGTTGAGGATGCCGTAGTCGAGCCTTGCCCCTCCACTGGCGCAGCTTTCGATCTCAACACCGGGATGCGCCTCCCTAAGGCGCGACAGCAGCGCATAGAGCGCAACGGTCTGGCGATGGCCCAGAGCACGGCTCTCGGCATCGAGCGCCAGTGCCAGATCCCGGTTCATGTCCCATTTGAGATAATCGATACGATACGCGGTGAGCAAAGCGTTCAGACGTTCAAGCAGGTAGTCGGTAACGGCCTGATTAGTGAGATCGAGCACCTGCTGCTGGCGTCCAAGGATCGGTTCAAAGGCGGCTGGTGCTACGATCCAATCTGGATAATTACGGGCGAGCTCGGAAACAGGGCTTATCATCTCCGGCTCGACCCATAGGCCGAAGGTCATACCCAGCCGCTCGACATGCTCGATCAGCGGATACAGGCCGTCCGGATATTTCAGTGGATCGACATGCCAATCGCCGAGACTGGTAGTGTCATCATTGCGCCCGCGGAACCAGCCGTCATCAAGCACGAACCGCTCAGCGCCCAGGCTCGCGGCTTTCTCGGCAAGCGACTTCAGACGGTCGATCTTATGATCGAAATAAACCGCTTCCCAGCAATTGTAGTGGACCGGACGTGGCTTGCGTGGTTTGGGAGAGCTGAGGATCGAGCACCTTACATGGGTCTGGAAACTGTGAGACAGACCGTTGATTCCATCTCTAGCAAAGGCAAGATAAAGAGGCGGCGTGCGATAGCTGGTGCCCGGATCGAGGGTGATTTCTCCGGGCTCCAGGGCTTCGCCGAACTGAACCAGCCGTCTGCCATCCGGCAGTTCCTCGACCATCATGCGGTGGTTGCCGGACCAGCCGAGATGCCATCCATAGGCCTCACCGTCCGCTGCATCAGCCGGCGCCACCACCAGGCCGGGGAAATGATCGTGACCCGGCCTTCCCCGGCGAGACGTGCGGCTGTGAACACCTCGAACAAACGGCACCCACCGCTCGCCCAGCTCCTGAGTCCAGCGGCCTGCATAGTCGAGAAAATGGGAAGCAGCCGCAGGTGCCGGCAAGGCCGGTGCGGTCATCCAGAGGAGCTGGATTGGTTGGTCACCCTGATTGGCAAGGGCACTTTCGGCGATCAGCACGCCGCTCTTCCGATCGAATGTCAGCTTGGCCGAGAAGCCAAGACCTCGCTGCCCGTCAACGGCCTGGACCGACATGCATTCCTTATCACTGCGAAACCCGGTCAGCCGGAATTGGGTCAGGATGCCCCTGCCCTCGCCATCGGCAAGCTGCAGACCGGCTTCTCCCGGATAGGCCCGCCCGCGTTCCGGGCAAAGCGATGGCTCAGGAACGATGTCGAGTGTCCCACGGAGCAGCGGCGGGGCCAAGGTACGGACCAAGGTGTCCAGATCCTCATCCGCCGGCAGGGTCTCCCCCCAATAGACACAGACAGGCAATCGCCGGTCGAAAGCTGCCAGGACCAGCGTGGTCTCCGGCCCATCAAGCCGGCAGGCTCGCACGTTCGCACTCAACGCACCGGTATCCCGAAATGTGCCGAGGTCCGGTAACCCAGGGGCAAGGTTTGTCCTCTAGCCCTTTGTTGCACCGAGGGTCAGGCCGGCGATGAAATGCCGCTGCATCAGGAAGAACATGACCACCGGCGGCAGGGCGGCGACGATGGAGCCCGCCGAAATCAAATGCCAGGCGGCGATCCATTGGCCGTTCAGGGAGTAGAGCCCGGCGGTCACGGGGAGCGCATGGCTGCCCTGGACCAGAACGGTCGCCCAGAAATAGTCATTCCAGATGAAGGTGAAGATCAACACCGAAAGGGCCGCGATCGCCGGCCGCATGAGCGGCAGCACGATATGCCAGAAGATCTTGAACTCGCTCACCCCCTCGACTCTGGCGGATTCGATCAGCTCGTGGGGCAACGCCTTGATGAAGTTCCTCATGAAGAGGGTGCAAAAGCCGGTCTGGAAGGCGACGTGAAACAAGATCAGGCCAAGCGTCGTATCGTATAAGCCCATGTTCAAGGTCAGATCGCGCACCGGCACCATCAGGATCTGGAAGGGCACGAAATTGCCGGCGACGAACATGAAGAACACAAAGAGATTGGCGCGGAAGCCATAGACCGCGAGCGCGAAGCCGGTCAGGCAGGAGAGTGCCACCGTGCCGATCACGGTTGGGATGGTCACCTTGAAGGAATTGAGGATGTACTGGCCGATCGGTGAATTTTCGAACACGGCAGAATAATTCTCGACCAGGGCGACCGATGACGGCAGGCCGAAATAATTGCCGGCGGCGAGATCGCTGGAAGGCTTGATCGAAGTCATCATCACGCCGATCAGGGGGAGGAGCCAGAGGATAAGCGCGATCGGCAAAGCAATGTTGTAGCTGACGCGGACACCTGCTCCGGCCTGCTCGATGGGTTTTGGAAACATCAGCCGCCCCTCCGCTCATCACTGACCATCTTCCAGATGAAGCCGGAGATGAAGACCATCATGATCAGGAAGAGAATGACCGCAATTGCAGCGCCATACCCCATGCGGAACCCGTATTCGGAGAGGGCCTGCTCATACATGTAGAAGGACAGTACCCGCGAGGAACCGTAAGGGCCGCCATCGGTCATGATCGAGATGAGGTCAAATGAGCGAAGTGCTCCGATGATGGTGACGACCACGGCGATGAAGGTGGCGGGCTTGAGCTGTGGGATGATGACATGCCAGAGCATCCGCCAGCTCTTGGCGCCGTCAAGCCTCGCCGCTTCGATCTGATCCGGCGAGACATTGTTCAGGCCGGTGAGGTAGAGGATCATGCAATAGGCGATCTGCGGCCAGAGACCCGCGGCGATGATGCCGTAGGTGACGTAACGCTCATCCGCCAGGATCGCGACATCGCCAAGGCCGAGCCAGGCGAAAATTTGCGTAAGCAGGCCGAAATTCGGGGCATAGAACCAGGAGAAAATCAGACCGACGACCACTTGGCTTATCACGAAGGGAAAGAAAAACAGTGATTTGTAGACGCGAATACCCGTCACGGTCTGGTTCAGGAAAATCGCGATCAGGAGGCCGGCCGGTACCGCCAGCATGTAGAGGATCAGCCAGATGACATTGTTCTTGAGCGATGTGTAGAAGGCATCGTCGTCAATCAACTCGACATAATTGTCAAAACCGACCCAGGCGCTCTCGCCGATGCCATCCCAGTCATAGAAGCTGATCCACATGGACTGGAAGATCGGGAGGATCACATAGACCAGGAACATAAAGACGCCGGGGGCTAGAAAAAGCCATGGCGCCAGCTTCCGCTGATTGGCTTTCCACCAGGATTTTTCACCAATCGCTCCGGTTTGCGCCAAAACAGCGGGCGTTGCCATGACGATTTCCCCCCGATCACCTCATCCATCGCGACGCAGCCTGAGGCGGGAACCCGGACCTTCCCCTTTGTAGGCGAGGTCCAGTCAGAGCTCCCACGCCAGGTGGACAGGTTACTTGTAGGCACGGCTCCTAATCTTCTCGAGACGCTCCAGGATCTTATCGGCCCGGTCCGGCTTGACCATGAACTCCTGGAATCCCTCCATGCCGGCTTTGGCCATTTCAGCCACCGCATCGCGGTCGTAGAACTGGGCAAGCGCATAGGCGCCGGAAAGCATCTCGAAGCCCTGGCTCAAAAAGACGTCATCAGGAACGGCGGACTGATTGTTCACCGGCAGCTGGCCAAGCGTCGCATTGATCTTGGACTGCGTCTCCGCTTCTGCGAGATAGGCGAGGAACTTCTTCGCATCTTCCTTGTTCTTGGCGTTCGCCGGGATGTGCAGGGTGTCGGTGGGTGCATCCTCGGCCATGGGAATGCCGGGCGTGATCTCCGGGAACTGCATGAAGCCGATCTGATCCTCGGTGAGCCCGCCGTCCTTCATGGTCGCAACGGCGAAGTTGCCCATTAGATACATGCCGGCCTTACCCTGCACGAGCAGCGGCATGGCGTCTTGCCAATCGAGTGCCGCGTGATTGTCGATGAAGTAACCGGGCTCCACCAACTCCGCCCATTTGTCGAACACCGCCCTCACCCGGTCATCGGTATAGGGCACATCGCCGCCGGTGAGCTCCATGTGAAACTCGTAACCATTGACCCGAAGGTTCAGATAATCGAACCAGCCACCGGTCGGCCAAAGCGCCTTGGTGCCGATGGTGAACGGCGCGATGCCATTGTCCTTGAGCGTTGCGCAAACGGCGAGAAGCTCGTCCCAGGTGGTCGGCACGTCGATGCCGAGATCCGCGAACAGATCCTTTCGGTAGTAGATGCCCCATTGATAATAGGTGTACGGAACGCCCCATTTCTTGCCGTCGATGGTCATCGAGGCCGAGGCCGATTTCAGCGTCTCCTCCAGGCCATTGTCCGCCCAGACATCGGAGACGTCTTCGAACAGACCGGCATTGACGTAAGGGGCCATGCGATTGCCGGCATACCAGGCGGCAATATCAGGGGCGTCAGCGGTCAGGAAGTTGCGGATCGAGGTCTTGTAGCCCTCATGGTCGAAGACGTTCCATTCAACCTCGACGTCAGGGTTGGCCGCTCTGAAGCCGTCGATCAGTTCCTGAAACGCCTGCTTCGGCGCAGGATCCGACGTGTCGGTATTGATCACGATGGTGCCGGCGACGGCGGCGCCACTTACCCAGCCCGCAACGGCAATCGCCGAGACCGCGCTCGCAAAAATTCGCTTCATCCTAAGCCTCCCTGACCGCAGCTTTGAGCCGCGGATTTGCATCTTCTGTGAAGGTGAAAGATCTACTGTCTGGTTACGGCCAAATATCCTGTTTAAGCTGTATGCTGAATGCACCAAACGGTCAATGCAAGGGCTGATTTGCCGGTGTCGGGGCGCTCCATGAAGAGGCCCGGCGATTTCTGGGAGGAAATGGATTTGTCAGGTCTGAAACTTACCGATGTGGTCAAGCGTTACGGCGCTACCGAGATTATCCATGGCGTTTCCTTCGATGTTGATGACGGCGAATTTTGCGTCTTCGTTGGCCCTTCGGGCTGCGGAAAATCGACCTTGCTGCGCATGGTGGCCGGTCTTGAGGAGATTTCCGAGGGGACCATCGCCATCGGCGATCGCGTGGTCAACGACATCGACGCTTCCGAACGCGGCATCGCCATGGTGTTTCAGTCCTATGCGCTTTATCCGCATATGACCGTCGAGCAGAATATGAGCTTCGGCCTGCGCATGGCGAAAATGCCGAAGGACGAGATCCAGAAGCGCGTCGATAAAGCGGCCGGCATTCTGCAGCTCGATCAACTCCTCACTCGGACCCCGAAGGCGCTTTCCGGCGGCCAGCGCCAGCGGGTCGCCATAGGTAGGGCGATCGTGCGCGAGCCCGGGGTTTTCCTGTTCGACGAGCCGCTCTCCAATCTGGATGCCGAGCTTCGCGTGCAGATGCGGGTCGAGATCGCCAAGCTGCATCAGGACCTGGGCGCTACGATGATCTACGTCACCCACGACCAGGTCGAGGCGATGACCCTTGCCGACAGGATCGTGGTGCTGCGCGCCGGCAATGTCGAGCAGATCGGCTCGCCGCTCCAGCTTTACGGCGACCCGGACAACCAATTTGTCGCCGGGTTCATCGGCTCGCCGAAGATGAATTTCCTGAAGGGCAGGATCGATGGCGTCGAAGGGCAAAACGTCGCCGTTTCGCTGCCTGATCAGGACGATGCCAAGCTTACGGTTCCCCTGAAAGAGGTGCCTTCACCAGGAACAACGGTGCAGCTCGGTATTCGCCCGGAGCATATTGCCGTCGCCAACGACGCTGATTTCAAGATCGAGCTCCAGGCGGATGTTACCGAGCAGCTCGGCGGAACCGCCTATGTCTATGCGCATTCCTGGTCCGGCGAGCCCCTGGTGATCGAACAGCAAGGCTATAGTCCGGTCAAATCGGGCGAAGCCGTCGCCTTCACCTTCTCGCCCGACAAGGCTTTTCTGTTCACGGAAGAAGGCGTTCGCATTCGGTAGGTGGCGGACCGAAACAAAAGATTCTTTCAAGGTCTTCAGAACTTGGCCGCATACCTTCGATCTTGGCGATGGCAGAGGGAACCAAATGATGTGGTCACATCACTAGCGAACGGCGCTTAGACGATAGACGCGCCAAAGGAGCCTCGGTGCTGTCAGGAGGGGGTGGCGCCGCTCGAAATTGCTGACCGGCACCCGAACGCCGGTATGCCGTTCGACCTTCCAGAGCGCATAGTCGACACCGCCATCGAAGGTGAAGACGCTTTTCATCAGGCGAATCACGCTGAGGGGCTTCCCCAAGAGGCGGCGCAAGGTCCAGGCGCGGCGCGCCGATCGTGTTGCGTTCGCTGTAAAATGCGTTTTGATCCGCCCGTCACCCCCGATCTCGACCGGCAGTGTTCCGAGCTGCTCCAGAACCGGCGGGGTAATGGCCTCGTAGCGTTCGCGATCGGCCTCGAAAATCGAGATCGCCCGTTCAGCGCTCTCCGGCCTGAGCTCCGCCCGGTAGGTTTGCCCTAGCGCCTCGAGCCAGAGATCGCGGGACGAAGCGGGTGGGCCGAGCAGCGGCAAGGCCGATCGCAGCATGGTGGTAACGGCATTGGCAACGCCTTCGGCAATCTCGTACCGCGAAGACTCATCGCGGCCATAGAGAAGCGCTGCCGGCTGGGCGAACCTTGCCCATAGCCAGGGGTGAAACGCTCTCGCAGACGTGCCATGCCGCCACTGCTCGCGGCTGATGACCGCATATTTGGCGCGAACCGTCCCGTCCCGCCACGTCGTTTCGATGTAGAAGACATTCGGCGGCAGCAGGCGGTTGGCGAGGGCCGGCCACCAGCCCGGGTAGGCATCCCGAAGACGATCGACGATAACGTAGAAATCCTGAATGCCCTCGGGTGGATCATCGCCAGGACCCTGGCGTCTGCATGAGCCGTAAAAAAGGACGGCTGTGACAGTGTCGCCATGCCGGCGTCTGATCGTGTCGGCAAGCGCATTGGCCGAGGCATGACAGGGCTTGTCGAGTTCTTGTCGAAGGAAACGGCTAAGCGCTGTGTCCAGGTCTGCCATACCGGATCAGCAGCGAAGGAAAGTGGCCTGCCGGTCACCGGTCAGACGAATGGGCTGGCCGGGCTCGGCATGGAAGATCTCGCCGTCGAGCACGACCGGGCTGTCGATGTCGATGGTCATGTCGGCCGCCGTGCCGCTTCGATAGCCGTCACCATCCATCCACGGGCGAGGCTTGCCGCGAAGTACCGGCAGCAGCGCGCGAGAAAGGCGCTTTGGCGGGGCGGCAACACTGGTGTAGCGGATCGCCTGTTCCTTTTCCCCCCAAAACGGCATCAGCCCCAGCATCAGCCGATCGAGGGTGGTCGCGATCAGGAGCAGGTAGGTGCTTTTCGAGACAGCCCGGCCATCGAGATCCATCGTCATGGGTTCGCCTCGAAGAAGCGGGTCATCGCCATCGGGCCGCCCGAGAAGGAGCTTGCCGAGAACCATCACCAGGGACGAGGCCGAGGCGAAGTTGCCGGCAAGACCTTTGGGCCGCACATTCTTTTGGGCAAGGAGCACCGCCTGATAAAAACCGGCAGCACCGAAAAACATGCCGTAGACTTTTTCTTTCTTATTGCCGGTGTCCAGCCCGATCAGCGGTCTGGTGCGGCACTCGGTGGTTCCAGGCTTCCGCTCATCAGCGGCCAGGCATCTGACCAGATGGGCGAGCGCCCCGGCAGGTTTGCCCTCCAATCCGACATCCTTGGCAATGACATTGGTCATCCCGCCCTGCAGGACGGCAAGCTTCGGTAGGCGGTCCTGGCGGTCGGATCGGGCAAAGGCCGTCAGCACCGCCTGCACCGTGCCGTCGCCGCCATTGACCGCGATCACCCCTACGTCATCGCGAAGAAACCGATCGACGATTTCATCAAGCGCGGCGAAATCCTGTATGACCTGATGCGCGAGTTCCGGATGATCGGCCACGACTGCATCGACCGAGGCAAGCTTGTCCTGACGGTTGAACTGGCTGTTGGGATTGCTGATTACGCCGATCCTGGTCATGGCTCGGATCAGGCGGCCGTGGTCTCGAGCGGCTCGGTCAGATAGGAGCGTATACCGTCTCCTTGCTGAAGAAAGGCCTGAACGATGCGCAGCGCATGGAACAGCAACGAAAAAATCGTCCAGAGCGCGATCAGCAGAAAGCCGATGCCGGGAGCGCCCAGAATAGCCGCGATGGTCAGGATGGCGAGGTTCGGGTTGCGGCGCGCGGTGATCAGGCGGAAAAAGGAATCGATCGGCCGCCACACATGGATCTCGATGCCGAAGGCCTTGATGAACACCCCCTCCTCCAGCCGGCCGACGACATAGCCGATAACCACCACCAAAAGGGCCGCATCCAGATATGGAAGGCTGGCTGCGTCCGGGACCGTCTGGTGCAAACCGTACCACCAGGCCCAATACCAAAAGGGCGGATGGATCAGGTCGATCCCGTGGTCGAACACATTGCCCCAGGGGCTGGACGTCAGCGTCACGCGTGCGAGCTTGCCGTCCACAGTGTCGAGAAAGGTCATGAACCAGCCGACGATCAGTCCGGTCAGAAAAAAGCCTTCCATGAACAGCCAGAGCGTGGCGAACACCATGACCAGGCTCAGCGCCGTCACCATGTTGGGCGACCAGCCGAAGCGCACGGCCTGGCGCGTCGACCAGCGTGCCGGGACCGGCCAGCAATATTTGGTGACGAAATCGGTGATACCCTTGTAGGACCCGGCGAAGATCCGGTTCTCGATCGCCTCGATCGACTGCGGTCCCACTTCGAGGGCATACGGGATTTCACGCTTGCGCAAGGTGGCATTGTAGTCGGTAGCGAGTTCGACCGGCGAGAGAAGCTTCAGACCGAGCCCGCCACTCTGGTCCCGGTCGAGCTCTTCGGCTCTTAGAAGAACGGCGGCAGCTTCAGCGTCTTCAGCGTCGACATGGGCAGCGGCGCCAATTGCCGATCGGCCATCACCCCCTTCGATCATCAAAACCACACCCGGATGATGATCAACCAAAGCTTTCATCAGACGATCTTCGATTGCATAGTCCGCGCGTACCAGAATGATCGCCCCGGACGCAGGGAGCGCCTCGCCATCCCTTTGCACGGCATCGACGTTCAGTGATTTGGTGGTGCGCCTCAGCCGTTCTTCCGTGGTCAGCCCCCAAATCCGCGTCTCGGATGTGCCGATCATCGCCACGGTCACACGGCGATCATCTCCCAACGCCGCCGCGGACGGTCTTATGGGCGATGAACGGCCGGCAACATCCGTAGAGGACATGTCATCAGCAGAACTGGCGGAGCGATTCATGGCTTATCCGGTTTGTCAATGGTCAGGCGAGAAAGAACGGTTCTTGACAGGGCGGGCCGGGACGGACATCAAGAGCGGGTTCATCATCAGTTGTCTGGCACATGTTGAAACTCGCCCATCTTTCCGATCCTCACTTGCCGCTGCCTGCCGATGTCGATTGGCGGGACCTCATGAACAAACGGGTGACGGGCTACCTGTCCTGGCAGCGACATCGGCGATCGGTCCATGATCCTCGTGTGCTCGCAGCCCTCAACCTCGATCTTCAGGCCATGGCGCCAGACCACACGGTGGTCACCGGTGATCTCACCAACCTTGCCCTGCCGATCGAATTCGATCGTGCCACCGATTGGCTGGCCGAATTGGGCTCGCCGAATGAAGTGAGCGTCATTCCCGGCAATCATGATGCCTATATCGAAGTCCCCTGGAGCCAGTCCGTCGGCAGGTTGTCGGCCTATATGGCGCAAAATGGCCAGGATTTGAAGACGGAAGAAGAGTCTTTTCCATTTGTGCGCAACCTCGGCCAAACAGCCATCATCGGTGTTTCAACGGCCGTGCCGACACGCTGGTTCTCTGCAGCCGGCGCGCTGGGCGACGTTCAACTGATGAAGCTGCGCTCAATCCTGCAGGAAACCGGCGACGCTGGGCTGTTCCGGGTCATCTTGATCCATCACCCACCCATTGACGGGTCCGCACGTGTGCGGAAACAGCTTCGGGATGCCAAGGCATTCCGGGATGTCGTGGCCGAGACCGGTGCGGAGCTGGTGCTTCATGGGCATAATCACCGGTTTGATCAGGGCGAAGTCGAGACCCCTGCCGGCCGGGCGCCCGTGATCGGTGTTCCCTCGGCATCGGCCTGGCCAAAGCATGGTTGCAAGCCTGCCGCCTATCACCTTTATGTGATCAACCCAACGCCGGGCGGCTGGCAGATCGATATGGATATTCGCCGATTCGACCACCGAAGCGAACGCTTTATCGCCGGCAGCAAGCAGCGCTTATCCATTCCAGCCACCATCTCGACAGCTTCGGCAGCGTAGGCCGCCGAGCCGGTGCCTTTGTCGGCGTCGCCCGTGCATCGTCCCTCGGTGTGATGCCGTGCCAGTGGGATGTGGGCGACCTAAACTCCCTCGTGCGGCCGGCGGAAAGCTGTATAACATCGAACAATGAGCCGGCAGACTGCTGATCGATACGTCGCCTATGATCCAAGGAAGCCTCATGACGGACCAGACGGACATCAACCCAACCCTCGAACGTTTCGAATATCCCAATCTTCTGATCAAGGACTATCAGCATTGGGCTGTCCTTCTAAGACGGCATCAGGCAACGCTCGGATCCCTGGTTCTGATCGCCAAAGCCGATGTGACAGCCTGGCCTGAGATCGGCAAGGAGGCGTTTATCGAACTTGGCCATGTCACGGCTGCGATCGAAAAGACCCTGAAATCCTCATTCAGCTATGACAAGATCAACTATCTCATGCTGATGATGAACGATCCCAATCCCCATTTTCACGTTCTCCCCCGCTATGGCCGAAGCCGGGTCTTCGAGGATATCGGCTTCAACGACCCGGGCTGGCCCAAGACACCCGATCTCGGGGCAGGCGTCGTGCTTGAGGACGACCATGCAACAACCTTGCAAAATCATTTGAAGACCGCTTGGATCGACGACGTTCAAGGCTGAACATATACAGGACATCCCCGGTTCACGGGCGCTCGGGGCCAAGGGAGGGTAGCTGACCGCCTTTGAAGATCATCGACCGCTATATCATCGGCCATGCGTTTTCCCGCTTCGCCATTCTGCTCGGGCTGGTGCTTTTCGCGCTGCTGATGGAGCGTCTGGTTCGGCTTCTCGATCTGATCGCGACGAAGAATACCCCACTCGACGTGGTCGCCGGGATCATGGTCAACCTGATCCCCCACTATCTCAGCCTGGCTTTGTCCACGGCCTTCTTCATCGCTATTCTGATGGCCATTATCCGCCTTCGCGAGGACAGTGAACTTGACGCTCTCTTTGCTGGCGGCATCAGCCTCTTTCGGGTCGCTCTGCCCTTGGTTTGGATTGCCGTCCTGCTCACTCTTCTGAGTGCGCTGGTGATTGGCGTGCTTCAGCCCCATGCTCGCTACAGCTACAAGAGCCTCATGCACCTGGCGGGTTATGGAAGCTGGTACAACATCCTGGAAAGCGGGTCGTTCCTGTCGGGTATCGACAACTACACGATGACGGTCGGTCATATCTCCAAGAAGGATCTGGTGATTAGCGACGTCTTCTTTCATGAGCGGACCCCATCCGGAGTGATGACGACCACCACGGCCGAGCGCGGCCAGTTCACCGTCAAGGATGACAAGCTGGTACTGACCCTTCGCAATGCCACTCAGGTGAAGGACGGAAAGTCCGGCGAGATGCCGGTCGTCGTGCGTGTGGGCTCCTTCTCCAAGAGCATCGACGCGCTGTTTACGCCGCCGCCCTTTCGCCCGCGCGGCAACAATGAGCGCGAGCTGACCCTAATCGAGCTCTGGCAGCAGCAGGACGCCCCGCCGCGCGGTGCCACGCTGAACGAGATGAAGGCCGAGCTTCATTCGAGGATCGTTCGGATCGTATCGATCCTGGCCCTGCCCTTTCTCGCCGTGGCGCTGGGTGCCTTGTCACCGAAACGCCGGCAGGGTGCCAGCCTGGCTTTTGGGCTCTTCCTGCTGATCGCCTATAACGAGATTCTGCAATTCGGCGAATCCATGATCGAGGAAGGCAAGGTATCACCTTGGCTCGGCCTGCAGCTTCCCATGGCCGTCTTTATCTGCCTCAGCCTTTGGGTGTTCCTGCGCGCCTCGGGAAGAGTGGCCCGGTCCTCCTGGAATCCCCTGAGCGCAGCGATTGACCGCGTTACCGGCATCGTGCGGTCATTCCGCTGGGCCGGGGCGCCCTGATGTCGATTCTCGGGCGGTACATCACGCGGGTCTTCATCGGTCAGCTGTTTCTCATCCTGATCAGCGCCGTTGCCCTGCTGCAGCTTTTCGACGTGATGAGCCAGGCCGACGACCTCCTAGCGGATCTCGGCGGCGGTGTTGCGGTCATCCTTCGCTACTCCCTGCTGAGGCTGCCGACCCTGGTGACCTTTCTCCTGCCGTTCAGCGTCCTGATAGCAGCGCTCCTGACCTTCGGGCGCCTGCATCGCGCAAGCGAACTGGTGGCGCTTCAAGCCCTAGGCATGCCGTTTCCGAGAATTCTTCTCCTGCTGCTCCCGAGCCTTCTGGTCCTGGCGACGACTCACTTTCTGATCAACGATCAGCTGTCGCCGTCGGCGATCCGAGCCCTTGCGGCTTGGGAGAAGGAGGTCAAAGAACAGCGGCCGAACGACATCGCCCTTTGGATAAGAGACGGCGACAATATCGTGAGCATCGGGCAAATTGGGGACAAGGGCAGGCGGCTGGAAAACCTGGTCATTTTTCACCGCGATGACAGTGGCAATCTCACCAAGCAAGCTGTCGCGGGCGGGGCAGTCTACGACGGTCAGGGCTGGTGGCTGGAGGAGATCGAGAGCCTCGAAGTGCGGCCGGCCGCCAAGCGGAGTCTCGGCATCACCGTCCTGGAACCGTGGACGACCAGCCTTCGCCCCGATGTTGTCGATGATTTGGCCATGGCGCCAAGCACACTCTCACTTGCCGCCATTTCGCGCCTGCTTCGCTTGCCGGACATCTCGAGCCGCCCTTCTCACGTCTATCAAACATGGTGGCACAAGAGCTTTGCTGTTCCCCTGGCCTCCATTTTCATGGTTGTCCTTGCGACGGCCTCGGTCCGCGGCCTGCAACGCCAGGGCGGTGCCGTGCTCAATGCCCTGATCGGCTTTGCCGGTGCCTTTCTCTATTTCGTCGCCGACGGCGTGCTGACGGCGTTCGGTGAGGCGGGATCGATCTATCCAGCGATAGCAGCTTGGCTGCCTTTGCTAATCCTGGCCCTCACCGCAGGCGCCGTCCTCGCTTGGGTGACCATGCCGAGAGGACGTCGAAAAGCGACATCGCTGCCCATCATGCGGCGACCGGTTGGCGCAACACGAGTTCAGCCCAGCGGATCAAGCCGCTAGGCTTCCCCTCCCCTTCCGTCGAGACATCAAGCGCTTAGCGGATATCACCCTCCGGCTCCCGCCACACCCAGCATCACTTCTGCCAGCCTGCATTCAGGGATCATTCGCCATATTGATCATGCCGTCTGAGCCAGCCCATGGTGAAAGGCAGGCCGTCTTCATCGCGGCCCTTGGGTAGCAGGTCGAGATAATGATAGGTGCCGTTGAGGATATCGAGGCCGCGGGCGTAGCAGGAATAGGTGTGGAAGGTCTGGCCTTCATCATTCCGGTAGAAAACGCTGACTCCGGGGGCCTCATCGGCGGGAAAGGTGGTATTCTTGTAGTTGTAATAGACGGGCCCCGCAGCGCGCTCCTCCTCGGTGAAGGTGACATGGTAATCTCTGTTAAAGTCGGTCCCGAATGAGGAGACCCATTTGAACGTCCAGCCCATGCGCTGTCGATAGGCCTCGATTTCTTCCAGCGGCGCGTTGGAGACGGCGACGAAGGCGGCGTCCCGGTGTTTCATGTGTATGGTGGTGCCGTCGAATCCGTCTGCCCAGAACGAACATGAAGGACAACCCTCGTCCCAGTCCTTGCCATACATGAAATGCTGGACGATCAACTGGCTGCAGTCACCGAACAGATCGGCCAGGCGTTCCTGGCCATCCAGCCCCTGGAATTCATAGACCTTGTCGACCAGGACCATCGGCAAGTCGCGGCGCTTCTTGCTGAGTGCGTCGCGCTCGCGGGTCAAGGCTTTTTCCTGCTCCAACAGATCGAGACGAGCCTTTAGCCATTCTTCCTTTGTCACGACTGGCTGGGAGATCATCGGTATTTTCTCCTGGGATTAACAGGTGGGCGCTAAGGTTTTTATTATTTAACCTTTTGGTTAATTAAAATGCAAGGCAAAAACTGCTTTCGCCTGAAATTGTAGGATCAATGGGCTTTCGGGGTCGTTCAGTTTGTCGGATTGCAGGCCAATGACAGGCAAAAAGGCGGCATGCAAACCGCCCTCTTCGATTTTTTTTGATCATCATTCCGAACACAATCGAGCGGAACAGCCTCTTGCCAGCCGATGGTGCCATGTATCTCCTTGCCGGCCTGCCTCTCAAGCCATGGTTAGGAAGAAGAGAAGTTTCTAAAAATCCGGGTGGCCGGCGATCGGTCTGAGACCGTTCGAACAGATAAACGCCGAAAAGCGGGTAACGGGGAGCGGGAACTGAACGCGGCATAGATGCAAAGGGGTGCATGGGACACGGCGATAAGGCAAAAAAACAATCATAAATTGATTTTGATCAAGATATATCATCCCATTTTTGTTTATATAGAGCTATGCTCCCGGGATGGTCGATCTGAGAAAATCAAAGACGGTTGGACGGAATGGCGAAGATCCTCGTTGTTGAAGATGAAGAAATATTGCGGGAACTCATTGTCGATCAGCTGAATGATGTGGGGCATAGCACGTTTGAGGCGGGCAATGGTCGGGAAGGCCTCGATATTCTGGCCAAGGATACGCCGGATCTCATCGTTTCCGACATCACGATGCCGGTGATGAATGGCTATCAATTCCTGCGATCGGTGCGGGAAGAGCATTTGGAACATGCACGCACGCCATTTCTCTTCATGACGGCTTTGTCCGACCGGGAAAGTGAGCTAAAGGGCCTGCGCCTCGGCGTCGATGATTATATCACCAAGCCGATTGATTATGAGATCCTGATCGCTCGCATAGACGCAAATCTACGCCGTCGTCAGATGCAGGCAATTCTGGATCACCCGGCCCCATCGAACACCGACAGCCTTGAGGCGCCCCTGCAGGAGAAGGCCGAACCGACTGCGAGGCATCCTATCGACCGCTCTCTCGACCAGGGTGACGCAGAATCGATCGAGAAATTAAGTTCGATCGCTGACCGCGATAACGGTCGTCTTGCTGCAGGGAAATTCCGAACCTTGTCGCTTGATCAGGTGCGAACGCAGGTTGGCGACCGTTGGTCGGAGGTTTCAAATAGAATTCTAAGAAACGCAGAGCAGGTGATATGCGAGAACCTGGACAGTAATGATGTTTTTCATATAACGCCTTCCCAAGATTTCCTGGTTTGTTTTGCCGAATTGCATGGCGATCAGGCTGCCGCAAAGGTCGATCAAATCAGGGATCGTATTTGGGAAAGGCTTTTCGGCGAGACCCATGACGAGACTTTGGCAAGCGTTGACGGCAATGCTTATGACATAACATTGGCGCCGGAGAATTTATCTGAGAAAGACGATATCTTCTCGCATGTCGAAGCTTGCATTAGCGACCAAGATCAACAAGCAAGAAGCACCTCATATCAATCGCTTGAGAAAATTTATACCTATGAAGATTTAGAAGCTGTCAAGTTACTTGGGGCAAAAGGCGCCCCCTCAAAAATAAAACAAGTATCTTTTAAGAGAAATATTCGCAGTAAAATCAGAAAACTGTTAAATGATACGGACCTTAGTGACGATTGCCTGATAGAGTTGCAAAATATATTATTTAAGAGGCTGAGAAGTCAGCATATTATTAAAGAAATATCCAAACAACCTGCATTGCTGATGCCGATTGAGTTTGCTTTCATTAAGAAAGAAGAGTCACGGAAATATTATGTGAGACAATGCAAGTCACTTGAAGAACATATAGGATCAGTGATTATTACCGAATTTATCGAAATCCCTGATCGAATTGCACCCTACGCAAAAGTAATGAGATCCATTGTCGGTAACCGAAAGCTGCAGTTCTTGGAAATCAAGAGGCCGGAGCAAGTTCATGGACTTGAATTAAGGGACCTGCATATCGTGTTCGTGTCTATGAGCTATGATCATGCGATGCGGGAAAGCGGAAACGGCTTGACAGTGCTCAGGAAAAAACTTTCTGACAACAATATAAAATTTTTCCTAAAGGAAATACCTGAAGGTAATATTATCAAGGCACAAAATTTAAAAGCCGATTTATATTCAAGCTAAAATAGATATTAATTCATTGTTCGATGATATAGACCGTCATTTATTTTTCAGAACATTTTAATATTAACGATAACTTATATTTTACGTAGTAGATCATTTCCATAGCGTTAAGTTTCATGCGGATTAAGTCCGCAGGCTTACCTGGGAAAGTGGATCAAATGACAAACTTGCTTGCAGGGCCGTGGCGGGGCGCTGCAGTTGCTCTGAGGTACTTTTCGCTCAGATTTCTCATATTGATTGGCTTCGTCTTTATCGAGGCTGCGCTTGTTCTCTTTGTTCTTCTGAACCAATACCTGGATGGCCAGGGTAATTCCAGTTTCGACCATTATGAAGAAGTCGCGATTGAAGCACGGCTAGCTGAGCAGATCGCCTTGGATCTCCAGATCATCGTCAGAACGACCGAACGCTACGTGGCCACGGGTGATGTTGGTCACGTTGATCATGCCAAGACTCTGACAGAGAAGCTGGGAAGCACACTATCCTCTGCCGAGGCTTCAGCGACATCATTCGCGGTGACTGACAAGATCGCTCTCATAAGATCCGCACTCTCGACATTCGGCGGGCGCCTCGATCGTCTGGTCGAATTGCGCAGCCGCTATAGTAGAATATTGGCGAGCTCTCTCCAGCCCCTCATTCACACCATGGGCGCCGAGCTTGCACTTTTGAACGGCAATGCCTGGGAGCTGGCGGCTAGAGACGTCGCTATCGAGATTGGGCATGCCAATGAATCGTTGCTGCTCATCGATCGCCGGGTAACGACGTTCATCGATCAACCCGGCAACAAGACCGCCAGCGCCATGATGCATGCCGTACAGCAGCTCAACGAGACCTTGCAGGATCTCTCGGTTACCAATGTGCACCCGGATGTTGTGGGCCGCATTGAACATCTGATTGGACTCGGCGGGGATGCCAAGGCAACCGTTCGTGACCTGGCCACAAGTGCTTTTACCTACCGCTACGTCACCAAACGCATCTTTGAACAGAATATCGCCGAAGCTGAAAAGGCAGCACAGGAGCTGGCCGATGATGCCACCACCGGCCTCGTCAATTTAGGGCAGGCGACACGCGCCGAGTTCGCCGAGGCTGAGCGGCTCCAGCTGCTGTACGCCATTGGAGCCTTTATCGTGAGTTTAGCCTTTGCTTCTCTGCTCGGCGGCGAGATTTCGCGGAGCGTCAGGCGCATGGCTGCCACGATGCGGCAGCTGGCAGAGGGCGACTCGCGAATCGATATTGACCATCTCGATAATCGTCACGAACTTGGTGATATGGCTCGTTCGGTCAGCGTATTCAGGGAAAATGCCCTGCAGATCGAAAGAATGAACGAAGAACTTCGGCAACACGCGAAGCAGCTTGAGGTCTCACTGGAGAAGGAACAGGAGGTCAATGCGCAACAGCGTCGGTTTGTCACCATGGTCTGTCATGAATTCAGAACTCCGCTCTCGATCATCGACGGCATTGCCACCTGGCTGGAAAGAAAGGGAGATGACCTGACGCTCGCCAAGCGAAACAGGAAACTCACGCAAGTCAGGGAGTCGGTTGCGCGCTTGATCGAACTCATTGAGAGCAACCTCAGCTCAGCGAGGCTGGAAGCCGGTTCGATCGAGTTGCAGCGCGCACCATTCGACCTTGCAGCGCTGGTCGAGGAAGTTTGCACACACCAGCAAGACATCAGCAAGCACCATCAGATCGTGGCCGATTTGGATGCTCTCCCTGATCAGTTCTCAGGCGATGAGAAGCTCCTGCGCCAAGTTGCAACGAACCTTCTCTCGAATGCGGTAAAATATTCCCCTGACAACAAGCTCATCCATGTTTCCGGTACAGTGGCCGACGGCCATGCCGTCATTGCTGTTCGCGATCATGGGGTCGGTATTCCAGAACAGGAAATACCCAAACTCTTCACGCGATTCTTCAGAGCCAGCACGGCTACCAATATAGGCGGCACGGGCATCGGTTTACATCTCGCGAAGTCTTTGGTTGAGATGCATCATGGCAGCGTGGAGGTCACGAGCGTCGAAGGAGAAGGCTCGACCTTCATCATTAGATTACCGCTTGAACTGCCCATGTCCCCAGTTGAACAAGCTGCCTGACACGCTGACGCATCGAACAAAACGTGGTCGGAAGCGCAATCACACCCCATTCTCTACAGAAAGCGGACGTGTTTCCCGGGGAGTAATAACCAGCCGATGCCGTATCTGCTGATCCTGTTCAAACGTCAGCACTGGCAGCGCTATCGCTACCTCCTCCAGCAGGTGAACATCAGGCTGACCTTGATCAGAGCCGGCCTGTATCTCCTTTTTGTCTTTGCTCTGCATAGCTGGATCATGGTGGAGGTCGAGGGCCTTCGCCTGGACGAGGCGATTTGGCTGACGCTCACCACCGTGGTGACTGTTGGCTATGGCGACTATGCGGCTGAAACGGTGCTTGGCCGGATTGCCACGGTGATCCTCATCTATATCGGCAGCATCTTCGTCCTGTTTCACGTCGCCGCCGACTATTTCGAATATCGATCCGAACGTAAAATGGCCATGCTGAAGGGCCGCTGGAAATGGCAGATGAAAAATCATGTCCTGCTCCTAAACTCACCAAGCATCAACCGGGACCGGTATGTCTTGGGTTTGGTCGAGGAGTTGCACCGTACGGATCGCTGGTGCGACTGCCCGGTCCTGATCCTGACCAGGGAATACGAAGACGGCCTGCCGGAGGAATTCCAGGCGGCCGGTGTCGTCCACTACCATGGCGACGCCACCGTTCCCGAAGATCTGGAGGCGGTCGATGCCGGAGAAGCCGCAGTGATTATCGTGCTTGCCGAGAATGCAGCCGACAAGCGCTCGGATGAGATCACCTTCGACGTACTGCATCGCTTGAAGGAACACGGCGTCAAGGGCCGGGTGATGGCCGAATGCGTGCGCCGCGCCAATCGGACGAGGCTTCGAGGAGCCGGTGCCGACAGCGTCATGCGGCCGGTTCGCTTTTATCCTGAGATCGTTGTCCGCGCGATCGACTCGCCGGGGACCGAGCAGATCCTGGAAAACCTCTTCATGTCGGAAGGTGACGACTGCCGTTCCTTCAGCGTATCCGTTCAAGGCGTGACCTGGGCAGCCCTGGCATCGGCACTCATGAGCAAGGGGCTCGGCACGGCGATCGCCTATCGGGATGGCGAAAAGAATGCCAATCAGAATGTCCGCAGCAACCCGCCCCCCGATCAGATCGTCCACACGGATGAGATTTATGTCATCGTCAAACCTGATCGCGGCGTCGCCGAAGCGGACATCAGGGCGGTGGTCGCCGGGCTTGCGACCATGCCGGAAGGCTGATCAGGCTTCGCCCGGCGCGGCGGTTACGTCACAGATCTCGGCTGCCGCTGGCGGCACGGGCGAAAGCAGATCTGCAAGTCTAAGAGAGCCCCTTCCAAGTCCAGGCGATGGCACCAGCATGATCTGGATATCGCGGCTTTAACTGTCAAATGGCTCGTTTCTCACGGCGACCGAGGCTTCCAAGGTCACCTGCTCGCCGAATACCGGCTGGAAAATCGGGATCATGATGTCCCAGTCATAGGCCAGCCGATAGAGGACCACTTCGCCGCCGGCACCGAGACCGGACCGGCCCTGGTCGTCATCGTGCGTACCATTGGCGTTGACATCCTCATATGTCTCCCCTTCATCGGGATCGAAGCGGCCATTGCCGTTTATGTCGTCGAAGGGCTCCGGCTTCCCGACGGCGCCGAATGAACCGTAGGTTAGCGTGGCGACGCGGATCCTATCGGCATCGATCACACCGAAAGCATTCTTCTCGATGATTTTTCGGATCTTGGCCTGACCGGCCTCGGCGCTTGCCGATGAACCGATGATCCCGAATCGGGACGCTTCGCGCACACCGCCCTCCAGCAGGGTTTGCGCAAAATACACACCGGAAAATTCAAGGATACCGGCGACAAGTGCCACAAAAGCCGGTGCAATCAATGCAAATTCCACCATGGCGCTGCCGCGCTGTCCTGCCTTGCCTAGGAAAAAGCGGTGGACCAGCGAAACCGGGGTCATCTTGGTCATGGCAAACATCCTTCTCGTCGGGGCCGGATTATTGGGTCAGGCGAAGGGAGGTAAGCTGGCCTGCTATATCGCGAAAGGCAGCATCAAGCTCATCGCCATCGGGCGCATCGAAGAAGTGATCGTCGGACGAAGCGCAGGCCCGGTAGTCCCGCTCGATTGCTGCATTGTTGAGCGCGAACATCACCGTATAGACCTCGATGCCCTCCGCCTTGGCCGCCTCGCAGCTTTCGAGCAGCCGATCATTGACCTCGGACTCAGCCCGGCGCTCGTTCTTGCTGCCGAGCCGGCCGTCGCGGAGGAAGCCATAGGCCGTGTAGTAGTCCCTTGACCAATCGGCGATGCCATCTGTCATGAAGATGATGGCTTTGTTGATTTTTGGATCGTCATACTCGACGGGCGCTTGCGCAGACCCCCACGCCCCACGCCAGCGCGGCGAAACCGTCCGCCAGCCCCAGGTGAAGCCGACATTGGTCATGGTGAAACCGGAGGCGCTCAGGTCATCGATATGATCGGCAACGGTCGACTTTTCCGCTGTCAGCGGCAACACCTCGCTGTCCGGGCAAAAGGCATTGGGATCGTTGCTGCGGTTGTACCGGCTGTTCAACGCCGGCCAGAGCAACGCCGTGAACGCCTCCTCGGACGGCGGCGTATCATCCTGATCGAAAGGAGCTTCCCGCGCCTCGACGCAGCCTTTCCAGCCAGCGTCGCCGAATGCCGTTTCATCGAAACCGGTCAGAAAATCGCGCCGGCTCGAGCCCAGATTGACCTCGGTATTGTAGGGAATGACCGAGATGGAGACGTCATCGACCAAATCATTCTCACCATAGATGACGTCAAGCAAGGTATTGGAAGCGGTCTTCAGAGACTCCAGCTTGGTGCCGCCACTTGGATCGGCCCGGTTCATCGAGCCGGTCACATCCAGCACCATCGCCAGCTCGATTCCGCTCAGTTGCTGCTGTGCCGAGGAGGTCACGGCAACGGAAACCGTCGGGATCCCGGCCAACTTCATGAAAGCGGTGGGGATCTCGACTTCTGCGTCGACGGTCAGTTCCCTGCTTTCATCGTTGAACGTCGTTTCGAAATTGGTGATTCTACCGTCCAGATAATCGCTTGGATAATTGGCGTTGAAGTATTTCTGCGCATCGGCAACAACATCGCTCCCCTCGACCGAGGCTGCTTGCGCACCGGCTAAAACCGCCGAGTCGGCAGCCCCTTGAAGCTTGCTGCGGGCGCTGTAGGCAAGCCCACCGTCAACTGCGAGACCCAAGACCAAGGCAAGCGGCACGATCGAAAGCCCCAGCAACACGGCGACGCCTCCCTGCTCATCCCCCAGGACCGTTTTTTGGGAGGCAGTCTTCACGGAGCCGGCGGAGTGAACAGCGGATAGGGCGGTTGACGAAAACAGGCGCTTCAGCATGAACGAAACCTCTTCCAAAAAGCCGGCCACCCGATAACGAGTGGCATTTGTCAGGCATTTTATGGAACTTCATCGCCCAATGTGTTAACGCGCTGTTAATTTCTTCTTTTCTACCTTTTTCTATTTAAAACATATAATTGGAGAGGAATATTTACGTGATACATTGATTTCAACTTCCTTAATGGCATACTTACTGATGGCTGCACCCCTGCACCCGTCTTGTAAAATTCACGTCTTTTGCAACCGAGCCCGCCTTAAGATGTAACCAAATGCGTTACACCTCAGTTCTGGCAACAATTGAAACAATTTCGATGAACCTCTGAAACAAAAGGCAGGTATAAGAGCAGCGGACATGATATTTTGGAGACGTTCGATGACCTTTGAGGATTATAGTCCGAAGGAACGGCGAATAAGTGGCCAAAGGCATCTAGCATCCTGGCTCATTTTGGCCGCCCTGGTAGGCATTCTTGCCTTTGCCGCTCCAACCGCCAGTTCCGGCGATGCCGACAAGCACATCGCGGCAGCCACGCAGGAAGACTGCGCCGTTTGAAGCGTGTCCCTGCCTCCCCTAGCCGCGGCCCGGCAAAGCGTCGAGCGAAGCGCGATCTGCATTCTGCCGGATCAAAACTGAGCGCGGTGAAAAAGCGGTGTTGGCCAACGAGGTGCGGGGCTTGCCGGATCAATATCGAGCGCGTGCCGGCTTGACCGGCAATCTCGTCTGTGGCCACTTCTGCATCTGGAATCCAGCCGTGTACTAAGAGTTCCGAACGGGGTTTTTCATGCTTCCTATTGTTAAAGTCGGCCCGATCACACTCGTGCTCACGGCAACGCTCGCGCTTGCTGCATGCGCACCCAAGAGCAAAACAGTGGGCAGCACTGCAGTCACCGCCGATGTTTCAGGCCTTGTACTCGATCGGAGCCAGGCACCAACGTTGCTCTATAAACGACCTGGCGCGCCTACGCTCGCCGACTATGACAGATTTATCATCGACCCGGTGCGCGTGGACTATAGCGATCCCAATATCGAGGAGCTTGATCCCGAAGACGTTGCGCAAATTCAACAATACTTCCAGAACGCGCTCATCAACGAATTGCGCGATGCAGGTTATCAGATCGGAACCCGATCCGAGGCCGGTACGATGCGCATTTCTCTAACTATCCTGGGCCTCGAGGCATCCAATGCTGGAGGCGCTGCCAATGTCGCCGCCATGGCTGCGGGCGCCGCAACCGGTCTGCCGGTGATTTTTGCGATCAGTGTAGGCGAAGTGACGGTCGAGGGCATTTTTCGAGAAGCCCTTACCAACCGAATAGATGCCGTTGCCGTCGACCGCTCCCAAGGCAGCCGTATCTTCAACAACAAACCATGGTCGACTTGGGCCGATGTCGAAGGTGCTGCGGATAAATGGGCAGAAGGAATCCGTGCGGCCGTGGAACAGGCGCATGGCCATCACCACTAACTGACAAGTTCGACGTCAGTTTGGCTTGGCGCATTTACCCTGGAGCTTCCAGATCAGAGCCTGTTGCTCTTCATCGACACAAACATTGATGAAGATGCTCTAAAGGCCCAGAAAAAACTGTATGACGAAGGCGTTGGTCAAGTCGACGAAGAATGCCCCGACCAGAGGCAGGATGATGAAGGCGGTGGGTGCCGGGCCGTGGGACTTGGTGACTGCCGTCATATTGGCGATCGCGGTTGGTGTGGCGCCGAGGGAGAAGCCGGCAAAACCGGCGCTCAGTACAGTCGCGAAGTAGTCTCTTCCCATTAGCGGAAAGAAGACGAAGATGATGAAGATCACGGCGGCGACGGTTTGCAGCCCAAGCAGGATCAGGAGCGGCCCCGCGAGCTCGGCGACCGACCAGAGCTGCATGCTCATCAGTGACATGGCGATAAAGAGACCGAGCGAGAAATCGGAAACCAGGGCCAGCGCTCTGGTACGCGCAGGCCAGCGCAGTTTTGGCAGCAGATACGGAATTGTGTTCGACATGACAATCGCCACCAGGAGGCAGGAAACGAAGAGCGGCAATTTCAGCCCGATAGCGGCAAATCCTTCATTCAGGATGTAGCCCGCAATGATGGCGATATGCAGGGCCAGGATCACGCCCATAATGCTGATGTGATTGATCTGCTCGGTGTCCTCGGTCTCATGCGGGATGCCCACCATCATGCCGTCGGGTGCAGCGCCGCTGATCTTGTTCCTCGCAAGCAGAAATTTGGCGATCGGTCCGCCCAGCAAACTCGCGAGCACCAGGCCTAGGGTGGCGGATGCGATGCCGATCTCAAGCGCGTTGGGAACACCGTGATTGGCGGCGATCTCGGGCGCCCAGGCAATCGATGTGCCATGGCCGCCGATCAAGGAAGCCGATCCGGTGAGTATGCCCACGGCATTAGGCTGGCCGATCGCCTGAGCTCCGAGGAGGCCGACCATGTCCTGAAAGACGATATAGCCGAGGGTGAGGGCAAGAAGGACGACCAGCGGACGGCCTCCACTTAGCAGATCGTTGACCCGGGCATTGATGCCGATCGCCGTGAAGAAATAGACGAGCAGACGATCGCGGGTGTCCAGTTCGTAGGTGATTTCGAGACCGGTGATCATGAACAGCGCGAGTGCTGCCAGCGCTGCAATGATCCCGCCGGTAACCGGCTCGGGGATGTTGAACTCGCGAAGCGGTGTCACATGTTTGTTGAGCTGCAACCCAATGAAATAGACGATGATGCCGATCGTATAGGCAAGAAAACTCTCGACCAGAATGATGTTGTCGCTCATTTGCTCTATCAGCCCGCGCTCGCGCCGGAGGGGGCAGCGGCCAAGGTCTTGGCCTCGTCGCCCGCCCCTCCTTCGACCAGCAGCATCGGGCTGAACGCAAAGATCGTGGTCAGCGAGGAGGTCAGGAGTGGAATCGCCAATGTCTGTCCAGCCTGAACAGCCGCCTCGAAACGTTCGGCACCGTTTTGCAGACGTGTGCGGATATCCTCGGCGACAACGATGCCGTTGTCGACCAGGAGGCCGAGCGCGATGATCATCGCGGCGATCGACATGCGCTGGAACTCGACGCCAAGCAGGCTCATCGCAATGATGCCGAGCAGCATAGTGAGCGGCACGAAGGAGCCGACGATCAAACCAGTGCGCAGGCCCAGAAAAACCATCACCACGATCAGCACGATGGCGAGCGTCTGATAGACATTGTTGACCGCATCGCCTACCGCCATCTCGATCAGGTCCGGCTGGAAAGTGGCATAGTCGAGGACGTAGCCGATCGGCAGCTCCTGCTGGATCTCGTCGGTCAAGGCTTGCAGCCTTTGGCCGAACTCGATGTTGTTGACGCCTTCCGCGGTCGAAACCGACAGCACGATCGCAGGCTGGTCATTGAAAAACGCCGGGAACTTCGGCGGGTCGACATAGTCGCGGCGAATGTCGGCTACCTCGTCCAACCGGGCGACACGGCCTGTGTCCGGTATCGAGAACAATACGCCACGCAGCTCTTCGATCGATTCGAGATCACCGGTCGGCTCGATCAGCACGCTGCGTCCACCGGCAAGGATATTGCCGCCGGGTTCAATGATGTTCTGTTGGGCCAACGCCCCGAACACCTGCTGCGGATTCAGGCCGAATTCGGCGAGCTTGGCCGGCAGAAATTCCAGATAGATCTGCTCTTCCTGGATACTGATCAGCTGGACTTTCTTGATGCCATCAAGCGTGTAGAGACGATCACGCACATCGCGGGCGACGTCGCGCATCTCGGAAAGTGAGAAGCCATCAGCCCAAAGAGCTATGGTGGCGATCGCGGTCAGACCTTGCTCGTCATCGACGAACGGACCATTGGTGCCGGAAGGCAGCTCGTTCTCAAGGTCGGCAGCTTTGTTGCGGATATCCTGGAAGACGGCATCCAGGTCCGTGACGCTGTCATGGATGGTAAGATCGACTTTGGTCTGCCCGGTCTTCGAGGTCGAGGTGATCTCATCGATCTCCGCGATCTCGCGCATGGCGGCTTCGATCGGCTTGGTGATCAGATCCTCGACCCGCTCTGCCGACATGCCTGGATAGGATGCGGTGACGCTGGCATTCCTAATCACGATGGTTGGGTCTTCAGCACTGGGATAGGAAAGAAACGTGCTGATCCCAAGGCCGATGATCAGGAGAATGGCAAGAACGGTAATACGGGAATTCTCAAGCGCGAGGCGGGTGATATTCATTTGAGGATGATCCCGATCAGCCGAAAAAGAGAGGCTCACTCGCCGAGCAGTTTCACTTTTTGCCCATCGCGAAGAAAGCTCACGCCGGCCGCGGCCAGGATGTCGCCGGCCTCTACGCCTTCACTCACCGCGATCATATTGTCCCGCCCTTCATCGCCTGATATCGCGACCTTACTGACGGCGCCGGCCTCCGGATCGAATTTGAACACATAGCCACTGCCGGCCTGATCTCCAGGCGCGATGGCGATCAACGGAACAAGGTAGCCCGACGGACCATCCCCGCTGCCGGAGAGGCTCATCTCGATCTCCGCCGACATGCCCGGCAGCAACGCCTCCGGTGCCGATATCAGCGCCGCCACCATGTTGACCGCATTCGCGGTACCCGCGGTCGAGCCGATTTCCGTAATGCGCCCCTCACAGCCACAGCCGTCGACGGTCGTAACTGTGACATCGACAGGCAGTCCCGATGCGATGCGCTCAACGACAGCATCCGGCACGGAAAAGGCGACCTCAAGGCCGTCATCCGAATTGATCTCGAAGACCGGATTGCCAGCGGCGACCTCAGAGAACGGATCGACATCGCGTTCGGCAATCACACCGTTGAACGGAGCCACCAATTGTGCCTTGCCAAGGTAGCGCTCAGCCTGACCAAGCTGTGATCTCGCCGCCTCGACGCTTCCGCGCGCTGTTTCCGCAGCGGCAATGGCGGTGTCCAAGGCGGCCTTGGCGACCCAGTCTTTCTTGTAGAGCTCGTTCTTTCGCTCAAGCTCGAGCTGAGCCTCGCTGAACTTTGCTTCAGCAGCCTCCAGATCGGAACGCGCCGCATCGATATCCAAATCGAAAGGCCTGCTGTCGAGCGTCGCCAGGACCTGCCCTGCCGTCACCCTGTCACCTTGATTGACATTAACGGTGGCAACGGTTCCTGTGACAGCAAAGCTAAGTGCGGAACTCTCTGCAGGCATTACCTCGCCGGGATAGCGCCGGATCGTCCCGCCTGCCGGTTCGTTCACGGTAAAGGGTTTGATCGCACGCACCCGCTCTATCGGCTCCATCACCTGCTCCTCACAGCCAAGGAGCATCGGCAGCAGAACAATCAAGCTTGAAGGCAACTTCCGAGCACGCATGGCCATCTGAATTCCCTCCTCCCGACCGCGGCGCCCCCATTACCATACATTCTCGACAAATGTGAGGTTGTGCTTCTTCGGAACTTGCACCACTTTCGAAAAAGCCGCTTTGGCGGTGTCATTTCTTCGATCCAATTTCCGGAACAAGCCTGTTGATCGGCCAGCTTCTGATCGGATCGCTCATCATCGCGATCACCACGATACTCCATGCCGGCTTCATCGAGGCAGGCATCGACGGCCTTACGCGCATTGGCGGGCGGTTGGCGGCGCCTCTCTCCCATCTAGCCAAGACCGCCATGCTTGTCGCCGCCACCCTCTGGTTGCTCGCCTCCCATAGCCTGGGCGTCTGGCTCTGGGCGTTCATGTTCAACCTGCTCGGTGCGATCGATGGGCTTGAGCCCGCGGTGTATTTCTCGCTCGTGACCTTTACCACGCTCGGCTACGGTGACATTACGCTCAGCGAAGACTGGCGCATCCTCTCCGCGCTTTGCGCGGCCAACGGTCTCCTGCTGTTCGGCTTCAGCACCGCATTCCTGGTGGAGTTGATGAGGCGGCTGCAACGAGGGCCGGATCACGAAAAACGCAGATAGAAAAATGGACAATCGCCTGAATGCCAAGGGGCATTAGGGTGTGTCGTTTGCTTCGGTCCGTCCGCTTTCCAGAGACAGCGGATTCAGCCCAGCTGTGGTGTTGCGAATATGGACATCGTGCTGGGGAAACGGGATCTCGATACCAGCCTCATCAAGAGCTCCCAGGACAGCAAAGCGCAGTTCGCTGCCGACTTCCAGCAGGGTATCGATCTCACGGAGAAAAAAGCGCAGTTCGAAGTCGAGCGAACTTGGACCGAAGTCCTGCAATAGCACCACGGGTTCCGGCCGGAGCAGCACCAAGGGATGAGCTTTGGCGCAATCGAGCAATAAGCTGCGCACCTGTTCCGGGTCGCTACCATAGGCCACCCTCACCCCCAGGATGACACGGCCAAGCGTGTTTTTATGGGTCCAGTTCAACACCTCATTGGTGAGCAGATT
The DNA here is from genome assembly GCA_965204405.1 of Geminicoccaceae bacterium. Lineage (GTDB taxonomy): Bacteria > Pseudomonadota > Alphaproteobacteria > Geminicoccales > Geminicoccaceae > JANQPX01. The sequence continues at coordinate 3,091,275 of CBDBEN010000005.1, forward strand.
GCTGTTGGGCACAAGCACCGAGGCGTTATCGAAGGTGGAAATTTCAGTCGATGTAACATTCACATGTTTGACATAGCCCTGATAGGCACCATTGCCGACGACAATCCAGTCACCGGATTTGATGGGGCGCTGAATCAGCAGGATCAACCCGGCGACAAAGTTACTGACCACATGCTGCAACCCGAAACCGATGCCAACCGACAGCGCCCCCAGGATCAGAGCGAGTTGGCTCAAATCCAACCCGAGCATCGAGACGGCCACAAGGGCGGCGATCACCAGGCCGACATAGCCGAAACCGGTGGTAAGAGCATCACGCGCGCCGATATCGAGGCGGGTCTGAGGCAGCACCCGGTTGGTTAGAAATCCCTGGAGCAATCTTACGAGCGTCAACAGCACCAGGAACACCGCTGCAGCCGTGGCGACATCGATGAGCGATAGCGTATAGCTGCCAATATCGACACCGCGCACCAGGACAGCGGCAAGGCGCCAGAACTCAGCCTGCGGCACACCCCAGCGCAGCGCAAGCAGCATAGCGACCACTATCACCAGCACGGCATCCAAAAGCAGCATCAGCCAGAAGATCAGCCGGGCGGCACCGCCGTCATCGAAAACCAGATGACGGCGCAGATGGCGGCCTACCCGGCGCTCTGTGGCGGTCAAATAGCGAAGCCCTTCGGCTGCCAGAGTTCGCAGCAAAAGCGCAAGACTGACCAGGGCCAACGTAAAGCCTATCCTGTCTGCAATGTACATGCCGGCATAAAGATAACCGAAGACACCCAGCATCAGAGCCAGGATCAACACACCGCGGACAAGGAGCAATACAGTGCGCATCCGCTGCGAGGGCGGTCGATCCGCCGCTTCTTCCGGTTCGTCCGGATCGGGCCGAAAGCGCCAGTTCCGCGGGCGAAGCACGTTCAGCAGGGCCAGAACGACAACAATTAGCGCCAGCAGTCCAAGCATGCTGTGCAAGTTGGGATCGGCTGCAAAAAAAATGCTGATCGACTCCTCGAAAAACCGCTCCCTGCTGTCTTGAGGCCGGCTCACGACGACCAGTACCGTGATCGCGGCCAATCTCAGCCAGACGAACCATCGCACCGCTCGATAAAGCGATGACGCCGCGGCATCGCTGAATGTGCTGATGCGCCACTCCGGTCGTGCCGGCGTAAGGGCAGCAGCGGCAAGGCCAATGACGACTACGGCATTCAAAAGTGCGAACAGCACCAAATCCGCCGCGACATCCAGCGCCTCCGGCAGCGGTCGAAATACTCTTATCGCTGCCCAAATCGTTACGACAGCCAAGGCTGGGAGTAGGACATTGGTGACGACGGCCGAAACGAAAGCCAGCAGCCGGCGGCCAAGCGAGGGTGTTCCAGTGACGGATCGATATCCATAGCGAGCCAGCAGCCGCCGGCGCAGCGTCAGCGTGATCCCCACCGCAACACATAGAAATACGATGTTCAAAAACAGACGCGGGTCCAAAAACTGCGCCGTGCCGACGCTCGACAAACCGGCTCGAAATGCGAGCTTCAGCTCCAGCAAACGCTGACCGAAATGTCGAAGCCCTGCCTTCATGGCTGCCGAGTCCGAGGGAAACTTTGTGGGCTCGGTCAGGACCCTCGTAAGTGCTCGAAACTCCGCGTCCGCCATGCGGGCGAACAGCAAGTCGATCCGGGCCAGGGCCAGCTCACTCCGCTTTTGCTGCTCGCGGAATCGGCCAAGATCACGAAGGATGGCGCCGCGTGCTTCAGCAATCTGCTCGCTTTCAGCAAGCTCGTCATCGCCAGGCTTCGGGCCAAGTGCATCAAGCAGGCGCTGCTGCTCGTCGACGCCCAAGGATGCCCTGTCGCGCGTGGCTAAAGCAGACGCCTGCACAACACTCAAACGATCGCTCAGCGGCGTAATCCGGCTGCGGGTCATGCCTTCCTGCGCAAGGTCACGAGCTATTCTATCGAGCGTCTGATTCCAATGCCTTACGCGAACGTCGAAATGATCGTCACCAGCTGGCAAGGGGGCTGCGACCGGGCCTGCCAACACCTGCAGCGCCAAACCCAGTGCTATGAGTAGCCCGCAAAGCAAGAAGAAAGCGGTGACCCGGCTGGTCATTTCTAAGCAGCTTCAACCGTCATATCGAACTCGGCAAGCGCGTAACGGCGGCGGCGCTGCAAGGTCAATTGCATGACAGAGATCCCCTGAAAAGTGCAGCATTGGCATGTGGTCTTCCTGGCCTTGTTCTGACGCTCATCTTCCAACGCTCGACATCGAAGCGCCCCTCCACCATTTGCTTTGCCACCGGGCTCATCCCGCACGGCTTCAATGCAGCCGTCCCGGTGAAAATGATTAAACAGCGGCAGCAGGATGTGACAGCGGCAACACCAAACCCTATCTCTTGATGACAATACAACAACTGATTGTAGATTTGTCACGGATCGTAAATGACTTCACCAGTGTTTGCGCCAATGCCAACCGTTTGATGTTCTGACGCAGAACGACCTTTTCCCGGCATGATCCAACAGCCGTCTTCTGGGTAACTGTGTTAAGGTCTTCAAATGTTCGCTTTTTCATGTGAGCCGGCACATATTCTTTGAATAAGCGTTATTGATCGACGACGCTGGATCTAGAAATGGCTCGTGGATCCGGACTGAGAACGCTCACCATCCTGGTGATCATCGTCCTTGGCCTAGCGAAACAGGCTGGGGCGGGCGAGGTTGAGCCCTATTTGCAGCTGAAGCTTGGGCGGGCGTTATTTCCCGAACCGAACGCCGATGCTTTCGAGCTTGAAACGCCGTCTGGTGAACCGATTGCAGGGCTCGCCATAGGCGCCGACATAAACCACTATTTGGGCTTCGAAGTCGCTGCGCAGAATGTCGAAACGACGTTATCGGGGCTTGATGGCGACAAGGTTGCCGAATCAGCGATCTGGACCTTTTTGGGCCAGATGCGGTTGCGCTATCCAATCCATGATGGCCGCATCGTTCCCTACGGACTGATTGGCGCCGGGGTCAACTGGATGCAGATCAATGATCGCAATATCAGATCAGCACAGTCTGATGTCAGGGGCGACGACGTGGACCTTGTTGCGGCATTGGGCCTTGGTGCGGAGTATTTTACGGCGGGAAATATTGCTTTGGGCTTCGAAGCGAGTCGCCTCTTTGGTGCAAGCGGAGCCGTCGAGGCCGATGGAGGTACCGATCGGCTTGATCTGGATGCGATCAATCTTACCGGGCATATGCGTATCATGCTCGGTCAACCCAGCACGTTGCCTGGGAGGACTGATGCCAAGACACGACCAAGAAAAAGAAACGATGAACTCCGGCCATACTTGGCGTTGCGCGCCGGCAGCAGCTACTTTACACGGCCCAACTCTGTCGACGGTCTTACGATCGACAATCCCTCGGGCTTTCTCGGCAGCGCCGCCGTCGGTCTCGACATCAACAAGCATTTAAGCTTTGAATTAGCAGCCGATTACACTGAGACCGAGCTTTCGATCGCCGAGCCGAACGGTTCCGCCGAATACGCATTATGGACGGTCCTGGCGCAGATCAGGCTGCGAGCGCCCTTAGGAGATGACAGCTTTTCTCCTTATCTCGTCGCTGGCGGCGGCTGGGGATTCGGCGAAATCAACGACGTGCGTCAGCCGGCGAGCCTTTCCACGCTGAGGGGCGGTCGTGACAATACGCCGGTCGGATCGATCGGCGTTGGCTTCGACTATTTCCTCGCCGAGAATGTTGCCTTCGGACTCGAAGCCAAGCACATCTTCGGCTTCGACCCCGATATCGAATTTGGCGGACGCAAGGTCGGGCTAGAGCTTGAACCGATCTTTCTCTCGGCCGGTCTCAGGATCTTTTTTCCTTAGTCTTCTTTTATTGCTCCCCCGCTTAATGCGCTGTACTTGGTCTGGAACGCACAGCTCTTCTTAGATCCAAAGGCATTGCGTCGCTCGCTATCCAGGTCTTTTAACGCTATGACTTTTGCACACTTGGAATCCGGAAAGAACGGGATCAATGGCAAAGCTTCACTACTTCAAGGGTCGAGGACGCGCTGAGACGACGCGGTGGATGCTTGCCGTCAACCGAATAGACTTTCAGAACATCGCTATCGAAACGCCCGAGGCGCTCGCCGCATTGCGGGCCTCCGGCAAACTGCCATTCGATCAGATGCCTCTTTTGGAGTTGGATGGTTTGAACCTGAGCCAGTCCAGCGCGATGATCAGGCATCTGGCCCGGTGCGGTAATCTTTACGGTGATGATGATACCGACGCTCTTTGGTGTGACATGGTTGCAGGTGCGGCGGCAGACTTCGCGGAGACTGCGATCCAAGCCGCGTTTCAGCCTTCGCCCGAGATCGCCATGGCTGGCATGCAGGCCCGCTTCGCAAAGTTCGGGCCTCGTTTCGAGGCACGCCTGGCTTCAAATGGAGGCGAGTTTTGCGTGGGCAAACGCCTTAGTTTTTCCGATGTCGTCTTAGCTGAAGCCCTGACGTCCTATCTGGAATGGCTTCCCGACCTCCTATCGGAGACGTCACGGCTAAAGGACCTCCAGAGCCGCGTGATCGAGCAAGAAGGCATCGCCTCCTATCTCCGATCCGAACAGCGTTATCCCAGAGCGAACGATGACTATGTCATCGATGCCGCTAGGGTCCTGCAGCGAATGCTTCCGTCGCATATGGCCGATGCTGACCGTTTCCTTGTCAAAACATAGCGGACCACTGCTAGTGCGTTTTTCGACCTTATGAAGTCACCACCAGCCCTGCCACTCCATGTTTTCTCAGCGCGTGGTGAGCTTGACCTCAATTCTGCGATTGGCTTCATAGGCGCTGGCGCTTCTGCGATCATCCAGGGGCTGATATTCAGCAAAGCCGGCAACGGCAATGCGCTCTTCCGGGATGCCGGCATCAATCAGGAACTTACCCACGGTAATCGCACGTGCGGTCGAGAGTTCCCAGTTTGACGGAAATTCGGATGTGTTGATCGCGCGCCGGTCGGTATGTCCATTGATCTGCAGAACCCAGGGGAGTTCGCTCGGAATTTCGCTGGAGATTTCTCGAAGGCTTTGCGCGAGAGCGCGAAGTTCATCCTCGCCCGTTTCTTCAAGCCTGGCCTCGCCGCTCGGAAACAGGATCTCGGACTGGAACACGAAACGATCACCGACGACCCGGACATCGGATCGTGCCCCCAAAATCTCACGTAAGCGGCCAAAGAATTCGGAACGGAACCTGCTGAGCTCCTCCACCTTGCCCGCAAGGGCCACATTGAGCTTGCTGCCGAGATCGGCGATCGTCACCTTTTGCTCGTCAACCTTCGCGCGCTCCAAATCCAGCGCTTCCGAAAGCGACGCGAGCTGGATGCGCAGGCTATTGATTTGTCGGTTCAGCGTATCGATCTGCGCAAATGCTTCCTTCGAAAGCTTTCGTTCCGTATTCAGGGACTCATCCGCGCGGCTGACGCTCCTCAACAGCTCGGCGATCTGGACGGCGCGTTCTTCGAGATCGCGCTGAGCCAGTAAGGTACGCTCCTGCTCGCTGGCAAGGCGGCCTTCGAGCTGGGCTGCGCGATCGCGGACCTGGCTGAGCTCCACAAGGAGCGCTTCGCGGGCACGCTGCAATTCCTCGAGATCGGTGGTGGCGCTGTCCCGACTGCCGCGAAGCGCTTCCAGCTCCGCAGCCAACTCGGCAATGCGCCGTTCCCTGTCGGCGAGCTCGTCTTCTGCTGTTTTGATCGTTTGTTCACGATTCTGCAGCTCGGCAGCCAGTTCCGCTTTGACCTGCTCCAGTTCCGCTTCCAGACTTTGAATCCTCGCCTGGCTCTCGTCCTCATCGGTCTCGCTGGTCTTCAGCAGTGCATTCAATTGGGCAATGCGCTCTTCGAGACTGGCGACGTTGTCCTTGGCCTCATCCAGCTCGACGACTTTCTCTTCCAGCTCCTCCGCTTCCGCCTTTGCAGTGCTCAACAGAGCAGTCAGCCGAGCGATTTCGTCCGCAGCTTCTGTCTTGGCATTCTCTGCAGCCCGCAACAGCGTCGTCATTTCGCTGATATCCAGCTCCAGATTCATCCTGGCTTCTTTCAGCGCCTCGATATCACGTCTGAGCTGCACCAATTCGGCAAGGCGGGCCTTCAGCGTCTCCTCATTGGTCTCGACAGCCTGCTTCGACCGCTCAAGCTCCTCCTCGAGTTCGGCGCGAAGCTGGTTGGCGCGGGCAAGATCGGTTTCGAGACTGTTGGTATCTCCCCCTGATCCTGCCGAAGTTCGGCAAGGGTTTGCGCCAGGAGTTTCTTGTCTTCCTCCAGCGTGATCAATTGGTCCCGATACTCGTCACGCTCCGCCGTGAGCTCGGCAAGGTTGGCGTTGTTTTCATCGCGATCCAGAGTTGCCGCCTGAAGATCCGATGTCAGCTGCGCAACGGAGCGTCGGAGCTGTTCGTTGGTGTCCTGCTCGAGGCTCAGCTGATCGCTCAATTCAGCGATGGCCTGCTCGAGGCTCAAAAGCTTGCTGTCCTTTCCCTCCAAAAGCCGACCGAGAAAGAATTGCCCGAGAACGAAAACGACGAGCAGAAAAATGATGACGAGCAGCAGGGTCGACAGCGCATCGACGAAGCCCGGCCAAATGTCGACGGAGGATTGGCGTTGATCGCGGCGAGAGCGGGCCATCGTCTAGGCGGCCATCCCATCGGTTGGAAGCGGCATCTCTTCAGCCTAGCTCGAAGCGGGGCGGTTGCCGCCTGACGCCTGCGCATTCGAGGCAGCGGTTGCGGCAATGGTTCGGGCCAGCATCTTGATCTCGCTTCTGAGTTCGTGAGTCATTTGGGTCCTTCCCTGCACCGTTTCATCGAGAAGACGGGAGAGATAGACGTCCATATTGCGAATATGGTTGCGGGTGGATTCGTCCACCGCGCTGCCATCACCTTCGGCGAGGCGCGCCAGGACCGGCCTGATATCATCCTGGTTGGAAATGAGCCGGCCGAGAAGCGCCTGTTCGGTGGCGATCTGATCGCCAAGCGTGGACAGGCGCTCGGTCAGTCCCAAAAGGCTGCTCTGCACCGTTCGCTGATTCTCCTCCGACCGCTCAATGCTTCGCTGCATATTCTGCATGTTCTCGGCGGTCTGCTCCATCAGAGCCTGCAGATAAGCGGGAATGGGGACGTCTCCACCGGAACCGAGACCGGCGACCGGATCACCCGTCGACAGGCGGGTGAGGCTGGAGAGCCATTCTTCCATTTCGTTGTAGAACGAGTTCTGTCCCTGGGTGGCCTGAAGATCGAGAAAGCCGAGGACGAGGGATCCGGCAAGCCCGAAAAGCGAAGAGCTGAAGGCCGTGCCCATGCCTTCCATCGGAGCGGCCAAGCCCGTCTTGAGTTCATCGAAGACGCCGGCGATATCCCCGTCACCGCCGACGGAAAGGTCGGAGATGACCGTGCTGACCGAATTGATCGTCTCCAGCAGTCCCCAGAACGTGCCGAGCAGGCCCAGGAAGATCAAAAGACCGATTTCATAGCGGGTGATATCCCGCTGCTCGTCGAGGCGCGACGAGATACTGTCCAGGAGATAGCGCACCGAATTGGCGGGAAGCTTGATCCTGCCGCGGCGTTCCTGCTCGCCCAAGGCATTGGCGACCGGTCCCAGGAGAAAAGGAACCGACTGCATCGCATAGCCCGGTTTGCTCGTCCGCAGGCTTTCGATCCAGCGGATCTCGGGCTTGATCATCCAGACGCGGCGGAAGACGTAGAAAATACCGATCAGCAGAACGGCGAGAATGAGGCCGTTGAGAATGGGATTGTACAGAAACATGCGGAACACGATGTCGTAGGCAAACCCGATCGCTACCGCGGCCAGGACCAGAAAAACGATCATCCTGTTGATAAAGCGCTGCGGGTTGCTCATTGGCAGCTCTTCCCTACGGGGCCATGCATCCTTTGATCCTTCATTTGATATGGCCGTTCCATAGCCTCATCCCTTCACCGGCGCCTTTTACAGGTCATCTTCGCATTCGGCAACGGCCCACATTGCTGCGGGTCGAAAAGACGTCAGACTTTCCGGAGCCGATCATTGGCGGGCTCCGTTCGAATTGACACGTTCCGCAACGGCCGCACACCAAGGACAAAGCGTGCTAGTCCCCCGCGAGCGAAGGGGCATGTTCGGCAGAGGGGCGCATCTCACCCACCCGGTAGTCTCCGCTGATCTGGCTTTCGAACTGACGCAAGCGTTTGTGAATCGACATAAGCTCTACGATCGTTTCCCAGCTGTTAACCAAATATTGAAATGAGCTTTCGACAGTAGCGAATGCTCGAACGATTTGCTGCATCACGCCAAGTGTAATAGCTCCGGCTACAACCGTTGGACCGAGCGCCACGAGAGGAACCAAGAAGCCGGACTGGAGATAGGAATACTTGCCAATATTGAAATACATGTAGTGGAAATAGAGCCGAAAGTAATTTTGGCGCACCTGGCCGAATAACTCACGCGTAGTCGGTGGTGCCGCGCGTGTTTCATGGTCCTCGCCATAGACCAATTCCTTCCGATAGGCAGCTTCGACTCGCTGATTGTGGAATTCCAAACCAGGTAATTTGTAACCGAGGAATGCAAGGCCAACAGTACCGAAGAGTGCAAAGATGATGGCCACATAAATGAGGGACTGATCGACCTGCCCAATCCAGGGAAGCTCGGTTATATGGCTGGATAGTTGATATAAGAGAGGGAGAAAGGCGATCAGGGTCATTACACTGCTTACAAAGTTCGAGCCCAGGCTTTCAACTATCCGGGCAAAGCGCATGGTGTCATCCTGCACACGCTGAGCGGCACCCTCGATATGTCGGAGCTTTTGCCAATAGGACATGTAGTAGTCGTTCATTGCTGTGCGCCAGCGAAAGACGAAGTGCTGGGTAAAAAAGTGCAAGAAAACTGCAACAACGATAAATGTGGCGCCGATCTGGCCATATGTGAGGATCAATAATAGATATTCACCGAGTGTAATTGAGCCTGGTTCGCTCAGCGAGTTCTGTATCGAATCATAAAAATCTCCAACCCACTCGTTGAGTTTCACACTAAGCTGCACTTGAAACCAGGTGACAGCCAAAATCAGGATGCTGCCACCGATCGACCAAGGCCACCACTTCTTATCGAGAAAAAAAGATCGGAACACGTATAATTACTCCGCATAGGCTGTGGTTGCCACAACCTGACGGAGTAAGTCTCCGGCGTCAATTTCCGGAGGCTAGAGAATGTTCGCCGGCCCGCTGTTCAATAGTTGTATCGCCATTTGAGACCGACGCCGCCATTCGCATCCTGGCCGGTATCCGCCTCGATGGAGACATTAGGCAGAACCTCGATCTCGACACGGGCGCGGCCGCTATTTTCCGCGGCCCCTCCCTCGACCTCGAAATAAATGTCGTCGCTCAGATATTTGCCGGCTTTCAGCTTGCCCCCCTCATCGCCTTTGCCGCCCTCGTAATTGAGCGTGTCGAGGCTGAGCGCGTCTCGAACCTCGCCAAATGCATCGAAACCGCCGCCGCCCCCGCGCAGGCTACTGAGGGCATAGGCAAGCTTGCCGGCCTCGACCGGGCCGATTTCGCTGAGTTCCCGGTTGAACAGTAATCTGGCCAGAACCTCGTCTTCCGGAAGAACGGGCTCGCTTTCCAGCGTTAGTTTGGGGTCCGTGGCAGGACCATCCAGTTTGATAATGGCTTTGAAATCATCCTCGGTCGACGCGGCCCTGATCCCGATGATGGGATTGGGAGGAGAGCCGCCGCTGAAATCGACCCGGCCCTCCTCCAGATCGAAGCGTTTGTCGACGAAGTCGAAATAGCCATTCTTCTTGATACTTAGATCACCGGTGATGCGCGGATCGCTCGTACGGCCGGTGATGTCGAGCTTGCCCTGCCACTCCGACTGCAGTCCGCGGCCCGTGACGTAAATCTTGTTCGGAAGATTGATCGTCAGATCGAGCTTGGGATCGAAAGGCTGTTCTTTGGCTTCCTCGGGTTCTTCGGTGTTGACGATCGTCCCGCCGACCTCTTCGATCTCGATGTCAGGAAGATCAGGCCCGCCGCCGTCTGGGATCGAAATGTCGGCCCGGATCACCTTCAAGTCGCCGGTGATCGCGGCGTCACCGAGATCCCCCTGCATCGCGATGTCGCCTTCAATGCTCGCCTCGACTTGGTCCATGCTGACCAGCTTGGCGTTGTCCAGGTTCAAAGATGCGGACAGGGGGAAGTTGGCCTCGGGATCCAAATCGACCCAGCCTTCTGCCTCGACCGAGCCGTCATCACCGACCTTCCCCTTGAGTTGATTGATCGTGAAACGCTCCTTGGAGGCATCGGCCCGCATGGTCAAATCATAGAGCGCCGTTCCGGTGGTCAGATTTTCATAAACGCCCTCCTCCAGCGTGATCGGCCCTTCGATCTCGGGAGCAGCGATGGTTCCGGCGAGCGTAAGCTTGCTGGAAAGCTTGCCTTTCAAAATCTGCTGATCAAGCGCCAGGAGATCCCCGATACGCGACAGTTGCACATCAGCCTTGATGTCGCCTTCCAGCTCGCCATCCTCCGGTATTTCCAGCACGAAGGGGCGAAGCGCCAAGGTCAGCGGGAGGGAGGCTGACATGGTGACCGGTTCCTGGGTAAGCCGGCTCGCGACGAGGCTGCTCGCGAGGAGGCCATTACCAAGATCGGCACGGATCGCCACATCGACCGGCGGAAGCTCGGTTTCCGCGACCTGATCCGCCTCGATATTGCGCAGATCGAGAGTCGCCGAGATTTTCGGGCGTTGAACCGTGCCGCTCAAATCGACACGGGCTTCTGCCGTTCCGTCAATCGCCGGCCCGTCGAAACGCTCCAGCCAGGCCAGGGGCAGGGATCTGAGATCCAATCGCCCTTCGACATTCTTCGCCCCCATATCGACTTCCGCCCTCAGCCCGGCGTCGCCAAGACGCAAGTCCAGATCAGCGAGTGTCAGACGGTCATCCCCCTGCTCGACACGCAAAGGGCTATTCAACGCGAGCACCTCGCCGGCAACCAAACCATCCAGACGATCGAGATCAAGCGCAATCGGGCCATCCAGGGACAACGCGCCGCCGGCTTTGAGGGAGAACGGTTCGATCATGCTGCCGGCAAGATCGAGATCAATCGCGAGGCGCTTCAGGTCACCCTTGGTGCCCAACGTCAGGGATGAAAGCACCGTGTCACCTTGCTCGAAATCCCTAAGGTCGGCCTTGGCCGACAGATTGACCTTGCCAAGAAGATCCTGGACCACCGCCGTCATGCTGATAGCGTCAACCCGACCGAAGTCCCCTTCAACATTTTCCGCCTTCACGAACAGATTGGCGTTTTGCTGGGCTTGGTCATGCAACAAGGTTGCATCCAGCGTAATCGAACCCTTCAGTTCCTGCTCTGTAATTGGGCGAAGGGCTGCAAGATTGATCCACCCTGCCCTTGAGCGTGCCTTCGGCCAGGCTGGTCCCGAGGTCGATCGCCACCGCACCGTCAAGCGCCGTATCCGGTGCCGAGAGCGCGATATCAGGCAACGTCAGAAGCTGATCATCGAGACGGTAATCGAGCGCCAGCGACAAAGGGAGGTTGCGGGCCGTCAGGTCAAGCCTGACCTTGCCCTCGGGGGCGGCTGCAAGCTCCCTTCCCTGTACGGCGAGGGACAGATCGTTGATCACTTCATCGGCAAGGTTGAGCTGATCGCTGGTCAACAAAAGATCGGCGACCGGCGCGTCCAGACGGCCACTTACCTTCGCGTTCAGATCGATCGCCCCTTCGATGGGCTGTCCGGTCACGGAGGCGAGGACTGCAAGGCGTGGCAGGGCGGCATCGATATCAGCTGAGATGTCCTGGCTTTTCAAATCCAAAGCCGCCCCTGCCCTGCAACCCTACCTCGCGCCCTTGCAGAGCTAGATCGCGAATCTCCAGATAATGCTGCTCGTCCAGATTTATGGACGCTGCCAGATCAACCTTGTCGCCCAAGAGCTCGCCTGCACCATCGGGCAGGTTGGCAAGATTCTCGATCCCCGCCTTGAGATCGACATCGATCTCTCCGGCACCTTCGGTCGTCGCAATAGCAGCCTCGACGATCACGCCGCCGTCAATCTCCTGACCAAAGGTGGCAATGAGTTCCGACAAAACTGGTACATCCAGCCGGACATCAAGATCACTCACCAAAGTTTGGGGATCGAAGGAGCCTTCCGTTGCAAACTCCGCACCAGCTGACTTGACGATCACCTGCTGGATCGCCATCGCCCCTTCAAGCGGCAGGTCGACATCCGCCTGCCAGACCACCTGATCGTCTGGAAGAGGGGTATCAGGAACGACAAGGCCCTTGGCGGCACCATCCATGTTGACGTTAAAGGCCGCGAACTCGGTATCCAGAGGACCTGTTGCCCGCCAATCGATCGTGGTCTCCAGTTCGCCGACCTCGGTGCCATCGACACTGAGCCCGCGGGCAATAAAGCCGACCCTGCCGCTGGGCTCCAGCAGTGTTCCGCCAACATCCAGCTCCAACGCGGCTTCACCCGCAAGAGGCAGGGATGCAACGCTGCTCATGGTACCGAGGTCGGCGGCATCAAGGGTTGCCTTGAGAAGCAGATCACCTTGCTCGAAATCAACGGTGCCACTGCCGGAAAACCCAAGATCTGCGACGCCCAGATCGATTCGTTCGATGTCAATGGCCTGGGCCCGGGTTTGCGTCGCGGCGAGGGACAGGTCCAAGCCTTCACCAAGGAGACCGCTCAGATCCGGCGGAACCATCTGCTCCGCCGGCTGCACCACCGCTTCGATACCGAGGCGCGGCTGGTCGACGAGTGCAAGGGAAAGGACCGCGCTCGCCTGACCCAAGCCTTCGGCGTAGGCGTTGAGGTCGCCCGACCAATCCTTGAGCGGCCCTTTTCCGGTGAGGGAAAGATCGAGATCACCCGCATCCGCCCGGCCGGTTAGCTGCTCCAGCAGGTTACCGGTTTCGCCTGCATCAAGGTCGATCGCCAGCATGAGCGGATCAAGGTCGATGGTCGAAATCAGCGTAAGAAAAGCCGTGGCCTGATCGAGACGCTGCAGGTCGACCGTCAGATCGGCCTGACGGCCATCATCTGCGGCGGTGAGGCTGCCGTTCAGTTCGAAACTTGCTGCTTCCCCCAGCACCGGTGCATCGAGAGCGATTTCCGCAATGGCCAGTTTCTCGACACTGAGCGGAGGTATCGATGTAGGCAGCTCCGGTAGGCGGAATGGCTCATCGGTGGGCTGCTCGATCTCCTCCGAGCCTTCGGGAAGCCTGGCCAGATGAAGACGATTTGCCTGAATGGCATCGATCTGAAGGCGCCCACTCAGCAGGGCGCTCGGCGACCAGTCCGCAACGAGACCGGTAGCATCGAGCCAGACCCCATCCTGATCGGAGAGCTGCAGCCGGCCAATTTGCATATCGACCGGGATCCAACCTTGAAGTCCGGTAATCTCGATCCCGGCATCGGGCGTCGACAACAGCGATGACAGCTGTGCAGCGAGGAATCGCTTGCCGGGTTCTGTCTGCACCAGAACAGCAGCTGCAGCGAGCAGCAGAACCAACGTCAAGCCGACAAACAACAGGCCGCGGAGGATAATTCGGATCATCTGTTCAGACACTTAGCTTGTGCGGGCGGCGCCTACATGAATAGCGAGGCTATGCTATGGAGCCAAGCCTGAATAAAGGCTGAATAGTCAGGCTCAGGTCAAGGCACTGAAGAGCTTACAGGCCTTTATCGACGATCACGATTGCAATGCCGTCAACCCAATCAACACCAACTGGCACCAAGTATGCTCAATAGTTGATTTTTACCAGCGCTGTCTCGGCAAAGAAAGAGGGCTCAGCATGCCATGCCGAGCCCCATTTTTGATCGCCGTTTCCAGCGATTCCGTCGCTACGGAAGATCCCGAGGATTGCTCAAGAGAAGCTTGCATACCCCCAGGTTTTTGGCGTGTTCTGCGCATGCAACGGGAACCAATGATGTTGTCATACCGCTAGATCTTACTCAAACCGTCCATGTTGGTGATGGTGTAATAGCCGCGGCTCCAGCTAATCAGCCCTTCATCACGCCATTGCTTCAGCTGCTTGTTGATGCTTTCGCGGGTCATCCCGACCATATCGCCAAGCTGCTGCTGCGAGAGCGCCATATCGACGAAAATGCCGTCATCGACATGCCGGCCGCTGAATTCGGCAAGGCGAACAAAGCGGCGAGCCAATCGTGCCGGCCCTTCGCGGAAGGCAACGTCCTCCAGCAATTGGGTCGTCCGCCTCAACCGGTTGGTCAAGACCTCGAGCATGCGAACGGCAGCATCGGGATGCTCCAGAAGGAACGGGATGAAGTCGCGCCGATCCAGCACCAAGAGCTCGCAATCGTCGATCGTAACGGCATCGGCGGTGCGCGGCGAGCCATCGAGAAGAGCGATCTCGCCGAAGACTTCACCAGGACCGAACATATCCAGGACAAGTTCTTTGCCGCACTCCCCATGGGTGCAAACTTTGACCCTGCCCTGCCGGACGACCATCATGCTGGTTCCCGGATCGTTCTTGCGAAACAAGACCGATCGAGCCCGATGGCGCGCCCATCTCGTGAACGCTACAAGCCGATCCAATTCATCCGCCCTTAATTTGCGGAAAAGATCGAGATCAGCAAGCAGCCCGCGTTTATCCCCGTCTCGCGTCATTTGGCTGCTCCTTTCCAAATTCACACGTTTTTTTAGTCTAAACCTTTTATTTAATAAAAAAACATATTCTTACTCTTAAAAGGAGAAATTTCAACCTTAAATTGATGTAAATTGAATGAACATCAAAGCGGCTCTCCAACACCGCGCTTCGCAAAACAACCCTTACAGGTGAAACGCTAGTCGAGCGGAAAACGGCCAGCTAGAGCCTTTTCCCTGAAGATTCACGCGACACGCGCTCTGGCCGGCTCAAAGCGACAGCTCTGTGAGTTTTGTCACAAATGCCAATCCGCGTGGCGGCACCGTCAACGGCCTCTGATCTTGGGCTTGAGGCAGTGATCCTCGATGTTGGCCTGTTGCCTCTTTGCCCGATGCGTTCCAAGAGCGTTTTTCGACCTTATGAAGTCACCCCCAGCCCGCTCCCCCTCGGGGCCACTCCCAGGATTCCGGCTATATCGGGTGGCCCGGAGGGGGAGCGGGCTGGTTCCGTCTGATCGGAAAATGCTCTAGAAAGGCAACGGATTCGTTTGCCTTGCGATCATTGGAGGACTTGTCATTGACCCCGGCTTATCCCTCGGCCGTCGACATGTTGGTGAAACGGCGCTCTGTGGTCGCCAAGAATTTAAGAGAGCCCGGCCCGGACAGCCAAGAGCTGGACATAGTCCTGAAAGCCGCTGTGCGCGTGCCGGATCACGGCAAGATCGGCCCCTGGCGGCTGCAGGTCCTCGGGAAAGAAGCCCAGGCTCGCCTTGGCCGCATCTTCGCTGACGTCTATGCCGCTGCCAACGCCGGGGCGAGAGAGGACCAGATCGAAGCCGAGAGATCGAGGCCAAGCAGGGCGCCGGTGCTCGTCGTGGTCAGCAGCCGGTTGCAGCGCGATCATAAGATTCCGGAAATCGAGCAATTGCTCTCCTGCGGAGCAGTTTGCCAGAACCTCCTGAATGCCGCGACTCTGCTCGGCTTTGCCGCCCAATGGCTGACCGAGTGGCCCGCCTATAACGAAAGCATAAAAAGAGCGCTGGATGTCCCGCCGGATCAGCACATCATCGGCTTCGTCTCGATCGGCACAGCTGCTGAGCCACCCAATGAGCGGCCGCGACCGGACTTCGACAGTATCGTTAGCTTTCCGACGACCTTTCCGTCGTCGAGTTCATGACGCCCAGGTCTGACCGCCTGCAGTCAGGCACCTATCCGTGAATATCTGGATGAAGGCAATGACGCGTACCTGCCGTGGAACAGATAATCCAGGGAAATCGCGCCGGCACCGCGGATGACAAGATAGACCAGCAAAAAGACCCAAAGGGCCCGTTGGTCAAGGATGACCGAGTCCGATAGCCGATCGAACCAGGCACCAATGGTTTTTTCATCCGCACCGTGAAAAGTGATGTCGACATAGCTTTGCACGAGAACGAACCCGATCATGCCAAGTGCTGCGAGACGCGTGAACAGGCCGATCAAGATCAGGATCGGCAAGACGATTTCGCCATAAGTACCGGCCATCACGATGAGTTTGTAGGGGAATGCGGGAACTTGGGAAGCATCGAAACCATATTGCTCGACGACACTCGGTAGAATCTGAAAATAGGCGTTATCGGTAATGGTGAGAAAACCGAGAAATCCTTCTCCGATTTTGGACATGGCTGAATTGAAAAAATAGTAAAAGAGAACCGCTGCAAAAACCAGACGAGCGAAAAAGCCGAGAAACCAATCTTCAAGGCCCTCCTGCAGGCTTCCGAAAACCCCGTTGTGCAATCTACCGATGAGACCGAACATCAATCCTTATCCTTCGCTTTGTTGCCTGCCTCCGATGATGGCCGTTACAGCCCCGATCTCGAAAAGTCCCTGGAGATGTGACGCCAAATCGAAATCCTTGAACAATTCAGCAGCACTTGACGCAGCCTCTTCAAGGGCGCGCCCCTCTTTTAACGCCGTCATGAAGGAAAAACCAGCGGCTGGTAGAAGACGCGTATCAACCTCCATCGATGGGCGGATGACAATCGCCTCTTCGGGCCGCTTCATGTCCACATCGTCGGGCGCCCCGCGGTCCGTGCTCGCCGCCCACAGTGAGACGACCGGCCAAGCCGAACTGATGAGCGATAGTGAGGGATGCATGTTGAAGGTGACCCTGCTCACTTCGTCCGCAGGCACTTCGCCCAATGCTTCGATCGATACAGGCGCATGGTCGGCTGCATGATAGGCGTCCAGCCTTGCCCACTCCAGCCGTGCCACGTCGCCAAGGTAGGGGACGGATGCTGCAGGCGGGAAGTGGTCGAGAAAATCGCCGAATGTGCTGCCGTAGCGGAATAAGAGCGGCGACCGCGGCGGTTCGTACTCGAGAAAGGCCTTCGCCGCCCCTGCAAAGAATTCGTCCCCAACAAGCCGCTCGGTCGCCGGAAATGTCGCGCGCAATGCTTCGATGATGCCGACAACGACATTGTTGCGGTAAACATCGAACCGCCTGCCCGGCAGCCGGCCACCGCGCTTTGTTAGGGCGTCCGGTGCGGTCCGATCGAGCTGCCTGAGAGCGTCAACAAAGCCTGCTTGGGTATCAAACAGCGAGCGCATCGACATGGCCCGCGGTCTTCCGGGTCAACACGCCGTCTGCTCGACGCGCTTCCGAGAATAGTGTCCCCCAGTCCGGAACATTGTTGTCCCATTCCACGAGCGTTGGCAGCGTTCCCACCTTGTCGATCACACGTGCATAGAGGGCCCAAACAGGATCAGCGACCTCATTGTCATGAGCGTCGATCAGCAGCCGGTCACCGTGATCGTCCTCGTCTTCGGCATGACCGCCAAGATGAATCTCACCAACCAACTCCAAAGGAAAATCGTCGACATACTGCTCAGGCGAAAAACCATGATTGACGGCCGAGACGAACACGTTGTTGACATCAAGCAGCAGCCCGCACTCTGTCAGGCCGGCGACGGCTTCGAGGAAAGCGATTTCGCTCATCGTGCTGTCTTCGAAAGTCACATAGGTGGAGGGGTTTTCCAGCAGCATCTGCCGGCCAAGCGTATCCTGCACCTGGTTGATATGGCTTGCCACCTGCCGCAAGGTTTCGTCGGTGTAGGGTACAGGCAGGAGATCATTGAAATAGAGGCCGTCATGAGTCGACCAGGCAAGATGCTCGCTGAAAAGCCCAGGGGTGTAGCGCCTATTCAACGTCTTCAGTCTTTGGAGGTGATCCCGATCCAGCGGACCGTCTGAACCGATCGAGAGCCCGACCCCATGCAGGGAGATGGGATAGAGCTCCCGGATCTGTTCAAGAAAATAATGGGGCGGACCGCCGGCGCCCATGTAGTTTTCAGCATGGATCTCAAACCAGCCGATGTCCGGCTTCGTGCCGAGAATTGCCTGATAGTGCTCCGCTTTCAGGCCAACACCGGCTCGAGCGGGAATGGCTTCCAGACAAGACATCGATCCATCCCTCAACGACATGGTCACCGCGGCCTCAGGATTGATCAGCCGGTCGGCAAATCGCGCTCGATGGCTTCGAGCGATCCCTTGCGGTCTTCCGGTAGCTCATACTCGGCTGTTTGCCCTTCAGCACCGTATTTCTCGCAGTCACCAGCAGGTACGAGGCTCCAGGCATTGCCCTGATAGTCGATTGTCGACGTGCCGGCGCATGTCGTGCCGGGACCAGCAGCACAGTCATTTTGACCGGCCAGCGAAATGCCAAAGCATTTTTCCTTAGCACCAGCTTCTGCAGGCCCGGACATGGCACCCGACAACGCAACAGCGACCGCACCGGCAACCATCGCGGATGTCAAAACAGTCTTGGAACTCATCCATTTTCTCCTTGCAGCAACATGATAAGCAACGTGGGCGGCGGGGGGAGCCGACCACGCTACTCATCCGTCCTATGAACGTTTGGTGAAGGCCTACGCCAGATCAACCACCAACCGGTGCTGATTGGGTATAAGTGCTATCGTTGGTTTTGATCGCTTTCCAGCTGCTCGATGAGGCAGCCTTGCTTTCGAGGCCGCCCCAGTTGCCGTTGGCGGTGTTGATCTGCCCTGGAACATCTTCTTCCCAGAACCCGACGACGGCAGGGTTGATGTTAAGATAGAGCTTGCCGTCAACGATACGCCAAAGATTAGGATTTCCCGGCACCTTGCCGCCCTGAGCCACCCCATAGGCGCAATGACCGTCGAATTGCGGCGCGTACTTTGCGGGATCTGCCAAGAACTTGTCACGATTCTCCGCGGAAGAAAACGCCCAGGTCGAACCATTGTAGTCCGCGGTAAAGTCAGTACGGCCCGGTACGGCTTCAGGCTGACTCTGTCCAATGGGAGCTTGCTCCAGCTCGAAAAAAGCAACGGCATCATAGCCGCTGATGGCGTATTTGCTTTCATCGACATATTGGGGCCCGGCATGGGCAGCGCCGGCAATCATGGCGGCGGCGGCCGAGATCAAAGTCAAGTAGCGCAAGATGTGTTCCTCCAGGAATGGCTTGTGTCGAAGCCAAGACATCTCATCAATATGCCCAAATTGCAATTCGCAGATCGACACGAGACTGTGAACTCAGCGCGAGCCCAAATCAGCCATTTGACCTTTCGATCCAAGTGCAATGCGAGCCTAGTATTTCATAGTTTACAATTGGTTAACGTCCACTAAACACTAAAGATGGTTTCTCGTGAGATACCGTGATGCGATCTCTTTCCGAGAGCCAGCTCACGGCATCGATCAGGGTTTGCAGGAGGGGCGTGCTTGGGCAACCAAGCTGGGTTTGGGCAAGCCGGTTGCTGAACTCGACGGGTCTCCCCCCCATGCATGTGCCCGCGATCGGCGCTCTCGGGATCCGCTTGGTCACCAGCGTCGACCAAGCTTCATCGATCATGCTTGCGAACAAAGCAGCTTTTGGCGGTAGGCGCCAATGCGGCATCGTACGACCGGTCAACTCCCTGAGTTGCTGGAGAAAGGATGCCATGTCCACGGTATGCTGGTTCAAGATATAGCGCTGTCCGCACCGCCCCCGCTCACACGCCAGGATGTGCCCTGCCGCGACATCGCGGACATCGATGATGTTGAGCAGACAATCCATATAGGCAGGTGTCCTGCCATTGATGAAATCGACCAGCATGCGCGTCGGCGGCGTCAGGCGGCGATCTCCCGGCCCAAAGGGCAAGGTCGGCATGACGATGACAATGGATAAGCGATCGGAAAAGCTTGAAGCCACCGACTCGGCTCGCCACTTCGATCTTGCATAGTGACCGAAAAGATGATGCTCGTAGGTCTGCAGCGTCTCGTCAACGACGGTATGACCAGGACCGATATGGCGGCCGGTCAGCACGGCCGAGCTCGATGTATGTACCACCCGCTCCACACCAGCCTTTACCGCTGCCTCGAGAACAATTTTGGTGCCGTCGACATTGATCTGCTGATAGACCGCCGGATCCGGCGCCCAAAGCTGAGGAATGGCCGCGGTATGGTAGACATGACGGGCACCGTCGATCACGCGCTCGACGAGGGCACGATCGGTAACGGAGCCTCGGACGAAAGTGACCCCCGCCCGTATGACCGGTGGTGTCTCGACGTCGAAAATCCTTACCGTCTCGCCTTTTGCCAGGAGTTGATCGACGAGATGCTGGCCAATGAAGCCGCTACCGCCGGTGACCACGACGACGCTCAAGGCCGGCCCCCCAAAGGCCAACGACAATGAAGCTGATCGGAGCCGGCAGGCTGCCTACCGCGGTTCAGCATCGAAACAGCCCTTGCCATAGCGTCCAACACCGCGCCCGAATCTTCCGTCCATCAGACACCTGATGGACGGCTTGGTGGTATTCTTGTTCCATGTCCGGGACCATCTTCCGTCATCGCAAAAATCTCAAGATCCTTCTGAAGCCTTCCAGGACTATCGTTATCGGGTGTCGATGAATAGCAACATCTCATGCCCACCCTCAAAAGCATCCAAATGAATGTGTATTGGCCTGCGAGAAAAGGAATTTGCCCGATTTGCTTCACCTCGATGACCTGGAAAGACTGAGAACTCCGATCACAGCCGCGGGTGCCGCGCTACCTGCCTCAATGGCTCGGCATGCTGTATCCAAGGCGCTCAATATGCTCCCCCCAATGACGCTCGACCAGATCCTGCTCCTCGAGACTGGACGCGAACCTGGTTTTTTTGAAATCAGCCACTTTTTGCAAATGGCTTCGGATCGCGGGCTCCGCCGTCGCCATGTCGCCCAGCGCGAGTTGGTCGTAGACCCGCTTGATCTGAGCGAGCGGCTGCGCTTCCAGCGTCTCGAAGCGGATCTCGACGAAACGATTGTCCGGCAAGGCCCGCCGATCATGGTCGATCTGCGACATCATGCGATCATAGCCTTCCAGCACGAAGTGATCGATGTCCAGATGATCGAAGGACTGCCAGGCGAAGCGTTCCAGGAGGGACCGGTAGAATCTCCTGGTCGAGCGAAAGACCTCATAGGGATTGCGGTAGATGTGGATGAACCTGGCATCGGGATAAAGTCGTCGAAGGCGGGTTATCCGGCAGCTATAGGTCGGGTTTTTGATCACCAGACGCTTTCCATGATCGAGCCAGCATTTTTCGGCAAGCCGGATTAAGGCTGCTTCCCAGGCACTGATCTCGGCGTCGCTGCACCCTTCCAAAAACATGCCCCGGAGAAAATGCTCCTGGAACCGTTTGGGAAAATAAATGCCATGATAGAAAGAGATGGGGTTCATGGAGCCAAGCGGGATTTCGTCTTCCTGGGGGGAATCAGGCTGGACCTCCATGCTATCCACATAGCGGGTTTCGGGAAGCATGCTCACCAGCCACGGTCGAAGCCAGCGCCCTAGCGTTAGGAACTCATGGGGCAAGCCTGCCGCGATCGGTGTTACATAACCGAATGTCGATCGGGTCAGGAGATTGAAAAGATGCGTTGTGCCGCTACGCCAATGGCCGATGATGAAAATCGGCGCCGGCATCGGCTCCCTCCATCGCCGTTGCCATGCCACCACACCGCGCTCGCCGAGGGTGAAGGGCAGACGGCCGAATGCAGCCAGTCCAGCCGCAAATGCCACCGGCATCTTCGGCATCGAGACCACGCCGTTGCGCGTCAGGAGCCGCGCCAAGCTTGGCAGATCAGCGCCGAAGAGGGGGTGCATTGTCGAACAAGCCGCTGTTGCCGGGAAAGGTCGCTGATGGTCGGTCCGATGACGTGCGCCAAGATAGCGATTCACGACCGTCCTGCAAGCTAGAGCATTTTTCGATCGAACGGAACCAGCCCTCTCCCCCTCAGAGCCATCCGATATGGTCGGGATTCTGCGGGTAGTTGGGAGAG
The DNA here is from genome assembly GCA_965204405.1 of Geminicoccaceae bacterium. Taxonomy (GTDB): domain Bacteria; phylum Pseudomonadota; class Alphaproteobacteria; order Geminicoccales; family Geminicoccaceae; genus JANQPX01. The sequence continues at coordinate 3,113,214 of CBDBEN010000005.1, forward strand.
GGAGTGGGCTGGATCGACCTGTCCCGGCAATGCGCTAGCGGCCCGGCTCAATCTCCAGAGCTTCGCGTGATGGATCGCAAAGCCACCAAAGTTTAAAGGGCCATGAAGCGGAAAGGTTGCCGGCAGAAATGGGATCGCAACCAGTTAAACTGACGCCAATTCCCCGTCATTCGCGCAACCGATCATGATCATTCGGCGATCCGGAGGTTGCTTAGCTCGTTGGCGATCTCGACGAAAACCTGCTGGAGATCGCTGTTGCTGGGGGAGTCGAAATAGTGGTCGACGCTTGTGGCGCAGTCCTCATAGAGACTGCGGGTCGCGCTATCGGTAAGACGAAAGGTGATCGTATAGAGGAGGATATCCTCGGCCTTCATGGCGCTGCAAAGCTCGATCATCCGATCATTGACCTCGTTCTTGGCCCCGCTGTTGCTCGTGGTGCCCAACCGCCCCTCGCTCAGTCGGCCATAGGCGGTGTAGTCGGCTCCTGGCCATTCGCTCTTGTAGTCATCGTCGTAACTGCCGGGATATTTGTTCTTCCCAGGCAATCCGGAATAATGATCCTCACCGTCGACGCTCCATTTGGCGCCGGGCCAGTCGTACCATTGATTGACACCGTCAGTCAGCAGGATAACGACCTTCTGCATGCTTGGCGTCTCGTAAGCGAGCGGCAGCTCGGCCGGGCTGTCACCACCCCAGACGCCCTGCCATTTAGGTGATATCGTCCGCCAACCCCAGGCGAGGCCGAGATTGGCCATGGTGCCGCCTCGATGCCAGGGCAGCATCTCATCGATCGCATCTTGAACGGTGGTTTTCTCCGCGACCAGCGGCGTGATCGCCGGTCCGCAGCCAAGGTTGGGCCCGGTCCCGTTGTTCTGATCGCCATTCGCCTCTTTTAGCGCAGATTGCGGACCGTCCGGATCCCACTCATTATCGCCATTCAGGAATTCTCCCCAAGTATCGGACTCGTCCTCATCATAGGGATCGGCATGGGGGTCGTGATCCGGATTTTCGAAAGCGTTCAGCGTGGTGCGCCAGAGATGAGGATACCAGGCCTCCTCGCCCCAGGTTTCGTCATTACTGTCGTTGGGGTAGCTCCGCGCCTCGACGCAGCCTTTCCAAACCGTGGGCTGATAGTGATCCTCATGGTAGCCGAAACGCTCGCTGCCATCGAGATCGGCGGCAAGCCGGGCTGCATCCGAATCATAGTTCTGCTGAACCAGCCAATCGGCATGCTGGGAACCGATGTTGACCGTCGCAGCATAGGGAACGAGGCTGATCCAGAAATTAGGAACGGTTTCGCGATCGCCGTAAAGAATGTTCACGAGTTCGGCCGCCGCATCCTTCATGGCGGCCATCTTGCCGGAGCTTCGCATCGAGCCGGTATTATCCATAACCAGCGCCAGCTCCATACCCCGCATCTCGCGCTGCACCACGGTACGGGCGGCGACCGTAACGGTGTCGATACCGGCGACACTCATGAAGTGCGTCGGCATTGTCGCCTCGGCCTCGATCGTGATGGTGTTGTCATTGTCGTTGATCGTGACCGAAGGCCCGGAGCCGGTCAGCTGAGCGTCCATATATTGATCGGGGAAGTTCGCCTCGAAGAACATCGTGACATCTTCTTCACGAATATCGCTGTCGAAGGCGCGACCACCGGCCAGCGCAGCTGCATCGATGGCATAAGAGAGCTTCGATTTCAGGAGATAGCCGCGCCCGAGATCGATCGCCAACGCCAGGCTCGCAAAAACCGGCATGATTGCAAGCGCGATGATGGCAACCATGGCACCGCGCTGATCCCTGCAGAAATGGCGGGTCAGCTCACCTCCCGACTTGCTGGCGTTCTCGATCAACCGAGAGAATATCGCTCTTTTGCAGATTTGATTCATTACTGAGGGCTTCCGCAAGTCTTGTGCATGATCAGCCCTAACGCTTCTAGCACGGCGGCGAGGCTAACCTTTCCATGACTTTAACCCGCAAACATTAAAAAGTAGTAAACGCTTAAGTGTTTATAAGTAAATAAACTTGACAAAAGCTTTTTATATAAAAACAGTAATCAACAAATTCTCTCTATATTGATAATAATAGCATTGTCGTCAAATGTTCATCGCCCCCTGTCCGATCACTCGCTCCGCTCCGCCATGCCTTGAAATCGCCCCGCCGCCAGCCTAGCAAACCGGATCAGCATCGCTTTTCGCCTGGCGGCGCTCAAAGGCCTGTGCCGGGCGGGACGCAGGATCTCCGCCGTGAAGCTGTCCGCGATCATCAAGCCTTCATCCGATGGAAGAACATCCAGGGGAAAGTCCTCGCTCACGGCGAAGTAAAAGTGATCGCAGTAGTCTAAATAGTCTTGCCATTTATGGTCCGAGCGATAGTCGGCAAGACATGACTTGACTTCGACGATGGTGATCTGCCCATTGCGGTCGATTGTGACGAGATCGGCACGGCGGCTATTGGCAAGCGGCAGCTCCGGCAGCACACTCTGATCGGCCTCCATCAAAGCCCTGGTCACACCACGGAAAATGCCGGCAGCGATATCAGGCGGCCCGCCGGGTTCTTCCGGCATGGAAGTTGTCATCGGTCGATACCCTTTCGGCGTAGGCTGGAACCCCAAGGATCATGCCCTCCACGCCCAAGAGCATCAACCGGAGTTCTCCACGGGTTCCACAACCCTGTGGATGGAAAAGGAGGAGCCTGTCAAGCAGCTCCTGTGATAACGTCCTTCCCTTCACAACCATGAGCGCACCATGACCGGCACCGATCTCATCGAAGCTGAACCGACCGCTACACAGCTCCCTGCCGGCTTTCGCAGCCAGCCCCATAATATCGAGGCGGAACAGGCCCTCTTAGGCGCAATCCTGATCAACAATGAAGCCTATCATCGGGTTTCCGAATATCTCCGTGCCGACCATTTCTACGAACCGGTTCACCGCAGGATCTTCGAGGCGATCACGCGTCTGATCGAAGGCGGGCGTCTTGCCGATCACGTCACCTTGAAGGTTGCCTTTGATGAGGACGAAGCACTGCGCGAGCTGGACGGCGCACGCTACCTCGCCGGCCTCGCGCGGGCAGCAGAGACCATCCTGAACGCAGAAGATTATGGCCGTCTGCTGCATGACCTCGCCATGAAACGGGGACTGATCCATGTCGGCGAGGAGGTCGTCAATCAGGCCTTTGATCCGACATTGCCCGAAACCGGCCGCGATCTGATCGAAAAGGCCGAGCAGCAGCTGTTCATGCTGGCGCAGGAAGGCGAGGTCGAGGGCGGGTTTCAGGCCTTTCCCAATGTGCTCACCAGCACGATTACCATGGTCGAGGCAGCTTTTCTGCAAAAGGAACAGATCACCGGCGTGCCGACCGGCCTCGATGCCATGGACGAACGCTTGGGCGGGCTGCAGCCCTCCGATCTGATCATCCTCGCGGCCAGGCCCAGCATGGGCAAAACGGCGCTCGCCATCAACATGGCCGCCAATGCCGCGGCACGCGAGGCGGTCGGCAGATACCGGGAAGGCCTGCAGAGCGACAACTTCGCCGTTGCCATCTTCTCGCTCGAAATGTCGGCCGAGCAGCTCACCATGCGACTGCTTTCGACGGAAGCGAGGCTGGGCGGCGACGATCTCCGCCGCGGCAAGTTCGAAGACGACGACTTCAAGAAAGTGGTGCAGGCAAGCCAGTCTCTGGCTTCCCGCCCCCTCTTCATCGACGACACCCCGGCCTTGTCCGTCGCCGCCATGCGCACCCGCGCCCGCCGCCTGATGCGCCGCCATGGGCTGTCACTGATCGTGGTCGACTATCTCCAGCTTCTGCGTCCCGTCAGTACGGCAGGCCAGGGCAATCGCGTGCAGGAAATCTCCGAGATCACGCAAAGCCTGAAAGCCCTTGCCAAGGAGCTGAACGTGCCGGTGCTGGCGCTGTCCCAGCTTTCCCGTGCAGTCGAGCAACGGGAAGACAAGCGCCCCCAGCTCTCGGATCTGCGTGAATCCGGCTCGATCGAGCAGGATGCTGATGTGGTGATGTTCATCTACCGGGACGAATATTATCTGGCCCGTGCCGAGCCCAAGCATCGCCCCGGACAGAACGACGAAAAATTCAACGAAGAATATGCGAACTGGACCAAACGCCTCGAAGAGGCGCATAACGTCGCCGATATCATCATCGCCAAGCAGCGAAACGGCCCGATCGGCACGTTCCAGCTCATCTTCAACGGCGAATTTTCGGAGTTCTGCAATATGGAATACCGGGAGAATATGGTCGATGGACACTGACGTAAGCGCCCGCGGTGTCCTGACCATCGACCTTGATGCGCTCGGCAGCAATTATCGCCATCTGAAGCAGCTTGCACCCCGGAGCGAGGTCGGCGGGGTGGTCAAGGCGAATGGTTATGGCCTTGGTGCGAAAGAGGTGGCCGCCTGTCTCCATGCCGCCGGATGCCGGACATTCTTCGTCGCCCACCCGGGAGAGGGCATTGCTTTGCGCGATGTTCTCGAAGATGCGACGATCTATGTCCTCCATGGCCTTGCCGAAGGCACGGAAAAGGACATCGCCGATGCCAATCTCATCCCTGTCCTCAACCACCCGGACGAACTCGCCCGCTACGCTGCCTTCGCCCTGACCCGCGACAAGAAGCTGCCTGCTGCTCTTCAGATCGATACCGGCATGTGCCGCCTCGGCTTTTCACCGGCCGAGATCAGCGATTTCGATCGTCAGCATCTGGACTTGATCGACCTGCGTCTGGTCATCAGCCATCTGGTGTCGGCGGAGGAGCCTGACAATCCCCTGAATGACCAGCAGCTCGCCCGCTTCGAACAGCGCCGCGCCAATCTCGGCACCATGCCCTCCAGCCTTGCCAACTCCTCCGGCATGTTCATCGGCCACGACTTTCACCAAGACGTCTGCCGTCCGGGTGTTGCCCTCTATGGGGTCAACCCAACACCTGGCAAGGCCAACCCGATGCTGCCCGTGGTCACGTTGAAAGCACCTATACTCCAAGTCCATGAGGTCGATCAGGCAGGTACGGTCGGCTACGGTGCCACATACAACGTTCCCAAAGGCGGACGGATCGCGACGATCCCCGTGGGCTACGCGGACGGCTATCAGCGATGCGCCGGCGAACGGGCAACGGCGCGGGTCGCAGGCAATATCGTACCGGTCGCCGGGCGCGTCTCCATGGATCTGATCAGCCTGGATATCTCCTCCCTGCCGCCGAACAGTGTGCACCCCGGCTGCATGGTCGATTTGATCTGGGGGCCTGACGGCATCGATCGGATGGCCGCCGCCGCCGGCACGATCGGCTATGAAGTGCTGACACGGCTTGGCACACGATTCGCAAGGCACTATACCCGGTCCGGACCCTAGAGCATCATTTCCGAAAACCGAGACGCGTGATCGGAAAAGCCGCTCTCAACCGATGACCCGTTCAAAGGACCGGAGCTTGATGAATCCGCTAGCCCTGATCGGCCGCTCTTTCTTATCCCTGCTCTTCAGTATCGGCGACCTGACGCTGTTCACCTGGCGCACGATTTTCCAAGGAATTTCCGGGCCTTATTACCCACGTGCCATCATCCGTCAGATGATCGATATCGGCTATTACTCCCTGCCGGTCGTCGGGTTGACCGCAATCTTTACCGGCATGGTTCTGGCCCTGCAAAGCCATACCGGCTTTTCCCGCTTCGAGGCGGAAAGCGCTGTTGCCACCATCGTCGTGCTCTCGATGACCCGCGAGCTCGGCCCGGTGCTGGCCGGGCTGATGGTCGCCGGCCGTGTGGGTGCGTCCATGGCAGCCGAGCTTGGCACGATGCGTGTCACCGAGCAGATCGACGCGCTGACCACGCTCTCCACCAGCCCCTTCAAATACCTGATCTGGCCGCGCGTGATCGCCGGGTTGCTGATGCTGCCCGTGCTGGTGCTGGTCGCCGATATCATCGGGGTCATGGGCGGCTTCCTGGTGGGCGTGTACAAACTCGGTTTCGGACCGGTTGAATATCTGAACAGCACCTTCGACTACCTTGAAACCCAAGATGTCGTTTCCGGCCTGATCAAAGCCGCCGTCTTCGGCTTCCTGGTTGCCCTGATGGGCTGTTACCAGGGCTATCATTCCCGCGGCGGGGCTCAAGGTGTGGGCGCGGCCACCACCAAGGCCGTGGTTTCGGCCTCGATCATGATCCTGACCGCCAACTACATCGTAACGGAGGTGTTCTTCAGCTCATGAGCAACGACACCGGCACATCGAAAACGGCAGCGCCGAAAATCAAGATCCGCGGGCTTACCAAAAGCTTTGGACCGAAGCACATCCTTCGCGGCATCGATCTTGATGTCGGGGTCGGCGAATCGGTGGTGGTGATCGGCGGATCGGGCACAGGCAAGTCGGTTCTCCTGAAATGCATCCTCGGCATTCTCGAACCGGACGAAGGCAGCATCGAGATCGACGGCCGGGAGGTGACCACCCTTTCCCGCAGCGAGCGTGAAAAGGTGATGCACAAATTCGGCATGCTCTTTCAAGGAGCGGCCCTGTTCGACAGCCTGCCCGTCTGGGAAAACGTGTCGTTCGGCCTGATCCAGGTGCAACGCATGCCGCGCGATGAAGCCAAACAGAAGGCCATCGAAACTCTGGCCCAGGTCGGCCTCGGCGCCGATGTCGCCGATCTCTCGCCGGCGGAGCTTTCAGGCGGCATGCAAAAACGCGTGGGCCTCGCCCGCGCCATTGCCACGCGCCCCGAAATCATCTTTTTCGACGAACCCACCACCGGCCTCGATCCGATCATGGCCGACGTCATCAACGACCTGATCGCCCACAGCGTGCGCGGCCTCGGCGCCAGCGCCATCTCCATCACCCACGACATGGCCAGTGCGAGAAAAATCGCCGACCGTGTCACCATGCTCTACAAGGGCAGGCTGGTCTGGGACGGCAACGTCGCCGACATCGACAACAGCGACAACGCCTATGTCGACCAGTTCATCCATGGTCGCGCCGAGGGGCCCATCGAACTCGACGTTCGCGTCGCCTGACGGCAGCGCCGTCGGGCGGGTCTCGCGTGTGAGGTACTGAGTGTCTTTAGCGGCGGAGCCGCGCGTTTGCAGCGGCGGTGCTTGAAGGTGATACCATGATCTCCTTCGAGGTAGCTTGCTTTGAGCGCGAAGACGGCATCAGTAGAGCAGATCGATACATCCGATCTACCGGATGATATTTTTGCCCTGCGCACTCGACAGGCAGGAACATATGTTGTCAGTTTCCTAAAGCGCTCCAACGACCGTAAACTGAAGACCACCACTGTTTGCGCTTAACTTCCGTGTAAATATTCGTGGAAAGTGTCTGAAAATTTTACAGGAAACCCTACCAGACCTTAGTCTAACCTGTTGAAATCAAAAGCGATGCCATCTGGCACAACTCTTGCTTAACTCAGCAAGCACCTCTTATAGCGGCATCCTGCAGCCGTCCATTGCGGTCTTGATGAACTTGAGCAAGGAGTTTTGAGATGAAAAAATTCAACAGCAAATCCGGCCTATTGGCGTTGGGGCTTGCCATTGCAGCTTCGTCATCACCAGCATCGGCCGTGGTCCTTGTCGATGGGACGACGCTTGGGGCCTACAATGATAGTTTGGGATCAATTCTCGACTGTGGTCTGGGATGTGGAAATCAATTTCCTCTCGCCAATAGCTCAAGCGGTGATCCGGTTCTCTCATTTGCCTCGGCTCCCGATCTCTCCGCCGCCAGCGGATTCCTTGGGAACTGGCTGAGCAATACGATCACGCCGACCGGAACAGGTTGGGCGTCGCCATCGGCTATCCCCTCGAACTGGGCGGTCAATACCGAAACGGCGATCGTCTATGAGTTCTCGGTTACGGAAGGCATCAACAACCTGGTGACGGCAAGTTTCGGGGTCGATAACGGCATTTATCTCTGGCTCGACGGCGCTTTCATCGGCGGTGAGCTGCGGCCGGGTGGTGCAGCCGCGAACGAGCATATCTTTAATCTGGGATCGCTCAGCGGCGGCACGCACTTTCTTCAGGTTTTGCGTGAAGATCATGGCGGCGGAACCGGCTATGTCGTCAATGTAGATGGCCAGCCGGGGAGTATTCGGGTTCCCGAACCCTCGGCGGTTGCGCTTATTGGCTTGGGGCTCCTCGGTCTTGGACTCGCAAGGCGCCGTCGCCAATCCGCCAGGGTTTAAAGCCGAGACGCCCGAAACAGCCCTGCCTTTGAGGCGGGGCTTTTTCAATCACTCTCGATATTGATGAAGGCTGCCGGTCAGCTCGCATCGAAATCCAAAACCAGCTTTTCCGAAGTTGGCCGGGTTTGGCAGGCAAGGGTGAAGCCGGCTTCCAATTCCCAGGGCTGCAGCGAATAGTTCTGGATCATCTCGGATGTTCCCTCGATCACCTTGCAGCGGCAGGTGCAGCACATCCCGCCGGCGCAGGAATAGGGAAGATCGAGACCGGCGCGCTTCGCGGCTTTCAGCACCGTGTCCTCCTTCTCGCTTAGCTGGAATTGACGTCGCGAACCGTCGAGGATGACTTCGACTGAAACGCCATGTTCGGCTGCGATGATCGCCTCGCTCGATGCGCTGGCGGTCGGCGGCGGACCGCCTGGCGGCGTGAACAGCTCGAAATGGATCTTTTCGGGATCGGCGCCGAGCCCCTGCAGCGTCTCGGACGCTTCCTCGATCATCGGCTGCGGGCCGCAGAGATAGACACCGTCATAAGCTGCAGGGTCGATCAGGCCGAGCTCCGCGAAAGCCTGAAGCTTCTCCCGGTCCAGCCGGCCGTTCAGGAGCCCGACATCCTGTTCCTCTTCATCCATGACATGAACCAGGACGAAACGGGTCATGAAACGGTCTTTCAAGGCATCCAATTCATCACGGAACATGATGCCATCGGTGGTGCGGTTGGCATAGAAAAGCGTCACTCGGCTGTTTGGCTCGCCCTCCAACACCGAGGCTGCGATCGACATCATCGGTGTTATGCCGGAGCCGGCGCCCAGCAGCAGGTAATCATGCTCGCCTCCGATAGGCGCGAGAAAACGGCCCTGCGGCGTCATCACTTCCAGGACATCGCCCACCTGGAGATTTCTGGCGAAGGCGGAAAAACGGCCGCCTGCAATGCACTTGATGCCGACCGAGAGCCCGCCCTCGTCAGGTGTCGAGCAAATCGAATAGGACCGGCGCACATCCTCGCCGTCCAACGCCGTCCGAATGGTGACATATTGACCGGGAATGAACTGGAAAGCGTCTTTCAAGGCATCCGGTATATCGAACGTCACGGCGACGGCATCGGGCGTCTCCGGCCTGATCGCCTTGATCGTCAACTCATGAAAGCGAGGAGCGGCCATCGTCAGGTCAGTGTCCGGAAGTCAGAGGCATTTGAAGTAGTCGAAGGGCTCGGCACAAGCCCTGCAGCGATACTGCGCCTTGCACGGTGTCGAGCCGAATTCGGAGATCTTTTCCGTGTTTTCCGACAGGCACCGCGGGCAGGCCACCAAGGTTTCGCCGAAGAAGCGACGGTCCGCACCACAGGCGGCGGAGGGCGGTGCGATGCCATAGCTGCGCAGCTTCTCCCTGCCTTCCTCGGTAATCCAATCGGTGGTCCATGGGGGCGACAAGACCCGCTCGACCCTCGCCTTGAAACCGGCATCATGCAGTGCCCTTTCGATCGCCAGCTCGATCGCCAGCACCGCCGGGCAGCCTGAATAGGTGGGTGTCACCTTGGCAACCGCGACATCCCCTTCCACCTCGACCGCACGCAGAATACCGAGATCGGCGACAGTGACGCACGGCACTTCCGGATCAGGTACAGCCGCCGCAGCGCTCCAAGCGTTCATGGCCTGATCGTCAGCCTCTGCCGGCCCGGTCATCACCATGTCAAGCCCGGATAAGTACGCTGCATATATTGCAGCTCGGCCAGGAGATACCCGAATTCCTCCCCATGCCGCCCTTCCCTGCCCCCCGACAAGGGATATGGTATGTCAGGCCTCTCAAGCCGCGCCTCAAGAAACACCTCCCCAATCACCGCATCCCAGCGAGCCCTCATACCCTCCCGACCGGGCAAAAACGCAATGTCAACGCTGTCCCCCGCGGGGACGCCGCCCCGCACCGGGGCCGGGGCGAAGAGCTCTTCCGTGTAGGGGTGGAGGGCGTTAACGGCGTCCTGCATGCGTCCGGCACTTTCCTCCGTGCCGTCGCCCAGCCTGATCACCCACTCACCGGCATGGCGGACGTGATAGGCCACCTCCTTCACCGCCTTGCCTGCAATATCGCGAAGCCGCTCATCGGCGGAGGCCATGGTCGCTTGCCAGAACGGCTCCATGAAAGCGGCGAAATAGAGCTGACGCAGCATGGTGTGGGCGAAATCCCGGTTGGGACGCTCCACCAGCAGGCAGTTCCTATATTCCCGATCCGCTCGGAGATAAGCGATGTTGTCCTCGCTCCGCCCCCTGCCCTCCAGTTCCGCGGCATAGCTATAGAGCGCTCGCGCCTGGCCCAGCATGTCGAGCGCCATATTGGGCATCGCCAGATCCTCTTCCAGCATCGGCGCATGCCCACACCACTCGCTCAGCCGATGCCCCAGAACCAAATGATCATCCCCTGCAGCGAGCAGTTCGTTGATTTGGACCTCGGTCCCTGCGGGGACAGCGTTGACTTGGACTTCGTCACGCCGGGTGTCGTCGCGTCCCGGCCGAACACTGTCAAGTCTGCGCTGCGGCGCGCTCGCCGTCATATGTTATCGACCTCGTCGGGGATGTCGTAGAAGGTGGGGTGACGGTAGATCTTGCTGTCTGCGGGCTCGAAGTTTTCCGCCGCCGCCGTGGGGTCCGAAGCGGTGATGGCGCTGGAGGGGACGACCCAGATCGAGGTCCCCTCGCCGCGGCGGGTGTAGACATCGCGGGCGGCATTCAAGGCCATGACCTCGTCGGCTGCATGCAGCGAGCCCACATGTTTGTGGTTCAGACCGTTGCGCGGCCGGATGAAAACTTCCCAAAGCGGCATCATCGGTGAGGTCCCGCTCATTCTGCCGCCACCTGTTCAGCAGCCTTGCGCGCTGCACGCTTCTCGGCATGGGCAAGGGCGGCTTCCCGCACCCAGGCTCCTTCCTCCCAGGCCTTTTTCCGCGCCTCTATTCGGCCCTTGTTCATCTGGCCGCCCCCTTTGACCACGCGCCAGAACTCGTCCCAGTCGATTGGCCCATGATCGTAACCGCCGCCCCCCCCGTTCTTCTCAGGATTCCACCTGAGATCGGGGTCCGGCATTTTGAGCCCCAAGAAATCAGCCTGGGGCACGGTGGCGTCGATGAATTTCTGGCGAAGCTCGTCATTGGTGAACCGCTTGATTTTCCAGGCCATGGACTGATCGCTGTGCTGGCTGTCGCTATCTGATGGGCCGAACATCATCAGCGACGGCCACCACCAGCGATCCAGCGCATCCTGCGCCATGGCTTTTTGTTCATCCGAGCCCTGCGCAAGGGTCATCATAATCTCGTAGCCCTGGCGCTGGTGGAAGCTTTCCTCCTTGCAGACCCGGATCATGGCACGTGCATAGGGGCCGAAGCTGCATCGGCATAGCGGGATCTGGTTCATGATCGCCGCCCCATCCACCAGCCAGCCGATTGCACCGATATCCGCCCAACTGGGCGTCGGGTAGTTGAAGATCGAAGAATATTTGGCCTTGCCCGACAGTAGCTCCTCGGTCATCTGCTCGCGCGACACGCCAAGCGTTTCGGCAGCAGCGTAAAGGTAGAGCCCATGCCCGCCCTCGTCCTGAACCTTGGCAAGGAGCGCTGCCTTCCGCCTCAAGGTGGGGGCCCGGGTCAGCCAATTGCCTTCCGGCAGCATGCCGACAATTTCAGAATGCGCGTGCTGGGCGATCTGGCGGATCAAGGTTTTCCGGTAGCCGGCAGGCATCGGATCATTGGGCTCGATCTTCTCCTCGGCATCGATCCTTGCTTGAAACGCCGAAAGAAATTCCGGTGTCTCCTCCGTGCTGCCATCAGCATTGATCAAGCCTTGAGCATACATGGCTGATGCCTCCTCCGTGACCAGCAACCATGATGCTACAAAAAACACCCCTCGTCACCAACGCGATCAGCAGGCCGCCGGGTCCAAGTTACCCTTCAGGCAAGCTGTCCGGGCCTGAGGCTCAGCAACAGTCAGCATTGCGAATCATCTGAAATTGCGTGCTTTACAAAGCATTACCGGCCCAGACGGGCCGGTAATTGACAGCTTTCACGGTTCAGTTCTGTACCTGCATCTCGACGGATGCTTTTTGGCACACCATGTGCCGCCATATGCTCCGCTTTCCAGGCTCAGCTGCCTGACTGCGGGTTGATCTCGACAGTGCCCCCTGGCTGACACCATCTGCCGTTACTCATCAGCAAGCCATTCCCTGCCTGAGCAACCAGCCCCCCTTTAGTCCGCCGGAGAAATGTTACCCTCACGCCACAACACTATGCATTCATATGAACTAGGTCAAAACATTTTTGCACCTGTTGCACGTTTATAACATCGAGGCTCAATCCGAAGAGTTGGCAGCGGACAACCAGCGGCAAAGAGTGCCTAGCGAAATTGAACGCTATCCTCGGAACGGAGAGCGGGAAATCCTTGCGGCATGTCCGGACAATGACCTTACGGCGACCGATCGGCGGAACAATTGGCGTTTGACCTTCCCTGCTCCCTGCGCTCATGGTTGGCCATTGGTCCGGCTATTGCGGCTCAAGGACATGCGTTCGATGACCCGGAACCCATGTCCCGGGGCCCCATGAGCGGTCTCTTGGGACAGGAGAAAAACCGGTGCCCGACGCCATCTTGGATTTCTCGACGGAAGAATATGCCGAACGACTTGCAAAAACCCGACATGCCATGGAACACGAGGGCCTTCAGCTTCTGATCGTCACCGACCCTTCCAACATGGCCTGGCTTACCGGCTATGACGGCTGGTCGTTCTATGTGCATCAATGCGTGCTGCTGACCCTGGATAGCGACCCGATCTGGTTCGGCCGCGGACAGGATGCCCCCGGCGCCAAACGTACCGTTTTCATGGATCATGACCATATCATCGGCTACCCGGACCACTATGTGCAGTCGGTCGACCGCCATCCCATGGATTTGCTCTCCAATTTGATCATGGAGCGCGGCTGGTCCAAGGACACGATCGGCGTCGAGATGGACAACTACTATTTTTCCGCCGCCGCCTTCGCCTCTCTCTGGAAGCATCTTCCCGATGCGAGGTTCAAGGATGCGACCGGCCTCGTAAATTGGCAGCGTGCCGTCAAGTCGCCTCAGGAGCTCATCTATATGCGCCGTGCGGCCAGAATCATCGAGGCCATGCACGAGACAGCCTATGAGATGATCGAGCCCGGTCTTCCGAAGAACGAACTGGTGGCCGCGATCTACCGGACCGCGATCAGCGGTGCCTGCAGCCATGGCGGCGACTACCCGGCAATCGTCCCCCTTGTGCCTTCAGGCGTCGATGCCGCGGCTGCTCATCTCACCTGGAACGACGCCCCCTTCAAGGCGGATGAAGGCACTTTCCTCGAACTGGCAGGCTGTCACCGGCGCTATCACTGTCCGCTTAGTCGGACCATCTATCTGGGCAAGCCGCCGCAGAAATTTCTCGATGCGGAAAAGGCGGTGATCGAGGGAATCGAAGCGGCCCTCGAGGCCGTGAGGCCCGGCAGAACCTGCGAGGAGGTCGAAGCCGCCTGGCGCAAGGTGATCAACCGCCATGGCATCGAGAAGGAAACGCGCTGCGGCTACTCGATCGGGCTCAGCTACCCGCCTGACTGGGGCGAGCGCACCATGAGCATCCGCAAAGGCGACGAGACCGTGCTCGAAGAGAACATGACCTTTCACTTCATTCCGGCGATCTGGCAGGAAGACTGGGGACTGGAGATCACCGAGAGCTTTCGGGTCACGGCGTCCGGCGTCGAAACTTTCTGTTCCTACCCGAGAAAACTGCTCGTCAAGGATTGATCGTTCCTGCAGGCGCTCCAGGTTTTTGTCATTGAACCGGGAGGGCCGAAAGCAGCTTATTCCACACCCCGATCGAACGACGGTTGGCCAAGAGCCGCACAACCGCTATAAGACCGGCTGATCTCACTTCCGGATCAGCAAGGGCCCGTAGTTCAGTGGTCAGAACGCGCCGCTCATAACGGTGTTGTCGCAGGTTCGAATCCTGCCGGGCCCACCATTCTTTTCAATAGGTTGGGCGAATTTATCGGAAACGTAAAAGAAACGTTCCCGATGTTCTCTGGAATTTCCCTGCAAACGCGCACGGCTCCAACCTCACGATCATCATCCCGGTGTCTCTGATCTCGTATGTTGCCGCCCGGTAATGTTGGCTCGTTGACCCTGTCTGATATGCTTGAACACGTCACCTTGCAACCAACCTTGATTTTCCTCAGTTTAACGGTCCACCCCGATGGAAACCACAAACCGAAAAGTCGTGTTGAGCTCGGTTCTGACCTGCCCGCAATGCGGGCATATCGAGGCCGAAATAATGCCGACCAACGCTTGCCAGTGGTTCTACGACTGCAAGGGCTGCCAAGCCCTTTTGAGACCGAAACCGGGGGACTGCTGTGTATTCTGCTCCTATGGCTCAATCCCCTGTCCGCCGATCCAAGAAGGCGGCAGCTGCTGCAGCTAGCGCATTTTCAGGACAGGTCGATCCAGCCCTCTCCCCCTCAGGGCCACCCGATATGGTCGGGATCCTGCGGGTGGTTGGGAGGGGGAGAGGGCTGGTTCCGTTCGATCGGAAAATGCTCTAGGTGACGGCGACCACCCCCATCATGCCGCTTCCCTGGTGCTCGAGCACATGGCAATGGAACATCCATTTGCCGGGATTGTCGGCGACAAAAGCGATCTCGATGGTCTCGTCAACACCGAGCAGGACGGTGTCGCGAAATGGCCGATAGGGCTCCTCCCGGCCGTTCCGGCTGATCGCCCGGAATGTATGGCCATGCAGGTGGATCGGGTGTTCGAAGGCGGTGCGGTTGACCATCTCGATAATGTGACTGGTGCCGCCCGCACCCTGGAGCAGCGGCGGCTCTCGATAGACGTCATCCGGCACACTGCCGTTGATCGCCCAAAGACGCCCCTGCCCTGCAAGCTCGCGCATGCCCATCATCCGGCCGCCCATCATGGCACCGCTCATGCCGCCCATGGCACCGCCTTCGAAAACGAGGCGATGCTTTTCCGCATTCTCGAGATCGGGCTCGGCAACAGGGTTGGGCATCAGGGGCTTTGGTGCGGTGTCCTTCGCCTCGCGAATCGGCACTGCTTCGGTGTAAGAAAAACGGATCAGCTCGTAGGCATAGTCCGGCCCGTAGTGACCATCTACCACCAAACTCTCGCTGCCGGGATCGCCGCTCATGTCGATGATCAGATCGGCACGCATGCCGGCACCCAGCACCAAAGACCCGTCATCCAATCGGTGCGGCTGAACCGGCTGGCCGTCGAGAGCAATGATCCAGGGGTTCAGGCTGCGAAACCGAAGACCAAAGACTCGGGCATTCGCGGCGTTGATCAGCCGAAGCCTGATCCGCTCGCCGGCTCTTACCTCCTGTCGCTCGACAATCTCGCCATTGATGGTGGCGCTGTTGCCGATCCGGCCGTTATGGCTGGCATCATGCATGTTGCCGAAGGGGGCTATCCCGGCATCCCGGTCCAGACGCCAGTCATCCAGCACCCAAAGAAGCTCGCGGTCGACCTCGGGCGGATCCGCCTCCTCGACGATCAAGGCGCCGTAAAGCCCGCGGCCCACCTGCTCGCTGCTGTTGATATGCGGATGATACCAATAGGTCCCTGCATCCGGCAGGTCGAATTCATAGGTGAAGGATTGGCCAGGATCGATCGGCGGCTGGCTGAGATAAGGGACACCATCCATGCCCACCGGCACGCGAAGCCCATGCCAATGCACGGTGGTTGCTTCGCCAAGCTCGTTGGCAACGTCGATCTTCAGCTTTTCACCTTGGACTGCCCGGATCACCGGACCGGGCACGCTGCCGTTGAACGCCCAGACCGGCGTCTCCGGGTAGCCGTCGCCCACCAACGCGACACGAGCAGGGCCCGCGGTCAGGACCGCGCGGGAGGCGGCCTTGGCCGTTCGCATGACGAGCGACGGTCCTGCGAGAAGGGCCGATGCCGCAGCGCTTGTCTGCAGAAAACGCCGGCGGGAATTGGAAATCTTGCCTTGAACCAACATATCGCGGAGCCCTTGCCGTTCTCATCCCTGGGCCTGCGGAATCCGTCATGGCAAATACCGGAGGCCTTGCGAGCCCTACATAGACTGCCCGGCCTGCGGCGACATATGTCCCGTCGCCGGCCTCTCCGGACGGTTCGGTCATCCTCGATCGAACCGGCCCACAATCCGCCGCCATCATTTCTCGCCTTATCGAACTTCCACCCCCTGGAAGGTCAATAGGGCGCCGGCCACGTCTTTCAGACCGAACACCCGTCCCTACATATCCACGCGGTGAGCGTTCAGCTTGTCCCAGTCGAAGTCGATACCATGACCGGGACGTTCCGGCGCCATGGCAAAGCCATACTCGATGGCGAGCGGATCCGCCATGAAGCGGTCCAGCCCGAAGGCATGCCATTCCAGGTAAGCTGCATTCGGAGACGCTGCGAGCAGATGAACGTGGAGATCGTGAGCACCATGGGAGATCACCGGCAGGCCGTGGGCCTCAGCGAGCCTGGCGACTTTCATGAAGGGCGTGATACCGCCACAGGTCGTTAGGTCCGGTTCGGGAAAATCAACGCCGCCGGCGGCGATCAATGCGGTAAATTCCGCGAGCGTGTGCAGGTTTTCACCTGCGGCGATCGGCACCTGGCCAGCCGCTCTTAGATGGGCATAGCCCGCAATATTGTCCGGCGCGATCGGCTCTTCCAGCCAAACGAGATCGAATGGTTTGAGCAAGGCCATCGCGCGCATGGCCTCGTCAACCCGCCAAGCTTCATTGGCATCGGCCATCAACTCGATGTCATCAGGCAAATGGCTGCGCATCGCCTCGACCCGGGCGATGTCTTCGGCGAGTGTCGGTCGACCCAGGCGCATCTTGACCGAGTGAAATCCGGCCGCGACGCTTTGGCTTGCCCCCTCCAGCAGCTCATCGACCGGGAAATTGAGATCGATATTGCCGGCATAGGCGCGGACCTTCGGGTCATGGCCACCGAGGAGACGCCAGAGCGGCGTGCCGAGCCGCCGGCCTTTCATATCCCAAAGAGCGACATCGACCGCCGCCATGGCAAAGGCCACCGGTCCGCCGCGCCCGGCATAGTGATGGCGCTTGTACATCTGCCGCCAAAGCCATTCGATCCGATCCGGATCAGCGTCCATCAAGGCCTCGCGGAACGGCAGATCGGCGACCGTCGCAACCGAGACACCCTGGCCCTCATGCAGGACAGTGTAGCCGGAACCGGTAACACCGTCGGAATCGACGATGCGCACCGCGACCATGTCGAAGCCTTTCATCAAGCCGGCCGCCGATGCTTCGACCGGCTTTGGCAAAGGCAGGCGAAAAAGGTCCACCCGCATCGTCTCAATCACTGCCATGATCTGCCTCCCTCATCATGTTGACCATGTCGCCGGATCGGCCGGCACCCATGCTTACCAAGGTTCGACATAGGTCCGAACGTCAGTCTCGAACGTCCAGGCCGTGCGCGGCTGCTTATGGATCTGCCAGTAGATCTCGGCGAGATCATCGGGCTGCATGATGCCGTCAGTCGGCCTCTTCTCGAACCAGTCCGGAAACAGTGCCCGCGTGGCGTCTGTATCGATCGGCCCATCGATCACGACGTGACCGATATGAATGCCCTTCGGCCCAAGCTCACGCGCCATGCACTGCGCGAGCGCGCGTAGCGCATGCTTGCCGCCGGCGAAAGCGCTGTAGCCGTCGGCACCGCGCAAGCTGGCGGTGGCGCCGGTAAACAGGATGGTGCCGCGTCCGCGCGTCAGCATGCACTTCGCAGCCTCGCGGCCGACGAGGAATCCGGCGAATGCACAAAGCTCCCAGACTTTGCGATAGACGCGTGCGGTCGTTTCGGTGATGCCGAAGCGGACATTGCCGCCGACATTGAAGACCGTGACCGAGATCGGCCCGATGTCCCGCTCGATCATCTCCATCAATGCCGCCACCGCATCTTCGTCGCGCGCATCGGAATGGACGCCGGTAATCATCCGACCTTCCGCCTTGATCGTCTGGACGAGTGGCTGGAGGTCGCCTCGCCGGCGCGTGGCGACGACATGGAAACCTTCCCTGGCGAAACGCCGGGCAATCGCACTTCCAAGGAAATCTCCTGCGCCCACAATGAGGGCGACTTCAGCGTTATCTGCCAACACCGTCTCCTGAAGAGTAAGCGGCTCGACCCGATCAGGCTTCCGGCACGTCCGGGACTGTCGGGCCATCGCCTTGGATGGTGGTGCGGCGCATGTCGCGAACGTCTTCCGTCCATTTGAAGCGGCGTACCCGGTGCATGGTCTGGCGATTATCCCACATGATGAGATCATGTTGGCACCATTCGTGAACATGGACGAAAGCCGGTTGGGTCGCGTGTTCGGTAAGGTCGCGCAACAACGCACGCGCTTCCGGCATCAGCCACCCTTCGATCGTGCCGGCATGGGAGGAGAGATAAAGGGACTTTCGTCCGGTAATCGGATGAGTGCGCACCAAACGCTGACGCACAGGCGCGAAGGTTCGGCACTCTTCCGCGGTAAAGTCGGTAAAGCCTAGGGTGGCGCGCGAGTGCAGCAGCGAATGCTCGCAAATCAGATCCTCGATCTCCTCCCTGGTCTCGTCATCCAACGTGTCATAAGCGGCGCGCATATCGGCGAACTCGGTATTGCCGCCGGTTTTCGGCACCTCTCTCGCAGATAGGAGCGAGTACTTCGCCGGCAGCGACCGATACGAGCTGTCCGAATGCCAGAGCTGATTGCCAAGATTGAAGAGGCCGCGCCGGTCATCGGGGGCGAGGATCTGGCTGGTCTCCGAGAGATTGGAAACATCGGCAAGCTCGACGGCGAGCCTCCGGTCCTCCGGCCTGGTGACATTGCCGCCGATGGCAAGCTCGATCTCGCCGAAATTGCGGCTGAAGGTGACCTGCTGCTCATCCGTCAGCCGCTGATCGTGAAAGATCAAGACGGCGTAGCGGTCCATGCCGGCTTCGATCGCCTCGACCTCGCCCCTGGTGAGAGGCTCACGGAGATCCAGGCCGCTGACCTCGCCTGCAAAGTTTTCCCCAAGCGGCTCTATCGAAAGGCTCATGTCGATCTTCCCCTTTCAGGCGATCAGAATGACTCTTTCATGAGGCGAAAGTCGAACGCCCGGGCAGTATGGCTCGCTATCGGGAGATGCCCCTTGGTCGCAAAGCGCCTGCAAAAGGCGGGGCCATGCCCAGCATAGGCACCGCCGACGACTATCGTTGAGTTGCTCATGACTGCCTCCCCTGGGACCAGCAATCGGAAAAGGCGTTGACGCCGGTTCCTTGTCTGGACTTCACTTCAGTGAAGCATGTTTCCAATGGCGGCGCCAAGCCGTTAGACGCTTTCGGATTGATCCGAACAGGCGCATTAGAAGGGAGAGCATTCGATGATCGACATGCCGATCGACGGATTTCCGCAAAGCACCTATCGACACAAGCGCTGCATGGCCTGCGTCGAGACGATAGTGAACGATAATCCCGCTTTCCCTTCCTCCCGGGCTTACTCCTTCCGCGCCCGGCCGGCCCCGATAGCGCGGCTTGGAAAGGCTTGATGCTGACCCACCAAGAGACGGAAAAAGCCGCGGGCTTGATCGTCGAGCATTGGCAGGCCGGCAGCCAGATGGATGCCTTGCCGGCGCCGCTTCGCCCGACGACGCGTGACGACGGCTATGCCATTCAGGCACATCTGGAAAGCTTGAGCGGCCGACCGCCGTTCGGCTGGAAAATCGCCGCGACCTCCGAGGGCGGCCAGCGCCATATCGGCGTCGACGGGCCTCTCGCCGGACGGCTGCTGGCCGAGCGTGTGCTTTCACCGGGCGAGACACCATCCCTCAACGGCAACCACATGGCGGTGGCCGAGCCGGAGTTTGCGTTTCGGATGGGCCGAGCACTGGGACCGCGCGAAAAACCCTACGATCGGGATGAGGTCCTTGCTGCCGTCGAGGCGCTCCATCTAGCGATCGAGCTGCCGAGCTCGCGCTTCTCGGATTTTGCCAAGGTCGGCGCCGCCCAGCTTATCGCCGACAATGCGTGTGCACATCAATTCCTGCTCGGATCTGATGTCGGCAACATATGGCGCGATCTCGATCTCAGCCAACATCCCGTGACCTGCCGGGCGGACGGCAAGGTCGAACATGAGGGGAGCGGCGGCGCCGTCCTCGGCGACCCGAGAGCAGCGCTCACCTGGCTTGCGAACGAACTCTCCTCGCTAGGCGTCACCCTCGCCGCAGGTCAGGTCGTCACCACAGGCACCAGCACTATCCCGCTGCCGATCCATCCCGGCGATCATGTGGTCGCCGACTTTGGAAGCCTTGGCCAAGTCGACTTGACAATCACCGGCTAAAGTTGGCGCCATCGCCGTTGTGACGAGCAATGATGGGAGTGGAGAACGCGATCCTCTCGGCAACCTGCGAAACCTGAAGAGCCTTTATAGGGCTCACCGTTAACGGCAGCTGTCCGGAGCAATGAGCGCATGGAGTTGGCGAACGGGAAGATCTCGCATTGGCTCGCATTTTTAGCTAATAACATGCCTAGCAGTCGTAGAGTGCAGGCTCATCAAAGGGGGGAAAGAGACCATGAAAGCGATCCGCGCGCACAGCTTTGGCGGGCCTGAGGTTTTGCAGCTCGACGAGGTCGACGACCCCAAACCTGGTGCAGGTGAGGTCGTCATCGATGTCAAAGCTTGCGGCGTCAACCCGGCCGATACCTACATGCGTGGCGGGGCTTATGCGATCGTTCCGAGCCTTCCTTATACACCGGGAGGCGATGCCGCCGGCATCATCTCGGCGGTCGGCGACGGCGTCACCACCTACAAGGTCGGTGACCGGGTTTTTGCCGGCACTGCCTTGGGATTCGACATGCAGGGCTGCTATGCGGAGAAGGTTCTGCGGTCGGCGGACAATGTGCTTGCCTTGCCGGAGAAGGTCGGGTTTGCCGAAGGTGCCGCGTTGGGGATCCCTTATGCCACGGCGCATTACGGCTTGTTTGCGCGCGGTGCATCGAAGGCGGGCGAGACGGTGTTCATCCATGGCGCCAGCGGTGCCGTCGGCACGGCGGCGATCCAGCTTGCCAAACGGGCCGGCATGACGGTCATCGGCAGCGGCGGTTCGGAGCGCGGTCGGAAGCTCATCCTTGACGAGGGCGCTGATCATGCCGTCGACCATACTGCGGCGGGGTATCTCGATGAAGTGAAGGCGCTGACCAGCGGCAACGGGCCGGAAGTCATTCTGGAGATGCTCGCGAACGTCAACCTGGCCGCCGATCTCGACCTCGTGGCGAAATATGGTCGAATCATCGTCATCGGCAATCGCGGTGAGATTACCATCAACCCGCGCATGACCATGATGAAGGAGCTGGACGTCCGTGGCCTGGCGCTGTTCAACGGCTCGCGCACGCAGATGGAAGTGATCATGACCGACCTCCTGTCCGGCCTCGCCGATGGTTCCCTTCGTCCGGTGATCGGCCGTGAGATGCCATTGGCCGATGCTGCGAAGTCGCACGAAGCGGTGCTCGAACCCGGCGCTTTCGGCAAGATCGTCCTGGTACCATGAAGCGGAGCGGCGGCGGCCGTTCAACACAAAAAGGCTCGAAGTTATGGCTCTGAAGCGAATGGCGGTCGAGTTTGGCATGGGCACGGATCTCGGCGGCGCCGATTATACGAAGGCGGCAATTCGAGCTGTGAAGGACGCACTCTGGCACAACGCGCTGACCGTCGCCGACGCTTTCGGCGTTCCGCGGGACGAGATGCAGATCGAAGTGCATATCGGCGCCGGCGATCCCGACCAGATCGACAAGCAGGCGGTGGCGAAAACCTTTCCCTATGGCAAAGCCGTCGTCACGGCCACTTATGGCGGCATGGACATTCCGAAGGACGATGGCACCGACCGGACGATCCTGGTCAACGCTGCGGTCATCGTCTCTCTGGACTTGCCCGCCGGCGGAGAGGCTGCATGACCGACAAATCTCTGAAGCGTATCATTCTGGAGATGGGCACCGGCAACGACCTGCATGGTGGTGATTACACGAAGGCGGCGAAACGCGCCGTTCAGGACGCGCTGCATCATTCATCCCTCGTGCTGTTCCGCAGCCTCGAGATCGATCCGAACAGCATGGACATCGAGCTGACCCTGGCAGCGCATGAGCCGGACAAGATCGACATAGAGGCGGTCGCCGCAACCCTGCCCTACGGCAAGGTGACGGCCAAAGCGGTCCAAGGCGGGCTGAACGTCCCGGATGATGCCACGGGTGGCGTCTCGGTCGTCGTCAATGCCGGGGTCCTGGTACGCCTGCCGGTTTGATGTCCTTGCCGGAGGGCGGCGTCGGCCAGGGCGGCCCGGGAGACGGGATGCCCGGTCCGAGCCCATCATGGCCAAGCCAAGCGCGACGGTGATGAACGCCCGGTGATCTCGCGGGAGAAGGAACTGGTGGGCACGTTATGGAACGGCGTTGCGCTGCCTATTCTCAAAAGCTGGAGTTTGTGAAAATCTCGGCTTTGCCTCCCGGTAAATACAAAACACGGCGGAAGAACGAGAAGGTATGTTTTCATGAAGACCGAGCCGATGATCCATCTTTGCACCAGCGACGTTGCCGGCAAGCTGCGCGGCAAGGCCCTACCCGCCCGGGTCGTCGACGATGGCGGAGCGGCGCAAGTCGGCTGGACGCCGACCAATGTGCAGATCACCTGCTTCGATGGCATTGCCGAAAGCCCCTATGGCGCCCTTGGCGATCTCGTGCTTGTCGGCGACCTCGAAACTCGCGTGCGTCTCGACTTCGGCGACGGCGGGCCCATTGAGGATTTTGCGCTGGGCGATGTCCTGCATCTCGATGGCCGCCCCTGGGAATGCTGCACCCGATCGATCCTGACCGATGCTCTCAATGGCCTGGCGGATCGGGGCCTGGCTCTCATCGGCGCCTTTGAGCACGAGTTCCATCTTCCGCAGCGCCATGGAGGCAAGGGCGAAGGCTATGCCCTTTCCGCCTTCCGCAGCGAGCGCCTGCTGATGGAGACGTTGATGGCGGCCCTTCGCCAGGCAGGGCTCGTTCCAGAGACCATCATGAAGGAATATGGCCCGAACCAGTTCGAGGTCACGGTTAAGCCCACCGACGGCTGGGCGATTGCCGACCAGGCCGCCATCCTGCGCGAGGTCGCCCGGGCCACAGGCGAACATCTCGGCCGCCGGCTGTCCTTCGCCCCCCTAGTCGAGCCCGGCGGCATCGGCAACGGCGTCCACATCCATCTGAGCTTTCTGGACGAAGCCGGCAACCCTGCCACTTACGACCCCAAAGGCCCGAACGGCATGAGCGCCACCACCAGCACCTTCATCGCCGGCGTGCTGCACCACCTCCCCTCCATCATCGCCTTCCTGGCACCCAGCGTGGTTTCCTACAGCCGGCTGGTGCCCCATCGCTGGAGTGCTGCGTACAACAATCTCGGCGCGCAGGATCGGGAAGCCGCGGTCAGGCTTTGCCCCCTCCGCAGCATGGATGAGACGAGCGCCGCGAAGCAGTTCAATTTCGAGATCCGGGCTTGCGACGCAGCAGCCAGCCCTCACTTGGCGCTCGCGGCAATCATCTTTGCCGGGCTTGCCGGTATCGAAGCGGGCCTGCCGGCCCCGGAGGCAACGGCAGAAGACCTGTCCCTTTTGTCGGAACGTGATCTCGCGGCTCGAAACCTGCGGCGTCTGCCGGCATCCCTCAGCGCAGCACTTGACGAACTCGAAGCCTCCGACGAGGTCCGCGGCTGGTTTCCCGACGGCTTCGTCGACATCTATCTGGCCCACAAGCGCGGGGAGATTGCCGGTCTCGACGGTCTCGACGACGCGGCTCTCTGTGCGGCCTATCAAGCTGCCTACTGAGCCCCGTCGCCAGCCGGCAGGCTCCGGATCTGCCGGCGCGCAACTTTCAAGCGCTGTCCGGAAACTGGTTCAGCCCGCCCCATCGGACCACCCGATCTCATCCCGGCACATGGCCGGCTTACACGATCGCTACCTTTGATTGCAACCGGGCGCAGGCTGGAACGGAATCGGCCTAAAGAGCAACCAGCCCTTGACCTTATTGGACACAGCCGTCATCTACAGCTTGGATAAAATCCATTAAAGTCGTCCCCTAAGGAGTTTGAATGGCTAAGGAAGAGCTCATCGAGTTCAGTGGCACCGTGACGGAGGTCCTACCGAATGCGATGTTTCGCGTTCAGCTTGAAAATGATCATGAGATTCTCGCCCATACATCGGGCCGCATGCGCAAGAACCGCATCCGCGTCCTGACCGGCGATAAAGTCACCGTCGAAATGACACCCTATGATCTGAGCCGGGGGCGGATTACCTACCGCTTCAAATAAAAGGTGGCTAGCTCGTCCTTGATATTGGCGTCGTCCTCACCGCGGCGCCTGGACCTTGTGCGTCAGCTCGGGATAGAGCCTCTGCGCATCGAAAGACCGGAGATCGACGAAACCCCGGATGCCAAGGAGCGCCCGCGTGACCATGCGCTGCGCCTGGCGATCGAAAAACGTGACGCGGTCACGGCAAGGCTCGGACAGGCGGACGGTTTCGTGCTCGCCGCCGATACGGTGGTGGCCTGCGGCCGCCGCATTTTACCGAAGACCGAGGACCGTGAAGAAGCGGTCCGCTGCCTCAAATTGCTGTCCGGCAGGCGCCACCGGGTTTACACCGGCATCGCCATCGCCGCTCCCGACGGCCAGGAGAATGCGCGTGTGATCATGACGATGGTCCGGTTCAAACGCCTGGCGTCCAGCCAGCTTTTGCATTATCTGGAAAGTGAGGAGTGGCAGGGCAAAGCCGGCGGCTATGCCATTCAGGGCCGCGCCGAGGCATTTGTCACCGGGATTCAGGGCAGCTATTCCAACGTCGTCGGCCTCCCCCTTCAGGCCTGCGCCGATCTGCTGTCCGGCCTTGGTTTTGACGGGCTGCCCTAGTGGGATAACCACGAAACGTCAGGCCGATCGGCCCCCTTGGTTTTGATCGGCTACAAATAAACGAGCGCACCGCCTTGGTGGCCACGAGACGGCATCGGTGCATAGTACCGAGCCGTCAGAAATAGGCTGGCACGCAAGGTGGTCGGCAAAAGAGGACGGCCATGCCATGAGCAAAGAGTTGTTCATCGAACTCACGCCCTTCGGCGCACGCGCCGCCATCCTCCGCCATGGCGAACTCCTGGAAGTCCGTTTCGCCGACAACGAGGTCACGGATATCCGCGGCCAGATCTTCCAGGGCCGGGTGCGCAGCATCGACAAGAACCTGGACGCGGCCTTCGTCGACTGCGGTCACGGCCAGATCGCCTATCTTGCCAGCCGCGACAGTCGTTGGGTCACCGGACGGCGCCAGGAACTGCCGCTTGCCAAACAGCTTACCGAAGGCCAGAGCCTCCTGATCCAAGGCGCCGGCGCCAGCCGCGACGGCAAGAAACCCAGGGTGAGCAGCGACATCCAGATCGCCGGCATGTTCATGATCTTCCGCCCCCGGCGGCAAAGCATCAAACTGTCGAGCAAGCTTTCGGATACCGGTCAGTCCGAACGCCTGCGGGCGCTTGCCAAGGACCTCTTCCCCAAAGGCGGCGTCATCTTCAGAGGCGCTGCCGGCGCTGCCGCCGATGACGATCTCCGCGCCGAATGCGAGCGCTTGAAAAAGCTCTGGTCCGACATCGAAGCCAAAGCCGACAGCGTCAGGGCGCCCGCCTGCCTCCTGGAGCGCAAGGATTCCGTCCACCGGGTTCTCCACGAGGCCCTGCAGCCCGACCTCAGCCGGATCGTCACCGGCGACCGGATCGCCCTCGCCCGCACCAGAACCTATCTCGAAACTTGGCTGCCCTCCATGGCCAAGAACCTGGAATGCGTGCCCGGCGCGTTCCAGGTCAACGGGATCAACGAGCAGCTCGACCAAGCGCTGGAAGCCAAGGTCGAGCTTGACGGCGGCGGCAATATCATCATCGAGGCGACCACCGCGTTCACCGCGATCGACGTCAACAGCGCCGGCCGGAAGCCGCTCGAAACCAATATCGACGCCGCCAAGGCAATCGCCCGCCAAGCCCGTCTCCAGCGGATCGGCGGCACGATCGTGGTCGACTTCATCGATCTTGAAAGCCGAAGCGAGCGCGAAACCTTCATGGCCGCCCTGAAGGAGGCGTTCGCGGGTGATCCGGCCGCCGTGCAGATCCTCCCGCCGACACCGCTCGGCCTCGTCCAGATCAGCCGCCAGCGCCTGGGCAAGAGCCTCCGCGAGCGCCTGCAGCGCCCCTGCCCCACCTGCACCGGCGTCGGCGCCACCACCAGCCTTCAGGCCAGCACCGAGCGCATGCTCGCCGAACTCAGCGATAAAGGCGTCGCCCCGACCGCCGCCAAGGTCCAGCTCGCCGTCGACCTCTACAGCTACCTCGCCACCGACGCCATCCAGCCCCTTCGAGACTTCATCGCCAAGAGCGGCATGCCCGCCCCAACACTCACGCCTGACAACACGCTAGCCCCCGGCACCTACCGCATCCTCGGAGCCTGATCATGTCCGCAGCCGAGACACCCCCAAAACCCAAAAAATGCCCCCAATGCGGCCAGCCCCGCCAACAACAATACCGCCCCTTCTGCTCCTCCCGCTGCCGCGACCTCGACCTCGGCAAATGGTTCAAAGGCGCCTACGCCATCCCCGTCAAAGACGACGAATACGACGACCAGGTTCCACCTGGACGGTTGACTTGAGGGTGGTGTTTGGCTGGAAGTTGGCCGGCTAGCCGTCCAACATCGCCACCTGAAGTAACCTACAGCTCTTTGGTTAATTTTCGCTTAACCCTGAATCATTTATGACGTTTGGCATTCGCTTCGTCTTGGCGTAAGGTCCCGCTGATTTTTTTGAAAGATTGCCGCGCCAAGCGGGAGCGTTTTCATGAGTAGGCTGCATTCCATTTCTAAACCTGATGGTGCCAGGGCCGATATCATCTTTGTCCATGGCCTCGGTGGCGACCCTTTTTCTACCTGGCAGCACGACCGAAGGCAGCCAAAGGACTCCTGGCTCTTCTGGCTAAAGAAGCGTGTGCCGGATGTGGCTGTTCATACCCTCGAATATCAAGCAAGCCCAACCCACTGGTTGGGCGAAGCGATGCCTTTGCAAGATCGAGCTGTCGAGGTCCTCGCCGAGCTTGATCTTTGTGGCATCGGCAAGCGCCCTGTGATGTTTGTCGGCCACAGCCTTGGCGGGTTGGTCATCAAGCAGCTCCTACGCATCGCCAATGATGAGCATGAGGGAACAGCCGCCAACAGCATCATTGCACAAACCCGCCTCGTCGCTTTTTTTGCGACGCCTCACATGGGTGCAGATGCCGCGACCTGGGGTAGCCATCTCGGAAAAGTTCTGAGAGCAAGCCCAGCCCTAACGAGCCTTCGCGCTCATGATGCTCACCTCAGAGCGCTCGATCACTGGTATCGCAGCCAGCACGAACGCTGGACAACGTTGGCGTTCATCGAAACCAGACCTACCAACGTTTCATCTTTCATCCCTTTGTCGTGGATAAGGCGTGTTTTCGCTCGCTTGCCGACGCGAATTTTGGTTGTCGCTCAGGGAGACGCCAATCCTAATATTCCCGATGTGCGAGCGGTCCCGATGGAAGACGATCATATTTCCATCACCAAACCGACTGACCCCGAGTCCAAAAAATGCCTTCTGGTCGAACGCGCCATCCAGAGCGAACTCTCATCGCAATCGAAAGATCCTGTCCCCAGCCCCTCGACAGAAGGCAGCGAAGAGCTAGCTGCCATATCCTCCGACCAGATCGAGGCGTCGGCCCGCCTCCACGCCCTCCCCGCCAAGAATCCGGATTTCGTCGGTCGTGAGGACGATATGGAAAGAATCCGCACGGCCCTTGCCAAGGGCGGGGCGGTGATTACGGCGATCGAGGGGATGGGCGGGATTGGGAAGACCGCCGTTGGGGTCGAGGTTGCGAACAGGCTTCAGGATGAGGGGATGTTTTCCGGCGGCGTGCCGTTTGTCGACCTCGAGGGCTTTAGCGCCACGCGAGAACCGCTGTCCACCAAGGAAGCGCTGGAGGCGCTGCTTCGCCCGATCATCGGGAGGGAGACCAAGCTTCCGGATGACGATCAGAACCTGCGGCAACTCTGGAAGCAAGCGACCGCCGATCGCCGGATGCTGCTGTTTCTGGACAATGCGCGGGATGAGGCCCAGATCCGCCCGCTGCTGCCCGGCCACCCCGGCTGCAAGGTGCTGGCAACCTCGCGCAACCGCCTTGACCTCGACGGGATCGAGCCGATCAAGCTTGATGTGATGGCACCGGACAAGGCGGCGGTGCTTGCCCATACCCTTGGCAATCGCTGGCAGCAGGGCCGGGTCAGCCCGGAGCAGGCGATGGAGCTTGCCAGGCTTTGCGGTTATCTTCCGTTGCCGATCAAGGTCACGGCGGTTGCCCTGGGCAAGGCGCCGCTTTTGGATGTCGATACCCAGCTCATGAAGCTAAGCGCAGTTGGCCGCGATGCCCTCGGTATGGAGGAAGTCAAGGCAATCCTCAGCCAAAGCCTCGATCAGCTCACACCTGAACTGCGCACTGCCTGGCAAAAACTCGGCGTGTTCGAAGGCGACTTCTCAGCGGCAGCGGCCGCAGCGGTTATTGATGACGAAGACGCACATGACACGCTGGCCGAGCTGGAGCAACGCCATCTCCTGACCCTGTCCGCAGAGCAGCGCCTGCAACTCCACGACATCCTGCGCGCGCTCGCCCTGGAGTCCCTGCCTACCGACGAGCGAGACGCCGCAGAAGACCATCATGCAACCTTCTACAAAGACCTGCTGGCCAACGCCAAGGAACTTTACAAGGAAGGCAAGGTGCTGGATGGGCTTCGCCTCTATGATCAAGAGCAGCACCAGATCCGGGCAGGCCAGCGCTGGGCCGCAACAAACCAAGGTGCCACAGAGGAGGTCGTTCGCCTCGCTGCCGATTACGCTAATGCCGGCGCCTATATTCTCCAGCTTCGCCTCCCCCCCCGCCAACAGATCGAATGGCTTGAAGCCCAGCTCGGCGCCTGCCGAACGCTCGATGATCGACAGGGCGAAGGCAATGCGCTTGGCAATCTCGGCAATGCCTATAATGACCTCGGCGAGAATAAACGCGCCATCGAATTCCTTGAACAACAACTGGAGATCGCGCGCGAGATCAATGATCGACGCGGCGAAGGCAATGCACTTGGCAGTCTCGGCAATGCCTATGGAAACCTCGGTGAGACTAAACGCGCCATCGACGTACTCGAGCAGCGCCTGAAGATCGCGCGCGAGATCGGCGATCGGCGGGGCGAAGGCAATGCTCTCGGCAATCTCGGCAATGCCTATAATGACCTCGGCGAGAGTAAACGCGCCATCGAATTCTATGAGCAGCAGCAAGAAATCGCGCGCGAGATCGGCGATCGGCGGGGCGAAAGCCGTGCCTGGTATAATGGTGCTTTAGCTTTCGACGACCTTGGTGATCGAGCCACGGCCATCACCTGGCTCAAGAATGCCTTGGCGATCGAGGAAGCCCTTGAAGATCCGACTGTCGATCAAACACGCCAAAAGCTCGCTGAATGGACCGATCAAACCGCCGCCGAATAGCCTTTGTTCTTGGAATTTATTCCTCAATCAGTATAAGATCGACCGAAGCAAGAAAATCGAACTGGCCGCGCCACCCGAAAAAACCAAACGAACCCAAGAGCCGCAGCCAGCCTCAAAAATCAGCAACGCGTAGCTACGAGTCAAGCTCTTCGAGTTTGGCTTTGGCGTCGGCATCTTCTGGGTTCAGGGACAGAACTTTCTCCAAGTCATCGCGCGCCGCGTCGGCGTTGCCGGCTTGGAGGTGGGCTTCGGCGCGTTTGGTGTAGACTTGGGGGTCGTTGGGGTAGACGAGGAGGGTGCGGTTCAGGTCTTCGATGGCTTTGGCGGGCGAGCCTTTTTCGAGATAGGCGACGGCGCGGCCGAAGTGGGCGGTGACCAGGCCTTGCTGGAGGTCGAGGGCCTTGTCGTAGTCTTTGATCGCCTGGTCGTATTGCTGCTGGTTCAGGTAGGCGAGGCCACGGTCTTTATAAGTTTGGGCATAGCCGGGATCGAGTTCGATCGCCTTGTCGAAATCGGCGATCGCCTTCTCCAGATCGCCTAAGCCGCCATGGGCACTGCCGCGGTTGCGGTAGGCGAGCGCGAAGCCGGGGTCCAGCTCGATGGCCTTGTCGTAGTCGCCAAGGGCTTGTTTCAGATCGCCTATGGCGAAATGGGCAAGGCCGCGGTCGTTATAGGCGAAGGCGAAGTTCGGGACGAGACGGATGGCCTCGTTCTGATCGGCAAGGGCGCCTTCGATGTCATCGAGCATCATCTTGGCAACGCCGCGATTGTGAAGAGCGGGCGCGAATTTCGGGTCGAGGTCGAGGGCTTTGTTCAGCGCGTCCATCGCCTCGTCGATCTCGCCAAGCTCGCCGTGGGCAGCACCTTCCGCATAGTGGGCAAGGGCGAGGTTGGGATCGAGCCTGGCGGCCTTTTCGGCATCGGCAAGCGCCTGGCTGAAATCGCCGAGCCCGCGATGGGCAGTCGAACGGAAGGAGAGCACCTTGGCACGCTCCGGATCGTCGAGGGTCAGGGTATCGTTGATGTAGGAACAAGCCTCGAGCGCGGCTGCGTAGTCAACCTTGCCGCCAAGTGCCGCCGCCTTCTCACAAGCCAGCGACCCATGCGGGTCCGTTGCCGCCCCTGTCAGAGGATGGGCAACGATGAGGACCGTGCCAAGAGCGAGCGTTCCGATCAGTCTCGATATCATCAGGTGTAACCTCAATCGTTAGTGCCAAGTACAGGCAAGTTCAGCGCCCAGCCGCTGGCTGGAGCCGATAGAGGGCGCCGTTGGGGTCATCTGTTAAAATATACAAAAAACCGTCGGGGCCGGTGCGGACGTCGCGGATGCGGCCGAGTTCGCCTTGGAGCAGACGTTCTTCGGCGACGACCTTGTCGCCCTCCATTTCGAGGCGGGCGATGAGCTGAAACTTGAGGGCGCCGACGAAGAGGTCGCCCTGCCATTCGGGGAATGCGTCACCGTCATAGAAGGTCATGCCGGAGGGTGCGATCGAGGGATCCCAATAGTGGGCAGGCTGGGCCATGCCGTCGAGTTCGCGAAGGCCCTTGCCAACCGGCTCGCCGCTATAGTTGATGCCCCAGGTAATCTCCGGCCAGCCATAGTTCACGCCGGTCTCGATCAGATTGACTTCATCGCCGCCGCGCGGGCCATGCTCCTGGGTCCAGATGCGCCCGGTCTCGGGATGCACCGCCATGCCCTGCGGATTGCGGTGGCCGTAGGAGAAAATCTCGGGCCGGACACCGCTTTTGCCGATGAAGGGATTGTCGTCCGGCACGCTGCCGTCAGGTTTGATCCGCACCACACTGCCGCCATGGCGCGCAAGGTTCTGTGCGCTGTCCTTGTTGCCCCGGTCGCCGATGGTGACGTAGAGATCACCTGCCGGATCGAAGGCAAGACGCGAGCCCCAATGCACCTGGCTGGTGGATGCCGAGTTCGAGCGGAAGATCACTTCCACGTCCAGCAGCGCGCCTTCGACCAGCCGTCCGCGGGCGACCCGCGTGCTGGAGCGGCCATCCTCGTCGACGCCGGCATAGGAGAGGTAAACGAGCTTGTTGTCGGCAAAGGCCGGGTCGATCGCGACATCAAGCATGCCGCCCTGCCCCGCTGCAAGCACCCGAGGCGTGCCGCTTATGGGATCCGGCAACAGGATACCCTCGCGTATCAGGCGCAAGCGTCCGGGACGCTCGGTGATCAGCATGTCGCCGCCGGGCAGAAAGGCCAGCCCCCATGGCGTGTCCAGGCCATCCACGACCTTCTCGACCGCGAAAGTGGCTTGCTCGGAGGCGATGGCACCCGCAGGCGGCGCTGGTGCCGTTTGTGCGCTGCAGCCAAGCACTAGGAAAGCCACGGCAGTCGCAGCCGTCGTGATGTATGTCCCGGTCCGATGACGCATTTTCCTACCCAGTATATGATGTCGACAGTCGACCAACCGGTGCCGACGCCCGGTTAACGGAGGAACGAGCCTAATATGCCACGGAGAAGCGACCGGCCGATCTGCCGGCCCACCTGACTGCCGACGCTCCGGACCACGCTTTTGGCCGCGGCCTCCAGAACGGTCTGACGGTTGCTTCGTCGCGGACGTGATGCACGTTCGGCCTTGGCCCGCTCCTTCTCCAGCTTTGCCTGCTCTTTCTCCCGCGCGCGCCGCTCGGTTTCGGCCTGCTCGAACGCTTTCGCCTCTTCGGCGCGGCGGGTCAATATTTCGTAGGCAGATTCACGATCGACAGCGTCGTCATAGCGGCCGCCGACCGGGCTTGCGGCACGAGTCTGGGCCCGCTCCTCAGGCGCGGCCGGGCCGATCCGCGACCAGGGCGGGCAGATCAACGTCTGCTCGACGATACTGGGCACACCCTTTTCCTGAAGCGTCGAGACCAGCGCTTCGCCGACCCCAAGCTGGGTGATCACCTCCTCGGTGTCGAGTTTGGGGTTTTGCCGAAAGGTGCTTGCCGCGGCCCGGACCGCCTTTTGGTCCCTCGGCGTAAACGCCCGGAGCGCATGCTGAATGCGATTGCCGAGCTGGCCAAGCACACTGTCCGGCACATCGAGCGGGTTCTGCGTAATGAAATAGACACCGACGCCTTTGGAGCGAATGAGCCGCACAACCTGTTCGACCTTCTCCAGGAGCGCCTTGGGCGCATCGTCGAACAGGAGGTGCGCCTCATCGAAAAAGAACACAAGCTTGGGCTTTTCGGGGTCACCGACCTCGGGAAGCTCCTCGAACAGCTCCGACAGCAGCCAGAGTAGAAAAGTCGCATAAAGCTTCGGCGACTGCATCAGCTGGTCGGCCGCCAGAATATTCACGATCCCCTGACCGGAAAGATCCGAGCGCATCAGATCTTCAATCTTGAGGGCCGGTTCTCCGAAGAAGTTTTCGCCACCTTGCTGCTCCAAAGTCAGCAAACGCCGCTGGATCGCGCCAACAGAGGCACTGCTGACATTACCGTATTCCAGCGAGAAATCTTTCGAGTGTTCGCCGACATAGTGAAGCAGCGCACGCAGGTCGTTGAGATCAAGCAGTAGCATGCCCTGATCATCCGCGACCTCGAACACCACGCTCAGAACACCTTCCTGGGTATCGTTCAGTCCCAGAAGCTGCGCCAGCAACAGCGGGCCCATCTCCGAAATGGTGGTGCGGATCGGATGCCCCTGCTCGCCGAAGAGATCCCAGAACACCACGGGAAAAGGCTTGGCCTGATAATCCTCGATCCCGATTTTCTCGATGCGCTCATCGATTTTCGGATGCGGCTTTCCTGCGCGGGATAGCCCAGAGAGATCGCCCTTCACATCGGCAAGAAAAACCGGCACGCCATGGCGCGAAAATCCCTCCGCCAGAACCTGCAGGGAAACCGTCTTTCCTGTACCGGTGGCACCTGCGATCAGGCCGTGGCGGTTGGCGAGCTTCAGGTTCAGAAATTGCTGCGTCTCGCCTTTGCCGAGCAAGATAGCGTTGTCTTCGGGCATTCTCGACCTCTCTTTGACCCTCAAAGCATTCAGATTGGCCTGTTTTGCCTGCTTTTTTGCTTGCGGTCGAGCTTGAGATAGGATTTTTGCGAGGGCATCTAACCATTATCGCAACACATGAGGGGGTCAATTCCATGAAATTCTTCGCAGATACGGCCGATGTCAGTGAAATCGGCGAGCTTGCCGCCACTGGCCTGCTGGACGGCGTCACCACCAACCCCTCGCTGATAGCGAAATCCGGCCGCAATTTCTTCGAGGTGATTGCCGAGATCTGCAGTCTCGTATCCGGACCGGTGAGTGCCGAAGTCGCAGCCACCGATTTCGACAAGATGCTCGCCGAAGGCCGAAAGCTCGCCGGTATCGCACCCAATGTTTGTGTGAAAGTGCCGCTGACCATTGATGGGCTCAAGACCTGCAAGACGCTTTCGGACGAGGGTACAAAGGTCAACGTCACCTTGTGCTTTTCGCCGGCCCAGGCCCTGCTCGCCGCGAAAGCGGGCGCAACCTTCATTTCGCCCTTTGTCGGCCGTCTCGACGATATCGGCCATGACGGCATGGGCCTGATCGCGGATGTCGTGCAGATCTATCAAAACTACGAAAATATCCAAACCGAAGTCCTAGTCGCCTCGATCCGGGGGACCAACCACCTGGTGGAGAGTGCCAGGCTTGGCGCCGATGTTGCCACCATGCCGCCTGACGTGATCAAGAAGCTGTTCCAGCACCCCCTGACCGACAAGGGTCTGGCAGCCTTCCTGAAGGACTGGGAAGCGACCGGCCAGACCATCGTCTAGGGAGCGCCTCGCTCATTTGAGGTCAGAGTCATCGGCTATTCCGGCTGTAGGAGCTTGGTGCTCGTCATATATTTCAACTATTAATTGATTATTAACCGTTGCATACTAGGATTAGGTGATCCTGGCATGGCTAGCCATGCTTCTTTTTTCGAGGTGTGTATGCGACGGCTGGTAATGGTGGCGAAGGCCGGGGAATGGCCCGATGACGGCGATGTCGATACGATAGCGCTTGGATATGATGACCGGCATCGACGACGGCTCAGGCTGACAACCAGTGCCGGCGAAGGCGTGTTGCTTGACCTGACCAAGCCGCAGCCGCTTGACGAAGGGGATGGTCTGGCTTTCGAGCATGATGGCGGGTGGCTGCGCATTGTCGCCGCCGCGGAGCAGGTTCTCGAAATCAAGGGGCGGGATGACAAACATCTCATTCGCCTGGCCTGGCATCTCGGCAACAGGCACCTGCCTACCCAGATCCTGGAGGGTGGCCTGCTCAGGATACGGTATGATCAGGTCATTGAAGAGATGCTGACCAATCTCGGCGCCACGATCAAGCGGGTCGAGGCTCCGTTCAAGCCTGAAGGCCATGGCTTTGGCCGCCAAAGAAAGGGCTGACCTGGCACCGGGCTCGATCGCAACCCACTAACGCGCCGGGAACTACCGTTTTGCCTCCCGGTCGATCGTGCTTGGATCACGTATACCATTCGGCCCCCTGCCCATCCCGCTCTCCTATCTCTCCTTCCGGTCCGGATCCTCGCGATTGTTAGTGTATGGGGAAGGTTCCAGATGGTTAGGCATCATTGTACTTCGACGATATAGAGCGACCCTATTCGGGGCCTGGCGATGAAAGACTGTGGACATTCCGCTAGCTCTCGGCCATGGCTTTCCTCCTGATCCTAAGCAGGAGGCGGATGATGAAAGATGGTCTGGGCCGCTGCAGCTGGTGCGGCACCGATCCCCTTTATGTCGCGTATCATGACAGCGAATGGGGCGTCGTCGAGCGGCGCGATCAGCCCCTCTTCGAAATGCTGATGCTGGAGGGATTTCAAGCAGGCCTGTCCTGGATCACGGTCCTGCGCAAGCGCGAGCATTTCCGGAAAGCCTTCGACGATTTCAATCCGTCGAAGATCGCCCGATATGAGCAGAAAAAGATCGAAGCGCTGATGCAGGACCCAGGCATCATCCGCCACCGCGGTAAGGTCGAAGGCGCCGTTCGATCCGCCAAAGCGGCCTTGGATCTCATGGACCAACCAGAAGGCCTTTCAGGCTTCCTATGGCAGTTCGTCGATGGTGAGCCGATCACCCATGCCTGCCAGAATATGAGCGATGTGCCTGCTCAAACCGAGCAATCGAAGGCCATGTCGAAGGCGCTTAAGCAACGGGGCTTCAAATTTTGCGGTCCCACGATCTGTTACGCCTTCATGCAGGCCTGCGGTATGGTCAACGATCACATGGTCGACTGCTTTCGTTACCAGGCCTGCCGCGAGTGAGACACGCGCCGGAACTTGGCCGCATACCGTCAATCCAAGCGGGAGAGGCGGCACCCCAATGAAGCGGCCATACCACTAGAGCGTTTTTCGACTTTATGAAATCACCACCACCCGCTCCCCCTCCCAACCATCCGCAGGATCCCGACCATATCGGGTGGTTGGGAAGGGGAGCGGGCTGGTTCCGTTTGATTGGAAAATGCTCTAGCTTTCCAGATAGTAGCTCTTGATCGGCCGTAGTTCCTCATCCAGTTCGTAGACGAGCGGCACCCCCGTTGGGATTTCAACCGCAGGAATTTCCTCGTCACTGATCCCGTCGAGATATTTCACGAGGCCGCGCAGGCTGTTGCCATGCGCTGCGATGATGATCCGCTCGCCACGCTTGATCGCCGGCGCCATGTCGCTATGCCAATAAGGCAGCACGCGGTCCACCGTATCCTTCAGGCACTCGGCACTAGGAACATCCGCCGGATCGAGGCCGGCATAGCGGGGATCGGTGCCGGGATGCCGGTCGTCGCCCTGCTCGAGTGAAGGTGGCGGCGTCGTATAGCTCCGGCGCCAGATATGAACCTGATCATCGCCGTATTTCGCGGCTGTTTCCGCCTTGTTCAAACCCTGCAGGGCACCATAGTGACGTTCATTGAGGCGCCAGCTCTTGTGGACCGGCAGCCAGAGGCGATCCATGCCCTCCAATACCAGATGCAGCGTCTTGATGGCACGCGTCAGAACGGAGGTATAACAGACATCGAAGTCATAACCGGCGCTCTTCAGATTCTCTCCAGCTTTGGTCGCCTCGAGAACACCCTGCTCGGATAAATCGACGTCCGTCCAGCCGGTGAAGAGATTGGCCTTGTTCCAAACGCTCTGGCCGTGACGAATCAACACCAGCTTAGTCATGATTATCCTCTCGATCGCGATGTCGTGCCGGCTGCCTCAGACTTGACCTTTTCCGTCCCGCTCTCCCGCCCAGCCATCCGATAGAGTTGGCATCAATGGGATGGGTGGGGGAGCGGCACGGAAAAGGTGAGGATCGGCTCAAACGCCTCTCATAACAAGAGCGTCGAGTGAACAGCAAGGATGAATTTTTGGTTGAGCTGACCTCCAGCCTCCCTGGAACCTCTCCCATCATGCAAGGCTGATGCGGTAGGGAGGAAAAGGAGTTATCCACAAAATTCCGGATAAGTATGTTGACAGAGCTGTGATCAATTTGCTTGCGCGGAACAAGTGAAATGCCCTTGCTATCTTGGCTCTGGGCATCCGGCTCAAATCGATGTCTTCAGCGGATTGCAGAACGATGCAAGCTCCCGAAGACCTCAGCCAGGCTTGCGGACAATCAGGACATAGCTTTGCGGCAGCTGCGCATCCTGATTGTCATAGATATCGTATTCGGCGCTGCTGATATTGTGTGGAAACTCCTGAAAGACTTCGATGACGAGGCCTTCAGCAATAAAGGCCGTCATGATATCGGCGAGCGTGTGAACGAACCAATATTTCTTCGGGCCTTCGCCAGCATCCGTTCCATCATAGAGAATAACGCCTTCGTCCTCGAAAGGCTGCTCTTTGAAATAGCTGTGAACCAGCCTCGCCGGATCATCCGGTACGTCATAGGGCTCCATCATGTTCAACATCGGGTGCTGCTCATAGATGCAGACAGCGCCGCCTTGCTTCAACAAACGTGAGGCCACGGAAACGAAGCGCTCCAGGCTCGGCATCCAGCCGAAAACGCCAATGGTGATCAGCACGATGTCGAAGGTGTCGTCGTAGCTGCCATCGATCCTGTTCACATCCGTTTCGACGAAGTCGCAATCGATTCCAGTTTCTGTGCTAAAGCCACGAGCCTGCTCCAAAAAGCCGGCTGCTTGATCGAAGCCAACGCAGCGGGCAGCGCCGAGGTTCTTGACGGACAGGATCTCGCGTCCATTGTTGCAACAGAGCTGGGCGACATCCTTGCCGGCCACGCCCAAGCCAAGCAACTGTGTGGTGAGGATGTCATCGAGGCGCGAATGACCGGGCTGTTTGAAGCCTTCGAGAATCTTCCGATAATAAGCGGCCTTGTGGTGAGGTGCCGAGGCATCCCAGGCCTTGCGATTGGCCTCGATATAGTCCCGATCCGTTTTGCCCACGACACACTCCATGGCCTCGCCAATGAACGAACAGTGAAGGCTAGTCTGTTGATGTTAGCTTATCTGCTTTCGCAGAGCCATTGGGCGTTCGAGCCGCCCGTTTGGCTGTCACGCCTGCTTCGCGGCGAACGAGATAGAACGTCGAGCCGAGGATGACCGCGGCACCGGCCCAGGTCCAAAAATCAGCAAGTTCGCCAAAGAATA
Organism: Geminicoccaceae bacterium; assembly: GCA_965204405.1. Classification (GTDB taxonomy): domain Bacteria; phylum Pseudomonadota; class Alphaproteobacteria; order Geminicoccales; family Geminicoccaceae; genus JANQPX01. Next base: position 3,151,546 of record CBDBEN010000005.1, read on the forward strand.
GATAAGCCATGATGGCAACGAGAGGCAGGCGGGTAAATTCGACCGCGGTAATGGCCGACGCATCGGCAAGGCGCATGGCGCGCGCCATGCTCAATTGAGCAAGCGCGCCGAGACCGCCTTGAAGCAGAAGGAGAGACAGGAGAAACGGAGACGGTGTCGTCCATACCGGCAAGGCCAGGACCAGTGCGACAGGCACGGAAATCACCAGGTTCCAGGCAAGAATTCGCGTCGTCGCTTCTCGGCTTGCGAGATATTTCATCATCAAGGTGACCGCGGCTAGCGCTATGGCCGCAGCGACGGCTGTGAGAATCCAAGGATCGAATACGCCGCTAGCCGGGCGGAGAATGATGAGGATACCAAGGAAACCGACGACGATCGCCGCCCATCTCCTGGCACGCATGACCTCGCCGAGAAAGAGAACCGCCCCGATGGCAACGAACATCGGCTTGGTGAAGCCGATGGCGGCGACATCGGCAAGCGGCATAATGAGGATCGCCTGGAAATAGGCGTATTGTCCGGCGAGTTTCAGAGCCGCCCGGCCAGCATGCATGGGGAAAAATTCAGTCCGCAGATCGGCCAAGCCGGACCGAATGATCCAAGGTGTCACCAGGAGAAGTGCAAAAAATACCCGGAAGAAACCGATCTCGAAGGGATGGAGTGATTGCCCGACAACACGGATGATCACCACATCGAGTGCTGTGCAGCTGGCAAGGACCAGCATCCAGCAGCTGCCAACGATGACATTCGGCTCGATCGCAGGCATGGCCCTGCTGCCTCGGCGACCTCCCGAATTTTGCGAGATACTCTCCTTCGAAGCGACTCTTACGGACCTATTCCCGTTGCCCTGACGTCAGCAGTCGATCGATCAGGTGTGTTTAAGTCTATCTTAACTCCATACCGATATGAATGTTTCTGGTCCATGCGATCCTGGGCGTTTGAGCCCAGCTCCTCTTTCTTTGGCGGGCGGCCGGAATCCCAGGATCGCATGGACCAGAAAACAGAGACTACAGGGAAAAGATAAACGTCCGATTAAGGCTATCGAAACGGTTTTTTCATCATAGAAAAACAGAGCTGGTCGGATCTGACGCTGCTCCAGACGCGTGACGTCGACAAGAAGTCCTAGTTTGGACGCTTAGATATTTCCACCATCCCTATTGGTACGACCACATCGGAAGAGTCAGTGGGCAATGAGGTTAACACGTTGATTCCAAGTTTATCTGCAAGGCGCGACGTTAATCAGATGATGTGGCCACACCACTCGGCGAGATCAGGCCACGCGAACCAAGGCATGGCAAGCCGATGGCGTGAACAGTCCCTTAAAGCACGCCCCGCATCTGTTCCGACAGCCTAATGCGGCCGGCCTTGAAGGCATGTTTCAAGATCGGCACGACCTTGTGAGGCTCGGCGCCACCGCACATGAAAACATCGATCGCCGCATAGCCACGCTCCGGCCATGTGTGGATCGAGATATGAGATTCCGCGAGCACGGCAACGCCCGAGATACCGCCATTTTCCGAGAACTCGTGAAAATGCATATGGAGCAGCGTGGCACCCGCCTCCTTGATGGCACGCCGGAACGTCATCTCGATAACCTCGGCATCATCGAGATGTTCCGCCTCCCAAAGATCGATGATCAGGTGGCTGCCGGCATAACGGAGGCCGTTGCGCTCGATGAAATAGTCTTTGGCGCCGCTTGGCTCGGCGAACTTACCCGTTTGGATCAGAACATCTGCTCGGGCGTCGTCCGCCTCCGCTTCAGTATCCACACCAATTTGGGCAAGAGAGTGCTGCGTCATGACGCTCTCCTGCAAACCAGAATGAACCCGAAGGATTGATCAAGTCGATATGTTCCTTTGCGCCTGAGAATACAAGAAAATTTCGAACAGAAACCACGATCCCGCGGCAGTTTGTATCATCAGATCGGTTTTTGAACTCAAGTGGGACACCCCCGAAGCATCCGAGCCGTGATGATGCTCATGAGATGGTCCGGCTTATCATTTAAAGTGGTTGGTTGCGTTGTGACCGGACAAGCGGCATCTTCCCCAACCAATGGAGTCCATCAACAAGCCATCGGATGGACGGACCACTTTGTTGATTTGGAGGCAACTCGCGTGACCACATCGAACAGCGAGAAGGATATTGGTTTTCCTCATGCGGGCGAGGATATGGCCCGAGCCGGCGGGGTTGTCGAGACCGAGCAAACCATGTCGCCCGCCTATCGGCTGGCCTTCGCCGACATGGATTTCATGGTGCGCCGGGAATTGCGACCGGTGCGGTTTCAATTGGAACTGCTGAAGCCCGAAATGCTGCTTGAGGAGCGTGATATCCGCTCAACCGTCGTGGTCTTCGGCAGCTCTCGCCTGCCCACACCCGATTCTTGCGATCCCAATGACTTGAAGATGAAACCAGGCCGTGTCCTCAACAAGAAACATGCTTATGACGAGGCCAGGAAGCTTGCCCAGATTGCCTCGGTCGAAGGACAAAAGCATGGCTCCGAGGGGCGTGAGTTCGTCGTGGTTACGGGCGGCGGCCCTGGAATCATGGAAGCTGCCAATCGAGGCGCTGCCGATGTCGACGCAGAGAGCATCGGCCTCAACATCGTCCTCCCTCACGAACAGGCGCCCAACAGCTATATCACTCCGGAGCTTTGCTTCCAGTTCCACTATTTCGCAATTCGCAAAATGCATTTCATGATGCGTGCCCGCGCTCTGGTCTGCTTTCCCGGCGGCTTCGGCACCTTGGACGAACTGTTCGAAGCACTGACCCTGATCCAGACGGGCAAGGCGAAACCCATCCCTCTCTTGCTGTTCGATGAGGCCTATTGGCGCCGGATCGTCAACTTCGAAGCGATGGTGGAGGAAGGGGTAATCTCGGCCGACGATCTCGATCTCTTCCGTTATGTCGAGACGGCCGATCAGGCCTGGTCCAAGATCGCCGAATATCACGGCCTGGAACCCCATCGAGGTCAGAGCACCAACGGAGCCGCGACATGACGACGGAGCTGATCTTCCATGGAGGTGCCGGTACGGTTACGGGGTCCTGCTATGAGCTTGTTCATGCGGGTGGCCGCCTGATGATCGACTGCGGCATGTTCCAGGGCAACAAGACACTGCGTGAACTGAACTACCGGCCCTTTCCGTTCGAGCCAGCGGAGGTCGACTGCCTCCTTCTGACCCATGCCCATATCGATCATGCAGGCCTCATTCCAAAACTGCAGAAACACGGTTTCGACGGCAGGATCCATGCAACGGCGCCCACCGCCGATCTTGCATCCTTCATGCTGCCGGACAGCGGCTATATCCAGGAGAGCGAGGTGGAACGGCTGAACCGGCGCAACAAGCGCCGCGGGCGCCCGGAAGTCGAGCCGATCTATACAAAAAAAGACGCCGAAGATTGTCTGAAGCGCTTTGTCGGCGTCGACATGGAACGCTGGTTCGAGCCGATGGACGGCATCAAGGCTCGTTTTTGGAACGCCGGCCATATCCTCGGCTCCGCCTCAATTGAGCTAAAAATTACGACCGATGCGGGACAGCCGTTGCACATGCTTTTCTCGGGCGACCTCGGCCCGGACGAAAAAGTCTTCCATCTCGAGCCGGATGCGCCGGCCGGCTTCGACTATATTCTCTGCGAGAGCACCTACGGTGATCGTGAGCGCGAAGATGCAACTGTCGACGAGCGACGCGCTGCCCTAAAAAAGGAGATCCTGGACGCCCATGAGGCCGGCGGCAATCTTCTGATCCCCGCCTTTGCGGTCGAGCGCACTCAGGAACTGCTGCACGATATCGGCGTGCTCCTGGCCCAGAACGAAATTCCGCCAAAGCCGGTGTTCCTCGATAGCCCGCTCGCCAACAACGCCACCAAGGTCTTCACCGAACACGCCCATACGCTTGATGATGTCGCCCTTGATGAGGCCGAGCTTTTCAGAAACCCGAACTTCAACTTCGTCGCCTCGGTCGAAGAGAGCAAAGCGATCAACAATGTCAAAGGAGGTGCAATCATCATGGCGGCAAGCGGCATGTGCGATGCCGGCCGTATTCGCCACCATCTCCGCAACAACCTCTACAAAGCCAATGCCACCGTGCTGTTCGTCGGCTATCAGGCTCCGGGCACGCTCGGCAGCTTCATTCTCGGCGGCGAGGAGGAGGTAAGAATTCACGGCCGCGAGGTTGCGGTGAAGGCTCGCATTCGCCGCATCGGCAACTACTCCGCCCACGCCGATCAGGGTGAACTGATCCAGTGGGTCAAGGAACGGCTCCCGGTTCACGAAGGTATTTTTCTCACCCATGGCGATGACAAGGCGCGTGCAGTGCTGCGTGAGCACCTGACGAGCGAGGGCATCGAGGCCGATCGGATCCTGATGCCCGGCCTCGATGAACGCATCACTCTTGTCACGGGCAAAAAGCCAGCCATTCGGCAAGAGAAACGTTCCCGCGTGGCTCCCGCCGATATGGCAACCGATTGGTATAACGACTACGCCTCCCTGCTTCTCAAGCTCGGCAGAAAACTTGAAACCATGGAAGACAATAATGAGCGGCGCACCTTGCTCGCAAAGATGCGCAACGCGATGAATAATCCGTGACGTTCCGGGGACGCGATCAAGGTGAAACACCAGCCCTCCCCCGCACGCTGATCCGGCCCGGAGCTCGCCCCTGAGCTAGTTGACCAGCGCGTTGACATCGAAACAGCCTGCGCCGCAGCCTGGCTTGCGGTAAGAGCTGGCATGTCGACCTGACGAATGAGTTGGCCCCAGGAAAAGTCGGTTATCCGCCTGCTGACAAAATGCTGTCAGGAAGCCCTTGCTAGCATCATCTTCCAAGCCTTCGGAGAGGCCACAATCGTGTAGCGAGCGGTCTCCCGCCCCAAGACATGTCGGCTCGAGCCGTCAGTGGAGAGATGAGATGAGCATAGCGAATGCTGCCAAGCCGCGCATCTGGCGCGTTTCGGGTGCATCGGTCTATTTCTGGTTTGCCAGGATCGTCGAATTGACCACCATCTGGCGCAGGCGGGCACGCAGCCGGCAAACACTGAGCCGTCTCAATGATCACTATCTACGTGACATCGGTTTGACGCGCCGTGAGGTCATGATCGAGAGTACCAAGCCCTTCTGGCGGGCGTAGTCATCACCCAAGCCGTCATTACAACTCAAAGATGTTGAAAGGAAAACCGATGCCCCCCTCCGACAGTGACCGCCGCATCGACAATATCGAATTCGCTGTCACGGACATCGCCCGCTCGCGCGCATTCTACGGCGAGGCCTTCGGCTGGAGCTTCAAGGACTATGGGCCTGATTATTGCGAATTCAGCGATGGCCGGCTGACCGGCGGTTTTGCCAGGAGCGATAGCCCGAAGCCCGGCGGACCGCTGGTCATCTTGTACGCGGATGATCTCGCCAAAACGCAACGGCGCCTGGAACAAGCAGGCGCAAAGATCGTCAATCCGCTGTTCTCCTTCCCTGGCGGCCGGCGCTTCCATTTCGAGGATCCCGACGGCTACGAACTCGCCGTCTGGTCTGACAAGTAGAAGCCGGCCTCGATCAGACGCCAACGCATTTCATCACAGCAAGGCGAATCGCGCGGGTTCGCTATGGTGGTTTCATTGCATCTTTAGGATATGGATCAGTGCCAGAGCCCTTCAAAAACCTGTTCAACGAAAAAGCTATCCGCGCCATGGCCGGTCATCTGGTGCGGACAGCCCCGAAGTTCGATGGCCAAGGGTTCATCGATTTTGCCGTTGGTGGCCTGGATGACCTCGAACTGAAGGAGCGTTCCTCGCGCATCACCGATGCGCTGGAGCGTTTCCTCCCCGGCGATTTCATCCAGGCAACGAAAATCCTGGTGGCCAGCCTCGAGCCTGCAACGGGCTTGTCGATCGGCGAGATGGAACAAGGCTCGACGGCAGCCGGGATACGAGGCTGGCCGGTCATGCCCATGGCCGACTATGTCGCCCGCCACGGTCAAGATCATCTGATGCTCTCACTGGAAGCGCTCAAGGAAATGACCAAGCGCTCCACATCGGAAATGGCGATCCGCCCTTTCATCAAGAACCATGAGACGGCCGTGCTGCAAGCACTTGCCGCTTGGACTGGAGATGAGAATGTTCATGTGCGCCGGCTGGTCAGTGAAGGCACCCGCCCGCGCCTTCCCTGGGCCACGCATTTACCGCGCTTCATCGAGAACCCGGCACCCATCCTGCCACTGCTTGAACAGCTGAAAGACGATGATGAAGACTATGTGCGCCGCTCGGTTGCCAACAATCTCAATGATATCGCCAAGGATCATCCTGACCTTGTTGCCGGTATTGCGCAGGATTGGATGAAGGGTGCAACGCCCGAACGCAAGAAACTGGTGCGTCATGCCTTGCGTACGCTGATCAAGTCCGGCCATCACGGTGCTTTGAAGGCGCTTGGCTATGGTCCGCCCGAAATCAAGCTGTCCCGCTTCGAAGTGCTGACGGATGAGGTAAGGCTTGGTGGAGAACTGAAATTCGAGGCGGAGATCGCGTCTTCCGCCGAAGCCGATCAGGCGCTGATTATCGACTATGTCGTGCACCATATGCGCGCCAATGGCGAGACCACGCCGAAAGTGTTCAAATGGAAAACTGCAACATTGAAACCGGGCGGCGTGCTGAGAAGCGACAGACGTCATCCCATCCGTCCAATCACCACCCGACGTTACTATGCCGGTCACCACAAGGTGGAAATCCTCATAAATGGACAGAATTTCGGAGGCCAAACATTTCTGCTCTTGACCGAATAGCCCTTCTCTTATCGACATAAGATGGGCCAAGTATGATCGCCCTCATCTTCCGACGGACATGCGGGCCACGGAGGTTGTGAGATGCGATCGTAAAAAAACGCCGACGTCATCCCGAAGTGTTTCGCAGGCATATGATCGTGCAGGGTGCTCCCGAAAGGCGCCATCCATCGCGATCCGATTGATCCGCATCAATGTGCCGGAGCAACGGCAGGCTAGGCTCTAACCGGACGTCTGGTCCGGCCACAGCCGAGGAGGCCCTGCATGAGCATCCGGGTTACGCTTGCCCCCATGTTTCACATAGACGACGACAGCCGCACGCTGGACACGGCCCTCAGTATCGCCAAGCGCTTTGGTGGTCATGTCGAGGCGGCTCTCGTGCAGCCTGATCCCGTGCACACCATTCCCATGATCGGCGAAGGCGTGTCGGCGGACACGATCAGGCAGCTGATGGAGAGCGCTGCCCTGGCTCTTAAGCAGCAGCGTGATGCGACCAAGGCCCTGTTCGATCAAGCCTGCGAGACTGCCGGCGTCGCGCTGATCGATCACCCCAACGGGGGATCCGGTCTGCCCTCGGCTGCGTGGTCGGAAAGCACAGGTCAGAGCGCGGACATCCTGTCGGAGAAGGCCTTGCTCTGTGATCTCGCCATCTTCCCGTGCGCCATGTCCGACATAGCTCCGGCCCTGCGCCCGACCTTCGAGGCGGTTTTGCTGAGATCGAGGCGGCCGATCCTGCTTATACCGAACAAGAGGAGCGCCCCGATCGGCCGCAATGTGGCCATTGCCTGGAACGGCACGCCAGAAGCGGCAAGTGCCCTAAGTGCGGCCATACCATTCCTGGAAGATGCCGTGGCCGTACATCTGCTGACGGCTGCAACCACGCGAACGGACCCCGAGATGATAGACGGAGCGGCCGAGTATTTGGCCTGGCACGGGTGCGGCAGCGAGCATCATGTGTTCGAGCCTCGCGGCGAACCCGTCGGTGCTGCCTTGACGAAGAAAGCCGCCCAGATCGGCGCTGATCTCCTGGTCATGGGCGGTTATGGCCATCATCGTCTGCGCGAACGCATTCTCGGCGGTGTCACCCAACATGTCCTGAACCATGCGGAGCTGCCGATTCTGGTCGCCCACTGACGCCAAGGAGGAAGATGATGAATGTCCTGATCATCTACGGCACCACGGAAGGGCAGACGCGAAAGATCGCGAACTTCATGGCAGACCACATCCGCCAGCGAGGCAATGACGCCAGCTTGATCGACAGCACGGATATGCCCGATGACTTGGATCTCGATCCCTACGATGCGGTGATCGTCGCCGGATCGGTGCATCAGTGGCATCATCAAGCCTCCATCTTCAAGTTCGTCCGCGATCATGTGGAGGCCTTGCAGGCGAAGACGTCCGCCTTCGTGTCAGTTAGTCTTTCCATGGCAGGCGACGCCGCCGAGGATCGCCTGGATGCAGCCGAGTGCGCCGACAGGTTCCTCGACGTCTCCGGTTGGAAACCGACCGTGACCCACCTCGTGGCAGGTGCCCTTCGCTACAGCCAGTATGATTTCTTCAAGGCCTGGATCTTGAAAATGATTGTTAGCGCCAAGGGGGCTTCGACCGACACGAGCAAAGACCATGAGTTCACCGATTGGCGCGATCTCGAAGCGTTCGTCGACGCCTTTCTGGAGCGGGCTTCGGAGCATCCGGGCGGTGACGTTGATACACCGAGAAAACACAGTCTCGGCGAAGGCTAGAACATTTTTCCGATCAAACGGAACCAGCCCTCTCCCCCTCGGGGCCACCCGACATGGTCGGGATCCTGCGGGTGGTTGGGAGGGGGAGAGGGCTGGTGGTGGCTTCATAAGATCGAAAAACGCTCTAGCTACCGGTCTGCATCAACCGGCAGCAATCCGATCAGGTGGCGGCTATTAAGTGATGGCAGCGATTATCGGATGACCACCCCGGCAGAGCCGGGGGGCTCCGATAGTGCTAGAACGGCATCAGTGCCTCGGCGGCGAACACTAGGCCGACACCGGCGACCACGCCGCCGGCTATGCGGACGTTGGTCATGGCCCTTTCGGTCAGGTCCGCAAATCCCTGAACCGCGTAACCGATATCGACGGCAATCGCGTATTGGACGGCCGCAAAGCCAAGAAAATAGGCCAGGAGCGGTGTGGTTTCAGCGCCGAAGATCGCCTCTCCGTAGGCAAATCCGTGGAACAGACCGGCTGTCGCGAATAACGCGGCCAAGACAAAGGCCGGCAGCTTGCCGCCACGCATCGCCAGAACACCGATCAGCAGCACCGAAAGGGCAATGATCGGCTCCACGGCAGGCAGGCTGATTGAGGCGAGGTGTACAGCAACACCGGCGATGGTTGCACCGATGAATGCAAGCGGCAGCGTGAAGCGCCGTCCGAGCACCAGAGCGAGCAGGCCGACACCGATCACGAAGGCGAGGTGGTCCAGCCCGATGATCGGATGGCCGATACCTGAAAGCAGGCCTTCGGCGAAGGTCGACGGCGTCACACCGCCCATCGGATGATGAGCAAGCGCCGACGTGGCCGAGCCGATCATGCCGAGCGCTGCTGCTGCGAATGTCCTAGATGTCACGATGTTGCCCATGGGTCTTCATCCCCAAAAAATCGGGCGGGCGGTGCGATGACCTTGGGGCAACGGCCCTTCGGATCGCAATGGCACACCCCGTCCATTGTTGCTCCCAGGCCATCAGCATGGCCACGTCGCGCCGGCAGGTCTCCTGGCTCACGGATCGCCGCCCGCCCACTCACCTTGCCGCCCCTCGAGAGCCATGCTTGAGGGTGGAAAGAATCAACATGGAGGCGATTCACCGTCTACAGTTGCGGGGGCAGCCACGGCTTGATCCGGTACTCTTGCTCATCCTCCGACCGGACGCACCGCGTTCCCTTTTCATCCTGTAAAGGAACCGTCGCGTCTCTCGACCATAGCGTTGGCCGCGCAGCAAATCCATATGATTTCGCTGTCAAAAGAAAAGGCCGGCCCCAAAAGAGGCCGGCCGTAAGAATGCCTGTCGATGCGATCGACTACTTGATCGCGATCGGCGAGCCCATCGAGCCTGTCGCCCCACGGATCGGCGACGGTGCGTAGATGTAAGCAAAGACATATGTGCCGTCGTCAGCAAGCTGCTTCAGGCGGAGGTTTTCCTGATTCACGATGCCATGCCGGGTCTGCAGATATTGATGCGTGCAGAAGGCGCAGGTCTCGTTCTCGGGATCAGGCACAGGATCCGTCGCGTTCCAGGTATCGCCGCCGGTCACGCCGGCTTGCACCGTTTCAGCGACCCAGCGCGCAACGTCCATGCAGATACCGGGCGAACCTTCGTTGAACTTCGGGGGATCCTCCCAATGCTGCTCCCAGCCATAGCGGAAGAGGACGGCATCGCCGGATGCGAATTCGAAATCGGCAAGGCCCTGTTTTTCTAGAGCCGCGTTGACGTCGTCCATCGAGGCGCATTCACCGGCATTCATGTCGCCGCGGGATCCTGCAAAATCGATCAGAATGCCGCGTGCCACGATCGGATGAAGTTTCTCGGTGCCGAGCTTTTCGAGCCCATACGCACCGCCCATCTCGGTGCTGGTGAAGCCGTTGTACCAGCGCATCTCGCTGCGCTCGCCGTCCTCACCGATTTGCACGCCGATATGACCGAGCCCGTCGAACTGGGTGCCGACCTGGCCGACCTCGGTTGCCAGGAACTCGTCATGCCAGACGATCTTGTTGGCGCCGAACGGACCGCCCGTCGGGGTGCCGGGAATGCGCAGGCTGAATTTGCGGGCACCAAAGAGCGGCATGTCGGCGTGGTAGTCGTGACCGAGTTCGTAGGTCACGCCCTCTTCGATCAAGCCGACTGCGCCCAAGACCACATCCGGCTTCTTGTACCAGTTGGTCGAACCAGCCTCGTCGCCTTCGCCCCATATCGGGTGCGGCCACCACTTCGAGCCGAGCGGCGTTTCCATATCGCCATCGACCCAGGGCTTGCCGGCACAATCTTTCCAGTTTTCCGGACTGCAGTCAGCCAAAGCCACGCCACTGGTGAGTACCAGTGACCCGGCGGCAACCATGACCATTCGTATCCCGCTCATACGGATGCCTCCCTCATGAGTTCATTATAGGGATGATTGTATCATGGGATCTCATGAGGGCTAGGGGCAGGCTCTCACTAACAACATCCCGATCCCGCTAAAGCCGGCACCGCCAGTCTATCTGGAATACGCCGCGACCCTATCCACGATAAAACAGGCTCCGGATCGACCTGCGAGCGGCACAAAAGAAAATGCCCCGGCAAACGCCATTCTTGATCTGGTCTCCCCAAGGGGTTTGCAGGCATGATGATAAGACAACAGCACGGGGCGGCAGCATGGACAGTCTTCGAGGCTTGATTGAAACGCTCGGCGACGTGCCGGTGATCACCGATCCGATCAAGCTTCGCCAGAAAAGCCGGGACTTTTATTGGTACAGCCCGGTGCTCAAGCGTCAGCTCGATGAGGTCATCGCCGACATCGTGGTCGAGGCACGCCATGAAGCCGATGTCGTTAACGTGCTCGCTGCATGCCATGCTCAAGACGTGCCGGTCACGGTGCGTTCGGGAGGGACCGGTAATTACGGCCAGGCCATGCCGCTCGAAGGCGGCGTCGTGCTCGATCTTTCCAAGCTTCATCGGATCAAGGCGATTGATTTCGGCAAAGTCCGGGCCGAGGCCGGCACCAAGCTGCACCGGATCGACCGGGCCTGCCAAGAGCACTCCAGACAGGAGCTGCGCTTCCATCCGAGCACACACAAGATGGGCACCATCGGCGGTTTTGTGGCTGGCGGCTCTTCCGGGATTGGCTCGATCACCTACGGCCTCCTGCGCGATCCCGGCAATATTCTGATGACCCGCGTCGTCACCATGGAGGCAAGGCCCCGCATTCTGGAACTGCGCGGCCGCGACATCCAAAAGGTCAACCACGCCTACGGCACCAATGGCGTGATCACCGAGTTGGAGATGCCGCTGGCACCTGCCTATGACTGGGTCGATCTGATCGTCGGCTTCGACGACTTCATGGAGAGCGTGCGCTTCGCCGATGCACTCGCCCATGAAGACGGCATTCTGAAAAAGCTCATAACCCCCCTCGCCGCGCCGATCGGCGAACGCTATTTCCGCCCGCTGAAGAGCCGCATCCCCGACGGCAAGCATCTCGTGCTCCTCATGATTGCCGAGCAGAGCATGACGGATTTTTCGGATTTGCTGGCCAGCTGGTCAGGCGAGATCCTGTTACAGCGATCGGCCTCCGATCCCAAGCGCACGGGCCTCCCGATCTATGAGCTTGCCTGGAATCACACCACGCTGCATGCCCTCAAGATCGATCCCGGCATTACCTATCTGCAGATCCTCTATCCGCCTGGCGAGCATCTCGATCGCGTGCAGCATATGCATGATGTGTTCGGGGACGAGGTGATGGTGCATCTGGAGTTCGTCCGCTTCGGCGGGCAGGTTGCCTGTTTCGGGCTGCCCATCGTACAATTTGCCTCCGAGGAGCGCTTGGACGAGATCATCCGGTATCATGAGGATCACGGCTGTCCGGTCTTCAATCCTCACGCCTACACATTGGAGGAAGGCGGCATGAAGCAGGTGGATCAGACCCAGCTTGCATTCAAGCGGGAGGCTGATCCGAAGGGGCTGATGAACCCCGGCAAGATGATAGGCTGGGATGATCCGGACTACCGAAGCAACGATCGTCAGGCCTATCTCTACAAATCGCTTGATCAGCGCTGATGCGAATTCTCGTGGTCCACGCCCATCCCGTCGAGACCAGTTTTTCAGCCTCGATCCGCCGGCAGGTTCTGGACAAGCTCCGCGCCTGCGGCCATGACGTCCGCGATATCGATCTCTATGCCCAGGGCTTCGACCCGGTCCTCTCGAGTGCCGAGCACCGCCTGTACGAAACCGATGGCGATCACCGCGAGGCCATCGACGCGCATGTTGCGCTGATCCGATGGGCCGAAGGCCTGATCTTCGTCTACCCGACATGGTGGTATGGCTTGCCGGCGATCTTGAAAGGCTGGCTTGAGCGGGTCTGGCTGCCCGGCATTACCTTCGAGCTGCCGAAGGACAAGGGGCCGATCAAGCCGCTGATGCAGCATCTTCGCCTGCTCGGAGGCATCTCGACCTATGGTGCAGGCTGGTGGTGGACCCGCTGGGTTGGCGATCCCGGCCGCCGTACGATCATGCGCGGCTTGAGAGCGCTCTGCGCAAAAAGCTGCCGAACCTTCTGGCTGGCCCATTACACCATGGACAGTTCAACAGCTGAAAGTCGGGCGTCGTTCCTCAGGCAAATCGACCGCCGCCTCGATCGACTTTAGTGGTGTAACCGCCTCATTTGGCCCTCAACGCCATGCCTGACCGGCAATATGCTGCCAAGTTCATGTAGCGAGGCTGAAACGTCACTATTGAAGTGTCGCCTGGACGACGGCAACCGGCTGTGAACCCAATCGGGATTATTGCGGGTTGCCGTTTTCGTCGAGGAGAAGCAGTTCGTCGCCCGGATCGATCTGATCGTCATTGTAAGACAACAGCTGATCATCCGAGAGATCGCCTGCGGGTGCCGCGGCAGCAGGGGCTGGTGCAGGCGCTGCTGCGGCTTCCGCTGCCGGCGCCTGTTCAGCTGGTGCTTCCGCGACCTGCTGAGGTTCAGGCGCAGGAGCCGGCGCTGCTTCGGCCGCAGGTGCTGGGGCCGCTTCTGCCGCAGGCGCTGGTGCCGGAGCGGCCGCAACCTCGGCTGCGGGAGCTGGGGCTGGAGCAGCAGCAACCTCGGCTGCAGGAGCTGGGGCTGGAGCAGCAGCAACCTCGGCTGCAGGAGCTGGGGCAGGTGCGGGGGTAGGTGCTGGCGCCGGCGCTGCAGCGACGAGAGCAGGCGACTGCTGCGCCAGTTCCTCTGGCGTCAACTGATCGCGCGGGGCGGGTGGCGACGGCACGATGGCTGGCTCAACAGGTTCAGGTGCCACGGCAGGTGCAGGAGCTGGGTTGACAGCGACCACCTCGGTCGCAGGGGCCTCTGGTGCTGCTGGGTCGGCGACGGCTGGAGCGAGGGCAGCGGCAGCTGCCTGCGCAGCAGCAGGCTGGGCGGGTGCACTCAACCCGCTAATCTCGGGACCTGGGACCGGTGCAACAGACGCGCCACGGGATGCCAGAAGCTCAGCACCGACCTGCTCAATCGTGAGGTTGAGGTCGTCAAGACGCGTGCCGAGGGCCGTCATCTGAGCTTCGATGCCATTGAAGCGCTGGCCGGTCTCCGCCATCTGATCCTTCAGATGAAAAATGTCATTGGCGATCCAGACCAGGCCCGAGAGCAGAAGGGCGCCGAAGATCGCGGTCGTCCAGGCCATGACATTCTGCGAACGCCTCAAATAGTCATGGGACTGTCCGAGATGCTCGACCGAACCATTCAGGTCCTGAATCGTCCACTGGAGCGAACGAACCGCACCCGTCATGCCATTAGGCGGTGTCTTCAATGCTGTGGCCATCACATTACCTGCTGATCATCGTTTCGAGATTTGGTGACAGCCCGACGCCGCCCGCCGATAATCGGTCCGACTTCTTGTCACGGTTGTCGAAACTCTGTTCTCAAACTCCAACCCCTCGATGGGCAAATGCTAATTCGGCCGGCTTATTCCATCGAGCCCGCAGGAAATTTGCCAAGGCCTATCGCTCGCTGACTGCCGTCGTCATCGACACGGGGTGGCGATAAGATGCCCCATGTCCTAGATGAAAAACCGCAAAAAATCAATCGGCACCATAAAACCACAACCCGCCATTTCTCCAGGATTTCATGGCAACAACGCAGCGTTGAGCCCGTTCCTTGCGGCGGTTAGGGCCCTGGTTCACTGCTATCGGTCAGGTGGCCAAGCGGGTAGCGATCCATCTCGATCAAAAGCTCGGCAAGCGCGGCGGCTGCATACTCGACGATGAGGCGGCCCTTGTCCTTATCTGCCGCCGCTGCATTGCCACAGGCGCCCGACGCGTGCAGGTCCCGAGCCACCCACCCCATACGCCCGGAACCGATAGGCGTGAGCCGTCGATACCCTTCCCTCTCCATTCGAACCATCGCCGGCTCGAAGTTCTCCGCCTTTGACAGATCCACCAGATCTTCATGGAGATAAAGCATCATCGAAGTTTCGACAGCGCCGGCGTGGATGTCGAACTTGATCTCGTCGTCGGGAAACAATCCCTTAGGCAGGCCGGCTGCGAACCAGCTATAGGCCATGACCAGCATCGTTTCCCTGATGCGAAGATCCCGCGCGACCACATCCATGATCGCGACCTGCCCGCCATGGCTGTTGAACAGGACGAGCTTCCTGATACCGGATCGCGCCACCGAAGCGCCGACTTCGGTCCAAAGCCTGATCAGCGTTTCCGCAGAGAGTGTAAGGGTGCCGGGAAAATCGCCATGCTCGTCACTCTTGCCCACAGGCAGCATCGGCAGCACCAGAACTTGGAGATCCTTCGGAAGGCGCGCCATAGTGTGGTCGACAATCCCCTGATTGATCATCGCATCGACGCCGACCGGCAGATGGGGACCATGCTGTTCAACCGCGCCGACCGGAATGATCGCGACGGTTCGCTCGCGATCCAGCTGCTCAAATGCCGGACTTGAATGCGCCAGCCAGCTCTTTGTCCCGTTGATGATCATCATCTTTCGCCTTTAGCGCGATATAATCTTGATTTTCCAGAGGCCCCCAGCCCGCCACGCTGTCCCGCTTGTTAGGAGAGCTAGGGAATGGTTGGCTCGGTAACGACGTCCGGTACAAACCCGACCGGACGACCTCCTGAATGACATGGAGCCGTCCCGATGATCAAGCGCCTTACACCTACCAACATCGCCCCGCCTCTCGCCAATTACGCCCATGCCACCGAGGTTCCAGCAGGGGCGAGGTGGCTGTTTCTCTCGGGTCAGCTCGGTATCGAAACTGATGGCATCATTCCCGAGGATGCCGCGCAACAGGCTGAGATCTGCTTTCGCAATATCGGCGCTATTCTGCACCAAGGCGGTATGGATTTCACCGACATCGTCAGGCTGAACACCTATCTCATCGACGAAGCCGATCTTGCCGGTTACATGGAGGTGCGCGATCGCTTCGTCACCGACCCGGCACCGTCTTCGACACTTTTAGTTGTTAAATCTTTCAGCCGAAAGCAATTTAAAGTTGAAATAGAAATCGTTGCCGCTAAGGTCGACACTTA
Organism: Geminicoccaceae bacterium; assembly: GCA_965204405.1. Lineage (GTDB taxonomy): Bacteria > Pseudomonadota > Alphaproteobacteria > Geminicoccales > Geminicoccaceae > JANQPX01. Next base: position 3,167,539 of record CBDBEN010000005.1, read on the forward strand.
CAGTTGAATTATCCATAACCGATGTCGAGGTAGCGATGAACTGGTCGCACGTTCGGCAGTGGCCGCAGATTGGTCTGTCGCTGCTGCTCGTGTCAGGTGAGATGGCGCTGGCCGCACCAGGAGACTCCTGGAGAATTGCCGGCGACCACGTCAATGTGCGAAGAGAGCCGACCACCTCTGCAGAGATCAAGCTGCAGCTCGACGAAGGTGTCCACGTCATCGAGCGCGCCCGCAAAGACGAGTGGTATCAGGTCGAGATCGTCAGTCGAAACGGCATGACAGGGTGGGTGCACAGCTCCCTGCTACGCGGCGAGGTGGTCGTCACGCCGGCGGCCAAGCCAGTCGCGACGGATCCGCCGGAGCTTGCCGTGCGCGAAGCGGCGGTGACCAAGCCAACCATCCCCTTTATCGCCCCGGATGAAGGCGTGATCATCGATGAGATGCTGAACCATGTAAAACGGCGAAAAAAACTGCCCAAAGAGCTAAACACACCGACAACAAGACATAGCGGGCGTGAAATCGTCGGGCCTGTGCCGATCAGAAAACCCGGCGACCAGAGCCGCGTGCCGACCGAGTTGATGATGGCATCGGCCGATGCGGAGGGAATCGTCGACCTCGAAGCGATGGAAGCTTTTCGCGACAGCGTTTCTTATCTGAACAACCGCGCCTGGAGTGTCGCCGGCATCAAGCTGTTCTCGGAAATCGAACCGATCGGCGGCGGCGTGGTGCAGGTCAAGACCACCGATGAGTGGTTCGAGGTGCCGAAGATCGGCCAGAAAAGTTACCTAAAAACCCTTCTGGACCGCTGGTCCAGCGCCAAGGCGGATGGCGGACCCGCCGGCATCATGTTGGTTGACACCAAGGGCGATCTTTTGATGCACAAATCCAAGCCCTAGGTCGTGCAGTCGTGCGACGACCTCGTTGACTTGCCTCTGGCTTCCCTGGTGATATGAGAGCCGCTTCGGACCTATCGAGGAAGCGGAATGATGACCAGCACCTTGCTGCGAGAGATTGGCCAGGCTTTCGACAACGACCGTGACGATCCGTTCCAGATCGTCGGCGAGGATACCCTTCCCTCTTTCTTCGACGTAACGCCCCTCGCTGCTGCGTCAATCGGCATTGCTGGGGCAATGCTTCAGCGCTTCGCCGACAATGCGGCCGATCCGGCGCCCGTGATGGTCGATCAGCGTCTCGCCTCCCTTTGGTTCGGCCTGAGCCTCCGTCCCCAGGGATGGTCGCTGCCGCCGATCTGGGACAAGGTTGCCGGCGACTATCGGGCGAAGGATGGCTGGATCCGTCTGCACACCAACGCCCCCCGCCATCGCGCGGCCGCAATCACCGTCCTTGACGTCGAGGAAGATCGGAACGCTGTCGCGCGCGCTGTTGCCTCCTGGGATGCGGATGCGCTGGAAACCAAGATCGTCGAGGTAGGCGGTGCTGCTGCCGCCATGCGCAGTGTCGAAAGCTGGCTGCAACATCCCCAAGGCGCTGCCGTCGCGAAGGAACCGCTGGTCATCTGGGAGGAGCATGAAGCGGCCATGCCAAGGCCTCGGCGCGAAGGTGAACAATATCCCTTGCAGGGGTTTCGGGTGCTGGATCTTACCCGCGTCCTTGCTGGGCCCGCGGCCACCCGCTTTCTCGCCGGGTTCGGTGCCGATGTGCTGCGTATCGATCCGCCGGGCTGGGATGAGGCAGTCGCTGTCCAGGAAATGACCCTCGGCAAGCGATGCGCCAGGCTGGATCTTCGGGATCAACATGATCGCGACGTGTTTGAAGCGCTTCTGGCTGGTGCTGACGTGCTGGTCCACGGCTATCGCAACGGCGCATTGGATGGGCTGGGCTATGGTGTGGCCGAGCGCCGTGCGCTGAACCCTGGCCTCATCGACGTCTCCCTAAACGCCTATGGCTGGTCCGGTCCCTGGTCGTCGCGCCGTGGCTTCGACAGCCTGGTGCAGATGAGCAGCGGGATTGCCGACTTCGGCATGAAGAAGGCATCGGCGGAGAAGCCGTTTCCCCTGCCCGTGCAGGCTCTCGATCATGCTACCGGCTATCTGATGGCCGCCGCCGTTCTTCGGGCACTGGCCTTGAGGCATGAACAAGGGCGCGTGATGTCCGCCCGCCTGTCACTCGCTCGAACTGCTCACCTCCTGACCGCCACGCGTGCAGATGCATCGAGCAGCGGCTTAGCTGCGGAAACCGTGGCCGATCTTGACCCGCATATCGAGGAAACAGCCTGGGGACCAGCCAAACGTGTAGGTTTTCCACTGACGATGGCGGGTTTGTCGCCCCGTTGGCCCTACCCTGCAGGACCGCTCGGCGCCTCGCCTCCCACCTGGGTGGAGGCGGCCTGACCATGCCGGTCAGGGTCAGGGCTGGGGCTCGCGTCCAGCAGGGCGCGCGTATAGGGATGCTGCGGGTGTTCGAAGATCTGCTCGGTCGGTCCCTGCTCGACGATCTTGCCCTGATGCATCACCAGCACCCGATCGGCGAAATGGCGAACGACCGGAAGGTCGTGCGCAATGAAGAGATAGGAAAGGCCCAGCCGATCTCTTAGATCGCCCAGCAGCTCGATCACCTGCGCCTGGATCGAGACATCGAGGGCGGAAACCGCCTCGTCGCAAATGATGATTTCCGGCTGAAGGGCGAGCGCCCGGGCGATTGCGATGCGCTGGCGCTGACCGCCGGAGAACTGGTGCGGGTAGCGGCGCGCATGCTCAGGATGCATGCCGACCTGCTGGAGCAATTCCGCCGTTCGCGAAGGCCACGCCTGCCTCGCAAGAACGTCTCTGTGAATGGCCCAGGGCTCGGCGATGATCTCTGCGACGGTCATACGCGGATTGAGGGAGGCATAGGGGTCCTGAAAGACCACCTGAACCTTGCGCCGAAGCGCCAGCAGATCAACCGCCGACAGCGAGAAGATGTCCTTGCCGCGATACCCCGCTTCCCCGGCTGTCGGTTCTTCCAGTCTCAGGAGCGTGCGCGCGAGCGTCGACTTGCCAGACCCGCTCTCGCCGACCACACCAAGCGTTTCGCCGGCCTCAAGATCGAAACTCACCCCATCGACCGCCCGCACGACATCCCCGGTGGCTTTTCGCATCAGCCCCTTGGTGACGACATAATGCTTTGCCAGGCCCTGCACCGTCAGAAGCTTTGCCGACATACCCGCCGCACCATATGCCGAGCCCAAGGTCCGGTCCGGTGCGCGCCTCGCCGCGATAAGTCGCTGGGTGTAGGGATGTTCGGGATGGTGGAAAATCTGGCGGGTTCGCCCGGTCTCGACGATCTTGCCCTGGTGCATGACGGCGACGCGATCAGCGATCTCGGCGACCACGCCGAGGTCGTGGGTGATCAGGATCAGGCCCATCCCGGTTTCGCTCTGCAGTTCTTTCAGGAGCCTGAGGATCCCGGCCTGCACGGTAACGTCGAGGGCCGTGGTCGGCTCGTCGGCGATCAGGATGTCGGGGCGAAAAGCGAGCGCCATGGCGATCATTACCCGCTGGCGCTGGCCGCCGGAGAACTGGTGCGGATAGTCATCGATCCGGCGTGCAGCATCGGGAATGCCGACCCGGTCGAGCAAGTCGATGGTCTTTTGCCTTGCCGTCGACGCGGTCGCGTCATGAGCGGTGAATGTTTCGGCTATCTGCCAGCCGATGCTGTAGACGGGATTGAGGTGGGCCAGCGTGTCCTGGAAGATCATCGCGATTTTTTGGCCGTTGATCTGCCGTCGTTGCTCTGCTGGCAGGGCGAATAGATCCTGACCTCGATAAAGGACCTTACCGCCGGTGATATAACCGGGCGGGCTGTCGATCAGGTTCATGATGGCAGACGCCGAAACGCTTTTCCCCGAGCCGCTTTCGCCAAGAATGGCCAAGGTCTCGCCGGCATCGAGATGATAGCTGATGCCGTTGACGGCATTCACGGTTCCCGCGGCTGTATGGAACTCGACCGCAAGATCCTGTCGACGCTGAGCAGGTGACTCGCTCATCGGTAGTCAGGCCCGGAACCAAGCTCGCCCACCGGCCGGTCTGGCCGGGACTTCGAGGCGCCAGCGCTGTTCGGGGTCAGCGGCGATGCGTACCCAGCTTGCGAGCAGATTGAGCGCCATGGTGGTGAGCATGATCGCAAGCCCTGGCCAGAAGGCGAGCCACCAGGCGGTCGAGAGGTAGTTCCGCCCTTGCGCCACCATCAGCCCCCAGGTGATCTCGGGCGGCTGGATGCCGATGCCGAGGAAGGACAAGGCGGACTCGGCGAGCATGACGAAGGCGAAATCGAGCGTGGCGACGGTGATCAATGTCGGCACCACGATGGGCGCGATGTGGCGAAGAATGATTCTCGTCTGGCTCGCCCCCATGACACGGGCCGCACTTACGAACATGCGCTCGCGCACTTCGAGCACTTCGGCGCGCGATGTTCGCAGATAAAGCGGAACACGGGTCAGCGCCAGAACCAGGACGAGGTTGGCGACCCTGGGCTCGAACATGTAGAGCACGACGACCGCGAGCAGAAGCGACGGAAAGCTCATCACGATGTCCGCAAGTCTCATCACGACGTTGCCGAGCCAGCCACCGGCATAGCCCGCGATCAAGCCAAGCGTGCCGCCGAGGATCATAGCCGCTGCGACGGCGGCTGCGGCGACACTCAGCGTATTTTGCGACGCGACGATGATGCGCGCCAGAATACTCCGCCCAAGCGCATCGGCACCGAGAAAGAACAGCCAGCCACGCTCCAGATCGAAAGGCGGCGCGTTTCGCTGCTTCAGATCCATCTTGGTGGCGACGTCGTTCAGCAATGACGGGCCGAACAGGGCGCAAAAAAGCATCAAGAGCAGAAACAAGGCCGCTGCAAACGCGAATTTATCCCGCCAAAGCAGCAAAAAACCTGGCGCCAGGGCCGCTCGACCGGCGGAAGATCCTGGAGGCTCGTCAAGGCTTGCCTATCCTCAGGCATGTCGGATGCGCGGATCGAGCACGGCATAGGCGATGTCGATCAGGATGTTCATCAGAAAGATCGCAATCGCGGTCACCAGGACGGCCGCCTGCACCACGGCGAAGTCCCGCTGGAGAACCGCATCGATCATCAGCTTGCCGATGCCGGGAAAGCCGAAGATGGTCTCGACGACCACAGCACCGTTAACAATGGCGGTTGCCTGATCGCCGGCCACGGTGATCACCGGCAGCATGGCGTTGCGCAACGCATGAACGAAGATTACCGCACGTTCGCGCACCCCCTTGGCGCGGGCGGTTTTCACATAGGCCGAGGACAGGGCCGTGATCATCGCACCGCGCACCACCTGAACGAGCAGACCGAACGGGCGGATCATCAGAACAGCAACCGGCAGCACCCAATGCCAGGCCGTCCCCGTTCCCGATGTCGGCAGCCATCCCAAGGCAACGGCAAACAACAAAATGCCGATGATGGCGACCCAGAATTCGGGCGCACTGGCGCCGGCAAGCGTGATGACGCTTGAGAGGCGATCGAAAAGGCCGCGGGGTTTATAGGCAGCAAGTGCTCCGACCACCAAAGCGAGCGAGATCACGATCACCATGGTCAGGAAAGCCAGGCGAAGCGTGGTCGGAAAGGCTTCCAGCGCGATATCGACGGCCGGTCGCCGCTGGCGGATGGACTGGCCGAAATCGAACTGGGCAAGTCCCTGGATATAAACGCCGAACTGTACGATCAGCGGTTGGTCGTAACCGTGCCGTTCCCTAAATTCCTGACGGGTCTCGAGCGAGGCATCGAGCGGCAGAAAAAGATTGGTCGGATCACCGGTCAAGCGGACCAGGAAAAAGACCAGGACGATCAGCCCGATCAGGGAAAGGGCGCTGTGCAGCGCGCGCCGTCTGAGATAGGAGCCCAACAATCCTACCCTTCCAAGCGATGAGCAGCCCGGCGAAAAACCGGACTGCTCACGCGAAGGCTAGTGGAATGTCCACTGCATTTGCTTGTCACATCTGTCGCTTGGATCGACAGTATGCGGCCAAGTCTTGCGGCGCACCGCCGACATGCTCATGTTGAAGACACACCACTAGTTCAATCCGATCTTGGCGAGATGAAGCTCGCTGTTGGTCGAGATGTCCGGCTGGAAGGTGACCCGCGGCCCGACCCGGGTGTAGCCGACCATGTGGAACATCGGGACATCGGCGATGATCTCGTCATTAATGATCTTGAAGGCCTCGCGGAACAGATCGCGACGCTCGTCGCCGGTCGCCTCGCCGGCCCTGACGATGATGTCGTCCAGGGTCGGATCGCCGATCACGGATTGAGCACCCTCAGTGTGGTATTTGTTGTAGACCGTGAACACCGCATCGCCGTTGTTGTTGTCATGCTGGCTTTGCTGCACCACAGGTCCCCGATCCTCTGCATAGGGCTTGGTCAGGATGTCGACCCATTCCGCGACCTCCATCATTTGCAGCTTCACGTTCAGGCCGATGTCGCTGTACATGGCCTGCAGCACTTCCATGATTTCGGTGGCGTTTGGGTAGATGTTGATCCGGCCGAGCAGGGTGATCTCATCGTCGACGGGAACGCCATCGGCCCGCGCCTCGTCGAGCAGCGTCTTTGCCTCTGCCGGATCAAAGGGCCAGACCTTCAGGTCCGGATTATGGCCGTTGATGCTGGGCACCACGAGCTGGGTTGCCGGGATCACGTCGGGGCTGAAGATCGTGCCGCGCACACCTTCGCGATCAAAGGCAAGGTTCAGAGCTCGTCGCACCCTGACGTCGTCAAGCGGCGGGATGGTGGTATCGATCCGAAGCCGCGAGGTCTCGGAGTTCGGGTAGCTGAAATCGGTGCCTGGATCGGTGGCGTCCTGAACGGCGATATTCGGCGCGATATCAGCTTCGCCGGTGGCAACCATCGCCGCACGGACAGCGCTCTCGGTCCGCCAGACATAGGTTGCCTTCTCCACCGGCGGCTGCTCGCCCCAATAACTGTCGCTGCGCACCAGCGTGATGTTTTCGCCGGGCGCCCAATTCTCGAACACATAAGGACCGGTACCGACCGGATCGCGGGTCGGTTCGCCCATCGGGGTGTTGGGCGACATGATCAGGAAGGTGCCCATCATCGCGGGCAGGATCGGCACCGGGCTGTCGGTCGCGATATCGATGGTCAGATCGTCGACAGCGGTTGGCGTGAGCGCGATATTGCCGAAGAACTTGGTCCGGACCTCGCAATCCAGGGTCTCGTCCATGGTGCGCTTGATGGCGTAGATCACCGCATCCGCATTAAAATCGCTGCCATCATGGAACGTGACGCCTTCGCGCAGGCTAAAACGCCAGGTCAAGTCATCGACCTGTTCCCAGGAGGTGGCGAGCCTCGGCGTGATCGTGCCGTCGACCGGGTTGATCTCGGTCATGGTCTCGACGACGTTCTGCTTGATCACCCGGCCGATATTGGAGCGGGTCGCCTGGCAGGGCTCGACCAGATCAAGCTCTTCCGAGAGCACGATGGTGACACCGGCATGTCCGTCGGCCAGTGCGGGCATCAGCGTTCCAAAAGCCAGCACCGCCGTGGTGGCCAAGGTTCCGGCGACAAGTCTGGGATGTTCCAGCATCGAAGTGAGCCTCCCTCTGTTTTTCTATTTTATTATGTCATCCTAGCGGTCCGCCATTCGATCCTCAATGCTTCCAAGTGTCGAAAGCCGGCTTGCCCAATAGCGCTCTTTGCCGTCATCATCGGAACCACCGAAACAACGCTAACCGAATCTAGCTCAAAAGGAGGCCTTGCGATGTCGATGGTCCACGTCATTGCCGTCATCACCACAAAACCCGGGATGCGCAGCAAAGTGCTGGAAGCGTTCAACGCCAATGTCCCGGCCGTCCATGCCGAGGACGGCTGCATCGAATATGGTGCGACTATCGACGTCGACGATGCCGGCGGGCTGCAGACCAAATATGGCGAGGATACCTTCGTCGTCATTGAAAAATGGGCGAGCCTGGAGGCGCTCAAAGCCCATATCGCCGCTCCGCATATGGCGACCTACGGCGCCAAGGTCAAAGACATGCTGGCGGACCGCGTCATTCACGTCATGTCCTCTGCCTAGCGGTGTGACCCCGGCAACCTTAGCACTCTGAAATCTTAATCAACCTAGGGGAACTTGGAAAATGGTGCCGCCTGCGTGACTTGAACACGCGACCCCGGCATTACGAATGCCGTGCTCTACCAACTGAGCTAAGGCGGCTTACGGAAGGATAAGCCATCCTACTATCACCCTCTTGGGGGCCCGTCAATTTCATGCTGGTTCCCCTAGCACTTTCATGAAAAACATCGCATGCTCCGGCACAAGCTTGACCTGCAGCCAGGAAAGGAACGACCGTTCATGTCGGTCAACGACATCATTGTAGATGATCTTGTGAAAAACGAGATCGAGTTTGTGACCACCGTCCCTTGCAAGCAACTTGCAGGTGTCATCGACGGGATCGAGAAGAACAACCAGATGATCCACGTCCCCGCCAACAAAGAAGACGAGGGTATGGGGCTATGCGCCGGCGCCTATATGGGGGGCAAGCGCAGCTGCATCATCATGCAGAACACGGCGATCGGTGTGACCATCAATACGCTGGTAACGCTGATTCAGTATTACCAGATCCCATTACCGATGCTGATCAGCTATCGCGGCGAGGTTGGCGAAAAGGTTGCCTGCCAAGTGGAAATGGCCGTTCATACCAAGGCACTGCTCAATCAACTCAACATTCCCACATATCACTTCCATCGCCCCGAAGACGTCGAGGAACTGGACGGCATTTTGAACCACACCTTCATGTGCAAGAAGCCGACCGCCATTCTCACCGACGCCAGCTTCTGGAAGGGGGCCTGACATGAACCGAAGCGACGTTCTGAAATCCCTCGTTCCCGTCATCTCGGACAAGCTCGTCATCTGCAATATCGGCCTGCCGTCGCAGGAACTGCATATGATGGATGACCAGCCGAGCAATTTTTACATGCTGGGCACGATGGGGCTGTCATCCTCGATCGGCCTCGGCCTCGCGATTGCGCAAAGGGACAAGGTGATCGCCATCGACGGCGACGGTTCGGTGCTCACCAATTTCGGCACGCTACCGACGATCGCCAATAATGTTGCCGACAATTTCATCCTCCTCATCATCGACAATGGCAGCTATGGCTCCACCGGCGACCAGCCGACTTATGCCGGCAAGAAAACCTCGCTTGCAGCCGTTGCCGAAGCTTGCGGCTGCGAGAATGTGGTCGAATGCGAGGCGGAAGACGCCGTGAACACCATGCAGGCGGCCCTCGAGTCGAATCAAATGACGATCATCGTCTGCAAGTGCCTCTCCGGTAACATCCCGGTCCCGGTGATCGAGAAGAACCCGATCATGATCCGCGAACGCTTCATGGAAGAAGTTCGCTCGAGAAATAGCTGAACCACTGCACATGGTGGCAACGGCCCTGTCCTACTCCCTTGCGTAACCACTGGCGGCTGCGCAGGGAGCGGGCAGGTGCAGTGCGGATGGAGCGATGGCCTGAGCGAAAATCAGCGATAAAGCCAGCCGGGTCGCATGAGGGGCTTCTCGTTATCAGCCATGTTGCATCTGGCGCGATTTGGGAGATTTTCTTGGCTCTTTCCAGTATGCAAAGCCATCAAGCCACGATCCAAAATTGCGCATCCAGGCCACAACCTATGACAAGATTTCGCGGCGCATCTCGTCTATGGATTGCCAAACCCCGCCTTCGGGGCTAGAGCAGGTGCCGATTGAGCGACATCGGTGCCAGCTGGTTGCCGATCACCCAATTTACCCTGAACAATGCTGTTCTCAAAGAACACCTGGACTTGATGACAACCGCGATTCTGATTCTGAACGGTCCCAACCTCAATCTACTGGGACGACGCGAGCCTGGGATCTATGGATCGACGACGCTTGCGGATATCGAGGCAATGTGCGTCGAGAATGGCAAGCGCCTCGGCTTCGATGTGACCTGCCGGCAGAGCAATCATGAAGGCGAACTGGTTACATGGATTCAAGAGGTTTACGGCCAGTTCGCGGGCCTCGTGATTAATCCCGGCGCCTATACCCACACCTCTGTTGCCCTGCATGATGCCATGCGCTCCCTTGAAGAACCGGTAATTGAGGTGCATTTATCTAATATCCACCAGCGAGAAAGTTTTCGTCATCGATCCTATGTTTCACTTGTAGCAAGAGGCGTCATTTGCGGGTTCGGAGCCACGGGTTATGAGATGGCGCTCCTGGGCCTCGCGAGGATGCTGAAGGAGGCAGGCTAGAACATGGCTTTGCCGTTGAAACAAGAGATTGCACCTACGGCCGAGACGCCGAAGGAGGCCAAAGAGACCTTGAATATAAACACCGCACTGATCGAAACCCTGGCCGAGCTTCTACAGCGCACCGGGTTGACCGAAATCGAGGTCAATGAAGGGGAGACCAAGATCCGCGTGGCCAAACAGCCGGCACCGGTGGCTGCGTCTCTTCCTGCAATGGCCCCGGTTGCACCCGTGCCCGCACCGCCTGCCGCACCGATCATGGAAGCGCCGGCTGCCAAAGCGGCGGGCTCGGCCGATGTCGACCATCCCGGCGCCGTGCGCGCGCCTATGGTCGGAACCGCCTATCTGACGCCTGAGCCCGGCGCTGATCCATTTGTCTCCGTCGGCGCCGAGGTCCGTGAGGGCCAGACGCTGCTCATCGTCGAGGCGATGAAGGTGATGAACCCGATCCGGGCTTCCCGAAGCGGGCGCATCGCCAAGATTTTGGTGACCAACGGCGATCCGGTGGAGTATGACGAACTCCTCTTGATCATCGACTGATCATCCCCAAACCAGGCTTCGTCCTATGATCGACAAGGTTCTGATCGCCAATCGCGGCGAAATTGCGCTTCGCATCATTCGTGCCTGCCGCGAGATGGACATCCAGACCGTGGCGATCCATTCGACCGCCGACAGCGATGCAATGCATGTCCGCCTCGCCGATGCGAGCGTCTGCATTGGCCCGCCGGTTGCGACCGAGAGCTACCTGAACAAGGTGGCAATCCTCGCCGCCGCCGAGATCTCGGGCGCCAATGCCATCCACCCGGGCTACGGCTTTCTCGCCGAGAACGCAGATTTCGCCGACATGGTCATCGAGCACGGCCTGACCTTCATCGGCCCGTCACCCGATCATATCCGGCTGATGGGCGACAAGATCCGGGCCAAGGAGACCATGAAAAAACGGGGCGTTCCCGTGGTTCCCGGCACCGATGGTCCGATCAGGGGTGATGACGAGGCAAGGGATGCGGCAGCGGCCATCGGCTACCCGGTGCTGATCAAGGCGGTATCAGGCGGCGGCGGCCGCGGCATGAAGGTCGCTCATAGCGAAAACGAACTCTATGACGGTCTTCGGACCGCAAGGCGGGAGGCTGAGGCCGGCTTCGGCGATGATCGGGTCTATCTGGAAAAGTTCCTGCAGCGCCCGCGTCATATCGAAGTCCAGGTGCTGGCCGATCACCATGGCAATGCCGTTCATCTGGGCGAGCGCGACTGCTCCCTGCAGCGCCGCCACCAAAAGCTGGTGGAGGAGGCCACCTCGCCGGTCATCGACCACGATCTCCGGGAAAAAATCGGCGGTATCGTCAGTTCCGCGGTTGCCGAGCTTGGCTATCGGGGCGTCGGCACGATCGAGTTTCTTTATGAAGACGGCGAATTCTATTTCATCGAGATGAATACCCGCCTCCAGGTCGAGCATCCGGTCACCGAGATGATCACCGGGGTAGACCTGGTGCGCGCCCAGCTTCATGTCGCCAAAAACCTGCCGCTTTCCATCACCCAGGCGGACATCGCCTATGAGGGCCATGCGATCGAGTGCAGGATCAACGCCGAGGACCCCTCGTCCATGATGCCGTCTCCCGGCACGGTCCACACCTTCCACCCGCCGGGCGGACCGGGCGTGCGGATCGACAGCGCCCTCTATGCCGGCGCCAAGGTCCCTCCCCACTATGACAGCCTGATCGCCAAGCTGATCGTCCACGATCACTCCCGGCAAGCATGCCTGAAACGCCTGCGCCGGGCGCTGGGTGAGTTCGTGATCGACGGTATCGCCACCGGTATTCCCTTACTTCAGGCCGTTGCCAGCGATCCGGCCTTTGTCGAGGGTGACTACCACACCGGCTGGCTCAATGAATTCCTGGAAGGCTGGACGCCCCCCGACCTCAATCTTTGAGCGGGCGATCGGACAACGAGACTGCGATCGAGCACGCCCCCCTTGGATTTGGGTCAGCCTGAATGATTCTTTGCTTTAGGCGTTTTTTCAATTTAACTGGCAGTCATGCCAGATCAAAATCAATCTCTAAGCACAGAATGCTGCCCTGCCACCCCGCCCACGGATCCCCTGGCCGAAGCTTTTCCTCTTTTTGTCATTCTTCTCGCCATCGCCTGGTTTTATAGCCGGCGCAACCTGATCAAAGGAGTCGCGACGGTCATCAGCGGCAATAGGCTGATCGTCAACGGCAAGAAAATTCGGCTCTATGCCATGTTCGGCCTCTACCCGAACCAGCCTTGGTATGATAGCGACGGCAACCAGTTCGACGGCGGCATGAAATCAAAAGCCGCCCTGACGGAGAGAGTTGACGGCCGTGAGGTCAAGTGCTGGCTGGTACCAGGCACCGAGGCCATCTACGGCTCAAAACTTTGCCGTGTCTATTTTGACGGCGACGATGTCGGCGAATGGATGGTGCGCCAGGGCCATGCCGTTGCTGTTCCTTCCTTTTTCCCGAAGCAGCATAAACTCTACGTTAAGGCTGAAAGGAGGGCCAAAAAGGAGAAGCTAGGCCTTCATCGGGGCAAGTTTGATCATCCCTACATCTGGTATTTGAATGGATTTAGGAATTCAGAGGAGCTCAAAGCATCACTGGATATGATCGAACGCCATCAATTGGAGGACGATGAACTCGATTGGCTCGACCTTGCGAAATGGGGAGGCCGCCTTGTCGAGGCCGCAGGTGATGGCGGCATCAGCCTTGCGCCTGAAGTCATCGAGTGGCTAAGCGACCTCTAGAGCCGTATTGTCGAAACCGCATTGATGCTCGAAAGGGCCTTTCTTGCCGCCTTTCGGCGATAAGGCATCCGGCCGAGCCAAACACGCCCAATAAACCACGCATCAGCGCCAGACGACGATATGAAAGGAGGGACCAAGGCATGACAATCAAGCGAAGGCTACCGCGAACCCTTGTCCATACTCTGATCGGCATCACTCTTCTCGCGCCGATTGCCGGCTGCCAGCAATATTGGCGGGATAGCGGTCTTTGGGACGTCGGCGAGCATAAGGGCCTGCTGCTCGACATCAGCCAGTACTACAATCGCCATGCCACCGAGGAAGATGGCTATTGCAAGTCGCCAATCCTCGACGGCATCACCCGCGCTGACGTGATCGAGGAAAATGACGAGAAGGTCTGGGTCTCGATCCGCTACGCTTACCGGGATTTCCTGAAGGACGACGATGACTGCGATTCCAATTTCCGTCCGCTTCGCTGCTCGATCCTCCGCGAATGCCGGGGCTACGCATCCAGGACCTTCGAGGCGGTCAAGACCGAGACCGGGTTCGAAGTGACCGAAATGGCTGGCCCGAGACGACGCTAGCGCCCAAGACCACGTCACTGATTTCCCAACAGCCTGGAGGGGATCGTAGCACCTTCCCCATCGGGCCCGATATCGATATTGCCCCAGTCTACAGCCTGGTTGCTCTGCAGATGAAAAGGCTGGTGTCGTTTGTCACCAAAACCTCACCGCGGCAGCTTCTCGCGGAGGCCTATCCCTGCTATCGCTAGGGCATGCCAACGCTAACGCCAGAGCTGCTGCTTTACGCCTATGCCAGCGGCCTTTTTCCGATGGCCGACGATCGAGACGATCCGACGATTCATTGGGTCGATCCTGAAAATCGCGGCATGATTCCGCTGGATCGCTTTCATGTCCCCAGGCGCCTCGCTCGGGTAATCCGCCAGGGGCGGTTCGAGATCAGGACCGATACCGATTTTGCAGGCGTCATCCGGTCCTGCGCCGAAAGCCGTCCCAACCGCCCGCGGACCTGGTTGAACGATCAGCTGATCGATCTCTACTGTGCCCTCCACGAGCTTCACTACGCCCATAGCGTCGAGTGCTGGCGGGAAGAGCAGCTCGTTGGCGGGGTCTATGGCGTCTCGCTTGGCGGCGCGTTCTTCGGCGAGAGCATGTTTTCGAGAGAGCGGGATGCGAGCAAAGTGGCGCTGACTGCCCTGGTCGACCGCCTCAATCAAGGGGGCTATCGGCTGCTGGACACGCAGTTTCTCACCGATCATCTAAGCCAGTTCGGCGCTGTCGAGATTCCGCGTGAGGCCTATCACAGGCGGCTGAAAGACGCGCTCAAGGTTCAGGCCGTCTTCTATTCCGATGGCGGAGCGATCGTTTCGGGCACGCCCTGGGAGCTTATGCCGGCAGCGACCGGCTCTTCGCAGTCGACCACCCAGATATCGTAAACCGCGTGCTCCAGCGCCGACACGGCGGGACTGGACGCGAACATCCACCCGGTAAACAGGATCTCCGGCTCGCTGTCGCGGTCGACATTCGGCGGAAGCTCGCGCACCTCGATGAAAGCGGCACTTTCAGGCGGTTCGGTCGGCGGCGTTTCCCTGCATGCTCTGACCACGATCTCCAGTGATCCGAAATAGGTGGGAAGGCCGAGGGTGGCGTAAACCGGTGATATTCTCGCGGTGATTTTGTCCAGCCCCTGCAGCACTGCCACCTGATGTTCAAGATTAGCCCCCTTATCCGCGTCGCTCGGCCGGATCGGGACCGTCTCCTGCGCCATTACCGGTGCTGTGATCAGGAGGCCGGGAAGCATGAGCCTGAGTAATACGAACATCGAGAAAAACCGATAAGAGGTCACTGTGTTGCCGGATCTCCGCTGCCCGCACCGTCATCGCCGCCGGAACCGCCGCTGTAGATGAGTTGGCCGATCAGGTCCTCAAGGCGCACGGAGGATTGGGTAAGCGTAATCTCGTCGCCCGCTTCAAGCATGTCGATATCCCCGCCGGGCTCGAGTGAAAGATATTT
Source organism: Geminicoccaceae bacterium (assembly GCA_965204405.1). Lineage (GTDB taxonomy): Bacteria > Pseudomonadota > Alphaproteobacteria > Geminicoccales > Geminicoccaceae > JANQPX01. The sequence continues at coordinate 3,182,564 of CBDBEN010000005.1, forward strand.
TCCACCGAGCAGACCATCGGACATGATCGCAGCCGATGTATCCAGCGGCAGCTCGACATTGCTTTGCACGGTAAAGTTGACCTGGGCACGATAAGACTCCGGATCCAGGGTCTGCTCGGTCACCGATCCGACCTTGATTCCACCGATGCGCACATCGGCGCCGTTATCCAGCCCGTCGACCCGATCGAATTGCGCCAGCAGATTGTAGCCGTTGCTGCCACCGGCATGATTGCTCTGATAAGCATAGAAAAAGAACGCGACGGCGACCGCAAGCACGACGGCACCAAGAATGGTTTCGAGGAAATTCCGTGTCATGATCTATCCATCGTCTAGAGCCCGCTCCAAAGGGATATCGCCAAAACAACGCTATAACTGCCTGATTTCAAGCGAGGATTCTCCAACAGGCAGGGAGGCCAACCAACGTGGCCATACCAGTAGGATCAATCGTCCGATTTCTCAAGCCCTAACAACGCCATGGCGAAGGCCCGCGCCTCGAAGGGCCTGAGGTCATAGACCCCCTCGCCCACCCCGACCGCGTGAACCGGCAGGCCGAATTGCTGGGCCAGCGCCACCACCACGCCGCCCCGCGCGGTACCGTCCAACTTGGTCACCGCAAGTCCGGTCAGCGGCACCATGCTCTTGAAGGTCTCGACCTGCGCCTTGGCATTCTGACCTGTCGTGGCATCCAGGACCAAGAGCGTCTGGTGCGGCGCCTCGCCATCCTGTTTTTTGATGACACGGACAATCTTGGCGAGCTCGTCCATCAAAGCTGACTTGTTGTGTAAACGGCCGGCCGTATCGATCAGGAGAACATCTGCACCATCGGCTTTGGCTTTCTCAAGTGCTTCGAAAGCAAGCCCCGCCGCATCCGCACCGGGCGCCTTCGAGACCACCGGACAATCGGTCCTTCGGCCCCAGACCTCGAGCTGTTCGATGGCGGCCGCCCGAAATGTATCGCCTGCGGCCAGCATGACCTTTTTGCCCTCATTGGAGAGCTGCTGGGACAGCTTGCCGATGGTGGTGGTCTTGCCGGTGCCATTCACGCCGCAGACCAGGATCACCTCCGGCCGATGGCCGGGGTCGATCACCAGCGGCCTGGCCACCGGCTCCAGCAGAGCGGTGATCTGCTCGGCCAGGGCTTGGCGAACCTCCTGGTCGGTGACCTCCTTGCCGAAACGGGTTTCACCAAGCTTGGCGGCAAGCGCCATCGCCGTCTCGACCCCCATATCGGCAGCGATCAGCGCCTCTTCGAGCTCCTCGAGACTGGCGGCATCCAGCTTCCGCTTGGTGAAAACGGAAGCGATGTTGCCCTGAAGCGACGATGACGACCGGCTAAGCCCGGCCTTCAGCCGTTGAAACCAACTCTGCTTCGCCTCGTCCGTCACGCTGCCAACCGTCCGATCAGCATCCCATCCTCGACCCGCTCGGGCACGACCGAGGCAAGACTGCCAGGTGCCGGCATATTGTCCTGATCGCCGAAGCGGAAGGGGGCGAAGGTCTCGGTATGCCCACCTTGGTTCTGCTCGACCAGGAGCGTGGCGCTGCGGCTGACCTCGCGGGCGAGAAAACGATTAAGCGCCTGGTCACCCGCCTCTCTAAGACGCGAAGCGCGCTCTTTCCTGACCGCCTTTGGCACCTCGGGCATGCGGGCTGCCGGCGTCCCTTCTCTTGGCGAATAAGGAAACACATGGAGATAGGTGAGCCCCGCCTCCTCGACCAGCGCCAGCGTATTCTCGAACATCGCTTCCGTCTCGGTCGGAAAACCGGCGATCAGGTCGGCGCCGAACGCGATGTCCGGACGAAGGCCGCGGCAGATACGGGCAAGTGTGATCACATCGTCACGCGTATGCCGCCGCTTCATGCGCTTCAGTGTCAGCGTATCTCCCGCCTGAACACTGAGATGCAGATGCGGCATCAGCCTCGGCTCGGAAGCGATCAGCTCGAACAGGTCCGGATCGACCTCGGCGGGGTCGAGCGATGACAGGCGCAGTCTCGGAAGCTCCGGCACCAGCTTCAGGAGCCGCCTCGCCATCTGGCCGAGGGTCGGCTCTCCCGGCAGGTCCTTACCATAGGAGGTGAGGTCGACGCCGGTCAGCACGACCTCCTTATGGCCAAGCTCCACCAGCCGCCGGGTCTGAGCGACCACGTCGCCAATCGGCACGCTGCGGCTGGGACCGCGCCCGTAGGGAATGATACAGAAGGTGCAGCGATGATCGCAGCCGTTCTGCACCTGCACGAATGCGCGCGACCGTCCGTCCAGACCATCCACCAGATGCCCGGCCGTCTCCCGGATATCGCTGACATCCCCAACCAGCACCTTCGGCGGCCCTGCCAGGGCCGGGGCGGCCTTGCCAGGTGACAATTCTTGTTCCGCCAGGGCTTGCCAGACAGCCGGCTGCAGCTTCTCCTGATTGCCGATGACTTGATCGACCTCGGCCATGCCGGCATAGGCGTCCGGTGAGATCTGGGCGCTGCAGCCGGTCACCACGATCCGCGCCTCCGGCCTCTCCCGCTTCGCCTTGCGGATCGCCTGGCGCGCCTGGCGCTCAGCCTCGGCGGTAACCGCGCAGGTATTAATAACGACCACATCCTCAAGTCCAGCCTCGGTCGCCTGGCCGCGCATGATCTCGGTCTCGAAGCTGTTCAGCCGACAGCCGAAGGTAACAATGTCAGGCTTGCTCACGTTGCACTCACCGCCAGCATCTCGGGATCGAAAGCTCCCTTGAAGGCATGGGTTGCAGGCCCGGTCATCTTGACCCGGCCATCCTCCCCCCAAGTGATGCGCAAACGGCCGCCGTCAAGGATCACGGATGCGGTGTGTGCGGTCAGTCCCCGCCTTACCGCGGCGACCAGCGCGGCGCAGGCACCGCTGCCGCAGGCAAGCGTCATCCCCGCCCCCCGCTCAAACACCCGAAGCCGGATCGTCTCGCGATCACGCACCTCGGCAACACTGATATTGGCACGCTTCGGAAAGATCGGGTGCTGCTCGAGATCGGGACCGAACACATCCAACGGTGCTGCTTCCGCATCATCGACGAAAAAAACCGCATGCGGGTTGCCCATGCTGACCGCCGTAGGCTGCTTCAGAGGGCCGGCCTCGATATCCAGGGAAAGCGTGTCCATGGCGCTCGCAAGCGGGATCTCGTCCCAGCTTTGACCGGGCTTACCCATGTCGACCGTATACCCCTGCAGGCCCGGCGACGATTCCAGGACCCCTGCCCGCGTTTCGATCGACACGCGGCTTAGTCCGTGTTCTTCCATCATCAGCCGGGCAACGCAGCGCGTGCCGTTGCCGCAAGCGCCCGACTCTGAACCGTCGGGGTTGAAAACCCGCATGAACACGTCGGCCTTGTCCGAAGGCTCCAGGCACAAAAGCTGATCGAAGCCGACGCCGTGGCGACGGTCACCGATCCGGCTGATCTGTGCCGGGCTCAAGGACAGCTTGCCGCTCCGCTGGTCGACGATCACGAAGTCGTTGCCGAGGCCGTGCATCTTATGAAAATCAAGCTCGCTCATGATGGCGCCCAATAGAGGCGATTCCGGCAACTTCCGCAAGGCCGAAGCTCGGCCTGCTCAACGCTGTCGCGAAGCCCTGTTCTTGACTTGCCGGTGTTAGGCTTCTTATTTGGGGAACTTAAGCCGTTGTCACGGCCCGCCCCAACCTCCGGATGATGTCGATGTTCGAAAATCTTTCCAGCCGCCTGGGCAATGTTTTCGAGAAGCTGAAGCGCCGCGGATCACTTTCGACGGGCGATGTCGAGGAGGCTCTGCGCGACATTCGCATCGCATTGCTGGAAGCCGACGTGGCTCTGCCGGTGGTGAAGGATTTCATCGCCTCGATCAGGGAACGTGCGGTCGGTCAGGAGGTGCTGAAGAGCATCACCCCGGGTCAAATGGTGGTCAAGATCGTCAATGACCGCCTGATCGAGCTGCTCGGTGGTGAGGCTGTTGACCTGAACCTGGCAGGTTCGCCCCCACAAGTGCTGCTAATGGTGGGGCTCCAAGGTTCGGGCAAGACCACAACGTCAGCCAAAATTGCCCATCGCTTGAAGACCCGGGAGCGCAAGAAGGTGCTGCTCGCCTCCCTCGACGTGCAGCGTCCCGCCGCTCAGCAGCAGCTTCAGGTCCTGGCTGACCAGACCGGCGTGGACGGCCTGCCGATCGTGCTCGGACAGCAGCCGGTCGAGATCGCGGTGCGCGCCAAGCAAACCGCCGAGCGCGAGGGGATCGACGTGGTCATCCTCGATACCGCCGGCCGTCTCCATGTCGATGACAGCCTGATGGTCGAGCTTGAGTCCGTCCGCGACAAGGTGAAACCCCACGAAACGCTTCTCGTCGCCGACAGCCTGACCGGCCAGGATGCAGTGCATCTCGCCAAGTCCTTCCACGAGCGCATCGGCATTTCCGGCATCGTGCTCACCAGGATGGACGGCGATGCACGTGGTGGTGCCGCCCTTAGCATGCGCGCGGTCACCGGCCAGCCGATCAAGCTGGTGGGCATGGGCGAAAAGATCGATCAGCTCGAAGCCTTTCACCCGGATCGGGTAGCCAGCCGCATCCTCGGTATGGGCGATGTCGTCTCACTGGTGGAAAAGGTCGCGGAGACCGTCGATCAGGACGAGGCGGAAAAGCTGGCCGCCCGCATGCAAAAGGGCATGTTTACCCTGGATGACCTCGCAACCCAGCTGAAACAGATGCGCAAGATGGGCGGCATGAGTGATATCCTCAACATGCTGCCGGGCATTGGCAAGGTGAAGAAGCAAATGGCGGAAGCCAAGATCGACGACAGCATGGTCGGTCGCCAGCTCGCCATCCTGAGCTCGATGACGCCCAAGGAGCGCCGCAGCCCGCAAGTCCTGCACGCATCCCGCAAAAAGCGCATCGCCGCCGGTTCCGGCACCCAGGTCCAGGACGTCAACAAGCTCTTGAAGCAATATCAACAGATGCAGACCATGATGAAGCGCATGAAAAAAATGGGCGGCGCCAAGAACTTCATGGCCCGCGGTCTGCCGCCCGGATTGATGGGCCGTTAGCGGATTATCCGCCTCATCGTGACATGCTCAATGAGGAAGGCCCCCCGAGGCTTCTTCGAGGAAAGCTCGCATACCCCTCCATCTCTTGGCACATTCTGCGAAAGCGGCGGAAACCAAGTGCTGTGGACATTCCACTCACTCGTTCCAGACATTGCCGCATTGCTCCTGAACGAAGGGTGCCATTGTCCCATAGAACGCCATGGCATCGTCGATGGCTTCCGGGTTGACCCAAGGGCTGGCGGCGTTCGGGTTGGTGTTGATGATGGTTCTGGAGCTTAGTTCGGCCCTTCGCGTTTCGTAATAAAGCTTCGTCTTCTGCAAATCGCAAAGGGCAAGCATCGCGAGGTTGAAGCCAGCCCGCTCGCTCAAGCGCCCCCCATAAGCGAAGAGATCGTCGCGTGACGCCGCCTCCTGCCTGGCCGTCGCCGCCATCCGATGGCGCACCTCCACCGGCATATGTGACCACCAATAGGACATCATCGCGAAGGTGGACAAATAATGGAACGGACCGCTGGTCTTCGCTTCGAAATCCGGCCAAATGCGTTTCGGCAGCGCTTTGATCTCATCCTCCGTCAGCGGCTTGAAGCCAGCCAGCGACGCCATGAAATTGACATGGGAGACCAGACCGCCGAGATCGCTTTTGCGGACGACCATCTGTCGTTCGCAGTCCTCATAAAGGATCGGGTCATGGCGATCGATGACCTCGAACAGCCGGGCCACGTCTGCATCCTCTGCCCCTTTGTTTCCGCAATGGATCCGGATCGCGATCGTCTCACGCCGCTGCTCGTTCAGATGCGGGCCGATCTTTGCAGGCGCCTTGATTTCGGCGGCAAGCCGTTGAAACCCGGCAACCGCCTGGGTCAGCCCGACGGCACCATTCTTCATATCGGCAATTGACGCAGCGTCGAACCAGCGTCTTTCCTCGTCCGAAAAGCGAATGGCGAAGATCAGCTCGAACGCATGCCTATGGTCATTTAAAGCCCCTCTGGTGAAGGGCTGGCCGCCGGCTTCAGCCAGCACCTCATCGCTTTCTCGGGTGATCCGAAAAGCAGAACAGTCGGCATCGGTCACCGGATCATGCGCATAGAGGATTTCGATCAGTCTCTGACCGTCGGGATCATCGGGCCTGTCGTTGATGCAGAAAAGCTCGGCGTCATGTGCCGCCCGCAGGCCTGCCCGCTCATCGGCGGTCCAAGTGCGGATCTCGCCGGTTTCGGGGTCCTTGCCGAAATAGTAGTCCTTGTCCAGCCATAGGCGGAGATAGCGGGCATTTCCGATGGTTCGCTCCGGGTCCTCATGGAAGTTTCGAACGAACATGGCCGCAAGCTCGGCACGCTCCGCCGGCGTGGGGCTGGCCCCTGTGACGAAGGCCAGATGTTCGAGAATAGCGCCCATCTCCCATAAGCGGAACTTTACGCCACCGGCACTGGCGATCGCCTGAACCTCACCGATCCGCCGAAGCGCCATCTTTTCCAGGGCCAGGGCCGTGGAAGGCACATCACCATTGGCCTCGAAGGTTTGCCGTGCGGCCGCGACAAGCTGCGCCCGCTCCGCCTCGTCGGCCGAATCCCAATAGGCACGGAGTGCTGCTGCGCGCAATTCACCCCATAGGATCCGCTGCTGCGATTCCAGTCCCAAGCCGCCGATGCCGTTTTCGAGAACTGTCAAAATGGAAGCCTCGGTTGCCGCCATATCTACCGGCTCGTCCAAAAGCTGGCCCACCAGGGCGTTCGAGCGGACCAGAGCCTCGACATCGAAGGGCGTAACCACGGCACCGGTCACGCAATCCATGGCCAGCACCAGATCATCGGGGGCAAACATCGCCCGCTGGCGTGCGGTGTTGGCATCACCCGATCTTCCGGTCGCGCAATAGCTCTCATCGATGGTCTCGGTCCTGAGCTGCGCCAAAGCCATCGGATCCGAACCGCTTTCGATCCCCTCGCGCGCAACCGCGAAGGCTTCGAGGCCGGCAATCACGCCCTCAGGCCGATCATCGGCTTCTGACATCCATCGCTCCCGCATCCAGGCGCGGTCATCGTCACCGAGTTCTCTGCCGATGATCAAGCCGATGACATCGAGCGCCTCCTGCATAAGCGCGTCACTTGGCCGTGGCCTCTCGCTTCCCGCAGATCCCACAGACTTGAGAATCAAGATAAACGCCAGCAGGGTTATCAGTGGCAAGCGCCAATGCCTGCCGATGAGTATGACCATCAAATTTCCCCCTCCGCAGCAAGGATATAACGGCTTCCTGGCCGGTTCTCCATCATTGCCACCCATGGGTTTCTCGCGCCGGCAGCCACGAAAGCCGTATTTGCCTTTCGAGACACCCGTTACGGTGATCTATTGCGCGGGATCATGGATCACCTTGCCGACATCGATCTGTGGGCCTCGTCACACAAGACGTCCCACCTTCTTTTTAGGTTAATGCTTGACGTTCCGGACGTTCGTCACTAGTTCTCCCCTGATCCGGATACACGCCGCGTGTATAGCGATGGTCAACCCTGCCTTTCCTGGATTTCGAAGGCTGTGTTTGTCGATCGATTGGACGTCGGCTGGAACATCGCTACCTTCGAAGGACTTTGATATCCATGAGTGTTCGCATTCGCCTCGCCCGCGGCGGGACCAAAAAACGTCCGTTCTATCGCATCGTCGCCACCGACAAACGCAGCCCACGTGACGGTCGTTTTCTCGAGAAGCTCGGTTCCTATAACCCGTTGCTGCCCAAGGACAACGAAAACCGCGTCGTCCTCCGTGAGGACCGCATTCGCCACTGGCTCAGCGCCGGCGCCCTGCCAAGCGACCGCGTGTGCCGTTTCCTGGATGCCGCGGGGATCACCGAGAATACCGCAAAGCAGCGCGGCACCGGCAAGCGCGCGGCTGCCATCGCCGCCAAAAAGGCGGAAGCCGAAGCAGCAGCCGAGGCCGCGGCTGAAGCCGCTGCAGCGGAGGCACCTGCTGCTGATGCTGCCGAAGCCGAGGCGTCATCCTGACGGGATGACGGACTTGGCGATCGGCATGCCGGGATGTTTCGATGAACGCGCAGCAGCAGGAGAACACATGGATCTGCGTGGCCGCTATCGCGACCGCGCATGGGGTCCGTGGCGCTCTGAGGCTGCGCTGCTTCACCGAACAGCCTGAAGACGTCGCCTCCTACGGCCCCCTCTTCGACCGGCAAGGCCGGCGCCTGTTCGATATTACCATTGTCGGCAGCGCCAAAGGCGGCGTCATCGTCAAAGCTGATGGCGTTGACGACCGGAATGCTGCCGAAGCACTCCGGGGCACCGAGCTTTTCGTACCGCGTTCAGCACTGCCCGAACCTGATGACGATGAGTTCTACTACCAGGACCTGGAAGGCCTGGTTGCGGTGGACGACAAGGGCCAACGCATTGGTATCGTCAAGCGGGTCGTCAATCATGGCGCAGGCGACCTGATCGAGATCGCCTCCGACGATCGTGATCTGCTGATGTTCCCGTTCGACAAAGCAACCGTACCCGACGTCGATCTCGCGGCAAAGCAACTCACCATCACGCCGCGCCAAGAAATCGTCGTTGAGACCGAGGCCGAGGTCGACGCATGACCGGTATCGGCCAAGAATCCCAAAAAGCACCCTGGGCCGCCCATGTGCTGACCATCTTTCCGGAGATGCTGCCGGGAGCACTTGGCTTTTCCCTGGTTGGACAAGCTCTTAGCCGGGGGGATTGGTCGCTCGAGCCGGTCGATCTCCGTGAATTCGCGACGGATCGCCACAGAAGCGTCGACGATGTCCCCTTTGGCGGCGGTGCCGGCATGGTGATGCGCCCCAATGTGGTCGGCGCAGCCATTGATCATGTTAGCGCAAACACCTCGGACCGGCTTCCCAGGCTCTATCTCACCCCAAGAGGCCGTTCTCTCACCCAAAAACGCATAGAAAGTCTTGCAAGAGGCCCTGGCGTTGTGGTCTTATGCGGAAGGTTCGAGGGTGTGGACCAACGGGTTGTCGAGGCAAGATCCTTTGAAGAGATCTGCCTGGGCGATTTTGTCATGTCCGGCGGCGAGCTGGCAGCCATGGCCCTTATTGACGCTTGCGTGCGCTTGCTCCCGGGGGTAATTGGAGCCGAAGCCTCGCTGGCTGAAGAAAGTTTTACCGAGGATCTCCTCGAATACCCCCAATATACGCGACCGCAGTCGTGGGAGGGTCATCAGGTGCCTGACATTTTGTTGTCGGGGCACCACGCGCGGATCAAAGAATGGCGGCGACGCCAATCCGAGACCGTTACGAAAGCCAGGCGTCCCGATCTTTGGGCACGCCATTTGTCTAGGAATGCAAGGACCGAGGCGGTCGAAAACCCGCCGGGTGCCGAGATGAAGTGAGGTTGCCATGAACGTTATTCAGCAGCTCGAGCAAGAGCAGGTCACGCAGCTCACAGAGGATCGGCCCGTCCCCGAGTTCGGACCCGGCGATACCGTGCGGGTCAATGTGAAGGTGGTCGAAGGGACCCGTGAACGCATTCAGGCGTTCGAAGGTGTGTGCATCGGCCGCAAAAATCGCGGCATCAATTCCGCGTTCACCGTCAGAAAAATCAGTTATGGCGAAGGCGTGGAGCGCATTTTCCCGCTCTACAGCCCGCAGATTGCCGAGATCCAGGTGGTCCGCCGCGGCCGTGTTCGCCGCGCCAAGCTCTACTATCTCCGCGGCCGCACCGGCAAGGCCGCCCGCATCGCCGAGCGCCGCGATGATCGTCCGGCCAAGGCAAAAGCCGCTGCCAATTCGGACGCCGATAAAACCGCCGCCGATTGAAAGGCCGAGGCGGCCCAGCCCTTAAAATAGCCGTGTGCTTGCGGGGGCCGGTTGGTTCGTTGTCGGGGAGCGTTTGTTCTGGCTGAGATGTCGGAATTGAAGAGCACCAAACTCAACTACAAAAAAAGCAGGAGCTGAGCGTTATGGCAGGGCCACGGACGCTATTCGATAAGATATGGGACCAGCATCTGGTGGATGTCCAAGACGACGGCACCGCCCTTATTTATATCGACCGCCATCTCGTTCATGAGGTCACCAGCCCCCAGGCCTTCGAAGGGCTGCGTAACACGAACCGCGCCGTCCGCCGGCCCGAGGCGACGCTGGCCGTGCCCGACCACAATGTGCCGACGACCGACCGCTCCCAGGGTATCGAAGAAGAACAATCGCGCATTCAGGTCGAGACGCTGCAGCAGAACTGCAAAGATTTCGGCGTGCCGCTGTTCGACGTGAATGACATCCGCCAGGGCATCGTCCACATCATCGGTCCGGAACAAGGCTTCACCCTTCCCGGCAACACGATCGTCTGCGGCGACAGCCACACCTCGACCCACGGTGCCTTCGGGGCACTCGCCTTCGGTATCGGCACATCCGAAGTCGAGCATGTACTGGCAACCCAGACGCTCTATCAAGCGCGCCCCGCCAATATGCGCATCACCGTCGATGGCGAGTTGCCCTTCGGCGTGACCGCGAAGGACGTGGTGCTGGCGATCATTGGCAAGATCGGTACCGCGGGTGGTAATGGCCATGTGATCGAATATGCCGGCAGCGTCATCCGCGATCTCGGCATGGCCGGCCGCATGACCATCTGCAACATGACCATCGAGGCCGGTGCCCGCGCCGGTTTGATCGCCCCCGACGAGACCACCTTCGAGTATATCAAGGGCCGTCCGATGGCACCCAAGGCGGGAGCCTTCGAGCAAGCCGAGCAGTTCTGGCGCACCCTCCCCTCAGATGAAGGTGCCAAATACGACAGGGAAGTCGTGCTCAAGGCCGAGGATATCGAGCCGCAGGTCACATGGGGCACGAGCCCGCAGGATGTCGTGCCGGTCACCGGCGAGGTGCCGAACCCGAGGCTTGAAGACGATCCGAACCGCCGCTCGGCAATGGAGCGCTCGCTCATCTATATGGGCCTGGAGCCAGGCACGCCGATGTCCGAAGTGAAGGTCGACAAGGTGTTCGTCGGCTCCTGCACCAATGGCCGGATAGAGGATCTGCGCGCGGCTGCCAAGGTCGTCGAGGGCAAGCGGGTCGCCACACATGTGGAAGCGATGATCGTGCCGGGCTCGGGGCTGGTCAAAAATCAGGCGGAAGAAGAGGGCCTGGACAAGATTTTCCTGGATGCCGGTTTCGAGTGGCGGGAGCCCGGCTGCTCCATGTGCCTCGCAATGAACCCGGACAAGCTGAAGCCGGGCGAGCGCTGCGCCTCCACGTCGAACCGTAATTTCGAGGGCCGTCAGGGGCCGGGCGGGCGCACCCACCTCCTCTCCCCCGCTATGGCTGCTGCAGCAGCCGTCGCTGGCCACATCGCGGATGTCAGAAAGTTGGTCTGAGGCTGCCGTTCAAGCACGGATATGTAGGAAGAAAAATGAAGCCGTTTAACAAGCTCTCCGGGATCGCCGCTCCTTTGCCGATGGTTAATGTCGACACCGACAAAATCATCCCCGCGAAATGGCTGAAGACGATCAAACGGACCGGGCTTGGCGTCGCCCTGTTCGAAAGCATGCGCTACGAGGACGACGGCGTTACCGAAAAATCGGAATTTGTCCTTAACAAGGAACCCTATCGGAAAGCTGAAATTCTGATCGCCGACGATAATTTCGGCTGCGGCAGCTCCCGTGAGCATGCGCCCTGGGCTTTGCTCGATTTCGGCATCCGCTGCGTGATCGCCCCCTCTTTTGCCGATATCTTCAACAACAATTGCTACAAGAACGGCATCCTGCCGATCGTGCTGCCCAAAGAACAGGTCGATCTCTTACTGCAAGAAGCAGCCGACGCTGAAGATCCAACCTTCACCGTCGATCTCGAAAAACAGGAAATCCGCCGCCCCACCGGCAATGAGGTCTTCACCTTCGACGTCGATCCTCACAAGAAGCACTGTCTCCTGAACGGCCTCGACGACATTGGCCAGACGATGGAGCGCAAGGCCAAGATTGACGACTTCGAGACCCGCCAGCGCGCCGCCGAGCCCTGGCTGTACCGTGAAGAGGTGGCGTGAGATGAGCTTTCCCAGAAACGACAGCGATCCCATCGGCAGCGTTCTTCTCCTGCCGGGAGATGGAATCGGCCCCGAGGTGATGCTCGAAGTTCGCCGGGTCATGGACTGGTTTGGTCGCACCCAAGGATTGTCTTTCGAGCTCGAAGAGGATCTGGTCGGCGGTGCCGCCTATGATCGGCACGGCACCCCCCTTACCGACGAAACGCTTAAAAAGGCGCTCACCGCCGACGCGGTGCTGTTCGGGGCGGTCGGCGGGCCGAACTATGATGACCTGCCGTTCGACAAGAAGCCTGAGCGCGGCCTGCTTGCTCTGCGCAAGGAACTCGGCCTGTTCGCCAATCTCCGCCCTGCCAAGGTGTTCGATGCGCTGGTTTCCAGCTCGTCCTTGAAGCCAGAGCTGGTCAAGGGTCTTGATATCATGATCCTCCGCGAACTCACTGGCGGGATCTATTTCGGCGAACCACGCGGCATCGAAACGCTGGAGAGCGGCGAGCGCCGCGGCATCAACACCCAGGTCTACACCACCTCCGAGATCCGCCGCGTGGCCGCCGTCGGCTTCGAGCTTGCGCGAAAACGGGACGGCCGGGTGTGCTCGGTGGAAAAAGCCAACGTCATGGAATCAGGCGTGCTTTGGCGCGAGGAAGTGCAAAAGCTTCACGATGCCGACTTCGCCGATGTCGAGCTCTCCCACATGTATGCGGACAATTGCTGCATGCAGCTGGTGCGCGAGCCCAAGCAGTTCGATGTGATCGTCACTGATAATCTTTTCGGTGATATTCTTTCGGATTGCGCAGCGATGCTGACAGGCTCGCTGGGCATGCTCCCGTCCGCTTCCCTCGGCGCGGCCGATAAGGACGGCAAACGAAAAGCGATGTACGAGCCGGTGCATGGCAGTGCGCCCGACATCACCGGTCAGGGCATGGCTAACCCGATCGCCATGCTGCAGAGCTTTTCGATGATGCTCCGCTATTCCTTCGATCGCGATGATGCCGCCGATCTTTTGGACGGCGCCATCAGCAAAGTGCTCGCCGGCGGTCTTCGCACCGGCGATATCATGCAGGAAGGCATGGCCAAGGTTTCGACCTCGGTGATGGGCGAGACCATCATTCGCGAGCTGGACAACGCCAGCGCTTAAGCTGATGTCAACATTCTATCCCGTACATGTCCCTTAGTGACGAGAAGCGGGATCAATAGTCAGGAATTTGTGATGGGTTATCGTGTCGCGGTCGTCGGTGCCACGGGTGCGGTTGGCGCTGAAATGCTGAACATTCTCGCCGAGCGGGATTTTCCCGCCGACGAGGTCATTGCCCTTGCCTCCAGCGCATCGATCGGCAAAGAAGTCTCCTATGGTGAAAAAGCCGAACTCAAAGTCCAGTCGCTCGACGATTATGACTTCGAAGGCACCGACATCGGCCTCTTCTCCCCAGGCGCCTCGGTCTCCAAGATCCACGCGCCGCGCGCCGCGGAAGCTGGCTGCACCGTGATCGACAATACCTCCCACTTTCGCATGGATCCGGACGTCCCGCTGATCGTGCCCGAGGTCAACCGTCATGCGCTCGAAGGCTTCCGCGAGCGCAACATCATCGCCAATCCCAACTGTTCCACCATCGAGATGCTGGTGGCGTTGAAGCCGCTGCACGACATGGCCCGGATCAAGCGGGTGGTCGTCTCCACCTATCAATCAGCCTCTGGTGCCGGCAAGGCTGGGATGGACGAGCTGTTCAACCAGACCAAGGGTATCTACGAGACCAGAAAGGTCGAACCCAAGGTCTTCCAAAAGCAGCTCGCCTTCAACGTCATTCCCCAGATCGACGTCTTCCTGGAAGACGGTTCGACCAAAGAGGAATGGAAGATGGTGGTCGAGACCAAGAAGATCCTCGACCCCGAGGTCGAGGTCACCGCCACCTGCGTGCGCTGCCCGATCTTCGTCGGCCATGCCGAGGCGGTCAATCTGGAGTTCGAGCACGACCTTTCCGTCGAAGACGCCCGCGACGCCCTCTATGAAGCCCCGGGCGTGCAACTGGTCGACAAGCCGGACGAGCTATTCTACGCCACACCGATCGATTGCGTCGGCGAATTCGACGTTCTGGTCTCTCGCATCCGCAAAGACGACACCGTGCCCTATGGGCTGAACATGTGGGTGGTCGGCGACAATCTCCGTAAAGGTGCTGCCCTGAACGCCGTCCAGATCGCTGAATGCCTGGTGGATGACGGCCTGATCTGACGCTTTGCTCCCGATCCGGGCTACGCCGCCCGGTCGGGTAATCTCCCTCCCAAGCCGATGCAAAGCGAGAACCAAGGTGCCCTTTCCGAATGCTCCTGATCGCGAGCAATTCGAGCAATCGCCCCAGACGGCATCACCGATGACTTCTTTCTTCTGACGGCGAACTTGGATGCGTCGGATGGTGAGCTGCATGCCATTGCCTGGGCGATCGTCGTCAGCGGATTATCAAGCCAATCTCAGACAACGTGCAGCCAGCCTTGGGCTCTACGGCTAGAGCCCAAGGCTGGCTGCTTCAACAGATTTGAGCTCTTTGATCCAATCCTCGATGGTCATGAAAGCGCCAAGTTCGGGGATCACGTCGCCTATCGGCTGCAGCTTTCGATAGATCTCGGTGGTATTGACGACGTCGGGATGGGCGATGGCAAGAACATCGGGACTGGCTACTGAAGCAACGCGCCGCAGGATCGCTTCAGTCCGGTCCAGATGCGTCGCAACTTGCGGGGCTGGCAGCGTTTCACCGCAGTAAGCAAGAAGACTGCGACTAACGGTCTCGGTCGGCACAGGGTCGTAAGCGAGTTTGGCGCTGAGACCGGCCGCCGAACGCATGATGAGAAACTCCGGTGAAACCTGGCTGCTGAACTGCTTGGCGATCGATGCTTTGGCGTCTGCATCCACCAGGCTCGCGATCATCACGGCATCACAGGCGACGGCGTCTCCAGGTAAGGTGCCTTCCACCATGCCCGAGGGGCGAAAGTTCAGGCGCCCGGCATTTACATGGTGGGTGGTCAGAACACCAGGAGGCAATATCTCCAGCCGCTCCAGATTGGCGATGAGGCGCTTCGAACGTTCGATAGCGGCTTGGTCATCATCGATGAGATGGATGGTTGCGCCGGTGAAGAGGTGCAAGAAGAGCGCACTCATGGGTAGAGGGCCGCTGCCACAGATCGCGATGGACCAGTTCCGCAAGGACAGTGTGTCCTGGGAGGACGGGCTGAGGTGCGCGGCCATGCCGGCGATGGCATTGTCCAAGTGCTCGACAAGCGCAGCGTCGATCGCCCCACCCTTTCCCGCAAGCATGCGCTCGCTCACAAAGCGCGGTGCCAATGGCTGTTGTAGCATCGCGAGCTCAGCGAGCAGCATCAGTTCGTAATTGCACACATAGGGAAAGCGGCTGAGCAGGATCTTGGCCATCTCGATCCGGGTCAAAGCCTCGTCGTCGAGTGCCAGATCCGGCACGGCCAAGCCGCCGAGTTCCCGTTCGTTGAGCGCTTGGGTCTCCGCCACGCGGCTCAAGGCCTGGCCCCGCAACCCTTTCATTTTGTAGGGATCCAGGTTGCCACTTGGCAGAAAACCGCTTTCGAGACGCTGATTGATCAGATCCGCAAAATGCCTTTCAAGCTCACTTTCAGCCGCAGCGGCGATCTGCTTTAGGAGCTCTGCCCTTTTCCCAAAGGCAGGATCATTCTCAATCCGGTCGAGGAGGCGATGGGTCGCGGCCAAGTGGAGATGGTCCTGCTCGGCTGTTCGTTCGAGCACTCGCCCCTCTGTCTCCCCTGTGGGCAGGCCATGCTCTCCCAAATGACGGCATAGATAGCCGACCAGTTTGGACAGATTGGCATTGACGATTGGTGAGGGCTTCAGGGCAGAGAAGTCGTTGTTGCCAGGATCACAGCGATCGAACAGCGGCTTCAGTTGATGATAGATGGAACGATCGCCTCGCGGCTGCCGACCAAAGAAAAACTTTTTACCCTTATGCGGCTCGACAACTGACCAGTCTACAAGGTCCCAACCCAAGATCTCGCCGACCATCCGTTCAGCGATGAGCCTGGCACTGATATCGAGATCAAGGCTGCGCGAGCTCGTCTGTTTGGAGGGCGCCGCTAAGTGTTCTTTTTCCAATACTCTTCAACCGCCTTCGACATGGCCATGATTGATTCCGAGTCTTCTTGGACTTTTCATTTATGCTTCGATCTTTATAGGTAAACACAATATGATCAACCGCTATGTTTTTAATTTATAATAATTCTAAAATGACATCATAAATAGAACAATTCTAAACCGGCTCTTTTTACTGGATTCTTTTCTTTCGTTGATTTACCGAAGTTGGAACACATACGCAGAACCATCTGTTCAACAGCCAATGAGATGAGCTCGGAGAGAGACACCATGCGCACCCCCATCAGCCTTTCTGCAGCGTTGATCGCCCTCGTCGCCGGCCATGCGGCAGCTCAGGAGGTCAACGTTTATTCTTCTCGCCACTACAATACTGATCAGGCCCTCTATGACGAGTTCACCGAAGCCACGGGCATCAAGGTCAATCTGATCGAAGCCAAGGGCGATGCGCTGATCGAGCGCATGAGTGCTGAAGGTGAAAGCAGCCCTGCCGACGTGTTCATCACCGTCGATGGCAGCCGCATTTCTCGTGCGGTTGACGCCGGGCTTTTTCAGCCGATCACTTCGAACGCTCTGACCGCGGCGGTGCCGGAGAACCTTCGCCATCCCGATGGTCTTTGGTTCGGGCTCAGCACGCGCGTGCGCAGCATCGTCTATGCCAAGGACAGGGTCGATCCAAGTGAGATCACCTCTTATGAGGATCTCGCCGATCCTAAATGGGCCAGCAAGATCTGCATCCGCTCTTCGTCCAATGTGTATAACCAGTCCCTGGTCGCCTCGATGATCGCCGCCGACGGACTGGAGGCTGCCGAAGGCTGGGCAAACGGTATGGTCGCCAATATGGCACGCGATCCGCAGGGAGGTGATACCGACCAGATCAAGGCGGTCGCCGCCGGTGAATGCGACGTCGCCGTCGCCAACCACTACTACCTTGCCCGCCTGGCCCGCTCGGACAAAGCCGAGGACAAAGCGGTCGCCGATGCCGTCGGCATCATCTTCCCGAACCAGGATGGGCGAGGCGCCCACGCCAATGTCAGCGCTGCCGGCGTCGCTGCGCATGCGCCCAACAAGGACGCTGCTGTCCAGTTCATCGAATATCTCGCCACGCCGTCTGCCCAGGCTTACTTCGCGGAAGGCAACAACGAATGGCCCGTCGTCGAGGATGTGAACTCAGCCCGGTGCTTGAGGACTGGGGCACGTTCAAGACCGACGCCGTCAGCGTCACCGCCTTTGGCGAAAACAATGCCGAGGCGCTCAAGGCCATGGATCGCGCCGGCTGGAGGTGATCGCGGGGCGATCAGCCCGGACCCTGCCTCGGCTCGGTTTGGGTGGGTTAACCAATATGCGCCTGCCCGTGACGAGCGGGCTGGTTGGAAATGAGGGAGAAATCCATGCATCGAATGATGCTTTGCGGAGCGAGTGCGCTTGCATTCGGCGTCGCTTTCACCGGTACTGTTATGGCCGATGGCCACGCCGACAAGAGGGCGGTGCTCGACACTTATGCAAACATCGCGGAGGCCATGTACGAGGATTCGCTAACCTTTGCCAAGGCTATGAAAACCGCGGTCGACTCGTTCGTCGCCGAGCCGAGCGAAGCGACGCTGGCGGCAGCTAGAGAGGCCTGGATCGCCGCTCGTGTGCCCTATCAGCAGACCGAGGTTTATCGCTTTGGCAACGCCATTGTTGATGATTGGGAAGGCAAGGTGAACGCCTGGCCGCTGGATGAAGGGCTGATCGACTATGTCGATGCCAGCTATGGCACCGAATCCGACGAAAATGGCTTTTATGCCGCCAATCTCGTCGCCAATGCTTCGCTTGAAATCGGCGGCCAGAGCATCGATGCCAGCAACATCAACGCCGATCTCATTCAAAGCCTGCATGAGATCGACGAAGTGGAGGCGAACGTGGCCACCGGCTACCATGTGGTCGAGTTTCTGCTTTGGGGACAGGATCTGAATGGCACGGAGGCAGGCGCTGGCAACCGGCCTCATACTGACTTCGATCCTACCAACTGCACCGGCGGCAACTGCGAGCGGCGTGTCCAGTATCTCCAGACCGCGACCAATCTGATCATCACCGATCTCGAAGAGATGGTCGCGAACTGGGCGGATGGAGGTGCCGGACGCGAAGCCGTCACTGGCGAAGATGCCAATGTCGGCCTGACCGCCATGCTCACCGGTCTCGGCTCCCTTTCCTACGGCGAGCTTGCGGGAGAGCGCATGAAGCTTGGCCTTCTTCTGCACGATCCTGAAGAAGAGCATGACTGCTTCGCCGACAACACGCACAACTCGCACTACTACGACATCGCCGGCATGAAGGCCGTCGCCAATGGCAGCTACGAGCGCATCGACGGCAGCGTAGTCGAAGGCCCGAGCCTGATCTCGCTTCTACCGGCAGACGTCGGCGGCGATCTTTCCGCCAAGCTGGACGCCACCTTGGCTGCAGCAGCCGTCATGAAGGAGAAGGCCGACAGCGGGGAGATGGCCTATGATCAGATGATCGGCGAAGGCAATGCCGAGGGCAATGCTATCGTTCAGGCCGTGATCGATGGCCTGCTCGACCAGACCAAGAGCATCGAAAGCGCAATTGTCGTCCTTGATCTCGGCGGCATCGAGTTCGCAGGCTCCGACAGCCTGGACGACCCCGAAGCTGTTTTCCAATAAGTCGCAGCTTGATCTCCCGATCGAGAAGCCTCGCATCATCATGTTCCGGTGCGGGGCTTCCTTTGCTTTAAGGAATAACGATGGGGACACGCAATCTCGCCAACTGGTTCCTGTTAGCGCTCGCTCCCGTCGGGGCGTTGGCTGTCTCGCCGGTTGGCGAGAGTGAGGCGCGAGACCTTTCGGCAATCACCGCACCGACCACGAACTTCAGCCAGCCCGAGGCCTATGAACGGAACCCGGGAGGTGCAGCCACCTCCAAGAAAAAACCAAATCGCAACGCCTTTTCCGAGCCCTCGGCCAATCTTAGCTTCGAGCAACGCGCTGACTTCTTCGTCGGCAACGGTTTTTTCAAACGTCTTTGGGTGACAGCGCCAGCATCGACCGACTCTGCCGACGGCCTCGGCCCGCTCTACAACGCCCGCGCCTGCCAGCGCTGCCACCTGAAGGATGGAAGGGGCCATCCACCGGGGGGGCTTGATGACAGCGCCGTCTCCATGCTGATACGTCTCAGCGTTCCCCCGGGGAATGCCCTGGAGCGTGATCTCCTGGCAAGCCGGCGGACCAAGCACATTCCCGAGCCAACCTATGGCGGCCAGCTCCAGGACTTCGCCATTCCCGGCCACAAGGCCGAAGGGCAGATTGCGATCCGCTACGACGAACGACCGGTCGAGCTCGCTGGCGGCGAAGTGGTGCACCTGCGGGCGCCCGCTTACTCGATTGAAAAATTGGGTTATGGCCCGCTTGATCCGGAGACCATGTTTTCGCCGCGGGTCGCACCCGCAATGATCGGCTTGGGGCTCCTTGAATTCATCGACGAGCAGGACATTCTCGCCAATGCCGATCCCGATGACGCCGATGGCGACGGCATATCCGGCAAACCTAACCTAGTCTGGGATATCACTAGAGGCGCACCCTCCCTCGGGCGCTTCGGTTGGAAGGCTGGCAACCCGACGCTGCATCAGCAAAATAGCGCTGCCATGGCTGGCGATATCGGCATCTCCAATCCGCTTTTTTCAAACGCGCACGGAGACTGCACGGCGAACCAGCCAGCCTGCCTGGAAGCGCCACATGGTGAAAGCGAACGCCATGATGGCCATGAGACCGGCGCCGTGGTCATGGAAAAAATTCTCTTCTACACCCGGAACCTCGCCGTGCCCGCAAGGCGCGATATCGACGATCCAACTGTGCTACGCGGCAAGCAAATGTTCTATGAGAGCGGCTGCATCGCCTGCCACACCCCAAAATTCATCACGCCGAAGGTAGGCGTCCCCGAGGCTCAGGCCTTCCAGCTCATCTGGCCTTACACTGATCTCCTCCTCCATGACATGGGCGAAGGCCTCGCCGACCACCGCCCCGAAGGCGACGCCACCGGACACGAATGGCGCACCCCACCGCTTTGGGGCATCGGCCTCACCGAGACCGTGAACGGCCACACCTATTTTCTCCATGACGGCCGCGCCCGCAACCTCAAGGAAGCCATCCTCTGGCACGGCGGCGAGGGCGCGGACGCGCGCCAGCGTTTTATCGACCTCGCCAAGCCGGACAGGGAGGCGCTGATCGCCTTCCTGAACTCGCTCTAGGAAACGCCATGAAGATGCGTCTTGGTCTTGCAACACTCTCTGCCATTGTACTCGCCTGGACCGCGCAGGCGCTCGCCGAGCCCGATCATGGCAGGGTCAATCGAGTCCTCGCCGATCAAGTAATCACGCCAGCCTATGTCCGCTACAATGAGGCCATGCAAGGCCTGCCGCGGGCGATCAGCAGGCTTTGCGCAACGCCTGATGATCAAACGCTGGCAACAGCAAAAGCTGCGTTTCAAGCGAGCGCTGACGCCTGGCAGCGGCTTCAACCCTTAGCGTTCGGCCCGATCGAGGCAGAAGGCCTGGAAGCCCGCATCCACTTCTGGCCGGACAAGCATGGCACCGCCGGCAAGCAGCTCAGCAAGCTTCTCGCCAAACCAGACCCCGCCGCCCTCGAAAGCGGTGTCGCCGGCAAGAGTGCTGCCTTGCAGAGTCTCGCCGCACTGGAACGCGTGCTCTTCGGACAGGCCGACCTGATCGTGACGAATGAGGGAGCGTTCGCCTGCAACCTGGCGCTGGCTATCGCGGAGTACCAAGACAACCTCGCAGGTGACATTCTTGGCGCCTGGCAAGGTGACAGTGGCCACGCTGCCCTGTTCACCGAGGTCGGCAACGGTAACGACACCTATTACGATGCAGCCGATGCCACCACCGATCTCTTCAGCACCGTCGCCGCAAACCTGGACAATATCGTCGCCAACAAGCTGGAGCGGCCGCTCGGCAAATCGCTCGAACGCCCCAAGCCCAAACGCGCCGAGGACTGGCGAAGCGGCCGTTCGCTTCCCAACATCATCGCCAATCTCGAGACGATCAGGTCTCTCTACGCCGAGCCCGGCGGGCTCCACGCCTTTCTCTCGGAGACCGGCCAAGAAGCGCTCGATCAGACTCTGAGAAAAGGCCTCGACCAGACCATCGCAACAGCGGCCTCGATCGAGCCCAGCCTTTTTGATGCCGTCGGGAACGAAGCCGCACGGCAGCAAGTCGAGCAGCTTCTGCAAGAAGTCAAATCGCTGCGTGCGCTCATCACCGGCACGCTTGCCGACGCCGCCTCCTTGACCGTTGGCTTCAACAAATCCGACGGCGACTGACCATGGCATGGTCAGGCTTGACTTGGGCCATCATGGCTGGATGGCGCGGTATGCGCCCAAGCTTTTGGACGTGATCGGATGATCCATGTTAATCGACGGGCCCTCCTCGGCGGTGCCGCCGGCGGCCTGCTCGGCTTTCTCGGGCTCCAAGCAGCCGGAATCCGTGGTCATGCCGGTCCGCTCTTCGTCGGTTGCCGAGCGGGTACGGCGGGCGGGCACCATGTGACCGGATTCGACGAGGTGGGCCGTGCCCACTTCAGTCTGCCTCTCTCCGGTCGCGGACATGCGATGGCTTTTCACCCCAAGCGACCGCATATGGTGGTGTTCGCGCGCAGGCCTGGCCGGTTTGCCGTTGTAATCGATCACGAAGCGGGGGTAGCACTGCATCGCATTGACCCGGCCACCGGCCGCCACTTCTACGGTCACGGTGCCTTGTCGCATGACGGTCGTACTCTGCTCGCCACCGAGAACGACTATGAGAGCGGGCAGGGTAAAGTCGGCCTCTACGACGCCACGGACGGCTATCGCCGAATCGGCGAGTATTCGTCCCATGGCATCGGGCCGCATGAGCTGATCCTGATGCCGGATGGCAAGACGCTTGCCATCGCCAATGGCGGCATCCGCACCCATCCCGATCACAGGCGTGCCAAGCTCAATCTCGAAAGTATGTCTCCTTCCCTCGCCTTCGCCGACATCGCCGACGGCCGGCTTCTTGATCAAGCGAGCCTGGCTCAGAACCAGCTCAGCATCCGGCATCTGGCGATGCTCGCTGATGGCCGGGTCGCCATCGCGATGCAATATGAAGGTCCCAAGACCGCCAACGTGCCGCTGGCGGCAATCCACGGCGGTGGCGGCATCCAGGCACTGCACGCGCCCGACGACATCCAGCGCCGCATGCGCCATTATGCCGGAAGCGTCGCTACTGATAAGGCCGGCGAGCTGATAGCCGTCTCAGCCCCGCGCGGCAATCTCGTCGCCTTTTGGCATGGCCGTGACGGCCGCTATCTTGGCTCGACAGATATCCGCGACGGCTCGGGCATAGCACCGACCGACCGGCCCGGCGAATTCGTACTCACCGGAGGCAAAGGCGACGTCCTGCTCTTCCGTCCTGCGTCGAACAAGGCCATGCGGGTCAATGTTGAAGGCCTTGCGGCGGCGCGTTGGGACAATCACCTGAGGCTGGTACCACAATGTCAGGAGCCGAGCTCGGCGGCTATTACCACAAAGCCGATGTGAACTGCTTCACATATCCTCTTCGATTATCATTCTACACTGCCTCACTCTTTCAGGATCGGCAAAAGTGCCATCTTGCTGGCGCTGTTTGACGATGTGCTGAAGAGAGGAGATTGATGACGATGAGGCCGGCGGCTAGCCCATTTCCAAGACAGATCGATCCAGCCCTCTCCCCCGCCCAACCACCCGATATGATCGGTACGTTGGGGTGGTTGGGCGGGGAAGAGGGCTGGCACCGCGTAAACCTCAACCGGAAACGCTCTAGCTGCTGCCTTAGGTAAACGCTGGGTTCGACATATTCATTTCAGCTGTCGTAGTGCCCGAGACGGGCCAAATCATAAATGAGGCGCCAGGATTAAGATGAAGCGACGAAATATCGTTTTGCTGTCGGACGGAACCGGCAACAGTGCAGCCAAGCTCAACAAGACCAATGTCTGGCGGCTCTATCAGGCGCTGGATGTTTCCGACGGTAGGCAAATCGCCTTTTACGACGACGGTGTCGGCACGTCGGGTTTTCGGCCGCTCAGGCTGCTGGGTGGCATCTTCGGCTGGGGCCTGTCGAGGAACGTGCGCGATCTTTACCTGCAGCTCTGCGAGCATTACCGGCATGTGGACGATGGCGAGGAACCGGTTGACCACATCTATATCTTCGGTTTCAGCCGCGGGGCCTACACCGCACGCACGCTGGCCGGTCTGATCGGCAAATGTGGGGTTCTCGACGGGACAAGCGAGGAGAAAGTTTCGGTCTCGCGATTTCGATGGCGTACGCGCGAAGCTGCACTCGACACCGATGAGGGCATGCGCGCCGGCGTGAACCTCGCCTATCGGAGCTATCGCTATCGCTACGGCGCCTTGCTGACCAACATCTGGCGGAAGATGTCACGCCTGATCTATCGCGACGTCCCAAAAGCCAAAGCGTTCAAATCCCAATATTCGCGACATGTCGACATCACCTTCGTCGGCGTGTGGGACACCGTCGCCGCTGTCGGCCTGCCAATAGAAGAGCTGTCCTTGCTGGTCGACGAGTGGATCTACCCGCACCGCTTTTCCGACCAGAATCTAGCCGACCATGTTCTGCGTGCCTGCCATGCCCTTGCCGTCGACGACCAGCGCCAATCCTTCCATCCGGTTTTGTGGAACGAGAAAAAAGAGACCGACCCTGGTCGGATCACACAGGTCTGGTTTCCGGGCATGCATGCCGATGTCGGTGGCGGCTATGCCGACGACGGCCTCGCCTATGTCCCGCTAAAATGGATGGTCGATCAGGCCAAGCGGCCGCCGAACGCCGATGAAGGCCTCGACTTTCGACAGGATGCCATCGATCAGATCGAAAGCCGCTCGAACGCCTCGGCCCGTATGCACAACTCACGTGCCGGTTTCGGCGTCTACTATCGCTACAAGCCCCGAGACATCGACCAGATTTGCCAACGACCCGACGGTAAGACGTCGGTCGAAATCGACGAACCCAAGCTACATCACAGCATCTTCGATCGGGTCGCCGGCGGTACCGACGGCTATGCGCCGACGGGCGTTCCGACGGCCTATCGGCAGGTGGATGCGAAAGGTGAGGTCGTCGATGGGACGGAAGACGCCGATCAGCGTAAGGATCGCGCCGAATTACTCGATCGCTCCAAGGATCACATCTTCTGGCAGCGCTTTCAGTATTTCCTGTTCACTTTCGTGACGCTGGCCATCGTCGCCTTTCCGTACTTCTCGCCGCCGGTCACCAATGGCGGTCCGGAAGATGGCGTCGCAGCCACGCTCGGCAGCATATTCGGCGCCTTTGAATCCTTCGTGCCTGGCTTCGTCGCTTATTGGTTCGATTCATGGGCGGAATCATGGCGGGCGTTTCTGATGCTGGTCGCCATCTATATCGCCCTCACATACTGGGCGAGTTGGGTCAGAACCAACACGATACGTCTGAGCGAGCTCGCCTGGTGGCATGTCGGACGACCTGGCATTGAGAGAAAAGAAGCAGACCCGCCTGGTAGCTTCGAACGCCTGGCGAACCGTCTCCGCGCCTCCTCGGAAACGCGCCGTGGCTATCGCTTCATCACCAAGAAGGCGCTGCCTTGGGCGTCGCTCGTCGTGGCACTTCTCGTCGTCGCCGGCGTTCTCTACCGCCTGTTCGTCCATGTGCCGGCGGCCGAGGCCGAAATCTGTGGCACGGAATCGAAAGCGATTACCTATGACTTTGGAGATCAGATACCGTTCGATACCAGTAATCCCTGCCTCTCCACGGGCCTGACGCTTTATGCCGGCCAGACCTACAAGGTCGACATCGAAAATACCGAGGACTGGAAAGACGCGACGATTCCGGCCTCGCCCGCAGGCTTCGACAACTGGCTGACACAATTTCACCCGATTTTCCTGGCTACGCTGCCGGCGAAGCGCGTTCTGACCTATCCGTGGTTCACGATGGTCGCCGAGGTCGCCGGCTATCCTGGAGAGACCTACCCGCTGCGCGAATCCATCACGATTAGTCCGACCATCACCGGCGAGCTTCGCCTCTACGTCAACGACGCTGTCTTCAGCTACGGCGAACGACGTCAGGACAAGCCTCTCGAGGATTGGGACCATTTTTATAGCAACAACGCTGGAGGTGCGAAGATCACGGTCACCGAGAAATAAAGGTGAAGACAAAAGGTGTATCGATCATGAAGATAGTCTTGATAGGGATTACAAATACGCTTCGGCAATCAGTTCTCGCCTTCTTCTGCATCGCCCTGGCCGGCTGCGTGCAGAACGCGCCTTTCCGAACCGCAGGCCCCGCCGACTGTCAGACCGACGGGTGCACCGAGAATTTCCTGCATCGATACCAGGACGAAGGCTTCGATCTCGCCTTCGTCGAATTTTCCGAGCGCGGCAATGTTTTCGATCGCGGCCGCTTGGAAACTGTGCTCGATCATGTCGAGACTCTGGCGAATTCCGCGGATGGCGTCGCCACGATCGTCTTCGTGCATGGCTGGAAGAACAATGCCGGCCCCGACAATTCCAACGTCTATAGCTTCACCGAAGTTCTGAGCAAGACGGCGAAGCTTTCGAGCCGGCAGACTAAACGGCATCTGGTTGGCATCTATGTCGGCTGGCGAGGTCAATCGATCGACGCCGGCTTTCTGTCCAACATCACCTATTGGGAACGCAAGCAGGTCGCGGAGCAGGTCGGCAAGGGCGGCGTGTCCGAACTCCTTCTTCGCTTGGAACGCATCCTGCGCGACGACGTCGATCCCAACAAGAATCTCTATTTGGTGGCCGGCCACAGCTTCGGCGCCGCTATCGTTCTCTCCAGCCTGAACGAGATCCTGCTGGAGAGGGTCGCAGCGGAAGCGCCTGACGACGACGATGCGATCCTGACCCGGCCCTTCGGCCACGGCGTCGTTCTGATCAATCCGGCGATCGAGGCCAACGAGATCCTGCAGCTCAAGGAACTGGTGTCCGAGCGGCGCTTCGCGCGCGAGCAATCGAAACTCCTACACGTCATCAGCTCCAACGCCGATCGTGCGACCGACGTGTCCTTCAAACTGGGACAGCTGCTCGGCGTCGGCCTCAGATGGAAGCAGACCAAGTTCGATCGGACCCTGGCCGGCAAGGAGGTGCCGCTTCGGGAACTTGACCTGGACACCACGACGGTCGGCAACTTCCTGCCGTTCCAGACCGGCTATCTGACCGCCGCCCGAGATAACCCTGCGCGCAAGACCGACAAGCTGGACGAGCCCTATTACGGCGGGCCGGCTTCCTGCGTGATCGAAGCGGCGGACGACTCCTGGGATTATATTTCCTATGTCGGCCGAGAGCACTGCATCCACCCACCGGAGCACGCCGAAGGCCATATTCCTGCGCGCGCCCACGAGCCGCTTGCTTTCATCAAGACAGACGCCGCCTTCATTCGCGGCCACAACGACGTGTTTAACGACAACGTCGCCGCCTATCTCGCCGCTATCGCCGCGGAGGGACAGTTCAAGCAGGCCGCGGCAACCGGCGACGCGGCATCCCTCGCCTTGCCCGACGCCTGTCTGCCCAGTAGAGGCTTCCGGTTCGGTGCCTGTTTTCAGGCATATCATCGCGACTACTGCAGGACGAAATCACGCAACCCGCCCAATGAAACCTGCGCGGTGACGCCAAACGAAGGCTGAATATGACATCGACCCTGCGGTCTTCGGCTTCGATGATGGTGAACAAGCGGCACAAGCCTGAGGAGATTGTTTAGAAGCGACTGCAGATTGACGTGCTTGTCGGACAGGGTATGGCCCGTGTTGATGCGATCCGGGAAGCTCGCATTACAGAGCAGACCTACTACCGATGGCGCAAGCAGTATGCCGGGATGGGCACAGGCCAACTGAGGGAGATGAAGCGACTGCTGAAGGAGGACGGCCGGCTTTGGAAGGCCGCGTCGGATTTGACCCTCGACAAGCTCATTTTGAAGGAAGCAGCACGGGGAAACTTCTGAGCCCGTCGCGTCGCCGCGCCTGCATTAACTGGGTTCTCACCCAGTTCTCTTTATCCGAGCGACGGGCGTGCCACGCGCTGGGCCAGCATCGATCCGCGCAGCGAGCCCCTGCGGACGAGCTGACGAAGACCAGCTGGTGGCCGATATGATCGAGCTTGCCCGGCAATATGGTCGTTCTGGCTATCGGCGGGTTGCTGCTCTGCTCAGGGATGCGGGTACGCAAGGTAGTTCAGTAGGCATTGGTAAAGCATGAGTTTGCTGACGCAATCGAGAGCGTACAGGTAAGCTTGCACCCGATTCGTGTGTGATTGAGCATTGGAAGAACGAATACGGCCATGCTCTTCGCATCGGACCTTTGTGTGTGAATGTCCGTCAAGGATGTGCAGACCCAATTCACGATTTCGACCTTGCTGCGGTTGAGTGAGACTGCGCTGGCCGCGATCAGCAGGGCACCAAGGGCGACCCGACTCCAAGATGGTGGAACGCCCGCAATTGTCAGCCCGTTTCGCACCACCGTCAGGGTCAAAGCGCCAATGATCGTCTTGACGACACTGCCGTACCCGCCGGTCAAAGGCGCGCCTCCGAGAGCCACGGCGGCGATCGCGTCGAGCTCGATCATGAGGCCTGCCTATGGCGTCGCGGCGCCGGCACGGGCGAGGTTGACGCAAGCTGCGATGCCGACCATCACGCCGGCAGCGGCGAAGACCTTGATCTTGAAAGTGGTGACATTGATGCCCACCAGCCGCAGCACCTTTTCGTTGCCGCCGACGGCCTTCAATTGTTGGCCGAAATGAGTTTTCTCATAGAAAATCCACATGAACACCGCGATATCCGCGGCAACGATGAAGATCGCCGGAAACTTGCCCATGGACAAAAGCCAGGGGGTAGGTCAACGGTGTTCTCGTCGCTTATCTCAGGATGAACGCACTCTTGACCACCCTCGGCCTTCTGATCGCCTATCGCGGCATCAGCCTCGTTCTGACCGGCGGCACCGTGCAGAAGGCCAGTGACGGCATGGCCGCGCTTGGCAGCATCAAATTTTCGAACACTGCCACTGGTCTTCCTGATCAGCCGCGGCCTGATGATGGCCCCGCAGATCGTGCTCAGCCGCACGCGCTTCGGCGCCTATTGTTACACCATCGGCAACAATGAGGGAGCGGCGGAAAAAATCGGCATCCCGGTTCGCCCGATCAAGGTGGCCACGTTCTGCATCTCCGGCGCTTCAGCCGCAGTCAGTGGTATTCTGCTTTCGATGTATCTCGGCGAGGTCACCACCTTCACTGGCCGCGGCCACGTGCTTCCCGGCACACTCATTTTCATCGCGATCTATCTGGTTTCGCTTTAGCACCGAGGCCGATAAGTGGATGCTGGGAGGTGGCAAAGTCAAGAAACATCCAAGATTCCTATTAACGCATCAATCCTAACAATCGCCACTAGTCATGAGCGGGGTGATTTACGCTTGGCTCTAAGTATCGACCCATTACAGCTCTGTCCAAGGCTGCATTCTCGCCATGGTTTTCAGGAAACGTAGATTTGACGCAGCCATATGGTGGCCTAAATTCCTCAGCACTTAGTTCGAGCAGCGACCATGCAGGCGGAATTCTCTGGACGTTTCAATCATCGAAGCCGACACTTAATCTTGGGAAGGACATCGGTGACGGAGGGGAGTTCATGACAGCAGATCCGAAGCACTCGGCGGTTGTCGTTGTCGACATGGCACGCGACTTTGTCGAACCCGGTGGCTTTATCGCGAACGCGGGCGGTGCGGAATATCAGACGAAGGCCAAGGCGATCATCGAACCGTTGAAGCGCTTGCTCGATGCGGCGCGAGTAGCCGGCGCAACCGTGGTCTATTCGACCGACTGCCACACCGAGGAAGATGCGGAGCTGAAGAAGTGGCCTGCGCATTCGATGAAGGGCACGGAATGGTCGGAGATCGTTCCTGAGCTCGCGCCGCAGACGGGTGACCTCGTCTTGCCCAAGACTACCTACAGCGGTTTTCAGAGCTCGAACCTCGACGCCGAACTCAGGGCTCGAAGCATCGAGACCCTCTATATCACGGGTCTGCACACCGACTGCTGCTGTCGGCACACTTCAGGAGATGCCTTTCAGAAGGGCTTCGACTTGGTCTGGGTGACAGATGCGCTTCAGGCCTTCACCGATGAGGCCCATCAAAGTGGTCTCGACTACTACAAGGCCTGGTACGCGATCGAGCCCGAACGCCAGTTCAAAACAGCCGATGAAGTGGTTGAGACTTGGCAACCCGGAGCGGAGCAAACAGCCGCTGAATAGCGTCGCCAGTGACGCTCAATGAGACGTGTAGCCGCCGTCCAGCATGATGCTGTCGCCATTACCATATCGGGGCCGGACGAGGCGAGGAACAGGATGAGATCCGCGACTTTGACCGGATAGCCGAAGCAGCCGGCCTGGATTTTCGCTTTCATCGGATCGCCCCTGGCAGGATCACGATCGGCGACCGCCATGGTGGGGGCGCGGGGAACCGTTGGCATGAGGGAAGCGTCAAAGACGCAAAAGCCATCATCACCCCTAACCTTGCAGTCGGAGGTCAGCACGGCCTTGGGATGGTCAGAATGGCCGATGCCCATCGGGCCGCGGGGATGCCAGTTGGTCTTGACCGTGACGTGGACGCACTTGCTATTCCGTCGAACAGCTCGCCAGCAGAGCCTTATTTGATCCTCGCCACCCGCATGCGCGCCCAGGCCGAAACGGCTTCGGAGATCAGGACCAGGACGACGATCGACAAAAGGATGGCGGCGACGCGTTCGGTTTCGATCTGCAATACATTGCGCTTCAGGTACCATCCCATGCCACCAGCACCGAAGAAGCCAACCACGGTAGCGGCGCGGAAGGCGACGTCCCAGGTGTAAATGCCGATGCCGGTGAAGGCGACCCGGACTTGTGGGAAGACGCCGTAGACCATGACAGCAAGCTCGCTGGCGCCGGTCGCCCGGATGGCTTCGACTGGGCCCATGTCGATCGCTTCTATCTCTTCGGCGAACAGCTTGCCGGCGAAACCGATGCAAAACATGGTGAGGGCAAGAATGCCCGCCAGCATGCCAAAACCGAGAATGGTCACGAACAAAATCGCCCAGATGGTTTCGTGCACCGCACGAGCGCCAATGGTCAAAAACCGGGCGATCGGGTACACGAAGCGTCTGGATGGTGTCATGTTGTAGGAGCCGAACCAGCCCAGCGGGATCGCCGCGATCATGCCAAACAGGGCGCCGAGATACGCCATCTGCACCGTATCGAACACCGATGCCAGATAGCCGGTGTCCATGATGTAGCCGATATCCGGCGGATAATAGCGCTCGGTAATCAGGGTGCCGATGCGGCCGAACATACCAATGAAGCGATCGAGCGGGATGTTCAGGTAGTCGATCGAAACGGTGATGAAGGTGAACGCCAGCAGCAGGCCGCCGCTGCGGTAGAGCGAACCCGGAAAGCGCCAGCGGGACCATTCCCTGGTCTTGGCCGGTTTGTCGGGTGAGGTCAGTGCCGCGGTGTTCATCAGATCACCGCCTTTCTCACATAGTAGGACACCAACTCGCCGATGAGGATCAATGCCAGGATCGCGATGATGACGGCGGTGACGCCTGGATGATTGAAGGTGTTGAGCTGACGGAAGAACACCAGCCCCAGGCCGCCGGCGCCGACCAGACCGAGAACCGACGAACGGCGTATGTTGATTTCCCACTCGAACACGATCACGCTGATCATCTGCGGCAGAATTTGCGGCAGGATCGCATAGATGAAGACCTGAAACTCGTTCCCGCCGACAGCGCGGATCGCCTCGACCGGTCTCGGATCGAGATCTTCGATGGCTTCCGCCGACATTTTGGCGATGAAGCCGACCGAGCGCACGGCGATCGCCAGAACACCGGCAAGGGCTCCCAGACCGACCGCGGCGACGAAGAACAGCGCCCAGACAATTTCGTGAATGGAGCGGCTGAGCGTCATCATCAGCCTTGCGACCGGGTAGGTGATCGGTGGATAGGGCGAAATATTGAGCGCGCCGAACCAGATCGCCGGAATGCAGGTGATCACGCCCAGAAGCGTGCCGAGGGTCGCCACCATGATCGTTTCCAGGGCCGGCTGCCAGAGATCGCTCAGCAGGCTCCAGTCGACATGCATGAATTCGCCGATAGAACCGAGAATGTCGGAGAACGAACCAAGCCGCTCCCAATCAGTGTCGTCGACCACCGTCGTCTTCAGGCTCCAGAGCACCGCCAGCACAACCACGCCATAAATCAGGGATCGATGCATCCTGGCTTTCGATCGCGCCTGCAGGATCTGCTTCATGCGCGGATCGGCCTGTGCAAGCACGCTCATTAGAGGACTTCCTGGGCGTAGATCGCGTTCAGCCGGCTCTGGTCCATATCGCTGGTCGGCCCGTCGAACATCTTGATACCGTCCTGCAGGCCGATGATCTTGTTGCAGAACTCGGTGGCGAGCTGCACGTCATGGATATTACAGAGAACAGGTACCTTGTACTCCTTGGCGATCTCCATGATCAGCGCCATGACTTCGCGGGAGATCTTCGGATCGAGCGCCGAGGTGGGTTCGTCCAGTAGCAGGAGCTTCGGGTCCTGCATCAAGGCGCGGGCGATGCCAACCCGCTGGCGCTGGCCGCCGGAAAGCTCATCCGCCCGCTTGTCCACATGATCGCTCAGCCCGACACGATCGAGGATCGAAAGCGCCCTTTGGATATCCTCGTTGTCGAACAGGCGAAAGAGCGCCTTGAAGCTGCCGACATAGCCAAGGCGGCCTGACAGGACATTGTCCATAACCGACATGCGGTTCACCAGGTTGAACTCCTGGAAGATCATACCGATGCCCCGGCGTATGCGGCGAAGCTGCTTTGAGCGGAGCTTCAGAATGTTGTCGCCATGGAACATGATCGCACCGGATGTCGGCTCGACCAGCCTGTTGATGCAGCGGATCAGCGTCGACTTGCCAGCACCGCTCGGTCCGATAATCGCGAAGAAATCGTCAGCCTCGACATCGAAACTGACGCCCTTCAAGATTTCCGGCCCGGAAGCGTTATAGCGAACGCAGAGATCCTCGACGCGAAGAATAGCCATGGCGCGGGTATCGCCCTCCAAGAGCCCATCGGAAGAGGGAGAGGCAAAGGCGGTTTCCGCCTTTGCCTCTCCCGGATGATGGTCTCCGCTAGATCCTATTTCTCAGCCGCATCCTTAGCCTTCTTTAGAGCCCGGATCACGTCATAGTCCGCCGACGTCATTTCGACGAAGCGGTTCGACTTGACGTTGTCGAGAAAGTTTTTCTCGCCCGGCTTGTCGCCAGAGAGACCGATGAACGTCGCCTTGATGTTGTCTTTCAACTCGTCGCAAAGCGTCGTGCGATAGACGAAGGGGTCCTGCGGGATCGCGGGCGACGACCAGAGAACGTTGAAGTCTTCGAGATTGACCTCGCCCTTGTTGACCACATTGTCGAAGCGATGGGTAGCGACGAACGCGGCATCGACCCTGCCTTCCGCGACGGCCACGGTGGAAAGTTCGTGACTGCCGGTATAGACGACCTTCTCGAAATAGGCATCTAGATCGCCGTCGATCTCCTCGGAGAAGACCACGCGCGGCACCAGATTTCCGGACGTGCTGCCCGGATCGACCAGCCCCAGAATTTTGCCTTGTAGCGAATCGATGGTCTTTAAGCCCGAGCCTTTCTTGGTCACCAAGGCCGCCTTGTAACCCGGACCTTCTTCCTGCAGATGGCCTGGACGTTTCGCGTAGGTTGCGAACACGTCGATCGTGTCGTCTTTGTCCTGGGCGATGACGAAGGCATAGGGCCCGAGCACCGCGACATCGACGAACTGGCTCAGCATGCCTTCGACAACCGATGCATAGGACGTGGGCATGAAGAACTCGATCTCCTTGCCGGTCAGCTCTTGCAGCCGGTCGGTGACGGGCTTGTAAAGCTCCAACTCGGCGACGGTTTCCTCCGTCGGGATCATCGCGAAGGTGAGCTGATCGGGATTTTCACACTCCTCAGCCCATGAGGTTGTCCCGCCAAGCGCCAGCAAGGCGAGCGCGCAGGTCCCACCTAGCGCTGATCGAAGTACCGTGATCCCTGATTGTTCCTGCATTGCTTTCTCCTTTGAAACAGGGAGTTATGATGATGCCGTTCAAGGCACCCCTAGTGATTGCCTTCCAGAGCTGCCGCGGCTTCCAGGAAGCGGCTCCGCTCTCCGATGAAGTTCTTTCCGCGCTCGCCGTCGAAGGCATCATCGACCAGCGCCACCCACTCAGTCTCCTCGACCCCGTGATCAAACGGAAGGGTCGATATGCCAAGACTGTTCAGCATTCGTGACAGGCTGCCAACAGCACCCTCCAAATCGCCATCAAAGATTCGATTTAACGACTCTTCGCAAAGACCGCCGCTGCCGATGACACTTTTGATGATGATGGGCAAGGAGAAGGAGCAAGCGATCCCATGCGGCACGTCGTGCCGCAAGGTGATCGGATAGGAAAGGGAGTGAGCGATCGCCGTCTTCGTGTTGGAAAAGGCAAGGCCGGCCATCAAGGATGCCTGCGCCATGCGGCTGCGCCATTCGACATTGCCGAGGTCGGTGACGAGCTTCGGCAGCACCTCCATGACCTCCTGCGCCGCCAGCACCGCATGATTGGCCGAGACGGGATTGGCATTCACGTTCCAAAGGCTCTCGAGTGCGTGCGACAGCGCATCTAGGCCTGTACTGATCGTCAGCGCCTTTGATTTTCCGAGCATCAGTGCTGGATCGATCAGGGCCAGTTCCGGATAGAGATTGGCGCGCGCCAGTGAATATTTCTTGTTGGTTTCCTTCTTCCACACGGTCGCCCAGCAGGTGACTTCTG
This sequence comes from Geminicoccaceae bacterium, assembly GCA_965204405.1. Taxonomy (GTDB): domain Bacteria; phylum Pseudomonadota; class Alphaproteobacteria; order Geminicoccales; family Geminicoccaceae; genus JANQPX01. The sequence continues at coordinate 3,216,592 of CBDBEN010000005.1, forward strand.
AACCCGTGCCGGCGGTAGTCGGGACCGCGATGATCGGGGTCGCGGCAATCTCATCGCCGCCTTTTCCGGTTTCCAGGTAGCGAGAAACGTTGGCGAAGTCGCCACCTGCAGCCGCGAACACCTTGGTCGAATCAATGACCGAGCCGCCGCCTAGCGCGATCCAGACCTCAGGCTTCGACGCTTGATCGCATCGCCGGGCCTGCTCCGTCAGCAAGGCATAATCGGGATTGGCCTCGACGTCGTTGATCGAGACCACCGGCACCCCTGCCCTCGCTACGAGCCTGGCCGATAGGTCGTCGAAAAACGGCTCGGCATAGGTCACCAGACCGTAGGGCCGATCATCGATGTAATCGGCAAGCTCATCGAAACTTCCGGCCCCAAATCGAATGCGAACGGGATTATGATACTGCCACACGTGCCCCCCCGAGCGTCGTTATTTCGCACAGGCTATGGACGAACCATTCATATATCCAATATATAATTTCTATCCATTATCTGGCTTAAATCTATGAATCACACCCAGCTACGCTCATTTCACGCCGCCGCTCAACTGGGTGGTTTCACCGCGGCCGCCAATGCGCTGCACATCAGCCAGCCGACCATCACGACACAGATCAGATCCCTGGAGGCACAATACGGTGTGGAACTCTTCGTTCGCTCCGGCCGCAATGTCGTCCTGACATCCGTCGGCGAGGAACTCCTCGAGATCACCAAACGTGTCATCCAACTGGAAACCGAGGCGAAGGAATGCCTGCTGGCCCATGGCAGTCACCAGGCCGGACATCTGAGGCTGGCCGCTGTCGGACCGTTTCATGCAACCGACGTCCTGGTCGCCCTAAAAGCGCAGCATCCGGGCATGAAGGTCTCGGTGCAGCTCGGCAACTCCCAGCAGACCCTGCAGCATCTTTTCGATCTGACGTCCGACGTTGCGATGATCGCCCATTTCGAGGACGATTCGAGGGTTGAGATGGTGCCGTTCAGCCGCCATCGGGTCGTTGTTTTCGTCCACGCCGATCATCCTTGGTTTGAACGCGAGTCCGTGAAGCTGAAGGAGCTGACTGGTGAAAAATTCGTCCTGCGCGAAGAAGGGTCCACGACTCGCCTTGCCTTCGAAACCGCCCTGAGCGACGCCGGCATCGTCATCAATCCGGTCGTCGAGATCGGCAGCCGCGAGGCAGTTTGGAAAGCTGTGGAGCAAGGCATGGGCATCGGCGTGGTCGCCGATTTCGAATTTGTCCCCCACCCCCGCCTCCGAACGGTCAAGATCTCGGATGCGGAGATCACCACCAACTACCACATCGCCTACCTCAAAGAGCGCCGGGATTCTAGAATGATCCGTACGCTGATCCGCATCGCACGAACGGTCGGCGATAGCCTTTAGTTAGGAAGGAGACGGCATATCGATGACGGCAAGGATAGCAGACGGATCAAACAGCTTCCCTCTTTTGGGTGCCGCAGTGACATTGGACGAACTCTCCGACGTCGCCGGACTGAAGAATTTTATTTTTGACCGCGATCGCGATATCGAGATCCGTGATTTAGCGGTTTTGGGTACGTTGTCAGATGACCTGCTGGGCACAATTACCGAACGTGCGCCGCAGCTCCTCAATGGACACCATGGGCGCGTCGGCATTCATGGTCCCTATGAAGGCCTGGAGATCGATACGCCCGATACTGATATTCGGAAGATCGTGCAGCTTCGGTTCGATGCCGCACTCGATGTGCTGATTGCGATCATCGGCGAACGCGGCGGTGGGCATATGGTGCTGCACAGCCCCTATACCACCTGGCATTGGCACAATCGCGGAACCAAGCTCGACGATAGCGCCGGCATTTTGGAGCGTGCCCACAAGACGTTGATGCCCATTGTGCAGAAGGCCGAGGATCACGGAATTACGCTCGTTCTCGAAAACTGCCAGGACAAGGACCCGGCGGAAAGGGTGGCGCTCGCGGCCTCGTTCGATAGCGAAGCGGTCAAGGTCTCACTCGACACCGGTCATGCCCATTACGCCCATGGCACGACGGCGGCACCGCCTGTTGACGTGTTCGTACGTGCCGCCGGCGCTGCTCTGGCGCATATGCATCTGCAGGATGCGGATGGCTTTGGAGATCGGCATTGGGCGATTGGACGAGGCACGATTCGCTGGCATTCGGTATTCGAGGCGCTTCAAGAGTTGCCGGAAATGCCGAGGCTGATACTCGAACTGGCCGATGCACGAGAACTCCTGGACTCGGCGCGCTGGTTGACAGATGCCGGTCTCGCCGCATGAACGATCGCTGACGCCAGGCTGCAGGCCAGTTCCCGGTCAGGAATTCCGAAGATTGCACCTCACCGGTTCGTATTCTTCTTGAATTTGACACCGTCCGGATTTGTCATACGATCGTGGTATGGCCGCGCAACGATGGCCAAGGAAGACAAGAAAACACAAAGTCTCGACTAAGGGAGGGCATGATCATGACCGACATGAAACGTGTTGCACGAACCACATTGCTGGCTACGGCCATCGCCGCCCTGACAGGTTCCGGCGCCATGGCTGATGAGGTGACCATCAGCGTCTGGGCAGGAGGTAGCGGGCCAAACGATCACTATCGCATCGATGCGATCAAGATCGCCGCCGACATTCTCGAACAGGAAGCTGCGATACGCGGCGATGAGCTAAGCATTACCGTCGAAGGCAAGCCCTATGACGGCTGGGAGGAATTCAAGCAGGGCGTGACCCTGTCCGCCGAATCCGGCGATGCGCCGAACATCGTGGTCACCGGACATGAAGATATCGCACCTTGGGCGCAATCCGGCTTGATCGTGCCGATCGAGGACTATCTCGATCTCGATGCCTGGCCGATGAACGATATCTACGACAACCTCATGGAAATCTCGTCCTACGACGGCGTCGTCTACGGCCTACCCCAGGACGCCGAGTCCCGTCCCTTCTTCTTTTGGAAAAACTATTTGCGCGAGATCGGCTATTCAGATGCCGATATCGATGCGCTACCGGACAAAGTGAAGGCCGGCGAATATACGCTGCAGAACGTTCTCGAAGACGCGAAGAAGATCCAGGATGCCGGTTTGGTCGAACCGGGTTACGGCTTCTATCCGCGCCCCTCGAACGGCCCGGATTATTGGCAGTTCTACCTGTCCTTCGGTGGCACCATCGAGACCGACGGCAAGCTGGTCTTCGACCGCGCGGCGATGGAGAGGTTCTATCAGTTCTTCGTTGATGCCGTGGAAGCCGGCGTGACCAGGAAGAACCACATCGGCACGCCCTGGGACCAATGGTACAACGAGGTTGCCAACGGCAAGGCCGGTCTCTGGCATGGCGGCACTTGGCACTATGCACGCTATACGACCAGAGAAGGCCTCGACGACTTCTTCGGCAACATCCAGTTCTCATTGATCCCGGCAGGCGATGAAAACGGTGCAGCCAACACCATCACTCACCCGCTCGTCTATCTCGTCACCGCGCAGGACGACGACGATGCTGTCGCCGTCGCAGCGGAATTGATCGCCATCGCTTCGGAACCTCGGATCAATACGTTGCATGCGATCAAGTCGGCGCATCTCGGCATCTCGAAAGCGCAATCATCCGTCGATCTCTACTCTGGCGACCGCTGGGCGCGGGAGGCCACGGAGCGTCTTCTTCCGGAAGCCTCGGCGATGCCGAACAATGTGAACTTCGGGCAATATTGGGAGATCATGTGGGGCGGCCTCGAGGCCTCCTGGACTGGACAGAAGTCGCCGGCCGAGGCCGTGGCTGATGTCGAGGTCGAGCTTAAGACCACGCTTGGCGACGCCATCTCGATCCAATAGCGCCTTCCGAAATACAGGGACAGGCAAGGTGCCTGTCCCTGACTTGGAAGGGGCATTCCTGATGGCGATTGATCGATGAGCAATTCGCGCTCGCTGGGCCTGCTGCTCCTGGCACCTGCTCTGATCTTCGTCGTGCTCTTCTTTCTGATGCCGGTCGTTCTGACCGCGGTCTTCGGCTTCACCAATATGGGCACGGCAACCGGGATCACCGGGGGCGCCTATCAGATCACCTCGTCATCGATGCGCGTCCTGAAGGAGCGTTACGGCGAAACGGATCTTGCCGATGCGCTCGCAGAAAAGATCTACGCCATCGACCAGCGCGGGCTTGAAGCGCTGGAGGATGCCCACACCGACAAGGCTCTCGTCGACGAATTGAGATCGAAACATCTGGACCAGAGCTTCGGCAGCCGACGCGAGATCGAACGGGCGATCAAGGACCTGGACAATCGTCCGCGCGGCACGAGGGCGATCAAGAAGATCGCCAGCACCTTCGAGCGATCTATCCTGAATGCGCGCTTCGATACAACGGACCAACTCTTCACCGCCGTCACCAATCTCGGCCATGTGCTTGAAGCCGATCAGCAATCTGCGCTGACGCGCGCGACCTATACCGGCTGGACATGGACCACTGACAATTTTCGGCGCATGTTTGCCTTGCCGGACACGCGCCGGACCTTCGTCAACACCATCATCTATGTCTTCACCACGCTGGTGCTGTTCAACACCGGCTTCGCCCTCGTCCTCGCGATTGCGACCCATTACATGCCCGAGCGTCCGGCCGGATTCTTCCGCGCCGTGTGGCTGCTGCCTCGAATCTCGCCGCCTGTCCTCTACGTGCTGCTCTGGAAGTGGCTGGCCTGGGACACGGGCTTTCTTTCCGCTCTTCTCGAGCCCATGGGATTTGCGCCCAGAAACTGGATGCTGAACGCGCCGACCAATGCCTGGATCTTCATCATCCTGATCAACGGTTTCGTCGGCGCGTCGATGGGTATGCTGATCTTTTCCTCCGCGATCAAGGCCATCCCCGTGACGCTGTTTCACGCAAGCGAGGTCGATGGCGCCGGTCGCTGGCAACAGATCCGCCACATCATCCTGCCGCAGCTACGCTGGCCGATCCTTTTTATTACCTGTTACCAAACACTCTCTCTGTTGACTTCATTCGAGTACATTTTCCTGGCCACTGAGGGTGGGCCGGGTGGCGCTACCAGGGTCTGGGCGCTGGACGCCTATATGACCGCACTCAACAACTACGCCGGCAATCTCGAATATGGCTATGGCGCGGCCCTCGCCCTGGTGCTGGTGGTGATCGGCGTCGTCCTTTCGCTACTCTATCTGAGACTGTTCGATTTCAAATCCCTCGTCGCACCACCACGGATCGAGGATTAGTGGCGCGGCCACATCGGAAATAAACCGGATCAGGAGGATGACATGTTGAACCCAGACCAAGCCTTAGAGTACCGAGCAAACCCGACGACGTGGTCGCACCACTAAGCGGATGACGACCGACAATTACAGAAGCTGGCCGATCATCCTGGTGCTGGGTCTTCTGACCGTGCCGCTGGTGCTGATGTACACCTATCTGTTCGTGGATACGGTCACCAATTCACCACCAGGCTCGATGATCCCGAATGAGTTCACGGGCGAGCATTGGCGCTTTCTCTGGAGCACCTTGCCGGGCCGCCCGTCGATCTGGCTCGCCACGTTCAACACCTTCGTCTTTGCGGGCTCCACGACACTCATCGTTCTGACCGTCTCCTCGACCGCGGGCTATGCGCTCTCCAGGCTGAACGTTCCGTTTCGCGCTTTCTTTCTAGCCGGCGTCATGGTGTTGCACGCCTTTCCCACGATTACCCTGATCATCGCGATCTTTTTGATCCTGCAGATGGTCGGGCTCTACAACACGCTGATCGGCGTCATTCTGGTGAAGGCATCACTCGAACTGCCCCTGGGTATCTGGATCATGAAGGGCTTTTACGACACTGTTCCCTGGGAGATCGAGATGGCGGGTATCCAGGATGGCGCAAGCCGCTTCACCGTCTGGCGAAAGCTGGTTCTGCCGCAAGTCCGCCCCGCCATCGTCGCACTCGGCATTTTCTCGTTCCTGGCGGGATGGTCGGAATTCATCCTGCCGCAGGTCCTTGCACCCGATAACAAGGTGCAGGTGCTCTCCGTTTATCTCGCAGCCCTGATTTTCGACGACAACAATTTCGACATGGCACTCTTCAAGTCCGTGGGCGTGTTCTACGTCCTTCCAGTGATCATCCTGTTCTTCTTCTTCCAAAAGAAACTCATGAGCATCTATGGCGGGGGGACCAAGGGCTGATGCGCATCCAGCTTGATCAGTTTACCAAGACCTTCGGGCCGGAGACCGTCATTGACCGCTTGGATCTGGAAATCCGCGATGGCGAGATGATGGCCCTTCTCGGCCCCTCCGGCTGCGGCAAGTCGACGACGCTGTTTGCCATTTGCGGGATCAACCGGCTGAATGGCGGGCGCCTCCTGTTCGGCGATCGCGACGTCAGCAATGTCCCCTCGCAGAAACGCAATGTCGGCATCGTCTTTCAGTCCTACGCGCTCTATCCGCATATGACGGTCTTCGACAATATCGCCTTTCCGCTGATGATCCGAAAGGAATCTGCCGGCGAGATCAAGCGGAAGGTCCGGGACATGGCAGCTCTCGTCTATATCGACGAGCTGCTCGATCGCAGGCCCGCCCAGCTTTCCGGCGGCCAGCAGCAGCGGGTGGCCTTGGCACGAGCGCTGGTGCGCGAGCCGGATGTGCTGTTGCTGGACGAACCGCTCGCCAATCTCGACGCCAAGCTTCGCCTCGAAATGCGCTCGGAGATCAGGCGTATACAGCAGGAGACCGGCATCACCGCCGTCCTGGTCACCCATGATCAGGTGGAGGCGATGAGCATGTGCGATCGGATCGCGATCATGAACCAGGGGAGGATCGTCCAGGTGGCCGAACCAATGGAGATGTACGTCGATCCAGCCTCCGCCTTCGTCGCCGGCTTCCTCGGCAACCCGCCGATCGCTTTCTTGCATGGCAGCCTCGAGGACGGAAGATTTACCCTGGCGGACACCGACATCGCCTTGGACGTGCCGGCAGCCTGGAAGGACAAGGCCCCGGACAAATTGGTGAAGCTTGGCGTGCGTCCGGAATTCTTCCAACCTAATGTCGGAACGCCGCTTCCGGGCAAGGTTACCTTCATTGAACCCCAGGGGCGAGAAACGCTTTATGACATCGCCCTGCCAAACGGTGCCGTTCTGCGCTCGATCCAACGATCGACGAACCGAGTAGCGCTCGGCGACGAGGTGCCATGGGGGATAGACATGGAGAGAGCACTCTTGTTTGACGAAACGGGTGCTCGGCTTTGATCCGTCCAGCCAAGCTCTATGAGCGGCTCGGCTTTCCGATCATACGGCGCGGAAGAGAACCGGTTGCGATCGCCCATCGCGGCGCCTCGGCCTATGCCCTGGAGAACACGGAGGCCGCGTTTCGAAAGGCGGCAGCGCTCGATGCCGACATGTGGGAGATCGATATCCAGCTGAGCGCCGATGGCGTGCCCGTCATCAGCCATGACGACGACCTCGGTGCGATGGTGGGAAAGGCCGTCAGGATCTCGGAGACGGCCTGGCAAGATCTGCAGGCGATCACGCTTTTGAATGGCGAGCGCCTTTTGACCCTCGATCACGCCATCGATCTGGCGAAGGAGCTGGATGCCGGCCTTTATGTCGAGATCAAGGCAGATGGTGCAGGAGCAAAAACCTGGAAGCAGCTTGAAGCCCGGCGTTTCAAACGCGCGGTTATCGGGTCGTTTCAGCAGGATGTGATCGAGGAGCTTCGCAAGGCCAATTGCGGCTATCCGCTGTCCATCCTGGTCCCGGCGGGCACCGATCCTTTCCTCGCAGCCGAACAGACTGGTGCCGACATCATCCACCCCTGTTGGCTCGAGACCCAAGAGGATCCGCACACACTGCTGACCGAGGCGCTTCTCCAAGAAGCCGAGAGCCGGGGGCTCTCGATCGTCACTTGGCACGAGGAGCGCCGATCGATTCTCGATGTGCTCGAGCGCTTGCCGATCTTCGGCATCTGCAGCAATCGGCCGGAAACCATCAAGCCTTATCGGCGTAACAGCGCTCATCCAATCCGGCTCGTCTGCCACCGCGGCGCCAATCATGTCGCGCCCGAAAACACCGATGCGGCTGCACGCATCTGCTTCGGCCAGCGCTTCGACTTCGTCGAGGTCGACGTGCGCACGTCGTCCGACGGCGCGCTCGTCGTCATTCATGACGACATCGTCGATAGAACCACCAATGGCACCGGCTATGTTGCCGACACCAGCCTATCGAAGCTGCAGACGCTGGATGCCGGTTCCTGGTTCGAGCCGTATTTCGGTACCGAAACCATCCCGACGCTCGGCAAGATGCTGACGCTCGCACGCACCTATGGCCGCGGTCTCTATATCGAACCGAAAGCGGCGGACCCTGGAGCGGTGCTGCACGAGGTCAGAGCACAATGCATGTTAATGCACTGCTTCTTTGGTTCCGAGATGCCGGACATCATGCGCGAATTCAGGCGCCTCGCTCCGGACGCTATACTGATGGCAAGGCGTTGCGACTTCGCCTCGCTTGAAGAAGCCATCACCGATACCAATGCACAGATCATTGAGTTTGATGTTACGTTGGATGACCTTGGAGAAGTTGCCTGCTGCCGGGATCTCGGCGTGGCCTCGATGATCTTCAGCACGTCCGTCGATCCCGCCGCGCTAAAGCGCCTAAATGATCTCAAGCCTGACTACTTCAATCTTGACCGTCCCGATCTCGCAAAACAGATCGTCTATGCGGACGCCAATGAAGGTCGATGATTATGGGCACCTCCTGATCGTGAATATCCTACCCGCACCGTCTGCTAAGCGACCTGATCTATGCGTCCACTAAACACGGGCAAGAACCCAAGTGATGGTATCGCCAAGTGCAAGACAGCCGCCATCGCCAACATGCCCGAAATTCAGGGACCGAAGGCGGTGGCGAAGCTGGTGAAAGCAAGGAAGGCGCCAACCTTTCTTGTGGGCAGCGCCGATCAGGGCGGAGGACAGCGAATGCTGAAAACCACTGCCGGCACCGACGAGCAGAAGGCAGATGGTGACCGTGGTCGGGCTGGGGGCGACCGAACAGATTTCGAGGGATCCTGCATCAAGCTCCTCGGCCATTGACTTGAACTGGGTGAGGGCTTGCCACGGGGATGGCATCACCGCATGGTGATGTTGTGAAAAGGTTTCTACATGGGGAACGCCAAGTAATCATCAACGATGTCGCCCAGTACGCCGGAAGCAGCATCAAGAGAACTCAGGGAGTCCTATCAAATGAGACATCTGTTATCGGCCGTGGCCTTGACGGCCATTCTGGCTGGACCGACATCAGACCCTGCGTCGGCGGAAGACGCCGTATGCTACAATTGCCCGCCGCAATGGGCGGATTGGGCATCCATGCTCAAAGCCATCGACGAGAAAATCGATGTCCAGATGCCGCATGACAACAAGAATTCAGGCCAGACCCTGAGCCAACTCCTGGCCGAAAAAGACAGCCCCGTCGCCGATGTCGCCTATTATGGCGTAACCACGGGTATAAAGGCGGGCAATGAAGGCGTTGCGACAGCCTATAAGCCGACTGGCTTCGATGACATTCCGGAAGGCCTGAAGGACCCGGACGGCAAATGGTTCGCCATTCACTTCGGCACCTTGGGCTTTTTCGTTAATGTGGACGCTCTTGGCGGTGCACCTGTCCCACAATGTTTCGCCGATCTGACCAAGCCGGACTATCAGGGTATGGTCGGCTATCTCGACCCGTCCTCAGCGTTTGTCGGCTATGCTGGTGCGGTTGCGGTCAACATGGCGTTTGGCGGTGATCTCGATAATTTCGACCCTGCTATCGACTATTTCAAGCGGTTGGCTGCGAATGACCCCATCGTGCCGAAGCAGACTTCCTACGCACGCGTTGTTTCGGGCGAGATCCCCATCCTGTTCGACTACGATTTCAACGCCTATCGCGGCAAATATGAAGAAGACGGCAGTTTCGAATTCGTTCTACCATGCGAAGGGTCCGTCCGCGTGCCTTATGTCATGAGCCTGGTCAACAACGGCCCCAATCCCGAGCTTGGCAAGCGCGTTTTGGACTTCATCCTGTCCGATGAGGGCCAGGCGATCTGGACGAATGCCTACCTGCAGCCGTCCCGCCCGGTCGAGCTTCCGGCGGACGTCGCCGAAAAGTTCCTGCCGGCCAGCGACTATGAGCGCGCCGTCGCGGTCGACTACGGCAAGATGGAACAAGCCCAGGCAGGCTTCGGCGAACGCTATCTCTCCGAAGTCCAGTGATACGATCACTGCAGTTAGGGTGACCACAGTAAACGGCGATAGGGTAGGAGGAGGCCGGGTTCGCTCGGCCTCCTCCCATGTTCGAAAAAAATGAGCACCCGCAGCTTTGTTCTGATCTGCTTTACACCGCTGATCGTTTTCTCGCTGACCTTTCTGGCGCTGCCGCTGGTACGGCTGTTTCTGGCGTCGGGAGAAGGGACGAATGGCTGGGCGATCTATCTCGAGATCCTGCAAAAGCCACGCTATCTGTCGACGCTGATCCAGACCGTGCTAGTTTCGCTGGCGGTGACGTTCGCCGCTCTGGCCATTTCGACGACCGCCGGGCTGTTCCTGGCCCGCAACCAGTTTCGCGGCCGCAGTGTTCTTCTCTCAATCCTGACTTTGCCGCTCGCCTTCCCGGGTGTCGTGATCGGATTTCTCATCATTCTCCTGGGCGGACGACAAGGTCTGTTCAACCAGCTCTTGCCGGGTCATGTGGTCTTCGCCTATTCGATCATAGGCCTGTTCCTGGGCTATCTCTATTTCTCGATTCCCCGCGTCCTCCTGACGGTCATGGCGGCTTCGGAAAAGCTCGACCCTGCCTTGGAGGAAGCGGCGCGCTCCCTCGGTGCCTCACCCTTCAGGGTCGTTATCGATGTGATCCTCCCCGGCCTGGCGCCCTCGCTGGTGGCGGCTGGCGCAATCGCGTTTGCAACGGCGATGGGCGCCTTCGGCACGGCATTCACGTTGGCAACCGATATCGATGTGCTGCCGATGGTGATCTATACGGAGTTCACGCTCTCGGCCAACATCGCCATGGCGTCTGCCTTGTCGATCCTGCTGGGCGTGGTGACCTGGGTGATCCTGCTGTTCGCCCGCAGTTTCTCAGGCGCTGCCGTTGCGGGCGGAGGCTGACATGCCGACCTCACAGGCCCCGCAGACCACACTGATCTCGCTGGCCTCCAAGGCCAAACTGGCCCAGCTTGCGGTAACGCTGCTGGCCTGCGCTTTCCTTCTGGTCCCGGCGATCCAGTCGATCCTCGCCGGCCTTACGGTCAACTATTTCAAAGGGCTGTCCTCGGGCCTGACCCTGAAATGGATTTGGCAGGTCTGGGAGCTCTACGCCGACAGTATTGTCCTGTCCCTGGGCCTGGCACTCGCCTGCCTGATCTGCACGCTCGTGATCGGGGTTCCGGCAGCCTACGGCCTTGCGAGAAATCCGGGACGAACAGGGCGCATCCTCGAAGAGTTCATCTCGCTGCCCCTCGCCGTACCGGGCTTAGCGCTGGCCCTGGCTCTCCTGCAGCTCTACGGGTCGATCAAGGGGTTTCGGACGTCCTGGACCTTCATTCTGGTCGGCCATGTGCTCTATACCCTACCCTTCATGGTGCGCTCGGTCCTCGCGGTCATGATCGCGATCGACCTCAAAACGCTGGAGGAGGGTGCGGCATCGCTTGGAGCTCCTCCTTGGCAGAGATTTCGCGATGTCGTGGTGCCAAACGCCATGCCCGGCATTCTCGCAGGCGCGCTTGCCGTGGTGACGCTGTCCATCGGCGAGTTCAATCTCACCTGGATGCTGCACACGCCCTATCTGAAAACGCTGCCGGTGGGCTTGGCCGACAGCTATGCCTCAATGCGCCTCGAAGTCGCCTCCGCTTACACCCTGGTCTTTTTCGTCCTGATCGTACCTCTGCTTGTCGCGATGCAATGGGCGTCGAACCGCGCGCAGAGGATCGCGTCATGACGCTTCATCTCTCGAACGCCGCCAAGACATTCGCCGATGGTACCAAGGCGCTCCTGTCGACCGACCTTGAAGTGGGAACCGGTGAGATCGTCTCGCTGCTTGGCCCATCCGGATGTGGCAAGACTACGCTTTTGCGCATCATCGCCGGGCTGGAAACGCCCAATGCGGGGACCGAGGTTTGGTTTGACGATGACGACGTGACCGCACTGCCGGTGGAGAAGCGCAATGTCGGGATGGTGTTTCAATCCTATGCGTTGTTCCCGAACATGTCGGTACGCGCCAATATCGGCTATGGCTTGAAAATGCAGAAGCTGCCGGCGTCGGAGATTCAGGCTCGCGTCGACGAAGTCTTGCGGATGTGTCAGCTGGAGCCTTTCGCGTCGCGCTCGATCAAAGCCCTGTCTGGCGGCCAAAGCCAACGCGTTGCGCTGGCCAGAGCCTTCGCACCGCGCCCACGCCTTCTTTTGCTGGATGAGCCGCTTTCCGCCCTGGATGCTGCCTTACGCGATAGTCTTCGTGACGAGCTTGCCGTTTTGCTCAGAAAATTCGAGATCACCGCGATCTTCGTTACCCACGACCAAAATGAGGCCATGGCGATCGCAGACCGGGTCGCCGTCATGTCGAACGGCCTGGTCGAGCAGATCGGCTCGCCGGAGGATCTCTATCGCAATCCCGCGTCGTCTTTCGTCGCCAGCTTTGTCGGCAGTGCGATGCTTCTGGATGGGCATATCGAAGGCACCGAGTTGATCCTGAAAGGCGGTACTCTCCCTTTGTCAGTGGCAGGTGATGGGAAGACCGCTTATGTCCGCGCGGAAGATGTCCGTCTCTCGGATGACGGGCCGCTATCGGGCACTGTCGAAACGGTGACGTTTCTCGGATCGCATTATCGAATTGGGATCAAGGGCGTGATGCATGAAACACTCTACGCATTGTATTCGGGCCTTCAGGCGCCGAAGCCGGGGAGCGTCGTTCGCCTCGATATTGCCCCGGAAGCGCTGATGCTGCTGCCCAAGACGAAGGCTGCTTGATGTCCAAGATCATTCAGATCACCGATACCCATATCGTCCCCGAAGGGCAGCTCGCCTATGGCAAGGTAGATACCGCCGCCGCCTTGGAAAAGGCCATCCAGACCATCAATCGAATTCTCCCAGAAGTCGGCCCGGTGGATCTCGTTGTCGTCACCGGTGATCTGACCGATTTTGGAAGCATGGAGGAATACCGCCGCTTTCGTCGCCTTATGGAGCCGCTGTCCCTCCCCTATCGCGCCTTGCCCGGCAACCATGATCATCGCGAAACAATGCGCGCCGCCTTCGCCGATCAGAGTTGGATGCCGAAAGACGGACCTATCGACTGGATCGAAGAATTTTTGGAATTCGTGCTCGTCGGGCTGGATACGCTGGTCCAGGGTGCCTCGCACGGTCGTCTGAGCGAACGCACGTTGGACTTCCTGAAGGAGAGCATGGCCAACCATCCGGCGAAGCGGTTTCTGGTCTGTCTGCATCACCCGCCCGTCGCGACCGGTATCCATGCGATGGACATTCAAAATCTGCGAGAAGCCGAACCGCTACGCGATATGCTAAACGCGCATCCAGGCGGAGCCCGCCTGATCTGCGGTCACGTACACCGTAATGTGGTCACGGATTGGGGCGGTGTTATCTGCCAGATCGCTCCAGGAGTCTCTCATGCGGTGACGCTGGAGCAGCGGGCGAACGCCACCAATACGCTGACCATCGAGCCTGGCGCTTTCATGCTGCACGAGATACGCGATAAAAATTTAGCCTCGCACCATGTCCAATCTGGCAGGTTTGAAGGCCCCTATCCTTTCTATCCGACAGCTTAGCCAACTCGCCTCACCTCTGCCAAGAATGAGGGCAGAATCTTAGAACCCATCTGAAATGTTCTTTCTGAAGATCAGCTGGTCGCCAATCTCCTGACCAAGATTTGGATGACGGCGATGACGACCATAGCCGCCGACAGTCCATCAGCCTTGCCAGCCGGCTCTTCGAACCTGCGAATAGCTTGCCGAAAGAGGAGTTTAGCAGACTTTCCCCGTTAACTATCTGATATTATTTGGCTTTCCAACGCGACAGCGCCCTGACCACCACTCGCACAGGCTCGAAATGTGAGTGAGGTCAGGGAGCTGTCGGCGCAAATTTCGCCTTGGAATGGGGCCCGTACTGCTTCCGTTTCAATATCGCTGGCCTCCTTCAATCGGCGACCAACAGACACAAATCCAGAGTTTACGTGACCGTCTGGATATCAGTGAGCGGCTCTGCCCCTCCCCTGAAACCGAACTTGGAGCCAAATCTCCATATCGACGGAAGCGGCTTGTATGATGGATAAGGAACATTTGTCGGAAGAACGACGTTGCTACATGTCACGAAGCTTTGACCACAAGCTCCAATGGTTGGGGCCTTAAGCTGTCGTCAATCGCATCGAATTTGAACGCTTCGATTGGTGTCGTCTTCCCGCGGATCGTTATCTCGCTGAGCCGAAGGAAGCGATGTCGTTCGACGGCATTCATCGCCACCTCATGGCTGACGATTGTCTGAACGCCCAACTCTTTGGCAGCGTTTTCAAGCCGTGAGGCTGTGTTCACGACGTCGCCAAGTGCACTATAGCCGTGGTGGAGAGCAAAGCCGCGTCTTCAGCGGCCGCTTGCCGGAAACCACGCGCTGTCGATTGAACGTCTCCAGGCGTAGGATGTTGTCCAGAACCGCATCACAGGTATGGTTGGGATCATCGCCGGGTGCGCCCCAGAACGCCATGACCAGCATCCCCGATGAACTTGTCCAGCGTGCCGCCATGCTCGGCGATCGTCTCCGCGATGATGTCGAAATAATCGGCGAGGCCGCCGATCATCTGATCATGCCGTTCGGTCTCGGTGAGCTGAGTGAGACCTTCGATGTCGGTGAACAGCACGGTGACCTCGCGCCGCATGCCGCCGAACTCCATCAGTGGCTGCAGTTCTAGAAGGTAGCGCACGAGGTCACCGGGGACGTGGTGGGTGAAGCTGGACAGCGCCGCCTGCATCATGGTCACAGCGGTGCTCAGCGTCTGGATCTCGGCGAGTGCTGAAGGCTTCGAACACCCCAACATTGCGCCTGGCGTGCTAGCGCTTCAGCCCCTCGCGTCGCCAAAGCCGTTCGACCCGGCCGTCGCTGACCTGCCAACCCGCATCTCTGAGCAGAGCAGCGACACGCCTATAGCCATGACGGCCATATTGCCTGGTCAGCTCGATCATATCGGCCACCAATTGGTCTTCGTCAGCCCGTCCGCGCGGGCGATACCGTTGCGTGGATCGATGCTGACCCAGCACGTGGCAAACCCGTCTTTCCGAAACACGGAGCTGGCAGCAAACCTGATCGATGCAGGCACGACGACGCGCGGGGCTCAGAAGTTTCCCCGTGCCGCCTCCTTCAAAATGAGCTTATCCAAGGTCAAATCCGATACCGCTTTCCGAAGCCGGTCGTTTTCCTTCTGAAGCCGCTTCAGCTCTCTCAGCTGGTCGGTGCCCATCCCGCCATACTGCTTGCGCCATCGGTAATAGGTCTGCTCCGTAATGCGCACTTCTCGTATCGCATCCACACGCGCCATACCCTGCCCGACAAGCACGTCAACCTGACGAAACTTCTGAACAATCTCTTCCGGCTTGTGACGCTTGTTCGCCATGATCTGTCCTCCGTTTCCTATACATAACGGTGGACCAGTTCACTTGGGGAGGCTCAGGCACTTTAATGCAAATCGCCAAGTAACCGTTGCGGTCGCACCCTCAGAGCGCTTTTCTATTGCGTGGAATGATCCTTGTGATCCGACAAATTCGGTTGAGACAGTCGAGTGGGGACTATGCCGGCACCTGGTCGTAGGATTTAAGAGAGCAGATTGTTTAAGCCGTCGAGAATGGGCGTTCAATCAGGCAAGCGGCGCTTCGTTACTCGGTGAGCCCGTCTGCGGTGATCAGGTTGAAGCAGCGGGTCGAGACCACCGGATGCCCAGAGCCGGAGCCATCGCGTGGGCACAAGCCGCTCTTGCTCGAACCGTATGCTGAGACGTTGGCAAGCATTGTTGAGACCGATCCCGACATCACGCTTATCAAGATCCAGGCCGAGCTGGAGTGCCACTTCGATGTCGTGGGCCGGTCTCTCGGCCATTGATCGCATACTGCACCTGCTCGGTATCAGACAAAAAAGTCGTTGAGAGCGGTGGAGCAAAACCGGCCTGACGTCGTCAAGAAGCACCGTCGCTGGCATGCCTGGCAGGGCTTCATGGATCCGCAACGCTCCGCCTTCATCGGCGAGGCAGCAACGGCCACTAACATAACAAGGCGCTACGGTCGCTGTCCGACAAACCGCCGCCTGGTTGCGGAGGCACCCTAT
The DNA here is from genome assembly GCA_965204405.1 of Geminicoccaceae bacterium. Lineage (GTDB taxonomy): Bacteria > Pseudomonadota > Alphaproteobacteria > Geminicoccales > Geminicoccaceae > JANQPX01. The sequence continues at coordinate 3,232,876 of CBDBEN010000005.1, forward strand.
GGCCATTGGAAGACGCAACCTTCGTTGCGGGTCGAGAAGGAGCCGGATCACGGCGCAGCTGGTACTCGACGGGCCGATGACAGGGGCTGCCTTCCGCGCCTATGTCGAACAATTCCTTGCGCCAATCCTCAAACCGGGAGACGTCGTGGTCAAGGACAACCTGGAAGCGCATAAAGTCGCAGGCGTCCGTCAGGCCATCGAACGCGTCGGTGCATCCGATCTCAACTTGCCACCCCACAGTCCCGGTCTCAATCCGATGGAGCAGTTCTTCGCCAAGGTCAAGACCCTCCTGCGTCCACTTGCGGCAAGATCCAAAGATGCTCTTTGGAACGCTATCGCCGAGGTCCACCGAACGATTCGACAATGAAGAATTCGCAGCCATCCGAGAAGCTGTGGATATGGATCTACGTAAAAGAGCCGCTCCCCGATAGCCGGACAGTGACGTAAGCTCCTGAACCGTGTCTGTTGGTCGCCAACTGGAGGAGACCAACGATGTCGAAACGGAAGCAGTACAAGCCTGAATTCAAGGCGAAGGTGGTGCTGGAAGCGCTGAAGGGCGAGCAGATGGTGTCGGAGCTGGCGAGCCGGTTTGGCGTGCATCCGACCATGATCCATCAATGGAAGAAGGCGCTCTTGGAAGGTGCGCCGGAGCTGTTCGAGCGAGGCTCGTCGGCGAAGGAGCCCGCGATCGACGAGGCGAAGGTCAAAGCGCTGCCCGCGAAGATCGGCGAGCTCACAGTGGCGAATGATTTTTTGTCCGAAAAGCTCAAACCATGGACCGGCAAGTGAGGCGCTCGATGGTCGAGCGTGACCGCTCGGATTTGTCGGTCGTCCGGCAATGCCGATTGCTGTCGATCAGCCGCTCGTCGTTCTACGCAACGCCACGGGGCGAGAGCGACGAGAACCTCGCGATCATGGCTGAGATCGATCGCCAGTTTCTCGACACGCCGTTCTATGGCGTGCGGCAGATGACCTGGCATCTGCGGGCAAAGGACTGGCCGGTCAACGTCAAGCGGGTTCGCCGTTTGATGCGCAAGATGGGCCTGATGCCGATCTACCAGCGCCCGAGAACCAGCACACCGGCGCCAGGCCACAAGATCTATCCCTATCTGCTGCGCGGTCTGACGATCGACCGCCCCAACCAGGTCTGGTGCACGGATCTCACCTACATCCCTCTGGCCCGCGGGTTTCTGTATCTCGTCGCCATCATGGACTGGTGGAGCCGCAAGGTCCTGGCTTGGCGCTTGTCGAACACCATGGAAGCCGAGTTCTGCGTCGACGCTCTCGAGGAGGCACTGGATCGCCATGGCAAGCCCGAGATCTTCAACAGCGACCAGGGCAGCCAATTCACCTCGACCGTCTTCACTCAGACGCTGAAGACTGCCGGCGTGCGCATCTCGATGGACGGCAAGGGCCGATGGCTGGACAATGTGTTCGTCGAGCGGCTATGGCGATCCTTGAAATACGAGTGCGTCTACCTGCACGCCTGGAGTGGCGGTCGTGAGGTACGGGACGGGATCGGGCATTGGATGGACTTCTACAATCAACGACGTCCACACGCCGCCCATGATGGCAAAACACCGGATGCCGTCTATCACCAACCTGATAGCATGCCGCCAGCCGAAATGGCGGCGTGACATGACCATGGAGAACCTGACCGGCAGACGCGATTCTGTAGCTTAAAATTCCGACGTCACTGTCCGGCTATCGGGGAGCGGCTCTTTTCTAACGTTCACGAAACGCCGTGCCCCATGCGCGATAGACCGGTTTAAGCAAATATTCAAGGATTGTTCTTTGGCTAGTTTTGATATGTGCTTGAACTGTCATACCTGGTGTCAGGCGAATGCTATCCAATTCATTACTTTCTAGTGCGATCAAAGCTCGATAGAAGGGAGATCCGTTTTCATCGATGAATGTTGACGGTGATAGATACTGAACATCGCCTCTTAGATAGCCAGCACGGTGAGGCTCGATCCCGTCGATTGCAATACGCGCTTCTTGTCCTATCAGGACATGCCTTATCTCAGTAGTTGGCAGGCGTATCTCGACAACCAGATCCTCTTCAGTGGGAATCAATTCTAAGAGAATGTCTCCGGGAGCTATAACCTGCCCAATAAATTTGGTATTGAGCTCCTGAATAACACCACGAATCGGCGCTCTAAACGTGCCCCGCTTTAGCCTTTTCCGGACGGAAGCAATTTGTTGTCGCAATTCACCTAATTCAACTAAGATGGATGAAAGTTGGTCTCCTTGTATCCTGCGCCTAGATGCAATGACATCCTCCAGACGCCGTCGCGACTCCGAGAGAGCGGCCTCAGTTTCAGCTAGTTGCCCCTCGATCTCGATAAGGTCAAGACGAGCTTCGGCTGTTTCTTGCTCCGCATCAATCAGGGCTGATTTTTGCGTTAGATTTTTCTCAAAAAGAGTTCGTTGGGTTTTCAGTTTTTCTTCAGCAAAACCCAGCTTGACGTTCATTCTCGATTTAATGGATTGAAGATTTTCCAGCTTCTTAATACGACGTTGGATTTCAGCACGTACAAGGGACCTCTCTGACACCATCGCCGCTTCATCCAATGGTAAAATCGCCATTTGTTGAAACTCAAGGGATGCCGTTCCTGGCAATTTAGGATTTGCAATAATCTGGTTGATACCTGATAGTTCCTTGAGCTTCCGAGCCTGAGCTGACAACGACGCTTCGCGTGCTTGTAATCGACTGAGTTGAGCCCTGGCTTCCGGATCGTGAAGGGTCAGTAGTAAATCATTGCGATCAACCACCTTACCCTCCTCGACATGTAGCGCCTTGACAATGCCTCCATCAAAACTCTGCAATCCATGGCTGGGAGCTGAAGAAATAATTTGCCCCATGCTGGTGCTGACCACATCAATTTTAATGAGCACCGACGTCAGAACTGCGATACATACGAGAACGAATCCGAAGAAGCATGCGAGAGCCGGGACCTTAGGTGGCCCAACTTCCTCCAGCAAAGCAGCTTGAGACAGGAAGACCGCTTGTGAGGGATATGCAAATCGCCGGGCAGGTAGATTGAGTGATAGTGACTTTTCGACCTTTTCCCGATTCATCCTAGCCGCTCCCTGACGTAGCGGTGGCCGGAGAGGAGCTTGGGACATGGGGCGTCAATCGACCGGCTCTGAGAACAAACACTCTATCGGCTAACTTCAGATGGCTCGGACGGTGTGTAACCACCAAGATGGTTTGATGGCCTTTCAGGTTGGACAATACTCTCAAGAAAGCTTGATCCCCAATAGCATCTACAGCTCTGCCCGGTTCATCTAAGATGAGTATATCACTTTTCTTCAAATAGGCTCGTGCAAGCGAAAGCCGTTGCAGGAATCCCGGCGATTGCTGCTTGGCCGTCGCATCGCCTATCCGTGTTTCAAAGCCCCGACCAAGTTTTTGAATATCCTCCAGAACACCAGCTTGGATCGTTGCCGTCCAAAGTTCCTGATCAGTGGCTGATGGGCGGGCGAGGCGTAGATTCTGGGCGATTGTACCTGTGAAGAAATGCGGCTGTTGGGGAGCATAGGCGATGTGCTCTCTTAGCTCCCGTGGGTGCAGTTGGCGGAGATCGAAACCATCAATCCGAACACTACCACTTTGTGGGGTAAGAATACCGGACATGACTTTGATGAGGCTAGATTTTCCGGCGCCACTATCTCCAATGAACGCGATGACTTCACCGGCTTCAACTGATAAATCGATACCAAGCAACGCTGGGCGGCTGGCTCCTTCGTAGGTCAAGGAAACGCCGTTCAGCTGCATGGAACCGCGGCTTTGACTAGGCACCAGACGCCGGGGGCGATTTTCCGCTTCTGAGGGAAGCTGCATGGTTTGATTGAGCATGCCAGCCTCATTTCTAAGCTGGGCAATACGCGGCAGCAGTCCAATACACTGCTGCCAGGGCGCCAAGACCCGCCAAACCAAAGCCATGCAGGCGATGAGAGCGCCAATTGAGAGCTTACCATCCATGACTCCGATCGCACCGATGATAAGCGTACCAGTACCCGCTATTGTTACCGCTCCTTGGCCCAAGTGGCTGAGTAAATCCTGCAGACGGACACGCCTGGCACCTGCAAGGGCTGAGCCGGCGGCATAGTTCCGGAACCGCTCAAGCCAAATGGCTTCGCTGGCCAAAAGACGTACCGAACGCATTTCGGACACCATTTCATCGAAGCAAGCATCTCTGAGTTGCCGGGCTTCACTGGCAGCCGAGGAGTGTTTCTCCAGGACCGGCCCCGCAAGACATGCCAGCATTGCATAGATGCCCATAATTACGATGGGCAAAAGGGCGAGAAAGCCGCCAAGAATAGCAATAACAATCAGAAACAGGATTGAATAAGGTAAGTTGAACGCCACGGAAACAATGGGATCAGAGAAATGATCACGCCAGCCTTCGAACTGCCGAACACGTCTGACTTGCGCATGCAGTGGCGCTTGACTTAAAGCGACCGGGGAGAGCTCCATCAGGCGCCCGAACGTTCCGAGCGAAACGAGCCTGCCAATCCTCGTAGCAATATAGGCTACCACCTTCGCGCGAATAAGACGAAAGAACAGGTCGACGACCAGAATTGCCATTGCCGCGAGAGAGAGACTGATCAGTAGATGCGTCGATTGCGCAGCGATCACGGTATCATAGAGGACCATGATAAAGATCGGCGAGATTAGACCCGGCAACGTGGCAATTAAGCCGATAATGGCCAGCAACAGAAGCTGATTTCGAAAGCGGCCGAGCAGATCGAGACACCAGTTGTCGCTACGGCGCGTTCGCCTCTGTTCTCGATCGGGAATGCGCTCGAATATGTAAGCTGTGCCAGTTATATTGGGCTCGGCTTCAACGCTTTGAGAGTATTGATCATGGGCTGGGTCGTAGAGATGAAACTTCGCTCCCTCACGGCCCATGATCAGTAGGGGAACTCCCCTGGATGTAACAAAGAGACAAGGCATAAGCCGAGTGTCCAACTCGGCCATTGCTATCGTGATCGGCCTTGATTGATAGTTGGCGTTTGCGAGCACATTGCGCAGATCGAGCAGGTTGATACCATCCGCACAGTGCGGAAGAATTTCGATCAGATGATGAACTTCTCCGCGCCAGCCAAGGGCTGTCAAAAGTGGTTTCAGGCAACGTGCGTAGTCTGATCCCTCTTGGAGGGATTCTTTCTCATTATGAGCAAGTGATCTCACGAATCGATCAGGCGCAGCATCGCCCCCCCAGGCCTCCGGTGTCAGCAATGCGGTCATCAGCTGGAATTCGGAGGCGATAGAGGGAGTGGGTTCGGCGGGGTCTGCCCGCCATTCGACACCTCATCGCTTAAATTGATGATCTGTCCATTTTGGAGAGTAAGCTGCCGATCCCCAAGTTTTAGCAGCGATGGCCGCTGGGTTATCAGAATGATCGTTAGCCGCCCCTTTAGATCCGCCAATAGATTGGCTAAGTGACGGTCTCCTTCATGATCAAGGCCGTTATTGGCCTCGTCGAGGATGAGAACCTGCGGGCGGTTCAACAGCGCACGGGCTATTCCGACCCTCTGCAACAGGCTCTCCGATGCATCGGTCGTGCCTGCATGCACCTTTGTTGAATATCCTTGCGCAAGCTTAGCTACGGCCTCCTCTATCCCAAGGCTTCTTAGAAGATCCGCTTCGTCAATGGCGATATCCTCACCCTGAAACAATGTGAGATTTTCCATGATCGTACCGTTGAAACGCGGGGTTCTTTCGCTCACCACGCCGATCTGATTGCGAAGACAGCGAAGATCGATTTCATCGATAGGGATGTCATCGAAGAGAATATTTCCTTTCTCGGGTTGGATGAGCCCCATCACGAGCTGAACTAGGCTCGATTTGCCACTGCCATCGCCTCCTCGAATGCCGACGAATTCTCCTGGGCGGATGGTCAGATTGAGCCCGTCAAAAAGGAGAGCTCCTGTTTTGGAATGCCGGTAGGAGACGCTCTGGAACTCTATGGACCCCTTGATTTCCGGATGGAGCTTCCCTGACGGGCATGATGGCATGGATAGGCCGGCGGCGAGGTGCTTTTGGGATACGCGCGTCGTCTGGTATTGAGACCACAATCCAAGCATTTGAAGCGTTGGCTGCAATGTGCGGCCACAGAGCAGAGTGCAAGCCGCCATTTCACCTAAAGTCATGCGGCCTTCGATGACCAGCCAAGCTGCAGCCGCTGCGACCACGATAACCATCATTTGGGCGAAAGCATCGCTCATGCCGCGCACGACAGCGGTAAGCGTTGCCGCCTTGTAGACAAGGGGATCCACACTGTCGAACAGGCGTTCGTAGCGCCTGCGCATTTGCTCCTCCAGAACCAAGGACTTTACCGAATCTATGCCGGTAAAGAGCTCGATTAGAAAATTAGAGCGGCGGTCATCGATTTTGCTGCGTTCGGTAAGCGTTGCATGGAGGCTTGTACCCAGGAGCCAGCCAATGGTCAGAAAAATAATCGTAAGGATCAGGGGCACAATAACCAGCCAACCTCCGATAAGGGTGACCAGCAGCATCGACATAACCACAAGCGGCAGCTCAAAAACGGCGGTTGCAGCCGTACCACAGTAGAAGCCTTTGAGATTGTCGATGGCGGCCAGGCGGCGCGACTGCGTGCCTGGCCCATCACGCTCGAGCTGATCCAACCGTGCATCCAGAAGCGACGATGTGAGAGCGCAGCCGAGCTGATATTCGTATTTTGCTGCTGTCCAGCTCAGGAGTTGGGCACGGAAGATGCGAAGAAAAACATCGACGAAGAGGATGACGGTCAGCGTCATGGCGAGCATACCAAGGGTCGACGTCGACTGGTTCGGCAGCACGCGGTCATAAACCTGCAGCACCGTGATGGGCAGTCCCAGCGTCAACACACTCGATGCCAATGACGCGGAGACAATACCGCTCCACGGCAATGAAGGCATCGGCAACTCGATGGTCTCGGACCGGGTCATAACCCGATAAACCTGACCTGATACGGCATCCAGCGAAGGCCTCTGATATTTTCCTACAGAGCCATCGTTGATAGATAATAATAATGAACAATCAATTAATCACACCAAGAAAGCAATCTTCTTATATTTTGTTTTTTATTTATTGATTATTTTTAGCAAATACAAATGAATTCGGCACAATCTTGAAGCATGTCATAATCTCGCCTTTGACAATGGGCTAAAAGTAGATGCATTTACGATCGCGACCAGCCAACCGACCAAGGGGCGCCCCTAAGATTTTTAGCGACGGCAGCGGGGCGAAACCTTTGATGAACCGTCAATCGGCAAAGTCATGCTTTTCCATGAGTGAATGGTGGCAACCGATGTTATCGGCAAATCTCTCCTCCACCGTCGCCACCGCCATTACCATTTCCACCACCTTGGCCGCCACCATTCCCGCTGCCGTCGCCGTTACCATTTCCACCACCTTGGCCGCCGCCATTCCCGCCGCCGTCGCCGTTACCATTTCCATCACCTTGGCTGCCAGCATCCGCCAGTGTTGTTCTGTCATCGTTATCGCTTAGCGAGCTGTAGGACCGCCCACCGAATGTGCTCCAAGGCTCGACCGGTGCAGTACCGAAAAGCGAGGTACATTCAGCACACCAGCCATAAGTTCCTATGCCGGATACCGGACGAGCTTTAGGCAAACGGGTGGTTTCGATGGCTGTTGTGCCCGCGGGCGTCCGATCTCTCGGCGGTAGAATCGTGCATTCCGAAAGTGGAATGCCGGCTTCTTCGCACATACGCCGCCCCCGGTCCACCAAGGTTTCATCTTTTGCAAGCGCCGGACAGCCGATGATCAGGGATGCAAGCAAGAGGACACAAAAGCGCAGATTGCCCATAGCGTAGATCACTCCCAAGTTTTTTTTCTATCGTTATCTCTGTAATATGCGCTGCCCAGTTCGGTTGATCACGTAAAAAAAGATTAAAAGACGATTCACTTAGCCTTCCGGATGGCTGCACTGCTGAGATGGGTGGGACTATCTCAGCTGTTTCCCTTATTGCCTTTGGGACTGCCTCGCTGCTAACGGTGAATTCCGCTGCTTTCCGTTAAGCAGCCTGCCGCCTGGAAGAGGACAACATGACCGACAGACATCCGATCGATCTCGTCATTTTCGACTGTGATGGGGTATTGATTGACAGCGAGGTCATCAGCACCCGTTGCCTCATCGAAGGACTTGGGACTATCGGCTGCGCCATCGATCCGAAGACCGCAGCCGAACGGTTTGTCGGCAGAAGCTGGGCATCCATCGTCAACGACATCGAGGAAGATTGGGGACGGTCTTTGCCTTCGACCTTTGCTGAAGATCTCGATCGGCACACGATGAGTGTGATGGCATCTGAACTTGAGCCCATTCCAGGCATCGCCGGTGTCCTGGAGACCCTCAGCCTTCCTCGTTGCGTGGCTTCCAGCAGCTCAGTTGCCTGGATACGCCAGGGCCTTACCTCGACAGGGTTGATCGATTACCTCACCCCTCATCTCTTCAGCGCCAGTATGGTGGAAAACGGCAAGCCGGCACCGGACATCTTCCTGCATGCGGCGAAGGAAATGGCCGTTCCTTCAGATCGAGCCGTGGTGATCGAGGATAGCCTGCCGGGTGTCCAGGCCGGTGCTGCAGCCGGCATGATGGTGATCGGCTTTGCCGGCGGAAGTCACATCATTGACCCGGATCATACCGAGAAGCTGCGTTCTGCGGGTGCCAGCTACGTCATCGATGATATGAAGGCTTTACCTGGCATTCTCGAAGAGCTCTCCTGAGATCGAGAAACACAGCCTTTCAAGGCGAACGGTGGATCATCCACTCTGATATCGACGGGTTCAGGCGCTGACAACGGCGTGCGCTAATCCTGGAAAGACCCTGCCGTTCAGTAGTTGATCGTGGGATTATCACCCGGATAGATGACACCGACCACCAGCATACCGAGAGGATCGGTACATTGGAGAGAGTGGAGCTGTTTCCGTGGCAGGAAAATAACATCGCCGGCCTCGACCTTGGCTTTACCGGTCTCGGTCCACATGCAGCCCCGGCCGCGGAGGATGATCAGGCTTTCTTCGTAGAGATGCCGGTGAGGCGGAGCCTTGGAGAGGGGAATTTCGCCAATGAACTGGGTCACGACGTCGGAGCCGATCGTCTTGTCGACAAGCATCTGGAAAAATCGGTCGCCCATGGCCTTCTTGGCGTCGAGGTCGACGGCGACACGCCGTTCGGGCAGGTTGGTGTCGAACGATGCCGCCTGCATCCGGTCGAGGAAGATCGGCATGGCGGCATGGGGGCAGACAGCAGCAAAAATATCGAGGGATGCCGAGCCCCCGTTGATGATACGGAAAGCTTCATTCGGCCGAATGTAGACGCCTGAGTCATTTCGGGTTTCGAAGAGCCGGCCGCCGATCTCGACCGCGAAGGTGCCGCCGGTGACGAACAAGATCGTCTCGCGGCCATCGAAACTCATGATGGGCGATGTGCCGGGTCCTGCCTCGATGTGGAACTGGGATTGGTAAAGGGCACCGCGTGCCTCGGAGATGATCGGGCAAAGGCGAAGCGTTCCTTCGGTGGTGTATCGCTGCAGGCCGAGCTTGGTCACGTAGCAGCCGCCGTCCAGCATGGCGAGACCGTCATCGTTAACCTCGACTTCGGGGATGTTCCGGTTGGCCTCGCTCAAGGGGTCGTCTTCGCCGGCATAGCCGGACAGGTTGTTATGGGCACCGTCGCAAAACGGTTTATTGTGACTGTGCTTACAGCCGCAGAAAAGGACTTCCTCGCCTGCGGTTTCAGCGCGGTAGAGGACGGGCTCGATGCCGGTTCCCTTGTGGGATCCGTCGCAGAACGGCTGTTTTTCGCTGAGCCCGCAAGCGCACCAGGCGTAGGTGCGCCCCTTGGCAAGCTCCCTGTAGTAGGGCGTAAACTGAGCACTTCGTGGCAACGTTTCAGACATGTTCCACCCTTTGGATACCGGATGCTGGCCTGCCAACTAGACTGAGACTTTTTGGAACTCCGGCGCGCGCCAGAGCTCTTGCTCCATGATGTCTTTGAGGCGGCTTATGGCAGTCCATATGTCCTGATGTGACAAATATAGGGGGCCCAGGCCGAAGCGGATTTGCTCCGGGCGGCGAAAGGAAGAAACAACGCCTGCTGCAAGGAGCGCTTCCGTGACCGCGCCGGCACCTGGTGCTCGAAAGGCGATGTGTCCGCCTTGCCGATCGTAGTCCAAGGGGGACACAACCTCGATGCCAAAGGCGGCACATTCCTGGGCAAGCAGTTTTTTTGTGAGGTCGCTCAAGGAGCGGTGCTTGGCGAAGAGGTCCGGTGGCTGGACATTCCGTAGGATGGCGGCAGCTGCTGAAAAAACCTCGTTGGCGACGACGGTCGGGGTGCCGGTCATGAAACGGTTGACCCCCGCCCCCGGTTCATAGTGGTCGGCAAAGGCAAAATAATCGGCATGGCCAATCCAGCCGGCGATGGCGGGCCAGGCGCTGTCCTGGTGATCCGGGCGGACATATATGTAGGCAGGAGACCCCGGACCGCCTGAGAGGTATTTATAGCCGCAGCCGACGGCGAAATCGGCGTTTGTGGCTTTGAGATCGACGGGAACGGCACCGGCGGCGTGGGAAAGGTCGAAAACGACCAGCGCCCCTGCTTCATGGGCGCATCTGGTGATCTCGGCCAAGTCCCAACGCTCGCTGGTCCGATAATCGACAAGCGATAAGTAGACGATGGCGACGTTCGTCCCGATGGCGGAGATGAGGTCGGCTTTGCTCTCGATGAGTTGGACTTCAGGGGTGCCTAGCATACGGCCGAGCCCCTCGGCGATGTAGATGTCGGTTGGGAAGTTGGCGCGTTCAGTCAGGATGACATTGCCGCTTTGGCGGCGCTGCCAGGCATAGGCCAGGATCTTGAAAAGATTGACCGAGGTGCTGTCGGCAACAATTACGTCTTTGGAATCCGCACCGATGAAGGGGGCGATGGCAGCTCCGATGTCGTTCGGCAGATCCAGCCAATCAAACTTGGTCCAGCCGCTTCGTCTCGCCTCGACCCAGCCATCTCGGCAAAGGCGATTGAGACGCTCGGGCACGTCGTTCGGCATAGCCCCCATGGAATTCGCATCGAGGTAAATCCCGCCGCCTTTTGCCTGGGCAAAACGGCCGCGAATCGCACGAAGCGGATCGGCTTCGTCCATCGCCTGGCAGTCCCGTTCCGTGATCATGCCTGTCCCCTCCGCTTGTCCCTGTCGATCAGGTGATGTTTTATCGTGACCCGTTGCTTTGTACATTGAGCGGTGAAGCCGCCATGGGCAAGGCCGGTGGTGTGACCGCAGCACTAGGTTTCCGCCGCCTTCGAAGAAAGGGCTAAAAATTCGAAGGGATGCAGGCTTTTGTCTGACTGAAGAACACCAGTCGTTCCTGGAAAGGAAAAAACACTGTCGGAAAAAAAGAACATCGAGCGGGCGAGGCTGGCAGTCGATATCGGCGGAACCTTCACGGATGTCGTCGTTGAACAGGGCGAACATCAGGCAAGCGCCAAGGTCTTGACGACGATCGATGCACCCGAACAAGGCGTGGTCCAGGGGATCGAAGTCGCTCTGGGCAGGCTTGGACTGCTGCCGTCCGATATCGGCGTTGTAATTCATGGGACGACGCTGGCAACCAATGCACTGATCGAGCGGAAGGGAGCAAAGACCGCGTTTCTGACGACGGCCGGTGTCGGCGATATCCTGGAGATGGGGTTCGAGAAGCGCTACGCCCATTATGATCTGTACCAGGAACGGCCAAAGGCATTGGTGCCCGCCGAGCACCGCTTCGAGATCCCTGAGCGGGCCGCTGCCAGCGGCGGGGTTTTGTTGCCACTCGATGAAGAGGCGGTGCGCACGGTTGCGGATGACCTGAAGTCTCTGGACATCGAGGCAGTGGCGGTGGGTTTTCTCCATGCTTACACCTTCCCTGATCATGAAAGGCGTGTGCGGGAGATTTTGGCGGAGCGTCTGGATGGCGTTACCATTTGCCTGTCCTCGGAAGTTTGCCCGGAAATTCGTGAATATGAACGTTTCTCGACCACAGTGGCCAATGCCTATGTCAGGCCGCTCATGGCAGGATATCTAAAGCGTCTCGCGGGATTGCTTGCGGATCGGGCGATCACGGCGCCGCTCTATATGATGATGTCCGGAGGCGGGCTGACGACGCTGGATCAGGCGAGGCGGCTGCCGATCAGGCTGGTGGAATCCGGGCCGGCGGGCGGCGCGATCTTGGCAACTGATCTCGCACGCCGAATGGGCGAAGACGAGGTTATGGCCTTCGATATGGGCGGCACCACCGCCAAAGTCTGCCTGATCGCCGGCGGTGAGCCGGACCGGTCACGTAAATTCGAGGTGGCAAGGATTTACCGCGATCTCAAGGGAAGCGGCCTGCCGCTGCGCATTCCCGTGATCGACATGGTTGAGATCGGCGCCGGCGGCGGCTCGATCGGCCGGGTTGATCGGATGGGCCGGATCACGGTCGGACCGGACAGTGCCGGTGCCGATCCTGGACCTGCCTGTTATCAGCGGGACGGCGACCGGCCGGCGGTGACGGATGCCAATCTCCAGCTGGGGCGAATTGATCCCATCAGGTTTGCCGGCGGTGACATTCCTCTCGCCCCAACCCTCGCGGACAAGGTCTTGGAGCGTGATGTCGGGCGCGCGCTTGACATGAACGCGACCCTGGCGGCGGCTGGAATGATCGAGATCGTCGACGAAAACATGGCCAATGCGGCCAGGGTCCACGCGATCGAGCGTGGCCGGGTCGTCGGCAGTCATAGCATGATCGCCTTTGGCGGCTCGGCACCGCTGCATGCAGCACGTTTGGCGGAAAAGCTCGGTATGTCCAAGGTGATCGTGCCAGCGGGCGCCGGGGTCGGCTCGGCGATCGGATTTTTGCGAGCACCGCTTGCCTATGAGGTGGTGCGGACCTTTCGGATGGCGCTTCACGACTTCGATGCCGCCGCCGCCAACCGCCTGCTTGCTGAGATGGCGGATAGAGCGCTCACCGTGATCGAACCTGGCCTCGGCGATGGTATGACCAAACGAGCGCTCTCCCGGACGGCCGTCGTGGATATCCGCTACGCAGGACAAGGGCACGAACTGACGATTGCGCTCCCGGACAAGCCGCTCGAAGCTGACGACGGCCCGCAAATCGCCGATGGTTTCGAGAGGAAATATGAGGAAATTTACGGCGTCCGTCTCGATCATGTCGGCATTGAAATCACCGCCTGGTCTTTGACGCTTTCGGCACCAACGCTCGCAGAGCAACCATCCGCAGCGGTCCCCATGACAGGAGAGGCGATCGGTTCTTCAGCAACGCGGGACGTTTTCGACCCGGCCAGCGGAGAGACCATGGCATTCGGTCTCCATCGACGTTCCGATTTGCACCCTGGCGACCATCTCGATGGGCCAGCCATCATTGGCGAGGATCAGACGTCCACCCTGGTACCACCAGGCTGGAAGGCAAGCATCGCCTCGACCCTTGCAATTGTGCTCGAACTCGCAAGCGCGGAGCCGTCATCATGAGCGGTATGGTGGAAAAGATCCGAATGCAGGTGATGTGGAACCGGCTGATCGCCGTGGTCGAGGAGCAGGCGCAGGCCTTGCTGCATACGGCCTTCGGCTCGGTGGCGCGAGAGGCCGGCGACCTCTCGGCTGGGGTCTATGACGTCGAAGGGCGGATGCTGGCACAGGCCGTTACCGGTACGCCCGGGCATGTCAACACCATGGCAACGGCGGTTCGCCACTTTCTCGAACGGTTTCCGATCCGAGCGATGCAGCCTGGCGACGTTTACGTCACCAATGACCCCTGGCTCGGCACTGGTCATTTGTTTGATTTCGTGGTGGTCACACCCGCTTTTCTAGATGGCAGGGTCACCGCTCTTTTTGCCTGCACGACCCATGTGATCGATGTCGGCGGCAAGGGTTTCACTGCCGAGGCCAACTCGGTATTCGAGGAGGGTATACGCATTCCTCATATGCCGCTTCGGCGCCGGCGCAGGCTGAACGAAGAACTTCTGGCGATCATCGGCGCCAACACGCGATCCCCGATCGAGGTCCGCGGCGATATTCTGTCGCTTGTCAGCGCCAATGATGCCGGCGTCGATCGGCTGCTGGCAATGATGGCGGAATTCGATCTCAAGGATATCGGAAGTTTGGCTGCCCATATCCTCGAACGGTCGCGCGAAGCTGCGCTCGAGGCGATTACCGCCCTTCCCCACGGTGCTTATCAGGCTGAGATGACCCTGGATGGCTATGAAGCGCCCATTGAGCTCAAAGCCAGCATGACCGTCAGTTCGGAAGGGCTGCGTTTCGACTATGCGGGCTCCTCGCCGGCATCGCGCTTCGGTATCAATTCGCCCAAATGCTATACGGATGCTTATACGGTTTTTGGGCTGAAATGCGTGATCGCCCCCGATGTGCCCAACAATGCAGGCTCTCTCGAGGTGTTCGAGATCCTGGCCGAGCCAGGGAGCTGCGTCGCACCAAACGATCCGTCACCGGTCTCCGCCCGTCATGTGATCGGCCAGATGCTGCCGGATCTGGTCTTCGGCTGCCTTGCCAAGGCACTGCCCGACGAGGTCCCGGCGGAAAGCGCCGGTTCCATCTGGGTTCTTGCCATGGCAAGCGCGCATGAGAAAGTAACGGCAACCGACCGTCAGCTCCGGCGTTTTCAGGTGATGAACGTTGCTATCGGTGGCATCGGCGCCAGGCCCGGCAAAGATGGGATCGATGCCATGGCCTTTCCAAGCGGCGTGGGTGCCATTCCGATCGAGATCACCGAGACCGAAAGTCCGCTGGTATTCTGGCGAAAGGCACTGCTTCAAGGTTCCGGCGGCGGCGGGCGATATCAAGGCGGCATGGGCCAGGTGATCGAGATCGGCAACACCGAAGAAGCCCCCTTCACGGTGGCCGCCGCAACCTTCGATAGGATCAGCAACCCAGCAAGAGGACGTGATGGCGGTGCGTCCGGCAGACCGGGTGCGGCCCGCCTCGCGTCAGGAAAAGAGCTGATCGGCAAGGCAGTACATCTGATCCCGGCGGGCGACTGCCTGGTGGTTGAGACACCGGGCGGCGGCGGGCTCGGCGCTTCAGGCTGTCAGAAAAAGGCGTCTTCGACATGACCGACATCCAATCCCACATCATCTCGATCACCATTGATGCCGGCGCTGACGTGGTCTTCGCGTTCATGAGTGATCCTGGGAAAATGGATCGCTGGTCGTTCGGCACCTGGGAAACCGAATACCATGATGATGGTCTGATCGAAGGCCGGTCGATCTTCGACGGCTCCCGGACATTCGTCCGTATCGACGCCGATCCTTCCCGGCTGCTGATCGACTATCACCTCGGTGCGACCAAGGAAAAGCTGACGCCCCGCATCTCGGTCCGCATCATCCCGGGATCGACGGTCGATTTGCGATCGGATCAGTCGGTACTGACCTTCATCGCCTGGCGCCCCGCCGCAATGAGTGAAGCGCGCTGGCGCCGGCTGACGGCCTCCCACGAATTCGAGGCGGTTCTTCTGAAGCCGCTGATCGAAGCTGCCGGGAAATAGGGTGCCGCCATCGCCCTGGCCTGGTCGCAGGATCGATGCGGCCCATCTCCTAATGACAGCACCCGCCGGCTATCGGTGGCTATTCACGAGAGACAATCGACCAACGATTCCGTCAGGCGCATCATGAGGGACGGATAGAAGTCGATCCCTAGCTCGATATCCGCTCCGACAGGATCAAGCACCGCTTTCTTGACGGCGCTTCCCTCGATCACCGTCTCCAGGAGCTTAGGCTCGAATTGCGGTTCGGCAAACGCGCAAATGGCACCGCTATCCCGGATCCGCTGCCTCATCTCCATCAGATGCGCAGCACCCGGGCGATTGGCATCGCTAAGGCTGACCGCCCCGGCTGCATTCAGGTCAAACCGGCGCTCAAGATATTGATAAGCATCGTGAAAGACGATGTAGGGCGCTTTCCTTACCGCCGACAAATCTCTTTCCATCGCCAGGGTCATCTCGGCCAGCCGATCCGCCGCGCGTTCGGCATTGGCACGATAGACCGAGGCCTTCTCAGGATCGGCATGAGATAGCTCACCTGCGATCGCTTGGAGCCAGACGACTGCGTTGTCCGGATCGAGCCAGAGATGAGGATCGAGCCTGGAGAGGGTGTGGTCCTCCTCGTGATGATCCTGTTCGCCATCAGTGTGCTCATGATGATCATGCCCTGACCAATGACCACCGTCGCGCATGCCTAACCTAGTCAATTTGTCAATCCTGCCGAGCTCGACGACATGGGCATCAGCCGCCAATGTCGAGAGGGCTCTGGTCATCCAGGGCTCAAGAGCGGGGCCAATCCAAAACACGACATCGGCCTTATCAAGGCTCCTCGCCTCGGACGGCTTCATGGCATAGCTATGCGGCGACGCACCCGGTTCCACGATCAGCGCCGGTTCGCTCACGCCAGCCGTCACCATCGAAACCAGCGAGTGTACCGGCGCGATCGTTGCTGCGACCTTGACGTCGGCGACCGCCTCGGCTGCCACCGAGGAGAGGAAGCATGAAACCCAAATCCGCGGCAGCCACATCGTCATGATCACACTCTCCAAGTCGACAACCGACGCTCGGTGGTCGCCTGTATCAGGGATGGCATTTATCGATCAATGTAATATCATTACATCTCGAACTGTTACTTCATAACATTATGGTGGCCGCTTATGTCAAGCACCGCGCTCCTCGCTTTCGCTCATCACGATCATCACCATTGCCGCAAGATGGCGATGAGCGAGGTGAAGGCGATTTGCAAAGCACGTCAGGTGCGCCTGACACCGGTGCGCGAGCGCGTGCTGGAGTTCCTATGGAGCGCTCATGAGCCGATGCGTGCCTATGATATTCTGGAAAAGCTGGGCATCGAGGGGTTCGGCTCGCAGCCGCCTGTGGTCTATCGTGCCCTGGACTTTCTGATCGAGCACGGTTTCGCCCACAAGATCGAATGCTTGAACGCCTTTCTTGCCTGCGATAGTCCAGGCGCCGATCATGGACCGAAATTCCTGATCTGCACCGGTTGCAACCGGGTTGCCGAGTTCGATGACAAGGCGATCGCCAAGGCCCTCAACAAGGTTGCTGCAGGCAGTGGTTTTTCCATTGGCCGGGCGACCCTCGAGGTTGAGGGCCTTTGCCCGGATTGCACGGCCTCATCATGACAGGCTTCCTGATCGAAGCCTCCGCGCTTGGTTTTCAAGGCGGCCGGACGATCATTCTCCAGGATGTTGACCTTGCCATCGGCCGTCGTGAAATCGTGACCATCGTCGGCCCGAACGGCTCCGGCAAGACGACGCTGCTTCGCCTCCTCATAGGCGCCATCGAGCCGAGTTCCGGCATGATTCGTCGAAACGGCGAGCTTCGAATCGGATACACGCCGCAACGCCTTGCTTTGGATCAAACGCTGCCGCTCACCGTCGATCGGTTTTTGTCTCTCGGTGAGGCTGCGACCCCGCAGGCGCGCGCCGATGCCCTTGCCTCCGTGCAATTGCCGGGCCATGCAAAAGCCCAGATCATCGACCTCTCAGGCGGCGAACTGCAGCGCGTCCTCCTCGCCCGCGCCCTCCTTCGGCGCCCGAATCTACTAGTCCTGGACGAGCCAACCCAGGGACTGGACCAGCCGGGTGAAGCTGCTTTCTATCGCCTGATCGAGAACGTCCGGGACGAAACCTCCTGTGCCGTTCTCATGGTCAGCCATGATCTGCATGTGGTGATGAGCGCGTCCGATCGCGTGGTCTGCCTGAACGGCCATATCTGCTGCCAGGGCACGCCGACCCTGGTGCGCGATCATCCTGAATATCAACGACTCTTCGGCCACGGCACCGGCGGCGCGCTTGCGCTCTACCGCCACGAGCATGATCACCACCACCATGACGATCAACAAGCCTCTAGTGAACCGCGTGGGCGGCACCCGCATGCTTGATGATTTTCTTGTTCGGGCTTTCCTCGCCGGTGCCGGGGTTGCCCTGATCGCCGGGCCTCTTGGCTGCTTCGTCGTCTGGCGGCGCATGGCCTATTTCGGGGATGCGACTGCGCATGCGGCTCTCCTGGGCGTCGCTTTGGCGCTTGCCACCGACCTGCCGGTCCTTGCAGGCGTCTTCGTCATCACGGCCCTCATGGCGATCGGCACCGCAGCCCTTGCCAGCGGCCGCTATGCCATGGACACGGTGCTGGGCGTCGCTGCCCATGCAGGCCTGGCGCTCGGCCTGGTCGCGATAGCCCTTGTCGACAATATCCGGGTCGACCTCATGGCCTATCTCTTCGGCGACGTGCTCGCCGTGTCGACCGCCGACCTCGGCTATATCTGGGGCGGCGCCCTGGTTATCGGGCTCCTTCTCTGGCGCTATTGGAACAGCCTCCTGAACGCCACCTTGAACGAAGAGCTGGCCTATGCCGAAGGCGGCAATCCCGCGAATGACCGCTTTCTTCTCAACCTGCTACTGGCACTGCTCATCGCGATCGCCATGAAAATCGTAGGCGTCCTTCTGATCACCGCCATGCTGATCATCCCCGCAGCAGCAGCCCGACCGCTTGCGCGCACGCCCGAAGGCATGGCGGGTCTTGCCGCCGCCATCGGCATCGTCGCGGTCGCGGCAGGCCTGAATGCCTCACTCCACCTGGACACCCCCGCCGGCCCCTCGATCGCCGTTGCCGCCGCTTTCGGCTTCGTGATCACCAATCTCGCCAACAACCTCCTGGCCAAACGCCGCCGGTTCTGAGACAAAACAACATTGTCTGCCGCCTGCAGGGAGTCCCAAAAGATGCCGCCCGTGAAATCCTGGACCGAGCTTGCCCCAACGCTGGTCGATGTCGCCACCGGCCGGGCTCACGCCGATCTCGTGGTCAAGAACGGCCGCTGGGCGAATGTCCATTCAGGCGAAATCCTCCCGAACACGGATGTGGCCGCCTCCGGCGGACGGTTTGCTTACGTTGGCGAGAACGCCGACCACTGCATTGGCCCGGATACAAAAGTCATCGATGCCGGCGACCGGTACCTCCTCCCCGGCCTCTGCGATGCGCATATGCATGTCGAAAGCGGCATGATCACCGTCACCGAGTTCTGCCGCGCCGTCGCCCGCCACGGCTCGACCTCGCTGTTCATCGATCCCCACGAGATCGCCAATGTCCTGGGCCTGGATGGCGTCAAGCTCATGCATGACGAGGCCGTGGGCGCGCCCATCAACGTCTACGTCCAGATGCCGAGCTGCGTCCCCTCCGCCCCCGGCCTCGAACATGCCGGCGCCGAGATCGGCCCCGCCGATGTCGCGAAAGCCATGACCTGGCCCAATATCGTCGGGCTTGGCGAGGTCATGAACTTTCCGGGCGTGGCCAACAACGACCCGACCATGGTCGGCGAGATCGCGGCCACCGTGGCCGCGGGGAAAACCATCGGCGGGCACTATGCGAGCCCCATCCTCGATCACATGTTCCACGGCTATGTCGCCGGCGGGCCCGAGGACGACCACGAAGGGACGCGCCTCGAAGACGCCATCGCGCGCGTGCGCCAGGGCATGAAAGCCATGCTCCGGCTCGGCTCCGCCTGGTACGATGTCGCCTCGCAGATCAAAGCCATCACCGAACACGGCCTTGATTCCCGAAACTTTATTCTTTGTACGGACGACAGCCACTCCGGCACCCTCGTCCATGACGGCCATATGAACCGCGTCGTCCGCCATGCCATCGAGCAAGGGCTCAAACCCATCACCGCCATCCAGATGGCGACCCTCAACACCGCCGAACATTTCAATCTTTCGCGCGAAATCGGCTCCATCACCCCTGGCCGCCTCGCCGATTTTCTGATCGTTTCCGACCTTCCATCGATGACGATCGACAGTGTGTACGCACACGGCGTTCACTTAGCAGAAGCAGGCCGCCTCATCATCGATGTCCCGGCCTTTACCTACCCCGATTATGCTAAACAAACCGTTAACATGGGCAAAAAACTGTCCGACGCGGACTTCGTTGTTTTTGCGCCGGAGGGTGCCCGCAACGTGCGGGCGCGGGTTATTGGTGTCATCGAGAACCAGGCCCCCACAAAAGCGCTTGAAGCTGACCTGACCGTCACCAACGGCGTCGTTGATGTCGATCCTGGCAACGATGTTGCCCAAATCGCCTTAGTCGAGCGTCACCGGGCTACCGGTGCCGTGACCAACGGCTTCGTCTCGGGCTTCGGCTACAATATCCCCTGTGCCATGGCCTCCACCGTCGCCCATGACAGCCACCACATGATCGTCGTCGGCACCAACCGGGACGACATGGCCAAAGCCGCCAACCGCCTGGGCGACGTCGGCGGCGGCGTGGTCTTCTACAGCAACGGCAAGGAACAAGCCCTGATCGACATGCCCATCGCCGGCCTCATGTCCGAAAAACGCGCCGAAATCGTCGCCGAACAAGCCGAAAACCTCGGGCGCGCCATGCAAGCCGCCGGCTGCACCCTCAACAACGCCTACATGCAACACTCCCTCCTAGCCCTCGTCGTGATTCCGGAACTTAGGATTTCCGATGTGGGTCTGGTGGATGTGACCAAGTTCGAAACGGTGGATTTGTTTGTTTAGCCCTGGCCCCGAGGCGGGGTGGCCTCGACGGGTGCTCAACATGCTAAAACTGGCAGTATAGAAGGGCTTCGGGTTCGTTTGGTTTTTGAGGGGGGGCGACACACCCCGGCGTTGATTTAGGTTCGTGGTGATGATGATAAATCTAAACTAAATTAGGAACATTTTCAAGAATTACTATTGATATTAGGCAACATTACCGCATGTCAACTGCAATGAACGATTTTGAGCTGATCCAGGAGAATATTGATTGTAGCACATCGTGTGTATAGTTCAAATTAGCTTCGCCACGATGATCATATCTGGACAAACTCTACAGTTGCCACTGTGCAAATGAGCTGCTTTGCAAGAATTTGTTAGCTTTCTCCCAAATCGTGATTGCTCGACTTATATTTCCGCCAAAAAGTCCGGCCTTCAATGGTGCCCAATTCTCCCCAAATTTCTCGATTTCACCCCTGATCTCTTTGCCGATGTGGCTACCACCACCGTAGCTATCCCAGTTACGATGGCGGTAAGCGCCGACTGGAAGCGCAATGTGAGTATCCGGATTAGCTTCGAGCACAAGGTCCAAATGCACCAATCCAGCCAGATATTCATACTTATCAAAGGACCTGGTATATTCTTTCTGATCTACAATAAATTCCTCGAAATCTTCGCTAAGCAAATCATGTATATAATCACTCAAGGGTGTGTAGTAACTCAGATTTGTTTCAAGAGCCGAATTTTGCAAATGATTCGATAGGTCGGGCCGGATGATCTTATTATTGATGATCGAGATTCCGATTTGGTCTCCTCGGGCAAATGGTCCAGGTAATTTTTTTCTGCAAATATTTGCAAACACTTCGTAGCGTCCTGTCAACATGGCACTGATGCCAATACAGTATTTCAGCAGTAAGGCAGGGTACGCTCGTATATTCAGATAGTCTGCGTTACCGCTCGCGTCCAAGTCCGACGCGATAATGCTTGCAAAACAATCTGACCAAAGCTCTGAAGTTCTCGGAGACGCCCAATAGGAACCCACGGCGAAAAGCCTTCGCAAAACGGCTGATCCCTCCTCATATGATTTAACGCGATGTAAAAACTCCAGAAGGTCAGTATTTCCAACCGCTCCTCGCTTATCGACAGCAATGACTGCCTGTTTCGAACGCCTCGTCTCAGCCTTAACGAAATCCCATAAATCAATCTTAAACCGTTCCTCGCTGAGATAACGCTTCAGTGTATTTGCAGCCGCTTCTTTTGACAGAGGATGAGGTTGGGAAAATCTTTTGATCGCTTCGTGTTTCTGTTCAAGCAGTGTGAAGAATTCGTCCGCTGAATTGATCTCGATAGCGACAGCCTTCCGCGACTTAATCAGATTGCCCGCAGCTTCTGAAGGTATTCCACGTGTCGCCCAGTATAGCGGGTAACGCCTAGAAGGCGTCCGTTTGATCGCTGCCCGTAATGCAATGTCGTAATCAGCTGACCAACCACATACTATTAGGCCAAAATCATCAAAAACTTGATCAAGAAGTTGGTCCATTGTGTCGTCATATTGTCCTAACTCAGCTGTCGAATTCTTTATTCTTGTATCTAGGTAGTCGCCATGCACCTTGATTAGCGTGCAGTCAGAATGGACGATTGGGATCGCTCCCTTTGCCGCGTCCGGTCCATCAATGATAGTCGGAACGATGCCGTCAGCCTCTAAGGCGAGTTCCATAAGCCTGTCGAAGTTGGTGGTGATAATCACACGGATGGCGCCAGCCTTAACCAGACGCGAAATAGCCTTATGAGCGGCTGTCGGGATCTTCTTCCCCTGGTCTCGCTCCTCTTCTGTCGGTTCAAAATAGCTTCGAAGTCTTTGTTGCCGCAAAGTTGGGGTGGGCGTCAGTTGATCCAAGAGCAAAGAGTAGTCAGGCTGCTTGCCATACCTCTCTATAAACCAAGCTTCAGGGTCTAGACCGCATTCCTCTTCTTCGAGGGCTGCGAGTTGACGAACTAGATCAATAACCACCTCCCAGCCGGTAGGAATGCCTGCTGAGCGTGATATCCCCGAGCCAAGAAGCGGAACAAAAACGCCGGGGCTGCTGTAGATGTTAAACGCAAGCTGGATTAACGGGTCCATGGACACACTCTTAGCTGAATATCGCTATCCACTAGTTCTGCCCAAAGTTTAATAGATGCTGACTACAAAAGCATCAAGAGTGCGGCTCTATGGAAGTTCTCGAAGATGCATCAACGCCCCAACCTCACCAAACCCAAGTCACCGCTGGGCGGTGTCAGCCCGAGTTAGGAGATGGTTAAGTTCAAAAAAATCATCCCGATCTAGCTTCGGCCCAGGCGCCCTTAAAGCGGCGCTTTGGATGATGCCGCGCTGATGCAAGATCTGCTTGCGGATGGCGAGGCCGATGCCGGGTTGTTGTTCGTAGCGGATGAGGGGGAGGTAGCTGTCGAAGAGATCGAAGGCTTCGTCTTCTTCGCCCTCGCGGAAGCGGGCGTAGACTTCGACCAGGAGTTCGGGGAACGCGAAGCCGGTCATGGCGCCGTCGGCACCTCGGGCGAGTTCGAGGGGGAGGTAGAGGCCGCCATTGCCGACCAGGATGGAGACGCGGCGGTGGTTGTCACGCTCGGCGGTGTTGCGGATGCGGGTGATCTTGGCGAGGCCGGGGCAGTCCTCATGTTTCAGGACTTTTATTTGCGGAAGCGCGTCGACGAGCTGGTTGAAGAGGGGGACGGAGAGGTGGACGCCGGTTGCCTGCGGGTAGTCCTGGAGGACGACCGGGACGTCGTAGCCGACGGCGTCGATGGCTTGGCGGACATAGCCCTCGATCTGCTCGTCGGTGGCGAGACCGGGCGGTGGCGCTATCATGACGCCGGCGGCGCCTTCCGACATGGCCTCGTTGCTGAGCGCGCCCAGATGGGCAAGGCCGGGGGCGCTGACGCCGACCACCACGGGCACCTCGCCCGCGACCTGTTTCAAGACGCGGTCGATCACCTGGCGCTGCTCGTCGAAGGTCAGTTTTTGCGCCTCGCCCATCATGCCGAGGATGGTGATGCCGTGGACGCCCGCTTCGATATAGAAGCCGATCAGCCGGTCCAGACTGGCGAGATCCAGGGCGCCGTCCCCGTGAAATGGCGTGGCGGCGATGATGAAGACACCCTTGGCGCTCTCGTCGATCAGATGACCGGACATCGAAAAAGGCCTTCTTGCTGTAACGGTTCATTAACCATTGATCGGTAAGATCAAGGGTAATCAAGGTTACCGGCAGGTCAAGCCAGCGGGAATCCCGGCCGTTTCGCCGACGCATCCCGCAAGAGGGCCGAGGATCTGAAGGTACCGCCGAAACGGCAGATTCACTTTGGCATAGTCAGCTTATTTTAATGCCGAGCGAAAACGCTCCAACAAACCAAGAAAACCAGAGCTGGAAAACCTGGGCGCATACCGCCGATCTTGGCCGCTGCGGCCGGCAACCCCATGAGGTGGTCATACCACTGATGTGGTCACACCACTCACACCACCGTTCCGTGGACGGCGGCGGTAGCGAGTTGCTGGATACGCTTGACCATGGCGTGCAGGCCGTTGGCGCGGGTGGGGCTCAGATGCTTGCCGAGACCGATCTCCTCGAACACGTCGGGCGGGTTGGCGAGAATTTCCTTGGGTTCGCGGTCGGCGTAGAGGCGAAGCAGGAGGGCGATCAGGCCCTTGACGATGAACGCATCGCTGTCCGCCTGGATGCGGAGCCTGCCGCATGAGCTGTCGGTTTCGGCGACCATCCAGACCTGGGACTGGCAGCCATGGACCTTGTTGGTGTCGGTCCGGTGCTCTTCAGGAAAAGGTGCCAGGGTCTTGCCGAGCTCCAGGACATATTCGATCCTCTCCCGCCAATCATCGAACAGCTCGAAATCCTCGCGGATAGCAGCTTGCTCCTCGGCGATGGTCGCAGTCTTAGTCATCGGCAGCCTTCAAAAGCAGGGGATCGAAGAGGTGATAGACTATGATCGAAGTCGGTGGAATGTCCACAGCATAAACTTGCCAGGCGCCAGCCTATCGGATGCGATGCAATTGTTTGATATGTAAGGTTTTTTGCCCAAAACTCAAGGAGTTGCATGATGCGGGCCGGCCATCACGTTCCTGAACGCCTCGGCGGATGACTCCTGGATCTCCAGGATCGATCGGTAGAACCGCCTCAGGAGAAACGGCTGAAGCGGTAGGGAGCCAGCGCGGCGAAGGTGACCCCATCCAGGACTTCCTCCGCTGCCATGCGGCCGATGATGGGGGCGAGCGTGATGCCGCTATGCGCGACGGCAATATAGAGTCCCTCCTTGCCCGAGGGATGCCCCACCACCGGCATGCCGTCTTTCGGGATCGGGCGCATGCCGATCGTGGTTCGCTCGATCTCGATATCGATGCCCGGCAGGCATTGCCTGACGTCGGCCAGCATCTGCTCCGCAACGGCGCTCTGGTCATCGTCGAGCTGGCCGTCGCTGAAGATTTCACCGATGACCAGCCGGCCATCGGTCTGCTGCTTGATGTGGATGCGGTTCCCCCAGATGACATGGCTGAGGACCGGCTCGACCGGCCTGCTGTGCAGCATCACGCCCGGCCGGTTGGCCATGGGCAGATCGATCCCGGCACTGGCCAGAAGCGGCGATGCACCGATTCCGGCAGCGACGATGACGGCTTTGCCCTCGATCCTGCCGCCATCGGTGTCGACGCCCGTCACCTGTTGGCCGGTCTGCAGAAGTGCGGTGACATCGGCGCCGTACATCGTCCTTGCGCCGAGGTCCGCTGCAGCATCGATGAGTGCCGAACTCGCCCTGATCGGCTCGATGCAGCCCTCAAGTGCCGAGCGCAAGGCGCGCTCCGGCGGGTTTTGGTAGTTGGGCTCGAGATCGGAGAATTGGTTTCCGGAAACCGCCTCGACCGGATAGCCCAGTGCCTGAAAGCGCTCGAGGCGCCGATCCAGCGCCTCGCCGTCGACATCGAAGCAGAGAGCCCCGCCCCATTGTAGACCGAGAGCGCCGTTCAGTTCCCGATCCAGGCGGTGATATTCCGTAAGGCTCTGATAGCGAAACCGGTGGTAGTGGTCGTCGGCGGTATGGTTGGCATTGATCCAGGCGAAGGACTTGCCGGTGGCCTCGGCTGCGGGACCGGTCCGATCGAGGATGACGACATCGGCGCCGCGCCTTGCCAGATGATAGGCAATCGATGCCCCGATGATGCCCGCACCTATGACGATGATGTCACCTGACTTGCTCATATCATCCTCCCCTGCCCGCCAGCATGCACAGCCATGTTGCCTCACCCGAGGTCTCGATTTCAATCGGTGTGAAACACCAGTTCGGCCGGCGCCCACCATTCGCCCTCGGCGCAGCTTTCCAGGGCATTCTGCATCGGATCGGTAATTTTCCACCAGCGCTGCGTCGCCTCATCGACTGCCATCTTGGCCATATCGGCTGCGAAATCGTCGCCGTGATATTCGAAATAGGCAAACAGCAGATTTTCCGGCTCGCGCAGGAAAATCGAGTAGTTCCTGATGCCGCAGGCCGAGATCATGTTGAGAACGTCCGGCCATACCTCGGCATGGATGCGTTTGTATTCCGGAATATCCTCCGCCTTCAGGCGGATGATCTGTGCTCTTCGTTCCATGTGCTTGGTTCCTTCACGTCAGATGTCGTCAAGTCGCGGCCGACCGGAGCGCCGACCAGATACGCTCCGGCGTTGCCGGCATATCGACCGGCGGCGCCCCTCGCCTCGCCAGGGCATCGGTGACTGCGTTCATGATCGCCGGCAAGGCGCCGGTGACGCCCGCCTCGCCGCAGCCCTTTACCCCGAGCGGATTGCTGGCTGCCGGCACGGCATGAAAATCGACGTCGATCGCCGTGAGATCATCCGCGCGCGGCAGGGCATAGTCCATGAACGACCCGGACAGCAACTGGCCATTGTCGTCATAGACGGCGCGCTCGAGAAGCGCTTGGCCGATCCCCTGCACCACGCCGCCATGCACCTGCCCTTCGGCAAGCATCGGGTTGACCAGCGTGCCGAAATCGTCGAGGGCGATGTAGCGGTCGACCGTAATGCCGCCGGTTTCGGGATCGATCTCGATCTCGGCAATGTGGCAACCATTGGGAAAGGCGGAAGGCGGCGCCTCCGAGATCATGGCGACATCGAGGGTTGCGGTCAGGTCCTCGGGAAGAGCTGTCATGGTCTTGACCGTGCTCGCAAGCTCGATAAGCGAAACCTGACGATCCGTGCCGGTAATCCTGAAGGCTCCATCACCGAATTCGACATCGGCGAGGGCGGCCTCGAGATGGTGGGCCGCAAGGGCGCGTCCGCGTTCGATCACTTCGGCGGATGCTTCGACCAGCGCCTTGCCGCTCGACATGATCGAGCGCGAGCCGCCTGTTCCGCCTCCTGCGATAAGCTGATCACTGTCTCCCTGCACGAGGTCGATCAGCTCGAAAGGGAGGCCGAGCCTGTCCACCACGACCTGGGCGAAGGCGGAGGCGTGTCCCTGGCCGTAGTCAAGTGTGCCGGTGATCAGGCTGACCCGGCCATTCTCCTCGAAGCGAATGCCCCCCATCTCGGGACGGGGCGGGGCCGTGACTTCGAGATAGCAGGCAAGCCCCCGCCCTCTGATCAAGCCGCGTTGGGCACTCTCCTTGCAACGGGCATCGAAACCGGCCCAATCCGCTTTTTCGAGACCTCGGGTCAGCACTGCCTCGAAATCACCGCTGTCATAGGTGAGGCCGGATAAGGCCTGATAAGGCATGGCGGCGGCAGGAATGAGGTTGAGCCGCCTGAGCGCCACAGGATCACGTCCGGTTTCCCTTGCCGCGGTATCGATCAAACGCTCCATGACATAATTGGCATCCGGCCGTCCGGCACCGCGATAGGGTCCGATGGGGACGGTGTTGGTGAAGACGCACTCGGTTCTGATCGCCATGGCACGCGTGCTATAGAGACTTGGCAGGTTTTTCTGCATGTTGACGCTCGGCATAGCCGGGCCGAAGGCCGTGAGATAGGCACCCATATCCGCGATATGATGAACGCGAACGCCCAGAAAATGCCCTGCTTCATCCAGCGCCAGCTCACCTTCGATCACCGTCGCCCGCCCCTGCTGATCGGAAAGAAAGCTGTCGCTTCTGGCATCGCACCATTTGACCGGCCGGCCGAGTTCTCTTGCGGCATGCAGGAGCGGAACGTAATCGGGATAGGCTGCCGATTTCATGCCGAACGACCCGCCGACATCACCGGTCAACACGCGGACCTGATGATGAGCCACGCGCAATAGCCCAACCAGCCCCTCGCGCAGCCCGAATGCTCCCTGACAGCCGACCCGGAGCGTATAGCGATGCCCATCCGGATCAAAGGAGGCAACGGCGGCCCGTGGCTCCATCGAGGCGACCACAACACGATTGTTGATGAGTTTGACCCGGCTGACATGCGCCGCCTCGACAAAGGCCCGGCCAACCTCGTCCCAATCGCCATAGCGCCAGTCCAGGCATCGATTGGAATGGCCCTCATGCACCTCGGAAGCATCATCCAGCAGGGCGCGTTCCGGATCGACCGCCGCCGCAAGCGGCTCAATCTCGAGGTCGATCAGCTCAAGCGCATCCCTGGCCGCAGCCTCGGTTTCCGCCACCGCGACTGCGATGACCTCACCTCGATGACGAACACGACTTCGGGCCATCAATTGCCTTGGCGGCGCAAATAAGTCGGTCCCGTCAGCACTCTTGAGAGGCAGACCGCAGCGCGGCTCGCCATAGCCGGCACGCACCATATCATCGCCGGTGTAGATAGCGAGCACGCCTGGATGGGCCAGCGCCTCTTTGGTATCGAGCCGCTTGATATCGCCATGAGCGACCGGCGAGCGCAGAATCACGGCAAAGGCCTGTCCGGGGATATTGATGTCGTCGGTAAACAGCCCCTGTCCGGTGATGAGCTTCGGATCTTCTTTCCGCGAGACCGGCTGACCAACGCCGAATTTCTGTTGTGATAGTTTTTGCATCGGCGTGATCCGGCCTCCTCCCGTTCCGTTTCTTTCCCATTGCCCGATGGCTGTCCGGCCTCCGTCCAGCCGGCCGCATCAAGGGCTGCTACAACCGCCGTGGAGCAGTTTCCAAGCGGATTGAATATTCCCGTTGTATAGAGCTTCCCGCCGGCAAACCAGCTGCGGGGAACGGCATCCTCGAATAGCAGCTTTCGCGAGCAGCGGCGCAGTCCTTACTCCCCACCATGAGGAATCGACAGCAGCAGGCTCACGAAAGGGCCGGGATATCACGGCGGAATGTTCTTTCGCCGTGAACGTCTCCAAGGATGAGGCGTGCCGTACGATGCCCCGAGAATACCGCTGCCTGAATGGTTCCCGGAACGAGGCCGTCGCCTGTCCGCCAGATCGGGCGGCCAAGCTGACATGCCTCAAGCGACACATGGAGTTTATCATTCGGCAGGCGTGCACCGACGATAATCAATCGGTCCGCCTGAAGACTGACGGTCTCGTCGGTCAAGGTGCTGACGAAGAGCCGCTCCTTTTGCATCTTCACATTGACGTGGAGGTCGACGCCGAGGTCATTCAGCCGCTCGATGATGCGCCCTTGCTCCAAGGTCAGATCGGTCCAGGTCGCGACTGTGGGTAAAGGTGTCACATAGGCGACCCGATGTCCGTTGCCCGCAAGCTTCTCGGCGATCACGCTCGCCATGTAGAAGTGGTCGTCATCATAAACGATGACAGCTTTGGAGGCCCTGCCGGGATCCGGCTCGATCCGCCCCTCCCCGCCAGCCATCACGTCATCCGGTGTCAGAACCTCGTCTCCAAGCGCCAGCGGGAAAGGATTGGTCGAGCCTACTCCGTCATTCCGCCAGCGGCTGCCGGTCGCGATGACGATGCCATCCGCGTCGAAGCCTTCGATGTCCTCCGCCGTCATCGGACTGGAGAGATAAAGGTCCGCATCAGCACGCTGCCGGATCTGATGGACGCGATGATCGCGCACTCTCCTCCAAGCGCCGAGGCCGGGCAAAGCAGCTTCTCGGGTTATCCGTCCGCCGGGCTCCGGCCGTGCGTCGGCGATGGTGACCCGATGGCCGGCGCGCAGCAAGGTCCAAGCGCATTCCAAGCCGGCAGGGCCGGCGCCCACGACGAGATAGGACTTTCGATCCCGCGTGATCGGCACGATCTCCGGATGCCAGTCGCGCCGCCATTCCTCGGCGATGGTCGGGTTCTGGGTGCAGCGAAGCGGCACGCCATAGCCGTCCATGCTGACGCAGATATTGCAGCCGATGCATTCGCGGATTTCATCGGTCCGGCCTTCTCGGATCTTGGTGGGGAGGAAGGGGTCGGCAATGCTTGGGCGTGCGGCGCCGATCAGATCCAGGCGTTTCTTTCGGACGAGAGACGCCATCAGATCCGGCGAGGTAAACCGCCCCACACCGACCACGGGCTTCGATGTGATCGACGCCACGAAATCGGTGAAGGGAAGCTGAAACCCCTCATCGGCAAAGCGCGAGGTCGCGCTGTCCTCAGGCCAGCCCGAGATGTTGACGTCCCAAAGATCCGGCAGGGCAGCGAGCGCCTCGACAACGTCCCTGCCCTCACCGTCATGGGTCAGCCCGACAGTCCTGCCGGGCTCGGCTACACTGAAACGAAGGGCGACGGCACAGTCACCCGCAGCCACTTCCAGCGTGTCCTCCAGCACCTCGCGCAAGAGTCGCATCCGGTTTTTAAGCGGGCCGCCATAGGCATCGCTTCGCCGGTTGGCCCGACGAGAGATGAAATGGCTGAGCAGCGACAGATCATGGGCAGCGTAGACGTAGAGGATGTCGTAGCCTGCTTTTTTACCGTTCAAGGCGGCGGCTTTGTGCGTTTCGCGGAACGACCGGATGTCGGCGAGATCCATCGCACGCGCCTGAAGCGGTATTTCCGGGCGGAGGATCGGCAGGTTGCTGGGGCCGTTGACGGGAAGGCCTGTCGTGTAGTTGCGCGCGCGCATGCCGCCATGGGCAAGCTCGATCGCAGCGAGTGCCCCATGTTTTTTGATCGCCTCGACTTGGGCGGCGTGCACCGGCAGGTCGCGCTCGTCCCAAAGGCGATCCATAGGGTGATTGGCCAAGTCGCTGTCGGGGGCGATCTCGGTCATCTGCGCGGCAACCGTGCCCCAGCCGCCTTCGGCCTTCATCGATCGAAGCGCGATGGCCCCTTCCGGCTGGGACCATCCGTGGCCAGTCGCGTGCGGCACCGCATAGAACCGGTTCGGCGCCGTAACCGGCCCGATCTTTACAGGTTCGAACAGGATGTCGTAGCGATCATCCGCCATCGCGGTCAGACCTTCACGATGCCATCGGCCACCCAACCGTCGAAGACCTCCAGCGCCGCATCGGCAAAGGCCTGATCATTGATGTGGGCGTCGATTTCGGTAAGCGCCACCGGCGGATTGATGACCTTTCGCATTTCGTCGAGGAAGGCGGCCAGGCCGTCCGGGTCGTGGGCGGGCTCGCCTGGTTTGTCCCATTCTTCGATGCCATGGGTCGGCAGGAGCACATGGGCAGGCGCGGAGGACTGAGCCAAACGGTTGGCGATCTCGCGGGCGGTTTCACGGCGCTCTTCCTCATTGAGGCCGGATGACTTGATCAATCGGTTGTGCGCATGAAACGGGCGATCGGCATATTGCTCGGGAATCTCCTGCCAGCCGGCAAAGTCGATCAGATCAAGGCAGCCGGGCGCGATCAACTGCGGGATACCGGCACGGCCGGCGTTCAACATGCGATCGGCGCCGGCATTGACCACCGATCCCGCCAGGAGATTGCCAAGCTCGGGCAAGGCGAAGTCCATCACGCAAGCAAAACCGCCCTTGGCGGCGATGCTCTCATAGGCCATGCCGCCCATGCCGGTCGCATGGAAGATGGCGACCTCGAAGCCGCGCTGCTCCAAGGCGGGTTTCAAGAGTTTCATATAGGAAAGGCAAGATGAGCCGAGCGAGGTCATACCGATGGTCGGGCGATCGGCTTTCGGGGGCTCGACCGCGCGAGCGGCACCCAGAACCGCCCCCGCCGCTTGACCGAGCGAGGATTTGCAGACCGAGTTCAGGCCGTAGAGCCCGCCTGCCCAGAGGATCATCTGGATATCCGGGGACAGCCTGTCTGCGGGGATCAGCGGCGAGAACGAGACGGTGGAGACGACATATTTCGGCACACCGAGCGGCAGGGCCTGGCAGACATCCAGCGCCAGATCAGTGCCCATGGTGCCGCCGAGAACGATGACGCCATCGACTTTGCCTTCGCGGTGTAAGCGTGCGGCCTCCGCTGAGGCCCCCCGCGCCATGATCTGCATGGCAGTATTCTCGTCGCCGCAGTCGATGGCAGCTTCTATGGAACTCCCGCCCGCCTCAGCGACCTGATTTTTGCCGATGTCGCAAGGCCGGCCCGAATTGCCGAGCACACTGACATCCATGGTCAGAACACCGCCTTCCCGGGCACGGATGCGATCGGCGATGTAGGCGAGCTCCTCTTCCTTGGTGTCATAGGTGCCGACGACGAGAATAGTCTTGTCGGTCATGTCTTGGCTTCCCTTGACGACCGGCTCCGCCCGTTCCGCTCCCGCCAGAGTGACCGGAGATGCAGGCCGAGAACGATAAGGATGATAGCGAACAGAAGAAACGCGATCGGGCGGTCGATGAAGTCGAGCGGTGTTTTCACCCGCATCATCGAGGTGCGTAGCTTGGCTTCCATGATGCCGCCGAGAACCATGCCCAGGATAATCGGTACGATCGGCAGGTTCAGGCGTTTCAAGATGAACCCGAACACACCGAAAGCACCGGCGATGGCGCAATCGACGGGGTTGTTGCGGAGCGAATAGACGCCGACGAAGCTTAGCGTGAGGATCGAAACGCCGAGGAAACGCGTTGGAATCCTGATCACCTTCAGGAGCTGGTTGGTCGAGACCAGGAGGAAGGCGACCACCAGAAGGTTCAATGCCAGGAGTGCCAGATAGAGGGCGACGACGAAGTCGAGCTGGTTTTGAAACAGACCGGGTCCCGGCACGACATTGTGGACATAGAAGACGCTGAGCATCATCGCGGTCAGCGCCTCGCCCGGAATGCCGAGCGCCAGGAGCGGGATCATCGCAGCCCCGGGCACGGCATTGTTGGCGGCCTCGGCTGCAATCAGCCCCTCGGGTGCGCCCTTGCCGAACTGCTCCGGCGTCTTGGAGGTTCGCCTTGCCGAGGTATAGGACAGGAACTGTGCGGTGAATTCGCCGACGCCCGGGATCATGCCCATGCCGACGCCGAAGGATGAGGAAACAAAGGCGACCCGTGGATGGTTGAGGAGTTCGCGGAACCCTTGGAACAATCCGCCGGACACCGACTCGGCCTTCGGTGACTGATCCCGTTCGACGAGCAGTAAAAAGGCCTGGCTGATGGCGAACAGGCCGAGCACCACGACGATCAAATCGATGCCGCCGGAGAGCCAGCTTTGGCCGAAGGTGTAGCGCTGGGAATACTGGATCGGTTCCAGGCCGATGGTGTTCAGCCAGATGCCGAAGCAGGCCATCATGCCGGCTGCCATGACCTGGCCGCGATGGGCGAGGATCACCAGGATGATGCCCAGGAGAGCAGCCAGAAAGATCTCGCGGCTGCCGAACATCGGTGCGACCTTGGCGAGCACCGGAGAAAGGAGGATCAGGCAAATCACGGAAAAAACACCGCCGAAGAAAGAGGCGGAATAAGCGAGGCTTAGGGCTCGGCGGCCTTCGCCGCGCTTGGTCATCGGGTAGCCGTCATAGGTGGTGAGCGCGTTGACCGCCGTGCCGGGTGTGTTGATCAGGATGGCGGGAATGGCGCCGCCATACATCGAGGAGCCGTAAATGCCAAGCAGCACCGTCAGCCCGACGATGGGATCGAGGGAGAAGGTCGCGGGCAACAGGATTGCGATGGCGACCGCCGGGCCGACACCCGGAATGGCGCCAATGATCACCCCGCCGATCGAGCCGACCAGCAGGGCCAGGCCGACATCCCAGCGGGCGAGAATGGAGAGGCTTTCGATCAACAGGTCCATCGGCTCAGAAATTGATCATGGCGATGCTGCGCAGCGTGTCCGGCAGATACTCGTAAAGGGCGCCGCCCGGAATTTTTACCGACAGCGCCGTCTTGAACAGCAGAACGACGCCCAGCGCCATCAGGCCAGCGGCTCCGATCATTCGCCGATGCCGGTATCCGGCCCGAAAAGCCAGCAACGTCGCAAAGATCAAGCTTGCCGGCAAATAGCCGATGATCGGCACTGCAAAGACATAGACCATGAACCAGATCAGATATTCGAGCGATTTCAGCCAGATGCCGGCCTCGCGGAGACCGCCAAACCGGCCGCGCTGCCTGAATTGGCCGAGACAATGCAGCCCGGCAAACAGCGACATGCCGATGACCCCGACCGCAGGCCAGAATGCCGGCTCGGCAAATAGCTGGCCTTTGGCCGAGAACTTTGCCTGAGAGCCCAATTGCGAAAGCAGAAACAGAGCAGCGGCAAGGAACACGGAAGCGAAGATCAGACCGCCCGGACGGGCATTTTCTTCATCCCCGCTGCTCATGGCTGTCGTGACCTCCCGTCATCTGCCCCAGGGCCCGGCGCCCGTCCGGGCCGTCGGTTCCGCCGACTTATTCGAGGATGGCGCCGATCTTGGCGAAGGTTTCGATATCCTCCACGATCCGTGCCGCTGCGGTTTCGGCATCCTGCCAATAGACCAGCGCACCGGTTTCCTTTGCGAGCTTTTGCGCGCGCTCCGACATCACCGTTTCCTTGGCAACCGCGATGATTTTCTCGCGCACATCGGCTGGCGTGTCCTTGGTGACGAACAGGCCATTCCAGAGGGCCAGGCTCAAGGCGGGGTCAAGCTCACCCATGGTCGGCACACCGTCACGGACCGGCTCATCGGTAACCGAGGCCAGGATCTTGATATCGTCGGCGCAAGGAAGAACCAGCTGCAGGGTCGTGTTGATCACATCGGCGTCGCCGCTTGCGAGCGTGTTGCAGTCCAGCATATCGAACGCCGCTTCGGAGCCCCATTCGAAACCAGCATTCTTGGCGTAAGCGAGCGAAACCTTGGTCGGCGGCAGCGGAGCGCCGAAATGGCCGAGCGCCACCTCGTTGTCCTTAGCGTAAACAGCCAGCTCTTCCATGGTCGAATAGGGCGCATCGGCACCGGCAGCCAGAACGAACGGATAGGTCAGGAAGATCCCGAGCGGGTCGAATTTCTCCGGCGCAAGTTCCGGGATGCCGATCTGGTGCCCGAGCACGGGTATGCCGATGACGAACGAGCCGATCGTATAGCCGTCCGCCGGCGCATTCGCCACCTCGATCGCGCCCGGAAATGGCCCGCCGCCACCGCCCGGCTTGTTCACGACCGCCGCCGGCACATCATATTTTACCTGGAAATCCTCGGCGATCATGCGGGTGAGCACATCTTCCAGATCGCCCGGAGGCCAGGGGACGATGAAGTTGACGGGCTTTTCCGGATAGCCTTCGGCTGCAGCCGCGATGGGCCCGGCGATGGCCAGAGTGGCCGCAGCCACGATCAGGATTTTGTGCATCAAACGTCTCCTCCCCTCGGCATTCCGGTGGACTACCGTGCCGGTCAACGGTTGTTATGATGATTTCCCTGCCGCCATTTGGCTGTCAAACTGCTTCCGATGTCAACGGTGAGGGCGCGCGTATGACGACGGTCGACAGCCTTGCCACGCGCTGGATCTTTTGTCGACAACGCGCATGTCAGCCACAGCATGCAGCTCAGAGCGGCGGAGTGTACAATGAAAGACAGTAATTTCCTGAAAGAGAACAACGCCCGCCATATCTGGCATCCCATGGGACATCCCGGCAAGTTGCGGAGCAGCGACGCGCCCACCATCATCACCGGCGCGGATGGTGTTCATATAACCGACATCGACGGTCATCGCGTGGTCGATGGGGTCGGGGGTCTTTGGAATGTGAATCTCGGCTATAGCTGTGATCCCGTGAAGCAGGCGATCTCGGCGCAGCTTGATAGGCTTCCCTATTACTCGGCATTCGCGGGCACCTCGAACGATGCTGCGATCGAACTCTCCTTCACGCTTGCCGAGTGGTTTGCGGAAGAAGGCATGGGGCGAGCGTTTTTCACCAGCGGTGGATCCGACTCGGTGGAAACGGCCCTTCGCCTCTCGCGGCAATATCACAAGCTTCGCGGCGAACCAGGCCGGACCAAGTTCCTGAGCCTGAAGAAAGGTTACCACGGCACCCATTTCGGCGGTGCTTCGGTCAACGGCAACAACCGCTTTCGCACCGCCTACGAACCCTTGCTGGCCGGCTGCCGTCACCTCCCGGCACCCTACCCTTACCGCGCCCCGAATGGGATCACCGATCCGGCCAGGCTTGCCGAGGCCATTCTCGCGGCGGCAGAGGACGAGATCGCGTTCGAGGGGGCCAACACGATTGCGGCTTTCATCATGGAACCGGTGCTGGGTGCCGGCGGCGTGCATGTGCCCCATGCGAGCTTGATGCCGGGCATGCGAGCCATTTGCGATCGCCACGGCATCCTGATGATCGCTGATGAAGTCATCACCGGTTTCGGGCGCACGGGCGACTGGTCGGGCTCCCGTCATTGGGGCGTCAAACCGGACATGATGTGCCTGGCCAAGGCGATCACCAATGGCTACTTCCCCTTCGGCGCGACCATGATCGCCGATGCCGTCGCCGAAGTCTTCGAAACGGCCGATGGCGCCGGCTTCATCGGCCATGGTTACACCTACTCCGCCCACCCTGTCGGCGCGGCTGCCGCCAATGCCTGCCTTGCCGAAACGCTAAGGTTGAACGTCAAAGAGAACGCCGCAGCCAGGGGAGCGCAGCTCTATGAGGGCCTCAAGAGGTTACAAATAACCCACGAGCTGATCGGCGACGTCCGGGGCGGGCATGGCCTGATGACCGCGATCGAGCTGGTTTCGGACCGGAAAGCGAAAACCCCCGTGTCGCCGGAGGTCGGCATGAAGGTGCAGCAGCTAGCTTATGAAAATGGTGCCATGCTTCGAGCCTCCGGCGCCAACATCATCATCTCGCCACCGCTCATTCTGCCCGCCGACGACGCCGAGACCATCGTGAAGGCGATCGACAAAGCGATTTCGTCACTTTGATGGACTTCATGGATCGACGGGTCAGCCTGAATCAGAATCGGCGACGATAGGCCCCACGCTCTAGGTGCCGGGAACGTCGGATCTCGACACTTCGTCCAGAATCCAGGACCGGAAGGCCTCGATTTTCGGTTGGTCCGCAATCGCTTCGGGAGCGATGAAATAATAGGCGCACTGTTCGTCAAACTCGAGTGAGAATGGCTCTACGAGCCGTCCGCTCGCCAGATCATCATCGATCAGAGGAAGACGTCCCATCGCGACCCCGATACCGCTCAATGCAGCTTTGATAGCGAGTTCTCCGGTATCGAAGCGAAGGCCTTGTTCGATCTCCAGCCCCTCGACGCCGGCGGCTCGAAGCCAGACCTGCCATTCATCGGCGCCATCGATGGCGTGCAGGATCGTGTGGCGCGCAAGATCGGCAGGCTGCTCCAAGGGGATGGGGCCTGAAAGGAGACTGGGGCTGCAAACCGGCACGATGGCCGCCTGAAACAAGCGATCGACGCGCATGCCCGGCCAATCGCCCATACCATGACGGACTCCGCAATCGACCCCATCGCGCAATAGGTCCACCTCGCGTTCGGTGGCGCTCAATCGGAGCTCGATATCGGGGTGCTGGCTGCGCAACCGGCCGAGGCGCCCCACCAGCCACTGCCCTGCAAAGGACGGCGTCGTGGTGACGGTGAGAGCGCCGGCACAGCAGAGCTGTTCGAGCTGCCGAACGCCTGCATTCAGCTGCTCGAAAGCATTGCGGACATAGGGCAGAAGCGCTTGGCCTTCATCGGTGAGCGCAAGGGCCCGGTTGAGTCTGCGGAATAAAGAGACGCCTAGATCATGCTCCAGCGCCTTGATCTGATGGCTTACCGCCGCCTGCGTCACGAACAGTTCCTCGGCGGCTTTTGTAAAGCTCAGATGACGCGCGGCGACCTCGAAGGCACGCATGGCGGTCAAAGGCGGCAGATGTGTCATTTGCAAGGCATTCGCATGAATTTTTTTAATGATAAAGATGAATTATCATCGTTTGTAAAGTTCATCAATATGCAAGATATTAAACATCATACACCGAGCAGGACGTTACCTCTCTCCAGTAAGAAGTGGACATCGAGATGAGAGAATATAATCAAACCTCTGGCTTCGGCCCCTTGTTCTCAGCCGTAACCGCCATGGTATCGCCTGCACATCAGACGATCACGCGGCAACCTCTCTATGAGCGGGTGCCGGGCCTGGAAATCAATCCGGGATTCAGGATCGCCGCGCATGCGATCGCCGACCAGTTCCGCCGCTGGCATCGGCGTGCCGATCAGCGCAAAACCTTGCTGGCACTGGATGACCGCATGCTTGATGACATCGGTGTCGAGAAGGCTGACGCTTTGGACGAAGGAGCCAAGCCGTTCTGGCGTGTCTGATGGTGCCTGATCAAGGGGACTTGATATGTCCGTTCATCCAAAGCAGAGCGCACCACCTTCACCCTATAACCCATATCGAGGCTTGCCTTTGGGGCCAGGCGGGATCGAGCCCCTTTTCTTTCGAGACCGCGGGGTGAAAGCGCCAAGCCTCAACCTTGCAGCCTTGATCGATAAGGTTTGGCTGGCCTTGGTGTCTGCCTATCGGAAGTCTGACCGGCGGCAGTCGGCGTGCTTGCCTGGGCCCGCTGCCGCCCAACATTGCCCTTGACCGCAGCACCGCGCTTGGCCTTTCTACGTGAATCGGAGAGATTCCATGAGGGGCTGTAGTCATGATGCGTGATCATCTCTGCCGCATGGCCCAGTATAATCGCTGGGCCAATCGGCGGCTTTACAAAGCATGCGAGCAGCTCTCCGAAGATAGTTACTACCGAGACCGAAAAATGTTCTTCGGCTCGATCCATGGCACACTCAATCATATCCTTGTCGGCGACCGGCTCTGGCTTGCCCGCGTCGAACGTGAGCCGGCTCCCAGCTTTGCTCTAAACAGTCAGCCCTATGATGATATCGGTTCGCTGGGAGCAGCCAGGACCGCCGAAGATGATCGGATGATCGAGCTGACGGAAAGTTACAGCGATACCGATATGTCGACCATCGTCAGCTATCGCATGGTGGTGGAGCCTGCGGACGTCGAAACGCCGCTTCACCTTTGCTGGCTCCACCTCTTCAATCACCAGACCCACCACCGGGGCCAGATTCATGATCAGCTCAGCCAGACGGATGTTCCGCCTCCGCCGCTGGATCTGATCTACTATCTGCGTGAGCTGGGGTAGCGTGGAATGAGCCCTTGCCTTCTATCCGATATCGAGATCGTTCAGGCGATGACGCCCGAGGACATCGAACATAGCCGCCGCCTGTTCCGTGCCTATGCAGATTGGCTGAATGTCGATCTTTGCTTTCAAGATTTCGAGGCCGAACTGGCCGGATTGCCCGGCGCCTATGCGCCGCCGCACGGACGGCTGCTGCTTGCCAAGGCCGGTGGAGAGGTAGCCGGCTCCGTTGCCCTTCGCCCCCTGGAGGACGGTGTCTGCGAGATGAAGCGGCTTTGGGTGGAGCCAGGCTTTGCCGGTGCCGGGATCGGCCGCAGGCTCGCCGAGGCGGTCGTCGATGCCGGGCGCGCGCTCGGCTACCGCGCGATGCGTCTCGATACCATGCCCGAGCGCCTCAAAGCCGCCGGACATATTTATGAAACCCTTGGCTTCACGCCAATTCCTGACTACTATCACAACCCGCTGGATGGGGTGGTGATGTACGAGCTCAAACTATGAACTGATCTATCAATGAGCTGATCACATCAGTCAGGCAACTTTCAGGGGCTTGTATTTGATCCGGTGCGGCTGGTCCGCATCACCCCCGACGCGACGCTTGCGGTCAGCCTCGTAGTCCTGATAGTTCCCTTCGAACCAGACCACCTGGCTGTCGCCCTCGAAGGCCAGCATATGGGTGGCGATGCGGTCCAGGAACCAGCGGTCATGGCTGATGACCACGGCACAGCCGGCAAACTCCAGGAGCGCATCTTCCAACGCACGCAGCGTGTCGACGTCGAGGTCGTTGGTGGGCTCATCGAGGAGGATGACGTTGGAGCCTGCTTTCAGGAGCTTGGCGAGGTGAACCCGGTTGCGCTCGCCGCCGGAGAGCTGGCCGACCTTCTTTTGCTGGTCCGGCCCCTTGAAGTTGAAGGCAGCGACATAGGCTCTCGAATGCACGTCGCGCTTGCCGACCTCGAGGACATCGAGGCCGTCCGAGATTTCCTCCCAGACCGATTTACCGGCATCGAGGCTGTCCCGGCTTTGGTCGACATAGCCGAGCTCTACCGTGTCGCCGACCTTGAGGCTACCACCGTCCGGAGTCTCCTGGCCGGTGATCATGCGGAACAGCGTCGTCTTGCCGGCACCATTGGCGCCGATCACCCCGACGATACCACCGGGCGGCAGGCTGAAATTGAGCCCATCGATCAGCAGGCGGTCATCGTACCCCTTGGTGACGTTCTCGGCGTCGATCACAGTATCGCCGAGACGGGCACCTGCGGGAATAACGATCTGGGCTGAACCCGGTGCTCGGTCCTGCGCCTGGTTGAGGAGATCCTCATAGGCCGTGATTCGCGCCTTGCTTTTGGCCTGGCGTGCGCGGGGGCTGGCGCTGATCCATTCCAGCTCGCGATCGAGAGTGCGCTGACGCGCATGCTCTTCCTTTTCCTCCTGGGCGAGCCGTTTCTTTTTCTGTTCCAGCCAGGAGGAATAATTGCCTTCGTAAGGAATGCCACGGCCTCGATCCAATTCCAAAATCCAGCCGGCGACATTGTCCAGGAAGTAGCGATCATGGGTGATCGCAACGACCGTGCCTTTATAGTCATGCAGGAAGCGCTCGAGCCAAGCGACGGATTCGGCGTCCAAGTGATTGGTCGGCTCATCCAAGAGCAACATGTCGGGCTGTGAGAGCAGAAGGCGGCAAAGCGCGACCCGCCGGCGCTCACCACCGGAAAGCTTGGTGACTTCAGCATCGCCCGGCGGGCAGCGAAGTGCATCCATCGCGATATCGAGCGTGCGCTGAATTTCCCAGCCATTGATGGCGTCGATCTTCTCCTGAAGCTCGGCCTGCTCCGCCATCACGGCGTCCATTTCGGCATCATCCATGGGCTCGGCGAACTTAGCGGAGACCTCATCGAACCGATCCAGCAACGCCTTGGTCTCGGCAACTCCTTCCATGACATTGCCGAGCACATCCTTGTCCGGATCCAAGGCCGGTTCCTGGGGCAGATAACCGACTTTGACACCATCGGCCGCCCAAGCTTCGCCGCCAAAGTCCTGATCCAGGCCTGCCATGATCTTGAGCAGCGTGGATTTGCCGGCACCGTTGACACCCAGAACCCCGATCTTCGCACCGGGCAGAAAGGCAAGCGTGACCCCTTCCAGGATTTTCTTCCCGCCGGGAAAAATCTTGGAGAGTTGCTTCATCACATAGATGTATTGGTAAGCGGCCATCTCATATTCCTTTGAAACCCGTGCCAACGGGTTCTCGCGGCATGCCTACAACCTTCGATCCCATCTCCAAGGACGACGCCGATGGTATACGGCCAGTCAGGCGGGAACGTTGCTGAGACGCTGATGTTGAGGCCACACCACTAGCAAGATTGCGGGCGAGGCAAAAGAGGGGATGACATTTTGCCCATCCGGCAGCCTGGAGGCGTACCTCACCTCCATGGCCGCCGGCGGCGATCCCGTCAGCCGGCAGGCTTAGCCCGAGGATGGTCAGGCAGCGCTGTCGACCCGCTTTTTCAGTTCTTCCAGGAGGCCGTCCATGCCGCTCCGCTCGACCACAGCACCAAATTCGGAGCGCTGGGTGACGATGAGGCTGACACTTTCCACGATCACGTCGATTGCCACCAGACTGCCGCCGTCCACCTCTCGAAGCCGCCAATCGACGTGCAGCGGCGGCCGATCACCGCTCATAATGAGCGTCTTGACCAGCGCATCACGCTTTCCGGCCAGCTTGGATGAGGTCACCTCGAACTCCTGGCCGTTATAGATATGGAGCTTGGAGGCGAGACTATCGAGAGCATAAGCTCGGAAGAGCTTGAGATACTCCTCCCTCTGTGCAGCGTCGGCTGAGCGCCAATGCCGGGCTAGAATAAGCCTCGCGACAAGATCGATGTCGATCCATCGATCCAGAAGGTCGACGAGTTTACGGAATTTGTCATCCTGCGAACCACCGGTCTTCAGGATATCCAAAACTTCCAGACCAACCGTCTGGATGACATCCTGAGCGGCCTCCGGCGAGATCGCCGCATGGGCGGATGTCCAAGGCACCACCGAGGCGACTGCCATGACAGGCAAGGCCTGCAGAAATCCCCGCCGTTTGATCGCTTTACGAACCGTTTGCATCTTCTGGTGTTTCGAGATCATCGATGTCCTCGTCAAAAATGCTCTCGTCATAGATGTCCTCTTCATAGAGATCATCAAGGGGGGCAGGCGCTCCATTCCTTATCTCTGTTTCCCGAAGCTGCTGCGCCAAGGTCCGAGTCGCCGCATAGAAGTCGATGCTGGTGCGCTGCAGCTCATCAATCGTTTCCAAATTGGCTTCGCGAAACGAAACAACCGTCGCACCCCGTCTTCCGAGCGACGCACCATTGGGCGCGACATAGGAAAAGGGATCAAAGGCGAAATCAACGACCGTGCCGAGAAGATCCCTGGGATTGGAGGGGCCAAGCAACGGAACCATGATATAGGGCCCCGAGCCCACGCCGTATACCGCTAAAGTCTGACCGAAATCCTCCTCATGACGCTCCGGCATGCCGAGCATGCCGCCGACATCGACGAGCCCGCCAATGCCGAGAATGGTATTGAACATGAAACGCCCGACACCTTCCGTTGCCCGCTCGGGCTCCCCTTGAAGCAAATCATTGGCAACGGTCACCGGTGTTTTCAGGTTCTCCAGAGCGTTGGTGACGCCTGTTCTGACAAAGCTCGGCGTAACGAACCGATATGTCTTGGCGACCGGCCTTAGCAGATATTTGTCCAGGGCCATGTTGAAGGCAAAGCTGCCGCGATTGAATGATTCCAATGGATCGCCGGCGCTCGGCTGCGCGGCAACAGGTAGCGACGTACTCACCATCAGTACCACAACCGGCAGGAAAACGGACCAGGCGACCAGCCTTTGCCGAAAGCGGGAACGTTCTCTTCGATGCCTCTTCAACCCGTCAGACTTTTTCAACGTCGATCTCCTAAGCGGACCCCGCGTTCTTTGTTATTCAGCGATGCGTCTTCGCAATTCTACCGTTATCGACATCTGCCGATACGCTTAAGATACAATTGGTTAACAAGCAAGATTTACCAGCCACTTCATGGCATAATGAGCCATCCAAACCGATGCATCTATGACAATCATCACAGTTTTTAAGCAAATTCATCGCTAATCGCACATTATGGTGTGTCATTTAACCAAGCATTCACATTGCTCGACATGGGTGTAAACGGCGATTGTAAACAAACTGTAAATCTCCACGGCTTTTCCTCGATCCCGGAGCTGCTGCATGAGTGATGTTCGTATCGTGACCCTGGACCACCTTCTCAACCGCCTCGAGACCGCCCTTGGTCGAGACAGCCTGCTCTATCATCGTTTCGAGGAAGGTTTACGCTTTGAAGATGAACGTTCGCTGACTGATGCCATGAGCAGCCTGAGATTGTACCCGGATGACGTAAGAAATTTGGTCGAAAACACCGTCATGAGCTGGCTTTTCGGCGCTCGTGAGGAAGACATCGCCGAATCGGACAGCCTACGAAACGGCTTTTGACCTCCGATTTCCCCAAGACATCGCCATATCGATCGGCCCCGTACCTACAGCTCTCCTTCTGATCCTCCCGACCACGAACCGAGGCAATACTGGGTAGATCTGGGGGAGAGCGGCCAGGAACGAACCGACCTGGTCTGACACTGCATTGATCACGACGAGCGGCCTGACGGCCGCTTTTTTTTGGCCTCCGGTCTTGGGTAAATTTGATTGACATAGTCATATAAAGATTTTTTAATATCCTTATGTCATTGTGAAATTCCAGCTTACAACGCCCGAAAGCCATGCCCACAACGTCCGATAGTCTCGATGATGTCCTGAACAGCCTGCGCGCCGCGGCCGATATGAGCCGTTTGCGGCTGCTGCTGCTCTGCACCCATGGCGAATGGACGGTAAGCGAACTCACGCAGATCCTGGGACAGAGCCAGCCAAGAGTGTCCCGTCACCTGAAGCTGCTGTCGGAAGCGGGCTTGCTGGAGCGCATTCCCGAAGGCAGCTGGGTTTTCCATCGCCGGGCACAGACGGGCCCTCGGGCACGGATGGCGCGCAACCTCTGCCGGATGCTGCCGCCGGACGACCCGGTCGTGGTCCAGGACCGGCAACGCCTCGCCATGGTCAGGGAAGCCAGGCGGGCACAGGCGAACAGCTATTTTGCCGAGCATGCCGCGAGTTGGGACAAGCTGCGCTCGCTCTATGTCGACGAGGCTAAGGTGGAAGCGGCCCTTTTGCAGCTGTTCGACGGCTACAAACCCTCGACGCTTTTGGATATCGGTACAGGAACCGGCCGCATTCTGCAGCTCCTGGCCCCGCATATCGGCGTCGGCCTCGGCATCGATCAATCAACCGAAATGCTCAACGTCGCCCGCGCCAATCTGGACAAGACCAGCCTGCGCAATTGCCAGGTGCG
Source organism: Geminicoccaceae bacterium (assembly GCA_965204405.1). GTDB lineage: Bacteria > Pseudomonadota > Alphaproteobacteria > Geminicoccales > Geminicoccaceae > JANQPX01. The sequence goes on from CBDBEN010000005.1 coordinate 3,277,241, forward strand.
CCAGGGCGACATGTATCGTCTGCCAGTGCCGGAAAGCGCCTATGATGCGGCGATTTTTCACAATGTGCTTCATTTCGCCGACGACCCTGGCGCCGCCCTCGGCGAGGCGGCTCGTGTCCTTCGTCCGGGCGGGCGTTTGGTGGTGATTGATTTTGCCCCGCATGTTCAGGAATTCCTGCGCCGCGACCATGCGCATCGCAGGCTTGGCTTTGCCGATAGCGAATTAAAAGAATGGTTTACCAATTCCGGCTTATCCTTTGAAAAACCGGTTCATCTGGAAGGAAATCCCCTCACGGTCGTCCTTTGGTCGGCAACCCGGATCGGCAATCCGAGCGGGGTGATGCCCCATGATCTCGGTGCGTCGGCCCAGGCTGCCCCCGATCTTTCTGCATTCTCCGAAACCAACCTCTTGGATGGGAACAAGGTCTCATGACCAGCGATGATACGGCTCACTTTGCGGAGCGGCGGGTTGCCTGGCTGGAAGAACGCCTGCCTCACCCGCGTATTTCATTCGAGTTCTTTCCCCCGAAAACCGAGGCATCGGATCTCAAGTTCCGGCGAAGCGTGGACCGCCTGGCCGAATTACGGCCCAGTTACGTCTCCGTGACCTGCGGTGCCGGCGGCAACCCGGCCGAGGGCACGGCCCCCCTGGTCCGGCGGCTCATGGGTGAATCCGGGCTCGAGGCGGCAGCACACTTGACCTGCGCGACCGCCCCCAAGACCAAGATCGAAGAGATCGCCGAATGTTATTGGCGGGACGGCGTTCGCAAGATCGTGGCATTGCGCGGTGATCGGCCCAAGGATGGCGCGCAGCTCCTCGACAATCACCACGTCCACGCATCCGACCTGGTCGCGGCGCTGAAGCGTGTGGGCAATTTCGACATCGCGGTCGCCGGATACCCCGAAACCCACCCGGAAGCGGCAAGCCCGGACGCGGACCTCGATAACCTCAAGCGGAAAGTGGACGCGGGGGCGAGCCGCATCATCACCCAATATTGCTTCGATACCGATGCCGTCCTGCGTTTTCGCGATGCTTTGGTCGGCCGTGCTATCGACGTGCCCGTCGCCGTCGGCCTGCTGCCGGTCAACAATTTCATCCAGACCAAGCGCTTTAGCGAGACCTGCGGAGCCGGCGTCCCGGACTGGCTGGGCGCGCTCTACGAGGGGCTGGAGGACGATGCCGAGCAGCGGGCCCTGATCGGCGCGTCCGTTGCCGCGGAGCAAGCCAGGCGCTTGGTGGTCGAGGGAATCGACGAGCTGCATTTCTACACGCTCAATCGAGCCGACCTCACGATCGCCACCTGCCGCTTGCTCGGCATGAAGCCAACGCTGGCGCAAGCCGCCTAAGCGAGATTTCTCATGACAGATTTTCTAGAGGCCCTTCGACGACGCGTGCTGCTGTTCGATGGCGCGATGGGAACCCAAATCCAGAGCCGCGACCTCTCGATCGAGGAGGACTTTCAAGGCCAGGAGAACTGCTCCGAGATCTTGAACATGTCCCGACCGGACCTCGTTCGGGAAATTCACCTCGGCTATCTCGAAGCCGGTGCAGATGCGGTCGAGACCAACAGCTTCGGCGGCTCGCCCCTCACTCTTGGCGAGTTTGACCTTGCCGAGCGCGCCTTCGACATCAATCGCCGGGCGGCGACGCTGGCCAGAGAAGCAATCGAGGCTATTTCCGGCGATGGCCGGGATCGCTACGTCATCGGCGCGATCGGGCCGGGCACGCGACTGCCGTCGCTGGGGCATGTGTCTTATCAGGACTTGGAGGACGGCTTCGCGGTCCAGACGTCGGGGCTGCTCGCAGGGTCAGCAGATGTGATCCTTTGCGAGACCTGTCAGGATCCCCTGCAGGTCAAGGCCGCCGTCAATGGTGCCAAACGCGCCATGCGCGACGCCGGTGGACGTCGCCCCCTCATGGTGCATGTGACCGTCGAAACCACAGGGACCCTGCTGGTGGGCACCGATATCGCCGCCGCGACCACGATCATCGACGCCCTCGACATCGATATTCTGGGGCTGAACTGCGCGACCGGACCGCAGGAGATGGCGGAGCATTTGCGCTATCTCTCGGAAAATTGGCGGGGTTTGATTTCCGTGCTTCCCAATGCCGGCCTGCCCGAGCTCGTGGACGGCAGAACCCATTATCCCCTTGGTCCGGATGAACTCGCGGGATGGCTGGAGCGCTTTATCATCGAGGATGGTGTGAACGTTATCGGCGGCTGCTGCGGTACCGAAATCGAGCATATTGAAGCCCTGGATCGCGTGCTCAAAAGGCTTGACGTAGACGGCTTCCGTCCAGCCCCCAAGCCAAGGACCGCGCAGCCCGCGCCCGGGCTGGCGTCGCTGTTCAGCGCGGTGGATTACCGCCAGGAGAATGCGTATCTCTCGATCGGCGAACGCTGCAACGCGAACGGGTCGAAGAAATTTCGGGAAAAGCAGGCGGCCGAGGATTGGGATGGCTGCGTTGCCATGGGCCGGGAGCAGGTGAAGGAAGGCTCGCACGCGCTCGATGTATGCACCGCCTATGTCGGCCGGGACGAAATCGCGGATATGACCGAGGTGGTCAGCCGCCTGCGAGGTACAGCGGATGCTCCTTTGGTCTTTGACTCGACCGAGTTGCCGGTGTTGCAGGCCTCGCTCGAGCTCTATGGCGGCAAGGGGGTGATCAATTCGATCAACTTCGAAGACGGCGAGCAGCCGCCGGCTGCACGGATGACGCTGGCGCGGCGTTTTGGGGCGGGCGTGATCGCTTTGACGATCGATGAAGACGGGATGGCCAAGAAGACCGAGGACAAGATGCGGATTGCGCGGCGGCTGGTGGAATTCGCCTGCGACAAGTATGGCCTGTCGCGCTGCGACCTGATGATCGACCCCCTCACCTTCACCATCTGCACCGGCAATGAGGACGACCGAAAGCTCGGGCTTTGGACCCTGGAAGCGATCGAAAAACTCGCTGCCGAATTTCCCGATATTCAGCTCATTCTGGGACTGTCCAACATTTCCTTCGGCCTCAACCCGCCCGCCCGCCATGTGCTGAACTCGGTCTATATGGACCATGCGATGAAGCGGGGGCTTACCGGCGCGATCGTTCATACATCCAAGATCATGCCGCTTCACAAGATTCCGCCGGAAGAAGTTGAAGCAGCTGAAGATTTGATCTTCGACCGTAGGCGTGAGGGGTACGACCCGCTACAGGCGTTCATGGCTTTGTTCGCAGATCGGAAAGTCAGTGAAGTCAAGAAGGAGCGGCCGGCGGAGGTGGAAAAGCGCCTTTCACAGCGGATCATCGACGGCGACCGACAGGGCCTGGAGGACGACCTTGATGAGGCCATGGTCAAGCATCCGCCGCTGGAGATTATCAACATCCATCTGCTGGACGGCATGAAGGTGGTGGGGGACCTGTTCGGTTCCGGACAGATGCAGCTGCCGTTCGTGCTGCAGAGTGCTGAAACCATGAAGGCGGCCGTCGCTCATCTGGAGCCTCACATGGAGAAGATCGAGGGCTCGCAAAAAGGCACGGTGGTCCTGGCCACGGTCAAAGGCGACGTGCACGACATCGGGAAGAATCTGGTGGATATCATCCTAACCAACAACGGCTACAAAGTGATCAATCTCGGTATCAAGCAGCCGCTGATCAATATTCTGCAGGCGGCCAATGAGAACCGGGCCGATGCCATCGGCATGTCCGGCCTCCTGGTAAAATCCACGGTGATCATGCGCGAAAACATGGAGGAAATGAGCCGCCAGGGCATCGGTACGCCGGTCATGCTCGGTGGCGCTGCCCTCACCCGGCAATATGTCGAGGAGGACTGCGTCAAGGCCTCGTCATCCGGGAAGGTTGCCTATGCCCGCGATGCCTTCGACGGTCTGCATCTGATGGACCACATCGTCTCCGGGCGGTTCGACGATTATCTGGCCGAACGCCAGGAAAAGGCTGCCAACCGGCCGAAGAAACGATCGAGGACGCTCGACGCCGTTGACGTGGCGCCGGTGACCCTCCGGCCGATCGAGGTTGAAGAAACCCGACTTCGGCGCAATGAACTCTCCAAAGGCGTCAACGTTCCAAAGCCCCCCTTCCTCGGCGCGCGCATCCTGGAGGATGTCCCGGTCAAGGCGCTCCTGCCCTTCCTGAACGACAACATGCTCTATCAGTTTCACTGGGGCTATAAAAAGGAAGGCCGTTCTCTGGACGAGTTCCTGCGCTGGGCCAATAAGGAACTGAAGCCGATCCTCGCCGATCTGGTGGAGGAGGCAGAGGCCGAACGGGTGTTCAAACCCCAGGCTGCCTATGGCTATTGGCCGGCTGCCGGTGAAGGCAACGACGTCTTGCTGTTCGACCCCGATGATGCGTCAAGGGAAATCGCCCGTTTCTCCCTGCCGCGCCAGAAAAAGAGCAACGGCCTTTGCATCGCCGACTTTCTCCGCGATGCCGACGATGATGAGCGTGACATCCTCGGGCTACAGGTGGTCACCGTCGGCCAGCGTGCCTCGGAAGTGGCAAGGGAGTGGTTCGCGGCTGATCGGTATAACGATTATGTCCGCCTGCACGGCCTCGGCGTCGAGCTTGCCGAAGCGCTCGCCGAATATACGCACAAGCGCATCCGCAGCGACCTCGGCTTCGGCCACCTGGACGAGCGTGACCGTGCCAAGCTGATCAAGCAAGGCTACCGCGGCTCACGCTATTCCTTCGGCTACCCCGCCTGCCCCCATGTCGCGGACCAGCGGTCCCTGCTCGATCTGCTCGATGCCGGGCGCATCGGAATCGAGCTCGGTGACGAAGATCAGCTTTGGCCGGAACAATCCACCAGCGCCATCGTCCTGCATCATCCGCAGGCCCGCTACTTCAATGTTTAAACGGCCTCTCTCTAAAAGGTAGGCGAAGCCGCGGGTGCCGCTGGGGGAGGCATGATGTCGGCCGACGATTGCGGCTCGCTGATATCGTCCGTGACAGTACCCAGAGCTGGACCTGTGAGGGATCGCGGCTCGAGGTTCGATCCCGGCTGGAGCCTTGGCGACAACGCTGCATCGACGGACAATGGCGAGGTCAAGGGATCGCGGCTGTTATCATCGGAAGCGGCCGCCGACAAGGACTGCTCGATCAGAAGGCGTCCCTGCAGGGCAATGCGCTCTGCCTGTTCCGCATTCTCATCGAGCCAATTCCTTGCCGGATCGAAACGTTTCCAGCCTGATATCTGCGACGTCGGATCTACTTCGCGCCATTTGGCGTGATAGCCTGGCTGCTGAAGCTCCCCGAGATGCTGGAACAGAATTGTGCTCAAATCCGCGAGCGCCTGATAGCGGGCCGTTCCAGGGCGCCAGTCATAGGTGAGGAGAGCCATGCGCACGGCGAGCGTCGGCACGTCGTCGCCAGCCTCGCCGGCGATCAAACTGGGATAGTCTTGCCGGGTGATCGAAGCCGGGCGGTAGCTGTCGGCATATTGTACAAACGGCACAGGCAGCAGCTTCAAACCACTGCTGCTATCGATGTCTCCGAGCAAAGGCATCGGCTTGCCACCGACGAAGATGGCGCCCGAGATCTCACCGGTTCTCAGCTTGTCGAGGGCCATGTGAGGCTCGAAAGCCGTCGGCTGAACCGCGACATCGAGACTCGATAGGAGAATCGAGGCGGTGATATCCCCACCACTGCCGGGCGCACCGATATTGACCTTCTTGCCGACGAGTTCCTGGATATCGTCGATCTCGTCCGGAACAATCAGATGCACCTCCTCCGGAAACAGCTCGGCGATATAGGCAATCTGCTCATTGACGAAAGGATAGATACCCTGCTCCACGGCATAGGCGACGATGTCGGTGCGCACCAGGGCGGAATCGACGTTCTGCAGATAGAGCAGGTCCGTGAGGTTCTGTCCGCTGCCGCCTCCATAAGTGGGAAGCAGGCGAAGCTCATCCTCTTCCGGGTCCAAAATGCCGGCCAGATCGGCGACGGCGCGTGCCGATGTATCGCCGCTGGTGCCGCTGAACATCGAAATCAGCGTTCCGCGGTTGACCGCATCCTTGGCCTCGGACGTGCTTTGAAAACGTGCCAGCAGGTCAGGATTGAGTTCCACCGGCGGCGGCGGCAACTCGACCCCCTCCTCCTGGTAATATTGCAGAGCTCCTGGATGAATCGGCAGGGGTAAATTGGCGGCTGCCGTGTCGAGGCTGATCTGCCTTGTCGCCGGATGCAGGCTTTTGAGGTACTCGAGTTCCTCGAAGATCGTCTTGGTGATCTCATAGACCACTTCGTCATCGACATCGGCATCCACGGCGAGGATATTCGGGGTGCCGAGCGTGAAGATGTCCCGATCTTGTCCCGGATAGGTCCCAGCGGGAATCACGACCCGCCCCCAAAGCCGGCGGCCCTGATCGATGGTGGCAAGCTGCTCATCGTCGAATTCGAGCACGGCCGCCTGATCCCCAAGCTCTTCGAAAACCTGTCGCACGGCCCGGATGGGCACGCCGCCGCTGACGCTCATCCCGGCGATCCTGCCCTCAACCAAAGCGTCGGCACTCTCCTTGTAGCCAAGCTCGACAAGCTCGAAGTCCGTATCGATATCCAGGCCCAACGACGCCATAAGCGCCCGATTGCCGGCCAGCGTGCCCGAACTGGCCCGGCCAAGAGAAACGGCTTGGCGACGAAGCTCGGTAAAGTCCTGGATCGTACCGCTTTGGACCGAGTCCTGATGAACAATGACGTGATCCGTACTGAACCAAAGTGTCGTGATCGCTCTCAAGTCCTCATTGGCCCCGATCTCCGAAAACCGGCCGACACCCTGATGCCCTTCATAGCTCGACAGTCCGGAAAGCACGGCGAACTGGACCTCGCCCGCCTGCATCAGCTCGATGTTCTCTTGCGATCCCTTGGTATTGATCGCGGTCAGGTCGACATTGAACGATGGCAGCAGCTTCAGCTTGACCAGCGTCGACAGGGCGACACCCATGGGATGGTAAGTGCCCCCCGTCGAGCCGGTGCCCAGGAGGAATGATCGCTGCTCCGAGTCTGCCGCCTGCGCCAACGCATGCCCATGGACACCGAGTTGCATGACAAGACCAAGCAGAGTAACAGTCGCCGCGCGCCAGGATGCGCTTCGCGCCATCATCGCGTTGTCCCCCCCAACTTTCGCTTCCAAAAATATCAACGGTTCGCGTTCAAAAGCAGTCCCTTATGCATGTTTCACCAGGAGAAACAAGAGGGCCGGCCGTTCTTTATCGATAGGCCTTGGCGCCATATATCCCCGCAGCAGGGCAACATTGCGCCAATAAACGCCACAGTCGAACTCTATTATATTTTTTTACACTCCAAATACATATATCACTCAACCATGTCACTATAATGGTGATTTCTCGACAATCATCTGTTAATATTTTCACTCGACCATGGAATAAATGACATCTTGATGGATTGTCCATATTGCTTTGACTTCGACTTCTCCTATTAATGTCGTAGGTATGTTGAAAGATATGAGGTTCGACGTTGCTCCGAAGCAGGCGCTGCTTGGAAAATTCAGGCTAATAGAGATGATGCGCAGGCAGCCTATAGAAACGGGTGAAGAATTTGTTTAGCTAATGACACCCGTTCATCAATCAGCGCTGATCGATTGACCACAACACTCACTTGAGCAGTTTTTGCATGATACGGAATGTCAAAACACCAATCCTGTTGCACGGCCTGAGAAACAGGCTTCAAGCGGCTATCTCCACACCAGGAAAGAATTCGCTTAGCCGAAAGCTCCTCCTGGTTCTGACGCTATCGCTGACAGCGATAGCAGGTGGGCAGCCGGCTATGGCCCAGGCTGAGGATGACAGGAAACCTCCTCTTGTCTTGTCGACGGCAACCACCGGCGGCGCCTTTCATCAAGGTGGGGTTGGGCTATCCGCGCTGGTGAAGATCAAGCTTCTGCCCGTCAAAGGAATCGACCTGACGACGGCCAACTCCTTCGGATCGATGGAAAATATCGCTCGTTTGGGAGATGGAAGCACCGATTTCGCTATTCTCCAGGCACTGCTCGCTTATCATGCCCTGCAAGGAACCGGTCCTGCGGAATCATTAGGGCCCCAAGGTGACTTGCGCGCCGTGACGATGCTTTGGCCCAATGTCGAGCATTTCATCGTAAGAGAAGAGGCAGCACCCAATCGATCGATCACCGATCTGCTGAAGTTGCAGGGAAAACGTCTGTCCTTCGGCCGTGAGGCATCGGCCATCGAATCCAATCGTTTCCTTTTACAAAACATGGGCTTGGATATTCGCAAGGATTTCGACCAGGCGTTTCTTGCTTTCCGGGCGAGTGTCGATGCGTTCAATCGCGGCGACATCGATGGGCTCAGCCTTCCTGCCAGCACGCCGGTGCCGGCCTTCGTCGATCTGCTGGGGCTGCTTCGGCCCGATGCCGCCATTTTGAACTGGACCGAGGCTGATCTGAAAACGGCGGACGGCGGTCTTGGCCTGTGGTCGCCGATCACGTTGCCCGCCAACACCTATCCCGGGCAAACAGAGCCGATCAATACCATCGCGCAGCCCAATTTTCTCGCCGTTCGAGCTGATGTCGACGAGGAGGCGGTCTATGATCTCACCAAGGCGATCTTCGAAAACCTGGAGTTCCTGGAGCGCCTCCATAAGCCGTTCGAGTTGCTGACGGTGGAGACGGCGCTCGCCGGGCTGCCCGTTCCGCTGCACCCCGGCGCGCGGCGCTATTTCGAAGAGATCGGTCAGCTGGAGAACGAACCGCTGCTCGCCGCCGCAGACGAACCTGTTGCGGCGGCCAAAGGCGACTATGCCATTTTTGGAAAGGACGCCCAAAACAGCCGTGAGATCCGGGAAGATGTCCGCCGCGGCGTGGTCAGTCTGATGATTCCGGAAGACGGCACCTCGGACGACCTCGCCAATGATCTGGTCGAGGTTCTGGCCGGAACGGACGGCCTTCGGGTCCTGCCGCTCAAAGGCAGGGGCACGGCGCATAATCTTGCCGACCTTCTTTACCTCAATGGCGTCGACATAAGCGTGCTGCAGGTGGACGCAATGGAGTATGCGCGGCGCGAGAGTATTTTTCCCAATCTTACCAAGAACATTCGCTACATCACCAAATGGCATGATCTGGACCTTCATCTCCTGGTCCGCGATGACGTCCTGAGCCTCGATCATCTGAAGGGTCAGCCGGTTAATTTCGGACCGCGGGGCAGCGGCAGCGAAGTCACGGCCGCGATCCTTTTCGACAGCCTGCGCGTTCCCGTGCAGCAGACGTCGTTCTCCCATGACACGGCCTTGGAGAAGCTCAGGAATGGGGAGATTGCCGGCATGGTGCATGTCGCCGGCAAGCCGAGCCCGCTTTTCCGGGGAATCGAGGTGCGTGACGGCTTGAGACTGCTCTCGCTGCCCGAGATCGATAGCAGCGGCCAATATCGCTCCACGACTCTTACAGAGGCCGACTATCCGACCTTGATCTTCGGCAACCGGACCATTGACACCGTCTCCGTCCCCTCGGTCCTCGCGGCGTACAACTGGCCCACCGACCATCAGAGATACCCGCCGATCGCCAATTTCATCGGTAGCCTGTTCACGCATCTAGGCACGCTCCAGGCCAATGGCCACCATGCGAAGTGGCAGGATGTCGATCCTTCGTTTGAATTGGATCTTTGGCAGCGCCATCAAGCTTCCGAAACCTATCTCAAACAGTCACGAACTGAGGAAAAAGCGATCGGACAGGGGGGGCCCCTGCATCAGGAGTCTGCTGCCGAAAAGGCCAAGAAGGCGTCCAAAACCATACGCTCCTATCCCAATAGCCAAGAGCTCAACAAGCAGCGGCGTCCGGCAAAGGCCGACAGCACCCACAAACAGCCGGTTTTCTGAACCCGCCAATTGACCGCGCGAAGGCCTGGCTACCTTTAACAGAGGCGGCTCCATGCCTATGTTTGCCCTTATACTCCTTGCTTGAACGGACGGGCTTCGATGACCGACAAGATCAGGAAAACGGAAGACGAGTGGAAAGCGGTGCTCACCGACGAGCAGTATCGCGTTGCACGGCTGAAGGGCACGGAGCGGCCCTTTACCGGCACCTACAACGACAGCAAGGCGGAGGGCACTTATGTCTGCGTCTGCTGCGGGCAGCCGCTCTTCGATTCAGACACCAAATTCGATAGCGGCACCGGCTGGCCGAGTTTTTGGGCCCCGGTCGACGACGGCGCCGTCGCGACGGAAACCGATACCAGCCACATGATGGTCAGAACGGAAGCTCTTTGCAGCCGATGCGATGCCCATCTCGGCCATGTCTTCCCGGACGGCCCTGCGCCGACGGGGCAGCGTTTTTGCATGAACTCGGCATCGCTGAAACTCATGCCCAAGCAACCGAGCGCCTCCGACGAGGCCGAAGAGAGCTGAGGGTATGTCGACCTTCAAACTAATCATCGGCAATAAGAACTACTCCTCCTGGTCGCTTCGCGGTTGGCTGGCGGTTAAGCAGGCCGGCGTCGACTTCGAGGAAACCGTGGTCAATCTCGGCGCACCTGACTTTAAGCAGCAGCTTCGAGAGCACTCGGCAGCGGCCAAGGTTCCCGTGCTGATTCATGGCGAGCGGCTTATCTGGGACTCGCTGGCCATGATCGAATATCTGGCCGAGATCGCCCCCAAGGCAGGCTTTTGGCCCGAAGACCAAGGCAACCGGGCGCATGCGCGGTCTGTGGCCGCCGAGATGCATTCGAGCTTCGGCGCGGTCAGGGGCGCCATGCCGATGAATCTTAGAAAAGACCTCGCCGGCAAGGGCCGCGGTCCCGGGGTGGATCAGGATATTCAAAGGATCACGGAGATCTGGCGTGACTGCAGGGATCGGCATGCCGATAAAGGCGATTTCCTGTTCGGCCCGTGGTCAGCCGCCGACACCATGTTCGCCCCGGTCGTGACCCGCTTTCGCACCTATGCGGTCGAGCTAGATCCCGTCTCCAGGGCCTATGCCGATGCGGTGCTCGGCACCGACAGGTTCAGGGAATGGGAAACCGACGCGTTGAAAGAAAGCTGGGTCGTCGCCGAAGACGAGGTCGACTAGTGGTATGACCACGTCATTTGATCTCACCTCCATCGCCAAGTTCGACGGTGAGCGGCCAAGTTTTGTGGGACGCGGTCGGAACTCTTATGCTGAAGCCTCACCACCAGGGCATTCCCGGTGACATGAAGAGTCCGTCGATGAGCGATGCCTACCGTCTGTCCGTGGCGCCGATGATGGACTGGACCGATCGGCATGCGCGCTATTTTCTCCGCCTCATTGCCGACCGAGCGCTGCTCTATACGGAGATGGTTACAACGGGAGCTATTCTCTTCGGGGACAAGCAGCGTTTTCTGGGCTTCGATGAAGCCGAGCATCCGGTGGCGCTGCAGCTTGGCGGATCCGATCCTGACGCCCTGGCTGAAGCCGCGATCGAAGGCCAGCGCTTTGGCTATGATGAGATCAACCTCAATGTCGGCTGCCCTTCGGACCGGGTGCAAAACGGCCGCTTCGGGGCCTGCCTGATGGCGGAACCCGCCCTGGTCGCGGCGGCGGTTTCATCGATGTCCTCAGCGGTCGACCTTCCGGTGACGGTCAAGACCCGCCTCGGTATCGATGAACAGGACAGCTACGATTTTCTCGCTGGTTTCGTCGGTCAAGTCGCCGAAGCAGGCTGCGAAACCTTCATCATTCATGCGCGAAAAGCCTGGCTTTCAGGATTGAGCCCGAAGGAGAATCGGGAAATTCCACCACTCGATTATGCCCGCGTTCGTCAGTTGAAGCAGGATTTCCCGAGGCTTCGCATCATCCTCAATGGCGGTCTTCGAGAACCCGATCGGATCAAGGCCGAGCTAGGTCATGTAGACGGCGCGATGATCGGCCGGGAAGCTTATCAGAACCCTTACGCGCTTGCCTGGATGCAACGAGCCGTTTTCAACGATCAAAGGCCGCTTCCCTCCCGCCACGACATCGTTCGCCGCTTTTACCCTTATCTCGAGCGAAAGCTTGACGAAGATGTCCCTCTTCATGCCATGACCCGCCATATTCTCGGCCTGTTCAACGGGCAAAAAGGCGCTCGTGCCTGGCGCCGCCATCTATCGACCGCCGTCCACCGGGCGCATGCCGGTTTGGACGTCGTCGAGGAAGCACTCAACCTCGTCCCTGAGCAGCCGGATGAGCGGGCCGCTGCCTGATAGAGGCGGGCCGGCACCGCCTTATCGGAGAATATCTAACCGGCTTTGACAAAGTGATGGGCAATGCAAGGCTGATCAAGCGTGAACCCGTCCTCCGTTTTCTCGGCGACACGCTTGAAGGCCGCCTCCATTTTGGCCCGAACGGAGGGCAGTTTCTCCGCACGCCTCGGATCGACGGCGATGATCCCGTTCAGGAAGGTTTCGAAATCCGGCGTTCGCAAGGCGATCGAATAGTCCTGTTCCGAGATACGTTCGAAACGTCCCTGCGCGGCCAGGTGATCGAGCCGATGCTGCGATTCGGTCAGAACATGCGTTTCGTCAGCAAGATCGACCATCGCTTCGCTCATCGGGCCATAAGGTCTGGGTTCGACCAGATGCATGCGCCCCTTCGGTTTCAGCACGCGATGCGCCTCGCGAAGGGCCTGTTCTTGAATGTCGAGCGGTATGTGATGAAACGAGAACATGAAGCAGGCGAGGTCGGCGCTGGCATCCTCGATCGGCAAATCCTCGCCGCGCCCGAGCCTGATCTCGACATTCGGATGCTCCGCCTGCTTGGCAATATCGACCTTCTCCTGATCGATCTCGATGCCGACGACATGCGCCCCTCGCTTGGCAAAAGCGCGTGCAAACTTGCCATTGCCCGCACCGATGTCGACCACCGAGATGGTGTTCAGATCGATCAGGGATGCAAGATGGTCGAGATGGCTCATGATTGTCTCTTGTCCGCCTTTGACATGCGCTGGTTATCAGCCTTCGGACGAAACTCTATCTCGGGAAGATTGGAAACGAAAGTGTGTGCTCTGAGCGTTTGATCCGTCCCTTCCCGGATTCGAGCGTTGGTCTATACAGCGCTCCTCGATCGAGGCAAACTTCCGAGATCCGGCAATCAATCGCTTGGGATGGCTGCTGGTGAAGGATTAAGGAGAGGCATTGGAACGATGATCAGGCACCATCTCTTTCGATCGTCCGTGATATTGGGACTGGCAACCTCCACAGGCTTTCTTGGAGGTGTCACGCCTGCTCAAGGTTTCTGTGTTCGAAACGATACGGGCGCGTCCATCTCGATCGAAGCTGCCGATGGTACCGCCGTCTTCAGCCGCGAGCTTGCCAACAACAAAAAGGCCTGCTGTCAGCCCAAAGACAAAGCCTGTGCAATCGGCAAGGAAAAGGTCAGGCTGACGATATCATCGCCCGAAGGTGACGCATCATGCAGCATCGCGGTCGATCCGAAAGGCAATGTCAACGTCACCGGCAAGCCGGATCGCCTCAAATGCAAGGCCAATAAGGCCGGCTCGACCATGGACTGGGCATCGGGATAGCACCGCCCTGACGGGCGGCAGGAAGGGCAAGTATCAAATGACGCGGACCTTCCGCTAGCACTCCACACCTTCATCGATGATCGCACGGTCGAGCGATGCAAGACTTGCCAGTTCGTGAAGCAACGGCGTGGTACAAAACGGGCCGAGCTTGAAGGGGGCCGCTTTTGTGACCAGGCCGGTACGGCTGGCGGTCAACAGCACCTCGGCGACCTGCTGCTGATCGGAAAAAACCCGCGGCACCAGATCCTCGATCATCAGCGACCAAGCCTTGCCGTCACGGTCCTGGTTCAGCCCCATCTGGTCCAATTCGTTGGTCTTCTCGAGCAGGCAGCTGATCACGCAGATCTCTTCGACGCAAAGAGAGGTCACGGCGTCGGCGAAACGGAGGAAGTCTGAGGCCTTGGGCCGCGCTCCGCTGGCCAATCCGCAGATGACCTTGGCCATGATCCGCAAACCGATCTGCGAGGTACCCTCCTGTGCCGCGCGAATATAGCGGAAGACCATGCCGGCCGCTTCCTCGACCTCGCCGACACGGGTAAGGCGCCGCTTGACCTGTCGAAGCTCGCTGTCGAGGATTTCTTCAGCTTCCTCGAGACGCCAGGCGAGCACACTGCCAAGGGCCGTGCTGAGGGCACCGCCACCGACTGCCGATGCCACCCAAAGCTCCCGGGCCAGCGCCGCGAAGCTGTCAGGTAGTTTGTTGTTCACTAAGCCGGGCTCATCGCCTTGTTGTTCTCGATGTTCATGGGCCTGTTGCAGATTTTTCATCAAGTCGCTCACAAAAAACCGAAAGCTGCCATAGCAATCAATAGAATCTACCGTTCATCTTTGTTGAAATGTAAACCTCTAGCGCTATTAAATAAAGTATTTTATGGTTCTTCAACCATAACGATATCATCACTGTGACATTGAAAGACTTCGGCGTGCTGTCGGCTCCCGTGCCGGGAAGGACATGAGAAACCGGTCTCCGACAGCACAAACGGATACGGCTTTCATGTCCTGATGTCGACGTTCATTCGGCCTTGCCGCCTTAACCTTTTGCTAACCCAGATGCGGCATCAATATTCCTGGTCCATGGGATCCAGGGACTCCGGGTCTCGCCCTTTTTTTGCAGCGGACGGACGGTCTCCAAGGATTTCAGGGACCAGATGACCAGCTTGTCCTGAATTGATGAAAAAAGAATGAACCAAAGCCGGCCCGGCCGAACTGGAAGCGGATGAGCCAACGGCGCTTTCGCACGTAACCGCTATGGATGCCGGATCGAGAGGCACTGCGCCGTGATTACGACCGCTGTCAGCCACCCGACAGCGCATCCGGCAACGCCTGGAGATACGACCGCTGTTTGTGGCTGTTGGGAGAGAGCGGCGTGTCATTGCCGGTCCAACATCATCACACCATGCGCTAATCCGCGAAGGGATCTCGAAGCAGGATCGTGTCGTCACGATCGGGGCTGGTGGACAGGAGGGCGACGGGAGCTTCAACCAATTCCTCCAACCGCTTGATATATTTGACGGCCTGGGCCGGGAGATCGGCAAAGCTGCGGGCGCCCCGGGTACTGGTCTGCCAGCCCTCAAGCTCTTCGTAGATCGGCTCGACCCCCGCTTGCGTGCTGACACCGCTCGGCAGATGGTGCAGTGTTTGGCCATAATGCCGATAGGCGGTGCAGATCTTGAGATGGTCCATGCCATCGAGAACATCGAGTTTGGTCAAGGCCATGCCGTGAATGCCGCCGACCTTGATCGCCTGGCGTACCATGACCGCATCGAACCAGCCGCAGCGGCGCGGCCGCTCGGTTACCGTGCCGAATTCATGGCCGCGCTCGCCAAGCCCCCGGCCGATGTCGTCATCCAGCTCGGTCGGGAAAGGGCCCCCGCCAACGCGGGTGGTATAGGCCTTGGTGATGCCGAGTACGAAACCGACGGCATCCGGACCGATCCCGGAGCCCGAGGCGGCGGCTGCGGCGAGCGTGTTGGATGAGGTAACGAAGGGATAGGTGCCATGGTCGACATCCAGCATCGCCCCTTGCGCCCCTTCGAACAGGATCCGAGCTCCACGCCGCCTCAATTCCGCCAGTCTCTGCCAGACAGGTTCGGTGTAGGGCAGAAGCTTCGGCGCGATATCCTGAAGCTGCTGTAAAAGTGGCGCGGCTTCGATCTCCTTCTCGCCGAGGCCGCGACGGAGCGCGTTGTGATGGAACAGCAGATCGTCGACTTTTCGCGCCAGCAGGTCGGGATCGGCCAGGTCGCACATGCGGATGGCACGCCGCGCGATCTTGTCTTCATAGGCGGGACCAATGCCGCGCCCGGTCGTACCGATCTTGCCGACCCCCTCGCTGCTTTCGCTCATGGCCCGTTCCTTGGCCCGATCGACCTCACCATGCAGCGGCAGGATCAAAGGCGCGTTTTCGGCAATGCGAAGGCTCTCCGGACCGACCGACACGCCCTGCTGGCGAAGACCGTCGATCTCGCTCAGCAACGCCCAGGGGTCGACTACGACGCCATTGCCGATAATCGAGAGCTTTCCTGGCCGAACGACTCCCGAGGGCAAAGCGCTGAGCTTGTAGGTTACACCCTCGATGACGAGTGTATGCCCCGCATTGTGCCCTCCTTGAAAGCGTACCACCACCTCGGCGCGCTCGGAGAGCCAATCGACGATTTTTCCTTTACCTTCGTCGCCCCACTGTGAACCGACCACGGCAACATTAGCCATGCGAAAAAACTCCAAGCGGCAGAGCCCTGCCGAGCAGGTTGATGCGAAACCGAGTTCGGAGAACACGGAACCGGCGCCGCCGTCAAGAGGACAGGAACGACCGGCCCCAAATTTGAACCGGGTATGCCGGCGCTGTCGATTAAAATCTGGACATTGGTGGCATCCCGATCTCAGAAAGGACGTTCGAGGGGAACATGCCCGCCTGATGCAAGAGCTATCGTTTGGACAGACCGGACGTGCCAGTCAGGAGGAAAATCCGGAGATGACTCGCTGAACGTTTTCCAAAGCTGCGCTCTGTGATCGGCTTTCTCACCTGGCTCGGCCGCCGCGGCAGCATCGTCCTGGCGTTCGGTGTCTTTCTCGGCTTGCTGTTCCCGCCGCTCGCAACCCTCCTGAAGCCGCTGCTGATCCCGGGCATTATCGGCCCGTTCCTGATCGCCCTCCTTCGCCTGGACTGGGCACGAATGGCGGATCATGTGCGGCGGCCGACCATCACCATCCTGGCCTTGCTCTGGCTGCTGATTGCGGCCCCGTTCCTCATTCATGCCCTCCTCGGCATGATGCCGCTGCCCCCTGCCCTGCATGCCAACCTCGTTTTGATGGCCGCCGCCTCACCGCTCATGGCCTCGGCCAGCCTTGCGCTGATCATCGGTCTGGATGCATCGCTTGCGGTGGTGCTCACCTTCCTGGCAACGGCGCTTATGCCGTTCACGCTGCCGCTGATCGCCCTCCTTCTCCTCGGCATCGATATCAATATCGGCGCCGGAGAACTGATGGCCCGCCTCGGTCTTTTGATAGGCGGCTGCTTCGCGCTAGCCTGGCTGATGCGGCGCTATCTGCCGCCTGGCTTCGCCGACCGTCACGCAGCGCCCCTGGACGGGCTGGCGATCATCGGACTCCTGGTGTTCGCGATTGCGATCATGGATGGCGTCACGCCCTTGCTGCAGCAGCGCCCCGACATCGTCCTGACGACGGCCTTGGCCGTGTTCGCTCTCAATCTCGGCATGCAGGCAATCGCCACGCTAGCCTTTATATGGCGCGGCCTCGCCACCGCACTCAGCATCGGGCTTTGCAGCGGCAATCGCAATCTCGGGATCCTGCTTGCCGCAACCGCGGACCGGGCAACGGTCGACCTTCTGATCGTCATTGCCCTTGCGCAATTGCCGATCTACACGTTACCGGTGCTGCAGCGCTGGCTGTATCATCGCTGGCTCGTTCCGCCCGCTCAGGCCCCTTCCGGAGATTAGCCTTATGCCCAGTGCTCCCGATGATCGAGCGATCCAGGACCTCCTGGCCTTCTGGTTCGCCGAGGAAACCAAGGCCCGCTGGTATGATTCGACCCTGTCGTTCGACAAAACCTGTGAGGAGCGTTTCGGTACCCTTGTCGAAAAGGCCTGTGGAAACGAGCTGGCTGCCTGGGAGGCGACGGCTGAAGGCGCTCTCGCCCTCTGTCTCCTCCTGGACCAGTTGCCGCGCAATATCTTCAGAGGCAAGCCCAGAGCTTTCGAGGCCGACCTCAAAGCGGTCGAGGTCGCCGACAGAGCAATCGCCAACGGCTTTGATCAGCAACTCGACCTGGAGCGACGGAAGTTTCTCTACCTCCCCTTCATGCACAGCGAAGTCCTGGCGGAACAGGAGCGATCGGTCGCGATAAGCCAGGCGCTCGGTGATAAAAACACCCTCGCCTATGCCGAGGACCATGCCGACATCATCCGGCGCTTTGGCCGCTTCCCTCATCGAAACGCCATCCTGGGCCGCGAAAGCACCGAAGAAGAGCTCGCATTTCTAAAGGATGGTGCAAAGACCTACGGCCAGTCAGCCGACGCTTAGCGCGAATTCAGCAATACCGGATCACGCCGACCAGCCCGAGCCGTCGTCCCAAAACGTGCCGTCGTCGAAAGGTTTGTTGGCCGTCGGCGCGCAGGCGAACGGCACCGCCGCGACGAGGGCGACCGCCCCGGTGCTCGCCAGCAGCTCACGTCTGGTGACGTTGGGGCCGAAACTTGGCCGTTCCGACCGGTGCTCGCTCTTGATTGTAGACGAGTATCCGACGACAGGCTTGTTCATGGTTCAGCCGCCCTTGTCCGCCGAAGCTGAGCGGGGCTCACGTCCCATCATGTAGAAGTCGTCATTGGGACGCATATCCGTCAGATGAGCCATACGGTTGGAGAGGGCGAAAAAGGATGTGATCGCCCCGATATCCCAGACATCCTCCTCGCTAAAGCCATGCTCGAGAAGCTGTTCGATCTCCGCCTCGCCAAAGGCATCAGGCATGGTTGCGAGCGTGAGCGCCGCCTCCAACATGGCCTTTTGACGCTCCGTGATGTCGGCTTTCTCATAGAGAACGGCGACCTGATCGCCAAGCTTCGGATCCTTGGAAAAAATCCGGAGCAGCGCGCCATGCGAGACGACACAATAGGGGCAGCGGTTGGCGGCGCTGGTCGCCACCACGATCATCTCCTTTTCAGCCTTGGAAAGCCCGCCGTCGCGCAGCATCAACGCGTCGTAATAGTCAAAAAAGGCGCGTAGCTCATCCGGCCGTCTGGCGAGCGCCATGAAGACATTGGGCACAAACCCCGACTTCTCTGCGACGACGGTGATGCGTGCTTGCAGATCCTCCGGCAGGTCGCCGAGTTCCGGCACGCTAAAGCGGCTGATGGGCTTGCTGGACATGTTTTTGGACCGGTTCCGATGAATGGCAATTTGGCATGATGGTCCTCTTCCCTAACAGATCGGAGAACTGCCGCCTATCACCATATCGAAAACCGGCCAACGAACCATGATCACGGCTGGAGCAAGGGCCTCCCTTCGAGGCCTTGGCGCGAGCCGCTCGAACTAACGCGAATAGGTGATGTAATTGGTCCAATATCGCTCGAGCGAGGTGAGCACATTGTTGGTCGATGTCAACTGATCCTCCGTGACGACTTCGCTCTCGAGTTCCATCGCATTCTTTTGATAAAGCGCGTCGACACGTTCGCAGAGTTCGAGGCCCTTTTGCGAAACCTTGACGCGCGTCATGCGCCGGTCATGCGGCGAGCGTTCCTGGCTGAGATAGTTGTTCTCGACCAGCTTCTTGACATTATAGGAAACATTGGAGCCGAGATAATAGCCTCGCGCCGTCAATTCACCGACGGTGAGCTGTTCACTGCTGATATTGGATAGGATCAAGGTCTGGACGTTGTTGATGTCTTCGATACCCAGCCGATCCAATTCCGTCTTGATCACGTCAAGAAACCGGCGGTGAAGGCGCTCGATAAGCCGTATTGTTTCGAGATAGCTCTGCTTCACGGTAGCCTCGATTTACAAGTGTGTCCGGGAACCATTTTTCTAACTAATAACGAGCATGAGATACAATCTTTTGCAACCTCTGTTTATATTTTTACAGGAATCAAATCGACAATTCCGCGAAAAAATTGATCTTCATTGGGCTAGCGTGGCCGAGAAAGCATAGGAATTCGAACCTTTTGCCTCTCATCGCTGCCGGCGAGGGCTACTCATCTTAAGGTTGGGCTACAAAGAGAAAACACAAGCGGGCTGCCGCAATAAATGTCGCTCCAGACCTTATTCATCCTCCCTTGCCAACGTTCGAGGAGTCCAAGCTACCGACAAACGAGTCTCACGATGCTGGCTCGACATTCCCATCTTGCGGCATTTCGTCTCCACTATCGGAAATTTCCCACCTGTCAAGAGATAAAGACAATTTCGGGCCCCATTGGACAAATCTCGTTGATTGAGCAGGGCAAGAGCGAGGCCGCAGCATTCACCCGGTTGCACGTCCTGATGGACCGTAACTCTCGTTGGAACCGGCGACAAGATGGACGATGCCGGCGGGATTGGCGATCCAAAAGCCGTTAAAACCCTTAGGCAAGGGTTCGATGTCATCACAACGGACGACACCAGAAGCCTCGAGCGCTGCCGATGCCTTTTCAGTATCATCGCTCTGAACCTCCAGCCAAATTTCCGCCTGGCTCAAGCTGGGCACTTGATCAACCCAAAGGCGTATTTCTCCGAAGCGAAAGCACAAGCTGTCTCCATCATTCTCCAGACAAAGGCAGGCCAAGAACATCGCGGTAGAAATTGACGGTCGCTTCAAACTGATGCGGCGGGACCTTCATGGCGATGTTGTGCCCGCCACGAAACGTGGTCTCCATGCGATCACTCGTCATGTTTTTCTCCCCGTGGACAAGTTCAAAAACCCGAGATGCGGCGCAGTCTGAAAGGATTTTAACTAGGTTTCTCCCGTCACCGCCGCTATAACGCCCTGACGAAAAACATGGATCAAGACGATGGCTTCATCCCATTCTACGCCCATCACCGCCGCTTTTCCAAAAACCAGAATGCGCCGCAACCGTCAGGATGCTCTGGTCAAGAAACATGGTTGCCGAGCATCGGGTGGGACCTTCCGATCTGATCTGGCCGGTCTTCGTTTTGGAGGGAGAACGCCAGCGCGAGCCGGTGGCTTCAATGCCCGGCGTCGAGCGGCTGTCGATCGATTATCTGCTGCCCGAGATCGAAGAGGCAAGGCAACTCGGCATTCCTGCGGTCGCCCTCTTTCCGGTGACGCCATCCGAGCGCAAGACCGCCGATGGCGCAGAGGCCGCCAATCCCGACAATCTCGTATGCAGGGCAGTTCGTGCCATCAAGGACCATGTGCCGGAGATCGGGATTGTCTGCGATGTGGCTCTGGATCCCTATACCGACCACGGCCATGACGGGCTTCTCAATGAAGACGGCGAGATCCTGAACGACGAAACGCTTCAGGTCCTGATCCGCCAGTCCCTGGTCCAGGCGCAGGCCGGCTGCGATGTCATCGCTCCTTCCGACATGATGGACGGCAGGATCGGCGTCATCAGAAGCGCTCTGGAGGAGCAGGGTTTCACCAACACCAAGATCATGTCCTATGCCGCGAAATATGCGTCCGCCTATTACGGGCCGTTTCGTGACGCCGTCGGCTCTGCTGGAACCTTGAAGAGCAAGGGCAAGCAGAGTTATCAGATGGACCCCGCCAACACCGACGAAGCAATGCGTGAGGTTGCCCTCGATCTGAGCGAAGGCGCCGATATGGTGATGGTCAAGCCCGGCATGCCCTATCTCGACATCGTGCGCCGTGTGAAGGAACATTTCGCCGTCCCGACCTTTGCCTATCAGGTCAGCGGCGAATATGCGATGATCCGGGCCGCAGGCGCCAATGGCTGGCTCGACGGCGAGAAGGCCATGGCGGAAGCTCTCCTCGCCTTCAAGCGAGCCGGTGCTGACGGCGTGCTCACCTATGCAGCGGTGGACATGGCAAGGTCGCTGGCGGCGGGACGCTAGTGGTGTGACCACATCATTTGGTTCCCACCGCCTTCGACGACTGTGCCAAGAAATCCGAGGGTATGCCGGCTTTTCTTGGAAAAGCCGCTGGAATCATTCGTACCGAACATACCACTAGCGGAATGTCCGCAGCATTCGAGGCCCTTCTGCCGCGCTGAAACGGCCCGGAAGGACGTTCATCGAAGACAAACAGTTCTCCCCCCTCCCGAATTAGGGAGAGCCGGTCAGCCGCCATTCCCTACGCCACCGCCCCTGCCGGCTGCGGCAGTTCGAGTTGCAGGCGCTCATCGCTGATCATGTGACGAAGGCGAACCGTGCGGTGGTAGAAACTGTCACGGGGCTCGTTGCGGGTGATGTTGACCACGGTGGATGCCGATAGCTCGGCCTTGAACAGCGCATACATCAGCTTTCGATGCTCTTCGGCAAGTGCGGCGCCGACATCGTCCAGGACCACGTAGCTGGGCTTGTGCAGCAGCAGGCGCGCGAACACCAAGCGCTGCTGCTGATCAAGGGAGAGGGATTTGTCCCAGCGCTCCTGCTCGTCGATCAGCGGGATCAGATGGTCGAGCTGGACACGCTCGAGCACCGCCTTGACATCGGCGTCGGCAAAACTGTCGGGTGCCCCAGGATAGGCGACCGCAGCGCGAATGCTGCCCAGCGGCAGGTAAGGACGCTGGGGAAGGAACATCATGCCATCGCTTGATGCCGGTATCCGAAGCTTCCCGGTGCCCCAGGGCCAGATGCCGGCAAGAGCCCGAAAGAGGCTGCTCTTGCCGCTTCCCGGATCGCCGACGATGGCGAGATGCTCGCCGGGTTTGATCTCGATTCTGTCCTCGCTCAGGGTCGCGCGGCCATTGGTCAACAGGACCTGGAGATGGTCCAGTTCCAGCGCACCGGCTGCATGCTCGCTGCGTTCGATCCTGGGGGCTCCTTCGCCCATGGTCTCCAGACGCTGCAGGCTGTCGCGATACGCGGTGACGCGAAGCAGCGTGGCGCGCCAGTCCGCGATCCTCGGAAAATTATCGACGAACCAGCGAAGTGCGTTCTGTACATGGTTGAAGGCACCCACCACCATCATCAATTCGCCGAAGGAGAGTGAGCCATGAAAGTAGCCGGGTGCCGCCACCAGAATGGGCACGATCAGAGCCAGCCAGCCATAGCCTGAGGTGATCCAGGTGAGCCGGGCAAGGCCGTTGGCAAGCTGGCGGGTGATGTCGATGACCCGGGTGACCGGCCGGTCAAGGGCACGCCGCTCGTCCTGCTCGCCGCCGTAAAGCGAGATCCCCTCGGCACTCTCGTTGATGCGCACCAGGCCGAAGCGGAGTTCGGCCTCGCGGGCGTAGCGTTCCGCATTGATATTGATCAGCGGACGGCCAACCAGCCAAGTAAGCCACGAACCGCTGATCGCATAAGCAAGGGCGCACCAGACAAGATAACCAGGGATGGTAAAGTCCGGCGAACCATCGAAGGCGAACACCACCTGATCTGAAAGCCCCCAAAGCACACCGATGAAGCTCAGAAGCAGGAGGGACGAGCGCAGCAGACCAATGGCGAGGTCAGCGCCGAATTCCGTCAGCCGCTGGCAATCCGCTTGCATGCGTTGGTCGGGGTTTTCGCCGATGTCACCGGCGAAGCCCAGGAGATACGCGCGCTTCGGCGACAGCCATTGGTCGAGCAAATCATGGGTCAGCCATTCGCGAAGCCGTACCTCCAGCATCTCGCGAATCCAGGTCTCGGCGACCACCATGGTCAGGAGCACGGCGACGATCAGGATAAAGACCCCGATCTGCGTGACGAAAGCCTCGGCATCGGAGACCTGCAGAGCGTCGTAAAAATCCCCTTTCCAGTTGTTGAGACGCACCTGGCCGACCATGTTGAGGCCGATCGCGCCGACGATCCCGGCTGAGAGCAGCCAGATGCGAAAGCGATGCGGCGAGGCGGCAAGGGATCGCCAAAGTGTTTTGAGCTGATGTGAAATCGTGTAGGTGTTCGGCAGGTTGGCGTCCGGCTCTCTGACATCGACACCCGGCTCGTGATGTGCAGCCTTACTGATGGCCATGCTTCAAACACCCCTTTGCAACCTCGACCGGCATTTGTCCAACCTGTTGAAACCGCGACATTTTGAACGGCCGGTCCGATATCCGAAACTTCCCCTTGCCTAAACCGCCCAAGGCGATTGGAGGTAGGAGACGATCCTGGTATTCATGATGAGATTAGATTGATTTGTGACGATCGACACGAGTTGGACAGAAAATAACATGACAATTCCTACGTTGACGGCCCGCATCGAGGACCTCATGAGCGCCATGACCCTCGACGAGAAGATCGGCCAAATGACCCTGATCTCCGCCAATCTTGCGGTGACCGGCCCTAAGGTGCCGGGGGACTACATGGCCGCGCTTCGCGAGGGTCGGATCGGTGCCGTCAGCGTCTTGTTTGGTGCGGAGCAGACCCGCGAGGTTCAGCGGGTGGCTGTCGAGGAAACCCGTCTCGGTATTCCTCTTCTCTTTGCGCTCGACGTCATTCACGGTCATCGGACGGTCTTTCCGATTCCGCTTGCCGAGGCGGCAGCCTTCGATCCCGATCTATGGGAACGAACGGCCCGTGCCTCTGCTCTAGAAGCGACCGCGGACGGTGTCAACTTCAACTATGCCCCCATGCTCGATGTGTCGCGCGATCCGAGATGGGGGCGTATCGCCGAAGGACCTGGCGAAGATCCCTGGCTGGCGTCGGTTTTTGCTATTGCCAAGGTCAAGGGCACCCAGGGAAGTGATATCGGCCGCGCCGAGAACATGGCTGCCACCGCCAAGCATCTGGCCGCCTATGGTGCTGCGATGGCCGGACGCGACTATGCCTCGGTAGACATCTCGGAAAGGACTTTTCTCGAAGTCTACATGCCGCCCTTCAAAGCGGCGGTCGAAGCAGGGGCTGCCGCGATCATGCCAGGCTTCCATGATCTTGCAGGCGTGCCGATGACCGCCAACAAAGCGGTGCTGAACGATCTGGTACGCGACCGTTGGGGTTTCGATGGCGTGATGATCAGCGATTACAACGCGGTCACGGAGCTTCTGGCGCATGGCGCTGCCGGCGATGTTGGCGAGGCGGCGGCGGCTGCCCTCAAAGCCGGTGTCGACATCGACTTGATGGGCGATGCCTATGCCCAGGGCCTGCCGGATGCGCTGAAGCGCGGGCTGGTGACCATGGAGGACATCGATCAGGCGGTGGCGCGCATTCTCCTGCTCAAGGAAGCGCTTGGCCTGTTCGACGATCCCTTCGCCCGTGGCCAGGACGGTTTCCTGTCGCCCCTCCAGGTGAAAGCCCACGAGAATCTCGCCCGCGAAGCCGGCAGGCGCTCGATCGTTCTGCTAACCAACCACGATCATATTCTGCCTCTTAGCGATCCCCCCGCCCGGTTGGCGGTGATTGGGCCGCTTGCCGATAATGCCGAGGAAATGCTCGGTCCCTGGTCGATCGTCGGCAAGGGCGAGGACATGGTCTCGATCCTGGACGGCATCAAGGCGGCCTTTCCCAACAGCGATGTGCAGCATGCAAGCGGCGGCGAGATTCGCAATGCCGTGGACGGCGACATCGCGGCAGCGGTCGATATCGCGAGCCAGGCGGATGTCGTGATTCTCTGTCTCGGCGAGGAAGCGATCATGAGCGGCGAGGCGGCAAGCCGTGCCGTGCTCGATCTCCCGGGGCGCCAAGCCGAGCTTGCCCGCACCATCCTGGATTTGAACAAGCCGGTGATTGCGCTGTTGTCATCCGGCCGTCAGCTCCTCTGCCCCTGGCTGTTCGAGCGCGCGGATGCGGTGGTCGCCACCTGGTTCCTCGGCACGGAGGCCGGCCATGCGGCCGCTGACGTGCTCACCGGACGCCACAATCCATCGGGCCGTTTGCCGGTTTCCTGGCCGGTCGATATCGGCCAGATCCCCATCTGCTACCAGCCGCGGCCGACCGGACGTCATCCGAACTATCAGGAACGCTATTCCAGTAAATATCTGGATCTTCCGGTGGAGCCGCTCTTTCCCTTCGGACATGGTCTCTCCTACACCACCTTCGAGGCCGGTGAGGTCACGGCCACGCCAAGAGACGTCACCCCCGGCGATGAGATCATCATCGAGGCCGAGGTTGCCAATCGGGGCACCGTTGCCGGCGAGGAGACGGTGCTGCTGTTCGTCCACGACCCAGTCGCCAGCCTGGCGAGGCCGGTGATGGAATTGAAGGGCATGGCCAAAGCTCTTCTTGGCCCGGGCGAGACAAAGAGCGTCCGCTTCACGCTGCACACCGATGATCTGACCTTTCTCGGCCCGGACATGACGCCGCTGCTCGAGACGGGCGAGATTGTCCTGCTGGTCGGTCCGACCGCGGATCGCTCGACCCTGAAGGAAGCACGGATCAGAATCCAGGCTATGTAGGCTTGGATTTTCCCGAATTGATCCCCTCTCCAACCTATTGATTTTCCGCCAAAGTTGACGCTGTCAATTTTTTTCTCACCTTTTGGGAAGGCTTTTGCTGTGCATGTGTTTACATCAACAGAGACCCAGCTTTCCCCTGAGATGAGAGACGAAGGAAATGGCCGAGAAGGCAGTAAGCGGGCATTCGATCCGCGGGACCGAGGGCGACATTCCGGCAACCGAGAAAGCCGCCAATCAAAGCCGCAAGGAGTATATTCGGGCGAATTCATTCGCTGAGGCAGGCAAGGTCAGTTCAACCTTCGCCAACCGGCTGGATCAGCACATGAACGCCTATACCGGCACGCTCAGCGATTTCGGCTGTCCGGGAAATACGGTCGACAGCTGGCGCGTTCATTTCACCGGGCGCGAACCAAGCCTTAGAGCCGCCAATGCAAAGATCAGCCGGAAATAGACAGCATCGAGTTTTCCGAGGTTTTGCGGCCGGCAAATTTCCGGCTTGCGGTTAGGCTTGGCGGGGTTCTTGACGATGCGATCCGCCACCTGATGGCGCAAGATGCATGCGCCAAGTCGCGCCGAAATAACCGAGCATCACGACGAAGCAGGCCAGCACGAACAGCTTGTTGATGAACCAGTTAGTCTGCCAGAGAGTCCAGTCAGGCTCCTGGAAAAAGAAGAAAAACTTGGTGACGATGATGATGATCTCGACCACCGAAACACCGATTGCCAGACCATAGGTGTAGCGCTGCCAGCGCAGCAGGGCGAAAGCCAGCCAGAGATGCGCAACCCACCAGAAGTCCCAATAGATATGCGTGCCGAGAGGATGGCCGTAGGCGGCATCATAGCTGATCGGAAAAACGAACTTGATCACCAGGGTCCAAGCGGCGAGGAAAATCAGCCAATGGGCGAGAAAGCGGGTCACGAGGCCGTCCTCAGCCTAAGCGGCGCGCTGCATCTCTCGTGAAATCAGGAATAGGTATCCCGAGCGGACAAGCATTCAGGCAGGATTGATGCTCGCAGGTCAGGCACGCTGCGGCATCGCTGCCTTGAGCAAGCTTGGCGTAGTCTTCGACGGCGAGTGCGGGGTTCTGATAGTCGACATCATACATGCGGGTTCTGAGCACCTCGGCGATGCTGACGCCTTCGGGGCAGGCCCCCTCGCAGCGGTCGCAGCCATGGCGGCAATAACGGCTGGATTGAAGGGCCGCATAGCGGCCGAGCAATTCCGCATCCCCTGCCCTGTCGTCATCCTGACCGGAGGCGCCGACATATTCGTCGATGTCGATGTCGCGGGTCATGGAGATCAGCGCGGCGTCGACCCTCGGGCTCGAGAGAACCCAGCGCAGGGCGGCCTGAGCATAGGTGCGACCTTCCTTCTCGAAGGGACGCATGTCATTCAGCCGTGCCCCCATCAAGGTCTTCATGGCGATCACGCCGATGTTCTTTTCGCGTGCCTTGTCGAGCACCGGCGGAAGATCCGATTGAATGGCGACGTAGTGGAAGGTGTGCTTCAGCTTTGCCATCAGATCGGGATCTTCGCCAAAGCTGTAGGCGCAGAGGATCACGTCCACAAGATCGTTGTCGATGGCATAGTCGAGACAGCGTGCTAGACGGCTGCCATGGCCGGACATGGCGCGAAATCGGATTTTACCCTGCTGTTTCGCCTTCTCCGTAAAGCTGGCCCAAGCTTCGTTCTGCATGCGATCGACGCTGTTGACAGCATGGTTGAAATAAATGTCGAGATAGTCTGTCTGCAGGCGCTTTAGGCTGCCTTCGAGCGCCTCCATCATCTCCGCTTCGGTATCGGAGGCGCCGGATTTGGCCTTGGAAGTGAGCACGACCTGATCGCGAATTCCCTTCAAGCCCTCGCCTATCGCCTCTTCAGACCAGCCGAAGCGATAACTCTCGGCGGTATCGAAGAAGGTTACCCCTCGCTCGAAGGCGTAGCGGATGAGGGCGGGATCCTGCGAACTCGCCGAGCCGAAGCCAATTTCCGAGACACGTAGCCCCGTTTTGCCCAATGTGACCTGACGCTCGATCGACGGCGACGCCGCCTTCGCCTGGTGAAGGGCAAACGGGCCAAGCCCCGCGACGGCGCCTGTGCCGAGAAAAGACCTCCGGTTCAACATTTCGCTCATCCCCATGGATCAAATATGGCGCAAGTTTAGCAAAACCTGGCGCGAAGGCGAGCGATTGCCGCAGACCCCGCAATACACGAAGAAGTGATGTGCGCAGGATCCCGGAAGCCGGCGTGATTTATTCAGCAAAAGCCACGATCTGCCACTGCCGGTCGACCAGCAGCCAGGCGAGAGAGAAACTCCTAAATCCCAGCTTGGCCACCTTGGTCAAGAGGTGAATTTCCGCTTTCTCCGCGACCTCGCGGTCATATAAATTGTCGACGCGGTCGCCTTTGATGCACCGTCTGCCACCCTGTCCCGTAAGCGTTTCCATCATATTGCCCTCCGATTCTTCGGTCTTCGGACGTGTCATTGGAGCCGATTTCTTATGGCCATCCTGCCGCGCAAAAGATGAACGGGACGTGACTTGCATCACAACTGATGATTTTTTTCCGATCGGGATGTGTTGTCATTGGGGCAGCGTCGGGACGCCTATCACCTGGGCGACATTGCCTCCCTGGCACATCAGTTCCCACGAAAATGGTTAGATGCCAAAAGGTTAGCAATGGCTCTTACGGAGGAAAAATCTAGATCTTATAAGGATTGCTGATAAAGCACGCTTTTCAGTCGTGTATGTATCAATGAGGCTTCATAACCTCATTGTTGGAATAGACGCCATCCCTAAGCTCGCCGAAAAGCTCGACGACCTGAGGATGCTCGACAGGATCGCCGGTCTGATCGACCTCCAGATTCTGCTCGGAAACATAAGCGACGTAATAAGCGTCTGAGTTTTCCGCTAGAAGATGATAAAAAGGCTGATCCTTCTTCGGCCGAACATCCTCTGGAATGGCCTCATACCACTCCTCGGTATTGGCGAACTCCGGATCGACATCGAAGATCACGCCGCGGAAAGGAAAATAGCGGTGCTTGACGACCTGGCCGATATGGAATTTTGCTAGTCGATGGGTCATTGTCCAAGGCCTTTTACCTGCATCGTTTAATGTAGGGGGCGAAACGGCGTTCTTCTAGCCCCGGAAGCGGCCATCATGTCGCGGCGACGAATTTTGGGTTTGAGGTGTTGATTTTCGAAACCAGAGCGCTTGCAAGAATCCTGCATTCGCACCAATGGACGAGGGAGTTCGAGGATGACATTGCCAGTCGATCATGTCCTGACCGAGCTTGACAATGGCTTTGATCAAGCTGTCGACAGGCTCAAAGCCCTGCTCAGCATTCCGAGCATCAGCACGGACCCGGCTTTTCAGACGGAAACCGTAAGAGCCGCCGAGTGGCTGGTCGACGACCTCCAATCGATCGGGTTTGAGGCCGGTCTGCGCGAGAGCCCCGGACAACCCGCTGTAATCGCTCATCATCCGGGGCCGGGCGGCGACGGGCCAAGGCTTCTTTATTACGGCCATTATGATGTACAGCCAGCCGAGCCGCTGGAGCTCTGGACCTCCCCCCCCTTCGAGCCGACAATCGTCGAAGCCGAGCACGGACCGAGGATCGTGGCGCGCGGCGCTGTCGACGACAAAGGGCAGACGATGACCTTCATTGAGGCCTTTCGGGCCTGGAAGAAGGCCACCGGAACCTTGCCGGTCGCGGTCACGGTCTTTCTCGAAGGCGAGGAGGAATCGGGAAGCCCTTCCCTCGACGGCCTCCTGGAAGCCCACCGAAAAGACCTGGAAGCCGATGTCTGTGTTGTTTCGGACACAGGCATGTGGGATATCGAAACACCGGCGATCGCTGTCATGCTGCGCGGCATGCTCTATGTCGAACTCACCCTGCATGGCCCAAGCCAGGATCTGCATTCCGGTCTTTATGGCGGTGCAGTTCCCAATCCGCTCAATGTTCTGACAAAGATCCTGGGCGATCTCCACGATGAGGAGGGCCGCATTCAGATCCCAGGATTTTATGACGATCTTGAGGACCTTGGCGAGATCGAGGCTCGGTGGAGAGAGCTTGCTTTCGACGAATCCACCTTTCTCGGCCATGCCGGATTCGAACAGTCGGTCGGCGAAGCAGGCCGATCAACTCTGGAACGCATTTGGTCCAGGCCGACCTGCGATCTGAACGGGATTTTTGGCGGCTATACCGGCGAGGGCACCAAGACCGTCATTCCCGCCAAGGCTTCCGCAAAGCTGAGTTGCCGCCTGGTTCCAGGGCAGGATCCAGCCAAAGTGTTGGCAAGTCTTCGGGGATTTATCGACGCACGTCTTCCTCGAGACTGCCGGATTGACATCGAGAATTTAGGCGCCTCGCCCGCTCTCCGGATACCTGCAGGTTCACCGTTCGTAAAAGCGGCCGAGGCCTCGTTGACCGACATTTTCAACAAGGCTCCGATCCTGGTCGGCATTGGAGGATCGATCCCCGCCGTTGGTGCTATTAAGCAGCATCTGGGCATTGATTCGGTTCTTATGGGCTTTGGACTGGCCGATGATCGGGTCCACGCTCCCAATGAAAAATTCGAACTTCGTTGTTTCAAATCAGGTATGCGCGCACATGCGGCCTTCCTAGGAAAGCTTGCGGACGGCCTTTGACCGCCGGCTTAAGCGCAGCTCGCAACGGACCGAAAAAAGAACGCGGTTGTAACGTTTTATTAAGACTAATTGGTCAATCTCGCGGAGCTTAGATTTAATCGCCGGGCCCCGGTGCATTGATGTACCAACCATCGGGGCTGCCGGGCTGCCTTGGAAAGCTGCTCGAGACAGGAATGGTAGAGACCGCCTCGGATCCCGAAGACAAGCCGGTTATTCTGGTCGCTGACGACGACGAGATGCAGCGCTTTCTTATGGGAGAAGCACTGGAAGCGGAGGGTTTCAACGTCCATCTGGTCGGCGATGGATCGGCAGCCATCGACACCTGTAGACTCCTTCAGCCCGATGTCGTGCTGCTGGATGTCGTCATGCCGGGAATCGATGGCTTCACGGCTTGCTCGGAGATCCGTCGCCTGCCTCATGGCGAACAAATGCCGATTGTCATGGTTACCGGCCAGGAAGATCTCGAATCGATCGCCCGCGCCTATGAAGCCGGTGCAACCGACTTTATCGCCAAGCCGCTCAATTGGACATTGCTCAGACATCGCATTCGCTATGTCTACCGCGCCGGTGCGACGCTGAAGCAGCTCTTGGCAAGCGAGATGCGCCTCGCTGAAGCCCAGCGCATAGCTCATCTCGGTAGCTGGGAATGGGTTCCAGGCGACAAGCAGCTCGATTGCTCGATCGAAGTCCTAAAGATATTTGCCTTTCCCCATCAGGACAGCATCCTCCCGCTCAGCACCTTGTTCGATCGCATTCATCCGGAGGATCGGGGTTCCTTCGAAACGGAGCTGGCGCGCCTGGCAAACGCTCGGACGACACTGGCCACCGAATTTCGTGTCATGCTTGAAGACGACATGGAACGAGTCGTCGAGGTTCATGCGACTGCCGGCGACGCAAGACCTCACCAGGCCGCGGTGATCAAGGGAACGTTCCAGGATGTCACCGAACGAAGGCTTACGGAGGCAAAACTTCATCACCTCTCTCATCACGACCCCCTTACCGGCCTCCCCAATCGGCCGCTTTTTCAAGACCGGCTCGAACAGGCCTTGGCGCGCGCCAGGCGCGAAGGTGTGGATGCCGCCGTTATCTGCATCGACATCGACCACTTCAAGGACATCAATGATACTTATGGTCATGCCGCCGGCGATCTTCTTCTTCAGGACATAGCCGAGAGGCTGCACCAGCAGGTTCGTGATGTTGACACGGTCGCCCGCCTTGGCGGCGACACATTCGCCATTGCACAGGTCGGCCTGGCCCAGCCTCTGGGCGCGGAGCGGCTGTCAAACCGGCTGCTGGAAGCCCTCCGCAAACCCTTCGAGGTTAATGGCAAGGAGATGTTCATCGGCGGCAGCGTCGGGGTGGCCATCGGACCTCACGATGCCGGTGAACCAGAGCAACTCCTCATCAAAGCTGACATTGCGCTTCGCGGCGCCAAGGCTGAAGGCCGCGGATTCTGTCATTTTTTCGAAGGCGGCATGGACGTCGCTTTTAGAGCACGGAAACAGGTCGAGCAGGACCTGCGCACCGCACTGGCAGAGGATTGGTTCGAGCTTCACTATCAGCCACAGGTAGCCGTCGACAATGAAGAAATTGTGGGTGTCGAGGCCCTGATACGCCTTAGGCATCCCGACAACGGTCTCGTGATGCCTGACCATTTCATTCCCATCGCCGAAGAAACAGGTTTGATCGTACCTATCGGCGAATGGGTGCTGCGCACAGCCTGTCGTCAGGCTTCATCCTGGCAAGAGATGAGGCTCCCTGCCCTTAGAGTGGCAGTCAACCTCTCTCCTGCCCAACTCAAAGAAGGCGGTTTCAGTGAATCGGTAACAACTGTCTTGGCAGAAACCAAGCTGGATCCGAGACTGCTTGAGGTGGAGATTACGGAAAACGTTCTCATTCGCGAAACTGAAAACGTCATCGATGTCCTCCATAAGATCAAGGCCCTTGGTGTCCAGATTGCGATGGACGATTTTGGAACCGGCTATTCTTCCCTAAGCTACCTGCTGCGTTTTCCTTTCGACCGGATCAAGATCGATCGGTCCTTCATCAAGGACATGACGGAGAATCCGGATGCTACGGCGATCGTCGGGGCGGTGATCACCTTGGCACGGCGGCTGAACATGTCGACAACGGCTGAGGGCGTGGAAACTTACGAACAACTGGTTTGTCTGAAGCAAGAAACCTGTCACGAAGTACAAGGCTACTACTTCGGCCGCCCGATGCCCGCTTCTTCGATAACCGACCTGCTCAACGAG
Organism: Geminicoccaceae bacterium; assembly: GCA_965204405.1. Lineage (GTDB taxonomy): Bacteria > Pseudomonadota > Alphaproteobacteria > Geminicoccales > Geminicoccaceae > JANQPX01. The sequence continues at coordinate 3,310,072 of CBDBEN010000005.1, forward strand.
GCCGGCAAGCCCGTCGACGACCAGGTCCGGCACACGACGCTTATTTCCGATTGAGCAAGATTCGACCGTGGCCGGACGCCGGCCTCGTCGACCGCACAGGACGCCGGTTGCCCATCATGCATTGATGATGGTCGACTCGTGCATGTTCCGATCAATCGGAACCAGCCCGCTCCCCCCATCCACCCGATAGGGTCGGGATCCTGCAGGTTGTTGGGAGAGGAGCGGGCTGGTGGTGACCTCATAAGGTTGGAAAACGCTCTAACCTTCCTCTGCTTCCAACCGTGCTTCCCAGGCTTGATAATCGAAGTCCGGTTCTTGGATGGCGCGCATCTGACTTTGCTCACGGCCTTTCAGCATGGCCACGAGGGCTTCATTATACGGCGTCGGTATACCATGTTTCCGAGCTTCGCAAATCAGAGCACCATTGATCGAATCGATCTCGGTCTTGCGGCCTGCCGTCACATGCTGAAGCATGGATGGCTTGTTCATGCGCTTGTGGCCACTGGCCTTGAGCTTCGCCACGGTTTCGGGATCGGGCAGCTTGATGTTCTTGGCTTCAGTGACCGCGACCACCTCGTCGAGGATTCTGCTCTGAAGCGCTTTCATCTCAGGGACATGCATCATCTCGCCGGTGCGCAGGCCGGTGGTGGCGCAAAGGGCGTTGAAGGCACAATTGACGATGAACTTCTGCCAGATCTTGGCCATGATATCCGGCATGATCACCGTCGGCAGTCCGGCTTCGTCGAGGGCGCCAGCAAGCGCCTTGGTACGCTCGCGCCAGACGCCGTCGACCTCACCAATCGACGTGGTGTCAAGATGCGTGAGCGTCACATGCCCCGGTCCCTGTCGCGCTGCGCTGCACATGCTGGAACCAGCCACGACGCGTTCCTTGCCGATGACGTCCTGAAGAATCTCGACATTGCCGATACCGTTCTGCGACGTGATCGCAAAACCATCGTCGCCGAGCGCTGCCTTTGCCGCAAGCGCACCTTCGCGGGTATGATTGGTATCGACGAATACGATCGCCAGATCGGCGGCCAGGCCTGACGGCGGCGAGGTGAAGGCCGGGAGGCGAACCCGGTGATCGCCGAGCGCACCATCGGCGTGCAAACCGTCCCGGTTGATGGCATCGACATGCTCCTTCCAACTATCAACAAGCGTCACGTCGTGCCCTGCCCGTACCAGGCTCGCGCCGTAGCTGCCCCCCATGGCACCGGCGCCGATCACCGCGATCTTCATAGTCTGTCTCCCCTATTGTCCATCCATCGACCACCCTTGCAGTCAAATGGGGTATTTAGGCGGTAGGACGAGTCCTCGGTGTCTGGACGACCAAACACATCTTGCGGGGCTGGCACATACAGTGACGGATATAGCGACGCGGAATTCTGTTTGCCGCATCCCTACTGATCGTCGCCAGCCGTCTTGCCATGCTCTGCTTGACGTCATTGTCGAGACATTCGCTCGGATTGTGCCCAGATGCGCAGGCCCGCCGAACGACCTTGCGGTCCGCCGCCTCGATCAGGCGACTGCGGAAGATAAGGAACAGATCGGAGCGGAAGGTGCGCTCATAGATCACGAAGCTCTGGCCTGGCCGCGATTTGTGATGGTCGAGATCATGTTGGTAGTGTGACGCTTGGGCGTTCGCCTCATCATCGGCGTCTGGCCCTTTGGCAAAAAGTACCGACCGAACGAACGGACTTCAGCCAACGGCTTAACCGCGCTCTTGCGAACCCAATGCGCTAAAGTGATCGCTACCGCGCTTGAACGAAATCTCTCCAAGACATCATCGGAAAGCATTCGAGTATAAGTCTCGAACATCAAGTGATGATAACGTCGAGCCCCTACGCCATCAACTTATCAGGCCACCGAGTTGGTGGTTATATTCACGCCCGGATGCCATGATGCTTGCAGCCCCTATCAACGCGCGGCGCATCTTGAAGAGAGGATACAGATCGTGGCCAGGAGAAAAATCGCCATTATTGGCCTTGGCAAGATATCTCTGGATCAGCATGTGCCGGTCATCGCCGCCAGCGATCGTTTCAAGCTTGCAGCGGTGGTCAGTCAGCGAGGTTTGTCACATCACGGTGTTCCGAGCTTCAAGACACCAGCCGACCTCTATCGCGCCCATCCGGACATCAATGTCATCGCGATCAACACACCGCCGCATGTCCGCCATGCCATCGCCCGCGAAGCACTCGATGCCGGCAAGGATATCCTTCTGGAAAAGCCTCCAGCCGCTACGCTGACTGAAGTGGCCGACCTTCAGAACCACGCCGAAAAATTAGAACGCGTTCTCTTCGCCACCTGGCATTCGCAATTCAACCCTGCAGTCGACAGAGCGAGAAAGCTGCTCGCACAAAACGGTCTCCGCACGCTCAAGATTGAATGGCGGGAGGATGTTCGAAAATGGCATCCCGGCCAGGATTGGGTCTGGGAGCCTGGAGGCTTCGGCGTGTTCGATCCGGGCATCAATGCACTCTCAATTCTGGTGCGCGTCCTCCCCTTTTCAGCTTTCGTCAGCAAGGCCGACCTCATCTACCCTTCCGGTCGCCAAACGCCCATCGCCGCCAGAATAGATTTTTCCAGTACCGCCCCGTCCAAGCCGGTGCTATCCGCCGATTTCGATTGGCGCGAGGAAGGTGCTGAAACCTGGCATATGCTGATCGAAACCGCGGACGGACAAAGCGCCAGGCTGTTCAAGGGCGGGGCCGCGCTGTCGGTCAATGGCGAACTGGTGATTGAGGCACCGAGCGAAGAATATCAGCGCATCTACAGTCACTTCGCCGATCTCCTGGACAGACGTCAAAGCGACGTCGACGCAGCGCCGCTTCGCCTGGTTGCCGACGCCATGCTGGTCGGCGAGCGCCAACTGACCGCCCCTTTCGATTGGTAATCCCCGCCTATGCTGATCTGCCGCATGGTAGGCTTGATCCAATCCGACACATTTCCCCTGCTTTAGTTCGGCGAAAAAAATGGCCGGCTGACGTCATGCACATGTCAAACAGGGATACTTGTTTCCAAGTCGTTTGCGCGATAATAAAAGATCCTTTGTCTTTGGCCTCTGAACAGCACTCGGCCTCATTTCAGCCCTCATCAATTCAGAGCCTGTTGACGGGCACCTTCAAAAAGATCCTGCCGTCCTTGTCGGCCGGCGGCAGATCGCCGGCTCGGATGTTGACCTGAAGGGACGGGATGATCAGGCGCGGCATGCTGAGCGTTGCGTCCCGTGCCTTGCGCATGGCGACGAACTGTTCTCGGGACGCACCGGCACCCACGTGGATATTGTGCTCTTTCTCTTCCCCGACCGTGGTCTCCCAGCGGATCTCGCGGCCATTGGGTCCGTAATCATGGCACATGAAGAGGCGCATCTCGTCCGGTAGTGCCAGCACCTTCTGGATCGAGTCGTAGAGAACACCGGCATCGCCACCCGGAAAGTCGGCACGGGCACTACCACCGTCCGGCATAAACAATGTGTCGCCGACGAAGGCAGCATCGCCGATGACATGGGTCATGCAGGCAGGTGTGTGACCTGGCGTATGCATGACGAAGGCCTTGATACCGCCAATCTCGTAAATGTCGCCGTCGTCGAACAGCCTGTCAAACTGACTGCCATCCCGTTGAAACTCGGTGCCTTCGTTAAAGACTTTCCCAAACACGTCCTGGACGATGGTGATGTTCTTGCCGATGCCGAGCAGGCCTCCGGCTTTTTGCTGGATGTAGGGGGCAGCCGAGAGATGATCGGCATGGGCGTGAGTCTCGATCAGCCACTCGACGGTGAGGCCGTGCTCCTTGACGTAATCGATGATCTCATCCGCATGATCATAGGTCAGGCGACCAGCGGCGTAGTCGATGTCCATCACCGAATCGATCACTGCGCAGGAGGCCGAGCTTGGATCCTTGACCACATAGCTGATGGTGTTGCTGTCCTCCTCGAAGAATGCCTTCACATCCGGCTTCATGTTAAGGTCGATGGGATAGTCAGCCATGGGTTTTCTCCCTCGTTGTTCAGGCATTTCGCGGCGACGGTGCCGCCGACGATCGATTTTGCCAAACAATCCGAACGAACCTCGTCAGAAGTATTCCGGTGATAAGTGCTGCAACGAACAGGAAGACTTCACCACGGCCAGTGCCAAGCGCCGGCAGGGCACCTCCTGGACAAAAGCCGGCGATCCCCCAACCCACACCGAACAAGGTGGAACCGCCGAGAAGCGGCGCATCGAACGCCGTGTTGGTCGGCAGCTGAAAACGCTCAGCCAGAATCGGGGCCTGCCGTTGCAAGACTAAGCGATAGCCGATGAACGTCACCAGTAGAGCGCCGCCCATAACGAAGATCAGGCTCGGATCCCAAGTTCCGAAAAAATCGAAAAAGTTCAATACCTTGGCAGGATTGGCCATGCCGGAGATTGCAATCCCCAGGCCGAACAGCAGACCGATCAGATAGGTGGAAAGCAATCGCATGCCGTCAGCCTCCCAGCACATGGCGCATGAGGTAGACCGTCATGAAGGTCGTTACCATGAAGGTGAGTGTGGCTGCGATCGATCGGGGAGACAGACGGGCCATGCCGCAAACGCCATGGCCTGACGTACAGCCGCTGCCGAGCGTTACGCCCACACCGACAATCAATCCGCCGAGCAGAAGGGCGGCAGTCGATACAGGCACCTCAATCGTCGGCATTTGTCCCGTCAGCACCAGAATCAACCCAGGTGCCGTCACCATACCCAGAAGCATGGCTACCCGCCATGACCAGTCGGCACGGTTCGCAGGCATGAGGATGCCCGCCAGGATACCCGTTGCACCGGCGATACGGCCATGCAGAAACATGAGCAGCACCGCAGCCGCGCCGATCAAGGCGCCTCCGGCAAGCGAGGCAAAGGGGGTAAATGCGTTTTCCATGATCATGACATCCTATGGCCGCGATCAAGCCCGATCGGTGACTTCGTCACGGATGCCGGCCTGGCGTCGTTATTCCTATGCAACCTTCTTCTTCGAAAAATACCAATCCGTCGTGTCGTAGCCCTCGCCGGCCCTGGCCTCCGCAGCTTCCGCGGTCGCTGGCGGCGGTACGATCACGGGATCGCCGGGTTTCCAAGCCTCGGGCGTTGCAACGCCATGCTTGTCGGACGTCTGCAGGGCTTCAAGCAATCGCAGAAATTCGTCGACGGAGCGGCCATTGGTCATCGGGTAGTAGACCATCGCCCGCAAGACGCCCTCGGGATCGATCACGAAGGTCGCACGCACCGCCGATGTATCGGACGCACCCGGCTGGATCATGCCGTAGGCTTTGGCGACGCCCATCGACAGATCAGCAATGATCGGAAACGGTATGTCGACACCAAACTTTTCGCGGATATTGCGAACCCAGGCTATGTGGGCATAATGGCTGTCGATTGAAAGTCCGAGCAGCTCGCACTTCAATGCCTTGAACTCGTCGGCGCGACGTGCGAATGCGATGAATTCGGTGGTGCAGACCGGTGTGAAATCGGCCGGATGCGAGAACAAGATCAGCCATTGGCCGCGATAATCTTCCAACGACTTATTGCCATGGGTTGTAAGTGCCGAGAAGGCTGGTGCGGCTTCGTTCAGACGAGGCAAGCTTTGAGGCGATTGGAACTCCATGTCGAGACTCTCCGATGTCGCAAGAAATGAAGGAAACGAGCCCCCTATGGTCTTACCTTGCAGGTGGGCATTCCGAGCAAACGGCTGAGCAGGCAGAACCGGACCACAGCGGCGGCGACCAAAACCGCTCCGATGATCAGCAAACCAAAAGCGGCGATCGGATCAGCCCAAAATCCGAAGCTCGTGACCGAGATTAGCACCAGGAGGGTCATCCCCAATATGATCCTGATCAAACGATCAGCAGATCCGACATTGGCGGTCATGAATAGGATGATATGGCTGTCGGCAAAGCTGAGGTGATCTAACTCATCGAGATGGCGGAGAGTAACAGCCGAAGCTTCGGCGTCGTCGATCCCCATAGTGCTGTCTGATAATATATGACGAGTATCGCGACGTGAATGAGTCGCGAGAAAGGAATGGCCAGCCTGTCATTCCGTGCGCCAGGTCATAGAGGACTAGCGGGGCGTCCAAGACGCCCCGCTAACCTTTTCCTAGCTACTGGATTTGTAGACCGAGCTTTTCGAGCGTGTCGTTATAGGTGTTGTACTGCGCCTCAACGAAGGCCTTGGTTTCTTCGGGTGACATGATGGTGACAATGTTGCCGAGGCTCGTGGTCATGCGGTTCCAGGCTCGATCCTCTCTCAGAGCATTCATCGTCTCGGACCATTTGGCAACGACCTCCTCCGGCAGATCGGCAGGACCGTAGATCGCGGACCAGCCGATGATCATCTCGAGATCGGTATAGCCCGCCTCGGATGCCGTCGGCACGTCAGGGATGATGTCCTGACGGTCCGTCGTGGTAACCACCAGTGCCGTTAACTGGCCGGCTTCAAGCGCGCCTGCGACTGCCGAGAGATTTTGGAAGGAAAAGTCCACCTGGCCGCCGACCACCGCAGCCCGCGCCTTGCCGCCGCCCTTGAAGGGAACATGGATCAGCTTCTCGAAGTCGGCGCCCATAGCGTTGGACATCACCGCAACAGCGATGTGCAGAAGGGTACCAACGCCGGCCGAACTGTATGACATCTCCTCGCCGGCTTTGATCTTGGCTTCGAAGTCGGCGAAGGTCTCGATGCCACTTTCGGGATTTACCACGAGGACGAAGGGATTGAGTTCGGTCATGCCGATGATGGTGAAGTCATCCCATGCATAGGGGATGGTCTTGTTCATCGCGGGCACGCCCATCTGCGAGCCGACGCGAGCCGAAAGCAGGGTGTAGCCGTCATTTGCCGAGTTCAGCACGAAATTCGAGCCGACGACACCCGCAGCCCCCGTTTTGTTGACCGCAAGAATCGGCTGGCCGAGATGAGTCGGCGCCGCCCCGGCGATCATCCTCGCCGACAGGTCGGCGGCGCCACCCGGCCCATAGGGAACGACCATGGTGATGGGACGATCCGGATAGCCTTGGGCCATGGCAATCGAAGGCAAAGTTGTTAGCATGAATACCGCTGCGGTCTTCGCAGCAAGCTTTATGAGTTTCATCGTTCGTCTCCCTGCTGCGCGCAAGCCGCGCCATATCCTTCTCATGAATACATGTTGACAGATGCATTCTGGAGAAGCAATAATTTTTACTGCCTGTAATAATTAGCCATCAGCGGCGGAGATGTTAGGAGGCTGCGTGGGATCCTTTGCGAACCCGAGCACGGCAACGCGTCGCGACAATCGCGGTCAAGTTTTGAGCCTGATAGCAAGGGCTGGCACCATCACACGCCGCGAACTATGTAAGGCAACCGGCTTGACCGGTGCCGGGGTCAGCCGGGTCACGCGAGAGCTGATCGATCTCGGTCTCATCATCGAGAAATCACCGAAAATCGAAAAGGGCACGGCCGGGAGAAGAACAACACCGCTCGCCATCAATCCTGAAGGCGCCTTCGTTTTCGGAATTGGTGTGACCGGCAACAAACGGACCGTGTCATTGGTCAACGCTATCGGCGACATCATCGCCGAGCGGAAATTCGATCACGTTCCGTTAGGTGACCCTTCAGCGATTTGCTCATCCCTATCCCAACTCATCAGGGAATTGGCGGCTACAGGTGCTGCTGATCAAAATCGCATTCTGGGCGCCGGCATTTCCGTTCCAGCCGGTGCTGTCATCGAGGAGGCAGGGATCGTAACGTCACGCGTCCTTGGTTGGTCCGGCGTACCGTTGGCGGATATGCTGGGAGAGCAATGTCCCTATCCCATCAAGGTCATGTCACGCGCAAGCAGCCTGATTCACGCCGTGACACAACGAGATAGCGATGCTGAAGCCGGCGACTTTTATCTGATCAACGTCTCCGTCGGTGTCGGTTCCGCATGGGCCCGGTTTGACGGCACCATGCATCAGGAGTGGCCGCTGGGGTCGATTGCGCATCTGCGGCATCCAGACGTCAAGCGGCGGTGCCTTTGCGGAGGACATGGCTGCATGGAAGTGGCCGGCTCCGGGATAGCGGTCGTTGGAGAGCTTTTTGGCGAGCTGGGCGAACCTTATGACTATGCGGTTTTGGGACGGCGTCTTCAGGAGGCTCGGTTTGCCGTCGACCATGGAGACAAGGCGGCCAAAGCCGCCTATCGCATGGCCGGAAGGCGTATGGCCTTCGCCATACAGATGATGGATGCTTTGATTGCACCTGCCAGGATCATACTGGCGGGCGAGACCGGACGGCAGCAGGACTATAAGGAAGGCGTCGTTGAAGGGCTGCGATCACAGAATCTGATCTCGGTCGAAAAGAAGCTGCACACCAACTGCGCAACAACGGCGGAGGCTGCAGCCAGCACCGCGCTCGAGCGCTTTGTTTTCACAAACTCGATCGATGTCGAAAAACTGAGGGCGGCCTGACCATGGTGGAAAAACAGGGCCTGATTGCCGGCCTTTTAATGCTGGGTTTTGGCGCCGCGATTATCTGGATCCTTATCCCCCTCGGTGTGGCTGAACCCAAGAGTGTGAAGTTCGCAGCACTATCGCCGTCTTATTATCCACGAATCACGGCAAGCGCGCTGATGCTGTTAGGCGCCGGCACGATACTCCGCGCCTTCACTCAGCGACGCACCGACGATGAGGTCGGCGATCAGCATCCTCATGCATTGGCGCGAATAAGTGCTTTTCTCTTGATCCTGTTCCTACTAGCACTAGGCCTCGAATGGCTGGGCTTTGTTCTGGGGTGCGGTCTTGCCGTTTTTGCGGCCATGACCTTGGCGGGCGAGCGCAAGCTCTGGCTGAGTGCCACGATCGCCGTGCTTTTGCCTCTGCTTCTCTATTTCTTCTTCCTCAAAGTCGCTCGCATTCCGATTCCGCTCGGAATTCTGGAGCCTTTCATGGTGGGGCTCTGAGATGGATCTTTTCGATGTTCTAGGAAATGCGTTCGCCCTCTTCGCCACCTGGCAGAACATCATGATCCTCGGCATCGGTGTTGTCATCGGCACGTTCGTCGGCGCCGTGCCGGGGATGACAACACCGATGGCCGTCGCCTTGACACTGCCCTTTACCTTCGCGCTCCATCCGGTCACAGGCATTCTTCTGCTGCTCGGCGTCTACAAAGGCGGGATCTATGGCGGGTCGATTACGGCAATCCTGATCAATGCACCCGGCACGCCCGCAGCCTCATGCACGGTGCTCGACGGCTATCCGCTCGCCAAACGCGGCGAAGCGCGAAGGGCGTTGGACATGGCACTTTATGCCTCGGTCACGGCTGACTTCATTTCGAACCTCTCACTGATCCTCTTTGCCGGCGCACTCGCCTCGCTCGCCTTGGCTTTCGGCACCCCTGAGGTTTTCACGCTGATCATCTTCTCGCTGACGATCATCGCAGGTGTTTCCGGCAATCAACTCTTGAAGGGCCTGGGTGCAGCCTGCCTCGGCCTGCTCTTAGCAACCGTCGGCCTAGACATCATCTACGGCACCAACCGTTTTGTTTTCGGACAGGTCGACCTAATGGCCGGGCTGAACTTCATTCCCGTTCTGATCGGCCTGTTCGCACTTCCCGAGATCATTGCCTATTACGGCAATGTCGAGGAACCGCGCGAGCACAACCCGCTGGCCGGTAAAGGCGCCAGTATCAGGGACTTTCTCGATAACTTGAAAACCATCGTACGCGGCAGCGTGATTGGTGTCGTCCTTGGCGCTATTCCGGGGATCGGCGGTGCGCCCGCTGCATTTTTGAGCTATTCCGAAGCACGTCGCAACTCGCCCAACCGAGAAAAATTCGGGACCGGCGAGTTGGAAGGCGTTGCCGCCGCGGAAAGCGGCAATAACGGCACCGCGGGCGCTACGATGATCCCGCTGCTGGCCCTCGGGATTCCAGGCGACATTACGACCGCGATCATTCTCGGCGCTTTCATGATTCACGGTCTGCGGCCGGGACCATTACTCTTTCAGGACAATCTTAGCCTGATCTATGCGCTCTTCATCGGGATCATGCTAAGCTCCCTCTATCTGTTCGTCGTCGGCAAGGCCTCGATTCGCCTGATCAGCCGTATTGCTGATCTTCCCCAACGCATCCTGTTTCCCGCAGTCATGGTGCTTTGCGTGTACGGCGCCTATGCCGTGAACAACTCGATCTTCGACGTCACCGTGATGTTCATCATGGGCGTTGTCGGCTTCGGCATGCGCAAGCTCGGCGTGCCGGCCGCTCCTTTCCTGATCGCCTTCATTCTAGGCCCGCTGGCCGAGGACAACTTCAGGCAGTCTCTTCTCCTCTCGAAAGGAGATTGGTCCATCTTCTTCTCCAGCGTCATCTGCTGGATCTTCTGGACACTGACCGTCATCGCCGTCGGGCTCACCATCTGGACCAACATGCGGCCTAGGAAACTCGCATGACGCGGCCGGATCATATCGATCGACCTGGCGCGTGGCTCGGTGCGGATATGGCAGCTATGCCAAAGCGCTGGACAAGACCATTTAACGATACCGAGATCAATGAAGTCGAGGCCGCGGCATCCGAATTCCTCGAGACAGGGCACGAGCTCGGGGAGATCTCTCCTGATTGCTTCCCGCTGCCGACGCTCGCGCCTGTCCTGCAAACGCTCCGCAAAGATTTGCAACATGGCATCGGCTTCGGACTGCTCACCGGCCTTCCCGTCGAGACCTACCCAATCGAGATGGCCTGCACGATCTTCTGCGGCATCGGCAGTCATCTGGGTTCGGCACGCTCACAAAATGCGATGGGTCATATCCTCGGCCATGTCAAAGATGTCGGTGCCGATCTGAACGATGCGAAAACACGAATCTACCAAACCTCGGCCCGCCAGACGTTCCATACCGACAGTTGCGATGCTGTGGGCCTTCTTTGTCTGAGCGAAGCCAGAGAAGGCGGCGACAGCCTGCTTGCCTCGACACTCACCATCTACAACGAGATGATGCGCCGCCGTCCCGACCTCGTGACTTTCCTCTTTGAGCCTGTCGCGACCGACCGGCGCGGAGAAGTGCCCGAGGGACAAAAGCCTTATTTCATGATCCCGGTCTTGAACTGGTTCGAGGGCCGGCTGACCGGGCTTTATCAACGCCAATATATCGACAGCGCCGCCCGCTTGCCGGAGGCGCCGCGCCCGACGGCAAAGCACGTCGCCGCCCTCGACCTGTTCGACGAGATCGCCAATGACCCGTCCATCCACCTGAAAATGCGCCTTCGGCCCGGCGACATGCAATTCGTCTACAACCATACCAACCTGCATGACAGAACGGCTTTTCGCGACTGGCCCCAGCCAGAGCGCCGGCGGCATCTCCTTCGCCTTTGGCTGTCCTTACCCGATGATCGGCCGCTGCCACCGGTCTTCGCCGAACGCTACGGCTCGATCGATATCGGCAATCGTGGCGGTGTCATCGTAAAGAGCACTCGGCTCAACGTTCCTCTGGAGCCATAACCATGACGCGCTTTGCTGTCATAACAGACACCCATATCCGGGCATCCGGCGATGATCTCTCCTCGCCCTTTCCGGTGAACCTGAAGGCCAATGACCGAGCTGCCTACGCGGTGGGCATGATCGCTGCAGCAAAGCCCGATTTCACGGTTCATCTCGGCGACGTTATCCATCCTCTGCCTCACATGCCGGCTGCCAAAGACGCTGCCGAGGAGGCGCATCACATTCTGGCTCCTTTGAAGCCGAACTTGTATTTCGTCCCAGGCAATCACGACATCGGCGACAAGCCCTCGCAGCTCATGCCTGCGGGTCCGGCGGATGACGGCAGCATCGCCGCCTATGAACGGATCATCGGCCCGCAATATCAAGCGTTCAGGCAAGGCGGCGTTCACCTCGTCTGTATGAACTCATCGCTCGTCAATACCGGCAGCGAAGCCGAGAAGGCACAACGCGCCTGGCTTGAACGTGAGCTGCGCGGAAGCGATGCGGCGGTGAAGCTTCTCTTCAGCCACTACCCGCCGTTCATCTATGCACCGGATGAAGCCGACCACTACGACAATTATGGGGAGGAAGGCCGATCCTGGCTCTTGAACCTCGCTGCCGAGACCGGCGTTCGCGCGATCTTCTCCGGCCACGTCCACCACTTCTTCTACAATCGCTACAAGGACGTGCATCTCTACTGCCTGCCCGCCACCAGCTTCATCCGGCAGGACTATGCCGAATTCTTTCCAGTTAGCCCGGCCAGCGAGTTCGGACGTGACGACACCGGCAAATTCGGCATCACCATCGTCGAGGTCGCTGGCCAGGAATTGAACGTTACGGTGCACAATACCGAAGGCACCGAGGGTGCCTTTTCCGGTTCGCCTCCACGCACGCCCGAGCCGTCCGACCTGATCCCTCATCTGCGCCATGCGTGGCACCTGCCCATAGCACTTCCCTATAACGGACCAATGGAGGAGTTCAGTCGCAAGCTCGCGCGCAACGACTACCCGCTTCTTCGGCTGACACAACTTGGCATCAACACCGTGCGCGTACCGGGAACGGATTTTCTAGATGCCGCCGCCCGCGCCCGGATCGAGGATTGGATAGCGCTTGGCCGAAAGGTCGTGCCATTTTGGACCGGGACCACCGACGCCGATTTCATCCAGGCCTGCAAGGACCTGCGCGATGGTATCTTCGCTGTCGAGGCAGTGTTGCGAGACCCTGAACCTAATTGCCTTGCAGCCTGGGGCAATCTGCCGGTTTGGCTTTCCAAGATTACCACATCAGCCGACAATCCCGACCCCTCCCGAACCTTCGCCCATGCCGTCAGTGCTGGTGCCCTGCCCGAGCAAGCTGCCGATCTTGCAGTCGCCGCCGCCAAAGCTGACGCCGCAGGCATTGTCATGCAGGTTCCTTGGGAAGCGGAGCTGATACCCGCGATCGAGCGTGGCAGGGCAGCTGTTGACGGCACGGATCTAGCACTCGTCCTGAACCTCTGTTTTCGCCCTGCTGATCCAGCCCATTCGAACTTCGACGAAGCCGCTATCTCAAAACGTATCACTGATGCACGCAACCATACTCAGAAAGAGAAGCGGATCATTCTACAGATTGATACGTTCGAGGATATTGATCGGGGATACGGTCCGCGTTTCGGGCTGATTGATCGCTTATCGAACGTTCGCGAACTCTTTCGCCCCCAATCCCGCACGTCGCCACTTTGAGAAAAGGCCCTGCCCTGCCGATCTGGCCGAGACGGCGGCAATCTTGATGTCCATCTTCGGTGGACCTGCAGTCAGGAGGTCGGCCGCCAGCTCTTGTTGTCGTGCCACCAATGCTCGAACGGGTTGGCGTGGATGATGCCTTCGATCACCTCGTCACCGACCCTTGGCATGGTCGTGCCAGCGACCACATCATTGACGGCCCTAATACCTTTAAGCGATTCCTCGACGCTGGAAAACGGATAGTCCGTTCCGAAGAAAATCTTATCGGTCACCAGATATTCCTGAGCCGACATCATGATGTTGTAGAACTGCCAGGGGCGATAGAAGATCGCTGAGACTTCGGCATAGACGTTCGGCTGTTTCCGAACCACGGCGATACAGTCCTCATACCAAGGGTGGCCCATATGCGCGAGGATCATCTTGAGATCGGGATAGCGAAGTGCCACCGGCTCGACGTGAATGGCGCGGCCGAGATCGACCGGTGCGTTCTTCGCAAAAGTCGTACCCATATGCATAGTGAGCGGCAGGTCATTCCGAACACAATACGTGTAGATCGGGTCCATGCGCGGATCATCGAGCGGCACGCCATTATAGATCGGGCCGTATTTGACACCTCTCATTCCAAGGTTCTCGACGGCGTGCCGAAGCAGTTCCATGCAGTCCGGGCGGCGAGGATCGGCATAGGCGAAGCCGATGAATTTATCCGGGTACCGCGCGACCGCGTCGGCCGTTGTCTCGTCGTCTCCCTCGATGCCCGCCGAGTCGCCATAACGAAGGGTAAAGACAATCGCCTTGTCGACCTTCGCCATCGCCTGATGGAGGGTCGCGGCATCGGCCTTCAACCCCATGCCACCCGGGCGGATGCGCGCCATCTGCTCTGCGAACAGCGGGGTCAGATGGCAATCCTCCCAAATATTGACGTGACAATCGACGATCATCGGCCACTCCCTTCTAAAAAAACCGATGGGCCCCGCCAGCCATGTTAGCGAATTGGCCAAAGCGCGATTTCGGGAAAGAAAAGTATCAGAAAAAGGCCGATAAGCTGCAGGCCGACAAACGGTAGCACGCCTTTGAAGATCATCTGGATGTCGATCTCCGGCGGGGCAACGCTTTTCAAGTAGAAGGCAGCGGGACCGAAGGGTGGGGTGAGATAGGAGGCCTGCATGTTCATACAGAACAGAATGCCGAACCAGACAGGATCGAAACCGAGGTCTTTAGCGACCGGCACGAAAATCGGCATGGTGAGCAGCAAGATACCGATCCAGTCCATGAACATGCCGAGCACCACCAGGATCAGCATCATGACGACAATGATGCCGAGTGGATCGAGCGGCAGGCCGGTGATCAGGCCCTTGAGATAGGTCGTGCCTCCCATGATGTTGTAGATGCCGATCAACGCATTCGCACCAAAGGCAAGCCAGAGAAGGATGCCGACGGTGGTCATGGTCTGGATCAATGCGCCACGCAGCATCGGCCAGCTGAGCTCGCGGCGTATGAGGGCGGACGTGATCGCACCGCAGACACCGACGGCCGCACTCTCGGTTACCGAAGCAATGCCGCTGTAGATGCTGCCCAGTACCCAGATGATGATCATCACCGGCAGGGCCAGCCCCTTGAGCAAGGCGACCTTCTCCGACCACGGCATCTGCCGATCCTCTATCGGAGCCGGCGGACCGAGTTCAGGATTGAGCCAGCAGCGAAGGACGATGTAGCCGACATAGAGACTGCAGAGCAGCAGCCCCGGCGTGACGCCAGCGAGGAAAAGATCGCTGATAGAGACATTCGCCGTTAGCCCATAGAGGATAAGTACGACGCTTGGCGGGATCATGGTCCCAAGTGAACCACCTGCGCAGATGGTGCCGATCGCAAGCTTGGGGTCGTAATTGAGGCGGAGCATCTGGGGAAGCGCGATCAGGCCCAGCAGCACGATTTCACCACCGATGATGCCGGTCATCGCCGCCATGACCACGGCGACCAGCGTGGTCTGTACAGCAAGGCCGCCGGGCAGGCCGCCTGCGAAAATATGCATGGCCCGATAAAGGTCCTGGGCAACACCCGAACGCTCGAGGATGCATGCCATCAGCACGAAGAGCGGCACGGCGACGAAAATATACTCACTGACGAAACCGTAGACCCGGCTGGCCACCAGCGGCAGACCGTTCGGCCCGAGCCAAAAAAGAGTACAACCGACCGCAAGCGTCATCGTGATCCAGCCCAGCGGCACGCCGAGCAGCATAAGGGCGATCATGACGACAACGATCAGGATGGTAATCGTTTCGATGCCCATCAGGCGTCGCCTGGTCCGGCGGCCGGGTTAGCATTTTCGCCCCAAGGATCCGGCCTGCGCTTAAGGTGGCGGTAGAGCTGAACCGCAAGCTGCAGCACGATCAGGAGAGCACCGACGGCGATCATCGGCTTGATAATCGCTGGGCTTGGCGAGTCCCAGGCACTGCCGGTGCGTTCCACCAGGCGGACCGCTTTGATCGCCGGTTTCCAGGCCGCCCAGAAAAGCAGCGTCATCGCAGCGATGCCGGTGACCATACCGATAAGGTCGAGCCACCATCTGATGTGCGGCGGTGCCAGATCGTAAAGGGCCGTAATGGCGATGTGTTTTTTCTGGCCGGTGACGAAGCCGCCGGAGAGCAGATAGCAGACCCCGCACATCAACACCGTGAGCTCGAATGCCCAGGAGGTCGGTGAATTGAAGAGGTAGCGCATCACCACCTCATAGGCCGTGACGACGACGGCCACGAGATAGAGGTAGCAGAGGCGTTCACCGAGCAGCCGGTTTAACCGGTCGATCATGGTCATACAATGTGCCCGTCCGGGGAAGAGCCGGGATGATCCACGCACCGACCTGGATCATCCCGTGCAAGCTACTCGGCCAGAAGACCGATCTTTTTCATGAACGCGATATTCGCCTCATAGGCCCGCTTGGCGAGTTCGTCGGTTTCGGCGAAGTCGGCCCAGGCGCCCGCTGCGATCTCGCGGAGCTTGTCCCTGTCCTCCTTCGACCAGTCGATCACCTCGACACCGCGAGACGGGTCGTTTCTGTCGCGCGCCACCAGCTCACGGTCGGTGATTTCGTTGTCCATGATCAAGTCGTCGATCATTGCCCGATACCAGACATCGAGGATGGTCTGCTGCGCTTCGGTCAGGCTGTCCCAGGCCGATTTGTTGACCGTAAACTGGATGACCGGCATGGAATGGATGCCGGGATAGATCGGGAACTTTGCGATCTCATGCAGTCCGACACTCTCGTCCATGGTGTAGGAACTGAAATCAGAAGCATCGATCACGCCCTTGTCGAGGGACGTGTACACTTCCGACGATGGCAGTGCCACGGGTGCTGCACCTGCGCGGGAGAAGACCTCGGCGGCGAGGCCCTCCGGTGAGCGCATCTTGATGCCCTTCAGGTCTTCCAATGTCCGGATAGGAACCTTGGACGTGAAGCTTTCTCTCGCGATCGAGCCGCAACCGACCACCTTGACATTACCTGCATAGGCGTCGAAAGCCTCCTGGATCAGTTCCCTGCCGCCACCGTGATAGCAGAACATGCCGATCTGATCGGGGGTCTCGTAGCCGGCAATCAGATCGCCCAGGATCGCGAACGCCTTGCTGCGCCCGGAAAAGTACACGGTGGCGGTGATATCGCCCTGTAGGATGCCCTGGTCGATCGCGTCCATGGTCTCGTTATAGGGCACAACCGAGCCCACCGGTGTCAGCTCGATCTTGAGCTCGCCCCCGGTCATCGCTTCCAGCTTGGGCAGCCAGTTCTCTTCGATATTGGTATAGAAACTCTCACCGGCGCTCATCGAGGTCTGAACCTTCCAGACCTGCTCGGCGCTCGCCGCGGTGGCTAGAACGAGCGTCAAGGTACTCGCGATTCCAATCAATGCTTTATCAAGTCTCATTTTTGCCTCCCTGATCGGCGGTTATAAGTAAATGGTGTGACGAGCTTTACTCAAATCAACCGCCGCCGCCCGCCAGGGACCGCGGCAGCCAAAGGGCGATCTCCGGAAACATCAATACCAGCATCATCGCCACGATCTGCATCAGCATGAATGGCCAAAGGGCGCGGTAAATATCCTGCAAGCTGATCTCCGGCGGCGCGACGCCCTTCAGATAGAACGCAGCCGGACCGAAGGGTGGCGAGAGGTAAGAGATCTGCATGTTCATGCAAAAGAGAATGCCGAACCAGACAGCGTCATAGCCGAGGCTTTCGATGATCGGCACGAAGATCGGCATGGTCAGAAGGAGGATCCCGACCCAATCCATGAACAGCCCGAGCACAATCAGGACAGCCATCATGATCAAGACGATCACAATAGGCGCAAAGGGCAGACCGGTCATGCTGTCGTGGATGAAGCGGATGCCGCCAAGCAGGTTGTAGACGCCGATCAGCGCGGTCGCACCGAAGGTCAGCCAAAGGAGGAGCCCGCAGGTCGACATGGTCTGGCGTACGCAGTCCCGGAGCATGTTCCAGTTTAAAGCTCCGCGCAGCCATGCAGCGAGAATAGTACCGGCCACACCGACGGCAGCGGCTTCAGCGACCGCGGCGATGCCCGCATAGATGCTGGTGAGCACACCGAAGGCGATCCCCATTGGCAGGACTAGCCCCGCTAGCAGGCCTAGTTTCTGTCGGAGTGGGATGTCACGCTCGGCTGCCGGCAGAGGCGGGCCCAGCTCCGGGTTCAACCCACATCGCGCCAGGATGTAGACGAGATAGAAGCTGGCAAGCAGCAGGCCCGGCATGATCACGGCGATGAACAGATCGCCGATCGAGACGTTCGCCGTAAGACCGTAGAAGATCAGCACGATGCTTGGCGGGATCATGGTGCCGAGCGAGCCACCGGCGCAGATTGTACCGATCGCTAGGTTCTTGTGATAGCCAAGACGCAACATCTGCGGGAGGGCGACCAGGCCGAGCAGAATGATCTCACCACCGATGATACCGGTGGTCGCCGCCATGAACACCGCCGCGACGAGCGTCATCACGGCGACGCCGCCCGGCAGGCCGCCGGCCCAGACGCTAATGGCATCATATAAGTCGCGCGCCACCCCCGATCTGTCCATGATCGCCGCCATCAACAGGAACATCGGCACCGAGAGGAGGACGTAGACATTGACGAAGCCATAGATGCGGCTGGCGATCAGCTGGATCGCATTGAAGCCGAAAAAGGCATAGGCAAACGAGACGGCAACGAAGCCGAGCGCGAAGGCGAGCGGCATGCCGATGACGACCAGGAAGAGAAGCGAGCCGACCATCAAGAGGGTGATGATCTCGATGCTCACGGGAGGCGCTCCTGATCGTTGACTTTTTGATCAGCGATCATTGCACCGATCCAATGTGCGAGCGCCTGTAGCAACAGGAGAAGTGTGCCCAGGAAAAACGCGATGCGGATCACCATCGGCATCGGAAAGTCCCAGGCGCGGCCGCTCATCTCTACCAGCAGGATGGATTGCCAGGCCTGTTTGGCCACGAACCAGAGGAGGGCTCCGAGATAGATCAGGGTGAGCGTCAGCGTCAGGCGATCACACCAAAGCCGAATACGCGGGCTCATCGCATCATACAGAAAGGTAATGCGGATGTGGTCGCGTCGTTCGAGTGCGTAGGCACCACCCAAAAGAAAGCAGGTGGCGTTCATCATGATGGTGGTGTCATGCACCCAGATCGTGGGTGAACGAAACACCCAGTCCAGAAACACCTCCAGACAAGTAAGTCCTGCCGCGATCAGGAACAGCCAGGCAAGGCGGTTGCCAACAGCACGGGATAGGCGATCTATTTTTCGGGGCGTTGCCACGGCGCTCGGCCAAGCGCCAGCCTTACTGGCATGGCGCCCGTGACCTTGGATCTACAGCAGGCCCTGATCCTTCATATAGGCGAGATGGCTCTCATAGACCTTGGTTGCCATCTCGCTCTTTGCCGCCCATTCGGCCCAAACTTCCTGAGCGACTTCACGCAGCTCGCGCCGCTCTTCCGATCCCCAATTGATCAGCGTCTCAGGATCACGCGCATCGGCAAAACCTTTGTCAAGCTCGGCGTTCGCCGCGATGCTGTCCTGATTGAACGCAACGGTCGCCTCCTGCAACGCCTGCTTCAAATCATCTGGCAGCGCGTTCCAGACATCCAGATTGATCGACACGTCAGACGCGGGCATGGAATGAATGCCTGGATAGATCGCATAAGCTGCGATCTTGCCATAGCCGAGTTCGTCGTTCATCCCGAGCGTGCCCCAATCGGTCGCTTCGATCTTGCCGCGTTCCAAGGCCGTGTAGACCTCGGTACCGGGAAGGGTCGAGACGCCGACGCCGAGCTTGCCCCAGATGGCTGCCCCCATGCCTTCCGGCGAGCGCATCTTGATCCCCTCGAAGTCACGGATATTGCGGAGCGGCTCTTTGGATGGGATCGATTCCGCCCCCCAGAGCACGGGGCCGATAAAGTAAAGCCCATGCTGCGCGTAAAGTTCGCGCGCAACGTCGAGTCCGCCACCGTCATAGAACCAGTTGGTGAACTGCTCGGTGTTCTCATAACCGGCGTTCAGATCGGCCAGAAGCGAGAAGGCAGGATCCTTGCCGATGAAGTAACCGGTGCCACCATTCATCCCTTGAATGATGTTGGCCGCAACCGCATCCATCATCTCGCCAGGCGGCACCACGGCATTGACCGGCAGCGCCTCGATCTCGATCCGGCCGCCGGATTTTTCCGCGACATCGGCAGCGAAACGCTCGAACGCCTGTTGATTGACCGTGCCCGGTTGCCAAAAGGTCTGCCACTTCCAGCTATAGTCGGCTGCACTGGCCATACCGGACAATGCAACCATCGCGACCGTGAGAGCGGCCCCTTGGCCCAAGCTGCGTCGTGTCAGCATAATGTTTCTCCCTGATGCATTTTCTTTATCTGCTTCTTTATCCGCGGCTTATTTGAAACCACGGTCGGTATCTCTATAGAGAACAGCCTCCTGCCGTTTCATGATCGCCGCATATTGCGCCAATGCAGTCTCGTCCAGGTCATGCACAGGCGGCGTCTCATGTTCGAAATTGCGTTCCGTATCGACGCCGCGCACCAAGACAGCGCTGTCCTTTGCACCGACCACTTGGCGCACATAGGCCGGCACGTAGCGAATAGCGAAACCAATGCGCCGATCATCTGAGCGATTGGGATTGGAACCGTGGATCAGCTTGACGTGGTGGAGCGACATCTCGCCTGGCTGCAGCACGACATCGACCGCTTTGTCTTCATCGACATCGACTTCGATTTCCTGACCGCGCGACAGCAGGTTGTCTTTAGCGAAGGTGTCGTTGTGCGGCACGATCTCCATCTTGTGCGTTTCGGGCATGAAGCGCATGCAGCCGCTCTCGATGGTCGCGGGGCTGAGTGCTACCCAGGCCGTGACGATATCGGCGGGATCCAGCCCCCAATAGGTGAGGTCTTGATGCCAGCTGATGTAGCTGGTGGTCTTTGGCTCCTTCGTAAAGAAATTGGTCGCCCAGCAGAGAATGTTCGGCCCGATCACCCCCTCGACCGCATCCAGAATTTTCGGATGGCGGATCAGCTCATCGAAGCAGGTAAACAGGAGGTGTGGCTTAAACTTGAGGTGATCGTTGCCATCAGCGCCTGCTGCCTCGATCGCTTCGAGCTTCATGCGGTAGTCGGCTGCATCAGCGTCACTCAGAACGCGGATCGGCGAAAGATAGCCGCGTTCCTGATAGAGCCTGATCTGTTCCGAGGAGAGACTGGTCATTGTCCTACTTCCTATAGCTTCGTCTGTCGTCAAGGCAGTTGATAGCCGTCCTTGGCCATCTTGATCTTATAAAGGCTCTTGCCCGAGGTGACGTAGAGCACGTCGCTCTCCTCGCCGCGGCCAAAGCCGACATTGGTCGGTAATTCCTCGCCGGTGGAGATAAAAGCGAGTTCCTCGCCACCAGGCGCAAACACACCGATGCCCGGCCGGTTCTCTGCGCGCAGCGCCACATAGAGATTGCCGTCGACATCGGCGACCATACCGTCCGGGCCGCTATTCGGATGATAATCGACAAGCACCCGCCGATTGCTGACCGTGCCGTCCTCGGCGAGATCATAGGCTTGGAGCACGTGATGACCTTGCGAGCTGGTCTCCCCCTCCGTCATCCGCTGGAAGTCGAAAAAGCCGTTGTCGTTGGAGACGACATAGAGCGTTTTCTGATCCGGCGAGACGAGGACGCCATTGGTCTTGCCGCCATCCGTGATGATGCGCGTTACCGTGCCGTCGGTATCAAGCCGGTAGACGGCATAGCCCGGCTGAAAGATCGGCTCGTGACCGAGATACCGCGGATCGGAGAAATACATCCGGCCTTTTTCATCGATCGTGATGTCGTTCAGCGCATTGTAGGGCTTACCGTCATAAAGACCGGAAAGGATATAGCTCTTGCCGGTCGCCATGTCGGTCTTGACCAACATCCGACCGCCATAGTCGGCACCTAGGGCCGCGATCATGTTGCCATCGGCATCGAACTTGATGCCGTTCGACATGCCGCTTGGGCTTCGATAGACAATGGTCTCGCCGCTCACGGGATCGTAGCGCCAAATATTGCCGGCTTGCGGGTAGACCCCGCTGTCATCCTTGCAGAGCGAAGTGAACGTGATATCGCTGAAATACATGTAGCCGTCATGGCCGGCCGCGACACCTTCGGTCAAAACGCAGCCCCCATCCCAAAGCCGCATCAGCTTGGAATCCGGCGGCAAGACACTTGGGTTACCTTCAGGTGCCGGAAATCTAGAATCTGCACCTTCGTAGAAATCGGCCGCTACTCCAGCCGTCGAGCTAATACCGAGAGCAAGCATCACCAGCGCTGGCAAAGTGGTCTTCACCCGCAATCCGATCATTTGAGCCTCCCTGCCAAATCGATTTTTTGCGTGTTCATGACCTCAATGTGATTATTGTAGCGTCATTATGGCCATTTAAGAATTACATTTTGCTTCTGTTCTTGGTCTCACTATTACAACACCCTAACCTGTAGATTCATTGTCTTTATGGCGTGCTCGTTTTCTCCCCGAGGCCGGTTTGCTCGTGGGAGCCTCGTATTCCGAACGGACATCTGCCAACTAAAACTCAAAGTGCTGTTCAGCTGTGGAGATCATGGTGTTGATCGACGGGTCATACGGGAAGCGCTCCAGCAATGCGTCATCGAATGAGACGCCCAGGCCTGGTGCATCGAGCGCCGTTGCGAACCCATCGACGGGGCGAAACGGTGTCGCCGATATCAAATCGTTCAACGGATGATCCATGAAGCAATATTCGGTCATCACACATTCCGGGGTAGCAAGCGCCATATGAACACCAGCAAGACAGCTGACGATCGTGCCCCAGGAATGGATGGCTACGGGCTTTCGATGCAAACCGGCAACGATGGCGATTCTGGCCCCTTCAGTGAAGCCCGAGGTCGCAATGTCAAACTGCACGACGTCGAAAGCTCCCTGATCGAGATAGGGTTTGAAGGCAAGCGCTGTCGGAATGCTCTCGGCGCCGGCGATGCTGATCGACGAGGAACGACGCAGATCGACATAACCTTCGATGTCTTCGACGCGGCAGGGCTCTTCCAGAAAAAGTACGCCATAGGCTTCCAGCTCGCGCGCCAGGCGCTTGGCGACCGACAGTGACCAGGGAACCGCGCAGGAGCCCTGCACCGCATCGACGACAATATCCATATCCTCGCCGACTGCGGCGCGCAGTCCGACGACTAAAGGGACGATGGTGTCCGAAGTCGTCACGCGCATCTTGTAGATGCGAAAGCCGAATTCCTGCGCCCGCCTCGCATCAGCGACCAGCGGTTCCAACTCGTTAAACAAACCGTTGCTTGCGTAGATCCGAGTACGTGGCCGGCAACGGCCTCCGAGGAGTTGGTAAACCGGCAAGTCCAGGACCTTACCCAGCAAGTCGTAGAGCGCGATGTCGATCCCGCCCATCACGCCGATGCCGACCCCCTGGCGGTTCCAGAAAATGCTGGACTGGTACATCAGATCGCAAAGCAAATTGATGTCAGCGACCGGCCGGCCCTTCAGGAGGCGGTCGAAATGTTGGACCAGCCCGATGATCGGCTCATAGCAGAACTGGCCGTGGGTGATTTCGCCGAGGCCGTAGTCCCCATCCTCGGTCATCACCCTGACATAGGCGGCATCCATATTGTCGACTACGCCGCCGCTATAGACGTAGCGGATTGGTTCCGGAAACGGATAACGCAGGAATAGCGGCTCGATCTTGGCTATTTTTGCGGATCTCATCGTCCTGCTCCCATACGCTTTTCCAGATGCTCCGCTAAGCGCATCAGGGGAAAGCTCATGATGTAATAGAAAATCGCTGCCAGCACGAACGCGTGCATCGGCAAGAATGAGGACGACGCCAAGTCCTTGGCACGCAACATGAGCTCCGGAGCGGCGATGATCGAGCAGAGTGCGGTTTCCTTCAACAAGCCCACCGTATAGTTGGCAATCGGTGGGACGACCACGCGGAGCGCTTGCGGTAGAATGATATAGCCCATCGCCTTAGTCGGCGTCATGCCGAGGGCGAGTGCTGCTTCCATCTGGCCTCGATGAAGCGATTCGATGCCCGAGCGGAAAATCTCGGCCATGAACGCGGCACCATGAATGCCAAGGCCGAGGATTGCGGCTGTGTAGGAGGAGATAACCAGAACCTCGTAACCCATTTCGGGCAGTGCAAAATAAATCCAATAGAGAATGACCAGGACCGGCACGCCTCGAAAGAAGCCAATGTAGATCTTGGCGATCGTCCTGAATACGCTGAACCGGGAGATCCGAAGAAGCGCGACTACCATGCCCAGAACGCATGCCAGACAAAACGAAACCACCATCAGCTGAAGTGTTTGCAGGGAAGCAATCGCCATCTCCGGCAACCATTCCCAGATGTAATCGCTGTAGCCGGCGAGGAATTCGATCATCGCCAACGGTCCTTGGCCTGCTCCAGCCGCTTGGCGATGTGAGAGAGCGGCAGTGTAAGGGCCAGGTAGAAGAAGGCGCACATCAGATAGATCTGACCGCTGACGCTATGCATGAACGTCGCCTGCACCAGGCGCCTCGCCTCGAACATGATCTCAGGTGCGGCGATAGTCGAGATGATCGCGGTATCCTTGACCAGGAGAATTGCGTAGTTGCACAGCGGTGGCAGCATGATGCGCACCGCCTGAGGGAGGATGATGAAGCGCATCGCCTTGATGGGCGTCATGCCGAGCGACAGGGACGCCTCCATCTGGCCTTTGTGGATTGCTTCGATACCGGCGCGGTATATTTCACCGACATAGGCTGCGCCATTGATTCCTAGGCCGACGATCGCCGCGGTGATCGGATTGAACTCAATGCCGAGATCGGACAGGCCGAAATAGATGATGAACAGTTGAACCAGCGCCGGCGTACCACGCAGAATGTCGGTATAAATGAGGGCGATCCAGCGGATCCAGCGGATCGACGAGATACGCATAAGGGCGATCAGGAGGCCGAGGACCAGCGCAACGATCAGCGCTCCGACCGTGACGACGACGGTCATGCCGGTCGCGAACCAAAGGACCGGCAGGATCTCGGGCAGCCATTCCCAGAACTTGATCCAGAAGTCGCTCATCAGCGCTCGATGATCTGGCTGAGGAACGTGCGGGTCCGCTCATGGGCGGCGTCTTTTAAAATTTTCTTCGGCGAGCCTTCCTCGACGATATGACCACCATCCATGAAAACGACCCGGTCCGAAACTTCGGCAGCGAACTGGATCTCATGGGTGACGATCACCATCGTGCGGCCTTCATCGGCAAGCTCGCGCATCACCTTCAAGACCTCGCCAATCAGCTCCGGGTCGAGAGCCGAGGTGGCTTCATCGAACAAGAGCAGCTTCGGCTGCATAGCGAGTACCCTGGCGATGGCCACCCGCTGCTGCTGCCCACCGGATAAGCGTTCAGGAAACTCATCGGCTTTGTGCGCGAGGCCGACTTTCTCCAGCATCGCCATGGCACGCTCGTCCGCCTCGTCTTTTGGCACACCAAGGACACGCCTTGGCGCCACGGTCACATTGTCGAGCGCGGAAAGATGGGGAAAAAGGTTGAAGCGCTGAAAAACGAAGCCGATCTCGGCGCGTTCTTCGGCCAATTCCCGGTCGCTCAGATGGACGAACTTGCCATTGACCTGCTTCTCGCCGATCAGCTTGTCGTCAATATAGATGTGCCCTGAGGTCGGCTTTTCGAGATAGTTGATACAGCGTAGCAACGTCGTCTTTCCGGACCCGCTCGGGCCGATGATCGAGAGTTTTTCGCCGCGGGCAACATCGGTGCTGACGCCACTCAGAACTTCGAGCGAGCCGAAGCTTTTGTGCAAGTCGACGATGCGCAGCAACGGGTCCATGGGCACCATGTCCGGTTTCAAACAAAGGCGTACGCGGCGAACCCTCAAACCAGGCTTTCACCGCGCAGTCAGCGCTCCGACTAGAAGCAGTGGTCGGCGTTGGGCGCGTCCCAGCCCTCGGGGCGATCGACGCCGATCCGAAGGTTTTCTTCGGCAGCCGGCGGGATAAACCAGCTCTTGTCACCGAGCCCGTATTTCGCCATCAGTTCGACATTGGTGCAATCGGCCCAGACCTTGGCGATTTCCAAATTAATCGCATCGTGCAGATCCTGGAGCTCCGGGTTGATGCCGAAGATGATATTATATTTCTGGGACATGATCGGATATTTGTCCGGCTCCGGCTGCAGTTCGACCTGATGCAGGTTCCAGTCTGGATTTTCATTGATCGCGAGCTGCATCAGCGGCGGATCGAGGATAGCCATATCAACCCGGCCGGCGATCAGATCGCGAAGCGCACCATCTGTGGTATCGTAAAGCTTGACCTCGCCGATGCCCTCGACACCTTTCAACTCGGGCACCAACGTAAAACCTGAAACCGTCGCCACGCTCCGTCCTTTGAGGTCTTCAAACGTGCTCCAGTTGTTCTCCGTCTTCTGAGCAACCAAGGTGCCGAAATAGTAGATTGGATCGGAGAGCAGCATGATCTTGGATCGTTCCTCGATCCAGCCCATGGCGCCGTGCATGATGTCGACCTTGCCCTGCTTGGTCGACTGGATCTCGGCCGACCAATCCATGAGTTGAGGATCAACCTCAAGACCCAGGCGTTCCGCAATCAGAACCATCAGCTCACCGTCGGTACCGATCAGCTTGCCGTCTTCAAGACCGGTCATCGGCATGTCGCCATTGAGTGCGACTTTGAGCTTGCCGGCTTCCGATGTAGCCGGCGGTTCGGCCAAGGCTTGGGTAGAGAAGAATGCGAGAGCGGAGCTTACAGCCAACATGCCCATGGACCGGGCAGGCTTTTGCCAGTTGAACATCTTGAGCCTCCCTTATCCCCTCATTGCGAGGGCGTTTAATTTGTTATCACTATAAAACTAAGGTCGAACGATTTGCGTTCCAGTCAATGGCGATGGCTGCCGCTCACGAGGTCAGTAGCGATCGAGCGTCATGCCAGCGAGATCGATCCCTGCGGGCTCGCCAGCGATCAATGATGCAACCACATCGCCGGAGCCGGCAGCCATGGTCCAGCCGAGATGGCCATGGCCGACATTCAAATAAAGATTGTCGAAAGGAGTGGGACCAACAATCGGTATGCCGTCCGGCGTCATCGGCCTAAGTCCGGTCCAATGACGTCCTTGGTCGACATTCGGGCAATCCGGGAACAGGTCGGCAAGCCCGCTGATTAGATTGGCTCCACGTTTCGGATTGAGCTCGGTATCGAAGCCTGTGAACTCGGCCGTGCCGGCGAGCCTGAGGCGATCACCGAGGCGGACTATCCCCATCTTCTTGCCATCGTCGAGCAGAGGCACGGTCGGTGCGTTGTTCCAGCCTTTGATATCGATGGTTAGCGAATAGCCCTTCACCGGATAGACCGGAAGCTTGATGCCGATCTGGCGCAGGAGCACCGTACTGGCGCTACCGAGCGCAACAACATAATGGTCCGACTGAAGATGCCCCTTGGACGTGGTCACGCTCGATATCCGACCGCCCTCTCCTTCAATCGTATGAACCGTTTCACCAGAGCGAAACACCACGCCAGCTTCGCGGCTAAGATCGGCAAGCGCTGTCGTAAACTTGAATGCGTCCCCAACGTCATCGCTCGGGAAATGAATACCGCCGGTTATTTTATCGACACTTTGCGCAAGAGCCGGATCGAGCATCACACATTCAGCAGCGTCGAGCACACTAAAAGGCACGCCGAGTTTACCGACCATGTCGGCGCTTCGCTTGGCGTCAGCCATCGACTGTTCATCGCGAAACAGACGAAGCGTGCCGACAGATGTTCGATCGTAGCTGATGCCTGTCTCGTCGGTCAGTTTTTTGAGCCGGTCCTGGCTATATTGGGCGATCCGAAGAATCACCTCGGTGTTCCGCCGCCAGTCGCGAGGATTGCAATTGGCGAGAAATTTGAGTCCCCAGGACATCATGCCGGGAAGAGCACCAAGACGGACAAGGAAAGGAGAGTCTTCGCGGCCGATCCATTTCAGGAGCTTTTGCGGCAAACCCGGTGCCGCCCAGGGATCGGCCATGCTGGGTGTGATCAAACTGCCATTCGCAAATGAGGTTTCAAGACCAACACCGCTCTGGCGTTCGACGAGCGTGACTTCGAAACCGCGCTTGGCAAGAGCATAGGCTGTGGTCGTGCCAATGATGCCCCCGCCAAGAACCAAAACCTGGCGTCCCAACGCGCTGTTTCCCCCCTACAAGCTTACCGGTGCACCGACGCATTCACTGAATTCAAACGGCGGTGCCCGAGTTCATTGGTTCTACATCAACTTTTGCAAACAAACCTGATTGGCCTGCTTGCGTCGATGCACTGGTCTGTAAACGAACCTCTGTTCCAACCTACCTGGTCTCCATCAATCTTGCCATATTCCGACGTTCAGCCATGGTTGTTGGCTTGCGTCGAACTATTGACTGCGCGCCGAAGCCTCCCCCGGCAGGAGGTGGCGGCCTATCGATGATTTCTCGCTTCGCTGCTGAGATGGTATGATGGCAACCTAGCCACTTCGTCGCGCCAAAGAGAGAAGACACATGGGAAACGAGCTTCTTTTTGGAATTCAGACAAACGGCATCAAACATACGCACGAAGACCCGATGCCGGATATCGATATGCGATTTGCCATGGTGTGCGATGCCGGCGTGTTCGACTATGTCGACAAGACACCCGAGCCAGATGAAGTCGATGACTTTCTCAAAGCAAGTGCAAAATACAACCTGCCTGTTCTGGCAGGCGGCTGGTTCTATACGTTGGGTGGGGATGAAGGGCTACTGGAAAAGAACCTTCAGATAGGTCGAGACCTTGGTTCCGTCGCGCACAATACACAAATCAAACTGCATCATGCCAAGGGTCACGTGGTGACGGACGACGAGATCGTCGACGCCTACCTGCGTGCCGCCGAACTCGGCGATCGATACGGCTGCATGCCCTGCTTTGAAGTGCATGTGAATATGTGGTCGGAGGATTTCCCTCGTGTAGCAAAGGTCGGCCACCTGGTGGAGGCGAGCGGCGTCGAATTCAACATGACGCTTGACCATAGCCACGTGATTTTCAAGATCGACAATCCCGACGAGCAAGAAATCTTCGGCACCGACAAAAGCATCTCTTCCGGTGACCTGATCCTGAACCCGTTTGCGAAAGGCAACGTGATCGCCGAGTGGATCGATGCCGGCTGGGTACGCCATTGTCACGCGCGGGCCGCTATCCCCAACAATCCTAAAAACATCAATGGCCGTCACCCCGACGGCAGTGTCGGGAGAGGTATTCAGTATCCCTTCAAGAAGCCTTCGGAAGCTGCGTATCATGCCCCATGGAACGAGGATCTGCTTGAGCCTTGGAAAGAAGGCATCCGCTTGCTGATGCGTCATCATATCAACGATCGCAATGGCAAGCTCGGGCAAATTTCAACAGAGTTCATTCCCAACACGGACTACGGCGAAGGCTGTCGATACTCGCTCTTCGAGCAGGCGATTGCATGTGTCGAGTGGATGCGTGAGACCTGGGAAGCGACCATCATTGAAGCGCACGGCGGCTCACCGAATGAATCATGATCTGCACCGCCCCCCGACAATCACCTTGGGAGAGTTCTCGTGAACGGTTCTGAAAGCATCAGCGTTTTCTTCGAACCGAAGGTGGAGCGCCACGATCCGGCCCTCTATGCCCATGTAGATGCAGCAGTCGGCATCGAGTTCGAGGCTGCATTCGCGGGAAAAGCGTGCCGGCAGTTCGTCGAGCAGGGGTTCGCGTTGGTCAAGGGACTGCTTTCCGAGGCTGAGCTGGAGGCCGCCAGAGTTGAGCTTCAGGCGCTTACCATGAGTGATCATCCCCATTGCGAGATGATCTGGTTTGAAGGCGGTCTTCGGGACCATTTTTCGCTCTCCGAAAAAGACGATTGTGACATGGATGGCAAGAGTGCCGGGAGTGGGTTCACGCTCGGCCAATCAGGTCAGCGGCTGCCCCCGCTCGATCCCACCTTCAGAGCCGGCTATGTGCGCAAGCTCATGGGGTTTGTGGATCACAATCCGGCCTTAAGCGCACTTGCCACCCATCCCGACATCATCCGGCTGGCAGCATCAATGATTGGCGCATCACCGCGCCTGTTTCAGGAAATGGCGCTGATCAAGCCGCCGGGTGGCCGTGAAAAGCCATGGCACCAAGACCAGGCCTATTTCAACTTACCGCTGGACACACCTGTCCTAGGGACCTGGATGCCGTTCGGCAGTGCAACGCCGGCCAATGGCTGCATGCATGTGCTCAAGGGTGCTCACCGACAGGGACCGAGGCCGCATTTCAAACGACGGGACTGGCAGATCTGCGATACCGATGTCGAGATGGAGCAACGCCTCGCCGTGCCGATGGAAGCGGGCGACGTCCTTTTCTTCGACGGCAAGCTACCCCACGGTACGCCGATTAACGAGACGGATGAGCAACGCTGGGCGGTACAGTACCATTATTGCCCCGAGCAGGCCGTCCAGGTGGATGATGCCGAACGCCTTAATGCCTTTGGCAATGAGGGCAAGAATGTGACCTGTTGAAGGCCGGATCCGGAGTAGGCAAGGCACTTCACTGATGCACACTGGTATCTTCAACCCGATCGACGCTGGTCAGGACGGCAAGATCGTCACCCATCTGAGCCTGCCTTAGTCGATCAATCGGACGATCTCATCCACCTTGGCGACGCCACCGTAGCGGTCCTCGAACGGGACGAGGCGGCCGACATCGAAACCGTAGCCCATCGACGGACGAAGTCCTGCACGCTCGTCGAAACCCTCCTCGAGACCGGCGTCATGCCCGGCCTGAAATTTGCACTCAACAGACGAGTTATCTCCGTCGGCCATTGCCGCCGTCCCTTCAGTCCGCCAGCGTTTGCCGGAGGCTTAAGGGGCGATCTGGTTTGACAAGGGGTATCGGCATCTCGGTTATATTTCGACAATAGATAAACATAAGAATCGGGAATGGCGGGCCAGTCTTCGGCGCAAAGGGATCCCGGATGCAGGCGTGGCAGCACCACATTCCATTGACCCATCCCCCGACTTGTTAACAAGATAGATGAGGAATGGAGGTGGCAGTGTGATCTATGAGCGGCTAGGCATATCGCCGATCGTCAATGCCAAGGGCACGGCAACCCGGCTCTCCGGCGGCATCATGAGACCTGAGGTTGCCGAAGCCATGGCAGAAGCCTCGCAACACTGTGTCGACATGACGGAGTTGCAGGCGAACGGCACGAAGATTTCGTCATGCTGGTGGAAGCCGAGGGCACGTCGCTTGGTTGGACAGCCGCGGCAAGGATTGACCAAGGCGACATGGTACTGAGTCTGAAGAACCCCACGGAATTCCCGGTTACTTTTCTCTGGTTCAGTAATCAGGGCCGCGACTACGCACCTTGGAACGGACGCCATCAGGGTGTGCTCGGTATCGAGGAGGGCCGTGCCTATTCGATCTACGGCCACGCCGCCTCGATCAAGCCCAACCCGCTCTCCGATGCCGGCATCCCGACATCGATCGGCCTTGATCCCGACGGCTCGATCACCTTCCGCCATATCCTTGGCGGCGTGCCTTTGCCCAAAGGTTGGCAGGATATTGTGAGCATTCATGCAGCCGATGGACGGCTGCACCTGGCAACTCCCGAAGGGGACAAGGCCGACCATCTTTTCGATGACACATTTCTTGCACCCAAGGGCTGAACCGATGTCCTACCACTTCGCTACGGCCGAGAAGACCACCCTGCCCTCCGATCGCGCCCGCGTCTTTTTCGACGGTATTTTCAGCGATCCGCGCTTGCAGCATCCGGAGGGGATTGCGGTCGGCCCGGACGGATGGATCTGGTGCGGCTCGGAAAATGGCGAGATCCTACGCATCGATCCGAGCGGTGAAGTCATCGAGCATGTCGCCAGCACCGGAGGCTTCATTCTCGGCCTCGCTTTCTTCGGCAGCGAGGCGCTGTTCTTTTGCGATCTGAAAGCCGCCGCCGTCTTCAGGCTCGACCTTGCCTCCAGGGAGATAAAAAAGTTCACGCCCGACGGCATTACCATCCCAAACTATCCGGTCGTGGACGCCGCCAGAAACCGTATTCTGGTTTCCGACAGCCACGACATGGCCTCGCCGGGACCGGGTGTTTGGGCCTATGACCTTGATACCGGCAATGGTGGCCTTTGGTATGATCAGCCCATGGCGTTCGCCAACGGCATGGCCCTTTCGCCGGACGGTCAGTCTCTCTACGTTTGCGAAACTTTCGCCCAGCAAGTCTCGCTCATTCCCATTCTGCCTGATGGGACCGCCGGTGATGCCGTACCGTTCGCCGTCGATCTGCCAGGCCTGCCCGATGGGATTGCCTTCGACCGAAACGGGCAGCTTTTCTGCGGCTGTTATGAACCTTCGCGCATCCTCCGCATCGCGAAGGATGGCAGCTCAGCCGAGGTCTATATCGAGGATCCGACCGCTCACCTGTTCGCACATCCTACCAACATCGCCTTCGACGGCACCGCCCTCTACACCGCCAACCTTGGCCGCTGGCATATCACGCGTATCGAGACCGACACCGCCGGAACACCGTTATGGCGGAGCAGCGATCGGCGCTAGGCAGCCAGGCCTCGCTTCCTTAGCCCGTAGATCTTGATCGCATTTTCGCGGAACAGCTTTACGTCCCCGTAGATCAGATGCTCATGAGTATCCGGAATGTCGACCGGCTTGCCCGCCGGAAGGTTCATTTGGTTCATGTCATCACAATTGTGATATGCTCATGAATAAAGAGCCAAGGGAGGCAGCGTGGCGCCGACGCCGCTCAGCATAGCTATCCGTCAATTCGGGCCGTTCGAACAGGCGATCAAACAGCAGTTCGACGATTTTCGGAATCAGGCTGGCGTCGACTGCAACTTGGACCTGACGGCGCTTGATCTCGATCCTCACTACGAGACACTCTTTGGCCCATCAGGGCTCAAGGATGGCGGCGTCGACATCGGTCTGCTTGTCACCGACTGGCTGCCCATAGCCGCACGCGACGGCCATCTTTTGAACCTTTCCCCCTTCGTCGCAACCGATCCGCCACCAGATTACCCGCAGGGCTGGAGCCCATCACTGACACGCTTGCAGCAGATCGAAGGCGGCGTGTTTGGCCTTCCCTATCACGACGGCCCCCAATGCCTGATTTATCGCAAAGACCTGTTCGAGGCGACCGAGCACCGTGATGGCTTCGAGTTGCGCTTCGGCCGATCGCTCCAGCCGCCCGCAAATTGGGACGAGTACCTCGACATCATCCATTACCTCAGCGACGTCCCCGACATGCACGGCACTGTGCTTGCCGCCTTCCCCGATGGTCACAACACGGTCTACGATTTTTGCATTCACGTCTGGAGTCGGGGCGGTGAGATCACCGACCAGGTTGGTCGACCGACACTTGAAACGTCTGCTGTTGAAACAGCGCTCGACTTTTATCGGACGTTGGCGAAAAGCGATGGCGAGCTGATCTATCCGAGCCCACGTTCGATCGACTCGGTCAAGTCGGGCGAAATTTTCGCCAATGGCAAGATCGCGCTGATGACCAACTGGTTCGGCTTTGCCGCCTATGCCGCAAGCCATCCGCAGTCCCGCGTGAAAGGACTGATCGACATCGCGCCCGTGCCAGCTGGTGCCGGTGGCGGCACCACTTCGCTTAACATCTACTGGGTTCTGGCGATCGGTGCCGGCTGCAGGCATCCAAACCTCGCTTACAGCTTCATCAGACATTGTGCGACGACGGCGATGGACAAGCTGACCAGTGAGGCTGGTGCGATCGGCTGCAGGCTCTCGACGTGGAACGATTCTAAGATACAAACGGCGGTGCCATTCTACGCTGGGCTTGAAGCATTGCATGCACATGCGAGAGAACTGCCATCCGATCCGCGCTTTCCCGAGCTTGCCCATGTTATCGATGATTTCGTGAGTCTGGCGATTACGACCGACAGGCCGTCGGCAGAGCTGCTGGCAGATGCACAAGGCAAAGTCGAAGAAAAATTCGCCGACGAGGATGGGCCATGACACGAAACTACGATGCCGGGCAGATCAAGCAGCTTCGGCAATTCTGGTCCCTGCCGTCAGTACCCCGCCCGATCGTCATCATCGGTTGCGGCGGTATCGTTCACGATGCCCATCTGCCCGCCTATACCAAATCCAACCTGCCGGTTGCCGGCCTCTTCGATGTCGATCGAGACAAGGCGAAGGAGCTCGCCATGAAATTTGCGATCGATCGTGTGTATTCCAGTATTGCCGACGCTATCGCCGAACCGGACGCCGTATTCGATCTGGCGCTGCCACCTGAAGCCGTCCTGGAGACAGTGAGCGGGCTCCCCGAGGGTTCCACCGTGCTGATCCAAAAGCCTCTGGGTCGAAACTTCGATGAATCCCGCAGGATCGTTCAAGTTTGCCGGGAGCGGCGCTTGACTGCCGCGGTCAATTTCCAGCTCCGCTTCAGCCCGATGATGTTGGCCATCCGCGATGCGATCGAGCAAGGCATGATCGGCGAGATCACTGATCTTTCGATCCACCTCACTCTTCGCCAACCCTGGGAGCTCTGGCCGTTCATGGCCAAGCTGGAAGCGGTCGAGGTGATCATGCACTCGATTCACTATCTGGACTGGATCAGATCCGTGCTCGGCGAACCGCAAGGGGTTTATTGCCAGTCGGTCGAACATCCTGATCACCCCGATCTCGGCGATGCGCGAACCAGCACAATCCTCGCCTATGGCGGCCATACCCGCTGCTGCCTGTCACTCAATCACACTTGGAAACATGGTGGCCCCCATCAAGAAGCGGGGGTGCGAATCGATGGCCAAAACGGAGCGGCCTACGTCAAGCTCGGTCTGCTTTTGAACTACCCCGAAGGCGAACCCGAAGAAGTTCACGTCAAGACCGAGGGAACGGAATGGACCTCCGTGCCGATGAACGGCCGGTGGTTTCCCGATGCGTTCATCGGCGTGATGTCAAACCTTCAGCGCTTCGCGGCCGGCGAGGACAAGCATCTGCATACAGCGGTCGAGGATGCCGCCCGAACCATGGCGCTAGTCGAGGCCTGCTGGCGGTCGAGCAGAAGCGGGGCGACGCCGGTGCCGCAGCTTTGATCAACAATTGGAGACACTTCGCAAGGCGTGTGAGGACCGTTACGATCAAATCATCAATTCAGGGAGGAAGAAACATGAACAAGAATTTTACACGACGTTATCTCAATCGCCTTGTTGCCGGCACGATGGTTGCCGGTTCGGTGATCTTTTCGGCGGGCACGATGGCCGCGGACCGCACGATCGGCGCCGTGCAGATGGTCGCCGAGCATGAATGGTTTCGGACCGTCGAGCTTGGCATGCAGGCCGCCGCCGATGCGGCAGGCGCCGAGCTTTTGGTCGCCAACGCTCAAGGCCAGGTCGATACCGAGGCCGCCATGGTCGACAATTTCGTTGCCCGCGGCGTCGACGCGGTGCTGATCAGCGCCTTGAATTCCGACGCATCGGTCGCCGCTCTGCAGCGCGCGGTCGATGAAGGGGTCACGTTGATCAATTACAATACGACCATCAACTCGCCGATCATGACGAGCTTCGTCGGCGTCGACAATTACGAGCTGGGTGCCCAGATGGGCCGTTACGTCACCGAGTATGTGAACGGGAACCTGGGAGGTTTCGCCAAGATCGCTCTCCTGACCATCCCCAAATACGAGGTCGGCCAGCAGCGTCGCGAGGGGTTCGTCGACGAGATCTCCAAAGCCGCCGGGGTCGAGATCGTCGCCGAGCAGGAAGGCGAGCTGCCGGAGCAGGCGGCCAACACGCTGGAAACCATTCTGCAGGGCAATCCCGAAACCCAGCTTGTCTGGACCGCCAATGAAGGCGGCCTGGTCGGCGCCCTCACCGCCAAGGCGTCGTCCGGCAAGGACGTCAAAATCTTCGGCACCGATATGAGCCTGCAGGTTGCGGCAGCCCTCAAGAATCCAGATAGTGGCCTGATCGCCGTCTCGACTCAGGATCCCTACAATATCGGCTACAATGCGGTGCAGCAGGCGCTCGACAAGCTCGACGGTAAATCCGTGCCGGCCGAGACGATCGTTCCGCTCGAAATGTACTACGGCAGCGATCCGGCAGCGGTCGACGCTTATCTCGAAAAGTATCAGTCGCTGGCTCAGTAACAGGATGAAGAGCCGGCCTCCGCGACGGGCCGGCCCCTTTGTTGACCTGAAGGGCTTGTGCCATGTCACGCCTGCTGGAAATGTCCTCGATCAGCAAAGGCTTTCCCGGTGTGCAGGCCCTCTCGGACGTCGATTTCATACTTGACCGTGGCGAGGTGCATGCGCTGGTCGGCAAGAACGGGGCCGGTAAGAGCACGCTCATCAAAATCCTCGGGGGCGTGTTTCCGCCGGACGGCGGACGCATGGTGATCGGGGATGAAACCGTCACCTTACCCTCGCCCCATGCCGCCATGGAAAAAGGCGTTGCGATCGTCCATCAGGAACTAAGCCTGGTGCCGCATCTGAAGGTCGCCGAGAATATTTTTTTGGGCCGTCTTGGCCAAGATGGCGGCTGGTGGCTGCGCTGGCCGGACCTTGTGACTAAAGCAGGAGCCGTTCTCGAACGGCTTGACAGCTCGATCGACCCCGAGGCTACGGTGCAGGAGTTGAGCGTCGCGCAGCAGCAGCTGGTCGAAATTGCCAAGGCACTGGCGCGCGATCCGCGTATTTTGGTGCTGGATGAGCCAACCTCGGCGCTGGCGGATCGGGATGCCGAGCGACTGCTGCAGATCCTCCGGCGTTTGGCATCGGACGGTGTCGGCATCGTCTACATTTCACATCGCCTCGCCGAGGTGGAGCAGGTCGCCGATCGCGTGACCGTGCTGAGGGACGGTAAGACCGTGTCGGCCGTCACCATGGCCGAGGTCGACCGGCGCCGCATCGTCGAACTGATGTTGGGCGAGGCGTTGAGTCACAGCGAGGATCTTCACCCGCCGAAGAGCCGCCAGGACGAGATTGTGCTGGGCGTGCGCGGTCTGTCGAGAAGCGGTGCGGTCGAGGATGTATCGTTCGATGTACACAAAGGCGAGATCCTGGGCATCGCCGGTCTGGTCGGTGCCGGACGCACCGAGCTGGTGCGCCTGATCTTCGGCTGCGATCAGGCGGACACCGGCGAGGTTAGCATCAACGGACGTCAGATCGAAAGCGTAAGCCCGCGTCGGATGTGTAGCATGGGTGTCGGCTATCTGCCCGAAGATCGAAAAAGCCAGGGTCTCATCCTCGATCTCTCCATTCGGGAAAACATGGTGCTGACGGTGCTCAAGCGCATGTCTTCTCTCGGATTCATGAACCGGCAACGCGAGCGGGACGTAGTCGACGAACTGATCGCTGATCTCCAGGTTGCTTGCAGCAGCATTGATATGCCGGTTGCTACTCTAAGCGGTGGAAACCAGCAAAAAGTCGTGATCGGCAAGTGGCTGGCGACGAAGCCTGCTTTGCTGATCTTGGACGAGCCGACCCGCGGCATCGACGTCCAGGCCAAAGCGCAGATCTTTCGCATTCTCGAAGGCTTGGCCTCGGTCGGCGTCGCGATCATCTTCATTTCATCGGAGATAGAGGAGGTCATGATGATATCTCATCGCATCCTTACTATGGCCAACGGGCGGATCGTTGGTGAGGCTGAAGGCGCCGATGCCGATCTCGCCGACATTCTACTCTCTGCAACAGGCGCCTGATGAGCACGAAAGGAAAAGCAAACGACATGGCCAGCGTCAGTGCCACGCGTCCGTCGACGATCACGAAGCGGCATATCTCGCCGGTCACGCGCAGCATGCTGTTTTTGTTGCTGGCTTACATGCTGCTGTTTCTCGCGCTGAGCTGGCAGGCACCCAACTTCACGAGTTCCAGCAATCTCCTCAACATCCTCCGCCACATGGCGATGATCGCGATCTGCGGCGTCGGTCTCACCATGGTGATCGTCGCTGCCGAGATCGATCTGTCTGTCGGTTCGGTCGCTGCCTTTTGCGGTGTCTGCATGGCCCTGTTCGCTGTCACCTGGGCAATCCCGCTGCCGCTCGCCATGATCATGACACTCCTCCTGGGCGCCGCGTTCGGCGCCTTCACCGGCACCCTTCGCGTCTTCCTTAAAATTCCGAGCTTCATCACCTCGCTCGCGCTTCTGACGGCACTCAGGAGCGGCGCCTTTCTTGTCAGCGGCGGCTTTCCAATCTCGCCGATGCCGGAAGGTTTCAGCTTCTGGGGCAATGGCTGGATCGGCCCGCTGCCGGTGCCGGTGGTCATCATGGTGATCGCCTACGCCTTGGGTTATGTGATCATGGCACGAACCAGTTGGGGGCGTTCGATCTACGCCGTCGGTGGTAATGAGGAGGCAGCGCGCCTGTCAGGTATCAACGTGCCCGGCGTAAAGATCGGCGTCTTCGCCATTTCGGGCGCACTCGCAGCCCTCGCCGGCATTCTCCTCGCCTCAAGGCTCAACTCCGGCACGCCCACCGTCGCCCAAGGCATGGAGTTGGAGGTAATCGCCGCCGTCATCATCGGTGGCACCAGCCTGTTCGGCGGAGCAGGTTCCGTCCTCGGCACGCTGCTCGGCGCCCTCTTCATGGCAACCCTCAAGAATGGCATGGTGCTGATGGGCGTCTCGCCCTACAGCCAGGGTGTGGTAAGCGGCGTGGTGATCGTCCTCGCCGTGCTCCTGGGCGCTCTTCAAATGCGACGCCGCTAATGGTTTGAACATGTTGTCGACTCGGGAAAGCTTCCGCGGAACGTGTTCCTCAAACGACGGATTTTCGGGCTCTCATGCGGCACCGATCGCTTTTAGAGCCGTATAACAGGCGCTGAGTGGATGATAGTCGGTCTTGGCCGGCGGGCTCTTGAGATCGCTGTATTTCTTGCCTTGGATGTCCAAGACACGGAACCAGCCGCCGTAATCGTGATCGATCAATACCCGCTCCGAATAGGCCCAGAATTCATGATACCAGCGCCAATAGTCAGGATCGTTCGTCTCGGCACCCAATAGTGCAGCGGCGGCAATGGCTTCGGACAGCACCCAGTAATAGCGATCCGTGTCGAGGATTTCACCATCCAGGCCGAAGGTGTAGTGCATCCCGCCATTTTCATGATCCCATGCTTTGTCGACAGCAGCAGCGAAAAGCTCGCAGGCACACTCGGTCATCCAGCGCTCGGGCCTATACTGGTACAGGGTGACCAGCAGCTTGGCCCACTCGACGAAATGGCCTGGCAGGTAACCATAGGGCCGAAAGAGATTCTTCGGATCGTCACGATTGTAATCCCAGTCGACCGACCAGTCCGAATGGTAGTGTTCCCAGATAAACCCCTGGGTTTGCGATGCCAGTTCCAGGCAGGTCCTTTGGGCCAGCAGGTGAGCGCGATCCAGATACTTTCGGTCGCGCGTCACCTCATAGGCGGCGAGCATCGCTTCGCACATATGCATGTTGGCGTTCTGGCCGCGATAGGGATCGATCGCGTTCCAATCACCTTCGTGTATGACGTCGACATACAGTCTCTTGTCCGCTTCCCAGAACCGGTCTTCCAGGAGCGTGTAAACGTCGTCGATCAACGAAACCGCGCCATCAATGCCCGCTTTCGCCGCGGCGGACACCGCCAGCAGCACGAAGGCGTGGCCGTAGCAATGTCGCGTTCCATCTTCGATGTCATGGCCATTTAGGACCCAGGCGTAACCACCATCAGGCTGACGGTGATGCTGCTGGAGAAAGGTCAGACCATGTTTTGCCGCATGACTGTAGTGATCATCATTGAAGATCAGTGCTGCCGTCCCGTAATTGTAGATGAAACGACAAGTGCCAACGAGATGTTTGGTCGTGTAATCGTAAACCGATCCATCATCCCTCAATTGGTTGATGAACCCGCCATGCTCCTTGTCGATGACGACTGGATCGTAGAACGTCATGATGTTCTTTATTTGTGACGTCAAAAAGACGCTGTCTCGATAGGTCATTGCTGCATTCCCGATCTCAAACACCCGAAACGCGCATGCCTTCCATGAAGTGCTTTCTCAGGACGAAGAACAGCAACAGGGAAGGAATGCTGGCGATCAATGTCGCAGTCAGAACGACGTTCGGCCCGGTGGAAGAATAACTGCCCTGGAACACCTGAAGCGCGTTCATGATGGAGCGCACCTCGCCGCGGTTGGCGAGGACGGTAGAGAAAAGAAGATCGTTCCAGATCCAGGTGAATTGCAGGAGGAACGTCGCCGTCATCGGCCCCCAGCAATTGGGCAGTACGATACGTAGAAAAACCGTCATTTCGCGGGCACCGTCCATGCGCGCCGCTTCATCCATTTCGGTGGAAAGCCCGCTCATATAGTTCTTCAGGACCAGCACGGGAAAGGGAACGCAGATCGCCGTGTAGAAGAGAATCATCCCGATATGCGTATTGAGAATACCGACCTGCTGATAGATGAAGAACAACGGGATGAGATACATCTGCAGCGGAAAGATCGTGCCGGAGAAGATCAGCATGAACCACATGTTCTTCCGGGCGAAATCGATCCTGGTCAGACCGTAGGCGGCGAGTGCTGCAACGAACACGGCGATACCGGCGCCGAGCAGACCATAGAGCGTCGAGTTCAGAAGGCCGGCACCCATCTTGGCATGGTTCCAGGCGGTCACCGCATTGTCCATGAGCGGTGCAAATCCGTCCGGCAGTGAAAGCGGATGGTTCAGCGAATATTCCTCGGTGGTCTTGAAGACGGAAATCACGAGGTAATAGAAGGGGACGATCCAGACAGCGCTGATCAGAACGGCACCGGCCAGGGCAAGCTTGCCGCTGCGCTTCGCTACCCTTTCCCTGGCGGCGATAGCTTCGAAGTCGAGCTTTTCGACGATGGCCGACACGATCCGTCCCCTACCTGGTCATCCGTTCGACGCGATGCTGCAGCAGCACCTGAATCCAGGTGACGGAAAGAACGACGAGGCCGATGATGACGGCGATCGCTGAGCCGAACGCCCATGATCCCTTCTGGAAGGCCTCGAAATACATGAAGACCGCGAGCGACAGCGTGCGCTGCCCAGGATAGCTCGCCCCCATCACCCAGAGCAGATCGAACACCGTGAAGCCGGCGAGCACCGAGAGGATGGTGACCATCAATAGCGTCGGCATGAGCAAAGGCAGGGTGATATGCCGGAAGGCCTGTCGGCTGGAAGCTCCGTCGATGCGCGCGGCTTCGAGCGGGTCTCTAGGTATGGCGTTCAAGCCCAGAAGAATGAGCACCATGACGAGCCCCACGGTCTGCCAGACGAAGGTCGCGACAATCGCCGGCGTCACGGTATTCGACTGGTAGAGCCAGCCGATATCGACCTCGCCGCCGGAGATGAGGCCGAGGAAGCGGTTCACGACCCCGTCGGGTGCGTAGACGTAGAACCAGAGCACGCCGACCGCCGTTGGCGCTAGAATGCGGGGAATGAAGATGACGTTCTTGAACAGGTTCTCAAACGGCACACCGCGCAGAAAGACCGCGAGGCCCAGGCCGAGAACCAGCGGAAAAACGATCGATGCCGCCACCCAAATCGAGGTATTGTAGAGGGCATCGGCGAAGAAGGGGTTGGTCGTGAGCTTGGTGTAATTGGCGAAGCCCGCGAACTCGTCCCACCCCTTGAACTTCTTCCACTTGGTGAAGCTCAGATAGACGTTGTAGACGACCGGCATCAGCAGCAGCGAACTCACCAACAGGATCGCCGGCGACATGAAGGCGAAGGCCGCCCTGAAATTGCGGCGCTTCACCGCCCGCTCATTGGCCTCGATCCGGGACCAGCCGATGCGTTGAAGCAGCGCCTCGTCATCCGCGCTTAGTTTCGCATCACGCATCGGCCGCTCCCAGGTTTGAGGGGCGAGACTATGTCAGCCTGAGCCGTTGGCTCACTGATCGGCCCAGTATTCGGCGTTGAGGGCCTGGATGTTGGCCATGACGTCCTCGGCCAGTCTCCATGGTCGGCTCAAGCATGAAGCGATTGAACTCCGCCACCAGTTCGCCCTGCAGTGAGGCGGGCACGGCTTCCCACCAGCGCTCGAAAGCAAGTGTTCCGTTCTCGGCGACGTCCTGATTGATCTTGGCGACCAGCGCGTTCGGCGGACTCGCGTTCTCGTTGCCGAGATAGTTGCCGGACGCTTCGGCCCAGGCATTGGCGCCGTCGACGGAAACGAAGAACTTGAGCGCCTCGACGACATCTGGCTTTTCGATGCCGGTCTTCGAGAGCACGATCGGCCCACCCTCGGCGATGACGGATGACGGCAGAGCCGGATCCATATTCGGCATGATGAAGACGCCGAAGTCATCGCCAGCCTTCATCCCGGCTGCCTCGACCAGCCCAATGGCCCAGTCGCCGATCAGGTAGATAGCCCCCTCGCCGCGTGCGAAGTCTGCGGCTTCCTCGGTCGATCTCGGATCGGAAAAATACCCTTTGGCATACCAGTCCGACCAGATCTGAAAGGCATTCCGCACGGCGTCGCTGTCATAAGGAACGGAGCCGTCATGCAGGCCCTTGTAGGCGTCGGGGGCTGTGCGCAGCATGATTTCCTGAAACCAAATAAAGCCACGCCAGCCATCTTGTGTGGTGGCGTGGAATGGTGTGTGCCCGGCCGCTTTCAGAGCCTCGGCCGCGGCCATCAGGTCGTTCCAGGTCTTGGGCTCCTCGACACCGGCTTCCTCGAACTGCGCCTTGTTATAAAGCGCGACCCATCTGGAGAGATGAAGCGGCACGCCATAGATATGATCCCCAACTTTATAGAAGTCGCGCACGCTTTCATCGAAGTCACCGCTGGCGATCAGCTCATCCCAGATTCCGTCCAGCTCGGCGATGGCACCACTCTCGACTAGCTCGACAAAAACGCCGCCGGTCCACCAGGTAAACATATCCGGCATGTCGCCGCTGGCGACGGATGACTGAATGAACGCCTTATACTGTTCCGGGGCTGAATAGGCGCTCTCGACGATCCGTGTTCCGGATTTCTCACCGGCGACGTCGCCCACCTTTTGCAAGGCCTCCGACCAAAAGCCCTTGTCGTGAAAGAGCTCTACCTCACCAGCAGCAGCCGTACCGCCGGTCAAGAGAGCAATCGGCACCATCGCCAATACAGTCGATTTCCAATTCATATCAGCCTCCCTCTGTTTTCTTGTTGTCAGGCCGCGCGCAACGACCGGTCGGTGTCCACATCGAACAGATGCATTTTGTCCAGATTGAATTTGAAACTCAGTGTTTCGTCTGAATTCACCTCCCTCGGTTGCTGCATGCGGCTGATGAAGTCGGTGTCGCCAAGCCTGGAGAACAGGAGCGTCTCATTGCCGAGCATTTCGGCGAATTCGATCTTTGCCCTGATCGTCACGGCCCGCCTGGGCTCGATGCCATGGTTTTCAGGTATGATATCCTCGGGTCTGAAGCCGGCAACGACGTTCTGTCCAGGCGCAACAGTATCGGCAAACTGCCTCTCCGCCAGCGGCGCAGTAATATGATCATTGATGAAGCAGAGCGCTCCGTCGACATCCTCGACGACACCGTCGAAAAAATTCATCTGCGGCGAGCCGATGAAGCCGGCGACAAAGCGATTTTCCGGTGTCTCGAAGACTTCCAGGGGTGTGCCGGTCTGCTCGATATTACCGCCGCGCATGACGACGATGAAATCCGCCAGCGTCATCGCTTCGATCTGGTCGTGGGTTACGTAGATCGTGGTCACCTGGAGACGCCGCTGCAGAGCGTTTGATCTCGACACGCATTTCATTGCGCAGCTTGGCATCAAGGTTGGAAAGCGGTTCGTCGAATAGGAAAACCTTGGGTTCGCGAACAATTGCCCGCCCCATGGCGACGCGCTGACGCTGACCGCCTGAGAGCTGAGCGGGCTTCCGGTCCAGATAA
Organism: Geminicoccaceae bacterium; assembly: GCA_965204405.1. Classification (GTDB taxonomy): domain Bacteria; phylum Pseudomonadota; class Alphaproteobacteria; order Geminicoccales; family Geminicoccaceae; genus JANQPX01. Next base: position 3,353,625 of record CBDBEN010000005.1, read on the forward strand.
GGTCCCAACTGCAGCACCGAGACTGCGGAAGCGATCCGCGTCTCGACCTCGGATGCGGGCAGCTTGGCAAGTTTTAACGAGAAATCGAGATTCTGCCTCACGGTCATATGCGGATAGAGTGCGTAGGATTGGAACACCATGGCGACGCCGCGGTCGCGGGACGGCAAATCGTTGATCAGCTCGCCATCCACGCGCAGCTCGCCATGTGAAATGGTCTCGAGCCCTGCAATCATCCGCAACGTCGTCGACTTCCCGCAGCCCGACGGACCGACGAGCACCGCCAGCGCTTTGTCGGGGATTTCCAGATCGATGCCGCGCACGGCGATGTCACGACCGTAAACCTTCACGACGTCGCTCAGGCTGACAACAGCCATCAGGTCTTCCGCGGCGAGCCGTGGCTCGCTCCTGAAAACATAGCCGGCGCCGACTTCAATGCGGGATCGGCAAAACCTGCCTCAGGCAAGGTTGCATACCAGTCAGGGCGCCCTGGATCACGGTCATATTGATAACCGCCGACGGACTTATAGTAGTCGGCATAGTTTTCGAGCTTGTCACGATCGACTTCGATGCCGAGGCCTGGCCCTGTCGGCACGGCAATGCAGCCATCCTGATAGCGGAAGGGACCGCCCACGAGGATGTCGTCGGCGAGGTGATGATAATGGGCATCGGCGGCGAAATTGAGATTAGGCAAGGCGGCGCCGAGATGCAGCATGGAGGCGAGCTGGATGCCGAGTTCGCCGGATGAGTGAACCGCTGCGGAAAACTGAAACGTCTCCATGACGGTTCCGGCCTTGTAGGCCTGGCGAAGCCCGCCCCAAAACGTCGTGTCCAACAGAATCACATCCACCAGCGTGTGGCGGATGCATTGCGCGAGCTGCTCGAAATTGACCACCACCTGATTGGTCGCCGTCGGAATGGCGACCTTCTCCCGAACGCGGCGCATGCCGTCAAGGCCAAAAGTCGGGTCTTCGAGATAGTCATTGTTCAGCGGTTGAATAGCCTCTGCCACCCGGATCGACTCTTCGACCGACCAGACACCATTGGGGTCGAGCCGCAAACTGTCCGCCGGAAAGGCAGACGCCAAAGCCTCCATCACCTGGATGTCATGGTCCGGCGAAAAATGCCCGCCCTTCAGCTTGTGGGTCTTGAACCCATGCTGCTTCTTCAGCTGCTCGGCATGGCCGACCATCTCGTCCGGGTAGGTCTCACCACCCCGTTCCCCCGCTTCGTCATGATACCTGTAGAAGAGATATGAGGCGAACGGTACAGCCTCGCGGATGGCACCGCCGAGAAGATCACAAGCGCGTATGCCCAGTTTCTTTCCGGCGAGATCGATGCAAGCCATCTCGATCGCGGCATGAAACTGCATTCGATTGTTGTAGAGGCTGCCCACCGGATTCATGATCTTCCAGCGTAGCTGCTCCAACTGGAGAGGGTCATGACCCCGCAAGTAAGGCAAGAGTACCATGACTGCTTGCTCAGCCGACGCCCCACCGCCGCCCAATTCACCAAAGCCGGACTCGCCGTCCTCGTCGATCACTTCAACAATAGTGCGAATGAACCGTCCCCAATGGGCACCATGGGCATGCCTGAGCGGAGCTTCGAGCGGCATGGCGACAGTGGTCGCCCGCATGTCGGCAATCGCCATCTATCGGTCCGCTTTCGGTGAACCACCGATAATCGACAGTAAGCCGCCGTCGACGCGAACGACTTCGCCGGTCATGAAAGACGCCTGATCCGACAGGAGAAAACGAACGACATTGGCGATCTCCTCGGGCCTCGCCGAACGGCCGAGCGGATGCATGTCGTTGATGGTGTTCCAGACCGCCTGTTCGTCGTCGGCAAGAGCGATCGCATTACGTAGCATAGGCGTATCGACCGATCCTGGCGCCACCGCATTCGCGCGCACGCCATCCTCGGCAAAGTCCACCGCGATCGATTTCATCAAACCGATCAATCCATGCTTCGAGACGGTGTACGCGGCGACGTTCTTTTGCGTCGCCATGCCCTGGACCGATGCCGTGAACACGATTGCACCCTGCGACTTGACCAAATGCGGCAGCGTCGCCTTGGCGAGATAGAAACCACTGCTCAAATTGACATCCAGGACTTCCTGCCATCCCTCAAATGTCGTCGAGATTGCCGAACCATAACGCTGGATACCGGCATTGTGGGAAACGCCGTCCAGCCGACCGAAGGCTTCAATGGCCTTGGAACCGGCCTCTAGGCAAACGTCCTGATCGGCGACGGAGCCGACCACCGTCTCAACATGAACGCCGGCTTGCGAAAGGTTTGCAGCCAAGCTTTGCAGCGGTTCCTCTGCGATATCCAGAAGGACAAGCTCATCACCATCAGCCGCAAGACGACGGGCCACCGCCTCGCCGATCCCCATGGCTGCACCTGTCACAAGTGCCACCGCCATGATCATTCTCCCTGAGTTCCACGATCTTTTTGTTTAATCGGAACTTTATCATAGGGGTTCGAGATCGGACAGCAGCGACGGCCCTTCTCCATGAAATTGGGGCTCGATCCGACTTGCCCTCGACGGTCAATGCATTACGGATTGGCATGGGGAGCAGGTGAAGTTGAACCACTCCTGAAATACCCTAGAATCTCAACGAAAGGCCGAACTTCCAGCCATCGATGCTGTCGCCTACAACCTTGAGCACACGTATCCTGAAACCTTCGATGCCGGTGACGAGCGTGTCATCTCGAAGTTCAATGCCGCCGCCGATTTCGCCAAGATAGTTGATATCGATAGCATTGCCAGCTTGATCCCAAGGCAAATAAGCGCCGCCAATGGAGCCGACAACGCGCAGGTCACGGCTAAATAAAGTCGACCCTGTTGGGATACTTGACTCCATGTTCGCCGTCGCCAGACCGAAACTATTGGTCGTCTCCAGCGATTCATCGCTCGCCCTGAAGCCGTGGCTGGCAAGATGATTGTAGCGGATCTGTATTCTTAGATCGGTATCATTTGCAAAGCGTTGGTCGTACTGTAATTCGACAGCGCCACCGATGAGGATATTGTTTACGTCGACGTTAAAAGCAATCCTGTTTGTCAGCAAATCAAGAAGGGGGCCATCCTCCCCTTTGAACGTCGTCCGATCTGTTATATGCGAGTAGCCGCCAAGAAGAATGGGTCGAAGAACCGTTCCATCGTAAAGCGGAATGGACAGACCGATCCCTGCAAGAGCCGACACTGCTTCGACGTCGATGTCTATTCCTGTGCTGGATTCAAGTTCAGGGTCAAATTCTTCAATCTCAGCATCGGCACGCAAGTAACTGAGTGCAAGCTCGCCATAGGGCTTTGCGCATACCGTATTCTTGTCTGGGTCAAGGGATCGTTCAAGAGATGTGACCACATAGTCCGAGGGATCGTCGCTCTGGGCTTTGGCAAGGCATAACGTCGCCTCCTTGAAGGTCCGCCGATAGGGAATTTTGATCGACTTGATGGTATCACCATCAGCTTTGTAGGAGGCGTTGCTGAAGCCCGGCGTCACGCCGAATACACCAAGAGATTGATAGAAGCTATCAAACCCCTCTTCGCGAAACTCATCACGCAGCTCTTCCAGCAATTCTGCAAGAGATGCGTCGTCGTCTTCTTGTCCCATTGCAGAAAAACCTTGCAATGCAAGAAGGGCAGCCAACACCAGCCGTTTTGCAATCGCCCTCATCATCGACACCGCCCCCCAACGGCTCCCCCTTGTCTTCTTTCACGGCCCTCTACGTCGCCCCTATCGAACGTGCAGATCAAGCCGTCATGACCTTGTTCGATGAGCCTGAAAAAAGAAAGTCCCCAAGCACCCCAGCTCTTAGAATTATTTCTTTCGATCTTCTAAGGCGCTGTTTTCAGTAAACCAAAAATCAAAGGCGCACATCCAGATAAATTACATCCAGAATAGATGTGCTGAACAACCATTCAATACCCACCTTTTCTTAACTGAATATTTCTTCACTTCGCATCATAGGCATGTATACACCGATGGCATTGTCGCCTTGTTTCGAAGTTCCTGGATCAAAGCGTACTTGGCTAGGCTTCACAATCTTTGTAATTGCTCGATCCAAGCCATGTTGGTTTCATCGATAGATGAGACTTTTTTGCGGGATCGGATGTCTGGCGCAAGGGGGTTCTGGCATCGGGCGGGTCTGTTGGTCGAGCATCATGACAAAGTGAGGAGCGCCACCAACCGTTCACCTCTGGAGACCATCCCCGTGATGAAACGTTGATTGGCTCCTGTTTCCATCTCAGGGACGGTAGGGCGTCATTCGGCTCGCTGGACACGATGTCGATCCATCGATCTCGCCCAGCACCACGGCCGAGACCGGAAAGACTGCTCCAAATCAGGGCAGTCAGAACCGCAACGGCGATATAACGAACTGATCATCACGCACGCCAGATTGTTGCCGGCTGATCAGCTGTTTGATGATCAGGAGTCGGTCATCGCTCAGCCATCATCAAGCACAAGCTTCGCACGCTCCTGTAACGAAGCCATCGCCGATCGAAATGGCGAAGGTCCATGGCTTACCCGAGCCACACCTAGCTCGGCGAGGCGAGCGACCGGCGGCGCGGCTTTCGTCATCATGATGTTGACCGGCAGCGGGGACGCCTCACAGAGGTCAGCGATCAAGGATTCGTCCAGCAAACCCGGTGCGAAAAACCCGCTGCCGCCGGCATCCCGATAGGCGACGGACCGTTCCTTGGCCGCCGTCAGCCGGTCGCCATGATTTTCTGCCGACGTCTGCAGGAAGAGATCGGTGCGCGCATTGATGAAGAAAGGCAGTTGCCGTTCATCGGCGCTCCGCCTGATCGCAGCGATCCTGGCCGTTTGTGCGTCGATATCGTAGAGGCCGTCACCGCCGACGATCCTGTCCTCGAAATTGATCCCGACGGCACCAGCCTCCATGATCCGAGCGGCATTGCGCGCTACGGCATCCGGCTCGGGACCATAGCCGCCTTCGAAGTCGATGGTGACCGGCAAGTCGACGGCATCAACGATCCGCCGGACGATCATCTCCAGCATATCCAAAGGGATGGCTTCGCCGTCGGGATAACCCTGCGCTCCGGCGACCGACCAACTCCCCGTTGCAATCGCGGCGGCACCAGCTTCGGCAACAGCTTTAGCGCTTCCCGCATCCCAGATATTGTAGAGCACCAGGGGATCGCCATTGACATGCAGCTTTTCGAAATGACGTGCCTTGTCAGCTTGGCCCACGATGATCTTCCTTCCTTGTGGTTTTCCCATGCGAGACGACGATAGACACCGCTGAAGTGCCTCCGGAAACGGGCAGACCAACCCCATCAATCGCGGCGGCTTTGATCTGCATCGTTGCCCCGACCACGAAGAGCCGTCCTGTCGACGATGTTTTCATTTCCTCCGGATCATTCCCGAAGGAAAAAAAGACTGCTGGCGTGAAAACTTAACAACCCTGGGCGATTGCCGTTGCCAAGGCAATGGTCCGGACAGGCGCGAACAAGGAAAAAAGACAAATGCCAAGGCAGAGAAGCTGACGAGGTTCTCGAAACTAGCGGTCGGATATCAATTTGCTTTCAGAACCCGCTCAGTGTCATTCCTGCATAAACCGATACGCCGACGACCATCGTTGCGATCACGTTGTTCGTAACCCAAGCTGCCCCCAGCGCGACCACGCCCGCGATCCAGCTTACTGCAGGTTGTCCGGTCAGCGACGCAGCGACAAGCGCAATGACAATCAGGCCAGGCAAGTCATCGAGAATGGGTGCCAGCCGAGAGTTTTGGATCGCATGGCCCGCGATCAGCCCCGAGAAACGGATACCGAATGCCGCGATGGCGAGAACCAGGATCAAAATCCAATATGCGTTCGTCATGTCGCTGCTCTTCGGCCATTTCGTACCAGCAATGACAGGGCGACACCGGCCAGCGCGCCGATCACGATCGCATAGGCCTTGGGCCAGCCCAGCACCACAAGGCTGCTCGTGACGGCGAAACAGCCCGCCCATGGCAGCATGTTTCGCGCGCCCTGCCACATACCGCGTGCCATGGCGATGAAAGCGGCTGTGAAAGCAAAGCCCAGCCCGAATTGCTCCCAATCAGGTAGTGTTGAGCCGACGAGGGCACCGAGTGCCGTCGATCCGGTCCAGACAGAGATCATGACAACGCCCGAGCCCAGCAGGAACGCCGACCCGATCTGCGGATTCTTTGCGCGTTCAGCCATTGTCAGTGCCCAGTTCTCATCGCCGGTGATATGGATGGCGATGAGCCGCAGGCGTAAAGGCAAGTCTTTCAGTATCTCCGCCAATGATGCAACGATTCCGATGTAACGCAGGTTGAGCGCCGCCCCGGCAAGCGCAGCGCCTATAATCGCAGAGCCGCCCGAAAACTGCTCGACCGCGACAATCTGGGAGGACCCGGCATGAACGGAGCCGCTCATGATGACGACACCCCACCAGGGAAAGCCAGCCTGCGCCGCGAGGATTCCGAAGGCAAACCCATAGATGGCCACGCCAAGTGCCAGTGGAAGGACTGCCAAAGCTCCTCGTTTCATTCGGACAATCTAGGGACGATGTGTCAGCGGATAAACAGTCGTGCCACAGCAATTGTGTGGAATGTGAAGTTTCGCTGCATACAAGTCACGGATGTCGCGGGTCACCAACTTTTGGCTTTACAGCAGAAGAACGCCTGAATGAAGAATTTTTGGCCAAGGCCGAACGTGGAGGGCTCGGCTGCCACCAATCAGCTCCGAATCAAAGGACCGGCATCCTGAGCAAAAATCAATGGCAAGATCACACCAAACACTGCGAGCTAGGGTACACCGGATTACCTGAGGAACTCCCGTGGCAGCCTCTGGCGAACTTGGTTTTCCATCATTGTTTGATCGAGCCGGACGATAAAGCCACACGGAGATTGGTTCCCAGGAAGGGAACATCACCTGTCGAAGATACGCCCCCTACAGCGCACCATCCTGGCCATTCGAGACGCTCGGTTCCCCAGGCGGAACTCCCGCTGAGGCTGGACCAGTCCTGCGCCCCGGATGAGCGCCACAAAATACCGCCGGGTCCCATACCGCGATGCAGCAGCACGTCGATGTCGAATGGCCAATCATCATTGATCGAGGGCCCGAGCCAATAGTGAGGGCTGCGTCCGGCAATCGGTTGAAGGATGACCGTCAACTGCATCTCGACGCCGACAAATCCGATCCAAAGCGGCATCTTGCCCGACGGTTTATCGATAGCTGCGAAGAGGGTCTGGCGTGCTCCCGACCCGGCCGCCCCGGCAATGCCTTTGATCTGCAAAGACACCGACGCCGGCGCCTCACCATGCTGCCAGGGTAAAGGCTGAACTCCGAGCTGGAGATCAATGTATCGCTTTGGAGGGCGTGGTGGCCAGCTCAACTTTTCCCGAATCACCCCCCCATCGTCCAGGACCTGATATCGCAAACCATCGTCATCGATCGCCATCTGGACCGCATGAAGATATTCGACGTCTTCAGGCATCCGATGCGCCGTTCCAGCACCTGCACTGGTAATTTGGAGAACGCCCTGATGGCATTGAACGTCAAAAGCAAGAATATGGCTGCAGAGATAGGCCAAAACGCCATTACCCCTGAGGATTCGCCAAAACGTCGGCACATACTCATCGCCAATGGTCCTTTGATAGGACCCCACATATCCGTTGACCGGAAAGGCGGGGTGATGACCAACAACGAACTTCCAGCGGGCGTCGGCATGCTGACGCAGGATCTGCTCCAGCCAAGTCGTCTCGACATGCCCTTCTCCCCCCATCGAGGAGCAAAGCGTATGAACGAAAACCAGCAGCAGATCGTCTCTTCGGATAACGTAGGCCAGTCCCTCCTGGCCAACGGGACCGTTGCGAGGCAGATGCTTCATGACATCGGCGAACACGCGTTCGCTCATCCGGTCATAGGTCGTGTGATTGCCCGTCGCGTGAAACATCGGCGTTGCTGACCGATCGAGCCAAGCCATTTCGACATCGAACCAATATCGCCACTGCTTCCTCAGCGTTTGTTCGTCGGGCACCAGCCCAATGATCTCATCGCCTGGGAAAATGATGAACTCAGGTCGTGGATCGAGGCGTGCCACGACAGCGTTGATGCGCTTATGCGTTTCTTCATGGCATCCACCAGGCACACCGGAGCAACTATCGCCATAAAGAACGAACTGATGCCCCGACGGCGAAGGAAGAAGAGCTTTGATTTTCGAAGTTGCCATCTGTGGATAGTCGCCAACGCCAAATCTATTGCGAGTCCGACACGCTACGGCCGTTCCTTGCCCGCCTGCCTATCAGCATCCAAAGCACGCATGGTCACATCCGCTGTTTGAAGGCAGAACCAGCGAGGATGCGAAGGTGCGCCAGGAGCCGCATAAAAGCTACCCGGCCCAATTCGGGCCACCTTCGCCTCAGGAAATATTGTCGACACAGCGCTTTGCTACATCTCCTTGCTGACGTCGGCGTTGGCCAGAACGCGCTCGAGCATCTCAATGAGCACATGTCGCTCGTCGACTGTGAAACCCTGCAGCAAGATCTCATTGATCTCCTCATAGAAACCCAGGAGATGGGCAAGCGAGCGGCCTTTCTCATTCAAACGAACATGGACCTGCCGGCGATCTTCGGGATTCAACTCCCGCCGCACCAACCCTTTCGTTTCCATACGACCGACAAGATTGCTCGTTGATGGCTCGGTGGCCCGATGATAAGCCGCCAGCTGTCCTACAGTCAGACCATCCTGGCGCCACAGAGCCGTCAATAAAACCCATTGCTGCAGCGTCAAGCCGTGCTGGGCGAGGCGTTTTTCTGCAAGGTCCGAGCATGCCTTGCTGGCGAAGCCCAAAAGGCGGCCAAGGGATGGCAGATAGGGAACGGCAGGATCCATATTCAGCCTCGTTTCAGTTATTAATTAGCATTGACATATTTAGCATGCTAAGTAAATTGATATCCTATGAACGCGGTGATCCTATACGCTCGTTATCGGATCTCTTCATAACAACAAGCCTCGGCAAGTCGTGGAGTTGGCAAATGATCTGGTTATGGCTCGGCGTTGCGCTTTGGAGCGGCATACATTTCATCCCCAGCCTGGCTCAAGGCATGAGAGCTTCGCTGATCGAACGTCTTGGTGAGACGTTTTACAAGATCGCCTTTGCCTTGGGGATCGTTCTGTCCATAGTATTCATGATCGTGGGATGGCGGTCGACGGCCCCGATTGGCATCTATGATCCGCCAGCCTGGGGCGCGCCTGTTGGCAGCCTTCTTGTCCTGGTCGCTTTCATTCTATTCGGTGTGGCGCATGGCAAGACCAATGTGAAGCGCTTCATTCGGCATCCTCAGCTGACCGGCCTCGTGATATGGGCGGCCGGGCATCTTCTGGCCAATGGCGATAACCGTTCACTTGTGCTCTTCGGCATGCTCGGCCTTTGGGCCATTGTCGAGATGATGCTGATCAGTCGCCGTGAAGGTGCATGGGCTCGTCCTGATCCCATGCCACTCACTGGGGAGATTCGCCCGGTGGTGGCCGGCCTCGTCATTTTCGCGGCGTTCCTGTTCGCACATCCTTATCTGTTCGGCGTTTCCCCCATCCCAAGCTGATCACGATAAAACACCGATATATGGGCCCCGGGGCCGTCCAAGCTGGCCCCCTTTTTAGGCAACACGCATTCACGGCAGCCCTTTAAGAAAGCTCACGTCTCCAGCCGGCGGCTGTCACAAGTGCGACCACAGAACGAGATAAAGAAGAGCATGCAATACTGCAGCCGGTGTGATGATTAGATTGGCCAAATCTGCAGAGCATCACTGATCGTCTGAACAACACCAATCGGCTCCGAGCAATCGAGGTTACACCACCTGTCTCCGTAAAGAGAACTTGTGCCTATTCCTTCCAGCTCTTCAATTGAAGGTGTTCGTCAGGCTCCGCTTGAGCGTAGAAAGCGCTGCGTTGGCAATGCCAAATCGACCAAGATGGTAGGGCTTCAGCATTTGATTGGCGCCTGGATCCGTCGAGGCTGCATAGGTAAACCCCTGCTCGGAGCAATGCCTCTTGACGCGATCATCGACGAAACCATGAGGTGCAGCGAACCCCGTGACCGGATGTCCAGTCCAGTCCTCCAGCAAGCTCTTTGAACGCCCAATCTCGCGATGAACCGCCTCTTCCGACTCTTTGGTTAGGTTGGGATGACGATGGGTATGTGCCGCAACCTCCATGCCCCTGTCGGTCAGATCTTTGACATGATGCCTTTGCATCCGCTTCGGGCAAAGCTGATCAAGCCCCTCTTTCCGTGCCAGTTCAACATCTATATGCAGCAAAATATCCGTATAGCTCAGACTCCATAGGTGCCCGAGCACTTGCTGCAGCTCCGACTTAGCGTCTCTTCCGGGCTTGATGTCTATAGATTCCACCAGTGACCGCCAATGAACGCCGTCGCGCCGGGCCGCGCTGGCCATGACCAAATCCCACCAAAATGGATGGTTTTCCGAAATTGGGCCGGTGCAGATGAAGAATGTCGCCGAGCAACCATGTTTTTCGAGAAGAGGAAGCGCAAGTTCGATATTGTCGAGATAGCCATCATCGAAGGTGATGGAGAGCAATGGCCGGTCCGGCCACCTTCCATCTTTGCTGATCGCCAGTCCTTCCTGAACGGTGCACACATGGAACCGCTCGCGAAAGAAGGCGAGATGCTCATCGAAATATCGTTGGTTGACTCCTAGTCCGAAATCGAATGGATCGATTTCGTCATGTCGAAGAATACGGTGATACATAGGGATGAACCAGAGACGATCACCGGCAGCTTCGCGTAACTGGCGATCATAGTGCCCTACCCCGTCAAAAAATGCACTCCAGAGAACCTTGAGCATCTTCAAGTTCATGGGCCTATCCGCCATGACATCAGCAATAGCCCTCCCTCATCGCCATCAATTTCCAAAGCAAGATTATTATGAATGGACACACAAACATATTCTCAGGCTGCGTCCGCCGGCATTCAGGCGGAGACAAGCGTTTGCAATTTCGGTTTATGACGTTTCCAAGCTGCCCGGAACGGGATGGTCGATCAAAAACCATGCCACCAACGGAATGTCTTCAACAGATGGGCCTGGACCTCGGCGCCATGAAGCTTGGCCGCCTACCGCCGCCCCAACGATAGAGATAGGGCTCCCATCTTGCCGTCATTCCATCATGCAGCATCTCCGTAAGGATAGGCCGATGGGCTGTTCTCGGAAAAATAAAGGCGATTCATAATCATGCTGACATGATCGGTTCCGCCGAGGAAGTCGAAGCAAGTTCCGAGGTCCTCGATCGTTGCATCTCCCGTGCCGACCACCAAAACAATTTCGTCCGCAATCGGTGCCAGTGCCACGGCCTCCGTGGTGGCCAGGATGGGCGGGCCGTCAAGCAGGACGATATCATAGGCGCCAGCCTCGGACGTAAGCTGGTCGATCAGATTCGTCATGACATCACTGGCAAGCATCTGCGCTGGCGAGCTGGTAGCTTGCCCTGCCGGCAAGATGGAGATAGGGAGCGGCGAAGTCTTCAAAATGAAGTCATCGATCGATCGATGGGGCGCCGTCAGATACTCGAACAGGCCTGGCTTGTCCTCGCTGTAGTCAAAGATCCCGGGGATACTCGGCTTCGCCAGATCAGCATCGATGAGCAGAACATTGATACGTTCCTCAAGAGCGAGGCTCAAAGCTAGATTGGTCGTGCTGAATGTCTTGCCTTCTGCAGGGCTGCCCGATGTTACCAAAATGACGGGACGGGACTCTTTGCCGATGATATCACCAGCCGAGCGGGCACTCGGAGCCTCCTGGTCAAAGTAGGACAAACGTCGGAAAAGCCGGCGTTTGATAACGCTGTAGTTACGGGCCAGCTCGCCGTTAAGTGTATCGGGAGTCAAGAAGCCGTTCTTCTTGAGGTCCCCGAAGTCGAGGATGAGATCGGCTGACGCGATGTTAGCGTCTTGGCCGAGGGCCCATTGGCTCCATTTCGGCTTCAGATATTTCTCCAGCCGCTTCTCGCGCTCTCTTTTCTTCCTCCCGAAGAACCAGCTCATAGACCGGCGCTCGCTTCTTTGCTGACAAACAGGGAGCTGATCTTGTTCGTGACAAGCTCGGCGATTTCGGAGTTGGGCATCACGTCCTCCAGTGTGAGCGTGCTGATTTCATAGAAATAGAACAACACCCCACAGATCGCGATCAGGCTCATCGTGGCGCTCGCTGTTCCGAACTGGTTAATCAATCGCACGCTTCGCTGCGGCCAGAGCGGTGCCGTCGTTACGCCGCCGAGGACCGGTATCATCTTAAAGGTGCCTTGAAGCTGCATCGCGGTTAGGACCGTGCCACTCATCAGGAAACGCAGAATGGCAAAGGCTACACCTGCGCCGAGGCCGACAATCAACACCGCGATGACCAGCAGCCCGTGAGGAGGACCGGATGGTTCGAGCGGGCGAACCGGCGGATCGACGATCCGGTACTCGGCCCGCTGTTTACCGGTATCCAGATCGGTTGCCAGCTGCGTTGCCTCCCGGCGCTTGATGAGTTTTTCATATTGCAGGAGGAGAACGTCGTAGTCTCGAGTGAGCCGCTTCAAATCAGCTTCGGCCTTAGGCGATTGTTTTGCCTTCTTTGACAAGGCATCCACCTCCTGCTCGGAAACCGTGAGGCGGCGCTTGAAGTCTTCGACAGAGAGTGTCGCAACTTCCAATTGGCTGGCAAGCTGATCGTGAAGCGGATTTTTGATGCTTGCCGCCAATGTCGAGCCATCGCCTCTCTGGCCCGCCTTGAGCTGCTCGGATGCCTGAGCAATAAGCTGTTTGAGCGCGATGATATCTGGGTGCTGCTCGGTGTATAATAATCGTTTACGCCTCAGCTCCTGGCTGAGTTCCTCAAGCTGTTTTTGGGCACCTGACGCAGCTCCGGGCGATTGCGCCGCGGAAATCGTCCTGGGCGTCGCATCAAGCTTGATTTTGAGTTGGTCGCGGCGCCAGAGCGCTGATTCAGTCTCAGAACGAAGGCGGCGAAGATCGCTGGTCGCCCGCTCCAATTCACGGGCACTCTGCTCGGCACCGCCCAGCTCGTCAGCATGCTCACGTCTAAACTCGGCAACTTCGAGATCTGCCGATCGCAGCTTTTGATCATAGATGGCAATCTGCTCTTCGATGAATTTGCTCGCCTTGGCGACGTCACGCTGGGAATGCCCTTGGTTTCTCTCGATAAAAATGTCCATCATCGACGCAACGACCCGCTGAGCCATATCAGGGTCATCCTCGGTGAATTCGATGATGAAGAGGTTCCTTCCTTCGATTGACAGCTCGATCTCGCGTGTCAGATCCTCGATAAGATCGGCACGGTCGATTGCACTTTCTACGTCTCGATACCGATCGATTCCGGTTTCTTCGATAAGCTCGACCAGATTGGGAACCGAAAACAGCGTCTCGCGGATCATCTTCACCTGGCTATCGAAGTCGCGGGTTACCGCGAGATCTTCCATGAGCGGGCCAAGGATGGTCTCGGTATCGACAACAACTCGGGCTTTGACCGTATAACGATCGGGCAAAATGGCGATCGCACCCCAGCCAACCAGACAGACGAGCCAGGCAACGGCGAGACAGGGCCAACGCCAATGCCAAAGAGCCGTGAGAAACGGAACGAAGAGGTTAAGAATCTGTTGCATGGCATTCCCGGCGTAAAATCCCTGGCGACATTCTTGTTGCTGGAAAAGTCAGAGCAAACTTGACGGCACAACCACGAGATCACCCGGCCTCAGCCTGGCATTCTTTGCCAAATTACCCTCGATGATCAGGTCTTCGAGCTTCAGCCGATAGGTCTCACCGCCGCCTTTCTCTCCGCGGCGTATAAGTTTCGAGCTGTTGCCGTCGGCAAATTCCGTGAGCCCGCCGGCGGCAACAATCAGGTCGAGAACGGTAATATACGGCCGATAGGGAACGGACGTCGGGTCCCTGACCTCACCGAGGACCTGAACCGTGCGTTCGTCATTATCCGAGAACTTCTCAACGACCACGGAAACCTTTGGGACCTGGACGAACGCCAGCAGTGCCTTTTCGATGTCGGCAGAAAGTTCCAGCGGCGTTTGCCCTGCAGCCCGCAGCTCGCCGGCAAGGGGAAGCGAGATCTTACCGTCCGGGCGTACCAGCGTCGATGTGGTCAGCTCCGGCGAACGCCAAACCGAGACACCGATCGTATCACCTGGCGTGATACGGTAATCCGGCTGAGCAAGTACGTCCTCATCGGACAATTTGGGAGGATCGGGCAAGTCTCCGCAGGCGGCCAGACCAAACGCGAGAATAGCCGCAGACAGGGTGGCAAGACAGTAAGTTTTGAACAGGTACATGCTTCTATACCACGTTGAACGTTGCCAGAAGTCGCATCCTAACTGGAAGTCGCTAACAATCTCTTGTTCTCCTAGAGAGTGTTAGTGCCTCACATGTTCTACCCAAAGAATTAAGATTTCCATATAACGAGCCTTTCTTGGCAATGATAAGAAAAAAAATCAATGGAGTTCCGCAGCATTTTCAGTATTTTCGATGGATTGTTGCTGAAATGTATTTTTCCACTTTGGTTAAATTTGATAATGATCAATCAACCATAAATAATAAAACAAAGATGATTTTTTCACCCGAGCTCAGCGTGCCTGGAGAGAATGATCATCTTGTCACCTTAGATTAACAACCTTAAGTTATGTTTAAAGAATGTAGCTCTGGCCTTTCTTTATTTGGTCACCGCCAGCCTATTCGAGAATCTGAGCGACGTGGGCCGAACAGGCTGAAGGGTCGCCGAAAAGGCCGCTTCATCCTCTACCCCAGCGCCCATTCGACAAGGTGGAGGGTACAGCCGTCTCGAGACAAGATCTAATAGACTAGGGTTACGCCGACTCGGGCCTGGTTCTCGTAGAAGTCTTCATTGTCATCGTTGGAGAAACGTTCCAGATACTGATAGCCGAGATTGAAGACCAGATGATCGCTGAGACGATAGAAGTACTCGATGCCCGCCGTAATGTCCTGGTCGACCCGGTTCAACCCGTCAAAATCAGTGTGCAAGTAGGTCAGTTCAGCGCTCAACGCATGCTTTGAGGAGAGCAAGCGAGTGGCTCCCGCGGACACGGTCGTGGCGATTTCACTCGACGAATCATCAACGGTTGTGACTTCAACCTCGCGATTGGCCGTCAGGGAAAGATCGGTCCGCGAATCGTAGGCAAAGCGAGTGTCCAACGATCCGACGAAGCTCCCATTGTCATCGGCATCTGGATCGTCAAAAAAGGCCCGGCTGTAGCCGACAGATCCACCGACCCGAAGACGCGGTCTCGGTCGATACTCAACACCTACCAAGCCGGTAATCTCATAAGAATCACGGCCCTCGCCGTCATCAGCCAACTCCTCATCGAATTCGGTAATGGCGTAGGACGGGGCCAGGAAGAAGGAGAGGTTTTTGCCCCACTTCCTGCCCAGATTGGCAGATGCTGTATAGGTCGTGTTGTCCCGGTCGTCATTGCTGTCGCCGGAAACCTCTTCACGGTCCACGAAGCCGTCGAGCGAAAAGTCCAGCGTTCTGCCATTGAAAAAATAGCCAAGGGTGCCGCCGAAGAGGCTTAGATCCGCGTCTTCACCATTGTCGGCTTCAGCCGAACTGTCAGCCTCCTGAGCCAGACTCGCATTAAGCCTGCCTCTTAACGCATTTTGCCGATCCAGATCGAAGCGGCCATCGGCCTCGACGCTCCAATCGAAGAAATCTTCCTCGATATCTTCGATGGAGTGCCCCGCCGTTGCACTCACCTCTGCGCCAAATTCATGGCGGCGCAGAAGGGATTGTGCACGAAGCGTTGCACCTGCGCCAATGACAACATCGTCCTCGCGCACATCGTCATCGCTATTGGCATTGTCGGAAAAAACAGCCCCTACAGTCACACTGGGCAAATAGACAATCCGGCCGGATTTAATGCCGCGCTTAGGCAGGAGGCCTTTTGGAATGCCGGTCGACGCCAGCGAGTCGCTTTCCTTGGGGATCTGGGGCTGGGAACGGCTAAGCTTCTGGATACGTTCCCGCCGTGTTTCCTCTTCCCGCCGAAGGATCCTTGGGTCGATTGTCTTTTTCGGCTCCTTCGGCGTAGCCTCAACCGCGTCCGAAGGTTGATCTTCGGTCGATGGCAGCGGCGTCTTTGCTGCTTCCTGTCCAAGGGCCGAACCTGAAAGAGCTGCCAAAAAACTCCCCCAGACAACGAGTTGACATCCAATAATGCGTAAAGTGGAGTCTCGGACAACAATGCAATGACGCTCACGGTTAACTCCATTTATGTTTATTGGTAGGCGAAAATAGACAGACCTGTTCACTGGTCAAGCGACAAAGAAGAGAATGCGTATTAATTCGCCACACCGTGACAAGAAAGCAGCAATCCACAACCTTCGGGTCATTTACCCCTTACTTTTCAACCAGTTTTTTGTCTTAGGCTGTTTTGAGAAATCTCAAAAAAATCTTTGTACCATGGCATAGCAGCCTCGATTCCTTCGGATACTCTGTGGGTTGGTTGATAGCCAAGGAATCGCTGGATCTTACCGATATCAGCCTGGGAATGACGAACGTCGCCGCTGCGAAAATCCTGGTAAGCCGGCTGCTCTCGGACCGCGACATCCAGGTTTTCGAGAGCCACCCGGATCATCTCATGCAGTTGATTAAGGGTCGTACGATCGCCGACACCGACATTGTAGACTTGCCCTTGAGCCTCGGTGCCTGCTGTAACCGCCAGGATATTGGCCTGAACCACATTATCGATGAAACAGAAATCCCGGCTGGTTTCACCATCACCGTTGATGAGCACCGTTTCACCCCCGAGCATGGCCGCGATCCATTTCGGAATGACGGCGGCGTAGGCGCCATCGGGATCCTGGCGGCGGCCAAACACGTTGAAATAGCGAAGGCCGATCGAGGGAAATTCATACGCTCTGGCAAAGACATCGGCGTAGATCTCGTTGACAAGTTTGGTCACCGCATAAGGTGAAAGCGGCTTGCCGATCTGGTCTTCCACCTTAGGCAGGGCAGGATGATCACCATAGGTCGAGGATGACGCCGCATAGACGAAGCGCGAAACCCCCTCATCCCGTGCGGCGACCAGCATGTTCAGCGCACCATCGATATTGACTTCATTGGAGGTTAGCGGGTCCTCCAGGGATCTCGGAACAGACCCCAGAGCAGCTTGATGAAGCACGTAGTCGACATCCGCCACTGCCTTTCTGCAGCTGTCGAGATCACGGATGTCCCCTTCCATCATGCGGAAGCGCGACCAGGCCGTCCGGTCGAGACAGCTTTCGATATCAGCCAGATTGCGTCGATGGCCGGTTGCGAAATTGTCGAGGCCGACGACATTTTGGCCGAGACGCAGCAGGGTTTCGACCAAATTGGAGCCAATAAAACCGGCAGCACCGGTGACGAGCCAGCTTTTCGGGGCTCGTTGCAAATCTTCCTTGGCCGTCTCATAGGCGTTGGTCATCGAGGTCGCTCTCTTTATCTATGCCGGTTCATTCCGGCTGCTTTGCTCGTCCCGCATCGATCCGATGGGCCTTTGCCCCCCCCCCGCAACACCGCGTTCGAGGGCACCGCCTGGGAGCGGATCATCCGATCTGCTGCAGCTTCATACGAAGATGTTGGAAAAGAACCAAGACCTCCAAGTGATGTTCGATCGAAGCTGATGCTATCGTGCCACGGTTAATTTTCGATTAACTACGGGCAGCTTATAATTACCTGTAGTTTAAAGGACCGACAAAGAGACCTGCCTCTCCTGCACAAGCTTCGGATTAGAGAAGAATCGGCTTGACGAAAAAAGAACAGAACAGGAACATGAAGAGCTGATCAACTGAGAAGGGCTTCTGAACTGAACATTTTTGAATCATGCCCGGGCCATGCCGGCCTTGATGAACTCAGGCGCCGGATCGGAGCGATCGAGCGCAGGTCCTTTGATCTTCGGACAACCGATGCTTTGAAGAGTGCCGGATTCGACCGGAGAACACCCGGCCTTTTCTCCTGCTTCGCGCCCTCTTCCGGCAGCGGCAGGGTCGATCAAACCGGTTTCGGCCGGGCCCTTGACCAGGGAGCCATGGCAAGGCCGGCTTTGCATGAGCTTATTGCCGACGGCTATGGCCATCAGCCGGCGGTTCGGAATGTCGGGCTTGCCTTGGCCGCCGCTCTCTTGCAGCAGCAGGAACGAACCGGTGCCAGGCCCATGGTGCTTTGGTGCCAGCGGCAAAAGGATGCACTCGACTTCGGCCGCCTGTATGGCCCCGGACTCTCAGGCCTCGGCCTTTCGCCGGACCGGCTGGTGATCGTGACCGGCAAACGGGATGCCGACTGCCTCTGGGCGATGGAGCAAGGACTGCGCTCGCAAGCACTCGCCGTGGTTATCGGCACGGTCGATCGTGCCGGACTGTTCGCCAGCCGGCGGTTATCGCTCGCAGCAGCGGCGCATCGCACCTGGTGCCTTCTTTTGCCGGCAAGCCATGGACAGGAGCCAAGTGCGGCAGAGACCAGGTGGCGCATCAAAGCCGTCCCAAGCCTATCCGATGAAAGAGACGAAAAGCTTTTGGGGCGGCCGCGCTGGCAGCTCACCTTGGAGCGTAACCGGCACGGCCGGACCGGACGCTGGATCGCGGAGTGGGATCATGAGGCGTATCGTTTCCATCTGGCTCCCCCAATGGGCAATCGACCGGTTGCAGGGTATAATGAGCAGAACAAGGGTGCGGGGCACGGCAACCCAAACAAGAAAATCTCCGAAATCATCGCCTTCGATCGCACGGGATGACGGGAAGCCTCTCGTATTAACGGCGTCGATCAGGAACGTGCAGCAAGTGGCCGCCGTCAACGAGGCGGCACGGTCAGCCGGGTTGTCGCCAGGCATGACGCTTGCCCATGCGCGGGCGTTGATCCCGGACATCACGACAGCACCGGCCAACCCCGATGCCGACCGCACCGGCCTGGAAAAACTTGCCGACTGGTGCGGACGCTACAGCCCGTCCTACGGCATCGATTATCATGACGGGCTTTGGGGGGACACCTGGTTTCTGAGCGATAACGGGCTCTGGATCGACGTCACAGGCTGTGCCCATCTGTTCGGCGGAGAAGAAGCCCTGCTTACCGACCTCGATCACCGGCTGAGCAGCCTCGGCATTCGCCATGGCCTTGGCCTGGCCGAAACGTTGGGCGCTGCCTGGGCGATCGCCCGCTTTCGCCCCGATACACCCATCGCCCCACCGGGAGACCTTTGCCGAGACCTTGCCGACCTGCCTGTCGCGGGCCTTCGCCTTTTGCCCGAAACCGTAACGCTCCTGAAACGCCTGGGACTAAAGCGCATCGGCCAGCTTGAAGGCCTGCCGCGCGTGGCCTTGGGCAAACGCTTTTCGACAAAGGAGACGGGCGAGGCGGTGCTGCTGCGCCTCGATCAGGCTTATGGCCGCCAGGACGAACCGACACGCCCGCGCCACCCGCCGCCTGCCCATCGCGCCGAGCAAGGGTTTTTGGAACCGATCATCGAGCTTCCCGCCCTGGCGCATGTGCTGACGCATCTCGCTGCCGAGCTTTGCCGGCGGCTGAATAAGGCGGGACAAGGCGCGGAGCACCTGACACTGCTCGCCTTTCGGGTTGATGGCGATGTCAAAACCCTGCAGATCGGCACCAATCAGCCAACCCATGACGCCGATCACATCGGCCGCCTGTTCGCCGAGCGCCTGGAAACCATCGATGCGGGCTTCGGCATCGAAAAGCTGGTGCTGCATGCGGACCAAGTCGCCCCGCTCGGACCGAAACAAGCCTCGCTCGGCGGCGGCATCACCGACGATGATGGTCAGGACGAACGCCTGTCGCAGCTCATCGACCGCCTCGCCAATCGGCTTGGCCCGAAAGCCGTCACGGTGAGCGTGCCGTTCGAAAGCCACATTCCCGAACGCGCCGAGGGACGGGCCGCCCCCGGCTCGGCTCGTATGGAGTGGGCGGACATGCCCCATCCCCCCTGCCCCCGCCCGTCCTGCCTGCTGCTGCGACCCGAGCCGATCAAGGCGCTCGCCGAGGTGCCGGACGGCCCGCCCCTTCGTTTCACCTGGCGCCGCGTCACCCGCCGCATCGTCAAAGCCGAAGGTCCCGAACGCATCGCCCCCTCCTGGGTTGGCGCGGCCAACAGCGCTAACTTGGAGGCCGAGACCAGGGACTACTATCGGGTCGAGGACGAGCAGGGCCTGCGCTACTGGCTGTTCCGCAAAGGCCTCTATGACACGGCTGGATATGCCGATGGTCATGCCGAACACCAAGTCGACGCCGCCGGGCGTCCCGGCCAAGTCAACGCTGACGGGCGTCCCCGGCCCGGCTGGTTTATTCATGGGTTGTTTGGGTGATTTGGTGATGACCGGGTATATCGAGCTGCAGGTCACCACCAATTTCAGCTTTTTGCGCGGGGCTTCCCATGCGGAGGAACTGGTGCAGACCGCGGCCGCCCTTGGCCTTGGCGGCATCGGCATCACGGACTGCAACACGCTGGCGGGCGTGGTGCGCGCCCATAGCGCCGCTCTCGCTGCGGGCATGCCCCTGGTGGTCGGCTGCAGGCTGGATCTGAAGGATGGGCCGAGCTTTCTTTGCTTTCCCGAAGACCGTGCCGCCTATGGCCGCCTCTGCCGCCTGCTGACCCTCGGCCAGAGGCGTGCCGAGAAGGGAAACTGCGATCTCTATCTGGAGGATCTTTGCGAGGCTGCCAAAGACCAGGTTCTGGTGATCCTTCCCCCACCGCTGCCAGCGGAGGGGAAACTTTTTGAGCGGCAGCTCAAACAAATCGTCACCAGCCTGGACAGCCCGCCCTACCTCGCCGCCCACCACCTCTATCGCGGCGACGATCGCCGGCGCCTTGCGGCGCTCGTTGAACTTTGTTCACGCTCCGGCACGTTGCCGGTTGTCACTAATGATGTGCATTATCATGTGGCGGGGAGGCGGCCCTTGCAGGATGTGATCACCTGCATCCGAGAGGGCTGCACCATGGAAGAGGCGGGTTTTCGCCTGCATGCCCATGCCGAGCGCCATCTGAAGGCGCCGGCCGAGATGCTGCGCCTGTTCCGGGGCCATGAGGGCGCCATTCGGCGCACGGTCGAGATAAAAGAGCGCTGTCGCTTTTCCCTGAACGAGCTTCGCTACGACTACCCGGACGAGCCGGTGCCGGCGGGCAAGACACCGCAGTCCCACCTGGAAGATCTCACCTGGCAGGGTGCCGCCGGCCGCTATCCCGAGGGTATTCCTGCTAAAGTGCGAAACATTCTGGAGAACGAGCTCAAGCTCATCGCAAAGCTCAATTACGCCCCCTATTTCCTGACGGTCAACGACATCGTCGCTTATGCCAAGTCGGAAGATATTCTTTGTCAGGGACGAGGATCAGCCGCCAATTCCGCCGTTTGCTACTGCCTCGGCATCACCGCGGTCGATCCCAATGAGGTAGATCTTCTGTTCGAGCGTTTCGTCAGCATGGAGCGGAAGGAACCGCCGGATATCGATGTCGATTTCGAGCATGAGCGGCGGGAAGAGGTCATCCAGTATGTGTACAGGCGCTATGGCCGCGAGCGTGCCGGCATCGCGGCGACGGTGATCACCTATAGGTCCCGAAGCGCCATCCGCGAGGTCGGCAAGGTGATGGGGCTTTCTGAGGATGTCACGTCAGCCCTTGCCGGCACGGTCTGGGGCACATCCCAAGGCGGGATGCCCGACACAAGGGTTCGTGAGGCTGGTTTGGATCCGAACGAACCTGTCATAAAGAGAACACTCGAACTGACGGAAGAACTGATGGGCTTTCCCCGCCATCTCTCCCAGCATGTCGGCGGTTTCGTGCTCACCAAAAGCCCCCTTTGCGAGGTCGTGCCCATCGGCAATGCCGCGATGGAGGACCGCACTTTCGTCGAGTGGGACAAGGACGATCTCGATGCCCTCGGCATCCTCAAGGTCGACGTGCTGGCCCTCGGCATGCTGACCTGCATCAGAAAATGCTTTTCGCTCCTTCAGCACCACTACGGCATCACCCACGATCTCGCCAGTATCCGGCCCGACGACAAGCCCACCTACGACATGCTCTGCCGTGCGGACTCGCTTGGCGTGTTCCAGGTGGAAAGCCGGGCGCAAATGAATATGCTGCCCAGGCTCAAGCCGAGGAATTTCTACGATCTGGTGATCGAGGTTGCGATCGTCCGCCCCGGACCGATCCAGGGCGACATGGTGCATCCTTATCTGCGCCGGCGGGACGGGCTGGAGCTGGTGGATTTCCCCTCGCCTTCCCCGGCATGCGGGCCAAAGGACGAATTGGAGCGCATTCTCAAGAAGACGATGGGCGTGCCCTTGTTCCAGGAACAGGCGATGCGCATCGCCATCGAAGCCGCGAAATTCACCCCCGACGAGGCCAACCAGCTTCGCCACGCCATGGCGACCTTCAGGCGCCGCGGCACGATCGACAAGATGCGGGATCAATTCGTCAACGGCATGACCGGGCGCGGCTATGAGCAGGGTTTCGCCGAGCGCTGCTTCAAGCAGATCGAGGGCTTCGGCGATTACGGCTTCCCGGAAAGCCATTCCGCCAGTTTCGCGAAGCTGGTCTACATCTCATCCTGGCTGAAATGCCATTTCCCCGCGGTCTTCGCCTGCGGGCTTTTGAATTCCCAGCCCATGGGCTTCTACGCGCCCGCCCAGATCGTCCGTGATGCCCGCGAGCATGGTGTCGAGGTGCGCGAGGTCGACGTGAACGGCAGCGATTGGGATAACATGCTGGAAGAACTCGAGGCCGCACCGGTCCGCTCTTCCACCCAGCCTGATTTCGCTCTCAAACGGCACCGGCCCTCTCCCCCGCCCAGCCACCCGACAGGGCACCCGGATCAGATCGGGCGGCTGGGCGGGGGAGAGGGCCGAAACGGGACGGACCAAACGGCCCAAAGCCAAGAGAAGGCCGGTGCCACTACCTCTCAAGACACCGCTTCCCCTCGATATGCCTTGCGCCTGGGGCTTCGTCAGGTGAACGGCATGAACAAGGAGCAGGCGGCACGCCTCGTGCTCTGCCGGGATCGGCCCTACGCCGATGTCCGCGACATCCGAGATCGGACCGGGATACCGATCGCCACTCTGGAGCGTCTGGCAGCGGCGGATGCCTTTCGCTCGATGGGCCTGGACCGGCGCCAGGCGCTCTGGCAGGTCAAGGCGATCAAATCGGAAAAGCCGCTGCCGCTCTTTGCCTATGCCCAAACCAGCGGACAGGGAGACGATCCGGTCGTTGCTCTGCCGGAAATGCCGCCGCCCGAGCATGTGGTGGTCGATTACCAGACCACGGGCCTATCCCTGAAAGCCCACCCCCTCTCCTTCCTGCGCAGCGCCTACCAGGCGCGGGGGATACTTTCGACCGAGGCTCTTGGGAAACATGAGAACAACGCCCGCGTCGCCATAGCCGGTGTGGTGCTGGTGCGGCAAAGACCGGGAACCGCCAAGGGGGTGGTGTTCCTGACCATCGAGGACGAAACCGGCATCGCCAATTGCGTGGTCTGGGCCAAGACCATGGAGCGCTATCGCCGGATCCTGATGGGCGCACGCCTGCTCCTGGTCCAGGGCCGGCTGCAGAAACACGGAGAAATCATCCATGTGGTCGCCGACCATATGGAGGACTGGACCGGCCATCTGGCAGCGCTTGGTGACGAAGAAACCATGTGCGCCCCGCCTGACGATGCCGACAAGGCGGCCAAGCCCGCCACCACCCCCAATCGATGGCGACAGTCACCGCAACGCCACCCGCGGAACGTGCGCATCATGCCGAAATCCAGGGATTTTCACTAAGTGGCATGGCCACATCATTTGGTTCCCTCCGCCCTCACCAAGATGAGCGGTATGCGGTCCTTTCCGAGAACAGCTATGGGAATCTTTCCTATCGAACACTCCACTAGAGCATTTCCAGATGAGGTTTACGCGGCGCCAGCCCTCTCCCCCGCCCAACCACCCGCAGCGTCCCACTATATCGGGTGGTTGGGCGGGGGAGAGGGCTGGATCGACCTGACCAGGAAATGCTCTAGCGGCATGACCAAATCATGCAAGTCCCAGCTGCAGCCTCACCAAACTTGGCCGCATACCGTCAATCCAGGCGATAGAGGGGGAACCAAATGATGTGGCCATGCCACTATGCGGGTGGTCGAAGCGCCTGTCCCGTTTCGCGATCGAAGAGGTGGGCTTTGCTCATGTCGCAGCTTACCGGGCAAGGCTGGTCCGGTTCGGCCGGGAACTGGACGTCCACCTGGGCGCTGAAGGGAGCGTCGTTCACGCTGCCGATCAGGAGGGTATGGGGTCCCAGTGGTTCGATGGCCTGCGGGGCGAAACGAATCACGGCATCGCCCTGATCCCCGCCTTCGATATGCTCCGGGCGAAGACCGAGCGTGACCGGGCGGCCGGTCTGGCCGGCGACAAGCTTCGCCATTTCGGCACCGAGCGGCAGGTCCGTGCCGTCGCCGAGACGGAGCCCCCTGCCCTCGCCGAGTTCGACCACGTCAGCATGCAGAAAATTCATCGCAGGCGCCCCGATGAAGGCGGCGACGAAGGTGTTGGCAGGCTCTTGATACAGCTCGATCGGCGAAGCGATCTGCTCGATCCGGCCCTGGTTCATGACGACGACCCGATCGGCGAGCGTCATCGCCTCAACCTGATCGTGGGTGACGTAGACCACCGTGTTCTGCAGCCGCCGGTGCAGGCGCTTGATCTCGGTGCGCATTTCGACCCGGAGCTTGGCGTCCAGGTTGGATAGCGGCTCGTCGAACAGAAACACATCGGGCTGACGCACAATAGCCCGCCCGATCGCGACCCGCTGCTGCTGACCGCCTGAGAGCTGGCGGGGCCTCCGCTCCAGATAGTCGTCAAGGCCGAGAATGCGTGTCGCTTCGGTCACCAGACGCTCGATGTCTTCGGGCGGCGTTTTCCGAACCTTCAAACCGTAGGTGATGTTTTCGCGCACGGTCATGTGGGGGTAGAGCGCGTAATTCTGAAAGACCATCGCACAATTGCGCAAACCCGGCCTCAGCGTGGTGACATCCTTCGTGCCGATCAGAATACGCCCGCCGGTCGCCTCCTCCAGCCCGGCGACCATACGAAGCGTTGTGGTCTTGCCGCAGCCCGACGGCCCGACAAGCACCACGAACTCCTTGTCCTCGATCTCAAGATCAAGCCCCGGAATAACCTCCGTCTCACCAAATTTTTTTGTGACTTGCCGGAGTTCAACCTTGGCCATGACGCAACCTTAAAAAACCAATTCCTCGGAACGCTGCCGGCGCTCCCAATAGAGAACGCCGGCAAGTCAACGCTGTCGCTCGCAGCGACTAGAGGGGGGGAAGGCCCATCGAGGAGCGGTAGATCGCGAGTTGCTGGTCCCTGCCGAACTCGTCGGTCAGACGGTTCCATTCCTCGGCTATGGCATCGAGGGCGGCCTGCGGCTCGACATCACCGTTAAGCGCCTTGGAAAGCTCGATTTCCAGAACCTCGGTATATTGGAAGTAACCAGGAAGCCTGAAGTCGAGGGCGACATTCTCCGCCTCGATCGAGCCGCGCTGCACCGAAAGATAGCTGTCCGCCTCCGGCTGTGAGAACACCTTCAGCCAGTTGTCGACATTCTCGAAATGGCTGATGCGGTAAGGGTTGATGCCGGTACCGCCTGTCACCACGTCCGAAGAGCTGTTCTCGGGGCTGGTGTACCACATCACATAGTCCCAAGCGCAGATCTGCTGCTCGGATGTGGTCGGCACGCTCGCCACCCAGCCGCCATAGGCCATGAACGGCGAATGCACGATTTCGTCGAAGTCATCCCACGAACTGGGTCTTGTAATTATAGATGCGACTTGGAACCGGGAAGCACAAAAAATCCGAGATTGCCCGCGACTTCGCTCTGCTCGGGATCGGCGCCGATGGTGCCGGTATCGCCCCAGTCGAAGTTCATCGCCACCTGGCCGGACGCGAAGGTGGTGCGGATATCACCGGAGTTGAAGTTGAGGGCACCCGGAGGCGAAACGCTGACGCTCTTCTTGTAGTCCTCCAGCCCCTTCAGCCAGCCCGCATTGTTGATCTGCGCGTCCATGGTCTCCGGATCGAAGAACATCGAGCCCGGATTGTCCGGGTGGTTGGTATAGGTCGCGGCATGGCTGAAGAAGAACCAGAACTGCTGGCCGCCGCGCACGAAGGCTTCCGCCGTACCGTAGAGATTGTCGTCAGGCCGGGTGAAGAATTCGGCGATGTCGTAATACTGGTCCCAGGTCACCGGCGGGGCCAGATCGTAGCCGTATTTCTCCTTGAACGCCGCCTGCTCGTCGGGATCCTCGAACAGATCGCGCCGGTAGGTGCCGGAATGCACGTCGCCATCGATGGTGACCGAGATCTGCTTGCCGTCCCACATCATCAGCCGGTCGCGATAGGTGGGATGGATATCCTCCCAGTCGGCGCCTTGGGTGAATTCGGCGGGAATTTCGGAAAGATAAGGTGCGAAATCGCCATGCCAGGCCGGCGCGTGCAGAATGACGTCGAAGGCAGGCTGGCTGGTGGCCATGGGGGTGATGAACTTGGTGTACAACTCACCAAAGGGGAAATGGACGACATTCACCTTGCCGCCGGTCTCGGTCTCCCAGGTCTTGCCATGATCGACGGCAGGACCGCCGATAAAGGGCGGGTTCATGGCGCCCACGGTGATCTCGACGCCCGTGCAGTCGTTTGCCGCCGACGCGGATGTCGCTGCGGTGAGTGCGATGGCGCTTGCGCCAAAGTATAGAAGTGACTTTCTCATCATCGTCTCCCTCATTTTTTTGTTACTGGATCTTGGTGTTCATTAACCCCGGTTTCACGGGTTTCGACAAGGGGTCTGTGGGCTCTGGGATTCCGTTCCGGCCCGCTCTCCCGCCCAGCCACCCGATATGATCGGTGTACCCTGTCGGGTGGCTGGGCGGTGGAGCGGGCCGGAACCGTTCATTACTTAACCGCGCCCAGCATAAGACCGGAGCGCATCATGCGGGCGAGGATGGCGGTGAGGATCATCATCGGCAGGATCGCGATCGCTGCTGCTCCGGCAATCCCCCACCATTCCGTGCCCCGGACCGAATTTTGCCCCGAGATGGCGATCGGCAGGGTTTGCCATTCGCCGGATGTCAGGATCAGGGCAAATAGAAATTCATTCCAGACGAACCCGAGGCAGATCAGGAACGTCGCGATCAGGCCAGGTCTCGCCATCGGCAGCACGATCTCGAAGAAGATCCTCAGCCTCGGCACATTGTCGACCAGGGCCGCTTCCTCGACGGCAACCGGCAAGTTCTGGAAAAAATCGCGCATCAGCCAGACGACAATCGGCAGGATGAAGGCAATGTAGCAAAAGGTCAGCCCGGAAAAGCTGTCGAGGGCCTGCACGCCGGATTTGCCGATCTCCACATAGAGCAGATAAAGCGCGAAGGCCGAGACGATCGGCGGGAACATGCGCTGGGAGATGAACCAGAAGGCGATATCATTATTGCCCAAGACCAGGCCCGGAAGCGGCAGGCGATTAACCAGAATGGCGAGAATCAGCGCAAGGCCGAAGGCAGCACCCATCGATGGCAAGGTAGCATAGCCAAGACTGTCCAGCAGCCAGTAGCCACCGATTCCGATCACACCGAACAGCAGGCCTGCAAGCAAGCGCACGCGAAACTCGAAACGCACCAGGGCGTAGGCGGCCATGCTGCCGAGCAGCGTCGCGACTGCAGCAGCCGCAGTCGCCACCAAAGCGGAGTTCCAAAGCGGCGGCAGCATGTTGCCGCGCCCGCCGCCCAGGATCTCGTAGAGCCCCTTGAGCGACGGCGTAAAATCGATAAACGGTAGATAGGTCGGACCATTGAAGACCGCCGGTGCCGGCTTGAACACGGTGATAAAGACCCAATAGATCGGAAACAGCGTGAACAGCAGCCAAAGGCAGAGCAGTGCAAAAACGAGCCAGCGGTTCATGCCCGTTTCTCCAAATGGGGCTTCAGGATCGCCAGATAGAGCGTGCCGAACAGAATGACCGCGATCAGGAAGGTAAAGCTCAGCGCCGAAGTATAGCCGAGATTGAATTTCTTCAGCCCCTCCTGATAGGCATAGAGGGTCAGCGTTTCGGTGGAGATGCCGGGGCCACCGCCGGTGAGCACGAACACCGTGTCGATTAGCTTGAAGCCCTCGATCATGCGGATGAACACCACCGCTGCCGAAAGCGGCAGCAGCAGCGGGAAGGTAATCCCCCAAAACTGCTGCCAGGGACTGGCGTCATCCAGCCTTGCCGCCTCATAGATGCTGTTCGGCAGGCTCTGCAGCCCGGCCAGCATCAGCAGCATGACAAACGGTGTCCACTGCCAGACCTCGACGATGATGATCGAAAATTTGGCCATGATCGAATTGGTCAAAAACGGCAAATTGGGAAAACCGAGGGCCGTGAAAAACTCATTGACCGGCCCAATGGTGGAGTGCAGCAGCATCCGCCAGATCAGCGCCACGGCCACCGGCGCCATCAGCATCGGGAAAAGAAAGCTCACCCGGAACAGCCGCTCACCCGGGATATTGGCATAAAGCGCCAGTGCCAGCGCGAAACCGATCACATATTGCAGCACCACCGAGACACCGACGATCAAGGAGGTGTTGCCCAGAACCTGCCAGAATCGCAGCTCCGAGAGCAGGTTGGCGTAGTTGTCGAGGCCGACGAAACGCGGCGGCGTCGGCGGAACCAGACGCATGGTCTGGAAGCTGATGGTAAGCGAGTAGACCAGGGGAAACAGGGTTACCAGCAACACGATGAGCACGGCTGGCCATATGAAAAGATGTCGTACCGGCTCGCGCATGGATCCCTGTCGCTGTTCTAACGTTAACCCAGCAATAGGCGACAATGTCGGGTGTGTCGAGCGGCTGCCCCAGGCGATTCGGTAGCAGGTAATACAATTGTGCATCTCCTACCAGTTGATTGAACGGCGAAATTCCGTAGGCTCGGACCACCGATATCAATCAGGAACGTTCATGCCATCGACGCGATCGCAACGCCTCCTCATTTTCGGATTCCTGCTGGTCCTTGGCGGATGCGCCATCGAGCAGCCATTGTCGTCGCCTTCGGCGTCGGGCGAGCCGGAAATTACCCTACCCGAACCGGCTCTGGGCCAATCCGACCCTACACCGCCAGAGGCCCCCTCGAGCGAATCCGCCGTATCAGCCGACGCGACCGACGCCTCCAGCCTCGAACCGTCCGATCCCGAGCAGGATCTCCTGCCTGCAAGCAGCACCGTCTTCCGCCCGAAGGCCCCCATCCGCGCGGATGTTTCGGATCTTCTGAAGGGCCTGCCCAAGGGAGCGAAGGCGGCATTCGTGGTTGTCGACCTGGAGCGCGGCGACATCATCGCCGAACACAATATCGAGCACACGCTGATCCCGGCATCGACGGCCAAGCTCGCCACAGCCCTGGTCGCCTTGGATGTACTGGGGCCGAGGCATCGCTACAAAACCGAGCTCCATATGGTGGGGACGGTAAAAAATAGCGAGCTTGACGGTGACCTCATCCTCAAAGGCGGCGGCGATCCGCTGCTCGACATCCCCGACCTGATCACGCTCGCCGGCGACCTCAAGCGGCGGGGCATTCACAAGATCACCGGGCGTTTTCTGATCGACGATACATTGCTGCCCAGATTTACCGAGATCGCGGCGACCCAACCGCTGGAGGCCCCCTACAACCCCGGCATCGGCGCCCTGTCCCTGGCCTTTAACCGCGTTCATCTGTCCTGGCGGAGCGGGGCCGGGCCTGTGGTCGAGACCGTACCGTCACTCAATGAGGCCAGGTTCGAGAAGGCCGCCCGGGATGGCTTGCCGCCAAGCGGCATCAACTTGAAACAGCGTCAGGACGGCCGCGTTCTCTGGCAGCTCGCGGACCGCGGCAAGAGGCGTTCGAAAAAGTCGCTTCCGGTCAAGGACCCGGGCCTGCACGCGGGCAGCGTCTTCGCCGACATCGCCGCCATGCAGGGCATCGACCTGCCGGCCCCGACCCGTGCCGCCCTGCCGCCCAAAGCCCGCCTGATCGCCACCCATAAGAGCCGGCCGCTGCTCGAACTCGTCCGCAACATGCTTTGGTACAGCAACAATCTGATGGCCGAACTCATCGGCTTGTCGGTCGCCCGCGAATCCAACCCCGAGGTGCCGAGCCTGGAAGCATCCGGTGACATCATGCGCAGCCATCTCAAGCGCCTTGTCCCTGAAGCGGAATGGTCGAAGACGGTCCTCGGCAATCACTCAGGGCTCAACAGCGGCGGCCGGATGACGCCTCTGCATCTGGCAGCCATCCTGCAAAAGGGCTGGGACAATGAAAGCCTTGTTGGCCTTCTCCCGGTTTCAGGCTGGTCCGGCACCCTCACCCGGCGTTTTACCGGACAAGACGAAGCGCTTCGCGTCTGGGCCAAGACCGGCAGCCTCAACTATGCCAATTCCCTTGCGGGCTTCATGCTGTCCCCGACCTATGGTCCAACAGCTTTCGCGATCATGATCTCCGATCTCGAAGCCCGCGCTACCTACGACGCCCGCCCCCACCGCACCCGAAAGGCGGAGGCCGCCGCGGACAAATGGCACGGCAAGACCCAAGCGATCATCGACCGGATCGTCGAGGACTGGCTGCAGCCCTCGCCAGCGGTTGCCGCAATACAAGAGGCAGGCCGAGGCTAAAGAAAGTTGCTTGACCTTTCCTGGAGCGAAGATGATCTGCTGTAAGACGGTTCATGCCAGCTTCAAGACGCCACAGGATTGACTAGCAACAAAAACTCAAAATATAAGATCCGCGATCATCTATTTTTTCTGCCCGACCTTAGCCACATATACTTCAGATTGCTTGAAAGTTGCCTTTCCAGGCTTCAAGGAGATATTTGAGTTATTGACACCAAGATAATATCAACGAATCGGACGCATAAATGGAAACATTTACACGTAGAATTGTTTAGAAGGGAGGGAGTGCGGATATCCAGGCATTTTTGGAGGAATCATGTCAATGCGAAGAAACTCAGCTGGCCAAAAACAGACAAAAATGGTTGGCATGGCCATCCTCATATCTGCTTTTTTTGCCTCCGGAACCTCCTTCGCCGAGTCCCCGAGGGACAAAGCAACCAGATTGCTCAAAGAGCTTCAATCCGCCGATTCGCTTACGCAGCCTGAAATCGTTCGTGAAATACAGGGGATGGGTGCTGACGCCGTGCCGTCGCTTCTCGACGGCGTGAATGGCAACGACAAGACGGTTCGTCACCAATCGATCGAGATTTTGGGACGTATCGGTGATGAAGCCAACACCGCCCTGCCCCGCTTGATGGAGGCTCTCAAGGACCCGGAGCCGCAAATCAGGCGCAACGCCGCCTGGGCCATAGGACGCGTTGGCGGCGAAGCTGCCGACATCATGCCCGCCCTTCTCGATACGGCCGAAGACGTCCAGTGGGATGTTCGTGCCGACGCGGTTTGGGCGATGGGCAAGGTGGTGGAAAATCAAGCCGAATGGGATGCTCTCGATAGCGATTTGGTCGCGTCGATCATGAACTTCCTGGAGGACAACTCACTCCACGTCCGCTGGAGTGCTGCCTGGTCTCTTGCCCGCTTCGGACCTGGCGCCGAGGACGCCCTGGAATCCCTCGTCGATACTTTGGAGGACGAGCATGCCAAGGTCCGGGCCAGCGCCGCATCAGCCGTGGGCAGGATCGCGTCATCCCATCATGAAGAACTGGTGGGCGAGGCGCTCACCAAAGCCATGAACGACGAAAGCCCCCTCGTGCGCGACCGCGCCGCCGCAGCACTCCATTCCCTGAGGGCAAGAACCGCGCCCAGCTTCTAAGCCTTCTTCGACCATATGAAGTCACCACCAGCCCGCTCCCAACTACCCGATATGGTCGGGATCCTGCGGGTTGGGAGGGGGAGCGGGCTGGTTCCGTTTGATCGGATAGTGCTTTTACCAGTGGTCGCGCAATCACGGCATTAAAGAGACTGGCCCGGCCTGCGGCCGCCAATGGTCGCGGTGATCTCGCCGGCAACACGTTTGATCCTGGGACCAAGCTCGCCGATCCGGTCATAGGTCAGGCGTGTGATCGGGCCTGAGATCGAAACCGCGGCCACCACCTCTCGAAATTCGTTGAAGATCGGGGCAGCCACGCAGCGCATGCCTATGGTCGCCTCTTCATCGTCAAGGGCCCACTGACGCTCGCGTGCGATCGCAAGATCCTCGAAGAACCGGCGGTCATTGGTGAGCGTCTTTCGCGTAAAGCCGGGCATGCCGACCTTCTCCAGAAGCTTCCTGATCGCCCCGTCGGACCAGGTGGCGAGGATCGCTTTGCCCATGGCCGAGGAGTGGATTGGCGTCCTGGTCCCCGGCCGGTGAAACGCTCGAATCGGGTTATGGCATTCGATCTGGGCGAGATAGACGATATTACCGTCATCCTCGACCCCGAGATTGACCGATTCGCCGGTTTCGCCGACGAGATCCCGCATGATCGGCCGGCCGAGATCGACCACCTTGCGGTTGCGCAAAAAGCCGTTGCCGATCTGGAAGGCGGTCACCCCGATAAACCAGAGCTTTCTCTCCGGATCCATGGAAACCATCCCATGCCCCTCGAGGGACGTCAGGATGCGGTGCACCGTCGAGGTGGCCATGCCTGCCTGATGGGCGATCGAGGTCAGGGTCATACCGTCCGCCGCCGAAACCGCCTCCATGATCCCGATCGCTCGGTCCAGCACCTGGATACCGCCGGTATCCTTGGCAGCGCCCTGCACCTGCCGTCCCCGCCGCTGTATCCGCTCCCGTGCCACCGCTTCTCCTCCCGCCGCCTTAACACAGAAAAGTCGCTGTGTTTATAATATGCTACTTTTCCCGAAATTTTCCAATCTCGGTGAGAAATCAGCATAACACACTGCTTTAACAAGATAAAAAATTTTCCCGCATTTCAGGAAAATATCCCAAAATCTGAATTGCTGAACATGGCCCTGAGCCATATCCTTGATGCTAACGAGAGCGAGATGTAGGGACACAAAGGCAAGATCCAAAGCCGTGTATCCCTGCCTATGAGAGGTCCTGTTCGCCATGTTGAAAACCGCCGCCGCATCCGATCTCCGGACGTTCTTCAAAGCCGGTGTCGGCGACACCGATCCCGAGCTTGCCGACGCCATCGCCAAGGAGCTTGGCCGCCAGCAGAACGAGATCGAGCTGATCGCGTCCGAGAACATCGTCAGCCGCGCCGTACTCGATGCCGCTGGCTCGGTGCTCACCAACAAATATGCCGAGGGCTATCCCGGACGGCGCTATTACGGCGGCTGCCAATATGTCGACATCGCCGAAAACCTGGCGATCGAGCGCGCAACCCGGCTATTCGGCTGCGGCTTTGCCAATGTCCAGGCCAATTCCGGCTCGCAAGCCAATCAAAGCGTGCTCCTGGCACTCGCCAAGCCCGGCGACACCATCCTCGGCATGAGCCTGGATGCAGGCGGCCACCTGACCCACGGCGCCAGGCCGAACCTCTCCGGCAAATGGTTCAACGCCGTGCAGTACGGCGTCACCAAGGACACCCATCAGATCGACTACGACCAGGTGGCGAACCTCGCCCGCGAGCACAAGCCCACCATCATCATCGCCGGCGGCTCCGCCTATCCGCGCACCATCGACTTTGCCCGCTTCCGCGCGATTGCCGACGAGGTCGGCGCCATCCTCCATGTGGACATGGCCCATTTCGCAGGCCTGGTAGCAGCTGGCGTCCACCCCTCCCCCTTCCCCCATGCCCATGTGGCCACCACCACCACCCACAAGACCCTGCGCGGCCCCCGCGGCGGCATGGTCCTGACCGACGACGAGGCCATCGCCAAGAAGATCAACTCCGCGATCTTCCCCGGCCTCCAGGGCGGCCCGCTCATGCATGTCATCGCCGGCAAGGCGGTCGCGTTCGGCGAAGCCCTCGATCCCGGCTTCAAGGCCTATGCAGCCAGCGTGGTCGAGAATGCCAAGGCGCTTGGCGAAACCCTCAAATCCGCCGGCCTCGATCTCGTCTCCGGCGGTACCGACACCCATGTGCTCCTGGTCGATCTCCGTCCGAAAGCCGTCACCGGCAAGGATGCCGAGATCGCCCTTGGCCGCGCCCACATCACCTGCAACAAGAACGGCGTGCCCTTCGATCCGGAAAAGCCCACCATCACGTCGGGCATCCGCCTCGGCACCCCTGCCGGCACCACCCGCGGCTTCGGCATCGCCGAGTTCCAGGAGATCGGCAGCCTGATCGCCGAGGTCCTGGACGGCCTGGCCGCCAATGGCCCGGACGGCAACGGGGCCGTCGAGGCGAAAGTCAAGGAAAGCGCCATCGCGCTTTGCGAGAGATTCCCGATCTACACCTAGCCCCCCGCACCACCCCAGGAGACATCTCATGGCTGGATTTCCAGGTCTGTTCATCCCTGGCCCGACAAACATGCCCTTTTCGCTGCGTCAGGCCATGGAAGTACCGCTCGAAGATCAGCGTTCCCCGGACTTCCCGAAGCTCACTTTGCCGTTGTTCGCGGACCTCAAAAAAATCTTCAAGACCGAAACCGGCCAGGTCTTCCTGTTCCCGGGCTCAGGCACCGGCGGCTGGGAAGCGGCGATCACCAATACCCTCACACCCGGCGACAAGGTGGTGATCGCCGTCTTCGGCCAGTTCTCCCACCTCTGGGCCGACCTCTGCCAGCGCCACGGCCTCGACGTCGACATCATCGAGACCGATTGGGGCGTCGGCGCCCGCCCCGAGGAATACGCCAAGCGCCTTGAGGCCGATCGTGACAAAAAGATCAAGGCCGTCCTGGTCTGCCACAACGAAACCGCGACCGGTGTCAAGTCCGACATCGCCCCGATCAGGAAGGTCCTGGACGAGCTGGACCACCCAGCCCTCCTCATGGTCGATGGCGTCAGCTCGATCGCCAGCATCGACTTCCGCATGGACGAATGGGGCGTCGACATTGCCGTCTCCGGCTCGCAAAAGGGCTTCATGCTGCCGACCGGGCTTGCCATCGTCGCCGCCAGCCAAAAAGCGCTCGCCTGCTACGAGCGCGCCAAGCTGCCGCGCTGCTTCCTCGATTTCGGCGACATGATCAAGCTGAACGCGGACGGCTACTTCCCCTACACCCCCGCCACCACGCTCCTTCGCGGCCTTCGTGGCTCAATCGACATGCTGCTGGACGAAGGCCTGGACAACGTCTTCGCCCGCCATCACCGCCTGGCCGAAGCCGTCCGCCGGGGCATCCGCGCCTGGGGCCTCGAGCTCTGTGCAAAGGAGCAAAAGTGGCAATCCGACACTGTGAGCGCGATCGTCGTCCCGGACAACATCGATGCCAAGGACGTCATCAGCCACGCCTTTAAGAACTACCAGCTCTCCCTCGGCACCGGCCTCACCAAGGTCGCCGGCAAGGTGTTCCGCATCGGCCATCTCGGCTGGCTCAACGAGCTGATGGTGCTGCAAGCCCTTGCCGGCTCCGAAATGGCCCTGCGCGATGCCGGCTACCAGGTCGATCTCGGCAGCGGCGTCGCCGCCGCCCAGCGCTACTTTTTCGATACGCAAGTCACAGACAGCCTGAAATCCGCCGCCTAGCCGGGACGCCGGCGGCGTGGACAAAAGGGAACGGTGGCTGATCCTGCAGGTTGGCCACCGGCCTGGATTGGATGCCGGTTTTTGAAAAGTCACATCCGATGGCCGCCATTACCGTTTTCCGACCGTAGATCCAATTCCATATCAACAGAGATGACCGCAACGTCACGGGAGAGCAGAGCATGAGCAAGCCCAAGGTGATCGTCACCCGCCGCTGGCCGGAAAAAGTCGAACAGGCCCTAACCGAGCATTTCGACGTCGAGCTGAACAGCGAAGACAAGCCGTTCAGCGCCGCCGACCTCAAGGACGCCATCACCCGCGCCGACGCTCTGTTCTCCACCGTGACCGACAAGATCGACGCCGACCTCCTGGGCACCGCACAGCGCCGCGCCAAGCTGGTCAGCAATTTCGCCGTCGGCTTCAACAATATCGACATCGAAGCCGCCAAGCAGCACGGCATCGTCGTCACCAACACCCCCGACGTCCTGACCCACGCCACCGCCGATCTCGGCATGACCCTGATGCTCTCGGTCGCGCGCCGCGCCGGCGAAGGCGAACGCCATGTGCGCGGCAAGCACTGGACCGGCTGGCGCCCCACCCACATGATGGGCAGCCACGTCACCGGCAAAACGCTCGGGCTCATCGGCCTCGGCCGCATCGGCGGCGCCATGGCTAAAAGGGCCAGCCGCGGCTTCGACATGAACGTCATCGCCTACGACCCCTATCCGCCGGCGGCGGACCGCCTGGACGACCTCGGCGTATCGATGGTCGACAGCCTCGAGGCCATCTTCGAGCAAAGCGACTTCGTCTCGGTCCACTGCCCGGCAACCCCGGAAAACCGCCATCTCATCAACGCCGAGCGCCTGCAGAAAATGCAGCCCCACGCCTTCCTCATCAACACCGCCCGCGGCGACATCGTCGACGAGCAGGCTCTTGTCGACGCCCTCGCCCGTGGCGAGATAGCCGGCGCCGGCCTCGACGTCTTCGAGGAAGAGCCAAAAATCACCGAAGACCTGTTGCTTATGGAAAACGTCGTCCTCCTCCCCCACCTAGGCAGCGCCACCCTCGAAACCCGCGAAGCCATGGGCTTCCGCGTCCTCGACAACGCCAAAGCCTTCTTCGCCGACAAGGAACCCAACGACCGCGTCGCCTAGGCCGCGAGCCGCGGCGGGCTGGACGGGACCTCGCCCGGTGGCCGGGCTGCCGTTACGCTTCTTCCAGCCAATGAGGAGGATGGGTCATACCTTTGGGCAGCTCGGTTTCTGAATTGCCCAGGGCTTTATCGATCTGCTCTTGACTAAGATCGATCGCACCGGAACACTTGGCGAAATGCAGCCGGGCCGAGTCAATGTTGAACCGGCTGCATTTCGCCTCGCTCAGGTTCGCCCCGCTCAGGTTCGCCCCGAACAGGTCCGCCCCGCTCAGGTCCGCCCCGCTCAGGTCCGCCCCGCTCAGGGTCGCCCCGCGCAGGGTCGCCCCGCGCAGGTTCGCCTCGCTCAGGTCCGCCCCGCTCAGGTCCGCCTCGCTCAGGTTCGCCTCGCTCAGGTTCGCCCCGCTCAGGTTCGCCCCGAACAGGTTCGCCCCGCTCAGGTCCGCCCCGCTCAGGTCCGCCCCGCTCAGGGTCGCCCCGCGCAGGGTCGCCCCGCGCAGGTTCGCCTCGCTCAGGTCCGCCCCGCTCAGGTCCGCCTCGCTCAGGTTCGCCCCGCGCAGGGTCGCCCCGAACAGGTTCGCCCCGCTCAGGTTCGCCCCGAACAGGTTCGCCCCGCTCAGGTCCGCCCTGCCCAGGTTCGCCTCGCTCAGGTCCCAGCATTGGAAGAGTTGGCGAGCGACAGTGCCATCCGACCACTGATCGCCAAGACGGGCCAACATATCGGCGGCAGCGCGCTTGGTGGTCCATGCCACGTTGATCGACCCGGGATCCCAATCCCGTTCGATCGAGCCGTCGTCCTTCACCTCGAACGGGTAGCCCGCCTCGGCCCAGGCATGAATCAGCGCGTACAGTGACTCCTCGGCATTCCGCTGAAAGATCTCGCGCCGGCGCCAGTCGGCATGTCGCTTATCGGTCACCAGCTTGCCGTGAGCGGGAAAGCCATGCGCGAGCGTATGGCTGGCGATGGTCGACAATGCCGTTATCCGGCGTCGCGCTTTGGCCGGCTCGCCGGACCGTAGTCTGGCTTCGTCGATCAGGAAACGGAGAATGTCTGTCGTCAGCCGAGCGTCGCCGGTCAGCTGCAACCAGTCCTCAGCAAAGAGGTTGAGCCGGCTTGGCGCACGCGCACCACACCACCTTTCACCTGCATCCACGAGGGCTCGTGCCGTCAGGTACTCACCGAAACTCTTGTGGATAAAGGCATAGCCCGGCTTCTCACGATCGTCTCGATGAGTGAAGGTCTGAAGCGCGACATTATCCAGCTTGGCCGACGGCATGTCGCAAAAATCGCCCTTTCGTTCCGGCAGGTAAACCTCATCGCGAACCAACGCAAAGTCTTCGTCGCTGCCGCTTCGCCCGCCGCCTAGCCAAGCAGCGAGGCCAAGACACTCCATTAATGCGAGGAAATCCTTTTTGTCTTCGATCCCCATCTTCGCAGGATGGCCAACCGGCTTTTTTAGATCGCGTTCGTGAATGCCCTCGAAGATCCGTTCATAGATTCGGTTGCGGTTTTCCTTGGCGAGGTGCCACTCCTTGCCGGCATAACCGGAAATGATCAGGAGATAGAGCAAGAGCGGCTCGACGGTCATCTCCACCAAGTCGCCATCGCCAAGGGCTTCGGGTGTGCCGGCGCCGCTGCATGCTGCATCGAACGGTCGGTAGCGCTCATAGAACGTGGCGCGAAAATCCTCGCCGGCTAGATCATCCGGATCGTCGAGTTCGATCGCCCATCGCTCGCCGAGCTTCACGAACATGTCGTGATCCATCGGGCTGAGCGATGCCACATGCAAAAGAGCCTGGTCATCCAAGCTGCCGCCCATCGCCAACGCCGCCTCCTCGGCCGCTTGCGGTCGTCCCAGAGCCAATGCCATCAGCCGAGCTTTCCCCTCGCGATTGGCTAGGCCGAGGCGGGTATGCAAGGTGCGGAGAAAGGTCTTGGTAACATCGAGCCCAGCGCCATCCGGCCTCGCCACTTCGTCCAAGCCATCAAACACGAGAAGCAGTGGTTTGGGGTCATCTCGCACCCATTTGAGCGGGTTTTCTTCCAACATCCCGTGATCGACGCCAGCGAACTCGACGAACTCGTCGACCACGGCATCGATCGGTCGGTCGACTTCGAGACCCTGGAGCCGGACGACGAAGACATTGAAGCTGCCGGCATAGGCAACGTCCCGCGCGAACCAAAGCGCGCTGCTCGACTTGCCGGAGCCCGGCCCGCCGGTCACCACCCTGAGCGCATCGCTGGAGCGGCGCCTTTCTAACCATCCCTCCAACTCGGATTGCAGCCATGCGATGTGTAGGGTATTCGGCTTTGCCTCGTCCTCCTCCTGCCGGGATCGTTTCGCTCGCTCGCGCCAATAGCAGCGAAGCGGCTGAAAAATCTGGCCAAGCGTCGCCCCGCTGCCGTCCTCCGGTTGATTGAACAGCGGCTTTTCTTCGATCTCGCGCGAAAGCCCCTCATAATAGCGCCGCCAGGCATCCCGGCGGTTCCCGGTTTCCGCCTCCTCGCCCTCGAAGAAGTCGAGAATGGACGCAAAATGATCGCCCCGGTCTGCGAGTGCTCGCCGAAAGCCGCGCTCGAATGACCTGTCCAGCTTCTCTCGCAGCCGCTCGTCATCCCGAAGATGCTCCGGCGCCACCTTCCGCGCCCATGCCGGCAGCTTGTCTCGAAGCGGCGGATAGAGCGGAAAGTCTGTCGGCGTGCGCCGATGCACATCCATGAACTCGGCCTGCCCCGCCTTCGCCAGCGTCTCCGAATCCTCCAAAATCTCCTGAAGCAGCCGGGAAAGCTCCTCGTCATCAGGTCGCCGGGTCAGCGAAGCCGTGACGAAAAATTCCGGCAGCGCCAACGCCAGGCTCTCCCGCCAATGCGTCCAAACCCGCTGCTCCCGCGTCTCTTTCGTTGCCCGAAACCCCTTGATAACATCGATACCGCTGCTAGCCGCACCGGCAAATTTCCCGGCAGCACTCACCCCCTTGCCGGCAGCGATGTCGCCAATTCCCGCCAAGACCTTCGCGATCGTCTCGAAGGTTGGCTTGACCATCCCGGTCCGATCCGGCTTGGCCGGCGTCGGGTCAATAAAAATGCCCATCAGAATTGCCTCGAATATAGCTCAATCTAAACGCGTATAGAGCAAGCAGCCCCCCGGATGTCAAACATAGTGGTGGGGGGAAGCAAGATGTGGAATATTTTCCTCAAATGGAGTATCAAGAACCATCGCGCCAAAAGGCGCGAAACAAGTCAACGCCGGTCGTCACACGACCCGTGCGACCAAACGAACCCGAGAGCCGCGGAATAGCTGGCTTTATTGAACCTCGCTCCTAGCTTGCGGCTGGTTCTCCTGCCGTGATACCCCATATGTAAGACGCAAGTCGCAAAAGACCGGGGTGGGGCGGCAGGACGCTGCCTGGCAGGAAACTGGAGAGAGGCAATGGCAACGGCGTTGAAGGATATCCGCGTTCATTTATCGGATGCGTCCCTGCTGAGAGAGCAGTGCTACATCAATGGCGAATGGGTCGACGCCGACAGCGGCCAGACCATCGAGGTCACCGATCCGTCGAACGGCGA
This sequence comes from Geminicoccaceae bacterium, assembly GCA_965204405.1. Taxonomy (GTDB): domain Bacteria; phylum Pseudomonadota; class Alphaproteobacteria; order Geminicoccales; family Geminicoccaceae; genus JANQPX01. Next base: position 3,393,942 of record CBDBEN010000005.1, read on the forward strand.
GGTCATCGGCACGATCCCGAAAATGGGCGCCGATGAGACCAGACGCGCGATCGAAGGCGCCCACGAGGCCTTCAAGAGCTGGCGCAAGACCACCGCCAAGGCCCGCGCCGCCATCCTGAAGCGCTGGTTCGACCTGATGATGGAGAACCAGGAAGACCTCGCCATCCTCATGACCCGCGAGCAGGGCAAGCCCCTTGCCGAAAGCCGCGGCGAAGTCGCCTACGGCGCGTCCTTCATCGAATGGTACGCCGAGGAGGGAAAACGCATCTACGGCGATATGATCCCAGCTCAGTTCCCCGATCGCCGGATCATGGTCCTGAAACAGCCGGTCGGCGTCTGCGGCGCGATCACGCCCTGGAACTTCCCGAACGCCATGATCACCAGAAAATGCGGCCCCGGCCTCGCCGCCGGCTGCACCATGGTCACCAAGCCCGCCACCTTCACCCCCTACTCCGCCCTCGCCCTCGCCGTGCTGGCCGAGCGCGCCGGCATCCCCAAGGGCGTGTTCAACGTGGTCACCGGCAGCTCCAGCGCCATCGGCGGCGAGCTGACCGGCAATGATCTCGTCCGAAAAATCACCTTCACCGGCTCCACCGAGGTCGGCAAGCTCCTGATGAAGCAGTCCGCCGACACGGTGAAGAAGGTCAGCATGGAACTCGGCGGCCACGCCCCGATGATCATCTTCGACGACGCCGACTTGGACGCGGCGGTCAAGGGCGCCATGGCGTCGAAATACCGGAACTCCGGCCAGACCTGCGTCTGCACCAACCGCATCTACGTCCAGGAAAAGATCTACGACGCCTTCGCCAAGAAATTCTCGGATGCCGTGAAGGAACTGAAAGTCGGCTCCGGCCTGGACGACGGCGTGACCCAGGGTCCGCTGATCGAGCCCGCCGCCGTGGACAAGGCCGAAGCCCATGTCGAAGACGCCAAGGCCAAGGGCGCCAAGGTGCTGACCGGCGGCAAGCGCCACGATCTCGGCGGCCATTTCTTCGAACCCACCGTCCTCGCCGACTGCACCAACGACATGGTGATCACCACGGAGGAAACCTTCGGCCCCGTCGCCCCGCTCTACAAGTTCAAGGATGAGAACGAGGTGGTCGCCATGGCCAACGACACCGAGTTCGGCCTCGCCAGCTACTTCTACTCACGCGATGTCGGACGGGTCATGCGGGTCGCCGAAGAGCTGGAAAGCGGCATCGTCAGCGTCAACGAGGGCATCTTCTCCACCGAAGTCGCCCCCTTCGGAGGCTACAAGCATTCCGGCGTCGGCCGCGAAGGCTCCAAATACGGGATCGACGACTACCTCCAGATCAAATACGTCAATCTCGGCGGCATCTGACCGGGCAACGGCCCGGACCGTTGACTGGACCTCGCCCACATGCCGCGACGTTGCGGTGTGTGGGCGGCCAGTTGGCAGGGCTCGCCATTGATCACATCTAAAATACACCTGCTGACAAGCTCTCTCGAACCTCCTATCTAGTTGCGTCGGATCATATGTCGAACGCTGGATTAGCGTGCTGGTCAGGCAGCAATGTTCCGCGTGCAAAAGCCAAGAGGAAAAAACGTGGCGGATTTCGATCTTTTTGTCATCGGCGGCGGTTCGGGCGGTGTTGCCTGCGCCAGGCGGTCCGCCAGTTACGGTGCCCGCGTCGGGCTCTGCGAGGACAGCCGGCTCGGCGGTACCTGCGTGATCCGCGGCTGCGTGCCGAAAAAACTGATGCGCTACGGCGCCCACTTCTCCGACTATTTCAAAACCGCCCGAAGCTACGGTTGGAAGGTCGGCGATCCCGAGCTTGACTGGAACGCACTTGTCACCGCACGCAACAATGAGATTTCGCGGCTGAACGGCATCTACAGGACCATGCTCGGCAACGCCGGCGTCCAGGTGATCGAAGGGCGAGGCCGGGTCACCGGACCGAACAGCGTCGAGGTGGGCGGAAAGAGCTACACGGCGGATCGCATTCTCATCGCGGTCGGTGCCCGACCCAGCCTCGTGGATGTGCCAGGCATCGAACATGTCATTACCTCCAACGAGGCGCTTGAGGGGCTAACCGCTCAACCCCGCAAGCTGGCCGTGATGGGGGCGGGGTATATCGGGATCGAGCTTGCCAGCATCTTCAACGGTCTGGGTGTCGACACCACCGTCATCTTCCGCCGCGATCTGCCGCTTGCCGCCTTCGACGACGATCTGCGCGTCGCTCTGGTGGAACAACTCAAGGTCCAGGGTCTCAACGTGCAGGCGGGCACCACGATCGAAGCGATCGAGCCGGTCCCTGGCGGCCTGAACCTGACGACATCCGCCGGTGAGATGGCGTTCGATACCGTGCTCTATGCGACCGGTCGAAAGCCGCTGCCTAACACAGAGGGCCTTGGCTTGAAGGAAATCGGCGTTGAGATGGACCGGACCGGCGCCGTCCATGTAGATCAAAGCTATCGAAGCAATATCGATAGCATCTATTCTGTCGGCGACTGCTCCGATCATGCAGGTGCCGGTCTCAATTCCGGCGCCCATGACCTGACACCGGTGGCGATCGCCGAGGGCCGGGTGATCGCGGAGACGCTGTTCAACGACAACCCGCATCAGGTTCGTTACGACACCATTCCGACCGCCGTGTTCAGCCTGCCGGAAGCAGGCTCGGTCGGGTTGACCGAAGCTGAAGCGCGGAGCAAGGGCTTTGATATCTCGACCTTCAAAACCAGCTTTCGCCCGATGGTCCACACATTAACCGGCGAGCCCGTCAAAATCATGATGAAGCTCGTGGTCGACAAGCCCTCCGATCGTGTGCTCGGCGCCCATATGGTCGGCGACGATGCGGGTGAGATCATGCAGGGCCTGGCAGTGGCGATGACATCCGGCGCAACGAAGGCCGATTTTGACGCGACAGTTGGCCTCCACCCCTCGGCAGCCGAGGAATTCGTCACCATGTATCAACCATCGGCTTGATGGCCGTTAACCACGGCTTGTCTTTCACCCAGCGGTGGTTTTAGTTGGAGTCGTACGAGGTCGGCCGGCGACCTGGTAGACGTTCGGGAAGGAACTACTAAATGGCAAGAGAGTGGACGCCTCAAAGCTGGCGCAATTATCCGGTCGCCCAAATGCCGGTCTACCCAGATGCGGCTTCTCTAGCATCGGTTGAGGAGAAACTCGCCAGCTACCCACCTCTCGTCTTTGCAGGCGAAGCCCGCCAGCTCAGGAAAAAGCTCGCCGAGGTCTGCGAAGGCCGGGCCTTCATGCTCCAGGGCGGCGATTGTGCCGAAGCGTTTGCCGATTTCAATCCCGATACCATCCGCGACACGCTGCGCGTGCTGCTGCAAATGGCCGTCGTGCTGACCTATGGGGCAGCGCTTCCCGTTGTCAAAGTAGGCCGTCTTGCAGGTCAGTTTGCCAAACCGCGCTCATCGGATGTCGAGACCCAGGACGGGGTGGAACTGCCGAGCTACCGCGGCGACATCATCAACGACATCGCCTTCGATGAAGCGGCAAGAAACCCCGATCCGAACCGGCAGTTACAAGCTTATGCCCAGGCCGCCTCCAGCCTCAACCTGCTTCGCGCCTTCACCCAAGGCGGCTACGCGTCGCTAACCCGTGTGCACAGCTGGAATCTTGGCTTCGTCGAAGAAAGTCCCCAAGGCGAGCGCTACCAGGACATGGCCGATCGCATCACCGAGGCGGTGGCCTTCATGGAGGCATCTGGCATTTCGGAAGCGAGCACGCCCGAGATCAGACGGACATCGCTATACACATCCCATGAAGCGCTGTTGCTTGGCTACGAGGAGGCGATGACCAGGATCGATTCCACCTCGGGCCGCTGGTACGACACGTCAGCGCATCTCGTCTGGATCGGCGAGCGCACCCGTGATCCAGATGGGGCCCACGTCGAGTTCTGCCGCGGCATCGCCAATCCCGTAGGAGTCAAGGCCGGGCCCAGCATGACCGGCGATGAACTGCTGAAACTTTGCGACGTGCTGAACCCCACCAACAAGTCTGGCAAGCTCACGGTCATCAGCCGCATGGGTGAAGAGAAGCTCGGTGATGGCTTGCCCAAGCTTATCCGCGCCGTCGAACGCGAGGGGCGAAAGGTCGTCTGGACCTGTGATCCCATGCATGGCAACACGATCAAATCCAGCAGCGGCTACAAGACCAGGCCGTTCGATCGTATCCTCGGTGAGGTCGAAGCCTTCCTGGAAGTTCACCGCGCCGAGGGCACCCATGCCGGCGGCATCCACATCGAAATGACCGGTCGGGACGTCACCGAATGTACCGGCGGCGCACAGGCCATTAGCGATGAAGATCTCCGCGACCGTTACCATACCCAATGCGATCCGCGCCTGAACGCTTCGCAAAGCCTGGAGCTCGCCTTTCTGATCGCAAGCTCGCTGAAGGAGGCACGGGTGGCTGAGAGGGTTGCCGCACAATGACCGCAGCAAAACCCGGCATCACGTCCCCGGAGGAACCGGGCGGCGATTTCGCCAGTGTCGAGGAGGCGATCCAGGCGATAGCCGACGGCGAGATGGTGGTGGTCGTCGATGATGATGACCGCGAGAACGAGGGCGATCTGGTCATGGCGGCTGCCAAGGCCACGCCCGAGCAAATCGCCTTCATCGTCCGCAATACTTGCGGCATCGTCTGTGCGCCGATGGCATCCGAGGATGCCAAGCGCCTGCATCTGGATCCCATGGTCGCCGCCAATGATGCCCCGCTTGGAACGGCGTTTACGGTTTCGGTCGACTACCGATTCGATACCACCACCGGCATCTCCGCTGCTGATCGCTGCTCGACCGTGCGGGCCCTCGCCAGCGGCAATTCCGGTGCCGCCGACTTTGTCCGCCCCGGTCATATCTTCCCGCTGATCGCCAAGGACGGCGGTGTGCTTATGCGCTCCGGCCATACCGAAGCGGCTGTGGATCTGGCAAGGCTTGCAGGATTGCCTCCGGTCGGTGTGATCTGCGAGTTGGTCAATGATGATGGGACGGTCAAACGCGGCCCCGAAGTCCAGGCATTTGCCAATGAGCATAAGTTCAAGACGATCTCGGTCGCTGATCTCATCGCCTATCGCCAGCGGCGCGAGCGTTTGATCGATTGTGTCGGCGAGTTCGAGATCGCGACCGAGATCGGCCAGGCAAAAGGCTATGCCTACTCGACGCCCTTCGATGACATCCAGCATCTCGCCTTGGTGTTCGGCGGTGTCGGTGATGGCATGGCGATACCGACCCGGCTGCATCGGGAAAATGTCGTTGAGGATGTCTTCGGGCGGCACAAGCTCTTGAGCCAGGTTTTCAAGCGTTTTGATGATGAGGGACGAGGCGTCCTGGTCTATCTTCGTGAAGGGGCGGCAGGTGTGCCCATCGGCGAGTTCGGAACCGGCGACGGACAGCCGACGAATAGTGATCTTTCACGTAAACAAGACTGGCGCGACGTCGGGCTTGGTGCTCAAATACTGCGCGATCTCGGTGTCTCGTCGATCAAGTTATTGGCGACCCGGTCGCGCCAATATGTAGGGCTTGGCGGCTTCGGTGTTTCGATCGATGGGACCGAGCTGCTCTCCAGTTCATAAACCAGCCGCTTTGCGTTAGCCGCGGCGATTTTGGCATGAGGACGAGAATGCTCGATATCGCCATTTGCAAGACGTTCGCGAAAGCGAAAGTGGCCGTCACCCTTGGCCTTGTCAGATGCAGCGTTACCGTCACGGAGCCTGGTCAGGCCTTGAGCGAGGCACTGGACCGAACAGCTGCCGATCGGCTCACCAGCCTTTCCGGCGGCACCGTGGGCGACGTCGCCCAGATCAGCGAGACACGCCAGGCCTACAAGGTTCTAGGCAAGGACCCGAGCCGCTATCGCCCTTCAGCCGAGGCCCTGGCGCGCAGACTGACCCAGGGTAAAGGCCTTTATCGCATCAACAATGTCGTCGATACCAACAATCTGATCTCTCTGAAAACAGGCTTTTCCATCGGCACCTATGATATGGCCACGCTCGCCCCCCCGATCACTTTCAGGAAAGGCGAGACGGATGAGGGCTACAAAGCCATCGGCCGCGGCCGGCTGAATCTCGAAAACCTGCCGATTTTCGTTGATGACGAGGGTCCGTTCGGCAGCCCTACCAGCGACAGCGAACGCTCCTTGGTCTCGCTGGACACTGACGATTTACTGATGGTGATCATCGGATTCGGCGAGACGCCTGACATGAGTTCGGCTCTCGAATTCGCAGCCGAGCGCCTTCGTCTCTACTGCTATGCCAAGAAGATCAGAACGGACATCGCCACCAACAGGCCGCTTTGACATCGTGCCATGACGATGGCGGCGAACAGTCATGGTCAAGACCACACCCTCGTGGAAAGACTCGAACGCTCGATGCTGACGTCCTGGCCGGCGCTCTCCACGTCATTCGATGGCGATTGGATCATCCGGCTTGCAGGCGGCGTGACCAAGCGCTCGAACTCGGTCACCTGCCTTGGTCCCGATACATCGGATCTTGAACAAAGGATCGATCGCGTCGAACACATCTTCGAACAGCGTGGTTTGCCGCCGGTCTTTCGAGTCTCACCGCTGGCTCCGCCTGCGCTCACCGATGCGCTTGATCGGCGTGGGTGGCGGCGGTTCGACGAGAGCATCGTCATGACCGTGAACCTTGCCGCCGACGCGGCCTACGGTAACAAAGCCGGCTCCGGCGCAACAGCCGATATCGACATCACCAACCACCCGGATGACGCATGGCTCGATGGTTGCCGGCGGATCGATGGCCTGAGCCGCAATGAGGCCGAGACGCTGGCTCTGATGCTCGAGCGCCTCATACCCAAAGCCGGCTATGGACGCCTTAAAGCCGGCCATGAAAGCGCGGCGCTGGCCCTGGCTGTGCTCGATGTCGAACTGGTCGGCCTCTTTTTGGTCATGACTGCCGAGGATCAACGCCGAAAGGGCTTTTCGAGAAGCCTGCTCTCACATCTCCTGAACTTCGGCAGCCAACATGACGGTATGATCGGCTGGCTCGCCGTCGCTTCCTATAATCAGCCCGCCGTGACGCTCTATCAATCGCTCGGTTTTTCCGAAGTTTACCGCTACCATTACCGCTCGAAGACATAACCAGCGGGAGGCATCGATGCGGCGTTCAACGATGGCCTGGCCATTGTTCTTTTCGATACTTCTCTCGGCCTCCTTGTCGGCGGAGGATAACATCGACAAGGACTCGCCGTCGGTAGCGACCGCGAAAGAACGGCTGGTCAGCAAGGCCGCCGATCCGCAGCGCCTCAATGATTGCAAAGTCCCGATCGAGCAACGGGATCCCAATCATCCGAGGCCGGATGATTGCCAGAGCATGCTTGACGCCCAAACACCTCAGGAAGAAGCGCAACAGCAGTGACCTGGCCTGGTTTTGTTAGAGCGTTTTCCACCTTATGAAGCCACCACCAGCCCGCTCCCCCTCCCAACCACCCGCAGGATCTCGACCATGTCAGGTGTTTGGGAGGGGGAGCGGGCTGGTTCGGTTTGGTCGGAAATTGCTCTAGTTGGTCGAATAGGCAAAGATCGCCGCGCCGTTTCGTGCCGGCCCATTGCGCGGCTGGATCGGCATGCAGTAACTCCCTGACCGCACGCGGTGCTTCATCGGGACCGATGGTCGTTGGGTCCCACTCCGTTCGCTCGGTTGCGTGGTGAACGTTGACGTCGGCCTCGACCAGGCTGGCGTCCACAGCAAAATGTTCCCTGCCAACCGAACCTTCGATGATGCAGCGGTGCACGGTCGCTTCAAAGGTGTGGCGCAAGATATCGCTGCCCCGAAATCGGCCATGGCGGTTCTTGGAAAACGTCGAGTGATCGGGAACGGTATCATGCAAATCCAACCGACAAAACCAGCGATAGGCCAGGTTCAGGTGGACCGCCTCACAAGGTCGCCGTTCCGATCGGAAGCGGATGGTCCGACGGAACATGTTGCTCAAACGAAAGCTTGTAAAACAGAGCTTCCTACAAGACTTGCCTCGGACCCATCATCAACCTTCCTCCCAACATCAAGGAAGGATTGAATCAGCCCCCAAATCTACAAGCAAAAGTGTTTTTCAACAAAATACGCCGGGGAGCGGCCGCGCCGACGACAAATCACTCGTAATTCCTTCTGAGTACTGGTTTTCTGCCGCTGGAGCCAACAGTCATCGGACCCAGGAGCAACTCCATTGCGCCTCGACCTATCAGAAAAACCCTCGGCTGGTCGGAATGATGGTTAGAGTGGTGCATCGACGATATGAGCTGCAAGCTGGACGCTTGGATTGGACAACTCATTGATGGGTGTAGAGAGCAAGAACGTTGCGACCAAAAACAGGAAGATTATTAGGCCGGCCTTCTTCACGCGCCGATGTCGGCTTCTCCCGGATAAAGGAAAGGCTTTCAGTATCTCGTCAATGCGACGTTGATTGCATTGTTGGACGATCATCTGAATTCTTTTCTTCACAATAGACTTCCGGAGCTTCGAGGAGTGGTGCCCCAACTTATAGGCCTGACGTAAATAATAGCGTGCAAGGTGCGGTTCGGTTACAGCACAGGCATCGCTTCGTTGCAAAAGATCGATCGCGATTCGAAGGCGGGCACCTTCGTTGTGGGAATGCATGGAGGCCATCTACGCTGCTCCTGCGAGAAAAATCTGCGCTCTCATGCTTCATTGTTGGGTATTACTTAGTAGTACATTTTTGCGCTTAACTTATTCCAATTGCTGCCGCTTTCCTGCCTGTCCAAAAAGATGCTTGCTGACACCGAACGCCTGTCAGGCGCCGGTTTTCCGACTTTGGCTCACGGGCAAGGACATACTATCGGCAATGCTCCTGCGGCGATACTCTAAGCGCCGATGATCGGATCTTCCTCTCGATGCCGACAGGTTTCTCGTGGGCAAAGCCTGCAGGTCGGCCCGATGGGCGTCGCGGTCGACGGGGCTGAAAAAGTCAAACCGTCTCCATAGATGGTCTGATCGGCATGCAGGCTATCGCAGGCCATCATGATCGAGACAACCTGGCGATGGACTCTGAAGCTGGAAAGTTCCTTAGGTGCAGCACGCGCAAAGAACAGGAATCGATCGCCTGACGGCATCTCGCTCATCTGGCGTATGAGCGCGCCCGGCGTTTGAAAAGCGGTGTACACGGCCCAGAGCGGACAGGCATGTCCCTGGCGCGGCAGGGGGAGGTTCGGCAAGGGAAAACGCTTGGTTACGAAACCAGCGGGATCGGCACGCATGAATGCAAACGGGATTCCGGCGGCATCCGGCTGTTTGAGCGTGACCAGACGATGGCAGGCCTGCTCGAAGCTGACCTGATAGTGATGGGCGAGCCGCTCGACATCATAGCGAAGGCCGATGGCGTCATGCAGGAACCGGTCATAAGGCATCAGCAATGCGCCGGCGGCATAAGATGACAGAGCGCGCGCTGCCTTTGTCCGAGCAGCCTCGGTGGTCAAGAGATCGTCGTCGTCGAGTTCCGCGCTGATTACGTCGATAAGGGAGCACTCTGCCAGGAGACGTGCCATTTGAAATCGCCTGGTCGGCAGACAGACGGTGTCTATGAAGATCAGGCGCTTGGCGAACTCATCATGATGACAGCCATTGCGCAGGATGATGTCGGCGAGATCAGTCTCGGATCGATCATCGATCTCGATCCCATATCTGCCGAGCAGGGCTTCAACCAGGCCCACCTCATCAGGCACATCCCCCGCGAACAATCCCTCCAGGAGATCCTTTGCCGCTGCTTCGACACGCGGAAAGTAATTGTTGCGCTCCCACAGCCAGTCGTCCACCTCCTCACCGGGCGTGAGCGATCGCGTTCGGGTGCCGGCCTTATCGAAATAGCTGGCAAGCTTGGCGGCAACACTGGCGAGCCTTTGGCTTTCATCGCCGATGATCCGATCGAAGCGCCGCCGCTGGCCCACCTCCAGATCATCGACACTTTCCAGGATTTCCGCAGTGGAGCGAATCGCCGTCACATTGGTAAGCATGCGGTGAACGGCATCGCTCAAGAAGGGATCGTGATTGAGCCGGTCTGACAAGGCCGCCGCAAGCTCGGTCTGATCCTTAAATGCCCGGTAGACCGTCACCAGAGCGCGCGCCCATTTCGGGTGACGGCCGATCAAATCGAACGTGCTGGAGCGGTGGATCTCCAGGTCACGCAAGAGCGGATCGGACGCGATCTCATCCAGATGTTCAGCCAGACGCTTCTCGGCGGCACCGTCCAGGCTGTCCAGGTCGACGTCGAGGGCTAGAGCCACTTTCTGCAGCAGAAGACCGCCGATCTGGCGTTTGTTGGCCTCGATCAGGTTGAGATAAGAGGCTGAAATGCCGACCTCGTCGGCCAGGGCTGCCTGAGTTCGGCCGAGCGCTTTTCTTCGCTGACGTATCTTCGAGCCGATATGCGCGCGGGCCATGACCTGCAGTTCCAGCGTTGGTTTGCCGATCGGTGAATTGTAAATTATTTACAGATTGACGCATACGGAAAAATGAATCTTCACAAAAAAAGACTACCATAACAATTGGTTATTGTATCAGTGACAAGAACTGCCGGATAATTACGTCAGAGGGGCCGGATGGCTGCGTGTGACGATGCAGGCCCGAAGGGCGCCCCCCACAGACCAATCAGCATGTCATCAAGGGAGGCCAAAATGGCCAAATTCATCAAGGATGTGAGCCGTCGCGGCTTGCTGAAGACTGGCGCCAAGGGTGGCGCTGTGGTCGCTGCTGGCTTGGCGGCGCCGATGATCTTCACCAAGCGGTCAATGGCCTACACCAACGAGCCGACGGGTGGCACGGTTACCCTCGGCTTCAATGTTCCGCAGACCGGCGCTTATGCCGACGAGGGCGCGGATGAGCTGCGCGCCTACGAACTGGCTGTTGAGCACATCAATGGCGGTGGTGACGGCGGTATGCTCAATACCTTCTCCTCCAAGGAGCTCAAGGGTGACGGCGTCAACGGCAAGAAGGTCGAGTTTGTCACCGGCGACACCCAGACAAAATCCGATGCAGCGCGCGCCAGCGCCAAGCGCATGATCGAAAAAGACGGCGCCGTCATGATCACCGGCGGCTCGTCCTCCGGCGTTGCGATCGCCGTTCAGGGCCTCTGCCAGGAAGCGGGCGTGATCTTCATGGCCGGTCTTACCCACTCCAACGACACCACCGGCAAGGACAAGCGCGCAAATGGCTTCAGGCACTTTTTCAACACCGAAATGTCGGGTGCCGCTCTTGGCCCGGTGCTGAAGAATGCCTTCGGCGAAGACCGGGTCGCTTACCACCTGACGGCCGATTACACTTGGGGCTGGTCCCAGGAAGGCTCGATCAAGAAGTACACCGAAGCCCTCGGCTGGCAGACCCAGTCGGCCGTGCGTACCCCGCTCGGTGCCGGCGACTTTTCGCAATATATCACGCCCGTGCTGAATTCCGGCGCCGATGTCCTGGTGCTGAACCACTATGGTCGTGACATGGTCAACTCGCTGACCCAGGCGGTGCAGTTCGGCCTGCGCGACAAGCAGGTCAACGGCAAGGATTTCGCCATCGTCGTGCCGCTCTACAGCCGTCTCATGGCTCAAGGTGCTGGCGAAAACGTCAAGGGCATCTTCGGGTCGACCAACTGGCACTGGTCGCTGCAGGACGAGGGTTCGCAAGCCTTTGTCAAGTCGTTCGGCCAGAAATACGGCTTCCCGCCGAGCCAGGCGGCGCATACCTGCTATAGCCAGGCGATTCTCTATGCCGACGCTTGCCAGCGCGCCGGCTCGTTCCGGCCTTCGGAAGTCGGTGCGGCGCTCGAGGGCTTCAGCTTCGACGGCCTCGGCAACGGACCGACCGAATACCGTGCCGATGACCATCAGTGCTTCAAGGACGTTCTGGTCGTGAAGGGTAAGGAGAACCCGGACTCGAAGTTCGATGTTCTTGAGGTCGTCGAGGTCACGCCGCGTGCCCAGGTCGAGTACGCACCCGACATGCTCGGCGGTGAGCTCGGCCCCTATAACGACGGCGCCTGATCGGTTCCGCAACGCACGGCTACCCCTGGGTTCGCCCTGGGGTAGCCGGCACGTCACGACGAGGTCGGTCCGATGGATGCAATTGTCCTGCAAATTCTCAATGGTCTGGACAAGGGTGGCGCTTATGCACTGATCGCCCTCGGCCTTACGGTCATTTTCGGTACGCTGGGCGTGGTCAACTTTGCCCATGGCGCACTTTTCATGCTGGGCGCGTTCTGCGCCGTCACCATCAAGGCACTGTTGAGCCTCGACAAGGTCACTCTCGACGAAGAGAACCTGACCGCATGGGGGGCTCCGACGGAAATCCGGGAACCCTATGTTGAAGCTTGGTTCGGTGACTTCGGGGCGACATTGCTCGATTTTTCCGTGCCGGTTTCCATTCTCGCCGCCATCCCGATCATGCTGATCATCGGCATCGCGATGGAGCGTGGACTCATTCGCTTTTTCTATAAGCGTCCGCATGCGGACCAGATCCTGGTCACCTTCGGCCTCGCGATCGTTCTCCAGGAAATCATCAAAAGTTTCTTCGGCGCCAATCCCATACCGCAACCGGCCCCCGGCGTCGCCAAGGGCATGATCGATTTCGGCGTCGCCATCGGCTTTGACGCCGGCAATGTCGTCTATCCGGCATGGCGCCTCATCTACTTCCTGTTCTCGCTGGTCATTATCGGCGGCGTGTTCGCCTTCCTCCAATTCACCACCTTCGGCATGGTGGTACGCGCCGGCATGGCGGATCGTGAAACCGTCGGCATGCTGGGCATCGATATCGACCGCCGCTTCACCGTCGTTTTCGGGCTCGCAGCGGTCGTCGCCGGCCTCGCAGGCGTGATGTACACCCCCATCCTCAGCCCGGACTATCACATGGGCATGGACTTCCTGGTGCTGAGCTTTGTCGTCGTCGTGGTCGGCGGGATGGGCTCGCTCGGCGGCGCCGTCACCGCGGGATTCCTGCTGGGCATCCTCCAAAGCTTTGCCTCGATGAACGAGGTCAAAAGCATTTTGCCCGGCATCGACCAGATCATCATCTACCTGATCGCCGTCGTCATCCTTCTGGTGCGTCCCCGTGGCCTGATGGGCCGCAAGGGCGTCATGGAGTAGGGAACCATGAACATGTTCGCCATGAACCGCAGTGACCTGCTCCTATTCGTCAGCTTTGCCGCCGCCGTGCTTGCGGGGCCCATCATCCTGGCGCCGATCGGTGCCGGCTATCCGGATCTTTTGCAGAAGTTCGCGATCTTCGGGATCTTTGCACTCGGCTTCAACATTCTCTTCGGATTGACGGGGTACCTGTCGTTCGGACATGCCGCCTTTCTCGGCGTCGGCTCCTACACCGCGGTCTGGACGTTCAAGCTCTTGAGCATGAACCCCTTGCCGGCCATCGTTCTGGCTACGGTGACGGGAGGCCTGTTTGCCGCCGCCATCGGCTTTATCTCTTTGCGGCGTTCGGGCATCTACTTCTCAATTTTGACCCTTGCGTTTGCCCAGATGAGCTACAACCTCGCCTATTCGGTGCTGACGCCGATCACCAATGGCGAGACCGGGCTGCAGCTGGCCCAGTCCGATCCGCGCGTCCTCGACACTCTCTTCGGCCGCGACTACGGTGCCGTGCTGCCGTCATCCGATCTGTTCGGCATCACCATGACCGGCTATCCCGGTTTTTATTTCTGCGCCGTGCTCCTGATTCTGTGCTTCCTGGTGACGATCCGCATCTTTCGCTCGCCGTTCGGCATGATGCTGCGCGCGGTCAAGTCGAACCAGAACCGCATGAACTATACGGGCCTCAACACCCGCCCCTATGCCATGGCGGCGTTCGTCATATCGGGCATGTTCGCGGGCCTGGCCGGCGGTCTGATGGCGGTCACCGATCCGCTCGCCGGTGCGGAACGCATGCAGTGGACGGCCTCCGGCGAGGTGGTGCTGATGACGATTCTCGGCGGCTCCGGCACCCTGCTCGGTCCGGTCATCGGTGCCGGTGCGATCAAATATTTCGAGAATATCTTCTCGTCGTTCAACGAGGGCATCCTCATGCGTTTCTTCGACTTCTTGCCGGAGACGCTGCAGCATGCCGCCGTTTCGGTGGCCTCGCTGTTTGTCGGTGAAGGGTGGCATCTGACGCTCGGGGCACTCTTCATGCTGATCGTCATTTTCCTTCCCGGCGGCTTGATGGAAGGTGTCATGCGTATCTGGAACCGGCTCTTCGGCGGGAAGAGCGAGGCTGACGCCAAGGCCGCCGCCAAACTCTTAGCCGCCGAGTAGGAGCGAACAGCCATGGCGATCCTCGAAGTTCATGACGTCAACAAGCGCTTTGGCGGCCTCCAGGCTTTGAACAACGTCAATCTCAGCATCGAAGACCAAACCGTCCATGCAATCATCGGCCCGAATGGTGCGGGTAAGTCGACGCTCCTCAACTGCTTCGTCGGCAGGCTGACCCCCGATACCGGCACGGTGATGTTCGACGGCAAATCACTGCTCGGCATTCGGCCCCACGAGATCAATCAGACAGGTGTCGCCCGCGTGTTCCAAACGCCGGAGATCTTCAGCGATCTCACCTTGTTGGAAAACATCATGATTCCGGCCTTCGCCAAACGGGACGGGGCCTTCGCGCTGAATGCCTGGCCACGGGTGGAAGATGCGTCCGAAATCCGGGATAAGGCTGTGCACATGCTGGAAGACGTCGGCCTTGCTGAAAAGCGTCACCTGGTCAGTGGCAGCCTCTCCCGTGGCGATAAGCGGCGCCTGGAACTTGCGATGTGCCTGGTTCAGGAGCCGAAGCTGTTGCTGCTCGACGAACCGACCGCCGGCATGTCCAGGGCCGATACCAACAACACCATCGATCTCCTGAAGAAGATCGGCGAACGCGGGATCACCAAGGTCGTGATCGAGCATGACATGCATGTGGTATTTTCACTTGCGGACAAGATCAGCGTGCTCGCCCAGGGAACCGTGATCGCGGAAGGGGCGCCGGACGCCATCAAAGGTGATCCAAGAGTGCAAGAAGCCTATCTCGGAGGAGCGCAGTTATGAGCATTGCCGCAAGCCCGTCCGAGACAATAACCAGAACCGCCGCACCGGCCGCTTCCGGTCAGCCTGCTTATTTCTATTGCCGGAACATGCAGGCCTATTATGGCGAGAGCTATATCGTCCAGGGTGTCGGTTTCGAAATCCATGAGGGCGAAATCGTCGCCCTTCTAGGCCGTAACGGCGCCGGCAAGACCTCGACGCTACGCACCATCGCACGCCTCGACGATCCCAAGCTTACCCGTGGTGAGATCTGGCTCGACCATCAGCCGCTGCATGAGATGAACGCCTATCAGGCCTCCCGCCTCGGTGTCGGCTTAGTGCCGGAGGACCGCCGGATTATTCCCGGCCTCTCGGTGGAGGAAAACCTGCAGCTCGCCCAGATCGAAGAACCGAAGGGCTGGTCGATCGAGCGGCTTTACGAGCATTTCCCGAGGCTGGCCGAACGCCGCAAACAAGAGGGCGTCACCCTTTCCGGCGGCGAGCAGCAGATGCTGGCCGTCGCCCGGGCACTGGCCCGCGACATCAAGCTGCTGCTGCTCGACGAACCTTACGAAGGCCTCGCTCCCGTGATCGTGCAGGAGATCGAAAAAATCCTCGAGGAGGTAAAAAAACTCGGCTTCACCACCATCATCGTCGAGCAAAACGCGATTGCCGCATTGCACCTCGCGGACCGGGCCATCATCCTGGATATGGGGGAGGTCGTCTTTGACGGCTCCGCTCAAGAAGTGTTGGATAATGCCGACTTGCGCCAGCAATACCTCGCCATCTAGTGGTGTGACCACAGCATTTGGTTCCCGCCGTGATCGTGAAAGTGTCAGGGAATCCAGGTCAGGCGAGCTTTTCTCAGGAGAACTTGGGGCCTTCCAGATCATTGCCCCCTAGAACCGAACACCTGGAGCGCTTTTCGATCCTGTGAAATCACCACCGCTATCAGGTTATGAACCTGCGGGTGGTTGATAGCTGGAGCGGGATGATTCCGTTTTTCTCTGGAGCACACCCTAGTTTGGGCGGACTAGGCTCTGACGGAACATTGTTAGCCAGATCTCAACGCATTGCCGCCATGTCAGTGCTCCAGTCCATGCGACCCTTGGAGTCTGAGCCCCGCCATATTTTTCCTGGCAGGAGGGCGGATTCCCAGGGTCGCATGGACCATCAAGGCAGTTCTAGCAGGGGTTGTTTAACATTGGGTTTTGCCTGCTCGGGCGGGTTGGGGCGCATGCGACCGTTACCAAACCGAATGCCTTCGTAACCGGTCCACTTCGTCAGGACTTTGGCGTTCCTAGATCGTTTCCGGTTGACGTTTAAGCGGTGTCACCTCCCTCCCCCGCCCAATCGCCCCGACGTGCCGACCATATCGGGTGGTTGGGCGGTCGAGAGGGGTGGATCGGCCTGTCCCGGAAATGCGCTAGAACAGGACATGCCAGACGAGTGCGAGTCCGCCTGCAAGCGTCAGAGTCCAAGCCAGACTCAAGTGAAAGCGGAACAGGGCCAGTGCGGAAATAGCAGCAAGCGCTGCCGCAATCCAATCCAACGTCGCAAGGTCGGGCAGCCAGAGCGTCAGCAGCCCGACTTCTGCTGACGTTACGGTTCCGAAGAACACATGCAGCCCGAACCAGACAGAGAGGTTGAGAATAACGCCGACAACCGCCGCCGTGACGCCTGACAGCGCTCCTTTCAAACGCGGCATTGACTGCAGGCGCTCGATATAGGGAGCACCTGCGAAGATCCAGAGAAAGCACGGCGCGAAGGTTGCCCAAAGGGTCACGAGGGCGCCGGTCAAACCCATGAGCATCGGCGATCCGCCACCGAAACGGTAGGCAGCGAGAAATCCGACGAATTCGGTGACCAGAATGAGCGGCCCGTTGGTGGTCTCGGCGAGGCCGAGGCCATCGAGCATTTCGCCGGCGTTCAGCCAGCCATGATTCTGCACCACTTCCTGCGCCATGTAGGCAAGAACGGCATAAGCGCCGCCGAAGGTTACGACCGCAAGCTTCGAAAAGAAGAGACCAAGCTTGGCCAGCACATGATCCGGCCCTGCAATCAAAGCAATGGCAAGGAGCGGCACAACCCAGATCAGGAGCCAGATGCCGGCCGTTTTGAATGTCCCTTGTAGGTCGGCCCTGAATGATATCGCTGCCGTCGGTGCAACCGGCTCTCCCGTCCGCGCCAGAAAAAACCCAACCGCCGCGGCAGCAGCGATCACCAGGGGAAATGGCAGTGAAAGAAAAAAGATGGCGATGAAGGACAGCCCTGCCAGCCACCAATGAACGGGGTGATGCAAGGCGCGTTTGGCGACCCGCAGCAGCGCTTCGACCACAATGATGAGAACCGCGGCCTTGATGCCGAAAAAGACCGCCTGGACCATCGAAAGCTGACCGAAAGCCGCATAGATGGCAGCCAGCGTGAAAACGAGAAGCGCTCCCGGCAGCACGAACAGCAGCCCTGCCACCAAGCCTCCCTTCACCCCATGCTGACGCCAGCCCGCGTAGGTCGCAAGCTGCATCGCTTCCGGGCCTGGCAGCAGCATGCAAAAGCTGAGCGCGCCTAGGAATTGCTGCTCATCCAGCCATTTCTTCTCATCGACCAGCACGCGATGCATCAGCGCGATCTGCGCCGTCGGCCCCCCGAAGGAGAGAAGGCCGATCCGCGCCCAGACCCGACATGCTTCCCAAAAGGAAGGCGCTCGGCTGATCTCTATGCTGATATCAGCCGCAACCTCACGATTCGCCATCCGCTCAGCTCTGCCCCTGCTCGAGTGCTGATGGCCAGTCATGCCCCTCGTCAGTGGCATCGCGCGCCCAGCGGTAGAGCGCATCATAGAGCAGCATGCCGGCATCGAGCTGGGCAAGGTCGTCTCGGTACATGCGTGAAAGGCCGAGAGACGCTGCAAGCAGGCCCGCCGCTTCCGGGGCAAGATCATGCCGGTTGGTATCGGCACCGCGCACGATGGTCGCGAGATGCTTCAAGGGTTCGATCTCAAGTGCAAATTCCTCGACCATCACGTCGAAGGAACATAGGTCGCCCCGGTGACTCCAGAAAACGCCTTCGACATCAAACGGCGTTGCCTCGAATTTCTCCGCAACCGCCATGACCTCGGACGGTGCCACGAACAGGAACTGCGCGTTTCGGTCGATGAAGCGGCGAATGAGCCAGGGACAGGCGATACGGTCTATCTTTGGGCGATGCCTGGTCACCCAGACGGTGCGGCCTTCGGCGTTGCGCAAGGGCAGCTTCTCCGCCGGCACCAGCGGCTGGCCAGCATCACGCCAGGCGACGTTACCCCCTTTCAAGCTCTCAGCAGCAATGCCTTGGGTTCGTAGAATAGCCGAAGCTCCCTCGCTCAGCTTCAGCCCCTTCTTGCAGACAACAATCACCCGCTCACCGGCAAGCTTTGGTGCGAGCGAAGCGATATCGCGGAAAGGATGCCGGATAGCGCCCGGAATGAAACGGGGATGATCACGAAAGTCCTCATCGATGCAGACGTCGACCAGAACAGGCGCATTGGGGGTGCCGATCAATCTTGAAAGCTGGGCAACGGTGATCTGGGTCGGTGACGACATGGCGCGTCCTTCCTCGATTGAGGTTGCAAATGGACGCGAAACTCAGGCTGTCGCCTCACGAGGTGTCCGCAGACCCCATAACCGCAACATGAACGGTTTTTTTGATCATTGTCAACTGAACCGACAGCCCGGCCGGTGATGTGACCACATCATTTGGCTCCTACCGCATTTGCACAACTGCAGAAAGCGCCAAGAAATCCAAAGTGATGCGGGCTGGTTACGTTTGGTCGGAAATTGCTCTGGAGCGTGGCCGCCTTGCAGCTCAGCTCGATGATTCCGGCCGGGCGGCAAAGGGGTTTTGGTAGAGTTCGTCATGGGAGTCGACACCGGCATCGATGACGCAATCGGTCGATGGCAGCGCCACGCAGAGAAGAATGTAGCCGGCCTTGGACTGGCGTTTGTTCAGTGCGGTGGCGTTGGGCTGGCGCACCTTGCCCTCAAGCAGCTTCGCCGCGCAGGTGATGCAGCCGCCATAATTGCATCCAATCGGCAATTGAACGCCGGCTTTCAGGGCAGCCTGGTAGATCGGTTCATCGTCGCCGACATCGAGGGTAACGTCGAAATTCCGCAGGGTTACGCGATAGGTCTGCCGAGTTTTCACCATGTCGATGCAGCCGGCCGCGCCTGCTAGATTGCCTGGCCGAGCTTGGGCTTCCAGAAGGGGCGGAACAGCTCGATTTTGGGGCAGCGGTTCATGACAACCTTCATGCCTGCGTCCTCGGCGATCTTGGCGGCTTCCTCGTTGTAGACGCCGAGCTGCGCCCAAAGCACCTTGGCGCCGATCTCGACCGCTTCCTTGGCAATGCCCAGAAGGGCGTCCGAGCTTCTGAAGACCTGCACCATATCGACGGGCTGGTCGATCGACGCCAGATCCGGATAGACCTTCAGGCTGCGGATCTCGTTTCCGGCCTCGTTCGGATTCACCGGGATCATGGTGTAGCCGGTTTCGTGCAGAACGCGCAGCACGCCATAGCTGAACTTCGCCGGATCGGCGCTGGCGCCGACCATGGCAATGGTTTTCACGCTCTTCAGGATGTCGGCCAGATAGTCCGGCGCATAAGCTTCCTGATGATTCATCTCATCCTCTCCATCGTTCCAGAAAAGGAACGCATACCCACCAAACAGTCTCGGGCGCTTCTAAAGTTAATGAGGTGGCCATGCCACTATAGCCAGATGTCGGAGGTGCAATCGCCGCCGGGGTAGCGGGTTTCGTGACAGCGGGCGGGGCCGTTGGGTTCCTTACCGAAATCGACGACGAAGTCCTCATTGATCGCCATGCCACCCTTGTCGGTGTCGCAATCGATCATCAGCATCACGCCCCCCATGTGACGGATATCCGGGTAGAACTGGTTGTCCCAAGTGGAAAAAAGTGAGGTTGTCACATAGAGCCGCTTGCCGTCGAGGGAGAGCTGGATCATCTGCGGTCCGCCGGCGATATCGACGCCGTTCACGCGGGGCGCTTTGCCGAGCAGCCCGCCCATCCAGACCTTGCCGGTGAGCTTTGGATTGTGCGGATCGCTGATATCATATTGGCGGAGATCGCCATGCAGCCAGTTGGACAAGTAAAGAAATCGGTCGTCCATGGACAGCAGAATCACGGTGATCATACCCGGCACCGGGATCGGCCATTCCGGGTGACGTTGGTTCTCGATGTCGATGATCTTCTCGACGACCCACTCCTGGTCCTTCTTGTACCAGTGGATGATGTTGGATGAGAGAGCGGCGCCGACGAAGCCATGGGTCGAGGCGGGATCGTGGTGGAAGCGCACCTCCAGCGGCACGAGGCCGTCCTCGCCGAGATAGACGGTGTTCTCGACCCGCTTCTCCGAAAAATTCCAGAAATGCAATTCGCGGCCATATTTGAGATGGCCGACCTCCTCCAGATCGAAACCGGGCATGAAGGTGTTGGGGGCCGCCCACTCGCTGGAGACCATGACGTTGTGGCGCGGCTGGTACCAGAAGTCGTAATTGAACTTCATGTTGCCGAGATCGTTCTCCCAACGGCCAACGATCTCGAAATCCTCGTTCAGATGGAGAAACCCGCCCGGCGCATTGCCCTTGGCGTCACCGAGCATGGAAATGATGATGTCGGCGCCCAGGCAATGGACGGTGTGCGGCGCCGAGAGGTCCGTCTTCGCCTTGATCTCGTCGCCGGGGATGACCTTGTGGACCCGCGGGTTTCGCGGATCGGTTCCGCAGTCGACGATATGCAGATTGGAAGTGCGCACGCCGGGTACGATCAGATAGCGCCGCTCCTTGGTGGCATCGTGGTGGCAGGATGAACAGGCGTTCCAGCCCATATGATGCAGCTCATCGCCGATCCCCGGCATCTCGCAGCGGCTGATCACCTGGGAGTAGGTTGGACTCTCGGGATCGGCATCGATGGTCGCCAGATAGTCGGGCTTTTGGATACCGGTGCCGACATAGATCGCAATGGTGTAGAGGAGTTTTTCGCGCGGTGCCTGCATTGCTTCGGCCGGCGAGGCATAGCCGGGGCCGCAACAGATTTTTTGGTCTTCCTCGGCCATGGACGTTCATTCTCCTCCGCGCTCGTCGTGTTACGGCTGCATGTCAGGTCCGCAAGTCCATCCTAGCGCGGCAATCGTCCGGTGTGCAGTGGCAGCTTTCGCCGGATCGGCCGGGCGGCTGCAGCTGAAGCCATGCTGCCTGATTCGACAAAGACAATACGACGGGCGGGACATGTAGACAGTACTGTCGGCGGGTTGTTTGATAGGTGCGACATGCAGACGAGAGAGGCATCATTCGATGACTGGAGACCGCGCTATCCGCCCGCGCCGAAGCTTTATCTTCTCGCCGGGCCTGAAACCCGGCATGTTTCCGAAGGCGCTCGCCTCCGGTGCGGACATTGTCTGTGTCGAGCTGGAGGACGGTATCGCGCCGAAGGACAAGGACGAGGCGCGCCGCCATGCCCTCGCCTTGTTCGAGCGGCCGCAGGCCGATGACGGCGTAGAGCGAATTGTCCGCATCAACTGTCTTCGATCTGCCTTCGGCCTTGCGGATGTCCAGGCGGTGCTGGCAAGCGACACGCCGCCGCCGGCCCTGATGCTGCCCAAGGTGATGACGCCGGACGAAGTCGTCTTGCTGGATGATCTATTGACCGAGCGCGGCCACGGCACCCGCCTGCATGTCATCATCGAAACCAATGCCGGTCTGGAAGCAGCGTTCGAGATCGCCAAAGCGAGCCCGCGCATCGATGCGCTGTTTTTCGGCGGCGTCGACATGGCGGCCGAGCTTCGCTCTAGGAATGACTGGGAGCCACTGCTTTATGCGCGCTCCAGGGTGGTGCATGCCGCAGCGGCGGCGGGGATCGACGTGATCGACGTCCCCTATCTCGATCTCGATGAT
This sequence comes from Geminicoccaceae bacterium, assembly GCA_965204405.1. Classification (GTDB taxonomy): domain Bacteria; phylum Pseudomonadota; class Alphaproteobacteria; order Geminicoccales; family Geminicoccaceae; genus JANQPX01. Next base: position 3,415,866 of record CBDBEN010000005.1, read on the forward strand.
CCCGACGGCATGGAACGAGAGGCGATTCTCGCCCGAAACCTCGGGTTCAGCGGCAAGGGCTCGGTCCATCCAAAGCAGATCGCGGCCCTCAACGCCGTGTTCACGCCGGATGATGCCATGGTCGAGCGGGCAAGAAGAATTGTTCGCACCTTCGAGGAGGCGGATACCGGTCTGGTGGTGATTGACGGCAAGCTGATCGAAAAGCCGGTGCTCCGCGAAATGCGACGCCTGCTCTCGATTGCCGAGCGGATTGCTCCTTAGGGCAGTTCAATTGGTCGTCGTCCTTCCTCCAAAAGAGCGCGACCATTTCCGCGGCTCCAAGCGCCTCTTGAGATGCCTATTTCCCGACAATCCGCCGGTAAAATACGTGCGGCAGGCGGACATGGCCGCCCGCCTGCCTGCAACGGTTCTTCTAGTGGCGCTTTAGCTTAGACCCCGGCAAGCCCTGGTACGGGCAATCGACTCAAGCTGATCGAGGCGCTTGCGCTGAACGCGGGCGCCGTCTGTCCGATCAGCAATTAGTTTGCAGCGCTGCGGCTGCAGCTGAGCAGCGGTCACCGCCTTGTTCTCGCAGAACTGATGCTCGAACTCGCGAATGCCCTTGTGCATCGCCGAGACAAGCTGGCCGTTCTCCGCTTCGACGAAGAACATCATGCCGCCGCCGAGGCCTCTGAGATTGATCCAGCGGCTCTTCTGATCGACGATTTGAGGCGTGTCGAAGGTCCAAAAGACGCCCTTGCCCTCGATATCGTCCTCTTTGTTCTCGAAGGCCCAGCTCGCGCCGCCCTTCTCGAAGATCTCCAGATCCTTGTCGATCAGGCTCACATAGTCCGCCCGACCCGAGAGATAGGCAAAGCGAGGATTGTCCGCAGCCGTGCCCTCCTGGAAGAGGCCGTCCAGTTCACCGCGGTCGACGTTTTTCCAGCCCCTTGCCATCGCCGACATGGTGACCACCAGCTTCTCGGGCGGCGCCCCCTTGCACAGCAGGGCATCGACAGCGCGCTCGGTGCTCAGCTCAGCCCGTGGGTCGTCCTTGGCATAGAGATTGCCTTGATGGTTGGTCGTCGACCGCCATGTTCCGGCAAAATCAAATCCCTGGACATGAGCGTAGTCGACGGCACGAAAGAACGGGACGACGTCATAACCGCGGTTTACGCCATACTCGCCGGCCGGCAGAAATGCGGAGAGTTCGAACTTGCGCCCGACCTCGGCGCCATAGGCATCGAATTGCTTTCGAAATTCCCGGACGAGCGCGAGGTAGTTCGCCTTGTCGTCAGGGCTCGGCCATTGCCAGTGCAGATCGATACCGTCGAAGACTCCATAGGCGGCGCCATCACCGACGACATTTCCTTTGAGGAACTGATCGACGCAGGAACTGACCAGCTTTTGTCGGCCTTCTTCGGTCCTGGAAGCTTCGACGAAACCTCCGGCGCGCGAGAAGCCGCCGAGCGACATCATGACTTTGAGGTTGGGATTGGCTTTCTTGAGCTTTAGAATCTGATTGAACTGCCCCTTCAGCGGCTGCTCGGCCGCATCGGCGACACCATCGACGGCCCGTTCGGCGGAAGCCGGAGACTGATAATCGGCCCAGGCATCCCGACTGACGCACCCGCCGTTTTCGACGCCACCGTAGATATAGTGGAGATGCGTCAGCTTCCCTGCGGAACCATTTTCGTTGAGGTTGCGCATCCAAAAGTCACGCCCATAGATGCTCCATTGCCGAATGAGGCCAACGACACGCTTTTCGGAGACGCTTTGTGCATCAGCCGGGGAGGCCGTCATGCCCGTCGACATTGCCAAGAGACCAGCCGAAAGCGCCAAGGATAGTCCGATCGAACCAGCGGATAGACGTTTGGCAAAAGTCCCGATGCCTTTGACTTCCAACATGTTGCAACTTTCTCCCATTTGATTCTCTCAGTGCTGTTTCACATTGTTATGCATCCGCATTCATAAAGATAGGAATTCTCAAGACAAGGCTCCAACTTGCTGAAAAAAAGGAATCTTTTTTCCCTTAAAAATAACCATTGCGGTTATTGCAATGTCGGTGGACAGCACCAAATCGAGCCGTGTTGCGAATGAACCCGCATGGGCCGGAAATGCCACAATCCCGGTGGCTTCGATGGTCGGGGACATAGTGCGCGGCTCCACCATGGCGGAGCCGAAAAAAAATCCCCGGCCAGGTCGGCCGGGGCAATCTACCAGGGAGATCCGGGAGAGTGAGCGGTCAAATCAGAGGCTCACTCCAACTGAGAGGCATGAGTCGGTTATAGGAGATTTCAGGTTCTCGATATGTGAGGAACATCACAATCGTTGGGTTTCTGCCGCTTTTTTTCGCTTTTTGAGAGATTTTTCCTACCTCATTCGAAGATTTGCCCCCCGATCGACGAATATCGATCCAGTCCATATGATGGAATCCGCCTGCCCCTGGAAAAATGAGCGGCTGCGTGGAAAGCTGATTGCTTCGACGCTCGCCTTCGTTGCTGAGAGATAGGACGTCATGACCATCGCTTCGTATCGCCATCTGAAGACGATCGAACAACGCCTGCTTTGGCTTGCCTGCTGGATGGTGCATCATGCCAATCACCTGCGCTCGAAGGACGAGGTGAAGGTCGGCGGTCATCAGGCGTCCAGCGCGTCGATGGTTTCGATCATGACGGCCCTTTATTTCCATGTGCTCCGGCCCGAGGACCGGGTCGCCGTCAAGCCCCATGCCTCGCCGGTGTTCCACAGCATCCAGTATCTGATGGGACTGCAGAGCCAGGAAAAGCTGGAAAACTTCAGGGGTTATGGCGGTGCTCAATCCTATCCCAGCCGCACCAAGGACATCGACGACGTCGATTTTTCCACAGGCTCCGTCGGGCTCGGCGTGGCGATCACCGCTTTTGCCTCGATCGTCCAGGATTATCTCGCGGCAAAGCCCTGGTCCGGCGCCCGGCCTGACGGCCGCATGATTGCGCTGGTGGGCGATGCCGAGCTGGATGAGGGCAATGTCTATGAGTGCCTGCAGGAGGGCTGGAAACACGACCTCCGCAATGTCTGGTGGATCATCGACTACAACCGCCAAAGCCTTGATGGTGTGGTTCGCGAAGGGCTCTGGCAGCGAATTGAAGCGATTTTCGAGGCGTTCGGCTGGGACGTGGTGCGCCTGAAATACGGCATTCTGCAGCGGACCGCCTTTGCCGAACCTGGTGGCGAGGCGCTCAGAGCCTGGATCGATCAATGCCCGAACCAGCTCTATTCCGCCCTGACCTATCAGGGAGGCGCTGCCTGGCGAGCCAGGCTAATGGACGACATCGGCGATCAGGGGGCAGTGACCGCCCTTCTCGACAGGAAAAGCGATGATGAGCTTGCCGAACTGATGGCCAATCTCGGCGGCCATTGCGTCGAAACCCTGGCGGAAGCGTTCGACCGGATCGATCATGACCGTCCCACCGCGTTCCTCGCTTATACCATCAAGGGCTGGGGCACGCCGCTTGCCGGCCATAAGGACAATCATGCGGGCTTGATGACCCCCGATCAGATGGCGGCGTTTCAGTCTTCGATGGGCATTCCAAAAGGCGAAGAATGGCATCGCCACGCCGGCGTCGATGACGTCGAGGCGTTCGAAGCCTTCCTGAAAGACATTCCTTTTTACCGAGAAGGCCCAAGGCGTCACGCAGCCGCGAAGATCGACACGCCGGGGCCTGTCGTCCTCGAGGACTCCGAGCTGTCGACCCAGGCCGGTTTTGGCAAGATTATGGACCAGATGGCGCGTTCTGACAGTCCGCTGGCAGCCAGGATCGTCACCACGTCGCCTGATGTCACCGTCTCCACTAATCTCGGCCCCTGGGTGAACAGGCGCGGCCTGTTCGCCCGTGATGAGCAGGCCGACACCTTTCGTGACGAGCGGGTGCCGTCGGCCCAGAAATGGCGGTTTTCGCCGGAGGGCCAGCATCTGGAGCTGGGCATCGCCGAGATGAATTTGTTCCTGCTGCTTGGTGCTGCGGGGCTCTCCCACTCCCTGTTCGGCGAGCGTCTGCTGCCGGTGGGCACGGTCTACGATCCCTTCGTGGTGCGCGGCCTCGATGCGCTCAACTATGCCTGTTATCAGGATGCCCGCTTCCTCATCGCCGGCACGCCGAGCGGTGTGACGCTTGCACCTGAGGGGGGCGCGCATCAGTCGATCGGCACGCCGCTGATCGGTATGAGCCAGGACGGGATTGCGGCGTTCGAGCCCGCTTTCCTGGATGAGCTCTCGACAATCATGGACTGGTCCTTCGATTATCTGCAGCGGGATGGCGAAGGTGATCCCGACGAGCGTACCTGGCTCCGCGACGAGACCGGCGGCTCGGTCTATTTGCGCCTTTCCACCCGCCCGATAGAGCAGCCAGTCACGCGGGTGGCCGATGCTTCCTTCCGGCGCGGCGTGATCGATGGTGCCTATTGGTGGCGAAAGCCGGGTCCAAACGCCGACCTCGTGATTGCCTATCAAGGGGCCGTTGCGCCCGAGGCAATCGCTGCCGCCGGCCGCATCGGCGAAGACCGCCGGGATATCGGCGTGCTCGGGGTCACCTCGGCCGACCGTTTGAACGCCGGCTGGACCGCCGCCCAGCGCGCGCGCCGCCGCGGGCAGGCAGGTGCGTGCAGCCATATAGAAAGACTGCTCCAGGATCTCCCTCCCCACTGCACGCTCATCACCGTAATCGACGGCCACCCGGCCACCCTTGCCTGGTTCGGCTCGGTCATGGGCCATCAGACCGTGCCGCTCGGTGCCGAGCATTTCGGCCAAACCGGCACCGTCGCCGAGCTCTACCGCCATTTCGGCATCGACGCCGATGCCATCGTCGACACCGCCCAGAACCTCGTCGCCGGACGCCCGCTGCGCAATCTCGGCGTGGCGTAGCCGGCGGCCACGCGCCGCACTCACCTGAGGACCAGAGAAGGATTGAAGAAACATGACCAAGCCGGTTGCTCTTGTTGGGTATGCGGACAGACTTTCCGGGCGGCCGGGGGATGTGATCGAGTTCAAGATTTCGAGCCAGTTGGAGAAGGATTACGAGGCGCGGCTTGTCCGGGTGATCTCGGCGGATCCCAATCCCGATGGACCGGGGATGATCGAGGAGGAAGTGGGCGCTGACTTTGCCGGCAGCTATGCGTCGAGGTCGCAGCCGTTCTATCCCGGATCCTATGTCAAGATCGATGGGCGGCTGCCGCCTCCGGGCGAACAAGGCTTGACCTTGGAGGCGGTGATTTGGCCGACGCTGATCAACAATCGGGAGCAGGTGATCCTGGCGGTCGGCGACATGGCGCTGGTGCTCCTGGGCGATGGCGCTCTCGGCGGCAGGCTAGGAAACCATCGCTTCTCCACCGATACCCCCTTGAAGATTCGCCACTGGTATCGGGTTTCTCTTTCCTATGACCCGAAGAAAAAGAGCATCACCCTGCGACAGCAGGAAATCGGCCCGAAGGGACCGGTCGCCGAGCCTGTTATGCGTACCGCCGGTGCCGCCGCCAACGGAGCTGACCCGGCCGAGATTGCCATTGCTGCTCTTGTAGCCGATGGACAGGCATCCCTGCATTTCAACGGCAAGATCGAAGCGCCCACGATCTACGCCGCCGCCGAACCCGACGGGGCCGCCCTCACCGCCCGCTGGGACTTTTCCCAAGGTATCTCGACCACCGAGGTCAGGGATGTCGGCCCTGCCGCCCTGCATGGTGAGCTAATCAACCTGCCCGCGCGAGGTATGACCGGGGCGCTCTGGGACGGCAGCGAGATGTGCTGGCGGCATGCGCCAGAGCATTATGGCGCCATTCATTTTCATGAGGATGACATTGTCGACTTCGGCTGGGACACCGATTTTTCCTGTCGGATCCCGGATGATCTGCCCTCAGGCATCTACGCCGCCCGACTTCGCTCCGGCGAGCATGAGGATGCCATACCGTTCTTCGTCTGCCCGCCGAAAGGCAAGCATCGAGCCGATCTTTGTGTCCTGGTGTCGACCTTCACTTATTCGGTCTACGGCAACCACGCACGTCCGGATTTTTCTTCAACCTGGAAGGAGCGCTTCGAAAGGTGGAATGCCTACCCACATAATCCCGCCGAACATCCGGAATACGGGCTTTCGACCTACAACTACCACAGCGACGGCTCCGGCATCTGCCATGCCTCCCACCGCCGGCCCCTGTTCAACATGCGTCCGGGCTATGTCACCTTCGGCTATGGGCCGGGCTCCGGCCACCGGCATTTTCAGGCGGACAGCCACCTGATCGCCTGGCTCCATGCAAAAGGCTACGATTACGACATCGTCACCGACCAGGAACTCCATGACGAGGGGATCGACGCGATCCGCGGTTACAAGGTGCTGACCACGGGGAGCCATCCCGAGTATCACACGGTCCAGACCCTGGATGCGCTGCAGGATTACCGGGATAAGGGCGGCCGGCTGATGTATCTTGGCGGCAACGGTTTCTACTGGCGGGTCGCCCTTCATGAGAGCGAGCCCGGTGCCATCGAGATCCGCCGGGCGGAAAGCGGCATTCGCGCCTGGGCAGCCGAAGTCGGCGAGTATTATAACGCCTTCGATGGCGCTTACGGCGGCCTCTGGCGCCGAAATGGCCGCCCGCCGCAGCAGCTCGCCGGCATCGGGTTCTCCGCACAAGGACAGTTCGAAGGCTCCTACTACCGGCGAAAGGTTGGCGCTGATGATCCGGATGTCGGCTGGGTTTTCGAAGGCATCGAGGATGATATCCTGGGCGATTTCGGCCTCTCGGGCGGCGGGGCGGCGGGCTTCGAGCTGGACCGCACGGACGTCCGCCTCGGAACACCGGACAATGTCAAAATCCTCGCCAGTTCGGAAAACCACAGCGAGACCTTCGTCCTGGTGCCGGAAGAGCATCTGACCCACATCACCAACTGGCCGAACGAGCCGGTCCAGGACCTTCTGCGCGCGGATATGGTGTATTTCGAGGTGCCCGGAGGCGGCGCCGTCTTCGCCACCGGCTCGATCACCTTCTGCGGAAGCCTGCCGTGCAACGGCTTCGACAACAATATCTCGACCCTGCTGGGCAATGTACTGAACCGGTTTCTTGCCGATTGAGATGAGGATGAGTGATGGGTGATCGGATCAAGGTCGGGGTGATCGGCGTAGGCGGTATGGGGGCCCGGCATGCGAGAAATCTCGCAGCCCTGGTTCCGGATGTCGACCTTACGGCGCTGATGGATCCGGATCAGGAACGGGCAGCATCTCTTGCCGAGGCATGCGGCGGCGGTATCAGCATCTTCGACGATGGCCCGGCATTGATTCGGGATCCTAAGGTCGATGCCCTGGTCATTGCGTCGCCCGATCCCACCCATGCGGATCTCGCTTTGGCCTGCCTCGATGCCGGCAAGCCGGTTCTCCTTGAAAAGCCGCTGGCGGCCACGCTGGAAGGGGCAGCCGCTGTCGTGAAGGCTGAAGAAGCCCTCGGCAAACAGCTGATCCAGCTCGGTTTCATGCGCGTCTACGACCCGATCCACCGGGACGTCCACGCCGTCCTGAAGCGCGGCGGGCTTGGCCGGTCGCTGATGTTCCGTGGCGTTCACAACAACTTCATGCCGGGGCGCGAGCGCGACATCGCGGATGTCGCCACCAATTCAGCCGTGCATGACTTTCACTCCGCCCGCTGGCTGATGGCGGACGAGATTGCCAAGGTTTCGGCCCTGAGCGTGCCTATCAGCGCCGATCGGCCGGAAAGCTGCCGGCTGCTGCTGGTTCAGCTCACCTTCGCAGGCGGGGCTGTCGGGACCATCGAGGTCAACGGTGATTCGGGTTACGGCTATGAGGTGATGGTAGAGATCACCGGCGAGACAGGTGTGGTGACCAGCGCCGATGCCTCGAGCCCGACGATTCGGGAAAAGGCAATCCGATCGGCTCCTGTCGCACCGGACTGGCTGGAACGTTTCGAGCAGGCCTATGTCCAGGAGATCAGGGCCTGGGCGACATCCCTGAAGGCAGGAGAGATGATCGGCCCCAGTGCCTGGGACGGCTATATGTCCCTCGCCATTGCCGAGGCCGCGATCCGCTCGGTGAACACGGGCCAGCCCATAGAAATCAATGCCATGGCCCGCCCCGCCATCTATTCGGCCTGACAAGCCGAGGATTCCACAGCGTTCCGATGTGGCATCGTCCCTACGGACTTGCGGAATAGGTTCGAGACCTTGTAGAAAAAGATCCTGCGAGGTGGGCAGAGCTGATAGGTTGTCAGCTCAACCGCTTAATCGGGAATTCCTGCGTTGGCACGGTGACCACCGCAAGATGCTTAGTTGGGGCTGGCTAGACATGACACCAAATCAAGTCTTCGTAGGTACGTTCGTGCTCGTTCTCATTTTTGCAGCACTGGTTGCCTTCCTGACGCTGAGCGCTGCTCACTAGTGGTGTGACCACATCATTTGATTCGCTCAGTTCTCGCCAGGACTGAGGGTATGCGGCCAAGTTTGGCTGAGCCACGGCTGGAACTTGTCTGTTGAAGACACATAGCTGGTGGCCTGGATAGTCCTCTAGGACTTAACGGCCAGCCTCTGCGGCTTATAGAGGCGAAGGGCGTTGTCCCGGAAGAGCTGTTGCTGGTGCGACGGTTCCTCGCGCCCGACGATCTCCTTGGTGATGGTCACCCACGCCTCGACGCTTGCATTGATGTTGCAGACCGGCCAGTCGCTGCCCCAGATCACCCGATCCCATCCAAAGCACTCGATGCAATGCTCGACGAAGGGGAGAAGCGTGTCGAGGGTGGCAGTGCCCGGCGCGCAATAAGCGGTGATGCCGGAGATCTTGCAGGCGAGGTTGGGAAAGCCCGAGAGAGTCTTGATCCACATCCGCCAATCGCGCGTGTCACCGGATGCGATATCCGGCACGCCGCAATGGTCGAGGATGAACTGGACATTGCTGACCTCGTGCACCAGTTCTGCAGCGATCGGAAGCTGCCTTGCCAGAAAAGTGATGTCGAAGGTCAGGTCACGGGCAGCAAGCTTCTTCAGGTTTCGGCGAAAAACCGTGGCTTGCGAAACGTCGTCCGCGGTCTCATGCAGAATTCGTCGAAGGCCGACCACATCGGTGCCCACCACATGGTCGAGCCAGGCATCGAATCCGGCAGCATCTTCGGGGCGCGCATTGGCGATCACGCCGCCGATCGTCGTCGACGGATCGGCGACCATCTCGAGCACCGCATCGGTCTCGGCCTGCCAGTCGTCGCAATCCGCTTCCATGAACACCGTGCCGGTGATCCCTGTCCCGGCACTGGCCTTGAGATAGTCCTCATAGGTAAAGGAGCGTTTCGCCAAGGCTTCGATCTTGTCGGGCCAGCGATAGCCGAAGCGGTCGCGATAGATGAGATGCTGATGGGTATCGAGAATATCCAAAGGCACGTTGAGGGTTCCCTGTCGTCATATGCCCGAACGCCGGTGCCGGCAAAACATCGTTCGATTAAACCTGACTTTGCGCCGCCGTGAAACGGTGTTTGTCCAAATCGAGGATACTCCGCCAGGATGAATAAAGAAGCCTTGATCTTGGCTTTGCGGCGTCGATATGTGATAGCTTCACGGCGAAACCAATTGATCAGTTGTGGGCAGAGCTGAAAATACTTCTGGTTAAGAGGCGTGAATCAATGGTCTTCGCTCATGAAGACGTCAGGCGCCGTAACACCAGCAACTTGCACAGTGATGCGCGGCGGTTGCAGAGACCGTCGCGAAGGGAACGTTCGGAGGCGCTAGACCCCCATGAAGTCCAGAAAAAACACCTATAGCCTTGCCGTTTATCGCAGGAGGGCCGAGCGCCGGCTGCCTAAGATGGTGTTCGACTTCATCGACGGTGGTGCCGAGGATGAAATCACCACACAACGAAACGAGACCGACTTCGGCGACATCGAGTTCGTGCCGCAGCCCCTGATGGGCACCTCCACCAGGGACCTTTCGATCGAGCTGTTCGGCCAGCAGCTCTCGATGCCGGTTCTGATCGGCCCCACCGGGCTTAGCGGCATGGTCTGGCCTCATGGCGAGGTTCATGCCGCTGAAGCGGCCAAGGATGCCGGCACCATCTACACCATGAGCCACGCCTCCACCGTGACCATCGAGAACCTCGCCAACCAGTCACCGGGGCCGAAGTGGTTTCAGACGTTCATGTACCGGGATCGCGGCCTGGTCAAATCGCTCGCCGAGCGCGCCCGGGAAGCAGGCTACAAGGCGCTGGTTCTCACCATCGACAATCAGGTCCTGGGTCAGCGTGAAAGGGACTTGGAAAACGGGTTCATGATTCCGCCCAAGCCCAAGCTTCGGGATGGACTTGCCTTGGTCCGCCATCTTCCCTGGCTGATGAGGATGGCGCGAAGTCCCAGGATTACCATGGCCAATTATGCCACCAAGGAGCGCCAGGACATTCTTTCCCTCGGCAAGTATGTTGCGGACCTCCTCGATCCCACCATGAGCTGGCGCGACGTCGACTGGCTGCGATCGATCTGGTCCGGACCGCTGCTGCTAAAGGGTGTCCTGCATCCGGAGGAAGCACGGCTCGCGCTCGAACATGGGATCGACGGCCTGATCGTCTCCAACCATGGCGGCCGGCAGCTTGATGGCGCGATTTCCTCGGTTAGAGCACTCCCGGCGATCGCCGACCAGGTCGCCGACCGGGTGCCGGTTCTGATCGACGGTGGCATCCGCCGCGGCAGCGACGTCATCAAGGCCGTGGCATTAGGGGCGACCGCCTGTTTGATCGGCCGCCCCCATCTCTTCGGGCTCGCTGTCGCCGGCAAGGATGGCGTGAGCAACATCCTGGAAATTCTTCGCCAGGACATGGACAGGATCTTGACGCTCGGCGGCTGGGACGGGCTGTCGGCAATCGACCGAAGCTGCCTTTCCCTGCACTCGGCATGGCAGCTGCGCGGCCACCACGGCGATCACGGAGACCATCACCGCGATCGGCTATTTTCAGATCAGGACGGCCATCAGAAAATGATCGCCGCCAGCCCAGGGCCAAAGCCTTATGGGCTCTGGAGAGAGGGTTGAGACTACAGACCGATGCGAACCAGCAGACGGTTGGCGGCTTGGTAATTCCACCTGCTAACGTGACAGGGCCGCATTTACATATCTGGCCGTGACGAAGCGGCTGTAATCATCCAGCGTTTGGCTTACCTTGCCCTGCTCCTGCAGAAACTCCGACGTATACCGAATCGCCTTCACAGCCCCCCCTTCGGCACCGCCGCCCAGCCAGCGGTCGGATGCCTGCTCCTGAAGCGAAGGGAAGGCATAGAGCGCCAGAACGTCGGGCACATCCACCGGATTGCCGCCAACCAGGCTGACGATAATCTGCACCTCCTTCGAATCCGGCGTAAAGGCTTCCGGGTCGTCGCGATAGGCAGCATCGGCTTCACCTAGGACTCTGACAAAATTCACCATGCCATCGGCGCGCGCTTCCGCGAATGGCCGCATGACCACCAAACCGTCGAAGGTCGCTTTGCCAAGCTCGGACAGTTGGCCTGACGTAATCATAACCGTCCCGGTTTCCTTGATTCGGCCTAGCGCCGGATCCCAGACGAAGCCGGCATCGATTTCACCCTCTTCCCATGCGGCGGCAATGTCGTTGGGCTGCATGTCGACAAGTTCGACCTCGCCGGGGTCGATTCCCCAGACCTCAAGCGCGAAGAGAGTGTGAAAATGCGTGGTCGACACGAACGGTACACCGATCTTCTTGCCCTTCAGGGTAGCGGGTTTGGTCGGATCGATGTTCGAACCATCGCGCACCACCATCGCTTCGGCTGAAGCAATATCCTCGGCGATCCAGAAGAGCTGAAGGTCGATGCCACTATTGATACCCGCAGCAATCGGGCTTGATCCGGCGAGCGCGATATCGACGTCACCCGCGGCCATCGCCTTGATCACCTTGGCGCCGCTGTCGAATCTCTTCCACTCGATCTCCCAGCCGGTCGCCTGCTCGAAATCGCCCTGGGCGATCGCTACCTTCCAGGGGTTGTAGACCCGCTGAAACCCGACCCGCACAGCGTCGGCGGCGTCGACGGCTGTTGTCGTCAGGCAGGCAATCGCAAGCATCGTGCCTAGGGTTTGTCTTCGGTTCATCTCAAGCCTCGGTTTCTTCGTTATTTCTTATGGATCCAGGAAAATCAGTCATTATCTCGAATGAGAGCCATAATTTCGTCATTGCCATTGAGCTTCACGAAATTCGGATCGGCATTGACGATAAGCTTCAGGAACTCGGCGTCTTCAGCCAGCCCATCATCGACGATCGGAACCTCGAGTTCTCTGACCTGCTCCCCCTCCTCAAAGGTCAGGACACCAGCAAGCGCTTTGTAGTCCGCGTCTGCTGTGGCCGTACCGTCGCTTGTAGTATAGATGATCGATATCGGAGCAGATGCCGGTTTGGAAAGCTTGAGCTGAATGAGGGTAGGACGACCGCCTTCTTCACCCGCCACCAAGCTGAATGAAAGATCCGGCGGTACGGTGTCGGCCTTTGCGGAGACAGCCGCTACCTGGGCTGGATCCGGTTCAACCCAATCCTCGATCACGACGATGCGCCCCTGGCGTTCGATCTTGGCGGCACCATTGATCCAGTGCTCGAAATGAAATACCAGCGGATCGCCGTTACCCGGATCGAACCGCATCTCGGCAATCGCATTGTTGGACATCAACCGGATACCGCCGGCTGCCCGCGACACCGCCATGGTGTTCAGATCTGTCTTCAGAATGCGCCCTTCAAAGACACGCCCATCTTTCAAATGGACCGTCTGGCGAAGCTGCTCCGCCGAAGATCGCTCACTGAGGGCCCCCTGACCAAGTAGAAGAAAACTGCCGACTATCAGCCCAAAGCGGCTCCAGCTCATTTCTGCGTTCCTTCTCGATTCTTTCTTTTTTTGGTAACCTCACTCAAATTGAAGCCGTCCTAGCAGGACCCCTCACCCGCAGCAACAACTTTCAATACAATTAAAATACCAACAACACCCGCAAAGCGCGTATCCACACCAGCAGCATAGGCTAATTTAGAGGCCGCCCGGAAAGCGTGTCAAATGATCAGTTCACTTGGCGTGCAGGATTTCATCCCGCCAATGCGCCCTCTCCCGGACGGGCCCAATCACGGTCAGAGGTGAGTGCTGCAGGTCTTCAGGCGTCTCGATCCGCACCTCGATGAGATTGGCGCCCGAGAGCTCATCGGGATCGAAGGCAAAGCGGACTTCCCGGTGATTATTCCCATCGGCGTAAATCGAGCGGCCATGGATAGGATGGTCGATCAGCTTCTCAAGACCGAGAATATCTGCAAGGCTGGGATACAGGTCCACAAGCTGGGTCAATTGCTTGGTTTCCCGAAGCGGTCCGGTGTCATTCGGCCGCTTGATCATCAGCAAAGCGTTGGCTCCGGATAGGAGTTCGTTGTCGGGCCTGCCGAGCGTGGTGCTTGCAGCACGATAGTCCGGCGGATCGGACAGGAACCCCTCTTCAGCGCCGGTATCGGCATGCAGCAGGATCGTAGCACTATCATAGTGGCCGAGCGTCTGCAGCCGGATGAGAAAGTCTTCGATCAGCCTGATCGAGCAGGTGGACTGATCGAGATAGGCGCGCCTGTGGCCGGCATCATCACGGCTCTCGGCATGCGGATCATAGTAAGCGCAGTCTGCATCAAGAACATAGGGAATATGCGGCAGGACAGCGTGTGCATATACATACTCGCCTGTGCCGCCGCGAAGAGCTTCATCAGCGACCAGCTGCTCGAACATGTATTTGCTCGCAACGACTTCGATGCCCTTGTTCACGGTAAGGCGCTTCGGCTCGTCATCGGCATTTGGGTTCGAGCCCGACAAGCTACTCAAGCCGGCAAGCAGCAGATCTCCGGCGCTTCCGGCAAACGGCAAAGCCTCCTCGGTCAGTGGATTGGGAACGGGCCGAAGCAGCCAGAGCATCACAAAGTCGGAAAACCCACTGTAGGGAATGCCGGTCCGCTCATGGTAGATATCCCTCAGGTAGTAAAAAACATCGACATTCTCATCATCCCACTGCCGGAATGGTGCGTAGTTCCACACGCGATAATCCTGATCCGAGAGCATCCTTTGGATGCCTTGCTCCCGCCAGATCTCGCGGAACCAATCCTTGTAGTCACCGGTGTGGTAGAAGGTACTGGTTAGATAGCTGGCGCGGGACGGAACGGTCGTAAGGTAGTTGGCGGTGTTGTTTCGAAACAGCTCGAAACCTCGAAATGACTTTCGCGCATCCGCACGGTCGACGGCTTCGAGAAAGGCATCGGTCTGCATCCGGTCGAGCACGATATGGTAGACATTGCCATTGCTCGACCTGGTATCAGGCTCGGTTCTGGCAATGACGGGTTCCGGTGTGAGCAGATATATCAGCACGAAACCCGCATAACCGATCCCGACAAGAGCCAGAAATGCCGCAAGAACCGCCGCGATCTGCTCCCCCTTTCCGCGCAGGAGAAAGGTCAGAAGAGACACGCAAACCAAGCCGATCCCTACTTCGAGCAGCGTGTATTTAAGCGGCTCATCACTTGTCAGCTCAGTACCATCGAGGCGATCGATCTGCACGGATGCGTAGAGATCAGCAAGAAGCAGATACCAGCCAAGGATAAACAACGATAAGGCGACGCCACGCGCGATCCATGGTCTCCACGCCGCGACTCCGGCAAGCAGGATCCAGGCGACCAGCACGCAAAGAGTGCCCGTGATCGGCAGAAAAGCGAGCTGGCCGAGCGTAAGTTCCCACTCCTCGGTCTGATTGAAGAACAATTCGCAAGGCATGATCAGAAAGACGACCACGAACGGTGCGGTCGCGAGCAGATAATGCTGCCCGCCGAAGACAGTCGAGGCTGATCCTGCTGGAAGTGAAGACGACATTAGGTGGAGCTGTACCAGAAAAGCTCGCGTCCCGACGCCGAAACCACTTGGCGCTCGACGATTCGCACGCGGCTTTTCAGCGCCGCCTCGAAATGCGCGACATCATAGTTCCCGAAGATATCCTCACGCAGCGCCAGCATGCGCTGCACCGTCGGATCGTTCTTGGGCACAAATTCGATGACGCCGGCTGGTGCCAAGCTGGTCAGCCAGGCCAGCAGCTGATCGAGCGGAATATTGCGGGCGATGGCCAGATGATGCACGAAGGCCAGAGCAAGCAAAGCATTCGCCGGCGCGCGGTCGGCAAGCCCTGGCCGCTCGGCCTGACGCCATCCTTGAGCCGGGCTGGGATTGGCCGCATCCAGATAGAGCGGCAAAAAGGCAAGGTCATCGTCTACAGCACGCGCAAATGCCCCATCCAGCGCACCTTGGTCCATGTCGAATCCGATGACCGATCCGGCTCCCATTTCGAGGGCGAGAGCGCTGTAAGCACCGGTATTGCAGCCGAAATCGAACAGCAACGCCGGTTTGGTGGCGCTGACAAACGCGGCGACCATGTCGCGTTTGGCCAGCTCTTCCGGATCGTCGTAGCTGTGGGTCTGGGTATAGTCCTGCCAGATCGTCTTGCCGGTATCGGCAGGCTTGAGCTTATCGACCCAGCTTAGAAGCTGGCTGAGCATCGCCTTGAACGCTGGCTTGGCGAGCCGGCGCTCCGGCATCTTGGACGGCGTTTGATCCGCATTGCTGATCGCCTTGCGCTGCAACTTCGCAGGCAGCACCACTTGGCTAGCGATCCGCCAGGACAGCTTGCTGCGAAGGGGCAGGAGGCGTGCTAGCTCGGCGCTGGAAATGCCCTCCAGGCTACCCCGGTACCAGGCATTGTGGGGCATGCCCAGATGCGCGCGCAGCAGCAGCGGATTGAGAAACTGGTCGCAGAACTGCTGATGGCCCAGCCAGTATTCACCATCGCGGTAGCGCCTAAGCGAAAGTGTGTCGATAAAGGTCGGCTTCGGGCCGTTGAACTGGATATTGTAGGCGCTGGCATCGGAAAGCGTAACGTCATGCTCGATCAGGCAGAGATGCAGTTCCAGATGCAATTTCGCAGCAGCCTTAAGCGCTGAAAACGGCCATTCATAGGGAAATGTGATGAAGGGAATCTTAGGATGCTCAATCACATATCGGGCGTTTCGTCCATCCTCGCCGAGAATATCCGGATCGACTTCAGCTGCTCCTGTCAGCAGCCCTTCGGCGGCGAGCCGCTCCAGCAGGCCCGCATCCCTGACATGCTCATAGTCAAGGACCGCACCTTCGGCGATAGTCCTGAAGATACGGTCGCCGGATCGAAAAACCTTGCCTGCGGGATCGCGAAAGGAGCCCGGAACCTGAGCCGGAGCCTGCATCGTCAGTCCTGATTTTCCGCTTGTCCCTTGTTGGGCTCCGAAGTGCTGTCGCTCGATCTGAAGAAGCTTTTGATGCGCTGCCAGTAATAGCCGACCGTCACGGAGGCAGCAGCGACAAGCGCGACCAGACTTTGCAGCAGAATGCTGCCCACGCCCGGATCGATATAGGCGAAGGCATGTCCGGTTGTTGCGATCAGCATAAGAAATGCAAGAGAAGCGAGGTGAAGCATAATGGTGTCGCGATGCTGTTAGATGAACGTTGGATGAATAGACGACGACCAGGCAAACATCGAAAGTTTATAAAAATTCCACAAAATTCACCTATAATTCCAAAACCTACCGTCCTCTTTCTTCTAGCGCCTCTTGCGGCCCGCATGCACACCGACAACAAACTTGGTGATGCGGCAGGCACTGAACCGAGAGGGATGGCGAGCTGAACAGAGCTGATGTCGCCTTTTAGTCAGTAGTGCCCGCCAGCCCACCATTTTGATATGGGCTTGCAATGCCTATAATCGCCACATCTATCCCGTGATCTTGGTTGGTAGCGAAAATATGATGAGAACCACAGTCCAAAGCGCGTTAAGCAGACCGTCGGCGATGAGCCGGCCAACGTTCGTCAAGGCCTTCGGCGGCGTGTTCGAGCATTCGCCCTGGATTGCTGATCGGAGCTACCGGTGGCTGCATGGACAAACCTGCGATCAGGCCGATGCCCTGCATGCCATTCTTGCGGATGTCTTTCGAAAGGCGGCGCCTGACGAACGGCTGGGAGTCCTCAAAGCGCATCCGGACCTGGCGGGCAAGCTGGCGAGGGCCGGGAGGCTGACAGCGGAATCGACCGCCGAGCAGGCCCAGGCCGGGCTGGACCTGCTGACCGATGAGGAACTTGCCACCTTCTCCGATTTGAACGATGCGTATGTCACGAAATTCGGGTTTCCGTTCATCATCGCGGTGCGCGACCACGACAAGCCCAGCATTCTCGCCGCTTTTCAGCGAAGGTTAGCCCAGGACCGCGATGCCGAGTTCGCCGAGGCCTGCCGCCAGGTCGAACGGATCGCGCAGCTGCGCCTGAGAGATATGCTGCCGCGATAGGCCAGCCGGTCCTGTTGCCTGGCCCCCATCATTCGGACCAAATCGCCGACATACCCTCATACTGCCCCCACCCTTCACCAAATTCAGCGAATATTGTACATTAATCTTGGTGACAAAGGCGGTCCGATGATGCTCAGTGGAGCATCCATAGCCGTCAGGGGAGGAACAGACCGATGGCCGATACGTCAATAGGAACGCCGGAACAGCTCCGCGATCCCAACTATACGCCGGGGCTTCACAAAGCGATTCCGCTCGGCATTCAGCATGTTCTGGCGATGTTCGTCTCGAACGTCACGCCGGCGATCATCGTCGCCGGTGCTGCCGGCTTCGGGTTCGGCTCGAATTCGCCCGACTTTCCGGAACTCCTCTATCTCATTCAGATGTCGATGCTTTTTGCAGGCATCGCCACCCTGCTGCAAACCGTGACGCTCGGACCGGTGGGTGCTGCCCTGCCGGTGGTGCAAGGCACCAGCTTTGCCTTCCTGCCGATCATGATCCCGCTGGTGGCCGGCAAAGGTGTCGATGGACTGGCCGCCCTGTTCGGCGGTGTCATCATCGGCGGTATCTTCCATGCCTTGCTCGGTACGATCATCGGCAGGATCCGCTTTGCCCTGCCGCCGCTGGTTACAGGCCTGGTCGTGACCCTGATCGGCCTTGCCCTGGTGAAGGTCGGCATTCAATATGCCGCAGGCGGCGTTCCCGCCCTGCAGAACGATCTGCCGGAATTCGGCAGCCTCCTGAACTGGTCGGCAGCGCTGGTGGTGATCGTCGTCACCTTGGGCCTGAAGTTCTTCACCCGCGGCATGCTCGCCGTGTCTGCGGTGCTTATCGGTTTGATCGCAGGCTACATCTACGCCTTGGCCGTGGGCATGCTGTCGGTCGAGGCAATCACCGGTAGTTGGGACAAAGCTGCCGCCTTCGCTCTTCCTTCGCCCTTCAAATATGGCTTCGAGTTCTCGGCTGCCGCCGTGATCGGCTTTTGCCTGATGGCCTTCGTCTCCGCCGTAGAGACGGTGGGCGATGTCTCCGGGATCACCAAGGGTGGTGCCGGGCGCGAGGCGACGGACAAGGAAATCGAAGGGGCCACCTATGCCGACGGTGTGGGCTCGGCTTTTGCGGGCATCTTCGGCGGCCTCCCCAACACGTCATTCAGCCAGAATGTCGGGCTGATCGCCATGACCGGCGTGATGAGCCGCCATGTGGTGACCTGCGGGGCGATTTTCCTGATCATCTGCGGCCTAATCCCCAAGGTCGGCAGCATCATCCGCACCGTGCCGATCGAGGTGCTCGGCGGCGGTGTGATCGTGATGTTCGGCATGGTGGTCGCAGCCGGCATCTCGATGCTTTCGGATGTTCACTGGAACCGGCGCAATATGGTGATCTTTGCAATCGCGCTTGCGATCGGCCTCGGTCTGCAGCTTGAGCCGAAGGCTGTGCAGTATCTCCCGGACACCCTTCGTATCCTGATGACGTCCGGTCTCCTTCCGGCGGCGCTGATCGCGATCGTCTTGAACCTGATCCTGCCGGAGGAGCTTGCCGAAGAGGCGACCGAAGAAGTGACCGGCGGCATGGCCGGTCATGGAACCGGCAGCCTCCCGGGAAGTTCCTCGGACTAAAGAGGCAAATCAAGGGAGGTATGGCTTGACTGGTGCCCCAAAGAAGCCGGTCGGACATACCTCCCTTCGACAACGCTGTATCCTCCGCTCCCGATCGCCGCTATAGCAGAGCCACCTGACGTTGCTCAGCTATCGTTCATTTCGAATGCGCTAGCCTGCAACCACTTGGCATGAAGGCTTAAAGGGAGCTCTGGGTTGACGACTGAAACGGTGGCAAAGGAAAACAAGCTTGGCTGCCTGCCCATCCTGGGCATCGTCCTGGTGACGATGCTCGTGACCGCCGGCGCCACCATCTGGCTGATCAACAGCCAGCTTTTCGCCAAGAGCTTCGAGCCGGTCCAGCTCACCTCCGAAGAGCAGGAGGTCCTGACCACCAAGCTCGAGCAGATCGGCCTTGGTGACGACGAGCCGGCAACGGCTGCAGCCGCCGATGACACCGCACCCGAACCCTATAGCGAGGATCCGGAAAAGCGCCGGATCAGGCTCACCGAGCGTGAGCTGAACGCGCTCCTCGCCGAGGGCACCGATCTCGCCGAACGGCTGGTGATCGACCTTGCCGACGATGTCGCAAGCGCCAAGCTCCTGATCGATCTGGACCCGGATTTTCCCTTTCTTGGCGGCAAGACCTTGAAAGTGAGCGCCGGCGCCGAATTGGCCTACACCAACAGCCGCCCGACCGTCGTTCTGAAGGGCGTCAGCGTTTGGGGCGTCCCCATCCCCAATGCCTGGCTTGGTGGGCTGAAGAATGTCGATCTGGTCCGCGAGTTCGGCGGCCAGGACGGCTTTTGGTCCGCCTTCGCCGACGGCATCAAGGATATCCGCGTCGAAGAAGGCCACCTCCTCATCCAGCTCAACGAATAATCGACGGCGTCGATAGGCGTTACTTGGCGGCGGTGCAGACGGGTACTGATGAGAATCGCTTTACGAAACTGCGTCAGTCCGGCAGCTTGGATTGCTGATAGTGTGACTTGGCCAGCCAGTCAGGATGGATATCGATGCCCCATCCCGGCGCGTCCGTCACCCTCGCCCGGCCGTCCTCGATTGCGTAGGGGCATTGGACGAAGAGGCCGTCCTGCCAGGGGTAGTAGTCGCTGCCTTCGATCGAGAATTCGAGATAGTTGCCGGCATTGGGAATGGCCCGGAGCAGATGCATGGTGAAGAGCGTCACCAGCGATAGATTGGCGGCGTGGGGCGTCACCGGCAAACCCGCAGTCTCAGCCATTTTCGCCACACGCAAGGTACGAGAAATACCGCCCAAGTAGCAAACATCCGGCTGGACAATGTCGACGGCGCGCATGTCGATCATGCGCCGCCAGGTCGGCAAATCGCAGTCCTGCTCACCGCCGGCGACGTCGATGTCGAGAGCATCGGTGACCCGCTTGGTCTGCTCCAACTCCCAATAGGGGCAAGGCTCCTCGAAGTGGCAGTAGCCGTGGTCTTCGAGCATGCGGCCGACCTCGATTGCGCGCTCGGGCGTGAAGCAGCTATTGCCGTCGATTAGAAGATCGATATCGGCGCCCAGCTCTGCTCGAACCGTCGGAATGATCTCCTCGGTACGCCCCGGCCACTCGTCCCGGTTACGGCCTACTTCGGCACCGGCACGCACTTTGAAGGCAGTGAAACCGTTTTCGTCCCGAAGGCGTTTCAGACGTTCGGCCTCATCCCTCGGCGTGATGTCCCGCTTCATCGAGGAGCCGTAGGCAAGGATCGTTCCGGGCGTGCCGCCCAGGAGTTCGGCGACCGGCTTTCCCGCCCGCTTGCCGCGAAGATCCCAGATCGCGGTGTCGAGCCCGGCAAGGGCGCGACGGAGATAGGAGCCCGGAAACTTATGCTCCCGCTCGGTCACCAGATCCAGGAGATCGTCGAGGTCGTCCATGTCCTGACCGAGAGTCCAGGGCGCCACCTGCCGGTGCAGTACCTGGCAGGTGATGTCGGCGTGATAGGCCGAAACCTGCCCCCAGCCCTCCTGGCCGTCTTCGGCAGTCACTCGGACAAAGCCTACGAACGCGTTGCAGAAGCTTTCGATGCTCCTGATCTTCATGACATCGCTCCCGCATCCGCTAACATCATCTCGGCGGCCTTTTCGCCCACCATGATCGCAGGTGCATTGGTGTTCCCCGTGGGAATGCTCGGAAAAATCGAGGCATCAGCGATCCGCAGCCCATCGATCCCGTGAACGCAGAGCCTTGCATCCACCACGGCGGCTGCGGGGTCATCCCCCATTCGGCAGGTGCAGCAGGGATGAAACACGGTCCAGGCATGTTCCCGCGCGAAGGCTTCGATGTCCCTGTCCAGAATGATGTCGGCGCCCGGCTTGATTTCGTCCTTGATAATGGCGCTGAAGGCCGGTGCTGCGGCAAGCTTGCGCAGCAGCCTGACCCCTTTCAGCATGAGACCGATGTCCTCGTCGGTGGACAGGTAATTCGGCTGGATCGCCGGTGCTTCCAAAGGGTCCGGCGATCGTATCCGGAGATGGCCTCTGCTGGTTGGCTTGCAGGCATTGAAGCCTAAGAGGATGCCCGGAAACGGATCGGGGCTCATCATCTCCCGCTTGCCGGGCGGCACCCGCGTGTAGCTGACCGGGGAGAAGTAGAGCTGGAGATCCGGGCGCTCCAGGTCCGGGCTGGAGCGCACGAAGCCGCCGGCCTGGTTTATACTGAGGCTGAGCGGACCCTGGCGCATCAGCAGGAACTGCAGGCCGACCCTGAGCTTGCCGAGCCAAGGCCCGAGAATCTGGTTCAGAGTCGGCACATGGGTACGATAGAGATTGTCGAGGCCGAGGTGATCCTCCAGGTTTTGCCCGACATGGGGTGCATTCTGCACAACGTCGATGCCAAGCTCCTGAAGCATCGCGCCCGGCCCGATGCCTGAGAGCTGCAAAAGCTGCGGTGAGTTGATGGCGCCACCGCAGAGCACCACCTCGCACCTTGCCTTGGCGACCAGATCCTGGCCGTTCTGACGATAGGCAATGCCGACTGCCCGTTTTCCTTCGAACAAGATACGAGTAGCCAGCGCCCGCGTCTTCAGATCCAGATTGGGCCGTTTCAAGGCGGGGCGCAGATAGCAGCGCGCAGTCGAGGCGCGAAGGCCGTCTTTGGTGGTGATCTGGTAAATTCCGGCCCCTTCCATCGAGGCACCATTGTAGTCGGGGTTGATCGGAATCTGGATGTCCTGGGCCGAGGCCAAGAAGGTCTGGCAAAGGGGATGAACCTCACCGGTGATGTCCTGCACATGCAGTGGCCCACGGCCGCCGCGGTGTGTGTCGCTACCGCCAGACCAGGTCTCCATCCGTTTGAAGATCGGGGCGACATCGGCCCAGCTCCATCCAGGCGCAACGGCGGTCCAGTCGTCATAGTCTCCAGGATGACCGCGCACATAGACCATCGCATTGATCGAGCTTGAGCCCCCCAGCACCTTGCCGCGCGGCCAATAGCTTTGCCTGCCGCCGAGGCCTGGAACGGGCTCGGTGGTGTATTTCCAATTGACCTTGGGATCGAAGAAGGTCTTGCCGTAGCCGATGGGCATCCGGATCCAGAACTTTCGATCGGACCCGCCGGCTTCCAGAGCCAGAACGGTATGGCGACCACCTTCACTCAGACGGTTGGCCAGCACCGAGCCCGCGGAACCTGCACCGATAATGATGTAATCATAGTCCATCAGGCGGTGCCTGACCTTGACCGGCCGAAAAACTGGGCGAGCGCCATCAGGAGCGTGGTGATCACGATCATGATCGTCGAGATCGAGGCGATGGTCGGATCGATCTGATCGCGAAGGGCGTTGAACATGTTGCGGGTAAGCGTCGCATTGTCGCCGCCTGAGATGAACATCGCCACCACCACCTCGTCGAAGGATGTCAGGAAGGACAGCAGCGCGCTGGTGATCACTGCAAAGCGGATCTGCGGCAAGGTCACGGTCAAGAATGCCTTCCAGCGCGGCGCGCCCAGGCTTCGGGCGGCGAGTTCCTGGTTCATATCGAAACTCTTGAGTGCCGACCCGGTGACGATCAAGACCAGCGGCAGGGCAAGCAGCGTGTGCGCCAGCACCAATCCTATCATGGTATGTAGAACCTGGAGCTTCACATAGACATAGAAGGCGCCGATCGCGATCAGGATCAGCGGCACCATCATCGGCGTGATCAGCAGCACGAAGACCAGCCGGCCGAGCCGGAAGCTGGAGCCATGTAGCCCATAGGCCGCCAGCACGCCGAGCGGCGTTGCCACCAGCGTCGTCAAAAAGGCGGCCATCAGCGACGTCCGTGTCGCCGCCATCCATGCCGCCGAGCCGATATAATGCTCATACCAGCGGGTCGACCAGTTTTCCGGCGGAAACTCCAGATATTGGGAGTCGGAGAACGACATCGGCACGACGATCAGGGTCGGCGCCACCAGCAACAGCATGATGATCACCGAAAGACCATAGAGCCACAGCCGCCGGCCATGGGTGATCTGAGTTTCCGAGGCGGGACTGTTCAGCCAATCCATCATCGTCAGTGGCCACCACCGGTGAGTGCTTCGAGGCGCAAAAACCGCGAGGCAATCCAGAGAATGCCGATGGTCAGCACCAGCAGAACGACACCCAGGGCACTGGCAGCACCCCAATTGACGAAAAGCTCGATGTTGGAAGCGATCTTCATCGAGACCATGATGACCTTGCCACCGCCAAGCACGGCGGGGGTCACGAAAAAACCGAGGCAAAGGACGAACACGATCAGCGTGCCAGCAAAAAGCCCCGGTGCGGAAAGCGGAAAAAAGACCGTCCAGAAAGCGCGCATCGGGCTGGCACCGAGGCTGGAGGCGGCCTTCAGATAGTCGCGGTCGATCGCCTTCATCGAGCCGTAGACCGGAAGGATCAGGAAGGGCAGCATGATGTGGACCATGCCGATCAGCGTGCCGGTCAGGTTGTGCACGATCTTGATCGGCTCGTCCCAAAGGCCGATGTCCATCGCCCAGGCATTCACCAGGCCGCGCTTCTGCAGGAGGACCAGCCAGGCATAGGTGCGCACCAGGAGCGATGTCCAAAAGGGGAGAAGCACGGTGATCAGGCAGAGATTGGCGACCCGGCTCGGCAGCTGCGAGAGGAAATAGGCGAGCGGGTAGCCGATCAGCATGCAAAGGCCGGTGGTCAGCAGGCTCACCTCGAAGGTGGTCCGGAAAATCCGGGCGTAGGATTTCCTGGCTATCATGCGCTGGTAGTTTTCGAGCGAGAAACCGCCCTCGGCGCCGATGAACGAGACGAAGAACAGCCAGCCGACCGGGATGACCAGGATGATGAGCACCAAAAGAAGTGCTGGCGAGCAGAGGCCGAACAGGGCAAGCCGTTCCAGACGGGCATCCCGGCGAAGGCCGTCCGCATGAACCTCGGTCGAGGTCTGATGAAGCTCAGCCGTCACCACCGCCTGCACGCCTAAGCCTCGTCGTCCGAAATCAGCACGGTATCGTCGGCATGAAGCCCAAAGGTAATCAGACTGCCCGGAGCAGGCAGATCGTTGATGGTACCGCGGCGGATGACACCGCGAAGCCCGACCTCGGTGCCATCAGCGAGATGGGCGTTCAGTAGGTAGCTGTCGCCCTGATAGACCACGTCGGCAACCGTGCCGGCGAAGCGGTTCATCAGGGGATCGCCGCCGCCCCTGCGGAGGATCTGTATCCGTTCCGGCCGCATCATCACCAACAGCTTATCGGCCTCGGGAATGACGCCGCCGATGCTGAGCGGCGTGTCTCCATGGCAGAGCTGATCGCCTTTGCGGGCAACCGGCAGGAATGCCGACTCGCCGATGAAATCGGCGACGAAACGGTTTGCCGGCCGGTCATAGATGCTCTCGGGATCGCCGAGCTGCATCACCTTGCCATGATTGATGACCGCGATCCGGTCCGACATGGTGAGCGCCTCGCGCTGGTCGTGGGTGACATAGACAGTGGTCATGCCCAGCTTTTCATGGAGATGGCGAAGCTCGATCTGCATCCGGTCCCGGAGCTTCTTGTCCAGGGCGGAAAGCGGCTCGTCCATCAGGAGTATACGCGGCTCGAAGATGATCGCCCGTGCCAGCGCCGCCCGCTGCTTTTCTCCGCCCGAGAGCTGATCGATGCGCCGTTCGCCATAGCCACCGAGCTGCACGGTCTCCAGTGCCTGCTCGATGCGCCGCGCAATCTCGGCTCTTGGAACCTGACGAAGACGAAGCGGGTAGCCGACATTGCCGGCCACCGTCATGTGGGGAAACAGTGCGTAGTTTTGAAACACCACCCCTACACCTCGGCGGTGAGGTGGTGTTCGGATGACCTGGTCCTCACCAAACTTGATGCTGCCGCAATCCGGCCGGGTGAAGCCTGCAAGCACCATCAGCAATGTCGTCTTGCCCGAACCGGACGGGCCGAGGAGCGTTAGAAATTCACCGCTTCGTATGTCGAGGCTGACATCATCCAGTGCATGAACCTGCCCGTAAGTCTTGGTGACGCCTCGGATCGTGATCGGCAGGGCTTCGGATTCTATGTGACTCAAGCCTGCCTCTCTTCCCAAGGGTGGCGATCGGGCGAACGGTCACCAGCCATCCGCCCGATCCTTGTCAAGGAAGCTGCCCTCGGCAGCTATTCGGTGAGCATTTCTTCGTACATCTCGGCAGCGACAGTTTCCCATTTCGCATACCATTCGATGTCGACCGGAAGCTGCTTTGCGGCATTGTCGGGGTGGGACGGCAGCGCTTTAGCCGTGGCCTCATCGATGGTGCCGAGGTCGTAGGCTGCTTTGTTGGTGGGACCGTAGGTAATGTATTTCGGCAGGTTCGCCTGGTATTCGGCCTTGGAGATCTCGGCCAGGAATTCCATCGCGACGTCCTTGTTGGGCGCCCCTTTCGGGATGGCAAAGCAGTCATAGTCCAAGAGCGCCTGCTCGAAGCTGTAGGCGACCTTGGCACCATCGGCCTTGGCGACATCGAAACGGCCGTTCCAGCCCGTCGTCATGTCGACCTCGCCATCCTTCATCAGCTGCGCATGCTGCGCGCCTGAGGACCAGAAAACGTCGATATGGGGTTTCAGCTCGCGGATCTTGTCGATAGCTCGTTCAATACCTTCTTCCGAACCCAAGACCTCGTAGACGTCCGCCGGCGCCACGCCATCGGCCATCAGGGCAGGCTCGAGAGCACCTGCGACCTTGCCGCGATAGGCGCGTTTGCCTGGAAATTTTTCGACATCCCAGAAATCCGCCCAGCTTTGCGGGCCGGCATCGCCATAGGTGTCGGTGTTCCAGGCATAGACGGTGGAAAAAACGTCACCGCCGACGCAATGGCTCATCTTCAGCGTCGGATAGAAGGTCGAGACGTCGATGACGCTGTAATCAAGCTCCTCGAGCAACCCTTCAGCTGCTGCGCGGGAAGCGGAGCCCGAACCGCTGGCCACGATATCCAAGGTCACCGCACCGCTTTGCACCTGCAGGCGGATGTCGGACATGCCACCGTAAGTTTCCTCTTTGACGACCACGCCGGTTGCCTCGGATGCCGGCTGGAACAACGCCTTGCTTTGCGCTTCCTGATAGGAACCACCCCAGGACGCGATGGTAACCGATTTTTCCTGCGCCAGCGCCGTTCCCGCCAAGAGGGCGGCGGCCGCCACAGTTCCATAGACGTGCGTTTTCATCCCTGATCTCCCTTGTTTGCTACTGCCGACCGCCTATCCGGCTGTCGGGTTTTGATGGGCGTTTCTTCTGTCACCAACGCCGTAGCTTCTCCGACCTCCAACAATCCAAGATCATCACACCGCGCGCCCGAAGTCGAGACGGTCGCGCCAGCGGTACCAGGCCACGATCGACGGCAAAAACCATGGCCTGCCATTATAGAGCGGGCGCGTCGGAAACGGCAGGTCATCAAAGGCGGTTCTGCCTTCGCTTCGCCCCAGCACGCGCAGACCCATGCGCATCCCCAAATAGCTAGCCATCGATACACCCGAGCCGCAATAGCCCATCGCGTAGTGAATACCTTCATGGCTGCCGGTATGGGCAAGTTCGTCGAAGGTGTAGGCGACCGTGCCCATCCAGGAATGAGAGATTTTCGTGTTCGCAAGTTCGGGGAAAATCCGGCACATATCGGCGTGCAGCAAGGGGCCGCTGATCTTGGGATTCGACTCGAAGGCCGAGACACGGCCGCCGAATAGAATACGGGTCCGATCTGGCGAGGCGCGGTAGTAATACACCACGCGGCAGGTATCGCTCACCACCCGGTCCGTGGGAAAAAGCCTGTCGACGAGGTCGCGCGGCAGCGGTTCGGTGGCGATGATGTAGCTGCCTATGGGGATAACCCGGCGCTGCAGCCAAGGGGTCAGCTTGGACGTGTAGCCGTTGGTCGCAACCACGATTTTTTCTGCGGTGATCACACCCTTCGATGTTTGGACACTAAACGTTTCGCGCTCACGCTCAATGGCGAGCACCTCGCAAAAAGGCGTGACCTGGACACCTTCAGAGCAGGCCCTGTTCAGCAAGCCGCGATGATATTTCCCTGGATGCAGTGCCGCATGATCGGCGAACACCACGCCCCCTTGATACACATCCGTGCCAAGTTCACTTCGCTGCTCGCTCTTCGGCACGGCAAATGACGTTACTCCTTCTTCCTTCTCCGCTTGCTCCGCTTCACGCACCAACTGCTCGAAATGTTGGGGCGTATGGGCTGCATGAAACCGACCGGCACGGCGAAAGTCGCAATCGATGGTTTCGCTTGCCACGAAGTCTTCGATCCAGTTCAGCGCGGCAGCACCCTCGTTCCGGATCGCCCGGGCCCGCTCCAGGCCGAAGCGCCGGGCGAGCTTTTTTACCGAAGGCTTGATGCTGGTGCTGATCTGCCCGCCATTGCGCGTGCTGCAGCCGGCTCCGGGATCGCCTGCCTCGCAAACGACCACGCTCCGCCCGCCCCTTGCAATCTGGAGAGCGGCGTTCAGGCCGGTATAGCCGGATCCGACCACGAGGACATCAGCAGCCGTGGGCAGGCTCTGGTTCAGGCCGACGGCAGCAGGCAGATCATCAAGCCAATAGGAGTCTTCTTTGTGATCGTCGCTCAGCACGGCCTTACCGAAAAGCGCTCATCGACGGGACTTTTCGTTCCAGGCGGGATCGGCCGTGTTGCCCGGCCCCGCCAAAGGACATAGCCTTGATATCATGCACGCAAACAGCCGCCTGACCTCATTCCTCACCCGCGCCGCAGATCGTTACAGGCACCATGAAAGCCAGATCGGGCAGCATCTGTCCAGGGCTGTTCACGACACGTCGAACGGCACCATCCGCAAGCTGCCCGCCGGTCCGGCAGCCCGCTCGGTTCTGAACGGCGTCCTCGAAGCCGGCGCTGATCCGCTGCTCGATCATTTAGCCAATATCGCCGACATCCTGGCGTGGCGGATCTCCGCGGGCGGGCGGGACAATGCGGAGGTTGCATCAGCGGTCACGGTCGCGGAACTCATCGGCCCTGATGGCATGATCCGGTCCGATCAATGCCGCTTCGGTCTCCTGCTCCAGCATGCCGGCATTTTCTACCCGCCGCATCACCACGAAGCGGAAGAACTCTATTTGGTTCTGAGCGGCGTGGCCGCCTGGCAGACGGACAAGTACCAGCCTGCTTTGCTGCAGCCGGGCAGCTTCGCCCATCACGCGCCATGGCAGCCCCACAGCATCAGAACAGAGGTTGATCCGCTGCTCGCTCTATGGGGCTGGACGGGCAACCTGTCGCTGTCCACCTACTCGATGACAGGAGTATAGGGCCCAGAGAATGGGTCTAGTAGATATCAAATGCTGCCGGCTGACGGTACTCACTACTGGCAGGAACGATGCCTTCCACCAAGCAGCGAAACGCCTCTTCGGCGTGCGCACCAGCGGGAAACTCACTTAGATATTGCTGACAGGCTTCAGCCGAACCCGATGCTTTCACGCTTTCCCAAGCACGATCATCGGCACTTGAGTTTTGCGCTTCAGCAGGTCCCGGCTGACCGGCCAGGCTAGCAATCAGCAAAGCCTTGACACTGGCGTACACCGTCGCCATCCAACGCATGAGCATTTCCTCCGAAGAAGCGGCTTTTTTTCACCGCCCAGGTGCCCGCGCCTAATCTCAATTCGAGCGCAAGCAGCCAATCTTTGTTCAGCTTAGAGGGGGCAGACTGCCACCAATCGCCGCATTTTCAAGAGGGTCCACCATGCTTTCGCGAAAGAAAGTGAAAGTGCTCCGGCATCAGCAGCTTTTTTTGCCCGAGATGAGCCTTTTTGATACACAGGCTCCTTGTTCCGGCTGCAGCGAATGGACACTGTCAGAACATGAAATCGCCCAGCAAATTATCCGAGTTTCCGATCTTGAAAGGAGGCTCCTGCTCAGCTATCACCTTCAAGCAGATCACCCCGGCAGATTTCAAAAAGTTGACGCAAAACCAATAACCTAGCATGTTGCAAACTGGATACTCGGCAAACGCCAAAGTCTGAAAAACCTGCAAACCTTACGGTCGAGTTACCGCTCGAAAGTCGTTGGCTGGCGGTGAGGTCACTTGGAGTTTCATGACCAAATTTTGTCGAATCCCTACCGATTGTACATATGCTCGACGACATAATCGCTTTGGTCTAAATGCTACTGAATAACATTCTCCTTAATGCTGAAAAAAGAAATCGGAACGCATCTCAAAACCATGTCAGCAGCTTTCTTCGACATCATCGCAGTTGGGGACTTCAGACACCCGTTTGGCCGGTCGTCAACCCTGGCGGAGCAGCTGAGAGCGGCGGCGCTAGCCGGTTATCGATTAGGCTTGGTGCAAATCGAAAGCCTGCTGATCGAACATCCAGCCTCAACCGATAGCAGCATCTCCGCCCTCATCCATGAGGAACTGGCTACGCTTCTGGACCCGGACCGGCCTGCTTCCGCCAAGCTCCTGATCGCCGCCGATCCTGCCTTGTTCACCCACCTGCCAAGGCGCGTGCTGCAGCTCGAAGCTGACATCCGGCTGGTCCTGGCTCGGGAAGGCCCGATCAACGCCTGGGGCAACGCGATCTATGATTGGTCAAGGATCAGCCGGCATGCGGCCGAGGTGCTCGGTGGGCCGGTCACCTATGCGCCCCTGCATCGAGGCGTTCGCACTCAGCTCCGCGACTTGGACCCAGCTCCGACGATGACCGAGCTGAACTGGCAGGACACCCTGGATCCAGAGCGTTTCCGACAGCAGCGAGATGGATTCAAGGGCTCCAGGCCGGTCATAGGGCGGCATGGCCCGGCGAATGCGGAGGGTTGGCCGAACGAACCTGCAGCTTTGCTGGCGGCCTATCCCGAAGATCGAGGGCTGATCGTCAGGCTGCTTGGCGGAAGCGAGGCACTGAAGGATGTCCTTCGCCCTTTTCCCCGCAACTGGGAGATCCTGGCGAGCGACAGCGTTGACATCGGCGACTTTCTATCGACCTTGGACTTCTTCGTCTTCACCCATCATCCAAGCCGCATTGATCCTGTCGAGCCCGCCATCCTGGAAGCATTGGCAAGCGGCGCCGTCACGATTCTGCCTTTGTCCTACGAGCCGATCTTTGGCGACGCTGCCGTCTACGCAGCCCCCGATCGGATCGAAGAGGCCATCCGGCATTTTTACTCGGACTGGACGGCCTATGCTGATCAAAGCCAGCGTGGCATTCAGGCGATCACGGATCATTTTTCACCGGCACGGTCTCTTGATCGGCTCTGCGATCTGATCGGCCCGCCCAGCGCCGCGGACAAGAACGAAACCGGCAGCGGCCATAATACCGATCAGGCTCCGTCAAAGCGAAAACGCCGGGTTCTCTTCATCACCATCAACGGCGTCGGCATGGGGCACCTGACCCGAATGCTGGCGATCGCCAAGCGCTGTGCCGAATCGATCGAGCCTGTTTTCCTGACCATGTCCCAGGGGCTAAAGGTCTTGAGAGAGCAGAGCTTTCTCGCCGAGTATGTTCCGAGCCGAACCCATTTGAATTGCGACAACACACGCTGGAACGACTTTCTACGGCAGGAAGTCGAAGAATTGATCAACTTCTATGACCCGGCGGTCGTGATCTTCGACGGCAATGTTCCCTATCAGGGCATCATCGATGCCATCATGACCAATCCCAATCCTTGGTATGTCTGGTCGAGGAGGGGCATGTGGCGGGGCGGGAGCGCTTCCATTCTGGAGCGTGAAAATATCTTTGACGTTGTGCTGGAACCGGGCGATCTGGCGGACGATTATGACAAGGGAATCACAACCCGATATCGAAACAAGACCCGACGCGTCCAGCCGATCAGACTGCTGGATCAGGCCGATTTGCTGCCAAGGGATGCAGCGAAACGTGAGCTGGGCCTTGATCCGGAGAAGCCAGCGGTCCTGATCCAACTCGGCGCCGGCAATAATTTCGACTACCGCGACATCCACAACACCGCTATCAACCACCTCACCAATGCTCATCCTGCGGAAATCGCCGTCGGCGAGTGGCTGATCAGCGAGCAGCCACTCGACCTGCCCGATGGTGTGAAACGGCTGCCCGGCTATCCTTTCGCCCGCTATTTCAACGGGTTCGATTTCGCCATTAGCGCCGTGGGCTACAACTCGTTTCACGAACTCCTCTACGCAGGCCTGCCGGCGATTTTGATCCCCAACGAGTCAATGAAGCAAGACAATCAGCTGGCGCGAGCGATGTACGCCGATCGCCACGGCCTTGCCGTCAGCCTTCGCTCGAAGGAAATCTATGGCCTCACCAGCAGAATAGACCAGCTTTTCGATCCCGTCTTCCGCTGCTCAATTCAGCAGCGTTTGAAGAAACTCAAGCCGGAGAACGGTGCGATGGAAGCAGCCGCATTCATTGAGGAAATGGCCTATAGCCGCCGCATCGATCGCGGCTGATTGTTGAGACCTATTTCGGATTAGCCGAGCTGCCCCGCGACCACATAACCATTGACCCGCATCCCCTTCATCGATCAGAGATGCGGGGGTGTCGGTGCTCGCCCACAGCCTTCTTCGAAAAAAAGCGGCGATCGATCGCGATGGAGCTGATATGCGAATTCTCTACTGTGGTGATGTCGTCGGCCGCGCCGGGCGCGAGGTTCTGCTCGAACGACTGCCGGCTCTTCGGCAGCAGCACAAGCTCGATACTGTCGTGGTCAATGGCGAAAATGCCGCCGGCGGCTTCGGCATCACCGCAGCGATTTGCGACGACATCTTCAAGGCGGGTGCAGACCTCATCACCACCGGCAATCATGTGTTCGATCAGCGGGAACTTATCGGCCATCTCGACAAGGAGCCGCGCCTCATCCGTCCCCTCAACATGACACCCGGGACACCCGGGCGCGGCGTCGGCAATGTTCAGCTTGCCGACGGTAGGCGGCTTCAGGTCATCCAGCTCATGGGGCGCCTCTTCATGGGATCTTACGACGATCCGTTTCGCGCCCTGGACGCCGCGCTCTCGAAGGCCGTGCTCGGGTCAACGGTCCAAGCGATCCTGGTGGACATCCATGCCGAAGCCACCAGCGAGAAAATGGCGATCGGCCATGCCGCTGACGGTCGCGCCTCACTGGTCGCAGGCACCCATACCCATGTGCCGACAGCCGATGCCCAAATCCTCCCAAGCGGCACGGCCTATATCACCGATGTCGGCATGACCGGAGATTATGATTCGGTAATCGGCATGGACAAGCAGGCAGCTCTCAAGCGCTTCCGATCCGATTTGCCGGGGCCGCGGCTGACGCCTGCGCTCGGCGATGCGACGCTCTGCGCCATCCTCGTCGAAACCGATGACCGAACGGGGCTCGCCAAATCGATCGAACCGATTCGTTGTCAAGGCAGGCTATCGCCGACCCATCCCGATCCTTCTACATGACTGGGGGCCCGGCAGCTCTCCAGGACAAAGTCAAAGGAACCAAGGGACTACTGGCGCTTCTGATCGCGCTTACGGCGCTGGCACCTGTCTCGCTCCAGATCTTCATTCCAGCCCTTCCGGCAATTCGGGCAAGCTTCGGCACCAGCACCGGCGTCACCCAGCTCGTCCTCAGCCTCTCGATCTTCGCCAACGCGATCGCCACGCTCGCCTATGGCCCGCTCTCGGACCGTTTCGGCAGACGGCCGGTGGTCATTGCCGGCCTCGTAATCTTCGTGATCGGCAGCATACTATCGTCGATCGCGTCCACCGTCGGCCTCCTGATCGCAGCCCGTATCATTCAGTCAGCCGGCGCTGCCGCTGGCATGGTTCTCGCCCGCGCCATCATCCGCGACCTTTATGATCGGGACCAGGCCGCAAGTGCGATCGCCTATCTTACCATGGCCATGGTGGTCGCACCCATGGTGGCCCCGACCTTCGGCGCTTTGCTGATCGATCATCTGGATTGGCGCGCCATATTCATCGTCATGACAGGCCTCGGCCTTCTCTTGGCCTGGCCCGTGTGGCTTGGCCTCATGGAAACCCGCCCTCCCAGGCATGGTGCCGGATCGGGCAGCTTGCTGCAGGGCGCTGCCCTGCTCCTCCGCGCGCCCGCATTCATCGCCTACATGCTGCAAAGCTCGTTCGCAATCGCCACCTTTTTCGCGTTCATCTCCGGCGCTCCCTATTTCATGATCGACATCCTCGACCGATCCGCGACCGAATACGGCCTCCTCTTCATGCTGGTATCGGGCAGTTTCATGATCGGCAATTTTGCGTCGGCAAGATTGAGCCGCCGAATCGGCATCGATCGTCTCATCAGACTGGGCAACAGCCTCGCCCTCGTCGGGGCCGGCCTCGCAGCCGCCCTCATGGTTGCCGGCACCTGGACCGCTCTCGCTCTGTTCGGCCCGATGATGATCACCGCGTTTGCGAACGGTCTCTCGATCGCCAATGCCCAGGCAGGAGCCGTCAGCATCAACCCAAATCTCGCCGGTACGGCCTCAGGCCTTGCGGGTTTCTCCCAGATGTTCATAGCCGCCCTGGTCAGCCAAGGCGTCGGCATGCTGCAAAACGGCACCCCCTACCCGATGGTTGGCTTCATGGCAGGCTGCGCGCTGCTATCTCTCGCAAGCTTCGCCCTGCTTCACCGCTCACCGGCGCTAAGCAGGTAAGCCCGTGGCAATCACCTAGCCCCGGCTCAACGACAAGCCTCCTCGGTCTGGCCGGTTCAAATATCATCCCCCCTTGCCGCGCACCGCTGTCAACACATTGTTAAAAGTAGGTCTTTAGACCATCGAGCTAACCGGCCTGCCTATCTGGCACCATCTCCAGGGGAGAGCACGGTCATGTCGATGCCGAGCCATCAGCGGGCAAGCGTACCTAGTGTCACCATCGCCCTTCTGATCCCACTCTTTCTCTGCTTTCCCCTTGCTGCCGAAGAACTGAGGATCAGGCCGCATCTCTCCGACGATGCCTTCTCGAAAAACCTGGAGATTGCCGCTTTGACGCCACCAGCCGGCGATCTTGCGGCAAAATCTGCGGTCGGCTCGAAAAGGCGCGAGCTTCGAGGCAAACTCGACAAATTGAAAGACGTTCTTGAAGAGTTGCGTTTCTATGGTGATGTCGCTCAGCAGATTATTCACATGGCTGAGGAAGTCAGGGCGTTGCGCGCAGCGAACCTGGACCTCGAACACGCCATTGCCGAAGAGACGATCATCCGGAACCGCCTTGATCAAAAACGGCTTGAGACCCAAGCCGCCGTCGGCAGATTGGCAGCAAGCGTGGTCGCCAATTGGCTCACGCTCGAGACGCTAAACCAGGATATTGCCAAGCAGGATAACCGACTAATTGCCATCGAAGCCGATCGGGAGGCATCGGATGCGCAGTTAACACATTTCCAAATGCAAGTCATCCATCACGGTCATGAAACAGGCAAGCTTCGGGCCAAGAGTGCCGCGCTTGCAGCGGAAGTCGGAAGAACCAAACGGGAAATCATCAATGTGACGCGGGAAAACCGCGCTATCGACATTGAGCGGCAAGCGATCGACGCAGCAACCCAACAGCTTCGTCACGACATTGCCGCCAGATTGCGCCTCATGCTTTCCATCAATCAGCAACGAGCCGAGTAAGAACGCTGACAGGACAAAAAACGGGCTGTTCAGTGAATCTTAACTAAGAAGGTTTACCAAGGAACCGACCTAGTTTCTGATCCAGTGGTGAGGGTTCCGGATGCCGAATAGAAGTGACCCATCTTTTCCTACCAGGGATGATGATGTTTCGTTGAGCCATGACGGTGATAGGGTTGCGGCTGCCTCGAACACCCGCTCAATCCTGGGTCTGGGCCTGGTATCCGTCTTGAACATCGGCTGTGTGGCGTTCATCGCCTATCATTTCGCATCTCATCGCGAAGAACCGGTTTACGCTCAGGCTCTCGAGCTTCGTCCGGGCAATATAAGCCTTGAACCGGCTTCC
This sequence comes from Geminicoccaceae bacterium, assembly GCA_965204405.1. Classification (GTDB taxonomy): domain Bacteria; phylum Pseudomonadota; class Alphaproteobacteria; order Geminicoccales; family Geminicoccaceae; genus JANQPX01. The sequence goes on from CBDBEN010000005.1 coordinate 3,451,150, forward strand.
ACCCAACTGCTTGCTGTGGCTTCATCGATCGAACAGACGAGCCCTGCTGAGGAGATCGCCGAGAGGCTCATCGATCTGCCGATGCCGTTCGAAGCATCTCCCTTGCCCATTTCCCCTCAGCCGGAACAAGAGGCCATGGCGGCGGCCGAGCCGGACAACGTTAGCACCGAGAGCGGAGAAAGCGCAGAAACCCAACATTGGGTGCAATTGGGCGCCCTCTCCAGAATGGCGACAGCGCGCTCCTATTGGTCCAAGCTGCAGGACAATCACGACGTCCTGCTCGGCACCTATCAGCCAGCCTTCTTCGGTCCGGACCAAGTAGGCGGCAGCCTCTATCATATACGTGTGGGGCCGCTCGGAGAGAGTACGGCAAGAGCCCTGTGCCTGGACCTTCAGCAGGCCAATACCGATTGCTTTTGCCTTACTGCTGAGGGCGAAGTGATCGATCACGGCAAACCGCAATATGGCAACGTCATATCAAAATCGTCCTATTAGTGGTCCGGGCCCTGAGTAACCGGTCGTGAAGACCGCGAGGTTCGCCGCTCTTGTGTGTCAATCGCACAGGTATCATGCAGTCGAGGCAGGGCATGATCAGAACCGCGCCATTTGATTCCCATGGGCTATCGAACTAGGGCGTTTTCCGACCTTACGACGTCACCACCAGCCCACGCCTCCTCCCAACCACCCGCAGCAGGATCCCGACCATAGCGGGCGGCCTTGAGGGGGGAGCGGGCTGGTTCCGTTTGATCGGAAAATGCACTAACTTTGCTTCGATTATCATCACCCCGGCCTCTCGATGAGCTCCCGAAACCGCCTATCGGTCTGTCAGCTAGCGAAAAGGACATCGGCTTCCTGGCTGACGGCAGAGGTTGGTGTCTCAATGAAAAGGGGAGGTCATCGTGGCGACCAATAAGGTGCCAGCGGACCTCGGAATCGACACAGACGCGGCACCGTCGAAACGGGTGTCGGGCAGCGCCGCCCATGACACCAGCAAACTGCCTGATCAAAGGTATTCCACCAGCTCCGCCACTGCCTCAGGACTGGCCTGGCTGAACCGCCGTGCTGGACCGCCTTGGTCGATCGGCGCGCTTCGGACTTGCTTTGGCATTGCCCTGCTCTATTGCTGGATGGCGTACTTCCTGGGCTGGGGACTGGGTGGTTCGGGTAGGATCGGCGACCTTTCGATGCTCGCCGATCCGCCGCAGCCAGCCCGCCTCCTAAGCGCATTCTCGGCCATCCTGCTGCCTCTCCTCGTGATGCTCATTGGACGCTCGCTCGGACGACTGGAGCGACGCGCTAAGCTGTCGCTTGTCAGAAAGCTCAGGCGCCATTCGAAGCAGCGTCGCAAACGACGACGCCTTGCAGACTTCGAGCGGAGCTATCGCTGGTTTCTCGGCCTGGTCTTCGGCAGTGCCCTGGTTGCCGTCCTGATCTGGTTTCGCCGAGGCGACGTAGCAGCCTTCACCATCGTCTTTTCCTGGCTCGCGCTCGGGCCAGTCTCGGGCATTGCGATCGCCAGGCGCTTTGCCAACCCAACCATGCAGGGGCTCGCAGCGCTGATCGCAGGCTTCACCTCGATCGCGGGAGCTGTGCTGCTGATCCTGGCCTTTGCCGGCGCCGGCGTTGCAGCCTTCGCGTTTGCGATCCTGGGTGTCACCAACGTCGCTTTTGCCAGCGCCGTCGGGGTGCTTCTGGAACTGGTGATGGGAGGCGTCTTCACGCTTGGCCTCGCCCTTGCCGGGGCCGGTGCCGCCACCGTAGCGCTTGCTCTAGCCGGAGCCGGAACCGGGATCGCCACACTCACAGGCGTCGCCACTATGTCGCGCGCCGGCCTTGCTGCCTTCATCCTCCTGATGGGCGGTGCAGCCCTGGCGACCTTGGCATTTTCCCAAGCAGCCATTCTGGCAGCGGCTATCGGCGGGATCAGCGCGCTTTCGGTTGCCGCAGCTGTTTCCCACAACGGCCGCGGACGGCATGGCGCCTATGCCGGCGCCATCGGTGCAATCATCCTCCTGACCACAACGGCCGTCCTTCTTGGTTGGGGGCAAGAGCCGCTGGTGATTTTCGCCGCCTCCTTTTTCTTCCTGCTCCCGCTCGCCAATGGTCTGGTCGACTGGATCGCCTGGGCAATGGTGCGAAGCATGATCAAACGCTTCATGCCGGTTCGAAGCCTTGTCATGTCGGTCTCAATCGGCAGTCTGGCCTCCCTCGCTATCGGCTTCGTTCTCATGATGGCACTGGCCTTCATTTTAGGCCTCGGCTTCGAAGGCTACAATCAGCTCACCATCCGGCGCGCGGGTGATGCAGCGTTCGACCTCGGGCTAGTGATCGAGCGAGCCACCCTCGCCCCTTTCGGTGAAGGCCTTTGGCTGACTGCCATGCTGTTGACCCCTCTCCTTCCGATCGCTTTCCAGGTATCCCGGCTGCTCACCGACGGACTCCTCGCCCTCCAGCCCGATGATTATCCGCTCCGCCGCCCGCTGTTCAACGGCATCGGCTTGGCCGCCACGTCGGCAACGATCGCTCTGGTGGTTTGGCTGGCCATCGTCTCCCCCGGCATCGGGCTCGCACCAATCCTGGAAACGACAGCCGACCTCGGCACTCAAGCCGCAAAAGCATTTTGGCAGGCTGGCACGTAACCCGGTGCGAATCTACCCGTCCAACGAGGAGAACGAGGAGACTCGGATTCCCAGGGTCACATGGACCGGATGGTCCTGATGCCGCAGAAATATTAAGAAAAGATGAAGGAGGCCTTTCGATCGGGAGGGTCAACCTGGTCCAATGATGCTCAGCGGTTCGACCCAAACAGAGCGTTTAGCCAAGCATGGGAAAGTTGTTGCAAAACCAAATAGATACTGCGCATTCAGATAGATCTTCTGAACGAGTCTGGGCACTAGGCCAAGCAGTTGCAGGTATCGATGATGATCTTATCCTTCAGTTGACCGGGGCTTAGGGAGCAGAACGAACGGTGTTTGACCAGCACCACCACGATGTCGGCAAAGGTCATCGCTTCGTCCAGCGACACCAGCTTGAACCCTTCGATCTCCTCCACATTGGGCTCGCAAACCAGGACATTACCGAGATCTTCGTCGACCAGGCGATGCGCGATGTGCAGGGCCGGCGACTGACGGAGATCATCGACATCGGCTTTGAAGGTCACGCCTAGGCAGGCGATGGTCGGCCGCTTGAAACGCTCGGCCTTCGCGCGGATCTTGTCCAGCACCCATTCGGGCTTGGCATCGTTGACTTCCCGCGCGGTACGGATCAGGCGGGCCTGCTCTGGGGCGCTGGCGACCACGAACCAAGGGTCCACCGCGATGCAATGGCCACCGACACCGGGGCCCGGCTGCAGCACGTTCACCCGGGGATGGCGGTTGGCCAGACGCACCAGCTCCCAGACATCAATGCCGTGGCGATCGCAGATCATCGACAGTTCGTTGGCAAGCGCGATGTTGACGTCCCTGAAGGTGTTCTCGGTAAGCTTGGTCATTTCAGCGAGACGGGCGGTCGCCTCGCAGACCTCGCCGCTCACGAACTGACGATAGAACGCCGCCGCCGCCGCCGTCGATTTCGCATTGATGCCGCCGACGATCCGGTCATTCCTGACCAGCTCCGTCAGGATGCTCCCCGGCAACACCCGTTCCGGACAGTGGGCCACCAGGACCTGATCATCCACATCGACCCCATGCCGTCGAAGGGTTTCGGCGACGAGATTGTCGGTTGTGCCAACTGGACAGGTGGATTCGAGAATGACCAGATTGCCGGGCTCGACAAAAGGGGCGATCGCCTCGGTCGCCTGCTTCACATAAGTGAGATCCGGCTCGCAGCCATCACGCACCGGCGTCGGCACGGTGATGAAAAAAACATCCGCCTGCTCCGGCTGCAAAGCCGCCCGAAGATTGCCGGAGCTCACCGCCGAGCGCACCAGTACGTCCAGCTCGGGCTCGCGGATATGCACCTCGGCGCGGTTGATCGTGTCCACCACCTCTGCCGAAATATCCACCCCGACAACCGCGCATCCCTTGGTCGCCAGCAGAGACGCGGTGGGCAGCCCGATATAACCGAGGCCCATCACGCAAATCTTTTCCTTCATCCAAATCTCCCATCATGATCAAAGCCATCAAGAAGAGAGAATAAATATTGTCAAGTTCTACTTATAGTTTATCACCCAAATAGCCCATGCGATGAGCGGCGATCACTTCAGGCCAGAGCCCTTTCCAGCGCCGTCACCTCCCCATCCCGCCGATGATACCCACAGTCGCTGACCAGCGACGCGGCGGACTTTAGATGGGCACGAGCGTCGTCGCGTTTCCCCTCAGCGAGAGCAAGTCGGGTATATTCGAGATGGGCGTCGCATTGAAATAAGCGGAGTTCACTCCGTCTAACTAACCTCATCACCTCTCTCAAATCATCTCGTGCTTTTCGAAATTCTCGGATTTTTACAAACAACGCAGCACGTGCAAGCAAACCATGGGGAAGTCGATGCAATGAACCAGACAATCTTAGTATCTCCACACCTTCATTTAGTTTTTCTTCTGCTTTTTCATATTCATTCAAAGAAAGCTCAGAGAGCCCAAGAAAAACATAGTCAAGCGCCGCTATCATTATTGGATCACATTGAGATCTCCATTTCATGGATAGAAGGCACCTTAAATTCACCTCACTTGCCCGTTCTAAATCCAACAATAAATCAAGGTATCTTTGCCCATTGGTTCGGTGAAGGCGAGGGCGAGGGCGAAAGACCTCAATCACATTTTGAATACGTTCTGCTTCGCGAAAAATCCTGAGAGCTCTTTCAAACGCGCCTCTATTTAATTCGACATACGCCAGTGTCGTCATAGAGTTGATCTCTTGGACCTGATCACCACTACGCTCTGCGTAACAGAGGCTTTCAGAAGCAAACTCTCCCGCGAGAGAAATATCTCCCAGCAACAAATACAGTTCAGATTGAAGAGACGCACGAGTAGCTGCATTCCGCCAATCCTTCACATTTACGGCAATGCTACGGGCTTCATCCGTGGGAAGTATTGCATCCCGCAGATTACCTTGGGAGCGCAAGCTATACGCGTATGAGTTAAGAAGCGAAGCGTGGTCTTCTTCTTGGATAGCCGTTAAGCGATTCCTCCAATCATCTCCAATAATATTTGATATCAATTGAAGTGATGTATTGTGTGCTCCAAGTACAGAAGTTAGAAAATACTCACTATCGCGCATCAGACGATCTTCATATACTTCAAAAAGAACCTCTTGATTTCGCCCAGCGGAACAGCCGTGATAGACAGCCTGAAATAGTGGCACCATCTCCACGAGTGTCTTCGGTCGATGTTCTTTCGGCGCCGTTCTGAAATGCTTATAGAGCCGCAGGTGACCTGCCTGCCAAGCCGCAAACCGCTCGTCTCGTAGCCGCGCGCCGAAATGTTCCCGCACCAGGGGATGTGCATCCAGCTCCTCGGAATCGTGGTGACTGGCAGGAGCGAGAAGGCCGATATTGCGGAGGTTTTCCAGGAGCTTCAGCCAACCTGCTTCGCCTAGCTTCGATAGGTCTCCCGTCAAGCCCGGAATTGCCGGCGCGGCTCGCAAAGCTCTGAGACAGCCGCCATCCGCAGGCCGGTCGAACAGCCCCATGATGTGAAGGAGATCCAGCTCCGGCCCATCGCCGAAACGCTCGGCGAGGGCGGCCATCACACGGCGGGAATGGCGGTGATTGTCGTCATCCAGGTCGGTGAGATCCGAGATCTCGCTGGCATTCCGGATGTGTTTGCCTTCGCATCCCCAAAGAAAACTCGCCAGCAACATGATCGCTAGGGCGTGATTGCCGAAGGCTGCGCTCGCCGCTTCCAGTTCTGCATCGCTGCCACGCACCCCTTTGACCCGCAACAGCGCACGACCTGCGTCCGGCGACAAGCGCTCCAGATTGACTTGCCGCGTGGTGTCGGGAAACTCAAAAAATTCCTTGATAGGCTCGCGCGTGGTGATCACGCAGAGCCCCTCGTTTTTGATCGCGAGACATTCGATCAGCCGCACCAGCGCCGGGTCTTTGATACCCTGATGCCGGTCCTGCAGCGGCTCCATTCCATCGAGCAGCAGCAGCGCTTTTTCCCGACCGACAAGCGTCGCCAGTTGCTCGCCCCTTGCCCAGGGTGAGCCGGCACTAGGCTCTCCCTCGCCAAAGAAGCGGAGCGCCTCATCGACAAACGCATCGGCCGACGTCACCCGCTCATTGGTTCCCTGACTATAAAACGACCAGGCAAATGTGCGGCGCGCACCTCGGAAATTATCGGCAGCGAGCGATGCGATCCACTTATTCAGCAAAGTGGATTTGCCCACACCGCCCCACCCTACCAGCGACACGACATTGATGTTTTCGGCCTCCCAGGACTCGTCGAGTGCTTGAAGCTCGTCCTGCCTTCCGAACAATTCGGCGCCGGTGACGGGAAGTCGCTCGATGTCGATCAGATTCTCGGGGAGTGGCGGATAGGCTGATGGCTGGACAGGCGGCGCTTGATAACCAGGATCGCTGATGATCTCGAAAATCGTCCTGGCGACCGTCAGCAGGATTGCATCCTGCGCGGCCTCGTCGGGATAGTCGAGGGTGAGGCATTTGCCGTCACGCGGGATGAGCTGGGTTTGGGCCAGCCAGTCATGCATCTCCCAAAAGCAGGGGCTGACCAGCACGGGAATGACCGCCATGCCGCGATCGCGCCGCTGTCGGATAAAGTGCGCGACCTCTTCTTTGATGCAGAATTCGGAGGCCAGAAAATGCTTCGAGATCAGGCAGACGGCAACGCCCGCCTTTTCCATGTTCGCCCGGATCTCGTCATACCAGACCTCACCGCCATCGATCCTGCGGTCATCCCAGACGACAACCCGGCCCGTAACCTCCAGCGCTTTGAGGTGGGGCCGGAGTTTGTCCTTCCACGCTTCGTCCTGATGGCTGTAGCTGACAAAGACCAGCGGTTTATCGCTGCCGTTTTCTCCCATCCGATATCGCTTTCAAATCGGCGGCTCAGACTGGCCGTCTGGCCGAGTAATCCTTGATCAGCCCGCCGAACCAACTCTTGACGTGAACGTCGGTGAAGCCGGCGCGGGCAAGCGCCTCGGTGATTACCGGCATAGGCACGCAATGTTCGATTGTGTCCCAGTAATAGCGCATCAGGGTGTTGGCGCTTTGGTTTTTGGCGCCAAGACCCGCGAAGGTCGGCACCAGCGTCTTCATATAAAATTTGGCGACCGCGAGGCTGATCTTGGACTCCGGTCTTGCTATCTCCAGGAGCAGCACCTGCCCGCCCGGTTTCAGAACCCGACAATATTCGGCAAAGACGATGTCGAGATCGACCACATGGCGAAGCGCATAGCCCATGGTCAGAACGTCGAAGGAGCGATCAGGGAACGGCAGATGTTCTGCGATGCCATGCAGCAACTTGTTGCAGCCCTGAGCCTTGGCCTCGGAAAGCATGCCGAAGCTTGCATCAAGGCCGATCACGGAGCCTTCTTCGCCCACGAGACTTTGTCCTGCCCGTGCGACCAGCCCTGTCCCGCAAGCGACGTCGAGCATCGAAATCCCCGATCTCACGCCTGCGCGCTTCAGCGCCTGAGACCGATGCCAGCGGCCCGTGCCGAAAGACAGCCATTGGGTAATGGCATCATACCGGCCGGCATTCCGGTCGAACAATTCACCAAGCATCGAGCGGCGTTCGCCATCGGAACGGTAATAGTCCCTAAGCGTAGGATGGGGGGCCGTGGAAGGACGCGTGCCTGATGTCATGGATAAGGGAAACCGGACAAATCTTTGACGATCAACTATCATCTTGAAGTTGAGGTGAACCTGTCAGATCATCATTCCTCTGTCAATATTGCGGCAGGCCGACTGCCCCCCGCAGGAACGCACTTTCTATTGGGGATTGCGCATTGGCTGACCGCCGCTATACTTTGGCCGCCTTTACCGAGCGTTCTCAGAAGAATTTTGCCTCAATGACCACCATAACGTTAAGCGTTGAAGAACTGGCACTGGCCGAATTGATCATCGAGACCGTCAATCTCGAAGACGTCAGGGTCGATGAGATCGATCCGGAAGCGCCTCTGTTCAAGGAAGGGTTAGGGCTCGACTCGATCGATGCCCTGGAGATTGCGTTGGCCATTTCCACGACCTATGGATTCGAACTGCGTTCCGACGACGCCGACAATCACAAAATTTTTGCCTCGCTCCGGTCTCTGTCGGCCCATATCGAGTCCAAGCGGGCAAGATAGTGCCGGCCGCATGTCACGGCGACAACCCGAGCCTGCCGCTTCAGAATAACCGGAATCCAGGCGACTGCCGTCCCTTATTGTGGGGACAGCAGCAGCGATGCATGCCCCGCGAGGACCTGTTCGGTAAAGCCGAAGCCTTCGCTGAAATACTCCCCTCATCCGCTTACACAATTAACCTTTGCACCGAACGCAGCAGCTTCATGGCCGGGCTGCTCGCGGCACTGCAACGTGATCAGATCGTCCTCCTGCCGCCGTCCCGCGCAACCGGCATCATCCGCGATGTCAAGCGACGCTTTCCCGACAGCCACATCATGATCGATGCCGATGCAGAGGATACCTGTCAGCTTCGTAACGCAGGCCTTCTCTCACCACTCGATCTCGACGGCCTTCCGGGGAACTGTTCGGCCAGGAATTTTTCGCCGAGTGCTGCGCAGATTGCCGCCATCGCCTTCACCTCAGGCTCGACCGGTGAAGTCAATGCCCATGAGAAGACGTGGGCGAGCGTCGAGACCGGGGCAAGGCTCGCGGCGTTGCGCTTCGGCCTGACGCCGGAGACCGGCATCGTCGCCACCGTGCCGCCGCAGCACATGTACGGGTTGGAAACCTCGATATTCTACCCGCTGATCGTCGGCTGTTCGGTCCACACCAGCCGCCCGGTCCTGCCGAGCGAAATCCAAAAGGCACTGAACGAGGTCGCAACCAAAAAACGACTGTTGATCACCACCCCCATTCACCTGCGAAGCATCGTCAAGACATCCTTGGACTGGCCGCACATCGATGCAGTGATCTCGGCGACGGCGCCGCTCAGCGTCGAACTCGCAGGCCTTGCCGAGCGGCATCTGAATGCTCCGGTCTACGAGATCTACGGCTGCACCGAAGCGGGATCGATTGCCAGCCGCCGAACGGTCGAGGGGGACATTTGGACGCTCTATGATGGCGTTCAGTTCTCGGCAACCGACACTGAAGGTCGCCCGGTGGTGCATGGCGGCCATGTCATGGAGCCGACGCCCCTTGCCGACGTGCTGGACCGGCTCGACAGCACCCGTTTCCGGCTGATCGGCCGAGCGGCGGATCAGGTCGGCATCGCCGGCAAACGAGCCTCGCTCGGCGACCTCAATCGCAAGCTTTGCGCAATTGAGGGGGTCGATGACGGCGTCTTCATCGCGCGCGGCAATGATGGGGACGGCAAGGTTCAAAGGCTCGGCTGCCTCTATGTCAGCGCCCGCCTTGATGAGCGGGCGGTGATGGCGGAGCTGCGATCGATGATCGATTCCGCCTTTCTGCCGAGACCGATCAGGCGGGTCGAGGCGCTGCCTTATAACGAGCTTGGCAAGCTACCGCGCCAAAAACTCCTAGAACAGCTCAATGGCAGGGACATGGTCCGGGCGAGGAAAACCTCGACCTCCGCAGCCTGATCATGGCCGAAGCCTGGCTGGACCGGCGCGAACGCGGTTCGTTTTTGCTTCTGCGCTTCATGAGCTGGCTGGTGCGCCGTCTCGGACGCTCGCTCACGACACCGCTGCTTTATCCCATCGCCGGCTATTTCGTGCTGACCTCGGGAGAAGCGAGACTAGCGTCACGGGACTTTCTGGCAAGAGCCTGTTCGAGGCAGCCCAGCCGGTGGGCGGTCTTTCGACATATTCACTGTTTCGCCACCACAATCCTCGACCGATTCCTGTTCTTCTCGACCGATGGCAGGGAATTCGACATCACCGTCAACGATCCCGACGGCTTGATCGGCCATATGGAACGTGGCCAGGGATGCGTTCTGATCGGCGCTCATCTCGGTAGTTTCGACATGCTCCGCGCCTTCACGCTCAAGCAGACCGAGGTGAAGCTCAAGATCCTGATGCGCGCAGAGCACAGCCAGATGCTCACCAGCATGCTCGCCGCCCTCGATCCCAAAGTGGCCGAAAGCCTGATCACCATCCGCGGCATGGGCGATATCCTCCGCCTGAAGGAGTGGATCGAGCAGGGCTATATCGTCGCCCTTCTCGGTGATCGTGCGACCGAGAAGGAGCAGCAGATCAGTGTCGACTTTTTGGGCGATCCCGCTCTCTTTCCGGCATCGCCCATCCAGCTTGCAGCCTCGCTGAAAGCGCCGGTCTACACGTTTTTCGGCCTCTATCGAGGCGGGTGCCGCTATGAGGCCCATTTCGATCTTCTGGCCGAGTGCATCGATCTGCCACGCCAGGACCGGACGGCGGCAACGGCTGGCTGGCTTCAGCTTTATGCCGACCGCCTTGCCCATTATGCGCGGCAAGCCCCCTATAATTGGTTCAACTTCTTTCCCTTCTGGCGCGCTTGACCCGCGTGTTCCTGCCGGTCGTCCTCTGGCTTGCCTGCCTTGTCGGTGCGGGAGGATGGATCGGCCAAACCTTCGAGATCAGCCACGATCTCGCCGCCTTCCTTCCCGACCGCGAACGCCCCTTCGAACGCGTGCTGATTTCGAAGGCCAATCGAGGCGCCATCTCGCGAACGGTGCTGGCAGGCTTTGACGGTGGCAGCCTCGAGCAGCGGCTGGCGGCCAGCCGAAAGGCAGGCGATCTTCTCCGGCAACACCCGGGCATTGAGCAAGTCGCCAATGGCACACAAGGATTGGATCTCCTGGCCTTCGAGCCGCTTTTCACCTATCGCTATCTTCTCGGCGACACCCAAACTTTCGACGCCGACAGTCTGCATGCTGCTTTCGAAGCCAGGTTGAAAGAACTGCGCTCACCGCTTGGAAGCACGGTCAAGCAGACACTGCCCAGCGATCCCACAGCGAGCTTCCGAGCTCTGCTGCTCGCCTGGCATGACAAGCATACCGCCCCCGACCAGGAACAGGGGCTGTGGGTGACGGCGGATCGGGAGCGAAGCTTGCTCCTCGCTGTCCTCAACGGCAGCGAGGAGGATCCGGGAAAGAAGGATGTGACGATCCCGTCGATCATCGGCACGCTGAAAACCGTCGCTGAAGGCCAGGGTGTCGAGCTGCTGATCGCCGGCCGGCCGGTGCTGGTGGCCGAGGCGCGTGAGAGCATTCGCGCCAGTCTGGTGTTCGGCAGCATCACGGCAAGCGGCCTGGTGATCCTGCTGCTTGTTTGGATCTACCGCTCCTTCGGGGTGCTGCTTCTCGGCATCCTGCCGCTCCTAAGCGGTGTCGTCGCGGGCCTGGCCGCGGTTCTGGCTCTGTTCGGCCCGGTGCACGGCATTGCGCTTGCCTTCGGCGTGACTCTGCTCGGCATCGCGATCGACTACCCGCTGCACCTGTTCAGCCATGCCCGAAGGGGCGAACTGCTGACGCTGACCGCAGAGCATCTGCAGCGCCCGATCCTGCTGGGCGCCTTTACGACAGCCGGGATGTTCGCGATTTTCGGCGCCGGCAGTACGCCCGGCCTCGGCCAGCTTGCCTGCTTTGCCGGGGTCGGCATTCTCACAGCCGCCCTCACCCTTCGTTACGTGGTGCCTGCCATCGCCTCACTCCTGAGGATCGAGCCCACGCCCCGATTGATCGACCTGCTGCCGGCCAAGGCATCGCCGGCCCTGCTGGGCCTGGTAATCGTCGTCGCGCTTGTTGCCGGGGTCCAGCTCATCAGCCGGCATGATCACCTGTTCGAATCCGATGTTGGCGTCCTCAATCCCCTGCCTGAGGCGGCCAAGCTGCTGGACAGGACCTTGCGCAGCGATCTTGGTGCCCCGGACCTTCGGCATCTGTTCCTGATCAGCGCTGATGATGCCGAAACCGTCCTGGTGCGCGCCGAAGCCCTGACGCCCGGACTGGAAATGGTTCAGACCGAAGGCGGCATTGCCGGTTTCGATGCGCCGTCCCGCTATCTGCCAAGCCTCGTCCGGCAAGCGGAACGGCAGGCCACCCTGCCCGCTCCTGCTGAGCTGGCTGCCGCTATCGATGAAGCGAAACGGGGATTTCCCTTTAAAGCCGGTCTGTTCGATGCGTTTATCGAGGCGGTCGACAACAGCCGAGCCATCGGTCCGCTCGGCGCCGGAACGGGGTTTCGCCTGTTCAACCAAACGCCGCTTGGCGCCAAGCTCGATCAGCTTCTCCTTCAAACCGATCAGCGCTGGTATGGATTTCTTCCCCTGACCGGTGTTGCCGATATCGGCGCGCTCCAGACACTGGCAGATGAGCATACTGGCATCGAGCTGATCGACCTCAAGGCCTTGTCGGAAGACACGCTTTCAGCATTCCGCGACGAGGCATTCATCCTTCTGGCACTGGGCTTCGGCATCATCCTGCTGCTGCTCACCATGTTCCGCTACCCGCTCTCGGTGATCGCCAGGATCATCCTGGTTCTTCTGCTCTCGATCATCGTGACCACGGCAGCCTTGTCGCTGATCGGCGAGAAGCTGACCATGTTGCATATCCTGGCGGTGCTCCTGGTGGTCGGCCTCGGCCTGGACTACACGATCTTCTTTTCCTGGCCGGATGCCGATCCTCATCAGCGAGCACGCACCCGCCATGCGCTCTCGGTCTGCGTGCTGTCGACCGTGATCGTCTTCGGCCTCCTGGCGTTCTCCAACATCGGCTTGCTGCGCGCGATTGGCTTGACAGTTGCGCTCGGAGCCTGCACCACCTTCGCCATCGCCTACGCCATTTTGACGAGGCCCTATGAAAACGTCTGAGGAAACGCCGGCTTTGATGCGTCCGCTTGCCCTCACCGCGAGATCTTTGGTGACGGCGGCAGGACAAGGCATGGAAGCCCATCGCCGCGCCCTCGCGCAACGCGAAAGCGGGCTCGCCCGGTGCGATCTGCCCCACGCCGATCTGGATACCATGGTCGGCAGGGTAAGAAACCTGGAAGACCGGCCGATTACCGGACCGCTTTCCGCCTTCGATTGCCGCAATAACCGGCTGGCAGCAATGGGGATCGAGGCTGACGGCTTCAAGGACACGGTCGGGGAGGCTAAGGCCCACTATGGCAGCGATCGCATTGCGGTAGTGATCGGCTCCAGCACGTCGGGCATCGATCGCACCGAGGCCGCCTATCGTGCACGGAAAAGCGCCGACGAGCCATTGCCGGCCTGGTTCGACTATCGCCACACTCAAAATGCTTTTTCACCTGCGGACTTCGTACGCAGCGCGCTTGGGCTTGATGGCATGGCGCTTGCCATCGCTACCGCCTGCTCGTCCGGCGCCAAGGCCATGGCGACCGCAGCCCGCTATATTGACGCCGACCTCGCGGACGCTGCAGTGGTTGGCGGTGTCGATTGCCTTTGCCTCACCACCATCTATGGCTTCAATTCTCTGGAGTTGCTGGACAGCCGGCCTTGCCGCCCCTGGGACGAGGCACGCTCCGGCATTTCTCTTGGCGAGGCGGCAGGCTTCGTGCTGATGGAACGCGCGGACGAGCGAAAGAATGGCGGCGACGGTCCGTATCTGCTCGGCTATGGCGAGAGCAGCGACGCCCACCATATGTCGGCCCCGCCTGCCGACGGTGCGGGTGCTGCGCGGGCGATCGCCGATGCCCTGCTCACCAGCGGCCTTGATGCCGACATGATCGACTACGTCAACCTCCACGGCACCGGCACGCCCTCCAACGACACGGCCGAAGACAGCGCTGTCGTCAGGCGGATTGGCACCAACGTACCCTGCAGTTCGACCAAGGGCCTAACCGGTCACACGTTAGGGGCAGCGGGCATGGTGGAGCTGTTACTGACCAGCATCGCCATGGAGGACGGCATCGTCCCCGGAACCCTCAACACTGGCAATGTCGATGCAGAATTGAGCGCCGCAATCCAGCTTAAGAACCTGCCCGCCGATATCCGCTATGCGCTCAGCAACTCCTTCGGCTTCGGCGGCAGCAATTGCAGCCTGATCCTCGGCCGCGAGATGCCATGAGCGGCCGGCTGACCGTCGATATCGAGAGCGTCGGCCTGTCGGGACCGGGGTTGATCGACTGGCAGGCCGCGATCCCGGCCCTTCGCGGCGAGCAGGCCTATGAGGCCGCCTCCATGGGCAAACCTGACGTCAAGCATTTGCCGCCGCGCGATCGCCGCCGCTTCACGCTCGCCATTGCCCTTGCCGTCACCACCGCGATGAAGGCGATCACCCTGGAGGGCAAGGACAAGATCCCGGCGGTGTTCGCCTGCTCCGGCGGCGATACCGACGTGATCGCCAAGCTGTGCAGCGCCTTGATGCTGCCGGGGCATCCGGTATCACCGCAGCAATTCGTAAACTCGGTCCACAACGCACCCGCAGGCTATTGGTCGATCGCGGAGCAAAACAGCGCGCCGACCACCTCGCTGTCCGCCTATGATGCCAGCTTTGCCGCCGGCCTTTTGGAAGCGGCGGTACAGATCAACGCCGGACGCAGCCGCGTCCTGCTGATCGCCTATGACATCCCCGCTCCTCAGCCGATCTGGCCGTTCCGGCCACTCGTCGCCCCGTTCGCGACCGCCCTGCTGCTGAGTGCCTCCAATCGTCATGCGGGGGCTCTCGCGAGGTTGGACCTTGGTCTTGGCCGAGGCCTAATCGAAACCGCCCTTGCCGCCCCTGCTCTCGAAGAGCTTCGCCTCGGCAACCCTGCTGCAAGATCGCTTCCCCTGCTCGAAGCCCTCGCCTGCCGGCAAACAGCCGAGCTGGTGCTACCCTACCTTTCGCCACAACAGCTGGGGGTACGTGTAGGTCCATGCTCGTAACCCGCGATCAGATAGAGCCGCTCGTGCCCCATGCAGGTGCGATGCTGATGATCGACGGCGTCACCGCCTGGGACGAGAAGCACATCGCCTGCATGAGCACCTGCCACCAGGCCGCCGGCAACCCGCTTATGCGGGACGGCAGGCTTGCAGCCCACCATGCCATCGAGTTCGGCGCCCAGGCCGCTGCGGTTCATGGCGGCCTCCTGGGCAAGGGGAAAGCGCCTCCTCTTCGAGCCTTGGCAGCCGTGCGAAAAGCCCGTTTTTCCACGTCACGGCTCGAGGATTTGCCAGGCCGGCTTGAGATCAAGGCGGGCCTGATCATGCTGGACCGGCAGGCCGCCATTTACCATGCGGACCTGACCCATCGAGGCGATGAGATCGCGAGCATGCGCCTCACCCTGATGACCATCACCCTCGGGATGTCTTTTTCATGAAACGCGCCTTGGTCACCGGCGGCAGCGGCGATCTCGGAGCTGCCATCTGCAATCGGCTGGCAAGCGACGGCCTTGAGGTCATCGTCCATGCTAACAGCCGTCAGGACAAGGCCGAGCAGGTCGCGGACTCCATCCTTGAAGCGGGAGGCAAGGCCAGGACGATCGCATTTGATGTCGGTGATCCCAAGGCCTCGGCAGCGGCCATCACGGCACTTCTCGACGACGGTCCTGTCCAGGTGATCGTCAGCAATGCCGGGATCCATGCCGACGCGCCCATGGCCGGCATGTCGTTCGAGCAATGGCGAAGCGTTCTCGCAGTCAGCCTGGATGGGTTTTTCAACATCACCCAGCCGCTGCTCCTGCCGATGCTAAGAACGCGCTGGGGCCGGGTGATCGCGGTATCTTCGATCAGCGCGTTGTTCGGCAATCGCGGGCAGGTCAACTACTCAGCAGCCAAGAGCGCCCTTCACGGCGCGGTCAAGAGCCTCGCCCGAGAAATCGGATCGCGTGGTGCTACCGCCAATGTCGTTGCGCCTGGCTTGGTCGAAAGCCGGGCCATCGAAGAACGTTTCGATACCAAGATGATTGCCGAGATGGTGCCGATGAAACGCGCAGGCCGGCCCGAAGAGATCGCCGATGTCGTCGGCTTCCTCGCCTCCGAGCAGGCCAGCTATGTGTCCGGCCAGGTTATCGCCGTCAATGGCGGCATGGGCTGATAGTCTCCGGCCCGGCGTCGAGAGTGGCCCAACCCGCCGGCTTGCCCCTTGCAAGCCTGTACAATTAGCAGGATAAAGACCTCGTAATTTAACCCCTTCTGGGAGTGGCAGAATGCGTCAATGGATTACCCGTGCATCCGTCCTGGTTGCTCTTCTTGCGATCACCGCCTGTAATCATGCGACACCCGTCTACAATGTCGAGAGTGCAGCCTACAACACAGATGCTCTCGATGGAACGCAAGCCGAGAAAGCGATCAAAACGGCTGGAACCAAGCTTGGCTGGAACATGGCGAAGCTGGAGCCTGGTTTGATCCGCGGCACGCTGAACCTGCGGAAACATGTCGCCGTCGTCGATATCAGCTATGATGGCCGCGGTTATTCGATCGACTATGTCGATAGTGAAAATCTGAAATATGACGAGGAAACGGGGCAGATCCACAAGAACTACAATTCGTGGATTCAAAACCTGGAACGCCAGATCCGGCTCGAGTCAGGCAATGTTTGAGCGATAGCGCTCGTCATGGACGAGACGCCGAATCTTAGGATGATCGAGCGGGTGGTCACCATACCCGCCGATCACCCCTGCCTTCCCGGACATTTTCCGGGGAGACCGATCGTGCCGGCGGTGATCATCCTGGATGCCGTCCAGACGATCATGGAGGAGCAGCAGCCGGCGGCATCGCTGGTGGCGATCGAACATTGCAAGTTTCAGGATTTCGTACTGCCGGGCCAGCCATTCAAAGTGCGCCTCACGATGTCCGACGAGAGTATCTTCGATTTCGTCTGCAGGGCCGCCGATGACGATCGATTGCTCGCCAAAGGCCGCTTTCGCGTAGGGTCTTTCGAGGCAGCCGAGACAGCGGCATGACCCCCGCCGGCCCGTCTTCCGAGGGCCGCTACGATGTGGTGGTCATTGGCGGCGGGTTTGCCGGTTCGGCCAGTGCTCTGCTGCTCCAGCGCTTTGTCCCGGATTGCCGCGTGCTGATCCTGGAGCGGGCCACAGCGTTTGATAAGAAGGTCGGCGAGGCGACTGTCGAGCTGTCGTCCTATTTCCTGCATCATGTCCTCGGTCTCTACGATCATCTCTCCCGCGAACATCTGCCGAAGCATGGGCTTCGCTACTGGTTTACCGATGGGCTGCCGGGCCGCCGCCTCTGCGAGATGTCCGAAGTCGGCTCCTGGGAACTGCCGCGCCTGCCGGCGTTCCAGCTCGACCGATCGGTGCTCGACGAGCATCTGCTCGACCGGGCCGCCGATAGCGGTGCCGAGGTCAGACGCGGTGTCCGGATCCAACAGATCGAGCAGGGCTGGCCGGAAAGCCGGATCGATTTGTCAATCGACGGCAACGAGCTGACGGTCCGGACCCGTTGGCTCATCGACGCCAGCGGCCGCGCCGGCGTGCTGGCAGGCAGAAACGACCAGCGCCGATTTTTCGAGGAGCACAGCACGTCCGCCATCTGGGCAAGGTTCGAGAACGTCGCGGATATGGATGCGCCCGACAGCGGTTTGTTCGATGCCGACAAGCCGGCCGTCACCGCGGCCCGGCGTCTAGCCACCAACCATTTCTGCGGCTATGGCTGGTGGTGCTGGGTGATCCCGCTCGGCGACGGCCAGACCAGCATCGGCCTCGTCTACGACAAACGCCTGTTTGATCCCGGAATCGGCGAGGGAGGCCCGAGAGCGGCTTTCCGGAAATTTCTCTCAGAACAGCCGGGGCTTCGCGAACTGATCACCAAGGCCTGCATGGTCGAGGATGATTTCAACCTTCGCCACCGTCTCGCCTATACAACCGAGGCTTATGCCGGCAAAGGCTGGGCCATGGTGGCCGACGCCGCAACCTTTCTTGACCCTTTCTACAGCCCCGGCCTCGATCACGCCGCAACCTCGGTGTTCGCGACCGCCAAGCTGGTCACGCAGGATCTCTTGGACGCCGACGCCAAGGATCCGAGCGCCGACAGGGATGGGCCATTGGACAAAGCACTCGTCCTGCATAACGACATGTTCGCCCGCTCGGTCCGCCGCTGGCTGGACGGCCTCTATCTAAACAAATATGAGATCATGGGCGACGTCGAGTTGATGCGCTGCTCCTTCCTGGTCGACACGGCACTCTATTATCTAGGCGTTGTCGGCCCCGCCATGCGCAACCAGGTAGCTATAGGCCACCCGATCTTTGGTCTGCCGCTGGCAGCGACCCGCTACGCCGCTCACCTCATGTATTTTTTCAAAGGCCGGCTGGTCAAGATCGCCCGCTTTCGCCTGCAGACCGGCCGCTACGGTCGTCGCAATATCGGTGAGCATCTGTATGGCCGCGCGTTCGATCTCAACGGGCCCTCGATCAGGATCCTGCTCAAGGGATTGTCTCTTTGGGCAGCCCTCGAACTGGATTATCTCCGCCACCGCCTGAGTGCCGGCAAGGTCGATGTCTCCAGACCGGCCAAAAGCCCGGAACTCCCGCTCGCGGTCAGGCCCGACCATCACAGAGCTGCGGCCGGCTAAAGCTGGAAGCGCTTAGGGCCCCATGAAGGCCGAGCGGATTCTTTCCGCAATTCCTGCCTGAGCTTCCAGCTGCAACACTGCGAAAACCTGCTGGCAGGCTTTGCGTTACCCCTCGGCATATTACACAAATAATTCCGATTAAGACGTTCTCTTAGAGATAGAATAGATAAAAGCAATTTTAACCTCTTTTAATTAAAATGAATCTTTATTATTATATAAATCTGATGCGAGGAAATAAATCTTAACATATGGTCTTGCCTTGAAAAGTACATCATCCTCTCTTGAAATACATCACAGTTTTTTTCATGATGAAATGTGCAAGCTTATTTGGCACAATAAATATCGAAAAATATCATTATACACAAATAAGATTGACAATAGTTGGCGCGACACAGTTCGTCGTGTTTTGCATGGAACATCGTCAAACATATCAGGCCAGGAATACAAAGAGCTAAGTGAGGCCCTGGCAAAATTCGAAGTCGTACCGGCAGGACGAATTCTTGCCGGGGCCGGGACGCCCGATCATGTGACGCTGGTCAATACCTTCGTTATCGGATCGGTTCAACCAACGGTCACTGATACCCTCGAAACATTGACCCGCTCTGCACGGACCATGAGTATGGGTGGGGGGATAGGGATCGACCTGTCCAATATTCCTCCGCGCGGCATGCCAACGGCCCAGGGAACTTCCCCCGGTGTCCTTGCCTACGCGGAGCTATGGGACAAGATGTGCAAGGCCATTTTGTCCAGCGACATGCAGCGCGGCGCCATGATGGTCGTGCTGAGCTGCAGCCATCCAGAGATCAGGACGTTCATTCGCGCCAAATCAATCCAAGGCGCCTTGACCAAGCTCAATGCTTCGATTCTCGTGACGGATGATCTGCTGCAGGCCAAGACAAACAATGCCTGCTGGCCTTTGCAATTCGCGGGACGTGTTCATGAGTATGTCGACCCGCATGTCCTGTGGTCGGAGATCGCCGCGGCCTCCTATGAATCCGCGGAGCCTGGAATTATCTTCATCGATCAAGTCAACCAGCTTAACAATCTTAATTATTGCGAAACGATAGCTGCCACCAATTCCTGCGCGGAACAGCCTCTTCCAGCCCATGGCTCCGCCCCCCTTACCGCGGTCAACCTTGCGGCTCTCGTACAGAATCCTCTCACCTCTTCTGCCAAATTGGATCTTGGCCGTCTGGCCAAACTCGCCCGGCTCGGTGTCCGCTTTTTGGACCGCGTTATCGATCAGACATACTATCCCCATCCCAAACAGAGGGAGGAGGCCCGCGGCAAGAGGCGGATCGGCCTTGGCATAGCAGGCCTTGGCGATGCCCTTATTCTCTGCCGCCAGCGTTACGGATCCGCCGACAGTCTCACCCTCATTCGGCAATGGCTCCAAGTGTTCAGGGACGCCTCCTATCAAGCCTCGATCGAGCTTGCGCAGGACCTTGGAAGCTTTCCTCTGCTTGATATCGCGGCCCATCTCGAACGCCCGCATATCAAAACCCTACCGCCTGAGATTCGGGATCAGATTGCCAGGCACGGAATCCGCAACGGCGTTGTCAACTGTATTGCACCGACGGGATCGACGGCGCTCCTGGCCAACAACGCTTCAGGCGGTGTCGAACCCGTTTATGCCCATCGGCAGCGCCGGCTCATCATGATGCCGGATCATAGCCAAAAGGAGATAGAACTCCGGAGCTGGTCGCTGCGATGCTATCTGGACATGTTCCCCGACCGGTCAAAGGAACCTCTGCCCGACTATTTTGCCACCGCTTTGGAAATCTCTCCCGGCGATCATCTGGCTGTACAGGCCACGGCACAAAAGTTCATCGATGCCAGTATTTCGAAGACAATCAATTTTGATGCCAATGTGGATTTCATGGAATTCGAGAATCTCTTCAGCAGCGCCTATTCGATGGGGTGCAAATCTCTCTCGGTTTATCGCCCGAGCGAGATCCGCGGGCAGATCATCTCGGCAATCTGACGGTCCTCACCACATCATGTTTTTGGGGAGTATGAGATCATGTTTGGAGAATCATCAGCATTGACCAGTCAGGACACGACTCATGACCAGCATCCCGTCGCTGACCGTTCAATGCAGAATCTGATCGATGCACTCGCGGGCAGGAATGCTGACATTGCCCTGGTCAAGGATGGGCTCGAGCATCTTGCAAAAGTCCTGGAAGCCTTGGGAGATGGTGCGCGTGCCGGCTTCCTTCGAAGCAAGTTGGCCGGTGAAATGTCTACAATAGTTAATTCCGGAGCTTCCAAAACAGATCATAGCGGCTGATCAATAGCCTGATGAGCTTTCTGGAGTCCTGCCCGTCAACGTCCTGACATCATGGATTTCCCATAAGGATTGCGAATAGCAAAGGAGAGACTTCTAAACTACACTCATATTGATGATTAAGTAGGCGCCTTTGCTTAATCAACCAATAAAAGGAAATAACAGCAAACAATCCACCAGCAATTATAAATTACAATCACCTGACAAGAATTAATTTTCATTGCCACGAATTTTATCTATAAAAATACAGCAATAATTTATGCTGGCTTGGCTAAGTGGATAGTATCTTTGGCAAACGCCCTTCAGGAAAAATCCATCACTAGTGGAATTATTCGCGGGCATATTCCACTTCAGGAAAAGCTAAACATCCTGCATTCGATCGCCCTACCCTTTTGGGTTTTTGATATCGACCGCTGCAGGGTCTACTGGGCCAACGCGGCCGGCCTCGACATCTGGAATGCGGCGAGTCTGGATGAGCTTTCCAGCAGGGACATGTCTAAAGATATGTCCGTCACCGTCAAGCGTCGCCTAAATCAGTATCAAAAGGACTTCGCCCGGGGTGCCTCATTCACCGAATTTTGGACACTCTATCCGAGAGGCGAGCCGAAGACGCTGAAATGTATCTTCGCCGGCATCGAGCTTGATGATGGCCGCATGGCAATGTTCAATCAGGCCGTTGGCCAGGCGGATCAGCAAGAATCCCCGGAGAAGCTCCGTTCCATCGGCGCACTGCTGCACACGTCGGTAATGATCTCGCTGTACGACAAGATGGGAAAACTGCTCTACAGCAACCCCGCGGCTCGTCACATGCATGCAACTCTGGATCTTTCTCTCCGCGATCGTTTCATCGAGCCGGAGGACTATCAGACGATTGCCAAGAAGCTTGGCGAACGAGGCGAAGTCCAGCGCGTCATCCAGGTTCGCACTCTGAAAGGCCCTCGATGGCACGAGATCGATGCTCGCTGGAGCTGGGATCCGGCAACTGGAGAGCCTACCTATCTCTTCAGCGAGATCGACGTCACCGTGCGGGAGGACGCATCGCGCCAGGTGAGCTTCCTGGCCCTTCATGACATCCTTACGAAGCTGCCGAACCGCCGGCTCCTGGAACGCAATATCGATGCGAAGTTCCAGGAGGCTATCGAACGCCGATCCAAGCTCGGCCTGATGTTCATCGATATCGATCGTTTCAAGAACATCAATGATTCCCTGGGCCATGCGGCAGGCGATCGGCTTTTGGTTTGCGTGGCAAACCGCTTGCTCTCGAGCATCCGAAACGTTGATCTGCTCGCAAGGCTAGGCGGTGACGAATTCGTTCTGATCATCAGCGAGGTAGAAAATAGCCTTCGGCTGAGGGAGATCGCGGAGCAGATCTCCAAGGAGCTCAGCAAGCCCATTACCATCGATGGTCAGGACATCAATGTAACCGTCAGCATCGGCATCAGCATTTTCCCCGACCACGGCAGCGATTTGGACGGGCTGATGCGCCATGCCGACCTTGCTATGTACGCAGCCAAGGAGTCCGGGCGCAATCAAAGCCGTTTTTTCGTGCCTGCCTTGAAAGATCGCATGAAGCTCCGACTGGAGCTGGAAGCGAGCGTGCGTGATCATCACTACGCCGAGCGCTTCCAAATTCTCTATCAGCCGCGCCTTCGCGTCGCCGATGACACGGTGGTTGGTGTCGAAGCCCTGCTCCGCTGGAAACACCCTTCTCGCGGCACACTCATGCCGGGCGAGTTCATCGGGCTTGCGGAGGAAACCGGCCTGATTGAGCCCCTCGGCATGTGGGTCCTGGCCGAAGGTGTGAAGCAGCAGCACTATTGGCGCACTAAGGGCTTGGATGTGACGGTTGCCGTCAATGTTTCGCCCTGTCAGTTCCATAGCGATGCGTTCATCGAGGCCATCGAACGGCTCGCCGGCGAGAGCTGGTGCGATCCCGGGCTGATCGAGCTTGAGATTACCGAAACGGCCTTGATGGGAGATTGCAACGATATTCGGAACTCTCTGCAGCGACTGCGCGATCTGGGGTTCGGACTGGCGTTGGACGACTTCGGTACCGGCTATTCCAATCTCGCCTATCTGCGCGACTATCCCATTACCAGCCTCAAGATCGACCGGTCCTTCATGCGCGATCTTCGTCCCGGTGCTATTGTGGAGGGGATCATCGCCATGTGCCGGTTCCTCGATGTCAAGATCGTGGCGGAAGGCGTCGAGCAAAAACACCAGCTCGACTGGCTGCGCGAGCGGGCTTGCGATGAATATCAGGGCTTCTACTTCAGCACGCCAGTGAAGGCCGACAAGGTCACCGGTCTGCTGGAGGGGAGCGGGAGCAGTGCGATTTAGCGCCTCATTGGATCAGAACGAAGCCGGCTGGTTCCGTTTGATCGGAAAGCGTTCTAAAAGCGCCAGCGATAGCGAAGACCGATGCCGAATTCCGGTGGATTGTCAGCATTGTGACCCGGGTTGAATCGCGAGAAGCCGCCGACACCGATCTCCTGACCGTCATCCTGGCCAAACGACCTGCGATAAACAATGTTCGAAACGATCTCCCTCGACGGTGGCTCGAGGCTGACCCGCTGCTGTTCACTGACGACCGCGCCTTCAGGCGTTCGGCCCACCGGCACGGTCAAGGTGGCCTCGGCACCATCGCCGCGGAAAGGCTGTCCGACCATAAGGCTCAGGCTGTCCCCCGGGCTACCGACATCGCTGATCGCCATGCCGGTTGCAAAGGCCTCGCCCCCCGCCGACGACCAGCCGCCGAGAAGAGCATCGTCCCGGCCATCGATCGACGAACGCCCGCGGCTGTAGGAGCCGAACCAGTCCACCCGATCACTGAGGGCAGCGACGATCGAGACATCGGCGAATTGAGATCGGCTGTCCAACTCATCGCCGAAAGCGCCGCTGGCATTGGCGCCAAAGAAACCATCATCCTCCTGCAGCAGCCCCAGTGCCAGACGCAGCTCGATATGATCGCCCACGCTTTTGGCGATATCGATCTTTTGCATGGCCGTTTCCCTAGCCTGATCGTCCGCCAGGCTGGCAAAGGCGGAGATAGCGACGTCAAAGCCGTCGCCTGCGGACCACACCAGGCCGGCCCCCGACACCTCGCCCGAAAGGTCGTCGAACGGCGCCACGGTCAGGCCGGTCTCGAAGACGCCAAGCTGCCGCTCCGCCAGGGCTTCCCGCAAGCCGAGGCCCGACTGGCTCGAGCCGTTCAGCGAAGCAAACAGCGTCACATCCGGGAAAGGCTCGGTCCGGAGAGCCAATTTCGGCGTTGGGCGTTCAGCCTCTCCCTCAGCCAGCAGAACCGTGGGATCGTTGCCTCGTTCAAGCGACGTTCCAGATTGATCGGCGATCGACACCATGAGGCTGGCAACGGGGAGAAACGCGCCGGCCGAGGATGTACGATCGATACCGACGAACTGCTCGAGCCCCGACGTCCTTCCGCTCGAAATGACCCGCTCTCCCAGGTCGACCGGAAAGGGGAAACCCATCGCATCGAAGCCGACAGCCTTGTCGAGAAGCGCCTGTCCCGCTGCACCAATCGACCAGGCAGGGCCAAGATCCAGCGACGTGTTCGAAAGGGAGGTGATTGGCCCGTCGATCGTCGGCCCGGTGATCACACCGACGGGACCGACAGGCGCCATCGCCGCTTCGAGATCGAGAAGACCACGCCCGAAGGTGTTGTCGACCCCCGGATCGCCGAGATCGGTGGCAGTCAGCAGCAGCCGATTGACGACATCGGTGCTGGACACGCCGGGGAAAGCCGCCTTGACCACGGCCGCAGCGCCAGAGACATACGGGGCGGCAAAGGATGTTCCGCTGCCGATGCCGTAGCCGCCGCCATTGAGCGTCGACCGAATGCTGGTGCCCGGCGCGAACAGGCAAAAATTCTTGGTATCGCCGCAGAGGTTGCTGCTGGGGGCAGCCTGATTACTCGAGGTAAGATTGCCCACCACGATGGCGAGGCCGGCAATGCCGGCATCGTCAGCATAGGCAGCAGGATAGATCGGCTGAAGCTTTCTGGTCGCGTCCGCATCCAGCCCCTCATTGCCTGCAGCCAACACCATGATCTTGCTTTCGGCGGCAGCGGCAATCATCGCATTTTTGAGGCTGGAGAACGTGCTATCACTGGTGCTGAACGCGCCTAGGCTGAGATTGATTACATCGCTTTCGACGCTGGCGGAACCGCTTGAGAGGCCGGATGCCATATTCAGAGCGTCAACAAGATCGGCAGATGCGAACGAAGTCGTCCCGGTGGAGGGCCGGGATGCTTGAAAGTTCACCAACGTCGCCTTGTAGGCCACACCATGCATGTCGTTGGAATCGCCGCTTTGGGTGCGGCTCGCAGCGGCGATGCCGGCAACAAAGGTGCCATGCGAGGCGCCTGCCAGCGCTTCCCCGCCCGCTGACCAGCTCTTTGCCGCCAGATTGCCGAGATCGGCGTGGGTCAAATCGATGCCGCTGTCGATGATGGCAATGCGCACCCCTTGCCCGCCGGGCAGCCCGCCCGTTCGCCTGGCATAGCCCTCTGCTGCCTTGAGCTGGCTCAGACCGGTGCTGTTCAGATACTCCTGACTTGCGGACCAGTCAGTCGCCGCGAAGGGAGCCGTCGGCTCGGCGGCACTTGCCAAAAAGGATGCTGCGGGATTGTCGCTCAGACCATTCCCACTGCTCCCGCTACCGCCTCCTCCACCCCCGCCGCCGGAGCAAGCAGCAAGCATGGCGAAAAGCAGAGCCGGGAGGAGGCCTAACATGATAGCGCGCCTCAGCCCCTCGGCACTGCTGCAATCCATGACCTTGGTCATCATCCATCCACATGCATATCGACAATTAGCATGAGAGGGTAAATATACTTAAAGTAGAAAATCAAATGTTTTTATTATCGCTTTAATTGTCAAAAATGCTTATCAGTTCATACATGCCGCGACACCAGCTTTTTAGATTTTCCTGACCATTTCCATACTGATCTGCATGTGTCGATACGCCGGATAGACAGACATCGAAGATTGCAACACCATTCGCCGGCAAGAGCTGTTCATTGAGGAGCTGATGCGCGTTCTCGTCTTAGGGGCAAACGGTTTTCTTGGCTCCGCTATCGTCAGAGCACTCCTGGAATCTGGGATCGACGTGCGTGGTGCAGTGCGCGATCCGGAGAAGCTGTGTCGCCGCTTTCCGGCGATTGAAGCTGTCAGAGTGGAGCTTTGCGACACCAGCACTCATGAGCCTTCGACCTGGTCCCCTCTGCTCGATGAGGTTGATGCCGTCGTTAACGCTGCCGGAGTCCTTCAGACACGACGGGATGAAGACGCCTTTGCCATCCATCACCTGGCGCCGAAAGCCCTCTATGCGCTTTGTGAGCAGCGGGACGTGCGGCGCATCATCCATCTCTCCGCTATCGGCATCGACGAGGCCGAAACCGTCTATGCACGCTCGAAACGTGCCGGCGAGGAGGCGCTGAAGGCCCTTGACCTCGACTGGACGATCTTGCGCCCGGCGATCGTCTTCGGCGACGGGTCCTATGGCGGCACGTCAATGCTGCGCGCGATCGCCGCGTTTCCCGGGATCACGCCGTTGATCGGGGATGGCAAAACGCCCCTGGATGTCATCCACAAGGATGATCTGGCCAACGGCATCGTGCAACTCCTGAAGACGGGAACTGCCTCGAACGCCGTGCTGACGCCGGCAAGCAGCGAGCGGATGACGTTGGAGACAGCGGTTCAGTCCTACCGGCGATGGCTTGGGCTGCCTGCCGGTCCGGTCGTCCCGGTAGCCTTGCCATGGGTGCGCCTGCTGGCACGGGTTGGCGATGTCACGAAACTTGACCCGATCACGACGACCGCAATCGCCCAATTCGAGGCAAGGCTCACAGGAGATGCGGACGGCTTTGCTGCGGCAACGGGCTTACAGGCCCGAAGCTTGACCTCAGCCCTTCTGCAGAAGCCGGCGGAAAGCCAGGACCTCTGGCATGCAAGACTCTTTCTTCTCCGCCCCTTGGTACGCTTAGCGCTGGCGGTTCTTTGGCTGGTTTCCGGGCTTCTAGGTGTGACCGCGGATCCGGAGAGCTACAATGATCTCTCGGCTCGAATCGCAGCCAATCCGACGATAGCCTATCTCATAGGCAGCGTGATGGGCATAGTCGATCTCATCATTGCCACGGCTTTGATCCTCGGCTGGCGCCTAAAATCCCTTGCCGCCGTTCAGTTCGTGCTCGTGCTTGGTTACACGGTGGGACTCAGCCTGTTGGCCCCTTCATTGTGGGGCGATCCCATTGGCGGTCTGCTCAAAAACATTCCGATCCTCGCTCTGATCTGCGTCCATCGTGTGTTGGAGGAGGAACGGTGAACGATCCATATACCTGGGTAAAGCTGATCCATATCCTGAGTGCCACCGTCCTCTTCGGCACGGGCGTGGGCACGGCATTCCAAATGCTGGCTACTCATCGCAGCGGCCGCGTCGCCGCGATCGCCGTTGTGTCGCGCAACACCGTGCTTGCCGACTGGCTGTTCACCGCCACGACCGGCGTTCTGCAGCCGCTCACAGGCTTTCTGATGATCGCAATGGCAGGCTACGATCCCTTCGAGAGTTGGCTGATCATCACCTACGGTCTCTATTCGATCGCGGGCCTATGCTGGCTGAAAGTGGTTCAGCTGCAATACCGCACCCGCCGTCTTTCGACCGCTGCGGTGGAGACATCGACGCCACTTCACGAAAGCTATGACCGAGCCGTCAGAATCTGGTTCATCCTGGGCTGGCCCGCCTTCATCGGCCTCATCCTCATCTTCATCCTGATGGTGATGAAGCCCGGTCTCTGGTAGCCCGTCCCGACTGGCGAACTGTCGGCAAAGGAGGTGAGCCGACGCATCAATGGCAATAGCCGAGGCCGCCTGCCGCGGTGATCGCCCAGGGCTCATCGCCGACGTCATCGATCATGCCGGTCAGGCGCTTGCCGATGGTGTCGATCACGGCGATCTGATTGGTATCGCTCAACGCGACATAGAGCTTCGTGCCGACCGCAACGGTCAGGCCGGTCTCCGGACGACCCGGCAGATCGATCGTCTCCGACTTCGGGGTTTCGAGCAGGCTTACCGCAAGCGCCTTACGGTCACTGCCGCTCAAGGCAAAGGCCACGGAATCGAACATCGCGGAATTGACCCCCACCAGACCCGGCACGCCGGGCAGGCTGTCGGATTCCCGATAAGTCCAGGACGATACCATCGACATGGTTCCACCATCGCCATTCGGGATCAGAAAAAACTGGCTGTTGGCGGTGGGAAAACCTCGTTCGGCAGGGCCGGGCAGCGTCGTGGATCCCACTTCCGTCTTCTCAACCAGATCGAGGGCGCTGATCAGGCCGCTTTCGCCATGGAGGGCAAGGCCCGTCTTGCCGCCGGGCGTTCTGATCAGCTCGACGATCCCCTGCCTCGCTGCTTCCAAGGTGAGGCGTTTCGCAAGCGTGCCTTTTGCTGCATCAAAAAAGCTGATGATTCCGGCATGACCGTGGGCCACCAACAGATGTCCGCCATCGCGATCGAACATCAGATCGGTCGGATCTTCGAGAGCGTCGATCGAAAAGAGCGTCTGTTCGGAATCGAGGGCGATCAGGGTGACCTTACCGGCTTCCCGACCGCCGATCGCCACGGCCCCCGTCTGGTCGTCGATCTGGATAAGATCCGGCGAAAAGCCAAGATCGAACGTCGTTGCAATAGCGCCTGTATCCAGATCGACAAGACTGGCCTGCTGTTCGAGGCTGTGGGTCGCGACCAGCTTTCGGTGATTTTCGGAAACGACGACCTGGTTCGGTATCGATGCCACATCCAGCCTGCCGACGATCCGATCGTCCTCGGTCGAGAGGATGGCGATCTCGCTGGATCTCTTGCTCGCCACGAACGCATAGTCGCTGAGCTTGTCGAGAGCTATAGCGGCCGCCGCTGGTGCCATGCTGCCAAGCACAAGCATCCCGATGACAAGCGTTGCCCCCAGGTTAAATCTGGCTTGTCGAAAGGATCTCATCAGAGCGCTCCATCGGTGTCACGCCGACCCTAGCGGATCGTGAGCGTGGCCGCAAAACTTTCGAATGGCCTCCGCGTCCAGTGGCTTTTGTGATCTCTGGGATCTTTCGAGCCTGGCTTTGGTGTAAATGGCTATCGCGATCGATGGTCTTGTGCAATTTCCATGAATCCGGTCAAGCTATAGGGAAAGCCAAAGAGCCTGTTGGGGAGAAGATCGAATGCGAAGCTACCGGATTGCTGATTGGGGACAGCCGCTCATCTATGATGAACGTCCGACGCCGACGCCCCAGGGCACCGAGGTGCTGATGCGTGTGACGGCGGCCGGCATCTGTCATAGCGATCTGCATATCCATGACGGTTTTTTTGACCTGGGCGACGGCCAGCGGGTGGAATTTGCAAAACTGGGCGCAGAACTGCCGCTGACGCTGGGCCACGAGATCGTTGGCGTGGTCGAAGCCCTGGGCCCGGATGCACGGGACGTGAAGGTAGGTGATGCGCGTATCGCCTTTCCCTGGATCGGCTGCCGCGCCTGCGCCATCTGCAGTCATGAGCGCGAGCAGCTTTGCCTGTCGCCGAAATTTCTCGGCGCCAGGGTCGACGGCGGCTACAGCGATCATGTGATCGTGCCGGATCCCTCTTATCTCGTCGCCTATGACGGCATCGCGCCGGAGCTTGCCTGCACCTATGCCTGCGCCGGGCTCACCGCCTACAGCGCCATCGGCAAAGTGGGGCAACTTGGCGACAGCGACAATCTCTTGATGATCGGGGCGGGCGGCGTCGGGCTCTCGGCCGTGCATATGGCTAAGGAACTGACAAAGGCGAAGCTCATCGTTGCCGACATCGATGCCGACAAACGCGCGATGGCCAAGGCTGCAGGCGCTTTCGCCGTGATCGACAACGGCGCTCCCGACGCTGCCGCGGCATTGATCGAGCAGACCGGCGGCGGCGTTCGTGCCGCGATCGATTTCGTCGGTGCGGTGCCGACTGCCAAATTCGGTCTGAACGGCTTGCGCAAAGGAGGTCGCCTGATCATGGTCGGCCTCTATGGCGGTGCGCTGCCGGTGTCGCTCCCGCTGATGCCAGTAAAATCACTGACCGTTCAAGGCTCCTATGTCGGCACGCTGGAGGGACTTCAGGCACTGGTGGCTCTCGGCCAGGCCGGCAAAATCCCGCCCATTCCCCTGGACCTCCGCCCGCTGGACACCGCCCCCCAGGCCCTCGATGACCTTCGCGACGGCAAAGTCAGGGGTCGGATCATCCTGCAGCCCTAGAGCATTTCCTGTTCAGGTCGATCCAGCCCGCTCCCCCGCCCAGCCACCCGCGCTGATGATGCAGGTATTTATTCGTAATTCAGACGATCTTTACTTGAGGAGATCATTGGCCATCGCAAACGAATACTGGCTTTCTGATCGTGCCTGGGCGTCGATTGAGCCGTTGATGCCGACGAACCAATCTGGTGCGCGCCGTGTCGACGGGTGATTGGTGGTATCGTGCACGTTCTCAAGAGCGGGTGCCGCTGGAAGGATTGCCCAGCAGGCTATGGCCCGCCGACCACGATCTACAACTGCTTCAATCGCTGGAGCCGAAAGCGGCTTTGGCAAAAGATCTAAGAAGCGCTGCCCCCAGCATCCGACTGATTGCCGAAAAAGGCTAAGACGCCAACCACTTCCGCCGTCTCCTGGCAAAGTGCGGGCCCGAGGCCGTCATCCCCACGCAAAACACCCATCCCCTTCGATCGCATCCCGGTTCTTTGGCGACGGACTGTTTCAGTCCAGCAATCCCATCACGTTCTCTGCGAGCGCATTAGCGCAGCTATGGCCGACGCTGCCGAGGCGACTCGATCCCAAATTTAGCGAGGCGCTCAGTGCACGTACTGCTTCAAGGCGAAGACGGACAGTGACTATGACGAGCCGGTCTTTCCCAATCTGGCAAAGGACATGGTGCCCAGCGAGCCAAACGGCATTGGACCTGCGACAATACTTTCGTAGCGATCACGGCGGGTTCGCCTCATTGGCCGTGGCCATCGATGCCCAAACGCGCTGAGCCACCGGGCACATTATGCCCTGCTCGATCGACGTATGCCTTATAAGGCCCATACGTCTGTGAGGGTCGAATCCGCAGGCCTCTGCCAAGCTGTGGCATCATTCGGGCAAAGGCCCGCAAAATAGAGAGCTTTCCCTCTCCATCTGCAACGCTCGCAACACCCACCGGCTGCATTTCGTAGCCGGCTATCTTGCCCCTCGGTTCAATTCGAAGTACGACACACCAGGCCACCGATCATAATAGTAGCCTGTCCACCATCCACCCCGATCGGACACATTCCAACCTGCCTTCTGAATGGATCGTTTCCGTTCATCATAGCCTTGCCAGAAAGATCGGGCCAATGTACAGGTAACTGCCCTCTGACCATAGGGAAAGTGACTGGAGCGCTCATGCGGAGGGGTGCCAGAGTGGTTGAATGGGGCGGTCTCGAAAACCGTTGTACGGGCGACCGTACCGAGGGTTCGAATCCCTCTCCCTCCGCCAGTTTGCCAGCATAAAACATTGCTTTTAAATGATAATTTTTTCTTATGATCAGTTGTACCCACCATTTTTCCCACCAAAATAAACTTGGTACCGATAGGTTATCCTGACAGACGGTAGCTGATCATTCTTACTGCTTAGCGTAGCCCCCTTCTCAAAGCAGGCCCAATACAGTCAGCAGTATGGCTCTGGGATTTGCACGCCGCTCCCTCGCGAAAACTTGAAACAATCTGAACTGATCAGAAACACAGGAGCATTCGCGTGTGAATCGCCTGCTCCTATGTTTTTGACTGTTTCATGTGGATGCAATTTTCATCTTTAATATGTTGTTTTAATTGATTTTTTCTGACATCACTGTTTCACGCTGATTCAGGCGATTTCGCCCAAAATCAGCAAATTTGGTGACCCCAGTGGTGACCCCAGATGCGATTTGATGTATCAGGACATCATTGCGATCGCCCAACGCGACCACCGGGTTTCAACCGGAGAACCTCCAGAAATGGCTCAAGAACCAAGAGTAAAAACAAGAGGCGCGAAGCGTCTAACCGAGGCCGGCATTCAGCGGATCAGTGCACCAGCTAAGGGGCGGATCGAGATTGCCGATGCCATCGTGCCGGGCCTACGTTTTCGCATCACCGATCGCGATAAGCGAAGCTGGTCGCTCATTTATCGGATCGCCGGCGCAAGCAGGCTCCAACAACGGGTGACGCTCGGAAACTGGCCGGCCGTTGGCGTGGCTGAAGCTCGGAAGCGTGCGAAAGACGCCTTGTTCGAGGCGATGACTGGCAACGATCCGGCTGCCGAGAAAAAGAAGGAGGCAGAGCGAGCACCTGATGTCTTCGAGGATGTCGCCGCCGAGTTTGTGCTCCGTTTCCTGAAACCCAGACAGAAGCGTTGGCAGGCGACTGAGGCAATCATCAAGAACAAGCTTATCTCACGATGGCGAGGTCGCCCCATCCGGCAGATCACAAAGCCAGATGTGCTGAAACTCCTCGATCGCGAGATGGACGCTGGTCGCCAACGCATGGCCAACCAATCGCATCAGCTCGCGGGCCAGCTTTTTCGCTGGGCTTTGCGGCGCGGCTACGTTGACCAAGATCCGACGGCCGGCGTTGACAAGCCTGCGAAGGACAGGTCGCGTGATCGTGTGCTCTCCGACGAAGAGCTTGCTGAAGTCTGGCAGGCGGCGTCTCAGCTTGGCTATCCCTTCGGGCCGTTCGTCCAGCTTCTGATTCTAACCGGCCAGCGACGCAACGAAGTTGCCGGTCTGCTTTGGACCGAGATCGATTTCGACAAGCAGCTCTGGAGCTTGCCAGCCGATAGAACGAAGAATGGCCGTCCTCACGACATCCCTTTGTCGGCTTTGGCGATGGCAATGCTGGAGAAGATGCCAAGACTGGCGGACAGGATCTTTCCTAGCGCCAAAAAGACATCGGAACGAACGATCAGCGGGTTCTCGAAGACCAAACGGCGAATCGATGCACTCATTCTGGAAGACAGAAAGCGGCGAGTGGCAGCTTCGGATCAATCATTTGATTATGTTCAGCAGATGCCGACCTGGGTGCTCCATGATTTGCGTCGAACGACGGTCACAGGAATGGCCGAACTGGGCGCTCAGCCTCACGTCATCGAAGCTGTCGTCAACCATGTGAGCGGCCACAAGGCCGGCGTTGCAGGCGTGTACAATCGTGCGACCTACGC
This sequence comes from Geminicoccaceae bacterium, assembly GCA_965204405.1. Lineage (GTDB taxonomy): Bacteria > Pseudomonadota > Alphaproteobacteria > Geminicoccales > Geminicoccaceae > JANQPX01. Next base: position 3,484,199 of record CBDBEN010000005.1, read on the forward strand.
CGCTGAAAAGCGTGAGGCGCTCAATAGATGGGCAGAGCATGTGGCCCAGCTTGTGGGGATGGATGCTGGCAGCATTGCCGATTCCAATTCATCAGCGTGAACAGACGTCATCTACTCCTTGTTGGCTCGATCTATTCGCTGACGACCCGTGACACTAAAGGTAACTTGCCTTGGAGCTGGGTCTGCCGTGAGAGGTTATTTGGCAGCTCCATTGATCTATTAAAATAGATCGAGATTATATTCTGATATATCAAAGCAGATCAAATCTTGCGCCGCATCAAACCACGTGATATGCTCAAATAGATCAAAAACGTTTTTTGATATGTAGAGGCATATCAAAATGAGCTACACAACCGAGTATATCACCGAGACGCTAAAGGCCGCTCGCGAGGCCAAGGGCCTGAGCCAACGCGATCTCAACAGCAGGGCCGGGGTGCCGCAGAGCCATATCTCGAAGATCGAGAGCGGCGTGGTCGATCTGCGGCTCTCAAGCCTTATTTCACTCGCCCGCGTTCTCGATCTGGAGCTTGCGATTGTGCCGCGCAAGATCATGCCGGCCGTTCGCTCGATTGTCAGGAGCGGCGCGCAGGAGCGCGCTGCCGCCGATCCCAGGGCGCATTCTGTTATCAAAGAAATCAGGAAAGTTGCCGAGCTTGTCATCAATTCTTCCGGCGAGCCCCTTGGCGAGAAGGAGGCCGATGCGCTTCGCCATAACCTATTCCTGCTCCCGCAGGCCGGTCTCTCCAGCGCGCAGCTAACGAGCCTTAAATCCGCGATGCAGGCAATGAAGCTCTATCTCGATCATCCCGAGAACAAGGGGCTTATCCGCGAGGCCGCCGATACGATCCGCGAGCTGCGCAACCAGCTTGTTCATGCCCGCGAACCGCAGGCGGATTTCGTGCGTCCGGCCTACAGTCTTGATGAGGAGGACGGCGATGGCTGAGGTCAACGTTCTCGATGTGCTGCTTTATGGCGAGCCCATCGGCACGCTCACGCGGGCCGGCGAGCGCACGATCTTTGCCTTTACAGAAGCCTATATCGAGAACGAAAGCCGCCCGGTGCTCAGCCTTGGCTTCAAGGATGAATTCGGCGAACTCATCACGGAGCACAAGCCTTCGCGCATCAAGCTACCGCCGTTTTTTTCGAACCTGCTACCCGAAGGGCATATGCGTAGCGTTGTTGCAGAAATCGTGGAGAGGTTCTGCTTCTCCCTGTATCGGACGCTCACACAACCCTTACAGAGATTGGTTTGGCCAGGTTCATCATTCGGTTGAGAACGTTGATGCCAATCGCCACTTCCACCGGCTGCGCGTCGTCATGACAGGCATGCAGCCGATCGCCAATGATGGATTTGTACCGTCCCATCGTCGTCTCGACCAAGCTGCGTCGACCATAATCATGCGCCTTCTGCCAAGCGATACGGCCTTTGGCGGCAAGCTCGAGAATGTGACGATCGCGATCGGTTTGCTCCTCGTCATCCTCGCTCGATAAAACCGCCGTCTTGCGTGGTGGGATGACCACCTCCGGCATCGGGGCGGGCGAGTGCCGCCGGACCGCGTCATAGACAGGGTAGCCATCATACGCACCATCCGCCATGAACCGGTCGACCGGACCGTCAATCTGAGCCAGGATGTCATCGATCTGATCGGGATCCCCGGCATCCTTATCGGTCAAAAGATGCGAGACGATCATGCCGCTCTTCGCATCGAAGCCGACATGCAGTTTCTTCCAGCCACGACGTTTCTTGCCATGCTTGGCCCGACACCATTCGCCCTGGCCGTAAACCTTCAATCCCGTGCTATCTACGACCAGGTCCAACGGCTCCGACGTATCCCGAACCCAAGGCTCGATCGACAGCGCCTTGCGCCGACGGCAAAGCGTCGACGCACTGGCAACAGGAAGATCCAAGCCGAGCAGATCAAACAGGCTCTTGGTGAAGCCTTGGGTCTGGCGCAGGCGAAGACGATAGACCGCGCCCATCGTCAGCATCGCCTCGATAGCACCGTCCGAATAGATCCTCTCGCCACCTCGTGTCTCCCGCTTCGGCGCTTTCCAGCCATCAATCACATCGGCGGAAAGCCAGAGGGTAACCGAACCTCGCTGACATAGACCGGCGTTATACGCCCGCCAATTCCGCACCCGGTACTTTGCTTTAGGAATATGGTGACGATGGGCATCATGAAATTTGTAAGGCATCAAAAAGCTCGGCAGCTGGAACAGAAAGGGAAAATCGCCTATCAGCCCATCCTTCACCAGCGCAAACATCCACGATTTCTGCAACAACGCTGATTTTCACCTCTACCGCCGTGACGATTCGGGCTGCGATAGCCGCGCGCAAGGTTAAGAGATCATCGAGCGGTCCCTCGGGTTTTGTCAGATTTCAGTCGACGATCTTGATGCGTCGAGGGTAGCTGGATAGAGCGATGACTGACGTAGATCCAGAAAAGGCCACGATTGGCGACCTCTTCCGACTGATGACCGAGGTGCGCGGCGACCTGTCCTCGATTAAGCGTACTGTCGAGGGGCATACCGCTACGCTCGCTGAGCACACCGACAAGCTGGATGCAGCTGCCGCCGAGCGCGAGGCGATCCACAATGTCGTTGACAACGATCTTGCCAGCCACGATCAAATGCTTCGCATCGAAGGCGACATCGTCGAGATCAAGAAGGCGCAACGATTACATGGCAAGAAGATCGATGGGCTTGCCGAACGCATGGACCAAGCCGGCATCCCCGTCAGGTAGTCGACGGTCGTGGCTTAGTCCCTGACCGCTCTGTTGCACTAAATTTATTGGATCCGGATCTAGCCCTCGTTTTCTTGGTTTTATCCGATCCGTTCAGTTATGGGCCTTCCGAGGCTGAACATATGGTTGAGAATATCGACGCCCATCATCGCCTCGGTCTTCTGAACAGGCAGGTCGCGGGATCGCAAGCCGGGACCGATAATCCGTTTGTGACGGGATATCGTCGCTTCGACCAAGGCACGTCGATTGTAGCCTGATGATTTCTGCCAGCCCATGCGGCCTTGATCTTGGATCGCTTTGACATGGCGGTCCCTTTGGCGCAGCAGATCCTCGGCCTTGGCGAGACCAAGACCTGCACCCCGCGGCGGCACGATCACCTCCGGCAGAGGCAGGCTTTGCGGACGCTGAATGAGGAGTTGATACGTCGGTTCACCGTCATAAGCGCCGTCGGCGAGAAACTTGTTGATGCGACCATCCACCTGGTCGAGAAGATCGGGCAGCACTGTCACGTCGCCGATATCCTTGTCCGTCAGATCGGTGGCCACAATGTCGCCATTGGCTGGATCAATCCCAAGATGCAGCTTTCGCCACGACCGGCGCGACTTGCCCGCCTTCTTCTCGCCGAAACGCTTCCAGCGCCACTCGCCCGGGCCATGGATCTTCAACCCGGTGCTATCCACAACCAGATCCAGGCTGTCCTTGGCTGACGACATCCGTCGCGATCGGACCAACCCGCCGCCTCGCCGCGACAGGGTGCTGTGGTCAGGCACGGGCGAATCGAGACCCATGAGCGCCAGGATCGAGCTCACGAACCCCTCGGTCTGGCGAAGTGGCTGATGGAAAACCATCCGAAGCGTCAGCACGGTTTCGATCGCCAGGTCGGTGTAGATTGGGTCACCCTTGGGCGTGCGCTTGCCAGCAACTGTCCAGTGATCCGCCACGTCGTCGGCAATCCAGATCCGAAGATCACCCGCTGACGCAACGAAGCTTCATATTCGGACTAATTCTTCACCGCATAGCGGGCCTTGGGGATCTTGTGGCGGCGGGTGGCGTTGAACTTATGCGGCATGAGCGGGCAATCTCGGATGGTGAGAGCAACTTCGAAAGCCTCTATGCCATAGAGACGAATCTAGTGCACCAAACCGACAAATTTGCGACGGAACCTCTGTTCCACTATGCGAACTTGACGTTCACCCGATCAAGCTGCGGATGTGAGATCGATGGACCTGTACTCCCGTCCTCATCAAGACTTGCAGACTCGTCTCCAGGCCTGAACTATCGCTTTAACCGAACGGTCAGCGTCGTGCTCGGTCATTGACCACGATATACAGGAGATGCGCATCACCTGCCGACCCTGCCAGGTTGCTCCTCCTACGAAACAGGTTCCCTCATTCTGGAGATCCTGGATTATGGAACGGGTTAAACGATCGCTATCTTCGATCCTGGAGGCAATGCCGAACCGGACGATGATCTGATTGAGAGTGACTTCGTTCAGAATGTTGATGTGTGGCTCCTTGGACAATTGTGCCGCCATGCGTCGGGCGATCCGGCAATGCCGTGCCACCATGTCAGCAATGCCAGTTTGGCCTAGATGGCGAATTAAGGCCCAGGTCGCAAAGCCTCGGGCGCGTCTGGAAAGCTCGGGCACGTAGTCGCTCGGGTTTCTCTCCTCGTCGCACGTGGCAGGTAAATAGCTCGCCGTGAGGCTCATCGCGCGGCGATGCGCAGCCGCATCACGAACGATCGCATAACCGCAGTCACATGGCAGCTGCAGCCACTTGTGTCCGTCCGTAGCCCAGGAGTCGGCCCCATCGACACCTTGGGCAAGATGTGCTTGCTCAGCGCTCGATCGGACCCAGAGGCCGAAAGCGCCATCGACATGCAGCCATGCGCCATAGCGGCGCACAGAGGTCACTAGCTCCGGAAACGGATCGAAGGCACCTGTATTGATCTGTCCCGCTTGGGCGATGACGATCGAGGGCCCGTCGCATTGCCGAAGTGTGCTTTCGATACTCGATGCGATGATTCGACCGGCGGAGTCGGTCGGCAAACGAATAACCCGCTCGGCCCCCAGCCCCAAGAAGCGCAGGGCAGCGAAAACCGAGGGATGAGCGTTGGAGCCGATTAGGACATGAAGAGGCGGCGCCCCAAACAGTCCCCTCGACTCGACATCCCAGCCCTGGCGGGCTAGCAGCGCGTGCCGTGCCGCAGCAAGACCGACAAAGTTTGCAGCCGTCGCACCTGTCACAAATCCGACAGAGCTTTCGCGAGGCAGGTCCAAGAGTTCCAACAACCAGCGAGCAGCAATCTCTTCCGCTGCCGCGGCTGCCGGCGTGGCGTGATGGTTGCCGCACACTTGGCCCCAGGCGCTGGTCAGCCAATCGGCAGCGACGGCCACCGGATGAGCGCCACCCGTGACCCAGCCATAAAATCGTGAACCGACCATGCCATTTAAACCCGGTCCTGCCGTATCGACGAGTTCGTTAATCACCGGTATGGCCGCCAAGCCATGGCGCGGCAGGTCGCGATCGAACAGCGTGACCATCTCTCGATAGCCTCGCTCCGGGCGCAATGGCTTCCGATCGACCGTTTTCCGATAATTGATAGCCTGAGACGACGCATGCCGGAGCACGGCGAATGGATCAGGCCTGGGCAATGATGCCGGCAATTCATCTGTGGCGGGAAATGAAATCTGCTCAAGCATTCAGCTCTCCATATCATCAAGTTGGAAATGCCTTCATCAACAGAACGCACGAGAGGCCGTGGCTGGATGCAGCAATTCAAAAAAAATTTATTCTGCAGCTGGTGCTTGAGGAGTTTGATGGTGTTGCCGATCACCGTTCGGCACGAGCAGTATGTACATCCGCTTGAGAAACGGCTCGATGGTCGCTGAGGATCGATCAATCGGGCGGCAAAGCTGATCAGAGCGGTAGCTTGGCCAATCCCTTGAACAGCACAGGCCCCGTTGGTCGCCCGACCGGGGAGCCTCCTTCAGGCTCCAGGCTGATCTCGTAGAGCTGGTCAGCGACAGGCCTTGGCAAACTATAACCTTCAAGACTCGCTTCGGACGATTCCTTCAGAAGACCAAGCGACACAGGGCCGGCTTCGGGATCGAGCAACGTCCAAACTTCCAAGACACGCCCTTCGGGAATCGGAATATCGACCAGGGGCAGAATTCGCAGCTGATCGTCAGCTACAGCCTCGACGATCACACCAGGATTGGCCTCCTGATCCATCAGGACGGCAATAGCAAGCGGCTCCGACGGTTGTCGGCGAAGGCCGAAAAATGCGCTGCCGATCAACGCGAAAAGAAGCGATGCTGCGATCGCTGCAGAAGCAAAACCGCGCCAATAACCGCTTCGACCGGGGCGGGCGAGCTGCTTCGGTTTTCCGGCATCAAAGGGAAGCACATTATCGTCGAGTTGATCCTCGATCTTTGTCCAAAGTGTATCCGAGACGGCCTCCGGAACCGCAGCGAGGTCGAGCTCCCGAAGGTGTTCTTGAAGGCGGACGATCTCGATGCGGAGCGCATCGTCGCCGATGATGGCAGCTTCGACCCTCGCTGTCTCATCCGGCGACAAAAGGCCGAAAACATAATCACGAGCCAGCATCTCCGTCTCGTGCGGTGCCTCGTCGGTCATGCCAGGCACTCCTTCAAGACGTCGACGGTCCGCCGGATCCAAGACTTGGCGGTACCAAGCGGCAGGCCAAGCCTGCCGGCAATCTCGCCATGGGAAAAGCCGGCGACATAGGCCAAGAGAAGGCATGTTCGGCGCCTGGCGTCCAGCATCTGTAGGCAATGACGCAGTCGGCTATTGGCGGCGAGCTGCTGGAAAGCATCATCCACCGACCGTTCGTCGTGCAGCAAAGTTTCGAGATGCGAATCATCCGTCAGTTCCTCCCGCGCATTGTCGCGAATGACGTCGAGGGCGCGATTGCGGACGATCGTGTAGACCCAGCCGCGGGCCGAACCCAGTCGTGGATCGAACTGATCTGCCTTGCGCCAGATCCTAAGAAACGCTTCTTGCACGACCTCTTCTGCGATGTCTCTGCGTCGCACGATCCTGCGGGCAACCGTCAATAGGCGGCCGGCTTCCTGTTCGAACAGCATTCGCAGGCCGTCGCGGTTCCCCTTGGCGCATGCTCGAAGAGACGCCTCATAATCAAACGATGAAGACTCCAAATCTCCCATCCTCGGCTCTCGTTGCTTGTAAGAAATATGGATCCATCTAACAAAGCCCGCTTGGGGTCAAATGTGAGCCTAAGCCACGCTTGATAAATGGCGGTTTTCGGCCCGAAACCTGCCAATTGTCAGAATCAGCCTTCTCGGACTCACATATCAGCTCCCAATGTTGTTGAATTGTGTCCGGCATGATTTCGACAAAATGGCGAACCAGTACGTCAGGTCTCGATCTCGTCTCTCAGACAGGAACATGGATAGGGCCCCGTCAGACGTACAATGCTATTTTCCTTGATCTTAAAACACGGCGTTCAGCTCTCCTCAAATGCAGTTGCGATCGCAGAGCGTTGAGCAGAAAATGACGAACGCTTCGACGACGTATCCTCGCCCTCTTTGCCCGATCGCTCTGTATCAGGGCTGGGCTCGACATGCCTCTTCTGATGAGACTGGTCGATAATTGTCCTCTGATTTTTAGAGGTGTTATCAATCATCAAGATGAGCTCCTTGAACGTAGTTTGGAAAAAAAAGCCGGGCACAATGGCCCGGCGGAGCTAATCAGGGAGGCTTAACGTCTGGGAGACGTGAGGATCAAAGATCCCCAAAACTTCAAGCATCACGCTTGAAGGAGCATGGCAGAGGCTCAGCGAACCAATCCAATGCTGCAATGCAACATTTGCATGGCTTTCGAAAAACTACCATGACCAAATGTGCATAAGAGCCATCGAAAAAGAGAAACCCATTCTCAGAATGCTGCTGACATGGGACGAAATTCCAACGCCTGGCTCCACCTTCTACCAATGTGAGAGCCACTAAAGCCATCGCGACTGCGTCTCATTTGTTCAATGCCCAAGCAATTCATCAGCTGCCTGGTACAGCCCGGAGCTGCTCGAAGGAAAAGACATAGTCGGCATCGTGAAGTGGTTTATGGCACTCGAAACAGGCCGTCGTCTCCTTGTCGATGCGGTTGCCGTCACCTTTGAAGAGGGCATATTCCCAGGTGCCATTCCTCAATGCTTCAGGATAGTCGGCCCCGAAACCATCCCGTGATTCCATCACAGCGATCGCCGCCAACTCGCCTGACACGAAAAAGCCATCATCGCCCATCACCGGCTGTTCGTTATCATCAAGCTTGGCTTTGTAGACCTCCATGGTAAGGACCGAGCCGCTATCCAATGGCGCGCCGACCTTGGCGCTGGCAAGCGCAACATCATTGGCGAAGATCTTGACGACTTGCTTGCGCTCGTCATCGCGATTGACGGTCGCGTAGTGGGTGTCATTGCTTTGATAGCCTTCGGGGAAAGCCACCTGCTCTGGTCCTGCTAAAGCCACGGCGGAAAGAAGCGTAACGCTCGCGATTGTGAAACTTCCAAAACCCATCATTTTCGACATCATCAATTCCTCCCAAAGGATTGTTATTTTCCGATATAGGCTCATCGGGCCGCCTAGCGAGCGAGGTGAAACAAAAAAAGACGCTGCCATCCAAGGAGAAAGACGGCAGCGCTACTTCGTCGGACGATAAGGGGAGGCAAAAAAGCACCCGCCCGAGAGCACGATGTCTAAGAAGATAAGGGCACAAACACCTAACGCGGGAGCACTAGATGGTATCTTTGTGCCCTTATCTCAAGTCGTGTAAACATAATTCCTCAGTGTATATTCCACTGATCTTTTTACTGAATTGGGAACTGATTGATCAACACGAACCCAAAGGCGCCATCATTTTTCTCGATCTCCTGAAAGTGTCGATCGACTTGTCAATAATTCAGACCAAAGGATAAGGACAGCCAGCCAATCGCCCGAAGCATTGCCCTTTTTGACCAGCTGCCTGGATTAGGTGCCCGAACCAGCTGTACGCTCGACAACCTTTCGCTAGCCCAGCTTGTCACGTGCAGATGAGCTACCGATGAAGCAGAGGAGACAAGCGTGGCTACTGGCACCGTGAAATGGTTCAACCCCACCAAAGGGTATGGTTTCATCCAGCCGCAGGACGGCTCCAAGGATGTCTTTGTGCACATCTCGGCTGTCGAGCAAGCTGGCTTGCAGGGTTGAGATTGAAAAGTTGTCCGGGGACAACTTTGATGGCTTGTCTTCTTACAGCTGGCTTGCGAGCCTCCGGGGAGTCGGCCGGAACGCCGTGCCAGTCACTCCAACGATAGCTGACCTTGATGATCAGCTATCAAATGAACAGCCAGAACTTAGAAGAGGAGAGGAGCCGCCGTCCGAGAAAATGGCGACAGTGAATTGTCGTGTTTTCTAGGACCAGGTCTGACATCAACCTCGGCTGCGCGGCAGCTTCATGTCTCAAAGATCGGTTGACCGCCTCACTCGCTCATAGGCCGCTGCAGCTGGCTATCGCGCGGTGACTTCGTCCGTTGACACTCTTTGGGAACGAACTTGGCGGCAGGAAACCGGGGTAAGGCAGGAGCGCCGTGCGCGAGTGACCTGTAGAGGCAGGTTACCGACGCATTACCCGCACTAGGTGGCAGGAGGTTAGCGCGGGCTCGTGACCCGATATGAACGCAACAGCCTAGCACGACCACGGTCAAAATGGGCGGATAGCGGACATCAATTCGATCCTTTCGGGCCCCCTTAATTGATCCTCTTCGTTCAGAAATGGCATCGCATGGAACACATGGATGGGCCGCGACCATAGTCGGCATCGCTATCGTACGGATCATGATCAACAATATGACGCCAAACGGATCTTCCAGCCTCTATGACCGGAAAATGCCAGCTAGACTGGACCTATCGCCCTTCAAGTAATTCGCGATTCCCGCAGGCCAACGGCATCCTGAATAAAGAAAAACCTAAAACACGGCAAAATTTGCGATGGAACTCAACCCTATACTGACAAGACTTGCATTGTACCATCTAAACATAGAAAGCTGAACATTAGCTGAATACACTGCTCATCTTTCGTTAACTTGTAGAATAGTACGCACAAACTTGTGAGAATTTATCAAAAATGGGGGGGATTGAAGATGAATCGAAAGAAACAGCTTCTGCTCGGGACCGCAGCAACGGTGTTCGGATTGGCAGCCTTGCCGCCCCAGTCCATTGCCGGGGATGAACGGGCACTGTCGCTGTCGTTACGGTCGGCCGACACGCTGTCGCTCGAACAACCACGCCATCTCTCGCCGGCGATGAAGAGGCTCATCGGTGAAGATGACGGAGCTGGCAGCGACTATGTTCGGCATACCTTCCATGACGATTTCGAAGATGACGGATCAGGGAAGCCTGGCGACGATTACGGCGGCATCAGCGAGCCTGATGATTTCGAAACCGAGGAGTTCAAGGCAAGTGTTGTGCTCGAGTTCATCGAGGCCGAGGCCGCTTACGAACAAGGGATTTTTGGCGAGGGCGTGACTGTTGGCATCGTGGATGGCGTTTTCGACGTCAATCATCCGGATCTGGAAGCGAATATCGTTTCATTCGATGAGATCGATGAAAGCAACGCAACCGACGCCGTCAATCCCGATGACCAGAGAGCAGCTAGAATTAAGGAACAGCTCCGAGATCAGTTTAAGGAACAGGCGGAGATTGATCACGGCACGCCGGTTTCCGGCGTGGTTGCTGCGATCCGGAATGGCGATGGAATGCATGGTGTGGCACCGGAAGCCAAGATCGTGGCGGTCGATGTCGAGGCGCTTGATGTCATTAACATCAAAGACGTGCTGGATAAACCAGAACAGTTAGAAGAGATACGAGAAGCGATCGAAGAGGAAATACGCCAGACGCTGGAAAAATTCGATAATTTGAGTGAAGAAGAACAGCAAAAAATCTTGAAAGAGACCGAAGTATCAAACCGAGAGGAACTCGCGGATGATGCTTTCTCGACATCATTCGCTCTACAGGTAGACATAGCTGCATATGCTACCGACGATCCCAACACATGCAAGAGCGAGTTTGTCTCTCATGGAGACGGTATCGATGATCCTGTTACTCGCGAAGAAGGCCGGCGATTTTTTGATCTGGCGCAAGATGGAAACGTCTATCTAGGTTCCAGCAATATTGATCAGGGGCTCATGGCGGAAGGCATCCAGGTTGCAGTCGACAGAGGTTCCCAAGTCATCAATATGAGCCTGGGCAAGACCGAAGAAGAATGGGCTGATCCTGTCCAGGAAGCCATCTTCAGGGCTACCGATGCCGGTCGAATCGTCGTCCTTTCCGGTGGCAACGAGAGCCGGACCGACGATGATGGCAACCCCCTCGACGAGATTCCGGAAACAGACTTCAGCAATCAGCTTGTTGTCGATTCCCGCGCCAACGGCCTGGCGCTGGCTGTCGGCGTCGTCGACGAGAACAACGAGATCCAGTTCAACAATTGCGGCAAGACCAAAGAGCAATGCCTCGTCGCACCGGGCGTTGATGTGCTGGCGCCGGCCAAGGGCGGAGGCACGGATGAAAACACCGGCTCATCATTCGCAGCGCCGACCGTCTCCGGCTCCCTTGCTTTGCTGCTCGATCGTTTTCCGACCATTTCGCCAAGGGATGCGGTCGAGATCTTGCTGACGTCCACAACCGATCTCGGCGAAGAGGGTGTTGACGAGGTTTTTGGCCACGGGCTGGTGAATATCGAACGGGCGATGCAGCCAATTGGCGTCGCCTCCTTACCCGGAGGTTCCAGCATCCACGGCAAGGTCGCGACCCTGGCGTCATCAAGGATTGGGCTGGGCGGTGCCTTCGGCGATTCGCTGAGCAGAATGGGCGCGTTGCAGAAAGGACTGTTTCTCGACGGGTTCCGCCGGCCATTCAAGGCTGACCTGAGCGATCGTGTGGTGGCTGACACTCGCGGTATCAATTTCGAGGAGGCATTGGTCAGCTCAGCGATCGAAACGAAGAGCTTCACCTCCGGGGCCTTCACCACCAGCTTTTCGCTGCGTGACGATGATGTCGATGACGTGTTCGGCACGCCCTCCTCGAAGGCAGGTTTCGCCGAAGCTGCTTATGAGGACGAGGGCGAGCTCCGCGCCATGAGCTTTCGTGGCGAGATCGCTGATGGACTGACCATGAAGGCTGGCCATAATTTGACCGCGGGTCAGCAGCTTGCGGTTGACCCGGTGTCGGACCCGGCGAGCAATCTGTTCCTGTTCACCGAGGATTCGCTGAACCCCCAGCACGGCTTTCTCGGCAAGGGTAGCGGCGTCTCCGTCACCCATCAGCTCAGCGGGTCCACGGCGCTTTCGGTCGGTATGATGAGTGCCGAAGGCCAGGGTGAGAGCGATAAGGGCGAAGGCTTCACCACCCAGGCGGATCTTCGCCATCAGTTCGCCAACGAAATCGAGGTCGGTGTCAGCTTCTCCTTCATCGGCGAGGGGGCGGGCTTTTTGGGTTCGGAGGTCGGCGGCGCTTTTGCCGACCAAGCCGAGACCAACAGCCAGTTTCTGACCCTCTCCGGCGGTATGCCGGTAACCGAGAGCATTGATCTTCTCGGCAGCGTCACTATGGGCCGATCAGACCTTTCCGGCGTCAACGGCGGGATTGTCGACGATGTCGACAATGTCACGACCAGTGCTTTTGCCATGGGTTTGACTAAGGATGGGATTTTCGACGACAAGGACCGCTTCGGTCTGATCTTCAGCCAGCCGCTTCGGGTCGAAAGTGGTGGCAAAGCGACCTTCCTGGTGCCGACTTCGGTGAATGCCGACGGCTCGATCGAGACCACGCGCGAACGCGCCGGCCTGACCCCCAGCGGTCGCGAGCTCAATCTGCAATTTGCCTATAGCCGAAAGCTTTCCGACACCATGGGCCTGACCACCTACGCGCTCATGCGCGACGAGCCCGGCCACAATGCCAGTGCCGAGACCGACTACGGCGTCGGCATGCGCTTCAAGATGAACTTCTAATCTATATACCGTTATGATTAGAGCCGCCTCGCAAAATATCGGGGCGGCATTTTTTTGATCCGGTCTTGGAAAGCGCCTAAGCTGTTGAAGAACTTCTCCTCTGGCGGACTTTGGTGCATGCGGGGTGAATTTCTGGCAAGGAAGGGTTTGGATTTTCTTGGTTACCAGGACTGACGCCGATGCCTTTCATGTTTCATGCCTAGGGAACGCGTAACCGAGGTGCAAAAAGTGACGTTAGTAAGCCATTGAAATTATTGAAGAAAAATTTAAACTCTGAGACCGTTCAGAAGCTAGGGGTCAGGCGAACGCCCTGAGATCTTCGAGATCGCCATTTAGGTCAGCCGCTCGGATCTGCAACAGATGCAGCGCTCCCTTTCTTGACCAGCGCATATGCTGATCTTTGTTCATGCGACGATTGACGAGAGCCTCCGCCATGCTTTCCGGCAAGGATGTTCCGACCCAGTCCCCTTGGCGCTTTCGTTTGGCGTAGTTGACCGTATAGCTGTCCTGGCCGCGGACATATTTCTCCAATTCCTGCAGGCCTGACCAAACCTTGCGGGATGGCGCGGGTTGATAGAGGGGCTTGGCTTCGTACCGATATCGTCGAAGCGCGTCGCGTGTGCGGTTCGCTGCTTTTCGGACGGCGTTGGCCTTACCGTGCCATAAGCTCCATCGGATCGACTCGACCGCCTTGCAAATTGCCTTCTTGGCTTTCACCTGGCTTGGGACCCGGGTTCCAAGAGCGGCTGCCGCCTGCCTGATCGGCTGCAGGCGCATTGCGATATGATGCCAATCGAGGATTGGCAGACCGTCGGCACCGATCCGGGCTGCAAGCTGACGCATCGCGCCGGCTCCGTCTGTGAAGGCCGTCAGACCAGTTTCGCGACCAACGCCAACCTCAGCCAGCACGCGCCGCGTGATCCAAACGCTGTTCTCATGATCCTTGAGAGGCACGCCGAAATATCGGCGGGGACCGGCATCAGCTTCAGCCGCACCGACAAGGATCTCATGATGCCGTCCCCTCTCAGGCTCACAGCTTCTGACAAAAGTCGTGTCGATGGCAAGCGACCCACGACTGGCCGGCCGAATATCAGGACTGACCCGCGTCCCGAGCAGGCGATTGCCTTCGGTTTGAGCGTTGGCGTGCAAGGCCCCAAGCGACATTCCCCCGTCCGTCGGCATCAGCATGGCAAGCAGGTCCTGGGCATGCCGATAACTCATCCAAGCAGCGAGCCGAGCACGCACGCCATCGAATTCGGGCGTCGTGCGAGCATAGCCAGGAACATCAAAAAGCTGACGCGACACAAGGTGGCCTTCAGCGTCAACCAAGCGCGGGATCTTGAGGCGAAGACGGCCGAACAAGGTATGGAACTGACGAACACGATAGTCCTTCACGCGTATCCTCGGACATTGCCCGATAAGCCTCCGCGCCGCAGCATGGAGCGCTTTCTCCTGGAGTTTGGCGATCGCCGATTGAACCTCTTGCAGGATCGTTTAGCCGTCGCCAAATTCAGCCCAAGCTCCTCCAACCCATGAGGCGCCCCAACTTTCCCAAAATCGGCAATTTCGATCGCAGCGCTTCTCTCATTTCGTTCGTCGCATAAAAGCATCAAGTTTCCAGCCCAAACGTCCCGCCTCCCTTCTGCATTCCGTTTCGGCTTGGATACCATACCTGATTGCAGCAACCCCCAACTTCTGAACGGTCTCACGCAAGGTGCGAAAGATGTTGATTCTTCCGGCTATGTTCAGACTTTCTTGCACACTAAGATCATAGAGAACGACGTGCACAGAGGTAAGGATGACACTGGAAGAAATCGATCAGGCTGTAGCGAAGGGCATCATCACGCCCGATCAGGCATTGGAATTGAAGGCCGAGGCATCGCAGCGTGACCCTGGAGCCGAGGAAGAACCTTTTGCCTTCGTTGACAATTTCGGCGCGGTCTTCGTCGTCGTTGGCCTGGTCATCCTGCAAGGTACGCCCTGGCTGTTCTCGACCGTTGCTGGCGGCTTCGGTGCCCCGTTACTCTTTGGCGGTTTCGCCGCGATTTACTGGGTTCTTGCCGAGGGTTTTGTGCGTGGTCGAAGGCGATTGCCGGCAACGGCGTCGACGTTACTTTTCGTCTATGACGGTGCGGTCGCTGGCAAATTGCTGAGCGGTCAGTTCCTGGATGCAAGCCATTTCGCAACAGATGAAACCAGTTTCCTGGCGCTCGTCGCCGTCCTTCTAGCGATCGCCCTCGCCCGTTTTCGTTTGCCGCTTCTCGTGCTCGGTCTTGCCCTGTCGATCGTCGCCCTTGCCATGTCGCTCCTGAATGCGCCTACGCTCTGGATCATGGGGGGCTGCGGCCTCGTCTCCATCCTGCTCGGCATCGTCCTCGATTTAAAGGATCCGACACGTACCGGCGCCTGGCATGAGTGGGCGATGTGGCTGTTTGTGGTTGGCTCGCCGCTCGCGGTGCATCCACTCTTCGCCACGATTATGCACGACATTGGAGAGAGCAGGAGCTTCAGCGAAGGGCTCGATGGAGGTACGATTGGACTCGTAATCGGTCTCGCGTTCGTTGTTTCATTCATCGGTCTTGTGCTTGATCGCCGTTCCCTTGTGACGTCTTCTCTCATCTATCTAGCCGGTTCTTTCGCCTATCTGCTGTTTCGAACAGTTGACGATCCAATCAGTCTGCTTGGCGTCATTCCGCTTACCATTGGCGCCTATGTGATCCTCCTGGGCGTTGTCTGGAAGCCGATCCGTACTATCGTGTTAAACGCTTTGCCAGGGCAGGAGATTTTAAAGTATCTGCCTCGCTACTGAGAGACGTGCAACGCGTAGAATCTACGTTGATTCGTCCGGCCGGGCTCGTCGCCTTGCTCTTTCGACCGCTTACCGGCCCTAAGCGCCAGCCTGTAACAACGAGATCATGTCAAAGTATGGGAGATTTTGGAGCGGCGTCTCTGGGTGGAATGTGCCTCAGTGCGAAATACTACCCTTGGTTCAACTTATGCGACTGTCTTTCCGCAAAACCAACCAAAAAGTTGTATTTTCCAATGAGGACGATCGCGGCCACAAGCTTTTTGACCGCGGTCATCGTCTTCATGAATACCCTGAGGCTCGGCAAATCATTGAGGAAATGACCCAGGCCGGTTCGCCGCCACGCCGAGGTCCCCTCCCTCGCGTTTATCCCTTGATCTGGGAGCACATCATTCTCACGGGAGAATATCTACCGACGCGATTTCAATCTGAACAAATCACGCAATAGTAGATCCAATGGTAGTATTTTGCACTCAGGCGCATTCGACCCCACACATGCCGAGATTGCCGACGGGGTTGAAGTAGATGACGCCGGTCGCGCAGTCCGGCGCCGAAGTCGGCACCAGGAGGGCGCCGACCATCGCATCGTGACCGCGCGGTTGCAACAGAACGCCGCTTCGAAAATCCCGGTGCATCCGTTCGAAACGGGCGGCGCGCTCGGCGAACGAACCTGCGCCGAGTTCAGGGCCGCCCTCCAGGATGACGCGCGTCGGCTCGCCTTCGGTATGGGAATCGACTACGCGCATGCCGAAACGACGCCCGGCTGACGGCTCCATTGCTCGTACCAGTTGCGAAACAGTTGGAATTGCTGCTTGACATAGTTCCGCTGGCTGTCGCTGAGCTGGTCGGTCTCGTTGAAATGCAGCCGATAGGCGTCATCGCCCAAGAGGACCAGCAGGTGCTTATAGTAGAGCACCAGATCGGCGCCCTCATCGAAGGAGGAGAGGACATCGAGAGCCTCGTTCAGTTCCTTCGCCTTGACCCGCGCCTCGGGATCGCCTGTCGTCGCGCGCTCGCAAAGAGCGATCAGATGCAGCACCTCCTTGGGCAGTGCATTGCCAATGCCGGTGATGGCACCATCGGCGCCACAACTGACGAAACCGTGATAGACGCCGGTATCGACACCGACTATCAGGGTGAGACCGTCTTCCCGGCCGGTGATATGCTCGGCCGCGTAGCGGAGATCGGCGTTGCCGCCAAATTCCTTGAAGCCGATCAAATTGGGATGGGTGGCCCGGAGTTCGAAGAACAGGTCGGCGCGGGTGGCGAAGCCGTAATAGGGGCTGTTGTAGATGACCGCAGGCAGGTCGGGTGCCGCTTCCAGGATGGCAGCGAAATGGGCGCGCTGCGCTGCGATCGACGAGCCACGCGACAGCACTCGCGGAATGACCATCAGACCACGCGCGCCGACCTCGGCGGCATGAGCCGCATGATCCACGGCACAGGCGCTGTTGATCGCACCGGTGCCTACGATCACCGGCACGCCGGCTTCGACCAGCCGCTGGACGCCTTCTTGGCGCTGCTCGTCGGTCAAAAGCGGCCAATCACCCATCGACCCGCAATAGACCACAGCGGACATGCCGGCTGCGATCAGCTCCTCGCCCTTCCGCACCAGGGCGTCGAAATCGGGGCTGCGATCGGCGTTGCAGGGCGTCATCAGGGCCGGCATGCATCCGGTGAAGATCGTCTTGTCCATCGCGTGTTCCTTTGCGTTCGAGACTGCTGTCCTGAGATGTCCGAATAGCCCGTCGCCATCTGCCGTCCCCAGCCTGCCCGTGATCATCCGATCACATGAAGCTATACTAATATAAATTTTAGTATATGCTCAACATTTCTTGATGGTCCCGGTGCGAAATCTGGATGCCGGCCGAATCGTCCGCTTCGGCCTGGTGCCGGCACGTCTCACTCGGTCACCGCGCGAAGGAAGATGCATGCCCTCTGTGAGCGAACATCAGAAGAACGGTGGTAAGCACCAGCCGAGCGAGCTTGGCCGTGCGATCCGGCATCGGCGCAAGGCTCTCGGCAAGACCCTGGTCGAGGTCGCCGACGACGCCAGCCTCACCACGGGGTTCATCTCCCAGGTCGAACGCGGCATCAGCTCACCCTCGCTTTCCTCCCTCCTGGCGATCGCCGCATCGCTTCAGACCAGCATCGAGCAATTGATGAGCATGCCGGAGGAATTCAGTGAATTCGTCGCGAAGGACAGGCGACAGACCTACACAATCGGCAATGGTGGGCGTCGCTATGAGAGGCTGGGCCCGGGGTTCGCTGGCGCGCTGCTTCATCCGTCAATCATCTATCGCCCTGCAGGCCATGAATCCGAGCGTATGTGCCATCCCGGCGAGGTCTTCTGCTACCTGATCGCCGGCCGGCTCGAATATCATCTTGGGGACGAAGTCTACTTTCTTTCCGCTGGCGACACGATCCATCATGACACGTCCAAGCCCCATTTCTCCAGGGTCATCGGCGAAACCGGCTCGACCGAACTCTGGGTAGGCACCAGACCCGCCAATCAGCAGTAGCTTCCCCGCAAAGATTGGATCCGAACGACCGATAATGCCCCGGTAGCGGGTTGAGCGGAGGGTATGAACTACTAAAAATAATTTTACTTCAATTAAAAAAAACCTTTATCATTACTCTATTCTATAAGGAGCCGATCCGGGAGGGACACACCGATGAAACGCACGATCATAGCCGGCGTGGTCGCCATGGCAGCCGTTCTGGCCGTACCGGCCGCAGCGCAGGAGCGCGGTGGAACATTGAATTTCGCCCGTTACGACGGATCCACCCTGATCGACCCGATCTATGCCGACCGTAATCCGGATATCTGGATGGTCGGTAGTCTGTTCGACACCCTGTTGCGCCTCGGCGGTGACGGCCAGTCGCTGGAGGGCGGTCTCGCGGAAAGCTACAGCCTCTCCGACGACGGGACGGTCGTCTCGCTGACCTTGCGCGACGGGCTGAAATTCGCCGACGGCGCGGCGCTGACCGGCGAGGACGTCGTGTTCTCGCTAGACCGCGCGCGCAACCCCGATCTCAGCCCGTGGGCCGGCCTTCTCGGCTCGATCGATACGGTCGCCGCTGAGGGCAGTGAGGTCACCTTGACGCTCAAGAGTCCCGACCCGACCATCCTGTCGATGCTCGCGACCTTCAATACCGCGATTGTCTCCAAAGCGGCTTTCGATGCTGCCGAAGGCGCTACTGATGAGGAAAAATCCGCCGCGATCTTCGCAGCAGGCGGTCCTGGCGTCGGGTCCGGCCCGTTCTATCTGAGCAGCTTCGAGCAGGGCTCGTCGATGAGCTTTGCCGCTAATCCGCATTACTGGCGAAACGGCGCCGACGGCAAGCCACTGCCCTATCTCGACGGTGTCGATTTCCAGATCATACCCGATGACGCGACCCGCATCCTGAAGCTGCAGGCCGGCGAAGTCGACGTCGCCGAGTTCATTCCCTTTTCGCGCGTAACTGAACTGGAGGCCGATCCCAATATCGAGATGGGGCTGTTTCCGTCCACGCGGATCATATATGCGCCTATCAACACGCGCGAGAACCGCGCCGACGGGTCGCCGAACCCGCTTTCCGATGCGCGCGTGCGCCAGGCGCTCAACTACGCCACCAACAAGGAAGCGCTGATCGGTCTGGTTCTGCAGGGCGCCGGCAAGCCGATGTCGTCACCACTCATGGCGGCCGCCACACCACTTTCCACTGACATGAGCCCGCTCTACGGCTACGACATGGAAAAGGCGAAGGCGCTGGTCGAGGAGGCCGGCCTCGAGTCCGGCACCGAGATCAAGTTCACGACCCTTGCCGGCTCGTCCGATGACAGCACGATCTTCGCGGCCCTTCAGCAGATGTGGGCGCCGCTCGGCATCGACCTGGTGGTCGAGCAGGTCGACAACGCCACGCGCGGCGCCAGGAATCGTGCAGGCGAATTCGAAATTCATACCTATGGCTGGGTCAATGACGTCAACGACCCGAGCCAGGTCGTGGGCTGGCTGGGTCACACGCCGACCGCCAATGCCGTCGGCACCGGTTGGGAGGATACAACGTTCAACGCATTGTTCGACGAAGCGGCAACGGAAATGGATCCTAAAGCGCGCACCGACGACTTTGCCCAGATGCAGCAAATCTACGCCGACGCCGCACCGCTTCTGTTCATGTACGAGACCCCGTTTGCTGTCGCGGTTTCCAAGGCGGTCGGGGGCTACACCCAGACGCCGCTCGGTAACAACGTCTTCGATGAAGCCACCGTCAGCCGCTAGGTGGTTTGACCAGATCAATGGAATGTCCATTTCATTTGATTCCCGCCGTCTTTGCCAGGATCGATGGTATGTGGGCTCGTTCAAGGAAAGTCGGTGGGAATCGTTGACTTCGGTTGTATCACCCGGCGGTGTTAACCATCGTATCGCTTGATACGGGAGCTGAATTGGCCCCGGAGCAAGGACGCTACGCTCCTCGCCAAGTTCATCGTTCACAGGGCAGCGGCTCGCCATCGATTGAGCGGGCCGTTGTGCGACGGAGCAGTGGATGGCCAACCTGCAATATATAGCGAAACGGTTGCTCCTGATGATCCCCACCTTCTTTCTGGTGATGATCATCATCTTTCTCCTGGTGCGTCTTCTGCCTGGCGATCCGGCGATCGCCATCGCCGGCGACCGCGCCTCCGACGCCGCTCTTGCCGTGATCCGCGAACGGCTGGGCCTGAATGAACCGATGCTCATTCAGTTCTGGCTGTTCCTGACCAGCACCATCCAGGGCGATCTCGGCCAGTCGATCATGATACGCGCGCCGGTGATCGACGTGATCGCCAGCCGCCTGCCGACGACCGCCTTCCTGACACTCTACGCCGTCGGCCTCTCATTGCTAATCGCCGGCCCGCTCGCCTTCGTCGCGGCGCTCAATCGGGGGCGCTGGCTGGACGCGGTGATCCGCAGCATGTTCCAGGTCGGATTGTCGATGCCGGTTTTCTATCTCGGCCTTGTTATGCTCACCTTTCTCGGGGCGCAGCTCCGCTGGTTTCCGGTGGGCGGCTATGGCGAGACCTTGGGCGAGCGCCTCTATCATCTCTTCCTGCCGGCGGTCACGGTCGCCCTCTATACATCGGCGATCATTATGCGCAATCTGCGCTCGGCGATCATCGAAGTGCTCGATGCCGACTATGTCCAGTTCGCCCGCGCCAAGGGGCTCCCGGACCGGCTGATCCTCGGCCGCCACGTCCTGCGCAACGCTTTGATCTCGACGGTCACGCTGCTCGGGCTGTCGATCGGCAATCTGATGAGCGGCACGCTGGTGACCGAGACGGTCTTCGCCGTGCCGGGCATGGGACGCCTCATGCTTGAAGCCATTTTCGCCCGCGACTACCCGCTGATCCAGGGGCTCACGCTCACCTTCGCCGTCCTGGTCTCGCTGGTCTTCCTCTTGACCGACCTGTTCCAGAGCTCGCTCGATCCGAGGATGCGCCTGACATGACCGACATGACGCTATCGTCGACCGATGTGAAGTCGCCGCGCAAAAGCCGGTGGCATCTCGCGCTGCGCAAACCGGGCTTTCTGATCGGTGTGGCGATCATCGCGTTCTCGACCCTGCTCGCGATCATGCCTGAGGCCTTCGCGCCCTACGATCCGGACTTCATCGACTACACCGCCGTCCGTCAGCCGCCGAGCTGGGCGCATCCCTTCGGCACGGACACCCTTGGCCGCGACAGTTTCTCGCGGGTGATCTCCGCTTATTCCGTGAACATGCAGATGGCGATTTTGGCGACCGTTTTCGCCCTCGTCATCGGCGTGGTGGTCGGTGCTTGCGTGGGTTACTATCGCGGGATCGCCGACATGATTTTCGGTCGCATCGTCGATGCAATCATCACCTTTCCATTTCTCGTTTTGGTGATCGCCGTGGTCGCCGTGCTCGGGCCGGGGCTGGTCAACATGTATATTGCGATCACCGTGGTCGGCTGGGTCTACTACGCGCGCCTGATGCGCGCCGAGGTCATCGCGCAGATGGGCAACGACTACGCTGCCGCCGGGCTGGTCATGGGCTACTCTGACCACCGTATCATCTTTCGCCACCTGCTGCCCAATGCGATCACCCCGGTGATCGTCTACTGGATGACCGACATGGCATTGGCGATCCTTCTCGGCTCGTCGCTCGGCTATCTCGGCCTCGGCGCTCAGCCGCCACAGGCGGAATGGGGCGTGCTGATCGCGGAGGGGCGGAACTTCATCACTACCGCCTGGTGGCTGAGTCTGATGCCCGGCATCGCGATCGTGCTGACCGGCTTCGGCTTTTCGCTGATCGGCGACGGTCTTGCCGATCTGCTGCGGCCACGCGGGTGAGATGGTTGATATGACGGAACGCAGCACCATTCTCGAGGTCGAGAACCTCTGCACCACCTTCAAACGGGGCGGCGCCAGCCTACCTGCCGTCACCGATGTCAGTTTTCCAGTCAAGAAGGGCGAGGTCGTGGGCCTGGTCGGGGAGAGCGGTTCCGGCAAGAGCGTCATGCTGCGCTCCATCCTCGGGCTGACCCGGCGCTATGGCGAGGTCAGCGGCGAGGTGCGCTGGATGGGCCGGGATATTTCTCGCCTGCCTGAAAAAGCGATGAGGCGAATTCGCGGGCGCGAGATCGCGATGATCTTCCAGGAACCGATGACATCGCTCAACCCGCTCTTGACGGTCGGCATGCAGATCGGCGAGACGCTGAAGGTGCACACCGATCTTGGCCGCTCGGCGCGGAGACAGCGCGCCATCGAGATGCTCGATCAGGTCGGCATTCCCTCGGCGGCATCCAGGCTTGAGGAATACCCACATCAGTTCTCGGGCGGCATGCGCCAGCGGGTGATGATCGCGATCGCCCTTGCGGCCGGCCCCAAGCTGCTCCTGGCCGACGAGCCAACCACGGCGCTCGACGTGACCATTCAGGCGCAGATTCTCGATCTCATCCTTTCTCTGGCCGACAAGCTCGAGATGGGTGTGATCCTGGTCACCCACGATCTAGGGGTGGTCGCGCAGACCTGTGAGAAGGTGGCGGTGATGTATGCCGGCCGGATCATCGAACAGGGCGCCGTCAAGGACGTGCAGCAGGCGCCGCGTCATCCCTATACCGTCGGCCTGATGCGCTCGGTGCCGGAGGATGTGCCGCCACGCAGCCAGCTCTACTCGGTTCCAGGCACGCCGCCGAGCATCGAAGCGCTGCCGCCGGGCTGCGCCTTCGCGCCGCGCTGTGAGCACCGGCTTGAGACGTGTATGGTCTCGCAGCCGCGCCTGGAGGTGAATGAGAAAGGCCGCAGCATCGCCTGCTTCAACCCGATAGCCCCGGTCGAAGGGAACGCCATCGAGGGAAGCGCTGCATGACCGAGCCGGTGATCGAGATCCAGGACCTCGTGCTGGAATTCCGCCAGTCCCGCGGGATCATTGATGTCCTCCGTAACCGGCCGGGTCGCGTGGTGAGCGCCTTGAACAGCGTTAGCCTGCAGCTTCGAAGCGGCGAAACGCTCGGTGTCGTCGGTGAATCGGGCTGCGGCAAGTCCACCTTGGCGCGCTGCATCGTCCGCCTCCATGAACCGCAGCAGGGCAGCATCCACTACCACGGCAAGAACATCTTCGACGCCGGAGTCAGGAAGGACCGAAGCTACAACCGCCGCGTCCAGATGATGTTCCAGGATCCGTTCTCGTCGCTCAATCCGCGGATGACCGCCGGGCAGATCCTGACGGAAGCGCTTCATGTCCATGAGATGCGGCCGGAGAACGAGATCCCGGGCCGTGTCGCTGAACTGCTCGATCTCGTGCGCCTGCCGCAGGATGCGGCGGAGAAACTGCCCCATGAGTTCTCGGGCGGCCAGCGCCAGCGGATCGCCATCGCCCGGGCGCTCGCGGTCGAGCCGGAGGTGCTGATCGCGGACGAGCTGGTCTCGGCGCTCGATGTCTCGGTGCAAGCGCAGGTGGTCAATCTCCTTTTGGAACTGCAGGACAAGCTGGGTCTCACCATTCTGTTCGTCGCCCACGACCTCAGGCTGGTGCGCCATGTGTCGAACCGGGTCGCGGTGATCTATCTCGGGCGGATCGTCGAGATCGGGGACAGCGAGACCCTGTTCTCCAGCCCGCTCCACCCCTATTCCCAGGCTCTGCTCAGCGCCGCCCCCTCGCTCGACCCGGATGACAAGGGCGAGGCCATCCGCCTCGAAGGCGAGCTCCCCTCGCCGCTCGACGTGCCGCCCGGATGCCCGTTCCACGTCCGCTGCCGCCATGCCACCGATCTCTGCAAGCGGTACGTACCCCCTCTACGTTCGATCACGGCGGGCGAAGGTGTTGCCTGCCATCATGCGGAAGACATCAACCACCATGCTGGATAGACCGCGCACCGACACGCCTGCCCGCATCGGAGCCCTTCGCGCCGAGATGGTCAGGCGTCGTCTCGATGCCTTCATCCTCCCGCGTTTCGACGCTCACCAAGGGGAGTATATCGCCCCTCGTGACGAGCGCTTCCGCTATATCACCGGCTTTTCCGGCTCGGCGGGCATGGCCATCATTACCCCGGACACCGTCGCGCTCTTCGTCGACGGCCGCTACACGGTCCAGCTCGCCAATGAATGCCGATGCGCCCTGTTCGTCCACCATCATCTGTTCGACGAGCCACCGGAACACTGGCTCCGCGAGGTCGCCGCCGAGGGCTGGCGCGTCGGGTTCGATCCGATGCATCTGCCGCCCGCCTGGTTCGACCGCTTCGATGCGGCCTGCAACGCGGTCCCGGCCAAGCTCGTTGCCGAGGCCGACAACCCCGTCGATGCGATCTGGTCCGATCAGCCTCCGCTGCCCGCCGGCCGCATCACGCCATTTCCGCAGCAATTCGCAGGCAAAAGCGTTGCCGAGAAATGCGCCGATCTCGTGGCCCACATGCGCAAGGCCGATGCCGATTTCTATGTCGACGCCCAGCCCGACAACATCGCCTGGCTCCTGAACGTCCGCGGCGACGATGTGGCCTTCAACCCGATGCCGCACGCCTTTCTTGTCGTTGCGCGCGATGGCAGCATCACCTGGTTAGTCGATCCGGAGAAGCTCGATCGCGACGTGCTGGACGGCCTGCCAGCCATGGTCGAAACACTGCCGCAGGCAGCGCTACTGCCGGAGCTCGAACGACGGGTCCGGAAGGGGCAGAAGGTCCTGATCGACCCCGATTTCTCCCCGGTCGCGGTACGCCAGGTCATCGAAAAAGCGGAGGCCGAAGCTCATGGCGAAGGCAGCATCCTGACGCTCACCAAGGCGATCAAGAATCCGACCGAGCTGGAGGGTTTTCGCGCCTGTCATCTCGAGGACGGCGTCGCCTGGACCGAATTCAGTGCCTGGGTCGCTGAGACCGTGCCGGCACGCGCGCTGGCTGGCGATCCAGTGACGGAGTGCGAAGCCGCCCAAAAAATCCTCGAGTTTCGCCAGCGCCGCCCGGGATTTCTCGACGAGAGTTTCAGCACGATCTCGGCGGCCGCGGGCAATGCTGCGATGTGCCATTACAGCGCTACGCCGGCGAGCGGCACCCCCATTTTGCCGGAAAGCCCCTATCTGCTCGACAGCGGCGGGCAGTATGAAACCGGCACGACGGACGCTACCCGGAGCTTCACCTTCGGCCAACGTCCAGCCGGCTATGATCGGGCCTATACGGCCGTCTTTAAGGCCTTTCACGCGCTTGCGACCCTTCGCTTTCCGCCCGGCACCCAAGGCCATCACATTGATGCGATCTGCCGGCGTCCGCTTTGGGACCAGGGTCTGGACTATGATCACGGCACCGGTCACGGCATCGGCCACCGCCTGTCGGTGCATGAGCATCCGCAACGGATCGGCAAGCCACACAACCCCGTCGATCTGAAGCCCGGCATGGTGATGTCGATCGAGCCTGGCTACTACGAAGCGGGTCGTTTCGGCATCCGCATCGAAAACTTGTTCGAAATTATCGAGGCCGAGGACGGTTTCATGGAGTTCCGCAATCTCACCTACGCCCCTATCCAGACCGATGCGCTGATCACCGACGATCTCACCGCTGCCGAACAGGCATGGCTCGAGAGCTATCAGCGTGAACTCTACGAAAGGCTCTCGCCTCTTCTCAGCGCGACAGTGCGACGCTGGCTGACCAACTCCTGATGACGTAGCCGACCTAAATACAGAGATTTCCTGTTTCATCTGTGCGTTGTATTTCTTAATTTCATTGATGATATAAAGAAATAACAAAGGCCTTTATTTGGCATAAATTCAAATTGGCTATTATCCTATGTCATGAGGCATTTAATTAGGCTCTGCGTCGAATGGCGCTAACTTAAGCAGCTTTAGCACTGCATCGGCCTCGATGGGGGATCTCGATAAATTGGTGCCTTGGTTGGGTTAAAAGTGCAAACGGTTTCGGTCTTCGTTTCACGCACCTGGGTTCTCGTCTGCCAGGTCGTTCAGGCACGGTGGCATGAGCAATTGAGGTTTGAAGCATGGCGAGTAAATGACGGCATTGTGGAGCGCTCAGGTCGGCACTGCTGAGTTGCGGTTCCCAGTGTCGTAGCGCCTGCATCGTGGCCTTGAAGCTGATGCGGCGCGGTATCTTTTTGGCTGCTTGTGCCGCATCGAGCATGAGGAACCGCAGGCTGTTATAGACAATCAGGTGCATGTGTATAGCATTGTTGCAGAAACCATGGAGAGGTTCTGCTTCTCCCTGTATCTGATGCTTACGCAACCCTTACAGACATTGGCTTGGCCAGGTTCATCATTCGGTTGAGAACGTTGATGCCAATCGCCACTTCCACCGGCTGCGCGTCGTCATGACGGGCCTGCAGCCGATCGCCAATGATGGATTTGTACCGTCCCATCGTCGTCTCGACCAAGCTGCGTCGACCATAATCATGCACCTTCTGCCAAGCGATACGGCCTTTGGCGGCAAGCTCGAGAATGTGGTTCTGTTCTCTTATTGCGGCGGCTTTTCTCGGCAGCTCCGGACCCTACCAACCCGAAGATCGAACGCGTAAAGAGTGCCAAGGCGGTCGTGAGGTATTGCTCGATCCAATCGATTTGCTCTTCTATCTGAAGATGATCTCGAACTGCCGATGCGGAAAATCTCGCAAATGAATAGCGGTTCTTTGAGCGTGCCGGAGGCCCGATATTCCAGAAATAGATGGCCCAGTTTTTTAGGATCGGAACATGGAGAGTCGCAGAGAGCCGAAATCCGAGCAATCCTGGACAAGACGCGTTCAGCTCCCCATTGGCCTCGTTCTGGCTGGCGTGCTGATGATGTCGATGCTCGTCCTTGGCGGTGGCTTGTCCATGTACCTCGGCCGCATAGCGGAGGACACTGCAAGCACCTCCATGGCGGAGAAGGGCCGGCTCCTGCTCGACCGGGCTATTGACACTGTCGATGCTAAGATTGCCGAGGCGACGCGCGTCGCGGCGGTTGCTGCCGAGCTAATCGAGGAGGTCGGGCCAGACGCCGGCCTGCATGCGTTCGAGCAGCCGTTTCGAGCACTGTACCGGACCGCGCCCGGGCTCGGCCTCCTGGCCTTCGACCATCTGGACGGCCGATGGCTGGCTGTTCATTCCGGCACTTCGGGACCGAGCCTTCGCACGGGATCTGCCGATGGCAACCCCCGCATCGAAGGCCTGCTCGCCAAGCTCATTCGAGATGACAGCAATGAGCCTCGCTGGCTCGAGCCTGCCGACCCGGCGAGACCTCGGGTTGGGGATTTCGAGTATCTCCATCCGGTGCTCGCCCGGGGTGAAGTCGTCGGTGTCGTGCGCGTTGGCCTCAACATATTGATGCTCTCGCGGAGTCTGGAGCAACTGGACGACTCGTCCGGCCAACGGTCCTTCGTGTTGCTCGGCGATCGCGTGGTGGTGGCCCATCCCAACCTCACGACCTGGCAACCCGAAGGGCCGTCGACGCCACTTCCACAGTTTGAAGACGTGGGTGACGAAGCACTGGCAGCGATCTGGACTCCGACCGAGCATCGTCTCGATATGTTTGGCGATGTGTCAGGACATGTGGATCGCCTGGCTGGGGGTATCCAGCGGTTTGCTTACATCTATCGAGAGATCGATCGGTCAGGCGCACCCCCGTTGCTGGTCGGTAGCCACTTCCCGGCACGGCTTTTCGGCGCGTCGCTTCGCGATGTCTCGCGAGCGCGGGCGGGTGCCGGTTTCGTCTTGGCGCTTGTGGCCATCGGCGGCTTCTTTCTGGGGCGTAGCCTCGGCGGACCGATCGGGCGGCTCGCCGGCGCTGCTCGATCTCTGGGCGCATTTGATCTGGACGCCGTGCCGAGCTTGCGCGGTTCGGTTTTTCGCGAGATTGACCAGGCGGAGCGAGCCTTCGACGGGGCCGCCCGCGGTCTCCGCGCCTTTGCGCGCTATGTGCCGCGCGAACTGGTGCGGCGCCTGTCACAGCCCGGCGCCGTTGGCGCAGTGCGTTCCGAGTCCCGCGACGTCACCGTGCTTTTCACCGACCTCGTCGGCTATACGACCGCGACCGCAGCACTTGGGCCTGAAGAAACCGCTCGCTTCTTGAACGAGCATTTCGAGCGGGTCACCGCCTGCATCGAAAGCGAGGGTGGCACGGTGGACAAGTTCATCGGCGATTCCGTCATGGCATTCTGGGGTGCGCCGACGCCGCAACCCGATCACGCGGAGCGTGCGGTTCGCGCGGCACGCTTGATTGCCGACGCTGTCCGCGACGAAGCCTCTCCAGGAGAACCAAGTCGCGTGCGACTGCGCGTCGGTCTCGCCAGTGGCAATGTGATCGTAGGCGACATCGGTTCCCGATCGCGAACCAGCTACACGGTGATCGGCGACACGGTGAACATCGCCTCGCGGCTGGAGCAGCAGGGAAAGGTGATCGATCCCGATGCCGAAATCGTAGCGCTAGCCAGCGGGGAAACGATCGACCAGCTGCTCGACCGGGACGACTGCCAGCCGCTGGGCGTGGTGGAACTTCGCGGGCGCCCGGCGCCGATCGAAGTCTTCCGCGTTGTCTGAAGCCGACCGCAGATCTTGACGGGATCAGCCGTCCAGCGGGGATGCACCGGCTCAAGCTCCTCTATCTCTCCAGAAAGCAGGGTTTTCCGAGATGGCGGGAATGCTTGGGAGTTACCGATTCGCGACCGATCTCTTTTGCGGGGCGTGTCATTCGTGCCCGCCCCCGCGGCCGATTCGGGTCCAGACCGTGTCAAAAGACGGAGTCAGGCTGAGCCTTTTGAGTAATTCTGGTGAGTAAGTGGATTACGTCGTTGATGAGCTTACTCGTGTTTATGCAGGGCGTGACGGCACCGAATCGTTGAGAGCGGCCGATCTGCGTTGTCACGGCTCTCAATAAACCGATAAGAGCCTCTCCATGAGCTCGGATGGCCTCCAGGAGCGGCTCGATGCCGAGGATCTTGATGATCCGTTTGATGTTGTAGGCGAGCACATAGAGGCTCATCTCAGCGTTGACCTTGCCTTTCGTTCGGGTCAGGAAATGGGTGACACCCATCCAGGATTTGAGCGTGCCAAAGGGATGTTCGGCCGTACACCGGCGCACCGCCATCTTTTCAGGATCGAGATCAAGGCGCCGTTGAGCCGCTTCCACCACCGCTTCGTGCTCCCAGCGTTTGATGCGACGCTCTTTGCCTGTGGTGCATTGCTCCTTCAAAGGGCATTCGGTGCACGCCGTCGTCCAATAGGAATGCATCGTCTTACCGCCTTCGACTGAGTCATACCTCCAGGTCAGCTTTTCGCCAGCCGGGCAGCGATAGGCGTTCTCATCGGACAGATAGACAAAATCCTGCTTGCCGAAACGCCCTTTGGCTTTACTGCCTGACCGCAGCGGCCTTGGCACGAAAACAGTAATGCCGGCGTCATCGCAGGCCCGAAGCTGCTCGCCTTCGAAATAGCCACGGTCCGCCACCACCGTCAGATCATCGGCGCCGATCGCCTCCTTGGCACGTGTCGCCATCTCGCTCAGTTGACCGCAATCCAAACCGCTCTGGGTGATCTCATGATCGATGATCAGATGGTGTTTGGCGTCAATCGTGGCCTGAACATTGTAGCCGACCATGCCCGTGCCTCGGCCACTGGTCATCATTGACCTGGCATCAGGATCGGTCAGCGAGAGTTGCTTGTCCTCGGTCTCAAGCATCTCGGCTTCGAGCGCCTTCAGCTTCTTGGTCTGCTCTTTTAGGATCTTGATCTTCTCACCAAGGCGACCCTTGCGGGCCTCGGCGATCTCAGGCTCCTGGCGATCGGCGGTGTCCATCATCGCCATATAACGATCAATGCTCTTCTCAATCTGCTCCAAACGCCGTTTCATCTTGGCAACCGTGAAGTTCCGATCCCGATTGTTCACGGCTTTGAACTTGCTGCTGTCGATCGCCACCAGTGCATCCGAGAATAGATCCAGGTTGCGGCACAACACCACGAACTCCCGGCAAACCCCGCGTAGCGCCTTGACATTCTCTTTGCGAAAATTCGCGATCGTCTTGGAATCCGGCATCAAACGGCCGGTCAGCCACATCATCTCGATATTGCAATGGGTTTCCCGTTCCAGCCGGCGGCTCGACGCGATCCGGTTCAAATAGCCATAGACGTAGATCTTCAGAAGCACCGACGGATGATAGGATGGCCGCCCTGTCACCTTCGGCACCACGCCTTTGAAGCCAAGCTCGCCAAGATCAAGCGCATCAACGAAAACCTCGATCACTCGAACCGGATTGTCCTCATCGACATACTCATCAAGTGAGGCGGGTAACAATGTACTCTGCGTACGAGCCTCGCCCTCAATAAATCGTTTCACTACCAATCCCCGAAGTCGAATTGGCAAAAATGTACACGATCACGCGTTTTGACACACCCTGGGTCAAACCCTTCCGCTAGAGCCCTGCCACGGCGTGCGGGCTATGCGGCGCTAAGCGGTCCTTCCAGCCGGCGATCGGTCGGCGTGCCAGCTTTCCCGCGGTTTTCTGCCATAAGCCTCGTGGCCAGAGAGTGCCAGTCTGAAACAGGCATAAGGACGACCTGTCATCTGCGCTAAGCTCGACACCCAAGGAATCCTCCTGGACAACGGTTATCCCGAGCGCGCCTTGAGAAAAAACGCTTTGCTGGCGGTATAGTCACTCACACCGATGACAACGTGGTCAAACATGGATCCTCCTGAAATATGCGGGCCTGCGCGACGTCGAAGGCGCGTTATCATCATGAGCCAAGAGATATACCTAGAACCAGCAGCCCCGCGCAGGGAGAAAGTCCGATCTTTAAAAGTGTGACTGTCTGTTGCGGGTCATGCTCCCCAGAAGCCGGGTCGGCTGCCAGCGCCCGCTATTGCTGGCGACTCCGGATATTACAGGCGGTCCTGCCCCCCAAGCACGGGCTTACTGCCGCATTGCTGACGCAAGCTCTGGACCTACCTTGTTCACACCTCGTGCCAACAGCGGCCTCTAATGAGATATCGATTTGCCAAGGAATGGAGCTGCACGGATGGTCGTGCCACCACATCAGCATCTCTCGACTGTGCAATGGATCCATGTTAACCGACCAAACTGTCACGCGAGCGGTGGAGCAACATGTTTATCGATCAACTCATACCGAACGTTGATGATCTTCTGGTACTAGGTGTCGAGGAGGTCGGCGGCATCCTCCTTGAGGATATCAAGACACGTTACGGATCTAATGGGGCGATCAGGCCGCTGAACGAGTATCTGTACTTTGTCTTTGAAGGTGCTGACAAGCCAATGCTGTATGGAGGAGAAAGGGGAGGTGAAGTCAGGCAGGCCATCGCAGAGGGATGGAATTGGCTCGCCTCTAATGGGCTTTTGATCCAATCGTACAACACAAATAGCTCGACATGGTGGAGCCTATCTCGCCGCGCTCAAAGCATTTCGACGATGGAAGAGTTCTCTGCCGTCCGTATGGCGTCCAGTGTTCCTTGGTCGATGCTCCACGAGAAAATCAGAGAAGATGTAAGGGGTGATCTCTTGCGAGGTAGATATGATGGGGCGGTGTTCCATGCATTCAAGGAAGTGGAGGTAGCAGTCCGAAGCGCCTGTGGCTGGTCAGCAGATAACGAGCACATTGGTGTTCGATTAATGCGCAAGGCATTCGCGCCGAAAGACGGTCTACTTACTGATCCATCGACCGAAGCTGGTGAGCGTCAAGCGCTTTGCGAGCTGTTTTCCGGGGCTATCGGTTATCAGAAGAATCCTCAAAGCCATCGTCACGTTGGCGTCGACTCAATTGGCGAGGCGATCGAACTGATCATGCTAGCCAGTCATCTACTGCGTGTCGTTGATACACGTGGCATGTCACTTGCCGCAG
This sequence comes from Geminicoccaceae bacterium, assembly GCA_965204405.1. Classification (GTDB taxonomy): domain Bacteria; phylum Pseudomonadota; class Alphaproteobacteria; order Geminicoccales; family Geminicoccaceae; genus JANQPX01. The sequence continues at coordinate 3,516,068 of CBDBEN010000005.1, forward strand.
ATGAGCAATAGTCAGGATCGACAAATTGGCGCTCTGGGTCAAAATTTGCCTATAGGGCTCCAAAATCACCGATGCTCGGAGCTTCCACTTCGCATTTATGGTTGAATGCGCAGGAACATAATTTCAGATTGATACCGCTTCGCGCCAATAGCAGGCATTGGAGTTGAATAATTTTTCCTTCGCATCTCCGAACCGTTGTATTACGGTTGTCAGTGGGCGCGATGGTATTTCGCAAGAAACTTGAGTAACTGGAATAAAAAATTGGATTAATTCAAATTATGGCTATTAAAAATGCCATTCTCTCAGGTAAAAAACATGACACTTGAATATTTCTCGAAAAATATTGTTCCAATTTTGACTCTTCTAATGTCGGGTGTTGGTGTAATCTCGCTTATATTGGTATGGCACCAAATTCGATTGGCGAATATATGGAATAAGCTAAATACACAGAATACTCTCTTAGCGAACCTTCCAAAAGAAGAGCATGAAAAATACGTTTGGGGTATATTGTCTGATGTAGACAAAGATCTTGATGGAAACATAAGCGAAAAAAGCGCTGCTGATGTTTACGATGACAATGATAAGTTCATTTCGATAAAGGGGTTTTTGAATTCGTTTGAAATCGTGTGTGCAGCATTGAATGCGGGATCGATCGACGAGGATTATGCATACAGTGTTCATGGAGCAAGGATAACACATGCGTTCGAAAGATTTCGGAACTTCATTGAACATGTAAGAAGTTCGAGAGATAATCTAGAAGTATACATTGAACTCGAAAAAGTTGCGGTTCGATGGATTGATAGGCAGAATAGTGAGAGAGAGAAGAGAGCGATGGGCCTGCGGCAAATCAAAAACAATGCCGGGACAAATACTTTAGTTAGGTAGTCTATCTACCTTTGGTGCATTTGTGCCTTGGGCCAGGTCCAAAGAACATGTTTGGTCCGAAGTGGGTCTTGGTTGTGCAGAAACGTTTGTAGTTTTCCGTTTTTTCTGTTTCAGCCACCGAGATAAGCGGTTTTGCTTCGATGGCGTCGATTGTTTGCGAATCGGGCGCTGTGAGGCGTTCAGAACGGCGAATTTGCGGTGTTTGTCGCTGTTTTGAGACTGGAAGGGCCGGTCTAGGCCCGGATTGCCTGGATCAGTGGCGTGATGCCGAGAATGTTAATCACACGGGTCAGGTTGTAAGCGAGGACGGAGAGCGCGATTTCGGTGCGGACGTTTTTCAGCCGTTTCATCAGAAAGTGGGTCGCGCCTAGGCGCATCTTGATCGTGCCGAACGGATGTTCAACGGTTTCCCGCCGCTGACGCATGGCTTGCGGATTTTCGTCAAGCCGCCGCTGTACGTCGTCTAGGAGATGTTCATGCTCCCATCGGGTGACCACCCGTTGTGTGCTGGAAGTACAGCGTGCCTTCAGAGCGCAATATCTGCAGGCCTCAGTGGTGTATCGCCGGAGATTGAGACCATCGGCTTGCCTCTTGTGGGAGATGAACGACAACGTCTGACCGGCCGGGCAGATATAGACATCTTCATCACTGACATAGCGAAAGTCGGGCTTGCCGAACTGCCCTTTGGCCTGCATGCCGGTTGTCATCGGCTTGGGCAGCGTGGCTGTGACGTTGGCCTCGTTGCATTCAAAGATCTGCCCTGCACTGAAGTATCCTCGATCGGCAACCACATCGAGCTCGTCCACACCCAGGGCTTCCTTGGCCTTGTTTGCCATCGGCGCCAAGGAGGCCCTATCACTGCCACTTTGGATCACATCGTGAGCAATGATCAGATGGTGTTCCGTCTCGACGGCTGCCTGCACATTGTAACCGACAACGCCTGAACCGCGACCGCTGGTCGCCATCGAGCGAGCATCCGGATCGGTCAGCGAAACCTGCTCATCATCCGCCGCCAGCATCTGCGTCTCCAGAGCCTTCAGGCGCGCCATCTCTTCCTTGAGCTTGCCAATCTTCTCTTTGAGCCGTGTCACCCTCGATGTGATGGCTTCGCTCGGTTCCTGGCGATCCGCGCTGTCGAGCTGGTTGAAGTAGCGCGATATGCTCTCCTTGATCTGCTTCTTCCGCCGTTCCATCTTGGCCTTGGTGAAGTTCCGATCCCGATTGTTAACGGCTTTGAACTTCGAGCCATCGATCGCCACGCTGGCGACGGCAAGCAGGCCGATCTGACGGCAGAGCTCAACGAATTGTGCGCAGACCTTGCGGATCGCTTCGCCGTTGTCTTTCCTGAAATCGGCGATCGTCTTGTGATCCGGAGAAAGCCGCCCCAGCAACCACATCACCTCGACATTGCGTAGCGTTTCGCGCTCCAACCGGCGGCTCGACTGCACCCGATTGAGATAGCCGTAGACATAGAGCTTCAGCAGTACCGATGGATGATAGCCAGGACGTCCCGTCGCCTCGGCAAGCTCGAAACCAAGATCAACGAGATCAAGCGCGTCGACAAAGGCGTCAATAACGCGAACGACATTTTCGTCATCAATCCAGTCGTCCAAATGATCCGGAAAAAGCGTCCCCTGATCCCGGGAGACACCTTCAATATAGCGCTTCATCCATGCCCTCCGTACCAACGGAAAAGCATAGAGAAAAATCGGTTCTTTTCACACGGCCAGGGTCAACTTCTGCCTCTAGAAATTTGTCGCCATAGGCGAAGATCCCATTTTGGCGGTGCCTAGCACACCGGGCTTTTGGCCATAGTTTTGAGCCAGCGCCTTAACGGTCGTTTTTGGAATCAATCAAAGGATGAAAGTCGATCACGAAGGCCGGTGCTTCGTTAGGCTTCTCGAAGGTCTCTTGAGTGCCAGGACCAGTCACTAAAGCTGCGCATGTTTGCTCTACTTTTGGTTGCGAGATACAACTTCGCCGAACCAATTTTGGGAAGGACAATGGCGAACGAAGAGCAATTGAAGATACTCGATCAGGGCGTCGAATCCTGGAATGCTTGGAGGAAAAAGAATCCTGGAGAAACTATCTGCTTCGAAAGGGCAAACCTCGTATGCGCAGACCTTGAAAGCAGCAACCTTGATGAGGTCAACCTCAAAGCAGCAAACCTTGGAGGGGCCAACCTCTTAGGGGCCAATCTCGAATGGGCCAAACTCGGCGGGACCATCCTTGAGGGCGCTAATCTCAGTGGGGCGAACCTCGAATGGGCCATCCTCGAGTGGACCAACCTTGCGCGGACCAATCTTACATGTGCCAAGATCCGCGAAACAGTCTTTAACGACGTCGATTTGTCGGCCGCAATGGGTTTGGAAGATTGCCATCACACTGGACCGAGTTGCGTCGACCACCGGACGCTTATGAGGTCCAAGAAAACACCACTCAATTTCTGGCGGGGTTGTGGCGTTCCAGAGGCCCTAATCAGCTATTTGCCATCGCTCCTAAACGAAGCAATCCAATTTTATTCCTGCTTCATCAGCTACAGCCATGCTGACAAGTCCTTTGCCAGGCGCCTGCATGATCAACTGCAAGGCCAAGGCATTCGATGTTGGCTGGACGAGCATCAGATCTTGCCCGGCGACGACATATACGAACGTGTCGATGAAGGAATCAAGCTTTGGGACAAAGTGCTGCTTTGTTGCTCGAAAGCTTCGCTCACCAGTTGGTGGGTGGACAATGAAATCGATACAGCATTCGAGAAAGAGCGCTGTTTGATGAAGGATCGTGGACAAAAAGTCTTGGCGTTGATCCCGTTGAATGTCGACGGTCACCTGTTTAGCGATGCGTGGCAGTCTGGCAAGAAACGCCAAATCCAGTCCAGACTTGCGGCGGATTTTACCGGCTGGGAAAAGGACAATGACAAGTTTGAGACAGAATTCCAGCGGATCGTCAAAGCGCTAACAGCCGACGATAGCGCGCGCGAAAGACCGCCTGAGGCCAAGCTCTAGAGGCAACAAAGGGTCAGGTCCGGTAGGAAGGACAGCTCGCTGGCGTGGCTGGTTCTGGTTTCGAGAGCGGCCATTCGGGCTCATGAGGCGCGCTTGTGTCCGCTCTGCCCAGCAACTTTGGGCGTCCGGTACCGAAGACCATTCCGGGTAAATCGTGCATTTCCGGCCGCTGGAACTTGAAGCGCGCGGTTCTAGGTGAACAGAACTACTACTATTGATGTTGTTAAGTTTTTGAACAAGGGCGCGGTGACAGGCGGACACCAAAGCCGCAGAATCCCTCAAATCTGAATTTTGCGCCGGCAATGTTTGCTCTCGAAAACTTAATATCACTCATGTATAACGTTAAATATGAGTGAAATGCGCCTCCACGATACCGACGGCCGGCGGCTCTATCTCAATGTCGAGGAGCGTGCTGCTTTCCTCGATGCCGCCGCGACCATGGCCCCGCAAACCAGGCTGTTCGCGGAGACCCTGCATTATACCGGCTGCCGGCTCTCCGAAGCCTTGGCCTTGACCCCAGAACGGGTCGACCTGGCCGAAGGCAGGATCATTCTGAATAGCCTCAAGAAGCGGCGCGATGATGTCTACAGGTCCGTGCCTGTCCCAGGTGAGTATCTGACCCGTCTCGATCTGACCTTTGGGCTGAGACAAGCACAAAAGCGCCGAAAGGCGAAAGCCGAACGTTTATGGACCTGGAGCCGGGTGCGCGGCTGGCAGATCACCAAAGGCATCATGGAGGTTGCCGATATTACCGATGGTCCCCATCGGACACCCAAAGGCTTGCGTCATGCTTACGGCATCAACGCGATCGGCAAGGGTGTGCCGCTCAACATCCTGCAGAAATGGCTGGGCCATGCCCAGCTGACCACCACCGCCATCTATGCCAATGCCGGGGGTAAGGAAGAAACGGAGCTGGCTTCGAGGATGTGGGACTGATGCCAGTTAAAGGGATTTTCGTTGGTGTGCGCCCGGCGACCTCTCGATGGCCCTTATCCAGGTTGATCAGATGTCGCGTTTTCAGAAGAAAGTTGGGGCGATGGCTCTGGCAAGGGCACAACCCAGACGGCAATTGCTATGAACCATAGAAGAACGATTAGCGTCCATGGCCAAAAGTTGAGGAAGCTATTGTCACGGTCCGTTTTGATCCTTGAAATTTGGTAGTTTAGGTCATCCACCTTACTTTCGAGCCGCCTTACTTCACGCTTGAGAGCGTCGATCTCGTATGCTTGCACGATGACCTCCTCGCTATGAAAGCTCTCCCGAATTTAGACTAAAGGCGCGAGACGTCAGAGGCGATATGTTTTGCCGATAATTGTTTGCCGGCAATCAATGTCGCGATTGAGGCTCTATTTTATAAACTAAAAAGATAATTTTCATTGATACACGCAACTGTTGGATTATAGTCTGTTGATGCAATTGCAGGATTTCCCTCAATTGCACCGACTTGAGGCGTTTCCTCCCAAATTTAGCCGCGCCAGTTCGCTGGCGCGGCTTCTTTATGCTATCGAGGCATCTATCGTTGATGAAGCCAACTCAGCATCGACTATGACCAGCAAAGGCAAAACATCCTCACTCGATATTAACCGTTTTGGGGTAGGTCATGGGTGGTGCTTGGCCGTTACTCCCCGGTCTCGCTATCTCTGATGGTCCGGGAGGAGGCGTCGTTCCTGCCCCGGACCATCATTTATCGAAACGATAGCTGCCACTTTCCTCGCGAAACCGGCCCAAAGGCCAATGCGTGCTTGGTGCCAATTCAAGGCATTTCCAAGGCTTATTGCTTGTAAGTTGGCTCTCAAAAGAACTGAACCTTCGTTATCGCGGAATAGGCTCCGCGCATTTGCGCGGAGCCGGTGGCTGTCAGGTCTCGCCTAATTTTGTAATCATCTCGGCACACGCTTTCGCGACATCCCGATCGCTCTTTTCGCTTCCCGGCATGATTGCCCATCCGCCATTCTCGATGAATGCGGCGCGCTTGTAAGCGCTGGTTTCATTCAGCTCACTCAACTTAGCGTCGAAGCTGGAATCGCCTTGAAACTTCGCAGCGCAGATAGGCGCAAGTGCTGCAATCATTGAGGACTTTGCTCGTTTGTCCGCCATCGTCTCAGCAGTGCCGCCCGTGACCCAACCTCCCCAACTGAAGCCAACGATTGCCAAAACTACCGCTCCTCCGACAGCGCCCATAAGAATAGGTTTTGCATTTTCTAGATTGAACATGAGGACATCCTTTCCAAGGGCACAAGAGTACATATTCTTCTGTGCCAATTATAACAGTATCACATATAATGATTTTGGTGTGATTTACTTTTTATTTCCGATAATATTTATCTTTATCTACAAGTACAATAGGATGTTCAGTTATAATGAAAGGGTATTTTGGTCATGCGTAGCAACCTGCCTCACAGTTTAGTTTCCGAGGGGGGGGGTATCAGGGTGCGTTCCGAGATCGCCAAAATCATAGGGTCGCGTTGTCAGAAGGGTGATATGAAGGAAGCCACCTTGAAATCTAATCATCATTCTGCTGCCTAGCTTCGGTATTGAGCAACAACGACGGATACATTCATGGCGCTCCTCTCCGATGACCTTCGAGCCAAGCTTGAAGACAATGGCCGCCGCCAGCGTGCGGCCAAAGAGACTGAGAGTAAAATTGACTTTGCTCCTTTAGCGAGGCTCTATACCCCGCTCGCCGACTCCATCTGGTTGCTGACCGAGATCGACCCGAAGAACCCTGACAGAGCCTTCGGTCTCCACGATTCCGGCAAGGGGCACGCCGAGCTAGGCTACGTTAGCCTGCTCGAACTTGAGCGCCGATTCGCGCAGTCGTCAGTCAGGCGAGACAAGGATTTTCAAACCGACAAGCTTCTCAGCGAATATGCACGAAAGGCCGGCGCGGCTGGTCAGCGCTGAGCGACAAAGCAATCATCGCTATCCTTCCTGTGCCAAATCCCCGGTCTTTGGCTAGCTCAGCCTTACTTGGTTTACATCTCCGAAAGCTGATTATGGGATGTAATTAGGATGAAAAATCCAGCGCCGTCGATAGAGGTCTTGAAGAGGCTCGATCAAGCGGGCTCGAGCACGCGCCGTTTCTTGCTCGATGACACTGTGACCGTGATTTCACGTTCGCCATCAAGGGCGGCATCACCTTCGGCAGATGCTTGATGTTTCAGGAAGACATACAGTACTTCAAAAAGCGGCCACTCGAAGACTACCCATGACAAATGAGCAATCGTGCTTATTCATTCTGCCGCTTGGGTCGCATCGATGAAGCCGCCGGATTGGCGTTGCCATAGGCTGGCATAGACGCCGCCGGCTTCCACCAGATCATTATGCCTCCCCTCTTCCACGATCTTGCCATGGTCGAGCACGATCAGTCGATCCATGGCGGCGATGGTGGAGAGTCGGTGGGCGATGGCGATTACGGTCTTGCCGGCCATCAGGCGGTAGAGGCTTTGCTGGATGGCAGCTTCCACCTCAGAATCGAGGGCCGATGTCGCCTCGTCAAGAAGGAGGATCGGAGCATCTTTCAAAAGAACGCGAGTGATGGCGATGCGCTGGCGCTGGCCGCCGGAAAGCTTCACGCCGCGCTCGCCCACATGGGCGTCATAGCTGGCGCGTCCGATCGGATCAGTTAGCCTTTCGATGAAAAGATCGGCCTCGGCTTTCTTGGCGGCCGCCTGCATTGCCTCGTCGCCGGCATCCGGGCGCCCGTAGAGGATGTTCTCACGGACGGAGCGATGAAGGAGAGACGTGTCTTGCGTTACCATGCCGATCTCGGCCCGTAGGCTCTCCTGGGTCACGCGGGCGATATCCTGACCGTCGATCAGAATGCGGCCGCCCTCGATGTCGTAGAAACGAAGCAGGAGATTGACGATCGTCGATTTGCCCGCACCAGAGCGGCCGACCAGCCCGATCTTTTCACCGGGTTTGATCGTAAGAGAGAAATCCCCGATGACGCCCTTCGTCTTGCCATAATGAAAACGCACCTGATCGAAGGTGATTTCGCCTTTGGTGACGACGAGCGGTTTCGCGTCGGTACCGTCGGTGACGTCCCGGGACCGGGCGAGGGTCGTAATACCGTCCTGAACCGTGCCGACGTTCTCGAACAGCGAGGAAACCTCCCACATGATCCACTGCGACATGCCGCTCAGCCGAAGTACCAGTCCGATCGCCACGGCAACTGCACCGAGGCCGGCATCATCTTGCAGCCAGAGCCAGATCGAGACCGCTGCCACGGAAAAGAGCAGCAGCGCGTTCATTATCGACAAGGTGATCTGCAGCGCCGTCGAAAGCCGCATCTGACCATGAACGGTATCGAGAAAGCCCTCCATGCTGTTGCGGGCATAGCCGAGCTCGCGGCCGGCATGGGAAAAGAGCTTTACGGTCTGAATATTGGTGTAGCTGTCAACCACCCGGCCGGTCATCACCGAGCGCGCATCCGCCTGGCGCTTGGACACCGTCTGTAGTCTCGGGAGGAAGAACCAGAGTGCTCCGATATAGGCAACAAGCCAGGCGATGAGCGGTGCCGTCATGCGCAAATCCGAACTCGCGACCAGAGCCGCTCCCCGATAGCCGGACAGTGACGTCGGAATTTTAAGCTACAGAATCGCGTCTGCCGGTCAGGTTCTCCATGGTCATGTCACGCCGCCATTTCGGCTGGCGGCATGCTATCAGGTTGGTGATAGACGGCATCCGGTGTTTTGCCATCATGGGCGGCGTGTGGACGTCGTTGATTGTAGAAGTCCATCCAATGCCCGATCCCGTCCCGTACCTCACGACCGCCACTCCAGGCGTGCAGGTAGACGCACTCGTATTTCAAGGATCGCCATAGCCGCTCGACGAACACATTGTCCAGCCATCGGCCCTTGCCGTCCATCGAGATGCGCACGCCGGCAGTCTTCAGCGTCTGAGTGAAGACGGTCGAGGTGAATTGGCTGCCCTGGTCGCTGTTGAAGATCTCGGGCTTGCCATGGCGATCCAGTGCCTCCTCGAGAGCGTCGACGCAGAACTCGGCTTCCATGGTGTTCGACAAGCGCCAAGCCAGGACCTTGCGGCTCCACCAGTCCATGATGGCGACGAGATACAGAAACCCGCGGGCCAGAGGGATGTAGGTGAGATCCGTGCACCAGACCTGGTTGGGGCGGTCGATCGTCAGACCGCGCAGCAGATAGGGATAGATCTTGTGGCCTGGCGCCGGTGTGCTGGTTCTCGGGCGCTGGTAGATCGGCATCAGGCCCATCTTGCGCATCAAACGGCGAACCCGCTTGACGTTGACCGGCCAGTCCTTTGCCCGCAGATGCCAGGTCATCTGCCGCACGCCATAGAACGGCGTGTCGAGAAACTGGCGATCGATCTCAGCCATGATCGCGAGGTTCTCGTCGCTCTCGCCCCGTGGCGTTGCGTAGAACGACGAGCGGCTGATCGACAGCAATCGGCATTGCCGGACGACCGACAAATCCGAGCGGTCACGCTCGACCATCGAGCGCCTCACTTGCCGGTCCATGGTTTGAGCTTTTCGGACAAAAAATCATTCGCCACTGTGAGCTCGCCGATCTTCGCGGGCAGCGCTTTGACCTTCGCCTCGTCGATCGCGGGCTCCTTCGCCGACGAGCCTCGCTCGAACAGCTCCGGCGCACCTTCCAAGAGCGCCTTCTTCCATTGATGGATCATGGTCGGATGCACGCCAAACCGGCTCGCCAGCTCCGACACCATCTGCTCGCCCTTCAGCGCTTCCAGCACCACCTTCGCCTTGAATTCAGGCTTGTACTGCTTCCGTTTCGACATCGTTGGTCTCCTCCAGTTGGCGACCAACAGACACGGTTCAGGAGCTTACGTCACTGTCCGGCTATCGGGGAGCGGCTCTTGCAGTGCTCGGCGCTCTTCGTGAGCATCTGATGAATCCCGAGCTGTGCGAACGCTTTTGTCAGGAATACAACTAACATCTCAACACGTTGCGAAGTGCTCAGAATGCAGCCTATGCCCGCTACGAAAATGAGCTACGTAAGCTAGAAAAAGACACGCGCCGGATCATCGACGCCATCAAATCCGGCTACACCAATCAAAAGCTAAAAGACGAACTTGATCACATCGTGGTGCGCGAGGCCGAACTCAAACAGCTCATGGAAAGTGCTGTTGAAGCGCCGCCTATGCTGCATCCATCCATAGCCATCCGATACCGAAAGGAGGTGAACGACCTTGTTCAATGGTCGATTGCGGCTTCGAGATCGTCGGTCTCGAAATAGCCGAAGAGGGTGAGGCCGTGGCGGAAGATCGAATAGTTTCGGATGCCGGCCGCTTTGGTATCCTCGATCACCTTCGGCCAGATCTCATCGTGGCGTTTTTTGTATTCGTCCTCATAGCCGGGACGGATTTCCGGTATCCAGGCATATTGCGCCATTCTTTCGCCTCCCTCAGTCGGCTGGCCACCAGTTCCTGAAACAGTCGCGCATTTTCACGGTCTCGGTGAGTACGTCGTCGTAGAGGGAATTCATGAAGCTGTCATGCTCATATTCGATGCTGCACCAGCCGTCATAGCCGGCGTCTCGAAGCGCGCCGAAGAAACTCGGGAAGTTGAGGGTTCCCTCATCCATCTTGGCCTGGAGTGATCCAGATTTCGCCTAGCGCAGATGGACGTGGCCGGCGTGGCCGGCGAGGGCTTCAATCGCCGTTTGCGAATGTCCGAAGACCGCGAAGTGGGAAGGGTCGAGGACGATGCCGAGGCCGGGAACTTTGGCCAGGAGTTCCTCGGTCAGCTCTGGCGATTCGAGAATGCCCAGCACGTGGGGTTCGATCAGGACCGCGACACCAGCCCCCTGGCCAGCCGCCACGAGCGGCTTTAACGACTCGGCCGATACGGCGATGGCGTCGGCTCGGCTCTGGCCGGGGTTGATCATGCCGGGGAGGATGAAGACGGAAGGGGCGCCTGCGGCTTTGGCGAAGGTCAATGCGGCTTTCAGGTCGGCGAGATTCTGTGGATCAGGCGGCAAGGCCAGGTTGCGCTCATGGAGGCTGTCGCCGAATAAGTGGAAGAGGTTAGTGATGGGGACCGGCGATGCAGCTTTCACTTTACGGCCATAAGCTTCCGGCTCGGCCAGCAGTTTCGCTTTGTCGAGGGCGGGATGACCAAAATAACCGACGTCGATCCCGTCGATGCCCAAGATCTTGGCAAGCCCGCTGGCTTCGTTGAAGGTCAGACTGTGAAACGACCAGCTTGCAACACTGAGTTTCATGACATTCTCTCTAAGTCTCGGCTGTCGCTCCTAGCGACCGAAAGGCCGGATCAGGTTGAGGGCTTCCTTGTCAAGTTCCAGGCCGAAGCCGGGGGTCGTGGGCAGCTCGATATAGCCGTCAACCGGCAGCGGCTCGGTTTTGAACATGACGCCGAAATTCCGCTCGATCTTGTCCGCCTGCTCGCTCATCATCATGAACTCGGCGAGGTTGATGTGGTCGAACGCCATGGCCATGTAGTAGCCGTAGACGCCGCAGCCATGGGGCACCACGGCGACCGACTGCGCCCTTGCCAGCGCCACCACCTGCGCGAATTCGGTCGGCCCACCCATCCACATGACATCCGGTTGCAGCAGGTCAACGCCAGCCTCGATCAGTTGCTGATAGCCGTGCACCGAATATTCGTGCTCACCGGTCGCGAAGCGGATCGGGTTGCCCTGTCCTTTGAGTTTTTGTGCGAGTTTGGCGTGGCCGGCATAGTCGTCGGGCATGAGCGGCTCTTCCATCCATTTGAGATCGAAGGGCATGAGCCTCAACGCCAATTCGGCGGCGTAATCGGCATTCATCGCCATGTAGCAGTCGGCCATCAGCGGAAAATCGGGGCCGACTTTTTTGCGCCAGTCCTTGAAGAAGGCGACATTACGGCTGATCCCGTCGACACCAGCGCTCGGGCCGTAGGGCAGCGGTATCTTGGCACCATGAAACCCGAGTTTTTTTTGCGAGATCCGGGCGAGAGGTGGTTGCGTAGACGGGAACTCGTTGCTTGGTGCGCCCGCCCATGAGGTTGTAGACGGGCTCGCCCACCGTCTTGCCGTAGAGGTCCCAAAGGGCGATGTCGATGGCGCTGATCGCGTGGATCGCCAAGCCTTTTCGGCCGTAGTGCACGGAGGCGCGCCACATCTGGTCCCAGATATGGGTGCGGTCGTGAGCGTGCCGCCCTTCAATGAACATCGATAGATGCCGTTCGATGATGAAGGCCGCCGCCTCGCCGCCGGTGCTGACGCCGATGCCGATCAGCCCGTTGTCATCCTCGATCTCGACGATGACCGAGGGCACGTTGGCGACACCCCAGGAGCCACGTGATCCGGCATATCTCGGAAAGGGCGTCATGGGGTTGGCGATCGGCGGATGGGTTTTCTTGTGGTTCCAGCCGCCCTTTTTGTCGGTTTGCCCCATGATCCAGTGGATATCGGGGGTGTCGTGGACGTCGCTTGCGCCGTAGTCGGAAGCACGCGTGACGAAGGCGCGAACTTCCTTGATTTTCGGCAGGCCCGGTGTCGGCTGCAAATCGTCGTTGGCGTTCTGGCTGTTCAGATACATGTCAGTTTCCTTGCGTGAAACGAATCCACGGCCTCACGCCGTCAACACACTTCAAAAGGCTTGGGCGCATACCATCGCCCCCGGCCATGAGGGTCCGAGTCAATGACGTGGCCACGCCACTAGGTGTCGTCGACGCGGCCACGTCGCATCTCGTCGTAGAGGACGGCGGCGAGGAGGATCATGCCTTTGACCACTTGTTGCCAGAATGAGGGGACCTGGGCGAGGGTGAGGCCATTGTTGATCATGAACAGGAGCATCAGCCCGACGGCGGTGCCGACGATGGTGCCGCGTCCGCCCGCTAGGCTGGTGCCGCCGAGGATGACCGCGGTGATGACGTCGAGCTCGAAGCCCATGGCGGCGGCGGGGCGGGCGTTGCCGGTGCGGGCGGCCAGCACCAGACCCGCGAGTGCCGCCGTTGCGCCGCAGGTTATGTAGATGCTCAGGAGCCAGCGGTTGACGGCGACGCCGGAGAGGCGGGCGGCGCGGGCGTTCGAGCCGATCGCGTAGATATAGCGCCCGAAGACGGTTCTCGGGATGATGAACACGAAGACGAGGTAGAGGGCGACCAGCAGCAGGACGATCAGCGGGATGCCCATGAGCTTTCCTGTGCCGAGTTCCAGCCATGTGGTGTTGGTGATGATGATTTCACGGCCATCGGAAATCACGAAGGCTAGACCGCGGATGATCGCCAGCATGGCGAGCGTGGTGATCAGCGGGTTGACGCGAAAATAGGCGATGATCGTGCCGTTGGTGGCGCCGATCAGCACGCCCAGCAGAATCGAGCAGGCAAACGCGATCGAGATGGGAAAGCCGCTATCCAGCATGTAGGCGGACAGCATGCCCGATGCCGCCATGGTCGAGCCGATCGAGAGATCGAAGCCGCCGGCGATGATGACGATGGTTTCGCCAGCCGCTGCGATGCCGGCGACCACCAGCGCTTTGGCGATGTTCAGCAGGTTGGTCGACGTCAGAAAATAGGGGGAGGTGAAGCAGAGTACGACGAACACGATGACCAAGGCCACGATCAAGCCGGGGTTCACCGAGGTGGGGCCTCTATCCGCGAAAAAGCGCTTCCACGGGTCGGACAGGCTGCTCAATGAACTTCTCCGTCTTTCAGGGCGTCTCCGGTCATGAGTTCGGCCATGCGCGCCATCGCATCGGCGGTGGAATGCTCGCGTGGCAGCATTTCGCCGGCGACCCGGCCGCCGCGGATCACGACCACGCGGTCGCAGACATGCAGAATGTCGGTGAAGCGGTGGCTCACCAGCATGATCGACACGCCCCGCGTTTTGAGCTCGTCGATCATCTCCAGCAGTTTTTTAATTTTCTCGGTGGAGAGGGCAGCGGTCGGCTCGTCCATGAGGAGAGCTCGGGGCTTGAACTGAAGGGCGCGGGCGACGGCGACCATCTGGCGCTCGCCGCCGGAGAGCCTGCCGACCTCACGGTCGATATCGACATCGAGCCCGAGATTGGCGATGTCCTTTTTCGCAATCTCGGTCATGCGGTCCCGGTCGAGGAAGCGGAACGGCCCGACTTTCCGCTTCAGCTCCCGGCCGAGGAAGATGTTCGCGGCGACGTCCAGATCCTCGCAAAGGGCGAGGTCCTGGTAGATCATCTCGATGCCGCTGTTTCTCGCATCCAACGGGCTCTGAAAGTCGATTGTTTCGCCCACAAGGCGGATCTCGCCCGATGTCGGTCGGTAGACGCCGGAGAGGATTTTCACGAGCGTCGACTTCCCGGCGCCGTTGTCGCCGATGATACCGACCGATTCCGCGACACCGATGTCCAGATCGACATGCTCCAACGCCAGATTCGCGCCGAAGGCCTTGCTGATGCCGGAAAGCTCGATCAGCGGTGTACGACCGCCGGGGGCGATCCCTGATTGAGAAACGGCCCCCGGTTCCGTCGTCATGTCAGTTGGCCGGGTAGACGTCGCCGACACTGTCCATACCGAGGAATACATGCTCGAGGTGGACTTCCTGCGGGATGGGCTTGCCCTCCAGAATGTCCGCGGCAATGGTCAACGCAAAGTCCGGATACTTCTCCGGGAAGTAGGCGACGCAACCGAGGAAGTTGTTCTCCTCCGGTGCCGTGCGTGTAGCAGCAACGCCAATCTCATCACAGCCGATACCGACGGCAACACCTTCCCTGCCGCTTTGGGCAAGTGCATTGGAGATGCCGAAACTGCGCGGATCGTCGATGGCTGAGGCCAGAACGAAGCCTGCTTCGGGGTGGGCGGTAAGCCAGTCCGTGGTTTTCGCGAGCGCCTGATCGGTGGTGCCGGCGTCGATCAGCTCCTCGTGGATGCGATCCTCGGGCAAGGCACCGCAGGCAACCTGAACCCCGTCGGTGAAGCCGGAGAGACGCTCATTCGCGGCATCGCCTTCGGCAGGGTTGATGCCCACGAAAACGGACACGTCCTCGCAGCGGCCAAGCGACTTCGCATGCTCGCCCGCAGCCTTGCCGCCGATCAAACCGCTTACATAGTTGTCGGCGCCGAGGAAGATGGCGTTGGGGTGCACGACATCGATGCTCACCACGGGAATGCCGGCCTCATCGAAGAGGTTCATGATGCCGGGCGCGGCACCTGACTGCCAATTCGATTCGATCACGAAGTTCGGCGCCTGCTGAACGATCAGCTCCGCGCAGGAGATGGCTTTTTCCGCATCGAACGCATTATCGCAATAGACCACCTCAAAACCGAGCTCGTCAGCGAGTTCGTAGAGGCGCTTGTTGATCGAATAGGAAAACGGAATGGCCGCCCAGCCCTCGGCAAAGCCGATCTTGGTGCCCTCGGGTAGGGCTCGCAGATTAGCTTCATAAGCCCCCGAAGCATCGCCATCAACCGCGACGAACGTGCTGCTGTCGGTGTCGTACTGCCAAAAGCTGCGTTCCTCCGGCAAAAGCGCGCCCGGGATACCGCCTTCAGGTCGTGGCTCGAAACCTTCGGCGAAGGCTGCCGAGGTGAGCGCCGTACTCATGATAATACCAGCCGCAACACCAAAGCGCCGGGCTCGATCGCTGGCTGTAGGCAACATGACGTCTCTCCCTGTTTGTTGGTTTCACTTGTTAAATCTAATGTTAAGGTTAACATTAGATTTCATAGTCAGTTCTGCCTGACAAGCATTTTTAGACAGGGAGGTGCATGAAGAAGCGATCGCAGCAGCCTGCCAGCAGGCCCAATCTTGGCGATGTCGGCAGATTGGCCGGCGTTTCGGCGATGACCGCTTCGCGGGCGTTGAGCCAACCGGACAAAGTCTCCAGCGAGACGCTTGCCCTGATCAACGCGGCCATCGACGAACTCGGTTATCTGCCCAATCGCGCCGCCGAGACGCTGCGCAACAATCAGAGCCGGGTGATCGTCGCGATGGTGCCGACAATCAACCACTCGATCTTCAGCGATACGGTTCAGGGCATTTCGGATGTCCTGGACGAGGCCGGCTACCGGCTTCTTCTGGGCAATTCCGGTTATGCGCCGGACAAGGAGGAGGAACTGGTCAAAACCTTCCTCGGCCATCGCCCGGACGGGGTCATTCTCACCGGCACGCTGCATACGGAAACGGCCAAAAAGTTCCTCCGGTCAGCCGCCATTCCGGTGGTCGAGATGTGGGATATCGATCCGGATCGTCTGGACATGGCGGTCGGCTTCGACAACTATCAGGTCGGCCGCGAGATCGTCCGGCATCTGGTCGACTGCGGGTATCGGCGTCTCGCTTATGTCTCCGCGACGCCAGAGCATGAGAGCCGCGAAAAGCGCGCCAGGCTTCGGAGCCAGGGCGTTCTGGATGCGATCGAGGAAGCGGGATTGCCATCGCCGCTCAGGGCAAGCGTTCGCGATCCGCTCAATATCGAGGAAAGCGGCGTGATCGCCGCGGATTTCATCATGGCCAACCCGTCGATCGAGGCGGCCGTCTGTTCCAACGAGATCGTCGGGGTCGGCGCCCTGGTCGAGCTGCAGGAACGCGGTCGGCGGGTTCCTGATGACATCGGGATCGCCGGCATCGGCGACGCCAATTTCGCCGCCCTCGCCAAGCCCGGCCTCACCACCATCCACTTCCACGGATACGAGATCGGCAGGCGCGCTGCTGGCCTTATCCTCGCCCGGCTGCACGATCAGCCAAGCGGGACCAACTGCATCGATCTCGGGTTCGAGGTGATCGAAAGGGGCAGCACCAGGGCGCAAAGGATATGATGACCTGCATGCTTTCGCGTCCGTTGCGGCCTGTCTAAAATCGAGTTGAAAAAAACCACGTTCGACAAACCCAAGGGAGGTAACGACGATGCAATCTCGACAAATTCTGGCCCTGGCAGCCTGCACGGCTCTCGCCATGGTCGCAAGTGTCAACCATCCGCTTTCGGCTCAGGAGCGGACGATCAGGATTTTCACCTTCGAAGGCTACACCGATGACGAATGGGTGAAAGAGTTCGAGGAGGCTCATGATGCGACGGTGAACGTCACCTATACCGGCTCGGTGGACGAGATGTTCGCCAAGATGAAGGGCTCGGAGGGGGCGGACTACGATCTGATCTCGATCGATACCAGCCTGTTCGGGCGCTATATCGAACAGGATCTGATCATCCCCTACGACATGGCGACGATCCCCAACACCGCCAACCTCCTGCCAGCCTTTCAGGATGTCGCCGAGGTGCAGCATGAGGGCGCTACCTACGGTGTGCCGATCACCTGGGGCTCCCTCGGCCTGATCTATGACGTGGACGAGGTCGACCCGGCGCCCACGTCCTGGGAGGCGCTTTGGAGCGAGGACTATGCCGGGCGCATCATCGTGCTCGATGACACCAACAACAACATCGTCAACACCGCGATCATCCTCGGCTTCGAAGACCCCTTCAACCTCACCGACGACCAGCTGGCGGCCGTCAAAGAAAAACTGATCGAGCAGAAGAAGGTGCTGCTCAGCTATTTCGCCGGCTTCGAGGAGGGCAACAATATCTGGGACAGCGGCGACGCTGTCTTGATGTTCTCCATGGGCGAGTTTCAGGCGGTCGATCTCAAGGATCGCGGCTACAACGTCGAATACATCATCCCCGACGAGGGCGGCGTCGGCTGGCTCGACACCTGGGCGATGTCCAAGGGCGTGCAGAATGCGGAGCTTGCCCATGCCTGGGTCAACTCCTTCTTGGAGAAGTCGGTCGGTGAGCGTGTCTCGGCAAAGTATGGCTACGGCAACACCACCTCCGAGTCTGAGGGCCTCGACTATGCCGATCGCCTGACCTGGCTTCGCCCCGCTGAAGACTTCAACAAGCGCACCGAGATCTGGAACGAGGTCAAGGCCGCCGCCAACTGACCCTGCCAGGGTCGGGGTATGCGGTCGCGCCGCGACAGGGTTGACGGTTCCATCGAGACGGGGCCGTCGACCCTGCCTTCCTTCCCAAACAAACTTTTTTCGGAATTGGCCCTGCAAATTCGGAGCTGGCTTTGCCAATGAAAATCACCGACGTCGAAACCCACGTTCTCCTAGCACCGAACTACGACCCGTCCTTCACCTCCTCGGCGCAGGACAGTTTTTTGATACTGATCCACACCGACGAGGGGCTTACCGGCCTTGGCGAGTCGGATGTCAATCCCTGGATCGCCAAAGCCTGCATCGAAGCGCCGGGCACCCACACCATGGGCCTTTGCATCAAGGATCTCCTGATCGGCGCCGATCCCACCGACATCGAAGCCATCTGGCGAAAGCTTTATGTCGCGACTGCAATGAACGGCAGACGCGGCGCCGTCGTCCATGCGATCGGCGCTGTCGAGATGGCGCTTTGGGATCTGAAGGGAAAGGCGCTGGGCAAGCCGATCTGCGAGCTGCTCGGCCCGATGCGCACAGATCCCGTCATCCCCTACGCCTCGCTCCAGCCGGCGGGCTCGAACTTCGAGGCCTATCGTGACGCGCTTTGTCAGTCGGCGGAGAAGGCCAAGGCGCTCGGCTTCAAGGCAGTGAAAAGCGAAGTCACCATGAACGGCCCCTATGCCCACCACGGCCTGGTGGAAAGCTACGATCGCCACACCGAGGTCGTCGCTGCCGTCCGAAAAACCCTCGGTTCGGACATCACGCTGATGGTCGATGTGCAATATCTCTGGGAGGACGCGGCGACGGCGCTGTCGGTGGTCAGGGATTGGGCCGAGTTTGAAATTTTCTTTCTCGAGACTCCGATCTGGCCAGATTATCTGGATGAGTACGCCAAGCTTTGTGAAGAGGCGCCGATGCCGATCGCGGCCGGCGAGTGGCTGGCGACCCGTTATGAGTTCGAAGAGCTGATGGACCGGGGCAAGATCAACGTCGCCCAGCCGGATGTCGGCCGGGTCGGCGGGCTTTCCGAAGCGAAGGCGGTCTGTGACATGGCGGCCGAACGCGGCCTCGCCATTGTGCCCCATTGCTGGAAGACCGGCGTCTCGATTTCGGCGACAGCCCACATGGCGTTCACCACGCCACACTGCGCCTTCATCGAATATCTGCCGCCGGAGCTTTGTGTCGAAACCTTGCGTAAGGAGCTTGTCGCCGAGGAGCTGACCCTGGTCGACGGCACGATTAGAAGGCCGACCAGGCCGGGCCTCGGCGTCGAGCTGAACCCGGAGGCCGTCAATGCCTACAAGGTCGCCTGACGTCATGGCTGCGGACAGCAGGCTGGAGCTGATCGGCGTCGAGAAGCGCTACGGCGACACAACGGTGCTCTCCGGCATCGATCTTACGGTCGAGGATGGCGAATTCATGACCATTCTCGGCCCGTCAGGCTCCGGCAAGACCACCGTTCTCCGGCTGATCGGCGGCTTCATTGCGGCGGATGGCGGCGAGATCCGGTTCGACGGCCGGAACATCGGCGATATCCCCATCCACCTCCGGCCGTTCAACACGGTGTTTCAGGACTACGCGCTCTTTCCCACATGACCGTCGAGAAGAATGTCGGCTACGGCCTGATGGTGCGCGGCACGCCCGGAGGCGAGATCAAGCGAAAGGTCGACGAAGCGCTCGACGTCGTCGCCCTCGGCCAGCTCGGCGGGCGCTATCCAGCCCAGCTCAGCGGCGGCCAGCGTCAGCGGGTGGCTCTCGCGCGGGCCCTGGTGTGCGAGCCGAAGCTGATCCTCCTGGACGAGCCGCTCGGCGCCCTCGACGCCGAACTTCGCCGCCAGATGCAGACCTTCCTGAAGTCGCTGCAGCGCCGGATCGGCATCACCTTCGTGTTCGTCACCCATGATCAGGAGGAAGCGATCACCATGTCCGATCGCATCACCGTCATGAGCGAAGGCATGATCGAGCAGATCGGCCGGCCGGACGACATCTACTACCGACCGGAGAGCCGGTTCGTCGCGACGTTCTTCGGCGACAACAATCTGATCGCCGGGCGAAAGGCGGCTGACGGCCGGATCGAGACGGCCTTGGGATCGATCGGCTGCTGCGACCCGGCGCTGGACGGCATGGCCGGAGGTCAAAACGTGACGATTGCGGTCAGACCGGAATCGCTGGCGCTCGATCTCGGATCCGCCCCCAAGTCAAGCCAACCGGCGTCGCTGGCTCGGATCAACGAAGTGGCGGTTACGATCGAGAGCGTCGAGTTCGTCGGCTCGACCAGCAAGATCATGGTCATGCCCAGGTCCGCGCCGGACCAGCCGCTACTGCTGAAGACGCAAAGCCGGATGCAGGGCATGCCGTTCAAGGAGGGCGATCCCGCCCTGCTCACCTGGCCTGCGGACAGTAGCGTCGTTCTCCCCGAAAGCGGAACGCGCGCATGAGCGCCGCCGCGATGGCGCCGCCGGCTGCACGCCGCCTGCTCTGGCTCGGCGTCATCTTCACGCTGCCCTGCCTCTTCATCCTGCTGCCGATGCTCGCCTTTCTGATCTACGGCTTTTGGCATGTCGAGGGGGCCGACATCGTTCGAAGCTTCAGCTTCAAAACCTATCTCGACTTCCTCGGCAACGAGGCCTATGTCGCCGTCTTTTTCAGGACGATCGCGCTAGCCGCCAAGGTGATGGCGATCAATCTGCTGCTCGGCTACCCCGTCGCCCTCTTCATCTCGTCGATCGAAGGCCGTCTGCGCTATTCCCTGATCCTGGCGCTGATTGTGCCTCTCTTGATGAGCTACATCATCAAGATCTACGCCATGCGCGCGATCCTAGGCTCCAAGGGACTGCTCAACCAGGCGCTGCTGTTTCTGGGCGTGCTGGATCGTCCATCCGACCTCTTCCTCTTCAACATGAACGCTGTCCTGATCACCATGGCCGTGATCATGCTGCCCTTCATGATCCTGCCGATCTTCATGGCGCTGGAGCGCATTCCGAAGAGCCTGACCCATGCGGCGGCCGATCTCGGCGCAACACCCTGGCAGCGGTTTCGCGACATCACCTTGCCGATGAGCCTGCCAGGCGCCGTGGTCGGCGGCATGTTCTGCTTCGTTCTGGCGCTCGGCGATTTCCTGGCGCCGGAGCTGGTCGGCGGCACCCAGGGCTTCACCTTCGGCCGCGCGATCTTCAGCCAGTTCGGCATGGCGTTCAACTGGCCGCTGGGTGCGGCGATGTCCGTCGTCCTGCTGGCCGTGGCGCTGGTGGTAATCACCTCCGCCGGGCGGATCGCTAACCCGAAATGGCAGCGCACATGACTAGAACGGCCAGGATAACGCTCGGCGTGCTTACCGCCCTGGTCTTCACCGCCCTCTATCTGCCGATCTTCATGGTGGCGCTCACCTCGTTCTTCCGGCTACGCCGCGGCCGCATCCAGTGGGACAGCTTTTCTTTCCAGTGGTATGCCGATCTCTTCAACAATCAGCAGATCATCGATGCGCTCCTGAATACGCTGATCGTCGGTTTCTTCGCCGTGCTCACCGCCCTGGTGATCGCCACGCTGCTCGCTTTCCATGTACATCGTCATCCCGGACGGGCAAGCGCCGGCCTGCAGTTCGTGATTTTTCTACCTTTCCTCCTGCCGCCGATCATCACCGGCCTTTCGCTCCTGGTCTATTTCCGCGAGATCGGCTTTGGCCGCGGCTTAATCGCGGTGATCGTCGGCCACAGCATCTTCGTCTTGGCCCTGGTCTACCGGACCATCCTGAACCGGCTGCAGACGCTCAGCCGAAGTTTGATCGAAGCCTCGCAGGATCTCGGCGCCACCCGCCTGCAGACCTTCCGCTACGTGCTCTTTCCCCATCTCAGGATGGCGGTGGTGACGGCGGCGCTGCTGGCCTTCGCGCTTTCCTTCGACGAGACGATCATCACGCTTTTCCTGGTCGGCGACACCAGCACGCTGCCGATCCGGCTCTACGCGATGATGCGGGTCGGCTTCACGCCTGAGATCAACGCTCTGGTCACCCTCATCCTCTTGTTCTCGACCGGCATGACCCTGATCATCTCCCGTTTCATTGGCGGTTCGGGTGGTCAGCTGGACCTGAAATAGTTTTTTTGGAGAAGGCCTTTGGGCAAAGCGAAACATCTGGACGGCAAGGTGGCGATCGTCACCGGCAGCGCGCATGGCATCGGCAACGCGATCGCGCGGCGTCTGGCCGAAGAAGGCGCTGATGTGATCATCGGCGACGTCGACGGCGACGCCGCCGAGCGCGAAGCCGCGGCGATCGACGGCGCCGAGGCGATGCGCCTCGACATCACCAAACGCGATCAGATCAACGCGACCCTGCGTCATGTCGAAAAAAAACTCGGCCGCCTGGATATCCTGGTCAACAACGCCGCCATTCTCGACATCGCTCCCTTCGACCGGCTGACCTATGAGCGCTTCAGCGAGGTGCTTCGGGTCAATCTCGACGGCGCCCTTCTCTGCTGTCTCGCCGCCGTGCCGGTGCTCGAAAAATCCGGTGGCGGAAAAATTCTGAATATCGCCTCCATCATGGGGATCGCCGGCAGCAAAGAGTCGATCCCCTACTCCACCGCCAAGGGTGGCATCGTCAATCTGACCCGCTGCCTCGCCTGCGACCTCGCATCGAAAAATATCCAGGTCAACGCGATCGCACCCGGCTTCATCGACACCCGCATGGCCACGCTCGAAGACGGCAGCCACGAACACGACACCGACTATTTCAAGACAGTGTATCTGCAGCACGAAAAAATTCCGGCGGGTCGCGCAGGCCTGCCGGACGACATCGCCGGCCCCGCCTTCTTCCTCTGCTCCGACGATTCCCGCTACGTCACCGGCCAGATCCTCGCGGTCGACGGCGGCGTCACCATGACGTTTTAGACTGGATCCCGGTATGATGGACTTGGTTTCATTCATCCAAAATCGCAGAAACTTAGGTTGCAAGGCCCTTTTCTCGGATCAGCCTGATGCATGGTGGTTCTATCTGATCGGGATACGCTCCAGCGGGTGGCGCGGCCACATCGTTGGGTTGATACCGCAGTCGTCAGGATCGGGGTTATGCGGGTAACATCGGGAGCGAACATGACGGATAAATTTCAGACCATCGAGGCCGAAGGCATCAGCGTCACGCTCGACCTTGCCGCCGGCCATGTTCGTTCGTTCGAGATCGACCATGGCGGCCACCTCATCAGGCCGCTGCATACGGCGCCCTGGGTCGACGATCTGGCAGTGCAGAATGACCAGGAAATCCCGGTCGTGCTGAAGCACCTCTCAGGCGATTTTTTCTGTGCGCCTTTCTGCGACAGCGACGTCGAGGACGGACCGCCCCATGGCTGGCCCGCGAATTCGCCCTGGCGCTTCGACGGCGAGGAAAGCACGCTGGGCGGCAGGACCGCGCGATTCACTCTCGATCACGACGTCCAGGGCGCCTGGCTGATCAAGGAAATGACCCTTCGAGACGGTCACCCTTTCCTCTATGTCAGCCATCGTTTCGAGGGCGGCAGCGGCGCGATCTCGGTGTCCAGCCACGCGATGACCGGTTTCGAGACCAAAGGACGCCTCTCCTTCTC
Source organism: Geminicoccaceae bacterium (assembly GCA_965204405.1). Taxonomy (GTDB): domain Bacteria; phylum Pseudomonadota; class Alphaproteobacteria; order Geminicoccales; family Geminicoccaceae; genus JANQPX01. The sequence goes on from CBDBEN010000005.1 coordinate 3,539,372, forward strand.
CGCCAAGGCGTTCGCCGATCTGCCGGTCGAACAGGTGGAGCCGGACCCTTCGATGGGGCGCTCTCTGTTCGCTTGCTCCGCACGCTTTACCGACCTTACGCGGTTACCGCTCGCCGACGGCGGCACTGTTGACCTCCGCGACTATCCCATCGCCGAACGTCACGAAGATTTCGTCATGCTGGTGGAATCGGATCGCGAAAAACTTGGCTGGACGGCAGCGGTGAGGCTTGATCAGGGCGACGTAGTGCTAAGCCTGAAGAACCCGGCGGACTTGCCCGTCACCTTTCTCTGGTTCAGCAATGAAGGCCGCGACTACACCCCCTGGAACGGCCGCCATCGGGGCGTGCTCGGCATCGAGGAAGGCCGCGCTTATTCGATCTACGGCCACGCCGCCTCGATCAATCCCAACCCGCTCACCGATGCCGGCATTCCGACGTCGATCACCCTCGATCCGAACGGTTCGGTCACGGTTCGCCACGTCCTCGGCGGCGTTCCCCTGCCGGCGGGATGGCGGGACATCGAGACGATCCATGCCGCCGATGGCAGCCTTCGCCTCATCAACCCGGACGGCGCCACGGTCGATCATACCTTCGACGACAGTTTTCTCGCGACCAGGGGTTAAGCCGATGTCCTATCGCTTCGCGACTGCCGAGAAGACCGTGCTGCCCATGGACCGCGCCAGCGTGTTCTTCGACGGTATTTTCAGCGAACCTCGCCTGCAGCACCCGGAGGGTGTCGCGGTTGGTCCGGACGGATGGATATGGTGCGGCTCGGAGAATGGGGAAATCCTGCGCATCGATCCGAACGGACACAAGATCGAGCTCGTCTGCAGCACCAGCGGCTTCATCCTCGGCCTCGCCTTTCACGGCAGCAAGGCGCTGTTCTTTTGTGACCTGAAAGCTGCGGCCGTCTTCCGGCTTGACCTCGGGTCCAGGGACGTCCGCAAGTTCACGTCCGACGGCATCATGATCCCCAACTATCCGGTCATCGATGCCGCCAGAAACCGCCTTTTTGTCTCCGACAGCCACGATATGACGACCGCGGGGCCGGGTGTCTGGGCATATGATCTCGAGACCGGCGATGGCGGTCTTTGGTACGATGAACCCATGGCGTTTGCCAACGGCATGGCGCTCTCGCCCGAGGGCGATGCGCTCGTTGTCTGCGAAACCTTCGCCCAGCGCATTTCCCGCATCCCCATTCGACCCGATGGAACCGCTGGCGCGGCAACGCCGTTCGCTATCGATCTCCCGGGCCTGCCTGACGGCATTGCATTCGATCAGACCGGACAGCTTTTCTGCGGCTGCTACGAACCCTCACGCATTCTCCGCATCGCCAAGAACGGAAGCTCGGCCGAGGTCTATGTCGAAGACCCGACCGCCCATCTGTTCGCCCATCCCACCAACATCACCTTCGACGGCAAGGCCCTCTACACCGCCAATCTCGGCCGCTGGCATATCACCAAGATCGAGACGGACACCACAGGGACGCCGCTATGGCAAAGCAGCGGACTGCGCTCGACCAAGGTCTAGAGGCTCACTCACTGATGTGGTCACACCACCGGTCAATTGACGCCAAGTGGTTGACCGACATACGCTGTAGAACGTTCGAAAGAATCCTAAGAAACTCAAGACGAAAAACAGGGAGGCAACGATGATTTCTTCACGGCGCAATTTGCTGACGGGTGTAGCGATGCTGACGGCGGCGAGTTCGCTGGCACTCGTAGCCACGCCGGCGATGGCGGAGTTTTCCTGGGATCAGTTTTCAGGCCAGTCGATCACCGTCATGATGCCCGAGCATCCCGTGACCGACGGCATCCGCGCCGTGCTCGACCAATTCCAGGCGGACACCGGCATCGAGGTCAGTCTGCAGACCATGGCCGAGGATCTCTATTTCGACCGGATGGAGGTGGCGCTGCGCGGCTCGGATGGCAACGCACAGATGGACGTCTACTTCCTGCCGATGGATTCGACCGCCTACACCCAGCACACCAACGGCCTGGTCCATTCCCTCCAGGGCTTCATCGACAACTCGGATCTGACATCAGCCGACTACGACCTCGCCGATATCCCCGCAGGCTTCCTCGACTCGACCAAATACGATATCGACGGCGCCTGGGAGTATCACGGCATTCCGGCGTCTTTCGAGACCTACATCCTGTTCGCCAATATGGACCACGTGAACACCTATCTCGACGGCAAGATGCCCGAGACCATGCAGGAGTTGCTGGCCGCCGCGCACAAGATCAAGGAGGAAAGCGGCGGTGCGGTTGCAGGGGCCGTGATGCGCGGCATCCGTTCCGATACGCTGATCGACACCATCACCGGCATCGTCAACAACTCCGTCGGCGAAGCGGACCGCTCAGCACCTTACAATGTCTGGTTCGACGGCGACTGGTCGAAGCCGAAGATGGACGATGCCGATGTCGTACGCGGCCTTGCCAACTATGCCGAGTTGATGAAGGCGGGCCCGGTCAACATACAGGCGATGGACTGGCCGGATGCGTCTCAATTCTTCATGGCGGGCGGTGCTGGTTTCTTCATCGACGCCAGCCTGTTCGCACCCGGCTTCGAGAATGCGGACGAAAGCCCGATCGCCGGCAAGATTGGCTACTCGGTGATCCCGATCGATAATGACGAGGGCCAGCCCTACACGGCGCACTGGCAATGGGGTTTCGGCATCCCGGCGAACGCCGCCAGCGCCGAGGCCGGATGGCTGTTCATCCAATATATGACCAACAAGGACAACGCGGTCGCCATCGGCAAGCTGCATGGCGGCGCCCCCCGGCTCTCGACCTGGGAAGAGGCGGACTACGGCTCGAGCTTCCCGCAGGCTTATGTCGATGCCGTTTCCGCCGCGATGCCGAACTCCCAGACCTCGGTGGTGCAGCGCGCTGGCTGGAGCGAATTCGCCCTTCGGATCGTTGACGTAATCCAGGCGGTCTATGGCGGTGAGGATCCTGGCGCCGCAGGGGCGGCGGCACAGGCCGACATCCAGACGATGGTCGCCCAATAATGGTTCCCTCCCCGGGCGGCGCGCCTGTCGCCCGGGGATTTATCGCCTTAGGCTTCAACCGGCTCGGTTGCGCTTCTTGATCGGAAGGCTTTGATGGCGTCTCCGCTCAAATCCATCGGCAACGCATCGGCCCTCTGGTTCATCCTGCCCTGCCTTTTGGTCCTCACGATCACTTCGGTCTATCCCGTCGGCTTCGGTCTGGCGATCTCGCTCACCAACTGGAACTGGGGAAACCAGCTCGATATCGTCGGCTTTGCCAACTATGCCGGCCTCCTTTCCGATCCGGAATTCTGGACGGTTATACGCAACACAATCGTCTTCGCCGCGTCGGCGACCGCCATCGAGGTGGCGCTCGGTTTCTATCTCGCCGTTCAAGTCGACAAGCTCGCCATCCCGACGGACGTAATCCGCGCTTTGCTGATGCTGCCGCTGATGGTGTCCGGCATCGTCGTGGCTCTGATGTCCAAGGTCATGTTCGATCCCTTTCTCGGCATCATCAATCATCTGATCGGTTTTTTCGGGCTCGGCCCGTCGGCGTTCTACGGGGCGGCGGGGACCGCCATGCCCTCGGTCGTCGCCGTCGACGTCTGGTGGCAGACGGCGTTTGTCTTCATCATCATGCTCGCCGGTCTGCGCGGCCTGCCTCGTGATCCGATCGAAGCGGCCAAGGTCGAAGGCGCTAGTGAGTTCACGATCTTCTGGAAGATCCGCTTTCCGATGCTGCGCTCGCTTCTGATCACGGTCATCATCATCCGCGCGATCGATACGCTCAAGGTGTTCGACATTGTCTTCGGCACCACCGGCGGCGGGCCCGGGCTTTCGACCGAGGTGGTGCAGACCTTCGTCTATCGCACAGCCTACAGCTATCAGCAGATCGGCAAGGCGATGGCGACCATGATCCTGTTTTCGCTCCTGATCCTCGGCATTTCATTGGCCTTGCAGGCGTTGCAGCGCCGGGGCGAGGAGGCCTGATGGCGGTGGCTGCAGTCACCGGCGCGGCTGGCCGGGTGAGGAAAAAACTCACTTATGCCTGGGCTTACATCTTCACCGCTGTCATGGTGCTGTTCAGCCTGTTTCCGGTCTATTGGGTGTTTGCTACCTCGCTGAAATCGAAGCGTGACGGGCTTTCGAACCCGCCGCTCTGGCTGTTTGATCCGGTGGCCGCGAACTATCTGAAGCTCTGGTCGCACGATACGTTCAAATACACCTTCCTCAATTCCGTCATCGTCACCGGCCTCAGTGTCGTCCTATCGCTTGCGATCGCAATCCCGACCGCCTATGCGATCGCGCGTCTAAAGATCAGGGGCCGGAACATCGTCGGCGTCTGGCTGATCCTCGCTTATATGCTGCCTGAATTTCTCTTCGTGCTGCCGATGTTTTCACTCTATCAGTGGACCGGTCTTTACGACACCCATGTCGGCCTTGCGCTGATGTACCAGGTCCATGTGCTGCCGCTCTCGATCTGGCTCCTTTCCTCCTTCTTTCGCGAGATCAATCCGGCGATCGATGAGGCAGCGAGGATCGAGGGCTGCTCGAATTGGCAGATCCTGACCAGAATCTACGTACCCTGCACCCTGCCTGGCCTGGTCGCAACAACAATTCTGAACGCGATCTGGATCTGGAACGAACTTGCCATCGCACTCGGCCTTACCTTCGCACGCGCGCAGACCGTGACCCTCGGCGTCACCAGCTTTCGCGGCTATGCCGCCCTCGATTGGGGTGCGATGACCGCCGCCTCGATCATCGCCATCATCCCCATGCTGCTGTTTGCCATCGTGGCGCAAAAGCACATCGTCAAGGGCCTCACCCTTGGCGCCGTCAAAGGATAAGGTTTTTCGATGCCGTTCAAGGAAGAGAACATTCCCCAGTTCACCACGATCTTCGGCCGCAACCTACTTGCCGAAGTGCCGGGCTTCGTCCTGCCGCCGATGCTGGTGGTGACCATGGAGGATCTCTGGCCGCTCTTCAAAGACCGGCTGCCGGACGATGTGCAAGTCCATCTCGTCCACTCGATGGAACGAGAGGCACTCGAAGCCGAACTCGCCCAGTTCGGCAAAATTGCGTCGATCATAGGGCTTGGCGGCGGTCAGGCGATCGATGCTGCTAAGTATTTTGCCTGGCGTCTGAACAAGCCGCTCTTTCAATTCCCGACCTCGCTGTCGGTCGACGCGGTCTTCGGTCACCGTGCGGGCGTGCGCGAAAACAGCCTGGTCCGCTATGTCGGCTTTGCGGTGCCGCAATCGGTCTACATCGATCTCGACATCATCGAAGCCGCTCCCAGCGCCCTCAATATCGGCGGTGTCGGCGACGTCTTCTGCTTCATCACCGGCGTGATGGACTGGCGCTATGCCGATCGCCAGGGAAAGTGCGAAGCCCGCTGGCCCTATGACGACAGTCTCGCCCAGATCTCGCTCGCCAAAGCTGAGGCAGCGCTGGCTGCCCTCGACGACATCCGCGATCTCACGCCGGATGGAATTCGGATCATGGTCGATGCGCTCAAATGGGGTGGCGCTTCTTATCACGGTGCGGGCTGGAACCCACGCCATATCGAAGGCGTCGAACATTACATATTCTATGCGCTCGAAGCCTTAACCAAAAAAAAATTCCTGCACGGCCAGGCGGTCTGCCTCGGCCTGATCCTGGGCGCGACGATGCACGGCAAGCGCACCCGCGAGCTGCTGGACGCGGTGACCTATCTCGGCATCGACATTCGCCCCGGCGCCATGGGCATCACGTGGGAGGATGTGTTTGCCGCCATGCATGGTTTGAAGGACTTCGTCCTGCGAGAGAATCTCGCCTATGGCATCGCCAATGACTTCACCGTGACCGATGTTTTTCTCACGGGCGCGCGAGAGGAAATAGAAGGGGCGTTCGCGACATGACGGCGAAGACACCCGCCCCCCAGCTAGGCCCCGAAGCCCGCCTCGCCGCCATGGGGTTGAGCCTGCCTCCTGTACCAGCGCCGGTCGGCAATTTCGATCTCGGCTCGATCGACAGCACCACGCTTTATCTTTCAGGCCAAGGACCGCTCCTGGAAAGCGGCGAGCTTGCACGCGGCAAGGTCGGCGATGATGTCACCGTTGACGAGGCGAAGCACCACGCTATGCGCACCGGCCTGGTCTTGATCAGCGCAATGAAGACCCTCCTCGGCTCCCTCGATCATGTCGCCCAGATCCGAAAGGTTTTTGGGATGGTCAATGGCACGCCAGACTTTTCGGACCATCCGAAGGTGATCGACGGCTGTTCCGATCTCCTCGCCAAGGTCTTCGGTGCGCGCGGACGTCATGCCAGGGCCGCCGTCGGCATGGGCTCGCTGCCCGCCAACATCACCGTCGAAATCGACGCCGTCGTCTCCATCTCGCCAAGCTGGAAACCGCCAGATGAGTGAGATCCGCTTCTGCAACGTCTCCAAGCGCTATGACAAGGGGCCAGAGGTCATCAGCGGTCTCGACCTGCATGTCGAGGAAGGGCAGTTCATGGTGCTGGTCGGCCCGTCGGGCTGCGCGAAGTCGACCACGCTTCGGATGATCGCCGGGCTCGAGACGATCACATCTGGCGAACTCCTGATCGGCGGCATCAGCGCCAACGACCTTTCGCCGGCTGAGCGCAATATCTCCATGGTCTTTCAGTCCTACGCGCTCTTTCCCAACATGACCGTGCGCGAAAACCTGTCCTTCGGACTCAAGATCCGAAAGACGGCTCCGTCGACCATCACATCAGAAGTCGAGCGGGTCGCCGAGATGCTCGGACTTGGTGAGCTTCTGGAGCGAAAGCCCCGTCAGCTCTCCGGCGGTCAGGCGCAGCGAGTCGCCCTCGGCCGAGCGATGATCCGACGGCCATCAGCCTTTCTGTTTGACGAGCCGCTTTCGAATCTGGACGCTGAACTTAGGGTGCAGATGCGAGGTGAAATTTCGGAGATGCAGCGCCAGCTCGGCACGACCACCGTCTATGTCACCCATGATCAGGTCGAGGCCATGACCATGGGGGATCGGATCGCCGTCATGAACAAGGGCCGCGTGATGCAGGTGGGAGCACCCACCGAGCTTTATGAGCGGCCCGCCAACAGCTTCGTTGCCGGCTTCATCGGCAGCCCGCGCATGAATCTTTTGGCAGCCCGAGAGCTGCTGGCCGATGCGGATGTTGGCGCTGGCCTTCTGCCGCAGGGGGCAGATGACCGGACCGTGCTCGGTGTTCGTCCGGAGCATGTGGTGATCGCCGGGGACAACACGTGTGAACTCGCGATCGGTGCGGCAAGAGTAGATCGCATCGAGGAGCTCGGCCATGAGGCGCTGATCCATATGACTATGGCCAAGGGCGCTCTGCTCACGGCGAGAGCCGGCGGTGATATCCGAAGCGACATCGACATCGGGGAGGACACGACGCTCGCGATCAGGGCTGACAGGCTGCACGCCTTTAACGAGGAGACCGGGGAGCGGCTGGCATGAGCAACGATCCGTTCGAGCGCTGGGACCTGACGCCGGTCATCAACGCTTCGGGCACCATGACCAGCCTCGGCGCCTCGCGGGTGCAACCGGAAACGCGCGCCCTGGTCGACCGCATCCTCGCTTCCTTCGTCGACATGGACGAGCTGCAATCCCGTGCCGGCGCCGTGATCGCGCGTCTCACCGGGGCCGAAGCCGGCTGCATCACCGCCTGTTCGGCCGCCGCCATGACCCAAGCCGTCGCTGCCTGTCTGACCGGCGCCGACCTCGCCCGCATCGAGTCACTGCCCGAGACCGAGGGCGAGAACCGCGTGCTTCTGCCGATGGGCCATATGGTCAATTACGGCGCCCCGGTCGATCAGGCCATCCGTCTGGCAGGTGCAAGCCTCACCTCCATCGGAACTGCAGCGACATGCGAGACCTGGCATCTCCGCCGCGCTCTGGAGGACGGGGCCGCCGCAGCGATGTATGTGGTCTCCCACCACACCGTTGATGAAAACGAATTGCCGATGGACGTGTTCATCAGCCTTTGCCACGAGCACGACGTACCCGTGATCGTCGACATGGCGTCTGAATATGATCTCCAAGGTCCGATCGCGCTCGGCGCGTCGATCGCGATCTATTCCGGCCACAAGTTTCTCTCAGGCGTCACCAGCGGCATCGTCGCCGGCTCAAAAGACCTCGTGCGCGCAATCTATCTGCAGCATCGCGGCATCGGCCGCACTATGAAGGCTGGCAAGGAGAGCGTGGTCGGCGCGATGGCAGCGCTCGAGCTTTGGCAGACGCGCGATCACGATGCCGAACGCGCCCGCGAGGAGGCACGGGTCGATCGCTGGCTCGAAGCACTCACACCGATCCCCGGCCTCGATCTTTCACGCCAGGCCGACTGGACCGGCAACCCAATCACGCGCCTCAAGATCGTCGTGCGCCCTGAGGAAGCTAGCGCCTACGCCTGGGAAGTCGCAGCGCGGCTGGCGTTACGAAAAAACCCACGCATCGTGCTCCGCGACGATCTGGCCGAGCATGGCGAAATCTATCTCGATCCCTGCAACGTCACCGACGATGAAGCCGGCATCGTTGCCGTCGCCATTACGGAGGAAATGCAACGGTTCAGAGACCAAGGTGATGGTCTTCGCCAAAGCTGGGGCGACGTGAAGCGCGCGCGTGAAGCGGGCATTTTGAGCTGGAGCGGAGGCGGCGATGCTGCGTGAGAGCAGGCTGCATATGCCCGATCCCAACGTCCGTCTTTTTCCCTCCCTCGTCCCGGAGGTTTGACATGCAATCGAATGATCCCAGTAGCGGCCTCGAATACGGTTTTCCCACCATTTTCGGTCGCGGCCTGCTCGATGAGTTCAAGCATTTCGTCAATCCACCCTTCCTCGTGGTCACCATGGAGGATCTCTGGCCGATCTTCGGCCAGCACTTCAAGGGTGCCGACTGCCAGCCCTATTTCTGCGGCTCGATCGAGCAGGAGGACTTGAACCGGGAAGCAGCCGGCCTCGGTGAGATCCGTGCGATCGTCGGGCTCGGCGGCGGCCAGGCGCTCGATGTCGCCAAATATTTCGCCTGGCGCCGAAACCTGCCGTTCTTCCAGGCACCGACCGCGCTTTCGGTCAACGCAGTCTACGGCCAGCGTTCGGGCGTGCGAGTCGACGGCAAGGTGGTCTATCGCGGCTGGGCCGTGCCACAGGCGATCTATATCGATTACGATGTGCTCGCCTCCTGCCCACCTGCCTTAAACTGGTCGGGCATTGGCGACGTCCTTTGCTTCCACACCGGCGTTCTCGATTGGCGCTATGCCGAACGCGAAGGCAAGATCGAAGCGAAATGGCGTTATGACGAGGGCTTGGCAAAGCAGTCGCTCGCAAAAGTCAGGAGCATCGTCGAGAACGTCGACAATATCCGCGCGATGAACGACCGCGGCATCGAGGCCCTGGTCGACGGCCTCAAATGGGGCACCAGCTATCACGGCGCCGGCTGGTGCCCGCGCCATATCGAAGGCACGGACCACTTCCTTTTCTACACTTTGGAAAAACTGACCGGCAAAAAGTTTCTGCACGGCCAGCCTGTCGGCCTCGGCGTGATCGTCGGCTCCATGCTGCACGAAGACGGCACCGACGAAATGCTCGACACCATCGCCGGTATTGGCCTCGACATCCGACCAGAAGCGATGGGGTTGACCTGGGATCAGCTAAAGGAAGGCCTCCGCATGATGCGCCCTTATGTCAACGAGGTCGACCTTTGGCACTCCATCGCGCACGACGCACCCATCACCGAAGGGTTTATTTCAGATCTACGCAATAAACTCGATCAGGCTTATGCGCACAAATAGCCCGACGCTGGCCGCTGGGTCGACACCAAAGCCGATGTTAGTCTTCGAGAAGTCCTCAATCCACCGATTACCGATGTCGTAGATTCGTTAGACCCTTGCGCCATAGCCCGAACCGCAAGCAAGGTCCTTTTTTGCCTCCTGATTTCCGAAACAGGAGTCTTGCGCCGTCAATCGATTGAAAACCAAAGACTTTGCCCCCAACCCTTCCCGTCGCCCCCACACCATAGTGAGTGAGTGGGGTCGACAGGACTGAGCAGCCCTATCTGACTGGTCCGGTGTGATTGTTAGTGCATTGTTGGTCTTTGCTCCAGGGGGATGATGGTTTCGGGTGCTGGAGGTCTGTATCCCAAGGCACTGTGAGGGCGCCTGGTGTTCTAGTGCTTGCGCCAGTCTTCGATGATGATCTGTGCTTCCTTCAGTGAGTAGAAGATCTCGCCATCAAGCAGCTCGTCTCGCAGCCGGGCCTGAATTCTAAGCTTCAGCAGGCTTTGAAATCGGACGAAAATTATTCTTGTGGCGACACGGTCGCTTTTTGTCTTCGCCATTTCCCACCCAACCCTTTGAAAAGGTTGGTGGGCGCACAAGGACTCGAACCTTGGACCCGCTGATTAAGAGTTAACTGCCTTGAGGATAACTGAGCATGCATATATATAATAACCTATTGTTTTTCCGATAATTTTGATTCAAGAATAATAACTGAGGCCATCTTAGATAAACTGATACACGGTGCGGAAACGGTGCGGAGAGCAAACATGGACATCCAGCCAAGAAAGCTCACCGAAGCGAATGTGCGAGGCCTTCCACCTGCGACGGCGCGAGGCTACGTGGTGCGTGATACCGAGCTCAAAGGCTTTGTTGTCATCGTCAATAAGAAGTCCTCCTCATGGGCTGTTCAGCGGGATCTTTGGCAGGGACCGCGAGGACGCCGTCGCCTCGTTCGGTGTGTGCGGCACACGCTCGGACGGGTTGGCATGATGCCTCTTCGCGTGGCTCGCGAGAAAGCGCTGGAGGCCATCCATCTCATACAGCAGGGTGTCGATCCCAACAAAGCCAGTGAGTCCTCTGTCTATACGCTGGCTGATCAATGGCGAGAGTATGAAGCCACCCTGCGCACACGGGAGCGATCCAGCCGCACCATTGCCGACTTCGTCTATGATCTTCGCTATTTTCAAGGCTGGGAGCACTTATCACTCTCAGAAATTGGCGCTAACCGCAAAGGTGTGCGAGAGCGTCATAAGCAGATCAGCAAGGAGCATGGTCCCTATATTGCCAACCGCGCCATGCGCGCTTTGCGCGCCGCCTACAATCTCGCATTGAAGGTCGATGACACGTTACCCGCCAACCCCGTTGTCGCTGTAACGTTCAATCGCGAAAAGCGTCGCGATCAAGCAATCATCCCTGATGAACTCCCAAACTGGTGGCGAGAGATCGAAGCCCATGATAATCCGATCCGGCGCGATCTACAGAAATTCATCCTTCTGACAGGCATGCGAAGGACAGCAGCCGTCACAGCTCGCTTTGAGGATCTCGACAAGGAGCGTGGACTGCTCTTCGTCCCGGATCCCAAGGGTGGAGAAGAACGCGCCTTTTGGTTGCCACTGAGCAACTACCTTGTCGATCTACTCGATGCACGCCAAAGCGAAAACGACGTCGCTTGGCAGGGCGCGCCGTGGCTATGGCCGGCCGACAGTGCGACCGGACATGTCACCGAGCCTAAGGAGAACAAACGCGGACTCCCCTCCCCTCACATGTTACGTCATAGCTATGCGACCTTCGCCAAGGCTGCCGGTTTGAACGAATTGGACATTGGGCTACTTATGAACCACAAGCTTCCGGGCGTTACCGCTGGCTACATTCACGAAATGTCCTTGATGGAGCACCTAAAAGCGTGCCAGGAGCGTGTGACAGTTCATATTCTTTCGCTTGCTGGCGTGAATTAAGAGCTGATATCTAAACGCCAGCAACGAAGATGAACTAAGTCGAGACATACGAATATCTGAACTCATCCAGATGGTAGACGGAACTGTGTCGTTCAAATCGGGGGCTCGCAGCACCCTCTGTGCACATTTTTCTGTGAGGAACATGCCTCACACTTGTAGATCATGCAGTCATCCTACGATGGGGCCGGAAAACCTGGATAGGCCCGCACGAGCCAGCGCCTCACTCCGCCTCCTCCTTGAGCGCACGCACGGCGGACATGAACGCCCCGACCCGATCGGCTTCCACCTCATTCCACCAGACCCCTTCGCGTTTCAGCGATGAGCCGATGATCACGCCCTCTGCGCGCGCCAAAATGCGTGGCACATTGTCGATGGTGACGCCCGAGCCGACGAGCACCGGCAGGCTGGTTGCGCCGGCCATGGTGTCGAGCTCGTCATCGGTCACTTCATCACCCGTGCGCTGTCCCGTCGCGATCACTGCATCGGCGTCGAAGAACTCCAGGTCGCGTGTCAGCTCGACGATCGCTCGATCGGCGGTGATCGCATGGGCACCATGTTTGACATGGCTGTCGGCGAAGACCGCGACATGGCCAGCGCCGATCTGCTGGCGATAGCGCAGTGCGCGGGCCGCGTCGCCGTCGAGCAATCCCTCATTGGCGACATAAGCGTTGGCCCACTGGTTGACGCGGACGAAACAGGCGCCGCTTGCCGCCGCGACCGCCAAGGCGTGGAACGGCGCATTGGCAAGGATGTTGATGCCGGTCGGCAGACCGGTTTCGGCGATCGCTTCGCGTGTGACCGCGGTCATGAAGGCGGCCGTCTCCGGTCCGATGTCGTCGGGGCGGAGGAACGGGATATCGCCGTGATTTTCGATGATCAGCCCGTCCACTCCGCCTTGGGCATAGGCGACGGCGTCCCTGACCGCGGCCGCGAGAATGTCCCGCAATGAACGGCCATCATAGCGCGGGCTGCCGGGAAAAGGCGGGCAATGAACGACCCCGATGATCGCGCGCCTTGTTTTGAAAATTCTTAAGACAGAGTGATCATTGGCTGCTGTTGATGACACCTTCGGCATAGCCACTCCGTGTTCCAGGCTTAAAAAGCTAACGATTATTCGATGGAAACTAAGATGTTATCGTCATTTGTCGACAAAAGCTTCGATCGTGCCAACGATTGGCGTCAAGAAATGAAACTGTTCAACAATTGCAGGGGCAAGCACGGTCTCCGAACGGCTCCTACACCAATGCCGGATGCCTTGCGTAGGACCTCATTGGTCTGGCGAAGCTCACGGTTCTCCCGCTCCAAAGCTCTGATCCCGCTCTTCGCTCTTCGCTCGTCGGACCCGGACCCAAATCTTGGTTCCGCCCCACTTTCGCACCGCTTCAGCTATGGAGCGAAGATTGGAGTAATGCCTGTGGAATAGCCGAAAGCTCGTTTGTAGATAATAACGCTGCGTGAGCCTCATGCAGTGCCTAGTTGTATTGCGAGCGCTTGCAATTGCTACCGGCTGTGAAAAGTTGGGGATAGCAGGCCTCCTGTGTGCTCTGGCACGTGCCTTTAGGAGATACGTGATTGATTGGGGTCATTGGCAACGCAGTTCTCGATCTCAGCTATGAGGTTCCCACGTTACCGCGTTCCGGCGAAACCATCCTGGCATCCGCGCCCGAGGTCGATATCGGCGGCAAGGGTCTGAACCAGGCGATCATCAGCCATCGCGCCGGCAGTCTGGTGCGCTTGGCGGCGGCCATCGGCAATGATGCCCATGGCAGGCTGATCGAAAGACAGATCATCGAGGATGGCATGCAGGTCGCCGATCTCATCATTCGCGACGGGCCAAGCGATCACTCGATCATTTATGTTGGCGTTGGAGGCGAGAACTGCATCGTCAGCACGACCGGGATGGCGGCGTCCCTGAACGTCGGGGAGATCGATCCGTTGCTTGAGGCGTTGGGCCCGGACGACACCCTGCTGCTTCAAGGAAATCTATCGATAGCGTTAACCAGAGCGTGCCTTGAACGCGCGTGTGCGAGGCATGTCAGCACCCTCGTCAATCCGGCGCCGATTACTTTTGACTATGGTGATCTCTGGTCAATGATCGACGTCGCTATTGTCAATCAGATCGAAGGCAACGTCCTGACCGGTTCCGCTGAACCAGAAACGATCGTCTCTCGCCTTCGCATGTTCGGTGTCGACCACGCAGTGGTCACGCTCGGCGAAGCAGGCGCTTTGCTCGGCTATGCCGATCAATTGATCCAGATCAATGCACCGACGGTCCGACCGGTCAACAGCACCGGGGCCGGCGATGTGTTTTGCGGCGTCGTCGCTGCTGCACTCGATCAGGGCATGGCGCCTGAGGCCGCCTGTCGTTGGGCGGTCGCTGCTGCAAGCCAGTCGGTAACCCGTCATGGCACCATCGGCTCGTTCCCCAGCAACGAAACCCTCCAGGCATTGAAGCCGCAATGACGCCGACGGTGACCACTGATCTTGATTTTGCCGGCTTTCAGACGAGACAGCCCGAGGCCAGTTTCGCCGATTGGCTGCGTGCGCGGCATCGAAGGCGATGGGATGCGATGATCGACCATCGCTTCACCCGGAGCCTCTCAGCAAACCAAATGCCGGCGGCGGTCTTCGGCCGTTATCTCCGCTATGAGCACAACTTCGTGCGCACGGCCGTTTCCATTTTTAGCTTTGCTCTTGCCCGAGCGCCGTCATTTGGCGACCAGGTCCATTTGATCGATGTGCTGCAGGCGCTGGCCGCGGGGCAGGATAGTTTTTTCGAGAGGGCCTTTCGCACAATGAAGATTAATGCGAAGGCACTTGCCACAGACATGCCGTCGTCGGCAACCGGACTGCGTGATGGTTCACTCGCCATCGCTGAGTGTGGTTCGTTCGAGGAGATCATCGCCATGATGCTGGCCGCGGAGTGGATGTATCTGACCTGGTGCCGAGCGGCCCACGGCAAGATCGAGGCCCCTCTCGCAGCCGAATGGGTTGCCATGCATGTAGATCCCACATTCACCAGCCAGGTCGATTGGTTGAAGCGGACGATCAATACTCGCGGCCCGATTTTGTCGCCGGATAGCCAGGAAAACTGTGCCGCCATCTTCGGTCGGATGCTGGATCTTGAGATCGCCTTTCACGACGCACCCTTTGAGGCCTGATCCGGCTTTAGCGATCGGTCAGCCAACCCAGGCATTGCCGCCAAAGCCTGCCGAAACCTTGCCAGGCAGCGAACTCCGCCGGCACCCAATGGGGGCCGATGTCGGATGTCCATGCGATGGTTCGGCCCTCGCCATGGCGCCCGGTGACCAGCAGTGGATGCCCGCCTTCGTCCGCGGGCAGGCGCGCCAAAAGCTCGATGTCGTCACCCGTCTTTACCTGGACCTCATTGACCCCGAGCAGGATTGGCCAATCCTCGCCGAGACCATCGAGGATAGGATGGTCCGTGTTGCCGACCACGTCGGCCTTGAAGCCGTCCGGCACTTCGATCCGATCGTCAAAGGGATGGCAGGTGACCGGCAGCACCTCCTCGATCGGTGTGCGATGATAGCGGGCACCACCATTGATGCCCTGAAAGCTGTAGTAGCCGCCGATCATCATCAACCCGCCGCCGGCGGCAACATAATCGCGCAGCAACTTCAGCCGGTTGGGCACAGGCTTGCCGTGGATCCACACATCGGGGTGGAGCAGCAGCGTGTTTGAGCCGATGTCGCTCAGAATGATCGCATCATAGGCTTTCAGCCCCTCAGCAGTGAGCGGGAAGCCAGTGGCCGCTTCGTGGGCCGGCATGTAAGTCAAATCGAACGGGCTATCCTTCAAAGCCTCCACCAACGGCTCGGCGCCGAGATGAAAGGTGACACTGCCGAAATGATCCCACCCCTTATGGTGGGTTGCCGCACTCACCCAGGACTCCCCTGCAAGCAGTATTTTTTTACCTGCCATCGCCTTTCCCCTTCGCCGTCAGATTTGCCGGTGTGTTTCGGAAAACACCCGTCTCGGATTGCCGATCATGAGTTGCTCGATTTCGGCCTCGGTGATGCCCAACCGCTTTAGCCTTGGGAGAAAATGCCGGGTGACATAGCCGTAACCGAAGCCGCCATGGCGGCAGAGCATCATCTTCAGGAACACGTCCTGGGACAGCAGCAACGACGTAAGCCAGCCCTGGTCGATCAACGCCTTGATCGCGCCTGCAATCTCGGCATCTGAAGGGCACTGTGCACCCTGGTCTGCATAGTAGAAATCCATGCCGATCATGTCGTACTCGATGAAGGCTCCCCGCTCGGCGAGGCTGATTTGATAGTCCTGGTCATCGAAGCTTGGGTTCATGTGGCAGAGAACCGTATGAGCGGGATCGGCTCCTTCCTCGCCGGTGATGTCGAGCACTCGGTGAGCCAGACGCTCCCAGCCTGGAAGGTGCACCATCAATGGCAGACCGGTCGTTTGCGCAGCACGCGCCGCCGCGCGCAGAACTTTCTCTTCTTCGGGCGTGAAGTCGGCGCTGACCCCGATCTCGCCGATCAGCCCAATTTTCATGCCACCGCCGTCGACCCCGTCCACTGCATCCCGGACGATCTCATCAGTAATCGCCTCGATGCTCATCTTTTGGACGGAAGGAGGGTGTGAGCCTTCGAGATAGTAGCCGGCGCCCATCACGATATGAAGGTTGCTCGCCTGGCTTATCCGCAACAGGGCCTCGGGGTTGCGGCCGATGCCACGGCAGGTGGGGTCGACCACCGTTTGCCCTCCGGTCTCGGTGAAGAGCTCCAGTTCCTCGATCGCCGCCTGCTCGTCGTCGAGCCGGCAATTGTCCAGGTTCACGAACGGATCCATGCAGAGCTCGCCGAGGATGCCCGGCCGCACCGGTCCTTCCGCCAGGTAACGACGTTCCGGCTCTGTCGGTTCATGCCACCAGGACCGGGCATCCACCAGAAGGTGTTCGTGCATCAAGGTCGTGCCCATCGCCTCGACCGCGATCGGTCCCTGGACGGTCATGACTTGACCGCTGTCGATCGCACCCAAGCTTCGTTCCCCACTCATGATCAGCCCTCCCTTTCCTATAGTTCGGCGCCAACAAAAGTGACCATCTCAGGCGTCTCGGAACCAAATGACGTGGTCATGCCACAATGATGTGGTCACACCACACGGCGCAGGCGGCTTGCTTGATTGAAGAGGCGGGTGTTCAGCCAGATCGCCAGGAGGATGATCAGGCCCGTGACGATCTGGGTGAAGAACGGCGAGATGTGGGCGAGGATCAGGCCATTGCCGATGACTGCGATGGTAAGGGCGCCAAGCGCCGTGCCGATGATGGTACCGCGGCCGCCAAACAGATTGGTGCCGCCCAGAACGACGGCGGCGATCACTTCGAGCTCGAAGCCGACGCCGGCGTTCGACGAGCCGGAACCGAGACGGGCGGCGATCACCAGGCCGGCAATGGCTGCGGCGATGCCTGTCAACATGTAGACCGAGAGGATCGTGCGCCGGACATTGACGCCCGCCCGCCGGACCGCTTCGACATTGGCGCCGATGCCGGTGACGTAACGGCCGTACCGCGTCTGGGTCAGGATGACGTAGCCGATGATCGCGACGATCAGGCCGATGATCGCCGGCAGCGGAATGCCGAGCAGCCAGCCACGGCCAATCTGTACGAACCAGCTATCCCCGCTGATCGGGACTGAATAGCCTTCGGTTATGAGAAGGGCGACACCGCGGATGGCGCTAAGGCCGGCAAGTGTCACGATGAAGGCAGGGATACCCTCATAGGCAACGAAATAACCCTGCACGATCCCAATCAAGCCACCGAGTGCGAGCATCAGCAAAACCACCAACGGCCACGGGATGCCGGCAGCGAGTGCAATCGCGGCGAGCGCATTGACCAGAGCGAGGTTGGAGCCGACCGAAAGATCGATGCCGCCGGTGGTGATCACGAAGGTCATGGCACAGGCGACAATCAGGATCGGCGCACTCTGGCGGAGCAGGTTCAAGATATTGACCTGGCTCAGAAAACTGTCGGTAATGATACTAAAGACCAGGCAGACCAGGATAAAAAAGCCGGCAATGCTCAACACCGGCGCATTCACCGTCAAGAACTCCCTGCTGCCTCCGGCAGACGGTTGACTTGGTTTGGCGGCTTTACTCGGCATCATCGGCGACATTGTGGCGTGAGACCCTCTCACCGACGATGAGGCGGACCACGTCTTCGAGATCGGTTTCTGCGATCCTGCGCTCGGCGACGTTCTGGCCTTCATAGAGCACCATAATCCGGTCGCAGACGCGGAACAGATCCTGGAGGCGATGGGTGATCAGAATGACGCTGACGCCACTCGCCTTCACCCGATTGATCAGCGCCAGCACCGCCTCGACCTCGGCCACAGCCAGTGCCGAAGTCGGCTCGTCCATGATCAGCACGTCAGGCTCGAAAGAGGCGGCACGGCCGATGGCGATTGACTGGCGCTGACCGCCGGAGAGATTGCCCACCAGTGCGCGCATATTGGGAATATGGATGTCCAGGCTGTCCAGCATCTTTCTGGCGTCCCGGACCATCCTATCCTTGTCGAGAAAGCGCCCGCCAAGCAGCCGGCGCACCGGTTCG